>NZ_CP147719.1:0-286812 GCF_011516625.5 Bradyrhizobium sp. 2S1 | reverse complement strand
CAGGCCGGCATGTAGGCACGGCAGATGCCAGCGTGTCTTGCCGCGCGCGCGCAACACGCCAGCTGCGAGCAGGCGGCCGAGCCAAGGCGTGTGCTCGAGCGGTTCGATCGCGTCCCAGGCATCCGCGGCGATCGCCGCCGCCAGGGTGGGCGGCAGCGTGCGGGTCTCGTCGACGACGGCGCGCCAGTCGTCGAGGCGGCCGTCCTCGTCCCAGTCGGGATCGTAGACGAGGGAATCCCGCTCCGGCCGCGACCGCGCCTCGTCGGCAAGCCTGCGCTCCGCCCTGGCGTTCGCGGTGTCGACCGCGGCGAAGGCGGCGGCCAGATGGGGATCGGTGTTGATGGCGCCAAGCGGCCCTTCGAAACCCACCTCCTCCCGCTCCGCGTCCTCGTCGACCCCAAGACTTTCCTCAACTTCCTTCCGGTTGCCCGTCCCCTCCTCTCGCTCGCTCCGGCCGCGGAGGCCAGCGAGCCCGGCAACTGACAGCGCCCAATCGGGCTTCGCCTCGGCGATGCGCCGACGGGCGCGCAGCACGGCATGAGCTCGGGTCAGCTCATGGGTCGGGGCGCGGACGTCCATGCCGGCGTCGTGGAGTACGAGGTCGTCGAGGTGGACAAGTTCGCCGTCGAGCCACAGACTGGCGCAAGCGTCGGCGAAGTGCATCCGACTGATCGCGCCGTCACGGATTGGGCTTTTGGCCAGTCGCTCGTCGAGGCGGGCGATAGCATCCTCAGCGCCGGCGAGCGGGCCGGCGAGCTGGGCCCAGGGCAGCGGATCGGGGATTTTGTAGCTGGACGGCAAGGTCTTGATAACCTTAACAGGAAGCGGCGAAACGGAAGCTAACACAGCTTTGGTTTCCGTCATAGCGAGGTCTGGCACACGACGTGTGTCACTATCGATAACGACTGCTTATCGATAGTGATGGACGGCATGGCGCAAATCAGCGATTCTGGGCCCCCGGAAGCCGGACCGAAGGCCTCGGCCGGGCTGAAATCGACGGCTGAAATCGACGAGAGAGTGCGTCCCGTGGCAGCCCCTCCCCTCCTCTGGAAGAAACAGTGCCCTCCCCTTTCGGTCGGATTTTGGCGCCGGCGATCCGCGGGTGGGCGCGATCGCGGTCAGGAATCGTCGAACAGGCTGTCGCGAAACGCCTTGTCGGCCGGCCGTCCCCTGGTGGAACCGCCGCGCGCCCGAAGTTTTCGGGCGAAGTCGACGCTAACCTCGACCACAGACGCAAGCTCGGCATCGAGATATTCGAAACTGGGCTCCGTCTCGCTGGCTTCGACCGCCTGGTACGGGTCGGTTGCCTCGGCGGCTTCGGGCGTTGGGGCGGTCTTCAGCTTGTCTGTTTGGAAGGCCATGACGCACCCCTCCTTTCGGTTGCCTACAATAGCAGCCCGGCGGCAGGAGGTGAACCTCGCCAGTTGCTATACGGAGACACATTGAAAATCGCTTTGAGGTCGCATATAGTCACATTAGTCATTATAGTCATATGAGCAAGCCGTGACCGCATCCCAAAAGTCCCCCGCGCCCGGTTCGGGCCATTGGACCGTGGCCGGCGCCAAGGCGCGGTTATCCGAGGTGATCGAGCGGGCTCAAACCGATCCTCAGATCATTACCCGCCACGGCAAGCCGAGCGTCGTCATCGTCTCGGCCGAGGAATGGGCGCGAAAGACCGTCCGCAAAGGTACGCTTGCCGAGTTCCTGCTGACGTCGCCGCTGCGGGATGCCGATCTCGATCTCGATCGGGTCCGCGATCAGCCGCGTGACCTCGAGCCATGAAGGTTCTGCTCGACACCAATGTCCTGTCAGAAGTCAGGCGGCCGGCGCCCGAGCCCAAGGTGCTCGCCTGGCTCGATACGATCGACGAGGATCGGGCCTTCATCAGTGTGGCGTCGATCGCCGAGCTCAAGCGCGGCATCGCTTTGATGGAGGACGGCCGGCGCCGTGCCGCCCTTGCCGCCTGGCTGGCGGTCGATCTGCCGGCGCGCTTCTCCGGGCGAATTTTGCCGATCGATCCGGCGATCGCCGAGCGTTGGGGCGATATCATGGCGCAGGCCCGCAGGGGCGGTTTTGCGCTCTCCGTCATGGACGGATCTTTCGCGGCGACTGCCATTGACCGTGAGCTCGTGCTCGCGACCCGCAACACGAAGGATTTTGCGCCCCTTGGCCTGCCGCTGTTCAACCCCTGGACCGATGAGAGTTCGCCGGGATGACCGCCCCTGCCCGCCTCCCCGATGCCGCCTCGCTCGAAACGGTCCTCGCCGGACTCGATCCGGCCTCGGCAGATACGGACTTGGTCCCAGCCCTCACCGCGGCGTTTCCGGGCTTTGCGTTCGGCATCGCGCCGATCGACGACGATTACTGGCGCGATACCCGATCGGTGCTTCGTCCCGACGGCACGCGGCTCGGCGAATTGCGGCCGTGGATGACGGCCGAGCTCGCCAGGGAAAACGGCGATGTGACGGCGGTCTGGAAGCGGCTGAAGGAGACCGATCTGCAGATCACCGAGTGGCGCGGGACGAGCGTGTTCGTGTCAGCGCCGACCGGGCCGGGCGTGGCCGATTACGTTCAGATCGCGCTCGGTCGCGAAATCGAATGGCGCGCCGGTCCGATCGTCAATCCCAACTACCGCCCGTTTGGCGAAGAGGAACTGCTCGATCCGAGCTGGCCTCGCACCGTTCAGCTCCCTGACTCGGATCGCCTCGCCGGTCCGGTGTATCGCCTGCTCGGCCGCGCCGGCGGCGCGGTGGTCCACGTTCGGAGTTTTCTGGATCGCTGTGGCCGTGTCGAGCATGAGAAGCGGGAGGCCAAGCGGCCGGAGCTCGAACGGCGGGTGATTCGCGAGGTCGAGCCGGGCGGAACGCGCGAGACGCCGTTCCTGGAGGCGGTTCCGGAGTTTTTCGATTTTGTGCCGCGCGAACTGCGGTTCTTTCAGGACTGGGAGGAATCGAGCGCGAGATCGCAGCGGGTCTTCGCGCATTGGGCGCTCGATATCCGCGACTACACCCACAGGGGCGAGCGCGAAGTCGGCTTTATCCCCCGTCCCTTGCAGCCGCCGAAAGAGCGGCTGCTGATGACGCCGGATGTCTCGGTTCATCTGCTGATGGACCGGATCGAGGCCGTTGACCGCGAGGTCGGCCTGCCCTTCGGCTGGTTCTTCCTGATGACCCACGGCCACTGGGTCGACCCCGATGTCGGCCTGACGATCGCGCAAGGCCTGAAGGCGCAGCGCGTGCGCCTGTCCGACTACGACGCCCGCGTACTGTTGCGCTGGGCGGATCGCGCCTACGGTTTCTGAGGGAGCGCCGAGCATGGACGACATCACCTCCGGCGCGCTGGTCTCCGACCCCGAAACTCGGCGGGCACTGCAGCTCGACGCGCTCTCGGCCATCCTGCCGATGGAGCGGCGCGACCGGCTCGCCGAGCTCCTGACCGACGACGACGTCGCAATGCTGAAGCATCTCGCGCGCGAGGGCATGGGCGAGAACACCCTGCGGGCGCTGGCGTCCGATCTGGCCTACCTTGAGGGTTGGGCGAAAGCCGCGACCGGCGCGCCGCTGCCGTGGCCGGCGCCGGAAAGCTTGGCCCTGAAATACGTGGCGCATCACCTCTGGGATCCGGCCGAGCGCGAAACCGACCCGCAACACGGGATGCCAGCCGAGGTCGCAGCTGAGCTGCGGGAGGCCTTGCTGCTTCGGACTGATGGTCCGCATGCGCCATCGACCGTCAAGCGCCGGCTGGCGAATTGGGGCACGCTGCATCGCTGGAAAGGGCAGGAGGGTCCGTTTCAGGCGCCCAGCCTTCGCACGGCGGTGAGGCTGGCGGTCCGCGCCAGCACCCGACCGCGGCAGCGCAAGAGCAAGCGGGCCGTCACGCGCGACGTGCTCGACCGGCTGCTCGCCACCTGCCGGTCCGACCGTCTCGTCGATACCCGCGATCTGGCGATCCTGCTGCTTGCCTTCGCCTCCGGCGGGCGCCGGCGCAGCGAGGTGGCGCGGCTGCGGGTCGAGCAGCTCAGCGACGAACCGCCGGTCCCGCTTAATCCGCAGGACCCAAAATCCGAGATGCTGCCGTGCGTGGCGATTCAGCTCGGCCGCACCAAGACCGGCCAAGCAGACGAGGCGGGCAGGGTGCTGCTGGTCGGGCCGCCGGTCGAGGCGCTGCGCGAATGGCTCGAACGGGCCGACATCAGCAAGGGGCCGATCTTCCGCGCGATCGACCGTTGGGAGGCAGTGGAGGAGCGGGCACTGACGCCGCAGTCGATCAATCTGATCGTGAAACGGCGCTGCGCGCTGGCTGGCTTGGAGGCGGGGGAGTTTTCGGCGCACGGGTTGAGGTCCGGCTATTTGACCGAGGCCGCGCGCCAGGGCGTGGCCCTGCCCGAGGCGATGCAGCAATCGCAGCACCGCTCGGTGCAACAGGCAGCGAGCTACTACAACGAGGCGGAGCGGTCCTTCGGGAGAGCCGTACGCCTGATCCTCTGATGGATGGTGGGCACCCTTGGGTTGGCATCGTGGTGAACCCGCATAAGATGTTCTCAGCTGAGAACACCAGGCTACGGCCCGGAAAGTTCTCAGCTGAGAACACCCCATCCCGCTAGCCAAGTGGTTAATTTCCGTTAACCCTTATTTGCTTGACCGACTCGGAAAAGTCGCCGAATTTACGCTCAACATGGATAATTCGGATACCAAGCGTATATGACGGCTCTAGCAGAAAATGACGCCAGTCACCGCACCGGGAAAAAAGTCCGGTCACTGACGCGACTTGTCGAAGCCGATGCCGACCTTCTCAGCGCTCAGCTCAAGGAGTTGCGGCTGCGAGCGTTCCCCCCGTCGTCGCTCAAAGAGCTGCGCAAATTCAGCTCCGGAGAAGCGGCGAAACTCATTGGAGTTACCGACGCATATATCCGCCATCTGTCGCTTGCAGGTGACGCCCCCGAGGCCGAGAAGACGGCGCGTGGGCGCCGCCTGTTTTCGTTGGAGCAGGTCCACGAGATTCGTCGGACGCTTGCTAAGACCAAACAGAGCTACTCCCCGAATCGCCGAGAGGGTGAGCATCTCCAGGTCATCGCTGTTACCAATTTCAAAGGCGGCTCCGGCAAAACAACTACCGCCGCTCACGTCGCTCAATACTTTGCCATGAAGGGCTATCGGACGCTGGCGATTGATCTGGATCCGCAGGCCTCGCTCTCGGCGCTGTTCGGCCTCCAACCCGAATTCGACCTTCAAGACAACGAAACGTTATACGGCGCGATCCGCTACGACGAGGCTCGTCGCCCGCTTTCTGACATCATTCGAAAAACCTATTTCGCCGGCCTCGATATCGTTCCTGGGAACCTCGAGCTGCAGGAGTTCGAGCACGATACGCCCAAAGTTTTGGCGGAGCGCAACCGCGGCTCCGAGCGGATGTTCTTCTCGCGGATCGCAACCGCGCTCGCGTCCGTCGAGGACCACTACGACGTGGTGATTCTGGACTGCCCGCCTTCCCTTGGGTTCCTCACGCTCTCGGCGCTGTGTGCTGCTCGTAGCGTACTGGTAACGATCCATCCTCAAATGCTCGATGTCGCGTCGATGTCGCAGTTTTTGCACATGACCGCTAGCCTCCTCGATGTCGTCGAGCAGGCCGGTGGCGACGCCGACTATGACTTTTTTCGTTACGTGATTACTCGCTTCGAGCCGACCGACGGCCCCCAAGGCCAGATAGTTGGGCTGATGCGCAGTCTATTCGGCGAGCGCGTACTGACGACGGCCATTCTGAAATCCACTGCCATCTCGGACGCAGGACTAACTAAGCAGACGCTGTACGAAGTTGGCCGCGAGAATTTTGTTCGTAGCACCTACGACCGCGCACTTGAGTCACTCAACGGTGCGCATGCTGAAATCGAGATTCTTGTCAAAGAGGCATGGGGGAGGGTGGTGTGAACAAGCGACGAGACGCGCTCAAAGCCATGATGGCGCCGATCACCACGCAGCCATCCCTCGAAGACCGGCAAACTCGGACGCCGGTCAAGTCGGGATCACTCAAAGCTATGGGGCTTTCGCTGCAGAGCTTGTCGCAGGAAGCCGACGAAGCACGAGCGTTGCGCGAGCAACTGGCTGGCGGCGACCACGTTGTCCAACTTGATCCCGCGCTGATCGACCCATCATTCATCCGCGACCGGTTGGACGACGCGAAAGCCGCAGAGTTCGAGGCCTTCCAGGCCAGCATTGCCGAACACGGACAACAAGTACCCATCCTAGTGAGGCCGAGCTCTCAAACGGAGGGTCGCTACCAAGTTGCCTATGGGCATCGGCGGCTAGAGGCGCTGCAGCGCCTCGGCAGACCGGTCAATGCCATCGTCAAACATCTGACTGACGAACAACTCGTCGTCGCTCAGGGGCGGGAGAACCTCGAACGGCGGGACCTGTCTTTCATCGAGCGTGCGTTGTTTGCGGCACGGTTGGAGGACCACGGCTTCGCTCGCTCAGCGTTAACGGCTGCCCTCGCAGTCCATAAGGGCAATCTTTCGACCATGATCACGGTCGCACGCAGCGTTCCCGAGGAGCTCATAGTAGCGATCGGGCCTGCGCCGAAGGTCGGCCGTCCCCGATGGGAGCAATTGGCAGAACTTCTGACAAAGACCGGTGACAGGTGGCGCCAGGCGATTGCCGTGACCGGGTTCGACGCCCTCGAAAGTGACACAAGGTTCGCTCGCGTTCTTAAGGCGCTGTCGCCTCGTCAGGCAAAGGCGACCAGGCAGGTCGTCAAGGCAGATACCGGCACCCCACTCGCACAGGTCGTGCAGGGAAGGGACCGCCTTCAGTTCACGATTGAGGAGAAATCAGCGCCGGCTTTTGGCGCATACCTCGTCGAACAACTACCGGAGATCTACGCTGCGTTTCGACGCCGCGCCGATGCGTAAACCGCGTTCCCGCAATTGAGAAAGGATCCATAGCGGCAAAAGAAAAGGCCCCCAAACGTTTCCGTCCGGAAGCCCTCTCTTGTCTAGTTTGGCGACTGACAGAGAATCACTTCCGCGAATCGCAGTCAAGTGTCTCGTGAGAGACGGCGTCGTTTTGGCGAGCCGATTTCCTTTGCCCGCATGAGGCAAAGACATGCAGTCACACTCTCCAACGACGCCCTTCGGGCGGCGATCACTGACGCTCGCCCATGTGGCAAGCCAAATGGGAGCTACGGCGCGCCCCCCTGAAAAGGTCGTGCACAAATGGAATGTTTTCCACGCCATCTGTACGGCGCGGCCACGCCTTGGGGTGTCGGAGCGCTCGCTTTCCGTGTTGAACGCGCTTTTGACCTTCCATCCGGAGACGGCCCTGACAGGGGAGGACGACCTCATCGTCTTTCCGTCCAACGACAAGCTGACGATGCGGGCGCACGGCATGCCCGCCTCGACATTACGCCGCCACCTGGCCGTCCTGGTCGACGCTGGGTTGATCATTCGGCGCGATAGCCCAAACGGCAAACGCTACGCGCGGAAAAGCAGCGCCGGCGAAATCGAGCTTGCCTTCGGCTTCGATCTGTCACCGCTCGTCGTGCGGTCAGAAGAGTTTGAGCACCTGGCGGCCGACATTGAAGCAGAGGCTCGCGCACTCAAGCTTGTGCGCGAGCGCATCACGTTGTGCCGGCGCGACATCGCCAAGATGATTGCCACCGGCATCGAGGAAGGCGTCCCGACGCGCAGGGGAGGGCAGGGGCCGGCCGACTGGCAAGAAGTCCACGCCGTCTTCAGGGCAATGCTAGCCCAGATTCCGAGGACCGCTACGCGTCAGCAGCTCGAGCCGATCGCCGACGACTTGTCTCAACTCGCCGACGACGTGCTCAATCTCTTGGAGGCACACATCAAATCCAAGAATCAGAGCGCCAATGAGTCCCAGTCTGAGCGCCACATACAGAATTCAAATACAGATGCCCCTATTGAACTTGAACCTAGCCTCCAAGCAGGCAGGGCGGGGAGAGCTGAGCCAAAACTTCAACCCTCGCGAGTCGCGGAAGGTTCGTATCCGTTGGGAATGGTCCTGAGTGCATGCCCGGACATCGTCGATTATGCAAAGGGCGCGATTTCAAACTGGCGCGATTTCCTGGCCACCGCGGCCGTTGTAAGATCGATGCTGGGGGTCAGTCCGAGCGCCTGGGAGGAGGCGCAAGCCGTCCTGGGCGAAATGCAAGCGGCGGTCGTCGTCGCGTGCATCCTGCAGCGTGGAACCACGGTCAGATCAGCTGGCGGCTACTTGCGCGGACTGACACGAAAAGCGGAGGTCGGGGAATTTTCCCTTGGGCCGATCCTGATGTCGCAGATCAATTCCCGGCTCCACGAAAAGCGACGAGCTTGAGCGGTGGAGGAAGGCGAAAAGGATGGGTTCCGGCCTCAGGGTGGGACAGCGATGTCGTTCGGCGCAAGCAGGCGATGTTGCCGATCTCATGCGAGCCGGTGAAGACGGCGATCAGGCGGTCCTTCTCGGCTCGAGCTGTCGCTCCCGGTCGCACGGCTGGATACCTATGGCCGCCGACGGCTCGGTCGACCGCTGGAGAAGATTTTTCGCGTGCCGGATCCGTCCGCAAGCGGGGCTCCGCTGGATTCCTTAGCGCTCGCCCTTCTCTGACAAAATTGTTTGCCTTCGGCCGGATGCCTCGCTGCGCTCGCCCGCGTCTCGCGGCTTCGGCTCTGTTTCGTCGTTCCGGCCGTTACGGACGTCGCAACCTGGCGCAAGCCCCAGAACATGTTGGTTCAAACCAACAGGGCAGGGGGCGCGGCTGCGCTTCCGGTTTCGGTTGTCTTCCGTCGACGCCACTGTCGACTGTCCAGTGTTGTGAACTGGTTCCGACTCGGCGCCTTCTTTCATTTGGCTCGGCCGACCCTGACTCTTCTGGCAGGCGATTTCGTGCCGGGTTTTCAAGATTGTCCGGAACGTGCTGGTCCATAGCGGGTGTTGGTTCAAACCAACACCCGGGGAAGAGGAGGCCGGTTTCATCAAGATCGTGCCGGTAGGCGCGGCACGGTTGGAGGAGAAAATCGATGAAACGGGCGCAGATAGTTTCATCAAGGATCACCCGATGAACACGATCGTCATCAACAATCAAAAGGGCGGCGTCGGCAAGACGACCCTTGCTGTGCATCTGGCCTGGTTCATGGCGGAGGCTGGCCGCCGGGTTCTGATGATCGATGTTGATGCGCAGGGCAACGCGACAGACACGCTCAAGCAGCACACAGGGTCGACCTCGGCAGCCGATCTCTTCAAGCCGGCGACCCGAGTTGTAGCTGGCGAAAACAACGGCATCACGTTGGCGCCGGCCGACAGCTCCTTGACGGATATTGATCGCGGCAATGCTGGCGCCGTCATGACCCTGCAACAGAATCTCGCCGATGCCGCCGAACGGTTCGATATCTGCGTGATCGACACCCCGCCGTCGCTTGGCCTTCGCAGCGTCGCATGCCTGGTCGCCGCCTCTCATGTGCTGGCACCGATTTATCTGGAAGATTATTCCGTAAAAGGCGTCAAAGGCCTGATGCAGACCGTGATCGGTGTTCAACGGCGGTACGGGCGCCAGGACACAACATTCCTCGGTCTGCTGCCTTCGAACTTCAATACCAAGTCGCCTCGTCAACGAACCCACTTAGAGCAGTTATTGCGCGAAGCGGGCAAGTACGTGTTCCCAGGCCAGATTGTTGCACGGGATGGCTATGCCGAAGCCGTTGCAGAACGGGTGCCGGTCTGGAGCTTGAAGCGCCGATCGGCGCAAGAAGCGGGTCGAGAGATCCGCGCGGTTCTCGCCAAGATCGCAGAACGGCTCGATCAGGAGACAACCAATGACGCTTGATCTCAGCTTTAAGGAGCTCGTCGACGCCGCTGCAAACCCTAACGCAGCAACCGGGCGGCCGCTCCTGGTCGCGATCGACTGCATTGACGAAGACCCCGATCAACCGCGTCGCAACTTCAGCGAACAGGAACTGGAGGAGCTTTCACAATCGATTGGCGAACATGGCGTGCTGCAACCCATCATGCTTCGCCGTTCCAATGAGGTTGGACGATACGTCATCGTCATGGGTGCGCGCCGGTACCGCGCTGCGCAGCGTGGGGGGCTGCGCGAACTGCCCGCATTCGTCCAAGACGTCGGCTTGCCGGATCGATATGCGCAGATGATCGAAAATATCCAGCGCGATGATTTGCGCGCGCCAGAGATCGCGGCATTCATCGCAGATCGGTTGGGCGCCGGCGATACCCAAGCAGATATCTCGCGCAAGCTCGGCAAGCCAAGAGACTGGGTGTCGCGCTACGCGTCGGTTCAGGGCATGCCGGAATTCCTCCGGGCGAGACTTGAGGGCAGTTCGATCCGTGCTCTTTATGAACTCTACCAAGCCTGGCGCAGGCATCCCGCCGAGATCGAACGGCTATGTGCGACGCAGGACAGCTTCACCGATGCGCAGGCTCGGCAACTGACCCGGGACGTACGCGTCGCGGCCGACCGCGCCAATGCCCAGGACCAATCGCCTACCGTGCCACCCCGATCCGAACGATGCGATCTCCTGCCGGAAGCAGTTCTTCCCCGCCCCGCTGCGAAAGCCCGGGAGGCGGCAACCGAGGATCAAACGCCAAAAACTCGCGTCGTTTCACAATCGACGTCGGCAGCATCGCTGGCAATCAGGGTTCGATATCAGAACCGGGCCGGACAGCTTGTTGTCGATCGGCTCGCGACGCGAGGCTCCCGTCACGCGGTGGTGTTGGTCGATGGTGCGGAGCAGGCAGAAGAGGTTCCAGCCTCGGCACTCACGATTGAGGAGATCCTGCCCGGATGAACTTGTTTGACAGCTTTGCAGTCGCAGAGACAGACTACCGGCGTGTGGCGACGGAGCGACTTTCCCATCCGAAGGATGGCGCGTTAGCGCAGCAGCCGAAGGCCGAACGCGCTCCCCATAGCGCTGTAGTGAGGCCGCAGGCTGCTGGAAAGTCGCGGTCCACATCGCCGATGTTAGTTAGCGTGTTCGTTTCCTTTGCTGCCGGCGGATCGGCGTTCGCGACGGCTACCTGTTCAAAGAGGGACCGCGGGCGGAAATTGGCAGAGAGGGCAGGGCCCGTCGAGCGCTTCGCCGAGGCGAGCCCTGAACACAAAGAGTATTGGTTTGAACCAACACCGAGGGGTACGGTTTTTCTTTTTCTAGTGCAGGATAGGCTTCGCGCCAGCGATGTATTACATCGCGATTGGGATTGGAGTGCATGGCTCTGATCTCGCTTCGCGTCCCCGACGAAGTCGCGGCGGAGTTCTCAGTTCTCGCAGCGACCCAGGGCGGCAAATCCGCGCTGCTGCGGCGTCTTATTGCTGACGCACTAGGTGCACCAGTGCGGCGCATCTTGACGCTGCCGGTCGGACGGCCGGAGAAGGTGACCGTGCGATTTCGAGAGAGCGAGATGCGGCAGCTCGCGGAAGTTTCGCATCAGCGTGGCATGACCCGCACCGGCTGGATCGTCGCGCTGGTGCGCTCGCGGTTGGGATCGCCCGTGCAGCATTCCCCGGACGAGCATGCCGCGCTTCGCGCCATCGTTCGCGAGCTCAACCGCATCGGTGGCAACATCAACCAGATCGCGCGCGCCGCAAACACTAGCGTGCTGCAGCGCAAGGCGGTTGAGCCCGATCTGTTCGCAATTCAAGAGGCCAAATTGGTTATTGAAACGGAACTCGCACAATTGCGGAATGCGTTGAATGGCAACGCGGATTATTGGGAAGGAAGGCGATGAGCCGGCACCGCTCGCCGCGGCCGACCGACCTGGCCACCGAACTCCCGCCGATCTCGTATGTCTGGGAAACGCCCAACCGGCGCCCACGGCGGGCCGAGTGGGATACCCCCGATCCGGCCGCTCCCGGTCGCCTTACGCCGGCGATGCGTGCAAAGCTCGAACGCATCGTGCGCCGCGCACCAGAGGTGATGGTCAAGATCACCGGTCGCACAAAGGGCGTGGCGCATCTCAAGTCGCACCTAGCATACATCACCCGCAACGGTGAACTCGATGCGGAAACAGAGCAGGGCGCGGCACTGACAGGTCGTTCCGGATTGAAAGACCTGCAGCAACGCTGGGAGGATGATGCCGGTCTCGACAACAAGCGCCGCCGCGACGGATCGCTTTCGATCAACATCATTCTGTCGATGCCGGCTGGCACCAATGCCATCGCTGTCAAGGATTCGGCGCGGGCATTTGCGAACGAGACGTTCGGACACAATCACGACTACGTCTTCGTTCAGCACCTCGACGACAAGCATCCCCACGTGCACTTGACCGTTCGGTCCTTGGGCCATGACGGCAAGCGCCTAAACCCCCGCAAGGCGGATCTTCAGGCCTGGCGCGAACGATTTGCCGGCGAACTTCGGCTTCGCGGAATCGCGGCGGAGGCAACGCCGCGGCGAACCCGTGGGCGCGTTCGAAAGGCCGATCGGGGGGCGGTGCTAGCCTTGCGCAAACGAAAAATTTCGCCTGACGTCGACCGGCTGGCGCGGGAGGAAATACTCCGCGAGGTGAGGGGTGGCAAGACGACCGAACGACCTTGGAACGCCCGAATTCGGTCACGTCA
This sequence comes from Bradyrhizobium sp. 2S1, assembly GCF_011516625.5. Lineage (NCBI taxonomy): Bacteria > Pseudomonadati > Pseudomonadota > Alphaproteobacteria > Hyphomicrobiales > Nitrobacteraceae > Bradyrhizobium > Bradyrhizobium sp. 2S1. The sequence continues at coordinate 274,254 of NZ_CP147719.1, read as the reverse complement.
GGCCTCGATCCGGCAGCGATATCTCGACTATGCAACTGAGCTACAGCGCTCTGGGACGGCGCGCGATGACGCGCTCGCACGGCAGATTCGTCAGTTCGTCAAAGACATGCCCGCGGTCGAAACCCGTCGGGACGTGTTGAAGAGGGAGCTTTCGGAGCTTGCCGATAACCGGCGTCGCGACGCGGAGCAGGGCGTCAACGCCGACCAGCGCGGCGATACGCGAGGCGACGAACGCAGCAAGTAGTCAAGCGCGGCTCTGGGCCTGAAATCCGTGAACCATTATTTGGGCTATGCCGGATGGACCTGGAATTTGCCGCAACGTTCGATACGCCTGGAATATATCCTAGTTGCCGCTCCAGGGCGACCAGGGCTTGGCGAGCCACCTCCAACGTCGTGGTGGCCTTGCTCAAGGCGTCCCACGCTTCGTTTGAACGCGAGATCGCCACCAAGCCAGTTCGAAACAGATTGTCTTTGACTGATGGTGCACAGTCTTCGAGGATTGCGCATTCAAGATCGGGCAGCAACCCCGTCAGCGCTCGCTGCGCGGAAGCTTCCGCTTGTTCCTGGCTCTCAACCGCGGCGAGGGCTTTGCGATAATGCCCCAGCGCCTCGATGGTTTTCTTTTCAAGATCGGCTTGGTTGCTCAATGGCTTTCTCTCCCGCTAGAAATGCTCGAGCCACTAGATGCCACTTTGAAACAAACGAAGGTTTGTCTCCGTTCGCAGCCATGGCACCGGCACACCTCGTTGCTCCAGAAATCAATGGGTGTCGCCATGGAGAATGCGAGATGCAGTTGCAGTCCCACGCAGAGAATTACCGATGATTTCGATGTACGGCTAATTCAATGCCCGAGATCGGGAGCGGACCGCCGCAAACAAATTTCTGTCAGAGATTTTCTTCCGCGATGAGGCTCCGATTTCCGGATCGCCCACCTACTTGAGCGGCGTTAGCTCAAGACATCGTCTCGCAGCCAATCACGCCTCTTCCTGCAAACTCGGGCGGTTGCCGCGGCTTCACGCCGAATTTGAGAGCTTGCTTTGCTTCCAGTATTCCTATGAAGTTACAATGGTTGCAAGTCTTTCTACTGCCCGTTACCGTATATTACAAAACTCTAAACGGCATGGACGTGCCCACAATCATTTAAGATCGCGCTTGGTGCGACAAGTTCTTAGACGGAAATGAGCAAGACGAACCCCCCACAGCCCAATTCAGGCGCGCAGTGGCTGCGCTGGGAGCCGCATGTGCATGCACCTGGCACGGTGCTCAACGATCAATTCAAGGGCACGAAAGCGTGGGATGACTACCTCGCGAAGCTGGAAAGCGCCAAGCCAGCACTACGCGCGATCGGCATCACTGACTACTACAGCACGGAAACGTATGAGCGCGTACTGGAAGCCAAGCGGGCAGGGAGACTCCCGGACACCGAACTGGTTTTCCCGAATATTGAGATGCGCTTTGATATCGCAACCGTAAAGGGCCGATTTGTAAACGTACACTTGCTCGTCAGCCCCGAGGACCCCAATCACCTGACCGAACTCAAGCGCTTTCTCTCGCGTCTAGTGTTCAAGGCGCACGGGGACACATATTCCTGCACGCGCGAAGACCTGATCCGCCTCGGCAAGAAGGCTGACGGCAAGATCAAGGAAGACCTGAAAGCGCTCGAACACGGCTCAGAGCAGTTCAAGGTGGATTTGGACGGGCTGCGGGATGCGCTTCGCGATAATGCGTGGGCAAGGGCCAACATCCTGATTGCCGTGGCAGGTAGCGAGGGGGACGGCACGTCGGGCGTACGCGAGGGGGCGGATAAAACGCTCCGGCAGGAGATCGAAAGGTTCGCGAATGTCATCTTCGCAAGCAGCGAAGCGCAGCGCGACTTTTGGCTTGGGAAAAAGTCGCTCTCAGCCGAGCAAATCTGCGAACACTACGGCTCGCTGAAGCCTTGCCTTCATGGCAGCGACGCACACGACCATCAGAAGGTCGGTGCTCCCGATGGCGACCGCTACTCATGGGTTAAAGGCATGCCTGCCTTCGATACGTTGCGACAAGCCTGTATCGATCCCGAAGGCCGGGCGTATGTTGGCGCATCTCCGCCCGCGAACGCGTCGCCTTCACAGTGCATCGCGGATGTGGAAATTGCGGATGCCGCCTGGGCCGCAACGCCAAAGATGGAACTCAATCCGGGTCTCGTCGCTATCATTGGCGCGCGCGGATCGGGAAAGACAGCCCTTGCGGATGTTATAGCCCGCGGTTGCGATGCTATCCCGGACAATCCCAGTGAGGCGTCGTTTCTCCGGCGCGCCAGCGATCTCCTTGGTTCGGCGACGGTGACGCTGGGCTGGCACGACGGTGACCAGACCGAGCGACGCCTTGACGGGGGCGACCCGTGGGACGTTGAAGAGTATCCGCGTGCACGCTACCTGTCGCAGCAGTTCGTTGAGGATTTGTGTTCGGCGCACGGGATCACCGACGAGCTGATCACGGAGATCGAGCGCGTGATCTTTGAGGCGCATCCGCTGTCCGAGCGTGATGGTGCTGTGAACTTCACAGAGATGCTCGATCTGCGTGCGGAGCGCTTTCGGCTGGCGCGCGAGAGGCAGGAAGAACTGCTGGCGGACATTTCGGAGCGTATCGGCAGCGAAGTTGAGAAAGGAAAACGTGTCGCGGGGCTCAAGAAGCTCGTCGCGGAGAAGCAAAAGCTCATCGCCACCTATGATCGCGATCGCAAGGGGCTCGTAAAGAAGGGCACTGAAGAGCGCGTCGGGAGGCTCAACGCCTTAAGTGAGGCTGCTGAAAAGGTGCGCGGGAATCTCCGCTTTTTCGCGGGCAAAGAGCAGGCACTTCTGACCCTGCAAGACGAAGTCGAGTCTGTGAGGAAGTCGGGGGCCCCCGATGCATTGCGCAAGCTGAAAGAGCGGCACCGCGCCAGCCGCTTTGAGGCGGAGATTTGGGAGCGATTCCTGCTGACGTATAAGGGAGATGTTGACGCAGCACTCAAGGACGCGCTCAAGGAAACGCGCGATAACCACAAAGCATGGAAGGGCACGAAACCCGCGGCACAATCCGATCCTAACTTTAGCTATCTCGAAGAAGGATTGGACCTCGATAATCAGTCGCTGGCCGATCTGGAGGCGGAGATCGGCCGGTACCAACAGATGGTGAACGTCGACCGGGCGACGGCCGAGCGTTACGCGGCCGTGTCCAAAAAGATCGATAGTGAGAAGCTTGCACTGGAACAGGCGACAACCGAGTTGGAGGACTGCGAAGGCGCGAATGACCGAGCCAAGACGCTCGTCGAGGAGCGAGAGACGGCTTACCACAGCGTGTTCGAGGCTGTGCTTAGTGAGCAGCAGGTGCTCCTCGACCTGTACGCGCCACTCATGGCCCGGTTGCAAGCGGCCAGCGGAACACTGAACAAGCTCTCGTTCTCGGTCCGGCGCGAAGCGGATGTTGAAGAATGGGCGGGTGAAGGTGAAGACCTTCTCGATCTTCGCCGCCAAGGCGCGTTCAGGGGGCAGGGGAAGTTACTGGAGCTTGCAAACAGCTACCTCAAGAAGGCTTGGGAAACCGGGGATGCCGACATGGTCCGCGCCGCGATGACCAATTTCCGCGATAAGCATCCGCCGACAATCATTGAAAATGCGCCGGTGCCGAAGTCCGGCCAGGACAACTATCGGGAGTGGTCGAAGCGATTTGCCAAGTGGCTCTACGGCACGAAGCACGTCCGTATTCGCTACAGCATCGACTATGACGGCACCGACATTCGTAAGCTCTCACCCGGTACCCGCGGTATTGTCCTGCTTCTTCTCTATCTCGCACTCGATGATGCGGACGACCGCCCTTTGATCATCGATCAGCCCGAAGAAAACCTCGATCCCAAATCCATCTTTGATGAGCTGGTCGGGCTGTTCCGAGAGGCCAAGAAAAAGCGGCAGGTCATTATGGTGACCCACAACGCGAACCTTGTCGTGAACGCCGATGCGGATCAGATCATCATCGCCACGGCGGGCACCCACGCGCCCGGAGAGCTTCCGCCGATCACCTATGTCTCCGGCGGGTTGGAAGAGGCGCATATCCGTCGGGTCGTATGTGATACTCTCGAAGGCGGAGAGCGAGCCTTCCAGGAACGCGCGCGCCGCTTGCGCGTGAAACTTGATCGTTAGGAGTCGTCCTCGGAGAAGTAGATCTTGAAATGCTGCTCGAAGCGAGCACGTACGTCGGGCGAAATCTGTTCGTACAGACCTTTCGCTTGGGCGTTTGGGTAATAGCGAAGCCGCTCGATGGCGTATGTGTCGTCCAGGGAGAGTTCGGCTACGATGCAAAAGCCAGTCGCATCGAACTCCAGCGGATCGAAAAGCTGATGCAAATCTTTGAGAGCGTGCGCTGTGAGGTGCGGAGGCCGCTGCCATCCGCCACCACCGGGCAACAGCAACGGTTACCAAATGTTCTGCAATCCGCTATCGTAGCTGCGGTCATAGGAAAGCGCTCTTTCCAGCGGTCATTGAATGCTGCAAATCATTACTGAAAAATTCTACAAGCCGGGAGAGCGATACGAGACCCTCCATCGGGCTGTCTTTTTTACGAACTATCGAATGTTCGCCCGAGCCGGTCGAATTGAAACTCCTGTCGGAGTTCTGCTCCCGACTACTGGGTTCGAAGGTCTCGCAGCGATGACTTGCGAGATGCTGGAGAAGATTGAGAAGCATCCAGATGGCGATAAGCCGGGGGTCATGATTTCCACGGGCGGTGCATCGCTCCTCAATGATTTTGCCGCCGTTGTTGCCTTCGCTCTCGATATCACGTGTACCCCTGATCCTGACCTGACACGGCGCTTGTTAGCGACTGAGAGGCCAAGCCTTGGAGTTCAGACGGTTCCCAACAATTTCATGAAGCGGACGTTCGATAAGCAAGTCATTTCGAAGGAAGGCGACGCTGACGTTCTCGCACAGTTTGTTACCCATCTGGTTGGCCTAGAGCGCAAGCGGTTTGAAGCCGCGATGCGGTCAATCCGCCAGTACATTACGGGTCTTCACCGAATCGCCGACAACGTAAGCCTTGCCTACACGCAGCTCGTCATGTCCGTGGAGTCGCTTTCTCAACAATTCGACGGTCATGTCGCCGAGTGGGCCGACTACGATCGTCGTAAGCGAGAAAAAATCGACGAAGCGCTTGAGGATGCTCCAGCAGAGATTGGCGACAAAGTACGCGATGCGGTATTGGCAAATGAGCATGTAGCCATCGCGCGCCGGTTCCGGGATTTCGCCCTTTCTCATGTTGCGCCATCGTTTTTCCGCTCGGAGGCGGCGCAGACCGTTGGCCCGATCAGTCGGGGTGACCTCGCCGTTGCTTTGCAGAAGGCCTACACCCTTCGCTCGCGTTACGTTCATGGGCTTCACGAAGTTCCGGGTCAGCTCACGATGGGCGGAATGCCTGAAATAGTCGATGACGGTGATCGTCCCGCGCTCAGCATAGCGGGTCTAGCTCGTGTTGCTCGCCACATCATCATGCAATTCGTGGCTCGCGGCCCCTTCGTGGAAAGAGAGGAATTCGATTATCGACGGTCGTTGCCGAATATCGTCACCGTGCGCATGGCCCCGGAATACTGGATCGCCAATACCGGCGGCTTTACGTACAAGCATGGCCCCGAGAAACTTTCGGCATTGATCGGTCAGATTACATCGGCGGTGCTATTGCGCACTCCGGATGCGAAGATGACGGATATCCGACCTGTGCTCGCCATGATCGAGGAGATGATGACGAGCCTGCAAAAAGTAGGTCAGCGTTTACCACTGCTGACGATGTATTTCCTCTTTCATCAATGGGCTGGCCCGGATTTCAGTCGCGAGCAGTGGCCAGCACTCTTTGAGAAATACAAATCGGATTTCGATAACCCTTCGATCGAGAGCTTTGTCGCTCATATCCTGACCGGACATCAAACTGATTGGACTTTGGAGCAATTCGAAGAACTGCACCGCGACTATTTCCGGGCACGGCACCAGACGGGAAAAACCAATATCGGCCGCCTGCTGGAGGCGGCGTTTTCCCTTCACGTGGCGGAGTTCAATCGCAGGGAAGGCCATGAGGCGAGAGCCCGCGAGCTGATCGCTTTGGCGGTAGAGGCGGAGCCGAGCCAAGCAAACTTGCGCAACTTCGAGGCGGCGCTGACCTCTGCGCCTCTTCCAACGATTGCATGGGACGTGATTTTGCTTCCCCCGAAGAAGGGTGATCAGTCGGCTTAGATCCCCATGCCGGGCTGAAACAGTGCATACACGGCCCGCCAACGGCGGCGGTGAGGCCCCGCCTAGCTCAACCGCCGGATATCTACCGGCGAAGTTCGGCAATAGCTGTGGATGGACGAGCAAGTGCCGTTCCGGACTTCCAAGAACGCTTGAGGATGTTCTAGTTTTGTTCTACTCTGCCCACGAGTCGACGGTGGTCTGAAACGCTAATCGCGCGATTGTTCAAGCGGTTAGGGCGGCCTTCCAGCGCCTAGTCTTTGTGGTCTCAGTGGTTCCTCCGCATGCATCTTGTGTGCTGCAACCGACGTCACCATATTGAGTAGATTGCAATCAGAGCGGGGGCCGGGGGCACTTTCGCACCGGAACTTTGCGGCTGGGGGAATAATGGACGCCATTAGCGACCAGGCGACTTTGCCTAATGCGGAATTTTTGACCGCATGGCAGGCCATCAAGATCGACACGTCGGTGAAGACCCGCCTCGTCGCGCAGGCCCTTTTGTCGTTCCAACTTCGTCAGCATTTCGCGTTCGACCGTATGCCTGTTCATGGCCTGATTGTCCTGTCGGGGCCGCCTGGCACCGGCAAGACCACTCTGGCGCGCGGTTTGGCAAATCAGGTCGCCGAGGCGCTGAAGCCCAAGAAGGTCAAGTTCATTCAAATCGATCCGCACGCGCTCGGAAGCTCATCGCACGGCAAAAGCCAAAAGGACGTTTCGAAGCTTTTCGAGCACACCATTCCGGAGCACGCCACGCACGGTCCAACGATCGTGCTGTTGGACGAGGTTGAAGCGCTGGCCGCTGATCGGCAGCGCATGAGCCTTGAAACCAATCCCGTCGATGCTCATCGCGCAACCGATGCGGCGCTCGCCGGCATCGATCTGCTTGCACGCAAACACCGCAACACCCTGTTGATTGCTACGACCAACTTCCCCAAGGCCGTTGACCGCGCACTCCTGTCCCGAGCGGATATTGTTGAAGACATTGGGTTGCCAAATGCCGATGCGCGAAAGGACATCATCAACGACGCCATCTCGATCCTTTCCGAAAAGTGGCCGAAGATTGCCGGTCTGAATACGCACGTTGCTGAGTTTGTTAAGGCGTCGGACGGACTCGACGGCCGCCGCTTGCGCAAGGCCATGATCACAGCGGCGGCATCAAGCATCGAAACAGCGCAGGATTTGAACAGGCTTAAAGCCGAACATGTGATGCAGGCCCTGAAGCAGGCTCGTGCAGTCGAAAAGATGCAGGAGGCGTTCTCGTGAAAGTTAAACGTGAAATCGCTTCCGTGCCGGTGCGCTCGGCAGCGGAAACGTGGAAGGCAATTATCGCCTTGATCTCCGGTCCCGATACCCCAGATGCCAGCACGCTCACGGCCGCGGCGAGCATCATGGAATCATTGATTGCCGATGAGCATCCGGCGAGTGTTCCCTTCACCGTGAAGGGCAACGGCGATCGCCTCGTCATCTATTGCCGCTACAATGAAGAAGCGCTCGAACTCGGCACCGACATTGACTCGTTGACGTGGAATCCAACCGGCGGTCCCGGCTGGAAGATTACCGCGCCCACCGAGGCGTCCGATGTACCTTGGATGAACGGTACTCTGAAAGACCGCGCGCCGCGCATCACAGTCCACGACGTGAAGAAGCCTCCGGCTGATGACGAGGAAACCACGAAGGCGGCCGCGGACACCCTTGCCATTAATTGGGGGGTCCTTGGCGAGTCATGAGCGCAACGTTTACCAGCACTTATTCGCGAACCCACACGGCCAAATACGTCTCCGATAAGATGCGGAACGTGTTGAAGTACCTAATTTCGTATTACGGCCTCAATCCAACGGCGCTGCTCGATTCCTGGACGGATTGGGTCGATTCCGGTGCGCGCGAGATGCTTGAACTTGGCCATCTCGAAAAAATTGTTATCGAGTTCTACAAACCCGGCAGTGATCAAGCGCTTGCGCGCTGGGATTTTCCGATCCGGTACGACGGCAATGGTGCCGACGAAATGTGGGTCGATCGCGAGTTCCTCGAAGGTTCGTTCGCGAAGACCACGTCGCCGCCCGCCGGTTGCATTTATCGTATTCTGCTTCAGCCGCTCCCTGGAGCGCCGCTGCCGAGCTTCATGTCGTACTCGTCCTACAAATCCCTCAATGGCATGGTTGGCCGCGAAGCGGGCACCATCGTCTCAACGCCGGATATCATGGCATCGATGAAGTATTACAGATGATCACCGTCGAGGAAGCCTTCGAAACCTTCCGTCAGCGCCTCGAACTCAGCGAGACCGAGCGCAAAGACACCATTCGCAAGCATACCTCCGTTCGCGATTGCATCCGGGGCGGATTCGACATCAGCCGCGATTTCCTGACCGGATCATACGACCGGCACACTAAGACGAAGCCGCTTAAAGACGTGGACGTATTTTTCGTGCTCGGGCCGAAAGACCAACATTGGCGTCAGAAGCCGCCGAGCGAAATTCTCGACGCGTTCGTCGCGCGCTTAAGAGGCGAGTTCGGCAAGGATGCCGTCGAACCGGGCCGCCGTTGCGCGACGACAGAGTTTGAACGAAATACGCAGGACAAGGAAGGCAAGGTCTTGTCCATCGACTCTGTGCCCGCCATCGAGCTTTCTGATTGCTATGAGATTCCTGACCGCGACCTAGGTAGGTGGATAAAGACCGATCCAGAGATTCACGCTGAGAAATCGACAACGAAGAATAAAACACTGAGCGGAAAATGGGTGCCGCTTGTGAAAATGCTCAAGCGCTGGAACCGTTCAGCAGACAAGCCAATCAAGCCATCGTTTCTCATCGAGGTAATGGCGCAGGATCTCGTTGACGGCCCGTTCACGAACTATCCCGGTGAGGTCCGGCGTTTTTTCGCCGCAGCCCTCGATGGTATTTCGCGCGAATGGAAAGACCCGGCGGGTCTAGGGCCACCGGTTTCAGACCAGATGACGCCTGACCTCGTTCAAAAAGCCGTGACGGCCTTACGCCGTGCCGAAACAGAAGCATCACGCGCTGTGCGCCTTTCGCAGCAGGGTAAACAAGGTGAGGCTCTTGCCATCTGGCGAGAGATCATGGGCCGCTACTTCCCAACGAGTTAAACGATGACCCAAGCCGTTGCGGTGCGCAGCCAAGGAGATGACTTTCAGGCCCGTATGTTCTGGCTGCATGCCGCGCTGTTGCTCGATGCTAGAGGGGCTGTATCGAAGGTTGGTTTTGAGCGCGGGCCACGCGGTTTTGATGATGTAACCGTCGAGTACGCGCCCGGTATGGGTCCGCAAGATCACTATGGCTACAGGCTTGTTCGGGATTTTCTACAATGTAAATGGCACGCCCGTCCGGGTGAATTTGGCCATCTAGAGCTTATCGATCCTGCTTTTTCAAACGCACAAACCGTTTCCTTGCTCCAGCGGGCTCGTGACGCTCAAGCGGCTCACGCGCCGCAGGGCAAAGGTGCGCGCTTTCGCCTGGTGACCAACTGGCGGCTTATGGCCGCTGATCCGCTGGCGAAGCTCATTTTGAACCAGACGCACGCCATTGACCTAAAGCTGCTGTACGAGGGGAAAACATCAGCTAGCGCTATGGGAAAAGTGCGCGATGCTTGGGCCGGACATCTCGGGATCAGCCATGATGAATTGGAGCATGTCGCGCGAACCTTGGCGATCACGCAGCGGCTGGAGTCCGGCAATGACTTTCGAGAACGGCTGAATGACCGCTTCGCCTTGGTAGGGATGATGCAGGTTCCGCTGTCCCAAGCTGGCTTCCCCTATGACGATCTGATCATGAAACTCCATGCGCAAGAGCGTAACGAGTTTGACAGAGAGACTTTCCGTGATCTCTGCAATGACGAGAAGCTGCTTGATAAAAAGGGAGGTGGGCCGTGCACCTTGGGCGTTCGTTCGTTCATGCACCCCATCGATGACCTTGAAGCGCGAACGGACAAAGCCATCAATCTCGTACCGAACTTTGATGGTCGCTACATCCGCGATCCATCAGCCTGGAAGGACGTTGTCTTTCCTGAATTGCGTGATTTCGTCATCAATGCCGCGCGCGGGCAAGACGAGATCAGGCTAATCCTTGACACCCATGTATCGCTTGCCTTTGGTGTTGGAGCCATTCTCAACGCCAAGTCAGGAAAGAAAATTGAACTTGAGCAACGAGCGGGCGGGCGGCAAATCTGGTCGGAGTCCGACAAGCCGGTCGATGCCTCGTGGCCAAAGCTTGTCATCGCGCGCGAGGCTGTACACGCGGGCGGTGCCGACATCGCAGTTTCCGTCGGTTTGACTCATGATGCATCGACGGCTGTCCGGGCTTACGTTGAGAACTTGTCGGATGTGGGCGAACTGCTCATTGCGACACCTGACGGCGGCGCTTCAAATCAGTCTATGAAATCTGGAAGCCATGCCTTCCAGCTCGCAGAAGCCCTGACCGCTATCATTCGTTCGACAGGAACGGGGCCACGCCGTGTGCATCTTTTCATCGCAGGGCCAAACGCTTTCGCCTTCTTCCTTGGGCAGAACCAGCCAGCCATAGGGCCGGTGAGCGTTTATGAATGGGACTTCGACGGTCTGCGCGACCGCAACTATAGCCTTGGTCTCGAACTGCCGTAGACAGCACCCGAAGCCCGCAAGCTTCAGTGCTGCCCGGCGGCCCGCTTAAAGTCGTCGTGCGCGGCGAAAAAGAAGATAGCCTAGCGACCTGATTGTGAATCCGCTGCAGGACGTTCCGATACCATGCGCGCAAACAGCTCATCGAAGCGCTTGCCCACTTCGAAGGAATGGTTCGTCATTCCCACCAACGCATCGTCGGCAGCCTCTATGGCAAGAACAATAAGCTCCCACGCGCGCAGAGCGGGGATGGCGTTTATGGGGCTTACGAAGCCCGACGGCGTCCGAGCGCAGTACAAGCCAGCTTCGCGCACTGTCGAAAATCCCGTTGAATGGGCCTCCAGACGCAACGCCTCGGCGCGGTCCTGCCCCAACGCGCTAACGATCCTATCGGTCATGAACACGGTAGGAAGGACTGCCATGCTGTGCTTGGCGTTGTGATCACGCAATGGGTCGCGCCCCTTGGATGGTCCCTCTGGTTTGTCGCGCCTATAGCTGCCTACATTCGCCTTGCCGGTTTCTTCAAGCGCTGTGATTGCGAGGAACGCGGATGACCCAAACGAGCTGAGCCCAAAGAGCGTCACGGCATCTTCAAGTAACCGCGCGACATGGTCGAGCGCGGTATTGAAATCATCGGCGCTGTCGAAAAGCTTGCCGCCAAATTCAAGTGCAGCTTCAACCGCCGCAAAGCCATCCTTGGCAGATTCCGCCCCGTCCTTCTTACTCACGAAACTCTCCCTACACCAAGGCCGCTAAGCTTTTCATTCTGAGATTCCGAGCCGTTCGAACTCTTCGATCACGCCCGGCTCGCGCATGACGATGGCCCTGCTAATGATATAGTCGAGCACAGCTTCAATCTTGCTGTAGTCGTATCCTTTCGCGCGCCCGCGCTGCTTGATGAATTCGCGCGCATAGCGCTCCTTGTCGATTAACTCGCCTTGATAGGCATCGACCTTGGAGACATAGCTGGACCATCTAACACGTGCATCGCCCGGCAAATCCAGAAAGCACTCAATCGCCACCGCGCGGCCATTGATGTCTGCCTCGCCTTCGCCGTTCGGCCCTTGCGTCGGGAAACGCACGAATTCGGGGCGGTCCGGCAATTTTAGAACCGCCAAGTTGTCGGGAATGTTCAGCCCCAGCGTCCGTTCGTAGTTCGCGCGACCTTCCGCATCATTGTCATAAATCACAACGACGCTGTTCATAACGCGAATGCTGATAAGTCCCTGTATGAAGCGAAAGACGTTGCCCGTGCCGGAGAACGGATAGCCTTCCTCCATATCCACGAAATCGAAGAAATCTGCGATATGCGGTTTCAGGAGTGCAAAGGCTTTCCGCAAGATGGCCGCATCGGAACTGCCTTCGGTAACCAGCAGAAAGCGGTGCCTCTGGTCCAAGGGGCGCACAAAGTCGTCCCGATTTGCCCAGCCGCCGTCTTCCACGTCGTTGAATGCCCATTGCACGTTTAGCGTTTGCGCCGCGGGATTGTCTGCCAACAGATGGAGGATGGTGTAGGAAGTCAAATTCTCCATGCCCTGGGCGATGCCACTGAGACCCATCGGATCCGGTCCGCCTTGCTTCAGGTTGAGGCGAGGTAGAATTTCTCTGCGGAAAAACTTACCGAAATCCTCGCCGCCTTCGCCATAGTTGGGAGAAAGCGCCGTCACGTCGAGCGTGCTCAATGCCTCGCGAAGATCATCGAACGTGAAGCTTGCTGCATCGAAGCCGCTGAACTCCGCAAGCGCGGCAAATTCCTTCTCGCATACCACGCGCGTGTGGCCGAGCAGATTGATCCGGTCGATTACCTGAGCGAGGGGCTTTGAAAGCCCGTCCTTCATTTCGGTGATGACTTCCCAAGCCGGTTCGCCATTTCTGCCTTCGATCTCGTCGCCGGCGTAGTAGTACGGTACAGCTGCAATATCGCTCGTTTGAAAAAGCGCGCTGTGATCTACAAATCCGTTGTTCTTGCCCCAGTCGATCTCAAGCCGACCTACGGCAAGGCTAATCATCGAGCCCATTTAGATGGTCCATTCCGGAGGAGGCGCGGCAACCCGACGCCCGCCGTTCCAGCATTCGGCCTCCGTCGCCCGATGGTCAAGACCCTTCTTAGATCAGCCGTCTAGCGATATCGCGGAGGCAACCCGTTCACGAGATTGCACTTCACGCGGTGGAGGTCGTAGGTACCGATCTTGGCGAAGCGTTCGCCGACGGGTTCGGTCCAGAAGCGCGCTGCCGGATAGCCCCGTTCGTGCCAAAAGCCCTCCAAGCGCTTCGCGAGCGCCAAGGCGGCTGTCTGGCTCAACGTGTCTGGATACGCCTTGGACGGACGGTCGTCGTTGCTGGTTGCCACGCCGCCTAAGGTATCGAACTCGGGGCCGATCATTCGCTTCATCAATGGTCTCCGTGGTGGTTGAAGAAGCGCGAGATATAGCGCTTGCCGTATGCGCGGCTTCAACGACAAAGTTTGTTGCAAAAGATCGCGTCGCATAGCTGCGTATGCAACGAAGATCGTCAACGCCACCAAGGTTCAATCAGGCGAAGGAAGTCACGCGCTTGGTTCCAGAACGCGGGCCAGAAACGCGGGCTGGTGCGGCTCGGCGTGAAGCCAAAGCTCGATGGGAACGGTCAACTCCATCGAGTCATAACGTGCTGCGATGCGTGTGACGGCGGCTTCATCGACCTCCGCGCCATAGACGAGGTAGATTGCACGCGCATAGCCAACGTCCTGCTTGAACACCGCAAGCGTATTGAGATCTTTCCGACAATTCCGGCGCGCAGCCTGCACGGATTTGACTTCGATAACCGCGTGGTTTCCCTGCATGTCGCCTGGCTTGTGGACCAACAGGTCCGGCTTGAATCCCGCTGCGCCCAGCGCGGTCAAGGTGGGATGGGCGGTTTTGTCGACCTCGCCGTTCAGGGCGAACGCACACGCGTCTGGCCAGAGCTTGCGCATCTGGTGATAGAGTTCGTAGCAGTAAACACGCTCGCGATAGATGGGGACTCCGCCGTGAATAGAAAGGCGGAAGAATCCCGGCGTGATGCTGGCGCTAGCTTCTGCCAGCAAGTCAGACAGCTCCTGCATGCGCGTCACCTATCCGCCGAGTTGAACATCTGGAAGATAGCGCTCGTCGAACTCAGCGAGGGAGTCCATTGGGTCGACGGGCGGTCCCCAAATCGCCTGACGCTCGATTGCCGGAAGCGCCCAGAACGCGGCGAGGGCGGCCTTGTTGGTGAAATGCGGCCATAGAGCGTCGTTCAGGACGATGCGCGCGAGCGCCGTCCGCGCGATGTGCTCGGCAATCGCCTCTTTCTTGGTGAGATCGATCTGCGTAGTGCGCAATAGTGGATCGAGATAACGGTCCTCATGGAGATGTTCCACCGAACTGCGCACGTCGTATATCTCGCCCATGAGATCGTGATGGCCCGGCCCGATGAATAGCTCCGTGCGGCTCCTGAAGTCCTTCCGTCCTTGCCCTGGCCCGGTGGTAACGAAACCGTCGATGCAGCGCGTATACTGATGTATGCGGTGCAGGATGTCCGGTTCGGTCCGTGCTTGCAGATAGAGATGCAATACGCGGTTGAGCCGCCACCGGTTGCTGCCTTGGCGGGTCGCCGAGAGCCTTTCGAGATGCTTTGCGATCAGCGCCGCTTGTTCGAAGCTTTGCTGGCTCACATTCGGGTAAGGGCGGAAGTCATTCGGCACCGGAACATCGAAATCCTGTATCTGCCGCAAGCCCACTTCGCCATCCCGGCATGAGCCTGTGAGGATCACCGGCTTGTGTACGGTCGCGAAGGTGCTGCTCAAGAGCAATCCGCGGTAAAAGCCCCAGACGCGGCTGTTGAGCTGGAGGTTCTCGCCATCGAGCACGTCGGGCGTAGCCGATGTCATCTTCGCCGCGATGAAGAGATCGCAGGCTTCGATTTCCTCGATGCGTATGCTCCCGAGCCACTCGCGCCACTCGCCCGGAATCACGAAGTCGGCACCCTCGATCGCCTGATAAGCCGGCGCGATATTGAGTGCGGCGATGGTCGGGGCCGTGACATTCACACTCAAGCCGAGAAGTGCGTATTTCTCGCCATCGCTAATCCAGCTTTGTTTCTGGTTCGACATCATGGGATCAATAGAGGGCAGGGAGGGCTGAGGATGCAAGCCGTTTGTGCTACAAAAAGCCCTTGTGCCGTGAGGGGCAATACCGTGAACCGAGCCACGTAGATGCGTCTCGGCCCTACGGCTTCGATTTCTATTGCGAGGATTGATGGAGAGGCAGGCTTTCCCAAGTTTATGGTATGCTGAATAAATTCACTGCTTCCCGGGAGCACCATGACGATCGTAACGGCGGCACCAGCCCCGGCCTTATGGCGCGCTGAAAAGACCGTGGTCCGATCCGGGCATCGCTTGCATCCGCATAGTCCGAGCCCCGTATCGGCGGGTTTTGCCGCGCCGACGATGGTCGGGCAAATCACCTTCCGTCCTGAGGCGCTCGCGGCTTCGATCGCGCGGACCATCACGTTGCGCCACGCCCCGGTCGCGTTGCTGGATCGGTGGGCCAGGGCGCAGCTTCTTGAAGTTGAATACATGGTGGCCGACGGTGCCGCCTTCGCGCTTTCGCCCGATCTCACGGCGCTCGCCGACGCCGAACGGTCCGCCTTCGCGGGGCGCGTCGGCGCGGGTGTGACCGATCTCCTGATGAACGCGCTCGGCTATGCGTGGCGCGATAACGCGATGTGCCTATCGTCGAAGCTCGATCCCCACGCGGACTTTATCTATGGCGGTGGCGCGGCGTCGGGCCACGGCGTGGTGCTCGCCGAGGCGCATGGCTCCTTCGCGCTGGCAGTCACGGATGGCCGGATCGACGGCGAAGCGCGTCGCAAATATCTACGGCAGGTGAAGCCGCATATTGGAAGCTCCTGCGTGCACGGCAAGGTCATCCACGGGTACTCGGTTGCGTTCGGCTCTCATCCCACCGCGCATGACACGTATCTGCATGTCGCCGAGACGAAAATCACGAAGGGCAGGAAGAATGCACCCCCAGTTGCCGCTCCAGCTCCGCCCCTTGCGCCGGTCACCACGACGCTTGCGCTTGCCTCGCACCGCTCGAATTTTCTCCTGATGGGGGCATACGGCGTCGTGGCATGGATCGACTGGCTGCGGGGCGCGGGCGAACAGCCGGAAGATGACTTCATTGCGCCATTCGTCACGGTGGAGCTTGCGGGGCGACGGTTCTGGGTTTCGCTGGAGGCACTCTTGCCTTACATGCGGCCATGGTTGTTCCCGGACGAAGGTCCGGGGCCATGGCCACCGTGGCACTGGGAGGAATTCGAACGCTGGCGGCGGCGCTATGGCGGACCGCGCAACATCTTCGCCATGGACGAATGGGCTGCGAAATCAGAGCTGGCGCCGGTTGTTTGGACAGCGCCCCGCGGGATTTAAGTGGATTCCTGCCGGGTTATGCTGAACGCGGGGCCTTACGATTTTGTCGTTGCGTCGGGAGGGCGTAGCCCGACCAGAGCGACGACAAAATCGTCGGCGACGGTCATGCGGCCATCACCATAGCTTGCGTGCCGAAGTAAGCCTCGTCGGGCGTGCGCCCGTCAAGGCTCGAGTGAGGGCGTCCCTGATTGTAGAAGGCCAGATACTTGGCAATTGACGCTCGCGCCTCGGACACGCTGTCGTAGGCGCGGAGATAAACTTCTTCGTATTTGACCGTGCGCCAGAGCCGCTCGACAAACACGTTGTCGCGCCAGGCGCCCTTGCCGTCCATGCTGATGGCGATCTTCGCGTCCAGCAGCACATCGGTGAACTCGAGGCTGGTGAACTGGCTGCCCTGGTCCGTGTTGAAAATCTCGGGCCTGCCGTGCTTCGCCAACGCCTCCTGGACCGCTTCGACGCAGAAGGCCGCCTCCATTGTGATCGAGACGCGATGGGCCAGGACCCGTCGGCTGAACACATCGACGACCGCCGCGAGATAGACGAAGCCACGCCGCATCGGAATGTAGGTGATGTCCATTGCCCACGCCTGGTCGGGCCGCTCGATCTTCAATCCGCGCAACAGGTACGGGTAGATCTTGTGACCCGGTGCCGGCTTACTCGTGTTCGGGCGACGATAGACCGCCTCGATCCCCATGCGCTTCATCAGCGTCGCGATGTGGCGGCGACCGGCGTATACGCCCTCCCGCCGCAGCAACGATCGCTGCATACGCGCTCCCGCGAAGGGATAATCGAGATGCAGCTCATCGAGCCGACGCATCAAGGCAAGGTCCTCGGCCGAAACTGGCCGAGGTTCATAGTAGACCGTGCTGCGAGCCAGCTTCAGGACCTTCGCCTGGCGCACGATAGAAAGATCATGACCGCGGTCGATCATCGCTTTGCGCTCAGCAGGCCCGCCTTGGTGAGCGCGCCGGACAAAAAATCGTTTTCCAACGCCAGCTCGCCGATCTTGGCATGTAACGCCTTCAAATCGACCGGCGTCTCGGCCGACGCCTTGTCATGCCCAAACACGCCGGCGGCGCCTTCCAGGAGCTGGTTTTTCCAGATCGTGATCTGGTTCGGATGAACATCAAACAGTTGCGCCAGCTCCGCCAGCGTCTTGTCGCCTTTGACCGCAGCCAAAGCAACCTTCGCCTTGAATGCCGGAGAATGCATCCGGCGGCTCTTCTTCGTCATCTTCGCTCCTGATTCGCGGCAAGAATCCTCGCCGCTGTCAGGCAGAAAATCCACTCAAGCTACTGTCCGAATTTGCGGAGCCAGCTCTATCCTTCCTGCACGCGCTCTCCGGCTTGATTGGCGGCGGCAGGGATCAGGTGCCGCCAGCGATAGAGCTTCCGGTCATCGAGCCTTTGGGGTTGTTTGACGAGCCGGGCCGTGATGTTCGCGAAGAAGCCATCCGCTATCCCGTGGCGCAATTCCGGGATGGCCTGGCGTTGCTCGCTGCGTTGCCGCGGCTGGATCGGCCCGCCACGCGCGTATGGTCGCCGCGACAGGGCATTGGCTGATCCGGCATCGTTGTAGAGACACACATCGTCCTTTTCTAGCGACCACCAAAGGGCTCAAGTAGCACCTGGGCGCCCGCCAGTCGGCGGGAGCCGCTCTCGTGAACCGAGCCGCGTAGACGCATCTCGGCCTTTCGGCTTCGATCGGCGCGCAAGATCTTATGAGAGCGCAACGCGCTCACCTTCACTCCTCGAAGTGAAGAGCTAAGGGCCTGCGGCCCTCGTGCGCGCAAGGCATCCACGCACGCGCCGCGGCCTCCGCACAGCATCCCCATTCATTTTTTGAAGAAAAGTGTTGCATGGGGCCCCTCGTGCGGACCCTCCGCGTCGCCTGCGCGGACCCTCCTTGCCCTTGCTACCCCGCCCGGCTCGCCGCGGCAGGCAAGGGTGCAGCAGCAGCTGCACCCAAGTGCAAAGGAAGGAAGATCATGCAAAAGCTACTACTTAACGAACAGCGCGCGCAGTTGCTCGCCAACGGAAGGGCCAACGCCGAACGCATCGCCCAAGACGGCAACACCATCGATCATAAGCCCGTCGTCAAGCTGTTCACTCCGTGGGGCGGCTGCACATGGCTGCTTTCCGAACTCGACCCCGAAAATCCTGACATCGCTTTCGGTCTTTGCGATCTCGGCATGGGCTGCCCCGAACTCGGCAACGTCAGCCTCTCGGAAATCATGAGCGTGCGCGGCCCCGGCGGGCTCACCATCGAGCGCGATGAGGGTTTCGCTGCTGCGCATACGATGACGCACTATGCCGACGAGGCGCTCCACTCCTTGCCATAGATATTCTCAAGCTGGGCCAGGTCCTGCAGGAACGGCCAGAGCTGAAGATTGAACCCCGCCGCGAAGCAGTGCTCTACGAGATCGGCCGGCTTCTCAACGTGCCTTATGAGGCTTTCTTCGTCGGGTTGAAGGCGCGTTAGTCAGGAGCCTTTAATTCGCCCTTCGCGCTTGGGCTACTGCTATAGCTACGTCAGGCCCGATGACAGTTCTTGTATTTCTTACCGCTTCCACACCAGCAGGGATCGTTAGCGCCGGGCATGCGTGCGCCTGGGATCTCGCGTTCCCTTTCAAGTGCTTCTGAGGGCATCGAGTATTTTCGGGCGTTCATCCGCGAGACCTCGCCTTGAAGAGCGTCGTATTCCCGCGTTCCTTTTGCGGGGATATCGACGGGAACCGGAGCGACGCGTGAATATGTCCCGCTTGGTGTGACGTATGCGAGCACCGTGAGCGTACATGAGTGGCCCGCCATTATCGCGGCCGCGCGCGCCTTCGCGCGGAGCATATTCATATCCGGCACATACCCCGTGCGTTGCAGCCACACGAAAAGCGGCGGATCGTCTCCGATCTGAAAATAGCGGCTCACCTGTTGCGACAGGCTGGTGCGCACCTGCGCTAGCATGTCCGAGAAACTGTTGCGCGATTCCTCTCCGAAATTCCGGATGTGGCTTGCGACCGACAGCCACCCGTTTTCCTTCGTTGCGCCGAGTGCATCAAGAAGCTGCTTTCCCTCCTCGGGGTAGTCCTGCATGGGCGGCAGCTTCTCCGCGAACTCACCATCCGCAAAATAGTTGTCGACGGGTTCGCTCTGGCCGTCCCAGTAGATCAGTTGGGTGTTTTCGTTGAGTTGTGCACGCAATGTCCAATCAAACCGGTTCTTGGTCAGGTACGCCCCGAGATGATCCATTTCGTCGAACAAGATTGCTTCTGGAATTCCGGCCACGGCTTGCCGCACTTCCAGATAGTGCAGCAACTCGCCCGCAGTCGGAAGGAAACGCCTCAGAACGAACAGGTCGTCAATGGAGAGCGAGAGGAAGGGATGGCGTCCGAAGATCGGCCCGCCGTCAGGAAACAGCTTGGCAAGCGATGCGTAGGGAGAAAACGACTCGACCGTCAAACCGATGGGAAGCACGAGGCGAAAATCGGCAAGGCGAATGCGGTCGACCTCTACGTATCGGCCTGATTCGCGCTTAAAGATCGGAACTTCATCGGCAGACGCGAGATACTGCAAAAAGCGGCGGCATTGGTCGTAGGCCTTCACGATAAGGTCGTGAATCGAACGGCTGTGGCGATCAAAGTCAGTTGCGGGTGACGCGACGGTCGCGGCGGCCCCTGATTTTGCCTCTACGAGCAACAACGCATCATCGATCCGGACAAGCAGATCATTTTCCACCCAATGGCCCGTGTCAGGGTGCCGGTACCAAATCTCCCGATATACCGTTGCGCCATCGAGTTGCTTTGCCAGCACACTCTGGAATGCCAGCTCACCCATATCCTTCTGCCGCGTTTCGAATTCCTTTTGGTAGTCAGGCCTGCGTTGCAAAAGATTCCAGAGCAGAGCGCGGTAGCTGGAATCGCGGAAGAACGCATGGTCAGCGGCGAAAAATTCGCCCTTGAGCTTGACGAGCGGCCTCATGCGCGCCGGCAGCGTACGAAACGGTGTACCCGACAACGGGCCCGCGGCGAAAAAGTCGTGATGGCTGCCGCGTTCGAACGCCAGGTCTTCGAGCAACGCCGCCGGCAGGTCGGTATGCCTACTGAGATTGCAGTTTCCACCCTGAAACATGTCCAAGAAAACGTCTTTCGCCGCTTCCAGTTTTTCGGGCTGGTTGCACTGCCATTGCTCAAGCACTTGCTTCTGCGTCAGGCCTTGTTCCACTTCGGCTTTGGCCGCGGCCTCCATAAGGGCCTCCATTCGGTCAGCCGCATTGGCGTGTCCCCCGGCGAGCGAGTTCACCGCAGCTTGAATTCCGGCAGCGACTTCACTCGCTCCGATGCCGTAGGCTTCCCGCAAGATTTGATCGTGAGGCTCCAGAACGAACCTGTAGAATTCCTCCTCTAACCCGCCGTAACGATTTCCACGCATCAATACCCAGTTCGAGAGCACCGATTGCAACATCAATCCCGTCCGCTCGCCGAACATGCCGCCGTCCGCCCCGATGGCTCTAAAGAGGCAGAAGCTCATTGTGGTGGTGCGAATCTTTTCCGCGACCTCGAAAATCTCTGCGACCGTTTCTTCCTTGAATCCGCCTTCGCCACCCGGTGGGAAACTCGCCAAGACTGCGTGCACATACTCCAACACGAATTGCACCGTGTTTAGCTCGGCACGATGGTGGGCCCGCGCATCCCCGTCGGCCAGCATTCCGGCGACCGCCGTGGTGCTCCAGATGTAGCCAAGCAATTCACGGGGCGGTAGCTGAAGGATCAAGTCCTTGAGATGGCTTGACAGCCGTTCCATCTCAATTCGGCTTCGTTCCTCGCTCTGCTTGCGCTCCTCTTCGCTCATGCCAGGAATTGTCATGCATCACCCCAATCACTGCGTTAAATCACTGAGAATATCGACCGCTTCAAGGATATCCGATGCGACCCGGCAGTTGAAATCATCCGCCAGGCCGTGATGCTTCAAGGCGAGCAGGGCCTTCAAAGGGGCTTCGGTAAAGAACGCTTGGCAATGGGCCACGGCTGCGCTTGCGTGGTTGAAATCGTAAATATCGTTTCCAAAAAGGCGGCGGGGCTTATCCCAGCGGATGGTGGCGTGAAGGCAGGCCTCGATGTACAGCGTGGGAGTTTTATGGCGTAGCCCCGGTTTCGCTTGCAGTCCACGGAAGAGTAGGTTCGCACACATTAGGCGGGTACGCTTCCACTCGTCGCTTTCACGCTGGGGAGCAGAATGGCCATGCTTCTCGGCAATCTCGGCTACTATATCTGCCGCCATATCGGCGCAGAGATCCACAACGCCGCTTAGCTCGTTTACCCAAGCTTGCTTGTAGCTCCTTATCTCACCTGCATGTTCTGTGTTGCCAGCATTCAGCATGTCCGCGATGTCTTGCAGGCCGGAATCAAAAGGCAGAGGGGCCTCGTCTATCATTCCGATCATCTGAACAAGTTCGATCGCCCACATTTTGTCAACGAAGGCTTTTTGAATAGCGAGCTGAGTTTCAGCATCAAATGCCGTTTCGGTCGGGTGTATGAAACCCAGCACATAAGGAAGTTTTGTCCAGACGAGTTGCCGAAGCGGATAGACGTCCGCCCCGTTCTGATTCGAGTAGAAAAAATGCGCCAGCTCGGTGGCGACGCGGTGAGGTTGGCTTAGGAGCGAAACGCCAAGGCTAAGCTCATCAATCAACCGGGCCGTGCGCAATCTCGATGATGGGTCGGATTGCTTCAACAATTCCAAGAACACCGTTTCGCTAATGGGGCAGAATATCTTTCCGCTCTTCACCGCATCCTGTAGCGAAGTCAGCAGCTTCCAACTGGGCGTCGCGCTATCGTCAGCGAGCAAAGCCTGCCTTAAAAGTATCCAATACCGTATGTCGAGATAGACCGCCTGCTTACCCGCGAGCGCTCGCCCCAATTCGACAACACGGCTCTTTACGTGCCGCTCAAGGGATATGTCCGGATGCTGGCGGTGCTCGTCGATATCCATCGAAGCTCACGGTTGAGTGAATCGGATTGTGCTTAGTATTATCCGCAAAATACCAAGCTACATTCGGCTTTGCGGGATCGGCTGACATGGACCGAACCGCTTTGGTTAGCGCCACGAACCTTGATCAGCCTCCTGCTGCAGGTTCCTTGTGAGTCCGTCCTTCTTCACCGAGCAGTTGCCAGACGGTGACGATCACCCTCTAAGCGATTGATAATAATAGACAAAGAGCCTGTTCATTGAATTCTGTCAGAAATCGTGCTATATTCTCTGACGGAGAACACCGAAATGACCGTTGCGGAGACCATTCTGGCAGAAGCCAAGACGCTTCCCGAAGGCGCTGTGATTAGCGCCAAGGAATTGCT
Organism: Bradyrhizobium sp. 2S1; assembly: GCF_011516625.5. Classification (NCBI taxonomy): domain Bacteria; kingdom Pseudomonadati; phylum Pseudomonadota; class Alphaproteobacteria; order Hyphomicrobiales; family Nitrobacteraceae; genus Bradyrhizobium; species Bradyrhizobium sp. 2S1. The sequence continues at coordinate 251,639 of NZ_CP147719.1, read as the reverse complement.
GCACCTTGGAAACCGTGCCGCGGTCGATCAAGCACTCTCGCGTCTGGGAAGAAGCAAGAAATTGATGCGTATTGGACACGGCCTCTATGTGAGACCTGTCGAATCCCGCTTCGGCACTCGTGCGCCAACACCGGCGAAGGTAGTCGCGCAACTTGCGGAGGCCAATGCCGAGACTGTTGCGCCCCATGGCGCGGCGGCCGCCAACAAGCTCGGACTGACGACCCAGGTTCCGACGAAGGTTATCTATTACACCTCCGGCCCGAACCGCAGGATCAAGCTCGGCGCACAAATCGTCGAGTTGAAGCATGCACCGAACTGGCTGCTTTTGTCGGGAGCAGGTCGCGCGGGGGAGGCCGTGCGCGCCCTTGCGTGGATAGGCAAGCAACATGCTAGCGAAGCACTGTCCAAGTTGAAGCGAACACTCTCTGAAGCCGAAGTGAACGAGCTCGTTGCCCGACGCCGAGTGCTTCCCGGCTGGCTATCGCAATCGATCAGTCGGAGCCTGATGCAGCATGGATGAAATCTATTTCGCTCTCTCGGCCGAGGACCGTCTTGCCGCTTTGGAAGTGGCCGCCACGGAGTCCGGACGAGGCGGTCATTTGCTTGAAAAGGATGTGATGGTCGTTTGGGCCATCGATGGCTTGTTTGGCTCCGAGGTTGGAGTGCACCTCGTCTTCAAAGGCGGCACCTCTCTGTCCAAGGGCTACGGAGTCATCAAGCGCTTCTCGGAAGATATCGACGTGACGTATGACGTTCGCCAGATCATCCCCGAATTGGCGAAGGGCGAGATGCCTCTCCCGCAAACCACAAGTCAGGCCACTAAATGGCGGGCAACCATCGACGCCAAGTTGGCGACATGGGTCAAAGATGTCGCGCTCCCCATTCTGCAAAAGCACGCCGAGAAGACGGGTGCCCAGGTAACGCTACGCGTCGAAGGAACCGATCTGTTCGTCGACTACGATCCAGTCGCCTCCGGCTACGGCTACGTGCCGCCCATCGTGAAGATCGAGTTCGGCGCGCGCTCGACGGGCGAGCCAGCCGAGGTCAAAGAAATCGTCTGTGATGCTGCGGAGTATGTTGAAGGCGTCGCGTTTCCGACCGCGAAGCCTCGGGTCATGCTTCCCAAGCGTACCTTCTGGGAAAAGGCCACGGCGGTACACGTCATCGGTCAGCAGTCTCTCAAGGATGAGCATGTGTCGCGCCACTGGCACGACCTCGTGCGCCTGGATGATGCCGGGTATGCCGATGAGGCGTTCGCGGATCGCCAGCTCGCCAAAGATGTCGCGGAGTTCAAATCGAAGTTCTTTCGCGCGAAGGATCGCGCCGGCAATCCGATCGACTATATGGCGGCGGTGTCCGGGAAGCTGCAGCTCGTGCCGACCGACCCCGAAACGCTGAAAGCGCTGGCTGCCGATTACAAGAAGATGGCGGAAGACGGCATTCTGCTCGACGACGCCGAGGACTTCGAAACCCTATTGGCGCGATGCAAAGATTTAGAGAAGCGCGCCAACGCGAACCAAGGCTAGGAAGACGAACATGGCGCATGTTCTGCCTGCCCACCATGGCAAGATTGCTTTGCCCGAGAGCGCGCGCGCCAGCCTTCAAGTGTTGGTCGAGGTTCGCGAAGTTGAAAAGATCGTTCTTTTTGGCTCGCGCGCTGTCGGTGATCATGAAGAGCGTTCTGATTTCGACGTTGCTGTTTCTGCGCCGGGCCTTTCTCGCAGTGACTGGTCGAAATTGCGCGATAGCGTTGCGCATTCGCGGACGCTCTATCGTTTGTCCGTAACACTCCTTGAGGCCATGCCTGAGCGCCTGAGGGATTCTGTTCTGACGCAAGGGGTCACGCTTTATGAGCGTCCGGAAACTCAAAGATAGTCTGACCAATCTCGAAAGCGCGGTCTCCAACCTGGAGCGTGCGATAACGATTCCAAGGGATCGCGAGCTTGTCTACGAAGGGACGATCCACCGCTTCGAGGTCACGATCGAACTGATGTGGAAGACCCTGAAGCGCGCGCTTGAATACGAAGGCCTTCAACCCAAGACACCGCGCGAAACGCTGAAAGAAGCATTTCGCATCGGGTGGATCGATCAAGAGACGATCTGGATCGATATGCTGGAGTCTCGCAATACGACCTCCCATCAGTACCTTGCTGAAGAGCTATTAGAAGAGAACTACGAGGATGTCGTGAAGGTCACTCCGATCCTTCGGGCCACATTGGATTTCCTGAAGAACCGATATGCCGGCCTTGAGCCGACCACTTAAGAGCGTTCACTTTCCTTGGGAGACTAGTCCAGTGGCGTCCATTCCCAGATACATCGTCGAAAGAGCCCCGGATCAGGTCCGGGTCGCTTTTCGCGGCATCGTGAAAATCGTCAAGGATCTCGGGATTGCCCGCGTAACGCTAGTGGTTCCCAAGAAAGGCGGCTGGGAGCATACCATCGTTGCAGAATTTCTGGGTGCGGCCGTGGCCAAGGCTTTGGTGAAAGGGCAGCCAGTGACCGTGGTTGAAGGTGTGACAATGCTGCTGGATAGCCCGCAGACCTTTCGCTCCACCGCTGGTCAAGGCCTCCTCATCGGCGCACACATCTCGATCAAGGACATGGCGAAACTAGATGACGCATGGGGTGCTCAAGCCATCCTATTTCTGCCTTGGAATGACCCTGAAGCCCAAGAATGGAAAGCAACCTGGCACCCCGTAACGGTTGGTGCCACGGGCGAGGAAGCTCCCCCGAGCAGCCTCTCCAGGCCCGTCGAAGAGGCGCTTGCCCAACTGACGGAGATGATCAATCTGGGGACTGGCTTGGGCCACCCATCGGACAAGAAGCACGCCGAACGCACGTTTGATAAGCTTCGATCTGCGGGCCATTCGTTTGATCCGGATGAAATTCGGCGGTGGGCTCAGCGCCACGCATGGAGTTCTAGCGCCGCTGCTGATTTGGAAGCCATCGCAAGGAAGAGGCGATGATTATCGATCACGTAGTCTCTAGACTAGTGACGGGTGCAGCTTGATCACTGCTGAATGCGAGTGAAGGCTTAACGGGACTGGTAAACCAAAGCTGACCAGCCTTGTTGGTCTATGAATTCGCGACGTCTGCGCACCGGTGTTCTGAAGCGAGGCTCGAGTCAACTCGGGAAAAACGTCCTGCAGTTGCTCAATTATCATCTTGGCAGTCGCGCGAGGGGATAGCAGAGCTGGCTCCGCAAATTCGGACAGTAGCTTGAGTGGATTTTCTGCCTGACAGCGGCGAGGATTCTTGCCGCGAATCAGGAGCGAAGATGACGAAGAAGAGCCGCCGGATGCATTCTCCGGCATTCAAGGCGAAGGTTGCTTTGGCTGCGGTCAAAGGCGACAAGACGCTGGCGGAGCTGGCGCAACTGTTTGATGTTCATCCGAACCAGATCACGATCTGGAAAAACCAGCTCCTGGAAGGCGCCGCCGGCGTGTTTGGGCATGACAAGGCGTCGGCCGAGACGCCGGTCGATTTGAAGGCGTTACATGCCAAGATCGGCGAGCTGGCGTTGGAAAACGATTTTTTGTCCGGCGCGCTCACCAAGGCGGGCCTGCTGAGCGCAAAGCGATGATCGACCGCGGTCATGATCTTTCTATCGTGCGCCAGGCGAAGGTCCTGAAGCTGGCTCGCAGCACGGTCTACTATGAACCTCGGCCAGTTTCGGCCGAGGACCTTGCCTTGATGCGTCGGCTCGATGAGCTGCATCTCGATTATCCCTTCGCGGGAGCGCGTATGCAGCGATCGTTGCTGCGGCGGGAGGGCGTATACGCCGGTCGCCGCCACATCGCGACGCTGATGAAGCGCATGGGGATCGAGGCGGTCTATCGTCGCCCGAACACGAGTAAGCCGGCACCGGGTCACAAGATCTACCCGTACCTGTTGCGCGGATTGAAGATCGAGCGGCCCGACCAGGCGTGGGCAATGGACATCACCTACATTCCGATGCGGCGTGGCTTCGTCTATCTCGCGGCGGTCGTCGATGTGTTCAGCCGACGGGTCCTGGCCCATCGCGTCTCGATCACAATGGAGGCGGCCTTCTGCGTCGAAGCGGTCCAGGAGGCGTTGGCGAAGCACGGCAGGCCCGAGATTTTCAACACGGACCAGGGCAGCCAGTTCACCAGCCTCGAGTTCACCGATGTGCTGCTGGACGCGAAGATCGCCATCAGCATGGACGGCAAGGGCGCCTGGCGCGACAACGTGTTTGTCGAGCGGCTCTGGCGCACGGTCAAATACGAAGAAGTTTATCTCCGCGCCTACGACAGCGTGTCCGAGGCGCGAGCGTCAATTGCCAAGTATCTGGCCTTCTACAATCAGGGAGGCCCTCACTCGAGCCTTGACGGGCGCACGCCCGACGAGGCTTACTTCGGCACGCAAGCTATGGTGATGGCCGCATGACCGTCGCCGACGATTTTGTCGTCGCTCTGGTCGGGCTACGCCCTCCCGACGCAACGACAAAATCGTAAGGCCCCGCGTTCAGCATAACCCGGCAGGAATCCACTTAAATCCCGCGGGGCGCTGTCCAAACAACCGGCGCCAGCTCTCTAGTCGGAAATCCAACAAATTTCTTATGATACGATCGAATGTACCTCGGTCCGTATGGCCGCGGCGGGTCGCATCGTGCTCAGTCTTCATTCCATCCAAGCTCACCTGAAAATGGCAGATACCAGCTTCAAGTAGATTGACGAAGAGCGGGTATGTTAGAAGAAAGCCATTCGTCGTGATGCCGCTCCAGAAATCAATGTCATTCTCAACAGCGACTTTTTTCGCAAAGGTGCTAAGTTCGATTACCCTTGAGGCTTCAAGAAGCGGCTCGCCGCCAAACCATCGAATACTCAATGCGTCTAGGTCACTTCTTCGATTGAAGATTAACTTCGTCAACGCGGACGCGACGGCGTCCGACATACGAATATTGGGGAAGGTCTCGTAGCAATACAGACATCTAAAATTACACTTTTCGGTAGGAAAAATTGTTAATCCGAGAACATGCGGGTTTAAGCCAATCGCCCTGCTCCTGGCGATCGAAAGATCACTCATTGAGCTACCTCGATCTTTCAAGCGGAGACTAACAAAACACCGCGTTAGTGGGACAAATTATACCGTTGTCGGCCACCACAGTTTCCATTTTCTTGGACATACATTTTGTAAACTCGGCATCTTTCACGCATACGCGCCCCGCAGCGTCTACGGAAAGATCGGATGCATTTATCGGAGATACTTCGGATGACAGCGTCTTCGCAACTTCATCCGGGTGCTTTGTCACAAGTTCAGCGAGTTCGGAATGATGGATTTGTGTCTCGTCCTCGCCGGTGGTCGAGACTTGGCCTTTGTCAATAGAGAGCGTCGCCATAGTCGCATTCCCCCTCCAGTTGTAAACGGACTGAACGGTAACGAACGGCCGATCAGCACGCATGGGTAAATCACGTTTCCCGCGACAACCTATTGCAGTGAGTCGGTAAGCGCTGTTGACCTGTCGTATTGTCGAACATCGGGTGCTTACGGCAATCGCGTGGATGTGTAGGGGCGCCCCTGTCGTCACTCGTATGAAAGATGCCATCGGAGTTCGCCTTCACCCGCAATCCGCGCCGGGGTCTGGCGCTGCGCTATCTCGAAGGCTCCGCGCCAGCTCCCGTCGCTCTTGTGGAGGCAGGGTCACCATGGTTCTCCAGATCTCTGATCGCACCATAAGTTTTCATTTATCCATCGAGCCGACGTGAAAGTACGGCATGTGGCAATCGGTTGTGGAGCTGTGCTGAGAGAGTCAAATTGACGCACATCGGGTACCAAGAAGAAATTTGGCGGAATGCCGTGATAAGGACGCGCAATGAAGGGGACTTGGATCAGGAGAGGCAACGGAAAGACGACTGTAGTGTCCGTCCACGGCATTCTTTCCAGTGGGGAGACATGCTGGAGCCATACCAACGGAACGTATTGGCCAAAGTTACTGGCGGGTGAGGAGGAGATTACAAAGGATTCACACCGGTGAGGCCAGCGAAGCCTCGGTTAAGCAAGCGTAGCTCACTAACTATCGCATCATTTATTTCGCGACCCATGGCCTCGTCGCGGGCGACGTGAAGGGGCTTGGCGAGCATCCTTGTGCTTTCGATACCGGCTATACCGACGGATCTTGATGATTGGCTGCTTACTGCGAGTGAGGTCATGCAACTCAAGCTCGATGCTGACTGGGTCGTGTTATCAGCTTGCACCACTGTCGCAGGAGACAAACCAGGCGCTGAAGCATTGTCGGGTCTGGCACGTGCGTTCTTTCAAGCCGGTGCCCGCTCACTGCTAGTGACTCATTCGGCGGTGGAGTCGGCCGCGGCTACGCGATTGATGACTTCGGTCTTTGAAATTTTGAAGTATAACCCGAAGCTGGGCCGCGCAGAAGTCCCTGAGACAGGCTATGATCAATTTCCTACGTGACGCTTCGGATCCAATGAACAGTCATCCCGCGTTTTGGGGACCGCTCGCTCTGATCAGAGAAGGAGCAGCACGCTATCAAGCAACTCTTCCAAGAACGGCATTCCATTTGAGGTAGAATTCTATATTCGTTGTACTCTATATTAAGCGGAGGTGCGCCATGGATCACCTTGCTATCAACGTTCTTACGTGGACATGCATTGCAATATTTGTTGCTACGGGAATCGTTACGTTGCTCGCTCTTGTTGGCCGCTTGGGCCTTGGCGGCGGAGACGGCAGCAAACACGACTTCTATCTCCGGGCACTATTCGCGGCACTCATTCTAGAAATAGTTGGGGTTTCTGTAACTGCCTATGCTTCTAGCACTACGGGTGGGGCCCCGCCTTCGATTACGGACGCGAACAGAAGCGAGAAGGGGGTTGGTGCCCAGCCGCCAGCGGTTAACCCAGCGCAGATCAATTGGGCAGATACACAATCGAACGCTGACTGGGGAGGCGTCGATTACGCATACACCGTGACTTCGACTCCTAAGTACAAGTTGAAGGACACGACGCTGTGCGATGCCACACGGCTTGGCTACGTCGCAACATGTTGGGACTCTCGACCCGAAGGCTACCCGCCCGGCGTCGATCTGACCGACATTCCTAAGGAAACGAAGCCTCCGCAGTGGTGTACATACAAAGACAATCAGATTCGAGTCTCGAGTCCGGCAACTGGGAGAGCCAAGCCCGGCCGTGTGTATATCTGTGCCCAATCTGTGGCACGATAGCCTAATCCAACCGAGCTTGATAAAGCACATATAGGCTTAATGCGTGGCGTGCGTTTTGCGCGGTGCTAGAGGGACGAAGACTGTGAACATAATGATGAAAAGGTATTGAGTTAGCCTGTCGAGATTGACGAGTCGCCACACACGGCATCCCCTTAAAGAGGGGCCTCAAAAAATAGTCGGGCAGGGCTAGATGACGGCAATCTTAAGTCGGACTTGATAACCCATGCTGCGCAGCATCTCTCCCGCATTGGCTAAGCTTTGCTTGCTGAAGAAGGGCAGGGCGTTCCTCAAGTCGCCCGCAGCGTGCGTGATAATGGCATAAGTAACTGTAAAGTCGCTAGACCGTGGCTCTTCGCTAAAAACAGCGTGGTGCGAAGCTGGACAACGAACGAGCGCAAGCTGACGGAAGCGCGCATCGCGGAATGCCTGATCGGGTTTTACTCGCCAGTTCGGCACACCCAGCGATTCCATTATTCGCTCGGATAAATCTCGGAAGCTGATCAGGATCGATCTCTCTTGCGACGGCGTATTGCAAAGCCCGAGTCCATCTGCTGCGCGTCCGATGATCGATTTCCCTCCACATTGTGGCCTCGATAATAACGCGCAGCGGATGCCAGTTGGCACGCACTGGAACTGTTAGGATAGCGGGTGCGATTTCCAGCATAGCCGGAAGAAGCTCGTTATCGACGAGATGTCGGTAGCCTCGAAGAACGGCTCGAAGGTATCGATATTCAGCGAACCGGCGCTTGTTTCTGGATACGCGGTCAGCCGTTTTTCGTATCTTGGTTATCCGGTCGACGATTTTGCGCTCGGATGGAAGCAAGGATCTGTGCGAAGACTTCATCAGCATCTCTCCTGTTGAAAAGCGATGCTGAAAATTAGCGTCTTCGCGAATGCGGGGCCTAATTTGCTCAAGGCGACGTTTCAGGCGACAGTCGAGGCGAAAATCCTCAAGAACTCGTATTCTTAAATTTGTAGCAGTAGAAAGGCCGATTTGCTTTTTACTTAATCATTATCATTGAGCCGAGCGCGAGCCACTATTAGTCCTCCGGGACGCCAGCCAAGCGCATGCCCTCAGCGAGACGCTCGCGGAACGTAAGATTGGATAGGTGGTCACTCTGTGAACCTTCACGGAAACGGCGAATGGTAAACAGCGGGGTGAACGCAAGTCCTGACTTCGCTACTGACTTCGCCTCATCCAGAGACCCAAACAGCGCCAATGCGGCGGCGAGAAAAAAGTATACCATCGGGTAATTTCGATTGGCCTCGACGCTGCGACGAAGCAAACCGAGCGCTTCGACATTCTCTCCAATCTGGAGCTTCGCGAGGCCAACAATCATGAGCCAGCGATATGCGAAGACATCGCGGGGCGAAAGACGAAATGCATCATTCAAGTGAGCTTCGGTCTCCGTTGCGTGGCCCGTCAGATACTTAGCGTAGCCAATTTGCGCGTGGGCCTCAGCCAAATTGCTATCCAACTCTAGTGCTCTCGTGCATTCGGCCATACCTTGAGCGGCACGTTTCGTGCCGATGAGGAGGGCTCCGAAGGCCGTGTGTGCCACCGCGTGGTTCGGAGAGAGGCAGAGCGCCTCTATCAAGGCTGCCTCTGCTCTCGCGAGTAGCCCGGCCCTGTCGTCGCTCATGTAGTTGACGCCCGCGACCAAATCGATAATGGCTGTGCCAACCAAAGCATCGGTATTCTTAGGATCAAGCGACAATGCTCGCTCAAAACTGCTGCGCGCTTTTGACAGATGGTCAGGTGCCCATCCGTTGTTCAGCCAAGCTCTCCCTTGAAAGTAAAGGTCCATTGAAGTCGGATTGGGAGAACGCTCTGATCGCAGGGCCTCCTGCTCGGTGAGTTGAGCCTCCAGTTCGTTGGCGAGCCTTGATACGATTTCATCCTGCACTTCGAATAAATCAGCAACAGGCTTGTCAAATCGTTCTGCCCATAGATGCTTCCCAGTTTCCGCATCGACCAGCTGCACGTTCACCCGAAAACGGCTTTCGTTGCGCTGTACAGAGCCTTCGAGAACATAGCGGATGTTCAACTCGCGGCCGATCCTCCAAGCGTTAAGCGCTCGCCCCTTGTAAGTGAAAGCGGTGTTTCTGCCGATCACAAAGGAACCGCTGATGCGAGACAAATCGGTCGTCAAGTTCTCAGTCACACCGTCAACAAAGTAATCTTGTAGCGGATCACCGCTTAGATTTGTGAACGGAAGTACAACTATGGAAAGACGAGGTGGCAAGAAACATGGCCGGTCCACGCTTTCAGACGGTTTCATCGAACCGGATGAGCTGTCTCTAGCAGTCGCGTAAGCCCGGACCGGCCGCGCGATGTTCTTCAGGGACTGCGCGCCCAGGTCAACGAACTCAACCCCCATTTTACCCTGGACTTGATCGTAGACAGAAGATGAGATGCAGATGCCACCCGGCTCGGAGATGTTTTCAAGACGCGCCGCGATATTGACGCCGTCTCCGAATATGTCGTGAGGCTCGACGATTACGTCGCCGATATTGACGCCCACGCGGAAGGCAATGCGCCGATCCTCCGCATCAGTGGCCGTGAGTTCATGGATGCGCGTTTGAAATTGCAATGCGGCTCGAACCGCTTCGACCGCGCTCGGAAACTCTGCCAAGAATCCGTCACCGGTGTTCTTCACGATGCGCCCGCCGTGATCGGCAATAGCGGGCTCAACACTTGCGAGAAGCTTGCTCAACTTGGCATGTGTAGCCTCTTCGTCAATATGCATGAGTCGCGAGTATCCGGCGACATCGGCGGCCATTATCGCCGACAGCCTTCGCTCAATCCGATCTGGGTCCACTTGCCGCATGGTCCCGCAATTCAAACGAAAAGCCAACTGTACGACGGACTGGCCGCTCCGCCAACGGCCTTTGGCGAGACACGTAACGAAGTCGAGGTCGGCTATTGGCCGTAGCTGCCCTCAGTCAACGCCGTGACGACTCCTTCAAGGGGAGGCAGAGATCGCTGTAATGCCCTGGAATTGGATTTGAGACTACACGTCCTAATACTCGTCAGCCAGCATAATTGTTATGATGCGTTTGGTGATTGATGGATCTGATGGATCGGGGGATCCCACAGTCAGGTCCATCGAAAAATAGTCGATCTTAAAGAATATCGTGTGGCCCTCGACTACGAATGATCCGAAGTCGTGCTCTTCGTGAGGGTCGTTGTCGTGACAGAAATCATCGTAGAGCGAGATTGTATTAAAGATCCGCTCAGCCGCTTCGGGACCAAGAGCCGCTACGCCCGGTGTCATGAACGCCGCACCGCGAGTTAGGTCGCGGCGAAGTTCGTCATTGTGAAAGCGAATAAGTCCTTTCTGGTCGTCCATTTTGCGTGCCCATGGTTTGTTGGTCAAACGAAATGCTCGGCCGTGTTAGCGACCTGAGCCGCGGAGATCGGTAGGAACGGAATATTTCAATCGCTATTCAGCAAAGCCACCGAGCTGACCGGTCGCACGAATTCAGATGCGCTTGGGTAGTCGCGCCACTTCAGCGTCAGCATGTCATTGCTTCGTTTGGTGATAATCGCGGGCCACCAACCATCATCGACGGTGTCCTGTGCGATGACGAGATGACCGGGCGCTAGCTGTGACCACGTCTTGGGAAGAACTGCGGAAATTGTGCTGGGCTCTCCGCCTACTAATGTATTGATCTGGTCATAGGTCTGTTGATCGATATTCGGCACCAGCCCATTACCGGTGGCGTGAATTCGACCCGCCGGTAGTTTGTTCGCGATTTCGAGGTGCTTTCCGGTAACCGGTACAGCTAGCCGCAGACCCATCGCCCCCGCGGCTCTTGCCAACAGCGCCTCGTTCTCACCGATGAACCGTGCCGCGTGCGGTTTGCGATCTTTATCCAGTCCGAACATGATGATGGTCTTGGCCGAAGGTTTCTTAGCTTTGGGTCTTGTTGGCTTTTTGGACATGCAAGGCTCTCCTCTGGAATCAAAAGAGGCCCGCAACGGGCCTCAAGTGGTGGTCTGATTGATGGTTAGTAGTCCTGTCTGTCTTGGACGTGGTTCAGCTCGCTATCCTTGCGTCAGGCATGCGGAGCCACGCGCTCGCAACGACGAAACAATGGACATCCCATGTTGCGGCAACGGGTACGATCATCGATGTTGTTGCCGTTGCAGATGTTCAGTTCTAGCTGAGCGCTGTACCGCCAGATTGCATGTTGGACGAATCTTGGAAAAACCCGCGGGTAATCGGGATTGAATTGCCTTGCGTCAATTCGCGAGGCGATAAGCCTGATGATTTCGGCGCATCCGCCCTCAGCGTAGCAGGCAGGCCCAAATCCGTGCTTCGCTCCGAGCCCGCGTTGAATGCCGGTGCGTAATAGAAAGTTGTGCACCAGCGTGTCGATGGCGATCATGCCAGAGCCTACTTCTATCCAGGTAGGTTTGGTCGACGGTGCCGCCATCAAGATATCGGCCAAGGCCATATTCAACAACTTGTCGGACACGCCGAAAACATTTCGCAGCGGATCGATCAATGCACTCCGCATGCGGGAAGCGCGGTGCTTGGCTGTGTTGCTCAAACTCGCTTGGTCAAGCGTTTGATCTACCCACTCGACCAAGTTGCCATCCGCAACATCGCGGATAAACAAGAAGAGCGAATATGTCGTCTGGTTCAGACGTCCGTTGCGGAGGTCGTGTCGAGGCAGTGAGCAGTGAGGGGCAATCCATGGCTGTGCGCACGTCCGACTATCCTTCCGATAACCGCAACCGTGAAAGCTCCAGTAGCTTCGCAGTTTCGAGCAGGCCGGAGGCCGAGCGGTCGCTTGTTGTAAATCCTGCCAAGCAGGACAGCCATGATGATCCATGTAGCTGCGTGCTGCATGATCACTGATGCCCTGCAGCGAGAACGCTTCCAGCAAGTACTTGAACAGCTGCGGCGTGTCGTAATTTAGAATCGCCTGTCGCAGCCGATTGGATTCTGCGCTGATCAGATTTTCTGCGCCAGCCAGACGACAGACCGTATCGACCAGTAATGCCGCGCGATCCAAGGCTAGTTGATTGGCACCCCCGTTACGAGGTCGGGGCTTTCTTGACTTGCCGGGCCGCTTGTAGCTCGTCCGGCTTGCTCCCACGTCTAGACGACTAACTTGGGGAGCGCGCTGTGCGGCCTCCGTGACGCATCTGCCGGGGTAACGGTGAAGGCCAGTCCGTCCTCGTTCGTGTGCCTGCGACAGCGGCTGTGCCGCCAAACGTGTCGTTGCTAGATTGACATCAAAAAAAGAGAATTTCAAGCCTTAAAACAGATTATAAGCCATTGATTTTGCTAAATAATATGCCGTTTTGGTCGGTCTAGGCCGTTTGAGCGACTGGCCAGCCAAATTCAGGCCGAGCAGTTTAGCCGAGCGTGAGCGAGGCTGCCAAAGGCAAGATTTGTACGGCACAATGGACGCGGCGCGGACGTGCGCTGTTGGCCGGTGACGCGAAGAACTCGGCGCACCGGGCTAAACCTCCTCAAGCAATGATGGCCATCCCAAGAGGCCGATCCGCTTGCTCGAGATTTCCGTTTCGGAATTACGCAATCGGAGGGGTTATCAGCTTCGCGGTTACCCCGTTCCCCGTTCCGCCCGGCATCCCGAAGAGGGGGTATAGTGATTATGCAAGTTTAGGCCAGTCTTGACCAAGCCACCATTGCGCACAGAAATTCGAAAACTCGGGTTACGTCAGGCGTGCTTCCTCAGAACACCATAGCCGGTGGAGATTGAGGCTATCACGGATGAACGTCAGCCGATGGCTCCGACCAATTGCGATCCCGCTCATATTCTTGACTCCTGGTGCGCAACCTGCATCATCGCGGCGCGCGGTTTCAGGGGATGCGTGGTACTGGACCTCTATTTCGAATAAAAAGAAATTGCAAAGCATCCTCGGATGCTAGATCACTGGTTCTGAACTTTTCTTTGCTCTGGCTTGGTTGCTGGCAGGGTGAGACTCTCTGGGTTTCGGCCAAGCCGCTCCCATTAGTCCGATGACCTAGCAATGTCCTACGAATAGTCGCAAGTCATCTTAGAGAATTCGCCGGGCCACATTGTCGCAATCGGAGGTTCGTCATGTCGCAACCTTCTTGGGAAGATTTCATCAACGCGTGCAGTGCGGTTGCCACTTACGGTCCTATTGGTGCGTTTTCTGGTTACAGCCTTATCGACTCCCAGACCATTTCATTCGACGGCTTCCAAGCCGCGGCATTCAGAAACAACGCAACGGGAGCTGTCATAGTTGCCTTTGAAGCTAGCATTCTCGATCTAGCCGACGAGTCGATTTATGCCATCGCGTCAAGACTCGATGACGCCCTAATTTTCAATGGATCGGCACCTCAGAGGCTATTCAATGATGCGATTGCCTTTACTAGTCGCGTCCAGGCGGAGGTTGGCCTTAATCCAATCTTCGTCACCGGACATTCCATGGGCGGCGCTGAGGCAGAGGCAGCAATCGCAGCGTCTGGTTCAACGGCTGTCGGTGGAATGACGTTTGGCGCTCCCGGGCTACCTGGTTCAGGCCTTAGCAGCAACTTGTTTTCAATGAATCTTGTGAACTATGTGGACTACGGTGATTGGGTTGGTAATTACGCTAAGGACAGTTCGAGCGAGCTCAACAAAAAGGCCAAGGTCGGCCCTCACATAGGGTCAGTCGTGAGCGTTGGCACACCGAGTGAGGGCGTAAACCTTGTTGCTGCGAATAATGACACAGATAGTGTCTACACCGATCTGATTTCGTATTCAGTAAGAATTGCAGCTCAGCTTTCAGTTGATCATACTCTTCTCAACTACGATATTGATCTCAGTTCGCTATTTGGCGCAGGCACTATTCCAATTGAGAATGCGCAAAGCGGGGGGGCGTCCCAGACTGCATCGCAGCTCGCTAATATCATTGTCGCATCGGCCAACCCACTTTCACCCCCAACCACTACCCATCCTGTTGTCACAGGACCGTCGACCGCTTTCACGTACACCAATACAACTACACCGCTCTCAACATGGTTCTCCGCTTCCGAGACACCTTCCGGCAGTGTTCATCGCATTGATCATTACACGGCTTTCATTGTAAGCGGTACCGGCAGCATCCTCGTAGGCAGCCAATCCTTCTCACTCGGCCATGCTGCAACGAACGTCACACCCGCACAGTTTGCGACGGCCATTTTTAATGCCGGCTCAACTCCCGGTGGGAATCAAATCGCGGTTGTGGCATTCGATGATCTGGGTAATTCAAGCGTCGCAGCTGAAACGACCGTCACAGTGACCACGCCACCGGCCTCCGCTCAGCCGATCATCGTCACCGATCATACGCCTCCGACCATCGTTGCGACAGGACAGCAGCTCGTCACCGGTGTCGGCAGCAATCCAACGCTCAGCTCAAGCTATTTGCAGGTCGCCGATTCAAATTCGGCGCATTACACGCCCGAACAATTGACTTACACGATTACTTCGAATCCAAGCCACGGTTACCTGATCAAAGGTGGATCGATCGTCACTTCATTCAGCCAGGCTGATATTAACAATAACCTTATTGAATACCAGGAAAACGGAACGATCGCTTCAAGCGAGAGCTTCAGCTATTATGTCACTGATCCTGCTGGGAACAGGAGCGCAACGACCTCGTTCACCATCAGCATCAACGCTCCGCCAACATCGACTCATCCTAGTCTAATGACAAATGCCGGCCTCTCGGTTGGTCAGGGCCAGACGGCGCTGATCACCGACAGCAACCTCTTTGTGACGGACACGGGTCTGAATCCCTGGCAAATCATCTATACCGTCTCTGGAGGTCCAGCACACGGCCAGATTTTGGCAGACGGCATCAATCCCGTCTCCTGGTTTACTCAACAGCAGGTCGACCTCGGATTAATCTCCTATCAGAACATTGGTAATGTAAGCGGCACAGACAATTTCAACTTTACCGTGAGCGACAGCGCAGGCAGCACTCTCGGTCAGACAACATTCGGCATCAATGTAATCCCGCAGAATAACCTCGCCGTCTCCGTCGAACGCCAGAGCTGGCTCCGCAAATTCGGACAGTAGCTTGAGTGGATTTTCTGCCTGACAGCGGCGAGGATTCTTGCCGCGAATCAGGAGCGAAGATGACGAAGAAGAGCCGCCGGATGCATTCTCCGGCATTCAAGGCGAAGGTTGCTTTGGCTGCGGTCAAAGGCGACAAGACGCTGGCGGAGCTGGCGCAACTGTTTGATGTTCATCCGAACCAGATCACGATCTGGAAAAACCAGCTCCTGGAAGGCGCCGCCGGCGTGTTTGGGCATGACAAGGCGTCGGCCGAGACGCCGGTCGATTTGAAGGCGTTACATGCCAAGATCGGCGAGCTGGCGTTGGAAAACGATTTTTTGTCCGGCGCGCTCACCAAGGCGGGCCTGCTGAGCGCAAAGCGATGATCGACCGCGGTCATGATCTTTCTATCGTGCGCCAGGCGAAGGTCCTGAAGCTGGCTCGCAGCACGGTCTACTATGAACCTCGGCCAGTTTCGGCCGAGGACCTTGCCTTGATGCGTCGGCTCGATGAGCTGCATCTCGATTATCCCTTCGCGGGAGCGCGTATGCAGCGATCGTTGCTGCGGCGGGAGGGCGTATACGCCGGTCGCCGCCACATCGCGACGCTGATGAAGCGCATGGGGATCGAGGCGGTCTATCGTCGCCCGAACACGAGTAAGCCGGCACCGGGTCACAAGATCTACCCGTACCTGTTGCGCGGATTGAAGATCGAGCGGCCCGACCAGGCGTGGGCAATGGACATCACCTACATTCCGATGCGGCGTGGCTTCGTCTATCTCGCGGCGGTCGTCGATGTGTTCAGCCGACGGGTCCTGGCCCATCGCGTCTCGATCACAATGGAGGCGGCCTTCTGCGTCGAAGCGGTCCAGGAGGCGTTGGCGAAGCACGGCAGGCCCGAGATTTTCAACACGGACCAGGGCAGCCAGTTCACCAGCCTCGAGTTCACCGATGTGCTGCTGGACGCGAAGATCGCCATCAGCATGGACGGCAAGGGCGCCTGGCGCGACAACGTGTTTGTCGAGCGGCTCTGGCGCACGGTCAAATACGAAGAAGTTTATCTCCGCGCCTACGACAGCGTGTCCGAGGCGCGAGCGTCAATTGCCAAGTATCTGGCCTTCTACAATCAGGGACGCCCTCACTCGAGCCTTGACGGGCGCACGCCCGACGAGGCTTACTTCGGCACGCAAGCTATGGTGATGGCCGCATGACCGTCGCCGACGATTTTGTCGTCGCTCTGGTCGGGCTACGCCCTCCCGACGCAACGACAAAATCGTAAGGCCCCGCGTTCAGCATAACCCGGCAGGAATCCACTTAAATCCCGCGGGGCGCTGTCCAAACAACCGGCGCCAGCTCTGCCCTATTTTCACCGATCCTAATGGACAGTTCTATCTCCACAGTTCTTCAGATGGCGGGATACCGATCGGGAGCACGGGATTCACGACGTTCAGTAATACGCCTGGATACGTGACAGCTCTTACGCCCGACATCCTCTCCGCGATCGATCCAGGCGTCGACCCAGCCAACATTGTATACACGGTGACGAGCATGCCCTCCAACGCGGGGGGCATATTGATTGGCAGCTGGGGAACTCCGGAAAGTTCTTCCTATACGCCGTTCAATGGCAGCTCATTCGGGCCAAGCGATATAGCGAATAACTTCCCGCACTCGTTCACACAGGCTCAAGTCGATGCCGGGCAAGTATTCTATCGACAATTTAGCGGCAACTACGGCGATCAGTATCCTCTTGTTCTTTCAGTTAGCGACAACGCCTCCAACACCGTTTCTGACGTCGTAGTCCCTGTGATCGTGCAGAGCGGGAGTGGCCTGCTTAGCAAAGGAGTCTTCATTCCAAACGGTCAAATTCCAGCGCCGATCCTGAAGGATAGCATGGGTGAAACTTCAACAATCGGCAGTGGCCTTCTTACTTGGATTTCGCCTCAGTTTAGCGACAGTCAAATTACCTACACGATTTGGTACATTCCCCAGCATGGATCGCTGTTGCTCAACGGTGCATCCTTGTCAGTCAATGCAACGTTCACTCAGACCGACATCAATTTAGGCCGTCTTGCGTACCGGGAAGATGGATCGGTCGTCACATCCGACGCTTTCGGGCTCAAAGTTGCCGATCCCAACAATCCGTCAAATCCAAGCGTCATCCCCGTAACCGTGGCGATGGAGGGTAAGGGTGGCGGTCAAGTCATTTCGGGCACTCCTGCTGCTGATACCATCATTGCAGGTACAGGTGGCAGTTACTTCTTTGGAGATGGTAACACGGTCGTTAGTTACGTAAACTCTCCTAATCCTGTGCAAGTAGATCTCGCGCATGGCACCGCGCAAAACGGTTATGGCGGGACTGACACTTTTGTTGACGTCCATTCCGTAACGGGCTCCGCCTTTAGTGACGTGCTCACTGGAACTTCGGTAGATGACACGTTTTGGGGCGGCAACGGCAATGACAGCATCTACGGTGGTGCCGGCAACAATCTTCTCGAAGGCGGCACGGGCGACGACCTGATGATCGGCGGGTCCGGCAACGACTTGATGTATGCGGGCGATGGCTTCAACTACTTATACGGCGAGGGCGGCAACGACGTTCTCATCGGCGGCAAAGATTATACCGTCCTCGAAGGGGGAGACGGAAACGACTACGCCTACCTGTATAATGCAGGCGGCACAGTCTACGGCGGGAACGGCAACGATGTGCTCGTCGGCAACCTCAACAACGACATCCTTATCGGGGACGCGGGCGACGACGTGCTCTATGGCTACGGAGGCAATGACTACGGCTATGGAGGCGACGGCAACGATGTGTTCTATGGTGGTGATGGCGTCGATGTGCTGATCGGCGGCGCGGGGAACGACTATTTCGATGGTGGCACCGGCGTGAACTATTACTTCGGCGGTGGCGGAGCAGGGCCGGGCACGGGCCAAGGCAATGACACCTTCGTACTTTCCCGCACCGTCGGCACTCAGAGCATTGATGTAGTGCAGGATTGGACCGAAGGGCTCGACCACGTCAACCTGATCGGATCGGGCTTCACGTCATTCGCCGACCTGCTGTCACATTCCTATCAGAACGGCGCCTACTTCATCGTACAGCCCGACGCTAACAATGCCATCTGGCTCAATGGCGCGACCGCGTCGACCGTGACCGCGAGCGACTTCTCGATCGTCAGCTAACGAGTTTAGCTAATGTTCAACACGTGGGTCGAATCGGCGTGCTGGAGCTGGAGCCCGATCGATGCTTCGGTGTCGCGGACAAGACGCTTGGCCAGACCCGAATTGAGCCGGCACACTCCATCGTGAGCGTCACGAGAGGATCACGGGTGCCTGGGCTTGACTTGCGCGGAATGCTCTGGATAGCGCGGTCGGGATGATTGACGCCGCCGGCGCGCGGTGATGGGTTGATCCCGGTTCGGAGCGGGCAACGGGGATCAGAATGACCAGCGAGTCGCAGCTGCGCGAGAAGCTTCGGAAGATCGAGGCGTTGTTCGTGGGGGCCGGAACTGCTGGTGAGCGCCTTGCAGCGGAAGCCGCGCTGCAGCGGGTGCGGGCCCGGGTCGAGGAACTTGCTCGCCACGATCCACCGATCGAACAGCAATTCTCACTTCCCGACCAGTGGTCTCGGCACCTGTTTCTGGCGCTTTGCCGCCGATATGGGCTGCGGCCGTTTCGTTATCGCCGACAGCGACGTAACACGGTGATGGTCCGTGCGTCACGGGGCTTCGTTGATCGAGTCCTGCTGCCCGAGTTCACCGAGCTGGAGGGTGCGCTGCAAGTGTATCTGCACGAGGTAACGCTGCGCGTGATCCGCGAAGAGATCTACGACGACGCCAGCGATGCGCAGGAAGTTCCCGACGCCGTGCCGTCGAACTGATCAAGCGGCGAGCTTTGGCTCCGAACCATCGCGCTCGGCTTTCCAATTCCACGGCAGCAGCGTGTTCAGCTGATTGATCTTGGTACGTCCGGAGACGATGCGCTCGAGAACATCAGTAAAATAGTGCCGTGGGTCGATGTCGTGAAGCTTTGCGGAGTTGATGAGTGATGCGAGAGTGGCCCAGGTTTCGGCGCCGCCAGAGCTGGCGCCGGTTGTTTGGACAGCGCCCCGCGGGATTTAAGTGGATTCCTGCCGGGTTATGCTGAACGCGGGGCCTTACGATTTTGTCGTTGCGTCGGGAGGGCGTAGCCCGACCAGAGCGACGACAAAATCGTCGGCGACGGTCATGCGGCCATCACCATAGCTTGCGTGCCGAAGTAAGCCTCGTCGGGCGTGCGCCCGTCAAGGCTCGAGTGAGGGCCTCCCTGATTGTAGAAGGCCAGATACTTGGCAATTGACGCTCGCGCCTCGGACACGCTGTCGTAGGCGCGGAGATAAACTTCTTCGTATTTGACCGTGCGCCAGAGCCGCTCGACAAACACGTTGTCGCGCCAGGCGCCCTTGCCGTCCATGCTGATGGCGATCTTCGCGTCCAGCAGCACATCGGTGAACTCGAGGCTGGTGAACTGGCTGCCCTGGTCCGTGTTGAAAATCTCGGGCCTGCCGTGCTTCGCCAACGCCTCCTGGACCGCTTCGACGCAGAAGGCCGCCTCCATTGTGATCGAGACGCGATGGGCCAGGACCCGTCGGCTGAACACATCGACGACCGCCGCGAGATAGACGAAGCCACGCCGCATCGGAATGTAGGTGATGTCCATTGCCCACGCCTGGTCGGGCCGCTCGATCTTCAATCCGCGCAACAGGTACGGGTAGATCTTGTGACCCGGTGCCGGCTTACTCGTGTTCGGGCGACGATAGACCGCCTCGATCCCCATGCGCTTCATCAGCGTCGCGATGTGGCGGCGACCGGCGTATACGCCCTCCCGCCGCAGCAACGATCGCTGCATACGCGCTCCCGCGAAGGGATAATCGAGATGCAGCTCATCGAGCCGACGCATCAAGGCAAGGTCCTCGGCCGAAACTGGCCGAGGTTCATAGTAGACCGTGCTGCGAGCCAGCTTCAGGACCTTCGCCTGGCGCACGATAGAAAGATCATGACCGCGGTCGATCATCGCTTTGCGCTCAGCAGGCCCGCCTTGGTGAGCGCGCCGGACAAAAAATCGTTTTCCAACGCCAGCTCGCCGATCTTGGCATGTAACGCCTTCAAATCGACCGGCGTCTCGGCCGACGCCTTGTCATGCCCAAACACGCCGGCGGCGCCTTCCAGGAGCTGGTTTTTCCAGATCGTGATCTGGTTCGGATGAACATCAAACAGTTGCGCCAGCTCCGCCAGCGTCTTGTCGCCTTTGACCGCAGCCAAAGCAACCTTCGCCTTGAATGCCGGAGAATGCATCCGGCGGCTCTTCTTCGTCATCTTCGCTCCTGATTCGCAGCAAGAATCCTCGCCGCTGTCAGGCAGAAAATCCACTCAAGCTACTGTCCGAATTTGCGGAGCCAGCTCTGCCCTCACTGCCTGCGAACAGATAGTTTTTCTTTCCCAGCCCGATCGGCTTGATGCGTACGCATACGACGGAGGCCGCCTGATTGACGCATGCGCGCGGGCACGGCGAGGTCTATGATGGCATTGGGTGAAGGGTGAAGGTCAGGCGGCCTGCTGATTGGCTGGCTTGTCGGCCTGGCGCAGGAGCTTCCATTCCCAGGGCAAGAGCTCGTGCAGACGCGATGCGGGATGATCGGCGATACGGGCCAGGACGTCGGCGAGCCAGGCCTTGGGATCGACGTCGTTGAGGCGACAGGTCGTGATCATCGTCAGCATGATGGCGGCACGGTCGGCGCCGCGCTGGCTGCCGGCGAAGGTCCAGTTGCGCCTTCCCAAGGCGATGCCTCTCAATGCGCGCTCAGCGCAATTGTTGGTCAAGCAGATCCTGCCGTCGTCGAGGAAGCGGGCGAAGCCGTCCCAGCGCCTGAGCATGTAGTTAATCGGCTTCAGGACCTCGGAGGAACGCGAGAGGGTTTCGCGCTCGCGGAGCAGCCAGGCATGCATGTCCTCGAGAAGTGACTTACTCTGTTCCTGGCGAGCGGCACGCCGCTCGCCGGCACCGCGGCCGTTGATGGCGCGCTCGATCTCGAACAACGTATCGAGGCGTCTGACAGCCTCCAGCGCGATCGGGGAGACCGGTTTGCCTTTCTTGCCTTCCCGAGCATTTTTCTCGATATCAGCCAGCTCGAAGAAGCCCCGCCGCGCATGGGCCACGCAAAACGCCGGCGTAATCGGCAGCGCCTTCTTCTGCGGGTCGAACAGCGGCTCGAAGCCGCTGTAGCAATCCGCCTGCAAGATGCCGGCGAAGGCGGCCAGATGTCTCTGTGGATGCTCGCCTCGTCGGTCGCTCGAGGCGTAATAGACCGCTGCCGGCGGCGCAGGCCCGGCGAACGGCCGGTCATCCCGCACATAAGTCCAGATCCGCCCGGTCGTGCACTTGCCCTTCGCCAGAATACGGATGGTGGTGTCGTCGCCATGAAGGCGCTCGGCAGCGAGCACGTGGCGTTCGATCAAGTGGAAGAGCGGCATGACGGCGAAGGTCCCGTGGCCGACCTGGTCGGCCAGCGTCGACAACGGCAGGTCGATCCCCTCGGCCTTAAAGCGCGCACTCTGGCGGTTGAGCGGGATATGCATGCCGAACTTGTCGAACAGGATCGTCGCCAGCAATTGTGGGCCGATGAAGCCGCGCGGCGTGGCATGGAACGGCGCGGGCGGCTGGCTGATCTTCTCGCAATCGCGGCAGGTGAACTTCTCGCGTACCGTCTCGATCAGCTTGAAGCGGCGCGGGATCTCCTCCAGCGTCTTGGTCACATCCTCACCGATCTTCGCCAGCCGCGATCCACCGCAGCAGGCGCAGGTCGTTGGAGTCTCAATGACGACGCGCTCGCGTTCGATATCGTCAGGCCATGGCTTGCGCACCGGCCGCTTGCGCATGAAGGGGCGGACGTTCTGCGTCTTCGCCGCTGCGGCCTGTGCGGCAAGCTCATCCTCGCTCGCCGTGGTGACGAGTTCTTCGAGCTCCAACTCCAACTGCTCGAGCAGCCGTGCCGAGCGCTCGGATCGCTGCCCGTGCAGTTCGCGCTTCAGCTTCTCGATGCGCAACTCGAGATGAGCGATCAGCGCCTCGGTATCCGACAGTTTCGCCTGCGCATTCGCGGCTTGCGCCTGCCAGTTGGCGGCCTTCGCCTCGGCTTTCTGTCGCGCCTCACGCTCGGCCTGCAGCGCCGCCAGGGCACTGACAAGGTCCGATGGAAGATCATCCGGCTTCGATATCATGGAGCCATTGAATCAGATCGAGCAGCAGATTCAAACCGTAAAACGACTATCCGACCCGCGTCGGACGCTGGGTTTCTTGAGGGTTGCGCCAATCGATCCCGGACAACAGATAGCTCAACTGCGCCGGAGAGATCGTTACCGATTCACCAGCAACCGATGGCCAGATGAACCTGCCTCTCTCGAGTCTTTTGGTGAACAAGCAGGCGCCCTGGCCATCGTGCCAAATGACCTTCAATAGATCACCGCGTTTGCCCCGGAAGCAGAAAAGACCGCCGCCCATGGCGTCGCGCTTGAGCACTTCCTGCACGCGCAGAGCCAGGCTCGGAAAGCCGCACCGCATGTCGGTATGGCCCGTCGCCAGCCACACCCGCACGCCCGTCGGGATCGGGATCATCGGCGCGCCAGGCCCCGAGCAATTCGAACGACCGCCTCGATATCCGCACCGGGGCCGAAGACCACGCGCAGCCCCTGAGGGCTCACGATTTCGATCTGACCTGTCTCGACAGCTTCCGTCGTTGGCGGCGTACTTGCCGCAACTATCGCAGGGACGAATGTCGGGCCGATCGAATCCTCTTCGGCCGGATCATGACAGGTCCAAGCCTTGCGCCAGCTCAGCAGAAGCTGACGTGATATCCCATACCGGCGAGCCGTCGCCGACACCAGTCGTGCCCCCGAGAAGCTCTCCTCTACGATTCTGAGCTTCTCCGCACGCGTCCAGCGTCGCCGCCGACCGGTCTCCACCAAATCCATGCGGCTCAGCACCGCACTGTCCTTATGTCCGTCCATAAGGACAGTCAGCTACAGATCGGAAAAACTCGCAAGACGGCCGCCCTCGGACGGATACCTTGATGCTGCGTTCGACCGTATTGCTGTCGATCTCGATGCGCCCATCATCGATGAATCGCGTCAGGCCATCCCAATGGTTGAGGGTGTAGCGGATCGCCTTGCCAAGGCCGGATTTCTTCGAGACTTCCAGCAGTCGCGCCTCGAGCCAGGGCTTGAAGTCCTCGATCAGCGGTCTGGTGTCGGATTGTCGCACCGCAGCTCGCTGCGTCGCCGGCAAACCGCGAATGCGATCCTCAATGGCGTAGAACATCGCGATCCGCGTACGCATACGACGGAGGCCGCCTGATTGACGCATGCGCGCGGGCACGGCGAGGTCTATGATGGCATTGGGTGAAGGGTGAAGGTCAGGCGGCCTGCTGATTGGCTGGCTTGTCGGCCTGGCGCAGGAGCTTCCATTCCCAGGGCAAGAGCTCGTGCAGACGCGATGCGGGATGATCGGCGATACGGGCCAGGACGTCGGCGAGCCAGGCCTTGGGATCGACGTCGTTGAGGCGACAGGTCGTGATCATCGTCAGCATGATGGCGGCACGGTCGGCGCCGCGCTGGCTGCCGGCGAAGGTCCAGTTGCGCCTTCCCAAGGCGATGCCTCTCAATGCGCGCTCAGCGCAATTGTTGGTCAAGCAGATCCTGCCGTCGTCGAGGAAGCGGGCGAAGCCGTCCCAGCGCCTGAGCATGTAGTTAATCGGCTTCAGGACCTCGGAGGAACGCGAGAGGGTTTCGCGCTCGCGGAGCAGCCAGGCATGCATGTCCTCGAGAAGTGACTTACTCTGTTCCTGGCGAGCGGCACGCCGCTCGCCGGCACCGCGGCCGTTGATGGCGCGCTCGATCTCGAACAACGTATCGAGGCGTCTGACAGCCTCCAGCGCGATCGGGGAGACCGGTTTGCCTTTCTTGCCTTCCCGAGCATTTTTCTCGATATCAGCCAGCTCGAAGAAGCCCCGCCGCGCATGGGCCACGCAAAACGCCGGCGTAATCGGCAGCGCCTTCTTCTGCGGGTCGAACAGCGGCTCGAAGCCGCTGTAGCAATCCGCCTGCAAGATGCCGGCGAAGGCGGCCAGATGTCTCTGTGGATGCTCGCCTCGTCGGTCGCTCGAGGCGTAATAGACCGCTGCCGGCGGCGCAGGCCCGGCGAACGGCCGGTCATCCCGCACATAAGTCCAGATCCGCCCGGTCGTGCACTTGCCCTTCGCCAGAATACGGATGGTGGTGTCGTCGCCATGAAGGCGCTCGGCAGCGAGCACGTGGCGTTCGATCAAGTGGAAGAGCGGCATGACGGCGAAGGTCCCGTGGCCGACCTGGTCGGCCAGCGTCGACAACGGCAGGTCGATCCCCTCGGCCTTAAAGCGCGCACTCTGGCGGTTGAGCGGGATATGCATGCCGAACTTGTCGAACAGGATCGTCGCCAGCAATTGTGGGCCGATGAAGCCGCGCGGCGTGGCATGGAACGGCGCGGGCGGCTGGCTGATCTTCTCGCAATCGCGGCAGGTGAACTTCTCGCGTACCGTCTCGATCAGCTTGAAGCGGCGCGGGATCTCCTCCAGCGTCTTGGTCACATCCTCACCGATCTTCGCCAGCCGCGATCCACCGCAGCAGGCGCAGGTCGTTGGAGTCTCAATGACGACGCGCTCGCGTTCGATATCGTCAGGCCATGGCTTGCGCACCGGCCGCTTGCGCATGAAGGGGCGGACGTTCTGCGTCTTCGCCGCTGCGGCCTGTGCGGCAAGCTCATCCTCGCTCGCCGTGGTGACGAGTTCTTCGAGCTCCAACTCCAACTGCTCGAGCAGCCGTGCCGAGCGCTCGGATCGCTGCCCGTGCAGTTCGCGTTTCAGCTTCTCGATGCGCAACTCGAGATGAGCGATCAGCGCCTCGGTATCCGACAGTTTCGCCTGCGCATTCGCGGCTTGCGCCTGCCAGTTGGCGGCCTTCGCCTCGGCTTTCTGTCGCGCCTCACGCTCGGCCTGCAGCGCCGCCAGGGCACTGACAAGGTCCGATGGAAGATCATCCGGCTTCGATATCATGGAGCCATTGAATCAGATCGAGCAGCAGATTCAAACCGTAAAACGACTATCCGACCCGCGTCGGACGCTGGGTTTCTTGAGGGTTGCGCCAATCGATCCCGGACAACAGATAGCTCAACTGCGCCGGAGAGATCGTTACCGATTCACCAGCAACCGATGGCCAGATGAACCTGCCTCTCTCGAGTCTTTTGGTGAACAAGCAGGCGCCCTGGCCATCGTGCCAAATGACCTTCAATAGATCACCGCGTTTGCCCCGGAAGCAGAAAAGACCGCCGCCCATGGCGTCGCGCTTGAGCACTTCCTGCACGCGCAGAGCCAGGCTCGGAAAGCCGCACCGCATGTCGGTATGGCCCGTCGCCAGCCACACCCGCACGCCCGTCGGGATCGGGATCATCGGCGCGCCAGGCCCCGAGCAATTCGAACGACCGCCTCGATATCCGCACCGGGGCCGAAGACCACGCGCAGCCCCTGAGGGCTCACGATTTCGATCTGACCTGTCTCGACAGCTTCCGTCGTTGGCGGCGTACTTGCCGCAACTATCGCAGGGACGAATGTCGGGCCGATCGAATCCTCTTCGGCCGGATCATGACAGGTCCAAGCCTTGCGCCAGCTCAGCAGAAGCTGACGTGATATCCCATACCGGCGAGCCGTCGCCGACACCAGTCGTGGCCCCGAGAAGCTCTCCTCTACGATTCTGAGCTTCTCCGCACGCGTCCAGCGTCGCCGCCGACCGGTCTCCACCAAATCCATGCGGCTCAGCACCGCACTGTCCTTATGTCCGTCCATAAGGACAGTCAGCTACAGATCGGAAAAACTCGCAAGACGGCCGCCCTCGGACGGATACCGATCCGCTGCAGCGCTTCCGCGGCAATCGGCGATTTCGTCGCGATGTGGACGTCCCAGAACTTCCGCCGCGCATGCGCGAAGCAGAACGCCAGTTGTACCAGACGGCCGCCGTTTTTAATCAGCCCCTTGTACCCGGCGTAGCCGTCGACCTGCAGGATGCCGTCGTAGTCTCCAAACAGCTGCCTGGCGCGGATTGCCTTGCGATCCTCGGCGAACACGTAGACTACTGCCGGCGGCGCCGGGCCGCCCCACGGGCGGTCGTCGGTGGCGATCGCCCAGAACTGGCAGACTTTGGTTCTGCCACGGCCGGGATCGAGAACTGGCAGCGGCGTCTCGTCGGCAAACAGCCGCGGGTAGGACATCACTGCGCGGCGCAACAGCGCGTGAAGCGGCTTCAGCCACCAGGCGACGCGGCCCATCCACGAGGCCAGCGTTTGCCGGTCGAGCGTGATGCCTTGGGCGGCAAACATCTGTTCCTGGCGATACAGCGGCAGCTGGTAGCCGTATTTCATCACCGCGACGTGGGCCAGCAAGGCTTCCGTCACCATTCCACCGTCGATCGCCTGGGCCGGCGCGGGTGCCTGCAGAACACCCTGGCGGCATCCCCGGCAGCCGTACCGTGGACGCATGATGCGCTTGACCCGGTACTGCATCGGAATGACGTCGAAGGCTTCCTTGACGGTCTCCCCGATCTTGTGCAGCTGCTCGCCGCAGCAAGGGCAGATGTGGCTCTCGATATCGATCACGACATCGATGCGCGGCAAATGCTCCGGAAGCTTCCCCCGGTTGCGTCGCGCCGGTCGCTTTCCACGGCCCTCCGCTCCGTCAGGCAGCCTGCCTCCGGTCACGTCGTCGTTGGCGGCGGCACGAACCGCCTGTGCCCTGATGGTGAAGAGAGACAGCTGTCCGATATCCAGTGTCTCGGAGCGCGGACCGAAGATCGTGCGCTTGTACTGGGACAGGATCATCAGGAGCTTGTCGTTCTCCTGGATCGCAGCGTCGCGTTGGGCGATCGCTGCATCACGCTCGGTCGCCAGCGTGCTGCATTCCTCCGACAACGCCGCAAGCCGTGACGATAGCGTCATCACGGCTTGTCGGAGCAATGCTGGATCGGAAGGCAAATCACTCATGCAGAGCGATTCTACAACAACTCCGCATGAGTGACGAACGACTCTTGATAATGATCAACCAGCTCGCATCGGCTGATCCACAACTCGCATCGGCACAGCTTCCAGTCCGAGCCATCGAGCAGCACCGAGAGCTGAGCATGAGATAGCGACATGACGCCTTCCTTGATCGGCGGCCAGGTGAACTGCCCCTCGATTCTTTTGTAGTAAAGGACAAGGCCGCTTCCATCCCAAGTCAGGATCTTCACGCGATCTCGGCGCTTGGAGCGGAAGACATAAAGTCCGCCGTCGAACGGATCGGCTCCAAAGGCCTCGCTCACCAGCATCGCCAGCGAGTCCATGCCGCGGCGGAAATCGACCGGCTGCGTCGCAATCCAGATCGACAACCCAGCTCGAAGCCCGATCATCGACCAACCGTCCCGACCGCCGCCAGCACCTCGCACAGTGCCTCCCGGTCGACTGTCCCCCTGACACGGATGCGAATCGCGCCGACCTCGATCTCGATCGCCGCCTGCTCCTCACTCGGGCGCCCACAGCCGGTGATCGCGACCGGCACAAAGCCAGGTGGCATGCCTCTGTCCCCGCGCTCCGCGACCTGCGCCCGCGTAGCCTGGCGACGCCAGAGAAACAACAGGCTTGGACTGATGTCGTGTCGCCGCGCCACTGCGGACACGCTTGCACCCGGCGCAAAACTCTCCGCAACAATCGCCGCCTTCGCATCGGTCGACCTGCGCCGACGTCGGCCCGTCCCGGTGATGATCTCGACACGCTGCAGCGTGTCGGCGCCGTGTTCGAGGATAGGCATATGCCTATCCTTATCGCTATCCTTACGACTATCCTTTGACATTGTGACCTCGCGACAAACCATTCCGCGAGATCTTCCTAGCCGACCAGATCAACCCTCAGCGCGTGGTCTCCGCATGACGCTCACACTCCATCGGACCTAATTGTAAAATCCGCCGGCTCAAACGTTTAGCATCGCATCAAATCTAAGACAACGCGATCCACCACCGGCCTCAGCGGCTCCATCATGTCAAACACCAGCGCCGCGCGATCTTTGTCATAGGAATGCAAATACCCAATCATACGGATCGTATCCGTGCGCCACGATCTCTGAACGCTCTCGGCTCTCCAAAATAGCATACGCGTAATTGAGCATCGCGTTCACGGGGTGGGACGCATTCCGGTTTTGAGCCTTCCGGCTTTGCAAGGACGTTCGCGACGTAAACTTTAACCAATCGTTCGGAAGTGGCTTGCGGGTTCTGCCCTTCCATCGAAGGGGCTCCTTCCTGACCCCTACCCGGACAAAGAGTGCCCTCGCCCACCTGTCAAGGCTTCAGGTCGAGAGCGTGGTGTTGCCGGTCTCCACCGGCAGTCGATAAGTATCCGGCCTGCACACCCAAGAGACTAAGGATAAGCTTTTCTGCAAACTCTCGCATCTCTAGCGTGCAGTGCGGCTTAATGACCGTTTGCCCGATTGGCAGATCGCCAACTAGCCCTTCATGTATGAGATCGTTCCTAATCGATGCCGCCGTTATCGCCGAAGATGGATCAAAAATCTCCGGCAGCTTTAGACCTAGGACCGCACACATTACCTCCGGACGTTCCGGATGCCGAATTTGCTGACCTTTTCTAGGTCCGTAACGCTGTACGGCTCCGGCATGAACGTCCTTGCAGATGGCCCAGCAAGCATCGACGGCCATGTAAAGATAACTGAACGCGTCGAATTCCATTGGCTGAGCTTGGCTCCAATGCAACAGCGAAATTGCAGACGACATCCGCTTGGCGTTTCTCGTCTTGTGATGCCTCTGATAGAAATCCGACGCTAACTCCAAGCAAGGAATGACCTCGCTGTCTCTCACGCTGAAGCTGTTGCACTTGTCGACTTCAATGGCTGTAGAATGCAAGTGCCCCCACCCCTCAGGGAGCAATCTAAGGCCAAATAGGAAGCCCAACGTAATGATCGAGAATCTCAGTTGGTCGTCGTCCTGCGAGCCTGTAATTTCGATTTCATGCGTCACCGGAAGCTCGTAACGGCTCCCGCGTCCCCACTCGGGGGTTGGCATTTGGAGCCAGCCATTGCTGACTCGCCCATGCGACGCGACATCAGCCGATACCGACCGCCAGTCAGTGACGCCGCGTATCGAAATCCTTGCGTCAGAAACATCCAACGACTTAGGCAGAAAGCCGAATTTCACGCCGAGAATCCTTCCGCAGCTGCAAAGAAGCCAAAACCTTGATTCGCGCAGTCACTTCAAGACCACTGTTAGCGGATAGGCTCCGACGGGAAACCGTTTAGCTGCATAATTTGAGTACGCACCTCGATAGCCGATAAGCGCGAACGTGATTTGATACATACAAACGTAGACTCGGTGAACCAGGTCTATCAGGGCCTGCATTTGGTCGCGGTCGAGCCCCTCTAATTTCGACTTATTGGGATGCACGGTCTTGTGCCTGAGTTGTTTCCACGCACCCAAACAGGCAGGATCAAGAAGTCCGTCCCTAACGAGAGGCTGCAACCTATCGGCGGCGCGGACATTGTTCAGTTGGCTTAGAAGTCCCTCAATTCGGTTCCTCACGTGGTCGACAGGGTCAAGCTCGGCCAGCAATTTCAGCATTGCATCCCTTACATCGATCGTGGCCTGATCTGCAGTCTGCATTTTCTCAAACGGGAGCAGGTTTGCTAAGCCTTCAACGGCAACGCTCAGAACGATTACCTCAGCTTCAGTCGAGCCAGCGCTCGCGTCGCAAGCGTTGCGCAGATACATAGAGCACGGATGAACAAACTCAGACGAAGTATTTGAGAGGACAAATCCTAGATACCGGGCGAACAGGAGATGTACGTCGCTCGAGTGTTTGTCCGCACTCAGCGGAGCAAGAAGACGCGTTTCAGTTCCGTGAATGGGGTACATCAAGGTGGTATCCACCCCTTCGACCGTACTGATCTCGATCAACGACAGATGAATTACCTTAGCGAGGACATAGCGAAGTGCCTCCACTACCCTCGTCTCGAAGTTTGGCGGCATTGCAGTATCGCCGATGACTTCAATGAGCACGTCAGAATCGCGCAGCATTGTGAACTTCAACGAGCAACCGAGGCTATCTAGCTGAATATCTGCGCCATAAAAGAGACGCCAATCCCGACGTTGCTGTCGCAAGAAGAGCAGCCGCATTGGAACGGCCTTTGAGGTACGTTTTTTGCTGTATACGTGCTGGAGCCACGGCAATTTTCCCGAGACAATCGCATGCCCCGTTACAAGGTTATATTTGGGCTCTATCCAAACGTTCTCGGCGCTCAGTATCGTGTTGTCGAACGTGGTCAGCTTTATCGAATAATACGCTTCGTCCGGGAACAGCTTTCCGACCTCAAGGGCCGCTTGATCCAGTATCGAATCAATAGCGACGCGCCCGTCGCTGCGCGCAAAGCATTTGAATGAGAGAACGCCGTCGTCATCCTGCCAAAGCTCTCCGGGGCCGCGATAGGTGAGCGGGTCGGAACCGTTTCTTACAAGCTCGATCTCCACACAGTCGTGTTCAAATTTCTCTTCTCGAAATGATTTCCACCAGGAATCGCTTACGCCCATAGGTCGGTCCTTCGCCAGGCACGGCAAGCAGGCCTTGGTTGAGAGAAATGGACCCGCGGAGCGGGACCGCTTGAGCCGGTTTGTTAGTTGGAAACTGACCGCTCCTGATTACTTCCTATCACGCTGCCAGAGACTCTGTCTGCTGCTGTTGCTGGGGCATGTGGTCAACGCGTCAGCGTTGTCCACCATGTCCACAGCCTTCGCGGCCTGCATCCGTTCGCGCCAGGCCGCCATCGGCGTGCGATAGCCGAGCGCCTGATGAAGGCGACGATCGTTATAGAAGGCGATCCAGCTCGCGATCCCTGCCTTGGCCTCGCGGCCGTCGGCATAGCCCTTGAGATAGATGTCCTCATGCTTGAGCGACCGCCACAGCCGCTCGATGAAGACGTTGTCCATCCAACGACCGCGGCCATCCATGGAGATCTTGATCCCTGCGCCCGCCAACGCGCCGGTGAAGGCCGCGCTGGTGAACTGGCTGCCTTGGTCGGTATTGAAAATCTCCGGCCTGCCGTACTTCGCCAGCGCCTCTTCCAGAGCCGCCACGCAGAACGAGACGTCCATCGTGTTCGATAACCGCCACGCCAGAACCGCACGGCTCGCCCAGTCGATGATGGCGACGAGATAAAGAAAGCCACGGCCGATGGGCAGATACGTGATGTCGGCGGCCCACACCTGGTTCGGCCGGTCGATCGTCATGTTGCGCAACAGATAAGGATAGATCTTGTGGCCCGGCGCCGGCTTCGTCGTGTTCGGCTTCGGTCCCAGCGCCGCGATGCCCATCTTGCGCATCAACCGCTGCACGCGCTTGCGATTGACCTGAAGCCCCTCAGCCTTCAGCATTGCGGTCATTCGCCGCGAGCCCAGGAACGGCCAGGCGATGAACAGCTCGTCGATCCGCCGCATCAGGGCAAGGTCGTTGTCGTTAGCCGGCCGGGGCGGCCGGTAGACCCCGGAGCGCGCGATGCCAAGCAACAGGCATTGCCGACGGATCGACAGCGCCTTGTCGGCGCGATCGAGCATTCCTCGACGGTCCGGCGTGCTCATCTTCCGGACCTCCGCGCTAAAAAATCGCGCTCGACCGTCAGTTGTCCAATCTTGGCGTGCAGCTTCTCGATCTCGCGTTCGCGCGTTTCCTCGCTCTCGCGCCCGACACCCGCATCAAAGGCCCGCGCCGCCTGGTCCAGCAGTTGCTTCTTCCAGGCATAGATCTGGTTCGGGTGAACCTCATAGCGCTGGGCCAGATCGGCCACCGTCGCCTGCTCCCGCACCGCTTCCAGCGCAATCTTTGCCTTCAGTGCCGCGTCGATCTTGCGTCTCGTCTTCGTCGTCATCATGCCCTCCGTCTATCAAACGGAGCGGCCCTTTTCCAACTTAACCTCTGGTCCCAAAATCGGGGTCCATTTCAAAATCCGACGGAGCCACGACTACAATACCAAATGGCGCGTGCGTTGCAATTTATAGACCGCAAGCGGGCATTCCCCATCCTTCAGAAGCTGGTTAACCAACGTTATCCAGCAGCTTTCGACAATATTGGTTCGATCTTCTATTTTGATCAGAAGAATCCTGAGGCCGCGGTGGCTTCTTTCAGGTCTGGTGTTGACCTCAATGATTCGGATTCAATGGTCAGCCTTGCGGAGATGATAGACAGAAATCAGACGATGCCTCGCGGTCCAGCAGAAACGAAACTTGCATTATACCATCGGGCAGCCGGGCTCGGGAATACGGCAGGAGCTAGGGCCGAGCAGTCTGAATCGCAAAAGCAGGGGATCGATGAGCGAAACCGGGAAATGCAGATTCAGCAAGCGAGAATCGCCGGAGAGATTTTCAATGGTATCCTGCAAGGAATTTCCCGACGGTGACGCAATCGCAGCAGGCATTCGCCGGAGTAACAGCCACGCGTTAGGCTAATTTAGACGACGCGTCTGTCGCACGAGTCCGCCTTCGGGCGTTGAGCGAACCAAGATTCTGACAGGGTGTCTGCCTGTGGCCGACCGTTCTTTAGGGGCCGCCGAAAGGCTTGCCTAGCGCCGCCAAAAGTCTTTGAAGCGAGTAGGCGACAACTCGGTGTAGCGTACAGTGTGCTGAATGTTTTTGTGTCCGAGGTAGGCTTGTAGCGCGCGCGTGTCGTGGCCTGTATTAGCGAGAGCGTAACCGCAAGCATGCCGCAACATATGCGGATGGGCCTTAAAGCCCAACTTGGCTTCGATCCCAGCCCGTTCGACCATCCGAGCGAAGCCAGCTGTAGTAAACGGAGTGCCGCGCTCGGACGTGAATACGAATGGCGACTTCGGTTCTTGCTCGCGCCGAAGCCTGCGAAGGGCGCGTAGTTCGTCGCCGAGGATCGGGTGCGTGCTCGGCGTCCCCTGCTTTACCCGTCTCACGTGCAGCGAGGCGGAGGTGAATTCGATCTGATCCCAGCGTAGATCGGTCAATTCGGATGCCCGAAAGCCATGCCGGTAGGCCACGAGGATTATGGTCGCGTCACGATGGCCGTGGCGATTGGCCTTGGCAGCCTGCGTTAGCCGCTGCACTTCATCGTCAGTCAAATACTCGCGCGTTCGTAGCTCAGCGTTCTTTCGCCGAAGCGGCGTTCGAACTGTTCGTTTTTCGATGGCTGACGACGTGATTCTAGATGCGGATTTTGCCATGGTTTTATGCTCGCTTGTGAGTAAACTGTTCGAAGAACGGCTGTTTTATGAACACTAGAAACGACGAATTCGGAGCGCGAAAGCTGCTCGTTGCGGCAATACTTGAAGGTGAAAGTCGCAGTATTTTGCCGCCATCAGAGCGAGCTTTGTCGGCGGGGGTGCCTTCACAGACGCGCTCTCGTCCAGCTAGCTAGCCCGTCCTATTCGTGAGAGTGCTTTTTTTAGTCCGATTGATGTGGCCGCACATCTGCTCTGACGAGGCGCGGGATTGCCTTCGGCTTTTCACCGCCTGACCGACCCGTACTTTGCAACGCGCTTGAGGTGTAGGTTGGGCGAACGGGGGGCGGACGCCCCGCCGCTCAAGGACCGAGCGGCAGCAGCGCGCCTGGCAAGCCGCGGATCAGGTCGGCTTCGGGACATGCCGCGGCAAACGCAAGGCGAATGCGGCTCGTGGTTTCGACGACCGCGGCGAGTTTCAAGAGCCGAAGACGCAGCGTCGCGAACTCGGCTGTGGCCAATTCCCGGGCTTTGGGAATCGCGTCGCGCACGGTCAGCATCAGCCAATAAGCGGCGGTGTGGAGAACGAGGCGGACTTGATTGGCGAGCGCCGAACGGCAGCTGGTGCGATCGGAGGCGAGCTGTGTCTTATGCAGCTTGATCAGATTCTCGGCTTGGCCGCGCGCGCAATACAGGCTGTCGTAGATCCACTCGGCCGAGCCGACATCGAGGCTGGTGACGACGAAACGGATGTCGAGGCCGAGCATCGTCGCCTCAATACGGGCGACGGTACGCCGTTCGCGATCCCAGGACTTGGCCTTGTGGCGCGTCTCGGTATAGCCACGCAGAACCGGCAGGTTCTCGATGGCGCGTCGCGTGCGGATGTCGTCGGCGGCCTCGTCGAGTTTTCTGGCGAGCGGCTTGGTGCCGGACAGACCGAAGATGTAGTCGATGCCGTTGGTCTCGCACCACGCCATGGCCTCCGGCCGGGCATAGTGCCCGTCGCCACGGAACGTGATTCGCGTGTTGTGCCACCGCGTCCGGATATGCCGTATCAGGCGGCGCAGGTGGGCCCGCACCTCGACGCCGCCCGGCGTCTTGCCGGGCCGCAGCACGACCGCCACGGGCCGGCTCTTCTCCGTGTCGTAGACGTGGATCGGCAGGAAGCAGCGTTCGTCATAATGAGCGTTGAACAGCGAGAGCTGCTGATGGCCGTGGACGACATCGCAGGTATCATCGATGTCGAGCGTGACGGATGCCGGCTCGCGCGGGTAGCTATCCATCCATGCGTCGACCAAAGTGTAGGTCAGTCGGATCACGTCGCGCAGGCGCGGAGCATTCTCCAGCCGCGACAGCGTCGGTTGGGAACACAGATCGCGACCCGTGTCCGGCAGCCGTCCGCAGGCCAGCTTGAATGCGGGATCGGACCGCAGATGATCGAGGTCGTCGGCGTCCTCGTAGCCGCAGCAGATCGCGAACATGCGCGCGCGGAACATATCGACAAGGCTGTGCACGACCCGCGTCGGATCGCGCCGATCCGGGAACACCCGGGCCAAATTGTCGGCCAAGCCGAGACGCCGCTCGGCCATCGCCAGAAGCATCACGCCCCCGTTCGAGGTCAGCCGACCGCCATCGAAGGCAGCTGTGACTTTCTTGGCGTGAACGGCTGGAAACGAGAAGGGCAGAATCGTATCGTCGGTCATGGCGGGCCTGGCGTTCGCGGTTGAGTGATGGGGTTGGCTTCGCAACCGAATCCTACGCCGCATCAGCGCTTTACACCACGCTCGCCAGCCTCTCAGGCGCACTCTGACGAATAAGACGGGCTAGGGCCAACAGCAGCATCAAGTTGTTGCTGCAAGACACTTGCGCGGAAGAGGGGCGAAAGTCCATGAGTACCATCCACGCGACATAGAGCGGAGAGCTTGAATCGGACCTTGCGTCAAGTTGTATAAGTCCGCGCAGCCCGCGAAAGCACTGACGAATGGAGCAGCCGTATTATGTTCTACTTTCGGTTTACTGGCCTTGATCGGGGGTGCGCTTGCTGTCCGTCGCTCGACTGCACCATGCATGAAACTGATCGCGAGCCAGCCTCTAGGTGATCGGAATGGGCACATCATTGTCAGTCTTCAATACAGCTGTCGCGTTGCCGATGGGCTATCGAAGGGCGCAGGAATCACGGCGAGATCGGTTAGCAAACGGGCAGCGAAAAGGGGACGCACTTGGCTCCACTTGACGTTCACCGCGAGCTCGAAGTCTCTTATGCCTAAGGGGCATGCGATTAAAGGGCTCCGCGTGTTTGGAGGTCGCTGATTCGGCGAACCCATTCGGTAGCTCATCAGACAACGAGGACAAGCGGTCGAGCCGACAAGTGGCTGTCGCACTCGTGAGGGCAAGGCATCCAGTACATTGGATAAAGAATATGAGACGCATTGACGGGCGCGGATCGCCCATTTCGGAATTTGGTGCCGGTGAAGGTCGAGGCGCTGACGGTTCCAGCTCTGGACCGGCTTGTGCTCCTGGTGAAGAGGGGCAATCGTTCAGTTCCATTGTGGAT
Organism: Bradyrhizobium sp. 2S1; assembly: GCF_011516625.5. Classification (NCBI taxonomy): domain Bacteria; kingdom Pseudomonadati; phylum Pseudomonadota; class Alphaproteobacteria; order Hyphomicrobiales; family Nitrobacteraceae; genus Bradyrhizobium; species Bradyrhizobium sp. 2S1. The sequence continues at coordinate 215,538 of NZ_CP147719.1, read as the reverse complement.
CGGATGCCTTCCGAGCTTCAGGATTCAGGTCCCTCGGATTCTCGCAGCACGCAGCGCGACAGCGGTGCAGGCCGATTTGCTGTTCCCTCCTCCGGCGCACATCCGCTCTTTGGGGTCGCGCTGCAGGGCGCAATCCGTGGAAGTCGTCGTCGTTTGCGCTCCTTGCCGGAATCCGGCTCGTCGCGAACTGATGGGGCGCTGCGGCGCGACGATCCAGAGGCGGAAAGCTCGCTGGGACGCCCTCTCCCGTCGCACGGGGGGGGTGGACCAGAAGGGGGACACGCCCACGATGCGCCTACCCAGAATGTCCAAACCCCGGGCCTGCAGCGGCCTTATAGAACGTACAGTGGGAGACCAAGGCCAGATGCGGGCTTCTTGCGTCCGAGTGGCGAGGAGTCCTGGCGCGACGATCGAGAGGCTGAAAGCTCGCACGCGAGCAGACGCCCACTGGATACGCAGTCCGTGTCTGAGGGAAGTGGCAGACCAGGAAGGTGGCGCGTCGCCGATGCGCCCGCGCAACCATTCCAGCCTGGGAGCTCGGAGCGAGCCCATGGAACTTATCGTGGCGCAGCCAATCTGGAAACTACTCCATCGGCTTCGGATGGTGACCGGCGACGCGCCGATCGAGCCGCCGAACGCCCGCAAGCAGGCAGGCTGGCGCCGTATGGCCAATCCATCTCTGACCGAAGAGGCCGAACCGGGAGGTCGCATGTCGACAATGCTGCCCTGCAGAATGTCCAAGTTGGAGTGCCGGAAGGGTATTTCAGACATTCTAATGAACTAAATGCCGCCTTACTAAATGCCGCCTTAAGGGAAATCGCCAGCGCTCGCGACATCAGCGTTTTCTCACGCGCAGTGGTACGTTACAGCAAGCAGCTGGGAAGGCAGGATCTTTCAGACTTTCTGCAAACCGCAGCTTTCCGTTTCGATGCTCGATTTGTGCCGCAGTTGGAGGAAAATATCCGGTCCTCATGGGGGTACGCCACGACATGCAATGTGGTGAGCCGGGAAGCTGGAGGTGAGGCCGGCAAAAGAGCTTGCCAGGCCTTAGCGGTTCGGTTGTCGCGCCTCGACAGGGCGCTTATGAAGCAAATCGATCCCAGCGCACTTTCTCTGTTCGCATTATCGTTCGGCCGACATTCCGCGGCGGCGAGCTGTCGCGAGGCTGCCGTCGCAATCGCCGGTGAGGTGCCGTCCAAGCTCTCGCGTTTTAACCCGCAGGCGCTGGCGAACCTGGTGAACGGTTTCAGCAAATGGCCGAACGCGGCGGGCTGTCGCGAGGCTGCCGTCGCAATCGCCGGTGAGGTGCCGTCCAAGCCCTCGCGTTTTAACCCGCAGGAGCTGGCGAACCTGGTGAACGGTTTCAGCAAATGGCCGAACGCGGCGGGCTGTCGCGAGGCTGCCGTCGCAATCGCCGGTGAGGTGCCGTCCCGGCTCTTGCGTTTTGACCCGCAGGCGCTGGCGAACCTGGTGAACGGTTTCAGCAAATGGCCGGACGCGGCGGGCTGTTGCGAGGCTGCCGTCGCAATCGCCGGTGAGGTGCCGTCCAAGCTCTCGCGTTTTAACCCGCAGGCGCTGGCGAACCTGGTGAACGGTTTCAGCAAATGGCCGGACGCGGCGGGCTGTCGCGAGGCTGCCGTCGCAATCGCCGGTGAGGTGCCGTCCCGGCTCTTGCGTTTTGACCCGCAGGCGCTGGCGAACCTGGTGAACGGTTTCAGCAAATGGCCGGACGCGGCGGGCTGTCGCGAGGCTGCCGTCGCAATCGCCGGTGAGGTGCCGTCCAAGCTCTTGCGTTTTGACCCGCAGCACCTGGCGAACCTGGTGAACGGTTTCAGCAAATGGCCGGACGCGGCGGGCTGTCGCGAGGCTGCCGTCGCAATCGCCGGTGAGGTGCCGTCCAAGCTCTTGCGTTTTGACCCGCAGCACCTGGCGAACCTGGTGAACGGTTTCAGCAAATGGCCGGACGCGGCGGGCTGTCGCGAGGCTGCCGTCGCAATCGCCGGTGAGGTGCCGTCCAAGCTCTTGCGTTTTAACCCGCAGGAGCTGGCGAACCTGGTGAACAGTTTCAGCAAATGGCCGGACGCGGCGGGCTGTCGCGAGGCTGCCGTCGCAATCGCCGGTGAGGTGCCGTCCAAGCTCTTGCGTTTTAACCCGCAGGAGCTGGCGAACCTGGTGAACGGTTTCAGCAAATGGCCGGACGCGGCGGGCTGTCGCGAGGCTGCCGTCGCAATCGCCGGTGAGGTGCCGTCCAAGCTCTCGCGTTTTAACCCGCAGGCGCTGGCGAACCTGGTGAACGGTTTCAGCAAATGGCCGGACGACGCAGCGTGTCACCGGGCGCTGGTGGACATCGCACGCGGACTAGGCCGGGCAGGCCAACGCTTCGGTGCCTTCACGACGCCTCAGTTCGGCATGATCGCCAATGCCCTGGGGCGAAGTATCGTGAGAGGGGAGGAGGCGGGAGAGATCACAGAGACCGCTCTGCTGAAGGATCGCTTGCATCAGCTGGCCCATCACCTTCACTACGACAATGATCGGCTGGAGCAGAGCGATGTTCGGACCATCGCCACCATTTTCAAGGCCTTGGCGAAGGCCCGGCTGTTCGAGGATCTGGGTTCACTCGCCTCGACCGGGTTGGATCGGCTCAACGAACTGCATCGTGCCCCCGGTTTTGCCGCTGAGAATAACCTCGAGACCATGGGCAATCTCTGTGCCGCGCTGGTGCCGCTGGCGCGCAGCCCGCACCTGCGCTGGCACCGCAGAGTGGCTCTCCACTTGCTGAACGATCTCCAGCCGGTCGTGGAGCAAAAGATCGAGGCACACTTCAATGCGAGCGCAGCAGAGCGAATCCGTGGGCCGCTCGCCAGTCGCGGTCCTGCGCTCTCGATCTATCAGGTGATCAAGGCTCGTGCGGTCCTGGCGAACATGTTCAAGCGGCCGGTTATCGAGGGCAAGAAGGCCGATTTGCGCAAGAGGCAGCAAGAGCTGCGGCACGGTACCAAAGAGACCCTGGCTAGTACGCGCGAGCTCATCCAGGGCGATCTTTCCAACATGAGCTGGAACCTGATCGCACAGATCGAGGCGGAAAGCCCGGTCGATGCGCTGGACGCATTCGTCGAGCAGAACGCGGCAACGATCCTGGACAAGCATCCTGCGTCCATATTCGATGTCCACGAGGTATTGCGAACCATGGATCACGAGCCGAGGCCCCCACAGGGCGAGGCAGGTCTAATGCGGTTGCCGGTGGTGGACATGCAGGGACGCCCCCTCGCCACGGAGCCCGAGACACGATACTCGATCTTTCATCGGCTGACCTCGGGGGCGATAGAGGTGGTCGCCGTGCAGCTGCCAGCAAAACCGAGCGCCTTCATGCTGGCGCGCACGCTCACCTACAAGGGTGTGCCTTACCGCATGGACCTGTTCGGCGGCAGCAAGTTAAAGGCACCAAAACCGACCGTGCTCGAAATCGCCGCCAATGCTCCAGCCAAACCGGCGGTAGCATCTTCGGGAGGAAAGCTGCTCGCCATTCCCTATGCCGAAACCGCTCCGGGCACGTCATTCGAGAAGCTATCGCGCGCCTGGGCGCCGTTCAAAGAGGCCTATTGGTACACTCAGCGCAGGGGGTTTGCGGCGCCACCTGCAATCAAGGATCTGGGCCCTCACGACTACGCGCTCGAGGGCGCCTTCAAGCTGTTGCTGGCGCCGGACCGCCCGGCCAACGAGGCGCATCCCTTCAGACTGACCGGACCGGAAGGCCCGATTGCTCTGCGACCGCATGACGGCTGTGGCTTCATCAAGGCCTCGCTGGCCGAGCGTATGCTCGCCGTTCGCCGTGCCGGCCCGGAGGAAGGTCCCGATCGGATGCCGGCCTATGGCGAAGGAAGGAGATCGTCCGTACCGAGCTCGGCGCTGCAACATTATCCGCGGAGTGAGCGAGTGGCGGGCGAGGCGCGCGAGAAAGCCAAGGCTTGGCTGGAGAGCAGAGGAGGGGAAAGCCTGATAGGCGAGCAGCTGTTTCGTACGGTGACAGCAGGCCACATCGACGGTTCCGGCGCGGTTGCCGTCCCGTCCAGTGACGATTACCTCCACGTGCCAGAGTGCAAGAGCGAGACGTTGACGGGAACGGGAGGCGTGCTGATCGGGCGATCTCCCTATGACGCCCCCAACCTGCGCCCGCTTGCCTACGAGCGCGTCAAGTCGGCGGCTGATGGGGATCCGACTGCGGCATTCCTCGATAGATGCGTGGCCATGCAATATAGTTTCAGCGTCGCTGAGAAGTCGCGGGAGGAGCTGGCGGCCGACGATCCGAGCTTCTTTGCCAAAGGCATTCTGATCGTGGTGCCGGACGAGCTGTGGCCGGCCGACTACACCGATCGCGGCCTGGTGATGTCGGCCGAGGACGTCAAGTGCCATTCGAACTGGACCGAGCGCAAGGACCGCGTCAAGGCGGACACGCTGGTCGACTGCGTCGGTATCCTGCAGGCGACCGAGGTGTTCGCTCCGGGCTCGTTGGTCGCCGTCCCGACCGGTGAGCAGAAAAAACTCGACGGCGATTTCGACGGAGATACGATCGTTATCGTCGGTGATCGGCCGCAGCTCTATGAGCATGTTCGCCTGTTCGATGACAAGGAGCAGGCCCGCGGGGTCCGCTCGCTCAAGCCGCCAAAGTCCCATACGCCGGCAATCGAGGGCAATGATTACAAATTCAGTCGTGCCAGCCAGATCCTCGCGGCGACGCGGGATACTTTGGAGATTTATAGCGGCCTGCAGCGGAGCTTTCTGGCGCAGTCCCATCAAGCACGACGTTGGTTTGCCGAGCGCTCAGTGTTTGGAACTTACGAGGGGCTTCATCACGAACTTCAGCGCGACATCCGTCAATTACTGAACCAGGAGCAGGTGAGCGCCCAGGATGTCGAGCAAATGCTCGACAGAGCGAGGCCCGAAATCAAGGTTGCAGACCATGCAGTCGCCCACGAAATTGCCGAGTTACTCGTCACCGACCTTGAGGCATGGGCAGCAAGCTTGGATGAGCAGGTGCTGGTCGAAACAGTCGAAAGCGCGCGCGATACCAAGTTGACGGTGAGCCCGGCGCTTGCGGAGCTTTTCCCAGACCTGGCGGAGACCTATCCGGCGGCGACGCACCCGCGCGACCGTATCCAGGCCGTGCTCGACAACTATCCTCCGCGCATCAGTCCGCGGCCGGATGGGTACAGTGCGGATGACCTCGTGCAAAGCGCAAGCAACCTCCTGAGCCTCGGCATCAAGGTCGGAACGGATGCCTTTAAATCCGACACCAGCGTCCAGCTGTTTATGAAGAAAAGCCAAGGGCTCCAGAGGCTCCTGCAGCAGACGCCGGGCCTGAAGTCGGTGCCCTATGTCAAGAGCATGGCGACGACCCTCAATCACGGGATGTTCAATGTCGACACGACCTTGGAGGATCTGAAGGACAATCCCACATTGGCGGCTTCAATCATGGAGGCCTCGATCAACCTTGCTGCGGAGCAAGGGATTCTGCCCCGCCCCTTTGACCGGCAGCCTGCCGAGGATTCTGCCATCACATTGACGCTAACTCGCGAGCAGGCCTCGGAGCGCGCCCAAACCGAGGTGGCGCGCGCCGCAGTCGAAGAGAAGGCGATCACTGCAGCGGCGCTTCAGGTTGCCAAGGATCTCCGGCACACGGGCATCGATGTGAAGATGCCCCATTTCGACCATCGATTGAGGTCGGAAAGCTCCCTCAGAGACCAACTCATGGTTGTGAATGATGTCCCCGAAGGCGCCTCACAGCTGATCAGCAGCGCCGTGCGCCATGTCTTCGAAGCACCCGATAAGGATTTTGCAAAGGCCTTCCGGAAAGCCATTCTGTCGTTTGAGGAGCAAGGCTACACCGAAATCAGCACAGCAAACTGGTTCAGGGTGAGCGCTCCGACCATTGTCGGCATCAAGACTGTGCTCGCCACGCCGGATGGCTACCGCTTCGAGGCGGAGTTTCATACGCCGGGCAGCTACCAGGCCAAATTGGCCAATCACGATACCTATAAGGAGCTCCAGCGACTGCGCAGAAGCGATGCACCCGATGACCGTAAGATGGAGCAGCTCACGCAGCGCGTGCGCGAGGTCTGCAAAGAAGTTGCGATCCCGGAGGGTGTTGGAGCTATTTCCCATTGGTCCATCGAAGGAGCACCTACAGCTGGTGTCGGCGCGGCGCGATCTGCCCAACAGACAAGGACGGCCGAGCGATCACCGACTGCAAAGGAGGTTGTCGCGGCCCTCGACGGGCGGCCGATCGTGCTCGTCGGGATGCCCAGTTGCGGCAAATCCACCATCGGTCCGTATCTTGCGCGACGACTGGGGCTGCCCTTCATCGACTCCGACAAAAAAATCGAGACGGCGGCAGGCATGTCGATATCAGACATTTTTACGGCCAAAGGAGAGCCGCATTTCAGGGACCTCGAGGCGGGTTTGATCGCGGAGTGTCTCGAGCGGGGACCCGCGGTGCTCGCCACCGGTGGCGGCGCGTTCATGCGTGAGGAGACGCGGCGCCACGTCGCCGAGAAGGGGCTCTCGATCTGGCTCAATGCCGACGCGGGCGAGATCAGAAAACGCCTTGCTCGTGACACCACCCGTCCGCTGTTGCAGACAGAGGACCGGGGGGACAAGATCACGCAACTGATCCGCGAACGCGGACCGTTCTATCAACTTGCCGATCTCACCATCATCCCAGGAAAGCGTGACAACAAGAACGCGGATCAATGTGTGGCCGCGCTGCATGCCTACCTTTGCGACGAGGCGGGCGCGTTGGAAGCAGCGTCAGCGCACTCTGCCAGGGCTCCTTCAGACATCGAGGGCGGTCTTGAGGCCGCGGTTCATCCGAATCCGCCCGCACCGTTCGAGTTGCGTGACAATGCTTGGAGCCCGGCGCCTGACTTTCCGCCGCCGTTTGCCGGGCCAGTACCGGGTCATCACCAGGGCGTTCGACAGCCCGGCTCGCCGCAAGGGCTTTCTCCGGCGCCAGCCTTCTCGGATGATGAAGCTTTGGCGTGGTTGCGCGAGGAGCTGGCGCGGCGGCAGATGCAAGAGCCGGCCTCACCATCAACCAGCAGGGCTCCGTCAGACACCTACGGCGGTCTTGAGTCTTTTGTTGATCTGGATGCGCACACGCCGTCCGAATCACGCGACGATGCTAATTCTGTACGGCCGTTTCCGAGCACCTCCGCTGATGCTCAGATCGGGGCTTTAGGTCCGACAGCCTCGTCCCACGGCCACGGGCTGGTGCTCGAGGACACGGAATGGCTGGGCGACGAGCATATCGACAGGGATTACCGGCTCCAGGAGCTGGATTTGCGGAGGAACCATCCGAATCTCGCCGCCCGGACGCGGTTCGTGAATCCCCTCATCGTCCTAAATTATCTGCGCTCTAACGACGATGGCGTCGTGCTAACCGAATTCCAGCGCATCGTCTACGATAATGGTAACGATACAGCCGACTTCCTGTTCCTGCCCGTGATTAATGCCAATCCTGAAGATCCTAATAGCCTCGGCAACCATTGGTCGCTGCTGTTCGTTGATCGCCGCGACCGGGGCCGGCCGGTCGCCTATCACTACGATTCCTACGGCGGACTCAACAACAAGGATGCAGAACATCTCGCAGGTCGGCTGCACCTCCGCCTCGAGCGAGCCGGCATGGCCCAGCAGCGGAACGGGTATGATTGCGGCGTCTTCGTGGTGGACGGCACGCGGGCGCTGGTTAGGCAATTGGAGCAAGGACGGGAGCCAGACCTGCGGAACCTCAGCAACCTCGTTGCCAATCGGCAGGCACTGCAGAACCGACTCAGGGGCTGATGTCGCCATGGGCGGATAGCTCAGGCTGGAGCGGCTCACGCCGACGGCCTGGGCCCCCGGGCACGAAGGACCGGAACCAGCGCAGCGTCGCGAACTCGGCAGTGGCCAATTCCCGGGCTTTGGGAATCGCGTCGCGCACGGTCAGCATCAGCCAATAAGCGTAAGCGCTCCTTTCTACGCACCTATGCAGTTGAGCGCGGGGATGGGATGAGGTGTCCACCATGAGCGAGGTGGACACGATCGATGATCACTCCAGAAGAACCTTTGAGACTTGAGACGGTCGGCGTGTTGCGCAATGGCCGGCGTCGCTATGATCCGGCCAGCAAACAGCGGCTGGTCGAGGCCTGTTGAGCTGCTGCCGGTTTGATGGACACCGAGATTAGGTGTTTCATGAAGCCGGAGGTGGCGATGAAAAGACGGAAGTTCAGCCGCGAGTTCAAGGTCGAGGCGGTCAAGCTGGTGCGGGAACGTGGGGTGTCGGTGGCGCAAGCTGGCCGTGACCTGGATGTTCATGAGAATGTTCTCCGCAAATGGGTGAAGGAGTTGGGCTCCGACCCGGCGCAAGCCTTTCCCGGCCACGGGCAGATGAAGCCGGAGCAGCAGGAGATCGAGCGGCTGCGCCGTGAGGTCGCCAAGCTGAAGGCCGAGCGGGATATCCTAAAAAAGGCCGCAGCCTACTTCGCGAAGGAAGCGACATGAAGTTCGCCTTCGTCGCGAAGCACCGGACGATCTGGCCGGTGGCATGGCTATGCGATGCGCTGGGAGTGTCGCGGTCGGGCTTCCATGCCTGGCTGAACCGCTCTCCCAGCGCCAGATCCCGCAGCGACGAGGAGCTCGGCGGCAAGGTCAAGGCCAGCTTCGCCGCCAGCGACCGCACCTATGGCGCACGCCGGGTGTGGCGTGACCTGCTCGCCGACGGGGCGGATTGCGGCCTGCACCGGATTGAGCGGCTGATGCGCCTGCAAGGCTTGCGGGCGCGGCCGCGACGTCGGCGCTTACCGAAGGACAGCGGCGATCGACAGCTCGAGACCGTACCGGCGAACCTCCTTGACCGGCAGTTCGCCGCCGAGCGGCCGAACCAGAAGTGGATCGCCGACTTCACCTATCTCTGGACGGCCGAAGGCTGGCTCTATGTCGCAGCGGTGATCGACCTGTTCTCACGCCGCGTGGTGGGCTGGTCGATGAGTGCCTCCATGACGGCACAGCTCGTGACGGACGCATTGTTGATGGCCGTCTGGCGGCGCGGCAAGCCGGATGCGCTGTTGCATCACTCCGACCAGGGCAGCCAGTACACCAGCGAGCAGTTCCAGCGCCTGATGGCCGACCACGGCATCGTTTGCAGCATGAGCCGCTCCGGCAACGTCTGGGACAACGCGGCGATGGAGAGCTTCTTCTCCTCGCTCAAGACCGAGCGTACGGCCAACAAGATTTATCAAACCAGAGATGAGGCACGCGCCGATGTGTTCGACTACATCGAACGATTTTACAACACGACCCGCAGGCACTCGACCATCGGCTATCTCAGCCCGGTTGAGTTCGAGCGCAAGGTGGGATTAGCTTAAGCGGGTGTCCATCAAACCGGCAGCAGCTCACATCATCGCTCAATGATGAGGTGCGTCGTGGCGCTTATCTAGCGACAATCGGACATTGCATGGGGTGTCACACTCCGCGAACGAAAGGTCTCTCCGACTTTAGAAACAGTCTCGGAAAGGGTGGCACCCGATATGACCCCGCCTTTGTGAAGGGCTACCCAAGTGCTTGGAAAGGATCGGTTGCCTCCAATATTACGTCACATCCACAGGCGGGCATTGGTGCTTGGACTGACGCGGAGGTTAAGCGTGCTCTCACGCAAGGGATTGCCCGCGATGGCCGCGAGCTCGATACGCCGATGAAAGACCACACACCATATTTCCGAGGCATGACCGACGAAGACCTTAACTCACTCGTCGCTTGGCTTCGTACAGTGCCTCCACTGGAATAAGGCCCCGTCCAGCTAGGATCGTCGTCACCGCACATCTGGGGCAGCTACGACAGCGCACCCTTCACCCGACTGAATGCCGGTGGTGTCGTCCGCCAAGGTCGTCGCCAAGGCTCTCGCATCCCGACGGCAAGCTTACAAAACCCATCAAGACCTGAAGGCGACATGGGTTGGAGCCGACATTCTATGTCATCGAATACCGGGGCATCACGTTCGAAGGTTTACTTCGAGCCAGCTCGTTCAAGGGGCTTAGTCGGAAGTGATCCTGTCGGCGGGCTCTCCACCCACACCGGCGTATCGTTCTCCTTGCCCATGCCATCGCAGGATATGCACCGTAGGTCGGTCCGTTGATCGAGCGACATAACCGCCTTTAGCGGCTTCCCGCAGCGCGGACATCTGGTGAGGTCCATGACGTCCTCCCTCTTTCCAGCCCTAACCAGTCATAGGAACAAAAGTTCCTACGTCGCGTTGGGGGATTTTTTGGGAGGAAATTAATGGAAATGGTCGTCGAGCGCGTCGTTCGCACCTATGGGATGATGGTAACTCTCAGCCGGGAAGAAGAGGACACCGTCCGGAAGCGGGTTCTGGAATTCGTGGAAGGGAAGACTGGTGATGAGAACACCATCGCTGTCGAGGCCATCAAGTTGTTGAGGGGACCTAAGCCGTCGCGGACACGGCGGCCGAAGTGATGAGTTCGATTACCCGGTTTGCCACGGCCGTCGAGGGCACCTACCGAATTGACGGAGCGGATAGTGCAGGGCAGCCCTTACTAATCCCCGTGCCGGGCTTCTGAGAAGAGAGGTAAGTTCCCCCCCTAGCGCATCACGCCAATGTCCAGTCTGCCTGCACCGAGCTACCGGGCTTACTTCGTCGGAACGGACGGCCACATTATTGGTCGTGAGGATCTGATCTGCGCTGGAGATGCCGAAGCCATCGAGTTGGCAACCAAGTTGACAGACGAGCACGCGGTGGAGGTCTGGGACGGGGACCGCCTGGTGACCAAACTCGCATGTCAGAAACCCTCTAAATGAACAATTTGCGTCCTATTTCGTATACGGAGAATGCTCAGGGATGAGAAAGACAGCCGCCGGGGATTGGAGCGCGAGCTCGAAAGGGCGAAACGGCTTGCCGCGGTCACAACGGATCGCACGACCTATGCGCGGATACGCGATTTTGCCGAGGACATCGGGCAAAGGCTCCAGCGGTTAGTGTCCCGCCGAGGTGAACAAGACGAGATCCGTGCACGCGCGCGCCAGCTTTGGCAAGAGGCGGGCCGGCCAACGGGCCGCGACTTAGATTTCTGGCTGCAAGCCGAGCGCGAACTCGCGGACGATGAGGCGATCGACGGGTGACGGCCGTGCAGCGTTTTGGAACCGTTACATAAGGCCGGTCCTCTCTGGCGTTATTTCGATGAACGTCAACGCCAACTCTTTCGTGGCCGGGAGTCAAGAAGATCCAGCAGCGATGACAATTGGGGACGCGGCTCGGGACTTACCTAGGTGCCCGGTTCGCCTTGGATGTTGGCCCGAGCGGGCGGCTGATCACAAGGCCAATTAGGCCGACCAGTACCAGCATGGCTCCGGCGATGATGAGCCGGTGCGGTAATTCCAGCCAACCCATCGCGGTCCTGATCATATACGCCTACTCTTCGCCTTTGGCCCGATCTGCATGTTTCGCGGGATCGTGAGCACGGATTTCAGGGGATCGTGAGCAGAGATTTCAGACGATCGTGAGCACGGATTTCGCGGGATCGTGAGCAGCTTTTCAGCGGCTCAGCCCGCTTCGGCCGACAACTCAACCGGCTTAGGAACTGCCTCGTCAGTGAACGAGGAAGGCCGATGCCCACCCAGAGATTGTCGATGCGCCGGATCAAAGAGGTTCTCCGCTTAAAACATGTTCAAGGCTTGCCGGAGCGAGCCATCGCGCGCACCCTGGGCATCAGCAACGGAGCCGTGCACAGCTATCTGCGCCGAGCCGGGGCTGCCGGACTGAACTGGCCGTTGCCGGTCGGAATGACCGACGAAGACCTGGAGCTGCTGCTTTTCCCTGCGCCGAGGCCTGCGTCACAGAGCCCACAGCGGCCCGTTCCCGACTGGGGCTATGTCGACAAGGAGCTGCGCCGGCGCAACGTGACCCGCCGGCTGCTGTGGGACGAGTATCGCGCCAGCCATCCCGATGGATTCGGCTACACATGGTTCTGCACGACCTACGAGGCCTGGAAGGGGCGAGCCCGGCCTTCGATGCGGCAGACCCATCTGGGCGGCGAGAAGGTTTTCGTGGATTTCGCCGGCGACACCATCGACGTCATCGCCCCCTCAAGTGGGGAAGTGCAGTCGATGAAGCTGTTCGTCGCAGCGATGGGCGCCTCCAACTATACCTACGCCGAGGCCTGCCCAAGCGAGGGGCTCGCCGACTGGATCCGGGTCCACATCAACCTTTTCGCCTTCCTCGGCGGCGCGCCGACATTCGTGGTCTGCGACAATCTCAAGGCCGCCGTCACCAATCCCGACCGCCACGATCCTGGCCTCAACCGAACCTATGCCGAGATGGCGAGCCATTACGGCACGGCCATTCTCGCAGCCCGGCCGCGGCGCCCAAAAGATAAGGCAAAGGTCGAAGTTGCGGTGCAAGTCGCCCAGAGATGGATTTTGGCGCGGCTGCGCAACCAACGCTTCTTTTCGTTGGCGGAGCTGAACGCAGCCATCAAAATACTCGTCGTCGAACTCAATGCCCGGCAGATGCGCGACTTTGGCGCCAGCCGCGCCGAACTGTTCTCCGAACTCGACAAGCCCAAGCTCACAAAGCTGCCGGATCAGGCTTACGCTTTCGCGCGCTGGAAGCGATGCCGGGTCGGCCCCGACTATCATATCGAGATCGATGGACACTGGTATTCCACGCCATATCGGCTCATCCGTGAGCTTGTCGATGCCCGCATCGACGACAGGACGGTCGAGATCTTCCACAACGGCCGCAGGATCGCCAGCCACGCCCGCGCGCCCAACCGGCGGGGCCACACCACCACCGCCGACCACATGCCCAGCGCCCATCGGCGCTACGGCCAATGGACGCCCGCCGGAGTGATCGCCGCCGGCGAGCGGATCGGTCCGTCGACCGCCGCCTTCTTCCAGGCCGTGATCGCGGCCCGGCCGCATCCCGAGCAAGGCTTTCGCACCTGCCTCGGCATTCTGTCGCTGGCCAAAAGCTACAGCGCCGAGCGCGTCGACGCGGCCTGCCGGCGCGGCATTCTGATCAAGGCGCGATCCGTCGCCTCGATCCGCTCCATCCTCCAGAACGGCCTGGATCGCACCTTTCTCGACGAGCCCTCCGAACCCCAACCCCTGCGCCACGGCAACATCCGCGGCCGGGATTATTTCCACTGAAGCCAAGGAGACCTGTATGCTCACCCATCCCACCCACGAACGCCTGATCGAGCTCGGCTTGAGCGGCATGGCCAAGGCCTTCGAGGAGCAGCGACGATCACCTGATCTCGAAGCCTTGCCGTTCGAAGATCGCATCGGCCTGCTGGTCGACCGGGAAGCCGCGGAACGCGACACCAGGCGGCTCACTACGCGCCTCAAGCTGGCCGCGCTCCGCCAGAATGCTTGCTTGGAGGACGTCGATTTGCGCACGCCGCGGGGTATCGACCGGGCCGTCTTCGCCAAGCTGGTCAGCGGCGACTGGATCGATCGCCACGAGAATTTGCTCATAACCGGAGCGACCGGATTGGGCAAAAGTTGGTTAGCCTGTGCCCTCGGCCACAAGGCCTGCCGCGACAATCGCTCGGTTCTCTATCATCGCGTCCCAAGATTGTTCGAAGCGTTGGCACTCGCGCGGGGGGATGGACGTTATGCCCGCTTGCTCAAAACCCTTGGCCGCGCCCAGCTTCTGATTTTGGACGATTGGGGATTGTCAGTGCTCACCGCTGCCGAACGGCGCGATCTACTGGAAGTCCTTGAGGACCGCCATGGCCGCGCCTCCACCATCGTAACCAGCCAACTCCCTGTGGACACATGGCACGAAGTTATCGGAGACCCAACCTACGCCGACGCTGTCCTCGATCGCCTCGTCCATAACGCTCACCGCCTCCAGCTTGCCGGCGAAAGCATGCGAAAACGCAACGCCAGAACCATCACCCTTGACGAGCAGCCAGAACGCTGACTCTATCACCGCCTCGGCCGGAGCGGGCTGCTCACGATCGTCTGAATTCGCCGCTCATGATCGCGCGAAATCGCTGCTCACCATCACTGAAATATGCAGCCCGATCTCGATGAACAGGCTAAAACTCCGATCGTTCGGTGAACGTTCCGCCGCCAAATAAACGTGACCCGCGCGAGCGCGTCACTTAGCCTTTTTCTCCAATCCGATTTCGACCAGCCGCCGGATGGCCTCGGGGCGGCCGGGCAGGTCGTCCTGTTGACGGCGGAAGTCATCGATCTTCTTGGCCATATCGGCCTGAAGCCGCACCAAGACCGGCTCTCCAGTGGCCTCGGCTCGCTTCTTTGGTGATTTCATGATTTCACGACTTTCGGCGCGATAGTGTCGCAGGGATACGGCCCAGACGCGCTGGAGGGGCTGACCACTGTCATTCGGCCTGCAATATTGACCCCCTAAGCCGGGGGATCGGCGTCCAAAATTGACCCCCTGTAGGTTGGTCTGTTGCGCTGCCTGCTTTGGAATGAAGCAGGTGGTCGGGGATGCTGGTCGTGGAGACGATTGCGCGGATTCGGCGCGAGCACTTCATCAAGGGCAAGACGATCAAGGAGATCGCCCGCGACCTGAAGGTGTCGCGGAACACGGTCCGGAAGGTGCTGAGGTCCGGAGGGACCTCCTTCGAGTACGAGCGGCAGGTGCAGCCACGACCAAAGCTGGGGCGGTGGGCATCGGAGCTCGATAGGCTGCTGGCGGCGAACGCGACCAAACCGGCTCGTGAACAGCTGACGCTGATCCGGATCTTCGAAGAGCTGCGCGGGAGCGGCTACGACGGCGGTTACGATGCCGTGCGGCGTTACGCCAGGCGGTGGAGCAAAGAACGCGGGCAATCGACCGCGGCCGCTTATGTCCCGCTGAGCTTTGCCCCCGGCGAAGCCTACCAGTTCGACTGGAGCCACGAGGTGGTCTTGCTGAGCGGCACCACGGTGATGGTGAAGGCCGCCCATGTCCGGCTCTGTCACAGCCGCATGCTGTTCGTGCGGGCCTATCCGCGGGAGACGCAGGAGATGGTGTTCGACGCCCACGACCGGGCGTTCGCCCTGTTCAAAGGCACCTGCACCCGCGGCATCTACGACAACATGAAGACCGCCGTAGAGACGATCTTCGTCGGTAAAGGGCGTCTCTACAATCGCCGCTTCCTGCAGATGTGCAGCCACTATCTGGTCGATCCGGTCGCCTGCACGCCAGCGTCGGGCTGGGAGAAGGGGCAGGTCGAGAACCAGGTCGGGCTGGTCCGGGAGCGCTTCTTCACGCCGCGGCTGCGGTTCAAAAACCTCGACGAGTTAAACGCCTGGCTGCTCGACAAATGCATCGCCTACGCCAAGGCTCATCGCCACCCGGAGCTGGTCGATCAGACGATCTGGGAAGTGTTCGAAGCCGAGCGTCCCAAGCTCGTTCCCTATGCCGGCCGCTTCGACGGCTTCCATGCGGTGACGGCATCGGTCTCGAAGACCTGCCTGGTGCGCTTCGACAATAACAAATACTCGGTCGCAGCCAGCGCAGTCGGACGGCCGGTCGAAGTCCAGGCTTATGCCGACCGCATCGTGATCCGTCAGGATGGACGCATCGTTGCCGAGCACCCGCGATCCTTTGGCCGCGGCGAGACGACCTATGATCCCTGGCACTATGTGCCGGTGCTGGCTCGCAAACCCGGTGCCTTGCGCAACGGTGCTCCCTTCAAAGACTGGGTGCTGCCGGCCGCGATCGAGCGGATCCGGCGCAAGCTTGCCAGCACCGACGATGGCAATCGGCAGATGGTCGACATCCTCAACGCGGTGCTGACTGACGGTCTGCCCGCGGTGGAAGCAGCCTGTGCTGAAGCGCTCAGTCACAGCGTCCATTCCGCCGATGTCGTGCTCAATATCCTGGCCCGTCAACGTGAACCCGCCCCACCGGCCAACATCATGACGCCGGCCGCACTGACGCTCCGTCATGCGCCGATCGCCGATTGTGCCCGCTACGACAACCTCCGGAGGACCATCTGATGGAACGAACCCAAATCTTCGACCTCATGGGCGAACTCAAGCTCTACGGCATGAAGGCTGCCTTCGACGAGATCATGGCAACTGCCGTCAAACGCCAGCACGAACCTCAGCGCATTGTCGGCGACCTGCTCAACGCCGAGATCAACGAGAAGCAAGCCAGGTCGATCAAATACCAGCTCACCATTGCCAAGCTGCCGCTTGCCAAGGACATTGCCGACTTCCAGTTCGACGGCACGCCGATCAATCAGACTCTCGCCAATGATCTCGCTGGCGGCGGCTTCATCGCCCAACAACGCAACGTCGTGCTGGTTGGCGGCACCGGCACAGGCAAGACCCACCTGGCCATTGCCATCGCCAGAAGCTGCATCCGATCCGGGGCTCGCGGCCGCTTCTTCAACGTAGTCGACCTCGTCAATCGCCTCGAGACCGAGACCCGCAACGGACGGCAAGGACGGCTCGCCGAGCATCTGACCCGGATGGACTTCATCGTGCTGGATGAACTCGGCTATTTGCCCTTCGCCCAGTCCGGTGGCCAGCTTCTCTTCCACCTCGTCAGCCGGCTCTATGAGCGCGCCTCTGTCATCGTGACCACCAATCTCGCCTTCGGCGAATGGCCGAGCGTGTTCGGCGAGCCGATGACTTCATGATGCCTCCTTCTTCGAATGCTTGGTGCGTCGTACCCGATTGCGCAGCTGACTGATTTGTTCGTCTGAGAGCTCGATCTGCCATGGCTGACCTTTGGCTAACTGACGACCTGCCAGCAATCCGCGCGCAAGATAATCGAAAACTGTTTGCGGGGTTAATCCAAGCTCAGCCGCTGCCCCCTGAATCGAGAAGCTGCCGTCGGGCCAGCGCCTGGGATTCTTGTCCACGCCGTTGATCTTGACGGTGGGAATGCCCCAGCGGGTGCGCAACAGCCAGACATTCTCGCCTTTGAAGGCGCAGCCTCGGGCCGCGACGAAGCCTTCTTGATTGAGTATTGCCGCGATCTCGGCATCCATTTTTTGTTCAGCATTCAGCTCGACGATCCGTTGCCGCAACCGATCAATGTCGATGTAATTGCGGTAGGTGTGAACGCGCCGTTGCACGTGATGCTCGCTGGTTGCACCGGTCTGCCAGACGATCTTGAGCCACACCTGACCTCGGGTCCGCTTCTGATCAAGAACGACTTCGCGGATCACAAATCGCAGAATGCGCTTGCGATCGGCTGCCGACGTGGTGGCCGCGTTCCAAATCCGCGGCAGGTTCTCGCCGAGCGCTTGTAGCCCTGCGCATTCCGCCGGGCCAATCAGAAGCGGCTCTTGCCCGCGCCAACGCGCATGCTCCTGCTCGACCGCCTCTGCGACACGCAGCCTCTCTTCCCAAGCCCGCTCAAGTGAGCGCGCCACAAGACGGTTCTCGGGCTCTACGGCGTCATACTGGCGCCGAGCGCGCTCGGCCTCGTAGCGGGCGCGCTCCACGCGAAGCGCCCACTGGCGCTCGAGCTGACGGCTCTCCTGCTCCAGTTGGCCCGCGGCTGCGAGTGCGATCTCAATCTGATCCGGCACCAGGGCGTCGAGGACTACCCGTTGGACCAAGGCATCAACCGCTAAGGCCCGGACTTCCTGGCACAGTGCACTGCCTTCCTGATCCCGATCCGACCGGCAGCAATAGACCGGATAGTCGGCATTCGGGCCCGTGTAGCGCATGCTCATGCGCCGTCCACAACGACCGCAGACCGCAATTCCTTGTAACAGGGCTGCCCCCTTGCGTGGCACGCCAGCGTGTCCTGCCTCAAAGTGGGCGACGTTATCTGCCAGTCGCCGCTGGTTGGCCATGAACTCCTCCCAGCTGATATAACCCGGGTGAGCAGAGCGGAGGCAAACCGCCCAGTCGGCGATCGCCACCTTGACCGTTCCCGTCAGCGATCCCGGCCGGCATCGGCTCGGATCCTTTTGCCGTCGGCCATAAACGTACGCCCCAGCATAGGCCGGATTTTGAAGGACGCTAAGGACGCGTGCACTATCTGGCGCCCGCCAGACGATCTCATGTGGAGATGGTCCAAGCAGCGGTCGAACCGGCAAGGACAGTCCGTTCCTGTCCAAGTAACGCATCACACGGCGGGCGCTTTGCAATTCCTGGAATTTGGCAAAAACGAGATGAAGACGGGCCTGCACCTCCTCATCAGGATTGAGAATAATTGTGCCGGCGCGATCATAGGCGAGCCCGGCTGGCAGGGGCAGCCGCAGTTCGCCCCGCGCCGCCTTCTGGCGTTCCCCTTGGTGAAGGCGCATCCGAAGCTGATGCAACTCCGCCTCGCTCATGATGCCGGACAAGCCCAACAGCAGGCGGTCGTGGTAGGCGCGCGGATCGTAAAGCCGCTCGCCATCCGCAATGAGCACACCGAACACCGAGCACAGTTCGAGCAACTGATGCCAGTCCCGGTTGTTGCGGGCCAAGCGCGAAGCGTCGAGGCTCACCACAAGACCGGCGTTGCCAAGGCCGATCTCGGCAATGAGCTTCTGGAAGCCATGACGATCCACACCGCCAGCACCGGATTTGCCCAGATCCTCGTCAATGACCTGGACGCGCTCCGGCGGCCAGCCCAGACCGATGGCGCGATCGACGAGGCGGTACTGCAGCTCCGTGCTCTCCTGATGCTGGCGCACCTGGTTCACGGATGACTGCCGTACGTAGACATAGGCCAACTTGGCTCGGTGCGCAGTCGTGAGCCGCTCGTCAGCGACGTTCAAGCTGATCAGCACGACCCAGTCCCCTTCCGGGCGTGCCGGGAACCGCTTGCATCCGCCGGAGCAGCGTGGCGAGGATTTGAGCGATCTGGGTTTGCGTCGCGGTCGACAGATTCGGCCACAGGCGCGGAATGTCGTCCGTCGGACGGCCGGGTGGATTTGCCAACGTCGGCATGGGTCGATACGCAACGCGACCTGGAAGCGGTCGGTGGGTCATCGCGAATCACCTTCTCGTCAAGAAGGCTCAGACTCGCGCTCAAATGTTGCATCAATGGGATCAGCGTACGTGCGCTGATGCGCGGCAGATCGGCGGCGTTCGGACCAGAAGTTATTGTCTCGGCAAGATCGGTCGACGCGATGCGAACCGCCCGCGGCCGGCCGTCCGGCAGCGCGACAACGACATAGGCGGGACCGCGCCCCGACCGCTCCTTCAGCACCTCAACCCGGTGCCCAAAAAGAAAATGATGCGGGTCAGTGATCGTAACGTGAGACACGACCCGCTCGAGAATAGGGGTACTTCGACGTGTTCGGTGACGCCAAAATGACCACCGCGCTGCTCGACCGGTTGACCCATCACTGCGACATTGTCGAGACCGGCAACGATAGCTGGCGGTTCAAGAGCCGAGACGACGATCACGCCACCCGCGCTCGTCTCGCCTCCGCTATCCCGGCCAGCTCCGACGAGACGAGCGCTACCAGCAAAGCCCGCCGCACGAAGGGGTCAAAATTGGACGCCGATGAGGGGCGCATTGCCTCATCGAAAATGTTACCGAACAATTCCGCTGATGACTGGGGCGGCGTTACCGAATCAGGTCGGTGGCGCCAATGGCGAGCGGGATCAGCATGGGCGCAAGGCGCGAGGTGTTGGCCGCGGTGGCGAGGCGCTACCGTGCGGCTGGACGAGTTGAGAAGGGACGGATCCTTGACGAGTTGACAGCAACGACGGGTTGGCACCGCAAGCACGCGGTGCGAGCACTGTCGGTTGCCGGAAGGGACAGGCCCAGACCACCACTGGACGAAGGGGCAACGAGCCCAACCGAACCAGCGACAAGTCGGCGACGCAAATACGCCAGCGTGCGCGACGCGCTGATCGCGCTGTGGGAAGCCTCCGATCGCGTCTGCGGTAAGCGCCTCGTATCGATGATCCCAGTGCTGTTGCCCGCACTCGAGCGGCATGGCCGGCTGAAGCCAACGAGCGCAGAGCGTGCGCTGCTGACAACTCTGAGCGCGGCGACGATCGATCGGATGTTGATCGACGTTAAAATTGCGGCTGCTGGGGGGCGCCGGCGGCGAGTCGGATTCTACTCGGCGATTCGACGCGAGGTGCCGATCCGCACTTTCAATGACTGGGCAAACCCGCCGCCAGGCTTTTGCGAGATCGACATGGTCGCGCACGGTGGGACCAGCGTCGCCGGCTCGTTTATCCAGACTTTGACCATGGTGGACATCGCAACAGGATGGACGGAATGCCTGCCCCTGGTGACACGCGATGGCAGCCTCGTCGTGGAAGCGATGACGCGAGCACAGGGCCTGTTCCCGTGGGTGATCTGTGGCGCCGACTTCGATAACGACAGCGCGTTCATGAACGACGTCGTCGTTCCATGGTGCCGAGCACAGAAGATCGAGGTAACGCGGTCACGTGCCTACAAAAAGAACGATCAGGCTTTCGTGGAGCAGAAGAACGGTGCGGTGGTCCGGCGGCTCGTCGGATACGGGCGCTTCGACGGGGTCGAGACGGCCCGCGTGATGGCACGTCTCTACGCGGCGGCGCGCCTGCTGGTGAACTTCTTCCAGCCGTCATTCAAGCTCAAAGAGAAGCGCCGCGAGGGTGCCAAGATCATCAAACGCTATCATCCGCCTGCCACACCATACGAACGTGCACTGGGGCACCCGAAACTCCCATCAGCGGTCAAGCGCCGTCTGCGCCAGACGTATCGGACTCTCGATCCCATACAATTGCTTGCCACGATCCGCACGGCGCAGGAAGAGCTCGGCGAACGGATCGGCAAGCGCGGTCTTGCGAAGGTTCCCACCGTATCGCCGGCTGATCCGCTCTCGTTTGCCCGATCGCTCGGCACGGCGGCAAACACCGCCGAAGTGCGGGCCACGCACCGCCGGCCGAAACGGCGATATAAAAAGCGTATTCGCATGCCCTCGAAGCTCGATCCCCATCTCGCGATCATCGAGAACTGGCTCGCCGTCGAGCCACAGCTCACTGCACTGGCCATCGTGGGCAGGCTCGCCACGATCGATCCTTCGATGTTCAGCGACAAGCAGCATTCGATCGTTCAGCGCCTGCTTCGGTCCCTCCGGCGGAAGGTGGCGGAGACAGCCATCGTATCCATGCCCGTGGATGAAATACGGCCCGAGGCTGTGGACGGCGCTGCGTGTGATGAGCACTCCGCCCCGCCCACAGCCTCTCCACCGAGCTGGCCGCGGCTCGAGACCGAGACCTTCATCCCGGGTAACATTACTTCCTGAGGCAATACGAGGGGTCAAATTTGCAGGCCGATTGACAACCGTAACCAAGACGTCGAAGCGCCGCATTGAGTGTGTTCTCACTAAGCGGCCTCAAGACGGTGCGGACAGAGGGAAATACGTATCGTCCCGTGCCGGTCAGTTTCTGAAGGTGACGGAGTGTTTCAAGCACCTGTCTCGAAAGTGGGACACGATGCGGTCGCTTCATCTTCATTTTGGATGCTGGAATGCTCCAGACAGCGTTGTCAAAATCCATCTCCTTCAGAGCTGGCTCCGCAAATTCGGACAGTAGCTTGAGTGGATTTTCTGCCTGACAGCGGCGAGGATTCTTGCCGCGAATCAGGAGCGAAGATGACGAAGAAGAGCCGCCGGATGCATTCTCCGGCATTCAAGGCGAAGGTTGCTTTGGCTGCGGTCAAAGGCGACAAGACGCTGGCGGAGCTGGCGCAACTGTTTGATGTTCATCCGAACCAGATCACGATCTGGAAAAACCAGCTCCTGGAAGGCGCCGCCGGCGTGTTTGGGCATGACAAGGCGTCGGCCGAGACGCCGGTCGATTTGAAGGCGTTACATGCCAAGATCGGCGAGCTGGCGTTGGAAAACGATTTTTTGTCCGGCGCGCTCACCAAGGCGGGCCTGCTGAGCGCAAAGCGATGATCGACCGCGGTCATGATCTTTCTATCGTGCGCCAGGCGAAGGTCCTGAAGCTGGCTCGCAGCACGGTCTACTATGAACCTCGGCCAGTTTCGGCCGAGGACCTTGCCTTGATGCGTCGGCTCGATGAGCTGCATCTCGATTATCCCTTCGCGGGAGCGCGTATGCAGCGATCGTTGCTGCGGCGGGAGGGCGTATACGCCGGTCGCCGCCACATCGCGACGCTGATGAAGCGCATGGGGATGGAGGCGGTCTATCGTACGCATACGACGAAGGCCGCCTGATTGACGCATGCGCGTGGGCGTGGCGATCTGTAAGATAGCGTTGGGTGAAGGTCAGGCGGCCTGCTGATCGGTGGGGTTGTTGGCTTGCCGCAGGAGCTTCCATTCCCAGGGCAGCAGTTCGCGCAGACGCGAAGTGGGAAGATCGGCGATCCGGGCGAGGACGTCGGCGAGCCAGGCTTTGGGATCGACGTTGTTCAGGCGGCAGGTCGTGATCATCGTCAGCATGATGGCAGCGCGGTCGGCGCCGCGCAGGCTGCCGGCGAAGGTCCAGTTGCGCCTGCCCAACGCGATGCCGCGCAACGCTCTTTCAGCGGCATTATTGCTGAGGCAGATCCTGCCATCATCGAGGAAGCGGGAGAAGTCGTCCCAGCGCCTGAGCATGTAGTTAATCGGCTTCAGGACCTCGGAGGAACGCGAGAGGGTTTCGCGCTCGCGGAGCAGCCAGGCATGCATGTCCTCGAGAAGTGACTTACTCTGTTCCTGGCGAGCGGCACGCCGCTCGCCGGCACCGCGGCCGTTGATGGCGCGCTCGATCTCGAACAACGTATCGAGGCGTCTGACAGCCTCCAGCGCGATCGGGGAGACCGGTTTGCCTTTCTTGCCTTCCCGAGCATTTTTCTCGATATCAGCCAGCTCGAAGAAGCCCCGCCGCGCATGGGCGAAGCAAAACGCCGGTGTCATCGGCAGCGCCTTCTTCTGCGGGTCGAACAGCGGCTCGAAGCCGCTGTAGCAATCCGCCTGCAAGATGCCGGCGAAGGCGGCCAGATGTCTCTGTGGATGCTCGCCTCGTCGGTCGCTCGAGGCGTAATAGACCGCTGCCGGCGGCGCAGGCCCGGCGAACGGCCGGTCATCCCGCACATAAGTCCAGATCCGCCCGGTCGTGCACTTGCCCTTCGCCAGAATACGGATGGTGGTGTCGTCGCCATGAAGGCGCTCGGCAGCGAGCACGTGGCGTTCGATCAAGTGGAAGAGCGGCATGACGGCGAAGGTCCCGTGGCCGACCTGGTCGGCCAGCGTCGACAACGGCAGGTCGATCCCCTCGGCCTTAAAGCGCGCACTCTGGCGGTTGAGCGGGATATGCATGCCGAACTTGTCGAACAGGATCGTCGCCAGCAATTGTGGGCCGATGAAGCCGCGCGGCGTGGCATGGAACGGCGCGGGCGGCTGGCTGATCTTCTCGCAATCGCGGCAGGTGAACTTCTCGCGTACCGTCTCGATCAGCTTGAAGCGGCGCGGGATCTCCTCCAGCGTCTTGGTCACATCCTCACCGATCTTCGCCAGCCGCGATCCACCGCAGCAGGCGCAGGTCGTTGGAGTCTCAATGACGACGCGCTCGCGTTCGATATCGTCAGGCCATGGCTTGCGCACCGGCCGCTTGCGCATGAAGGGGCGGACGTTCTGCGTCTTCGCCGCTGCGGCCTGTGCGGCAAGCTCATCCTCGCTCGCCGTGGTGACGAGTTCTTCGAGCTCCAACTCCAACTGCTCGAGCAGCCGTGCCGAGCGCTCGGATCGCTGCCCGTGCAGTTCGCGCTTCAGCTTCTCGATGCGCAACTCGAGATGAGCGATCAGCGCCTCGGTATCCGACAGTTTCGCCTGCGCATTCGCGGCTTGCGCCTGCCAGTTGGCGGCCTTCGCCTCGGCTTTCTGTCGCGCCTCACGCTCGGCCTGCAGCGCCGCCAGGGCACTGACAAGGTCCGATGGAAGATCATCCGGCTTCGATATCATGGAGCCATTGAATCAGATCAAGCCGCAGATTCAAACCGTAAAACGACTATCCGACCCGCGTCGGACGCTGGGTTTCTTGAGGGTTGCGCCAATCGATCCCGGACAACAGATAGCTCAACTGCGCCGGAGAGATCGTTACCGATTCACCAGCAACCGATGGCCAGATGAACCTGCCTCTCTCGAGTCTTTTGGTGAACAAGCAGGCGCCCTGGCCATCGTGCCAAATGACCTTCAATAGATCACCGCGTTTGCCCCGGAAGCAGAAAAGACCGCCGCCCATGGCGTCGCGCTTGAGCACTTCCTGCACGCGCAGAGCCAGGCTCGGAAAGCCGCACCGCATGTCGGTATGGCCCGTCGCCAGCCACACCCGCACGCCCGTCGGGATCGGGATCATCGGCGCGCCAGGCCCCGAGCAATTCGAACGACCGCCTCGATATCCGCACCGGGGCCGAAGACCACGCGCAGCCCCTGAGGGCTCACGATTTCGATCTGACCTGTCTCGACAGCTTCCGTCGTTGGCGGCGTACTTGCCGCAACTATCGCAGGGACGAATGTCGGGCCGATCGAATCCTCTTCGGCCGGATCATGACAGGTCCAAGCCTTGCGCCAGCTCAGCAGAAGCTGACGTGATATCCCATACCGGCGAGCCGTCGCCGACACCAGTCGTGGCCCCGAGAAGCTCTCCTCTACGATTCTGAGCTTCTCCGCACGCGTCCAGCGTCGCCGCCGACCGGTCTCCACCAAATCCATGCGGCTCAGCACCGCACTGTCCTTATGTCCGTCCATAAGGACAGTCAGCTACAGATCGGAAAAACTCGCAAGACGGCCGCCCTCGGACGGATACGCCGATGATCGGCATGCCGATGATCGACCAGCACGTGCTGGTGCTGCTGGCGGATAGTGCCGCCGGTGCCGATGATGATCGTGATGCTGATCGTGCTGCTGGTGCTGCTGCTGCTGGTCATCATGATGATCATCTGCATGCTCATCATGATCATCCCGGCTAGGTCGCCTTCTCATCGTCTCTCAGGGCAAGGGCTTCTTTCGCCCGTGGCATCAGAAATTCTGCGAGCGTCTTTGCCACATCTGTCAGGGTGCCCGGATCGACCGCGACCTGCTTGGTGAACGTCGCCCACTGATCCTTTTTGCCGGCGTCCTCGGTGAAGGCAGCCGTGAACGCGTCCGGCAGTGCGGTCGGAATCTCAGTCTTGCGTCGCTTGAAGGTCGCCTTGATGGCGCGGGCCAGGGTGTCGCCCTCGAACTTATAAGAGCGGATCAAAACCCAGACGTCGTAGAAGTCTTTCAGGCGGCCGTTCACGAGGCCGAGCGCGACCATCGCCTGAAACTTCTCGGCGATGACGGTTTCGCGCGGATAGGAGCGCAGCTTCGGCGCCGGGAAATCCAGCAGCACCGGCAGGTCGGTTTCCTGCACGCCGGGCTCGATGGCGTCACCGAACGCGATGTCGATCACGACGCGAACACGGGCGTTGTCGACCGTAGCATTGCCCTTGATCCGGACGCCGCCGTATTCGTTTTCCTCGCGGATACGGTCGACGGTGAAGCTGGCTGGGTCGAAGACGACGCCGTCTGCGGCGTCGACGGCGGCGATCTCCTTGAAGATGACCAACAGCGCTTCAGGGTCGGGATTGCCCGAGCCGAGCAGGTCGAGATCACGCGTCGGCCGGAACTGGTTGTCGACCCAAGTTGCGAGCAACATCGCGCCCTTGAGCACGAAGCGTTCGCGGTAGTCCGTCGAACCGAGGCGATAAAGCAGCCGTTCCAGCACGTAGCGGGTAAGGAGAAGATCGAAGAGCTGATTACGCTCCCTGGAGAGCGTGAGCAGCCGCGCGCGAACCGAGGCGCCGACGTTTTTGGGTGGGTTAGCCATTGGCCGTCATCGCTTCGATATAAGGTTGCATGGCTTTCCAAACCCCGGCCTTGCGTGCGAAATCCGCGATCTCTGTGGGCTTCGCCTTTCGGGTTCGCAGCACCTCGCGCAGGCCTTCGAGCGCGAGGTTGAGGCCGGTGCTGTGACGATAGCGTGTCCCGGCGCGACGCCGATAGCGGAAAAGATCGACCACTGTCTTGGCTGGGCTGAAGATCTTTACCGGGCAGCCTTCGATGATGTGCGTCTCGACGCCCTCCTGAAGGCGCTCCGGGCTGAAGCGAACGAACTGCATGGGCGGGTTGGTTGAAAGAGGTTGGCGGTCCTTGGGGCCGATAGCGAGCCAGACCATCGAGGGGAGGGTATCGGTTAGCTCATGGAAGGCGAGCGCAGAGGTCAGCGCGACGACCCCCTTGGGCACGCGCTTGGCAGCTTCGGCGAGGGAGTGATGCGTGTCGATGGGCGCGTCGGGAAGCTGATAGAGACCGCGCCCGAGTTGGACGACAATGCCTTTTTGCTTCATGCGGGCGATGGTCGCGGGTGTAACGCCGACCGTGGCGAGTTCGGACGGGCGCGCGATGCCGCGCTCCTTGAGGAGTTTGATGGCTCGGTCTTGTTGGGTCGGCGATGGCTTTGTCATGATGATACGATATGTCGGGTATAGGCTGGTTATATCCTACATTTCATATCATATCGCAGGCTAATAATATGTAAATTACCCATCAACCGATTGATAAATATAGTATTTATGGACAGGGAACCCGATTGATCCTAGCCCGAAGCGAGTGTGCGTCTTCAGCTGGGCATTGGAGGTTAGAGCTGGCTCCGCAAATTCGGACAGTAGCTTGAGTGGATTTTCTGCCTGACAGCGGCGAGGATTCTTGCCGCGAATCAGGAGCGAAGATGACGAAGAAGAGCCGCCGGATGCATTCTCCGGCATTCAAGGCGAAGGTTGCTTTGGCTGCGGTCAAAGGCGACAAGACGCTGGCGGAGCTGGCGCAACTGTTTGATGTTCATCCGAACCAGATCACGATCTGGAAAAACCAGCTCCTGGAAGGCGCCGCCGGCGTGTTTGGGCATGACAAGGCGTCGGCCGAGACGCCGGTCGATTTGAAGGCGTTACATGCCAAGATCGGCGAGCTGGCGTTGGAAAACGATTTTTTGTCCGGCGCGCTCACCAAGGCGGGCCTGCTGAGCGCAAAGCGATGATCGACCGCGGTCATGATCTTTCTATCGTGCGCCAGGCGAAGGTCCTGAAGCTGGCTCGCAGCACGGTCTACTATGAACCTCGGCCAGTTTCGGCCGAGGACCTTGCCTTGATGCGTCGGCTCGATGAGCTGCATCTCGATTATCCCTTCGCGGGAGCGCGTATGCAGCGATCGTTGCTGCGGCGGGAGGGCGTATACGCCGGTCGCCGCCACATCGCGACGCTGATGAAGCGCATGGGGATCGAGGCGGTCTATCGTCGCCCGAACACGAGTAAGCCGGCACCGGGTCACAAGATCTACCCGTACCTGTTGCGCGGATTGAAGATCGAGCGGCCCGACCAGGCGTGGGCAATGGACATCACCTACATTCCGATGCGGCGTGGCTTCGTCTATCTCGCGGCGGTCGTCGATGTGTTCAGCCGACGGGTCCTGGCCCATCGCGTCTCGATCACAATGGAGGCGGCCTTCTGCGTCGAAGCGGTCCAGGAGGCGTTGGCGAAGCACGGCAGGCCCGAGATTTTCAACACGGACCAGGGCAGCCAGTTCACCAGCCTCGAGTTCACCGATGTGCTGCTGGACGCGAAGATCGCCATCAGCATGGACGGCAAGGGCGCCTGGCGCGACAACGTGTTTGTCGAGCGGCTCTGGCGCACGGTCAAATACGAAGAAGTTTATCTCCGCGCCTACGACAGCGTGTCCGAGGCGCGAGCGTCAATTGCCAAGTATCTGGCCTTCTACAATCAGGGACGCCCTCACTCGAGCCTTGACGGGCGCACGCCCGACGAGGCTTACTTCGGCACGCAAGCTATGGTGATGGCCGCATGACCGTCGCCGACGATTTTGTCGTCGCTCTGGTCGGGCTACGCCCTCCCGACGCAACGACAAAATCGTAAGGCCCCGCGTTCAGCATAACCCGGCAGGAATCCACTTAAATCCCGCGGGGCGCTGTCCAAACAACCGGCGCCAGCTCTATCGGCGTTGGGGATGCCGCCGCGTGGATGGGCAGACCCGTAAGGCGCGGCAGAGCTTTCAGAGCGCGTGCTCGGCTTCTGGCATTTGCTGAAGCCACCCGTTCACAAGGCCCCAAACGCAACAAGGTCGACTACAACGAGGCGAGCAAGGCCTCCGAAGAAACGCACAACAAGCTGACGCCGCCCGAGCAGGCTGAACACCGCAAGGCCACCGAGCGCCTGTTCAACTGCAAGCCGGAAGAACAGGAAGGCGCGACGAAGCGTACGCATACGACGAAGGCCGCCTGATTGACGCATGCGCGTGGGCGTGGCGATCTGTAAGATAGCGTTGGGTGAAGGTCAGGCGGCCTGCTGATCGGTGGGGTTGTTGGCTTGCCGCAGGAGCTTCCATTCCCAGGGCAGCAGTTCGCGCAGACGCGAAGTGGGAAGATCGGCGATCCGGGCGAGGACGTCGGCGAGCCAGGCTTTGGGATCGACGTTGTTCAGGCGGCAGGTCGTGATCATCGTCAGCATGATGGCAGCGCGGTCGGCGCCGCGCAGGCTGCCGGCGAAGGTCCAGTTGCGCCTGCCCAACGCGATGCCGCGCAACGCTCTTTCAGCGGCATTATTGCTGAGGCAGATCCTGCCATCATCGAGGAAGCGGGAGAAGTCGTCCCAGCGCCTGAGCATGTAGTTCATGGGCTTCAGGACCTCGGAGGAGCGCGACAGGGCTTCTCGCTCGCGGAGCAGCCAGTCGTGCAAGTCATCGAGAAGCGGCTTGCTCCTCTCCTGGCGTACGGCACGCCGCTCGTCGGCATTGCGGCCGTTGATGGCGCGCTCGATCTCGAACAGAGCGTCAAGACGCCTGACCGCCTCCAGCGCGATCGGGGAGACCGGTTTGCCCTTGCGGCCTTCCCTGGCCGTTTTCTCGATGTCGGCCAGCTCGAAGAATCCCCGCCGCGCATGGGCCAGGCAAAATGCGGGCGTGATCGGCATCGCTTTTCTTTTCGGATCGAACAACGGCTCGAAGCCGCTATAGCAATCCGCCTGCAAGATACCGGCGAAGGCGGCCAGATGCTTCTGGGGATGTTCGCCCCGTCGGTCGCTCGAGGCGTAATAGACCGCCGCCGGCGGCGCAGGCCCGGCGAACGGCTGGTCATCCCGCACATACGTCCAGATCCGCCCAGTCGTGCACTTGCCCTTCGCCAGGATGCGGATGGTGGTGTCGTCGCCATGTAGGCGCTCGGCCGCGAGCACATGGTGCTCGATCAGCTGGAACAGCGGCATAACGGCGAAGGTTCCGTGGCCGACCTGGTCGGCCAGCGTCGACAGCGGCAGATCGATCCTCTCGGCCTTAAAGCGCACGCTCTGACGGTTGAGCGGGATATGCATGCCGAACTTGTCGAACAGGATTGTCGCCAGCAGTTGCGGACCGATGAAGCCACGCGGTGTGGCATGGAACGGCGCGGGCGGCTGGCTGATCTTCTCACAATCGCGGCAGGTGAACTTTTCCCGCACCGTCTCGATCAGCTTGAACCGGCGCGGGATCTCCTCCAACGTCTCGGTCACATCCTCGCCCAGCTTCGCCAGGCGCGATCCGCCGCAGCAGGCGCAGCTCGTTGGCGCCTCAATGACGACCCGCTCGCGTTCGATGTCGTCCGGCCAAGGCTTGCGCACCGGCCGCTTGCGCGTGAAGGCCCGAACGTTCTGTACCTTTGCAGCCGCGGCACGCGCGGCGAGCTCATCCTCACTCGCCATGGTGATGAGTTCTTCGAGCTCCAATTCCAATTGCTCGATCAGCCGCGCCGTGCGCTCGGACCGCGGCCCGTACAGTTCGCGTTTGAGCTTCTCGATCCGCAGTTCGAGATGTGCGATCAACGCTTCGTTGTCCGACAGCTCCGCCCGCGCGCTGGCGGCATCCGCGACTGCGATATCGCGCTCAACTTGCAACGCCTTGCGCTCGGCCAGCAGCGCCATGTAGGCGCTCGCAAGATCCGCAGGAAGATCGTCTGGCTTCGAGCTCATGAAGCCATTGAATCAGATCGAGCAGCAGATTCAAACCCAAAACGGTTATCCGACCCGCGTCGGACGCTGGGTTTCTTGCGGGGTGCGCCAATCGATTCCGGACAACAGATAACTCAACTGCGCCGGCGAGATCGTTACCGTTTCACCGCCAACCGATGGCCAGATGAACCTTCCTCGCTCGAGTCTTTTGGTAAAAAGGCATGCTCCTTGGCCGTCGTGCCAGATCAGCTTCACAAGATCGCTGCGGCGACCGCGGAAGACAAACAAATGACCGCTGAGCGGGTCTTTGTGCAGCACCTCCTGCACTTGGAGCGCCAACGACGGAAAGCCTCGGCGCATGTCCGTGTAGCCTGTCGCGAGCCACACTCGCGCGCCCGTCGGAACCGGGATCATCGGCGGACCAAAGCATCGAGAACGCGACGTAGCGCATCTCCATCAACGTCGCCATCGACCCGGATGCGGTGCCCGCTACCAAGATCAATCTCGATGATGCCCTGGCTCTTGCGTCGACGCGCCGTTGGCGTCAACGCCGCTTCGGCCACCTCCCGCGGTAGCGCAGACGGCCCAATCTCGACCGGAACAAACGGCGCTATGCTCGCTTCGCCGTGCCTGCAAAGCTCCTTACGCCACCTGAACAGTTGGCTCACATGAAGCCCGGCCACGCGAGCCACCTCGGAAACATTGGCGCCGGGCTCGAGCGACGCTGCGACGAGCCGTTCCTTCTCATCCTGCGACCACCGGCGCCGCCGCTCGACCGTTGTGATCACCTCCGCCCTCGAAATCGTCATAGCGCTTCTCCTAGGATTACCCCTAGGACCTGCAGCGCTCGCGCCCATCAAACAAGGCGGCCCTTAGCGGAGGAATACGACGAAGCATTTCAACGACACGATGGAACGCTTCAAGAAATCGCATCCGGAATCGCGGAAGACTTTTGAGCGCGAACAGAAAGTGCTCGGCACCAAGAAAGACGCGGAATTCAAAGAAGAGCTAAAAGCAGGAGACAAGGAAGCTACAGCGCAAAACGAGCAATCCACACGGCAACAGGCCCTACGCCAACGCGATGACCAGAAGCAAGCCACGGAAGTCAAAGCGGCTTCCGTGCAGGGCGGCATGGATGACTTTAGCGATAGCCCAAGTGTGCTTAAAGCTGGGGAAAAAGAAGCGAGCAAGCCTGCCGTTAGAACAGCAGAAGCTAGCACCAGAAAACCCGACGAACCCAGTACGAATAAGCCGGGCTCCCAACCCGCAAAGCCTGTAAAGCAAGCCAAGAATGCGGCTGCGTCCAGCTTTACCGTTTAGTTTTCAGATTTTACCGGACGACGGGCGCGGCGTTCGACGCGCGGCGATCGTACCCAAATTTGTTGGCCGCAATGCACGCATTATCGATCGTGATCCTGCCACCTACAGAAGCAAGCACGTCTGATTTCTCAAACAGCTTTGCAGTAACACCCTTCTTTATGAACTCGAAGCATGCCGTAGACGCATCAATCTTGGCGTCCTTCTTTTCGAAATCTGCGGTTTCAGCACGAGCAGCCGCGCTATCAGCACGCGCCGCCGCCGCGCGCGCATCAGCCGCAATACCCCGCGCCTTCGCTTCTTGCGTACGACGTTCAGATTCCCTGATCTCGCATTTGATCGCCGCCAAGTTGTCCGAAATGCTTGCGCAGGCGGGCGATCCTTGAACGCTGGAAGCTTGCTGCGCAGCCGCCGGAAACGCAGCAGCGGCGGCGATCACAGCGCCAGTCGTGAGGGCGATCGCGGTTTTTCGGCAAGATGAAGGTCGATAGAGCATGGACTATTCCACCTATAGATATAGCACACTTCCAGCTAAGTGCTTTTAGTTACTTTACTTTCAGCACTACACTACTGCGCATAGTGTTGTTTGACCTTCCAAATGCTTGTAGCTTCAACATTTATTATTGAGTGCCGGCTCTTAACCAAGCGCGGCGCGGGAGCGAATTATTTGAATCAACTGGCAAAATCCGCTTGCAACAATATGCGCAGGAAGGTTGCGGCGCGGGACCGCGACAGCGGCGACTACAGCTTCAGCCTCTATGGCCCAGATGGCGGCAGGAAGTATCTCAACCATGGTGAGAGAGCTGGCGCCGGTTGTTTGGACAGCGCCCCGCGGGATTTAAGTGGATTCCTGCCGGGTTATGCTGAACGCGGGGCCTTACGATTTTGTCGTTGCGTCGGGAGGGCGTAGCCCGACCAGAGCGACGACAAAATCGTCGGCGACGGTCATGCGGCCATCACCATAGCTTGCGTGCCGAAGTAAGCCTCGTCGGGCGTGCGCCCGTCAAGGCTCGAGTGAGGGCGTCCCTGATTGTAGAAGGCCAGATACTTGGCAATTGACGCTCGCGCCTCGGACACGCTGTCGTAGGCGCGGAGATAAACTTCTTCGTATTTGACCGTGCGCCAGAGCCGCTCGACAAACACGTTGTCGCGCCAGGCGCCCTTGCCGTCCATGCTGATGGCGATCTTCGCGTCCAGCAGCACATCGGTGAACTCGAGGCTGGTGAACTGGCTGCCCTGGTCCGTGTTGAAAATCTCGGGCCTGCCGTGCTTCGCCAACGCCTCCTGGACCGCTTCGACGCAGAAGGCCGCCTCCATTGTGATCGAGACGCGATGGGCCAGGACCCGTCGGCTGAACACATCGACGACCGCCGCGAGATAGACGAAGCCACGCCGCATCGGAATGTAGGTGATGTCCATTGCCCACGCCTGGTCGGGCCGCTCGATCTTCAATCCGCGCAACAGGTACGGGTAGATCTTGTGACCCGGTGCCGGCTTACTCGTGTTCGGGCGACGATAGACCGCCTCGATCCCCATGCGCTTCATCAGCGTCGCGATGTGGCGGCGACCGGCGTATACGCCCTCCCGCCGCAGCAACGATCGCTGCATACGCGCTCCCGCGAAGGGATAATCGAGATGCAGCTCATCGAGCCGACGCATCAAGGCAAGGTCCTCGGCCGAAACTGGCCGAGGTTCATAGTAGACCGTGCTGCGAGCCAGCTTCAGGACCTTCGCCTGGCGCACGATAGAAAGATCATGACCGCGGTCGATCATCGCTTTGCGCTCAGCAGGCCCGCCTTGGTGAGCGCGCCGGACAAAAAATCGTTTTCCAACGCCAGCTCGCCGATCTTGGCATGTAACGCCTTCAAATCGACCGGCGTCTCGGCCGACGCCTTGTCATGCCCAAACACGCCGGCGGCGCCTTCCAGGAGCTGGTTTTTCCAGATCGTGATCTGGTTCGGATGAACATCAAACAGTTGCGCCAGCTCCGCCAGCGTCTTGTCGCCTTTGACCGCAGCCAAAGCAACCTTCGCCTTGAATGCCGGAGAATGCATCCGGCGGCTCTTCTTCGTCATCTTCGCTCCTGATTCGCGGCAAGAATCCTCGCCGCTGTCAGGCAGAAAATCCACTCAAGCTACTGTCCGAATTTGCGGAGCCAGCTCTGATTATGACCGATCCGGGGCCGTCTTCAGCCATCACCACGCCACCTCCAACGATAGCCAGCGGGTGAATGTCGCGAGTCGACAGAGGCTCACGAATGCTCCTAGGATGTGACGAAGCAAGTTAGCGGAAGCCGGTACGGGTGGGGCGGTGACCTTCCAGGTGACGGTTCTCAAGGTACTAGTTAGCTATCCAGACGGGTTCGTCGCTATGGCGGACCTCAAGCGGGATATGGCGATTCTGGCGACCAGCGGACGAGACTGGGCCGAACGCACGAAGCGATTGGCAGCCCGCGTGCCCGACTTGGATATCTTCTCCCAAGGTCTCATCGAGCGGATGAACGGCGGCTGGCGTGTCACTGACAAGGGACGCGCCCTTCTCGAGATCATGGAGGCTCGGCCCGCACCCGCCCAACACGCAACGGAGCAGCTCCCTGATGTCCGTGCGGTTGAGGAGCCGACGCCGGCCACGACTCTGTCACCGATGCCTTCGATAGCCCCAGTTCGGCTCATGCGGAAACGAAGGCGACGCCAACGCGACGCTGTCCAGCGAAGACAAGCGATCGCGTCGTAACAAACCTCGGTCAGGGGCTAACCAGCGAGTTTCGGATTTCTGGTAATAGGAATATATTCCATAATCTATGTTATGCGAGCAATAGACCACCGTTAGAAGAGCTGCGACGCGCGCCTATTTGCAGCGCTACGGCAAGCCGATCGCATTCTACTCGGATAAGCACGCGACGTTCCGGGTAAACAAGGGTCGGGGCGCCCGGGGGTGACGGCATGACCCAGTTTGGCCGGGCGTTGCACGAGCTCAACATCGATATCATCTGTGCCAACGCTCCGCAGTCGAAGGGGCGCGTCGAACGAGCCAATGGAACGCTGCAAGATCGTCTGTTGAAGGAGATGCGGCTGGCCGGAATCTCAACCATCGAGGCCGGCAACGCATTTTTGCCCGCGTTCATGGAAGGCTACAATCGGCGGTTGGCGAAGCCTCCCTTCAGTGACAAGGACGTGCATCGACCGCTGACTGAGCACGACGTCGTCGATGATGCCTTTGCCTGGAAGGAAGAGCGCACGGTATAGCAGAGTCTGACGCTGCAATACGACAAGATGCTGTTCATCCTCGAGCCGAACGAGATTACGAGCACCCTCGCCCGCCAGCGCGTCACCGTGTTCGACCATCCGGACGGGCGGCTTGTGATCAAGCACAGGGGCCGTGCGCCGCCCTACCGGACGTTCGACAAGGCGCGACAAGTCGACCAGGCGGAGATCGTCGAGAACAAGCGGTTAGGGTCGGTTCTGGCGTACACTTGCCGAGCAGCAGAAGCTGCTCGACTTCAGCCGCAGCCAGAAGGCTCCGCGGCGACGTGGCCAAGGTCCGAGCTTGTTCAAGGCGGGCTAAAACCCGCAACTCGACCAGTCGCCGTCGCTGGCATTGGGGCTCTCATCCGGGCGCCCGGCCGCTGCGCAACCCCGGCCAGCTTCGCGTCCGTGCGCCCTCCTCGCCGGGCCTTGCGGTGACATTTCTAACGAGCGCAATCAGCGACTTGTCTATCGAGTTCCAACATGATTTTGCTGCACTATCAATTTCTTAAGAGCGTTGCGCGTTCTCCGCGAGACACTTCGGCGGCGCGCCGGGCCGAGCATCGTGGTTGCCTCAGGAATGCGAGCAGATCGGAGGCGCCGCATTGTCCAACGGTCGAGCAGCGAAATTGACGTACTGACGCGATAGACCCCGCTACATTGCGGGCTCAACTTTCAGATGCCCGCTCGCGACGCGAGCCATCCAGATCTTCTCCGTCAGTTCACGACAGTGCTCACGCAGCCGTCATCTAAATTCGATTTGCTGTCGCCGGAACATTTGGAATGTATCCGAGCTGCCCCTCGAGAGCCGCCAGGGCCTGGCGAGCTCCCTCTAACCGTGCGGTCGCCTCATCCAAGACCTGCCGCGCCTCATTCAATCGAACGACCGCTTTCGCACCGGCATCAAACAGCTTGCTCCGTATTGATGGAGATCGATCCTCGAGAACTGCGCGCTCGAGCTCGGGCAGCATGTTCATGAGCGCTCGATGTGCGAGCGCTTGCACGGTTTCAGACTTCTCGGCAGCGGTAAGAGCCTCTCGGTAAAAGAGTACCGCCTCGATGGCTTTCTCTTCAAGATGGAGATCGTCGCTCAATCACTCATTCTCGCTACTTGCATCGTGAAATAACCAGCCGTTTCTTCTGTTCTACGGACGCTGGCGGCCTGTGAGCTCGCGATAACAGGCATCCAGCTCACCGAGCTCAATCGCTCGCGCCGCCGCGCTAGTAAGGCTAAGTGGATCTCCATTTGAGAATCGAAGCATTTTTACTCCTCGATGAACGGCTCTAGGGCCGTTCGCAAACACCTATGATCGTACAACCTGACGCTACGTGCGCTTCAAGCCGTTTGTGCTCATGCTCAGCTGACGGGCGTGGCCACAACCAGTTCGCGGGGCCTTCTCGTAGCGTGCCGAGACCGAACGTTGGTCGTGTCCTCAGTGATGGCTTTGCGGTGGTCACCGGCAGTTCTCCGGTAGGATCGGGTTGCGACACGCCAACGCAACCGCGGAACCACCGATGACCGACGATATGATGAACCTGCGGACGCTCGTGGAGAAGACCCCTGATGCCGATCTGTTGCGCGAGATGATCGGCTTTGCCGCCCAGCGGTGTGTTTCGGCATGGAATATGCTCGAGGGATTACCAGCCGAGGTCGTCATAGGCCGTGTCGGCCATGACGACCTCGGCAGGTAGTCCCTCGATCAATGCGGCAGCTTGCGGTGCATCGCCCTTCTGGCCTGCGGTCAGCGCGAACCGTACGGGACATCCCAAGCCACGAACGGCCATATGTATCTTGGTGCTCAGCCCCCCGCGCGAGCGGCCGATCGCCTGATCTTCAGACCCCCTTTTTTGGCGCCGGCGGCGTGCTGATGCGCCCGGACGATGGTTGAATCGACGATCAGATATTCGAAGTCAGGATCATCGGACATCGCCTCGAAGATCCGCCACCAGACGCCCTTGATGCTCCATCGACTGAAGCGCCGGAACACGCTGTTCCAATCCCCGAACGCCTCCGGGAGATCACGCCAGGGAGAGCCCGTGCGAACAATCCAAAGCACACCTTCCACGAACATCCGATTGTCGCGTGTCAATCGGCGTTCGACTGGGACCCCCTATCGGCATCCAAAAGGGACCCCTTTGATCGGCGTGCTCTGCTGGTAGCGCTCGGGTCGTCGGAGCTGGTCGGGGTTGGTGCGCCACGACGGCGCGAAGAAGGAGGTAGAGAGCTGGCGCCGGTTGTTTGGACAGCGCCCCGCGGGATTTAAGTGGATTCCTGCCGGGTTATGCTGAACGCGGGGCCTTACGATTTTGTCGTTGCGTCGGGAGGGCGTAGCCCGACCAGAGCGACGACAAAATCGTCGGCGACGGTCATGCGGCCATCACCATAGCTTGCGTGCCGAAGTAAGCCTCGTCGGGCGTGCGCCCGTCAAGGCTCGAGTGAGGGCGTCCCTGATTGTAGAAGGCCAGATACTTGGCAATTGACGCTCGCGCCTCGGACACGCTGTCGTAGGCGCGGAGATAAACTTCTTCGTATTTGACCGTGCGCCAGAGCCGCTCGACAAACACGTTGTCGCGCCAGGCGCCCTTGCCGTCCATGCTGATGGCGATCTTCGCGTCCAGCAGCACATCGGTGAACTCGAGGCTGGTGAACTGGCTGCCCTGGTCCGTGTTGAAAATCTCGGGCCTGCCGTGCTTCGCCAACGCCTCCTGGACCGCTTCGACGCAGAAGGCCGCCTCCATTGTGATCGAGACGCGATGGGCCAGGACCCGTCGGCTGAACACATCGACGACCGCCGCGAGATAGACGAAGCCACGCCGCATCGGAATGTAGGTGATGTCCATTGCCCACGCCTGGTCGGGCCGCTCGATCTTCAATCCGCGCAACAGGTACGGGTAGATCTTGTGACCCGGTGCCGGCTTACTCGTGTTCGGGCGACGATAGACCGCCTCGATCCCCATGCGCTTCATCAGCGTCGCGATGTGGCGGCGACCGGCGTATACGCCCTCCCGCCGCAGCAACGATCGCTGCATACGCGCTCCCGCGAAGGGATAATCGAGATGCAGCTCATCGAGCCGACGCATCAAGGCAAGGTCCTCGGCCGAAACTGGCCGAGGTTCATAGTAGACCGTGCTGCGAGCCAGCTTCAGGACCTTCGCCTGGCGCACGATAGAAAGATCATGACCGCGGTCGATCATCGCTTTGCGCTCAGCAGGCCCGCCTTGGTGAGCGCGCCGGACAAAAAATCGTTTTCCAACGCCAGCTCGCCGATCTTGGCATGTAACGCCTTCAAATCGACCGGCGTCTCGGCCGACGCCTTGTCATGCCCAAACACGCCGGCGGCGCCTTCCAGGAGCTGGTTTTTCCAGATCGTGATCTGGTTCGGATGAACATCAAACAGTTGCGCCAGCTCCGCCAGCGTCTTGTCGCCTTTGACCGCAGCCAAAGCAACCTTCGCCTTGAATGCCGGAGAATGCATCCGGCGGCTCTTCTTCGTCATCTTCGCTCCTGATTCGCGGCAAGAATCCTCGCCGCTGTCAGGCAGAAAATCCACTCAAGCTACTGTCCGAATTTGCGGAGCCAGCTCTAGAAAGCCAAACGAGAGAAGCGCGGCGACGAGGCCGACAATCATCCCGCGCGCAAGGAGCTTTCCCATCATCGATATTCGCTTCGCCAGGCGAACGTTGCCCAAATCCGACGAGCATCCTGGAAACTCGTCGGACGAAAGCGATGCTCAGTGGCAGGGGAAGCCGAGGAGGTGACGCCCGTCGTGGACAAACTCATGCACATAGGTGCCGTTGAACAATGCTGTCGCGCCCTGCTCCACGCCGATGAAGTAGATACCGAGAACAAGCAACAAGCCTCCGAAGACAGCCCAAGGCAAGATTTCCCGCAGGGGGATCGCGACGGGACGAGCAATCGGAAGTGAAGTAATCGCGGCCATGATGAAGCCTCCAACCATGTTCGAGCCTCTTCAATTCTAGTTGAGTGGCGCATCCCCTACTAGCCTGCAAGCGCCAAGTTCACTTGTCCGTACGCGCCGCCATCCGCTGTCTTCGCCGTCCCTCGGAAGTCGCCCGAGACAGGATCGCTCGAGTGTAAGCAATATATTACCTCTCATTCGTCACCCACAGCCGGCGGTTATGTTGGGGGACTTCAGCAATGGTGCTGGGAAGGCTCATAGTCGTTTTTTCGGAAGGTGTTGCTGATGAACCGTCAAGCTCGTCCTCTCCACGCCTAAGTGGGCGCCCGCCGATGCGACTTTCTCGGTCGTCAACCCCTCGCATCGGAACCAGTCGATTGCTCTGCCATGCGAGAGTTCGTGAACCGCAGCAGCGATTTGACCGGAATTCTGCGGATCGACGTCGCCAAGACGATTGTTGCGGCCTGAACGAGCAATTGCTGAGCCGGTCCCGCCCCGAGCGCGAGCACCATCTGTCCCAGTTGCGCCATGAACAAGGCTGCGGCGCCACTTGCGATCACGCTTCCACGACCGCCTGTGAACGGAGTGCCTCCCACGACGACTGCAGCAATGCTTGGCAAGAGGTAGTCGCTTCCTGCGGTAGGCGAGGCGTAGCCGACAAAGCCTGCAAGAAGAATTCCGGTGATCGCGTAGCAAATGGCCGCCGCCACATATGTGCCAATCTGATACCGCAAAATCTTGATGCCGGATGATTGCGCCGTCGCTGGATTGGCACCTACCGCGATATAGCGCCGCCCAACGATGGTGCCATTGATCAGGATCGAAACCACCGCGACCAGACCGGCCGCAATAAGGACGCTGAACGGAACGGCCCCAATCTTGAAGTTA
This sequence comes from Bradyrhizobium sp. 2S1, assembly GCF_011516625.5. NCBI lineage: Bacteria > Pseudomonadati > Pseudomonadota > Alphaproteobacteria > Hyphomicrobiales > Nitrobacteraceae > Bradyrhizobium > Bradyrhizobium sp. 2S1. The sequence continues at coordinate 176,243 of NZ_CP147719.1, read as the reverse complement.
GAGAAGTTCTGCAGCGACTGAAGAACTGGAAGAGCGCTGCCGCCCGTAATCATCAGCGGCGCTAGCCTGGCGGAGGCCGGCGAGCGCGCGATGGCCGATCTGCTGCAGCTGGTCTGCGTGGACAAGCGGATGGCGCCGCCGGCGGACGGCGCAGCAGCGTCGCGCTTCCTGCTTCCGATCCGGAGGACGGCGTCATCTGGGTTTACGGCATAGGTGACGAAGGCGTCATGGCGTTCACCGACTTCGGCATCGAAAACCTGATGGAGCTCATCAGGATACACAAGGAAAACCCCGAACCCCTCAAGCGGTGAAATCGGGGATCCACTGTCCGCGGCCTAGGGCCTGTTTGGATTCATCTTGAATTTATCACAGCGGCGGTGAGATTGATCATGGCTTCGAAGCTGATATCTGTTTTGTCGGCTCGCATGGCGATCCGCTTGAATTCCTTGAGCTTGCAGAAGAAATTTTCGATCAGATGTCGCCATTTGTAGATTTCCGCGTCGATGGCGAGAGGTTTTGCGCGCCGCGGGTGCTGGGAGATGACGACCTTGGCGCCGCGTGCGTCGAGGTCGGCAATGATGGCGTTGCTGTCGAACGCCTTGTCGGCGATCATCGCATCGAAGGTCAGCCCTTCGATCAACGGCGGGACGCCGACCGTGTCGAAGCGCTGTCCTGGCAGCAGCACGAAACGCAGGAGATTGCCGAGCGCGTCGGTCAGTGCCAGGATTTTGGTGGTCATTCCGCCTTTCGAGCGGCCGATCGCCTGGTTTTGCGTCCCCCTTTTGCGCCCTGTCCGTGGCGGTGGACTTTGACGATGGTGGCATCAACCATGACGTACTCCATGTCCGGCTCGTCCGAGACCGCATCAAACATGCGCTTCCAGACGCCCGCCTTGGCCCAGTCGCGGAAGCGCGTGTACACGGTTATCCAGTTGCCGAAGGCGCGCGGCAGATCGCGCCACGGACTGCCCGTGCGCGCAATCCACAGCACGGCTTCGACAAACAGCCGGTTGTTATTGCCGCTCCGGCCGGGATCACCCGGCTTGCCAAGACAAAGCGGCTCCATCTTCGCCCATTGGGCATCAGTCAAAACGAATCGGTCCATCCCAAGCTTGAATCACAACCAAGCCAGGATGAGAATCCGGAATCCAAACAGGCCCTAGCTCGGCTTACGATTACCCACATTTTTGAGTCAGATTGTCGCTCCCGTTGCGATATCGATGACTCGCGACAATCCGCGCCACATGATCAGATTCCCTGGTGGCGGATCGTTGGCACGGGCGAGGTAGCCGCCGAGCCTGGCGATCTTGATGAGATAATGCGACAATGTCTTTCGTTGTGTGCTGACTGGAATCTTGTCTTTGACGAGCCGATCAAGCAATTGGATGTCACCTTTGGTCAGCACAAACTCCGGTGAGGCATTTGGCGCTGAACGATTAAGCATCGTCATCCAAAAAATGCGCCAGCTCACAATGCAGAATACCGAGATCAGATTCGTCAGTCGCTGAGCGGTCCGCAGTTGCGAGTCCTCTGCCCTACAGCCGGATTTGAGTATCTTGTGGAAGACCTCGATCTTCCATCGCAAGGAATACCATTCGAGTTTCTCGATCGCATCCCCGCGCGATTGCACTGGAAGATCGGTCAGGAGTTTCCATTCAATCTTCTTTCTGTTCTTTGGCGCTCCTCTTTCATCAGCGTGGATCACTGTCAAAGTCAAAGCTGGATACCGCGACTGCTTGCCTATCGGTGGCAGAATACGAATTTTACGATACCGGATTTCAAGAACAGCCTGGTCTGGATTGCCCTTGCTATCCTGGACTTCGATCCGGTGGAGACCTTTGACCACGACCTCGTCCATTATCGTTGCAACGGTATGATCGCCATCGCCTGCCAGGCGATTGACACAGGTCCTTACCAAGAAATGCGTTCCAACCTCTTGGGCGGCGCAAAACAATTCATAAATATCGGCCTCACGATCACCGATATGGATGCACTGCGATGGCTTCTCGAAAAGCTCGGTGGATTGTTTGAGGTTCTCCAACCACCGAATGCTCTCCTTGGTTTCAATGGGGATCCGTGTCAGGTTGACCTCGCGCCTGAGCGCAGCGACCCTCTGAATTTCTTTCTGGTCCAGCACTTCACAGCGCTGAGCCCCAGTGGAAGCCCCTCGAGGGTCACCGCAAGGCTCGAATGCATCAATATTCCGCATGTCGTGTACGTTTGGGGTTTCCCGTCCAATCTTCGAGAGTTGCTTTTGGGGATGCGCTTAATCATCCCGATCAGATCCGGGCGCTCCCTTTGATAGCTGAATTCGGTCGTATCATGCAGGACAAGAACAGGCCCCTTCGCAGCCGCGATACGTTCCCGCGTCGCTTTAAAATGACCAGACAGGATATCGGCCTCGCCTACTCGTTCATTGGAGAAGAAACGATAGGCCGCCTTGGTATTCGCCCAGTCTTGGCAAACCATCGGGATGCTCTGTCCGATGTCTCCACCAATCTGCTTCAGCAGCATACGAAATCTCTCGCCAAGTCGAGCGTCCTGGAATTCGCACAGCGCAGCTTCACGGTCAAACCAAGTCACAACGTCAGACGCCAACCGATGCGCCTTCTCATCCCGGGCGGGTGAAGTCAGTCCCATAGAGCACCTCTTCTCGAATCAGGTGCCCATCAAAGAATCACAAGCGATTCTGGCGACTCAAGTTTTTCGGCTCAGTGCACCTCAAAAGATGTGGGTAATCGTAAGCTAGTACCCAGAATCAGAGCTGAGTGATACGGCGGCCTTTGAAACGGCGTTGACGGACCTTTTTCTTGGTCCAGACGAAGGGCTCGGCTCTGTCGTTGTATGCGTTGACGTAGGCATCGATGTGCTCCTGAAGCTGCGTGAGGCTTGTGAAGGAGGTGCCGCTGAGCGACTGCCCCTGCAAGATCGAAAACCATACCTCGACCTGATTGAGCCAAGACGCACTTGTCGGCGTGAAATGAAATTGCACGTTGGGGTGGGCCTTGAGCCAATGCTCGTTCTTCTTGTGGGTGTTGAGGTTGTCGAGGATGACGTGAAGCTTCCGGTTCGGAAAAGCCGCGGTGACGCTGTTCATGAAGTCGAGAAACTCGACGCGGCGTCGGCGTTTTGAATGCGCCGCGATGATCTTTCCGGTGGCGACTTCGAGCGCCGCAAACAATGTTGTGGTGCCATGCCGCTTGTAATCGTGGCTCTGGCCGGTCAAGGCGCGGCCATTGGGCAACTTCAGATAACCCTGCGCTCGCTCCAAAGCCTGGGTCGAGGGCTTCTCGTCCACGCACAGCACAATGGCCTTCGCGGGCGGGGCGACATAGAGGCCGACAACATCGGCGGCTTTGGCCGTAAAGTTCGGGTCGTTGCTCTCACACCAGGACTTACGAGCCGCGAGGTCAATCTTGTGGCTGCGCAGGAACCGCCAGACATATTGGACGTCAACATCGCCCAGCGCCCCGGCCAGCAGGGGCCCGGTCCAGCGTGCGAACCCGTCCGGCGGCGGCTTGTCCAGCAGCTTCAGAATCCGCTTGTCGGTGGCCTTCGTATAGATTGGCTGCTTGCCCGGTCGCGGCTTGTCTTGCAGCCCTTCAAGGCCTTGGTCGGCATAGCGATGCCGCCAAAGGCTGACAATCCGCGGCTGGACCCCAACTTCCTTGGCGATCGACCGAGTGCTGCGTCCATCCGCCGCCAACAGAACTATCCGCGCCCGCTTCAAATCGCGCTGCAACGTCACCGGGGAGCGGCAACACGCCTCAAGCACCTTGCGATCTTTCCTCGAAAGGTGGACTTCTCTTGCTTCGGGTATCATCCCGACCTTGAATCACGACTCACGCTTTAAGAACAGTAGGTACTAGTACCCAGAATCAGAGCTGAGTGATACGGCGGCCTTTGAAACGGCGTTGACGGACCTTTTTCTTGGTCCAGACGAAGGGCTCGGCTCTGTCGTTGTATGCGTTGACGTAGGCATCGATGTGCTCCTGAAGCTGCGTGAGGCTTGTGAAGGAGGTGCCGCTGAGCGACTGCCCCTGCAAGATCGAAAACCATACCTCGACCTGATTGAGCCAAGACGCACTTGTCGGCGTGAAATGAAATTGCACGTTGGGGTGGGCCTTGAGCCAATGCTCGTTCTTCTTGTGGGTGTTGAGGTTGTCGAGGATGACGTGAAGCTTCCGGTTCGGAAAAGCCGCGGTGACGCTGTTCATGAAGTCGAGAAACTCGACGCGGCGTCGGCGTTTTGAATGCGCCGCGATGATCTTTCCGGTGGCGACTTCGAGCGCCGCAAACAATGTTGTGGTGCCATGCCGCTTGTAATCGTGGCTCTGGCCGGTCAAGGCGCGGCCATTGGGCAACTTCAGATAACCCTGCGCTCGCTCCAAAGCCTGGATCGAGGGCTTCTCGTCCACGCACAGCACAATGGCCTTCGCGGGCGGGGCGACATAGAGGCCGACAACATCGGCGGCTTTGGCCGTAAAGTTCGGGTCGTTGCTCTCACACCAGGACTTACGAGCCGCGAGGTCAATCTTGTGGCTGCGCAGGAACCGCCAGACATATTGGACGTCAACATCGCCCAGCGCCCCGGCCAGCAGGGGCCCGGTCCAGCGTGCGAACCCGTCCGGCGGCGGCTTGTCCAGCAGCTTCAGAATCCGCTTGTCGGTGGCCTTCGTATAGATTGGCTGCTTGCCCGGTCACGGCTTGTCTTGCAGCCCTTCAAGGCCTTGGTCGGCATAGCGATGCCGCCAAAGGCTGACAATCCGCGGCTGGACCCCAACTTCCTTGGCGATCGACCGAGTGCTGCGTCCATCCGCCGCCAACAGAACTATCCGCGCCCGCTTCAAATCGCGCTGCAACGTCACCGGGGAGCGGCAACACGCCTCCAGCACCTTGCGATCTTTCCTCGAAAGGTGGACTTCTCTTGCTTCGGGTATCATCCCGACCTTGAATCACGACTCACGCTTTAAGAACAGTAGGTACTAGCTCGGATGGATACAGAAAGCGTGCCACAACACCCAGCTTTCCTGCAAAATCGAATACTTTATCGTGCCAACTTCTGCCCGTCTCTCAGGCAGATCTGCATTCTTCACAGATGACTCATCAGGCGCTGGAAGACCGTGGCGGTCTGGCGGGCTGGTGTCCACCGGCGCATTCGGCGAAGAGGCTGTGGATATGACGCTTCTCGCAAGCGAGAAGCTTGGACAACGCTGCGCGTTGCCCACAGCCACAACAGCAGCAAGCAAGAGTAGCGTAAAATTATTGAGAAGAACGAACGGTGGCAGTTCCACTTAAGAAGCCGGACCCAGTGGTCATCAGCATAGGGTCCACTTCAAACCCAGCCCCTTCGCCACGCCCCAGCGCTGCCGCTCGAAAAGACGGCGGTAGATGCCGCTGTTTAGACGAATCAGCGCGGCGTGATCGCCGGTGCGCGATGATCAGCGTGGTGCGCCCGACCATCAGCCGTTCCATCGCGTTCTGGATCAGCACTTCCGACTCCGTATCAAGGCTCGAGGTTGCCTCGTCCAGAATTAAGATCGGCGCGTCCGCAAGGAAGGCGCGCGCGATCGCCACCCGCTGGCGCTCGCCGCCGGAAAGTTTTACGCCACGCTCGCCGACCAGTGTACCATAACCCTTCGGCAGGCGCGCGATGAATTCATGCGCGCTGGCGAGCTGTGCCGCCTCCTCAATCTCGGCCTGGCTGGCACCGGGCTGGCCGTAAGCTATGTTTTCGGCCAGCGTTCGATGGAACAAGAGGCATTCCTGCTGCACAATCGCAATCTGAGAGCGCAGCGAAGCCTGCGTACCTTCGAAATGTCTTGATCGTCGATCTGGATTCGACCGCCTTTCACATCGTAAAGCCGCTGGATGAGCTTCACAAAGGTGGTCTTGCCGGAGCCGGAGGGGCCGACCAGACCGACCCGTTCGCGAGCCTTTATCGACACTGAGAAGTCCCTAAAGAGCGGCAATCCATCGTTTCCATAATGGAAATAGACGTTCTTAAAATCGATGCGGCCCTTCATGATCCGGATCTGCTTAGCCTCCGGACAATCAGCGATATCGAGCGGCTGACTCTGGATATAGACCAGTTCCTCCATATCATTCACTGAGCGCTGCACGTTGCGGACGTGCATGCCTATGTCGCGCAGGTAGCCCTGCAGCACAAAGAAAGAGGTAAGCACGAGGGCGATATCGCCCGCGGTTGCCTGGTGGCGTGAGCACAGAACCAGGGCATAGCAGATCACCGTCGCCCGGAGCGCGAGCAGTGTTGCGCCTTGCGCCGAGCCGCTGATCGCTCCATGCACCCAGGTCCGACGCATCCGACGTCGCCACTTGGCGATGACCTTCGCGAGGCGCTCGTTTTCCCGTTGTTCGGCTGCGAAGCCTTTGACCACCGGGTTGCAACTGATCGCGTCGGCGAGCGCGCCGCCAAGCCTGCTATCCCAGCTGTTCGCAAGGCTCGCCGGCGGCGCGATATATTCGAGTGTTAGCGTGATCGTCAATCCGACATAGGCGAGAGAGCCGCAGGCAGTGATCAGGCCCATCATCGGCCAGTGCCAGCCGAGCAGCACGGCCGAACCGATGAGCATGATGAGCGAGGGGAACAACGCGATAAGGATCGTGCTGTTCAATAGGTCGAGCGCGCCCATGCCGCGCGTGATCTGGCGTACCGTCGAGCCGGCGAAACTGTTGGCATGCCAGTCGGTCGAAAAGCGCTGGACCCGATCGAATGCTTCGCTCGAGATGTCGCACAACATCTTCAGCGTCAGTTCGATGATGCAGGTGAAGGCAACGTGACGCATAACGATGGCGCCAAGTGCGAGGCCAATCAGCATAGAGAAGGCGGCAAGCGCGGCCTGCCATGCGACGTCCTGCGTTGCAGCTCCGTCGGCAACTGCGTCGACCAGCCGGCCCGTATAGAGCGGCGTCAGCACGTCAGCCAACGTGCAGGCGAACATCGAGATCATGATGGTCGCGACCCGGGCCGGCTGCCAGCTCCAGTGGCGGCCGGTGAAGGCGAGAACGTTGAGAAAACCGTCGACCGGCGGGCCAATATGGAAACGGCTCATGGTCTATACAATCGCATCCACGCGATCGGTCCCAAGAAAGCTGAAATGGAAACTCCGCGCAACGACGTGACCATATGTTGGTTCGTTCTTCGCATCGATTGCGAAATCGCCACGGGATCGACCAGCTCCGCCGATCTCCGTTGCTCCGCCCGCGTCACTTGCCGTACCAATCTCCGACACTCGGCTGGATAAAAGTTCGGTGTGGGCCATCGTAAACCGACGCAAGTACGGCAACGCCAGCGTTGACTTCCACCTTCGAAAACATCTCAGACATAGGCGTATGCCTAGGCCAGACCTAGCTCCTCCGGCTAACGCGGGTGTCCGGTAAAAACGAGGTGCAGTTCGGCGTGGTTGCTGGCGAATCATTCAAGGCTCTTGATAACATGTGTGCCAGAACATCGCGGTTTTCTGGGCTGCTCATCATCGTTACGTGATTGCCTGGAATTGAAACTGCATGAATGGCCGCCCCACTCAAAACGCGGTCCCAGCCGCGCATGATCGAGCTTGCCTCTGGATCGATTGAGTTCTTGCCCCGCACACGACGATTTGGGAAAGCATCAGCTGCATAAAACTGATGGATCTCAATTGGCAGGGTCGGAGCTCGATAGCATCGTAGTGCCCTGTGAAAATAGACATACCTCAAGGCTTTGTCATAGAGATCGCGATCTGAAGCTATGGCCCCAATTTGCTGCGCCTTTTCAAACAACTCAGCAACCGAACTGTTTTCAGAAGTTTTCTCCAGCAATTTGAACCGCTCATCATCTAAAGACTCGAGGGGCTCGAATATCATATCCAATGCTACTTGGGCATCGGACCTACTCGATGGATTTGCAGGTAGCGTGACATCGATGAACGCCATAAACGAGACAGCTTCCCCGCGACTTAGCAGGTGTTTGGCAATCGCATAAGCCAAGATTGCCCCTGAGGAGTAACCAGCGAAGCGATACGGACCTTGCGGCTGGATCTTTCTAATCGCGACGATTACCTCCGCGGCGATCGCATCGAGAGTTGGTTGACGAAGTTCAATGAAAGATGGCCATGGCAAAGCATAGATCGGGCAGTTCACATCCATTTCTTTTGCCAAAGTGAGGACATACGAATAATCTCCGTAACCTGTCGGAACAAAGAAGAGTGGCGGTTGCGTTCCCGTCGGCCGAACGGGTAGTACTCCAGCTGTATGACCTTGCGGGTCCAACTCAATCCTCGATGCAAGGTGCTTCAGGGCAGGAGCCTGGAAGAGATCGGCGGCATTAAACTTCATTCCAAGATTAAGCGCTCGACTGAGCAGCTGCACTGCCAGGAGCGAGTGGCCGCCGAGCTCGAAGAAGTTGTCGTGGCGTCCGACCCGCTCGACCCCGAGAAGCTCCGCCCAGATCTCTGCCAGCGCCGTCTCGGTCGCGCCGCGCGGCGCACTCATAGGCGGCCCGCGCATAGGCATCGTCAGCGGGCGCCGGCAGCGCCTGGCGATCGAGCTTGCCGTTCACCGTCAGCGGCAGTGCCGATAGCCGCACGAACGCCGACGGCACCATGCGCACTCACATGCGCGCGCAAGGTGCCGGCCAGTGCGTCGCCATCTGCCTTGTCCGATCCAGGCTCGGACGCAGTCACCACATAGGCCACAAGCTGCTTCTCGCCAGTGTGATCCTCGCGCGCCACCACCACCGCATCGCCCACCCAGGCGTGCTCGACCAGCCGTGCCGCGATCTCGCCCGGCTCGATGCGGAAGCCGCGGATCTTCACCTGGTCGTCATTGCGGCCCAGGAACTCCAGATTGCCGTCCGGCAAATAGCGCGCCAGGTCGCCGGTCCTGTACAGCCGATCGCCGTCCACAAAGGGACTGGTGATGAACCGCTCTGCCGTTAGCTCCGGCCGGTTCAGATAGCCACGCGCAACCCCCGCTCCGCCGATGTAAAGCTCACCCACCGCACCAAACGGCACAGGCGCGCCATGGCCGTCCAGCAGATACACACGCGTGTTGGCAATCGGACGGCCAATCGGGATGTTGTGATGAGAAACACCGAGCCTCGCGTCAATAACAAAACTGGACGAAAGTCGTTCCATTCCGATTGACTCAACGAAATTGGTGCGCACCTAGCTAGCCCGTCCTATTCGTGAGAGTGCGTTTTTTTAGTCCGATTGATGTGGCCGCACATCTGCTCTGACGAGGCGCGCGGGATTGCCTTCGGCTTTTCACCGCCTGACCGACCCGTACTTTGCAACGCGCTTGAGGTGTAGGTTGGGCGAACGGGGGGCGGATGCCCCGCCGGTCAAGGACCGAGCGGCAGCAGCGCGCCTGGCAAGCCGCGGATCAGGTCGGCTTCGGGACATGCCGCGGCAAACGCAAGGCGAATGCGGCTCGTGGTCTCGACCACACGGGCAGCGAGTTTCAAGAGACGAAGACGCAGCGTCGCGAACTCGGCTGTGGCCAATTCCCGGGCTTTGGGAATCGCGTCGCGCACGGTCAGCATCAGCCAATAAGCGGCGGTGTGGAGAACGAGGCGGACTTGATTGGCGAGCGCCGAACGGCAGCTGGTGCGATCGGAGGCGAGCTGTGTCTTATGCAGCTTGATCAGATTCTCGGCTTGGCCGCGCGCGCAATACAGGCTGTCGTAGATCCACTCGGCCGAGCCGACACGAGGCTGGTGACGACGAAACGGATGTCGAGGCCGAGCATCGTCGCCTCAATACGGGCGACGGTACGCCGTTCGCGATCCCAGGACTTGGCCTTGTGGCGCGTCTCGGTATAGCCACGCAGAACCGGCAGGTTCTCGATGGCGCGTCGCGTGCGGATGTCGTCGGCGGCCTCGTCGAGTTTTCTGGCGAGCGGCTTGGTGCCGGACAGACCGAAGATGTAGTCGATGCCGTTGGTCTCGCACCACGCCATTGCCTCCGGCCGGGCATAGTGCCCGTCGCCACGGAACGTAATTCGCGTGTTGTGCCACCGCGTCCGGATATGCCGTATCAGGCGGCGCAGGTGGGCACGCACCTCGACGCCGCCCGGCGTCTTGCCGGGCCGCAGCACGACCGCCACGGGCCGGCTCTTCTCCGTGTCGTAGACGTGGATCGGCAGGAAGCAGCGTTCGTCATAATGAGCGTTGAACAGCGAGAGCTGCTGATGGCCGTGGACGACATCGCAGGTATCATCGATGTCGAGCGTGACGGATGCCGGCTCGCGCGGGTAGCTATCCATCCATGCGTCGACCAAAGTGTAGGTCAGTCGGATCACGTCGCGCAGGCGCGGAGCATTCTCCAGCCGCGACAGCGTCGGTTGGGAACACAGATCGCGACCCGTGTCCGGCAGCCGTCCGCAGGCCAGCTTGAATGCGGGATCGGACCGCAGATGATCGAGGTCGTCGGCGTCCTCGTAGCCGCAGCAGATCGCGAACATGCGCGCGCGGAACATATCGACAAGGCTGTGCACGACCCGCGTCGGATCGCGCCGATCCGGGAACACCCGGGCCAAATTGTCGGCCAAGCCGAGACGCCGCTCGGCCATCGCCAGAAGCATCACGCCCCCGTTCGAGGTCAGCCGACCGCCATCGAAGGCAGCTGTGACTTTCTTGGCGTGAACGGCTGGAAACGAGAAGGGCAGAATCGTATCGTCGGTCATGGCGGGCGTGGCGTTCGCGGTTGAGGTGATGGGGTTGGCTTCGCAACCGAATCCTACGCCGCATCAGCGCTTTACACCACGCTCGCCAGCCTCTCAGGCGCACTCTGACGAATAAGACGGGCTAGGAGCCCGTCCAGATATGTTTTCGTGACGGGCATTTGTTGTAGAGTAGCAGGCTCAGGCTGCGTTTGCGAGGTTGAACAGCTTGAGGAGGTTATGGACGGTGCAGATCATTGTCCACTCGGCGCGCACTTTCTCGATGCCCCGCAACAGGAACTGGCGGAAGCCTCTTGCCTGTTTGATCTGCCCGAACACCGGCTCCACCACTTGCTTTCGCAATCGGTAGGGTGTTTCGAAGCCGCCATCGTCGATCTTCTTTCGCATGGCCTGTGTCAGCGGGCCGCCGACTTTTCCGTTCGCTACTGTCGGGTGCTTGGCGCGTCCGGGCGCGACATAGCCATCGATGCTGCGTGTGTCGAGCGCTTCGAGATTGGCTTCGCTGCAGTAGCCGGAATCCGCTGAGGCCTGCCGCGGCTTGCGGCCAAGATTGCTCTCGATGGCCTCGATCAGGGGCACCAACTGGCCCTGATCGCTGCCGTGCTGGGTCAGTTCTTGCGCGACAATGATCTGGGCATGTGCATCGACGGCCGCCTGGGCATTATAGGCCTGAACGAAGCCATCCTTCGACTTCATGATGCGGCTTTCCGGATCGGTGAAGTTGCGTTGCGCCTTGGGATTGGGTTCCTCCGATGGCAGCGCCGCCGGTTTGCCCGGCTTCTTGCGGCCTTCGGCCTGGCGCTGCTGTTCCTTTTCGGCCTCGATGCGGCGCTCTTCCTCCGCCGCCAGTTTGGCGTCCGCTTCCAGCGCCGCCATCGCTTGCTGGATCTTCGCCAGCCGTTTCTGCTTGTCGACGGTCCAGTCCGGCAGTTCGTCGCTGTTGCCGAAAGTCTCATCCTCCGAGGCATCCGCCGCCTCGGCGGCCGCCAGCATGCGAGCGACCTCGGCCTTCAATTCCGCCTCGCGCTTCTTCATGCGCTCATAACTCATCGCCTTGTGTTTCGACGCGTTCGCCTTGATCTTCGTACCATCCAGCGCGACATGACCGAGCTTGACCAGCCCGGCCGTCTCGCACAACTTCAGAACCTGCACGAATAGCGCGCCGAGCGCCTTCAAATGTCGCTTGCGAAAGTCGCTGATCGTCCGAAAATCCGGCGCATCCAGCGCCACGATCATCACAAAATCGTTCCGCTCCCGGCAGGCCTTGGCAATCCGACGCGACGAATACAGCCCACTCGCATAGCTATGCAGCAGCAGCGCCACCATCATCCGCGGATCAAACGGCGGCTGCCCAAGCCCGCTCACATAGCTGCCCATGATCTCCCTGAGATCGAGGCTCTCCCGCACCAGATCAACCATAAACCGCGAGACATGGCCTTTCGGCACGAAGTCCTGCACATTCGGCGGCAGAAGCAGCGTCTGATCGATGTTCCAAGGCCGAAAATACTTGCTCATCGCCCAATGTTGAATCAGACCCGACCAGATTTGAACAGCGACTATCCAGACAAGCTCCTAGCAGCGGCAGATTTCCAGATCTTGGATTTCAGTGTACCCAAAGTGAGGATGGTGAAGGCGGGGCAGCCGAAACCACCGCGCCAACTTCGTATCATTGACGCTCGTGATATTCCTCGTGTGGCCGCACATCTGCTCTGACGAGGCGCGCGGGATTGCCTTCGGCTTTTCACCGCCTGACGACCGGTACTTTGCGCCGCGCACGCTTGAGGGATGGGTTGGGCGAACGGGGGGCGGACGCCCCGCCGCTCAAGGACCGAGCGGCAGCAGCGCGCCTGGCAAGCCGCGGATCAGGTCGGCTTCGGGACATGCCGCGGCAAACGCAAGGCGAATGGGCGCGTGGTCTCGACCACACGGGCGGCGATTTTCAAGAGCCGAAGACGCAGCGTCGCGAACTCGGCAGTGGCCAATTCCCGGACTTTGGGAATTGAGAAGCAGTATTTTGTCTCTGAATCTTCGGTCTATCGGCTGTTGACGGCGAAGCGCGCAGGTCATGCACCATGCTCGCGGCACGTTGGTCATCAGGTTCTCGACAGCTTCCCCATTTAACAAAACATACAGGGCTGGTCGCCTTGGAAAAACATCGGCTGCCGATGCTCACGGTGCGTGCCTGTCGAGGGCTGTAAAGGGTGGTTTGTTGCTGATTCCAAGCATGTCAGATCGAAGGCTCGGTTCATAATTTGAAAGGGAGAAGGGATGGATTTCCCCTCGAACAAGTGGGTGCGTGAACAGCCGGACAGCACGGGCCTGCAAGAGAGTTCACCCGCGGCGCCGTCCGCAGATGCGGCGACCTTTGAGCGGCAACTGAGCGAGATCGCCAATTCAAATGGAGGTGGAGGAGCAATGCCCGCCGCCGCTGCGCTGCAGCCGGCTCAGTCAGCTGGGGTTTTGATAGGGCGGAGCAAGCAGCCTCTTTATTCCGAGGACGCTCGCCTTATTTCGGGGCTTGAGGAGGCCCTCCGCAATGGCAACGTCGCCATTCCCACCGCCTACAGCTATGTAAGTTCTCTTCGCAGCTTCAGCCGCTGGCTCTTCGCAAATAACAAAGATCCGATTGCTGCTCGGCTCGACGACCAGTCGCTGACCGATGATGCGCGCGAGGCCATCGAAAAGGGTCATTACACGGCGCTCCGTCCGGCAATAGACCATCTCCGGACCTTCCAGTCGACGGGCGGAGTCGGGCCGATCGCAGGCCGCGCTGAGCTAAATCCTCACCCCCAGGACGTGGCTCTCATCGAAGAGTACAAAAACGAAGCAGCGACACGGACCGGCAGGATGTATGCAGGTGTTCTTCGCAGTTTCAGTGACTACCTGCGTGAAAACAACAAGAAGGGCATTGCTGCTCGGCTTTCCGGCAACACGTTGGATGAAGATGTTAAGCGCTATAGGAAAGACGCCGGGGTCGGGGGTAATCGGAATATCGGTGCCGCACTGGCTGATCTCCGAAAATCGCAGGCCGGCGCTAAAGCGATGGAGCGCGAGCGCCATATTTCCCCCGTTCCTGATCCCGAAGACGCGGCACTGATGGAGCCGATGCGGGGCGGCGACGCCGCTGCGCAGCACAGCGCGTCGCAGGACGCGGGCAGTTGGCCAAAGGAGCGGCTTCCTGCAGAAGGCTACGATCAGGATTTGGACGAACCCGGCCCGTCGTCATCTCTCGAGCCAGCCGCGCGCCATGACCAGTCATCGGATCCCGGAGAGACCATTCGTCCCTTGAACTGGGGCTACGACCGCCAGCAGTTCCTGGACGAGCCGATGGCTGCACTTGCCAGGAGCAACCTCCCGCCAAGCGAGGAGGTCCTCATCAACGATGAGCATGACGCAGCTGAGTTGCGGCCAGCGAAGAGGCCGAGGACCCTAGACAATCTGCACGGCCTTGCCGGCGAGCGGCAGCTGAGCGAGATCGCCAATTCAAATGGAGGTGGTGGAGCAATGCCGGCCGCCTCGGCGCTGCAGCCGGCTCAGTCAACGGGGGTTTTGAAGGGGCGGAGCAGGCAGCCTCTTTATTCCGAGGACGCTCGCCTTATTTCGGGGCTTGAGGAGGCCCTCCGCAATGGCAACGCCGCCAACCAAACCGCCTACGGCTATGTAAGTTCTCTTCGCAGCTTTGGCCGCTGGCTCAAAGCAAATAACAAAGATCCGATTGCTGCTCGGCTCGACGACCAGTCGCTGACCGATGATGCGCGCGAGGCCATCGAAAAGGGTCATAACAGGAGACTCCGTCCGGCAATAGACCATCTCCGGACCTTCCAGTCGACGGGCGAAGTCGTGCCGATCAAAGGCCGCGCTGAGCTAAATCCTCACCCCCAGGACGTGGCTCTCATCGAAGAGTACAAAAACGAAGCACCGACAAGGACCAGCAAGATTTATGCAGGTTTTCTTCGCAGTTTCAGTGACTACCTGCGTGAAAACAACAAGAAGGGCATTGCTGCTCGGCTTTCCGGCAACACGTTGGATGAAGATGTTGAGCGCTATAGGGACGCCGGGGGTAATCGGAATATCGGTGCCGCACTGGCTGATCTCCGAAAATCGCAGGCCGGCGCTAAAGCGATGGAGCTCGAGCGCCATATTTCCCCCGTTCCTGATCCCGAAAACGCGGCACTGATGGAGCCGTGGCGCGTCGGCGACGCCGCTGCGCAGCACAGCGCGCCGCAGGGAGCTGTCAGTCAGCCATTGGTCCTCCCGGAAGGTTACGATCAGGATTTGCTTTGGGAGCTGATGGACGAACCCGGCCCGTCGTCATCTCTCGAGCCAGCCGCGCGCCATGACCAGTCATCGGATCTCGGAGAGACCATTCATCCCTTGAACTGGGGCTACGACCGCCAGCAGTTCCTGGACGAGCCGATGGGTGCACTTGCCAGGAGCAACCTCCCGCCAAGCGAGGAGGTCCTCATCAACGATGAGCATGACGCAGCTGAGTTGAGGCCAGCGAAGAGGCCGAGGACCCTAGACAATCTGCACGGCCTTGCCAGCGAGCGGCAGCTGAGCGAGATCGCCAATTCAGGTGGAGGTGGTGGAGCAATGCCGGCCGCCTCGGCGCTGCAGCCGGCTCAGTCAGCTGGGGTTTTGATAGGGCGGAGCAAGGAGCCTCTTTATTCCGAGGACGCTCGCCTTATTTCGGGGCTTGAGGAGGCCCTCCGCAATGGCAACGCCGCCAACCAAACCGCCTACGCCTATGTAAGTTCTCTTCGCAGCTTTGGCCGCTGGCTCTTCGCAAATAACAAAGATCCGATTGCTGCTCGGCTCGACGACCAGTCGCTGACCGATGATGCGCGCGAGGCCATCGAAAAGGGTCATAACAGGAGACTCCGTCCGGCAATAGACCATCTCCGGACCTTCCAGTCGACGGGCGGAGTCGTGCCGATCACAGGCCGCTCTGACCTAAATCCTCCCCCCCAGGACGTGGCTCTCATCGAAGAGTACAAAAACGAAGCAGCGACAGGGACCAGCAAGACGTATGCAGTTTCTCTACGCAGTTTCAGTGACTACCTGCGTGAAAACAACAAGAAGGGCATTGCTGGTCGGCTTTCCGGCAACACGTTGGATGAAGATGTTAAGCGCTATAGGAAGGACGCCGGGGGTAATCGGACTATCGGTGCCGCACTGGCTGATCTCCGAGAATCGCAGGCCGGCGCTAAAGCGATGGAGCTCGAGCGCCATATTTCCCCAGTTCCTGATCCCGAAGACGCGGCACTGATGGAGCCGTGGCGCGTCGGCGACGCCGCTGCGCAGCACAGCGCGCCGCAGGGAGCTGTCAGTCAGCCATTGGTCCTCCCGGAAGGTTACGATCAGGATTTGCTTTGGGAGCTGATGGACGAACCCGGCCCGTCGTCATCTCTCGAGCCAGCCGCGCGCCATGACCAGTCATCGGATCCCGGAGAGACCATTCGTCCCTTGAACTGGGGCTACGACCGCCAGCAGTTCCTGGACGAGCCGATGGGTGCACTTGCCAGGAGCAACCTCCCGCCAAGCGAGGAGGTCCTCATCAACGATGAGCATGACGCAGCTGAGTTGCGGCCAGCGAAGAGGCCGAGGACCCTAGACAATCTGCACGGCCTTGCCAGCGAGCGGCAGCTGAGCGAGATCGCCAATTCAGGTGGAGGTGGTGGAGCAATGCCGGCCGCCTCGGCGCTGCAGCCGGCTCAGTCAGCTGGGGTTTTGATAGGGCGGCAGAGCAAGCAGCCTCTTTATTCCGAGGATGCTTGCCTTATTTCGGGGCTTGAGGAGGCCCTCCGCAATGGCAACGCCGCCAACCAAACCGCCTACGCCTATGTAAGTTCTCTTCGCAGCTTTGGCCGCTGGCTCTTCGCAAATAACAAAGATCCGATTGCTGCTCGGCTCGACGACCAGTCGCTGACCGATGATGCGCGCGAGGCCATCGAAAAGGGTCATAACAGGAGACTCCGTCCGGCAATAGACCATCTCCGGACCTTCCAGTCGACGGGCGGAGTCGTGCCGATCACAGGCCGCTCTGACCTAAATCCTCTCCCCCAGGACGTGGCTCTCATCGAAGAGTACAAAAACGAAGCAGCGACAGGGACCGGCAAGGCGTATGCAGTTGCTCTACGCAGTTTCAGTGACTACCTGCGTGAAAACAACAAGAAGGGCATTGCTGGTCGGCTTTCCGGCAACACGTTGGATGAAGATGTTAAGCGCTATAGGAAGGACGCCGGGGGTAATCGGAATATCGGTGCCGCACTGGCTGATCTCCGAGAATCGCAGGCCGGCGCTAAAGCGATGGAGCTCGAGCGCCATATTTCCCCAGTTCCTGATCCCGAAGACGCGGCACTGATGGAGCCGTGGCGCGTCGGCGACGCCGCTGCGCAGCACAGCGCGCCGCAGGGAGCTGTCAGTCAGCCATTGGTCCTCCCGGAAGGTTACGATCAGGATTTGCTTTGGGAGCTGATGGACGAACCCGGCCCGTCGTCATCTCTCGAGCCAGCCGCGCGCCATGACCAGTCATCGGATCCCGGAGAGACCATTCGTCCCTTGAACTGGGGCTACGACCGCCAGCAGTTCCTGGACGAGCCGATGGGTGCACTTGCCAGGAGCAACCTCCCGCCAAGCGAGGAGGTCCTCATCAACGATGAGCATGACGCAGCTGAGTTGCGGCCAGCGAAGAGGCCGAGGACCCTAGACAATCTGCACGGCCTTGCCGGCGAGCGGCAGCTGAGCGAGATCGCCAATTCAGGCGGTCGCCTGCTGACGTCGGTGGCCCCCACCCATCAACAGGGTGCATCGCCATGGCAGGCGCAGCCGATGATGCAGGCGAGCGGGCACGAAGATGCCACGGCGCCGCATGCGGTCGCGACGTACGTCGGAGGCGCCCCTGCGCACAGCGCGCCGCGGGGAGGTTACGATCAGGATCTGCCTTTGATGGTGGAAGACGGCCCACCGTGGTCCGGGGTTCCCCCTGAGCAGGCGCAGGAGATAGTCCAAGCTCGAGAGCAGGAACCTGCCAGGTCCACCTCAACCTGGTCGCCGCAGATGCCGCTCAACTTTGATTGGAGTATGTGGCCGACCCTGGAAGCAGCGTCAGCGCACTCTGCCAGGGCTCCTTCAGACATCGAAGGCGGTCTTGAGGCAGCGGTTCATCCGAATCCGCCCGCACCGTTCGAGTTGCGTGACAATGCTTGGAGCCCGGCGCCTGACTTTCCGCCGCCGTTTGCCGGGCCAGTACCGGGTCATCACCAGGGCGTTCGACAGCCCGGCTCGCCGCAGGGGCTTTCTCCGGCGCCAGCCTTCTCGGATGATGAAGCTTTGGCGTGGTTGCGCGAGGAGCTGGCGCGGCGGCAGATGCAAGAGCCGGCCTCACCATCAACCAGCAGGGCTCCGTCAGACACCTACGGCGGTCTTGAGTCTTTTGTTGATCTGGATGCGCCCCCGCCGTCCGAATTGCGCGACGATGCTCACTTTGAGCCGGCGCCCGCTGCCAGGTCTCGCTCAGACACCTACCGTGGTTTTCCATTGGTTGATCTGACTGCGGCCACGCCGTCCGAATCACGCGACGATGCTAATTCTGTACGGCCGTTTCCGAGCACCTCCGCTGATGCTCAGATCGGGGCTTTAGATCCGACAGCCTCGTCCCACGGCCGCGGGCTGGTGCTCGAGGACACGGAATGGCTGGGCGACGAGCATATCGACAGGGATTACCGGCTCCAGGAGCAGGATTTGCAGAGGTACCATCCGGATCTCGCCGCCCGGACGCGGTTCGTGAATCCCCTCATCGTCCTAAATTATCTGCGCTCTAACGACGATGGCGTCGTGCGAACCGAATTCCAGCGCATCGTCTACGATAATGGTAACGATACAGCCGACTTCCTGTTCCTGCCCGTGATTAATGCCAATCCTGAAGATCCTAATAGCCTCGGCAACCATTGGTCGCTGCTGTTCGTTGATCGCCGCGACCGGGGGCGGCCGGTCGCCTATCACTACGATTCCTACGGGGGACTCAACAACAAGGATGCAGAACATCTCGCAGGTCGGCTGGACCTCCGCCTCGAGCGAGCCGGCATGGCCCAGCAGCGGAACGGCTATGATTGCGGCGTCTTCGTGGTGGACGGCACGCGGGCGCTGGTTAGGCAATTGGAGCAAGGACGGGAGCCAGACCTGCTGAACCTCAGCAACCTCGTTGCCAATCGGCAGGCACTGCAGAACCGACTCAGGGGCTGATGTCGCCATGGGCGGATAGCTCAGGCTGGAGCGGCTCACGCCGACGGCCTGGGCCCCCGGGCACGAAGGACCGGAACCAGCGCAGCGTCGCGAACTCGGCTGTGGCCAATTCCCGGGCTTTGGGAATCGCGTCGCGCACGGTCAGCATCGAGCTATCGCCAAATTTTGGTGACGGCGCGGCCGGTCAGGCGGCGGCGGTTATGGGCTGACGGTCAGTAAGCGCGCATTTTACTGCACAGGCTGCGCGCGCGGCTGGCCGCGGCGTCGCGTGGCGCCGGGGCCCAGCGGGATCATCGGAACGGCTTGATTGATCCTGAGCGTTTGACGGTCAGCCGCTGTCGTTGTCAGCTGGCAGGTTTTTTTGAGCGGTGCAATTGAACGGCAACAGATCTTCGATATCGGCGTCTGGCGCGCGTTGGGGCAATTCGGTGAGCGCGTGACGTAGCCATGCATAGGGATCGACGCCGCATGCCCGGCATGTCAGCACCAAACTGTAGATCACGGCGCTTGCCTTGGCGCCGGCAACGGTGTCGCTGAACAGCCAACTTTTTCGTCCGGTGCAAAACGGCCTGATGTCGCGCTCCAGAACATTGTTATCGATCGGGGCGAGACCGTCACTGGTGTAACGGGTCAGATAATCCCATTGGTTGCGTGCATAGGCGATCGCCTTGCCGGTCAAGCTTTCGGGTAGCACCTTCGGCGCCTGGTCGTCGAGCCAGGTCCGGAAGGCGGCCAATACCGGCAGGCTATGCTGCTGGCGCAGCCGCAAGGTGTATGCGGCGCGCGTTTCGCCGTCGGGCGGCGTCTGGCGCGCCACCCTCTCGACCTCGTACAACGCCTCGAAGAACTTGAGCGCCTGCAATGGCGGACCGCCAGGCTTTGTCCTGGCCTTGAGCGCATCGGTAAATTTCCTGCGCGCATGCGCCATACAGCCGAGATGGGTCGCGCCTGTCAGCGTGCGCCAGGCGTCATAGCCGTCGCTCATCAACAAGCCGCGATAGCCGGCCAGGAAGGCCTGAGGATGTTGCTGGCCGCGACCGGGCTGGTAATCGAACAGCACGACCGGCTGCGCGCAGTCCTGGCCGCTGCGATAGGCCCACATGAAGGATTTGGCCTGCGCATCACGGCCGTCCTCTTTAAGAACCTGGACCCAGGTTTCGTCGCCGTGGACCAGGGGCTGCGACATGAGCTTTTGCTGTAGCGCGTCATAGACCCGATGCAGATGCAACTCGCTCGCCCGGATCACCCAGTTGCCCAGCGTCCCGCGGCTGATGCTGACGTCGGCGCGCCCCAGCGCGTCCGCCACACGGTACAGCGGCGTGCCGTCGACGTATTTGTTGGCGAGCACCAGCGCCAGCGTCGATGGCGTGGCGACGCTACCCGGCAGCGGCTGCGCCGGCATCGGCGCGGTCACAATCGGGGTGTTCAGCGCGGTGCGCTCGCAGTGACGGCAGGCATATTTGAACCGCACATGTTGCAGCACCGACGCCTTGACCTCGACGTGCAACTGCTCGGTGACGGTCTCGCCCATCCGATGCATCCGATTATGGCAGCACGGACAGTCCTTTTGATCCTCACCCAGATCGTGTTCGACGCGTTGGCGCGGCAGATCGTCAGGCAGCGGCTTGCGGCCGCGTGCCTTCGGCGCCGGCTTTGGAGCCTCCGGCAATCCCGTGTCCGGCACGGCGACCGCCTCGACATCGTCGTCGTCCCGGCTTTCAGCGGCGGCCTGCTCGGCTTCGTTGAAGATGCGCTCCTTGAGCTTTTCGCTCTTCGGCGCATACCGGTGCAGGCGCTCCAGGCGCAACTGCTCCTCTAGATGCAGCACGCGTTGTGCGAGTTTCTCGTTTTCGGCCTTCAGCGCCGCGATCTCGGCCGCGTGCGCCGCGATCAAGGCTTCCAGTTCGTGCGTCGTGGGCTTGCGACTCATCGGAGTCTTGAATCGAAGTCATGCCGCCGCGTCAACCGGGCTCCCATGTCTTCGTCATGTCTTCGGCCGCGTCATCTGAGAACGGCCATGCCGAAGCCCGATGACGCCGCCCGCATCGAACACGCTCAGCCCACGCTCTGATATTGCCGCACCGGATGACGACGCACCGCCGCGATGTTGATGCCGTCAAGCAGCCAGTGCAGCTCCTCCGTCGTCAGCGTCAGCACCGCCTCCTGACTTCGGGGCCAGTGGAATCTGTCGGCCTCCAGCCGCTTCAGCAGCATCCAAAATCCTGACCGATCATAAATCAGCAGCTTGATCCGGTCGCGGCGACGATTGCAGAACGCGAACACCGCGCGCTGGAACGGATCCAGCCCCATCGACTGCTCGACCACGATCGCCAGGCTGTTGATGCCCGCCCGGAAGTCAATCGGTTCGCGGTGAAGGTAGACCCGAAGATCAGACGCCAGTCGGAACATCGCAACGCCCCAGCGCTTCAATCACCGCCGACAGCAACTGCGCGTCGCCGCCTTCCAGCGAAAGCGTCACGCCGTTGGGCATCGATGCCGTCAGCCGCCCTGCACAGGATCGCTCCGTCGCGCAAACCGCAATCGCGCCAGCAGATCGAGTTGGCGACGGCGACGGCGCGCGAACCGGAATAAAGGCTGGCGCAATCGGCGCCCGCGCCTCCGGCTGGCCATCCCCGTTCTGAAGTTGTCGCTTGGCCACCCACTTGCGCAGCAGGTTCGCGTTCACGCCGTGTTGCAGCGCAAGCCCCGCCAGCGACACGCCAGACTGCAGACAGGCCTCGACCAGCCGCTGTTTGCTGGCCGGATCATAGCGACGCCGGCCATTGCGCAACACGCCGACCGTCTCAAGTCTCAAAGGTTCTTCTGGAGTGATCATCGATCGTGTCCACCTCGCTCATGGTGGACACCTCATCCCATCCCCGCGCTCAACTGCATAGGTGCGTAGAAAGGAGCGCTTACGGACGGTCAGTCGGTTTGGCGATGACCTCGATCCCGTCGTTGAATGTCACACCGAGAACGAGTTTTGGCAACTGGTTGTGGCCATCGAGACGACGCCAGCTTTTCTGCGCGGCCTCAAGCAGTTTGAAGACCATCGCGAGCGCCGTTCTGTTGGACAGGCAGCCCTTCGATCGGATCGTGCGGTGGCGCACGGTAGCGAAGGTGCTTTCAATGGGATTGGTGGTCCGCAGGTGTTTCCAGTGTTCGGCCGGGAAGTCGTAGAACGCCAGTAGCGTGTCCCGATCCTTGCTCAGGCAGTCGGCCGCCTTCTCGTATTTGGGCGTGTAGCTCTCGATGAAGGCGTCGAACGCCAGCTCGGCGGCGGCCTTGGTTTCGGCCATCCAGATCTCCTGCAACGCGCGTTTGGCTTTAGGCTGCTGGCTCTTCGGCAACTTGGCGATCACGTTGGCGGTCTTGTGTACCCAGCAGCGCTGCTCGCGCGTTTTCGGCCAGACCTCGCCGGCGGCCTTCCAGAACCCGAGCGCGCCGTCGGCGATGGTGAGCCGCGGCGGCACGCCGAGCCCGCGCCGCTTCAGGTCGAGCAGCAGATCGCGCCAGTCCTGCGCGCTCTCGCGGGCGCCATCGGTGAAGCCGACCAGTTCCTTGCGGCCTTCCGGCGTCGCGCCGATCAGCACCAGGATGCACTGCTTTTCGTCTTCGAGGCGTGCTTGGAGATGGATGCCATCGGCCCAGATGTAGACGTAGCGCTTCGCCGACAGATCGCGCCTCTGCCACGCGGTGTGTTCGTCAAGCCAACCGTCCTTCAGACTATAGCGCGACATGTATGGAACGGCCCGCGGGCGCAAGAGCTTTCTCAGTCGACTTCACACATGGGAGCGGTGCGGTCATGTATACGGCCTGTAAAGCGCGGCGCATGACCGCTGGCCTCGATGAAGTCCGCGACACAAGGGGCTAAATCAATCAGACGCGCTTGAAGCGCATTGTCGCGCCAGCCTCACTCGTGTCGGGATTTCGTCCCGTGGGTTCATCGCCTGTTATTGCTCCTTGCCCTCTGCCGGCCCGCGCCGGTCAGATCTCTTTGACAACTGCTGTATTCATCAAGCGGCAGGCGTAGTCGTCGCTAGCGTCTCCGGATGCCGATAAATCCCACCCCTGTTCAAGAGCGCCCAGGCAATTCGCGCTGTCTTGTTGGCCAGTGCGACCGCTGCCACCTTGTACGGACGTCTGGCGAGCAGCGACTTCAACCATGGCGGCGCCCGATCAGCCTTCCGGGCAATTCGCAGGACGGATGTCGCCCCAAGAACGAGGAGGCTCCGAAGTTCGGGGTTTCCCATCTTCGAGATTCGCCCCATCCGCTCCTTGCCCCCACTCGAATGCTGTCGCGGCGTCAGTCCCAGCCAGGCAGCAAAGTGACGAGCGGATTTGAAGCCGCCGGAATCTGGCACCAGCGCCTTGATGGTCGCCGCTGTAATGGCTCCAATGCCGGGGATGGTAGTCAGTCGGCGCATGTCCTTGTCGGTCCTTGCCGCAGCAACAATGGCTCGCTCGAGCTTGTCAATCTGGTCCGCCTGAGCCTCGATCTGATCGGCAACTGCCGTCAGCGCGAAGCGCGCTGCCGCAGGCAAGCGGATATCTGCTACATCCCGTACGATTGCAACCAACGCCTCGACCTTTGTCCGGCCGGCGGCGGCAATGATGCCCAACTCAGCCAGATGCGAGCGCAGGGCGTTGATCGTCTGCGTTTGCTGTTTCACCAGAAGTGCGCGACTCTTCAGGACCATCGTTCCGGCTTGTTGCTCGGCCGTTTTGATCGGAACGAAGCGCATGGTCTTGCGAGTCACGGCTTCGCTGATGGCCTCGGCATCCGCCGCATCCGTTTTTCCACGCTTCACAAACGGCTTGACGTAAGCTGGTGGGATCAGCCGCACTTCATGGCCGAGAGTTGCAATCTCGCGTGCCCAATAGTGAGCGCTGCCACAGGCTTCTATTCCGACAAGGCAGGCCGGCTGCTTCGAGAAGAAATGCAGGACCTCGCTGCGCCGTAGTCTCCGGTTGAACACCGGCGAGCCATCGGCACCCGCGCCGTGAACTTGAAAAATGTGCTTCGCCAAATCCAACCCGATGGTGCTAACCTGCTTCATGGAACGGTCCCTCCTTGTGGCGTTCGAACAACGACCACGTTTTAGCACGATGATGCTGTCGGAGCGGGCCGTTCCACCACATCAATCAGGATGAGAGTGGCGCGTCAATCAAGATGAGACAAGGCAGCCGAGTGGGCGGATCATTGACGCTGGCCGCGGGTTTGGCAAGCCTTGATTGACGCTGCGCGACAATCACGCAGGATTGCCAGCGTCAATCGTTGCCTTGTCGAGTTCGTTGGGGGTCGTATGAACGGGCGGCCGGCCTGGACCGCGCTTGCGATCGAGGGCAACTTTTCGACGGTAACTTTCGACGTTCATCTCGAGGATCGTGGCGTGGTGGACCAAACGATCGATGGCAGCCAACGTCATTGCCTGGTCCGGGAAGATACGCCCCCATTCGCCAAATGGCTGATTGGCCGTGATCAGCAGCGAGCGTCGTTCGTAGCGGGCGGCGATCAACTCGAACAGCACACTGGTTTCCGCCTGATCCTTGCTCACATATGTGATGTCGTCGAGGATCAGGAGGTCATAGCGATCGAGTTTGGCGATCGCGGACTCCAGCGCCAGCTCGCGCCGCGCGACCTGCAGCCGTTGCACCAGATCAGTGGTGCGCGCGAAGAGAACGCGCCAACCGTTCTCGACGAGAGCCAGGCCGATCGCCGTGCCGAGATGGGTCTTGCCGCCGCCCGGTGGACCGAACAAGAGCAAATTGGCGCCGGCCTTCAACCAGGCGTCGCCAGCGGCGAGCGCCATCGCCTGTGCCTTTGATAGCATCGGCACACTTTCGAAGTCGAAGGTGGCGAGCGTCTTGCCGGCGGGCAAACGCGCTTCCACCATGTGTCGCTCGATCCGACGGCGGGTGCGATCGGCCGCCTCGTGCTCGGCAAGGGCGGCGAGGAAGCGGGCGGCAGGCCACCCTTCCTTGTCCGACTGTGCAGCGAGCTTCGGCCAGATCGCCTTGACGCCCGGCAGGCGGAGCTCATTGAGAAGCAGCTCGACACGGGCAGTATCGACGGAGGTAGCGATACCAGTCATGCAGCCTCTCCCAGGTTCGAGCGGCCTGACATGACGCTGACGCAGGCGAGTTCATCGTAGACGTCGAGCGGCGCCAGCTTGACGGCGACTCGCGGGATCGAGGCCGCCTCAGGTCGGAAGCGGTCGCGCAGAGCGGCAAGATCGGGTAACTGTCCGGCGTCCAGATCCATCGCGATCACCTCGGCGAGTTCTGCAGAGCTGGCGCCGGTTGTTTGGACAGCGCCCCGCGGGATTTAAGTGGATTCCTGCCGGGTTATGCTGAACGCGGGGCCTTACGATTTTGTCGTTGCGTCGGGAGGGCGTAGCCCGACCAGAGCGACGACAAAATCGTCGGCGACGGTCATGCGGCCATCACCATAGCTTGCGTGCCGAAGTAAGCCTCGTCGGGCGTGCGCCCGTCAAGGCTCGAGTGAGGGCGTCCCTGATTGTAGAAGGCCAGATACTTGGCAATTGACGCTCGCGCCTCGGACACGCTGTCGTAGGCGCGGAGATAAACTTCTTCGTATTTGACCGTGCGCCAGAGCCGCTCGACAAACACGTTGTCGCGCCAGGCGCCCTTGCCGTCCATGCTGATGGCGATCTTCGCGTCCAGCAGCACATCGGTGAACTCGAGGCTGGTGAACTGGCTGCCCTGGTCCGTGTTGAAAATCTCGGGCCTGCCGTGCTTCGCCAACGCCTCCTGGACCGCTTCGACGCAGAAGGCCGCCTCCATTGTGATCGAGACGCGATGGGCCAGGACCCGTCGGCTGAACACATCGACGACCGCCGCGAGATAGACGAAGCCACGCCGCATCGGAATGTAGGTGATGTCCATTGCCCACGCCTGGTCGGGCCGCTCGATCTTCAATCCGCGCAACAGGTACGGGTAGATCTTGTGACCCGGTGCCGGCTTACTCGTGTTCGGGCGACGATAGACCGCCTCGATCCCCATGCGCTTCATCAGCGTCGCGATGTGGCGGCGACCGGCGTATACGCCCTCCCGCCGCAGCAACGATCGCTGCATACGCGCTCCCGCGAAGGGATAATCGAGATGCAGCTCATCGAGCCGACGCATCAAGGCAAGGTCCTCGGCCGAAACTGGCCGAGGTTCATAGTAGACCGTGCTGCGAGCCAGCTTCAGGACCTTCGCCTGGCGCACGATAGAAAGATCATGACCGCGGTCGATCATCGCTTTGCGCTCAGCAGGCCCGCCTTGGTGAGCGCGCCGGACAAAAAATCGTTTTCCAACGCCAGCTCGCCGATCTTGGCATGTAACGCCTTCAAATCGACCGGCGTCTCGGCCGACGCCTTGTCATGCCCAAACACGCCGGCGGCGCCTTCCAGGAGCTGGTTTTTCCAGATCGTGATCTGGTTCGGATGAACATCAAACAGTTGCGCCAGCTCCGCCAGCGTCTTGTCGCCTTTGACCGCAGCCAAAGCAACCTTCGCCTTGAATGCCGGAGAATGCATCCGGCGGCTCTTCTTCGTCATCTTCGCTCCTGATTCGCGGCAAGAATCCTCGCCGCTGTCAGGCAGAAAATCCACTCAAGCTACTGTCCGAATTTGCGGAGCCAGCTCTCTGCTTCGCAGGCGCGCTCGTGAGCCAGCGCCAGAAGCTCGACCGTCACCTTGCAAGCGCGCCGGTCATCACCATGCTCCCGCAAGGTCTCGAACAGACGTTTGTAAGCTGCACGCGGGAAGAGTTGGTCGCGATAAACGAGATTGAGGAGCGCCATTGGCTTGCGCCGCAGGGCATGGATGACGTGCCGGTAATCCACAACATGACCGCCCTGGCGCTCGGACACAGGCCGACCGCGCCGCAGCGTCACGACCGGCGTGACACCAACGAAGCATTCGAGCCGGTCGTCGAAGATGCGCACGCGCAGGCGATGGCCGATCAATCTTGAAGGCACGGTGTAGAACACGCGCCGCAGGATGAAGCCGCCTGACGACGTCACCGGGATCACTTTCTCCTCAAAGTCGGTCGTGCGGCCTTTTGGCAGCGGCGCCAAGGCCTCCTTCTCGAGCGCGATCGGCTTGGCGACGTTGGCGTTGCGCCGGCCGACAATCTCGTCGACAAAAGCACGGTAGGCATCGAGACTGGCGAAGTCGCGCGTCCCTCGCAGCAACAGCGCATCTTCCAGTGCCCGCTTGAGATGGCCGTGCGCGCTCTCGATCGAGCCGTTCTCATGTGCGATGCCCGCATTGTTGCGCGTTGGCGCCATGCCATAGTGGCCCATCAGCCCGGCGTAGCGCTGCGTCAGATCCTCCCGTGCGTCGGCGGCCAGATTGCGGAACGCTGCCGACAGGCTGTCGCTGCGATGCTCCCGCGGCACGCCGCCAAGCGCCCACAGCGCGTTCTGCAAGCCCTCCGCCAGGGCGACGAAGCTTTCGCCGCCGAGCACGACATGGGCATGCTCGAAGCCGGAGAACGCCAACCGGAAGTGATAGAGCCGGTGATCGAGCGGCTCACCCGCGATGGTAATACCGAGCGCGCTCACGTCGGTGAAGTCGGACAGACCCAGGCGACCGGGCTCGTGCTGCTGGCGGAAGATCACGTCTTGTTCTGGGCCGTTGAGCGCCCGCCAGGCGTTGATGCGCCGCTCCAGCGTGCGGCGGATGTTCGGGTTCAACTCGTGATGCCGTCGGCGCAGCTCGTCCAGCACGCCGATCACGCGGATGCCGGGCGCAGCCTTCAGGATCGGAACGATCTCGGCGTCCCAATAGGGCCCGAGCGGATCGGCCCGGCGCCGGCCCCTCGGCGTCTTCTTCTGTGAGGGCGGGCGACAATCGCCCTCGATTCGATACGCGCTTGCCTTCGAGAACCCCGCCTTGTCGAGACGAATCAACAGCTTGCACCAGCCGCACCCGGCCGCCAGACGGGTCCAAAAACGCGCGACGCCGATGGGGACGGTCCTCCGGTCGGGCTGCGCCCTCCCTTCGGTCCGTCCCCATCGGCGCAGTCTCACCTTGATTGTCGCTGGCGTCTCACCCTGATCGCCGCCGCGCAGACTGCATAGATGTCGCGCGCGATGCCGTTGGCGAAGCTCTTGAGCTCGCTGTTGCCTGCTTGTGCGATCCATTCATCGAGCCCGGCGATGTCGCTACCACTGAGAAGGGAAACAAACCGCTTCGCCAGATCAGCCGCCGTGGCGAGTTCCGGAGCTTGCGCAAACAGATGGTCGAGGAACAGCCTGGCTTCAGCGTCGATCTGATCCGGATCCTGGCTCAAATACCAAGCACAGCGACGACGCGTGGGAGCTTTCCAGGTCAGATGTGGTTGTGCTGTTCCTCCCGCGTCTGCATGTGCACGCCTGTCAGCGGCCCATCGCGCGACGGTCACACGACTTCCAGTATAACCCTGTTGCCGAAGCTCCCGCCAGAGCTGCTGGCCCACGTGCCAGCCGGAGGCCCACCGCGCTTCGAGCCATGCCTCGAAGGGCGCGAGAAGATGTGAAGGTCTGTGAGGACGCGAATGCTCCGGTTCGCCGCCAGCGGCCAGCCAGCGCTGAACAGTGCGCCTGTCGACGCCGAGCAGTTGGGCGATCCTGGATGTCGGGCAACCTTGCTCGCGCAGGCGGCAGATTTCATCCCAGCGTTCGCGTCGCGCAGCCTTTCGATCCGCCCGCAACTGTGCAAGGCCGGGCGGCGGCACGGAAGCGCTGGTCTTCGCTCGTTGCGCGGACGCCATGATTTGCACGGCGGCGGCTACGTTGTGACGATGGCGGCCGACCGCGTGGCGCAGGGCCTCACCCAAGCTGTTGAACAGGTGCCATCGGTCCGCCACCTGCACCGCGTCGGGTGCGCCGCAGCGTGCGCCATCAGCATAGAGTCCCGCACGATCGCGGGCGACGACCTTGATCCCCGGCCAGCGCTTCAGCCAGCTCGCAACACTGTCAGCGTTACGATCGGGAAGCAGATCAAGCACGCAATTGCGCTCCAGATCGCAGATGATCGTTCCATATCGCTGGCCACGACGCCAAGCCCAATCGTCGATTCCGACGACGGTCGGAGCAACGAAATCCGGCAACGGGGCCGAGTGAATCATTCGGAGCAAGGTGTCGCCGCTGACCGGCATGGCCAGTTTGCGCGCCAGGCGTGAGCCGGGCTCTCCGCCGACCGCAAAGCCGATCGCCAGTTGGCTCTCGCCGAGGCGGGTTGTGCGTCTTGCTTTCGGCCGCACCGTTGCCGGTAGTCGCTCGGTGAATATCCGACGCGGGCATTGCAGATTCGCGCATCGAAACCGTCGCGCGTGAAGCCGGATTTCGACAACCCGACCCTGCCAGGGCAGATCGGCTAAGCGTCGCACGTAATGGCTGTGGACGCGACACGTCTGGCAGCCGCAACAGGGACAGAGCGAGACCGCTGACTTCGGCCGAGCTACGAGCACCACCCTGTTGGTCTGGGGAAGGATCTCGACAATCGAAAGCTCGGAGGAAACCAGTGAGCGGAAGGCTTGGAGCAAGGCGAATCACGGGCGTCGACTGCGATTCCGACCTTATGCCCTTATTTGCACTGTCCGTGAATCCTGCACCCTGCACCAAATGTGCGGAAGAACCCCTAATTGCCGCGCGGAATGCTCTACTTGTCGTCCACTTTCTCCGACTTGAAACCGGTTTACCTCTCAGTTGTTAACCGGGCGATGATCTTGAAATTTTATGAGCCACTACTCTTGGGAGGGGGTCTATCGGCTGTTAAGGCCGTTGATAGGTGTCGAGCCAGAACTCGGCGGTTCTCCGGGACACTCATCATAGTCACGTGGTCGCCCGGAATTGGCACGGCATGAATGGCCTCCGCACTCAGAACGCGGTCCCAACCCCGCAGGGGCGCACCCTCTGGATCTATTGAATTTTTGCGAGATCGTGCGCGACGGCTAAGATGCTCGTTGCTATAGAACTGATGTATCTCAATCGGTAGGGATGGTACCTCATACAAGTCCAGCGCCCTATGAAACTGCATGCTCCTTTCATACGTCAGAATGTCGTTCTCGAGATCACGATCCAAATGGATCGCCCCAACTTTCTGGGCCTTTTCAAGGAGCTTAGAAATTGAACTTTGTTCAGCGAAGCGTTCAAGCATTTCGAACTTCTCGTCGTCTAATTCGAGAGATTCCAACAACGCTTCTCGCAACATTTGGGTGGGTGATACGCTTGACGGTTTTGCAGGTAGCACAACATCGATTAGAGCGATGAATGAAACAGCTTCATCAAGATCCAGTAACTGCTGCGCAATGGCGTAGGCCAAGACTCCTCCTGATGAATATCCAGCGAATCGATATGGACCTCGTGCCTGAATCTCTCTAATCGCCAAATTTACTTGCGAGGCTATCTCTTCAAGATCTGGAACTCGAACTTCACTGAATTGGGGCCATGGCAAAGCGTAGACAGGACATTCTACGTTCATTTCCTGGACCAAACTGGGGACATAGGAGCAGTCGCCCAAACCTGTGGGAACAAAGAACAGTGGCGGCTGCAATCCGGTTGCTCGAACACAAATCACTCTCGAACTGCTGGGCTGTGGTTCCAATTGAGTCTTTGATGCAAGTTCCTTTAGAACGGGGGCTTGGAAGAGGTCGGCGGCACTGAACTTGAGCCCAAGATCAAGTGCGCGACTGAGCAATTGCACAGCTAGCAGGGAATGGCCGCCGAGCGCAAAGAAGTTGTCGTGGCGCCCGATGCGCTCCACACCGAGAAGCTCGGCCCAGATTTGTGCCAGCGTGGTCTCGATCTCGCCCTGCGGCGGCGCGTAGGCGCGATGCGCATACGCCTCCTCGCCCGGGGCCGGCAGCGCGTTCCGATCGACCTTGCCGTTCACCGTCAGCGGCAGCCCCGCCAGCCGCACGAACGCAGACGGCACCATGTAGTCCGGCAGCCGCGCACTCAAGTGTGCGCGCAAACCCCCGGCAAGATCAGATTCCTCAGCTTCGGGGGCGACGACATACGCAACGAGCCGCTGCTCGCCGCGGCCATCCTCGCGCGCCACCACCACCGCATCACCCACCGCCGGATGCTCGAGGAGCCGCGCCGCGATCTCGCCCGGCTCGATCCGGAAGCCGCGGATCTTCACCTGCTCGTCGTTGCGCCCCCAAAACTCCAGATTGCCGTCCGCCAGGTAGCGTGCCAGGTCGCCGGTCCGGTACAGCCGGTCGCCGTCCACAAAGGGGCTGGCGATGAACCGCTCCGCCGTCAGCTCAGGGCGGTTCAGGTAGCCCCGCGCCACCCCCGCACCGCCAATGCAGAGCTCGCCCACCGCCCCGAACGGCACCGGCTCCCCATGATCGTCCAGCAGATAGATCCGAAGATCGGGAATGCGCCTTCCGATCTGACTGCCCGAATCGGTGGTGTCAGACTGATCAAGAGACCGATAGGTGACATGCACGGTCGTTTCCGTAATACCGTACATGTTGATCAATTGTGGTGCACGATCTGAATGCCTTGCATACCACGGCTTCAGAATCGATGGCTCCAGAGCCTCTCCACCCAAAATAACGTAGCGAAGGCGGTTTCGAGCACCGCGCTGACGCTCCAGATCCACAAGAGCTTTAAAAGCCGAAGGGGTCTGATTCAGAACTGTAACGCCGGACTTGCAGATGAGATCATCGAAGTCAGGAGCAGAGCGAGCGGTGTCGCTCGGCACAAGAATCAAACGACCGCCATAACGCAGTGCGCCCCACAACTCCCACACCGAGAAGTCGAACGAGAAGGAATGGAACAGGCACCATACGTCCTGTTCAGTGAACCCATACCATTCCTGCGTCGCCTCGAACAAACGAACGATCTGAGCATGCTCGACCATGACGCCCTTGGGCGTACCGGTGGATCCCGAGGTGTAGATCACGTAGGCGAGATGGCGGGAGGTGAGGCCGAGCGCGCGCGTATCCGGATCCGATTCCGGCAGGCTGGCCCAGGCCGGTGCCGCCGCATCGAGCTCCAGCACGCTCGCATCGAGGCCCACATCGCCCAAGGCGGCGCGGCCCGCCGCATCGGTCAGCAGCAGCCGCGGCGCCGCATCCTCCAGCACCTGGCGCAACCGCGCCGACGGATAGGCCGGGTCCAGCGGCACATACGCCCCGCCGGCCTTCAGGATCGCCAAAAGCCCCACCACCATCAGCGGACTGCGCGCAACGCAGATTGCCACCGGCTGATCCGGCTTCACCCCGAGGGCGATCAGATGATGCGCCAGCTGGTTGGCGTGCGCATTGAGCGCGCCATAGCTTACGCGCTGGTCCTGATAGACCAGCGCCACCGCCTCCGGCGCCTTGCGCACCTGCGCCTCGAACAGCTCCTGGATGCACTTGTCCGCAGGATACGGTGCCGCCGTCCGGTTCAGCTCCTCCAGCAGATAGGTACGCTCGTCCGCTGGCAGGATGTCCAGCTCCCGCACCGGCGTGTCCGGCGCCCGCTCCAGCGCCTCTGCCAGCTGCTCGAGCGCCCGCTGCATGTAGCCGCAGATCCGATCCGCCGAGATAGGCTCCGCCACCTGCGCCGTCAGCCCGAGCGCCTCGCCAAAATCCTCCACTGACAAGGTCAGCGGATAATTGGTGCGCTCCTCCCCGCCCAGCCATTCCACGCCCACCAGACTGTCATCGGTTGCGGTGGCGACCGCCGCGGTGTTGTGGCGGTAGTTCAACAACGCGCTGAACAGCGGCGCCGGCGCCGCAATGGCACTGCAGCGCTGCGCCAGCGCCAGCGAGGCATGCTCATGTGCCAGCAGCTCGGCCAGCCGGGCATGCGTGGTTCGCACGCTCGCCTCGACCGCAGTCCCATCAAGATCAAGCCGCAGCGGCAGGGTGTTGATGAACAGCCCCATGGCGCGGTCGGCGCCGGCGTTGCCCTGCAGGCGGCCGAACAGCACCGTGCCGAACACCACCTGCTCGCGGCCGCTGCTGCGCGCCACCACCTGCCCCCACGCCAGATGGCACAGGCTTGCCAGACTGACGCCCAGCCGCCGCGCCTGTTCCCGCAGCCGCGCATGGAGCGCCGGCGGCAACAACCGATGCGCCTCACGAACCCCGCCGCCGTCGCCGCGCACCTCGCTCAAGCCGAACGGCGTGGTCGGCTCGTCGATGTCGGCCAGCAGCTCCCGGAAGAACGCTTCGTCCGCCTCGGCATCACCGCGTAGATGCACCTGCGCCACCAGATTGCGGAACGGCTGCGGCGCCGGCAGCTCATGCTGGCGCCCCTCCAGCTCGGCCCGGACCTCAGCATGCATCACGTCCAGCGTGGTGTGATCCCCGATCAGATGATGCTGCAGCTCCAGCAGCAGCCAGCGCGCGCTGCCGGGCTCGCGCGCAATCACAAACCGCAGCAGTGGCGCCCGGCCAAGCTCGATGCGGTGCCGGCGCGGATCAAACCGCTCCCTCAGCTGCTCGGCGCCAGCACCATGAGCGCCATCCAGCTCGACCTCGGTCACCTCCAGTTGCGCCTTCCGCCACACCACCTGGGCCGGCTGCGACAGCCCCTCCCAGACAAACGAGGTGCGCAGGATGTCATGCCGATCCACCACCCGCTGGACCGCGGCAAGATAGCGCTCGAGCAGCCCACGCTCGGCAAACGCCATCTGCGATACCAGCAGGTATGGATCGCCCTTTGCCGCCAGCAGATGATGGAACAGGATGCCGTCCTGCAGCGGCGACAGGCCGTAAATGTCCTGGATGTTGCCAACCCCGCCGGGCACCGTGGCGATGATCCGGTCGATCTCGTCCTGTGCCAGCTCGATCAGCGGCAGCATCTGTGGCGTGATCGCCGCACTCCGTTCGGTGATCAGGTTGGCCGGGACCGCCACCTCCTGATGGTGGCCGAGGCTTGCGGCCAGATCCGCCAGCACCGGCTGGGCGAACAGGGTGCGCACTTCGATGCCCAGCGACCGCCGCCGCAGAAGCTCCATCAACTGTACCGCCAACAGCGAGTGGCCGCCCAGTTCGAAGAAGTGATCGTGGCGCCCGATGCGCTCCACACCGAGAAGCTCGGCCCAGATTGTTGCCAGCGCCGTCTCGATCTCGCCCTGCGGCGGCGCGTAGGCGCGATGCGCATACGCCTCCTCGCCCGGGGCCGGCAGCGCGTTCCGATCGACCTTGCCGTTCACCGTCAGCGGCAGCCCCGCCAGCCGCACGAACGCAGACGGCACCATGTAGTCCGGCAGCCGCGCACTCAAGTGTGCGCGCAAACCCCCGGCAAGATCAGATTCCTCAGCTTCGGGGGCGACGACATACGCAACGAGCCGCTGCTCGCCGCGGCCATCCTCGCGCGCCACCACCACCGCATCACCCACCGCCGGATGCTCGAGGAGCCGCGCCGCGATCTCGCCCGGCTCGATCCGGAAGCCGCGGATCTTCACCTGCTCGTCGTTGCGCCCCCAAAACTCCAGATTGCCGTCCGCCAGGTAGCGTGCCAGGTCGCCGGTCCGGTACAGCCGGTCGCCGTCCACAAAGGGGCTGGCGATGAACCGCTCCGCCGTCAGCTCAGGGCGGTTCAGGTAGCCCCGCGCCACCCCCGCACCGCCAATGCAGAGCTCGCCCACCGCCCCGAACGGCACCGGCTCCCCATGATCGTCCAGCAGATACACACGCGTGTTCGCAATCGGACGGCCAATCGTTTCAACGACAACGTCCCCCCTTCGTATGCAAATCCAGGTCGAGTAGGTCGTTGTCTCGGAAGGACCGTACAGATTACAGATCTTCTCGACACCACTGCTCTCAAATGCCTTCGCGATGAGATCCGCCTTCAGCCGCTCGCCGGCCAAATTGATGACGCTTGTCGAAGCCGGTACTGCTTTCTGATCGAGCAGAGCGGCGATCGCCGAAGGGACGGTGTTGATTAAGGAGACATCCGACTGCGTTTGCGCATTCTCGACAAGGTGCAGCCTGGTTCCTTGCGAGAGTGGAACGAAGCACTCGTAGATCGACAGATCAAAGCTGATCGAGGTGGCAAACAGCGTCCGGCTGATTTCTGATTCCGCAAACACGCCGCTGCTCCAATGCAGCAGGTTGACAGTGCTCCGATGCTCGACCATGACGCCCTTGGGCGTACCGGTGGATCCCGAGGTGTAGATCACGTAGGCGAGATGGCGGGAGGTGAGGCCGAGCGCGCGCGTATCCGGATCCGATTCCGGCAGGCTGGCCCAGGCCGGTGCCGCCGCATCGAGCTCCAGCACGCTCGCATCGAGGCCCACATCGCCCAAGGCGGCGCGGCCCGCCGCATCGGTCAGCAGCAGCCGCGGCGCCGCATCCTCCAGCACCTGGCGCAACCGCGCCGACGGATAGGCCGGGTCCAGCGGCACATACGCCCCGCCGGCCTTCAGGATCGCCAAAAGCCCCACCACCATCAGCGGACTGCGCGCAACGCAGATTGCCACCGGCTGATCCGGCTTCACCCCGAGGGCGATCAGATGATGCGCCAGCTGGTTGGCGTGCGCATTGAGCGCGCCATAGCTTACGCGCTGGTCCTGATAGACCAGCGCCACCGCCTCCGGCGCCTTGCGCACCTGCGCCTCGAACAGCTCCTGGATGCACTTGTCCGCAGGATACGGTGCCGCCGTCCGGTTCAGCTCCTCCAGCAGATAGGTGCGCTCGGCGGCCGACAGCAGCTCAATCCGCCCGACCTCTTGCTGCGCATCGGCAGCCATCGCCCGCAGCAGCGCCAGCAGATAATCCCGCTGCCGCTCGATCGTCGTCTGATCAAACAGCGCGGTGGCATAAGCCAGCGTTCCGGCGATCTCCTCACCCTGCTCGCCAAGGCTCAGCTCCAGATCGAACTTGACCTGATCAATCTCTTCCCCGGCAGCTTCCACACTCAGCCCCGGCAGGTCCAATGACCCAACCGCATTGTTCTCCCAGGCCAGCATCACCTGGAACAACGGCGTATGATCAAGAGCCCGCGGCGGCTGCACGATCTCCACCACCTGCTCGAACGGCAGCTCCTGGTGCTCCTGCGCTCCCAACGCCGTGCGCCGCGTCCGCTCCAACAGCTCCGACACGCTCGGCTCGCCCGACAGGTCCAGCCGGAGCGCCAGGGTGTTGACGAAGAAGCCGATCAGCTCTTCGATCTCGCGGTGCCCCCGATTGGCACTCGGCACCCCGATCACAAGATCGTCCTGTCCCGACAGACGCGACAGCACCGCAGCCCACCCCGCCAGCACGGTCATGAACAATGTCGTGCCATGCTGCCGGCTCAGCCGCTTCAGCCCCCGCGTCAGATCCGCATCAATGATGATCGGGACCGTCGCCCCGGCAAACGACTGTTGCGCCGGCCGCGGCCGGTCCGTCGGCAGCGCCAGACGGGCCGGCGCGCCGGACAGATTGCTGCGCCAATACTGCGCCTGGCGCTGCAGCCGTTCCCCCGACAGCCACTGCCGTTGCCAGGCAGCATAGTCCGGATACTGGATCGCAAGCGGCGGCAGCGGATCGTCCTGCCCAGCCGCGAATGCCCGGTACAGCTGAGTGAGCTCGCCCACCAACACGCCCAGCGACCAGCCGTCCGAGACGATGTGGTGCTGGGTCAGCAGCAACACGTGCGCCTCGTCCGACAGCCGGATCAGCCGGCCGCGGATCAGCGGGCCCCGCGCCAGATCAAACGGCGTGCGCGCCTCCTGCTGGCACAGCTGCGACAGCGCGGCGTCCGCATCCAGCCTGCCCCGCAGATCGTGCTCCACGACCGGCAGCCCCGCCTCCTCCGGCAGAAGCTCAACCCGGAGCTTGCCCTCCGAGGTGACAAAGACGCTGCGCAGCGCCTCATGCCGCGCAAACAAACGGTCCAGGCTGCGTTGCCAGGCGCTGCGGTCGAGCCCACCCTTCAGCCGCCACGCCAGCCGAATGTGATACTGCGTGCTGCCCTGATCCAGCTGCGCCAAAAACCACAGCCGCTGCTGCGCAAATGACAGCACAAGCGGCTCGTGACGTGACACGGCCACAATCGCCGGCAGCTCTTGCGGACCGCAGCGGCTCAACAGCTCGACGATGCTTGCCGCCAGATCGGCCAGCACCGGTCTTGCAAACAGCGTCCGCAGCGGCAGCTCGACACCCTGCGCCTGCGACAGCCGGCTCGACATCTGTACTGCCAACAGCGAGTGGCCGCCCAGTTCGAAGAAGTGATCGTGGCGCCCGATGCGCTCCACACCGAGAAGCTCGGCCCAGATCGTTGCCAGTGCCGTCTCGATCTCGCCCTGCGGCGGCGCGTAGGCGCGATGCGCATACGCCTCCTCGCCCGGGGCCGGCAGCGCGTTCCGATCGACCTTGCCGTTCACCGTCAGCGGCAGCCCCGCCAGCCGCACGAACGCAGACGGCACCATGTAGTCCGGCAGCCGCGCACTCAAGTGTGCGCGCAAACCCCCGGCAAGATCAGATTCCTCAGCTTCGGGGGCGACGACATACGCAACGAGCCGCTGCTCGCCGCGGCCATCCTCGCGCGCCACCACCACCGCATCACCCACCGCCGGATGCTCGAGGAGCCGCGCCGCGATCTCGCCCGGCTCGATCCGGAAGCCGCGGATCTTCACCTGCTCGTCGTTGCGCCCCAAAAACTCCAGATTGCCGTCCGCCAGGTAGCGTGCCAGGTCGCCGGTCCGGTACAGCCGGTCGCCGTCCACAAAGGGGCTGGCGATGAACCGCTCCGCCGTCAGCTCAGGGCGGTTCAGGTAGCCCCGCGCCACCCCCGCACCGCCAATGCAGAGCTCGCCCACCGCCCCGAACGGCACCGGCTCCCCATGATCGTCCAGCAGATACACACGCGTGTTCGCAATCGGACGGCCAATCGTTTCAACGACAACGTCCCCCCTTCGTATGCAAATCCAGGTCGAGTAGGTCGTTGTCTCGGAAGGACCGTACAGATTACAGATCTTCTCGACACCACTGCTCTCAAATGCCTTCGCGATGAGATCCGCCTTCAGCCGCTCGCCGGCCAAATTGATGACGCTTGTCGAAGCCGGTACTGCTTTCTGATCGAGCAGAGCGGCGATCGCCGAAGGGACGGTGTTGATTAAGGAGACATCCGACTGCGTTTGCGCATTCTCGACAAGGTGCAGCCTGGTTCCTTGCGAGAGTGGAACGAAGCACTCGTAGATCGACAGATCAAAGCTGATCGAGGTGGCAAACAGCGTCCGGCTGATTTCTGATTCCGCAAACACGCCGCTGCTCCAATGCAGCAGGTTGACAGTGCTCCGATGCTCGACCATGACGCCCTTGGGCGTACCGGTGGATCCCGAGGTGTAGATCACGTAGGCGAGATGGCGGGAGGTGAGGCCGAGCGCGCGCGTATCCGGATCCGATTCCGGCAGGCTGGCCCAGGCCGGTGCCGCCGCATCGAGCTCCAGCACGCTCGCATCGAGGCCCACATCGCCCAAGGCGGCGCGGCCCGCCGCATCGGTCAGCAGCAGCCGCGGCGCCGCATCCTCCAGCACCTGGCGCAACCGCGCCGACGGATAGGCCGGGTCCAGCGGCACATACGCCCCGCCGGCCTTCAGGATCGCCAAAAGCCCCACCACCATCAGCGGACTGCGCGCAACGCAGATTGCCACCGGCTGATCCGGCTTCACCCCGAGGGCGATCAGATGATGCGCCAGCTGGTTGGCGTGCGCATTGAGCGCGCCATAGCTTACGCGCTGGTCCTGATAGACCAGCGCCACCGCCTCCGGCGCCTTGCGCACCTGCGCCTCGAACAGCTCCTGGATGCACTTGTCCGCAGGATACGGTGCCGCCGTCCGGTTCAGCTCCTCCAGCAGATAGGTGCGCTCGGCGGCCGACAGCAGCTCAATCCGCCCGACCTCTTGCTGCGCATCGGCAGCCATCGCCCGCAGCAGCGCCAGCAGATAATCCCGCTGCCGCTCGATCGTCGTCTGATCAAACAGCGCGGTGGCATAAGCCAGCGTTCCGGCGATCTCCTCACCCTGCTCGCCAAGGCTCAGCTCCAGATCGAACTTGACCTGATCAATCTCTTCCCCGGCAGCTTCCACACTCAGCCCCGGCAGGTCCAATGACCCAACCGCATTGTTCTCCCAGGCCAGCATCACCTGGAACAACGGCGTATGATCAAGAGCCCGCGGCGGCTGCACGATCTCCACCACCTGCTCGAACGGCAGCTCCTGGTGCTCCTGCGCTCCCAACGCCGTGCGCCGCGTCCGCTCCAACAGCTCCGACACGCTCGGCTCGCCCGACAGGTCCAGCCGGAGCGCCAGGGTGTTGACGAAGAAGCCGATCAGCTCTTCGATCTCGCGGTGCCCCCGATTGGCACTCGGCACCCCGATCACAAGATCGTCCTGTCCCGACAGACGCGACAGCACCGCAGCCCACCCCGCCAGCACGGTCATGAACAATGTCGTGCCATGCTGCCGGCTCAGCCGCTTCAGCCCCCGCGTCAGATCCGCATCAATGATGATCGGGACCGTCGCCCCGGCAAACGACTGTTGCGCCGGCCGCGGCCGGTCCGTCGGCAGCGCCAGACGGGCCGGCGCGCCGGACAGATTGCTGCGCCAATACTGCGCCTGGCGCTGCAGCCGTTCCCCCGACAGCCACTGCCGTTGCCAGGCAGCATAGTCCGGATACTGGATCGCAAGCGGCGGCAGCGGATCGTCCTGCCCAGCCGCGAATGCCCGGTACAGCTGAGTGAGCTCGCCCACCAACACGCCCAGCGACCAGCCGTCCGAGACGATGTGGTGCTGGGTCAGCAGCAACACGTGCGCCTCGTCCGACAGCCGGATCAGCCGGCCGCGGATCAGCGGGCCCCGCGCCAGATCAAACGGCGTGCGCGCCTCCTGCTGGCACAGCTGCGACAGCGCGGCGTCCGCATCCAGCCTGCCCCGCAGATCGTGCTCCACGACCGGCAGCCCCGCCTCCTCCGGCAGAAGCTCAACCCGGAGCTTGCCCTCCGAGGTGACAAAGACGCTGCGCAGCGCCTCATGCCGCGCAAACAAACGGTCCAGGCTGCGTTGCCAGGCGCTGCGGTCGAGCCCACCCTTCAGCCGCCACGCCAGCGGCACGTGATAGTGCGTGCTGCCCTGATCCAGCTGCGCCAAAAACCACAGCCGCTGCTGCGCAAATGACAGCACAAGCGGCTCGTGACGTGACACGGCCACAATCGCCGGCAGCTCTTGCGGACCGCAGCGGCTCAACAGCTCGACGATGCTTGCCGCCAGATCGGCCAGCACCGGTCTTGCAAACAGCGTCCGCAGCGGCAGCTCGACACCCTGCGCCTGCGACAGCCGGCTCGACATCTGTACTGCCAACAGCGAGTGGCCGCCCAGTTCGAAGAAGTGATCGTGGCGCCCGATGCGCTCCACACCGAGAAGCTCGGCCCAGATTGTTGCCAGCGCCGTCTCGATCTCGCCCTGCGGCGGCGCATAGGCGCGATGCGCATACGCCTCCTCGCCCGGGGCCGGCAGCGCGTTCCGATCGACCTTGCCGTTCACCGTCAGCGGCAGCCCCGCCAGCCGCACGAACGCAGACGGCACCATGTAGTCCGGCAGCCGCGCACTCAAGTGTGCGCGCAAACCCCCGGCAAGATCAGATTCCTCAGCTTCGGGGGCGACGACATACGCAACGAGCCGCTGCTCGCCGCGGCCATCCTCGCGCGCCACCACCACCGCATCACCCACCGCCGGATGCTCGAGGAGCCGCGCCGCGATCTCGCCCGGCTCGATCCGGAAGCCGCGGATCTTCACCTGCTCGTCGTTGCGCCCCAAAAACTCCAGATTGCCGCCCGCCAGGTAGCGTGCCAGGTCGCCGGTCCGGTACAGCCGGTCGCCGTCCACAAAGGGGCTGGCGATGAACCGCTCCGCCGTCAGCTCAGGGCGGTTCAGGTAGCCCCGCGCCACCCCCGCACCGCCAATGCAGAGCTCGCCCACCGCCCCGAACGGCACCGGCTCCCCATGATCGTCCAGCAGATAGATCCGCGTGTTCGCGATCGGACGGCCGATCGGGACAATGGCCTCATCAAACTCAGCCGGACAACTCCAGGTCGTCGCACAAACCGTCGTTTCGGTCGGTCCATAGCCGTTGACAATGGATGCGGCAGGCAGGCATCGGATAAGTTCAGCCTTCGGCAGCTCTCCGGCAAGAATGAGAGCTTGCGACGCCAAATATTCCACATGCTTGCTTTGCTGAAGTAAGGCTGGGGGCAACGTCGCGTGCGTGATGGCTTCGCTTCGCAGATAATCCGATAGCTTGGTGCTCGCTTGACAGAGCTCATCCGCAGGCAAATGCAATGCGGCTCCCGAGCCAAACGCCATTATAATTTCCCAAACACTCGCATCAAAACCAAAGGAGGCAAACTGCACTATTCGGCTGTTTGAACAAACGCCCAAAAGCGTTATCTGAGCCAGCCCCAGATTGACCAAGCTCCGATGCTCGACCATGACGCCCTTGGGCGTACCGGTGGATCCCGAGGTGTAGATCACGTAGGCGAGATGGCGGGAGGTGAGGCCGAGCGCGCGCGTATCCGGATCCGATTCCGGCAGGCTGGCCCAGGCCGGTGCCGCCGCATCGAGCTCCAGCACGCTCGCATCGAGGCCCACATCGCCCAAGGCGGCGCGGCCCGCCGCATCGGTCAGCAGCAGCCGCGGCGCCGCATCCTCCAGCACCTGGCGCAACCGCGCCGACGGATAGGCCGGGTCCAGCGGCACATACGCCCCGCCGGCCTTCAGGATCGCCAAAAGCCCCACCACCATCAGCGGACTGCGCGCAACGCAGATTGCCACCGGCTGATCCGGCTTCACCCCGAGGGCGATCAGATGATGCGCCAGCTGGTTGGCGTGCGCATTGAGCGCGCCATAGCTTACGCGCTGGTCCTGATAGACCAGCGCCACCGCCTCCGGCGCCTTGCGCACCTGCGCCTCGAACAGCTCCTGGATGCACTTGTCCGCAGGATACGGTGCCGCCGTCCGGTTCAGCTCCTCCAGCAGATAGGTGCGCTCGGCGGCCGACAGCAGCTCA
The DNA here is from genome assembly GCF_011516625.5 of Bradyrhizobium sp. 2S1. Lineage (NCBI taxonomy): Bacteria > Pseudomonadati > Pseudomonadota > Alphaproteobacteria > Hyphomicrobiales > Nitrobacteraceae > Bradyrhizobium > Bradyrhizobium sp. 2S1. The sequence continues at coordinate 134,328 of NZ_CP147719.1, read as the reverse complement.
ATCCGCCCGACCTCTTGCTGCGCATCGGCAGCCATCGCCCGCAGCAGCGCCAGCAGATAATCCCGCTGCCGCTCGATCGTCGTCTGATCAAACAGCGCGGTGGCATAAGCCAGCGTTCCGGCGATCTCCTCACCCTGCTCGCCAAGGCTCAGCTCCAGATCGAACTTGACCTGATCAATCTCTTCCCCGGCAGCTTCCACACTCAGCCCCGGCAGGTCCAATGACCCAACCGCATTGTTCTCCCAGGCCAGCATCACCTGGAACAACGGCGTATGATCAAGAGCCCGCGGCGGCTGCACGATCTCCACCACCTGCTCGAACGGCAGCTCCTGGTGCTCCTGCGCTCCCAACGCCGTGCGCCGCGTCCGCTCCAACAGCTCCGACACGCTCGGCTCGCCCGACAGGTCCAGCCGGAGCGCCAGGGTGTTGACGAAGAAGCCGATCAGCTCTTCGATCTCGCGGTGCCCCCGATTGGCACTCGGCACCCCGATCACAAGATCGTCCTGTCCCGACAGACGCGACAGCACCGCAGCCCACCCCGCCAGCACGGTCATGAACAATGTCGTGCCATGCTGCCGGCTCAGCCGCTTCAGCCCCCGCGTCAGATCCGCATCAATGATGATCGGGACCGTCGCCCCGGCAAACGACTGTTGCGCCGGCCGCGGCCGGTCCGTCGGCAGCGCCAGACGGGCCGGCGCGCCGGACAGATTGCTGCGCCAATACTGCGCCTGGCGCTGCAGCCGTTCCCCCGACAGCCACTGCCGTTGCCAGGCAGCATAGTCCGGATACTGGATCGCAAGCGGCGGCAGCGGATCGTCCTGCCCAGCCGCGAATGCCCGGTACAGCTGAGTGAGCTCGCCCACCAACACGCCCAGCGACCAGCCGTCCGAGACGATGTGGTGCTGGGTCAGCAGCAACACGTGCGCCTCGTCCGACAGCCGGATCAGCCGGCCGCGGATCAGCGGGCCCCGCGCCAGATCAAACGGCGTGCGCGCCTCCTGCTGGCACAGCTGCGACAGCGCGGCGTCCGCATCCAGCCTGCCCCGCAGATCGTGCTCCACGACCGGCAGCCCCGCCTCCTCCGGCAGAAGCTCAACCCGGAGCTTGCCTTCCGAGGTGACAAAGACGCTGCGCAGCGCCTCATGCCGCGCAAACAAACGGTCCAGGCTGCGTTGCCAGGCGCTGCGGTCGAGCCCACCCTTCAGCCGCCACGCCAGCGGCACGTGATAGTGCGTGCTGCCCTGATCCAGCTGCGCCAAAAACCACAGCCGCTGCTGCGCAAATGACAGCACAAGCGGCTCGTGACGTGACACGGCCACAATCGCCGGCAGCTCTTGCGGACCGCAGCGGCTCAACAGCTCGACGATGCTTGCCGCCAGATCGGCCAGCACCGGTCTTGCAAACAGCGTCCGCAGCGGCAGCTCGACACCCTGCGCCTGCGACAGCCGGCTCGACATCTGTACTGCCAACAGCGAGTGGCCGCCCAGTTCGAAGAAGTGATCGTGGCGCCCGATGCGCTCCACACCGAGAAGCTCGGCCCAGATTGTTGCCAGCGCCGTCTCGATCTCGCCCTGCGGCGGCGCGTAGGCGCGATGCGCATACGCCTCCTCGCCCGGGGCCGGCAGCGCGTTCCGATCGACCTTGCCGTTCACCGTCAGCGGCAGCCCCGCCAGCCGCACGAACGCAGACGGCACCATGTAGTCCGGCAGCCGCGCACTCAAGTGTGCGCGCAAACCCCCGGCAAGATCAGATTCCTCAGCTTCGGGGGCGACGACATACGCAACGAGCCGCTGCTCGCCGCGGCCATCCTCGCGCGCCACCACCACCGCATCACCCACCGCCGGATGCTCGAGGAGCCGCGCCGCGATCTCGCCCGGCTCGATCCGGAAGCCGCGGATCTTCACCTGCTCGTCGTTGCGCCCCAAAAACTCCAGATTGCCGCCCGCCAGGTAGCGTGCCAGGTCGCCGGTCCGGTACAGCCGGTCGCCGTCCACAAAGGGGCTGGCGATGAACCGCTCCGCCGTCAGCTCAGGGCGGTTCAGGTAGCCCCGCGCCACCCCCGCACCGCCAATGCAGAGCTCGCCCACCGCCCCGAACGGCACCGGCTCCCCATGATCGTCCAGCAGATAGATCCGCGTGTTCGCGATCGGACGGCCGATCGGGACAACGGCCTCATCAAACTCAGCCGGACAACTCCACGCTGTCACGTCGATCGCAGCTTCCGTCGGACCGTAGAGATTGTGCAGGCCCGTCCGGGGCAATACGCGCCGAACCCTATGCACACTGGCGGCAGGGAGCGCCTCGCCGCTGCATAAAACACGCCGCAGCGACCTGCAGCGGTCAACACTCTTCGCATCCATAAAACTGACCAGCATGGATGGCACGAAGTGAATCGTCGTGATGCGCTGGCTGATGATCAAGTCGACCAATGCGTCGGGATCTCTGTGCGCGCCGGGCGGCGCCAGCACCAGGGTTGCCCCTTCAAGCAAGGTCCAGAAGAACTCCCAGGCCGAGACATCGAAGCTAAATGGCGTCTTCTGCAACACGACATCAGTTGCGTTGAGACCATAGGCATTTTGCATCCACATCAGGCGATTGACGATAGCCCGATGCTCGTTCTGGGCCCCTTTAGGCGTACCGGTGGATCCCGAGGTGTAGATCACGTAGGCGAGATGGCGGGAGGTGAGGCCGAGCGCGCGCGTATCCGGATCCGATTCCGGCAGGCTGGCCCAGGCCGGTGCCGCCGCATCGAGCTCCAGCACGCTCGCATCGAGGCCCACATCGCCCAAGGCGGCGCGGCCCGCCGCATCGGTCAGCAGCAGCCGCGGCGCCGCATCCTCCAGCACCTGGCGCAACCGCGCCGACGGATAGGCCGGGTCCAGCGGCACATACGCCCCGCCGGCCTTCAGGATCGCCAAAAGCCCCACCACCATCAGCGGACTGCGCGCAACGCAGATTGCCACCGGCTGATCCGGCTTCACCCCGAGGGCGATCAGATGATGCGCCAGCTGGTTGGCGTGCGCATTGAGCGCGCCATAGCTTACGCGCTGGTCCTGATAGACCAGCGCCACCGCCTCCGGCGCCTTGCGCACCTGCGCCTCGAACAGCTCCTGGATGCACTTGTCCGCAGGATACGGTGCCGCCGTCCGGTTCAGCTCCTCCAGCAGATAGGTACGCTCGTCCGCTGGCAGGATGTCCAGCTCCCGCACCGGCGTGTCCGGCGCCCGCTCCAGCGCCTCTGCCAGCTGCTCGAGCGCCCGCTGCATGTAGCCGCAGATCCGATCCGCCGAGATAGGCTCCGCCACCTGCGCCGTCAGCCCGAGCGCCTCGCCAAAATCCTCCACTGACAAGGTCAGCGGATAATTGGTGCGCTCCTCCCCGCCCAGCCATTCCACGCCCACCAGACTGTCATCGGTTGCGGTGGCGACCGCCGCGGTGTTGTGGCGGTAGTTCAACAACGCGCTGAACAGCGGCGCCGGCGCCGCAATGGCACTGCAGCGCTGCGCCAGCGCCAGCGAGGCATGCTCATGTGCCAGCAGCTCGGCCAGCCGGGCATGCGTGGTTCGCACGCTCGCCTCGACCGCAGTCCCATCAAGATCAAGCCGCAGCGGCAGGGTGTTGATGAACAGCCCCATGGCGCGGTCGGCGCCGGCGTTGCCCTGCAGGCGGCCGAACAGCACCGTGCCGAACACCACCTGCTCGCGGCCGCTGCTGCGCGCCACCACCTGCCCCCACGCCAGATGGCACAGGCTTGCCAGACTGACGCCCAGCCGCCGCGCCTGTTCCCGCAGCCGCGCATGGAGCGCCGGCGGCAACAACCGATGCGCCTCACGAACCCCGCCGCCGTCGCCGCGCACCTCGCTCAAGCCGAACGGCGTGGTCGGCTCGTCGATGTCGGCCAGCAGCTCCCGGAAGAACGCTTCGTCCGCCTCGGCATCACCGCGTAGATGCACCTGCGCCACCAGATTGCGGAACGGCTGCGGCGCCGGCAGCTCATGCTGGCGCCCCTCCAGCTCGGCCCGGACCTCAGCATGCATCACGTCCAGCGTGGTGTGATCCCCGATCAGATGATGCTGCAGCTCCAGCAGCAGCCAGCGCGCGCTGCCGGGCTCGCGCGCAATCACAAACCGCAGCAGTGGCGCCCGGCCAAGCTCGATGCGGTGCCGGCGCGGATCAAACCGCTCCCTCAGCTGCTCGGCGCCAGCACCATGAGCGCCATCCAGCTCGACCTCGGTCACCTCCAGTTGCGCCTTCCGCCACACCACCTGGGCCGGCTGCGACAGCCCCTCCCAGACAAACGAGGTGCGCAGGATGTCATGCCGATCCACCACCCGCTGGACCGCGGCAAGATAGCGCTCGAGCAGCCCACGCTCGGCAAACGCCATCTGCGATACCAGCAGGTATGGATCGCCCTTTGCCGCCAGCAGATGATGGAACAGGATGCCGTCCTGCAGCGGCGACAGGCCGTAAATGTCCTGGATGTTGCCAACCCCGCCGGGCACCGTGGCGATGATCCGGTCGATCTCGTCCTGTGCCAGCTCGATCAGCGGCAGCATCTGTGGCGTGATCGCCGCACTCCGTTCGGTGATCAGGTTGGCCGGGACCGCCACCTCCTGATGGTGGCCGAGGCTTGCGGCCAGATCCGCCAGCACCGGCTGGGCGAACAGGGTGCGCACTTCGATGCCCAGCGACCGCCGCCGCAGAAGCTCCATCAACTGTACCGCCAACAGCGAGTGGCCGCCCAGTTCGAAGAAGTGATCGTGGCGCCCGATGCGCTCCACACCGAGAAGCTCGGCCCAGATTGTTGCCAGCGCCGTCTCGATCTCGCCCTGCGGCGGCGCGTAGGCGCGATGCGCATACGCCTCCTCGCCCGGGGCCGGCAGCGCGTTCCGATCGACCTTGCCGTTCACCGTCAGCGGCAGCCCCGCCAGCCGCACGAACGCAGACGGCACCATGTAGTCCGGCAGCCGCGCACTCAAGTGTGCGCGCAAACCCCCGGCAAGATCAGATTCCTCAGCTTCGGGGGCGACGACATACGCAACGAGCCGCTGCTCGCCGCGGCCATCCTCGCGCGCCACCACCACCGCATCACCCACCGCCGGATGCTCGAGGAGCCGCGCCGCGATCTCGCCCGGCTCGATCCGGAAGCCGCGGATCTTCACCTGCTCGTCGTTGCGCCCCAAAAACTCCAGATTGCCGCCCGCCAGGTAGCGTGCCAGGTCGCCGGTCCGGTACAGCCGGTCGCCGTCCACAAAGGGGCTGGCGATGAACCGCTCCGCCGTCAGCTCAGGGCGGTTCAGGTAGCCCCGCGCCACCCCCGCACCGCCAATGCAGAGCTCGCCCACCGCCCCGAACGGCACCGGCTCCCCATGACCATCCAGCAGATACACACGCGTGTTCGCAATCGGACGGCCAATATGCGGCACTACGTCTTCGGCGAAGAGCCGTCCCGAGGTCGCCACTACGGTAGCTTCCGTAGGTCCATAGTTGTTTATCAGTTTTAGGTTCGGTGCTAGCGATCCAGGAACACGCTGGAGACGATCACCGCCAACAAGCAAGTACTCCACCTTGGAGTTTACCAGCTTATACTCCAATGCGATTGTCGCGAGCGGGGTGATCAAGAAGCCAATGTCAGGTGACTGATCACGCCACCATTGGAGCAGAAGAGAATCTGCTGCTGACGCTCTGGGCGGGAGCAGCAACGTGCTGCGGTTACATAACGCAGACCATAGCTCCCAGGTGCTGGCATCGAACGCTACTCCAGCCGTGAGCGCGCAGCAGGTTTCTGGCTGGCGACAAAAGGTTTGCACATGCCATATTATAAGATTGACCAAGCTCCGATGCTCGACCATGACGCCCTTGGGCGTACCGGTGGATCCCGAGGTGTAGATCACGTAGGCGAGATGGCGGGAGGTGAGGCCGAGCGCGCGCGGGTCCGGATCCGATTCCGGCAGGCTGGCCCAGGCCGGTGCCGCCGCATCGAGCTCCAGCACGCTCGCATCGAGGCCCACATCGCCCAAGGCGGCGCGGCCCGCCGCATCGGTCAGCAGCAGCCGCGGCGCCGCATCCTCCAGCACCTGGCGCAACCGCGCCGACGGATAGGCCGGGTCCAGCGGCACATACGCCCCGCCGGCCTTCAGGATCGCCAAAAGCCCCACCACCATCAGCGGACTGCGCGCAACGCAGATTGCCACCGGCTGATCCGGCTTCACCCCGAGGGCGATCAGATGATGCGCCAGCTGGTTGGCGTGCGCATTGAGCGCGCCATAGCTTACGCGCTGGTCCTGATAGACCAGCGCCACCGCCTCCGGCGCCTTGCGCACCTGCGCCTCGAACAGCTCCTGGATGCACTTGTCCGCAGGATACGGTGCCGCCGTCCGGTTCAGCTCCTCCAGCAGATAGGTACGCTCGTCCGCTGGCAGGATGTCCAGCTCCCGCACCGGCGTGTCCGGCGCCCGCTCCAGCGCCTCTGCCAGCTGCTCGAGCGCCCGCTGCATGTAGCCGCAGATCCGATCCGCCGAGATAGGCTCCGCCACCTGCGCCGTCAGCCCGAGCGCCTCGCCAAAATCCTCCACTGACAAGGTCAGCGGATAATTGGTGCGCTCCTCCCCGCCCAGCCATTCCACGCCCACCAGACTGTCATCGGTTGCGGTGGCGACCGCCGCGGTGTTGTGGCGGTAGTTCAACAACGCGCTGAACAGCGGCGCCGGCGCCGCAATGGCACTGCAGCGCTGCGCCAGCGCCAGCGAGGCATGCTCATGTGCCAGCAGCTCGGCCAGCCGGGCATGCGTGGTTCGCACGCTCGCCTCGACCGCAGTCCCATCAAGATCAAGCCGCAGCGGCAGGGTGTTGATGAACAGCCCCATGGCGCGGTCGGCGCCGGCGTTGCCCTGCAGGCGGCCGAACAGCACCGTGCCGAACACCACCTGCTCGCGGCCGCTGCTGCGCGCCACCACCTGCCCCCACGCCAGATGGCACAGGCTTGCCAGACTGACGCCCAGCCGCCGCGCCTGTTCCCGCAGCCGCGCATGGAGCGCCGGCGGCAACAACCGATGCGCCTCACGAACCCCGCCGCCGTCGCCGCGCACCTCGCTCAAGCCGAACGGCGTGGTCGGCTCGTCGATGTCGGCCAGCAGCTCCCGGAAGAACGCTTCGTCCGCCTCGGCATCACCGCGTAGATGCACCTGCGCCACCAGATTGCGGAACGGCTGCGGCGCCGGCAGCTCATGCTGGCGCCCCTCCAGCTCGGCCCGGACCTCAGCATGCATCACGTCCAGCGTGGTGTGATCCCCGATCAGATGATGCTGCAGCTCCAGCAGCAGCCAGCGCGCGCTGCCGGGCTCGCGCGCAATCACAAACCGCAGCAGTGGCGCCCGGCCAAGCTCGATGCGGTGCCGGCGCGGATCAAACCGCTCCCTCAGCTGCTCGGCGCCAGCACCATGAGCGCCATCCAGCTCGACCTCGGTCACCTCCAGTTGCGCCTTCCGCCACACCACCTGGGCCGGCTGCGACAGCCCCTCCCAGACAAACGAGGTGCGCAGGATGTCATGCCGATCCACCACCCGCTGGACCGCGGCAAGATAGCGCTCGAGCAGCCCACGCTCGGCAAACGCCATCTGCGATACCAGCAGGTATGGATCGCCCTTTGCCGCCAGCAGATGATGGAACAGGATGCCGTCCTGCAGCGGCGACAGGCCGTAAATGTCCTGGATGTTGCCAACCCCGCCGGGCACCGTGGCGATGATCCGGTCGATCTCGTCCTGTGCCAGCTCGATCAGCGGCAGCATCTGTGGCGTGATCGCCGCACTCCGTTCGGTGATCAGGTTGGCCGGGACCGCCACCTCCTGATGGTGGCCGAGGCTTGCGGCCAGATCCGCCAGCACCGGCTGGGCGAACAGGGTGCGCACTTCGATGCCCAGCGACCGCCGCCGCAGAAGCTCCATCAACTGTACCGCCAACAGCGAGTGGCCGCCCAGTTCGAAGAAGTGATCGTGGCGCCCGATGCGCTCCACACCGAGAAGCTCGGCCCAGATCGTTGCCAGCGCCGTCTCGATCTCGCCCTGCGGCGGCGCGTAGGCGCGATGCGCATACGCCTCCTCGCCCGGGGCCGGCAGCGCGTTCCGATCGACCTTGCCGTTCACCGTCAGCGGCAGCCCCGCCAGCCGCACGAACGCAGACGGCACCATGTAGTCCGGCAGCCGCGCACTCAAGTGTGCGCGCAAACCCCCGGCAAGATCAGATTCCTCAGCTTCGGGGGCGACGACATACGCAACGAGCCGCTGCTCGCCGCGGCCATCCTCGCGCGCCACCACCACCGCATCACCCACCGCCGGATGCTCGAGGAGCCGCGCCGCGATCTCGCCCGGCTCGATCCGGAAGCCGCGGATCTTCACCTGCTCGTCGTTGCGCCCCAAAAACTCCAGATTGCCGTCCGCCAGGTAGCGTGCCAGGTCGCCGGTCCGGTACAGCCGGTCGCCGTCCACAAAGGGGCTGGCGATGAACCGCTCCGCCGTCAGCTCAGGGCGGTTCAGGTAGCCCCGCGCCACCCCCGCACCGCCAATGCAGAGCTCGCCCACCGCCCCGAACGGCACCGGCTCCCCATGACCATCCAGCAGATACACACGCGTGTTCGCAATCGGACGGCCAATCGTTTCAACGACAACGTCCCCCCTTCGTATGCAAATCCAGGTCGAGTAGGTCGTTGTCTCGGAAGGACCGTACAGATTACAGATCTTCTCGACACCACTGCTCTCAAATGCCTTCGCGATGAGATCCGCCTTCAGCCGCTCGCCGGCCAAATTGATGACGCTTGTCGAAGCCGGTACTGCTTTCTGATCGAGCAGAGCGGCGATCGCCGAAGGGACGGTGTTGATTAAGGAGACATCCGACTGCGTTTGCGCATTCTCGACAAGGTGCAGCCTGGTTCCTTGCGAGAGTGGAACGAAGCACTCGTAGATCGACAGATCAAAGCTGATCGAGGTGGCAAACAGCGTCCGGCTGATTTCTGATTCCGCAAACACGCCGCTGCTCCAATGCAGCAGGTTGACAGTGCTCCGATGCTCGACCATGACGCCCTTGGGCGTACCGGTGGATCCCGAGGTGTAGATCACGTAGGCGAGATGGCGGGAGGTGAGGCCGAGCGCGCGCGTATCCGGATCCGATTCCGGCAGGCTGGCCCAGGCCGGTGCCGCCGCATCGAGCTCCAGCACGCTCGCATCGAGGCCCACATCGCCCAAGGCGGCGCGGCCCGCCGCATCGGTCAGCAGCAGCCGCGGCGCCGCATCCTCCAGCACCTGGCGCAACCGCGCCGACGGATAGGCCGGGTCCAGCGGCACATACGCCCCGCCGGCCTTCAGGATCGCCAAAAGCCCCACCACCATCAGCGGACTGCGCGCAACGCAGATTGCCACCGGCTGATCCGGCTTCACCCCGAGGGCGATCAGATGATGCGCCAGCTGGTTGGCGTGCGCATTGAGCGCGCCATAGCTTACGCGCTGGTCCTGATAGACCAGCGCCACCGCCTCCGGCGCCTTGCGCACCTGCGCCTCGAACAGCTCCTGGATGCACTTGTCCGCAGGATACGGTGCCGCCGTCCGGTTCAGCTCCTCCAGCAGATAGGTACGCTCGTCCGCTGGCAGGATGTCCAGCTCCCGCACCGGCGTGTCCGGCGCCCGCTCCAGCGCCTCTGCCAGCTGCTCGAGCGCCCGCTGCATGTAGCCGCAGATCCGATCCGCCGAGATAGGCTCCGCCACCTGCGCCGTCAGCCCGAGCGCCTCGCCAAAATCCTCCACTGACAAGGTCAGCGGATAATTGGTGCGCTCCTCCCCGCCCAGCCATTCCACGCCCACCAGACTGTCATCGGTTGCGGTGGCGACCGCCGCGGTGTTGTGGCGGTAGTTCAACAACGCGCTGAACAGCGGCGCCGGCGCCGCAATGGCACTGCAGCGCTGCGCCAGCGCCAGCGAGGCATGCTCATGTGCCAGCAGCTCGGCCAGCCGGGCATGCGTGGTTCGCACGCTCGCCTCGACCGCAGTCCCATCAAGATCAAGCCGCAGCGGCAGGGTGTTGATGAACAGCCCCATGGCGCGGTCGGCGCCGGCGTTGCCCTGCAGGCGGCCGAACAGCACCGTGCCGAACACCACCTGCTCGCGGCCGCTGCTGCGCGCCACCACCTGCCCCCACGCCAGATGGCACAGGCTTGCCAGACTGACGCCCAGCCGCCGCGCCTGTTCCCGCAGCCGCGCATGGAGCGCCGGCGGCAACAACCGATGCGCCTCACGAACCCCGCCGCCGTCGCCGCGCACCTCGCTCAAGCCGAACGGCGTGGTCGGCTCGTCGATGTCGGCCAGCAGCTCCCGGAAGAACGCTTCGTCCGCCTCGGCATCACCGCGTAGATGCACCTGCGCCACCAGATTGCGGAACGGCTGCGGCGCCGGCAGCTCATGCTGGCGCCCCTCCAGCTCGGCCCGGACCTCAGCATGCATCACGTCCAGCGTGGTGTGATCCCCGATCAGATGATGCTGCAGCTCCAGCAGCAGCCAGCGCGCGCTGCCGGGCTCGCGCGCAATCACAAACCGCAGCAGTGGCGCCCGGCCAAGCTCGATGCGGTGCCGGCGCGGATCAAACCGCTCCCTCAGCTGCTCGGCGCCAGCACCATGAGCGCCATCCAGCTCGACCTCGGTCACCTCCAGTTGCGCCTTCCGCCACACCACCTGGGCCGGCTGCGACAGCCCCTCCCAGACAAACGAGGTGCGCAGGATGTCATGCCGATCCACCACCCGCTGGACCGCGGCAAGATAGCGCTCGAGCAGCCCACGCTCGGCAAACGCCATCTGCGATACCAGCAGGTATGGATCGCCCTTTGCCGCCAGCAGATGATGGAACAGGATGCCGTCCTGCAGCGGCGACAGGCCGTAAATGTCCTGGATGTTGCCAACCCCGCCGGGCACCGTGGCGATGATCCGGTCGATCTCGTCCTGTGCCAGCTCGATCAGCGGCAGCATCTGTGGCGTGATCGCCGCACTCCGTTCGGTGATCAGGTTGGCCGGGACCGCCACCTCCTGATGGTGGCCGAGGCTTGCGGCCAGATCCGCCAGCACCGGCTGGGCGAACAGGGTGCGCACTTCGATGCCCAGCGACCGCCGCCGCAGAAGCTCCATCAACTGTACCGCCAACAGCGAGTGGCCGCCCAGTTCGAAGAAGTGATCGTGGCGCCCGATGCGCTCCACACCGAGAAGCTCGGCCCAGATTGTTGCCAGCGCCGTCTCGATCTCGCCCTGCGGCGGCGCGTAGGCGCGATGCGCATACGCCTCCTCGCCCGGGGCCGGCAGCGCGTTCCGATCGACCTTGCCGTTCACCGTCAGCGGCAGCCCCGCCAGCCGCACGAACGCAGACGGCACCATGTAGTCCGGCAGCCGCGCACTCAAGTGTGCGCGCAAACCCCCGGCAAGATCAGATTCCTCAGCTTCGGGGGCGACGACATACGCAACGAGCCGCTGCTCGCCGCGGCCATCCTCGCGCGCCACCACCACCGCATCACCCACCGCCGGATGCTCGAGGAGCCGCGCCGCGATCTCGCCCGGCTCGATCCGGAAGCCGCGGATCTTCACCTGCTCGTCGTTGCGCCCCCAAAACTCCAGATTGCCGTCCGCCAGGTAGCGTGCCAGGTCGCCGGTCCGGTACAGCCGGTCGCCGTCCACAAAGGGGCTGGCGATGAACCGCTCCGCCGTCAGCTCAGGGCGGTTCAGGTAGCCCCGCGCCACCCCCGCACCGCCAATGCAGAGCTCGCCCACCGCCCCGAACGGCACCGGCTCCCCATGATCGTCCAGCAGATACACACGCGTGTTCGCAATCGGACGGCCAATCGGGATGTTGCTGGGTAGAGATGGCTCTCTCGGAATGTCATAGAAGATACAACCGACAACTGCTTCAGTTGGGCCGTACTCGTTCACCATTCTCACCGTGGGCTGGATCCTGCGCCACAACTCCACTGTCGAATGCGACAGCGCTTCACCGCCGATGATAAGCAATCCAACGCGGCTCGGCGCCGAGTCCGCTAGCATCTGTTGCCCAAGAGCATTCAGATGGCTCGGGGTAATATTGACGATCCCGCAGTCCGAGCGGACCGTCTCTTTGAGTCCTTCGACCTCATCTCTCTCCTTTATAAGGAATGCATGGCCACCACAGATCAGAGGCGCAAACAGGCTGTTGATTGTCGCATCGAAGACCAGAGGCGAGGAAATCACGGAGGATGATCTGGGAGCGTACGCATCGCGGGCCCAGGAGAGATAATTGACCAAGCTCCGATGCTCGACCATGACGCCCTTGGGCGTACCGGTGGATCCCGAGGTGTAGATCACGTAGGCGAGATGGCGGGAGGTGAGGCCGAGCGCGCGCGGGTCCGGATCCGATTCCGGCAGGCTGGCCCAGGCCGGTGCCGCCGCATCGAGTTCCAGCACGCTCGCATCGAGGCCCACATCGCCCAAGGCGGCGCGGCCCGCCGCATCGGTCAGCAGCAGCCGCGGCGCCGCATCCTCCAGCACCTGGCGCAACCGCGCCGACGGATAGGCCGGGTCCAGCGGCACATACGCCCCGCCGGCCTTCAGGATCGCCAAAAGCCCCACCACCATCAGCGGACTGCGCGCAACGCAGATTGCCACCGGCTGATCCGGCTTCACCCCGAGGGCGATCAGATGATGCGCCAGCTGGTTGGCGTGCGCATTGAGCGCGCCATAGCTTACGCGCTGGTCCTGATAGACCAGCGCCACCGCCTCCGGCGCCTTGCGCACCTGCGCCTCGAACAGCTCCTGGATGCACTTGTCCGCAGGATACGGTGCCGCCGTCCGGTTCAGCTCCTCCAGCAGATAGGTGCGCTCGGCGGCCGACAGCAGCTCAATCCGCCCGACCTCTTGCTGCGCATCGGCAGCCATCGCCCGCAGCAGCGCCAGCAGATAATCCCGCTGCCGCTCGATCGTCGTCTGATCAAACAGCGCGGTGGCATAAGCCAGCGTTCCGGCGATCTCCTCACCCTGCTCGCCAAGGCTCAGCTCCAGATCGAACTTGACCTGATCAATCTCTTCCCCGGCAGCTTCCACACTCAGCCCCGGCAGGTCCAATGACCCAACCGCATTGTTCTCCCAGGCCAGCATCACCTGGAACAACGGCGTATGATCAAGAGCCCGCGGCGGCTGCACGATCTCCACCACCTGCTCGAACGGCAGCTCCTGGTGCTCCTGCGCTCCCAACGCCGTGCGCCGCGTCCGCTCCAACAGCTCCGACACGCTCGGCTCGCCCGACAGGTCCAGCCGGAGCGCCAGGGTGTTGACGAAGAAGCCGATCAGCTCTTCGATCTCGCGGTGCCCCCGATTGGCACTCGGCACCCCGATCACAAGATCGTCCTGTCCCGACAGACGCGACAGCACCGCAGCCCACCCCGCCAGCACGGTCATGAACAATGTCGTGCCATGCTGCCGGCTCAGCCGCTTCAGCCCCCGCGTCAGATCCGCATCAATGATGATCGGGACCGTCGCCCCGGCAAACGACTGTTGCGCCGGCCGCGGCCGGTCCGTCGGCAGCGCCAGACGGGCCGGCGCGCCGGACAGATTGCTGCGCCAATACTGCGCCTGGCGCTGCAGCCGTTCCCCCGACAGCCACTGCCGTTGCCAGGCAGCATAGTCCGGATACTGGATCGCAAGCGGCGGCAGCGGATCGTCCTGCCCAGCCGCGAATGCCCGGTACAGCTGAGTGAGCTCGCCCACCAACACGCCCAGCGACCAGCCGTCCGAGACGATGTGGTGCTGGGTCAGCAGCAACACGTGTGCCTCGTCCGACAGCCGGATCAGCCGGCCGCGGATCAGCGGGCCCCGCGCCAGATCAAACGGCGTGCGCGCCTCCTGCTGGCACAGCTGCGACAGCGCGGCGTCCGCATCCAGCCTGCCCCGCAGATCGTGCTCCACGACCGGCAGCCCCGCCTCCTCCGGCAGAAGCTCAACCCGGAGCTTGCCTTCCGAGGTGACAAAGACGCTGCGCAGCGCCTCATGCCGCGCAAACAAACGGTCCAGGCTGCGTTGCCAGGCGCTGCGGTCGAGCCCACCCTTCAGCCGCCACGCCAGCGGCACGTGATAGTGCGTGCTGCCCTGATCCAGCTGCGCCAAAAACCACAGCCGCTGCTGCGCAAATGACAGCACAAGCGGCTCGTGACGTGACACGGCCACAATCGCCGGCAGCTCTTGCGGACCGCAGCGGCTCAACAGCTCGACGATGCTTGCCGCCAGATCGGCCAGCACCGGTCTTGCAAACAGCGTCCGCAGCGGCAGCTCGACACCCTGCGCCTGCGACAGCCGGCTCGACATCTGTACTGCCAACAGCGAGTGGCCGCCCAGTTCGAAGAAGTGATCGTGGCGCCCGATGCGCTCCACACCGAGAAGCTCGGCCCAGATTGTTGCCAGCGCCGTCTCGATCTCGCCCTGCGGCGGCGCGTAGGCGCGATGCGCATACGCCTCCTCGCCCGGGGCCGGCAGCGCGTTCCGATCGACCTTGCCGTTCACCGTCAGCGGCAGCCCCGCCAGCCGCACGAACGCAGACGGCACCATGTAGTCCGGCAGCCGCGCACTCAAGTGTGCGCGCAAACCCCCGGCAAGATCAGATTCCTCAGCTTCGGGGGCGACGACATACGCAACGAGCCGCTGCTCGCCGCGGCCATCCTCGCGCGCCACCACCACCGCATCACCCACCGCCGGATGCTCGAGGAGCCGCGCCGCGATCTCGCCCGGCTCGATCCGGAAGCCGCGGATCTTCACCTGCTCGTCGTTGCGCCCCAAAAACTCCAGATTGCCGTCCGCCAGGTAGCGTGCCAGGTCGCCGGTCCGGTACAGCCGGTCGCCGTCCACAAAGGGGCTGGCGATGAACCGCTCCGCCGTCAGCTCAGGGCGGTTCAGGTAGCCCCGCGCCACCCCCGCACCGCCAATGCAGAGCTCGCCCACCGCCCCGAACGGCACCGGCTCCCCATGATCGTCCAGCAGATAGATCCGAAGATCGGGAATGCGCCTTCCGATCTGACTGCCCGAATCGGTGGTGTCAGACTGATCAAGAGACCGATAGGTGACATGCACGGTCGTTTCCGTAATACCGTACATGTTGATCAATTGTGGTGCACGATCTGAATGCCTTGCATACCACGGCTTCAGAATCGATGGCTCCAGAGCCTCTCCACCCAAAATAACGTAGCGAAGGCGGTTTCGAGCACCGCGCTGACGCTCCAGATCCACAAGAGCTTTAAAAGCCGAAGGGGTCTGATTCAGAACTGTAACGCCGGACTTGCAGATGAGATCATCGAAGTCAGGAGCAGAGCGAGCGGTGTCGCTCGGCACAAGAATCAAACGACCGCCATAACGCAGTGCGCCCCACAACTCCCACACCGAGAAGTCGAACGAGAAGGAATGGAACAGGCACCATACGTCCTGTTCAGTGAACCCATACCATTCCTGCGTCGCCTCGAACAAACGAACGATCTGAGCATGCTCGACCATGACGCCCTTGGGCGTACCGGTGGATCCCGAGGTGTAGATCACGTAGGCGAGATGGCGGGAGGTGAGGCCGAGCGCGCGCGTATCCGGATCCGATTCCGGCAGGCTGGCCCAGGCCGGTGCCGCCGCATCGAGCTCCAGCACGCTCGCATCGAGGCCCACATCGCCCAAGGCGGCGCGGCCCGCCGCATCGGTCAGCAGCAGCCGCGGCGCCGCATCCTCCAGCACCTGGCGCAACCGCGCCGACGGATAGGCCGGGTCCAGCGGCACATACGCCCCGCCGGCCTTCAGGATCGCCAAAAGCCCCACCACCATCAGCGGACTGCGCGCAACGCAGATTGCCACCGGCTGATCCGGCTTCACCCCGAGGGCGATCAGATGATGCGCCAGCTGGTTGGCGTGCGCATTGAGCGCGCCATAGCTTACGCGCTGGTCCTGATAGACCAGCGCCACCGCCTCCGGCGCCTTGCGCACCTGCGCCTCGAACAGCTCCTGGATGCACTTGTCCGCAGGATACGGTGCCGCCGTCCGGTTCAGCTCCTCCAGCAGATAGGTACGCTCGTCCGCTGGCAGGATGTCCAGCTCCCGCACCGGCGTGTCCGGCGCCCGCTCCAGCGCCTCTGCCAGCTGCTCGAGCGCCCGCTGCATGTAGCCGCAGATCCGATCCGCCGAGATAGGCTCCGCCACCTGCGCCGTCAGCCCGAGCGCCTCGCCAAAATCCTCCACTGACAAGGTCAGCGGATAATTGGTGCGCTCCTCCCCGCCCAGCCATTCCACGCCCACCAGACTGTCATCGGTTGCGGTGGCGACCGCCGCGGTGTTGTGGCGGTAGTTCAACAACGCGCTGAACAGCGGCGCCGGCGCCGCAATGGCACTGCAGCGCTGCGCCAGCGCCAGCGAGGCATGCTCATGTGCCAGCAGCTCGGCCAGCCGGGCATGCGTGGTTCGCACGCTCGCCTCGACCGCAGTCCCATCAAGATCAAGCCGCAGCGGCAGGGTGTTGATGAACAGCCCCATGGCGCGGTCGGCGCCGGCGTTGCCCTGCAGGCGGCCGAACAGCACCGTGCCGAACACCACCTGCTCGCGGCCGCTGCTGCGCGCCACCACCTGCCCCCACGCCAGATGGCACAGGCTTGCCAGACTGACGCCCAGCCGCCGCGCCTGTTCCCGCAGCCGCGCATGGAGCGCCGGCGGCAACAACCGATGCGCCTCACGAACCCCGCCGCCGTCGCCGCGCACCTCGCTCAAGCCGAACGGCGTGGTCGGCTCGTCGATGTCGGCCAGCAGCTCCCGGAAGAACGCTTCGTCCGCCTCGGCATCACCGCGTAGATGCACCTGCGCCACCAGATTGCGGAACGGCTGCGGCGCCGGCAGCTCATGCTGGCGCCCCTCCAGCTCGGCCCGGACCTCAGCATGCATCACGTCCAGCGTGGTGTGATCCCCGATCAGATGATGCTGCAGCTCCAGCAGCAGCCAGCGCGCGCTGCCGGGCTCGCGCGCAATCACAAACCGCAGCAGTGGCGCCCGGCCAAGCTCGATGCGGTGCCGGCGCGGATCAAACCGCTCCCTCAGCTGCTCGGCGCCAGCACCATGAGCGCCATCCAGCTCGACCTCGGTCACCTCCAGTTGCGCCTTCCGCCACACCACCTGGGCCGGCTGCGACAGCCCCTCCCAGACAAACGAGGTGCGCAGGATGTCATGCCGATCCACCACCCGCTGGACCGCGGCAAGATAGCGCTCGAGCAGCCCACGCTCGGCAAACGCCATCTGCGATACCAGCAGGTATGGATCGCCCTTTGCCGCCAGCAGATGATGGAACAGGATGCCGTCCTGCAGCGGCGACAGGCCGTAAATGTCCTGGATGTTGCCAACCCCGCCGGGCACCGTGGCGATGATCCGGTCGATCTCGTCCTGTGCCAGCTCGATCAGCGGCAGCATCTGTGGCGTGATCGCCGCACTCCGTTCGGTGATCAGGTTGGCCGGGACCGCCACCTCCTGATGGTGGCCGAGGCTTGCGGCCAGATCCGCCAGCACCGGCTGGGCGAACAGGGTGCGCACTTCGATGCCCAGCGACCGCCGCCGCAGAAGCTCCATCAACTGTACCGCCAACAGCGAGTGGCCGCCCAGTTCGAAGAAGTGATCGTGGCGCCCGATGCGCTCCACACCGAGAAGCTCGGCCCAGATTGTTGCCAGCGCCGTCTCGATCTCGCCCTGCGGCGGCGCGTAGGCGCGATGCGCATACGCCTCCTCGCCCGGGGCCGGCAGCGCGTTCCGATCGACCTTGCCGTTCACCGTCAGCGGCAGCCCCGCCAGCCGCACGAACGCAGACGGCACCATGTAGTCCGGCAGCCGCGCACTCAAGTGTGCGCGCAAACCCCCGGCAAGATCAGATTCCTCAGCTTCGGGGGCGACGACATACGCAACGAGCCGCTGCTCGCCGCGGCCATCCTCGCGCGCCACCACCACCGCATCACCCACCGCCGGATGCTCGAGGAGCCGCGCCGCGATCTCGCCCGGCTCGATCCGGAAGCCGCGGATCTTCACCTGCTCGTCGTTGCGCCCCCAAAACTCCAGATTGCCGTCCGCCAGGTAGCGTGCCAGGTCGCCGGTCCGGTACAGCCGGTCGCCGTCCACAAAGGGGCTGGCGATGAACCGCTCCGCCGTCAGCTCAGGGCGGTTCAGGTAGCCCCGCGCCACCCCCGCACCGCCAATGCAGAGCTCGCCCACCGCCCCGAACGGCACCGGCTCCCCATGATCGTCCAGCAGATACACACGCGTGTTCGCAATCGGACGGCCAATCGGGATGTTGCTGGGTAGAGATGGCTCTCTCGGAATGTCATAGAAGATACAACCGACAACTGCTTCAGTTGGGCCGTACTCGTTCACCATTCTCACCGTGGGCTGGATCCTGCGCCACAACTCCACTGTCGAATGCGACAGCGCTTCACCGCCGATGATAAGCAATCCAACGCGGCTCGGCGCCGAGTCCGCTAGCATCTGTTGCCCAAGAGCATTCAGATGGCTCGGGGTAATATTGACGATCCCGCAGTCCGAGCGGACCGTCTCTTTGAGTCCTTCGACCTCATCTCTCTCCTTTATAAGGAATGCATGGCCACCACAGATCAGAGGCGCAAACAGGCTGTTGATTGTCGCATCGAAGACCAGAGGCGAGGAAATCACGGAGGATGATCTGGGAGCGTACGCATCGCGGGCCCAGGAGAGATAATTGACCAAGCTCCGATGCTCGACCATGACGCCCTTGGGCGTACCGGTGGATCCCGAGGTGTAGATCACGTAGGCGAGATGGCGGGAGGTGAGGCCGAGCGCGCGCGGGTCCGGATCCGATTCCGGCAGGCTGGCCCAGGCCGGTGCCGCCGCATCGAGTTCCAGCACGCTCGCATCGAGGCCCACATCGCCCAAGGCGGCGCGGCCCGCCGCATCGGTCAGCAGCAGCCGCGGCGCCGCATCCTCCAGCACCTGGCGCAACCGCGCCGACGGATAGGCCGGGTCCAGCGGCACATACGCCCCGCCGGCCTTCAGGATCGCCAAAAGCCCCACCACCATCAGCGGACTGCGCGCAACGCAGATTGCCACCGGCTGATCCGGCTTCACCCCGAGGGCGATCAGATGATGCGCCAGCTGGTTGGCGTGCGCATTGAGCGCGCCATAGCTTACGCGCTGGTCCTGATAGACCAGCGCCACCGCCTCCGGCGCCTTGCGCACCTGCGCCTCGAACAGCTCCTGGATGCACTTGTCCGCAGGATACGGTGCCGCCGTCCGGTTCAGCTCCTCCAGCAGATAGGTGCGCTCGGCGGCCGACAGCAGCTCAATCCGCCCGACCTCTTGCTGCGCATCGGCAGCCATCGCCCGCAGCAGCGCCAGCAGATAATCCCGCTGCCGCTCGATCGTCGTCTGATCAAACAGCGCGGTGGCATAAGCCAGCGTTCCGGCGATCTCCTCACCCTGCTCGCCAAGGCTCAGCTCCAGATCGAACTTGACCTGATCAATCTCTTCCCCGGCAGCTTCCACACTCAGCCCCGGCAGGTCCAATGACCCAACCGCATTGTTCTCCCAGGCCAGCATCACCTGGAACAACGGCGTATGATCAAGAGCCCGCGGCGGCTGCACGATCTCCACCACCTGCTCGAACGGCAGCTCCTGGTGCTCCTGCGCTCCCAACGCCGTGCGCCGCGTCCGCTCCAACAGCTCCGACACGCTCGGCTCGCCCGACAGGTCCAGCCGGAGCGCCAGGGTGTTGACGAAGAAGCCGATCAGCTCTTCGATCTCGCGGTGCCCCCGATTGGCACTCGGCACCCCGATCACAAGATCGTCCTGTCCCGACAGACGCGACAGCACCGCAGCCCACCCCGCCAGCACGGTCATGAACAATGTCGTGCCATGCTGCCGGCTCAGCCGCTTCAGCCCCCGCGTCAGATCCGCATCAATGATGATCGGGACCGTCGCCCCGGCAAACGACTGTTGCGCCGGCCGCGGCCGGTCCGTCGGCAGCGCCAGACGGGCCGGCGCGCCGGACAGATTGCTGCGCCAATACTGCGCCTGGCGCTGCAGCCGTTCCCCCGACAGCCACTGCCGTTGCCAGGCAGCATAGTCCGGATACTGGATCGCAAGCGGCGGCAGCGGATCGTCCTGCCCAGCCGCGAATGCCCGGTACAGCTGAGTGAGCTCGCCCACCAACACGCCCAGCGACCAGCCGTCCGAGACGATGTGGTGCTGGGTCAGCAGCAACACGTGTGCCTCGTCCGACAGCCGGATCAGCCGGCCGCGGATCAGCGGGCCCCGCGCCAGATCAAACGGCGTGCGCGCCTCCTGCTGGCACAGCTGCGACAGCGCGGCGTCCGCATCCAGCCTGCCCCGCAGATCGTGCTCCACGACCGGCAGCCCCGCCTCCTCCGGCAGAAGCTCAACCCGGAGCTTGCCTTCCGAGGTGACAAAGACGCTGCGCAGCGCCTCATGCCGCGCAAACAAACGGTCCAGGCTGCGTTGCCAGGCGCTGCGGTCGAGCCCACCCTTCAGCCGCCACGCCAGCGGCACGTGATAGTGCGTGCTGCCCTGATCCAGCTGCGCCAAAAACCACAGCCGCTGCTGCGCAAATGACAGCACAAGCGGCTCGTGACGTGACACGGCCACAATCGCCGGCAGCTCTTGCGGACCGCAGCGGCTCAACAGCTCGACGATGCTTGCCGCCAGATCGGCCAGCACCGGTCTTGCAAACAGCGTCCGCAGCGGCAGCTCGACACCCTGCGCCTGCGACAGCCGGCTCGACATCTGTACTGCCAACAGCGAGTGGCCGCCCAGTTCGAAGAAGTGATCGTGGCGCCCGATGCGCTCCACACCGAGAAGCTCGGCCCAGATCGTTGCCAGCGCCGTCTCGATCTCGCCCTGCGGCGATTCATAGGCCGCCAGCGCATAGGCCTGATCGGCCGGCGCCGGCAGCGCGTTCCGATCGAGCTTGCCGTTCACCGTCAGCGGCAGCCCCGCCAGCTGCACGAACGCGCTCGGCACCATGTAGTCCGGCAGCCGCGCACTTAAGTGCGCGCGCAAGGCGCCCGCAAGCCCGCCTCCCTCGCCCTCGCCCGAGCCGGCCTCGGGCGCGCAGACCACATAGGCGATAAGATGCTTGTCACCGCCGCCGCTCTGGCGCGCCACCACCACCGCCTCGCGCACCCAGGCGTGCTCGCAAAGCCGCGCGACGATCTCGCCCGGCTCGATGCGATAGCCGCGGATCTTCACCTGGTCGTCGTTGCGCCCCAAAAACTCCAGATTGCCGCCCGCCAGGTAGCGTGCCAGGTCGCCGGTCCGGTACAGCCGGTCGCCGTCCACAAAGGGGCTGGCGATGAACCGCTCCGCCGTCAGCTCAGGGCGGTTCAGGTAGCCCCGCGCCACCCCCGCCCCGCCGATGTAAAGCTCGCCCACCGCCCCGAACGGCACCGGCGCGCCATGGCCATCCAGCAGGTACACCCGCGTGTTGGCAATTGGGCGCCCGATTGGGACCACCGACCCCTTGAAATCAGCCGGGCAAGTCCAGAACGTTGCGAAGGTGGTCGTCTCAGTCGGGCCGTAGCAGTGAATAAGACGTACGGGCCCCTTTTCTTTCAGCAATCTCAGAAACGAGGCAAGATCACTGCGCTCACCCCCACAGAGGAGGTGCTTCAGTTGCGCCAAAGTCGGAGCAATCGAGGATGTATATTGGTTGAATAATGCTGTTGTCAGAAACAGTGACGTCACCCGATGCTGTTCAAGCGCCCGGGCAACATTAGCAGTATCCCTGACGGTGGCCGCATGCATGGCAACAATGCAACCACCGTTAAGCAGCGGTGCCCATACCTCGAATGTGCTTGCGTCGAAGGAGGGATTGCCAGCCCATGCCACCCGATCTCCTGCATCGATCTTCACATACCCACTGTTGATCACGAGCCGGTTGACGGCACGATGAGGAACAACAACTCCTTTGGGAAGGCCAGTTGAGCCGGAGGTGTACATGACGTAAGCGGCGGTTTCAGCGCTCAACGCCAGCCCAGGATCGGAACTACATTCCGTGCCAGCTATGAGCGGCTCAATAGCACGAACAGGTATCCTCGCCTCAACCAGATCATCAGCGCAAAGCACCAAGCGTGCAGCACAATCGGCCATCAACAATTCTTGTCGCGCCACCGGAAGGGCGCGATCAATCGGTACATACACGCCGCCGGCCTTCAGAATCGCCAGCTGTGCCACCACAAGAGCGGCCGAGCGGTCCAGCACGGTGGCAATGCGATCCCCAGGTTTGACGCCGAGAGCGATCAGGTGATGCGCCAGGCAGTTGGCCTTCGCGTTGAGCTCGCCATAGCTCAGCCGCTCATCATCGCAGACCACCGCCACTGCATCCGGCGCCTTGTGCACCTGCGCCTCGAACAGTTCGTGGATGCACCGCTCCGCAGGGTACGGTGCCGCCGTCCGGTTCAGCTCCTCCAGCAGATAGGTGCGCTCGGCGGCCGACAGCAGCTCAATCCGCCCGACCTCTTGCTGCGCATCGGCAGCCATCGCCCGCAGCAGCGCCAGCAGATAATCCCGCTGCCGCTCGATCGTCGTCTGATCAAACAGCGCGGTGGCATAAGCCAGCGTTCCGGCGATCTCCTCACCCTGCTCGCCAAGGCTCAGCTCCAGATCGAACTTGACCTGATCAATCTCTTCCCCGGCAGCTTCCACACTCAGCCCCGGCAGGTCCAATGACCCAACCGCATTGTTCTCCCAGGCCAGCATCACCTGGAACAACGGCGTATGATCAAGAGCCCGCGGCGGCTGCACGATCTCCACCACCTGCTCGAACGGCAGCTCCTGGTGCTCCTGCGCTCCCAACGCCGTGCGCCGCGTCCGCTCCAACAGCTCCGACACGCTCGGCTCGCCCGACAGGTCCAGCCGGAGCGCCAGGGTGTTGACGAAGAAGCCGATCAGCTCTTCGATCTCGCGGTGCCCCCGATTGGCACTCGGCACCCCGATCACAAGATCGTCCTGTCCCGACAGACGCGACAGCACCGCAGCCCACCCCGCCAGCACGGTCATGAACAATGTCGTGCCATGCTGCCGGCTCAGCCGCTTCAGCCCCCGCGTCAGATCCGCATCAATGATGATCGGGACCGTCGCCCCGGCAAACGACTGTTGCGCCGGCCGCGGCCGGTCCGTCGGCAGCGCCAGACGGGCCGGCGCGCCGGACAGATTGCTGCGCCAATACTGCGCCTGGCGCTGCAGCCGTTCCCCCGACAGCCACTGCCGTTGCCAGGCAGCATAGTCCGGATACTGGATCGCAAGCGGCGGCAGCGGATCGTCCTGCCCAGCCGCGAATGCCCGGTACAGCTGAGTGAGCTCGCCCACCAACACGCCCAGCGACCAGCCGTCCGAGACGATGTGGTGCTGGGTCAGCAGCAACACGTGCGCCTCGTCCGACAGCCGGATCAGCCGGCCGCGGATCAGCGGGCCCCGCGCCAGATCAAACGGCGTGCGCGCCTCCTGCTGGCACAGCTGCGACAGCGCGGCGTCCGCATCCAGCCTGCCCCGCAGATCGTGCTCCACGACCGGCAGCCCCGCCTCCTCCGGCAGAAGCTCAACCCGGAGCTTGCCCTCCGAGGTGACAAAGACGCTGCGCAGCGCCTCATGCCGCGCAAACAAACGGTCCAGGCTGCGTTGCCAGGCGCTGCGGTCGAGCCCACCCTTCAGCCGCCACGCCAGCCGAATGTGATACTGCGTGCTGCCCTGATCCAGCTGCGCCAAAAACCACAGCCGCTGCTGCGCAAACGATGGTGCTAGCGCGGTTTCGCGCCCGACCTTTCGTATCAACGTAGCTTTTCGGCTGCTACTCTGGTTTCTCTCCTTGGCGAGGACTAGAAGCTTGCTCAAGCCTTCTACATCCAGATTTTCCAAACTGACCCTAACAATATCTGTCATTTCTACGCACCCAGCGAGAGCAGCTTCTGAAGCTCGTCACGCTCAAATGCTCGTTCGAGCAAAGTAATAGAAATTTCGCGAGCGAGGGCAGCCAGTATCGGTTTTGCGAACACCGTCATCAGCGGCAGTTCGACCCCAACCGCTTGTGACAGCCGGCTCGACATCTGTACTGCCAACAGCGAGTGGCCGCCCAGTTCGAAGAAGTGATCGTGGCGCCCGATGCGCTCCACACCGAGAAGCTCGGCCCAGATTGTTGCCAGCGCCGTCTCGATCTCGCCCTGCGGCGGCGCGTAGGCGCGATGCGCATACGCCTCCTCGCCCGGGGCCGGCAGCGCGTTCCGATCGACCTTGCCGTTCACCGTCAGCGGCAGCCCCGCCAGCCGCACGAACGCAGACGGCACCATGTAGTCCGGCAGCCGCGCACTCAAGTGTGCGCGCAAACCCCCGGCAAGATCAGATTCCTCAGCTTCGGGGGCGACGACATACGCAACGAGCCGCTGCTCGCCGCGGCCATCCTCGCGCGCCACCACCACCGCATCACCCACCGCCGGATGCTCGAGGAGCCGCGCCGCGATCTCGCCCGGCTCGATCCGGAAGCCGCGGATCTTCACCTGCTCGTCGTTGCGCCCCAAAAACTCCAGATTGCCGTCCGCCAGGTAGCGTGCCAGGTCGCCGGTCCGGTACAGCCGGTCGCCGTCCACAAAGGGGCTGGCGATGAACCGCTCCGCCGTCAGCTCAGGGCGGTTCAGGTAGCCCCGCGCCACCCCCGCACCGCCAATGCAGAGCTCGCCCACCGCCCCGAACGGCACCGGCTCCCCATGATCGTCCAGCAGATAGATCCGAAGATCGGGAATGCGCCTTCCGATCTGACTGCCCGAATCGGTGGTGTCAGACTGATCAAGAGACCGATAGGTGACATGCACGGTCGTTTCCGTAATACCGTACATGTTGATCAATTGTGGTGCACGATCTGAATGCCTTGCATACCACGGCTTCAGAATCGATGGCTCCAGAGCCTCTCCACCCAAAATAACGTAGCGAAGGCGGTTTCGAGCACCGCGCTGACGCTCCAGATCCACAAGAGCTTTAAAAGCCGAAGGGGTCTGATTCAGAACTGTAACGCCGGACTTGCAGATGAGATCATCGAAGTCAGGAGCAGAGCGAGCGGTGTCGCTCGGCACAAGAATCAAACGACCGCCATAACGCAGTGCGCCCCACAACTCCCACACCGAGAAGTCGAACGAGAAGGAATGGAACAGGCACCATACGTCCTGTTCAGTGAACCCATACCATTCCTGCGTCGCCTCGAACAAACGAACGATCTGAGCATGCTCGACCATGACGCCCTTGGGCGTACCGGTGGATCCCGAGGTGTAGATCACGTAGGCGAGATGGCGGGAGGTGAGGCCGAGCGCGCGCGTATCCGGATCCGATTCCGGCAGGCTGGCCCAGGCCGGTGCCGCCGCATCGAGCTCCAGCACGCTCGCATCGAGGCCCACATCGCCCAAGGCGGCGCGGCCCGCCGCATCGGTCAGCAGCAGCCGCGGCGCCGCATCCTCCAGCACCTGGCGCAACCGCGCCGACGGATAGGCCGGGTCCAGCGGCACATACGCCCCGCCGGCCTTCAGGATCGCCAAAAGCCCCACCACCATCAGCGGACTGCGCGCAACGCAGATTGCCACCGGCTGATCCGGCTTCACCCCGAGGGCGATCAGATGATGCGCCAGCTGGTTGGCGTGCGCATTGAGCGCGCCATAGCTTACGCGCTGGTCCTGATAGACCAGCGCCACCGCCTCCGGCGCCTTGCGCACCTGCGCCTCGAACAGCTCCTGGATGCACTTGTCCGCAGGATACGGTGCCGCCGTCCGGTTCAGCTCCTCCAGCAGATAGGTACGCTCGTCCGCTGGCAGGATGTCCAGCTCCCGCACCGGCGTGTCCGGCGCCCGCTCCAGCGCCTCTGCCAGCTGCTCGAGCGCCCGCTGCATGTAGCCGCAGATCCGATCCGCCGAGATAGGCTCCGCCACCTGCGCCGTCAGCCCGAGCGCCTCGCCAAAATCCTCCACTGACAAGGTCAGCGGATAATTGGTGCGCTCCTCCCCGCCCAGCCATTCCACGCCCACCAGACTGTCATCGGTTGCGGTGGCGACCGCCGCGGTGTTGTGGCGGTAGTTCAACAACGCGCTGAACAGCGGCGCCGGCGCCGCAATGGCACTGCAGCGCTGCGCCAGCGCCAGCGAGGCATGCTCATGTGCCAGCAGCTCGGCCAGCCGGGCATGCGTGGTTCGCACGCTCGCCTCGACCGCAGTCCCATCAAGATCAAGCCGCAGCGGCAGGGTGTTGATGAACAGCCCCATGGCGCGGTCGGCGCCGGCGTTGCCCTGCAGGCGGCCGAACAGCACCGTGCCGAACACCACCTGCTCGCGGCCGCTGCTGCGCGCCACCACCTGCCCCCACGCCAGATGGCACAGGCTTGCCAGACTGACGCCCAGCCGCCGCGCCTGTTCCCGCAGCCGCGCATGGAGCGCCGGCGGCAACAACCGATGCGCCTCACGAACCCCGCCGCCGTCGCCGCGCACCTCGCTCAAGCCGAACGGCGTGGTCGGCTCGTCGATGTCGGCCAGCAGCTCCCGGAAGAACGCTTCGTCCGCCTCGGCATCACCGCGTAGATGCACCTGCGCCACCAGATTGCGGAACGGCTGCGGCGCCGGCAGCTCATGCTGGCGCCCCTCCAGCTCGGCCCGGACCTCAGCATGCATCACGTCCAGCGTGGTGTGATCCCCGATCAGATGATGCTGCAGCTCCAGCAGCAGCCAGCGCGCGCTGCCGGGCTCGCGCGCAATCACAAACCGCAGCAGTGGCGCCCGGCCAAGCTCGATGCGGTGCCGGCGCGGATCAAACCGCTCCCTCAGCTGCTCGGCGCCAGCACCATGAGCGCCATCCAGCTCGACCTCGGTCACCTCCAGTTGCGCCTTCCGCCACACCACCTGGGCCGGCTGCGACAGCCCCTCCCAGACAAACGAGGTGCGCAGGATGTCATGCCGATCCACCACCCGCTGGACCGCGGCAAGATAGCGCTCGAGCAGCCCACGCTCGGCAAACGCCATCTGCGATACCAGCAGGTATGGATCGCCCTTTGCCGCCAGCAGATGATGGAACAGGATGCCGTCCTGCAGCGGCGACAGGCCGTAAATGTCCTGGATGTTGCCAACCCCGCCGGGCACCGTGGCGATGATCCGGTCGATCTCGTCCTGTGCCAGCTCGATCAGCGGCAGCATCTGTGGCGTGATCGCCGCACTCCGTTCGGTGATCAGGTTGGCCGGGACCGCCACCTCCTGATGGTGGCCGAGGCTTGCGGCCAGATCCGCCAGCACCGGCTGGGCGAACAGGGTGCGCACTTCGATGCCCAGCGACCGCCGCCGCAGAAGCTCCATCAACTGTACCGCCAACAGCGAGTGGCCGCCCAGTTCGAAGAAGTGATCGTGGCGCCCGATGCGCTCCACACCGAGAAGCTCGGCCCAGATCGTTGCCAGCGCCGTCTCGATCTCGCCCTGCGGCGGCGCGTAGGCGCGATGCGCATACGCCTCCTCGCCCGGGGCCGGCAGCGCGTTCCGATCGACCTTGCCGTTCACCGTCAGCGGCAGCCCCGCCAGCCGCACGAACGCAGACGGCACCATGTAGTCCGGCAGCCGCGCACTCAAGTGTGCGCGCAAACCCCCGGCAAGATCAGATTCCTCAGCTTCGGGGGCGACGACATACGCAACGAGCCGCTGCTCGCCGCGGCCATCCTCGCGCGCCACCACCACCGCATCACCCACCGCCGGATGCTCGAGGAGCCGCGCCGCGATCTCGCCCGGCTCGATCCGGAAGCCGCGGATCTTCACCTGCTCGTCGTTGCGCCCCAAAAACTCCAGATTGCCGTCCGCCAGGTAGCGTGCCAGGTCGCCGGTCCGGTACAGCCGGTCGCCGTCCACAAAGGGGCTGGCGATGAACCGCTCCGCCGTCAGCTCAGGGCGGTTCAGGTAGCCCCGCGCCACCCCCGCACCGCCAATGCAGAGCTCGCCCACCGCCCCGAACGGCACCGGCTCCCCATGATCGTCCAGCAGATAGATCCGCGTGTTCGCGATCGGACGGCCGATCGGGACAACGGCCTCATCAAACTCAGCCGGACAACTCCACGCTGTCACGTCGATCGCAGCTTCCGTCGGACCGTAGAGATTGTGCAGGCCCGTCCGGGGCAATACGCGCCGAACCCTATGCACACTGGCGGCAGGGAGCGCCTCGCCGCTGCATAAAACACGCCGCAGCGACCTGCAGCGGTCAACACTCTTCGCATCCATAAAACTGACCAGCATGGATGGCACGAAGTGAATCGTCGTGATGCGCTGGCTGATGATCAAGTCGACCAATGCGTCGGGATCTCTGTGCGCGCCGGGCGGCGCCAGCACCAGGGTTGCCCCTTCAAGCAAGGTCCAGAAGAACTCCCAGGCCGAGACATCGAAGCTAAATGGCGTCTTCTGCAACACGACATCAGTTGCGTTGAGACCATAGGCATTTTGCATCCACATCAGGCGATTGACGATAGCCCGATGCTCGTTCTGGGCCCCTTTAGGCGTACCGGTGGATCCCGAGGTGTAGATCACGTAGGCGAGATGGCGGGAGGTGAGGCCGAGCGCGCGCGTATCCGGATCCGATTCCGGCAGGCTGGCCCAGGCCGGTGCCGCCGCATCGAGCTCCAGCACGCTCGCATCGAGGCCCACATCGCCCAAGGCGGCGCGGCCCGCCGCATCGGTCAGCAGCAGCCGCGGCGCCGCATCCTCCAGCACCTGGCGCAACCGCGCCGACGGATAGGCCGGGTCCAGCGGCACATACGCCCCGCCGGCCTTCAGGATCGCCAAAAGCCCCACCACCATCAGCGGACTGCGCGCAACGCAGATTGCCACCGGCTGATCCGGCTTCACCCCGAGGGCGATCAGATGATGCGCCAGCTGGTTGGCGTGCGCATTGAGCGCGCCATAGCTTACGCGCTGGTCCTGATAGACCAGCGCCACCGCCTCCGGCGCCTTGCGCACCTGCGCCTCGAACAGCTCCTGGATGCACTTGTCCGCAGGATACGGTGCCGCCGTCCGGTTCAGCTCCTCCAGCAGATAGGTGCGCTCGGCGGCCGACAGCAGCTCAATCCGCCCGACCTCTTGCTGCGCATCGGCAGCCATCGCCCGCAGCAGCGCCAGCAGATAATCCCGCTGCCGCTCGATCGTCGTCTGATCAAACAGCGCGGTGGCATAAGCCAGCGTTCCGGCGATCTCCTCACCCTGCTCGCCAAGGCTCAGCTCCAGATCGAACTTGACCTGATCAATCTCTTCCCCGGCAGCTTCCACACTCAGCCCCGGCAGGTCCAATGACCCAACCGCATTGTTCTCCCAGGCCAGCATCACCTGGAACAACGGCGTATGATCAAGAGCCCGCGGCGGCTGCACGATCTCCACCACCTGCTCGAACGGCAGCTCCTGGTGCTCCTGCGCTCCCAACGCCGTGCGCCGCGTCCGCTCCAACAGCTCCGACACGCTCGGCTCGCCCGACAGGTCCAGCCGGAGCGCCAGGGTGTTGACGAAGAAGCCGATCAGCTCTTCGATCTCGCGGTGCCCCCGATTGGCACTCGGCACCCCGATCACAAGATCGTCCTGTCCCGACAGACGCGACAGCACCGCAGCCCACCCCGCCAGCACGGTCATGAACAATGTCGTGCCATGCTGCCGGCTCAGCCGCTTCAGCCCCCGCGTCAGATCCGCATCAATGATGATCGGGACCGTCGCCCCGGCAAACGACTGTTGCGCCGGCCGCGGCCGGTCCGTCGGCAGCGCCAGACGGGCCGGCGCGCCGGACAGATTGCTGCGCCAATACTGCGCCTGGCGCTGCAGCCGTTCCCCCGACAGCCACTGCCGTTGCCAGGCAGCATAGTCCGGATACTGGATCGCAAGCGGCGGCAGCGGATCGTCCTGCCCAGCCGCGAATGCCCGGTACAGCTGAGTGAGCTCGCCCACCAACACGCCCAGCGACCAGCCGTCCGAGACGATGTGGTGCTGGGTCAGCAGCAACACGTGCGCCTCGTCCGACAGCCGGATCAGCCGGCCGCGGATCAGCGGGCCCCGCGCCAGATCAAACGGCGTGCGCGCCTCCTGCTGGCACAGCTGCGACAGCGCGGCGTCCGCATCCAGCCTGCCCCGCAGATCGTGCTCCACGACCGGCAGCCCCGCCTCCTCCGGCAGAAGCTCAACCCGGAGCTTGCCTTCCGAGGTGACAAAGACGCTGCGCAGCGCCTCATGCCGCGCAAACAAACGGTCCAGGCTGCGTTGCCAGGCGCTGCGGTCGAGCCCACCCTTCAGCCGCCACGCCGGCCGAATGTGATACTGCGTGCTGCCCTGATCCAGCTGCGCCAAAAACCACAGCCGCTGCTGCGCAAACGATGGTGCTAGCGCGGTTTCGCGCCCGACCTTTCGTATCAACGTAGCTTTTCGGCTGCTACTCCGGTTTCTCTCCTTGGCGAGGACTAGAAGCTTGCTCAAGCCTTCTACATCCAGATTTTCCAAACTGCCCCTAACAATATCTGTCATTTCTACGCGCCCAGCGAGAACAGCTTCTGAAGCTCGTCACGCTCGAATGCTCGTTCGAGCAAAGTAATAGAAATTTCGTTGGCCGCTTTCCTCACCTCGACCTCGAACAGCTCTTGAATGCACTTGTTCGAAGGATAAGGCACCCGGTCCCTTGATCATGGTCGTGAGGGATCACTCGCGCATCTCAAGCAACCGACGTGCCAATGGCGCTCTGCGGGCTTTTCTTAAAGAAACAACGCACCTATCGCTGCGTTGACTGAATACTGCCGTCTTACTGTCGGGCCTGGGACAGCGACGTCTTGGACCAGACACGGCCCAACACAAAGCACGCACCGTCAATGGCGAGGATCGCCGAGAAGACTAATTGCTTGAGGATCACCCTTGCTGGTCAGAATGCCTCACAAGGATTTTCGTCATCGAGTGAGAACATCAAGAGATAGGCACCACGCTCGGTGCTGCCAATCCTACAAGGACGCGGAGAAAGCATGCTTTCCAGGTTCACGGGGCCGGATGCCGAAGGACCGCCAGTGTTCAAGCAGACGAGCGGCGCAGCGAAGTTCTGCTGGTGGAGATGGACGCATGCGGTAGCGCCCACTAGGTCGTGATCCGCGGTGACGGTGACCCATGTTCGCCGCTGAGGTGACGGGCCCGCCCACGGCAAGCGGGTTGTGCCAGATGGTCCGGCGCCGACCCTCAAGCATGGGGGCTCATTACGGGTGAGTTGGCACGGTCCTTGACTGTTGGTCCTTGCTGGCCGACAGCTGACGACCAGCACCACCGACTTGTCACTTCGATGGAGACAATAATGACTGACATGTCCGCGTACGGTGTAAGCAGCTTAGCTCCTCAAGAAGCAGCCGCAACGTCGGGAGGTTCGTTCTCTCGCGAACAGGCTGAGAAACTGCTTTTGCGTGGCCAGCATCCCCCCTTGGTGGAAGCCACTTTCGCCCGGGATTCGATTCTAAAACCAAAACGGTGAAGTGGACGAGCAGAGCGGAACACTTAGTTGGAAAGTGACGACTTCAGACGCCGGCACAGTGTTTGCTAAATTGCCGTAGGCATGATCAGCGCGTCGGCGTTGTCTATCATGTCCACGGCCCTGGCCGCCGGCATCCGTTCGCGTGCGCGAACCGTGCGCTTGGTCAAGGGCGGTCGTTGCTGGGTGATCCAACTCGCGACCCGCCCTTGGCGGCATTGTCCTTCAGCCTACGAAGTGTTGACGAGGCGCGACATAGTATCAGCCAAGCACTCGAGTTTTACAACGGCCGACGCCCTCATTCGAATGGTAGACGGGGTATGATGACGACCAAGACGAGACGCAGATCGACCCTACACTGAACGCAAAGATCGCGCTGGAGACGGCGCGGGAGGCAATGACGACCGAAGTGGCCCTGCGCCCGGAAGTAGCAACTGCTGAACCGGGGCCGTGCTTTTCACGCGGGCTTCGGCGAGAGATCGAGAGCGTCAACTCAACAACACTGTTGATTTAGATCGACTGCCTACCAAGTTCCGGCGGCGCATCGAGGACACATCTAGTACGGCGTTCAAAGCCGACGGTCACGCTATCTCGGATGCAGGATATCTCATGTCTCGTACTCCTCCATCATCCTAGAAGCTATTTAGGAACCGGTTCTCCAGGGTGAAGTCGGCCACGAACTCCTTCAGCGGCGAACAACCTGCATTGTCGCGCGTCAGACATGGCGATGCTCCTTCGAGCAGCATGGAAAAGATTTCCGCTTTCTCAGAGCAGTTGGCACGATTCTTGATGTCCATCTGCTTGCGAGTCGGCGGCGCTGACGCGCATCGTTTATCGACAACAGAAAGAAGCAATCATGGAAAAACGAGCAACGATGAAAATCGACCTGCTAGCCTACGGCGTAACCGAATTATCCCCAGAAGAAGCAGCGGCAACTTTGGGAGGCTCGTTCTGGAAGGTCTTCGATAGGGTCGTTCAAACAGTGGTTAACGTTGCGACAGTGGTGGTCGGTGCAATAATTGGAGTTGGAATGATTCGCGGGCGCGGTGGTCGCCATCCTTAATGAGATGGCCAAAGCCTTATCACCGCAATCAGAGCGCGGCGCTGGTCGGTGCACCACTTAAGCAGCGACCAGCCCCACTCGATCAGAGTTTCAATGGAGGCAGCCAATCGTCGATAGGAATATACGTCTGCAATGACCAATATCCTGCTCCCTCCTGAAATGATCAACTTCACTGCAGAGAGCATCCTGTCGCGAGAAACAGGACGATCTTTGGCGATCTATAAGATCATCGTGTCTTCGGTCGCTGCGGCGTTGCTGTCGCTGCCAGTCATAACCGTCACGCTGTCAGTTCAAAGTGCTGGTGCGATTCGTCCTACCGTCGAGAAGACTCCTGTGATCGCGCCCACCTCCGGGCGCATCTCACGTGTACTCGCAGTTGAGAACGATATTGTTGCAGAAGGCGGAGAAATCCTCGCCCTTGACGATAAGGGCATTCAAGAGAAGATCAGTGTGCTCTCTGGCGAAATTCGTGCGAAGAACGATCGCACCACTGATCTTCAGACCATGATCTCTTTCGGTGCGCAGGCGGACGCGCCCATCCCCCTGCGGACCGAGTCCGCCAGGGCCGAGTGGCTGCATTTTCTCAACTTGTTGCGGGAGAACCGATATGCCCGCAGGAATGCCGCCGCAGAACTCGAACGTGCTCAGCGTCTCGTCTCGGTTGCTGCCGCGCCCGCGAAGTCAATTGAGGAAAAGGCTTTCGCTCTCCAGAGCCTTGAGGCGAGAGGCGAGATCCTCGCCCGGAGCAAATCCGCCGAATGGAACCAGCAGCTCTTCGACACTAATCTGCGCCTGAGAGAACTAACAGCCAACTTGCATCAGCTTGAGAACGAACGTGATCTGACTATCATCCGTGCCCCCGTGTCAGGGGCTATCGAGCAATTCGCCGGCCTTATGCCCGGAAGCTACGTCCAGGCGGGGCAAACTGTCGGCTGGATCTCGCCCGACCGCGAACTGGTGGCAGAAATCTACGTTTCGTCCAAAGACATCGGTTTCGTAAGGCCGGGCCAGCCGGTGCGGCTCCAGGTCGATGCTTTCAACTACAATCAATGGGGTATGATCGACGCGACAGTGCTAGACGTGGCGCAGGACTTCACCCTGCGTGACAAGAACCCTGTGTTCAAGGTCCGCTGCGCGCTCTCCCGAAATTATCTTGAGCTCACAAACGGGATAATCGGTCATTTGAAGAAGGGCATGACCGTGCGCGGCCGCTTTCTCGTGGCGAAGCGCACACTCCTGCAACTACTCTACAACGAGATCGATGATTGGCTTAACCCGCTCCTGTCACCTCGTTAGTTAAATTTTCTAAGGGGCCAGTGGGCCGCCATGTCGAGTCGAATCCCCAAGTTCAAGCAGCGCGACATCACGGATTGCGGGGTTGCTAGTCTTGCTTCCGTGGGCGCCTTCTATGGCTGCAAGTTGCCACTGTCGCTGATCCGTCAGTTTGCCTCGGCCGACCGCTCCGGGACCAGCGTGTCGGGTCTCCTCCAAGCGGCTCAAAAGCTCGGTTTCATTGCGAAGGGCGTCAAAGGTGGCTTCGACAGCTTGCACAAGATTCCCAAGCCCGCCATCGCGCATGTGGTGGTAAAGGAGGTCCTGCACCACTTCGTAGTCGTTCAAGCGATCGACCGGAGGTGGGTCACCATCATGGACCCAGCGTATGGAGAGATCCGCAAGCTGTCTCACGAGGAATTCAAGACGCAATGGACTGGTGTCCTGTTGCTCATGGTCCCGGCAGACAACTTCAAGCGCCGCGACGAGACCACCTCCCCCCTTCTCCGCTTTGCCCGACTGGTTGCGCCCCACCAAGCCGCACTAACGCAGGCCCTCGTCGGCGCACTGATAACGACCCTCCTCGGCCTCTCGACGACCATCTACATCCAAAAGATTGTCGATCATGTTATCACAGCAGGAAACCGCAATTTGCTCAATCTCATGAGCGTCGTGATGCTGCTGATCCTTGTGCCGCAGACCCTGATCAATTTCCTGCGAAACCGGCTCGTCCTGCAAACGGGGCAAAAGATCGATCTCCACTTGATCCTAGGCTACTACAATCACGTCCTAAGCCTGCCCCAGAAGTTTTTTGATGGCATGCGTACAGGAGAAATCATCTCCCGCATGAACGACGCGGTCAAGATCCGAAGCTTTCTGAACGACGTCTCGATCACCTTATTTGTTGATGTGCTGGTGATCCTGTTCTCCTTTGGGCTGATGTTCGTCTACTCATGGAAAATCGCTTTGGTAGTGGCGGGCTCCGTCCCAGTATACCTCTTAGTTTATTGGACCATGAACCGGCTGAATAGCAAGCGCGAGCGCGCAATTATGGAGAATGCGGCAGATCTGGAGGCGCAGGTGGTAGAATCACTCGGAGCCATCTCCACGATCAGAGCTTTCGGAATAGAGAGCTATGCCGGCCTGAAGTTTGAGACTCGCTTTGTTAAGACCCTGCACTCCATCTACAGGTCCGGCCTCATCTCAATCGTCGGAGACAATGCATCGATCTTCCTCTCGACCCTTTTTACCATCGTGCTGATGTGGTTCGGTGCAACGCTCGCCCTCGATCAGACCATTACACCCGGCGAGTTACTGTCCTGCTATGCGCTGCTCGGCCATATCACCGGCCCGGTTACAAGCCTAATTCACGCCAACAGGATTGTTCAGGATGCCATTATCGCGGCGGATCGCCTGTTCGAGATATTCGACCTTGATCCAGCAGGCAGCGGCGGCATTAATGCCACCACGTCGGACGTTGGCGATATTCATCTGGAGAACGTCACGTTCCGCCATGGCGCCCAGCCGGAGCTTTTCAAGGATTTCAGCGTCAGCTTCCGGCGAGGGGAGATCACGGCTGTGGTCGGAGAAAGCGGCTCGGGCAAGAGTTCGCTTGCTGCCTTGCTGCAAAATGTGTACCCGCTTGAGGGTGGACGCATCCGCATCGGCTCCTATAACCTCCAAGACTTCTCGGCTGAATCCCTGCGCAAGATTGTTGCCGCGGTACCGCAATCCGTGGACGTGTTCTCGGCCTCAGTCATCGAGAACATCGCGCTTGGCGAGTTCGAACCGAACACCGGGAAGATAGTGCACATCTGCGAACAAATCGGTCTGCGTGACGTGATCGAGCGCTGGCCAGGTGGCTACCAGGCCTATCTGGGCGAGAACGGCGTACGCCCTTCGGGCGGAGAGAAGCAGCGCCTAGCGTTGGCTCGAGCTTTGTACCGCGATCCAGAGGTCTTAATCCTCGACGAGGCGACCGCCTCTCTCGACTCCGTCGCCGAGGCATTTGTCATACGGGCGATTGAGGAACTGCGTCTGGCCGGCAAGATCATCGTGGTTATCTCTCATCGACTCAACACGATTTGCGGAGCCGATAAGATCGTCGTGTTGGATAAGGGACGTGTTGTTGCGGAGGGAAGGCATGCTGATCTGCTGACGGCTGAAGGCGCTTACGCTCGCTTGTGGCGGGCGCAGACCGGATTCAGTTAAGCGCTCGTGGATTACCCTGGCGGCAGCAACGTCAGCAGCTAATCCTTGAACACGGGATCTCACGGATCGACTCCGCGCCGCCCTGCCATCGAATGAATTTTTGAGCTCGGCGACCGGCAGGTTGGTCTCCAGGTCGAAATCGCGCCCAGTATTGCCGGCGCCGAGCGATATTCGACCCAGTCGCCCGGTTCGAGGATGTGCGGAAGGCAAAGCAGGATGCCGAGCCATGGATGGTCCATTGATCTACCCGGCCAGGCGCTTCATCTCGGCGGCCGCGGCCAAGGCTTCCTCCCACGCCTTCGAAAAAGCTTTCGCAATCCTTCGCCTCCACCCCGCGCATCGCGCTCTCGATTCGCGCAAGCGTCTGCGTTAGCGTCGGGGCCTGTGAACCGTAAGAGCAGGTCGCGAATATCCTCAGGATGCGTCATGCGCCCGCCTGAGGGGCGAAACGAAGGCGATCAATCCGATTGTAGTTGATCACCGCCGGGTCGGCGCCGATCACCGGAAGTCGGCTGACTACGTAATGCACGACCTTGTCCATTCCCAGCTCCTGTTTCAGCGGATGTTGTAGGTCGCGCCGATCAACCGTTGCGAAGTTTCGGCAGCCGAAAATATCTTCCTTCGATCTAGCGGCTCCATGGCGGGCATTCTGAACTGGTCGCCCCGCAGCTCGTAAGCGGCAAAGAAACCCCGTCTGGCGGAGTGGTAAGCGATCGGCTATCGGCTGCTGAGTTTGTGAGCCGATGTGAGCTTCTATGTCTGCGCCTAGTTCTGGAACTAGTACCCAGAATCAGAGCTGAGTGATACGGCGGCCTTTGAAACGGCGTTGACGGACCTTTTTCTTGGTCCAGACGAAGGGCTCGGCTCTGTCGTTGTATGCGTTGACGTAGGCATCGATGTGCTCCTGAAGCTGCGTGAGGCTTGTGAAGGAGGTGCCGCTGAGCGACTGCCCCTGCAAGATCGAAAACCATACCTCGACCTGATTGAGCCAAGACGCACTTGTCGGCGTGAAATGAAATTGCACGTTGGGGGGGGCCTTGAGCCAATGCTCGTTCTTCTTGTGGGTGTTGAGGTTGTCGAGGATGACGTGAAGCTTCCGGTTCGGAAAAGCCGCGGTGACGCTGTTCATGAAGTCGAGAAACTCGACGCGGCGTCGGCGTTTTGAATGCGCCGCGATGATCTTTCCGGTGGCGACTTCGAGCGCCGCAAACAATGTTGTGGTGCCATGCCGCTTGTAATCGTGGCTCTGGCCGGTCAAGGCGCGGCCATTGGGCAACTTCAGATAACCCTGCGCTCGCTCCAAAGCCTGGATCGAGGGCTTCTCGTCCACGCACAGCACAATGGCCTTCGCGGGCGGGGCGACATAGAGGCCGACAACATCGGCGGCTTTGGCCGTAAAGTTCGGGTCGTTGCTCTCACACCAGGACTTACGAGCCGCGAGGTCAATCTTGTGGCTGCGCAGGAACCGCCAGACATATTGGACGTCAACATCGCCCAGCGCCCCGGCCAGCAGGGGCCCGGTCCAGCGTGCGAACCCGTCCGGCGGCGGCTTGTCCAGCAGCTTCAGAATCCGCTTGTCGGTGGCCTTCGTATAGATTGGCTGCTTGCCCGGTCGCGGCTTGTCTTGCAGCCCTTCAAGGCCTTGGTCGGCATAGCGATGCCGCCAAAGGCTGACAATCCGCGGCTGGACCCCAACTTCCTTGGCGATCGACCGAGTGCTGCGTCCATCCGCCGCCAACAGAACTATCCGCGCCCGCTTCAAATCGCGCTGCAACGTCACCGGGGAGCGGCAACACGCCTCAAGCACCTTGCGATCTTTCCTCGAAAGGTGGACTTCTCTTGCTTCGGGTATCATCCCGACCTTGAATCACGACTCACGCTTTAAGAACAGTAGGTACTAGTTCTGGAACTAGAACCTTCCATATGATCGAAGCGGTCGCCGACCGTCTTGAGGGAGCGCCGCGGCAGCTTCGCCGACGCTGGTCGGACGAGTTCAAGGCGCAAATTGTGACAGAGGCGCTGGAGCCTGGCGCGAGCGTCTCGGCGATCGCCCGCCGGATCGGCATTCACCCGTCGCAGCTGTTCGCTTGGCGCCGTGATGCTCGGGCCGAGCGGCATTATCGCTCGCGGCACTCGAGTTGCGAGGGCGTGGTGGCGTCTGTGGCAGGCACAGTGATTGAGATTGCCATTGGCGAGGTCGTCGTGCGTGCCGGCGTGGACGTCGACGAGGCGCACTTGCAGCGAGTGATCCGGGCGGTGCGTTCGGCATGATTCCCTCGGGCGTGAAGGTGTTCCTCGCCAGCCATCCAGTCGACTTCCGCAAGGGTATCGATGGCCTGGTTGCGCTTGTGCGCGATGCGGGCTCAGATCCGTTCGACGGTGCGCTTTATGTCTTCCGGGCCAAAAGAGCCGACAGAATAAAGATCGTATGGTGGGATGGCTCCGGCGTGTGCCTCTATTTAAAACGTCTCGAAAAGGCGAAGTTCTGCT
This sequence comes from Bradyrhizobium sp. 2S1, assembly GCF_011516625.5. NCBI lineage: Bacteria > Pseudomonadati > Pseudomonadota > Alphaproteobacteria > Hyphomicrobiales > Nitrobacteraceae > Bradyrhizobium > Bradyrhizobium sp. 2S1. The sequence continues at coordinate 95,745 of NZ_CP147719.1, read as the reverse complement.
GGCCGCGGATCGGGCATCATCGGGTGCAGATGAATCCTGCGCAGTTGATGGCACTGGTGGATGGAATGGACTGGAAGCGGGTCCGGACCGTGGCGGTCAAGCCGCCGGAGATTGTTGGGTAAAAGCGCTGCGGCGAAGTGAATCAGTGAGCTGAAAAGGCAAGAGAACCGGGGCAAAATGTGCTCTGGTCGGGCCAATGACGCCGCCCGATCTCAACCTCCCGAATGACGTAGAGACGCTGAGAGCCATGGTGCTTGCCCTGGCCGAGAGGGCGGCCCGCGCCGATGCTCTGGAGAGCGAAGTCGCCTATCTCAGGGTGCGCAACGCCGATGCCGATGCGCGTATCGAGCGGCTGACGCAGATCCTGAAGGCCTTCGACCGCGCCCGGTTCGGCCGACGATCGGAAAAGCTCGGCTCTGCGAACGGCGACGATGAACAGCAGGCCTTTGTCTTCGAGGAAATTGAGACCGGCATCGCTGCAATCAAGGCCCAGGTCAGCAAGGGCCGTGAGCAAGCGGATGGCAAGCGTGCACCGCGTCGGCGCAAGGGCTTTGCGCCCCATCTGGAACGGATCGAAACCGTCATTGAGCCGGAAGACCTTGCTGAGCATGCCGGCAAGCAGAAGGTGGTGATCGGCGAGGACGTGTCGGAGCGTCTGGATGTGGAGCCAGCGAAGAGAGCTGGCTCCGCAAATTCGGACAGTAGCTTGAGTGGATTTTCTGCCTGACAGCGGCGAGGATTCTTGCCGCGAATCAGGAGCGAAGATGACGAAGAAGAGCCGCCGGATGCATTCTCCGGCATTCAAGGCGAAGGTTGCTTTGGCTGCGGTCAAAGGCGACAAGACGCTGGCGGAGCTGGCGCAACTGTTTGATGTTCATCCGAACCAGATCACGATCTGGAAAAACCAGCTCCTGGAAGGCGCCGCCGGCGTGTTTGGGCATGACAAGGCGTCGGCCGAGACGCCGGTCGATTTGAAGGCGTTACATGCCAAGATCGGCGAGCTGGCGTTGGAAAACGATTTTTTGTCCGGCGCGCTCACCAAGGCGGGCCTGCTGAGCGCAAAGCGATGATCGACCGCGGTCATGATCTTTCTATCGTGCGCCAGGCGAAGGTCCTGAAGCTGGCTCGCAGCACGGTCTACTATGAACCTCGGCCAGTTTCGGCCGAGGACCTTGCCTTGATGCGTCGGCTCGATGAGCTGCATCTCGATTATCCCTTCGCGGGAGCGCGTATGCAGCGATCGTTGCTGCGGCGGGAGGGCGTATACGCCGGTCGCCGCCACATCGCGACGCTGATGAAGCGCATGGGGATCGAGGCGGTCTATCGTCGCCCGAACACGAGTAAGCCGGCACCGGGTCACAAGATCTACCCGTACCTGTTGCGCGGATTGAAGATCGAGCGGCCCGACCAGGCGTGGGCAATGGACATCACCTACATTCCGATGCGGCGTGGCTTCGTCTATCTCGCGGCGGTCGTCGATGTGTTCAGCCGACGGGTCCTGGCCCATCGCGTCTCGATCACAATGGAGGCGGCCTTCTGCGTCGAAGCGGTCCAGGAGGCGTTGGCGAAGCACGGCAGGCCCGAGATTTTCAACACGGACCAGGGCAGCCAGTTCACCAGCCTCGAGTTCACCGATGTGCTGCTGGACGCGAAGATCGCCATCAGCATGGACGGCAAGGGCGCCTGGCGCGACAACGTGTTTGTCGAGCGGCTCTGGCGCACGGTCAAATACGAAGAAGTTTATCTCCGCGCCTACGACAGCGTGTCCGAGGCGCGAGCGTCAATTGCCAAGTATCTGGCCTTCTACAATCAGGGACGCCCTCACTCGAGCCTTGACGGGCGCACGCCCGACGAGGCTTACTTCGGCACGCAAGCTATGGTGATGGCCGCATGACCGTCGCCGACGATTTTGTCGTCGCTCTGGTCGGGCTACGCCCTCCCGACGCAACGACAAAATCGTAAGGCCCCGCGTTCAGCATAACCCGGCAGGAATCCACTTAAATCCCGCGGGGCGCTGTCCAAACAACCGGCGCCAGCTCTAAGTTCCGTGTGATCGTCACGCGCCGTCCCAAGTATGCCTTCAAGAACGCGGACGGCGTAATCCAGGCGCCGGCTCCGGCCCATATCATTGAAGGAGGCATTCCGACGGAAGCGCTTCTGGCCAGATCGCGGTCGCCAAATACGCCGATGGCATGCCGCTCTACCGGCAGGAGGCGATCTACGCGCGCGATCATGTCGAGCTCGACCGCCAGCTGATGGCGCAATGGATGGGCAAGCTCGGCTTCGAGCTCGAGATCATGGCCGACTACATCTTCAGCGAGGTCAAGAAGGCCGAACGGGTCTTTGCCGACGAAACCACCCTGCCGACGCTCGCTCCCGGCTCCGGATCGACGAAAACGGCCTACTTATGGGCCTATGCCAGAGATGACCGCACCTTTGGCCGCAGCGGTCCCCCGATGGTGGCTTATCGCTTCGAAGACAGCCGCTCCGGCGAATGCGCGGTCCGCCATCTCAATGGTTATCGGGGCATCCTGCAAGTGGATGGCTATGCCGCCTATAACAAGTTGGCGCGCGCCGATCGCGGCAATGATGGCATCACATTGGCTGGCTGCTGGTCACACAGCAGACGCAAGTTCTACGAGCTGCATGTTGCAGGAAGCTCGAAAGTGGCAACGACGACGGTCGAGCGGATGGCAAAGCTCTGGCAGCGCAGCCGAAGATGCATGTTTCGCGGGATCGTGAGCACGGATTTCAGGGGATCGTGAGCAGAGATTTCAGACGATCGTGAGCACGGATTTCGCGGGATCGTGAGCAGCTTTTCAGCGGCTCAGCCCGCTTCGGCCGACAACTCAACCGGCTTAGGAACTGCCTCGTCAGTGAACGAGGAAGGCCGATGCCCACCCAGAGATTGTCGATGCGCCGGATCAAAGAGGTTCTCCGCTTAAAACATGTTCAAGGCTTGCCGGAGCGAGCCATCGCGCGCACCCTGGGCATCAGCAACGGAGCCGTGCACAGCTATCTGCGCCGAGCCGGGGCTGCCGGACTGAACTGGCCGTTGCCGGTCGGAATGACCGACGAAGACCTGGAGCTGCTGCTTTTCCCTGCGCCGAGGCCTGCGTCACAGAGCCCACAGCGGCCCGTTCCCGACTGGGGCTATGTCGACAAGGAGCTGCGCCGGCGCAACGTGACCCGCCGGCTGCTGTGGGACGAGTATCGCGCCAGCCATCCCGATGGATTCGGCTACACATGGTTCTGCACGACCTACGAGGCCTGGAAGGGGCGAGCCCGGCCTTCGATGCGGCAGACCCATCTGGGCGGCGAGAAGGTTTTCGTGGATTTCGCCGGCGACACCATCGACGTCATCGCCCCCTCAAGTGGGGAAGTGCAGTCGATGAAGCTGTTCGTCGCAGCGATGGGCGCCTCCAACTATACCTACGCCGAGGCCTGCCCAAGCGAGGGGCTCGCCGACTGGATCCGGGTCCACATCAACCTTTTCGCCTTCCTCGGCGGCGCGCCGACATTCGTGGTCTGCGACAATCTCAAGGCCGCCGTCACCAATCCCGACCGCCACGATCCTGGCCTCAACCGAACCTATGCCGAGATGGCGAGCCATTACGGCACGGCCATTCTCGCAGCCCGGCCGCGGCGCCCAAAAGATAAGGCAAAGGTCGAAGTTGCGGTGCAAGTCGCCCAGAGATGGATTTTGGCGCGGCTGCGCAACCAACGCTTCTTTTCGTTGGCGGAGCTGAACGCAGCCATCAAAATACTCGTCGTCGAACTCAATGCCCGGCAGATGCGCGACTTTGGCGCCAGCCGCGCCGAACTGTTCTCCGAACTCGACAAGCCCAAGCTCACAAAGCTGCCGGATCAGGCTTACGCTTTCGCGCGCTGGAAGCGATGCCGGGTCGGCCCCGACTATCATATCGAGATCGATGGACACTGGTATTCCACGCCATATCGGCTCATCCGTGAGCTTGTCGATGCCCGCATCGACGACAGGACGGTCGAGATCTTCCACAACGGCCGCAGGATCGCCAGCCACGCCCGCGCGCCCAACCGGCGGGGCCACACCACCACCGCCGACCACATGCCCAGCGCCCATCGGCGCTACGGCCAATGGACGCCCGCCGGAGTGATCGCCGCCGGCGAGCGGATCGGTCCGTCGACCGCCGCCTTCTTCCAGGCCGTGATCGCGGCCCGGCCGCATCCCGAGCAAGGCTTTCGCACCTGCCTCGGCATTCTGTCGCTGGCCAAAAGCTACAGCGCCGAGCGCGTCGACGCGGCCTGCCGGCGCGGCATTCTGATCAAGGCGCGATCCGTCGCCTCGATCCGCTCCATCCTCCAGAACGGCCTGGATCGCACCTTTCTCGACGAGCCCTCCGAACCCCAACCCCTGCGCCACGGCAACATCCGCGGCCGGGATTATTTCCACTGAAGCCAAGGAGACCTGTATGCTCACCCATCCCACCCACGAACGCCTGATCGAGCTCGGCTTGAGCGGCATGGCCAAGGCCTTCGAGGAGCAGCGACGATCACCTGATCTCGAAGCCTTGCCGTTCGAAGATCGCATCGGCCTGCTGGTCGACCGGGAAGCCGCGGAACGCGACACCAGGCGGCTCACTACGCGCCTCAAGCTGGCCGCGCTCCGCCAGAATGCTTGCTTGGAGGACGTCGATTTGCGCACGCCGCGGGGTATCGACCGGGCCGTCTTCGCCAAGCTGGTCAGCGGCGACTGGATCGATCGCCACGAGAATTTGCTCATAACCGGAGCGACCGGATTGGGCAAAAGTTGGTTAGCCTGTGCCCTCGGCCACAAGGCCTGCCGCGACAATCGCTCGGTTCTCTATCATCGCGTCCCAAGATTGTTCGAAGCGTTGGCACTCGCGCGGGGGGATGGACGTTATGCCCGCTTGCTCAAAACCCTTGGCCGCGCCCAGCTTCTGATTTTGGACGATTGGGGATTGTCAGTGCTCACCGCTGCCGAACGGCGCGATCTACTGGAAGTCCTTGAGGACCGCCATGGCCGCGCCTCCACCATCGTAACCAGCCAACTCCCTGTGGACACATGGCACGAAGTTATCGGAGACCCAACCTACGCCGACGCTGTCCTCGATCGCCTCGTCCATAACGCTCACCGCCTCCAGCTTGCCGGCGAAAGCATGCGAAAACGCAACGCCAGAACCATCACCCTTGACGAGCAGCCAGAACGCTGACTCTATCACCGCCTCGGCCGGAGCGGGCTGCTCACGATCGTCTGAATTCGCCGCTCATGATCGCGCGAAATCGCTGCTCACCATCACTGAAATATGCAGCCGAAGAGGCGCTTGCCCGACAGACGCCGCCCAAAGCCATCACACAAGTGGCCTTAAGCAAGGAGCTCAACGACAAGGTCATCAGCCTCACTGGCCGCCTCCCGCAGATATGGCGTGCCACAGCCCTCTCAGCATTCGCCAACCGGCGAAGGGAAACTCCACCGCCCTTGTAGCGGACGTACATCTTATGACCACATCGTGCGCACCAGGCGATGCCGTGGAGCAGGAGCTCGCCATTGTTGCTAGGCGCGACGCAGGACTTGGGTTGTCGATCTGGATCGCGACGCAGCCGATCGATTTCCGTCGGGGGATGGACCGCCACCATCGATCGCCTGCTCGTCGATGTGAAGATCGCGGCGAGCGGCGTTCAGGCGGCGCCGTGCCGGATTCTATTCGGCAATCAGGCGCGAGGTCCCGATCCGCACGTTCGCTGACTGGAACAGCCCGGTGCCCGGCTTCGGCGAGGTCGACATGGTCGCCCATGGCGGCACGTCGGTGGCTGGCTCGTTCATCCAGACCCTCACGATGGTCGATGTCGCCACCGGCTGGACGGAGTGCCTGCCGTTGCTGACGCGGGAAGGTTCGCTCGTCGTCGAGGCGATCAACCGCGCACAGAGCCTATTCCCCTGGCTGTTGCGCGGCGTGGACTTCGACAACGACAGCGCCTTCATGAACGATGTCGTCGTGCCATGGTGTCGCGAACAGAAGCTCGAAGTAACTCGCTCGCGCGCCTACAAGAAGAATGATCAGGCGTTTGTCGAGCAGAAGAGTGGTGCCGTCGTCCGCCGCCTCATGGGCTATGGCCGCTTCGATGGCGTCGAGACGGCGCGTATGATGGGCCGCCTATATGCGGCGGCACGGCTTTACATCAACTTCTTCCAACCGTCGTTCAAGCTGAAGGAGAAGCGTCGCGAAGGAGCTAAAGTGATCAAGCGCTATCATCTCCCATCGACGCCCTAAGAGCGTGCCTTAGCGCATCCCAAGGTGACCGCGGCCGTGAAGAAACGGCTACGCGATCAGTATCGCTCGCTCGATCCGGTCGCGCTGTTGGCAGAGATTCGCGCGATCCAAGAGGAACTAGGCAATCGCGTCGATCGTCGTGCCGGACAGGCGCGCGGCCCGCAACCCGCTCACACTAGTACCTACTGTTCTTAAAGCGTGAGTCGTGATTCAAGGTCGGGATGATACCCGAAGCAAGAGAAGTCCACCTTTCGAGGAAAGATCGCAAGGTGCTTGAGGCGTGTTGCCGCTCCCCGGTGACGTTGCAGCGCGATTTGAAGCGGGCGCGGATAGTTCTGTTGGCGGCGGATGGACGCAGCACTCGGTCGATCGCCAAGGAAGTTGGGGTCCAGCCGCGGATTGTCAGCCTTTGGCGGCATCGCTATGCCGACCAAGGCCTTGAAGGGCTGCAAGACAAGCCGCGACCGGGCAAGCAGCCAATCTATACGAAGGCCACCGACAAGCGGATTCTGAAGCTGCTGGACAAGCCGCCGCCGGACGGGTTCGCACGCTGGACCGGGCCCCTGCTGGCCGGGGCGCTGGGCGATGTTGACGTCCAATATGTCTGGCGGTTCCTGCGCAGCCACAAGATTGACCTCGCGGCTCGTAAGTCCTGGTGTGAGAGCAACGACCCGAACTTTACGGCCAAAGCCGCCGATGTTGTCGGCCTCTATGTCGCCCCGCCCGCGAAGGCCATTGTGCTGTGCGTGGACGAGAAGCCCTCGACCCAGGCTTTGGAGCGAGCGCAGGGTTATCTGAAGTTGCCCAATGGCCGCGCCTTGACCGGCCAGAGCCACGATTACAAGCGGCATGGCACCACAACATTGTTTGCGGCGCTCGAAGTCGCCACCGGAAAGATCATCGCGGCGCATTCAAAACGCCGACGCCGCGTCGAGTTTCTCGACTTCATGAACAGCGTCACCGCGGCTTTTCCGAACCGGAAGCTTCACGTCATCCTCGACAACCTCAACACCCACAAGAAGAACGAGCATTGGCTCAAGGCCCACCCCAACGTGCAATTTCATTTCACGCCGACAAGTGCGTCTTGGCTCAATCAGGTCGAGGTATGGTTTTCGATCTTGCAGGGGCAGTCGCTCAGCGGCACCTCCTTCACAAGCCTCACGCAGCTTCAGGAGCACATCGATGCCTACGTCAACGCATACAACGACAGAGCCGAGCCCTTCGTCTGGACCAAGAAAAAGGTCCGTCAACGCCGTTTCAAAGGCCGCCGTATCACTCAGTTCTGATTCTGGGTACTAGCATCCTGCCAGCGACCGCAGCGACGTTCGCGAAGACGCTCGGCAAGAGCGTGACGGTCGGCGAGCCGCGTGCTACACACCGGCGAACTCGTCGACCCTATAAGACCAGAGTTCGCATGCCGTCCAAGCTCGACCCGCATATTGCCGCGATCGAAGCGTGGCTCGCAGAGCAGCCGCAGCTGACGGCACTCGCAATTGTCGGCCGGCTGCGCGAGAAACACCCCGAGGAGTTCGGAAAGAGACAGCATTCGATTGTGCAACGTCTGCTGAGGGCGCTCAGACGAAGGGCTGCCGAACGGTTGGTCGCCCAGGGCCCGCTCGACGACGCCACAACCGCTGCCCCATGGCCCGGGGCTGTGGACGGCCCGGGCTATGTAGGGCCCGACCCGCCCACAGCCCCTCTCGTCGAGCAAGCCGGAAAAGCCACTTGGCGCGGCCAATCCTTCAAGGTCGTATCGACCAGTACGATGGCGCCATGAGGGTAACATTCGCTAATGCGGCAATACGCGAGCCAAAATTGGACACGCCGATTGACAAAGCGAACGTCCTTCTGTCGTTCCCGCGTGGATAGGAGGGACCGGCTTACCGTCATCAACGCCGTTTGAGGCAATGCGGTTTTGGCAACGATTTCGCCTGTAAGCGTCCCGAGCTTATCCTCAACGTGGACCGCCCCCTATATATCCACCTATTGCGGCGGCTGCCATCCCAACAACGCCGACAATTGCAAACACAACCCCCCAAAGCACGCCTCCCGAAGTAGCAGATGCTTCCTCAGGAGTTAGTTCAGTTAGACCCAAGGCTGAGATATCGGCCTTCATTGCTGTGTCCTTTCCAAATCTTAGGATGAGTGAGCGATGCCGGCTGGCAAGAAAATCAAGAATCGTGCCAACTGCATAGGAACAGCCCAGAAAAGCGTTCTGCTATCTATTCAACGGCTTAACTGAGTGCGGCGGCACGCCGGCCGAACATCACCGTGTCACGGACGCGACAAAACGCCCTTACTAACCTACTCCGAGGCCCTCCGGCACGTGCAGGCTCAAGAGGCCAAGGGCAACATGGTGGCCTGGGTCATCGATCGCGCCGGAGCAGGCGCCACCAAATAGGAATGGTGATCACGCATCGGTCTGCAATTGATCGTAAGGCCGGCTCAAGCGCCTTGATTTGCACTGACGTCTATTTTGATCACGGCGTGTACCGACGCAGCCTCCACTTTTCCAACAATGCGTAGAAGCTGGCCTCAAACGCCTGCCGATCAATGACAGAGCCGGCCCCGGAATTCTGCACAGGGCGATAAGTGGAGTTTCTGGCTGACAGAGCTGGCGCCGGTTGTTTGGACAGCGCCCCGCGGGATTTAAGTGGATTCCTGCCGGGTTATGCTGAACGCGGGGCCTTACGATTTTGTCGTTGCGTCGGGAGGGCGTAGCCCGACCAGAGCGACGACAAAATCGTCGGCGACGGTCATGCGGCCATCACCATAGCTTGCGTGCCGAAGTAAGCCTCGTCGGGCGTGCGCCCGTCAAGGCTCGAGTGAGGGCGTCCCTGATTGTAGAAGGCCAGATACTTGGCAATTGACGCTCGCGCCTCGGACACGCTGTCGTAGGCGCGGAGATAAACTTCTTCGTATTTGACCGTGCGCCAGAGCCGCTCGACAAACACGTTGTCGCGCCAGGCGCCCTTGCCGTCCATGCTGATGGCGATCTTCGCGTCCAGCAGCACATCGGTGAACTCGAGGCTGGTGAACTGGCTGCCCTGGTCCGTGTTGAAAATCTCGGGCCTGCCGTGCTTCGCCAACGCCTCCTGGACCGCTTCGACGCAGAAGGCCGCCTCCATTGTGATCGAGACGCGATGGGCCAGGACCCGTCGGCTGAACACATCGACGACCGCCGCGAGATAGACGAAGCCACGCCGCATCGGAATGTAGGTGATGTCCATTGCCCACGCCTGGTCGGGCCGCTCGATCTTCAATCCGCGCAACAGGTACGGGTAGATCTTGTGACCCGGTGCCGGCTTACTCGTGTTCGGGCGACGATAGACCGCCTCGATCCCCATGCGCTTCATCAGCGTCGCGATGTGGCGGCGACCGGCGTATACGCCCTCCCGCCGCAGCAACGATCGCTGCATACGCGCTCCCGCGAAGGGATAATCGAGATGCAGCTCATCGAGCCGACGCATCAAGGCAAGGTCCTCGGCCGAAACTGGCCGAGGTTCATAGTAGACCGTGCTGCGAGCCAGCTTCAGGACCTTCGCCTGGCGCACGATAGAAAGATCATGACCGCGGTCGATCATCGCTTTGCGCTCAGCAGGCCCGCCTTGGTGAGCGCGCCGGACAAAAAATCGTTTTCCAACGCCAGCTCGCCGATCTTGGCATGTAACGCCTTCAAATCGACCGGCGTCTCGGCCGACGCCTTGTCATGCCCAAACACGCCGGCGGCGCCTTCCAGGAGCTGGTTTTTCCAGATCGTGATCTGGTTCGGATGAACATCAAACAGTTGCGCCAGCTCCGCCAGCGTCTTGTCGCCTTTGACCGCAGCCAAAGCAACCTTCGCCTTGAATGCCGGAGAATGCATCCGGCGGCTCTTCTTCGTCATCTTCGCTCCTGATTCGCGGCAAGAATCCTCGCCGCTGTCAGGCAGAAAATCCACTCAAGCTACTGTCCGAATTTGCGGAGCCAGCTCTGACAGCGGGCACGCTGTGCCTGCGAATCAGGAGCGACAATGAGCAGAAGAACACGCCGGAACCACACACCGGCCTTCAAGGCGAAGGTGGCGCTCGCCGCCGTGAAGGGCGATCGAACGCTGGCTCAGCTTGCCGAGCAGTTCGACGTCCACCCCAATCAGATCACGGCGTGGAAGGCTCAGCTTGAAAGCAAGGCCGCCGATGCGTTCGGTCCCGGCGGCGGCTCCGGAGCGGAGCAAGCAGCCATCGACGTGAAGTCGCTGCACGCCAAGATCGGCGAACTGACGCTGGAGAACGATTCCTAAGAAACGGCAGCATCTACTTTCGGCTCCAAGGGATGGAGAACAAAGCCGAATGCCTTGGCACGCCGATGCAAATTGTTGACCACTCGCATCCGGTAACGCGTCTCGTAGGACGAGGCCCCGGGATCGACATAGTCCATTCCGTATCGCACAGCATTGTAGAACAGAACTGCGATCTTCCGGGCCGTGGCGGTCACGGCCTTGGCCTTGCCGATGCGCGCTGAGAGCCGTCTATAAAAGGCGCCGAGCGCAGTGTCTGTACGACCCACGGTCACGGCAGCAAGGCGCAGAAGTGCCGCCGCTCGGCCGCCGGATCGGCGCGTTCGGGACGAGAGCATTTTGCCGCCGGAGACCTTGTTGCTCGGCGCCAGTCCTAGCCAGGAGGTAAAATGCTTTGCACTTGGCCACGAGGAGAGGTCGTCGCCGCATTCAGCGATCAGCTTCAGCGAGAGGTAAGGACCGAGGCCGTCGATCGCGGTGAGGTCCTTTCCGAGCAACGCGAACAGCGCCTCGCGGACATCGAAAGCTGGAGCGTTCGCCTGATCGGTTCGATTCCGACGCCGCGAGACCCGCGGCGCTGATCCGTGGCCATGACCCCGATGGAAGCTCAGTTCCTTCAACACGGCTTCAATTCGGGCGTCGCAGGCAGATGCCTTCTCGTGGTAGGCGTCGTAAAGCGCAAGTGCCTGCTCGAGCGCAAACAGATGCTCGGCGCGGTAGCTTCCGGTGAGCGCCTTCGCGATCGTCTCGGCGCTGGAGCGGCAACTATAATGGCGCAAGCACGCCAGCGCCTCAGGATCGCGCTCGCCGGCAAGGATCGCCCGTATGATACGCAGGCCGGTCACGCCGGTGATGTCGGTGACGACGTGGTGCAGCTGAAGATTCATCTCCGTCAAGGCCTTCTGCATATGCTGGATGTGTGAGGCCGCGTACTCCAGCAGACGCTCGCGCTGACGCACGTAGGCTCGCAGCTCGGCAATCTGCCCTTTGGGCCGAAAGCTGGCCCGCAGCAACCCGAATGAATGGAGCCGCTGCAGCCATTGCGCATCGCTGACATCGGTCTTGCGCCCCGGCACGTGCTTGGCATCGCGCGCGTTGACAAGAAACACGTTAAATCCCCGGGCATCGAGAAGCTCGAAGATCGGAATCCAGTAGACGCTGGTCGATTCCATGACGACAGTCTCGACGCCGCATTCAGTAAACCAGTCGACTAGCCGATGCAGATCAGCCGTGAAGGTACCGAAGCTGCGGACTGGCTCCGGTGCGCGATCTGCCCTCACGGCAGCCATGTGCATAGTCGCTCCGACGTCGATGGCAGCCGCGTCCGGGTGCACCATCTGCATCTTACCTCCGTTCCTCGACTTCGATCTTTTGGGGTTCATCTCTAATCCTCCTGCTGACGGCGGCGGAAGGGCTGGGCTGCGCTATACGTCAGATTCCTAAACGGGATCGCCGGATGGCGTCACCACTCTCAAGTGCGCGACAACCCATGGACCAGGTTTTTTAACGGGGTCACGTGCCACCAAAATCGTATCGGCCGCTCCCTCCCGGTCGGCAATCTAGCGCCGGTCCGTTTCTATCCCACAGGGGGAGCGCATCGCCGCGCATAGTGTTTTAGAAGGAGCGCTCACCAAGGCGGGATTGCTGAGCGCAAAGCGATGATCGACCGTGAGCACGAGCTGTCGATCACCAGGCAGGCGGAGGCTTTGAACATCAGCCGCGGCAGCGTGTACTACCTGCCGCGGCCGGTGCCGGACGCCGACCTTGCGATCATGCAGCGCCTCGACCGGCTGCATCTGGAGTTCCCTTTTGCCGGCTCTCGCATGTTGCGAGGGCTGCTGGCTGCCGATGGGTGCAAGATCGGCCGTCGGCATGTGAAGACGTTGATGCGGCGGATGGGGATAGAAGCGCTCTATCGCCGTCCACGCACGACAAAGCCCGAGCCGGGCCACAAGATCTACCCGTACCTGCTGCGCGGGATGGAGATCACGCGTAAGCGCTCCTTTCTACGCACCTATGCAGTTGAGCGCGGGGATGGGATGAGGTGTCCACCATGAGCGAGGTGGACACGATCGATGATCACTCCAGAAGAACCTTTGAGACTTGAGACGGTCGGCGTGTTGCGCAATGGCCGGCGTCGCTATGATCCGGCCAGCAAACAGCGGCTGGTCGAGGCCTGTCTGCAGTCTGGCGTGTCGCTGGCGGGGCTTGCGCTGCAACACGGCGTGAACGCGAACCTGCTGCGCAAGTGGGTGGCCAAGCGACAACTTCAGAACGGGGATGGCCAGCCGGAGGCGCGGGCGCCGATTGCGCCAGCCTTTATTCCGGTTCGCGCGCCGTCGCCGTCGCCAACTCGATCTGCTGGCGCGATTGCGGTTTGCGCGACGGAGCGATCCTGTGCAGGGCGGCTGACGGCATCGATGCCCAACGGCGTGACGCTTTCGCTGGAAGGCGGCGACGCGCAGTTGCTGTCGGCGGTGATTGAAGCGCTGGGGCGTTGCGATGTTCCGACTGGCGTCTGATCTTCGGGTCTACCTTCACCGCGAACCGATTGACTTCCGGGCGGGCATCAACAGCCTGGCGATCGTGGTCGAGCAGTCGATGGGGCTGGATCCGTTCCAGCGCGCGGTGTTCGCGTTCTGCAATCGTCGCCGCGACCGGATCAAGCTGCTGATTTATGATCGGTCAGGATTTTGGATGCTGCTGAAGCGGCTGGAGGCCGACAGATTCCACTGGCCCCGAAGTCAGGAGGCGGTGCTGACGCTGACGACGGAGGAGCTGCACTGGCTGCTTGACGGCATCAACATCGCGGCGGTGCGTCGTCATCCGGTGCGGCAATATCAGAGCGTGGGCTGAGCGTGTTCGATGCGGGCGGCGTCATCGGGCTTCGGCATGACCGTTCTCAGATGACGCGGCCGAAGACATGACGAAGACATGGGAGCCCGGTTGACGCGGCGGCATGACTTCGATTCAAGACTCCGATGAGTCGCAAGCCCACGACGCACGAACTGGAAGCCTTGATCGCGGCGCACGCGGCCGAGATCGCGGCGCTGAAGGCCGAAAACGAGAAACTCGCACAACGCGTGCTGCATCTAGAGGAGCAGTTGCGCCTGGAGCGCCTGCACCGGTATGCGCCGAAGAGCGAAAAGCTCAAGGAGCGCATCTTCAACGAAGCCGAGCAGGCCGCCGCTGAAAGCCGGGACGACGACGATGTCGAGGCGGTCGCCGTGCCGGACACGGGATTGCCGGAGGCTCCAAAGCCGGCGCCGAAGGCACGCGGCCGCAAGCCGCTGCCTGACGATCTGCCGCGCCAACGCGTCGAACACGATCTGGGTGAGGATCAAAAGGACTGTCCGTGCTGCCATAATCGGATGCATCGGATGGGCGAGACCGTCACCGAGCAGTTGCACGTCGAGGTCAAGGCGTCGGTGCTGCAACATGTGCGGTTCAAATATGCCTGCCGTCACTGCGAGCGCACCGCGCTGAACACCCCGATTGTGACCGCGCCGATGCCGGCGCAGCCGCTGCCGGGTAGCGTCGCCACGCCATCGACGCTGGCGCTGGTGCTCGCCAACAAATACGTCGACGGCACGCCGCTGTACCGTGTGGCGGACGCGCTGGGGCGCGCCGACGTCAGCATCAGCCGCGGGACGCTGGGCAACTGGGTGATCCGGGCGAGCGAGTTGCATCTGCATCGGGTCTATGACGCGCTACAGCAAAAGCTCATGTCGCAGCCCCTGGTCCACGGCGACGAAACCTGGGTCCAGGTTCTTAAAGAGGACGGCCGTGATGCGCAGGCCAAATCCTTCATGTGGGCCTAGGACTGCGCGCAGCCGGTCGTGCTGTTCGATTACCAGCCCGGTCGCGGCCAGCAACATCCTCAGGCCTTCCTGGCCGGCTATCGCGGCTTGTTGATGAGCGACGGCTATGACGCCTGGCGCACGCTGACAGGCGCGACCCATCTCGGCTGTATGGCGCATGCGCGCAGGAAATTTACCGATGCGCTCAAGGCCAGGACAAAGCCTGGCGGTCCGCCATTGCAGGCGCTCAAGTTCTTCGAGGCGTTGTACGAGGTCGAGAGGGTGGCGCGCCAGACGCCGCCCGACGGCGAAACGCGCGCCGCATACACCTTGCGGCTGCGCCAGCAGCATAGCCTGCCGGTATTGGCCGCCTTCCGGACCTGGCTCGACGACCAGGCGCCGAAGGTGCTACCCGAAAGCTTGACCGGCAAGGCGATCGCCTATGCACGCAACCAATGGGATTATCTGACCCGTTACACCAGTGACGGTCTCGCCCCGATCGATAACAATGTTCTGGAGCGCGACATCAGGCCGTTTTGCACCGGACGAAAAAGTTGGCTGTTCAGCGACACCGTTGCCGGCGCCAAGGCAAGCGCCGTGATCTACAGTTTGGTGCTGACATGCCGGGCATGCGGCGTCGATCCCTATGCATGGCTACGTCACGCGCTCACCGAATTGCCCCAACGCGCGCCAGACGCCGATATCGAAGATCTGTTGCCGTTCAATTGCACCGCTCAAAAAAACCTGCCAGCTGACAACGACAGCGGCTGACCGTCAAACGCTCAGGATCAATCAAGCCGTTCCGATGATCCCGCTGGGCCCCGGCGCCACGCGACGCCGCGGCCAGCCGCGCGCGCAGCCTGTGCAGTAAAATGCGCGCTTACGATCACGCGGCCGAACCAGGTGTGGGCGATGGACATCACCTACATCCCGATGGCGCGAGGCTTCGTCTATCTGGCGGTTGTGCTCGACTGGTTCAGCCGCCGCGTGCTGTCGTGGCGCGTATCGATCACCATGGAGGCGGCGTTCTGTGTCGCGACGCTTCAGGATGCCCTGGCTCGTCACGGCAAGCCGGACGTCTTCAATACGGATCAGGGCTCGCAGTTCACCGGACAGGCTTTTACCGGCGTGCTCGCCGACAACGGCATTGCGATCAGCATGGACGGCAAGGGAGCCTGGCGGGACAACGTGTTTGTCGAACGGCTATGGCGCAGCGTCAAATACGAGGAGGTGTATCTGCGGGCCTATGACAGCGTCAGCGAGGCCCTCGCGTCGATCGGCCGATACCTCGACTTCTACAACGGTCGGCGCCCGCATTCGAGCCTTGACGGCGTCACCCCCGATCAAGCCTACTTCAACCCGCTGCCACTCCGCTTGGCAGCCTAACCATGGCAGAGGCTCCACTTATCGACGCGGAAAATCTGTTCAGACAACCGGAGCCAGCTCAGTACCGCAGCGACAACTTTACGCAGGGATTCAGTCGAGAGGTCCTGGAGGTCATGCGGGCCGATCCGGATACATCCACGCTCAAGCGGATAGAGATTCTGCACCAGCGCTGCAAGGGAGCTCTTGCCTGAGCCGCTTTTCCCCACCACGGCCGTCATCTCGCCTCGGCGGAAGGTGATGCTGAGATGCTGGAAAAGCTCAGGCTGCGCGCCATGGCGAAACGTGACGTTCTCCAGGCAGATATCGCCAAGTTCGGACTTGGTGGCATCGATGCTGCCACCGCTTGCCGGCTCCAGGTCGAAGATCTCGAACAGGCGATCCGCGGCGATAAACGCATCCTGAGCGATCCGATTGGTTTGGATCAGGCTGGCAACCGGCCGGGTAATATAGCCAAGCAGCGTATAGCAGGACAGTAGTTCGCCGGGCGTGACGCTCTGATCGAGGACAAGCGTCGTACCGAACCACATCAGCACGACGGTGAATAGGTTTGAGAGGAGGGTTGAGGCATTGTCTCCGAAGACCGAGATAAGGCCGGCGCTATAGACGGAGTGTAGCATCTTGATGAAGCGGGTCTCCATCTTAAGATTGGCCAGGCTCTCTATACCGAATGTCTTGATCGTGGAGACCGCTCCTAGTGATTCAACTAATTGCGCTTCCAGATCGGCGGCATTTTCCATAATGGTGCGCTGGCGCTTCCTATTCAGCCAATTGATGGTCCAATAGGCCAATAAGTATAGTGGGATAGAGGTCGCCACGACCAAGGCGATCTTCCACGAGTAGACGAACATCAGCCCGAACGAGAACAGTATCACGAGCACGTTAACCACCATGGTGATCGAGACTTCGTTCAGGAAGCTTCTGATCTTCATTGCGTCGTTCATACGGGAGACGATTTCACCTATACGCATGCTGTCGAAAAACTTCTGAGGCAGGCTCAGGACGTGATTGTAATAGCCGAGGATCAAGCAGACATCGATCTTCTGTCCCGTTTGCAGGAGGAGCCGATTTCTGAGGAGATTGATCAGAGTCTGCGGCAGCAGGATCAGCAGCATGGCGACACTCATCAGGTTGAGTAGGTTGTGGTTGCCCGCTGCGATCACATGATCGACGATCTTCTGGACGTAGATAGCCGTTGAGAGGCCAAGGATCGTCGTCACCAGTGACCCGATGAGAGCCTGCGCCATCAGCTCCCTATGTGGCGCAAGCAGACGGGCGAAGCGGACGAAGGATGAGGTTGTCTCGTCGCGGCGCTGGAATATGTCTGCCGGAACCAAAAGCACTAAGACGCCAGTCCATTGCATCTTAAATTCCTGGTGCGACAACTTGCGGATTTCGCCATAGGCCGGGTCCATGACGATGATCGACCGGCGGTCGATCGCCTGTATGACGACGAAGTGGTGTAGGACCTCCTTAACGACTAAATGCGCGATGGCGGGCTTGGGAATCTTGTAAAGGCTGTCGAACCCACCCTTCACCCCTTTGGCGATGAAGCCTAGCTGTTGAGCCGCCTGCATGAGGCCCGACACCGTGGTGCCGGAGCGGCCGGTCGACGCCTACTGGCGGATGCGTGACAATGGCAGCTTGTAGCCATAGAAAGCTGCGACGGAAGCAAGACTGGCGGCTCCGCAATCCGTGGCGTCGCGCTGTTTGTACTTGATGACGTTACTCGACATTGACGCTCACTGTTTCTGAAGAGGAAGAATTAACCGCCTGCAAGGAGCGGATTGAGCCAATCGTCGACCTCATTGTAGAAGAGTTGAAGGAGGCTGCGGTCGGCCACGAGGAAGCGGGCTCGCACGGTCATGCCTTTTTTCAACTGACCGATGACTCCGTTCTTGAGCGTGAGATGACTGGCAGAGAGCGCGCAGCGGACCTTAAAGATCGGGCTTTTATCGTGGAGGGTGAAGTCCTGGGCCACGTTGAGCACTGTCGCCTCTAGAACGCCCCATTGATTGTAGTTGAAGGCATCCACCTGGAGCCGCACTGACTGGCCGGTTCGCACGAAGCCAATGTCGTTGGGGGAGACGTAGATCTCCGCCACCAGTTCGCCATCCGGCGAGACGCGAGCGACAGTTTGCCCCGCCTGGACGTAGCCACCAGGGGTGAGGCCGGAGAATTGCTCTAGAGCACCGGACACGGGAGCTCGAATCCGGGTCAGATCTCGTTCGTTCTCGAGCTGATGCAAGCTGGCAGTGAGTTCCTTCAAGCGCAAATTCGTGTCGAAGAGCTGTTGGTTCCACTCGGCGGCTTTGCGCCGGGCGAGGATCTCGCCTTTGACCTCAATGCTCTGGAGAGCGAAAGCCCGTTCGTCGACCGCCTTTGCGGGCGCTGCAGCAACGGAGAGCAGCCGCTTGGCGCGCTCGAGTTCTGCCGCGGCGTTACTGCGGGCATATTCATTCTCCCGCAGCAGGTTCAGAAAATGCAGCCGCTCGGCCGTGGCGGACTCGGTCAGCAGCTGGATCGGGTCCTTGGCTTCTGTTCCGGAGGAGATTAGGGTCTCAAGGTCACGGGCTAGATCGCCCTTGGCGCGAATTTCGCCTGTAACTGCTCTGAGCTTCTCCTCAACCACCACGGCATCGAGGGTGAGGATTTCTTGCCCCAGGGCAACCACATCGTTCTCAACGGCAAGGATACGCGAAATGCGCCCTGAGACGGGCGCGATCAGGGGAGTCTTCTCGATGGTGGGACGAATGGTGCCGGCGCTTTGAACAGAGACCGTTACGGTAATGAGTGGCAACGCCACCAATGCGGCGACCACAGAAAGCACAATGATCTTGTAAATGAGAAAAGATCGTCCTGATTGCCGGGAGAGGATGCTTTCGGCCGTGTAGCTCACAAGTTCAGGAGGAAGTAAGATATTGGTCATTGTTCGATTATGTCACAAGGTTTGCTATCGTTAATTTGGTAGCGAAACTGCCAGTCTGCACCATGCGACGTCAGGCGGTTGCGCATCTAACTCGCTTCAGATGCAAGTGCGGCGGATGACAGCTGCCACGCAGCCATAGCCGCGAGTGCAGTTGCGACAACTACTCCCTCCGGAAGGTTCAGATGCTTCTTCAACTGTTAATTCAGCCACATCTCAGGCTTCATGGCTCCCCTCTTTCCAGATGGTAAGCACCGTCAGCGATGCCGATTGGCGGGCTTCGGCCTCCGCCGCCGGTCGAGATTAGTCATCTTGAGGTCGCGAGCAAGATCGGCCTTCGCGCGAATCTGGCCTCTACGACGCATCCGAACGGTTGTTCCCGATGGAGTTCTCATGTTACGAGGGCATAAGAATAAGCCTGCCAGCGAACGCGAGTTATGATCGCGTCTCTGGCAGGCTTGTAGTCAGTTTACATCAACCCTCTATCCCCGGCGGGGGGCAGGGGATTGGCATCAATGGTTCCGCCACCCGGCGGCGGCTTAAAAATGATACATTTGTCGCCTCCCGACGTTGAACATGCTTCTTCGAGAGTCAGTTCAGTTACATCATAGTCGGACATGTCGCTTTTCATTTCTTGACTCCTTTTCCGTGAGGACGGTCAGCGGCCGCTGCCGTCACGAAATGACGTCTTCAATGTTCGTGCCAGTTGCACAGGATGAACTCCAAAAGCCGCTCTCCATTTTGTTCAGTGACTTGGCTGAGCGCGTGGTGGCAGACTCTGAATGATCGTGTTGCGACCGCGACAAATCGACAAAGATAACGCCAAAACGACATATCTCGCTCGGCTGGTTGCTCACCGGTTGTCGTGCTATAAGGGCCGAGCAGTTCGGACAACATCCTTGCCCATCCCAAGGCGCTCGGCAGGCGGGAAGTGGGAGTTATCATTCGCCGAACTGAAGAGTTGGCGCAGCGCCCCTTCCATCCATAGCTCGGATTTTTTGTCGATCGCGTCCCGAACAAATTGCCGCAGGGCCGGCAAGCCGGACTGCAAGCCGCGCAGTTTATGAAGCAACAGATCCGCATGGAGCATGCGGAAATGGAGGTCGTCCGGCATCACGGCGACAGCCTCTTCGACGGCCGAAAGCGCCTTCGCCCAATCCCCGGCCTTCAACGCGGGCGGCCAAGGGTCCTGACCGCGTCGTTTGGTTGTTCACTGCATCTAATCTCCGCAATGCGGTGCGGCAGTTCATTGGTGACAAAATCGCTGAGCAGGCCAAGCGAGCGTTTTCGCTGCCGGCCAGCAATGCTAACGCACTTGAGAGCTGGCTCCGCAAATTCGGACAGTAGCTTGAGTGGATTTTCTGCCTGACAGCGGCGAGGATTCTTGCCGCGAATCAGGAGCGAAGATGACGAAGAAGAGCCGCCGGATGCATTCTCCGGCATTCAAGGCGAAGGTTGCTTTGGCTGCGGTCAAAGGCGACAAGACGCTGGCGGAGCTGGCGCAACTGTTTGATGTTCATCCGAACCAGATCACGATCTGGAAAAACCAGCTCCTGGAAGGCGCCGCCGGCGTGTTTGGGCATGACAAGGCGTCGGCCGAGACGCCGGTCGATTTGAAGGCGTTACATGCCAAGATCGGCGAGCTGGCGTTGGAAAACGATTTTTTGTCCGGCGCGCTCACCAAGGCGGGCCTGCTGAGCGCAAAGCGATGATCGACCGCGGTCATGATCTTTCTATCGTGCGCCAGGCGAAGGTCCTGAAGCTGGCTCGCAGCACGGTCTACTATGAACCTCGGCCAGTTTCGGCCGAGGACCTTGCCTTGATGCGTCGGCTCGATGAGCTGCATCTCGATTATCCCTTCGCGGGAGCGCGTATGCAGCGATCGTTGCTGCGGCGGGAGGGCGTATACGCCGGTCGCCGCCACATCGCGACGCTGATGAAGCGCATGGGGATCGAGGCGGTCTATCGTCGCCCGAACACGAGTAAGCCGGCACCGGGTCACAAGATCTACCCGTACCTGTTGCGCGGATTGAAGATCGAGCGGCCCGACCAGGCGTGGGCAATGGACATCACCTACATTCCGATGCGGCGTGGCTTCGTCTATCTCGCGGCGGTCGTCGATGTGTTCAGCCGACGGGTCCTGGCCCATCGCGTCTCGATCACAATGGAGGCGGCCTTCTGCGTCGAAGCGGTCCAGGAGGCGTTGGCGAAGCACGGCAGGCCCGAGATTTTCAACACGGACCAGGGCAGCCAGTTCACCAGCCTCGAGTTCACCGATGTGCTGCTGGACGCGAAGATCGCCATCAGCATGGACGGC
This sequence comes from Bradyrhizobium sp. 2S1, assembly GCF_011516625.5. Lineage (NCBI taxonomy): Bacteria > Pseudomonadati > Pseudomonadota > Alphaproteobacteria > Hyphomicrobiales > Nitrobacteraceae > Bradyrhizobium > Bradyrhizobium sp. 2S1. The sequence goes on along the minus strand of NZ_CP147719.1, from coordinate 74,771 downwards.
AAGGGCGCCTGGCGCGACAACGTGTTTGTCGAGCGGCTCTGGCGCACGGTCAAATACGAAGAAGTTTATCTCCGCGCCTACGACAGCGTGTCCGAGGCGCGAGCGTCAATTGCCAAGTATCTGGCCTTCTACAATCAGGGACGCCCTCACTCGAGCCTTGACGGGCGCACGCCCGACGAGGCTTACTTCGGCACGCAAGCTATGGTGATGGCCGCATGACCGTCGCCGACGATTTTGTCGTCGCTCTGGTCGGGCTACGCCCTCCCGACGCAACGACAAAATCGTAAGGCCCCGCGTTCAGCATAACCCGGCAGGAATCCACTTAAATCCCGCGGGGCGCTGTCCAAACAACCGGCGCCAGCTCTCTTGTACGAAAATAGCCCCTGCGCCGGGTGCGGCGACTGCTCGCGAGTGGAAATGGAGAAATTCGCGGTGAGCTGAACGGGTGGGTTGGTATTCATCTGGTCTGCCTCCGGGGCGCATATACTCAGCAGCGCGTTGCAATAAAGCGCGAACGACAGCGCGTCGGGGATCGGCGGTGGGGCACGCCCCACCGTGTCCAGGCCGAGGGGCGCGCGCATGGTCGCATTCTGCCGACAGGCCTGCGCCATCATCGATGGCGACAGCCTGATACCATTGAGGAAGTCCAGCAGGTCTTGCTCCACTGGCGCCAAGGCAATCTCGGAATCGAGCCTCGCAGCCAATCGTTCGTGAAACTTGACCAATGCCTGGCTTGCGGGCTCGAGCCTCCGGCCGCGCAGTGAACTGGGGTACGGCGCGATCTCCAACTGCGGTTGACCCTGCTTGCCCTTCTCTTTAATTACAGGCTCACCCCCAACGTCATAAAGCGCGCATGCCTTGTGTGGATCTGGCTGGGCCGTCCTTCAATTTGGAACTGAAAACGAAGCTTGGCATCACGCGAGACTTGGCGCCATGCGATCGAGATTATCAGGCGTCACACCGAGATAGATCGACATCGGCCGTTGCCGCAGCAACCGCAAGTCGAAATCGTTGGTCGATGTGGCGGCATCGATGCGCGGGTTGAGCCAAAGCCCGAGCCTCGCCGTGACGGTCTTGCGCACGGAGTTCATGGTGTGTTCAGAAGCCGCGAGGAAGTCGTTCAAGGCCGTGATGCAATTCCGCGACAGTGGTGAAGGGCCGGACTTGCGAGAGGCAATGAGTTTCTCAAAATGTGCCTTGAGGTCGTGAGCCGCGGACAGCTGGTGCAGGATCTCGCCGATCGTCAATGGAAGACCTGGCGTTTCCGCGACATAGCCGCCGATCGCCACAAAGGCCGAACGTGCGGCCTCGAACCAGAAGGGATCGCCGCGGCTTTCGGCCGGAAACAGCATGACCGAGATGCGCTGCAGATCGTCATAGAGGTCCGCGGGATCGCTGCGCACATAGCCCAGCGGATTGTAGCGCGCGGTGCGACCGTTCTCGTCGAGTGGGTCGAACAAGTAGATTTCCTGCCCGTGGGCCGCCCGAAATCCCGCGGAACGATCCCAGTTCTCCTTCTTCACATCCAGCACCACGACTGAATCTGGCCAATTGAGCAGGTTCGGAATGACGTAGCCGACCCCCTTGCCGGCGCGCGTTGGAGCGTAGACCATGACGTGTTCCGATCCGCCGAAGCAGAGCAGCGCACCGTCCTTGCGGCCGAGCAACACGCCCTCTTTGGATCGCAGGCCAGCGGCCTTGATTTCGCGCTCGGACGCGAAGCGCGCGCTGCCGTGAAGCGGGAGAGGACGGTGCCGGAAGATTGCACCGAGCAGGCCAAAGACCACAACCGCGCCGGCGAGAGTCGAGAGGGTCAGCCAGCGGTCGAAACGTGGGTCGGCACCGTAACGTGGCCAGCCCGTGGCGATCTCCGACCAGTGCAGGCCGCCATCATGAAGCCTAAGCCCCAGTAGTAAGACATTGGAGGCAACCAATAGGAAGAGCGCGGCAGCCGCGAGGGCGATCGCAAGGCCCTGCGCCGCCCTAACGGAAGTGGTCGCGTTTGCGAACGGGATCATAGTAGATCTCCGAAATGCGGTAGCGGCCGTCCCGCTTCTGCATCTGGATGACGACGTCGACGAGAAGCAGCAGCAGTGAGCGGATGTCGTCGCGATGCAGGTCGCGCCCTTCCGCGCTTTCCTTGACAAGCAACGTCAGCTGCTCAAAGGCGAGCCTGGCGCTGTCGGCATGAACCGTTGTGATCGATCCGGGGTGGCCCGAGTTCACATTCCTCAGATAGAAGAACGCCGTCCCGTCGCGCAGCTCCTGCAGCAGAATGCGATCCGGCCGCATCCGCAGGCAGGACTCCAGAAGTTCGCGCGGGCCAATTTTGGCAAGACCCTGCCCGTCCTTGGCGTAGAGCAGCCGCACGCAATTCTGATGAGGGACAACAAGCTCGGCGGTGTCCTCGATGGTGATGAGCCGCTCATGTGCCGGGATCGCCGAGATCAACGCCTTGGATAGCGTGGTCTTTCCCGAACCCGTTGCGCCGGAAATGATGATATTGCGCCGCGTTGAGACGGCAAGCTGGAGGAAGTCGCGCCAGGCACCGGCCTCTTTCAGGGCCAGAAGCCGATGCTCGTCGGTAGTGAGTTCGTTGTTGGCGGCGCGGACTTCATCGAACAGTTTTGCCTGGTCAAAGGCGTCCAGTGTCATTGTCAAAGCCGACGGCTTGCGGATGGTGAGGCTGACCGTTCCTGTTGGCACCGCCGGCGGCACCACGATCTGGCAGCGCTCGTCGCCGATCAGGGTGGTCGAGACCACCGGATGCTCCGGGCCGATGTCCTGACGGGTGTGGCCGGCGGCCGCGGTCGCCAGGTGTGATAGGTAGGCATGCGTCAGAGCTGGCGCTTCGTGCCGGGTCCAGCCGCCGGGACCTTCCACGAAGACCTCGCCGGGGCGATTGACGACGATTTCGGTCAAGGATTTGTCCGCCAGAAATGGAGCCAACGGCTCGAGATAGCGCGCTAGCACGAGCCGGCTGCCATCGCGCTCGATGGAATGTACGGCACTCACTTTGTCACCACCGCCGGGGCCACGAGGCCCCCGGGGACGGTGCGGTCCAAAATCTGCGTGCGGGTCTCGACCCGCCGCAATCGATAGACCGAGGAGAAATCAACATCGCGCGCTACAAAGATATTGACGAGCTCGCCCTGATTCTTGTTCAGAGTGGGCGGAATGTTGATGGACTGCTCGACGGCGATGCCGGCGGCAGTGTTGGTGGCTCCCGTGGTGTTGTTGATCTGGATCGAGCTGTCCTGCAGCTGCTGACGCCCGATTGAGGAGGCGTCGCTGACGATGGACAGCAACAGCGCCGAGCCGAACCGTTCAAAGAAGTGGGTGTCGATGTCACCGTCAAAACCGGCGCGACCCAGTGCGTCCGTGGCCGGCGAGGCCAATGCCGCAATGACGCCGGTCGGCGTCTTGGCGCGGGTCCACAGCACGAACAGGCGTTTTGATCCGCGCCGCACATTGCCGCGATACTCGCCAACCACTTGCGTGCCTTTTTCCATCAGCACCACGTTGCCGGAATCGGACATCACGTCCCGCACGACGACGCAGGAGACGAAGCCGGCCACGTCCGAGGACATCGCCGTCTCCAGCACGCACGGGATCGAGGTGCCCTGGGTGACCAGCAGATTGCGGTTGGGGAGCCGCGCCGCGCGCACGCCCTCGATCGGGGTCGGCTTCAGCTTGTCGGCGAGGTCGTTGCGCGGCTCGCCCCGTCCGAACCCATAGGGGTCGGTGACGACACTTCCGGTCACGCCGTCGTGGGCCGCGCGTCCTACAGAACTCGGCCTGTTATAGGCCAGCACCGGTGCGCGCCGGGCACTTTCCAGAAGCTGGTCGGAGGCGGGCGCGGGGACCGCTGGCGTGGCTGAGACCGGCGGGGCTCCAACTGAGGCCGTGGTAACAGGCGCGGCCGGCGCTTCCGGGATGGGTTCGAAAGCTGCCGCCTGGCGGATTATCAGCTTTCGGGCGGAATCGCTGACAGGCTTCTCGCCCTTCCAAGTGCCCCAGATGATCAGAGCGGCAAAGGCGGTGAGCGCCAGCGCGCCGAAGCCGCGTTTGAGCATCGTCGCGCGAGCATTGTCCCCTCCTCCCACAGGCGTAATGGCACGGTCGCCGGCGATCTTCTCATCATCATGTTCGGTCATATCGCCCTCGCCTATCGTGGCCTTGGAGTTGGTGCTGATTTCTTCGCCCGCCGCTCAATAGACGGGCTTGTGGTGTTGGTGCCCGGATTAATTCCCACCGCGTCGAATGCTTCGTTAAAAATGCAGAGCACGGTGTCGCCTTTGCGCAGCCGAAACTCCCGGGCCGTGGCGTGAACGACCACGAGCTCGCCGCGGACGTCCTTGGGCACCAGGCTTTCCGAACCATCGGAGTTGATCAGGTAGATCGCGGGGATTTCACGGTTGCCCGCAAAGCGGAACGTGGTCTCCTTGCCGTCGTCGAAAACAGCTTCCGGTTCGAGGTCGATCGATCCCTGCGCTGAAAAGCGCCAGTTGCGCGCACCATAGGCATGATGCAGATCGAAGGTCCGCTCGATCAGCGCGCCTTCCCGCTCGGCGCCGCGGGCAGCCGCCTCAGTGCGTCGGCGCTCCATCTCGTCGCCGGGATAGGCGAAGCGGACGACGAAGTAACTGTCCGCCAGTGTCGTCTCGGCGATCGATAATTCGAATTGATAAGACCGCTTGCGGCCATCAGGGCGCGTGGTGACGACCTGCAGATTGGTTGGCGGATGTTTCTCCCGGGGTTTAAGGAACAGGATTGAGCCCGCCGGTGCGACCTCCCATGCGATCGCGTCGCCGATTGCGACATGCGCGACCTCCTCATCGTCGGCAAACAACACCTGGGTTGACGCCCGAATCACGCCGTTGACCTTGACGACGTTGGCCGGATCGTAGGTCACGGTTCGCACGCGGGCATCATGCTGACCCGGTGACGGCTGTTGCAAGGCCATTGCCGGCCCCGCGAATCCCAGGGCGAAAATCATCAAGAGAGCGAAGGATTTCATGGCACGACCTCCGGATCGGCGCGATATTCCGAGACGAGAAAGCCGAGCGGATTGATGAGACGGTCGGCGGAGGACATTGGCGCGTTGGCATAGGAAAACGTCAGGGTGGAGACCCAGTGGGTCACGCGGGTTTCCTCGCCCTTGCGGCTCTCTTTCATGAAACGCACCGAGGCGACATTATCGGCCAGGAGCGAGATCGCCTTGATCCGCACGGTGGAGACCCCGAAACGGCCCTGAACGACTTGCGGACTTTCCGGATTGGAGCCGCGGTACCATGCCGCGAAACGGGCCTGTTCGCCCTGCCCCGAGAGTAGCGAAATGGTGCGGAAGTTCGTTTCGGCTTCTGGGTAGCTATAGCCCTCTCGCGCCCGAACATAACGCCCGAGGAAATACTTGGTGACGGCTTCGTCATAGCGCGCCGGCGTCGAATTGAGGGCGGAGACGGTGTCCACAATGCCGGTGGCATTATCGACGCGGATCACGAACGGCTCGACCGTCTTCAGCGGCGCAAGCGCTGCGACCGCGCTGAGCGAGGCGACTGCCAATGCACAGGCGCCCCCGGCAATTACCCATGCCGTTCGCCGCGAGCGATGGGCCGACAGCAACAAATCCTGTTCCCATCGACGCGCGTTGTCGAAATAGGCGTTCAACTCATTATGCCCGACCATCTCACGCCTCCTTGCCGCAAGCGCGGTAAGAAGCTGCAATGGCGGCCTGGTGGCCTGATGCAAACAGTTGCGTGGATGGCGCTGCCGGGCTGGTCTCGCCTTTGCGGACGACCGGTGCTGGCGCGGATGGCGGAGGTGGTGGCTCCGGTGTCGCGAATGGCGTACCGGTCTCCCAATCCCACAGCGAACGATTGAGCGGCCGGCGAGCCTGGCCATCACATGACGGCGGCCCCTTTGACCAGTTCGCGCAGCCGCCAAGCTGCCATGCGATGACGCAGATGATGAATAGTCGACGCCACATCGTTCTGATGCCCCTGTGTTTCTCAGTCGCCTGTTGCCGGCGATCAATTGCTTAAGCCGCCGTAGTCCCCGGCGATCGGGTACGCCGCATGCTGCCGCCCTGACGGCTGGCTCTTACGGCCGCGAGACCACGGCTGGCTGACCAGCGCGCGCCGGCGTAAGCGCCGCTGGCTGCCGCCGTGGCATTGGCAATCATTGGGCTAGTGACCAGCCGGCTGGCGAGCGAAGCGCCCCCCCCGGCGAGACCGCCTGCGATGATCGGCAGTTGAAGCGCGATGTATCCGGACAGACCGAGCACCGCGCTGATGGCGACTGCGGCCACCACCATCTCGCCGGCCGTGCCGGCGTTTGCGGCGAACCTGTCAATGAAGCCGCTGACGGTCGTTAACATCAGCCCGACCAGAGCGACCACCAGCACCAGCAGGATCACGAAATTCGCGACCTGCCGAAGCCAGGCCTCTGTAAACGGGCGCGTAGCCTCAAATAGTCCAAGTGCAATGAAGAGCGGCCCAAGCGCGATCACGACGCCAAGGCCAACTTTGGCATAGAGCAGGATGGCAAACTGCAAGAAGGAGCCGATCGCCACAAAGATCAGGAGAATGGCGGCAATCAGTGCTGGAGCCACGTCGGTTATTCCCGCTTGGTCGTAGATCTTATTGGCGACGTCGATTCCTTTGGACAGAAGCTGATCGAAAGGAGCTCCTGAATTCGTGTTCAATCCCGAGCCCGCTAACGCATTGCCGATCTCCCTCGGCAAGGAATCAAAGAACAGGCCCGTGACGTATTGCTGGAACGCGCTTGAATTGGTCGCGAGTAGAACCACGACCACGATCCGCATCGCCCGCCAGGCAAACTCCATAATAGGCTCGGAAATTGCGCCCCGCATCACCGCAAAACCGTAGAGAATGACATAGAGCATCACGGCCGTGCGGAGCGGACCATCAATGTAGGAGGCAAGATTCGACACCGAGGTCGACACGAATGTCGTGATCGGCTGTTCGAACTCCTTCAAGAAGCTGTCAAAGACGTTTATGGCCATCGCCGCGATCCTTACTTCAGCGCGTCTTTCATCTCTTGGACGGTGATCTTCTTGCGAGCTTCGTTGGCGTTGATGCAGTCGGCCGTCTTCCCGCGCTCGCCTGGGTTATCGCGGCACGCCTTGAGCGTTGCCTGAAGTTCATCCCGATGATTAATGAACCAGCTGACGGTCTTCCTCTGCTGACCGCTGTCGGAATCGTTGCAACCGATAAGAGTAGCCGCAACAGCGTTCGCCAGAACAGATGCCTTCATCGTCATTGTAGGGCCGCCTTCATTTCATCGACCAGTTGGCGTTGCTTCTCGCGCTCCCGTTGTCCGTCCATGTCCGTGCGGGCCTGCTGGATCATCGCTAGCCCTTGCATCCGGAGCACATCGTTCTGCAGCAGCGCCTGCTCGGCCTGCAGCCGTGCCGACAGATCAAGAGTCTCTTTGACGTCGGTCGCCGAGCTGATGCGCGTTCTCAATTCTTCAAGCGCATCGATACGCTGCGAGGCAGTGTCGTAGACCGCCTGGCCCATGGAGTGCTTGGCGCCAGTCTGTCGCGCTATCCGGTCGAGCTCGCTCTGGTAATATGAATTGCCGCTGTTGCCGGCATAGGCGCGGTTCTGCGAAAGGTATTGGTTCATCGCGTCGGCGAAGTTACCGCCGCCCTGCCCCGCCACGAGACGTTCGATGTCAGAGAACTGTTGGGGCAGGACTTTCCGGAACTGCGGCGTGTTGAGCAGCGCGCCGATGTCGTTGGCGTTGGTCCGCTTGTTGAAACTGTCATACAGCTGCTTGGCCTGGTTCAGTTGATCCTGCGCCACCTTCAGCTGCGACGTCAGGGTATCGACCTGCTTCTTCAGTTCCGTCAGTTGCTCGAATTGCCGCGCATAGACGCTCGGATCGAACACAATCTCCGCTGCTGCGGGAGATGCCGTCAGGAGGGCCACGATCGACACGCAGGTGAAGATTGCCGGCATACGCTGAACCATCATCGGACGTCCCGCCGCTCCGCTTGAAATACCGGCAACCATTGCCCCGGATCGTCGCCGACCTCTGCCCGAATGCGGTCGAGCAGTTCGACCGTTTCAGTCCGTCCAGACAACACGGCGAGTGCATCGTCAAAACCGCTGAGGTCGAGCTCCGCCACGACCGAGTTGTGGCCTTGCTTGACCAGGAACCGCCGGCTTTCGGGCGCGAGCTCCTCCTTGATCAGGCGGAATTCAGTGTCGGTCAGATGGAAGCCGTCGACATAGTCCGAGCGCGTTCCCCGCGCGTTTGGCAGGAAGATGTGCGTCGGGCATTGCTCGACAATGGTGTGTGCGATCGGAGAGGCCAGCGCGTCGCGCGGCGACTGCGTGCCGAACACCATGACTCCGTTCTGCTTGCGGATGGTTTTGAGCTTGTTGTTGGCGAGATCACGAAATGCCTCGTCGCCAAGCGCCTTCCAGAACTCGTCGATGTCGATGATCATGCGCCGGCCGTCGATCAGGCGCTCGACCCGATGGAACAGATACATCATGAGCGGCGTGCGAACGGTCGGATGATCCAGCAGATCGGTCATGTCGAAACCGATGAACCGGGCGTCTAGCCCGATTGCATCCTGCTCGCCATCCAGCACCCAGCCGAAAGGAGCGCCTCGGCACCATCGCTCCAAGCGAGCGCCGATTCCTTCGCGATCCTGTTGGCCCAGAAAAGCCCGCAGCGCTCCGAACGAGCGCTCCGCCTGCCGCAATTGAGCAAGGGCTAGCAATCCGGAATCGATCCGCTCCTCCTCGATCACGGTCAGCGGACGGTTGTCTGGCGTTACGAGCTTCCGGACAAGCTCGCCCAGGAACGAAAGATTGGCTGGCGTCAGCTCCAGCGCCTTGAGCGGCGCGCAGCCGGTCCCAACGCCGTTGCGGAGTGTCAGATAAGTGCCGCCGGCGGCGCGAACGAATATCTCCGCACCGCGGTCCTTGTCGAAGAAGACGTAAGTGGCGCCGAGCCGCTCGGCCTGCGACAGCAGGAAGTTCTGCACGACGGTTTTGCCGGACCCCGAGGGGCCACAGATGAAGGTATTGCCGAGGTCGCCGTGATGGAACGAGAAATAAAACGGCGAGCCGGATGCGGTTTTGAGCATCGCAACCGCTGGCCCCCAGTGGTTGCCGGCAGGCTGTCCTGTGGGATAGGTGTGGAATGGGGAGAATGCCGCGAAATTGCGCGAGCTGATCGCCCCAGTTCTTGCCCGATACTTGAACAGCCCGGGGAGTTGCGCCCAATAAGCCGCTTCAAGTCCGAGATCCTCGCGCGCGACGACTGCACCCGCATCCGCCAGGACGCGTCGCGCCACGCTCATGTGGTCCTGCAGCTGCGTAGGCCTCTCGGCGTAGACCAGGAGCGACAGGTGATGATCTCCAAGCGCGAACCTGTTGGATTCGAGATCGTCGAGCGCGTCAGCGAGTTCGTCGATCTGCGAGGCCGCCGGATCCTGAGCCGAGACCAGTTGGTTCTGCTTACGCGTCAGGACCGTCTTGGCGTCGGCTTTCGACAAAAACGCGAAGGATTGCGTGAGGATAATCTCGAAAGGTGCGGAAAGCAGCGCGTTCAACAGGCCCGGTCTGGTGGACGCAGGATATTCCTTGAGTCCGAACATGCCGGCGAAGCGCGATCCACCCGCGCTGCGGATTTCGATGGCTTCACGGCCGAAGATGACACGGTTTGAGTAGAGTGCGGGGCCGATCGGCCCTTGCGCCAACGGCATTGGCATCCACTCGCCGGAGGCCACGGCGTGGAGTAGCTCCATTGGCTCTGAGAAGGTGATGCCGTCGCGCTCGGCCAATCCGAGAGCATGAGCGCCGTAGCGCTCCAATGCCGCGACCATATCCCGCGTGGCATCGTTGAGCCGCTTCAAGGCGTCGCTGTCGACCTCGACGCGAGCCGCAGCGCTCCGGCCAAGCCGCCTGAAGAACGCAGCTGCGGCATCGGCGGGGGCGCGACCAGGATGCCAAACCAGCGTCAGATAGAGATCATTACGAAATAGAGCTGCCTTGCGAATCCGGTCGCGATACTGGGCGTCAAGCGAGGCTGCAAATGGCGAGCGGAATGCCCCGGCCGGAGAGTCTGACGTCCGACGCCGCACCAGATGAGTCCAGAGCGCCAGCCGCGGATCGGCAACATTGCGCAAAGTGAGGTTCAGCTTGGCGTGAAGATCGTTCAGATCCGCCGTCTCGGCGGTCTCGAACGAGGTGCCGTCGAGCCGGATCACCGTGAGCAGGGCCCGGGTCGTGAGACTGATCACGGAATCGGTGACATGCCGGCCGAACGGGAGGTAGACTTCGGGCCCGATCTCCCGGGTTTTGAGCGCTGCGCTACGCATAGCCAAGGTCTCGTGCCTGATATCGCCGGACGAGCTTGAGCGGTGTGCAGGATGATCCGCCCCAGAAGGACGCGTTGCGCGTGCGCCCGCGGGTTTCGATCCAGGCGAGCAGAATCCGGAACATGTTGGGGTCGTGCCGGCAGATCATGCGGCAAAGCCCATGGATCGGAATCGCGACCAGGCCGTAGATGATGCTTCCGGCCACCAGGAACAGGATGCAGGACAACATCACGTTGAGCGCCATGGCTTCCATGGTGACGCCGGCAATCATGGCCGGTCGCGTGCAGGCGAGGAATAGGGTGTCCTCCGTGAGACGCGCGGGCTCGATCATCAACGGCCTCCGGTCAAGGTCGAGACCACCTCGGAGGCGCCGAACGTGATGGCGACACCGAGCACGACATAGGCGGCCTTGCGCAGATCGAGATACCCGAACATCCAGGCGATGCCGACGATGATGACGGCAAGCGTCGCCAGCAGGCGCGCGACGTTGCCGGTCAGCATGTTCACGATGTTCTGCAACACGCCTTCGATGTTTGCGGTCTGCGCCAGCGCCGGCTCAACCAACGCGATGCTGAGGACGGCCCCCATGCAAAGCAGGGCAGCGGAGTGTTTAAGAGGAGAAGTCATGACACGGCTCCGATTGGCAGTGCAGCCGGACCAGCCCGGACCGCGGTGTTGAGTGAACGCAAAACAGAAGAATCCCTTATCGTTGATAGACGAAGGCTGATGTGCCAAGACCTGAGCGATAGACGTCCCAGTTCGGGCGCTCCCTGACGGAGGGAGCTGGCGTGACGCTTGTCGGCATGTCCGTGTTGGAAATGTCGGCAGCATCGGCCGGCAAGGTACGGGGCTCGGGCGTTGTTCGGGGAGCTTTGGCTGCGAAGCTCGCGACCACCCTGGCAATAGCCTGATCGCGGCCCGAGGCGTTCACGTTTGCTGCTTGCAAGCGGACCTCGAACAATCTGCCAAGACCCGCAATATGCTTGCAGGTGTCGAAGGTCGTGGTAGCCGTCAACCCGGCCTGCTTGTTCTCCTCGGCATCAAGTTGCGCGAGACCGGTCCGGACCGACTGGCCGGCGGTAATGGCCTCGGTCGCGAGCTGGATGGCTTCGTCACGGTCATTTGCTTGAATCGGAATCGGTCTCCGCCCCTGAATTGTGATGAGCAGCGGCTCGAACGAGCTCGCTTGCCGCACAATCGCCGTCAGCGGTCGCACGAAGTCCGGCGTCGGCGCGCACTGTTCGACCAGAGCCGAGAAAGCAGCAGGATCCATTGTTGATGACTTTGCCTCGGGAGTTGAAGACGCGGACGCTACGCCGCGAGCGAAAGGCTTGACTGTGCTTCAATTGCCCGCCCCGAAATCTTCCCGGCCGCTCGGATTGCCCCAAGAGCCTCTTCGGTAACCGGCAGCAGTCCTGCGACGGCTTTGGTCGCCCCGATCTGACGAGGTGCGCCCAGGCGATCGAGGTGCCATCCGGCCCTACGCAGGATGCGCTCCATGCGCAGATCAGTGACCGTCGCGATGGCCTGAAGGTCGCGCTCCTGGCCCCATTCGATCATTGCCGCAAACAGCAGGTATGTTGCTTCCCGCAAGCCGTTCTCTGCTGTCGCCGCGACGGTTTTGGTATCAACGCAAAAGCGCGAGCTCTCCCAGATCCTGGCTGCTTTCGGTGCCGCGTGACCATCCAGCAACACCGGGAACGTATCCGCCAGCATGTTGCGTCCAATGGTAGGCAGCAGGCGAACACAACCGACAACCTCGCGCCGCTCGACCACGAGAAGATAAGTGGGTTTCAGCGCGTCGTACTGATCGATCTCTAATCCGCCTTTGACGGAGACGTCCCAGTCGAGCCGCTCCTTGAACACCCGCCCCCGCAGACGGTGCATTCCCATTGTCAGTTCTGAGTCGTGCAGTAGCGCTGTACGCGTGCGCACAATGACTTTCATTCTCGACCTCCGGCTTACGAATCACAGCTTCGAGATCAAGAAAGCAGGCGCAGTCACTGCGTTGCGCTGTCAGTTCTGACAGGCCGTTTTGGAATTGTTCTTGCCGCAAAGCTGCCGCAACGTCGCAATACACGCACATGGCGAATCATGCGGGGTAGTCGCGTTTAAGAACAAGAAAAGGTCTGAAAGAGGTGCAATGAAGAATGTCAAAAGAGCTTGCGACGAATTTGTTGATTGTCTTCACTCTGTGTTTCGGCATGGAATAAGGCCCCCGTTTTCGGGGTGATCGGCATCCAATCGGGACCCCGGGATAAGGGTCCACAGTGGCTTCCATCGAGTCATGGAAGCCGAGGTTGGGATGCTGGTGGTGGAGACGATTGGTAAGATCCGTCGCGCCTACTTTGTTGATGGTCGTCCGATCAAGGCGATCTGCCGAGAACTTGGCGTATCGCGGAAGGTGGTTCGCAAGGTCATTCGTTCTCAAGCGACGGAGTTCCGGTACGAGCGCGAGACGCAGCCGCTCCCGAAGATGGGTGCCTGGAGTGCCGAGCTTGATCGGTTGCTGGCAGGGAATGAGAGCAAGGCGGCGCGGGAACGGCTGACGCTGATCCGGCTATTCGAGGAGCTTCGCGGCCTGGGTTATGCCGGCGGCTATGATGCGGTTCGTCGATACGCACGACGGTGGAGCAAGGAACGCGGCCCCTCGACAGCGTCGGCTTATGTGCCGCTGAGCTTTGCACCAGGCGAAGCCTACCAGTTCGACTGGAGCCACGAGGTCGTCCTGCTGAGCGGCACCACGGTGATGGTGAAGGCTGCCCATGTCCGGCTCTGTCACAGCCGCATGCTGTTCGTGCGGGCCTATCCGCGGGAGACGCAGGAGATGGTGTTCGACGCCCACGACCGGGCGTTCGCCCTGTTCAAAGGCACCTGCACCCGCGGCATCTACGACAACATGAAGACCGCGGTGGAGGCGATCTTTGTCGGTAAAGGCCGTCTCTACAATCGCCGCTTCCTGCAGATGTGCAGCCACTATCTGGTCGATCCGGTCGCCTGTACGCCAGCGTCGGGCTGGGAGAAGGGGCAAGTCGAGAACCAGGTCGGGCTGGTCCGGGAACGCTTCTTCACGCCGCGGCTGCGGTTCAAAAACCTCGACGAGTTAAACGCCTGGCTGCTCGACAAATGCATCGCCTACGCGAAGGCTCATCGCCATCCGGAGCTGACCGATCAGACGATCTGGGACGTGCTCGAAGCCGAACGCCCCAAACTCGTTCCCTATGCCGGCCGCTTCGACGGCTTCCATGCGGTGACGGCATCGGTCTCGAAGACCTGCCTGGTGCGCTTCGACAACAACAAGTACTCGGTCGCAGCCAGCGCAGTCGGACGACCGGTCGAGGTTCAAGCCTATGCCGATCGCATCGTGATCCGTCAGGATGGACGTATCGTTGCCGAGCACCCGCGATCCTTTGGCCGCGGCGATACCGTCTACGACCCCTGGCATTATGTGCCGGTGCTCGCCCGCAAACCCGGCGCCTTGCGCAACGGTGCTCCCTTCAAAGACTGGGTGCTGCCGGCCGCGATCGAGCGGATCCGGCGCAAGCTGGCCAGCACCGACGATGGCAATCGGCAGATGGTCGACATCCTCAACGCGGTGCTGACTGACGGTCTGTCCGCGGTGGAAGCGGCCTGTGCCGAAGCGCTCAGTCACAGCGTCCATTCCGCCGATGTCGTTCTCAATATCCTGGCCCGTCAACGTGAACCCGCCCCACCGGCCAACATCATGACGCCGGCCGCACTGACGCTCCGTCATGCACCGATCGCCGATTGTGCCCGCTACGACAACCTCCGGAGGACCATCTGATGGAACGAACCCAAATCTTCGACCTCATGGGCGAACTCAAGCTCTACGGCATGAAGGCTGCCTTCGACGAGATCATGGCAACTGCCGTTAAGCGCCAGCACGAACCTCAGCGCATTGTCGGCGACCTGCTCAACGCCGAGATCAACGAGAAGCAAGCCAGGTCGATCAAATACCAGCTCACCATTGCCAAGCTGCCGCTCGCCAAGGACATCGCCGACTTCCAGTTCGACGGCACGCCGATCAATCAGACTCTCGTCAATGATCTCGCTGACGGCGGCTTCATCGCCCAACAACGCAACGTCGTGCTGGTTGGCGGCACCGGTACAGGCAAAACACACCTGGCCATTGCCATCGCCAGAAGTTGCATCCGCGATGGCGCTAGAGGACGCTTCTACAACGTCGTCGACCTCGTCAACCGGCTCGAGACCGAAACCCGCAACGGTCGGCAGGGACGGCTCGCCGAGCATCTGACCCGGATGGACTTCATCGTTCTCGACGAGCTGGGCTATCTGCCGTTCGCGCAATCCGGCGGTCAGCTCCTGTTCCATCTCATCAGTCGGCTCTACGAGCGTACCTCCGTCATTGTCACCACAAATCTTGCGTTCGGCGAATGGCCGAGCGTGTTCGGCGATGCCAAAATGACCACCGCGCTACTCGACCGATTGACCCATCACTGCGACATCGTCGAGACCGGCAACGACAGCTGGCGATTCAAAAGCCGCGACGATGTTCAAACAACCCGCGCTCGCGCCGTCTCCGGTCGAGTCGCCCGGGGGAATTTCACCCCCAGGCGCTCACGAATCCGGACGTGAAGCTCGCGCTTCATCCGGCTTCTATCATCCAGCCGTTGGTCTGATGCCGACTTTCCACAGATACAGCAGGCTTGGCGCTCGTTTTGCGAGACGTCCTAGCCAGGATATGGCCGCAGTTTTCCGGCGCTTGAACCTTTTATATTTCCCCATCACCCACCGGGTGAGCACCATGTTGACGTGACGAAGGACGTTGACGCACTCCGAGCGGTAAAACCGCCCGTAGTAGTTCAGCCATCCTCTCGCGACAGGGTCGATCAGTTTGGCTAGGTCTTCCAGCGTTTGGTTGCTCCTGCTTGTCACCCGCCATTCGCGGATAGCCTGCCGGATTCCCTTGGCTGCCTTGCGGCTGATGGCCGGTGCGAAGCTGACAAACTTCTCACCCTTGCTGTCCCGAGCTTTGCGCGGCCGGAACGTGTAGCCGAGGAAGTCGAACGTGATTTGCTCGTACCCTCCGCTCCGATTGTTGTCCTTGCAGTAGACGATCCGGGTTTTCTCCGGGTGGAGTTCCAGACCGCACTCGGCAAGGCGATTACGGATCGCTCCCAGTACGGCTTTGGCCTCCTCCTCACTCCAGCAATGGACGATCGCATCATCAGCGAATCTTTCGAAGCGCAGGTGTGAGAAGGTCCGTTGCATCCATGCATCGAAACAATAATGCATGAAGAGATTGGAGAGTACGGGCGAGACGACAGAACCCTGAGGGGTTCCTCGTGTTCGCTCGTCGCGGGTCCCGTCTTTCCGCTCCACGGTGGCTTGCAGCCACCGTCTGACGTAGAGACGAACCCAGCCCAATTCCACATGGTGGGCTACAGCTTTTTCCATCAGGTCCCATGGAATCGTATCGAAGAACGACTTGATGTCCAAGTCTATGACCCAATCGAATTTCCAGCAGCGCTCGCGCGCCTTCCCCACCGCATCGAGCGCAGAGCGTCCGGGCCGATAGCCGTAAGAGTCGGGGTGGAAGACTGGCTCCACTTCCTTTTCTATGACCATCTTTGCGACCGTCTGGGCCACTCGGTCTCCGACGGCGGGAATGCCGAGTTTCCTGACACTCTTGCCATCGGATTTGGGGATTTCCACGAGACGAACAGGCGGTGGAAAATACGTCCCCGACGACATGCGATTCCAGACCTTGTAGAGATTCCTCTTCAGGTCCTTTTCGAACGCCGCGACGGAGACGCCATCCACGCCCGCGGCCCCTTGGTTTGCTTTGACCTGTTTCCAAGCCTGCCAAACAAGGTGCTTGGAGATATCATACGGCTTTGCCTCGGACATCAGTTCATCCCCATTGCGGGTTGGCTGTTGTCGTTGGCCAGATGATCGGGTCCCTTCGCTCCACCTGCATTACCAGGCTTCATCACTACTGCGAACCCGTCCGCCCCTGCGCCGTGCATCGGTACTCTCCCCTCAGCGGTGCTGCCGCTTTCAGGTTCTCCCTTGGCATCACGACACAGGTTCCCACGTTCCGTGTAAGAGCCTGCCATCAGGATCGCGCCGCCTCTACACCGGTCGTCACCCATCCAGTAACCAGGCTCCCGATAGGCTTGCTCCCAAGGAAGGGTTGAACCCTTGGTTTCGACAACGTCTGTACTGGTTTTCGATGCTTCATCGGCGGTTCGCTTCCGCTCGCCTTCCTGAGGCTTACCTGACGGGCTTGCGCCCGCCTTTTCCAACAACGCTCACCACCTCGACCGTTGTGTCGAAGCAGCTTGTGGTGGTTTGGACTCTGATCCTGCAATCCGAGCCCGAGGGGCCTACCCTCATCTCTTGCACAGCAAGGCTGCTTGAAGGCTTTAGGTCAATTGATCTACCTCCTTCTTCGCGCCGTCGTGGCGCACCAACCCCGACCAGCTCCGACGACCCGAGCGCTACCAGCAGAGCACAGCCGATCAAAGGGCGCATTGCCTCATCGAAAATGTTACCGAACAATTCCGCTGATGACTGGGGCGGCGTTACCGAATCAGGTCGGTGGCGCCAATGGCGAGCGGGATCAGCATGGGCGCAAGGCGCGAGGTGTTGGCCGCGGTGGCGAGGCGCTACCGTGCGGCTGGACGAGTTGAGAAGGGACGGATCCTTGACGAGTTGACAGCAACGACGGGTTGGCACCGCAAGCACGCGGTGCGAGCACTGTCGGTTGCCGGAAGGGACAGGCCCAGACCACCACTGGACGAAGGGGCAACGAGCCCAACCGAACCAGCGACAAGTCGGCGACGCAAATACGCCAGCGTGCGCGACGCGCTGATCGCGCTGTGGGAAGCCTCCGATCGCGTCTGCGGTAAGCGCCTCGTATCGATGATCCCAGTGCTGTTGCCCGCACTCGCACGGCATGGCCGGCTGAAGCCAACGAGCGCAGAGCGTGCGCTGCTGACAACTCTGAGCGCGGCGACGATCGATCGGATGTTGATCGACGTTAAAATTGCGGCTGCTGGGGGGCGCCGGCGGCGAGTCGGATTCTACTCGGCGATTCGACGCGAGGTGCCGATCCGCACTTTCAATGACTGGGCAAACCCGCCGCCAGGCTTTTGCGAGATCGACATGGTCGCGCACGGTGGGACCAGCGTCGCCGGCTCGTTTATCCAGACTTTGACCATGGTGGACATCGCAACAGGATGGACGGAATGCCTGCCCCTGGTGACACGCGATGGCAGCCTCGTCGTGGAAGCGATGACGCGAGCACAGGGCCTGTTCCCGTGGGTGATCTGTGGCGCCGACTTCGATAACGACAGCGCGTTCATGAACGACGTCGTCGTTCCATGGTGCCGAGCACAGAAGATCGAGGTAACGCGGTCACGTGCCTACAAAAATGTTGATCGGCGTGGGGTCCCGACGCCGATCGGCGAGCCAAGCTATTGATCTACCAAGCGATGGAGGGGTCAATGTTGGATGCTTATTTACAACCGATGCTCGTAGGTAAGGACACCAAGATGCCCGACTACGTGGTGTTCTTCTCGACGCTTGGCGGGATCGACGCCTTCGGTCTCAACGGCTTTGTCATCGGTCCCGCAATCGCGGCCATGTTTATCGCTGTGTGGGATATATTCTTGACGTCGAGACAAAGGAATGACGACTTAATTGCTTGAGGTTTTTCGGCATCCTGCGCTAGAAAAAGTGGAGTTAAGTCTTTGCTGACGTCCGATCACTATCTGGTTCATACCTGCGAACAACGCGCCTGATGAGCGGCCCAAAGAACAATGGGAGCGTACTCATCGAGAAAATAATTCCCCACATTTTGAGCTCCGGCGCGACCATGTGGAGCATGTATGCCAAGCTCGGGACATACGCCGCAGTCAGCAGGATGCCGGCGCAAAGCGCCAGCGCCGCCCACATCCAGCGATTTCGGCTGACTTCATTGTTGATAAGCGCTGACCGTTGGTGGCGCATATTGAAGACGTGCCAGAGCTGGCTAAACGCCAATGTCAGGAACGTCACCGTCACCGTCGCTTGCTCCTCCAGCTTGAGTCCGAAGCGCGCAAGGGCAAGGGCTCCAAATGTCGCGATGGTCAGTGTGATACCGTACAGGGCAATCGCGAGCCATTGGCTCCGGCCGAGAATCGGCTCCGTCGGACGGCGCGGTGGCCGCTTCAGTATGTCCTTGTCGCCCTCGCCCATAGCGAGGGCAAAAGCCGGAAAGACGTCCGTTACGAGGTTCAGAAACAGTATCTGCAGGGGAAGAAGCGGCAATGGCAGCCCGGAGATCATCGCAATGCCGACGATCAGAACCTCGGCGAGATTGCAGGATAGAAGGTAAGTCGCGAATCGGCGGATATTGCCAAAAATGATCCGCCCGTTCCGGATCGCCTCAACGATCGTCGGGAAGGCGTCGTCCAACAAGATCATCGCAGCCGCTTCGCGCGCTACGTCGGTGCCCCGTAGCCCCATGGCCACACCGATGTCCGCTTGACGCAGCGCCGGTGCGTCATTTACCCCGTCGCCCGTCACCGCAACAATCTCGCCAGAAGCTTGGTAAGTACGCACAAGATCCAGCTTCTCTGTTGGGCTCACGCGAGCGAATATATCGGCTTGCAAGAACTCCTCGCTGACTTTGCCGTCGTGACTGGTTAGTTCATGGCCTTCTATAACGCGCGGCGCGTCGCCACCCAGTCCTACAAGTCTCGCAATGCTGCGCGCGGTGACCGCATGGTCGCCGGTGATCATGACCACCCTGATGCCGGCCGCGTGGCATGCGCTTATCGCAGGCGGCACGTCGGTTCTTGGCGGATCCTCAAGCCCAACGAGGCCAAGAAAGGTCAAAGCCTCAAAGGCCGAACCGTCAGAGCGTGACCGGGTTTGCCTGGCAAAGGCAAGCACGCGGAGGCCGTTGGCACCGAGATCAGTCACACGCGCGAGCCACGCATTGCGGGTGTTATCATCGAGGGTGGCGCGAGTGAGCACCGCTTCCGGCGCTCCTTTTACGGCGACGAGATAGCCGTCGTCACGGCGATGCACCGTTGCCATCATCTTCCTGACAGTATCAAAGGCGTACTCTCGGACTTCTTCTGTCTCGCTCAACAACTTACGACGATCCAGGCCGGCAAGCCGACCCGCGCGCAACAGGGCAAGTTCCATTGGGTCGCCGCTGTCATCGGCAGAAACGTGCGCCAATGTCGAATTGTTGCAGAGCACCGCGATCCTGAGCAGGCTTTCGAGTTCGGCGGTGGTGTCCGGCTGAACGGCGGCGCTCGGATCAGCGGGCGTAAAGCTGCCGTCCTCGACGCTCAGTTCGCCCGATGGAAGCCAGATCCTTCTTACCGTCATGCGGTTTTCTGTGAGTGTTCCGGTCTTGTCGGTGAGGATGACTGTCGTTGCGCCAAGCGTCTCGACTGCTGACAGACGCTCGACCAGAGCTTTCTTGTGCGCCATTCGCCACATGCCACGGGCCAGGGCGAGCGTCGCAACGATCGGCAAACCTTCCGGAATAGCGGCGACGGCGAGCGCGATAGCGGCTTCGACCATCAGGAAGGCGTCCTTGCCCTGCAGCAGGCCGATTCCAGCAATCAGCCCTGTCAGAGCGAGTGTAAGCCAGACAAGCTGCCCGGACAGCAATGCAAGTTTCTTCTCAAGCGGGGAGGCTTCCGTCTCGGCTTCTGCGACCAGCCTGGAGATTTGGCCCAATTCGGTATCCATACCGGTCGCAACGACAACGCCGGCACCGGTGCCGCTCGTGACGCTGGTCCCCTTGAAGAGCATGGATGTGCGGTCGGCAACGCGCGCCGCGGTATCGACCGGAGTGGTCGATTTGCCGACCCGCATCGACTCGCCGGTCAGCGTCGATTCATCCGCGTCGAGGTCGGCGGCTTCAACGACCCGAAGGTCCGCCGAGATGACATCCCCAGCATCGAGCAGGACGATGTCACCCGGAACCAGCCGCTCCGCCGGAACCAGGCGCGCCTTGCCCCCACGGAGCACCCTGGCCGACCGGCTTCCGAGCGCTCGTATGGCCTCGATCGATCGAACCGCCTTGATTTCAGTAACGAATCCGATCGCGGTATTGAGGATCAGGACGCCAACAATGGCGCCGCCTTCCTCCCATTCGCGAAAGTAGAATGCGACGGCCGCGGCAACTGCGAGCAGGCCGACCACAAGGCTCCGAAACTGGTGAAAAAGGACGGAGAGAAGCCCGGCTTTTTGCCGTGAGCCAATCGCGTTTGCACCGTAGACAGTCAACCGCTGCTCGGCCTCTTGGTCGAATAAGCCGGAGGCGAGAGACACGTCTAATGCAGCGAGTACCTCGGTTACGCCCCGGCCGTGCGGAGCAATGAGCCGAACGCGTTTCATTCTCGCGACCATCCATCGTGCGTGGTATTGAGGTAGAAAATACTCACCATTTTAACCCGCATTCACGGTCATATGTTGAGTCAGCGCAACGAATCCCAGTCGCCAAGAGACGGCTATATTTTATATTTCCTGGTTGAGTGAGGTCGAAACCGTCCCAAGTTAGGTCGATCATGACAGAAGCGGCCTCCCACCATTTGATCGAATTGCGCGTCAATAACGTCGCGCAACTATTTCATACGTTGGACCCATTTCCGTTCCGGGAGCGCGATCTCGACAAGGAAGCGGAAGAGTTCATCGTCGGCTGGGCCCGCGAATTGTCCGCCGATCGGGCGATAAGGATCGTGATCCACTATCCTGAGTCCGAGGCTCAGACGAATGCGGCTCAGGAGTTGAGCGAGGCATTTCATCGCTATTTTTCCGAACGCGCTGGCACCATTGAGCGAGAGATCAAGGAGCTTTTTCGGGTAGGTCGGAGGTCGCTCGGGATCGGAATTACTATTCTGATCATATGCCTCGTGTCGGCACATCTCGCGGGCAGTTATCTGATTGATATACCGTTCAGGCGTCTGGCTGAGGAGAGCTTTCTCATTCTAGGTTGGGTCGCGAATTGGCGGCCTCTTGAAATATTCTTGTATGATTGGCTGCCGCTGGCTCGGAAGCGTGACTTGTACCATCGCCTTTCAATCGCAACGGTCGAGTTGAAAACATATGGCAGTCCGGAACCCATCGAGAAAGGGCAGGCCTGAGCGCCTTCGTGCCACTCGAACAATTGTTGGCGACGAACTTGATCCATATCAACGAACCTCGGCCGCGTCAGGAATATATTTTCAAAGAGGGTTCCGGCATGCAGCTATTTAATTCAACCAAGGACTACGGCGCTGTTCCGCAGGCGTTGCATTGGCTGACGGTCTTCCTCGTCGCTCTCGCTTGGGCGCTTGGGACTTTCGACGATGTGCTGCCCAAAGGTGGTCCGCGTGATTCCGGTCTGTTTGTTCACATTTGCGCAGGGATAGCGATCCTCTTCCTTCTCGTAGCGCGCATAACCTGGCGGTTGGTCGATCCGGCTCCGCCGCCGGAAGCGACCGAATTTGGTAGCTGGATGGGACAGTGGCTGGATCCTGCCGCTCGGATCGCGCACTACAGCCTTTATGTGTTGTTGATAGCGGTTCCTGTTGTCGGCGTTGTGCTTCAGTTTGCGCGCGGGGATGCCCTGCCGCTATTTGGTTTGGCCGAGATTCCATCGCCATGGCTCAAGGACCGTGCCTTCGCCCAAAATGTGAAAGAGGTTCATGAATTTCTCGCACATGCGTTGGTGATTCTCGCGGCTTTCCACGCTGCCGCCGCGCTTATCCATCATTGGGTATTTCGAGATCGCACGCTCGTTCGAATGCTGCCTCACTCCAACAAATAGCGCGGACGGCATTCCAACAATCGCGTTTGATACTTGGCTTCGTTTGTCGATCTGATTTGGCTCTAGGGACCTGCTGCCGAGAGAACAACTTACACTGCGACTTCGTGCGGCTTGACGGCTAGGTGAGCGAGTGTAGCTCCTATATGCATGCCCCAAGGATACGATATTTGCGGAAATCGATCCCAAGCTTTTCCTGGAAGGTCCGCTGTACATCGACTTCCGTAATGATCCCAAAGCCCCCCTGTTTTAGGGCATCGATGGTGCGCTGTAAGGCTTCGTCAAACCCAACGAGCAAGGTTTTGCTGAAATAGTAGCTCATTCTGAAGCTCCTTCCTGCGGGGGCCGATTTCAGGCTCTAAAGATAGTCCGAATAGAAATCCGCAAGTTACCGCGCCCGCGCTGGGCCGATTGACCGAATCGTCGATCTGGCCACCTCGGGTGACGGGCCGATCTTGATCGACATCGGCGGTCCAACCGGCATGACACTCCTTTGTACGAAGTTCGCCGATGGCTCATTGAGTTAGATCAACAGCGCACCAGGGCGATCAGGGTTACCTGTAGCTGATGGCGCCGGGCGCGGAGCGATACGGACGTTTCTGCGCAAACTCAATTCGGCAGAGACCTGAGAACCAATCTGATTGAGAGTCTGAGCAGGGAGAGGTCGATGGCTTTTAGAGACGTACTTCTTGGGTTGACCAGCTACCCTGAGCCGACACCAGTCTCGGTCGTAGAGAACGCCGTGTCGTTTGCGTCATCGTTGGGTTGTCACATCGCGGCCCTCGCGTGCGAGGTCCACGTCCAGGTCCCCGGAAGCTTTCTCTCAAGTTCGCTCGTGAATGTCGCGGGCTTGGCTGCCAGTGAGGCAAACAAAAGCCGGAAAGGAGCAGAGGCCCTGCTGGCTGCATTTGATTCGATTGCGGATAGGGCTAGCTTATCGCACGAGAGAATACTGGAAAAATGTTTGACGCACGAAGTACCGGACATGTTTGTGGAATATGGGCGGCTTCGCGACCTGATGATCGTGCCAGTCCCGGAAGCCTATGACCAATGGTATGCGGAGGCTGTTATATTCGGAACAGGGAAACCAACCTTGGTCCTGCCGGAAGGACCGCGGGCGAAACCGTTCAAACTCAATACCACGGTGGTTGCATGGGATTTCAGCCGCGCAGCGGCGCGCGCGATTGCGGACGCGATTCCGGTGCTGGAAATAGCTAAGGAAGTTCGGATCGTAACGGTCGCGAATGAGACGGTTCTCGATACCAAACACTCGGGCGAAGAACTCGCCAAGAACCTGTCGCGACACGGCATCGACGTGATTCTTGAAAATGTAGACGCGACAGGGCGGTCAATTGGGGAAGTCCTTGAAACGCACGCAGCTTCCTGCAGCGCAGACCTGCTTGTGATGGGTGCATATGGACACTCTCGATTGCGGGAATTCATCCTCGGGGGAGCGACCCAGAGCATGTTGTCGAAGCCCCCGGTGCCGATTTTGTTTTCACATTGACCTATCTAGCGTGGCGTCGACGCATGGCACGCGTGACGTCGACGCCGGAGACGGGCCGAGATTGGCCATGTGGCGCTAACGAGACGATCGAGGCTTACCCGGAAAAGATACAGCACCGTCTCGATCTGCTGCATCAGAATGTCCGGAAATACAATTTCCAATACGGTGGCGACCGCAACGCGGCTTCAGGCGTTATCAGGAGAAAGTTATGAGTCGCCTTCACGTGCACCCCGAGAACCATCTCGTTGATCGGATCGGATGGCTCAGGGCCGCCGTGCTGGGAGCAAATGATGGTATCATCTCGACCGCGAGCTTGATCGTCGGCGTTGCGGCCGCGGCTACGACGCGAAACGATGTGCTGATTGCAGGTATTGCGGGATTGGTGGCCGGAGCGATGTCGATGGCGGCTGGCGAATATGTTTCCGTCAGTTCGCAGTCGGATACCGAGCAGGCTGATCTTGCACGGGAGCGCAAGGAGTTGAACGAAAACCCCGCGTATGAACTCGACGAACTTGCCGAAATCTATGTCAAGCGAGGTGTCGCCAAACCCCTGGCGCGGCAGGTGGCCGAGCAGTTGATGGCGAAGGACGCGTTGACGGCTCACGCGCGCGACGAACTCGGAATCTCGGAAATCACCACAGCGCGTCCCGTCCAGGCTGCGGTTGCCTCGGCCGCAATGTTTTCGCTGGGCGCCGCCATGCCGTTGCTGATGGTTATCGTATCGCCTAGCAACGCCCTGGTGCCGATTGTGTCCGCGGCGTCACTGGCCTTTCTCGCCATTCTGGGAGCGATCGGGGCAAAGGCGGGCGGCGCGAACATTCTGAGAGCCACCATCCGTGTGACTTTTTGGGGCGCGTTTGCCCTTGCGCTCACCGCCGGTATTGGAAAGCTGTTCGGGACAGTGGTCTGAAACTCGGGTTAGGCGCGGTTTCGCGTGTGCAACTTGGTATGGCTGCGGTCGGGCGGTCGCCCGTTTCTGTGAGGTCGTTTGAGATGCTTGCCGGCTTCGTTGTGCGGACTTTGCTGGTGTTGCTGCCGGCTTTCGGTCTTGCCCTCGGCTTTGCCATGCCGCAGCTCGGACAGGCGGCGTGGCAGGATCGTGTCTGGGCGGCGTTCACCATTCCGGTTCTGATCGTCCTTGTTTACGACATTGTTGCAAGCCTGCGACGCGGTGAAATTGGCCTCGATATCGTTGCGGTCCTGTCGATGGCGGCAGCGCTCGTCGTCGGGGAGGAGCTGGCCGCAGTCGTCGTCGCGCTGATGTATGCCGGCGGGCAATTCCTCGAAGCGTTTGCTGAACGCCACGCGCGCCGCGAGATGACGGCGCTGCTGGCGCGGGTACCTCGAACCGCCGTTCGACATCGCGCGGGCGGGCTGGAAGAAGTCGCGCTGGACCTGATCATGCCCGGCGACCGTCTGCTGATCCGGCAGGGCGATGTGATCCCGGCCGACGGGGCGGTGGCGAGCGGGCTTGCGGTCCTCGATCAATCCGCGCTCACAGGTGAGCCGATCCCGGTCCAACAGCACGCTGGCGATGACGTAATGAGCGGCTCCACCAACGCCGGCGAGGCATTCGACCTCACCGTATCGCACCGCGCCGCCGAAAGCACTTATGCCGGCATCGTGCGCCTGGTCGACGGGGCGCAGCGCTCCAAGGCGCCAATGTCGCGACTCGCCGATCGCTTCGCGATAGTCTTTCTCGCTATCACCGTGCTGATCTCCGCCGTCGCGTGGTTCTTCACTGGCGATCCGGTCCGCGCGGTCGCCGTTCTCGTTATTGCTACGCCGTGCCCGCTTATTCTCGCGGTGCCGGTTGCCATCGTGTCCGGCCTTTCCCGGGCGGCGCGACATGGCATTCTGATCAAGGGAGGCAAGGCGATCGAGGCGCTCGCGCGCGTCAATTCGCTGGTCCTTGACAAGACCGGCACGCTCACCGACGGTAGGGCGAAGGTCGTGGCCGTCAACGTACCGGCCGATGCCGATCCTGCCGAAGTCTTGCGCCTCGCAGCCTCGCTTGATCAGGCGTCCAAGCATATCATCGCCCAGACCATCGTTGCCGAAGCGCAGAACCGCCGGCTCAAATTGGCGATACCGTCCGACGTTGTCGAAACACCGGGCGAAGGAGTCCAGGGCTTCGTTGAAGGGCGACCCGTCGCAATCGGCGGGATCCAGTTCGTGATGTCCAAATTGCCGCAGGGGACGGAAAACCCCTACCAGCCGGCTAGGGTTGCCGGCGCAGTCATTGTCGCCGTTGCTATCAATGGCCGTCTGGCGGGCGAGATAAGGCTGGCTGATGAACTGCGGTCGGGCACACAATCTCTCCTGCAGCGGCTGAGAATGCTGGGCGTGCAACGGATTGTTCTCGCAACGGGAGACCGGAGCGAGGTTGCGGACGCCATTACTGCAGGCTTGGGAATCGACGCGGTGCGTTCGGGGCTGACGCCGGATCAAAAAGTCCTGGTTGTGCTGTCCGAGCGGAAAAACGGTCCCGTCATGATGGTCGGCGACGGCGTCAACGATGCGCCGGCGCTGGCCGCGGCCGATGTCGGCGTGGCAATGGGCGCGAGAGGCACGGCTGCATCCGCCGAAGCCGCCGACGTTGTCATTCTGGTCGATCATCTCGATCGCATCGTGCCCGCCATGGAGATTGCCCGACGTTCCCGCTTCATCGCGCTAGAAGGTGTATTTGCCGGGATGGGGCTCTCGCTGATCGGAATGGTGGCCGCCGCGTTGGGCTATTTGACGCCGGTGGAGGGGGCGCTGATTCAGGAAGCAATCGACGTCGCCGTTATCCTGAACGCTCTGAGAGCTCTGGGTGATGGGAAATTGTCTTAGTCAGCCGCGCCTATGGAGCGCGAGACCATGCATGAACAAACGGTAGGTTTTGGCGCAAAAACGGCGCGGCGTCCGATCTCGCTCGTTGGGCAGGGAATTGCCGAACTTTCTGAAGGCTCACAATAGACGGCTTTCGAATGACCGCGCAAAGCTATCATTCGCCAAAACATCAGAGTTGTCTACCCAGCGGTAGCCGTTCCATCTTCACTCACATATCAGTCGAACCGGTTTGATCAGCTCTTGTCGAAAAGATGCGTTCATTTCTCGGCATCGCATCGGCCCGCGTTGCCCTGGCCGCGTGCATGACGTCGGCGGTGTAAGGCACCCGGATCGCATAGCCGCATTGTCGAAGGATGCGCTTTTGTTTAGGCTGCTGCGTCCGCTCTGAAGGCTAATCGGCCGCGCCATTTTTCCGATCCGTCGAGTCCGGTTTGCAGCACGAGGGCATTTTCGCGTCCTGCGACCCGCAGTGCGAATGCTGCCTGGGCCGAAAGGCTGCCGGTGTTGCAGAATAGGATGACCTTCTTGTCTTGGGATTTTCATCGATGCGGCTGAGTACCTCGCGCCATTCGATGTTGCGCTCGCCAGGGATCTAACCTGCGGCGAATTGCGCCGCATCACGGGTGTCGATGAACACGACGATATCGACGATTTCTTTCGAGAGCTGTTGCGGCACAATAATGCCAGCCTCATAGGGAGCGAACTCCATGTAGTCCTGCACGGCCATGGCCGGGTTCTCGGCGAGAGCCGGGCCGACCAGAAGCGTCGCGCCCAAAAGGCAGACGATGAGGGTTCGGCGGTCCCACCGATCGAGCTCCTGAAGCGGTAGAGAACGGCCTTGCCGATTTTTAGCAACGAAGGTCCAACTCTCATCGAACGCCAGTTGCGCAGGGTACCCTCGCTGATCGTATCCGTCCGAGGGCGGCCGTCTTGCGAGTTTTTCCGATCTGTAGCTGACTGTCCTTATGGACGGACATAAGGACAGTGCGGTGCTGAGCCGCATGGATTTGGTGGAGACCGGTCGGCGGCGACGCTGGACGCGTGCGGAGAAGCTCAGAATCGTAGAGGAGAGCTTCTCGGGGCCACGACTGGTGTCGGCGACGGCTCGCCGGTATGGGATATCACGTCAGCTTCTGCTGAGCTGGCGCAAGGCTTGGACCTGTCATGATCCGGCCGAAGAGGATTCGATCGGCCCGACATTCGTCCCTGCGATAGTTGCGGCAAGTACGCTGTCATTCGGCCTGCAATATTGACCCCCCGTATTGCCTCAGGAAGTAATGTTACCCGGGATGAAGGTCTACGAACTGCCCCAGACCGGTCTCGAGCCGCGGCCAGCTCGGTGGAGAGGCTGTGGGCGGGGCGGAGTGCTCATCACACGCAGCGCCGTCCACAGCCTCGGGCCGTATTTCATCCACGGGCATGGATACGATGGCTGTCTCCGCCACCTTCCGCCGGAGGGACCGAAGCAGGCGCTGAACGATCGAATGCTGCTTGTCGCTGAACATCGAGGGATCGATCGTGGCGAGCCTGCCCACGATGGCCAGTGCAGTGAGCTGTGGCTCGACGGCGAGCCAGTTCTCGATGATCGCGAGATGGGGATCGAGCTTCGAGGGCATGCGAATACGCTTTTTGTATCGCTGTTTCGGCCGGCGGTGCGTGGCCCGCACTTCGGCGGTTTTTGCCGCCGTGCCGAGCGATCGGGCAAACGAGAGCGGATCAGCCGGCGATACGGTGGGAACCTTCGCAAGACCGCGCTTGCCGATCCGTTCGCCGAGCTCTTCCTGCGCCGTGCGGATCGTGGCAAGCAATTGTATGGGATCGAGAGTCCGATACGTGTGGCGCAGACGGCGCTTGACCGCTGATGGGAGTTTCGGGTGCCCCAGTGCACGTTCGTATGGTGTGGCAGGCGGATGATAGCGTTTGATGATCTTGGCACCCTCGCGGCGCTTCTCTTTGAGCTTGAATGACGGCTGGAAGAAGTTCACCAGCAGGCGCGCCGCCGCGTAGAGACGTGCCATCACGCGGGCCGTCTCGACCCCGTCGAAGCGCCCGTATCCGACGAGCCGCCGGACCACCGCACCGTTCTTCTGCTCCACGAAAGCCTGATCGTTCTTTTTGTAGGCACGTGACCGCGTTACCTCGATCTTCTGTGCTCGGCACCATGGAACGACGACGTCGTTCATGAACGCGCTGTCGTTATCGAAGTCGGCGCCACAGATCACCCACGGGAACAGGCCCTGCGCTCGCTTCATCGCTTCCACGACGAGGCTGCCATCGCGTGTCACCAGGGGCAGGCATTCCGTCCATCCTGTTGCGATGTCCACCATGGTCAAAGTCTGGATAAACGAGCCGGCGACGCTGGTCCCACCGTGCGCGACCATGTCGATCTCGCAAAAGCCTGGCGGCGGGTTTGCCCAGTCATTGAAAGTGCGGATCGGCACCTCGCGTCGAATCGCCGAGTAGAATCCGACTCGCCGCCGGCGCCCCCCAGCAGCCGCAATTTTAACGTCGATCAACATCCGATCGATCGTCGCCGCGCTCAGAGTTGTCAGCAGCGCACGCTCTGCGCTCGTTGGCTTCAGCCGGCCATGCCGCTCGAGTGCGGGCAACAGCACTGGGATCATCGATACGAGGCGCTTACCGCAGACGCGATCGGAGGCTTCCCACAGCGCGATCAGCGCGTCGCGCACGCTGGCGTATTTGCGTCGCCGACTTGTCGCTGGTTCGGTTGGGCTCGTTGCCCCTTCGTCCAGTGGTGGCCTGGGCCTGTCCCTTCCGGCAACCGACAGTGCTCGCACCGCGTGCTTGCGGTGCCAACCCGTCGTCGCTGTCAACTCGTCAAGGATCCGTCCCTTCTCAACTCGTCCAGCCGCACGGTAGCGCCTCGCCACCACGGCCAACACCTCGCGCCTTGCGCCCATGCTGATCCCGCTCGCCATTGGCGCCACCGACCTGATTCGGTAACGCCGCCCCAGTCATCAGCGGAATTGTTCGGTAACATTTTCGATGAGGCAATGCGGGGGTCAATATTGCAGGCCGAATGACAATTTCCGGCTCGGTGCGGAGTTACAAGTTGCTATCGGACGGACGGCGTCAGATAGGGGCGTTCTACCTTCCCGGCGATGTCTTCGGGTTGGAGTCCGGGCCGGTGCATCGGCTGACCGCCGAAGCGGTCGTCGATACCACAGTTCGTCTAGTCAAGCGTCGCAACCTCGAACAGGCCGCCCGCATCACGGTTCAGGTTGCCCGGAGTCTCTGGACCATGACCGCCGGCGAGCTCCGACATGCCGAAGATCATATGCTGCTTCTTGGTCGGAAGAGTGCGATGGAGCGCGTGTAGCAAGCTTCCTGCTTGAGATGGACCGGCGGCTCGCCACTACCGACATGGTCGCGCTGCCGATGTGCCGCAGGGACATCGGAGACTACCTGGGCCTCACGCTCGAAACAGTCTCGCGAGCCCTTTCTCAACTCCACGCAGACGGCGTACTTGGCTTTTCCGGCGCCCGTCAAATCGTGCTCCGCAACCGACAGCGCCTGCGGAATTTGGACGCCTGAAGGCTCGCCTTCTCCGATCCCAGACGCGTAACGCAAGGAAATATTACTCGACTTCCAGGACGCAAACCGTTGGAGGCTCGCGATGAACCACTCGATCTACAGCACCGATCGCGCGACCCACATGAAAATCGTGGCCGCCGCTTTGGTAGCAAGCATCGGTGTCGCGGGCTTCGGAATCGCGGTTCGTATCAACACTGACAACGAATACTCTCGGACTGCCCAGGTTATTAAGATCAAAGCGCGCCATCAGGAGAGAAAGCTCGCGGTTGCGTTGCCGACCCCATGAGCCTTCCGGTAAGGTTTGGTCAACGTGAATCTTACGCACAAGAGCGGCTTCGATGGTGCTCACAAGAGCCCGAGTGTTCTCCGCGCCAGCATCGCCTTGAGCCAAACCAGGTTCAGCCGAGCAGTGCACTTGATGCCGATCAACTGTCTCCGGTCATAGCGAACTAGATTTGAACCTCTTCGAGAGCAGTCGTTTCCGTGAGGTTAGGCAAAATGAGCAAACAGTCGGGCCCCAGCGAAACTGGCAATAAAGACACACCGCAAATTGTACCGTTTCCGACGGCCGAGCGCCCGGTTCGGGAGCCGGCGACCCAAAAACGAGGAGCAGCCAGGCATTGGGCTATCGGGGTTGGGCTGGCGCTCGTGCTTGCCGTTGCGACCATTTACGTCTGGTGGTCCGTCGGCAGCAGCCCGGGAATTCGCTACGCGACCGTGCCCGTCGCGATTGGGCCGATCGCCCGCAGCATCAGCGCGACGGGGACCGTCAACCCCGAATTGACGATCATCGTCGGGACCTACGTATCCGGGGTCATCCAGGAACTGAGCTGCGACTACAATACGCAAGTCAAGCGCGGACAGTCCTGCGCCAAAATCGATCCGCGCCCGTATCAGAGCATCGTGGATCAGGGGAAGGCGAACCTCGCCGTCGCGAAAGCGCAGCTGGAGAAGGACAATGCATCGCTGACCTATGCCAGGCTCTCGTTGGGACGTCTTGCGACTCTCGTTCAAACCAACGCCGTATCGAGGGACGCCTACGACAACGCGAAGAACGTGTACGATCAGGCCCTGGCGCAAATCGCATTCGACGAAGCCACCATTCGGCAACGCCAGGCGGTGCTTGACGCGGCGCAGGTCAATCTCGATTACACCAACAGTATCTCGCCGGTGGACGGCACGGTTGTCTCCCGTAACGTGACCATGGGGCAGACCGTTGCAGCGAGCTTCCAGACCCCTACCCTGTTCCTCATCGCGACTGACCTCACCAAGATGCAGGTCGACGCCAATGTCAGCGAAAGCGACATCGGTGGTATCAGGAACGGCAACAAGGCGACGTTTACCGTCGATGCATATTCCAGGCGCGCTTTCGAAGGCCGGGTAACCCAGGTTCGCCAGTCCCCGCAAACGGTGCAGAACGTCGTCACCTACGACGTTGTCGTCAGCGTCGATAACTCCGACCTGGCACTCAAGCCGGGCCTGACGGCCGCGACCCGGATCATCGTCGACCAACGCAGTGGGGTGCTGCGCGTCCCGAACCAGGCGCTCCGTTACGTCCCGACCGGAGCCGCCCTTCCAGAAGGAAAGCAGGCGCGCGTCTGGGTACTCCGCGACGGAGCGCCGGCTCCAATTCAAGTGACGCCGGGGCTCGATGACGACGAGTTCACAGAAATCGTCCAGGGCGAACTCAAGGTCGACGACAAGGTGATTGTGGCCGAACAGCAGAACTCGGCGAACGCACGCTCAGGCGTGCCACGACCAAGACTCTGATTGCGCAGCCACCAAGCCGAGATTGACGACTATGCCGGAGCCGGTCATCAGGATTGAGAAGGTGTCGCGGACATACCACGTCGGCGATATCGATGTTTACGCGCTTCGCGACGTCAGCGTGACCGTCGAACACGGCGAGTTCATCGCCATCATGGGCGCGTCCGGATCGGGCAAGTCGACGTTGATGTCGGTCCTTGGTTGCCTGGATCAGCCTACCGGCGGCCGCTACTGGTTCGATGGCATCGACGTTGCGCAGCTTGCCGAGCCGGACCTCGCCGGGCTGCGAAGCGAGCGGCTTGGCTTCGTGTTTCAGAGCTTCAATCTGCTGCCGCGCACCAGCGCTATCGACAATGTTGCCTTGCCTCTTCTATACACGATGTCCGGTCAGGCCCATGCGCGCACGCGCTTCGATCGGGCGCGTGCCGCCCTGGACAAACTCGGCTTGCGCGACCGCGAGCGCAATACGCCAGGCCAGCTATCGGGCGGACAGCAGCAGCGGGTTGCGATCGCGCGCGCCCTGATCAACCGGCCGAGCCTGCTGCTGGCCGATGAACCGACCGGCAATCTCGATACCCGCAACTCGCACGAGATCATGCAGACGCTCAGCTCGCTCAATCGCGAGCAAGGCGTCACCATCATCGTGGTTACGCATGAGGCCGACGTTGCGGCTTTTGCCGATCGCGTGCTGACCATGCGCGACGGCCAGATTATCTCGGATGTGAAAAATACGCCACGCGACAAGCCGCCTCGGACCACAATGCTGGCGGCCCGGGCGGCGAGCGATCAAGCCTTTCCCTCCGAGCCGACAGCCCCGCAGCGCTATGGCGGATTGTCGGGAGCATCATGGCCGTTTGCCTGGATGGTGATGACGGCAGCAGCAGAGGCGATCTGGCGCAACAAGATGCGCTCGGCGCTGACCATGCTCGGGGTCTTCATTGGCGTCGCCGCATTGATCGTCATGGTGTCCGTCGGCCAGGGGGCCAATGAGGCGGTCCGCAAGGAGATCGCAAGGCTCGGTACCAACCTCGTTGTCATACTGCCGGGGGCCGCCACCAGCGGAGGCGCCCGTGGCGGATCAGGAAGCGCCTCGACGCTGACCGTCGCGGATGTCCATGCGATCCGGCGAGAGGCGCCTGCCGCTGGCGAGGTGAGTTACCTCATCCGCCAGTCCGGGCAGATCCGGTTTTCAAACCAGAACTGGACCACCGGCATCCAGGGAGTGAGTTCCAATTACCCGCCGATGACGAACTGGCAGATCGCAGCCGGACGGGCCATCACACCGGACGATGAGCGCAGCGCGGCATTGGTCGCCGTGCTCGGCGAGACCGTGCGCCGACAATTGTTCGGCACTTCTCAGAATCCGATCGGCGCAATCGTGCAGGCCAGAGGGGTTTCGTTGCGGGTGGTTGGGATCCTCGACACCAAGGGGCAGACGTCCTTTGGGCAGGACCAGGACGATCTGATCATGGTTCCCTTCACGACGGCCGAACGCAAGATTCTCGGCGTTGCGTCCCCGAGTCAGCAGCAAACGGCCATCAACTGGATCTACCCGACGCCGCCAAACCCTTACGGCCTCCAACCTCGCTTGATCGGGTTCGTGAACCAGATTTATGTGCAGGCGGTAGATCAGACCAGCATCCAGACGGCTATCAGCCAGGCAACCGACATCCTGGCACGCCGCCACCATATCAGGCCCGGCACCAGCAACGAGTTTTCCGTGAGGAATCTCAGTCAGATCGCGGAAACCGCGGAGGGCAGCAGCCGCATCATGGCGCTTCTGTTGGCCGCGGTGGCGTCGATATCGCTTGTGGTCGGCGGCATCGGCATCATGAACATCCTGCTCGTCTCCGTGACTGAACGGACGCGGGAGATCGGGTTACGGATGGCGGATGGCGATTGGCGCACGAAGGTTGCATGTCCTCCTGCAGTTTCTTGCCGAAGCGATATTCATCAGCGTCAGCGGCGGCATCGTCGGAATTCTCATCGGAGCGGCCCTCTCCCTTGCTATTTCGGCCCTCACCGGCTGGCCGGCACCTATATCGCTCGCCGCGATTGCCGGAGGGTTCTTGTTCTCGGCGGCTGTTGGCATCTTCTTCGGCTACTACCCCGCGCGCAAGGCCGCCCGGCTCAATCCGATCGAAGCGCTGCGCTACGAGTAACGGAAGACCATCGACGCCCCGCAGGGTTGCGCCCGGTAGCGGCGGTTTCAAGGGTAACTTAAGTCAGTGAGATGCACCGCCGCTATGGCTTTGACTTGCTGGAATGCCGAATTGATCTGAGATAGTTGACTGCCGCATCAGCATCACGTCGGCTAAACTTGAAGGTCGGCATGTCGCGGTGAATAGTGCTTAAGCCGTCTTCTAGTCGTTGTCCGAAATCACTGTCATAAAGCTTGTTCTCTCCGAAGGTTCGAAACGGAGGTGCGTCCGTGTGCGGGCTCCGCCCCGTTGCGCCCACCGCGTGGCATCGCCCACACATTGTTTCGAGCATAGACTTTGCCCGCTGGTGTTCGCGATCTACCGCATAACTGGCTTCAACCGAGGCGCAGGTCATGAGAAAAGCGAGACAGTATCTCTTCATGGAAAGCCTCTGGGAAACCAGGTTTTTGACCATGTCAAACCGGTAGAGGGGTCAATTCGCTCACGACAGAAACGTCTGAAGTGCTGGCGGACGTGAGGTGCCATTCGGAAACGTGTCAGCTGGGCGGCAAGGTAGAGTAATAGATCACCAGCTGATCGATCTCCCGGTCTGACAAGTCGCGGGCGATCGATTTCATGTCGGGGTGTTTGCGCTTGCCGGATCGAAAAGCCAAAAGTGGCTCGCGAATATAGATACTCGTTTGTCCGGCGAGATTTGGCTTTTCAACATCGCCCCCGGTGCCATTTATGCCGTGACAGGGGGTACATACCTCAACAATTGCAGGCGGATTACTTGTTTGGGCACTCGCGATCCCGACGAGTGGGCCAAGGCAGAGCAATATGACCATCGCAGCTGCGTAATATGACTCTCGATTGGTCAACCGCACGAACTCATCCCATATCACGGCACAGTGCGCCCTTCCCCACCACGAGCAACCCCGCCAAAGACCGCCAAGCTCGAGCGGTCCTTGGAAAGGCCAGTTGTCTTGATCAGGCGGCTCGCTTGAACTGCTCCCGCAGCGCCTGATTGGCGCGATCGAAAGTAGCCCGTGTTTCTGTTAGAGCGGCCGTCAGTACGGACCAGGACTGGGTCCCCGCCTCATTCAGCTTCAGGAGCTTTGCCTCCGCGGCGACGGCATCTGCCTTCATGCGCTTCAGGGCGGCGTCGATTTCGTCCCGACGTTCAGCAGCGAATTCGTTGGCAGCGGAGCCAAGTTTGTCGGCCGCTTCGCGCCAGGCGTTCAGTTGGGCGGCGGCCTGAAGTTTAAACGTCGCCTGCTGTTGTTCGACTTGCTTGACGAAGCTCTCGATATATTTCCTTGCTTCGGTCTCAAAGGAACTCCACTCAGTCTCCAGTTGCGCCTGCGCGCTGATCCAGGCGGCCTCATTCGGTTCCGACTGTTTCTTGACAATGTTCCGAAAGTCATCGCGTTTTTTGCGCAGAATCGTGAGAACCTTGTCCGCGCTATCGCGGGCGTCGGCTTGCACTTCAGCGACTTTGCTCTCAAGTGAGGTCAACGTCGCGTCCATTTCATCGAGGCGCTCCTTGGCCCAATTCACATAGAAGTGGATGTTGCTTTGTGTAGACATTTGCGCATCTCCGTGGATTTCCAAGCGTTTTATTGCCCAGATTATCGAATACCATGTTGCCATGCGCCACTGCTTGATGTGGGTCAAGCACAACTCTTGCGGCACATTGGTGCCGGCTTTGGAGATCTAAGGAGCTCCGAAACTCAACATCCATAACTAATCTTCGGATGGCAGGCTGCTACGCTCATCAAAGAGAGCCCTCAGCAAGCGCCATAATTCGCGATGGCCGGCGGTCTGCCCGCCTTGCGTTAGGTAATCCGCAATATCCATAGCGGTCGTCTGATAACCGACCGTGCCGCCAATGCTGGCCTCCAAATGGGCTATCTCGCGCTCGACATACAGCTTCTTGTTGTCCGTATCGAATACCAGGCAACAGCGATCGGCATGGGTGATTTCCGGTCCATTTACCTGTCGATACAATTCTCGCTTTAGGAGAGCCATACTCCCTCCCGATGATGTTCCTGATAGTTTAGTGGACTAGCTCAACAGAGTTCGGCTCTTTTTGGCAGCGTCGTAGATTTCGATCTGGAGCATCGGATAGGCCGACTTCAGCTTCCGGCTTGATGCTTCAGCGGCGGCCATTGTGTCAAACTCCGACTTGAAATGGCCGTCGACGATCACCACGAAACCTTCGGTAGGAGGTCTATCGGCTCGTAGTGCCTTTTTCACCTCCGGCTCATCAATTGAGAGGACTGGCTTTTTCATCGGGACCACCGTCGAATTGCGGTCTATCGTTGATGCCCTCAAAGACAGCCGCGCTGCCTTCATTTAGCTCACGCTTGGAGATTGCCCGCAATCTTATGACGCGACTTTGCTCAAGATCAATATCAAAGGCATTTGGCGCAGTAGTTTGCAGGAGCATCTTGCCGAGCGACGCCTCAAAGGCAGTGTTCCGGTTCCATGCTGGGGACCCGTGCGGCAACTCCGGGTGGGTCCCGCTTGTTTCGATCGCCGCCTGGCATCGTAGCCATTTACCGCGACCGCAGCACAGACTGGCTTGGGCGCTTGGAACAAGTCGTCAAAGAATTGCCGCGGCGTCCGTTATGGATTGGAATGGTGAATGAGCGGTCCATGCCTTGATAGCCCCTACTGGAGCCGGGACGCTGTTGCGCTGATGACCTCGTTGGGATCGGGTCCCGGTGGCCTTTCTTCGGAGAAAGCCATCGCGCAGCTACGCCTAGTGGGTCCCAACGTCGTTGAAGAATCATCCCGCCTGAGCGCGCTTCGTTTGTTTCTGCGGCAATTCGAGAGCCCGCTCGTTCTCATTCTGATATTCGCCGCGGCGATCTCGCTGGTGCTGCAACAGTGGGTGGACTCGACCATCATTTCTGGCGATCGTGCTCGGAAGCACCCTGCTCGGCTTGTTCCAGGAGTACCGCGCGTCGACGGCGGTCGAGGAACTGAAACGCCGCTTGGCGATGACATGCCGCGTCCTGCGGGACGGTGTCGAACTGGCTGTGCCCGTCAGCACCATCGTACCCGGCGATATCATCCTGCTGTCAGCAGGTAATTTGATTCCGGCCGATGGCCTCGTAATCGAGGCGGTGGATTTCTTGGTGAATGAAGCCAGCATGACAGGCGAGTCATTTCCTGTCGAAAAACAGCCTGGGATCATAAAGCCGGAGGCGGCTGTTTCTGCCAGGACGAATGCAGTCTTTCTAGGCACCTCGGTCCAAAGCGGCACGGCGAAGATTGTTGTCGTCGAAACCGGTCTCCGGACCGTGTTTGGCGCAATCGCGGCACGGCTTAAAACCCGCGAGCCCGAGACGGATTTCGGGCGGGGCGTGCGTCAGTTCGGATACCTTCTAATCCGCGCGATGGTCATCATTGTTCTATTCGTCCTGACCGTAAATCTGCTTCTCGGTCGTCCGGTGATTGAGTCCCTGCTGTTTGCCGTCGCGCTCGCCGTCGGTCTGTCGCCCGAGTTGTTGCCGGCGATCGTCAGTGTGACCCTGTCCGCGGGGGCCCGGGCCATGGGCCGGCGCGGCGTCATCGTCCGCCGCCTGGAGGCCATCGAGAATCTCGGCAGCATGGATATCCTGTGCACCGACAAGACCGGCACGCTGACCGAGGGCACCATCGTTCTCAACGGTGTGCTGGACGCGAACAATCGGCCAGCCGACGAAGTCAGCAAGTTTGCCTTCCTCAACGCGGCGTTCGAGACCGGCATCGAAAATCCGCTCGATGCCGCGATCGTGGCCGCGGGCAGAACCACGGGCTTGACGACGCAGGGTTTTGCCAAAATCGACGAAATCCCCTACGACTTCGTTCGCCGCCGGCTGACCATCGTGGTCGCGGAAGACGGCAATCAGACCCAGCATCTCATCGTCACCAAGGGTGCTTTTTCCAATGTGCTCGATATCTGCTCGTCGTTCGAACGCGATGCCGTCGATATCCCCCTTACGAGCGCATTGCGCACCGAACTTGGTGCGGTCTTTGAGGCCAAGGGGACCGAGGGATTCCGGGTCCTGGCCGTGGCTACACGCAGGGTCGCGGCCGAGCCACATTATGGGCGCGATCAAGAGCACGACATGACGTTCCGCGGATTTTTGATTTTCTCCGACCCACCCAAAGCCGAGGCGCAGCGCACGATCCACAGAGCTGGCTCCGCAAATTCGGACAGTAGCTTGAGTGGATTTTCTGCCTGACAGCGGCGAGGATTCTTGCTGCGAATCAGGAGCGAAGATGACGAAGAAGAGCCGCCGGATGCATTCTCCGGCATTCAAGGCGAAGGTTGCTTTGGCTGCGGTCAAAGGCGACAAGACGCTGGCGGAGCTGGCGCAACTGTTTGATGTTCATCCGAACCAGATCACGATCTGGAAAAACCAGCTCCTGGAAGGCGCCGCCGGCGTGTTTGGGCATGACAAGGCGTCGGCCGAGACGCCGGTCGATTTGAAGGCGTTACATGCCAAGATCGGCGAGCTGGCGTTGGAAAACGATTTTTTGTCCGGCGCGCTCACCAAGGCGGGCCTGCTGAGCGCAAAGCGATGATCGACCGCGGTCATGATCTTTCTATCGTGCGCCAGGCGAAGGTCCTGAAGCTGGCTCGCAGCACGGTCTACTATGAACCTCGGCCAGTTTCGGCCGAGGACCTTGCCTTGATGCGTCGGCTCGATGAGCTGCATCTCGATTATCCCTTCGCGGGAGCGCGTATGCAGCGATCGTTGCTGCGGCGGGAGGGCGTATACGCCGGTCGCCGCCACATCGCGACGCTGATGAAGCGCATGGGGATCGAGGCGGTCTATCGTCGCCCGAACACGAGTAAGCCGGCACCGGGTCACAAGATCTACCCGTACCTGTTGCGCGGATTGAAGATCGAGCGGCCCGACCAGGCGTGGGCAATGGACATCACCTACATTCCGATGCGGCGTGGCTTCGTCTATCTCGCGGCGGTCGTCGATGTGTTCAGCCGACGGGTCCTGGCCCATCGCGTCTCGATCACAATGGAGGCGGCCTTCTGCGTCGAAGCGGTCCAGGAGGCGTTGGCGAAGCACGGCAGGCCCGAGATTTTCAACACGGACCAGGGCAGCCAGTTCACCAGCCTCGAGTTCACCGATGTGCTGCTGGACGCGAAGATCGCCATCAGCATGGACGGCAAGGGCGCCTGGCGCGACAACGTGTTTGTCGAGCGGCTCTGGCGCACGGTCAAATACGAAGAAGTTTATCTCCGCGCCTACGACAGCGTGTCCGAGGCGCGAGCGTCAATTGCCAAGTATCTGGCCTTCTACAATCAGGGACGCCCTCACTCGAGCCTTGACGGGCGCACGCCCGACGAGGCTTACTTCGGCACGCAAGCTATGGTGATGGCCGCATGACCGTCGCCGACGATTTTGTCGTCGCTCTGGTCGGGCTACGCCCTCCCGACGCAACGACAAAATCGTAAGGCCCCGCGTTCAGCATAACCCGGCAGGAATCCACTTAAATCCCGCGGGGCGCTGTCCAAACAACCGGCGCCAGCTCTCACGACCTCGCGCAGCTCGGCATTCGCATCAAGGTGATTAGCGGAGACAACCGCCATGTGACGGCACATTTGGCCAAGGCCGTTGGTCTCAATCCGAAGTCGATGCTAACCGGCGAGGCCCTGGGTAAATTCAGGGATGAGGCGTTATGGCATCTGGCGCCACGCACCGACCTTTTCGTTGAGATCGATCCCCAACAGAAAGAGCGGATTGTCCGCGCCTTGCAGAAAACCGGGCACTCGGTCGGATATCTCGGCGACGGCATCAACGACGCGCCGGCCCTGCATGCAGCCGATGTCGGCATCTCGGTTGAGGGGGCCGTGGATGTCGCGCGCGAGAGCGCCGACATTATCCTGTTGAGCCGCGATCTCGATTGCTTGCGCAGCGGCGTCGAGGATGGAAGGCGGACCGTCGCCAACACGCTCAAATATATTTCGATCACCACCAGCGCGAACTTCGGAAACATGCTGAGCATGGCGCTGGCCGCGCCGCTGCTTCCGTTCCTGCCGCTGGCGGCCAAGCAGATCCTGCTGAACAATTTTCTTTCCGACGTGCCGTCGATTGCAATCTCAAGCGACAACGTCGATCCTGACCGCTTACTTCTGCCTCAGCGCTGGAATATCAAGAATGTCAGGCGTTTCATGATCGTCTTTGGACTGATCAGCTCGGTCTTCGATCTCGTAACATTTTCGGCGCTGCTGCTTGTTTTTCACGCCGACCAGCCGACGTTTCAAACGTTTTGGTTCATCGTCTCGGTGCTGACCGAACTCGCCGTTGTGCTTATCCTGCGAACGCAGAGACCGGCTTTTCGAAGCAGGCCCAGTCGCCTGCTGTTATGGACCACGCTTGTAGTTGCCACCGGGACACTCGCGATTCCGTTCCTCGGCCCCTTGAGTTCGATTGTTGGCTTTGTGCCTTTATCGGCTCTCCAGATGAGCACAGTCCTCGCGATCGTCGTTGGCTACATTGCCGCGACGGAAGGAGCCAAGGCTTGGTTCTACGACCGAAAGTCCATGCGGAAGCAACCATTCCAGCATGGATGAAGACCGCCGTTGACACCATGAACAGGCAAATCTCTGTTGGCAAGTATCCGGTGTAGGTCTCCGGAGGCGTGCAGTTACACCTGGAGACCACGCCTCGCATCGTTGGAGGAAATTGCTCAGGACGCTGAAGCGTGACGAGATCGGAACGACTTGCCGAACGCGCGCTTTGCGCGCTAAAATCGCCGTTCGTTCGGGGATGGTCTCGCGCTCCACAGGCGCGGCTGACTAGGGCAATTTCTCATCACCCAGAGCTCTCAGAGCGTTCACGATAACGGCGACGTCGATTGCCTCCTGGATCAGCATGTTGGAGCCTTAATCACACCGGGCTATGACTGACGTCAAGCCGGAAAGATAGATTGCGCATTCAGCGGCCACGCTCCTGCATTCTCATGCGCTCGCCGCTCCGGCTTTGTCGGACCTCTTCCTTGTCGCGTCCCGGTTGATGACGATCTCGAACGGGTTCTATGACCGTCGCCGGCGCAAACGAATGCCCCTTCTCGATGTGTTGGGCGATGCGCTCCTTGACAGCATCCGCGACACGCCGACGTGCGTGCTCGTCCTTTGGGAACGCGCGTTCTAGGAGCTTCTCTAAGGCTACAATTTGCGACTGTGCCGCGACAAGGTCCGGATCTCGAGCGGCAGTCTGCCGATCTGCCGCGCGAAACCTCTCCGCCGTCACCCGCCAACGGTTGCGAGGCACCTGCCGCCGCTCAATACGCGCACTCCCGCTTGCCGCATCGATGACCTTAATATCTTTGGCGACGCGTTCGACACCATCCCTGCGCACTTGGATGCGATCGCCAGGCCCTGCCCCGCTATCGGCGGTCGCCTTTTCAAGCCCCACGCCCCACACTTGATGTTGCCGGCCGTTGTCGAGCTCCACGACCACATAGGTGGATGTCTCGGCACCGTCATGATTGCGATAGGGTGCCCGGCCGACCTCGATCAAGCGTCCTGAGACACCTCTGTCGTAGTCAAGTCGTTCCCCGCGCCGGTCTTTGTCAGAACCCGAACGAACCTCCACCTCGTGCGTATGGGGATGTGTTCGGTTCGAGGCTTCCTGCCGATCGGAGAGTGCCTGCCGATCGAGATCAGTCGGCTGATAACCCTGGACTTCGATACCGCGCGCGCCGGCTTCAAGCCATGCCTCGCGCCGGAATTTCGCGGAGCCGCGGACGTGGAGGGCCTCCCATTGTCGATGTTGCACCACGCTGACCATGTCGCGGATCACCTCGGCGGCGACCAGCCGCGTGACCAGGCGATCTTCTGTGACTTTAAATGCGAGATACTCGCCCCGCGCATCCGCATAAAGCCGCGCTTCGCCATCCGGCGCATCTCTTCCCGACGCGTTGGCCACCACATAGTATTTGCGGCGGATACGATCCGGGAAGGCATTGTCCTGGCCCGTCGCGGAGGATGGCTGGTCGGTCGGCGCTGACCTGGCTGCAGTGTCGTCACCCCCCTTGTCTCTATTGGAATCGCGCCGGGCGCGACCTTGCCGTTCGAGACTGAAGTCCTCGCTATCGTCACGCGTGTCGTTCATGCTGCGGCTCGTTTTTCTTGCGGCCGGACCGTCGCGCCGGCGGGATGGCTTGGGCATCGATATAGCTCAGAGTCCAGGCCTTCATGTCATCCTCCGAGAGACCTTCGAGGTCGACATTCACGTCCCCAAAGTCGAATGAGGCATTCGCGGGAATCGTGGAGGGGTCGGCCACCTCCTCATCGGTCATGGGCCGCGCCCGGAACACCGCTCGAAGTTCAGCGACCTCGGAACGGAGTTCCTTGATTTCGGCATCAAGCAGCGCGTTTGAGCGTCCCTTGGGCAATTCTGGCACCGGCGCTGGCAGCAATCGCTGCAGGAATGCCTTGTCCTCGTAATAGATGATCTTATCCGCAATGATGGGTGGAATTCCGGTGCCGAGGATGAAGGCCTTGGATTTCGGAAGAAGTTTGAGCTCTTGGGGAAGCATCAGAGCGCGGCGGTGTTCGGAGATGGTCTCGCTGGTCGAGCGCATCGCGAGACCCTTCGGACCGCTGCGGCTGCGCGCTTTCACGGTGTCGTAGCCGATGCGCTCCGAGAGCTCATTGGCCACGTCCTGCTCCTTCGGTGCAAATACCACCTCAATGGCGTGGTTGGTCGTGAAGTTGCGGGCGGCGTCGATCCCGTAGATCGCGCGCAACTGCGCCGGGCTCTGCACGACGGTGAGAAGGCGGATGCCGTATCCGGCGATGAAGGCGACCGATTTTGCCAGCACATTGACATTGCCCAGTGCCGGAAATTCGTCGAGCAACAGCAGCACTTTGCGACTGAGTGTGGGGTTCTGTTCCGGCAGTTCGCGGGTATTGAGATCGACCACCTGCTGAAAAAACAGATTCAGCAGCGGCGCCATGCGATCGAGATTATCAGGCGTCACCCCGAGATAGATCGACATGGGACGCCGCCTCAGCTGCCGCAGGTCGAAATCGTTGGTCGAGGTTGCGGCATCGATGCGGGGATTGAGCCAGAGGCCGAGTCGGGCCGTCACCGTCTTGCGGACCGAGTTCAATGTGTTCTCGGAGGCGGCGAGGAAATCGTTCAGCGCCGTGATGCAGTACCGCGACAGCGGTGAAGGACCTGCCTTGCGGTCTGTGATGACTTTGTCAAAGTGAGTCTTGAGATCCTGGGTCGCCGACAGCTGACGCAGGATCTCGCCGATCGTCAATGGCAAGCCTGGCGTCTCCGCGACATAGCCGCCGATCGCCACAAAGGACGAACGAGCCGCCTCGAACCAGAACGGATCGCCGCGGCTTTCGGCCGGAAACAACATGACCGCGATGCGCTGCAGATCGTCATAGAGGTCGGCAGGATCGCTGCGCACATAGCCCAGTGGATTGTAGCGCGCGGTGCGACCGTTTTCGTCGAGGGGATCGAACAAATGGACCTCCTGCCCGTGGGCGGCGCGAAAGCCGGCGGAGCGATCCCAGTTCTCCTTCTTGACGTCGAGCGCAACGACTGAATCCGGCCAATTGAGCAGGTTTGGAATGACATAGCCGACGCCCTTCCCGGCGCGGGTTGGGGCGTAGAGGAGAACGTGTTCCGATCCGCCGAAGCAGAGCATGGCACCATCTTTGCGGCCGAGCAGCAGACCCTCCCTGGATCGCAGGCCGGCAGCCTTGATCTCGCGCTCGGAAGCGAAACGGGCGTTGCCGTGAAGGGGAAGCGGACGGTGCCGGAGGATGGCGCCGAGCAGGCCAAAGACCACAACCACACCGGCGAGGGTCGACAGCGTCAGCCAGCGGTCGAAACGCGGGTCGGCGCCATAACGCGGCCAGCCTGTGGCGATCTCCAACCAGTGAAAGCCGCCATCATGGAGCCTGAGGCCGAGCAGCAGAATGTTTGAGGCGACAAGCAGAAATATTGCGCCGGCACCGAGCGCAAGCGCCGTGCCCAGCGCCGCCTTAACGGGCGTGGTCGCGTTTGCGAACGGGGTCATAGTAGAGTTCCGAAATACGGTAGCGGCCGCCCCGCTTCTGCATCTGGACGACAACG
Source organism: Bradyrhizobium sp. 2S1 (assembly GCF_011516625.5). Taxonomy (NCBI): domain Bacteria; kingdom Pseudomonadati; phylum Pseudomonadota; class Alphaproteobacteria; order Hyphomicrobiales; family Nitrobacteraceae; genus Bradyrhizobium; species Bradyrhizobium sp. 2S1. Next base: position 30,679 of record NZ_CP147719.1, on the reverse strand, counting down.
TCGACCAGATGCAGCAACAGCGAACGGATATCGTCGCGATGAAGGTCACGTCCCTCCGCACTCTCCTTGACCAGCAAGGTCATTTGTTCGAAGGCAAGGCGGGCGCTGTCCGCGTGAACTGTCGTGATCGATCCCGGGTGCCCCGAATTCACATTTCTGAGATAAAAGAAGGCGGTGCCGTCGCGCAGCTCCTGCAGCAGGATGCGGTCGGGCCGCATGCGCAAGGACGATTCCAGCAGTTCGCGGGGGCCGGTTCTGGCAACGCCCTGCCCGTCCTTGGCATAGAGCAGCCGGACGCAATTCTGATGCGGGAGGACGAGCTCGGCGGTGTCTTCAATGGTGATCAGCCGTTCATGCGCTGGGATCGCCGCAATCAGCGCCTTGGACAGAGTGGTCTTGCCCGAACCGGTCGCCCCCGAGATCAGGATATTGCGGCGGGTGCGCACCGCAAGCTCGAGGAACTCGCGCCAGTGGCCGGCTTCTTTCAGGGCGATCAATCGGTGTTCATCGGGGTCAAGCTCGTCGCCAACGGAGCGGACCTCGTCGAACAGCCTTACCCGCTCGAGAGAGTCCAGGTTCATGGTCAGCGTCGAGGGCTTGCGGATCGTAAGGCTGACCGTGCCGGCCGGGACCGCTGGCGTTACCACGATCTGACATCGCTCTTCACCGATCAAGCTGGTCGACACAACAGGGTGTTCCGGACCGATATCTTGAAGCGTGAGGCCTGCAGCAGCGGTCGCAAGATGCGAGAGGTAAGGGTACGTGAGGGTGGCTGCTTCATGCCGGGTCCAACCGTCAGGCCCTTCCACAAAAATCTCGCCGGGACGGTTGACGACGATTTCGGTCAGGGTGTTATCCGCCAGGTACGGTGCCAGCGGTTCGAGGTAGCGCGCCAGCACCAGGCGGCCGCCATCGCGCTCGATAGAGGTGACCGCGCTCATTTCGTCACCACAGCCGGCCCGACGATGGCTCCGGGGACGGTACGGTCGAAAATCTGGGTGCGGGTTTCGATCCGTTTGAGTTGATAGACCGAGGAGAAATCGAGATCGCGCGCCACAAAGATATTGACGAGTTCGCCCTGATTCTTGTTCAGGGTCGGTGGGATGTTGATCGACTGCTCAACGGCGATACCGGCCGCGGTGTTGGTGGCGCCAGTGGTATTATTCACCTGGATCGAGCTGTCTTGCAGTTGCTGGCGCCCGATCGAGGAGGCGTCGTTGACGATCGACAGCAACAGCGCTGAACCGAACCGCTCCCAGAAATGGGTGTCGATATCGCCGTCGAAGCCGGCACGGCCCAGCGCATCCGTGGCAGGCGAGGCCAGTGCCACGATGACGCCCGTCGGCGTCTTGGCGCGGGTCCACAGCACGAACATGCGTTTTGAGCCGCGCCGTACATTGCCGCGATATTCGCCGACCACCTGCGTGCCCTTTTCCATGAGCACCACGTTGCCAGAATCCGACATCACGTCGCGCAGCACGACGCAGGAGACAAAACCGGCCACATCCGACGACATCGCGGTCTCCAACACGCACGGGATCGATGTGCCCTGGGTGACCACGAGATTGCGATTGGGAAGCCGCGCTGCGCGCACACCCTCAATCGGCGTGGGTTTCAGCTTGTCGGCAAGTTCGTTGCGTGGCTCGGCCCGCCCAAAACCATAGGGATCGATGGGAACACTTCCGGTCACGCCGTCGCGGGTCGGTCGCCCCGATGCGATCGGCCGGTTATAGGCCAGCACCGGCGCGCGCCGCGCGCTTTCCAGCATCTGATCCGGTGCGGGCGTGGGGGCCGCTGGTGGGGCTGAGATTGGCGCGACCGGAATGGACGCTGTTGTGATTGGCGCGGAAGGTAGCTCCGCGACGGGCTCGAATGCCGCCGCCTGGCGGATCATGAGCTTGCGGGCGGAATCGGTGACCGGCTTGTCGCCTTTCCAGGTGCCCCAGATGATGAGGAAGGCAAAGGCCGTGAGCGCGAGCGCGCCGAAGCCGCGCTTGAGCATCGCTGTTCGACCATTGTCTCCTCCTCCCACCGGGGTAATGCCGCGGTCGCCGGCAAGCGTCTCATTCTCAAGCTCGGTCATGCTGCGCTCGCTATTGTGCTTTGCGGGTTGGAGGTGACTTCTTCGCCCGCCGCTCGATCGAGGGGCTTGTGGTGTTGGTGCCGGGATTGACGCCTACGGCATCGAACGCTTCATTGAAGATGCAGAGCACGATGTCGCCCTTGCGCAGTCGAAACTCGCGTGCCGTGGCGTGGACCACCACGAGCTCGCTGCGGACATCCTTAGGGACCAGACTTTCCGATCCGTCCGAGTTGATCAGGTAGATCGCCGGGATCTCGCGATTGCCAGCGAAGCGGAACGTGGTCTCCTTGCCATCGTCGAAGACGGCTTCCGGTTCGAGGTCGATCGAGCCCTGAGCCGAAAACCGCCAGTTGCGCGCGCCATAGGCATGATGCAGGTCAAAAGTCTGCTCGATTAGCGCGCCTTCCCGCTCGGCGCCGCGGGCGGCCGCCTCAGCGCGCCGACGCTCGATCTCGTCACCGGGATAGGCGAAGCGGACGACAAAGTAACTGTCCGCCAGCGTGGTCTCGGCGATCGACAACTCGAACTGATAGGAGCGTTTGCGCCCGTCGGGGCGGGTGGTGACGACCTGCAGGTTGGTCGGTGAATGTTTTTCACGCGGCTTTAGGAACAGGATCGAACCTGCCGGTGCGACCTCCCATGCGACCGCGTCACCGATCGCGACATGGGCGACCTCCTCATCGTCGGAAAACACGACCTGGGTCGAAGCCCGAATCACGCCGTTGACCTGGACCACATTGGCGGGGTCATAGGTCACGGTGCGCACGCGCGCGTCGCGTTGACCCGGTGCGGGCTGCTGCAGTGCCAGCACGGGTCCTGCAAATCCGAGGGCTAAAGTCATCAAGAGCACGAAACGTTTCATGGCAGCACCTCCGGGTCGGCCCGGTATTCCGAAACCAGAAAGCCGAGTGGATTGATCAGACGGTCGGCGGAGGACATCGGCGCGTTGGCGTAAGAGAACGTCAGGGTCGAGACCCAATGGGTGACGCGGGTTTCCTCACCCTTGCGGCTTTCCTTCATGAAACGCACCGACGCGACATTGTCGGCCAACAGCGAAATCGCCTTGATACGCACCGTCGCGATCCCGAAACGGCCTTGAACGACCTGTGGGCTTTCGGGATTGGAGCCGCGGTACCAGGCTGCGAAACGAGCCTGTTCGCCCTGCCCCGAGAGCAAGGAAATCGTGCGAAAGTTAGTTTCGGCTTCCGGATAGCTGTAACCTTCCCGCGCGCGCACGTAGCGCCCAAGAAAAAATTTGGTGACGGCTTCGTCGTAGCGCGCCGGCGTCGAATTGAGGGCGGCGACGGTGTCCACAATGCCGGTGGCACTATCGACTCGGATGACGAATGGCTCGACCGTCTTCAGCGGCGCAAGTGCAGCGACCGCGCCGACCGAGGCCACCGCCAAAGCGCAGGCGCCCGCGGCAATCACCCACGCTATTCGCCGCGAGCGATGGGCCGAGAGCAACAGATCCTGTTCCCATCGCCGCGCATTATCGAAGTAGGCTTTCAGGTCATCATGCCCGATCATCTCACGCCTCCTTGCCGCAGGCGCGATAAGAGGCCGCAATGTCGATCCCGCGGCCGGATGCGGCGAGATGAACGGAGGGCGCTGGGGGGCTACTTTCACCCTTGCGGATAATTGGTGCGGATGGCGGAACTGGCGGCTCCGGTGTTGCCAACGGCGCCCCGGATTCCCAATCCCACAACGAGCGATTAAGCGGCCGCCGAGCCAGGCCGTCGCAAGACGGCGGCCCCTTGGACCATATTGCGCAGCCGCCAAGCTGCCATGCGATGACGCAAATGATGAATAGTCGACGCCACATCGTTCTGATGCCCCTGTTATTCTCTGTCGCCTGATGCCGGCGACTATTGCTTACGCGGCCGTAGTCCCCTGCGAGCGTGTGCGCCGCATGCTGCCGCCCTGCCGGCTAGCTCTCATCGCCGCGAGACCCCGGCTGGCCGACCAGCGCGCGCCGGCGTATGCTCCGCCAGCGGCGGCTGTCGCATTGGCAATTAACGGGCTCGTCACCAGCCGGCTCGCCAGCGAGGCGCCGCCCCCGGCGAGACCGCCCGCGACGATCGGCAAATGAAGCGCGATGTATCCGGACAGACCGAGCACCGCGCTGATGGCGACCGCGGCCAGCACCATCTCGCCCGCCGTTCCCGCGTTTGTCGCGAACCTGTCGATGAAGCCGGTGACGGTGGTTAGCATCAGCCCGACCAGAGCGACCACCAGCACCAGCAGGATCACGAAATTGGCGACCTGCCGAAGCCACGCTTCTGTAAACGGGCGGGTCGCCTCAAATAGTCCCAGCGCAATGAAGACCGGGCCGAGCGCGATCACGACGCCGAGACCAACTTTGGCGTAGAGCAGGATGGCGAATTGCAGAAACGACCCGACAGCCACAAAGACCAGGAGAATGGCCGCAATCAGTGCGGGCGCGATGTTGGTCAGGCCAGCCTGGTCGTAGATCTTGTTGGCTACGTCAATACCTTTGGACAGAAGCTGATCGAACGGAGCTCCGGAACTGGTATTCAGTCCAGAGCCCGCCAACGCATTGCCGATTTCCTTCGGCAAAGAGTCGAAGAACAATCCCGTCACGTACTGTTGGAATGTGCTCGAGTTCGTCGCTAGCAACACCACGACCACGACCACGACCACGACCACGACCACGACCACGATCCGCATCGCCCGCCAGGCGAATTCCATGATCGGCTCGGAAATCGCTCCCCGCATCACGGCAAAACCGTAAAGGATAACGTAGAGCATCACGGCAGTACGCAGCGGACCATCGATGTAGGAGGCAAGATTCGAAGCCGAGGTCGACACGAATGCCGTGATCGGTTGCTCGAACTCTTTCAAGAAGCTGTCGAAGACGTTAACGGCCATCGCGGCGATCCTTATTTCAGGGCGTCTTTCATCTCTTGGACGGTGACCTTGTTGCGGGCTTCATTGGCGTTGACGCAATTTGGCGTCTTTGCGAGTTGGCCCGGGTTGTCGCGGCACGCTTTGAGAGCCACCGCAAGCTCGTCGCGATGTTCAAAAAACCAGCTGACTGTTTTCGGCGGATGACTGGTGTCGGCCTCGTTGCAGCCCGTGAGGCTGATTGTTGCGGCAAGCAACACTAGAATAGAAGTCATCGTTTTCATTGCAGGGCTGCCTTGATCTCATCGACGAGTTGTCGCTGTTTCTCCCGCTCCCGCTGTGCGTCCATATCGGTGCGGGCCTGCTGGATCATTGCCAGACCCTGCATCCGGAGCACGTCGTTCTGCAGCAGCGCCTGTTCGGCCTGCAGCCGCGCGGACAGATCGAGGATCTCCTTGGCGTCGGTTGCCGAGCTGATGCGGGTTCTGAGTTCCTCAAGTGCATCGACGCGCTGCGAGGCGGTGTCGTACACCGCCTGGCCCATGGAGTGCTTGGCGCCAGTCTGCCGGGCGATCCGGTCGAGCTCGCTCTCGTAATACGAATTGCCGCTATTGCCGGCATAGGCGCGATTTTGATTGAGATACTGGTTGATCGAATTCGCAAAAATGCCGCTGCCCTGCCCCGCGACCAGCTTTTCGATAACGGCAAACTGTTGCGGCAACACTTTGCGAAACTGTGGCGTGTTTAAGAGCGCTCCGATGTCGTTGGCATTGGTCCGTTTGTTGAAGCTGTCATAAAGCTGCTTGGCCTGGTTCAATTGGTCCTGTGCGACCTTGAGCTGCGACGTCAGGGTGTCGACCTGCTTCTTCAGTTCCGTCAGTTGCTCAAATTGCCGCGCAAACACGCTTGGGTCGAACACAATCTCCGCTCCTCCCGGAGATGCCGTCAGAAGCGTCACAACTGACACGGACGCGAACATCGCCGAAATACGCTGACGCATCATCGGACTTTCCTCCGCTCTGCGTGAAATACCCGCAACCATTGGGCCGGATCGTCGCCGATCTCGGAGCGAATGCGGTCGAGGAGCTCGACGGTTTCGGTGCGCCCGGAAAGCACCGCGAGCGCGTCGTCGAACCCGCCGAGATCTAGTTCCGCCACCACCGAGTTGTGGCCTTGCTTGACAAGGAAGCGCCGGCTTTCGGGAGAGAGCTCCTCCTTGATCAGGCGGAACTCCGTGTCGGTCAGGTGAAACCCGTCGACATAGTCCGAGCGCGTTCCCCGCGCGTTCGGCAGGAAGATTTGCGTCGGGCACTGTTCGACAATGGTGTGCGCGATCGGGGAGCCCAGCGCATCGCGCGGAGACTGCGTGCCGAACACCATCACACCGTTCTGCTTGCGGATGGTTTTCAGCTTGTTGTTGGCGAGATCACGAAATGCTTCGTCGCCAAGCGCTTTCCAGAACTCGTCGATGTCGATGATCAGGCGCCGGCCGTCGATCAGGCGCTCAACGCGATGAAACAGATACATCATCAGCGGCGTGCGTACGGTGGGATGATCCAGCAGGTCGGTCATGTCAAAACCAATGAACCGGGCGTCAAGGCCGATGGCGTCGTGATCGCCATCGAGCACCCAGCCGAATGGAGCTCCCCGGCACCATCGCTCGAGCCGCGCACCAATGCCCTCGCGATCTTGCTGGCCGAGAAAAGCCCGTAATGCCCCGAATGAGCGCTCCGCCTGCCGCAGTTGACCGAGCGCTCGCAACCCGGAATCGATGCGCTCCTCCTCGATCACGGTCAGCGGGCGGTCGTCCGGCGTGACGAGTTTCCGGACCAGTTCGCCCAGGAAGGAAAGATTGGCTGGCGTCAGATCCAGGGCCTTGAGTGGCGCGCACCCGGTCGGGGCGCCGTTATGGAGGGTCAGATAGGTGCCACCGGCGGCGCGGACGAAAATCTCGGCGCCACGGTCCTTGTCGAAGAAAACGTAGGACGCGCCGAGCCGCTCGGCCTGCGACAGCAGGAAGTTCTGCACGACGGTTTTGCCGGACCCCGAGGGGCCGCAGATGAAGGTATTGCCGAGATCGCCATGATGAAAGGAAAAATAGAAAGGCGAGCCGGACGCGGTCTTGAGCATCGCGACCGCCGGCCCCCAATGGTTGCCAGCTGGCTGTCCTGTGGGATAGGTGTGGAAGGGAGAGAACGCCGCGAAAATCCGCGAGTTGATCGCGCCGGTGCGTGCCCGGTATTTGAACAGCCCCGGAAGCTGCGCCCAATAGGCTGCCTCGAGTCCAAGATCTTCCCTGGCGACCACCGCACCCGCATCGGCCAGCGCGCGCCTTGCCACGCTCATGTGTTCCTGCAGCTGCGAAGGCGTACCGGCGTAGACCAGGAGCGAGAGGTGATGCTCGCCAAGCACGAACCGGTTGGATTCGAGATCGTCGAGCGCATCGGAGAGTTCGTCGATCTGCGAGGCAGCCGGGTCCTGAGCCGAGACCAACTGGTTCTGCTTGCGCGTCAGAACCGTCTTGGCATCGGCCGTCGCCAAAAACGCGAACGATTGCGTGACAACGAGTTCAAATGGCGCAGAAAGCAGCGCGTTCAACAGGCCAGGCCGGGTGGACGCCGGATATTCCTTGAGTCCGAACATGCCAGCGAACCGCGATCCGCCGGCTCCGCGGATTTCCAGAGCCTCGCGGCCGAAGATGACACGGTTTGAATAGAGCGCGGAGCCGATCGGGCCTTGGGGCAGTGGCATCGGCATCCATTCCCCGGAGGCGAGCGCGTGGAGCAACTCCATCGGTTCTGAGAAGGTGATGCCGCCGCGCTCAACCAATCCCACCGCACAGGCGCCGTAGCGGTCGAGCGCCGCGACGATGTCTCGCGTTGCATCGTCAAGCCGCTTCAGGGCCTCGCGGTCGACCTCGACAGAGTGCCCGGCGCTTCGGCCAAGGCGCCTGAAGAACGCGGCCGCCGTATCCGTCGCCGCGCGCCCTGGATGACACACCAGCGTCAGATAGAGATCGTTGCGAAACAGCGCTTCCTTGTGAAGCTGTTCGCGATATTGTGCGTCAAGTTCCGCCGCAAAGCTCGATTGGAAGGCGCCGTCCGGATAGACCGACGTTCGGCGGCGTACCAAATGGGTCCAGACCGCCAGCCGCGGATCTGCAATATTACGCAGGGTAAGAGTTAGTTTGCTATGAAGATCGTTCAGATCTGAGATCTCGGCAGTCTCGAACGAAGTGCCGTCGATCTGGATCACCGTCAGCAGGGCACGTGTTGTAAGACTGATCACCGTAGCAGTGACATGCCGGCCGAACGGCAGGTAGACATCGGGCTCGATCTCCAGGGTTTTAAGCGTTGCATTACGCATGACCGAGGTCCCTCGTTCGATATCGCCGGACGAGGGTGAGCGGCGTGCAGGACGATCCGCCCCAGAACGTGGCGTTGCGTGCACGCCCTCGGGTTTCGATCCAGGCGAGCAGAATCCGGAACATGTTGGGGTCGTGGCGGCAGATGATGCGACAGAGGCCATGGATCGGAATCGCGACCAGGCCGTAGACGATGCTCCCGGCTGCCAGGAACAGGATGCAGGAAAATATCACGTTGAGCGCCATCGCTTCCATGGTGACCCCGGCAACCATGGCAGGACGCGTGCAGGCGAGGAACAAGGTGTCCTCCGTGAGACGCGTGGCCTCGATCATTAGCGACCTCCGGTCAACGTGGAGACAACCTCGGAGGCGCCGAACGTGATGGCGACGCCGAGCACGACATAGGCAGCCTTGCGCAGATCGAGATAGCCGAACATCCAGGCGATGCCGACGATGATGACCGCCAGGGTCGCCAGCAGGCGCGCGACGTTGCCGGTCAACATCGTGACAATGTTCTGGAGCACGCCCTCGATGTTCGCGGTCTGCGCCAGGGCGGGCTCGATCAAGGCGATACTGAGGACGGCCCCCATGCAAAGGAGGGCAGCAGAGTGTTTAAGAGAAGAAGTCATGACATGGCCCCGATTGGTATGCAGCCGGATCGGCCCGGACCGCGATGTTGAGTTGAGACGAAAACAATGATGTTCCTCATCGGTCATAGACGAAGGCTGAGGAGCCCAGTCCTGCCCGATAGACGTCCCAGCTCGGATGCTCACTGACAGAGGGTGCTGGTATGTTGATTGTCGGCGCCCTGACGCCCGTGGAGCTGTCGGCACCGGCGGACGCCATCGGCTGGGTACGAGGCTCCGGCGTTGTGCTGGGAGCCCTCGCGGCGAAACTCACAACAACACGGGCAATCGCCTGGTCGCAGTCTGCGCTTTTCATGCTCGCTGACTGCAGTCGCGCGTCAAACAATTTGCCAAGGCCTGCGATATGCTTGTACGCGTCGAATGTCGTGGTAGCCGTCAGGCCGGCCTGCTTTGTTTCCCTGGCATCAAGTTGAGCGAGTCCGGTCCGGACCTGCTGGCCGGCGGCGATGGCCTCGGTCGAGAGCTGGATCGCTTCGTCACGGTTGGTTGCCTGAATCGGAATCGGTTTCCGCCCCTCAATCGTGATGAGCAGCGGCTCGAACGAGCTCGCCTGCCGCACAATCGCCGTCAGCGGCCGGACCAGGTCCGGCCTCGGGGCGCACTGTTCGACCAGAACGGCAAATGCAGCAGGATCCATTGTTGAGGACCTTTTTTCTCAGGAACCGAGACGTTCGATGCTATGCCGCGAGCGCGAGACTTGACGGCCCGTCAATTGCACGCCCTGAAATCTTCCCGGTTGCTCGGATCGCGCCGAGAGCGTCATCGGTGATCGGCAACAATCCAGCCACGGCCTGGGTCGCCCCGATTTGACGAGGTGTGCCTAGGCGGTCGAGATGCCAGCCGGCTCGGCGCAGGATGCGCTCCATGCGCAGATCCGTGACCGTTGCGATGGCTTGAAGGTCGCGCTGCTGGCCCCATTCAATCATTGCCGCAAACAGCAGGAACGTCGCTTCCCGCAAGCCGTTCTCTGCGCTCGCAGCCACGTTCTTGGTGTCAACGCAAAAGCGCGAGCTCTCCCAGATCCTGGCAGCCTTCGGCGCCGCGTGGCCATCCAGCAACACCGGGAACGTATCCGCCAGCATGTTACGCCCTGTGGTGGGCAACAGGCGAACACAACCGACAACGTCGCGCTGCTTGAGCGCCAACAGATACGTCGGCTTGAATGTGTCGTACTGATCGATCTCCAATCCGTCGGAAACAGAAACGTCCCAGTCGAGCCGTTCCTTGAACACGCGCCCTCGCAGACGATGCATTCCCATTGTCAGTTCAGAGTCGTGCACGAGTTCCGTACGCGTGCGCACAATGACCTTCATTCTTGATCTCCGGCTTACGAATCACAGCTTCGAGATCAGAAAAGCAGGCGTGGTCACGGCGTTGCGCTGTCAGTTCTGACAGGGCATTTATGGAACTGCTCGTGCCGCAAAGCTGCCGCAACATCGCAATAGACGGCCTGCACGTAGAGCGCGAATCGTTGAAGCGCTCGCTTTTTGGGGACTGAGGGAAGTGACTGAAGTGGTGCAATGAAAGATGTTAAAAGAGCGTGCAATGAATTTGTCGATTGTCTTCACTCTGCCCATACCGAAGATGATTTCCGACGTGTCGCGGAACGAACCGCGCATGCATTGGGATTCCGATGGTTCGCCTATTTTGGTCAACGCGCGAATGGCCCCAATCTGATCTCATCCTATCCGAAGAGCTGGACCAGCCACTACTTTCGGGAAGGGTACGACAACATCGATCCCGTTCTTCAGGAACCGCGAAATACAAGCCGGATGTTGCTGTGGGATGGACGCGAGGCGCGCAGTGCAAGGTCGGCGAAAGAACGCCGTCTGTTTGACGATGCGCTCAGCTTCAAGATCAGGACCGGTCTGACGGTTCGCATTCCCTCAAGCCAAAACCAGTTCGCGGCGTTCACGCTGGCAGTGGACGACCGCAGCCTGGGGCTCGATCGTTTCATCGAGACCTCGCAAGACATGTTGAAAATGGTCGGTCTCACCTACCATGCACATGTAAGCGCCAAGATCGGGCGGACGTCAGTAGGCGACGGGATAGGGAGCCCACTAACACAGCGCGAGCGGCAATGTCTCGCCTGGATCTCTGATGGCAAGACGATGCAGGATATTGCGGAGCTTCTCGATGTCACGCCGCGAGGGGTGAAGTTTCATCTGGACAATGCCAGGCGCAATCTTGCTGCGTTAACCCTTCCGCATGCTGTGGCCCTCGCGCTTCGGCAGGGATTGCTCCCATAATGCGCAGAACAGCTTCCGGTTCGGCGAGTGTGTGCCCGCGTCGGCAGTTTCATCAAAATGAGTTCGCCAACAGATGCAGGGGAATCCGAGTGAGGTCGGCGCGCCATTGCGGTATTCAGCCAAAGACGATGTGCTACTTACAATTCATCGTACCTATGTCTCCGCGAGAATTGGGCGTCGCCCTGCGGGCCGGGCTGTTGGCTGCGCTCAAGCCCCGCAAGCGGGTCTTGCCCCTCGCGGGCTGCCATCCCTGACGCAAAGCGGCGAGTCCCCCGAACGAGTGCAGTTGCTGATCCGATCGGAAGCAGCTTCTCATGTACTTGGGTCAGGCCGACCCCCCGGATGCATGCAACGTTTTCGCCCTCGAATGCGTCGAATGGAAACGACAGTTTCGCGTAGCAGCCTCGCCGTGTACGACAAACAGCTTTCGTTGACACCGCACATAAGGATGACGGTCGTTCTCGCTGTCAACCAGAACAGCAACGACGCTGCGCGGACGAAAGATGTGCACTTTGGCAACCATGCTTCCGGTGAAGAACCAGCCCCGCTCTCGAATGGGCTTTCCTTGGTTCCGGTACGGCCTTCCACGATCAACCCGCAAGGGGTTCGCTACGCAAGCGTGCGACCTCTTCGGCTTCGCCTGCGAGGTGACCGCAGCCGCCCCCGAACACGTCGGCGCCTGTCGAGCGGGGATGGTCCCCGCCGCAAGACGGGTGCCTTTCAATGTCGCACAATCTCACGCTCGCTCAGAGCCATGCCTTCGATCTGGCCCGCACGCTGATGGTGCCGGTCATCCTCTTCCAGGCTGATAACGAATTCGGTGTGATGCTCTCCAGCGAGTACGACGGCGATCAGGACGCCATCGTTCATGAGTACGACCCCTGGTGCCCGGCTCATTGAGCCGGGTGACCGGCTGCCGCTGGCGCCATGCCGGCTGCAAGGGAGGCGTTGCCGCGCCCGACGGTGCGGCGACTGACGGTTTGGTCAGCGCGCCCTTGCATTCGGCAGGCTTCGCGGCCGGTCGGGGACGTTCCGCAAGCCTAGGAGCAAGAGAGACCAACGCAAGAAGGAGCGGACTCGCCTACGCGAGTCCGGTGCAAACAAATGGACAAAAGAGAAATCGAAGAGCTACGCCAAAAGGTCGGCTGCGCGGCCCTGCTGGAAAAAGACGGCTGGAAGGTCGACGTCAAGGAAAGTACCCGACGCGCGATCAAGTATCGCCGTGACAGCAATATCATCATCGTCATCCACGAAGGCCGCGGCTGGTTCGATCCCTTATCGCCCGCGAAAGGCGACGTGTTTTCGCTTGCCGAACACTTCGGCGCCGGAGGCTTCACCGACGCGTGCGATCGTGTCGCTGCTATCGTCGGCTTCATCCCGAGCGAACCGGTCTGGCAACGTCCTGCCAAGCCGAAGGCGATTGGGTCCATCACGGTCCGTTGGCGACATCGTTTTGGACCTCGGCCCGGCTCACCGACCTGGCGTTATCTGACCGACGAACGGCACATCCCCCATCGCATCATTGCCGGTATTGTTGCCCATGGCCGGCTTCGGGAGGGTCCGCATGGCAGCATGTGGGCGGCGCACACAGATTCCAGCGACACCGTCACCGGCTGGGAAGAGCGCGGCCCGAGCTGGCGCGGCTTTGCGACCGGCGGCGCCAAAGAGCTGTTTCGCCTCGGTGCTTCCGATTGCGCACGCGTCTGCGTGACCGAAGCGGCGGTCGACGCCATGAGCCTTGCTGCGCTCGAAGAACTGCGTGATGACACGCTCTACGTCAGCACGGGCGGCGGATGGGCTCCGGCGACGGAGGAGGCAATCCGCGTCTTGGCCAGACGCGCCAACGTCCTGCTGGTGGCCGCGACCGACAACAATCGGCAGGGCGAGGTGTACGCCGCGCGTATTCTGTGCATCGCGGAGCAAACCGGATCCCGTTTTGTGCGATCGCGGCCGCGCGCCGACGATTGGAACGAAGACCTTAGCGCGGCGTGAGGCGGCCAACAGCGAGCGCGACGGAGAACGCCAAGGGTAGGCATGGGTGCCGCATGCCCGTCCGGCGCGTCAAGGGGAGCTGCGCCCGCGTTCCGCGGCCCTTGACCCGTCGGACCGGAGACGCGGCCGCCCGAGGGTGTTTGCAACACCCACACGGGAGGGCCAACCCATGCCTGTTTTCACGATCGAAACAACCTATCGCCTGCCGGTCTATCGTCAGCAGACCTATGAGGCCGCGACCATAGATGAGGCTTGCCGCCGCGCCATCGACGACGACGATTGGTTTACCGAAAAACGCGACTACGAGTCCGCCGGCGAGACCTATGTGACGGGCATCTGGTCTGGCGAGAATGCCGCCTACAGCGGAGCCGCACAGCCGATTCCCTCTGACTATGTCGAGGCGCCGCAGCGGATCGCGTTGCACCTTGAGGTGCTGCTCGGCCTCGTCAAGGTTCTCGCGAGCCAAAGCGACACCGAGCAACTCGACCGCGCCTTCTGGCTCGAGCGCGCGCAGCCGGCGATTGCCAAGGCGGAGGCAATACTCGCCGGTGGCCGCGAACCGGATTGACGAGGCTCATGCGCGTCGCGCCCGACGGCCAATCGCGCCTGTCGAATCTGCAGGCCCTGCCCGATCGCCCCATCGCGGCGGCGCGTCGAGGCCGTTACCTGAAGGCCCCGCCTCGCCCGCTCGGCCTCGCATGAAATGAAGGGAGGAGAACCGAAGAAGGAAAACCCGCTGCCGCATGCCCGGCCGGCGCGTCAAGGGTAAAGCGTCGCCCGTGTTCCGCGGCCCTTGACCCGCGGACCGGAGAGGCGGCTGCAGGAGAGGTGTGACGAAGGACTGAAGTGATGAGGGGATCAGGTGGATCGCTCGCGCTTCAGCCGCAACAGGCCAGGAGCCGCTCATGCACACCTCATCCGCAATCCGCAAGATTTTCGAAGGCGTCGCGTCGCGCTGCGAGATGCACCATATGTTCCACCGTCATCGCGGCGCGCCAGCCATGGCCGACGGCGATGCGGGCGATCTGTTCGCCGGCGAGTGGTTCGAGGTCGCCGAGCGCGACTACGAGTATATGCTCGATATCCGGCCGCCGCTGTTCATGCGCGACGACATGTTCGCACTCAGCGAATATATGACCGGCAGCGCCACCAGTGTCTTCTTCGCGCTCTCAATCGATGGCTGCACCCGGTGGTTTCACGGCTATTGCGACCTTTCCGATCGCGGCTCGCCCAATCGCATGAAGGCCGCCATCATCGACCGCGAGACCCGGCCGGTGCGCGCCATGACCCGCGAAGAGCGGCTTGAGCACATCTGGTCGAGCACGCATGAAGATTATCGCGGCTATGCGGGCGAGCGCTGGCCTTCCGCCATGCGCGGCAAGCGGACCGTTCTCGTCTATTGCGGTAGTTGCGGCACCGTCCTGAAACCGCTCGACGACCTCACGGACGACGAAATATCCGCCAAGCTCCCCGTGCAGCTTCGTCATTTGCCACAGCCGGTCGCAGCGTGAACGAGAGAGAATCCGTCCATGGAAGCGACCTATTCCCGGCTCGGCGTGCACGTTCACGCCCCTTGGCGTGCCGTCGTGCGCGCTGCGCGATCGCGGATCGCAAAACAACACCGCCATGATCCGGCGCTGAGGCAAGCGCGGAAGCGCTTTTATTGCAAATTGCTGGCCTGCCACGCCAGGCATCAGCATCTCGTCCGCACGTTCCGGCTCTGACGTCCGCTCAGAACCGATCCTTCACCCCTTCCCTTCACGCATTCGCGTCTCCCGCCAGGCCTGCTACCGGCGGGACGTTCGCGTGCGCCCGTTCGACAGGAGCCTCTTATGGCGCAACACGATCCTTTTACGCTTGATCTCTTCGGCAACACGTCGCTCTCTTCGGGGCTCGGCCTCGGCGTCACGGCCTTTCCGTCCACCTTCGAAACGGAGGGCGTTGACGCTGATCCACCGCCGCACCCTCCGGCGGTCGCGCGTATAGAACCGCCCGCTGATCGACTCACCAGCCGAGCTAGTACCTACTGTTCTTAAAGCGTGAGTCGTGATTCAAGGTCGGGATGATACCCGAAGCAAGAGAAGTCCACCTTTCGAGGAAAGATCGCAAGGTGCTTGAGGCGTGTTGCCGCTCCCCGGTGACGTTGCAGCGCGATTTGAAGCGGGCGCGGATAGTTCTGTTGGCGGCGGATGGACGCAGCACTCGGTCGATCGCCAAGGAAGTTGGGGTCCAGCCGCGGATTGTCAGCCTTTGGCGGCATCGCTATGCCGACCAAGGCCTTGAAGGGCTGCAAGACAAGCCGCGACCGGGCAAGCAGCCAATCTATACGAAGGCCACCGACAAGCGGATTCTGAAGCTGCTGGACAAGCCGCCGCCGGACGGGTTCGCACGCTGGACCGGGCCCCTGCTGGCCGGGGCGCTGGGCGATGTTGACGTCCAATATGTCTGGCGGTTCCTGCGCAGCCACAAGATTGACCTCGCGGCTCGTAAGTCCTGGTGTGAGAGCAACGACCCGAACTTTACGGCCAAAGCCGCCGATGTTGTCGGCCTCTATGTCGCCCCGCCCGCGAAGGCCATTGTGCTGTGCGTGGACGAGAAGCCCTCGATCCAGGCTTTGGAGCGAGCGCAGGGTTATCTGAAGTTGCCCAATGGCCGCGCCTTGACCGGCCAGAGCCACGATTACAAGCGGCATGGCACCACAACATTGTTTGCGGCGCTCGAAGTCGCCACCGGAAAGATCATCGCGGCGCATTCAAAACGCCGACGCCGCGTCGAGTTTCTCGACTTCATGAACAGCGTCACCGCGGCTTTTCCGAACCGGAAGCTTCACGTCATCCTCGACAACCTCAACACCCACAAGAAGAACGAGCATTGGCTCAAGGCCCACCCCAACGTGCAATTTCATTTCACGCCGACAAGTGCGTCTTGGCTCAATCAGGTCGAGGTATGGTTTTCGATCTTGCAGGGGCAGTCGCTCAGCGGCACCTCCTTCACAAGCCTCACGCAGCTTCAGGAGCACATCGATGCCTACGTCAACGCATACAACGACAGAGCCGAGCCCTTCGTCTGGACCAAGAAAAAGGTCCGTCAACGCCGTTTCAAAGGCCGCCGTATCACTCAGCTCTGATTCTGGGTACTAGGGGCGAGACGTTCTACCTCGCTGGAGCGCGCGGCCTTGCCAAGTCCTGGCGCGACCGGGCGCGCGACAATCTCTCCGCCATCCGCCTTGCGGCCGTGATCGACGGCGATCAGCGTCCCGCCACCGCCGCCGAACAGGCGCAGCTCATTCGCTTCACGGGGTTCGGCGCATCCGAACTCGCCAATGGTGTTTTCAGGCGCCCGGGAGAAAATGATTTCCGCGACGGTTGGGAGGAAATTGGCGCAGCGTTAGAATCGGCTGTTGGCGCGACGGACTACGCCTCGCTTGCCCGCTGCACCCAGTACGCCCATTTCACGCCCGAATACATCGTGCGCGCAGTCTGGGCAGGCGTGACGCGGCTCGGCTTTCGTGGCGGACGTGTGCTCGAGCCCGGCATCGGTACGGGCCTGTTTCCGGCGCTCATGCCGGAGAACCTGCGCGGGGCGTGCCATGTCACCGGCGTCGAGCTCGACCCGATCACCGCGCGCATCGCAGCCTTGCTCCGTCCTCGCGCCACGATCATCAACCAGGACTTCGCACGGACCGAACTCCCCCAGCACTTTGATCTTGCGATCGGCAACCCGCCGTTTTCCGATCGCACGGTGCGCAGCGACCGCGCCTTCCGGTCTCTCGGCCTTCGCCTGCATGATTATTTCATCGTCAAGGCGATCGACACCCTGAAGCCCGGTGGTCTCGCCGCTTTCGTGACCTCGCATGGCACGATGGACAAAGCGGACGTGTCCGCGCGCGAACGCATCGCCGTAACGGCTGATCTTATCGGTGCCGTGCGGCTGCCCGAGGGAAGCTTCCGCGCTGACGCCGGCACCGACGTTGGCGTCGACATCCTCTTCTTCCGGAAGCGCCGCGATGGCGATGCTCCCGGCGTCGATACCTGGCTCGATCTCGCCGAAATCCATCCCGCGACCGAGCACGAGGTCGCTATCCGGGTGAACCGCTATTTCGCGGAACATCCGGAGATGGTGCTCGGTGAGCATGCGCTCGGGTCTGGCCCCTACGGTGAGACGTACAAGTGCGTGCCGCGCCCGACGGTCGTGCTCGAAGACGCACTTACCGCCACCACCCTCCGTCTTCCGGATGCCATCTACGACGGCGACCCGGAGACGATCGCTCTCGAAGATCAAAAGACGCCGGCGGACGCCGCACAGAGTGCCGGCGCCGCCATCCGCGAAGGCAGCTATTTCATCGGCAAGAACACGGCCTTGATGCAGATGGTCGACGGCACAGCCGTCATCATTCCTGTGAAGAAGGGAAGGAATGCCGACGGCGTCTTCGCCAAGCACGTGCGCATCATTCGCAAGTTGATCCCAATTCGCGACGCCGTGCGCGAGATCCTTAAGTGCCAGGAGACCGACCAGCCGTGGAAGCAGGCGCAAGTCCGGTTGCGCATCGCGTGGAGCTCTTTCGTCCGCGACTTCGGGCCGATCAACACCACGGTCGTATCGTCGATGGAGGACGAAGAGAGCGGCGAAGTGCGCGAGACGCACCGCCGGCCCAATTTGGCTCCGTTCGCGGATGACCCGGATTGCTGGCTCGTCGCCTCGATCGAAGACTATGACCTCGAGACGAACACGGCAAGACCCGGACCGATTTTCACCGAGCGCGTGATTGCGCCGCCACCGGCGCCTATCATCGCCTCCGGCGCCGACGCGCTCGCCGTCGTGCTGAACGAGCGGGGCACGGTCGATCCAGATCAGATCGCGGAGCTTTTGCACCGCGGCGTCTACGACGTGATCGGTGAACTCGGCGACGCCATCTTTCGTGAACCCGCGACCGGTGTGTGGCACACCGCCGACGCCTATCTCTCCGGTGCGGTCCGCTCGAAGCTCGCCACAGCAGAAGCCGCCGCGGCCCTCGACCCGGCCTATGCGCGTAACGTCGAGGCTCTCAGCCGCGTGCAGCCGGCCGATCTTCGTCCATCCGACATCACGGCGCGGCTTGGCGCCCCGTGGATCCCGGCCGCCGACATCATCGCCTTCGTGAAGGAGACGATGGATGCCGACATCACCATCCACCATATGCCCGAACTCGCATGCTGGACCGTGAATGCACGCCAGCTTGAATGGAGCGCCGCTGGCACCACCGACTGGGGTACCCATCGTCGCCACGCCGGACTTCTTCTGTCAGACGCGCTCAACTCGTCGATCCCGCAAATCTTCGACACCATCAAGGACGGCGACAGTGAGCGGCGCGTGCTCAACACCGTCGAGACGGAGGCGGCGAAAGACAAGCTCGCCAGGATCAAATCCGTGTTTCAGTCCTGGATCTGGTCCGATCCGGACCGAACCGATCGGTTGGCCCGACTCTACAACGACACCTTCAACAACATCGTGCCCCGACATTTCAACGGGGATCATCTGCAGCTCCCGGGCGCTTCAGGCGCCTTTTCTCTATATGGGCTGTCAATCGGCCTGCAAATTTGACCCCTCGTATTGCCTCAGGAAGTAATGTTACCCGGGATGAAGGTCTACGAACTGCCCCAGACCGGTCTCGAGCCGCGGCCAGCTCGGTGGAGAGGCTGTGGGCGGGGCGGAGTGCTCATCACACGCAGCGCCGTCCACAGCCTCGGGCCGTATTTCATCCACGGGCATGGATACGATGGCTGTCTCCGCCACCTTCCGCCGGAGGGACCGAAGCAGGCGCTGAACGATCGAATGCTGCTTGTCGCTGAACATCGAGGGATCGATCGTGGCGAGCCTGCCCACGATGGCCAGTGCAGTGAGCTGTGGCTCGACGGCGAGCCAGTTCTCGATGATCGCGAGATGGGGATCGAGCTTCGAGGGCATGCGAATACGCTTTTTGTATCGCTGTTTCGGCCGGCGGTGCGTGGCCCGCACTTCAGAGCTGGCGCCGGTTGTTTGGACAGCGCCCCGCGGGATTTAAGTGGATTCCTGCCGGGTTATGCTGAACGCGGGGCCTTACGATTTTGTCGTTGCGTCGGGAGGGCGTAGCCCGACCAGAGCGACGACAAAATCGTCGGCGACGGTCATGCGGCCATCACCATAGCTTGCGTGCCGAAGTAAGCCTCGTCGGGCGTGCGCCCGTCAAGGCTCGAGTGAGGGCGTCCCTGATTGTAGAAGGCCAGATACTTGGCAATTGACGCTCGCGCCTCGGACACGCTGTCGTAGGCGCGGAGATAAACTTCTTCGTATTTGACCGTGCGCCAGAGCCGCTCGACAAACACGTTGTCGCGCCAGGCGCCCTTGCCGTCCATGCTGATGGCGATCTTCGCGTCCAGCAGCACATCGGTGAACTCGAGGCTGGTGAACTGGCTGCCCTGGTCCGTGTTGAAAATCTCGGGCCTGCCGTGCTTCGCCAACGCCTCCTGGACCGCTTCGACGCAGAAGGCCGCCTCCATTGTGATCGAGACGCGATGGGCCAGGACCCGTCGGCTGAACACATCGACGACCGCCGCGAGATAGACGAAGCCACGCCGCATCGGAATGTAGGTGATGTCCATTGCCCACGCCTGGTCGGGCCGCTCGATCTTCAATCCGCGCAACAGGTACGGGTAGATCTTGTGACCCGGTGCCGGCTTACTCGTGTTCGGGCGACGATAGACCGCCTCGATCCCCATGCGCTTCATCAGCGTCGCGATGTGGCGGCGACCGGCGTATACGCCCTCCCGCCGCAGCAACGATCGCTGCATACGCGCTCCCGCGAAGGGATAATCGAGATGCAGCTCATCGAGCCGACGCATCAAGGCAAGGTCCTCGGCCGAAACTGGCCGAGGTTCATAGTAGACCGTGCTGCGAGCCAGCTTCAGGACCTTCGCCTGGCGCACGATAGAAAGATCATGACCGCGGTCGATCATCGCTTTGCGCTCAGCAGGCCCGCCTTGGTGAGCGCGCCGGACAAAAAATCGTTTTCCAACGCCAGCTCGCCGATCTTGGCATGTAACGCCTTCAAATCGACCGGCGTCTCGGCCGACGCCTTGTCATGCCCAAACACGCCGGCGGCGCCTTCCAGGAGCTGGTTTTTCCAGATCGTGATCTGGTTCGGATGAACATCAAACAGTTGCGCCAGCTCCGCCAGCGTCTTGTCGCCTTTGACCGCAGCCAAAGCAACCTTCGCCTTGAATGCCGGAGAATGCATCCGGCGGCTCTTCTTCGTCATCTTCGCTCCTGATTCGCGGCAAGAATCCTCGCCGCTGTCAGGCAGAAAATCCACTCAAGCTACTGTCCGAATTTGCGGAGCCAGCTCTCTTCGGCGGTTTTTGCCGCCGTGCCGAGCGATCGGGCAAACGAGAGCGGATCAGCCGGCGATACGGTGGGAACCTTCGCAAGACCGCGCTTGCCGATCCGTTCGCCGAGCTCTTCCTGCGCCGTGCGGATCGTGGCAAGCAATTGTATGGGATCGAGAGTCCGATACGTGTGGCGCAGACGGCGCTTGACCGCTGATGGGAGTTTCGGGTGCCCCAGTGCACGTTCGTATGGTGTGGCAGGCGGATGATAGCGTTTGATGATCTTGGCACCCTCGCGGCGCTTCTCTTTGAGCTTGAATGACGGCTGGAAGAAGTTCACCAGCAGGCGCGCCGCCGCGTAGAGACGTGCCATCACGCGGGCCGTCTCGACCCCGTCGAAGCGCCCGTATCCGACGAGCCGCCGGACCACCGCACCGTTCTTCTGCTCCACGAAAGCCTGATCGTTCTTTTTGTAGGCACGTGACCGCGTTACCTCGATCTTCTGTGCTCGGCACCATGGAACGACGACGTCGTTCATGAACGCGCTGTCGTTATCGAAGTCGGCGCCACAGATCACCCACGGGAACAGGCCCTGCGCTCGCTTCATCGCTTCCACGACGAGGCTGCCATCGCGTGTCACCAGGGGCAGGCATTCCGTCCATCCTGTTGCGATGTCCACCATGGTCAAAGTCTGGATAAACGAGCCGGCGACGCTGGTCCCACCGTGCGCGACCATGTCGATCTCGCAAAAGCCTGGCGGCGGGTTTGCCCAGTCATTGAAAGTGCGGATCGGCACCTCGCGTCGAATCGCCGAGTAGAATCCGACTCGCCGCCGGCGCCCCCCAGCAGCCGCAATTTTAACGTCGATCAACATCCGATCGATCGTCGCCGCGCTCAGAGTTGTCAGCAGCGCACGCTCTGCGCTCGTTGGCTTCAGCCGGCCATGCCGCTCGAGTGCGGGCAACAGCACTGGGATCATCGATACGAGGCGCTTACCGCAGACGCGATCGGAGGCTTCCCACAGCGCGATCAGCGCGTCGCGCACGCTGGCGTATTTGCGTCGCCGACTTGTCGCTGGTTCGGTTGGGCTCGTTGCCCCTTCGTCCAGTGGTGGCCTGGGCCTGTCCCTTCCGGCAACCGACAGTGCTCGCACCGCGTGCTTGCGGTGCCAACCCGTCGTCGCTGTCAACTCGTCAAGGATCCGTCCCTTCTCAACTCGTCCAGCCGCACGGTAGCGCCTCGCCACCACGGCCAACACCTCGCGCCTTGCGCCCATGCTGATCCCGCTCGCCATTGGCGCCACCGACCTGATTCGGTAACGCCGCCCCAGTCATCAGCGGAATTGTTCGGTAACATTTTCGATGAGGCAATGCGCCCCTCATCGGCGTCCAATTTTGACCCCTTCGTGCGGCGGGCTTTGCTGGTAGCGCTCGTCTCGTCGGAGCTGGCCGGGATAGCGGAGGCGAGACGAGCGCGGGTGGCGTGATCGTCGTCTCGGCTCTTGAACCGCCAGCTATCGTTGCCGGTCTCGACAATGTCGCAGTGATGGGTCAATCGGTCGAGCAGCGCTGTGGTCATTTTGGCGTCGCCGAACACGCTCGGCCATTCGCCGAAGGCGAGATTGGTCGTCACGATGACGGAGGCGCGCTC
Organism: Bradyrhizobium sp. 2S1; assembly: GCF_011516625.5. NCBI lineage: Bacteria > Pseudomonadati > Pseudomonadota > Alphaproteobacteria > Hyphomicrobiales > Nitrobacteraceae > Bradyrhizobium > Bradyrhizobium sp. 2S1. The sequence continues at coordinate 8,486 of NZ_CP147719.1, read as the reverse complement.
ATAGAGCCGGCTGACGAGGTGGAAGAGGAGCTGGCCACCGGACTGGGCGAAGGGCAAATAGCCGAGTTCATCCAGCACGATGAAGTCCATCCGGGTCAGATGCTCGGCGAGCCGTCCTTGCCGTCCGTTGCGGGTCTCGGTCTCGAGGCGATTGACGAGGTCGACTACGTTGAAGAAGCGGCCGCGGGCACCGGATCGGATGCAGCTTCTGGCGATGGCAATGGCCAGGTGGGTCTTGCCTGTGCCGGTGCCGCCAACCAGCACGACATTGCGTTGCTGGGCGATGAAGCCGCCGCTGGCGAGATCATTGACGAGAGTCTGATTGATCGGCGTGCCGTCGAACTGGAAGTCGGCGATGTCCTTGGCAAGCGGCAGCTTGGCAATGGTCAGCTGGTATTTGATCGAGCGGGCCTGCTTCTCGTTGATCTCGGCGTTAAGCAGGTCGCCGACAATGCGCTGAGGTTCGTGCTGGCGCTTGACGGCAGTTGCCATGATCTCGTCGAAGGCAGCCTTCATGCCGTAGAGCTTGAGCTCGCCCATGAGGTCGAAGATTTGGGTTCGTTCCATCAGATGGTCCTCCGGAGGTTGTCGTAGCGGGCACAATCGGCGATCGGTGCATGACGGAGCGTCAGTGCGGCCGGCGTCATGATGTTGGCCGGTGGGGCGGGTTCACGTTGACGGGCCAGGATGTTGAGCACGACATCGGCGGAATGGACGCCATGACCGAGCGCTTCGGCACAGGCCGCTTCCACCGCGGACAGACCGTCAGTCAGCACCGCGGTGAGGATGTCGACCATCTGCCGATTGCCATCGTCGGTGCTGGCAAGCTTGCGCCGGATCCGCTCGATCGCGGCCGGCAGCACCCAGTCTTTGAAGGGAGCGCCGTTGCGCAAGGCACCGGGTTTGCGAGCCAGCACCGGCACATAGTGCCAGGGATCATAGGTCGTCTCGCCGCGGCCAAAGGATCGCGGGTGCTCGGCAACGATGCGTCCATCCTGACGGATCACGATGCGGTCGGCATAAGCCTGGACTTCGACCGGCCGTCCGACTGCGCTGGCTGCGACCGAGTACTTGTTGTTGTCGAAGCGCACCAGGCAGGTCTTCGAGACCGATGCCGTCACCGCATGGAAGCCGTCGAAGCGGCCGGCATAGGGAACGAGCTTGGGACGCTCGGCTTCGAACACTTCCCAGATCGTCTGATCGACCAGCTCCGGGTGGCGATGAGCCTTGGCGTAGGCGATGCATTTGTCGAGCAGCCAGGCGTTTAACTCGTCGAGGTTTTTGAACCGCAGCCGCGGCGTGAAGAAGCGCTCCCGGACCAGCCCGACCTGGTTCTCGACCTGCCCCTTCTCCCAGCCCGACGCCGGCGTGCAGGCGACCGGATCGACCAGATAGTGGCTGCACATCTGCAGGAAGCGGCGATTGTAGAGACGCCCTTTACCGACGAAGATCGTCTCTACGGCGGTCTTCATGTTGTCGTAGATGCCGCGGGTGCAGGTGCCTTTGAACAGAGCGAACGCCCGGTCGTGGGCGTCGAACACCATCTCCTGCGTCTCCCGCGGATAGGCCCGCACGAACAGCATGCGGCTGTGACAGAGCCGGACATGGGCGGCCTTCACCATCACCGTGGTCCCGCTCAGCAAGACCACCTCGTGGCTCCAGTCGAACTGGTAGGCTTCGCCTGGGGCAAAGCTCAGCGGGACATAAGCCGCCGCGGTCGATTGCCCGCGTTCTTTGCTCCACCGCCTGGCGTAACGCCGCACGGCATCGTAACCGCCGTCGTAGCCGCGGCCGCGCAGCTCTTCGAAGATCCGGATCAACGTCAGCTGTTCACGAGCCGATTTGGCCGCGTTCGCCGCCAGCAATCCGTCAAGCTCTACTGCCCATCGTCCCAGCTTTGGCCGCGGCTGCACCTGCCGCTCGTACTCGAAGGAGGTCTCTCCCGACCTCAGCACCTTCCGGACCGTGTTCCGCGACACCTTCAGGTCACGGGCGATCTCCTTGATCGTCTTGCCCTTGATGAAGTGCTCGCGCCGGATCCGGGCAATTGTCTCCACGATCAGCATCCCCCACCACCTGCTTCGTTCCAAAGCAGGCAGCGCAACAGATCAATCTGTAGGGGGTCAATTTTGGACGCCGATCCCCCGGCTTAGGGGGTCAATATTGCAGGCCGAATGACAAGCGGATCGCAGAGAAGCCGATGGAGCGACGTCGTGGATTGAACTTCGGCGAGAGTCTCGACAATGAGCGGGTGGTCGGGACGGACCCGCCCGTCGTGTGCGGTGTGCTGCTCGCTGTCCCACCACGCGCGCCAGCAGGCACGACTTGCGCGTACTTGCGGGTCCTTGCCGGCGTCGGTCGCGCGGGCATAGAGACGATCACTCTCGCTGAAGGCGTGCGCGGGTATCGCGCTACGTCCTACGACGTGCTCCCGGTCCTTCGGCCACAATGTACTGGCTGCCTGCAGGGAGCCGGTCGCACTCCTATAAGCACGTGAAAGTGTATAATTCTGCGATTGGCCGACGATGATGTCATGCATCACCTGGTCACTTTCGGCGGCTTCCGCAGACGGCAGTCGGAGGTGTCCCAGCAGATGTTGCGGTATCAGTGGGTTTTCGCTCGACCGTCTTGGCCACGCGTTCGCATCCAGCCCGATGAGGCGGACATGCGCGCGAGGGGCCGCTGCTAGGTGACGGGCAGGTCCCCACACGATGGCGTTTCCGGGTTCGCGTCCGTCGGCCACGCGCAGCGCCTGCAAGGAGAGCTCGATGGCCTGTGGGGGCGCCATACGCAAAGCATCGCCCCACAAGGTGAGTGCCGGTCCCTTCAAGAGACGGCGTCCGACCACGTCCGCAGCCGCAATGCCGCGGGCCAAGTCATCCAGAACCGGCAACAATGCGCGTTCCGCGAGATCGCCGTTTGCCCGCTCGCCTCGCGCCTGCTCGAGAGCGTGCCGCCAAAGCCCCGGGCTTGTAAGCGAAGCGCTCCGCCGCAAGCCTTTGGCCCAGTCGCCGGGCAGGCTCTCTTTGGCCGGGCTACGCGGGAGACTGGCAAACAGGAACCTCACGCGCTCTTGCGATAATCCACGTAACAGGATGTCCGGGACGGCAGCACAGGCCTGCCCTTCGCGGGTCGCCAGCGCCGGAATACCGTGTGTGAAGTGCACGGGAAGCCCTGCCTCGCGCGAGAGAACCAGAAACGCATCGTCCCACGCCGCCGGCGAGGCGGCCGAAATAGCGATCTCATCGGGAGAGGCTTTTCCGCCCGTCACAAGCGCACGCACCCAGCGCAGTGCCTCCCGCACTTCGCTTCGTGGATCGGCACAGAGATCAGCGGAGAGAAGCGATGCTGCACCGGAGGAGCGCGTTTCAATCTCTCCGGTGAACCAGGCACACCGGCTGTGTTGTGATCCAGTCCATCGAACGGGCACGACATCGCAGAGCGCCTGAATGAGCGGGCGCCAAACAGCTTTGATATCGGGAACGTCTTGAACGGTGACGGCGCCGACTAACTTTGGCGCAAAGTGAAGTCGTTCCAAGGCTGTTTTGACCAGATCGGGAGGTGACAGCATTCCGGGCGGCAGGGCGCCTCGCACGCGGCGCTCGAGCAACATGAAGTCCCTGAGACGAGCATTTTCGGGCACTGAAGCCGGGAGCTCCATGTCCCACCAGTCTCGGAGCGCAAACAGCACAGCTACCGGCATCCCCGGCAGTTGGCAAACCTTGTCGATGTCCTCGTATCCGCCGGCCTCGAGCGCCTGCCTTATGGCCGGATACAGATTTTCTTGCGTTGCTGGTGCAATAAAGCCGCCGGCGAGTCGTGCGGCAAGAAGGGGGAGCGTCAGAATCTGGCGACCTATAGCCCGTTCCCGCGCGGCATTGAGGCGCCGCATTCGCAACGCCAAGGGGCCATCGACAACCTCGGTATGTATCCGCATCTGGCACCCCCGCAGTTGCCGCGCAACTTTGCGGCTTATTTGTCTTCCGGGCCTGGAGCCGGGTTCGTATTCGCAGGCACTGTATCGTAGGTTCCCTCATGCCTGCATCGCTTAATCGTAGATTTCATCAAGCCGACATCGGATAGATGGCGGCCGATCATTTCGGAAATCTGGCGCTGAGAGGGACATGATCTTTTCTTGGCTACCGGGCGGTCCGCTTCGGCCTACCGCTCGGCCGTGCTTTGGGCCGATTGGCCGCCCGAATAGCCGCAAGCTCCCGTTCGGCCTGTCGCAACTTCTCCAGCCCCAGGAAATGCCCGATCACCCATCGGTCGATATATTCGCGCAGATCCCATGACGCTCCATCTTCGGCGAGTGCAAGCACCAAGGCCCAGTCGTCATTGCGAAAACGTGTCAGCTGCTCGAGCAGTATGCCGGTTGCCCGCATAGTCTTTAACTCTGCGACGCCACCGTTCTGCCAAATGCGCAGCAGGAACGCGAGAGAAACCGAGAGATGCGACATGAGGTCGGCGTTGCGAGTGCCGATGAATGCGCTCGTCGCCCGGTAGTCAGCAAGCTCTGCGCTTGTGTCCGCTTGCATCACGCTCAATAATGTTTCGGCATCCAGAGAGAGGTGACCGTGCCGCCGCCACGCCAGCTTGACCGTAATTTCGGCTTGGCGCTTCGCGTCAATCAATGATGCTTTCCGCGCAAAGGCAAAGATCGGCTGGAGCCAAACACTCTTGACTTGAATGCCGACGGCGGCTGTGGCCGCCTGTCGATAATACATATCCTCCGACACGAGGACGTATCCCTCGCGCGCGACGTACGCCTCGTCGAGTACATCCGTCCCAAACGTCTCTGTTAGCATTGAGGCGAGTTTAGACGGTGTATCGGGAGCAACGCCAGGGATGATCTCGCAATGCTCCTCGACCTTTGCGATCTGAGCAGAGATGAAGTTCCGTCGCGCCTCTATGTCCTCGCGGGTATGCTCTTGCCGAATATACTGGCCGTCGTGCCAGGCGATCGTCATCGACCTGCCCTCGCCGCCTAACTCATCCCGATCGCGCAGCCCCCGAAGTTCATCGATACAGGATCGCGGAACCACGAGCTTTCCGAAGACCGCGAGGAGGACGTCGAATGCGTCCATCGTTGCTACCGTCCACGCCGTGTAGGTGTCGAAAACTGCGCCCGCTGCACGGTGCTGCTCGACCACGTCGTGAGCGGCCTCCCGCTCCTGTGCCTTGCCGGCGCAGGTGCCGATGTCATGATCAAGCGATCGGACATAGTCGGCGAAGCTGATGGCGTCGCCCCCGAGCCGGGTCGCCACCATACCCATTGGCAAGTGTTGCAACAGATAGAGATCTGCGAGCTTACGGTTGCTCTCGGAGACCCTCTTGATCTCATTGAGGGCGGGTTGAACGTCGCCCTCTTTCATTTTCAGGGTGTAAAAGCCCTGCGCGTCGGGGAATCGCGTTTGAAAATTCCCCATGACGTCGTGGAGGGCATGAAGATACTTGTGCTTTACCTCTGCCACATGCCAGGTCGCGTCCGTGCCGAACGCGGCCTTGACGGTGAAGTCCTCGCCAACCTTTAGACCCATGGCGGCAGCTGCCAGCTGGTGTTTGGGGCTCACCACTCCATCGGCCGGCCGGTCCGGCCCGTGGGCGATGACGAAGCTTGTCGACTCGCCGTGCACACCCTCCAGCCGCACCCAAGCGTCGAGCCCAACGATCGTCGGTCGCGGCGTTTCGCGGCCATTGAGATCGAGCATCATCAGCCCAAAATAACGCAGCGCCGCTTCGGCATCGTTTTTCGCCGATTGCAACACGTCGTAAGCGAATGCTAGCGCCTGTTTACGGAGACCCTCGGCGAACATCGCCTGGGCGAGATACATTTTTTGACCGGCGGTCCCTTTGACAGCGGCGAGATCGAGGCTCTCGATAATGGGCCTGATTTCGCCGCGACGATCCATCCGCCGTAGCGTGGAGAAGAGTGTCAGATAGTTCGTCAAATAGGTGCTGAGCGCAATCGCTCGACGAAGGCACGCCTCGGTCTCCTTTAGCGCACCCCGGTTGTAGTGCAGCAGGCCTTCCGCATGCAGATAAAACTCGAGGCTCTTGATCTCAGATGGAAGCCTTTCAAAGAAACGGATTGCGCGCTGGCGGATAGGACTGTCACTCACGAAAGCGCGCGCAAGTGCGCGGAGAGCTTCATTGTCGTGGTCCTCCGCGATATGTCCGTCGAGCAGGTCAGCGACGATGTCAGAGTCGCCGCGCCGAACTGCGTGCATAGCAACCATCAACCGGGCGGAGATATGGCTCTCGCCGGTAATGAGTTTCAGAGCTGAGCGAAACGCAGTCTCGGCGACGGCCTCCACACCCTCCATCCGTGCGAAGTCGGCGACAACGATGCTGGCCCGCGCGTCGTCGGCGACCTCATCGGCGATCGCCTTGATCTTTACGTCAAGATCGTTGGGCAGCTGAAGCTTCAGCTCGGCCAATCGGCACGCCGTCACAACAAGCGTGCGCTCAATATCGGGAATCGTATCGTTCTGTTCACGACCGATCCGCGCCACCTCGGTCCAGTCGCCGCGTGCGGCGTGGTAACGAAAACCAAGAATGGTCGCGTCGGGTCCGATCGGAAGACGTTTGAGGAGATCACACGCGAGCTCATCGTCAATCCCCTCGACGGCTGCCAATGCAGCCCGTTTGGCGAGCTCGACATCCTCCGGCGCTGCAGCAAGACCCTGCCGCGCAAGTTCAAGAGCGGCGGGCAAATCGTCGAGGGCAAGGTATGCCACCACTAGGTTGCTGCAGAGAGCGGCGTCCTCTGGACGCACAACGCCTTCAGAGGAGCGAGCCGCGTCCCACTGCTCGCGCAAAACGTTGGTGGCCGCAGTGATCCGTGCTCGCTGATCGGGCGTCAGCAGGTGGCCGCGCTGCACGGCCTCATTGCGCAGAATCTCATCGAGGTCCGCGTCAGCCGCGAACTGCCGCGCATGGCGATCGTCCGGATGCGCGGCGAGCGCCTGCTGCGCGGCCTCCCACCACTCCGGCATCAAGCCCCTGTGGCGGAACACGTCGACGCGACCAACCGCAACCGCAGCGGTTCGCCTCAAGTCGGCCGGTATGAGGTCGAGCGGATCCCCGATGGATGGGTCGAATCGGGCAGCTTGGACGAGGTAGCCGGCGACGCCTTCGTTCGTGGGATCGGTGTTCAGTGCGTCCTGGCCGAACGCCAGCACGTCCTGCCATCGCCCTTGCAGCAGAAGCGAAAACGCCTTGTTAGCAATTGCCTTCGGCTCCGTCGGTGCGTGATCGTATGCGTCGGAGAGGAGCCGCGCTGCTTTCTCGTCATCGCCCAGGGCCAGTAAACACGAGCCAATATTAGCCTTGATCCGGAACAGGATACGGCCGGATGCCGTGCGTTCCACGCGCGCAAGCAGGCGTTCGAGCAGTGGCAATGCCGTCCGTGGTTTGCCGGAATTAGCAAGGTCACGATATTCGTTGATCTCTGCATCGAGCTGCGCTTCAAGCGCACTCGTGCCGCTTGTCGCGTCGCCCGGCGCGAGGTGGATGCTCTCCAGTCTGGCAAATCGGGCGTCGAGACGGGAGATGCCGGTTTCGAAGCTAGCCTTCACTTCTTCCTGGACGACTGCGACCTTTTCGACCTGCTCGAGAATCCGCTCGCTGAATGCTCCGTAGTCCGGATCGAACTGCTTGCGCGCCTCGGCGCTCTCGCTGATCCGCTCCTCGAGCGTGTTCCAGCCCCAAACGTAGATCAGGATGGCGCGGCCCTTGGCCTTCTGCTCAAGCGAGAGCTCGCGCACCAATTCCTGAAGCGCGACGTCGTCAGGCGCGGTCGTGATGATGAAATATTCCCGCAGGTCGGGCCGGAAGGTCAATGCTTTGCGGACTTCCTCACGAACCTCGTCCGCAGTTAGCGCATGCCCATCGCTCTTCAATTTGCACTGGATACCGACGTGATGGGCTGGGTCGCCGTTGCGAACGCCGAAGAGATCGACGCCGTTCTGGCGCTGACCACGACGACCGTTGCGTTGAACGTTCGGGTCACCGAGAAGACCGCGCCAAAGCACGACGGAGGCACGTTCGAATGCCTGTTCGTCGGCGGGCTTGGGGATTTGTGTGGCGGCGAGCAATGACATGTCGAATCGCACTCTAACGCCATCGTCTTTGTAGTGCGCAGATCTTCAAAGTATTCCCCACGCCCGATAACGCCCTCGCCCGGTCGCCTCGCGCAGGCCGAGCTCGGCGACGAGGTTTTGGGCCGCGCGGGGCGTGATCCCGAGCTCCGCCGCGATCATGCCGGCCGAGACGATCGGCCGGGTCAGCACGTAGTCGAGGAGCGCCGGCAGTTTTGAAGTGGCGCGACGGCCGGCGAGCTTGCGGGCGAGCAGGTTTCTGGTCATCAGCCAGCGGTCGTGGTCCTTGCGGCCGGCCTCGGCCGCGGCCGTCATCGCCTCGAGCTGCACGGCGAGCCGCGCTGCGGCGTCGCGCGGCCGCCGGCGCTCACGCGAGATAGTTTT
>NZ_CP147718.1:0-128274 GCF_011516625.5 Bradyrhizobium sp. 2S1 | reverse complement strand
CCCCCTTGGGCGCTCCGGTGGATCCGGAGGTGTAGATGACATAGGCGAGATGGCGCGAGGTGAGGCCGAGCGCGCGCGGGTCGGGATCGGTGGCCGGCAGCGCCGCCCAGGCCGGGCGTCGCCGCCGCCAGATCCAGCTACCGTCACGCTCGCGTGAGCGCGTCGGCGCCCAGCGCGGCGCGTCCGGCCGCATCGGCCAGCAGCAGCGGCGGCGCCGCATCCGCGAGCACCTGGCGCAGCCGCGCGCTGGGATAGGCCGGGTCCAGCGGCAGATAGGCCCCTCCCGCCTTGAGGATCGCCAAGAGCCCCACCACCATCGCCGGGCTGCGCTGCAGGCAGATCGCCACCGGCTGGTCCGGCGTGACCCCGAATGGCGATCAGATGATGCGCCAGGCTGGTTGGCCCGCGCATTGAGCTCGCCATAGCTCGACGCGCTCGTCCGCGCAGACCACCGCCACCGCCTCCGGCGCACGGCTGCACCTGCGGCCTCGAACAGCTCGTGGATGCACCGCTGCGCACGGATAGGCCGCCGCCGTCCGGTTCAGCGCCTCCAGCAGGTACGCCGCGCTCAGTCCGGCGGCAGGATGTCCAGCTCCCGCACCGGTCGTGGTCGGGCGCCCGCTCCAGCGCCTCCGCCAGCTGCGCGAGCGTGTGCTGCATGTAGCCGCAGACCCGATCCGCTGAGACTGCGCTCCGCCACCTGCGCCGTCAGGCCGAGCGCCTCGCCAAAATCCTCCACCGACTAGCGTCAGCGGATAGTTGGTGCGCTCCTCCCCGCCCAGCCGTTCGACGCCGGCCAGCGACATCATCGGCTGCGGAGGCGGAGTTGGCCGCCGGCGTGTTGTGGCGGTAGTTCAGCAGCGCGCTGAACAGCGGCGCCGGCGCCGCAACGCCGCTGCAGCGTTGCGCCAGCGCCAGCGAGGCATGCTCATGCGCGAGCAGCTCGGCCAGCCGCGCGTGGGTGGTCCTGCACGCTCGCCTCGACCCCGGCTCCCGTCCAGGTCGAGCCGCAGCGGCAGGGTGTTGATGAACAGGCCCATCGCGCGGTCGGCGCCCGCACCCGCCATGCATGCGGCCGAACAGCACCGTGCCGAACACCGCCTGCTCGCGGCCGCTGCTGCAGCGCCACCACCTGCCCCCAGGCCAGATGGCACAGGCTCGCCAGGCTCACCCCGAGCCGCCGCGCCTGAGCTGCGCAGTCGCGCGTTGAGCGCCTGCGGCAGCATGCGCCGCGCCTCGCCGAGCCCCGCGGCCGTCGCCGTGGACCTCGCGCAGCCCGAACGGCGTGCGTCGGCTCAGTCGATGTCGCCCAGCATCGTCCTGGAAGAACGCTTCATGCGCCTCTGGCACCGACGCCAAGCCGCGCCTGCCGCCACCAGGTTGCGGAACGGCTGCGGGGCTGCCAGCTCATGCCCGCGTCCCGCCAGCACGGCCCGGACCTCGGCATGCATCACCTCCAGCGTGGTGTGATCCCCTGATCAGATGATGCTGCAGCTCCAGCAGCAGCCAGCGCGCACTGCCGGGCTCGCGCGCAATCACAAACCGCAACAAGGGCGCCCGGCCAAGCTCGATGCGCTGCCGGCGCGGATCAAACCGATCCTTAAGCTGCGCGGCGCCAGGACCACCAGACCCGTCCAGCTCGACCTCGCTCACCTCCAGCGGCGCGTTCCGCCACACCACCTGGGCCGGGCGCGACAGCCCTTCCCAGACAAACGACGTCCTCAGGATATCGTGCCGACCCACCACCCGCTGAACCGCGGCAAGATAGCGCTCGAGCAGGTCACGATCGGCAAACGCCATCTGCGAGACCAGCAGGTACGGATCGCCCTTTGTCGCCAACAGATGATGGAACAGGATGCCGTCCTGCAGCGGCGACAAGCCATAAATGTCCTGGATGTTGCCGACGCCGCCCGGCACCGTGACGACGATCCGCGCGATCTCGTCCTGCGTCAGCTCGATCAGCGGCAGCATCTCTGGCCTGATCGCCGCACTCTGTTCGCTGATCAGGTTGGCCGGGACCGCCACCTCGTGATGACTGCCGAGGCTCGCGGCCAGATCCGCCAGCACGGGCTTTGCAAACAAGGTCCGCACCTCGACCCCCAGCGACCGCCGCCGCAGCCGCTCCATCAGCTGCACCGCCAAGAGCGAGTGGCCGCCCAGTTCGAAGAAGTGGTCGTGGCGTCCGACCCGCTCCACACCGAGAAGCTCGGCCCAGATCTGCGCCAGCGCCGTCTCGATCTCGCCCTGCGGCGGCGCGTAAGCGCGATGCGCATACGCCTCATCCGCAGGTGCCGGCAGCGCCTGGCGGTCGAGCTTGCCGTTCACCGTCAGCGGCAGCGCCGCCAGCCGCACGAACGCCGCCGGCACCATGTAGTCCGGCAGGTGCGCGCCCACATGCGCCCGCAACGTCGCGGCCAGCTCAGCGCCAGCGCCATCCGGCTCATCCGATCGAGCTTCAGGCGCGCACACCACATAGGCCACCAGCCGCTTCTCGCCGGCGCCATCCTGCTGCGCCACCACCACCGCATCGCGCACCCAGGCATGCTCGATGAGCCGCGCCGCAATCTCCCCCGGCTCGATCCGGAAGCCGCGGATCTTCACCTGGTCGTCGTTGCGGCCCAAAAACTCAAGATTGCCGTCCGGCAGGTAGCGCGCCAGATCGCCAGTGCGGTACAGCCGGTCGCCGTCCACAAACGGGCTGGCGATGAACCGCTCCGCCGTCAGCTCCGGCCGGTTCAGATAGCCGCGCGCCACCCCCGCCCCGCCAATGTAAAGCTCACCCGCCGCGCCAAACGGAACCGGCACACCATGACCGTCAAGCAGGTACACCCGCGTGTTCGCAATCGGACGGCCGATCGGGACAATGGCTCCATCAAATCCATCCGGGCAGCTCCACGTCGTCGCACAGACTGTCCCTTCGGTAGGTCCATAGGCGTTGACAATAGATGCTGCAGGCAGGCGTCGGATGAGTTCAGCCTTCGGCAGCTCTCCAGCAAGAATGAGAGCCTGCGACGCCAAATATTCCACATTCCTGCCTTCCTGAAGCAATGCTGGAGGCAACGTCGCATGGGTGATGGCTTCGCTTCGCAGATAATCCGATAGCTTGTTACCTGCTTGACGGAGCTCATCCGCAGGCAAATGCAATGCGGCTCCTGAGCCCAATGCCATAACCAGCTCCGAGGCGCTGGCATCAAAACCAAAGGAGGCGAACTGCACCACGCGACTGTTTGAACAAACGCCAAAAAGCCTGATCTGAGCCAGCCCCAGATTGACCAGGCCGCGATGCTCGACCATGACGCCCTTGGGGGGGCCTGACGAGCCCGAGGTGTAGATCACATAGGCCAGATGGCGCGAGGTCAGGCCGAGCGCGCACGGGTCGGGATCGGTGGCCGGCAGCGCCGCCCAGGCCGGGCTCGCCGCCGCCAGATCCACTACCGTCAGATCGCGTAGCGCATCGGCGCGCAGCGCCGATCGTCCCGCCGCATCGGCCAGCAGCAGCGACGGCGCCGCATCCGCAAGCACCTGGCGCAGCCGCGCGCTCGGATAGGCCGGGTCCAGCGGCAGATAGGCCCCACCCGCCTTCAGGATCGCCAACAGCCCCACCACCATCATCGGACTGCGCTGTAGGCAGATCGCCACCGGCTGGTCCGGCGTCACCCCAATTGCGATCAGATGATGCGCCAGCTGGTTGGCCCGCGCATTGAGCTCGCCATAGCTGACGCGCTCCTCCGCGCACACCACCGCCACCGCATCCGGCGCACGGCGCACCTGGGCCTCGAACAGCTCATGGATGCACTGCTGCTCAGGATACGTCACCGCCGTCCGGTTCAGCGCCTCCAACAGGTACGCCCGCTCGTCAGGGGGCAGGATGTCCAGCTCCCGCACCGGCGTGGTCGGCGCCCGCTCCAGCGCCTCCGCCAGTTGCGCGAGCGTGTGCTGCATGTAGCCGCAGACCCGATCCGCTGAGACGCCCTCCGCCACCTGCGCCGTCAGCCCGAGTGCCTCGCCAAAATCCTCCACCGACAAGATCAGCGGATAGTTGGTGCGCTCCTCCCCGCCCAGCCATTCCACGCCGGACAGCGCATCATCGGCTGCGGAGGCGGAGATCGCCGCCGGCGTGTTGTGGCGGTAGTTCAACAGCGCGCTGAACAGCGGCGCCGGCGCCGCAACGCCGCTGCAGCGTTGCGCCAGCGCCAGCGAGGCATGCTCATGTGCGAGCAGCTCGGCCAGCCGCGCGTGGGTGGTCCGCACGCTCGCCTCGACCCCGGTCCCGTCCAGGTCAAGCCGCAGCGGCAGCGTGTTGATGAACAGACCCATCGCGCGGTCGCCACCCGCCCCGCCATGCATGCGGCCGAACAGCACCGTGCCGAACACCACCTGCTCGCGGTCGCTGCTGCGCGCCACCACCTGCCCCCAGGCCAGATGGCACAGGCTCGCCAGGCTCACCCCCAGCCGCCGCGCCTGGCTGCGCAATCGCGCGTTGAGCGCCTGCGGCAGCATGCGCCGCGCCTCATGAGCCCCGCGGCCCTCGCCGTGGACCTCGCTCAGCCCAAACGGCGTGGTCGGCTCAGCGATGTCCCCCAGCATCGTCCGGAAGAACTCTTCATGCGCCTCTGCACCCACGCCAAGCCGTGCCGCCGCCACCAGGTTGCGGAACGGCTGCGGGGCTGCCAGCTCATGCTCGCGTCCCTCCAGCACGGCCCGGACCTCGGCATGCATCACCTCCAGCGTGGTGTGATCCCCGATCAGATGATGCTGCAGCTCCAGCAGCAGCCAGCGCGCACTGCCGGGCTCGCGCGCAATCACAAACCGCAACAAGGGCGCCCGGCCAAGCTCGATGCGCTGCCGGCGCGGATCAAACCGATCCTTAAGCTGCGCGGCGCCAGGACCACCAGACCCGTCCAGCTCGACCTCGCTCACCTCCAGCGGCGCGTTCCGCCACACCACCTGGGCCGGGCGCGACAGCCCTTCCCAGACAAACGACGTCCTCAGGATATCGTGCCGACCCACCACCCGCTGAACCGCGGCAAGATAGCGCTCGAGCAGGTCACGATCGGCAAACGCCATCTGCGAGACCAGCAGGTACGGATCGCCCTTTGTCGCCAACAGATGATGGAACAGGATGCCGTCCTGCAGCGGCGACAAGCCATAAATGTCCTGGATGTTGCCGACGCCGCCCGGCACCGTGACGACGATCCGCGCGATCTCGTCCTGCGTCAGCTCGATCAGCGGCAGCATCTCTGGCCTGATCGCCGCACTCTGTTCGCTGATCAGGTTGGCCGGGACCGCCACCTCGTGATGACTGCCGAGGCTCGCGGCCAGATCCGCCAGCACGGGCTTTGCAAACAAGGTCCGCACCTCGACCCCCAGCGACCGCCGCCGCAGCCGCTCCATCAGCTGCACCGCCAAGAGCGAGTGGCCGCCCAGTTCGAAGAAGTGGTCGTGGCGTCCGACCCGCTCCACACCGAGAAGCTCGGCCCAGATCTGCGCCAGCGCCGTCTCGATCTCGCCCTGCGGCGGCGCGTAAGCGCGATGCGCATACGCCTCATCCGCAGGTGCCGGCAGCGCCTGGCGGTCGAGCTTGCCGTTCACCGTCAGCGGCAGCGCCGCCAGCCGCACGAACGCCGCCGGCACCATGTAGTCCGGCAGGTGCGCGCCCACATGCGCCCGCAACGTCGCGGCCAGCTCAGCGCCAGCGCCATCCGGCTCATCCGATCGAGCTTCAGGCGCGCACACCACATAGGCCACCAGCCGCTTCTCGCCGGCGCCATCCTGCTGCGCCACCACCACCGCATCGCGCACCCAGGCATGCTCGATGAGCCGCGCCGCAATCTCCCCCGGCTCGATCCGGAAGCCGCGGATCTTCACCTGGTCGTCGTTGCGGCCCAAAAACTCAAGATTGCCGTCCGGCAGGTAGCGCGCCAGATCGCCAGTGCGGTACAGCCGGTCGCCGTCCACAAACGGGCTGGCGATGAACCGCTCCGCCGTCAGCTCCGGCCGGTTCAGATAGCCGCGCGCCACCCCCGCCCCGCCAATGTAAAGCTCCCCGACCGCGCCAAACGGAACCGGCGCACCATGACCGTCCAGCAGGTACACCCGCGTGTTCGCGATCGGACGGCCGATATGCGGCACAGCGTTGTCGCTGAAGAGCCGTCCTGAGGTCGCCACGACCGTAGCTTCAGTAGGCCCATAGTTGTTGATTAGCTTCAGAGGCGACAGAGGCCCAGGCACACGCTGGAGACGTTCCCCGCCAACAAGCAAGTACTCCAATCTGGAGTTGATGAGCTTATCTTCCAGCGCGAGTGTAGCCAGTGGCGTGATCAAAAAGGCAACGTCCAGCGATTGATCTCGCCACCATTGCAGCAGACGCAAGGAATCTGCAGCTGTCGCTTTGGGCGGCAGCTGCAATGTGCTGCGGTTGCATAACGCAGACCATAGCTCCCAGGTGCTGGCATCGAATGCCACTCCAGCCACGAGTGCGCAGCAGGCTTCTGGTTGCGGACAAAACGTTTGCACATGCCATGCGACAAGATTGACCAGGCTCCGATGCTCGACCATGACGCCCTTGGGGGTGCCTGACGAGCCCGAGGTGTAGATCACATAGGCCAGATGGCGCGAGGTCAGGCCGAGCGCGCACGGGTCGGGATCGGTGGCCGGCAGCGCCGCCCAGGCCGGGCTCGCCGCCGCCAGATCCACTACCGTCAGATCGCGTAGCGCATCGGCGCCCAGCGCCGATCGTCCCGCCGCATCGGCCAGCAGCAGCGACGGCGCCGCATCCGCAAGCACCTGGCGCAGCCGCGCGCTCGGATAGGCCGGGTCCAGCGGCAGATAGGCCCCACCCGCCTTCAGGATCGCCAACAGCCCCACCACCATCATCGGACTGCGCTGTAGGCAGATCGCCACCGGCTGGTCCGGCGTCACCCCAATTGCGATCAGATGATGCGCCAGCTGGTTGGCCCGCGCATTGAGCTCGCCATAGCTGACGCGCTCCTCCGCGCACACCACCGCCACCGCATCCGGCGCACGGCGCACCTGGGCCTCGAACAGCTCATGGATGCACTGCTGCTCAGGATACGTCACCGCCGTCCGGTTCAGCGCCTCCAACAGGTACGCCCGCTCGTCAGGGGGCAGGATGTCCAGCTCCCGCACCGGCGTGGTCGGCGCCCGCTCCAGCGCCTCCGCCAGTTGCGCGAGCGTGTGCTGCATGTAGCCGCAGACCCGATCCGCTGAGACGCCCTCCGCCACCTGCGCCGTCAGCCCGAGTGCCTCGCCAAAATCCTCCACCGACAAGATCAGCGGATAGTTGGTGCGCTCCTCCCCGCCCAGCCATTCCACGCCGGACAGCGCATCATCGGCTGCGGAGGCGGAGATCGCCGCCGGCGTGTTGTGGCGGTAGTTCAACAGCGCGCTGAACAGCGGCGCCGGCGCCGCAACGCCGCTGCAGCGTTGCGCCAGCGCCAGCGAGGCATGCTCATGTGCGAGCAGCTCGGCCAGCCGCGCGTGGGTGGTCCGCACGCTCGCCTCGACCCCGGTCCCGTCCAGGTCAAGCCGCAGCGGCAGCGTGTTGATGAACAGACCCATCGCGCGGTCGCCACCCGCCCCGCCATGCATGCGGCCGAACAGCACCGTGCCGAACACCACCTGCTCGCGGTCGCTGCTGCGCGCCACCACCTGCCCCCAGGCCAGATGGCACAGGCTCGCCAGGCTCACCCCCAGCCGCCGCGCCTGGCTGCGCAATCGCGCGTTGAGCGCCTGCGGCAGCATGCGCCGCGCCTCATGAGCCCCGCGGCCCTCGCCGTGGACCTCGCTCAGCCCAAACGGCGTGGTCGGCTCAGCGATGTCCCCCAGCATCGTCCGGAAGAACTCTTCATGCGCCTCTGCACCCACGCCAAGCCGTGCCGCCGCCACCAGGTTGCGGAACGGCTGCGGGGCTGCCAGCTCATGCTCGCGTCCCTCCAGCACGGCCCGGACCTCGGCATGCATCACCTCCAGCGTGGTGTGATCCCCGATCAGATGATGCTGCAGCTCCAGCAGCAGCCAGCGCGCACTGCCGGGCTCGCGCGCAATCACAAACCGCAACAAGGGCGCCCGGCCAAGCTCGATGCGCTGCCGGCGCGGATCAAACCGATCCTTAAGCTGCGCGGCGCCAGGACCACCAGACCCGTCCAGCTCGACCTCGCTCACCTCCAGCGGCGCGTTCCGCCACACCACCTGGGCCGGGCGCGACAGCCCTTCCCAGACAAACGACGTCCTCAGGATATCGTGCCGACCCACCACCCGCTGAACCGCGGCAAGATAGCGCTCGAGCAGGTCACGATCGGCAAACGCCATCTGCGAGACCAGCAGGTACGGATCGCCCTTTGTCGCCAACAGATGATGGAACAGGATGCCGTCCTGCAGCGGCGACAAGCCATAAATGTCCTGGATGTTGCCGACGCCGCCCGGCACCGTGACGACGATCCGCGCGATCTCGTCCTGCGTCAGCTCGATCAGCGGCAGCATCTCTGGCCTGATCGCCGCACTCTGTTCGCTGATCAGGTTGGCCGGGACCGCCACCTCGTGATGACTGCCGAGGCTCGCGGCCAGATCCGCCAGCACGGGCTTTGCAAACAAGGTCCGCACCTCGACCCCCAGCGACCGCCGCCGCAGCCGCTCCATCAGCTGCACCGCCAAGAGCGAGTGGCCGCCCAGTTCGAAGAAGTGGTCGTGGCGTCCGACCCGCTCCACACCGAGAAGCTCGGCCCAGATCTGCGCCAGCGCCGTCTCGATCTCGCCCTGCGGCGGCGCGTAAGCGCGATGCGCATACGCCTCATCCGCAGGTGCCGGCAGCGCCTGGCGGTCGAGCTTGCCGTTCACCGTCAGCGGCAGCGCCGCCAGCCGCACGAACGCCGCCGGCACCATGTAGTCCGGCAGGTGCGCGCCCACATGCGCCCGCAACGTCGCGGCCAGCTCAGCGCCAGCGCCATCCGGCTCATCCGATCGAGCTTCAGGCGCGCACACCACATAGGCCACCAGCCGCTTCTCGCCGGCGCCATCCTGCTGCGCCACCACCACCGCATCGCGCACCCAGGCATGCTCGATGAGCCGCGCCGCAATCTCCCCCGGCTCGATCCGGAAGCCGCGGATCTTCACCTGGTCGTCGTTGCGGCCCAAAAACTCAAGATTGCCGTCCGGCAGGTAGCGCGCCAGATCGCCAGTGCGGTACAGCCGGTCGCCGTCCACAAACGGGCTGGCGATGAACCGCTCCGCCGTCAGCTCCGGCCGGTTCAGATAGCCGCGCGCCACCCCCGCCCCGCCAATGTAAAGCTCACCCGCCGCGCCAAACGGAACCGGCACACCATGACCGTCAAGCAGGTACACCCGCGTGTTCGCAATCGGACGGCCGATCGGGACAATGGCTCCATCAAATCCATCCGGGCAGCTCCACGTCGTCGCACAGACTGTCCCTTCGGTAGGTCCATAGGCGTTGACAATAGATGCTGCAGGCAGGCGTCGGATGAGTTCAGCCTTCGGCAGCTCTCCAGCAAGAATGAGAGCCTGCGACGCCAAATATTCCACATTCCTGCCTTCCTGAAGCAATGCTGGAGGCAACGTCGCATGGGTGATGGCTTCGCTTCGCAGATAATCCGATAGCTTGTTACCTGCTTGACGGAGCTCATCCGCAGGCAAATGCAATGCGGCTCCTGAGCCCAATGCCATAACCAGCTCCGAGGCGCTGGCATCAAAACCAAAGGAGGCGAACTGCACCACGCGACTGTTTGAACAAACGCCAAAAAGCCTGATCTGAGCCAGCCCCAGATTGACCAGGCCGCGATGCTCGACCATGACGCCCTTGGGGGGGCCTGACGAGCCCGAGGTGTAGATCACATAGGCCAGATGGCGCGAGGTCAGGCCGAGCGCGCACGGGTCGGGATCGGTGGCCGGCAGCGCCGCCCAGGCCGGGCTCGCCGCCGCCAGATCCACTACCGTCAGATCGCGTAGCGCATCGGCGCGCAGCGCCGATCGTCCCGCCGCATCGGCCAGCAGCAGCGACGGCGCCGCATCCGCAAGCACCTGGCGCAGCCGCGCGCTCGGATAGGCCGGGTCCAGCGGCAGATAGGCCCCACCCGCCTTCAGGATCGCCAACAGCCCCACCACCATCATCGGACTGCGCTGTAGGCAGATCGCCACCGGCTGGTCCGGCGTCACCCCAATTGCGATCAGATGATGCGCCAGCTGGTTGGCCCGCGCATTGAGCTCGCCATAGCTGACGCGCTCCTCCGCGCACACCACCGCCACCGCATCCGGCGCACGGCGCACCTGGGCCTCGAACAGCTCATGGATGCACTGCTGCTCAGGATACGTCACCGCCGTCCGGTTCAGCGCCTCCAACAGGTACGCCCGCTCGTCAGGGGGCAGCAGCTCAATCCGCCCGACCTCTTGCTGCGCATCGGCAACCATCGCCCGCAGCAGCGCCAGCAGATACCCCCGCTGTCGCTCGATCGTCGCCTGATCAAACAGCGCCGTGGCATAACCCAGCGTCCCGGCGATCACCTCGCCATGTTCGCAAAGGTTCAGCTCCAGATCGAACTTGACCTGATCGAACCCCTGCCCCGCAGCCTCCACCAGCAGCCCGGGAAGGTCGAAGGACGGGATGGCGTTGTTCTGCCAGGCCAGCATCACCTGGAACAGCGGGGTGTGATCAAGATGCCGTGGCGGCTGCACGATCTCCACCACCTGCTCAAACGGCAGGTCCTGATGCTCCTGTGCTCCCAAGGCCGTGCGCCGCGTCCGCTCCAACAGCTCCGCCACGCTCGGCGCGCCCGACAGGTCGAGGCGAAGCGCCAGGGCGTTGACGAAGAACCCGATCAACCCTTCGAGCTCGCACCGACCTCGATTGGCGCTCGGCACCCCGATCACAATGTCGTCCTGCCCCGACAGACGCAACAGCACCGCCGCCCACGCCGCCAACACCGTCATGAACAAGGTCGTGCCATGCTGCCGGCTCAGCCGCTTCAGATCCCGCGTCAGATCCGCATCGATCACGACAGGCAGGTTGGCCCCGGCAAACGACTGCTCTGCCGGCCGAGGCCGATCTGTCGGCAGCGCCAGACGGGCCGGCGCGCCAGATAGATTGTTGCGCCAATACTGCGCCTGGCGCTGCAGCCGTTCCCCCGACAGCCACTGCCGCTGCCAGGCGGCATAGTCCGGATACTGGATCGCAAGCGGCGGCAGCGGATCGTCCTGCCCAGCTACGAACGCCCGGTACAGCTGACTGAGTTCGCGCACCAAGACGCCCAGCGACCAGCCATCGGAGACAATGTGATGCTGGGTCAGCAGGAACACGTGCTCCCCATCCGAGGTGCGGATCAGGCGGCCCCGGATCAGCGGCCCGCGCGCCAGATCAAACGGCGTGCGCGCCTCTTCCCGGCACAGATCCAAAAGCGCCGCGTCCGCATCCGGCCTGTCCCGCAGATCGTGCTCGAGCACCGGCAGCCCCGCATCCGGCGGCAGCACCTCAACCCAGGGCTTGCCCTCCGGCGCGACAAAGACGCTACGCAGCGCCTCATGACGCGCCAACACACGGTCAAGGCTGCGCCGCCAGGCGCGGCGGTCGAGCACGCCGCGCAGCCGCAAGGCCAGCGGCACGTGATAGCTCGTGCTATCCTGATCCAGCTGCGCCAAAAACCACAGCCGCTGCTGCGCAAACGACAGCACAAGCGGTTCATCACGCGACACGCCGACAATCGCCGGCAGGTCTTGCGGACCGCAGCGGCTCAACATCTCGACAATGTTCGTCGCCAGATCGGCCAGCACCGGTTTGGCAAACAGCGCCGCCAGCGGCAGCGCTACACCCAGCGCCTGCGACAGCCGGCTCAAGAACTGCACCGCCAAGAGCGAGTGGCCGCCCAGTTCGAAGAAGTGGTCGTGGCGTCCGACCCGCTCCACACCGAGAAGCTCGGCCCAGATCTGCGCCAGCGCCGTCTCGATCTCGCCCTGCGGCGGCGCGTAAGTGCGATGCGCATACGCCTCATCCGCAGGTGCCGGCAGCGCCTGGCGGTCGAGCTTGCCGTTCACCGTCAGCGGCAGCGCCGCCAGCCGCACGAACGCCGCCGGCACCATGTAGTCCGGCAGGTGCGCGCCCACATGCGCCCGCAACGTCGCGGCCAGCTCAGCGCCAGCGCCATCCGGCTCATCCGATCGAGCTTCAGGCGCGCACACCACATAGGCCACCAGCCGCTTCTCGCCGGCGCCATCCTGCTGCGCCACCACCACCGCATCGCGCACCCAGGCATGCTCGATGAGCCGCGCCGCAATCTCCCCCGGCTCGATCCGGAAGCCGCGGATCTTCACCTGGTCGTCGTTGCGGCCCAAAAACTCAAGATTGCCGTCCGGCAGGTAGCGCGCCAGATCGCCAGTGCGGTACAGCCGGTCGCCGTCCACAAACGGGCTGGCGATGAACCGCTCCGCCGTCAGCTCCGGCCGGTTCAGATAGCCGCGCGCCACCCCCGCCCCGCCAATGTAAAGCTCACCCGCCGCGCCAAACGGAACCGGCGCACCATGACCGTCCAGCAGGTACACCCGCGTGTTCGCAATCGGACGGCCAATCGGGACAATGGCTCCATCAAAGCCAGCAGGCACCGGATAGCAGAGACTGAAGGTGGTGTTCTCTGTCGGGCCGTAGGCATTTGAGATCCGCAGCGTCGGATGTCGCTTCTGGCATGCTCTAACGGAAGTGACGGAGACCTCTTCGCCTCCGACCAGCAGTTGCTGCAGCCGATCAGTGCCGCGCCCCTCTGCGGTATAGGTATCGAACAACCGGGCAGTCATCCAGGCGATGGTGATGCCTTGATCTTGGATGATCTGGGCCAGCGTTGCTGTCGAGAGGTAGCGTTCAGGATAGAGCACAACACTCGCACCGTTTGCTAAGGCTCCCCAGAGCTCGAACGTGGTCGCGTCGAATGTCGGCGAGGATGCGTTGAGAAAGACGTCCTGCGGCGAGATCTCGACGAAGTCGTTCCCCGCCACTAGACGCACCAGGCTCCGATGCTCGGCCATGACGCCCTTGGGGGTGCCTGACGAGCCCGAGGTGTAGATCACATAGGCCAGATGGCGCGAGGTCAGGCCGAGCGCGCACGGGTCGGGATCGGTGGCCGGCAGCGCCGCCCAGGCCGGGCTCGCCGCCGCCAGATCCACTACCGTCAGATCGCGTAGCGCATCGGCGCCCAGCGCCGATCGTCCCGCCGCATCGGCCAGCAGCAGCGACGGCGCCGCATCCGCAAGCACCTGGCGCAGCCGCGCGCTCGGATAGGCCGGGTCCAGCGGCAGATAGGCCCCACCCGCCTTCAGGATCGCCAACAGCCCCACCACCATCATCGGACTGCGCTGTAGGCAGATCGCCACCGGCTGGTCCGGCGTCACCCCAATTGCGATCAGATGATGCGCCAGCTGGTTGGCCCGCGCATTGAGCTCGCCATAGCTGACGCGCTCCTCCGCGCACACCACCGCCACCGCATCCGGCGCACGGCGCACCTGGGCCTCGAACAGCTCATGGATGCACTGCTGCTCAGGATACGTCACCGCCGTCCGGTTCAGCGCCTCCAACAGGTACGCCCGCTCGTCAGGGGGCAGGATGTCCAGCTCCCGCACCGGCGTGGTCGGCGCCCGCTCCAGCGCCTCCGCCAGTTGCGCGAGCGTGTGCTGCATGTAGCCGCAGACCCGATCCGCTGAGACGCCCTCCGCCACCTGCGCCGTCAGCCCGAGTGCCTCGCCAAAATCCTCCACCGACAAGATCAGCGGATAGTTGGTGCGCTCCTCCCCGCCCAGCCATTCCACGCCGGACAGCGCATCATCGGCTGCGGAGGCGGAGATCGCCGCCGGCGTGTTGTGGCGGTAGTTCAACAGCGCGCTGAACAGCGGCGCCGGCGCCGCAACGCCGCTGCAGCGTTGCGCCAGCGCCAGCGAGGCATGCTCATGTGCGAGCAGCTCGGCCAGCCGCGCGTGGGTGGTCCGCACGCTCGCCTCGACCCCGGTCCCGTCCAGGTCAAGCCGCAGCGGCAGCGTGTTGATGAACAGACCCATCGCGCGGTCGCCACCCGCCCCGCCATGCATGCGGCCGAACAGCACCGTGCCGAACACCACCTGCTCGCGGTCGCTGCTGCGCGCCACCACCTGCCCCCAGGCCAGATGGCACAGGCTCGCCAGGCTCACCCCCAGCCGCCGCGCCTGGCTGCGCAATCGCGCGTTGAGCGCCTGCGGCAGCATGCGCCGCGCCTCATGAGCCCCGCGGCCCTCGCCGTGGACCTCGCTCAGCCCAAACGGCGTGGTCGGCTCAGCGATGTCCCCCAGCATCGTCCGGAAGAACTCTTCATGCGCCTCTGCACCCACGCCAAGCCGTGCCGCCGCCACCAGGTTGCGGAACGGCTGCGGGGCTGCCAGCTCATGCTCGCGTCCCTCCAGCACGGCCCGGACCTCGGCATGCATCACCTCCAGCGTGGTGTGATCCCCGATCAGATGATGCTGCAGCTCCAGCAGCAGCCAGCGCGCACTGCCGGGCTCGCGCGCAATCACAAACCGCAACAAGGGCGCCCGGCCAAGCTCGATGCGCTGCCGGCGCGGATCAAACCGATCCTTAAGCTGCG
Source organism: Bradyrhizobium sp. 2S1 (assembly GCF_011516625.5). NCBI lineage: Bacteria > Pseudomonadati > Pseudomonadota > Alphaproteobacteria > Hyphomicrobiales > Nitrobacteraceae > Bradyrhizobium > Bradyrhizobium sp. 2S1. The sequence goes on along the minus strand of NZ_CP147718.1, from coordinate 113,653 downwards.
CGGCGCCAGGACCACCAGACCCGTCCAGCTCGACCTCGCTCACCTCCAGCGGCGCGTTCCGCCACACCACCTGGGCCGGGCGCGACAGCCCTTCCCAGACAAACGACGTCCTCAGGATATCGTGCCGACCCACCACCCGCTGAACCGCGGCAAGATAGCGCTCGAGCAGGTCACGATCGGCAAACGCCATCTGCGAGACCAGCAGGTACGGATCGCCCTTTGTCGCCAACAGATGATGGAACAGGATGCCGTCCTGCAGCGGCGACAAGCCATAAATGTCCTGGATGTTGCCGACGCCGCCCGGCACCGTGACGACGATCCGCGCGATCTCGTCCTGCGTCAGCTCGATCAGCGGCAGCATCTCTGGCCTGATCGCCGCACTCTGTTCGCTGATCAGGTTGGCCGGGACCGCCACCTCGTGATGACTGCCGAGGCTCGCGGCCAGATCCGCCAGCACGGGCTTTGCAAACAAGGTCCGCACCTCGACCCCCAGCGACCGCCGCCGCAGCCGCTCCATCAGCTGCACCGCCAAGAGCGAGTGGCCGCCCAGTTCGAAGAAGTGGTCGTGGCGTCCGACCCGCTCCACACCGAGAAGCTCGGCCCAGATCTGCGCCAGCGCCGTCTCGATCTCGCCCTGCGGCGGCGCGTAAGCGCGATGCGCATACGCCTCATCCGCAGGTGCCGGCAGCGCCTGGCGGTCGAGCTTGCCGTTCACCGTCAGCGGCAGCGCCGCCAGCCGCACGAACGCCGCCGGCACCATGTAGTCCGGCAGGTGCGCGCCCACATGCGCCCGCAACGTCGCGGCCAGCTCAGCGCCAGCGCCATCCGGCTCATCCGATCGAGCTTCAGGCGCGCACACCACATAGGCCACCAGCCGCTTCTCGCCGGCGCCATCCTGCTGCGCCACCACCACCGCATCGCGCACCCAGGCATGCTCGATGAGCCGCGCCGCAATCTCCCCCGGCTCGATCCGGAAGCCGCGGATCTTCACCTGGTCGTCGTTGCGGCCCAAAAACTCAAGATTGCCGTCCGGCAGGTAGCGCGCCAGATCGCCAGTGCGGTACAGCCGGTCGCCGTCCACAAACGGGCTGGCGATGAACCGCTCCGCCGTCAGCTCCGGCCGGTTCAGATAGCCGCGCGCCACCCCCGCCCCGCCAATGTAAAGCTCCCCGACCGCGCCAAACGGAACCGGCGCACCATGACCGTCCAGCAGGTACACCCGCGTGTTCGCAATCGGACGGCCAATCGTCTCGACGACAGTCTCTCCCCGTCGCATGCAAATCCAGGTCGAGTACGTCGTGGTTTCCGAAGGCGCGTACAGATTGCAGATCTTCTCGACCCGACTGCTCTCGAAAGCCTTCTCTATGAGGCCTGCCTGCAGCCGCTCGCCCGCCAAATTGATGACCCTTGTCGAGGGCGGCACGGCTTTGTTATCGACCAGAGCGGCGATCGCCGAGGGGACTGTGTTGATCAAGGAGACATCCAAGGACGTCTGCCCCAGCGTCAACGCACTTTCGACAAGATAAAGCGTGCTTCCTTGTGACAGCGGAACGAAGCACTCATAGATCGACAGATCAAAACTGATCGAGGTGGAGAACAGCATGCGGCTGGTCTCCTCCGCAAACACGCCGCTGCTCCAATGCAGCAGGTTCACGGTGCTCGCATGCTCAATCATGACGCCCTTGGGCGTTCCGGTGGATCCGGAGGTGTAGATCACATAGGCCAGATGGCGCGAGGTCAGGCCGAGCGCGCACGGGTCGGGATCGGTGGCCGGCAGCGCCGCCCAGGCCGGGCTCGCCGCCGCCAGATCCACTACCGTCAGATCGCGTAGCGCATCGGCGCCCAGCGCCGATCGTCCCGCCGCATCGGCCAGCAGCAGCGACGGCGCCGCATCCGCAAGCACCTGGCGCAGCCGCGCGCTCGGATAGGCCGGGTCCAGCGGCAGATAGGCCCCACCCGCCTTCAGGATCGCCAACAGCCCCACCACCATCATCGGACTGCGCTGCAGGCAGATCGCCACCGGCTGGTCCGGCGTCACCCCAATTGCGATCAGATGATGCGCCAGCTGGTTGGCCCGCGCATTGAGCTCGCCATAGCTGACGCGCTCCTCCGCGCACACCACCGCCACCGCATCCGGCGCACGGCGCACCTGGGCCTCGAACAGCTCATGGATGCACTGCTGCTCAGGATACGTCACCGCCGTCCGGTTCAGCGCCTCCAACAGGTACGCCCGCTCGTCAGGGGGCAGGATGTCCAGCTCCCGCACCGGCGTGGTCGGCGCCCGCTCCAGCGCCTCCGCCAGTTGCGCGAGCGTGTGCTGCATGTAGCCGCAGACCCGATCCGCTGAGACGCCCTCCGCCACCTGCGCCGTCAGCCCGAGTGCCTCGCCAAAATCCTCCACCGACAAGATCAGCGGATAGTTGGTGCGCTCCTCCCCGCCCAGCCATTCCACGCCGGACAGCGCATCATCGGCTGCGGAGGCGGAGATCGCCGCCGGCGTGTTGTGGCGGTAGTTCAACAGCGCGCTGAACAGCGGCGCCGGCGCCGCAACGCCGCTGCAGCGTTGCGCCAGCGCCAGCGAGGCATGCTCATGTGCGAGCAGCTCGGCCAGCCGCGCGTGGGTGGTCCGCACGCTCGCCTCGACCCCGGTCCCGTCCAGGTCAAGCCGCAGCGGCAGCGTGTTGATGAACAGACCCATCGCGCGGTCGCCACCCGCCCCGCCATGCATGCGGCCGAACAGCACCGTGCCGAACACCACCTGCTCGCGGTCGCTGCTGCGCGCCACCACCTGCCCCCAGGCCAGATGGCACAGGCTCGCCAGGCTCACCCCCAGCCGCCGCGCCTGGCTGCGCAATCGCGCGTTGAGCGCCTGCGGCAGCATGCGCCGCGCCTCATGAGCCCCGCGGCCCTCGCCGTGGACCTCGCTCAGCCCAAACGGCGTGGTCGGCTCAGCGATGTCCCCCAGCATCGTCCGGAAGAACTCTTCATGCGCCTCTGCACCCACGCCAAGCCGTGCCGCCGCCACCAGGTTGCGGAACGGCTGCGGGGCTGCCAGCTCATGCTCGCGTCCCTCCAGCACGGCCCGGACCTCGGCGTGCATCACCTCCAGCGTGGTGTGATCCCCGATCAGATGATGCTGCAGCTCCAGCAGCAGCCAGCGCGCACTGCCGGGCTCGCGCGCAATCACAAACCGCAACAAGGGCGCCCGGCCAAGCTCGATGCGCTGCCGGCGCGGATCAAACCGATCCTTAAGCTGCGCGGCGCCAGGACCACCAGACCCGTCCAGCTCGACCTCGCTCACCTCCAGCGGCGCGTTCCGCCACACCACCTGGGCCGGGCGCGACAGCCCTTCCCAGACAAACGACGTCCTCAGGATATCGTGCCGACCCACCACCCGCTGAACCGCGGCAAGATAGCGCTCGAGCAGGTCACGATCGGCAAACGCCATCTGCGAGACCAGCAGGTACGGATCGCCCTTTGTCGCCAACAGATGATGGAACAGGATGCCGTCCTGCAGCGGCGACAAGCCATAAATGTCCTGGATGTTGCCGACGCCGCCCGGCACCGTGACGACGATCCGCGCGATCTCGTCCTGCGTCAGCTCGATCAGCGGCAGCATCTCTGGCCTGATCGCCGCACTCTGTTCGCTGATCAGGTTGGCCGGGACCGCCACCTCGTGATGACTGCCGAGGCTCGCGGCCAGATCCGCCAGCACGGGCTTTGCAAACAAGGTCCGCACCTCGACCCCCAGCGACCGCCGCCGCAGCCGCTCCATCAGCTGCACCGCCAAGAGCGAGTGGCCGCCCAGTTCGAAGAAGTGGTCGTGGCGTCCGACCCGCTCCACACCGAGAAGCTCGGCCCAGATCTGCGCCAGCGCCGTCTCGATCTCGCCCTGCGGCGGCGCGTAAGCGCGATGCGCATACGCCTCATCCGCAGGTGCCGGCAGCGCCTGGCGGTCGAGCTTGCCGTTCACCGTCAGCGGCAGCGCCGCCAGCCGCACGAACGCCGCCGGCACCATGTAGTCCGGCAGGTGCGCGCCCACATGCGCCCGCAACGTCGCGGCCAGCTCAGCGCCAGCGCCATCCGGCTCATCCGATCGAGCTTCAGGCGCGCACACCACATAGGCCACCAGCCGCTTCTCGCCGGCGCCATCCTGCTGCGCCACCACCACCGCATCGCGCACCCAGGCATGCTCGATGAGCCGCGCCGCAATCTCCCCCGGCTCGATCCGGAAGCCGCGGATCTTCACCTGGTCGTCGTTGCGGCCCAAAAACTCAAGATTGCCGTCCGGCAGGTAGCGCGCCAGATCGCCAGTGCGGTACAGCCGGTCGCCGTCCACAAACGGGCTGGCGATGAACCGCTCCGCCGTCAGCTCCGGCCGGTTCAGATAGCCGCGCGCCACCCCCGCCCCGCCAATGTAAAGCTCCCCGACCGCGCCAAACGGAACCGGCGCACCATGACCGTCCAGCAGGTACACCCGCGTGTTCGCGATCGGACGGCCGATATGCGGCACAGCGTTGTCGCTGAAGAGCCGTCCTGAGGTCGCCACGACCGTAGCTTCAGTAGGCCCATAGTTGTTGATTAGCTTCAGAGGCGACAGAGGCCCAGGCACACGCTGGAGACGTTCCCCGCCAACAAGCAAGTACTCCAATCTGGAGTTGATGAGCTTATCTTCCAGCGCGAGTGTAGCCAGTGGCGTGATCAAAAAGGCAACGTCCAGCGATTGATCTCGCCACCATTGCAGCAGACGCAAGGAATCTGCAGCTGTCGCTTTGGGCGGCAGCTGCAATGTGCTGCGGTTGCATAACGCAGACCATAGCTCCCAGGTGCTGGCATCGAATGCCACTCCAGCCACGAGTGCGCAGCAGGCTTCTGGTTGCGGACAAAACGTTTGCACATGCCATGCGACAAGATTGACCAGGCTCCGATGCTCGACCATGACGCCCTTGGGGGTGCCTGACGAGCCCGAGGTGTAGATCACATAGGCCAGATGGCGCGAGGTCAGGCCGAGCGCGCACGGGTCGGGATCGGTGGCCGGCAGCGCCGCCCAGGCCGGGCTCGCCGCCGCCAGATCCACTACCGTCAGATCGCGTAGCGCATCGGCGCCCAGCGCCGATCGTCCCGCCGCATCGGCCAGCAGCAGCGACGGCGCCGCATCCGCAAGCACCTGGCGCAGCCGCGCGCTCGGATAGGCCGGGTCCAGCGGCAGATAGGCCCCACCCGCCTTCAGGATCGCCAACAGCCCCACCACCATCATCGGACTGCGCTGTAGGCAGATCGCCACCGGCTGGTCCGGCGTCACCCCAATTGCGATCAGATGATGCGCCAGCTGGTTGGCCCGCGCATTGAGCTCGCCATAGCTGACGCGCTCCTCCGCGCACACCACCGCCACCGCATCCGGCGCACGGCGCACCTGGGCCTCGAACAGCTCATGGATGCACTGCTGCTCAGGATACGTCACCGCCGTCCGGTTCAGCGCCTCCAACAGGTACGCCCGCTCGTCAGGGGGCAGCAGCTCAATCCGCCCGACCTCTTGCTGCGCATCGGCAACCATCGCCCGCAGCAGCGCCAGCAGATACCCCCGCTGTCGCTCGATCGTCGCCTGATCAAACAGCGCCGTGGCATAACCCAGCGTCCCGGCGATCACCTCGCCATGTTCGCAAAGGTTCAGCTCCAGATCGAACTTGACCTGATCGAACCCCTGCCCCGCAGCCTCCACCAGCAGCCCGGGAAGGTCGAAGGACGGGATGGCGTTGTTCTGCCAGGCCAGCATCACCTGGAACAGCGGGGTGTGATCAAGATGCCGTGGCGGCTGCACGATCTCCACCACCTGCTCAAACGGCAGGTCCTGATGCTCCTGTGCTCCCAAGGCCGTGCGCCGCGTCCGCTCCAACAGCTCCGCCACGCTCGGCGCGCCCGACAGGTCGAGGCGAAGCGCCAGGGCGTTGACGAAGAACCCGATCAACCCTTCGAGCTCGCACCGACCTCGATTGGCGCTCGGCACCCCGATCACAATGTCGTCCTGCCCCGACAGACGCAACAGCACCGCCGCCCACGCCGCCAACACCGTCATGAACAAGGTCGTGCCATGCTGCCGGCTCAGCCGCTTCAGATCCCGCGTCAGATCCGCATCGATCACGACAGGCAGGTTGGCCCCGGCAAACGACTGCTCTGCCGGCCGAGGCCGATCTGTCGGCAGCGCCAGACGGGCCGGCGCGCCAGATAGATTGTTGCGCCAATACTGCGCCTGGCGCTGCAGCCGTTCCCCCGACAGCCACTGCCGCTGCCAGGCGGCATAGTCCGGATACTGGATCGCAAGCGGCGGCAGCGGATCGTCCTGCCCAGCTACGAACGCCCGGTACAGCTGACTGAGTTCGCGCACCAAGACGCCCAGCGACCAGCCATCGGAGACAATGTGATGCTGGGTCAGCAGGAACACGTGCTCCCCATCCGAGGTGCGGATCAGGCGGCCCCGGATCAGCGGCCCGCGCGCCAGATCAAACGGCGTGCGCGCCTCTTCCCGGCACAGATCCAAAAGCGCCGCGTCCGCATCCGGCCTGTCCCGCAGATCGTGCTCGAGCACCGGCAGCCCCGCATCCGGCGGCAGCACCTCAACCCAGGGCTTGCCCTCCGGCGCGACAAAGACGCTACGCAGCGCCTCATGACGCGCCAACACACGGTCAAGGCTGCGCCGCCAGGCGCGGCGGTCGAGCACGCCGCGCAGCCGCAAGGCCAGCGGCACGTGATAGCTCGTGCTATCCTGATCCAGCTGCGCCAAAAACCACAGCCGCTGCTGCGCAAACGACAGCACAAGCGGTTCATCACGCGACACGCCGACAATCGCCGGCAGGTCTTGCGGACCGCAGCGGCTCAACATCTCGACAATGTTCGTCGCCAGATCGGCCAGCACCGGTTTGGCAAACAGCGCCGCCAGCGGCAGCGCTACACCCAGCGCCTGCGACAGCCGGCTCAAGAACTGCACCGCCAAGAGCGAGTGGCCGCCCAGTTCGAAGAAGTGGTCGTGGCGTCCGACCCGCTCCACACCGAGAAGCTCGGCCCAGATCTGCGCCAGCGCCGTCTCGATCTCGCCCTGCGGCGGCGCGTAAGCGCGATGCGCATACGCCTCATCCGCAGGTGCCGGCAGCGCCTGGCGGTCGAGCTTGCCGTTCACCGTCAGCGGCAGCGCCGCCAGCCGCACGAACGCCGCCGGCACCATGTAGTCCGGCAGGTGCGCGCCCACATGCGCCCGCAACGTCGCGGCCAGCTCAGCGCCAGCGCCATCCGGCTCATCCGATCGAGCTTCAGGCGCGCACACCACATAGGCCACCAGCCGCTTCTCGCCGGCGCCATCCTGCTGCGCCACCACCACCGCATCGCGCACCCAGGCATGCTCGATGAGCCGCGCCGCAATCTCCCCCGGCTCGATCCGGAAGCCGCGGATCTTCACCTGGTCGTCGTTGCGGCCCAAAAACTCAAGATTGCCGTCCGGCAGGTAGCGCGCCAGATCGCCAGTGCGGTACAGCCGGTCGCCGTCCACAAACGGGCTGGCGATGAACCGCTCCGCCGTCAGCTCCGGCCGGTTCAGATAGCCGCGCGCCACCCCCGCCCCGCCAATGTAAAGCTCCCCGACCGCGCCAAACGGAACCGGCGCACCATGACCGTCCAGCAGGTACACCCGCGTGTTCGCAATCGGACGGCCAATCGGGACAATGGCTCCATCAAAGCCAGCAGGCACCGGATAGCAGAGACTGAAGGTGGTGTTCTCTGTCGGGCCGTAGGCATTTGAGATCCGCAGCGTCGGATGTCGCTTCTGGCATGCTCTAACGGAAGTGACGGAGACCTCTTCGCCTCCGACCAGCAGTTGCTGCAGCCGATCAGTGCCGCGCCCCTCTGCGGTATAGGTATCGAACAACCGGGCAGTCATCCAGGCGATGGTGATGCCTTGATCTTGGATGATCTGGGCCAGCGTTGCTGTCGAGAGGTAGCGTTCAGGATAGAGCACAACACTCGCACCGTTTGCTAAGGCTCCCCAGAGCTCGAACGTGGTCGCGTCGAATGTCGGCGAGGATGCGTTGAGAAAGACGTCCTGCGGCGAGATCTCGACGAAGTCGTTCCCCGCCACTAGACGCACCAGGCTCCGATGCTCGGCCATGACGCCCTTGGGGGTGCCTGACGAGCCCGAGGTGTAGATCACATAGGCCAGATGGCGCGAGGTCAGGCCGAGCGCGCACGGGTCGGGATCGGTGGCCGGCAGCGCCGCCCAGGCCGGGCTCGCCGCCGCCAGATCCACTACCGTCAGATCGCGTAGCGCATCGGCGCCCAGCGCCGATCGTCCCGCCGCATCGGCCAGCAGCAGCGACGGCGCCGCATCCGCAAGCACCTGGCGCAGCCGCGCGCTCGGATAGGCCGGGTCCAGCGGCAGATAGGCCCCACCCGCCTTCAGGATCGCCAACAGCCCCACCACCATCATCGGACTGCGCTGTAGGCAGATCGCCACCGGCTGGTCCGGCGTCACCCCAATTGCGATCAGATGATGCGCCAGCTGGTTGGCCCGCGCATTGAGCTCGCCATAGCTGACGCGCTCCTCCGCGCACACCACCGCCACCGCATCCGGCGCACGGCGCACCTGGGCCTCGAACAGCTCATGGATGCACTGCTGCTCAGGATACGTCACCGCCGTCCGGTTCAGCGCCTCCAACAGGTACGCCCGCTCGTCAGGGGGCAGGATGTCCAGCTCCCGCACCGGCGTGGTCGGCGCCCGCTCCAGCGCCTCCGCCAGTTGCGCGAGCGTGTGCTGCATGTAGCCGCAGACCCGATCCGCTGAGACGCCCTCCGCCACCTGCGCCGTCAGCCCGAGTGCCTCGCCAAAATCCTCCACCGACAAGATCAGCGGATAGTTGGTGCGCTCCTCCCCGCCCAGCCATTCCACGCCGGACAGCGCATCATCGGCTGCGGAGGCGGAGATCGCCGCCGGCGTGTTGTGGCGGTAGTTCAACAGCGCGCTGAACAGCGGCGCCGGCGCCGCAACGCCGCTGCAGCGTTGCGCCAGCGCCAGCGAGGCATGCTCATGTGCGAGCAGCTCGGCCAGCCGCGCGTGGGTGGTCCGCACGCTCGCCTCGACCCCGGTCCCGTCCAGGTCAAGCCGCAGCGGCAGCGTGTTGATGAACAGACCCATCGCGCGGTCGCCACCCGCCCCGCCATGCATGCGGCCGAACAGCACCGTGCCGAACACCACCTGCTCGCGGTCGCTGCTGCGCGCCACCACCTGCCCCCAGGCCAGATGGCACAGGCTCGCCAGGCTCACCCCCAGCCGCCGCGCCTGGCTGCGCAATCGCGCGTTGAGCGCCTGCGGCAGCATGCGCCGCGCCTCATGAGCCCCGCGGCCCTCGCCGTGGACCTCGCTCAGCCCAAACGGCGTGGTCGGCTCAGCGATGTCCCCCAGCATCGTCCGGAAGAACTCTTCATGCGCCTCTGCACCCACGCCAAGCCGTGCCGCCGCCACCAGGTTGCGGAACGGCTGCGGGGCTGCCAGCTCATGCTCGCGTCCCTCCAGCACGGCCCGGACCTCGGCATGCATCACCTCCAGCGTGGTGTGATCCCCGATCAGATGATGCTGCAGCTCCAGCAGCAGCCAGCGCGCACTGCCGGGCTCGCGCGCAATCACAAACCGCAACAAGGGCGCCCGGCCAAGCTCGATGCGCTGCCGGCGCGGATCAAACCGATCCTTAAGCTGCGCGGCGCCAGGACCACCAGACCCGTCCAGCTCGACCTCGCTCACCTCCAGCGGCGCGTTCCGCCACACCACCTGGGCCGGGCGCGACAGCCCTTCCCAGACAAACGACGTCCTCAGGATATCGTGCCGACCCACCACCCGCTGAACCGCGGCAAGATAGCGCTCGAGCAGGTCACGATCGGCAAACGCCATCTGCGAGACCAGCAGGTACGGATCGCCCTTTGTCGCCAACAGATGATGGAACAGGATGCCGTCCTGCAGCGGCGACAAGCCATAAATGTCCTGGATGTTGCCGACGCCGCCCGGCACCGTGACGACGATCCGCGCGATCTCGTCCTGCGTCAGCTCGATCAGCGGCAGCATCTCTGGCCTGATCGCCGCACTCTGTTCGCTGATCAGGTTGGCCGGGACCGCCACCTCGTGATGACTGCCGAGGCTCGCGGCCAAATCCGCCAGCACGGGCTTTGCAAACAAGGTCCGCACCTCGACCCCCAGCGACCGCCGCCGCAGCCGCTCCATCAGCTGCACCGCCAAGAGCGAGTGGCCGCCCAGTTCGAAGAAGTGGTCGTGGCGTCCGACCCGCTCCACACCGAGAAGCTCGGCCCAGATCTGCGCCAGCGCCGTCTCGATCTCGCCCTGCGGCGGCGCGTAAGCGCGATGCGCATACGCCTCATCCGCAGGTGCCGGCAGCGCCTGGCGGTCGAGCTTGCCGTTCACCGTCAGCGGCAGCGCCGCCAGCCGCACGAACGCCGCCGGCACCATGTAGTCCGGCAGGTGCGCGCCCACATGCGCCCGCAACGTCGCGGCCAGCTCAGCGCCAGCGCCATCCGGCTCATCCGATCGAGCTTCAGGCGCGCACACCACATAGGCCACCAGCCGCTTCTCGCCGGCGCCATCCTGCTGCGCCACCACCACCGCATCGCGCACCCAGGCATGCTCGATGAGCCGCGCCGCAATCTCCCCCGGCTCGATCCGGAAGCCGCGGATCTTCACCTGGTCGTCGTTGCGGCCCAAAAACTCAAGATTGCCGTCCGGCAGGTAGCGCGCCAGATCGCCAGTGCGGTACAGCCGGTCGCCGTCCACAAACGGGCTGGCGATGAACCGCTCCGCCGTCAGCTCCGGCCGGTTCAGATAGCCGCGCGCCACCCCCGCCCCGCCAATGTAAAGCTCCCCGACCGCGCCAAACGGAACCGGCGCACCATGACCGTCCAGCAGGTACACCCGCGTGTTCGCGATCGGACGGCCGATATGCGGCACAGCGTTGTCGCTGAAGAGCCGTCCTGAGGTCGCCACGACCGTAGCTTCAGTAGGCCCATAGTTGTTGATTAGCTTCAGAGGCGACAGAGGCCCAGGCACACGCTGGAGACGTTCCCCGCCAACAAGCAAGTACTCCAATCTGGAGTTGATGAGCTTATCTTCCAGCGCGAGTGTAGCCAGTGGCGTGATCAAAAAGGCAACGTCCAGCGATTGATCTCGCCACCATTGCAGCAGACGCAAGGAATCTGCAGCTGTCGCTTTGGGCGGCAGCTGCAATGTGCTGCGGTTGCATAACGCAGACCATAGCTCCCAGGTGCTGGCATCGAATGCCACTCCAGCCACGAGTGCGCAGCAGGCTTCTGGTTGCGGACAAAACGTTTGCACATGCCATGCGACAAGATTGACCAGGCTCCGATGCTCGACCATGACGCCCTTGGGGGTGCCTGACGAGCCCGAGGTGTAGATCACATAGGCCAGATGGCGCGAGGTCAGGCCGAGCGCGCACGGGTCGGGATCGGTGGCCGGCAGCGCCGCCCAGGCCGGGCTCGCCGCCGCCAGATCCACTACCGTCAGATCGCGTAGCGCATCGGCGCCCAGCGCCGATCGTCCCGCCGCATCGGCCAGCAGCAGCGACGGCGCCGCATCCGCAAGCACCTGGCGCAGCCGCGCGCTCGGATAGGCCGGGTCCAGCGGCAGATAGGCCCCACCCGCCTTCAGGATCGCCAACAGCCCCACCACCATCATCGGACTGCGCTGTAGGCAGATCGCCACCGGCTGGTCCGGCGTCACCCCAATTGCGATCAGATGATGCGCCAGCTGGTTGGCCCGCGCATTGAGCTCGCCATAGCTGACGCGCTCCTCCGCGCACACCACCGCCACCGCATCCGGCGCACGGCGCACCTGGGCCTCGAACAGCTCATGGATGCACTGCTGCTCAGGATACGTCACCGCCGTCCGGTTCAGCGCCTCCAACAGGTACGCCCGCTCGTCAGGGGGCAGCAGCTCAATCCGCCCGACCTCTTGCTGCGCATCGGCAACCATCGCCCGCAGCAGCGCCAGCAGATACCCCCGCTGTCGCTCGATCGTCGCCTGATCAAACAGCGCCGTGGCATAACCCAGCGTCCCGGCGATCACCTCGCCATGTTCGCAAAGGTTCAGCTCCAGATCGAACTTGACCTGATCGAACCCCTGCCCCGCAGCCTCCACCAGCAGCCCGGGAAGGTCGAAGGACGGGATGGCGTTGTTCTGCCAGGCCAGCATCACCTGGAACAGCGGGGTGTGATCAAGATGCCGTGGCGGCTGCACGATCTCCACCACCTGCTCAAACGGCAGGTCCTGATGCTCCTGTGCTCCCAAGGCCGTGCGCCGCGTCCGCTCCAACAGCTCCGCCACGCTCGGCGCGCCCGACAGGTCGAGGCGAAGCGCCAGGGCGTTGACGAAGAACCCGATCAACCCTTCGAGCTCGCACCGACCTCGATTGGCGCTCGGCACCCCGATCACAATGTCGTCCTGCCCCGACAGACGCAACAGCACCGCCGCCCACGCCGCCAACACCGTCATGAACAAGGTCGTGCCATGCTGCCGGCTCAGCCGCTTCAGATCCCGCGTCAGATCCGCATCGATCACGACAGGCAGGTTGGCCCCGGCAAACGACTGCTCTGCCGGCCGAGGCCGATCTGTCGGCAGCGCCAGACGGGCCGGCGCGCCAGATAGATTGTTGCGCCAATACTGCGCCTGGCGCTGCAGCCGTTCCCCCGACAGCCACTGCCGCTGCCAGGCGGCATAGTCCGGATACTGGATCGCAAGCGGCGGCAGCGGATCGTCCTGCCCAGCTACGAACGCCCGGTACAGCTGACTGAGTTCGCGCACCAAGACGCCCAGCGACCAGCCATCGGAGACAATGTGATGCTGGGTCAGCAGGAACACGTGCTCCCCATCCGAGGTGCGGATCAGGCGGCCCCGGATCAGCGGCCCGCGCGCCAGATCAAACGGCGTGCGCGCCTCTTCCCGGCACAGATCCAAAAGCGCCGCGTCCGCATCCGGCCTGTCCCGCAGATCGTGCTCGAGCACCGGCAGCCCCGCATCCGGCGGCAGCACCTCAACCCAGGGCTTGCCCTCCGGCGCGACAAAGACGCTACGCAGCGCCTCATGACGCGCCAACACACGGTCAAGGCTGCGCCGCCAGGCGCGGCGGTCGAGCACGCCGCGCAGCCGCAAGGCCAGCGGCACGTGATAGCTCGTGCTATCCTGATCCAGCTGCGCCAAAAACCACAGCCGCTGCTGCGCAAACGACAGCACAAGCGGTTCATCACGCGACACGCCGACAATCGCCGGCAGGTCTTGCGGACCGCAGCGGCTCAACATCTCGACAATGTTCGTCGCCAGATCGGCCAGCACCGGTTTGGCAAACAGCGCCGCCAGCGGCAGCGCTACACCCAGCGCCTGCGACAGCCGGCTCAAGAACTGCACCGCCAAGAGCGAGTGGCCGCCCAGTTCGAAGAAGTGGTCGTGGCGTCCGACCCGCTCCACACCGAGAAGCTCGGCCCAGATCTGCGCCAGCGCCGTCTCGATCTCGCCCTGCGGCGGCGCGTAAGTGCGATGCGCATACGCCTCATCCGCAGGTGCCGGCAGCGCCTGGCGGTCGAGCTTGCCGTTCACCGTCAGCGGCAGCGCCGCCAGCCGCACGAACGCCGCCGGCACCATGTAGTCCGGCAGGTGCGCGCCCACATGCGCCCGCAACGTCGCGGCCAGCTCAGCGCCAGCGCCATCCGGCTCATCCGATCGAGCTTCAGGCGCGCACACCACATAGGCCACCAGCCGCTTCTCGCCGGCGCCATCCTGCTGCGCCACCACCACCGCATCGCGCACCCAGGCATGCTCGATGAGCCGCGCCGCAATCTCCCCCGGCTCGATCCGGAAGCCGCGGATCTTCACCTGGTCGTCGTTGCGGCCCAAAAACTCAAGATTGCCGTCCGGCAGGTAGCGCGCCAGATCGCCAGTGCGGTACAGCCGGTCGCCGTCCACAAACGGGCTGGCGATGAACCGCTCCGCCGTCAGCTCCGGCCGGTTCAGATAGCCGCGCGCCACCCCCGCCCCGCCAATGTAAAGCTCACCCGCCGCGCCAAACGGAACCGGCGCACCATGACCGTCCAGCAGGTACACCCGCGTGTTCGCAATCGGACGGCCAATCGGGACAATGGCTCCATCAAAGCCAGCAGGCACCGGATAGCAGAGACTGAAGGTGGTGTTCTCTGTCGGGCCGTAGGCATTTGAGATCCGCAGCGTCGGATGTCGCTTCTGGCATGCTCTAACGGAAGTGACGGAGACCTCTTCGCCTCCGACCAGCAGTTGCTGCAGCCGATCAGTGCCGCGCCCCTCTGCGGTATAGGTATCGAACAACCGGGCAGTCATCCAGGCGATGGTGATGCCTTGATCTTGGATGATCTGGGCCAGCGTTGCTGTCGAGAGGTAGCGTTCAGGATAGAGCACAACACTCGCACCGTTTGCTAAGGCTCCCCAGAGCTCGAACGTGGTCGCGTCGAATGTCGGCGAGGATGCGTTGAGAAAGACGTCCTGCGGCGAGATCTCGACGAAGTCGTTCCCCGCCACTAGACGCACCAGGCTCCGATGCTCGGCCATGACGCCCTTGGGGGTGCCTGACGAGCCCGAGGTGTAGATCACATAGGCCAGATGGCGCGAGGTCAGGCCGAGCGCGCACGGGTCGGGATCGGTGGCCGGCAGCGCCGCCCAGGCCGGGCTCGCCGCCGCCAGATCCACTACCGTCAGATCGCGTAGCGCATCGGCGCCCAGCGCCGATCGTCCCGCCGCATCGGCCAGCAGCAGCGACGGCGCCGCATCCGCAAGCACCTGGCGCAGCCGCGCGCTCGGATAGGCCGGGTCCAGCGGCAGATAGGCCCCACCCGCCTTCAGGATCGCCAACAGCCCCACCACCATCATCGGACTGCGCTGTAGGCAGATCGCCACCGGCTGGTCCGGCGTCACCCCAATTGCGATCAGATGATGCGCCAGCTGGTTGGCCCGCGCATTGAGCTCGCCATAGCTGACGCGCTCCTCCGCGCACACCACCGCCACCGCATCCGGCGCACGGCGCACCTGGGCCTCGAACAGCTCATGGATGCACTGCTGCTCAGGATACGTCACCGCCGTCCGGTTCAGCGCCTCCAACAGGTACGCCCGCTCGTCAGGGGGCAGGATGTCCAGCTCCCGCACCGGCGTGGTCGGCGCCCGCTCCAGCGCCTCCGCCAGTTGCGCGAGCGTGTGCTGCATGTAGCCGCAGACCCGATCCGCTGAGACGCCCTCCGCCACCTGCGCCGTCAGCCCGAGTGCCTCGCCAAAATCCTCCACCGACAAGATCAGCGGATAGTTGGTGCGCTCCTCCCCGCCCAGCCATTCCACGCCGGACAGCGCATCATCGGCTGCGGAGGCGGAGATCGCCGCCGGCGTGTTGTGGCGGTAGTTCAACAGCGCGCTGAACAGCGGCGCCGGCGCCGCAACGCCGCTGCAGCGTTGCGCCAGCGCCAGCGAGGCATGCTCATGTGCGAGCAGCTCGGCCAGCCGCGCGTGGGTGGTCCGCACGCTCGCCTCGACCCCGGTCCCGTCCAGGTCAAGCCGCAGCGGCAGCGTGTTGATGAACAGACCCATCGCGCGGTCGCCACCCGCCCCGCCATGCATGCGGCCGAACAGCACCGTGCCGAACACCACCTGCTCGCGGTCGCTGCTGCGCGCCACCACCTGCCCCCAGGCCAGATGGCACAGGCTCGCCAGGCTCACCCCCAGCCGCCGCGCCTGGCTGCGCAATCGCGCGTTGAGCGCCTGCGGCAGCATGCGCCGCGCCTCATGAGCCCCGCGGCCCTCGCCGTGGACCTCGCTCAGCCCAAACGGCGTGGTCGGCTCAGCGATGTCCCCCAGCATCGTCCGGAAGAACTCTTCATGCGCCTCTGCACCCACGCCAAGCCGTGCCGCCGCCACCAGGTTGCGGAACGGCTGCGGGGCTGCCAGCTCATGCTCGCGTCCCTCCAGCACGGCCCGGACCTCGGCATGCATCACCTCCAGCGTGGTGTGATCCCCGATCAGATGATGCTGCAGCTCCAGCAGCAGCCAGCGCGCACTGCCGGGCTCGCGCGCAATCACAAACCGCAACAAGGGCGCCCGGCCAAGCTCGATGCGCTGCCGGCGCGGATCAAACCGATCCTTAAGCTGCGCGGCGCCAGGACCACCAGACCCGTCCAGCTCGACCTCGCTCACCTCCAGCGGCGCGTTCCGCCACACCACCTGGGCCGGGCGCGACAGCCCTTCCCAGACAAACGACGTCCTCAGGATATCGTGCCGACCCACCACCCGCTGAACCGCGGCAAGATAGCGCTCGAGCAGGTCACGATCGGCAAACGCCATCTGCGAGACCAGCAGGTACGGATCGCCCTTTGTCGCCAACAGATGATGGAACAGGATGCCGTCCTGCAGCGGCGACAAGCCATAAATGTCCTGGATGTTGCCGACGCCGCCCGGCACCGTGACGACGATCCGCGCGATCTCGTCCTGCGTCAGCTCGATCAGCGGCAGCATCTCTGGCCTGATCGCCGCACTCTGTTCGCTGATCAGGTTGGCCGGGACCGCCACCTCGTGATGACTGCCGAGGCTCGCGGCCAGATCCGCCAGCACGGGCTTTGCAAACAAGGTCCGCACCTCGACCCCCAGCGACCGCCGCCGCAGCCGCTCCATCAGCTGCACCGCCAAGAGCGAGTGGCCGCCCAGTTCGAAGAAGTGGTCGTGGCGTCCGACCCGCTCCACACCGAGAAGCTCGGCCCAGATCTGCGCCAGCGCCGTCTCGATCTCGCCCTGCGGCGGCGCGTAAGCGCGATGCGCATACGCCTCATCCGCAGGTGCCGGCAGCGCCTGGCGGTCGAGCTTGCCGTTCACCGTCAGCGGCAGCGCCGCCAGCCGCACGAACGCCGCCGGCACCATGTAGTCCGGCAGGTGCGCGCCCACATGCGCCCGCAACGTCGCGGCCAGCTCAGCGCCAGCGCCATCCGGCTCATCCGATCGAGCTTCAGGCGCGCACACCACATAGGCCACCAGCCGCTTCTCGCCGGCGCCATCCTGCTGCGCCACCACCACCGCATCGCGCACCCAGGCATGCTCGATGAGCCGCGCCGCAATCTCCCCCGGCTCGATCCGGAAGCCGCGGATCTTCACCTGGTCGTCGTTGCGGCCCAAAAACTCAAGATTGCCGTCCGGCAGGTAGCGCGCCAGATCGCCAGTGCGGTACAGCCGGTCGCCGTCCACAAACGGGCTGGCGATGAACCGCTCCGCCGTCAGCTCCGGCCGGTTCAGATAGCCGCGCGCCACCCCCGCCCCGCCAATGTAAAGCTCCCCGACCGCGCCAAACGGAACCGGCGCACCATGACCGTCCAGCAGGTACACCCGCGTGTTCGCGATCGGACGGCCGATATGCGGCACAGCGTTGTCGCTGAAGAGCCGTCCTGAGGTCGCCACGACCGTAGCTTCAGTAGGCCCATAGTTGTTGATTAGCTTCAGAGGCGACAGAGGCCCAGGCACACGCTGGAGACGTTCCCCGCCAACAAGCAAGTACTCCAATCTGGAGTTGATGAGCTTATCTTCCAGCGCGAGTGTAGCCAGTGGCGTGATCAAAAAGGCAACGTCCAGCGATTGATCTCGCCACCATTGCAGCAGACGCAAGGAATCTGCAGCTGTCGCTTTGGGCGGCAGCTGCAATGTGCTGCGGTTGCATAACGCAGACCATAGCTCCCAGGTGCTGGCATCGAATGCCACTCCAGCCACGAGTGCGCAGCAGGCTTCTGGTTGCGGACAAAACGTTTGCACATGCCATGCGACAAGATTGACCAGGCTCCGATGCTCGACCATGACGCCCTTGGGGGTGCCTGACGAGCCCGAGGTGTAGATCACATAGGCCAGATGGCGCGAGGTCAGGCCGAGCGCGCACGGGTCGGGATCGGTGGCCGGCAGCGCCGCCCAGGCCGGGCTCGCCGCCGCCAGATCCACTACCGTCAGATCGCGTAGCGCATCGGCGCCCAGCGCCGATCGTCCCGCCGCATCGGCCAGCAGCAGCGACGGCGCCGCATCCGCAAGCACCTGGCGCAGCCGCGCGCTCGGATAGGCCGGGTCCAGCGGCAGATAGGCCCCACCCGCCTTCAGGATCGCCAACAGCCCCACCACCATCATCGGACTGCGCTGCAGGCAGATCGCCACCGGCTGGTCCGGCGTCACCCCAATTGCGATCAGATGATGCGCCAGCTGGTTGGCCCGCGCATTGAGCTCGCCATAGCTGACGCGCTCCTCCGCGCACACCACCGCCACCGCATCCGGCGCACGGCGCACCTGGGCCTCGAACAGCTCATGGATGCACTGCTGCTCAGGATACGTCACCGCCGTCCGGTTCAGCGCCTCCAACACATACGCCCGCTCAGAGGATGACAAGAGTTCAACCCGCCCCACCGGCTGCTGCGCATCAGCCTTCACAGCACACAACAAATTCTGCAAATGCTGTGTCATACGCTCGATCTGATTGGGCTCCAGGCGACTTGCATCAAAGTGCCATCGGAAGCTCCCATCCAGAGCGCAAACCTCAAACGTTAGCGCCTCACCAGCCAGGGCCGCCTCAGAAATCGGGCTCGAAGCTAGATCACCAGTGGCAGATCCGCCATTTACCGTAACCGTAACGCCAACCGGCCAGGGACGGCGCAATCGTAGCGCCTCCACACCGCGCAACGTCGGGCATCGCGCAATAAGATCCCGCGCAAAGGTATCCTGCTCATTCAGCTGAGCGAATTCTGCCGCGACCGCCGTGCGCGCCTCTACGAAATCATTATCAAGGTCGATGGTAATTCCCATCGGCACGACAGACGCAACAAGCACCTCGAGCGCTTTCACGCCGGCTCGCGATCCATTCGGCGCGGGAGTCCATCCCAATTGAAGCTCTGATTCCCCCGTGATGCGGGCGAGATAGACCAGCCAAGCAGTTAGCAAGAATTCCGCGCGATCACTGGGGGACAGCCCAAGCAACTCTTCTGGAATTCGCCACGCACTAGACTGCCATCTGAGCCCAGCCGCAGCTTTTGCAGACGGCAAAAAAGCAAGCTGGTATGTTTTGAACTTCTCAAGCCGCCCTCGCCAAAAACTCTCCCGAGGCGCCAACAATTCATGCGCAACCGTTATGCTCCGGGCCTCGTCATCGCTCAGAATCGGGAGGCGGCCGCCTACATCGAAACCAGAACGCCTCGCGACTGTCCGCGCGTCCAGAGCCTGACCATCTGAGCTGCCAAACCAAACATCAACATCCTCTGTGCCTGTCGCGACACGCCAATGGCTAGGGTGGATTTCAACTAGAGACCCCGCCGCAAAGCCCGAGCTCCCGGCCGTCACCTCCAAGCGCCTGACGGGGACGAAGTCATCGCCTACAAAAACCTTGGACAGACCCAACAGATTGGCATGATAGGGGCCAAAGTCCAAGGCACGTGTCATCGCTGCCAGACCCTGCGCTGGTCGATCCCATCGCAGACAACCCGCAGCATCTGGGCGGCGACGTTTCGGGAAAAAACTTCGGTCCGCTAGCGCCTGCGGACGAGCACCGAGCTCTCCATTTGTTAAGCCAGTTAGAAGCTCGCGGAAGCCCTCGATAGCAGCCTCATAACATCTGAGATTCAGCGTCAATGCCGTATCACTCGGCGCAATCAACACTTGGCGCTGTACTACCAGCTCACCAGTATCAACCCCATGAGCGATACGATGCCACGTGATGCCATGTTCGGTCTCCCCGGCAAGAAGCGCCCAGGACGTCGCATGGGTTCCTGCATATCGCGGCAATGGACCGTCATGGTAGTTGAAAGCGCCTTGACGGGCTCGCCCAAACACCTCCGGCGGCAGCACGAACGGATTAGCAACGGAAAAAATCCATTCCACCGGCTCGGCCTTCAGCAACATGGAGAGCTCTTCAACGCTCACCACACATAGGATATTGGCGCGAGCGGCCCAATCGGCGAATGTAGCGTCGGCACACAGCGCCGCGCGGATGTCGTGACCCATCTCCTTTGCTAGCTGCAAGCACCTTATGGCTAGCGTACCACTACCAACAAAGACGCTAGAATAAATTGACGGAGTTGCAGCCTGCTGCCTGCTACTGTCGCTTGGCCCGTAAGCATCTGTGCGCATCGGAGGAGACTGATGTACTATCTTCATCGCTCAGCCAATCCGTCGCGTAGGTTGAGCAGCTCCACCCAAGGCGCCCGTACCATAGAGACTTGGACCTGCCGCACTGGTCAGGATTTGATCGAGAGCTGCCGCGTGAACGCTCATCGAATCCGACCAACTTAGAGAGCTACCAGCTCGAATAACGACAGCGGCGCCTCCGCGACCAAGCGTCATTCGGCCGGACCACTTAACAGTGCAGCGTCTATGGCGGTGAGTTGACTCAGTCGAACAAGCTTCATCTGACTGTGCGGGCGGGTCACCGCGGGACCGCCATGGCCCCACAGATCCTTCACCGTCTCATAGCAATCCGCGTGCCACAAAGAAGCTTTACAAATCCGGGTTGAAGAGCGAAAGAGCACGTGCTTTTCGCCGCGGCGCCGAAATACTTAAGCCTCAGTGTCCAATTTCGGACATAACGTCTTCAGCTGGACATGGCGAAACATGACGACTTCAAACTCAGAGGGTTGCTTCTCGTGCCGAACTCGGACATCTGCCTGAGGGGGATCTTCCGATGGCGACTCATGATCGAACGCTTGACGTTGAAACACCAAGTGTCACGCGATCTTGCGGTATGATCTAATGTTATTGGGCGGCCGAGACGCGGCCTGTCAATCGGGCCCTTTGATTGCTGCATATAGTCAAGCTTCCACTTTTTGGCTCGCCGACGACACGACGGTAGCGCCCGTGCCGTCGGAGCGGCTCAGGGTTGCAGAGACGGC
Organism: Bradyrhizobium sp. 2S1; assembly: GCF_011516625.5. Lineage (NCBI taxonomy): Bacteria > Pseudomonadati > Pseudomonadota > Alphaproteobacteria > Hyphomicrobiales > Nitrobacteraceae > Bradyrhizobium > Bradyrhizobium sp. 2S1. Next base: position 92,698 of record NZ_CP147718.1, on the reverse strand, counting down.
GCCGGCGCGGCTGAGATTATGATGCTTGGATCGGCCTATAGCTGCCCCCATGAGCCAAAGCGCCCATAGCGTGCGTGCTGTCTTATTCACTATCGCCACCTTCATCGGCCGACACTTGACCAAACTCATGATCCATCCCAGCTGCGATTCGCCGTCAACGCAGATCGAGCGCCATTGGATTAACAGCGTGCGCAACTAGGAGTTCGGCGTTTGCTGATGCCAAGCAACTTCAGGTGCCCGCCCGTAGCTGTTTGTCGAGGAACCCATCCAAACCAGTCGGCAAACTCGCGTCACGTAACCGCTTTGGCATCGGCAATCATCACGACAGTCGCTGTGGCCGTGAGCAGACCGAACCAGGAATCGCCGCGAGCCGCCCGGCATGCATCATTCAGTTTGTGTCAGTCACGCCGCCGGCGCTCGATGGTCCCGTCGCGGGGTTGGTTGGAATTGAAGGTGGCGTAGTCTCCGAGGTGATCAACCTCGAATCATCCAGCGTTGGAGCGCCGGACCGGAGACCACGCCATGAGCAGCAATATCACGAAGACGCATTCGCCGCAGTGTGGAGACGAGGCGGCTCCCCAGCTTTTCGACGATTGGTTCGATCCGATCGAAACTGCGGTGCGGGAACGAGCGCGGGAATTCATTGAAGAATTGATCCGCAGCGAGCTCGATGTGGCCCTTGCGCGCCCGCGGTACGAACGCATCAAGATGGCCAGCCGCGAGGGGACGGCCGGCATTACGGGGCATCGGCATGGCAGCCGACCGCGGTCGCTGACCGGCAGCTTCGGGCCGATTGAGATCGCGGTCCCGCGCGCGCGGCTCAACACGGCCGACGGCAAGACCACCGAGTGGAAGAGCCAATCGCTGCGGGCCTACCAGCGCCGCACGCTGGCCGCCGACGCGCTGATCGCCAGCTGCTACCTGGCCGGCACCAACACGCGCCGTGTGCGCCGGGCGCTCAGCGCTCTGTTCGCTGGCGCAGTCGGCAAGGACACGGTGAGCCGGGTGTGGCGCAAGGTGAAGAGCGACTGGGACGCCTGGAATGCCCGCTCGCTGGCCGCGGAGCCGATCGTGCGATTGATCCTCGACGGCACCGTGGTGCGGGTGCGGCTCGACCGCAAGGCGACCGCTATCTCGCTGCTGGTCATCATCGGTGTGCGTGCGGACGGTCAGAAAGTGTTGCTCGCGATCAAGAGTATGGGTGGCGAGAGCACCGAAGCCTGGCGTGCCCCGTGCTCGACGATCTTATCCGGCGTGAGCTGCGGCGGCCCGAGTTCCTCATCGTCGACGGCGCGCCAGGGCTTGAGGCTGCGATCGCCGCGGTATGGGACGGCGTGCCAGTGCAGCGCTGCACGGTCCACAAGCACCGCAACCTGTTGGCGCATGCGCCCGAGCGCCTGCATGAGGAGATCACCGCTGACTACAACGACATGATCTGCGGGGCGACTCGCGAGGAGATCGAGGCGCGGCGCAAGGCCTTCATCCGCAAGTGGCGGCTCAAGCATCGTGCGGTGGCCGACAGCCGGCAGGAAGCCGGCGACCGGCTCTTCACCTTCACGCGACTGCCGCCGAGTCAATGGAAGAGCGCACGCACCACCAATGCAATCGAGCGGCTGCACGAAGAGTTCAAGCGACGGATCAAGACGCAGGCCGTGTTGCCATCAGCGGACACCGCGGCAATGTTGTTCTGGGCTTTGCTCGCTTCCGGCCAGATCAACATGCGCAAGGTCGACGGCTGGAAAACGCTGGCCACCAAACCCATCGATCAGCCAATTGACCTCGCCGCGTAATCAGATGGCTTCACAATGTCGGAGATTGCCCACTCCAGATTCCAACCACATCCCGGACGGCACCCGCTCGATCTCCAGGATCTCCTCGTTGAGACGATCGATCCGCACAAACTGTTCGCCTCAGCGTATCCATCAATACTCTAGGCAGGCACTCCGCCAGACGGACGAAGATGACTGGTAGGCACTTGGCAATCGCGGTGGCGCAGACTTTATCTTCGTATGTTGCGCTCCCTTTGATCCTAGTCAATCCCCGCGAGGCTGTATCCTGCCAAGATAGTCACCATGTTTTTGGAGGCTGATCATGCAAGCCGCGACATCATGATTTCTTCGGTGACCACCGTCGGCACGACTGCAACCGTCTGGCAGGCCGCCAAGGTCCTACCGAGAGCACGGGATCACCGTCACCCCTGTTGTCGATGGCCGCAGCAGAGTTGTCCGCATCGTCACGAAAGCCGACCTGCCGCATCGGGCCGAACGGGAATCGAGCGCCTCTATCTCTGGTGGCTGCGTTGCCGCGCACGGGCATCCGATCGGGTGAAATCGCAAGCTGTCGATAGCAGCGACATCATGCCCTTGGAAGTAGCGACCGCCGCCCGGGAGATGCCGCTGCACGAACTCCCAATGCTGCTCGAAGAGCACCCGATTCGAGTGTGCTCCGATCGTCAACAAAGGTCGGGCGGCGCGTCGGGATCGTCAGCGGAGACCAACCTTCGGCAGGCGAACGCCAGCGCCCGGCCGCAGCTCGAGATTTCACTTCCCCATTCCTGCATCGGGAACACGCTGCTCGGCGATTTTAAAGAGTGGGTCCCCCTTCAACTGAATGCAGCCGTTCAAGACGGCGCCGTTGACGTGGGAAACACCAATCCTCGCTACCGTCTTGGGCGAGATCTTCGGGCCTCGATCGGGAAGCGCTGCGATGACTGTCTCTGAGGCCGAATCCCAAATGAACGTGCAGCTGCGAACGCTTCCGGCGGCGGAGACGGAAGCGAAAGATGCGAAAGCAAGGCCGCCGGGACGTGGCCGGAAGCTGATCGGCGGCCTTGTCTTTGTCCTAGCCGCCATCCTCGTCTGGTATCTGCACGAGCCCGAAATCGCGATCGCGCGTGCCGTTCGCGGTCCGGTGGCCGAGATCGTTTATGCCACCGGATCAGTCGAGCCCGAAACTTGGTCGCGCCTCACGCCCCTGGTGCGCGGTCGTATCATAGAGCGCTGCAGATGCGAGGGCAAAGCGGTTCACAAAGGAGACCGCCTGGCTCGGCTTGACGACACTGAGGCACAGGCCACGCTCAACGACCTGCGAGCGCTGGAGAATTTCCGGCGCCATGAGTTCGAACGGCAATCCCACTTGTTTGCGCTTGGCGCGACGACCGCGCAAATGGAACAGAGGGCCGCAAGCGACCTCGCACGCGTCCAAGCCCAGATCGCCGCACAGACGCAGCGGTTGAGATTCTACGAAATAGTCGCTCCGATGGATGGCACGGTACTGCGGGAAGACGGGGAGATCGGCGACATGGTGGATCCTGGCACGATCCTTTATCGCCTCGCACTTGCAAAGTCGCTCTGGGTCGTCGCCGAGGTCAACGAGGAAGACGTCCCCCGATCGAACCCGGACAAAGAGCGTTGTTGCGGACCGACGCGTTTGCAGGAAAGGTGCTCTCAGGGTTCATCAAGGAAATCACGCCGGCCGGCGATCCCATCGCGAAAACCTTCCGGGTTCGGATCGGATTGCCCGACGACAGCCCACTTCGCGTCGGCATGAGCGTGGAAGCTAACATTGTTGCACGCGAGAAGCAGGATGCGATCGTCGTTCCTGCCAATGCCGTGATTGGCAACGAGGTACTGGTCGTCAAGGACGGCCGCCCGACACCGCGCAAAGTCGAGATCGGCGTTCGTGGCGCCGGCCACGTCGAAATCGTCGACGGCCTTGAAGAGAATGAGATGGTGGCGTCGCCCGCGACCGCGAACATCCAAACACGTGGTCATGTCAAGGTACGGGCGACGGATGCGTCCTCACTATGAAGCTGATCCTTGCCATCGTTTGGACGCACATCACATACCGCATCCACCAGACGCTGGTCGGGGTGGCGGGCGTCGCAATTGGCGTCGGCTTCTCGATTATGATGGCCGCGCTGATGGAAGGATCGCAGAACGACTTCATCTCAACACTGCTCGACGCGCTCCCCCACATCTCCCTCACAGACGAACGGCGTGAGCCGACGCCCCAGCCCGCCGACCTCCTCTACACCGCTGCAGAAATCCACGGTCTCACGCCCGCGGTTCGACGGCCCGGCATCAAGAACCCGATGGCGACCATCGCCTCGCTACAGACCTGGGTTGCGGCCGCCCTTACCCCCTCGGTGCAATCCAAGGCCATGATGCGTTATGCGGGCCGCAATCTTACGATCTCCGTGATCGGAATTGATCCACACACCGAAAGCAGCGTGTCCAATCTCGCGACCCACGTACGCGAGGGCAGCCTCACCTCGCTCTACCGTGCCTCCAACGCGATTCTGCTCGGCGATGGCCTTGCGCGCAAAATCGGCACCCGCGTCAACTCGAAAGTCACGCTGGTTTCTGCCAGGGGTATCACCGTGACCGCAACCGTAGTGGGCACCTTCCATTCCGGCTTCCGCGCCACGGACGCAACGACAGGCTACGTCCTGCTTCGCACTGCGCAGACCCTTGAGAATCAGATCGGGATCGTGAACGAGATTCGGGTTCGTGCGCGCGAGCCAATGGAGGCGCGCCTGATCAGCGAGCGTATCGGCGAGCAGACCGGCTACAAATCGATCTCCTGGCAGGAAGCCCAGGAGGATCTGCTGTCGGCCATCACCATTCGTAACGTCCTGATGTACACGATCGTCGGCGCCATTCTTCTGGTCGCAAGCTTGGGCACCTACAGCATCTTATCCACCATCACACGTGAAAAGACGCGCGACATCGCAATCATGAAATCGCTGGGGTTCACGGAACGCACCGTGAAGGCGATCTTCATGATTGCGGCCATGACGATTGGGCTTTTCGGCGCGGTACTCGGCTGCGGATTTGGCTATCTCCTGACGCGGGGAATGGCTTCACTGGAGTTCAACGATTCTTTTTCGGACCACAATCATCTTCCAGTGCTCTATTCGGTTACCCATTACACGATCGCCACCTCGGTCGCGCTGACAACCAGCCTTGTCGCCGGATACTTTCCCGCGCGCGCGGCCGCAGAGGTCAACCCCGTCGACATCATCAGGGGCGCGACGTGACGGCAGCGCTTATCGTAGCACGGAATGCGACAAAGGTGCTGCCAGGCATCGCCCCGGTGACGCTGGTTCGCGACTTGAACTTGTCGATTGGCGCGCGCGAGCTGATCGCGATCACAGGTCCGTCCGGATCGGGCAAGTCATCGTTGCTCTATATGCTCGGTCTGCTGGATCTTCCTAGCAGCGGCGATATCCTGGTCAACAATCGCTCGACTACGGCAATGAGCGCGGAGGAACGCGCCCATATGCGGCTGACCCAGTTCGGCTTCGTATTTCAGTTTCATTTCCTGCTGCCGGAGTTCTCGATTACGGAAAATGTCGCACTGCCGATGCGTGCACTCGGCAAGCTTTCCCAAGCGGCGATCTCGGCTAGAGCCATGGAACTGCTCAACTCCTTGGACCTAGGAGCCCGTCCAGATATGTTTTCGTGACGGGCATTTGTTGTAGAGTAGCAGGCTCAGGCTGCGTTTGCGAGGTTGAACAGCTTGAGGAGGTTATGGACGGTGCAGATCATTGTCCACTCGGCGCGCACTTTCTCGATGCCCCGCAACAGGAACTGGCGGAAGCCTCTTGCCTGTTTGATCTGCCCGAACACCGGCTCCACCACTTGCTTTCGCAATCGGTAGGGTGTTTCGAAGCCGCCATCGTCGATCTTCTTTCGCATGGCCTGTGTCAGCGGGCCGCCGACTTTTCCGTTCGCTACTGTCGGGTGCTTGGCGCGTCCGGGCGCGACATAGCCATCGATGCTGCGTGTGTCGAGCGCTTCGAGATTGGCTTCGCTGCAGTAGCCGGAATCCGCTGAGGCCTGCCGCGGCTTGCGGCCAAGATTGCTCTCGATGGCCTCGATCAGGGGCACCAACTGGCCCTGATCGCTGCCGTGCTGGGTCAGTTCTTGCGCGACAATGATCTGGGCATGTGCATCGACGGCCGCCTGGGCATTATAGGCCTGAACGAAGCCATCCTTCGACTTCATGATGCGGCTTTCCGGATCGGTGAAGTTGCGTTGCGCCTTGGGATTGGGTTCCTCCGATGGCAGCGCCGCCGGTTTGCCCGGCTTCTTGCGGCCTTCGGCCTGGCGCTGCTGTTCCTTTTCGGCCTCGATGCGGCGCTCTTCCTCCGCCGCCAGTTTGGCGTCCGCTTCCAGCGCCGCCATCGCTTGCTGGATCTTCGCCAGCCGTTTCTGCTTGTCGACGGTCCAGTCCGGCAGTTCGTCGCTGTTGCCGAAAGTCTCATCCTCCGAGGCATCCGCCGCCTCGGCGGCCGCCAGCATGCGAGCGACCTCGGCCTTCAATTCCGCCTCGCGCTTCTTCATGCGCTCATAACTCATCGCCTTGTGTTTCGACGCGTTCGCCTTGATCTTCGTACCATCCAGCGCGACATGACCGAGCTTGACCAGCCCGGCCGTCTCGCACAACTTCAGAACCTGCACGAATAGCGCGCCGAGCGCCTTCAAATGTCGCTTGCGAAAGTCGCTGATCGTCCGAAAATCCGGCGCATCCAGCGCCACGATCATCACAAAATCGTTCCGCTCCCGGCAGGCCTTGGCAATCCGACGCGACGAATACAGCCCACTCGCATAGCTATGCAGCAGCAGCGCCACCATCATCCGCGGATCAAACGGCGGCTGCCCAAGCCCGCTCACATAGCTGCCCATGATCTCCCTGAGATCGAGGCTCTCCCGCACCAGATCAACCATAAACCGCGAGACATGGCCTTTCGGCACGAAGTCCTGCACATTCGGCGGCAGAAGCAGCGTCTGATCGATGTTCCAAGGCCGAAAATACTTGCTCATCGCCCAATGTTGAATCAGACCCGACCAGATTTGAACAGCGACTATCCAGACAAGCTCCTAGGCGATCATCTTCGCAAACGTCCAGATCAGCTCTCCGGCGGCCAGCGTCAGAGGGTAGCCGTGGCTCGCGCGCTCGCGAATGACTCGCCGGTCATCCTTGCGGACGAGCCGACCGGCAGCCTCGATTCCATCTCGACCATGCAAGTATTCGAAATGCTGCGCGATCTCGTTACGGAGCACGGCAAGACGGTCGTAGCAGTGACGCATGACGTCAACCTTGCCACGCAAATGCATAGACGGCTGCACATTGTGGATGGACACCTGGAGAAGGACGAGCGGACGCCGATGGCGATCGCGCAGGGGGCTGGGTGACCTCAGCGGCTACGCGATAGCAGTCGACCTTATGTCGGACCCAGCTCAATTTCGCTGCTGGGCCAGCATCGGGAGTGCCCAGGCCAAAAGAATGGTAAGGCTGTGTTTCGCGGACGGGCTCGAATCGACGTCTCGGGTAGGACCGAGAAGGCCTGCATCGCGAAAATGATCAACATCGACAGAATGGCGGTGTTTTGCCTCCAGATGAGTTCATCACGTCAGCACGATGGCGCGCGAATGCTTCCTCGACCAGATTGCCGGGGGACTCAAAGGGTTGCCAGCGGAAGATCGAAAGGAACGTCGAATTTCGCGGCGAGTTTCACCATCTGCTCCACCATGCTTGTCACGTTAAGCGGTTTCGGGCCTCGACCAGCAAGCTTGAGGAATTGTCAGATGTGCGGTGAGCGGTGATCGGGTTCTTTCCTCGGTCAAGGTTTCGATGATCGCAGTTCGTGTTCTTGGCCGTTTCTTCTGGCACACCCACGTCGTCCTTGATTGGCATGTCTGACCGAAGGGCGGCGTCGCTTAAGCGCCGCCTCGCTCTTATCCCCGCAACAGCCGGTTACGACTTTCTTCCCCTGGACCGCTGCGCGTCCATTCCTCGCGCAAAACAAGAAAGTCGTGCCCTGGCTGCCCTCTACTGCGTGCCGGCCCCTGCGGGGTGCGGGTCGACCGCCTCCGGTCTGTCGCCAGCCATCGAGGCCGCGATGGGCGTGGCCCGGAAACTGAAAAAGGACACGACAATGGCGACCATCGGCACCTTCACCTCGACCGGCAACGGCTTCACCGGCACGGTTCGCACCCTCGCCCTCAATGCCAAAGCCAAGCTGGTGCGGGTCGAGAACCCCTCCGACAAGGGACCACACTTCCGCATCTTCGCCGGTAATGTCGAGCTAGAGCAATTTCCGACCGGAATGAATCGGGTGGGGATTCCCAAAACGGCGCGAGTCAGATTCAAGCTGCATGCTGGCGAGGGAGGCCAGCATGTATGGCCAGGGCGCTTTCGGTTGATCTTCGTCAAAGGGTGATAGCCGCGATTGACGGTGGCATGTCCTGTCGACAGGCTGCTGAGCGCTTTGGTGTCAGCGCGGCCAGTGCGATCCGCTGGCGCGGTCGCCTCAAGGAAGTTGGCGACATCGTTCCTAAACGCCAGGGCGGTGACCGCAAATCGCAGCGCATCGAAGCGCATTCGCAATTGATTCTGGAGGCAGTGACAGCGAAGCCGGATATCACGCTCGCCGAGTTGCGAGAACTGTTGAAACGTCGTGGAATATCGACTGGCATCGCGTCGCTCTGGCGTTTTTTCCAGCGCAGAAAGATCACACTTAAAAAAAGACAGCGCACGCCGCCGAGCAACGGCGCGGCGATATAAATGCCGCGCGTGAGGAGTGGTTCGAAGGGCAAATCGATCTTGACCCTGAGCGTCTCGTCTTCATCGACGAAACCAGCGCCAACACCAAAATGGCGCGGCTTTACGGCCGCTCGCCACGCGGCGAGCGATGTCGTGCAGCTATCCCACACGGACATTGGAAGACGACGACATTCACCGCTGGATTGCGCTCCGACGGTCTGATCGCGCCGCTTGTTCTGGACGGTCCAATGGATGGCGACGCTTTCCTGGCCTACGTCGAGCAATTGCTCGCCCCATCGCTGCGGCCGGGCGATACCGTTATCATGGACAACTTGCCCGCTCACAAGGTCCATGGCGTTCGAGAGGCCATCCGGGCGGTCGGAGCAAGCCTGCTCTATCTTCCGCCCTACAGTCCAGACTTCAACCCGATCGAAATGGCCTTCTCTAAACTGAAAGCCCTGTTGCGGGCCGCCGCAGCGCGCACCATGCCCGATCTCTGGCAAGCAATCGCCAACGCTCTCAAGCGCTTCTCACCCGAGGAATGCCAAAATTATCTCGTCGCGGCTGGTTACGACGCAACGTGATCGGAAAATGCTCTAGGAGCGGCTTGGCAGAAGACCGCCAGGGACACCGAGCGCGATTACCTCTCGGTCAAGCTGGACGACCCGAGCTTCCCGGCTCCGATCTACGCCACCCTGATCGAGGTGGAAGGCCAGGAAGGTCTCCAGCTCATCTGGTCCCGCCCCAGCCGGGATTGAGGGCCGCCTTCGCGAGAAGATCCGTAACCGAACGACGACCGCCTGACCATGTGCGGCGCCTTAAATCCTGCGGCGTGGCGGTCCACCGGCTATGGGCGTGGCAGGCTATTGGGAAGTTGAAGTCGACGCGTTTATCGTGTCTTGCAGTTTCTGGATGCGCGCGAGGATATCGTCAAAGTCCAGCGGCTTGTCGTCGAACATCATCGGGGCCATGTCGCGATAGTCGGCGCGCAGATCGTTCTGACGCGCCTTCGACGGCATCAGCTGCAACTTCCCTGGCCGCGCTGTGTCGTAGCTGGCCCAAGCTGAGCGAAAAAAGATCGCCTTGTGCTTCGCGACCTGCCCGAGCAGCTCGAAGTCGGAGGCAGCGGCCTTTCCATCCTCGGTGTCGAGCAGTATCGCGATGTCGTAGTAGTGCCGCGAAAAATATTGCGGCGTTGGCGAGTCCTTCGGCCGGTGCGCCTCGGCGTGCAGCGCCGTGGCTTTTTCCCAGAACGTGCGCCGCGCCGACAGCACAGTCACGGTACAATCCGGCTCCTCGAAGAACCCTGGAAAGTCGTCCGCCGCATAGGGCCGGATGGTCTTCTCTTCTGTTGGCCAGGGATCGCCGCGTGCGCCAAACTCCAGCTTCACCCGCGGAGTAATGTAGGCCATGCCTTCATACGCCTCCTTGCTCAGCGCGGTTGGATAATGGAAGTTCACGGTCTGCGGATCGCTCGCGTCGATCTGCAGCGACCATTCGCCCCTTGTCGGCTCACCGAGATGTTTGGCGATCGCTGCACGAAGGGCGGGCAGCAGCTTCTCGGCAATGTGCTTCGCAACGTCACCGACGAGATCTTCGATGAGCTTGCCGGCCTGCTTCCTGCTGATCCCTTCCTGTTCCGGATCGCGATTCCCGGTGTAACCGAGATCGGCGCGATCGAATGACAGGTCAATGTCCTCGGAGAAACGGCGGATCGCGCCGAACGCCTTTGACAAGGACGTCCCACCCTTGAAGATAAGAGTGGGCGCGTCTTTGTTCGGCATCTCGAAAAGGCGCTTCAGGGTCCAGCAGACCCAGAAGTCTTTCTCGATGACGGTATTGGCGACGCCACGTGCCGCTCCGGTCTCGCCGAAGAGCGCCGCGCGATCGGAGGCGTCGAGGAGAGCGACTCTATCCATCGCGCGCACCCGACATGGTGTTGGCGATGGAGACGAGAGTTGGCCGCATCCATGCAGGAGCCTGGACAGCGCTCGCGGCGAGCATCTTCTTGTCGCGCGCCGACAACTGACGGATCGCGACCTGAACGACGTCGGTTGCCCGGATCGGCCCCAGATGACGCAGAGCTTGAACGACGGTGCCAGCTGGGCTGCCGGGAGCGATCAAGTGCTTGGGCGAAGCGTGCCGCAGATCGATGGTTCGCTTGCCGAGCACGACGCGGCGGGGCGGGCCATCGGTCAAATAAGTGCTTTTGGCCGGGACCTGCGTGGACAAGCCAAGGACGTTGGCCGCGCGCGCGCCGGCGATCTGAACCCGCGAGCCTGTCTCCCGGGCAAGCGCCTGCGCGACATCATCGGGGCCGGGCGAGAGCGGGCCAAGCTTCGGATGCACCTTCGGGAAATCGTAGAGGCCGCGCGCCAGGCGGCGCAGTCTGCCGCCCTTAACCAGCCGAGAGAGCGCCTGATCCACCGCCGCGCGGCCCGCCATGTCCAGAAAGTCGGCCGGCGTGAAGACGCTACCGCGCCCGCCGGTGCGGGCGCGCTTCAAGATCCGGTCCGGAACTGAGGGCGCTTTCATACGTCAGAAAATAATACATAGTTTTCTGACATTCAAGGTCTCAAAATCATCATTTGTCGCGGTCCACGGTTCGCCGGTCTGCCGGCGTCCTAACAGAGGGCCGTGCTCAGGGCTTCCCTATTTGACCCAGTCCAGCCCTGCCTTCGGGCACTGACTTCCGCGCGCTACAAGACGTCCCACGCCCGATAGCGTCCCCGGCCGGTCGCCTCGCGCAAGCCGAGCTCGGCGACGAGGTTTTGGGCCGCACGGGGCGTGATCGCGAGCTCCGCGGCGATCATGCCGGCCGAGACGATCGGCCGAGTCAGCACGTAGTCGAGGTGAGCCGGCAGTTTTGAAGTGGCGCGACGGCCGGCGAGCTTGCCGGTTCGCGGTCGCACCAGGCGCGCACGAGGACTGAGCGGCCGGCGGCCACTGAGCCGATCACGACGAGAGATGTCGGCCCGCTGGTCTTGCTTTGCGAGCATCGCCACAGCTTTTTGTCGAAGGACGCGACGCGTCGCCGCCGAGCCAATGGCCCTCATAGGGATCAGCCCGTCGCTTGGTTTTGACGGCTTCTTCGGCGGGAGGCCCGCAAGGTGGTCGCGATACCGAGTCAGGCACCATGTGGTGCGCAATTGGAATCTATTCGCCGGTGCAGCAACCGCCCACGCTGCGGGCGCCAGCCGTGGCTATGGAGCCCATTTAGCTTATTCCCGTGAATGGTCACCTTGCTACGAGGATATCAACCGACCAGTCTGAACTCGAGGCCGAAGTCGTAGTTGGACTACGATAACGAACATTAATCTAAGCGAGGAGAGTGAGCTTTATCGATCCCGCGCCGGGGGCACGATTTCAAAACGTCCCCACGCGCAATAAGTCGCTGTCTGAACGCCCTGCGCAGGCCGAGCTTCGCGACGAGATCCTGCGCCGCGCCGGGGCGAGTTGCTCCGCTACCACCCGCCGCGATGCCCGAATCCCACCGAACGCTTGGTTGCTGGCCGAGCGAGAGCTATGTCTTAGGAGCGGCGCGAGCCAGCCGTTGCTTCGCCGAATCTGCGCTCACCTCCGCGAGCAGGTCCGGCCAGCTGTCGGGCGGATTGCCGCGATTGAGCATCCTGCGAAACACCGCGTAGGCGTCGTCTGCGCTCTCATAAGCACGCAACGTCGTGTCGTCATTGACCCAGGCCAACACTATCACATTCGCGTCCGCGGACTGCTGGTAGCGAAAGAACAGCCGGAACTGTTGCAGGAATTTTGCCCGGAACCAATGCTTGTACGCGTCACCGAGCGTGCCGCCCTGGCGGTAGGTGTCGTGCGTCGGGTCGCTCGGAATGTCTTCGAACGCGACCTTGAGAACGGCCGCGAGCAGTTTTGTAGCGCGCTTCTTCTTGTATCCTTGCGGGTCTTTCTTCCGCGCTTTTTCGACGGCGCCGACCATCGCCTCAAGCTGGTCGAGAAACAACGGGTGCGCGTAGATCGTCCAGCCGTTGATTTCGAGCGTCTCGTGGCTCACGCCTCGTCGTCCGCAAGCGGCGCGTCGAGATCGACCTTAACGCCCTTGACCAGATCCTTGCCGCGGGACACGAGTGAGCGCGGCACCGGCCGTATCCGCGACGGTTCTTTCGCCATGTCGCGCGCGAGAAATGAAAGAAACTTGCCGATCACGGGATCGCCATCCTCGACCTGGGCCACCTTCTTCGCGATCACGACGGTGCCATCCGCAAGCCCGCGAAACACCACTTGATCGCGCTTGCCGAGCGCGAGCATTTTCCGGATTGCCGCGGGCACGGTCGTCTGGCCACGCTCAGTGACGGTGGCGGGGATTTCGAGAATTTCAGCCGTTTTCGCCATGGCCGGCTCCGGGGGTTGCACACTCTCGATGTAATGCATTTGCATTGTATGTCAAGCCGCCACCGGCGCTATCGATACACAGCAGCAGCCAGGGCGCCCGAGGATGCCGGTGATGCACCACGTGGTGCGCATTTGGGATCTATTCGCCGGTGCAGCATCTAGCCTACGCTCGGTCGCCGGAGTCTCGTCCGTGAAAGTCGCCCCATGCAGAAGCCCCCGCTTGACCCGGATGTCGCCGACGAAGCACCGACCGCCTCCGTTCTGACCGGCTACGACGAAGAGCACCTGGTCACCTACCTGCGCCTGCTCGACGCCGAAGCCGACGGCGCCGACTGGAAAGAGGTTGCGCGGATCGTGCTGCACCTTGATCCGGCCCAAGAGCTTGATCGGGCCCGCCGCGCCTGGAGATCCCATCTCGCCTGCGCCCACTGGAGACCGAGCACGGCTATCGGCATCTGCTTCGTGGCGGGGCACCGCACTAACTCGGCGTCTACAGGATGGCCCACGCCCGATAGCGTCCCCGCCCGGTCGCCTCGCGCAGGCCGAGCTCGGCGACGAGGTTTTGGGCCGCGCGGGGCGTGATCCCGAGCTCCGCCGCGATCATGCCGGCCGAGACGATCGGCCGGGTCAGCACGTAGTCGAGGAGCGCCGGCAGTTTTGAAGTGGCGCGACGGCCGGCGAGCTTGCGGGCGAGCAGGTTTCTGGTCATCAGCCAGCGGTCGTGGTCCTTGCGGCCGGCCTCGGCCGCGGCCGTCATCGCCTCGAGCTGCACGGCGAGCCGCGCTGCGGCGTCGCGCGGCCGCCGGCGCTCACGCGAGATAGTTTTCAGGCCGGCATGTAGGCACGGCAGATGCCAGCGTGTCTTGCCGCGCGCGCGCAACACGCCAGCTGCGAGCAGGCGGCCGAGCCAAGGCGTGTGCTCGAGCGGTTCGATCGCGTCCCAGGCATCCGCGGCGATCGCCGCCGCCAGGGTGGGCGGCAGCGTGCGGGTCTCGTCGACGACGGCGCGCCAGTCGTCGAGGCGGCCGTCCTCGTCCCAGTCGGGATCGTAGACGAGGGAATCCCGCTCCGGCCGCGACCGCGCCTCGTCGGCAAGCCTGCGCTCCGCCCTGGCGTTCGCGGTGTCGACCGCGGCGAAGGCGGCGGCCAGATGGGGATCGGTGTTGATGGCGCCAAGCGGCCCTTCGAAACCCACCTCCTCCCGCTCCGCGTCCTCGTCGACCCCAAGACTTTCCTCAACTTCCTTCCGGTTGCCCGTCCCCTCCTCTCGCTCGCTCCGGCCGCGGAGGCCAGCGAGCCCGGCAACTGACAGCGCCCAATCGGGCTTCGCCTCGGCGATGCGCCGACGGGCGCGCAGCACGGCATGAGCTCGGGTCAGCTCATGGGTCGGGGCGCGGACGTCCATGCCGGCGTCGTGGAGTACGAGGTCGTCGAGGTGGACAAGTTCGCCGTCGAGCCACAGACTGGCGCAAGCGTCGGCGAAGTGCATCCGACTGATCGCGCCGTCACGGATTGGGCTTTTGGCCAGTCGCTCGTCGAGGCGGGCGATAGCATCCTCAGCGCCGGCGAGCGGGCCGGCGAGCTGGGCCCAGGGCAGCGGATCGGGGATTTTGTAGCTGGACGGCAAGGTCTTGATAACCTTAACAGGAAGCGGCGAAACGGAAGCTAACACAGCTTTGGTTTCCGTCATAGCGAGGTCTGGCACACGACGTGTGTCACTATCGATAACCACCCCTTATCGATAGCGTTGGACACCACGGTGCAAATCAGTGATTCTGAGCTCTGGGAGCCCCGGACATCGCATCGTCTGGGCACCAGATCGGCCTGCGAGCCCGCCATGCTGAGGCGCTTTGCCCTTCCGGAAGACAAAGTCCCCTGCCCTTCCGGTTGCAGGGACGGCCTGGCGGCTGCCTCAGGCGGCCTCGATGTCGGTCTGCGGAAAGTCGCCGCCCTTGAACATCAAGGGCTGGCCCAGATGCCGGGCACAGGCATAGGCAAAGCAGTCCCCGAAATTGAGGCTCGCCGGATGCCGGCCCTTGCCGAACCGGTCGAAGGCGTCGAGCGCGATCCGTGCCGTCTCCGGCGGCACCGCGACCACGGCGATCTCCATCAGCGCGAGATAGTCTTCGACCGCCTCCGCGGCGGCGCTGACCGAAAGTTTCAACACGCGCGCCACCGCGACCGCCGCCTCCCACACCGCCAGCGGCGAGGTCAGACGCGTTCCGGTCTGCTGCAGGCGGGCCAAAAGCTCACGCGCCTCGTCCTCGTCGGTCAACAACGCAGTCAGCGCCGAGGCGTCGATGAACATCAGGTGTCCTCATACAGGCTGTCGCGGAACGCCTTGTCGGCGGGCTGGCCCTGCTCCGGATTGCCCTTGGCGCGCAGATCCCGGCAGAACTGGACGCCGAGGTCGACCAAAGACGGCTTGCCCTGCTCGCGCTCGAGCTCATGGGCGAGTGCGGCGTGCACGGCTTCGGTGAGGCCGATTTTTTTCAGCGCCGCCACCTTGCGTGCCAGCGCATCGGTCTCCGGGTTCTTGATGTGGAAAGCCATGCGTATTCCTCTAGATCGTACCGTGTATCCGTATATATCACCACGGATACACAGAAGGAAGGACCAGTTGGCAGGGCCAACAAGGTCTTGGGCTCCGCTGATTCGACCCCTGCTCAGGGCCACGCGGTGCGGCCTATCGATCGACGCTACGGAAATGCCGGCAATCCCGCCAAAGCGCGCGGCCGTCGCGGCGTGTGAGGTGGCTTTTATGGTCAATAGTCAATGAACGCCTCCCCTCTCCGTCTCCCTGACGCTGGTTCCATCGAGGCCGTCCTCGCAGACCTCGACCCGGCCTCGGCTGACGACGACCTCATCCCAGCCCTCGCCCACGCCTTCGAAGGTTTTCAGTTCAGCGTCGCGCGGATCGACGATGACTACTGGCGCGACACCCGTTCGGTAATTCGACCGGATGGCACGCGGATTGGCGAACTGCGGCCCTGGATGACGGCGGAGCTCGCCAAAGGACGGCGGCGCCATCGATGCGCTTTGGCGCCGCCTGAAAGAGACGGACCTGCAGATCACCGAGTGGCGCGGCACCAGCGCGCTTGTCTTCGCGCCGACCGGGCCAGGCGCAGCCGACTATGTTCAGATCGCGCTCGGACGAGAAATCGAATGGCGAGCCGGCCCGATCGTCAATCCGAACTACCGCCCGTTTGGCCAAGAGGAACTGCTCGATCCGAGCTGGCCCCGCACCGATCAGCCACCTCAGTCGGATCGCCTGGCCGGTCCGGTCTATCGCCTCCTCGGCCGAGCCGGCGGCGCGGTGATCCACGTCCGCAGTTTTCTCGATCGTTGCGGCCGCATCGAACGCGAGAAACGCGAAGCCAAGCGGCCCGAGATGGAGGGGCGTGTCATTCGCGAACTCGGACCTTGGGGGACGCGCGAAACCCCGTTTCTCGAGGCGGTCCCGGACTGGTTCGACTACGTGCCTCGGGAGCTACGGTTCTTTCGGGACTGGGAGGACTCGAGCGCCAGGCCGCATCGCGTCTTCGAACATTGGGCGCTCGATGTCCGCGATTATACGCACAAGGGAGAGCGCGAAGTCGGCTTTGT
This sequence comes from Bradyrhizobium sp. 2S1, assembly GCF_011516625.5. Lineage (NCBI taxonomy): Bacteria > Pseudomonadati > Pseudomonadota > Alphaproteobacteria > Hyphomicrobiales > Nitrobacteraceae > Bradyrhizobium > Bradyrhizobium sp. 2S1. Next base: position 76,174 of record NZ_CP147718.1, on the reverse strand, counting down.
CCCCCGGCCGCTGCAGCCGCTGGCCGAGCGCCTAGCGCCGCCAAAGGATGCGTCCATTCATATCCTGATGGACCGGATCGAGGCCGTGGACCGCGAGATCGGCCTGCCCTTCGGCTGGTTCTTCCTGATGACCCACGGCCACTGGGTCGATCCCGACGTCGGCCTGGCGATTGCGCAAGGCCTGAAGGCGCAGCGCGTGCGCCTGCCCGACCCCGACGCCCGCGTGTTGCTGCGCTGGGCGGATCGAACTTACGGCTTCTGACCGAGCGACGCCGATGGACGACATCACCTCCCGCGCGCTGATCTCCGACCCCGAAACCCGGCGGGCGGTGCAGCTCGATACGCTCTCGGCGATCCTGCCGATGGAACGGCGCGACCGGCTCGCCGAGCTCCTGACCGACGACGACGTCGAAACGCTGAAGCACCTCGCGCGCGAGGGCATGGGCGAGAATAGTCTGCGGGCGCTAGCCTCGGACCTCGCCTATCTCGAAGCCTGGGCGATGGTGGCGACCGGCGCGGCGTTGCCGTGGCCAGCGTCGGAGAGTTTGGCGTTGAAATTCGTGGCGCATCATCTGTGGGACCCGGCCAGGCGCGAGACCGGCCCGCAGCACGGCATGCCGGCTGATGTCGCGGAATGGATGCGCGCCGAGGGCTTGCTGCGGAGCGACGGGCCGCATGCGCCGAGCACCGTCAAACGCCGGCTGGCGGTGCGGGCCTCTCCGCGGCCCCGCCGGCGCAAGAGCAAGCGCGCGGTGACGCGGGACATCCTGGACCGACTGACCGCGACCTGCTCCTCAGACCGGCTCGCTGACACCCGCGATCTGGCAATACTTCTACTCGCCTTTGCCTCCGGCGGACGTCGGCGTAGTGAGGTCGACCGGCTCCGCGTCGAGCAGCTCACGGACGAGCCGTCCGTGCCCCTCCATCCACGAGATCCGAAGTCGCCGGCTCTGCCGTGTCTTGCGATCCAGCTCGGTCGGACCAAGACCGACGATGCGGACGATGAGGGAAGGGTGCTCCTAGTCGGGCGTCCAGTCGAGGCACTGCGCGAATGGCTGGAACGGGCCGATATCAAGAAGGGGCCGGTGTTTCGTGCCATCGACCGGTGGGAGGCCATCGAAGAGAGGGCGCTGACGCCGCAATCCATCAACCTGATCGTGAAGCGCCGCTGCGCGATGGCGGGGCTCGAGGCGAGGGAGTTTTCCGCGCACGGCCTAAGGTCCGGGTATCTGACGGAGGCGGCGCCTGCGCGGTGTGACTCTTCCCGAGGCGATGCAGCAATCCCAGCATCGCTCGGTGCAACAGGCAGCCAGCTACTACAATGAGGCTGAGCGCAGTCAAGGCGCGCCGCCCGCTTAGGAGTTTAGCAGCCGATGCGGCTGAGTTGTCAGCATACAACTCCCAGCGTGATGCCTCTTCGTTTCTAGTCCGAAGTTTGCACTTGCAATCCGCAGAAGGCCGAATCGAATGTGTCGCTTGGAGAGAAATCTACCTGCCGGTTGTTCTTAAATCGGACGCTTATAATTCGATTCTGAAGCCTCGGCGTCCGTTGGACGCAGCAGTCCAATGCCATTGGCGAAGACCATTTGCGAAATCCGGCGAGTCGGAATCAGTCGGTTGCTTGCCCGCCGACGCAAACTCGGTTCAGTATGCGGCGAGCTGATTCGGGAAACGGCCCCGCGGTCGTTAAGTTGTCAGCGTACAACTACATGCTCCTCGGGCTGATTAATATGCGACGACGCCGAGTAGTGTCGCAACACCCGTGGCTGTTAACTTCTCGTTAACTCAATAATCCTTGCGGCGTCGAAAGAATCGGGCATTACTCGCCATCAGCGCTTTTTGAGGCCAACTGCTCAAAAATTCGCAGATGCAGAGATCAGGAATGCCGACCTCGCCTATGACCCTGGAACAGAATGTCCGCGATCTGCGGTCGCTGATCAATGCGGATGCGGCGGAGCTATCGACGCGGTTGCGTGCGCAACAGCTTCGCGACTTTCCGCCCGCCGCTCAGAAGACCATACGCCGCTTTTCCCCCGCGGAAGCCGCGCGCTTTATCGGCATCGCCGAGGGCTATCTTCGGCAGCTCGTATCGGAAGGGAAGGGACCCCCCGCGCCACCCAACAGCCGTCGGAGCTACTCGATCGAAGACATCGACGCGCTGCGCGGAGACCTCGATAGTACCGGTAAAGGTGCCCGCCGATACGTCCCGCACCGACGCGACGCCGAGGCGCTGCAGGTCATCTCGGTAATGAACTTCAAGGGCGGTAGCGGCAAAACCACCACTGCAGCACATCTCGCCCAGTATCTTGCATTCCGCGGCTACAGGGTCCTTGCAATTGACCTCGATCCGCAAGCTAGCCTCTCGACTCTCTTCGGGCATCAACCCGAACTTGATGTAGGCGAGAATGAAACGATCTATGGCGCCATTCGCTACGACGCCGACCGCCGGGAGATGCCAGAGATCGTTCGCGGCACCTACATTCCGAACCTGCACATCGTTCCTGGGCAGCTCGAACTCATGGAGTTCGAACATGAGACGCCCAAGGCGTTGATAGCACGAGAGAGCAACGATTCACTGTTTTTCGCTAGGATCGGCGAAGCTCTGGCCCAAGTTAGTGATGCCTACGATGTTGTGGTGATCGATTGTCCCCCGCAACTCGGTTTCCTCACGCTCTCCGCGCTATGCGCAGCGACGGCAGTCCTGATCACAGTGCATCCCCAGATGCTCGATGTGATGTCGATGTCTCAGTTCCTCAACATGACGGGGAGCCTTCTCGACGTCGTCGCGAACGCCGGCGGCGCCACTCAATATGATTGGATGCGCTATCTGGTCACTCGCTACGAGCCTAGCGATGGACCACAGACGACGATGGTCGGCCTGATGCGCTCTATCTTCGGCTCGCGCGTGTTCACACACCCCATGGTAAAGAGCACCGCGATCGCCGATGCCGGCCTCACCAAGCAGACCCTCTACGAGGTTGAGCGGCAACAGTTCACCCGGGGCACCTATGATCGCGCCATCGAAGCGCTCGATCTCGTGAACGGGGAAATCGAAGGCCTGATCAAACAGGTCTGGGCTAGGAGCTGATCATGGCGCGCAAGATCAACTTCGATCCACCCACGGCGGACGCCTCGGCGCAGCGAGCAGAAGTGCACGAAGCAGCCCCGCAGCGCTCGCGACCTCTTCTCGGACTTGAACGCCCGATCAAACAATCGAGCGCCCTCGGGGCAATATCGCAGTCGTTGGGCGGTATCTCCGAGAAGGTCAAGCGCGCGGAAGAAATCGAGCAAAAGCTCATCGAAGGTCAGGTCATCGTCGAACTCGACCCCGCGCTGATTGATAACTCCTTCGTACCCGATCGCATGGAGGCTACCGAGGAGCAGAATGTCGCCTTCCGCGAGCTCATCCGTGAGCACGGGCAGAACGTCCCAATCCTGGTTCGCCCGAAGCCGAATGGCGCTGAGCGCTACGAGGTCGCATTCGGCCATCGCCGTCTGCGGGCGGCCCGCGAACTGGGCATAAAGGTGAGGGCAGTGGTTCGCTCCCTCACTGATGAGCAACTCGTCATCGCGCAGGGCCAAGAGAACAGCGGCCGCACCGATCTGACCTTCATCGAGCGCGCACGCTTCGCAGCGCGGCTGGAGGATCGGAAATTCTCCCGCGAAATCATCATGGCGTCGCTCAACGTGGACAAGGCTGCGCTCTCGCGCCTCATCGCGATTGCGACCAGGATCCCGGCCCCGGTCATCGACGCCATCGGGCCCGCGCCAGCCTTCGGCCGCGTGCGCTGGCAAGAGCTAACCGACCTCTTGGAGCGAGATAACAATCGTGTGCGCGCACTTGAGATAGTCAAAATTCCGACATTCAGAGCACTGGACTCCGACAAGCGCTTCGAGACGCTCGCAGATGGCCTGCGCGAGAAGACGTCGCGCGCCCGCGCCGAAACGTGGGCCGCCAAGGATGGAACGCACGCCGCGAAGGTCTCTCGCGCCGGAAAGAAGCTTACTCTGATATTCGACGATCGCGTCGCTCCGAGGTTTGGCGACTTCGTCCGAGAGCGGTTGCAAGCCCTTTACGACGAGTTCAAAGCCGCCGACCCACCGGCATAACCGAACTTGCCTGGTCGGAATGAGCCGACCGGATCAAGACCACCGCAACTACATCGGAGAACCGTAGGCAAAAGAAAAAGGCCCCCGTCACGTCGCCGTTCCGGAAGCCCCTTCTTTGTATTGGCATTCAAAGAATCGCACTTCCGCGAATCACTGTCAAGCGTTCTGGCGCCGTTTCGGCGAGCGGATTTTCTTTGCCCAACTGAGGCAAAGACATGCAGTCACACTCTCCAACGACGCCCTTTGGGCGGCGATCGCTGACGCTTGCCCATGTGGCAAGCCAGATGGTCGCAACCGAACGTCCTCCCGAAAAGATCGTGCACAAGTGGAAGATCTTCCACGCCATCTGCACGGCACGGCCGCGCCTAGGCGTGTCGGAGCGCTCGCTCTCGGTCCTAAACGCGCTGCTGACCTTCCATCCCGAAACCGCCCTGACAGGGGAGGATGATCTGATCGTCTTCCCCTCGAACCATCAACTCACTCGGCGAGCGCACGGCATGCCGGCATCGACGCTGCGGCGTCATCTCGCCGTGCTGGTCGACGCCGGGCTGATCGTTCGGCGCGACAGTCCCAATGGCAAGCGGTATGCGCGGAAGGACGACGCCGGCGAAATCGAGCTCGCCTTCGGCTTCGATCTGTCGCCGCTGGTCGTGCGGTCAGAGGAGTTCGAGAGCCTGGCGGCCGATATCGAAGCCGAGGCCCGCGCACTCAAGCTCGTACGAGAGCGCATCACGCTGTGCCGGCGCGACATCGCGAAGATGATTGCAACTGGCATCGAGGAAGCCGTCCCGACGCGGAGGGGAGGGCAGGGGCCTGCCGATTGGCAGGTCGTGCACGCCGCCTTCCGCGCGATAGTCGATCAGATTCCGCGCACGGCCACGCGTCAGCAGCTCGAGCCGATTGCCGACGAGTTGTCTCAGCTTGCCGACGACGTACTCAATCTTCTGGAAGCACACGTCAAATCCAAGAATCCGAGCGCCAATGAGTCCCATTCTGAGCGCCACATACAGAATTCAAAACCAGACGCCCCTATTGATCTTGAACCTGTACTTCGAAAAGGCAGGGCGGCGGGAGCTGAGCCCAAACCTCAATCCTCGCGAGTCGGGGAGGGGGCGTATCCGTTAGGAATGGTCCTGAGTGCGTGTCCAGACATCGTTGATTATGCGAAGGGTGGGGTTTCGAACTGGCGCGATTTCCTGGCCACAGCGGCCGTTGTACGATCGATGCTCGGGATCAGTCCGAGCGCCTGGGAGGATGCGCAAAAGGTTATGGGAGAGGTCCCCGCAGCCATCGTCGTGGCGTGTATCCTGCAGCGCGGGACGGCGATCAATTCCGCCGGCGGCTATCTGCGCGGTCTGACGCGAAAAGCCGAGGTCGGCGAATTTTCGCTTGGCCCGATTCTGATGGCGCAGATCAATTCTCGCCGGCGAGACAAGCAGCGGGCGTGAGGCGGAGAGGCGCCGTCCCAGACGTTGCCTTTTTCGTGTGATCGAAAATGCCCGCACTGACCCAGCTGCTGCGCTGGGTCGACGCAAGGCCGTTCAGAGAGACCGTCATGGCAAAACACCCTCCAATGGCCCTCACGCCGTTTTTCCAGCCTCGTGATGAAGGGGCTGCGGAGCAACGGATGTGCTCGCCCCCATCTATCTTGAGGACTATTCGATCAAGGGCGTCAAAGATCTGATGCAGACCGTGATCGGCGTGCAGAGGCGCTATGGCCGCCAGGACACGAAGTTCCTCGGTGTCAATCGGCCTGCAAATTTGACCCCTCGTATTGCCTCAGGAAGTAATGTTACCCGGGATGAAGGTCTACGAACTGCCCCAGACCGGTCTCGAGCCGCGGCCAGCTCGGTGGAGAGGCTGTGGGCGGGGCGGAGTGCTCATCACACGCAGCGCCGTCCACAGCCTCGGGCCGTATTTCATCCACGGGCATGGATACGATGGCTGTCTCCGCCACCTTCCGCCGGAGGGACCGAAGCAGGCGCTGAACGATCGAATGCTGCTTGTCGCTGAACATCGAAGGATCGATCGTGGCGAGCCTGCCCACGATGGCCAGTGCAGTGAGCTGTGGCTCGACGGCGAGCCAGTTCTCGATGATCGCGAGATGGGGATCGAGCTTCGAGGGCATGCGAATACGCTTTTTGTATCGCCGTTTCGGCCGGCGGTGCGTGGCCCGCACTTCGGCGGTGTTTGCCGCCGTGCCGAGCGATCGGGCAAACGAGAGCGGATCAGCCGGCGATACGGTGGGAACCTTCGCAAGACCGCGCTTGCCGATCCGTTCGCCGAGCTCTTCCTGCGCCGTGCGGATCGTGGCAAGCAATTGTATGGGATCGAGAGTCCGATACGTCTGGCGCAGACGGCGCTTGACCGCTGATGGGAGTTTCGGGTGCCCCAGTGCACGTTCGTATGGTGTGGCAGGCGGATGATAGCGTTTGATGATCTTGGCACCCTCGCGGCGCTTCTCTTTGAGCTTGAATGACGGCTGGAAGAAGTTCACCAGCAGGCGCGCCGCCGCGTAGAGACGTGCCATCACGCGGGCCGTCTCGACCCCGTCGAAGCGCCCGTATCCGACGAGCCGCCGGACCACCGCACCGTTCTTCTGCTCCACGAAAGCCTGATCGTTCTTTTTGTAGGCACGTGACCGCGTTACCTCGATCTTCTGTGCTCGGCACCATGGAACGACGACGTCGTTCATGAACGCGCTGTCGTTATCGAAGTCGGCGCCACAGATCACCCACGGGAACAGGCCCTGTGCTCGCGTCATCGCTTCCACGACGAGGCTGCCATCGCGTGTCACCAGGGGCAGGCATTCCGTCCATCCTGTTGCGATGTCCACCATGGTCAAAGTCTGGATAAACGAGCCGGCGACGCTGGTCCCACCGTGCGCGACCATGTCGATCTCGCAAAAGCCTGGCGGCGGGTTTGCCCAGTCATTGAAAGTGCGGATCGGCACCTCGCGTCGAATCGCCGAGTAGAATCCGACTCGCCGCCGGCGCCCCCCAGCAGCCGCAATTTTAACGTCGATCAACATCCGATCGATCGTCGCCGCGCTCAGAGTTGTCAGCAGCGCACGCTCTGCGCTCGTTGGCTTCAGCCGGCCATGCCGCTCGAGTGCGGGCAACAGCACTGGGATCATCGATACGAGGCGCTTACCGCAGACGCGATCGGAGGCTTCCCACAGCGCGATCAGCGCGTCGCGCACGCTGGCGTATTTGCGTCGCCGACTTGTCGCTGGTTCGGTTGGGCTCGTTGCCCCTTCGTCCAGTGGTGGTCTGGGCCTGTCCCTTCCGGCAACCGACAGTGCTCGCACCGCGTGCTTGCGGTGCCAACCCGTCGTTGCTGTCAACTCGTCAAGGATCCGTCCCTTCTCAACTCGTCCAGCCGCACGGTAGCGCCTCGCCACCACGGCCAACACCTCGCGCCTTGCGCCCATGCTGATCCCGCTCGCCATTGGCGCCACCGACCTGATTCGGTAACGCCGCCCCAGTCATCAGCGGAATTGTTCGGTAACATTTTCGATGAGGCAATGCGGGTCAATTTTGGACGCCGATCCCCCGGCTTAGGGGGTCAATATTGCAGGCCGAATGACATTCCTCGGCCTGCTGCCTTCGAACTTCAACACGAAATCGCCTCGTCAAAGGGCGCATCTTGAGCAACTCTTGCGTGAGGCTGGCAAATATGTGTTCCCGGGCCAGATCGTTGCCAGGGACGGCTACGCTGAGGCCGTTGCGGAACGCCTGCCGGTCGGGAAGCTGAAGCGCCGCTCTGCGCAGGAAGCTGGTCGGGAAATCCGCGATGTTCTCGCCAAGATCGTCGCGCAGATGAACGAGCCGGTACATGGCGCTTGATCTCAGCTTTAAGCCGCTCATCGACGCCGCGGAAGATGGTGCTGCCATCGGGCAACCGATTTGCGTCGCCATCGACCGTATTGACGAAGATCCGGACCAGCCCCGTCGCAGCTTCGACGAACAGAAGCTCGAGGAGCTTGCGGAATCGGTCCGTCAGTATGGTGTGTTGCAACCGATCGTGCTGCGGCAAGCGACGGAGGAAGTGCGCGCCGAGTGGACAATGATCTGCACCGTCCATAACCTCCTCAAGCTGTTCAACCTCGCAAACGCAGCCTGAGCCTGCTACTCTACAACAAATGCCCGTCACGAAAACATATCTGGACGGGCTCCTAGTACCCACTTTTCTTGGAACGTGAGTCGTGATTCAAGATATGGATGATCCCCGAAGCAAGAGAAGTCCACCTTTCGCGGAGAGACCGCAAGGTTCTTGAGGCGTGCTGTCGCTCGCCGGTGACGCTGCAGCGCGATTTGAAGCGGGCGCGGATAGTTCTGTTGGCGGCGGACGGGCGCAGCACCCGCTCGATCGCCAAAGAAGTCGGAGTCCAGCCGCGGATTGGCGACACCGCTATGCCGATCATGGCCTTGAAGGACTGCACGACAAGCCGCGGCCCGGCAAGCAGCCGATCTATACGAAGGCCACCGACAAGCGGATTCTGAAGCTGCTGGATAAGCCGCCACCGCAGGGGTTTGCGCGCTGGACTGGCCCGCTGCTGGCCGAGGCGCTGGGCGATGTTGATGTCCAATATGTCTGGCGGTTCCTGCGTAGCCACAAGATTGACCTTGCGGCTCGCAAGTCCTGGTGCAAGAGCAACGACCCGAACTTTACGGCCAAAGCCGCCGATGTTGTTGGCCTCTACGTCGTCCCGCCCGCGAAGGCCATTGTGCTATGCGTGGACGAGAAGCCCTCGATCCAAGCTTTAGAGCGAGCGCAGGGTTATCTGAAGTTGCCCAATGGCCGCGCCTTGACCGGCCAGAGCCACGATTACAAGCGGCATGGCACTACGACATTGTTTGCGGCGCTCGAAGTCGCCACCGGAAAGATCATCGCGGCTCATTCAAAACGCCGTCGCCGCGTCAAGTTCCTCGACTTCATGAACGGCGTTATCGCGGCCTTTCCGGGCCGAAAGCTTCACGTCATCCTCGACAACCTCAACACCCACAAGAAAAACGAGCACTGGCTCAAGGCCCACCCCAACGTGCAATTTCATTTCACGCCGACAAGCGCGTCCTGGCTCAATCAGGTTGAGGTCTGGTTCTCGATCTTGCAGGGGCAGTCACTTAGCGGCACCTCCTTCACAAGCCTCAAGCAGCTGCAGGAACACATCAATGCCTACGTCAACGCCTACAACGACAAAGCTGAGCCCTTCGTCTGGACCAAGAAAAAGGTCCGTCAACGCCGTTTCAAAGGCCGCCGTATCACTCAGCTCTGATTCCGGGTACTAGACGCAGATCTCACGCGGGCCCACACCAATATTCCGGCGGCACCACCGGCGGACGATCCTGATGGTCTAGGAGCCCAACCTGTTCCAGCACCGAGTGAATAAAATGCGGGGCGCCCGCCTCGTGGGGAGACAGCCCATAGAATTCCTGCGCCGCCATCGAGACCAACTGCTCCTGCTGTTCCCGCGGAATCTGCTCTAGGGCTTCCCTCGCTTTTGCGGCGAACTCGGCCGACACTACCTGAGTTTCTAAAAAGCGATCCTGTTGGGTCGGATTTCGGCGCAAATGCTCCAGCCAATTTGCTGTGTGTTCGTCTTTGTCCGGGTGGACGAGAGGTATCAGCTGTTCGAGCCGATCTTTCAACCACAGGGCGCCGTCCTTGTCGAGACTCAGGTCCTCTCCCTCCACCTGGACGTTCGCCCACGCGCTGTCTTTCAGCCGCACCGCCGGGCCGTTCGACCAGCCGTCCTGCACGATGGTCGTCTCTCCATCGCGTCCGTTGCCGCGGCGTAGCTCGTTCCATGCGTGTCCAGTTCGCGTGGCCGAGATGGTGTGATCGGCGTTCAATTCCATAATTTCCACCTCGCCGCCTGCATTCACGACCGATTCACCATCGCGCAAATGCGGCGCGTGCGAGACTGCAGCGAGGCGCGCGAATTGATCGCAAAAGCCTGCGCCCAGCGCGCCCGCCAATGCCATCTGGTTGTCGCGATCGAGGCCGCGGTAGGCCAGACGTGCGCCTACGACGTTGTGCCCGTGGGACGGCTCGCCATCCGCATGAACGTTGCCGCGTCCGTGCCTGAGGAGCAGGCGAACGTCGTGCACTGTCTGACCGGCCGCGGTGATCCGAGCGGGGCTTCTGACCGGATCGCCAGTCATCATGGCCGCAATGAGGTAGGCGAGTTGCTGCATCTCATGTCGCTGTAGTGCCACACCGCGTCGTTGTTGCAACGTGTTCGGCGACGTTCCCAGAGCGACTCGGGGAGCCATCGCGGCCGGTTCCGATGCCGTCGCAGCCGGTCCCGATGCCGTCGAAATTAGCGCGGACCATTGGCGATCGCTGGCGCCGCTGTCGCTGCGGGCCGTTGAGTGCGAGGCGCCGTCGGCGCTCGAACTATCATAAGGCGAGCCTACTCCTGAAGGCTTTGAACAACAAATTCCCACAAGCAATCTCCTTTATGCTGATGAAATTTCACTGCACCAATGCCCCTACAGAGGAGCTCAGGCGGCACCGTTAAGCTAACGGATTGGAGCGGCCGGGATATCCCCTTCGCGCCCGGCACGCGGAAAACGGAACATGATAGCCTTCATGCACATTCCCTTTAGTCTATCTAGACTCTCATTCCGCCGGTCCTCCGCGGAAATTGAGCGCCCGCGCCACGTACCAAGAAAGATCATCGTCGGACGACTCTGACTCGACACATCCTTCGTCTTCGTCGCTACTTCGTTCAACGGGATCCTCGCTCTCGGCTTGAAGATACAGCCGGGGCTTGTCTGCCCGCTGCCATTCACCCTCGTTGTTCATCGTCCACTTATCGGACCGTTTAGGGTCAAGCACGAACTGGTTCTCCCCCACGTCAACAAAGCCCATCTGCTCCAGACGGGGCTTCGCCGCATCGTTAGCAGGACGTGACATGATCAAAGGCTTCTTGCCGTCGAGCCGAAGTTGATGTTCGAGCAGAACGTCGCCCGCGTTCTCAACGAGCGGATGCGCAACTCGAAGAGCCACGACCGATGAAATGTTTTTTCGGTCCGGAAAGTATTCCTTCTGCCACTCTTCCCCTTTGATGCGAAATCCTGGGTCCATCCTTAGGAGCCCGACGCTCTTATCGCCCAACTGATAGCTGAAGTACTTCGAACCCGCCTCGTCATCTACGGTCGCACCGACTCTAGCGACAATTGCGGTGCGCTCAGCTTTTGAGGACACGAAATCCGAGTACTCCTGAGGATTATTGGCTATGTGCCTGACGTCGACACCATAGAAGTCCCTCAACTCTTGCCTGAACTCATTCACTGTCCATCTCGTAGATAGAAGGTTCAGCGGTAAGGGAATACGGCCGTGTCGCTGACGACGAACTAGTGCCGGTCAAGCGATTCCGTAAACCTCTGATTATCTGCTGCCTGCTCCGATTCATCGGCATGGCCTGCGCTTGTGGGTTGGCTGGATGAACCAGTGACTCCGCTAACCACGCGATTCGCTCCTATCGACTGATCTGCGCTGTAGTCAATGTCGGTCTACTTAAGACTTGCTAGCAGGGTAAGCGAGCGATCTGACAACAAGCTGACGAGCCTTCCTTCGACGGCGCGGCAGTCTGACGCTGTGGCTGACGGAAGAAGCCTTGGCCGGCAGGCAGTCGCTTCGACGCACGACGCGTGGCGGCCGACCCGCTATTCCGATCTTGCCATCGAGACGGTCCTGACGCTAGTACCCACTTTTCTTGGAACGTGAGTCGTGATTCAAGATATGGATGATCCCCGAAGCAAGAGAAGTCCACCTTTCGCGGAGAGACCGCAAGGTTCTTGAGGCGTGCTGTCGCTCGCCGGTGACGCTGCAGCGCGATTTGAAGCGGGCGCGGATAGTTCTGTTGGCGGCGGACGGGCGCAGCACCCGCTCGATCGCCAAAGAAGTCGGAGTCCAGCCGCGGATTGGCGACACCGCTATGCCGATCATGGCCTTGAAGGACTGCACGACAAGCCGCGGCCCGGCAAGCAGCCGATCTATACGAAGGCCACCGACAAGCGGATTCTGAAGCTGCTGGATAAGCCGCCACCGCAGGGGTTTGCGCGCTGGACTGGCCCGCTGCTGGCCGAGGCGCTGGGCGATGTTGATGTCCAATATGTCTGGCGGTTCCTGCGTAGCCACAAGATTGACCTTGCGGCTCGCAAGTCCTGGTGCAAGAGCAACGACCCGAACTTTACGGCCAAAGCCGCCGATGTTGTTGGCCTCTACGTCGTCCCGCCCGCGAAGGCCATTGTGCTATGCGTGGACGAGAAGCCCTCGATCCAAGCTTTAGAGCGAGCGCAGGGTTATCTGAAGTTGCCCAATGGCCGCGCCTTGACCGGCCAGAGCCACGATTACAAGCGGCATGGCACTACGACATTGTTTGCGGCGCTCGAAGTCGCCACCGGAAAGATCATCGCGGCTCATTCAAAACGCCGTCGCCGCGTCAAGTTCCTCGACTTCATGAACGGCGTTATCGCGGCCTTTCCGGGCCGAAAGCTTCACGTCATCCTCGACAACCTCAACACCCACAAGAAAAACGAGCACTGGCTCAAGGCCCACCCCAACGTGCAATTTCATTTCACGCCGACAAGTGTCAATCGGCGTTTGACTGGGACCCCCTATCGGCCTCCAAAAGGGACCCCTTTGATCGGCTGTGCTCTGCTGGTAGCGCTCGGGTCGTCGGAGCTGGTCGGGGTTGGTGCGCCACGACGGCGCGAAGAAGGAGGTAGATCAATTGACCTAAAGCCTTCAAGCAGCCTTGCTGTGCAAGAGATGAGGGTAGGCCCCTCGGGCTCGGATTGCAGGATCAGAGTCCAAACCACCACAAGCTGCTTCGACACAACGGTCGAGGTGGTGAGCGTTGTTGGAAAAGGCGGGCGCAAGCCCGTCAGGTAAGCCTCAGGAAGGCGAGCGGAAGCGAACCGCCGATGAAGCATCGAAAACCAGTACAGACGTTGTCGAAACCAAGGGTTCAACCCTTCCTTGGGAGCAAGCCTATCGGGAGCCTGGTTACTGGATGGGTGACGACCGGTGTAGAGGCGGCGCGATCCTGATGGCAGGCTCTTACACGGAACGTGGGAACCTGTGTCGTGATGCCAAGGGAGAACCTGAAAGCGGCAGCACCGCTGAGGGGAGAGTACCGATGCACGGCGCAGGGGCGGACGGGTTCGCAGTAGTGATGAAGCCTGGTAATGCAGGTGGAGCGAAGGGACCCGATCATCTGGCCAACGACAACAGCCAACCCGCAATGGGGATGAACTGATGTCCGAGGCAAAGCCGTATGATATCTCCAAGCACCTTGTTTGGCAGGCTTGGAAACAGGTCAAAGCAAACCAAGGGGCCGCGGGCGTGGATGGCGTCTCCGTCGCGGCGTTCGAAAAGGACCTGAAGAGGAATCTCTACAAGGTCTGGAATCGCATGTCGTCGGGGACGTATTTTCCACCGCCTGTTCGTCTCGTGGAAATCCCCAAATCCGATGGCAAGAGTGTCAGGAAACTCGGCATTCCCGCCGTCGGAGACCGAGTGGCCCAGACGGTCGCAAAGATGGTCATAGAAAAGGAAGTGGAGCCAGTCTTCCACCCCGACTCTTACGGCTATCGGCCCGGACGCTCTGCGCTCGATGCGGTGGGGAAGGCGCGCGAGCGCTGCTGGAAATTCGATTGGGTCATAGACTTGGACATCAAGTCGTTCTTCGATACGATTCCATGGGACCTGATGGAAAAAGCTGTAGCCCACCATGTGGAATTGGGCTGGGTTCGTCTCTACGTCAGACGGTGGCTGCAAGCCACCGTGGAGCGGAAAGACGGGACCCGCGACGAGCGAACACGAGGAACCCCTCAGGGTTCTGTCGTCTCGCCCGTACTCTCCAATCTCTTCATGCATTATTGTTTCGATGCATGGATGCAACGGACCTTCTCACACCTGCGCTTCGAAAGATTCGCTGATGATGCGATCGTCCATTGCTGGAGTGAGGAGGAGGCCAAAGCCGTACTGGGAGCGATCCGTAATCGCCTTGCCGAGTGCGGTCTGGAACTCCACCCGGAGAAAACCCGGATCGTCTACTGCAAGGACAACAATCGGAGCGGAGGGTACGAGCAAATCACGTTCGACTTCCTCGGCTACACGTTCCGGCCGCGCAAAGCTCGGGACAGCAAGGGTGAGAAGTTTGTCAGCTTCGCACCGGCCATCAGCCGCAAGGCAGCCAAGGGAATCCGGCAGGCTATCCGCGAATGGCGGGTGACAAGCAGGAGCAACCAAACGCTGGAAGACCTAGCCAAACTGATCGACCCTGTCGCGAGAGGATGGCTGAACTACTACGGGCGGTTTTACCGCTCGGAGTGCGTCAACGTCCTTCGTCACGTCAACATGGTGCTCACCCGGTGGGTGATGGGGAAATATAAAAGGTTCAAGCGCCGGAAAACTGCGGCCATATCCTGGCTAGGACGTCTCGCAAAACGAGCGCCAAGCCTGCTGTATCTGTGGAAAGTCGGCATCAGACCAACGGCTGGATGATAGAAGCCGGATGAAGCGCGAGCTTCACGTCCGGATTCGTGAGCGCCTGGGGGTGAAATTCCCCCGGGCGACTCGACCGGAGACGGCGCGAGCGCGGGTTGTTTGAACATCGTCGCGGCTTTTGAATCGCCAGCTGTCGTTGCCGGTCTCGACGATGTCGCAGTGATGGGTCAATCGGTCGAGTAGCGCGGTGGTCATTTTGGCATCGCCGAACACGCTCGGCCATTCGCCGAACGCAAGATTTGTGGTGACAATGACGGAGGTACGCTCGTAGAGCCGACTGATGAGATGGAACAGGAGCTGACCGCCGGATTGCGCGAACGGCAGATAGCCCAGCTCGTCGAGAACGATGAAGTCCATCCGGGTCAGATGCTCGGCGAGCCGTCCCTGCCGACCGTTGCGGGTTTCGGTCTCGAGCCGGTTGACGAGGTCGACGACGTTGTAGAAGCGTCCTCTAGCGCCATCGCGGATGCAACTTCTGGCGATGGCAATGGCCAGGTGTGTTTTGCCTGTACCGGTGCCGCCAACCAGCACGACGTTGCGTTGTTGGGCGATGAAGCCGCCGTCAGCGAGATCATTGACGAGAGTCTGATTGATCGGCGTGCCGTCGAACTGGAAGTCGGCGATGTCCTTGGCGAGCGGCAGCTTGGCAATGGTGAGCTGGTATTTGATCGACCTGGCTTGCTTCTCGTTGATCTCGGCGTTGAGCAGATCGCCGACAATGCGCTGAGGTTCGTGCTGGCGCTTAACGGCAGTTGCCATGATCTCGTCGAAGGCAGCCTTCATGCCGTAGAGCTTGAGTTCGCCCATGAGGTCGAAGATTTGGGTTCGTTCCATCAGATGGTCCTCCGGAGGTTGTCGTAGCGGGCACAATCGGCGATCGGTGCATGACGGAGCGTCAGTGCGGCCGGCGTCATGATGTTGGCCGGTGGGGCGGGTTCACGTTGACGGGCCAGGATATTGAGAACGACATCGTCGGTGCTGGCCAGCTTGCGCCGGATCCGCTCGATCGCGGCCGGCAGCACCCAGTCTTTGAAGGGAGCACCGTTGCGCAAGGCGCCGGGTTTGCGGGCGAGCACCGGCACATAATGCCAGGGGTCGTAGACGGTATCGCCGCGGCCAAAGGATCGCGGGTGCTCGGCAACGATACGTCCATCCTGACGGATCACGATGCGATCGGCATAGGCTTGAACCTCGACCGGTCGTCCGACTGCGCTGGCTGCGACCGAGTACTTGTTGTTGTCGAAGCGCACCAGGCAGGTCTTCGAGACCGATGCCGTCACCGCATGGAAGCCGTCGAAGCGGCCGGCATAGGGAACGAGTTTGGGGCGTTCGGCTTCGAGCACGTCCCAGATCGTCTGATCGGTCAGCTCCGGATGGCGATGAGCCTTGGCGTAGGCGATGCATTTGTCGAGCAGCCAGGCGTTTAACTCGTCGAGGTTTTTGAACCGCAGCCGCGGCGTGAAGAAGCGTTCCCGGACCAGCCCGACCTGGTTCTCGACTTGCCCCTTCTCCCAGCCCGACGCTGGCGTACAGGCGACCGGATCGACCAGATAGTGGCTGCACATCTGCAGGAAGCGGCGATTGTAGAGACGGCCTTTACCGACAAAGATCGCCTCCACCGCGGTCTTCATGTTGTCGTAGATGCCGCGGGTGCAGGTGCCTTTGAACAGGGCGAATGCCCGGTCGTGGGCGTCGAACACCATCTCCTGCGTCTCCCGCGGATAGGCCCGCACGAACAGCATGCGGCTGTGACAGAGCCGGACATGGGCAGCCTTCACCATCACCGTGGTGCCGCTCAGCAGGACGACCTCGTGGCTCCAGTCGAACTGGTAGGCTTCGCCTGGTGCAAAGCTCAGCGGCACATAAGCCGACGCTGTCGAGGGGCCGCGTTCCTTGCTCCACCGTCGTGCGTATCGACGAACCGCATCATAGCCGCCGGCATAACCCAGGCCGCGAAGCTCCTCGAATAGCCGGATCAGCGTCAGCCGTTCCCGCGCCGCCTTGCTCTCATTCCCTGCCAGCAACCGATCAAGCTCGGCACTCCAGGCACCCATCTTCGGGAGCGGCTGCGTCTCGCGCTCGTACCGGAACTCCGTCGCTTGAGAACGAATGACCTTGCGAACCACCTTCCGCGATACGCCAAGTTCTCGGCAGATCGCCTTGATCGGACGACCATCAACAAAGTAGGCGCGACGGATCTTACCAATCGTCTCCACCACCAGCATCCCAACCTCGGCTTCCATGACTCGATGGAAGCCACTGTGGACCCTTATCCCGGGGTCCCGATTGGATGCCGATCACCCCGAAAACGGGGGCCTTATTCCATGCCGAAACACAGCTTATAGTCGGTGCGGGCGATCAGACTGCGCGAGGTCACGTCGTCGACGATGGCATAGCCCGCAACATGAGACATCGCATCGGCCCGAGAGATGTTCCGGCCGCCGCGGCCGATGATGACGCCGAGCTCAAGCTCCCAATCGGGCTTTTCCTCTATGGTAGGCACAACCAGCGCGTCGTAGGCTCCGCCAATCGTGGAGACCGGTTTGGTGAATGCATAGGGCTCGCCCGTCGCCGCCCTCTCGTCCATCATGTTCTCCGCCCAGCGCCTGAGACCCGCAGCGTCAAGCCCCTCGGGGCCGACGCCCATATCCAGCGTCAGGTCGATCACGTGCTTGCGGTAGTTGGCGCCCGTGCAGAAGACCTGGCGGGGCAGATCGACCGGAGGACAAATCGCAACATCCGAAAACGCGCGGAAGTGATCTTGAATGACCGTTTCCGTAATGGCCGCGCGCAAGTTGTTGACGGCCTCCAAAGCGCTATCCCAGTCCTGGAGAAGATCGAGAACGCTCTTGCCCGCGAGCCGCTCGTAACTGGGGGAGGGGTAGGCACGGACGAGATCGTCGAGTGCCGCAATGCGCTCGCCGATCGCAAAGCCCGCCCGCGGGATTTCGGTATCGGTGCGGAAAGTTGCGAGGCCGTATTCTTGGAGGATCATCGGTTAGGCTCCAGCGAAGAGGCAACGCTTTCGAGTAGATCGGAATCGACAAGATCTGAATAGTTGACGTTGCCTCCGCGTAGACCCGCGCGCTGGCGCTGGGCAATGAGGAGTACAATGCCGTCCCGGTCGGGTACGAGCGAACTCGGGATAAAGCTGATCAAGGTTTCGGCTAGAGGGCGGGAATGCCGGTTGCTGCAAGACGCACAACCGCAGCGTTTTTATTCGTCTGTGCCCATGCGCGCGCATGTTCCATTGCGGCAAGCCACGCCACCACATGTGCGCGAACGCGATCGTATGAGCTCTGGCGCACGACAAGTCCCAGGCCAGGAAACGCGGGATAATGGTCGTTCACGCGCGCCAGCACCCGCGCACCCCGCGCAACGGCCATGCCGTCGAATGGCGGGCCGAGCAGGGTGGCGTCCCCGCCTCCTGCCAGCAGCGTCTCGCAGCGCTCGCGCACGCCGCCGGCAGGCTTGAGCGTATAGGATCCGCTATCTAACCCGCATTCATCGAGCAAAGCCCTGGCGGCCACAACGAACCGTTCGCCGACGCGTCGACGAGGACTGTCCCATCTTTCAAACTTCGGACATCGGTTGTAGCCGCGGTGCCGACAAGAGAAAGGGGAGTTGTCCGCTCGATCTGTGCGACGATGCGCAAATCCCCTGCGCCGGGCCGCAGGTTCCAGTCCATGACATTGTCCATGGCTGTCACGGCTGCATCTGTCGTGCCGCTCATGAGGGCCTCGAACTGCTCATCCGACGATTTGGTCTCGATGCCATTTACTGAAAGCTGCACTGGCGCCGTAACCGTGCCGATGCGCGTCAAGATCGACGTCGCGGGCTCGACGAACCAATGAACGGTAACGTGCATTCTCATCTCCGTCACGCATAATAAATGAACGATACGTATCGTTTTGTAAAGGGCGTGAAGCTGCTACCACCGGATCTAGTTCCGCAACATTTTGGCGGCCGCTTGCGTGAAGATCTCCCGCACCCACATGATGCCTGGATCGCGACTGCGATAGTGATGCCACTGCATCTGCTGTTCGAAGCGTTCCAGTCGGAACGGAATTTCCAGGATCGCAATGGGAAGGTGGCGTGCCGCAAGCTGCGCTGTGCGGCGATGAACGACTGCAATGCGATCGGTGCCGACAACGAGATGCGGCACGGAGGAAAAAGCGAACGTCGAAACCTCAGTGCGTCGCGCGATCCCGAGTTGATCCAGAAGAACGGAATCGAGAGCGCCCGAAGTTGTCGAGGAAAGATATCGGACGTGGCCTGCCGTGACGAAAGCCTTCCGGGTGAGGGGGCCTTTGCCGTATTTGCCGCGTCGCCAAGCTACACAGCAATAATCGTCTTCATACAGTTTGACCGAAGGGTGTTCGGGAGAGCAGACGATACGGGGGGCGATCAAGAGGTCAGCCTCACCGCGCTCGAGCAAGACATTGGGTTTTTCGCTCTGCCGCAAGAACTGGAAACGGATGTGCTCGCCAAAGGGCGCTGTGAGCTCGAGTGCCGACGGAATGATGGTATGAAGCGAATAG
Source organism: Bradyrhizobium sp. 2S1 (assembly GCF_011516625.5). Classification (NCBI taxonomy): domain Bacteria; kingdom Pseudomonadati; phylum Pseudomonadota; class Alphaproteobacteria; order Hyphomicrobiales; family Nitrobacteraceae; genus Bradyrhizobium; species Bradyrhizobium sp. 2S1. The sequence goes on along the minus strand of NZ_CP147718.1, from coordinate 56,996 downwards.
TCCGAGACGAGCAGCCGGAATTCACGGTTTGCTGCTTTTGGGTCGAAAGCCGGCTTGGTGGCCAAGGCGGCCTCGATGCGTGTGAGCACGTCGGTGATTTCCGGGCGCAGCGTTTCCGCGCGCACTGTTAGTTCCATCTTTTGGCCGACCCTGACGAGCAGTGGATCGTCGAAATATTGGCGCAGCCGACTGAGCGCATTGCTCATTGCGGACTGGCTGAGGTTCATGCGCGCCGCCGCCTCACTGATGGATTTTGTGACGATCAAGTGGTCGAGCGCCACCAGCAGATTGAGATCGAGGTTGTTGAACCGCATCTGCCAGCTCCGGATTTATGGATTCTCTGAATACAGATGATTGAAACTATCCATTTCCTTGATGAATTGCCAGATCGTATGCTGGCCGCAGCGGAAGACCACCTGCGGCGTTCCCGGGTGAGTTAGGCGTATCCGAGAAGAAACAATCGAGGAGGATACCCGTGAAGATCATTGGCCCCGATGAGCTGGTGTTCGGTGTCGACAGCGTGGAGGCGTGCGCTGCGTTCATCGCCGATTTTGGCTTGAAGCACAGGGGGGAGAAGGACGGGTCCGGCTTCTACGAGGCCCTCGATGGGACGGGCCTGTCCGTCTATCGCAAGGATGATCCCAACCTGCCACCGCCGCTGCCTACCAACAGCATGCTGAGAAAGACGATCTATGGCGTCGAGGATCAGGAGACGCTGAATCAGCTCAAGGAAGAACTGAGCAAGGACAGGCAAGTCCGAGTTCAGTCGGATGGCACCGTCGAAGCGGTGGACGACATGGGTTTTGCGCTTGGTTTCCGCGTTACGCGGCGGCGCAAGCTGAACCTGCTTCCGGAACGTATCAATTCTCCCGGCGCTGCTCCACAGCGAGGCTTCAACGAAATCGGCGCCAACGAGGACGCCGAAGCCTTGCCGCGAACCCTGTCGCATGTGGTCTATTTCGTGCCCGATGCGGCGAAGATGGAGGCGTTCTACGTCGAGCGTCTCGGCTTTACCTTGATGGATCGGTTCACCGGAGGAGGGCCATTCCTGCGTCCCGCGTTAAACACCGACCACCACACGCTGTTCCTGATCCAAACCCCGGAATACATGAAAGGGCTCGAGCACTTTGCATTCCATATGCAGGGACCGACCGAGCTGATGCTTGCCGGCTCGCGAATGGTGAAAAAGGGATACCAGTCATTCTGGGGACCGGGCCGCCACAAGTTCGGCTCCAACTGGTTTTGGTACTTCAACAGCCCAATGGGGACCCACGCCGAATTTGACGCGGACATGGATGTGTTCGACGACAAGTGGGAAGCGCGCGAACTGCCGATGATGACCGAGCATTCCCAGATATTCCTGCTCGAACATCGGGCAAAATGGGCTCCCGGCGGCTGAGTCGCGCGGCCTAACGAATGCGGCGCGCGAGGATTTTCCGCGCCCTGCGGCTGTGTTTGCTTATCTCTCGGAAATCCTGCCGCCGATGGCGCACTTTCAGAACTTTTGCTCTAGGTTTCGAGGCTGATGATTTGAGCGCAGACAAAACAAGGCCGCTGACCGATGTGGTGTGTCGTCTCTCGGATCTGGAAGACGGCAAAGCTTACGGCTTTGACCCGTTCAAGAGGGGGCGGGACACCGTTTTCGTCGTGCGCAGGGGAAACAAAGTCTACGCCTATGTGGACATATGCCCTCACTACGGTAGCACGCCGCTTCCCTGGAAGAAGAATGCGTACCTTACCGGCGATGCGCAGCACATCCTCTGCAGCGCGCACGGGGCGATATTCGATATAGAAACCGGCGTTTGCGTCCTGGGGCCATGTCTTGGCCAATCGCTGAGCCCGGTGGAGATCGCGATCTCGTACGAGGGGGACATACGATTCTTCCTCGGGGCGGACGACAAGTTGATCGGCGAACCTGTCGTGACCAACTGACGCCAGTTCGGGTGGGGTAGTCCGGCAAACGAGCACAATCGCGCGTGCCGTTCTTGTCATTCGCCTCAAATTGGTTGATATTGGGCGAATGAATCAGATTTCCGCCACCCGGCAAAGCGCCATCCAGATCCTGCGTAACTATTTGAAGGAACGCGGTTTCGGCCCCAACGAGCAACTGCCCCCCGAGCGTCAGCTCGCCGAAGACCTCAACCTGACCCGAAGCCGCCTCCGGACCTCTTTGGCCAAGCTTGAGGATGAAGGGGTGATCTGGAGGCACGTCGGACAGGGCACGTTCATGAGCGCGCCTCCGGAATCGCTGCAAGTCTCCTCGTTCGGGGATCCGGGTCCTGTCCTGGAAACCAATCCTTCTGAAATTCTGGAGGCCAGGCTTTCGCTTGAGCCGCAGATCGCGTTCCTCGCGGCGCAGCGCGCGACGGGAAGTGACGTCGAAAGAATGGAAGAAATACTGGAAGAATCGAAGAATAAAGAGTCCTGGGAGGAATGGCGCGCGCTCGACCAGGCGTTTCATCTCGCCATTGGACAGGCTTCAAAGAATCAACTGCTGCTGAAACTTCTGGTCATGATTCAGGAAAGCCAGACCCAGAGGAACTGGGGGCGGCTGTCAGATTTGCCCGCCGCCAAGGCTCGGCGCGCCCATATCACGCACGAGCACGATGCGATCTTTCGCGCCATACAGTCGCGCGAGGCGCGCGAAGCTGCAGTTCACATGCGCCGTCATCTCGAGGAAGTGCGGAAGGCTTTGCTCGGTCCTTTCGCGCCGATTTAGCGCTTCAAAACATAACCTTCGCCCGTCTCCAGGCCTCGCGGCACGCGCTGTGGGTCAACCTATCGCTGTGTTCGGCCGACATTTCGGTCGGTCGGTCGGTCGGTCGATTGGTTGATTGACTTTCGCAAATTGGTCGAATATTGATCGGTATTGGTTGATGTTGGGTTAAGCGAGGGTTGCACCTGTGACTGCATCAAATGCGGCGGTTAGTTTCGTGTCGGCATTAGCGGTATCGGAAATCCTGGATTGGAAGCAGGTGATCGAAAGCCTGTCCCGGGCCTACTCCGTTCCGCACGGGCCGATGGTCAGTCCGCTTCGCACGGTGGCGCGCAACGGTCGGATGTGGCTGAGAAGTCTGACGGCGATCCCGCCCGGCGCCCGCTTCATGGGGGGCAAACTGTTCGGCATGGGGCCGAAGCCGGCGATCAATTATCTAATTCCGTTGTTCGAGCAGGAAACCGGCGAACTTCGCGCGCTTGTTGATGGGGCGTTCATAACCAGCTTCCGTACCGCTTCCACTTCGGCGGCCGCACTCGATGTGCTCGCGCCGAAGGAAGAATTGGTTGTTGGCGTGATTGGCAGCGGCCAGGAAGCGGTGGCTCATGCCCGCGCGATCCATGCTATCCGCAAAATCCGCGAGCTACGCATCTTCAGCCCGACGCCAGCAAGCAGGGCGCGCTTTGCAAAGACATTCGAGGCGGATACCGGCGTCAAATGCGTGGCGACGGAGACGCCCGAGGATGCGGTGAGGCCGGCGACTGTGGTTGTGGCGGCAGCGCGGTCGCGCGACGAGTCGCCGATTCTCTACGGTGACTGGCTGGAGAACTGTCGCTCCGTGGTTTCGGTCGGGTCCACTGTTCCGGAACAGCGCGAGATCGATACCACCGTGGTCGAGCGTTGCGACCTGATCGTATGCGACGTCCTCGACGAGGTCATGCATGAAACCGGTGACATGATCGCAGCAAAAAAAGCCGGCATCGGCTTCGAACACAAATGCGTATCGCTCAACGATCTGTTGTGCGGAAAGATCGAGGACAAGGTGCGGAATGCGCGCATGCCGATGTTCAAGAGCGTCGGCGCTGGCATTCAGGACATCGTCTGCGCCGAGCTTGCCTATGAGCTTGCGAGCAAAGCGCGCCGACTCGTGCCGCTGCCGATCGAATTCTACAGGAAGACGATCTAGAGCACCTGAGGAAAAAATCGACGCGGCTCTGGGTTCGAGAACGTTTCAATGGCCCCGAGAGAAAAAAGCGAAAGCGTCTTGAGCGCGATACGCAGAGGGAGGAAACAAGATGGCGGCCTATACGAAGAACGAGACGCGCGCCTGGACGCGCGAAAGGATGGTCGGTGCGGTGAATTGCACGATCCCTTCCTTCACCGGGGATCTCGCCGGCATCAATGAAAAGGCCATCCGTCACGATGTCGCGCTCGCCAAGAAGCACGGCTTCGTGGGATCGCTCGCCATCGGCGAAGTGAACATCACGCTGCCCGAGTATATCGATTTCGTCCGCATCATGAAGGAGGAGGCCGGCAAGGACTTCTACGTCATGCATCATGCGAGCTGGAACACGCTGGAGCAGAACATCGAGGCGGTGCAGCGCGCTGAACGGGCAGGGGCTGACTATGTACTCCTGACCTACCCTGCGAATTTCTATCCGCAGTCCGAGGAGGAAGTCTACGAGTACACCAAGGCGTTTTGCGATGCGACGAACCTCGGCGTTCTGTTGTTTCCGATGGCGATCTGGGGGTTTTCCCGGCTGCATCCGGCGGACATCTCGTCAAGCCTGATCCGGCGCATGTTGGATAATTGTCCGAATATCGGTGCGATCAAGGCGGAGGGCGGCCATCCCTCGATCATGAGTGTGATCGAATGCCACCGGCTCTTCAGCCAAGAGGTCGTGATCTCGATGCCGCTCGAATGGGACCTGATTCCTCTTTCGCAGCTCTTCCCGATCCAGCTATCGGCGACCTCGGACCATGAATTCTGGGGTCCGCTGATTCCGCAGGTGATGAAGCTCCTGCGCGAAGGAAAGTTTGACGAAGCGACGGAAATCTATTGGCGGATGCATCCCGCCCGCAAGGTCAAGAACCAGATGACTCAAGCGATGACGGGCGCCTTCATGTTGAACCGCATGCAGTGGAAATTCCAGGGCTGGCTGCAGGGCTACAATGGTGGCCCGCTGCGCGCGCCGACGCCGCGGATGCACGAGAACCACATGATGGCGCTTCGTAACGCGCAGAGAGCCTCCGGTCTCAATCCGAGCGAAGATCCGTTTCATGAGTTCTTCATCGGCCGCAACGTTGCCTGACCGAGTGAATGAAATGGTCGCGATTGCCGAAAAATATCAGTCAGGACGCCATCGGATCTTGATCGGGGATTGGCGCGACGGCGAAACCGGAGCCACGATCGAGGTCCGAAACCCCTCGAACGATGAAGTGATCGCTGAAGTGGCAAACGGCAGCGTGGCCGATGCGCTGGCCGCAGTGGATGCCGCCGCTGCCGCCGCGCCGGGATGGGCCGCCACCTCGCCGCGACAGCGGGCCGAGATCCTGCGCAAATGCTTCGAACTGATGATCGAAGAGGAAAAGCAGCTGGCCCGGCTCATCTCGCTGGAAAACGGCAAAGCGTATCCGGACGCGTTGGGCGAGGTGCGTTATGCGGCCGAGTTCTTCCGTTGGTATGCCGAGGAAACACCCCGGATCATGGGCGAGATGGGCCTGGCGCCCTCAGGGCAGAACCACATTCTCGTGTCCTACGAGCCTGTCGGCATCGCGGTGCTGGTGACGCCGTGGAATTTCCCCGCAGCCATGGCGACGCGCAAGATGGCGCCGGCGCTCGCCGCCGGCTGCACCTGTGTACTCAAACCTGCAACGGAAACTCCGCTCACCGCACTGGCCGTCGCTGAAATCATGCTCAAGGCGGGTGTTCCAAAAGGCGCGATCAATGTGATCGTAACCTCCCAATCGGGCAAGTCGGTCGGCGCCATGTTGCACGACCCGCGCGTGCGGACGGTGTCGTTCACCGGCTCGACCGAAGTCGGGCGTGTTCTCCTGAAAGAGGCCGCCGACCAGGTGCTCACCACATCGATGGAGCTTGGGGGCAACGCGCCGTTTCTGGTGTGCCATGACGCCAATCTCGATGACGCGCTCGATGGCGCGATGGTAGCGAAGATGCGTAACGGCGGAGAAGCGTGCACCGCTGCGAACAGATTCTACGTCGCGCGCAATCTCTACGGAGACTTCACTGAAGGGCTGGCCAAACGCATGGCGGCGCTCAGGATCGGCGACGGCGTGGACGAGGATACCCAGCTCGGCCCCATGGTGAACGCCGCAGCCGTGATCAAGATCGACGAGCTTGTGCGGGATGCTGTCGCGCGCGGCGCGCGCGTCGTCACCGGCGGGCGCCGGCTCAATCGGCCGGGTCATTTCTATGCACCCACCGTGCTTGCCGATGTGCCGGAGGATGCCGAAATCCTCAAGAACGAGATCTTCGGCCCGGTAGCGCCTATCGTTCCCTTCGACGATGAGGCGCGCGCTGTGAAGCTGGCCAACGACACCGAGTTCGGGCTGATTTCCTATGTCTACACTGAGGATCTGAAGCGCGGTTTGCGCCTGTCGGGGCAAATGCAGAGCGGCATGGTCGCGCTGAACAGGGGGCTGGCGTCCGATCCGGCGGCGCCCTTCGGTGGCAGCAAGGCAAGCGGTCTGGGTCGCGAAGGCTCCACCGAAGGCATCAAGGAGTATCTTGAAACCAAGTACATCGCGGTCTCGCTGTAGCCGGCGATGAGGAGGTGCTGATCATTGGGCGGCCCGCGTAGGACGCGCGACCGCCACGAAAAAGCAAAATACGACGAGTGGGAGGAGGAAACATGGGCGCGGTGAAGAAGGTTTTCGTCGTCGGCGGCGGAATTGGCGGTTTGACGGTCGCCCATGCGCTCCAACGGATAGGCGTATCCACCAGAGTCATTGAAATGGGAGACAGGCGTGACCGGATCGGCACCGGCATTACGCTGCTTGGGAACGCCTTGAGGGCACTCGCCGAATTGGGATTGGTGGATGCCTGCCTCGAAGCCGGCCATGGTTGGGACATCGTGTCGGTGCGCGATGGTGCGGGAACGATCCTGAGCGAGCAGTCCTCGCCAAGAATTTGGGACCCCAATCGTCCAGCCGCACTGGGGATCATGCGGCCGCTTTTGGGACAGACCCTGGAGGACTTTGCGACGAAGAGCGGCGCGAAGATCGACTTCAATACAACGGTCACCCAGATTGATCAGGACAATGAAGGGGTGACGGTGCATCTGTCGAACGGCGAGACAGATCGCGCCGATCTGCTGATTGCCGCGGATGGCGTTTATTCCAAGGTCCGCCAGAAAATCTTCGGCGAAGAGTTCAAGCCGCATTATGCCGGCCAAGGGGTGTGGCGTTACACGGTCTCCCGTACCGAGGCCATGAATGGCTTCGTCCTGTATCGCCATCCGACGGGTCGAATGGTGGGCTCGCTGCCGCTGTCGAAGGAACTGTGCTATCTGTTCTTCCTGGAAAGCACGGATGAAAAGCTTCGCATCCCGCAAGATCAGGTATGCGATTATCTCCGTAACCTGCTCGCCCCCTTTACGGCGCCCGAACTGGTCGCGGCTGCCAACATGGTCGGCGAGGACAAGCACATCAGCTACCGCCCATTCGATGTCTTGATGATGCCGGCTCCCTGGCACCGTGGCCGTGTCGTGCTGCTGGGCGATGCGGCCCATTCGCTGACGCCGCAAATGACGTCCGGCGGCGGCATGGCGATCGAGGATGCGCTGGTCCTCTCTCAGGAACTGGATCGGAACGACGATCTGGAGACGGCGCTCGCGACCTATTCCCGTCGGCGTGAGGAAAGGGCCAGGCGCGTATACGACATCGCATACGCCATTTGCCAGGAAGAGCGCAAACCGGAGCATGGTCGGGATTATTCGATGGGCCTTCTTCGCGAAGGCTACGCGTTTCTGGCCGCGCCTGTCTGAGCCAGGAAAGGGCACAGCCAGATGGCGGCCTGCATCTGCCAGTCGAACGCAAGCTGATCACTTACTATCAAAGATAACCAGGGGAGGAATGCATGACGAGACAAGCGGGGTCGTTGCAGGGGTGGATTTTGACCACAGCTCCATGGATGACCGTATTCGGAGTGGTTCTGTTATCACCGGTTCTGCCGTTCATGATGAAGGATTTCGCGCATCACCCGAATGCGCAAGTGTTGGTTACGACGGTGCTTGCCGGGCCCGCCGTGATAATTGCGCTGCTTTCCCCCTTTGTCGGAGTTTTGGTGAGACGTTTCGGGCGCAAGAACTGCCTGATGGCAGCCATTGTCGTTTACGCAATCGCGGGATGCGCGCCGTTTTGGCTTACCGATATCTATCACATCATCGCCAGCCGAATGATCGTCGGTGCTACGGAGGCGATATTGACCGCGGTCGCTACCGTCCTGACGGTGGATTACTTCTCCGGGCGGGCGCGTGAGCGATGGCTGGCGTTTCAGTTCGGTTCCGCATCTGTGATCGCGGTGTTCGCGTTCGGCCTGGGCGGCGCCTTGGGCGGGCTGGCGTGGGGTTGGCACACACCGTTTCTCGTCTACGGCTTCATGATCGTGATGTTGCCGCTGTTCTTCTTCTTCCTGTGGGAGCCGGCCAACCCAGTTGACAAGTTTACCGAAAATGCCGGGCAATCGGGGCCGTTCCCCTGGAAGCAGATCGCGCCGCTGTGGCTGATGACAATGCTCGCGTCCATCGCCTTCTATGTGGTGCCGGTTCAGCTCAGCTTCGTTCTCAATTCTCGTGGACTTACGACTCCCGAAAGCATCGGAATCGCGAGCGCAATCGCCAACCTCGGCGTGCCACTCGGGTCGTTCCTTTTCCAGGCTTTCGCGCGTCAACCCGTGATGCGTTTGCTGACCTGCGGCCTGGCGTTGTTCGCAGGTGGCTTCGCGATGGTTGCGGCGGCTACGACTCCGGAGATTACGGTTGTTGGGGCGTTCATCGCGTGCGTCGGTGGAGGCCTGGTTATCCCGCTCCATTTGACGTGGATCATGTCCGCGCTTCCTTTCGAACAACGGGGGCTAGGGTCTGGTGGGTTCGCAGGCGCGTTTTACATTGGCCAGTTCTTCAGCCCAATTATTGCTGGCGTCCTCGCTGCAGGAACAGGCGGGCTTGGGGCTGCCATCGGCGTGCTGGGCTGGGCGGCCGGCGTGGCGGCGCTTATCGCTCTCGTCTACGGCCTGACGACGCTGGGCGGAAGCATCAAGCTCGAATTGGCTGAAGCAAAGTAGGGCGCCCGGAAGGGTAAAGCCAAGCTAAGTCATGCGGCGCCAAAACGACTTGGCGCCTAGCGACGCTGCGGGACCGGACAGAATCCCGGTCCCGCATACGAGGGCACCATCTCCCGACTCCAGCATTCGAGCGGCGGCTCGCCGCCGGAGTAGCAAGATAACCGCCTGGATATGGACAATGAACCTCGACCAACTGCCTCTGCGTCAGTATCAGTCTGGAGAGAAACTCCCGGTTTCGATCAAAACGAGTCCTCTTGCCGAAGCGCTGGGGACCAGGATCGAAAAAATCGACGCAATTGCACCGCGCATCGAGCTGTCATTTGCGGTTGGTGAGCACTTTGTGCAGGCCGAGGACGTCGTCCACGGAGGCGCGGTCGCAACGATGCTCGATTCCGCCATGGCTTATGCGGCGTTACTAGCGATTCCCGACGGGCTTTCCGTCGCGACGATAAACATGAACATTTCCTGCATCAGGTCCGCAAGGCCCGGTCACTACAGAGCGGTTGCCGAGATCGAGCGCTGCGGAAAGAGTGTTGTGTTCGCGCGCGCGCAGCTTCTGGATCGCGAGGACAAGCTCGTGGCCACTGCGGTTTCCTCGCTTGCGATCGTCGCGCCTCGCCGTAACCGGGCTCACGATTCTTCCGACGGCGCGGAAGGTCGCGCGGCGGTGTAAGGCATGCGATCTATCTTTTGGGCTTCGGCCGGGAGATCTTCGCTCTTGCATCGGTCGAAAGCAGGTCAACGCCCCCGCAAAGAAGCCGGATGAACTCCGCATCGAGGGGCTCGCCGAAAATGAGGCGACGATAAATCGGCGCGTATAACATTTCGACGGCCCATGCAGGGTCGGCGTCGGACCTGAACAATCCTTCCTTTTGTCCTCGCTCGAAAGTCTCCTGAACAAGGCGTCGCCGGTTTTTTGCGAACCGTTCGTTGAACTCGGCGAGCAGCTCGTTTCTGTCATGACCTTCACAGAGGATCTGCACAACGAGTTTTCCAGCCCGGCCGCCGAAATATTGGGCGAGGGAGGTGAGGTGCCGCTTGAGTGCCGTGCGCGGATCAACGGCAGTCGGCATCGGAGTATTGCTGAAGTGGGACTCCATGAACGCATCGATAACCAGCGCGCCTTTGCTATTCCACCAACGATAGATCGTTGCCTTTGAGACCCCTGCCTCGCGAGCAACAGCCTCGATCGCGAGATCGGCGACGGAGACGGATTGGAGCAGGTCCATCGTTGCCGACAATATCGACCGCCTGGACTCAAGATCGCGAGGTCTTCCGATCGACCTCGTATCCGATGTGTCGGTATCTTCAGGGCTCATTTGTCTGCCGGTGGCAGCTCCCTTGGATGCGCGCCTTGCTTGGGTGGTTGATGCCATAGCCAGTGTTAGCGTTTCAAAATCAGGGACTCCGAGACCGTTCCGTTCCAGTAGCACGGCACCGCGCATTTCGACAAACGTGTTCGCGTGATTCGGCGGTGTCCTGATCAGAAGGAAGCTTGACAGTCACGTCTATAAACGATACGAAACGGATCGTATAATAAATGAGGGAGGCGAACGTGAAGCTCGGACGAATTTCGGTCGGAACTCCGTTCGGACCGGTAACCCGGCTCGTGGCGGCAGAGCCCGCGAAGAGCAGGGTCGTCGATCTCGCAACGGCGGAAATCCTGCGGCGTCAGGCGAAGGGCGCCACGCAAGAAGCAGCGCAGCGGCTGGCGTCAGCGATTTTCCCTGCGAGCATGGCCGCGGCAATCGGCCTCGGCGATGCCTTCCTCGAGACCGCGCATGAGGCCGCGGAGGCCCGCGGCGATGATGCCGCCACCGCCATTTCAGCCGTCAATTGGCTGAGTGCCGTCGATCCCCCTGTCATTCGTGACGGTCTCACCTTCGTGAAGCACATCAAGCAGTTCCACGAACGCGTCGGAGTGGAGCCGGCCGAATCGTTGCTTGAGATTCCCGGCTACTTCAAGGGCACGCCGTTCACCGCCGTCGGACACGATGCCGAAGTTCCGAAGCCGTTCTACACGGACCACTTCGATTACGAATTGGAGCTGGGCTATATCGTCGGCCGTGTCTGCCACAATCGGACGCCCGAAGAAGCGCGACAAGCACTGTTTGGCGTCACGATCTTCAACGATTTTAGCGCGCGCGACATCCAGAAAATCGAACTCAAGATCGGTATGGGGCCGGGGAAGGGCAAGGATTGCGCTTTCGGAATCGGCCCGTGGATCGTGACGATGGACGAGATCGGTCGTCTCGACGATCTCGAGATGGCGGTTCGGATCAACGGCAAGGAATGCTCGCGTGGCAACAGCGCGGAGACCGTTTGGAGCCCCGGCGAGTTGCTGGCCTATATCTCGATTTCGGAGTTCGTGCAGCCGGGCGATTTGATTGGCTCCGGCACAGTCGGCAACGGTTCCGGTCTGGAGATCGGCCGGAAGCTTGAGGTTGGCGACGTCCTGGAGCTTGAAGTCTCCCGGATAGGGACGCTCCGCAACAAGATCGGTCCGCCCGAAGAAAAGCGCTGGTGGCCCGAGAAGCGCAAGAAGTTCTGGTAGCTCATCGCTCAGGCCTGAGGCGCACCTCTTTGCTTGCCCTTTTTCCCTTTTGAGATTCGATCATGGCCAAACCTGTGCGTCGCATAGTAACCGGGCATCGCGCTGACGGTCGGTCTGTCATTCTCTCGGATGACCCGGCGCCGAATGTTCACGTCGTGCCGGGTACGCCCGGCCTGGCAGGAACCGTCCTCTGGGTTGCAGACAAGACGCCTGCGGATATCGTGCATCAGCAAGAGACGGCTGCTGCGGATCGCAAGCTGTCCATTGAGCCGCCGCAAGGCGGCAACGTCCTGCGCATCGCCGAATTTCCCCCCGACCACCTCTATTCGCAGGAAGAGCTCGACAAGTTCAGGAAGGGTATCGGCAGCCCCGAAGCGTTCGACACCAAAGCCCGGCATTTCTTCTTCCATAAGACGCACACGCTGGACTACGCGATTGTGCTGGAGGGAGAAATTTGGGCGCTGCTCGATGAGGGCGAGACGCTGATGCGGCCCGGCGATGTCCTGATTCAGCGGGGCTCCAATCATGCATGGTCGAACCGCTCCGACCGAATCTGCAGGGTTGCATTCGTCCTAATCGACGCTGACCACAAATAGTATCACGCGGGGTCGACAGCGATGTCCAATCCGACCATCATCACCTGCGCATTGACCGGTGCGGGAGATACGACGGGCAAGAGTCCGGCTGTCCCCGTCACGCCAAGGCAGATCGCCGATCAGGCGATCGAGGCCGCCAAGGCTGGTGCCGCCGTAGTGCATATTCACGTCAGAGAACCGTCGACGGGCGCGCCATCCGTCGAATTCGGATTGTATGCCGAGGTCGTGGAACGTATCCGGGCATCATCGACCGACGTGGTCGTCAACCTGACGAGTGGACCCGGTTCTTTATATGCCGCGGACGGCCTGCTGCTTCAGCCGGCGCCAGGGGTAAATCCCCCCATGACGCCGCAGCAGCGGCTCGATCACATACTCAGGCTCAAGCCGGAAATCTGCAGTCTCGACGTTGCGACGCTCAATTTCGGCAGGATCGCAATGGTGAATCTCGTGAACGATCTCGAGTTCATGGGGCGGACCATCTCCGATGCCGGCATCAAGCCGGAAATCGAAGTGTTCGATCTCGGGCACATCCGGCTGGCCAAGCACTTGCTGGAACTGGGCGTGCTGAGGGCTCCGGCATTCTTCCAGTTCTGCCTCGGCGTTTCCTGGGGCGCTCCAGCCGAGTTGAATGTCCTTCAGTTGATGCGGGACATGCTTCCGCCCGGCGCGCTCTGGAGCGCGTTCGGCGTTGCGCACGACCAGTTCAAGATCGCGGCGGCCGCGTGCGAGCTTGGAGGGCATGTGCGGGTTGGCCTGGAGGACAATCTCTACATCGCCAAAGGAAAGCTTGCCTCCAGCAATGCCGAGCTCGTCGAGGAGGCGGCCCGGATCGTGACCCGCCAGGGATCGAGGCCGGCTTCACCCGATGAGGCAAGGAAGCTCCTGCTCGGCAGCAACAATTATGACCGTTCTGGCGCCGGTCCAGATCGCAGCCCAACAATACCAATTAGCCAAGCCAATCTCTGAGCGCGCGAAAAACGCTGGCAAATATCAGCGAGCGCATCTCGGTCTTCAGAAAAGAAAAGTGGAGGAAAACATGTCGGGAAAGCTTCGGAAGATCGCTGTCGAGGAGGCGTTTTCAATTCCCGAGATTGCCGATCTCTTGATCGATATCGGCAAAAGCCCGACGCTGAGTTTGGACAAGACTTTCTTCGACCCGGTCTTCCGGCAGGGACTACGGCTTCATAAAAGGCCGGTTCGCGAGGATCTGCTCGATGTCGAAACCCATCGGCTGGCCGAAATGGACCGGCTGGGTGTCGACATGCAAATTCTGTCGCTTTCGAGTCCCGGCGTGCAGATGTTCGACGCCGACACGGCATGTGAGCTCTCCGCACTCGCGAACGACCGCTTGGCCGACATCGTGCGCCGCCGTCCGGATCGTTTCGGGGGGCTCGCGTGCTGTGCGTGCCATCCGAACAAGGAACTGGCCTGCGGGCCACGCCCGGAGCTGCGACACGTCCGCCATTTGCTCATCCGGGAGCGGCTCGCCGAACAATCCTTCCCGTTCGAGGAACGGCAGCCACGTCTCCAGCACGTTTTTGTAGAATACTGCTGGAGCGGGATGGCTCCCGGAATTTCATTCCGGAAGCTCTTCACGCCCTGCGCAGGAGGCATCTCGGCAATTTCTTTCGCGCGCCGTGTCAGCGCAACGTAGTGATCCTGCAACTGGGTCACGACCGCGCGAATCACCGCATCTACCTTTCGGCCGAATTCCGCACGAAACGTTTCATCAGCGTCCAGGCGCTCATGGAATGAGCGTTCAGGGACGGCTGCGCCGGACCTTGGAAGGCGAGCATGCGGGCGTTCCATGCCTCACAGGCCAGCCGGTCGGCGACCCAGCGAGCCTCGGCGGCTTGCTCGGCGGCGGCGCGGACCTGCGCGCCGTAGATTGGTTCGCGGGATTTGCTGCCCATGCCGACCATCAAAGCGCGGCGGCGGCCGTGCGGTAAACTATCAATCCGTTGGGGCCCGGCAGTCCGGCGAGATACCGGGGGGGCGGGTCTGGATGACAGGTGTTGCCGCGACTGCGCGCGGCGCATCGCTCTAGGAGCTTGTCTGGATAGTCGCTGTTCAAATCTGGTCGGGTCTGATTCAACATTGGGCGATGAGCAAGTATTTTCGGCCTTGGAACATCGATCAGACGCTGCTTCTGCCGCCGAATGTGCAGGACTTCGTGCCGAAAGGCCATGTCTCGCGGTTTATGGTTGATCTGGTGCGGGAGAGCCTCGATCTCAGGGAGATCATGGGCAGCTATGTGAGCGGGCTTGGGCAGCCGCCGTTTGATCCGCGGATGATGGTGGCGCTGCTGCTGCATAGCTATGCGAGTGGGCTGTATTCGTCGCGTCGGATTGCCAAGGCCTGCCGGGAGCGGAACGATTTTGTGATGATCGTGGCGCTGGATGCGCCGGATTTTCGGACGATCAGCGACTTTCGCAAGCGACATTTGAAGGCGCTCGGCGCGCTATTCGTGCAGGTTCTGAAGTTGTGCGAGACGGCCGGGCTGGTCAAGCTCGGTCATGTCGCGCTGGATGGTACGAAGATCAAGGCGAACGCGTCGAAACACAAGGCGATGAGTTATGAGCGCATGAAGAAGCGCGAGGCGGAATTGAAGGCCGAGGTCGCTCGCATGCTGGCGGCCGCCGAGGCGGCGGATGCCTCGGAGGATGAGACTTTCGGCAACAGCGACGAACTGCCGGACTGGACCGTCGACAAGCAGAAACGGCTGGCGAAGATCCAGCAAGCGATGGCGGCGCTGGAAGCGGACGCCAAACTGGCGGCGGAGGAAGAGCGCCGCATCGAGGCCGAAAAGGAACAGCAGCGCCAGGCCGAAGGCCGCAAGAAGCCGGGCAAACCGGCGGCGCTGCCATCGGAGGAACCCAATCCCAAGGCGCAACGCAACTTCACCGATCCGGAAAGCCGCATCATGAAGTCGAAGGATGGCTTCGTTCAGGCCTATAATGCCCAGGCGGCCGTCGATGCACATGCCCAGATCATTGTCGCGCAAGAACTGACCCAGCACGGCAGCGATCAGGGCCAGTTGGTGCCCCTGATCGAGGCCATCGAGAGCAATCTTGGCCGCAAGCCGCGGCAGGCCTCAGCGGATTCCGGCTACTGCAGCGAAGCCAATCTCGAAGCGCTCGACACACGCAGCATCGATGGCTATGTCGCGCCCGGACGCGCCAAGCACCCGACAGTAGCGAACGGAAAAGTCGGCGGCCCGCTGACACAGGCCATGCGAAAGAAGATCGACGATGGCGGCTTCGAAACACCCTACCGATTGCGAAAGCAAGTGGTGGAGCCGGTGTTCGGGCAGATCAAACAGGCAAGAGGCTTCCGCCAGTTCCTGTTGCGGGGCATCGAGAAAGTGCGCGCCGAGTGGACAATGATCTGCACCGTCCATAACCTCCTCAAGCTGTTCAACCTCGCAAACGCAGCCTGAGCCTGCTACTCTACAACAAATGCCCGTCACGAAAACATATCTGGACGGGCTCCTAGGCGACCGCCTTGCCCGAGTTGCCCTCGCGCTCTAGAGCATTTTCCGATCACGTTGCGTCGTAACCAGCCGCGACGAGATAATTTTGGCATTCCTCGGGTGAGAAGCGCTTGAGAGCGTTGGCGATTGCTTGCCAGAGATCGGGCATGGTGCGCGCTGCGGCGGCCCGCAACAGGGCTTTCAGTTTAGAGAAGGCCATTTCGATCGGGTTGAAGTCTGGACTGTAGGGCGGAAGATAGAGCAGGCTTGCTCCGACCGCCCGGATGGCCTCTCGAACGCCATGGACCTTGTGAGCGGGCAAGTTGTCCATGATAACGGTATCGCCCGGCCGCAGCGATGGGGCGAGCAATTGCTCGACGTAGGCCAGGAAAGCGTCGCCATCCATTGGACCGTCCAGAACAAGCGGCGCGATCAGACCGTCGGAGCGCAATCCAGCGGTGAATGTCGTCGTCTTCCAATGTCCGTGTGGGATAGCTGCACGACATCGCTCGCCGCGTGGCGAGCGGCCGTAAAGCCGCGCCATTTTGGTGTTGGCGCTGGTTTCGTCGATGAAGACGAGACGCTCAGGGTCAAGATCGATTTGCCCTTCGAACCACTCCTCACGCGCGGCATTTATATCGCCGCGCCGTTGCTCGGCGGCGTGCGCTGTCTTTTTTTAAGTGTGATCTTTCTGCGCTGGAAAAAACGCCAGAGCGACGCGATGCCAGTCGATATTCCACGACGTTTCAACAGTTCTCGCAACTCGGCGAGCGTGATATCCGGCTTCGCTGTCACTGCCTCCAGAATCAATTGCGAATGCGCTTCGATGCGCTGCGATTTGCGGTCACCGCCCTGGCGTTTAGGAACGATGTCGCCAACTTCCTTGAGGCGACCGCGCCAGCGGATCGCACTGGCCGCGCTGACACCAAAGCGCTCAGCAGCCTGTCGACAGGACATGCCACCGTCAATCGCGGCTATCACCCTTTGACGAAGATCAACCGAAAGCGCCCTGGCCATACATGCTGGCCTCCCTCGCCAGCATGCAGCTTGAATCTGACTCGCGCCGTTTTGGGAATCCCCACCCGATTCATTCCGGTCGGAAAATGCTCTAGCCGGGATTTGATCATCTCGTTGATCTGGCGCGTCGAGTTCACCACCCTCAGGCGGTGCTTCAATTCCGCCAAGGGCCATCTTGTGAGCAGTTGCACGAAAGCAAGGTTGGCAAACGACGACGTTGCGGTGGTGATGCTCTGAAAATCCAGCTCGACAATAACATCGCGCCGCGCCAGCGCGTTGCACAGCGCGTCGTAAAGGCGGCTACCTTGCTCGGCAGTATCTGCGCGGCCCGAAGTGCGAGCTACTACTATACGCTCTCGCATTTCCATCACCATTCGAGGTCTTCCCGGTCATCGGGAAGGGCTTCAATCGTATCCGTTCTGAGCACAATGTCGATAGTTGGTCGTCGGTTAAGAAGCCGATTTGAGTGGTGTGCGGTGGCTGGTGACTGAGAAGAAGGCAGCCAGGAAGAGGTACCAAAGAGCCCTTAGCCAGGCGAGGATGCGGCGGAAGTTGTAACCGACGGCGGAGAGGATGACGTTGGCGGCATCGCCGGCGCGGCCTTTGAGGTAGCAGCGGCCGCGGTGTCCGTCAGCCTTCAAATGGCCGATCACGGGCTCGATAGCGGAGCGGCGCCGCAGCTGGCGCTTGATAGTGCCGAAGACGCCGCGCTTCTGGCCGGAGATGAAGACGCGGCGCGGGTTCTGTGCGTCATGGCCGCGGTATCCCTTGTCGACAAAGGCGCACTGGATCGCGCAGCCGGTGAGTGTCTCGGTTCGGTCGATGACGTCCCGCAGGGTGTGACCGTCGTAAGGGTTATCGGGCAGCGCCTTGGCGTGCAGCACGAACTG
This sequence comes from Bradyrhizobium sp. 2S1, assembly GCF_011516625.5. Taxonomy (NCBI): domain Bacteria; kingdom Pseudomonadati; phylum Pseudomonadota; class Alphaproteobacteria; order Hyphomicrobiales; family Nitrobacteraceae; genus Bradyrhizobium; species Bradyrhizobium sp. 2S1. The sequence continues at coordinate 39,447 of NZ_CP147718.1, read as the reverse complement.
GCCGCCGGGAGCAGGCCGGTTGTTGGTGACGATGGAAGCCTTCACGCCGAACTCGTAAGGCGCGCTGGCCTTGCCCTTGCCGATGCACTCCACCTCGGGGGCATGGAAGGAATACAGCTTCCAGCCGCGCTGGCGCTGCTGCTGCGAGCGGATCTGCGTGGCCCGGCTCAACGGGAGTGCGAACGCCTCTTCGAGCGCATCCTGGCCTTCGATCTTGCGGCGGATGTCGCGGATGATCCGGCCCAGGCGGCTGCGCAGGATGCGCAACTGCCGCTGGTGCCGCTTGAACTGTTTGGCATGGGCGTAGCGTCCCGCCATCATCGCGGTGGCCTTGGCGATCCGAGAATAGGATTGCCGCAGCCGCACTCCGTGCTTCCTCGCTAGGCGGTTGAGCCCCTGGATCGCCGCATGCAGCAGCTTGGCATCGGTCGGAAAGGTGATGGCCTTCGGCTGCACCGTGGTGTCGACCGTGACCCGCTCAAGGTCCTTGCCGCGTAACGCGCCGACGTCGTGCGCCACCCGCAGGCTCTCGGCCAATAGCAGTTCCAGTCTGTCGCCGAGCCGCTTGCGCCAATGGCTCAGGTCCGAGCGCTCGTGCGGGAATGCGTGCTGGAAGAACTCTTCGCCAGTGAAGTACTGGAAATACGGGTCGTGGACCCAGCGTTCGCATACCCCCTCATCGGACAGCCCGTAAATGTGCTTGAGCAACAACAGCCCGATCACGAAGCGGGTCTCAATCCCCGGCCGGCCGTTCTCGCTGTAGAGCGGCGCGATCTCGCCGTCGATCCAGTCCCAATCGATCTTGCCGGTGAGCCGGACCAGCTCGTGCTTCAGATTGATGATCTGGTCGAGCCGCGCCCGGAAAAAATCGTTCGCTCCCGTCGTTTTGTGCTTCTTCGGCCGCATCGTGCCCTCCGATGCGGACAGGGAATCATGCTTCGCCCGTCGAGGGAATCTCGAAAACGAAATTGCAAGCTTCCGATGCACAAAACACCAAAACCTTGCAATCTCAGAACGTCATTCCAGCCAAATTACGATTCCAGATCAGTCGCCTGGAAGCTTCTTAACGGGCGACTAGTTGTTCCCGGGCAAAATCCGACGTTTGGAACGATGAACGGGCCGCCTTGCGGCGGGAACCGGACTATCGCGTTGAGCGAGTAAATCGAGACCGTTCCGCCGTTTACCTTGACTGCCGATCCCTCGATTTCCCGGGGTCGTCTTGGTCGTGAATCCGGCCTCGGTAGCCTTGATGATGGCTTGCGCGTCCGACAACTGCGGCAGCAGGGTCCGGACCCGCCCGGGGATTCCGAGCCCCATGTCCGACAGGGATATGTAAACCAAGGACTCCCGAGGGAAGTGCTGCGCGCAGATGGTGCCTATGTCGAGCTGGGTGTGGTCCTGAATGTTGTTGAACAGCTCGGCCACGCAATTTTTGAACATGTAGAGCGACGCGGGAGAGATCGACAGGCGCGCAGCGAGCCAAGGAATTGCCGTGTCCCGGGCGGCTAGGCGGCATGCTGGCGACAGACCTGATTTAGCCGCCGGTGGCGGCGCTCCGGCAAGCCGCCGCCGGGTGCGAGATCGGCCCGTCGCTGTTCGCGGAAATTTTCGGCGCTTAAGCGGCTAATCGTAATTTGGCCTATGCGGCGAGCGTGAGCTCGGCATGGCGCAGCCGACGCGCGTCGTCGTCCGGGCTGACAGGGGCTGGTTATGGCCTTACGCGAGGGGGCCACCGAGGGCCGCCCGAACCAATTGAGCGAACGTCGCCCCGTCCCGGCTCGCTCTAACCAATGTGCGGCCGGGGTATAGCCGCATCGTTCGCACCCCGAAACCTTTCCGGGGCGGGGGACGGACAAGGGCATGGTCTCCGGTCCCGTTTTTTAAGACAGCTCTGTTGGGCGGGATCGGGGATCATCTCCCCCAAACTACCACCCGTTCAAGCCGGGGGAGCCTCCGGAAGAGCCTTTTGCGTAATGCTCTCAATCGTTTGGCAGTCGATGGTCAGCCGTACCGAGCCTTGAGGAGATAGGCGCGCAAGTCAACATCGTATCGATACGCGGCAGGGTCAGGCTCGCGATCCCCGGACAGCGCCAGCTCGTCTGCTGTGATGATGGTCTTGCGGCCGAGGTGCGCGATCTCGATGCGCTTGTAGGGTGAGGTGTGCCCGACAGGCACTGCTTCGCGATGGATCATGGCATGTCCCCGTACTGATCTCTGATTGGATAGGACCGGGGGTTTCGGTTTTCCTTTCTCCCGGTCCGCTGGCTCCCGGCCCCGTGGCCTCATCCAGCGCGGGGCCGGGGACGCTCTCAGTGGCGCAACTGAGGGCCTCATTGCTTTGTTATCTGGGTATGCGCCGGTTGATCGCATGCCCCACAGAAGAAGGTGTTACCGAATTCCAAGCGACTCACTTTAAAGCCCGCAGGAATGGCCTCCACCCTAAAATCAAAGGCTCCCTTTGGGGCCTTCGAAAGACGGGCAGCCCCTGACATTCCACAGTTCGGGCATGAAACTAACTCGGTCCACTGATCGCTGCGTTGCATCGTGTAGACTCTTCACTGGCGGACAAAGCGCGCGGCGCGACGGTTGTCTGATTGTAAAAGAGGTCGCCAACTGAGGCGGCCTCAGTGCACGATGAAGGCACCCGTAAGCATCACCGCGATAAGCAGAGTGCCGCCGAAAATAGCGATGCCAAGACTGACGCGTGCTGGGATTGAATATGAATCTAAATGGGGTTGTTCGATCATGCCACGCTCCCTTGTCGCTGGGCGGGGAGCGCGAACGCTCTCAATCACCGGTTGACGCCGTTACAGGGCGGTGATGGCCGAAGGTTGGAACAGCCGACGTTCCAAGGCTGGTCAATATTGCTCACGTGCCAAAAGAAATTGACGTGTCGTTAGCGAATTGGGGCGTTCCCGGATTCAAATTGGGAAAAATTGAACCAAGCCTGATACCGTGGAAAAAGGCCGCCAACTGGGGCGGCCTTCGACTTCTGTCAGATTGTGCATATTGCCCGGAGGGACCAAGACGTTCGTATGCGTGGGGCGATCATCATAACAGCAGTCGTATTGGCGTTCGCGTTGGCTTTGTCGCGTGGGCGCCAGCCCGATACGGATATCCTGCCTACGCAGCCGCTGCCTGCGGTGATCGCGCCTGACAAATAGTGCCACCCAACTGAGGCGGCCGGAAAACTTCAAATGCAGCCGAAGATCAAAGGATGTACCTGCCCGGCCTGCAATGGAACGGGCTTCCCGAAATTGTGGCGGGCTTCTGGGCTGGAATGTTGACTACCAACGGCGCATCTTTCGATCATGTCAAAGCCGAACGTTACAGAAGCAGATTTGAAGCGCGCCCGGAAGATTCATAACGCCTTGTGGCCCTTCCAAGGGATGGGCGGGGCGAGCCCGAACTGCATCATAAGTGCAATCGCCCGAGGCATCTCCGAGGGGCGTGAGCAAGGACTGGAACTAGCGAAGAAGGCTGCGGAATGACCGCCCCACTACCCAACTGAGGCGGCCTTACAGGAGATAAAATGACAGACGTCCCCTTCAAAGTAGGCGACCGAGTAAAGAAGCGCTCAGGTTACGAGTATCCGGGTTTCATCGTGTCGGTTTTTGCAAACCGAGCGGGGGCCGTTGTCGTGGAGGCGGACCACTGTGCCTTCTCCGGCATGTTGCACATCTTCAATGGCGACCAGCTTGAACATCGCTAGGGCAAACTAGTACCTACTGTTCTTAAAGCGTGAGTCGTGATTCAAGGTCGGGATGATACCCGAAGCAAGAGAAGTCCACCTTTCGAGGAAAGATCGCAAGGTGCTTGAGGCGTGTTGCCGCTCCCCGGTGACGTTGCAGCGCGATTTGAAGCGGGCGCGGATAGTTCTGTTGGCGGCGGATGGACGCAGCACTCGGTCGATCGCCAAGGAAGTTGGGGTCCAGCCGCGGATTGTCAGCCTTTGGCGGCATCGCTATGCCGACCAAGGCCTTGAAGGGCTGCAAGACAAGCCGCGACCGGGCAAGCAGCCAATCTATACGAAGGCCACCGACAAGCGGATTCTGAAGCTGCTGGACAAGCCGCCGCCGGACGGGTTCGCACGCTGGACCGGGCCCCTGCTGGCCGGGGCGCTGGGCGATGTTGACGTCCAATATGTCTGGCGGTTCCTGCGCAGCCACAAGATTGACCTCGCGGCTCGTAAGTCCTGGTGTGAGAGCAACGACCCGAACTTTACGGCCAAAGCCGCCGATGTTGTCGGCCTCTATGTCGCCCCGCCCGCGAAGGCCATTGTGCTGTGCGTGGACGAGAAGCCCTCGATCCAGGCTTTGGAGCGAGCGCAGGGTTATCTGAAGTTGCCCAATGGCCGCGCCTTGACCGGCCAGAGCCACGATTACAAGCGGCATGGCACCACAACATTGTTTGCGGCGCTCGAAGTCGCCACCGGAAAGATCATCGCGGCGCATTCAAAACGCCGACGCCGCGTCGAGTTTCTCGACTTCATGAACAGCGTCACCGCGGCTTTTCCGAACCGGAAGCTTCACGTCATCCTCGACAACCTCAACACCCACAAGAAGAACGAGCATTGGCTCAAGGCCCACCCCAACGTGCAATTTCATTTCACGCCGACAAGTGCGTCTTGGCTCAATCAGGTCGAGGTATGGTTTTCGATCTTGCAGGGGCAGTCGCTCAGCGGCACCTCCTTCACAAGCCTCACGCAGCTTCAGGAGCACATCGATGCCTACGTCAACGCATACAACGACAGAGCCGAGCCCTTCGTCTGGACCAAGAAAAAGGTCCGTCAACGCCGTTTCAAAGGCCGCCGTATCACTCAGCTCTGATTCTGGGTACTAGGCCACTGCCGTGGTCGTGGCTGTCGAGATGATGACCGCTGGGCGGACCGTCGCGGCCATCCGCGACCGGTCGCCGGGTCCCTCCGCGCATGGCACCCTCCGCGGGGACCGCGCGACCGCGCCCCTTCAGCATATTTGCGTTTTTCGTGTTTCGTTTGCCCGATCCGCTTTTCAAAAGGGAACGCGCATGCGGCGCATCGATCTGGTCACGGCCACAATGCAGGGCTGGGCGCGGCTCGACCCGGCGCAGCGCGACCAGTTTTTTGAGGCGTTCGTGAGGCTCGACCGGCTTGAGCTGCGAGCTTGGCTTCGGCGGCGGCTCCAATATCCGCCGCTCGCGGCTGTCGATCCCGCCGCCTTCACAATCTCGGATGCCGATATTGCCTTGCTGATGAAAAACTTGCCTTTGAGGGCGGACGATGCCGATGGCGACAAGATCATCCCATAGGCATGGAACGCTTCCGCCCGAATTCGCCGCATGGATCGCGATCCGATCGCGCGACCCGGCCAAACGAGGTGTGCTCGTTTGTGCACTTCTACCTCGACGTCGGCCCGCGCCCGTCGTGGCGGCACCTGCTCATCCGCGACGACACAACCGGCGACTTTGGGCCGGGCAATGCCCGATGGCAGATTGCGCGGGGATATCGGCGGGCGCGCGCTCGACGATGATGGCGGGCATCGGAAACGCGTTGCTTGGTGACGCCGGGAAACTGGGGACTGGCCGAAATAGGCCACTCGCAGGAAACAAAACAGGTCGCCTTTCGCGAGGTCCGAACATCGGGCACTCCAATCCAAACCATTTTCTTTTGAACGTCATGATCCTCCACTACCACCCCGGCAAAGGACCCCCTTCGCCGGGGGCCGCAACCATCACTACTCTGCCTTCGGTGCTTCAACCGCAGCCGGTGCATCCGCCGGAGCCTCCACAGCCGGAGCCTCCGTAGGAACTGCCTCCACGGCCGGAGCAGCCTCTGGTACCTTCACTTCCTCTACCGTTGGTTCATCTGGTGTCATTGCGATCACTCCTCGGGAGGTTGGGAAAAACCGGCGTGGACACCTCCCATAAGCCCCGCCGATATTTCTGGCCATCAACACAAATATCGTGGGCCGGGGCCCGGCCCGTCACACCCGATTAATATCCCCGGTGGCTCTCCCCCGACCCCTCTGCGCCCCCCGGCTCTGGCACCGGGCAGCTCTCTGCTCAGGGTAGCGGATACATTTACGTATTTCTCACAGGAGCCGGTCAGCGCCGCCGCGATGGTGCGCAATCCTCGCCCGGCCGCCGCGCATCACCTCGACTGTCACGTCATCACTGCGACACAGTGCGAGCCATCAACGATGGGGTGTCCGCTTTTGGGGCCAAAGCCGGCGGGGATATCAGCACCGCCGCGGCAACCAGAGCGACCATACTGTGCCGCAAAACAACGCGAGCTAATGGTCAAAATTGCTCATTCATGAAAATTAAGCGAAACGGGATTTTGCCATCAGAGTAGGACGGCATCACGTCATCGCGCCATCACCACGTCGAGCGCGCCACCATCACGACGGCGGCAGGCAGCGGCAGGGCAGGCGCAACGGCCTCGGCGGGCTGCTCGACGGACGCTGGTCTGATGGTCGCCAGCACCTCGTCGGTGATGGGTTGCGGATCGTCACCGGCTTGCCGGTCGCGTTGGCTTCCAGTTCTGCCACCGCACGGGCCTGCGTGCCGGGCACGAGCGCGTCATCTTCATCGCTGGTGATGCAGACGACATCGGTGCGCTGAGAACCACCGGCCAAGCCCCGCCAGCTCACCACGGGCCACGCTGCGAGCCTGCGGCGGCCCTTAAGCGGCGGCCGGAACTTGATGCGCTCGCCGAAATCGATCGATACCCGCCGAACCAGGTTGCCGAGATCCTCGTAGCCGAAGTCCGGATCGCAGGCCGCGTCGCTGATCAGGATGAACTTGCAGCGGCGGCGGATCATCTCGTAGGCGCCGAGATTTTCGAAATGGCCGCCGTCCGACAGGTAGACATAAGGGTCGTTCGACGGCACCGGAGATCGTCACTGCACTGCCCCGATCGAAGGCTGCTTCCGCGCGGCGGCGCTCTACAACGGCGGCATGTCGCTCGGCACGCCGCGCTTCATCGGTTCGGGTGACCAGAAATGGCGGTCAGCGTCGCCACAAACGACAGCGCCCTGCGCTCTTGCAACTGCAGTTCCTGCGATGCCAGCGTGTTCAGCGCCATGTTGACGACTAGCCCGTCCTATTCGTGAGAGTGCTTTTTTTAGTCCGATTGATGTGGCCGCACATCTGCTCTGACGAGGCGCGCGGGATTGCCTTCGGCTTTTCACCGCCTGACGACCGGTACTTTGCAACGCGCTTGAGGTGTAGGTTGGGCGAACGGGGGGCGGACGCCCCGCCGGTCAAGGACCGAGCGGCAGCAGCGCGCCTGGCAAGCCGCGGATCAGGTCGGCTTCGGGACATGCCGCGGCAAACGCAAGGCGAATGCGGCTCGTGGTCTCGACCACACGGGCAGCGAGTTTCAAGAGACGAAGACGCAGCGTCGCGAACTCGGCTGTGGCCAATTCCCGGGCTTTGGGAATCGCGTCGCGCACGGTCAGCATCAGCCAATAAGCGGCGGTGTGGAGAACGAGGCGGACTTGATTGGCGAGCGCCGAACGGCAGCTGGTGCGATCGGCGGCGAGCTGTGTCTTATGCAGCTTGATCAGATTCTCGGCTTGGCCGCGCGCGCAATACAGGCTGTCGTAGATCCACTCGGCCGAGCCGACATCGAGGCTGGTGACGACGAAACGGATGTCGAGGCCGAGCATCGTCGCCTCAATACGGGCGACGGTACGCCGTTCGCGATCCCAGGACTTGGCCTTGTGGCGCGTCTCGGTATAGCCACGCAGAACCGGCAGGTTCTCGATGGCGCGTCGCGTGCGGATGTCGTCGGCGGCCTCGTCGACTTTTCTGGCGAGCGGCTTGGTGCCGGACAGACCGAAGATGTAGTCGATGCCGTTGGTCTCGCACCACGCCATGGCCTCCGGCCGGGCATAGTGCCCGTCGCCACGGAACGTGATTCGCGTGTTGTGCCACCGCGTCCGGATATGCCGTATCAGGCGGCGCAGATGGGCACGCACCTCGACGCCGCCCGGCGTCTTGCCGGGCCGCAGCACGACCGCCACGGGCCGGCTCTTCTCCGTGTCGTAGACGTGGATCGGCAGGAAGCAGCGTTCGTCATAATGAGCGTTGAACAGCGAGAGCTGCTGATGGCCGTGGACGACATCGCAGGTATCATCGATGTCGAGCGTGACGGATGCCGGCTCGCGCGGGTAGCTATCCATCCATGCGTCGACCAAAGTGTAGGTCAGTCGGATCACGTCGCGCAGGCGCGGAGCATTCTCCAGCCGCGACAGCGTCGGTTGGGAACACAGATCGCGACCCGTGTCCGGCAGCCGTCCGCAGGCCAGCTTGAATGCGGGATCGGACCGCAGATGATCGAGGTCGTCGGCGTCCTCGTAGCCGCAGCAGATCGCGAACATGCGCGCGCGGAACATATCGACAAGGCTGTGCACGACCCGCGTCGGATCGCGCCGATCCGGGAACACCCGGGCCAAATTGTCGGCCAAGCCGAGATGCCGCTCGGCCATCGCCAGAAGCATCACGCCCCCGTTCGAGGTCAGCCGACCGCCATCGAAGGCAGCTGTGACTTTCTTGGCGTGAACGGCTGGAAACGAGAAGGGCAGAATCGTATCGTCGGTCATGGCGGGCCTGGCGTTCGCGGTTGAGGTGATGGGGTTGGCTTTGCAACCGAATCCTACGCCGCATCAGCGCTTTACACCACGCTCGCCAGCCTCTCAGGCGCACTCTGACGAATAAGACGGGCTAGGAACTGTGGCGGCGGCGTGGGTTCGTGCTGTGGCTGCCCATTCACGGGCTCGGCTTTGCTTGGCCAGATATCGCGCAGCTTGAGATTGTCGCGCTCGTCGAAGTCCGTGAATTTGTTTGGCGTCCGGCCCGCATGCGAGGCGCCGAGGACCTTACGGATCAGGCGGTTGCGGTAGACGTTGTGCAGCGAGAAGCGGTTAATATTGATGAAGTGCGACGCCCCGAGCCCGATGATGAGAAGGATGATGAAGGCCACTAACGTCCAAGCCATCGCCGTCAGAAGAGGTAACGGCTTCGTCACGAGCACATCGGTCACGGAAAGGGCCGAGCTCACGGGCGGAATCGACGGGTGCGCGAAATACGTCCGCGTGAGCGGCTTGCCGAACATCAGGTCGTCGAACTTCCACGAAATCAGGATGGCGGCACTCGCCAGGAAAACGGGCGTAGCGCAGCCGAGGATGATGCGGTAGGTGGCGGCGGTCCACGAATTGATCTGCTCGCGCACCATCGCGGCCCTTGACGGCGCCTTGCCGAGCACCGCGATCAGGATGCCGGCGAGACCGCCTGCGGCGGCAATGAGCTGCGGGCCGAAGTCGGCAAGTGCGAACATGGGTGGCGATCCGAACAGCACCAGCCCGGTAACGATAAGGAGGAAGCGTCTGCGCGGTTCGCAGCGCGGCCGTAAACTGCGAGGACGCGGCGGCAGTCACTGCATCGAATGCTCGATCAAATTGAGAGGTCGACGAAAGCCGAGCAGGGATAAACCTGATGGTTCAGCTGCGACAGCACAAGCAAGCCGATGCAGACGCGATATCTACGATCCGGCGGCCGCCAATGGGCTAAAGCCCGAAAGGCGCAGATCGCTGACGACTGATCGAAGCAGAATAAGACCCCGGCGCATACGTAGAGGTATTCGAGGTGCACGGTGTCTTGCCGACCTGCTTCTTGGCAGGGAAGGGCGACTACCCGGAAGACTACGCTTTTCATCAACATGAGCGGGTCGGATGCTGACCACCGATTGACCACCGAAAACCCCGTGAACAAACGGCGATAAAGGTGATCAATCGCGAGCAAACTTCATTGTTTTTGTTGATCTTTTCGTTTGCTATTTACCTTCGGGACGCAGGGGGCGCAGGTGGCCGAAACATCCGGTTCGAAACTACGCTGTGAGCTTCCGAAATGCGATGACCTGCGTCGGCGGCGCGAGGCCGAGAGCCGGGAAACTTTCACGAATTGTTTGAGCGACATAACTTGGCGCGAGGTGAGCGTAGTGCTTTTCCGTCATTCGCGTATCTGAATGGCCAAGTTGTCGGGCAATCACCGCCATGGGCACGCCAGCCATCGCGAGATAGGACGCGTGAGTGTGTCGTAGGATGTGGAAATTCACTGCGGGAATTATCCCAGCCACGTCACTTGCCTCATCCAGCGGCCGCTGTTGATGAGAAGTCCCCCACGGCTTTCCATCGCCCCTCAAAAAGATACGCTGGCCAAAGACAACGTTTGCTGTCCATTGCCGGAAGGCAATCCTTCCTTCCTCCGCGAGAACGACGTGCCGGTTTTTCCCTTTGCTCAACCGGACAGATAGCGTGCCGCTATCATCGTAGTCTTCGCGCTTGAGGCGCCCGAGTTCTGCATAGCGACATCCGGTATGCAAAGCCGCTGCGACTAATTTCCGAAAGTCCTGAGGACAGGCATCAACCAGGCGAAGGATTTCAGCCAGAGCGAGGTAACGAACGATCACCTTTGCGACGCTCGACGTCATGTCTGAGGGCATGCGACCGCAAATCCACGACCTTGGAGGCGACTGAACGCATCACTACGGACGGAATTCACAGGGATGAGGCGAATGCGTTAAATTCGTTTCGCCTGCCGGTTACGCCCGAAGGGAAGCTCTATTTGCGCGGACGTTCTCGCTCGCGAACGACATCCTTCGCTCGCTTGTCGGACCTCAGTCCGAGGTAGACGGGCTGGCGCAGTTCGCCCTTGCTCGTCCACTCCGCGAATTTGACCTCGGCCACCAGCGATGGCCTGACCCAGGTCGTGTTCGCCTCGTCCTTCACTTTGGCAGGGAAGGGTGATTTAGGGGTCGTCAGCTTCACGAGCTTGGCATGGAGGTCTTCCAGGACCTTGTGACTGAAGCCAGTGCCGACATGTCCGATGTAACGCCATGTATTGTCTTCCCGCACGGCGAGGACCAGGGCGCCGAAGAACGGTCTGGTGCGCCTGGGCGCCGTGAACCCCGCGATCACCACTTCCTGCCGCTTTGCCGTCTTGATCTTCAGCCAATCCGCCGTTCGGCTTCCGGACGCATACACGCTGTCGGCGCGCTACGCCATGATGCCTTCGAGACCCTTTCGCTCGGCCTCGGAGAAGAAATTCGTGCCGTCTCCTTTGCGGTGAGGGCTGAAGGCGATCAGCCTGTCACGCGGCAGAATCGCCTTCAGCCGTTTCTTGCGCTCGAGGAGAGGCTGCTTGCGCAAGTCCACTGTGTTCTCAAACATGAGATCGAAGGCGCAATACTTGAGCTTCGCTTCATGGCGCAGCGCGTTTTGAAGCAGCTGGAAATGTGAGACGCCGTCCTTGCCGATCGCGACGAGCTCGCCGTCGCCCTTCACGCCCTCCAGCGCTTTGGCGACCTCGATATAGCTGCGGCTGATGATCTTGCCGTTCCGGCTGTAGAGTGCAACCTTGCCCCGCCGGATTTCTGCGATCATCCGGAAGCCGTCGTACTTGTCCTCAAAAACCCAGCCGGGGTCGTCGAACGGCGCGTCGGTGAGCGTAGCGAGCATCGGCTGCAGGCGCTTGGGCAAAGTCGACGTCCGGGTCATCCGAGGCCCATCATTAAAAAGCGCGTTGCGAAATGCATGGACGTCCTTCAAGGATTCGGGAACGCTTCGAGGCCGCATCGTGTTCCGCAGGCATCGGGCGTGCGCAACGGTGAAGATTGACTGGGGAGGGCGGATCAGGCCGATGGCCCGAAAACTGAAGACCTACCAGACTTCACTGGGCTTCTTCGATCTGGCGATCGCCGCGCCGTCTATGAAGGCGGCGCTGGAAGCCTGGGGCGCCGACAGCAATCTCTTCCATCAGGGCGCGGCGAAAGAAAGCGACGATCCGGACGTTATCGCCGCGACCATGGCAAAGCCCGGTGTCGTTCTCAGGCGCCCTGTTGGAACCAACCGACCTTTCAGCGAACACGCCGAGCTGCCTACCGATCTTGGTGGCGGCGGACCAAAGAAAGCCGCCCGCAAGTCGAAAAGCCTAAAGCCGAAGAAGCCTCCCTCTCGCCCCGTCGACAAGGCCGCGGAGCGGAAGGCCGCTTTGGCTTACGAACGGGAGCAGAGGCGCCGTGAGCTAGAACGGGCGAAGGAAGAGGCCGCCAAGCAGAAGGAGCGTGAACGCCGTCAGCAGGCGGTCGATAAGGTGCAGGCTGTGTTGGACAAGGCAGAGCAGGAGCATGGGAAGCGGGCCGCCGCCATCCAGGCCGAGATGGAGGCTCTCAAGAAGAGATCGCAAACCGAACAACCCCGCTGGGATAAGGAGAAGGAGCGATTGGAAGCCGCCTTGCGGCGCGCGCGAGGTTAGTTTCTGTGGCGGCACCCACGCGTGAAGGCCGGCGATCACCTTCAACCATTCATCGCTTGGAATCCAGGACGCGTGCTGCGGCTTGGTTCACGGCAGCGCGGTCCCGTCGATCTTCGGGAGCGAACTCCATCACGGCCCGATGTAGCTCGGCTGGAATCGTCAGTTGGCTTTCCAGGGGCTTGTTGGCCCACTGCCAGAAGCGTTCGAATGCATCCATCACAGATCCTCCCGCAGGCCCCGGAAGAGCGGGTGCCGCACCTTTCCCTCGGCTGACTTCGTGCGGTACTCGATCTCGGCGAGCAGCTTTGGTTCGACCCAGATGCCCTTATGGGCGATCCTCTTTGTGTACGGCTGCGTCTTCCGGATCAGCGGCTTCAGTCTCTTCTGGAGGTCGGCGGCGGACGTCTTGTCGAAGCCATGGTCGACCTTGCCCGCATAGACCAGATCGTCGCCCTTGCGCCGGCCGACATAGATGCCGTCCCACTTCGTTCCATCGAGTGCGAAGCCGGCGATGGTCAGGGTCTCCCGTTGGACACACGTTTTCTTCACCCAATCGCTCGTGCGGCCCTTTGGATAGGGACCGTGTCGCACTTTCGAGATGACGCCTTCCAGGCCGAGCTTGCAGGCGTGCGCGAATATCTCACGTCCCTCGATCTCGAAGCTTTCGCTGAACTGGACGTCGGTGCCATCGACGATCTTCCTCAGCTCGGCCTTCCTCTGGATCAGCGGCAGCTTCCGCAGGTCGCGGCTATTCAGATAGAGGAGATCGAACGCCACCAGCACGATCTTGGTCGACTTACCCTTAAGCTCGTTCTGCAGCACCGAGAAATCGGTGCTGCCGTCGGCGGCGGGGACGACGATCTCGCCGTCGATGACCGCGGAGCTTGCTTTGATCCGCCAGGCGTCATGGGCGACCTTCTTGAAGCGATGCGTCCAGTCGTGGCCGCGGCGGGTGAAGATCTTCGCCGTCTCGTTGGCTAGATGCACCTGGACCCGATAGCCGTCGAACTTGATTTCGTGAATCCATCGCCTGCCGGACGGCACGCTCTCGATCGAGGTTGCCAAGGCCGGTTCGATGAAGCCGGGGAAGGGCGCTTTGACGCCGATGGCCGCCGGGTTTTTACGCTGAAACGCCACTCAAGCACTCCACGCAACAGCTGATTCAAACTGACACAGTTCGAATCGTTCCGGAACGCGAGAATCCTTTGCTGCGTTGGTCTGTTGTCAATCCGAGAGGAGGAGCCGATGGCGGCAGCGAAGAAGACGGCGCGCGGGCGCAAGCAGGACCGCACGTGTGGCCGGCGGGCAAAAGTATGAAGTGGGGTACGAGTCCAAGAAGACAGGACGGTCGGCGTCAGCAGTCAAGAAAGCTGTCAGGAAGGTCGGCAACAGCCGCAAGCAGGTTGAGAAGCGTCTCGAGCGCTAAGGTCTTTGCTCGCGTCGACTGTCCAGCGCGTGCCTAGACCTCGGGCGGGCATTCGGGGCAGGTATCGCCGATCGAGTCCAGGACCTTGGTCACCGCGCCGGCGGCGGCCTCGGGCGAAAGACCCGGTGGCGCATCCTGGCGGGCGATTTCGAACGCCCGTTCACGGGCGTGCGGATCTGCGCGATCCTGCATCCAGCCGTGGTACTCACACTCCCAGATCGCGCCTGCCTCCTGCAGCACGGCTATCGCCCACCCGCGTACCGTGCGGGTCGCCGTCCGCCTCTCCTTGGTCATCAGCATCAAGATCGCTCCTCAGCGGGACGAATCCTTGCAACCCTCGATTCGTTCCGGCTGCAAACACAGAGCAGGGATTCCAGATCGTCGGCAGATGCTTTTCCACGTGTTCCGTCCCGCCCGCAACAGGAGGTTCTCTAGCCGAGGACGCAGCGATCGGGCCGTCACGGGCTCGCGCAGCACGAATACGCGCAGGTACACCGCGCCAACCAAGCATTGCATCACGGCCAGGGCTCAGCCTGGGGGCATTCGCGGCGTGCGGCGGCGCGCTCAAACACCTGCTTTAGCGCTTGAAAGTGCGGCGCTTCTGAAAGTAGGGGATTGCCAAGGCAAAATGCGCACAACCGCTGCTTCTGGCTTGACCCACCAAACGGGCGCGTTCTAATTTTGTTCTCATGGCAGGAGGGTGATTCTGCCCAGCTCGTAGCCACGTTTTGAATAACAACAGCCGTTGACCCGATCCGGACAGGAAATATGCACGAGATCATCTGTCCCCACTGTGACAAGGCCTTCAAGGTCGACGAGTCTGGTTACGCGGATATCCTGAAGCAGGTCCGTGACGCCGATTTTGCCCAGCAGCTCCACGAACGGTTGGAACTGGCCGAGCGTGACAAGCAGAGCGCTGTTCAACTGGCCAAGGCCCAGGTGAGCAACGATCTGCAGAAGACTGCGGCGGCCAAAGACGCCGAAATTCAGGAGTTGAAGTCCAAGCTTGAGGGAAGTGAAGTCGCTCAGAAGCTTGCTGTCACGGAAGCGCTCAGTGCCGTGGAAAAGGAGCGTGACACGCTCGCGAACGCGCTTGCGCAGTCCGAGCGGGAAAAGAAAGCGGCCTCGGAGCTTGCCGAAGCGCTCCTGGCCAGCGAGCAGAACAAAATCTCGGCCGCCAAGGAAAAAGAAATCCAAGAGCTCAAGGCCAAGCTCCAGGCTGTCGAGCTTGAAAAGAAGCTCGCGGTGATCGAAGCGGTCGGCGCCATCGAGAAGGAGCGCGATGAGCTGAAAAACGGGATCAAGCAGGTCCAGCTTGAAAAGCAGCTCTCCGAGCAATCGCTTAAGGACAAGTACGAAACGCAAATCAAGGATCGTGATGACGCGATCGAGCGGCTGAAGGATATGAAAGCCCGTCTGTCGACCAAGATGGTCGGCGAGACCCTCGAACAGCACTGCGAGACCGAGTTCAACCGGGTACGGGCGATGGCCTTTCCGCGGGCCTATTTTGAGAAGGACAACGACGCGCGGACCGGCAGCAAGGGCGATTATATCTTCCGCGACGCGGACGAGGCCGGCACCGAGATCATCTCGATCATGTTCGAGATGAAGAACGAAAGCGACAAAACCGCATCGAAGAGCAAGAACGAGGACTTTATTAAGGAGCTTGACCGGGATCGGACCGAGAAGGGCTGCGAGTATGCCATCCTGGTCTCATTGCTCGAACCGGACAACGAACTCTACAACGCTGGCATTGTCGACGTCTTCCACCGTTACCCCAAAATGTATGTCATCCGGCCGCAGTTCTTCCTGCCGATGATTACGCTTCTGCGGAATGCGGCAATCAACTCGCTCAAGTACAAGACCGAGCTCGCGCTCGTGAAGGCACAGAATATCGACATCACCCAGTTTGAAAACCAGCTCGAGACGTTCAAGACCGCGTTCTCGAAAAACTTCGACCTGGCATCCAGGCACTTCCAGACTGCGATCGCTGAGATCGATAAGTCCATCGATCATCTGCAGAAGACGAAGGATGCGTTGATCGGCGCGGACCGCAACCTGCGCCTCGCGAACGACAAGGCCCAGGATGTGACGATCAAGAAGCTGACCCGGGGCAATCCGACCATGGCCGCGAAGTTTGCGGAGCTGAAAAGCTCACCTGCTGAAGCAGCGGAGTGAGGCAACCAGGGCCAGGCAGATTCGATTGTTTACGGGGCTAAAGAGAAGCATAGCACTTTCGGGAAGTAGGAATATATTCCATAATCTATGTTATGCGAGCAATAGACCACCGTTAGAAGAGATGTCACTTTCCCGGCCATGAGGGCTTGGGACTTGGTGTGACGACGGTGCTGTCGATGAGTGCGCCGCGCAGTCCCAAAACCGGGGTCCATTTCAGACTGGCTCCACTTCCTTTTCTATGACCATCTTTGCGACCGTCTGGGCCACTCGGTCTCCGACGGCGGGAATGCCGAGTTTCCTGACACTCTTGCCATCGGATTTGGGGATTTCCACGAGACGTGCATGTTTCGCGGGATCGTGAGCACGGATTTCAGGGGATCGTGAGCAGAGATTTCAGACGATCGTGAGCACGGATTTCGCGGGATCGTGAGCAGCTTTTCAGCGGCTCAGCCCGCTTCGGCCGACAACTCAACCGGCTTAGGAACTGCCTCGTCAGTGAACGAGGAAGGCCGATGCCCACCCAGAGATTGTCGATGCGCCGGATCAAAGAGGTTCTCCGCTTAAAACATGTTCAAGGCTTGCCGGAGCGAGCCATCGCGCGCACCCTGGGCATCAGCAACGGAGCCGTGCACAGCTATCTGCGCCGAGCCGGGGCTGCCGGACTGAACTGGCCGTTGCCGGTCGGAATGACCGACGAAGACCTGGAGCTGCTGCTTTTCCCTGCGCCGAGGCCTGCGTCACAGAGCCCACAGCGGCCCGTTCCCGACTGGGGCTATGTCGACAAGGAGCTGCGCCGGCGCAACGTGACCCGCCGGCTGCTGTGGGACGAGTATCGCGCCAGCCATCCCGATGGATTCGGCTACACATGGTTCTGCACGACCTACGAGGCCTGGAAGGGGCGAGCCCGGCCTTCGATGCGGCAGACCCATCTGGGCGGCGAGAAGGTTTTCGTGGATTTCGCCGGCGACACCATCGACGTCATCGCCCCCTCAAGTGGGGAAGTGCAGTCGATGAAGCTGTTCGTCGCAGCGATGGGCGCCTCCAACTATACCTACGCCGAGGCCTGCCCAAGCGAGGGGCTCGCCGACTGGATCCGGGTCCACATCAACCTTTTCGCCTTCCTCGGCGGCGCGCCGACATTCGTGGTCTGCGACAATCTCAAGGCCGCCGTCACCAATCCCGACCGCCACGATCCTGGCCTCAACCGAACCTATGCCGAGATGGCGAGCCATTACGGCACGGCCATTCTCGCAGCCCGGCCGCGGCGCCCAAAAGATAAGGCAAAGGTCGAAGTTGCGGTGCAAGTCGCCCAGAGATGGATTTTGGCGCGGCTGCGCAACCAACGCTTCTTTTCGTTGGCGGAGCTGAACGCAGCCATCAAAATACTCGTCGTCGAACTCAATGCCCGGCAGATGCGCGACTTTGGCGCCAGCCGCGCCGAACTGTTCTCCGAACTCGACAAGCCCAAGCTCACAAAGCTGCCGGATCAGGCTTACGCTTTCGCGCGCTGGAAGCGATGCCGGGTCGGCCCCGACTATCATATCGAGATCGATGGACACTGGTATTCCACGCCATATCGGCTCATCCGTGAGCTTGTCGATGCCCGCATCGACGACAGGACGGTCGAGATCTTCCACAACGGCCGCAGGATCGCCAGCCACGCCCGCGCGCCCAACCGGCGGGGCCACACCACCACCGCCGACCACATGCCCAGCGCCCATCGGCGCTACGGCCAATGGACGCCCGCCGGAGTGATCGCCGCCGGCGAGCGGATCGGTCCGTCGACCGCCGCCTTCTTCCAGGCCGTGATCGCGGCCCGGCCGCATCCCGAGCAAGGCTTTCGCACCTGCCTCGGCATTCTGTCGCTGGCCAAAAGCTACAGCGCCGAGCGCGTCGACGCGGCCTGCCGGCGCGGCATTCTGATCAAGGCGCGATCCGTCGCCTCGATCCGCTCCATCCTCCAGAACGGCCTGGATCGCACCTTTCTCGACGAGCCCTCCGAACCCCAACCCCTGCGCCACGGCAACATCCGCGGCCGGGATTATTTCCACTGAAGCCAAGGAGACCTGTATGCTCACCCATCCCACCCACGAACGCCTGATCGAGCTCGGCTTGAGCGGCATGGCCAAGGCCTTCGAGGAGCAGCGACGATCACCTGATCTCGAAGCCTTGCCGTTCGAAGATCGCATCGGCCTGCTGGTCGACCGGGAAGCCGCGGAACGCGACACCAGGCGGCTCACTACGCGCCTCAAGCTGGCCGCGCTCCGCCAGAATGCTTGCTTGGAGGACGTCGATTTGCGCACGCCGCGGGGTATCGACCGGGCCGTCTTCGCCAAGCTGGTCAGCGGCGACTGGATCGATCGCCACGAGAATTTGCTCATAACCGGAGCGACCGGATTGGGCAAAAGTTGGTTAGCCTGTGCCCTCGGCCACAAGGCCTGCCGCGACAATCGCTCGGTTCTCTATCATCGCGTCCCAAGATTGTTCGAAGCGTTGGCACTCGCGCGGGGGGATGGACGTTATGCCCGCTTGCTCAAAACCCTTGGCCGCGCCCAGCTTCTGATTTTGGACGATTGGGGATTGTCAGTGCTCACCGCTGCCGAACGGCGCGATCTACTGGAAGTCCTTGAGGACCGCCATGGCCGCGCCTCCACCATCGTAACCAGCCAACTCCCTGTGGACACATGGCACGAAGTTATCGGAGACCCAACCTACGCCGACGCTGTCCTCGATCGCCTCGTCCATAACGCTCACCGCCTCCAGCTTGCCGGCGAAAGCATGCGAAAACGCAACGCCAGAACCATCACCCTTGACGAGCAGCCAGAACGCTGACTCTATCACCGCCTCGGCCGGAGCGGGCTGCTCACGATCGTCTGAATTCGCCGCTCATGATCGCGCGAAATCGCTGCTCACCATCACTGAAATATGCAAGACGAACAGGCGGTGGAAAATACGTCCCCGACGACATGCGATTCCAGACCTTGTAGAGATTCCTCTTCAGGTCCTTTTCGAACGCCGCGACGGAGACGCCATCCACGCCCGCGGCCCCTTGGTTTGCTTTGACCTGTTTCCAAGCCTGCCAAACAAGGTGCTTGGAGATATCATACGGCTTTGCCTCGGACATCAGTTCATCCCCATTGCGGGTTGGCTGTTGTCGTTGGCCAGATGATCGGGTCCCAGCTCCACCTGCATTACCAGGCTTCATCACTACTGCGAACCCGTCCGCCCCTGCGCCGTGCATCGGTACTCTCCCCTCAGCGGTGCTGCCGCTTTCAGGTTCTCCCTTGGCATCACGACACAGGTTCCCACGTTCCGTGTAAGAGCCTGCCATCAGGATCGCGCCGCCTCTACACCGGTCGTCACCCATCCAGTAACCAGGCTCCCGATAGGCTTGCTCCCAAGGAAGGGTTGAACCCTTGGTTTCGACAACGTCTGTACTGGTTTTCGATGCTTCATCGGCGGTTCGCTTCCGCTCGCCTTCCTGAGGCTTACCTGACGGGCTTGCGCCCGCCTTTTCCAACAACGCTCACCACCTCGACCGTTGTGTCGAAGCAGCTTGTGGTGGTTTGGACTCTGATCCTGCAATCCGAGCCCGAGGGGCCTACCCTCATCTCTTGCACAGCAAGGCTGCTTGAAGGCTTTAGGTCAATTGATCTACCTCCTTCTTCGCGCCGTCGTGGCGCACCAACCCCGACCAGCTCCGCCGATCGTCCGTTGCTCCACCCACGCCACTTGGCGTACAAAACCCCGAGACTCTAATTGCCGCTGGATGAAACTTCAGTGGCAGGTCACCTGTGCCCTATGATTTATTGGAATCCGTTTGGCGCCGCTCGCTGACTGGCCAAGGGCCCTTGAGAGCTGGCTCCGCAAATTCGGACAGTAGCTTGAGTGGATTTTCTGCCTGACAGCGGCGAGGATTCTTGCCGCGAATCAGGAGCGAAGATGACGAAGAAGAGCCGCCGGATGCATTCTCCGGCATTCAAGGCGAAGGTTGCTTTGGCTGCGGTCAAAGGCGAGAAGACGCTGGCGGAGCTGGCGCAACTGTTTGATGTTCATCCGAACCAGATCACGATCTGGAAAAACCAGCTCCTGGAAGGCGCCGCCGGCGTGTTTGGGCATGACAAGGCGTCGGCCGAGACGCCGGTCGATTTGAAGGCGTTACATGCCAAGATCGGCGAGCTGGCGTTGGAAAACGATTTTTTGTCCGGCGCGCTCACCAAGGCGGGCCTGCTGAGCGCAAAGCGATGATCGACCGCGGTCATGATCTTTCTATCGTGCGCCAGGCGAAGGTCCTGAAGCTGGCTCGCAGCACGGTCTACTATGAACCTCGGCCAGTTTCGGCCGAGGACCTTGCCTTGATGCGTCGGCTCGATGAGCTGCATCTCGATTATCCCTTCGCGGGAGCGCGTATGCAGCGATCGTTGCTGCGGCGGGAGGGCGTATACGCCGGTCGCCGCCACATCGCGACGCTGATGAAGCGCATGGGGATCGAGGCGGTCTATCGTCGCCCGAACACGAGTAAGCCGGCACCGGGTCACAAGATCTACCCGTACCTGTTGCGCGGATTGAAGATCGAGCGGCCCGACCAGGCGTGGGCAATGGACATCACCTACATTCCGATGCGGCGTGGCTTCGTCTATCTCGCGGCGGTCGTCGATGTGTTCAGCCGACGGGTCCTGGCCCATCGCGTCTCGATCACAATGGAGGCGGCCTTCTGCGTCGAAGCGGTCCAGGAGGCGTTGGCGAAGCACGGCAGGCCCGAGATTTTCAACACGGACCAGGGCAGCCAGTTCACCAGCCTCGAGTTCACCGATGTGCTGCTGGACGCGAAGATCGCCATCAGCATGGACGGCAAGGGCGCCTGGCGCGACAACGTGTTTGTCGAGCGGCTCTGGCGCACGGTCAAATACGAAGAAGTTTATCTCCGCGCCTACGACAGCGTGTCCGAGGCGCGAGCGTCAATTGCCAAGTATCTGGCCTTCTACAATCAGGGACGCCCTCACTCGAGCCTTGACGGGCGCACGCCCGACGAGGCTTACTTCGGCACGCAAGCTATGGTGATGGCCGCATGACCGTCGCCGACGATTTTGTCGTCGCTCTGGTCGGGCTACGCCCTCCCGACGCAACGACAAAATCGTAAGGCCCCGCGTTCAGCATAACCCGGCAGGAATCCACTTAAATCCCGCGGGGCGCTGTCCAAACAACCGGCGCCAGCTCTCTTGATAGGCATCGAGCCAGAACTAGGCGGTTCGCCGGGACATTCATCATCGTTATGTGGTCACCTGGAATTGGCACAGCATGAATGGCTTCCGTACTCAAAATTCGGTCCCACCCCCGCAAAGGCGAACGCGCTTCTGGACCTATTGAATTCTTGCGAGATCGTGTCCGATGGCGAAGAGGTTCATTGGCATAGAACTGGTATACCTCGACGGGGAGGGATGGAGCTTGATACGAGTCCAGCGCCAATTGGAACTGCATGGCCCTTTCATACGTCAGAATGTCACTGTGGAGATTGCGATCCTGAGGGATCGCCCCAATTTTCTGTGCCTTTTCCAGGAATTGAGAAATTGAACTTCGTCCAGCGTAGCGTTCAAGTATTTGGAACCTTTCGTCGTCTAACTCGAGAGATTCCAGGATCACTTCTTGTATCCTTTGGGTGGGCGACACGCTTGATGGATTTGAAAATAGTACAACGTCAATTAGAGCGATGAGTGAAAGAGCTTCGTCGTGGTCCAGTAATTGCTGCGCAATTGCGTAAGCCAAGATTCCTCCGGATGAGTATCCAGCGATCCGATATGGACCTCGTGGCTGGATCTCTCTAATTGCCAAATTTAGTTGCGAGGCTATCTCTTCAAGAGTTGGAAATTGAACTTCACGAAATGGCGGCCATGGCAAAGTGTAGACAGGGCATCCTGCGCCCATCTCCTGCACCAAACTAAGGACATAGGAGCAATCGCCTAAACCTGTGGGAACAAAGAACAGCGGCGGCTGCGATCCGGTTTCTCGAACACAAATCACTCCCGCGCTGCTGGGCTCTGGTTCGAAATGAATCTTGGATGCAAGTTCCTTTAGAACGGGGGCTTGGAAGAGGTCGGCGGCGCTGAACTTGAGCCCGAGATCGACTGCGCGACTGAGCAACTGCACCGCCAAGAGCGAGTGGCCGCCCAGTTCGAAGAAGTGGTCGTGGCGTCCGACCCGCTCCACACCGAGAAGCTCGGCCCAGATCTGCGCCAGCGCCGTCTCGATCTCGCCCTGCGGCGGCGCGTAAGCGCGATGCGCATACGCCTCATCCGCAGGTGCCGGCAGCGCCTGGCGGTCGAGCTTGCCGTTCACCGTCAGCGGCAGCGCCGCCAGCCGCACGAACGCCGCCGGCACCATGTAGTCCGGCAGGTGCGCGCCCACATGCGCCCGCAACGTCGCGGCCAGCTCAGCGCCAGCGCCATCCGGCTCATCCGATCGAGCTTCAGGCGCGCACACCACATAGGCCACCAGCCGCTTCTCGCCGGCGCCATCCTGCTGCGCCACCACCACCGCATCGCGCACCCAGGCATGCTCGATGAGCCGCGCCGCAATCTCCCCCGGCTCGATCCGGAAGCCGCGGATCTTCACCTGGTCGTCGTTGCGGCCCAAAAACTCAAGATTGCCGTCCGGCAGGTAGCGCGCCAGATCGCCAGTGCGGTACAGCCGGTCGCCGTCCACAAACGGGCTGGCGATGAACCGCTCCGCCGTCAGCTCCGGCCGGTTCAGATAGCCGCGCGCCACCCCCGCCCCGCCAATGTAAAGCTCACCCGCCGCGCCAAACGGAACCGGCGCACCATGACCGTCCAGCAGGTACACCCGCGTGTTCGCAATCGGACGGCCAATCGGGACAATGGCTCCATCAAAGCCAGCAGGCACCGGATAGCAGAGACTGAAGGTGGTGTTCTCTGTCGGGCCGTAGGCATTTGAGATCCGCAGCGTCGGATGTCGCTTCTGGCATGCTCTAACGGAAGTGACGGAGACCTCTTCGCCTCCGACCAGCAGTTGCTGCAGCCGATCAGTGCCGCGCCCCTCTGCGGTATAGGTATCGAACAACCGGGCAGTCATCCAGGCGATGGTGATGCCTTGATCTTGGATGATCTGGGCCAGCGTTGCTGTCGAGAGGTAGCGTTCAGGATAGAGCACAACACTCGCACCGTTTGCTAAGGCTCCCCAGAGCTCGAACGTGGTCGCGTCGAATGTCGGCGAGGATGCGTTGAGAAAGACGTCCTGCGGCGAGATCTCGACGAAGTCGTTCCCCGCCACTAGACGCACCAGGCTCCGATGCTCGGCCATGACGCCCTTGGGGGTGCCTGACGAGCCCGAGGTGTAGATCACATAGGCCAGATGGCGCGAGGTCAGGCCGAGCGCGCACGGGTCGGGATCGGTGGCCGGCAGCGCCGCCCAGGCCGGGCTCGCCGCCGCCAGATCCACTACCGTCAGATCGCGTAGCGCATCGGCGCCCAGCGCCGATCGTCCCGCCGCATCGGCCAGCAGCAGCGACGGCGCCGCATCCGCAAGCACCTGGCGCAGCCGCGCGCTCGGATAGGCCGGGTCCAGCGGCAGATAGGCCCCACCCGCCTTCAGGATCGCCAACAGCCCCACCACCATCATCGGACTGCGCTGTAGGCAGATCGCCACCGGCTGGTCCGGCGTCACCCCAATTGCGATCAGATGATGCGCCAGCTGGTTGGCCCGCGCATTGAGCTCGCCATAGCTGACGCGCTCCTCCGCGCACACCACCGCCACCGCATCCGGCGCACGGCGCACCTGGGCCTCGAACAGCTCATGGATGCACTGCTGCTCAGGATACGTCACCGCCGTCCGGTTCAGCGCCTCCAACAGGTACGCCCGCTCGTCAGGGGGCAGGATGTCCAGCTCCCGCACCGGCGTGGTCGGCGCCCGCTCCAGCGCCTCCGCCAGTTGCGCGAGCGTGTGCTGCATGTAGCCGCAGACCCGATCCGCTGAGACGCCCTCCGCCACCTGCGCCGTCAGCCCGAGTGCCTCGCCAAAATCCTCCACCGACAAGATCAGCGGATAGTTGGTGCGCTCCTCCCCGCCCAGCCATTCCACGCCGGACAGCGCATCATCGGCTGCGGAGGCGGAGATCGCCGCCGGCGTGTTGTGGCGGTAGTTCAACAGCGCGCTGAACAGCGGCGCCGGCGCCGCAACGCCGCTGCAGCGTTGCGCCAGCGCCAGCGAGGCATGCTCATGTGCGAGCAGCTCGGCCAGCCGCGCGTGGGTGGTCCGCACGCTCGCCTCGACCCCGGTCCCGTCCAGGTCAAGCCGCAGCGGCAGCGTGTTGATGAACAGACCCATCGCGCGGTCGCCACCCGCCCCGCCATGCATGCGGCCGAACAGCACCGTGCCGAACACCACCTGCTCGCGGTCGCTGCTGCGCGCCACCACCTGCCCCCAGGCCAGATGGCACAGGCTCGCCAGGCTCACCCCCAGCCGCCGCGCCTGGCTGCGCAATCGCGCGTTGAGCGCCTGCGGCAGCATGCGCCGCGCCTCATGAGCCCCGCGGCCCTCGCCGTGGACCTCGCTCAGCCCAAACGGCGTGGTCGGCTCAGCGATGTCCCCCAGCATCGTCCGGAAGAACTCTTCATGCGCCTCTGCACCCACGCCAAGCCGTGCCGCCGCCACCAGGTTGCGGAACGGCTGCGGGGCTGCCAGCTCATGCTCGCGTCCCTCCAGCACGGCCCGGACCTCGGCATGCATCACCTCCAGCGTGGTGTGATCCCCGATCAGATGATGCTGCAGCTCCAGCAGCAGCCAGCGCGCACTGCCGGGCTCGCGCGCAATCACAAACCGCAACAAGGGCGCCCGGCCAAGCTCGATGCGCTGCCGGCGCGGATCAAACCGATCCTTAAGCTGCGCGGCGCCAGGACCACCAGACCCGTCCAGCTCGACCTCGCTCACCTCCAGCGGCGCGTTCCGCCACACCACCTGGGCCGGGCGCGACAGCCCTTCCCAGACAAACGACGTCCTCAGGATATCGTGCCGACCCACCACCCGCTGAACCGCGGCAAGATAGCGCTCGAGCAGGTCACGATCGGCAAACGCCATCTGCGAGACCAGCAGGTACGGATCGCCCTTTGTCGCCAACAGATGATGGAACAGGATGCCGTCCTGCAGCGGCGACAAGCCATAAATGTCCTGGATGTTGCCGACGCCGCCCGGCACCGTGACGACGATCCGCGCGATCTCGTCCTGCGTCAGCTCGATCAGCGGCAGCATCTCTGGCCTGATCGCCGCACTCTGTTCGCTGATCAGGTTGGCCGGGACCGCCACCTCGTGATGACTGCCGAGGCTCGCGGCCAGATCCGCCAGCACGGGCTTTGCAAACAAGGTCCGCACCTCGACCCCCAGCGACCGCCGCCGCAGCCGCTCCATCAGCTGCACCGCCAAGAGCGAGTGGCCGCCCAGTTCGAAGAAGTGGTCGTGGCGTCCGACCCGCTCCACACCGAGAAGCTCGGCCCAGATCTGCGCCAGCGCCGTCTCGATCTCGCCCTGCGGCGGCGCGTAAGCGCGATGCGCATACGCCTCATCCGCAGGTGCCGGCAGCGCCTGGCGGTCGAGCTTGCCGTTCACCGTCAGCGGCAGCGCCGCCAGCCGCACGAACGCCGCCGGCACCATGTAGTCCGGCAGGTGCGCGCCCACATGCGCCCGCAACGTCGCGGCCAGCTCAGCGCCAGCGCCATCCGGCTCATCCGATCGAGCTTCAGGCGCGCACACCACATAGGCCACCAGCCGCTTCTCGCCGGCGCCATCCTGCTGCGCCACCACCACCGCATCGCGCACCCAGGCATGCTCGATGAGCCGCGCCGCAATCTCCCCCGGCTCGATCCGGAAGCCGCGGATCTTCACCTGGTCGTCGTTGCGGCCCAAAAACTCAAGATTGCCGTCCGGCAGGTAGCGCGCCAGATCGCCAGTGCGGTACAGCCGGTCGCCGTCCACAAACGGGCTGGCGATGAACCGCTCCGCCGTCAGCTCCGGCCGGTTCAGATAGCCGCGCGCCACCCCCGCCCCGCCAATGTAAAGCTCCCCGACCGCGCCAAACGGAACCGGCGCACCATGACCGTCCAGCAGGTACACCCGCGTGTTCGCAATCGGACGGCCAATCGTCTCGACGACAGTCTCTCCCCGTCGCATGCAAATCCAGGTCGAGTACGTCGTGGTTTCCGAAGGCGCGTACAGATTGCAGATCTTCTCGACCCGACTGCTCTCGAAAGCCTTCTCTATGAGGCCTGCCTGCAGCCGCTCGCCCGCCAAATTGATGACCCTTGTCGAGGGCGGCACGGCTTTGTTATCGACCAGAGCGGCGATCGCCGAGGGGACTGTGTTGATCAAGGAGACATCCAAGGACGTCTGCCCCAGCGTCAACGCACTTTCGACAAGATAAAGCGTGCTTCCTTGTGACAGCGGAACGAAGCACTCATAGATCGACAGATCAAAACTGATCGAGGTGGAGAACAGCATGCGGCTGGTCTCCTCCGCAAACACGCCGCTGCTCCAATGCAGCAGGTTCACGGTGCTCGCATGCTCAATCATGACGCCCTTGGGCGTTCCGGTGGATCCGGAGGTGTAGATCACATAGGCCAGATGGCGCGAGGTCAGGCCGAGCGCGCACGGGTCGGGATCGGTGGCCGGCAGCGCCGCCCAGGCCGGGCTCGCCGCCGCCAGATCCACTACCGTCAGATCGCGTAGCGCATCGGCGCCCAGCGCCGATCGTCCCGCCGCATCGGCCAGCAGCAGCGACGGCGCCGCATCCGCAAGCACCTGGCGCAGCCGCGCGCTCGGATAGGCCGGGTCCAGCGGCAGATAGGCCCCACCCGCCTTCAGGATCGCCAACAGCCCCACCACCATCATCGGACTGCGCTGCAGGCAGATCGCCACCGGCTGGTCCGGCGTCACCCCAATTGCGATCAGATGATGCGCCAGCTGGTTGGCCCGCGCATTGAGCTCGCCATAGCTGACGCGCTCCTCCGCGCACACCACCGCCACCGCATCCGGCGCACGGCGCACCTGGGCCTCGAACAGCTCATGGATGCACTGCTGCTCAGGATACGTCACCGCCGTCCGGTTCAGCGCCTCCAACAGGTACGCCCGCTCGTCAGGGGGCAGCAGCTCAATCCGCCCGACCTCTTGCTGCGCATCGGCAACCATCGCCCGCAGCAGCGCCAGCAGATACCCCCGCTGTCGCTCGATCGTCGCCTGATCAAACAGCGCCGTGGCATAACCCAGCGTCCCGGCGATCACCTCGCCATGTTCGCAAAGGTTCAGCTCCAGATCGAACTTGACCTGATCGAACCCCTGCCCCGCAGCCTCCACCAGCAGCCCGGGAAGGTCGAAGGACGGGATGGCGTTGTTCTGCCAGGCCAGCATCACCTGGAACAGCGGGGTGTGATCAAGATGCCGTGGCGGCTGCACGATCTCCACCACCTGCTCAAACGGCAGGTCCTGATGCTCCTGTGCTCCCAAGGCCGTGCGCCGCGTCCGCTCCAACAGCTCCGCCACGCTCGGCGCGCCCGACAGGTCGAGGCGAAGCGCCAGGGCGTTGACGAAGAACCCGATCAACCCTTCGAGCTCGCACCGACCTCGATTGGCGCTCGGCACCCCGATCACAATGTCGTCCTGCCCCGACAGACGCAACAGCACCGCCGCCCACGCCGCCAACACCGTCATGAACAAGGTCGTGCCATGCTGCCGGCTCAGCCGCTTCAGATCCCGCGTCAGATCCGCATCGATCACGACAGGCAGGTTGGCCCCGGCAAACGACTGCTCTGCCGGCCGAGGCCGATCTGTCGGCAGCGCCAGACGGGCCGGCGCGCCAGATAGATTGTTGCGCCAATACTGCGCCTGGCGCTGCAGCCGTTCCCCCGACAGCCACTGCCGCTGCCAGGCGGCATAGTCCGGATACTGGATCGCAAGCGGCGGCAGCGGATCGTCCTGCCCAGCTACGAACGCCCGGTACAGCTGACTGAGTTCGCGCACCAAGACGCCCAGCGACCAGCCATCGGAGACAATGTGATGCTGGGTCAGCAGGAACACGTGCTCCCCATCCGAGGTGCGGATCAGGCGGCCCCGGATCAGCGGCCCGCGCGCCAGATCAAACGGCGTGCGCGCCTCTTCCCGGCACAGATCCAAAAGCGCCGCGTCCGCATCCGGCCTGTCCCGCAGATCGTGCTCGAGCACCGGCAGCCCCGCATCCGGCGGCAGCACCTCAACCCAGGGCTTGCCCTCCGGCGCGACAAAGACGCTACGCAGCGCCTCATGACGCGCCAACACACGGTCAAGGCTGCGCCGCCAGGCGCGGCGGTCGAGCACGCCGCGCAGCCGCAAGGCCAGCGGCACGTGATAGCTCGTGCTATCCTGATCCAGCTGCGCCAAAAACCACAGCCGCTGCTGCGCAAACGACAGCACAAGCGGTTCATCACGCGACACGCCGACAATCGCCGGCAGGTCTTGCGGACCGCAGCGGCTCAACATCTCGACAATGTTCGTCGCCAGATCGGCCAGCACCGGTTTGGCAAACAGCGCCGCCAGCGGCAGCGCTACACCCAGCGCCTGCGACAGCCGGCTCAAGAACTGCACCGCCAAGAGCGAGTGGCCGCCCAGTTCGAAGAAGTGGTCGTGGCGTCCGACCCGCTCCACACCGAGAAGCTCGGCCCAGATCTGCGCCAGCGCCGTCTCGATCTCGCCCTGCGGCGGCGCGTAAGTGCGATGCGCATACGCCTCATCCGCAGGTGCCGGCAGCGCCTGGCGGTCGAGCTTGCCGTTCACCGTCAGCGGCAGCGCCGCCAGCCGCACGAACGCCGCCGGCACCATGTAGTCCGGCAGGTGCGCGCCCACATGCGCCCGCAACGTCGCGGCCAGCTCAGCGCCAGCGCCATCCGGCTCATCCGATCGAGCTTCAGGCGCGCACACCACATAGGCCACCAGCCGCTTCTCGCCGGCGCCATCCTGCTGCGCCACCACCACCGCATCGCGCACCCAGGCATGCTCGATGAGCCGCGCCGCAATCTCCCCCGGCTCGATCCGGAAGCCGCGGATCTTCACCTGGTCGTCGTTGCGGCCCAAAAACTCAAGATTGCCGTCCGGCAGGTAGCGCGCCAGATCGCCAGTGCGGTACAGCCGGTCGCCGTCCACAAACGGGCTGGCGATGAACCGCTCCGCCGTCAGCTCCGGCCGGTTCAGATAGCCGCGCGCCACCCCCGCCCCGCCAATGTAAAGCTCACCCGCCGCGCCAAACGGAACCGGCGCACCATGACCGTCCAGCAGGTACACCCGCGTGTTCGCAATCGGACGGCCAATCGGGACAATGGCTCCAT
Source organism: Bradyrhizobium sp. 2S1 (assembly GCF_011516625.5). Taxonomy (NCBI): domain Bacteria; kingdom Pseudomonadati; phylum Pseudomonadota; class Alphaproteobacteria; order Hyphomicrobiales; family Nitrobacteraceae; genus Bradyrhizobium; species Bradyrhizobium sp. 2S1. Next base: position 10,194 of record NZ_CP147718.1, on the reverse strand, counting down.
CAAAGCCATCCGGGCAGCTCCACGCTGTGACGTCGATCGCAGCTTCCGTCGGACCATAGAGATTGTGCAGGGCCGTCCAGGGCAATACGCGCCGAACCCTATGCACACTCGCGGCAGCAAGCGACTCCCCGCTGCACAAAAGCCGCCGCAACGACGTGCAGTGCTGAACCCCCGTCGTCTCCATAAAGCTGACCAGCATGGACGGGACGAAGTGGGCCGTCGTGATGCGCTCGCTGATGATCAAGCCGACCAATGCATCGGGATCTTTGTGCGCACCCGGAGGCGCCAGCACCAGCCTTGCCCCTGTAAGCAGCGTCCAGAAGAACTCCCAGGCCGAGACATCGAAGCCAAATGGCGTCTTCTGCAACACGACATCAGTTGCCTTGAGGCCATAGGCGTTTTGCATCCAAATCAAGCGATTGACGACAGCCCGATGCTCATTCTGTGCCCCCTTGGGCGCTCCGGTGGATCCGGAGGTGTAGATCACATAGGCCAGATGGCGCGAGGTCAGGCCGAGCGCGCACGGGTCGGGATCGGTGGCCGGCAGCGCCGCCCAGGCCGGGCTCGCCGCCGCCAGATCCACTACCGTCAGATCGCGTAGCGCATCGGCGCCCAGCGCCGATCGTCCCGCCGCATCGGCCAGCAGCAGCGACGGCGCCGCATCCGCAAGCACCTGGCGCAGCCGCGCGCTCGGATAGGCCGGGTCCAGCGGCAGATAGGCCCCACCCGCCTTCAGGATCGCCAACAGCCCCACCACCATCATCGGACTGCGCTGTAGGCAGATCGCCACCGGCTGGTCCGGCGTCACCCCAATTGCGATCAGATGATGCGCCAGCTGGTTGGCCCGCGCATTGAGCTCGCCATAGCTGACGCGCTCCTCCGCGCGCACCACCGCCACCGCATCCGGCGCACGGCGCACCTGGGCCTCGAACAGCTCATGGATGCACTGCTGCTCAGGATACGTCACCGCCGTCCGGTTCAGCGCCTCCAACAGGTACGCCCGCTCGTCAGGGGGCAGGATGTCCAGCTCCCGCACCGGCGTGGTCGGCGCCCGCTCCAGCGCCTCCGCCAGTTGCGCGAGCGTGTGCTGCATGTAGCCGCAGACCCGATCCGCTGAGACGCCCTCCGCCACCTGCGCCGTCAGCCCGAGTGCCTCGCCAAAATCCTCCACCGACAAGATCAGCGGATAGTTGGTGCGCTCCTCCCCGCCCAGCCATTCCACGCCGGACAGCGCATCATCGGCTGCGGAGGCGGAGATCGCCGCCGGCGTGTTGTGGCGGTAGTTCAACAGCGCGCTGAACAGCGGCGCCGGCGCCGCAACGCCGCTGCAGCGTTGCGCCAGCGCCAGCGAGGCATGCTCATGTGCGAGCAGCTCGGCCAGCCGCGCGTGGGTGGTCCGCACGCTCGCCTCGACCCCGGTCCCGTCCAGGTCAAGCCGCAGCGGCAGCGTGTTGATGAACAGACCCATCGCGCGGTCGCCACCCGCCCCGCCATGCATGCGGCCGAACAGCACCGTGCCGAACACCACCTGCTCGCGGTCGCTGCTGCGCGCCACCACCTGCCCCCAGGCCAGATGGCACAGGCTCGCCAGGCTCACCCCCAGCCGCCGCGCCTGGCTGCGCAATCGCGCGTTGAGCGCCTGCGGCAGCATGCGCCGCGCCTCATGAGCCCCGCGGCCCTCGCCGTGGACCTCGCTCAGCCCAAACGGCGTGGTCGGCTCAGCGATGTCCCCCAGCATCGTCCGGAAGAACTCTTCATGCGCCTCTGCACCCACGCCAAGCCGTGCCGCCGCCACCAGGTTGCGGAACGGCTGCGGGGCTGCCAGCTCATGCTCGCGTCCCTCCAGCACGGCCCGGACCTCGGCATGCATCACCTCCAGCGTGGTGTGATCCCCGATCAGATGATGCTGCAGCTCCAGCAGCAGCCAGCGCGCACTGCCGGGCTCGCGCGCAATCACAAACCGCAACAAGGGCGCCCGGCCAAGCTCGATGCGCTGCCGGCGCGGATCAAACCGATCCTTAAGCTGCGCGGCGCCAGGACCACCAGACCCGTCCAGCTCGACCTCGCTCACCTCCAGCGGCGCGTTCCGCCACACCACCTGGGCCGGGCGCGACAGCCCTTCCCAGACAAACGACGTCCTCAGGATATCGTGCCGACCCACCACCCGCTGAACCGCGGCAAGATAGCGCTCGAGCAGGTCACGATCGGCAAACGCCATCTGCGAGACCAGCAGGTACGGATCGCCCTTTGTCGCCAACAGATGATGGAACAGGATGCCGTCCTGCAGCGGCGACAAGCCATAAATGTCCTGGATGTTGCCGACGCCGCCCGGCACCGTGACGACGATCCGCGCGATCTCGTCCTGCGTCAGCTCGATCAGCGGCAGCATCTCTGGCCTGATCGCCGCACTCTGTTCGCTGATCAGGTTGGCCGGGACCGCCACCTCGTGATGACTGCCGAGGCTCGCGGCCAGATCCGCCAGCACGGGCTTTGCAAACAAGGTCCGCACCTCGACCCCCAGCGACCGCCGCCGCAGCCGCTCCATCAGCTGCACCGCCAAGAGCGAGTGGCCGCCCAGTTCGAAGAAGTGGTCGTGGCGTCCGACCCGCTCCACACCGAGAAGCTCGGCCCAGATCTGCGCCAGCGCCGTCTCGATCTCGCCCTGCGGCGGCGCGTAAGCGCGATGCGCATACGCCTCATCCGCAGGTGCCGGCAGCGCCTGGCGGTCGAGCTTGCCGTTCACCGTCAGCGGCAGCGCCGCCAGCCGCACGAACGCCGCCGGCACCATGTAGTCCGGCAGGTGCGCGCCCACATGCGCCCGCAACGTCGCGGCCAGCTCAGCGCCAGCGCCATCCGGCTCATCCGATCGAGCTTCAGGCGCGCACACCACATAGGCCACCAGCCGCTTCTCGCCGGCGCCATCCTGCTGCGCCACCACCACCGCATCGCGCACCCAGGCATGCTCGATGAGCCGCGCCGCAATCTCCCCCGGCTCGATCCGGAAGCCGCGGATCTTCACCTGGTCGTCGTTGCGGCCCAAAAACTCAAGATTGCCGTCCGGCAGGTAGCGCGCCAGATCGCCAGTGCGGTACAGCCGGTCGCCGTCCACAAACGGGCTGGCGATGAACCGCTCCGCCGTCAGCTCCGGCCGGTTCAGATAGCCGCGCGCCACCCCCGCCCCGCCAATGTAAAGCTCCCCGACCGCGCCAAACGGAACCGGCGCACCATGACCGTCCAGCAGGTACACCCGCGTGTTCGCAATCGGACGGCCAATCGTCTCGACGACAGTCTCTCCCCGTCGCATGCAAATCCAGGTCGAGTACGTCGTGGTTTCCGAAGGCGCGTACAGATTGCAGATCTTCTCGACCCGACTGCTCTCGAAAGCCTTCTCTATGAGGCCTGCCTGCAGCCGCTCGCCCGCCAAATTGATGACCCTTGTCGAGGGCGGCACGGCTTTGTTATCGACCAGAGCGGCGATCGCCGAGGGGACTGTGTTGATCAAGGAGACATCCAAGGACGTCTGCCCCAGCGTCAACGCACTTTCGACAAGATAAAGCGTGCTTCCTTGTGACAGCGGAACGAAGCACTCATAGATCGACAGATCAAAACTGATCGAGGTGGAGAACAGCATGCGGCTGGTCTCCTCCGCAAACACGCCGCTGCTCCAATGCAGCAGGTTCACGGTGCTCGCATGCTCAATCATGACGCCCTTGGGCGTTCCGGTGGATCCGGAGGTGTAGATCACATAGGCCAGATGGCGCGAGGTCAGGCCGAGCGCGCACGGGTCGGGATCGGTGGCCGGCAGCGCCGCCCAGGCCGGGCTCGCCGCCGCCAGATCCACTACCGTCAGATCGCGTAGCGCATCGGCGCCCAGCGCCGATCGTCCCGCCGCATCGGCCAGCAGCAGCGACGGCGCCGCATCCGCAAGCACCTGGCGCAGCCGCGCGCTCGGATAGGCCGGGTCCAGCGGCAGATAGGCCCCACCCGCCTTCAGGATCGCCAACAGCCCCACCACCATCATCGGACTGCGCTGCAGGCAGATCGCCACCGGCTGGTCCGGCGTCACCCCAATTGCGATCAGATGATGCGCCAGCTGGTTGGCCCGCGCATTGAGCTCGCCATAGCTGACGCGCTCCTCCGCGCACACCACCGCCACCGCATCCGGCGCACGGCGCACCTGGGCCTCGAACAGCTCATGGATGCACTGCTGCTCAGGATACGTCACCGCCGTCCGGTTCAGCGCCTCCAACAGGTACGCCCGCTCGTCAGGGGGCAGGATGTCCAGCTCCCGCACCGGCGTGGTCGGCGCCCGCTCCAGCGCCTCCGCCAGTTGCGCGAGCGTGTGCTGCATGTAGCCGCAGACCCGATCCGCTGAGACGCCCTCCGCCACCTGCGCCGTCAGCCCGAGTGCCTCGCCAAAATCCTCCACCGACAAGATCAGCGGATAGTTGGTGCGCTCCTCCCCGCCCAGCCATTCCACGCCGGACAGCGCATCATCGGCTGCGGAGGCGGAGATCGCCGCCGGCGTGTTGTGGCGGTAGTTCAACAGCGCGCTGAACAGCGGCGCCGGCGCCGCAACGCCGCTGCAGCGTTGCGCCAGCGCCAGCGAGGCATGCTCATGTGCGAGCAGCTCGGCCAGCCGCGCGTGGGTGGTCCGCACGCTCGCCTCGACCCCGGTCCCGTCCAGGTCAAGCCGCAGCGGCAGCGTGTTGATGAACAGACCCATCGCGCGGTCGCCACCCGCCCCGCCATGCATGCGGCCGAACAGCACCGTGCCGAACACCACCTGCTCGCGGTCGCTGCTGCGCGCCACCACCTGCCCCCAGGCCAGATGGCACAGGCTCGCCAGGCTCACCCCCAGCCGCCGCGCCTGGCTGCGCAATCGCGCGTTGAGCGCCTGCGGCAGCATGCGCCGCGCCTCATGAGCCCCGCGGCCCTCGCCGTGGACCTCGCTCAGCCCAAACGGCGTGGTCGGCTCAGCGATGTCCCCCAGCATCGTCCGGAAGAACTCTTCATGCGCCTCTGCACCCACGCCAAGCCGTGCCGCCGCCACCAGGTTGCGGAACGGCTGCGGGGCTGCCAGCTCATGCTCGCGTCCCTCCAGCACGGCCCGGACCTCGGCGTGCATCACCTCCAGCGTGGTGTGATCCCCGATCAGATGATGCTGCAGCTCCAGCAGCAGCCAGCGCGCACTGCCGGGCTCGCGCGCAATCACAAACCGCAACAAGGGCGCCCGGCCAAGCTCGATGCGCTGCCGGCGCGGATCAAACCGATCCTTAAGCTGCGCGGCGCCAGGACCACCAGACCCGTCCAGCTCGACCTCGCTCACCTCCAGCGGCGCGTTCCGCCACACCACCTGGGCCGGGCGCGACAGCCCTTCCCAGACAAACGACGTCCTCAGGATATCGTGCCGACCCACCACCCGCTGAACCGCGGCAAGATAGCGCTCGAGCAGGTCACGATCGGCAAACGCCATCTGCGAGACCAGCAGGTACGGATCGCCCTTTGTCGCCAACAGATGATGGAACAGGATGCCGTCCTGCAGCGGCGACAAGCCATAAATGTCCTGGATGTTGCCGACGCCGCCCGGCACCGTGACGACGATCCGCGCGATCTCGTCCTGCGTCAGCTCGATCAGCGGCAGCATCTCTGGCCTGATCGCCGCACTCTGTTCGCTGATCAGGTTGGCCGGGACCGCCACCTCGTGATGACTGCCGAGGCTCGCGGCCAGATCCGCCAGCACGGGCTTTGCAAACAAGGTCCGCACCTCGACCCCCAGCGACCGCCGCCGCAGCCGCTCCATCAGCTGCACCGCCAAGAGCGAGTGGCCGCCCAGTTCGAAGAAGTGGTCGTGGCGTCCGACCCGCTCCACACCGAGAAGCTCGGCCCAGATCTGCGCCAGCGCCGTCTCGATCTCGCCCTGCGGCGGCGCGTAAGCGCGATGCGCATACGCCTCATCCGCAGGTGCCGGCAGCGCCTGGCGGTCGAGCTTGCCGTTCACCGTCAGCGGCAGCGCCGCCAGCCGCACGAACGCCGCCGGCACCATGTAGTCCGGCAGGTGCGCGCCCACATGCGCCCGCAACGTCGCGGCCAGCTCAGCGCCAGCGCCATCCGGCTCATCCGATCGAGCTTCAGGCGCGCACACCACATAGGCCACCAGCCGCTTCTCGCCGGCGCCATCCTGCTGCGCCACCACCACCGCATCGCGCACCCAGGCATGCTCGATGAGCCGCGCCGCAATCTCCCCCGGCTCGATCCGGAAGCCGCGGATCTTCACCTGGTCGTCGTTGCGGCCCAAAAACTCAAGATTGCCGTCCGGCAGGTAGCGCGCCAGATCGCCAGTGCGGTACAGCCGGTCGCCGTCCACAAACGGGCTGGCGATGAACCGCTCCGCCGTCAGCTCCGGCCGGTTCAGATAGCCGCGCGCCACCCCCGCCCCGCCAATGTAAAGCTCCCCGACCGCGCCAAACGGAACCGGCGCACCATGACCGTCCAGCAGGTACACCCGCGTGTTCGCGATCGGACGGCCGATATGCGGCACAGCGTTGTCGCTGAAGAGCCGTCCTGAGGTCGCCACGACCGTAGCTTCAGTAGGCCCATAGTTGTTGATTAGCTTCAGAGGCGACAGAGGCCCAGGCACACGCTGGAGACGTTCCCCGCCAACAAGCAAGTACTCCAATCTGGAGTTGATGAGCTTATCTTCCAGCGCGAGTGTAGCCAGTGGCGTGATCAAAAAGGCAACGTCCAGCGATTGATCTCGCCACCATTGCAGCAGACGCAAGGAATCTGCAGCTGTCGCTTTGGGCGGCAGCTGCAATGTGCTGCGGTTGCATAACGCAGACCATAGCTCCCAGGTGCTGGCATCGAATGCCACTCCAGCCACGAGTGCGCAGCAGGCTTCTGGTTGCGGACAAAACGTTTGCACATGCCATGCGACAAGATTGACCAGGCTCCGATGCTCGACCATGACGCCCTTGGGGGTGCCTGACGAGCCCGAGGTGTAGATCACATAGGCCAGATGGCGCGAGGTCAGGCCGAGCGCGCACGGGTCGGGATCGGTGGCCGGCAGCGCCGCCCAGGCCGGGCTCGCCGCCGCCAGATCCACTACCGTCAGATCGCGTAGCGCATCGGCGCCCAGCGCCGATCGTCCCGCCGCATCGGCCAGCAGCAGCGACGGCGCCGCATCCGCAAGCACCTGGCGCAGCCGCGCGCTCGGATAGGCCGGGTCCAGCGGCAGATAGGCCCCACCCGCCTTCAGGATCGCCAACAGCCCCACCACCATCATCGGACTGCGCTGCAGGCAGATCGCCACCGGCTGGTCCGGCGTCACCCCAATTGCGATCAGATGATGCGCCAGCTGGTTGGCCCGCGCATTGAGCTCGCCATAGCTGACGCGCTCCTCCGCGCACACCACCGCCACCGCATCCGGCGCACGGCGCACCTGGGCCTCGAACAGCTCATGGATGCACTGCTGCTCAGGATACGTCACCGCCGTCCGGTTCAGCGCCTCCAACAGGTACGCCCGCTCGTCAGGGGGCAGCAGCTCAATCCGCCCGACCTCTTGCTGCGCATCGGCAACCATCGCCCGCAGCAGCGCCAGCAGATACCCCCGCTGTCGCTCGATCGTCGCCTGATCAAACAGCGCCGTGGCATAACCCAGCGTCCCGGCGATCACCTCGCCATGTTCGCAAAGGTTCAGCTCCAGATCGAACTTGACCTGATCGAACCCCTGCCCCGCAGCCTCCACCAGCAGCCCGGGAAGGTCGAAGGACGGGATGGCGTTGTTCTGCCAGGCCAGCATCACCTGGAACAGCGGGGTGTGATCAAGATGCCGTGGCGGCTGCACGATCTCCACCACCTGCTCAAACGGCAGGTCCTGATGCTCCTGTGCTCCCAAGGCCGTGCGCCGCGTCCGCTCCAACAGCTCCGCCACGCTCGGCGCGCCCGACAGGTCGAGGCGAAGCGCCAGGGCGTTGACGAAGAACCCGATCAACCCTTCGAGCTCGCACCGACCTCGATTGGCGCTCGGCACCCCGATCACAATGTCGTCCTGCCCCGACAGACGCAACAGCACCGCCGCCCACGCCGCCAACACCGTCATGAACAAGGTCGTGCCATGCTGCCGGCTCAGCCGCTTCAGATCCCGCGTCAGATCCGCATCGATCACGACAGGCAGGTTGGCCCCGGCAAACGACTGCTCTGCCGGCCGAGGCCGATCTGTCGGCAGCGCCAGACGGGCCGGCGCGCCAGATAGATTGTTGCGCCAATACTGCGCCTGGCGCTGCAGCCGTTCCCCCGACAGCCACTGCCGCTGCCAGGCGGCATAGTCCGGATACTGGATCGCAAGCGGCGGCAGCGGATCGTCCTGCCCAGCTACGAACGCCCGGTACAGCTGACTGAGTTCGCGCACCAAGACGCCCAGCGACCAGCCATCGGAGACAATGTGATGCTGGGTCAGCAGGAACACGTGCTCCCCATCCGAGGTGCGGATCAGGCGGCCCCGGATCAGCGGCCCGCGCGCCAGATCAAACGGCGTGCGCGCCTCTTCCCGGCACAGATCCAAAAGCGCCGCGTCCGCATCCGGCCTGTCCCGCAGATCGTGCTCGAGCACCGGCAGCCCCGCATCCGGCGGCAGCACCTCAACCCAGGGCTTGCCCTCCGGCGCGACAAAGACGCTACGCAGCGCCTCATGACGCGCCAACACACGGTCAAGGCTGCGCCGCCAGGCGCGGCGGTCGAGCACGCCGCGCAGCCGCAAGGCCAGCGGCACGTGATAGCTCGTGCTATCCTGATCCAGCTGCGCCAAAAACCACAGCCGCTGCTGCGCAAACGACAGCACAAGCGGTTCATCACGCGACACGCCGACAATCGCCGGCAGGTCTTGCGGACCGCAGCGGCTCAACATCTCGACAATGTTCGTCGCCAGATCGGCCAGCACCGGTTTGGCAAACAGCGCCGCCAGCGGCAGCGCTACACCCAGCGCCTGCGACAGCCGGCTCAAGAACTGCACCGCCAAGAGCGAGTGGCCGCCCAGTTCGAAGAAGTGGTCGTGGCGTCCGACCCGCTCCACACCGAGAAGCTCGGCCCAGATCTGCGCCAGCGCCGTCTCGATCTCGCCCTGCGGCGGCGCGTAAGCGCGATGCGCATACGCCTCATCCGCAGGTGCCGGCAGCGCCTGGCGGTCGAGCTTGCCGTTCACCGTCAGCGGCAGCGCCGCCAGCCGCACGAACGCCGCCGGCACCATGTAGTCCGGCAGGTGCGCGCCCACATGCGCCCGCAACGTCGCGGCCAGCTCAGCGCCAGCGCCATCCGGCTCATCCGATCGAGCTTCAGGCGCGCACACCACATAGGCCACCAGCCGCTTCTCGCCGGCGCCATCCTGCTGCGCCACCACCACCGCATCGCGCACCCAGGCATGCTCGATGAGCCGCGCCGCAATCTCCCCCGGCTCGATCCGGAAGCCGCGGATCTTCACCTGGTCGTCGTTGCGGCCCAAAAACTCAAGATTGCCGTCCGGCAGGTAGCGCGCCAGATCGCCAGTGCGGTACAGCCGGTCGCCGTCCACAAACGGGCTGGCGATGAACCGCTCCGCCGTCAGCTCCGGCCGGTTCAGATAGCCGCGCGCCACCCCCGCCCCGCCAATGTAAAGCTCACCCGCCGCGCCAAACGGAACCGGCGCACCATGACCGTCCAGCAGGTACACCCGCGTGTTCGCAATCGGACGGCCGATCGGGACAATGGCTCCATCAAAGCCATCCGGGCAGCTCCACGCTGTGACGTCGATCGCAGCTTCCGTCGGACCATAGAGATTGTGCAGGGCCGTCCAGGGCAATACGCGCCGAACCCTATGCACACTCGCGGCAGCAAGCGACTCCCCGCTGCACAAAAGCCGCCGCAACGACGTGCAGTGCTGAACCCCCGTCGTCTCCATAAAGCTGACCAGCATGGACGGGACGAAGTGGGCCGTCGTGATGCGCTCGCTGATGATCAAGCCGACCAATGCATCGGGATCTTTGTGCGCACCCGGAGGCGCCAGCACCAGCCTTGCCCCTGTAAGCAGCGTCCAGAAGAACTCCCAGGCCGAGACATCGAAGCCAAATGGCGTCTTCTGCAACACGACATCAGTTGCCTTGAGGCCATAGGCGTTTTGCATCCAAATCAAGCGATTGACGACAGCCCGATGCTCATTCTGTG
>NZ_CP147717.1:6512500-10678093 GCF_011516625.5 Bradyrhizobium sp. 2S1 | reverse complement strand
TAAAGCGTGAGTCGTGATTCAAGGTCGGGATGATACCCGAAGCAAGAGAAGTCCACCTTTCGAGGAAAGATCGCAAGGTGCTTGAGGCGTGTTGCCGCTCCCCGGTGACGTTGCAGCGCGATTTGAAGCGGGCGCGGATAGTTCTGTTGGCGGCGGATGGACGCAGCACTCGGTCGATCGCCAAGGAAGTTGGGGTCCAGCCGCGGATTGTCAGCCTTTGGCGGCATCGCTATGCCGACCAAGGCCTTGAAGGGCTGCAAGACAAGCCGCGACCGGGCAAGCAGCCAATCTATACGAAGGCCACCGACAAGCGGATTCTGAAGCTGCTGGACAAGCCGCCGCCGGACGGGTTCGCACGCTGGACCGGGCCCCTGCTGGCCGGGGCGCTGGGCGATGTTGACGTCCAATATGTCTGGCGGTTCCTGCGCAGCCACAAGATTGACCTCGCGGCTCGTAAGTCCTGGTGTGAGAGCAACGACCCGAACTTTACGGCCAAAGCCGCCGATGTTGTCGGCCTCTATGTCGCCCCGCCCGCGAAGGCCATTGTGCTGTGCGTGGACGAGAAGCCCTCGATCCAGGCTTTGGAGCGAGCGCAGGGTTATCTGAAGTTGCCCAATGGCCGCGCCTTGACCGGCCAGAGCCACGATTACAAGCGGCATGGCACCACAACATTGTTTGCGGCGCTCGAAGTCGCCACCGGAAAGATCATCGCGGCGCATTCAAAACGCCGACGCCGCGTCGAGTTTCTCGACTTCATGAACAGCGTCACCGCGGCTTTTCCGAACCGGAAGCTTCACGTCATCCTCGACAACCTCAACACCCACAAGAAGAACGAGCATTGGCTCAAGGCCCACCCCAACGTGCAATTTCATTTCACGCCGACAAGTGCGTCTTGGCTCAATCAGGTCGAGGTATGGTTTTCGATCTTGCAGGGGCAGTCGCTCAGCGGCACCTCCTTCACAAGCCTCACGCAGCTTCAGGAGCACATCGATGCCTACGTCAACGCATACAACGACAGAGCCGAGCCCTTCGTCTGGACCAAGAAAAAGGTCCGTCAACGCCGTTTCAAAGGCCGCCGTATCACTCAGCTCTGATTCTGGGTACTAGATTGCCCGTCAGGTCCTTCCGCAATGCCACCCCGAAAGTTCCGATATCGTGAGCCGCGCGCGATGAACAAGCCTGCAACCCACGTCCAAACGGCGCTGCTGCGTCGTCTTGCCACGGCGATCGGCTTGCTGCTGGCAATGGCCGCCGGCGCACAGGCCGAGCAGACATTTTCATTCGACAGCACACCCGGAAAGCTGCCGAAGACGGTCGTCCCGCTGAACTACGCGATCGAGCTGACGCCGGATTTCACGAGCCTCGCCTTACCCGGCGTCGAGACCGTCGACATCGAGCTGCGCGCGCCGGTTGCGCAGGTGACGCTGAATGCGATCAGCACGACCTTCGCCGAGGTTACGATCGACGACGGTACGCAGCGCGCGGAAGTCGCGACCGACGCCACGGCGCAGACGGCGACGCTGACCTTTGCCCAGCCGCTCGCGGCCGGCCGCCACAGGCTGCGTATCGCCTTCACGGCGCAGATCAACAAATTCGGCACCGGTCTGTTCTCGGTCGATTATCCAACCAAGGCCGGGATCAAGCGGCTGATCTCGAGCAAGCTCGAGCCGGCCGATGCAAGGCGGATCTTTCCGTGCTGGGACGAGCCGTCGTTCAAGGCGAGCTTTGCGCTGACCGTCGTAATCCCGCGCAATCTGCTCGCGGTCGGCAACATGCCCATCGCAAGCGAGGCGCCGGCCGCCGGCGATCTCAAGAAAGTTACGTTCGCGCCGACGCCGAAGATGTCGACCTATCTGTTCGAGCTTACGATCGGCGAGCTCGAGCGCGTTACGGCGGATGCCGGCGGCGTCACCATCGGCGTGGTGACAACGGAGGGCAAGAGCGGGCAGGGCCGGTTTGCGCTCGACAGCGCGGTGAAGCTGCTCGCCTATTACAACGACTATTTCGGCGTGAAATATCCGCTGCCGAAGCTCGACCTGATCGCCGTGCCCGGCGGGTTCGGCGGCGCGATGGAGAACTGGGGTGGCATCACCTTCTTCGAGAGCCGGCTGCTGTTCGACCCCGCTACCTCTGCGGAGACCGCACGGCGCGGCATCTTCGCCATCATCGCGCACGAGATGGCGCATATGTGGTTCGGCGATCTCGTCACCATGGCGTGGTGGGACAATCTCTGGCTCAACGAAGGCTTTGCGAGCTGGATGGCGACCAAGGCCTCGCAGCAGTTCTATCCGCAATGGCAGAGCTGGCTGAACGGCTACGGCGCGAAGCAGTTTGCCATGGCGCTCGATGCGCGCCGCACCTCGCATCCGGTGCAGCAGCCGATCGCCGATCACAGCGAAGCGGTCACGGCGTTCGACGCCATCACCTACAACAAGGGCCAGGCGCTGATCCGCATGCTCGAGACCTATCTCGGCGAAGCGCCGTTCCGTGACGGCATCCGAAAATACATGGCCGCGAATGCCTACAGCAATTCCACCACCGCCGATCTCTGGCAGGCGCTCGAGACGTCCGGCGGCAAGACCATCACCGGCATCGCTGCCTCCTTCACCGCGCAGGACGGTGTGCCGCTAGTCGTGGCCGAGACCGCCTGCGATGGCGCCGCGCAGCACCTGACATTGCGACAGGACCGTTTCGTGATCGCGCCGGCCGATACGGCGCCGCTGGCGTCGCGCATCTGGCAGATCCCTGTTGCGGTCGGACCCGCGCGCGGCAAGCCGTTTGACGAGATCCTGCTGCAGGGCAGCGCCGATATTCCGGCAGGCGCATGCGGCGATGCGATCAAGGTCAATCTCGGCGACATCGGATACTACAGGGTCGAGTATGGCCCGAAGAACCGTGCGGCGTTGCTGAACGCATTCCCGCAAATGCAAGTCGATGACCGGCTCAATGTCGTGACCGACAGCTGGGCGCTGGTGCAGGCCGGCCGCGCCGAGCCGGCATCCTATCTCGCGCTGCTCGATGCGCTCGATGCCGGCGATCATCGCGCGGTCTGGGATCAGGTGATCTCGACCTTCGCCGCGCTCAACCGCCTGTCGCGCGATCGCGCCGAGCGGCGGGTGATCCAGGCCTATGCCCGCGCCAAGCTGCGCCCGGTGTTCGAGCGGATCGGATGGGATGGCGGCGGATCGGGCGACGACGACACTGCGCTGCTGCGCGCGAGCCTGATCTCGACGCTTGGCGACCTCGGTGACGCCGCTGTTGTGACTGAGGCGAAGCGGCGCTTTGCTGCGTTCCTCGATGATCCCAACGCGCTTCCAACCACGCTGCGCGATGCCGTCACCCATGTCGTCGGCATCACGGCGGATCGGGCGACCTATGACAGGCTGCTGGCGCTGGCGCGCAACAGCACGGCGACCAATGAGCGGCTGCGCTATTATTTCGCCGCGGCCAGCGCCCGCGACGCCGAATTGGCGCGCGCGACGCTGGCTTTGACGCTGACCAATGAGTTGCCCGACACGATTGTGACCGGGATGATCAGCACGGTTGCGTCCGCAGGCGAGCAGCCGCAGCTGGCCTGGGATTTCGTCCAGACCAATTTCGACACGCTGCTGGCAAGGCAGGGGCCGAACTTTCGTGACCAGTTCGTGCCGAACTTCATGACCAATTTTACCGATCAGGCCCACGCGGCGGAGCTCGCTGCGTTCGCCCCGTCGCAATCGACCAGCGGCGGACGGGTGATGGTGGCGCGAGCCTTGCAGGCAATCGCGATCTCGGCCGATCTGACCACGCGCGTGCTACCCGCCGCCGACGCCTGGATCAGGGCGCACAAGCCGTGAGCTGGCGAGGGAGTTTCCGGCGGCGCGCGATGCGGCTATGCTCCGTGGGCGGCATGCAATCAACGATGCGAGGCTGACATGGTCAAAGGTTCCGATTTGCTGGTCGCGGCCCTCGAGAATGAGGGCGTGGAACGGGTGTTCGGCGTCCCCGGCGAGGAGAATCTCGACGTCGTCGAGAGCCTGCGCAACTCCTCGATCAAGCTGATCGTGACGCGCCACGAGCAGGCGGCGGCCTTCATGGCGGCGACCTATGGCCGGCTGACCGGAAAGCCCGGCGTCTGCATGACGACGCTCGGCCCCGGCGCGCTTAATTTGACCACCGGCGCGGCCTACGCGCTGCTTGGCGCGATGCCGATGGTGATGTTGACGGGACAGAAGGGCATCTTGAGCAGCCGGCAGGCCAAGTTCCAGATCGTCGACATCGTCAACACCTTCCGCCCGCTGACCAAGCTCTCGCTGCAGATCGTCAGCGGCGCCACCATTCCGACGCTGGTCCGCGACGCCTTCCGGATCGCGACGCAGGAACGGCCAGGGCCGGTGCTGCTCGAACTGCCGGAGGACATCGCACGCGAGGAGACCGCGCCGGTCGACATGATCTCGCCGCATCCGATCGAGATTCCGGTCGCGCATGCCGCCGCGCTCGACCGCGCCGCCGAGATGATCCTGAAGGCGCAGCGTCCGTTGATCATGCTCGGCGCGGCGGCATCGCGCCCGCGCTCTACCGCCGGGATCGGCGACTTCGTGCGCCGAACCAAAATCCCGTTCTTCACGACCCAGATGGGCAAGGGCACGGTGTCGGGCGGCACCAATCAGTACATGGGGACCGCCGCGCTGAGCGAGCGCGACTATGTGCATGAGGCGATCGACCGCGCCGATCTCATCATCGCGATCGGGCACGACACCATCGAGAAACCGCCCTTCATCATGGGCCCGAAGGGGCCGCAGGTGATCCATGTCAGCTACACCGCGGCGAATGTCGAGCAGGTCTATTTCCCGCAATGTGAGGTGATCGGCGATGTCGGTCCGAGCCTCGAGCTGCTGGCCGACCGGGTCGAAGGAAAGCTGCCGCAAGCCAGCGCACTGCTCAGCCTGCGCGAGAGCATTTTGGCGAAGATCACCGATCGCGCCACCGAGGGCCGCTGGCCGCCGACACCGCAGCGCATCGTGCACGATGTGCGGCAGGTCATTCCCGAAGACGGCATCGTCGCGCTCGACAACGGCATGTACAAGATCTGGTTCGCGCGCAACTACCGCACGCTGCTCGCGAACTCGCTGCTGCTCGACAACGCGCTTGCGACCATGGGCGCCGGCCTGCCGTCGGCGATGATGGCGGCGATGCTCTATCCGAAGACCCGGGTGCTCGCGGTCTGCGGCGACGGCGGCTTCATGATGAACTCGCAGGAGCTCGAGACCGCGGTTCGCCTCAAGCTCAATCTCGTGATCCTGATCCTGGAGGACTCCGCCTATGGCATGATCCGCTGGAAGCAGGCGGTCGACAATTTCCCGGATTTCGGCCTGACGTTCGGCAATCCGGATTTCGTCAAATACGCCGAGAGCTACGGCGCCAAGGGTTCGCGGATCGAGAGCACGGAAGCGATCGCCCCGACCCTGGAGCGGGCCTTCTCCGGCGGCGGCGTGCATCTCGTCGTGGTGCCGATCGACTATACCGAGAACAAGCGCGTGCTGGTCGACGAATTACGCGAGAGGGTGCAGCAGATCGACGTGTCGTAGCGCATTGCTGCGTTTCGCAAGGAACGAAAAGCGCTCGGCTTGATTGAACGCAAGCCATCATGGTAGCACGCCAGTGCATCACTCCTGTGCTGATGATCGGCGATACCAGATCTGAGAGGTCACGTGACTGCACCAAATCCCGCCGCCGGCAAACCCATCGATCCCGCCTCGCTCGCCAATGTGCCGCGGCTGGTCACGGCCTATTTTGCAGGCAAGCCCGACGCCAGTGATCCCGCGCAGCGGGTTGCGTTCGGCACCTCGGGCCATCGCGGCTCTTCGCTGAAGAATTCCTTCAACGAGGACCACATTCTCGCCACCACGCAGGCGATCTGCGATTACCGGCGCGAGAAGGGGCTCGCCGGTCCGCTGTTCATCGGCATCGATACCCATGCGCTGGCCGAGCCGGCGCTGGCGAGCGCGGTGGAAGTGTTCGCCGCCAACGGCGTCGAGATCATGATCGACGCGCAGGGCGGTTACAGCCCGACGCCGGTGATCTCGCATGCGATCCTGAGCTACAACAAGGGACGCAGCACAGGCCTTGCCGACGGCGTCGTCATCACGCCGTCACACAATCCGCCGGAGGACGGCGGCTACAAATACAATCCGCCGCATGGCGGCCCCGCCGACACCGACGTCACCGCCGTGGTCGAGAAGAACGCCAACCGCTATATCGAGGCCGCCCTCAAAGGCGTCGCGCGGATGCCGTTTGATCGCGCGCGCAAGGCCGCGACCACGCATCTGCACGACTACATCACGCCTTATGTCGCCGATCTAGGCAACACCGTCGACCTTGCGCTGATCAAGTCCGCCGGGGTCAAGATCGGCATCGATCCGCTCGGCGGCGCGGCGGTGCATTACTGGCAGCCGATCATCGCGCGCTACGGCATCAACGCCAGCGTCGTCAACGAGGCCGTCGATCCGACCTTCCGATTCATGACCGCGGATTGGGACGGCAAGATCCGGATGGACTGCTCGTCGCCTTACGCGATGGCGAGCCTGATCGGCATGCGCGACCGGTTCGACGTCGCCTTCGCCAACGACACCGACGCCGACCGCCACGGCATCGTGACCCGCTCCAACGGGTTGATGAACCCGAACCATTTCCTTGCGACCGCGATCGCCTATCTGTTCGCGCACCGGCCGCAATGGGGCGGGAGCGCAGCGATCGGCAAGACCATTGTGTCGAGTTCGATCATCGATCGCGTCGCAAAGAAGCTGAACCGCAAGCTGGTGGAGACGCCGGTCGGCTTCAAATGGTTCGTCGACGGGCTCGGCAGCGGCGGCTTCGGCTTTGCTGGCGAGGAGAGCGCCGGCGCCTCGTTCCTCAAGCGCGACGGCTCGGCCTGGACCACCGACAAGGACGGCATCATCCTCGGCCTGCTGGCGGCGGAGATCATCGCCAAAACCGGCCGCGATCCCAGCGAATTGTTCAAGGAGCTGACCGCCGAGCTCGGCGTTCCCTATTATGAGCGCATCGATGTGGCGGCGACGCCGAAGCAGAAGAACGCATTGAAGGCGCTCGGGCCCGAGCAGCTCAACATGACCGAGCTCGCCGGCGATCCCGTGCGCGCGGTCAGGACCAAGGCACCTGGCAACGACCAGCCGTTCGGCGGCATCAAGGTCGAGAGCGAGGCCGGCTGGTTCGCCGCGCGTCCGTCCGGCACCGAAGATGTCTACAAGATCTACGCCGAGAGCTTCCGCGGGCCGGACCATCTGAAGCAGATCCAGGGCGATGCGCAGGCTGCGATCGCCAAGGTGTTCTGAAGGCGCGGGGCCGGGCGGAATTCATGCGCGTATTGTTGACCGGCTCCTCCGGTTGGCTAGGCCGGTTCCTTGCGCCGCGGCTGCGACAGGCCGGCCATGAGGTAGCCGGCCTCGACGTCGTCCCGGGCGCGGCGACCGATGTGGTCGGCTCGGTGGTCGACCGATCGGTGGTCGACCGCGTGTTCGCTGATAACAATATCGAGGCCGTAATTCATGGCGGCGCGCTGCACAAGCCCGACATCGCGCGGTTCTCGCCGCAGGCCTTCGTCGACGTCAACGTGTCAGGCACGCTCAATCTGCTGCAGGCGGCAGCCGCCGCCGGCCATGATCGTTTCGTCTTCACGTCGACCACGTCGCTGATGATCTCGCAGGCGATCCGCGACGACGAAGGCCATGCGGCGGTGTGGCTCGACGAAACCTCGGGGCCGCTCGAGCCGCGCAACATCTACGGAGTTACAAAACTTGCCGCCGAGGGGCTGTGCCGGCTGTACAGTCGCGAGCATGGGCTGAACTGCGCGGTGCTGCGCACCGGCCGCTTCTTCCCCGAGGACGACGACACCATCCGCGATATCCATGGTGAGAACCTGAAGGCGACCGAGCTGCTCTACCGACGCCTCACCGTCGAGGATGCCGCCGATGCCCATGTCGTGGCGCTGGAGAAGATCCGTGGCTTCGAGGTCTTCGTGATCAGCGCACCGACGCCGTTTGCGCGCAGCGATGTCGCGGACCTGAAGACGGACGCGGCAGATGTGATCGCGCGCACTTTCCCCGATGCGCCAGCGCTGTTCGCGCAGCGCGGTTGGCGCCTGCCGCGGTCGATCGGCCGGATCTACGATTCCACCAAGGCCGAACGGCTGCTCGGTTTCCGCGCGGTAGCCGACTTTGCAGCGGTGCTGGGCGCCTTGCGTAGCGGCGAGCCGCTTCCCTTTGCGCACGATCCCGACTATGTCTCGCCGTCAACGAGGCTCGCAAATGGCTGATTTTCACGGCGTCTTTCCCTATCTGGTGTCCCCGGTCGACCCCGCCGGTCATGTCCGCACCGAGGTGCTGGGCCGGCTGTGCGACGATTTGATCAAGGCCGGCGTCCATGGGCTGACGCCGCTCGGCTCGACCGGCGAGTTCGCTTATCTCAACAACGCGCAGCGCATGCAGGTGGTGGCGGCCACCATCGAGGCCGCGCAGGGCCGCGTGCCGGTGGTGGCGGGCGTCGCCTCGACCTCGACGGCCGATGCGGTGGCGCAGGCCGAGGCCTATCAGAAGCGGGGTGCTGCCGGCATTCTCGCGATCATGGAGGCGTATTTCCCGGTCGGCGACGCGCAGGTCGAATCCTATTTCCGCGCCATCGCCGATGCGGTCGATATTCCCGTGGTGATCTACACCAATCCGAATTTCCAGCGCTCCGACCTCACGCTCGACGTCATCGCGCGCCTCGCCGCGCATCCGCGGATCGGCTACATCAAGGACGCCTCGACCAACACCGGCCGGCTGCTGTCGATCATGAACCGCTGCGGCGACAGCCTGAAAGTGTTCTCGGCCTCCGCCCATATTCCGGCCGCGGTGATGCTGATCGGCGGCCATGGCTGGATGGCGGGCCCGGCCTGCATCATCCCGCGGCAGAGCGTCGAGCTCTATAACCTGTGCCGCCGCGCCCGCTGGGACGAGGCGATGGCGCTACAGCGCAAGCTCTGGCGCATCAACGAGGCCTTCGCCCGCTTCAACCTCGCGGCCTGCATCAAGGCCGGGCTTGCGATCCAGGGCTACGACGTCGGCGACCCGGTGCCGCCGCAGGCGCCGCTCACGGCCGAGCAGCGCCAGGTGGTCGAGGCAGCGTTGCGCGATCTCGGCTGAAACTGGCTTGCGCGATGCATAACGCGCATTACCTCGTCGTTTCCGGGCGTGTTGTCTCGCGCCGAAAATCCGTTAAAACCCGCCGAAATTTCTGCAATCCAAGGACCCTCTGATGAACATTCTTCCCGGCAATATGCGTTTTGGTGCGGGCCAGCCTGTCAAGCGTCTCGAAGACCAGCGGCTGCTCACCGGGAAGGGGCATTTCATCGACGACAAGCCGGCCGACGGCGCGCTCTGGCTGCACGTGCTGCGCTCGCCGCATGCCCACGCCAACATCAAGTCGATCGACGTCAAGGCGGCGCTGGCGATGCCCGGCGTCAAGGCGGTCTATACCGGCGCGGACCTGTTGAAGGACGATATCGGCACGCTGCCGACGCTCGCGATCTTCAAGCGGCCCGACGGCTCGCCGATGACCGTGCCGCCGCGCCGCTTGCTGGCGCATGAGGTGGTGCGCTACGCGGGCGAGGGTGTCGCGGCTGTGGTCGCGACCTCGCGGGTGCTGGCGCAGACCGCGGCCGAAGCGATCGAGATCGACTACGAGGTGCTGCCCTCGGTGGTCGATCCGGTCGAGGCGATCAAGCCCGGTGTGCCGGCGGTCTGGCCGGAGGCGCCCGACAACATCGTGGCCGCGATGAGCTATGGCGATGCCGCCAAGGTCGAGGCAGCCTTCGCCAGCGCCGCGCACAAGGTGTCGCTCGATCTGGTCAGCCAGCGCCTGGTGCCGTCGGCGATGGAGCCCCGCTCGACGATCGCCGAGATCGATAAGAAGACCGGGCGGCTGATCCTCCACGTGCAGTCGCAGACCCCGGGCTCGACCCGCGATCTGCTCGCGGAATCCATCCTGAAGCGGCCGAAGGACAGCGTGCGCGTGCTGGTCGGCGACATCGGCGGCGGCTTCGGCCAGAAGACCAGCCTCTATCCGGAAGACGGCATCGTCGCCTACGCCGCGACCAAGCTGAACGAGAAGATCCGCTGGCGCGGCGACCGTACCGACGAGTTCGTCGGCGGCACTCATGGCCGCGACCTGACCTCGACCGGCGAGTTCGCGCTCGACGCCAAGGGCCGCGTGCTGGCCTATCGGGTGCGCTCGATCGGCGGCACCGGCGCCTATTCGTCGGGTACCGCCAACATCATCCCGCTGGTGCTCGGCCCGTTCGTGCAGACCGGCGTCTATGACCTGCCGCTGGTGCATTTCGAGGTCAAGTCGGTGATGACCAACACCGCGCCGGTCGGCGCCTATCGCGGCGCCGGCAGGCCGGAGGCTGTGTTCATCGTCGAGCGGCTGTTCGACGCCGCCGCGCGCCAGATCGGCATGGACCCGCGCGCGATCCGTAAGATCAACTACATCAAGCCGGCGCAGCTGCCCTACACCAACGCGGTCGGGCAGGTATACGACTCCGGCGCCTTCGCGCACATGCTTGAGCGCGCCTCCGACCTCGCCGACTGGAACGGCTTTGCCGCGCGCAAGAAGGCGGCCAAGAAGAAAGGCCTGCTCTATGGCCGCGGCCTGACCAGCTACATCGAGTGGACCGGCGGCCGCGCCCACACCGAGAAGGTCTCGCTGCACGCGACCGCCGAAGGCCGCGTCATCCTTTGGTCCGGCACGATGGCGATGGGGCAGGGGCTCGCCACCACCTACACCCAGATGGTCGCCGATACGCTCGGCATCTCGATGGACAAGATCGACGTCGTGCAGGGCGACACGGACTTGGCCACCGGTTTCGGCAGCGTCGGCTCGCGCTCGCTGTTCGTCGGCGGTACCGCGGTTGCGGTTTCCAGCAACGACATGATCAACAAGGCGCGCGACAAGGCCTCCCATCTGCTGGAAGCTTCCGTCGAGGATATCGAATATCGCGACGGCTTCCTCACCGTGGTCGGCACCGACAGGCGCGTCAGCCTGTTCGAGATCGCAAGCAAGGAAAAAGGCGCCAAGCTCTCGGTCGAGAGCGAGGGTGAGGTCGACGGGCCGAGTTGGCCGAACGGCACTCATATCTGTGAGGTCGAGATCGATCCCGAGACCGGCGTCACGCGGGTGGTGCGCTACACCACGGTCGACGACGTCGGCGTCGCGGTCAATCCGATGCTGGTGACGGGGCAGGTGCATGGCGGCGTTGCCCAGGGCATCGGCCAGGCGTTGTACGAAGGCGTGGCCTACAGCGAGGAAGGCCAGCTTCTGACCGCGAGCTATCAGGACTATTGCATCCCGCGCGCCTCGGACATTCCGCCGATCACGGTGACGCTCGATCCCTCCGCGCCCTGCAAGACCAACCCGCTGGGCGCCAAGGGCTGCGGCGAGTCCGGTGCGATCGGCGGGCCGCCCTGCATCACCAACGGCGTGATGGATGCGCTGAGCGAGGTCGGGATCACCCAGCTCAACACGCCGCTGACGCCGGCAAAGATCTGGCAGGCGATCCAGGACGCGAAGGTGACGGCTGCTTAGCCGTCATTCCGGGGCGCGCGCGAGCGCGAACCCGGAACCTCGAAGTTGTGGCGCGAGATTCCGGGTTCATCGCTCTGCGATGCCCCGGAATGACGGCCGGCCTACAACCCCAGCACCATCTTCGCGATGATGTCGCGCTGGATCTCTGACGAGCCGCCGAAGATCGTATACGCCCGCCCGTTGAGATATTCCGGCACCACCGGCAGCAGTTCTTCCGGGATCGCCGGCTCGTGGTTGAGCCGGTAAAACGGCCGCGCCGGCTCGACGGCAAGTCCGTCATTGCCGATCACGTCGACGCCGAGCCGGGTCACCGCCTGGCGGATCTCGCTGACCCGCAGCTTGATCAGCGACGACACCGCGCCGGGATTCTGCCCGGTCTGCAGCGCAGACAGCACCCGCAGCTCGGTCATCTCGAGCGCGTCGATGTCGACCTCGACCTCCGACATCCGCATCGCGATATCGGGGTCCTCGATGGCGCGGCCGGTGACGTCGGACGCAGCGAGATCGGAGATCGTCTTCAACGCCTCGCGCAGCTTGGCCGATGCGATGCCGGAGCCGCGCTCGAATTCGAGCAGGTACTTGCCGTAGGTCCAGCCCTTGCCTTCCTCGCCGACGCGGTTGGCGACGGGCACGCGGACGTCGTCGAAGAACACCTGGTTGACCTCGTGGTCGCCGCCGATGGTCAGGATCGGGCGCGTGGTGATTCCAGGCGTCTTCATGTCGATCAGGATGAAGCTGATGCCGTCCTGCTGCCGCTCGCCCTCATTGGTGCGCACCAGCGCGAACATGCGGTTGGCGTGATGCGCGTGCGTGGTCCAGATCTTGGTGCCGTTGATGATGTAGTCGTCGCCGTCGCGCACGGCGCGGGTCTTCAGCGAGGAGAGGTCGGAGCCCGAGCCGGGTTCGGAATAGCCCTGGCACCAATAGTCCTCGCCGGAGAGAATCCGCGGCAGATAAAAATTCTTCTGCTCGGGCGAGCCGAAGCCGATGATGACGGGCTCGACCATCTTCACGCCCATCACGTTGACATTGGGCACGCCGGCGCGGGCGCATTCGGCTTCGAAGATCCAGCGCTGCGCCGGCGTCCAGTCCGGCCCGCCATGCTCAACCGGCCAGCCCGGCGCGCCCCAGCCCTTCTTGTGCAGCGTGCGCTGCCAGGCCATTCCGATGTCGGGATCGGAGAACACCGACGGCGTCAGCGCGGTGGCGCGCTTCATTTCCGGCGTCAGGCTCTCGGCGATGGTGTCGCGGACTTCCTGCTCGAAGGCGCGTTCCTCGGCACTGAAGGTGAGATCCATGTTGCGCTCTCCGTTTACGCGTGGGCGCGGCCGCTCAAGGCGGCGTGGCGGCGATAATGATGGGCGCTGCCGCCGAACAGCGTGTCGAAGGCGAGCAGCCGCTTGAAATAGGCGCCGATATCGAGCTCCTCGGTGACGCCCATGGCGCCGTGCAACTGCACCGACTGCTCGGCGACGAAGCGCGCGCATTTGCCGATCTTCGCCTTGGCGCCGGACGCTGCACGGCCGCGCGCCGCCGGCTCGGCATTGGCCATCAACGCGGCGCGCAGCGCCATCGAGCGCGCCTCGTCGACCTGCATCGCGACGTCGGCGAGGCGATGGCGTATCACCTGGTTGGCCGACAGCGGCCGGCCGAACTGTTTGCGGATCTTGGTGTATTCGAGCGTGGTGTCGAGCAGCGTCTGCATGATGCCGACCGCCTCGGCGCCGAGCGCGGCCATCGCGCGGTCGACCACGGTTTCGATCGCGGGCAGCGCATCCTGGCCGTCGCCGAGCAGCGCATCGGCGGGCAGTCGCGCATCCTTCAGATCGAGATTGCAGCCGCGTCCGCCGCCGAGCCGCGCGTAATCGCGCAAGGTGAGGCCGGGTGTTCCGGCCGGCACGAGGAACAGGCCAAGCTTGCCGGATGTGCCATTGGCATTGGCGATGCGGGCCGAGACGATGATCTGGTTGGCCGATGCACCGTCGAGCACCGCGATCTTGCTGCCGTTCAAAAGCCAACCGTCGGCGGTCTTGGTGGCCGTGGTGTCGACATGGGCGAGGTCGAAGCGTGCGGCGCGCTCGGAATGCGCGAAGGCGAGCGTGAGCGCGCCCTCGGCAACCTTGGGCAGGATCGCCTGCTGCTGCGCCTGGGTGCCGCATTCGGCGACCAGCGCGGCGCCGATCACGACCGTGGAGAGAAACGGCTCTGACACCAGCCCGCGCCCGAAGGCCTCCATCAACAGTCCGATCTCGATCGCGCCGCCGCCGAGCCCGCCATGGGCCTCATTGATCGGAAGCGCCAGCCAGCCGAGCTCGGCAAACTGCTTCCAGATCGCAGGCGAAAAGCCGAGCGGCTCGTTCGCCGTCTTCTTGCGATGGTCGGCGGTGAAAGTCTCCGCCACGAAGCGGTCGGCACTCTCGCGCAGCAGACGCTGCTCGTCGCTGAGGGTAAGGTCCATCGATCTACTTCACATTGGCGGTTTTCTTGACGGAGGGATGGAGACCCGCGGGGTCGACCACCATTCCGAACTCCTGAAGATTGTGCGCATGGCAGAGCTGATGCAGCGCAAAAGCCTGATCGACTGCGGCGGGCTGCCCCATGATGTCGATCGAGCGGTTCACCGCCTCCTTGGAAAGCTTCAGCGCGAAAGCGGGTTTTGCCGCGATCCGGCGCGCCAGCGCCAGCGTGAATGACGAGAGATCGCCGCGCGGCACCACGTGATTGACCATGCCGAGACGATGCGCCTCTTCGGCGTTCCAGACGTCCGCGGTGAACAGCATCTCCTTGGCCTTGCGCGCGCCGAGCTCCCAGGGATGCACGAACCATTCGACGCCGCAGACGCCCATCGTCACCACGGGGTCGCAGAACTCGGCGTCGCTGCTCGCGACGATCAGGTCGCAGGCCCAGGCCAGCATCAGCCCGCCGGCGATGCACTTGCCGTGCACCTCCGCGATCGTTGGCTTGGCCAGATTGCGCCAGCGCCGGGTGATCTGCAGGTAGATCTCCTGCTCGCGCGCGAAGCGGCCGTGCGCGTTCGGCTCGGCGAAGCCGCCCCAATTTCCGACTGGCGGGAAATCGACGCCCGCCTGGTTCTTAGCCCCCGGCCGCAGATCGTGACCGGCCGAGAAATGCGGGCCATTGCCGGCGAGGATGATGACCTTGACCGCGTCATCCTGCACCGCCTGGTCGAAGGCGGCGTTGAGGTCGTAGGTCATCTGCAAATTCTGGGCGTTGCGGGCCTCGGGGCGGTTCATCACGATCCGCGCGATCGCGGGCTCCGGCCGCTCGACGACAATCGTCTCGAATTGTTCAGACGTCATGAATCCTCCCCGGATCGATTTTTTCGCCATGATGAACGGCGCGGGGAGGGATAGGCAAGGGCCATCGTCCGCAAAAGGTGGCGCGAAAACCGCCACACGGGATTAACGGACGAAAATCTGCTAAGCTGGCAAAGAATCCACCGGGAGGACCAATTTCATGCGCAAGCTTTGGACCGTGCTGGCAGCGCTGGCGACGTTGAGCCTGACCAATTGCGGCTACAACGCGATCCAGACCAACGACGAGCAGGTCAAGTCGAGCTGGTCGGAGGTGGTGAACCAGTACCAGCGGCGCGCCGATCTGGTGCCGAACCTGGTCAACTCGGTGAAGGGCTTTGCGCAGCAGGAGAAGGACGTGCTGCTCGGCGTCACCAACGCGCGCGCCAAGGTCGGCAGCATCCAGGCAACGCCGGAAGTGCTCAACGACCCCGCCGCGTTCCAGAAGTTCACGCAGGCGCAGGGTGAGCTCACCAGCGCGCTGTCGCGGCTGCTCGTCGTCACCGAAAACTATCCGCAGCTGAAATCAGACGCGCTGTTCCGCGACCTGATGGCGCAGCTCGAGGGCACCGAGAACCGCATCACGGTAGCGCGCAACCGCTACATCAAGTCGGTGCAGGACTATAATGTCGGCATCCGCACTTTCCCGAACAATCTGACCGCGATGGTGTTCGGCTACAAGGAGAAGCCCAACTTCACGGTCGAGAACGAGAAGGAGATTTCGACCGCGCCGAAGGTCGACTTCAACCCAACGCCGGCGCCGTCGAAGTAGCGGCGGCGCGCGCCGACCGCAATGGCCGCCATTCGCGTCATCCTGTTCGCTTTCCTGCTGGGCCTCATCTGCCCGGCGCGGGCCGAGGTCGCAGTGCCTCAGCTCACCGGCCGCGTCGTCGATCAGACCGGGACGCTGTCGTCGGGCGACATTGCTGCGCTCAACGGAAAGCTGGAGGATCTCGAGAAACGAAAAGGCAGCCAGATTGCTGTCCTGATCGTACCGACCACTGGCGAGGAGACGATCGAGCAGTTCTCGATCCGCGTCGCCGGGGCCTGGAAGATCGGGCGCAAGAAGGTCGACGACGGCGCGCTGCTCGTGGTCGCCAAGAACGACCGGCATTTGCGCATCGAGCTCGGCTACGGCCTCGAGGGCGTGCTGAGCGACGTCGTCACCCACCGCATCATCGACGAGGACATCACACCGAAATTCAAGGCCGGCGATTTCGCCGGCGGCATTTCGGCCGGCGTCGACCGGATGATCCGGCTGGTCAATGGCGAGCAGCTGCCGGCGCCGGAGGCCGAGCATTGGCAGGCGCCGAACCTGGTCGACTTCGCCAATCCGGTGGCGATCTTCGTCGTTATCATCGTGGCGAGCGCGCTGCGCGCGATGCTGGGGCGGCTGTTGGGCTCGGCCGCAACCGGCGGCATCGTCGGTGTCTTCACCTGGTTGTTGGCCGGCTCGCTCGCCACCGCCGTGGTGGTCGGCTTGTTCGCTGGTGTCGCGGCGCTGATCTTCGGCGGATTGAATTTTGGCGGCCCGGCGGCGGGCTCCGGACCGTACCGGCGCGGCGGCGGTTATTCCGGCGGCTGGTCCGGCGGCGGCGGTGGCTGGAGCAGCGGCTCGAGCTCGAGCGACAGCGGCGGCTTCAGCGGCGGAGGCGGCAGCTTCGGCGGCGGCGGCGCCTCGGGGAGCTGGTAGGCACATGAGCATCAAGCGCATCGGGAGGCATCTGCTCGAACATCGCTGGCGGGTGCGGCGTGACTTTCCGCCGCGCGTGCTCGACGCCATCGAGCGCGCGATCAAGGAAGGTGAGGCGACCCATTCGGGCCAGATCCGTTTCGTCGTAGAGGGCGCGCTCGACGGTGTGCCGCTGTTCCGCAACCAGCCGGCGCGCGAACGGGCGCTGGACGTATTCTCGCATTTGCGGATCTGGGACACCCATCACAACAACGGCGTCCTGATCTATCTCCTGCTCGCCGACCGCGACGTCGAGATCGTCGCGGACCGCGGCATCGACGCCAAGGTCGGTCACGCCGGCTGGGAAGCGATCTGCCGCGCCATGGAAGCGGATTTTCGATCAGGCCGGTTCGAGCAGGGCGTGATCAACGGCGTCGCGGCGGTGTCGCGGGAGCTGGCGAAGCATTTCCCTCATGCAGAGGGCGGCCCGAACGAGCTGCCGGACAAGCCGGTGGTGATTTGAGCCCGTCATTCCGGGGCGATGCGTCAGCATCGAACCCGGAATCTCGCGCCATTACTTCTAGATTCCCCGGTGCGCAATTGCGCACCTGAGGTTCGCGCTTCGCGCGCCCCGGAATGACGGTCGGGTGAGAACCTACGCCTTGACCGACGGCCGCTCAGCCACGCGGTTGAACCAGGCGACGATGTTGCCGTTCGCCTGGTCCAGCGGCTGGCCGACCTGGTTGCCGAAATCGAGCCAGCAATAGAGCAGCATGTCGGCGAGGGTGAAGCGTTTGCCGCAGATGAAGTCGCGGCCATCGGCCATCTGGTCATCAAGCCATTTGATGCGGTTGGCTGCGATCATCTTCAGCCCCGGCGAGGCCTCGGGCGCGACGGGAATGCGCTTCTCGAAGAATTTAAGCGCCTCGCCGAAGCGGTAGCCGTTGGCAAGCGGCTCGGCGATGTTGAGGTCGACGCGGCGCGTCCACATCCGGCATTCGGCGCGCTCCTCCGGCGTGGTGCCGATCATCGCGGGCGAGGGGTGCTTCTCCTCGGGATATTCGCAGATTGCGGTGATCTCCGAGAGATAATTGCCGCAGTCCAGTTCGAGCGCCGGCATCTGGCCGTGCGGATTGCGCTTCAGATGCGCTTCCTCGCGGTTCTCGCCCTTGCGCAGGTCGACGGCCTGCCTGGGGATCTCGATGCCCTTCTCCGCCATGAACATGCGCACGATGCGCGGGTTGGGTCCGATCGAGTCGTACAGCTTCATGTCCTCGCTCCCTGTTTTTCAGCGTTGTTGTTGCGGCTGTTTGAACAGGCCGCGCGCGGATTTGTCAAATGACTTGCTGCCGCGCCGGGCTCACGCGGATGTCAGGTTGAGGCCTGGAATAAAGGTGATGTCACAAATCCGGTCACACGTGAACGTCAGTCGTCGAGCTTGTTGAGGTCGCGCACCGATTGCATGGCTAAGCGAGGGTCATTGCGCCGGTTGAGTTGCGATTCCCGGCACGGACGGTCGCCCGCGATAGACCGACAGACCCACGAGACCGACCGCCGCCGCGAACAGGATGTAGTAGACAGGAGCAGCCTTGTCGCCCGTCACCTGGACCAGCCAGGTGTTGATGAACGGCGCCAACCCGCCGAACAGCATCACGGCGAGATTGTACATCAGCGATGCTCCGGTCGAGCGCACGCCGACGGGAAATATCTCGGTCATGAAGGCCGGCATCGGCCCGGCCAAGGCTCCGAGCAGCACCGCGACGATCTGCAACTCCCAGAGGTTCGCGGTGGTCGGGGCGGCAACGAGCCGCTGCAAAATCACATAGAACAGCAAGCTGTAGACTATCAGCGCCGGAACGAGGACCGCGCGACGACCGATCCGGTCGGAGAGGGCGCCGCAAGCCACCGCCACCCCAGCATTGACGACGCTGACGACGAGCAGGCCCAGCTGTGCGTTCAGGAGCGGCAGCTTCAGCTCGGCGACCGCATAGGTCGGCAGAAAGATCGCATTGACATAGTTGATCGCCGTACCGGCCGCGATCAGGCAAAACGAGGCAATCAACTCGCGTGGATGTTCGGAGAACAATTGGCCGAGCGTGGTCTGCCTGCTCGGTTGCGCCGTCGCGGCCTTCTCGGCGAGATACGCCTGGAATTCGGGCGACTCGTCGCATCTTCGGCGCAGATACCATCCGGTCGGCCCGATCAGAATGCCGAGGATGAACGGCACGCGCCAACCCCAGCTCGCGAAGGCGTCGGGCGACAGGCCGAGATTGAGACCGATAGCCATCGCGGCACCGAGGCCAAACGCCAGCGATTGCGACACCATCTGGAACGAGCCGTAGAAGCCACGCCGGCCAGGCGGCGCGAACTCGATCAGCATCGCGCTGGCGCTGCCGAACTCGCCGCCGGCGGAAAAGCCCTGGATCAGCCGCGCCAGCAGCAGCAATAGCGGTGCCGCGATTCCGATCGCGCCATAGGTCGGCAGGAAGCCGAGCAGGCCGGTGCCAACAGCCATCAGCGATATCATCACGACCAGCGCCTTCTTGCGGCCGTGCTTGTCGGGATAGAGCCCGAACACCAGACCGCCCAACGGCCGGGCTGCAAAGGCGATCCCGAATGTCGCGAAGGTCAGCAGCAGCGAGGAATGCGGATTGTCCGCCGGAAAGAACAGCTTGCTCAAGATGCCGGCGAACAGGCCAAAAACGGTGAAGTCGAACCATTCCAGCGCATTGCCGATCGTGGAGGAGATCACCACCCGGCGGCGCATCTGCGCCATCGCGTCAACCTGCATCCGTTTCCTCTCCCCCGTTGTCGGCAAGCAACGGCTGCATCGCCGAGCCCATGATTTTTATCGTTGTGAGCCGATCCTAGTGCAAAGTCGTGGCGGGCCACAACGGGCGGCTTTGGCTGGGGCCGGGCGTCAGTCGTCGAGTTTGTTGAGGTCGCGCACCGATTGCATGATCGGTTCGAAATTCGCGCGCGCATCGAGCGCATCGAACAATTGCGCGGTGTCCTCGAGCAGGGCATGCGAGCGCTGCAGCGCGATCCGCACGTCGTCCTGCGGCGTGTCGGACAGCCGGCCGTGACCCGACAGCAGGATCTTCGAATTGAGGCCCTTCAGTCGTTCCAGCGACTGGATGTAGTCGGCAATCGAGCCGGAGCCGAACACGCCGCCCATCACGCCGCCGGGCATCAGCGTGTCGGAGGCGAACAGCAAGCCCTTGTCCGGATCGAACAGCGTGATGCAGGCCGAGGTATGGCCCGGCGTGTACATCACGTTGAGGCGGAAATTGCCGAGGTCGATGAGATTGCCTTCCTCGAGTAAGATGTCGACATCGATCGGCACGTTCGGCTCGTTGAACATCTTGCGCAGCATCGAGAAGTCGTCGCGCAGCATGATCTTGTTGGCGGCGAGCCGGTGCGCGGCGATATAGGCGCTGCCGTGGAAATGATAGGCCGCGCCGATGTGGTCGAGATGCTCGTGGCTCAGCACCACCATGTCGATCATCTCGGGCGTCACCCCGAGATGATCGAGGCAGGCGACGAGCGCGGGATAGTTGGTGGACAGCCCGACATCGATCATGATGGTCCGCTTGCTGCCGCGCACCAAATAGGCATTTGCCGCACGGTTCTTGAAGCGGATCTGGTAAACGTCGTCGGCGGCCTGGATCAGCGACGCGACGTCGGTCTCGAACAGCGTCTTGAAGGGGCTTGGCTTGCGCTCGCTCATGGGGTGGCTGCCGACCGGTAAGTGACGGCGTTGGAGGCGCGCAGTCGTTTCGAGAGCGCGTCCATCACCATCAGCGCAAAAGCCGGCTGCTGGCTGACCAGATAGACGAAGCGGGCGTGGTTGATCCGCATCACCCGCGTCGCAGGCGCGGAGGCGATGGCGGTCGCCGAGCGCGCCGAGCCGTCGATCACCGCCATCTCGCCGAAGAACTCGCCCTTGCCGAGGCTGACGATAACAGTCTTGTTTCCGCCATCGATCTTGGCGATGTCGACCTTGCCGTCGAGCACGACAAACAGCTCGCGGCCGGTCGAGCCCTCCTCGAAAATGACGTCATCGACACCAAATTCCTTGATGCATTTCTCGATCGTCATGGCGCTCTCCTGCCTTCTGGCTGGAAGATGGCGGTATGTTAGTCGGGAAAGCGCCGCGCGCAAACGGAGCCCGCGCAGATTGCCGCAGCGCGGCACCGCCCCAATCCGGCCCGGAAAACTCCCTAAAATTTAGGTAATGCCGGGGCCGGGCGAACCATTTCGCAAGCAATAAAAGTTACCGAATTGTCAACCTAGTCTGGAGACTTTGAACGTGAGTGAGCAGCAGAGCGAGCCGGTCAGCGGTCAAACCGGCGTCGAAGCGGCGGCGAAAACCGAGCCCGTGATGGCCGCGGCCGAGGCTCCCCGGCTTGCGCCCGGGCAGGAAGAGACGTCGCCAAAGGCCGACGCGCCCAGGATGGACGCGTCGAAGATCGAGTCCCTGAAGGTTGAGCCGCCCAAGGTCGAGGCAAAGGTCGAGCCCCGGGTTGATGCCGTGGTTGAGCCCAAGATCGATCCCATGATCGACCCTAAGGTCGAGCCGACCAACATGGACGTGCCGAAGATCGAGACCGGCAAGCGTGAGGAGCCGCGTTTTCCGGGCAAGCTGATGATCATGGCGCCCGGTGACCGTACCTGGGACCATGAGGCGACTGCCTCCAAGCCGGGCGCCGAGCAGGCGGCCAAGACAGCAGCCAAGCCGGCCGGCACGCGCCGGTTCGGGGCGATGGCCGCGGTGATTGCGCTGGCGACCGTGGCAGGGGCCATCGGTGGTGCGCTCGCGACCGCAGGCCTCGGCCATCTCGCCAGCCCCGCCATTGCCTCCGCCCAGGATACGGCTGCCAGGGACGCCGCCGCAAAGGAAGCGGCCGACGCCTCGCTCGCCCGGCTCGAATCCGAAATCGCCGCGCTGAAGGCCAGCGTCGAGCAGACCGCCAAGGCCGGCCAGGCCCAGTTCAGCAAGGCCAACGACCGGATCGAGAAGGTCGAGAAGGCCCAGGCGGAGCCGAACGCCAAGCTCGCCAAGCTCACCGAGACCGTCGACAAGCTGCGCGCCACGCCGCAAACGACCGTCGCCGCTGCGACGCCTGTCCGCGAGGTCACGGGCTCGGTCCCGCCTGCGACTGCCGCGGCTGTGCCGGCCGCCCCCAAGCCCGAGGTCGGCCGCATGCCGGTGGTCGACGGCTGGTCGCTGCGCGACGTCGGCAATGGCGGCGCGCTGATCGAGGGCCGCGGCGGCATCTACGAGGTGTACGCCGGCGATCCCGTCCCCGGCCTCGGCCGCGTCGACGCCATCCGCAAGCAGGACGGCCGTTGGGTGGTCGTCACCAGCAAGGGCCTGATCGTTTCGCGCTGATTGCCGAAACACGACAACACCAAGGCGCTTCACCGCGATGTGAAGCGCCTTTTTTCTTGAATAGGGTTTGCCGCGCGGTGTTAGTGGGGGCATGAGCCGCGCGCTGAAATGCTTCCTGCTGATGTCCGTTCTGCTCTGCGGCGCGGTGCCTGCACGCGCCGCCGAGGATCGCGCGCTCGAGCGCGGCACAGCGATCATCGATCCCGCGATCCTGCGCCAGCTCGATCACGACCGTTTCGGCCTCGGCCGGATGCTTGCGCCGGAGCGTTCCGCCGACACGCCGCTGTCCAACCGCGATCTGTTTGCGTTGCCCTCGATGGTGCCGGTGCGCGAGGCGCTCGATCGTGAGTTCGATCGCTATGTCGCAAAGCATCAGGCAAGCCTGCCGAACGAGAGCATCGGCGTCGGCGACGGCTTTGCCTTTCAGCTGTTCGACCGCGCGCTGTTTCAATCCTCCGACGTTCGCTTCGTGCTGGCCGGCATCGTCAACCGCATGGACCGCGCCTATGTCGCGCCGAACAACTGCGGCGAGATCCGGCTGATCTATCGGTTGACGCGGACCGATGTGCCGCTGATCGGCGAGAATGCGGTCTCGCAGCGGCTGCCGATGACGCTGAACCTGGTGCTGAAGGCGAAGGGCGACGGCAACGACGCGTCGCTCAGCTGCCGCGAGCTTGCACGGCGCTGGCTGGCGACCGGCAGCGCGCCGCCGGCGATGGAGAAACTGTTCGGCGAGGACGGCCCGCTCGGCCTGATCGGCGCCGGGAATATCGATCGCATCGAGACCAATCTGCAGATCGCGCATGCGCCGAAATCCGCCGTGCGCGACTTCCGCACCGACTATCTGCTGAAAGTGTTCGACTATGACCGGGCAGCGAAGCGCTTCACCGAAGCGCCGCTGGAGAACCAGATCGATCGCGATCGCATTCTGGCGGACGAGGCGCTGCGGCGCGAGTTCAAGGCGTGGCTGCTGAATCCTGCGCATTTTGCCGAGCTCGATCGCGGCACCCTGCTGATCCCCGATCGCTTCCTCGCAAGCTCGGCGGTGGCGCCGACCCCGATCGGTTTCGATGTCAGCGATCTGCAGCCCGAATTCGGCATGGTCCAGGGCGAGGGGACCGCCGGCAATGCGGTGTTCTCGGACGGCGATGTCGTCGGCGCCTTGCAGAAGGCCGCGGCTGACGGAACGAAGCTGCAGAACATCCAGTCATTGGCCGGCTTCGAGCGGCGCCTCAACGACGTCACCTGCGCCGGCTGCCACCAGACCCGCGGCATTGGCGGCTTCCATGTCCCCGGCGTCGACTGGATGGCGGCGAAGCCGTCGAACTCCACCGTGGTGCCGGCCTCGCCGCATTTCTTCGGCGACCAGGTGCGCCGCCGCGATATCCTCACGAGCCTCCGCGACGGCAAGGCGCCGGATTTTTCGCGCGGCTTCTCCAACCGGCCGCAATTGCGCGGCGGCACTGAGTTGGCTGGCACCGAATACAGCGACGGCTGGGGCGCACATTGCTATCTGCCGGGCACGAGGCCGGCCGAGACCGACCGCAGCTTCCGTGGCTGGACCTGTGCCGAGGGCCTCGCATGCCAGATGGCCGGCAAGACCTCGCGCATGGGAATGTGCTTCGTGAAGGGGCGGTAGCGATCTCGGGAACCGATGTGCCCGGGCGTCATTATTTGATGCTACATTGCGGTTCGCGACCACGACCCGAACAGCCCAGCCTTGACGGAGACCGGCCGATGAATGCTCCCGAGCAGGACAAGCAGCGCAACCGCGAGATCGCGGCCAACGAGGCCGAGCGTCAGGCGGTCAGCGCCGTGCGCGTCAGCAGCTGGGCGATCGGGCTCGCGGTCATCATCGGCATCATCGTCGTGGCCATCGTCTGGGCCTGGATGAAGCGATAATCCCTCACGCGTAGTGTTTCAGGCGCGGGCCGGGCAGCAGGTCATAGGCCGATTTCCAGCCGGGCAGCGCGGCGATGCGGCCGAGCCAGGCGCTGATATTGGGATGGCTGGCCGCGAAATCGTAGCCGGTCTCGTCAGCAGGATAGTGCAGATAGGCCATCATCGAGAAATCCGAGATCGTCGGTCGCGCCCCGATCATGAAGGCGCTGTTGCCGACATGTTGGTCGAGGATGCCGAGGAAGTCGTCGAGCCGCGCGCGGAAATATTTCAGCACCTTCGGGTCGGCTGACGGCGTGAAGGTGCGCATGAAGCGATAGGTCGCCATGTAGCCGGAGAGTTTCTGGTTGTCCCAGAACAGCCAGCGCAACAGCTCGAATTTCTCGGCCGGCGTTTCGCCGCCGAACTTTCCGTATTGCTCGGCGAGCTGCAGCAGGATCGGCGCGGTCTGGGTGCGGCGCTCGCCGTCGACCTCGAGCACCGGGATCTCGCCCATCGCGTTGACATCCGCGCGCCATTCCGCGGTCCGCGTGACGCCGCCGCCGAAATCGGTCCATACCGGCTCGAACGTCTCGCCACACAGCGTCAGCATCAGCGCGAGCTTGTAGCTGTTGCCGGATTCCGGGAAGTAATGCAGGCGATAGCGGGCCATCATCGGGTTCCTGAGATGCTTGTCGATCTAGCCGTCAGTACGTATACTTCGCAAAACAGAACATTTGTTCTTCCGATTCTGCATAGCAGGACTGAGCGACAATTGATGAAGCGAACTGAACCTGGGAGCGGCAACCGCGAACGTCCCGTGATGGAGGCGACGCTTTGGATCATCGGGCGCAAGGGCCTCGACGGCGTGACCCACCGGGCGGTGGCGGCGGAGGCCGGCCTGTCGCTCGGCGCGATCACCCATCACTTCAAGACGCGAGATGCGCTGATCGACGGCGCCCTTCGCTTCGCTTTGGTCCGCGAGACCGGGCGGCTGCAGGCGCTGGCGCTCAGCCTGCAAGGCAAAGCGTTCGATGTCGAGGCATGGCTCGAATTCCTGGTGGGCTGGTACGACCAGGAGCTGAAGACGCGGGGCGAGATCCACATCGCCTGCTACGAAGCGTTCCTCGCGGCCGCGCGCAACGAGCGCTATCGGACCGTGGTCGGAGAATGGTTCGAGACCTGGCGGCAAAGCGCGGAGCTCGCCTTGCGCGCAGGCGGCTCCGCAGAGCCGCGCCGCCATGCGGAATTGTTCGTGTCCGCGTTGATCGGGATGTTGCTGCAGCAGCTCGCAATCCCCCGCCGCGGATTTCGGCGAGAGATGGCAGCGAGCCTGCTGGCGCTGATCAAGAGCCTGATCGGCGCAAAGGCCTAACGAGCGGTCGCGTCAGCTGGCCTCAAGCCACCGCGCCGGAAGCGCGCAGCTTCTGGATCGTGGCCTCGTCGTAGCCGGCCTGGCGCAGGATCTCGTCGGAGTGCTCACCGACCTCGGGCGGCTTGCGCGGCTGCACCTTTTTGGCACCGTCGATGAAGATCGGGCTGTTGACGGTCAGCATGGTGTCGTTCTCGAAGCGCACCAGCACCTCGTTCTCGATCATCTGCTTGTCGTTCGGGATGTCGTCGAGGATGCCGACGACGCCGAACACCAGGCCGTTGCCATCGAGGATCTTGCGCCATTCGGCGAGATCCTTGCCGGCGAACACCTCGTCGAAGATCTTGATCAGCTCGACCGAGCGCGAATGGCGGTCCGGCTTGGTGGCGAAGCGCGGATCGGCGATGAGGTCCTCGCGGTCCATGCAGCGCGCCAGCGTCGGCCATTGCCGGTCTTCATTGAGCAGCGACAGGATCAGCCAGCGGCCATCCTTGCACTTGTAGTGGTTGGTGACGGCGTTGAGCGCCTCCTCGCGCGGCTTGCGCTTCTTGAACTTGGCGCCGGCGAGCTTGGCCTGCGCCAGCACGCCGTTGGCCCAGACGCCGTTGGCCATCAGGTTGGTCGAGACATGCGAGCCCTTGCCGGTCTTCTCGCGCTGGAACAGCGCGGTGACGATCGCGCCGTAGAACGCCATCGCGCAGGGATGGTCGCCCATGCCGGCCACCGAACGCGCCGGCGTGGTGTCCTCGTCGGCGCGCACCAGGTCCATCAGGCCGGAGCGGGCCCAATAGGCGTTCGAATCGAAGCCGGGCTTGTTGGCCTCCTCGCCCTTTTCGCCATAGCCGGTGAAGGAGGCGTAGATCAGCCGGTCGTTGAGATGGGCGAGATGATCATGGGTGATGCCGAGCTTCTGGCGCACCTGCGGCGGCATGTTGGTGATGAACACGTCGGCCTCGGCGACGAGCTTGTAGAGCACCTCGCGCGCCTCGGGCTTGGTGAGGTCGAGCGCCAGGCTCTTCTTGTTGCGCGCCTCCAGCATCCACGCGAAATTGTGCTCGCTCGAGGGATAGCCGGGCAGGTTGGGCAGATTGCGGTAGGGGTCGCCGGCGCCCGGCGGCTCGATCTTGATGACGTCGGCGCCGAAGTCGGACAGCACGGTAGCGGCCGCGGGCGCCGCGATGAAGCTCGCGCAATCCAGGACCTTGAGCCCGTCAAAAATGCCTTTTTCCATCGTGCCGTCGCTCCCGTGGCGCTTGTTGGTGTTTTTCCGGTAGCTGGAATTATCGCAGGCGATGATCCCGATCGGACCGCCATTTGACCCATCTCGGGGGCACGATGCAACCAAGTCATTTAACCCAAGTCATTCCGGAGCGATGCGCAGCATCGAATCCGGAATCTCGAGATTCCCCGATGCACAATTGTGCATCTGGGGTCTGGTCCTTCGGACCATCCCGGAATGACGTGCGTGTGATGAACCTACTCCACCCCTGCCATCAGCGCGGCATTGCCACCCGCGGCGGCGGTGTTGATCGTCACCGTCTGCTCGGTCGCGAAGCGCGTGAGGTAATGCGGGCCGCCGGCCTTGGGGCCGGTACCGGAGAGGCCGCTGCCGCCGAACGGCTGCACGCCGACAACCGCGCCGATCATGTTGCGGTTGACATAGATGTTGCCGACCTGGAGGCGATCGATCACGTGCTCGATGGTGTCGTCGATGCGGGAATGGATGCCGAGCGTCAGCCCGAAACCGGTCGCCTCGATTGCGGCCAGTATCTCGCCGAGCCGCTCGGCGCGGTAGCGCACGACATGCAGGATCGGGCCGAACACCTCCTCGGTGAGCTGGCTTGCCGCCGACAGTTCGAAGATGTGCGGCGCGACGAAATTGCCTGATGGCGCCGCGCCGGCGAGATGCACCCGCGCCTCCTGCTTCATCCGCGCGATATGCGCATCGAGCCGGTGCTTGGCCTCGGCATCGATCACCGGCCCGATATGCGTCGACGGATCGGAGGGATCGCCGATCTTCAGTTCGCGCGCGGCGCCGGCGATCATCTCGATCATGCGGTCGGCGACGTCGTCCTGCACGAACAACAGCCGCAGCGCCGAGCAGCGCTGGCCGGCGGAGCGGAACGCCGAGGTCACGACGTCGTCGGCGACCTGCTCGGGCAGCGCGGTGGCATCGACGATCATCGCGTTGATGCCGCCGGTCTCGGCGATCAGCGGCACGATCGGGCCGTCCTTGGCCGCAAGCGTCCGGTTGATCGACCGCGCCACCTCCGTCGAGCCGGTGAAAACGACGCCGGCGATCGCCGGATGCGCCACCAGCGCGGCGCCGATCGCGCCATCGCCCTGGACCAGATGCAGGGCGGTTTCAGGCACGCCCGCTTGATGCAGCAGCGCCACCGCTTCGGTTGCGATGCGCGGCGTCTGTTCGGCCGGCTTTGCGAGCACCGCATTGCCCGCCATCAGCGCTGCCGTCACCTGGCCGAGGAAGATCGCGAGCGGAAAATTCCACGGCGAGATAGCGACGAAGGCGCCGCGGCCGCGCAACGCGAGCACGTTGCTTTCGCCGGTCGGTCCCGGCATCGCCTCGGCCTCGCCGAACAGTCTTTGCCCGAGCGCCGCATAGTAGCGGCAGAAGTCGATCGCCTCGCGCACCTCGGAGAGCGCGTCGTCGAGCGTCTTGCCGCCCTCGCTCTGCAGCAAAGCGAGGAAGTGGGCGCGGCGCTGCTCGAGCAGATCCGCGGCCTTGTTGAGGATCGCCGCACGTTTTGTAGCCGGCGTGCCGTTCCAGGCCCTGAAGCCGTGCCGTGCAGCGGCGACTGCGGCGTTCGCCTGCTCGGTCGTCGACGTCGCGACGACGTTAGGCGCAGCCTTGCGCTCGGCCGCAATCGCCGAGGTCAACGCGTCGAGCGCTTTTCGTTCGCCGAATTCGATGCCGTGCGAATTCTCGCGCTGCGGCCGATAGAGATCGGCTGGCAGCGGAATTCCGGAATGGGCGGCATTGTTGTCGGCACCGACGATGTCGGCCGGGCGGCGCAACAGGTCGACGATGGACACGCGATTGTCGGCCGCCAGCGCCACGAACGACGAGTTGGCGCCGTTCTCGAGCAGCCGCCGCACCAGATAGGCGAGCAGGTCGCGGTGGCTGCCGACCGGCGCATAGGTGCGGTGGGCGATTTCGGGCCTGTCCTCGCCGAGCTGGGCGTAGAGCGCTTCGCCCATGCCGTGCAGCCGCTGGAATTCGAAGCTCGTGGGATCGTCGGCCAGTTCGAGGATGGTCGCGACCGTCAGCGCGTTGTGGGTGGCGAATTGCGGAAACAGTCGCGGCCGCAATGCCAAGAGCTTGCGCGCACAGGCGACGTAGTTGAGGTCGGTCATCGCCTTGCGGGTGAATACCGGATAGCCGTCGAGCCCGCGCTCCTGCGCGCGCTTGATCTCGGTGTCCCAATAGGCGCCCTTGACCAGCCGCACCATCATCCTGCGGTCGAGGCTGCGCGCGAGCGCGTCGACGTAGTCGATCACCTCGGCGGCGCGCTTCTGATAGGCCTGGATCGCGAGCCCAAAGCCGCTCCAGCCGGCGAGCGACGGGTCGGCGAGCGCAGCAGCGATCACATCGAGCGACAGCTCCAGCCGATCGGCTTCCTCGGCATCGACGGTGAAGTTGAGATCGAACGCCTTGGCGCGGCGCGCCAGATCGATCAGCAGCGGCACCAGCTCGGTCATGACCCGCGCCCGGCTGACTGCCTCGAAGCGCGGATGCAGCGCCGAGAGCTTGACCGAGATGCCTGGCCGGTCGGGCAGGGGCTGATCGCCGGCCGCCTTGCCGATCGCCTCGATGGCGCGGGCGTAGGATTCGAAATAGCGATGGGCGTCGTCGGCGGTGCGCGCGCCTTCGCCGAGCATGTCGAAGGAATAGCGCGAGCCGCGCGCGGTGTGCGATTGGGCGCGCGCCAGCGCCGCCTCGATGGTCTCGCCGAGCACGAAATGGCTGCCCATCAGCCGCATCGCCTGCCGCGTCGCGGCACGCACCGCCGGCGCGCTGAGCCGCTTGGTCAGCCGCCCGATCGTGCCCTGCGGGGTCTCGCCGGGCTGGATCACGCGCGCCGATACGCCGAGCGCCCAGGCCGAGGCGTTGACCAGGAATGCGCTCGATCTGGTCTCGTGGTTGACGAAGTCGCCCTGGCCGAGCTTGTCCTCGATGAACTGGTCGGCGGTGCGCGCGTCCGGCACCCGCAGCAGCGCCTCCGCCAGCACCATCAGCGCCAGCCCCTCCTTGGTCGACAGCGCGAACTCCCGCAGCATGTCCTCGACCCCGCCAAGCGGATCGTCGTTCGCTCTGATCGCCTCGATCAGCCGCGTCGCGGTGCGATCGATCCGTGCCTCCGCCTCCGCGCCGAGTGTCCCCCCCTGACGCAGGCGGCCGGCAATGGCGGCGTCGTCGGGGGCGTAGGGCGCGCTGAACGGGGGCGGGAGCGGGTCTGGCATGGTGGTTCCTTGGCGGTTCCTTCGGGGTTGCACGGGAATACCTACGCGCACACGAACCGTAGTTCGATAGACAAATTAGAAGATTTGCCTTAGAAAATCAGGGCTAGTTAGAAAACTGCCGTAGATATGACAGAGATCGATAAGATAGACCGCAGAATCCTCTCGATTCTCCAAGGGGATGGACGGATTGCCAATGTGGAACTGGCGGAAAGGATCGGCCTGTCGCCGACCTCGGTCGGCGAGCGGCTGAAGCGGCTGCAGCGCGACGGCTTCGTCGAGGGCTATGGCGCGCGGCTCAATCCGCACCGGCTTGGGCTCGGCCTGCTGGTGTTCGTCGAGGTGCTGCTCGACAAGACCACGCCCGACGTGTTCGAGCGCTTCGCCAAGGCGGTCCAGACCGCGCCGGAAGTGCTGGAGTGTCACATGGTGGCCGGCGGCTTCGACTATCTGGTCAAGGCGCGCGTCGCCAACATGACCGCCTATCGCCGGTTTCTCGGCGAGACCCTGCTGGCGCTGCCGGGCGTGCGCGAAACGCGAACCTACGCGGTCATGGAAGAAGTCAAGCGCGACGCGCCGTTGCCGGTCGGCTGATATGCGCCCGACGTGATCCACAGCCATGCGCGGGATGTATTGGCATCGCGCCGCACCCGCGATAATCCTCTGGTTCAGTTGGGGGCCGTGGTGATGAAAGACGTCGATCAGCCGATACGAACGATGCGGGCCGGGTTCGCCGGCGCGCTGGCGGTGTTCATGCTGTCCGTGCCAACAGCCGCGCCGGCCCGCGCAGCCGAGCTCAGCTCGGGAATCATGCAACTCTTCACGTCGGTTTCGATCTATCCGCCGTCGGCCTCGACGATGACGGTCTGCTACGGCTTCGTCTGCCGGCGCCGCGAGATGCTGGATTTCAGCGCGGCCGACAGGGCGGCCCTGGGCAAGATCATGGCCACCGGCCGCGCCAATGCCGCCGCTGAACGGGCGGCGGTGCAAAAGGCCGTGATCTGGCTCGATCGCCGGATGGGGCCGATCCTCGGCACCGACAAGCGCGTGGCCAAAGCGGACTTCCGCGCCAACGACGACAAGCACAACTACGATTGCTGGGACACCACGCGCAACACAACCAGCCTGATGCTGGTGATGCAGGCCTGGAACCTGTTCAAGTTCCATGACGTCGGCGATCCCCACTATCGCGGATTTTCGCTGGGGCAAACGCCGCACAACACCGCCGTTCTGGTCGAGCGCGCCACCAAGGTGGAATGGGTCGTCGATCTCTGGCCCCGCGGCTATCTGCAACCGCCTGACGTCATGACGGTCGCCCAATGGGTGACGGAAGATTGAACGGCCGCGTGTTGCCGCCGCGCGCGCTAGTGGTGTTCCGTTCCCATTAACTATAGGGATAGTTAGCTGCGTCATTGGCGCTGGAACCGAGCTCCAAGGTTCGAAACAAGCTTCGACAAATACCTTCCACGCCCACCACCATAAGAACCAAGTGACGCGATAAGACGAACGGCATTCGGTCAACCCGAGGCACGATATGCGCTTACGTCCGACCTGCACCGATGCCGCTGTCAGCGGTGTTCGTTTCCAACTGTTGCTGGCGCTTGCGCTGCTGCCTGCGCTCGCCGGCCCAGCCCGCGCCGGCGACGTCGAGGACTGCAACGGGCCGCCGACGGACAAGGCCGAGGCGGCGTGCTCGGCCATCATCAGCGATGCCGCACGGTCCACCGACGATCGGTCCAAGGCCTTTGCCGGCCGCTCGCGATTTTATATCGCCCGCGGCAAGATCGATCAGGCCTTGGGCGATGCCGATGCCGCGCTGCAGCTCAATCCGCAATTCTTGTCGGCGCTGATCGCGCGAGGCTATGTGCAGCAGCGCAAGGGCAGCCTGGATCAGGCCCGCGCCGATTTCGATCGCGCGATCGAGCTCGAGCCGAAGAGCCCGTTCGGCTACCTCGCGCGCGGCAATCTGCGCGCCGACCAGCGCGCCTGGACTGACGCGATCTCGGACTATGACCAGGCCATCACGCTGCGGCAGGATCTCCCCGCAGCGCATGTCGGGCGCGCGCGGGCCTATGTCGAATCCGGACAGCCCGACGCGGCGCTGGCCGACGCCAACACCGCGATTGCCGTCAACGCGAGCACGCCGAACGCGTTCTACTGGCGCGGCCAGGCCTATCGCCGCAAGGGCGACATCGATCGCGCGATCGAGGATTTTTCGCGTGCGATCGCGCAGGCGCCGCAGACCGAGCGCAACGCCTATTTCGCCCGCGCCCAGCTCTACAGCGCCAAGGGCGATTACGTGCGCGCCATTGCCGACTTCGACAGGCTGCTGACGGTCCTCCCCGGCAACAAGGAGATCCAGGAGCAGCGCCAGCAGGCGGTCGCGATGCAGGCCGAGCTCGCCAAATCGGGCGCAACCGTCCGCCGCGGTGCCGGCTTCCAGCAACCAGGAGATCGAGCAGGCAAAGCAGTTTATCGCACAGGGCAATTTCGCGGGCGCGATTAACAATCTCAGCCAGGTGCTGAGCGGCGATCCGCGCAACGAGGCGGCGCTGCGGCTGCGCACGCAGGCCTATTCACGGCTCAACCGGTTGGCGGAAGCGCGCAACGATCTCAACGACCTGCTCAAGCTCAAGCCGGACGATCCCCAGCTGCTTGCCTTCCGCGCGCTCAACGCCGCGAGCTTGCGGCAGTTCGACGATGCCACGGCCGACGCCACCCGCGCCATCACGCTCGATCAGAATAACTCGCTGGCCTATCTCGCCCGCGGCCTCGTCAAGGCCAACACCGGCAAGGTGAAGGACGCGCTCGCCGATTACGATCATTCGATCTCGCTCAACGCCAAGGAGACGCTGGCCTTCACCGAACGCGGGCTCGCCTATTTCAACCTCAATCAGCTCGACAAGGCGCTATTGGATTTCGATCAGGCGCTGGCGCTGGTGCCGACCAATCTGATCGCCAAATCGTGGCGCGGCCTTGCGCTGATGCTCAAGGGCCGCACCGACGAGGGGCTGGTCGACATCAACGGCGTGCTGGAGCGAGTCCCCAACAATCCCACGGCGCAGCTCGGCCGCGGGCTCGCGATGCTGACCTCAGCGCAGTACGACCGCGCCATCGCCGCGTTCGACCAGATCGTCGCACGGGCGCCCAACGATCCCTTCGCGCATGTGCTGCGCGCGCGGGCCTATCTCGGGCTGAAGAAGCCGGATGACGCGATGAAGGATCTCAATCTGGTCCTCAGCTCACGGCCCAATGATCAGGCGGCGCTGACGTTGCGCGGCATCACCTGGTCGACGCTGCGCAACTACGACAAGGCGGTCGATGATCTCGATCGGGCGATTGCGCAGAAGGAGACCGTGGAGGGTGTGTTCGCGCGCGCCAAGGCGCATGAGGCGCTCAACCACACCGACAAGGCGACCGAGGATTTCCGCAAAGCCACCCAGCTCGCGCCGTCGAGCGTGTTCGACGTGCTCGCGCAGGCCGAGTCCAAACGCAAGATCCAGGAATTGTCGAAGAAGGTGCCGTGCGGCACCGGTCAGGGCGGCACCTGTCTGTAACGCGGCAACTCCGCCGCGGCATGCCTTCCCGGAGTAAAAAATAAGTGTCGGCGCGCGATCGATGGCAGCCGAAAAAAGATCACCGCCGTGGCGCGCGGGCACCGTGCCCGCTCCGCCGAACGTCACGTGGTCTGGTGTGTGGATCGGCCCCCACTCCCGGATGACGTCCGAGAGTGCGCCGCCGGATCTGGCGCTGTTGCGCTAGACCTTAAGGTTCTCGGCTGACGTCTTGCCGCGATTTGCAATCTCTTCGTATTCGACCGTCTGGCCTTCGTTCAGGCTCTGAAGACCAGCCTTCTGAACCGCAGAAATATGCACGAAAATGTCTTTGCCGCCCGTTGCGGGCTGGATGAATCCGTAACCCTTAGTCGGGTTAAACCACTTCACTGTACCTTTGGGCATTCCAGTCGTCTCCGCGGAATCAATCGAAAACAGACCAGCCGGTCCCCGCACAAACCGGCTTGTCCGTAACTACAGGATAGCAGTTTGGAAAAAGCTGGGTAGATCAAACGACGGTGTGATTTTGACCGGAAACAACTCGCTTTGCAGGGATTTGATGCCGGTTTGCCTGTTTCGTGGTCAATTTTTGCGCTGCAAAAAAGTGTCGGTTCCACCGACCCATATTGGATCAATGGCCCCGCGCGTAGGTCTTCCGCCGGCGCGCGAGGGTTCAAATCGACCGCATCTCAATAGGTCGCGGTGAGGTATTCGACGATCTTGCCGACGTCGGCATCGTCGATCGGCGCGCCATAGACCTTGATCATCTTGGTCACCTCGGCCTGCCAGAAGTCCTTCTTGAACTTCTCGCCCTGCGGCTGGGTCTTGATGTAGTCGGCCGAGTGGCAGGCGGTGCAGTTGTTCTGCGCCACCTCGAGGTTGGGACCCGGCTTGAACGCCGCGGTCTCCTCGGGAACCTTATAGTTCACGGGCGCGGCGATCGCGGCGCCGATCGACAGCGCAGCGATCGCGGCGAGTGAGGCAAGCAGCTTGCTGGTCATGATGCTTCTCCTCACGCTGCGGTGACGCGCACGGTTTCGACGACGTTGCGCAGATAGCCGGCCGGATTCCACAACGGATCCATCGGCTGGGTGTCGCCCGCATTGTTGGTGGCACGCACCTTCAGGTCTGAGGGGCCGGCCGCGAGTTTTACCGGCAGCTTCCATTCACGGAATGCGTATTTGCCGAGATCCTTGCCGAGCTTGGCCGGCATCCAGCTCTTGCCGCCGTCGGTCGAGACCGCGACCTCCTTGATGCCCTTGCCGCCGTCGAAGGCGATGCCGCGCAGCATGGTGCGGCCTGCCTTGATCCTGGCGCCGTCGGCGACGCTGGTGATGAACGAGCGCACCGTGAAGCGGTTGATCGGGATCGTCGCCTTCGGTGCGGTGCCGGGCTCGACCGCGTTGTTCGGCGTATCCGGA
This sequence comes from Bradyrhizobium sp. 2S1, assembly GCF_011516625.5. Lineage (NCBI taxonomy): Bacteria > Pseudomonadati > Pseudomonadota > Alphaproteobacteria > Hyphomicrobiales > Nitrobacteraceae > Bradyrhizobium > Bradyrhizobium sp. 2S1. The sequence goes on along the minus strand of NZ_CP147717.1, from coordinate 10,643,389 downwards.
ATCCGGTAGGCGGACTTCATCCAGAAGCCCTCGAACACGCTGTCGATGACGTTGATCTCGTTGAGGTGCTTCACCCAATAGGTGCCGTAATAGCCGGGCACCACGAGGCGGAGCGGGAAGCCATTGAGGAACGGCAGGTCCTCGCCGTTCATGCCCCAGGCCAGCATCACCTCGCCGTCGCGCGCGTGGTCGATATCGAGCGCCTTGACGAAATCCGGGGTCTTGTCGCTGACCGGACCGTCCATGCCGTTGAAGGTGACCTGTTTGGCGCCGGCCTGCACGCCGGCCATGTCGAGCACGGTCTTCAGCGGCACGCCGTGCCAGCGCGCGCAGCCCATCGCGCCATTGCCGAGCTGGCCGCCGGCGACCCGCGGATTGAAGAAGCCGCGGCTGTTGCCGGAGCACTGGTTGACGGCGACGAGCTCGGTCGCCTTCAGCTTCCTGATCTCCGTCAGCGACAGTTTGAGCGGCTTGTCGACCTTGCCCTTGATCTCCAGCGTGAACTTGTCCGGATCGAGATTGTAGGGGAGGTCGGCGAGGTGATAGCGGACGAAGAAGGCGTTGTTCGGCGTGAGCGGGCCGTCATTGAAGATCGCAAATGGCGTTTCCAGCTGCGGCGGCCGGCTGGTCAGGCCGATCATCGGGCGCTTCTGCGGGTAGCGCACCAGCGGCCGTTCGCCATTGCCGAACGGCAGCGTCACGGTGTCGAGGGCGAATGCGCCCCTTGATCCCAGCCCCGTCACCAACGCGGCCAACCCGGCGCGCTTCATCAAGTCTCGTCGATCGAGCATTCCGCTTCCTCCGAAGCTGTTCTGTGGTGAGCCGGTCATCACCAGGCTCACCCTTGCCTTGCGCGCGTTCGCATCATGGAATGCGCGCGGCCGCAAATGTCGCACCTGACAAGGGCAAGTCAATTGAGCTTTCGCAGCGTCCGACAGCGTTGCGTCGCAACAACGAAAAGCCCCGGTCGCATTGGCGACCGGGGCATTTCGATCCAACCGGAGGGTTCGATCAGTAGCAGACGTTCACGGTGCGATAGCGATAGCCGTAGGGCGTCAGCACCAGGCGGGTGGCGTAGCAGCCGGAGTCGACGAAGCCGACGGCGATGCCCGGGCCACCCCAGAAGTGATGGTGATGCGGATGCCAGAAAAACGGCTTGGCGGAGGCCGAGGTCGGCGCCAGCGCGGCGGCACCGAGGGTTGCGGCAGTAGCGAGAGCAAGCGTGACTTTGCGAAGCATGGTCGTCTCCTTCAGATGCGCGTTGAACTCTGTCGCGGCGCGGTTGCAGTGTTACCCATCGCCAGTCAGTCGCATCCGGCATCGGGCACGTTCGAGCATCTCTGCTGGACGCGCTCTTGGATGTGCGGCAGGTCACACTCGGAGTGGGGTGCAGATGAACCCGGTCAGGCCGCGACGGCGCGACGGTCGTCGACCAGCGCCGACAGGATGCGCGTCGCTTCGACCGTGCGCTCGGTCATCGGCTCGTTGCGGCCGCGGATCGCGACCTCCTGGGCCGGCAGCGCATCGTCGGCGAGGCCTGCGGTGACGCGCACCTCGTCCGAGATCACCGCCTCGCAGGCCAGCGCCTTGGTCATGTCCTGCAGCCTTGCCGCGACGTTGACGGCATCGCCGAGCGCGGTGAACACCATGTGGTCGCGATAGCCGATATCGCCGACGATCACCTCGCCGCCATGGATGCCGATGCCGAAGCGGATCGGCTCGCGTAGATCGTGGCTGAGGAACTGGTTCAGCTCGTCGATATTGGCCGCGATCAGTGCTGCCGCGCGCAAGGCCTGGCGGCAGGCCACCTGCCGCTCGGTGGTAAGCCCGAACAGCGCCAGCATGCCGTCGCCGATGAACTGGTTCGGCCGCCCGCCGGCTTCCAGCACCGCCTGCGACACCGCGCCGAGGAAGCGGTTGACGATGAACACGGTGTCGAACGGCAACCGCTTCTCGGCAAGCTGCGTCGAGCCGCGCATGTCGACGAACATGCTGACGAGGTAACGTTCCTGGCCGACCCGCGTCGGATTGGCGGCGTGCGCATTCGCCGACATCGTGTGCGGCAGGAACAGCTGGAAGAAGTTCAGGTCGGAGGTCGGCCGCAACTGGCAGGCCAGCCGGATCGACGGATCGTCAGTGCCGACCCGGTGCAGCACGAAGGCTTCGCGCGGCGAGGGCTCGGGCAGGGCGGCGTGATCGCCGATGATACGGATGCGGCAGGTCGAGCAGCGCGCGCGGCCGCCGCAGACGCTGGCATGCGGCACGTTGTAGCGCAGGCTCGCTTCCAGCACGCTCAATCCCTTCGGCACCCGCAGCGTACGGCCGTTGCCGTAGGACAGCGCGATCATGCCGCCGCGGCGCTCAAGCAGGGCACGCGCGCCGCGCGCCAGCAGCACGAGGCCAAGCAGGCCGAGATAGCCGATCGTCAGGCGATCCGTGATCTTCTCGAGCGTGGTCGCCTGCGCCGCCGTCCCGAGCTTCTGCACCGACAGTTCCTCGCGCCGCCAGTCGGGATCCTGATAGTCTTCCATCGTGGCGCGGCCGCCCTGATAGATGCCGAGCATCGCCAGGGTCGGGATCAGCACCGCGGCAGCGAGCAGGTATGGTGCGGCGCGCGTAAAGAATGGACGCAGCCGCAGCCAGAAGTACAGGCCGATGCAGCCATGCACCCAGGCGATCACCAGCACCGCCAGCATCAGCCACAGCCGGTTCGGTGACGAGATGAAGAATGTGTAGAGCTCCTGCGGGTAGAGCTTCTCCTGTCCGTACAGGGTCTGGCCGAGCCGCACGCCTACAACGTGCGCAACGATCAGCATCGGGACGCTGAGGCCGAGCGTGAGCTGCAGCGGCTCGATCGTCTTCCAGTGGAACTCGCGGCGCTGATACAGCGCCCAGATGCCGAGCGCGGTGTGCACCAGGCAGGCGCTGTAGAAGGTGATCGCGACCGGCAGGAATTGCCAGAATTCGGTGTGGTAGTACACCCCGATCGCGAGCGCCTCCGTCGAGATATTGCCGAGCGCGTGGTTGAGGAAATGGCTGATCAGGTAGGCGAACATGATCGCCCCCGTGACCAGGCGGATCTGCCGCAGGCCGACGCCGCGGGCCAAATCCTGTAGATCCTGCAGGTGCTCGCGCGAGGGGGAGGCCATGTGATTCATGATCGGCAAGTCTAGTGCTTAATTCCCACGCTGAACACCACCGCGGGTCCGGACGGGCCGTGACAGCGGGCACTGCAGCACGTTGACACTCCGTTAAGAGTCGAACAAAAAGCGCCGTGACGATAGCTCCCGCCGATAACAACAGCGTTAAGCCGGCCCGGTCGCGCGCGCCGGATTGGCGCGGCGTCATCGCCGTAGTCGTCGCCATGACCGCAATGCGGCTGGTCTATGCCCATGCGCTCGATCTGCGCACCGACGAGGCCTATTACTGGACCTGGTCGAAGGAAAACGTGCTGTCCTTCCTCGACCATCCGCCGATGGTGGCCTGGTTCATCCGCTTCGGCACCGTGATCCTCGGCGACACCAATCTCGGCGTCCGCCTCGGTGGCATCGTGGCGATGCTGGCGACCCAGCTGTTGCTCGCCGACATCGTCCGCCGCGTGACATCCAACAATGTCCGCGCCGTGATGCTGGCGCTGCTGCTGCCGGAGGCGGCGCTCTATTACGGGCTCTTGATGGCCAAGGTGGCGCCCGACACCGCGCTGATCCCGTTTTCGGTGGCGATGCTGTGGTCGCTGGTGCGGCTCGCGCAAGGCAATGACGGGCGCTGGTGGCTTGCCGCGGGGCTGTTTGCCGGGCTGGCGCTGTTGTCGAAATTCACCGCGATCATGTTCGCGCCGGCGGTGCTCGCCTTCGCGCTCGTGCCGGATTGGCGTTGGCGCTGGCTGCGCAGCCCGTATCCTTACCTCGCCGCGCTGATCGCGATCGTCGTGTTCTCGCCAGTCTTGATCTGGAATGCCGAGCACGATTGGGCCTCGTTCCGCTTCCAGGCGGTGCGCGCCACCGCCGAGCGCGACTTGACGCTCCGCACCCTCGGCGAGTTCATCGGCATGCAGTTCGGGCTGGTCGGCTTTGTGCTGCTGCCGGTGACGCTGTTCGGAACAACGCTGACGGCATGGCGCGGCTATATCAGGCGCGAGCCGGTCGCGATCCTGCTGGCGACGGCGGTGCTGGTGCCGTTTGGCTACTTTCTCTGGAAGTCGCTGACCTTGCGGGTCGGCGACACCTGGCCGATGTTCCTGTGGCCGGCCGGCTTCGCGGCGGTTGCCATCAATGTCACGCGGATGCCGTTCGAGGGCTGGTCGGTCGGACTGGTCAAATCGACAGTCTATTGGGCCCGAACCGCTGTCACCACCGGCATCGTGTTCGTCGTCTGCGTCTTCCTCTATTACATGTTCGCGCCGTGGAATCTGATCGGCCGCACCGATCCGATCGGCACCGAGGCGGGCTACGATCTGGTGGCCGCGCGCACCCTGGCGCAGGTGCAGGCGACCGGCGCGACCTGGGTCGCGACCACGGATTACCGCACCTATGCGATGCTGCGCTGGTTGCTGCGCGGGCGGGTGCCGGTCATCGAGGTCAACGAGCGCGGTCGCTTCCAGGGCTTTGCCGATCCCGGCATGAGCGTGATCCGCGACCATGTCGGCATCTATGTCGGGCGCGAGCCAGAGAACAATCTGCCGCTGTGGCGCGAGACATCGGCGGTGCGTCAGCCGCTCGAGCGCGTGACGCGGAGCTGGCGCGGCATGGTGATGGACACCTATGCGCTGGAGAAGATCAGCGGCTGGACGCCCGATCTGTCGCCGCCGCCAGACACGACCTTCTTCCGCTGGCGCGTGCTGGCGATGCGTCTGGAGCCTTGCGAGATCACCTTCTCCCCTTGTGGGAGAAGGTGGCAGCCGAAGGCTGCCGGATGAGGGGGCTCTCTCCGCGGGAGCGGTGCGCGTGGATGGATACCCCTCACCCAAGCGAGTGTGTGACGAGTATCTGAGCTGCCCTCTCCCACAAGGGGAGAGGGCGCAACAACTGGCATCGTGCTGCGTTGAAAAGGCGAGGAGCTATTCCTCTTCCTCGCGCTTGCGGATCAGGTCTTTCGCCAGATCGGTCAGCGCGGGGCGCGGCAAGGCGTTGAAGGGGAGCGGGCGGGTCACGTCGATCGCGGCGAGGCCGAGCCGCGCGGTCAACAGGCCGTTGAGCATGCCTTCGCCGAGCCGCTGCGAGAGCTTTGCCGCGATGCCGTGACCAAGCATCTGCTGGATCAGACTGTCGCTCGCCGCCATGCCGCCGGTGATCGCCAGATGAGCGATGACGTGGCGCAGCAGGCGGATCATGCCGAGCGCGCCGGGCCGGCCGCCATAGAGCCGCGCCAGCTGGCGGATCATCCGCAATGACGCCACGAACACGAACAGCACGTCGATCATCGCGCGCGGGCTGACCGCGGTGACCACGGAGACGCGCTGCGCGGCGGTCGAGACCAGCCGCCGCGCCTCCTCGTCGAGCGGCGTCATCAGCTCGCGTTCGGCGAGGCGGATCATGTCGGCGCCGTCGATGATGTCGTCGGTGTGGCTCTGCAGCGCGCTGCGGGCGCGGGCGAGCTGCGGGGTCCGGTGCGCGAGCTTGAGCAGGTCGGCGACAACAGCCCGGCTCGCGGCGCGGTCGTCGCTGACCAGCACCTCGGCGGCGCGCAGATGCAGCTTCTCGATGGTCGCAAGCCGCGCGAGACCGATGAGCTCGCGCATTGTAACGACCACCAGCGCCACTGCGGCGATGACGGCAAGCCCCAGTCCGAGGAAGCCGAGGCCCTCGTTGCGCGCGAACAGATCCTCGACCAAATTGATGACGCCGAGCCCGGTGCCGAGCACCACGAGGCCTGCGACCGCGCTCCAGAACAGAGTGCCCCAGCGGAAGCCGCGGCGTGCCGGCAGCAGCGGCGTATCTGTTGGCACCGGGAGCTGCGCGGGCTCGGCCTCAGGCACGATCTGGATCGTGCCGCGGCTGAGGCGGCCGCTGTCGTCCGGATCCATCACGACCACGCCGGGATCGTCGAGCTTGAACGTCGCCGGCCGCCGCGGGGGCGTCTTCTCGTTCATTGCAGTTTGTCTCCGATCAGGAACTGGAGGGCGCGGTCAAGGCGGATGTGAGGCAGCGCCGGCTCCGCATCGCCGTTTCGTTCCAGCTTGGGCGGGCGGAAGCGCAGGAAGCGGTAGTCGGCCGCCTCGGCGCCGGCGCTGGAGAGGCCGCGGAATCCGCCGTTGAACAGCTCCTCCGGATTGTCGGGCAGGTCGCCCGGAAAGGTCGCGACCTCGGTCTCGCCGTCAAGCCGCTCGCCATTGGCGACCTCGCCCGGCGCCGGGGTGCCGAGGATCGACGGCAGCCTGTCGCGGCCGCGGGTGACCTGCGCCTCGCGGGTGGCGCGCACCGCGGCAAGCGCCACCACGTCGATCGCAGCACCGGCATATTCGGCGCGCTCGGCGGCCTTGGCCACGATCCGCCGCAGCACGGCCTCCAGCCGGTCGTGGCTCTGGTGATGCAGATGATCGGCCTTGGTCGCCGCGAACAGGATGCGGTCGATGCGCGGCCGGAACAGCGCGCTCAGCATCGTGCTGCGGCCGATCCGGAAGCAGTCGAGGATGCCGGCGAGCGCGGCCTCGAGGTCGTGCAGTGCCTCGGGACCGGCGTTGAATGCGGCCAGCGCATCGGCGAGCACGATCTGGCGATCGAGCCGCGCGAAATGATCGCGGAAGAACGGCCGCACCACGACGTCCTTGTAGGCCTCGAAGCGTCGCCGCATCATCGCCCACAGCGAACCGTCGGGCGCGCTGCCGTCGACGGGCACGTCGAGCGGCGCAAAGGTCAGCGCCGGCGTATTGGCGAGATTGCCCGGCATCAGGAAGCGGCCGGGCGGCAACAGGCTCATCGCAAAGCGCTCGTCGCGGCAGGCGCGCAGATAGTCGGTGAACAATCTTGCCTCGGCGAGCGCCGCCTGCTCGTCCGCTTTGCCCTCCGGCTTCAGCGTTGCCAGATGCGCGTGCCAGGGCGCCGCGAGTTTTGCGCGCAGCGGCTCGCGCGACAGCGCAAGGCTTTCCGCCGACCATTGCTCGTAGCTCTTGGCCAGCAGCGGCAGGTCGAGCAGCCACTCGCCGGGATAGTCGACGATGTCGAGGGTCAGCGTGCGGTCCGCGCCATTTTGCCGCTGATACTCGATCACCAGCCGAAGCTCGGAGATGTCGGTGGTCGAGCTCGGCCATTGCAGCTCCTCGACCAAAGTGCGGACATGGTTCTCGTAGGCAAAGCGCGGCACCGCATCGTCAGGTTGCGGTGCGAGATAGGCGCGCGCGATCCGCCCCGAGGCATAGGCCTCGAACACCGGGAAGCGGCCGCCCCGCGTCAGGCCGTGCACCAGCGCGGTGATGAACACGGTCTTGCCGGCGCGCGACAGCCCGGTGACGCCGAGCCGTACCGTCGGGTTGAAGAAGCCCTCGCCATAGTCGAGCAGCGCCCGCGCCGAGAGACGCGCTTCCTCGACGATATCTCGAAACCTGGGGGGCATGGAGGGTTAACGAAAGGACCCGGCAGGAGGAGCCAAAAGGGGCGGGCGATCATCCGCAAAGTGGCGATTATCAGGGCAAAATCAAGCTTCACATTTCCGGCGCCTTTGCAGGCGAGGGATTGAATGTGCCGCGACATCAGCGATACCCATAATCTGGCGGCCCACAGGAAAGCCTGCATGACGGTCTTCCGCCTGAAGCAATTCGCCTCGACCTCGATCCACGCGGCCGGCGCCGCGCTGTGGAACTACGACCGTGCCGAGCTGATCGCCGACGGCGTCGTCCACATCATCGGCGTCTGTTTCGGGCTGGTTGCCGCCACCGCGCTGATCGTGCTGACCGCGGTCTATGCCGGTCCGTTCGACGTTGCCGTGGTGTCGGTCTATGTCGCGGGCCTGCTCGCGATGCTGGTGTTGTCGGCGACCTATAATCTCTGGCCGGTGTCGCGCGCCAAATGGGTGCTGCGGCGCTTCGATCACTCCGCGATCTATCTCTTGATCGCTGCGACCTATACGCCGTTCATCGTGGAACTGAAGGACAGCACTTTCGCGCTCGCGCTGCTCGTCGGGGTGTGGTGCGTGGCGATCGTCGGGATCTGGCTCAAGCTGCGCTTTCCCGGCCGCTTCGACCGGCTCGCAGTCGGGCTCTACCTTGCGATCGGCTGGAGCGGCATCATGCTCTACGACCGCGTCGTCAAGGCGCTGCCGGCGATGGCGCTCGGCTTTGTGCTGGCCGGCGGCATCCTCTACAGCCTGGGGGTGATCTTCCACTCCTGGCGGCGGCTGCGCTTCCAGAATGCGATCTGGCACGGCTTCGTGCTGCTCGGGGCCGCCTGTCACTATACGGCGGTGTTCGACGTCGTGCTGGCGAGCTGAGCCTTTCGCCATCTGCGGCGGATGGGCTATCATGATCCCGATAGGCCCGCCCGCTCTCTCCCGTCACCCTGAGGAGCGCGGTACGCGCGTCTCGAAGGGTCGACGCCACCAGCTGGGCCATGCATCCTTCGAGACGCGCTCCGCGCTCCTCCAGCGACAAAGGCGCAGCCTTTGCGCGGGGATGACGGGACGCACGGGATAGGGTGGGCAAAGCGATAGCGTGCCAGCTAAAGATATCGGGAGGATGGCCATGCAGGTGGCAGGTAAGGTTGTGGTGGTCACCGGCGGTGGCAATGGCATCGGCAAGGCGCTGTGCGAGGCGTTCCACGCCGCGGGCGCATCCAAGGTCGTGGTGGTCGACCTCGATCACGCGGCGGCCGAGAAGGTCGCGGCCTCGGTCGACGGCGCGGCCTTCAAATGCGATGTCGGGCAGGAGAAGAACATCCTGCACGTGATCGACGAGACCGAGCGCATGTTCGGCCCGATCGCGCTGTTCTGTTCAAATGCCGGGATCGGCGGCGGCTTCGATCCGCTGTCGAAAAATGCCGGCGGCACCTCGGACGAGCCGTGGTCGCGCAGCTGGGCGATCCATGTGATGGCGCATGTCTATGCTGCACGACATCTGGTGCCGCGCATGAAGGCGCGCGGCGGCGGCTACTTCCTCAACACGATCTCTGCCGCAGGTCTGCTGTCGCAGGTCGGCAGCCCGGCTTATTCGACCACCAAGCACGCCGCGGTCGGCTTTGCCGAAAACCTCGCGATCTCGCACCGCGCCGACAACATCAAGGTCTCGATCCTCTGCCCGCAGGGCGTCGAGACCAACATGCTGCGCTCGATCCCGAGGGGCCCGCAATCCGGCGACGGCGATCTCTCCGCGGACCAGGTCGCGCAGGACGCGATCAAGGGCATCGAGCAGGAGACCTTCCTGATCCTGCCGCACCCGCAGGTGCTCGGCTACATGCGCAAGAAGACCGAGAACTACGACCGCTGGATCGGCGGCATGGCCAAGATCCAGGCCAAGATGCGCGAGACGCACGGGAAGTGACTCGCAGCCGAAGGCTCGCCGCGCATGTCGCTGCAATGTGAGGTGAGCACGCTGGTCAGGCTCCCTCCCCCCTTGCGGGGGAGGGTTGGGGAGAGGGGTAAGCCCCGGGCGAGATGATCGCCGCAAACCTCGCTCTGGCAATTTCGGCAGCGCGTCGTTCAAGTACCTATTGAGAGGGCGCGCCGTGCGGCCACCGCTCTCCCTTACCCTCCCCCGCAAGGGGGGAGGGAACCCGTCCGCCCCGGTGGCCTCCTAGCGCAATGGCCTCGCGCGGCTCACCCCTTGCCGAGTTGCGCGATCCTGTCGCGCAAATACGTATCCATCAGATCGGGCGCCGAGGCGCCGAACATTCTGATGCGGCCGGTGTGCAGCAACAGCAGCAGGCCGGTCGCGTGCGCGAAGCAATCCACCATCACCGTATTCGCCTTTAGCCTGGACGCGCCGAGCGCCTCGGCGGCTTCCGCAATCGGATGCAGCGCAGCCTCCAGCGCGGCGTTCAGCTCGTGGTCACGGTCGTGGCCGAGCCCGGCCGGCTTCATGCCGCCGCGGAACAGATAGAAGCCGAGATCGAGGTCGCGTGGATGCTCCGCGTAGTAACGGAAGAAAGCCATGCCAGCGGAATGCAACTTCTGTTTGGCGCCGCGCGTCGTCGTGACCGCGGCGCTGACGGCCTGGCCGAGCGAGGCCAGCGATTGCCGCAGCACCTCGGCATAGATCGCTTCCTTGGAATCGAAATGGAAATACAGCGCCGCCGGGGTGTAGCCGGCCCGGGTCGCGATCGCCCGCAGGCTCGCGCCCTCGAGGCCTTCCTCGACAAACACGCTGCGCGCTGCATCGAGGATCAGCTCCCGCTTGTGGCGGCTGACCGCTTCCTTCCTGCTCTCGCGCATCTGCATGTTCAGGCGAATCCGTCTTGACTCAATTCTAACACCGTTAGATAATTTAACAGTGTTAGAATAAATGAGCAAGGGAGAACGCCATGCTGATGACGGCTGCGGACTACCGGGAATCCCTGCGCCGCTACAAGCCGCGGGTCTTCGTCAATGGCGAGGCGGTCGCGAGCGTCGCCGACGAGCCGTTGCTGGCGCCGGGCGTGGCGGGTGTCGGCGTGACCTACGATTTCGCGCATCGCGCCGAGCACGCGCCGATCATGACGGCGCGGCAGGGCACCTCGGGCAAGACGGTCAACCGCATGCTCCACATCAATGAGAGCTCGCAGGACCTGCTCTACAAGCTCGAGGCGGTGCGGCTGGTGTGCAGGACATCGGGCTGCGCGCAACGCTATCTCACCCATGATGCGCTCAACGGCCTCTATCAGGCGACGAAGCTGACCGACGATCGGCACGGCACCGATTACAGCCAGCGCTTCCTCAACTACCTGCACGAGGTGCAGGACCAGGACCTGACGCTCGGCGTTGCCATGACCGATGCCAAGGGCGACCGCTCCAAGCGGCCGGGCCTGCAGGCCAATCCGGACGTCTATGTCCACATCAAGGAGCGCCGCGCCGACGGCATCGTGATCCGCGGCACCAAGGCGATCGTCACCGGCGCGCCCTATATGCACGAATTCCTTGTCATGCCGTGCCGCACCCATGTGCCCGACGACAGGGATTTTGCGGTATGTTGCGCGGTGCCGGTCGATGCGCCTGGCGTCACCATCGTCGCGCGCCCGGCCGGCCGGCCCGGCGATGCCGCTGCGAAATTCTCGGCGAAATACGGCCAGTCGGTCGGTGTCGTGATCTTCGACGACGTGTTCGTGCCGCATGATCGTGTCTTCCTCGCCGGCGAGACCGAGGAGGGCGGCTTCCTCACCACGTCCTACGCCACCCATCACCGCCACTCCTGCATCGGCGCGCGCGCCGGGTTCGGCGATCTTCTGATCGGCGCCGGCGCCCTGATGATCGAGGCCAACGGGCTCGATGCCGAGCAGCATGCGCACATTCGCGAGGCGATGGTCGAGCTCATCACCATCACCGAGAGCTTCTATGCGTGCGGCGTCGCGTCCTCGGTCTACTGCACGAAGGACCCCGCCGGTTCGGTGATGCCGGATGCGGTGTTCTCGAACATCGGCAAGCTTTTGCTTGCGACCAAGATCTACGACATGCACCGCGTGGCGCATTACGTCTCTGGCGGTCTGATCGTCGCGCTGCCGGGGCCCGATGAGGACCACAATCCGGAGACGCGCGCCTCGCTCGCCGCTGTCATGGGCGGACGTCCCGACATCCCGGCCGAGCAGCGCGCCGAGGTGGCGCGGCTGATCGAGGACCTCACGGTCTCGCACCAAGCCGGCTGGTACTCGGTGATCTCGCTGCATGGCGGCGGTTCGCCGGAGGCGATGAAGCGCGAGATCTGGCGCAACTATCCGGTGATGGAGAAGGCCGAGCTGGTCGAGAACCTGCTCGGCCGCGGTCTCGTCGACGAGGGACAGCGGGTGTCGAAGCAGCCCGGCCGCTGCTGCGCCACCGGCTGCGAGGTGCCGGCGCCATCAGCGCCTGTGCTGGAGCAGGAGCCTGCACTCGTGAGGTGAGCACGCTCGTCAGGCTCCCTCCCCCAACGCAACCGGGGTGTACCCCGGTTGCGCATTGCAAATTTGCGCAAGTCGGGCAGGCCCGACTTGCGTCGGGGGAGGGCTGGGGAGAGCGGTAAGCCCCAGGCGAGATGATTGAAGTGCGTTGCGCTTTGGCAACTTCGATCGCGCATCGTTGAAACTCATACTGAGAGAGCACGTCGTGTGGCACCCCTCTCCCTAACCCTCCCCCGCAAGGGGGGAGGGAACCCTTCCGCTGGTGCCTCCTCACTGCGTGCGTCAGAAGTCCGCCACTTGATCGGCGCGATCTTACGCCTTCTGCGTGTAGAGCAGCGGCACGGCGGAATCCACCATCACCTCGATCAGGCTCGCGCCCTGATGCGACAAGCCGCGCTTGTAGGCGCTCGCGAGCTCGGCCGATTTCGTCACCCGCACTGCATCGCAGCCCATGCCTTCGGCGAGCTTGACGAAATCGATGCCCGGCAAATCGAGGCCTGGCACGTTGCGCACCTGCATCACCTGGCTGAACGAGCGCATCGCGCCGTAGCCGGAATTGTTGAGCACCACGACCGTCAGCGGCAGCTTGCGCTGTGCGGCGGTCCACAGTGCCTGGATCGAATACATCGCCGAGCCGTCACCGATCAGGCAGACCGTGCGGCCCGCGCTGCGGCCGAGCGCCATGCCGACCGCGGCCGGCAGGCTGTAGCCGAGGCCGCCGCTCGCCATGGTGTAAAAACTGTCCTGGCCGCGCATCGGCATCGCCTTCTGCATCAGCGGGCGGTGCGACGGCACTTCCTCGACCAGCGCATCGTGCGGTCCCATCGCGGCCGCGAGCGCGTGCAGCGCGTATTCGGCGGGAATCGGATCGCCGGCCGCGGGCGCCGGCGGCAGGACGCGTCCCGCGGCTGCGGCGCGCCTGGTCTCGGGCAGCATCTCGAGCAGCGCCGACAACGCCGGCTTCATGGTCGCGACGATGCTATGGCCGGTGGGTGTCATCGCAGCAGCGTCCGGATCGTCGGTGATCTGGAAGATCGTGGTCGCGCCGTCGAAGATCGCGGCATGGCCCTCGACATGGAAGGTGAACACCGGCGCACCGACCACGACGACGAGATCGTGATCGCGCAGCGCGTCGGAGAGCTGGCCGGGTGCGGCATGCAGGAAGCCGGCAAATTGCGGATGCCGCTCGGGGAACGAGCAGCGCGCCGAGAACGGGCTGGCCCAGACCGCAGCCTTCGACCTCTCGGCGACCTTCACCATGAGATCGACGGCTTGCGCGCGATCGACGGAGGGGCCGACGACGAAAGCAGGGCGCTTGGCTTCGCCGAGCGCCGCCACCAGCGCCTGCATCGCGGGCGTATCGGGGCCGACCTCGCGGCTGACCTGGCGCGCATCGAGCGGCTGCGTCGCATGCGCCCAATCGTCGATCGGCACCGAGACGAAAGTCGGCCCGCAGGGCGGCTGCATCGCGACATAATAGGCTCGCGCGATCGCCGCCGGCACGTCCTCGGCGCGCGCCGGCTCGACGGCGAATTTGACGTAAGGACGCGGGAATTCGGACGCGCGCTCGGCATAGAGGAAGGCCTGCAGCGGCATGATCGAACGCGCCTGCTGGCCCGCGGTGATGACGAGCGGGGTCTGGTTGCGATAGGCGTTGTAGATGTTGCCGAGCGCGTTGCCGACGCCGGCCGCCGAATGCAGATTGATGAAACCGGCATTGCGCGTCGCCAGCGCATAGCCGTCGGCCATACCGACGACCGAGGCCTCCTGCAGGCCGAGCACGTAGTCGATGTCATCGGGCCAGTCGCTCAGGAACGGCAATTCGGTCGAGCCGGGATTGCCGAAAACCTTTTTGATGCCCCACGCGCGCAGCAGGCCGAAGGTGGCGTCCTTGACGGTGACGGTCTTGCCCTTGCCGGCGGCGGGCTTGCGGGACGACATCGGGCGGCTCCCCTTGCTGTCTTGTTATGTTCCGTCATTGCGCGCGGCAAAAGCGGAAAGGCAATCCACCATCTCGATGGATTGCCCGGCGATGTCAAGCCGCCGCGCCCATAGTTGCCGCGGCAACGGCCGAAAAAAGCGCGGCTAATTCGCCTTCTGCAGCGCGGCGGTTTGCTTGTCGAGCTGCTTGTCGAAATCCTGCTCGAGGCCTGCCACATAGCTGGCGTTCTCGCCCGGCTTGACGAACGGGTTCGGTGCGCCGTCCTTCATCTGCGCGCGCTTGGCCTGCATGTCATAGACCTCCGGATGCGGCCCGAGCAGCACGTCGACCTTCATTCCCTTGACCTTGGCGAAGGTCGAGCGGTAGTCGTCGACGATGCCGGCATAGGTCGGGCGGCCGACCAGCCGGTTCAGCGCCACCGTCCCGCTGCAGAAGAACAGCACGGTGCGCTCCTGGTTGCCGTCCTTCACCGTCATCTCCCAGCTGGTGCAGCCGGGCGAATGGCCGGGCGTGGTGTGCGCGGTCAGCGTCACGTCGCCGAGCGTCACCTTGTCGCCTTCCTTGACGGTGCGATCGACCTTGACCGGCGGAAAGCCGAGATCGGCGTTGTTCTCGTCGCCCGGATAGTAGCCGCCTTCGAGCAGCGGCTTGTCGCGCTCGCCGGCGATCAGCTGCGCGCCGGTCTCCTGCTTGATCTCGGCAAAGCCGCCGGTGTGATCGAGATGGGCATGTGTGTTGAGGATGTCCTTGATGTCGGCGACCTTGAAGCCGAGCTTGGCGATGTTGTCCTTGATCATGCCGGTCGACTGCTGCATCGCCGTATCCATCAGGATCAGCCCTTGCGACGTCTTGATGATGTAGACCGCGATGCCGTCAGTGCCGACATAATAGATGTTGCCGATCAGCTGGAACGGTTCGAACGGCGCGGTCCATTTCTTCATGACCACGGCCATGAATTCCTTGAGCGTCTGTGCCTGCGCACCGGTTGCGATCAGCGCGAGCGCACACAGCGCGGCTGCGATCGTCCTCATGGTTGCCTCCCTGTTTGTTGTTGTTCGTGCGGGCGCACTATGCGGGCTGGCAATGCCGATCGCAAGCGGCGGACGGCCGGCATTTTGCTGAGCCGCCATGCAGACAGCGAACCGTCCGCCGCGTCCCTGTTCCCCGGGGTCAGCTTGCGTATTGGGCGATGCCGTTGCCGAACGACCAGTTTTCCTTGGCGACCTCGACCAGGCTGATGAAGATATCGTCCGGGCGGCCCTGCAACTGGTTCTGGAAATCGTCCACGATCCGCTTGTAGAACGCCTTCTTCATCTCGACCGAACGCCCGGCATTCAACGTGATCTGGATGAAGATGAGATCGTCGCTGTAGCTGTTGCCGAGATAGCTTTCGGCGTAGTTCAGGTCGCCGCGATCATGCTCGGTGATGATCTGAAACTTGTCATTCTGCGGCACGTTGATCACGTCGAGCATCGCCTTGTAGACGATCTCGCCCAGGGTCTTGCGGTATTCGGCGGACTTGCCGCGTTTCAGGTCGATACGAACGAATGGCATGGTGGTCACCGTTTGTTGTGCGGGGGTCGGCCGGGTCGGCCCCGTGTGATCGAGTCGCTGCGACGGCGCGAATGCTTTCGCGCCGTCCGCCTGCGCCGGCGGCGTCGGGAAATTCAGCGGGTCGCCTTGAAGGCCTCCCAGCGCGCGTCGCGCTCTCGTTGATATTTTGGCATTCGCTCGGCGACCATGTCGGCCCAATGCAGCGGTTCGCCGCAGGCCTGGCAGACCGGACCGAGCCCGGCCAGCTTGCCGCAGGTGAGGTGGGTGTAGTTCATCGAAAGACCGTCCCTGGGCGACTTGCACCAGGTCTCGCCCCAGGCGCGCAGCGCGAACATCACGGGGAAGAACGCCGCGCCCTTCTCCGTCAAATGATACTCGTGGCGCAGCGGATGCTTGTTGTAGATGCGGCGCGTCACCAGTCCGTCGGCCTCCAGCTTCTTCAGCCGTGCCGCGATCATCTGGGGCGTCGCGCCGGTGTAGGCCTGAATCTCCTCGAAGCGGTGGTTGCGCGCGAACAGCTCGCGCAGCACCAGCACGGTCCAGCGATCGCCCACGACGGTCTCCGCGCGTGCCACCGGACAGAGCGTTCGGTCAGCAGGGTTGCCCTTTGGCTTTGACATCACGTTTTCTTCATCCGAAGTAACTATGATATTCATAGTAATATGCGCTATCGTGGATCCGGGTGCAACGGGCATCTTCCGCCCGGTCCCTCACATTTCAAGGAGCGAGCCATGAGTGCCGAAAGCATGGGTTCGAAGCCGGGCGTCGACATGAAGCTCGAAGTCGTCGTGATCCCGGTGTCCGATGTCGATCGCGCCAAGCGCTTCTATGAGAACCTGGGCTGGCGGCTCGACGCCGATTTCGTCAGGGCGGACGGCTCGCGTGCCCTCCAATTGACGCCGCCGGGCTCGCCGACCTCTGTTCATCTCGACAAGGGATCCGCGCTGCCGCGCTTCCTGATCGTGAACGACATCGCGGCGGCGCGCGCCGAGCTGATCGCGCGCGGCGTCGATGTCAGCGAGGTGTTCCACCGCGGACCGCAAGGCCGCATCAAGGGACCCGATCCGGAGCGGCCGAGCTACGGTTCGCTTGCCACGTTCAGCGACCCCGACGGCAATGTCTGGCTGCTGCAGCAGGTCACGCAGCGCCTGCCCGGCCGCGTCGATACCAGCAGCACGACCTTCTCGTCATCGGCGGATCTCGCCGCCGCGCTCCGCCGTGCGGCAGCCGCGCATGGCGAGCACGAGAAACGCACCGGCGGGCACGATGCGAACTGGCCGGATTGGTACGCCGACTACATCGTGCGCGAGCAGGCCGGCCAGCCGTTGCCGGAGTGAGCGAGCAAACAGGAGTATCCTCTCCATCGCGGTAAGCCACGCGGCCGCGCATCGCGGTCTCACCCATGCCCGGTGTCGAACACCGGCGCGTAGCCGTTGCCGTCTCGACGGATATGGGCGCAACGCGAGCCACGGAAGTGGGCCGGTATGACCAGCCGGCCGCTGTCTGCGGCCTCTGCCAGGATTTTCGTGCGCGTCTCGCCCGCCAGCTGCGGGTCGGCACAGGATGACGTCGAGAGATCGGGCTGGAAGACCTGCACCGGATTGTGCACGGCATCCCCGCAAAAGATCGCACGATGTTGCGGGTAGTCGACGAGCAGGCCCATCTGCCCGCTGGTGTGGCCCGGCAGGGGCACGAGCCGCAGACCGGGACCGAGCTCATGGCCATCGTCGACCAGATCGACACGGCCTGCCTCGACGATCGGAATGACGCTCTGTTCAAGGGCGCGGGCGTGGATCGGCGCGGCCCGGCCAGTATCGTGTTGCGTCATCCAGTCGGCAAGCTCGCGGCGGCCGAACAGATAGCGCGCGTTGGGAAAGGTCGGCTGCCAGCGACCATTGTCCTGGCGCGTATTCCAGCCGACGTGATCGACATGCAGATGGGTGCAGAACACCAGATCGATGTCGGCCGGATCGACGCCGCTCGCGCGCAACCGATCGAGGAAGCCGCTGCCGTTCCGCCGGTGCCAGGCCGGGATCTCGGGGATGTCCTTGTGTTCGCCGATGCAGGAGTCGATCAGCAAGGTTCGTCCGCCTGTTCGCACCACAAAGCTCTGGATCGCGTGTTTCGCCTGGTCCCGGGCGAGATCGATGAACACCGGCTCCAGGATATCGCGATTCGCTTCGATCAGGCCGCGATCATACCCAGGCAGGAACTCGGAGAGCGGAAGCGCAAAATCATCGTCATCGACGATGACGTCGACGGTCGCGTCGCCGATCGCAAATCGCATGACAGCTCCTTCCCGGAGAACCGTGCCATCTCGCCGCGGGGCGCGTCGTCGTCGTTGAGTTGCTTTGCCGCGCCGCCGGCTCGAAGCTCACTATGCGGGTTGCCGCTATCGATCGCAAGTTGCGTGGCTTGCGGACGGCGATCAGACCATGCCGCGCAGCAGGCCGATCAGGCGGCCGCACTCATCGTCCGTCCCGACCGTAATGCGCAAAAAGTCCTCGATCCGCGGCTTCTGGAAATGCCGGACCAGGACGCCGCGCTCGCGCAGCTTCGCGGCGAGATCCGCGCCGCGGTGGCCAGGATGACGGGCGAACACGAAATTCGCGAGCGACGGCAGCACCTCGAAGCCAAGCTCGGCGAGGCCGCGGACCAGCGCCTCGCGGCTCCGGATGATGCGTTGCCGCGTCTCCTCGAACCAGGCCTCGTCCCCGATCGAGGCGACCGCGCCCGCGATTGCAAAGCAATCCAGCGGATAGGAGTTGAAGCTGTCCTTCACCCGCTCCAGCGCCTCGATCAGCGGGCGCTGGCCGATCGCGAAGCCGACCCGAAGCCCCGCCAGCGCGCGCGACTTGGACAGCGTCTGCACCACCAGCAGATTGTCGTGCCGCGCCACCAGTGGCACGGCGCTCTCGGCGCCGAAGTCGACATAGGCCTCGTCGACCACCACCAGGCGGTCGGGATGCTCGCGGAGCAGCGCCTCGATTGCGGCACGCGGCAGCGCGATCCCGGTCGGCGCGTTCGGATTGCACAGCAGGATCGCGCTGCCGGGCCGCCGGTAGTCGGTCAAATTCACCCGCATCGCGGCATCGAGCGGCACCGCCTCGTAGCTGACGCCATAGAGGCGGCAGTAGACCGGGTAGAAGCTGTAGGTGATGTCGGGGAACAGCAGCGGCGCGTCGTGCTTCAGGAGCGCCGGAAAGGCGTGAGCCAGCACCTCGTCCGAGCCATTGCCGACAAACACTTCGTCTGGCGTGACGCCATAGCGCGCTGAGATCGCCTCGCGCAGTGCGGTTGCACGGGGATCCGGGTAGAGCCGCAGTCGATCCGTCGTCGCGGCGATCGCAGCCAGCGCGTGCGGCGACGGCGGGTAGGGATTCTCGTTGGTATTGAGCTTGACGAGGCCATCGATCTTCGGCTGCTCGCCGGGCACGTATGGCGACAGATTGTGGACGACCGAACTCCAGAAGCGACTCATGATCCCTTGATCCATGGCTGAATGCGATCACAGTAAAGGATGCGAGACGCCGGCGAAAGCGGGCCGTTCATCTTGTGTCGCAACAGCAGCGCCGCGTGCGGACCTTACCAGGTCGCCGTGCCCTTCATGGTCGGCTGGCCCTCGGCGTTGGCGGTCCACAGCTCCATGCCGCCGTCCTTGTCGTTGGCATTGATCGAGAACTCGCTGCCCTCGAACAGCGGCTGCACGCCGCGATAGGACAGCTTCTTCGGCGGCTTGCCGTCGCGCAGCTTGGCGGCGAGCTCGACGATGAAGGAGGCCTGCAGCGGGCCGTGGAAGATCAGGCCCGGATAGCCCTCGACCTTGGTGACGTAGTCGCGGTCGTAATGGATACGGTGGCCGTTGAAGGTCAGCGCCGAATAACGAAACAGCAGCACCGGGTCGGAGACGTGGCTCTCGCGATGCTGCGCGACCGGAGGCGGCGGCGCCTTGGCGGGCGCTGCGGCCTGCGTCGTCATCTCGCGATAGACGATGTCCTGCCGCTCGCGGACCGCAAGCCCGCGCGAGGTCGTGACCTCGTGGTTGACCGAGACGAAGCACAGCGTGCCGGTCGAGCCCGATTTCACTGTGACGTCTGCAATGCGCGAGGTGCGCTTGGCGTCGTCGCCGATGCGCAGTGCGTCGAAGAATTCGAGCTCGCCGCCGGCCCACATCCGGCGCGGCAGCGGCACCGGCGGCAGGAAGCCGCCGCGGGTCGGATGGCCGTCGGGGCCAAGCTGCGACATCGGAAACACCGGCTGCGCCAGGCACCAATGCGTGGTCCACGGCGCGGCATCGCCGGCCTTTGGCTCGCCGATCTCCTGGAACAGCGTCGCGCGCAGCCCCATCACGAGATATTTGGTGACGACGTCGGAGGCCTCCTGGGAGCGGCCGATCCACTGGCGGAGATGATCGAGGTCGAGTTTATCGGTCATGAGATTTTGCCCGCGGTGAGAGAAATCTGAGCGTGATGGCGTCGGTGTGACGGCAAACTCGGCACACCTCTCCCGCTTGCGGGGGAGGTCGGCGCGCAGCGCCGGGTGGGGGCTCTCTCCACGGTGGGATTCGTGGAGAGAGCCCCACCCCAACCCTCCCCCGCAAGGGCAGGGCTGTCCGGGGAAATTCAACCATAGCAGAGTTCCATCTGGTTGAGGGGCGTTCTGCATTTGCGGCGGCTAGGGTTGATTGGCGGAGGCTTGTCGATGCTGGCGAAGGCTCGCCGGGTGAACAGGAACTGGCTGACGAGTTCGGCGAGCCTGAGCGGCAGCATTTTGATGCAGTTGGTCCGCGCGGCAATGCGCAACAGTAGGTAGGCAATCATCGCAGCAAGCACTTGCAGGCGGATTGCATTGTCGTTGGTGCCGAGGAACTTGCGGATGTCGAGGTGCTGCTTGATCCAGCGGAACAGCAGTTCGATCTGCCACCGGCTCTTGTAGAGGGCGGCGATCTCGACGGCCGTTCGGGTCGTATCGTTGGTGAGAAGCGTGATCACGCCGCCGTTCTCCCGCCTGACCTTGATGCGCCGCAGCGGTATCGGCAAACGCGAGTCGCCCTTACTGGTGAGCTTCACCTCGTCGTCGACGATGATCCTGAAGCCGTCCCCCTTGCTGTTGCGGATGGTGCGATGCCTGACCGCGCGTAGCCGGATGCTCGTCTTCGGCCGGGTCACGAAGAAAGCCTTGCTATCATTGATCTTCTGCCACCAGTCGAAACGGCAATATCCCTTGTCGAACACGTAGGTTGTGCCGGCCTGGATCGGAGTCTGGCGACCGATCTCGATATCGTTGACGTTGGCAGCCGTCACCTCGACGCACTTCGGGATATCGCCCTTGGGATCGTAGACCACGTGCAGCTTCATGCCGCGGATGCGGCCGTTCCACACCGCCCAGGTGCAAACTTTGCCAAGCGGGATCGGACTGGCGTCGATCAGGCGCACCATCTCCTTGCCTTCGCCCCGCAACTGCCGGCTTGCCATCGCCGACAATCGTGCAAAGGTTTGCGCAAAAATGCTGGACGGGCGGCGGGTATTGGCATCCGACAGCGTCGAGCGGGACAACCTGCCGGTGCCCAGATGATAGTGATGCTGAGGATTGGCGTTGAAGCCGGTCACCACGGCGCGCAGGCTGTTGTTCCCGCTCAACTGCGCATAGATCAGCGCTACCAGGTGATCCCAGCTCTTGAACGACTTGTCGTAGGCATCCCCGTCCAGACGATCCACAGCCGTCTGAAACTGCCGCCGATTGATCGGTTCAAGCAGCCTACTAAAAATGCTATCGCGAAATCGCATGCTCGGCCTTCTGTGTCTCGACAACCAGAAAAGACCGATTTGCCTCGGTTTTGCCGAGCATGCACCGCGACACAGTGAATCATTCCCCGGACAGCCCTGCCGCAAGCGGGAGAGGGGGCGCAGCTCGTTCTTGATTGCGATCGCGCCTGATCTCATTGCAGCCTAACGTTTGGTGCGCTCGCCGATCGCGGGCACCTTGCCGTAGTGCCTGTCTTCACCGACGACGATCGCGGCCGGCGCCGGATAGCTGACCTTGCCGTTCGGCGTGTCGACCTCGATGCGACGCAGATGCGGATGCTTGGCGAGGTCGTCCATGCTGTTGACCTCGGCAAAGGCGATGTCGGCCTCCGCGAGCTTCGCCAGCAATTCCTCGCGCGTGAGCTTGCCAAAGCTGTCGTTGACGATCTGGTCGGTCAGCGTGCGGTTACGCACCCGCTCGACCATGTTGGCAAAGCGCGGATCGTCGGGGAGAGCAGGCTGTCCCAGCACCTTGGCGCACAGCGTCTTCCACTCGCGCTCGCTCTGGATCGAGATCAGGATCTCCTTGCCGTCCTTGGAGCGGAATACGCCATAGGGCGCGATCGAGGGATGGGCGAGGCCGATCCGCTTCGGCGATTTGCCGTCCTCGGCATTGAGCAGCGGCACGGTGAGCCAGTCGGCCATCACGTCGAACATCGAGATCCTGATATCCGCGCCCTGGCCGGTGCGGCCGCGGCCAATCAATGCTTCGAGGATCGAGGCATGCGCGGTAGCGCCGGTCGCGACATCGACGATCGACATGCCGACGCGCGAGGCGCCTTCGGGGCCGCCGGTGATCGAGGCGAGGCCGCTCTCGGCCTGGATCAGCAGGTCATAGGCCTTGCGGTCGGCATAGGGGCCGGTGTCGCCGTAGCCGGTGATCGTGCACATGATCAGCTTCGGATAGTCCTTGCGCAGCCGCTCGCGCGAGAAGCCGAGCTTGTCCATCGAGCCGGGCTTGAGGTTCTGCAACAGCACGTCGGCGCCTGCGATCAGCTCTTCCAGCGTGGCGCGGCCTTCTTTGGTGGCGAGATCGACCACCGCGGAGTCCTTGCCGCGGTTGAGCCAGACGAAATAACTGCTCTGGCCCTTCGCCGCGGCATCATAGCCGCGGGCGAAATCGCCCTCGGGCCGCTCGATCTTGATCACATGGGCGCCGGCGTCCGCCAGGCGTGACGAGCAGAACGGCGCGGCAACCGCCTGTTCGACGGCGATGACGGTCAATCCCTCAAGCGGCAGCATGATCACAGAACTCAGTAGGAGCGGGGCATGCCGAGCACGTGCTCGGCGACGAAGGACAGGATCAGATTGGTCGAGATCGGCGCCACCTGATAGAGCCGCGTCTCGCGGAACTTGCGCTCGACGTCGTACTCCTCCGCAAAGCCGAAGCCGCCATGGGTCTGCACGCAGGCATTGGCCGCTTCCCAGGAGGCATCGGCCGCCAGCATCTTGGCCATGTTGGCCTCGGCGCCGCAATCGAGGCCCGCCTCATATTTGCGGGTGGCTTCCTTCACCATCAGCTCGGCCGCGCGCATCGAGGCGTAGGCTTTTGCAATTGGAAACTGGATGCCTTGATTCTGGCCGATCGGCCGGCCGAACACGCTGCGCTCCTTGGCGTAGTTGGTCGCCTTCTGGATGAACCATTTGGCGTCGCCGACGCACTCGGCCGCGATCAGGATGCGCTCGGCGTTCATGCCGGACAGAATGTAGCGAAAGCCCTTGCCTTCCTCGCCGATCAGATTCTCCGCCGGCACCTTCATGTCGGTGAAGAACACTTCGGTGGTGGCGTGGTTCATCATGGTTCTGATGGGGCGGATCTCGAGACCCTTGCCCTTCACCTCGCGCATGTCGACGATGAACACCGAAAGCCCGTCGGTGCGCTTCTTCGACTGTTCCTTCGGCGTGGTGCGCGCCAGCAGCACCATAAGGTCGGAATATTCGGCGCGGCTGGTCCAGATCTTCTGGCCGTTGACGACGTAATGGTCGCCCTCGCGGCGCGCGAAGGTTTTCAGCGACGAGGTATCGGTGCCGCTGGTCGGCTCGGTGACGCCGAACGCCTGCAGCCGCAATTCGCCGGTCGCGACCTTCGGCAGATACTTGGCTTTCTGTGCATCATTGCCGTGCCGCAGCACGGTGCCCATCGTGTACATCTGGGCATGGCAGCCGCCGCCATTGCAGCCGGCGCGCTGGATCTCTTCCAGGATCGCCGCCGCCGCCGACAATTTCAGGCCCGCGCCGCCATATTCCTCGGGGATCAAGACCGAGAGATAGCCGGCCTCTGTCAGCGCATCGACGAATTCCTTCGGATAGGCCATCTGGCGGTCGAGCTTGCGCCAGTATTCGCCGGGAAACTGCGCGCAGAGTTTTGCCACCGCGTCGCGGATGTCTGTGTGGTCGTCGGTGTGTTGATCGTGTGTGGTCATTGTTTCATCTTGCCGAGAGGTTGTGCCTGAAGCAGGCCAATTGCCCGCTGTTGTGGGGCCCCGGTAAACTCCCTATGCTGTTTTGTTATAGCGTATGAACCTGCCTTCCAGGATTGGCAAGTATGGATTTCCGCCAGCTTAGGACGTTTGCGTGTGTCGCGGAACTCGGGAGTCTGAGCAAGGCGTCCGATACCCTGCGGGTCGCGCAGCCGGCGCTGAGCCGGCAGATCAAGCTCCTGGAGCATGAGCTGCGCACCGAACTGTTCACGCGCAACGGCCGCGGCATGGTGCTGACCGATGCCGGCCGGCTGCTGCTGGCGCGCACCGGCGGTATCGTGCGGCAGATCGACCAGATTCGGGACGACATCCAGTCCGCCGGCGGCGCACCGTCCGGCCGCGTCGTGCTCGGGCTGGTGCCAACGGTGAGCTGCGTGCTCTCGGCGCGGCTGGCGCGGCGCACGGTGGAGCGCTATCCCGGCATCTCGCTCTGCATCGTCGAAAGCTACAGCGGCCATCTGATCGAGTGGCTGCATCGCGGCGAGATGGACCTCGCGGTGATCTACGGGCCGTCGGTCGATCTGCATCTGACGGTGCAGAGCCTCGGCCGCGATAGCATCGTCGCGGTCGGCCCGCGCGGCAGCGGGCTGAAGCAGAAGAAGCAGGTCGAGTTCGGCTGGCTGATGCGCCAGCGCTTGGTGCTGCCCAGTCATTCGCACGGGCTCCGTGCGCTGCTCGAACATGCCGCGGCCAAAAAGAAGATCGATCTCGACGTCAGGCTCGAGGCGGATTCGTTTCGCGTGCTGACCAGCCTGGTCGAGGAGGGCCTCGGATATACCTTGCTGCCGCCGTCCTCGGTGCGCGCCGAGGTGGCGGAGGGGCGGCTCGAGACCGCCTCCATTGCGCGGCCGGCGCCGCGGCGCGAGCTGACGCTGGCCTCGCCGGTCGAGCATCCCGGCTCCAATGCGATGACGCTGCTCGCAAAGCTGTTGCGCGACGAGGTCGCCGCGCTGCGCGCCGAGGGGCTCTGGGATATCCAGCTCGCCTGAGCGCGGCTTGCGCATCACTTCACCGCGAAGCCGAGATGGCCACGGAAGCGGTTTTTCAGGTAGGTGCCGTCGCGCGGCGGCAGCGCGCGCTCGACCTCGCCGGCGGCGATGCGGATGCGCGCCAGCCGCGGGCCGCCGCCGAGATCGCGCAGGCTGGCGCGGAAGGCCTCAACGCCGGCCATGTCGGCGATATCGGAAATGCTGGCAATGCCCGCGCCGCTCGCGATCACCTCGAGCCTGGCGCCGAGGCCGGAGTGGCTGAGCTGCATCCCGGTCTCGCCGAAATGGCCGTTGTCGAGCACCGCGATCGAGAGATTGCCGGGCTGCTTGGTGGCGATGGTCAAGAGGCTGCCGATCCCCATCAGCTGCTCGCCGTCGCCGGTGACGACGAGCACCGGGCGCTTCGGCTGCGCCAGCGCGAGGCCGAGCCCAACCATCGCGGCGCCGCCCATCGCGCCCCAGAGATAGAAATTGCCGGGGTGCTCGCCGGCGTCGAACACATCGTAGGACGAGGAGCCGAGCCCGGAGATCACGAGCAGGTCGCCGCGTTCAGCGAGCAGCGCCTTCACGGCGGCGCGGCGATCGAGTGTGCCTGTTGGCGCTGACATCAATGTGTCTCCCTGGTCCACTTCTTGCGGCCGATCATCCGTTGCGAGATCAGCACCGCGACCTGCTGGTCGCCGTCATAAGCGAGCGAGGCGGCGGCCGAGACCACTTCCTCGGCATCGTCAGGGTTGTCCAGCCGCAGCACGGTGGTGCCCATGATCTCGAACGCCTGCGGCGTCGCTCGGCCCATCGGGATCTGCCAGGGATTGAACTCGGCCCATTCGCCGCGCATCGTCACCAGGGTCAGCAGCGGGAAGCGGCAGCTTGCCATCAGTGACAGCATGTTGACGCAATTGCCGACGCCGCTCGATTGCATCAGAAGCACCGCGCGATCGCCGCCGAGCCAGGCGCCGGCGGACAGCGCCACGCCTTCTTCCTCGGTCGTCAGCACGGTGGTCTTGATGTCGGCATCCGCATGCGACAGCTTGATCAGCTTGGAATGCCCCGCATCGGGGACATAGGACACCTGCGCCACGCCAAAATCCTTCAGCGTGCGGTAGATCGTAACCGGCCAGTCGGTGCTGGTCGCGTTGTCCTGGTGAACGGCAATCTGGTCCATCATGGCCTCGGCGGTAGCGTTTTCGAGCGAACCGGGTATCGGTTCGCGAAGAAAAACGCGTCAGTACAAGGGGCGCGCATGGGCGCGGCCTCAGGTCACAGGCTTTAGGCCAGATGGGGGCTATATTCTCTTCGCATCTGCTTTGCGCAGCTATGCCAGAATTGTATAGCCGCCAAGCGAGCGGGGAGGGCGGACGGAGCGTCTTTTGGCCGGATCGGCAGACAGCCTCATTGCAGCCAAAAAAGCGGCTCCCTATCTTCAGAATGCAAAATGGCAGGCGCCGCCGGGCCGCAGGGCATGCTTCATTTCAAGGCTTCATTTTCGGCATATTGATAGACCCGTCGCATTTTCAGGTATCGGGGCATGATTGTCCGAGATCGCTTTCGCGGCCTCTTCCCAAAGTACTTTCTCGTGCTCTTCCTGGCCGTCGCGTTTCCGATTGCGATCAATGGCAGCATTGAAGCCTGGTTCGGTTACCGTGATCAGCGCGCGAGGCTGGACCAACTGCTTGGCGTTCAGGCGACGTCCGCTGCCGCCGAAATTCATAACTTCATTTCCGATATTTCAGTCCAGCTTGGGTGGCTGGTCCAGCTGCCATGGACCAACGAGGCGGATGAAGAGCGGCGGACCGATGCCTTGCGTCTGTTTCGCCAAGCGCCCGCCATTGTCAGCGTGACTCTCATCGACTCCAAGGGGTTGGAGCGTCTCTATGTCTCGCGGGTCGGCCTCAATCGGATTGAAAGTCGTACAGACCGGTCGAATGATCCTGCGGTGATCGGCGCCCACGCGAGGCAGGTTTGGTTCAGCGATGTCAGCTATCACAGGGGCTCGGAACCCTATTTGACGGTTGCTTTGGTGGGTAACCGAACCGCGGTCGGCGCAGCCATCGCCGAAGTCAATCTCAAGCTGATCTGGGATGTCGTTTCGGCGATCAAGGTGGGTGAGACCGGTCTCGCCTTTGTCCTGGACCGTCAGGGTCGCCTGATTGCCCATCCCGACATCAGCCTCGTCCTCCGTGGGATGGAAGAGAGAACCTCACAGCCATTTCGCACCATACGCGACGCGATCGGCCCGGGAGCAGGCTTTGCAACGAGCCGGGACGCACAGGGACGTCAGGTTGCCGCCAGCGCGGCTCCTGTGGCGGGACCCGACTGGACTGTTGTGGTGGCACAGCCGCTCTCTGAAGCCTACGCGCCGATCTATGCCGCCCTGCGGCGGACCGCAGTGCTTCTCGCAGGTAGCACCCTATTTGCAGGGCTGCTGGCCTATGCATTTGCGCACCGGATGACGGAGCCGATCAAGCTGCTCGAGGAGGGGACGGAACGGATCGGCGCCGGATCGTTCGAGCACCGCATTTCGATCCAGACCGGAGACGAGTTTCAGCGTCTTGCAAACAGCTTCAACAGGATGGCCGCCGAACTCGCGCTCGCACAGCAGCACCAGGAGCGTATCGCGAAGCTCAAGCGATTTCTCGCGCCTCAGGTCGCGGATCTCGTCGATCGGGCCGGCGACGACAGCGTGCTGGATGGCCGCCGTACCGACGTCGTCGTTGTGTTCTGCGATTTGCGAGGGTTCACCGCGTTTTCCGCCGGCGTCGCGCCCGAGGCAGTCATGAGCGTGCTGTCCGAATATTATGAGGTTCTGGGCCGGGTCATTGCGCAGTTCGAAGCGACGCTCATCAGCTTCTCCGGAGACGGACTGATGGTGCTGGTGAACGCACCCGTTGCGGTCGAGCAGCCGGCGTTAAGAGCCGTCGACCTTGCGATCGAAATGCAGAAGCGCGTGCAAGGGCTGATCGCCGGCTGGCGATCGCGAGGCTACCATGTCGGCTTCGGCGTTGGGCTCGCCGGCGGACCGGCCACCGTCGGCCGCATCGGGTACGAGGACCGGCTCGACTACACGGCGATCGGCAGCGTGGTCAATCTGGCGGCCCGCCTGTGCGCATCTGCCGCAGACCGGGAAATCCTGGTCGACGCCGAGATCGCCGCAAGCGTGCGCGGCAAGCGGGCTGTGCAGGAGATCGGGAATCGACAAATCAAGGGCTTCGATGAGGCCGTTCCGGTCTCCGAAATTTCCTTTGATGTGCCCTAGCTGATGCCGGCTCGCGGGTGCTCGGCGCAATCCGTTGGCGACTGGCTGAGCCCCCTGAGATATGCTTCGATCGACGGCGAGCAGCGAGTTCGTGAGCATGAGATGCGTTGACGCTGGAGCAGCAACGTTGCGCAGACGTGCCAGACGGCGCGACTTCCTCTCGTTGATGGCCGCCGCCGCTACCTGGGCGACATCCTCGCATGCGCAGAAATCGTCCATGCCGGTCATCGGCTATCTTTGCCCGGAATCGCCGAGCCTGTTTGGCAGTCGGCTGAAAGCATTTCACCAGGGACTTGCCGAAGTCGGCTTCGTGGAGGGCCGCAACGTTGCGATCGAATATCGATGGGCCAACGGGCAGTATGCTCGCTTGCCCGCTCTGGCGGCCGAGCTGGTCGCACGCAATGTGGATGTGGTGGTCGCACCTGGCGGCGCCCCGGTCGCACTTGCCGCCAAAGCGACCGGCACTACCACGACCATCGTCTTCGAGATGGGCGGCGACCCGGTTCAGTTGGGCGTGGTGGACAGCCTTTCGCGGCCGGGAGGCAATATCACGGGAGTCTCGAGCCTGAGCGTCGACGTGTCGCCGAAGCGGCTTGAGTTGATGCACGAGCTGCTGCCGGCGGCCACCACATTGGGGGTCGTCACCAACCCGACAAGTCCCACTGCCGGTTCACAAGTGCAGAGGCTGCGCTCCGCCGCCGAAACCCTGGGGGTCCAGCTGCAGATCCTGAGTGCAAGCAAGGAAGATGAATTTGAATCGCTGTTCTCTGCCGTGGCGAACGAGCAGGCAAACGCACTCGTATTCACCTCCGATCCCTATTTCGCATTTCGTAGCCAGCGACTGGCCGATCTCGCGACGAAGTATGGCGTGCCCGCAATTACGCAGACCCGCGACTTCCCCCTGGCTGGAGGGTTGATGAGCTATGGAGGTGATTTTGCGCAGTCGCATCGGCGCGCGGGCATCTATGCCGGCCGGGTTCTGAAGGGCGAGAAGCCTGCCGATCTTCCGGTGCAACTGGTGACCAAGGTCGAGTTCGTGATCAACCTGAAGACCGCCAAGCTGCTTGGCCGCGAGTTCTCTGCTTCAGTTGTCAGCGGCGCGGATGAGGTGATCGAGTAGCCGCTGGCGCACGAACTGAGCGTGCCGGCGGCTGGAGGCACGCGTGCGCTTCATGATGGCGCCCTGAAGCTTCAGTGCGTGTTCTTGCCCACCGTGAAGACGTACATATCCCAGAACGTCTCCGGATGCTCGATCTCGAAGCGGTGCCACTGATCGAGGCTGGCCTCATTGGCCGTGCCCGGAAATTGCTTACGAAACTTTTCGATCACCGTCGGATCGTCAAACGGTTCGAAGCCCGTGAACGACAGGCCATGATCGTTCAGGAATGCCGCGATCTCGGGGATCGTCAGGCGATGCTCCATGATGTTGAACAGCAGGTCGCGGCAGCCGCTCATGCTGTAGAAATCCTTGGCGCCGATCAGCGGCTTCCACTGTTCGGCTTCGCGGAAGATGTCCTGGCGGCACCTTCTGATGTCCTCGGCGGTGGCGCGATAGCCGCGCGCGGCGATGCGGGCGCGGGCCTCCACGATCACGCGGCGCGCCAGATCGCTGTAGAGCCCGATGCGCATCGTGCCGCCCGGCCGCAGCAGCGGGACCAGCACGCGCCAGCCGGCCATCGGCTCGGCAAGATGGTGCAGCACCCCGACCGACTCGATGCTGTCGAAGGTGCGATCGATCGAGCCCAATTCCAGAATATCCGCCTGCGCATATTCGATGTTGCGCAAGCCAAGCTCCCGCGTTTTGCGACGCGCATAGGCGAGGCTGGTCATGCTGATGTCGACGGCGAGCAAGCGGGCGTTCGGATAGACCTGCGCGATCTGGATCGCGTGTGAGCCGGTGCCGCAGCCTGCGATCAGAATATCAAGCTTGGCTTGCCGCTCTGCCGTCAGGGCAATCTTTCCCCGCGCCTGATCGGCGACGAAGGCCGTCAGCGGGTTGACGGTCCAGCGCGGATAGGGATTTTCCTCGTACTGGCGCATCACCTCGACGGAGACGCTGTTCTCGATGGCAGTAAGCGCCGTGATGGCGCTGCGCTCGGCCATTTCCTCAAACGGTTCGCGCAGCTGTACCTTCAGCAATCCAGCGACGGGCGCGGGCCAATCCCGGCGCAGCAGCGCGTCCGCCGCCGGCAGGGCATGCAGCGGGAAGTAGGCCGCAACGACGGCCAGCGTAAGCGGCGCGATGGCGGCCCCTGATGCCAGGTCCCGCAGCAACCGATCGCGCAGTTCGCCCGCAAGTTGGCTTTCGGCTTCGGTCTGTGCATAGACATATTCATTGATGAAGCATTGCCGGGCGAGCGCGCACGCAAAGCCGATAATATCGGCGTCGATGTCACCGTCATCGGAGCCCTGCCTGCCAGCGAGCCGCAGCAACTCGGCCCGTGCATATCCTAGCAGCATCTCAAGCTGCATATTGGCCAGCGTGGTCGTTTCCATCGCACAGCGCAGGAAGATGTCGCTTGCAAGCGCGGCGACGCTTTCGGTACCGAACAATTCGACATTGGTGACCGGTAGCGGCCATTTGACGGCAATCCGCCCGATATAGCTGACGATAGCAGGACTCTGCAGGATGAAGGCAACGGCCCGGTCCTCCACGCCGAGCGCAAACGTCTTGCTGAAATGCGCGGCCGCCTTTGTGCGATTGCCGAGCGCCTGGTACGAATTGCCGGCATTGTAATGGCAGGCGGCGTTCACCTCGTCCGCAGCAATCGCTTTCACGAACATCTTCACTGCGGCGCGGTGATCGCCGTGTCCCTGCGCCATCAGGCCGAGAAGATTCAGGCTCTGTACATGGGCCGGCTCGCGCGCGAGAATTTGCCGGCAAATCTCCTGCGCTTCGTTGAAGCGGCCCACGCCATAGGAACGGCTCGCCTGTGCGGCGAGGTCGGCGATACTGATGAGCGCCGAGCCGAAACCAGGCGCGCCGGGCCTGCTTGTGGAGTCACGTCGCTTATTGGCCGCACGCCGTTCTTTTCGGTTCATGTCTCGTCAACTGGTCCAAGCTGCAAGACGCCGCCGAAACAGCACGCCGAAAAAGGCGGCAGCTCGGCGTGGCGCATCACCCATGCCCGGCAGACATAGGGCCTATCGCGCTGACAGCCAAGGATAATCTACCATGTGGCTGATGAACGATGCGCCTCGCAAGGTGCGGCCAACGCTCTCGCCGCCGGCGGCGCGATGATCGTCGAAGCGCTCCGGCGCTGCGCTATCGGGTCATTGTCTATTCGCTCGAAGTCCAGGACGGCGTTGTCGGAATATTCCATTGCTGAAACACTTCCTCATAAGAAACGCCCAGGGTCGTGAACAGCAGTGCGTCAAGATCCTGGCCGAGTGGTTTGCTTTGATCGTCTTTTGACGCGTATTGCAGCAATGCTCCCTGATAGTTGTCACCCATCGTATTCCACCAGGTGTGCGCAGGACTTACATAGACCGGTTGACCCTTGTAGGTGCTCCACTTTTCCTCGTCCCCGATAATGATGAGATTCATCCCGGTGATGAGGGGCACGAACGCTTGGAGATAGGTTAGTACGCACGCGTTGTAGTAGGCCTCAGAATCGGAGGGGACTAGGTGGTGTGGACACTAGCGCATCCATAGAACGATGGCTGCGAGAGTGACGACGGCCCGGTAGTTCCGGGCCGTTTTTTCGAAGCGGGTTGCGACGCGGCGGAACTGCTTGAGCTTTGAGAAGCAGCATTCGACGAGATGACGCTGGGCATAGAAATGCTTGTCGAGTGGATATTTGAGCGCGCGTGACGGGTTGTTGGGGATCACGGCGAGCGCGCCTTTGGCGGCGATGGCTTGGCGCAAGTGATCGGCGTCATAGGCCGTATCGGCCATGACGACCTCGGCGGATAAGCCTTCGATCAATGCGGCGGCTTGCGGTGCATCGCCCTTCTGACCTGCGGTGAGCGTGAACCGCACCGGACATCCCAAGCCTCGAACGGCCATATGTATCTTGGTGCTCAGGCCGCCGCGCGAGCGGCCGATCGCTTGATCTTCCGCTTGATCTTCAGACCCCCCTTTTTGGCGCCGGCGGCGTGCTGATGCGCCCGAACGATGGTGGAATCGACGATCAGATATTCGAAGTCCGGATCATCGGACATCGCCTCGAAGATCCGCCACCAAACACCCTTGATGCTCCATCGACTGAAGCGCCGGAACACGCTGTTCCAGTCCCCAAACACCTCCGGAAGATCGCGCCAGGGAGACCCCGTACGCACGATCCACAGCACACCTTCCACGAACATCCGGTTGTCGCGCCCGGTGGAGCCCTTCTGATCGGGGCGCCCTATGATCAGCGGCGCTATCCGCTCCCACGCCGCGTCGCTCAATACCAAACGGTCCATCACACCCAAGGCGGCCTCCCCAAAAGCAGCCTTGAATCTGATTTGCTCCTAAAAGGGAATCCTTAGAGTCCACACCACCTAGGGTTGAACCCTTTGTGAAGTCGGGCGGGCTCGCCGTCCATAGACCGCTTCGGTAGAGGGCCCCGACTGTCGCCAACATCCCGCGTCCTTGGTGTTGGCCACGGCGTAAGCCGTCATTGTATCCTGTGTCGCGGTGAAGACTTTGCCGAGGGCGTTGTCTATCTCTCCGAGCTTGGCGCTGATGTAGTACATCGGATCGCTCACGCTGATGGAATAGTCGGTATTTCGAGATTCGAAGAACGCACAAATCAGCCCGACGATCGCCGCGGCTGCTGTGGCCAGGCCCAGTGTCGCAGCGCCTGCCGGCGCGCTGACCGCCAGGATACCTCCGATGAACGTGAGAACGGAGGCTGTGCCGCCCGTCGTCAGGCTGGCAATGTTCAAGGCGTTAACCTGACGAGAGGTACTGTTGATCAAAGTTGCGGTTGTCTTGATCGCGAGACTGCCTGAGACGGAACCTGCCGCCAGGCTTTCGACCTGACTTTGCACCCAGACGAGCTGTGTAATCGCGGTCCAAAACGACGACGTCGACACCAGGTTACTCAACTCGTTGTAAATGTCGGTCTGAACGCCGTTCCACACAGCAGGTTCCGTGAAGGCCGGGGGCACGGTCATCGTTGAAAGAGCGGCGATGTAGTCAGCGGCCTGCGCTGAAGACATCTGGCTATACTGCGCCCTGATGTCGTTTGCGCTTGGGCCGGCGTTGATCAAGTCCTGGCTGATCTGGGAGTAAGCGGTGAGTGCTGTGCCGGTGTATACATTCAAGGGAATCGCCGGTTGATCGAAGACTCCGATTCCAACGCGAGTCATCTGCCAGAGCATGGTCGGATCGGTGGGATTCAGGCTGTAGGAGCTCGCATTCGGGGTCGTTAAAAGCAAAATGTTCGTGGCTGATAGTGGGATCGCATCCGTGATGGATTGCGTCAGTCCGGCGGCATAAAGCGATGGATCGGCGGTGAGAAACGGATCGACCCAGGCAGGGAGCTGGCCTCGCACGGGATAGCTGGGGACAAGCAAGCGGACTTCCGACTTCGGCTGCTGAAGATCGCTGGGGTTTAAATCGGAAATGACCTTCCAGATGGCGCCGTCCGGGGTCGTCTTGATTCCGCCAGGATTAAATCCTGCCTCGATCGTCACGGCGCTCGCCGGGTTGCCTGCTTGAAACTGGACAAGGCTGTAGCCGCCGCTGGTGGCAACCGCCGAAAGCACATAATACGTCGGAGCAGCTGCGCCGTCGGAAATGACGCCTTGAACAGTTCCCGTTGAGCTGACCTGCTGCAACGAGGTGGTTTTGTTCGGGAGCACATCGGCAAGCAAGACTTGCCAAAGTGAGCCGTCCTGTTTTGTGAACCAGACGGTGTCGCCGGTCGACGAGACCCCCTGCGATTCTATTCCGGAGGCCGGTTGGTACGGCTGCATGCTCGGCGGAAGCAATGTGTAGGTTTCAGTCAGGCAAATCCAGTACAGCCCGTTCGTTGGAGATGGTGTTGTGCCTGATGCAGCGCAGACGAAGTAATGGCCGCCGCTCGCCGGATCGATGATGTAGGTCCATCCGTAGAACGTGGAGAGTTGACGGCCGTCAGTGAGGGTCAAGAAGACGCCCGCTGCCGTGTCTGGATGATCAGGTATGGCGACCGGATTGAGGCTAAAGTCATAGCGCATCCCGGTTGGCGTGCTGCCGTTGTCCAGGACAAGACAAAAATACTGCATTCCTGTTGTTGGATCGGGAGCGGAAACCGCGCTGAATCGTGCGGTGTTCGCGTCCCACGCGGTCATTCCGACATAAGGCAATGAAACCGGTACTGCGGTGGTTTTCAGAATGCGGTTCGGGGTGGCGTTGGTCCAGGGGGCTCCCTGCGTGTAGACGTCGAGTACGGTCGGTGCTGCACGTGGAGATGACATTGGCATTTTCCCTTGGGCGGCACCCGGACCGCAGGCGTCCTGGCCTGCCGCCGCTTGCCAAATACGATCGATCTTGAAATTGATCCTGTTCGTCGCCAACAGGCGAGGATGCCTGCGGTCCTAGCCCGTCCTATTCGTGAGAGTGCTTTTTTTAGTCCGATTGATGTGGCCGCACATCTGCTCTGACGAGGCGCGCGGGATTGCCTTCGGCTTTTCACCGCCTGACCGACCCGTACTTTGCAACGCGCTTGAGGTGTAGGTTGGGCGAACGGGGGGCGGACGCCCCGCCGGTCAAGGACCGAGAGGCAGCAGCGCGCCTGGCAAGCCGCGGATCAGGTCGGCTTCGGGACATGCCGCGGCAAACGCAAGGCGAATGCGGCTCGTGGTCTCGACGACACGGGCAGCGAGTTTCAAGAGACGAAGACGCAGCGTCGCGAACTCGGCTGTGGCCAATTCCCGGGCTTTGGGAATCGCGTCGCGCACGGTCAGCATCAGCCAATAAGCGGCGGTGTGGAGAACGAGGCGGACTTGATTGGCGAGCGCCGAACGGCAGCTGGTGCGATCGGAGGCGAGCTGTGTCTTATGCAGCTTGATCAGATTCTCGGCTTGGCCGCGCGCGCAATACAGGCTGTCGTAGATCCACTCGGCCGAGCCGACATCGAGGCTGGTGACGACGAAACGGATGTCGAGGCCGAGCATCGTCGCCTCAATACGGGCGACGGTACGCCGTTCGCGATCCCAGGACTTGGCCTTGTGGCGCGTCTCGGTATAGCCACGCAGAACCGGCAGGTTCTCGATGGCGCGTCGCGTGCGGATGTCGTCGGCGGCCTCGTCGAGTTTTCTGGCGAGCGGCTTGGTGCCGGACAGACCGAAGATGTAGTCGATGCCGTTGGTCTCGCACCACGCCATTGCCTCCGGCCGAGCATAGTGCGCCCGTCGCCACGGAACGTAATTCGCGTGTTGTGCCACCGCGTCCGGATATGCCGTATCAGGCGGCGCAGATGGGCACGCACCTCGACGCCGCCCGGCGTCTTGCCGGGCCGCAGCACGACCGCCACGGGCCGGCTCTTCTCCGTGTCGTAGACGTGGATCGGCAGGAAGCAGCGTTCGTCATAATGAGCGTTGAACAGCGAGAGCTGCTGATGGCCGTGGACGACATCGCAGGTATCATCGATGTCGAGCGTGACGGATGCCGGCTCGCGCGGGTAGCTATCCATCCATGCGTCGACCAAAGTGTAGGTCAGTCGGATCACGTCGCGCAGGCGCGGAGCATTCTCCAGCCGCGACAGCGTCGGTTGGGAACACAGATCGCGACCCGTGTCCGGCAGCCGTCCGCAGGCCAGCTTGAATGCGGGATCGGACCGCAGATGATCGAGGTCGTCGGCGTCCTCGTAGCCGCAGCAGATCGCGAACATGCGCGCGCGGAACATATCGACAAGGCTGTGCACGACCCGCGTCGGATCGCGCCGATCCGGGAACACCCGGGCCAAATTGTCGGCCAAGCCGAGACGCCGCTCGGCCATCGCCAGAAGCATCACGCCCCCGTTCGAGGTCAGCCGACCGCCATCGAAGGCAGCTGTGACTTTCTTGGCGTGAACGGCTGGAAACGAGAAGGGCAGAATCGTATCATCGGTCATGGCGGGCCTGGCGTTCGCGGTTGAGGTGATGGGGTTGGCTTTGCAACCGAATCCTACGCCGCATCAGCGCTTTACACCACGCTCGCCAGCCTCTCAGGCGCACTCTGACGAATAAGACGGGCTAGCATGAGTCCGGAAACGCTTGCGTGAACACGTCGAGGTTGCGTCGTCGCTTTTTACATCAGCACCGGGCTAAAGCCTTTGTCAACCGTTCACGTCGCAGCCATCGTGGCGCAGTGCTCAGGAATTGAACGACGAAGCGCCTGCCCCGTGGGCAGGCGCTTCGCTCTGGTCAGATTTGCAGAATGTTCGGGGGAGCGCGTCAGCCCGGGATGCGCACCGGCAGATTCTCGATGCCGCGCACGAAGCTGGAATAGACCCGCTTCGGCTCGCCGACCACCTCGATGCGGTCGAAGCGCTTCAGCATCTCCTGCCAGACGATCTTGAGCTGCAGCTCGGCGAGCCGCATGCCGACGCAGCGGTGGATGCCGAAGCCGAACGACAGATGGATGCGCGGCCGGGCGCGATCGATGATGAACTCGTCGGGACGGTCGATGACCTCGTCGTCGCGGTTGCCGGAGACGTACCACATCACGACGCGGTCGCCCTTTTTGATCGTCTTGCCGCCGATCTCGGTGTCGACCAGCGCGGTGCGCCGCATATGCGCGAGCGGCGTCTGCCAGCGGATCACCTCCGGCACCATGGTGTCGATCAGACCGGGGTTCTCCTTCAGCTTTTGGAACTGGTCGGGATGCTCGTGCAGCGCCAGCACCGAGCCGCTCATGGTGTTGCGCGTGGTGTCGTTGCCGCCGACGATCAGCAGGATGATGTTGCCCATCAGATTGTCGGGATCCATGTGCCGGGTAGCGTCGCTATGCGCCATCATCGACAGCAGGTCGTTCTTCGGCGGCGCGTTGACGCGCTCGTTCCAGAGCTTTGAGAAATAGGCGTAGCACTCGTCCATCTCCTGCCGGCGCTGTTCCGGCGAGTTGACGACGCCGCTCTTCGGCAGCGCGGTGGAGACGTCGGACCAGCGCGTCAGCTTGCGCCGCTCCTCCCAGGGGAAGTCGAACAGCGTCGCCAGCATCTGGGTGGTCAATTCGATCGAGACGCGCTCGACGAAATTGAAGGTCTCGTTGCGCGGCAGATTGTCGAGCACGCTGGCCGAGCGCTGGCGGATCAGCTTGGCCAGCTCGTCGAGATGATCAGGGGTGAACATCGGCGACACGGTCTTGCGCTGATGGGCGTGCTTGGGCTGGTCCATCGCGATGAAGCTCGGATAGTCGTAGCCGGGCGGTACGTCGCGGATCGAGATGCCGCCGAGCGTGGAATCCGAGGAGAAGATGCCGTGGCTGGTGTCGACATGCATGATGTCGTTGTACTTCACCACCGACCAGTACGGCTCGATCGGCGAATTGGTGCAGTAGTGCACCGGCTCTTCCTTGCGCAGCCGCTCGAACCACGGCCACAGCGTGTCGTTCTGAAACAGTTTTGGCGCGCCGGGGTGGAAATCCCTGAGCGGCGTCGCATAGGCTTCCTCGCGCGCCTGGCGCTCTAGCTCGACCCGGTCGGCACGGATGGCGGTCTGGACGTTCATGGTTTCTTGATCCCGGTTGGCTCGCGAGGCGTCAGGCGGCAATCCGCACCGGCAGCGTCTCGTAGCCCTTGATGAAACTGGAATACACCCGCAGCGGCTCCTCCACCACCTCGATCGTGTCGAAGCGCTTCAGGATTTCCTCCCAGATGATCTTGAGCTGCAGCTCGGCGAGCCGCAGGCCGACGCAGCGGTGGATGCCGAAGCCGAAGGAGATGTGGGTGCGCGGGCGGGCGCGGTCGATCAAGAACTCGTAGGGCTTCTCGATCGCCTCCTCGTCGCGGTTGCCCGAGACGTACCACATCACGACCTTGTCGCCTTTCCTGATCTGGCGTCCCCGGAATTCGTAATCGGCGAGCGCAGTGCGCCGCATATGGGCAAGCGGCGTCTGCCAGCGGATCACCTCCGGAACGAAACTGTCGATCAACGCCGGGTTCTCGCGCAGCTTGCGGTACTGCTCCGGATGCTTGCTCAGCGCATAGATGCTGCCGGACAGCGTGTTGCGCGTGGTGTCGTTGCCGCCGACGATCAAGAGGATCAGGTTGCCGAGGAAATTCTTCGGGTCCATGTTCCGCGTGGCGTCGCTGTGCGCCATCATAGAAAGCAGGTCGCTCTTCGGCGGCTGGCCGGAGCGCTCCTTCCAGAGCCTTGCGAAATAGGTCGCGCACTCCATCAGTTCGGCCTGCCGCTCGTCTTCGGTGGCGACGAGGCCGCCGGCGCCGGGCAGGGTGGTCGCAACGTCGGACCAGCGCGTCAGCTTGCGACGGTCCTCCCAGGGGAAGTCGAACAGCACGGCGAGCATCTGCGTGGTGAGCTCGATCGAGACCTTGTCGACCCAGTCGAACACCTCGCCGTGCGGCAGATTGTCGAGGCATTCGGTCGAGCGCTTGCGGATGTTGAGCGCAAGCTCATCAAGATGCGTCGGCGTGAACATCGGCGCCACGGTCTTGCGCTGCGCGGAATGGCGCGGCTGGTCCATCGCGATGAAGCTTTCGCGGCGCAGGTCCGGCGGCACGTCGCGGATGGTGATGCCGCCGAGCGAGGCGGCCGAGGAGAACATCGCGTGGTTGGTCTCGATGTCCATGATGTCGTTGTAGCGGGTGATCGACCAGTACGGACCGAACATCGAGTCCTTGCAGTAATGCACCGGGTCCTCGCGGCGCAGCCGGTCGAAATACGGCCAGAACGTATCGGTCTTGAACAGCTCGGGATCGCCGGGATCATAGTCGGCAAGTGGAAGCGCATTGGCGCGCTCGCGTGCGGTGTCCAAATTCACATCTTTGACGAGATCGGCGGTCCCGTGCATGAGCGGCTCCTCAACCGTTTCGCAGCCGGGGCATCGCCGGCGCGGCATGTTTTACCGAATTACATTCTCATTCGGGCATTTGCGCAAGGGCTCTCAACGCGCATTTGGCCGCATTGATGTCAGACCAAAGCGGCCGAATCCGGGCCTTTTGCACCGGCCGCGGGCGGGCGCGGCGTGCGGGTCTGTTTGAAACGGCGGTTGATTTGGCTGTGCGCTTGCGAACAATGCGGGTGGAGAGGGCACTTATTGGCTGGCGGGTTTTTCACAGGGGAAGGTATCCTGCAGGCCCCATAGCAGCAGGGAAGCGACGGCCATGTCGCCTTTCGCGGCCCGCTTGTCGGCGGACTTGAGCATGATCTCTTCGGTTTGCTCAGTGCTCAGCGCGAGGTTGTCGGGCATGCAGAACAACATTTGGCCGCCATGCCGTTTCAGCCAGGCATTGGAAGCCATCATGCCGCCCCGCGCGCCGTCCAGGTACATATGATTGAAGATGCGAAAATTCTCGTTCGCTGGATTGCGATAGGACTCCAGGCGCACGTCGGCGGCAGCGGCGGGAGCTGCCGTCAGCGCCAAAAAACATGCCGACAATATCCACTTGTTCATCGCCAGGTTTCCTCGCTTTTGCGGCGGTGTCTTTGCTAGCCGTTCTGTCGGTTTATCTCTGGCGGGGGTTCGAGGCGAGCGGGGCTCGCTCGCAAGGATTGGGACGAGGGTCGGAAGGAGGGCCCGCTTTGCTCAGCCCGCGGCCGATGTCCGCAGCAAAGGCTGCACCCTTTTCCGGCGATCCCGTTAAGGTAAAGCCAACCGCCTGCCGCCAAAAACACCCCCACGCTCTCGACCTTGTGTGAAACCTGGATCACGCTCGCAGCGACAAACCTGTGGTTTTGATACGCAGAGATTGTCCCGTCCTGGAGCTATCCCGTGAACGACATGAGCTGGACCCCGCTGGGGCCGCCGCAGCCGCCGCCGGTCCCGCCGCCGATGCCGGTGGGGTTTTCAGGGAAGCGGCAGGAGTTCTTCCGCCTGGTCGCGCGCGGCGCCGGGCTCGAGCTCGTCACGGTCGGCTTCTACCGGTTCTGGCTCACCACCGACATCCGCCGTCACCTCTGGTCGAACACCCAGATCGATGGCGACGCGCCGGAATATACCGGCCGCGCCAAGGAACTGCTGATCGGCTTCCTGGTCGCGCTCGCGATCCTGGTGCCGATCTATCTCGGCTACTCCCTGCTCGTCATTGAAGCCGAGCACGTCAAGACGTTCTTCTCGCTGCCGCTGGTCGCGTTCTTCTACCTGTTCGGCCAGTTCGCGATCTATCGCGCGCGGCGTTACCGGCTGACCCGCACAGTGTGGCGCGGCGTCCGCTTCTGGATGAGCGGCTCGGGATGGATCTATGCGCTGAAAGCTTCGCTATGGGGCCTGCTGGTCGTGATCACGCTCGGCCTCGCGCTGCCATGGCGCGAGGCGGCGCTCGAACGCTACAAGATGCGGCATTCCTATTACGGCGATCTGCGGGGTTCCTTCGAAGGCCGCGGCTGGGATTTCTTCAAGCAGGGCTGGTGGCTCTGGCTGCTCACGCCGTTCGCGCTGTACATGACGATCTTCGCGCCGTTCATCTATGCCGCGTTCAAGGCGATCGAGTGGCGCTGGTGGCTGTCGGGCATCCGCTTCGGCGGGGTTAGGCTGGAATCCACCATGCGTCGCAGCGCGCTGATCGGGCTGTACTGGAAGGTGATCGGCTGGGCCATGCTGCTCGGCACGGTGTACCTTGCCTATCTCGTGCTGTGCACCTTCCTGGTCGCCAGCATGGACGGCTCCTCGATCGAGACCTTCTTCAAAACCGAGGCGTTCGCCAAGAGCATTCCGCTGATCACTCTCGCGGGCGTCGGTTATCTCGCCTTCGTGCTGGCGATGAATGTGGTGATGCGCGTCTATCTGATGCGCGATCTCTGGGTCCGGGTGCTGTCGTCGACCATCGTGCACAACATCCAGGCGGCGGCCAACGTCACCGCCCGCGGCGAACTCGCCAATGCGCTCGGCGAAGGCTTTGCCGACGGCCTCGACGTCGCGGGCTTCTAGCGACATGGATACCGATTCCGGCCAGACAAACCCCGCGTCGACGCCTGCACAAGGCGGCGTCTTCTTCGACGGCGCGTCGAGCCGGAGGCGTCTGGTCGCGCTCAAACTGTCCGATGCGCTGGAGATCAGGGAGGACGGCGAGCTGCTCGCGCGCTGGGCCTATGCCGACATCCGCCGCGCCGACAGCCCGTCCGGCCTGTTGCGGCTGAGCTGCCTCACCGCACCACAATTGGCGCGGCTCGAGATCCGCGACGCGCAGCTGATCGCCGCGCTCGTCGCGCGCTGCGACACGCTCGAGGAGGGGCTGCCGAACCGCAAGGGCGTCGCCGCGATCGTCGGCTGGTCGCTCGCGGCGGCGGTGTCGATCGTGCTGGTGGTGCTGTTCGGCGTGCCGCTCGCCGCCGACCGGCTGACGCCGTTGGTGCCTGACTCTTTCGAACGCCGCCTCGGCGATGTCGCGGAGGCGCAGGTCAGTGCTGTTCGACGGCAAGCCGTGCAGCGACGCGGCGGGGCAAGCGGCATTCGAGAAGCTCGTCGGCAAATTGCGGGAGTCCGCAGGCCTCGACAATTCGGTGCAGTCGGGCGTGCTGGCGACGCCGGTGCCGAACGCCTTCGCGCTGCCGGGCGGTAAGGTCTTTCTGTTCAAGGGGCTGCTTGAGAAGGCGGAGAACCCGGACGAGATCGCCGGCGTTTTGGCGCATGAGCTCGGCCATCTCCGCCATCGCGACAACATGCGCGAGCTGATCCACAATGGCGGTACCTCGTTCCTGATCGGGCTGCTGTTCGGCGACATCACGGGCTCCGGCGCTCTGATCTTCGCCTCGCGCTCGCTGGTGACGTCATCCTATTCGCGCGACGCCGAAACCAATGCC
This sequence comes from Bradyrhizobium sp. 2S1, assembly GCF_011516625.5. Taxonomy (NCBI): domain Bacteria; kingdom Pseudomonadati; phylum Pseudomonadota; class Alphaproteobacteria; order Hyphomicrobiales; family Nitrobacteraceae; genus Bradyrhizobium; species Bradyrhizobium sp. 2S1. Next base: position 10,601,499 of record NZ_CP147717.1, on the reverse strand, counting down.
GACACCTTCGCGATCGAGACCATGCACCGGCTCGGCCGTCCGGCGAAACCGATGGGCGAATTGATGTTCCGCGTCACCGGCAAGGAAGGCGGCAAGGGGATTTCGATCGTCTCCAGCCATCCGCTGACCGAAGACCGCCTCGCGCGCATGAGCAAGGCGGACGCCGCCAGCCCGGCGACCGGCCGGCCGCTGCTATCGCCGACGGAATGGCAGGCGCTCAAGGGCATCTGCGCACCGGGCAAGGTGTGAAGGGTTTTTTGTCGCTTGCTGGAGCACTCACATGCAGCATGACAGCGACTACTGGTTTCCCGCCAAGCGGTATGGCTGGGGCTGGGGACCGCCGGTCTTCTGGCAAGGCTGGGCGGTCGTCACAGGCTTCGTGGTTCTGCTCGCCGTCGGCGCCGCGATGATCCTGCCGCACTCTCGCACAGGCTTCATTGCCTATGTGCTCGGGTTGAGCGTCCTGCTCACCGGCGTGTGCTGGTGGAAGGGCGAGCCGCCGCGATGGCGATGGGGCGGCGACTAGCCAATTTCGAGCGCCTACTTCACCAGCCGGAACTTGCCGCCCTCGACCTTGATCAGGAACGCGGACCGCTCGTCATAGCCATTGTGGTCGGTCGGGCTCATCGTCGAGAGGCCGTTGTTCAGATAGACGTCCTTGCCGCGCTCCAGCTCGTCGCGCAGCGCGGCGCGGAATTCCGGCGTGCCCGGTTTCGCCGATTTCAGCGCGTTCGCCGCCGCCCGCTTGAACAGCGTGACCGCGTCCCACAGATGCGCGCCAAAAATATTCGGCTTCTGCCCGTTGACCTTCTCGTAGGACGACACGAATTCGTCGCGCGCCTGGCGGAACGGATCGTTCGCCGGCAGGTCGTCGGCGATGGTGAAGGCCTCGCCGGTGAAGACCGCGCCCTCGACATTGGCGCCGCCGAGCTTGATGAATTCCTCCGACGCGACGCCGTGGGTCTGGAAGATCTTGCCGGCATAGCCGCGGCTGCGCAGCGCCTCCTGCGGCAGCACGGCGGGCGTGCCGGCTGAGGCGATGAACACCGCCTCCGGATTGGTCGCGATCACCTTCAGCGCTTGGCCCATCGCGCTGGTGTCGGCGCGCGCATAGACCTCATGCGTCGTGACGGTGAGGCCGAGTGTCGGCGCCAGCTTCGACACCTCCTTGTAGTAACCTTCGCCATAGCCGTCCGACACGCCGATATAGCCGAGCGTCTTGATGCCGGACTTCGCGATGTATTTCAGGATCGCCGCCGCCATCAGATCGTCGTTGGGCACCACCTTGAACGCCCAGCGGCGGCGGTCGTCCATTGGCTGCACGATCGCGGTCGCCGCCGCGAGCGAGATGATCGGCGTCTTGGATTCCACGGCGATGTCGAGCATCGGCATGGTCACAGGCGTCAGCGAGGAGCCGATCAGGATGTCGACGCCGTCCTGGATGACGAGGCGCCGCGCATTCTGCGTGCCCTTGGTCGGATCGGACTCGTCGTCGAACGCGATATAGGTCACCTTCTCGCCGCCGATCTCCTTCGGCAGCGCGGCGATGGTGCGCATCTGCGGCTGGCCGAGCGCCGAGCCCGGTCCTGATGCGGACACCACGACGCCGACCTTGATGTCCGCATGTGCGTCCGGCGCAATCAGGATCGCGCTCGCGAGTACCCAGAGTCCGGCCATAGCCAGCTTCATTGCAAATCCTCCCAGCAAGTTCTTCTTATGCGCGGCCGATGATAGCCGACCGGCGTCCGGTTCCGCATCATATTGATTCCGCCCGATACGTCTGTCCCCCTGATTGGGGACATCAGGGCACGGCATCAGCGGGGCGGCGCGCCCGCCGGCATCGAAGCCTCAGCCGAAATCGGCCATCTCGTACAGCGGCCGGATTTCGATCTCGCTTGGTCCCGGCATCGGATTGGGGCAACGCTTCACCCAGGCAACCGCCTCGTCGATGTCCTTGACCTCCCAGAGCCAGAAGCCGGCGACCAGGTCGCGCGCCGGGGCGAAGGGCCCGTCGATGACGGTACGGGCGTTGCCGTCGAATGCGACACGCTTGCCGTGGGAGGAGGGCCTGAGGCCGTCGGCGGCGCGCAGGATGCCGGCATCGCGCAGCTCGTCGTTGAACCGGCCCATCGCCGCCATCATCTCGGCCTGCCAGGCCGTGTCGAACAGCCCCTTTTCGCTGTCTTCGGTGGCCTTCACGAGCACCATCACGCGCATCGTCCGTCTCCTTATCTGAGCCCCGCCTCATGGGGCATCGGAACGACGAACGGGGTTTTCGAGGGCCGACACCGCCCCGCAGATTTTTCATCCAGCCGGGACGCTGGCGGGCGGCAAGCGTCGGGGTCACCGATCGCTCGTGAACTTCACGTTTACCATTCCCTTAAAGGCCGCGCGAACCAGTTTCCCTAATCGGGCGGCAACGACCTGCTGCTATTGAAAGAGAGGAAAAGGGAGTACGAGCGATGTCCAGCATTGTTCGGATCCTCGTCTTGATCGCATCTGCGTATGCGGGATTCGTGTTGACGGAAATGCAGTTTGACGGCGCGGTCGCCGTGAAGGGTTCAAGTCCTGGCAGTTCAAGTCCTGGCAGTTCAAGTCCATGATCGAGCACCATTCGATCGCGCCCGAGCACGCGCGCGCCATTTGCGAAGAGATCGGCTGGAGACTGCGCCACGCGCTGCGCGGCGACTACGCGGATTTGCCGCCAAGGTTGCGCGAGCTCGTGGACCAGCTCGCCCAGCAGGAATGCGACGCGCCGTCGCTGGTGCCCGCGATGCACGACATGCCGAGACCGCTGGTCGTTGCCGCCTAGGCCTATGACCTGCCGACGGTGCTTGCGAGGTCGGCACAAGGCGCGCGGATAAGGTACGGCTTGGCGCGCCTCGCGCCGAATCCGCTTCAGCTCACGATGGAGAAAATTGCCGCCGTGACCGTGTTCGCCGTAGCGCCATTCAGCCACACCGCGGTGTCGGCGTCGACCTGAACCACGAAATAGGCCCCGTTCTGATACGAGTGCGACAGCACGTCGGCAAAGGACGTGAAACCGGAGCCGTTCAATTGCACGACGTCCAGGCTCGGCGTCCAGTCCTGCACGACCTGCACTCCAGGAATATCGTTGACGACAAAAGTGTCGTTGCCCACACCGGTGCCCGGACCGCCGCCGTTGCCGCCGAAATAGTAATTCACGCCGGCGCCGCCCTCGAAATAATCGTTTCCGGCGCCGCCGATCAGAACATCTACGCCATCGCCGCCGTATATCACGTCGTCGCCGTTGCCGCCATAGGCGTAATCGTTTCCGCCATAGCCGTACATGATGTCGTTGCCATCATCACCGATCAGGACATCGAAGACCTGCGACCCCAGCAGCACGTCGTTGCCGGCTCCCCCGTAGGCGTTGCCGCCTCCCGTTGGAAGATAGATCCAATCGTCCCCGCCGCCGCCTTCCAACAGGTCTACTCCGACATCGCCGACGATGGTTTCTTCTGCTGCGCCACCATAGATGCTGTCATTGCCCAACCCGCCGTAGAAAAGAGCTTTGCCAACCTGCCCATCGCCGGTGAATACGATCACGTCGTTGCCGTTGCCGCCCAACACCACTGGCTGCGGGCCATCGTCGTGATCGTAGGAGCCGTAAAGGCTGTCGTTGCCGTCGCCACCGTCCCAATGCACGGCGAAGCCGGTGAAGAGATCATTGCCGCCGTCGCCATACGCAACGCCATTGTAGGATGCGGTCAGAACGGAGTTGATGGTGTCGTCGCCGTCACCACCGTAGCCCGGTCCAAAGTCGGACACCGTGATCCGATCATTCCCTGCGTCGCCGTAGAATGTCCCGTAGCCGGCTATCGTGTCATTGCCGGAGCCACCGTAAACTATACCACCAGGAGAAGCGGCACTGGCGGTCAGGATGTCATCGCCCTCACCACCGTAAATGGTTGGCTGGACCGCGCTGGAATTCCCGGTCAGGGTATCGCCTCCGTCCAGGCCATACATGACGTCTTCGTTGCCGGTATGGCTGTCGGCTGCCAGAGTTCCTGTGTAGGTAACCAACTTCCCCTCCTGTCGGCTCTTTGCCGGTAGCGGGCGAGCCTCTGCCTCTGGTTGCGCCTGCGAGATCAATCGCCGCTATTATTGCGCCTCAAATATCCAAACGACTGAACTCCCAAATGGGCTACGCCGTTGGTATTGAGGTCGCAAGAGGCCACGGATGGAGGAGGTGCGCCTCTGCACCGGAGGTGACGACCTCGTCGTCCATGCGGACAGTGCCGTTTCCTGTGCCGCTTGTGGGCCCCGACCGAACCTAAGCACCGTCCGCCAGCGATCGCTCCATGATGATGGTCCGCTCTTCACCGTGGTAGCTGTCGCGCACGGCCCTGTATCCGAGCTGCGCATAGAAGGTCTCGGCGCTGATCGATGAGGGCACAGCCAGGTTGGGGATACTTCTCTCGCGTGCCGTGCGCTCGACCGCTTTCCATCAGCAGCCTGCCGATACCCCTCGCCTGAACGTCGGGGGATACGAACACCGTACGGACCACGTTTCCGTCGAGGCTTGCCGTTCCAACCACACGACCATCAATCGCGGCAACAAAGACGGTGCGCTTGCCGATCAGCTGCAGCACGGCGTCCGGACTGAAGCTGCGCTCGACCCGCTCGATGATCTCGCTTGCATAGTCCCTGGCATTGGTTTCGCGCAGTGCACGCAGGATGACCGCGCTGATGTCGCCGGCGTCGTCTTGGCGCGCCGGCCGGATCGTGCATTCCATCGGTCGCCTCCGCTCGCTCAAGGGTCGCATTCGAATATCTCAACCTAGCTGTTGCCGTGGTCTACCTTGGCGGCCTCCAAAGACGGCAGGAGCGCAGCGAGCAAAATGAGCGCGATCCCCAAATCGATTGAAACGTCGGCGACGTTGAAAATCCAGACAAATCGAAGTTTCGAGGCGTCGAACAAGTCAACGACGGCACCCAATCGAAGACGGTCGATAGCGTTTCCGGCTGCTCCGGCGCCGATGAAGGCGAGTCCAAAAGCATTGATGGTCGATGTCGGTCGCCAGAGTATGGATCCGAGCAAAACTGACGCTACCGCAAGGCCGATGGAAGCGAGTGCCCATCGCGAGAACTCACCGTAGTCTGGAATCAGACCAAATGCGTTGCTGCGATTGAACGCAAGGGTAAGGTCAATGGGACCTGGTAGTTTGACGGTGGTGCCAATTTCCAATGATCCAACCGCCCAATGCTTTGTCAGCTGATCGAGGGCCAGCATCGCACATGCGGCACCGAACGCGATGAAGTGTGAGCTTCGATAACTTCTCACGAACAGTTTCTCGCGCCGCTGTCGTCTAGGCCATAGGGCAACAATCTTAATATCGGACCATAGCGTGACGGCCCGCATGAGCCAATATTTCCGACTGGCCCTGAGCGCATTATGTTGCTGATTGTATCGGAGGCAGATCACGTAGCGTCGAATTCAGGTGAGGAGCCCGTTGCTCCGGTTCAAGCGAAAGCGCCGAATAGGAATTTGAGTTAGTTGAAACTGTGCTACCCTGCATCCCGGGATGGAATTGCCATCTCGGCCTTTTTTGGAGGACACGGCTATGAAAGGCTCGTCGCTCTTCGTCACGAATTTCGCTGTCGCTCTGTTGTCGATCGTGCCGCTAGTATGTGCATCAAATGGCCCGGCGTGGTCGCAACCCACGCCAGCCCGGACACTGCCATCAACCCGCTTCCCAACATTTCGGTCGAGGCGCCGAGGCACATCAGCACGCAACACAGGCCGACGCAGCGCGCGGCGGCCCGCAGCACCTCGTCTTCGCGTACGGCTTCGACCTCAGTGTTTTGCATCGGCGGTTGCATGACGAGCATGAAGTCAGGTGACCGCCCCTGGATCGGATGCTCCTGGTCTGCCGGCGCGTCTGCCTACACCGGGTGCCGAAACATCGGGCCCGGCGGCATCCCCTTCAAGAGCTATACTCAGTGCACGGAAACCGGACTGAATAACGGTTGGAGAAGCGGTGAAGTCTCCGCGTATTGCACCAGCCTGGCTTTGAAGTAGAGAGCACGAGGACACGTTAGTCGTGTCCGAAAGTCCGATGTCGGGCCTGGCCTATGCCGAAATCGCGGCGCCGCAGACTTGCGGCGCCTTCCGGCCCCCTGGCTGGCGGGCTGCAACTGCAAAGGATAAGCCTCGTTGAGACGCGCTTTGATCATCCTCGGCATATTGTTCGGCGGTTCGGTCGTTGTGATCGGTGCCGGGACAGTTCTCTTCGCTTACCAACTGACGCGGGTGGACGCCTATCCAGCCTTCATGGAGAAGGATCTTGCAAAGGGCCATAGCTCTTACGACGAGACGAAGCGCGCCTTCTCTCAATTCGTGAAGAGCGCATTTCCGGTCGGCTCGGACGCGAACGGCGCGATTGCCCAGATCACCGGAGGTGGCTTTCGGGTTGAAAAGTCAGATAGACCGAACTCGGTCGCGCTTCTATGGAATCGCCATGCAGGCCCGTGTAACGAACGATACGCCATTACGATCGAGCAGACGACAGATGGAAAGGTCGCAGACGTAGCAGGGCAGCTTTATCCGGTTTGTCTCTAGGTCGTCCGGCCTCGATCGTGGCCCGCGCGCGCCGCGTCACACGTTCTTCGCGACCTTTCGCGTCCGCGTCGGTCCGGCGCCGGCGATCGCCGGCTTGATATTCCAGACCGCGCGCACGCTGGCGAAGGCGTGCGCGATCACCGGCTCCAGGCGGCGCGCGGCGAGGCAGGCAAAAGAGAGATCGCAGGTGAGCTTCACCTTGTCGACGACCACGAACTGATGCGGGCGTGCCATCCGCGGCGCCAGCACGCTGTCGCGCGCGAGGCTGAGGCAGAGGCCGGATTCGACGAAGTCGATCATCGCCTCTTCCTGATCGGTGTAACCGATGCGCTTCGGCAACGGGCCGAGCGGGCGGAAGATGTCGTCAAGCAGCCGGCGGTGGCCGGAATGTGGCGGTGTCGCGAGCCAGGGCAGCTCGGCAAGCTCGGCCCAGCCCTTGCCCATCACCCGCTCCCGCCAGGCGATCGGCGCGATCACCCGGTAGTCGTAGCTGAGCAGCGGGGCCAGCTGGTAGCGGCCGTCGGCGATGGTCCGTTCAGTGAAGCTGTGATGGGCGAGCTGCTCCGGCGGTGTGGCGTCGACATAGTAGCCGACGTCGAGCTCGCCCCGGCCGACCTGCGCCAGCACGTCGTCGCTGACGCCATGGCGCAGGAATACTTCGGTGCGTTGCGAGGACATCGCAAGGCTGCGCACGAACGGTCCGAGCCGGGTGAATTCGGGGTCGAGGATGGTGCCGACGCGCAAGGTGCCGCGCTGCGCCTCGTTCAGCGAGTCCGCCGTCGCCTTGAAGTCGGATGCCGCCGCCACCGCCCGGTGCGCCAGCGGCAGCAGCGCGGCGCCGGCCTCGGTCAGCGTAAAACCACCCGGTGTGCGGTTGAACAGCTGGAGCCCGGTGCTTTCCTCCAGCGCCTTCAGTTGCAGGCTGACCGCGGGCTGGGTCAATTTCAGCATCGATGCCGCGCGCGACACGGTGCCCTCACGGGCAACCGTGAGGAAGCAACGCAAGGCCTGGGTACGGGGGAGGTCGGTCATTGAGTGGGCTTATAGCACACTTTTTTCGGCGCGCATCGACCGGCATCGTGCACTATTATATTATCAGAATACAACCAAGACGAGAAATCAAGCCGGCCGCCACGCGATCATGCCTTCGGTCCGCGCGCGTACCTCCGGCGAGGCGAGGCAGGTCGCGACCGCTTCATAGCCCATTGCGCCGGGCACCGGCGTGACGCAGACCGGCACGCTGTGATTGGCGGGGCACAGGATGATCGCTTCGTCGTCGCCGACCGCGTCGAGATCCAGGATCGCGCTGGAGCGCGTGAGGAAGAACAGCGGCTGCGCCTCCGGTCCGCGACGACGCAGCTGCGCGATCACCGCTTCCTGGCTCGCCGCATCGAGCCCGTGCTCGAGCATGTCGATCACGGGGATCGCGTCGCAGTCGGCCTCGAGCTCTGCGAGCAGCGTGGTCAATGCCGGGGTCTGCACGGCGCCGTCAGCGAGATGAGCGGCAAGGCTTGCATCGACCCTGGCCTTGCGGGCGGGATCGGCATCGAGACGCGCGCGAACCGCCGCGCCGCCATCGGCTGCGCGGTCCAGGCCGACGAAGGTGGCGTTGGGCAGCGCTTCCGCGAGGCGCGTCTTGCCGCTGCCGAGCGGGCCGACGATGTAGTTCAGCGGCTTGACGTCGCGCAGCTCGAAGCGTTCGCCGCCCCAGGGCCACGGCAGATCGAACGCGACGGCGATCGCCGGTCGCGCCCTGACCGCGCCGATCACGTCGTGCGCCGCGGGCATCTTGCCGCGGCCGAGGTCGGCGCGCAGCGCCCGCACCCTGGCGATGCTGTCGCCGCATTGCCGGACGCGCGCTTCGAGCGTGGCTTCGTGCGCAGCCAGCACGCGGTCGAGCACGGCGGCATCGCCGCTCAGGACCCGCGCCAGTTCACCGATGCCAAGGCCGAGCGCACGCAGCGCGACGATCTCGGCGCCGCGCGCCATCTCGGCCGGACCATAGGCGCGCCATCCCGCCGGCGTGCGGGAAGGCGCGATCAGGCCGCGCTCCTCGTACAGGCGCAGCGCCTTGGCCGAGATGCCGAGCTGCCTCGCAGCTTCGGACGGACTGAGAAAACGGGCGGCAGCATTCATCGAATCACCTCGCATCGTCTGACCGCGTCTCTTATGGAGGCGGCCGCAGGGGCAAGGTCAAGCGGGGAGGGTGGTGATCCTCATGCGGGTGACCAGCGAGGAGAGCACATAGCTCAGGCTCCCTCTCCCCACGCAACCGGGGTTTACCCCGGTTGCGCATCATTGATTTGCGCAAGTCGGGCAGGCCCGACTTGCGATGGGAAAGGGTGGGGAGAGGGGTGGCCCCGGGCGAGATGATCGACGTGAAACTCACACGTGCAATTCGACTGCGTATCGTGCGTGCTCGATCGAGCGGAGAGAGCTTGCCGTGTGGCACCCCTCTCCCTAACCCTCTCCCGCAAGGAGGGAGGGAACCCTCTTGCCTGTGCCTCCATAACGCCAATCACTGAGTTGCCCGACGGCGCAAGCCCCCACAACAAAAATATTTCCGTTTATCGGAATGGTAACTCAGTGTATGGTTCGCCCGTCTCACCCGATCGAGGGGCGCGCTCGCGATCGTCACGAACGCGGTGTGAGATGCGGTGGACGCTGATCATGCGAGCGACGAACGCGTGTGATGCGGACGGTGAAGTCGTGTGGTTCTGACGCCCTAGCGGCCGGTGTCCCCTTGTGAGACGCAATTGCGTCTTGCGAAGGCGGTGACAAACAAGCCCAGTCTCGCCGGGGAGAGCACGAAATAAGCCGTAACCCATCGCGCAGGGAAAGCCGGATTGTTCGGTTTCACCTGTGGTCCTACCCCCGAGCTTTCTACCTTTTGCTCGGGGCCCATGGGTGCGATCGGCACCCGGCTTTCCCTGCGCCCTCTGCGAGAGAGCGGCGAAATGAGATGCAAAGCTCGGGCGAAGCAAACCGCGAGAATGCGGACGTATGACTCACAAGTGGCGCAACAAACTCAGTGTCGTCCCGGCGCAGGCCGGGACCCATAACCACCGAAGGTGATTGTTGCGCGACGTTGGGGCCACAGGTTTCCTCACCAAGCCAATCCTGTGGCTATGGGTCCCGGCCTTCGCCGGGACGACAGTTTCATGTGTTGCGGCCATCGCGCGCCCATCGCCACCCCTCACTCCAGATGGTTCACCTTCGCCACCCAGGCGCGGACGTCGGTGATCACGTCGGGCAGCACGGCCTTGACCTCCTGCACGGTCATGCCGGCCTTGATGCGGGGGTCGTAGAGCAAATTGAGCAGATATTGGTCGTAGACGTCGAAATAGCCCATCGAGACGCTGTCGTTGAACATGGTCCACGGCACGGTCGCGGTATCGTTGATCGGGCCGAGCGACTGCAGCAGCTCCTCATAGGCGCAGTCGAGGAAGACGAAATCGCCGTTGTCGACGGTCAGGATCACGTCGGAATGCTCGATCTCGTAGTTCTCGTTCTTGCGGAAGCCGGACAGGCATTGCGGATCGAGCGAGGAGCGGATTTCCTTGGCGCGGTCCTGGCCGTAGAAGGTTGCGATGGTGCGGTAGAGCTCGCGGTCGCGCACCAGCTTGACCACGACATTGGCGGCGTCGCTGCTCTCGGTCATCGCGATGTCGAGATGCTGCACCTTGGCTCGGATGTCGCCGACGACCTTGGCGAGCTGGGCCTTGCGGTCGGCGCGGCTGCCGTCGGCGAATACGCGCACCGGGCTGTCGTATTTGCGGATGCGATCGACCCGTCCGGCGAGATGATATTCGGCACCGAATGCGGTCTTCAGAAAACCCTCGACGATCTCGGCGTCGGTGAAGAGCTTCTTCTCGTTGCGCTGACGCACGACAACGGCCGGCACCTCGGCGCCGGCCGCGGGCACGGTGGCGTCAGTGAGGCAAGCGGCGAGCGCTGCAGCGAGAACGAGCAGGATCGAAGGGCGGTGCTGGGGCATTCTGATGACGCTGCCGCAATGCTTGCGGCAGCGCAAGACGGGATCAAGGCGGCGAGATCAGCGATCCTGCCGGACGGTGGCGCCGGGTTCCGGTGAAATCGACGCGATCAGTTCTTCACCACGACGGTGGTGCCGACCGAGACCCGATCATAGAGGTCCTTGACGTCGTCATTTGTCATGCGGAAGCAGCCCGACGAGACCGCCTGGCCGATCGTCTCCGGCTCGTTCGAGCCGTGGATGCGGTACAGCGTCGAGCCGAGATACATCGCGCGCGCGCCGAGCGGATTCTCGATGCCGCCGTTCATGTGACGCGGCAGATCGGGGCGGCGGCGCAGCATATCCCTGGGCGGCGTCCAGGACGGCCATTCCTTCTTCGCGGAGATGCGGTGGACGCCGCCCCAGCGGAAGCCGTCGCGGCCGACGCCGATGCCGTAGCGCAGCGCCTGGCCGTTGCCCTGCACCAGATAGAGCCGGCGCTCGGCGGTGTTCACCACGATGGTGCCGGGGGCATAGTTGGTCGGGTAGTTCACGGTGGTGCGCGGGATCGGGCTCGCGCCGTTGCCGAAGAAGCTCGGGGGCTCGGACTGGTAGCCGCGGGAATCGAACAACTGGGCGTGGGCCTGGCCGGCACCTGCCAGGATCGTGAGCGCGGCAAACATCAAGGCAATCGGGCGCATCGTCATCGTCCTCGCGAACAATCAAATATGCAGCCAGAAAGGCCACAATCGCCGGCGTTTCGCAAGCGACGAAGCCGTGACACCAGCCATTTTCCGACGACACGGTTTAAAAAGGCAACAGATCGGAAGCGATACCTGCATTGTCCGGCCAAGCCTTTGACGAAGCGGATGAAGAATGGTTGATCTGGATCAACCTCAAGAAACATCTCTGGCGGGAGCGGGATCATGAACGGTGCGGAAAGTCTGGTGCGGACATTGGTCGCGGGCGGCGTGGACGTCTGCTTCACCAATCCCGGCACCTCGGAGATGCATTTCGTCGCGGCGCTGGACAAGGTCCCGGGCATGCGCTGCGTGCTCGGTCTGTTTGAAGGCGTGGTGACCGGTGCGGCCGACGGTTATTTCCGCATGAAGGGAACGCCGGCCTCGACGCTGCTGCATCTCGGGCCCGGCCTCGCCAACGGCCTTGCCAATCTGCACAACGCCAAGAAGGCCCATTCCGGCATCGTCAACATCGTCGGCCAGCACGCCACCTACCACATCGGCTACAACGCGCCGCTGACCTCTGACATCGAGGGCCTGGCGCGGCCGATGTCATCCTGGGTGCGCACGTCGCCGGATGCCAAGTCGGTCGCAGCCGATGGCGCGGCCGCGATCGCTGCGGCCAGGAGCGCGCCGCCGCAGATCGCAACCCTGATCCTGCCGGCCGACACCGCCTGGAACGAGGCCGACGGCATCGCCGAAGTGGCTGTCGACACCCAGCGTCCGAGCTACTCGCCGCAGGCGGTCGAGCGGGCCGCGAAGATATTGCACAACGACGCCGCGCACACGCTGCTGCTGGTCACCGGCAGCGCGCTGACCGAGCAGGGGCTGGTGTTCGCCGAGCGCATCGCCGGCAAGACCGGCTGCACCGTGATGGGCCAGACCTATCATCCGCGCATGGCGCGCGGCCGCGGCCGGTTCTCGATCAACCGTATCCCCTATGTGATCGAGCAGGCGCTGCCGATCCTGAAGAATTTCCGTCACATCGTGCTGGTCGAGGCCAACGATCCCGTCGCGTTCTTCGCCTATCCGAACAAGCCAAGCATGCTGAAGGCGGAAGGCTGCGAGGTGCATCGCATGACCGCCTGGGGCGAGAATTCTGTCGCAGCCCTCGAGGCGCTTGCGGGCGCGCTGCATGCCACGGCGCAGGACGTCAGGCCGCAGCAATTGCAGGAGCTGGCCAAGCCGACCGGCGCGCTCAATCACGCCACGATCGCGCAGGCGATTGCGTGTGCGATCCCCGAGAATGCCATCATGGTCGATGAATCCGTCACCACCGGCCGCGGCTTCTTCCCGCCGACGGCGGCTTCAGCGCCGCATGACTGGCTGCAGAACATGGGCGGCTCGATCGGCTTCTCGACCCCGGTCGCAACCGGCGCCGCCGTCGCCTGTCCGGACCGCAAGGTGATCTGCATGGTCGGCGACGGCTCGGCGATGTACACGATCCAGTCGCTGTGGACGCAGGCGCGCGAAGGCCTCAACGTCGTGACCATCGTGTTCGCCAACCGCATCTACCAGATCCTGCGCGGTGAGTTCGACGGCGTCGGCGCCGGCGAGCCGGGCAAGCGGGCGCAAGACATGCTCAAGATCGATCGCCCGACGCTCGACTTCGTCGCGCTCGCCAGGGGCATGGGCGTGCCGGGCAGGGCGGTGACGACGGCCGACGAGTTCAACAAGGCGCTGGCGGAAGCCGTTGCCGAGCCGGGACCGCGGCTGATCGAAGTGCAGATGTAGACACACCGCTTTGGAAGGCCGCGGCGGCGGCCCGCGATGAAACTCATCGCGCTTTAGTCCAGTCGGAGGCGCCAATGCAGACCGAGCTGACCAAGGTGATCGCCGCCATCGAGGAGTTTTATGCGCAGGAGACGTTCCTGCTGGAGCCCGATCTCGGTTACTCACCTGCTGGCCGTCTATGTCGAGCGGCAGTTTTCCGGCTGGCAGGTCGATGGCAACTACGACCGGCTCGGCGAGCGCACGCTGCGGCTGCCGCGCGGTTCGACGATCTCGACCGATGACCATCTCGGCAAGTCGATCTACCCCGATATCGTCGTGCATCAGCGCGATATCCCGAACAATCTGCTGGCGATCGAGCTGCGAAAGGACGGCAATCACCAGCTCCTCGAGCACGATCAGCGCAAGCTGCAGGCGCTGACCGATCCGAATGTCTGGTTCGCCTATGCGATCGGCGTGCTGCTGATCGTGGGACAGGGCGGGGTGAGCCTGTCCGAGGTCTATGCCGGCGGCGTTATCGACAGCACCGCATCGCGCTGGTTTGCCGAGCGGCTGGACGCGGGCGGGCTTGCGGGCAAGCATGACAATGGCGCTCAGCACTAAGTTGATGGATGAATCTTCTCTCCGCATTGCCGTGATAGCCCGTTTGGATCATGCGTGGCCGGTGCATGCGCGGCAGAACAGAAGGCGCGGGAGGTGGAGCAATTACTGGGGCTGGTGGTCAATTTCAGAACGATCCGATGGCGGTGCGGATTACCGGCTCCGCAACTGTTTCGCTCCCCCTCCCGCACTTGAATTCACGGGCTCCGCTCTCGCTCCCCAAACCGGCGGCGCAGCCGATTGCGACGTGACGGGTCGGGACAGCCCGCGAACCGAGACAGAAAAGGCCGCCCCCTCGGGCGGCCTTTTCCGTGATCGCCGAGATCGCCAAGACATCGCAAAGCGCGATTGTTTCTGTGGGCGATTGCTTCTGTCTATTGTTTGGCCGCGTCGTCGCCGGTCTTTTCCCCAGCCTTTTCGCTAGTCTTGGCGCTCGACTTCTTTGCGGCTTTCTTCGCCTTCTTCGGCGCCATCTTGGACGCCTCGCCCTTGGCCGCGGTGTCGCCGCTTGCGGCGGGGGCCGGGCTCGTGCCCGCCTTGTCCTGCGCGAGTGCGGCGGACGAGACGAAGGCAAGCGCCGTGGCGGCGAGGATCAGTGTTCGCATCGGATGGTTCTCCCAAGTTGGTTTCTCCGGCGCCCCTCAACGGGACAGAATGTCGCAGGTTCCGCGACGCGGATCAGCAGTCCGTGAGCAGCGCGTGAACGGCACAACCCTCGTGCAGGCCACGGAACCGGGAACCTCGAGCTGCGTTATGCCGCTGGGCAGGAGTTCCGAGGAGACGCGCCATGCGCTGGCGATCGATGACGGAAACCACCGGCACCATGCTCGATACCGCCCCCGAGGACACCTTCTACGCGGTGGGCTGGACGGTCAGCGGCGTGGCGACCCTGGCGACCATCGTTGCGGTCTGGATGTTCGGGATTTGACTGCGAACGGTCCTTGCAGACCAGCGGCTTGCCGGCACCGGCAAGCAGCATCGGCATGCGTCGGCGAGTACTTCCGCAAGATCACCAGCGCTTCCCGGTAGAGCTGCGAGAAGCAGACCAGCAGCGCGCTCGACAGCAGGAACATCGCGAGGCTGTCATAGTCTTCAGGGGTGGGCCAGCCGAAGTCGAAATAGGGCGGCATGAACGCCCACCAGACGATCGGAACGGTGATGATGGTGGCAAAGGCGCCGGCCGGTGCGCCGCCCATCAGGCCCGCGATCAGGATCGCCGGCACAAAACCCGCGAAATAGAACTGCATGCCGAAGCTCGCGAACATCTCCTGGGTCGCGGTGGCCAGCACCACGGCCAGCAGGGCGACCACGAACGTCGACAACGACCACGGCCGCAGCTTCAGAATGTAGTCATTGCCCTTGCGCATCGAGACGTCCCGGCCTCCGCGAGTTCCGGGAAGGTAGCCGAGGAGGCTCGCGAATAAAACACCGTAGGACTCCGTGGGGGCGGAGTTCTGCTCGATACCGTGAAAAGGAACCGGCCCGGTCAAGCCCCTGCCGCATTGTCGCGCTTATTGCATTGCGGCAAGGTGATTGGGGACAGCACGATGCTGGAGCTTCTGATTGTCGTTCTCGTCGCCGGGATCGGGTTCGTATCGGGATATGGCGTCCGCGAGCTGATCTCGCGCCGCCGGCGCCGGTCGCCGCAGCGCATTCACGCGCCGAAGGCGCGGGCCGCCAATGACGACATTTCCGCCCGCGGCCGGTATCGGCCGACCGGCACGCAACAGGCCGATCACGCCACCCCGCCCGACGAACTCGACGGCGCCGTCCGCGACCTGCTCGGCGAACTCAGCCGGCGCTCCGCCAAGCCGTCATCGGCCCCGCACCGCCGGCGGCAATGAGGGGGATGCGGGGCGAACCGCGCTCAGACCGCCGCGACGTTAATTGATCTGCTGGCAGGAAGGGGAATGGTGGACGCACAAGGGATCGAACCTTGGACCTCTCCCGTGTGAAGGGAACGCTCTCCCGCTGAGCTATGCGTCCGGGATGTGACGTGCCAAAGGCCGCTGGTCGGCGGCCGGTCGATAGAGGCGCTTCGTCAGAGCGTGCGATTTACGAAGTGCCGGGTAGGGGTGTCAAGCCAAGACCTTCAGGAGACCTCAAGGAATCAAGGCTTGCAGGACATCAAACCCTGCGGGGATCAGGCGCCCTGCTGGCGGGCGCGGGAGGCGTGCGACTGCAGCGCCCGGATGCGTTCGGCCAGCGTCCCGCCGCCTTCGGGCATCGCGCTGCCCGGCGAGACGCCATTGGCGGCACCGTTGGCGGGCTTGGCGGTCGCCTTGGCCGGCACGGTCGGCTCGGCCGCCAGCATGGCCTCGATCGCCGAGTTGGGTCCTTCGAGCTGGATCGCGAGCTTGGCCACTTCGGCGGCGATGTCGTTGATGCGCTCGCGCAGCAGTGCGTTCTCCATCCGCTCGTTCGCCCAGGAGCTTTCGGCTTGCTGCTGGATGGCGTTGATGTCGCGCTGCAGCTTGCCGCGTTCGTCGCGGGCGATGCGCAGCTGCTCCTCGACTGCTGCCTTCTCCTGGCGCAGCTTCTCGAGCGCGGACGATTTGCCGCCGCCTGCTGCCGCGATCTCCTCGCGCAGCTCCTGCACCGTCCGCTCGGCGGCGGCGTTGGCCTGCTTGAGCTGGCCGTTCTCGAATTCACGCTCGGCAAGCAGCTTGCCCTGGGTCGCGAGCCGCGCCTCGAGGTCGGTGACGCGGTTGCCGAGCATCTCGGCTTCCTTGACCTGGACGATCAGCTGGCGGTCGAGATCGGTGACGCGCTGGCTCAGATTCTCGACCCGGCCGCGCGCATCGGTGAGATCGCGCGTCGCGGTTTCCGACTGGCTGCGCTCCTGGGCGAGGCGGGCCTCGGTCGCCGCGAACTCCCTGGCGGCATCGCCGACCCGGTTCTTCAACTCCTCGACCTGGGTCCGCACCGCGACCAGTTCGATCTGGCGGCTGTCGGCGGTCATGGAGCGGTCGTTGAGCGCGGCGTTGATCTTGCCGAGCTCGCTCTGCTTGTCGGTCAGCGCCTGCTCGGCAGTGCGCAGCAGCTCGGTCTTGGCGGTAAACTCTTCCTCGGTGGCGCGAAGCTGCTCCTTCATCGCCTTCTCGCGCGCCTCCAGCGCGAAGATCGCGGCGTTCTTCTCGCCCAGCTCGATCTTCATGCGATTGATCGCGTCGGTCTTCTTGCCGATCTCGGCGAGCTGGCTTGTGGTCTTGCTCTTGAGCTGATCGACGCTCATCTCGAGCCGGCGGGCCGACATCGCGAACTCGGCGCGGAGCTGGTCCTTGTCGGCCTGGATCTCGGCCATCGACAGCGGCGTGGCCGCCTCCATGCGGCGCGTGGTCAGCCGCACCGCCCGGTTATGCACCAGGGGCACGATCATCAGGCCGCACAGCATCGAGATCAGGAAACCGATCGCCGCGTACATGATCGGCTCGATCATGAAGGGTCACTCCAAGAAAGAAGGAAATTGTTAAGCACAATGCCACGGCAGGCCAGCCGAAGGCCAGCCCGTTTGCCGCGTTAACCTGAATCGCTAACCGTGCCGGAGCGCCGGCGTCATCACCCGATCAGGGCGGCGACCTAGAATGGGTTCCAGGTCGCGCGCGGGGTGTATTTGAGATAGCCGACGCTGGCGCCGAGCCGCAGGCCGATGCCCGAGCGAATCGGGACCAGCACGATGTTGTTGGCGGTCAGCGCCGTCATGCCGAAGCCGCCGACGATATAGGCCGAGCCGTCGATGCCGACGAAGCGCTGGTAGATCGCCTGCGTCGAAGGCAGGTTGTAGACCAGCGTCATGGTCCGGGCGCCGTCGCCGCCCCAGTCGAAGCCAACCGAAGGACCCTGCCAGTAGACCCGGAGGTCACCGGCATTCTTGGTGTAGAGCGTGCCTTCGCCATAGCGCAGCCCGGCTACGAACGCGCCGGAGCCTTCCTCGCCGAGCACATAGCCGTTTGGCAGACCCCATTGGCTGACCGCGCGCTCGATGACCGAGGCGAGCCCGCGCGAGACGTTGCCGAAGAACTTGTGTCCGGCGCCGACCAGCTCGTCGGGCCCGTAAGTATACGGGGTCGGCTCACGCTGCGGCGCCGGATATTGCGGTGGCGGCGCCTGCTGTGCCGATGCCCCAGCGCTCCAGCACATCAGCGCGGCGAACGCGACCGCGGCAAGGCGTGATGCGAAACTCATAAAGAACCCCTGCTATCGAATCCCGGGCGTTGCCCTTTAACCTGATGCCAACAGGCACGGCTCTAGGTTGCGTCCAGTGTCCCCTCGACTCGGATGTTATCGGTATCAACTATGACGGTACAACGGCAGGAAAGATATGGATCGTGCCGGGGGATGGCGTTTTTCGGCCTGTTGGCGGGCATTTTGGCGGCTACCTGGCCGCCACTGCCTGTTGGGGCCGCCACGACCGAGCGCGTGGTGACGAACCGCTACTCGGGATTAGCGATCGAGGGATTCGATCCCGTCGCCTATTTCACCGACTCCGCTGCGACCCAGGGGCGGCCCGAATTCGAGGCCGCCACAAGTGGCGTCGTCTGGCGCTTCCGCAACGCGGGCAACCGCGCCTCGTTCGTGGCGCATCCCGAAATCTATGGACCGCAGTTCGGCGGCTATGATCCGACCGACCTGGTGCGCGGCGTCACCTGTGCAGGCAATCCGCGATTCTGGGCGGTGGTCGGGAATCGGCTTTATCTGTTCAACCGGGAACGCAGCCGCGATGCCTTCGCCGCCGATCCCGCGCACTTCCTGAACGAAGCCGCGGCGCGCTGGCCGGAGCTGGCAGAAAATCTCGCGCAGTGATCACGACGCTGCGGCCGGGTCGCCCCAGGCAATGAATTCCGGCACCAGAAAGTCCTCGCGGCCCAGCCCGAAATGCAGTGGGCCTCCGTTCGCATCGGTTACCTTGCCGCCGGCGGCAACGACGACCGCGTGACCGGCCGCCACGTCCCATTCGGATGTGGGCGAGAGGCGGGGATAGATGTCGACCCGACCTTCGGCGACACGGCCGAACTTGACGGCCGAGCCCAGCACGGCGCGGACCGCGCCGCCGCGTTCGTCGATGAAGGCTTCGGTGCGCGCGTCGCCATGTGAGCGGCTCACCGCAACCGTCCAGGGCGTGCCGCGCGGCGGGCAGAGACGGGTCCTGATCGGCACGGCCTGCGCAACCGCGCCGTTCTGCAGCGTCAACCGCTCGGCGCCCTTGCCCACGATGCCGCGCCAGATCAGGCCGAGCGCGGGTGCGCCCACGATGCCGAGCAGCGGCACGCCGTGCGTGACCAGCGCCACATTGACGGTGAATTCGTTGCGGCCGGCGACGAACTCCTTGGTGCCGTCGAGCGGATCGATCAGGAAGAAACTGTCCTTGTAGGGCGGCGTCGCCAGATGGACACGCTCCTCCGACAGCAGCGACACGTGCGGCGCCAGCCGCGTCAGCCCTTCGACGATGATATGGTCGGCGGCGAGATCGGCCTCGGTCACCGGCGAGCCGTCACTCTTGCCGGTGACATTCATCGCGGAACGGTTGACCGCAAGAATCGCCTCGCCGGCCCGGATCGCCAGCTCGGTCAGCGATTCGAGCAGCGTGGCGGCGGCCTCGCAGCCGATCACGGGCGGCTGTGCCTTATTCATGGGCGGGTCTCATATCCTGTTCGTCTTCCCCAGAGATCGTGATGCGATGACACGGCCTCGCATCATGATCTCATCTCCTTGTTTGAGCATGGTCTTTTCGGAAAACCGGTTTCCACTTTGCGTGAACGCGGCGGTTCCCGTCCGGATCATGCTTTATCAGTCCCGCCGCAAGCTGGCAGCATCCGTCTGCGCGGTGTATCAAGCCGACAGGCATGCGTGATTCGCACTCCTCCCGCGGCGTGCGGCTTTCCAGGAAACAATCGATGTCTGGCACTTCGTCTCCCGGTCCCGCTCCCGATGCACTCGAACTTGCGGCGCTGTTGTGCTCGCGGGTCTGTCACGATCTCATCAGCCCGGTCGGCGCGATCGTCAATGGGCTTGAGGTCCTTGACGACAATCCCAAGCCCGAAGATCGCGACTTCGCGCTCGATCTCATTCGCAAGAGCGCCAAGACCGCGTCGGCCCGGTTGCAGTTCTGCCGGCTGGCGTTCGGCGCGGCCGGTTCCTCCGGTGCGCAGATCGACCTCGGCGATGCCCAGAACATGGCGAAGGGGCATATCGAGGACGGCAAGGTGACGCTGACCTGGAATTTGCCGCGGCTGCTGTTGCCCAAGAACCGGGTCAAGCTGCTGTTGAACATGCTGGTCATCGCGCAGCAGACGATCCCGCGCGGCGGCACGCTGATCATCGATCCGGTTGGCGACGGCGAGACCATGAGCTTCCGCATCACGGCCGCGGGCCTCAATGCGCGCGTGCCGCAGAACATCGTCGATCTCCTCAATGCGACGTCGTCGAACACGGTCGATGCGCATGCGGTGCAGCCGCATTACACGCGCCTGCTGGCGGACGCCTGCGGGCTGAAGGTGACGCTCGCGCTGGACGGCGACAAGGTCATTATCGCCGCGTCCTGAACGCGGCCCGCGGGAACATCATTAATCAAAGGTTACGACCGGCCGCGCGATTCGATCGCGCGGCCTTATCTCTTTGTTGATCCCGTTCTTTTCCATTTGCTCAACCAAACTTAAACGCTTTGCGGAGAAGCTGGCCTGGTTCCGTCAGGCGCGTCGATGTCGCGCGCCGCTGCGTTTTCGAAGGTTGGTTTCATGGACGATCTGTTGCGCGAGTTCCTGACGGAGAGCAGCGAGAGCCTGGATACGGTCGACAACCAGCTGGTGCAGTTCGAGCAGGACCCGAACAACGCGAAGATCCTGGATAACATTTTCCGCCTTGTGCACACGATCAAGGGCACCTGCGGCTTCCTCGGGCTGCCGCGGCTCGAGGCGCTGGCGCATGCCGGCGAGACCTTGATGGGCAAATTCCGCGACGGCATGCCGGTGAAGGCGGAAGCCGTGACGCTGATCCTGTCCTCGATCGACCGCATCAAGGAGATCCTTGGCGGGCTTGAGGCCACCGAGGCCGAGCCGGAAGGCAACGACCGCGATCTGATCGATCAACTGGAAGCGATGGTCGAGCGCGGCATGGCCGCAATGGCTGCAGGTGAGAATGTTGCTGACGACGCCATGCCGGTCGTCGAAGCGCCGTCCGTGCAGGCTGACATGACCCAAGCGATGACTGAGGGCACGCTGGTGGTGCAGACGCTGGAGCGTCCGCTGCGTCCGGGCGAGGTCTCGCTCGACGAGCTCGAGCGCGCCTTCCGCGAGACCGCGACCGAAGTGGCCGCACCCGCACCCGTCGCCAAGCCCGTCATCACCGCTCCTGCAGCGCCTGCCGCCGAAGCATCCGAGCCTGCGAAGAAGCCGACCCGCAAGGCCGCCGGTGAGGATGTCCAGGAAGGCGACAAGATCGCCAACCAGTCGATCCGGGTCAATGTCGACACCCTCGAACACCTCATGACCATGGTCTCCGAGCTGGTGCTGACCCGCAACCAGCTCCTCGAGATTAGCAGGCGCAACGAGGACACCGAGTTCAAGGTGCCGCTGCAGCGGCTCTCCAACGTCACCGCCGAGCTGCAGGAGGGCGTCATGAAGACGCGCATGCAGCCGATCGGCAATGCCTGGCAAAAACTGCCGCGCATCGTCCGCGACCTCTCCGGCGAACTCGGCAAGCAGATTGAGCTGGAGATGCACGGCGCCGACACCGAGCTCGACCGCCAGGTGCTCGACCTGATCAAGGATCCCCTGACGCACATGGTGCGCAACTCCGCCGACCATGGGCTGGAGACCACCGCCGAGCGGGTCGCGGCCGGCAAGCCGGAGCAGGGCACCATCCGCCTCAGCGCCTATCACGAGGGCGGCCACATCATCATCTGCATCGCCGACAATGGAAGAGGGCTCAACACCGAGCGGATCAAGGCCAAGGCGCTCCAGAATGGTCTCGTCACCGAGGCTGAGCTGGAGAAGATGACCGAAGCCCAGATCCACAAGTTCATCTTCGCGCCGGGCTTCTCGACCGCAGCGCAGGTGACCTCGGTGTCCGGCCGCGGCGTCGGCATGGACGTGGTTCGCACCAATATCGACCAGATCGGCGGCACCATCGACATCAAGAGCGTGGCCGGCGAGGGCGCTTCTGTCACCATCAAGATCCCGCTGACCTTGGCGATCGTCTCCGCCCTGATCGTCGAAGCCGGCGGCGACCGTTTTGCGATCCCGCAGCTCTCGGTGGTCGAGCTGGTGCGGGCCCGCGCCAACTCCGAGCACCGCATCGAGCGGATCAAGGACACCGCGGTCTTGCGGCTGCGCAACAAGCTGCTGCCGCTGATCCATCTCAAGAAGCTGCTGAAGATCGACGACGGCGCGACCACCACCGACGCCGAGAACGGCTTCATCGTGGTGACGCAAGTCGGCAGCCAGACCTTTGGCATCGTGGTCGACGGCGTGTTCCACACCGAGGAGATCGTGGTCAAGCCGATGTCGACCAAGCTGCGTCACATCGACATGTTCTCCGGCAACACCATCCTGGGCGATGGCGCGGTGATCATGATCATCGATCCCAACGGCATCGCCAAGGCGCTCGGCGCCTCCGGCTCCTCGGCCCATGACATGGCCGAAGACAATGCCGCGGCGCACGCCTCGAGCGGCGAGCAGCTGACCTCGCTGCTGGTGTTCCGCGCCGGCTCGAGCCAGCCCAAGGCGGTGCCGCTCGGCCTCGTCACCCGGCTGGAAGAGATCGCAACCGACAAGATCGAGCTCAGTAACGGCCGCTACATGGTGCAGTACCGTGAGCAGCTGATGCCGCTGGTGCAGATGGCCGGCGTCGAGGTGCAGACGCAAGGCGCGCAGCCGATCCTGGTGTTCGCCGACGACGGCCGCTCGATGGGGCTCGTGGTCGACGAGATCATCGACATCGTCGAGGAGCGGCTCAACATCGAGGTCGCAGGCAGCCAGGACGGCATCCTCGGCTCGGCCGTGATCAAGGGCCAGGCCACCGAGGTGATCGACGTCGGCCACTTCCTGCCGATGGCGTTTGCCGACTGGTTCTCGCGCAAGGAGATGCGGCCGTCGGCGTCAGCGCAGTCGGTGCTGCTGGTCGATGATAGCGCGTTCTTTCGCAACATGCTGGCGCCGGTCTTGAAAGCCGCCGGCTACAAGGTGCGGACCGCGCCCAACGCCCAGGAAGGGCTCGCCGCGCTGCGCTCGGGGCAGGCCTTCGACGTGGTGCTGACCGACATCGAGATGCCCGAGATGAACGGCTTCGAGTTCGCCGAGAACATCCGCTCTGACCACAATCTGATCGGGCTGCCGATCATCGCGCTGTCGGCGATGGTGTCGCCGGCGGCGATCGAGCGCGGCCGGCAGGCCGGCTTCCACGACTATGTCGCCAAGTTTGACCGTCCCGGACTGATCGCGGCGCTGAAAGAGCAGACCGCCGAACTGCGCCGGGCCGCTTAAAGGATAGGATCGATGACCAGCAAGACCGAGACCAGTGAAGGCGCGATGGCCGAATACGTCACCGCTGTGATCGGCGGGCAGCTGTTTGGCTTACCGATCTCGCGGGTGCAGGACGTGTTCATGCCGGAGCGGCTGACGCGGGTGCCGCTGTCGTCGACCGAGATCGCCGGCGTGCTCAATTTGCGCGGCCGCATCGTCACCGTGGTCGACATGCGCGCCCGGCTCGGGCTGCCGAAGGCCGCTGACGGCCAGCCGCCGATGGCGGTCGGGGTCGACCAGCGCGGCGAATCCTATGGCCTCCTGATCGACCAGATCGGCGAAGTGCTGCGGCTGCCCGACGACAGCCGCCAGGACAACCCGGTCAACCTCGATCCCCGCATGGCCAAGCTCGCCGGCGGCGTCTACCGCCTCGACGGCCAGCTCATGGTCGTCCTCGATATCGATCGCGTGCTCGAACTGGTGCCTGACGCCAAAGCGGCGTGAGCAGGGCCGCCAGAACTGAAGAACTGAAACATCCCACCGGGGATGAGGAAGTAGAGGTCGCAAATGAGAACCTGTCTTGTTGTCGATGACTCAAGCGTCATTCGCAAGGTCGCCCGCCGCATCCTGGAAGGGCTCGACTTCCAGATCATCGAGGCCGAGGACGGCGCCAAGGCGCTCGAAGCCTGCAAGCGGGCGATGCCGGAAGCGGTGCTGCTCGACTGGAACATGCCTGTCATGGACGGCTACGAGTTTCTCGGCAATCTCCGCCGCATGCCCGGCGGTGATCAGCCCAAGGTCGTGTTCTGCACCACCGAGAATGATGTCGCGCATATCGCACGCGCGTTGCATGCCGGTGCCAACGAATACATCATGAAGCCGTTCGACCGGGACATCGTCACCGCGAAGTTCCAGGAAGTCGGTCTGATTTAAGTCGACCGTTCGATCCGGCGGCAGAAGCCTTCGGCTCAACGGTTTGTTGTGCGTCGTGTTGCGTCGCTGGTGAAGTCATGAGTATTGCGTTGACAAGTGCTGCGGTCCCGACATCGACCCGTACCGACAAGGTGCGGGTGATGGTGGTCGACGATTCCGTGGTGATCCGCGGGATGATCTCGCGCTGGATCGGTGCCGAGCCCGACATGGAGGTCGTGGCATCGCTGCGCACCGGCCTTGACGCGGTCAACCAGCTCGAGCGCATCAACCCCGATGTCGCGGTGCTCGATATCGAGATGCCTGAGCTCGACGGCATCTCGGCGCTGCCGCAGCTCCTGGCGAAGAAGCGCGACCTCGTCATCATCATGGCCTCGACGCTGACCCGCCGCAATGCGGAGATCAGCCTGAAGGCGTTGTCGCTCGGCGCGTCCGACTACATTCCGAAGCCGGAAAGCACGCGCGAGGCGACCGCCGCGGAGACCTTCCGTCACGACCTGATCCAGAAGATCCGTCATCTCGGCGCCAAGGCGCGGCGCGGCACCGCGCACACGACGGCGAGCCCGCCGCTTGCGCCCGGACATGACAGACTGCGCACGGCGGCTCCGGGAGCGCCCGCTGCAGCCGTCGCGGCGGCGCCGATTGTGCGCCGCGCGTTCGGCCTTCTGCCGCCGAAGGTGCTGCTGATCGGCTCCTCCACCGGCGGCCCGCAGGCGCTGATGACGCTGGTCGGCGAGATCGGACCGGTGATCGATCGCTTCCCGGTGCTGATCACCCAGCACATGCCGCCGACCTTCACCACCATTCTCGCCGAGCATCTGGCGCGCGCCAGCAAGCGTCCGGCACATGAGGCAATCGACGGCGAGAGCATCAAGCCGGGCCAGATCTATCTGGCGCCGGGCGGACGCCACATGCGCATCGCTCGCCACGGCATCGATGCGACCATCGCGCTCGACGACGGACCGCCGGTCAATTTCTGCAAGCCCGCGGTGGACCCGATGTTCACCTCCGCGATCGATGTCTGGCAGGGCAGCATCATGTCGGTGATCCTGACCGGCATGGGCTCCGACGGCATGCGCGGCGGCAAGGATATCGTCGCCGCCGGCGGCAGCGTGATCGCCCAGGACGAAGCCACCAGCGTGGTGTGGGGCATGCCCGGTGCCGCGGTCCATGCCGGAATCTGCGCCGCCGTGCTGCCGCTCAATCAGATCGCACCGAAACTTGTTCGCGTGTTTTCGGGAGACCGTGCGTGACGCCGCTGGACTACGAGTATCTGCGCAAGCTGCTGAAGGAACGTTCCGGCCTCGATCTGTCGCCCGACAAGCAATATCTCGTCGAGAGCCGCCTGCTGCCGTTGGCGCGCCGGTCGAACCTCGCCGGCATTCCCGAGCTGGTGCAACGGATGAAGGGCGGCGCCGAGCCGCTGACATCAGAGGTGGTCGAGGCGATGACCACCAACGAGACCTTCTTCTTTCGCGACAAGATCCCGTTCGACCATCTGAAGGACGCGGTGCTGCCCGCGCTGGCGCAGGCACGCGCCTCCCGCCGCAGCCTGCGGATCTGGTGCGCGGCCTCGTCGACTGGGCAGGAGCCCTATTCGATCGCGATGCTGCTGAAGGAAATGACCGCGCTGTTCGCCGGCTGGCGCATCGAGATCGTCGCCACCGACCTGTCGCAGGCGGTGCTGGAAAAGTCCAAGGCC
Source organism: Bradyrhizobium sp. 2S1 (assembly GCF_011516625.5). Classification (NCBI taxonomy): domain Bacteria; kingdom Pseudomonadati; phylum Pseudomonadota; class Alphaproteobacteria; order Hyphomicrobiales; family Nitrobacteraceae; genus Bradyrhizobium; species Bradyrhizobium sp. 2S1. The sequence goes on along the minus strand of NZ_CP147717.1, from coordinate 10,575,779 downwards.
GGCCTGTTCAGCCAGTTCGAAGTGCAGCGCGGCCTGCCGATCCAGCTGCTGGTGAAGTATTTCGTGCAGCAGGGCGAGCTCTGGCAGCTCAACGCCGATATCCGCGGCATGGTGCAGCACCGCCAGCTCAATCTGCTGCAGGACCTGTCGCATCTCGGCAGCTTCGACGTGATCTTCTGCCGCAACGTGCTGATCTATTTCGATCAGCAGACCAAGGCCGGCATCTTCGGCAAGATCGCGCGGATGCTTGAGCCCGACGGCGTGCTGGCGCTCGGCGCCGCGGAATCCGTGGTCGGTATCACCACTTTGTTCAGGCCCTATCCCGACCGGCGCGGGCTGTATCAGCCGAGCGTTGCTCCGGTTGCGCGTGCCGGCGCCGCGGTTCATGTGCTGAAGGCGGTGGCTTCAGCTTCGCGTTGAGCTAGATCTCTCCGGATCAGGAAGGCGACTCCGCCTGTTCCGTCACCCTGAGGAGCCGCGAAGCGGCGTCTCGAAGGGTCGACGGCCACCAGCCGGGCCGTGCATCCTTCGAGGCTCGCACCTCAGGATGACGGGAATCGAGATGTGCGCGTCTCTGCCAGCTACAAAATCGCGTGCGGCAGAAACCGGGAGGTATTGCCGGTGATCGGGTTCTCGTCCTCGCGGATCGAGAGCCCGCATGGCGTGTGGTCGACCAGCCAGCTGCCGAGCACCGGATACTGCCCGGAGAAATTCGGCAGCGGCGCCAGCGCCTGGCGGATGAAGCCTTCGGCGCCGTAGGGGCCTTCCTCCGCGACCAGCGTAAGGCCGGCGCTGACCAGCTCGACATTGGCGCCCTCGCGCGAATAGATCGGCTTGCGCACGTAGGAGGTGCCGAGCTGAACTGCCTGCGGGTCGTCCTCGAAATAGGCCGGCAGCAGATTGGGGTGATTTGGAAACATCTCCCACAGCAGCGGCAGGATGCCCTTGTTGGACAGGATCGCCTTCCAGGGCGGCTCGATCCACTGCGTCGGCGCGGAGCTGAGGTTCTTGCCGAACGCGTCGTGAAACATCCACTCCCACGGATAGAGCTTGAACGCCCGCCTGATCGGGCATTCGTCGAGGTCGACGAACTGGCCGTCGTTGCGCAGCCCGATCTGCTCGATGTCGAGCAGCGTGGTCTTCAGCCCGGCTTGCGCTGCGGTGTCCTCGAGATAGGCGAGCGTGCCGGCGTCCTCGGCATTTCCGGTCAGGCCGGTGAGGTGCAGCGGGTGGGTCGCGCCGATCCTCTTCCAGGCCTCGATCAGCGCCTCGTGGATCGAGTTGAACTGGTCGGCGCGCTTCGGGATGATGTTGCGCGTGATCGCCTGTTCGAGCCAGGTCCATTGAAACACCGCCGCCTCGAAGATCGATGTCGGCGTGTCGGCGTTGTATTCGAGCAGCTTTGCCGGGCCGCTGCCGCTGAATTTGAGGTCGAGCCGGCCGTACAGGCTCGGGTTCTTGCGCCGCCAGCTCACAGCGATCAGATCCCAGTACGCCTCCGGGATCTTCAGCCGGCGCAGATAGCGCTCGTCCTTGACCGCACGGCCGGCGAGCTCGAGGCACATCGCCTCGATCTCGCCGGTCGGCGCTTCGATGTCGCGCTCGATCTCGTCCAGCGTGAAGGCGTAATAGGCACGCTCGTCCCAGTACCGTTCCCCGTCAATGCTGTGGAAGGTGAAGCCGGCGTTCTCGGCGGTCGTTTGCCAATCGTCGCGCTCGGGGCATGCGATGCGTTGCATGAGGGTGGCCCGTGATCTTCAGACGACGCGTGTCAGCTTGGTGTCAGATTTGCTTGAGCATGATCTCCGCGCAAACGCTTCGCGTTTGTCGCGCGGAAAACCGGTGTCCACTTTTTCGGATCATGGTCTAGCTTCCGCCATGCGAGGGATCGCCGTCGCCGAAGCGGGCGATGCTGCGCGGCGCGCCGCCGAAGCCGCCTGAGGGCGACAATTGCTCGGGCTGCTTTTTCTTCGGTCTGTGCCCTGCATGGTGGTGACTGCGAGCTTGACCTGGCGTCAGGCCGATCGACGCCGCGCCGATCGCGACGCTTCCCATCAATTTCAGCCATACGCGGCGCGAGCGTTTCATCGACGCAATCCCTGTCATCTGCGGAGCCGCGCCGAGTGTCCACCAGCCGGGATGGCCGGGCAAGCGAAAGCGCGATGACGCGCCGATGACACCACAAAATGCTCATCCGCCGCCGCCGAAGCCGAACGCATGTGCGAACGAGCCGAAGCCGCCGCGGCTGACCGAGGAGGTCGACGATGAACTTGACGAGGATGACGAGCCGCCCGACGAGGAGCTGCTGCTGTAGAAGCTGCTGCGCGAGGAGCCGCCGCTGCTGCCGCCCGAGCCGGACGACGAGCTGCGCGCCGTGCAATCGACGCCGGGTTGCGGGGGCACTGTCGCAGTGGTGCCCGGTGCGGTGACGCCCGGTGGCGGCGGCGGCACGGGCTGGCAATTCGGCCGCGGCATCAGCGCGTAGGCGCTGCCGCCGACCGCGAGCGTGCCCATCACCAGCAGCGCGACATGGTTGGAGCGCTTGAAAGGCGGATCCGGCCGCGGCGGCACCGCCGGCACGACCGGCCGCCGTTTGCCGAAATCCGGGTTCGGTTTGCGCGCCATGGTTAGCTCATTGGCTCAGTAGATCATGCAGGCCGCGTTCAGCGCGCCTGCGGCCAGCGAGGACAGCCCGAGCCAGATCGCCGGCGCGAGCTCGCCTGCGGCGATCCGCGCCGACAGGCTCGGCACCGGGATCTTCACGATGTAATAGACGATGATCTGCACGATCAGCGCGATGATGCTCCAGATCAGACAGTCGATCACATTGGCGGAGTGGGCGATGGCGCTGACCACCGGCAGCACGAAGCCGAGCAGGCTCAAGCCGAGCGCAATCGCCGCCGCCGGATCATTGTCGCGGATCAGCTGGAATTCGTCATGCGGCGTGACGCGCGTATAGACGAAGAGGTAGGCGACCACGGCGATCAGCGCCGTGCAGAAATAGAGCAGGAACGCCGGCAGGCCGGCGAGGGATTGCAGGATCATGTGATGCGCCCGAACTGCCGCTTCTCGGTCGTCGTATAGCCCATTGGTCGCAGTTCGCGAAGCTTCGGTTCGAAATCCCGTTTGCGATGCAGTGAGGGACATCAGGGGCCCACATGCCGGGCCCGCCTGTGAGCCGCTTCACACGGAAATCAGCAATCGTCCTCTATACAGAATGCAACCTTTGGTGATTGGCGCGCGGTCACCCTCGGTGATGGCGCCGGCCACAGCGTGCCGATCCGCAATCGGCAGACCGTGTCTGAACCCTGCGATACTCGAGGAGGCTGACGATGAGACGATTGGTCAACGCCGTACTCGGTTGCGGCTTGTGTCTGCTTCCCGTTGGTCCGGCCGTGTCGCAAACGACGCCGAACCCGGCGATGAATTTGCCGGATCAACTGGCCTGGCAGTTCTTCATTCAGGTCAATACGAGCGCCGGCGGCAGCAATGCTCTGTTCGAGACTTGGGCCAGCGACTCCGATACGTTCAAGGCCAATCCGCAATTCCCGACGGCGCCAGCGCCGCTCGCGCTGCGCCAGCCCGCGGTGCCGAGGCTGGGCCGCCTGGCACTGCAGCAGTCGGGCAAGCTGTTGCCGGCGATCCCGCCCGGCGCGGGCTTCCTCGAGGAAACCCGCCGCAACAAGGAGTCGTTCGACTTCATCGTCCAGAACAACCTGTACAAGGTGTCCGGTCTTCGCACGGCGTTTGGCAAGGCGCTGTCATTCCCGGTTGCCGCGATGGAGGTGAAGGCGAACTGGATGCTGGTGACGGATATTCCGGAATTCAGCGGTGGCAGGGTCTCGCTCGCCGACGTGCCCAAGCTCTATCACGTCAACACCGGCTCCGACGGCCAGCAATACGCCTTCGTCTCCATGCACATCATCTCCAAGGCGGTCCCGAACTGGACGTGGGCGACCTTCGAGCACAAGTTCAATCCCGGACGCTGCGACATCATCGGCTGCCACGACGCATTCGGCGCGCAGACCAACCCGGTAAACCCGAATCCGCAGCCGAACCAGGCCTATCCTGATTGCGTGAAGACGCCGGCGCTGGCGGCGATGATCGCATCCGCCAACTGGGATCCGGCATTCGCCAATTATTGTCTCAAGGGATCGCAGACCGATTTCACCGATGCGACCGGACTCGACATCCGTGTCGGCAATTCGGTCACCGAGCGGGGTTTTGTCGATCAATCCTCGTGCATGACTTGCCACGGCCGCGCGGCCTGGGACAACACGGGTGCTGCGACCACCGGCGCCGGATTCGACAACAACGGCGCGCCGCTCGGCCCGATCCAGCCCAACTGGTTCTGGCGTTTCTCCACGGAGCCGCCGATCTTCCAGGGCATGCCCGGCCTGACGCAGATTGCGACCTCCGCAGACTTCGTCTGGTCGATCCCGTTCTGCGCGATCGACGACACCCAGACCCCGCCGCAGCCGAGCGGCTGCACCGGGAAATAGGCTATTGGATGCGCCGGTGACCGGGCAAAAGATCCAGCTCGCAGGCAGCTATCGCGCCGAGCCGCCAGGTGCGACCTATGTCGGCGAGGTCGATCCGGACGAACGCATCGTCGTTACGATCTACCTGAAGCGGCGCACGCCCGACGCGTTCCAGCCGGGCAGCGCAGGCGATCTTGCCCGGCTGGCGAAGCCGATCACGCGGCACGCGCTGGCAGCGCAGCGCCGCCGCACCCACGCCCGCGCCGCTGCACGCATCAGGAAGCTGGCGGCGCGGTATCGCGTCACGGTGCTTGAAATCGATCTGTCGCAGCGAACCGTCACGCTGGAGGCTACCGCACGCCTGTTGAGCGAAGTGCTCGGCGCCACGCTCCGCGTCTATGACGACGGCCATTGCCGCTTCCGCGCCCGCGTCGGCGCCTTGGTCGTACCGAAGGACATCGCGCCGTGGACCCGCGCGATCCTCGGCTTTGACCAGCGGCCGGTGTCGAGGCCGCCGGAGCGGCTGCGCGCACTCGCGGGGGCCGGAGCCGGTGCAGGCTTGTGGCCGACGGATGTCGCCGCGCGCTACGGCATTCCGCTCGATCGCGATGTTTCGAAAGTCTGTGTCGGCATCATCGCACTGGGCGGCGGTTATCTCGCCACCGACCTGGCGCAGGCGCTGACGGCGATGGGGCGCGACCCGCCTGAAGTTGTCGACAAAGCGGTCACAAGCATGGCCGGGGCTGCTGCGGCGCCGGGGATCGGCAATCAATTTGGCGGCGGCACGATGTCCGACGAGGAGATCGCGCTCGATCTCCAGATCCTGGCCGGCCTGCTGCCGAAGGCGCGGATCGTGGTCTATTTCGCCGGCAACACCATTCAGAGCCTGGTCGGCGCAATCAATCAGGCGATCTTCGACGACGTCAACCGGCCGCAGGTCTTGTCCGTCAGTTGGGGCAGCGCCGAGATGTTCTGGAGCTCGTCCGCTCGCGACGCGATGCAGGCGGTGTTGGCCGACGCCCAGCGCTTGAAGGTCACGGTGCTGTTCGCGGCCGGTGACGAGCTTGCGACCGGCGGATTGGACGATGGCAAGGCGCACGTCTGGTTTCCCGCGTCGAGTCCCTATGTGCTCAGTTGTGGCGGCACGCAGCCTGCGGCCGGCGATGCCGATGCGACGCTCAATGAGGAAATCGTCTGGAATGACGGCGTCAGCGGCACCGGCGGCGGGATCAGCGACGTTTTTCCGGTGCCGGCCTATCAATCCGCCCTCGCGCTACCGGCGTCCGCCAATGACGGAGCCGTGCGGCGCGGTGTTCCCGACGTCGCCGCGGCAGCGGCCGCCACGCCGGGCTACCGCATCGTCCTCAACGGTGCGGTATTGATCAAGGACGGTACCAGCGCAGTCGCGCCGCTATGGGCCGGACTGATCGCGATCGCCAATGCGGGGCGTGACGCGCCGCTCGGCTTCGTTAATTTCACGCTCTATGCCAACCAGGCGCTGTTCAGCTCGATCGAGCAGGGCAACAACCGCGTCCGCGGCAAGGGTTACGATGCAGGTCGCGGTTGGAACGCCTGCACGGGTCTGGGTGTCCCGAAGGGCGCAAATCTCGTCGCGGCGCTTGCGGCAACGCCGGTCGTGTAGCATGCCAAACAAAAACCCCGCCATTTGCGGCGGGGTTGAGGTCGGGAGGAGCGAACCCTGGGTTCGCTGCAGCGTCCGGAAGGTCAGGCGGGAATGCGCTCGTCGGCCTCGTGCGGCTCGCGCAGCACGTAGCCGCGGCCCCACACGGTCTCGATGAAGTTGCGGCCCTCGGAGGCGTTGGCGAGCTTCTTGCGCAGCTTGCAGATGAAGACGTCGATGATCTTCAGCTCCGGCTCGTCCATGCCGCCGTAGAGGTGGTTGAGGAACATTTCCTTGGTGAGCGTGGTGCCCTTGCGGAGCGAGAGCAGCTCCAGCATCTGGTATTCCTTGCCGGTCAGATGCACGCGCTGGCCGCCGACCTCGACCGTCTTGGTGTCGAGATTGACCACGAGATCGCCGGTCTGGATGACCGACTGGGCGTGACCCTTGGAGCGGCGCACGATCGCGTGGATGCGGGCGACCAGCTCGTCCTTGTGGAAGGGCTTGGTCATGTAGTCGTCGGCGCCGACGCCGAGACCCTTGACCTTGTCCTCGATGCCGGCGAGGCCGGAGAGGATCAGAATGGGAGTCTTGATCTTCGAGACCCGGAGCTGCTTCAGCACGTCATAACCGGACATGTCGGGCAGGTTGAGGTCGAGCAGGATGATGTCGTAGTCGTAAAGCTTGCCGAGATCGACGCCTTCTTCACCGAGATCCGTCGTGTAGACGTTGAAACTCTCGGATTTGAGCATCAATTCGATCGACTGCGCGACGGCGCTATCATCTTCAATCAGCAAAACGCGCATGCCAGTCCCCTATAGTCGCCGCTCCGGGCGTCAGGTCGGCCGCACTTGCGGCACTCAAAACGCCTTTGAACAACTGATTCGGATCCTGACGAGATATGGTTAACAAAAACTGATTCCTTCACGCAAGCTCTAACCGTGCAATTTTTGTCGAATCGCCCTAAGATATTGCGTAGAAGTAGGTTTTCCTAACCGCGCTCGTTCAGATTCCAGATTAAGAGGCGGGCCTAACCGACTCTCGCGACTCGCCCTTCTTCTGATGGGCAAGCGACCTCAGTCACCAAAGACAGTGACGCAATGATTAATGATGCGGGTAAACACGAAGTTAAGCGGCTGGAGCAAAATCGCGGAAACTTAAGGTTTTCGCAATGAAGGCGCTCGCGGAGCAGATCGGCGACATCGACGGCGTCAATATTTATGGCCGTGTGGTCGGCGTTCGCGGGCTCATGGTCGAGATCGCGGGGCCCATTCACGCGATGTCGGTCGGCGCCCGCATCGTGATCGATGTCGGCGTAGGCCGCTTCATCCCGGCCGAGGTGATTGGCTTCTCCGGCGAGAACGCGGTGGTGATGCCGTTCGGCGGGCTCGAGGGTGTCAGGCGCGGTTGCCGCGCCGTCATCGCCAATGCGGCGAGCCAGGTGCGGCCGTCGCCGGCCTGGCTTGGCCGCGTCGTTAACGCGATGGGCGAACCGATCGACGGTAAGGGGCCGCTGCCGCAGGGCGCGTCACCGATGTCCTACCGCAACTCGCCGCCCCCTGCGCATTCGCGCAAGCGGGTCGGTCCGCCGCTCGACCTCGGCGTGCGCGGTCTCAATACCTTCCTGACCTGCTGCCGCGGCCAGCGCCTCGGCATCTTCGCCGGCTCCGGCGTCGGCAAGTCGGTGCTGCTGTCGATGCTGGCGCGCAATGTCGATGCCGCGATCTCGGTGATCGGGCTGATCGGCGAACGCGGCCGCGAGGTGCAGGAGTTCCTCCAGGAAGACCTCGGCGAGGAGGGGCTCGCGCGCTCGGTCGTGGTGGTCGCGACCTCGGACGAGCCGGCGCTGATGCGGCGCCAGGCGGCGTACCTCACGCTCGCCATCGCGGAGTATTTCCGCGACGAGGAGCAGGATGTGCTGTGCCTGATGGACTCGGTGACGCGCTTTGCGATGGCGCAACGCGAAATCGGCCTTTCGGCGGGCGAGCCGCCGACCGCCAAGGGCTACACGCCGACCGTGTTCACCGAGCTGCCCAAGCTGTTGGAGCGGGCCGGGCCGGGCACCGGCGACGGCACCATCACCGCGATCTTCACCGTGCTGGTCGACGGCGACGACCACAATGAGCCGATCGCGGACGCGGTGCGCGGCATCCTCGACGGTCATATCGTGATGCAGCGGGCGATCGCCGAGCGCGGACGCTATCCCGCGGTCAACATCCTCAAGTCGGTCTCGCGCACGATGCCGAAGTCGGCCGATCCGAACTTCCTGCCCTACATCAACAAGGCGCGGCAGGTGATGGCGACCTATGCCGACATGGAGGAATTGATCCGGCTCGGGGCCTACCGGCCGGGTTCCAGCCCCGAGGTCGACGAGGCGATCCGGCTGCATGAGCCGCTCGAGAGCTACCTGCGCCAGGCCAAGGAGGAGGCAACCAGCCTTGGCGACGGCTACCGGCAACTCGCTCAAATCCTGTCGGGTTTGGAAACGGAACGCTAACTTTGTCAGGCCATCATCTCCGGCACACCATAGCTATGCCGGCGGGGCCCAGGGGGGAGCCGGTTCTGTCCCGCGTTCAGAATTGGGACTTCTGGGGAGTATGAGTCGATGAAGTCACGTGAAACGCTGATCCGCCTGAAGAAGTTTCAGGTCGATGAAAAGCGCCGTCGGGTTACCCAGATTGAAGGCATGATCGCCGACTTCCAGCGCATGTCCGTCGAACTCGAGCGCGAGATTCAGACCGAACAGGAGCGCGCCGGGATCAACGACCCCACGCACTTCGCCTATCCGACCTATGCCAAGGCCGCGATTCAGCGCCGCGAGAACCTGACCCGATCGGCCGACGAACTGCGCGCCCAGCTCGACGACGCCAAGGCGCTGCTGTCGGAAGCCTTCGAGGAGCTGAAGAAGGTCGAGCTGCTCGACGAGCGCGACCAGGCGCGCGAACGCGCGGAGGAGAGCGCCCGCGAACAGGCCGACATGGATTCGATCGGCCTGATGCGGGCGCGTCTCGGCGTCATCGCCTGATATCTCGCTTCCTCCGCTGACCAGATTGAGAGCCCGGGCCGATCGCCCGGGCTTTTTGTTGGGCGCTGTCCACAAGCCGGCCACTTGGCGCCTACTTGGCGGATCGTGGTGTCCCAAAATATGCTACCACCGGTCCGGACCGGATGATCGGCGGCACGGTGGCAATGAGGCGATGGGGGATGCAGGCTTGATGCAGGCTTGGGGGGCGCAAGATGCTGACGCCGGCTGAGCTGGTCTGGCTGATCGCCGCCGTCGCCAGGGGGGATGAGGCCGCCTTTGAGCGGCTGTACGCCGCGACCCGCGCGAAACTCTTCGGCGTCGTGCTCCGTATCTTGCGGCGACAGGACCTCGCCGAGGAGGTCATTCAGGAGGCTTACGTCAAGATCTGGAACAGCGCCGGGCAGTTCAACCCAGCCCTGTCGTCCCCGATCACGTGGATGACGTCGATCGCGCGCAACCGCGCCATCGACGTTGTGCGCAAGCGAGGCGAGTCCTCGCTGGAAGATGAGCCGGCCGCGATGGAAGTCGCCGCCGACTCACCCGATCCGCTGGCGCGACGGGAAATGACGGAAGAGTTGAAGCGGTTGTTGGAGTGCGTCGGTCGTCTGGAGCCGGATCGTCAGAAGCTCGTGCTGCTCGCCTATTACAACGGCTGGAGCCGCGAACAGCTCGCCGCAAAGTTCGAGACGCCGGTGAACACGGTGAAGACCTGGCTGCGCCGCAGCCTGATGGATATCCGGGAGTGTCTTGGACTCTGATTGATGGCCACTAGCGAAGACCATATCGCGCTCGCCGCGGAATATGCGCTCGGTACGCTCGACGCCGAGGAGCGCGCGCAGGTCGAGACCATGATGGCCGTCGACGCCGAGTTCGCAGCCCTCGTGCAGGCCTGGGAGTTCAGGCTCGGGCCGCTCAACCAGATGGTTGGCTCGGTCGAGCCGCGCCCGGTGGTCTGGGACAACATCAAGGCGGCGATCGGTCATGCGAGCGCGCCGCAGGCGCCGCTGGTGCTGCCCGAGACGCCGGCCGCGACGGTGACACCGCCGCCGCCGAAGCCGATCATGGACGATTCCGAGTTCGGCTCAGCGTTCGATCCGGACGAGCCGCAGCAGCCGCCGGCGATACGGCAGCCAACCGAGATCCGGCGGCCACGGGTCACCTTCGGTGACAGCAACGTGGTCGCGCTGACAAGCCGCGTGAAGCGCTGGCGCGGCATCGCGTCGGCTGCGACCGCGATCGCTGCCGCGCTGCTGGTCACGCTCAGTCTGCAGATCTTCCGGCCCGACGCCTTGCCGAACGCGATCCGGCCGAAGCCGCGCATCCAGACCGTGGAGGTGAAAACGCCGGCGCCGGCATTCGCGCCGTCCGCGCAATATGTCGCGCTGTTACAGGGGCAGAATGGCGGGCCGGCCTTCATCCTCACCATCGACGGCGCGACCAAGAACTTTACGGTCCGCAAGGTCGGCGCCCCGTCGGAGCCCGGCAAGAGTTTTGAGCTCTGGCTGATCTCCGACAAGCTGCCGCAGCCGCGCTCGCTCGGCGTGATCGGCGCCGATGATTTCACCGCACGCCCGGTGTTGTCGGGCTATGACCCCGACGTGATCAACGGCGCCACCTACGCGGTGACCGTCGAGCAGGCCGGCGGGTCGCCAAATGGCCAGCCGACCTCGGCACCGATCTTCACCGGCAAGCTGATCGAGACCGTGCCGGGCGCGCCGGGTTCGACGCCGCGGTAAACTTCAGGCCTCTTGGAAGACGCTATTGCAGCTCGTCATTGCGAGGAGCGAAGCGACGGAGCAATCCATCTATCCGCTAGGGTTGGCGGGAATGGATAGCTTCGCTTCGCTCGCAATGACGTGGATAGAACGTCGCGTCAGCTATCCGCACAAAAAGAAAACGCCCGTGGGGAGCGGGCGTTTTCGGTAGTCAACTTGGGGGTAGTTGGGGGTCTTAAATATCCACGCAGCGACTTTGGGGGGCTGTAAAGAACACTACGTGAATTCGTGAAACTCTCCTGTTAGCGAGCGAACTGGTCAGCGGACCATCGAGTTGCTCGAGCTTGTGATCGCGACCGGCTTGCCGGCCTTCATGACCCGCGCCGTCTGCGTATAACCGTCGTCCGACGAATTGTGCGCCGCGATGCCGAAACCGGCGACCAGGATACCGGCGAACAACGCCACGACCACAATCTTCAGGTGCGTCATACGATCGGCGCTGTAGATCGAGTGGTTCATGGAAGTCTCCTGCCGCCTTCCTGCTCTGTAAATCTGTCGGTCTGGTCTTATGCCCGGTTCAACGTCTCGTGCCCCACCAACGTAGGATTTGCCGATTCCGTTCCCTAGAGGCCATCACAAGCTGGTGATGAGGCGTGATCCGCCGCGATCGAAACTCGCCTCCACCACCCCAAAATCACATTAACTGCACGTAATATCAGTAGCTTGATCGAATGCCGGGTGACAATCACCAAGATAGGGCCGTTTCGGGTGGTTCCGCACAAATCAGTTGCCTGTGGCGAGAAAACACAGGCGAAAACGCGATGATTTGCTCGCGCTAGACGCTGCCGACGGTCTTCAGCCGGGCGCGCGGATGGATCTCGGCCTGCGACAGAACGGTGGTCTGCGAGCGGAACCGTTCCACCAGGGAGCGAACGAACGGCCGGATCGCGGCCGACGTCACCAGCACCGGTGCCTCGCCTTCGCGCGCGGCCTGCTCGAAGGCATTGCGCACGGCGGTCATGAATTCCGACAGCTTGGAGGGCTGCATCGCCAGGCTGCGGTCGTCGCCCTGACCGACGATCGACTCGGCAAAAGCCTGCTCCCAGCGCGCCGACAGCGCGATCAGCGGCAGATAGCCGTTCGGCGAGGTGTTCTGGGCGCAAATCTGCCGCGCCAGCAGAGCCCGGACATGCTCGACCATGGCGGCCGGATTGCGCGAGAACGCCAGCGCGTCGGCGATGCCTTCGAGGATGGTCGAGAGATCGCGGATCGAGATGCGCTCGGCGAGCAGCAGCTGCAGCACGCGTTGGATGCCCGACACCGTGACCTGGCTCGGCACGATGTCCTTGATCAGCTCGCCCTGCTCCTTCGGCAGGTCCTTCAGCAGCTTCTGCACCTCGCCGTAGGACAGCAGGTCCGCCATGTTGGTCTTGAGCAGCTCGGTGAGATGCGTCGACAGCACGGTGGCGGCGTCGACCACGGTGTAGCCCTTCAGTGCGGCCTCTTCCTTCAGGCCGGCATCGACCCTGGTCGCCGGCAGGCCGAAGGTCGGCTCGATGGTGCGGATGCCGGGCAGCTGTACCTGGTTGCCGGCGGGGTCCATGACCATGAACTGGCTCGGCCAGATCTTGCCGGTGCCGGCGTCGACTTCCTTGATCTTGATGACGTAGCTGTTGGCCTCGAGCTGGACGTTGTCGAGGATGCGCACCGCCGGCATTACAAAGCCCATCTCGATGGCCAGCGAGCGGCGCAGCGCCTTGATCTGCTCGGTGAGGCGGTCGGTGCCGTCAGGACCGTTGACCAGTGGCAGCAGCGCGTAGCCGAGCTCGATCTTGAGGTCGTCGATCTTCAGCGCGGCGGCGATCGGCTCCTCCGCGGCGGCTGCTGCCGCGGCCGCAGCCGCAGCGGGGGCGGCGGCTTCGGCGGCCTCGGCGGCCTTCGCCGCCCGCTTATGCTTGCGCGCGTTCCAGGCCAGCGCCGCGGCGCCGGAGCCGAGCGCCAGGAACGGCAGCGTCGGAATGCCCGGCAGCAGCGCCAGCATCAGCATGACGCCGGCCGACATGCCGAGCGCCTGCGGATACCCTGAGAGCTGACGCATCAGCGCCTTGTCGGCCGCGCCGGTGATGCCGGCCTTGGAGACGAGCAGGCCGGCGGCGGTCGAGACGATCAGTGCGGGCACCTGGGTGACGAGGCCGTCGCCGACCGTCAGCACGGTGTAGGTGCGGGCGGCTTCGCTGAAGGAGAGTCCCTGCTGGGCGACGCCGATGATGATGCCGCCGACGATGTTGATGCCGACGATCAAAAGGCCGGCGATGGCATCGCCGCGGACGAATTTCGAGGCACCGTCCATGGCACCGAAGAAGCCGCTCTCGTCTTCCAGCGCCTTGCGGCGTTCCTTGGCGGCCTTCTCGTCGATCAGGCCGGCGGACAGGTCGGCGTCGATCGCCATCTGCTTGCCGGGCATCGAGTCCAGTTGGAAGCGTGCCGCGACTTCGGCGATGCGGCCCGAACCCTTGGTGATGACCACGAAGTTCACGATCACCAGGATCGCGAACACGATGATGCCGATCACGAAGTTGCCGCCCATCACGAAGTTGCCGAACGCCTCGATGACGTGGCCGGCGGCCGCCGTGCCCTCATGACCGTGGCTCAGGATCAGCCGGGTCGAGGCCATGTTCAGCGACAGCCGCATCATGGTCGAGATCAAGAGGATGGTCGGGAACGACGAGAATTCCAGCGGTGCCTGGATGAACAGCGAGGTCATCAGGATCAGGATCGAGATCGTAATCGAGACCGCCAGGAACAGGTCGAGCACGATCGAGGGCAGCGGCAGGATCAGCACCACCAGGATGGTGAGAACGCCGAGCGCCAGCGCGAGGTCGCCGCGCTTTAGGATGTCGCCGATCTCGCCGAGGCTCGGCAATCCGCTCTTGCCTGCCGTGCCCTGACCCGCCGTGACGTCGACCATGGTAGCCGCTCTCCCCCGCGACTGGCGGCTGCGGCCGCCAAGCGTCTGCGCGACGGCCGCAGGGCCGCCGTTCCGAAAGTGAGGCACCGCGCTGGCGTCCACGGGGATCTCCACCCGTTATACGCGTTCGACGACACTCGACTTCACTCGGCAATTCTTGCCGGGTGTATGGTTAGCAAAGGGTTAATAAGTGCCGCTGATGGGACTGCGCGGGTCGTCGCAGGCCTCGGGCAGGAGGGATTTGGGCCGCGGAGGGGCAGGTCGGACCCCCCCGCCCGCTCCGGAGGCGGGTTCACGGCAGCCGATCGCAGAGCACGACGCCCGATGCGGCGATGATGCCGGGCGCGATGACGCTGCGCTCGTCAGAGCGTCGGCGCCCTGTCACCTAATTGGCCGAATGCATCCATCTGCGCCAATGCGTCGGCTGGATATCGAGATGCCTGCTGCTGGCATGATCGACCCATTCGGCGCCGTCCCGGTGGCACGGAAACATGAGCGCGTGGACCATGCCGTCGTAGTCGAGGACACAGACCTCGAGCTCCCGGTCAGATGGCGCAATGGCAACGGGCAACCACTCTGCAGACGACGAATGCATGATGACCCTCCGACAGTATGCGCTTCGATCCTTTACCTTGCGAACTGCGTGACATCCCGGCGAAATGATAGTTCGGGTTGCGCGCCGCCAGTGTGAACCGGTTCGCATTATAGCAGCTTTCTTCGTCAGCATGGATCACTGTTCGACCAGCGATATTCCCGAACCGGCGGAGCCGGAGAATTGAACTTGCCGGACCCGGCGCCGACCAAATGCAACGTAAAGGTCATTGTGGATGCCGAATGCCAAACCAGATGCGCCGCACCATTGCGATGATTGACAGGCGCGGGTTCGTCAAGCGGGGACTTGTCGCGGCCATATCCCTTTGCGTTGCGACCGCGGCGTTCGCGAAACCGCCCGGTGCCGAGGCCGTGATGATCCGCATGATCGCCTGCGAAGGCGAGGGGGTCCGGATGGAGGTCTATCTACCGCTATCGGTCGATCGCCATATGCGGGGCGGACAATCGGTGATCGGCTACTACACGCTGGACCTGACGGATGTGAACAAGGGCAAGCCGCTTGAGCCGGTGCGCGTCACCCTGAGCGCCGACGAGAAGACCGTGACCGTCGATCAATACCTCCGTGGCCTGCCGCCGACCCGGATTCCCGTCGCCGGCGGCACCGTCGACTTCGACCAGCGGTTCGCCAGGCACGCGAAGTGCGGCGCATTTCAGTCGCAGGATCCCAATTTCCGGAACTGATCCGTCTCACATGCCGGCGCGGGTGCGCGTCCCGTTGCTGGCGCATGCCTAATCTCTCGGCAATGTGGCTTGACCGGGAGGCAAATGCCGACGAAGTTCCGCCTGCCGTGGCAATTTCTTCTGAATTTTCCCCTGAAGTCGCAACGTTCATTCCCGACTCGCGCCGGGCGTGGCTGCGCCTTGCCGTGGCCGTGGCGATCGGCTCGCTCGGCAGTGTCGGCATGTGGTCCGTGGTGGTGGCGCTGCCGGTGGTGCAGACCGACTTCGGCGCCACCCGCGGAACGGCCTCGCTCGCCTTCACCATGGTGATGCTTGGCTTCGGCATCGGCCAGGTCGTGACCGGCAAGATCAGCGACCGCTACGGCATCGTCGCGGCGATCGGCGCCGGGATCGGCATCCTCGGCCTCGGCTATGTCGGCGCCGGCTACGCGCCGTCGATCTGGGCCTTCATCCTGCTGCATTTCGCCATCGGCCTGTCGTCGGCCGCGACCTTCGGTCCGCTGATGGCAGAGGCGTCGCATTGGTTCGAGCGCTACCGGGGACTGGCGGTCGCGATCGCCGCGAGCGGCAATTATGTCGGCGGCACGGTGTGGCCGCCGCTGGTCAATTTCGGCATGCAGAGCGTCGGCTGGCGCACCACCCATATCGCGATCGGCATCTTCGCCGCGATCGCGATGACGCTCGCGCTGATGGTGCTGCGGCTGTTGATGGGCGCGGCTGTCAGGCGCAGCCATGTCAACGCGGCGCCGCCGCGGGTCGATCTGCGGCTCTCCACCAACGCGCTGACCGCGATCCTGGCGCTCGCGTCGATCTCCTGCTGCGTCGCGATGTCGATGCCGCAGGTCCACATCGTCGCCTATTGCGGCGATCTCGGCTATGGCGTGGCGCGCGGCGCCGAGATGCTGTCGCTGATGCTCGGCTTCGGCATCATCAGCCGGATCGGCTCCGGCTTCCTCGCCGACAGGATCGGCGGCATCCGCACCTTGCTGATCGGCTCGATCGCGCAGGGCTCCGCGCTGCTGTTCTATCTGTTCTTCGACAGCCTGACCTCGCTCTACGTCATCTCCGCGATGTTCGGCCTGTTCCAGGGCGGCATCGTGCCGAGCTATGCCATCATCGTGCGCGAGGCGATGCCGGCGTCGGAGGCCGCGACCCGGATCGGCATCGTGATCTTCGCCTCGGTGTTCGGCATGTCCTTTGGCGGCTGGATCTCGGGCGTGATCTTCGACGCAACCGGCTCCTATGCCGCGGCCTTCGCCAATGGCCTCGCCTGGAACCTGCTCAATGTCAGCATCATCCTGCTGCTCCTGATGCGGGCGCGGCAGCGGCTGGCGATAGCGTGATCCGGACCGGAACGGCCGCGTTAGCGCAAAGTGCGAAGCGGTTTTCCGGAAAGATCACGCTTAAATGAGGGCCTGATCAGGCGCTGCTGCGGAAGCTCACCTCTCTCGCGAGATGGGCGTCTCGGTGACTCGTTAAAGGTCGGCCGAGACCTTCAAGATCGCTTTTTCCAGCCGGCTCTTGATGGAATTCATCTTGCCGGTCAGCTGCTGCAGTTCCCGCAGATCGAGGTCGGCATAGACGAACTCGCTCAACGCTTTACGCTGCGAGGACAGCTTTGCCATCTGCTTGTTGGCGTGGTCGGTCAGCGACAGGTTCACGACCCGCGCATCCTCGGTCGAGCTCTTGCGGCGCAGGAGATTCTTCTTTTCGAGTAATTTCGACTGCGTCACCACAAACGACTGATCGACGCGCAACGCCCGCGAAACTGCACCGACGGGCAGGCCGATGTGGCGGTCTTCGGCATTCGCCAGCACCGTCATGATCATCCACTGAGGACCGGTGATTCCGATCATCTTGGCCCAGATGCTGCGCAACTCCTCCAGGCGGATACTGGTCGACACGATCTCCCAGGCCAACCCCTCAGCCGCGTCCTGCAGTTTGTCAGTCGATCTGCGCTCGCTCATGGCGTTCCTTAACAAAAATTCATCTTCGCTCATATCTGGTTTTTTTTGAAGCGGTGGTCTGGTGAAAATGTTCACCCAGGCGTTGCCTGAATGACACATGACCGCCGAAACATAGAATGATTAACTAATATAAGTTGAACATGCGACCGCCGGATGCATAGTTTCCCGCCGTAGATGGGGGGCATCCGCCATCTCACGCCTGCAGTGGCCGAGTTGACCACGAGCATCTTGAAAATGGCTGCGCCGCAGCGGTTTTCGAGAGGGGTACTTTTTGTCGCTTTGCCAGCAGCGCAAGGCATCACTTGGAGGATAGCATGAAGATGGTAAAGGGCCTTCTGTTGGGCTCGGTGGCGGCGCTCATCGCGAGCAGCGGCGCGCAGGCGGCCGACCTTCCGGTCAAGGCCAAGGCGGTTGAGTATGTGAAGGTTTGCTCGCTGTATGGTCCCGGGTTCTACTTCATCCCGGGAACCGATACCTGCATCAAGCTGGGCGGCTACCTGCGTGCTGACGTTCTGGCCAACACCAACTCGGACGCGTCCGGCAACACGTCGGGCGCCGGTGGCGCACAGAACCGCTTCACGAACGGCTACACCTGGCGTTCGCGTGAAGATCTGAACGTCGATACCCGCACCGCGACCGAGTACGGCGTGGTTCGCACCTATGTCGACCTGACCTTCAGCTGGACGTCGGACACTTACGGTGGGCAGGGTAACGGCGCGACCGTTTACTCGCCGATCGGAACGGCGGCGGCTCCGAGCAACGCAACCTCGGGCGGCGTCGCTGCCGGCACGCTAGGCGTCTATTACGCCTTCATCCAGTTCGCCGGCTTCACGATGGGTAAGGCGGTCTCGCAGTTCTCGGCGCCGTGGACCAACTACCCGGGCAACAACTTCGACGGTCTCGTCGGCGGCGGCGGTACGGTCACCGGCGTGAACCAGTTCACCTACACCGCGCAGTTCGGCAACGGCGTGTCGCTGTCGCTGTCGGCCCAGGATCAGTCGGCCTACTACCAGGCTGGCGTGCAGAATCTCGGCGTGCTCGGTACCGGCGCTCTCGGTGCCTATGGTGCGAGCGACTATGCCGGCACGATCGCGCCGGACCTCGTCGCGGCTCTCCGCGTCGACCAGGCCTGGGGTCTGTTCCAGGCATCGTTCGCGGCCCATGACAACCACGCAGCCTACTATGGCGGCACCGAGTTGACCGGTCATCCGGACGACAAGTGGGGCTGGGCCGGTCAGTTGGCCTTGTCGATCAAGAACATCCCGACCGGGCCGGGCGACACGATCAACATCCAGGGCGTCTACACCGACGGTGCGACCCGCTACAACATCCAGGATCTGTCGATCGCTGGTGCTGTCACCTACTTCGGTGGGACCAACCTGCCCGGCGCCTATCAGAGCATCGGGTTTGGCATGGCTCCGGACAGCGTGTTCGTCAACGGCGGCCAGCAGCAGTTGATCCAGACCTGGGGTATGCGCGGTGCGTTCATCCACAACTGGAATCCCAACTGGAACACCAGCGTCTACGGTGCCTACGCCGGCATTCACTACAACGATCCGGCCAAGAGCGCGATTTGCGGACCGGGCGGCAACGGCGTCGGTGGTTCGTTCGGTGCTGTGTTCGGGACCGCGGGTCTGACCTCGTGCAACCCGGACTACAACATCGCGCAGATCGGCACGCAGACCCAGTGGACCCCGGTCAAGAACCTGACCTTTTCGGCAGACTTGACCTACACCCATCTGGATCAGAAGTACGCCGGCACGATCACCTATCCCGGCAGCGCCGCGATCGGCAAGCCGGCCACGGTGTACGAGCTGAAGGATCAGGACACCGTTACCCTGCTGCTCCGCGCCCAGCGCAACTGGTAATCTCCAGCTGACGTGATCTGACCTTTAAAAAAGGACCCCGACGGGCAACCGTCGGGGTTCTGTTTTTGCAATGAGGCGTTGTCGAAACGAGCTCACTGTATGATTTACTAACAATATTCAATCATATACAAACCCTCAGCGGCTTTTGCCGCCGATGTTGATGGAGAGATAACTAACCTCTTCATGAACGAACCTCCCGAACCTCCGGCAATGCCCTGCCGGAGGTTTTCGTTTGTGCGCGGTCCGATTGCGCTGTCGGCGAGTTCCAGCACGCGCGGCCGACACGGCGATGCAAAGCCCTTTCGCTGCGCGCAGGCGCGGCGCACGTGTTCGTGAAGCCCGGGATCGAAGGCGGCCGCGAAATCGTGATCTGCCGCACGGCCAAGGCGGCAGGATCATCTGGACGGGAAGTCTTATGTCAGTTATATGACTTTATCATAGAATTGCGGGAGCGTGCTCGGCATGCCGAAGGCAAACGCACAATCAAGCCGTCACCGTAAACCTTCGACTGCCGATTTGCCGGCGGCGGTTCGCTCGACTGCCCGAACCCATCGTGTCGCGAAAGCAACGGAACTGCAGCTGCAGCGCCTCACGGGCTGTCTGCACTCCCTGTCATCGCGCCACCACGATCTGACCCAAGGCTATGCAGCGCATGTCGGCATCGCCGGCATTCAGTACACGATCCTGACCACGATCCGTTATCTCGAGACCAAAGGCGACGTCTTCCCGGTGACCGTCGCCGAGTATCTCGGCTTGGCCAGCGCGGGTGTTACGAAAGCGATCCAGCACCTGACCGAGCTTGGACTGGTCGAGAAGGCCGGGGATTTGGATGATCGCCGCCGGACCAGGCTGACCGTCACACATGGCGGCAGCATCCTTCTCGACTCGCTCGCGCCCATGCAGTCGAATGTCAACGACGTCTGGCTGGACTGCATGAATGATGAAGAATTCTCCATCTTTCTCGATCTCGTCGAGCGCTTCATCAGGTCAAGCGATCGAGCGCTGGCGATGCAGGACTATCTGGCCAGGGACAGCGACATCGTCTCGTTCTAGCGGCATGACTTGCCAGGTTGCCTTACCAGGTCACGGTCGAGTGACCGGCAACATCCCGCTGCTCGCAATTCTGTGAGCGGACTTGCGCCGGCGGCAAGCTCGCCACATGACTCGGTGCGCTTTTACCGAGCAATTGCTCGGTA
This sequence comes from Bradyrhizobium sp. 2S1, assembly GCF_011516625.5. NCBI lineage: Bacteria > Pseudomonadati > Pseudomonadota > Alphaproteobacteria > Hyphomicrobiales > Nitrobacteraceae > Bradyrhizobium > Bradyrhizobium sp. 2S1. The sequence continues at coordinate 10,555,645 of NZ_CP147717.1, read as the reverse complement.
ACGATTGCGGCGGCAACAATCAGCAATCAGCTATCAGGCATAAGCGCAATGCATTCCTGCGCCGCCATATCAACATTTGCCGCCGACGAATTACTTCAATTATATGAAACGCGCTCGTGTATTTTCTTGGGAGAGCGGGGTGATTGGCGTTTGCGATTTCGGCGCCAGCTTTCCGCGGCTACTGAACCGGCGGCTCGTGGATGCGAATTGGCGCATGCGAGAACGCACATCTGCAGCGGAGCAGGCCGGTCGTAGGAGGGAGCAGATTGCCACACCATTCATCCACATTGGTTACGTCAGCGCTACGGACGCGTCGAAGCGATATTGTCGGTCTGACGGCAATGTGCCCGGCACAGAGTGCCGAGATTGTGGTCACGATGCACAACATCGAGACGCGAGCTTGCTGATCTTATGTGCCGGGCGCTTTTGCTTCGCTGGTCACGTCTCGTGTATCGTTCGCGCCGCCGCTGCCTACCACAAACGCAAACTGTCGCGACCAACCGCACGCGTAGATCTCAGCTGTAGAGGCGAAATCGTTGGCTTGCCGGTAAGCAGGATCAGGGACCCTTCCGAGAAGCGAACGAGTTGATGGAATATGCATGAGCACCGGGGGGCGCGCGGCGCCTCGTCAAGCGGCGTCGAGTTTGACGACAAGGGCTGGCCTTCCTGGCCGGGCCGAGAGGATTTGTCGGCGGAGTTCATCAAACTGCTGGCTGCCGCGCAGGAGGGAGGTTCGACTGTTTCCGAATGCTGGTTGACATTGAGCAGGATCGACCTTGCTTCGGAAAATTCCTGGTCCGAAGAATGGATCAAGACCGCGGAACTGAACGAGGCGAGAGCCGATCTTTCGTCATTGAACGGCAATTTGATCACCGCCCGTCACAACTGGCTGCGGGCCACGACCTACTTTCACGCCGCCGCAAGGCTTCCCGGGTGCTCCAGCAATCTTTTGAAATGCGCCGTCGACGGCATGCGGCGATGTGCAACGAATTTCCTGGAGAACAGGATTCCAGCCGGTCAGGTGCTCTCGATTCCCTGGACTGAAGATCTTTTTCTTCAGGCCTATTATTTGCCGTCGGCTTTCCGCGAAAATGGGCCCGTGATCGTATGCATCGGCGAGCCAGGCTCCTACAAGGAAGAATTGATCACCAAATACGCCAGCCACGCGAACGAGCGCGGACTGTCGCTGCTGACCGTGGATCTCTTGGGTACTCAAATGGCTCTGTCGCCGGAGCGGCTCGAAGGCCAGAAGTTCGAGACTGCGATGAGCCGTATCCTGGACTATCTCGCGGAGAAGCCGGGTGTCGACAGCAGCCGGATCGCGATCGTGGCCGATGCATGGAATTCCTCTTTGGTCGCGCGAGCCGCGGCAAGCGACGCCCGATTTGCCGCGGCGGTGTGCGACGCCGGCATTTGGGACTCGCACGAGAGAAGCTTCTTTTACCAGCATGCCGCCGGCCGGGAGCAGCCTGGATGGCTTGAAGACGCCAGCTCGATGTCACGGCGGATCGATTGTCCGCTGCTTGTCACCGCGGGTGAAGGCGGCTGGCTTCTTCCCGGCGCCCTGACCGAATTCGGCAATCAATTGGACAGCATTCATCATGACGCCCGGCTGATCCTGTTTCGCTGTGCTGAAACGGCTGCCATGCAGGGACATATCGATAACCCCACATTGGCCAATGAAGTCATATTCGACTGGCTGGAAGACAGGCTCCGGCTGAGAAAGGACTTGTCCTGAGGTTTTCCAGCCTCGGGAGCAGGCCAGCAGATCACACCGCCTGGCCGGCTTTCAGCAGCGAGCAGCCGGTGATCTTCAAGCTGCCGTCCGCCTGCCGCTCCAGCGTGTAGAGCGCCTCCCACGCCTCGCCATTGGCATCGACGATATGGACGCGCTGCGCGATCCGGTCGCCGTCGCTCTGCACCGCGCCGAACTCGAAGCTCCTGTGGCGATAGACCGGCGCGTACTGGTTCTGCACCATCGACATGAAGATGTCGGGCTGCGGAAAGATCTGCCGGATCGCGGGCGCAGCATAGGAATAGGCGGAAGCGGCATCGTCGCGGCCGAACGCCTGCTCCTGGGCGCGGATCACGTCCTGCGCGGCGCCGACGTCGTCGGCGGCAGCTGATGAGACGAGGGCGAACAGAAGGGCGGCAATGAGGGCGATCGCGCGCATGCGGGGCTCCATCTCGGATACCTGCTGTTACGTATGACACTCCATGCTGGTTTCCGCTGCAAGCGACAAAGGCGTCGCGCGCGTCAGCGCGGGACGCCGCGCGGCGGCCTGGGCGCTAGTCCGGCATCCCGTGCAGGCTCGGTTTCCCTGGCCACCGCCGGCTCGCCGGAAAAATAGAACCTGTCCGCGATCGGCGAGGCGGCGACCCAGGGCAATTGCCGGCCATGGGTTGCCTTCTCCACCGCAAGCCCGACCTCGTTGAAGGTCCTGAACAGGCCATAGCCCTGATGCCGCATGGTGACGGCCAGCGCGCGCGTGTACGGGCTGTGGCCGTTGTCGCCATCGAGCGCGACGCTGCGCGGCTGGGTCGCAAACGAGATCAGCGTGCCCGCCGGCGCCTGCATCTGCGCCAGCCCGCCGGTGGCGGAGCGCACGCCGCGGTCGCGAAACGGATTGTTGCGGCAGGCATCGAGCAGCACGAGATTGATCCTGGCGCCGGACTTCTCCATCTGGTCGAGCACGCCGGCCATGGCGATGCCCTGCATGAACACGTCACCCTCGTTGGCGGGATCGGCGTCGACCGGCACCAGATAATTCAGGCCGTGGGTCTCGACGCCGTGGCCGGCATAATAGAACAGCGCCACGTCGGCGCCGGCCAGTTCGCGGCCGAAAGCCTGCAGCACATCGTCGAAGCCGGTTTTGGTCAGGTCGACCTGCGCGCCGCCGCCGACCACGAGGAAGCCGAGCGACGACAGCGTGTCCGAGATCAGCCTGGCATCGCCGGCCGGGTTCGGCAGCTTCGGCGCGCTCCGATAGGCGGAATTGCCGATCACCAGTGCGACCCGCTTCTCGGCCTGAACGGCGGTGCCGATGCACAGCACGAATGCCGCGACGATAAGGCGCGACAGGATGCCGTTTCGGCCGGGCATGGTGATGCACTCCGCGGGGGCGGGACGTCGGGCTGTTATGGATTGGTCTTTCCGGATCGCCTCAGGTTCGAACGAAGCTGTCGCCCACTATCGGGCGTGCACCGATCCAGATCGAGGAGCCATATCAGTTGACGCGCCGGTTGCGGTGCAGCAGCGCCTCGGCGGTCGGGCATCCGGCCCGCCGCGCTGAGGGCGTCGCGAAGGGCCGCTCGATGGTGACGATCTGGCAGCCGTGCCGCGCCGAAACGTCGGCGACGACGCTCGACACCGCGTCGTCTATCCGCGAGCCGGGCAGATGAGCGACGATCAGGTCGCTGATGCTGAGCCGCTTGCGGACGCGCAGGTCGCTGTCGACGCGGTAGCTGAAGACGGCATGGATGACGCCACGGCGATCGCGGATCGCGATCAGCCCGGTCTCGGGCGAGCTACCGCGGCTGCGCTGGCGCACGAATCGCAGCCATTGCTCCGTGGTAATACTGGCATCATGCATGAACACCAGCGGATAGGCCGCGATCGCGTCCTGATGGTCGATCGGAAGTGCTTGGAATTGCTCGTTCATCGTCGGTTTCCCCGAACACGGGCGAAATTGCTGGGGAACGGGCGGCGCAGCATTGATCTGCATCAATGACGCCGGCGGTTGATCCAGATCAAATCGGGGCTGATAGTGTCGACATCGAAACCATGCGGACCCCCGAAGCCATGAGCATCGCCGAACCACTGCAGGATTCGTGTGCCGGCGCGGCGCCGTGCGACTGCAGGCACGGCCGCCCCACCAATGGCTGCGAGGACTGCAAGGTCAGGCTGTTCAGCGTCTGCGCCGCGCTGGAGCCGTCCGAGCTCGAGGAGCTCGACCGGATCAGCCAGGCCAAGCAGGTCCCGGCAAGAACCACGCTGTTCGAGCAGAGTGCGCTGGCGGGGAGCGTGTTCAACGTCACCGACGGGGTCGTGCGGCTGTACAAGTCATTGCCCGACGGCCGCCGCCAGATCGTCGGTTTCGCGCTGCCGGGCGACTTCCTCGGACTTGCGCTGCAGGACCGCTACGGCGTCTCCGCGGAGGCGGTGAATCAGGTCGCGGTTTGCCGTTTCGCGCGATCGACGTTCCTCGCCTATGTCGACGGCAAGCCGCATCTGCTGCGCCGCCTGCATGAATTCGCCGGGCACGAGCTCAGCCTCGCGCAGGACCAGATGCTGCTGCTCGGGCGGCGCAGTGCCGAGGAAAAGATCGCCGCCTTCCTGCTCAACATGCAGACGCGACACGCCAGGATCGGAAGCATGTCCGTTACCGTGCCGCTGCCGATGAGCCGGCAGGACATCGCCGATTATCTCGGTCTCACCATCGAGACGGTGAGCCGCACCCTGACCCGGCTTGCGCGCGAGAAGGTGGTGCTGATCGTGCCCGATGGCGTGCGGCTGCTCGACCTCGAACGGCTCAAGCTGAGCGGCGCGAGCTGAGGCTGCGGCATCGGTTTTGATCCAGCACAAGGCGATGCGCGCGCAGGCGCGCTAGGTCTCTCCATCATCAGCAGGAGACGACCCATGCCTCTCGACACCATCCTTGTCATGATCGCCGTCACCGCGATGTTCGCCACCATTGCCATCGTCATTGCGTGGGGCGACCGCCAGACGCGCGATCTGTGACGCTGTCCGCGCTTTAGCGGATCGCGCCCTTGAATTTGTCGATGTCAGGCGAAGGGCGGGCGGGAAACAGCCGCGCGGTTGAGGAGATGTCGAGCCGGCGCCGGCACTTTGCCTCGTCGGCGCTATCCTCGGCGCCGTCCTTGCCGGTGCGTTTCTTGGCAAAAACGTCGTCCTGCCGGTTGACGATCAGCATGGCGTGGTCGCGCTCGAGCGTATCGGGGTTCTTGCGCCGCTCGTCGGAGCGAAACACGCCGGCCACGATCTTGCCGGTCATGTCGTAGTCGCAGCCCGCCTTCCAGTCGCCCTGATCCCACTTCCATCCCGTGGCGCTCAGGGTGCCGCCGCTGTCGGCGGTGACCTTGATGACGGCGTTATAGGCGAGCCAGATGCCGGTGAGCCCATTGCGCTTGTCGTCAAAGCCTTCGAGCAGCGCGAGGCGTTCGCGCTGCAATCCGTCGACATGGTCGCGGGCACCGACGGTGTCGTGCACCTGCGAGGTCTGCTTCTCCCAGGCGGGATGCAGGAATTCCGGGTACACCTCAGTCTGGCTCTTCACCCAGTTGCGCTGGTCGTCGATCAGCGCGCGCCGCGTTGGCTCGTCGAGCCGCGGCTGCAAAGCTCTCCAGGCCCGGTTCAGGCGCTGGGTCGGCCAAATCAGGGTCGGCGCAGATTTCCTCATCGGTCGCGGTCTCCGGCCTGGTGCAGTCGAAGGTCGGGGTGACGAAAGTGGTATCGGCCTTGTCGGACGCTGCGTCCTTGCCGGCGGCAAAATAGCTGCCCGTGATCTGCCCCATGGATTCGCATGCGGCGAGGCCGCCCTCGTCGTCGCCCAGGATCGCAACGATGCGCAAGCTCTCTCCCTGGCGGCGGACCTTCAACGACGGTGGCTTTGCGGGTTCGGCGGTCTTGGCCGGGTCGGTGAGTGCGGGGCCGGACAGCCAGCCGCTCGCGGCAGGCTTGACCAGCGCGGTCAGCTTGCAGCTTCGTCGCCGGTCGCCGCCATAGTCGCCACGGAGATCGGCGGCGAGGCGATAGGCGCCGCCCTCGGCCGGCGTCAGCGTGATGTTGCCGAAGGCGTTGACCCAGTTGCCGGCGAGGCCATGCCGGCCGGTTGCCATTCCGTCGAGCGCGGCGGCGCAGCGCCTCGGCGAAACTCTCCTTCAGCTCGTCCGCATCGGCATCGGCCAAAACCTCCGCGGCGTCGATGATCATCTCGTTGAACCAGGCCTGGTCGCGCTTCAACAGCGGCTTGATGGTCGCCGGCATTTTTGCAAGCGCCGCATCGAACGCCTTGTCGATCTGCGCCACGAGCTTGTCGGTGCCGGCCTTCTTGCAGTCGGCGGTCTTGATCGTGCTGTCGCCGGTATCACCGCACAGCCTGATCGCGGTCGGCGCGTTGCTCGATGCGCGCAGATAATCGTCCATCGCAATGGACGGGCCGGACGCCAGGATCGTGATGGCCGCGGCAATGGCCGCGAGCCGAGAGGAGCGAGGCATGGGCTACAACCTGCGAGGCCGCGGCATGCGGCCCTTGCGCCTTGGGTCGCCGGCCGCGCGCGCCCGGTTCAAAATGTCGGCGGCGTGCAGGCCGAGATCACCTCGCACGGCTTGGCGCCGATGCAGCGGAAGCGGTGCGGGCGGCGGCTTTCGAAATAATAGGCGTCGCCGGCGTTGAGCACCCGACGCTCGTCGTCGACCGTGACCTCGAGCCGGCCGGAGACCACGATACCGCCTTCCTCGCCCTCATGCACCAGCGGCACCCGGCCGGTGTCGCTGCCGGGCTCGTAGCGCTCCTTCAGGATCTGCAAGGCCCGGCCGAACAGGCTGTCGCCGATCTGGAGGTAGGAAATCGGCTTCTTGCCGATCTCGGTCAGCTCGTCGGCGCGGTAGAACGCCTTGCGCGGCCGTTCCGGCTCGATCGCGAAGAATTCGGCGAGCCCCATCGGGATGCCGTCGAGGATGCGCTTCAGCGCGCCGACCGACGGGTTCATCTGGTAGGATTCGATCAGCGAAATCGTCGAATTGGTCACGCCGGAGCGCTTGGCGAGTTCGCGCTGCGACAGCTTGTGCCGCGCACGGATGAATCGCAGCCGCCCGCCGATGTCGACGCTCATGACAGTCCCTTTGGCAAGATCGCTGTTGCAGGTGTTGCGGATCGAACAAATCTTCGCAGACCGCCCCAACAAGATCAATGGCTTGCCGTGCGACAGAAAAGGACTTGTTGAGTGCCGGGAAGAGTGGTCCGACTAATCTGACTGAGTCACAAAACCGCCGGCCAGAATCAGCGATGGATGAAGCACGGACCATCAGTCGAGAGGCCGACATGAGCGGGCGTGGCACCAAGACGAGCGAGAAGCGATTTGCGACGTATTTGGAAGGGCTTGCCAGTGTCATCGGTCATGCTGATCGGAAGGCGCCGCTGCGCGACTATTGCGTCGGCCTGATGGCCTGTGGCGGTCGCAAGAGCGTGGAGTCGATGGCGGCGGTGACAGCTCCGGAACGGACGGCCGCCCAGCATCAATCGCTGCTGCATTTCGTCGGCAGCGGCGCCTGGTCGGATGAGAAGGTGCTGGGCAAGGTACGTGAGATGGTCCTGCCGGCGATTGAACGCCAGGGCCCCATCGAAGCCTGGATCATCGACGATACCGGATTTCCCAAGCAGGGCCGACATTCAGTTGGAGTTGCACGGCAATATTGCGGGCAGCTCGGCAAGCAGGATAATTGTCAGGTGGCGGTGTCACTGTCGATTGCCAACCACCACGCCAGCCTGCCTGTCGCTTATCGCCTTTATCTTCCGAAGGAATGGACTGAGGACTGCGATCGGCGGCGCAAGGTGGGCATTCCTGCCGAAGTTGGCTTCCGGACCAAGCCGGAGATCGCGCTGGAGCAGTTGCGGCGGGCCTGCGCGAGCGGCCTTCCACGCGGTGTCGTACTGATGGACGCGGGCTATGGCAATAACAGCGACCTGCGCACGGAGATCACGGCGCTGGGATTGACCTATGTGGCGGGTCTTCTGTCGAGGCACAACGGTATGGGCGCCCGGTACCGGTCCCTTGCCGCCGAAGCCATGGTCGGGCCGCGGCCGTCCACCGAAACTGATGCGCCGCAACCGTCAGCATCAGCCGGCCGCCGTCAAGGCGCTCGCGATCGGCCTGCCGGCCAAAGCTTGGCGCACCATCACGTGGCGGCAAGGAACGAACGAAAAGCTGACCTCGCGCTTTGCCCGCGTGCGGGTCCGTGCCGCGCATCGTGATTATTGGCAAACCACCCGGCGATTGGAGGAATGGTTGCTGATCGAATGGCCAAAAGGCGAGGACCAGCCTACCAAATACTGGCTCTCGACATTGCCGGAGGATGTGGCATTCCGGACTCTCGTTGAGACGGCTAAATTGCGCTGGCGCATCGAACGCGACTATCAGGAACTCAAGCAGGAGGTCGGGCTCGGCCACTTCGAGGGACGCGGCTGGCGCGGCTTTCATCATCACGCAACATGGGCTCGTCCGAACGCTGTCGAGATGTCCTTGTTGTGCGATCAAGTTCGACCACTAGACAGATCATCGTTTGTGACGCAGTAGGACTAGCCCGTCCTATTCGTGAGAGTGCTTTTTTTAGTCCGATTGATGTGGCCGCACATCTGCTCTGACGAGGCGCGCGGGATTGCCTTCGGCTTTTCACCGCCTGACGACCCGTACTTTGCAACGCGCTTGAGGGATGGGTTGGGCGAACGGGGGGCGGACGCCCCGCCGGTCAAGGACCGAGCGGCAGCAGCGCGCCTGGCAAGCCGCGGATCAGGTCGGCTTCGGGACATGCCGCGGCAAACGCAAGGCGAATGCGGCTCGTGGTCTCGACGACACGGGCAGCGAGTTTCAAGAGACGAAGACGCAGCGTCGCGAACTCGGCTGTGGCCAATTCCCGGGCTTTGGGAATCGCGTCGCGCACGGTCAGCATCAGCCATTAAGCGGCGGTGTGGAGAACGAGGCGGACTTGATTGGCGAGCGCCGAACGGCAGCTGGTGCGATCGGAGGCGAGCTGTGTCTTATGCAGCTTGATCAGATTCTCGGCTTGGCCGCGCGCGCAATACAGGCTGTCGTAGATCCACTCGGCCGAGCCGACATCGAGGCTGGTGACGACGAAACGGATGTCGAGGCCGAGCATCGTCGCCTCAATACGGGCGACGGTACGCCGTTCGCGATCCCAGGACTTGGCCTTGTGGCGCGTCTCGGTATAGCCACGCAGAACCGGCAGGTTCTCGATGGCGCGTCGCGTGCGGATGTCGTCGGCGGCCTCGTCGACTTTTCTGGCGAGCGGCTTGGTGCCGGACAGACCGAAGATGTAGTCGATGCCGTTGGTCTCGCACCACGTCATGGCCTCCGGCCGAGCATAGTGCCCGTCGCCACGGAACGTAATTCGCGTGTTGTGCCACCGCGTCCGGATATGCCGTATCAGGCGGCGCAGATGGGCACGCACCTCGACGCCGCCCGGCGTCTTGCCGGGCCGCAGCACGACCGCCACGGGCCGGCTCTTCTCCGTGTCGTAGACGTGGATCGGCAGGAAGCAGCGTTCGTCATAATGAGCGTTGAACAGCGAGAGCTGCTGATGGCCGTGGACGACATCGCAGGTATCATCGATGTCGAGCGTGACGGATGCCGGCTCGCGCGGGTAGCTATCCATCCATGCGTCGACCAAAGTGTAGGTCAGTCGGATCACGTCGCGCAGGCGCGGAGCATTCTCCAGCCGCGACAGCGTCGGTTGGGAACACAGATCGCGACCCGTGTCCGGCAGCCGTCCGCAGGCCAGCTTGAATGCGGGATCGGACCGCAGATGATCGAGGTCGTCGGCGTCCTCGTAGCCGCAGCAGATCGCGAACATGCGCGCGCGGAACATATCGACAAGGCTGTGCACGACCCGCGTCGGATCGCGCCGATCCGGGAACACCCGGGCCAAATTGTCGGCCAAGCCGAGACGCCGCTCGGCCATCGCCAGAAGCATCACGCCCCCGTTCGAGGTCAGCCGACCGCCATCGAAGGCAGCTGTGACTTTCTTGGCGTGAACGGCTGGAAACGAGAAGGGCAGAATCGTATCATCGGTCATGGCGGGCCTGGCGTTCGCGGTTGAGGTGATGGGGTTGGCTTTGCAACCGAATCCTACGCCGCATCAGCGCTTTACACCACGCTCGCCAGCCTCTCAGGCGCACTCTGACGAATAAGACGGGCTAGGAGCTTGTCTGGATAGTCGCTGTTCAAATCTGGTCGGGTCTGATTCAACATTGGGCGATGAGCAAGTATTTTCGGCCTTGGAACATCGATCAGACGCTGCTTCTGCCGCCGAATGTGCAGGACTTCGTGCCGAAAGGCCATGTCTCGCGGTTTATGGTTGATCTGGTGCGGGAGAGCCTCGATCTCAGGGAGATCATGGGCAGCTATGTGAGCGGGCTTGGGCAGCCGCCGTTTGATCCGCGGATGATGGTGGCGCTGCTGCTGCATAGCTATGCGAGTGGGCTGTATTCGTCGCGTCGGATTGCCAAGGCCTGCCGGGAGCGGAACGATTTTGTGATGATCGTGGCGCTGGATGCGCCGGATTTTCGGACGATCAGCGACTTTCGCAAGCGACATTTGAAGGCGCTCGGCGCGCTATTCGTGCAGGTTCTGAAGTTGTGCGAGACGGCCGGGCTGGTCAAGCTCGGTCATGTCGCGCTGGATGGTACGAAGATCAAGGCGAACGCGTCGAAACACAAGGCGATGAGTTATGAGCGCATGAAGAAGCGCGAGGCGGAATTGAAGGCCGAGGTCGCTCGCATGCTGGCGGCCGCCGAGGCGGCGGATGCCTCGGAGGATGAGACTTTCGGCAACAGCGACGAACTGCCGGACTGGACCGTCGACAAGCAGAAACGGCTGGCGAAGATCCAGCAAGCGATGGCGGCGCTGGAAGCGGACGCCAAACTGGCGGCGGAGGAAGAGCGCCGCATCGAGGCCGAAAAGGAACAGCAGCGCCAGGCCGAAGGCCGCAAGAAGCCGGGCAAACCGGCGGCGCTGCCATCGGAGGAACCCAATCCCAAGGCGCAACGCAACTTCACCGATCCGGAAAGCCGCATCATGAAGTCGAAGGATGGCTTCGTTCAGGCCTATAATGCCCAGGCGGCCGTCGATGCACATGCCCAGATCATTGTCGCGCAAGAACTGACCCAGCACGGCAGCGATCAGGGCCAGTTGGTGCCCCTGATCGAGGCCATCGAGAGCAATCTTGGCCGCAAGCCGCGGCAGGCCTCAGCGGATTCCGGCTACTGCAGCGAAGCCAATCTCGAAGCGCTCGACACACGCAGCATCGATGGCTATGTCGCGCCCGGTCGCGCCAAGCACCCGACAGTAGCGAACGGAAAAGTCGGCGGCCCGCTGACACAGGCCATGCGAAAGAAGATCGACGATGGCGGCTTCGAAACACCCTACCGATTGCGAAAGCAAGTGGTGGAGCCGGTGTTCGGGCAGATCAAACAGGCAAGAGGCTTCCGCCAGTTCCTGTTGCGGGGCATCGAGAAAGTGCGCGCCGAGTGGACAATGATCTGCACCGTCCATAACCTCCTCAAGCTGTTCAACCTCGCAAACGCAGCCTGAGCCTGCTACTCTACAACAAATGCCCGTCACGAAAACATATCTGGACGGGCTCCTAGGCATCGTCAGCAATGGAGCGCGCCGTGACCGTTCATCAGATTCCGAACACCATCAAGACCGAATCGCTCTGGATGCCGTTCACGGCCAACCGGCAGTTCAAGAAAGCGCCGCGGCTGTTCTCCTCCGCCAAGGGCATGTACTACACCTCCGTCGACGGCCGGCAGGTGATCGACGGCTCCGCCGGTCTCTGGTGCGTCAACGCCGGCCATGGCCGCCCGCAGATCGCGTCCGCGGTCGAGCGGCAGCTGACCACGCTGGACTTCGCGCCCTCGTTCAACATGGGCCACCCGCTGGCGTTCGATTTCGCCGAGCGCCTCGCCGAGATCGCCCCGAAGGGGCTGGATCGCATCTTCTTCACCAATTCGGGCTCTGAATCGGTCGACACCGCGCTCAAGATCGCGCTGGCCTATCATCGCGCCGCCGGCCAGCCGACCCGTACCCGCCTGATCGGCCGCGAGCGCGGCTATCACGGCGTCGGCTTCGGCGGCATGTCGGTCGGCGGTATGGTCGCCAACCGCCGCCAGTTCGCGACCCATCTGCCGGGTGTCGACCATATCCGCCACACCCATGATATGGCGCGCAACGCCTTCGCCAAGGACATGCCGGATCACGGCGCCGAGCTTGCCGACGACGTCGAGCGGATGGTGGCGCTGCATGGCGCCGACACCATCGCCGCCGTGATCGTCGAGCCGGTGCCGGGCTCGACCGCGGTGCTGCCGCCGCCGAAGAATTATCTGCAGCGGCTGCGCGAGCTCTGCACCAAGCACGGCATCCTCCTGATCTTCGACGAGGTCATCACCGGCTTCGGCCGCCTCGGCACGCCGTTCGCCGCCAACTTCTTCGGCGTGACGCCCGACATGATGACCACCGCCAAGGGCATCACCAATGGCAGCGTGCCCTGCGGCGCGGTGTTCGCAACCCGTCAGATCCATGACGCGCTGATGACCGGCCCCGAGGGCATGATCGAGCTGTTCCACGGCTACACCTATTCGGCGCATCCGGTGGCCTGCGCCGCCGGTATTGCCACGCTCGACATCTACAAGGATGAAGGCCTGCTGACGCGCGGTGCGCAGTTCGCCGATTATTTCCGCGATGGCCTGCATTCGCTGAAGGGACTGCCGAACGTCGTCGACATCCGCAATATCGGCCTGATGGGCGCGGTCGAAGTCGCGCCGCGCGATGGTGTCGTCGCCGCGCGCGGCTACGACCTCATGGTCGATTGCTTCAACAGCGGGCTTTATCTGCGCATGAGCGGCGACTCGCTCGCAGTCTCGCCGCCGCTGATCGTCGAGAAGAAGCACATCGACGACATGGTCTCGATCCTGGGCGACGCCATCAAGCGCGTGGCCTGATAATTGCTAGCGAGATAATCGCTAGCTCTACAAATTGCTGTCGCCGTTGCGGAGCAGAGTGGTTTCGCAGCGGCGATTGCGTTTGTTGCTGCAGGATGTGAGGAAAAGTGAAGGTCCTTGTTCTCGGCAGTGGCGTGATCGGCGTCACCTCGGCCTATTACCTTGCGCGCGCCGGCCACGAGGTGACGGTGATCGACCGTCAGCCGAAGCCCGCGCTCGAAACCTCGTTCGCCAATGCCGGCGAGGTGTCGCCGGGCTATTCGTCGCCCTGGGCCGGTCCCGGCGTGCCGGTGAAGGCGGTGAAGTGGCTGTTGATGAAGCACGGCCCGCTGGTGATCCGCCCGAAGCTCGATCCCGTGATGTGGCTGTGGCTTCTGAAGATGCTGCGCAACTGCACCACCTCGCGCTACGCGGTGAACAAGAGCCGGATGATCCCGATCGCGGAATACAGCCGCGACTGCTTGCAGGCGCTGCGCAATGACATCGGCATCCGCTATGACGAGCGCGCACGCGGCACGCTGCAGCTGTTTCGCGAGCAGGCCCAGCTCGATCACACCGGCGATGACATCGCGGTGCTCAAGCAATATGGCGTGCCGTTCGAGGTGCTCGATCGCGAGGGCTGCATCAAAGCCGAGCCTGCGCTCGCCTCTGTGAAGCAGAAATTCGCCGGCGGGCTGCGGCTGCCGCATGATGAGACCGGCGACTGCCACATGTTCACGCAGGCGCTGGCGCTGGAAGCCGAGAAGATCGGCGTGCGCTTCAGCTTCAACGTCGGCATCGACGGCCTGAATGCGGACACGACCCGGATCACCGGCGTTGCGACCAGCGCCGGCATGATGACCGCCGATGCCTATGTGCTGGCGCTCGGCAGCTACTCGCCGCATCTGGTGCGGCCGCTCGGCATCTCACTGCCGGTCTATCCGGTGAAGGGCTACTCGATCACGGTGCCGATCAGGGACGCCGCCGGTGCGCCTGAATCGACCGTGATGGACGAGAGCTACAAGGTCGCGATCACCCGACTCGGCGATCGCATCCGGGTCGGCGGAACCGCCGAGATCTCGGGCTATTCGACCAAACTCTACGCGGCGCGGCGCGCAACGCTGGACCATTCGCTGACCGATCTGTTCCCGCGCGGCGGCGATCTTCCCAAGGCCACCTTCTGGTGCGGCCTGCGCCCGATGACCCCGGACGGCCCGCCGGTGATCGGCGCGACGCGCTTTGCCAATCTGCATCTCAACACCGGTCACGGCACGCTCGGCTGGACCATGGCGTGCGGCTCGGGCCGGGTGCTGGCGGACATGCTCTCCCGCAAGAAGCCCGACATCGACACCAAGGAGCTGTCGATCAAGCGCTACGATCGCCGGTTCGGGTGAGGGCCTCGTCGTAGTAGCCGACCCGCACGGTCCCAGGCGCCCCGCTTCAAGAGGGGTTTCTTGTTGCATCATCGCGAAACAGCCCGGCACGACGGCCGGGCTGGATCATGAATATTCACTAGTTTGCAATACCGGCATCTAACGAGATTATCGCCGTCCGGTCTGTGCACTTCAGCACACTTGCGCGGGCTTATGCGGTTCATATGCCGCGGCGTGCGCTGCGCTCTCGAATTCATATCCCACGCTGAAGATATTGATCCCGATGCAAGCGCTCCCGCGGACGCTGGGCCGCCGCGGCTCGGCTGCACGCGCGAGCGCGAACGGGAACAGGTGATGTCATGTCTTCGCTTCAGATTACCGCCGGCGACCGGATCATCGAGCCGATGATCGTGCTGGCCGGCTGCACGACCCAGCAGCGTATCGTCGTGGCCGGCTCGAAGAGCATGGAGTTGATGTTCGAGCTGCACCGGCGCGGCTATCTGCGCGCGGCGGCGACCGGCAATTGTGGCCGTCCGGCCGGCCAGTACGACGCCGCGCTGGTCGACTGGCGGCGTCGCACGCTTCCTGCGCTCGAGCCGGCCCTGGACTGGCTGGCGAATTTCCTCAGCGCCCGGGCGGTGCTGGTGGTCTGGGTCGATGCGCAGAAGGCCTCGGCCAACCAGAGCCTGCGCGCGTCGCTGGAGCAGCGCGGCTTCGTCGTCGAGCAGGGCATCGTGCATCAATACGGCTGCGCACTGTCGGCGCGGCGGTCGCAAGCCCATCCGATGCAGCTGGCGGCCTGACGCGCAGTTGATCCCGAAAGGAAACTCCGATGTCCAAGGTACGACGCGCGGTTATTCGCGAATGGATGACGCTGGCGCGCGAGAAACGGCACTCCAGCGAGCAGGCTGCAGCCTTTGCAAAGGCGGCGCTGCAGCGGCACGATTTGCCGCGCAGCCGGCGAACGCCGCACGCGATCGTCATGCGGTGGCTGCGGCCGCGCACCGGGCGTCCTTGAGCGCCGCCACTTGCAATCAACAACAGAGCGATGATGCGAGGCCCTGAGTTTGAACTGTCCCCGCGGGAGCCGTGCGGCGCGGACGATCTTGTGGCCGCAGTCGCGAGGTCAACGTTTGACGCTGCGGCACGCAGCGCAGCGGCGCTCGCGCTGGTGTGCTGCGACATCATTGCGGGCGAGGGACCCACTGTGGCCGGTCGGGCGCACTTCTCGCGAACGATCGACGCCGCCGATACCGCGCTATGCGCGCGCATTCTCTGCGTTGCCGGTCGTGCCGGGCGCTCGGTCAGCCGCGCCGAAGCCGACGCGCTGTTTGCGATCGATGCCGTTGGGAGCGAACGGGTCGATGACGGATGTTTCGATGACCTGCTTGCCAAGGCGGTGCTGCATCATCTGATGGGCGCGGCCGGCGCAACCATTCCCGGCCGCGAACAGGCGCTGGCCCGCGACAATCCGCTTGCTACCTGGGCATCGGCGATCGTGCTCGCCGGGGAGCCGCGATCCTGGCTCGCGGATCATCTTGACTGGATGAAGCCGTCATCCCCTGCCGCGCGCACCATCGACGCCGTGCTTCATGTCAATCCGGCAGGACCCCGGCTGCCGCTCGGCGTTCTCTTCAATCTGGCAGCGTGAACGAATTTCGGCGCCTCAGCGCGCCGGTTTGCGGTTGGCTTTCTTCGCGTCCAGCCCAGGCCCTTGGGGCTTCGTTATCGTGTCCGCCGGCTGCACCCGCAAGCCGTCCACGAACACGTCGAGCAGCCGCAGCGCCGTGGTCTGCCAGCCCGGCTGGTCGTGCATGTAGCACATGCCGATCAGCGCGCGCAGCACGTCCTCGGCGCTGATGTCGTTGCGGATTGCGCCGGCCGCGACCGCGCGCGCGAGCAGGGTGCCGATGGCCTTGGTCAGGCGGTCGAATGAATAGGCGTGCAGCTCGCTCGAGCCGGCCGCAACCAGCGCGAGTGCTGCGACCATACCCTTCTTGGTCGCGACGAATTCGACATTGGCGCGCAGCCAGCGCCGCAGCGCGTCGACCGGCTCGGGCGTGCTCTGCAACTGCTCGGCAAGGTCGCCGAGCTGCTCGACCTCGCGGCGATAGACCGCCTCATAGAGCGCCTCGCGGGTCGGGAAGTGGCGATACAGCGTGCCGATGCCGACGCCGGCATGGCGCGCGACGGCCTCGAGGCTCGCCTCGCTGCCGCCGGCCGAGAACACGGCCTTCGCCGCCTCCAGCACGCGCTCGCGATTGCGCACGGCGTCGGCGCGCGGCTTGCGAGCAATTTCTGTTGATGGACCGGCCATTGTTTTTTCTTCTCGCCCTCCCTTGTAAACGGAGGGTGCCTCCGTATATGGCGACCAGCACCCGGCCTGACAAGGCGCGCCGATCACCGATCGGCGGCCACGGGACGGCGTTGCCCTGATTCAACCGACCATACACGGATCGGAGCCCCGCATGAATCTCCCACTCAGTCTCACCATCAACGGTGTCCGCCGGGAAATTGTCCTCGACGACCCCCGCGTCACCCTGCTCGACCTGTTGCGCGAGCGGCTCGACCTCACCGGAACCAAGAAGGGATGCGACCGCGGCCAGTGCGGCGCCTGCACCATCCTGGTCGACGGCCGCCGCATCAATTCCTGCCTCGCGCTCGCCGTCAGCCATGACGGCGCCGAGATCTTGACCATCGAAGGCGTCGCGCGCGGCGATCAGCTGCATCCGGTGCAGGCCGCCTTCATCGCCCATGACGGCTTCCAGTGCGGCTTCTGCACGCCGGGCCAGATCATGAGCGGCATCGGCCTGATCCAGGAGGGGCAGGCCGGCGATGATCCGGAGCGCGTGCGCGAATGCATGAGCGGCAATCTCTGCCGCTGCGGCGCCTATCAGGGGATCACCGAGGCCGTGCTCGAGGCACAGAGCAGTATGACCACCGCAAAACAGAGGCGCTCCGCATGATGAATTTCGATTATGTCAGGCCGGCCAGCGTCGCCGATGCGATCGCGGCGGCCTCGGAAAAGGGCGCGACCTATCTCGCCTCCGGCACCAACCTGCTCGACCTGATGAAGGGCGGCGTCAGCCGGCCGAGCCGCCTGGTCGACGTCACGCGGCTGCCCGGGCTCGATCGCATCGAACATCTCGCCGACGGGAGCCTGCGCATCGGCGCGCTGGTGCGCAATACCGATCTCGCGCACGACGTGGACTTCGCGCGCAATTATCCCGCGGTCGCCGAAGCGCTGCTGTCGGGCGCATCCGCCCAGCTTCGCAATGCCGCCACCGTCGGCGGCAATCTGATGCAGCGGACCCGCTGCGCCTATTTCTACGACGCCGGCAGCGCCTGCAACCGGCGCTGGCCGGGTGCCGGCTGCGACGCGTTGAAGGGCGAGAACCGCCTGCACGCGGTGCTCGGCTGGAGCGAGGGCTGCATCGCGACGCATCCGTCGGATTTCTGCGTGCCGCTGGTCGCGCTCGACGCCGTCGTCGAGATCGAGGGCAAAAGCGGCCGTCGCGACCTACCGCTCGAGGCGCTGCATCGGCTGCCCGGCGAGACACCGGAGCGCGAGACCGCGCTGGAGCGCGGAGACCTGATCGTCGCGCTGCGCCTGCCGGCCGAAGCGCAGGCCTTTGCCAAACAT
Organism: Bradyrhizobium sp. 2S1; assembly: GCF_011516625.5. Lineage (NCBI taxonomy): Bacteria > Pseudomonadati > Pseudomonadota > Alphaproteobacteria > Hyphomicrobiales > Nitrobacteraceae > Bradyrhizobium > Bradyrhizobium sp. 2S1. Next base: position 10,537,892 of record NZ_CP147717.1, on the reverse strand, counting down.
GCCCGCTACATCAAGGTCCGCGAGCGCACGTCCTATGCTTTCGCCGTGGTCTCGGCCGCGGCTGGCTTGCGCATCGAAGATGGCAAAATCCGTGAAGCGCGGCTCGCGCTCGGCGGCGTCGCCGCAAGGCCGTGGCGGACGCGCGAGGCCGAGCAGGTGCTTGCCGGTCGCGCGGCGGATGCGGCCAGCTATCGCGAGGCGGCGCGCGCCGCGCTCGCCGACGCAAAGCCGTCCGGCGACAACGCCTTCAAGATCGAGCTCGCGCAACGCATCGTCGTGCGCGCGCTCACCCTTGCTGCCGCAGGCACGCTGGATCGTATCCCCGCGCTGCCGGGCTCCCCCTTCTCATCCGTTGCAGGAGCGTGACGCATGACAGCTGAACTCAATCTGACCCGCGACCCGGCTCATCTCCGCCATGGCTCGAACATCGGCCAGCCGCTGACCCGCACCGAGGGCGTGCTCAAGGTGACCGGCAAGGCCCGCTATGCCGCCGACAATCATCCGCCCGGCATGGCCTATGCGGTGATCGCGACCAGCTGCATCGCGCGCGGCCGCGTCACCGCGCTCGATGTCGCCGCCGCCAAGCGCCATCCCGGCGTCATCGACGTGATGACGCCGGCACATAAGCCGCCTCTTGCGGAAGACCCCGACGCCAAGGGCAATCCGTTCGCCTTCCGCATGGAGCTCTTGCAGAGCGACGAGGTGCGTTACGCCAACCAGGCGATCGCGGTCGTGATCGCCGAGACGCTGGAGGCCGCGACCGAAGGCGCTGCGCTGCTGTCGCCGCGCTATCAGGTCGAGATCGCCCGCGTCGGCCTCGACGCCGGCGAGGCTTATGCACCGCCGGTGGTCGGGATCGGCAATTCCGCCGAAGTCCGCCACGGCGATATCGATGCCGGCCTTGCAGCGGCCTCGAAACGGATCGATGCAACGTATGAGACGCCGGCGCAGTATCACAACGCGATGGAGCCGCACGCGATCGTCGCGGTGTGGGATGGCGACCGTCTGTTCATCGACACGCCGAGCCAGGGCATGGCAATGGCGCAGATGCGGATCGGCGGGCTGTTCGGCATTCCGCCGAGCAATATCCACATCAACAGCCCGTTCCTCGGCGGCGGCTTCGGCTCGAAGGGCCTCGTCTCCGGCCCGCAGGTGCTCGGCGTCATGGCGGCCAAGCTGGTCGGCCGGCCGGTCAAGCTGGTGCTGCGGCGGAGCCAGATGTATGGCCCGGTCGGCCACCGTTCGGCGACCCGGCAGCGCATCCGGATCGGCACCGACGATACTGGCCTGTTGACCGCACTCGATCACGAGGCGCGCATCACGACCTCGAGCTTCGACGATTTCTACGAGCCCGCCGCGGACGCCTCGCACACGCTCTATGCGAGCCCTGCGATCCGCACCGCGCATGAAGCAGTGCGCATCGATACCGGCACGCCGCTGTTCATGCGCGCGCCGGGCGAAGCCACCGGATCGATTGCGCTCGAGAGCGCGATCGACGAGGCGGCGTTCGCCTGCGGCATCGATCCCCTGGAGTTCCGGCTGAAGAATTATGCCGAGGTCGAGCCGACCACCGGCAAGCCGTTCTCCTCCAAGGCGCTGCGCCAATGCTACGCGAAGGCCGCCGAACGTTTCGGCTGGGCGGGACGTCCATTGCAACCAAAGCAGATGCGCGACGACAACGGCTTCCTGGTCGGCTGGGGCATGGGCACCGCGACATTCCCGGCGCTGATGTTCCAGGGCAATGCCCGCGCCGTGATCCGCGCCGACGGGCGCGGCGTGATGGAGAGCGGCGCGCATGACATGGGGCAGGGCGCCTGGACTGCGCTCACGCAAATCTCGGCCGATGCGCTTGCCCTCGATCTCGATCAGGTCTCGTTCCTGTCGGGCACATCGGATCTGCCGGATGCCGGCATCGCCGGCGGCTCGGCGCACACTGCAACGGTGGGCGCCGCGATCCACAATGCCGGTGCTGCCGCGATCGCAAAACTCGCCGAGCTCGCGACGTCAGACCAGCGCTCGCCGCTGTTCGGCGCCGGCAATGCCGGCGTGGTGGCAAGCGCCGGGCGGCTGCATCGCCGCGACGACGACGCGCGCAGCGAAAGCTATGCCGACATCCTGACGCGCGCCGGCGTTGCCGAGGTCGAGGCCAGCGGCACCGGTGCGGCCGATCCCGCGGCGCAATCGCAATATGCAATGCACGCGCATGGCGCTGTCTTCGCCTAGGTCAAGGTCGATCCCGAGCTCGGCCAGATCCGCGCCACCCGGCTGGTCGGCGCGTTCGCCGCCGGCCGCATCATCAATCCGTTGATGGTGCAGAGCCAGCTGCGTGGCGGCATGATCTGGGGCCTCTCCTTCGCGTTGCATGAGGAGGCGGTGATGGATCACAGGTCCGGCCGCATCCTGAATGCGAACCTTGCCGAATATCATGTGCCCGTGAATGCCGACGTGCCGCCGATGGACGTCATCACGGTCGACGAGCATGATCCGCACGTCAATCCGCTCGGCATCAAGGGCGTCGGCGAGATCGGCATCACCGGCAGCGCCGGCGCGGTCGCCAACGCCGTCTGGCACGCCACCGGCATCCGCGTACGGAATTTCCCGATCAAGATCGAGGAATTGGTGATGGGGTTGGGGTGACACGGCTCGACTCGATGGCGGGCTAACCATCGTCGTCGTCCCGGCGAAGGCCGGGACCCATAACCACAAATGTTGGTTGTTGGGCGACGCTGGGGCCACAGCCTGCTTCAACAACACGACCCTGTGGTAATGGGTCCCGGCTTTCGCCGGGACGACGTTGGATGGGGCAGGTGGCTTACCCCGCCGCCGTCACGCAATTCACCCACAGCACCACGGCCTTGGCATCATCAGCCGGATTGGAAAACCGGTGCGGGCGGCGGCTCGCGAATCTGAAACTGTCGCCCTGCTTCAGCGTCCAGGTCTCGGTGTCCACCGTGAGAATCATCTCGCCCTGAAGCACGAGGCCGGCCTCCTCGCCGTCATGGGTATAGAACTCGTCGCCGGTGTTGCCGCCGGGCTCGAGATGCACCAGGAACAGGTTGAGCCGGCTCTCGCTGCCGGCGGGGCTCAACAGCTGCTTTGAAATTCCGGTGCGCCACAGTTTCAGCTCGGCGCGCTGCACCTCGCGGGTCACGACGCCGCCGGCGCCGTCATCCCGCGGCGTCGCGCCGAACAGCGCGGCGATGCCGACGCCGAGCACGTCGGCGAGTGTCGCCAGCACACGCAGCGACGGCGACGACAGGCCGCGCTCGATCTGGCTGATGAAGCCGATCGACAAGTCCGTGCGTGCGGCGACCACCTCCAACGACATCTCCTTGCTGCGGCGCAGGTCGCGGATGCGGCGTCCGACCGCGAGATCCATCGCCGGCTCGGCCGGCTTCACCGCCGGTTTTTTGGCGGCGCGGCGTGCTGCCGCGGGCCTCGCTGCCGCACCTTTGCGCATTCTCTTGCCGCCGCTCACGTCAGTCCGCTTCCTTCATGTGCATGAAAACCGCTTGCATTGGCCGCGGTTTCGTGACCACAATTTCATATTGGTGAAAATAGGCCGGAACGGCGTCGCCCGCAACCAAAACCGCTGCTACAGCGGACGACGCGGCGCCGGCGGCCAGCTTCGGGAGGTGTTGCGATGTCGTTTCAGCGTCTCGTCCAGGCCGCGGTCGCGGCGCTCGCCCTCGGCTTGAGCGCGCCGTCGCCGGCGCAGCAGGTGTTGAAGGTCGGCTCGACGCCGACCGGCATCCCCTTCACCTTCCTCGACACCAAGACCAACTCGATCCAGGGCATCATGGTCGATCTCGCCACCGAGATCGGCAAGGACGCCGGCTTCTCCGTGCAGATCGAGCCGATGCAGTTCTCGGCGCTGATTCCCTCGCTGACCGCGAACAAGATCGACATCATCGCGGCCGCGATGTTCGCCACCGCCGCGCGCAAGGAGGTGATCGATTTCTCCGATCCCGTCTATAGCTATGGCGAGGGCCTCGTGGTGCCGAAGGCCGACACCAAGGCCTATGCCTCGCAGGAGGATCTGAAGGGCACCGTGGTCGGCGCCCAGGTCGGCACCGCCTTCGTCGACGCGCTGAAGAAGACCGGGCTGTTCAGCGAGGTGAAGGTCTACGACACCATTCCCGACATCCTGCGAGACGTGAATGCCGGCCGCCTCAAGGCCGGGTTCGCCGATTATCCGATCCTCGCCTACAATCTGCAGCAGGGCCATTTCGCCGACGTCCGGCTGGTCGACGGCTACAAGCCCGTCACCGTCGGCACGGTCGCGATTGGTGTCCGCAAGAGCGACACTGAACTGCTGGCCAAGATCAATGCCTCGCTGGCGAAGCTGAAGGCTAACGGCACGATCGCAAAGATCCTCGAGAAATGGGGCCAGAAGGCCAGCGGGTCGTGAGAGAGTGTGTGCTCCGAAGTGATCCGTCATCCTGAGGTGCGAGCGGAGCGAGCCTCGAAGGGTCGACGGCCCGGCTGGTGGCCGTCGACCCTTCGAGACGCGCTACGCGCTCCTCCAGCGACAAAGGCGAAGCCTTTGCGCAGGGGTGACGGAAATAACATTTGAGCACGTGACGGGACTGGATACGACTAGCCGATGCAAAAATTCTTCCATGACGCCGTCGAGTTCGTGCCGATCCTGCTGCAGGGTGTCTGGCTGACCATCGTCGTCACCATCGGCTCGCTGGTGCTGTCGACCGTGCTCGGGCAGGTGTGGGCCTTGATGCGCGTGTCCGGCATTCGCATCCTCACAGGCCTCAGCGCCGCGCTGATCAACGTGATCCGCGGCATCCCGATCATCGTGCTGCTGTTCTACATCTATTTCGTGATGCCCGATTTCGGCATCGCGCTCTCGGCGCTGCAGGCCGCGATCATCGGGCTCGGCATCGCCTATTCGGCCTATCAGGCGGAAAACTTCCGCGCCGGCATCGAGGCGATCGACAAGGGGCAGATCGAAGCGGCGCAGACCATCGGGATGGGCTGGTGGCTCACCATGCGCCGGGTGGTACTGCCGCAGGCGGTCAGGATCATCCTGCCGCCCTACGGCAACATCATGATCATGATGCTGAAGGATTCCTCGCAGGCCTCGACCATCACGGTCGCCGAGCTTGCATTGCAAGGCAAGCTGATCGCCTCCTCGACCTTCAAGAACACCAGCGTATTCACGCTGGTGGCGCTGATGTACCTCACCATGAGCATCCCGCTCATCCTGCTGGTTCGGCACTTCGAGAACAAGGCGAACCGCAAATGATCGAGCTTCGCGACGTCCACAAGAGCTTTGGCAAGGTCGAGGTGCTGAAGGGCATCACCGCCTCGGTCGCCAAGAGCGAGGTGGTTTGCATCATCGGCCCGTCCGGCTCCGGCAAGTCGACCATCCTGCGCTGCATCAACGGGCTCGAGAGCTACGATCGCGGCGAGATCAGCGTCGAGGGTGCGCGCGTCGACCAGGGCGACCGCTCGATCGTGGCGATCCGCACCCAGGTCTCGATGGTGTTCCAGCGCTTCAACCTGTTCCCGCACCGCACCGCGCTCGAGAATGTCATCGAGGGCCCGCTCTATGTGAAGAAGGAGCCGCGCGAGGCGGCCGTCGCGCGCGGCCGCGCACTGCTCGCGCAGGTCGGCCTCGCCGACAAGGCCGAGGTGCATCCGCCGCAATTGTCCGGCGGCCAGCAGCAGCGCGTCGCGATCGCGCGGGCACTCGCCATGCAGCCGAAGGCGATCCTGTTCGACGAGCCGACCTCCGCGCTCGATCCGGAACTGGTCGGCGACGTGCTCTCGGTGATGCGCAAGCTCGCCGACGACGGCATGACCATGGTGGTCGTCACCCATGAGATGGGCTTTGCCCGCGACGTCGCCGACCGCGTGCTGTTCATCGACGGCGGCGTCATCGTCGAGCAGGGCGCCGCCAAATCCGTCCTCAACCAACCGCAGCACCCGCGCACCCAGGACTTTCTGCGCCGCGTGCTGCATCCGCTGTGATCATGACGTCGTTCGATCGAGCTGCTGCCGCATCGGCACTCCACCCCCTCTCCCGCTTGCGGGCAGGGCTATCGCATATGGCTGAGGGCTGCCATGAGGAAGGCATTGTCCCAGCCGGCGCGCTTAATTTTGCGCCGCAGGGAGGCTGGATCCGGGTGAGTTCGCAGGATGTTGAGGGCGAGCCTGCGCAGAATGGCAAGGTTCTCGGGCGCATGGTCGCAGCGTGAGCGGTTGCTATCCTCGGCAAAATGGACGTCGAGCACCCAATGGAGTTGGTTCTCGATGCCCCAATGGCTGCGAGTGACGTGGAGCAGCCGCTTGGGAGCGATGTATTTGGACAGGAGATAGTGACGCACGACAGGCGCATCGGCGCGCTGCTTCCGCAGGCGTCTGCGCGAGGTGATGCGCCCTATCGCGGCGGCCCCTGGGAAGCCATAGAGGTCCGCCAAACTGGTATTGCGCATGACTGTGGCACGTCGCACTTCGCGTCGATCGTGGGTGGAAGGGTCGATCTGCTCGGCTGTGCTGCGCTTGCCCGATCGCGCAAATTGTTGGGTCACCGCGGTGAACAAGCGCCCGCGGTTGGCCTTGATCGCCAGAACATAGTCGCCGCCGCGCTCGCGCACCGTAGCCGCAAAGGCGCGGGTACAATGCAGCGCATCGGCGGTAACGATGCAGCCTTCCAGCGACAGAAGGTCCAGTACCTCCAGAGCGCCCGCCGTCTCGTTGCGACCAGATGCCTTTTGCTGAGCCAAGGCCATGCGGGCATCCACCGCAAAGACGTTGACCATGTGCAGCGGGGTGGCCTTGCCGCCGCGTTCGTAGGCCCCGCGCAGGGCCTTGCCGTCAACCGCCACGACCCCAGTCAGCTTGATGCGGTTGGCCTTGGCAAAGGCCGCCATGAAGCGACGAAATGCGCACTCAAAGGCCTGCGGTTTGAGCAGGCGGAACACCCGACTGAATGTATCGTGGCTTGGGATGCCATGCTCCAGGCGAAGAAAGAGCCGCAACAGCTCCTCCTTCGACTGCCCGAAGTCCGCCATGTCCGAGCACGACTCCGCCCCGCACAGCATCGCCGCCAGTGCGATGAACAGCACTTCCAACAGATCGTGCCTGGCATTGTCCGCGCGCGGGTCCGGCAACCGCCGAAAGGCCGTCTTGAACTTCTTCATCCGACCCCCTCCTTAATCCGGGAGTCGTCTTCAGAATCGGTGTTGCCTTACAATGCAATAGCCAGCGAAACCCCATATGCGATTCCCCTGCGCTTGCGGGGGAGGGTTGGGGTGGGGGTCTCACCGCGAGTCAAATTGGGGAGAGAGCCCCCACCCGGATTGCATCTGCGATGCAATCCGACCTCCCCCGCAAGCGGGCGAGGTAAGGGGAGCCCGTGGCTGCTCCGGTCTTCGCCACAACGTCTCATCTTGGTTTGGTAACCCGCATGACCTCTCCCACCCGCCTGCCGCTGCCGCCAAGCCTCTATGCCGACACCGCGGTGGAGGCGACGCCAACGCCGCCGCTGACATCAGACAAGAGCGTGCCGGTCGCGATCATCGGCGGCGGCTTTACCGGTCTCTCCACTGCGCTGCATCTCGCCGAGCAGGGCGTGCTTGCGACCGTGCTGGAGGCGCAGGAGCCGGGCTGGGGGGCGTCCGGCAACAATGGCGGGCAGACCAATCCCGGGCTGAAGCACGACCCCGATCAGATCGAGCAGGATTTCGGCGCCGATCTTGGCCGCCGCATGATCGACTTCTCCTACGGCACCACCAATTTCACGCATGAGCTGATCCGCCGCTACCAAATCCCCTGCGAGGCGCGGCAGAACGGCACGCTGCGCGCCGCCTACAATGAGGCCAGTGCGGCGGCGATCGAGACGACGGCACAGCAATGCATCCGGCGCGGCATGCCGGTCAAACTGCTCAACGCCGCCGAAATGCGCGAGATGACCGGCAGCGATCGTTATCTCTGCGCGATGCTGGATGCGCGCGGCGGCGACCTGCATCCGCTGAGCTATGCGCGTGGCCTCGCGCGCGCCGCGATCGGCGCCGGCGCCGCCGTCCATGGCGAGACCCCGGCGCTATCGCTGCGCCGTGACGGCAGAAGCTGGCGGATCGAGACGCCGCGTGCGGTCGTGCATGCCGACAAGGTGCTGCTCGCAACCAATGGTTTTACCGATGATCTCTGGCCGGCGCTCCGCCGCACCATTGTGCCGGTGTTCTCCTCGATCGCGGCGACCGCGCCGCTGTCCGACGCGATCGCGCGCACGATCATGCCGATGCGGCCGGTGCTCTACGAGAGCGGCCACATCACGGTCTACTACCGCATCGACCAGCACAATCGGCTGTTGATGGGCGGCCGCGGCCCGATGCGCTGGATCAAGGGCCCGTCCGATATCTCTTATCTGATCGGCTACGCCGAGCGGCTGTGGCCGCAGCTCAAAGGCGTCAGCTGGACCCATGGCTGGAACAGCCGCCTCGCCATCACCGCCGATCACTATCCGCATGTCCATGAGCCCGCCGAGAACTTGCTGATCTCGCTCGGCTGCAACGGCCGCGGCGTCGCGCTGTCGACCGCGATGGGCGCACAGCTGGCGCGCCGCCTGATCGGTGGCAGCAAGGCCGAGATCGACATGCCGGTGACCGGCATCAAGCCGATCCCGATGCACGCGTTCTGGCGGGTCGGCGTCACCACGGCGGTGCTGACTGGGCGCGTGCGGGACAGGCTCGGGGTGTAGCTTCGCGCTATCGCGTTCCGCCCTCGCCCAGATGCGTCCTGAAGAACGCGATGGCCGCAGCGTGGAAGCGCTGATGAAAGGCGACGCGATCGAAGCCGGGTGCGTCGGTGCAGATGCGGGCAATCTCCTTCGCTTCCGTCGACGTGCAGGTGGTAAGGAATGAGAAGTGCTTTGCATCCGCCACAAAATGATAGTCGGGTTTTGACGGAAGCCTGTCTTTGACATCAGCGGCGCAGCACCCGGACAGGCCGTCGGCATTCTGTGCGGGGTCGGAGCTCCACAACTGAATGGGGATCGTCACTCCCTTCAGGTTTTCCGTCGGAAAGACGAACACCGGATAGGGATCGACGATGACCGCAGCCTTGATCCGTGGATCGTGGACGACCGGTCCGCTCGGCTTGTCTCCGGCTTCGAGCTCCTTGCACGCCCGCAAGCTCGATGTCTGGCAGTTGGGCAGGCCCTTGCGGAGATCGGGCACACCGCCGATCGCAGCCAGGGCCGTGTAACCGCCCCAGGAAAAGCCGTAGAGACCGATGCGTCCGGCGTCGATGCGCGCCGCATCGGGCCAACTGCCGAGCGCGTAGTCGATCGCGCGTTTGATGTCGGCCGGCCGCTCGACCAGCACGGCAAGGCTGTCGGTGCCGCTGGTGTCGCTGCCGGTATCGGTCGGATGATTGACCGTCAGAACGATGAAGCCGGCGTCTGCCAGGGCCGCGGCGGTGTCATGATGACCACCGAGCCATCCGCGCCTTCCATGCGAGATCACGATCAGCGGCAGCTTGTCGCCCACGATCGGGCAGTCGTTGACGCCGAAGAAGGATCTGCCGCCGCGGGCGTCGATCTCGTGCGGGGGCTCGGCGCAGGGATGCCATGCCACCCCTCTGATCGCAGGCCCGTCGGCGCCGGCGGGAACATCGAAGTGTCGTAGCCCGGCCGCCTGTGCCGCGCAGACCGCAAGCAACAACAGGGCTGACAACACCAAGGAAGGACAACGCATGGCTATCGCTTGTCCAGAATTCGCAGCTCGGCCGTGGCGGTGGCGATCGTCACGTTCTCTGCGTCGATCAGGTCGGCCTCGACGATCATGTCGCGCTCTGTCTGCGAGATGACCTTGGCCTTGGCCGTGATCGGACCGACGCGCGCCGGCTTGAGAAACCGCGTGGTGAGGGTTTTGGTCACCACGGTCTTGGTTGAGGGAAGCGCTGCGAGGGCGCCGAGGCCTGTAGCCGAATCCAGCATCGCCGCGAGGAAGCCGCCCTGGATCGTTCCATGCCGGTTAGTGAACAAAGGCTGCGCAGCGAAGCGGACCGAGGCGATTTCGCCGTCGAAGCCCAGCCACTCGCGTCCAAGGAGTTGAGCGCCGGGCGGCACGTCTGCACTTGCATCACTCAAGCCGGTCACCTCGGTTGTTGTCCGGCCAAATGTATCAGCCCGCTTGCGGCCTGCAACGTCTCCCGGCGCGCCCATCGCGAAAGCGCCAATCACTGATTTGCCCGACGGCGCAAGCCCTGCGGCGTCGGTGCGATCCAAGGTTTGGGAGAATCCGGGAACCATCTTTGATGTGGACAGCGGTCGAAGTTTCGGGCCATCTTGAGATTGTTGACTATCCCATGGTGTGCGACCCGCGATGGGGCATTTTTTGTTCCCGGCGTTTGCGTGGAGTAAGCCCGAATTTCCGAATTGATTGCAACGGACTTGAAAGATTCGTCAGCCGCCGCGACGAACGAGCTCCCCGCTGACCTGAAGGCCGACATTCTTGCGATCGGCCGGATTGATGCGGTTCCGACCATCCTCGACGTCGTGTGCCGCACCACAGGCATGGGCTTTGCCGCGGTGGCGCGGGTCACGGAAAGCCGCTGGATTGCGTGCGCGGTCCGGGACAACATCGCGTTCGGACTTGCGCCCGGCGGTGAGCTGGAGGTCCAGACCACGATTTGCGACGAAATAAGGGCGAGCGGACACGGGGTTGTCATCGACCACGTTGCCGAGGACCCGGCTTTTCGCGACCACCGCACGCCGGCGATGTACGGATTTCAGAGCTACATCTCGATTCCAATCGTCCTGGCCGACGGCACGTTTTTCGGGACGCTCTGTGCGATCGATCCGCATCCGGCGAAAGTGAACACGTCGGAAGTCGTCAACATGTTCAAGTTGTTCGCTTCGCTGATCGCGTTTCACCTGCAGGCGCAGGAGAGGGTCGCGACCAGCGAGGCTGCGCTGCTGGGCCACCGACAGACGGATGAGCTTCGCGAGCATTTTATCGCGGTGCTCGCGCACGATTTGCGCAATCCGCTCGCCTCGATCGATGCCGGCATGAGGCTGTTGCTGAAGGAGCCGCTCAACGAAAAGTCGATGACCTATGTCGGGTTGCTTCAGAACAGTGTGAAGCGGATGGCGACCCTGATCGACGATGTCATGGACTTCGCACGCGTCCGTCTCGGCGGCGGCTTCAAATTGAAGCGCAGCGCCGACGCGCAATTGCTGCCGGCGCTTGAGCAGGTCGTGAATGAATTGCGTGCGGCGTGGCCTGATCGCGTGGTCCAAACCGACTTCGCCATCAATCGCGGCATCAACTGCGATCCCGCCCGGATCGCGCAATTGTTGTCCAACCTGGTCGGCAATGCCCTGAAGCATGGCGATGGCAATTCACCGATCACGGTGTCCGCCGTAGCCGACAGCGAGGGCTTTGAATTGTCGGTCGCGAATGGCGGGGCACCGATCTCTCCGGCTGTCATCGAGAAGCTGTTCCAACCTTTCTTTCGCGTTGCGCACCAGTCGAGCTACGAAGGCCTGGGTTTGGGCCTCTACATCGCCACTGAAATTGCGCGCGCCCACGGCGGCACACTTGAGGTGACGTCCTCCGCTGCCGAAACACGATTCACGTTCCGGATACCTCGCTGCTGATCCGACTGCGCCCGGCCGCCTGAGCCAGCTCGCGCGTGAGACGCTATCGCGAAACGCCAATCACTGAGTTGCCCGACGGCGCAAGCCCCCGCGGCAAAAATATTTCTATTTATCGGAATTGGAGTTCGGTGTATGGTTCGCCCGTCTCACTCGATCGAGGGGCGGCTCGCGATCGTCACGAACGTGGTGTGAGATGCGGTGGACGCCGAGCGTGTGACTGACGAGAGCACGCGAAGCGAACGGTGAAGTCGTGTGGTCCTGACGCCCTAGCGGCAGGTGTCTCGTCGCAACACGCGAAGGCGTGTTGCGACGGCGGTGACAAACAAGCCCAGTCTCGCCGGGGAGAGCACGAAGTAAGCCGTAACCCATCGCGCAGGGAAAGCCGGGTTGTTTCCGGTTACACCTGTGGTCCTACCCCCGAGCTTTCTACCCATTGCTCGGGGCCCATGGGTGCGATCGGCACCCGGCTTTCCCTGCGCCCTCTGTTCAAGAGGGCGAAACGAGATGCAAAGCTCGGGCAATTTACGTTGCGAGAATGCGGAACTGCGTCCCACCCACAGCCGTCATCGCCCGGCTCGACCGGGCGATCCAGTACGCCCCGGCCTCTCGGCTCAGACACCGGCGTCTCTGGAATACTGGATCACCCGCATGCGCGGGTGATGACACCGAACGAGCTGTTTGACAGTTGAATCAGAAACCCACACCGTCATTGCGAGCGAAGCGAAGCAATCCAGTTCTCCGCATATGCGCAGCGATGGATTGCTTCGTCGCTTCGCTCCTCGCAATGACGATGAGGCGATTTCCGCGTACTCAACTCTATCACCGTCATCCTGAGGAGCGCGCTCTTGCGCGCGTCTCGAAGGATGAATCGGCCACTAGCCGGGCCGTGCATCCTTCGAGACGCGCGTTCCGCGCTCCTCAGGATGACGGGTCTGGTAGCTTCCGCCGGGACGACGAATTTGATGTGCCGCCCGCGCTCCTACCCCTCCGCCACCGCATCGCCCCAGGGCTGGAACGGTTCGGTGGCGCCGCTGTTGGTGGTGCCGTCGCGCAGCACGAGGCTCGGGCAGGCGAACTTCATCGGCAGGGTCTGGGTGCGGGCCTCCTCGAAGTCGAAGCGGCCGCGCAGCGCGTCGCGCACGGCGGCGGGAAGCCTGACATTGCCGATCACCACATTGCCTTCGCTGGCGTCGATCCGCGGCTGATGGATCGCGGCGTCGAGGTCCATGCCGAAATCCATCACGAAAGAGAGCAATTGCGACACCGCCGGCAGGATGCGGCGGCCGCCCGATGCGCCGGCGGCGAGCCGGCGACCGTCGGCTGTTTCCGCCACGACCGGCGTGTAATTGGTCAGGCAGCGCTTGCCGGGCGCCAGCGAGTTCGGTGCGCCCTGCGTCGGATCGAACCACATGATGCCGTTGTTCATGGTCAGCCCGGTGTTCGGCGTCACGAATCGCGAGCCGAAATTCGACAGCAGGGTCTGTGTCACCGCGGCCATGTTGCCGTCGCGGTCGACCGCCGAGAAATGCGTGGTGCAGGCCGGCGCGATCGCATCCGCCCCGAGCGCGCGGCGGCCGTCGATGTCGCCCATCTCCTTCAGCCGCTCGCGATAGGCGGCCTGCAGCGCCTCGGCGTAAGCCGTATAGGCGGCCGCATCCGGACCGCCTTGTGCAGGTTCGAACGCCTTCTGCAGCAGGCCGAGCGTGCGCGCCATGGTCGGACCCGCGGTCATCTCCGGCGTCGCATAGACCGTGCCGCCGCGATAGGGAATCCTGAGCGGCTCGCGCAGATGGGCGCGGAACGACGCGAGATCGCGCACCGACAGCGCGCCACCGGCAGCCTGGATGTCGTCGGCGATGCTGCGCGCCAGATCGCCCTCGTAGAAATCGCGCGGACCGGCCGCGGCGAGTTGCGCCATCGAAGCCTTGAGCTTGTCCTGCGGCATGCGGACGCTCGACTTGATGCCCCACGGCGCATTCGGCGGCAGGCCATCCAGCAGATAGGCCGCGGCACTGGCAGGATAGCGCCGCAGATCGATGGCCGAGCTTGCGATCATCGCGGTGGTCCACCAATCGACCAGCAGGCCCTCGCCGGCGAGCTTGACGCTCGGCGCCAGCAGCTCCTTCCACGGCAGTTTGGCGTGGCGGCGATGCGCCTCCTCCATGCCGGCGACGACGCCGGGCACTGCGATCGAGCCGGGGCCGTGCAGATTGCGGTCGTCCTTGACCCGCGCCCAGGGGAACAGGTCGGAGGCCGCGCCGCCGGTCAGCGGATAATCCTCCAGGCGGAGGCCGTCCGGCGCGCGCATGCCGTAGTCGATCACCTCGACACGGTTTTCCTTGGCGCGGTACAGCACCATGGCGCCGCCGCCGCCGGCGCCGCTCATCCAGGGCTCCAGCACGCCGAGGGCAAACGTGGTTGCAATCACGGCGTCGACGCAATCGCCGCCCGCTGCCAGTACCTCCGCGCCGACTTCGGCCGCCTTGCGCGACTGCGCCGCGACGATGCCGCCTTTGGCGCTGACGGCGGGTTTTCGGATCACTTGCGAGTTGGAGAACTGGTCGGACATGGCGTTGCTTTCGCTGTTCTTGTTGCGGGCGGGGCACGTTGGCGTAGCATGCCAAGCATGGCACAGTAAGCGCAAGAGAGCGGCACAAGAAGCTCAATAACAAGCAATTCCAGGGAGAGGAAAATGACCGCAGTGAAGCGCGAACGGGACGGCAAGGTCGGCATCCTGACGCTTGACGACCCCGCAAGCCTGAACGCCATGACACCGGAATTGCTCGGCGATCTCGCAGCCGCCGTCGGCGAGATGACCAGCGACACGGGCATCCGCGCGCTGGTCCTGACCGGGGAGGGGCGCGGCTTCTGCTCGGGGCAGAACCTCAAGGCGTTCCAGTCGCTCGGCAACGACATCGTGGCCGGCGTGATGACGCATTACTGGCCGGCGATGCGCGCCTTGCGCGAATGCAGCCTGCCGGTCGTGGTCGCGGTCAACGGCGTTGCGGCCGGCGGCGGCTTCAGCCTCGCGATGTCCGGCGACATCATCCTGGCGGCGCGCTCGGCGAGCTTCATCCAGGTGTTCAGCCGGATCGGCCTGGTGCCCGATCTCGGCTCGACCTGGCTGTTGCCGCGCCTGATCGGCCGCCAGCGCGCGCTCGACCTGATGCTGCTGAACGAGCCGTTGTCGGCCGAGCGAGCCAAGGAGTGGGGATTGGTGCGCGAGGTCGTCGATGACGCAAGACTGCTCGAAGAGGCGAAGGCGCTCGCCCGCCGTCTCGCCGACGGACCGACGCGCGCGCTGGTCGCGACGCGCCAGCTGCTCGAGGAGAGCGAGCACGCGAGCTACGCGGATCAGTTCCGCCGCGAGATCGAGGTGCAGTCGGTGATCCGTGAGAGCGCCGACGCACAAGAAGGCCGCAAGGCCTTTGTCGAGAAGCGCAAGGCGCAGTTCACGGGACGCTAGGCCTTGGTGGTCCTACCCGATTGCAATCGCGACCTTGCCGAAATGCGCGCCGCTCGCCATGTGGGCGAACGCGTCCTTGACCTGGTCGAAGGCGAACACCTTGTCGATCACGGGCTTGACGCCGTGCATGCTGATGCCGTCGCACAGCGCCTGCAGGTCCTCGATCGAGCCGACGGTGACGCCCTGCAGCCGCTGCTGCTGCTGCATCACCATCAGCGGCAGCCGGGAGTCCGCCGTTGCCGGACCCGCGAGCACGCCGATGAAGGCAATCGTGCCGCCGATCCTGGTGGCGCGGATCGACTCGTTCAGCGTGCCGACGCCGCCGACCTCGACGACGAGATCGACGCCGCGCCCGGTCAGCTCGCGCGCCTTCTTGCCCCAGTCGGGCGTGGTCTTGTAGTTGAGCGTGACATCGGCGCCGAGCTGCTTCAGCCGCGCGATCTTGGCGTCGCTGGACGAGGTCGCGATGACGCGGGCGCCGCACATTCTGGCGAATTGCAGCGCGAACAGCGAGACGCCGCCGGTGCCCTGGGTCAGCACGGTCTGGCCCGGCTTGATGTCGCCGAGCTTGACCACCGCGCTCCACGCCGTGAGCCCGGCGCACGGCAGCGCGGCAGCCTCGATGTCGCTGAGATGGTCCGGCGTGCGCACCAGCGCATGCGCCGGAAATACCCGGTACTCGGTCAGCACGCCGTCGACGCTGCCGCCGAGCGCCGCGCGCATTCGTGCCTCGCTCGGTTCGCCGCCGAGCCAGCTTTCGAAGAAGCTGCCGATCACGCGATCGCCGGCCGCGAAAGTCTTCACGCCGGCGCCGACCGCCTCGACGATACCCGCGCCGTCGGAGACCGGCACCAGCGGGAATTTCTGGCGCGAGCCGTAGCCGCCCTTGACCGTGAGCAGGTCGCGATAGTTCAGCGTCGCGGCCTTCAGCCGTACCAGGACTTCGCCCGGACCGGCTTGCGGAACCGGCTTGTCGACCAGCGCCAACGCGTCGACGCCACCGGGGCCTTGCAACTCATAGCATTTCATGGGGCGTCTCCTGCTGGATGTTATTGTGATGGGCCGCGCTCCCGCCGCCGCCGCGCATCCGCTCAGCATATGCCAGCCCCGTCGTGCGTGGCCAGAGCGTGTGGAGCGGCCGATGCGATGGCGCCCATGTCCGGACGCGTTGGCGCTGCCGAAAAATACCAATCTGAGCCGATAATGACGTGACCGAGCGGAGGTGACCATGGCTGCCTTGCTTGAGACGAAGCGTAATCTGATTGCCAAGTTCGCTCGCGCGCTACTTGCCGCTGCATTGATCTGTTGCGGTGGCGCGATGGCTGCGGCCGACGACAGCCTCTACCGCGCGCAGACCGTCGTCACCGGCCAGGGCGAGCCGAACCGCATCATCGGCTTCGGTGCATGTCTCGAGGACGTCCTGATCAAGGTCTCCGGGCAGCCGATGCTGGCAGGCGATCGCCGGCTTGCCGCGTACAAATCGAAAGCAAAAGAATTCGTCAGTGGCTTCGACTATCACGACCAGTATGCCGGCAAGCCGCATCATGACGAGCAGGGCACCCGCGACCGGCCTTATGATCTGACGGTGGATTTCGACGACAAGAAGATCGACGGCATTCTCGGCAAGCTCGGCCTCAAGCCGTGGCGGTCGCAGCGGCCGGTGCTCGGCGTGTTCACCGAGATGCAGCACGGCCCGAAGGATTACGTCGTCACCGCGGACGGGACGCAGTCCGATCTGCAGCGCGACGCGCTCGCAGCCGCGGCCGGCAAGCGCGGCATGGGCTTCGTGCTGCCAAGCGCGGCCGCGTTGACGAGCGCCAACGTCACCGCAGCCGAGCTCCTGAAAGTGCCGCCGGCGAAGCTGACCTCGATCGTCGCGCCGCAGGGCGGCGAGGCCACGCTGGTCGGACGGCTGGTCTGGGACGACAAGGATCTCGGCTGGGCGACGCAATGGCAGATGGCGTGGCGCGGCAAGGCCTACAGATGGCAATTTCGCGGCGTCACGTTCGACGAGGCCTTCCGCCGCGGCGTCGGCGGCGCGGCGGAGGTGCTGTCGGGTAACGGCGATCCGGGGCGATCAAAATGAGCTTGCGCGAGCCTGGCGCCGTCATCGCGCTTGAGCGCGGGCTGATCGTTCTACCCGGCGTAGCCGAGCGTCTGCGACGGGTATTCCCCGAACATCGCGCGGTAGTATTGCGAGAAGCGCCCGAGCTCGATGAAGCCTTGTTCGATCGCAACCCTGGATACCGTGGTCTGGTCCGGCGTGCTTTCGCGCAGGATTTCGCGGACCGTGCAGAGCCGCTTGTAGCGCAGGAACGTTACCGGGCCGACGCCGAACACTTCGTGGAAGGCGCGGTGCAGGCTGCGTCGCGACAGCCGAAGCTCGCCGCAGATTTCCGAGACATGGACGGGGCGGGCGCCCGCGGCGTGCAGGTAATCCTCGACGTGGCGGACCAGCTTCATCGCCGACGGCAGATAGCTCGATCCATCTGGAGGCAGCGACGTGATCGCCGTCGCTCTCACGCAGTCGACGATCGCGCGCTTCCAGAATTCGGCCGACGCGTCCGACAGCGCGTCCGGATAGCGGGCGAGATGCGAGACGATCTGCGGCAGCCGGTCCGCCCCGACCATGCCGATCGCGGGGTCGGCGCGAAAGTGGTTCTTCGCTTGCCATGTTTCGGCATCGGCGAGCCGCGGGTCACCGCCGAATATGTCGGGCAGATCCGCCATGTCGAAGCGAATTGCGGCGTAGGACGAGGCCTTGTGAAACACGCCGTCATGCTCGACCGATGGAGGAATCACCAGCACGTCGGCTGGCTGCATGTCGAAAGCCCAATGCGTGACGCGGTCGGTGGCGTTCAGCAGCATTCCGATGATCAGCTTGTCATCGGCGGACGTGCGCTGGGTGCGAACCCCGACATTGAACGCGCCGATGCTGAGCGAAAAATTGCCGATCCCGACATGAGACAGCGTGCCGCGCAGCCTGCCGCGCTCAAGCTGCATGACCTCGACATGCGAACCTTTGACGGCGTCGTGAAGTCCCTCGAAGCCGTCGAGCTCGCCGGTGCTAACCGTCAGGTGCTCGCCCATATCCACGCCCACAACTGTAGCGCGATTAGTTCACGAATACCAAGTACTCGACGTCAGAAGAAAGTGCGCCCGCGACAACTTGCCCAGATTGATCTGATTCGCGTGGCGAGACCATGATCTCGTTCTACAAACGTGCGGATTTTCGCTCGTTTTGCGCTGCGAAGCAATGCGGACGATGGCGCCGGATTGACGCGCTTGGCGCGTCTTTGCGCTGGGACGGCGCCTTGAGGACAGGATTGGCATCAAGATTGGCGAAGGGTGCGCGTCAAACGCACAGCGCGTCAGGCAATCGCTTGATCTCAAAGCGAAATGCGATGCCCGTCACGGGAGCGTGAAGCCCCGGTGGCTAGGCCGCCATCAGTTGCTCAAGCGCAACAGCCTGCTCACGGGTCTGGAATGCGATCGCGGTGTGCGTAAAGCCGGACGAGGCCTGGGTCTGCGCAATGTGATTGAGGACCTCAGTGCCCTTGACCACGTGAAGGTCCATTCCGGGGCCGGCCGGGAAAATGCCCAGCACGACGTCGTAGGCCTCGACGATGGCCTTCAAGGCGCCGCCCTTGTCTTCCGAAGCGTCGATGAAGATACGAACATCCGCTGCGATACTACGAAGTTCGTCAAAGTCGATCACTGGAAGTCTCCCATACGCAACGCACTCATCGATCCTAGCTACAACTTGCTTACTGAAACATAAATTATGGCCGGTTCCTTCATGCACCCAGCGGTGGATGACCCGTATTTCGATCCGCGCGGCCGCCGCGCTTTCGGGCTGCCGCCGCTAGGCTCCGGTTGGCGGCCTGCGCTTCACAATGCGCTTGACCGGCGCATGGGCCGGCATGGCATTGTCCGATGGATCGCCCATGTGGGAAATGCGCTGCTCGATATGCGCCACGACACGGAAGAAGGCATCGAGCGCCCTGGTGTCGAGGCCGGCCGTGAGGTTGTCATGCCGGCGCAGGATTTCGTCCAGGCTGCGGTCGAGCAGCGCCACGCCGAGTCTGGTCAGCCGGATCTCGGTCCGGTTCCGGGCGCTGCCGCGGACCGGCGTCAGCTCGATCAGCCCCTTCTTTCTGAGCGACGTGGTCTCGCGGCTGACGACCGCCTTGTCCAGTTGCGCGTTGGTCCAGATGTCATAGGCGCTGGCCGGCTCGTGCTCCCTGAGAAAGGACAGCACCCGCCATTCCGCGAGCGATACGCCGTAGGCTTGCGGAAAGAAGGCATTGGCATTGGCACGCAGCTTCGCGACCAGGCTCGACAGCACCGTCGGCACGTAGCGCTCGAAGTCGATCACCAGTTCCGAGCGCGCGTCCTCGCGCGGGGCGCGACGCTGGTCGGGGGCTCTGCTACGAGGTGTGGCGGTCCGGCTTTTCATTCTTTTACGAGTTGAGAGCGTGCGATCAGGACCAGCACCGCCGCGACGAGGAGCACGCTCGTCACCACGAGGAATCCGGTGGTGAAGCTGCCGGAGGCGTCCTTGGCGCGTCCGATCACGATCGGGATCGTCGCGCCTCCGATGCTGCCGATGGTGCTGACCAGGCCGATCGCGCCCGGCGCGCTCTGCCGCGACATGTAGGACTGCGGGATAGTCCAGAACACGGCTTGCGTACCATAGACACCGACATTGGCAACCATGAAACCGATGATGATCCAGAGCGGCGACGTTGAAAAGGCGGCAATTGCGAAGCCCGATGCGGCGATCACGAAGGTCATCGCGGCATAATAGAAGCGCTCGCCGACATGATCGGAGTGCCGCGACAACACGATCATGCCGATCAGGCCGGCGACCGGCGGGATCGCGGTCACGAAACCGACCTGCGAATTCGGCAGGCCGAAGGATTTGATGATTTGCGGCAGCCAGGGAAACAGCGACGCCAGCCCGCAGAACAGGCCGAAATTACACAGGCCGAACAGCAGCACCATCGGCTTGGTGATGGTCTTGAGCACGCCCTCGGCATGCACCACGCCGGTTGCCTTGGCGTCGCGCTCGAGCGCGCCGATCAGCCAGTTGCGTTGCGCGGTCGACAGCCAGCTCGCCTGCTGCGGCCGGTCGGTCAGATAGAAGATGCCGACGATCCCCAGAACGATGGGCGGCAGGCCTTCGAGGATGAACAGCCATTTCCAGCCGGAGATGCCGAACGTCCCATTCAGCTCGAGGATGGCGCCCGAGATCAGCGAGGCGAAAATGTAGGAGATCGGCACCGCATAATTGAACATCGCATTGTAGCGGGCGCGGTAGCTGAACGGAAACCACAGGCTCAGCAGCAGCATCACGCCGGGAAACAGGCCGGACTCGGCAAAGCCGAGAAAGCCGCGGAATGCATAGAGGCTGAGCGGGCCCTGCGTGAAGGCCATCAGCACCGTGGCAATGCCCCAGAGGATCGCGATCCGCGTCAGCGTGACGCGTGCGCCGTATTTGCTGAGGATGAGGTTGCTCGGGATCTCGAAGATGGAATAAGTGAAGTACATGATGCCGACCGCGATGCCGAACATCTCGGCATTGAGCCCGAGCTCCTTGTTCATTTGCAGCGCGGCAAAGGAGATGTTGCCGCGGTCGAGAATGGCGAGGAAGTACATCGCCATCACGAACCACATCAGGCGCAGCGCGACCTTGCGGATCGTGGTGCGTTCGATCTCCGGATCGGCGGTCGTTATCGCCGCCTTGTCCATCACGACTTCGGTCATCCCGGTTTCCCCCGATTCTTTTTGTTGATGGTCGCCTTATGCGGGCAGGCAGACCTCCAGCCGGTCGCCTGCCACGCGCACCGGATAGGTCTGGATGTCGATCTCGACCGGACTGGTCAGCGCCTCGCCGGTCTTGATGTCGAAGCGGCCCATATGCAGCGGGCATTCGATCTCGCAACCGTCCAGAACGCCGTCGGACAGCAGCGCCTCCTCATGGGTGCAGATGTTGCTCGTGGCGTAATACTCGCTGCCGACGCGATAGAGCGCGATGTGGTGGCCGGCGATTTCGACGCCGTATGGTTCGCCTTCGTTCAGCTCGCCGAGTGTTGCGGCCGCGTGCCAGGTTCCTTGGTCTGCCATTGTGCCCTCTCAAATGCTGTAGAAATCGAGAACGGTCGGGACGCGGTCATTGACCAGCGTGATGATCTTGCGCGCGATCTTCCAGGTCTCGCCTTCACGTCGCAGCGTGTGCTGATAGCGTCCGTGGCGCAGATGCTCCTTTGCCACGCGCGGGTCGTAGACGTGGACGGAAAACACCGCGTGGCAGATGATCTGCTCAGGTCCGGCTTCGGACGCCTCCAGGTTCGAGATCTGGTGCACCGTGCGCGGCAGCGGCAGCGCGGTGATCGATTTGCGCGACTCGATGCGCCCGATCCGCTCTTCCAGGCCACGCCGGGCATCGTGATAGAGCAGCGAGACCTGCGTGTTGGGATCATTGGTGGTGCTGTATTCGTCGAGCCATGCCGGCACCCAGTAGACGGCATCCTCGCAGTACATCGCGACCCAATCGGCCCATTCGCCGGCGTCGAGCAGGCGGGCCTCGCGGAAGATGGTCGCGGATGCGATCGCGTGGGCATCCGTTTCCCTGATTGCAGCGGCTGCCATCACGCCGTCTCCCCCGCGGCGTGCCGCAACAGCCTGCGCCACTCGCGGTAGCCGGGATGGAAGTCGTCTCGCCGCCGAAGCTGGTGGGGCCGAACGACCATTCGGACGGGGTGATGCCGAGCTCGCTTGCATGCGCGCTCTCGCCGCGGCCGACGTCTGCAATGCCGCGCAGATAGCCTTGCGTCGGTGCCGCGGTCGCCGCGTCGTAGCCGGTCTGGCAGAACTCATACATCACGTTGTCGTCCGAGCTTGCGAGCCCGGAAGCGTTGAAGAAGTCCTCGTAATTGCGAATCCGAAGCGTGCGCGCCGCGGCGCTTTCGCCGACCGGAGCCAGGCAATGCGACACCATCTCGGTCTTGTCGGGCGCCAGCGGCCGCCAGGTCCGCACCTGCGCGGACAGGATGTCGATGACCTGCAGGTTTGGAAAGATCGTGAGGTTGCGCTGGCGAAGCATCCATTTGGCGCGGGTGCTGCCGACGCGCTGCCGCACGGCATCCAGACGTGCCGTATCCATGCCGAGCGGCCGGCCATAGAGCTGGGTGCGCTTGATCGACCAGTTCACGGCGTGGCCGTAATCGAAGCTGAAGCTGCCTTGGCCTTCCTGCTCGCCCTCCGGCTCCGCAGTGAAGCCGGCGTCCGGTCCGGCACTGGCATTGCGCTTCTTCAGGATATCGACGTAGGAGCTGTGCGTGGTCGCGAAATGATAGTAGTCGAGACCGTTCTCGAACTGCAGCTTCCAGTTTGCGTCGAACGTGTAGGTGCTGGCGCCCGGCACGAACTCGACTTCGCCGCTGTCGCTCTGATCGATGATGAGGTCGAGGAAGGCGCGGGTGTCGCCGAGAAACTCCTCCAGTTGCGGAACGTCGGCCGACAGGCTCGCGAACAGGAAGCCGCGATACGAGCCAAGGCGTGCAACCGGGAGCAGGTCATGGTTCTGGTTCGAGAAGGACGGCGGATACTGCCCGCTCGCTTCCTCCGTCACGGAGATGTTGCGGCCGCTCGAATCGTAGGCCCAGCCGTGATAGCGGCAGACGTGGAATTTCTGCCGGCCCTGCTTGAAGGGACAGACGATCGTTCCACGATGCCGGCAGGTGTTGAGGAATGCGCCGACTTTTCCGTCAGCACTCCGCATCACCAGAATCGGATGCCGGCCGATATGCGTGGTGACGAAGTCGTTGGGCCGAGCGATTTGGGATTCCAGGCCGATGAAATTCCACGTGGCCTCGAAGATATGGCGTAGCTCGGCGTCGTACACGGCGGGATCGGTGAAGATGCGGCGATCGACCTCGAAGACGCGCTCGGCAGGCCGGTCGTCGACGAGCCGAGAAATCTCGCTCAGCCTTGCCGCATGGTTTTGCGTAGCAGCGCTCATCACGTCCTCCCTTCGACGTACCGCCGGCGGCGCAAGCAGCGGACGAACCCGAGGTCGCCCGCAGTATCATTGCAGCTTCACGGCTCCCGTCCTTCGCGGCGGGAACAGCCGGCTTGATCGCCAATCTTGGAATGACTCTATAGTTGTCATGACAACTATCGTCAAGCCGATTGGTTCGCCGAGAGGCCGGAGCTGGGCACGGTGGTGCAGCAAATGTGGCCTGCGCGGACGGCGGCAATGCGGAGTGAGCAGCAGTCGTCCGGAGCGGTGAGGCGCGTTCAGGCTTTGCGGGCGGGCGCGGTCAGGATAATTCCCTCATCGATCAGGGCGCGGCAGATCTTCTTCAGCGCGGCAATCGCTTCACGTGTTGCCCGGCTGACCGGCCGCCCGCGCGGCAGCGCCAGCACGCGCTCGGCGCGCATCCACGGCAACAGCGCCGCCGAAAGGCTTCCTGCAGCCACTTCCTGGTGAATTCCGGAGAAGGGCAGCAAGGCATAGCCGAGGCCCGAGGCCACCATGCGCTTCATTGGGGTGCTGTTGTCGACCCGTACTGCGCAGAGCATGGTCGACGGGAACGGGTTGCGGCTGAGCGGGGCGATAGCCGATGGCAGGGCGTCGAACTCCTTGCGGGTGAGTTTGCCGCGCTTCAGCAGCGGATCGCGCGACGGACCGATCAGGAACACCTGCTCGACAACCAGCGTTTCATAGTCGAGGTGATCGTTGGGGGAGGGCGTCGTCACGATCGCCAGATCGAGCTCACCCCGTAACAGGCGGTCGGATGCGTTCTCCGTCAGGCCCTCACTCAACTCCAGCCGCACGCGCGGAAACTGCTTCACGAATATCTGGGCAAGCGGTGCGTAGAGGATGTCGCCGAGACTCGGTGGCGCGCCGATCCGCACGGTACCGCTGGGCTCGCGGTTCTCCGTGCGCACTTCGGCCTTGATGTCGTCGATTGTGCCAAGCAGCCAGCGCCCTCGCGCGAGCATCACCTTGCCGGATTCGGTGACGGAGACACCGCGCGCACCGCGCTCGAGCAACGCGCCGCCCAATTCGTTCTCGAGTTCCTTGACGTGGCGGCTGAGCGCCGACTGGGCGACATTCAGCGTGCTCGCTGCGGCGGCGAAGCCGCCACGCTCGGCGACGGCGACGAAATAGCGAATCTGCCGCAAGTCCATGATGGGGGCTCCATCTCAAATCGAGATGGATATCATATCAAACATATTCTTGTGAGATACCAAAAAGAGAGCAGTCTCCTGCCAACGATCAAACGGAGGAGAAACGAGGATGGGTATCGCCACCGACGAGGCACGCCAGACGTCCGTATTCATCGCCGGCGGCGGGCCGGTCGGCCTTGCGATGTCACTGCTGCTCGATCGCTTCGGCATCGACTGCGTGGTGGTCGAGAAGAGCCCGACGACGACAGATCATCCCAAGTCGCGCGGCTGCTGGGTCCGCACCATGGAGATCTTCCGGCAGTGGGGGATCGAGCAGGCGATCCGCGACCGCGGCCTGAAGGACAATTCCGACATGTTCGTGTTCCTCGACAGCATCGCGGGTCACGAGTTCGGGCGCACCCGTCCCGAACCGAATGTCGGCCATACCCCCGCCTGGAAGAGCCTCGTTGCCCAGGACGCCGTCGAGGAAGAAATCCTGCGGGTGGTCGGGAAGTCCAAACACGCCACCGTCCTGTTCAACACCGCCTGTGAATCGTTCGAGGAGACCAACAGCGGCGTCAGCGTCACGACACGTTGCCAGAAGACCGGCGACGTGACGCAGTGGACGGCGACCTATTTGATCGCCGCCGATGGCGCCGGCAGCCAGACCCGACGCAGCGCGGGGATCGAGATGGTCGGACCGTCCACGCTGGCGGTGATGTCGAATGAGTACTGGCGGGCCGACCTGTCGCAGCTGCCAATCGCGCGCGAAGCCGCCGGCTTCATCATCATCCCGGACAAGCCCGATCTGCCGCGCGCCGGCATCCTGAACACCAATGGCCGGGATCGCTGGCTGACCGTGACCCAAATCGGCCAGACCAAGGACGATCGCGAGCGGCCGTGGACCGACCAGGAGTTCATCGAGATCGCGCGCGGCCATGTCGGCATTCCCGACCTCGATGTCACGCTTCTGAACCGCTCGATCTGGCGCGTCAGCATGCAGGTGGCCGAGACCTTTCGAAAGGGCCGGGTGTTTCTGGTCGGCGACTGCGCGCACCGTTTTCCGCCGACCGGCGGCTTTGGCCTGAACTCCGGCGTTCAGGACGCACACAATCTCGCCTGGAAACTTGCCTTCGTGCTGAAGGGCTTGGCGGATGAGAAGTTGCTCGACAGCTATTCCAGCGAGCGCCGCCCGATCGCGCAGTCCAATGCAAATTTCAACTACGGGAACAGGCTGCGATTTGGGCTGACCGACGACGCCGTGCGATCGCGGAATCCGGACCGGATCAAGTTCTGGATCAACGATATGGACAATCATCTGCACAGCATCGGCCAGAACCTCGGCCACAATTACGAGGAGGGCGCGGTAATCCCCGATGGCACCGTCGCGAAGGCGCTGAACTCCCGCTACTACACGCCGACCGACCGTCCCGGCGCGCGCTTTCCGCATATGTGGCTCGAGCCGTCGCGCAAGAAATCGACGCTCGACTGGTTCGACAAGGAGTTCACCGTCGTCGCGGGCCCGCTCGGCAGCGACTGGCTGGAGGCGGGAAAGCAAGTCTCCGAGAAGACCGGCTTGCCGCTCTCGTTGAAACAATTGCCGGCGGCCGACCCGGCGGACGGATTCCAGCTGGGCATGCGCGGCGCCGTGCTGGTGCGCCCCGATGGGCATGTGGCGTGGCGGATGCCGTGGCTGCCGTCGGATCCGGCGAAAGAATTGGCCGGCGCGCTTTCAACGCTGCTGCATTAGCGGGGGCTCCGATGCAATCGTTCAAAGCCAACGGCGTCGTCACGGCGTATGAGAAAATCGGACGTGGCGATCCGCTCGTGCTGCTGCATGGCGGTGAGGCCGATCATGCGATGTTCGACCGCCTTGCGCCTCTATTGGCCGCGCATTTCACCGTGATCGCCTATGATCAACGCGATTCCGGTGCCACCAAAAATCCTCCGTCGTCCTATTCGTTGGCCGATCTGGCCGATGATGCCGCGGCCTTGATCGAGGGGCTTGGCTACGATCGTGCCCATGTCATGGGAACCTCGCTGGGCGGCCTGATCGCGCAAGTGCTGGCGGCCCGGCATCCCGGCAGGATAGACCGCCTGATCCTGAGCAGCACCTGGAAGGTCAACAGGAGTCCGCTGGACGTCAATGCGGCTGCGTTCCGCACGCTCGCGTCCTACCGCGCGGACACCGTCGCCAACGCGCCGAAGATTGCGGAGTTCTTCTTTCCGCCGGATTGCCTGCGCGCGCGGCCCGAACTGATCGACATCTTCCGGGGCTCGAGCCGCGACGACGGCCAGAAGGCGCGGCGTGGCGCGCTGCTGGCGCAGCCCGTCGCCGCCGATCTGGCCACCTTCGATCGTCCGACACTCCTGCTGGCAGGTGGCGATGACCGGCTGATCCCGAATGCCGAGACATTTGCGCTCGCGCAAGATCTCGCCTGTGTCGAGACGAAGATCATCGCGGACGTCGGCCATGTCGCGTCGATCCAGGCCCCCGAGCGGGTGGCGGAGGCGGTGACGGCATTTCTGAATTCAAAAAAGAAGGCGCCTTGACAAAAACAGGGGGAGACCATGGCTGAGCAAGCGAGCGCAGTGCCGTTCGACGAGGCGCCGGTGACGACGCGCTATTGGCTATCGATCATCATCTTCGCCGTCACCGGCGTGGTCGATTTCTTCGATTTCTTTGTGGTCGGATTTCTGGTCTCGGTGCTGGCGCCGAAATGGCACCTGACGTTCGGGCAGACCTCGATCATGCTGATGAGCGCCGGCATCGGGGCGATGCTCGGGGCGTTCGTTTCCGGATTCCTCGCCGATCGCTTCGGGCGCAAGCCGCTGGCGGTTGCCGGTGTTCTGCTGTGCGGCGTGAGTTCGGGCGCGATCGCGTTGATTCCGGAAGACGGCTGGGTTGCGTTTGCGATCCTGCGTTTCTTCGTCGGTTTCGGCCTTGCCGCAGGCGCGGCGGTGGCGGTTCCTGCCATCGTCGAATTTGCGCCGACCCGTCATCGCACGCTGGTCACGAGCCTCGTGCTCGTTCCGGTCGCCTTTGGCGTGCTGTCGGCGTCGGTCACGGCGAGCTTCCTGTTGCCATTGGTTGGCTGGCGCGGATTGGCGGCGGTCGGCTTCTTGCCGATCATTCTCGGGATTCTGACCATGATCATCATGCCGGAGTCGCCGCGCTGGCTCATCAGCAAAGGCCGCGTGCGCGAGGCACAGGCGAGCATCCGCAAACTCTATCGGGTCGGCGGCGATGCGTTCGTCCTGCCCCCGCTGCCGCCGACGAACTCCGCGACATTTGCCGATCTCTTTGCCGAGCAGCGGCGGTTCTGGTTGACGGTCCTGATCTGGTTCGGCGCCAGCACCGCGAACTACGGCGTCTTCCTGTGGGGACCGACGATCGTGGCGCTGCTGCTCGGCGTCGCGCCACAGGATGCAGCGAAGATGTTCATCTACGTCAGCCTCGCCGGCGTCCTTGGCCGCACCGGTTTCGCGTTCCTGGCGCATCGGATCGGTCGCAAGCCGTGCGGCCAGCTGATGGGCTATGGCACTGCCGTTTCGCTGGCACTGGCCGCCTGTTTTCACAATGACTTTGCCGGCTCGGTCCCGCTGTTCCTGGTGTTCCTGATTGTCGGCGCCGTGTTCTTCGACGGTGGGTTCTCGAACATCGCGCCTTATCCCGCGGAGATCTTTCCGGTGCAACTTTCGGGACGTGCGGTCGGCCTTGCCCAGCTCGCAAACGGGGTTGGCAAGATCGTCGGGCCGCTGTGCCTCGCCTTGATCGCCGGTGCGGACAATCTGGTGCATCCAGGCGCGACCGCCTCGGCGGTGAGGCCGGCGTTCTTCTTTCTTGCCGGCGCGGGTCTCCTGATCGGGCTTGCCTTCACCTTCCTCGGCGTCGAGCCGCATGGGCGCCCGGTGGCCCTGTTCGGTGATAATGCCGGTTCAACCGCCGCAGCGAAGTCGCTGGCGGCAAAAACGGCAGTGTGAAGATAGAGGGGCAGACCATGGACAATGCGCTCGAACCGATCGCAACAGCGGCGCCGTTCAACACCGCAAAACTCGATCGGCTGATGGAGGAGGCGGGCATTGACGTGCTGATCGCGACCTCGCGGCACAATGTGCAATATCTCCTTGGTGGCTATCGTTTCTTCTTCTTCGACGTCATGGAGGCGATCGGCACCAGCCGCTATCTGCCGGTGTTCGTCTATCAGAAGGGACATCCAGACAATTCCATCTACATCGGGAACGGCATGGAAACGTTCGAGCATGAACTTGGGCGGATAGCGGCGCCGATTGTCAAAACCGGCAGTTGGGGCACGATCGATGCGATCGGGCTTGCGATCGATCATGTGCGGAAGCTCGGGGGCGGGACAAGGCGCGTCGGCGTCGAGGCAGGCTTTCTGCCGGCTGACGCCAGGGATCATCTGATAGCCGGCCTCGACAAGGTCGAGCTCCGCGAGGCCCACTTCACGCTCGAACGCCTTCGTGCCGTGAAGTCTCCCGCCGAACTCGCGCTGATCAGGGAAGCGTCCGAACGGGTCGTCGATGCGATGCTGGTGACGTTCAAGAACTGTGCACCGGGTATAACCAAGAACGATGTCGTCGCTCGTCTGCGGCGCGAGGAACAGGAACGCGACCTCGTCTTCGAGTATTGCCTGATCGCCGCGGGAAAGAGCCACAACCGTGCGCCGTCGAGCCAGCGTCTTGCGGAGGGCGATGTGATCTCGATCGATTCCGGAGGAAACTACCGGGGATATATCGGCGACCTCAGCCGCATGGGCATCCTGGGGGAGCCCGACAACGAGCTTCGCGAATTGCTGCAGGAGATCGAGGACATCCAGCAGGTCGCGCGCCGCGTCATCCGGCCGGGCGCCATGGGTGGCGACGTGATTGCGTCAGGCGAGGCCGCCGTCAAATCGTCTCCCCATCGTGCCGTGCTTGACTTCACCGCGCACGGAATTGGGTTAGTCAGTCATGAAGCGCCGCGCCTGACTGCCACCGGCCCGGTCCCTTATTCGCCGTACGATGCCGATCGCCCGCTCGAAAGCGGGATGGTGATTTCGGTCGAAACTGCGTTGCTGCATCCGGCGCGCGGCTACATCAAGCTGGAGGACACGCTGATCGTCTCCGAGACGGGCTTGGAAGCCCCCGGTGACCATGGCCGGGAATGGAATGCGACGTGTCGCAACGCGTAGCTGGCCGACCAGAGCCATAGCATCAGTCATTTGCGCGACTGTTTCGGTGTGACGCCGGGAGCGTGCGCCGCGGCTTCGAGGTAACCGTTGCGTTGCTTCTTGATCCCGTTCCAGAAGCTTTCAGCCGCGTTGGTGAGGCGAGATCGGGAACGAAACAGGCAAATGCTGATCGCAATGTCCCATTCCTCCCCGCCTGCTCTTAGCAGCCGGCCGCTTTGCAACTCGCGCTGAACGAGGCTGCGGGGCGCCCAGGTGATGCCACGACCTTCACGCGCCATGTCGACCAGCAACATCACTGGCGCGGCAAAACTCGGCACGAGAACGGCCGCAGGCTCCTTTGCCGCAAGGAACGAGTTGACGATCCGCCCCACGCCCGATCCAGGATGGTAGGCAAGGTAGGGCAGCGGGGCCTTGGTGGAACCCGGCAACTGATAGCGAGGCATCGGCTTGCGTCGGCGGCCACCTCGCGGCGTGTGCTTTGAAGCCGGTGCGCTGATCGGAACCAGCACGTCGGTGTCCAGCTCGATGCGTTGAAAGCGATCCGTATCCAGTCGTGTGACGAGGGTAGGGTGATAGTGAGTCAGCAGGAAGTGCGCCTGTGCTTCGAGGAGGAGTCGTTCACACCCACCAAAGTTGGATGCGACGAGTTGCACCGCCGAACCGGTCCGGGCACGGTCCGCCTTTCGTATCCAGTCCGGAAAGAACGACTGCGAGAGCGCGTGCGTGGCGACGAACTGGATGGTTTCGGCTTTCAGGCGAGCCGCCTCCAATGCCTCCTCCCGGCCGTTCAGGACTCTGCGCAACACGTCCTCCGCGATCGGACGGAAGCTCTGCCCTGCGGAGGTGAGGGTCACGACATGGGTGCTCCGCTCGAACAGCGGTGTACCCAGCCATCCCTCCAATGCCTTGATCCGGCGGCTCAGCGCCGGCTGGGTGACATGGCGGCGCTCAGCGGCGCGCGAGAACCCGCCCTCCTCGGCGATCGCAAGGAAATCCTCCAGCCAAATCAGATCCATAATGACGTTTTGTCCTCAAATCATGCCAATACGGCATTAGCGCCCGACAGGCTGCTGGTCCAATGTAAACGCCATCGCAAAACCAGAACAAGGCGCCATCCGGATCCGGCATGGCGCGAACACGCCTTTGGGGGAAACGAATTGCAGGTCGCCACAACTCCGCTGTCCGAGTCTATCTCGGGGGCTGCGTCCGAGCGGCGGCGCAAGCCGCTCTGGCGCGAGCAGTATGTGCTCGTGGTGGCCGGTGCCGCGCTTGGCGCGCTGTTCGGCGCATTGTTCCCGGCTGTCGCCGTCGAGTTCAAGCCGCTCGGCGATATCTTCATCTCGCTGATCAAGATGACGATCGCGCCGCTGATCTTTCTGGTCGTGGTCACCGGCATTGCGCAGGTCGGCGACATGAAGGCGGTGGGCCGGATCGGCCTCAAGGCCCTCGTCTATTTCGAGGCCGTCACGACCCTGTGTCTGCTGCTCAGCTTCGTCGTGGTGCGCTGGGTCCAGCCCGGCGCGGGTGTGGCCCATGCCACCACGCAGCAGGCCGAGACGGTTGCGCGCTACGCGCAAGCCCATGTCGGATCGCTGTCGGCCTACATCCAGCATATGGTGCCGGAAAGCTTTGTCGGCGCGTTCGCGAGCGGCGACGTGCTCCAGGTGCTGGTGCTCGCGTTGTTGTGCGGCATCGGCCTCGTCCTGCTCGGCGACAAGGCGCCGCCGCTGCGGTCGGGCCTGGA
Organism: Bradyrhizobium sp. 2S1; assembly: GCF_011516625.5. Taxonomy (NCBI): domain Bacteria; kingdom Pseudomonadati; phylum Pseudomonadota; class Alphaproteobacteria; order Hyphomicrobiales; family Nitrobacteraceae; genus Bradyrhizobium; species Bradyrhizobium sp. 2S1. The sequence goes on along the minus strand of NZ_CP147717.1, from coordinate 10,506,687 downwards.
GCGGGTGACCGAGCTCGTCTTCAGCGTCGTCCATGTCGTGGTCGCGCTGGCCCCGATCGGCGCCTTCGGCGCCATGGCCTTCACGATCGCGAAGTTCGGTGCCGCTACGCTGTATGCGCTGGCGCTGCTGGTCGGCACCGCCTGGGCGATGATGGCGTTCTTCATCTTCGTCATTCTCGGCACGATCTGCCGCATTGCGGGTATTCGCCTGATGGACCTGCTGCGCCTGTTGCGCACCGAGCTGCTCGTCGTGCTCGGCACCTCGTCGTCGGAGACCGCCATCCCCGGGATGATGGAGAAACTGCCGAAGGCCGGTGTCGGCCGGGCGGTGGCCGGCCTTGTCATTCCTTCCGGCTATTCCTTCAATCTCGACGGCGTCGCGCTGACGCTGCCGCTGAGCACGATCTTCGTCGCCCAGGTCTACGGTGTCGAGCTGACGGCCGCGCAACAGCTCAGCCTGTTCGTGGTGATGCTGTTCACCAGCAAGGGGGCGGCCGGCGTCACCGGCGGCGCGTTCGCGGCGCTGGCGACAACCGTGGTCGCGGCCGGGTTGCCCGCGGAAGGACTGGCGCTGCTGCTCGGCATCGACCGCTTCATGTCGTTGGCGCGTGCCATCACCAATACCATCGGCAACGCCGTGGCCGCGATTGTGGTCGCGAAATGGGATGGCGAATTCAACAGGGCGGACTGGGCTCGGTCTTCCGCTCAAATCCAGACAGCAAAGTAAGGACCAATGGCTACCAATACGAACGACCTGCCGATCGTGGCGCTGACCCCGGGCGACTGCACCGGTATCGGTCCCGAACAGACCGCGCGCATTCTCTCCGACGACCGGCTCAGCGATGCTGCGCGCCTCGTCGTGATAGGCGACGCCCGTGTGCTGGAAATGGGCATGGCGCATGCTGGCGTGAAGCTTGACGTCGAGCGGATCAGCTCGCCCAAGGCGGCTCGCTGGGGACAGGGCACCGTGCAACTCGTCGATCTCGGCAACACCGATCCCGCGAAGTTCCCGCCCGGCAAATCCAACGCCGAATCCGGCCGGCTGACCGGTGAGACGCTGTCGCGGGCGATCGAGTTCGCCAGGGCCGGCGAAATCGACGCCATCACATTCGCGCCGCTCAACAAGCGGGCGATGTTCGACGGCGGCTGGAAATTCCCCGACGAACACAAGATGTTCGCGAGCCTGCTCGGGCACAAGAGCTACTTCTCCGAGATGAACGTGCTGGACGGCCAATGGATGTCGCGGGTTACCGGACATCAGTCGCTGCGCGAGGCGCTGGACGGTATCAATGCGGAAAGCATCACCGATGCGATCGAGCTGGTCGACCGGATGATGCGCAGGGCCGGCGTCGCCAGGCCGCGCATCGCGGTGGCCGCGCTCAATCCGCATGCCGGCGAGGGCGGCCTGTTTGGCCGCGACGAGATCGAATTGATCCGCCCGACGGTCGAAGCGGCCGCGAAGAGAGGGATCGCCTGCAGCGGACCTTATCCCGCGGATACCGTCTATGTCCGGGCCTTTGCCGGCGAATTCGACAGCGTGGTCGCGATGTATCACGACCAGGGTCAGATCGCGACCAAGCTGCGCGGCTTCAACCGCGGCGTCACCGTCACGGCCGGGCTCGAGACCGTATTCACCACGCCGTCGCACGGGACGGCATTCGATATTGTCGGCCAGGGCGTCGCAAAGACCGGTGCCTTCGAAAGCGCCGTCCGTCTCGCGGCGCAATTGGCCTCGATGAAATCCTCGACGAAGTCTTTGGAGACATCCCATGCCCACTGATCGCAGGACCCTGATCCGGGCGGCTGCCGCGCTTCCGGTTTCGGCGGTCGGCAGCAGCGCGGCCTTCGCGCAAGCGTCCGCGCCAGCGCCGGCGACCGCGGCCGCGCCGCCCAAGGAGGTCACCCGCGCACTTGCGCATTATCTCGTCACCGCGAGCTATGACGATCTGCCGGCCAATGTCCGCAAGGAGGGGGTTCGGACGCTCCTGAACTGGGTCGGCGTCGCCATCGGCGGATCGCATCACGAGACGGTCGACATTGCGGTCGCCGCGCTCGGTCCGTTCTCGGGTCCGCAGCAGGCCTCGCTGTTCGGGCGGCGCGAGCGGTTCGACATCATGAATGCGGCCTTCATCAACGGCGTGTCGAGCCACATCTTCGACTATGACGACACGCATCTGAAGACCATCATCCATCCCGCCGGTCCCGTCGCCTCGGCGATCCTTGCGCTGTCGGAAATGCAGCCGGTCTCCGGCAAGGAGTTCCTGAACGCGCTGGTGCTCGGCGTCGAGACCGAATGCAGGATCGGTAACTCGGTCTATCCGAACCATTATTCGGTCTATCCGAACCATTATGATGTCGGTTGGCACATCACCGGCACGGCCGGCGTGTTCGGCTCGGCGGCGGCCGTCGGCAAGCTGCTGAAGCTGAACGAGCAGCAGATGATTTGGGCGTTGGGCCTTGCGGCGTCGCAGCCGGTCGGCCTGCGCGAGTCCTTCGGCTCCATGAACAAGAGCTTCAACCCCGGCCGCGCCGCGTCCAGCGGCATCTTCGCCGCCATTCTGGCGTCGAAGAATTTCACCTCGTCCGACGCGATGATCGAAGCCAAGCGCGGCTGGGCCAATACGATCAGCACCAAGCAGGATTACAACGAGATCCTGGTCGACCTCGGCAAGCGCTACGAGGCGGCGCTGAATACCTACAAGCCGTTAGAGCTGGCGCCGGTTGTTTGGACAGCGCCCCGCGGGATTTAAGTGGATTCCTGCCGGGTTATGCTGAACGCGGGGCCTTTCGATTTTGTCGTTGCGTCGGGAGGGCGTAGCCCGACCAGAGCGACGACAAAATCGTCGGCGACGGTCATGCGGCCATCACCATAGCTTGCGTGCCGAAGTAAGCCTCGTCGGGCGTGCGCCCGTCAAGGCTCGAGTGAGGGCGTCCCTGATTGTAGAAGGCCAGATACTTGGCAATTGACGCTCGCGCCTCGGACACGCTGTCGTAGGCGCGGAGATAAACTTCTTCGTATTTGACCGTGCGCCAGAGCCGCTCGACAAACACGTTGTCGCGCCAGGCGCCCTTGCCGTCCATGCTGATGGCGATCTTCGCGTCCAGCAGCACATCGGTGAACTCGAGGCTGGTGAACTGGCTGCCCTGGTCCGTGTTGAAAATCTCGGGCCTGCCGTGCTTCGCCAACGCCTCCTGGACCGCTTCGACGCAGAAGGCCGCCTCCATTGTGATCGAGACGCGATGGGCCAGGACCCGTCGGCTGAACACATCGACGACCGCCGCGAGATAGACGAAGCCACGCCGCATCGGAATGTAGGTGATGTCCATTGCCCACGCCTGGTCGGGCCGCTCGATCTTCAATCCGCGCAACAGGTACGGGTAGATCTTGTGACCCGGTGCCGGCTTACTCGTGTTCGGGCGACGATAGACCGCCTCGATCCCCATGCGCTTCATCAGCGTCGCGATGTGGCGGCGACCGGCGTATACGCCCTCCCGCCGCAGCAACGATCGCTGCATACGCGCTCCCGCGAAGGGATAATCGAGATGCAGCTCATCGAGCCGACGCATCAAGGCAAGGTCCTCGGCCGAAACTGGCCGAGGTTCATAGTAGACCGTGCTGCGAGCCAGCTTCAGGACCTTCGCCTGGCGCACGATAGAAAGATCATGACCGCGGTCGATCATCGCTTTGCGCTCAGCAGGCCCGCCTTGGTGAGCGCGCCGGACAAAAAATCGTTTTCCAACGCCAGCTCGCCGATCTTGGCATGTAACGCCTTCAAATCGACCGGCGTCTCGGCCGACGCCTTGTCATGCCCAAACACGCCGGCGGCGCCTTCCAGGAGCTGGTTTTTCCAGATCGTGATCTGGTTCGGATGAACATCAAACAGTTGCGCCAGCTCCGCCAGCGTCTTCTCGCCTTTGACCGCAGCCAAAGCAACCTTCGCCTTGAATGCCGGAGAATGCATCCGGCGGCTCTTCTTCGTCATCTTCGCTCCTGATTCGCGGCAAGAATCCTCGCCGCTGTCAGGCAGAAAATCCACTCAAGCTACTGTCCGAATTTGCGGAGCCAGCTCTCCGTTCGCCTGCGGGATTGTGATGCATCCTGCGATCGACGCGGCAATCCAGCTTCGCAACGAGAACAAGGTGACCGCGGACCAGATCGAGCGCGTCGAGTTGAAGGTCCATCCGCTGGTGCTGGAGCTCACCGGCAAGAAGACGCCGCGGCAGGGGCTTGAAGGCAAGTTCAGCATCTACCATGCCGTTGCGGTCGCGATCGTCGAGGGTGCCGGCGGCGAGAAGCAGTTCGGCGATCGCGCGGTGACCGATCCAACCATCGTCGCGCTGCGGGGCAAGGTTGTGCCGGCGATCACGCCCGGCATCAAGCCGGAGCAGGTCGATCTGACCATCGTGCTCAAGGACGGACGCAAGCTGAACCGCTTCATCGAGCACGCGATCGGCAGCGTCGAGGTGCCGATGAGCGACAAGCAGCTCGAGACCAAGTTCTCCGACCTCGCGGACGGCATCATTCCCGCCGCGATGATCCGGCGCGTCATGGATGCCTGCTGGAATGTCGAGAGCCTGCCGAACGCGGCGGACATTGCCAAGATGTCGGTTTCGGCCTGATCGCGGAGGAAGCAGCATGCCGTCACGCCGCCGTTTCCTGCAATCCGCCGCTTCGGTTGCCGCGATGGCCGCCGCTGGCGGCCGCCCGGTGCGCGCGGCGGGCCCGGGCGTCACCGAACGGCTGGCGCGGTACATGGTCGCCGCACGCGATCAGGAGCTGCCCGAGCAGGTGGTGCTGGCATGCAAGCACCGCATTCTCGATACGCTCGGTGCCATGGTGTCGGGCTCGCGCATGAACCCCGGCATCATGGCACTGAAATATGTCCGAAGCCTCGGCGGCGATGCGCAGGCCTCCGTCGTCGGTTCCGATTTCCGGACCACGGCGGTCAACGCAGCGCTGGCCAACGCCATGTGCGCCCACGCCGACGAGACCGACGACTTCGAGCCCGTCACCAAGGCGCATCCGGGATGCTCGGTCGTGCCGGCAGCTTTCGCTTTTGCCGAGCGGGAACATCGCAGTGGGCAGGACGTCATACGCGCCGTCGCGCTCGGCTACGACCTGTGCTGCCGCCTGCTGATGGCGCTGGGGCCGGATCTCGTGCGTGGCTCGCATCGAAGCGCCGAAGGAACCTCGTCGACCTTCGGTGCGCTCGGCGCCGCCGCGTCGCTGGCGCGGCTTGACGAGAAGGGGATGCGCTATGCGATCTCCTATTCGTCGCAGCAGGTCTCCGGCCTGTGGAGCTGGGTTAGGGATCACGACCATGTCGAGAAGGCGTTCGACTTCGCGGGCATGGGCGCGCGCAACGGCGTGATGGCTGTCGACATGGTCCGCGCCGGATTGACCGGCGTCGATGATGTGCTCGACGGCACCCATAATCTCTTCATCGCGCTCTCGACCGAGCCGAAGCCGGAGGAGATGGTGAGGGATCTCGGCAGCCGCTTCTACGTCACCGAGACCGCGATCAAGACTTTTTCGGTCGGCTATCCCATTCAATCGCCGCTGGATGCCACGCTGCCCCTGCGCAAGCAGCATGGCCTCACACCGGACAACGTGCACAGTATCCTGGTCAAGCTTCCGACCGATGCGATGGGAATCGTCGGCGAGAGCGCGATGCCGGACGTCAATTGCCAGCACCTTGTGGCCGTCGCCCTGGTGAAGGGGGCGGTGTCGTTCAACGACAGCCACGACGTCGCGCTGATGCATGACCCGAAGATCCTCGAGCAACGCGCCAAGGTGACGTTGGCCGGCGACAAGGCGCTGATGGACCCCGCCGCGCCGCGCGGCGCGGTTGTCGAGGTGACGCTGACCGACGGCAGGAAGGTCGATCACTTCACCAAGTATCCGCCGGGCACCAGGGAGAATCCGCTGAGCACGGAAGCCGTGGCGGCAAAGACGCGGGACCTGATCGCGCCGGTGCTGGGCAGCGAGAAGACCGAGATGCTGATCGAGCAGATCGGCAATCTCGAGCGGATCGACGACATCGGCAGGCTAAGGCCATTGATGACGGCCTAGAGAGGCTGGTGGCTGCGCGAACAAGGGAGGAGACGCCGGATCGGGCCAGGCAGGACCGAATGAGCGATCGATGTCCTTGGTGCGCCCGCGGCAGAACCAATGGCGGGAACCCTAGAGCGCACCAAATCTGGCATGATTGCGTTCACGATCGGCCTTTGAAGCAAATCGTCGCGGATCTGGCGGCCCTGTTCAGCCGGTCACGGCACGTGCCGAACGGCCGCACGTGCGCTTAATGAGCGTTTAACGCTTTTGCGCAACAGATAGGACCACCAGCGCGGAATTAGTCCTAGTTACGAGTGCGAGCCGAGCTCCCGAGGAGGGGAATCGGATGGGACTGCTTTTTGTTGGAGTGCTGGCAGGAGTCTTGATCGGCTTTGGCTTGGTTGCGCCTTCCCGAGGATATTTCCTCGGGTGCGCGTCACAACCCTGTTTCGACAGGGTTGCCGTCGTCCAACCCGTGCAGCCAATGCCAGCGGCATCGGCGCCAGATCCTGCGATCGTCAAATCGAATTCTGCCCCCCCCCGGCAAGGTCCGGCAAGAAACCCCCGAAGAAGCGGGGATCGGCCGACCTCAGCAGAGCGGCAGCTCCGCGAACGAGGATCAGCGTCTCGCCATCCGAACGCCCCCCGGGCACATCAGATCCCGTCCTGGACAAGGCAAAGGTCACGATCGCGACGAGGATGGGGGATCCAGGATCGGTCGAATTTAGCGATATGAAGCGCGCAATGCGAAAGAACACGCTTGGACGCCCCGTGGATACGATCTGCGGGCGTGTAAAAGGAAGAAGCGCGTCAGGCAGCGAGACTGGAGATAGGCCGTTTCTGTATCTCGTGAAGGAGGATGAAGCATATGTCGTCGACGGCAAGTCAGGGTCGGCGGCTTCAATCGCGTATCGAAATATCTGCAATTAGGGAATGCGTCGACTGCGTCACTGCGCGGTATGCGCCCAAATGATTTGAGCGGAAAGAATTTCCAGGCAAGCGCCAAGTGATCCCGTGCCAAGCGATCCCGTAGTGGATACGGCACCAACACTGGCGCTGTACTCTCGTAGTACCGCATTCAGGATGAATGCAGCATCACGAGAGACGAAATGGGAATATCGCGGAAATTCTTTTAACTTCGGGGAAATCATGCACGACATAGCGCACTCCTCAAAGCGGCTCAATGAATCCCTTCACTTGCCGGTTCTGGTGATCGTCGAGCCGCTCCTGTTGCCTCGCACATGCATTCTGAACGTCCTCAGGCGGGAACTCGACGAACTCGAGATCCTTGACATGGCGACAGTCCAAAGCCTGGACTGCACGTCAGCCCGTGATGTTCGTCTGGTGGTGCTCAGTATCGCGGACAAGCCCATCGGCGATCCCTCGGTTGAGGACGATTTTGCCTTCGTTGCGGAGTGCTGTCCCAACGCCGCCGTTGTGGTCCTGTCAAATCATGACGACGAGCCGACCGTGCAGGCCGCGATGCAGCGGGGCGTGCGCGGCTTTCTTTCCACCTCGCTACCAATCGAGATCGCCATAGCTGGCCTGCGCCTTGTTCTCGTCGGCGGCGTCTACAGGCCGTTGCCCGTCGCCGGGATGAACAAAATGCCGGATTTCGAGCCGCCGGACGCGCGTGCGCTCGCGTCCGCATATCTGATCAACGAGGCAGCCAGGCTGGCTATCGACAGGAGCGTGGCCGATCTCACGCCTCGAGAGCAGCACGTTCTGGCGGAACTGGAGCTCGGCCTGCCCAACAAGCTTATCGCCGCCAAATTGAACCTCTCGGAAAGCACCGTCAAAATGCACATTCAGCACATCATGAGGAAATGTGCCGCCCACAATCGCACGGAAGCGGTCCTCCGTTGGCGCGGCCGGTTGCCCGCGCAGAGTCGTGATCTCGAGCCGGGCGCAGCTCTGACGACGGAGACCTAGTACCTACTGTTCTTAAAGCGTGAGTCGTGATTCAAGGTCGGGATGATACCCGAAGCAAGAGAAGTCCACCTTTCGAGGAAAGATCGCAAGGTGCTTGAGGCGTGTTGCCGCTCCCCGGTGACGTTGCAGCGCGATTTGAAGCGGGCGCGGATAGTTCTGTTGGCGGCGGATGGACGCAGCACTCGGTCGATCGCCAAGGAAGTTGGGGTCCAGCCGCGGATTGTCAGCCTTTGGCGGCATCGCTATGCCGACCAAGGCCTTGAAGGGCTGCAAGACAAGCCGCGACCGGGCAAGCAGCCAATCTATACGAAGGCCACCGACAAGCGGATTCTGAAGCTGCTGGACAAGCCGCCGCCGGACGGGTTCGCACGCTGGACCGGGCCCCTGCTGGCCGGGGCGCTGGGCGATGTTGACGTCCAATATGTCTGGCGGTTCCTGCGCAGCCACAAGATTGACCTCGCGGCTCGTAAGTCCTGGTGTGAGAGCAACGACCCGAACTTTACGGCCAAAGCCGCCGATGTTGTCGGCCTCTATGTCGCCCCGCCCGCGAAGGCCATTGTGCTGTGCGTGGACGAGAAGCCCTCGATCCAGGCTTTGGAGCGAGCGCAGGGTTATCTGAAGTTGCCCAATGGCCGCGCCTTGACCGGCCAGAGCCACGATTACAAGCGGCATGGCACCACAACATTGTTTGCGGCGCTCGAAGTCGCCACCGGAAAGATCATCGCGGCGCATTCAAAACGCCGACGCCGCGTCGAGTTTCTCGACTTCATGAACAGCGTCACCGCGGCTTTTCCGAACCGGAAGCTTCACGTCATCCTCGACAACCTCAACACCCACAAGAAGAACGAGCATTGGCTCAAGGCCCACCCCAACGTGCAATTTCATTTCACGCCGACAAGTGCGTCTTGGCTCAATCAGGTCGAGGTATGGTTTTCGATCTTGCAGGGGCAGTCGCTCAGCGGCACCTCCTTCACAAGCCTCACGCAGCTTCAGGAGCACATCGATGCCTACGTCAACGCATACAACGACAGAGCCGAGCCCTTCGTCTGGACCAAGAAAAAGGTCCGTCAACGCCGTTTCAAAGGCCGCCGTATCACTCAGCTATGATTCTGGGTACTAGTCACCTTGACCAGGATCAATCCTCCCTGAATGCACCGCGGAAGCTATCGAGCAGGGGCCTGAGTGCGTAAAGTGCGACGGTGCCGCGCCCTGTCGTGATGAACACTTCAACCGGCATACCGGGGACGATCCGGATGTCGTTTTCTGCGATCTGCGCGTCGTCGATCCGGATCCTGGTTGCGTAGTATGGCTGGTCGGTACGCTTGTCGAGAAGCCGGTCAGCGGACACATGCACGACAGTCCCCTTCAGTCGCGGCACGCGACGCTGATTGTACGGTACGAGATGCACCTCGGCATTGAGGCCGGGGTGAACCACATCGATGTCCTCGGGTCTCAGGCGGGCGGTCACGATGAGGCGGTCTTGCCGGGGTACCAGGTCCATGAGCGGCGCACCCGCCCCGATGACGCCGCCGGCTGTATGGACCCGCAGGTCGGTTATCACGCCATCCTCAGGCGCCTTGACCTCTGTTCGCGATAGCTGATCCCTGGCCGCAAGCAACCGCTCGCGGAGCTGGAATATCTGGTTCTGCGCTTCACGAATCGACTGCGCGATCTCGTTCTGCCTGTCGCTCTCTAGCTTGAACAATGTCGCCTGCTGCTCGCTGATGACCTGCCCGGCGCGGGAAATCTGTGCGGTGATCTCGCCGCGGCGACCCTCAACGTCGGCCAGTTCGCGTTGCAGGTTCAGAAGTCGCGGCCGCCGTTCGAGTCCTTTGTTGACGAGGGTCGTGACCATGTCCAGTTCCTCGCGGACGATATCGATTCGCTGCCTGGTGGCGTTCTCCTGAGCCCTGAGACCTTCGATCTCCCTTTCAACTTGAAGCATTCGTTCGCGAATGACCGCAAGCTGCGACTCATGAACCTGCCGACGTGCCTGAAAAATGAACTGCTGCGCCGACAGCGCTGCGGCGGCCACTCCATTCTGCCTGCTCTCCAGTTCCAGCGCGATCAGCATCTGTCCGCTTCGCACGATATCGCCGTCCGAAACCAGGATCCTCCTCACGATACCGCCTTCCAGATGCTGAATTGTCTTGCGGCTCGATTCTGATTCCACGACGCCGGACGCGATCGCGGCGCTCTCGAGAGGCGCGAGGCTCGCCCATGTGCCAAGCCCCAGCATGAAGAAGGCCACCAGCAGATTGCCCGCGAGCATGATACCGCGAAGCCTCCGGCGCGGGGAGATCGGCGTGGGTGTCGAGCACCAGGGATATTCAAGAGGCTCGAAATCATCGATTGCGGTAACCACGGCTCCAAGTCGTCCGACGAACGGGGGCCTTGCAGGCGTTCGCATGACCTGGTCCCAGATCACGGGAAGTCTCGAGACCGCTGGAAGTTTCCCCAGATAGTGAGAAAAGCTCGAGATCATGGCGCAATCTGCGATGTCAGCTGGGGACGGCTCAGATGCCGTTCGAAAATTTCCTCGCTGTCGCCGAACGCGACGACCGCACCGTCTTCCATGATGGCGATCTTGTCCGTGGCTGCCAGCGGACCCATGCGGTGCGTAACGACGACAAGGATCGCACCTGCGAGCTTCATGCGCTGGATGGCATCCAGCAGCATTCGCTCGCCCCCGTAGTCGAGGCTGGCGTTCGGCTCATCGAGAACGACGAGGCGTGGACTGCCGAAAAAGGCGCGGGCCAGACCCAGCCGCTGCCGATATCCGCGCGAGAAGACTTTCTCACTGTGGACTACCGTGTCGTAACCCTGTGGCAGGCGCATGATCGCCTCATGGATTCCGGCGAGCTTGGCCGCGTCGGCGACCTTCCGCCGATCGGCATCATCGAGGCGTGCGATGATGTCGTTGATCGTATCGCCGATCAGGTCGATGTCCTGAGGAAGATAGCCGAGATGGTGGCCGTTTCGGCCTTCGCGAAGCAGCGAGACGTCGGTATTGTCGAGAAGAACACGGCCATGCGTTGGCATCGACAGCCCGGCAATCACCTGGCCAAGCAGCGACTTGCCTGACCCGGACGGACCGACAATGCCGAGGCATTCTCCGGGCGCGAGCGTGAACGAGACGCTGTTCAGCAGAAGATGGTTGGTCCCCGCAAGCCTCACGCCGACATTCTCGACGACGAGACCGCTCCGGGCTTGTCGCGGCGAAATCTCCGTATCTCGCTGCCCGGCGGCGGGGAATGCGGCGAGAAGCGCGCCGAGCCGCTGACAGGCGCTCACGGCCGTCGCGAGTGACTTCCAGCCTGCGATCGCACTTTCGACCGGCGCGAGCGCCCGGCTGAACATCAGCATGGAAGCGAAGATGATTGCCGGACTCTTCCCGTGATCGAGCACAAGCCACGCGGCGGCCCCCATGATCAAGACCTGTGACAGCGCGCGGACCGGCTTGGTGGCCAGCATGACGATCTCGCCCCGCCGGATTGCCGCATCGTGCTCCCTGCGCGCCTCCTGCGCGTCATGATGGATCATGCGCGCAGCGCTATCGAGCATTCCCATGGCGCGGATCATGTGGATGTTGCCAGCGGCAGCCTGGAGGCGGCCGTAGCTTCTGGACAGTGCGGCGCCGGATCTGAGCAGAACGTCTTCCGTGACCAGATCTCCGACAAGGGTGATAGCGAACAGGAAGGTTACGCAGCAGGCACCGACTACGCCCAGTAAGGGATGGATGAGAAAGAGGACAAGAAGGAACAAGGGCGTCCAGAGCGCGTCGAACAGCATCGGACATGCGCCAGACTCAATGAATTGGCGCAGCACGGTGAGATCCCGATATGTGCCGGATGCTTGCGTCCAATCGCCGCGAAACGCCGATTCGAGGCCGGCCGAAAGTACGCAAGGGCGGAGCCGATCGTCGAGCCAGGCGCCAAGGCGCGCCAGCAGTGCACGGCGCAATGCATCGAACACCCCTCCGACCACCACCGTGATCGCGACAATGAGCGTGAGCAGGAGCAGTGTGTCGCCGCTCCGGCTCGACAAGACTCTGTCGTAGATCTGAAGAAGGTAGATGGAGGGAGCAAACAGAAGCAGGTTGTAGCTGCAACTATACGCGAATACGAGACCGAGCGGTCCCGCGCAGGACCAGAGGGCCGCATGCAGTGGCGTCCGGATCTGCGGCAGGATCGGCATCTGAATGGGCGGCATCAGCATGATCGTCACCGCCTGAAATCGAGGTCCGACGCACTTGCTCGATGGTCGGCGTAATCTGCCAACGGCATCGGCGGGGCATTCGCTTGAACTCCAGGACCGGCGGCGAGGCCACCGGTCCTGCCAGTCGGACGAACCGGTGGTCAGAGCGTATCGAGATGGAAGCTCACTTCTCCACCCAACGCGGCGTTGCCGTCTCCGCCATTGCCGCCGATGCCGGCCAGGACCTCCTGATGCTGGTCCACCGCGAGCTTGTTGATCTGAGTGGCATCCGTATTGGCGTATACCTTGGAAGTATCATGGCCGCTGTAGGATTTCTGGCTTCCGTTCGACTCGGCGGCTCCGCCGTTGGCTTTCGCAAACAACGAGGCTGTCGCGTTTGCGCCGCCGGCGTCCCAATCCGCCTTCTGAGTCACGTGATCGCCGGTGCTCACATGCACATCGGCGCCTTCTGCCTTGTTGGTCGGATCGAAGTTGACCGTCGGCTTGCTGATGATAGCTCCCTTGAAGGTACCATCGCCGCCATTTCCGACACTTTGACCACCGGTGTTGATCGATTTGAATTCGATCGAATCCGAGATGTGAATCGCCTTGGGCAACATGTGAGCCTCCGTGCTTCTGTTGGCTGTCTCGCATCATCCATCCCGATCAGGCGGACGCGCGCGGCAAGTCTGATCCGCCCATGCGCGATGACGATAGATGTCAAATCGGACACCATCCGGCTCGGTCGATCTACGTACGAAAGTATGTCATTCTTCCCGCAACATCCGAGCTCGAAACGTCCGGCGACGGCGCCTTTGGGTGAGCTCGTATGCACAGGGCCGCCTTCCGACCGGGCCGGCGCGCGCGGTTTGATATTGCGCTATCCCATCAGGTGAAGGTCTGACAGAAGGTGGGCGGTAAGATCGCCACCCAGCGCGAGATAGCCGTAGCCGCCGTCTCCGCCAAGTCCGGCGATCTGCACCGCACTCTGGTCGATGTGCACGTTGTTGACCTGATCGGCCAGGGCCGTCGAATGGGGACCTGCGATTGCGATGTTGATGGGTGCATAGATGGCGACGCTGACATCGACCAGGCTTCCGGCAAAATAGCCGTTGCCGCCATTGCCGGCGCCGTTCGAACCGGTCGCAATCGTGTCGGAGCCGCCCCACAAGCCGTGAGAGAGAAGGTTTGCATGGCCGCCCGTCGCGGCGTTGCCATTGCCGCCGTGTCCGCCAATGCCGGCGATCTGAACTATGGATTGATCCACGTCGGCGTCATTCGTCTGGACCGAATGAACGTTGGAGCCATAGCCCGCGACTGCGATGTTGATCGGGGCGTACAGCACGAAGGAGGTATGGACGAGTCCGCCGTAGAACACGCCGTCGCCGCCATTGCCGGCCTGGCTTCCGCCCGTTTGAAGGTCCGAGACGCCCCCTCCGTTTGATCCCCAACCGGGGTCGAGCGTGATGATGCTGCCGCCGGCGGCCACGTTGCCATTTCCGCCACTTCCGCCGACGCCCGCGATCTGTATGGCCGATTGATCGATGTCGACCGTGTTCGATTGACTTGCTTGCGCAGTTCCGCCCGGGCCCGCCACCGCAATATTGATCGGATGATAGATCACCACAGGAGCGTCCACCAACGCACCCGAGAAATAGCCGCTGCCGCCGTTTCCGGCGCTGTTGTGGCCGGTCGCGATCACGTCGAAGCCCGAGGAAGCACTGACGCTCCCTCCCGATCCAATGTTGTCATTGCCGCCATGGCCGCCGACGCCGGCCATCTGAAAGGCGGATTGATCGACATTCAGATTGTTGGACTGGCTGGCGAGGGCGACCGAGCCGTATCCCAAGCTTACCGAGATGTTGATCGGTTCATAGATCAGCACCGACGCGTGAATGATCCCCCCGTAAAAATAGCCATCTCCGCCGTTCCCGGCCGTGTTCGCTCCGCTCTCGACCTTGGCAATGTCCGTCCCGGGATGGGATGCGCCGGAAGCGGACGTGGTGGGATGCTCGGATTGAACCGGATGGGAGTCATGATGCTGGGTATGCGCGCTCGCCGGGTGCGCTCCAAGGCCTGCAAGTGGGCCGGTGCCATGAACCAGGGCAGCAGCTCCGCCGACCGCGTCAGTCGCGAACGGGGCGCTCGGCGCAGGGCCCGGTTCATCGTCACCATCGTACCCATCGTGGTGAAGAGAGGCGTGATGCAGCCGGATTCCATCCGACATCCGTAAAAAATCCATCATAGCCTTCCTCATCGCAATCGCTCCGCGCAATCGGACGGGTTCTGCACTCCGGACAGAATGTCATCCAGGGAAGGTTGAAAGCCCAGCCGGCAGTTTGGATATAGCGGTTCGTGTGGGAGCCGTAACATCGGCTACATCCGTTTGGGTGCGGTTATAGCCTTCTGACTTTGTGCGGGCCGAGACTGGAAAGTGCGAATCCTGGTGCCGCTCGGGCCGATTGGCCAGGGAAGGCCTCGCTTACACGAATTTTCAGAGCAGATGTCGGACGATCATCGACCGCCCGGCGCTTTCGCTCGGCAGTGGCTGGGCAGGCAGCTCGGCTTTGTTGACACTTCGACGAACGTTCGCTTTTCAGATTGTACGTGGGTTGCAACGAGGTAGAGGACACCGGCGATACACAGCGTCGCCAGGCTCGCGACTGCCACGCGCACCCCACCCTGAAGCAACAGCTTACCTAGCTCACGGATCATCATGTCGGGTGGAATAGAGTTGAGTCGTTAATCGTTCGTAGGCCCGTGCCTATTATCGATCAGAGAGATGATTATTGCGTTGCTCAACGTCGTGAGAGCTCGCGAGATTGGAAAAACAAGAACCGTCCAACCAGGCTCGTCCAAGCTCGACACCGGAACGGACAGAGCAGGTGTCTGTGGCGAAAACTGCGGCGACGCTTTTTTGGCTTGTGCGGGACTGGCTACAACCCTTTGATCTCATTGGTGGGCCCGGCAGGACTCGAACCTGCAACCAGACCGTTATGAGCGGCCGGCTCTAACCATTGAGCTACAGGCCCCGCCGCCTTGCGGGCCGCAAGGCGCGGCCGGCAACGGTGCGGGCTACGTTTACAGGGTGCGCGGGGTTTCGGCAATGCCGCACCTCGCGCTCCCTGACCGTCCGCGTCAGTCGACCGAGACGCCGGCGAACTCCACGACCTTGCGCCATTTCTCGGTCTCGTCGGCCACCAGTTTGCCGAATTCGGCCGGGGTCATCGGCTTCGGGATGCCGCCGACCTCGGCGAGGCGCGCCACCAGCTTGGGGTCCTTCAAGGCTTCGCCGACCGCCTTGTTGAGGATGTCGACGATTTCCGGCGGCGTGCCCTTCGGCGCGGAGATGCCGTAGAAGCCGACCGACTCGAAGCCCGGCACGGTCTCGGCGATCGCCGGCACGTCGGGCACGCTTGGCCAGCGCTGCGGCGAGGTCACGCCGAGCGCGCGGACGCTGCCGCCGCGCGACTGCTCCAGCGCCGACGGCAGATTGTCGAAGATCAGCTGCACCTTGTCGGAGATGATGTCGGGGAAGGCGATCGCTGATCCCCGATACGGCACGTGCTGCATGTCGCATTTGGTCATCGCCTTGAACAACTCGGCCGACATGTGCACCGAGGTGCCGTTGCCGGACGAGGCGTAGGCGATCTTGCCCGGATTGGCCTTGCAGTAGTCGATGAACTCCTGAACCGTCTTCACCGGCATCGCGTTCGAGACCACCAGCATGTTGGTAAGCTGCATGATGCTGGCGACAGGGGTGGTGTCACGCAGGAAGTCGTAGGGCAGCTTCTTGTAGAGTGAGGTCGAGATCGCATTGTTCGGCGCGACGAACAGCAGCGTATAGCCGTCCGCCGGCGAGTTGATCGCGGCAGCGGCTGCGATGTTGCCGCCGGAGCCGGCGCGATTCTCGACCACGAATTGCTGGCCGAGATGATCCGACAGCCACTGGCTCATGATGCGGGCGACGATGTCGACCGGGCCGCCGGCGGCAAAGCCGATCAGCCAGCGTACCGGACGGTTCGGATAGTCGGATGCGGAGGAGGGGGCAATGGAGGCAATGCAACACATCAAACCAAGCAACGCGGCACGCGCAAATCGGATCATCATTTCTTCCCGTCATTTTCTTGTGACTGTTGCCGGCATGGTTTCACAAAACGCTGCCTTTGCCTACGACCCGGCCCGTGCGACGATAGTCTTGCTCACGTGCAATGCTTGAGGCCCGAGATGAAATTCGCTGTTATGATTTGCGCCGGCGTGCTGCTGCTCGCGGGCGGCGCGGCGGCGCAAGAAGGGAGCAAGACCATTTCCAACGCAACTTCTTCCAACGCAACGAAGACCACGATCAGTTTCGCCACAGCGACGCCGGGCGGCGGCTTTCCGCTCTATGGCAATGCCTTTGCCGAGGTGATGAATGCGGCCGATCCGACATTGTCGATCGAGCCGCGCAACACCAAGGGCTCCAACGAGAACATCCCGCTGCTCGAGGCCGATAGCGTCGATATCGCAACCGTCGCCGGCGAGCCGTCCTATGAGGCCTTGATGGGCATCGGCCGGCCGAAAGCCACCAAATTGAAGATCCTCACGGCGATGTATTCGAGCCCGGGCATGTTCGTGGTCCGCGCCGACAGCCCCTACAAGACGATCCACGATCTGGTCGGTCAGCCCGTCGCGTTCGGCGCCAAGGGCTCCGGCCTGCCGATCCTGTCGCGCTACATCCTCGACGGCATCGGGCTGAAGCAGGACGAGGACTTCAAGTCGATCTATCTCGATCGCGCCGGCGACGGCCCTGCGATGGTCGAGGACGGCCGCGCCGCGGCGCTGTGGGGCGCCGGTATCGGCTGGCCCGGCTTCAGCAAGATGGCCGAGAGCGCGAGCGGTGCGCGCTTCATTGCGCCTGATACCGACGAGATCGCCCGCATCCGCGCCAAGCACACCTTCCTCAAGCCGCTGACGATCCCCGCGGGCAGCTATCCGAAGCAGACGGAAGCAATCGCCTCGGTCGGCTCCTGGAGCTACATTCTGGTGCGCGAGACCTTGCCCGACGATGTCGCCTATCGGCTCGCGAAGACGCTGCACGGCGTTGAGGCGACGTTCTGCACGAAGCTCGCACAGGCCTGCGAGACCACGGCGGCGAACACCGTCGCCGCCGCGCCCGACATCAATCTGATCCACCCCGGCGTGCTCAGATATTTCCGTGAGATCGGGGTGGCGAAATGATGAGGGCGAGTAGGGAAGTAGCGAATAGCGAATAGATGTTCCCGTTCGTCGCGCACCACCCGCCATTCGCCATTCGCTATTTCTTGATCAGCGGGCAGGCCGGATCCGGCGGGCCGAACGCGTCGTCGCCCGAGATCTTCGCCAGGATCTTGTAATAGTCCCATGGATATTTCGACTCGGCCGGGGTCTTGACCTGGACCAGCCAGAGGTCGTGCACCATCAGATTGTCCTCGCGGAGCTTGCCGTTGCGGGCGAAGAAATCCTCGACCGGCTTCTCGCGCATCTTGGCCGCGACCTTGAGCGGATCGTCGGTGCCGCTCTCCTTGACCGCATTCAGATAGGCGGTCACCGAGGAATAGACGCCGGCCTGCCACATCGTCGGCATCCGGTTCATCTTGGCGAAATAGCGCTTCGACCACTCGCGGGTCTTGTCGTCCATGTCCCAGTAGAATGAGGTGGTCAGCAGCAGGCCCTGCGCGGCGTTCAGGCCGATCGAGTGGATGTCGGTGATCAAAGCCAGCAGCGCGGCCATCTGCTGTCCGCCGGCGAAGACGCCGAACTCGGCGGCGGTCTTGATCTCGTTGGTGTTGTTCGGCGGACCGCCGGCAATGCCGATGATCTTGGCCTTCGAGGCCTGCGCCTGCAGGATGAAGGACGACAGATCGGGCGTGGCAAACGGCGGCCGCACCGCGCCGAGCACCTTGCCGCCGTTCTTGGTCACGATGGCGGAGGCGTCCTTTTCCAGCGAGTGGCCGAACGCGTAGTCGTCGGTGATGAAGAACCAGCTGTCGCCGCCGCGCTTCACCACCTCCTGCGCGGTACCGACCGCGAGCGCCCTGGTGTCGAACACCCACTGCATCGTATAGGGCGAGCAGAATTTGCCATGGAAATCGGTCGCGCCGGTCGAGTGCGTGATGAACAGCTTCTTCTTTTCATTGGCGATGTTCTGCACCGCGAGCCCGACCGCCGACACCGGCACGTCGACGATGAGGTCGACCTGATCGACGTCATACCAGCGCCGCGCGATGGTCGCGCCGATGTCGGGCTTGAGCTGGTGATCGCCGACGATCACCGTGATGGGCTTGCCCAGCACTTTGCCGCCGAAATCGTCGACCGCCATCTGCGCGGCGGTGACCGAGCCCTGTCCGGTCGGTGTCGAGGCCGGACCATTCATGTCGGTCAGCACGCCGATCTTGACGACGTCGTCGGACACCTGCGCCGATACGGTCGAGGAGGCCAGCAGCGCGGCTGCGAGCGTCCCGAACATGGCTAGTCTGGTGGCGATCATTCTGTCTCCCTCCTGAATTGGCGCATTGGCCATTATTGGTTGTGCCGAATCTCCGCGACCCGGTCATATTGGTTTCTTTTGCAACTATTTCGGGGGCTTCGTCAACGCGCCTTCGGTCTAATGACGGAGGTCCGGACCGGTCCGAGACAGTTTCTTTCGTCGCCGATTCAGTCCATAGCGGGCCATGGCCACCACCCAGCGCTTGCCGGCTTCGCTCGCCCCGCTCGATGCGGCGCTCGCCGCCGTGCTGCGCGATGTCGCGCCGGTCGAGCCGATCATGTTGCCGCCTGCCGATGCCTTGCATTGTATCGCCGCCGAGATCTCGGCCTTGTGCGCCTATCCGCCGCAGGACGTCGCCGTCAGCGACGGCTGGGCGATGCGTGCCAATGACCTGGTCGGGGCGTCGTCCTATGCGCCGTTGCCACTCGCCGAGCCTCCGGTCTGGGTCGAGGCCGGTGCGACGATGCCTGAGGGCACTGATTGCGTGGTCGATGCCGACGCCGTCGACACCTCTGGTCCGCTTCCGCAGGTGCTTGCCGAAGCCGTTCCGGGGCAGGGCGTCCGGCGCGCCGGCAGCGACATTGCGGGAGGGCACGCCGTGATCGCGGCGGGAGAGCCGCTGCTGCCGCGCGATCTCCTGCTCGCGCGGGCGGCCGGACTGCAGCTGTTGCGCGTGCGACGACCAAGGCTTCGCATCGTCAACGTCGCCAATGGTCAGCTGACTGCGCAACTGATCGCCGACACCGCGCGCCTGGCGGGTGCCGAGGTCGTCTGCACCGAGGCGCCGCCGGATGTGGCGGCGATTGCCAACGCGCTCGATACAGCTGCCTGTGATCTGATCATCACGATCGGTGGCACCGGCGTTGGTCGCACGGATGCTGCGGTGAATGCGCTGGCAAGGCGTGGCGAATTGATCGCGCACGGCATTGCCCTGCAACCCGGGCGCACCACGGCGGTGGGACGGATCGATACGACGCCGGTCATCGCCTTGCCGGGCGCGCCGGATCAGGCGTTCGCGGCCTGGTGGGCCATTGCGCTCGCCGTGCTCGATCGCCTGTCGGGCCGGCGCTCGCGCGAGACGCTGGCGCTGCCCCTGGCGCGCAAGATCGCCTCCGGCGTCGGCATCGCCGAGGTCGTGCTGTTGACGCGCCAGCAGGGTTGCTGGGCTGTGCTTGCGATCGGGGAGCTCTCGCTCGATGCCATCGCGCGCGCCGAAGCCGTGCTGATCGTGGCTGGATCGGCGGAGGGCTTTGCTGCGGGCACGGTCGTCGATGCCTATATGTTGCGGGAGTGAGTTCCCGAGATGACCGATATATCCACGCCAAAACCCAACCCATCCGTCGAGCAGGACCAGTTCCTGACCATCCTGTCGCGCGAGGAGGCGCTCGCGCGCTTCGAGACGGCGCTTTTCCCGCGCCAATTGCCGTCCGAGGCGCGGCGGCTCGCCGATGCTCTCGGCCGTGCGCTGGCGGAGGACGTGGTGGCGCCGATCGACGTGCCGCCGTTCGATCGCTCCAATGTCGACGGCTTTGCCGTGCGCTCGGCCGATCTGGTCCGCGCAGGCGAAGCCGCGCCGGTGCAACTTGCGCTGAACGACGAGACCATTTCCTGCGGGACCGCGCCGACCCGGCCGGTGCTGTCGGGCACCGCGACCGCGATTGCGACCGGCGGTCCGGTGCCGCGCGGCGCCGACGCGATCGTGATGGTCGAGCACACCGAACCCGCCGGCAATGGCGCCATCGAGGTCCGGCGCGCGGCATCGCCCGGGCAGTTCGTGTCCTATGCCGGCTCCGACATCGCACGCGGCGAGGCGCTGTTGCGCGCGGGAACCATCATCGGGTCGCGCGAGATCGGCATGCTCGCGGCCTGCGGCATCGCCGAGGTGGTGGTGGTGCGCCGTCCGCGTGTTGCGATCCTCTCGACCGGCGACGAACTGGTCCAGCCGGGCGAGATGCTGCGGCCGGCCGCGATCTACGACACCAATGGCGCGATCGTCACCGCCGCGATTGCCGAGAATGGCGGTGACGCGCATTTTCTCGGCGCGATCGCCGATGACGAGGCCCTGCTCGAAGCCGCGATGCGCACGGCGCTGGCGGAGAGCGACATGCTGGTGCTGTCGGGCGGCACCTCCAAGGGCGCAGGTGACGTCTCGCACCGGATCATCGCCCGCCTCGGCAAGCCCGGCATCATCGCGCATGGCGTGGCGCTGAAGCCGGGCTAGCCGCTGTGCCTTGCGGTTTGCGACGGCGAGCCGGTGGTCATCCTGCCGGGCTTTCCGACCTCGGCGATGTTCACCTTCCACGACATGATCGTGCCGGTGCTGCGGCGGATGGCCGGGCTGCCACCGCGCCCGGACGCCAAGGTGGCGGCGAAGGTGCCGGTGCGCATCGCCTCCGAGCTCGGGCGGACCGAGTTCGTGATGGTGTCGCTGGTCGAAGGCGCCGACGGCCTGATCGCCTATCCGAGCGGCAAGGGCTCGGGCGCAATCACCTCCTTTGCGCAGGCCGATGGCTTCCTGAAGATCGAGGCGCTTGCCGACCAGTTGCCGGCCGGCAGCGACGCCGAGGTGACGCTGTTCACGCCGCATGTCCGGGTGCCTGATCTCGTCATCGTCGGCAGCCATTGCACCGGGCTCGATCTCGTCACCGCGCCGCTGGCGCATGCCGGCCTTGTGGTGCGTTCGATCGCGGTCGGTAGCCTCGGCGGGCTCGCGGCGGCCAAGCGCGGCGAATGCGATCTCGCGCCGATCCATCTGTTCGACGACAAGACCGAGACCTACAACACGCCGTATCTTGCCGACGGCCTCGAGCTGGTGCCGGGCTGGCGGCGCATGCAGGGCATCGTGTTCCGCAGGGACGATCAGCGTTTCGTCGGCCTGAGCGCGCAGCAGGCGGTGCGCGCTGCGCTCGCCGATCCCGCCTGCATCATGGTCAACCGCAACCAGGGCGCCGGCACCCGCATCCTGATCGATCGCCTGCTGGCAGGCAGCCGGCCCGACGGCTACTGGAATCAGCCGCGCTCGCACAATGCGGTTGCGGCCGCAGTGGCGCAGCATCGCGCCGACTGGGGCATGACCATCGCGCCGGTCGCGGCAGCCTCCGGGCTCGGTTTCATTCCGCTGGCCGAAGAGCATTACGACTTCGCGCTGGTCACGGCGCGCAAGCAACGGCCCGCCGTGCAGGCGTTTCTCGACGCGCTGGCGTCGGATGAGGGTCGCGCTGCGTTGATCGAGGCGGGGTTCAGGCCGGCGTAGCCGCGATCCGCGACAGCTCCACCACGGTCGTCCCTGCGTGCGTTCTGATTCAACAGTCAAACAGCTAGTTCGGTGTCATCACCCGCGCATGCGGGTGATCCAGTATTCCAGAGGCAGGGGTGCTTGAACCGAGAGGCCGCGGCGTACTGGATCGCCCGGTCGAGCCGGGCGATGACAGTGTGGGAGGGGACGCAGCTTCGCATTCTCGCGACATGAATCGTCCGAGCTTTGCTCTTCGTTTCACCCTCTCTCGATCAGAGGGCGCAGGGAAAGCCGGGTGCCGATCGCACCCATCGGCCCCGAGCAAAGGTAGAAAGCTCGGGGGTAGGACCACAGGTGAAACCGAACAATCCGGCTTTCCCTGCGCGATGGGTTACGGCTTACTTCGTGCTCTCCCCGGCGAGACTGGGCTTGCTTGTCACCGCCCTCGCATCACGCCTTCGCGTGTTGCGACGAGACACCTGCCGCTAGGGCGTCAGGACCACACGACTTCACCGTCCGCATCATGGGCACTCGTCAGTTGCCCATTCAGCGTCCACCGCATCTCACCACAACACCGGTGACGATCACGAAGCGCCCCTCGATCGGGTGAGACGGGCGCACTCTACACCCGATTCATTGTTCGTGAAAACAGAATTATTTTCGCGCTGCGGGCTGGACAGGGTATATCACTTTGAAATTTCTAGGAAAAATGCTGTTTTGGCGCACGCGCGCCGGGCCGTCGCGACGTCAACGGGTATCGGCGTTGCGGTTGCCGATCCGGCTCAGTGCCGCATGGCCATCTCGACGAACTCCAGCACCGAGCGCGGGACTTCATCGTATTCGACGAAACGGCGCCGAAGCTCGTCGGCAATATCGGTCGTCACGTCGCGGGACCATCCTTCGTTGGTGTTGAAGGCCACGATGCGGACCGGATGGCTGTACTGGTCCTCCAGCAGTCGGCGGATCAGCGTTTTCCGGTCAGTGCCTTCGTCGGTCTCGCACCAGGCACGGCCAAGCCGGCCAAAATCGTTCAGCACCAGATAGGTGTCGTGGTCGATTTGATGCGGCACGATCGAAGGCGCGCGAGGCATAGGTTCTACTCCTGCGATGTACGTTATCGTTTTCCGGTCACCCCGTGCATTGGAAACTTGGAGGTATATCCGCTGGGTAGTGGGATGGCGCGTGACGTGAGACGAAGGTGCAATGGTTGCTTTGGATCAAAGCGTCCCGTCGCTGGTTATCCTCCATCACCGACATCGGCCTGTCGTAGGCGTCGGTGGCTGAGCGACCGATGGGGCTCCCACCCGCTCAGGGAGCGGTGCGATGTTAAGAAGGCTTCGATTTAGGAACACAACACTGGAAGAAGTGCTGGCGGTCGACGCGCAGCGCCTGCGGAAGAGGTTGCGGGTGCGTAGCCAGCCCCCGAGAGAGAGCCGATCGGCAAGGGTTGCCAAGCCTGGGCAGCCTGTCAGTCAGCGGACCGACTGATCCTGCGGGATAGCGAGCCGGCGCGGGTCAATCCGGCCGCCGTGCGTCGTTTGCGACCTTGGCCTTGGGGACCTTGGCTTGGGGGGCGTCCGGCACGGCGACGATCCTGTCGGCGCCGGTCGTCTGGCCGGCGAGGCGCTTCACCTGGTCATAGCCGATCGCAATGTCGAGGGCGAAATTGATCGCCCGTGCGATGAAAACCACGATACCCCAGAGGAAGTGGATCATCTCACCGGCCGCTTGGTCTTGCGATGCCGGTTTGTCGCGGCCGGTCGCGTACCAGTTCAAGCCGGGGCGGGCCGGCAGTCAGTGAACTCGCCAGGCAAGGGTTGCGACCAAGGGGAATGAGCAATTCCATGACGCCATCCCAGCCCCTCAATTTCCGCCGGATCGCCGCCGTCCTTGCCGCGGCCGGCACGCTGTTCTGGCTCTATACCTTCTATGCCATCGCCCATGTGGCGCCGAGCGACGGCACCGGTTTCCAGTGGCTTGCCGTGATTCCGCTCGGCATGATCTTCGGCCTGTTCTTCCTGCCGGCGTGGCTGTTGGTGGCGATCGGCCGGCTACCGCGGTTCACGGCGGCGCTCGGCGTCGGCGGCCTAATCGCGTTCGCGGTGATCTGGACGCAGCTGCTGCAGGAATTCCCGAAGACCCAGTTCTATTGAGACCCGGTTCTATTGAGCGCCGGCCGCGTCCAGCGCAGCCAGCCGCTCGGCCTCCGCGATGTCGTCCATCGTGTTGGCGTTGAAGAACGGGTCGAGCGGCGCGGTCGGCCAGGCCACGGTGGCGAGCCTGTACCGTGCGGTCCAGCGGTCGATCTTGCGCATGTCATCCACGACCAGTGCGTGGCGGAGCTCGTCGCGCAGGTCGACGCGCCACAGTCCGATCACCGGATGCGACTGGCCGTCGGACGCCGCGACCGCAAGCTGCGCGTTTTCCTCGGTGAGCGCCCGATGCAGCCGCGCCACCAGGTCGCGCGGCAGGAACGGGCAATCGGCGGCGGCGCTCAGCACCAGCGCCACTTCAGGCCGATTCGCCGCGAACCAATCGAGCGCCGCGAGAATGCCGGCGAGCGGGCCCGGAAAATCCTTCACGGTGTCGGCGATCACGGGCAGGCCGAACGCCGCGAATCGCGCGGGATCGCCGTTGGCATTGAGGATCAGCTCGCTGCACTGCGGCTTCAGCCGCGCGATCACGCGCTCCAGAATGGTGCGGCCGCCGATCGTACGCATCGGCTTGTCGCCGCCGCCCATGCGCCGCGCCAGGCCGCCCGCCAGCAGGACGCCGGGAATCTGCGCCGGGTCAAGGCGCGTCATAACGTCAGTCGTCACGCGCTTCGCCCTTGCGTTTGTGGCGCGCGGATTCATCCTCGACATAGTCGAGGTTCTGGTCGAACACGATGCGCTCTTGTCCCGATAGCGCAATGAAGCGCTTGCCGCGGGTGCGTCCGACCAGCGTCAGCCCGACCTGCCGCGCCAGCTCGACGCCCCATGCGGTGAAGCCCGAGCGCGACACCAGGATCGGGATTCCCATCCGCACCGTCTTGATCACCATCTCCGAGGTCAGCCGTCCCGTGGTGTAGAGGATCTTGTCGGCGGGATCGACGCGATGGCGATAGATCCAGCCCGCGATCTTGTCGACCGCGTTGTGACGGCCGACGTCCTCAGTGTAGCAGACCGGCGTGCCTTCCTTGCACAGCACGCAGCCGTGTATGGCGCCCGCCTCCAGATAGAGCGAGGGCATGGTGTTGATGGTGTGCGTCATCTGGTAGAGCCAGGAGGTGCGCAACTCGGCCTTGGGCAGCGCGACGCTCTCGACCGCCTCGAGCAGGTCGCCGAACGCGGTGCCCTGCGCGCAGCCCGAGGTCTGGGTACGCTTCTTCAGCTTCGCCTCGAAATTGGTGTTGTGCTCGGTGCGGACGACCACGACGTCGAGGTCGTCGTGATACTCGACCTCGGTGACGACGTCGTCGTATTTCAGCATGTTCTGGTTCAGGAGATAGCCGAGCGCCAGATATTCCGGATAGTCGCCGATCGTCATCATGGTGACGATCTCCTGCGCATTGAGATACAGCGTCAGCGGCCGCTCCACCGGCACCCTGATCTCGACCGCCGCGCCGGTCTGGTCGGTGCCTGTGACGCGCTCGGTCAGGCGCGGATCCTCCGGATTGGGGACGATCAGGGGAACAGGCGCTTTCTCGATTTTCATCATGTTGGTCAGGCTAGCATGACAACGGCTCACAGCCGATATAAAGCGTCAAGAGCTGATGCCTAGTCCCCGGTTCCGGCCGGTAGGGAGACTGCAATGAAAGTGATTGGCCTCGCGGGATGGAGCGGCGCCGGCAAGACCACCTTGCTGTCGCGGGTGATCCCGTATCTGCTTGGCCGCGGCCTTCGCGTCTCCGTGATCAAGCACGCCCATCACGAATTCGATGTCGACGTGCCGGGCAAGGATTCCTGGGTGCACCGGCAGTCCGGCGCGACCGAGGTACTGGTGTCCTCGACGCGGCGCTGGGCGCTGATGCACGAGCTGCGCGGGGCATCCGAGCCGCGCCTGCCGGAGCTGCTCGCCAAGCTGGCGCCGGTCGATCTGGTCGTGGTCGAGGGGTTCAAGCGCGAGCCGATCAACAAGATCGAGGTGCATCGCGCGGCCAACGGCAAGCCGCTGCTGTTTCCCGACGATGCGAGCGTGGTCGGCATCGCCAGCGATGTTGCGGTTGAAACGTCGCTGCCGATCGCCCATCTCGACGATATCGAGGAGGTCGCCGCCTTGATGCTGCGATCCGCGATCGCGGTCGACGACGTGCTGGCTGTGGCTTCGGCCGGGAGCTGAAGTATGATGACCTTTGGTCGGATCGCCCTGTCCACGAATTCGCATCACCTCTCCCGCTTGCGGGGGAGGTCGCATCGCATCGCGAGATGCGATGCGGGTGGGGGCTCTTTCCACAATGTGACTCGTGGTGGCACCCCCACCCCAGCCCTCCCCCGCAGGCGGGAGAGGGAGCACAATCCCGCTGCGGTTGTAACGCGAGCTCATCTCATTTCACTTTAGACGAGGCGGAATGGCGCAACTGTCCGACGATTGCTTTGCCTTTGGCGGGCCGATGATGTCGGTGGACGAGGCGGTGAGCCTGATCGCCGCGCGCGTCAGCAGGGTGTCCGATGTCGAGACCGTACGGCTTGCGGCAGCCGATGGCCGCGTGCTCGCCGGCGACATCGCAGCGCCGCTGCCGCTGCCGCCGTTCACCAACTCCGCGGTGGACGGTTATGCGGTGGCGAGCGCCGACCTGCCGACCACAGAGGCGCAGGCGTTTCCGTTGTCCGGCCGGGTGCAGGCCGGCGCATCGGCGCAGGCCTCCGTGAAGCGCGGCGAGGCGATGCGCATCTTTACCGGCGCACCGATGCCCGAGGGCGCCGACACCGTGTTCATGCAGGAGGATGTCCGGCTCGAGGAAGGTAATGTCGTGCTGCCGGCGGGGCTGAAGCCGGGCGCCAATGTCCGTCCGGCCGGCGAGGACATTCCGCTCGGGCATGTTGCGCTGCAGGAAGGGCAACGGCTGCGGCCGCAGCATGTCGCGCTCGCGGCGGCGCTGGGGCTGACCGATCTCACCGTGGTCCGGCGGCTGCGGGTTGCGGTGTTTTCCACCGGCAACGAACTGGTCTCACCCGGCGATCACCGCGCGCCGCCGCAGCTGTTCGACTCCAACCGCTTCATGCTGATGGCGATGCTGCGCCGGCTCGGCTGCGAGGTCAGCGATCTCGGGATCCTGCGCGACGAGCGCACAGCACTTGCCTCCGCGCTGCGCGACGTTGCCGGTGCGCACGACCTGATCCTGACCACCGGCGGGGTCTCGACCGGCGAGGAGGATCACGTCAAGGCCGGAGTCGAGGCGGTCGGCAAGCTCGTGCTGTGGCGGATGGCGATCAAGCCGGGGCGGCCGGTGGCGATGGGCATCATCGACGGCACACCGCTGATCGGATTGCCGGGAAATCCGGTGGCGAGCTTCGTGACCTTCGTTCATGTGGTGCGGCCGACCGTGCTGGCGCTGATGGGCGCGCGGCAGGAGCCGCTGGTGCCGTTGCCGGTGCGCGCGGCCTTTGCCTACAAGAAGAAGATCGCGCGGCGCGAATATGTCCGCGTCAGCCTTCGTCAGGCGGCGGACGGCGCGCGCGAGGCGGTCAAGTTTCCGCGCGAAGGCGCCGGCCTGCTGTCGTCGCTGGTCGACACCGACGGACTGGTCGAATTGGGCGAGCAGCTGACGCGCGTCGAGCCCGGCCAGACGGTCGGCTTCCTGTCCTATGCAAGCCTGATGTGAGCGCGCTGCGTTGACGACGCAGGGCGCGTTGACGATGCAAGGCGGCTCCGCCATGGTCGAATCATGACCACGACAAAGCTCGATCTCACCGGCCTGAAATGCCCGTTGCCGGCGCTGAAGACGCGCAAGGCGCTGAAGAGCGTGACGGCGGGCGAGTTCCTCGAAGTGCACTGCACCGATCCGCTTTCGGTGATCGACATCCCGAATCTCATTCGGGAGACCGGCGACAAGGTCGAGATCACCGAACGAAGCGACGTTCGCATCGTTTTTTTGATCGAGAAAGCAAATGGCACGATAGACAATTCAAATGCTGCATCGCCGCGTGCGCGCTAGATGCAGCTTGATATCTACCTTTTGCCAATCCACACCTATTTTCCATTCTGCGCGAATTGATAATCTCCACCGGGTTGTGGAGATCAAGTCGTGCCCGGATCAGGGCGCGTGGGGCAATACAGGGCAGGCCTAACGTTCAGAGCGGGCCGCGCGACCGGGGCACATCCGGCCGTGTCGGGGGTTGGCATTTCAGGAATGCGCGTGGCTGATCCCGGCGCATGCAGGAAATGCGCGGAGCAATGTGATGATTGCGCCGCAATGGGATGGGACGGGATCGAACACGGCAGAACGCCTGATGCAACGGCGGCTGCAGGGAGGTTTCAATGACGACGATGAGCAGCGCCGGACGCGTATCGGCTGCAGGCGCAGGTTTCCTCGACAAGGAACACACGATCGCGGCCGCCGGCTTCAATCGCTGGCTGGTGCCGCCGGCCGCGCTGTGCATCCATCTGTGCATCGGCATGGCCTACGGCTTCTCGGTGTTCTGGCTGCCGCTGTCGCGCGCGATCGGCCTGACCGCGCCGAAGGCATGCCCGGACATCTCGCTGTTCCAGGAATTGTTCACGACCACTTGCGACTGGAAGGTCGCGAGCATGGGCTGGATGTACACGCTGTTCTTCGTCGTGCTCGGTCTATCCGCCGCAATGTGGGGCGGCTGGCTGGAGCGCGTCGGCCCGCGCAAGGCTGGCTTCGTTTCTGCGCTGTGCTGGTGCGGAGGTCTCGTGCTGGGCGCGATCGGCATCATCACCCATCAATTGTGGCTGATGTGGCTCGGCTCCGGCGTGATCGGCGGCATTGGTCTCGGCCTCGGCTACATCTCGCCGGTGTCGACGCTGGTGAAATGGTTCCCCGACCGCCGCGGCATGGCGACCGGCATGGCCATCATGGGCTTTGGCGGCGGCGCCATGATCGGCGCACCGCTCGCCAATCTGCTGATGAACTATTTCAAGACGCCGACCTCGGTCGGTGTCTGGGAAACCTTCCTGACCATGGGCGTGATCTATCTGGTGTTCATGATGATCGGCGCGTTCCGCTACCGCCTGCCGCCGTCTGGCTGGCAGCCGGAGGGCTGGACGCCGCCGGCCAAGGCCAACGCGATGATCTCGACCAAGAACGTGCACCTCGATAACGCGCACAAGACGCCGCAGTTCTGGCTGATCTGGTGGGTGCTGTGCTTGAACGTGTCGGCCGGTATCGGCGTGATCGGCATGGCCTCGCCGATGCTGCAGGAGATCTTCGCCGGCAAGCTGATCGGGCTGCCCAATATCGGCTTCAACGCGCTCGACGCCTCGCAGAAGGCGCAGATCGCGGCGATCGCCGCGGGCTTCGCCGGCCTGCTGTCGCTGTTCAACATCGGCGGCCGGTTCTTCTGGGCCTCGCTGTCGGACAAGATCGGCCGCAAGAACACCTATTACACGTTCTTCGTGCTCGGCATCGTGCTCTATGCCCTAGCGCCGACCTTCGCCGCGATGGGCTCGAAGCTGTTGTTCGTGCTCGGCTTCGGCATCATCCTGTCGATGTATGGCGGCGGCTTCGCCACCGTGCCGGCCTATCTCGCCGACATGTTCGGCACCCAGTTCGTCGGCGCGATCCATGGCCGGCTCCTGACGGCGTGGTCGACCGCGGGCATCATTGGCCCTGTCGTGGTGAACTACATCCGCGAATTCCAGCTCGCCGCCGGCGTGCCGCGCGACCAGCTCTACAACACCACGATGTACATCCTGTGCGCCATGCTGATCGCGGGCTTCATCTGCAACTATTTGATCAAGCCGGTCGATCCGAAGTGGCACATGAGCGACGCCGAGGTGGCGAAGCTGCAGGCGGCGACGGCGACCGGCGGCAATGGTGCGACCGGATCGTTCGGCATCGGCAAGGGCGGTCTGGACGGCAGGGCGGCGCTGTTCTGGCTGTTCGTCGGCATTCCGCTGGCCTGGGGCATCTACATGACGCTGCTCAGTGCAGTCAAAATCCTCTGACCGCGATCATCATCGCCGCGGGTTGCCGGTTCCCGGCGCCTGCGGCGTTCGCTTTATTCAATGAACAGAAAAAGGATTGGGGGATTTTGATGTTTCGCACCCGGATTTGCCTTGCCGCCGCGCTGCTCGCGATAGGGCTTCATGCTGCCTCGGCCCAGACCGCGGCGCCGGCCGCCCCGGCACCGGCCGCCACCACGGCCAAGCCGTCGAAGATCAAGCTGACCATGGAGAAGCTGAAGGCCATGAAGGCGCAGTGGCGCGCCAACAAGCCCAAGCTCAAGGCCTGCCGCGGCGAGGTGAAGTCGAAGGGACTGACCGGTGACGACCGCTGGTTCTACATCGAGGAGTGCATGGGCAAGACGTGAGAACCGCCCGCTCCGCAATGGGTTGGTTTCAAAGGGCGTGACAGCGCCGGCTGCATGCCCTTAATGCTGTTTGGAATGCTTCGAATTTAGTTGGCATCTGGCATGCCAACGGCTAGACTATTGATCTGGCAGCAGGAAACGAGACGCCCTGATGACGACGGATGACGTTCACAAGGTCCGCAATTTCGAGCACCCCGGTGCCGGGCGGAAGCGCGCCAAGGCCACGCCCAAGGGCCGCCAGGTCGATCCGACCGCAGCCCACGAGGTCGAGCAACTGCTCGGCGACCGTCCGCGGCAGCGCGACATGCTGATCGAGTACCTGCATTTGATCCAGGACACTTATCACCAGATCTCGGCGGCGCATCTTGCCGCCCTTGCCGACGAGATGAAGCTGTCGTTCGCCGAGGTGTTCGAGACCGCGACCTTCTACGCGCATTTCGACATCGTGAAGGAGGGCGAGCCCGATATCGCGCCGCTGACGATCCGGGTCTGCGATTCGCTCACCTGCGCGATGCTGGGCGCGGAGCGATTGCTCGAAGAACTCAAGGACAAAGCGGGCCCCGGCATCCGAGTCGTGCGCGCGCCCTGCGTCGGGCGTTGCGACACCGCGCCCGCCGCCGAGGTCGGTCACAATTTCATCGACCATGCCACCGTCGACAATGTGCTGGCGGCAGCGAAGGCCGGCGACACCCATGCGCATCTGCCGGCCACGATCGGCTATGATGCCTATGTCGCGGACGGCGGCTACAAACTGCTCAACCAGCTGCGCTCAGGTGAGCTCGCAAGGGAAGACCTGCTCAAATCGCTCGATGACGCCAGCCTGCGCGGGCTCGGCGGCGCCGGCTTTCCGACCGGGCGCAAATGGCGCGCGGTGCTGGGCGAGCCCGGCCCGCGGCTGATGGCGGTCAACGGCGACGAGGGCGAGCCCGGCACGTTCAAGGATCGCTATTATCTCGAGACCGATCCGCATCGCTTCCTCGAGGGCATGCTGATCGGCGCGCATGTGGTGGAGGCGTCTGACGTCTACATCTACATCCGCGACGAGTACCCGGCGTCGCGCGAAATCCTCGAACGCGAGATCGCAAAGCTTCCCGCCGGCGGCCCGAAGCTGCACATGCGCCGCGGCGCCGGCGCCTATATCTGCGGCGAGGAATCCTCGCTGCTGGAGAGCATCGAAGGCAAGCGCGGCCTGCCGCGTCACAAGCCGCCTTACCCGTTCCAGGTCGGCCTGTTCGGCCTGCCGACGCTGATCAACAATGTCGAAACGCTGTGGTGGGTGCGCGACATCGTGGAGAAGGGCGCCGAATGGTGGAAGAGCCATGGTCGTCATGAGCGGCACGGGCTGCGCAGCTTCTCGGTCTCCGGCCGGGTGAGGAATCCCGGCATGAAGCTCGCACCTGCCGGCATCACGGTGCGCGAACTGATCGACGAATATTGCGCCGGCATGGCCGACGGCCACGTCTTCCACGCCTATCTGCCGGGCGGCGCATCGGGCGGCATCCTGCCGGCTTCGATGGACGACATCCCGCTCGATTTCGGCACGCTGGAGAAATACGGCTGCTTCATCGGCTCGGCGGCGATCGTGATCCTGTCGCAGCAGGACAGCGTCCGCCTCGCGGCGTTGAACCTGATGCGCTTCTTCGAGGACGAGAGCTGCGGCCAGTGCACGCCGTGCCGCGCCGGTACCCAGAAGGCGGCGCAGCTGATGGAGCGGCCGGTCTGGAACCGGGCCCTGCTCGACGAATTGAGCCAGGCGATGCGCGATGCGTCGATCTGCGGCCTTGGCCAGGCCGCCTCCAATCCGCTGACATCGGTGATCAAATACTTCCCCGACGAGTTCAAGGAAGCTGCCGAATGACCAAGATCACGTTCGAGCTCGACGGCAAGCAGGTCGAGGCCAATCCGGGCGAAACCATCTGGCAGGTCGCCAAGCGCGGCGGGCAGGAGATTCCGCATCTCTGCTACTCGCCGGCGCCGGACTACCGGCCCGACGGCAATTGCCGCGCCTGCATGGTCGAGATCGAGGGCGAGCGCGTGCTGGCAGCGTCCTGCAAGCGCACGCCGTCGGTCGGCATGAAGGTCAAGACCGCGAGCGCGCGCGCCGTCGCGGCGCAGAAGATGGTGATGGAGCTTCTGGTCGCCGACCAGCCGGCGCGCGAGACCTCGCACGATCCGGATTCCAAGTTCTGGCACTGGGCAGAGAAGACCGGCGTCACCGAAAGCCGCTTTCCGGCGGCGGAGCGCTGGACCGCCGATGCCAGCCATCCGGCGATGCGGGTCAATCTCGACGCCTGCATCCAGTGCGGCCTGTGCGTGCGTGCCTGCCGCGAGGTCCAGGTCAACGACGTCATCGGCATGGCTTATCGTAATCACGGCTCGAAAATCGTATTCGACTTCGACGACCCGATGGGCGAGTCGACCTGCGTGGCCTGCGGCGAATGCGTGCAGGCCTGCCCGACCGGCGCGCTGATGCCCTCCGTGATGCTCGACGACAAGCAGACCCGCGTCACCTATCCGGATCGCGAGGTGGATTCACTGTGCCCGTATTGCGGCGTCGGCTGCCAGGTCACCTACCAGGTCAAGGACGAGAAGGTGATCTATGCGGAAGGCCGCGACGGCCCGGCCAACCACAACCGGCTCTGCGTCAAGGGCCGCTTCGGCTTCGACTACATCCATCACCCCAATCGCCTGACCAGGCCGCTGGTGCGGCTGCCGGGTGTCAAGAAGGACGCCAACGATCAGGTCGATCCGGCCAACCCCTACACCCATTTCCGCGAGGCGACGTGGGAAGAGGCGCTCGATCTTGCTGCGGCGGGCTTACGGAAAATCCGCGACGAAAAGGGTGCCAAGGCGCTCGCCGGGTTCGGCTCGGCCAAGGGCTCGAACGAGGAAGCCTATCTGTTCCAGAAGCTGGTCCGCACCGGCTTCGGCTCCAACAATGTCGATCACTGCACGCGTCTGTGTCACGCCTCGTCGGTGGCGGCGCTGTTCGAGGGATTGAGCTCCGGCGCGGTGTCGGCGCCGTTCGCGGCCGCGGCCGATGCGGAAGTGATCTGGGTGATTGGCGCCAATCCGACCGTGAACCATCCGGTCGCTGCGACCTTCATCAAGAACGCCGCCAAGCGCGGCGCGAAGCTGTATGTGATGGATCCGCGCCGGCAGACGCTGTCGCGCCACGCCACGCAGCACCTCGCATTCAAACCGGGCAGCGACGTCGCGATGCTGAACGCGATGATCCACACGATCATCACCGAAGGCCTGACTGACGAGCAGTACATCGCCGGCTATACCGAGGGCTACGAAGAGCTCAAGGCCAAGATCGTCGACTTCACGCCCGAGAAGATGTCGGCTATCTGCGGCATTCCCGCGGAGACGCTGCGCGAGGTGGCGCGTGCCTATGCGCGTGCCAAGTCGTCGATCATCTTCTGGGGCATGGGAATCAGCCAGCACGTCCACGGCACCGACAATGCACGCTGCCTGATCGCGCTGGCCTTGATCACCGGCCAGGTCGGCCGCCCCGGCACCGGGCTGCATCCGCTGCGCGGGCAGAACAACGTGCAGGGCGCCTCCGACGCCGGCCTGATCCCGATGTTCCTGCCGGACTATCAGCCGGTCGGCCGTGACGACATGCGCGGCGCCTTCGAGAAGCTGTGGGGGCAGGAGCTCGATCCGGTGCGCGGACTGACCGTCGTCGAGATCATGAACGCGATCCACGCCGGCGAAATCCACGGCATGTATGTCGAGGGCGAGAATCCGGCGATGTCGGATCCGGACCTGCAGCACGCGCGCGGCGCGCTGGCCATGCTCGATCACCTCGTGGTGCAGGACCTGTTCGTCACCGAGACGGCGTTCCACGCCGACGTCATCCTGCCGGCCTCGGCGTTCGCCGAAAAGTCCGGCTCCTTCACCAACACCGATCGCCGCGTACAGCTGGCGCGCGAGGTGATCAGGCCGCCGGGCGATGCAAGGCAGGATCTCTGGATCATCCAGGAGATCGCCAAGCGGATGGGATTGCCCTGGAATTATGCGGGCCCGGGCGAGGTCTTCACCGAGATGGCTCAGCTCATGCCGTCCCTGAAGAACATCACGTGGGAGCGCCTGGTCCGCGAGGGCGCGGTGACCTATCCCGTCGACGATCCGGACAAGCCGGGCAATGAGATCATCTTCACCACCGGTTTCCCGACCGAGAGCGGCCGCGGCAAGATCGTGCCGGCCAAGGTGATCCCGCCGGACGAGCTGCCCGACGCCGAGTATCCGATGGTGCTGTCGACCGGACGCGTGCTCGAACATTGGCACACCGGCTCGATGACGCGTCGCGCCCAGGTGCTCGACCAGATCGAGCCCGAAGCGGTCGCGTTCATGACGCCGAAGGACATGCGGAAGAAGGGGCTCGCACCAGGCGATTTCATCCGCCTCGAGACGCGCCGCGGCGCCGTCGAGGTCAAGGTGCGCGCCGACCGCGACGTGCCGGAGAACATGGTGTTCATGCCGTTCTGCTACGCGGAGGCGGCGGCGAACCTGTTGACCAATCCGGCGCTCGACCCGTTCGGCAAGATCCCGGAATTCAAGTTCTGCGCGGTGCGCGCCGAGAAGGCCGAGTTCCGTTCGGCGGCGGAGTAGAGCGAGCGCCTAATATCCCATCCTAGAGTCCCATGGCGCATCCGTCGCCACGCGGATCGTGTGCGCCTTTGATCGTGCCATCGTCCTGTATCACGATGGCTCCGGCCTGTCCGGCCAGCGGGCTAAGCGCGGGAATGGTCGCGATGCTGTGGCCGCGCCTCGCCAAATCATCGAGCGCGGCGCCGCTGACGCTGGCCTCGAGCTTGAGGCTGTCGCGTTGGTCCGAGAATGTCTTGCCAAGCAGGAAACGCGGGCGCGCCAGCGCTTCCTGTGGGTCGAGGCGATAGTCCAGGAGACGTGTGAGCAGCACCGCCAACGTTTGCGGTTGCCCGTCGGCTCCTTGCGTGCCGCACAGAGCGTATGGAGTGTCCTCCTTGAGGACCATGCTTGGATTAAGCGTATAGAACGGACGCTTCCCGGCGCGAACAACGTTCGGGCTGCGCGGATCAAGGCTGAAGGCGGCTCCCCGGTTCTGCCAGAGAATGCCGGTATCCCCGACAACGATGCCGCTGCCCCAGTCGTAATAGGTGCTTTGCAGGACGCTGACGCTGTGCCCGAACCGGTCGGTGACCGCAAAGTAGACCGTGTCGCCGGTCTTGAACGGATGCGGCCAGTCGAGCGCGCGGTCCATCTTGATCGATTGCGCCTTGCGCTTGAGGTGGCCGGGAGCCAACCATTGGTCAGGCGGTTGCGCAGTAAAATTCGGGTCCGCAATGCGGGGGCGGTCCAGGAACGCCTGCTTCACCGCTTCCACACACAGATGGTAGTGGTCCGCACTGCCTTCAGGAATTTTGCCGAGGTCGAATTCGCGCAAGACCCCCATGATGGCGAGGGTCGAAATGCCCTGCGTCGGCGGCGGCGGCGCGAGTAACGTGAAGCCCCGGTAATCGAGGCTGACCGGTTGCTCGAGGGAGGATCGTGTCTTGCGAAGATCGTTCGCGGTCACCGGAGAGCCGACAGCTTCCAGTCCTTTGGCAATCCTTGCGGCAAGCTCTCCCTCGTAGAACTCCCGCGCGCCGTGCCGGGCAATCGCCTTGAGACTGTGCGCCAGGTTCGGCTGAGCAAAGCTTTCACCCTCTTTGGGACGATGCCCGTTCGGCATGAACGTCGCGCAGAAGTTGGGCCAGCGGTCCACCTCGGTCTTTCTGAAGTCCAGCCAATACAGCTGTGAAGCAGTGATCGGAAAGCCGTTTTCGGCGTAACCAATCGCGGCATCCAGCAGCGACGGGAAGCTGAATTGCCCACGCCAATGTGCCCTCGAATAGGCGTGGGCCTGCTCCCAGCTGTCGACCGCACCTGCCGTGACGATTGTGGAGCCGGGACCGCGGAAGGGGATCGCATCCTGGAAGTTCGGCAGATGCTCC
Organism: Bradyrhizobium sp. 2S1; assembly: GCF_011516625.5. Classification (NCBI taxonomy): domain Bacteria; kingdom Pseudomonadati; phylum Pseudomonadota; class Alphaproteobacteria; order Hyphomicrobiales; family Nitrobacteraceae; genus Bradyrhizobium; species Bradyrhizobium sp. 2S1. The sequence continues at coordinate 10,470,299 of NZ_CP147717.1, read as the reverse complement.
ACCGCCTGGCCGAGCCCCATAAGGACATTCTTGCGCCCGCTGCGGTCGGCGATGATCCAGATGGCATCGCCGCCAATTCCGCAGAAGTGCGGGCAGGTGACCGTGATCACGGCTCCGACGGCGATCGCCGCTTCCATGGCGTTGCCGCCGTCACGCAGCACCTTCAGACCTGCTTCGGTGGCCAGCCCGTGCGGGCTCGCCACCATGCCGTGGGTCGAGCGGGCTTGTGTCAGCGATTCAGGTGCTGCCTCGGCAACGCCGTCAGATCGACCGGAGGTTCTATCGACATGGAGATTCATCGCGTTCTTTCAATTCACTTGCAGACAAGGAGCGGCCGGCACTTTCCGGATCGTGATGCGATCCAATAAAATCGCATCACGATCCTGCCCGCTTTGCCTGAGCATGATTTCCCCACACAACTTCACGCCTGTCGGGAGGGAACAACCTCAGGCAGGCGTTGATCTGCGGTTTCGGTATGATGGTGGTGAGCTCCGAAGTGCGCGGTCAGCCAGGCGTAGATCGGTCCCAGCAGATTCATCAGGAGCGGGGCCGCCAGTGCGGCGAGCGGATCGCCTGGTACCGGCCCAAATCCTCCGAACACGGTTGCGAAGTACGATGCGAAGCCGAAGAACATTCCCGGGACGAAGCTGAGGGCAGGAATGCGTCCCAGCAGCATCATTGCGCCGTTGAAGACGAACAGGATGACGCACTCGGCGAGGATCTGGGCAGTCCCCGTCAGATGCTGCGCCGAGAACTTGAAGCAAACCACGATGATGTAGGCGAAAATGCCGCCGATGATCATGGTGGGCCAGAACTTCTTCAACAAGCCGATGGAAGGCCCGCCGGCCGCGAATGTGCCCGCCCAGGTGATGAAGATCGCCCACGGCGGGAAGTGGAATGAGGTCATGTTGATGAAGATCGTGGTGACGGCTAGAAGTGACGCGACAACTTCGGCTGGCAGCTTTGTCATGTGTGGTTTCCTCGCTTGGTGCTTTTGCTTGTTTGTTCGGCTTCCGCTACGGCTCGCCATCACGAATGAGCGTGGCCGCATCCCCTGCAGATTCGACTTTCGTGCCGGGTAATAACCGTCACGCGTCCGCGCTTGAGAACCCAGGAGCGCGGCGGAATGTCCAGCAACACATCCCCGAAGGCGAACGTGTCGAAGATCACGATGTCCGCCGGCTTGCCCACCGCCAGACCGTACTGATCGGACAACCCCACCGCACGCGCAGCGTTGGAGGTGCCCATCCTGAGAACCTCGAGCTGATGTTCGGGCGTGCCAAACTGGATGAGATGGGCCAGCAGACTGCCGATCTGAAGCGGGTCGGCTTTCCCGAAAGGAGTGAAGGCGTTGCGGATATTGTTCGAGGAGTAGGCAACATTGACGCCGGCGGCGTGCAACGCGCGCACCGGTGTCAGGCCACGACGTGGCCGCGCATCGTCCTTCCGGCCGCCGAGATAGGTGTCCGTGGCGGGCAGCGTGACGATGGTGATGTCTGCTTCCCGCAGCAGATCAATGACCGGCTTCGCCTGTTCGGACGTCAGAGCACCAAGGCTCGTCATGTGGCCCAGGGCGACCCTGCCTCGATAATTCGTATCGATGGTTTTTCGCGCGATGTATTCCGCCGCGGCGAAGCGCCTGTCGTCGGTGTCGTCGGCAAAGTCGGCGTGCATGTCGATGTCGAGATCGTGCTTCAAAGCCAGATCGAACACCTTGTCGACATGTTTGCACGTATCGTCCCAGCTCAACTCGTTATAGGGACAGCCGCCGACCACGTCGGCGCCCATCGCTATTGCCTGCTCCATGAGGTCGATCACACCCGCGGTCTTCAGCAGGCCTTCCTGCGGAAAGGCAACGATTTGCAGATCGAGCAGATCCTTGTACTCGTCCTTCAGCTCCAGGGCGGTCTCGACTCCAATCAGTCCCTGGATCGGGTCGACATCCGGATGGGCGCGAACGAAGACCGTGCCGCTGCGGACCGCCATGTCCAGAACCCTGCGCGATCGCTCCAGCACATCGCTTCGCTCCTGCTTCGCCTTGAGGATTCCGGTGACCCGGATGGCTTCCTCCAGGGTTCCGGAACGAGCGGGCAGTCGGCGATGCACAAATGCCTTTTCGAGATGCAAGTGCGGTTCGATGAAGCCCGGCATGGCGACGCGGCCCTCCGCATCGATCTCCTCTTCACCCACCCTGTCGAGGCTCTCCTCAATCGCCGCAATTCGTCCTCCGCGAATTCCGATATCCATGAGGGGCTGCTCGTCGCTAAGCCGAACCTGGCGAACGACCATTTCCATCGATGATTCCTCCCTGGCTTCGTCGGAGCTTTGTTTTTTGTTTCTCCGACGCGTTGAGAAGCCTAGGGCAGAACCTGCCGCGAGATAATCGGTGGGTTCCTAGTCCTACTGCGTCACAAACGATGATCTGTCTAGTGGTCGAACTTGATCGCACAACAAGGACATCTCGACAGCGTTCGGACGAGCCCATGTTCGAGGCGCCGTCGCATCGTCGCGATCGAATTTGGAATGTGACGTTGGGTCCGCAGCGGCAAATCCGCGGGGTCTGTAATCTGCGGGAATGCGATCGAGCAGGATCGGCCGGGCGTGCCGAGTGCCTGAGGGGGGAATCGTCTCCCGCTCGGAGATCAGGAATCCGTAGGCTGCGATGCACATTGTTGCGTGATGATGAAAGCCGCGCCAGCCGCGTCCCTCGAAGTGGCCGAGCCCGACCTCCTGCTTGAGTTCCTGATAGTCGCGTTCGATGCGCCAGCGCAATTTAGCCGTCTCAACGAGAGTCCGGAATGCCACATCCTCCGGCAATGTCGAGAGCCAGTATTTGGTAGGCTGGTCCTCGCCTTTTGGCCATTCGATCAGCAACCATTCCTCCAATCGCCGGGTGGTTTGCCAATAATCACGATGCGCGGCACGGACCCGCACGCGGGCAAAGCGCGAGGTCAGCTTTTCGTTCGTTCCTTGCCGCCACGTGATGGTGCGCCAAGCTTTGGCCGGCAGGCCGATCGCGAGCGCCTTGACGGCGGCCGGCTGATGCTGACGGTTGCGGCGCATCAGTTTCGGTGGACGGCCGCGGCCCGACCATGGCTTCGGCGGCAAGGGACCGGTACCGGGCGCCCATACCGTTGTGCTCGACAGAAGACCCGCCACATAGGTCAATCCCAGCGCCGTGATCTCCGTGCGCAGGTCGCTGTTATTGCCATAGCCCGCGTCCATCAGTACGACACCGCGTGGAAGGCCGCTCGCGCAGGCCCACCGCAACTGCTCCAGCGCGATCTCCGGCTTGGTCCGGAAGCCAACTTCGGCAGGAATGCCCACCTTGCGCCGCCGATCGCAGTCCTCAGTCCATTCCTTCGGAAGATAAAGGCGATAAGCGACAGGCAGGCTGGCGTGGTGGTTGGCAATCGACAGTGACACCGCCACCTGACAATTATCCTGCTTGCCGAGCTGCCCGCAATATTGCCGTGCAACTCCAACTGAATGTCGGCCCTGCTTGGGAAATCCGGTATCGTCGATGATCCAGGCTTCGATGGGGCCCTGGCGTTCAATCGCCGGCAGGACCATCTCACGTACCTTGCCCAGCACCTTCTCATCCGACCAGGCGCCGCTGCCGACGAAATGCAGCAGCGATTGATGCTGGGCGGCCGTCCGTTCCGGAGCTGTCACCGCCGCCATCGACTCCACGCTCTTGCGACCGCCACAGGCCATCAGGCCGACGCAATAGTCGCGCAGCGGCGCCTTCCGATCAGCATGACCGATGACACTGGCAAGCCCTTCCAAATACGTCGCAAATCGCTTCTCGCTCGTCTTGGTGCCACGCCCGCTCATGTCGGCCTCTCGACTGATGGTCCGTGCTTCATCCATCGCTGATTCTGGCCGGCGGTTTTGTGACTCAGTCAGACTAGGAGGCGGCTAGGAATAATCCTAGAAATGCCGGCGTGAAGTCCTTGTCGGCGCGTCCCCGGGTTTGCAGGAGTGCCGCGTAAAACCGGTCGGATGTCGGGCGGATCACTCGACGAGCTGATTTCGGAGCGCGTAATGAACCAGGTCGACGACCGTTGCAGCCCCCATCTTTTCCATCAGGTTCGCCTTGTGGGTGCTCACGGTCTTGATGCTCAGATTGAGCCTGCGGGCGATGTCGGTGATCTTGCGTCCAAGAACCAGCATATCGAAGACTTCGCGTTCGCGTTTCGTCAATCGGATATGCGGGAATTCCGTCACCGGCGGCCGCCGGGCGGCTTCTCGCGTCGCCGCGCTGACAAACATTTCATCTCGCGCAGCGGTCCTGATTGCCTGGATCAGCTGATGACTTGCGCTATTCTTGGTGACGTATCCCGCAGCGCCCGCCTTCAGCGATTCGATGACGTACTGATGCTCCTCATGCATGCTGAGGACGACGATGCGAATCCCTGGATGCTTGGCCTTGAGGAGCTGGAGCAGCGGAATCCCGCTGATTCCAGGCATGGAGAGATCGAGCAGCACGATTTCGCACGGCGTCGTTTCCAGCAGCCCCAGCAGTTCCTCGCCGCTTCGCGCCTCGCCGACGATGTCAATATCTGCCTGATCCGCGAGAATCTGCTTCAATCCCTCGCGGAAGATCGTGTGGTCGTCGGTGATGATGAGACGTGTCATCGCCCGGTCCGGACTTCCTCGGAGACGTGGAGCGGAATGCGCACCGACACGCGCGTTCCGCTATGCGTAGCGCCGGAAACGTCGATCGATCCTGCGAGGGACAAGGCGCGCTCACGCATACCCACGAGGCCCAAGCCATCGCGCGGCAATATCACGTTGTCGATACCGCAGCCATCATCGACGATCTCGAGCTGCAGCTCGTCCGCGACGTGCCGTGCGCTGATGTCGACCTGCCTGGCATGTCCGTGGCGGAGCGCATTCGTGAGTGACTCCTGGACGATACGGAACACGCCCGTGCTCACATCCTTGCTGTAGGCAATATCCTCCCGATCAAAGGACAGGGAGACGTCGAGCCCGCTCATCTCGGTGGAGTTCTGTGTCAGCCACTTGATCGCAGAGACGAGACCGAGCTCGTCCAGCATGATCGGCCTCAAGTCGGCCGCGATGCGTCGAAGGTCCGTCACCGAACGATCTGCGACAGAAACGAGTCGGTCGATATGGAGGCGCAGGACGTCTGGCGACGAGAACAGATGGTCCCGGATCCAGGTCAACTGGATCTTCATCGCTGTGAGTGCTTGACCCAGCTCGTCGTGGAGCTCCCTTGAGATTCTCGTGCGCTCCTCCTCCCGAACCGACTGAAGGTATGAGGAGAGCTCTCGCAACTGCGATCTGGAGCGGCGAAGCTCGTCTTCTGCCGCCCTTCGCTCGGTGATATCGCGGGATATGCCCACAGTCCCGACAATGCGCCCGGCTTCATTGCGAATGGGGGCTTTGATGGTCTCGAACCAACGCGGTTCGCCGTTGTTGTCGGGACGGGATTCCTCGTACCGTCGACGCCTGCCGCTCTTCAGGACGGCGCGGTCGGTGCGCAGATAGACATTGGCGATCTCGGGCGGCCATACTTCCGATGGGGCTTTCCCGATCACCTCTTGTTCAGGCAGGCCGACGACTTTCAGATAGGCCGAGTTGACTGCAAGATAGCGCGACTTGCGATCCTTGAGCCATGCCATGTCAGGAATATTGTCGAGCAGCGCTCGTTGCCGCTCCTGTTGTCCATCGCCGGTCATCGTTGAACACTATCAACTTCGCGATACCTGCATAGTGGAAAATCGTCTGTAGTATTTGCGCGAGGCGCCGTTGCTTTTCTCGCAAATGCGAAACGGATGGAGGGATGGTCAATCACCGCTTGCCGCGGCGTGCGATCGCTTCGTCGACGCGCGCCAGCCAGATGAACTCCAGCTTGGCGTGGGCGCCGGCGGGGATGTCGTCGTAGTCGCGCTTGTTGCGCGCCGGCAGCATCACACGGTCAGACCCGCGGCGGCGGCGGCGACCAACTCCTCCTTGATGCCGCCGACCGGCAGCACGAGGCCGGGATCGCCGTCTTCGAGGCCAGCCCTCACGGACGGTCCACAGAAGGCCACCTGCGAAAATCAAGTAAGCGGGCCTGTCGCATCGCTGAAAAAATGTTGGGGCGCCTGATATCGGGAAGGCGCTAAGGCTGTGTTGCTCGCTCGGATCGCGCCGGGGACGACCCATCGCGCAGGTCAAAGCGAGTCAGAGACAGACAGCGTTGGAGGCGTAACCATGTCACGTCACCACAAGATGCCGCCGATCCCGCCGGCCAACCGCAGCCCCAAGGGCACGGGTGGCGGAGTGGAGGTCAAGAAGGACACGTCATCCACCAAGGCGGTGGGCAACCCTGCAGAGCAGGGCGACACGGCCAACATCAAGCAGAACACGACGAACGCCGGATATTTCAAGGGGCGTCGTGCGGGCTAGCCAGAGCGTTTTCGAGCGAAGCCTGTCCCGCACTTGATGCGGGATGGACTGCGGTTCGCGTGAAGAAAACGCGTCAAAACAAAAAGCTGGAGCTTCGGTTCTGATTCAATCAGAACCGGAAATGCTCCAGCCAGGTGCTGCTTGCTTTCATTCCGCGGCGGCAGGCGTGGTCTTCGCGGCCTCCAGGGCCGCAGCGATCGCGTCGTCGACGCGCTCCAACCAGATGAACTCCAGCTTGGCGCGGGCGCCGGCGGGGATGTCGTCGTAGTCGCGCTTGTTGCGCGCCGGCAGCATCACCCGGGTCAGGCCCGCGGCTGCGGCCGCGACCACCTTCTCCTTGATGCCGCCGACCGGCAGCACGAGACCGCGCAGCGAGATCTCGCCGGTCATCGCGGTGTCGCTGCGCACGGTGCGGTCGGTCAAGAGCGAGGTGAGGGCGGTGAACATCGCAACGCCCGCGCTCGGGCCGTCCTTTGGCGTAGCACCAGCGGGAACGTGGACATGGATGTCGCTCTTCTCGAACGCGCCGGGATCGATGCCGAGCTGGGCGGCGCGGCTCTTCACCAGCGTCAGCGCGGCCTGCACGCTCTCCCGCATGACGTCGCCGAGCTGTCCGGTGATCATCAGCGCGCCGCGGCCCGGCGTGCGTGAGGCCTCGATGAACAGGATGTCGCCGCCGACCGGGGTCCAGGCGAGGCCAGTGGCAACGCCGGGAATGCTGGTGCGCATCGCGATCTCGTTCTCGAAACGCGGCTGGCCGAGCAGCGTCACGATGTCCTTTGGCGCGATGGTGACGTGGCTCGTGCTGCCTTCGGCGATCTGCACCGCGACGTTGCGCAGCACCTTGCCGATCTCGCGCTCGAGATTGCGAACGCCGGCCTCGCGGGTGTAGCTCTTGATGATCAGCCGCAGCGCGTCCGGATCGATCTCGACCTGTTCGGCCTTGATCCCATTGGCTTCGAGCTGGCGGCGCACCAGATAGCGCTTGGCGATCTCGAGCTTCTCGTCCTCGGTGTAGCCGGGAAGGCTGATCAGCTCCATGCGGTCGAGCAGCGGGCCCGGGACGCCGTCGAGCATGTTGGCGGTGGCGATGAACACGACGCGCGACAGGTCGAACGGCACGCCGAGATAATTGTCGCGGAAGGTGCCGTTCTGCTCGGGGTCGAGCACCTCGAGCATCGCGGCCGACGGATCGCCCTGGATGCCGCGGCCCATCTTGTCGATCTCATCCAGCATCATCACGCAATTGCGCGCGCCGGCCTTCTTGATCGCCTGGATGATGTTGCCAGGCAGCGCGCCGATATAGGTGCGGCGATGGCCGCGGATCTCGGCCTCGTCATGCACGCCGCCGAGCGAGACGCGGACGAACGGCCGCGACATCGCGCGCGCGATCGATTGCCCGAGCGAGGTCTTGCCGACGCCGGGCGGTCCGAGGAAGCAGAGGATCGGCGCCTTGCCGCCGGGCGCGAGCTTGCGCACCGCGAGATATTCGATGATGCGGCTCTTGATCTTCTCCAGCCCATAATGATCCTGGTCGAGGATCTTGCGCGCCTCGGCAATGTCGATCGGCTTCTCCTCCGGAAGGCTCCAGGGCAGGTCGATCAGCCAGTCGAGATAGCTGCGCACCATGCCGGACTCGGCGGCTGCCTCCGGCATCCGCTCGTAGCGGCGCAGCTCTTTCTGGGCCTGGCTCTCGGCTTCCGGCGGCATCTTGGCCTCGGCGATCGCCTTGGTCAGCTCGGCCACTTCCGCGGCCTTGCCGTCGCCTTCGCCGAGCTGGCGCTGGATCGTCGCCATCTGCTCGCGCAGGATCGCCTCGCGCTGCCGCTCGTCGAACACCGCCTTGGTCTTCTGCCCGATCTCCTGGCTCAGCCTCAGCACCTCGATGCGCTCGGCGAGATGACGCGACACCTTGTCCATCCGCGCCGCGAGATCGATGGTTTCCAGGATGTCCTGTTTCTCCGGCGGCTTGATGTCCATGTAGGAGGTTGCAAGGTCGGCGAGCGTCGCCGGCGAGGTCGCGCTCTGCAGCGCGGCGATCAATTCGGGCGGCGTCTGCGGCAGCAATTGTGCGGCCTCGAGCGCCTGGCGCTGCAGGTTGAGGAAACGCGCCTCGATCTCGGGCGAGGTGGTGGTGGGCTCGGGGATCTGCAGCACGCGGGCCGCAAGGAACGGCGTGCCGGGCAGATAGTCGAGCACGCGCATGCGCTGCACGCCCTGGCAGACCAGATGATGGGTGTCGTCGGCGCCGGTGATGTAGCGCACGATGTTGGCGACGGTGCCGACACGGTACAGCCCGTCCGGGCCGGGATCGTCAGCCTCGGGGGCGCGCTGCAGCAGGATACCGATCTGGCGCTGCTCGCGCACCGCCTGCTGGGCCGCGGCGATGGATTTGGCGCGGTTGATCGAGATCGGGATGATGACGTCGGGAAACAGCACGGTGGTGCGCACCGCGATGATGACCAGCGCGTCGCTGGGGATCGGCGCCGATGCCGTGGTCGAGCCTGAAACGTCTGAAGCAGCCATGTCGAAATCCTCAGCTCGATTTGCCAAGCCGCAGGCCGACGCAGCCATGCGCGGCAAAGCGACTGATGGTGTAGCGACCGGTCGGCAGCGCGATCCGGCGCTCGAACCGGCCCTGCGGCAGCTCGAGGCGCAGGATGCGGGCGTCGCGGAGCTCCGCGGGCAGGATGCGGCGGCCGGAGATCACGAGCGTGCCGCCGTCGAGCGCGGCCTCGACCTCATCGGGGTCGACCCCCGGCAGCGCGACCAGGATGAGGATTTCCTCGTCCGTCTCGATCACGTCCATCGGCGGTTCCCAGCTCGGCTCGCTGCCCGCCTGCGGGCGCAGGTTCAGAAAACTCTGGTGCAACCGTTCGGCCCGGGCGAGCGCCTCGATCGCGTCTGTCAGCATCCAGTTGATCGGATCCTTGGGGCCCATGGGCAGTCTCCACGTCGCATTGGGAGGCGAGGTTATCGGTCTTGCCGTCGACCGTAAACCGGCCCCTCGCGTCGCCGTTCGGGGGTAAAATTGTCCGAAATCTCGCGATTTGCGGCACGTGTGCGATGCGCCGCTGCACTCTGCCCGGACCAGAATGGCTCGATGTTCGGATCGCTGCCTACAGCCAGCCGGAACGCCTGAATCGCCAGAACAGCCCGCCGCATGCGACCAGCATCAGGCCCATCACGACGAAATAGCCGTACTCCCATTGCAGCTCCGGAATGTACTTGAAGTTCATGCCGTAGATGCCGGCGACGGCGGTCGGCACGGCAACAATCGCAAGCCATGAGGCGAGCTTCTTGGAGATCGCCGTTTCCTGCGCCTGACCGACCAGCAGGCTTGCTTCAAATGCAAAGGCGAGCACCTCGCGCAGGGCATCGATCCGTTCCTGGATGGTGCGGACGTGATCCGTGACATCCCGGAACAGCGGGCGCATGGTCTCGCGCACCATCGGCAGGTCGTCGCGCTCCAGTCTGCGGCAGACCTCCACCAGCGGCCCGACCGCGTTGCGCAGACGCAGCAGGTCACGCCGCAGCAGATACAGCCGCTCGATCTGCGCCCGCGTCATCGCGCTTGCAAGCACCTCCGCCTCCATCGCCTCGACCTCCTCCTGGATCGTCTCGAGCACCGGTGAGTAGTTGTCGACGATGAAATCGAGGATCGCATAAAGGATGTAGTCCTCGCCGCGGGCGAGCGCGCGCGGGCAGCTCTCGCAACGTTCGCGGACCGGCGTGTAGGACGTCGAGGCGCCGTGGCGCACCGAGACGATGTATCCCTCGCCGACGAACAGGTGCGTCTCGCCGAAGGCGATGCTCTCGCCGTCGAGCTGCGCGGTGCGTGCCACGATGAACAGCGCGTCGCCGTATTGCTCGATCTTCGGCCGCTGATGTGCGTGATTCGCATCCTCGATCGCGAGATCGTGCAGCTGGAACTGCCGCTGCAGGCTTCTGAGCAGCGTCATGTCCGGCTCGTGCAGGCCGATCCACACCACGTGGTCCGGCTTGCTGCGCCAGTTCGCGGCTTCGTCGATCGCGATGTTGGCGATGCGTCGTCCTTCGACGTAGACGCCTGCCGCGATCACGCCATCGGAATTGACGGGCACGGCGGTTGCGACGGTTGGCGATACGAGGTCCATGGTCTCCACCCTCGGTTATCGAACCCGCTTGACGCTATTCGTTGCCAAAAGGCTAGCACCGAATGGGCGCCGGTCAACACGCCGAGACGTTGCGTCCCGCCTTGTGGGGGCGGCACGGGGCGCATCCCATTGGGTCTTTATACGGCTCCTATGCCGCATCGCGGCGGGTCCTCTCGAATTCCTACGGTGTTGTCGGCATCTTTTGGGCTGACGCGGTGCGCTTGCGCGCCGCCAACAGGAAGGTGGGACATGACCTTGCTCCAACTCCACGATGTCCGGCCGCACCGTTCGGCCGCTGCCATCCACCCCGTACTGAAGCGGACGATCCGGCGGATCGTCCTTGGCTTCAGGGCGATCCACCGCTCGATCGCCGCCGCGAAGATCCATCGTCTGCGCAACGAGTTCTTGCTGCATCGCGGCCATGAGGACTGGGCGCGGATGAACCTGAACACGCGCGGCGGCGATGCCGAGAAATATCCGCGCCCGCCGGTCGTGCTCGGCGAGAAATGGGACTACTGAGATGCGTGTCGTTTCATCGATCCGTGTCCTGCTGCGCAGCGCGGCAGAGGGACTGTTCAAATTCCTCGCCTGGATCGGCGAGGAGCCGATCAGCGTTTACCGGCCCGAGGCGCACTACATGCGCGGTCCCGGACCGGCCTGGCGGGCCAAGCATCAGCCGGGTCAGGTTGCCTCGCTGCGGCGCGTCAGGTGATCGAGCAGATTCATCGGCACCGGAAACACCACGGTTGAGGAGCGCTCGCCGGCGATGTCAAGCAGTGCCGCGAAATAGCGGAGCTGCATCGCCTGCGGCTCCTGGGCGAGGATCCGCCCGGCTTCGACCAGCTTCTCGGCGGCCTGCTGCTCGCCCATCGCGTTGATCACCTTGGCGCGCCGCAACCGTTCCGCCTCGGCCTGCTTGGCGATCGCCCGTACCATGGTTTCGTTGAGATCGATATCCTTGATCTCGATTCCGGTCACCTTGATGCCCCAGGCGTCGGTCTGCTTGTCGAGGATTTCCTGGATATCGGCGTTGAGCCGGTCGCGTTCGGCGAGCATCTCGTCGAGCTCGTGCTTGCCGAGCACCGAGCGCAGCGTGGTCTGTGCAAGCTGACTGGTCGCAGCCATGTAGTCAGAGACCTTGATGATGGCGCGCTCGGGATCGACGATGCGGAAGTAGAGCACGGCGTTGACCTTGACCGAGACGTTATCGCGCGAGATCACATCCTGGGGCGGCACCACCTGCACCACCACCCGGAGATCGACCTTCACCAGCTGCTGCACGATCGGAATCAACAGGAAGAGCCCGGGGCCCTTCACACCCGTGAAGCGGCCCAGCGTGAAGACGACGCCGCGCTCATATTCGCGCAGGACGCGAACCGCCTGCGTCAGGAATACCACGACAACCAGCGCCAGCGCCGCATAGCCGAAATAATCAAGCATCATTGCTGTACCTCCCTGCCGGTGGCGATCGGCGCGCGCCGCACCACCAGCGTCAAATCGATCAGTTTGGCGACCTCGACCGTCTCTCCGGACTGGAACGTCTCGGTGCCGCGCGCCTGCCAGCGCTCGCCATTGGTGAAGACGTGACCTGATGTCCCGGACCAGTCGAGCACCTCGGCCGAGAGGCCCTGCATGGCCTGGGCGCCGAGGCGCAGCTGCTCTTTCGCGGCGCGGCGCAGCGCGCCGAGCACGGCAACGAGGAAGGCAGCAAGCGCCGCCGCGGTGATGCCGACGACCCACCATGACAGGCCGTAGCCCGGCGTCTCGTCCCTGAACAGCATCAGCGCGCCTAGCACGAAGGCGACAAGCCCTCCGGCGCCGATCACGACCGTCGGGTTGAAGGCCTCGATGGCAAGCAGCGCGATCCCGACCAGCATCAGGGCGAAGCTCGCGTAGTTGGTCGGCAGCAGATTGAGGGCGTAGAGGCCGAGCAGCAGGCAGATCGTGCCGACGACCCCCGGGGCGACCATGCCGGGCGACATGAATTCGAAGATCAGCCCGTAGATGCCGACCATCAGGAGGATGAATGCAACGTTGGGATCGGTGATGACCGCAAGCAGGCGCGAGATCCAGCCCGGTTCGATCGCTTCGATCGCGATATCCTTCGTCGCAAGCCGTTGCGTCTTGCCGGCTGCGACCTCCACCGTCCGACCGTCGACCTGTCTGAGCAGATCGGCCGGATCACGTGCGATGATCTCGATGACATTGGCCTGCAGCGCAGCGTTGGTGGACAGGGTGGCGGCCTCGCGCACTGCCTTCTCGGCCCAGTCGGCGTTGCGGCCGCGCAGCTCGGCGAGGCTGCGGATGAAAGCGACGGCGTCATTGGTCGCCTTCGCCGTCATGGTATCCTTCGGTTGCTGCTGGCGGTCACCATCCTTGGTGTCCTTGTCGGGGCCGGGCAGACCCGGTACGCCGCCGATCTGCACCGGCGTTGCGGCCCCGATATTGGTGCCTGGCGCCATCGCCGCGATGTGCGTCGCATAGAGGATGTAGGTTCCGGCGCTCGCCGCATGCGCGCCGGAGGGGGCGACATAGCCGATCACGGGGACAGGAGAGGCAAGCACGTCGGCGATGATCTCGCGCATGCTGGTGTTGAGACCGCCTGGCGTATTCAGCCGCAGCACGACAAGCTCGGCGCGCCGTTCGGCGGCCTTGGCCAGGGCGCCCTTCACATAGCTGGCCGACGCTGGCCCGATGGCTCCATCGATCGAAACGGTTACGGCGAGGCGGCTGTTGTCCTCCGCGGCACCGGGACGGATGGAGACAAAGAGGGCGATGAGCGCGGCCGCCGCAACGAGGGCTGCCCTTAAGGTCTGCACGGCAAGCACTCCCTTGCTGAAAATATGGGGCGCCGCTTCGGAACCTCAATATGGGGCGTGCTGTCACGGGCGATGCCGGCGCGTGCCATTGTGCATTGCGATGACTTGCGGCGGGCCGGCACATCTCACTGCGCGGCGGCGAGGTATTCGTCGGCAAGCTCGGCCATCGCCTGCGCGAGCTCGGCTTTCGCCGCTGCCGTCGGCTTGCGGTTGGACACGCCCCGGTTGTGACACAACCCCATTGGCGCATAGACTGCGCAGTGGGAGCTGGAATGTCGCGAATATTCATCAGTCATTCGAACCGTGACAACGCGCGCGCAGTCGAGATGCGAGCGTGGTTGTCTACAAATGGCTGGGACGACGTTTTTCTCGACATCGATGCCACGGACGGCCTCGCGCCCGGCGAGCGCTGGCAGAACGCATTAAAGGCCGCTGCCGATCAATGTGAGGCCGTCCTGTTTCTAATCTCGCCGAACTGGCTCAAGTCGAGCTGGTGCTTATCCGAGTTTCTTTTCGCCAAGCAGCTCGGCAAACGCATGTTTCCCATCTTAATCGACGGCGCCTCGCTCGCAACATTGCCGACCGAGATCTCGTCCGATCACCAGGCGGTGGACCTGATTGGCGACCCTCTGGGCTGGGATCGTTTGAAAGAAGGGTTGCGGCGCGCCGGGCTGGACGCCAACAGCTTTCCGTTCCCGAAGGGACGTCGCCCGTATCCCGGCTTCGAACCGCTGACCGAGGAGGATGCGGCGATTTTCTTCGGACGCGAGGCACAGGTGCTGCGTGGCCTCGACCGCCTGCGTCTGATGCGCGACGCCGGTGCAGAGCGCATGATGGTCGTGCTCGGTGCCTCAGGTGCCGGCAAGTCGTCGTTTATGCGCGCCGGATTCTGGCCGCGGCTCAGACGCGACGATCGAAATTTCTTGCCGCTGCCGACGATTCGCCCAGAAAGGGCGGTGCTGAGCGGCAAATCGGGGCTGTTCGCGGCGCTGGAGAAGACGCTGGCCGACCAGCGTCTCGCGTCACGTCCGGAACTAGCGGCTGTCCCGCGCTCTCGTGCTGCTCTCGGCACCCTCGTGCAGGACGGGGGGCTCCCGGACTTGCTTGCGGCAATCCGCCAGGCGGCAACGCAAAGTTTCCGCGGCAGCACACCGCCCGCCCTGGTCCTGCTGATCGACCAGGGCGAAGAACTCCTGAACGAGGAAGGTCGCACCGAATCCGAGCGCTTCATGGAGATTCTGGGGCGGGCGCTCGAGCAGGAGAAAGGCCTTCTCGTTGTTGTTGCCATTCGTTCTGACGCGTTTCCGCAATTCCAAGCGAAGCCCGCTCTGGCTGCCATTGCGCGCGAGCCGTTCGATCTTGCGCCGATGCCGGAAGGATCGCTCCGGCTTGTGATTGAGGGGCCGGCCAGGTTTGCCTCGCCGCCGCTGAAGCTCGAACCCGCGCTGGTCGATACGTTGCTTGCCGATTCCACCGGTCAGGACGCGCTGCCTCTGCTCGCGTTCACCCTCGATTGGCTGGCGCGGGAATATGGCGCGGAAGGAAGCTTGAAGCTCGCCGACTATGTGTCTGCTGGCGGCATTCGTGGCGTGGTCACGGTCGCGGTCGAGGAAGCTCTGGCCGAAGGGCGGAAGCGTCGATCGATCCCGGCCGACCCGGCCGCGCTGCACGGCTTGCTGAAGCAGGCGTTCATTCCACATCTGGCGCGCGTGAACGACGCCGGCGAATTTGCGCGGCGAATAGCCTACGCCGACGAGATTCCGCCGCTTGCCAGGCCCCTGATCAATCTTCTGGTCGAAGCAAGATTGCTGACGCGCGATCGCGATAGCCGCGGCGAAACGATCGAGGTCGCGCATGAGGCCCTGCTGCGTGAGTGGCCGCTACTGCGCGGCTTGCTGCAAGCCGATCGCGAGTTTCTGATCAGCAAGCGGCAGATCGCGGAGGACCTGAAGAGCTGGGAGGAAGCGCCGGCCGACAAAAAGGCCGACGCGCTGATCTCCGGATTGAGGCTGACGCGGGCGCAGCACTTTCTGGCCGAACGCTCGGCGCAGGATTTGACGGACAGAGAGCGGGCGTTCATTGGCGAAAGCGTAAGATCTGCCGAGACGGCACGGCGGCGACGCAACGTTCTTACCGCCGGCGCAATTGTGCTGCTTGCGGCGTTCTCCGCCCTAGGAGCTTGTCTGGATAGTCGCTGTTCAAATCTGGTCGGGTCTGATTCAACATTGGGCGATGAGCAAGTATTTTCGGCCTTGGAACATCGATCAGACGCTGCTTCTGCCGCCGAATGTGCAGGACTTCGTGCCGAAAGGCCATGTCTCGCGGTTTATGGTTGATCTGGTGCGGGAGAGCCTCGATCTCAGGGAGATCATGGGCAGCTATGTGAGCGGGCTTGGGCAGCCGCCGTTTGATCCGCGGATGATGGTGGCGCTGCTGCTGCATAGCTATGCGAGTGGGCTGTATTCGTCGCGTCGGATTGCCAAGGCCTGCCGGGAGCGGAACGATTTTGTGATGATCGTGGCGCTGGATGCGCCGGATTTTCGGACGATCAGCGACTTTCGCAAGCGACATTTGAAGGCGCTCGGCGCGCTATTCGTGCAGGTTCTGAAGTTGTGCGAGACGGCCGGGCTGGTCAAGCTCGGTCATGTCGCGCTGGATGGTACGAAGATCAAGGCGAACGCGTCGAAACACAAGGCGATGAGTTATGAGCGCATGAAGAAGCGCGAGGCGGAATTGAAGGCCGAGGTCGCTCGCATGCTGGCGGCCGCCGAGGCGGCGGATGCCTCGGAGGATGAGACTTTCGGCAACAGCGACGAACTGCCGGACTGGACCGTCGACAAGCAGAAACGGCTGGCGAAGATCCAGCAAGCGATGGCGGCGCTGGAAGCGGACGCCAAACTGGCGGCGGAGGAAGAGCGCCGCATCGAGGCCGAAAAGGAACAGCAGCGCCAGGCCGAAGGCCGCAAGAAGCCGGGCAAACCGGCGGCGCTGCCATCGGAGGAACCCAATCCCAAGGCGCAACGCAACTTCACCGATCCGGAAAGCCGCATCATGAAGTCGAAGGATGGCTTCGTTCAGGCCTATAATGCCCAGGCGGCCGTCGATGCACATGCCCAGATCATTGTCGCGCAAGAACTGACCCAGCACGGCAGCGATCAGGGCCAGTTGGTGCCCCTGATCGAGGCCATCGAGAGCAATCTTGGCCGCAAGCCGCGGCAGGCCTCAGCGGATTCCGGCTACTGCAGCGAAGCCAATCTCGAAGCGCTCGACACACGCAGCATCGATGGCTATGTCGCGCCCGGACGCGCCAAGCACCCGACAGTAGCGAACGGAAAAGTCGGCGGCCCGCTGACACAGGCCATGCGAAAGAAGATCGACGATGGCGGCTTCGAAACACCCTACCGATTGCGAAAGCAAGTGGTGGAGCCGGTGTTCGGGCAGATCAAACAGGCAAGAGGCTTCCGCCAGTTCCTGTTGCGGGGCATCGAGAAAGTGCGCGCCGAGTGGACAATGATCTGCACCGTCCATAACCTCCTCAAGCTGTTCAACCTCGCAAACGCAGCCTGAGCCTGCTACTCTACAACAAATGCCCGTCACGAAAACATATCTGGACGGGCTCCTAGTCGGATAGAATGTTGCGATGTGCTACGGTCATAGGCACTCGAAATGATCCTCCATCTCGCGGCCACCCCGGACCACGAAGCCCCTTCCCAGGTCTTGGTTACCGTCGAGAGCCCCACCGGGTATCTTCAGCCGTTCGAGGATGGTGATCCGGTCGCCACGCATATGGCCATCGCGGATCAGGAAGGCCGCACCGGAAAGCGCCGCCAGGCCCCCACCGACGAACCACGCAGTCTTGTTGTCCACACCTTCGGGTTTGCGAGGGCGGGCAAAAGCTTCGTAATCTGGGTTGTTCCGGTCGATCCCTTCGCTGGAAACCGAAGGTGCCAGCGTGCTCGACGAATTCTACTGGTTGAACAAGGATGATCCGAACTACTCGCTGCAACGGGCGACGGTGAACCAGGGACAGGACGCGCACACCGACGGCCTCTTCACTCTGAGCGAAAAGGCGGAGAAGGAATTGATCGCCGTCTTTCTTGCCTCCCGTGAGGAGATGGAGAACAGTCGTATCGACGAAGTGTTCGGGAAAGAGTTTTTCTGCAGCAATTTTTTGACTCTATTGGCGGACGATGTTTGCCTTTGCGGAGTGGCATTCCGCCCTGGAGATGAAGCTTTATCTGGATCGGTTCATCCATCATATCGGGGGCCTGCCGGATTTCAGCGCGCTGAAGTTTACCAGGTACAATCAGTATGAATCGCTGGTTCTACCGTTGTGCAAATGGCTGTTGGAGCAGGGCGTCAACTTCCGCTACGACGTCGAAGTCACCGATGTCGATTTCGACATAAAGGCCGGATGCAAGCAGGCCACGGCTATCCACAGGCTGGAGGACGGCGTCGCCGGCGGCATCGGCCTTGGCGCCGACGATCTTGTATTCATGACGATCGGGTCGCTCACCGAAAACTCAGACAAGGCAGACCATCACACGCCCTCCAGGCTCGACGAAGGCCCGGCGCCTGCTTGGGATCTGTGGTGTCAATCGGCGTTCATTGCAAACGATGACGTAATTGCGGTCGGCGCCCGCGGCTCAAAAAGGTCCGCTATCTTCAAGCGTTCCCGCAATCTCACGAATCGGAGGGGGCCATGAAGCAATATGTTGGACTGGATGTCTCGCAAAAGGAAACTTCAGTATGTGTGGTCGACGAAGTGGGTCAGATCTTGTTCGAAGGAAAGGCAAAGTCCGACCCAGGGGCACTCGCGGCATTGCTTCGCAAGCGGGCGCCACAAGCGGAGCGCATCGGATTTGAGACTGGGGCGATGGCGAGCTGGCTATGGCACGAACTTCGTAGGATCGATTTCCCGGTGGTTTGCATCGACGCGCGGCATGCCCACGCGGCTTTGTCCATACGCATGAACAAAAGCGATCAGAATGATGCTCGAGGTCTGGCCGAACTGGTTCGGGTTGGCTGGTATCGAGAAGTCAAAGTCAAGAGCGAGGAAAGTCAGAAGATCCGCGCGATACTCGTCGCGAGATCCCGGCTCGTCGCCATCCGTCGTGATATCGAGAACCAGGTCCGCAGTCTGATCAAAGAATACGGCTTGCTGTTCCCACGCGCGATCGGACTGCAGTTCCGCAATCAGGTCCGTGAGCTATTGCGCGAAGATCATCAGCTCCTCGGTGTGATCGCGCCGCTTCTGTCGATCCATGAGCAGATCTGTAAGCAACAAAGCAAGTTCGACAACGAGGTCCGCGAGTTGGCGAAGTCGGATGAGACGACGCTTCGTCTGATGACGGTTCCTGGTGTCGGCGTGGTGACGGCTTTGACGTTCCGCCATACGATCGATGACCCGTCCCGCTTCCGATCGGCATCGACTGTTGGCGCCTATCTGGGTCTTACACCTCGGCGCAACCAGTCTGGCGAAACGGACATCAATGGCAAGATATCTCGATGGGGCGACCGGCTCCTCCGAACCTACTTGTTCGAGGCCGCTACCGTACTTCTTTATCGGACAAAGAAGTGGTCTTCCCTCAAGGCCTGGGGCATGAAGCTCGCCAAGCGGATCGGCATGAGGAAGGCAAAGGTCGCCATCGCCCGAAAGATCGCAGTCATCCTTCACTGCATCGTAAGCGCTGTTTTCAGGCCACAGCTTTGAGGTCGTGACGGCAATAGGCCCACGGCAGCAGGTGATCGATCTCGTTATTCGGATGACCGTTGACGATCCTGGTGAGCGCGTCGGTCAAGTAGGCAAGCGGATCGACATCGTTCAGCTTACAGGTTTCGACCAGGGAGGCGATGATAGCCCAGTGCTCGGCACCACCGTCGGAGCCTGCGAACAGCGCATTTTTCCGGTTGAGCGTGATCGGACGGATCGAGCGCTCTACGGCGTTGTTGTCGAGCTCGATACGGCCATCATCGATAAAGCGCGTCAGGCCCTCCCAGCGTGAGAGCGCATAGCGGATGGCGTCGGCCAGCTTGCCCTTTTGGCTGATCAACGCGAGCTTTGCGCGGAGCCACTGCTCGAAGGCTTCCGCGAGCGGTCGGCTTTTCTGTTGCCGAACGAGACAGCGCTCCTCGGCGCTACGGCCACGGATGTCCTTCTCGATGGCATAGAACTCGGCGATATGCTTGAGCGCCTCGCCCGCAATGGGCGCGGGACCGGGGGCGGCGAGTTCGTAGAAGTTACGCCGCATGTGGGACCAGCAGAATGCAAGCTGAACGTCGCCACGCTCGGCCAGCTTGCCATAGCCAGCATAGCCATCGACCTGCAGGATCCCCTTGAAGCCTGCCAGATGGGCGATTGGTCGGTCGGCTTTGCGATCGGGAGCATAGACATAGGCGACGCCCGGCGGATCGGCGCCGCCCCATGGCTGGTCGTCCGCTGCATAGGCCCAGAGCTGACCGGTCTTGGTGCGCCCTCGGCCGGGATCGAGCACCGGCATCGTCGTCTCGTCGGCGAACAGCTTTGGCCGTCGCCTGAGCTTGCCGAGGAGGCGCTCATGCAACGGACGCAGGTGGAAGGCTGCTTGTCCCACCCAGTCCGCCAGCGTCGAACGATCGAGCTCAATGCCCTGGCGGGCGTAAATCTGAGCCTGCCGATAGAGCGGCAGGTGATCGGCATATTTGGACACCAGAACCTGGGCGATGGTTGCTTCGGTCGGCAGTCCGCCCTCGATCAACCGGGCCGGGGCCGGCGCCTGCATGACACCGTCCTCGCAAGCGCGGCAGGCGTATTTGGGACGCCGGGTAACGAGGATCCGGAACTGCGCCGGGACCAGGTCCAGCCGCTCGCTTCTATCCTCGCCGATCCGATGTAACTCGCCCTGGCAGCAGGGACAGGTCTTGTCCTCGATGTCGACGACGACTTCGATCCGCGGCAGGTGCGCCGGCAAGGCGCCACGGTTGACGCGGCGCCTACCGGCTTGCACCTCACGGCCTTCAGGTGCGCTGACGTCCTGCGCCGTCTCGCCGTACGCTGCCACCTGCTCGACGTCTTCTAGGCCCAGCAGCATCTGATCTTCAGGCAGCGTCTCTGCCCGCCGGCCAAACCGATGCCGCTGCAATTCCTTGATGATCTGACGCAGCCGTTCGCTCTCGCACCGCTCCGCAAGCAGCATCGCTTTCAGCGTCTCGGGATCGTCAGGCAGGGCGTCGCTCACACCCAATTCAGAGCATATTCGCCGCCAACTGGCGACGCGTCCGACGCTCCTGATTCACTTCGCCGCAGCACCGCCAACAACTATCCCGCTTGTGTTGGCGCCGGCGTCGCCCGTGCTTCATGCACAAGCCGCCAGTCGAGCCCCTCCAGCAGCGCCGACAATTGCGCCGCCGACAGACGCATCACACCGTCCTCGATCTTCGGCCAGCGGAAGATTCCATCCTCCAGCCTCTTGGCGAACAGACACAAACCCGTTCCGTCCCAGAACACCAGCTTGATCCGATCCGCCCGCTTGGCCCTGAACACATAGACAGCTCCCGAGAATGGGTCAGCCCCCATGCTCTCGCGCACCAGGGTAGCAAACCCCTCCATTCCCTTGCGGAAGTCTACCGGTTTAGTCGCCACCATCACCCGGACCGCACCCGACGGACCGATCACTGGCTCGCCTTCAGCGCCTGGACGATCGACGCAATCATTGTTGGGTCGGCACCACGACCGGCCCGGATCGTGATGCCGTCAACTTCGATCTCGATGATCCCGGAATCCGTCTTGGCCTTGCAGCGCACCGCTTTGCGCTCACGGCCAAGAGCGGGCGCCGGCACTACGGCATCCACCACCGCCGGCACAAACTGTACTTCTTCCACTTCGGAATGACCGCCCGCAGCTTCTCGCAACTGACGGCGCCAGCCAAACAACTGCTGCGGCGACAATCCATGCCGTCGCGCTACCGAACAGACCGAGTCGCCGCTCGCAACGATCTCCGCAACAATCCGCGCCTTGTCCTCGTCGCTCCACTTCCGCCGACGGCCGGCTCCAGTGAAGACCTCAAGCCGCCTCACCGGCTCCGTGATAGCACTATGCACTGTGTCCATTCTAAGCCTAACGGTTCAAACAAACCGCAGACTCGCAGATCGCCCCGTCAACCGGTAGGTGGCCGCTGAACAGCGCTTACACTGCATCTGGGTCGATGGCACATCCTTCGACTGGGGGCAGCCGCAGCCGGTCTGATATTTGCTCGAAAGTTCCTGGTCCGGTCTGCCGGACTGGCGACGTCCCGCTGGGACGGTGTTGAGGCGACCTCGTTCATTCGGCTGGTGGCGGCTCGATCGTACTCCGCTGCAAACGTTGAGGCGTCCGACCCGGACATCATCATGAGGCGCTACGCGACCTCGGAAAGGACCATGACCCCAGCGAAGACATCAACCAGTCAGGGCGATCCAATGCCTGGCCGGCAAAGTACGTATCAGCCGCGCTCGCGCCGTCTCCGCAACCCTGAACCAGCTCCGACGGCGCGAGCACTACCACCGTGCGATGGGCGAATTCAGAAATGTAAAGCTTGACAACAAACCGCAATTAAACGGCCGAATGACAGGCAGAGCTTCTGTGTGGGCGGCTCGCTGCCACTCAAAGTCTGCTTGGCCTGACCCGCAGCTTTCTTGGCGGCGGTGGTAAGCCCGGAGATCAAGTCATCTGCAGGAACCTCTTCGAGCAGGCGTATGCGCCGGTCCGTGTCGTTGAGGTTGGTGAGATTCCAATCCGAGGTTGGTACGACCGCCATTGTTAGGCTGCCACGCCGGAAAAAGGCACTCGATGTCCGAACACTACCATTCGAGGCGCCCGCGAGATTGTTGAGGCGGCTCATGGCCAGTTTCAGATACTCTGGCTGTCCTCTCGCGAAGTCGGCCTTCGTCAGTTCATCGGCCGCTTCCGGACGCGCCCATCCTTCCATGATGCGCCTGCGCGTCTGCCCGTCCCATGAGACCCGTCCCATCGGACACCAGGCAAAGCTTCTGCCTGTGGCGCCGCTGGTTGCTTGCTGCAGGTCCTCTTTGCTGGTCCCGATCGAGATATACGCCAAGGAACAGAGCAGCTCGCAATCTTCGAAAAGAGTGGTGTAACCATTCGACGAAAACAGATAGTCGCCGGTCCAGGATTGGAAGACGTCGTGCAGATGATCGCTGAGGGGCGTCTTGCGCTTTTCAAGCCCCGGCAAGAATTTCCAGGCGTTGTTTTCGCCACCCGCACATGACGTGAGAAATAAGTGACTCACCACGGTTGTAGTGTTGTCGCGCTCGGTCACGATGGTGACGCTGAGGAATTTGAGAAGATCAGTATATCGCCGGGCAGCAAGCAATGCGAGGCCATACGCGTAAAGGAGGAGAACGGCCGGGTAGGTGCGCAGATTGATCAAGGTGACCAACCCGCCCATACTTTCCCTGACGCCGAATTCGATCCGCAAGTCGAGCACTAAGCGCAACTCTGATCCGGTGCCCCAACGCCCGAGAACACCCACAATGCGCGCGACCGACTCCATTGCACTCTCTGCTCGCGCCACCCTCTGCATGATCAGGTCATTGGAGAAGGCGCCGATCAGTGCGAAATCCGGGCCGTTTAGCGTCCTTTCCAGCTTTCGCGCTTCTTCACCAATAAGATCACCCAGCTGAATGCGGAATTCAGGCTTTGCCAAAAAGCGCTTGTCGCTGGCCACCATCAATTCAACGCTCTGTGGGTTTTGCCTTTTTATGTCAGCCTGGCTGCTCACCAAGCGTTCCAAGCTTTCGTGTCCGCGCTATCAATGCGAATGGTCCTGCCGGCCCGCTGTCTAATCAGGTCCGTGGCGATCTTGGAAGGTTCACCTCGCGCCACCCTTTACACTGGATATCCCCGCGTCGGGGCCCGCGTGAGTGCCGCTCTCAACGCGGGGTCCCAATCGGCGGACCAGCCGCTCACGATCAGCCCGTGCTCATCGATGATGCGGTCGAGAACCTTGTTCAGATGCGTCACGTCACCCCCCGACAGCGTGACGACACGCACACCGCCGAAAGCCATATGCTTGAACAGTCCAGCGATATCCTCCTGATCGCGGCTCAGGCGATCCATCGCCACTGCGAGCACGACGACGAATTTGCCGCGCGTCGCATCGCTGATCAGTTCCTGATGCCGACGCGGCGGCTCGCGAGATGGACCTAGCGCGCGATCGAGTGCTTGCTGCTTTCCGACGACCGTTCCTTCCTTCAATGTCGTCCTGGAATGACGCCGCCCAGCGCAAAGATAGCACGTCGTTTGGCGACCAGATAACAACCTCGCGGAGGCGATCGCGGAACAGATTGCCGAGCAGCGCCAGGCCGTCACGAAACAGGGAATACCGATAGTCGCCCGCTTCGCAGCTCACTGTGAGGCCCTCACGGACGGACAGCCGAACCCGATCGGTTAAAGGTCGGTAGTTGAAGCGTTGGCGGTATTGCCCGCTCACCGCCACGAATGATTCCGGTGAGCGCACTCAGGAATTCGGCGCCAGCCTCACCGCTACTATCCTGGCAAACAGCGTTGCGGAGGAATTGTCCGTCCCCGCGATAGCGCTGCTCAAGGCCACCTACCGGATGATGCGCGGGAGGATCTGACACAGCGCTACGCCGCACCCGTATCAGACATTGTCAGAAGTCCGCCAAAGGAACGATTCTAAGCTGGACAACAGCTGCCCGTCAGCTCGCCATCAGCTTGGCTGGGTATCCTCGCAGCAGGGCCTAAGCAGCCCGAATCGATACGTGGAGACTAGCGCAGCACAGGAAGGTGAATCGTCATGTACGATCGAATCAGTAGCTCATCGACACGCACTAGCCAAGCTGACGAACTGAGTCAGTCGGTGGATAGCGGCAGCTTTACGGAAACACTAGCACATCTCTCGCCTCAGTGGAACTCACAACCGGGGGAGTTGCCCGACAAGATGGGGGCCTGCTGCAGCAAGCCACTTACCTCGGATGAAAACGACGTTCGTACTTCCAGTGCCTCCGACCCCAGTACATCCGCTCCAGAGAGTCCGGCCACCTCCTTGTTTGATTACAGAACGGCCGATCTGCGTGATGCGAATGTGGACGGCATCTGCGTTGGGCTGACTGCGGAGTGGTTCCGCAATCTTAACAACAGCCCACCAACCCGAATGCGTGCGCTCACACCTGGGTCGCAAACGCACGCCTCAGCGGCTGAACGGCAGCAGCAATATCAAAATCTCAAGGATCAGTTGCGAAGCAGGGGAGCAGACTCTTCTCACGCCGACCTTCGGGCACAGAATGCCATTTTGGAGGAAGCTGGCTTGGAACCGGCTGGAGAAGAGAAGAGATTCGCATTCGGCAAGTCTTCGAACGTCGAGCGCATGGTGAACGAAATCAACAAAGACCGATCGAACCATTTGCTCAGCTTGTATTTCGCCGAAGGCGGCGCACACACAGTGGCGACGTCGGCCTCCAATGGAACGACCACGCTTTTCGACCCTAACTACGGAGAATTTACTGTTCGATCAGATTCGAACCAGATGGCTTTATTGTTACAAAGCCTCGCCGATCGTTACAGGAATCCCAACGGGCAACATTTGTCGACAATCACGACGCAAAGGATGCAGTGAGTTGGGCCTGCAGGCCGGTGGTGATTGACGCCTTCTGTGAAGGCGCGGATGCGTCGGCCAGCGCTTGCGTTCGGTCGCGGCGTCGGGAGCCAGCTCTGCGGCGGATGGAGGAATTTCCTTCCAAGAGCTTGGCAGCGGTGAATGAGGCCGCAATGTCAATGATCGTCGCGTATACGAGCGCCACGACGAGAACAGTCACCCAGATGGATTGTGAACCTTGAGCAACGTGTCGCTCCGGCGAACTCTGACTTGACGATGTCGCAGCAGAAGGCCAATGCATTGATTTCATCGGGGCGCTGGAGCGTTAAGGCGTGAACGAAAGGCAGATTTATCTGTGCTCTTCCATAGCAAGCCTCAGACCTTGGGATGCGCTGCGCTTTTCCGCCTGAGATAAACGCGACCCGTACGCGCGCCGAGACCAAGAGATCGTCCCCGCGCCTGCACTCCTGCGGCAAGCCAACCGACGTGCCTCTCACCTCTTGCGGGACCGTGACAATGTCAAGAAGGCCGTCCAAGAACGGCGGTTTTAGAAAATCGATTGTCGTCGAACGGACAACGAAGGCGAAGCCCGGGGCATCGTTCCGTGTTTCCTCGAGCCGCGCTTGCTGATTGGTGCCGAGCGGGCGCAAGTAATTCGTTCTGCCGCGCTCCATGAAACGGAGAAAATTCGTGTGATAAACAATCTGGCAGGGCGTCGATATCTTCAAAGTAGACTCGCACCTGCATGTAGCGCCGTCCGTCTCGAATTTCGCCGTCAAGAGAGACTGTCACAGCGCGGTTCCCCTTATTGCGCGTATAGGGACCAATTGTCTTGCACCGAGGGGGGCTGGGCAAGCGCTAGAATCCTTTGCTTGGCTCCTGCTGACGCCGGCGGCATCGACGCGGTCGTCGATTGGAAGAGTGACGTGGCTCCGGATGCCTCGAGCATCCGCCACTACGGGCAGCAGATCGCCGGCTATAGAAAGCAGAGCAACGCCAATCCACCGGTCAGGTCGTCGAACTCGCTTAGCAAGCAAGGCTGCTGATGGTGAGGCGCTTCGAAGCGACGACAGAGCTTAGTCGCGGCTGAGACTTAATCTCGAAGCCAGCCTTAGCGCGGCCAAGCGCTCAAGCACCGCCGGATGAAGGGCTGCCTAGCTCTGCACTTGACGTAACCCTTCGGTCCACTTGACTTGCCCCCCGCAAGTGACCCGGGTTCGCGCTCGTCGTGCTACGGACCAAGCGGATCCGGATTCAGCTTCAGGAATCTATCGTCTACCTTGATGCCGAAGCCGTCGGGCGTCTTGCCGTCGGGAAGGTCTCGGCCGCATGCGCCATCCAACCCAGCGAGGGAGAGGCGGGCTTCGTTTTCCGGATAGCTACCGCCGACATCGGAGTGGCTTCCGGCGAACCACACCTGCTGCAGCCAATTCGGATGCTTAAAATATCGCGCAAGGGCTGCCCCGCACATTCAGCGCGAGAGCAGGCCTTTGTCGGGCACTTGCCGCGCCGGTTGTCGGCATTGAGACTCAATGCCGGAAACCTGACACTACGCGCCGCTACGAAATGCCTGTTGAGCCTGCGAATTCACTTCGGCACGCGATTTGCTCTGTTCACGGCATCATCACCAATCGCAGTGCGATGGTCTTTGGGGCGGGACACGGCGCGCGTCGCTGTTCGCGTCTGGTCCGTTCCGACGGTTTGCTGTGGCAGTGACTTGGCGTTCGATTGTGGACCGAGAAAACGCAGGGAAGGGGAGTGTTGGATGCGATCTAGAGTTCTTCTTTTGGGAGCCACAACAATTGCGCTCGTCGCGAGAAGCGGCAGACCTTGAGCCAGGAGTCAAACTGCCACCGGCGGTGTGGGACTGGTCCGGAGGCTATATTGGCGGACACGTCGGTGGCGGGTACGGTCGAACCTCCTTCACCAATCCCTACGGTCAGTCGATCTATGGCGATGCGGACAGGTTCGATGTCACCCGGCGGGACAACCCGCGCCTGTCGTTCGGCCGGGGGGGGGGGGGGGCATTTCTGCCTGGGCGCTGCGCTGGCGCGCCTGGAATTGCGATGCGCCTTCCCCGCGTTGTTCGTGCGGCTGGGGGATTTGCCGCTGACCGTCGCCGCGGAGGAGGTCGTCGACGTGCCGTCTTACGTCATTCGCTGCCCGCAGCGCCCTTCCATCGCTTAGAGAGTGAAGTGCCACCATGTCCGAACACCCCTTGCCGACGCTACCGATGTGGCGCGTCGATCACATCGAGCCCTCGCCCGAGATGTTGGCGCTGCGCGCCAACGGTCCGATCCACCGCGTGCGCTTCCCGTCCGGGCACGAAGGCTGGTGGGTGACGGGCTACGACGAGGCCAAGGCGGTGCTGTCCGACGCGGCGTTCCGGCCTGCGGGAATGCCGCCGGCGGCATTCACCCCGGATTCGGTGATTCTCGGTTCGCCGGGGTGGCTGGTCTCGCACGAGGGGGCCGAGCATGCCCGGTTACGCACGATCGTGGCGCCGGCGTTCAGCGACCACAGGGTGAAGCTGCTCGCGCAGCAGGTAGAGGCGATCGCCGCGCAGTTGTTCGAGACGCTGGCGGCCCAGCCCCAGCCCGCTGACCTGCGGCGCCACCTCTCCTTTCCGCTTCCGGCCATGGTCATCAGCGCGCTGATGGGTGTGCTCTACGAGGATCACGCCTTTTTCGCCGAGCTGTCCGACGAGGTGATGACGCACCAGCATGAAAGCGGCCCGCGCACCGCGTCGCGCCTGGCCTGGGAAGAGCTGCGCGCCTACATTCGCGGCAAGATGCGGGACAAGCGCCAGGATCCGGGCGACAACCTGCTGACGGATCTGCTCGCGGCGGTCGACCTGGGCAAGGCGACCGAGGAAGAGGCGATGGGCCTGGCGGCGGGCATGCTGGTGGCCGGGCACGAGAGCACCGTCGCGCAGATCGAATTCGGCCTGCTGGCCATGTTCCGCCATCCGCAACAGCGCGAACGCCTGGTCGGCGATCCATCCCTGGTGGACAAGGCGGTGGAGGAAATCCTGCGCATGTACCCGCCGGGCGCGGGCTGGGACGGCATCATGCGCTATCCGAGGACCGACGTGACCATCGCGGGCGTTCATATTCCCGCGGAGAGCAAGGTGTTGGTCGGCCTGCCGGCGACGTCGTTCGATCCGCGCCATTTCGACGAACCGGAAATCTTCGACGTCGGACGCGACGGAAAGCCGCACCTGGCGTTCTCCTTCGGGCCGCACTACTGCATTGGTGTGGCGCTGGCCAGGCTGGAACTCAAGGTGGTGTTCGGTTCGATCTTCCAGCGCTTTCCCGCGCTGCGCCTGGCCGTGGCGCCGGAAGAACTGAAGTTGCGCAAGGAGATCATCACTGGCGGGTTCGAGGAGTTCCCGGTGCTCTGGTGATGCGCGGACGCCGCCGGGGATCGCGATCTTCTCCGCAATTTGCCGGCGCGCCTCGCGCGCCGGTCAGATCAGCCAGCCAACAGGTAACCAAGATGGACATGCAAGAAACCACGGCAGCATGCCGGGACGCCTTCGCCGAACTAGCGTCGGCGGCGCGCATCCACGACCCGTATCCGTTCATGCGGTGGTTGCGCGAGCACGATCCGGTGCATCGCACGGCGTCGGGGCTCTTTCTGTTGAGCCGCCACGCCGACATCTACTGGGCGTTCAAGGCCACGGGCGATGCGTTTCGGGCGCCGGCGCCGGGCGAACTGGCGCGCTATTTCCCGCGTGTGGCGACCAGCCTGTCGCTCAATCTGCTGGCGTCCACGCTAGCGATGAAGGATCCACCGACGCATACGCGTCTGCGCCGGCTGATCTCGCGCGATTTCACCATGCGCCAGATCGACAACCTGCGGCCGAGCATCGCGCGCATCGTCGCTGCGCGCCTGGACGGCATGGCGCCCGCGCTGGAGCGCGGGGAGGCGGTGGACCTGCATCGGGAATTCGCGCTGGCCTTGCCCGTGTTGGTCTCCGCCGAACTGTTCGGCATGCCCCCGGACGACATGTTCGGGCTCGCCGCCGGCATCGGCGCCATTCTGGAAGGCCTGCGCCCGCACGCCAGCGATCCCCAGCTCGCCGCGGCGGACGCGGCCAGCGCCAGGGTGCTGGCCTACTTCGGCGACCTCATACCGCGCAAGCGCGCCGATCCCCGCCACGACATCGTGTCGATGCTGGTCGGCGCACACGACGACGATGCCGACACGCTGTCGGATGCGGAGTTGATCAGCATGCTGTGGGGCATGCTGCTGGGCGGCTTCGCCACCACTGCTGCGGCCATCGACCATGCGGTCCTGGCGATGCTGGCGTATCCCGAACAGCGGCACTGGCTGCAGGGAGACGCCGTGGGGGTGAAGGCATTCGTCGAAGAAGTCCTGCGCTGCGACGCGCCCGTTATGTTCAGCTCCATTCCGCGTATCGCCCAGCGCGACATCGAACTGGGCGGCGCGGTGATCCCGAAGAACGCGGACGTGCGCGTGCTGGTCGCGGCCGGCAATCGCGACCCGGACGCCTTCGCCGATCCCGACCGCTTCGATCCCGCGCGGTTCTATGGCACCAGTCCTGGCATGTCGACCGACGGGAAGATCATGCTGAGCTTCGGCCACGGCATCCACTTCTGCCTCGGTGCGCAACTGGCCCGGGTGCAGTTGGCCGAGAGCCTGCCGCGGATCCAGGCGCGCTTCCCCACACTGGCATTGGCCGAGCAGCCGACCCGGGAGCCGTCCGCGTTCCTTAGGACGTTCCGCGCGCTGTCGGTGCGGCTGCAAGCGCGGGGGGGCTGAAATGCGCGTCGTGGTCGACCAGGATCTGTGCGGAACCACCGGGCAGTGCGTGCTGACGCTGCCGGGCACCTTTCGCCAGCGCGACCCGGACGGCGTGGCCGAAGTGTGCGTGGCGACGGTCCCGCAGGCGCTGCACGCCGCCGTGCGGCGCGCGGCCAGCCAGTGCCCGGTCGCCGCCATTCGGGTCATCGAAAGCGACGCTGGCGATGACCAGCGCGCCAGCGCCGACCCTGCGCCTTCTCCGGCGGAGGCCGAGCGGCATGCCGCGAAAGACCAACGCAATCCAGGAGGACACGATGGGACGGTTTGAAGGCAAGGTGACCGGCGCCGGCATCGGCAAGGCATGCGCCCTCGCCATCGCGCGCGAGGGCGGCAGAGTGGTGGTAGCCGACATTGATGGCTCGGCGGCCATCGCCGGCGCCGCGCGGATCGCAGCCGAAGCGGGCCACGCGCTGGCCATGGACATCGCCGATGCGCAGGCGGTGACAGCGCTTTTCGAGATGGCGGAGCGGCAACTCGGTGGGGTCGACCTGCTGGTGAACAACGCGAGCGCCATGCACCTGACCCCGCGCGACCGCGCGATCCTCGACCTGGACTTGGCGGTCTGGGATCAGACCATGGCGACCAATCTGCGTGGCACGCTGCTCTGCTGCCGGCAGGCCATCCCACGGATGATCGCCCGCGGCGGTGGCGCGATCGTCAACATGTCGTCGTGCCAGGGGCTTAGCGGTGACACCGCGCACACGTCCTACGCCGCGTCGAAGGCGGCGATGAACATGCTATCGGCCTCGCTCGCCACCCAGTACGGTCATGCGCAGATCCGCTGCAACGCGGTTGCGCCGGGTCTCATCATGACCGAGCGTCTCCTCGCCAAGCTGGACGAGTGCATGCAACGGCATCTGCGCCGGCACCAGCTCCTGCCGCGCGTCGGCCGCCCCGAGGACGTGGCCGCGCTGGTGGCGTTCCTGCTCTCCGACGATGCCGCGTTCATCACCGGCCAGGTCGTGTGCATCGACGGCGGCATGCTGGCGCATGTGCCGACGTACGCCGACGGTGGCAACAGCCGCGCCGCGCGGCCTGCCGGCGAAACCGCCGAAGCGGCAGCGGCGCCGCGCTGCTGATGGACATGCTGCTCAACCCGCTGGACCGTCGGCACCGGCTGCGGTACGATATCCCGGTCGTGCCCGGCGCTTTCCCCCTGGTCGGGCATCTTCCCGCCATCGTCTGCGACCTGCCGCGCCTGCTGCGGCGCGCGGAACGGACGCTGGGCAGCTGCTTCTGGCTGGATTTCGGCCCTGCCGGACACCAGATGACCTGCGTGGATCCGGATGCGTTCGCATTGCTCCGGCACAAGGACGTGTCCTCGGCGCTGATCGAAGAGATCGCGCCCGAATTGCTTGGCGGAACGTTGGTCGCCCAGGACGGCGGCGCGCACCGGCAGGCGCGCGATGCGATCAAGGCGGCGTTCCTGCCCAAGGGGCTGACCGAGGCCGGCATCGGCGACCTGTTCGCGCCCGTCATCCGGGCGCGGGTGCAGGCGTGGCGCGACCGCGGCGACGTAACCATCCTGCGCGAAACCAGCGACCTGACGCTCACGCTCATCTTCAGACTCATGGGAATCCCCGCGCAGGACCTGCCGGGATGGCATCGCAAGTACCGGCAACTGCTGCAGTTGATCGTCGCGCCCCGGGTCGACCTGCCCGGACTGCCCTTGCGGCGCGGCCGCGCAGCCCGCGACTGGATCGACGCGCAGCTGCGCCAGTTCGTCCGCGACGCGCGCGCGCATACCGCGCGCACCGGGTTGATCAACGACATGGTGAGCGCCTTCGATCGCAGCGACGATGCGCTCTCCGATGACGTCCTGGTCGCCAATATCCGCTTGCTGCTGCTTGGCGGTCACGACACCACCGCCTCGACGATGGCCTGGATGGTGATCGAGTTGGCGCGGCAGCCTGTGCTGTGGGACGCTCTGGTCGAGGAGGCGAAACGCGTGGGCGCGGTGCCGACCCGGCACGCGGACCTGGCGCAGTGTCCGGTCGCCGAGGCGCTGTTCCGCGAGACGCTGCGCGTGCATCCGGCGACCACGCTCCTGCCGCGTCGCGCGCTGCAGGAATTGCAACTCGGCCAACGGCGCATTCCCGCGGGCACCCATCTGTGCATCCCGCTGCTGCATTTCTCGACATCGGCGCTGCTGCACG
The DNA here is from genome assembly GCF_011516625.5 of Bradyrhizobium sp. 2S1. Taxonomy (NCBI): domain Bacteria; kingdom Pseudomonadati; phylum Pseudomonadota; class Alphaproteobacteria; order Hyphomicrobiales; family Nitrobacteraceae; genus Bradyrhizobium; species Bradyrhizobium sp. 2S1. The sequence goes on along the minus strand of NZ_CP147717.1, from coordinate 10,438,344 downwards.
AGGCGCCTGATCAGTTCCGCCTGGCGCGGTGGCTGCAACGCACGGAGCCGATCCGGCCGGTGGACATGCTGCAGTTCGGTACCGGCCCACACGTCTGCATCGGCTACCACTTGGTATGGCTGGAACTGGTGCAGTTCTGCATCGCCTTGGCGCTGACCATGCACAAGGCCGGGGTGCGGCCGCGGTTGCTGAGCGGCGTCGAAAAAGGCCGGCGCTATTACCCGACCGCACATCCGTCCATGACAATCCGCATCGGATTCTCATGAGCTGGCATCGCATGCCCCGTGTGGCGAGGCAGCGGCGCCGGCGACGCGCGGCATTGCTGCACTCGGCGCGCGCCCGGTGCGACGCCGGCAACACCGCGGCGGCTCGGCGCTCGCCGTGGCCGTGTCAGGTACCAAGGAGATGAACAACATGCAGACTGGTTCCACGCTACACGACGACCGAACTGGCGTTTCCGCGCTCGGCGGATTGGGCGCGCAGGCGCGCGGCGCACCCGGGCTGCTGCCGGAGATCTGGATGCAGGACGGCGCAAAGCGGGTCGAACAGGCGCTGGCGCGTCTTCTCTGCGCCGAACACGACGGTGAGACCGAGCTGATGGCGGCGATGCGCTACGCCACCTTGCATGGCGGGAAGCGCACCCGCGCCTTGCTCTGTCTGGCTGCCGGCGCACTGGCCGACACGCCGGCGCACATGCTCGACGACGTCGGCGCCGCCATCGAAATGATGCACGCCTGTACCCTGGTCCACGACGACCTGCCCGCGATGGACGACGACGTGCTTCGCCGCGACCTTCCGACCGTGCACGTCAAGTTTGGCGAAGCCACTGCGATCCTGGTCGGCGATGCGCTGCAGGCGCACGCCTTCCTGACCCTGGCGAGCCTGGATGCGCCGGGCGACAACCGTATCGCGCTCGTGCGCGAACTGGCGCAGGCGGTGTCCGCCGAGGGGGCCGCAGGCGGGCAGGCCATGGATCTGTCGCTGGTCGGAAAGCACGTCGAGCTGGACAGGATCGTGGCGATGCACCGGATGAAGAGCGGCGCGCTAGTGCGCGCGTCCGTTCGCATGGGCGCGCTATGCGCCATCGCGGAGGATGCCGCGCACGCTGCGCTGTACTGTGCGCTCGATCGCTACACCGCCTGTTTCGGCCTGGCGTTGCAGGTGGTCGACGACATTCTCGACGCGACAGCGGATACCGCGACGCTGGGCAAGACCCCCGGCAAGGACGCGGCGGCGCAGAAGCCGACCTGCGCGTCGATCATGGGGCTGCAGGCAGCTCGCCACTTCGCGCTGGATTTGTTGCGCGACGCCGGGGAGGCCATCGCCCCGTTGGGGCCGCGTGCGGAACGGTTGGCGCAGATGCTGCAGCGGGCCAACGCGTATCTGTTCAAGCACGCGCCATGCGCATGAGCGCGCCCGTCCGCATGGAGTCGCCCCTGTGCCGCTGCGATCGGCGGGCGGCAGCAGTGCATGCTGCACTGTGTCCGAGTCCGCGGCGCCGATCGCAGCGGTTGCCCAGCACGGCTGCGGCGCACGTGGCGCGCTGCGCGCAAGCCTATGCGGCGGACCGGCATCGGGGCGCGTCGCCGCGCCGGAGCAGGGCGGCCGTCCGGCGCTGCCCATGCGCCGGGCCTGCGGATACGTGCGCGGCGTCTGCCCGATCCTGGTTCTCGTCAACCGTCTGCAGAAGGAACATCCCGCGTGAACTCGCTGTCCGAACAGATCCTTTCCGAATTGCGCCACCTGCTGAGCGAGATGAGCGACGGCGGCAGCGTCGGTCCGTCCGTCTACGACACGGCGCGAGCTCTGCAGTTCCACGGCAACGCCACTGGTCGGCAGGACGCATACGCGTGGCTTATCGCACAGCAACAGGCCGATGGCGGATGGGGAAGCGCGGACTTCCCGCTGTTCCGCCATGCGCCCACGTGGGCGGCGTTGCTGGCATTGCAGCGTGCCGATCCTTTTCCTGGCGCTGCCGACGCAGTCCAGGCTGCAATCCGGTTCCTCGAGCGCCAGCCCGATCCCTACGCGCATGCGGTGCCGGAAGACGCGCCGATCGGCGCGGAGTTGATCCTGCCGCAGTTGTGCGGCGAGGCCGCATCCTTGCTGGGCGGCGTGGCGTTTCCGCGCCACCCGGCGCTCTTGCCGTTGCGGCAAGCGTGCCTGGTCAAGCTGGGGGCGGTGGCGACGTTCCCGAGCGGCCATCCGTTGCTGCACTCCTGGGAAGCCTGGGGGACGTCGCCGACCACCGCATGCCCGGATGATGACGGCAGCATCGGCATCAGTCCGGCGGCCACCGCCGCGTGGCGTGCGCACGCCGTGACACAGGGGAGCACGCCGCAGGTCGGGCGTGCCGACGCGTATCTGCAGGCGGCATCGCGGGCGACGCGCAGCGGCATCGAAGGTGTCGTTCCCAACGTCTGGCCGATCAATGTGTTCGAGCTATGCTGGTCGCTGTACACCCTGCATCTGGCCGGGCTGTTCGCGCATCCCGCGCTCGCCGAGGCGGTGCGCGTGATCGTCGCGCAGCTCGACGCTCGCCTGGGCGTGCGCGGTCTAGGCCCGGCCTTGCACTTCGCGGCCGATGCGGACGACACCGCCGTTGCGTTGTGCGTCCTGCGCCTTGCAGGCCGCGACCCGGCGGTCGATGCGTTGCGCCATTTCGAAATCGGCGAGCTGTTCGTCACCTTCCCCGGCGAGCGCAATGCCTCGGTGTCGACCAACATCCACGCCCTGCATGCGTTGCGACTGTTGGGAAAGCCCGCCGCCGGCACCAGCGCCTACGTCGAGGCCAATCGCAACCCGCACGGTTTATGGGACAACGAAAAATGGCACGTTTCGTGGCTGTATCCCACCGCGCATGCGGTCGCTGCGCTGGCGCAAGGCAAGCCCCAGTGGCGCGACGAGCGCGCGCTGGCGGCGCTGCTGCAGGCGCAGCGCGACGACGGCGGCTGGGGCGCCGGTCGCGTGGCCACATTCGAGGAAACCGCCTATGCGCTGTTCGCGTTGTACGTGATGGACGGGAGCGAAGAGCCGACAGGGCGCCGGCGCATCGCGCAGGCGGTGGCGCGTGCGCTGGAGTGGATGCTCGCCCGCCATGCGGCGCATGCATTGCCGCAGACGCCGCTGTGGATCGGCAAGGAACTGTATTGCCCCACCCGGGTCGTGCGCGTGGCCGAACTCGCCGGGTTGTGGCTGGCGCTCCGTTGGGGGCGGCGCGTCCTGGCCGAGGGAGCAGGAGCGGCGCCATGATCCAGACCGAACGCGCGCTGCAGCAGGTGCTGGAATGGGGGCGTTCCCTGACCGGGTTCGCCGACGAGCATGCCGTGGAAGCGGTCAGGGGCGGCCAGTACATCCTGCAGCGCATCCACGCGAGCCTGCGCGACACCAGCGCCCGCATCGGCCGCGATCCGCAGGACGAAACGCTGATCGTGGCGTTCTATCGCGAACTGGCGCTGCTGTTCTGGCTCGACGATTGCAACGACCTTGGCCTGATCGCGCCGGAGCAGCTCGCCGCGGTGGAGCAGGCGCTGGGGCAGGGCGAGCCGTGCGCGCTCCCCGGATTCGAGGGCTGCGCTGTGCTGCGCGCTTCGCTGGCCGCGCTCGCCTACGATCGTCGCGACTATGCTCAGCTTCTCGACGATACCCGGTGCTACTGCGCGGCGCTGCGCGCCGGACACGCGCAGGCGGCAGGGGCGGAACGCTGGTCCTACGCCGAGTACCTGCACAACGGCATCAATTCGATCGCCTACACGAACGTGTTCTGTTGCCTGTCGTTGCTGTGGGGGCTGGACATGGCGACCTTGCGTGCGCGTCCGGCGTTTCGCCAGGTCCTGCGGCTCATCTCCGCGATAGGGCGCCTGCAGAACGATCTGCATGGACGCGACAAGGACAGGTCGGCCGGCGAGGCCGACAACGCGGTAATCCTGCTGCTGCAGCGCTATCCGGCTATGCCTGTGGTGGAGTTCCTCAACGACGAGCTGGCCGGCCATACGCGCATGCTGCATCGGGTGATGGCGGAGGAACGCTTTCCCGCGCCGTGGGGACCGTTGATCGAGGCCATGGCGGCCATCCGCGCGCAGTACTACCAGACCTCGACCAGCCGCTACCGCAGCGACGCTGCGGGGGGAGGCCAGCGTGCGCCGGCCTGAACGCGCGGGAGGGCGGCGGCGTGCGCGCGCTGCCGTCGGTCCGATCCGACGCAACGCCGTCGCCCGATGCGACGGATGGAGCGAGCATGAGCGACGCCGCCCTGAGCCGGCGCAAGGACGACCATCTGGACATCGTGCTGGATCGGCGAACGGCGCCGGCCACGGTCGCCGCCGGCTGGGAGTACATCCGTTTCGAACCTGCGCATTGCCCGAGTTGGACCTGACGCACATCGACCTGCGCGCTACTGGGCAAGACCATGCGCGCGCCGCTGCTGATCAGTTCCATGACCGGCGGCATGCCACGCGCCGAGGCCATCAACCGGCATCTGAGCGAGGCAGCGCAAGCCTTGGGGATCGCCATGTGCGTCGGTTCGCAGCGCGTGAGCCTGCAATCCCGCAACTCCCAGGGGCTGACGCGCGCGCTGCGCCGCCTGGCCCCAGACGTCCCCTTTGCTGGCCAATATCGGCGCCGCGCAACTGCGCGAGGCCGACGGCCTGGACCTGGCGCGCCGGGCGGTGGATGCCGACGGACGCATCGTCCATCTCAATCCGCTGCAGGAAGCGGTACAGCCGGAGGGCGACCGCGACTGGCGCGGCGTCCTGGCGCAGATCGCTCGCGCAGCGTGGGCGTGCCGATCGTGGCCAAGGAAGTGGGGTCGGGCCTCTCCGCCTCGGTGGCCTGTGCGCTCGTCGAGGCGGGCGTGGCGGTGATCGATGTCGCCGGCGCCGGCGGCACCAGTTAGGCCGTGGTGGAGGGCCAGCGCGCCCGCGATGCCGCCGACCGTGCGGTGGCGATGGCGTTCGCCGATTGGGGGATTCCGACCCCGGCCAGCGTGCAGGCGGTACGTCGGGCCAACGGTGAAGCTGATCGCGTCGGGCGGGATCCGCGACGGCGTCGACGTGGCCAAGGCCATCCGCCTGGGCGCGGACATCGCCGGGCAGGCGGCCGGCGTGCTGCGCGCGGCTACGGTATCCACTGAGGCGGTTGTCGCGCATTTCGAGATCGTCATCCGCCAGTTGGCCGTCGCCTGCTTCTGCACCGGCTCGGCTGATCTGGCGGCGTTGCGTCAGGCGCGCTTGTTGCCCTCGGTGCATCTGCCCGCCGGTTGATGCCGGCGTCGCCCGCACGTGGCGGCGGGCGCCTAGTACCCAGAATCAGAGCTGAGTGATACGGCGGCCTTTGAAACGGCGTTGACGGACCTTTTTCTTGGTCCAGACGAAGGGCTCGGCTCTGTCGTTGTATGCGTTGACGTAGGCATCGATGTGCTCCTGAAGCTGCGTGAGGCTTGTGAAGGAGGTGCCGCTGAGCGACTGCCCCTGCAAGATCGAAAACCATACCTCGACCTGATTGAGCCAAGACGCACTTGTCGGCGTGAAATGAAATTGCACGTTGGGGTGGGCCTTGAGCCAATGCTCGTTCTTCTTGTGGGTGTTGAGGTTGTCGAGGATGACGTGAAGCTTCCGGTTCGGAAAAGCCGCGGTGACGCTGTTCATGAAGTCGAGAAACTCGACGCGGCGTCGGCGTTTTGAATGCGCCGCGATGATCTTTCCGGTGGCGACTTCGAGCGCCGCAAACAATGTTGTGGTGCCATGCCGCTTGTAATCGTGGCTCTGGCCGGTCAAGGCGCGGCCATTGGGCAACTTCAGATAACCCTGCGCTCGCTCCAAAGCCTGGATCGAGGGCTTCTCGTCCACGCACAGCACAATGGCCTTCGCGGGCGGGGCGACATAGAGGCCGACAACATCGGCGGCTTTGGCCGTAAAGTTCGGGTCGTTGCTCTCACACCAGGACTTACGAGCCGCGAGGTCAATCTTGTGGCTGCGCAGGAACCGCCAGACATATTGGACGTCAACATCGCCCAGCGCCCCGGCCAGCAGGGGCCCGGTCCAGCGTGCGAACCCGTCCGGCGGCGGCTTGTCCAGCAGCTTCAGAATCCGCTTGTCGGTGGCCTTCGTATAGATTGGCTGCTTGCCCGGTCGCGGCTTGTCTTGCAGCCCTTCAAGGCCTTGGTCGGCATAGCGATGCCGCCAAAGGCTGACAATCCGCGGCTGGACCCCAACTTCCTTGGCGATCGACCGAGTGCTGCGTCCATCCGCCGCCAACAGAACTATCCGCGCCCGCTTCAAATCGCGCTGCAACGTCACCGGGGAGCGGCAACACGCCTCAAGCACCTTGCGATCTTTCCTCGAAAGGTGGACTTCTCTTGCTTCGGGTATCATCCCGACCTTGAATCACGACTCACGCTTTAAGAACAGTAGGTACTAGTCTTACTGAGTCAGAAAGTCGCGGATGCGGGGGATTCGCGCTGGTCGCGGATTTGTTAGGGTGCTGCTTCGTGATCAGCGAAGCGCCCCGCCATGCCCGACTGGACAGCCGAGAGTGAAGCCGCATTCGACGCCTATGTCGATGCCCGATGACGCGCTGGCGCCAGCGGCTCGGCGAGGAGCAGCTCGTCGCGCTGATCCAGGAAAGTCTGTCGGTTGCACACAAGACTGGCGCCATCGGCGCTAAGGACCTGGAGCGGGTGGTAGTCGATATCACGGTGCAGCCCAAGGCGCCGTTGCGCATCCGACCGACGCGCGGCTGATGCATCGGGCCATCACCAAGCTCGTCGGGCTTGCCAAGCGCAACCGTGTGCTGCTGCAGAGCCATCCGCGCCTGGCGAAGCGCGCCGCCATCATGGTCGGCCGCTGTACCCACGCCCATCAGTTCAAGCGCGCCCGGCGCCAACTCAAGTTCCTGCGGACGCGGCTTGGCCGGATCATCCGCGACATCCGCCGCAAGATTGTAAGCGGCTGTCCGTCGTCAGATAATTTGAGACTAATCAGGCTTTTCGAGAAGGGAGGCTCTGGCTCATCTGTTGTTGGAGTTTAAGCGGCCTGCAGTTGGTGCTGCAAGCGGCGGTTTGCGATGGTCTCACGCTTGATGCGCTGTCGTTCGGTTAGGATGGTCTCGGCTCTGCCGAAGTAGACGTCAGCCGGGGTCAGGTTTTTGATGCTCTCATGATAGCGGACGTGGTTGTAATGCTCGACGAAGGCGCCGATCCGCCGTTCGAGGTGGTGAGGTAGATAATAGTTCTCGAGCAGAATGCGGTTCTTCAGGGTCTGATGCCAGCGCTCGATCTTTCCCTGGGTTTGGGGATGATACGGAGCGCCGCGCACGTGCTGCATGCCCTTGTGTTCGAGCCACCTGGCCAGATCGTCCGCGACGTAACTCGAACCATTGTCGCTGAGAAGCCTCGGCCGGTGCGCGACGGTGATGTGGTCAAGGCCGGAGGCCGCGAGTGCCTGGTCGAGTGTGGCCGTGACGTCGGAGGCACACATCGTGGGACCAAGCCTCCAGGCGACGATGTAACGCGAGAAGTCATCGAGCACGGTCGACAGGTAGTACCAGCCCCAGCCGGTGATCTTGAGGTAGGTAAAGTCGGTCTGCCAGAGCTGGTTGATGGCGGTGGTCTTGTCCTTGAACTCGTTCGCCGCCTTGATCACCACATAGGCGGGGCTGGTGATGAGGTCATGCGCCTTCAGCAGCCGATAGACCGATGCCTCGGAGACAAAATACTTCCGTTCGTCGGTGAACCGCACGGCCAGCTCGCGCGGCGACAGCTCGGGCAGCTCCAGCGCCAGGTCGATGATCTGGCCCCGCACATCGTCGGGGATGCGATTCCATATCCGGTCAGGTCGAGACCGGTGGTCAGCCAGCGCCTCGACGCCGCCATCACGATAGCGATCATACCATCTATAAAACGTGGCGCGTGGGATCCCGAGCTTGTCCAGCGTGCGCTTGGCCGGCAGGTGCGACTGCTCGACCAACTGGATGATCTCGGCCTTCTCGGACGCAGGATATCTCATGCCTCGTCCTCCCCATCCCCGTTCATGCTTTTTTTGAGTAGGCGGTTCTCAAGGGTGAGGTCGGCCACGACTTCCTTCAATGCGGCCGTCTCACGACGGAGATCCGTCACCTCGCCGGAGGTCGCCGCACGCGCCGTATCGCCCGCCAGGCGGCGCTTACCGGCTTCGAGGAACTCCTTCGACCAGCCGTAATACATTGAGGCGGCAATGCCCTCACGCCGGCAGAGCTCGGAGATGTTCTCCTCGCCCCGCAGTCCTTCCAGCACGATGCGGATCTTCTCTTCCGCCGAATACTGCCGGCGGGTCTGGCGCCGAATGTCCCTTAGTACCTGTTCTGCCGGCGCTTTGCCCGGTCCGGATTTCTGCTTCATCTTCGCTCCTGGTGGCTACGATGAACCAGAAATCCTCCCTCCGCAAAATCCTTCAATTTGTCTCACACGCCCTGACGGCAAACACGGAGGTGAGGGGCGGCAAGGTTGTGAAACATCCTTGGGACGAAAAGATTATGTCACGTCAGGATGCGATCCGGCAGCGATATCTCGACTATGCCGCCGAGCTAAAGCGCTCTGGAGCGGCAGCAGATCACGCCCTCTCGCGCCAGATTCGGCAATTCGTCAACGACATGCCTGCTGTCGAAACCCGTCGGCATGCGCTGAAGAATGAGCTTTCGGAGCTTGCCAATACCCGCCGCCGCGGCGCGGAGCAGGGCGTCGATGCAGAGGGGCGCCACCAAACAAGAGGCAATGACCGGACCAGATGAGCGAGCGTAGGATGTCAATCGGCGTTCAATTTGAACGCCGATTGACAGGCTGCACGCCGACCATTTCACGCTGCCGCACACCGTGCGATCTTCACGGCGGTAGATGCGTGCTGCCTCAACGGGCCGCGCCTCAGCCTCTCGCTCGAGCGCCAATCGTCAGCTCAAGGATGATGTCGATTGCAGGATCCATCTTGAGGCAGCCCCACAGAGCAATGAAAATATCCCTGCGGGACTCTTGGGAAGTCTCATTGTTCTAGGCCACGCTCTGCGAGCAGCCGGTGCATGACCTCGCCTTTTATCTCGCCAGCGATTTGGTTTCGGACTTGGGCTCCGAGCACCCGCTCGGCATCGACGTCGCCTACCAGACCATGTTCGGCCAGTCGCTGATCCAGACGGCTTTGAAACTCTTCGCCCATGGCTTCGACGAGCCGGTCCTGCATCGCTGCATGTTCGTCCGGTGCGATGCGCCTCAGCACCGTCTCCCAAGGTTGCCAGCGGGTTGCCATATAGTCGGTGAATTGGTTCGCTTCCCGCTCCCGGACCAGGTCCAGTGCCTCCGTCGCATCATCCTCGCTTACGCGAGAGACCGCCAGGAAGCGCATGTCAGGGGCGACGTGACTGAGCTCCAGCGGCTCGCGCAGCCGATGTTGATAGGCCAAGTAGACTTCCACGTCGTCTATGTCTGGGTCGAGGCTGAGGAGCGAGTTGACCCTGTCGCGCGCGATCTCATCAAGCGCCTCCAAGCGGAACGCAACACGGCCGCGCTGGATCAGTTCGCTAAGACGATCGTCATAGACGCCGCCCTCGACATCAGCGTTGAGGCGCGCGGTCTGCATACCGTTCCAGTGCAAGGTAACTCGATCCTCGCAGCTCGCGTTGGCCTCGGAAGCCTGTGCAAAAAACTGCTCGCGCAATCTCGGATTGGCCGCCGCCTGCCGCAGATCATCAGCCACTCTCTGCCGAAACTCGTGATTGCCATAGTTAACGGTCTCTCGTAGCCTCTCTAGGAACCGTGCGTAGTCCTGGGCGCCGGGCTCATCCGCAAAGTGCAGCCATTCGGCCAGTGCCGAGGGGGCGTCTCCCAGCCAGTGCGCGGCAGCCTCATATAGAGATTGCTGCGCAAGCTGAGGTGGCGCTTCAGCCGCCGCCAGATTAGCGAGGACGTCGTCCGGCAGCGGGTTATCCCCGAACTCGAGGTTCTCCAAATGCGGGTAGCTGAGACTAAGATTCGGTACAAGACCCTCAAGAAGATCCTCAGGCAGGCTGGTCAGCCGGTTACCGCTGAGATTGAGTGATTGGAGCGTGCTCGGAAGGGGGGCGGGGAGGTTGGCCAATTGATTGCTGCTGACATCGAGTTCAATAAGCCCCGATGGGAGGGAGTCGGGGAGGTCGGTAAGCTGATTGCCACTAACCGCGAGCGAGGTGAGCCTGCTCGGGAGAGCGTCCGGCAGGCTAGTTAGTCGGTTGTCGCTTGCGTTCAGGATCTCGAGCCCAGCCGGAAGGTTGGCCGGCAGACTGGTCAAGCTGTTATCGGCCACCTCCAGCCGAGAGAGGGTCGCCGGAAGAGCGTCCGGCAAATTGGTCAACCGGTTATGGCTAATGAGAAGATGCTGAAGACCGGGTGGGAAGCTAGAGGGCAGGCTGCTTAGCTCGTTGTGCCTGGCGCGCAGTTCAAGCAATCTTGGCGGCAGGGCGGCGGGCAAAGCGGTCAGGGAGAGGGAGGACAAATCCAGCAAGTGCGAGCCCGCGTTGTCCGAACCCCTAATTCGTGTGCGCCCCTGTCGCCGATTCTCGGCTTCGCCCTGCCCCTCTTCGGCAACCCAGTTGTCGAGGATTTGCGCGCGCGCGGAGGCCGGGGTCCGATATCCTGTCATGGCTTCGACCAAATCCGCCACGGCTCGGCTGAAGCCGCTGAGGTAACTTTCCTGCTCCCCCTCTTCAGAAGCGTCCGAGGAAGAACCTGCACTCCACTGTGCCTGTCCTGTGTTCATCAATTTCTCCATCGTCAGAACAAGAATGCCCCCGCTTCTCAAGGTCGCGAAGCAGGCTGGTTGTCATGATCATTCGAGAGCCAGCATCATTCGAGAGCCAGCGCACGTGCGCTGCGGCTCCCGCCCGACTCGAGCCGGTACAGGTTCACATGAGCCCAAACGCGGCAAATGGATCGCTACTGCTGCGAGGCTTCCTGCCATTTCGTTGACCAGATTAAGTCCCGGAGGACCGTCAACGTGGCAGCGTTCTGCCCGTAGCAGGCCTACCTGTCGATCAGCTGACGAGTGTCGCTGCAGAACCCCGGGTCGCTCGGTTGCCAGCGGTGACAGAAGTAAGCCCGCCTCTTTATTCCGAGGATGCTCGCCTTATTTCGGGGCTTGAGGAGGTCCTCCGCAATGGAAGCAGCGCCGGCGCCCGCTGCCAGGGCTCGCTCAGGCACCTACCGCGGTTTTCCATTGGTTGATCTGACTGCGCCCACGCCGTCCGAATCACGCGACGATGCTAATTCTGTACGGCCGTTTCCGAGCACCTCCGCTGATGCTCAGATCGGGGCTTTAGATCCGACAGCCTCGTCTCACGGCCGCGGGCTGGTGCTCCAGGACACGGAATGGCTGGGCGACGAGCATATCGACAGGGATTGCCGGCTCCAGGAGCAGGATTTGCAGAGGTACCATCCAAATCTCGCCGCCCGGACGCGATTCGTGAATCCCCTCATCGTCCTAAATTATCTGCGCTCTGACCACGATGGCGTCGTGCGAACCGAATTCCAGCGCATCGTCGATGATGATAATGGTAATGATGCAGCCGACTTCCTGTTCCTGCCCGTGATTAATGCCGATCCTGAAGATCCTAATAGCCTCGGCAACCATTGGTCGCTGTTGTTCGTTGATCGCAGCGACCGGGGCCGGCCGGTCGCCTATCACTACGATTCCTACGGCGGACTCAACAACAAGGATGCAGAACATCTCGCAGGTCGGCTGGACCTCCGCCTGGAGCCAGCCGGCATGGCCCGGCAGCGGAACGGCTATGATTGCGGCGTCTTTGTCGTGGACGGCACGCGGGCGCTGGTTAGGCAATTGGAGCAAGGACGGGAACCACACCTGCTGAACTTCAGCGACCTCGTTGCCAATCGGCAGGCACTGCAGAACCGACTCAGGGGCTGATGTCGCCGTGCGCGGATAGCTCGTCGACGATGCCGCCAACGTCATCCTCTCCGCCGTCGGTTACAACTTCCGCCACATCCTCGCCTGGCTAAGGGCTCTTTGGTACCTCTTCCTGGCTGCCTTCTTCTCAGTCACCAGCCACCGCACACCACTCAAATCGGCTTCTTAACCGACGCGCCGCGACGACGACGATATTGAAGATCTACTCCGTCTCAACTTCCCCAAAAGCCGCAGCGCCGAAAACCCGGCCTGATATAACATAATCTCTCGTCCAGCAGCGAATCCACTGGCTCTCGTAGGGGCCGACTGATTCTATGCGAGATTCAATGTGACGAGAAAGTCGCGCTTACGTTCAAGCGGCACCAGCGGCAGTTGCGCATCCTGCGCAGCCGCCTGGGCCGGATCATCCGCGACATCCGCCGCAAGATCGAAGGCCAGGATGCGCTCGAAGAGGCGTTCGCACTCTCGTTGAGCCGGGCCACGCAGAACCGCTCGCAGCAGCAGCGCCCGCGCGGCTGGAAGCTGTATTCCTTCCATGCCCCCGAGGTGGAGTGCATCGGCAAGGGCAAGGCCAGCGCGCCTTACGAGTTCGGCGTGAAGGCTTCCATCGTCACCAACAACCGGCCTGCTCCCGGCGGCCAGTTCGTGCTGCACGCCAAGGCGCTGCCCGATAACCCTTACGACGGTCACACTCTGCGGGACGTCATCGACCGAACCGAGACACTCACCGACGTTGCCGGACGACATACACCAAGGCTCACCCGCGAGGCATGTTGGCGCCGTGCGAGGCATCGCAGTCGACATTCGCACCGCTGGTCGTGGAAAGCGCGTTGGAGGAGCGTCAGGTTCCGGCGATCAAGCTTGAGATCGCGATCGGCGATGTCGTGCTGCGGACGGACACAGCCATAGATGGCGAGCAGCTGTCCCGGGTGATCCGCGCAGTGCGAGCGTCACGATGATCGCGGCCGTTGCCGATCTGAAGATTTACATCGCGACGCGGCCGATCGACTTCCGCTGTGGCCACGATGGGCTTGCGGCGAAGGTGCAGGAGATGCTTCGTCTCGACCCGTTCAGCGGCGCAGCCTTCGTGTTCCGATCGAAACGAGCACAGCTCGTTTCATTGTACGTCCCTTTGTCAGATTCCGGGCAGACGGATCATCTTATCGTATTGATAATCAATGTAGTTTTTCGGTCGACGTTCGATCACGCGCTGCACCGCTATGCGTACTGCTTCCGAACTCAGCGTGTCGACGGGGACCAACCATTGCGAGCCCTTGATTGCTTGTGTTGCCGGCAAGATGCCCTTCAGAACCAGGCTCTTTGCAGATCCGACGCAAATTCCAAAGTGGACCGCAGCCTTCGCGAGGCTGATCATTTTGCCGTCGGATGACGCGGGGTCGTATTCGTGATAGGCTGGCGCTTTCCAGCTGAGCTTGTAGATTTGAACATTCCTCAGGACCACAGGCATTTTGATGTCGGCAGCGCGCAGCCAAAGAAAGACCTGCCGGGCGCTGCCGAGCTCGCGGAACTTCGTGAAGACGAGTCGAACCACTCCCGCCACATGTTCGTCGGGATCGATTTCGATCTTGCCGAGTTCACTCCAACAAAATCCGGGTGGTAGCATGAAGCGGTACTCGCCGCGCTGGGCCTTGGAGGCTCGAGCGGCGATTCCACGTTGGCGAAGCAGGCTCAGCTCATACTCCGACATCGTCCCCTTCAGTCCGAGAAGCTCAAGTGATGCCAGTCGCGTCCATTGCGCGCCAGCCGCGATGCCTCGATGCAATAGACGGTACCGACATCGCCCGAGCACACCATCGCCACAAGCCGCTCAAATCCGGGCCGCTGAGTGCTGCCGGAACCTGAGCGGCCAAGATCGTCGTCAATGACCGTCACCGACTTAAATCCGGTGGTTTCCGCGGCCTTTGCCAAGTCATATTGCCGCCGCTGGCTTTCGAGATTCCCCGTGACTTGGGACATTGTCGATTGGCGAACATAGACGACGGCGGTGCGGCTGAGGTGATCAGGCGTGATCTTGATACTCATGGTCACCTCCCGGCATCTGAGCGGTCTGGACGCCCGCCGCTTCCAGCAACAGATCAGCGAGCGCCTGGACCAGACCTTTGGGATTGGCGCTCAGCGGGTTCTGGGGAATCCGGTGACCCAGATCCAGACACAGCTGCATCGGCTCGCGATATTGGCTTTTTCTCCGCACGTCCCTTCTCCCTCTTCACCGAAGGACGGGATCGTGCGCTCGACGCCTGATTCGTTCCGAGAAGCTTCAGAACAACGGCAAGTTCGTTGAGCCCCTCAATACTGACCTGCGGCGGTCCAAGCGCCATGCCGGAGCGATAGCTTTTGTCAATCCAGTTGGGTACCTCACGACTAAACCCACGGCGTTCCTCCGTGTAGATGCACTTCAAATCCTTGCCGCGTCGGAACGGTGCGACTTGAAGCGTTCGTCCAAAAAGGGGATGCCACGGATATGCGATTGTCGCGCTTCGAAGACTGTATGCAGAATGTCGGGCGTTGGGCGGACCGGATCAAAATTTTGGTCTGGGATCGAACGGGCCTGGTGTTGGTGCACAAGCGTCTCGAAGGTTGCAAGTTCGTTTGGCCAACGATCGCAGACGGCGTGATGCGCATATCGCCGGCGATGTTCGCAGCCCTGTTCGAGGGGCTGGATTGGAGGTTGGTCCGCCCGGAAGAAGCGCGGCGTCCACAGGTCGCTGGATAACTGCGGCAGAATGACTCGGAAGCTATTTTGAACGTGGCACGCGCGGCGACGATGTGCTCGAAATAGCGCATGAGCATCGCGGCACTACGCGACGAAAATGAACAACTGAAAGCGCTTTTGGCGCAAACGCAAGCGGCCTTGAGCGAGCATCAGGCGGCGCTGGCGACGTCGGAAGAGTCGCGGCGTCGGTTGGAGTCATTCTCGGCGAATTGCGACGCGAGAAGTTCGGCGCGACGTCCGAGAAGCTGCGGCCAGATCAGTATCACTTACCGCTGGAAGACGTGGAGATCGCGCAAGGCATCCTGGACGCGGCGCAGGAGAGAGCCGAGGCTGTGATCAAGGGCCGATCGCGGAGCGTGCCGGATCAAGGTTCTCATCGCAATCGCGGCTGCTTGCCTGCCCATTTGCCGCGGGTGGAACGGATCATCGAGCTTGCGAGCACGCTCTGTCCGTGCGGTTGCGGCGCCATGACGAAGATCGGCGAGGACGTCAGCAAACGCCTCGACGTGATCCCGGCGCAATGGCGGTGTTGGTCACGCGCCGCCCGAAATACATCTGTCGCCACTGCTCGGGCCCTGTCGTGCAGGCGCGCGCACCGGAGCGCGTCGTGCCCAGCGGGCTGCCGACCGAAGCGGCCATTGCGCACGTGATCGTCTCCAAGTTTGGCGACCATACGCCGTTTTACCGTCAGGCCGAGATCTATGCGCGCCAGGGCATCCGGCTTGATCGGGCGACGCTGGGCAACTGGTCCGGCCGCGCCTGCTTCCATCTTCAGCCCATCGCGAACCACATGCGCCGCCGCCTGGCCATGGCGGATCGGCTGTTCATGGACGAAACCACGGCGCCGGTGCTCGATCCCGGGCGAGGCCAAACGAAGAAGGGCTACTTCTGGGCGATCGTCTCCGACGATCGAGGCCACAGCGGCCCAAGTCCGCCGATCGTGCTGTTCCGATATGCCCCCGGTCGCAGCGGTGCCTTTGCGGAGCAGTTCCTGGATGGCTTTTGCGGACGCTTCCTGCAGTGCGATGCCTATGAAGGTTATGACCGGCTAACCGAAGTCGCTCGACCGCAAGGGCCGTGGACGCTCGTGCATTGCTGGAGCCATTGCGCCGGCGCTTCGTCAAATTGGCCCGTAACACCAAATCGCCGATCGCCGAGGCCGCCGTTCGGCACATCGCACAACTTTACGCCATCGAAGCCATGGTCCGCGGCTCATCGCCGGACATCCGGCTGGCCGCGCGCAAGGAGCACTCGCTGCCCATCATAGCCGCGTTAAAGCCGTGGTTCGAGAAACGGATATCTGGCGCCCGGATTTGGGTGAACGAGTGCGCCCAACCGGCGCGAAATCCTACGTGGTGGTTTATAGGGCGGGCGCCGGCCGCGGGGCGCCCATGCGGCGTTACACTATCGCGGCGGTTGGAAAAATCGCGCCTGAGCGGGCTAGGGCCTGTTTGGAGTCATCTTGAATTTATCACAGCGGCGGTGAGATTGATCATGGCTTCGAAGCTGATATCTGTTTTGTCGGCTCGCATGGCGATCCGCTTGAATTCCTTGAGCTTGCAGAAGAAATTTTCGATCAGATGTCGCCATTTGTAGATTTCCGCGTCGATGGCGAGAGGTTTTGCGCGCCGCGGGTGCTGGGAGATGACGACCTTGGCGCCGCGTGCGTCGAGGTCGGCAATGATGGCGTTGCTGTCGAACGCCTTGTCGGCGATCATCGCATCGAAGGTCAGCCCTTCGATCAACGGCGGGACGCCGACCGTGTCGAAGCGCTGTCCTGGCAGCAGCACGAAACGCAGGAGATTGCCGAGCGCGTCGGTCAGTGCCAGGATTTTGGTGGTCATTCCGCCTTTCGAGCGGCCGATCGCCTGGTTTTGCGTCCCCCTTTTGCGCCCTGTCCGTGGCGGTGGACTTTGACGATGGTGGCATCAACCATGACGTACTCCATGTCCGGCTCGTCCGAGACCGCATCAAACATGCGCTTCCAGACGCCCGCCTTGGCCCAGTCGCGGAAGCGCGTGTACACGGTTATCCAGTTGCCGAAGGCGCGCGGCAGATCGCGCCACGGACTGCCCGTGCGCGCAATCCACAGCACGGCTTCGACAAACAGCCGGTTGTTATTGCCGCTCCGGCCGGGATCACCCGGCTTGCCAAGACAAAGCGGCTCCATCTTCGCCCATTGGGCATCAGTCAAAACGAATCGGTCCATCCCAAGCTTGAATCACAACCAAGCCAGGATGAGAATCCGGAATCCAAACAGGCCCTAGAACGCGCGCCAAGGTTATTTTGGGGGCTGTGGCACATGGGCACGATCCGGCGGGCCAGAAAACTACTGAGCGGGGAACGCCCACGGTGGCTGAATTGGTCGACCGTTTCATGGTTGACCACGTGCGAGCGAAACGCAAGGACGGGACGGCAGAGTTCTACCGGGACGTCTTGGACCGCATTGTTAAGCCGGCCTTGGGCACCGCTAAGGCCGACAAGCTGACGCGGGTACAGGTCAGCAAGCTGCACTCCTCGCTCGCCGAGACGCCCTTCCAGGCCAACCGTGTTTTAGCGGTGGTTGGTAGCATGTACGCCTTCGCAGCTCGGACCGACATCGTCGCCGAAGGCACCCATCCGGCGCGCGGCATCGAAAAATTTAAGGAAAGCCGCCGCGAACGTTTCCTGACTAGCGATGAACTTGAGCGCATTGGAGGTGCTATTCGGGAAGCGGAAACGGTCGGCATTGCTTGGACGGTGGATGAAACGAAACCTACTGCCAAACATGTCGCAAAGGAGAAGCGTTCTACCCGGATCGCACCGTCTGCCGCGGCCGCGCTGCGGCTCCTCCTATTTACCGGCTGCCGTTTGAGGGAAATCCTGCATCTGCGGTGGCAACATGTAGATATTGAGCGCGGCTGTTTGTTTCTGCCTGACAGCAAGAGTGGCCGAAAAACGGTCATTCTAAACGCGCCAGCCCTTTCTGTACTGAACAATCTAGCCCGTCCTATTCGTGAGAGTGCGTTTTTTTAGTCCGATTGATGTGGCCGCACATCTGCTCTGACGAGGCGCGCGGGATTGCCTTCGGCTTTTCACCGCCTGACGACCGGTACTTTGCAACGCGCTTGAGGTGTAGGTTGGGCGAACGGGGGGCGGACGCCCCGCCGGTCAAGGACCGAGCGGCAGCAGCGCGCCTGGCAAGCCGCGGATCAGGTCGGCTTCGGGACAGGCCGCGGCAAACGCAAGGCGAATGCGGCTCGTGGTCTCGACCACACGGGCAGCGAGTTTCAAGAGACGAAGACGCAGCGTCGCGAACTCGGCTGTGGCCAATTCCCGGGCTTTGGGAATCGCGTCGCGCACGGTCAGCATCAGCCAATAAGCGGCGGTGTGGAGAACGAGGCGGACTTGATTGGCGAGCGCCGAACGGCAGCTGGTGCGATCGGAGGCGAGCTGTGTCTTATGCAGCTTGATCAGATTCTCGGCTTGGCCGCGCGCGCAATACAGGCTGTCGTAGATCCACTCGGCCGAGCCGACATCGAGGCTGGTGACGACGAAACGGATGTCGAGGCCGAGCATCGTCGCCTCAATACGGGCGACGGTACGCCGTTCGCGATCCCAGGACTTGGCCTTGTGGCGCGTCTCGGTATAGCCACGCAGAACCGGCAGGTTCTCGATGGCGCGTCGCGTGCGGATGTCGTCGGCGGCCTCGTCGAGTTTTCTGGCGAGCGGCTTGGTGCCGGACAGACCGAAGATGTAGTCGATGCCGTTGGTCTCGCACCACGCCATTGCCTCCGGCCGGGCATAGTGCCCGTCGCCACGGAACGTAATTCGCGTGTTGTGCCACCGCGTCCGGATATGCCGGATCAGGCGGCGCAGGTGGGCACGCACCTCGACGCCGCCCGGCGTCTTGCCGGGCCGCAGCACGACCGCCACGGGCCGGCTCTTCTCCGTGTCGTAGACGTGGATCGGCAGGAAGCAGCGTTCGTCATAATGAGCGTTGAACAGCGAGAGCTGCTGATGGCCGTGGACGACATCGCAGGTATCATCGATGTCGAGCGTGACGGATGCCGGCTCGCGCGGGTAGCTATCCATCCATGCGTCGACCAAAGTGTAGGTCAGTCGGATCACGTCGCGCAGGCGCGGAGC
Organism: Bradyrhizobium sp. 2S1; assembly: GCF_011516625.5. NCBI lineage: Bacteria > Pseudomonadati > Pseudomonadota > Alphaproteobacteria > Hyphomicrobiales > Nitrobacteraceae > Bradyrhizobium > Bradyrhizobium sp. 2S1. The sequence goes on along the minus strand of NZ_CP147717.1, from coordinate 10,419,564 downwards.
ATTCTCCAGCCGCGACAGCGTCGGTTGGGAACACAGATCGCGACCCGTGTCCGGCAGCCGTCCGCAGGCCAGCTTGAATGCGGGATCGGACCGCAGATGATCGAGGTCGTCGGCGTCCTCGTAGCCGCAGCAGATCGCGAACATGCGCGCGCGGAACATATCGACAAGGCTGTGCACGACCCGCGTCGGATCGCGCCGATCCGGGAACACCCGGGCCAGATTGTCGGCCAAGCCGAGACGCCGCTCGGCCATCGCCAGAAGCATCACGCCCCCGTTCGAGGTCAGCCGACCGCCATCGAAGGCAGCTGTGACTTTCTTGGCGTGAACGGCTGGAAACGAGAAGGGCAGAATCGTATCGTCGGTCATGGCGGGCGTGGCGTTCGCGGTTGAGGTGATGGGGTTGGCTTCGCAACCGAATCCTACGCCGCATTAGCGCTTTACACCACGCTCGCCAGCCTCTCAGGCGCCCTCTGACGAATAAGACGGGCTAGAGTGGATTGGGCCCTATGTCGTTCCCGGCGACGACCCGGAAATGCCACGCCACGATCTGAAACGGCCGTGGGGTGCCATCACCAAAAGGGCCGGCCTAACCGGTGTTCGGCTTCACGACTTGCGGCACACCTACGCAAGTTTCGGTGCTGGTAGCGGGCTAGGATTGCCAATCATTGGCCGGCTGCTTGGCCACACGCAAGCGGTCACTACGGCGCGGTACGCACACCTTGACAATGATCCGCTTCGGCGAGCATCAGAATCAATTGCAGGCCAAATTGCAGCGGCATTAGACGGCAAACGGCCGCCCACGGTGACGCCCTTTCGACGCAAGGCCGCTCGATGGAAGATGCACAGCTACAACTAGACGGCGTCAGACCCCTTAATTCGTTATTCGCCTCTCAAAGCAGGCCGGCGCACGGACTTCGCTGCGCACCGAGTAGGGAGCAATACCGAAAGGGTGAAGCCTTTAAAATATGCCAGCTATTAGGCTACGATGAGACGACCGGCGTAACCGCGGCGAATAAAAAGTGGAAACCAAGGCTCGCCATCAACAACGCCCGGGCACCATAACGCAGTGAACGTAGAGGTTGAAACGTTCCATAGCGTGACTGTACGGCCTTCTGAGTTTCCGTAGCCGAGCGCGTTTTTAACTAAAATTGTGAGCCAAAATTCCACGCCATGGCTCATTTTTGACTCGTCCGGCGCAGTAGGCGCAGCGCTGCCAACAGCGCGGTGAAGAGCATCGTTAACAGCAGGATTGCGACGGTGGCTTCGCGGATGTCGTGGACCTGCCAGCCATACCCTCTGGCGTCCACGGCTTCGCCTGTCTGTCCCATTACCCAGGGTACGATGTGAGTAAGGCCGGCGCCTACATAGAACAGGATACCGATCGCCGGCAGCTTGAGGCTCAGCTTTGAATACGGCCGGAGGTCGCTGCGGCGCAGGTAGAGCGCGAAGACCTGGAAAATCAGCCATGAGGTGAGAAGCCAGCCAACATAGTTGGTAAGAGGAACACCGAACACACCGCCGCCGTTGTGCCATATCCAGACCTTGGCGATAGTTGCGTTGGGGGCATCTATCACAAGGTCCCATTGAGTCATCACGAACGCCGCGACGACGGGCAGGGCGATCAAGTTGAAAGGACGATCGAGCTGATGGTCGGCGCCATCAAGCAGAACAGACGCGACCGTCCACGAAAAATAGCCCGCGCCGAACCACAGGGGTCCGACGACGATCGGAATGAGGCCGACATGCGGTAGACCCGCACCGACCTCAAAATGATAGACGCCGAATGGAAAGCCCGTGGCGGTGCCGAGGTTCTCCATCGCAAACGAAATTGCATTGCAAGCAACGAACAGGATCAAGGCGCGTCGCGCCCCATAAGCAAGGGCGGCGTGGGCTAGTGCGCAGGCAATGAAAACTACCGCGAGCGCTTGCGCGAACGGAGTTGGATTCCAGGAAAACCCGATTGCGGCAGCAAGAATACCAGCGACGAACAGCCAAAGCACGGTATCCTGCTGCGCGGCGTGTCGACTGCGCGCCACGTTGTCTGGTGTCATTGTGTGTGATCCGTTGAGCGAGCGATCAATGGCAACGTTATTGGCTCATTTTCAACACTGCAATCTGCGTGGATCGGACTACGAGCTGCGATGTCCAGTTAGCGTACGGCCGTGCATTTCCCGTGCCAGGGCACGACCTCACTGCTAAACAATTGATTTTATTAGCGTAAAAAGCAGGCCCGCAGCCTTCACACGGGAGAGGTCCAAGGTTCGATCCCTTGTGCGTCCACCATTTCCTCTTCCTTCAGCAGATCGATCAGCGCAGCGGTGGTCTGACCGCCGTTCGCCCCGCATTCCCCTCATTGCCGGCGGCGGTGCGGTGCCGATGGCGGCTTGGCGGTGCGCCGGCTGAGTTCGCCGAGCAGATCGCGAACGGCGCCGTCGAGTTCGTCGGGCGGAGTGGCGTAATCGGCCTGTTGCGTGCCGGTCGGCCGATACCGGCCGCGCGCGGAGATGTCGTCATTGGCGGCCCGCGCCTTCGGCGCGTGAACGCGCGGCGGTGACCGGCGCCGGCGGCGCGAGATCAACTCGCGGACGCCATATCCCGATGCGAACCCGATCCCGGCGACGAGAACGACAATCAGAAGCTCCAGCATCGTGCTGTCCCCAATCACCTTGCCGCAATGCAATAAGCGCGACAATGCGGCAGGGGCTTGACCGGGCCGGTTCCTTTTCACGGTATCGAACAGAACGCCGCCCCCACGGAGTCCTACGGTGTTTTATTCGCGAGCCTCCTCGGCTACCTTCCCGGAACTCGCGGAGGCCGGGACGTCTCGATGCGCAAGGGCAATGACTACATTCTGAAGCTGCGGCCGTGGTCGTTGTCGACGTTCGTGGTCGCCCTGCTGGCCGTGGTGCTGGCCACTGCGACCCAGGAGATGTTCGCGAGCTTCGGCATGCAGTTCTATTTTTTTATCGGAATCTATGTCCTCCATTGAAGTTTGGATGGCGCCCATTCCAGCTTCTCGCAAAAAGTTCGCGAAATCCCCAGAAAGCTGCGCGGCGTGCTCGTGCGCCTTGATCGGCTCCGCAAACTTCAGTCCATCAAATGAAAGCGACGTTCCGACGAACGAGACATCCACAGCCTCGGGCTGAAGCTCGCGCAGGGTCTGGTCATCACCGAGGCCTACTATTGGGATCTCAACGACCGCACTCGCGCCTTCGGCAAGCGCTTCTTCGAGCGCATGAAGCGGATGCCGACGATGAACCAGGCAGCGACCTACAACGCCACCCTGCACTACCTCAACGCGGTGAAGGCCGCCGGAACCAAGGAGACCAAGCCGGTGCTGCCCCCGCGTCGGCAACCGACAGGGCCTTCATCGAGAGTTCACCGACGACCATCGGCTGCGCAGAAATTAGCGATCTTGATCGCAATTCTCAAGACGCGTTCTCCTCTTCGGCGCCGTCGGCGCTCGATGCCGATCCCGACAAGACGGTGCGCTGTTTGCGCGGGGCCGTTTGAAGGAAGCCAAAGGAAGCCAGAAGGTGGTTTGAGCATATTGGCTGGAACGTCCCGCCCCAAAACGAACGGGGCCGACGGATACTCCAGTGGGGCGCCGATCATGCTTGCCTCGCCTCGCCGGGTAACCCGATGCGATCGGTGCGCCGTTGGTGCCGATGCTGGGCACCCTGGTTGACGCGAGAGCAATTGGAAGCGGTCGTTGCGGACACGAAGAGCAGCAACAAGCTGTGGACTCCGGACCAGTGCGCGACTGCTCATAGTACCCATTCGCGACCGTCAAGCCTTCGGCTTCCGGTTCATCGGAGCCTGCGACGACCCGAACTACAAAGTTCGGCTCGAGCTGAAGCGAGTAAAGTACGCCACCTATTCGCGTAACTACCGAAAGAGGAACGGCACGGGCGCCAAGAGAGCTGGCTCCGCAAATTCGGACAGTAGCTTGAGTGGATTTTCTGCCTGACAGCGGCGAGGATTCTTGCCGCGAATCAGGAGCGAAGATGACGAAGAAGAGCCGCCGGATGCATTCTCCGGCATTCAAGGCGAAGGTTGCTTTGGCTGCGGTCAAAGGCGACAAGACGCTGGCGGAGCTGGCGCAACTGTTTGATGTTCATCCGAACCAGATCACGATCTGGAAAAACCAGCTCCTGGAAGGCGCCGCCGGCGTGTTTGGGCATGACAAGGCGTCGGCCGAGACGCCGGTCGATTTGAAGGCGTTACATGCCAAGATCGGCGAGCTGGCGTTGGAAAACGATTTTTTGTCCGGCGCGCTCACCAAGGCGGGCCTGCTGAGCGCAAAGCGATGATCGACCGCGGTCATGATCTTTCTATCGTGCGCCAGGCGAAGGTCCTGAAGCTGGCTCGCAGCACGGTCTACTATGAACCTCGGCCAGTTTCGGCCGAGGACCTTGCCTTGATGCGTCGGCTCGATGAGCTGCATCTCGATTATCCCTTCGCGGGAGCGCGTATGCAGCGATCGTTGCTGCGGCGGGAGGGCGTATACGCCGGTCGCCGCCACATCGCGACGCTGATGAAGCGCATGGGGATCGAGGCGGTCTATCGTCGCCCGAACACGAGTAAGCCGGCACCGGGTCACAAGATCTACCCGTACCTGTTGCGCGGATTGAAGATCGAGCGGCCCGACCAGGCGTGGGCAATGGACATCACCTACATTCCGATGCGGCGTGGCTTCGTCTATCTCGCGGCGGTCGTCGATGTGTTCAGCCGACGGGTCCTGGCCCATCGCGTCTCGATCACAATGGAGGCGGCCTTCTGCGTCGAAGCGGTCCAGGAGGCGTTGGCGAAGCACGGCAGGCCCGAGATTTTCAACACGGACCAGGGCAGCCAGTTCACCAGCCTCGAGTTCACCGATGTGCTGCTGGACGCGAAGATCGCCATCAGCATGGACGGCAAGGGCGCCTGGCGCGACAACGTGTTTGTCGAGCGGCTCTGGCGCACGGTCAAATACGAAGAAGTTTATCTCCGCGCCTACGACAGCGTGTCCGAGGCGCGAGCGTCAATTGCCAAGTATCTGGCCTTCTACAATCAGGGACGCCCTCACTCGAGCCTTGACGGGCGCACGCCCGACGAGGCTTACTTCGGCACGCAAGCTATGGTGATGGCCGCATGACCGTCGCCGACGATTTTGTCGTCGCTCTGGTCGGGCTACGCCCTCCCGACGCAACGACAAAATCGTAAGGCCCCGCGTTCAGCATAACCCGGCAGGAATCCACTTAAATCCCGCGGGGCGCTGTCCAAACAACCGGCGCCAGCTCTCTGATCTCTGATTGGATAGGACCGGGGGGTTCGGTTTTCCTTTCTCCCGGTCCGCTGGCTCCCGGCCCCGTGGCCTCATCCAGCGCGGGGCCGGGGACGCTCTCAGTGGCGCAACTGAGGGCCTCATTGCTTTGTTATCTGGGTATGCGCCGGTTGATCGCATGCCCCACAGAAGAAGGTGTTACCGAATTCCAAGCGACTCACTTTAAAGCCCGCAGGAATGGCCTCCACCCTAAAATCAAAGGCTCCCTTTGGGGCCTTCGAAAGACGGGCAGCCCCTGACATTCCACAGTTCGGGCATGGAACTAGCTCGGTCCACTGATCGCTGCGTTGCATCGTGTAGACTCTTCACTGGCGGACAAAGCGCGCGGCGCGACGGTTGTCTGATCGTAAAAGAGGTCGCCAACTGAGGCGGCCTCAGTGCACGATGAAGGCACCCGTAAGCATCACCGCGATAAGCAGAGTGCCGCCGAAAATAGCGATGCCAAGACTGACGCGTGCTGGGATTGAATATGAATCGAAATGGGGTTGTTCGATCATGCCACGCTCCCTTGTCGCTGGGCGGGGAGCGCGAACGCTCTCAGTCACCGGTAGACGCCGTTACAGGGCGGTGATGGCCGACGGTTGGAACAGCCGACGTTCCAAGGCTGGTCAATATTGCTCACGTGCCAAAAGAAATTGACGTGTCGTTAGCGAATTGGGGCGTTCCCGGATTCAAATTGGGAAAAATTGAACCAAGCCCTGATACCGTGGAAAAAGGCCGCCAACTGGGGCGGCCTTCGACTTCTGTCAGATTGTGCATATTGCCCGGAGGGACCAAGACGTTCGTAAGCGTGGGGCGATCCTTCCAATTACCCACAATTTGCGCTCGATATAGACGGACGCGTCCGAGGCGAAATCTTGAATCGGCAGAATCTGTTGTGATTCATTGTTGAGCACCTGATTCGGAGGCGTGGGGTGCTCGATGGGCTTGGTGAGGGAACGCGCGGAGGGGCGTGCTCGGCGATTGACCACCGGTATCGAGACGTGGGTTGATCGGGAAGTTGCGGGATGCGAGTTTAAGGATGAGCGGCTTGGCCGCCGGTTCGGCAAACTGCTCGCCCAGATCGGGAGCGACATGGGTCAAAGCATCCCGCTGGTTTGTCAGGACTGGGACAACACGAAGGCCGCCTATCGCTTCTTCTCCAACGAACGGGTCAACGAGGCGGATATTCTTTGCGGTCACTTTGAGGCGACGCACGGGCGCGTAACGACGACGGAGGGACCGATCCTCGTCCTCCATGACACGAAGGAATTCAGCTTCAAGCGCGAGAAGCCGGATCTGATTGGCTTTACGGGTAAGACGGCAGAGCGCACGCAGTGCGGCATCTTGATGCATTCGAGCCTCGCCGTGACGACCGAGGGGCTTCCGCTCGGTCTGGCGGCAATCAAGTTCTGGACACGCAAGAAATTCAAGGGGACGACGGCGCTGAAGCGAAAGATCAATCCGACACGGGTTCCGATCGAGCAGACGGAGAGCATCCGCTGGCTGGAGAATTTACGGCAATCGACCGACCTTCTCGCTGCCCCTGGACGATGCGTTCATATCGGTGATCGCGAGAGCGACATCTATGAGCTGTTTTGCCTAGCCGATAAGGTTGGAACGCATTTCCTGCTGCGAACCTGTGTTGATCGGCTTGCCGGGGGCGGTGATCATACAATTGCCGACGAAATGGACGAGGTTACGGTCAAAGGCCTACATCGGATCAAGGTCAAGGACGACAAAGGCGATCCGGATGACGCGCTTCTCGAAATTCGTTTCCGCAAGCTTCGAGTTCTGCCGCCGATCGGCAAGCAGAAGAAATATCCCGCACTCACTCTGACGGTGATTCATGCTCAAGAGCGGGGAAAGCCGAAGCGGCGACAGAAGATCGAGTGGAAGCTCCTCCTCACCGATCTTCCGGTCCAATCGCGAAAAGACGCCATCGAGAAGATCGAATGGTACGCGTTGAGGTGGAAGATCGAAGTCTTCCATAAGATCCTCAAATCGGGCTGCAAGGCGGAGGAGTCGAAATTGCGAACAGCTGAGCGTCTGGTCAATCTGATCGCGGTTTTCTGCATTGTGAGTTGGCGGGTCTTCTGGATGACGATGCTCAATCGTTCCTCCCCGAATGCCCTACCGCAAACGGCGCTGACAGATCCTGAAATCAGGCTTCTTGATCATTTGGTGAAAGACAGGGGGGGCGACCGCTCTCGACGAAGCACGCTCTCGCACTATGTCATCAAGATCGCGCGGCTCGGAGGATACTTGGCCCGAGCCAACGATCCGCCTCCAGGAAATACCGTGATCTGGCGCGGACTATCGCGGCTGACCGACATCGAACTGGGAGCCGAGATCGAAGCAAAAATTATGGGTAATTGAAAGATCGGCTTCGCGCTTACACATGATTCGGCGCTCGCGCATTTGAACCTCCTCCGAATTGATGGACACCTGTAGTAGGCTCGAAGAGCCAGGAGAGGTGTTGGATGGAAGGACGTCAGCGTAGGTCGTTTACGGACGACTATAAGCGGCAAGCGGTCGATCTGGTCGCTTCGAGTGGCCGCTCGATCGGATCGGTGGCCAAGGAACTTGGCCTGCGCGATTCAGTTTTGCGGCGCTGGGTGGAACTACGTGGAACTGGGCGAGAGCCGACGGCTGCGGCGCGGCGCCCCACAACGCAAGCGACGCTGCCGTCGGCGGACCACGCGGCGGAGATCGCTCGTCTGCAGCGAGAGAACGAGCGGCTGCGCATGGAGCGCGACATTTTAAAAAAGTCGATCGCGATCTTTGCTGGGGGGCCGAAATGAGATTCCGCTTCATCGAAGATCGCCGCGCCGACTATCCTGTGACGATCCTGTGCGACGTGCTCGGTGTCTCGCCGGCCGGCTATTATGCTTGGCGCTCCCGGCCGGAGAGCCAGCGATCGGTCGCCAACCGTGAGCTTGTCGACGACATCAAGCGCGTCCATCGCGAGACAAACGGACGCTACGGCAGCCCGCGTATCCATGTCGAATTGAAGGCCCAGGGCCGCGGGGCGAGCCGTGGCCGCATCGAGCGGCTGATGCGCCATCACGGTATCACGGCCATCATGGCACGGCCTCGCCGGGTGCGGACGACCGATAGCCGTCACGACCTCCCGATCGCGGCGAACCTGCTCGAGCGCAACTTCACCGCCACTGCGCCGAACCGGATCTGGCTCGCCGATATCACCTACATCGAGACCGATCAGGGTTGGCTCTATCTGGCCACCGTCATGGATTTGTACAGCCGCAGGATCGTCGGCTGGGCGATGGCGGATCATTTGCGTGCCGAGCTGCCGCTGGCAGCCTTGCGGATGGCCGTCTCAGCGCAGCGGCCTGGCGCCGGTCTGATCCATCATTCCGATCGCGGCGTCCAATACGCATCGGCGGAATACCGCAAGGTCGTGCAATCTGCCGGCTTGAGGGCATCGATGAGCCGCAAGGCCGACTGCTATGACAATGCTCCAATGGAGAGCTTCTTTCACACGCTCAAAATCGAGCTCGTCTACCACACTCACTATGCAACACGCGCAGAGGCCACACGTGATATCTTTGCTTACATTGAAGGCTTCTACAATCGAACTCGTCGTCACTCCGCCATCGGCTATGTCAGTCCGATCGAGATGGAGCTAAAAGCAGCTTAACCTTGTCCATTTTTTCGGGGGAAGATCAATTCGCACGAAGCAAGCGCTGTCCCTATCACGCGCCGCTAACTTCAACGGCCACCGCCTCAGCATGCGGGGCTGCGCCCCGGGGAAGGCCACGATCGCAAAACATTCGTCAGTGGATCGTCGATCTCATCGGGCTGACGCAGTGGGACAATGTTGCTATGCTCGTTCATGGCGTATCGCTCTCCTTGAGAGAGGTTCTGGCAGGCTCGACACTCGCCTCGATACGCCGCCTATCTCATTCCGTCATCACCCAGGTTCCCGCATAGCTCACGCTGCCTGAGCGGCTCAGCTTGGCGCTTACGCCCCATTGCGGAAATGGTCGGTTTTAAGGGCGCGCGCCGTAAACCTTCGTATCGTTCCGTGGCCCCCTTGGATGCCCGACGATTACCTACGTTCAATTGAGTCTCTGATCGCAATCGTCCTAGGCTGCATGCGTTGGAAAAGCGGACAGGCTCATGAAGTAGGAGGTGAAAACGGACGATCGACGAACAGGGACGATAATACCAAGAGGAGACTACAATGCCCAATTGCTCCGATAATCTTGGATCTGGCAGAGCCGCGCGATGCGCAGTTTGTGATGGCACGTGTGGTCTCGTCCGGTACTACTCATGGCGCCCCATTTGTTCCAAGTAGTGTTTCGATCGCTTCAGAACGCGCCGGGCAAGTGACCGCGGTTGGCTACCCTGGCGCCACATCGCCTTAGACCAGGCGCCTGAGAACCGCGCGAGGGCTCTGTGATGTTCCAGACACAAGGAGAGCCGCGTCGCATGACCATTTTCACCGGATTGCTGTTCGAGATGATCTCCTTGTCCTGGGGGACGATGTGGAGCGCGCTGGCGGTAGGCTATGCGGTGATTGGCTTGGATGGCCAAGTTTATCTGACAGATGCGGGCGCGGAATACCTAGCGTGGGCGGGAGCTTCAGCTTACAACGAGGCAAGGAATACTTACAAACCGCATAGACTTTGCTCCGCGCTGCCCAAACCATGACCGACCGAGCGATTGCGGGTCAGCTTAAAGCCCTAGCTGACGACTACCAGTGGCGAGCTGAGAAAGCGTCGCGTGTTGATGCTGCCAAAGCACTGGTTCGCTCACCTGCCAGCGCTGAACGCGATGCCCGTGGGGTCTCGTGGAGTAACGGCGTGTCTGGGCGTGAGCCTCAGGCCGATGCAAATTTGATTTCGGCGTTTGCGTTGACGATCGGCGGCGCGTTGGGTGCCGGCCTCCCGATGGCGTTCCTGATTATTTGGCTCTGCTCCTGAAATGTCCCCTGACAGCGCCGCACCATGCCAGCGGGTTGTTGCCAAAGTCGAAACTTGCCTCGCCGAGAGCCTGCACGTTGCCACGCTGGGTGAATGTGTGATCCTTGCCATAGGCGAACATGACGCCGCGCGCATAGGCGCCGTCCGCATAGACACGGGTCCCGGGCAGGATTGTTATCGAATTGTTTCCGCCATTGACACGGATGCCAGCGCCCCGGGCTCCGCCTGAAAGCAGGTCGGCGCGCTGAACCACGGTGTTGCTACTGCCATAAACGTGCAATCCTAGTCCGAGCGTGGCCGTGTTGTAGGTATTCGCGAGATAGGCGGTGCCGTCAGCGTTACGGGCGAAGAAGGGGTCATCATTCACCAGAGTCTGGCCGTTGCCGTAGATGGAGTAACTGAAGAAATTGCGCTGATCGATGATGTAGCCGAGATCCTGCAACGTTGCGATCTCCGCCTCCATCAGATAGGTGTAGTTCCGGTATCTCTGGTGGCTCATCAAACTGTTCTTAAGCTCGGTATGCGACGCGAACGGTATATCCGGCTGACCATTCTCCCTCATCGCTCGCACCGGAATGCCGGGCATGGCCACCGGCTAGCACTTCATTCACATGCTTCCCGGCGAAATAGCCTTGATCGTGCCGCAGATCAAAAACCTCGTCAGCTGGCGAGTTCGCGCAGCCGGAACAATAAATCGCCTGTCCCGGCTTAGCCTGCTTGAGCTGCTGCCGGTTTGATGGACACCCGCTTAAGCTAATCCCACCTTGCGCTCGAACTCAACCGGGCTGAGATAGCCGATGGTCGAGTGCCTGCGGGTCGTGTTGTAAAATCGTTCGATGTAGTCGAACACATCGGCGCGTGCCTCATCTCTGGTTTGATAAATCTTGTTGGCCGTACGCTCGGTCTTGAGCGAGGAGAAGAAGCTCTCCATCGCCGCGTTGTCCCAGACGTTGCCGGAGCGGCTCATGCTGCAAACGATGCCGTGGTCGGCCATCAGGCGCTGGAACTGCTCGCTGGTGTACTGGCTGCCCTGGTCGGAGTGATGCAACAGCGCATCCGGCTTGCCGCGCCGCCAGACGGCCATCAACAATGCGTCCGTCACGAGCTGTGCCGTCATGGAGGCACTCATCGACCAGCCCACCACGCGGCGTGAGAACAGGTCGATCACCGCTGCGACATAGAGCCAGCCTTCGGCCGTCCAGAGATAGGTGAAGTCGGCGATCCACTTCTGGTTCGGCCGCTCGGCGGCGAACTGCCGGTCAAGGAGGTTCGCCGGTACGGTCTCGAGCTGTCGATCGCCGCTGTCCTTCGGTAAGCGCCGACGTCGCGGCCGCGCCCGCAAGCCTTGCAGGCGCATCAGCCGCTCAATCCGGTGCAGGCCGCAATCCGCCCCGTCGGCGAGCAGGTCACGCCACACCCGGCGTGCGCCATAGGTGCGGTCGCTGGCGGCGAAGCTGGCCTTGACCTTGCCGCCGAGCTCCTCGTCGCTGCGGGATCTGGCGCTGGGAGAGCGGTTCAGCCAGGCATGGAAGCCCGACCGCGACACTCCCAGCGCATCGCATAGCCATGCCACCGGCCAGATCGTCCGGTGCTTCGCGACGAAGGCGAACTTCATGTCGCTTCCTTCGCGAAGTAGGCTGCGGCCTTTTTTAGGATATCCCGCTCGGCCTTCAGCTTGGCGACCTCACGGCGCAGCCGCTCGATCTCCTGCTGCTCCGGCTTCATCTGCCCGTGGCCGGGAAAGGCTTGCGCCGGGTCGGAGCCCAACTCCTTCACCCATTTGCGGAGAACATTCTCATGAACATCCAGGTCACGGCCAGCTTGCGCCACCGACACCCCACGTTCCCGCACCAGCTTGACCGCCTCGACCTTGAACTCGCGGCTGAACTTCCGTCTTTTCATCGCCACCTCCGGCTTCATGAAACACCTAATCTCGGTGTCCATCAAACCGGCAGCAGCTCACTCGGATAGACGGCCCGCGAGGAGCGTGACCATCGCAGGTTGTCCTAGGTAAAGGGCATTCATGGCGTCCGATTGGCTTGTCAATCGGCCTGCAAATTTGACCCCTCATCGGCGTCCAATTTTGACCCCTTCGTGCGGCGGGCTTTGCTGGTAGCGCTCGTCTCGTCGGAGCTGGCCGGGATAGCGGAGGCGAGACGAGCGCGGGTGGCGTGATCGTCGTCTCGGCTCTTGAACCGCCAGCTATCGTTGCCGGTCTCGACAATGTCGCAGTGATGGGTCAATCGGTCGAGCAGCGCTGTGGTCATTTTGGCGTCGCCGAACACGCTCGGCCATTCGCCGAAGGCGAGATTGGTCGTCACGATGACGGAGGCGCGCTCATAGAGCCGGCTGACGAGGTGGAAGAGGAGCTGGCCACCGGACTGGGCGAAGGGCAAATAGCCGAGTTCATCCAGCACGATGAAGTCCATCCGGGTCAGATGCTCGGCGAGCCGTCCTTGCCGTCCGTTGCGGGTCTCGGTCTCGAGGCGATTGACGAGGTCGACTACGTTGAAGAAGCGGCCGCGGGCACCGGATCGGATGCAGCTTCTGGCGATGGCAATGGCCAGGTGGGTCTTGCCTGTGCCGGTGCCGCCAACCAGCACGACATTGCGTTGCTGGGCGATGAAGCCGCCGCTGGCGAGATCATTGACGAGAGTCTGATTGATCGGCGTGCCGTCGAACTGGAAGTCGGCGATGTCCTTGGCAAGCGGCAGCTTGGCAATGGTCAGCTGGTATTTGATCGAGCGGGCCTGCTTCTCGTTGATCTCGGCGTTAAGCAGGTCGCCGACAATGCGCTGAGGTTCGTGCTGGCGCTTGACGGCAGTTGCCATGATCTCGTCGAAGGCAGCCTTCATGCCGTAGAGCTTGAGCTCGCCCATGAGGTCGAAGATTTGGGTTCGTTCCATCAGATGGTCCTCCGGAGGTTGTCGTAGCGGGCACAATCGGCGATCGGTGCATGACGGAGCGTCAGTGCGGCCGGCGTCATGATGTTGGCCGGTGGGGCGGGTTCACGTTGACGGGCCAGGATGTTGAGCACGACATCGGCGGAATGGACGCCATGACCGAGCGCTTCGGCACAGGCCGCTTCCACCGCGGACAGACCGTCAGTCAGCACCGCGGTGAGGATGTCGACCATCTGCCGATTGCCATCGTCGGTGCTGGCAAGCTTGCGCCGGATCCGCTCGATCGCGGCCGGCAGCACCCAGTCTTTGAAGGGAGCGCCGTTGCGCAAGGCACCGGGTTTGCGAGCCAGCACCGGCACATAGTGCCAGGGATCATAGGTCGTCTCGCCGCGGCCAAAGGATCGCGGGTGCTCGGCAACGATGCGTCCATCCTGACGGATCACGATGCGGTCGGCATAAGCCTGGACTTCGACCGGCCGTCCGACTGCGCTGGCTGCGACCGAGTACTTGTTGTTGTCGAAGCGCACCAGGCAGGTCTTCGAGACCGATGCCGTCACCGCATGGAAGCCGTCGAAGCGGCCGGCATAGGGAACGAGCTTGGGACGCTCGGCTTCGAACACTTCCCAGATCGTCTGATCGACCAGCTCCGGGTGGCGATGAGCCTTGGCGTAGGCGATGCATTTGTCGAGCAGCCAGGCGTTTAACTCGTCGAGGTTTTTGAACCGCAGCCGCGGCGTGAAGAAGCGCTCCCGGACCAGCCCGACCTGGTTCTCGACCTGCCCCTTCTCCCAGCCCGACGCCGGCGTGCAGGCGACCGGATCGACCAGATAGTGGCTGCACATCTGCAGGAAGCGGCGATTGTAGAGACGCCCTTTACCGACGAAGATCGTCTCTACGGCGGTCTTCATGTTGTCGTAGATGCCGCGGGTGCAGGTGCCTTTGAACAGAGCGAACGCCCGGTCGTGGGCGTCGAACACCATCTCCTGCGTCTCCCGCGGATAGGCCCGCACGAACAGCATGCGGCTGTGACAGAGCCGGACATGGGCGGCCTTCACCATCACCGTGGTCCCGCTCAGCAAGACCACCTCGTGGCTCCAGTCGAACTGGTAGGCTTCGCCTGGGGCAAAGCTCAGCGGGACATAAGCCGCCGCGGTCGATTGCCCGCGTTCTTTGCTCCACCGCCTGGCGTAACGCCGCACGGCATCGTAACCGCCGTCGTAGCCGCGGCCGCGCAGCTCTTCGAAGATCCGGATCAACGTCAGCTGTTCACGAGCCGATTTGGCCGCGTTCGCCGCCAGCAATCCGTCAAGCTCTACTGCCCATCGTCCCAGCTTTGGCCGCGGCTGCACCTGCCGCTCGTACTCGAAGGAGGTCTCTCCCGACCTCAGCACCTTCCGGACCGTGTTCCGCGACACCTTCAGGTCACGGGCGATCTCCTTGATCGTCTTGCCCTTGATGAAGTGCTCGCGCCGGATCCGGGCAATTGTCTCCACGATCAGCATCCCCCACCACCTGCTTCGTTCCAAAGCAGGCAGCGCAACAGATCAATCTGTAGGGGGTCAATTTTGGACGCCGATCCCCCGGCTTAGGGGGTCAATATTGCAGGCCGAATGACAGATTGGCTCGCGCTTGATGGGGGGAGATCGTCGAGGGCGTCGGCCATCTCCAGCAAGTCGGCTTCCGGCCAAGCCTCCATGTCGTCGGGCAAGGTACGGCGAAACTCGCTGCGCAGCCGGACCGACGACGACAAGAGCCTCGCGCAAAACTCGCCCTTGGCGTCATCGGGAACGGTCGACTTCGCGGGCATGCGCGTCGCGTTTCCGCCGCAGCCGTGACATCGCGCGAGCGCGACAGCGGCAGACCAACCGAAGTGCGCCGAACAGAACGCACACCGGTCTTCGAGAGGCGCGCCGCTGTCGGGATCTCTACGAAGAGCACGAACCGTCCAGAGGAGGCGGTGATACCTTGATCACCGGCCGAGGCTCAGCCCGTAGGCGCCGGTGGCTGAGAGACGTTCCCGCGCCTGCAAAGGAAGAGGAGCGCTTCATGGAACGCTATTTCTTCGACATCCAAAGCGGCCGCGATCTGTTCGCAGACGAGGAAGGCTTAAACCTGCCAAGTCAAAAAGCCGCCGAAGTCGAGGCGACGCAGACGCTCGCCGGGATGGCCAGGGATTCCGCTTTTTCAGGCGAACGGCCCGATATGGCAGTGGAAGTACGCTCGGCGACCGAGCGACTTTTCTGCGTCTCGATAGTCTACCGAAATGTCAGTACGAAGCATTGAGGATCGCGATAGAGACGATCCCGGCTCCTAACAGTAAACCGTCGAGTAGGAACGCATTCTGGCCGCCTGCTTTGATAAGAAACGCGGGAAGGCGAAGATGACGCGCTATTATTTCGAATTGCCCGACGGAGGGGAGTTGGCCCCCCGCGGATATGGTCCGTGACGCCGTGTATCAATCTCCGCCCAAACACAAGCACCAAATGGCGATAGAGGTGAGAGATGAGAATGGCCCCGCGATGCAGGTCAAGTTCACCTTCGAGATAGAAAAGACGCTGCAGTAAGCGCGCAAGATCCGGGTACTGGCCAATGAAACGGCACCCGAGTGATACGGGTTTTCTTCCAGCAGTCGGGGCGCATTGGCTGGCTGGAAGCTTCGGATAAGACGTTCTATCGGTCCAATCGTTCCTTACCTACCGGGTGAGTTCGGGAAAGAGTGGCAAATTTTTACGATTCACCTGTGAGATTCCGGGAACCAGCGCCTCTGATCGTTATCAGCCCTTAGCCCGTCTTATTCGTCAGAGTGCGCCTGAGAGGCTGGCGAGCGTGGTGTAAAGCGCTGATGCGGCGTAGGATTCGGTTGCAAAGCCAACCCCATCACCTCAACCGCGAACGCCAGGCCCGCCATGACCGATGATACGATTCTGCCCTTCTCGTTTCCAGCCGTTCACGCCAAGAAAGTCACAGCTGCCTTCGATGGCGGTCGGCTGACCTCGAACGGGGGCGTGATGCTTCTGGCGATGGCCGAGCGGCGTCTCGGCTTGGCCGACAATTTGGCCCGGGTGTTCCCGGATCGGCGCGATCCGACGCGGGTCGTGCACAGCCTTGTCGATATGTTCCGCGCGCGCATGTTCGCGATCTGCTGCGGCTACGAGGACGCCGACGACCTCGATCATCTGCGGTCCGATCCCGCATTCAAGCTGGCCTGCGGACGGCTGCCGGACACGGGTCGCGATCTGTGTTCCCAACCGACGCTGTCGCGGCTGGAGAATGCTCCGCGCCTGCGCGACGTGATCCGACTGACCTACACTTTGGTCGACGCATGGATGGATAGCTACCCGCGCGAGCCGGCATCCGTCACGCTCGACATCGATGATACCTGCGATGTCGTCCACGGCCATCAGCAGCTCTCGCTGTTCAACGCTCATTATGACGAACGCTGCTTCCTGCCGATCCACGTCTACGACACGGAGAAGAGCCGGCCCGTGGCGGTCGTGTTGCGGCCCGGCAAGACGCCGGGCGGCGTCGAGGTGCGTGCCCATCTGCGCCGCCTGATACGGCATATCCGGACGCGGTGGCACAACACGCGAATTACGTTCCGTGGCGACGGGCACTATGCCCGGCCGGAGGCAATGGCGTGGTGCGAGACCAACGGCATCGACTACATCTTCGGTCTGTCCGGCACCAAGCCGCTCGCCAGAAAACTCGACGAGGCCGCCGACGACATCCGCACGCGACGCGCCATCGAGAACCTGCCGGTTCTGCGTGGCTATACCGAGACGCGCCACAAGGCCAAGTCCTGGGATCGCGAACGGCGTACCGTCGCCCGTATTGAGGCGACGATGCTCGGCCTCGACATCCGTTTCGTCGTCACCAGCCTCGATGTCGGCTCGGCCGAGTGGATCTACGACAGCCTGTATTGCGCGCGCGGCCAAGCCGAGAATCTGATCAAGCTGCATAAGACACAGCTCGCCTCCGATCGCACCAGCTGCCGTTCGGCGCTCGCCAATCAAGTCCGCCTCGTTCTCCACACCGCCGCTTATTGGCTGATGCTGACCGTGCGCGACGCGATTCCCAAAGCCCGGGAATTGGCCACAGCCGAGTTCGCGACGCTGCGTCTTCGTCTCTTGAAACTCGCTGCCCGTGTCGTCGAGACCACGAGCCGCATTCGCCTTGCGTTTGCCGCGGCATGTCCCGAAGCCGACCTGATCCGCGGCTTGCCAGGCGCGCTGCTGCCGCTCGGTCCTTGACCGGCGGGGCGTCCGCCCCCCGTTCGCCCAACCCATCCCTCAAGCGCGTTGCAAAGTACGGGTCGTCAGGCGGTGAAAAGCCGAAGGCAATCCCGCGCGCCTCGTCAGAGCAGATGTGCGGCCACATCAATCGGACTAAAAAAAGCACTCTCACGAATAGGACGGGTTAGGGATGTAGGAGCGAAAGTAGGCGTTGGCGGCTCTGCTCGCGGTCGAGCTGATTTTTACGCGTCACTTCAAACTCGGCTTGAACCTTGGTCGTGTCTTCATTCAGCTGCTTCAATTCAATCAGGAGCGCCTCAAGCTCAGCGAGCCGCCTTTCACCGTCGACAACATCGAGCTCAATCTGCCTCAGCTCGTCCATGATCGCATCTTTGTACATCGTCGTGTTGCGGCTTGCGTGCTATCCTACGAATACAGACGAGTTGCAAACCCTTCTGGTTCCAAGCAACCAACCTGCTGGGGCCTTCTACCGGCCCGTTGGTGCATGTGGGCCAATGCCGATTTACTGCCCATACATTGCGATGCCGATGACAACGAGTGGGCTCAGCCCCAACAATACGATGCAGATGCTTCCAAGGAGACTGTCACTGCCCATGACACAACCTCCACTCCGAAGTTGAAATTTGATCTGCCAAAACAAAATCGTGATCAATTAAAAAACCGGCCTCAGAGCGGTACACGCCGTTTGGCGAAGCCGAAAGTCCTCTCATCCGAGCATTAGCCACGCCACGCTGGCGATCAGGGCGACAAACGACACCGCCGCTGTGCCTCTCTGATAAATAGTGTACGTGTCCCTGAGGCGGCCTACCGCGAAGCGCCGACTGGTAGACGTCCTCAAGCACGCACATTTCGGCAATATATTAGCTCTCCAGCTTAAGAAATTGTGCGCCATGCCGACCAAGCGCCACCCGAATTAAGGGGGCGCGGCATGAATTGTGCTGATGATTAGCTGCTGGGAATTTCAATGTCCCGGTTCGGGAACAAACGGTCATCAGGTGTGTATTTTTGAGACCGGTAACCGCTCATTTTGGGAGGTATCGTTGCATTACACAGCGCTCCAACAAAACAGGTTCCTCGTTCGGAGAGGAAGCGGTGACGACTGGATGGTTTATGATCGGGAACTCAAGGGGCCAGCGCAGCCAAAGAAAAATGGCCCATTCGCCGAGAAGCTAACCAAGGACCAGGCCCAACAGCTGATGCAGATTTTGACTGGCGACCTGACCGACGCCATGAAGGCGGTATAGTCATATTGGGTACCGGTCCGCAGCAAAATCTGAAACGGACCGCGAACAGATGACAGCTGTGTTACCTACTAAGGTCTATGAACAGAGTTGGGCACAGCGAACGAGGCGCGGCAAAAAAGCGGCGCCCCGGTGGGTTAAAACTTAGCCGGCTCAAATTCGACATTGGCTACTGGGCCTTAAGCGCGAGCCTCCCCGGCAGCCGTCGCGGAACGATCGGCGAACAGCTCAAATGCCGGCGCACTTGAACGCCTATCACGCTGAGCAGGACGATGTTCGAGGCGATCGAATCGCGGTCGGTACGCGTGATGGTTCTTTTAATCTTGACGCTCCTCAGGACCGCTCTGCCCTTTTGGCACCACATCCCTATCCCTCTCGGTTGTGCGCGGGCGTGGCGTAGACTTCGGCATACCGGCCTGACCGCCGTGCTTTCCGCCCTGATCTTGGACGCCCTCCGCGTCATTTTCTTTAGGCATCACGCTCTCCTCGGTAAGGGCAATGGGTTCATCGCGTTCATCGGGTCTCAATTTTTCCGGCCCGTTCCCGTTATAGTCTCTTAAATGAGCTTGCCCGCAGTAGACCCTCCGAAGTGATGTCTCGGTACTCGACGTCGGCATAGAACTTCGGCTCAACCCAGGTTGCCTTGGGCTTCTTGACCGGCTTGGTGAGCTTCGACGTCGGAGTGATCACGGTATTAAACTGCTTGCGGATTTGGGCTGAGGTGGTCCGGCTCCAGCAAAGGCAGATCGTCAATGACAAATGCGGGGACCTGTCTGCAGCAGGTGATCTTCTCAATGGGAAGAGGCGTCTTTGGTTGCACTATGGTTGGGTTGAGCCTCAGTGCGTCCCTCCGGTACCCTTCGGTCGGTCCGGCACCTCGCCTGTAGCAATTCCTACGCGCCTGGCCGCCGGCAAAGCTGAAGGAAATGGTTCTCTTCGGCTTCGTCCAGAATCAGCTTCGGAATTCGACCCCGGGTTTCAGGGGATTCAAAGACCATTGGAGTCCGGAAACAGTTTGCGGATCTCATGACGTCGACATCGGTCCATCGAGGAATTCAATGAGCGGCGTGAGATCACTCACCGGTTCGGACATCGACCAGGTGGCCGAGCTGCAAAACAGGGTGTTCTTCCCGTCGCGACCAATGACGCCGCAGCTGCGGCAGCGGTATCGCCAGCTCGAGACGGTCTTCCTGAACAATCAGGACCGGGTTACGATCCACTGGTATACGAGCACGAAGGAAGTGTCGTCGGCTTCATCGGCGTTGCGGGACGTCGATTTACGCTTCTCGGGCAAACCTACACCGGAACGCTGCATTCCAACTTCGTCGTTCATCCCGCGCACCGCGGGCGCGGAGTGGGCGGCGCACTGTTTCGGGCTTATCTGGAGTTGCCGCGGGACTTCGCGTTCGTGGACGAAGTCGGCGAGCGCAACCGGCCGTTGCATGAACGCCTGGGGATGACGGTCAGCATGGCGCAGAGCGTTCGTTGGATATTGCCGCTGCGACCGGTGCGTCGCCTTGCTTCACTTGTCACAGACCGGATGCCAAAGGTTCTGCGCCCGGTGTGTCTGCTGCCTGCCGACGCCATGGATGCCATGCTTCGCCACGTCCCGCGAAGTCCATACAGGTTCGGTGTGTCGGATCTGCAGGTCACACCCATGTCCGGTGCCGGACTTGCATCACTGATTGCAGGTTTCCCGGGTGAGGATTTGCTGCGTCCGGATGCGACCGATGGTTCAATCGAGTGGCTGGTCGAGCGCGCCAGGTCGATGCAAAGATCGCGAACGGCACGCCAGCTCCCCCGCCCAAATCCCGGCACGAGGATGGAAGGACATCCTCTGGCGCGTCTACAGCAACATCGGTGAGCACCGCATTCTCGCGCTCGCGGCCGGCATAACCTACTACAGCACCTGCTCGCGATCTTTCCCGCGATTGCCGCCCTCGTCGCCATCTACGGCCTGTTTGCCGATCCCGCCAGCATCGCCAAGCACCTCGACGAAGTCGCCGGTATCATCCCGGGCGGGCCGTCGACGTCGCGCGCGAGCAATTGACACGCGTCGCCACGAAAGGCGACCGCACCCTCGGCTTCACTTTCGCGATCGGGCTCGCGATCTCGCTCTGGAGCGCGAATGCCGCGATGAAGTCGCTGTTCGATACCCTGAACATCGTCTACGGCGAGCAGGAAACACGCGGCTTCTTTAAGCTGAACGCGATGTCGCTAGGATTCACAGTCGGAGGGATTGCCTTCGTCCTTGCGGCGCTCGGCGGGGTCGTCGTGATCCCGGTGGTGTTGCAGTACGCAGGTCTGTCGAACACCGCCGACCTTCTGATCCGGATTGGTCGCTGGCCGGCTCTGTTCGTGGCGCTGGCACTCGCCCTCGCCTGCATCTACCGCTTCGGCCCAAGTCGGCAGGCGCCCCGCTGGTCCTGGATCACCGGGGGCAGCGCCGCAGCCGCCGTCCTGTGGCTTGTTGCCTCGGTCCTCTTCTCTTTCTACGCCGCCAATTTCGGGACCTTTAACGCCACCTACGGCTCCTTGGGAGCGGTCATCGGCTTCATGACTTGGCTCTGGATTTCGGCGATCACGATATTGCTTGGCGCAGAGCTCAACGCCGAGATAGAGCATCAGACTGTTCGCGACAGCACGCCCGGAAGGCCCAAGCCACTCGGCGTCAGAGCCGTCAAGATGGCAGACACCGTGGGACCAGCTCGGTCCTAAAAATTCCCGCGAACCGTCGCCGCAGTCGGTCTTCAGTGCCGTCCAGCCTCCCTCAATGCACAGGCCCCTATGGTTGCTGGGGTAGCTTAACGATCAAATTTGACGGAAGACGAAGGCCGCCTCCGTTGGGGCATCTCACGCGAGCAAGTCGAGTTCCCCGCGTGCAGGATCTTCACGTAGGTCCCGCTCTCGTGCTTCTCCAGCCAGCCATGCTCGATGGCGTATTTGAGGCCGGCGCTGTATTCGGCCGGCGATGCGCCGTCCTTGTCGATGAAGGGATAGTTGATCTTCTCGATATAGATCCGGCCATCCTGGATCGGCTCAAATGCTCGCGCATGCTCCATGATCCTGCGAGCGGCCTTCTCCGGATTGGCGTAGGGGCGATCTGCGGTGAGTTTCATCGGCGGGGAATCACGATTTCTATCCCACACTGAATGGCATCGCATGGCCGACCCTGTCATGCCAATTCGGAACGATGTGCACAGCGTCGGCCGCGCCGTAGGGCGTCAGTGCGACCAAGCGACCGCACCCCGCTAGAAACCTTCAGCAGTGCGAGCTATTATACCTTCGTCACCGGCCGAAGGTCAGCCCGTAGGCGCCGGTGGTTGAGAGACGTTCCCGCGCTCCCGCCTGCCAAGGAAGAGGAGCGCATCATGGAACGCTATTTCTTCGACATCCAAAGCGGCCGCGATCTGTTCGCAGACGAGGAAGGCTTGAGCCTGCTAAGTCAAAAAGCCGCCGAAGTCGAGGCGGCGCAGACGCTCGCCGGGATGCCAGGGATTCCGCTTCAGGCGAACGGCCCGATATCGCAGTGGAAGTACGCTCGGCGACTGATCGGCTTTTCTGCGTCTCGATAGTCTACCGAAACGTCAGCACGAAGCATTGAGGAAGTAACGTCGCGGCAATGAGGCATCACCAGAATCGGTAGGCGTGCCGGCAAAAGATGAGGCACCGGCTAGCGTTCTATTCTCATGAGTTCGTTGATCATTCGACCCAGCGCTTCAATGGTGAAAGGTTTCTGGATAGCAGGAACGTCGGCAAAATCGGGCGGGATGCCGCTCGCGCCGTAACCGGTTGAGAAGATGAAGGGGAGCTTGCGTGCCTTGATGACCTCGGCGACCGGTAAACTTGATCTGCTCGCGAGGTTTATGTCTAGGACAGCAAGGTCGAACTCACTACTGCTTGCGGCTGCGACGGTATGACCGAGTTCCTCTAGCATTTCCACGACCAGCATCCTGATCATCGCCTCGTCTTCGACGACGAAGACAGAATAGGTTGGTCTTGTCACTGGAATGCCTGGTTTGTGTCGGGAAAGATTCAGCCTTGTGAGCGGCCCCAGCAACCCTTGGAGGCCCAGGGGGCGATTGCTGGGGCCACATGGCCAGTCCCGCGTCAGTCGAGATTGGTCGGCCGTAACCGTGATTTGAATCAGGAACAAGCCGAAAGCGACCCCATTCCGCAAATGCGCGAGAAAAAGTTGCAATTTTGCATCATCCGATTCACATGCGTTATTTCCGGAACCTCAGGCCGCTTAGATGATCCGGGTACTGGGCAGGTAATTTTCATTTCCTATTGTTTCAGCCCAAGCAAGGTCCGCTGACCTCGAAAACCAGCGGTTCCCGGTGACCAGCTTAGGCCCCAGCCCCCTCGCTGGGGCCGCTTCTTTTTCGGTCGGTGCTTATTGATCGCCGTCCGTCGGAGGGTCTAGCCATGACGCAACCTGCAAAGCCTCGAATGACAGGTGATGCGGTGGAGGTAGCGGCAGGAGCGGCTGTTCTATTCGCACTGCTGCTCATGGGTTTCGTGTTCAGCGTGCTGTAGCGCGGCGGGCAACTCAACCGGAGACGCCCTTGGCGAAGTTAATCACCTCTCCCCAATCCAACCGGGTATCGACCCAACCGACTCTGCCGCAGGCGGTGCACTTCAGGTGCGCCGAGATATCGCGCCAATCCCAATCGGGAAGATCGCGACGGGTAGGTCTACGCATGTTGGCCGGTGCAATAGCCGCCTCAACGCTCACCGGATCGGTCAAAGCCGCAGGCGTCCTAGCCGGCGTTGCCGATCCAATCTTCGCAATGCTTGAAGAGCACAGGAGGCTTCAGACGCTTCGCTGCGACTTATACGATGATCTGGATGGCGCCGAATATGAAGCCGGGAAGGAACACGGCCGGCGCCCTGTCCCGCTCACCAATTGGCGTAATTATTATATCGGCGAGTGCGAGATCGACGCGAACAGCTTCTGCGCAATGCAGAGATCGATCCGGCAATCATCGAACGGGAATATCTCGACGCCAAGGCCCGCGTGCGAGCAACTTGGGCCGCAGGGGAAGCGTGGGATGAGCGCGCGGGGCTGGCAGTGAAGCGCGAGGAACTGGACCGGGTAACAGAGGCCGAGGACGAATGTGCGGGACGCCTTTCCCGAATGAAAGCCGACAACCGCAGCCGGCGCTGCGGCGTTGATCCAATATGTTATCGATGACGGGATTTGCCCGGAGGTCGAGTGGCATATGGCAGCTCTCAAGACCGCCGTCGCCGCGCTCAATAGTATATAGTCGCCCGTTAAGAAGCTTCCAGGCGACTGATCTGGAATCGTAATTTGGCTGGAATGACGTTCTGAGATTGCAAGGTTTTGGTGTTTTGTGCATCGGAAGCTTGCAATTTCGTTTTCGAGATTCCCTCGACGGGCGAAGCATGATTCCCTGTCCGCATCGGAGGGCACGATGCGGCCGAAGAAGCACAAAACGACGGGAGCGAACGATTTTTTCCGGGCGCGGCTCGACCAGATCATCAATCTGAAGCACGAGCTGGTCCGGCTCACCGGCAAGATCGATTGGGACTGGATCGACGGCGAGATCGCGCCGCTCTACAGCGAGAACGGCCGGCCGGGGATTGAGACCCGCTTCGTGATCGGGCTGTTGTTGCTCAAGCACATTTACGGGCTGTCCGATGAGGGGGGATGCGAACGCTGGGTCCACGACCCGTATTTCCAGTACTTCACTGGCGAAGAGTTCTTCCAGCACGCATTCCCGCACGAGCGCTCGGACCTGAGCCATTGGCGCAAGCGGCTCGGCGACAGACTGGAACTGCTATTGGCCGAGAGCCTGCGGGTGGCGCACGACGTCGGCGCGTTACGCGGCAAGGACCTTGAGCGGGTCACGGTCGACACCACGGTGCAGCCGAAGGCCATCACCTTTCCGACCGATGCCAAGCTGCTGCATGCGGCGATCCAGGGGCTCAACCGCCTAGCGAGGAAGCACGGAGTGCGGCTGCGGCAATCCTATTCTCGGATCGCCAAGGCCACCGCGATGATGGCGGGACGCTACGCCCATGCCAAACAGTTCAAGCGGCACCAGCGGCAGTTGCGCATCCTGCGCAGCCGCCTGGGCCGGATCATCCGCGACATCCGCCGCAAGATCGAAGGCCAGGATGCGCTCGAAGAGGCGTTCGCACTCCCGTTGAGCCGGGCCACGCAGATCCGCTCGCAGCAGCAGCGCCAGCGCGGCTGGAAGCTGTATTCCTTCCATGCCCCCGAGGTGGAGTGCATCGGCAAGGGCAAGGCCAGCGCGCCTTACGAGTTCGGCGTGAAGGCTTCCATCGTCACCAACAACCGGCCTGCTCCCGGCGGCCAGTTCGTGCTGCACGCCAAGGCGCTGCCCGATAACCCTTACGACGGTCACACCCTGCGGGACGTCATCGACCGAACCGAGACACTCACCGGCTGCGCGATCCAGTGCGCCTTTGTCGACAAGGGATACCGCGGCCATGACGCACAGAACCCGCGCCGCGTCTTCATCTCCGGCCAGAAGCGCGGCGTCTTCGGCACTATCAAGCGCCAGCTGCGGCGCCGCTCCGCTATCGAGCCCGTGATCGGCCATTTGAAGGCTGACGGACACCGCGGCCGCTGCTACCTCAAAGGCCGCGCCGGCGATGCCGCCAACGTCATCCTCTCCGCCGTCGGTTACAACTTCCGCCGCATCCTCGCCTGGCTAAGGGCTCTTTGGTACCTCTTCCTGGCTGCCTTCTTCTCAGTCACCAGCCACCGCACACCACTCAAATCGGCTTCTTAACCGACGACTATATAGCCCCGAAGATTCTAGGAGCGCCCGCCGGTGCACGCCCGGCGGGTTATTCTCCGAGGTTGCTAGCGCCTGTAATATCGATACGGCGGTTCCCAAACGAATGTCGAGCCGTAGCGATACGGCAGGACGTCATAGCCAATTAAGTACGCGGTTCGATACCGCCTGTGATGAATAATGCGGGTCGCGCCACACGCGCACCGTTGGCGAGAACTGATCTCGGATGCCAGATTTTCACGCGGCTTCACCTGATCAGCGGATGCTCGATCCGGAAGGATGCAGAGCGCGCTAAAGGTGAGAATCGACAGGAGGCGAATCATAGCCAAATCCTTCCGAGGCACCGACCCATAAACTGCACAAAGATGGGCAAGTTCCAGGGCAAGGCTGATCCGAAAAAGTACGCCGCCGGTCTCAAAAATACACGCCCGG
Source organism: Bradyrhizobium sp. 2S1 (assembly GCF_011516625.5). Lineage (NCBI taxonomy): Bacteria > Pseudomonadati > Pseudomonadota > Alphaproteobacteria > Hyphomicrobiales > Nitrobacteraceae > Bradyrhizobium > Bradyrhizobium sp. 2S1. The sequence continues at coordinate 10,393,690 of NZ_CP147717.1, read as the reverse complement.
CGGCGTTTTCTTCCCGAACCGGGACACTGAAATTCCCAGTACAGCTTGGATTGCAGGGCCTATGCCACCAGCCTATGACGTCGGGATCTGACGGCACGTCGTTAAGACGAACCCGGATTTGCTGCACTGCCAATCGTTGCCGAGCGCTCCACTCGAGACGGGATGGGGAGCAGCCATCGCTAGCAATATCGTCGCGCAGGCCAACGAAGCCGCGGTTACCGCGAAACGAGCTTTGCTCATCCACACTGAATTTATCATGGCCGCTGCTCCCGTTCTGGTGCGGGAGACAGCGTGTGCGCGGTTTGTTTCGCGGTCGTTTCGAGGCGATCGGAATGGTGTTCGTTCACGTGGAGGTTACCAGCCCCAGTGTCGCTCCGCGCACTAGGGCATAGGAACGCGTGGCGATGTCGGGCGTAGTTTGTTTGCTCCCGGTCGTCAGGTCCCCCAACCCCGCCGGGAGTCAGAATGGCGACCCCGGCCCGGCGCCCCATGCCGGGGTCGTTCTCATTTCTTGCGTTTGACTGTCGGGGCGACCACTGCGTATGCAGGGATCGCTGGGAGAGAAGATCGGCGAAGGCGCCTTCGCTGATGTCCACGCCTGGGCGCCCGGTCAGGTCGCCAAGTTGTCCAAGCCAGGTATCCCGCAGTGGGTCGTCCAGCACGGACGCAAATGACCCGCGCGGTCTTCGCCGCCGGCGGCCCAGCGCCGGAGGTGCTCGGCGAAGTCACCCTGGACGGCCGCCTTGGCATCGTGCTGCCGCGGTTCGATGGGCCGACCCTGACGCAGGCTACGCGCACCGGCGCCATCACGCGTGAACAAGCGGGCGCAATCCTTGCGACGCTCTGCCTTGCCGTTCACAAGACGCGACCGCCGCCGCACGCACTCTCGCTGCGCGAGGCGATGGTAGGGATCAAACCCGCGTTTGTGGAGCTGCGCGAAGACGCCGCGCTCCTAGGAGCTTGTCTGGATAGTCGCTGTTCAAATCTGGTCGGGTCTGATTCAACATTGGGCGATGAGCAAGTATTTTCGGCCTTGGAACATCGATCAGACGCTGCTTCTGCCGCCGAATGTGCAGGACTTCGTGCCGAAAGGCCATGTCTCGCGGTTTATGGTTGATCTGGTGCGGGAGAGCCTCGATCTCAGGGAGATCATGGGCAGCTATGTGAGCGGGCTTGGGCAGCCGCCGTTTGATCCGCGGATGATGGTGGCGCTGCTGCTGCATAGCTATGCGAGTGGGCTGTATTCGTCGCGTCGGATTGCCAAGGCCTGCCGGGAGCGGAACGATTTTGTGATGATCGTGGCGCTGGATGCGCCGGATTTTCGGACGATCAGCGACTTTCGCAAGCGACATTTGAAGGCGCTCGGCGCGCTATTCGTGCAGGTTCTGAAGTTGTGCGAGACGGCCGGGCTGGTCAAGCTCGGTCATGTCGCGCTGGATGGTACGAAGATCAAGGCGAACGCGTCGAAACACAAGGCGATGAGTTATGAGCGCATGAAGAAGCGCGAGGCGGAATTGAAGGCCGAGGTCGCTCGCATGCTGGCGGCCGCCGAGGCGGCGGATGCCTCGGAGGATAAGACTTTCGGCAACAGCGACGAACTGCCGGACTGGACCGTCGACAAGCAGAAACGGCTGGCGAAGATCCAGCAAGCGATGGCGGCGCTGGAAGCGGACGCCAAACTGGCGGCGGAGGAAGAGCGCCGCATCGAGGCCGAAAAGGAACAGCAGCGCCAGGCCGAAGGCCGCAAGAAGCCGGGCAAACCGGCGGCGCTGCCATCGGAGGAACCCAATCCCAAGGCGCAACGCAACTTCACCGATCCGGAAAGCCGCATCATGAAGTCGAAGGATGGCTTCGTTCAGGCCTATAATGCCCAGGCGGCCGTCGATGCACATGCCCAGATCATTGTCGCGCAAGAACTGACCCAGCACGGCAGCGATCAGGGCCAGTTGGTGCCCCTGATCGAGGCCATCGAGAGCAATCTTGGCCGCAAGCCGCGGCAGGCCTCAGCGGATTCCGGCTACTGCAGCGAAGCCAATCTCGAAGCGCTCGACACACGCAGCATCGATGGCTATGTCGCGCCCGGACGCGCCAAGCACCCGACAGTAGCGAACGGAAAAGTCGGCGGCCCGCTGACACAGGCCATGCGAAAGAAGATCGACGATGGCGGCTTCGAAACACCCTACCGATTGCGAAAGCAAGTGGTGGAGCCGGTGTTCGGGCAGATCAAACAGGCAAGAGGCTTCCGCCAGTTCCTGTTGCGGGGCATCGAGAAAGTGCGCGCCGAGTGGACAATGATCTGCACCGTCCATAACCTCCTCAAGCTGTTCAACCTCGCAAACGCAGCCTGAGCCTGCTACTCTACAACAAATGCCCGTCACGAAAACATATCTGGACGGGCTCCTAGCCTTCCACATCGCGCAGCTGCCGCCTCCTCGCGCCGCTCGACCTGACACGATCGATGCAAACCTGGCGGTCGGCCGTGCCAAGGTCGAAGCGAGCGACACGTTCGAGCAGGGCGTTGCGCATCTCACGTCCCGGGAGTCTTTTTCGATCCTCAACGACGGCGCTATGCTGTCAGCGTTGTTGCAAAAGCGATGAACACGCGCGGGGCGCACGGAGACCGGCCCTCGAAACAGGATAGAAAGTAGTCCGCTCCTTTTTCATTGAATTCCACCGGATCGATCGGACCCTCGACCCGTCATGGAATGAAATCAATACCCCTTCGTGGTACAACGAGCAGCTTGGCAACAGCGGCCGACTGATCCGATAGAGACTCGCATTCCCGGGTGCGCCTACCGGAGAGAGGCAAGGGTTGGACCCGAAGCTTTTGTTTGATCCGCGGGGACGCCCTGCAGCGTCGCTCGCCTTTCGGCGACGGCATGATCGTGCAGTTCAAGGACCAGACCGAATGCCGCCAGGTCCTCTTGTTCGAGCGTTCCATCATCGTAGCACTTCAGGGTCTCGCCGATGATCGCATCGACTTCGCGCTGCGACGCCAGTAGGTCATGTTCGGACTCGGCATCGCGAACCTCCCGGACTACGGCCAGAATGCGGTTGCGATGGCTGGTGGTGTCGTCCCGGTCGTCGCGGTTCAGATAGCGACGCAGCCAGGCGGCTGCCGAACCGATCCCGGAAAGAAGAAGCAAGGCAAACCAGAAGTAGTCGCTGTACTTGTCCAGAAAGGTCCGCTCGGTCCCGTTGATGACCGCCGCGGCGCCCCGGTGCACGGAGGGCTCCGCCTCCTTCTCCGTCTCGGGCTTCGTGATGTGCGCGGCGCCGGCAACGCGGTGCGCGATCGTGTCGCGGACAGCGAAAAGCTGCCGGTAGAAGGCCGCCGCCTTGGCTTCGGACAATTCTTTCCTGGCCAGGATGAGATGGTTGACGCTGATGGTGTCGACCTTGTCCTCGGGCCAGGCCGGTTTCGCGTTGAAAACACTGCCCGGAATCTCCTCGGCTTCGTAGCGGGCGTGCTTCAGAGCGATGGCCTCGGATGCTTCGACCGGAAGAAACTTCGGAACTCCGCGCGATCGCGAAGTCGCGGCGATCGCGGCCGCAGTGATCCGGCTGTCGAGCGGGCCGACGGCGAGATAGGCGTCGAGCGTGGGGTCCTGCGCAAGCTTTTCGATTTCGTCGGTCCTGAATTGGACCGTCGCAACCTTGTCCGGCTCCACGCCGGAGGCAACAAGAATAGTCCGTAGCAGTTCGAGGTTGGCCCCGGTCCTTCCGATGATGGCGACCTTGCGACCCGCCAGATCGGCGATCTCCCCGATCTTGCCGCTGGCCTTCTTCTTGGAGTCTTTGCCCGGTCGCCCGGAGGGCGACCACAGGACAACGTAGTTCTTCCGCAGGACCGCCAGTGTCTGCGCGTCGGCCGGCATGCCAAGGTCGCCGCGACCTATCGCCAGGTCGGCTTTGCCGGCGCCGAGCAGAGCCAAGGATTCGGCCGCTCCTTCGGTCGTGATCGGGGAGAGCCTAACGGTCCTGCTTTCATCGCCGAAAGCCTCGGCCATCGCTTGGACCACCTGATGATCGTCGCTCCCTGCGGGGCCGACGGCGATCGAGAGGGTCTCGGGCTGCAAGACGTAGAAGAGGGCGGCCGCAGCGGCGCCGAAAACAACAAATCCCAAAGCCAACACGAGCAATAGCCTTCGTTGTCGTCGATCGTGAGCACTCCTGACTGGATCGGACGGTGACATCAGCAGAACCTACGACGACTGCTTGGGAGCTACAAGTTCGCCGCCCGGAACTTGGGCGAACCAATGTCCGACCGGAATGTTCCGACGCGCGAGAATGAGTTCACGAAGGGCCCGGATTCGACTGCAAAAGATGACTTCCTCGGGCGCCGATTGCGGAAATTTGCCATCATTTCGAAGGTTCTCGATGGTGCCTGATATGGCGGCGGGAGAAAAACATGAACAAGCTTCTACTGACGACCGCGATGGCGATGATCTCGGTGGGCGCGATGGCGCAGTCCACGGTCGTAACCGCCACCGGCACGGGTCCTGCTGCCGCCGTGCAGATCGAGCCGGAATATCGCACGAAGATCGCTCCGACGTGACCGAACACAAGGTCCGCCCCGTGCAGACCCGCGTTAAGATCGTGGTGGGCCAACCCGTGCCGCGCGAGGTCGAGCTCGAGGCCGTGCCTGCCGATTGGGGTCCGTCGCTCACCAAGTACCGCTACGTCTACTCGGGCGAACGCGTGAGGCTGGTCGATCCGTCGACGCGCACGGTCGTACAGGAGATCGACTGAATCCGTCGAGGCGGGTCGCTGAAACACCGGCCCTCGTGCCGATCCGGCCCCGCCCTATTTCCTGATCTCTTCCTTGCCAGCGGCCGTCCATGCCGATCATCCGATACTTCGTCTTCGTCGGCGGTCTGCTGCTGGCGCTGCTCTTCGCGGCTGCGAGGACGAGGTCGGGGTGACTGCGCTGCAACCTCTGTGCCTGCAGCACGCGCCTAATAGATAGCAGCTCCCGATCTTCGGACTACCATCGTGAGGCGGCTATGAACGTCGACCTCGTAGACAAGAGCGAGCCTCGCAGGCTGTCGGTAACGAGCTGAACCCTTGTGCCAGCAACCGCAATCAGACAAGAGATTGCACACGGTGGGTGCGCCTATCTGACTGAACGCGCAATTTGGTCGATCAGGCAGAACACTGCTTCCGCGCGGCTGCGGATGCGTTCTAGAGCATTTTCCGATCACGTTGCGTCGTAACCAGCCGCGACGAGATAATTTTGGCATTCCTCGGGTGAGAAGCGCTTGAGAGCGTTGGCGATTGCTTGCCAGAGATCGGGCATGGTGCGCGCTGCGGCGGCCCGCAACAGGGCTTTCAGTTTAGAGAAGGCCATTTCGATCGGGTTGAAGTCTGGACTGTAGGGCGGAAGATAGAGCAGGCTTGCTCCGACCGCCCGGATGGCCTCTCGAACGCCATGGACCTTGTGAGCGGGCAAGTTGTCCATGATAACGGTATCGCCCGGCCGCAGCGATGGGGCGAGCAATTGCTCGACGTAGGCCAGGAAAGCGTCGCCATCCATTGGACCGTCCAGAACAAGCGGCGCGATCAGACCGTCGGAGCGCAATCCAGCGGTGAATGTCGTCGTCTTCCAATGTCCGTGTGGGATAGCTGCACGACATCGCTCGCCGCGTGGCGAGCGGCCGTAAAGCCGCGCCATTTTGGTGTTGGCGCTGGTTTCGTCGATGAAGACGAGACGCTCAGGGTCAAGATCGATTTGCCCTTCGAACCACTCCTCACGCGCGGCATTTATATCGCCGCGCCGTTGCTCGGCGGCGTGCGCTGTCTTTTTTTAAGTGTGATCTTTCTGCGCTGGAAAAAACGCCAGAGCGACGCGATGCCAGTCGATATTCCACGACGTTTCAACAGTTCTCGCAACTCGGCGAGCGTGATATCCGGCTTCGCTGTCACTGCCTCCAGAATCAATTGCGAATGCGCTTCGATGCGCTGCGATTTGCGGTCACCGCCCTGGCGTTTAGGAACGATGTCGCCAACTTCCTTGAGGCGACCGCGCCAGCGGATCGCACTGGCCGCGCTGACACCAAAGCGCTCAGCAGCCTGTCGACAGGACATGCCACCGTCAATCGCGGCTATCACCCTTTGACGAAGATCAACCGAAAGCGCCCTGGCCATACATGCTGGCCTCCCTCGCCAGCATGCAGCTTGAATCTGACTCGCGCCGTTTTGGGAATCCCCACCCGATTCATTCCGGTCGGAAAATGCTCTAGATCGCTTGTGGGCCTTGTCGCGCCCGTCTTGCTTCGCGTTGCAGACGTGGTTTGAATTCCAGGCTCCATGTATCCCCTTTCGACATAATCATTTTCAAACAGCGCGTGAATGAAGTCGTTTCTATCTTCGGCGAGTTGCTTTAGCTCTCGTTCCGCTCGCGCTACGGACGCTGCGATTTGAGGATCAGTTACTCCGCCCGTTATGGCATTCGCCCAAAGTTGACCTTGGCCACCGGCCGTCGCGTTCCTTATCTTTTTTGAGGCGACAGGGTCGACGCGCTCTGCCGATGCAATCAGGACGCTTTCGATCAAGCCCATAATCTCTACTAACTCACCGAGCAATGCATGCTCGTCCTTCGTGAGGACGAGATATAGCGTGCTTTCGGTCATTTTCTGGATCACCTTTCTCGCGGCTGTTTGCCGTCAGGGCGTGTGAGACAAATTGAAGGATTTTGCGGAGGGAGGATTTCTGGTTCATCGTAGCCACCAGGAGCGAAGATGAAGCAGAAATCCGGACCGGGCAAAGCGCCGGCAGAACAGGTACTAAGGGACATTCGGCGCCAGACCCGCCGGCAGTATTCGGCGGAAGAGAAGATCCGCATCGTGCTGGAAGGACTGCGGGGCGAGGAGAACATCTCCGAGCTCTGCCGGCGTGAGGGCATTGCCGCCTCAATGTATTACGGCTGGTCGAAGGAGTTCCTCGAAGCCGGTAAGCGCCGCCTGGCGGGCGATACGGCGCGTGCGGCGACCTCCGGCGAGGTGACGGATCTCCGTCGTGAGACGGCCGCATTGAAGGAAGTCGTGGCCGACCTCACCCTTGAGAACCGCCTGCTCAAAAAGCATGAACGGGGATGGGGAGGACGAGGTATGAGATATCCTGCGTCCGAGAAGGCCGAGATCATCCAGTTGGTCGAGCAGTCGCGCACGCTGGACAAGCTCGGGATCCCACGCGCCACGTTTTATAGATGGTATGATCGCTATCGTGATGGCGGCGTCGAGGCGCTGGCTGACCACCGGTCTCGACCTGACCGGATATGGAATCGCATCCCCGACGATGTGCGGGGCCAGATCATCGACCTGGCGCTGGAGCTGCCCGAGCTGTCGCCGCGCGAGCTGGCCGTGCGGTTCACCGACGAACGGAAGTATTTTGTCTCCGAGGCATCGGTCTATCGGCTGCTGAAGGCGCATGACCTCATCACCAGCCCCGCCTATGTGGTGATCAAGGCGGCGAACGAGTTCAAGGACAAGACCACCGCCATCAACCAGCTCTGGCAGACCGACTTTACCTACCTCAAGATCACCGGCTGGGGCTGGTACTACCTGTCGACCGTGCTCGATGACTTCTCGCGTTACATCGTCGCCTGGAGGCTTGGTCCCACGATGTGTGCCTCCGACGTCACGGCCACACTCGACCAGGCACTCGCGGCCTCCGGCCTTGACCACATCACCGTCGCGCACCGGCCGAGGCTTCTCAGCGACAATGGTTCGAGTTACGTCGCGGACGATCTGGCCAGGTGGCTCGAACACAAGGGCATGCAGCACGTGCGCGGCGCTCCGTATCATCCCCAAACCCAGGGAAAGATCGAGCGCTGGCATCAGACCCTGAAGAACCGCATTCTGCTCGAGAACTATTATCTACCTCACCACCTCGAACGGCGGATCGGCGCCTTCGTCGAGCATTACAACCACGTCCGCTATCATGAGAGCATCAAAAACCTGACCCCGGCTGACGTCTACTTCGGCAGAGCCGAGACCATCCTAACCGAACGACAGCGCATCAAGCGTGAGACCATCGCAAACCGCCGCTTGCAGCACCAACTGCAGGCCGCTTAAACTCCAACAACAGATGAGCCAGAGCCTCCCTTCTCGAAAAGCCTGATTAGTCTCAAATTATCTGACGACGGACAGCCAACAGTGCCAGGGCGCTATCGCGTCATCGCGCCGGAAAAAGCCCTGCCAGTAAGACACCGAGGTGTCTGCAGTCACCGAATTTTACTCGCCTGAACGCTCTCTTTGTCGTCCACGTTCACGATCTTGCCGTCACAAACTAGAACGTCATCAGCGGAGAGCCATAGAGAGGCCGTGACCTGATCTGCTGGGTCCACCTTCCAAAGACTGCGGTCCTCAAGCTCGATGATTTTCCCGCCAGCAAGCACCTCTTCTATCCAATGATCGCCTTCGCAAGCGCCGGTCGGTAAAGCCGCGGCGGTGGCAATAGGTCGCTGGGTACGCTTTGGCTTGATCGTGTCTTTGTGAAGATGTCTCCCCGTCACGTATGCGAGCTGAGTTGGCGATCTGCTCATCGCGGAGGCGTGCGAGTTCATTCCGGTGGTTGTTCTCTGCTTTGCGCTGCCACTCGTTCGCCATATACTCGGCGCGTTCCTTGTCTTGGCTACCATGCGGATACCCGTCTGCGTTTGACAACGGCGCGCAATACCTCATGCGGCGAAGGCCGGATGAAGGACGCGGAAGCCTTGCTAAGGCGCGGCGTCCAGCTGCAAGATCCGGATGCGATGGTGTCTCTGGCCGACAGCATAAAGACCGGGTCGATGCAGGCCCGTACCCCGGGCGAAGAGCTGGTGAATGGCGGCGAAGCTCGGCCACCAGGGCGCAAAGAGCTACGTGGACGAGACGCAGGCTGGGGTCAATTTCTTCGACCAGGCAGGTAACCAGCTGCTGCGCTCCCTTGGACGCTAGGGGCCATCCAAGCCCGCACCGCGGCTTAGCGACGGTGAGCCCAACGTCGTCGGTCAACCGGGGGCCGTCAAGGGCGGCTCGCCGCTCGTATCACCCTTGACGGGCCCGGGGTGGGGCGGCACTTACGTCCAATATCGGATGTCGGGCCGTTCCAGCGTCGTACAGATTTTCGTCAAGGTGGAAGCGCATGGGGCCCACGCCCCCGGCGAGATAGCTGGCCACTGCGCCTGCGTTGCTGCCAAGCTTTGGCATGCTGCGACTTTTGCGCTTCATTGTCTTTCTTGTTCGTCTCTTCCTGCTATTGGCATACCGACTGGGCATTGCTGTCCAGATCATCGTGAGCTGGAGCCGCGGGCATACGACCCTGGCACTCGGCACGGCGCGGTTCGCCACCTGGTGGGAAATGCTGTGGGCCGGAGTCCGAAGAGGCAGTGGTCCCATTGTCGGCCGCGTAGGCCGTTCTTTTTTGCGTTTCAACAAGGACGGGATGGTGACAGTGTTCGCGCCGATGGGCGCGGGCAAGGGCGTCGGCGTCGTCATCCCCAACCTGCTGTCCTACAAGGGCTCCATCGTTTGCACGGACATCAAGGGCGAGAACAGCGCCATCACGGAACGTCGCCGGATGAAATTCGGCAAGGTCCGTGCGCTGTATACGCTGAAGCCCCGATGCTCTGACCGGTTCAACCCGCTCGACATGGTGCGCATCGGCACCTGGCACGAGCGGGACGGCGCTGAAGCGCTTGCCAAGCTGATGGTGATGCCGGATGGCAGCGAGAGCCACTGGGACAGCAAGGCGGAAGGCATGCTGGCATGCCTCATCCTCTACACCGTGCGGTTGGAGCCAACGCGCCGCACGCTGTCTCAGATCCGCAATTTCTCGACGCTGCCGCCAGAGTCGTTCAACCAGCTGCTACAGACGATCGGCGTTGATGGACCGGTAACTGCTGCCGAATTGGCCGCCAGCTTCCTCGCGATGGAATCCAGTGAGGAGTTCAAGAGCGTGCTCTCCAACGTGGAGAAAGCCACTCGCGTTTGGTCCGCTGGCGGACCAGCGGCGCACGTCACATAAGAGCCGACATTCAGCCTGCAAGAGCTGGTCGATCAGACCACCACACTCTACCTCGTGGTAGACGAGGAGAAACTGTCGGTTTATGCGGGCTTCCTGCGCGTGATGGTCGGCTGTGCCATCAACGTGCTCACGCGTGCGAAAGGCCGCAAGCGGCCAAAGCACAAGGTCCTGCTGCTGCTGGACGAGGCGGCAGCCCTTGGCAGCCTCGAACCGCTTGAACGCGGCGTCGGCTACCTGCGCGCCTACTGCACGCCGATGCGTGCCTCGCCGCTGCTCTGGCAAGAATCGCACAGAGCTACGCAGGCGCTCCAGCCTTACGGTGGATACCTTGGATGAAGACGCGTCTCACTCGGCAGCTGTTTCTCGCTCACGGATGGTCAGTCGTCCGCCAACGGGCAGGGCAAGCAGTTCGACGTTGCACCCCTTGCCGTCATCGTGCGGCCAGACCGCACCGATCTTGGTCCAGAACGCACTCTCGCCTTCGCCGTTGACGACAAACGCCTCGTGGCTAGGCCTCTTGGCTTTCGATTTGGTAGGCACTGCCTTCTCCAGGTTGGTGATGCCGCATGCGGGCAGGACCGGCCGGAGACAAAAACGTTAAGTCGCCGGTCGTTGCCGGCAAGCGGTTGGCGTAAGTGTAGGGCACTGTCGGTGTGACGAGCTGGTTGCAACTGCGATGTCAGGAGTGCCGCAACAGCGTCTCGGTTTATCTGATCAGATCCCTCGGATCTACCAAAGGTAGCGGTTTCCCCGCGCGCCTTGTAATGGCAATCTGATGTTGCGTAACCTTCGGTGGCGCTATAGCATTACACACCCGTTATGGAGATTTGTGATGCGATCCTGGCTTTTAGCTACCTGAATGCTATTGGCGTACGCGCCGCCTTCAGTCGCAGAAGGCATCTTCGTCGACCGGGCGGCAGTCATGACCCGCGACGTGTCTGAGCAAGATGTTGCCACGCCTCCGGAAGTTCCGAAGGAAATCGCTGATGCAATCAAAGCTGCACCCAAGATCAGGACTGTCATCCCCATAACGAAGTCAGAGACGTTTACCCAGCAGGTTATAAAGGCCGATGACATAGTGTGTCCGTCGTCAGATAATTTGAGACTAATCAGGCTTTTCGAGAAGGGAGGCTCTGGCTCATCTGTTGTTGGAGTTTAAGCGGCCTGCAGTTGGTGCTGCAAGCGGCGGTTTGCGATGGTCTCACGCTTGATGCGCTGTCGTTCGGTTAGGATGGTCTCGGCTCTGCCGAAGTAGACGTCAGCCGGGGTCAGGTTTTTGATGCTCTCATGATAGCGGACGTGGTTGTAATGCTCGACGAAGGCGCCGATCCGCCGTTCGAGGTGGTGAGGTAGATAATAGTTCTCGAGCAGAATGCGGTTCTTCAGGGTCTGATGCCAGCGCTCGATCTTTCCCTGGGTTTGGGGATGATACGGAGCGCCGCGCACGTGCTGCATGCCCTTGTGTTCGAGCCACCTGGCCAGATCGTCCGCGACGTAACTCGAACCATTGTCGCTGAGAAGCCTCGGCCGGTGCGCGACGGTGATGTGGTCAAGGCCGGAGGCCGCGAGTGCCTGGTCGAGTGTGGCCGTGACGTCGGAGGCACACATCGTGGGACAGAGCTGGCTCCGCAAATTCGGACAGTAGCTTGAGTGGATTTTCTGCCTGACAGCGGCGAGGATTCTTGCCGCGAATCAGGAGCGAAGATGACGAAGAAGAGCCGCCGGATGCATTCTCCGGCATTCAAGGCGAAGGTTGCTTTGGCTGCGGTCAAAGGCGACAAGACGCTGGCGGAGCTGGCGCAACTGTTTGATGTTCATCCGAACCAGATCACGATCTGGAAAAACCAGCTCCTGGAAGGCGCCGCCGGCGTGTTTGGGCATGACAAGGCGTCGGCCGAGACGCCGGTCGATTTGAAGGCGTTACATGCCAAGATCGGCGAGCTGGCGTTGGAAAACGATTTTTTGTCCGGCGCGCTCACCAAGGCGGGCCTGCTGAGCGCAAAGCGATGATCGACCGCGGTCATGATCTTTCTATCGTGCGCCAGGCGAAGGTCCTGAAGCTGGCTCGCAGCACGGTCTACTATGAACCTCGGCCAGTTTCGGCCGAGGACCTTGCCTTGATGCGTCGGCTCGATGAGTTGCATCTCGATTATCCCTTCGCGGGAGCGCGTATGCAGCGATCGTTGCTGCGGCGGGAGGGCGTATACGCCGGTCGCCGCCACATTGCGACGCTGATGAAGCGCATGGGGATCGAGGCGGTCTATCGTCGCCCGAACACGAGTAAGCCGGCACCGGGTCACAAGATCTACCCGTACCTGTTGCGCGGATTGAAGATCGAGCGGCCCGACCAGGCGTGGGCAATGGACATCACCTACATTCCGATGCGGCGTGGCTTCGTCTATCTCGCGGCGGTCGTCGATGTGTTCAGCCGACGGGTCCTGGCCCATCGCGTCTCGATCACAATGGAGGCGGCCTTCTGCGTCGAAGCGGTCCAGGAGGCGTTGGCGAAGCACGGCAGGCCCGAGATTTTCAACACGGACCAGGGCAGCCAGTTCACCAGCCTCGAGTTCACCGATGTGCTGCTGGACGCGAAGATCGCCATCAGCATGGACGGCAAGGGCGCCTGGCGCGACAACGTGTTTGTCGAGCGGCTCTGGCGCACGGTCAAATACGAAGAAGTTTATCTCCGCGCCTACGACAGCGTGTCCGAGGCGCGAGCGTCAATTGCCAAGTATCTGGCCTTCTACAATCAGGGACGCCCTCACTCGAGCCTTGACGGGCGCACGCCCGACGAGGCTTACTTCGGCACGCAAGCTATGGTGATGGCCGCATGACCGTCGCCGACGATTTTGTCGTCGCTCTGGTCGGGCTACGCCCTCCCGACGCAACGACAAAATCGTAAGGCCCCGCGTTCAGCATAACCCGGCAGGAATCCACTTAAATCCCGCGGGGCGCTGTCCAAACAACCGGCGCCAGCTCTGGACCAAGCCTCCAGGCGACGATGTAACGCGAGAAGTCATCGAGCACGGTCGACAGGTAGTACCAGCCCCAGCCGGTGATCTTGAGGTAGGTAAAGTCGGTCTGCCAGAGCTGGTTGATGGCGGTGGTCTTGTCCTTGAACTCGTTCGCCGCCTTGATCACCACATAGGCGGGGCTGGTGATGAGGTCATGCGCCTTCAGCAGCCGATAGACCGATGCCTCGGAGACAAAATACTTCCGTTCGTCGGTGAACCGCACGGCCAGCTCGCGCGGCGACAGCTCGGGCAGCTCCAGCGCCAGGTCGATGATCTGGCCCCGCACATCGTCGGGGATGCGATTCCATATCCGGTCAGGTCGAGACCGGTGGTCAGCCAGCGCCTCGACGCCGCCATCACGATAGCGATCATACCATCTATAAAACGTGGCGCGTGGGATCCCGAGCTTGTCCAGCGTGCGCGACTGCTCGACCAACTGGATGATCTCGGCCTTCTCGGACGCAGGATATCTCATACCTCGTCCTCCCCATCCCCGTTCATGCTTTTTGAGCAGGCGGTTCTCAAGGGTGAGGTCGGCCACGACTTCCTTCAATGCGGCCGTCTCACGACGGAGATCCGTCACCTCGCCGGAGGTCGCCGCACGCGCCGTATCGCCCGCCAGGCGGCGCTTACCGGCTTCGAGGAACTCCTTCGACCAGCCGTAATACATTGAGGCGGCAATGCCCTCACGCCGGCAGAGCTCGGAGATGTTCTCCTCGCCCCGCAGTCCTTCCAGCACGATGCGGATCTTCTCTTCCGCCGAATACTGCCGGCGGGTCTGGCGCCGAATGTCCCTTAGTACCTGTTCTGCCGGCGCTTTGCCCGGTCCGGATTTCTGCTTCATCTTCGCTCCTGGTGGCTACGATGAACCAGAAATCCTCCCTCCGCAAAATCCTTCAATTTGTCTCACACGCCCTGACGGCAAACAATCCTCCCAAATGCTGGTGAAATCGTCTTGTTTGTCGACGGGCAGGGCGCCGATTATTTCCGCCTTGAGAATGTCAGCAGGAGATAGGTCCAGCCCGCGTGAATTAAGGACTGAGAAGATCCGGAAGGCTGATTCCTGGTCAGACGCGGCCACAATCACCAGATAGCAGCGTTGCGCGATATACATCGTGAGCCGTCGCCGTCGCTCATCGGACACGTCCTTTAGCTTCTCGCGGAAAAACGCGGCGTTTTCGACCATGCGCGCGCGGGCGTCCGAATACTGCGGGGGATCGGGCAGACTCTGTGTTTGCGATACAGTCTGGATCATCGAGCGGAAGAACTCAGCGTCGCGGTCCCTGGGCGTTAAACGAAAGACGTCGGCAGTTTCCTTGATCGGGTCGCCGGTCTGGCAAATGTAATTATGAATTGCCTTGAGCTGGCTCCGGTTGTCTGAACAGATTTTCCGCGTCGATAAGTGGAGCCTCTGCCATGGTTAGGCTGCCAAGCGGAGTGGCAGCGGGTTGAAGTAGGCTTGATCGGGGGTGACGCCGTCAAGGCTCGAATGCGGGCGCCGACCGTTGTAGAAGTCGAGGTATCGGCCGATCGACGCGAGGGCCTCGCTGACGCTGTCATAGGCCCGCAGATACACCTCCTCGTATTTGACGCTGCGCCATAGCCGTTCGACAAACACGTTGTCCCGCCAGGCTCCCTTGCCGTCCATGCTGATCGCAATGCCGTTGTCGGCGAGCACGCCGGTAAAAGCCTGTCCGGTGAACTGCGAGCCCTGATCCGTATTGAAGACGTCCGGCTTGCCGTGACGAGCCAGGGCATCCTGAAGCGTCGCGACACAGAACGCCGCCTCCATGGTGATCGATACGCGCCACGACAGCACGCGGCGGCTGAACCAGTCGAGCACAACCGCCAGATAGACGAAGCCTCGCGCCATCGGGATGTAGGTGATGTCCATCGCCCACACCTGGTTCGGCCGCGTGATCTCCATCCCGCGCAGCAGGTACGGGTAGATCTTGTGGCCCGGCTCGGGCTTTGTCGTGCGTGGACGGCGATAGAGCGCTTCTATCCCCATCCGCCGCATCAACGTCTTCACATGCCGACGGCCGATCTTGCACCCATCGGCAGCCAGCAGCCCTCGCAACATGCGAGAGCCGGCAAAAGGGAACTCCAGATGCAGCCGGTCGAGGCGCTGCATGATCGCAAGGTCGGCGTCCGGCACCGGCCGCGGCAGGTAGTACACGCTGCCGCGGCTGATGTTCAAAGCCTCCGCCTGCCTGGTGATCGACAGCTCGTGCTCACGGTCGATCATCGCTTTGCGCTCAGCAATCCCGCCTTGGTGAGCGCTCCTTCTAAAAAACTATGCGCGGCGATGCGCTCCCCCTGTGGGATAGAAACGGACCGGCGCTAGATTGCCGACCGGGAGGGAGCGGCCGATACGATTTTGGTGGCACGTGACCCCGTTAAAAAACCTGGTCCATGGGTTGTCGCGCACTTGAGAGTGGTGACGCCATCCGGCGATCCCGTTTAGGAATCTGACGTATAGCGCAGCCCAAGCCCTTCCGCCGCCGTCAGCAGGAGGATTAGAGATGAACCCCAAAAGATCGAAGTCGAGGAACGGAGGTAAGATGCAGATGGTGCACCCGGACGCGGCTGCCATCGACGTCGGAGCGACTATGCACATGGCTGCCGTGAGGGCAGATCGCGCACCGGAGCCAGTCCGCAGCTTCGGTACCTTCACGGCTGATCTGCATCGGCTAGTCGACTGGTTTACTGAATGCGGCGTCGAGACTGTCGTCATGGAATCGACCAGCGTCTACTGGATTCCGATCTTCGAGCTTCTCGATGCCCGGGGATTTAACGTGTTTCTTGTCAACGCGCGCGATGCCAAGCACGTGCCGGGGCGCAAGACCGATGTCAGCGATGCGCAATGGCTGCAGCGGCTCCATTCATTCGGGTTGCTGCGGGCCAGCTTTCGGCCCAAAGGGCAGATTGCCGAGCTGCGAGCCTACGTGCGTCAGCGCGAGCGTCTGCTGGAGTACGCGGCCTCACACATCCAGCATATGCAGAAGGCCTTGACGGAGATGAATCTTCAGCTGCACCACGTCGTCACCGACATCACCGGCGTGACCGGCCTGCGTATCATACGGGCGATCCTTGCCGGCGAGCGCGATCCTGAGGCGCTGGCGTGCTTGCGCCATTATAGTTGCCGCTCCAGCGCCGAGACGATCGCGAAGGCGCTCACCGGAAGCTACCGCGCCGAGCATCTGTTTGCGCTCGAGCAGGCACTTGCGCTTTACGACGCCTACCACGAGAAGGCATCTGCCTGCGACGCCCGAATTGAAGCCGTGTTGAAGGAACTGAGCTTCCATCGGGGGCATGGCCACGGATCAGCGCCGCGGGTCTCGCGGCGTCGGAATCGAACCGATCAGGCGAACGCTCCAGCTTTCGATGTCCGCGAGGCGCTGTTCGCGTTGCTCGGAAAGGACCTCACCGCGATCGACGGCCTCGGTCCTTACCTCTCGCTGAAGCTGATCGCTGAATGCGGCGACGACCTCTCCTCGTGGCCAAGTGCAAAGCATTTTACCTCCTGGCTGGGACTGGCGCCGAGCAACAAGGTCTCCGGCGGCAAAATGCTCTCGTCCCGAACGCGCCGATCCGGCGGCCGAGCGGCGGCACTTCTGCGCCTTGCTGCCGTGACCGTGGGTCGTACAGACACTGCGCTCGGCGCCTTTTATAGACGGCTCTCAGCGCGCATCGGCAAGGCCAAGGCCGTGACCGCCACGGCCCGGAAGATCGCAGTTCTGTTCTACAATGCTGTGCGATACGGAATGGACTATGTCGATCCCGGGGCCTCGTCCTACGAGACGCGTTACCGGACGCGAGTGGTCAACAATTTGCATCGGCGTGCCAAGGCATTCGGCTTTGTTCTCCATCCCTTGGAGCCGAAAGTAGATGCTGCCGTTTCTTAGGAAGCGTTCTCCAGCGTCAGTTCGCCGATCTTGGCGTGCAGCGACTTCACGTCGATGGCTGCTTGCTCCGCTCCGGAGCCGCCGCCGGGACCGAACGCATCGGCGGCCTTGCTTTCAAGCTGAGCCTTCCACGCCGTGATCTGATTGGGGTGGACGTCGAACTGCTCGGCAAGCTGAGCCAGCGTTCGATCGCCCTTCACGGCGGCGAGCGCCACCTTCGCCTTGAAGGCCGGTGTGTGGTTCCGGCGTGTTCTTCTGCTCATTGTCGCTCCTGATTCGCAGGCACAGCGTGCCCGCTGTCAGCCAGAAACTCCACTTATCGCCCTGTGCAGAATTCCGGGGCCGGCTCTTTATGTCGTCAAGGAGATCGCTGGCCTGCTCTGTAGTCCAAGCATACGGCCGCTGGTATGATGGGATGCTGAAAAGGTACTTGTCGCAAAAGATATCAAGTATCGGCTTCTCGTTTGCTTCAATCGTATGACGAATCATCTGTTCTCCTTAAATTCCTTGCCCGGTTGCCGTCTTTGCGTACCGGATATCGGCGCCAAGGATACTATTTTCGGTTGTGAATTGAAATCGCAACCGCGCGTGGCGGGGCGCAAAAGTGCAGTTTTGCAGATAATGACGAGGAAAAACTGCATGGAATAGGGAGGGAATTCGCAGCAAAGGACTACCCGTCATGGAGCGCTGCGAAAGCGCTTGACGGCCTCCGCAACGTCAATAACGTCAAGCTAGGGGAGCTGAGATCTTATCCCGCTGGGCGAGCCACGGCCCGAAACGACGGGAGAGTGGCCGCAAAGTGGAGAAGCTAGAGGTATGGCTTTGTGATTGAAGCGCAGACGATCTCAATTTGGAGACACGAGAAGGCCGACGGCGGTATACCGCCTCAGCAACTCGTCGAGGTCGCTTGCAGATCGCAAGGTTAAATGCGAACTTCGTGTTCCCCTCCTCCAAGACTGCCGCGTGCATTCGGCCGAACTGGGCCGCGCTTTGCGAACCGTCTGTCGCGCGGCGATAGAGACGGGCGACCTGGAGACCACTTCATAATTGACCAGCAGGGCGATCTTTGTCTATGCGCGCATCTGCAAGGCTCAATATGCCGACCTGCTTCAGCAGGTTGGTGGAGCTGTCGCTAAGAAAAATTATAAGGCAGCTGTGAAGCAGGTCTTCCTGCGTTCGGTTGCCGAGTATCTAGCCGCTGCGGGTCCCGCGGTCCTACTTAGTCGTCGGTTAAGAAGCCGATTTGAGTGGTGTGCGGTGGCTGGTGACTGAGAAGAAGGCAGCCAGGAAGAGGTACCAAAGAGCCCTTAGCCAGGCGAGGATGCGGCGGAAGTTGTAACCGACGGCGGAGAGGATGACGTTGGCGGCATCGCCGGCGCGGCCTTTGAGGTAGCAGCGGCCGCGGTGTCCGTCAGCCTTCAAATGGCCGATCACGGGCTCGATAGCGGAGCGGCGCCGCAGCTGGCGCTTGATAGTGCCGAAGACGCCGCGCTTCTGGCCGGAGATGAAGACGCGGCGCGGGTTCTGTGCGTCATGGCCGCGGTATCCCTTGTCGACAAAGGCGCACTGGATCGCGCAGCCGGTGAGTGTCTCGGTTCGGTCGATGACGTCCCGCAGGGTGTGACCGTCGTAAGGGTTATCGGGCAGCGCCTTGGCGTGCAGCACGAACTGGCCGCCGGGAGCAGGCCGGTTGTTGGTGACGATGGAAGCCTTCACGCCGAACTCGTAAGGCGCGCTGGCCTTGCCCTTGCCGATGCACTCCACCTCGGGGGCATGGAAGGAATACAGCTTCCAGCCGCGCTGGCGCTGCTGCTGCGAGCGGATCTGCGTGGCCCGGCTCAACGGGAGTGCGAACGCCTCTTCGAGCGCATCCTGGCCTTCGATCTTGCGGCGGATGTCGCGGATGATCCGGCCCAGGCGGCTGCGCAGGATGCGCAACTGCCGCTGGTGCCGCTTGAACTGTTTGGCATGGGCGTAGCGTCCCGCCATCATCGCGGTGGCCTTGGCGATCCGAGAATAGGATTGCCGCAGCCGCACTCCGTGCTTCCTCGCTAGGCGGTTGAGCCCCTGGATCGCCGCATGCAGCAGCTTGGCATCGGTCGGAAAGGTGATGGCCTTCGGCTGCACCGTGGTGTCGACCGTGACCCGCTCAAGGTCCTTGCCGCGTAACGCGCCGACGTCGTGCGCCACCCGCAGGCTCTCGGCCAATAGCAGTTCCAGTCTGTCGCCGAGCCGCTTGCGCCAATGGCTCAGGTCCGAGCGCTCGTGCGGGAATGCGTGCTGGAAGAACTCTTCGCCAGTGAAGTACTGGAAATACGGGTCGTGGACCCAGCGTTCGCATCCCCCCTCATCGGACAGCCCGTAAATGTGCTTGAGCAACAACAGCCCGATCACGAAGCGGGTCTCAATCCCCGGCCGGCCGTTCTCGCTGTAGAGCGGCGCGATCTCGCCGTCGATCCAGTCCCAATCGATCTTGCCGGTGAGCCGGACCAGCTCGTGCTTCAGATTGATGATCTGGTCGAGCCGCGCCCGGAAAAAATCGTTCGCTCCCGTCGTTTTGTGCTTCTTCGGCCGCATCGTGCCCTCCGATGCGGACAGGGAATCATGCTTCGCCCGTCGAGGGAATCTCGAAAACGAAATTGCAAGCTTCCGATGCACAAAACACCAAAACCTTGCAATCTCAGAACGTCATTCCAGCCAAATTACGATTCCAGATCAGTCGCCTGGAAGCTTCTTAACGGGCGACTACTTATCGATCGAGACAAAACCACGCCTGGGCCGAGCTTGGTCAAGTTCGAAGGCAGCGCCACGCTGATTGGCGGCGGTGCCATTTCTCTAACTCCGCGCACATACTGGGCCTCCAGATTGCCGATGTCGTCGCCTACGCCATCGGGCGCTTCCTGCGCCGGCGCGACGGGATAACCGCTACCGATCCCGAGCATTACGACCTGTTCGACAAGGCAATTATGGAATTTCTCGGTGATCTGGATGGCCGACTACACGAAGTGACCGGGCCCTTGCCAAGTCTCCCGCAAGCGGTGTGACGCGAGCTCGATGATGCCCGACGGGATACCCATTTCCTAGGGCAGATGGAGGCCTTATGATATTTGGCTATGAACCCACAGACCCGAAAGCTCCTGATCCAGCGCCTTATCGCGCCTATCGGCGTAATCGGCCCTGATTTCGAGCGCTTTGGGGAGCTTTTCCTTGACCATTTGCTCTCGACGCCGCTCGAGCACAGTGGCTTGAACGCGCTCGGTTTTCCGATCAGGCGCGTGCTCGATAGCAGCAGCGCAGATGGCGCGATAGTCGCGGAATATTCCGCGCACGACGACTATTTCACGAGGGGGATGCCCAAGGCCGAGCAGGATCTCGCCCATGCCTTGTCTCATCGTCCGAATGCAAAACTGGTGCTCCTCATCGCCGCACAGCCCGAACGCCCGCAGATTGTGGATGAGTTCCTCAAAGCGGCGCTAGCGAAGCCCGAGATGCAAGGCCGCTCCTTGAGGATATGGGGCGCCGAACGCATTGCCGAACAGCTTGTCGACAAGTTCACGTTCAACGACACGGCCGTCGAGGCATTGTCATTCTATCTGCCAGTGCTGACCGAGATCTGGGAGGAAGCTGCGCGCGATCGCCTGTTTCCAGCACCCGACCTGCGGCACCGGCCGCGTCCCGCAGTATCGGACGAGATCCATCGTCGCCTCGCCAGCGAGAGCTGTGTGTGCAATAGAGAGGATGGCGCCTCAGGGGAGCGACTGCACTGTCCAATTGCCCGCATCGGCGGCAAGCTAAGCTGCGGATCTTGGCTTGCGTTATCCGAGGCTTCGAGGGTCTGTGACAAGCTTCGTTTTTGGTTGCCAGCAGACAATAGAGATCGCGGCTCATTGCTGTTGGCGCGCCATAGCAGATGAAGATGGGCACTATGCTGAGCTGCTGTGCCGATCTCGAAGCTCGCCATGATATTTCTTCTCCGATCGCATGATGACCCCCTCCATCCAGATCCTTTCGGGAGATCGCTATGAGCATTGAAGTCGAATGGGCGCGTATGACCGCTCCGGACCTACGCGCGATCGCCGCACGCGAAGGCGCTCTGGCGATCTTGCCCGCCGGCTCGCTGGAGCAGCATGGCCCGCATTTGCCTGTGATTACCGATACGGCCAGCGCCAGTGCCGCCGCGATTGCGGCCGCGCGGCTGGTGGCCGCGGGTCCAGATCCGGTACCGGTCGCCGTGTTGCCCGGCCTGTGGTTGGGTTTGAGCGAGCATCATTTGCCTTTCGGTGGCACGATCAGCGTGGACTATGCCGCTTATCGCGCGATCCTAGAAAGCATCGTGCGATCTCTTCGCGCATTGGGCTTTGCCCGCTTGCTGATCGTCAACGGCCATGGCGGCAATATCGATCCGCTTGCCGTGGCATCGCGCGAACTGGCGGTGGCGTACGACTTTCCGATCGTCGCCACAACGCCATGGTTCCTGGCACCCGTGAAGATCGCGGCAATCTTCGAATCCGACACCGCACCGAAACACGCTTGCGAGGGCGAAACCTCGGTCATGATGGCGATCGCGAGGGACATTGTGAAGGAACACAAGCTGGACGAGGCGATGCAGCAGGCGCCTGCCGCGGTAGAGCCGCCGGCAGGGTTCTCGCGGTTCTACTCCTTCTCCGAACGCGCGCCGATCACAGGCTCCTGGGGGGACCCGCGGAGCGCCACGGCCGAAAAGGGCGCGCGTTTCCTTGGCGTGCAGGCAGAGGCGTTGGCCGAAGCAATCCGCAACACGGCGCTATGGTCTCGCCCGGATCCGGTCTGGCGGGTAGGCCGGGGGCAAGAGACCACGGCGGGCAAAGCAACGTGACATCGCAGGTCAGGCGGCGGCACATGCGTGCTGCTCCGGGCGCGCCCACGCGAATGTTCTTTGTGAAAGCCCGCATCGACCGCTCGCCGAACACAGGCAAAGCTGGCGCACCCGACACGATTCGAACGTGTGGGACGCCTTCGGAGGGCGACGCTCTATCCAACTGAGCTACGGGTGCATTCTGCTAACGTGCTGCTTACGTGAATTTGTTGCGAGTGTGAAGCGGCGCGCAACGTCCTCGCAAGTCTCTGAATTCCGGGCCTCTTTCGAACTCCTTTTTTGCTCCTACTGGGTTGACACATGCCTTCGGAGGGCAGCGGTCAATCTGCGCTGAAGTGTCAGATCCGGCGCGTGTAGTTGTGGCGTTTAACTAGGCGGAAAAGCGTAGAGCATTAGGCCTGCGTGCCGCGCTTTATCGGCATTACCTTCTTGGGATCGAGCCAGTGGTCGATCCGATCAGCCCAATGCTGCATCAGCTTCGTGCGCGAGCCGATTAGCGCGAGCGGTCCGTGCTTCTTGTAGAGCCCTTCCACAGTCGAATTATCTAGCCCGTCCTATTCGTGAGAGTGCTTTTTTTAGTCCGATTGATGTGGCCGCACATCTGCTCTGACGAGGCGCGCGGGATTGCCTTCGGCTTTTCACCGCCTGACGACCGGTACTTTGCAACGCGCTTGAGGTGTAGGTTGGGCGAACGGGGGGCGGACGCCCCGCCGGTCAAGGACCGAGCGGCAGCAGCGCGCCTGGCAAGCCGCGGATCAGGTCGGCTTCGGGACATGCCGCGGCAAACGCAAGGCGAATGCGGCTCGTGGTCTCGACGACACGGGCAGCGAGTTTCAAGAGCCGAAGACGCAGCGTCGCGAACTCGGCTGTGGCCAATTCCCGGGCTTTGGGAATCGCGTCGCGCACGGTCAGCATCAGCCAATAAGCGGCGGTGTGGAGAACGAGGCGGACTTGATTGGCGAGCGCCGAACGGCAGCTGGTGCGATCGGAGGCGAGCTGTGTCTTATGCAGCTTGATCAGATTCTCGGCTTGGCCGCGCGCGCAATACAGGCTGTCGTAGATCCACTCGGCCGAGCCGACATCGAGGCTGGTGACGACGAAGCGGATGTCGAGGCCGAGCATTGTCGCCTCAATACGGGCGACGGTGCGTCGTTCGCGATCCCAGGACTTTGCCTTGTGGCGCGTCTCGGTATAGCCACGCAGAACCGGCAGGTTCTCGATGGCGCGTCGCGTGCGGATGTCGTCGGCGGCCTCGTCGAGTTTTCTGGCGAGCGGCTTGGTGCCGGACAGACCGAAGATGTAGTCGATGCCGTTGGTCTCGCACCACGCCATGGCCTCCGGCCGGGCATAGTGCCCGTCGCCACGGAACGTGATTCGCGTGTTGTGCCACCGCGTCCGGATATGCCGTATCAGGCGGCGCAGATGGGCACGCACCTCGACGCCGCCCGGCGTCTTGCCGGGCCGCAGCACGACCGCCACGGGCCGGCTCTTCTCCGTGTCGTAGACGTGGATCGGCAGGAAGCAGCGTTCGTCATAATGAGCGTTGAACAGCGAGAGCTGCTGATGGCCGTGGACGACATCGCAGGTATCATCGATGTCGAGCGTGACGGATGCCGGCTCGCGCGGGTAGCTATCCATCCATGCGTCGACCAAAGTGTAGGTCAGTCGGATCACGTCGCGCAGGCGCGGAGCATTCTCCAGCCGCGACAGCGTCGGTTGGGAACACAGATCGCGACCCGTGTCCGGCAGCCGTCCGCAGGCCAGCTTGAATGCGGGATCGGACCGCAGATGATCGAGGTCGTCGGCGTCCTCGTAGCCGCAGCAGATCGCGAACATGCGCGCGCGGAACATATCGACAAGGCTGTGCACGACCCGCGTCGGATCGCGCCGATCCGGGAACACCCGGGCCAGATTGTCGGCCAAGCCGAGACGCCGCTCGGCCATCGCCAGAAGCATCACGCCCCCGTTCGAGGTCAGCCGACCGCCATCGAAGGCAGCTGTGACTTTCTTGGCGTGAACGGCTGGAAACGAGAAGGGCAGAATCGTATCGTCGGTCATGGCGGGCGTGGCGTTCGCGGTTGAGGTGATGGGGTTGGCTTTGCAACCGAATCCTACGCCGCATTAGCGCTTTACACCACGCTCGCCAGCCTCTCAGGCGCCCTCTGACGAATAAGACGGGCTAGATGTCGCCAAGGAATCCGACTTGGTCGCGCTCGCCCAATATCATCTCAACGCTAACAACAATACGCTAGCCCGTCCTATTCGTGAGAGTGCGTTTTTTTAGTCCGATTGATGTGGCCGCACATCTGCTCTGACGAGGCGCGCGGGATTGCCTTCGGCTTTTCACCGCCTGACGACCGGTACTTTGCAACGCGCTTGAGGTGTAGGTTGGGCGAACGGGGGGCGGACGCCCCGCCGGTCAAGGACCGAGCGGCAGCAGCGCGCCTGGCAAGCCGCGGATCAGGTCGGCTTCGGGACAGGCCGCGGCAAACGCAAGGCGAATGCGGCTCGTGGTCTCGACCACACGGGCAGCGAGTTTCAAGAGACGAAGACGCAGCGTCGCGAACTCGGCTGTGGCCAATTCCCGGGCTTTGGGAATCGCGTCGCGCACGGTCAGCATCAGCCAATAAGCGGCGGTGTGGAGAACGAGGCGGACTTGATTGGCGAGCGCCGAACGGCAGCTGGTGCGATCGGAGGCGAGCTGTGTCTTATGCAGCTTGATCAGATTCTCGGCTTGGCCGCGCGCGCAATACAGGCTGTCGTAGATCCACTCGGCCGAGCCGACATCGAGGCTGGTGACGACGAAACGGATGTCGAGGCCGAGCATCGTCGCCTCAATACGGGCGACGGTACGCCGTTCGCGATCCCAGGACTTGGCCTTGTGGCGCGTCTCGGTATAGCCACGCAGAACCGGCAGGTTCTCGATGGCGCGTCGCGTGCGGATGTCGTCGGCGGCCTCGTCGACTTTTCTGGCGAGCGGCTTGGTGCCGGACAGACCGAAGATGTAGTCGATGCCGTTGGTCTCGCACCACGCCATGGCCTCCGGCCGGGCATAGTGCCCGTCGCCACGGAACGTGATTCGCGTGTTGTGCCACCGCGTCCGGATATGCCGTATCAGGCGGCGCAGATGGGCACGCACCTCGACGCCGCCCGGCGTCTTGCCGGGCCGCAGCACGACCGCCACGGGCCGGCTCTTCTCCGTGTCGTAGACGTGGATCGGCAGGAAGCAGCGTTCGTCATAATGAGCGTTGAACAGCGAGAGCTGCTGATGGCCGTGGACGACATCGCAGGTATCATCGATGTCGAGCGTGACGGATGCCGGCTCGCGCGGGTAGCTATCCATCCATGCGTCGACCAAAGTGTAGGTCAGTCGGATCACGTCGCGCAGGCGCGGAGCATTCTCCAGCCGCGACAGCGTCGGTTGGGAACACAGATCGCGACCCGTGTCCGGCAGCCGTCCGCAGGCCAGCTTGAATGCGGGATCGGACCGCAGATGATCGAGGTCGTCGGCGTCCTCGTAGCCGCAGCAGATCGCGAACATGCGCGCGCGGAACATATCGACAAGGCTGTGCACGACCCGCGTCGGATCGCGCCGATCCGGGAACACCCGGGCCAAATTGTCGGCCAAGCCGAGATGCCGCTCGGCCATCGCCAGAAGCATCACGCCCCCGTTCGAGGTCAGCCGACCGCCATCGAAGGCAGCTGTGACTTTCTTGGCGTGAACGGCTGGAAACGAGAAGGGCAGAATCGTATCGTCGGTCATGGCGGGCCTGGCGTTCGCGGTTGAGGTGATGGGGGTGGCTTTGCAACCGAATCCTACGCCGCATCAGCGCTTTACACCACGCTCGCCAGCCTCTCAGGCGCACTCTGACGAATAAGACGGGCTAGGCCAATGCCACGGCTATCCTTCGAGTGCCCGGTGCCGATGTCCAATTGTTCACCGCATGCGCCCAAGTTAGGTTGTTCAGAATAACAAGGTCCCCTGGTTTTAGCTTGAGAATAATCTCGTCACAAAAAAGTTTCTCGTAATCGGCGCCTGAACACCAGCTCCGTCCTGCATTAACGGGGTCCAGTTGGTGCAACTCAAAACCGTTCGGCGGGAACTTGAGAAGTTCTCGCTCCTGCAACATCCGAACGAAAAAGTGAAGACAGCTTTGGTCAACACTACCAATGTTATCCCAAAGGACATTCACATCCCGCCCTAGGAGAAGGGAAAAGCTTCTTTTCGGCCTTGCCATAACAATCGCCAGCAAAAGGCCCGGGATCTCGGATTTCACCTCGGCTACTATTTGGTCATCTGGTACCAAATAGTCATCCGGCGAGCTCAGACGATAAAGTGCTTTTGCACGAGTGGTCATGCCCCGAGACAATGGCTTTGATCCAGGTAATATTTTTGTCGTTTTTTCTCGTAAAAGTCCCCATGCCTCACTTGTGTCGTCGATGTTCAATAGGATTGTTTCTCCTCCGTCTTTACTATTCTCGAAACAATAAAAGCACGACAACTGCATATTAGAT
Organism: Bradyrhizobium sp. 2S1; assembly: GCF_011516625.5. Classification (NCBI taxonomy): domain Bacteria; kingdom Pseudomonadati; phylum Pseudomonadota; class Alphaproteobacteria; order Hyphomicrobiales; family Nitrobacteraceae; genus Bradyrhizobium; species Bradyrhizobium sp. 2S1. The sequence continues at coordinate 10,367,390 of NZ_CP147717.1, read as the reverse complement.
ATTCTATCTCCTTCGGAATGCGGGGTGACAAACTGATAATCATCTCGGGAATTAACGCTCATGAAGTATTTGTTGATCCGCCGTCGGTGACCAAGAAAATCGGAAAAGCCGGCCTCCAGCTCTAGCTTTTTTTGCAATCCCAGTTCACCGGCAATTTGATGTACGAGGCCGTCCGACTCGCTCGGTGAGACATTACGAATCAAAATGACACAGTCTCGACTGAGTGCCTCGATCACGCAAGTCACATCCAAGCCGCTGCACCCAAGGGTCAACAGCATGCGCCGATGTGAGAGATCAGGAGTCAGTTGTGGTTGCGACATTCGCCGTGGACCCGTTCTTCGTCGCATTCGTCGCCTCACGAGCAAGGGCCGTGCCACAGACGTCAGCGGGCATTAAGCGAAAACGCTACTTAGTGCCGAGCCCCGGCCAATCTGCGAAAACGCGATGCGTGGCGAACTTTGCAACATCGAGCGGAATCCCTGCCGCAGGACCCTCTCTCACTCGACGAGCAGACCACCTGGAGAAAGCAGCGGCGAGCATTTTGGCTCGCAAAGGCAATCCGGGCAAGGCGCGGGCGCCCGATCTTGAGTGGTCGTCGCTGTTGACGGCGCGTGCTGTTGTGTTGAGCTCTGTTCGGTTCAAGGCGTTAATGTCCCAAGCCCGACGGCATGACGGCAAAATTCTGGCAGCCCGGCGAGAAGCGAATTGTTTTCTTCAGAATGAGCTCGCAGAAGGTCATTGGCGCGTCCGTTACTTAACGTGAGCGCCAAGGAGATTCTGCTGTACGCGCGGTGATGACGGCGGCTGTTGCAGATCTTCCGACGACTTTGCGGACGCCCATGCGGTGATCGTCGCCAATGACGTCCGTATTGTTGTGCTGAGCTGTGTCTGGTTCAGGACGTCGATGTCCCAAGTCCGACGGCGGCATTCCGAGCGAGGCGCGCGTTATTTCTTCAGGAAACGCTCGCAGTACGTCATTGGTATGTCGATTGCTTGAAATGCGGGGTGATCCGTTACGGCCTTCATCGTAACCCCTGTCTAAGAGTTCAGATGAAACTTGCTACACCGGTTAACTCTTGCATCTTTGTTGGTGGTGGTACGCTAGCTGTTAGATGTGCTCAGCTAGTGATGGAGATGGGCCACGTGATCCGGGCGGCGCTGTGTGCCGACGCCATATTCCGCGATTGGGCCGCTCTCGCCGATATCTTGTGTGTGACGAGCATTGAAGAGCTATCTGCGCTGCTCAACGCCGAGCCAGTCGAGTGGATATTTTCCGTTGCCAATCCGTTCATATTGCCAGCAGATGTGTTTGGGAAAGCGCGTAGAGGCGCTTTCAATTACCACGACGGTCCGTTGCCGCGATATGCCGGAACTCATGCGACGTCTTGGGCGCTTCCTGCCCGTGAGACCGAACATGGCATCACGTGGCATCGTATCGATCACGGTGTTGGTACTGGTGAGCTGGTCGTCCAACGCCAAGTGTTGATTGCGACGAGCGATACTGCGCTGACGCTGAATCTCAAATGTTATGAGGCTGCTATCGATGGCTTCCGCGAGCTTCTAACTGGCTTAACAAATGGAGAGCTTAGTGCTCGTCCGCAAGCGCTAGCGGACCGAAGCTTTTTCCCGAAAGGTCGACGCCCAGATGCTGCGGGCTGTCTGCGATGGGATCGATCCGCACAAGATCTGGAAGCGATGACGCGCGCCTTAGACTTTGGCCCGTATCATACCAATCCATTGGGGTTGTCCAAGGCTCTCGTAGGCGATGACGTTGTCGTCGTCAAGCGCTTGGAGGTGACGGCTCGGCGCTCGGGTTTTGCTGCGGGGGCTTTAGTTGAGATCCACCCCAGCCACTGGCGTGTGGCGACAGGGACAGAGGATGTTGATGTTTGGCTTAGCAGCTTGGATGGTAAGGCTCTGGATGCGCGGGCACTCGCGAGGCGTTCTGATTCCCATGTAGGCGACCGCCTCCCGATTCTGAGCGATGACGAGGCGCGGAGCATAACGGTCGCGCATGAAATGTTGGCGCCTCGTGAGAGTTTTTGGCGACGGCGGCTTGAACAGTTCAAAACATCCCAGCTTTCCTTTTTGTCGTGTTCAGTAGCTTTGGCTGCACCTCAATGGCAGTTGAGTTCATGGCGAATTCCAGGTGCTTTGGCTGAGCTGTCTCCCAGTAATCGCACGGAATTCTTGCTAACGGCTTGGCTGATCTACCTAGCCCGCATCACGGGAGAATTAGAGCTTCAATTGGGATGGACTCCCGCGCCGAGTGGATCGCGAGCGGGCTTGAAAGCGCTCGAGGTGCTTGTCGCTTCTGTTGTGCCGATGGCAATTACCATCGATCTCGACAATGATTTTGCAGAGGCGCGCACGGTGGTGGCGGCCGAATTCGCTCAGCTGAAGGAGCAGGATAGCTTCGCGCGAGATCTTATCGCGCGCTGCCCAACGTTGCTCGGTATGGAGGCGTTACGATTGCGCCGGCCCTGGCCCGTTGGCGTTATGCTTACTGTAAGTGGCGAGTCTGCCACTGGTGACCTAGCTTCGAGCCCGACTTCTGAGGCAGCCCTGCCCGGTGAGGCGTTAACATTTGAGGTTTGCGCTCTAGATGGCAGCTTTCGATGGCACTTTGATGCAAGTCGCTTGGAGCCCAAGCATATCGACCGTATGACCCAGCATTTGCAAAATTTGCTATGTGCTGTGAAGGCAGATCCGCGGCAGCCGGTGGGGCGGATTGAACTCTTGTCATCCGCTGAGCGCGCGTATCTGCTGGAGGAGCTGAACCGGACGGCATCGGCCTATCCGTCGGACGTGTGCATCCACGAGCTGTTCGAGGCACAGGTTCGCCGTGCGCCGGACGCGGTGGCGGTGGTCCATGAGGAGGAGCGGCTAAGCTATGGCGAGCTGAATGCGCGGGCCAACCGCCTGGCGCATCATCTGATCGGGCTCGGGGTCAGGCCGGATCAGCCGGTGGCGATCTGCGTTGCGCGCAGCGTGGCGATGGTGGTGGGGCTGTTGGCGATCCTCAAGGCGGGGGGCGCCTATCTGCCGCTGGATCCGGCCTATCCGCCGGCGCGGCTGCGGCAGGTTCTCGACGATGCGGCGCCGCGAGTGCTGCTGGCCGATGCAACCGGGCGATCGGCGCTGGGCGACGATGCGCTACGCGATCTGACGGTGGTGGATCTGGCGGCGACGCCGGAATGGGCAAATCTGCCGGCGTCGGATCCGGACCCGCGTGCGCTCGGCCTGACCTCGCGCCATCTCGCCTATGTGATCTACACCTCCGGATCAACAGGCACCCCCAAGGGGGTCATGGTCGAGCATCGCGGAGTGGTGCGTCTGGTGGCGGAGAACGATATCGTCGAGATCTCGCCGCAGGACGTTTTTCTCAACGCTTCCTCGCCGACATTCGATGCGACCACGTTCGAAGTCTGGGGAGCCTTGGCGAACGGCGCCAGTGTTGTGCTCTATCCTGAACGCTATCTCTCGACGGCAACGCTGGCCCGGATCATCCAAGACCAAGGCATCACTATCGCTTGGATGACTGCGCGGTTGTTCGACGTCTATGTCGGGGAGGGGCGGAGCACCAGTGGGCTGCAGCAACTGCTGGTCGGGGGCGAAGAGGTCTCAGCCAGTTCCATCAGAGCATGTCAGACGCGACATCCGACGCTGCGAATCTCAAATGGCTACGGCCCGACCGAGAACACCACCTTCAGTCTCTCCTACCCGGTGCCTGCTGGCTTCGACGGCCAGCAGCGGGTGCCACTGGGACGACCAATCCGGAATTCGGTGGTCTATCTGCTGGACGGTCATGGTGCGCCGGTTCCGTTTGGCGCGGTCGGGGAGCTCTACGTCGGCGGGGCGGGGGTGGCGCGCGGCTACCTGAACCGGCCCGAGCTGACCGCGGAGCGGTTCATCGCCAGTCGCTTTGTGGACGGCGACCGGCTGTACCGCACCGGCGATCTGGCGCGCTACCTACCGGACGGCAATCTGGAGTTTTTGGGCCGCAACGACGACCAGGTGAAGATCCGCGGCTTCCGGATCGAGCCGGGCGAGATCGCGGCGCGGCTTTGCGAGCACCCGTTCGTGCGCGAGGCGGTGGTGGTGGCGCACGAGGGCCCCGGCGGCGAGCAGCGTCTTGTCGCCTATGTGGTGTGCGCGCCGGAAGCAGCTTCGAACGGGCTGGAGGGAAGCGAGCTTGTCGGCGCCTTGCGCGCCCACATAAGTGCACACCTGCCGGAGTACATGGTGCCATCGGCGTTCGTGCGGCTGGCGGCGCTGCCGCTGACGGTGAACGGCAAGCTGGACCGCAAGGCGCTGGCTGCGCCGGACGATGAGGCGTATGCGCATCGCGCCTATGAGCCGCCGCAAGGCGAGATCGAGATCACGCTGGCACAGATCTGGGCCGAGCTTCTGGGTGTTGAGCGGGTCGGACGCCACGACCACTTCTTTGCGCTCGGCGGGCACTCGCTGCTGGCGGTGCAACTGATCGAGCGTTTGCGGCGGCGGTCGCTGGGGGTTGAGGTGCGCACGCTGTTCGCCAGGCCGGTGCTGGCCGATCAGGCCGCAAGCCTGGGCAGTCATCAGGAGGTGGCGGTCCCGGCCAATCGGATCACCGAACAGAGTACGGCGATCACGCCAGAGATGTTGCCGCTCATCGAGCTGGCGCAGGACGAGATCGATCGGATCATCGCCACGGTACCCGGCGGGATCGGCAACATCCAGGACATTTATGGCTTGTCGCCGCTGCAGGACGGCATCCTGTTCCATCATCTGTTGGCGACAAAGGGCGATCCGTACCTGCTGGTATCGCAGATGGCGTTTGCCGAGCGTGGCGTGTTGGACCGCTATCTTGCCGCGGTCCAGCGGGTGGTGGATCGACATGACATCCTGCGTACCTCGTTTGTCTGGGAGGGATTGTCGCGGCCGGCCCAGGTGGTTTGGCGCCACGCATCGCTGGAGGTGAGCGAGGTCGAGCTGGACGGGTCTGCTGGTCCTGGCGCCGCGCAGCTTAAGGATCGGTTTGATCCGCGCCAGCACCGCATCGATCTTGGCCGAGCGCCCTTGTTGCGGTTTGTGATTGCGCGCGAGCCCGGCAGCGGGCGCTGGCTGCTGTTGGAGCTGCAGCATCATCTGATCGGGGATCACACGACACTGGAGGTGATGCGTGCCGAGGTCCAGGCTGTGCTGGAGGGACGCGAGCACGAGCTGAGCGAGCCACAGCCGTTCCGCAATCTGGTGGCGCAGGCGCATCTCGGCGCTGATGCCAAGGCGGATGAAGCGTTCTTCCGGGAGCTGCTGGCAGACATCGACGAGCCGAGCACGCCGTTCGGCTTGAGCGAGGTGCGCGGCGACGGCGGCGGGGTTCGAGAGGCGCAGCGGATGCTGCCGCAGCAGCTGAACGCGCGGCTGCGCAGCCAGGCGCGGCGGCTGGGGGTGAGCCTGGCCAGCCTGTGCCATCTGGCCTGGGGTCAGGTGGTGGCGCGCAGCAGCGGCCGCGAGCAGGTGGTGTTCGGCACGGTGCTGTTCGGCCGCATGCATGGCGGGGCGGGCGCCGACCGCGCGATGGGCCTGTTCATCAACACCCTGCCGCTGCGGCTTGATCTTGACGGCACCGCGGTCGAGGCGAGCGTGCGAACCACGCATGCCCGGCTGGTCGAGCTCTTGGCGCACGAGCATGCCTCGCTGGCGCTGGCGCAGCGCTGCAGCGCCGTTGCGGCGCCGGCGCCGCTGTTCAGCGCGCTGTTGAACTACCGCCACAACACGCCGGCGGCGGTCACCGCCTCCGCAGCCGATGATGCGCTGTCCGGCGTGGAATGGCTGGGCGAGGAGGAGCGCACCAACTATCCGCTGACCTTGTCGGTGGAGGATTTTGGCGAGGCGCTCGGGCTGACGGCGCAGGGGGGGGAGCCAATCTCGGCGGATCGGATCTGCGGCTACATGCAGCAGACGCTCGCGCAGCTGGCAGCGGCGCTGGAGCGGGCGCCGAACACGCCAGTGCGGGAGCTGGACATCCTGCCAGCGGACGAGCGCACCTATCTGCTGGAGGAGCTGAACCGGACGGCGGCGCCGTATCCTGTGGAGCAGTGCATCCATGAGCTGTTTGAGGCGCAGGTGCGCCAGGCGCCGAATGCGGTGGCGGTGGTCTATCAGGACCAGCGCGTAAGCTATGGCGAGCTCAATGCGCGGGCCAACCAGCTGGCGCATCATCTGATCGGGCTCGGGGTCAGGCCGGATCAGCCGGTGGCGATCTGCGTTGCGCGCAGCGTGGCGATGGTGGTGGGGCTGTTGGCGATCCTCAAGGCGGGGGGCGCCTATCTGCCGCTGGATCCGGCCTATCCGCCGGCGCGGCTGCGGCAGGTTCTCGACGATGCGGCGCCGCGAGTGCTGCTGGCCGATGCAACCGGGCGATCGGCGCTGGGCGACGATGCGCTACGCGATCTGACGGTGGTGGATCTGGCGGCGACGCCGGAATGGGCAAATCTGCCGGCGTCGGATCCGGACCCGCGTGCGCTCGGCCTGACCTCGCGCCATCTCGCCTATGTGATCTACACCTCCGGATCAACAGGCACCCCCAAGGGGGTCATGGTCGAGCATCGCGGCTTGGTCAATCTCAGCTTGGCTCAGATCGGGCTTTTTGGCGTTTGTTGCAACAGCCGCGTGGTGCAGTTCGCCTCCTTCGGTTTTGATGCAAGCGCCTGGGAGCTTGTTATGGCGTTTGGTTCGGGAGCCACATTGCATTTGCCTGCGGATGAGCTCCGTCAAGCGAGTAACAAGCTATCGGATTATCTGCGAAGCGAAGCCATCACGCACGCGACGCTGCCTCCAGCCTTGCTTCAGGGAAGCCAGAAGCTGGAAGGCTTGGGATCGCAAGTTCTCATTCTTGCTGGAGAGCTGCCGAAGGCAGAACTGATCCGGAGTCTAGCTCCAGCATCCATTATCAATGCTTATGGACCTACCGAAGCAACAGTTTGTGCGGCGACCTGGAGTTGCCCCGATGGGTTTGATGGGGCCATTGTCCCGATTGGCCGCCCGATTGCGAACACGCGGGTGTATCTGCTGGATGATCATGGCGGGCTGGTGCCGTTCGGGGCGGTGGGGGAGCTCTGCATTGGCGGGGCGGGGGTGGCGCGCGGCTACCTGAACCGGCCCGAGCTGACCGCGGAGCGGTTCATCGCCAGTCGCTTTGTGGACGGCGACCGGCTGTACCGCACCGGCGATCTGGCGCGCTACCTACCGGACGGCAATCTGGAGTTTTTGGGCCGCAACGACGACCAGGTGAAGATCCGCGGCTTCCGGATCGAGCCGGGCGAGATCGCGGCGCGGCTTTGCGAGCACCCGTTCGTGCGCGAGGCGGTGGTGGTGGCGCACGAGGGCCCCGGCGGCGAGCAGCGTCTTGTCGCCTATGTGGTGTGCGCGCCGGAAGCAGCTTCGAACGGGCTGGAGGGAAGCGAGCTTGTCGGCGCCTTGCGCGCCCACATAAGTGCACACCTGCCGGAGTACATGGTGCCATCGGCGTTCGTGCGGCTGGCGGCGCTGCCGCTGACGGTGAACGGCAAGCTGGACCGCAAGGCGCTGGCTGCGCCGGACGATGAGGCGTATGCGCATCGCGCCTATGAGCCGCCGCAAGGCGAGATCGAGATCACGCTGGCACAGATCTGGGCCGAGCTTCTGGGTGTTGAGCGGGTCGGACGCCACGACCACTTCTTTGCGCTCGGCGGGCACTCGCTGCTGGCGGTGCAACTGATCGAGCGTTTGCGGCGGCGGTCGCTGGGGGTTGAGGTGCGCACGCTGTTCGCCAGGCCGGTGCTGGCCGATCAGGCCGCAAGCCTGGGCAGTCATCAGGAGGTGGCGGTCCCGGCCAATCGGATCACCGAACAGAGTACGGCGATCACGCCAGAGATGTTGCCGCTCATCGAGCTGGCGCAGGACGAGATCGATCGGATCATCGCCACGGTACCCGGCGGGATCGGCAACATCCAGGACATTTATGGCTTGTCGCCGCTGCAGGACGGCATCCTGTTCCATCATCTGTTGGCGACAAAGGGCGATCCGTACCTGCTGGTATCGCAGATGGCGTTTGCCGAGCGTGGCGTGTTGGACCGCTATCTTGCCGCGGTCCAGCGGGTGGTGGATCGACATGACATCCTGCGTACCTCGTTTGTCTGGGAGGGATTGTCGCGGCCGGCCCAGGTGGTTTGGCGCCACGCATCGCTGGAGGTGAGCGAGGTCGAGCTGGACGGGTCTGCTGGTCCTGGCGCCGCGCAGCTTAAGGATCGGTTTGATCCGCGCCAGCACCGCATCGATCTTGGCCGAGCGCCCTTGTTGCGGTTTGTGATTGCGCGCGAGCCCGGCAGCGGGCGCTGGCTGCTGTTGGAGCTGCAGCATCATCTGATCGGGGATCACACGACACTGGAGGTGATGCGTGCCGAGGTCCAGGCTGTGCTGGAGGGACGCGAGCACGAGCTGAGCGAGCCACAGCCGTTCCGCAATCTGGTGGCGCAGGCGCATCTCGGCGCTGATGCCAAGGCGGATGAAGCGTTCTTCCGGGAGCTGCTGGCAGACATCGACGAGCCGAGCACGCCGTTCGGCTTGAGCGAGGTGCGCGGCGACGGCGGCGGGGTTCGAGAGGCGCAGCGGATGCTGCCGCAGCAGCTGAACGCGCGGCTGCGCAGCCAGGCGCGGCGGCTGGGGGTGAGCCTGGCCAGCCTGTGCCATCTGGCCTGGGGTCAGGTGGTGGCGCGCAGCAGCGGCCGCGAGCAGGTGGTGTTCGGCACGGTGCTGTTCGGCCGCATGCATGGCGGGGCGGGCGCCGACCGCGCGATGGGCCTGTTCATCAACACCCTGCCGCTGCGGCTTGATCTTGACGGCACCGCGGTCGAGGCGAGCGTGCGAACCACGCATGCCCGGCTGGTCGAGCTCTTGGCGCACGAGCATGCCTCGCTGGCGCTGGCGCAGCGCTGCAGCGCCGTTGCGGCGCCGGCGCCGCTGTTCAGCGCGCTGTTGAACTACCGCCACAACACGCCGGCGGCGGTCACCGCCTCCGCAGCCGATGATGCGCTGTCCGGCGTGGAATGGCTGGGCGAGGAGGAGCGCACCAACTATCCGCTGACCTTGTCGGTGGAGGATTTTGGCGAGGCGCTCGGGCTGACGGCGCAGGGGGGGGAGCCAATCTCGGCGGATCGGATCTGCGGCTACATGCAGCAGACGCTCGCGCAGCTGGCAGCGGCGCTGGAGCGGGCGCCGAACACGCCAGTGCGGGAGCTGGACATCCTGCCAGCGGACGAGCGCACCTATCTGCTGGAGGAGCTGAACCGGACGGCGGCGCCGTATCCTGTGGAGCAGTGCATCCATGAGCTGTTTGAGGCGCAGGTGCGCCAGGCGCCGAATGCGGTGGCGGTGGTCTATCAGGACCAGCGCGTAAGCTATGGCGAGCTCAATGCGCGGGCCAACCAGCTGGCGCATCATCTGATCGGGCTCGGGGTCAGGCCGGATCAGCCGGTGGCGATCTGCGTTGCGCGCAGCGTGGCGATGGTGGTGGGGCTGTTGGCGATCCTCAAGGCGGGGGGCGCCTATCTGCCGCTGGATCCGGCCTATCCGCCGGCGCGGCTGCGGCAGGTTCTCGACGATGCGGCGCCGCGAGTGCTGCTGGCCGATGCAACCGGGCGATCGGCGCTGGGCGACGATGCGCTACGCGATCTGACGGTGGTGGATCTGGCGGCGACGCCGGAATGGGCAAATCTGCCGGCGTCGGATCCGGACCCGCGTGCGCTCGGCCTGACCTCGCGCCATCTCGCCTATGTGATCTACACCTCCGGATCAACAGGCACCCCCAAGGGGGTCATGATTGAGCATGCGAGCACGGTGAACCTGCTGCATTGGAGCAGCGACGTGTTTACGGCATCAGAGATCAGCCGCACGCTGTTTGCCACCTCGATCAGTTTTGATCTGTCCGTCTATGAGTGCTTCGTTCCGCTTTCGCAAGGAAGCACGCTTTACCTTGTCGAGAATGCGCTGGCGCTGGCCGAGAGGTCTTTGGATATCTCTTTGATCAACACAGTGCCCTCTGCGATCGCCGCTCTGGTCGACAGGAAAGCAGTGCCGGCTTCGACCAGCGTCGTCAATTTGGCGGGCGAGTGGCTGACGGCGGAACTGATCGAGAAGATCTTTGCGAGCAGTCGGGTCCAGAAGATTTGTAATCTGTACGCGCCTTCTGAAACCACCACGTACTCAACCTGGATCTGCGTGCGAAGGGGGGACGTTGTCGTTGAGACGATTGGCCGCCCGATTGCGAACACGCGGGTGTATCTGCTGGATGATCATGGCGGGCTGGTGCCGTTCGGGGCGGTGGGGGAGCTCTGCATTGGCGGGGCGGGGGTGGCGCGCGGCTACCTGAACCGGCCCGAGCTGACCGCGGAGCGGTTCATCGCCAGTCGCTTTGTGGACGGCGACCGGCTGTACCGCACCGGCGATCTGGCGCGCTACCTACCGGACGGCAATCTGGAGTTTTTGGGCCGCAACGACGACCAGGTGAAGATCCGCGGCTTCCGGATCGAGCCGGGCGAGATCGCGGCGCGGCTTTGCGAGCACCCGTTCGTGCGCGAGGCGGTGGTGGTGGCGCACGAGGGCCCCGGCGGCGAGCAGCGTCTTGTCGCCTATGTGGTGTGCGCGCCGGAAGCAGCTTCGAACGGGCTGGAGGGAAGCGAGCTTGTCGGCGCCTTGCGCGCCCACATAAGTGCACACCTGCCGGAGTACATGGTGCCATCGGCGTTCGTGCGGCTGGCGGCGCTGCCGCTGACGGTGAACGGCAAGCTGGACCGCAAGGCGCTGGCTGCGCCGGACGATGAGGCGTATGCGCATCGCGCCTATGAGCCGCCGCAAGGCGAGATCGAGATCACGCTGGCACAGATCTGGGCCGAGCTTCTGGGTGTTGAGCGGGTCGGACGCCACGACCACTTCTTTGCGCTCGGCGGGCACTCGCTGCTGGCGGTGCAACTGATCGAGCGTTTGCGGCGGCGGTCGCTGGGGGTTGAGGTGCGCACGCTGTTCGCCAGGCCGGTGCTGGCCGATCAGGCCGCAAGCCTGGGCAGTCATCAGGAGGTGGCGGTCCCGGCCAATCGGATCACCGAACAGAGTACGGCGATCACGCCAGAGATGTTGCCGCTCATCGAGCTGGCGCAGGACGAGATCGATCGGATCATCGCCACGGTACCCGGCGGGATCGGCAACATCCAGGACATTTATGGCTTGTCGCCGCTGCAGGACGGCATCCTGTTCCATCATCTGTTGGCGACAAAGGGCGATCCGTACCTGCTGGTATCGCAGATGGCGTTTGCCGAGCGTGGCGTGTTGGACCGCTATCTTGCCGCGGTCCAGCGGGTGGTGGATCGACATGACATCCTGCGTACCTCGTTTGTCTGGGAGGGATTGTCGCGGCCGGCCCAGGTGGTTTGGCGCCACGCATCGCTGGAGGTGAGCGAGGTCGAGCTGGACGGGTCTGCTGGTCCTGGCGCCGCGCAGCTTAAGGATCGGTTTGATCCGCGCCAGCACCGCATCGATCTTGGCCGAGCGCCCTTGTTGCGGTTTGTGATTGCGCGCGAGCCCGGCAGCGGGCGCTGGCTGCTGTTGGAGCTGCAGCATCATCTGATCGGGGATCACACGACACTGGAGGTGATGCGTGCCGAGGTCCAGGCTGTGCTGGAGGGACGCGAGCACGAGCTGAGCGAGCCACAGCCGTTCCGCAATCTGGTGGCGCAGGCGCATCTCGGCGCTGATGCCAAGGCGGATGAAGCGTTCTTCCGGGAGCTGCTGGCAGACATCGACGAGCCGAGCACGCCGTTCGGCTTGAGCGAGGTGCGCGGCGACGGCGGCGGGGTTCGAGAGGCGCAGCGGATGCTGCCGCAGCAGCTGAACGCGCGGCTGCGCAGCCAGGCGCGGCGGCTGGGGGTGAGCCTGGCCAGCCTGTGCCATCTGGCCTGGGGTCAGGTGGTGGCGCGCAGCAGCGGCCGCGAGCAGGTGGTGTTCGGCACGGTGCTGTTCGGCCGCATGCATGGCGGGGCGGGCGCCGACCGCGCGATGGGCCTGTTCATCAACACCCTGCCGCTGCGGCTTGATCTTGACGGCACCGCGGTCGAGGCGAGCGTGCGAACCACGCATGCCCGGCTGGTCGAGCTCTTGGCGCACGAGCATGCCTCGCTGGCGCTGGCGCAGCGCTGCAGCGCCGTTGCGGCGCCGGCGCCGCTGTTCAGCGCGCTGTTGAACTACCGCCACAACACGCCGGCGGCGGTCACCGCCTCCGCAGCCGATGATGCGCTGTCCGGCGTGGAATGGCTGGGCGAGGAGGAGCGCACCAACTATCCGCTGACCTTGTCGGTGGAGGATTTTGGCGAGGCGCTCGGGCTGACGGCGCAGGGGGGGGAGCCAATCTCGGCGGATCGGATCTGCGGCTACATGCAGCAGACGCTCGCGCAGCTGGCAGCGGCGCTGGAGCGGGCGCCGAACACGCCAGTGCGGGAGCTGGACATCCTGCCAGCGGACGAGCGCACCTATCTGCTGGAGGAGCTGAACCGGACGGCGGCGCCGTATCCTGTGGAGCAGTGCATCCATGAGCTGTTTGAGGCGCAGGTGCGCCAGGCGCCGAATGCGGTGGCGGTGGTCTATCAGGACCAGCGCGTAAGCTATGGCGAGCTCAATGCGCGGGCCAACCAGCTGGCGCATCATCTGATCGGGCTCGGGGTCAGGCCGGATCAGCCGGTGGCGATCTGCGTTGCGCGCAGCGTGGCGATGGTGGTGGGGCTGTTGGCGATCCTCAAGGCGGGGGGCGCCTATCTGCCGCTGGATCCGGCCTATCCGCCGGCGCGGCTGCGGCAGGTTCTCGACGATGCGGCGCCGCGAGTGCTGCTGGCCGATGCAACCGGGCGATCGGCGCTGGGCGACGATGCGCTACGCGATCTGACGGTGGTGGATCTGGCGGCGACGCCGGAATGGGCAAATCTGCCGGCGTCGGATCCGGACACGCGTGCGCTCGGCCTGACCTCGCGCCATCTCGCCTATGTAATCTACACCTCGGGATCAACCGGTTCGCCCAAGGGGGCACAGAATGAGCATCGGGCTATCGTTAATCGCCTGATCTGGATGCAAAACGCCTATGGTCTCAACGCAACTGATGTCGTGTTGCAGAAGACGCCATTTAGCTTCGATGTCTCGGCCTGGGAGTTCTTCTGGACCTTGCTTGAAGGGGCAACCCTGGTGCTGGCGCCGCCCGGTGCGCACAGAGATCCCGACGCATTGGTCGACTTGATCATCAACCAGCGAATTACGACGGTTCACTTCGTGCCATCCATGCTGGTCAGCTTTATGGATGCGAAGAGTGTTGACCGCTGCACATCGCTGGGACGAGTTTTATGCAGCGGCGAGGCGCTTCCTGCCGCCAGTGTGCATAAGGTTCGGCGCCTCTTGCCTTGGACGGCCCTGCACAATCTGTACGGTCCGACGGAAGCTGCGATCGACGTGACAGCGTGGAGTTGTCCGGCTGAGTTTGATGGCGCCATTGTCCCGATTGGCCGTCCGATTGCGAACACGCGGGTGTATCTGCTGGATGGTCATGGGGCACCGGTGCCGTTCGGGGCGGTGGGGGAGCTCTACATTGGCGGGGCGGGGGTGGCGCGCGGCTATCTGAACCGCCCTGAGCTGACAGCGGAGCGGTTCATCGCCAGTCCCTTTGTCGAGGGCGACCGGCTGTACCGCACCGGCGACCTGGCACGCTACCTGCCGGACGGCAATCTGGAGTTTTTGGGCCGCAACGACGAGCAGGTGAAGATCCGCGGCTTCCGGATCGAGCCGGGCGAGATCGCGGCGCGGCTCCTCGAGCATCCGGCGGTGGGTGATGCAGTGGTGGTGGCGCGCGAGGATGGCTGCGGCGACAAGCACCTTGTCGGCTATGTGGTGTCTGCGCCCGAGGCAGCTTCGAACGGACAGGATGGCGGCGACCTTGCCGGCACCTTGCGCGCGCACATAAGTGCGCACCTGCCGGAGTACATGGTGCCATCGGCGTTCGTGCGGCTGGTGGCGCTGCCGCTGACGGTGAACGGCAAGCTGGACCGCAAGGCGCTGGCTGCGCCGGACGATGAGGCGTATGCGCGCGCCGCCTATGAGGCGCCGCAAGGCGAGGTCGAGACCACGCTGGCACAGATCTGGGCCGAGCTTCTGGGTGTTGAGCGGGTCGGACGCCACGACCACTTCTTTGCGCTCGGCGGGCACTCGCTGGCGGCGGTGCAGCTGTTGAGCCGGGTCTCGCAGGCCATTGGCTTCACACTGCCGCTGACCACGCTGTTTGCCAAACCGGTGCTGGCCGATCTGGCCGCGAGTATCATGGATGAGTTGAGCCGCTCCGGCGCGCAAGACCTGCCAGCCATTGCGCCGGTGTCGCGTGACGCGCCGCTTGTGCTGTCGTTTGCGCAGCAGCGGCTGTGGTTTTTGGCGCAGCTGGATCAGAGCAGCACGAACTATCACATTCCGCTCGGGTGGCGGCTCAAGGGTGGGCTCGACCGCAGCGCCTGGCAGCGTAGCCTGGACCGTGTGTTGGCGCGCCATGAGGCGCTGCGCAGCGTGTTTGTCGCGCCGGAGGGCAAGCCCTGGGTGGAGCTGCTGCCGGAGGATGCGGGGCTGCCGGTTGTGGAGCACGATCTGCGGGACAGGCCGGATGCGGACGAGGCGCTATTGGGTCTGTGCAGGGAAGAGGCGTGCACGCCGTTCGATCTGGCGCGTGGCCCGCTGATCCGTGGCCGGCTGATCCGGATCTCGGATGAGGAGCACGTCTTGCTGCTGACGCAGCATCACATTGTCTCGGATGGTTGGTCGCTGGGCGTGTTGGCGCATGAACTCAGTCAGCTGTACCGGGCGTTCGTGGCCGGAGAAGGCGATCCGCTGCCGCCGCTTGCAATCCAGTATCCGGACTATGCCGCCTGGCAACGGCAGTGGCTGTCGGGCGCGCGGCTGCAGCGCCAGGCGCAGTATTGGCGCAACAATCTGTCTGGCGCGCCGGCCCGTCTGGCGCTGCCGACGGACCGGCCGCGGCCGGCGCAGCAGTCGTTTGCGGGGGCGACGGTCCCGATCGTTATTGATGCGGAGCTGACGCGGGAGCTGAAGCGGCTGGGCCTGCAGCAAGGCACGACGTTGTTCATGACGGTGCTGGCGGGGTGGGCTGCGGTGCTGTCGTGTCTGTCGGGACAGGACGATCTTGCGATTGGCGTGCCGAGCGCTAATCGCGGTCGCCGCGAAATCGAAGAGCTGATCGGCTTCTTCGTCAACACCCTGGCGCTGCGGCTGGACCTGTCGGGCGAGCCGAGCGTGTCGGAGCTGTTGGAGCGGACGCGGCGCACGGCCTTGGGAGCGCAGGAGCACCAGGACCTGCCGTTCGAGCAGGTGGTGGAGATCGTGCAGCCGCCCCGGGCTCTTGATCACACGCCGTTGTTCCAGGTGATGCTGGCCTGGCAGAACAACGCCGCTGGGACGTTCGACCTTCCTGGGCTGATGGTGGAGGCGGCGGCAGACGGCTTCGATCAGGTCAAGTTCGATCTGGAGCTGAGCCTTGGCGAGCAGGGTGAGGTGATTGCTGGCACGCTGGGTTATGCCACGGCGCTGTTCGATCGCGCGACCATCGAGCGGCAGCGTGGTTATCTGCTGGCGCTGCTGCGGGCGATGGTTGCCGATGCGCAGCAAGCGGTCGGGCGGATTGAGCTGCTGCCAGCCGACGAGCGCGCATATCTGCTGGAGGAACTGAACCGGACGGCGGTGACGTATCCTGAGCAGCAGTGCATCCATGAGCTGTTTGAGGCGCAGGTGCAAAAAGCGCCGGAGGCGGTGGCGGTGGTCTATCAGGACCAGCGCGTAAGCTATGGCGAGCTCAATGCGCATGCCAACCAGCTGGCGCATCATCTGATCGGGCTCGGGGTCAGGCCGGATCAGCCGGTGGCGATCTGCGTTGCGCGCAGCGTGGCGATGGTGGTCGGGCTTTTGGCGATCCTCAAGGCGGGCGGGGCGTACCTGCCGCTGGACCCGGCCTATCCGCCGGCGCGGCTGCGGCAGGTTCTCGACGATGCGGCGCCGCGAGTGCTGCTGGCCGATGCAGCGGGGCGATCGGCGCTGGGCGACGATGCGCTACGCGATCTGACGGTGGTGGATCTGGCGGCGACGCCGGAATGGGCAAATCTGCCGGCGTCGGATCCGGACCCGCGTGCGCTCGGCCTGACCTCGCGCCATCTCGCCTATGTGATCTACACCTCCGGATCAACAGGCACCCCCAAGGGGGTCATGGTCGAGCATCGCGGCTTGGTCAATCTCAGCTTGGCTCAGATCGGGCTTTTTGGCGTTTGTTGCAACAGCCGCGTGGTGCAGTTCGCCTCCTTCGGTTTTGATGCAAGCGCCTCGGAGCTTGTTATGGCGTTTGGTTCGGGAGCCGCATTGCATTTGCCTGCGGATGAGCTCCGTCAATCGAGTAACAAGCTATCGGATTATCTGCGAAGCGAAGCCATCACGCACGCGACGCTGCCTCCAGCCTTGCTTCAGGGAAGCCAGAAGCTGGAAGGCTTGGGATCGCAAGTTCTCATTCTTGCTGGAGAGCTGCCGAAGGCAGAACTGATCCGGAGTCTAGCTCCAGCATCCATTATCAATGCTTATGGACCTACCGAAGCAACAGTTTGTGCGGCGACCTGGAGTTGCCCCGATGGGTTTGATGGGGCCATTGTCCCGATTGGCCGCCCGATTGCGAACACGCGGGTGTATCTGCTGGATGATCATGGCGGGCCGGTGCCGTTTGGCGCGGTCGGGGAGCTCTGCATTGGCGGGGCGGGGGTGGCGCGCGGCTACCTGAACCGGCCCGAGCTGACCGCGGAGCGGTTCATCGCCAGTCCCTTTGTGGACGGCGACCGGCTGTACCGCACCGGCGATCTGGCGCGCTACCTACCGGACGGCAATCTGGAGTTTTTGGGCCGCAACGACGACCAGGTGAAGATCCGCGGCTTCCGGATCGAGCCGGGCGAGATCGCGGCGCGGCTTTGCGAGCACCCGTTCGTGCGCGAGGCGGTGGTGGTGGCGCACGAGAGCCCCGGCGGCGAGCAGCGTCTTGTCGCCTATGTGGTGTGCGCGCCGGAAGCAGCTTCGAACGGGCTGGAGGGAAGCGAGCTTGCCGGCGCCTTGCGCGCGCACATAAGTGCGCACCTGCCGGAGTACATGGTGCCATCGGCGTTCGTGCGGCTGGCGGCGCTGCCGCTGACGGTGAACGGCAAGCTGGACCGCAAGGCGCTGGCTGCGCCGGACGATGAGGCGTATGCGCGCGCCGCCTATGAGGCGCCGCAAGGCGAGATCGAGCCCGCGCTGGCACAGATCTGGGCCGAGCTGCTCGGTGTTGAGCGGGTCGGACGCCACGACGACTTCTTCGAACTGGGCGGGCACTCACTGCTAGCGGTGCGGCTTCTCAGTCGAGCGCTCGATGCAGGGTTCAAGTTTACCGCCGCCGATCTCTTCCAAGCTCCTGTTCTGAAGGAACTTGCATTGAAGGTTCATTTGGAGCCACAGCCCAGTAGTCCGGGAGTGATTTGTGTTCGCGCAACCGGATCGCAGCCGCCGCTGTTCTTGGTTCCCACAGGCTTAGGAGATTGTTCCTATATCCTCAACTTGGTGGAGGAAATGGACGCGGACTGTCCAATCTATGGTCTACCGTGGCCTTCTTTCAGTGAAGTTTGTTCACCAGCTCTTGAAGCGATAGCCTCGCAAGTTATTCCGGCGATCAGGGAGATACGGTCCCGGGGTCCATATCGATTTGCTGGATACTCATCAGGCGGAATATTGGCTTACGCCATAGCCGAGCAGTTACTGAGCCTCAATGAAACTGTCTCATTTATGGCGTTCATTGATGTTACGCTACCCGCAAAGCCAGCCGGCATGACGCCCACCCAGATGGTATGCGAAGTGGTGCTAGAAACTCTTGAACCCCTTGAGGACGAGCACTTTAAACTATTAAAGCGCTTTGCACGGCACAGTTCAATTGCTCAACTACTTGAGAAGGCTCATCAAATAGGAGCTATACCTCCGGATCACAATGATGCTTTGATGTACGAGAGAATTGAGCAGTTTCAAAGGGCGCTGCAGCTATATCGGGCTCCGTCGCTGCCAATTGAGGTACATCAGTTTTACGCGACGGATTCTTCCGTAAGTTGTCGCGCACGAATAGACAAGAGCTCAATAGCTCCAGAGATGAGCTCGCCGATGCGAGGCTGGGACAGGGTTTTGAGTGCAGCGGCCATTGATACCACACCGATTCCAGGCAATCACGCGACGATGATGAACACTCCAGAAAACCGCAAAGTCCTGGCACGCTCGTTATCAAGAGCCTTAAATAGCTCACCGACGTGATGATCTGAGGCCGGCAAACTGGACCATTTTTGGCTAGTACCTACTGTTCTTAAAGCGTGAGTCGTGATTCAAGGTCGGGATGATACCCGAAGCAAGAGAAGTCCACCTTTCGAGGAAAGATCGCAAGGTGCTTGAGGCGTGTTGCCGCTCCCCGGTGACGTTGCAGCGCGATTTGAAGCGGGCGCGGATAGTTCTGTTGGCGGCGGATGGACGCAGCACTCGGTCGATCGCCAAGGAAGTTGGGGTCCAGCCGCGGATTGTCAGCCTTTGGCGGCATCGCTATGCCGACCAAGGCCTTGAAGGGCTGCAAGACAAGCCGCGACCGGGCAAGCAGCCAATCTATACGAAGGCCACCGACAAGCGGATTCTGAAGCTGCTGGACAAGCCGCCGCCGGACGGGTTCGCACGCTGGACCGGGCCCCTGCTGGCCGGGGCGCTGGGCGATGTTGACGTCCAATATGTCTGGCGGTTCCTGCGCAGCCACAAGATTGACCTCGCGGCTCGTAAGTCCTGGTGTGAGAGCAACGACCCGAACTTTACGGCCAAAGCCGCCGATGTTGTCGGCCTCTATGTCGCCCCGCCCGCGAAGGCCATTGTGCTGTGCGTGGACGAGAAGCCCTCGATCCAGGCTTTGGAGCGAGCGCAGGGTTATCTGAAGTTGCCCAATGGCCGCGCCTTGACCGGCCAGAGCCACGATTACAAGCGGCATGGCACCACAACATTGTTTGCGGCGCTCGAAGTCGCCACCGGAAAGATCATCGCGGCGCATTCAAAACGCCGACGCCGCGTCGAGTTTCTCGACTTCATGAACAGCGTCACCGCGGCTTTTCCGAACCGGAAGCTTCACGTCATCCTCGACAACCTCAACACCCACAAGAAGAACGAGCATTGGCTCAAGGCCCACCCCAACGTGCAATTTCATTTCACGCCGACAAGTGCGTCTTGGCTCAATCAGGTCGAGGTATGGTTTTCGATCTTGCAGGGGCAGTCGCTCAGCGGCACCTCCTTCACAAGCCTCACGCAGCTTCAGGAGCACATCGATGCCTACGTCAACGCATACAACGACAGAGCCGAGCCCTTCGTCTGGACCAAGAAAAAGGTCCGTCAACGCCGTTTCAAAGGCCGCCGTATCACTCAGCTCTGATTCTGGGTACTAGAGTTTGCGCTGCGTAAATCCACCCGGCTGGGAGGAGCGACGACGATGAAGGCCTCGAAGTTTTCGGACGCCCAGAAGGCGTTCATCCTGAAGCAGGGCAGCGACGGGGGTGCGGTGGCGGAGATCTGCCGCAGGGCCGGGATCAGCCAGGCGACCTACTTCAATTGGGAGAAGAAGTATGACGGGCTGCTGCCGAACGAGATGCGACGGTTAAAGCAGCTCGAGGAGGAGAATGGCAAGCTGAAGAAGCTGGTCGCCGATCTGTCGCTCGACAAGGAGATGCTGCAGGACGTGATCCGCCGAAATGTATGGTCTGCCCCGCCCGTGCAAGGCTCTTGAGCGATCCGACTTCGACAGTCTGCGTAAATGTATCCGGCCTCTCGCGAGTGGGCTGCGGTTGCAGCCAGGCCATGATGAGATCAGCACGCCGCGTTCCCAGATAGTTTAGTTAATCGGGCATGTTTTCGGCGAAGGGCTTACGCGGCGCCGATCAACTGTCTCGTCATCAGGACTCGAACCTCGCAGTCTGCTGCCCGGGCTTGCGGGAATGCGGGAAGGCGCCGCTCGTAGGTCGAGCCGGGCCGCGTAAAGGATGACCGTACGCATACGACGGAGGCCGCCTGATTGACGCATGCGCGCGGGCACGGCGAGGTCTATGATGGCATTGGGTGAAGGGTGAAGGTCAGGCGGCCTGCTGATTGGCTGGCTTGTCGGCCTGGCGCAGGAGCTTCCATTCCCAGGGCAAGAGCTCGTGCAGACGCGATGCGGGATGATCGGCGATACGGGCCAGGACGTCGGCGAGCCAGGCCTTGGGATCGACGTCGTTGAGGCGACAGGTCGTGATCATCGTCAGCATGATGGCGGCACGGTCGGCGCCGCGCTGGCTGCCGGCGAAGGTCCAGTTGCGCCTTCCCAAGGCGATGCCCCTCAATGCGCGCTCAGCGCAATTGTTGGTCAAGCAGATCCTGCCGTCGTCGAGGAAGCGGGCGAAGCCGTCCCAGCGCCTGAGCATGTAGTTAATCGGCTTCAGGACCTCGGAGGAACGCGAGAGGGTTTCGCGCTCGCGGAGCAGCCAGGCATGCATGTCCTCGAGAAGTGACTTACTCTGTTCCTGGCGAGCGGCACGCCGCTCGCCGGCACCGCGGCCGTTGATGGCGCGCTCGATCTCGAACAACGTATCGAGGCGTCTGACAGCCTCCAGCGCGATCGGGGAGACCGGTTTGCCTTTCTTGCCTTCCCGAGCATTTTTCTCGATATCAGCCAGCTCGAAGAAGCCCCGCCGCGCATGGGCCACGCAAAACGCCGGCGTAATCGGCAGCGCCTTCTTCTGCGGGTCGAACAGCGGCTCGAAGCCGCTGTAGCAATCCGCCTGCAAGATGCCGGCGAAGGCGGCCAGATGTCTCTGTGGATGCTCGCCTCGTCGGTCGCTCGAGGCGTAATAGACCGCTGCCGGCGGCGCAGGCCCGGCGAACGGCCGGTCATCCCGCACATAAGTCCAGATCCGCCCGGTCGTGCACTTGCCCTTCGCCAGAATACGGATGGTGGTGTCGTCGCCATGAAGGCGCTCGGCAGCGAGCACGTGGCGTTCGATCAAGTGGAAGAGCGGCATGACGGCGAAGGTCCCGTGGCCGACCTGGTCGGCCAGCGTCGACAACGGCAGGTCGATCCCCTCGGCCTTAAAGCGCGCACTCTGGCGGTTGAGCGGGATATGCATGCCGAACTTGTCGAACAGGATCGTCGCCAGCAATTGTGGGCCGATGAAGCCGCGCGGCGTGGCATGGAACGGCGCGGGCGGCTGGCTGATCTTCTCGCAATCGCGGCAGGTGAACTTCTCGCGTACCGTCTCGATCAGCTTGAAGCGGCGCGGGATCTCCTCCAGCGTCTTGGTCACATCCTCACCGATCTTCGCCAGCCGCGATCCACCGCAGCAGGCGCAGGTCGTTGGAGTCTCAATGACGACGCGCTCGCGTTCGATATCGTCAGGCCATGGCTTGCGCACCGGCCGCTTGCGCATGAAGGGGCGGACGTTCTGCGTCTTCGCCGCTGCGGCCTGTGCGGCAAGCTCATCCTCGCTCGCCGTGGTGACGAGTTCTTCGAGCTCCAACTCCAACTGCTCGAGCAGCCGTGCCGAGCGCTCGGATCGCTGCCCGTGCAGTTCGCGTTTCAGCTTCTCGATGCGCAACTCGAGATGAGCGATCAGCGCCTCGGTATCCGACAGTTTCGCCTGCGCATTCGCGGCTTGCGCCTGCCAGTTGGCGGCCTTCGCCTCGGCTTTCTGTCGCGCCTCACGCTCGGCCTGCAGCGCCGCCAGGGCACTGACAAGGTCCGATGGAAGATCATCCGGCTTCGATATCATGGAGCCATTGAATCAGATCGAGCAGCAGATTCAAACCGTAAAACGACTATCCGACCCGCGTCGGACGCTGGGTTTCTTGAGGGTTGCGCCAATCGATCCCGGACAACAGATAGCTCAACTGCGCCGGAGAGATCGTTACCGATTCACCAGCAACCGATGGCCAGATGAACCTGCCTCTCTCGAGTCTTTTGGTGAACAAGCAGGCGCCCTGGCCATCGTGCCAAATGACCTTCAATAGATCACCGCGTTTGCCCCGGAAGCAGAAAAGACCGCCGCCCATGGCGTCGCGCTTGAGCACTTCCTGCACGCGCAGAGCCAGGCTCGGAAAGCCGCACCGCATGTCGGTATGGCCCGTCGCCAGCCACACCCGCACGCCCGTCGGGATCGGGATCATCGGCGCGCCAGGCCCCGAGCAATTCGAACGACCGCCTCGATATCCGCACCGGGGCCGAAGACCACGCGCAGCCCCTGAGGGCTCACGATTTCGATCTGACCTGTCTCGACAGCTTCCGTCGTTGGCGGCGTACTTGCCGCAACTATCGCAGGGACGAATGTCGGGCCGATCGAATCCTCTTCGGCCGGATCATGACAGGTCCAAGCCTTGCGCCAGCTCAGCAGAAGCTGACGTGATATCCCATACCGGCGAGCCGTCGCCGACACCAGTCGTGGCCCCGAGAAGCTCTCCTCTACGATTCTGAGCTTCTCCGCACGCGTCCAGCGTCGCCGCCGACCGGTCTCCACCAAATCCATGCGGCTCAGCACCGCACTGTCCTTATGTCCGTCCATAAGGACAGTCAGCTACAGATCGGAAAAACTCGCAAGACGGCCGCCCTCGGACGGATACGGATGACCCAGGCCACCCGCGCAATCTTTGCAGCCAGGGCCACGGTGACCTTGTTGGTATGCATGCGCTTTTCGAGGCCGGTCAGCCACGAACCCAGGCGATTGGAAGTACGGTTCAGATGCATGACGCATGACCTTGCGCCGTAAATCAGCAGCCGTCTGAGGTAGTGATTGCCTCTTTTGCTGATCCCGAGGAGGGTCGTCTTACCACCCGTTGAGTGTTCGCGAGGGACCAACCCAAGCCACGCGGCGAGGTCCTTGGCCCTTCGGAACTGACTAGCATTGCCGGCGCTCGCGACGAATGCCGTCGCCACCAGTGGGCCTATCCCGGGAACAGTCATGAGCCGGCGCGTTCGTTCGTCACTCGCCGCCAAAGCCTCGATTTCACGAGTGATCTCGGCGATGCGGTGTTCGATGTGACCTGCCACTGAATTTTCATCCGGCAGCAGTTAGAGTCTCGGGGCTTTGTACGCCAAGTGGCGCGGGTGGAGCAACGGACGATCGGCGGAGCTGGTCGGGGTTGGTGCGCCACGACGGCGCGAAGAAGGAGGTAGATCAATTGACCTAAAGCCTTCAAGCAGCCTTGCTGTGCAAGAGATGAGGGTAGGCCCCTCGGGCTCGGATTGCAGGATCAGAGTCCAAACCACCACAAGCTGCTTCGACACAACGGTCGAGGTGGTGAGCGTTGTTGGAAAAGGCGGGCGCAAGCCCGTCAGGTAAGCCTCAGGAAGGCGAGCGGAAGCGAACCGCCGATGAAGCATCGAAAACCAGTACAGACGTTGTCGAAACCAAGGGTTCAACCCTTCCTTGGGAGCAAGCCTATCGGGAGCCTGGTTACTGGATGGGTGACGACCGGTGTAGAGGCGGCGCGATCCTGATGGCAGGCTCTTACACGGAACGTGGGAACCTGTGTCGTGATGCCAAGGGAGAACCTGAAAGCGGCAGCACCGCTGAGGGGAGAGTACCGATGCACGGCGCAGGGGCGGACGGGTTCGCAGTAGTGATGAAGCCTGGTAATGCAGGTGGAGCGAAGGGACCCGATCATCTGGCCAACGACAACAGCCAACCCGCAATGGGGATGAACTGATGTCCGAGGCAAAGCCGTATGATATCTCCAAGCACCTTGTTTGGCAGGCTTGGAAACAGGTCAAAGCAAACCAAGGGGCCGCGGGCGTGGATGGCGTCTCCGTCGCGGCGTTCGAAAAGGACCTGAAGAGGAATCTCTACAAGGTCTGGAATCGCATGTCGTCGGGGACGTATTTTCCACCGCCTGTTCGTCTCGTGGAAATCCCCAAATCCGATGGCAAGAGTGTCAGGAAACTCGGCATTCCCGCCGTCGGAGACCGAGTGGCCCAGACGGTCGCAAAGATGGTCATAGAAAAGGAAGTGGAGCCAGTCTTCCACCCCGACTCTTACGGCTATCGGCCCGGACGCTCTGCGCTCGATGCGGTGGGGAAGGCGCGCGAGCGCTGCTGGAAATTCGATTGGGTCATAGACTTGGACATCAAGTCGTTCTTCGATACGATTCCATGGGACCTGATGGAAAAAGCTGTAGCCCACCATGTGGAATTGGGCTGGGTTCGTCTCTACGTCAGACGGTGGCTGCAAGCCACCGTGGAGCGGAAAGACGGGACCCGCGACGAGCGAACACGAGGAACCCCTCAGGGTTCTGTCGTCTCGCCCGTACTCTCCAATCTCTTCATGCATTATTGTTTCGATGCATGGATGCAACGGACCTTCTCACACCTGCGCTTCGAAAGATTCGCTGATGATGCGATCGTCCATTGCTGGAGTGAGGAGGAGGCCAAAGCCGTACTGGGAGCGATCCGTAATCGCCTTGCCGAGTGCGGTCTGGAACTCCACCCGGAGAAAACCCGGATCGTCTACTGCAAGGACAACAATCGGAGCGGAGGGTACGAGCAAATCACGTTCGACTTCCTCGGCTACACGTTCCGGCCGCGCAAAGCTCGGGACAGCAAGGGTGAGAAGTTTGTCAGCTTCGCACCGGCCATCAGCCGCAAGGCAGCCAAGGGAATCCGGCAGGCTATCCGCGAATGGCGGGTGACAAGCAGGAGCAACCAAACGCTGGAAGACCTAGCCAAACTGATCGACCCTGTCGCGAGAGGATGGCTGAACTACTACGGGCGGTTTTACCGCTCGGAGTGCGTCAACGTCCTTCGTCACGTCAACATGGTGCTCACCCGGTGGGTGATGGGGAAATATAAAAGGTTCAAGCGCCGGAAAACTGCGGCCATATCCTGGCTAGGACGTCTCGCAAAACGAGCGCCAAGCCTGCTGTATCTGTGGAAAGTCGGCATCAGACCAACGGCTGGATGATAGAAGCCGGATGAAGCGCGAGCTTCACGTCCGGATTCGTGAGCGCCTGGGGGTGAAATTCCCCCGGGCGACTCGACCGCAGCCGATCGTCCGTTGCGGTGAGGTGGGCGGCATAGGCCGCGGGGGTCAGGTATCTCAGCGACGATCGAGGCAAAATGCCCGCATTTGGCAGACGAGCTGAGTTCGCAGGCCAACCTTCTGATCTCGGATGCGGTGCAGCGCCTGGATGTCGACCTGGGCTTCCGATTTGATCTCAACAAAGCGCATCGCGGGTCGGGTGGCGGCCTCGGCGATCGCTTCCGCATCGATGATATCGTTCTTGTTGGACTTCACGTAGGGCTTCACGAACTGCGCAGGTATCACTCGGACCACGTGCCCAAGCTCTTGTAACTTGCGCGCCAGCCATTGGGAGCCTGGGCAAGCCTCCATCGCGACGGCCGTACGCTGCGCGGCGTCGAAGAACTGCAAAAGTGTGTCGCGGCGGAGCTTTACTTTTTGAATGACTCTACCGCGTGCGTCTGTTGCTACGACATGGAAAACATTCTTTCCGATATCGATGCCGAAGACAGCGGCAGGCTGAGGCTTGTTGCGCAACATTTTTCTGGTCCTTTCTCGGTCGAAAACTCGCCGCGCAGTATGCGCGGGTTCGGCGGGGCAGACCATCGCATTAGCTATGAAGCCTGGCCGGAAGCGCAAGCTGTCGACGAGGTCCGCAGCGAATGGCAGGTCTCGATCCGCAGGGCCTGTGACGCTCTCGAATTTGACCGCTCGATCCATCACTACAAGTCCCGTCGCTCCGGCCAGGCTGACCTCGAACAGAAGATCAAGGAAATCTGCCATATTCGCATCCGCTACGGCTACCGCCGTGTTCACGTCCTGCTGCGTCGTGAAGGCTGGCGCCATGGCCAGAACAAGACGCGGCGCATCTATCGCGAATTGGGCCTGCAATTGCGCAACAGAACGCCCAAGCGCCGGGTCAAGGCCAAGCTGCGCGATGATCGCAGGCCGGCGACACGATCGAACGAGACCTGGGCGATGGATTTCGTCCACGATCCTGGCGACCGGACACAAGTACTCCTTCTCGGCGGATTCCACGCGTGCTCGTTCCTCAGCTCTCTTCCCGGGGATGTTGTAATCATAGGCCGATCCACGCTTGGCATGGCTGGTGGGTAATCCAGCGCGCAGTTCGATGCTCCGGAACTTGCGTGCCAGCAGGGCCGGCCTGGTCCAGATGTAGTCAGTGCTCTTAGTCAGCATATGCCAGATGATCATCGTCAGCTTCCGCGCCGTCGCGACTGCCGCGATGTGCTTGCCGCGTCGTGAAGCCACGCCCTGGAAGAATGCACGCAGCGGTCCCGGCGAACGGGCTACAGCCCATGCTGCTTCGACGAGCATTCCGCGAGCTTGGCCGCGGCCCTGCTTGGTGATCCTGTCCGATCATGATCGAGCTGATTCGGATAATGGCGGCAATCGGCATCGCGCTGGTCGAATCAATCGTCGCCTGGTTCGAGACCAAGGCCGTGCTTGAGCGAGGGCAACTCTCAGGCCAGTCAGCACGGCCTGACTCGTCACCGGACAGCGGATCATAATTTCTGACATATCGAACTCGGCTGCAACTGAGCGTTGCTATATATTCATGACAGCGCGCAGTGTGAGGCTCAGAGATGAGAAAGAGCGACGTAATATGTTCCTGCTGCGGCGCCGGTTTTCGTCGCCTCGAATTATCATCACAGCCCGGGAAGAAAGGCGAGTATCGCTGCCCGGCTGACCTTGCCCCGCGGGTTTAATCCAGTTTGAAGTTCGTTCTGGCCCACGACAAGGACCAGAGCATGAAGCGCAGCCGCTTTTCGGAAGAGCAGATCATCGGGATCTTGAAGGAGCATGAGGCCGGCGTGTCGGTCGCCGATCTGTGCCGCAAGCATGGCGTCAGCGACGCCAGCATCTACAAATGGAAGGCCAAGTTCGGCGGGCTGGAGGTTTCGGAGGCCAAGCGGCTGAAGACGCTGGAGGATGAGAACACGCGGCTGAAACGGTTGCTGGCCGACGCCATGCTGGACAACGCAGCCTTGAAGGACCTCGTGGGAAAGAAATGGTGACGCCCGCGGCCAAGCGGAAAGCTGTCGCCCATCTCCGAGACGCCTTCGGGATGAGCGAACGGCGGGCGTGTAAAGCCATCGGCTGCTGTCGCATGACCATGAGATACCAGACGACCCGGGCGGACGATGCCGGTCTTCGCCAACGCATGAGGGCGATCGCCCACGAGCGCCGCCGCTTTGGCTATCGGCGCCTCCACGTTCTGCTCAAGCGGGAGGGCTATGTGATCAACCACAAGAAGCTGTTCCGGCTCTACCGGGAAGAGAAGCTTGCGGTGCGTCGCCGTGGCGGCCGCAGGCGGGCGATCGGGACCCGGGCGCCGATGACGGTGCCGATGGCGCCGAACGACCGCTGGTCGCTCGACTTCGTATCGGATCAGCTCACCGATGGTCGCCGTTTCCGTATCCTCACCGTGGTCGACGACTGCACCCGCGAGTGCCTGGCGCTGGTGGCCGACACCTCGCTCTCGGGCACCCGGGTGGCGCGGGAGCTGGACCGGCTGATGATTGAGCGCGGCAAGCCGAAGATGGTGGTCAGCGACAACGGCAGCGAGCTCACCGGCAACGCCATCCTGACATGGGCTGATCAGAGCCGCGTGGCATGGCACTACATCGCGCCGGGCAAGCCCATGCAGAATGCCTTCATTGAAAGCTTCAACGGCCGGCTGCGCGATGAACTGTTGAACGAGACGCTGTTCATGTCGTTGGCCCAGGCCCGTGTCGCGCTCGGATGCTGGCGGGTCGATTACAACGAGGCACGACCACACTCGCAGCTCGGATGGAAGACGCCGTCCGAGTTCGCCTTCACCTGCCACCTGCGGCGGGAGCTGGCGCTGCGCTATGCCGAGGGCTCCGCGCCAGCTCCCGCCGCTGCCACCGCCCAACCGGGCAAATCCAACAGCCGGGGCGAACTCAGGACTGGATAAAACTTGGGGGCAAGGTCATACAAGATCGTGCGCGATAGCGGCGCTGACCTCGTCGAACAGCATCTCGAGCATCATCCGCAGGCCTGCCGCACCTTCGCGCGGGGATTGGCACTCGCACGCTTCCAGCCGGACGCAGCATCGCCAATCCGAAGGATGCCGAAAATCTCCAATTGCTCCACGCCATCTCTACTTTCGCCGCGCACCACAAGAACAAGGCGCTGGTCCGGCATCCTTTCGAAGAAACTCACGATGGCGAGACCGTCAAGTTTTATGCCGAAGAGGAGGACATTCTGATCATCTGCCGAAGCTTGGTGTCCCGATGATCATGCGTCGGATCCAAAATGCGCGTCGATCGCTGCTGCACTTAGAAGCGACGCCTTTGCGACCAAAGTGCCATTTGAAGCCGGTGTTCGACAGCTTCTTCCGCGTTTTCCGCGAAACCTGAATCCAGGTTTGAGCGGCTTGCCCGTCCGCAATCGCAGGAACCGCTCGAGGGCCACGCCCGGCGCGCACCGCAATCCTTAGAAGGCGGCTTGCTTGTCGCGTGCGGCCCGGCGAACCGACTGTACCAGGTCGGCGATGTCGCGACGGATCGGCCACATCGCATCGAACGAGTTCCTAATAAGATGGGACCTGCTCTTCATTGATCAGACTAGCAGGCTCGTAAAGAATGATTCGGTGACCTCACTGACTGACGGCTCCTTCTCGTTAGAAGTGGCGACGGTGACGAATTGGTTTTTGCAGTTCCAGCAGTGCCAAAGATCCTGGACTTCCTGCGCGTTGGCGCGTTCATACCATTCGAGATGGACTAACCCAGAACCACACCGAGGACACTGTGGTTTTGAGATCGATGTCATGTGGAACCTCCTTCGTTTCGCATTGTGCAGCGTGCCATTCCTGGTAGTTTCGGAAATGATCTGTATCAAGATTGCTCGTGAGAGATGAGCCGCGCGGTAATTGCCGCGTACTTAAAGATCGGCGACGATCCGGGATCGAAAGCCTTCGCTTGTGCAGTCAAGTCGGCATTTGCCTTAGATCAAGAGTTTACGATTGCGGCTGGCTGTTCCCGCAGCTTCGCCTTCTCAAGCGTAACGAGATCACGGCAGCCCTCGCAGGCAAGTTGTGGTTCGTCGTGAGGCCCCGGCATAGCGTACTCATATCCATAGCCGGAAGCAGGACCGGGAGGATTGGAGCCGAAAAGCCCGTGGCCTTGCCCCGGATCGTCCTTAAGGACGCAGCGAGGACAGTACCGGTCGGCGGCCTTGCCGAGTTGGCATCCAAATTCTTTCCGAAGGGCGTCTCCCTGCCACGTCGTGCCATCGCGCCTGACGAGCTTTCTGGCGCGCGCGAAAGCATGGCGTTCAGCCGCGTCGTCGCCAATACGGATCGTCTGGTCCAAGTGGAAAGGGCAAACCGCTATGGCATGGGTCGTTTCCAGCGCGTAGTGTACGGCTGAACCGAGATCATCCGCGTAATAGGTTCCGGACATGCGCGCCTCCTGCTCGGACGTAGCGGGCTCGGAGTACCTGTTGGTCCGAGCCCATAGCCTAAACAGCTTTAGACAGGCAGGTTGTTCGGCTACACCGCTTGTCTAGCGCGATACAGCAACCGTGTTTTTGATGTAGCGCAAAGAAGCTCCGCTCTTGGTCAGAGAAGTGCCAGCTGCGTATGCCGCCCGGGTGTTGCCGTTGCGGCAAGCGTGCCCCCGGCGTGTAGAGGATGCCCATTCACCCGGACCCACAGCAGCAGGATTAGGGACAGATTCGCGTGGCCGAAAGCATCGCGGATAAGTTTCACGCATCTATGATCGGCGTTTCTGCGTCCGCCATCGATCCTCCCTTTGTCGCCGAGGGGTGATCATCGATCAGACTACTGAAGAGGATATCAGTAAGCGCGGCCTTCTACGCACCTTTTTATGTTGAGAGAGCTGATGCATGAGGTGTCCACCAAATGTGAGGTGGACACTACGTGATGGAAGAAGGACAGAAGCTGCGGGTGACGGTTGTGCACCCGAGCGGACGACGAACATTTGATCCGGTAGCTAAGGAGCATCTTATCGCCGCCTGCCTTGAGCTGGGCGCTTCGGTTGCCAAGCTGGCGCTCGAACATGGGGTCAATGCGAACCTTGTGTGGAAGTGGATACGCCAGCACCGGTTCGCAAAGAAGGAAACGGTGGCGATCGCGCCGCCTTCGACGCCGGCGTTTATTCCGGTTCAGATCGAAGGCTCCCCGGATCGGGCTATGTCGAGGCAGGACAGTGCTGCTGTGCAGGACCTGCGACCCAATGATCCTGGGGTGCAGCTCTCGGAACTTGAGCGGACAAGCCCTCTTTCCTCTCCGGCCAAGGTGAACGCATCACTGCCGAATGGACTGCAGCTGACGCTGGAATGCGGTGATGTACGAGCGGTGACGGCGATAGTCGGAGCGTTGTGCGATGTTCAGACTGGCCGCGGACGTTCAGGTCTACCTGCACCGCGAGCCGATCGACTTCCGGGCCGGCATCAACAGCCTCGCGGTGCTGGTTCAGGAGACGATGGCACTCGATCCATTTGCCTCTGCTGTGTTTGCTTTCTGCAACCGTCGTCGCGACCGGATGAAGCTCCTGTTCTTCGATCGGTCAGGGTTTGTGATGGTGTTGAAGCGGTTGACCGAGGATAAGTTCCGTTGGCCTCGGCGCCAGGAAACGGTGGTACGACTTACGAGCGAACAATTGCATTGGATCCTCGACGGGATCGACATCGATGCGATGGTCCGCCATCCGGTGCGACAATATCGGGTTGCTGGCTGACAGATTGCCGGTCTACGGCTTGCAAATATCCCGGGCGGCTGAACTATCTTGACGCCACGGCATGCTTCCGATTCAAGAATCCGATGAATCGAACGGGCGAACCGAGCGTCACAGAGCTGATGGCGCAAATAACCGCGCTGCAAGTGGAGAACCGCCAGCTCACCGAGTGCGTCTCCAGACTTGAGGAGGAACTGGCGCTGGCGCGACTGCATCGCTATGCGGCGCGCAGTGAAAAGCACATTGATCGCGTCTTTAACGAGGCCGAAGAGGCTGGGGTTGGCGATAAAATCTTTGACGAAATCGATGCTGCCGTCGATCTGCCCGATACCGGATTGTCGCCTACTGGAAAGTCGGTGGGGAAGAAGCGAGGGCGCAAGCCGTTACCTTCGAGCCTGCCACGGGAACGCGTCGAATATGACATCCCCGACGATCAGAAGGTCTGTCCATGCTGCACCGGCCGGATGCATCGGATGGGGGAGAGCCTTACCGAGCAGACCCATATCGAGGCGAAGGCCAAGGTCGTGCAGAACGTACGGTTCAAATACGCATGCCGAAACTGCGAACGCACCGGGATCAACACGCCGATTGTCATCGCGCCGATGCCGGTGCAGCCCTTGCCGGGCAGCATCGCCACGCCTTCGACGTTGGCCTTCGTACTCGCTCACAAATACGTCGACGGCACACCGCTCTACCGTCTGGCACAAGCCGTCGAGCGCGCCGGCGCCACGATCACCCGCGGCGCTCTGGGGCATTGGGTGATCGGTGCGAGTGAGCGACATCTGCTCCGCATCTACGATGTACTGAAACTGCGGCTCGGGTGCCAGGCCCTCATCCACGGCGACGAAACAACGGTTCAGGTATTGAAGGAAAAGGACAAGGAAGCCTCCAGCACCTCGTACATGTGAGCCTATCGCAGCGGCGAGGACAGTGAGCAGCCGATTGTGCTGTTCGATTATCAGCCTGTTCGTGGGCAGGAACACCCGCAGACCTTCCTTGGCGACTACCGCGGCATCTTGATGAGTGATGGTTACTCGGCCTGGCGCACGTTGAAAGGCGCCACGCATATCGGATGCGTGGCCCACGCCAGGCGGCGCTTTGTCGACGCCCTCAAGGCGAGGAAGAAACCCGGCGGGCCGCCGGCGCAAGCCCTCAAGTTCTTCGACCAACTCTACCGGATTGAAAGACAGGTGCGCGACGAAAAACCGGATGACGGCGAAACGCGGGCCAATTACAGGCGCCGCTTCCGCCAGCAACACAGCATTCCTGTCCTGAACGCTCTCAAGGCATGGCTCGAAGCAATCGCCCCAAAGGTCGTGCCCGACACCAAGCTCGGCGAGGCTGTCTCCTATACGCTCAATCAGTGGGAATATCTGACGTGCTACACCGAGGACGGCGAGATGCCGATCGATAACAACCTTCTTGAGCGCGACATCAGAATCTTCGCCTGTGGCAGGAACAATTGGCTCTTCAGCGATACCGTTGATGGAGCCAGGGCCAGTGCCGTTGTCTATAGCCTGGTGCTGACCTGTCGCGCCTGTAGCGTTGAGCCCTTCGCATGGTTGCGACATGTCCTCACCGAATTGCCCCAGCGCCGCGACGACGACGATATTGAAGATCTACTCCCTCTCAACTTCCCCAAAAGCCGCAGCGCCGAAAACCCGGCCTGATATAACATAATCTCTCGTCCAGCAGCGAATCCACTGGCTCTCGTAGGGGCCGACTGATTCTATGCGAGATTCAATGTGACGAGAAAGTCGCGCTTACGGATATCAAGCGGATGCGCGCCGATCTTGCGGCGAAGAGCGAATGGTTGAGGAAGGTGCGGGCGGGAGCGCGATAAGGTGGAGTGGCAGCGTGCGCTGGAATCCCCGACCGCGTTCCTGGCGGAGCAGGCCAGGGCGGCAGATCTCGTTGTTTTCAAACGCAGGAAAATTCAGTCCGATTACTTTCACTACCTCGATTCGGATGAGTGAACCTCCTCCGAATTGATGGACACCTGTAGTAGGCTCGAAGAGCCAGGAGAGGTGTTGGATGGAAGGACGTCAGCGTAGGTCGTTTACGGACGACTATAAGGGGCAAGCGGTCGATCTGGTCGCTTCGAGTGGCCGCTCGATCGGATCGGTGGCCAAGGAACTTGGCCTGCGCGATTCAGTTTTGCGGCGCTGGGTGGAACTACGTGGAACTGGGCGAGAGCCGACGGCTGCGGCGCGGCGCCCCACAACGCAAGCGACGCTGCCGTCGGCGGACCACGCGGCGGAGATCGCTCGTCTGCAGCGAGAGAACGAGCGGCTGCGCATGGAGCGCGACATTTTAAAAAAGTCGATCGCGATCTTTGCTGGGGGGCCGAAATGAGATTCCGCTTCATCGAAGATCGCCGCGCCGACTATCCTGTGACGATCCTGTGCGACGTGCTCGGTGTCTCGCCGGCCGGCTATTATGCTTGGTGCTCCCGGCCGGAGAGCCAGCGATCGGTCGCCAACCGTGAGCTTGTCGACGACATCAAGCGCGTCCATCGCGAGACAAACGGACGCTACGGCAGCCCGCGTATCCATGTCGAATTGAAGGCCCAGGGCCGCGGGGCGAGCCGTGGCCGCATCGAGCGGCTGATGCGCCATCACGGTATCAGGGCCATCATGGCACGGCCTCGCCGGGTGCGGACGACCGATAGCCGTCACGACCTCCCGATCGCGGCGAACCTGCTCGAGCGCAACTTCACCGCCACTGCGCCGAACCGGATCTGGCTCGCCGATATCACCTACATCGAGACCGATCAGGGTTGGCTCTATCTGGCCACCGTCATGGATTTGTACAGCCGCAGGATCGTCGGCTGGGCGATGGCGGATCATTTGCGTGCCGAGCTGCCGCTGGCAGCCTTGCGGATGGCCGTCTCAGCGCAGCGGCCTGGCGCCGGTCTGATCCATCATTCCGATCGCGGCGTCCAATACGCATCGGCGGAATACCGCAAGGTCGTGCAATCTGCCGGCTTGAGGGCATCGATGAGCCGCAAGGCCGACTGCTATGACAATGCTCCAATGGAGAGCTTCTTTCACACGCTCAAAATCGAGCTCGTCTACCACACTCACTATGCAACACGCGCAGAGGCCACACGTGATATCTTTGCTTACATTGAAGGCTTCTACAATCGAACTCGTCGTCACTCCGCCATCGGCTATGTCAGTCCGATCGAGATGGAGCTAAAAGCAGCTTAACCTTGTCCATTTTTTCGGGGGAAGATCAGAGGCCATTCTGCGGATGGGTCCCACGCTGTCAGTGCCGGAAGGTGTGACCAAGTTATCGGCCGACCGCGTCGTCGTCGGTTGGAAAGATACCCGCGAGGCACGTCGGGCGGTTCGAGACGCGTTGCCCTTCCTGATCCGGGCTTCGAAGGTGACGATCGCCGAAATCTGCGCGTCGGATGAGCAAGATGTAGCCGCGCGCGCGATGTCGCGGGCTACCTTGAACGGCACTGCGTCAATTGCCAGTTCGAGGTTCGCGTCCACACCGCGGAGCCAGACGCAGAGTACCTCATCAGGCTGGCGAGGACCGAAGGCGCCGATCTTATCGTTACGGGTGGCTATGCGCACAGTCAACTGGGTGAATGGATGTTCGGTGGCATGACGCGCGGCTTGCTGCATATTTCAGTGATGGTGAGCAGCGATTTCGCGCGATCATGAGCGGCGAATTCAGACGATCGTGAGCAGCCCGCTCCGGCCGAGGCGGTGATAGAGTCAGCGTTCTGGCTGCTCGTCAAGGGTGATGGTTCTGGCGTTGCGTTTTCGCATGCTTTCGCCGGCAAGCTGGAGGCGGTGAGCGTTATGGACGAGGCGATCGAGGACAGCGTCGGCGTAGGTTGGGTCTCCGATAACTTCGTGCCATGTGTCCACAGGGAGTTGGCTGGTTACGATGGTGGAGGCGCGGCCATGGCGGTCCTCAAGGACTTCCAGTAGATCGCGCCGTTCGGCAGCGGTGAGCACTGACAATCCCCAATCGTCCAAAATCAGAAGCTGGGCGCGGCCAAGGGTTTTGAGCAAGCGGGCATAACGTCCATCCCCCCGCGCGAGTGCCAACGCTTCGAACAATCTTGGGACGCGATGATAGAGAACCGAGCGATTGTCGCGGCAGGCCTTGTGGCCGAGGGCACAGGCTAACCAACTTTTGCCCAATCCGGTCGCTCCGGTTATGAGCAAATTCTCGTGGCGATCGATCCAGTCGCCGCTGACCAGCTTGGCGAAGACGGCCCGGTCGATACCCCGCGGCGTGCGCAAATCGACGTCCTCCAAGCAAGCATTCTGGCGGAGCGCGGCCAGCTTGAGGCGCGTAGTGAGCCGCCTGGTGTCGCGTTCCGCGGCTTCCCGGTCGACCAGCAGGCCGATGCGATCTTCGAACGGCAAGGCTTCGAGATCAGGTGATCGTCGCTGCTCCTCGAAGGCCTTGGCCATGCCGCTCAAGCCGAGCTCGATCAGGCGTTCGTGGGTGGGATGGGTGAGCATACAGGTCTCCTTGGCTTCAGTGGAAATAATCCCGGCCGCGGATGTTGCCGTGGCGCAGGGGTTGGGGTTCGGAGGGCTCGTCGAGAAAGGTGCGATCCAGGCCGTTCTGGAGGATGGAGCGGATCGAGGCGACGGATCGCGCCTTGATCAGAATGCCGCGCCGGCAGGCCGCGTCGACGCGCTCGGCGCTGTAGCTTTTGGCCAGCGACAGAATGCCGAGGCAGGTGCGAAAGCCTTGCTCGGGATGCGGCCGGGCCGCGATCACGGCCTGGAAGAAGGCGGCGGTCGACGGACCGATCCGCTCGCCGGCGGCGATCACTCCGGCGGGCGTCCATTGGCCGTAGCGCCGATGGGCGCTGGGCATGTGGTCGGCGGTGGTGGTGTGGCCCCGCCGGTTGGGCGCGCGGGCGTGGCTGGCGATCCTGCGGCCGTTGTGGAAGATCTCGACCGTCCTGTCGTCGATGCGGGCATCGACAAGCTCACGGATGAGCCGATATGGCGTGGAATACCAGTGTCCATCGATCTCGATATGATAGTCGGGGCCGACCCGGCATCGCTTCCAGCGCGCGAAAGCGTAAGCCTGATCCGGCAGCTTTGTGAGCTTGGGCTTGTCGAGTTCGGAGAACAGTTCGGCGCGGCTGGCGCCAAAGTCGCGCATCTGCCGGGCATTGAGTTCGACGACGAGTATTTTGATGGCTGCGTTCAGCTCCGCCAACGAAAAGAAGCGTTGGTTGCGCAGCCGCGCCAAAATCCATCTCTGGGCGACTTGCACCGCAACTTCGACCTTTGCCTTATCTTTTGGGCGCCGCGGCCGGGCTGCGAGAATGGCCGTGCCGTAATGGCTCGCCATCTCGGCATAGGTTCGGTTGAGGCCAGGATCGTGGCGGTCGGGATTGGTGACGGCGGCCTTGAGATTGTCGCAGACCACGAATGTCGGCGCGCCGCCGAGGAAGGCGAAAAGGTTGATGTGGACCCGGATCCAGTCGGCGAGCCCCTCGCTTGGGCAGGCCTCGGCGTAGGTATAGTTGGAGGCGCCCATCGCTGCGACGAACAGCTTCATCGACTGCACTTCCCCACTTGAGGGGGCGATGACGTCGATGGTGTCGCCGGCGAAATCCACGAAAACCTTCTCGCCGCCCAGATGGGTCTGCCGCATCGAAGGCCGGGCTCGCCCCTTCCAGGCCTCGTAGGTCGTGCAGAACCATGGTAAGCGCGCATTTTACTGCACAGGCTGCGCGCGCGGCTGGCCGCGGCGTCGCGTGGCGCCGGGGCCCAGCGGGATCATCGG
This sequence comes from Bradyrhizobium sp. 2S1, assembly GCF_011516625.5. Lineage (NCBI taxonomy): Bacteria > Pseudomonadati > Pseudomonadota > Alphaproteobacteria > Hyphomicrobiales > Nitrobacteraceae > Bradyrhizobium > Bradyrhizobium sp. 2S1. The sequence continues at coordinate 10,330,705 of NZ_CP147717.1, read as the reverse complement.
AACGGCTTGATTGATCCTGAGCGTTTGACGGTCAGCCGCTGTCGTTGTCAGCTGGCAGGTTTTTTTGAGCGGTGCAATTGAACGGCAACAGATCTTCGATATCGGCGTCTGGCGCGCGTTGGGGCAATTCGGTGAGCGCGTGACGTAGCCATGCATAGGGATCGACGCCGCATGCCCGGCATGTCAGCACCAAACTGTAGATCACGGCGCTTGCCTTGGCGCCGGCAACGGTGTCGCTGAACAGCCAACTTTTTCGTCCGGTGCAAAACGGCCTGATGTCGCGCTCCAGAACATTGTTATCGATCGGGGCGAGACCGTCACTGGTGTAACGGGTCAGATAATCCCATTGGTTGCGTGCATAGGCGATCGCCTTGCCGGTCAAGCTTTCGGGTAGCACCTTCGGCGCCTGGTCGTCGAGCCAGGTCCGGAAGGCGGCCAATACCGGCAGGCTATGCTGCTGGCGCAGCCGCAAGGTGTATGCGGCGCGCGTTTCGCCGTCGGGCGGCGTCTGGCGCGCCACCCTCTCGACCTCGTACAACGCCTCGAAGAACTTGAGCGCCTGCAATGGCGGACCGCCAGGCTTTGTCCTGGCCTTGAGCGCATCGGTAAATTTCCTGCGCGCATGCGCCATACAGCCGAGATGGGTCGCGCCTGTCAGCGTGCGCCAGGCGTCATAGCCGTCGCTCATCAACAAGCCGCGATAGCCGGCCAGGAAGGCCTGAGGATGTTGCTGGCCGCGACCGGGCTGGTAATCGAACAGCACGACCGGCTGCGCGCAGTCCTGGCCGCTGCGATAGGCCCACATGAAGGATTTGGCCTGCGCATCACGGCCGTCCTCTTTAAGAACCTGGACCCAGGTTTCGTCGCCGTGGACCAGGGGCTGCGACATGAGCTTTTGCTGTAGCGCGTCATAGACCCGATGCAGATGCAACTCGCTCGCCCGGATCACCCAGTTGCCCAGCGTCCCGCGGCTGATGCTGACGTCGGCGCGCCCCAGCGCGTCCGCCACACGGTACAGCGGCGTGCCGTCGACGTATTTGTTGGCGAGCACCAGCGCCAGCGTCGATGGCGTGGCGACGCTACCCGGCAGCGGCTGCGCCGGCATCGGCGCGGTCACAATCGGGGTGTTCAGCGCGGTGCGCTCGCAGTGACGGCAGGCATATTTGAACCGCACATGTTGCAGCACCGACGCCTTGACCTCGACGTGCAACTGCTCGGTGACGGTCTCGCCCATCCGATGCATCCGATTATGGCAGCACGGACAGTCCTTTTGATCCTCACCCAGATCGTGTTCGACGCGTTGGCGCGGCAGATCGTCAGGCAGCGGCTTGCGGCCGCGTGCCTTCGGCGCCGGCTTTGGAGCCTCCGGCAATCCCGTGTCCGGCACGGCGACCGCCTCGACATCGTCGTCGTCCCGGCTTTCAGCGGCGGCCTGCTCGGCTTCGTTGAAGATGCGCTCCTTGAGCTTTTCGCTCTTCGGCGCATACCGGTGCAGGCGCTCCAGGCGCAACTGCTCCTCTAGATGCAGCACGCGTTGTGCGAGTTTCTCGTTTTCGGCCTTCAGCGCCGCGATCTCGGCCGCGTGCGCCGCGATCAAGGCTTCCAGTTCGTGCGTCGTGGGCTTGCGACTCATCGGAGTCTTGAATCGAAGTCATGCCGCCGCGTCAACCGGGCTCCCATGTCTTCGTCATGTCTTCGGCCGCGTCATCTGAGAACGGCCATGCCGAAGCCCGATGACGCCGCCCGCATCGAACACGCTCAGCCCACGCTCTGATATTGCCGCACCGGATGACGACGCACCGCCGCGATGTTGATGCCGTCAAGCAGCCAGTGCAGCTCCTCCGTCGTCAGCGTCAGCACCGCCTCCTGACTTCGGGGCCAGTGGAATCTGTCGGCCTCCAGCCGCTTCAGCAGCATCCAAAATCCTGACCGATCATAAATCAGCAGCTTGATCCGGTCGCGGCGACGATTGCAGAACGCGAACACCGCGCGCTGGAACGGATCCAGCCCCATCGACTGCTCGACCACGATCGCCAGGCTGTTGATGCCCGCCCGGAAGTCAATCGGTTCGCGGTGAAGGTAGACCCGAAGATCAGACGCCAGTCGGAACATCGCAACGCCCCAGCGCTTCAATCACCGCCGACAGCAACTGCGCGTCGCCGCCTTCCAGCGAAAGCGTCACGCCGTTGGGCATCGATGCCGTCAGCCGCCCTGCACAGGATCGCTCCGTCGCGCAAACCGCAATCGCGCCAGCAGATCGAGTTGGCGACGGCGACGGCGCGCGAACCGGAATAAAGGCTGGCGCAATCGGCGCCCGCGCCTCCGGCTGGCCATCCCCGTTCTGAAGTTGTCGCTTGGCCACCCACTTGCGCAGCAGGTTCGCGTTCACGCCGTGTTGCAGCGCAAGCCCCGCCAGCGACACGCCAGACTGCAGACAGGCCTCGACCAGCCGCTGTTTGCTGGCCGGATCATAGCGACGCCGGCCATTGCGCAACACGCCGACCGTCTCAAGTCTCAAAGGTTCTTCTGGAGTGATCATCGATCGTGTCCACCTCGCTCATGGTGGACACCTCATCCCATCCCCGCGCTCAACTGCATAGGTGCGTAGAAAGGAGCGCTTACGAACCATGTGTAGCCGAATCCATCGGGATGGCTGGCGCGATACTCGTCCCACAGCAGCCGGCGGGTCACGTTGCGCCGGCGCAGCTCCTTGTCGACATAGCCCCAGTCGGGAACGGGCCGCTGTGGGCTCTGTGACGCAGGCCTCGGCGCAGGGAAAAGCAGCAGCTCCAGGTCTTCGTCGGTCATTCCGACCGGCAACGGCCAGTTCAGTCCGGCAGCCCCGGCTCGGCGCAGATAGCTGTGCACGGCTCCGTTGCTGATGCCCAGGGTGCGCGCGATGGCTCGCTCCGGCAAGCCTTGAACATGTTTTAAGCGGAGAACCTCTTTGATCCGGCGCATCGACAATCTCTGGGTGGGCATCGGCCTTCCTCGTTCACTGACGAGGCAGTTCCTAAGCCGGTTGAGTTGTCGGCCGAAGCGGGCTGAGCCGCTGAAAAGCTGCTCACGATCCCGCGAAATCCGTGCTCACGATCGTCTGAAATCTCTGCTCACGATCCCCTGAAATCCGTGCTCACGATCCCGCGAAACATGCAGCTTGCTGCAGCAACTCCAATCTGCCTGCTGATGTCGCACTAATCGCTTAAGTCGGGAGCCGCGGCAGCGGCGCTCTCGCCACCCTCCGACACTGATTGATCACCACAGTCAGCGCAATTCCCCGTTGAGTAGTTGTAGCGTATCGGCCTGACGGGCCTTCAGGCAGGCGCGCGCGCAACCCAATGATCACCATCCTTGACATAGGATCGCTTGACCGCCGACCACGCGGTCCGGTACGCGATTTCTTCCTGCCTGCGGTCGCCCGCATGCGCGGCAAATCCGTGATTGAGGGCCTCGCGATAGATTTCCTGGGCGTGGGGTGGCAGATGATTTTGGATCGGGAGCGGAAGGTATCATTCGAGCGATAAGGAATGTTGATCTCCGTCAATCCACCTGCGCCCACTCCTCGTCCTCGGGCGAGCGCTCAGACACGAGCCCATATACGGAACCGAACCGCCGCAGGTGATCATGGACCTTGACTACGCCCTTGACTTTCTCTGCGGCAACGATGGCGGCCGTCCGACAAGGTTCTTCGAAATTGTGCCGCTGAGATGAACGATTCCATCCTTGACGATCACGTTCAGTCCGGACGGGCACCAGTCCTTGTTCTCGATCTCCTCGACGACTTGTGCGCGAATACGTTCATCGTCAGTGGTAGGGGCGGCCACCCGGCCGGCCAGGCTTGCCGCCGCCTGCATCAGGTCTGACCGGGTCACAATTCCAGCGAGCTTCCCGTCTTGCACGACCGGAACGCGCTTGATGTTGTTTCTCTCCATGATCTCGACGACCTCGGCCAAGGTGACCTGTTCGTCCACCGTGATCGGAGCGGCGGTCATGATCTCGGCCACCTTGCAACCGCGCTCGTGAACGTAGTTTTCGGCGGCTTCGCCTGCGCCAAGGATCAATTCGAGCCAGCGGGCGCGCTTGCGTTGCGTGCCGATTTCACTTCTCCGCAGAAAATCGCTCTCGGACAGGATGCCAACCAGCGCGTGCCGCCCGTCGACAACCGGCAACCCGCTGATGTGATGCCGGACCATGAGGCTTGCGGCTTCCCTCATATCGGCTTCGGGAGCGATCGAAATGACGTTCCGGGCCATGATCTGATGAACTCGCACAGAAACCTCCCGTAGCTGATCTCTGAACTGATAAGCGTTGCAGGGCGACTGGTGCTTGATCCGCGTCAATCCGCCAGGCCGGTCGGCAGGTGATGCTTGCCGCGCCAGGTCGGCAACCGTGGAGCTGATTGCCGCTCGCCGCCGGCCCGGAAGCATCGAGCCGGCACAGTCTCAAGGTTGACGTGCATCAAGGCGGGCGCGCTGTGCCCATCCTAGACTAGAATCGCTAAATGGAGATAGCGCATGTTCGCAAAGGATGTGATGCGCGCCTCGTTCGCGACAATCGAGCCGGGCGCGGCGTTGCTTGATGCTGTTCGGCTGCTGCTGGAAACGGGTCAACGAGGCTTGCCCGTGCTCGACGGCTCCGGATCTCTAGTCGGCGTGATTTCGGAAGGCGATTTTCTCCATCGCAGGGAACTCGGCGTGCATTGCCCCGAAGGGTTCTGGCTCGAATGGCTTCTCAGCAAGGAGGAGGGAAGGCTCGTACGCGAGCGGACCCGGGCTCTCCGTGTTGATGCTGTCATGAGCCGCAAGCCCGTTTTCGTCGACGAGCATGCAACGGTAGACGAGATCGTCGCGGAAATGGACAATCATCAGATCTCGCAGGTGCTGGTACTTCGCGACACGCGGGTCGTTGGCATTGTGGGCCGTGCGCAGTTGCTCCTGGCGCTCGAGCAAAGCCTCAGCAGATCGACGACGGATTGAGCTGCGCCCCACCGGGTGGCAACGCGCGGTTGATCCGGATCAACTCCAGCGCATGCTGGCGGATGTTAGTCTAGATGCGGTTCACAGGCAAAGGAGGCTACCATGATGACCCGGAACGTCGGACGCGTTCAGTATGCCCGAATCATCATCGGTTTGGCTCTGACCGCTTATACCGTGAAGGATGGCTCGCTCGGGATAGGCTGGCTGGTTGCCGGGACCCTCGGCTTCATCCTGATCGCGACCGCATTCTTATCGTATTGTCCGCTCTACACGTTGCTGGGAGTGAACACCCGGCAGAATCCCAGCTCGGTCTAGAGATCTGGCAACGTTGATGAGCATAGATTTTACTCTTGCCGAGCTGCGATCACGGCTCGATCGCCTCGACCCCGGCGCTGTTTTGAGAATCTCCGAGCACGATTATGAGCGGCTGTTTGGAATCAACGAGGTCGCTGCCGCCAAGGTCGCGCAGTTTGCCGGGACGAATCGTTGCGTGAGCATCCCGGGCGCAGATGCGGTGTACTTCCGCAGATGGAGCACTGACGAGTACGAAACGAACGAATCGACCGAGTTGGCGTAGCGCGACGCTGCAGTATTCCGCTGAATCGAAGTTCGCGCACCCTCAGTCGAGGGTGATGATGGTCAGAAGCAACCGGAATATCTCCCAGCCCGCGGCGGTCAGCAATGCTCCAACGATCAACAGCCGGCCGTACCATGAGACGGTCGGGCCGCCTCGACGATGCCGACGCCGCGCGGAGTCTTCGAACGTCGGCATCGAAGCGCCCGCCGTAGCGACGCGATCACTGCTGTCAACCGCCTCTTCAAACCTCTGCCGGTTCTGCTGCCGTGGTCGATCCATTTGCCGTCCAGCCCTGCACCAAATGACATGAAGGATCGCAAATGCGGATCAACTGTGGTCCGGCGTGCCACCAAGACTACCGCACGCCGGCACGCCAGATTGTCGTCATCCATTCAGGGCGGCATCGCCGGCAGGATGTTGTCGTCCCCATGCGGCGCGATTTGGCTCGCGCCGAGCGACCGCAGGAAGCGCAAAATGCTTTCCGGCCTCAGCGGCGGCGAGGTAGCCGAGCGTTATCAGAATAATAGCGCCCAGAAGCACAGGCGGCAGGCCCGCGAACCCGAATAAGGATCGGACGGGCCCCAGCGCCAGGAAGGCGGCGGCGGCAAGGGCGCCCAGCGAGCCCAGGACCAGCACGCGATGCGGCCGGTTGGCCCACCATGGCGGTCGCCGTGAGCGGATCAGGAAGATGACCAGGATCTGGGTGGCGATGGATTCCAGGAACCAGCCGGTCTGGAAGGCCGCCGCGTCAGCGTGGAAGACCTTCAGAAGAATGATGAACGTCGCGGCGTCGAACAGCGATGAAATCGAACCCATGACAACCGTGAATCGCAAGATATCGGCCATACTCCACGATTGCGGTCTCTCGGCATCCTCCTCGTCGATCTCGTCGAAGGGAATGCCGATCTCGGAGAGATCGTAGAGCAGGTTGTTCAGCAGGATCTGCAGCGGCAAGAGCGGCAGGAACGGGAGGACGATGGACGCCAGCGCCATCGAGAGCATGTTGCCGAAATTCGAACTGGTCCCCATGCGGACATATTTCAGGATGTTCGCGAAGGTTCGCCGTCCCTCGATCACGCCGGCGCCCAGCACCGAGAGATCCGGAGCCAGCAGGATTATGTCCGCCGCGGCGCGTGCCACTTCGGTCGCGCCGGCCACGGAAATCCCGACATGGGCCGTGTGAATTGCCGGAGCGTCGTTGATGCCGTCGCCCATAAACCCGACAACGTGACCACTCTGGCGCAAGGCCCGGATGATCCGCCTCTTCTGCTCCGGATCGACCCTGGCGAACAGGTCGACATCCTCGATCTGCGCGGCGAGCGCCCGATCGCTCAAATCGGCGATCTCGTTGCCGGTCAGGATGCGGCGTGAGGGTAATCCGACGGCATCCGCGACGTGAGCGACCACCGCCGCGTGGTCACCGGAGAGCACCTTGATGCGGACGCCGCGTGCCATGAGTTCCCGGACCGCTTCAGCTGCGTCGCGCTTGGGTGGGTCGGCGAAGGCGCAGAAGCCGACCAGCGTAAGGACACCCTCGTCCTCCGTCGTAACGTCCGCTTGATCCGGAGCCATAGTCCGAATGGCGACGCCTAGGAGCCCGTCCAGATATGTTTTCGTGACGGGCATTTGTTGTAGAGTAGCAGGCTCAGGCTGCGTTTGCGAGGTTGAACAGCTTGAGGAGGTTATGGACGGTGCAGATCATTGTCCACTCGGCGCGCACTTTCTCGATGCCCCGCAACAGGAACTGGCGGAAGCCTCTTGCCTGTTTGATCTGCCCGAACACCGGCTCCACCACTTGCTTTCGCAATCGGTAGGGTGTTTCGAAGCCGCCATCGTCGATCTTCTTTCGCATGGCCTGTGTCAGCGGGCCGCCGACTTTTCCGTTCGCTACTGTCGGGTGCTTGGCGCGACCGGGCGCGACATAGCCATCGATGCTGCGTGTGTCGAGCGCTTCGAGATTGGCTTCGCTGCAGTAGCCGGAATCCGCTGAGGCCTGCCGCGGCTTGCGGCCAAGATTGCTCTCGATGGCCTCGATCAGGGGCACCAACTGGCCCTGATCGCTGCCGTGCTGGGTCAGTTCTTGCGCGACAATGATCTGGGCATGTGCATCGACGGCCGCCTGGGCATTATAGGCCTGAACGAAGCCATCCTTCGACTTCATGATGCGGCTTTCCGGATCGGTGAAGTTGCGTTGCGCCTTGGGATTGGGTTCCTCCGATGGCAGCGCCGCCGGTTTGCCCGGCTTCTTGCGGCCTTCGGCCTGGCGCTGCTGTTCCTTTTCGGCCTCGATGCGGCGCTCTTCCTCCGCCGCCAGTTTGGCGTCCGCTTCCAGCGCCGCCATCGCTTGCTGGATCTTCGCCAGCCGTTTCTGCTTGTCGACGGTCCAGTCCGGCAGTTCGTCGCTGTTGCCGAAAGTCTCATCCTCCGAGGCATCCGCCGCCTCGGCGGCCGCCAGCATGCGAGCGACCTCGGCCTTCAATTCCGCCTCGCGCTTCTTCATGCGCTCATAACTCATCGCCTTGTGTTTCGACGCGTTCGCCTTGATCTTCGTACCATCCAGCGCGACATGACCGAGCTTGACCAGCCCGGCCGTCTCGCACAACTTCAGAACCTGCACGAATAGCGCGCCGAGCGCCTTCAAATGTCGCTTGCGAAAGTCGCTGATCGTCCGAAAATCCGGCGCATCCAGCGCCACGATCATCACAAAATCGTTCCGCTCCCGGCAGGCCTTGGCAATCCGACGCGACGAATACAGCCCACTCGCATAGCTATGCAGCAGCAGCGCCACCATCATCCGCGGATCAAACGGCGGCTGCCCAAGCCCGCTCACATAGCTGCCCATGATCTCCCTGAGATCGAGGCTCTCCCGCACCAGATCAACCATAAACCGCGAGACATGGCCTTTCGGCACGAAGTCCTGCACATTCGGCGGCAGAAGCAGCGTCTGATCGATGTTCCAAGGCCGAAAATACTTGCTCATCGCCCAATGTTGAATCAGACCCGACCAGATTTGAACAGCGACTATCCAGACAAGCTCCTAGTAGCCGAAAGCCCTGCCGGGCATGGTCATCTTGCTCGGCGCGATGGCTGTCATCCAGCGGTCGCGCCAAGCCGTCGACCTCGACCGCGACCGCACGAGCCATGACGGCTTCCGGTGCGCCCTTGACGATCAGAAATCGGTCATTGCCGCGTGCCGCGAGGACCGAGAGGCAGCGGCGCTCGAAGTCGAAGGGGATTTCAGCGAGCCGGGTCCAGGCGCTGCTTCCCGACGGGATATCCACGGCGAGCAGGGCCTCATCCAGCGGGCTGCGGATGCCGGTCTGGAACGCGCTGTTCAATCGTGCCAGTTCGAGCACCCGCTCGCTACAGCGCCCCGCGGGATCGATATCCGCCGCAAGCGCTATTTTCGCTTCCGTCAGCGTGCCGGTCTTGTCGACGCACAACGTGTCCATCGCGCCAAGATCGTGGATCGCGGAGAGCCTTTTGACGATCACCTGTCTCTTGGCCATCCGCTGCGCTCCGCGCGCCAGCGTCACTGTCATCACCATCGGCAACAGCTCAGGTGTCAGGCCGACGGCCAGCGCGACGGCGAACAGGAACGATTCCATGGCCGCCCGATGCGCCACGAGATGGGCGAGCAGCACGAACAGCGTGAGGAAATCGTCAGTCTCAGAATGAGCATACCGAGCTTCTGCACGCCCTGCTCGAGCGCACTTGGCGGATCGTTCGCCAAAAGCGCGGCGCTGATCATGCCGAAGCGTGTACGGCGCCCGGTCTCGACGACAAGCATGGTTCCGCTGCCGCCGACGACGCTGGTGCCGGCGAACAGGGCATTGCTAGCTTCCGCGGGCAGACTGGTGATACAGGGATCGGTCGTCTTGGCGGCCAGAAACGGTTCGCCTGTCATAAGGGCTTCGTTCAGTTGGAGATCGCGGGCCTCAAGCGCGACCCCGTCGGCCGGCACGAGGTCGCCCGTCCGGAGCTGCACGACGTCTCCGGGGACGAGCTCACTCACCCGCAGCGCAACGCTCGCGCCATCGCGAATGGCATCAGCCTGGATCGCAACCGATCGTCGCAAGGCATCGACAGCGACTTCCGCGCGATGCTCCTGCACAATATCCAGCGTCAGCGACAGGCCCACCACGAGGACGATGATCGCAACGCTTCCCAGGTCGCCGCTGAATCCTGACACTGCTGCCGCCACGATCAGGATGGCAATCAGCGGATTGATCAGACGGTGCACGACCTTCTGCAGCATCGATCGCGTCTGGGAAGGCTCGGCGAGGTTCGGACCGATTTGCGCCAGCCGTCTTTCGGCCTCCTGTTGGCGCAGGCCGCGCCGTGGTGCATCGAGAGTACGCAACAGCGAACTGGTTGGCTCCCGCCAGAACGCCTCAACGGCTGGCCCATACGTTGACAGCTTGAGCGGCATGAGAGTCTCGCGATGCTGGAAAGGATTTGCGGTAAGTCATAGCGCGGCCGCATGGGCTCGAGGTTGATGTGGCTCAAGCCGTCCGGACCGCGTATGCCTTATTCCGACGTAGCTAATCCCTTGGTCAGGCTCGCAAACCCGCTTCAAGGGGCGGCCACGCCAGGATCGGACAGCGCCCGTCACTTGTTAACCTGCGTACGCACAGCTAGGATGACGGACCCTGTACGTGAATGGGAGCAGAAGACCGTCCCATGGAGCAGTTTGTTCACAACAAGAACCTGGCCTTGTTCAGGAAGAAGCGCGCTGATCCGCGGCTTACGGACGGGGAGCGCAAGATCGTGCACAAACTGCTGGCGGACGAGGAGGCGAGGCAGATTGCGCCGCATAACGCGAAAGAGGATCGCAAGGCCGATTGACCTGGACCAAGGTCGGCTCCTTCGTCATCCGTTTCCCTGAACTTGCCGGTTGCCAATAGCTGGCAGCTTCAACTGTTTGATCGCAGGCACGCGGGTCCCGCGAAGCTCCCGATGGCAACCTATTACTTCGACCTGAAGGATGGTGTCCCGGTCTGTGATCGGATCGGACTTGAGTTCGCAAGCCGATACAGCTGTGATCACACACAGCAAGCAAACGGCGAGCAAGATCCGACATGAGAATCCGACCGCATCCGTCGATCATTATGTCGCGGTCATCGATGAGCCGGGTAGGGAGATCCATCGGGAGCCGATTTCTTCAGGCAAGGCCTGAGCCAAGTGCTCGCTGTACCGACGTAGTGTAGACGGCAGTGCCAGTCAGGCAGCACGAGTGCTATAATGGCTGATCGTCTTCCGTCGAGGGCTCCTCCTGCAGCGAGACAAAGTCACCGCCGCCATAGTCCTCCTCTGGCGGCGGGACTTTCGAGAGCTGATCCTCGCCCGCTTCACGCCGGCAACCGGATGCCGCCGCGCAAGCCTACGACCCCGTCATGCACGCTGACATTCAGCGCGTTGGGCCGCCAAGGCGCACGCGCCAGTGCGGCAATAACCGACGCGCGGATCTGGTCGTCGTTGGCGGAAGCGGAAGGCCGATCGAGGCGGAGGTTCGCGATGGCGGTGATGAAGTCAGTGCGCGTGACCATCCCGACCAGCCTTTTATCGCGCATCACAGGAAATCGTGTGACGCCGTGCGATTCCATGAGTTGGACGACCTGTTCAAGCGGTGTGTCCTCCTCGACCGTGATCGGACTGGGCGACATGATCTGACTACCTTGCGGCCGTGTTGGCGGGCGAAGTCGAGTGCGACCTGGTTCGCGCCTGCAAGCATCGCAAGCCAGCGGCCGCGGCGCCTTTCCGTCCCGACTTCCACGCGTCGGATGAAATCTCCTTCTGACAGGATTCCGACTAGCACTCCATCCCGATCGGTGACCGGAAGGCCACTGACGCCATGGGACAGCATCGTCTTGATAGCGTCGATCACCGATGCGTCGCCGTCGATTGTGATTACGTTCCGTGACATGATCTCCCGTACGTGCACGGCGAAATTCCTCCCAATGGCGCTGACACGTTCAGCTAACTCCCGGAAACAATGAGGTGCGTTGATCCTTATCAACCAAGCGGTCGTCTAATCACGCTGATATGCCGCCGGCGCGGCGGGCGCCGGGCCGGAATGACGCCGACAGCTGGTAACCGCCTATGGTTCCTGACAGCCTGACCGCTCGCCTGAACGACAAGAACTCCCGTCAAGATCCGGGGAGAGGCGACGGCTTGGCCTTGGGGCGCGATCTCCGGCTCGATGTATGCCGAGGGATTGCTCTCTGGTGCATCTTCCTCGATCACATCCCCAACAATGTCTTCAGCTGGTTGACCCTGCGGCACTATGGCTTCAGCGATGCGGCTGAAGTCTTCATGTTCGTGTCCGGCGTGACCTGCGCGCTGAGCTACGGCGCTGTCCGCCGTCGCGAGGGGTGGTGGGCAGTCTTCGCGCATACGCTGCTGCGAGGCTGGGAGATCTATGCGGCCTTTCTCATCCTGACTATTACGCTTGTCGTGGTCGTGCACGCCTCGGGCAGCGATCGATTCGCGGACGAAGCCAACGTGAAGATTCTGTTGCAACAGCCGGGTGCCGCACTGACCCATGCTGCCATCCTGATGTATCGCCCGATGAACACGGATGTTCTGCCGACCTTTGTGCTCTTCCATCTATCGTTTGCTCCCGCCCCCTGGGGAATACTGAAGTTTCCCAATGCGTCCCTGCTGACCTCCGCGTCTATCTATGCGCTGGTGCAATTGTACGGCTGGAACTTGCCGGAGTGGCCTGTCATCAGTGGTATTTCAATCCGCTTGCTTGGCAATTCCTGGTCGTCCTTGGGGCGTGGTGGGCGATCCGGGGCTATCGGATGTTTTGGCCAAAAATCGTGTCGTGGCCCGTCGTTTTACTCGCGACAGCGTATCTCGGCTTTGGCCTCATGATCACATTGAGCTGGGAGGTCGAGCCATTGGCAGCCGCGATTCCAGGCTATATTACGCGGTTAATTTATCCGATCGACAAGCCGGATCTGGGCCTTTTGCGGCTCCTGCATTTCCTGGCCATTGCCATCGTCGTGGCGAAGTTCGTGCCACCGAATTGGCGGGGATTTACTATGGTCGGCCTGATTCATTGCGGCGAGCGTTCGCTCGAAACCTACTGCGCAGCCGTCGTGCTTTCCCTGCTGGCAAGTTGGTATCTCGTTGAAGTATCCGACAGCATCGCGGCGCAGTTCGTGGTGAGCGCCACAGGGGTCGCGGCGCTCGTCCTGTTTGCGACATGCATGGCCTGGATCGGCAAACGAAGCCGGCAACATCCGAAACTGCTGTAAGAGATGCTTCTCGTCTCTGTCCCGCGATCGCTTGTAGGAGACAATCAATCTTGCCGCTTACGCCACCATGAGCCGATTCGGCTTCACGCAGTTTCGCAACTCGACCCGGCGCGCGGTCGGAAGAGAAATTACGCCGTTCCGCTCGAGCTGGGTAAAGGTGCGCGAGACCGTTTCGATCGTGAGGCCAAGATAGTCGGCGATGTCCTGTCGCGACATCGGAAGCTCGACGGCGGCATTCTTGGTGGCGCGGCGCGCCATGTCATGCAGGAAGCCGACGACACGCTCTTCGGCGCTACAGATCAGGAGCATCAGATGCTGTTGAAACCGGCGCAGCTCCTGCGCCGCCGCGTCCCACAGCTGTCCCGCCAGATCCTTTTCGTGCGCGGCGCGGGCCATGAGGGCGGCGCGTTTTACGACGACGACCCGCGTCTCGCAGACGGCCTCGGCCGAGGAGATATGGCTTTCACCGGCCTCGAAGCCGAAGATATCTCCGGGCAGATAGAACGTGCCAATCTGGCGGCGTCCGTCTTCCAGGATCTTGTAGGTGCGGACGGCACCGGAGACAACCTGGTAAAGGTATTCCGCAGCCTCCTCCTCGCCGTAAATCTCGCTGTTGCGTGCGAACCGCATCGGCGCCCCGATCATGCCAAACGGCTTTTCGACATGCGCCTGTCGGGCGAGGATGCTGGTCGGGTGACGGCTGCTATCGCGAGAAATAGCGTTTTGGGTTTGCATGGCGACGCTCCATGGATGGGAAGATCGATGGAGGCAGATTGATCGCATCTCCTGGATTGGGAAATTTGGATGTTTCCCCTAAGTAGAAGCCACTTACGTATCTGTACGTAAGTCCAGGAGATACAGAGGAGGAATAGACGGTGTTCGTACGCCCAGATGTCAGTGTCTCGGCGCGCGGGGCGAAAAGCGACGCTAGGTCCCGTTCTTGTCGGGATAGGCAGCGCGTGTGGCGGCTCGATTCTCGTCTTGTTCCTGACGCCAGCGCGTCGTGCTGCGATCGGTGAGGACGAGCACGAGCGCAAAGACCGAGAGGAGGAGACAGACGGCTGCGACGACAAGCAGTGTGCTCATTGCCATGTTGGGCTCCTCGATCTGATCAGCCGGCCGCCTTGATGTCTTCCGGCGATTCCACATAGTAGCCGGAATAGCCGTCGACGAAGCAGAGGTGATCATGGACCTCCTTGACACCCGAGGTGTTCTCGGCGAGCACGATCGCGGCCTGGCGCGCGCGGTCATCGAAGATCAGGCCGTGCAGATGCACGACACCGTTGCGCACCCAGACCTGGAAGCCGGCGGGACGCCAACCGGTGGCGTTGATTTCGCGCAGGATTCGTTCACGGATATGGGTATCATCGGCCGTCGGGTCAGGCACTTCGCGCGCCAGCGACGCGACGGCTTGCAGGATGTCTGCTCGGGTGACGATCCCAACCATGGTCTTGCCATTCACAACCGGTACCCCCTTCACGCCATGCTTGTGCATCAAATGCACGATCTCGTCGAGCGGCGTCTGCTCGCCGACGGTGATCGGATTCGTAGCCATGACATCTTCGACCTTACGGCCGCGCTCGTGCACGAAATCGGTCGCGGCACGGCTGACCCCGGTGAAAAGCTCCAGCCAGGCCGATCGTTTGTGTCCTGTTCCGATCTCGGCGCGCTGCAGGAAATCTCCCTCCGATATCATGCCCCTGAGCGTACCATCTTCGTCCATCACCGGCAGACCGCTGAGGTGACATCGCAGCATGATGTTGGCCGCGTCCAGAATCTTCGTGTGCGGGCTGACGGCGATGATATGTTTGGTCATGATCTGATGCGCGCATGTCTGACCTCCATGTTGAAAATCAAATATTAAAGCTCTTTGCGCCCTGCATATTGACGTGGCTCAACGGACTGCTTGGCCGCGCTCCAGAGACTTCAAGAACAGCATGAAGTCGCCCACTTGGTCCGCATCGAAGCTGAATTGGGGCATGGTCGGATGGCCAGTGATGATTCCTTCCGCCAATGCTTCCTGCAGCATCTCGACCGGATAGCGCTCGTGCAGCGTCCGGAACGGCGGCGCTATCCTCAGCGGGCTGGGGTTCACCCGATCGATCGCGTGGCAGCGGGCGCAATAGAACTGCGCAAGGCGACGGCCTTGCTCCTGGTCCGCGGCGGCTGGAGCCAGCGCGGCGCAGATCGCGCTGGCGATGACGAGGCCGCAACCAATAGTATGCCGGAACGTCATGGCGGGATGCCTCACGTTGATTGGCGTTTAATGAGACATCAGGACCGGGACGGTCATCGCACGAAGCATATCGCGCGTCACGCCGCCGAGCACGGTTTCCTGCAGCCGGGAGTGGCCGTATCCACCCATTACCAGAAGGTCGAGGCTCTCATCCGCCGCGATCGACAGCAGGATCGACTGAACTTCTGACTTGGACGCCGGCAACGACGTGATCTTGGCCGGAAGCCCCTCCTTTGCAAGATAACGCACCAGATGGTCGGTGGAGCTTTCTGAGGGAATCGGATCAGCACCATCGATGGTGATGACGGCGAGAGCATCGGCTGCGTGCAACAGCGGCATTGCGTCATGGAGGGCGCGGGCAGCAAGCCGGCTGCCGTCCCAGCAAATCCCGATTCGCTTCGCCGAAAATGCGCCGTGGAACGTGTAAGGCATGAACAGGACAGGACCGCCGCTCTGGAACAATAGCTCCCGCGGGATCACGTCGTCGTAGCTGTCGTATTCGCCGCGCGGCTGCACTACCACGGTCAGGTCATGGAGTCGCGCGCTCGCGCAGATGATCCCGCGAGCATCGATGGGGAGCGCGCCCACGGCGCGGGTCGCGTAGGATATCCCTGCATTCCGAGCCTCGATGTCGAAGACGCGCAGCGCCGCCTCGGCGCGCTCCAGAGCCTGTGCATGTTCGACCTCGAACAGCGAGGCGACGGCCACTCCACCCCCGACTACGATCGGGACACTGGCAGTCTCATAGTCGATTGCCATCGCGTCAAGATGCGCGCCGGTGCTGAGCGCGAGCGAGACCGATCCGTCGACTGCGGGGCGCGGCGACAGATCCGTCGGAATGTGGACCAAGATGTTCTTGAACATGGGCCGTTCTCCAAAGGGGTACGAGCAAGTGCCATCAAAACACCGGTCGAGGACGGGCCAATTTGATCTGCCTCATGCGCGTTCGTGGATTCTGATTGAGCGGGATCAATTCATCGAGCGTGCTTTTCGCGCAAATGTTGTGCCCCAGCTTGCAGGAGCCGGCATGGCGCGCGTCGCATTGGTTACGGGTGGAAGTAGGGAAATTGGGGCCGCGATTGCGCGCGCCCTCGCTGCTGCCGGATGCCGCGTTGCGGCCTGCTATGCTAGGAATGTAGGAGCCGCGTGGTCTTTTCAGGATCAGACCGGAATTCCCGTTTTCCAGTGGGATCTCGCGAACTACGAGCCTGTGCAGCCGGTGTCCGCGAGGTGGAGGCGGCGCTGGGCCCAATCGACATCCTGGTCAACAACGCCGGTATCGTGCGCGACGTCACACTGCATCGAATGACCAAGCCGCAGTGGGATGCGGTGATCCGGACCGATCTCGATTCATTGTTCAACATGTGCCGGCCCCTCATCGAGGGCATGCGGGCGCGCAAGTTCGGGCGGATCATCAACATCTCGTCGATCAATGGGCAGAAGGGCCAGATCGGCCAGACGAACTATGCCGCGGCGAAGGCCGCCGAGCTCGGCTTCACCCGCGCGTTCGCGCTCGAAAGCGCGCGGTTTGGGATCACTGTTAATGCAATCTGCCCCGGTTACATCAACACCGAGATGCTGGCTGCGGTGCCGGCCGATGTCATGCAGAACTCTATTCTGCCGCAGATTGCGGTCGGGCGGCTGGGGCAGCCGGAGGAGATCGCCCGTGCCGTCGCCGTTCTTGCTGCCGACGAAGCAGGGTTCATCACCGGGTCGACGCTGTCAATCAATGGCGGCCAGCATATGTGGTGAATGGGAGACATGACAATGCTCGCAACCGATGTGATGCGCAGTTCGTTCGCAACGATCAAGCCGACTGCCACAGTACTCAATGCCGTCGAGCTGCTGCTTGAAACCGATCAGCGCGGCCTGCCAGTGATCGACGACGCCGGCGACCTTGTCGGCATGGTTTCGGAGGGCGATTTCCTCCACCGCGATGAGCTTGGCATCAGCCCGCCATCAGGAAACTGGCTGGAGTCTTTGCTTGGCATTGCGGAGAATACACCTGAACGCGAGCGCATGCGCACGCTGCAGGTCGGCTCGCTCATGAGTGGCGCGCCGATCACCGTCGATGTCGAGGCATCGATCGAGGACGTCGTCGCGCAGATGGATATTTACAACGTCGCCCAGTTCCGGTGCTCGGCGCCGGAACCGTCGTCGGTATTATCAGTCGCAGGGAACTGCTTGCGGCATTGGCGCGCCGATTGAGAGAAGCAGAAAAAGAAAGCATTGGAGTTACTTCATGAGCGAGATGACCCTGCAGTCACATGCGCACGCCGTCGTTTGGATCGATCACCTTGTTGCGAAGGTTTTCGGCATTGGGTTAACAGGCGTCAGCGCGACGGCCGTCCATGTGCATTTGGCGTCGCAGCACCTGCATCATAAGGCGAATACTGGCGATGGTCTCGTCCAGGCCGATGCGACATTTCTTGCCAGGGTGGGAGAGGCCGTAAGCGGTTGCACCGATTTGCTCGTCATCGGTCCAGGCATCGAGAAGGCCGAGCTGACGCAGTATCTCAGGGCGGAGCGGCCCGGCCTCCAGTTGCATGTTGAGCCGAGCGATCATCCGACCGACGCGGAGATCGTGGCGCTGGGTCGGAAGCGGTTCCACCTTGGCTGAGCGGCAAAGGCCCGGCGTCTGAACAGCTGCCAGGTCGAAAAGATAGATTGCGCCCGAGCCCATCCGGCTCGAGTTGGAGGCGAGCGATGACAGTCCATGCAGTTCTCGACCAGCCCACATCTGCCGCTAACGACGATGTGGCGACTGCGAGAGCGCCTGCGTCGGTGCCATCCGAGAGCCAGCGCATTGCCTCATCCAAAATGTTACTGGACAACTTCTCGCCGATGATTGGGTCGGTGCCATCGAATTGGTTCGGTGGCGCCTATGGCGGGAAAGATCAGCATGGGCGCTCGGCGGGAGGTGGTGTCGGCCGTAACGGAGCGCTACCGGTCGGCCAAACGAGTGGTGAACGGGCGCATCCTCGATGCGCTATGCGCGACGACGGGCTGGCATCGCAAGCATGCGGTGCGCGCACTTGGGCGGCGCGCAAAGGTTGAACCGGGTAAGGTCGAGGCTCCCGGAGAGCGCAAGCGTAGATATGGCGCTACGATCAAGGACGCGACAACGGCGCTATGGGAGGCGTCGGATCGGGTTTGCGGCAAGCGGCTCAAGGTGATGATCCCGACCTTGCTGGCGGCCCTCGAGCAACATGGCCGATTGCAGCTTGGGCAGGCGGACCGTGATTGTGTTCTGGCGATCAGTGCCGCTACCATTGACCGCCTGCTTGTCGATGTGAAGCTCGCGGCGAGCGGCGGCAGGCGGCGCCGTGCTGGATTCTATTCGGCTATCCGGCGCGAAGTCCCGATCCGCACGTTCAATGATTGGAACAGCCCGCCGCCCGGCTTCTGTGAGGTCGACATGGTCGCCCATGGCGGCACGTCAGTGGCTGGCTCGTTCATCCAGACCCTGACGATGGTCGATATCGCCACGGGCTGGACGGAGTGCCTGTCGTTGGTGACGCGCGAAGGTTCGCTGGTCGTCGAGGCGATCAACCGCGCACAGAGCCTGTTCCCTTGGCTCTTGCGCGGCGTAGACTTCGACAACGATAGCGCCTTTGAACGATGTCGTCGTGCCATGGTGTCGCGAACAGAAGCTCGAAGTCACGCGCTCGCGTGCCTACAAGAAGAACGATCAAGCGTTCGTCGAGCAAAAGAATGGTGCTGTTGTGCGTCGCTTGATGGGCTACGGCCGCTTCGATGGCGTCGAGACAGCGCGCGCGATGGGCCGCCTCTATGCGGCGGCACGGCTTTACGTCAACTTCTTTCAGCCCTCGTTCAAGCTGAAGGAGAAGCGCCGGGAAGGGGCTAAAGTGATCAAGCGCTAACGCTCGGCAAGACGGTGACTGCCGGCGAGCCGCGTGCCACGCACCGGCGAGCTCGTCGACCCTATAAAACCAGGGTTCGCATGCCGTCCAAGCTCGACGCACATATTGCCACTATCGAAGGCTGGCTGTCAGAGCAGCCACAGCTGACCGCGCTCGCAATCGTCGGCCGGCTGAGCGAGAATCACCCAGAGGAGTTCGGGACGAGACAGCATTCGATCGTGCAGCGCCTGCTGAGGGCACTTAGACGGAAGACGGCCAAGCAGTTGCTCTCGAAGGAGCCGCTTGCGGACGCCACGACCGCTGCCCCATTGCCCGGGGTTGTGGACGGCTCGGGCTATGGAGGGCCCGACCCGCCCACAGCCCCTCTCGTCGAGCAAGCCGGAAAGCCCACCTGGCGCGGTCAATCAATCGACATCGGATCGCCATCGGCAATGGCACCATCAGGGTAACATTCGCAGATGCGGCAATACGCCAGGCAATAGCGGGTGCCGAGTCGATCGACCAATTGGTCCCACGCGGCAATGGCGCGATGGACCGGGGGGCTTTCACCGGCTAGCCTGCGCTCGCATTCGCCGATTGGCAACTCCATCTCGCGGCCTCACCCTGCAAACGGCTTCAGCTGGCGCTGAACGCGGTTGCTGACGGCTGGCGCTTCGCGCGGATGGTGTCGACGCCGCATGCTGTCTGGCAGCCCTGGTTCATGGTCAAGCCTCAACCGGGTGACAACCGGTTCGCCGGCCGGGATTGGACATTACCGGCCTTTAACGTCATGGCGCAGGCATTCCTGCTGGGCGAACAGTGGTGGCATTCGGCGGCGAGCGGCCTGCACGACGTCTCGAAGGGAAATGCGGCAATTGTGGATTTCACCGTCCGCCAATGCCTCGATGTCGTGGCGCCGTCCAACTTTGCGTTCAGCAACCCCGAGGTACTGCGCGAGGCAATGGACTCGGGTGGCGGCAACTTCGTGTCGGGCTGGCGTAACTGGTTGGAAGATTGCAGGGACCTGTTGAGCGCCAGGCCGTCCGGACCCGCCCCATTTGTGGTCGGCAAAAACGTTGCCGCGACCAAGGGCAAGGTTGTCTACAGGAATGAGCTGATCGAGCTCATCCAATACGCACCCGAGACGGCCGACGTTTGCCCCGAACCGGTACTTATCGTGCCGGCGTGGATCATGAAGTATTACATCCTCGATCTCTCGCCGCAGAATTCGCTCGTGCGCTTCCTGGTTCAATGCGGCTTTACGGTGTTCATGATCTCATGGCGCAACCCCGGGCCGGCCGATCGCGAACTTGGTCTTGATCACTATCGCAAGCTGGGATCGACGCCGCCATCGACGTCATCAATCAGCTGTTCCCGAACGTCCAATCCATGCGGCTGGCTACTGCCTTGGCGGGACGCTACTCGCAATTGCGGCTGCTCGGCTGCAAAAGGAGCGGCCCGGCTGCCTGCGCTCGGTGACGCTCTTGGCAGCCCAGGTCGATTTCACCGATGCTGGCGAGCTGACGCTCTTCATCAATGAAAGCCAGGTCGCGTTCCTCGAGGATATGATGCGGCAGAGCGGCGTGCTCGAGACGGCGCAGATGGCCGGTGCGTTCCAGTTGCTGCGATCGAACGACATGATCTGGTCACGCCTGGTCCGCGACTATCTCATGGGCGAGCGCGCCGCACCGAGTGATCTGATGTCATGGAACGCGGACGCGACTCGCATGCCATACCGGATGCATTCAGACTATCTGCACAAGCTGTTTCTCAACAACGACCTTGCCGAAGGCCGTTATTTGGCGGACGGGCAGCCGGTGGCACTCTCCGACCTTCGCGTCCCCATGTTCGTGGTCGGCACCGTTCGTGATCACGTCGCGCCCTGGCGGTCGGTTCACAAGATTCACCTGTTGGCAAATGCCGATATCGCCTTCGTGCCGGCGAGCGGCGGTCACAATGCCGGCATCGTTGCTCAGCCGTCGGAGGAGGAGCACAGCTATCAGTTGTTGGAGAAGAAGACGGATCAACCTTATGTCGGCCCCGACGAGTGGCTGCGGAGGGCGGTGAACCGCGACGGATCCTGGTGGCTGGAGTGGGTTCAGTTCCTGATGGCGCATTCCGGTGCGTGGGTGCCGGCTCAATCGGGGTTTCACGCGCCCGAGGGTAGATTGCCGCTCGACGATGCGCCCGGACAGTACGTCCTGCAGCATTGATCCGGTCAGCCGTTGCCGTGGACGGGCTTGATCTGCCGCAAAGCGCCACCACCGGTGTTCGGCCACGAGCCACGCCCGTCTGCAGGAGAGAGGCATGAGTCATAATTATTCGAATTCTCTTCATAGTCGCGGGGGTCATCGCAGCGCTGTTTGTCGCGCGATACGCTCAACTTCGACATCATGCAAATGTTCGTCGTCGTCCTACTCGTAACCGGGCTTCTGATGGTCGGTGTTCTCTGGAGTGTGTGGCGGCGCCAAGCGTGACCTTCCGCCATTCGTTTGCGTGGCGGTGTCGTTCCGGCATAGCGGCTCAGCTCGCCGCGATCCTGCATTGCCGTTGTGCTTGGTGACGCCGGATCGGCTTATGTCGGCCACGCTTGAACGTAAGCTTAGAGTCCAGCCGCCGATCGCCCGGGGATGATTTTCATGCATAGAGAGGTCAAGGCAGGTTAAGCGAATGCACTCTTCTTGCATTCTAAGCCTGCATTCTAGCGGCCTTCGACCGTGGCGTCCCGACCGGTGAAGGCTATCAGCAGCAACGACAGCGCAGACGCCGCTGCCACAAAGGCCGCGGTCCAAGCTACCGCCGAGACGACAAAGGCTGCCTCAAATCGCCAAGCCAGAAGCGGCTCGGTTGAGGCAAGCGGCATCGCGTCGGGGAAGAACCAATTGTAGAATAGAACGAGCGCCGCCGTAGAGATGGCGCTTCCGGCAAAAAGAACACTCAATGCGCGTTTCATAGCATCCTCCTGTTTTGGTGAAAAGATGCTGACAGACTTCATCGGCTCGACCAATTCCGGATATTCCCTTAGGGCGCGGTCCGCAGGTCGGAAGGGCACGATGTGCTTCGCAAACAGGACATGCTGCGGTGGAGCGTTGTAGTGGGCGAGCCGGAGGCGTCCACGATTTCCCAATTGACGTCGCCGGTTTGAATCTTCGCTTGGACCCTGACCACGTCGACCGCGTCAAGGATAACAGAGACCCCTTGCGCCAAGGCGTGCCCGGCACGATCGAGAACTGGCCTGGTAGACGAGTTCGGATGCCGGGAGTATAGGTCTCCGGCGGCAATGTGGCGTGCTCGGCAACGGCATAGAGTTGCTTGCGAATGACATCCGATCGCAGAACCAGGGCGCCCGGAGTCATCCGTGAAGAATGCAGATCGGCCTGAGAGATAGGCAGAAGTTGTCTGGATAAAGTATTCGATTTTGCAGGAAAGCTGGGTGTTGGGCCACGGTTTCTTGCGTTTTGGGATTTTGCTTTCGAGCGATTCGTGATTCCCTGACGGCGGGTCATCGGCATTGGGACGGCGATGAGCAAACCGCGGGATGATCGTCAGAAAGACCTGTTGCTTCCGGCGCTCGATCAAATCATCGACATGGGCCACCCGCTGGTGCGGTTGGCGGCGCTGATCGACTGGAAGTTTCTGGATGACCGCTTTGGTTCGGTGTGCCAAACCGGGCCGGGGCAGCCTGGCCTGCCGACGCGGCTTGTCGCCGGCCTGTTCATTCTGAAGCACATGCACAATCTCTCGGATGAGGTGCTGTGCGCCCGCTGGATCGAGAACCCTTATTACCAATACTTCTGCGGCGAGTTGAGCTTCTGCCACAGTGCCGTTGGATCGATCGTCGATGACGCGCTGGCGCCAGCGGCTCGGCGAGGAACTGCTCGTCGCGTTGATCCAGGAAAGTCTGTCGGTGGCACACAAGACTGGCGCCATCGGTGCCAAGGACCTGGAGCGGGTGGTGGTCGATACCACGGTGCAGCCCAAGGCCGTTGCCCATCCGACCGACGCGCGGCTGATGCATCGGGCCATCACCAAGCTCGTCGGGCTTGCCAAGCGCAACCGTGTGCCGCTGCGCCAGAGCTATCTGCGCCTGGCCAAGCGCACCGCCATCATGGTCGGCCGCTATACCCACGCTCACCAGTTCAAGAGCGCCCGGCGCCAACTCAAGTTCCTGCGGACGCGGCTTGGCCGGATCATCCGCGACATCCGCCGCAAGATTGATGGCGATGCGCGGCGCTGGAAGCGCGCTTCGGCCCGCTGCTCGATCTGGCGCAGCGGGTGCGCAGCCAGGATCAGCATCAGCGCGGCCCCAAGGTCTATGCGTTGCATGCGCCGGAGGTCGAGTGCATGGGCAAGGGCAAAGCCCGCGCGCCTTACGAGTTCGGCTGCAAGGTCAGTATCGCCACCCCCGTGACGTCGCCGAAGGGTGGACAGTTCGTGCTCCATGCCAAGGCGCTGCACGGCAATCCCTTCGACGGCCACACGCTCGGCCCCGTGGTCGCCGACATGGAGAAGCTCACCGGCGTGGAGGCTCGTCGTATCCACGTCGACAAAGGGTACCGCGGCCACAACTACCCGCACCGGTTCAGGGTCTGGATCTCGGGTCAGGTTCGCCGCGTCACGGCTTCCATCCGGCGCGAGATGAAGCGTCGCGCGGCTGTCGAACCCGTCATCGGTCACGTCAAGGCCGAGCACCGCATGGACCGCAACTATCTCAAATGCCGCGTCGGCGACCGTATCAACGCCGTCCTCGCCGCGGCCGGCTACAACTTCGGCCTGCTCCTGCGATGGCTCGCAGAACTCTTGCGGGCCATCATCCGGGCCTTCGCCGAAACTGTCCCGGCTCAAAAGATCGCTTAAATCAGCGCTCGTCCGCGTTCTTCACGGAGGACCCCGGAGGTGGCGCGATCAGATGCGCCATGTCGCGCGCCAGCACGCTCTTGCCGGTACCGGACTTTCCGCCAATTGCAAGCAGGCGGGGCGGCCCCGGTTCAACGAGCCGGCGTGCAAACTCGAAATACCGATTTGCATGAATGGCGATCGTTTCGTCGCTTTGCTGCTGCCGCCGCTTTGTAGAGAGGACGTTGGAGCGTATTGCAGCGCGTATCGACAGAAACAGCGGCAGCAAGGACAACGCGTTCGATTGTGCATCCAAGGTGGCTTGCATGTAGCTGTTGAACAGTCTGTTGGCTGTCGGCCCTGCCCGGAGTACAACAGGTCCATCACGGGGAATGCGAGGTCATAAAGGACGTCGGTTGTTGCGATGACCGGATCGAACTCGATCGCATCGAACAGAACGGGCTCGCCGTCGAGTAGAACGATGTTGCCGAGATGTGCATCGCCGTGACAGTGCCGGACCTGCCCGCGGCGGGCGCGGCGGCGCAACAGCTCGAGATTGCGCGCGAGGGACAGATGGCTCAGTTCGTGCAGTTTAGCGATCGCCTCTCGGGACAGAACTGGCTCGGCGCAAAACTGCTCCGTATTGCGATCAATGATGACAGAGAGCGAGGCTAGCCATGGGAATCCTTTGCGTCCGGTTGCGGTCCGATGGGATTCCAGCAGGATGGCGGCCAGTCTCTCGCCAAGCTCCGGCCGGATTGGATCTTGCTCGGCGAGATGATCGAGCGTCTTGTTTTCATCGAAGCGAGCCATTTCGACGGCCCACTCGATAACCGGTCCGGTCCCTCCGATTGCCGGACCATCGCGCCCGCGTATGATTGGCACCATCCCGCGGTAGATGGAGGGGCGTAGCGCTTGTTGATGGCAATCTCATCCTCGCAAGCGCGCCGCCGCTTCTCCAACGTCGAGTAGTCGAGATAGGGAAGCTTGACCGCTCGCTTGACCTTCAAGACGCGCGAAGGTTCGAGAAAGACGATCGAACAATGCGTGTCGATCCGCCGCACGGCCACGTTCGGTCGGTCCGATCCGGCCAAAAACGACAATACAACGTCCTGGCTGGCTTCACCCGTGGCCGCGTCGGTAGGCGATTCCGCTGTCATCACGGTCTCAGCACAGCAGCGCCGACCAGCTTGCCGTCGCGCAGGCGCGCAAGCGCTTCGTTCGCCTGATTCAAGGGGAAGACGGTGACGTGCGTTCGGATTCCGGCCTTCGCCGCGATCCTGAGAAAGTCGACGCCATCCTGTCGGGTGAGGTTGGCAACGGAGATGATCTGTCGTTCACCCCAGAGAATGTTGTAGGGAAAGCTCGGAATATCAGACATGTGGATGCCGGCGCAGACCACGCGTCCGCCCTTGCGCAGCGCGCGCAATGCAAGCGGGACGAGGGGCCCCGCGGGTGCGTAGATGATCGCGGCATCAAGTTCGGCCGGCGGTCGATCGCCCGAAGAGCCGGCCCAGCATGCGCCGAGCGACAAAGCCAAGTGCTGGGCCTCGGTGTCGCCCGCACGGGTCAAAGCGTACACATCCCGCCCTTGCCAACGCGCCACTTGTGCGACGATATGTCCCGCCGCGCCAAAACCGTAGATGCCGAGTTTGCGGCCGTCGCCAGCCATCACCAGGGAGCGCCAGCCGATCAGGCCGGCGCAGAGCAGCGGTGCAAGCTCCGCGTCCTCGCCGTCTTCACCGAGCGGAAAGCAGTAACGCGCGTCTGCCACCAGGTGGGTGGCAAAGCCGCCGTCCCGCGTATAACCGGTGAACAGTGGATCATCGCAGAGATTTTCCTTACCCTCCCGGCAATAAGGGCAGTGCCCGCAGGTCGACCCGAGCCAGGGAACGCCAACGCGCGTACCAAGCTGCGCGCCGCTTACGCCGTCACCAATCGCGTCGATGCGGCCGACCACTTCGTGCCCGGGAACGATCGGATAGGAAATGTTTGGCAATTCTCCGTTGACGACGTGCAGATCGGTGCGGCAAACGCCGCAGGCGCTGACTTTCACGCTAACCTCGCCGGGACGAGGGACTGGGTCCGGCCGTTGCACTTGTTGCAGCGTCGCGCCGCGCGCGGTCAAGATCATGGCGTGCATACCGAAACTCGCTTTAGCTCGATGACCATTCTTTGATCACATCATTTGACTCCGTTTTGATCCTGGTCAACGGCCGATTGGCTCTTCCGGATTAGCTTTGCTTCGCAATCAAGACCCAAAAGGGCCTGCTCAAGACCACCGTCAAGAGGCTGGCCGCCAAGTAGAACAGGCGATCGACATCAAGACGGTGGCGTAAGCGCTTCGCGGGGTAGTTGCTCAGGCAGCGGTGCCTCCGCGAAGTGCCATCCAACCCAGGGGATCAGCCATGTACGAGTTTCTTCAGGAAACCGTCGCGAGCAATATGACGAAGTCGGTCCGGAGCGTCGCTCCCGAGATGAGCGTGGGCGATCTTTACCGGCTGTTCGCAAGAGACGACTATGATGCCTATCCCGTCCTGCGCGACGATATCGTGGTTGGGTTCGTCACGAAACTCGACGCCCTTAAGGTGTTCGCGCTCACGACGGATCACATATTGCCACATTATGACGATCGCATGGGGACGACAGTCGACGAGATCATGTCGTGCGATGTGATTGCAGTCGAGCCGGACACAAATCTGCAGCGTGTTCTGCAGCTGATGGTCGCACATCGGCTCAAGAGCCTGACCGTGGTTGACGGACATCACCACCTGCTCGGAATTATCGCTCGCGAGGACGTCATGCGGGCTCTGGCGCGCTGCACGAATCGACAGGCGCCTCCGCTGGTTCCCTGCGAGACTGTTCGATGTCTACTTTTGGCTTAGAGCGGGTTCTTTTGCCGCGAACAATAGCACTTGTCGGCGGCAGCTCGCGTCCGTCGTCGTTGGGCGCGGCTGTTCTCAGGAATCTTAAGGCGAGCGGCTTTGTCGGCCGGATCGCCGTGGTCAATCCAAACTACGCTGAGATCGGCGGCGAAGCTACGTTCCCGGACATCAAGTCGCTACCGTTCGTTCCGGATCTCCTCGTGATCGCGGCGCCGGCGGCTGCGATACCCGTGATCATCTCGGACGCCGCCGCGGTCGGCGTCGGCGGCGCGGTGATCCTGTCGGCGGGTCTCGGGCACGGCGCGGGCTCGCTTGCCGAAATGGTTGCGCGGACGGCGCGCAAGCACGGCATACGCCTGATCGGGCCCAACTGTATCGGGCTGATGGTCCCGCACGCGAAGCTCAATGCGAGCTTCGCGGCCCATCGTCCATTCGACGGACGGATGGCCCTGATCTCGCAGTCCGGCGCCATTGCTGCCGCGATGATCGAATGGGCTGCGCAACGGCGGCTTGGCTTTTCCGGCATTGTCTCGATCGGCGACCAGCTCGACGTCGACGTTGCCGACCTGCTCGACTATTTCGCATTGGACGACCATACCAACGCGATCCTGCTCTATGTGGAGGCCATCAAGGATGCGCGCAAGTTCATGTCCGCAGCGCGCTCCGCGGCGCGGCTCAAGCCGGTAATCGTCGTCAAGGCGGGGAGGATGGCCCAGGGCGCCAAGGCCGCTGCCACCCACACCGGCGCGCTGGCCGGTTCAGACGCCGTCTTTGATGCAGCATTCCGCCGTGCTGGTATACTGCGTGTGTACGACCTGCGCGAACTGTTCGATTGCGCCGAGTTGCTCGGCCGCGGTTTTGTTCCACGCGGCAACCGGCTGGCGGTTTTGACCAATGGCGGCGGGCTCGGTATCCTAGCGATCGACCGGCTTGCCGAACTCGGGGGCACTCCGGCGAACTTGACGACGGAGATCATTGCTCGGCTCGATCGGGTTCTGCCGCGAGGCTGGTCTCGCGCCAATCCCGTCGATATTTCCGGCGACGCCGATGCCACTCGCTACGTGTCCGCGCTCGACGCATTGCTCGAGGACACGAACAGTGACGCGGTGCTGGTCATGAACGTGGAAACGGCGGTCGCGCCGGCCGAAGGAATCGCCGAAGCGGTGGCACAATGTGTTCTTGATCGTCGGACCAGGAAGAGCGACGTTGGCACGCTGGTGCTTGCATCGTGGGATGGTGCCGACGACCGCACGGCGGCGACCTTTGAAGCTGCCCACATCCCGCATTTTCCGACCGAGGATGATGCGGTGCGCGCCTTCACGTATCTGGTGAGATTCCGCGAAGCCTCCGTCGCACTGGCCGCAACGCCGCCCGGTATCGCCTCGACCTTAAAGCCGGAAACGGCTGCGGCGCGGCGCATAATCGCGAAGGCGCTGTCCGAAGGGCGGGAATGGCTTGACCCGGCCGAGATCGCCGCCCTGTTTGAGGCTTACGATATTCCGATGGTGCCGACGATTGCCGCGCGCGATGCCGACGATGCCGCGGAGAAGGCCGCGCCGTTCCTGGCCCGGGGACTTGTGGTGGCCGTCAAGCTGCTTTCCCGCGACGTCCGTCACAAGTCGGATATCGGCGGCGTCATTCTCGGCTTGCTGACTCGCGAAAGCATCGCCGAGGCGGCCCGGACGGTGCTCGCGCGTGCCCGGAACGCGCGTCCCGATGCCACCCTTCAGGGGGTGACGATCCAACCGATCATCGAGCGGAGGGCGGCACGCGAACTGATCGTCGGCATTGCCGACGATCCTACCTTTGGCCCCGTGATCGTGTTTGGCCGCGGTGGCACCGCGGTCGAGGTGATCAGCGATAAGGCGCTGGCGCTGCCACCGCTCGACATGAACCTGGCGCGCGACCTGGTGGGGCGGACTCGGGTCTCGCGGCTGCTTGCGGCCTATCGCGACGTGCCCGCTGTCCCCGGCGACGCCGTGCCGCTCACCCTCGTCAAGCTGGCGCAGATGGCGGCCGATATTCCGGAAGTCGCAGAGCTCGACATCAATCCGCTACTGGCAGACGAGAGCGGCGTGATTGCGCTCGACGCGCGCGTGGCAGTCCGCAGACCAGTGCGGCTGTTTGCCGGCCAGACGCGGCTCGCGGTGCGGCCTTACCCGTCTCAATGGGAAGGAGAGCTTGCCCTCAGGGGCGGCTCGCGCGTCGTGATACGGCCGTTGCGGCCGGAAGATGAGCTAATGGTCGAGAGCTTCTTCAGGCGAGTGACCGCCGAGGACCTTAGGCTTCGCTTCTTCCAGGCAATGAAGAATTTTTCGCACACGTTCATTGCACGGCTGACTCAGCTCGACTATGCGCGTGCGATGGCCTTTGCGGCGCTGGATCCGAGTACTGGCGCGATGGTGGGAGCAGTCCAGCTTCATTCGGACTCGCTCTACGAGAATGCCGAATATGCTATCCTGCTGCAGTCAGACCTCAAGGGCAAAGGACTGGGATGGGCGTTGATGCAGCTCCTGATCCATTATGCGAGGTCGGAAGGACTCAAGCGGCTGTCCGGCGAAGTGCTGGCCGAGAACACGACCATGCTGAACATGTGCCATGAACTCGGTTTCACGGCCGCCGCAGTGCCCACCGACCACAGGATCATCAATGTCGTCCTAGACCTCTCCCTTCCGGCGATGGATGCCTTGGGGACCGACATCCTGATCCGGCGTGGGCGCGATCAAAGCGGCGAGACCGCAACGATCCGATAGGGATGCATGCCATCCGCCTCGCGGACAGAGACATATTCGCCGAGGCGAAAGCGCTCGTTGCCGAAATGATATCCGGCTTCATCGGCGGCTGCCCCTGCCACGTCGTAGTGGAATCGCCAGCTGTCGCTCGGTCCGTGCACAAGGTGGCCGAGTTCATCGTCCTCGTCGGGCCGCTGACGAACGACACGGCAGGCCTCGCGATGGGTTTTCCAAGTCTCGACATCGATCCGCGACGCCGTGTCTAGCGGAGCGACGATGATATAGCCGATCGCGGAGGCGCCCTCGGGGTGATCGTGCTCGCGTGCACGTTCGAGCCGGACCTGTCTGAATGAGTGCGGTAACGCAGTATTCGGCAAAGGCTTGAAAGCGGGGCGGTTCATCGAAATCTTCCTGAGCGTGCCCCGGTGCTGACGGGCCAAACATGCCAAATCATAGGCCTCCCGCCCGCAAAGCCGTTTGATTTGCGTCAAGAACGACCTGGAGGCCGTTGAAGCAAATTGCGTTGTGTCAAACACCGCCGCCGCCAGCCTCCTATGCTTGATAGGCAAACTTGGAGTTGGTTCCCTTGCTCAGCGTACCGGCATTGACAGCGAACGCAGACGATCCACGCCTGCTAACAGCATGCGGCGCCTGGAACGTTGCCAATGTCGAGCAGTTGGAGCGGCTGTGCGAGGGGGCGGCGCGCACTGACATCGGGGCGATTGATCTGCGTCACATCACCACGCTCGACACAGTCGGGGCTTGGCTGCTTGAAAAGCTGGCCCGCGGTGGCGCAACCAGAGCAGCCCTCACCGGTGCCGACGGTCCGCACGATGACTTGTTGGAAGAGGTGCGAGGACTGAACCGCGGCGGCCTGCGGAACGCAAATCGTTCAACCCCTTGCTGCAGAGGCTCGATCAGCTCGGCCGCGGCGGCCGGCGGCTGGCGTCCGATTCGGGGGCATTCCTCCATATGCTCGGTACCGTCAGCGCAGCCCTGCTAGGCATTCTCAGGCATCCGCGGTCGTTTCGGCTGACATCAACCGTCTACCAGCTCGGCCGAGTGGGGTGGCAAGCGGTACCGATCATAGCCCTGATCACGTTCCTGATCGGGGCCATCATCGCCCAGCAAGGGATTTTCCATTTCCGTCGCTTCGGCGCGGAATCCTATGTCGTCGACATGGTCGGCATCCTCGTGCTGCGCGAGATCGGCGTGTTGATCGTCGCCATCATGGTGGCGGGACGATCGGGGAGTGCCTATACCGCCGAGATCGGCGCAATGAAGATGCGTGAGGAGATTGATGCCCTCAGCACCATGGGGCTCGATCCGGTTGCAGTCCTGATCCTGCCACGAATCCTGGCGCTCGTGGTGGCGTTGCCGATCCTTGCCTTTCTCGGCTCGCTCGCGGCGCTCTATGGCGGCGGGCTCATCGCCTGGCTCTATGGCGGCATGAGCCCTGCAATCTTCATCGCACGTCTCCATGAGGCGGTTTCCGTCACGCATTTTGAGGTCGGCATCATCAAGGCGCCGTTCATGGCGCTCGTGATCGGGCTTGTCGCGGCCGTGGAGGGGCTGAGCGTCAAGGGCAGCGCGGAGTCGCTCGGGGAGCGAACGACCGCCTCGGTGGTGAAATCGATCTTCCTGGTGATCGTGCTCGACGGACTGTTTGCAGTCTTCTTCGCCTCGATCGGGATGTAGCCATGACCGACGCCCCGGCGATACACATACGGGACCTCGTGGTCGGCTTTGGCAAGAAGATCATCCTCGATCACCTCGACCTCGATGTGAAGGACGGGGAAATTCTTGGCCTCGTAGGGGCATCCGGTGGCGGAAAATCTGTACTGATGCGAACGTTGGTGGGATTGCTGCCAAAGCGCAGCGGGCAGATCGATTTCGCAAGCGGCAGCCTTGAACGTCGTTGGGGCATCCTGTTCCAGCAGGGAGCGCTGTTCTCGGCGCTGACGGCTCGACAGAACATTCAGTTTCCTCTGCGCGAGCGCGCGCGGCTTTCGCCGCGGCTGCTTGACGAAATTGCGGACGCAAAACTCGAGATGGTCGGCCTCGCGCGCGAAGACGGGGACAAGTTTCCGTCCGAGCTCTCGGGCGGCATGACCAAGCGTGTTGCGCTTGCCAGGGCACTGGCGCTCGATCCAGCGCTGCTCTTTCTCGATGAGCCGACATCCGGCCTCGATCCGATCGCGGCCGGCGAGTTTGACGCCCTCATCCGGACGTTGCACCGGACGCTGCGCTTCACTGTCTTCATGGTGACGCATGATTTGAACAGCCTACAAGCCGTCTGCGATCGCGTTGCCGCGCTCGCAGACGGCAGGATCGCAGCGATCGGATCGCTGCCCTCCGTGCTCGAGTCCGATCATCCTTGGGTCAATGCCTACTTTCATGGTGCCCGCGCGCAAATGCTCGGCTTGGGCAGCTAGCCCGTCTTATTCGTGAGAGTGCGTTGTTTTAGTCCGATTGATGTGGCCGCACATCTGCTCTGACGAGGCGCGCGGGATTGCCTTCGGCTTTTCACCGCCTGACGACCGGTACTTTGCAACGCGCTTGAGGTGTAGGTTGGGCGAACGGGGGGCGGACGCCCCGCCGGTCAAGGACCGAGCGGCAGCAGCGCGCCTGGCAAGCCGCGGATCAGGTCGGCTTCGGGACAGGCCGCGGCAAACGCAAGGCGAATGCGGCTCGTGGTCTCGACCACACGGGCAGCGAGTTTCAAGAGACGAAGACGCAGCGTCGCGAACTCGGCTGTGGCCAATTCCCGGGCTTTGGGAATCGCGTCGCGCACGGTCAGCATCAGCCAATAAGCGGCGGTGTGGAGAACGAGGCGGACTTGATTGGCGAGCGCCGAACGGCAGCTGGTGCGATCGGAGGCGAGCTGTGTCTTATGCAGCTTGATCAGATTCTCGGCTTGGCCGCGCGCGCAATACAGGCTGTCGTAGATCCACTCGGCCGAGCCGACATCGAGGCTGGTGACGACGAAACGGATGTCGAGGCCGAGCATCGTCGCCTCAATACGGGCGACGGTACGCCGTTCGCGATCCCAGGACTTGGCCTTGTGGCGCGTCTCGGTATAGCCACGCAGAACCGGCAGGTTCTCGATGGCGCGTCGCGTGCGGATGTCGTCGGCGGCCTCGTCGAGTTTTCTGGCGAGCGGCTTGGTGCCGGACAGACCGAAGATGTAGTCGATGCCGTTGGTCTCGCACCACGCCATGGCCTCCGGCCGGGCATAGTGCCCGTCGCCACGGAACGTGATTCGCGTGTTGTGCCACCGCGTCCGGATATGCCGTATCAGGCGGCGCAGATGGGCACGCACCTCGACGCCGCCCGGCGTCTTGCCGGGCCGCAGCACGACCGCCACGGGCCGGCTCTTCTCCGTGTCGTAGACGTGGATCGGCAGGAAGCAGCGTTCGTCATAATGAGCGTTGAACAGCGAGAGCTGCTGATGGCCGTGGACGACATCGCAGGTATCATCGATGTCGAGCGTGACGGATGCCGGCTCGCGCGGGTAGCTATCCATCCATGCGTCGACCAAAGTGTAGGTCAGTCGGATCACGTCGCGCAGGCGCGGAGCATTCTCCAGCCGCGACAGCGTCGGTTGGGAACACAGATCGCGACCCGTGTCTGGCAGCCGTCCGCAGGCCAGCTTGAATGCGGGATCGGACCGCAGATGATCGAGGTCGTCGGCGTCCTCGTAGCCGCAGCAGATCGCGAACATGCGCGCGCGGAACATATCGACAAGGCTGTGCACGACCCGCGTCGGATCGCGCCGATCCGGGAACACCCGGGCCAGATTGTCGGCCAAGCCGAGACGCCGCTCGGCCATCGCCAGAAGCATCACGCCCCCGTTCGAGGTCAGCCGACCGCCATCGAAGGCAGCTGTGACTTTCTTGGCGTGAACGGCTGGAAACGAGAAGGGCAGAATCGTATCGTCGGTCATGGCGGGCGTGGCGTTCGCGGTTGAGGTGATGGGGTTGGCTTTGCAACCGAATCCTACGCCGCATCAGCGCTTTACACCACGCTCGCCAGCCTCTCAGGCGCCCTCTGACGAATAAGACGGGCTAGACGAGAGAGAAACACATGGAAATTCGCGCGCCCTACATTATTGTCGGTGCATTCGTATTATCGGCAATCGTCGCGGTGTTCGGCTTTGTCTATTGGCTGAACAATGTCGGTGGCATTGGCAAGCGGGAGACGTATCAGCTTGTTTTCACCGATCCCGTGTCTGGGCTGCTCGTTGGTGCAGGCGTCCTCTTCAACGGTATCCGCGTCGGCGAGGTGACTGCACTTGAGCTGGTGCCGGAACGCCCGCGCGAGGTTCGCGCCAAGATCGCGGTCGCTGAGCACACGCCGGTGCATAGCGACACGCGCGTTGGTCTCGATTTCCAGGGGTTGACTGGTGTTCCCGTGATTGCGCTGGAAGGTGGTGATGATCCCGCGTCGCCGCCGGCGCGCGGGCCGCTGGTGGCCGAAAAGGGCGCCGGCCGGAGCATGACGCAGGCCGCGCGCGATGCCCTGCGCCGGGTGGATGCCGTTCTGTCTGGAAATGCGGCGCCGCTGCATAGCACGATCGATAATCTAAGTACGTTTGCTGAAGGACTCGCGCGCAACACCTCCAAGCTTGACGGCATCGTGGCAGGGCTGGAGCGCATGACGGGCGGCGGTACGCCCGCGCCGCGCAAGGTAGTCTACGACCTTCACGCCGTGGACAGCTTCGGGTTGCAACACCATGCAGCTCTGCCTGCGCCGTTGATCATAGCTGAGCCGACCGCGATTAGAGCCGGCCCCGGAATTCTGCACAGGGCGATAAGTGGAGTTTCTGCCTGACAGCGGGCACGCTGTGCCTGCGAATCAGGAGCGACAATGAGCAGAAGAACACGCCGGAACCACACACCGGCCTTCAAGGCGAAGGTGGCGCTCGCCGCCGTGAAGGGCGATCGAACGCTGGCTCAGCTTGCCGAGCAGTTCGACGTCCACCCCAATCAGATCACGGCGTGGAAGGCTCAGCTTGAAAGCAAGGCCGCCGATGCGTTCGGTCCCGGCGGCGGCTCCGGAGCGGAGCAAGCAGCCATCGACGTGAAGTCGCTGCACGCCAAGATCGGCGAACTGACGCTGGAGAACGATTCCTAAGAAACGGCAGCATCTACTTTCGGCTCCAAGGGATGGAGAACAAAGCCGAATGCCTTGGCACGCCGATGCAAATTGTTGACCACTCGCGTCCGGTAACGCGTCTCGTAGGACGAGGCCCCGGGATCGACATAGTCCATTCCGTATCGCACAGCATTGTAGAACAGAACTGCGATCTTCCGGGCCGTGGCGGTCACGGCCTTGGCCTTGCCGATGCGCGCTGAGAGCCGTCTATAAAAGGCGCCGAGCGCAGTGTCTGTACGACCCACGGTCACGGCAGCAAGGCGCAGAAGTGCCGCCGCTCGGCCGCCGGATCGGCGCGTTCGGGACGAGAGCATTTTGCCGCCGGAGACCTTGTTGCTCGGCGCCAGTCCCAGCCAGGAGGTAAAATGCTTTGCACTTGGCCACGAGGAGAGGTCGTCGCCGCATTCAGCGATCAGCTTCAGCGAGAGGTAAGGACCGAGGCCGTCGATCGCGGTGAGGTCCTTTCCGAGCAACGCGAACAGCGCCTCGCGGACATCGAAAGCTGGAGCGTTCGCCTGATCGGTTCGATTCCGACGCCGCGAGACCCGCGGCGCTGATCCGTGGCCATGCCCCCGATGGAAGCTCAGTTCCTTCAACACGGCTTCAATTCGGGCGTCGCAGGCAGATGCCTTCTCGTGGTAGGCGTCGTAAAGCGCAAGTGCCTGCTCGAGCGCAAACAGATGCTCGGCGCGGTAGCTTCCGGTGAGCGCCTTCGCGATCGTCTCGGCGCTGGAGCGGCAACTATAATGGCGCAAGCACGCCAGCGCCTCAGGATCGCGCTCGCCGGCAAGGATCGCCCGTATGATACGCAGGCCGGTCACGCCGGTGATGTCGGTGACGACGTGGTGCAGCTGAAGATTCATCTCCGTCAAGGCCTTCTGCATATGCTGGATGTGTGAGGCCGCGTACTCCAGCAGACGCTCGCGCTGACGCACGTAGGCTCGCAGCTCGGCAATCTGCCCTTTGGGCCGAAAGCTGGCCCGCAGCAACCCGAATGAATGGAGCCGCTGCAGCCATTGCGCATCGCTGACATCGGTCTTGCGCCCCGGCACGTGCTTGGCATCGCGCGCGTTGACAAGAAACACGTTAAATCCCCGGGCATCGAGAAGCTCGAAGATCGGAATCCAGTAGACGCTGGTCGATTCCATGACGACAGTCTCGACGCCGCATTCAGTAAACCAGTCGACTAGCCGATGCAGATCAGCCGTGAAGGTACCGAAGCTGCGGACTGGCTCCGGTGCGCGATCTGCCCTCACGGCAGCCATGTGCATAGTCGCTCCGACGTCGATGGCAGCCGCGTCCGGGTGCACCATCTGCATCTTACCTCCGTTCCTCGACTTCGATCTTTTGGGGTTCATCTCTAATCCTCCTGCTGACGGCGGCGGAAGGGCTGGGCTGCGCTATACGTCAGATTCCTAAACGGGATCGCCGGATGGCGTCACCACTCTCAAGTGCGCGACAACCCATGGACCAGGTTTTTTAACGGGGTCACGTGCCACCAAAATCGTATCGGCCGCTCCCTCCCGGTCGGCAATCTAGCGCCGGTCCGTTTCTATCCCACAGGGGGAGCGCATCGCCGCGCATAGTTTTTTAGAAGGAGCGCTCACCAAGGCGGGATTGCTGAGCGCAAAGCGATGATCGACCGTGAGCACGAGCTGTCGATCACCAGGCAGGCGGAGGCTTTGAACATCAGCCGCGGCAGCGTGTACTACCTGCCGCGGCCGGTGCCGGACGCCGACCTTGCGATCATGCAGCGCCTCGACCGGCTGCATCTGGAGTTCCCTTTTGCCGGCTCTCGCATGTTGCGAGGGCTGCTGGCTGCCGATGGGTGCAAGATCGGCCGTCGGCATGTGAAGACGTTGATGCGGCGGATGGGGATAGAAGCGCTCTATCGCCGTCCACGCACGACAAAGCCCGAGCCGGGCCACAAGATCTACCCGTACCTGCTGCGCGGGATGGAGATCACGCGGCCGAACCAGGTGTGGGCGATGGACATCACCTACATCCCGATGGCGCGAGGCTTCGTCTATCTGGCGGTTGTGCTCGACTGGTTCAGCCGCCGCGTGCTGTCGTGGCGCGTATCGATCACCATGGAGGCGGCGTTCTGTGTCGCGACGCTTCAGGATGCCCTGGCTCGTCACGGCAAGCCGGACGTCTTCAATACGGATCAGGGCTCGCAGTTCACCGGACAGGCTTTTAACGGCGTGCTCGCCGACAACGGCATTGCGATCAGCATGGACGGCAAGGGAGCCTGGCGGGACAACGTGTTTGTCGAACGGCTATGGCGCAGCGTCAAATACGAGGAGGTGTATCTGCGGGCCTATGACAGCGTCAGCGAGGCCCTCGCGTCGATCGGCCGATACCTCGACTTCTACAACGGTCGGCGCCCGCATTCGAGCCTTGACGGCGTCACCCCCGATCAAGCCTACTTCAACCCGCTGCCACTCCGCTTGGCAGCCTAACCATGGCAGAGGCTCCACTTATCGACGCGGAAAATCTGTTCAGACAACCGGAGCCAGCTCAATTACCCACCTGCAGACCCAGCGTTTTCTGTTCTCGCCGGAGGAAGAAAATCAAGGGTTTGAGGCCGTGCAATGGAGCGACAGCCTTCCGGCGCTGGTGCAGGCGCGACTACTGCAGAGCTTCGAGAATTACGACATCGCACATGCGCCGTTCCGCGCCGACAGCGGCGTAGAAGGTGCGTCACGATCTGCTGATCGATCTCCGTCGTTTTGAAATCGTGCTCGGAACCCAGCCGCGCGCGATCATCTCCTTCTCTGCGAAGATAGTGGACCAGAATGGTCAGGTAAAGGTTGCAAAGATTCTCGATGACTCCGAAGAGATGACCTCACTGACGCCGCCTGAGGCGGCAGCCGCATTTGATCGGGCCTTCGGCGCGCTCGCACGCGAGCTCGTGATGTGGGTTGCGGCGACGGATTGAATAGGGCGGTTGTAGTGGGCGCAACCTAGCAACCTGCAGCCAGCAGGCTGCGGCAGTGCCGCGCAATGCTGATCTCCTCGTTGGTGGGAATGACCAGCACATCCACCGGGCTGCCCTTCGCAGCGATACGCTGCTTGCTCAGCGCATTTGCGGCCATATCCATCTTGACGCCAAGCCAGGCGAGACGATCACAGATGCGTTGCCTTATTTCAGCGGCGTGTTCACCGATGCCGCCGGTGAACACGAGGCCGTCAAGTCCGTTGAGCGAGGTCGCCATCACAGCGACCTCCGCGGCAACCCGGAACGTGAAGAGATCGATCGCGTCGCGTGCGGCGGCTTCCGGGCTTGCCAGCAGGGCGCGCATATCGGCCGAGATGCCGGACACGCCAAGCAGGCCCGACTTTTCGTACAATAAATGCTGGACCTCGTCGGCGGACATCTTCTCTTCTTGCAACAAATAGAGCAGCACGCCCGGATCGATCGTGCCGCAGCGTGTTCCCATGACGAGACCGTCGAGTGGGGTCAGTCCCATGGTGGTGTCGACGCTCTTGCCCTCGTGCAAGGCACAGAGGCTGGCGCCATTGCCGAGATGTGCCACCACCGTGTGCTTCTGCGTCGGTGCGAGTGCGGCGAGGCGGCCCGCGACATATTCGAAAGAGAGCCCGTGAAAACCATAGCGCCGGATGCCGCGGTCTTCGAAATGGCGCGGAATGGCAAAGCGGCTCGCAAGCGGCGTCAGGTTGTGATGGAAGGCTGTATCGAAGCAGGCGATTTGCGCGAGGCCTGGCCGCAGCGACTGCACCGCACAAACCGGTGTCAGACAGCGCGGCTGGTGCAGCGGGGCGAGCGGGGTCAACGCGTCCATCGCGGCGAGAGCTTGGTCGTCGATCATGATGGGGCGAAAGAAGTCGCGTCCGCCATGCACGACACGATGGCCAACCGCGACAAGCCTGTTCCCGGCGAGATGCCCGTCAATCCAGGTCAAGATGCCGCTGAGCAGATCGACCCGCTGTCCTTCGCCGCCGGGAAGGCCTTTCTTGAACAGCTGTGTTCCGGACGCATCGGTCACCACGATGTGTGGCGCCGTTTGCTGCTCGTCGATCAGGCCCTTACACTTCAGTTCCGGCTCGACGGGTTCAATGTCGAACAAGCCGAACTTGATGCTGGAAGAGCCTGCATTCAGCACCAGGACATGATCGGACATAGGCGGTCTCTTTCGTGCTCGCTGCAGATGCGGCCTTTCAAATCCTCGATCACCGCAGTGTCGTACCACCTGCGCCGTTGCACCACGCCCAGTCTCGGATCTCCGGCATATCTTCGCCGTGCTCGCGCACGTAACGCGAATGCTCGGTCAGCCTGTCGCGGAATCCCTGCTTGACGTGGGCCGCGCTGATGTCGAGCCCCGGCACCCGCTCGATCGCCTCGATCGCAAGATGGAAGCGGTCAAGCCCGTTCAACACCACCATGTCGAATGGTGTCGTGGTGGTGCCTTCCTCAGCGAAACCGCGCACATGCATGCCGGCATGATTGGCGCGGTTATAGGTCAGGCGGTGGATCAGATAGGGATAGCCGTGATAGGCGAAAATCACCGGTTTGTCTCGCGTGAACAGGCTGTCGAAGTCGCGGTCGGACAGCCCGTGTGGATGCTGCTCCTTCGGCTGCAACGTCATCAGGTCGACGACGTTCACCACGCGAATCTTTAGGTCCGGCAGCGCCTTGTGCAGCAGATCGACTGCGGCGAGTGTCTCCAGCGTTGGAACGTCGCCGGCGCAAGCCATTACCACATCCGGCTCGGCGTTGGGCGGCTCGGTGCCGGCCCATTTCCAGATGCCGATGCCCGCCTCGCAATGATTGATCGCCTCACGCATCGAAAGCCATTGCGGAGCGGGCTGCTTGCCCGCGACGATCACGTTGATGCGATCGTAGGTGCGCAGGCAATGATCGGAGACCCACAGCAGAGTATTGCCATCGGGTGGAAAGTAGACGCGGACGATATCGGCCTTCTTGTTGGTGACGAGATCAACGAAGCCGGGATCCTGATGGCTGAAACCGTTGTGATCCTGTCGCCAGACATGCGAGGTCAGGAGATAGTTCAGCGAGGCGATAGGACGCCGCCACGGCAGCGCGCGCGAAACCTTCAGCCACTTGGCGTGCTGGTTGAACATCGAATCCACGATGTGGATGAAAGCCTCATAGCAGGAGAAGAAGCCGTGACGGCCGGTGAGCAGGTAGCCTTCGAGCCAGCCCTGGCAGAGATGCTCGCTCAGCACCTCCATCACGCGGCCGTCGTGCGCGAGGTGGACGTCGTAGGGCTCGATCCCTTCCATCCAGACCCGGTCGGTGGCTTCGAACACCGCGTCCAGCCGGTTGGACGAGGTTTCGTCCGGGCCCATGATACGGAAGTTGCGGGCGTTCGCATTGAGACTCACGACTTCGCGCAGAAACTTGCCGAGCTCGCGAGTGGCCTCGGCGACCACGCCCCCGGGGCTCGGAACGTCGACGGCATAGCTGCGGAAATCCGGTAGCTTGAGCTCACGCTTGAGCATGCCGCCATTGGCGTGCGGATTGGCCCCCATCCGGCGGTTG
The DNA here is from genome assembly GCF_011516625.5 of Bradyrhizobium sp. 2S1. NCBI lineage: Bacteria > Pseudomonadati > Pseudomonadota > Alphaproteobacteria > Hyphomicrobiales > Nitrobacteraceae > Bradyrhizobium > Bradyrhizobium sp. 2S1. The sequence continues at coordinate 10,290,651 of NZ_CP147717.1, read as the reverse complement.
CCAGCCGGAGCGAGCGCCTGCAAATCCGGTTCGAGCCGGCCGTCCCCATCGAACAGCTTGCCCGGCTCGTAGCTCCTCATCCAGTGCTCAAGCAGCTTCAAATGCTCGGGATTGCCTCGCGGATTGGTGATCGGCACCTGATGGGCGCGCCAAAATCCCTCAACCTTCAATCCATCAACTTCTTTCGGGCCCGTCCAGCCCTTTGGACTGCGCAGTACGATCATCGGCCACTTGGCGCGCCGAAAGCCCGCAGCCTGTTGGCGTGCATGTTGCTGGATGGAACGGATATTGGCGAGCGCTACGTCTAGCGTGTCGGCCATCAGCCGGTGCATGGCGTGCGGATCGTCACCTTCGACGAACAGCGGCTCGTAGCCGTAGCCGATGAAGAGGCTGCGGACTTCCTCGTCATCCATCCGCCCCAGCACGGTAGGATTTGTAATCTTGTAGCCGTTGAGGTGCAGGATCGGCAGCACTGCGCCGTCATGCATCGGATTCAAGAACTTGTTGGAGTGCCAGGACGCCGCGAGTGGGCCGGTTTCCGCCTCGCCGTCGCCGACGACGCAAACGGCGATCAAATCAGGGTTGTCGAACACTGCGCCATACGCGTGCACCAGCGCATATCCCAGCTCGCCGCCTTCGTGAATTGAACCCGGCGTTTCCGGCGCCGCGTGGCTCGGAATGCCTCCGGGGAAGGAGAACTGACGGAACAACTTTTGCAAGCCATCCAGGTCGCGCGTCACCTCCGGATAGATTTCCGTGTATGTGCCCTCCAGATAGGTATTGGCGACCATGCCGGGACCGCCATGCCCGGGACCGCAGACATAGATGACGTTGAGATCGGACGCTTGGATCGCACGATTGAGATGAGCGTAGATAAAGTTGAGCCCCGGTGTGGTGCCCCAATGACCAAGCAATCGCGGCTTGATGTGCTCGGGTTTAAGCGGCTCGCTCAGAAGTGGGTTTGCCAGCAGGTAGATCTGGCCAATGGAAAGGAAATTGGCGGCTCGCCAGTAACGGTCGAGCAACTCGAGATCTTTGACCTGCGCTCGCTCATTTGGACCCGTGACTGATTGCATGCCGCTCTCCCGAGGAAGGGGTCAGGAATGACCTCAAAATCTGCTAATCGGTTCCGAGTTAAAAGGCCAATGTGACGGGAATAGCTTGAGCCAGCTCAAAGATGCTGGCCAATGCTCGCCCGAGCCTCATTGTTCCCGGCAACGGTGGGCTATCACGCCTTCGCGAAGCCGCTCAGACGGCCGACGGCCGAAAGTGGAAAAGACAGGCCCCACGCTGCCCCTCCGGAAAGTTCCCGTCGTCTTCTGCTGCGGATTGACCCTGCTCAATGCGTCTGTTCGGGCAATCGCGGATGCTGCCAGTATTCTCATCCTCCTGACGAGCGTCACCATGGCCGATCAAGCGAAATTGCCCATTGTCGAACAAGCAGAGCCTCACCAAGACACTCCAACTGTCAGTCGCGCGGAGCAGCCCGCTGATCGCCACTGGTTCCTGGACAAATTGGAAGATGACGAAGTTCGCGAGGCCCTGAAAGGCAGCGCGGCACTCGCCCCTTGCCACACAGAAACAGGTTGGGGCGGTGCTTGAGCGAAACAGTGGATAGGAGGGGGCATATGACCGGTCCCCGGTCCGCTCGCTCCGGTTCGATGCCGAGCCCCGAGCATCACGTCGACAGAGCTGATGCGCTTCCAGGTCAACAACCCGAGAGCGCTGAAGTTGATTCTCGCGCGCCCGAGGCCTTGCGCAGGATACTGATGTCGCCAAGCTATCAGGAGGCGGATCAGGATGCCGATTTCATGCAGAGCGAGGCGACGCGCGGCGTCCGCCTTCAGCTCGATTTCCTCAAGACAGAAGCCCTGCTCCGGGAGCGACAGATAGCCCATACCATCGTCGTCTTTGGCAGCACGCGCGTTTGTGAGGCGCAAGCGGCCCAACGGACGGTCGAAGCGATAGCTGGACGGCTGTTGTCGAATCCCGAAGATGAAGGGCTGCGGCGTCGTCTACACGCGAAGCCGTGCGTAACGATGATCACGACACCGGGGCTTGGTGCGAGTTGGGCCAGCCGCAACAGTCATCTTATCCGGCAGCCGCGATACCGGCTCAGGCGCCGGCGTATGATTTCGGACATGTCGTCGCCTTGGGCTTCAATCACGGCCCGCAACGCGCCCCCGACGTCCTGATCGGCGCACTGAATAGAAGAGGAATGCTGCCGCAGTCATTCCAGCAGCCGACAGGTCTGATTATTCATGGTCAGCCCTATATGGCGGTGTTGGGGCCAGGGATGAGGGAAGTGACCCCCAACAATCCGTTCAGCGCGAACATTATTCTGATGCCCCAATTTATAGGCGGCTAAGTCGGCGGCGAGAGGCTAGGCGCGATTCTTCCACCTTACCACCTGCGGTACGCGCTTGATCCACATACCGCACGATGTTCTTCATGGGCCAGCGGCAGTCACGGTGTCGATCCACCGTTCGGGCAGATCGACAGCGCTGACAGGTTCGCTTTTAAGCCCGTCGCTCGGTGTCGAAGCGTCCGATTGGCTGGTCGATCACAGCCCGGCACCCACGATCCGGCGAGCGCGGGGTCGTGAGCGAGCCGACCCACGTCGTTCACGCGTCCTGGTACCCAACCAAGGTTCTGGTGCCGGCAAGCGACGCGCCAGCAGACCAAGCGCATTACCGAGTTCGCCGTCGCGAATGCGCACGACCGCTCAGTCGATCCTGGAGTGCCTGCCGATCGGCGACGAGGTTGTCGAGGTGAAGCGGCTCGTCATCAGGCCGCTGCCCTTCCGCCAATCGTCTCGCCAGCGTCCGTGTGCCGTCCACCACAAAGACGCCGCAATCACAATTGTTCTCCTGCCGGTTCATGCGCGCGGTCTCGAGGCGAGCGCCCAGCCTGACTGCGAGTTCTCTTGCCCGGTCAGCGTGAGAACGCTTCGGCAAGGAGTCGTAGTGATAGGCAACGATCCCTTCCGGCTCGCGGCGATCAACGAGCAGCAGCGTCCAATGCGTACCGTCGCTGCTACTGACACCGCCATTGTTCACTGGCACGAACAGGAAGTTGGCGGTATCGTTACCATGCTCGTCATTGACGATCGCCAGCAAGGTTTCCTGCACGACGTTCGCGTCATCGGTCAAGCGCAGCAGATGAGCTTCCGCGGGCCGCAGAAACCGGGTGTGGGCGGCCAGATCCGGATTGTCCCTCTGCAATTCCCGCTCCAGGAGTGTGTAATCCGCCGTGATATGCTCGTCACCCAGCCACTGCGTGCGGCGGAGCGCCAGCGGACGCTGCACTGGGACGCCCGATCCGGAGGCCTGTTCATCCGGCTGATCCAGAGGGCCGGACGAGCTTTCGCGACGACTTTTGCCAATCCCTGACTTGAAACATGACCACAGCCCACAGCCTTTGGCACCCTTCGTCGGCATCGCAGACGTCGCAGCCTTGGTCGATGACGATGTTTTTCGCATATCTCCCGCGAAGCCTTCGATGCCCACTGCTGCGGGCTCGTGGGATTCGAAGCTAGCCCGTCCTATTCGTGAGAGTGCTTTTTTTAGTCCGATTGATGTGGCCGCACATCTGCTCTGACGAGGCGCGCGGGATTGCCTTCGGCTTTTCACCGCCTGACCGACCCGTACTTTGCAACGCGCTTGAGGTGTAGGTTGGGCGAACGGGGGGCGGACGCCCCGCCGGTCAAGGACCGAGAGGCAGCAGCGCGCCTGGCAAGCCGCGGATCAGGTCGGCTTCGGGACATGCCGCGGCAAACGCAAGGCGAATGCGGCTCGTGGTCTCGACGACACGGGCAGCGAGTTTCAAGAGACGAAGACGCAGCGTCGCGAACTCGGCTGTGGCCAATTCCCGGGCTTTGGGAATCGCGTCGCGCACGGTCAGCATCAGCCAATAAGCGGCGGTGTGGAGAACGAGGCGGACTTGATTGGCGAGCGCCGAACGGCAGCTGGTGCGATCGGAGGCGAGCTGTGTCTTATGCAGCTTGATCAGATTCTCGGCTTGGCCGCGCGCGCAATACAGGCTGTCGTAGATCCACTCGGCCGAGCCGACATCGAGGCTGGTGACGACGAAACGGATGTCGAGGCCGAGCATCGTCGCCTCAATACGGGCGACGGTACGCCGTTCGCGATCCCAGGACTTGGCCTTGTGGCGCGTCTCGGTATAGCCACGCAGAACCGGCAGGTTCTCGATGGCGCGTCGCGTGCGGATGTCGTCGGCGGCCTCGTCGAGTTTTCTGGCGAGCGGCTTGGTGCCGGACAGACCGAAGATGTAGTCGATGCCGTTGGTCTCGCACCACGCCATGGCCTCCGGCCGGGCATAGTGCCCGTCGCCACGGAACGTGATTCGCGTGTTGTGCCACCGCGTCCGGATATGCCGTATCAGGCGGCGCAGATGGGCACGCACCTCGACGCCGCCCGGCGTCTTGCCGGGCCGCAGCACGACCGCCACGGGCCGGCTCTTCTCCGTGTCGTAGACGTGGATCGGCAGGAAGCAGCGTTCGTCATAATGAGCGTTGAACAGCGAGAGCTGCTGATGGCCGTGGACGACATCGCAGGTATCATCGATGTCGAGCGTGACGGATGCCGGCTCGCGCGGGTAGCTATCCATCCATGCGTCGACCAAAGTGTAGGTCAGTCGGATCACGTCGCGCAGGCGCGGAGCATTCTCCAGCCGCGACAGCGTCGGTTGGGAACACAGATCGCGACCCGTGTCCGGCAGCCGTCCGCAGGCCAGCTTGAATGCGGGATCGGACCGCAGATGATCGAGGTCGTCGGCGTCCTCGTAGCCGCAGCAGATCGCGAACATGCGCGCGCGGAACATATCGACAAGGCTGTGCACGACCCGCGTCGGATCGCGCCGATCCGGGAACACCCGGGCCAAATTGTCGGCCAAGCCGAGACGCCGCTCGGCCATCGCCAGAAGCATCACGCCCCCGTTCGAGGTCAGCCGACCGCCATCGAAGGCAGCTGTGACTTTCTTGGCGTGAACGGCTGGAAACGAGAAGGGCAGAATCGTATCATCGGTCATGGCGGGCCTGGCGTTCGCGGTTGAGGTGATGGGGTTGGCTTTGCAACCGAATCCTACGCCGCATCAGCGCTTTACACCACGCTCGCCAGCCTCTCAGGCGCACTCTGACGAATAAGACGGGCTAGATCCAGGGATGAGCGTAATATCAAGTCCTGCCGGATTATTTGGGGTCGGGTGCCTTGTTCCTTGCCCCAGCTTCGTCGTGTAAGGCCGACCATGGATGTAAAAATGTGTTCGCGACTGGAGCGGTGACGTCGGCAGGAGGCCTTTTCTGCTCAGTACACCGATCAGGACATCGGAGGCTGATTGGCAACCATGGTCCCATGCCAAGCCGACGATATGCGTGAAGTCTTGCGCACGCGGGAAGTCCTCCGTTGGCACGCTGGCCTGTATCTCAACCGCGGGGCATGACAACTGGGCGGGCAGATCCAGGTGGCTCGAAGCGGTGCTGAACCCAGGAGATGCCGGTCGCTCAAGATGGCCGAAGGTCGGGGATGGTTCGGCGCTTGCAGACTGCGATGGCGACATCGGCTGTGTCCTCCCAAAAGGTCCCATCCCGCGCTTGGTTGAATCGAAGGCGCCCGGCAATAACCTCGAACGTCAGGCGCTGGAGCCCCGGATCGGAGACCACGCTGTGCCGAGCACTATCAGCCTCACACCTCGATCAAGGGACGGCACGGGCATCGTGGCCGGAAGGACCCTCGAATTCGTTTCAACAAGAGAGACAAGGACTTCGGATCCGTCTCGCACGCCCTCCCCACGCTCATGATCCGCGAGCTGAACGGAGTTAGACAGGAACGCGACACGATCGATTAGATAATTTCCGTGCAACGCGACCGAGTCCTGATCGCGAGTCCGCGCGGGTGTACTCTGAAACGCCAAACGCACACTTGAGCGCTACAAAATGCGAACGAACTGAACCCTTAGCGCGTCAGGTAGTCTCACAACCGCGCAGAATACAAAATACAGAAAGGAACTCGGTTGGCGCATGGGTTACAGTGCGTCCTTCAACGATCGGACATCATGTGATTGCTTGGCTTACCTACGAATCCTGCTCGTCCGGTGCGAGACGCAACAATTTTGCGGCACAGTCAACTACCAACCCGCGTAATTGATCTTGATGACAGAAACATGTCACCTTCCGCCGCTGAATATCGGCCGACCAAACGCACGAACAAGGAATCGGCATGCAAGACCAATCACAGCAATCTGTTCCCGCGAGTGGCTCCGGTCCGCGCGCTGATTCCTTACTCACTGAAATGCTGCGTGCTCAGGTCTGCTCCAGCAGCGAAGTCTCGTTCCTCATAGAAGCGCATGACGGCCTCTCCGCCGCAATCGCCAAGCGCGTGAGTTCAAGGGTCTCTGGGCGTCGGGCCTGTCAATTGCCTGCTCGTTGGGCTGCCGCGACGCCAATGAAGCGTCCTGGAGCCAACTCGCCGACGTAGAACGAGCTTCCTGTGCTTGTTGTCGGGGATGGCGGCTTCGGCACTTCAACAATGCTCGTCTATTGGCACGCACACTCCGTCAGCGTGGCGCTGCCGGGATTGCGCTGGAAGACAGCTATTTCCCGAAGACGAACTCGCTTATTGGCGAGCGGCATCCCCTCGCCGATATCGACGAATTCTCCAGCCGCCCGCTTGCGTGCCGTGAAGGATACGGTCGCGGACGATTTGGTGCTTGTTGCCCGCATCGAAGCGTTGATTGTCGGGCATGAAATGGAAGAAGCCGTTTTGCGCACTCACGCTTGCGTGGATGCGGGAGCCAATGCGATCCTCATTCACTCGCGAAAGAGCGCCGCAGACGAGATCCTTGCGTTCACGCACGCCTGCCAGAACAGGTTGCCGGTCGTGATCGTTCCAACGAAATACTATCGAACATCGGTCTCTGCTTATTGTAAAGCACGCATCGCGACGGTGATCTGGGCCAACCATTCCATGCGAGCGGCAATGCGGCAGGTCTGCGGCCGCAGCTGAGGGGAACACTGTCAGCATTGAGCCCGATATCGCGACACTCGACGAGGTCTTGAGGAACGACGAATTCGCAAGTGCAGAAGCGCGCTATCTTCGCCCTGCTGACTTAAGGCAATAGCTTCTCTAACATACTCATTCTCGAAGGACCACCGCCATGCAACTGGCTGCCTTGCCATCATGCTCAAGCGCGCTTATCAGCAAGTCGCAGGTTTTCACTCCTGAAATTGGGCATACCATCGACTGCCGCGACAGCTCATACGCGGCCGATCTGCCCATTGCCGCAATATCTCGGCCGATCTCCCCACCTCAACGACCATCCAGTCACCGACGAAGGGTCACGAGCGCATTTCTCTCTCGGAGAAACCCCAACGCGGACGATGATCCGCGCTTCCGAAGATGTAGATCCGCTTTTCACGAAGCCCGTAGACCCCACACAGCAGCAGAACAACCGACATTGTGGGACCTTTGGAGAGCGCGTGGGGTTGGCTCAGCGGACAGTCTTGTTCACATCGTCGGGCGCCGCTGCGGCGAGGACTGCCGCCAAGACCCCTCGGTCTGAGGGAGTTGCCCATCCCCTCACAGGAGCTCTGCCGGGACCAGATTAACTACCGAAATCGCGGTGACGATCCGTGTCGTTTACGCTTGGGAGTGAGGACGCGATATCAAACAACGACGAAGGGGAATGAAATGACCACCGATGCTCCGAAGAAAGCCGTCATTCTGGCCGCGGGCTTCGGCTCCCGTTTGCGGCCGCTGACCGATCTGCGGCCCAAGCCGCTTGTCGAGGTCAATGAAACGCCGATACTCCATAACGCGCTGCGAAACTTGGAAGCGGTGGCGTGGAAGAAGTCACAATTGTATGGGCTACCGCAAGGACGCTATTCAATATGCCTGCGGCAGCCGCTTTGGCGAGCTCGAAATCAACTCTGTCGAATCGTCCGGGTTCGACCGCACCGGCCGCGCCTATTCTCTTTGGCTGGCGCGCGACGCGCTTTTTTCCGGAGACTGCTTCATTGTCGAAGGGTGACGTCTTCTTTGAAGAGGATGCGTTGCGCTACCTAATGATGAGCCAAGCAACCGACGTGGCTGCAGTTGCTCCCTTCAATGAATCGATGGAAGGTTCGGCGGTCTTGTTGTCGGATAGCGGCGTCATCACGAGTTTCCGCATGAAACAGACCGCAGCTAACCTTGTCGCGGATGGCCCAAGACGTTTCAAGACGATGAACCTGCTACGATTGTCAGCGACGACGCTGAGAGCAACGATCGTTCCAGCGCTAGATGATCTCATCGGATCTGGAGCTACGCAGGCCTACACAGAGGCGCTCCTTGCCAGCCTGATGGAAAGACGAGGCTTACGGATTGCAGCGTCGCGCTGCGACGGTCTCAGGTGGTACGAAATCGACAGCACCGAAGATCTGCCTATCGCGGAGCGCATCTTCACAAGAGCGCCCGCCTTCGATCGCGCCGGGCTACAGAATAGGCGGAGGGTCCAACGCCAAGATACCTTTGGTATCCAGAAAACGCCATAATGTGTTTCGGCGTGGAAGAGTGTCCGCGCCATGGTGAGGTCACTGTACCGGACCTCGTTTTCCCGGGCTTTAGGCAGGCTCCGCAGCGCTCTGGACTGCCAACCGCAGGGCACGCACTCCGGCACACCTACAAATCGCTGACGACCGCGTTGGGGGTGCCGGACATCCTCTCCAGCATCCTGCTAGGCCACGCCGTGCCCGGCATCAGCGGGCGCTATATCGGCGAGCTAGTACCCAGAATCAGAGCTGAGTGATACGGCGGCCTTTGAAACGGCGTTGACGGACCTTTTTCTTGGTCCAGACGAAGGGCTCGGCTCTGTCGTTGTATGCGTTGACGTAGGCATCGATGTGCTCCTGAAGCTGCGTGAGGCTTGTGAAGGAGGTGCCGCTGAGCGACTGCCCCTGCAAGATCGAAAACCATACCTCGACCTGATTGAGCCAAGACGCACTTGTCGGCGTGAAATGAAATTGCACGTTGGGGTGGGCCTTGAGCCAATGCTCGTTCTTCTTGTGGGTGTTGAGGTTGTCGAGGATGACGTGAAGCTTCCGGTTCGGAAAAGCCGCGGTGACGCTGTTCATGAAGTCGAGAAACTCGACGCGGCGTCGGCGTTTTGAATGCGCCGCGATGATCTTTCCGGTGGCGACTTCGAGCGCCGCAAACAATGTTGTGGTGCCATGCCGCTTGTAATCGTGGCTCTGGCCGGTCAAGGCGCGGCCATTGGGCAACTTCAGATAACCCTGCGCTCGCTCCAAAGCCTGGATCGAGGGCTTCTCGTCCACGCACAGCACAATGGCCTTCGCGGGCGGGGCGACATAGAGGCCGACAACATCGGCGGCTTTGGCCGTAAAGTTCGGGTCGTTGCTCTCACACCAGGACTTACGAGCCGCGAGGTCAATCTTGTGGCTGCGCAGGAACCGCCAGACATATTGGACGTCAACATCGCCCAGCGCCCCGGCCAGCAGGGGCCCGGTCCAGCGTGCGAACCCGTCCGGCGGCGGCTTGTCCAGCAGCTTCAGAATCCGCTTGTCGGTGGCCTTCGTATAGATTGGCTGCTTGCCCGGTCGCGGCTTGTCTTGCAGCCCTTCAAGGCCTTGGTCGGCATAGCGATGCCGCCAAAGGCTGACAATCCGCGGCTGGACCCCAACTTCCTTGGCGATCGACCGAGTGCTGCGTCCATCCGCCGCCAACAGAACTATCCGCGCCCGCTTCAAATCGCGCTGCAACGTCACCGGGGTGTCATTCGGCCTGCAATATTGACCCCCTAAGCCGGGGGATCGGCGTCCAAAATTGACCCCCTACAGATTGATCTGTTGCGCTGCCTGCTTTGGAACGAAGCAGGTGGTGGGGGATGCTGATCGTGGAGACAATTGCCCGGATCCGGCGCGAGCACTTCATCAAGGGCAAGACGATCAAGGAGATCGCCCGTGACCTGAAGGTGTCGCGGAACACGGTCCGGAAGGTGCTGAGGTCGGGAGAGACCTCCTTCGAGTACGAGCGGCAGGTGCAGCCGCGGCCAAAGCTGGGACGATGGGCAGTAGAGCTTGACGGATTGCTGGCGGCGAACGCGGCCAAATCGGCTCGTGAACAGCTGACGTTGATCCGGATCTTCGAAGAGCTGCGCGGCCGCGGCTACGACGGCGGTTACGATGCCGTGCGGCGTTACGCCAGGCGGTGGAGCAAAGAACGCGGGCAATCGACCGCGGCGGCTTATGTCCCGCTGAGCTTTGCCCCAGGCGAAGCCTACCAGTTCGACTGGAGCCACGAGGTGGTCTTGCTGAGCGGGACCACGGTGATGGTGAAGGCCGCCCATGTCCGGCTCTGTCACAGCCGCATGCTGTTCGTGCGGGCCTATCCGCGGGAGACGCAGGAGATGGTGTTCGACGCCCACGACCGGGCGTTCGCTCTGTTCAAAGGCACCTGCACCCGCGGCATCTACGACAACATGAAGACCGCCGTAGAGACGATCTTCGTCGGTAAAGGGCGTCTCTACAATCGCCGCTTCCTGCAGATGTGCAGCCACTATCTGGTCGATCCGGTCGCCTGCACGCCGGCGTCGGGCTGGGAGAAGGGGCAGGTCGAGAACCAGGTCGGGCTGGTCCGGGAGCGCTTCTTCACGCCGCGGCTGCGGTTCAAAAACCTCGACGAGTTAAACGCCTGGCTGCTCGACAAATGCATCGCCTACGCCAAGGCTCATCGCCACCCGGAGCTGGTCGATCAGACGATCTGGGAAGTGTTCGAAGCCGAGCGTCCCAAGCTCGTTCCCTATGCCGGCCGCTTCGACGGCTTCCATGCGGTGACGGCATCGGTCTCGAAGACCTGCCTGGTGCGCTTCGACAACAACAAGTACTCGGTCGCAGCCAGCGCAGTCGGACGGCCGGTCGAAGTCCAGGCTTATGCCGACCGCATCGTGATCCGTCAGGATGGACGCATCGTTGCCGAGCACCCGCGATCCTTTGGCCGCGGCGAGACGACCTATGATCCCTGGCACTATGTGCCGGTGCTGGCTCGCAAACCCGGTGCCTTGCGCAACGGCGCTCCCTTCAAAGACTGGGTGCTGCCGGCCGCGATCGAGCGGATCCGGCGCAAGCTTGCCAGCACCGACGATGGCAATCGGCAGATGGTCGACATCCTCACCGCGGTGCTGACTGACGGTCTGTCCGCGGTGGAAGCGGCCTGTGCCGAAGCGCTCGGTCATGGCGTCCATTCCGCCGATGTCGTGCTCAACATCCTGGCCCGTCAACGTGAACCCGCCCCACCGGCCAACATCATGACGCCGGCCGCACTGACGCTCCGTCATGCACCGATCGCCGATTGTGCCCGCTACGACAACCTCCGGAGGACCATCTGATGGAACGAACCCAAATCTTCGACCTCATGGGCGAGCTCAAGCTCTACGGCATGAAGGCTGCCTTCGACGAGATCATGGCAACTGCCGTCAAGCGCCAGCACGAACCTCAGCGCATTGTCGGCGACCTGCTTAACGCCGAGATCAACGAGAAGCAGGCCCGCTCGATCAAATACCAGCTGACCATTGCCAAGCTGCCGCTTGCCAAGGACATCGCCGACTTCCAGTTCGACGGCACGCCGATCAATCAGACTCTCGTCAATGATCTCGCCAGCGGCGGCTTCATCGCCCAGCAACGCAATGTCGTGCTGGTTGGCGGCACCGGCACAGGCAAGACCCACCTGGCCATTGCCATCGCCAGAAGCTGCATCCGATCCGGTGCCCGCGGCCGCTTCTTCAACGTAGTCGACCTCGTCAATCGCCTCGAGACCGAGACCCGCAACGGACGGCAAGGACGGCTCGCCGAGCATCTGACCCGGATGGACTTCATCGTGCTGGATGAACTCGGCTATTTGCCCTTCGCCCAGTCCGGTGGCCAGCTCCTCTTCCACCTCGTCAGCCGGCTCTATGAGCGCGCCTCCGTCATCGTGACGACCAATCTCGCCTTCGGCGAATGGCCGAGCGTGTTCGGCGACGCCAAAATGACCACAGCGCTGCTCGACCGATTGACCCATCACTGCGACATTGTCGAGACCGGCAACGATAGCTGGCGGTTCAAGAGCCGAGACGACGATCACGCCACCCGCGCTCGTCTCGCCTCCGCTATCCCGGCCAGCTCCGACGAGACGAGCGCTACCAGCAAAGCCCGCCGCACGAAGGGGTCAAAATTGGACGCCGATGAGGGGTCAAATTTGCAGGCCGATTGACAACCACTCTTCCTGACTTCGTTCAATGGTAGGACGCTCGGCCGTGGACCGGGAGACGCGGTGTTTGATTCACCCAGTCTGAAGGCCTCCGAGTATTCCTGGAGCAGCCGCAATCCGTCGTTGGGCGACTTCGACCGGCAGAACCACGACTCGTGACGCTCTTCGACGCCTTCGAACTCGTTCAACGACGAGTAGGGGTTTTTGGTCTGGGCGCTCCACGCGACCACGGTGTGGAGCCACATCAGGTTGTTCCTTTACGCTTGTGGTCCCATGCGTCGGCTTCTGGTGCCGGAGGGATTGTCGCGTTGTTCAAGATATCCCGCTCGGCCTGCGTCACAGGGGTTGGTTTCACCGGAAGCTGCGCCTCGGCCGCGCACAACGATGCCCACGCCTGCTGTCGGAGCGGCGCCGGCGCCTTCGTCAGGATCTCCAGGGTGGCGCGTTTTTCCGGCAGATAGGTCTTCGCAAAGCCTAGGTTGTGCTTCGATATCGTCGACGTGTTGCTGATCAGATCCGCGCACTTGATGCCCTGGGTCTCAGGTCCGGCGAGCTCGAGTCGAATCCGGTCGGCGCGCTTCCGCCGCTCACGGTTCATGCCCGGTGTTGGTGGGGTATCGGTCAGGTCGAGCACCATCAAGGCGACGGCGGAGCCGAACTTCGCGCAGACCTCAGGTAGAATGGCGTCGGTGTCCTCGACGGTGTCATGCAGCCAAGCTGCCGCGATCGCGGTCTCCGAAAGGCCGGCGCGTTCCACGATGCCGGCGACTTCCTCGAGGTGAACGAAATGCGGTTCGCCGGTATAGTTCTGTTTCTGCTGCGCGTGCTTCTCCCGCGCGGATGCGCGGGCCTTTTAGATCAAGTTCATTTTCCCTGCGATGCCCGTGCAGCCAGATATTCGCGGGCCCAAGACCTGGACGCTTCGTCGCCAGGCAACTCTCCCATGTCAATCATACGGTTTCGCCAGCCGTGCCAATGAGCGGCCGCGGTTCGCGACGGTGCCGACCGGCGGGAACTTCATCTGAGGCCGCCGCACGATTGCGCAACCGCATGGAGCGCTTTCGTGCGTTCTCCGCGGCGCGGGTGGCGTGCCTGAAACCGGCCGCAAGCATCCGCACGCGGAAGGTGCGGGGCGTTGGCGGAAGGATGGCCCTGAGTAGGAGCGCCTCACCATCATGGCGTCGTTCCCGGAACGATCCAGACGCAATCCGACGGCCCAATTTGATCAGGCTCGAATCGGAACACATCGCGTGGCACGTAAACCGTGCCACGCCAATAGTATTGAACCATGCACGGCCATCGCTCCCGCGGTGTGAGCTCGAGGATCAGCGTCGGTACGGCGACGGCGCGCGCAACGCGTCGGCGATTGCCTTTGGGTCGATATCGCGCAGCGACGTGATGTCCTTCATGGCGCGCTCATGGCACGTCACCGACGTCCACACAATCACTACGGCGAATGCCGGCGGAATGATCAACCAGACCAGCGTGTAGAAAAGCCAATTCGGCAGCGGTTTAGTGGTGGGGCGATGCAAGAAATATCCCGGCGTGACGTTGATGCCGCGTTTAGTCGTGGTCCTGGTCCCCCTTCATCTCGAAAATGGTCGTGAAGGCGTACCCGACAGCGCCGCCCAATGCCGGAATGCCAACCGTCAGGACCACGATGACGATGAGCACCGCGCCGACGGTCGCCAAGATGCCAGCTGGCTGCAACCACGTCTTGGCGAGGCAGAATGCGGCGATGACTAGAAGGGCGACGCCGGCCCAGAGGAGCGGATTGTTCATGTGCCCGGCTCCTGCATGAGTTCTTCGCAGATCCACGCCATCGCGGCTATCACGCTGCGGAAGTTCATCTCACAAGGCTGAGGCCGGTTCGGATTCCAGCGCTCGTCGCAGACAACGACATTCCCGGGCGCGCCGCGGATGCTGAATGCCCGTTCGCGATCGCCGTCGTTGGCGCTGGTAGACCCTTCGGGATGCGCGGCTTGCCATGCCGACGCGTAGCCGGGGCACTGCTTCGCGTCGATGTCCCAATGGCCGGGGTTGCGGTAACCGATCGAGAATCCGAGCGGGAAGAACGGCGGGGCTTGGTCGAAGAAGTGCTTCTCCGCCGTCTGCTGCCGCGCCCGCGTCTCGGCGCCGTTCATTTTCTCCTCAAGCGTGAGCGTCATGTCGAACCTTTCTGTTGGCGATGGCCTTGAAGAGCGCGATCGCGATCCGACCGCGTTCCGTGATTTCGAAGCGAAGGGGTTTGCGGCCGCACTGCGCCACGGCGCCGGCGATCAGGAGCGGCCGGATCAGTGACGAGCCGAGCTCGGCCGATGTCCGCGAATTGCCGTTGGGGTAAAGGCCGGAGTCGCGGCCGATCTCGAGCGCCGTCACCTCGCGGTCGGCGGCCAGGAGCCCGGCCAGTACCGCGGCCTCCCGCGGGTTCAGCGTCTGTCCGGCCGCCTCACCGCCCCAACTCCTCCGGCGACCGGCCGACCCCGGACCCGGATCCAGTCCCGGCGCAGCGCCGCGACCGGCTGGACGAACGGGTGGCGCTCAAGCCGGGGCGATCCTCGCAGAGCGAAAACGCATCAAGCGCGACAGCATCGCAAACCGCCGCTTGCAGCATCAACTGCAGGCTGCTCAAACTCTACCCCCTGATGAGCCAGAGCCTCCCTTCTCGAAACGCGTGATCAGTTTCAAATCATCTGACGACGGACAATACGACATGCCGGTCACGAGCAATCCGGAAGACTCAGAAGATTGTCGGGAAGAAAATGATTACTCTCGGTCTTTAGGTACTCGCGACCATCGTGTTTTTTGACGATCACCTTGACTGTCTTGCCCTGCTCAGTAGCATCGTAAGCGCTTTTGTCGTGTTTGACGTTTGCAATGGCTGTTTCTTCCGAATCTCGCCATGCTGAACCACCGACTGCTTGAATACGCCGATGGCGGTCTTGATGGTTAGGCAGCTTGGTAATGCAGGTGATACGGCGCGTCATGGCTCACTCCTATTTCGTGAGCCAAGGCTTTGACCGTTAGCAGAACGGACTCATTATCCGGTTGCTTGGAAACGTTCAGAGCCCCGCCTCACGGGTTGAAAATTTGAATAAGTGGTCAGTGCGGGCGGGGTGCATTCACCCGGGCTTCCTCAGCTCGTATCTGCATCGTTGATTATGCCAGCGCGGATACACCAACTGGCCAGCCTTGCCGCACGACGTGCGTCATTATTGTCCAGACCAGCAGGACGGCGCTTAGACCGCAATGCCAATACAGATGCGAGCTGCGGTTGAATAGGAACGGAAGGGTGGTTGTCTGAACATGCGGCTTCTTCTCTTGTCCCTTGACGCGAGCGGCGTACCCCTAATTCCATCGCGCGAGTTCTTTCTTTAGGCGTGCAAGCTTGGCGAACCGGTTCCGGATCGCGGCCTCACACTGCGCTTTAGCTCTCTCACGATTTCTCTCGTAGCTCGCCCGGCCTCGAGCTATCGCCAAATTTTGGTGACGGCGCGGCCGGTCAGGCGGCGGCGGTTATGGGCTGACGGTCAGTCGGTTTGGCGATGACCTCGATCCCATCGTTGAATGTCACACCGAGAACGAGTTTTGGCAACTGGTTGTGGCCATCGAGACGACGCCAGCTTTTCTGCGCGGCCTCAAGCAGTTTGAAGACCATCGCGAGCGCCGTTCTGTTGGACAGGCAGCCCTTCGATCGGATCGTGCGGTGGCGCACGGTAGCGAAGGTGCTTTCAATGGGATTGGTGGTCCGCAGGTGTTTCCAGTGTTCGGCCGGGAAGTCGTAGAACGCCAGTAGCGTGTCCCGATCCTTGCTCAGGCAGTCGGCCGCCTTCTCGTATTTGGGCGTGTAGCTCTCGATGAAGGCGTCGAACGCCAGCTCGGCGGCGGCCTTGGTTTCGGCCATCCAGATCTCCTGCAACGCGCGTTTGGCTTTAGGCTGCTGGCTCTTCGGCAACTTGGCGATCACGTTGGCGGTCTTGTGTACCCAGCAGCGCTGCTCGCGCGTTTTCGGCCAGACCTCGCCGGCGGCCTTCCAGAACCCGAGCGCGCCGTCGGCGATGGTGAGCCGCGGTGGCACGCCGAGCCCGCGCCGCTTCAGGTCGAGCAGCAGATCGCGCCAGTCCTGCGCGCTCTCGCGGGCGCCATCGGTGAAGCCGACCAGTTCCTTGCGGCCTTCCGGCGTCGCGCCGATCAGCACCAGGATGCACTGCTTTTCGTCTTCGAGGCGTGCTTGGAGATGGATGCCATCGGCCCAGATGTAGACGTAGCGCTTCGCCGACAGATCGCGCCTCTGCCACGCGGTGTGTTCGTCAAGCCAACCGTCCTTCAGACGGCCGATGGCGGATGCCGACAACCCGGCAGCATCCTTGCCGAGCAGCGCCGCCAGAGCCTCGGAGAAGTCGCCGGTGGAGATACCCTTCAGGTAAAGGATCGGCAGCAGCGTCTCGATCGATTTCGAGCGGCGCATGTAGGGCGGCAGGATCGACGGAGAGAACCGGATGCGGTCGGGATCGGTAGCCTCCGCCTCGCGATCGCGTACACGCGGCTGGCGGACGCCGACCGGACCGATACCGGTCATAACCTCGCGTTCCGGCAGGTGACCGTGGCGCACGACGCGCTGGTGGCCGTCCGCAGTCTTCAAATCGGCATGCTTGCCGAGAAAGTCCGCGACCTCGGCCTCGACCGCCTGGGCCAACAGAGCACGCGCCCCATTGCGCAAGATTTCGGTGAGTTGATCGTCGACGTTTCCTGGCTGAATCAACTTGATGATGTTATCTTTGGCCACGGCATATCGCTCCTTCGGTGGAGAAGTGGAGGCGTCAAGCACCCCCACGATATGCCGCCTTCCCGATTCCCGCCGTCACCAACTTTCAGCGATAGCTCCCCGGCTTCCCCAGTTCGGCGTCGGCGCTTTGCGTGCAGGCTCGCGAACTCTTACGCGACAAGGTCTCGTCTGAGAATGCTGACCCGTTTGTTCAGTGCTCGGCGCAACGCATTGCGCTCACATGTCGTCATCCTGCCAGCAGACCGCTCGGACACACAATCCATCATGACCCGTTGAATCTGGACTAGTGTCATACTTTCGATCTGGGCAATGCGTTTCTTAACTTCGGCGCGCAAGTTGGCAGTCTTTCAGACATCGTCAGATCCTGATGCTCCACGGAGTCCAGCCCGAAAGGCTACCGACGTTTGACGGTACAGCATCAACATTGGATCGGGCTCCTACCTACTCTGGGGGGCGACCGGATCAAGTCAGAGGGACAGGCAAGAGCTCTATCGCGCCGAGCAGGATGAAACCGACGCGACGGCTTACGCCATTCAAGGCTGCCGACCTCCAAGAGATAAATCGAAAGCACGACCTTCTGTTAGCCCGGCATTCAGGGCGCCGCATCCCACGCGGCCCACGACGGAACGATCATGACAAGTCGCTCTAATGAGCGTTGGTGCGTAACGGAGAATCCAAGGGGCGCTGCCAATTCAGAGACTGGCATTAACTCGACATTGCGTTTACAGCGGTAGCCTTGGTTTTCTCAAAAGTCTCACTCCCAAGGCGGCAAGAGTAACCGACAAGCAGCGCTCGTTTTCCAGCCGAACCTGTATGCCCATTAGGCGGAGTGCCGGACTTCTTCCATACTTCACTTGATCTGCTTTCCGGTTTCGTCGGCCACTTTGAGCGACAGGTCGGCGATCCGACGGCTACCTTCCAGAGCAATTTCCACAGACTTCCGCACAATATCACTTTGTGCGGCTACAAATTCCTGAGGGGTCCGGCAGGTCCACAGCTCGCTGATGTAGTCCATGTTCTTCCCGACTTGATGCCGAACCATCTGGCTGTACTCTTGAGAAATTCCATTCATCACTTTGGCAGCAGCATTACTGGTGTGAAGGATCTTTTGCACGTTGCGCGCCGACCGTTCCGTTGCGTCTTTTGCCTGTTGCACCCCTTCTCCTGAGACCCCGAGCGTGCGACCAAGTTGCTCGGTAGAGCGTCCCACGGCTAAGGTCGTCGCTTCCAGGCCGATCCGCCATGCGTTCTGCACCGTCTCAACGTTCTGCTTAAGAAAGTTGGAAGTTGATCGGGCCGTTTCTTCTCCGGCTTGAGCGGCACCTTGCCCGACATGCGCAGTCTGATCAGCTGCAGCTTGTCCGGTACGGCTGGTCTGCTCGGCAGCCCGCTCGCCGGCACGGCGAGCTGCATCATCTGTCCCTGGTGTAGACTTGTCGTCCTGGCGTAAGTTTGCCATGCTTGTTCTCCATTTTCTGCGAGTTCCTGACTTGCGTAGCACCGTCAATTGCACTTTTCAGGTCCTTCTGGCCTTATGTTCAGGACAGGTTTCTTCCAAAACGGCTCTACTTACTTAGCTGAGAACTGAGAACAGCGAACCTACTAATTCTAGCACACAGTGATTATGGCTTTGGAAGTGGGCGGATAGACGCGGCCCTGACCCCGGTCGCGGCCACCAGCACGAGATCGTCGCCGGGATGCAACCCGTCGATTTGGACCACCAGAAGGTCGAGCGCGGACAGATCCGCAGCCATGAAGTCCCAGCATCAGTTCATCGCCCAGCGACCGAGCCGTTCCTCATGCGCGGCCGTTTCCCAGCTCGGGATCGTGACCTCGCGGCCCTTCGCCCCTGACCCGCGGGCGCGCGCGCGAGAAGTTGCCGAAGATCGAGGCTCTTTTCGCGGGTGCCGAAAGGGCCGGAGAGCGGGCTCGCGGCGGAAGCGGCGCTGAGACGTGTGAAGGAGCGTTTTGACGCAACTTGGTCGGCAAGATCCCTCAAATTGAGATGCGGTTCTTAATGCCGGATCAATGGTCGCGCCATCTGTTTCTCCTTGTGCCGGCGTTATGGCATGAAGCCCTATCGCTATTATCGACAGCGGCGCAACACGGTCATGGTTCGCGCACGCAACCGGATCCTCGATCAAGTTCTGTGGCCGGAGTTCTCCGAGCTTGACCAGGCCCTGCAGGCCTATCTTCATCAAGTGACGTTGCGCGTGATCCGCGATGAGGTCTTTGCCGACGCGAGTGAGGCGCAGTAGATTCCGGAGGCGCTACCACCGAACTGATGGATGCGGTTAGGGCGGAAGGCTTGCTTTGCTTTTATCCAAGCCCGCGATTCGTCGATCGTCGCCATCAGCCGAGCTGAGGCCGTTCAAGCTTTGAAGTTCCACTGCATGAGCTGGTCGATGACGACATTGCCGATGCAATAGGCGTCTCAAGATTAATACTGAATTGTAAGGCACCAAAAGTTAGTTGCGTTTCGATTTTGACTCGCGCGTTCAGCGCATCCTGTCAAGATGTTGGCTGGAGATAGTCCTCGCCGCGAAAGCCGGCCGTACGCCTCACCGATGAGAAGCAGTATTTTGTCTCTGAATCTTCGGTCTATCGGCTGTTGACGGCGAAGCGCGCAGGCACATGCACCATGCTGTCTTGGCCCTCTTTATTCCCAGGATGCTCCCCTTGTTTTGGGGCTTGAGAAGGCCCTCATCAAGGGCGGGGCCGCCGAAGGCACCGCCAAGGACTATGTACGTACTCTTCTCAGCTTTGGCCACTGGCTCTTCGCAAATAACAAAAAGGCCATTTTTGCTCGGCTTGACGACGAAGAGCCACTGACTGAAGATGCGCGCGAGTTCATCGGAAAGGGTAATCCCTGGAAACTTCTTACGGCAATAGTTCATCTCCGAACCTCGCAGTCGACGGGCGGAGTCGTTCCGATCGCAGGCCGCGCTGAGCTAAATCCTCATCCCCAGGACGCGGCACTCATCAAAGAGTACAAAAACGAAGTAGCGGCAGATACCGGCACGAGGGATGCAACTGCTCTTCGCAGTTTCAGTGACTACCTGCATGAAAACAACAAGAAGGGCATTGCTGGTCGGCTTTCAGGCAAGGCGTTGGATGGAGATGTCAAGAGCTATAAGAAGGACGCCGGTGGTAACCGGGGGATCGGTGCCGCACTGGCTCATCTCCGGAAATCGTCGGCCGGCGCTAAGGCGATGGAACTCGAGCGCCATATTGATCCCGAAGACGCGGCCCTGAAGGAGTCGAGGCAGGTCGGCGACGCCGCTGCGCAGCACAGTGCGACCCAGAAAGCTGGCAGTTGGCCAGAGGAGTTGCTTCCAGCGGAAGGCCATGATCAGGATTTGCTTTTGGGGCTGATGGACGAACCCGGCCCGTCGTCCTCGGCGCCGCAACCGGCTCAGTCAACTGGGATTGCGATACGGCACGACAAGCGGCGTCTTCATTCCGAGGATGCTCCCATTATTTTGGGGCTTGAGAAGGCCCTCATCAAGGGCGGGTTCACCAAACCCGTCGCCAAGCAGTACGTAAGTTCTCCTCTTAGCTTTAGCCGTTGGCTTTTCGCAAAAGAAAAACCGAGCATTCTTGCTCGGTTCGACAATAAGTCGCTGGCCGATGGCGGTGAGGTGCTCGAGTTCACCGGACAGGGTAATCCAAAGAGACTCCTTCAGGCAATCGACCATCTCCGGACCTTCCGGTCGACGGGCGGAGTGCCGATCTCACGACGCGCTAAGCTGAATCCTCACCCCCAGAACGTGGCCCCATCAATCCCGAAGACGCGGTACTGATGGATCCGAGGCGCGTCGACGCCGCCGCTGCGCAGCACAGCGCGTCGCAGGAAACTGGCAGTCGGCCAGAGGAGCTTCCCGCGGAAGGCCGCGATCAGGATTTGCTTTTGGGACTGATGGACGAACCCGGCCCGTCGTCATCTCTCGAGCCAGCCGCGCGCCACGACCAGGCACCGGATCCCGGAGAGCCCGACCGCCAGCACTCCTCGGACAAGTTGAGGGGTGCACTTGCGAGGAGCAACTTCCTGCCAAGCGAGGAGGTCCTCATCAACGATGAGCATGACACAGCTGAGTTGAGGCCAGCGAAGAGGCCGAGGACTTTAGACAATCTGCACGGCCTTCCAGCGAGCGGCAGCTGAGCGAGATCGCCAATTCAGGCGGTCGCCTGCTGACGTCGGTGGCCCCCACCCATCAACAGGGTGCATCGCCATGGCAGGCGCAGCCGATGATGCAGGCGAGCGGCTACGAAGATGCCACGGCGCCGCATGCGGTCGCGACGTACGCCGAGGACGCCGCTGCGCAGCACAGCGCGCCGCAGGGAGCTGTCAGTCGGCCATTGGTCCTCCCGGAAGGTTACGATCACGATCTGCGTTTGATGGTGGGAGATGTCCCACCGTGGCCCGGGGTGTAACCAGCAAGCCCAACGGAGGCTAGCCCGTCCTATTCGTGAGAGTGCGTTTTTTTAGTCCGATTGATGTGGCCGCACATCTGCTCTGACGAGGCGCGCGGGATTGCCTTCGGCTTTTCACCGCCTGACGACCCGTACTTTGCAACGCGCTTGAGGGATGGGTTGGGCGAACGGGGGGCGGACGCCCCGCCGGTCAAGGACCGAGCGGCAGCAGCGCGCCTGGCAAGCCGCGGATCAGGTCGGCTTCGGGACATGCCGCGGCAAACGCAAGGCGAATGCGGCTCGTGGTCACGACGACACGGGCAGCGAGTTTCAAGAGACGAAGACGCAGCGTCGCGAACTCGGCTGTGGCCAATTCCCGGGCTTTGGGAATCGCGTCGCGCACGGTCAGCATCAGCCAATAAGCGGCGGTGTGGAGAACGAGGCGGACTTGATTGGCGAGCGCCGAACGGCAGCTGGTGCGATCGGAGGCGAGCTGTGTCTTATGCAGCTTGATCAGATTCTCGGCTTGGCCGCGCGCGCAATACAGGCTGTCGTAGATCCACTCGGCCGAGCCGACATCGAGGCTGGTGACGACGAAACGGATGTCGAGGCCGAGCATCGTCGCCTCAATACGGGCGACGGTACGCCGTTCGCGATCCCAGGACTTGGCCTTGTGGCGCGTCTCGGTATAGCCACGCAGAACCGGCAGGTTCTCGATGGCGCGTCGCGTGCGGATGTCGTCGGCGGCCTCGTCGACTTTTCTGGCGAGCGGCTTGGTGCCGGACAGACCGAAGATGTAGTCGATGCCGTTGGTCTCGCACCACGTCATGGCCTCCGGCCGGGCATAGTGCCCGTCGCCACGGAACGTAATTCGCGTGTTGTGCCACCGCGTCCGGATATGCCGTATCAGGCGGCGCAGATGGGCACGCACCTCGACGCCGCCCGGCGTCTTGCCGGGCCGCAGCACGACCGCCACGGGCCGGCTCTTCTCCGTGTCGTAGACGTGGATCGGCAGGAAGCAGCGTTCGTCATAATGAGCGTTGAACAGCGAGAGCTGCTGATGGCCGTGGACGACATCGCAGGTATCATCGATGTCGAGCGTGACGGATGCCGGCTCGCGCGGGTAGCTATCCATCCATGCGTCGACCAAAGTGTAGGTCAGTCGGATCACGTCGCGCAGGCGCGGAGCATTCTCCAGCCGCGACAGCGTCGGTTGGGAACACAGATCGCGACCCGTGTCCGGCAGCCGTCCGCAGGCCAGCTTGAATGCGGGATCGGACCGCAGATGATCGAGGTCGTCGGCGTCCTCGTAGCCGCAGCAGATCGCGAACATGCGCGCGCGGAACATATCGACAAGGCTGTGCACGACCCGCGTCGGATCGCGCCGATCCGGGAACACCCGGGCCAAATTGTCGGCCAAGCCGAGACGCCGCTCGGCCATCGCCAGAAGCATCACGCCCCCGTTCGAGGTCAGCCGACCGCCATCGAAGGCAGCTGTGACTTTCTTGGCGTGAACGGCTGGAAACGAGAAGGGCAGAATCGTATCATCGGTCATGGCGGGCCTGGTGTTCGCGGCTGAAGGTGATGGGGTTGGCTTTGCAACCGAATCCTACGCCGCATCAGCGCTTTACACCACGCTCGCCAGCCTCTCAGGCGCACTCTGACGAATAAGACGGGCTAGCCATGTTTGCGATGGACGTAATGAAACTTCAGTATGTGTGGTCGACGAAGTGGGTCAGATCTTGTTCGAAGGAAAGGCAAAGTCCGACCCAGGGGCACTCGCGGCATTGCTTCGCAAGCGGGCGCCACAAGCGGAGCGCATCGGATTTGAGACTGGGGCGATGGCGAGCTGGCTATGGCACGAACTTCGTAGGATCGATTTCCCGGTGGTTTGCATCGACGCGCGGCATGCCCACGCGGCTTTGTCCGTACGCATGAACAAAAGCGATCAGAATGATGCTCGAGGTCTGGCCGAACTGGTTCGGGTTGGCTGGTATCGAGAAGTCAAAGTCAAGAGCGAGGAAAGTCAGAAGATCCGCGCGATACTCGTCGCGAGATCCCGGCTCGTCGCCATCCGTCGTGATATCGAGAACCAGGTCCGCAGTCTGATCAAAGAATACGGCTTGCTGTTCCCACGCGCGATCGGACTGCAGTTCCGCAATCAGGTCCGTGAGCTATTGCGCGAAGATCATCAGCTCCTCGGTGTGATCGCGCCGCTTCTGTCGATCCATGAGCAGATCTGTAAGCAACAAAGCAAGTTCGACAACGAGGTCCGCGAGTTGGCGAAGTCGGATGAGACGACGCTTCGTCTGATGACGGTTCCTGGTGTCGGCGTGGTGACGGCTTTGACGTTCCGCCATACGATCGATGACCCGTCCCGCTTCCGATCGGCATCGACTGTTGGCGCCTATCTGGGTCTTACACCTCGGCGCAACCAGTCTGGCGAAACGGACATCAATGGCAAGATATCTCGATGGGGCGACCGGCTCCTCCGAACCTACTTGTTCGAGGCCGCTACCGTACTTCTTTATCGGACAAAGAAGTGGTCTTCCCTCAAGGCCTGGGGCATGAAGCTCGCCAAGCGGATCGGCATGAGGAAGGCAAAGGTCGCCATCGCCCGAAAGATCGCAGTCATCCTTCACTGCATCTGGGTCGATGGCACATCCTTCGACTGGGGGCAGCCGCAGCCGGTCTGATATTTGCTCAAAAGTTCCTGGTCCGGTCTGCCGGACTGGCGATGTCCCGCTGGGACGGTGTTGAGGCGACCTCGTTCATTCGGCTGGTGGCGGCTCGATCGTACTCCGCTGCAAACGTTGAGGCGTCCGACCCGGACATCATCATGAGGCGCTACGCGACCTCGGAAAGGACCATGACCCCAGCGAAGACATCAACCAGTCAGGGCGATCCAATGCCTGGCCGGCAAAGTACGTATCAGCCGCGCTCGCGCCGTCTCCGCAACCCTGACCTCCGACGGCGCGAGCACTACCACCGTGCGATGGACGAATTCAGAAATGTAAAGCGTGACAACAATCCGCAATTAAAGGGCCGAATGACAATCGGGACAGGCGTGACGTGGACGATCTCCAGGCTCAGCTCTGGGAACGAGCACGAAGCATCATCATGGTTGCCGCAGAGATCGTACTGTCTGTTGGGCTGATAACACTGCTGCTTGCCCGGGCGGCCCATGGCTCGAAGTTGCTTGCCCATCTTCTGCCTCACCGCGTGAGCTTGGCACGTCTTTATCTCCGTGGACAAACAACCTTGAACGATCGCTTTCTTGGGACGTCTAGAGCCCAGCGGCGATCGCTATCCGCATCAGTTCCGACATGCTGCGCACATTGGTCTTGGCCATCAGGTTAGCCCGGTAAACCTCGACTGTTCGCGGGCTGATGCCAAGGTCGTGGGCGATCACCTTGTTGATCTTGCCCGCCACGAGCCCCCGCAGGACGTCGCGCTCGCGCGGCGAGAGGTCCACCAGGCGAGCTTCGGCGTCGCGCTTGACCGTTCCGTCGGCCGGAGCTGCCGACTGTGCTCGCAGGGCTTCGCGGATCGCACGCAACAGAGCTTCGTCCACAAACGGCTTCTCGATGAAGTCAACTGCGCCGGCCTTCATCGCCTCGACGGCGAGTGCGACGTCACCATGGCCGGTCATCAGAATGACGGGGCATGCCGCTGCGTCAGCCTTGAGTTTGCGGACGAGCTCGAGGCCGCTCATGCCGGGCATGCGTATGTCGGATACGATGCAGTCGACCGTGCTATTGGCGAAATGATCGAGAAATTCGGTTGCCGTCTCATAGGTTGTGACGGCAAAGCCGTTGACATCGAGCAGGAAGGCCAGTGAGTCCCGCATCGCCGGATCGTCGTCGATGACAAGAATTGTACGCCGCGTCGTCATGCTTCTTCTCCGTCCTCCGCGAACGGGAGGATGAACTGAAAAACCGTGCCGCCTCCAGAGTTTGGCATCACATCCATGCGCCCACCATGGGATTCGATGATGGTCCGGCAGATCGAGAGGCCGACGCCCATGCCATGCTCCTTTGTCGTGATAAAGGGCTGAAACAGGCGGTCGGCGATGTCAGGGCTGATGCCTGGACCGGTATCGGCGATGGTGAACGTCGCAACACCGTTAGTCTTGGTGACGCCGACGGTCAATTCGCGGCGCTGGCTGGAGGCCATCGCCTCGATCGCATTACGAACCAGGTTGAGCACGACCTGTTGAATCTGGATCTTGTCGACGATGATCGAGGGCATGTCCCGGTCGCTGCGGATCGCCACCCGGACGCCCTGCTCCTTGGCGCCGAGCAGCGCGAGCGCGACGGCCTCTTCGAGCAGGGTGGCGGGGCTCTCCAGGGAGTGTTGCGTTTCGCCCTTGGCAACAAATTCACGCAGGCGCTTGATGATGTCGCCGGCCCGCAACGCTTGTTGCGCGGCCCGCTCGAGTGCGTCGCGAATTCGCGTAGTGTCCGGTGCCTCCGACGCCAGCAGCGCTCTTGCGCCGCGCATGTAGTTTGTGATGGCTGATAGTGGCTGATTGATTTCATGAGCGATCGAGGACGCCATTTCGCCCATTGCGGTCAACCGAGACACGTGTACCAGCTCGGACTGCAGCTCCTGAAGCCGTCGCTCCTGAGCGCGACGCTCGGTGAGATCCCGGATAAAGCCCGTAAAGAAGCGCTCGCCGCGGACCTTGGCCTCGCCGACGGCAAGCTCCATCGGAAAGGTTGAACCGTCACTCCGCTCTCCGACCACGATCCGGCCGATCCCGATGATACGCCGTTCGCCGGTCGTAAGGTAACGGTCGAGGTACCAATCGTGCTCGCCGCGATACGGCTGGGGCATCAGGCTCGAAACGTTCTTTCCGACGACCTCGTCGGTTTTTCGGGCAAACAGGCGCTCGGCGGCCGCGCTGAAGGAGCGAATGATGCCATGATCATCGATCACGATCATGGCGTCAGGGACCGTGTCCAGGATGGATTGCAGATGGGCTTGGCGATTTCGCGCCTGATCGCTTTCCCTAAGTAGCCGGTCGCCCATGAAGCCAAGGATGGGGCCGAGGACCGCAAAACATGCAAGATCGATCAGATTCGCAGGTTCGGTGACCAGACTTTTGCCGAGGAATTTAGCGCTGACGGCGAGGCAGAGTAGGGTAGTGAGAATCGCCGGACCACGGCCGCCGGCGAAGGCGGCGAACAGCACCGCCGGAACGTATATGATCGTGAAGGTCCGGTCTTCGAAATAGTTATCGAGTCCCGCGCGCACCGCGAAAACGAGCGCGGTCGCTGCCGCGGCAGTGCCATAGCGGTACCAGATGCGGTCGGACATATTCCCCCAGGCAATGCCCTCAGACCGTGAGATATTACACCGTTCGGACGCCTGAAGCCACTGGCTGCTCTATCCAGGGCAGGGCTCGCGACCTGGCAGGTTTCTGAGTTGCCTCGTCGGCACCGCCCGTCTGCCGAGCAAATAAGTTCAGCTCGATGGTGCCCAACGAACGCGCGGTCTCGATCGCGTACGTCGCGTCTTCTGCGCTTCGCGCAGCTCTGGATGGCGTCGGCAATGGAACGGGAATCGCTAAGATCTGTCATGTTCAACATCCTTCGTTGAGGGAAGTTGCTATTTCCCCATGTCGGCGCGGGCGTGTTGATATGTGTCAACCGGACCGCTACTGGCCTCCTCCGGAGCACGA
The DNA here is from genome assembly GCF_011516625.5 of Bradyrhizobium sp. 2S1. Lineage (NCBI taxonomy): Bacteria > Pseudomonadati > Pseudomonadota > Alphaproteobacteria > Hyphomicrobiales > Nitrobacteraceae > Bradyrhizobium > Bradyrhizobium sp. 2S1. The sequence continues at coordinate 10,263,509 of NZ_CP147717.1, read as the reverse complement.
TCTGCTCAAGCCGGCCTGGGACCGATGACTTTCCCTGTCCTCAGGTTGAAGAAATGGATGCCGTCGCACGCGGCGCAGGAGATTGAGTGCAGATCGTCAGCCGCTGGCTCGGACGTGTCGTCGGGAAGCAGGCCTTCGCCGGTAGTTGGACACGAAAAGATAATGGGGCGCCAAGCCCTTCTGTCTGCCATTTGCACGATCCTGACGGACGGACAATCTGAAGCGGCGGCACTCGCTCCGCATTGATGAAGGTCAAATTTCGGACAGGCGGGTTAGGACAGGTGAGAGCGCTCTAGAACGGCCGCCGGGACGAAGCGTTTGGAGCGTCTTTGACCTGGCCAGCTGCTCTTGCGGGGGGGGGGGCGCCTTGCCTGGAAGGTCATCCGGGCAAAAGTCACGATAATGATCGCGAGTACTCCGATTGAAGCAAGCAGGTTCTGCAGCATGATCTTCTTCTCCTGACAACGTGACATGTATGTCCGATCAAGTCGCTACGCCTTGATCCCCGTCAAACGAGGCCGTTGAGGGAGATCAACACAGACAAGCCGATTTGATGCGAACGTGTCTGGCGAGAAAGGGAAACTGGCAATGCGCGCACATCAGATCATGGCAAGACATGTCATCACCGTCGGAACCGAGACGTCCATTATGGACGCCGCCAAACTGATGATGGATCACCATGTCAGCGGCCTCCCGGTGGTCGATGCGGCCGGACGATTGGTTGGCATCCTGTCGGAAGGTGACTTTCTGCGGCGGAGCGAGATCGGGACGCAACGCCGGCGCGCCCGCTGGCTTCAGTTCCTTCTCGGCTCCGGCCATGCGGCCACGGACTTTGCCCATGAACGCGGGCGTAAGGTCGGAGAGATCATGTCCTATGATCCGGTCACCGTCACGGAAGAAACGCCTCTGCCGGATTTAGTCGAGCTCATGGAGAAGAAGGGAGTCAAGCGGCTGCCGGTGATGCGCGACGGGCGTCTCGTCGGCATCGTCACACGCGCCGATCTGCTACGGGCAGTTGCGTCTATCGCTCACCAGATTCCGGACCCCACGGCGGATGACAAGCATATCCACGACCGCATCGTGCGGGCGCTCGTCGCCGCAAACTGGTGTCCGCTTGGTCTGCAGGTTTCGGTGCGCAATGGCGTGGTGCACCTCCGAGGGATCATCATGGACGAGCAGGCGAGGCAAGCGGCTATCGTTGCCGTGGAAAATACCTCCGGCGTCAGGGAATTGCACGATCATCTGTGCTATGTCCACACCTATTCCGGCTTCTACATCCAATCCGCGGAAGACGAACGAGCGGCTGCCGCCAAAATTGCGCAGGAGACGGCAGGGTGATCGCTCGCCTCGCAATCCTGCTGATCCCGTTGATCGTGACCGCTGTGGTCAGCGCAGATGTCCTGGGATTCGCGGCAACGCTGCTTACGATCTGCGCGATCGTTGGCTTCGCGATCGCCGCCTCCGGATGGACCGTCAGCAGCAAGACGACGTCAATACCGGCAGTCCGGCCGTCATCCTCAGACTGGAAATCTCACCACGAATAGTACCTCGTCCGATCGCAGTTGCGGATCATGCGAGCCGCACGTCGCGAAAAGCGTGCCGCTCGTGGTCCTCGTGGTCGCTCAAAGCTCTGCTCGGTTTCTATATCCTCCGCAATACGACGGCTGCACCTCAGAGCATTCAATTGCGACAGATCAATACGGGCCTCTTGCATCAATGGCAACGTGGACATCAAGGAATCAACCCACGTGAGGGTGCTATGCCATCATTTGACGTTCGTTTCATCAAGACCGTTTGCGACGACACCGGCCATGAACATCGCGCCTGTCAGGCCGCATTCAAGGTCGATGCCGCTTCGCTGTCCGTGGCCGCACAGCTCGCGGAAGCCGACTTCTGCAGACAGAAGGGCATTCGCGATTGGACGATCTTTGCCGATTCGATGGAGCTTCGAATGCCGTCGTCTTTGCCGTCCGCATGGGGTAGCTAGTGGCCTTGAGTGGCGATCACATTTGATCGCCGCGACATTGCGCATTTGACGAAGATCAAATCGGCAATCGCGACCGTCCGCTAGAGGTTACGGAAAGCAAAAAGGGGTGTGGGCGATGACCGATCGATCAGCTGGCAATAACTCGCCGCAATTCGAGAACCTTCTCGCCCGCCTCCGAGCATTTCTTGCTCGCCGGCACGAATTCGATCTGATGACTCCTCGGGAGGTCGATGAGATCGCCCACGAGCTCAATCTTTCCACATCGGACCTTCGAACGCTGGCTCGCGGCCGGGGTTCGCCTGAATTGCTGAGTAAGCGTCTCAAACATGCAGGTTTGTCGGCAGAGGCGCTCGCTACGTCTCACAGTGATGTGCTGCGTGATCTGCGGCGGGTGTGTGGCCTGTGCCAAGAGAAGAAGCGCTGCACTACCGACCTCGCGCGGGATAAGCGAGCCAGTCCGGCCAGGTACTGTCCGAACGAATTGACACTCACCGCGCTGAGCCGCGGTGCCAGGGGCGCGCGACCTGGCGCAGGAATTGATGCCGATCAAGCGGCTGTCAGCGAGATCGTGGTTTCCATGACGTCATCGCATCCAGGGAAAGCTTCCACATGACAAGTCCATCCTCCGTTTCAAAGTCGATGACGATGGGCGAAGCCGGCCTGGCGTCCGCGCTCGCGGTATTTGCCTTCGTTTGCTTTCTCGGCGCAGCGATGGGGCACGATCCGGCATTCAGTTTTCACGCGGCGCTTGCTTGCGCGGCCAGCCTGATCTCCGTGGTCGTGATCGGCAATCGCTATCTGGACCGCCCGGCTGCATTGCCTCCGGCAGAGATCGGTGGGCGCCCCAATTACAATCTCGGCCCGATCAAGTTCGCTTCGGCGATGGCAATGTTCTGGGGTATTGCGGGCTTCACCGTGGGTCTGATCATCGCCATGCAGCTGGCCTGGCCCGCGCTCAACTTCGATCTGCCCTGGACGACATTCGGCCGTCTGCGGCCGCTGCATACGTCTGCGGTAATTTTTGCATTCGGCGGCAATGTCCTGATCGCGACCTCGTTCTATGTCGTGCAGAAGACCTGCCGCACGCGCCTTGCGGGCGACCTCGCGCCCTGGTTCGTCGTGGTCGGCTACAACTTCTTCATTCTGATCGCCGGCACCGGCTATCTGTTGGGCGTCACCCAGTCGAAGGAATACGCCGAACCGGAGTGGTATGCCGACTTCTGGCTGACGATTGTCTGGGTGACGTATCTGCTCGTGTTCCTGATGACGCTGGTGAAGCGCAAGGAGCCGCACATCTTCGTCGCCAACTGGTTCTATCTGGCGTTCATCGTCACGATCGCGGTGCTCCATCTCGGCAATAACGCCGCGCTTCCGGTCTCCTTCCTCGGCTCGAAGTCCTACGTTGCCTGGGGCGGTGTGCAGGATGCCATGTTCCAGTGGTGGTATGGCCACAACGCTGTCGGCTTCTTCCTGACTGCCGGCTTCCTAGCGATCATGTACTACTTCATTCCGAAGCGGGCGGAGCGTCCGGTCTATTCTTACCGGCTTTCGATCATCCATTTCTGGGCGCTGATCTTCCTCTACATCTGGGCTGGCCCGCATCACTTGCACTACACGGCGCTGCCGGACTGGGCGCAAACCCTTGGTATGACATTCTCGATCATGCTCTGGATGCCTTCCTGGGGAGGCATGATCAACGGCCTGATGACGCTGTCGGGAGCCTGGGACAAGCTGCGCACCGATCCCGTGCTGCGCATGATGGTGGTGTCGGTCGCCTTCTACGGCATGTCGACCTTCGAAGGCCCGATGATGTCGATCAAGGTGGTCAATTCGCTGAGCCACTACACTGACTGGACCATCGGTCACGTGCATTCCGGAGCGCTGGGATGGGTCGGCTTCGTCTCCTTCGGCGCGCTTTACTGCCTCGTCCCGTGGCTCTGGAATCGCCAGCTCTATAGCCTGAAGCTCGTCAACTGGCACTTCTGGATATCGACTATCGGCATTGTGCTCTACATTTCCGCAATGTGGGTGTCGGGGATCCTGCAAGGCTTGATGTGGCGTGCCTACACTTCGCTCGGCTTCTTCGAATACTCCTTCATCGAGTCGGTCGAGGCCATGCATCCCTTCTACATCATCCGCGCGGCTGGCGGCGCGCTGTTTCTGGTCGGCGCCCTGATCATGGCCTTCAATCTCTGGATGACGGTCAATGCTGGCCGAGCCAGCGAAACCGAGGGCGCCGGTGCTCTCCAGCCTGCCGAATAGGTTGAGATATGTCTCTCTGGAATCGACACAAGATCGTTGAGAAGAACTCGATCATCCTGATCGCCGGCATTCTCGTGGTCATTGCCATCGGCGGACTGGTCGAGATCACGCCGCTGTTCTACCTGAAGAGCACGATCGAGGCGGTCGACGGCGTGCGGCCTTATACGCCGCTCGAGCTCGCCGGCCGCAACATCTATGTCCGCGAGGGCTGTTACCTCTGCCACTCGCAGATGATCCGGCCGCTGCGCGACGAGGTTGAGCGCTACGGCCACTATTCGCTGGCCGCCGAGAGCATGTATGACCACCCGTTCCAGTGGGGTTCCAAGCGCACCGGACCGGACCTAGCGCGCGTCGGCGGCAAGTACTCCGACGACTGGCACGTCACGCACCTGATCAATCCACGCTCAATCGTCCCGCAATCGGTGATGCCCGGATACCCGGCGCTCGCCAGGACGGAGCTCGATCCGTCCGACGCCATGGCTCATCTGCGGACCAACCGCGCGGTCGGCGTGCCCTATACCGACGAGCAGATCGCCAACGCGGCCGCCGATCTGAAAGCACAGGTCGACCCCGACAGCCCCGGCTCCGACGCGCTCCAGAAGCGCTATCCGAAGGCGGTGGTCCGTAACTTCGACAGCAAGGCCGGTAATCCGACCGAGCTCGACGCGCTGATCGCCTACCTGCAGATGCTCGGCACGCTCGTCGACTTCAAGCTCTACAACGAAAAAGCCAATCTGCGCTGAGGGCACGAGCATGAAAGCGATCATTCAAGTCGAGAATTTCGCGTCGAGCCTGGTCGGCTCACTCTGGACGCCCATCTTCGTCGGAATATTCGTTGCCATCGTGGTCTACGCGCTGTGGCCCCGCAACAAATCTCTCTTCGATGCTGCAGCCCGAATGCCGCTGCGGGAGGACTGACCGATCATGAGCGACCACAACGAAATCGACCGCGTTTCCGGCCGCAGCACGACTGGTCACGAGTGGGACGGCATCAAGGAGCTGAATACGCCGCTGCCGCGGTGGTGGGTCCTGACATTCTACGCAACGATTATCTGGGCGATCGGTTACTGGGTCGTCTACCCGGCCTGGCCGCTGGTCTCCGGCTACACCACCGGTCTGTTCCAGTATTCCACCCGCGCCGGTGTCGCGACCGACCTTGCGGATATCGAGAAGCTGCGCGGCGAGAAGATGGCGGTGCTCGGCAACGCGTTGCTTTCCGACATCGAGAAAGATCCGGCCCTGCTGGCGCTAGCTCGTGCTCGTGGCAAGACCGTATTCGCCGACAATTGCGCGCCGTGCCACGGCAGCGGCGGCGCGGGTGCAAAGGGCTATCCGAACCTGAACGACGACGACTGGCTGTGGGGCGGTTCGCTTGACCAGATCATGCAGACAATCCAGTTCGGTGCACGTTCCGGACACGCAAAGACTCACGAAGGGCAGATGCTGGCATTCGGCCGCGACGGCGTCCTCAAGAAGGACGAGATCGTGACCGTCGCCAACTATGTGCGCTCGCTTTCCGGCCTTTCCACCGCGCCGAGGTTCGACGCCGTCGCAGGGAAGAAGCTGTTCACCGAAAACTGCGCCAGCTGCCATGGCGACAACGCCAAGGGCAACCCTGAGCTCGGCGCGCCGAACCTGACCGACCAGATCTGGCTTTATGGCTCCGACGAGGAGACGCTGGTCGAGACCATCACCAATGGCCGCGCCGGCGTCATGCCGGCCTGGGTCGGCCGCCTCGACCCGGTCACAGTCAAGGCGTTGGCGGTCTATGTGCACTCGCTCGGCGGCGGCAAGTAGCCGCCACCGCGAGGGGACCGGGATCATTGACCGAGGTCAAACCCGGACATGTTGCGGGGATGTAGGTTTCAACCGAGCCTCACTTGAGCAACCCATGAACAAGCCCGTGTCGCCTGATGAACTCATAACCGACGAAGACGGGCCGCTCTACGCGCCCCGCAAGAAGGTATATCCGCAGAGCGTCTCAGGCCGATTCCGCTCGATCAAATGGCGGTTGATGGCCGTCTGTCTCGGCGTCTACTATCTGCTGCCGTTCGTGCGCTGGCATCGGGGCCTCGGCGCGCCTGACCAGGCGGTCCTGATCGATTTTCCAAACCGACGCTTCTATTTCTTCTTCATCGAGCTGTGGCCGCAAGAAATCTACTATTTCACTGGCCTTTTGGTGCTGGCGGCGCTCGCCTTGTTCCTGATGAACGCGCTGGGTGGGCGGATCTGGTGCGGCTATCTCTGCCCGCAGACGGTCTGGACGGATCTGTTCTATGCGGTCGAGCGGCTAGTCGAAGGTGATCGCCGCGCGCAAATGAAGGCCGACGCTGGCCCAATGACCGTAAAGCGAGCCGGTCGCCGTGCGTTGAAGCACGCGATCTGGCTCATGATCGCGTGGTGGACTGGTGGCGCCTGGGTGCTCTACTTCGCCGATGCGCCGACGCTGGTGCGCGACCTTGCGACTTTTCAGGCCCCAGTGATCGCCTATGTCTGGATCGCGATGCTGACCGCGTCGACCTATCTGCTGGCCGGCTATATGCGCGAGCAGGTCTGCGTCTATATGTGCCCGTGGCCGCGGATACAGGCCGCGCTGACCGACGAGTGGGCCCTCATCGTCACATACAAATACGATCGCGGCGAACCGCGTTGCTCGGTCAAGAAGGCGTTCGACATTCGGTCGCTCGGCGAGAAGGCCGGCGATTGCATCGATTGCAACCAGTGCGTTGCCGTGTGCCCGACTGGGATCGACATTCGCGATGGCGCGCAGCTTGGCTGCATCCAGTGCGGCCTGTGCATTGATGCCTGTGATGCTGTCATGACCAAGATCAGTCGCAAGACGGGTCTGATCGGATACGACAACGATATCAACGTTCGGCGCCGCGTTGCCGGCAAGCAGGAGATTTTCAAGCCTGTTCGCGCCCGTACCGTTGTCTACGCCAGCCTGATCACCGTCGTCTGTGCTGTGATGCTTTACGCGTTGATGTCGCGAACCCTGCTCGACGTCAACGTGCTGCACGACCGCAATCCGATTGCGGTGCGTCTTAGTGACGGCGCGATCCGCAATGGATACACACTGCGTTTCCTCAACAAGCGCGGCTTTGATCGCGTGATCGCGATCGATGTCGAAGGGCCAGCCAACGCGAAGCTGCACGTCATCGGTGCGGACTCCGTGACGCCAGACCGGCCGATGATCGTCCTTGGCCGCGACACCACCACCGAGCTTCGCGTGCTGGTGACGGCGGCGTTCGATGAAAAGGCGGAAAAGTCGGTGCCGGTCACGTTCCGCGTCACTGATATCGGTCTCGGAGAGGTCGCCTCCGCGACCGACCACTTCGTCCTTCCCTAACCACGGACATCCCGCCATGCCAGCCTCTCGTCCAGCCGCGCGACCCGTCACCGGACGTTTCGTCTTGGTCACGACGATCGCATTCTTCGCCGTCGTCATCAGCGTGACTATGGTCATGATGCGCCTTGCCATTTCGACTCTTCCGGGCACAGAGGTCGACAGCGCCTACAGTGCCAGTCTCGCTTATCAACGCGAGATCGATTCGGCCAGGCAGCAGAACGAGCGCGACTGGCGGGTCCAGGCCCATATCGATCGGCGGCCTGACGGCAGCGCTGCAATTGCACTCGAGGCGCGCGACCACGCCGGCGCGCCGCTCACGGGGATGAGTTTCCTCGCCCGGCTCGAACGGCCGATCGATCGTCGCGCCGACCGGGCAATCGAGATTGGCGAGGCCGGGGGTGGGAGCTATAGCGGCCGCGCCGAAGGCGTCGCGGCAGGGCAGTGGGACCTCGTAATCGAGGCCGACGCCGATGGCCGGCGCATGTTCCTGTCGAAGAACCGAATCCTGCTGAACTGAAGGTGCATCCTATGCAGGCGGATATCGATTTCTCTCACTATCTGAAGAGCGCGGGCACCGGGCTCATCCATCTCGATCTCGCAGTCGAGGGCATCAATTGCGCGGGCTGCATGGCCAAGATCGAGCGCAATCTGTCAGCCATACCGGACGTCACCTCGGCCCGCGTGAACTTGACGGACAGTCGCCTTGCGCTGGAATGGAAGGCGGGTGCTCTTGAACCGGCGCTGTTCGTAAGTCGGCTCGCGGAGCTCGGCTACAAGGCCTATCCCTTCGAGCGCGATGATGCCGAAACCCTGGAGGCTCGACGTGCGCAAGGCCTGTTGCGCCGGCTGGGCGTCGCGGCCTTTGCCGCCATGAACGTCATGATGCTGTCGGTCCCGGTATGGTCCGGCAACGTCTCCGACATGCTGCCGGAGCAGCGTGATTTCTTCCACTGGCTGTCGGCGCTGATCGTGCTGCCGGCCGCAGCCTATTCGGCGCAGCCTTTCTTCTCGTCGGCGTTGTCAGCCCTGCGAGCGCGCGGCGTCAACATGGACGTTCCGATCAGTATCGGCATCATCCTGGCGCTTGCAACCTCGGTTATCGAGACCGTAAACCACGCCGAACATGCCTATTTCGATGCCGCGATCATGCTGATCGCTTTCCTGCTCGCTGGCCGCTACCTCGACCAGAACATGCGGCGGCGTACCCGTGCCTTTGCCGGCAACCTGTACGCCCTCAAGGCGGAGACCGCGACGAAGTTCATCAGTCCGACCGAGATCAGAACGGTCCCGGTAGCTGCGATCCGGCCCGGCGACATCGTGCTGCTGCGGCCCGGCGAGCGCTGTTCGGTCGATGGCGAAGTGATCGAGGGCCGCTCGGAGGTCGACCAGAGCCTGATCACGGGCGAAACCTTGCCGGCGATGGTGACGCCTGGCAGCGCTATATTCGCGGGCACACTGATCCGTTCCGGAACATTGCGCGTCCGTGTGTCGGCCGCCTCGGGTGGTACGCTGCTGGATGAGATATCTCAGCTGCTCGATCGCGCGCTCCAGGCGCGCTCGCGCTATCTTCGACTTGCGGAGCGTGCATCAAGGCTCTATGCCCCGGTGGTGCACGCGACCGCGTTGACCACGATGCTGGGCTGGCTGGCATATGGCGCGAGCTTTCATGATTCGATCGTGACAGCGATTGCAGTCCTGATCATCACCTGTCCCTGCGCATTGGGGCTTGCCATTCCTGCCGTGCAGACGATTGCATCCGGTGCGCTGTTTGGCTCTGGCGTGCTGCTCAACGCTGGCGACGCGATCGAGCGTATCGCCGAGATCGACCGGGTGATCTTCGACAAGACGGGCACGTTGACGCTACCCGAGCTTGATGTCGTCAATCTCGCGGAAATCCCGGACGATGTCGTGAAGCTGGCAGGCCGTTTGGCACTCTCGAGCCGTCATCCGGTCGCTGCCGCGGTCGCGCGCAAGGCGGGTGCGGCCGCACCCCTGCCGGACATCCAGGAAGAACCAGGCCAGGGCGTCCACGGTTTTCACGAAGGTCGTCCGATCCGGCTGGGCCGGCCGTCATTCTGCGGCGCGAACGACCTCGCCAACGAGCTTCTGTGCCGCGATCCCGAGGCGTCCGTCGTCGCATTCAGGTCTGGCGAGTGCAGATATGCCTTCGCGGTTCGGCAGCGGTTGCGGCCGGACGCGGCTGAGGTGGTGGCAGCGCTGGCGCGCCTGGGCATCGTCGTCGAGATCGTGTCTGGGGATCGCGAACCTGCGGTCCGGCTGGCAGCCGAGGTGCTCGGCGTGCACGAATGGCGCGCCGAGGTGTCTCCGGTCGACAAGATCGACCGGATCGACGAACTGGTGCGCCAGGGCTGCAAGGTACTGATGGTCGGCGACGGCCTGAACGATGCGCCAGCGCTGGCTGCCGCGCACGCCTCGATGTCGCCCGTTACGGCGACCCACATGAGCCAGGCTGTCGCCGATGCGGTCTTTCTCGGCGAACGTCTCGCGCCAGTGCTGACAGCTGTCAAGGTGTCCCGCAAGGCGCTGCGGTTGATGCGCCAAAATCTCTGGCTCGCCGTGATCTACAACGTGCTGGCCGTGCCGATCGCGATCGTCGGTCTGGTCACGCCACTGATTGCCGCGGCGGCGATGTCGGGCTCCTCGGTGATCGTGATGCTGAACGCGCTGAGGGCACGAACGACGGAGACGGTCTGATGGAAATTCTGGTCTTTCTGGTGCCGCTGGCTCTCGCACTTGGCTTTGCCGGCCTGCTCGGCTTCCTCTGGTCACTCAAAAGCGGCCAGTACGACGATCTCGACGGTGCAGCCTGGCGCGCCATCGCCGACGATGAGCCCGCGAACGGTCAAGGCCGATCCAAATAATGAAAAATATACAAATGAAACCCCCGCGGCGATGGTCATTGCCGTTGAGGCTAGGGCCTGTTTGGATTCATCTTGAATTTATCACAGCGGCGGTGAGATTGATCATGGCTTCGAAGCTGATATCTGTTTTGTCGGCTCGCATGGCGATCCGCTTGAATTCCTTGAGCTTGCAGAAGAAATTTTCGATCAGATGTCGCCATTTGTAGATTTCCGCGTCGATGGCGAGAGGTTTTGCGCGCCGCGGGTGCTGGGAGATGACGACCTTGGCGCCGCGTGCGTCGAGGTCGGCAATGATGGCGTTGCTGTCGAACGCCTTGTCGGCGATCATCGCATCGAAGGTCAGCCCTTCGATCAACGGCGGGACGCCGACCGTGTCGAAGCGCTGTCCTGGCAGCAGCACGAAACGCAGGAGATTGCCGAGCGCGTCGGTCAGTGCCAGGATTTTGGTGGTCATTCCGCCTTTCGAGCGGCCGATCGCCTGGTTTTGCGTCCCCCTTTTGCGCCCTGTCCGTGGCGGTGGACTTTGACGATGGTGGCATCAACCATGACGTACTCCATGTCCGGCTCGTCCGAGACCGCATCAAACATGCGCTTCCAGACGCCCGCCTTGGCCCAGTCGCGGAAGCGCGTGTACACGGTTATCCAGTTGCCGAAGGCGCGCGGCAGATCGCGCCACGGACTGCCCGTGCGCGCAATCCACAGCACGGCTTCGACAAACAGCCGGTTGTTATTGCCGCTCCGGCCGGGATCACCCGGCTTGCCAAGACAAAGCGGCTCCATCTTCGCCCATTGGGCATCAGTCAAAACGAATCGGTCCATCCCAAGCTTGAATCACAACCAAGCCAGGATGAGAATCCGGAATCCAAACAGGCCCTAGCCCGTCCTATTCGTGAGAGTGCTTTTTTTAGTCCGATTGATGTGGCCGCACATCTGCTCTGACGAGGCGCGCGGGATTGCCTTCGGCTTTTCACCGCCTGACGACCGGTACTTTGCAACGCGCTTGAGGTGTAGGTTGGGCGAACGGGGGGCGGACGCCCCGCCGGTCAAGGACCGAGCGGCAGCAGCGCGCCTGGCAAGCCGCGGATCAGGTCGGCTTCGGGACAGGCCGCGGCAAACGCAAGGCGAATGCGGCTCGTGGTCTCGACGACACGGGCAGCGAGTTTCAAGAGACGAAGACGCAGCGTCGCGAACTCGGCTGTGGCCAATTCCCGGGCTTTGGGAATCGCGTCGCGCACGGTCAGCATCAGCCAATAAGCGGCGGTGTGGAGAACGAGGCGGACTTGATTGGCGAGCGCCGAACGGCAGCTGGTGCGATCGGAGGCGAGCTGTGTCTTATGCAGCTTGATCAGATTCTCGGCTTGGCCGCGCGCGCAATACAGGCTGTCGTAGATCCACTCGGCCGAGCCGACATCGAGGCTGGTGACGACGAAACGGATGTCGAGGCCGAGCATCGTCGCCTCAATACGGCGACGGTACGCCGTTCGCGATCCCAGGACTTGGCCTTGTGGCGCGTCTCGGTATAGCCACGCAGAACCGGCAGGTTCTCGATGGCGCGTCGCGTGCGGATGTCGTCGGCGGCCTCGTCGAGTTTTCTGGCGAGCGGCTTGGTGCCGGACAGACCGAAGATGTAGTCGATGCCGTTGGTCTCGCACCACGCCATTGCCTCCGGCCGGGCATAGTGCCCGTCGCCACGGAACGTGATTCGCGTGTTGTGCCACCGCGTCCGGATATGCCGTATCAGGCGGCGCAGATGGGCACGCACCTCGACGCCGCCCGGCGTCTTGCCGGGCCGCAGCACGACCGCCACGGGCCGGCTCTTCTCCGTGTCGTAGACGTGGATCGGCAGGAAGCAGCGTTCGTCATAATGAGCGTTGAACAGCGAGAGCTGCTGATGGCCGTGGACGACATCGCAGGTATCATCGATGTCGAGCGTGACGGATGCCGGCTCGCGCGGGTAGCTATCCATCCATGCGTCGACCAAAGTGTAGGTCAGTCGGATCACGTCGCGCAGGCGCGGAGCATTCTCCAGCCGCGACAGCGTCGGTTGGGAACACAGATCGCGACCCGTGTCCGGCAGCCGTCCGCAGGCCAGCTTGAATGCGGGATCGGACCGCAGATGATCGAGGTCGTCGGCGTCCTCGTAGCCGCAGCAGATCGCGAACATGCGCGCGCGGAACATATCGACAAGGCTGTGCACGACCCGCGTCGGATCGCGCCGATCCGGGAACACCCGGGCCAGATTGTCGGCCAAGCCGAGACGCCGCTCGGCCATCGCCAGAAGCATCACGCCCCCGTTCGAGGTCAGCCGACCGCCATCGAAGGCAGCTGTGACTTTCTTGGCGTGAACGGCTGGAAACGAGAAGGGCAGAATCGTATCGTCGGTCATGGCGGGCGTGGCGTTCGCGGTTGAGGTGATGGGGTTGGCTTTGCAACCGAATCCTACGCCGCATCAGCGCTTTACACCACGCTCGCCAGCCTCTCAGGCGCACTCTGACGAATAAGACGGGCTAGGTAGCGCCAGCACCAATGTCCAGTCCGGCCGCCGCGATTGCGGCACCCGAGACCGCAGGAGCAGGACCGAGACCAGCCGGTTGATAGCACCAAACCGCGCCATCGTCAGCAGCAGCACATCGGTGGCACGTCGGGCCGCAAATAGCGCCAATGTGTCGGCAACGCCGTGACGGGTTGCATCGTGATGGCGTCGAGCCATCCGTGGGCGAGCCTGACGCAGGGGAAGCCTAGCGGATGTTGCTGGTCATCGATCACGGCGAACTCGACCGCGCAGCCGAACGGCGCTGACGCGATGGGTGAACCGGCGAAACCATGAGGTGAATGCTCGGCGCATGCGATGCGGATCGTTCGGTTAGCGATGGCCTGATCGTCCCACATTGTGAAATCGGCACATTGATGTCGCTCAAACTTGCGGCCGCCATCGCATACCATTGGCTGGTAGCCGGGACCGTGGGTTCCACTTGCTGAACTGAACAGCAGCCTGTCCATCAGGTTGACTGACACTCTCTCCGCCACTCAAATTAGATAAGCCTTTGATATCAATTAGTATATTTTCTGCCGTGTCTCTACGGTCCCCAGTTGGGTCCCCAAAGCTGCACGAGAATGACTTAGCATCGGATTGAACGGGGCTTCGATGAAATGAGAGACGCCGATCCCGAGGTGCTCAAGGCCGCCTACCTTGCCCTCGTCAAAAAGTACCACCCCGACCGCACCGGAAATGATCCGACGCGGACAAAAAGGTTTCTCGAAATAAGGGCCGCTTGGGAACTGCTGACGGACCAACAGGGACGCGCGTTCTACGATCAACAGTCTGCTGCCGAGGCCGCTGCGACCAAATCACAATCCTCAAACTCTGACTTGAATCGTAACGAGCCGAGGCAAACAGCTGGTAGTTTCACTAAATCAAAACCTTCTATTTTCGAAAGGCTGCAGTATGGAGCTGCAGCCTCCCTAGTTTTTGGAGTCGGCGGATTTGTAGGCGTGCTTATCCTCTTGCTTGTCGGCATTTTCGCAGTCGATGGCTTCAGGCAGTCTTCAAGTGGTAACGGCTTGACCAAGGAGACGAACGATTTTCTTCGCGAGCTGGCCAAAAAGCCGACGAGCAGATAGACCTCTAATTACCAACAAGCTTGGTTCTTTAACCCGTTGATAAAAATCAGATTGTTCGTCTTTTGACGCGCTTCCCTTTGGACGGGTTAATGCGCGGACACGGGTTCAAGAAAGCTAAACAGATCGGGAGCGGTGATGGGTTCAATTTCAATTTGGCACTGGGTGCTTGTGATTGTGGTGTTTGCTAGCCCGGTCATGGGAATCCTGCGAGGCGTGCAAAATGGCGCGCCGCTCCATGCAGTTCTTTCAGCTTTCATACCGATCTACGGCCTGGTCTATTTTTTCGCGGCCAACAAGCAATCTGTCGGCGCGCCGACGAAATTGCCCACCAGCCGTTCTCTTGAGCCGTCTGCTCTTTGAAGCGAACTGGCCGGGCGCATTATGTGCCAAGTAGCGTTGTGCGGAGGCGATTTGCGAGCTTTCGAGAGACTGGATCGTGACCTCGGAGCACGTTTGCGAGGTGCCCTTGCGAACAGCCGATAAGGTTGGCGAGGCGCTCTTGTGAGAGGCCACGTCGCCGAAACTCTATCTCGGACGACACGGCCGGAGGCACTAAGCCTCCTCCGAAAAGGCGCAATCGCGCAACGGGCCGGGAGAATTCGGGGAAAAGAAGCATTTGGCCGGACGGCATAGGGGCTCTTTTGCTTGCAAGGCGCTGCTGCCGGCGCGGCTTGCGCTCACTCGCTCGCTTTGCGTTCGTGCGACGCCAGGGCAAGATCAGACCAGCGGCGATAGCATCCCGCTCGAGGTCGCGAGAAATGCGGACGCGATCGCCACCGCCCTCAATGCGGTGCGAGCCGCGGAGACGCCCGCCAAGGTCAGAGCGGCGGTACCCGCCTGCGGCGTCCGCTCCTTTGCGAGGTATTTTTTCGTAAGTCCGTCGGCGTCCGTCACCCTAGCAATGTGGCAACCGCGGCAGACGGCTGAACGGTTCAGATCGGCGGCGACGCTCGAATTTCCTACGAAGATCGCATGGACATGAAATGCGGGCCGCGTCTCGAAAACCGAGGTCGCATACTTAGGCAAGCCTTGATCGCTTTGTAGTCGGGATATTCGTTTCAGAACCGCAGCGATTCCGTCGCGAGTCGATCCTTTGGGAGCGGATACCCACCAAAGCTCGCCACCGGTCTTCCTCATCTGGTGGACTGCGCCACTCAGGCGTCGCAGCTCTGCTCCGGTGATGCCGTGCGGTGCGACCGTGCGTTTCAATCGGCCGGCTTCGAGTTTATCAACAGTACTAGCCCGTCTTATTCGTCAGAGTGCGCCTGAGAGGCTGGCGAGCGTGGTGTAAAGCGCTGATGCGGCGTAGGATTCGGTTGCAAAGCCAACCCCATCACCTCAACCGCGAACGCCAGCCCGCCATGACCGATGATACGATTCTGCCCTTCTCGTTTCCAGCCGTTCACGCCAAGAAAGTCACAGCTGCCTTCGATGGCGGTCGGCTGACCTCGAACGGGGGCGTGATGCTTCTGGCGATGGCCGAGCGGCGTCTCGGCTTGGCCGACAATTTGGCCCGGGTGTTCCCGGATCGGCGCGATCCGACGCGGGTCGTGCACAGCCTTGTCGATATGTTCCGCGCGCGCATGTTCGCGATCTGCTGCGGCTACGAGGACGCCGACGACCTCGATCATCTGCGGTCCGATCCCGCATTCAAGCTGGCCTGCGGACGGCTGCCGGACACGGGTCGCGATCTGTGTTCCCAACCGACGCTGTCGCGGCTGGAGAATGCTCCGCGCCTGCGCGACGTGATCCGACTGACCTACACTTTGGTCGACGCATGGATGGATAGCTACCCGCGCGAGCCGGCATCCGTCACGCTCGACATCGATGATACCTGCGATGTCGTCCACGGCCATCAGCAGCTCTCGCTGTTCAACGCTCATTATGACGAACGCTGCTTCCTGCCGATCCACGTCTACGACACGGAGAAGAGCCGGCCCGTGGCGGTCGTGTTGCGGCCCGGCAAGACGCCGGGCGGCGTCGAGGTGCGTGCCCATCTGCGCCGCCTGATACGGCATATCCGGACGCGGTGGCACAACACGCGAATTACGTTCCGTGGCGACGGGCACTATGCCCGGCCGGAGGCAATGGCGTGGTGCGAGACCAACGGCATCGACTACATCTTCGGTCTGTCCGGCACCAAGCCGCTCGCCAGAAAACTCGACGAGGCCGCCGACGACATCCGCACGCGACGCGCCATCGAGAACCTGCCGGTTCTGCGTGGCTATACCGAGACGCGCCACAAGGCCAAGTCCTGGGATCGCGAACGGCGTACCGTCGCCCGTATTGAGGCGACGATGCTCGGCCTCGACATCCGTTTCGTCGTCACCAGCCTCGATGTCGGCTCGGCCGAGTGGATCTACGACAGCCTGTATTGCGCGCGCGGCCAAGCCGAGAATCTGATCAAGCTGCATAAGACACAGCTCGCCTCCGATCGCACCAGCTGCCGTTCGGCGCTCGCCAATCAAGTCCGCCTCGTTCTCCACACCGCCGCTTATTGGCTGATGCTGACCGTGCGCGACGCGATTCCCAAAGCCCGGGAATTGGCCACAGCCGAGTTCGCGACGCTGCGTCTTCGTCTCTTGAAACTCGCTGCCCGTGTCGTCGAGACCACGAGCCGCATTCGCCTTGCGTTTGCCGCGGCATGTCCCGAAGCCGACCTGATCCGCGGCTTGCCAGGCGCGCTGCTGCCTCTCGGTCCTTGACCGGCGGGGCGTCCGCCCCCCGTTCGCCCAACCTACACCTCAAGCGCGTTGCAAAGTACGGGTCGGTCAGGCGGTGAAAAGCCGAAGGCAATCCCGCGCGCCTCGTCAGAGCAGATGTGCGGCCACATCAATCGGACTAAAAAAAGCACTCTCACGAATAGGACGGGCTAGAGCGGTGCGATATCACAACGTTGGTCCTTTGCATTCAAGCTGTTGAAGGCACGTCCAAATCCAGCTCTTGCCCGGTTGCCTGTTCAGAACCATAATTCTTTGCCGGCAGGTCTCACGCGATGGCCGTTTGGGGGGCGCCGACCTTTTTTTTGAGGATTAAATAGAGGGCAAGGATTCGAGAAATGCTGCTAGGTCGCCGCGCAGGACGATCGTTCGCCGACCGATCTTTTTTGCCTTCAGCTGGCCCACCGCAATCGCCTGATAAAGTTTTGTGCGGCCGAGGCCGACCACCTTCCCGACTTCATCGATCGACAGTGCTTCGCGGCGTAATTCTTCGTGGGATTCGCTCATCCGCCATTCTCCATCGACATCCGCCCAGTTGCGGGGACGTTCAGGAGTATTCAGACTCTGAAGAGAAATAACAGTCGGGGACAGGTTTCTTCCCGACTAATAGTACCCGGAATCAGAGCTGAGTGATACGGCGGCCTTTGAAGCGTCGTTGTCGGACCTTTTTCTTGGTCCAGACGAAGGGCTCAGCTTTGTCATTGTACGCGTTGACGTAGGCATTGATGTGTTCCTGCAGCTGCTTGAGGCTTGTGAAGGAAGCACTGCTGATTCCGCTCGATGTCGCCCACCGTTCCGGAATGATCTCGCCCACCGTTCCGATTTGATGTCGCCCACCATTCCGAGATGATCTCGCCCACCATTCCGGGATGATGTCGCCCGGGGTGACGAGGCCTCTTCTGGCTCCGATACGGTCCCGCCTTTCGGCTTTGCGAAGGGGGACCTGGATGCCGACGGAGAGGCTTGCGATGCGCCATGTGCGCGAAGTGATCAGATTGAAGTCGGCTGGGATGCCGACCCGCGAGATTGCGCGGCGGTTGGGGACGGCGCCTTCGACGGTGCGGTTGACGATCCGCCGTTTTGAGGCGGCGGGGCTGAGCTGGCCGTTGTCTGACGACATCACCGACACTGATCTGGAGGCCCGGCTGTTCGCCAGCGCCGGTGCGGGTTCCGGCACGCGGCGGGGCCATCGCCGGCAGGCGGAGCCGGACTGGGCGGCGGTGCACCGCGAACTCCGGCGCGAGCATGTGACGCTGTCGATCCTGTGGGAGGAGTACATCGCAAGCGAGCCCGGCGGGTATCGCTATTCGCGTTTCTGCGAGCTCTACCGCGCCTGGGAAGGCCGGCTGTCGGTGACGATGCGCCAGTCGCATGCGGCCGGCGACAAGCTGTTCGTCGATTATGCCGGTGACGGCGTGCCGGTCGTGATCGACCGGCTCAGCGGCGAGCGGCGCGCCGCGCAGATCTTCGTCGCGGTGCTCGGCGCTTCCAGCTTCACCTACGCGCAGGCGACCTGGACGCAGGGGGTCGCCGATTGGATCAACGGCCACGTCGGCGCCTTCGAGGCGATCAACGGCGTGCCGGCGCTGCTGGTGCCGGACAACACCAAAGTCGCGGTGATCAAGGCCTGCCTCTACGATCCACAGATCAACCGCAGCTACGCCGACATGGCGGCGCATTACGGCTCGGCCATTCTGCCGGCCAGGCCGCGACGACCACGAGACAAGGCGAAGGTCGAGCAGGCGGTCCTCATGGTCGAGCGCTGGCTGCTCGGGCGGCTGCGCCACCGCACCTTCCACAGCCTCGCCGAGGTCAATGCGGCGATCGCCGAGTTGCTCACCCGGCTCAACGAGGAGCGGCCGATCCGGCGGCTCGGCGTCACCCGCCGCAAGCTATTGGAGGAGATCGACCGGCCGGCGCTCAAGGCCTTGCCGGAGAACCCTTACGTGTTCGCCGAGTGGCGGATCTGCCGGGTCAGCATCGATTATCACGTCGAGGTCGAGGCGCATTATTACAGCGTTCCGCATCGCTTCGTCCGCGCCGAGGTGGAGGTGCGCTTCACGGCTCGCACCGTCGAGATCTTCCACAAGGGTGAGCGGATCGCCGCGCATCAGCGCATGAGCGGCAACCACAAGCACACGACCGTGCCGGAGCACATGGCGTCCAGTCATCGGCGCTACGCTGGCTGGACCATCGAGCGCATCCGTAAGGACGCAGCCTCGATCGGGCCGGCCACCGCGGCGCTGTGTGACCTGATCCTCGACGAGCGCGCGCATCCAGAACAGGGCTTCCGCGCCTGTCTCGGCATCATCCGGCTCGCCCGATCCTACGGGCACGAGCGGCTCGATGCCGCCGCCATGCGGGCGATCGATATCGGCGCGCGCACCTACGGCTCGGTCAAGTCGATTCTCGCCAACAATCTCGATCGGCGTCCTTCACCCAAGCGCTCCGCGGACGACGCGCCGATCCTTCATCCCAACATCCGCGGGCCGCGCTACTACAATTAGGAGATCACGTCTTGCTCACGCATCCGACCCTCGATCAACTCTACGCGCTCGGCCTTCACGGCATGGCCAAGGCCTTCGCCGACATCGAAGCCGGCGGCGAGGCCGCAAGCCTCGGCCACGCCGAATGGCTTGCGCTGCGGCTCGAACGCGAAGCGTCATTGCGACGCGACAAGCGGCTGTCGAAGCGGCTGCAATACGCCAAGCTGCGCCAGGAGGCCTGCGTCGAAGACATCGACTACCGCACCCCACGCGGCCTCGACCGCAGCCTGCTGACGATGCTGGTCGAAGGCCGCTGGATCGATGACCACGCCAACCTGCTGATCTGCGGGCCCTCCGGCGTCGGCAAAAGCTGGCTCGCCTCAGCGCTCGGCAACAAGGCCTGCCGCGACAATCGCTCCGTGCTCTACCAGCGCGTCCCGCGGCTGTTCACCGATCTCGCTTTGGCGCGCGGCGACGGCCGCCACTCCCGCCTGCTGCGCGCGCTTGGCCGCGTCGATCTCCTCATCTTCGACGACTGGGGCCTCGAGCCGCTTGACGCCGCGGCCCGCCACGACCTCCTGGAGATCCTCGAGGACCGCTACGGCCGCCGCTCCACCATCGTCACCAGCCAGCTCCCGGTCGATCAATGGCACGCGCTGATCGGCGAGCCGATGACTTCATGATGCCTCCTTCTTCGAATGCTTGGTGCGTCGTACCCGATTGCGCAGCTGACTGATTTGTTCGTCTGAGAGCTCGATCTGCCATGGCTGACCTTTGGCTAACTGACGACCTGCCAGCAATCCGCGCGCAAGATAATCGAAAACTGTTTGCGGGGTTAATCCAAGCTCAGCCGCTGCCCCCTGAATCGAGAAGCTGCCGTCGGGCCAGCGCCTGGGATTCTTGTCCACGCCGTTGATCTTGACGGTGGGAATGCCCCAGCGGGTGCGCAACAGCCAGACATTCTCGCCTTTGAAGGCGCAGCCTCGGGCCGCGACGAAGCCTTCTTGATTGAGTATTGCCGCGATCTCGGCATCCATTTTTTGTTCAGCATTCAGCTCGACGATCCGTTGCCGCAACCGATCAATGTCGATGTAATTGCGGTAGGTGTGAACGCGCCGTTGCACGTGATGCTCGCTGGTTGCACCGGTCTGCCAGACGATCTTGAGCCACACCTGACCTCGGGTCCGCTTCTGATCAAGAACGACTTCGCGGATCACAAATCGCAGAATGCGCTTGCGATCGGCTGCCGACGTGGTGGCCGCGTTCCAAATCCGCGGCAGGTTCTCGCCGAGCGCTTGTAGCCCTGCGCATTCCGCCGGGCCAATCAGAAGCGGCTCTTGCCCGCGCCAACGCGCATGCTCCTGCTCGACCGCCTCTGCGACACGCAGCCTCTCTTCCCAAGCCCGCTCAAGTGAGCGCGCCACAAGACGGTTCTCGGGCTCTACGGCGTCATACTGGCGCCGAGCGCGCTCGGCCTCGTAGCGGGCGCGCTCCACGCGAAGCGCCCACTGGCGCTCGAGCTGACGGCTCTCCTGCTCCAGTTGGCCCGCGGCTGCGAGTGCGATCTCAATCTGATCCGGCACCAGGGCGTCGAGGACTACCCGTTGGACCAAGGCATCAACCGCTAAGGCCCGGACTTCCTGGCACAGTGCACTGCCTTCCTGATCCCGATCCGACCGGCAGCAATAGACCGGATAGTCGGCATTCGGGCCCGTGTAGCGCATGCTCATGCGCCGTCCACAACGACCGCAGACCGCAATTCCTTGTAACAGGGCTGCCCCCTTGCGTGGCACGCCAGCGTGTCCTGCCTCAAAGTGGGCGACGTTATCTGCCAGTCGCCGCTGGTTGGCCATGAACTCCTCCCAGCTGATATAACCCGGGTGAGCAGAGCGGAGGCAAACCGCCCAGTCGGCGATCGCCACCTTGACCGTTCCCGTCAGCGATCCCGGCCGGCATCGGCTCGGATCCTTTTGCCGTCGGCCATAAACGTACGCCCCAGCATAGGCCGGATTTTGAAGGACGCTAAGGACGCGTGCACTATCTGGCGCCCGCCAGACGATCTCATGTGGAGATGGTCCAAGCAGCGGTCGAACCGGCAAGGACAGTCCGTTCCTGTCCAAGTAACGCATCACACGGCGGGCGCTTTGCAATTCCTGGAATTTGGCAAAAACGAGATGAAGACGGGCCTGCACCTCCTCATCAGGATTGAGAATAATTGTGCCGGCGCGATCATAGGCGAGCCCGGCTGGCAGGGGCAGCCGCAGTTCGCCCCGCGCCGCCTTCTGGCGTTCCCCTTGGTGAAGGCGCATCCGAAGCTGATGCAACTCCGCCTCGCTCATGATGCCGGACAAGCCCAACAGCAGGCGGTCGTGGTAGGCGCGCGGATCGTAAAGCCGCTCGCCATCCGCAATGAGCACACCGAACACCGAGCACAGTTCGAGCAACTGATGCCAGTCCCGGTTGTTGCGGGCCAAGCGCGAAGCGTCGAGGCTCACCACAAGACCGGCGTTGCCAAGGCCGATCTCGGCAATGAGCTTCTGGAAGCCATGACGATCCACACCGCCAGCACCGGATTTGCCCAGATCCTCGTCAATGACCTGGACGCGCTCCGGCGGCCAGCCCAGACCGATGGCGCGATCGACGAGGCGGTACTGCAGCTCCGTGCTCTCCTGATGCTGGCGCACCTGGTTCACGGATGACTGCCGTACGTAGACATAGGCCAACTTGGCTCGGTGCGCAGTCGTGAGCCGCTCGTCAGCGACGTTCAAGCTGATCAGCACGACCCAGTCCCCTTCCGGGCGTGCCGGGAACCGCTTGCATCCGCCGGAGCAGCGTGGCGAGGATTTGAGCGATCTGGGTTTGCGTCGCGGTCGACAGATTCGGCCACAGGCGCGGAATGTCGTCCGTCGGACGGCCGGGTGGATTTGCCAACGTCGGCATGGGTCGATACGCAACGCGACCTGGAAGCGGTCGGTGGGTCATCGCGAATCACCTTCTCGTCAAGAAGGCTCAGACTCGCGCTCAAATGTTGCATCAATGGGATCAGCGTACGTGCGCTGATGCGCGGCAGATCGGCGGCGTTCGGACCAGAAGTTATTGTCTCGGCAAGATCGGTCGACGCGATGCGAACCGCCCGCGGCCGGCCGTCCGGCAGCGCGACAACGACATAGGCGGGACCGCGCCCCGACCGCTCCTTCAGCACCTCAACCCGGTGCCCAAAAAGAAAATGATGCGGGTCAGTGATCGTAACGTGAGACACGACCCGCTCGAGAATAGGGGTACTTCGACGTGTGTCAATCGGCCTGCAAATTTGACCCCTCGTATTGCCTCAGGAAGTAATGTTACCCGGGATGAAGGTCTACGAACTGCCCCAGACCGGTCTCGAGCCGCGGCCAGCTCGGTGGAGAGGCTGTGGGCGGGGCGGAGTGCTCATCACACGCAGCGCCGTCCACAGCCTCGGGCCGTATTTCATCCACGGGCATGGATACGATGGCTGTCTCCGCCACCTTCCGCCGGAGGGACCGAAGCAGGCGCTGAACGATCGAATGCTGCTTGTCGCTGAACATCGAAGGATCGATCGTGGCGAGCCTGCCCACGATGGCCAGTGCAGTGAGCTGTGGCTCGACGGCGAGCCAGTTCTCGATGATCGCGAGATGGGGATCGAGCTTCGAGGGCATGCGAATACGCTTTTTGTATCGCCGTTTCGGCCGGCGGTGCGTGGCCCGCACTTCGGCGGTGTTTGCCGCCGTGCCGAGCGATCGGGCAAACGAGAGCGGATCAGCCGGCGATACGGTGGGAACCTTCGCAAGACCGCGCTTGCCGATCCGTTCGCCGAGCTCTTCCTGCGCCGTGCGGATCGTGGCAAGCAATTGTATGGGATCGAGAGTCCGATACGTCTGGCGCAGACGGCGCTTGACCGCTGATGGGAGTTTCGGGTGCCCCAGTGCACGTTCGTATGGTGTGGCAGGCGGATGATAGCGTTTGATGATCTTGGCACCCTCGCGGCGCTTCTCTTTGAGCTTGAATGACGGCTGGAAGAAGTTCACCAGCAGGCGCGCCGCCGCGTAGAGACGTGCCATCACGCGGGCCGTCTCGACCCCGTCGAAGCGCCCGTATCCGACGAGCCGCCGGACCACCGCACCGTTCTTCTGCTCCACGAAAGCCTGATCGTTCTTTTTGTAGGCACGTGACCGCGTTACCTCGATCTTCTGTGCTCGGCACCATGGAACGACGACGTCGTTCATGAACGCGCTGTCGTTATCGAAGTCGGCGCCACAGATCACCCACGGGAACAGGCCCTGTGCTCGCGTCATCGCTTCCACGACGAGGCTGCCATCGCGTGTCACCAGGGGCAGGCATTCCGTCCATCCTGTTGCGATGTCCACCATGGTCAAAGTCTGGATAAACGAGCCGGCGACGCTGGTCCCACCGTGCGCGACCATGTCGATCTCGCAAAAGCCTGGCGGCGGGTTTGCCCAGTCATTGAAAGTGCGGATCGGCACCTCGCGTCGAATCGCCGAGTAGAATCCGACTCGCCGCCGGCGCCCCCCAGCAGCCGCAATTTTAACGTCGATCAACATCCGATCGATCGTCGCCGCGCTCAGAGTTGTCAGCAGCGCACGCTCTGCGCTCGTTGGCTTCAGCCGGCCATGCCGCTCGAGTGCGGGCAACAGCACTGGGATCATCGATACGAGGCGCTTACCGCAGACGCGATCGGAGGCTTCCCACAGCGCGATCAGCGCGTCGCGCACGCTGGCGTATTTGCGTCGCCGACTTGTCGCTGGTTCGGTTGGGCTCGTTGCCCCTTCGTCCAGTGGTGGTCTGGGCCTGTCCCTTCCGGCAACCGACAGTGCTCGCACCGCGTGCTTGCGGTGCCAACCCGTCGTTGCTGTCAACTCGTCAAGGATCCGTCCCTTCTCAACTCGTCCAGCCGCACGGTAGCGCCTCGCCACCACGGCCAACACCTCGCGCCTTGCGCCCATGCTGATCCCGCTCGCCATTGGCGCCACCGACCTGATTCGGTAACGCCGCCCCAGTCATCAGCGGAATTGTTCGGTAACATTTTCGATGAGGCAATGCGCCCCTCATCGGCGTCCAATTTTGACCCCTTCGTGCGGCGGGCTTTGCTGGTAGCGCTCGTCTCGTCGGAGCTGGCCGGGATAGCGGAGGCGAGACGAGCGCGGGTGGCGTGATCGTCGTCTCGGCTCTTGAACCGCCAGCTATCGTTGCCGGTCTCGACAATGTCGCAGTGATGGGTCAATCGGTCGAGCAGCGCTGTGGTCATTTTGGCGTCGCCGAACACGCTCGGCCATTCGCCGAAGGCGAGATTGGTCGTCACGATGACGGAGGCGCGCTCATAGAGCCGGCTGACGAGGTGGAAGAGGAGCTGGCCACCGGACTGGGCGAAGGGCAAATAGCCGAGTTCATCCAGCACGATGAAGTCCATCCGGGTCAGATGCTCGGCGAGCCGTCCTTGCCGTCCGTTGCGGGTCTCGGTCTCGAGGCGATTGACGAGGTCGACTACGTTGAAGAAGCGGCCGCGGGCACCGGATCGGATGCAGCTTCTGGCGATGGCAATGGCCAGGTGGGTCTTGCCTGTGCCGGTGCCGCCAACCAGCACGACATTGCGTTGCTGGGCGATGAAGCCGCCGCTGGCGAGATCATTGACGAGAGTCTGATTGATCGGCGTGCCGTCGAACTGGAAGTCGGCGATGTCCTTGGCAAGCGGCAGCTTGGCAATGGTCAGCTGGTATTTGATCGAGCGGGCCTGCTTCTCGTTGATCTCGGCGTTAAGCAGGTCGCCGACAATGCGCTGAGGTTCGTGCTGGCGCTTGACGGCAGTTGCCATGATCTCGTCGAAGGCAGCCTTCATGCCGTAGAGCTTGAGCTCGCCCATGAGGTCGAAGATTTGGGTTCGTTCCATCAGATGGTCCTCCGGAGGTTGTCGTAGCGGGCACAATCGGCGATCGGTGCATGACGGAGCGTCAGTGCGGCCGGCGTCATGATGTTGGCCGGTGGGGCGGGTTCACGTTGACGGGCCAGGATGTTGAGCACGACATCGGCGGAATGGACGCCATGACCGAGCGCTTCGGCACAGGCCGCTTCCACCGCGGACAGACCGTCAGTCAGCACCGCGGTGAGGATGTCGACCATCTGCCGATTGCCATCGTCGGTGCTGGCAAGCTTGCGCCGGATCCGCTCGATCGCGGCCGGCAGCACCCAGTCTTTGAAGGGAGCGCCGTTGCGCAAGGCACCGGGTTTGCGAGCCAGCACCGGCACATAGTGCCAGGGATCATAGGTCGTCTCGCCGCGGCCAAAGGATCGCGGGTGCTCGGCAACGATGCGTCCATCCTGACGGATCACGATGCGGTCGGCATAAGCCTGGACTTCGACCGGCCGTCCGACTGCGCTGGCTGCGACCGAGTACTTGTTGTTGTCGAAGCGCACCAGGCAGGTCTTCGAGACCGATGCCGTCACCGCATGGAAGCCGTCGAAGCGGCCGGCATAGGGAACGAGCTTGGGACGCTCGGCTTCGAACACTTCCCAGATCGTCTGATCGACCAGCTCCGGGTGGCGATGAGCCTTGGCGTAGGCGATGCATTTGTCGAGCAGCCAGGCGTTTAACTCGTCGAGGTTTTTGAACCGCAGCCGCGGCGTGAAGAAGCGCTCCCGGACCAGCCCGACCTGGTTCTCGACCTGCCCCTTCTCCCAGCCCGACGCCGGCGTGCAGGCGACCGGATCGACCAGATAGTGGCTGCACATCTGCAGGAAGCGGCGATTGTAGAGACGCCCTTTACCGACGAAGATCGTCTCTACGGCGGTCTTCATGTTGTCGTAGATGCCGCGGGTGCAGGTGCCTTTGAACAGAGCGAACGCCCGGTCGTGGGCGTCGAACACCATCTCCTGCGTCTCCCGCGGATAGGCCCGCACGAACAGCATGCGGCTGTGACAGAGCCGGACATGGGCGGCCTTCACCATCACCGTGGTCCCGCTCAGCAAGACCACCTCGTGGCTCCAGTCGAACTGGTAGGCTTCGCCTGGGGCAAAGCTCAGCGGGACATAAGCCGCCGCGGTCGATTGCCCGCGTTCTTTGCTCCACCGCCTGGCGTAACGCCGCACGGCATCGTAACCGCCGTCGTAGCCGCGGCCGCGCAGCTCTTCGAAGATCCGGATCAACGTCAGCTGTTCACGAGCCGATTTGGCCGCGTTCGCCGCCAGCAATCCGTCAAGCTCTACTGCCCATCGTCCCAGCTTTGGCCGCGGCTGCACCTGCCGCTCGTACTCGAAGGAGGTCTCTCCCGACCTCAGCACCTTCCGGACCGTGTTCCGCGACACCTTCAGGTCACGGGCGATCTCCTTGATCGTCTTGCCCTTGATGAAGTGCTCGCGCCGGATCCGGGCAATTGTCTCCACGATCAGCATCCCCCACCACCTGCTTCGTTCCAAAGCAGGCAGCGCAACAGATCAATCTGTAGGGGGTCAATTTTGGACGCCGATCCCCCGGCTTAGGGGGTCAATATTGCAGGCCGAATGACAGACGTGTTCGGTGATCCCACCTACGCCGACGCCGTCCTCGACCGCCTGGTCCATAACGCCCACCGGATCGATCTGAACGGCGAAAGCATGCGGCGAACCCGCAAACCCGACCGAAAGGCCTGAGCCTGTGGCGCTGTGGACATGCCGCTACGCTTGGACAACGCAAGAGCGTTGCCCACATGCCCACAGGAGGAGCAACAGAAAAAACCAACCCGTCGAACCGCGATTCAAGATTGACCACGCGGCTTCGCCGATGCCAGAAACCAGACAGCCAGAACGCCTCGCGCCCCGGGCGACATCAAATCGGAATGGTGGGCGAGATCATCTCGGAATCCTGGGCGAGATCAAATCGGTACACCCGGGCGAGATCATCGGAATCCGCAATGCACCGCTGAGCGACTGCCCCTGCAAGATCGAGAACCATATCTCGACCTGATTGAGCCAGGACGCGCTTGTCGGCGTGAAATGAAATTGCACATTGGGGTGGGCCTTGAGCCAGGGCTCGTTCTTCTTGTGGGTGTTGAGGTTGTCGAGGATGACGTGAAGCTGGCGGTCCGGGAAAAGCAGCGGTGACGCTGTCCATGAAGTCGAGGAACTCGACACGCCGCCGCCGTTTTGAATGCGTCGCGATGATCTTTCCGGTGGCAACCTCGAGTGCCGCAAACAGCGTTGTCGTGCCATGCCGCTTGTAGTCGTGGCTCTGACCGGTCAAGGCGCGGCCATTGGGCAACTTCAGATAGCCCTGCGCTCGCTCCAAAGCCTGGATCGAAGGCTTTTCGTCCACATCGAGGTCCTCGTTGATCCGAAACTCCTGCCGGAGCTAATCTGACCGCCGAACCCAACCTGTCGAAATCACTGTGCAGAGCCACTAGGAGGGGGACTGAAGATCACAATGCTCCGATGCGAGCGGCCAGAAGTGCCGCGAGGCGTTCCTCGATCTCTGGAGTCCAAGGGGCGCCCGCCTCCTCATATCGCCGTTTCATGCGTGGCTCTATGGTCCGTAGGAGGTCTCTAATTGTCCCGTTATGCTTGGGTGAACGAGCCTTCTGAAGCGCCTTTTTGAGACCGTCCCTGCCTGCCTTGTTGAAATAAGCTCGGTTGGATTTCTTCGCGACGAATGCACAAGCTTCTTCGTCTCCGCTGATATCCTGTCTTTTTTTTGCGTCATGCACTTCTTTGAGTAGCTCGCAATATCGTTTGGAGTTCCACTCTGCCGGGCGGCCTCCGCGATCGACATGCGGGAACAAAACGTACGCCATTTGAGAGGCAAGCTCACGCCACTGGCGGGGATCCTCCGGGTTCAGTTTCAATTCTGTGAAAGCCCTTTGCAGGTGAGGGTCCGAGCTTATCGAATTCGCGCGAAGCGCCGACTGAGCGTAAGCGACCCAAGTGTTAGAATCCGGTGGACTGCTGGCCGCTGAAAGCGCCCCAACTTTCGCTGGAAAAAAGAAGTCGACCGTGGGACTCGAACCGAGCTGCTTCCCAAGCTGCTTCAGGAGTCGGAATCTCTTTGAGAAAGTGTCCTGTTTCACGCGATGCACTCCGCGCTGCACCTAAGGAAGCGCGGAAACCAGTGTGCTGCTGGCTTGTCGGATGGCCGTCCTATCCGCGCGCGTTCTGTACTTACGACGCCCGGTCTAAATGTCCAGCCCGCTAGCTAGGTGGCGCGAGGTCGCGACATAGAACGCACTACGCGCACCTACACGGCAAATCGAGGCCACGGTACTGAATCACGGAAGGCTATCACAGTTAGTAGGCTCTTTGTTTGCGCTTGTCAGGTATCTGCGGCCGGTTTGGAAGTTTAGTGACGGGAGGCCATACGCCGCCATCCCCTTTCGGGGCGCTGCGGCGCGCCTTGTGGCATTGAGTGGAAACGTCACGGGGGGACAGTATGGACTTCGCAGTCGCACTCGCCTCAGCATCGCAGGCGCTCACCATCGTCAAGCAGCTTCGCGAAATCGAGAAGGGAGTTAGCGAGGGCGAACTCAAGTCCGCTATGGCGGACCTCTACGGCAAGGTCGCCGAGCTCAGGATGGCGCTCACCGATGCCCGCGAAGAAATCCATGAGAAGGACAAGCAGATCAAGGCGTTGAAGGACCAAATCGCTGCCCACACGTCAGGTCACGCTTGCCCGATCTGCGGCGAAGGCCGAATGAAAGTGATCGCGTCAACGAAGGATCCGGTATTTGGGCGCGTGGCCGGCGTTCAGCTCCGCACATTAAAGTGCGATAAATGCGGTCACAGTGAGCAGCATCAGCATGACCCCCAAGCTAACTAGCCCGTCTTATTCGTCAGAGTGCGCCTGAGAGGCTGGCGAGCGTGGTGTAAAGCGCTGATGCGGCGTAGGATTCGGTTGCAAAGCCAACCCCATCACCTCAACCGCGAACGCCACGCCCGCCATGACCGACGATACGATTCTGCCCTTCTCGTTTCCAGCCGTTCACGCCAAGAAAGTCACAGCTGCCTTCGATGGCGGTCGGCTGACCTCGAACGGGGGCGTGATGCTTCTGGCGATGGCCGAGCGGCGTCTCGGCTTGGCCGACAATCTGGCCCGGGTGTTCCCGGATCGGCGCGATCCGACGCGGGTCGTGCACAGCCTTGTCGATATGTTCCGCGCGCGCATGTTCGCGATCTGCTGCGGCTACGAGGACGCCGACGACCTCGATCATCTGCGGTCCGATCCCGCATTCAAGCTGGCCTGCGGACGGCTGCCGGACACGGGTCGCGATCTGTGTTCCCAACCGACGCTGTCGCGGCTGGAGAATGCTCCGCGCCTGCGCGACGTGATCCGACTGACCTACACTTTGGTCGACGCATGGATGGATAGCTACCCGCGCGAGCCGGCATCCGTCACGCTCGACATCGATGATACCTGCGATGTCGTCCACGGCCATCAGCAGCTCTCGCTGTTCAACGCTCATTATGACGAACGCTGCTTCCTGCCGATCCACGTCTACGACACGGAGAAGAGCCGGCCCGTGGCGGTCGTGTTGCGGCCCGGCAAGACGCCGGGCGGCGTCGAGGTGCGTGCCCATCTGCGCCGCCTGATACGGCATATCCGGACGCGGTGGCACAACACGCGAATTACGTTCCGTGGCGACGGGCACTATGCCCGGCCGGAGGCAATGGCGTGGTGCGAGACCAACGGCATCGACTACATCTTCGGTCTGTCCGGCACCAAGCCGCTCGCCAGAAAACTCGACGAGGCCGCCGACGACATCCGCACGCGACGCGCCATCGAGAACCTGCCGGTTCTGCGCGGCTATACCGAGACGCGCCACAAGGCCAAGTCCTGGGATCGCGAACGGCGTACCGTCGCCCGTATTGAGGCGACGATGCTCGGCCTCGACATCCGTTTCGTCGTCACCAGCCTCGATGTCGGCTCGGCCGAGTGGATCTACGACAGCCTGTATTGCGCACGCGGCCAAGCCGAGAATCTGATCAAGCTGCATAAGACACAGCTCGCCTCCGATCGCACCAGCTGCCGTTCGGCGCTCGCCAATCAAGTCCGCCTCGTTCTCCACACCGCCGCTTATTGGCTGATGCTGACCGTGCGCGACGCGATTCCCAAAGCCCGGGAATTGGCCACAGCCGAGTTCGCGACGCTGCGTCTTCGTCTCTTGAAACTCGCTGCCCGTGTCGTCGAGACCACGAGCCGCATTCGCCTTGCGTTTGCCGCGGCATGTCCCGAAGCCGACCTGATCCGCGGCTTGCCAGGCGCGCTGCTGCCGCTCGGTCCTTGACCGGCGGGGCGTCCGCCCCCCCGTTCGCCCAACCCATCCCTCAAGCGCGTTGCAAAGTACCGGTCGTCAGGCGGTGAAAAGCCGAAGGCAATCCTGTGCGCCTCGTCAGAGCAGATGTGCGGCCACATCAATCGGACTAAAAAAAAGCACTCTCACGAATAGGACGGGCTAGCGCCGAGTCGGCCGAGTTCGGCCACAAGTCCTCGGTGCGGAAGGCTACGTCGTAGGTCGGCTCGTCCGCGGCTTCTACCCCGTGGGCGTGCGCATCGGGGAACGGATATCGCGGAGATTCGCTGACCACGATGCCGGGCTTTCCTCGGATATAGCCAGGCATCCGGACATGTCCGGCGAAAAAGTCGTTCTTGACGCGGACGCGGTCGCCCCGCTGAAAGGTCTCGCGGTCGGGCAGGTTGGTGCGGCCGGGTGCGCTGGGCTCGGAAAGAGGCACAGCTCCCTGAGCCAGGTGCTCCAGCTCCTCGCGGCTTACGATGCCCTTCTCGACGCATAGGGTCAGCAGGCTGGTCAGCGATCGCTCATAGTAGCTGGCCGAAAGATAATAGCGCGCCGGCATGCGCTCGATCGCATGACGGTACTCGTCCATGTTGAAGATACCGCGCCGGACGGCCATGCCGTACAGCGCGTTAACTCGCTTTTCCCACGCGGCGTGGAACGCCGGGGCGCCGGGCGCGTAGCGTATCGTTCCGAAACCCTGGCGGCCGCCGAGATCGTGAATGCCGTCCATCGTTCACCTCATTTCGCAGGGGACATTACAGCCGCGCGACGCCAATCATGGATTCCTTCGTCACGATCTCGATCAGCTTGTCTTCCGGCCAGCCGATCGTCTCCGGCGGTTGGACCGGAATGACCATGTAGCGGGTATCGGCCGTCGTATCCCAGACGCGAATCTCGATTTCGGGCGGCAAGTCGAGCCCCATTTCACGCAGCACCGTGCGTGACTCGCGGACTGCGCGGGCGCGGTAGTCGAGATCCTTGTACCAGTCCGGCGGCAGGCCAATGATGGTGAAGGCCGTGCAAGAACACAGCGTGCAGACGATGACGTTGTGGACGGTGTCAGAGTTCTCAAGCGCGACCAGATGCCGATGGTGCGCCGGCATGCTCAGACCCAGTTCGGCGACGGCATCCTTGCCGTTGGCAAACAGACGCTGACGGAAGGCGGGATCCGTCCACGCTTTGGCGACGACCCGGCCGCCATTTCGCGGTACCCATTCTTCTTCGGCCGCATGGGTCATGGTCTCAATGAAAGGCTTGGGCTCCATGCCCCGCTGTTCGAAGACGGCTTCGATTGCGGCGCCCCGGTTCTCGACGGGGGCAACTTGCGACGGGCGGGACTGGGTATTCATGGGGCTTGCCTCCGACTAACGTCCGAAACGACGACCAAGATTGACACAATGGACACGCCCTTACCAGCCTCGGGACAGGGAAGCCGGCGGGCAAACTAACGCGGGTTTCCGCAATCGCGTAGAAGTGTTCGCAACTCGCGTATCGGTGGAAAGACCTCCTGATTCCAGTCGGCACCTTGTTCGTCGAACGCGGCCTGCTCCATTTCGACGATCTCGCAATCCTCGGCGAAGACGCGATCGGTGAACCAGGCGAGGACCGGCCACGCCAGATCGAGCACTCCGGGAATTTTGGGCTTACGCACCGACAGCACGATAAAGGTCCGGTTGCGGCGCTGTTTGGCATCGACGGGCGTGTACCCCAGCCACACGCTCAAAACTGGCTTGTCATCGCGGGTCCACATGCGGAGCGTTTGGTAGGGATAGTCCGTCCGCACCGTCATGAGGTCACGCGCTGTGCGGGCGCTGCCGCGCAGGCTCCCGACAATCACGGTCTCGCCGAGCGGCGGCTTCTGATCCGGACGAGCGAAGCTGTAGTCGACCTCCATCCAACCGTCGCCCTTACGGCTGGCAAGATAGCGAGGCGTCACCTTTCCCGTGGTGCGGCGGTGCAGGAACTGATGGTTCATATCCATCAGGTTCTCGTGCATGAAGGTGTAGTGGCAGCGGACGATCTTGCCGAACCGACGGCTCCTGTATCCCGGCTCGGCAGCGTGCCCGATTTGTGCGAGCGGATCGGCCGCCGGCGCGGTGCCCGGCCAGACAAAAATGATGCCATTGCTCTCGAAGCAAGGATAGGACCTAACGCCATTTGGCAGCTTGCCCTTGCCGAGATAGGGCACGTCGACGCATTGGCCCGAGCCGTCGTAGCGCCAGCCGTGATAGCAGCAGCGCACGGTGCAGCCATCAACGGTACCTTTCGAGAGCGGAACCTGGCGATGTGCGCATCGGTCTTCCAGCGCAAACACATCGCCTTTGACGGGGCGAACCAGCACGATGGGCTCGCCTGCAAAATGCCCCGCGAAAGTCTTGCCGGGCTTTAGTTCATGCGACCACGCGATCGGGTACCAATAATCCGGATGGGATCCGACCTTTCGGAGGTCGGAATGCGAGCCGGTTGCCTCAACGTTGAGATTTCCAACTGTCATTGCCTGATCAAGCGGCTCCTGTCGGTCCCAGATGCATGGTCATGATCTGTTCGGGTGTCTCGGTGACTTCGACACGCTCGGCATCGCCGCCGACGAAGGCGAGGATGGTTCGCTCGCCGTCGCGCCACATGCTGCCGACCAGGGCGATGTTGATGTGGACGGGGTTGTTCGTTTTGTGCCGCGTACATTCGATCCAGAAGCGCATCGGTGACCTCAATGAGATGATGGAGCGCGCGATGTATCCGCGCGCTCCGGGAGCATGCCTCAGGAGGCGTGCCGCATTTCACGCGCGGCCGCCACCATGTTGACGAGGGCAGGGCGCACCTCTTCCCATTTGCGGGTCTTCAGGCCGCAATCCGGATTGATCCAGAGCTGGGAGTCGGTCAGCCGCTTGCGCGCGAGCGCGAGCAGTTCGGCCATTTCGCGGACCTCCGGAACGCGCGGCGAGTGGATGTCGTAGACACCCGGACCGATCTCGTTCGGGTATTTGTAGGTCTTGAAGGCGTCCAGCAATTCCATCTTGGAGCGCGACGTTTCTATCGAGATCACGTCCGCATCCATGGCACCGATCGCGTCAATGATGTCATTGACCTCCGAGTAGCACATGTGTGTGTGGATCTGGGTCTCGTCGGTCACGCCGGTTGAGCAGATTCGGAAGCTTTCGACGGCCCAGTCGAGATAGGTCTTCCATTCCGACTTCCGCAGCGGCAGGCCCTCGCGCAGGGCCGCTTCGTCGATCTGGATCATTTTGGCGCCGGCCTTTTCGAGGTCGGTCACTTCGTCCCGGATCGCGAGCGCGATCTGACGGCACGCCTCGCTGCGCGGGACGTCGTCGCGGACGAACGACCAGTTCAGGATGGTGACCGGTCCGGTGAGCATCGCCTTCATCGGCTTCTGGGTCAGTGACTGCGCGTAACGCCACCATTCGACCGTCATCGGCTTGGGGCGAGAAACATCCCCGAACAGGATCGGCGGGCGGACATAGCGCGAGCCGTACGACTGGACCCAGCCGTGCTTGGTGAAGGTGAAGCCCGAAAGCTGCTCACCGAAGTATTGCACCATGTCATTGCGCTCGAATTCGCCATGCACCAGCACGTCGAGGCCGATTTCCTCCTGCCAGCGAACGGCGCGGGCGGTTTCTTCCTTGAGGAATTGCTCATACTGCGCGTCGCTCATCGCACCCTTGCCATGGGCGGCCCGCGCATTGCGGACTTCCGTGGTCTGCGGGAACGAGCCGATCGTCGTGGTCGGGAACGCTGGCAGCCCGAACCGTGCGCGCTGCAAACCGGCGCGCTTCGTGAAGACGTTCTGGCGCCGGCGCATGGCATCGTCGATCGCCGCCATCCGCTTCGCCACGTCGGCATTGTGAATTTTCGACGACGTCTCGCGCGAGCGAGCCGCGGCGTCCGATGTTGCCAGCGCATCGGCGACCTTGTCACGGCCACCGGCGAGCGCCGTGCCCAGGGTGGCCAGTTCGGCGATCTTCTGCACCGAGAAGGCAAGCCAGCTCTTCACGTCCGGGTCGAGGCTGGTTTCCTGTCCGAGGTCGATCGGGACATGCAGCAGCGAACAGGAGGGGGCGATCTGCACCCGGTCCTGGCCGAGCTTGGCGACCGCCGGTTCCAGCCGCTTCAGCAAGGCGGAAAGATTGGAGCGCCAGATATTGCGACCGTCGATCGCACCGAGCGACAGGGTCATTACCTTCGGTGCGGCGCTGACGATCTTGTCGAGTTGCTCCGGCGCGCGCACAAGGTCGATGTGAAGTCCGGCGACCGGCAGCGATAGCGCGGTATCGGCGTTGTCGCCCAGGCTGCCGAAATAGCTGGCGAGCATGATCTTCAGGCCCGGCACCATTTCCGCCAAGAGCGCGTAAGTCATTTGAAGCGCGCCTTGGGTTTCGCGGTCTGCGTCTAGCACCAGGCACGGTTCGTCGATCTGCACCCATTCGCAGCCTTCGGCGACGAGTTGCTGCAAAAGCTTGACGTAAACCGGCAGCAGGACTGGCAGCAGAGACAGCGGGTTGAGTGCCGCATCCTTGCTCTTGCCAAGCCTAAGGAACGTCACCGGTCCGAGCAGGACGGGCCGGGTCTTGTAACCCAGCGCCTTGGCTTCCCGATATTCGTCGACCGCCTTGGAGGAGGACACCTTGAAGATCTGGCCGGCGCTGAATTCGGGCACCATGTAGTGGTAGTTGGTGTCGAACCACTTCGTCATTTCCTGCGCTGGCACGCCATGCGACGCGCCGTGCGCGTGATGCGAGTGGCCGCAACTGGCATCGTGATCGGAGCCTTGCGCGCCGCGGGCCATCGCAAAATAGGTTGCCAGCGACACATCGCCGCCTTTCCAACCGTACACTTCCGGAATGGCGCCGACCATCACGCTGGTGTCGAGCACCTGATCGTAGAACGAGAAATCGTTTGAGGGGATGACGCTGACGCCGAGCGACTTTTGGCGGGCCCAGTTGGCGGCGCGCAGGCCGACCGCCGTTTCACGCAGGGCTTGTTCGCTGGATTTGCCGGACCAGAAGCTTTCCAGCGCCATCTTGAGTTCGCGGCGCGGTCCGATACGCGGCGTTCCGAGTGTTGCGACGGGAAGTGAAGAAATAGACATGGCTTACCCCGATGTTGGGGGCGCAGGCCACGTGACACGCCTGGACTCCGGGCGAAAGGTGGCGCGAGGAGTCGCAATCGCACCACCGAGACACCCCGCCCGAGTACGTTCTGTTGTCGAGGCAGGTCTCCTGGCTCACGGGTCAGTGCTGTTGTCCGGCCTTCCCGAAGCCCTTTCGGGCCTCAGTGGTTTTGTTGGACAACAACTCGCCGCTTACAGTTGCGGGGGCAGCGCCGGCATTGAACCGGCTTCCCTCTTAGCTCCGGGCCAAACGAGCCCGCAGAACCACGACAGCACAGGAGTTAAGGTCAAGTCCGACCGCAGTCAATGACCGTGATCAAAAACACCCTGGTATTGCTCAATCACCCGTTACCGGCGGCTTGTCCTCAAACTCGTAGAATTGGGTACCGATTTCGATCGGTTCGCGGCCTTGGCGGCGGCGGTGTTGGTTGGTGTCCCGGAGCGAATAGACGCACCCGCAATATTCCTGCTGGTAGAACGCCTCGCGCTTGCTGATCTCGATCATACGGCTGGAGCCGCCGCCCTTGCGCCAGGTATTGTCCCTGACGACAATCCCTCGTAAGGCACGACGGCCCGTTGGCCGCTGTCGCTGATCTTCGCCATGTTCTTCCAGCGCGAGATACCAAGCGAACTCGTCATGACACTAAAGCCGTGTTCTTGCGCATATAGCGCGGTGCGCTCGAAACGCTTGTCAAAGCACATGGAGCACCTGCGCCCGCGCTCCGGATCCCACTCCATGCCCTTGGCGCGGGCGAACCAGTTGTCCTTGTCGTAGTCAGCATCGACGAACAGCACGCCGTGTTTCTCCGCAAAGCGCACGTTCTCATCTTTGCGCAGCAGATACTCGCGTTCGGGATGGATGTTCGGGTTGTAGAAGAAAATCGTGTAGTCGATCCCCGAGGCCAGCATCGCCTCCATGACTTCGCCAGAGCAGGGTGCGCAGCACGAATGCAGCAACACTTTCTTGTGCCCATGCGGCGGCGTGAGGACCGCTCTGACGAAATCGTTCATGGCTTCCGGCTACGCCCGTATAGCGTCTCAGAAACAAGGTCTATTTCGAGCCCATAGCCCGCTGCGGCATCCCTTCGGGAATGATGGTCTGTACGATCGACGCATCCAATGCCTCGTAGTCGTACAATCCAATGGTGGCATACAGCTCAGCGCGAGTTTGCATGTGGTCGACCACCTTATGGGTGCCGCCATCGCGTGCGATCGCTGCGTAAAGCTGCTGTTGCGCCTTGTTGGCAACCCGCAGCGACGAGACCGGCCAGATCACCATCGAATAACCCATCTCCTCGAACTCGGACGCGGTGAAAAAGGGCGTCTTGCCGAACTCAGTCATGTTCGCGAGCAGGGGAACGCCGGGCATCCGCTCGGCGAACGCGCGGAACATCTCGGCGGTGTTGAGCGCTTCCGGGAAAATCGCGTCCGCGCCGGCCTCGATATAGAGCTTGGCTCGCGCGACGGCACCATCGAGCCCTTCGCTGGCGGCGGCGTCGGTTCGGGCAACAATGACGAGATCACGGCGCGCCTTCGCGGCCGCGGCCACCTTGGCCGCCATGTCGTGAGCGTCGGCCAGCTTCTTGTCGTTGAGGTGACCGCATTTCTTCGGGAGAAGCTGATCCTCGATATGAACGGCGCCAGCGCCGGCTTCCTCGAAGGTCCGCACCATGTGCATGACGTTGAGGGCCTCGCCATAGCCAGTATCACCGTCTACCAGAAGCGGCAGCCCCGAGGCGCGGACGATCTGGCGGACGAAGAATGCGACCTCGTCAACGGTAATGATGCCAAGATCGGGCAAGCCCATCGACGCCGTCATGGCGGCTCCGGAGAGGTAAAGACCAGTAAAGCCCGCTTCGCGTGCCTGGATCGCCGACATGCCGTTATGGGCGCCGGGCAGGCGCAGAATGCCCGGACGCTGCAACAACGCGCGAAAGCGATGACCGGCCGTTTCCCTCGGCAGCTCCGATGCGACGAGATATGGCACTGGCGTCTCCTTATGCCGCCCGCACGGTCGAAGCCGGTGCATCCCGAGCTTCAAGCGCTACGTAGGTGCGGTTCTCTGGGCCGACATAATTAGCAGCCGGCCGGATGATCTTGTTGTCGAGCCGCTGCTCGATCACATGTGCGGCCCAACCCGATGTTCTGGAAATCACGAAAAGCGGCGTGAACATCGCGGTCGGAACGCCCATCGCATGGTAGGACACGGCGCTGAACCAGTCCAGATTGGCGAACATGCGCTTCGTGTCGGCCATCACGGCCTCAATGCGATCGGCAATCTCGAACATGCGCATGCTGCCGGCCTCGGTACTGAGCTCGCGCGCCACCTGCTTGATCACCTTGTTGCGAGGATCGGAGATCGTATAGACGGGATGGCCGAACCCGATCACGACTTCCTTGGCCTCGATCCGGCGGCGGATATCCGCCTCGGCTTCGTCGGGGGTCGCGTAGCGCTTCTGAACCTCGAAGGCGACTTCGTTGGCGCCGCCATGCTTAGGACCGCGTAGCGCACCGATCGCGCCGGTCACCGCCGAATACAAGTCAGCACCGGTGCCGGCGATCGAGCGCGCCGTGAAGGTAGAAGCGTTGAACTCATGCTCGGCATAGAGGTTGAGCGAGGTATGCATCGCGCGTTCATGAGAAGCCGAGGGCCGCTTTCCATGCAGCAGATGCAGGAAATGGGCACCAATCGAGTCGTCGTCGGTCTCGACTTCGATCCGGCGGCCGTTGTGGGCGTAGTGGTGCCAGTACAGCAGCATCGATCCGAGCGAGGCCATCAGGCGGTCGGCGATGTCGCGTGCGCCGGGCATGTTGTGGTCATGGCTCTCCGGGAGCACGCAACCAAGCGCCGAGACGCCGGAGCGCATGACGTCCATCGGATGGGCTGCGGCTGGCAATTGCTCCAGCGTGTTGAGCACCGCGCGCGGCAGGCCGCGCAGTGCTTTCAGCTTGGCCTTGTAATTGGCAAGTTCTGCGCGGGTCGGCAGGCTGCTGTGCACCAGCAGATGGGCGATCTCCTCGAATTCACAGACGCCGGCGACATCCAGGATGTCGTAGCCGCGATAATGCAGGTCATTACCGCTGCGGCCGACGCTGCAAAGCGCCGTATTGCCGGCGACGACGCCGGAGAGGGCAACGGATTTCTTGGGTGCGGGTTTCACTTCAGTCATGGTGTCCTCCTATGATCCTGCCGCGCGTCGCGCCGCGGTCTGTGTGTCCGGTTTCCAGTCGAAGATTCCGTGGCTGGCAGGCGCGCCGAGCCGTGAGGCGTCGACGGAGAATGTCAGTTCCGACAATTCACCGGCGCGCAGCGACGGCAGCCGTTCCACGGCGGCGAGGAAGCGATCCTGTTCGGCGGTTGCGATCACGCCTTCGGCGAGGGTGCGGAACTTGCGGATATAGTCCGGCCGCTTAAACGGACGCGCGCCCAGCGGATGCGCGTCAGCAACCGCGAGTTCGTCGCTGATGGTCGAGCCGCCCTTCAGCTTGATGATAACGCGCCCGCCGAAAGCCTTCTCCTTGGGATCGTGGCTGTGATAGCGCCGGGTCCACTCGGGATCCTCGACGGTCGAAATCTTGTGCCAGAGTTCGACGGTCGACGGACGGGCCGCGCGTTCGGGCGCGTAGGATTTTTCGTGGTGCCAGCCGCCGTCTTCGAGCGCGACCGCGAAGATGTACATGATGGAATGGTCGAGGGTTTCGCGGCTGGCTTTCGGGTCCATCTTCTGCGGATCGTTCGCGCCGGTGCCGATCACGTAATGGGTGTGATGGCTGGTGTGGATGACGATGCTTTCGATGGCGGCGAGATCGCCGATCTTGGGGCCCATCCGCCGAGCCAGATCGATCAGCGCCTGGCTCTGATACTCCGCCGAATACTCTTTGGTGTAGGTGTCGAGGATAGCGCGCTTCAGTTCGCCCTGCTGCGGTAGCGGCACGATGTATTCGGCCTTCGGGCCTGAGAGCAGCCAGGCAATGAAGCCGTCTTCGCCTTCCCATGCCGCCGAGGGGGCGCCTTCGCCGCGCATGACGCGGTCGACCGCCTCGATCGCCATCTTTCCGGCGAACGCTGGGGCAAAGGCTTTCCAGCTCGAAATCTCACCCTTGCGCGACTGACGGGTGGTGGTGGTGACGTGCAGCGCCTGCTGCACGGCCTGATAGATTGTCTCGGTCGGCAGCCCGAGCAGCGCGCCGATACCGACGGCTGCCGACGGACCGAGATGGGCGATATGATCGATCTTGTGCTCGTGCAGGCAGATGCCCTTCACCAGATCGACCTGGGTTTCATAACCCGCAGCCAACCCGCGCAGCAGGTCCTCGCCTGAAGCGTCGCAATGCTGGCCGACGGCGAGTACCGGCGGGATATTGTCGCCGGGATGCGAATAGTCGGCCGCGAGAAACGTGTCGTGGAAATCCAGTTCGCGGACGGCGACGCCGTTTGCCCACGCTGCCCATTCCGGCGAATACTTCTGGCTGCTCGGCAAGCCAAAGATGGTTGTGCCCGGCTGTCGCGGGTGCGCTTCGGCCTGGGCGCGGGCGCTGACGACCGGGTGCCGCGCGATCGAAGCGGCCGCGACGGCGGCGTTGTCGATAATGCGGTTGCCGATCATGTCGACGACGGGGTCTTCGATTCGGACCGGATCGGAGGCAACGGACGCGATTTTCCACGCCAGTTGATCGGCGCGGTCGAGATGTTCTGCGGACTTGTAGGTACGGACCTTGTGGTGCTTCACGAAACGGCTTCCTTTGGCGTGCGGTGGCTTATTGGTTCGATAGCGGCGGGACGCCCGTCGGCGTCAACGGCAACCATCTCGAACGTTCCTCGAATGACGGATTGGCGCTGACCGCTCATCAGGTTCTCGCGCACCATCTCGACGGCAACCGTCATCGAACTTCTGCCGACGCGGTCGACGCGGGCAATCAGCTCAATCAATTCGCCAACCCGGATCGGCTCGTGGAATTCGATCTTGTCAGATGTGGCCATGACGACGTTCCGGCGGGCGCGACGGGTGGCGGCAACAAAGGCGGCCTTGCCCATCAGGCTCAACGCATTGCCGCCGAACAGCGTGTTGTAGTGATTGGCGAGGTCGGGAAACACGATTTCGACAAATCGTGTTTCACCGGAGGGACTGGTCTTGAGAGCATGTGCCGGCATGGGAATGTCCAAAGGGCTTGCTATTCAGCAGAGACTTCGCAATATCTGCAAAGTCCATCGCTCGAAAGGGCTGAAAAAGCGTAGTTTTGCGTAAGGTTTCTCCTCGATTTGCAAAGTTTGCAAAGGCGCCGGCATGAAAAAGACCTTCATGGGTGTACGGCTGAAGCGCCTCCGGGAGGAGCGCCGGCTCACCCAGGCTGCCCTCGCAGACAAGCTCGGCATCTCGCTAAGCTACCTGAACCAGATGGAGAATAATCAGCGGCCGCTGACGCTGCCGGTCTTGCTTGCGCTGAACTCGGCCTTCGGTCTCGATCTACAGATGTTTGCCGAAGGCGACGAGGCGCGGTTGATGTCCGACCTCAAGGAAGTGCTCTCCGACCCATCCCTCGGAGAGACCATCGCCACCGCCGAAGTGCGGGAAATAGCGCTCAACATGCCAGCGGTCGGTCGCGCGCTGGTGGGGCTGCATCGCAGGTCGCGACAGGCGGTAGAGCAGGCTGCCGTGCTGGCGACGCGACTTGGGGAAGACAGGCAAGCGGATGCGGCCATGCTGCCCTCGACGGCATTTGAGGAGGTCCGCGACTTCTTCTACGCCAATCACAACTACATCGCCGAACTGGACGAGGCCGCCGAGCAGATTGCCCTCAAGATCAATCTGAAAGCAGGGCAGGCGGCATCGACGCTCGCTTCCCATCTCGAAACTGACTTCGGTGTGCGCATCGTGATCGATGGCGTCGACGATATCGCTGCGGGGCCCCAGAGACGGTTCGACGCTGAAGCAAGGACGCTGCATCTGTCGTCACGTCTGCGGCCCGGACAACGCGCGTTCCAACTGGGCACACAGATCGCTATGCTGTCGTTCGATCGCGAGCTGCAGGCACTGGTCGATAAGGCCGGTCTTACCAGCAAGGAGGCGCGGGGCCTTGCCCGCATCGGCCTCGCCAACTATTTCGCCGGCGCGCTGGTGCTCCCGTATGCGTTTTTTCTCGAACAGGCCGAGCGAAGGCGCTACGACGTCGAACTTCTGACTCAACAATTTGACGTCGGATTTGAGACCATCTGTCACCGGTTGAGCACCTTGCAGCGTCCAAACGAGCGCGGCGTTCCGTTTTTCTTCATTCGGGTCGATCGCGCCGGTAACATCTCAAAGCGTCAGTCTGCGACCGATTTCCACTTCTCCCGCGTGGGTGGAACGTGCCCGCTCTGGAATGTCTACGAAGCGTTTGCCAACCCAGGCAGAATACTTACCCAACTCGCGCGAATGCCGGACGAGCGAACATACCTCTGGATCGCGCGAACCGTTTCGCATGGTCGAGGCGGATATCTGGCGCCCGCGAAAACATTCGCCGTGGCCCTAGTACCTACTGTTCTTAAAGCGTGAGTCGTGATTCAAGGTCGGGATGATACCCGAAGCAAGAGAAGTCCACCTTTCGAGGAAAGATCGCAAGGTGCTTGAGGCGTGTTGCCGCTCCCCGGTGACGTTGCAGCGCGATTTGAAGCGGGCGCGGATAGTTCTGTTGGCGGCGGATGGACGCAGCACTCGGTCGATCGCCAAGGAAGTTGGGGTCCAGCCGCGGATTGTCAGCCTTTGGCGGCATCGCTATGCCGACCAAGGCCTTGAAGGGCTGCAAGACAAGCCGCGACCGGGCAAGCAGCCAATCTATACGAAGGCCACCGACAAGCGGATTCTGAAGCTGCTGGACAAGCCGCCGCCGGACGGGTTCGCACGCTGGACCGGGCCCCTGCTGGCCGGGGCGCTGGGCGATGTTGACGTCCAATATGTCTGGCGGTTCCTGCGCAGCCACAAGATTGACCTCGCGGCTCGTAAGTCCTGGTGTGAGAGCAACGACCCGAACTTTACGGCCAAAGCCGCCGATGTTGTCGGC
This sequence comes from Bradyrhizobium sp. 2S1, assembly GCF_011516625.5. Lineage (NCBI taxonomy): Bacteria > Pseudomonadati > Pseudomonadota > Alphaproteobacteria > Hyphomicrobiales > Nitrobacteraceae > Bradyrhizobium > Bradyrhizobium sp. 2S1. Next base: position 10,220,748 of record NZ_CP147717.1, on the reverse strand, counting down.
CTCTATGTCGCCCCGCCCGCGAAGGCCATTGTGCTGTGCGTGGACGAGAAGCCCTCGATCCAGGCTTTGGAGCGAGCGCAGGGTTATCTGAAGTTGCCCAATGGCCGCGCCTTGACCGGCCAGAGCCACGATTACAAGCGGCATGGCACCACAACATTGTTTGCGGCGCTCGAAGTCGCCACCGGAAAGATCATCGCGGCGCATTCAAAACGCCGACGCCGCGTCGAGTTTCTCGACTTCATGAACAGCGTCACCGCGGCTTTTCCGAACCGGAAGCTTCACGTCATCCTCGACAACCTCAACACCCACAAGAAGAACGAGCATTGGCTCAAGGCCCACCCCAACGTGCAATTTCATTTCACGCCGACAAGTGCGTCTTGGCTCAATCAGGTCGAGGTATGGTTTTCGATCTTGCAGGGGCAGTCGCTCAGCGGCACCTCCTTCACAAGCCTCACGCAGCTTCAGGAGCACATCGATGCCTACGTCAACGCATACAACGACAGAGCCGAGCCCTTCGTCTGGACCAAGAAAAAGGTCCGTCAACGCCGTTTCAAAGGCCGCCGTATCACTCAGCTCTGATTCTGGGTACTAGGATGCGACATCCGCCACGCGGGAAGCGTCGTCTATTCGCAGGGGCTCGACCTGACTGATCCATCGGTGCCGACGCCGATCGGGATGGGCTGCAAGGTCTGCGAACGTCCGGAATGCGCGCAGCGGGCATTTCCCCCGATTGGCCGCGCACTTCAGATCGATGAAACACGGTCTCGTTTCGCGCCGTACGCGACGTCGTGAACCGCGGTCTTGTTTGGACTTGAGGCGGGGTACGTCGCTGGGCGAAGTGAAGCGGATTACCGGGTCGATCGCAGTCATGAGTTCTCGCTACACGAGGAAGCGATGTCGCTAGTGACAGATTCGATATCAAATGAGCCAAGAGTTTGCTAACCCGTCTTATTCGTCAGAGTGCGCCTGAGAGGCTGGCGAGCGTGGTGTAAAGCGCTGATGCGGCGTAGGATTCGGTTGCAAAGCCAACCCCATCACCTTCAGCCGCGAACACCAGGCCCGCCATGACCGATGATACGATTCTGCCCTTCTCGTTTCCAGCCGCTCACGCCAAGAAAGTCACAGCTGCCTTCGATGGCGGTCGGCTGACCTCGAACGGGGGCGTGATGCTTCTGGCGATGGCCGAGCGGCGTCTCGGCTTGGCCGACAATTTGGCCCGGGTGTTCCCGGATCGGCGCGATCCGACGCGGGTCGTGCACAGCCTTGTCGATATGTTCCGCGCGCGCATGTTCGCGATCTGCTGCGGCTACGAGGACGCCGACGACCTCGATCATCTGCGGTCCGATCCGGCATTCAAGCTGGCCTGCGGACGGCTGCCGGACACGGGTCGCGATCTGTGTTCCCAACCGACGCTGTCGCGGCTGGAGAATGCTCCGCGCCTGCGCGACGTGATCCGACTGACCTACACTTTGGTCGACGCATGGATGGATAGCTACCCGCGCGAGCCGGCATCCGTCACGCTCGACATCGATGATACCTGCGATGTCGTCCACGGCCATCAGCAGCTCTCGCTGTTCAACGCTCATTATGACGAACGCTGCTTCCTGCCGATCCACGTCTACGACACGGAGAAGAGCCGGCCCGTGGCGGTCGTGCTGCGGCCCGGCAAGACGCCGGGCGGCGTCGAGGTGCGTGCCCACCTGCGCCGCCTGATACGGCATATCCGGACGCGGTGGCACAACACGCGAATTACGTTCCGTGGCGACGGGCACTATGCCCGGCCGGAGGCAATGGCGTGGTGCGAGACCAACGGCATCGACTACATCTTCGGTCTGTCCGGCACCAAGCCGCTCGCCAGAAAACTCGACGAGGCCGCCGACGACATCCGCACGCGACGCGCCATCGAGAACCTGCCGGTTCTGCGCGGCTATACCGAGACGCGCCACAAGGCAAAGTCCTGGGATCGCGAACGGCGTACCGTCGCCCGTATTGAGGCGACGATGCTCGGCCTCGACATCCGTTTCGTCGTCACCAGCCTCGATGTCGGCTCGGCCGAGTGGATCTACGACAGCCTGTATTGCGCACGCGGCCAAGCCGAGAATCTGATCAAGCTGCATAAGACACAGCTCGCCTCCGATCGCACCAGCTGCCGTTCGGCGCTCGCCAATCAAGTCCGCCTCGTTCTCCACACCGCCGCTTATTGGCTGATGCTGACCGTGCGCGACGCGATTCCCAAAGCCCGGGAATTGGCCACAGCCGAGTTCGCGACGCTGCGTCTTCGTCTCTTGAAACTCGCTGCCCGTGTCGTCGAGACCACGAGCCGCATTCGCCTTGCGTTTGCCGCGGCATGTCCCGAAGCCGACCTGATCCGCGGCTTGCCAGGCGCGCTGCTGCCGCTCGGTCCTTGACCGGCGGGGCGTCCGCCCCCCGTTCGCCCAACCCATCCCTCAAGCGCGTTGCAAAGTACCGGTCGTCAGGCGGCGAAAAGCCGAAGGCGATCCTGTGCGCCTCGTCAGACAAAATGTGCGGCCGCATCAATCGGGCCCAAAAGCCGCACTCTCACGAATAGGGCGGGCACTAAAGCTCAAAGGATCACACCGGCCCCACGCAGAAGTAGCCCGATGATCGCCCGCCCCGTGTGGCCTCCGATTGGCTGTCTTGCGCATACGCCGTATTTTATCGGGATTACATTAGGCGTGGAAAACTCTAGGTTGGGTTCGCCGGGGCTGACATTTCAGTACGAGTAAGATTGCAACCGGCAAGGGGTCGCAGAGATGCGGCCCCTTTTCTTCAAGCCCGCCCCGCAAGGCTTTGTGGGCGGAGCCAAGACAGCGCGTCGCATCTCTGGGTGCCGCGCAAATTTCGCTGACGCCTCTGACCCCGCGACTGGAAGCAGCGCCAGCGCGACTCAGCGTCGACGAATTGCTGTAAATTCGCTTGCAATAATGACCCCCTGAGGGGCGGTTTTCGCGTCCAATAAAGACCCCCCTTTGACGTTGTGTGTCAGCGTCCTTCCCTTTGGCCTCAGTCAGCCGGGAAGGGCTGATGGGGATGATTGGCGTGGACAAGATCGGCGAGATACGGCGCGCCTATTTCGAGCAGGACCGCTCCATCAAGGAGATAGTGCGCACGCTTTTGGTATCGCGCGCGACGGTGCGCAAGGTCATTCGGGGCCACAAGACCGAGTTCAAATACGCGCGGGGCGTTCAGCCGACGCCTAAGCTTGGCGACTGGGTCGAGGCTCTGACGGAGATCCTTGGAACCGAAGCTAATCTGCCGAAGCGGGAACGCCGCTCGACGCAGCGGCTGTTTGAGGAATTACGTGGGCGCGGATATGACGGCGCGCACGACAGCGTGCATCGCTTCGTCAAGTCCTGGCGCGACGAACGCGCCCGGGTTCCGGCTCATGCCTATGTGCCGATGAGCTTTGCGCCTGGGGAAGCCTACCAGTTTGACTGGAGCCACGAGACGATCACGCTCCAGGGCTTGCCGCTGACGGTCAAGGCGGCGCACATGAAGCTGTCGCACAGCCGCATGCCGTTTGTGCGCGTCTACTTCCGCGAGACTCAGGAGTTGGTGTTCGACGCGCATGACAAGGCGTTCCGGTTCTATGGCGGGGTTTGCCGGCGCGGCATCTACGACAACATGAAGACGGCGGTCGAGGCGATCTTCGTTGGCAAGGCGCGCCGGTATAACCGCCGTTTTTTTTGCAAATGTGCTCGCACCATCTGATCGACCCGGTGGCCTGCACACCCGCCTCGGGATGGGAGAAAGGTCAGGTCGAGAACCAGGTTGGCAACTTGCGTGACCAGATGTTCCGGCCGAAGCCTCGGGTCAAGAGTCTCGCCGAGCTGAATGCGTGGCTGGAAGATCAGTGCATCGCCTACGCCAAACGAACCAGGCATCCGGAGTTCAAGGATCGGCCGATCTGGGACGTGTTCCAGGAAGAACGCGCGAGCCTGATGGAGCTTCGCGGCCCCTTCGACGGGTTCGTCGAGAAGGCCGTTAGGGCCAGCACCACTTGCCTGATCATGGCCGATCACAATCGCTACAGCGTCGATGCGCGCGCCGCCGGCCGGATGGTTCTGGTGCGCTCCCATGCCGAACGGATTGTCGTCTTGCTGGGCGACGAGGTGGTCGCCGACCATCCGCGCCACTTCCGGCGTGACCAGATCATCTACGATCCCTGGCATTATCTGCCGGTACTAACTAGTACGCGCGACACTTCGATGCGCGACCGGCAGAGAGCATGAAGCCCACGGCGAGGATGCTTACTTCTGCGCAAAGGTCCGAGAAGCACATCCGGCCGAATTCGCTGAACTTTGCACAGCGTGGCAACGTCAGTTCGTTTGATGACAGATACGGCTAATCGCCCGCGAATAACGGCTGCACTGCCGTCGTAAGCTGACAATAGAGACGCGCCTGATCATGTCGGCTCAGGGCCCAGGCCGTGTGAAAACTCCGTCTCTGCTATTATTCTCCAATGAATCGGTGGGGACGGGCGATGGCGGGATTCGTGGAGGGGGTTGATCGCGGGCAGAGCACGTTGTTTCCCGCACTGCTCGACGACTACGTGGCCGAGGACAATCCGGTGCGTGCGGTTGATGTGTTCGTCGAGGGGCTCGATCTGGATAAGCTCGGCTTCGTTGGCGTCCAGCCACTCGACATGGGGCGACCCGGCTACCATCCCGGCATGATGCTCAAGCTCTACATCTACGGCTACCTCAATCGCGTGCCGTCGAGCCGACGCCTGGAGCGGGAATGCCAGCGCAATATCGAGATGATCTGGCTGACCGGGCAGTTGGCGCCGGACTTCAAGACTATCGCGGATTTCCGCAAGGACAATGGCAAGGCCATTCGTGAGGTCTGCCGCGAGTTCGTCGCGCTGTGCCGCAAGCTTGATCTGCTTGTTGGAGCGAGCGTCGCCATCGATGGATCGAAGTTCAAGGCTGTCAATGCGCGAGACAAGAACTTCACCGAGGCGAAGATGAAGCGGCGCCTCGAGCGGATCGACGAGAGCATCGCCCGCTATCTCTCGCAGCTCGAGACCGCCGATCGGCATGGCGATACAGTGCCAGAGGCGAAAGTTGCGAGGTTGAAGGGCAAGATCGAGAAGCTCAAGGAGGAGACCGGTCGGCTCAATGCGATCAATGCGGAGATGATGAAGAAAGAGGACAAGCAGATCTCGCTGACCGATCCTGACGCGCGCTCGATGGCGACCAGTGGCAAGGACACCGGGATTGTTGGCTATAACGTGCAGATTGCAGTTGATACGCAACATCATCTCATCGTGGCTCACGAGGTGACCAACGTGGGCACCGATCGCCACCAACTCGCCAAAATGGCCGGGCAGGCACGCGACGAGATGGCTGTCGAAACCCTCGAAGTCGTGGCAGACCGCGGCTATTACGATGGAGAGGAGATCAGGGCCTGCGAGGAAGCCGACATAACGGTGACGTTGCCGAAGCCGATGACTTCGGGCGCCAAAGCTGCTGGCCGCTTCGGCAAACAGGACTTCGTCTATGTCGCCGCCGAAGATGTTTATCGCTGTCCCGCCGGCGAGCAACTAACTTATCACTATACGAACGTAGAGGATGGAAAGACACTGCGTCGCTATTGGACAAGCACCTGCAAAACCTGCGCGCTAAAAGCTCAGTGCACGACAGGGCCCGAGCGCCGCATCTCACGCTGGGAGCACGAGGCCGTTCTGGAGAAAGTTCAGGATCGGCTCGACCACAGCGCCAATGCAATGGGTGTCCGCCGCCGGACAGTGGAGCATCCGTTCGGCACGTTGAAGTGTTGGATGGGAGCAACGCACTTTCTCACGAAAAAGCTGCCAAAGGTGGCCGCCGAGATGGCGCTCAACGTGCTCGCCTACAACATGAAACGCGTGATGATGATCCTGGGCGTAGGCGGATTGCTGGAGGCGATGCGGGCGTGAGGCCGACCTCCGCGCGACCAAGTCCGCGCCTACATGAAGTTCCTGGTTGCCACTGGGCTCGCTTCCACCGAATTAGAAGCTCGGCGGCCGCGAAATGCACCAGTGCGCCGCAAGTTACACGATTTTCACACGGCCTGGGCCACCAGCGGCCACATTGAACAGAATTGTGCAAATCTCATTTTTCAGTCGAACTTATGGGTGTCTGGAGGGATAGATAGGACACGGAGCATATTTGTGAACGTCGGCGCCAATTTTCGCCTAAGGTATCGTCCAGAGAGCCCCCAATGACCTTGTACCATTACACCACCGCCGCTGGCCTGCAGGGCATAATAGCGAGCAAATCGCTTTGGACCTCCAACTACCAGTTTCTGAATGACACTTCGGAGTTCCGGTACGGTTGGAAAATCGTGGTGGATGCGTTCGACCGTCGCGAAGCGGAAATCAAGGACCGCTCATCATTCGCCTGGCAGACGTATGAGCTTTTTATGCGAAATCGCGACAAGGCGTACGTGTTTGTCGGTTCACTGACGTCGCAGGGGGATCTTCTTTCGCAATGGCGCGGCTACAATCGCGGACAAGGCTTTGCGATTGGCTTTAACGAGGACTGGCTCGAACAAAACGCCGTTGTACAAAAATTCGACATAAGTCGTGTACTCTACGACGCTGACGAGCAGCGAGCGGCCGCTGACACAACGGTAGACCTCCTCATCCAGCAGTTGGTTGAACCAACAACTGTTCTTGAAAGAATCAACACATGGCAGGTACAGGCAGTGAAGACCGCTCTCCGCTTGAAGGATCGTCACTTTTCGGAAGAGAAAGAATTCCGCCTTGTCTGGGCTGGTCACAGTTGGCCGGTGCGCCTGAAAACGCGAATTTCATCGACTGGACTTATTCCATACCAAGCGTTTCAGTTTGACTTGGCAACAACGAAAAGTGCACTTCCTCATCCCAATAACTTTGGCGTCGAAGAGATAATCGTAGGTCCTGCACTCGGACAACAGCAGGTCATCGCCGTTGAAGCGTTACTGGCTTCCCAAAGCATGCGACTGGCAATCCGTCGATCCTCGATTCCCTATGTCGCGGATTAGCCCGTCTTATTCGTCAGAGTGCGCCTGAGAGGCTGGCGAGCGTGGTGTAAAGCGCTGATGCGGCGTAGGATTCGGTTGCAAAGCCAACCCCATCACCTTCAGCCGCGAACACCAGGCCCGCCATGACCGATGATACGATTCTGCCCTTCTCGTTTCCAGCCGTTCACGCCAAGAAAGTCACAGCTGCCTTCGATGGCGGTCGGCTGACCTCGAACGGGGGCGTGATGCTTCTGGCGATGGCCGAGCGGCGTCTCGGCTTGGCCGACAATTTGGCCCGGGTGTTCCCGGATCGGCGCGATCCGACGCGGGTCGCGCACAGCCTTGTCGATATGTTCCGCGCGCGCATGTTCGCGATCTGCTGCGGCTACGAGGACGCCGACGACCTCGATCATCTGCGGTCCGATCCGGCATTCAAGCTGGCCTGCGGACGGCTGCCGGACACGGGTCGCGATCTGTGTTCCCAACCGACGCTGTCGCGGCTGGAGAATGCTCCGCGCCTGCGCGACGTGATCCGACTGACCTACACTTTGGTCGACGCATGGATGGATAGCTACCCGCGCGAGCCGGCATCCGTCACGCTCGACATCGATGATACCTGCGATGTCGTCCACGGCCATCAGCAGCTCTCGCTGTTCAACGCTCATTATGACGAACGCTGCTTCCTGCCGATCCACGTCTACGACACGGAGAAGAGCCGGCCCGTGGCGGTCGTGCTGCGGCCCGGCAAGACGCCGGGCGGCGTCGAGGTGCGTGCCCATCTGCGCCGCCTAATACGGCATATCCGGACGCGGTGGCACAACACGCGAATTACGTTCCGTGGCGACGGGCACTATGCTCGGCCGGAGGCCATGACGTGGTGCGAGACCAACGGCATCGACTACATCTTCGGTCTGTCCGGCACCAAGCCGCTCGCCAGAAAAGTCGACGAGGCCGCCGACGACATCCGCACGCGACGCGCCATCGAGAACCTGCCGGTTCTGCGTGGCTATACCGAGACGCGCCACAAGGCCAAGTCCTGGGATCGCGAACGGCGTACCGTCGCCCGTATTGAGGCGACGATGCTCGGCCTCGACATCCGTTTCGTCGTCACCAGCCTCGATGTCGGCTCGGCCGAGTGGATCTACGACAGCCTGTATTGCGCGCGCGGCCAAGCCGAGAATCTGATCAAGCTGCATAAGACACAGCTCGCCTCCGATCGCACCAGCTGCCGTTCGGCGCTCGCCAATCAAGTCCGCCTCGTTCTCCACACCGCCGCTTATTGGCTGATGCTGACCGTGCGCGACGCGATTCCCAAAGCCCGGGAATTGGCCACAGCCGAGTTCGCGACGCTGCGTCTTCGTCTCTTGAAACTCGCTGCCCGTGTCGTCGAGACCACGAGCCGCATTCGCCTTGCGTTTGCCGCGGCATGTCCCGAAGCCGACCTGATCCGCGGCTTGCCAGGCGCGCTGCTGCCGCTCGGTCCTTGACCGGCGGGGCGTCCGCCCCCCGTTCGCCCAACCCATCCCTCAAGCGCGTTGCAAAGTACGGGTCGTCAGGCGGTGAAAAGCCGAAGGCAATCCCGCGCGCCTCGTCAGAGCAGATGTGCGGCCACATCAATCGGACTAAAAAAAGCACTCTCACGAATAGGACGGGCTAGCTAGATCAAGTGTTTCGGACCTTTCGTGGCTACTTTCGAAGAAGAAATTACAGCCCCGGAGACAAAGATGGCCATTAGAGACGTTTTGCTCACGCTCACCAGCTATCCGGATCCGACACCAGTTTCAGTGATTGATAGCGCCGTGTCGCTGGCCTCAGCTCTCGGCGCCCACATCGCGGCGATCTCATATGAAGCTCACGTGCAGATACCGGGCAGCTTCCTGGGCGGCGCTGGCAATATCGGGTCGATCGTGGCCAGCGAGGCGCACAGAAGCAGAAAGAACGCGCAGGACCTGCTGGCCGCGTTTGAGGCGGCCGCTCAGAAATCCGACGTGCTGCATGAGATTATTCTCGAGCGTTGTCTGACGTCTGAAGTACCGGACCTGCTGGTGGAATATGCGCGGTTGCGCGACCTCACCATCGTGCCGGTGCCAGAATCCTACGATCAATGGTATGCCGAAGCCATCATCTTCGGCTCCGGGCGACCAACCCTGGTGGTCCCGGAAGCCCCGTCGTCCAAGGCGGTCGCCCTGAATAGGGTGCTCGTCGCGTGGGACTTCAGCCGCGCTGCTGCTCGCGCGGTCTCCGATGCCATCCCGATCCTGGAGAAGGCGCGTGAGGTGTGCATTCTTACGGTGACCAACGAGAAAGCGATTTCAAGCCGCCGCTCATCATCCGAGCTCGCCAAGAACCTGTCGAGGCATGGAATCGATGTGATCGTCGAGGAGGTGAATGCCGCCAAACGGACCATCGGCGACGTCCTCGCAGCACAGATCGAGTCCAGCAGAGCGGATCTCCTCGTCATGGGCGCCTATGGCCACTCGCGTTTCCGTGAGTTCATATTGGGAGGCGCAACCCGAAGCATCCTGACGAAACCACCGATTCCCGTGCTGTTTTCCCACTGAACGGCAGGAGACTGACAACCGGCTAGGCCGGATGCGCCGCGTCAAAGGTTGTCCTTAAGCCCATGGGCGTCAATTCATCGAAAGTGGCTCCTATGAAAGCTCCGGTGTTCCATGCAGGGGCCTTTCCAAAACCTATTGTATGAGAGACATCGACGTGCAGGTGCGCGAGCGACGTCTAGATGCGGGGACGAACGACTTGAACAAGGATCCTCGCACGAATGCGATCCCGTCGCTTATCTTGATGGCGATCGTCGTGACTTGCGTCTCGACGCCTGTCGCGGGCTCGCACTCTGGTTCATTTTCATCGACCACATTCCCGGCAACGGGTTCGACTGGTTGACCATTCGCAACTACGGATTGTCCGACACTTCAGAGAGATTTTTGTCTTCATCTCTGGCTATACTTGCATGCTTGCCTACGGCGGCGCATTGCGTTGGCAGGGATGGCCAACCGTCATCGTCCGCAGCCTGCGGCGAAGCTTGGAAATCTGGGCTGCATTTCTGCTGCTGGTGATCGCCTATCTCGCCCTGGTCTGGGTCGCGGGAAGTAGCGTCTATCGCGACGAGACCAACACCAGCGTCTTTTTTGACAATCCGGGAATTGCCCTCATCCATCTCTTGGCGCTGCAATACACGCCTGTGAATACAGACATCTTGCCGCTGTTCGTCATGCTGCATTTCGGGTTTCCGCTCGTGCTATGGCTTATGATTCGCAATGCAGCGATCGCGCTCACCGCGTCCTTTCTGCTCTACATGATGGTGCAGCTCTATAGCTGGAATTTGCCGGCGTGGCCGGCCCGTGAAGCATACTTCAATCCGTTGGCTTGGCAGATATTGTTTGTGATCGGCGCTTACTCCGCAGCTCCGGGGGCCGCCCTGCTCGCAGCTATCTCGCGGTCGCCAGTCACGGTTCCGCTTGCCACGAGTCTCGTCTTATTCAGCCTTGTCGTCACCCTTGATCGTCATGCGATCGTGGTGAGCTTGAAGGGCCGCACGCAGAACCGACAATTGCTTATGCGCCTTCAATCGTCGAAAGCCCTTGTTGGCCTCGATCATGCCGGCCGCGACCCATCGCAAGGCCATACCGGCATTCCGGCAGCGTTTGACGTTGCGCGTGACGCGGCGAATGGTGCCCATCATGTTCTCGGCGATGTTGGTACAGGCGAGCGATCGACGAAGCTCCTTCGGCAGCTTCAACCGGACGACAGTCAGGATTTCGTCGAGGCCTTCGAGGATGCTCGCCGCTACGCGGGCCACTCGCCGATCTTCCGGACTGCGTGCGGAAAAGTCGGCTGGGTCAATACTCGGCTCGACCGGGGCGAGGTCATTAATTTCACCAAGGAGATTGGCTGAACCTTGCGTTCGCTCTTGGGTTGTGGTCTGATGCGGACTCTTGGAGCTTTTTTCATGACGTCTGGGAAAGATGAAGAGTTCTACAAGCGCGTCGGGGGTGACCGAATTGGCTCCAGGCAGATCGACGAGTTGATCGGCATTGCGCGCGGCCTCGTGGCAGACGACCAGATCAACGTCGCGGAAGTGGAATTTCTGCAGAAGTGGCTTGCTGCCAACCTCCACATTAGCGATCAGCCGGTTGTGCGGGTGCTCTACAAGCGCATCACTGAAATGCTCGGTGACGGAGTAGTCGATGACAACGAGAAGGCGGAGTTGCTCGACACTTTAAATCAATTTTCAGATCGCGACATCGGCGGCCTAGGAGAGATCCTCAAATCGACCTCGCTACCTTTGAACGATCCTGTGCCGGCGCTGACGTTCCCCGGCCGGCGATATTGCTTCACAGGGACCTTCAATTTTGGTCGCCGGAAAGAATGTGAGCACGCGGTCGAAAGCCTGGGTGCGGAGGTCGGCATCCTGACGCAAAAGACAAACGTTCTTGTAGTCGGCATCTATGCGACCGACTCCTGGAAGCACTCATCCTTCGGGAACAAGATAATGAAGGCTTGCGAATGGCGCGACAGCGGATTGCCGATTAGCATCGTCTCAGAGGCTCACTGGAAGGGTTACCTTCCGCGGACATGATCGCGCCACTTTTTGTAGTTGCGAAGGAGACGCTTATGTGGATGCATCGTCATCCGAGAGCGCTCTGCAAGACCACATGGCGCTGCTTGCGCGCGTGGTCGCCAGATTTGTGTCGAGCGGCTTGATAACACGCAATATCGATACTCGGCTTGTCGAGGTCGATCGCAAGCAGCCAGGAATAGTTCTTGTCTGAACTTCATCGCGAAAGCCGCCCCATGATTTTGTACCACTACACCTCCGCCGCGGGTCTCTACGGCATCGTTGCCAGCAAATCCCTGTGGACGTCGCACTACCGTTTTCTCAACGACACGTCCGAGTTTCGGCACGGCTGGGATATTGTGCTCGCGGCCATCGAGCGCCGCGGCACGAAGATCAAGCAGATATCGTCGCTCGCCTGGGAAAGGATAACGCGGTTTCGGGAACACAGCGAAAGCGTCCATGCGTTCGTCGGGTCCCTCACCTCGAACGGCGATCTGCTGTCGCAATGGCGCGGCTACAATCGCGGACAGGGTTTCTCGATCGGCTTCGACGCCGACTGGCTGCGGCAGAACGCCGAGGAGCAACGCTTCGACATCACGCCCGTGATCTACGACACCGAACAGCAGCACGCGGCCGCCGACGAGGCTGTCGCCCAGCTCGTCGCACGTCTGTTGGAAGGCACCGACGAGCCGGAAGGCGCCCGCGCCCAGGTTAAGAGATGGTGGCCGCATGCGCTGAAAACAGCGCTCGCGCTCAAGAACGAGCATTTCCGTGAAGAGTGCGAATCCCGTTTGGTCTGGGCCGATGTATCCTGGCCGCCCGGGCTGAAAACGCGCGTCGCGCCTGCCGGGCTTGTTCCCTACCGGTCATGTCAGTTCGGTCAGTTCAATAAAATCATCATCCCCAATTCGACCTCGCATCCCAACAACTGTGGCATCGAGGAAATCATCCTCGGTCCGGCCCTCGCGCCGCAGCAGGTCTGGGCGGTGGAGGCACTCCTGGCCACCCATCAGATGCGCCTTGCAATCAAACAATCGGCGATACCGTATGTCGCGGACTGAAGGCCGTTGCGCCTGATATGCTTGCCTGTCGAGTGACCGGCTATCTTTAAGAGCTCGGCACCATGGCAAAACACCGGATCTACACAACGAGCTTCGCCAGCGTTTACCCGCTCTACGTTGCCAAGGCCGAGAAAAAGGGGCGGACAAAGGCCGAGGTCGATCAGATCATCGCGTGGCTGACGGGCTATGGTCAAAAGGACTTTGAGGCTCAGCTCGAACGGAAAACCGATTTCGAGACGTTCTTTGCAGAGGCGCCTCGGCTCAATCCGTCGCGCGCGCAGATCAAGGGCGTGATTTGCGGCGTGCGCGTCGAAGACATCAAAGAGCCGACGATGCAAGAGAGCCGCTACCTGGACAAGTTGATCGACGAACTGGCGCGTGGAAAGGCCATGGAGAAAATTCTCAGACAATGACGTTGTCTTGGGGCCAAGCATTGTCGTCACTGGCCTGAACTCGTTTCCTTGCCCAATCAATTATTTTGCCCCAATCATTCGTTGGATAGCTCGATGTTATCCTCCACACGCGCTGTAGCACAATCGTCCTATGCGGCTGTGGAGCGCGCTCGGATGTGGCTCGGCGCGTGCTAGGATTGCTGCTCCTTCCACCGACGATGCTTCTCACGAAGCGCGGCCTCAGTTGCGGCAAGCTGGCGATCGTAACCCAGTCCGCCGAGGCGTTTGGCGGCCACTTGTGCAGAAAGGATAAGGATCCGCCACGCCGCGTACTCGTGAAATGGGTTGATCTCAGCCTCAACATTGAACAGACTTGTAGCAGCGGACCGCGAAAACCCTTGCAGGCCGGGATTTGTCAACAAATTTTGCGGCGCTGATACAACCAAGCTGAGAAAGCCCACGACAAAAAAAACAGATGTGACGCAAACGACGGAACCTAAGTCATGAAGTGCGCAGTCATCACGGCCGTTTTAGCTTCCACACTCGTCGCCACACCGGCGCGCGCCAGCGCTGATACCGAGTTCGCCTCCAAGTTGGCTTTTGCAGTCGTTATCAAGACGCTCTGCAGCGGCTACGAGCTGGCAGAGGGGTCCGGCGCCAACCACCCCAAGGTGGTGAGAGCGGTGCGAGAAGCCATCAAAGAACAGTTCGGCGCCTCGTATCGCGCGGGTGACCTTATCCCAGAGATTTCTAAGGTGACTAAGGTCGCCGCGGAACTGACGATAATGAAGGTGGCCCAGGACAAGGACGGCACCTGTAAGGACCTCGGCGCCGAACTGGTTCGCGCTGGCCTTCTGGAGAGGAAGTGACTTCGACATGGCAAAGCCGAGGCTAAAGCCTCGCCAGCCCACCACCCTTGAGACCCCGGCTGCCACCTCGGCGCCGGAGCGCAACGTTACTGGCGCCGAACTCGCGGCGTACTTGGACCTTACGCCGGCACGTATCAGCCAGCTAACCTCGGAAGGCGAGGTAGCTAAAGGTGCGATCCTTAGTCGTCGGTTAAGAAGCCGATTTGAGTGGTGTGCGGTTGCTGGTGACTGAGAAGAAGGCAGCCAGGAAGAGGTACCAAAGAGCCCTTAGCCAGGCGAGGATGCGGCGGAAGTTGTAACCGACGGCGGAGAGGATGACGTTGGCGGCATCGCCGGCGCGGCCTTTGAGGTAGCAGCGGCCGAGGTGTCCGTCAGCCTTCAAATGGCCGATCACGGGCTCGATAGCGGAGCGGCGCCGCAGCTGGCGCTTGATAGTGCCGAAGACGCCGCGCTTCTGGCCGGAGATGAAGACGCGGCGCGGGTTCTGTGCGTCATGGCCGCGGTATCCCTTGTCGACAAAGGCGCGCTCGATCGCGCAGCCGGTGAGTGTCTCGGTTCGGTCGATGACGTCCCGCAGGGTGTGACCGTCGTAAGGGTTATCGGGCAGCGCCTTGGCGTGCAGCACGAACTGGCCGCCGGGAGCAGGCCGGTTGTTGGTGACGATGGAAGCCTTCACGCCGAACTCGTAAGGCGCGCCGGCCTTGCCCTTGCCGATGCACTCCACCTCGGGGGCATCGAAGGAATACAGCTTCCAGCCGCGCTGGCGCTGCTGCTGCGAGCGGATCTGCGTGGCCCGGCTCAACGGGAGTGCGAACGCCTCTTCGAGCGCATCCTGGCCTTCGATCTTGCGGCGGATGTCGCGGATGATCCGGCCCAGGCGGCTGCGCAGGATGCGCAACTGCCGCTGGTGCCGCTTGAACTGTTTGGCATGGGCGTAGCGTCCCGCCATCATCGCGGTGGCCTTGGCGATCCGAGAATAGGATTGCCTGTCAATCGGCCTGCAAATTTGACCCCTCATCGGCGTCCAATTTTGACCCCTTCGTGCGGCGGGCTTTGCTGGTAGCGCTCGTCTCGTCGGAGCTGGCCGGGATAGCGGAGGCGAGACGAGCGCGGGTGGCGTGATCGTCGTCTCGGCTCTTGAACCGCCAGCTATCGTTGCCGGTCTCGACAATGTCGCAGTGATGGGTCAATCGGTCGAGCAGCGCTGTGGTCATTTTGGCGTCGCCGAACACGCTCGGCCATTCGCCGAAGGCGAGATTGGTCGTCACGATGACGGAGGCGCGCTCATAGAGCCGGCTGACGAGGTGGAAGAGGAGCTGGCCACCGGACTGGGCGAAGGGCAAATAGCCGAGTTCATCCAGCACGATGAAGTCCATCCGGGTCAGATGCTCGGCGAGCCGTCCTTGCCGTCCGTTGCGGGTCTCGGTCTCGAGGCGATTGACGAGGTCGACTACGTTGAAGAAGCGGCCGCGGGCACCGGATCGGATGCAGCTTCTGGCGATGGCAATGGCCAGGTGGGTCTTGCCTGTGCCGGTGCCGCCAACCAGCACGACATTGCGTTGCTGGGCGATGAAGCCGCCGCTGGCGAGATCATTGACGAGAGTCTGATTGATCGGCGTGCCGTCGAACTGGAAGTCGGCGATGTCCTTGGCAAGCGGCAGCTTGGCAATGGTCAGCTGGTATTTGATCGAGCGGGCCTGCTTCTCGTTGATCTCGGCGTTAAGCAGGTCGCCGACAATGCGCTGAGGTTCGTGCTGGCGCTTGACGGCAGTTGCCATGATCTCGTCGAAGGCAGCCTTCATGCCGTAGAGCTTGAGCTCGCCCATGAGGTCGAAGATTTGGGTTCGTTCCATCAGATGGTCCTCCGGAGGTTGTCGTAGCGGGCACAATCGGCGATCGGTGCATGACGGAGCGTCAGTGCGGCCGGCGTCATGATGTTGGCCGGTGGGGCGGGTTCACGTTGACGGGCCAGGATGTTGAGCACGACATCGGCGGAATGGACGCCATGACCGAGCGCTTCGGCACAGGCCGCTTCCACCGCGGACAGACCGTCAGTCAGCACCGCGGTGAGGATGTCGACCATCTGCCGATTGCCATCGTCGGTGCTGGCAAGCTTGCGCCGGATCCGCTCGATCGCGGCCGGCAGCACCCAGTCTTTGAAGGGAGCGCCGTTGCGCAAGGCACCGGGTTTGCGAGCCAGCACCGGCACATAGTGCCAGGGATCATAGGTCGTCTCGCCGCGGCCAAAGGATCGCGGGTGCTCGGCAACGATGCGTCCATCCTGACGGATCACGATGCGGTCGGCATAAGCCTGGACTTCGACCGGCCGTCCGACTGCGCTGGCTGCGACCGAGTACTTGTTGTTGTCGAAGCGCACCAGGCAGGTCTTCGAGACCGATGCCGTCACCGCATGGAAGCCGTCGAAGCGGCCGGCATAGGGAACGAGCTTGGGACGCTCGGCTTCGAACACTTCCCAGATCGTCTGATCGACCAGCTCCGGGTGGCGATGAGCCTTGGCGTAGGCGATGCATTTGTCGAGCAGCCAGGCGTTTAACTCGTCGAGGTTTTTGAACCGCAGCCGCGGCGTGAAGAAGCGCTCCCGGACCAGCCCGACCTGGTTCTCGACCTGCCCCTTCTCCCAGCCCGACGCCGGCGTGCAGGCGACCGGATCGACCAGATAGTGGCTGCACATCTGCAGGAAGCGGCGATTGTAGAGACGCCCTTTACCGACGAAGATCGTCTCTACGGCGGTCTTCATGTTGTCGTAGATGCCGCGGGTGCAGGTGCCTTTGAACAGAGCGAACGCCCGGTCGTGGGCGTCGAACACCATCTCCTGCGTCTCCCGCGGATAGGCCCGCACGAACAGCATGCGGCTGTGACAGAGCCGGACATGGGCGGCCTTCACCATCACCGTGGTCCCGCTCAGCAAGACCACCTCGTGGCTCCAGTCGAACTGGTAGGCTTCGCCTGGGGCAAAGCTCAGCGGGACATAAGCCGCCGCGGTCGATTGCCCGCGTTCTTTGCTCCACCGCCTGGCGTAACGCCGCACGGCATCGTAACCGCCGTCGTAGCCGCGGCCGCGCAGCTCTTCGAAGATCCGGATCAACGTCAGCTGTTCACGAGCCGATTTGGCCGCGTTCGCCGCCAGCAATCCGTCAAGCTCTACTGCCCATCGTCCCAGCTTTGGCCGCGGCTGCACCTGCCGCTCGTACTCGAAGGAGGTCTCTCCCGACCTCAGCACCTTCCGGACCGTGTTCCGCGACACCTTCAGGTCACGGGCGATCTCCTTGATCGTCTTGCCCTTGATGAAGTGCTCGCGCCGGATCCGGGCAATTGTCTCCACGATCAGCATCCCCCACCACCTGCTTCGTTCCAAAGCAGGCAGCGCAACAGATCAATCTGTAGGGGGTCAATTTTGGACGCCGATCCCCCGGCTTAGGGGGTCAATATTGCAGGCCGAATGACACACAGCGAGAGGCGTTCGACAAACTGAAGGCTGAATTGGAGGGCACATCCGCAGCCTACGCAGCGCAGATGCAACTTCAAGCTCCGGTGAAATATTGGGAGGAAAGATCCGAAAAGTACCAAAAAAAATATCGCAACGCCGGCTGGATTCTTGGCGGCTATTCGCTCGCCTCGGCCGGCGCTCTCTTTTGTTTGTACTCGGTGGCCGCGTCCCATTTACCTGTAGAGGGCGGCGCAATTCCGTATGCTGCGCTGTTCAAATCAACCGCCTTTGCGCTTTTGATGACGACGGCTGTCTTCTGGGCTGGCCGCATTCTACTGCGCATCTACTTGGGGTCGTACCATCTCGCGTCCGACGCAGACGAGCGACGCACAATGATCATGACTTTTTTAGCCATGTTGAAAGGCCAGTCCGTCGAGGAAAAAGATCGCGCGGTAGTTCTGGGTGCACTTTTCAGGCCCGGCTCCGACGGGATAGTGAAGGACGACGCGGCACCGGAGTTTGGCGCCTTGATCCAAAACCTTCTCCGGAGGCCGTAGCCTCACTTCTTGGTCTTTAGTCCCAGCTCCACCAGCCTCCGGATGGCCTCGGGCCGGCCGGGCAGGTCGTCCTGCTTCCGGCGCCGGTCGTCCAATTCCCTAGCCATTTCAGGCTGTATTCGCCGCATCAGCGCTTTACACCACGCTCGCCAGCCCCTCAGACGCACTCTTGCGAATAAGACGGGCTAACGACGCGTTAATTTCTTTCGCGTGTGAGCCTTTTTGACCACCGCTGGAAGTCCTAACCCCTTCGCTCGCCGATCGACACAACGTTAGTTGCGGCCCTGCGCTCGCAATAGGCTGCCCACGCTTCCATCAGTTTGCGTCGCTTTTCCAGAGCGTCGCTTCGCCGATACGCTTGCTCAGCCTTGTCACCGATTACATGCGCTAGCCCGTCTTATTCGTCAGAGTGCGCCTGAGAGGCTGGCGAGCGTGGTGTAAAGCGCTGATGCGGCGTAGGATTCGGTTGCAAAGCCAACCCCATCACCTTCAGCCGCGAACACCAGGCCCGCCATGACCGATGATACGATTCTGCCCTTCTCGTTTCCAGCCGTTCACGCCAAGAAAGTCACAGCTGCCTTCGATGGCGGTCGGCTGACCTCGAACGGGGGCGTGATGCTTCTGGCGATGGCCGAGCGGCGTCTCGGCTTGGCCGACAATTTGGCCCGGGTGTTCCCGGATCGGCGCGATCCGACGCGGGTCGTGCACAGCCTTGTCGATATGTTCCGCGCGCGCATGTTCGCGATCTGCTGCGGCTACGAGGACGCCGACGACCTCGATCATCTGCGGTCCGATCCCGCATTCAAGCTGGCCTGCGGACGGCTGCCGGACACGGGTCGCGATCTGTGTTCCCAACCGACGCTGTCGCGGCTGGAGAATGCTCCGCGCCTGCGCGACGTGATCCGACTGACCTACACTTTGGTCGACGCATGGATGGATAGCTACCCGCGCGAGCCGGCATCCGTCACGCTCGACATCGATGATACCTGCGATGTCGTCCACGGCCATCAGCAGCTCTCGCTGTTCAACGCTCATTATGACGAACGCTGCTTCCTGCCGATCCACGTCTACGACACGGAGAAGAGCCGGCCCGTGGCGGTCGTGCTGCGGCCCGGCAAGACGCCGGGCGGCGTCGAGGTGCGTGCCCATCTGCGCCGCCTGATACGGCATATCCGGACGCGGTGGCACAACACGCGAATTACGTTCCGTGGCGACGGGCACTATGCTCGGCCGGAGGCCATGACGTGGTGCGAGACCAACGGCATCGACTACATCTTCGGTCTGTCCGGCACCAAGCCGCTCGCCAGAAAAGTCGACGAGGCCGCCGACGACATCCGCACGCGACGCGCCATCGAGAACCTGCCGGTTCTGCGTGGCTATACCGAGACGCGCCACAAGGCCAAGTCCTGGGATCGCGAACGGCGTACCGTCGCCCGTATTGAGGCGACGATGCTCGGCCTCGACATCCGTTTCGTCGTCACCAGCCTCGATGTCGGCTCGGCCGAGTGGATCTACGACAGCCTGTATTGCGCGCGCGGCCAAGCCGAGAATCTGATCAAGCTGCATAAGACACAGCTCGCCTCCGATCGCACCAGCTGCCGTTCGGCGCTCGCCAATCAAGTCCGCCTCGTTCTCCACACCGCCGCTTATTGGCTGATGCTGACCGTGCGCGACGCGATTCCCAAAGCCCGGGAATTGGCCACAGCCGAGTTCGCGACGCTGCGTCTTCGTCTCTTGAAACTCGCTGCCCGTGTCGTCGAGACCACGAGCCGCATTCGCCTTGCGTTTGCCGCGGCATGTCCCGAAGCCGACCTGATCCGCGGCTTGCCAGGCGCGCTGCTGCCGCTCGGTCCTTGACCGGCGGGGCGTCCGCCCCCCGTTCGCCCAACCCATCCCTCAAGCGCGTTGCAAAGTACGGGTCGTCAGGCGGTGAAAAGCCGAAGGCAATCCCGCGCGCCTCGTCAGAGCAGATGTGCGGCCACATCAATCGGACTAAAAAAACGCACTCTCACGAATAGGACGGGCTAGGGCGGTCTCGACAACCTCCCGCGCAAAGCCTGTGACATTTCCCGCCCAGTCCCGAAAGCTGGAACGGAAGCCGTGAACGGTCGCGTCCTCGACCTTCATCCGCCGCAATACCATTTCCATCGCCATGTTGGACATCGGCTTATTGCGGACCAGCCCGGGTAAAACAAATTCGCCGGTCTTGAGCTTCTCGATCTGGCGCAGGATTGCGATGGCTCGCGAGGACAGGGGGACGCGATGCTCCCGGCCTGCCTTCATACGGTCCGCCGGCACCGTCCAGGTTTTCGTGTCGAAGTTGATTTCCGACCACTGCATTCCTAAAACTTCGCCCGAACGAGCGGCGGTGAGAATGCAAAACTCCAGTGCGAGCGCTGCCTTTGCCTCCCGCTGCCGCAGATCGGCGATGAAGGTGGCGACCTCCTCGTAAGGCATTGCCGCATGGTGGCCGCGCGCCAGTTTGGACGGTCTCGGCAACAAGTGGTCCAAACAAAGCACGAATACCTCGCGGCGAGTAGTGCTCAACTTCAGGAACTGCCGGGCGCAACCGAAGCGCTTCCAGCCGCAGAACCCTCGTGCTCGCCGGACCGTATCGGATGGATACTGGCCAAATGCGGACCGGTACGACGCCGCAAAGCGGCCCATGTGGGTAAAGCCCCACTTCAGTGCAACTTCGCTGATCGGAAGCAGGGTCTCCGGTCGCGACAGCTCATCATGGATCGCTTCA
Source organism: Bradyrhizobium sp. 2S1 (assembly GCF_011516625.5). Taxonomy (NCBI): domain Bacteria; kingdom Pseudomonadati; phylum Pseudomonadota; class Alphaproteobacteria; order Hyphomicrobiales; family Nitrobacteraceae; genus Bradyrhizobium; species Bradyrhizobium sp. 2S1. The sequence continues at coordinate 10,200,088 of NZ_CP147717.1, read as the reverse complement.
AGTCGAAGTGGCCTCATCGGCGGCGTCATCGCGGCCGGTGCAGCCAACGCCGCCGCGCAGCAGGAAGCCGCTGCGGCCCAGCAGCACGCGGCGTCTTGCGCGCAACGCTATCGCTCGTACGATCCAGCGTCGAACACGTTCGCGGCAAAGGAAGGCCGGCGGTATCCTGCCAGCAAGTGTTTCGGATATAGCCGCGGCTGTATCCGCTGTGGGGCTGCGGTGTGACAACCGCAACCCTTTTGATTGCCAGGGTGATTGCCGGGGCTCGCGCGCACTTTACGTTGGCCGATCGGCCCTTGCCATGGGCGTCAATCCCCGTCGGACAAGTCACGAAACCAACCAGACACTGACAGTCACGCCGAGTTCGCCTGCGGGGTCGCCCTAGATGTAAAGATCGTAATGAATCGAACCGCTCGCGTGCCGATGCCAACACACCTGCATCGGCAACTGCTCCGAGCGTACGACAATGACAAACTACAACTTCTACAAGATCGATATTCCCGGCGGGTACGGCAGCAACGGCTTTGTCTATATCAGCGTCGATGGTGTCGATGCCTCAGGGCTTGCGGTCGGTAACGTCGGCGATATGGACGGCGATTGGCACGGCATTACCGCCGCCCATAACGGTTCGGTCACCCTCTACGATCCCCCGGCATCAAGCAACCAGACGGATGTTGTCGGTGTCACGTCGTCCGGCGAGCTTTATGGCGATTTCACCGACTGGTCGAACATACAACACGGCTTTATCGAGAGTGGCGGCGTCACGACGACGATCGACTTTCCCTTTGCCGCCACCACCGTTATCTCGGGCATCACCGCAGCCGGCGAGCTATTCGGCAGCTATGTCGGCACGTTCACCGGCGTTCACGGATTCCTCGACGACAACGGCTCGTTCGAGACGATCGACGATCCCCTGGCAACGTCAACGTCGGTCTTCGGCGTCAATGCATCAGGCGTCATCGTCGGAGCGATCACCGATGCCAGCGGGACGCATGCCTTCTTCAACAACAACGGCACCTTCACCGCGCTCTATCCGCCCGGATCCTATTCGAGCAGCGCAGTCGGCGTCACCGCCTCCGGCGAGGTGGTGGGCACCTATGAGACCAGCTCCAACGCCCAATACGGGTTCGTCTACAATAACGGTGCTTACACAACGATAGCCGGTCCCGGCTCGACCTACACTTCCATTTCCTATGTCGGCGACAACGGCGAGATCGCCGGCTATTACGCCCAAGCAAGCGGCCATCTGGATGGTTTCCTGGATCAGGGCGGGGTATTCACGACCGTCGATGTCCCGGGCGCCACCGACACCGAAATCCTCGGGGTCAACGCCGCCGGCGAGATCTATGGCGACTACAATGATTCCACCGGTCAGCACGGCTTCGTCGGCATTCCAGGACCGCAAGTCGTCGCCTCCAATGTGACCGCGACCCACGGCGAGACGTTTGCGATGTCGAGCCTGTTCAGCGCCAGCGATCCGACCGGCGCAGGGATCACGGAATATGTAGTGTACGACACTGGCAGCGGCGGCGCGCAGATTCTCGTGAACGGAATTGCGCAGCCGAGCCAGACCGATCTCTATCTGACGCCGGCGCAGCTCGCGCAGACCACGTACCGATCCGGCTCCGGCCTCGATGTGATCTGGGTCGAGGCTTCTAATGGCTCGGAGTGGAGCCCTTGGACGATCTTTCAGGTCTCGGCTCCGGTCGATGCCGGGCCGGTGGTGACGGTCTCGAACCTGGCCTGGACGTCCGGCGAAACCTTCGCCGCAACATCACTGTTCTCTTACAGCGATCCGTTCGGCAGCCCGGCCACCGAATACGAAGTTTGGAATGCAGCGACCAATGACGGTGAGTTCGAGCTCAATGGTACACCACTGCCTGCAAACCAGGACAACACCGTCACGCCAGCGCAGCTTTCGCAGCTGAGCTATGTCGCGGATTCAGCCAGCGACATCGTGTGGGTGCGCGCCAATGACGGCACCGTCTGGGGGCCGTGGACGCAGGCCGGTGGCAACGCCAACGACGTCTTCTATGCAGGATCGGCCAGCGACCTCATCGAGGCCGGCAACGGCAACGACACCTTCTATGGCGGCTCCGGCAATTCGACGATGTATGGCGGCACGGGCAACGACGTCTATGTCGGCGGCAGCGGCTAGAGCCTCGAGGTCGGCCGCGGGACCGCAACATCGCTGGACTATTTCTATCTTTCCAGCGCCGCGGGTTCGGAGGCCTTCGGCGGGCCTGCCGGCGAAGACGTCTTCGTCGCGGGCCCGAACGGCTCGGTGATGATCGGCGAAGGCGCCACCAACTTCATGTACGGCGCCGCGGGCGGCAACAACTACTTCTACGGCGGTTCCGGTGATAGCGAGTTCTTCGGCGGCAGCGGCGTCGACGTCATGATCGGCGATTCCGGCAGGGACTATTTCGATGGTGGCACCGGCGTGAACTATTACTTCGGCGGCGCCGGCGGTGGTCCGGGCAGTGGCACCGGCGTCGACACGTTCAACATCAGCCAGGGCGGCATCGACGTCGTGCAGGACTGGACCGAAGGCAAGGACACCGTGCAGTTGAACGGCTCGGGCTTTCACTCCTTCTCCGACGTCCTGTCGCATTCGTATCAGAACGGCGCCTATTTCGTGGTTCAGGTCGATGCCGACACGGCGGTGTGGCTGAACGGAGCGACCGCCGCGACCGTGACGGCAAGCGATTTCAGGATCGGGAGCTAGCGCGTTTCCGAGCGACGTGGGTATCGTCAATCCGCCGAGAAGCCGAACGGGACGCTCGAGGTCCTGAAATCGTCGGGAAGGATCTCGCGTCCGATCGGCGGCGCCGACCGTGCCGCGCATCGCGGCCGATGGCAGACACGGCATGCGACGCCGATCGGCGTCGGCTCATCCGCGTTCGGCCCCTGTCCGTCGCGGGTGTAGATCAGCTGGCCCGCATATTCGGCCGCGCAGCCGATCGCGATGGCGCGCTCGACGCGGATTGCGCCGAACGCGCCGCCGCCGGCGGTCACCGTGCGGGCGATCGAAAAGAACCGCTGTCCATCGGGCAATTCCAGCCATTGCGTGACGATCTGGCGTGGCGTCTTGAAGATGCCGTGGACCGACCACAGCGGACACGCGCCGCCGTGCTTCGCGAACGGGAAGCCGGCGCCATCGAGCAGCTTGGAAATGTTGCCGGCGGGATCGACGCGGATCAGGAAGAACGGAACCTTCTCGAGCCCCGGCCGCTGCAAGGTCGTGATGCGGTGCGCGGTCTGCTCGAAGCTGGTGCCGAATTGACGCGCCAGCGCCTCCAGATCGTAGCGGCGCGTTTCGACCGCCTTCGCAAACACCGAGTAGGGCATGATGAGCGCGGCGGCAGCGTAGGCTCCAAGCGCGCGGCGGGCCAGCAGCTCGGCGCTTTTGGAGGTAAACTTGCCGGCTTCCACCGCGGCGCTGATCTCGTCTTCCAGTTCGAGATAGGCTAGTTGCTTGGCCAACTGAAAATTGAGGCCGGCGGTATCGAGCGAGTCCTCGATCAGCAATTGCCGGCGATGAAGGTCCAGCCGCCTGACCGAGCCGAGCATGACGTTGGGCGGCAGATAGCGAACCTGGAGGTTATGGCGCTGGCGAAGCCGTTCGATAAATCCGGCAGGTCCGGCCGGTTCATGGACGAGGCGCTCGGCTGCGTCGTCGAGGCTGGCGAAATTGTTGCGGCGTGCGGCGAGAAAGCGCCTGACCTCCGCGACCGGATCGTTGGCGTCAAAATTCTCCTGACCCGGAAATGATGCGGCGCCTGCCAGGTCCGGCGCGCTGCGCTCCGCCAACGCCAGCTGCTCCTCGCGGTAAGCGGTGTAGAGACGCAGGAACGCTTCCGTCATTCCGGGATAACTGACCGCGAGGTCGCTCACTTCGAGCGTGGGGATGTCGATGTCGGCAAACATCGGTTCCTTCAGGACGGACTGCATGCGCGCGGTGTGGTCGGCGCCGCCATCGCCGGCGAGATCGGCCAGATCGATCTTGTAGGTGCGGGCCAGGCGAAGCAGCATGTCCGCCGTCACCGGCCGCTGATTGCGCTCCAAAAGCGCAACATAGGGGGCGGAGATTTCGAGATCGGCCGCCATGTCGGCCTGGGTCAGCCCCAGGTCGCGCCGGAGCCGACGCAATCGTGGTCCCATGAAGACGGAACGGGCGCTCGACGTTGCCATCGCCTAATCCATTGTAATATTCTTACAACGATACATCGGTTTCTTGTAAGTTATGACAAGTTTTCCGCGCCAGGTCTAGCTCCCGGTGAGGCCGGGCTTACAAAGAGACCAGTTATTTCGTCACCGAAGGGATCACGGACATGAACTTCCAACCGCGCGGGATCAGCGACCGGGCCATCCAGGGACCGGCTTCGTATCAGAGCGAGATCGAGGCGGCCGAAGCGCTGCTCAAGGACAAGGACACCTGGAACGGCGTGACCGCCGAAGCCGTGGCGCGCATGCGCTTGCAGAACCGCTTCAAGACTGGTCTGGACGTCGCCCGCTACACGGCTGCGCTGATGCGCGCCGACATGGCCGCCTATGACGCCGACAGCACCAAGTACACCCAGTCGCTCGGCTGCTGGCACGGCTTCATCGCCCAGCAGAAGCTGATCTCGGTCAAGAAGCACTTCGGCAATACCGATCGCCGCTATCTGTACCTCTCCGGCTGGATGATCGCGGCGCTGCGCTCCGAGTTCGGACCGCTGCCCGACCAGTCGATGCACGAGAAGACCTCGGTGCCGGCCCTGATCGAGGAGCTCTACACCTTCCTGCGCCAGGCGGATTCCCGTGAGCTGAACGACATCTTCCGCGCGCTCGATGCCGCCCGCAAGGAAGGCGACAAGGCGAAGGAAAAGGCGCTGATCGAGAGGATCGACAACTTCCAGACCCACGTCGTGCCTGTGATCGCCGACATCGACGCCGGCTTCGGCAATGCCGAGGCGACCTATCTGCTCGCCAAGAAGATGATCGAGGCGGGTGCCTGCGCCCTGCAGATCGAGAACCAGGTTTCCGACGAGAAGCAGTGCGGTCACCAGGACGGCAAGGTGACCGTGCCGCACGAGGTGTTCATCGCGAAGATCCGCGCCTGCCGCCACGCGTTCCTCGAACTCGGCGTCGAGGATGGCGTCATCGTGACCCGCACCGACTCGCTCGGCGCCGGCCTGACGCAGCAGATCGCCGTGAGCCACAAGCCCGGCGACCTCGGCGACCAGTACAACAGCTTCCTTGATTGCGAGGAAGTGACGGCGGCCAATGCGCGCAATGGCGACGTCATCATCAACCAGAACGGCAAGATGATGCGTCCGAAGCGGTTGCCCAGCAATCTCTACCAGTTCCGTCCCGGTACTGGTGCGGATCGCTGCGTGCTCGACAGCATCACCTCGCTGCAGAACGGCGCCGATCTGCTGTGGATCGAGACCGAGAAGCCGCATATCGAGCAGATCGCCAGCATGGTCGATCGCATTCGCAAGGTCATTCCGAACGCGAAGCTGGCGTACAACAACTCGCCGTCCTTCAACTGGACCCTCAACTTCCGCTGGCAGGTTTACGATGCGATGAAGGAAGCCGGCAAGGATGTCAGCAAGTACAATCGCGCCGAACTGATGAAGGCGGAATACGACGGCACGCCGCTGGGGATCGAAGCGGACGAACGTATCCGCACCTTCCAGGCCGATTCAGCCAAGCGCGCCGGCATTTTCCACCATCTGATCACACTGCCGACCTATCACACGGCTGCGCTGTCGACCGACAATCTCGCGAGGGAGTATTTCGGCGAGCAGGGCATGCTTGGATACGTCAAGAACGTGCAGCGTGCGGAAATCCGTCAGGGCATCGCCTGCGCGAAGCATCAGAACATGGCGGGCTCCGACATCGGCGACGATCACAAGGAGTACTTCGCCGGTGAGGCTGCCCTCAAGGCGGGCGGCGCCCACAACACGATGAACCAGTTCAGCTAACGGCTCGACCGGATCATTCTCGAATATCGGCCGGACGGGCTGGCTTGCGAGCAGCCCTCCCTGTCCGCCGACGACGGGGCGATTTTCGACCACGGTGACGCGGTCGAGATCGCCCCGCAACGCTTTGCAAAGGCGTATCCCTCCAGGCTTCCTCCCTTGGCTGAGGCTCTCGCATTCCGCGCGAGCGTGGTATTTGCATTGCCGCGATCTCGAGGGCATGCCACGCGATGAGTGTCGGGCACTACGCATCCGCCGTCACCAACTCTGCCGTGATGGAACTGCTCAGGCCGTTCGATCCGCGCATCGTCGGAACGCTGCCGCTCGGCCTTGCCGTGGCGGGAAGCGACATCGATATCGTCTGCCATGCGCCCGATCCGAACGCTTTCGCGGAAATCGTCTGGACCCATTATCAATCGGCCGATGTTTTCGTCCTTTACCGATGGACTTCGGGACCGCGGCCAGTGATTGCTCGCTTTGTGTGGGATGGCTGGCCGTTCGAACTGTTCGGTGATCAGCGTCCGGTGGATCTGCAGCCGGGCTGGATCCATTTCGAGGTCGAGCGGCGGCTGCTCGCGCTCGATGACGGACGGCTGCGGCGCGCCGTCGGCAGGTTGAGGGCACATGGCCTCAAGACTGAGCCTGCCTTTGCCGCCGTGCTCGGGATCTCGGGCGATCCCTATCGCGGATTGCTCGAGCTCGCGGCCGAGACGGACGCCGAATTGCGCGTCCGGCTCCCGACGTGCGGCCTCGGCTGATCGCGGTTCATTCGCCCGGAACGAGGTGACCGACCGGCTGCCGCGCGAGGCGGCGGTGTCTGCGACGCGACAGATAGAGCAGGAGACCGGTCACGGTGAATAGCGGCATCATGGTGGCGGCCAGCATGAAGGCGAGCTTGCCGGGCCATCCCAGGATGGCGCCGCGGTGGATGTCGAGCACGCTGGCGAGGATGCGCTCGCCGAACGTCTTGTCGGCGTAGCGATCCGACGAGATCATGCGTCCGGTGACGGCATCGATGCGGAATTCGTCACGCACGCTCTCGAGCGACGAATCCTGCGGCCATGACCGCACGCGCACCGCCGTACCCGCACCGGCCGGCATCGTGAGTAGGGCCTTTGCGTATTGACCACCTTCCTGCTCCAGGAATGCTGTCCAGACTCGGTCGAAGGCAAGCGCCTTGACCTCGCCGTTCGGATCGGAGGCCCGCTTGTCATTCCCTGGGTTTGGCCTGGTATCGGCCTTGCCGTCGGCTGCAGCACCGCGCGGCGGCTTGGGCTGCATCGCGGCCGTCGCCGTTGCGGGTCGCGCCAGCAGCCAGTTGGCGCCGGCCTTGTACCATTCGAACGAGTACCACAGGCCGGTCAGCGTCATCACCAGATAGACCGGCAGCACCCAGGTGCCGATCACGGCGTGCAGCGAGCGGTGCAGGCCGCGTCCGCGCAGTCCGAGGTTTGGCTTCAGCCACATCTTCACGCTGCGCGCACGATGCGGCCAGCGCAGCACGAGGCCTGATATCAGCATCACGATCAGGCAGATCGCGGCGGACCCGGTGATCTTGCGGCCGATGCCATTGCCGTCGCCGGGCAGCAGCAGCCAGCGATGCAGCTTGCGGACGGTGGCGAAAAAGTCCTCGCCGCGCGGCGACCCGAGCAGATGTCCGTCATAGGGGTCGACATAGACCGAGGACGGCCGCGACCCGCCTTCGCTGCCCGCGAAGCGGATGCGTGCGGCGGCTGACGGGTCGCTCGCCATCGTCACGGCGGAGGCCCTGCCGAAGTCGCCGACCGACTGCAGCCGTGCGACCAGCTCATCCGGCGTCAGCCGCCGCGTCGTGCTGGCGTCGACGCGCATGATGTGGCTGTTCAGGCTGGCCTGGATCTCATCCTCAAAAGCCATCGTCGCCCCGGTGATGCCGACCACGGCCCAGATCAGCGCTAGTACCTACTGTTCTTAAAGCGTGAGTCGTGATTCAAGGTCGGGATGATACCCGAAGCAAGAGAAGTCCACCTTTCGAGGAAAGATCGCAAGGTGCTTGAGGCGTGTTGCCGCTCCCCGGTGACGTTGCAGCGCGATTTGAAGCGGGCGCGGATAGTTCTGTTGGCGGCGGATGGACGCAGCACTCGGTCGATCGCCAAGGAAGTTGGGGTCCAGCCGCGGATTGTCAGCCTTTGGCGGCATCGCTATGCCGACCAAGGCCTTGAAGGGCTGCAAGACAAGCCGCGACCGGGCAAGCAGCCAATCTATACGAAGGCCACCGACAAGCGGATTCTGAAGCTGCTGGACAAGCCGCCGCCGGACGGGTTCGCACGCTGGACCGGGCCCCTGCTGGCCGGGGCGCTGGGCGATGTTGACGTCCAATATGTCTGGCGGTTCCTGCGCAGCCACAAGATTGACCTCGCGGCTCGTAAGTCCTGGTGTGAGAGCAACGACCCGAACTTTACGGCCAAAGCCGCCGATGTTGTTGGCCTCTACGTCGTCCCGCCCGCGAAGGCCATTGTGCTATGCGTGGACGAGAAGCCCTCGATCCAAGCTTTAGAGCGAGCGCAGGGTTATCTGAAGTTGCCCAATGGCCGCGCCTTGACCGGCCAGAGCCACGATTACAAGCGGCATGGCACTACGACATTGTTTGCGGCGCTCGAAGTCGCCACCGGAAAGATCATCGCGGCTCATTCAAAACGCCGTCGCCGCGTCAAGTTCCTCGACTTCATGAACGGCGTTATCGCGGCCTTTCCGGGCCGAAAGCTTCACGTCATCCTCGACAACCTCAACACCCACAAGAAAAACGAGCACTGGCTCAAGGCCCACCCCAACGTGCAATTTCATTTCACGCCGACAAGCGCGTCCTGGCTCAATCAGGTTGAGGTCTGGTTCTCGATCTTGCAGGGGCAGTCACTTAGCGGCACCTCCTTCACAAGCCTCAAGCAGCTGCAGGAACACATCGATGCCTACGTCAACGCCTACAACGACAGAGCCGAGCCCTTCGTCTGGACCAAGAAAAAGGTCCGTCAACGCCGTTTCAAAGGCCGCCGTATCACTCAGCTCTGATTCTGGGTACTAGCACAAGGCTGACCACGGAATGGACCTGCAACAGCGCGGCCTTGATCGGGCGTCGGACATCACTCATCAGAACTTCACCGTCGCCGAGAGCGAGAAGCGCCGCGCGTCGCCCATCGCCACCGTGAGAATGCTGTTGGCGGAGGGATAATAGACGGTGTCGAACAGGTTCTTGACGTTGAACTGGTAGATCACCGGGAACGTGTCGACCTCGGTCTCGTAGGTCGCAAAGATGTCCGCCACCGTGTAGGCCGGCAGCACGAAGCTGTTGGCGGCGTCGCCCGGCCGGTCGCCGACATAACGCGCACCGCCGCCGAGACGAAGCCGGCCGGGCAGCGCCGTGCCGAAATCGTAGACGAGGTAGAGCGAGGCGGTGTTGAGCGCAACGTTCTGCAGAGCCTTGCCGGCGAGTGTCGGATCTTCGGTCACGCGCGCATCGGTGTAGCCGTAGCTGCCGATCATGCTCCAGTTGTCGGTGAGCCGGCCGGTGACGTCGAGCTCGACGCCGCGCGAGCGGACCTTGCCGGCCGTGCGGTACTCGACGATGCCAGTCGCGGGATTGAGCTGCGACACCAGCACGTTCTTCTTGTCGATGTCGTAGAGCGCGAGCGTGCCGGAGATCCGCTTGTTGTAGTCGAACTTGACGCCGGTCTCCCACTGGGTGCCCTCTTCGGGGGCGTTGCTGGAGCCGATCACGACGCCTCCGGTGAGCGGCGCGATGGTCGAGGTCGGCTTCAGCGATTGGGTGTAGCTCGCGTAGAGCGAGACCTCGTCGGTGAGTTTGAGAATGGCGCCGCCGAGCGGCAGTGCCTTGTCCTGCGAGACGTTGGTGTTGGTGATGAAGGGCCGGCCCTTGCCCGCGAGCTGGTCGTAATCCATGTAGCGCACGCCGCCGACCAGCGCGAAGCGCTCTGTCAGGTGCAGCGTGTCCTGGAAGAACAGCGACCACTGGCCGAGCTTGTCGGTTTGCGCGCTGTCGACGGCGGACACCGCGGTGCCCGGCGTGATCAGCCCGTAGACAGGATTGTAGAAGTTGAAGCTCGGCGTCGCCTGCCGGATCAGATTGTCGCGGTAGATTGTGCGGTACTGGCCGTCGCCGCCGAACAATATCTCGTTGCGGAAATTGCCGAGCCAGACATTGCCCTGCAAATAGGAGGTGCCGTAGCTCAGCATTGCTGAGCGAGCCCTGCGTGCCGTCATTGCTGCGGGTCTCGACGCCGGTCGTGGCATTGACGCCGGTGATGCGGAGCTGGTTGGCGCTGAAGGTCTCGGTGTTGTAGCTGTAGGCGGCGAACAGCTTCCAGTCCCGGTTCAGGCGGTGCTCGACCGACGCCTGCATCAGGTCGGAGGTTCCCCACATGTTGTTGAAGGGCTCGTCGAGCCGGCGCGTCGCGGGGATCGCCAGCGGTGCATTGTTGACGAACGCCGTGCCTCGGTCGAACGGCGTGATGAACTCACGGTGCTCGTAGTTGAGCTGGACCGTGGTGTTCTCGCCGTACCAGGCAAGCGACGGTGCGACCAGCATCTCGCGGTGGCGGCCGAAATTGCGCCAATAGTCCTCGCTCACGCCGTAGCCGATGAAGCGATAGGCGAGGCCGCCATTACCGATCGGGCCGGTGACGTCGATGGTGCCGTCGGCGCCGGTCTTCGAGTTGGCGTAGGTCGAGCCGAGCAGGGTCACCGAGCCATGCTGATAGAGCTCGGGGCGCTTGCTGATCGTGTTGACGATGCCGCCGGGATCCATGATGCCGTAAAGCAGCGACGCCGGGCCCTTCAGCACCTCGACGCTCTCGACCGACGCGTTGAGGCTGCGGCCCTGCACCAGCGGCATGCCGTTGCGCATGATCGAGCCGTCGCGATTGTCGCCGAAGCCGCGGCGCATCACCGCGTCCTGGGTGCCGGCCAGTGTGTTGGCCTGGGTGACGCCGATGACATTGGCGAGGGCGTCATCGAGGTTCCGCGGCAACTGGTCCTTCAGCACCTGCTCCGGCACGACGTTGACGGTTTGCGAGGTGTCGAGCGGCGAGGCGCCGCTGCGCAGCGTGGTCGCACTCGGCATCGCGCGATAGTGCAGCTTGGCTTCGTTGAGCACTGCGGCCGCAGCCGCGGCGCGCTCCGACGGCGTCGGTGGCGCCGGCTGGGCATTCCGCATGCGCTGCCGTGCCGCGGCGGCTGCCTGTGTCCGCTGCACCGATCTCGCCGAATTGGCCGCAGGCTTGCGCTTCTGCGTCGGCTGGTCGACCGTGACAGGCGGCAACGGGACGCTCGATTGTGCGTTTGCCGGCGTCACCGCGGCGGAGATATCAGTGAGCAGGAATGCTGCACCGATCAACAGGTGGGTGCGGCCCTTGTCGGCGGCATTTCGACGGTCGCCGACAACGCGGCCATCAGCATTCACAGGCACTCTGGTACTTCCGATTCACGCGAGCATATTCACGCCGCGCCTCTAGCAGCCGCCGCGCGCGAAAAGAACCGGAGCAGACTTGAATCTCTCTAACTGGATTGGATTTGAATCGTTCTAAGAAACAGCAAGGCTCGCGTGTCTGCGCGAGCCTTGCACCTCATGGATCGATTGTTGCGTCATTGCGTCAAACGCTGCGCGATTATGACAAGAGGCTCCGACCCGCCGTAGCTTCAGCCTCAAGCGTTCTGCCAGCCGCGCCTCGCGCGAAGCCTCACGACATCGCCAGGCTGACGGGCGCCGAGCCGACCACTCCCGTGCTCACGCCGTCGCGCGCCATCGATTCGATTGCGCTCCAATTCTCGCGAAAGATCCGCGCGGCCTCGTTGGCACTTTCCGCCTGGATTGTCAGGCTGCACGCGCGTCTCGCGCCGTTGCTCGCAAGCTGGAAGTAGAGGACATATCCAGACGAATCCGCACTCCGTGCGCCCGACGGTGCCTGCTGCATGTCAGTTTTCCCCGATAGTGTTTTTGTTGCGCCACCCGCAGGCAGGATTTGACAGAGATGCGGCACAGTCGTGATGCAAGACGCGCAATCTGCACGATCGCGCATTTTGTTTGCGTGTGTTGCCGGGATTCAACAGGCGATGGAACCGATGACGCGCGGCGGCTGCAACCCGGCCGCGATCACGGCGCGCGCTTAACTGTCCCGGCGTGACCTACGCATCGCCGTCCGGATGCACCATCAGGGTTTCCTGGATCGAGGTCGCAAGCATCGATCCATCGCGGTCATGGACGCGGGCGATCGACAGTCCACGGCCGCAATCGGCGCAGGGGCTCTCGGTTTCGACATGCATCCAGGCGTCGGGCGAAAATGCGCGATGAAACCAGATGCAATGGTTGAGGCTCGACAGATAGAGCGGCGCGCGCGACTGCAGGCCGCGGAGATGACCGCCGACGCTGGAGAAGTTGAGCCACCAGTCCGAGAGATAGGCGAACACCGCGGCCTGGGCGCGGGAACCTGCCGTGAGTGGCTGCCTGCATCTGATCCAGAAGCGCAGGCGCGGCTCAGCCGTCGCAGCCGAGAGCTGCCGTTCGATCTTTGGGATCCGGAAATCCATGCTGGGCTTGATGTGCGGGGAGTCGGGACCGAGCGGCCGCAGCTGCGCCATCAGCGCGTCGGGGATCATGGTCAGATCGGGCAGGCCTTCGGGATCCTCCGATGGTGCGAACGGCGCTGCGTGCCGCGGACCCGGCTGCGGCGCGCAGAACGTGGCCTGCGCGCTCAATACCGTGCGCCCGCCGCCCTGGCTGCCGACGATATGGCGGGAGGAGAACCGCTTGCCGTCCTGCAGGGCCTCGGCGTCAAAGGTGATGCGCCTGCCAGGATCGGCGCCGCGCAGGAACAAAAGCTGCAGCATCGCCGCCGGGCGATCCTCGGGCGCGCTGAGGGTCGCGGCCATCATCGCCTGGCCAAGGATCTGGCCGCCATAGGAACGGCCGTTGAGATTGCCGTCGCCGAACCGGCTGCGATAGCGCAGCGGTGCGATGGTCTCGAGCGAGACCAGCGCCTCGGCTGCCTTGTCGTCCCACGGATCGCACGCGGCTTCACTCTCCTCCGCGGCGCGGATGCCTCGTTCGTCCATCACATCGCCGGGAATTTCTGCGGTGCCGGATAGAGCGGATAGCCGGCGGCAACGCCGTATTCGCTGATGCCAAATCCGATCTCGTTGCCGCTTTCGAGCCGGACGACATGGTCCGACAGCGTACGCGCGACGGCGCGGGTTGCGGCATCGTCGAGATTCCAGACATCGTGCGCGGCATGGTTCTCGCCGCGGTCGTCGCCATGGGTCCACCCCTGCAGGCCGCCATACATGCCGGCCTTGAGATAAAATCGCGTCGGCAGTCCATGCATCCTGACGCGGCGCGGCTCGCCGCGCTCGAAGGCGAAGGTAAAGTCGGCTACCGCGATGGTCTGGCCAAGCGGATCGTCGGCCCATTCGATCCTGTGCTCGACCGAGGTGACCTCGCGATGCGACACCGATCCGTCGGTCTCGCGGCGGAACTCGGTGCCCGAGAGGTAATGCGGCTTGCCCGGTGTGCGCTCCTTGATGAAGATCGACAGCGCCGACTGCTCGAACTGGAACATCGACCAGGTCCAGAAGAAATTGCGATGGGTCGCAACCGGTGGCCTGGTCTCGTCGGTGCGCATCTCGGAGCGCAGACCCCAGGAGCGGTCGCGCTGTCCCCACCACAGCTCGGGTTCGATGTTGGTGCGCTTGCCGTCGACCACGATCCAGCCGCGCCAGCGGCCGAATTGCGAGACGCGTGCGAGATCCTCTTCGACCACGCCGTTGCGCTCGCGGAAATTCTGCTTCTCCTGCGCCGCCGGGAAGCTCGCCTTGAACTCGAGCTGAAAGCTGATCCCGGACGGGTTGTCGGCGAGTGAGACCCGGTGCAGGCCCATGCCTTCCACGATCTCGATTCTGAGCCCGCCGACCTCCGTCTCCAGCGGGCGCGTCCCGAGCCGGCGCGAGGCGCGGAAATTGTGCTGGCGGCGGCCGACGGTGATGCCGGCAAAACCGTCCATCACGTTGCGGTTCGGATAATAGCCGAGCCCGATATCGATCAGCAGCTCGGAGCCGTCGATCGGATGCGCGGTGTACCAGTAACGCTCGGTAAACCTGGCATCGCCGCCGCCTGCCTTGGCAAACGGTTCGGGCGTCTGGTGGCCGATGAGATCGTCCTGGGTTGTCAGCATTGTTCTTGTCCTTGGTGTTTGAGCCGGTTCGGTCGGCCGGATGAGTAGCGCAGGTCAGTCCTTGGCCGCGCCCGCACCCACGATGTCGCCGAACAGCACCCAGGTCTTGCCGTCGAAGCGGGCGAAGCGGCGTTCGGTGATCGCGGCGTAATCCTGCGGCGTGGTCTGGATGGTGATGCCCGGGAGCAGCATCGGCAGCTCGATGCCGCTCAGATTGGTGGCCTGCTTCAACACATTCTCCCGCGTGAGATTGTCGCCGCAGCGCTGCAGGATGATCGCGCCGAGTTGCGCCGTGGTGTAGCCGGTCACCGCGATCACGTCGTTGGGGTCCATGCCCGGCATGTATTTCGCGGCGAAGGCGAGATAGTCGACCATGCCCTTGTCGCTGGCCCAGGCCGGATCGTTCGGCGTCTTGTAGGAGGTCGTGGTTAGGATGCCGGTCGAGGCCTCGATCCCTGCCGGCACCAGCACGCCGGCGATCGAATTCGCGGTCGAGCCGAGGAAGATCAGCGGCTTCCATCCGAGCTCGTGGATCTTGCGGATCGCCATCGAGGCAAACTTGTTCTGCGCGGCGATCAGGATGGTATCGGCGCCCGACGCCTTCAGGTTCACGATCTGGGAGTCGATCGTTGGCTCGGTCGACTGATACATCGCCTCCTTGACGATCATGGTTTCAGCTTTCGCGCCGAGCCCTTCCTTGAGGCCGAGCACAAAGTCCTTGCCGATGTCGTCGGCCTGCAAGAGCACGCCGATTTTGGCGTTCGGCTTCTCGCGCAGCACATAGCGCGCGATGATCCGGGACTCGTTGACGTAGGTCGGCGAGTAGGGTGTCGTCCACGGAAACTGCTTCGGATCGTTCCAGCGGGTGCCGCCGCTCTGCACCAGCAGATGCGGGACGCCGTTGCTGTTGAGATATTTCTGGATCGCGGCGTTGGTCGGCGTGCCGAACGGCGCCATGATCGCGAGCACCTTGTCGTTCTCGACCAGCGCGCGCGTCACCTCGACGGTCTTGGGCGGGCTATAGGCGTCGTCGCGGGTGACGAAATTGATGCGGCGGCCGTTGATGCCGCCTTTCTCGTTCAGCATCGTGAAATAGGCGAGCATGGTCTTCGGGAAGCTCGCATAGATCGACGCCGGGCCGCTGTAGGGCGCATTGGCGCCGAGCAAGATCTCGGTGTCGCTGACTCCCGGCCCATAGGCCTTCTGGGCGTCAGCCGTTCCGAGCGCACCGGTGAGCGCGAACGCCCACACTGCAAGCGTGACCACTGGCTTTCGCATCTTCCCCTCCCATGACGCCCTCTTTTGCGGGGCTGGTTGATCCGGCGGTGGAAGCCTTCAAAGGCTTTACCCGTCGCGTCGGCTATGCAATAATAGACCGTCTGTCCGGATTATCAACTTAAATCTCCGGGCGGCATATCGGCTTCACGTGCGACGGAAACATCCGCGCGTGCGCGGCCGCATGACGGTGTGGAGGAAACATGAAGCTGACGCAGGCGCTGATCTCGGCGGTGCAATTGCGCAAGGATGCGCCCGGCACCATCCATGCCGCACGGTCGCGGAGCTGGAAGGAGATCGGCCGGCGCGTCGCCTGTGCCGCGGGCGGGCTGCGGCGGCTCGGCATCGAGGCCGGCGACCGCGTCGCGATCCTCGCGCACAACAGCGATCTCTATATCGAGGCGCTCTATGCCATCGCCTGGGCCGGCGCGGTCGCGGTGCCACTCAACACGCGCTGGGCGGTCGCCGAGAATGCCTATGCGATCGATGATTCCACGCCGAAACTGCTGCTGGTCGACAGGGCCTTCGCCGAAATCGCGTCTGGGCTGCGAGGTGCAAAATCACTCACTGTGATGGTCTATCTGGACGAGGGACAAGTTCCTGACGGCATGCAAAGCTATGACGAGCTCGTCGCGCACGCGCCGATCGAGGATGCCTCCGGCGCCTACAACGATCTCGCAGGGATCTTCTACACCGGCGGCACCACGGGTTTTCCCAAGGGCGTGATGCTGTCGCACGCCAATATCATCTATGAATCGCTGGTCTGGATCTATGCCCTCCGCTTCCGCGAAGACACCAGATACCTGCATTCGGCCGGCATGTTCCATCTCGCCGGCACCTCGCCGATGATCGCGCTGACCCTGGTCGGCGGCACCCATGTCACCATCCCGAAATTCGAGCCCGAGCTGGCGATGAAGACCATCGCCGAGCACAAGGTCGATTACTGCCTGTTCGTGCCGACAATGCTCAACATGATGCTCAATCATCCGTCGTTCGGCAGCTATGATCTGAGCAGCGTTAGGGATTGCGAATATGGCGCCTCGCCGATGCCCGATGCTCTGCTGGTCAAGCTGATGCGGGTGCTGCCGAGCTGGCGCTTCCACCAGGGCTACGGCATGACCGAGAGCGCGGCGCTGGCGACGATCCTGCCATGGGAATATCACGCGCTGGAAGGCCCGCTGGCGGCAAAGCGCAAATCCGCCGGCCGGGCGGCGCCAGGCGTCGAAATCCGCATCGTCGATGCCGCGGGCAACGAGGTGCCGCGCGGCACGGTCGGCGAGATCGCGATCCGCGGCGCCGGCGTGATGCTCGGCTATTGGCGCAAGCCCGAGGAGAGCGCGCGCGTGCTGCGCAACGGCTGGCTGCACACCGGCGACGGCGCCTGGATGGACGAAGACGGTTTTGTCTATATCGTCGACCGCCTGAAGGACATGATCGTCTCCGGCGGCGAGAACGTCTATTCCGGCGAGGTGGAGAACGCGATCTTCCAGCATGAGCATGTCAGGGAATGCGCGGTGATCGCGGTGCCCGATCCGCAATGGGGCGAGGCGGTGCACGCCATCGTGGTGCCGAAGGACGGCGCCCGGCTCGATTCGGAAATGGTGATTGCGCATTGCCGCACCCTGATCGCGGGCTACAAATGCCCGCGCTCGGTCGACATCCGTCTTGAGCCATTGCCATTGACCGGCTCCGGCAAGATCATGAAGTCGGCGCTGCGCGAGGAAAAGTGGCAGGGCTACACGAGGTCGGTGAATTGAAGCAGGAGGCGACCAAACGATTCGACGATGTGCCGGGTGCCGGACCGGAGCCGGTTCGTCCGGTCGTGGTGAATGACGATGCGGTGCGGTCGGCGCTTGCGCAGCATCTGTCGCGGATATCCGGACAGCAGACGGAGATCACGAGCTTCGGGCGAAAATCGTCGGGCTTCTCCTGGATCACATATGCTTTCATGGCTCGTTCCTCTGCTGAAGGAGACCGCAAGCTGATCCTGCGCGTCGGTCCGCCGAACGGGCTGTTTGCTCCTTACTCGGTGCTGCCGCAGGTTACTGCGCTGCAGTCGCTGGCCGGCACCAGCGTTCCGGTTCCGGCGCTGGTGTCCTCAGCGCAGGATGGCGCCGAGATCGGCTTTCCCTTCTTCATTTGCACGCATGTCGAGGGCGACGTTCCCGCGCCCTGGGCGGCGAGCAAGCTCGATCCCGACCACAAACGCGCGATCGCCCGGCAGTTCGTCGAGATCCTCGCCTCGCTGCACCGGATCGACGCAAGCACAACGCCCTTCGCGTCGCTGCAGCAGAGCGGGGAACGCGCGGAGTTGCGCGCGATCGCCGGTTGGCGTGCCTCGCTCGCGCGTCCGACCGCGCGCTATTATCCGCTGCTCGATTGGGGCGGACGCTGGCTGCAGGACAACTGTCCGCAGCCGCCGCGCCGCACCATCGTGCATGGCGACTACCGGATCGGGAATTTCATCGAGGATAATGGACGGATCACCGCCATTCTCGATTGGGAGCTGACCCATCTCGGCGATCCCCACGAGGATCTGGCCTGGGCGATGATGCCGACCTTCAACGCCAGGAGCCGGAACCTCTATGGCGTGCTCGAGCGCGCCGAGGTGATCGACCTCTATCAGCGCGCCTCCGGCATTCCGGTCTCGGAGAAGAGCCTGGCATTCTACGAGGCCTATGCGCTGTATCAGGCGGCGGCGATCCAGATGTGTGCGGTGCGCGCCTTCGAGGTCGATCGCTTCAACGACATGCGGCTTGCGGTGATGGCAAGCCAGATGCCCTCGATCGTGCGTGCGCTCGAGCGCGCATTGGAGGCCGCGGCATGAGCGCATCCTTCGAACGGCTGATCGACGGCATCATCGATGCCCTGCAAAGCCATGTCGTGCCGAACAGCAGCGACGATTTCGTCCGTGGGCAGGTGTTCTCCGCGATCTACGCCCTGAACGGCATCAAGCTCGCCGCCGACTGGCAGGCCGGACCGCTGCTGCAGCAGGTGCGGCTGCAGGACGATACTTTCGCGGCGGTCAGCCGATTGGCCGACGGCATGATGCATCCGGAGATTCCGGCGACGCCCCGCATCCAGGGCGAGATGTCCGACCCTGCCGCGATCGAGGCGTTGCGCGACGATGGCGACCGGCGGCTCGGGCGGCTTCTGCTCTGGGCCAGCGGCGAGGACGCGCGCGCGGCGGACCGCGACATCGCGACGGAAATCGAACGCCTGCTGCGGCGGGCGATCTGCGACCAGCTCAAGATCGAACTCGCGACGACGCCGAAGTCGATGCTGCAACAGATCGCAGGCGGCGAACGCGACGGCGGCGCGGCGCAGGGCTGACGCTGCCGCACAGCTGGCTACCGGGAATTGCTCTTTGTGTGCCGCCCCGGGGATAAGCGGCAGCGTTCGCAAAGACGCTTGCCGGCCCGCGGCGACCGTGTTATTAATTGACCGAACGGTCGTTCGGGTTATTATTGACGGCCGGCGAAGGCATCCGCGGCAAGCGGCCGGCGAGGGAGACGGAGCGATGAACATGATGACCGGCGTCCCGCCGTGGGAACGGCTGATCCGGCCCGACCGGGTCCATGGATCGCTCTACACCGATCCCGAGATCTTCGAGGCCGAACTCAAGAGCATCTGGTACCGGACCTGGGTCTATGTCGGCCACGAGAGCGAGGTCCCGAACGCCAACGACTACGTCGTCAAGTCGATCGGCCCGCAATCGGTGATCATGACGCGCGACGAGCAGGGCAAGGTCAATCTGCTGCTCAATCGCTGCTCGCATCGCGGCAACCAGGTTTGTTCCTTTGAGCGCGGCAATGCGCGCTCGTTCACCTGTCCGTTCCATTCCTGGACCTTCGCCAATGACGGCCGCTTGGTAGGCTATGCCTTCCCTGATGGTTACGAGGGACAGGACAAGTCGCAACTCGCGCTCGGGCGGGTGACGCGGGTCGAGTCCTATCGCGGCTTTGTGTTCGGCTCGTTCGCGGCCGATGGGCCGACTTTGAAGGAGCATCTCGGCGCCGCCGCCGAGACCATCGACCGCCTGGTGCGCACCTCGCCGGAGGGCGAGGTCGAGATCACCGCGGGCTTCCTCAAGCATCGCGTCAAGGCGAACTGGAAGTTCATCCTGGAGAACGAGTGCGACGGCTATCACCCGGCCTTCGTGCACACCTCGATCTTCGGCGTTGCCGACAGCATGATCGGCAAGCTCTATGGCGGCGCCTCGACCGCGCTGACGCGCGACTACGGCAATGGCCACACCGAGATCGACCTGCGGCCCGAGTTTCGCAAGCGCGACGCGCCGATGAGCTGGTTCGGCACCAGCGAGGAGCGGTTGCCCGACTACACCGCGCGCATGAAGGCCGCCTACGGCGACACCGCGGCGCGCGAGATCATGATCGACGGCACGCCGCATGTAATGATCTTCCCGAACCTGTTCATCGCGGAGATCCAGATGTTCGTGATCCAGCCGCTCGGCGTCGACGACAGTGTGCAGCATGTCACCGCGCTGCAATTCAAGGGCGCGCCCGATCTGAACCGAAGGCTGCGCCAGCAGACCATGGGCTCGGTCGGCCCGGCCGGGTTCCTGCTCGCGGATGACTCTGAGATGTACGAGCGCTGTCACCGCGGCGTGCTGGCGCGCAATCCGGAATGGATCTTCCTCGGCCGCGGCGAGAAGCGCCAGCGGCAGGACGAGCTCGGCTTCACGGTCGGCCACGTCACCGACGAGGTGCCGTCGCGCGGCATCTGGACCCACTATCGCAAGCTGATGGAGCCTGCCTGATGCTGTCGCGCGAGAGCAGCGCCACCTTGATGAGCGCCATCACCGCCTTCCTCTATCGCGAGGCGCGGCTGCAGGACGAGCATCAATACGAGGCCTGGGAAAAGCTCTGGACCGACGACGGCGTCTATTGGGTGCCGGCCAACGGCGCCGACATCGATCCCGAGCGGCAGATGTCGATCATCTACGACAACCGCTCGCGGATCGCGCTGCGGGTCCGCCAGCTGATGACCGGCAAGCATTTCACCCAGACGCCGCAGTCGAACCTGCGCCGGCTGATCTCCAACATCGAACTGATGGACGAGCAGCCGGACGACGGCGACATCGCGGTCGCCAGCAACAGCCTGATCTTCGAATCGAGCCTGCGCGACGACACGCTATGGGCGGCGCGCAATGAATACCGCTTGCGCCATGTCGATGGCGAATTGCGGATGGCCGCCAAGAAGGTCATCCTCGTCAACAACGACAAGGCGATCTACACGCTCTCGTTCCTGGTCTAGGGCAAGATGGGATTGGATCGAATTAAGCCGCACGCTCCGCTCCACCTCGCCCCGCGTGCGGGGAGAGGTCGGAACGTATCGTTAGATGCGTTCCGGGTGAGGGGGAGTCTCCGCGGGCGCGTCTATCGCCGCATATGCGGAGACGGCCCCTCACCCCAACCCTCTCCCCGTAAGAACGGGGAGAGGGAGCACACCAGCGCAATTCGCCTCAATCTGACCTCGCTCTAGCCCGTCTTATTTGAACCTCCTCCGAATTGATGGACACCTGTAGTAGGCTCGAAGAGCCAGGAGAGGTGTTGGATGGAAGGACGTCAGCGTAGGTCGTTTACGGACGACTATAAGCGGCAAGCGGTCGATCTGGTCGCTTCGAGTGGCCGCTCGATCGGATCGGTGGCCAAGGAACTTGGCCTGCGCGATTCAGTTTTGCGGCGCTGGGTGGAACTACGTGGAACTGGGCGAGAGCCGACGGCTGCGGCGCGGCGCCCCACAACGCAAGCGACGCTGCCGTCGGCGGACCACGCGGCGGAGATCGCTCGTCTGCAGCGAGAGAACGAGCGGCTGCGCATGGAGCGCGACATTTTAAAAAAGTCGATCGCGATCTTTGCTGGGGGGCCGAAATGAGATTCCGCTTCATCGAAGATCGCCGCGCCGACGATCCTGTGACGATCCTGTGCGACGTGCTCGGTGTCTCGCCGGCCGGCTATTATGCTTGGCGCTCCCGGCCGGAGAGCCAGCGATCGGTCGCCAACCGTGAGCTTGTCGACGACATCAAGCGCGTCCATCGCGAGACAAACGGACGCTACGGCAGCCCGCGTATCCATGTCGAATTGAAGGCCCAGGGCCGCGGGGCGAGCCGTGGCCGCATCGAGCGGCTGATGCGCCATCACGGTATCAGGGCCATCATGGCACGGCCTCGCCGGGTGCGGACGACCGATAGCCGTCACGACCTCCCGATCGCGGCGAACCTGCTCGAGCGCAACTTCACCGCCACTGCGCCGAACCGGATCTGGCTCGCCGATATCACCTACATCGAGACCGATCAGGGTTGGCTCTATCTGGCCACCGTCATGGATTTGTACAGCCGCAGGATCGTCGGCTGGGCGATGGCGGATCATTTGCGTGCCGAGCTGCCGCTGGCAGCCTTGCGGATGGCCGTCTCAGCGCAGCGGCCTGGCGCCGGTCTGATCCATCATTCCGATCGCGGCGTCCAATACGCATCGGCGGAATACCGCAAGGTCGTGCAATCTGCCGGCTTGAGGGCATCGATGAGCCGCAAGGCCGACTGCTATGACAATGCTCCAATGGAGAGCTTCTTTCACACGCTCAAAATCGAGCTCGTCTACCACACTCACTATGCAACACGCGCAGAGGCCACACGTGATATCTTTGCTTACATTGAAGGCTTCTACAATCGAACTCGTCGTCACTCCGCCATCGGCTATGTCAGTCCGATCGAGATGGAGCTAAAAGCAGCTTAACCTTGTCCATTTTTTCGGGGGAAGATCAATTCGTCAGAGTGCGCCTGAGAGGCTGGCGAGCGTGGTGTAAAGCGCTGATGCGGCGTAGGATTCGGTTGCAAAGCCTGAGCTGCTGCCGGTTTGATGGACACCCGCTTAAGCTAATCCCACCTTGCGCTCGAACTCAACCGGGCTGAGATAGCCGATGGTCGAGTGCCTGCGGGTCGTGTTGTAAAATCGTTCGATGTAGTCGAACACATCGGCGCGTGCCTCATCTCTGGTTTGATAAATCTTGTTGGCCGTACGCTCGGTCTTGAGCGAGGAGAAGAAGCTCTCCATCGCCGCGTTGTCCCAGACGTTGCCGGAGCGGCTCATGCTGCAAACGATGCCGTGGTCGGCCATCAGGCGCTGGAACTGCTCGCTGGTGTACTGGCTGCCCTGGTCGGAGTGATGCAACAGCGCATCCGGCTTGCCGCGCCGCCAGACGGCCATCAACAATGCGTCCGTCACGAGCTGTGCCGTCATGGAGGCACTCATCGACCAGCCCACCACGCGGCGTGAGAACAGGTCGATCACCGCTGCGACATAGAGCCAGCCTTCGGCCGTCCAGAGATAGGTGAAGTCGGCGATCCACTTCTGGTTCGGCCGCTCGGCGGCGAACTGCCGGTCAAGGAGGTTCGCCGGTACGGTCTCGAGCTGTCGATCGCCGCTGTCCTTCGGTAAGCGCCGACGTCGCGGCCGCGCCCGCAAGCCTTGCAGGCGCATCAGCCGCTCAATCCGGTGCAGGCCGCAATCCGCCCCGTCGGCGAGCAGGTCACGCCACACCCGGCGTGCGCCATAGGTGCGGTCGCTGGCGGCGAAGCTGGCCTTGACCTTGCCGCCGAGCTCCTCGTCGCTGCGGGATCTGGCGCTGGGAGAGCGGTTCAGCCAGGCATGGAAGCCCGACCGCGACACTCCCAGCGCATCGCATAGCCATGCCACCGGCCAGATCGTCCGGTGCTTCGCGACGAAGGCGAACTTCATGTCGCTTCCTTCGCGAAGTAGGCTGCGGCCTTTTTTAGGATATCCCGCTCGGCCTTCAGCTTGGCGACCTCACGGCGCAGCCGCTCGATCTCCTGCTGCTCCGGCTTCATCTGCCCGTGGCCGGGAAAGGCTTGCGCCGGGTCGGAGCCCAACTCCTTCACCCATTTGCGGAGAACATTCTCATGAACATCCAGGTCACGGCCAGCTTGCGCCACCGACACCCCACGTTCCCGCACCAGCTTGACCGCCTCGACCTTGAACTCGCGGCTGAACTTCCGTCTTTTCATCGCCACCTCCGGCTTCATGAAACACCTAATCTCGGTGTCCATCAAACCGGCAGCAGCTCAGCCAACCCCATCACCTCAACCGCGAACGCCAGGCCCGCCATGACCGATGATACGATTCTGCCCTTCTCGTTTCCAGCCGTTCACGCCAAGAAAGTCACAGCTGCCTTCGATGGCGGTCGGCTGACCTCGAACGGGGGCGTGATGCTTCTGGCGATGGCCGAGCGGCGTCTCGGCTTGGCCGACAATTTGGCCCGGGTGTTCCCGGATCGGCGCGATCCGACGCGGGTCGTGCACAGCCTTGTCGATATGTTCCGCGCGCGCATGTTCGCGATCTGCTGCGGCTACGAGGACGCCGACGACCTCGATCATCTGCGGTCCGATCCCGCATTCAAGCTGGCCTGCGGACGGCTGCCGGACACGGGTCGCGATCTGTGTTCCCAACCGACGCTGTCGCGGCTGGAGAATGCTCCGCGCCTGCGCGACGTGATCCGACTGACCTACACTTTGGTCGACGCATGGATGGATAGCTACCCGCGCGAGCCGGCATCCGTCACGCTCGACATCGATGATACCTGCGATGTCGTCCACGGCCATCAGCAGCTCTCGCTGTTCAACGCTCATTATGACGAACGCTGCTTCCTGCCGATCCACGTCTACGACACGGAGAAGAGCCGGCCCGTGGCGGTCGTGTTGCGGCCCGGCAAGACGCCGGGCGGCGTCGAGGTGCGTGCCCATCTGCGCCGCCTGATACGGCATATCCGGACGCGGTGGCACAACACGCGAATTACGTTCCGTGGCGACGGGCACTATGCCCGGCCGGAGGCAATGGCGTGGTGCGAGACCAACGGCATCGACTACATCTTCGGTCTGTCCGGCACCAAGCCGCTCGCCAGAAAACTCGACGAGGCCGCCGACGACATCCGCACGCGACGCGCCATCGAGAACCTGCCGGTTCTGCGTGGCTATACCGAGACGCGCCACAAGGCCAAGTCCTGGGATCGCGAACGGCGTACCGTCGCCCGTATTGAGGCGACGATGCTCGGCCTCGACATCCGTTTCGTCGTCACCAGCCTCGATGTCGGCTCGGCCGAGTGGATCTACGACAGCCTGTATTGCGCGCGCGGCCAAGCCGAGAATCTGATCAAGCTGCATAAGACACAGCTCGCCTCCGATCGCACCAGCTGCCGTTCGGCGCTCGCCAATCAAGTCCGCCTCGTTCTCCACACCGCCGCTTATTGGCTGATGCTGACCGTGCGCGACGCGATTCCCAAAGCCCGGGAATTGGCCACAGCCGAGTTCGCGACGCTGCGTCTTCGTCTCTTGAAACTCGCTGCCCGTGTCGTCGAGACCACGAGCCGCATTCGCCTTGCGTTTGCCGCGGCATGTCCCGAAGCCGACCTGATCCGCGGCTTGCCAGGCGCGCTGCTGCCGCTCGGTCCTTGACCGGCGGGGCGTCCGCCCCCCGTTCGCCCAACCCATCCCTCAAGCGCGTTGCAAAGTACGGGTCGTCAGGCGGTGAAAAGCCGAAGGCAATCCCGCGCGCCTCGTCAGAGCAGATGTGCGGCCACATCAATCGGACTAAAAAAAGCACTCTCACGAATAGGACGGGCTAGGGAAGGTCTCGCCATGATCGACAAGGGCCCTGTTCTGCTCGACATCACCGACGGCATCGCGCGGTTGCGGCTCAACCGTCCTGATGCGGCCAACGGCATGAGCGCCGAGCTGTTGAGCGCGCTGTGCGACGCCATCATGGTCTGCCACGGCCATCCGGATCTGCGCGTCGTGCTGCTGAGCGGCGAGGGCACGAACTTTTGCGCGGGCGGCGATGTCCGCGCCTTTGCGTCCAAGGGCGAGAAGCTGCCGGACTATATCCGCCAGGCCACCGCGTATCTGCAGAACGCGGTGACCGGCCTGCTGCGGCTGGAGGCGCCCGTCATCGCCTCGGTGCAGGGCTTTGCCGCGGGCGGCGGCGGCTTTGGCCTGGTCTGTGCGTCTGACATCGTGATCGCGGCGGAATCGGCAAAATTCCTCGCCGGCGCCACGCGGGTGGCGATGGCGCCGGATGCGGGCGTCTCCGTGACGCTGTCGCGGCTGGTCGGCCTGCGGCGGGCGATGTCGATCCTGCTGACCAACCCTGTGATCCCGGCGGCGGAAGCGTTGCAGATGGGCATCGTCACCAAGGTCGTGCCCGATGCCGAGCTTGCCGACGCATCGCTGGCGCTGGCGGCGACCAAGCGGCTGGTCTGGGCCGGCACCGGCACCAGCATCGAGCAGTGCCTGTCGGAAGAGGCGCGCACGGTTGCCGAGCTCTCGGGAATGGCCGATGCCCGCGAAGGGCTCGCCGCCGTGATCGAGCGGCGCAAGCCTGTCTTCACGGGGCGCTGAGGTGGCGACCTTGCCATTCGGACGTCTCGATGGCCGCCGCGCCTTCGTCTCCGGCGGCGCGCGTGGCATTGGCGCGGCGATTGTCCGCAGTTTTGCCGGGGCCGGCGCCAGGGTCGTGATCGCCGATCTCGACGTCGCTGCGGCCTCGGAGCTCGCGCGCGAGACCGGCGCTGACGTTGCAGGACTTGACGTCAGCGATGCCACGAAGGTGCAGGCCGTGATGGCGCAGGACGGTCCGTTCGACATTGTCGTCAACAACGCCGGCATCGATCAGCACGCTTTCTTCACCGACACCACGGCGGAGGATTGGGCGCGGCTGATCGCGGTCAATCTCACCTCGGTGCTGGCCTGCACCCACGCCGCGTTGCCGGCGATGCAGGCGGCGAGATTCGGCCGCATCATCAATGTCACCTCGGAGGCGGCAAGGCTCGGCTCCAAGGGCGGCGCGGTCTATTCTGCGGCCAAGGGCGGCGTGATCTCGTTTACCCGGAGCATTGCGCGGGAGAATGCGCGCTTTGGCATCACCGCGAACGCGATCGCGCCGGGGCCGATCCGGACGCCGATGCTGGAGCAGGCGGTGGCGAAGGGCGGCGACAAGATCCTGCAGGCGATGACCGGCGCGACGCTGCTCGGCCGGCTCGGCGAGCCGGAGGAGGTTGCGGCTGCGGCGCTGTTCCTGGCCTCCGACCAGGCCGCCTATATCACCGGCGAGACGCTCGGCGTGTCGGGCGGCATGGGTATCGGCGGCTGAGATGAGTAGTGCGGGCGACGATATTGCAATCACGCCGGTCGATTGTGCGATCGAGCGCCTGCACGCGATCTATCGCAACTGGACCCGCGAGACGTCAGTGGCGCAGATGCGCAGCGATTGGGACGTGGCCTTCGCAGGCTGCTCGGTGCCGGTGATCTGCCGGCAGGTCTCCGCCGGCGGCGTCGATGGCGAATGGATCGTGCCGGCGGATGCGCCGCGCGACAAGGCGATGCTCTATTTTCACGGCGGCGGCTTCCGGATCGGTTCGGTCGCCTCGCATCGCGATCTCGCCGCGCGGATCGCCGATGCATCCGGCTGCCGTGTACTTACCATCAACTATCGTCTTGCGCCGGAGCATCGCTTTCCCGCCGCGCTGGATGATGCGCTGATCGCCTATCAATATCTGCGCGATCAGGGTTTGCGTCCGGCGGACATTGCCTTCGCCGGGGACTCGGCCGGCGGCAACCTCGTGCTCTCCGCGATGCTGGCGGCGCGCGGCCGAGGTTTTCCGCTGCCAGCCGCCGGCGCATTGATGTCGCCCTGGACCGATCTCGCTGCGACCGGCACGAGCTATGAGAGCAGGGCCGAGGCCGATCCGATCCATCAGCGCGCGATGATCATGGCGCTAGCGAAGAACTATCTGGGCAAGGACGGCGATCCCTGTGATCCGCGGGCCTCGCCGCTTTACGCCGATCTCGCCGGCCTCCCGCCGCTGCTGGTGCAAGTTGGCGACCGCGAGACCGTGCGCGATGATGCAACCGAACTGGCCGCAAAAGCGATGGCCGCCGGCGTCGACGTCGAGCTGCAGATCTGGGACGGCATGATCCACGTCTTCCAGATGTTCCCGGAGATTCCGCAGGCGGGAGAGGCGATCGCATCCCTCGCGAAATTTCTGCGCAAGCATCTTCACATCGGCCATCAGAGGGCGCCACAATGAACGTCATGACCTCGGACCCGCGCCAGCTCACCGAAGCCGAGTTCCATTTCTCGGAGCAGCCCAATCTGCCCGAGGAGCTGCGCATGCTGCGCGAGCAGGTTCGTCGCTTTGTCGAGAAGGAGGTGGTGCCGCATGCCGAGGCGTGGGAGCGCGACGGCAAGATCCCGCGCGAGATCTATCGCCGCATGGGCGCGCTCGGCTTTCTCGGCATGCGCCACGCCGCCGAATATGGCGGCACCGACATGGGGCCGCTGGCCTCGATGGTGTTCGCCGAGGAGCTGGGACGCTCGAGCTTTGGCGGCTTCACCTCCTCGATCCTGGTGCACACCGACATGTCGGCGGTGCACATCTCCTTGCGCGGCACGCCGGAGCAGAAGCAGAAGTATTTGCCGGCGATCATCCGCGGCGAGACGGTTTGTTCGATCGCGGTGACCGAACCGGATGCGGGCTCCGACGTCGCAGGCCTGAAGACGCGCGCGCGGCGCGATGGCGATAGCTGGGTGATCAACGGCGCCAAGATGTTCATCACCAACGCGGTCTATGGCGACATCCTGATCGTCGCCGCGCGGACCGATCCGCATGCCAAGGGCAGCCGCGGCATCTCGCTGTTCATCGTCGAGCGCAACACGCCGGGCATCACGGCAACCAAGCTCGACAAGCATGGCTGGCTCTGCTCGGACACCGCCGAAATCGCATTTCAGGACGTGCGCGTGCCGGCGGAAAACCTGCTCGGCGAGGAGAACAAGGGCTTCTATGGCATCATGGAGACCTTCCAGAACGAGCGCATTTGCATCGGCGGCATCTGCGCCGGCGAATCCGCCAAGGCGATCGAGCTGACGGCGAACTACGTAAAGACGCGGCAGGCGTTCGGCGGTCCGCTCTGGAATCAGCAGGCGGTGCGATTGAAGCTCGCCCAGCTTGCCGCGAAGGCAGCGGCGGCGCGGGCGCTGGCCTATCAGGCCGCCGAACTCGCTGCGGCCGGACAGGAGTGTCTGCGCGAAGTGTCGATGGTCAAGGCGCTGTCGCCGGAGGTGCTGCACGAGGTCGTGCATGGCTGCCTGCAACTGCACGGCGGCTCAGGCTTCATGCGCGGCACTCCGATCGAGCGCATGGTGCGCGACGCCCGCGTGCTGACCATCGGCGGCGGCGCCACCGAGGTGATGCTGGAGGAAGTCGCGAAGCGGATGTGAATGGGCGCGCGCAGGCGTACCTAAAATGCGTGCACGGCAGTGTGACGCGCTATCCTTGCGAAGCGTGGATAGCACGAGTCTCAAGGCACATCGCTGGCAGCCGTTACCTGCGGTCCGGCATTTTGTTGTACTACGGCTTTTTCGAGCCGCTCGATATTTTCCAGCAGGCGCCGGCTGGTCAGGATGAGGAAATAATAGCCGAATTGCGGATTCTGAAAGTAGAGTTCAAGCAGCCTGTCATAGGTGATAGTGAGAACTTGTCCGTCGTCTATGCATTCGACCGTCCCGGTCCGTCGGTTATTGGGCGTAAGGAAGCCAAGTTCTCCCATGAGACGTCCCGGCGGAAGCTCGACGTTGATCTCCTTGACCAGAAACCTCCCCGTGACGGTGAGAAACATTTCGGTCGCCGCATCACCCTTCTTGAATAATCTGTCGCCCCGCCGGTATTTGCGTTCGGTCATGAACGGTTTGAGCCATTCCATCGACATGTCACCCTGCGCCGCGTCACGTGCCTTTCTGACGAGCCTGAGCATTTGACGGAGGCGAACGGCATTGATCGGCACCATCAGCAGGTACAGGAGAAAAGTGCCGACGTTTCCGGAGAGCGCGCCAAAGGTCGCGAAGAATGAACAGCCTGCCATATTCGCGATGCGCAGCGGGACCATTGTCTGCATCAGCAAGGTGGCGACAAAGAAGATGGCGCCGACCAGTGCAAACATGTTGGCAAGCGTTATGTTGGCCAGCACAATTTCGAGCAGCCGATTGAACAACGCATCATAGGTGATGTTGTTGGGATCGAGACCCAGTTGAACCAAGATCTTTGCGACCCTGAGATTGTCCGCGGCCGTATCCAGCAGGCGGTTCAGGATTGTCGAAAGATCTGCGCTGTTGAGCTCCATTGGATCATCTCTTTGCGAAGCTGATGTTAGATTTCTCAATTCGGCAGGAACGCGTAGGCGGCGATCAGGGCCACCATGGCTGCGAAAATCAGCAGGGCCGGTACGGATATCCGGGCGGCCGGTCTATCGGAAGCGCCGGCGGTCAGCCGAGCCGCCGGAGGCCTACGCGGTCTCTGGGACTGCACGGTGTCGTTATCCCCGGATTTGGCGGGGGCATCCAGTTCTGGCGCCGCGCCACAGCCCCCCATCTCGCCATAATAACTGACGTAGACTTCTTGAAGTGCCACTCCTTTCGACTCGGCCTCGCTCATCCGCTCGAGCCTGGCTCGATAGCTGAGCAAGAACCCCTGCGCATTTGGCGGCAAGTCATCGAAACTGCCGAGCTTGGCCATCATAAGCCAGGTGGCAAAATCCACCTCAGCTTTGGAGCGGGCTTTTCGAGCGATCCGGGTGCCCGAGCGTGAGGCCATGACTATCTGACCGATTTGCAATGCAAAATCAAAATCGCGGGCATTGAAGGCGTCGTTGGTCCGCCTGGGTGTGCGGGTTATCCAAGCGGACGTCAAGCACCTCGCGTCGACTTGCTTCCTGCCTGAGCTCAGGTCAACGCTCCCGACGCCTATTACTTTCCTATAATAATGCCGTAACGCCCGTCTCGAAAGCATATATGTGACGCACCGCCAGCCAGCGGGCCCTCTCTGGATGGCTGCAATATGCTGCTGTTGGGTGGAAAGAGGAGGTCGCAGCGCTTTTGCGCGTCACAGATTTGGGAATACACGCTTAGCTGGCAGGCCTGCCCTGGCCGACCGCCTTCGCCATCACGCCCGGCTTGAGGCGCCAATTCGGGCCAAAGTCCTGTAGCGGATGGAAGAACAGCGGCTCGGTGGCCTCGAGCTGCCGCAGCCGCGCGGCGTACTCATCGAGATAGCGGTACCGCGTCGCCTCGTCGACAAAATTCACTGAATACGACACGAAGGGCGGCAGCACCTTGCAGCCGGCATAGGCCAGTGTGCCGTTCTGGATCGGCCATAGCACCACATCGAGTGCGCCGACCAGTCCGTCCGGCGCGCACATGCCGGGGTAGGCGGCGGTCGAGGTCACGACCATGGCGCGGCGGCCGGCCAGGCCGCCGGTGTCGTAGCGGCGGCCGGCGCCATAGATCGCGCCGTTGACGAACACACGGTCGATCCAGCCCTTCATGATGGCGGGGACGGAGAACCACCACAGCGGAAACTGCAGGATCAGGAGGTCGCACCATAGCAGCTTCTCGATCTCGGCCGTGATATCGCCGCTGAGTGACTCCTGTTGCAGATTATACTTCTGCTCGCGGTCATATTGCAGCCGGTCGGGAAACCGCCGTTCGCCAAAATCGTCGGCGGTTGCCACCGGGTTGAACCGCATGGCGTAGAGATCGGAGATCCTGACCGTGTGCCCGAGCGCGGTCAGTTCGGAGACTGACCGCGCCAGCAGCGCGGCGTTGAAGGACTGCGCTTCCTGATGGGCAAAGACGATCAGGACCTTCATCGCGGCCTAGTCCACCGGCTTGAAGCTGAGCGTCGCGGCATCGGCCTGCATGATCTGCAGCTTCTGGTTGGAGAAGCGGACGCCGGGGCCGAAGCTGATCGGCGCCATCACGCCGGTCTCGACATTCTTGGTCTTCTCCAGCTCGGAGATGGTGCAGGCCCAGGTCGGCTGCTTGCCGCAGCGCTCGATCGCCGCGATCAGGACCTTCGCCGCGGCATAGCCGGTCATGGTGTAGCGGTTGATGCCCTTGAACTCGGCTTCCGACACCAGCGGCTTGGCCTTCTCCAGGAACGCCTTGCCGGCCGCGCCCGCGAACGGCTCGACATAGTCGACCGCGTAGAAGCCGTCGCCCGCCGGGCCCATCAGCTTCAGCACCGGTTCGATGCGGCCGGGCCAGAAGATGCCGGTCACCGGCTTGATGCTGAGCTTCTCCAGCTCCTTCATCATCGCGATGTTCTCGGCGATGATGCCGCCGGCCAGAAACACCTCGGCACCGGAATCCTTCAGCTGCAGCATGTCGGACGAGAAGTCCTGCTGACCCTTCTTGTAATTGCCGCTGTAGACGACGTTCAGCTTCTTGGCCTTGACCACGGAATCGAAGCCGTCGCGCACGGTGATGCCGTAATCGTCGTCCTGGGTGATCAGGCCCCATTTCTTGCCGGGGTTCTTGTCGGCGAGGAAGTTGACGAGATGGATGATGCCTTCCTCGTAGGATTGGCCGACCACGAACACGTTCTTGCGCGGCGGCTCCCAGAGGAATTTCACCGGCGCGACGTCGATCACGGTCGGGATACCGGATTTCTCCAGCTCCGGCATCACCGCGATCGACTGGCCCGAGCCTGAGATGCCGAGCATCGCGAACACCTTGTCGACATCGATCACCTTCTTGACGCCCTGGATGGTGCGCGCGGTGACGTAGCCGTCGTCCTCCAGCACATATTTGATCTTGCGGCCGTTGATGCCGCCGGCGGCATTAGCCTCGGCGATCGCTATTCTGTGGCCGATCGAGGCCGCGACGCCGAGCAGCGCCGGCGGGCCGGTCAGCGGCTCGACGTCGCCGATCAGGATCTCGGTGTCGGTGATGCCGGGGTCCGCGGCGCATGCCGGGCCGATAGCAAGACAGGCGGTGGAAAGCAGCAGCGCAGCCGCCGCCAGATGCTTGATCATTGTCTCCTCCTCAGGTGTTGCGTCTTTTTTTTGATTAGTAGCGCAGCGGCCAGTGCACCCAGGTCCGCCTGATGTCGTGCCAGGCGCCGAACAGCCCGCGAGGCTGGAAGCGCAGGAACAGGATGATGACGAGGCCGTAGAGCATGCTCTTCAGCTCCTGCGCGCCGGTCGTGAAGCTCGCGTCCAACTGTGCGCTGAACAGGCTAAAGACGAGCCTTGTCGCCTCCGGCAGCAGCACGATCAGGATGGTGCCGAGCACCGCGCCGAGCGCGGAGCCGAGCCCGCCGACGATCAGGATCGCCAGCGCCTCGATCGAGAGCAGGAACGGAAAGCCCTCGACGCTGACGAAGGAGAGATAAATGCCGTAGAGCGCGCCGGCGATGCCGGTGATGAAGGCCGAGGTGACGAAGGCGAACAGCTTGTAGGCATGTAGATTGATGCCCATGACGCGGGCCGCGGTGTCGTTGTCCCGGATCGCGACGAAGGCGCGGCCGACCCGGCTGCGGCGGATGTTGAGGGTCGCGAGCAGAGTCAGAACGGCGATGCCGAGGCAGAGATAAGTAAAGGCCGCATCGCTGTCGAAGCTGATGCCGAAGATTTCCGGCCGCTGCACCTGGATGCCGCGGGCGCCGTTGGTGAGCCAGCGCATCTCCAGGATCACGGTGTTGATGATGAAGGAGAAGGCGAGCGTGGTGATCGCGAGATAGAGCCCCTTGAGCCGCAGCGACGGCGCGCCGACGATCAGGCTGGCCAGCGCCGGCACCACGCCAGCCCCGAGGAAGCCGACCAGCGGCGGCATGTGGTACCTCGAGACCAGCACCGCATAGGCATAGGCGCCGGTGACCAGGAACCCGACATGGCCGAGCGAGATCAGGCCGGTATAGCCGGTCAGGATGTTGAGGCCGAGCGCGCCGGTCACTGTGATCAGGATGATCATCAGGAACGAGAGCGCATACGAATTCAGCGCGAAGGGCGCCGCGATCAGCGCCAGCAGCAGCACGGCCGACCACAGCCATACCGGCGGGGAATCGATCAGCGCGACCAGCTCGCCATAGCTCTGCTTGTAATCGCCGGTGCGCATCACACCCTCTCGATGTCGCGTTCGCCGAAGATGCCGAACGGGCGGACCATCAGCACCACGATGATCATGGCAAAGCCCGCTACCTCCTTCATGCCGGAGCCGACATAGCCGCCGGCGAGGTTTTCGGTGATGCCGATCAAGAGGCCGCCGAGGCCGGAGCCGAGCACGGCGTCGAGGCCGCCCAGGATCGTGGCCGGAAACGCCTTCAGCCCGAGCTGAAACATCGCCGGCGACAGATCGTAGGACAGTGCGAAGAACACACCACCGATCCCGGCGATCACCGAGGACGCGGCCCAGGCCAGCGCATGCACCCGCGTGGCGCTGATACCCATCAACAGCGCGGTGCGGTCGTCGGCCGCGACCGCGCGCATCGCCACCCCGACCTTGCTGTAGCGGAAGAACGCCCAGATCGCGGCCAGCAGCAAAAGCAGCGTCGCAATGACGGCCAGCTGGCCGGTGCGTGCGCCGATGCCGCCGAGATGCACGATGCCGCGGCCAATGCCGATATCGAGCCCGTGCGGATAGGCGTCCCAGATGAAGTTGATCGCCGAGCGCAGGATCACCGCGAGCCCGATCGTCACCATCACGGTCGCGAACACTGGCTCGCCCAGCATCGGCCGCATCACGAAGCGCTCGATGATGAGGCCGAGCACGATCGCGGCGAGGATCGCTCCTAATGCGACGACGAACACATTGCCGCTGACCGTGGTCGAGATGGTCCAGGCGATATAGGCCGTGATCATGGTCATCTCGCCCTGCGCGAAATTGACCAGCCCGGTCGACTTGTAGATCACCGCAAAACCCATCGCGATCAGGCCGTAGATCGCGCCGATCGCGAGCCCCGAAATCAGCAGCTGGATGAGATACTGCATTCAGCCCTCCGCCCGGTAGATGATGGCGAGCTCGCGCGCGAACTTCTTCTCGATCATGGCGCGGCGCACTTTCTGCGTGGCGGTCAGCTCGCCGTCGTCGTGGTCGAGCTCCTTTTCGAGGATGGCGAAGCGCCTGATGTTCTCGACCCGGGCGAAGCGCTTGTTGGTCTCGTTGACGATACGCTCGACCAGCTCGTGCACCTCCGGCAGTTGCGACAGCGACTTGTAGTTGGTGTAGGCCAGCGCGCGGTCGCGCGCCCAGCGGCCGACATTGTCGTAGTCGACCTGGACGATGGCGCCGAGATACTTCCTGGCCTCGCCGACCACGATCGCTTCCTTGATGAATTCGGAATCCTTCAGCGAGTTCTCGATCTCCGAGGGCGCAATGTTCTTGCCGCCGGCGGTGATGATGATCGCCTTCTTGCGGTCGACCACGGCGATCTCGCCATTGTCGAGGACGTCAATGATGTCGCCGGTGCGCAGCCAGCCGCCTTGTTCCAGCGAAGCCATCGAGGCCTTCTCGTCGAGGAAGTAGCCCTTGAAGACGCCGGGATTGCGCAACAGGATCTCGCCGTCGGCATCACACTTCCATTCGGTCTGCGGCAAGGGCACGCCGCAGCCGCCGATCCGGTGG
This sequence comes from Bradyrhizobium sp. 2S1, assembly GCF_011516625.5. Taxonomy (NCBI): domain Bacteria; kingdom Pseudomonadati; phylum Pseudomonadota; class Alphaproteobacteria; order Hyphomicrobiales; family Nitrobacteraceae; genus Bradyrhizobium; species Bradyrhizobium sp. 2S1. The sequence continues at coordinate 10,165,144 of NZ_CP147717.1, read as the reverse complement.
TGGCTTCCGGTCTGGATGAAGGCAACGCCGCCGCTTTCGGTGAGGCCATAGCCCTGTGACACCGGCCGGCCGATGATGTCGAAGAAGCGCAGCGTCTCCGGCGAGATCGAGGCGCCGGCACAGAGCCGATGCCGGCTGGTGGCGAAGCCGAGATGGCGCTGAAGGTTGCGGAACATCAGGAGATAGAGCAGGCCGTAAGCGATGTGATCGAGCCAGTTGTCCTTGCCGGTCTGCCGGCGATCCGACAGTGTGCGGCCCCAGGCGAGGCAGGCCCTGGTAAAGCCCTGCCGCAGCCGGCCGCTCTCGCCGAGCCGGAACAGGAAGCCCTGCTGCAGTTTTTCGTAGATGCGGGGCACGCCGACGAAGAAGGTCGGCGCGATCTCGCGGATGTTGATCGCTACGGTGTCGATCGATTCGGCAAAGGAGACGGTGCCGCCGAGCACGAGATGCGTCACCGTGCCGTAGCAGCGCTCTGCGACATGGCACAGCGGCAGATAGCTGACCGCCTCGAACGGCTTGTCGGCAATGCCGACGGTCGTCGCGTAGGCATAGGCCGCATAGACCAGATTGCGGTGGGTCAGCATCGCGCCCTTGGGCGGACCCGTCGTGCCCGAGGTGTAGACCAGGATGCAGACATCGTCGGGCGCGCCTTGGCTGATCAGCCGGTCGAGCGTGGCGTTGGCCTCCGGGTTCGCCTCGGCGTAGGCCTTGCCGCGCTCGCAGAGTGCCGCGAACGACATCAGTTCCGACTGCCGGTAGTGCCGCAGGCCCTTCATGTCGATGCAGACGATGGCCTCGAGATCCGGCAGGCCGCCATTGTTGGCCATCGCGTCGAGCACCTTGTCGGTCTGTTCCTGATCGCCGGTGACGACGATCCGCGCGCCCGAATGCTTGACGATATACTGCAGCTCGACCCAGGGGTTGGTCGGATAGATGCCGACTGCGACCGCGCCGATCATCTGGACGCCGAGATCGGCATAAAACCACTCCGGTGTGTTTTCGCCGGCGATGGCGACGCGGTCGCCCGGCTTGATGCCGAGCGAGAGCAGGCCAAGCGCGACCGCGCGCGCGGTCTCGTAGTAATGCCGCCAGGAATAGGGATTCCAGATCCCAAAATCCTTCTCGCGCAGCGCCAGCGCCTCGCCATGCATGGCGGCACGCTGCCGCAGCAATTGCGGGATGGTGATGGCGGCGTCCGTAAGCGCCGCCTGGAACGGATCGGCGCTCGTTGCCGGCGGGTTGCGAGTGGCGCTCGCCTGCATCGGCGGGTGAGCGGTGCGCAGGCTGTCCATCGTCGACATCACGCGCCCACCTTCATCGCCTCAGTGCGCTGGCCGCCAAGATAGGCCTCCGCGACCGCAGGATCACGCCTGACCTCGTCGGGCGTGCCTTCGGCGATCTTGCGGCCGAAATTTAGCACATGGATGCGGTCAGAGATGTCCATCACGATGCGCATCTCATGCTCGATCATCACGACGGTGATGCCGAGCTCGTCGCGGATGTCGAGCACGAAGCGAGCGATGTCCTCGGTCTCTTCCTGGTTCATGCCGGAGACCATCTCGTCGAGCAGCAGCAGTTTCGGCTCGCAGGCGAGTGCGCGGGCGAGCTCGACGCGCTTCTGCTGGCCATAGGACAGCGTGCCGACCACGGCGTCCCTGATATGCTCGATCTCGAGGAATTCGATGATGTGCTCGACCCGCTGCCGCGCCGCGATCTCCTCCTTGCGGGTGCGGCCGAAGAACACCACGGCATCGAGTACGGTCGAGCGGAGATGGGTGTGGCGGCCGGTCAGGATGTTCTCGACCACGGTGCCGAGCTTGAACAGCGCAAGGTTCTGGAAGGTGCGGCCGATGCCGACGGCCGCAAATTTCCACGGCGAAATGGTCGAGAGGTCAATGCGATCGAAGGTGATGCGGCCGCCGCTCGGCCGCAATACGCCCGAGAGTAGTGCTTGACATCGCGCAGGCTCTTGCGGCCGGCGGAGGAGACCCCGAGATAGAACTCCTGGACGTCCTCGTTGGCACTGAGCTTTTTTGCCGTACCGTCGAGCACGACGCGGCCGGTCTCCAGGATGTAGCCGTAGTCGGCGATATCGAGCGCGCGCTGTGCGTTCTGCTCGACCAGCAGCACCGTCATCTTCAGCTCGTCGCGCAGCCGAACGATCACCTCATAGATGCGGTCGATGATCAAGGGCGCGAGGCCGAGCGACGGCTCGTCGAGCGCCAGCAGCACAGGATCGGTCATCAGCGCGCGGCCGATCGCGAGCATCTGCTGTTCACCGCCGGACATGTAGCCCGCGATCTGGTCGCGCCGTTCATGCAGCCGCGGAAACAGCTCAAACACCTTGTCGCGCCGCTCGCGGGCCTCGGCGCCGGTCCTGGTATAGCCGCCCATCTGCAGATTTTCGTCGATTGTCAGCGCCGCGAACACGCGGCGGCCCTCCGGCACCTGCACGATGCCGCGGCGGACCAGCTCGTCCGGCGCAAGATGATGCACTTCATCATTGCGGAAGCGGATGCTGCCGTTCTCGATCACGCCCTCCTCGGTGTAGAGGATGCCGGACATCGCCTTCAGCAGCGTCGACTTGCCGGCACCGTTGGAGCCGAGCAGGGCGACGATGTTGCCCTCGGGCACCGCGATCGAGACGTCGCGGATCGCCTCGATCGCGTTGTCGTAGACGATCCGGATGTTGCGGAATTCGAGCAGGCCGTCCCGCGCCGGCGCAGTGAGCGGCGCTGCTTGCGGCCTCGGATGCGGGATGGTCGTCGGCATCTTGCTCAGACCCGGGCGGCCGCGAGGTGCGGCCGTGCGGCGAGGATCGCATCGGTGACGATCTTGGCGGTCTCGGCGCAGGCCTGGGTGCCGCCATTGCCATATTGCTTCACCGCGTCGCCGACGCACCACAGGCCTTCGATTCCGGTCTCGCGCGGCAAATCGTAACCGGCGCAGCTGCGTTGTGCCGGCCAGTCGTCGCGCATCACGCGGATCGACAGGATTTTGGCCTGGTCGAAATTCGCGAACTGCTCGCGCAGATCCTCGAGCGCCAGCGCGACCTCGGCATCCGAGTCGAAATCGCCGAGCGCCGGCACCGGCACGGCATAGGCGACATAGAGGTGCCAGCCGGGTGGTGCCAGTTCCGGACAGGTCGCGGAAAGGTTCGCCATGTTGCAGAGCCGGCGCGTCTTGCCGAAGGTGACGATGCCGGGATGGTTGATCAGCGGCTCGCGACGTTGATGACGATGTTGGCGGCCGGGCGAAGGTCGTTCTTCACCTTGGCGAGATAATCCGCCGGGAAAGCTTCCCTGCCGGCCAGCGCGACGGTGGCCTTCGGGCCGGCATTGCTGATGACGAGATCGGTGTCGATCCGCACCTTCTCGCCGTTCCTGAGGACGGTGACGCCTTCGACCTTGCCATTGGATGTGTGGATCGTGGTCGCCGGCGTGCCGAGCCAGATGTCGCCGTTGCGCCTGATCGCGGTACCCAGGCTGTTCCAGACGCCGATCGTGCCCCGCGGGCAGAAGCCGAACTTCTTGAAGGCGCCCTTGCTGGTGAAATAGGTCAGGAAGGCGCGGGCCGGCAGCTCGGCGGCGTTGCAGGCGAAGATCGCCGCGCAGAGATTGCGGAACAGCGCGTGCACCGTGGCGTTGCTGGTGTAGCCCTTCAGCCAGTCCTCGGTGGATTGCCGCCCGTCGGGTAGATTGCCGGAGCGGGCATCGGCAAATTTCTCCAGGATGCGCGAGGCCTGTTTCGTGAGTTGCCGGAGCAGCAGCGACCAGCCGCCGCGGCCGACGTCGATCACCTTGCCGTCGAGGAAGAACGAGCTCGCGGGCTCCGGCGCGCGGATCTCGAGCGGCGCGCCGACGGTGTGGAAGGTTTCCTCGAACACGCCGTCGAACTCGATCGCGATCGCGCCGATATTGACCTTGAAGCCGTCGATCTCCTCTGTCGAGGCGCGTCCGCCGAGCCGGTCCTTGTCGTCGACGACGAGCGTATGCAGCCCGCCATGGGCGAGCCGCGCCGCGGCGCACAGCCCGCCGGCACCGGCACCGATCACGACAGCATCGACCTTCTGAGAATCCACGCGCAACCTCCCTCGATGCCGCCGGGTTGGTCCCGGCGTGCGCAATCTGCTTGCTTGATGACGGGCACGACAATATAATCCGACCGGTCGTTCAAATTATTTTTTTGACGCAGGTCGCCGATGCCGCGAGCGATGGAAGAGTTCTGGTGGATGGCGCCCGCAAGGGGGAGGAGCGCGCGGGGCGGCGGTAGTATAGAGAGACGGCGGCCGCCCGATTCCGGCGGCGCCGATGGTGCACGAGAGAGACTGTAATGGCGCGGACGCGCTCGGAAAACTATGACGAGATCCAGCAGGGCATCCTCACCACCGCCTGCGGCCTGTTCGCGCGGCAGGGCTATATGCGTGCCTCGATCGCCGACCTTGCGGATGCCTGCAAGCTGTCGCGCGGCGCGCTGTACCATTATTTCGACTCGAAGGAAGCGATCCTGTTCGCGATCCTCGATGCGCATATTCGCGAGATGATTGCCGATGTCGAGGTTGCGATGGCCGGCAAGGCGACGACGCTGGAGCAGTTCCGCGCCGCGATCCAGGCCATCGTCGCGCTGAACGCGCGCTCGAGCGACGAGCAGCGCGTGATCCTCAACGACCTCTCGTTCCTCGGTGAGACCGAGCAGGATGCGATCAAGGCGCTGGAGCGCCAGCTGGTCGATACTGTCTCGGATCTTCTGGTCAAGCTCGACAAGGAAGGCAAGATCGTCAAGCGGACCAAGAAAATCTACAGCATGATGCTGTTCGGCATCCTGAACTTCAGCCACACCTGGTACGACCCGAAGGGCGGGATCGACCCTACGGAATTCGCCGACATGGTGGTGGACCTGTTCCTGTACGGTTTCACCATGCCGGTGCCGGCCAAAGACGCTGCGCGGGCGCTGCGCCAGCGCGCCTGAGTTTGTCGCGGCTGGCGACGATCTTCATCACCTCGTCTGCACATCATCGTGAAGGCGCGCCCCTGTCCCGCGCGTAACACACGCGCGACGCGCTGCGTAGTTTGCCACGAACGCCGCAACAGCGGCCGATGGTGGCATCGCACCGAGGGAAGAAACATCCGTATGAATCTGTCGTTCAACATTGCCGAACAAGGCGAGGGGTCTTATCGTCTGCTTGCGATCCTGCGCTGGGTCATGGTCGTGATCTTCGTGTCGTTCGGCATGCAGAAGTTCACGCTGCAGTCCGCCCAGGGCATCGCGCAGTTCATCAGCAACAGCCCGTTCATCTCGTGGCTCTCGGTGTTCGGCCTTCGGGGCGAGGCCTATGTGCTTGGCGTGGCCGAGTTCGGCATCGCTGTGCTGCTTGCCGCCGGTGCGTTCAGCCCGCTCCTGTCCGCGATCGGTTCGCTGATGGGCGTCATCACCTTCGCCGTCACGTGGTCGTTCTTCTTCACGACACCGGGGGTGGTCAAATGGAGCCTGTCGACCGACCCGATGGCCTGGAACCTGGCCGGCGAGTTCCTGTTCAAGGACATCGTGCTGCTCTGCGTCTGCCTCGTGCTGCTGTTGGCGTCGTTGCCGCGGTCGATCGTCCGATCACGCGCCGCATAGTCTCGCGCCGCGCGATCAATGGTTAAGCCATGCTTAATCAGGCAGCGCGTGCATCCGGCATCTGGAACCGGACAATTCGCCGCAGGCCGCCATGTCTTGTCACTCCATCCAATAGGCCTATGCAACCGTTGATTGACGAATTGTTGCTAGTAAGAAACGGTCCCGGTTGGGAGCGGAATGTGACGAAGTCAGACATATCGACGGTCGGCCCGGCACGCGCTGGTTCCATCTTCCCGTCGAATCACGCTCCCGACATTTTCAAACGTCCCGCATTTTTTAGTTCGATTGCAGTTCCCGCGCCGTGGCTGGAGTGGGAGGGCGGTCGCGGGCGCGGTTTCCGGCACTGATCGCCGGAACTGCAATCGCGCCGCCCCTTCCCCGGCGGGGCACGGCACAACACGCGCAATCGTGAATTCGGACGCACAGGTTCCATCGCTTAAGATTGCGATGTCGCCATCTCGCGATGGCTGAACAGATCCGCCCGCGGGTCGAATCGCAACATCGTCCCGATTTCGTTCTTCATGAGACGTCTTCGTTCCTTATGAGACCATCGCCCTCCGTCCGGATCGCGGCCGTCCTCTTCGCCGTCGCTGCTGGCGTGCTTGCGGCGGCGCGCGCGGATTCGGACATGGATGCGCAGCTCAGGGACATCGTCACTTCAGAGCTTGCGCCGACCGCGACCGCGGCGGATCCGGGCGGTCTCGCCGCGGCGGTCTATGCCGGCGGCCAGGTCACGTTCTTCACCTACGGTTTCGCTGACGCGGCGGCGAAGCGGCCGGTCGCCCCGGACACGCTGTTCAACCTCGCCTCGCTGCGCAAGCTGTTCGAGGCGACGCTGGTCGCGCTCGGCACCAAGCGCGGCGAATTGCGGCTGGACGATCCGGTTGCGAAGTACCTGCCCGAGCTCAACGGCGACTACATCAGCCGCGTCACGATCGGCGAGCTCGTCACTCACACGTCTGGCCTGCTGCTGCCGACCGACCACCCGCCATGGCCGAATGAAACTTTCAGCCGCGATCAGTTCATCGCGATGCTCAACGCATGGACGCCGCCGGCAGGGGAGCAGCCCGGCAAGCAGCGGATCTACAGCCATGCCGGCTATGTGCTGCTGCAGCTGGTGCTGGAGCAGCGCTATCGCATGCCGATCGCGACGTTGATCGAGAGCCGTATCCTCAAGCCGCTCGGCATGACATCGACCTTCGTTCCGGATCGCGACGAAGACAACCGCGCGTCGATGGCGCCCGAAATCATGCAGCGCATGGTGCAGGGATACGCCCATAACGGCACGCCGATCGGTCCGCCAGGCAATCAGCAGAGCTATTACGATTTCCCGGGTACCGGCCAGATGTTCTCGTCGGCGCGCGATCTCGGCATCCTGCTGCGCGCCTGTCTCGACAACGCGGTGATCGATCCCGAACTGCGTGCGGCATTGCAGATGACCGAGCGCGAGAGCTTTCGCGTCGATGCGAAGTTCGGCCAGGCGATGGCGTGGGAGCATGTGCGCCTCGATGACGTCACCGTCATCGACAAGCTCGGCGGGCTCAACAATGCCTCGGCCTATATCGGCCTGATGCCCGCGCGCAGGCTCGGTATCGTGCTGCTCGCCAATCGCGGCGACTATCCGCACGAGATCGCGCGCTACAAAATCCTTCCGGCGCTTGCGCGACTGTAATCGCGTTGCGTAGCAATCCGGTGACACGGCTCGCGCGGCCGCGGCAGAGGATGCATGCGAGATTGTGATGGCGCGGCATCCAGATCGGCTGTATAAGCCAGTAGCTTCTTCTCCATTTTGAAGAGGCTGATATGACCGACCTGCATCCTGATCTGCACACACATCCTGATCTGCATAGTTGGCTTTCGCAGCAACCGCACGGCGTACGAACCTTCAGGACTTTCCAGCAAAAACTCGAAACCTTGAGCAAGGACGACCCGGAGCAACGCGGCGTTTGCCGGCTGCTGAGCGGTCTCGTCGGCAATTACGTCGAAGCCTTCGACGAGGAGCCGCTGCCGGTGGCGGTCGCCGACCGCGCCTATGGCCGACTGCTCGACCTCGTCGCAAGCCTTGATTTCAAGGGAAATTCCGACCGGCGGCTGGCCGACATCAACCGCATTGCGGCGTGCGATCTGCTCAATTGATGGCGCTTCACCACCGCGCCGCGGCGAGCTCGCGATAGAGCGCGGCGTAGCGGCCGGCGCGGTTGTGCCAGGAGACGTCGGTGGCCATGCCGGCCTGCTGCAGTCGGCGCCAGGTCACCTTGTCGTTGAACAAGAGGTTTGCCTTGCGCAAGCCGCGCGCGAGCGCGTCCGAGGTGACGGGCGCGAACTTGACGCCGGTCGCCGCATCGCCGGTGACCGCGGCTTCGTCGAAGTCGAGCACGGTGTCGGCAAGGCCGCCGACATTGGCAACGATCGGGACCGCGCCGTACCGCAGCGCGCACAGCTGGGTGAGGCCGCACGGTTCGAAGCGCGACGGCACCGCGAGCGCATCGGCGCCGGCCTGGATCAGATGTGCCAGCGTCTCGTCATAGCCGATCACGACCCCGATCCGCCCGTGAGTTTCCTGCGCCAGCGCGGCGTAGCGATCCTGCAGATCGCGGTCGCCGCTGCCGAGCAGCGCGAGCTGGATGCCTTCGCCGAGCAGCGCTGGAATATTCTCGAGCAGCAGGTCGAGGCCCTTCTGCCACGACAGCCGGCTGATGACGCCGAGCAGCATCGCATCCGGCGCCGGATCGAGCCCGAAGCGCTGCTGCAGCGCCGCCTTGTTGGCCGCGCGCGCCGCCGGCTGCCCGGCGCTGTAACGCGCAACGATGTTCGGATCGGTGGCCGGATTCCACACCGTGATGTCGATGCCGTTGAGGATGCCGCTCAGCACGTCAGCGCGTTCGCGCAACAGGCCGCCGAACCCCATGCCGCCCTCGTCGCTCTGAATCTCCTGCGCATAGGTCGGCGACACCGTGGTGATGCGGTCGGCGAATTGCAGGCCGGCCTTCAGGAGGCTGATGGTGCCGTAATATTCGACGCCGTGCAGCGTATAGGCCTCGCCCGGCAGGCCGAACGTCGTCAGCATGTCCGGCGAGAACTGCCCCTGATAGGCGAGGTTGTGCACCGTCATCACCGTGCCCGGCCGCGGTCGTCCGCCATAGTGCAGGTAGGCCGGCGCGAGGCCCGCCTGCCAGTCATGGGCATGCACGATGTCGGGGACGAAGGTCTCGATTGCGCCCTGGCCGATCTCTGCCGCCATCCGCGACAGCGCCGCGAAGCGGATGCCGTTGTCCGGCCAGTCGCGTCCGTCGGGACCGACATAGGGATTGCCGGGGCGGGCATAGAGATGCGGTGCGTCGAGCGCAAGGAGATCGAGGCCGTCATGCGTGCCGCCGAGCACGCGGATCGGCTCGCCATAAAATTCTCCCCAGTGCAGCAGCGTCTCCGCCGAGGCCAGCGCCTTGAGCACAGCGGGATAGCCGGGCACCAGCGTCCGCGTTGCGACGCCGTGCTCGTTCAGCGCCGCCGGCAGCGCGCCGACCACGTCGGCGAGGCCGCCGGTCTTGACGATCGGGTAGACTTCCGAGGCGACCGCGAGGACGCGGATGGGCGTCATGTCCCGAGCCTGTCGATCATCGACTGCGTGATCAGCGTGACGCCCTGTTCGGTGGTGCGGAAGCGCTTGCCGTCGAACGCGGGATCCTCGCCGACCACAAGCCCCTCCGGAATCCGCACCCCGCGATCGATCACGACGTTCCTCAGCCGCGCGCCGCGGCCGACATTCACATAGGGCATGATCACCGCGTTCTCGATACTGGCGTAGGAATTGACGTGGACGCCGGTGAACAGCAGCGAGCGGCGTAGCGCCGCGCCGGAGATGATGCAGGCGCCCGAGACGAGCGAGGTCACCGCCTGTCCGCGCCGTCCGTCCTCGTCATGCACGAACTTGGCGGGCGGGGTGATCTCGGCATAGGTCCAGATCGGCCACGTGCGGTCGTACAGATCGAGCTCCGGCACGACATCGGTGAGATCGAGGTTGGCGCCCCAATAGGCATCGACGGTGCCGACGTCGCGCCAGTAGGAGCGGGGATCGTCGCCGGAGCGGACGCAGGAATCGTTGAACTGATGCGCCACGGCGCGGCCGTGCTTGACGATATAGGGAATGATGTCCTTGCCGAAATCGTGGTTGGAATTCGGGTCGGCGGCATCGCGGCGCAATTCGTCGAACAGGAATTGCGAGTCGAACACGTAGATGCCCATGCTGGCGAGCGACTTGTCGGGCTTGCCGGGCATCGGCGGCGGATCGGCCGGCTTCTCGAGGAAGGACTGGATCAGGCCGTTGTCGTCGACATGCATGATGCCGAAGCCGCTGGATTCCGCGCGCGGCATCTCGAGGCAGCCGACCGTGACGTCGGCGCCGCTCTCGACATGCTGCTTCAGCATCACCTCGTAGTCCATCTTGTAGATGTGGTCGCCGGCCAGCACCAGAATGTACTTGGTGCCGTGCGCCTCGAGGATGTCGATATTCTGGTAGACCGCATCGGCCGTGCCGAGATACCAGTTGGTCTCCGAAACGCGCTGGCTCGCGGGCAGGATATCAAAACTCTCGTTGCGTTCCGGGCGGAAGAAGTTCCAGCCCATCTGCAGATGCCGGATCAGGCTGTGCGCCTTGTACTGGGTCGCCACCGCGATGCGGCGGATGCCGGAATTCACCGCGTTCGAGAGCGCGAAATCGATGATGCGCGACTTGCCGCCGAAATAGACCGCCGGCTTGGCGCGCCTGTCGGTCAGCTCCTGGAGTCGGCTGCCGCGCCCGCCGGCCAGCACATAGGCGAGGGCGTGACGCGACAATGGTTCATTTCCGACTGCTCTCATGGACATCCTCCCAGAACTTCAGGCCGCCAAGTCTTCAGCTGTCAAGGCTTCAGACTGTCAAGGCCTCAGGCGCGGCCCCGCTGCCTTCTCTTGTCCGGAAGGCCTGATCGGGCGCCAACGGGGCCGATGGGGAACGTAGCAAGGCGCCCCGGTTGAGCAAAGCGGGATGGCGGGTTTTCGTTCCTTGGATCTCGGCTCCCGCGCAGCGGGGTTGCGACTTGGTTAAGCCTATTGACGACGCGTGAATTCGGCCTAGGAGCCCGTCCAGATATGTTTTCGTGACGGGCATTTGTTGTAGAGTAGCAGGCTCAGGCTGCGTTTGCGAGGTTGAACAGCTTGAGGAGGTTATGGACGGTGCAGATCATTGTCCACTCGGCGCGCACTTTCTCGATGCCCCGCAACAGGAACTGGCGGAAGCCTCTTGCCTGTTTGATCTGCCCGAACACCGGCTCCACCACTTGCTTTCGCAATCGGTAGGGTGTTTCGAAGCCGCCATCGTCGATCTTCTTTCGCATGGCCTGTGTCAGCGGGCCGCCGACTTTTCCGTTCGCTACTGTCGGGTGCTTGGCGCGTCCGGGCGCGACATAGCCATCGATGCTGCGTGTGTCGAGCGCTTCGAGATTGGCTTCGCTGCAGTAGCCGGAATCCGCTGAGGCCTGCCGCGGCTTGCGGCCAAGATTGCTCTCGATGGCCTCGATCAGGGGCACCAACTGGCCCTGATCGCTGCCGTGCTGGGTCAGTTCTTGCGCGACAATGATCTGGGCATGTGCATCGACGGCCGCCTGGGCATTATAGGCCTGAACGAAGCCATCCTTCGACTTCATGATGCGGCTTTCCGGATCGGTGAAGTTGCGTTGCGCCTTGGGATTGGGTTCCTCCGATGGCAGCGCCGCCGGTTTGCCCGGCTTCTTGCGGCCTTCGGCCTGGCGCTGCTGTTCCTTTTCGGCCTCGATGCGGCGCTCTTCCTCCGCCGCCAGTTTGGCGTCCGCTTCCAGCGCCGCCATCGCTTGCTGGATCTTCGCCAGCCGTTTCTGCTTGTCGACGGTCCAGTCCGGCAGTTCGTCGCTGTTGCCGAAAGTCTCATCCTCCGAGGCATCCGCCGCCTCGGCGGCCGCCAGCATGCGAGCGACCTCGGCCTTCAATTCCGCCTCGCGCTTCTTCATGCGCTCATAACTCATCGCCTTGTGTTTCGACGCGTTCGCCTTGATCTTCGTACCATCCAGCGCGACATGACCGAGCTTGACCAGCCCGGCCGTCTCGCACAACTTCAGAACCTGCACGAATAGCGCGCCGAGCGCCTTCAAATGTCGCTTGCGAAAGTCGCTGATCGTCCGAAAATCCGGCGCATCCAGCGCCACGATCATCACAAAATCGTTCCGCTCCCGGCAGGCCTTGGCAATCCGACGCGACGAATACAGCCCACTCGCATAGCTATGCAGCAGCAGCGCCACCATCATCCGCGGATCAAACGGCGGCTGCCCAAGCCCGCTCACATAGCTGCCCATGATCTCCCTGAGATCGAGGCTCTCCCGCACCAGATCAACCATAAACCGCGAGACATGGCCTTTCGGCACGAAGTCCTGCACATTCGGCGGCAGAAGCAGCGTCTGATCGATGTTCCAAGGCCGAAAATACTTGCTCATCGCCCAATGTTGAATCAGACCCGACCAGATTTGAACAGCGACTATCCAGACAAGCTCCTAGGCGCTGCGCGCGGGGGCGGAGCCATGAATCTCTCAAAATTCTTCATCGACCGGCCGATCTTCGCCGGCGTGTTATCGATCCTGATCTTCCTGGCCGGCCTGATTTCGCTGCTGGCGATGCCGATCTCGGAATATCCCGACGTGGTGCCGCCGTCGGTCGTGGTGCGCGCCACTTATCCGGGCGCCAATCCGAAGGTGATCGCCGAGACGGTGGCAACGCCGATCGAGGAACAGATCAACGGCGTCGAGGGCATGCTCTATATGTCGAGCCAGGCGACCACCGACGGCGCGATGACGCTGACGGTGACGTTCCGGCTCGGCACCGACCCCGACAAGGCAACGCAGCTGGTGCAGAACCGCGTGCAGCAGGCCGAGCCGCGCCTGCCGGCCGTGGTGCGCCAGCTCGGCATCATCACCAAGAAGAGCTCGCCCGACCTTACCATGGTCGTGCATTTGCTGTCGCCGAACAACCGCTACGACATGACGTATCTGCGCAACTACGCAGTGCTCAACGTCAAGGATCGGCTGGCGCGGATCGACGGCGTCGGCGACGTCCAGCTCTATGGCGCCGGCGATTATTCGATGCGGGTCTGGGTCGACCCGCAAAAGGCGGCCGAGCACGCGTTGACCGCGAGCGACGTGGTGCGCGCGATCCAGGCGCAGAACGTCGAGGCCGCCGCCGGCGTGGTCGGCTCCTCGCCGAGCGTCAAGGGCCTCGACCTCCAGCTCTCGGTCAACGCCGAGGGGCGGCTGTCGACCGAGGAGCAGTTCGGCGACATCGTGGTGAAGACCGGCGCGAACGGCGACGTGGTGCGGCTGCGCGACGTCGCGCGGATCGAGCTCGGCGCCTCCGAATACGGCCTGCGCTCGCTGCTCGACAACAAGCAGGCGGTCGCGATCCCGATCTTCCAGGCGCCGGGTTCGAACGCGCTGGAGATCTCCGACCATGTCCGCGCCACCATGGCCGAGATCAAGAAGAACATGCCGGAAGGCGTGTCATACCAGATCGTCTATGATCCGACGCAGTTCGTGCGTTCCTCGATCGAGGCCGTCATCCACACCCTGCTCGAGGCGATCGCGCTCGTCGTGCTGGTCGTGATCCTGTTCCTGCAGACCTGGCGCGCCTCGATCATTCCGCTGATCGCGGTTCCGGTGTCGATCGTCGGTACCTTCGCGGTGATGCATGTGTTCGGCTTTTCGATCAACGCGCTCAGCCTGTTCGGCCTGGTGCTCGCGATCGGCATCGTGGTCGACGACGCCATCGTCGTGGTCGAGAATGTCGAGCGCAACATCGGATCCGGCCTGTCGCCGCGCGACGCCACCAACCAGGCGATGCGCGAAGTGTCGGGCCCGATCATTGCGATCGCGCTGGTCTTGATTGCGGTGTTCGTGCCGCTCGCCTTCATCTCCGGCCTCACCGGGCAGTTCTACAAGCAGTTCGCGCTGACGATCGCGATCTCGACCGTGATATCAGCGATCAACTCGCTGACGCTGTCGCCGGCGCTGTCGGCGCTGCTCTTGAAGGGCCATCACGAGCCGAAGGACTGGCTGACCCGGATCATGGAGAAGTCGCTGGGCTGGTTCTTCCGCGGCTTCAACAAGGTCTTCACGAAATCCTCCGAGAACTACGGCCGGACCGTCACCAAGGTCATCTACGGCAAGGCTGCGGTGATCGGCCTCTATGTGCTGCTGGTCGGTCTCACCGGCGTGCTGTTCAAGCAGGTGCCGAGCGGCTTCGTGCCGGGCCAGGACAAGCAGTACCTGGTCGGCTTTGCCCGGCTGCCCGACGGCGCCACGCTCGACCGCACCGAGGAGGTGATCCGCAAGATGAGCGACATCGCGCTGACGCAGCCGGGTGTCGAGAGCTCGGTGGCGTTTCCCGGCCTGTCGATCTCCGGCTTCACCAACTCCTCCAACGCCGGCATCGTGTTCTCGACGCTGAAGCCATTCGACGAGCGCAAGGATCCGTCGCTCAGCGGTCCGGCGATCGCGGCGGCGCTGAACAAGAAATATGCCGGCATCCAGGATGCCTTCATCGCGATGTTCCCGCCGCCGCCGGTCAACGGCCTCGGCACCATCGGCGGCTTCAAGCTGCAGATCGAGGACCGCGCGGGCCTCGGCTATGAGGCGCTGAACGATGCGACCAAGGCGTTCATGGCCGCGATGCAGAAGGCGCCGGAGATCGCCGGCGTGTTCTCGAGCTTCCAGGTCAACGTGCCGCAGCTGTTCGCCGATATCGACCGCACCAAGGCGTTGCAGCTCGGCGTGCCGGTGACGGAAGTCTTCAACACGCTGCAGATCTATCTCGGCTCCTACTATGTCAACGACTTCAACAAATTCGGCCGCACCTATTCGGTCTATGTGCAGGCGGACGCGCCGTTCCGCGCGCGTGCCGACGACATCAGGCAGCTGAAGGTGCGTTCGTCGTCCGGCGACATGGTGCCGCTGTCGGCCTTGCTGAAGGTCCGCCAGAGCGCTGGGCCGGAGCGTGCGATCCGCTACAACGGCTTCCTGTCATCGGACATCAACGCCGCCGCCGCGCCCGGCTATTCCTCCGGCCAGGCGCAAGAGGCGGCAACGCGAATCGCCGCGGAAACGCTGCCGCCAGGCTTTGCCTTCGAATGGACCGACCTGACCTATCAGGAGTTCATTGCCGGCAATTCCGGGCTCTGGGTGTTTCCGTTGGCGATCCTTCTGGTGTTCCTGGTGCTCGCCGCGCTCTACGAGAGCCTGGCGCTGCCGCTCTCGATCATCATGATCGTGCCGATGGGCCTGTTGGCCGCGATGTTCGGGGTCTGGCTGTCGAAGGGCGACAACAACGTCTTCACCCAGATCGGCCTGATCGTGCTGGTCGGATTGTCGGCCAAGAACGCCATCCTGATCGTCGAATTCGCGCGCGAGCTCGAATTCGCCGGACGCTCGCCGATCCGCGCCGCGATCGAGGCGAGCCGGTTGCGCCTGCGGCCGATCCTGATGACGTCGATGGCGTTCATCATGGGCGTGCTGCCGCTGGTGCTGTCGACCGGCGCGGGCTCGGAGATGCGGCGCGCGATGGGTGTCGCGGTGTTCTCCGGCATGATCGGCGTCACGATCTTCGGCCTGTTCCTGACGCCGGTGTTCTATGTGCTGCTGCGCAGCCTCACCGGCATGAAGCCGCTGACGCAGCATGGCGAGGCGACCATTCCCGGAAAAGCACACGCGGCATGATGTCGCGTGTGCAAGCTTGGTGTCATCTCGAAGAGGTCAGGCTGCGATGTCGAGCAGCAGAACTGACGAACCGCGGACCAGCACCTTGCGGCCCGCGGGGGTCAAGGCGAACGCATCTCCACGCACTGCGACATAACCGAGCGTGATCAGGCTTTCGACGGCAAACCGGTTCAGCCTTGAAGGGTTTGCTGCGGGAGCCCGCAACGCTTTCAGCGCATCCCACTGATCGGGTCTGAGTTCGAATTCTTCGCTCATGGTCTTGGCACTCCAGAAATCTTGGGGTGCGAGATACAGAGCGCAGATGAATTTCGTGCGACCAGAACGAGTCAGGATTTCGATTTATGTGGACGCGCCGTCACATCGCCGTGTCATTGGAATACTTCAAGTTTTTCGAATCATTGCGGCGCATTGACGCGTGATTTCGTCACAGTGATTAACCGCACGCCGTCACACAGGTTAATCACCTGGATTAACCGGGTTAATCATCTCGATTAGCCGCGTCGCACGCTTGCACCGCCATCGACCGGCAACGTCACACCGGTGATGAAATTGGCTTCATCCGATGCAAGAAACAGCGCGGCGTTGGCGACATCCCAGCCGGTCCCCATCTTGTGACGCAGCGGCACCTTGCTGTCGCGTTCCGCCTCGACCTCGGCGCGGCTCGTCTTGAATTCGCGGGCGCGCGTATCCACTGCCATCGGTGTGTTCATCAGCCCCGGCAGGATCACGTTTGCGCGAATGCCATATTGCGCATTCTGGTAGGCGAGCTGCTCGGTGAAGGCGATCATTGCCGACTTGGTTGCCTTGTAGGCGACGTAAGGATAGGTCGTGATTGCGGCCATCGACGAGATGTTGATGATCACGCCGCCTCGCTGGCGCCGCATGATGGGGATCACATGCTTGGCGGCCAGGACGCAGCTCTTCAGATTGATCGCCACGCAGCGGTCGAATGCCTCCTCGGTGATGTCGAGCAGTTCGGCGTCGCCGCCGGAGAGGCTGACGCCGACATTGTTGTGCAGGATGTCGACGCTGCCCCAGTGGGCGTGCGCGGCGACCACCATTCTCTCGATGTCGACGCTTTTGGTGACGTCGGCCTTGAAGGCTATAGCAGTGCCGCCCTTAGCCGCGATCAGGTCGACGGTTTCCTGCGCCGATGCCAGATTGTGATCGACGCACAGCACCTTGGCGCCTTCGCGGGCGAAGGTCAGCGCGGTGGCGCGGCCGTTGCCGATGCCCTCGCCGGGGCTCTGGCCGGCGCCGACGACGATGGCGACGCGATCTTGCAGGCGCATCTCACTTCACTCCCTGTAACGGGTACTGTTGCAGTACGTCTTTGTAATAAGGTTCGTTGTCGATCTGCATGGTGGCGAGCACCCGCACCACGGCGCAATAGAACGCAATCGTCAGCACCAGGTCGGTCATGTGCTCGTCGGACAGCTCTCGCTTGATCTCGGCGAAGGTCGCATCCGACATCGCAAGCTCGCGCACCATCTCGCGGGCGCCCCTGAGGATCGCTTTCGCCAGCGGCTCGAGTGTCGACGGCTTGCCGTCGGTCTCCGCGATCAGGCCCTTTATGTCCTCATCGGTGACGCCGAACTCCTTGCCGATCTTCACATGGTGGGTGAACTCGTATTCCGACTTCTCGAGCCAGCCGACCTGCAGGATCGCAAGCTCGCGCAGCCGCGGATCGAGCTTGCTCTTGAAGCGGATATAGCCGCCGATGCCGTTGAAGGCGCGCGCCATATCCGGCGAGTTGACCAGGAGCTTGTGCAGATTGGTATTGCGCTTGAGCATGTCGCGATATTCGGGTGCGACCTGATCGGCTTCGAGATAGGGCAGGCGGGCCATTGTTGTTGTCCTTGGTTCGGCGGCTTGCGGAACAGGCGGCTGTCGCTTCAGCCGTAGAGTGCTTTGTGCTCGGTTTCGTAGTTGGCGTAGGAGTCCTTCATGCTGGCGCCGTTGAGCAGCATGGTCGCAACCTCAGCATTGTCGGCATCGAACACGGTCGAGCGCACCCACATGCTCTCGGTGCGCTTGCTGCCCGAGAGCGCGACCACCTCACGCTCGACCCAATAGGTCTCGCCCGGGAATAGCGGCCCGCGCACCAGCCGAATTTCCTGATCGGCGAACAGGCCGACGGCGGGGCCACGGACCGGCAGGCGATCTTCGCGCGCGCGGTATTGGAACAGCACGCTCAGCATCTCCATCGGGATGATGGCGCGGCCCCAGGGATTATGCTCCAGCGAATAATAGTCTGATGGTTCGGTGATCACCTTGAGCTTGTCGGCCAGCGAGAACGGATAGAGATCGCCCATGTTCTGGTCGAAATCCATCTTGATCGCCTGCCGCGGCGTCTTCATGCCGACCTTGATGTCGGCGAGGATCACGGGATCGGTCAGCGGCTTCAATTCGCCGAGCCGGTGGCTCAGCGCCGTCTCGCTGCCGTCGCCGTCAATCGAGGTGGTGCCGCGCAGGATTTCGGTGCCGTCGCGCTTGATCATCCCGATCGTGCAAACAGTCTGGCCCGGCTTCGGCTTCTCGATCTGGGCCTGCACCTCTTCGCCTTCGAACACCGGATTGCGGTAATGCGCCGACAGGCATCCGGTCATGAACCAGGCCCGGCCCCAGATCCGCTCGCATAATGGCGCGAACTGGCTGAAATGGGTCGGTCCCTCGATCGTGCCGCCGCGGAAGCCGAGCTTCTGCGCGGTTGCGTCGTCGTGGATCGAGGCGTGCGAGTCGTAGGTCTGGGCCTGCAGCATCTGCTTCGGGCTACGCCACGGACCCACCAGCAGATTGCCGTTCTCCACGATTTCCGTCGTGAACGCGGATTCGACTGTAATCATCCTTGGTCTCCCTTTGCGCGCCACCGTTTCAAAGAAGCCGGGGTTCGGCAAGACCTCGCATGTGCAACATCGAGTTATGTGCTGCGGCCATGGAACGGGGCTGTTCATGCATAACAAAACCGGTGCATGCTGATGCATGATCATTCGGAAGATAATGAGACCGGTTCGGACCGGCGCGACTAACCGGCGGGGAGCCTGAGACTGATGGCGTTGATGGACGTTGGACTGGACGACAAGTACCGGTTGGACACGAAACGAATCTTCCTCTCCGGTACCCAGGCTCTGGTCCGATTGCCCATGTTGCAGCGCGAACGCGACCGCGTGCACGGGCTGAACACCGCGGGTTTCATTTCCGGATATCGCGGCTCGCCGCTCGGCATGTACGACCACGCGCTATGGCGCGCGAAATCGTTCCTCAGAGAGCACGACATCGCCTTCGTTCCCGGCCTCAACGAGGATCTGGCGGCGACCGCGGTGTGGGGCAGCCAGCAGGTCGGCATGTTCCCGGGCGCCAAGGTCGATGGCGTGTTCGGCATCTGGTACGGCAAGGGCCCCGGCGTCGACCGCTCGCTCGATGCGCTCAAGCACGCCAATTCGGCCGGCACCTCGCCAAATGGCGGCGTGATCGCGCTGGCCGGCGATGACCATGGCTGCCAGTCCTCCACCCTCGCGCACCAGAGCGAGCAGGTGTTCGCCTCGGCGCTGATGCCGGTGGTCAATCCGGCGACGCTGCAGGACTATCTCGACCTCGGCATCCTCGGCTTTGCGCTGTCGCGCTATTCCGGCTGCTGGGTCGGCTTCAAGGCGATCTCGGAAACCGTCGAAAGCTCGGCCTCGATCGTCAGCGATCCCGATCGCATCAGGATCATCACACCTGACGATTTCGAGATGCCGCCGGACGGGCTCTCGATCCGCTGGCCGGATCCGCCGCTGGAAGCCGAGCGCAGGCTGCACGGGCCCAAGATGGAGGCGGTCGCGGCCTTCGCCCGCGTCAACCGGTTCGACCGCATCGTGCTGGATTCGAAGCCGGCGCGGCTCGGCATCATGGCGACCGGCAAGGCCTATCTCGATCTGCGCCAGGCGCTCGCCGATCTCGGCATCACCGATGCCGACGCGCAGGCGCTGGGCCTGCGCATCTACAAGGTGGCGCTGACCTGGCCGCTCGAAGCACGCGGCGCGCGCGCCTTCGCCGAAGGCCTGCAGGACGTGCTTGTCGTCGAGGAGAAGCGCGGCTTCATCGAGGACCAGCTGGTCCGCATCCTCTACAACATGGACGCATCCAAGCGTCCCTCGGTGGTCGGCAAGCGCGACGAAACCGGCGCGCCGTTGCTGCCGAGCGAGGGCGAGCTGACGCCGACCATGGTGGCGGCCGCCGTCGTCGCGCGTCTGCGCAAGCTCGGCCACCGTAGTCCGCTATTGGAGCAGCGCCTGGCGAAACTTGAGGCGTTCGATCGCCCAGTCGAGGGCACGGGCACCGCGAAGCTGCAGCGCACGCCGTATTTCTGCTCGGGCTGTCCGCACAACTCGTCGACCAAGATCCCCGAGGGCAGCCGCGCCATGGCCGGCATCGGCTGTCACGGCATGGTGCTGTCGGTGCCGAACCGCAACACCCAGACCATCTCGCATATGGGCGCCGAGGGCGTGAGCTGGATCGGGCAGGCGCCGTTCACCAGCGAACAGCACGTGTTCCAGAATCTCGGCGACGGCACCTACACCCATTCCGGGCTTTTAGCTCTACGGGCCGCGGCTGCGGCCGGCGTCAACATCACCTACAAGATCCTCTATAACGACGCCGTCGCGATGACCGGCGGCCAGCCGGCCGAGGGCGGCTTCACGGTGTCGCAGATCGCGCACCAGGTCGCGGCCGAGGGCACCAAGCGGCTTGCGATCGTCTCCGACGATCCGGACAAATATCCCGCCAATTATTTCCCGTCGGGCGCTACCATCCACCATCGCCGCGAGCTCGACGGCGTGCAGCGCACCTTGCGCGAGATCGAGGGCCTCACCGTCCTGATCTACGACCAGACCTGCGCCGCCGAGAAGCGCCGCCGCCGCAAGCGCGGGCTGTTTCCCGATCCGGCCAAGCGCGTCTTCATCAATGAGCGCGTCTGCGAAGGCTGCGGCGACTGCTCGATGGCGTCGAACTGCGTCTCGGTGCAGCCGCTGGAGACCGAGCTCGGCCGCAAGCGCCGCATCGACCAGTCGAACTGCAATAAGGATTTCTCCTGCATCGAAGGCTTTTGCCCGAGCTTTGTGATGGTGCAGGATCCCAAGCTGCGCAAGGCCGACCGCACCGCCGCCGATCCCAAGGCGCTGTTCGCCGACCTGCCGACGCCGCCTGCGGCTGCGCTTGCCGCCCCCTACAACACCTGATCACCGGCATCGGCGGCACCGGCGTCATCACCATCGGCGCGCTGCTCGGCATGGCCGCGCATGTCGAGGGTCTCGCCTGCTCGACGCT
Source organism: Bradyrhizobium sp. 2S1 (assembly GCF_011516625.5). Lineage (NCBI taxonomy): Bacteria > Pseudomonadati > Pseudomonadota > Alphaproteobacteria > Hyphomicrobiales > Nitrobacteraceae > Bradyrhizobium > Bradyrhizobium sp. 2S1. The sequence continues at coordinate 10,144,451 of NZ_CP147717.1, read as the reverse complement.
CGACTTCACCGGCCTGTCTCAGAAGAACGGCGCGGTCATGAGCCACGTCCGCCTCGCGCCGGCGTCCGACATGCTGACCACGGTCCGCATCGCGCCCGGCAATGCCAATCTCATCCTCGGCTGCGACCTTGTCGTGGCCACCAGCGTGCCGGCGCTGAGCCGCGCCGAGCGCGGCGTCACCCGGGCCGTCGTCAACGCCGATCTGTTGCCGACCGCGAGCTTCGTGATCGATCCCGATATTGATTTCGAGGCTGGTGCGATGCGCGACGCGCTGAACGGCGCGGTGCGGCCCGATGATCTCGACATCCTCGACGCCACCGGGCTTGCGACCGCCCTGATGGGCGACAGCATCGCGACCAACGCCTTCATGCTCGGTTTTGCGTTCCAGCGCGGCGCGATCCCGCTGTCGCTCGATGCGATCCTGAAGGCGATCGAGCTCAACGGCGCCGCGATCGAGATGAACAAGACCGCGTTCTCTTGGGGTCGGCTTGCCGCGCATGATCTGCAACGCGTGGTCAGCGCCGCGCGCTTCAAGAGCGCAGGCACAGCGCCGGCAAAGAAGACGCTGGACGAGGCGATCGCGTTCCGCGCCAAATTCCTCACCGACTACCAGGACGAGGCTTACGCCAGGCGCTATCTCGACGACGTCGCGCGCGTCCGCACCGCCGAGGCCGCGACCGCGCCGGGCTCGCAGGACCTGACCGAGGCCTTTGCAAAAGGCCTGTTCAAGCTGATGGCCTACAAGGACGAGTACGAGGTCGCGCGGCTTTATTCCGACGGCGAGTTCACCAAGGCTTTGAAGGAGCAGTTCGAAGGCAATTCCGGTTTGAAGGTCTTGCTGGCGCCGCCGCTGCTGGCGCAGCGCGATCCCGTCACCGGGCGTTTGCAGAAGCGCGAATTCGGCCCGTGGATCTTCAAGGCGTTCGGCCTGCTGGCGGGGCTGAAGGGCCTGCGCGGCACCGCGTTCGATATCTTCGGCTACACCGCGGAGCGCAAGATGGAGCGTGCCCTGCCGATCGAGTATTCGGCGATGATCCTGCGCCGTCTCGACGGCAAGAAGCCGCTCGACCTGCCGCGGCTGGTGGCGCTGGCCAAGGCTGCAGACCTCGTGCGCGGCTACGGCCACATCAAGGAGGGCAACGTCGCCGGCTACCGCACCGAATGCGCGCGGCTGGAGCGCGCGATCGGCCAGCCGCTGGCGCAGGCGGCCGAGTAGGGCAGGCGGCGGGCCGCGGGAACTTTCCACGGCCGCCTTGGTTGATCCGTAACCCTGCCCGCAACAGCGGGGTGGATTCGCGCGGCCGGGCTCTTACATGATGGCTGTTCTATTCGAGTGATTTCAGGAGGCCCGTTGATGGTCCTGAAAAACGTTTTGGTTGCAATTGTTTGTACCGCGTGCCTGGCTTTGGGCGGCGTGGCGTTGGCTGACGAGTACCGCCCCAGCGAGTTCTTCAGCCTCGATCTTTCCCAGGCGGTGCTGTCGCCGAAGCGACTCGGGCCGCCGGCGCAGTTCGAGCCGGTTGCGGTCGAGGCGAAGACCGACCACGGTCCGGATCAGCGTGCCAATGTCGAGCCGACGGCCGAGCAGCCGAAGGTCGCATCACAGAAGGCGGCCCGGACGGCCAAGGTAACAGCGCAGCCTGAGAAGCAGCGCGCGGTCGCGCGCGTCCCGGCCCGTGCCAAGCTTGCAAGGCGGCACGCAAACCCGCTCGATGCCGAAGCCCGCGACACCAGGATCCAGACCTGGCCGTGCCGCACCGGCGGCATCTGTAACTGGCAGCGGTGAGGGGCGGCTCGGCAGTCTCACGCCGATCTACGCGCGCATCCGCACCAATACCAAACCCGTCATCCTGAGGAGGCCGCGAAGTGGCCGTCTCGAAGGATGAATCGGCCCCCGTCCGTGGCCGATTCATCCTTCGAGGCTCGCTGCGCTCGCACCTCAGGATGACGGATTTTTGTTCCGGGGCCGCTGCTCCAAGAGTCATCCCGCCGTCGCAAAACCGTCGGCGGAGAGTCAAGAAACCGTAAGGGCGGAGTCAAACGGCGCAGGCAAAACCTTCGTTGCGATTCGACGAAGGTTATTCGATGCCGACAACGATCTCCGCGAGGGGACGAGGCCTTACAAGGCGTCAGCTTCTGGTGCGCTCGGCGTCGACGGCTGCGCTGGCCGGATTGGGCTCGCTCGCAAGACCCTATCTGAGCCGTGCTGCGGATCGCCCGGCGATCGCGGGTATCCAGTCCGGCGATGTGGCGCGCGATTCCGCTGTCATCTGGGCCCGCGCTGATCGCGCCGCGCGGATGCAGATCGAATGCGCCACGGTCGAAAGCTTCGCCACCATCCTGCGCACCGCATCCGCCGATGCGCTGCCCGAGCGCGACTTCACCGCAAAGCTGCTGCTCGACGGCCTGCCTCCGGGCCAGGACCTGTTCTATCGCATCAGCTTTGCGGATCGCGACGGCACCGCCGGCGAAAGCCGCGTCGGGCATTTCCGCACCGCGCCGGTCGACCGGCGCTCGATCTCGTTCGTGTGGTCCGGCGACGTCGTCGGGCAGGGCTGGGGCATCGACCCCGCGCGCGGCGGCTTGCGCAGCTACCGCACCATGCTCAACGAGCGCCCGGATTTCTTCATCCATTCCGGCGACCACATCTATGCGGATTGCACGGTGCCGCCGCAGCAGACGCTGCCGAACGGCGAGATCTGGCGCAACATCGTCACTGAGGAGAAATCCGTCGTCGCGCACAGCCTCGACCAGTTTCGCGGCAACTACAGATACAACTGGCTCGACGAGAATTTTCGCGCCTTCCACGCCGAAGTGCCGATGTTCGCGCAGTGGGACGACCACGAGGTGGCCGACGACTGGTCGCCGGTCGGCACCGCCGACGCCACCGGCTATGATACCGACGGTACCTCGCGTCTGGTGGCGCGGGCGCGCCGCGCTTTCCATGAATTCATGCCGATGCGGCTGATGCCGGAGCGCGACGGCCGCGTCTATCGCAAGATCGCCTATGGGCCGCTACTCGACGTCTTCATCATCGACATGCGCTCCTATCGCGATTCCAGCTGGAACAGGCAGGGCGATCCGGACCAGGCATTCATCCTCGGCGAGAGCCAGCTCGCCTGGCTGAAGCGCGAACTGGTGGCGTCGGATGCTGTCTGGAAGGTGATCGCGGCGGATCTGCCGATCGGCCTGGTCAGCCTGGATGCGGTCGCGCTCGGCGACGGCCCGCCCGCGCGGCGCGAGCACGAGATCGCCGATTTGTTGTCATTCATGAAGCGCGCCGGTGTCCGCAACACGGTGTGGCTCACCGCCGACATGCACTACACCGCCGCGCATCACTACGATCCGAACCGCGCGGTGTTTCAGGAATTCGAGCCGTTCTGGGAGTTCGTCTCCGGTCCGCTGCATGCCGGCACCTGGTCGCCGGGCGAGCTCGACAACACCTTCGGCCCGAAGGCGATGTACCAGAAGGGCTGCTCGGCCGAGCAGGGCGACAATCTCGCGCCATACTTCGGCCTGCAATTCTTCGGCCGCGTCGACATCGACGGCACGACCTCTGTGATGACGGTGACGCTGAAGGACGTCGACAACCACGACCTCTGGTCGGTCGACATCGAACCACGGCCGGACGCGCGGCCCGGCCAGATCATGGCGGAACACATCTAGCCCGTAGCATTTTCGAGCGAAGTGGGGTTCGACTTCGCGTGAAGAAAACGCGTCAAGCCAGGATTCGTCGCGACATCTTGATTGCAGATGCCTTGCCCGACAGGCTGGTTTGCGGGCAGACTGCGGTATTGGCAGTCCTGCCAATTTCATTCCGACCAGACGAATTGCCCGCGTGACGTCGTCGATGGCATCGGCGCCCCACGCGTCAGGAGCTATCCATGGAAAATCTGCAGACAAAGGGCATCAACCTGCCGCAGCTCGGACTCGGCACGTTCCGCATGCAGGGCGATGCCTGCCGTGCGGCGGTCGAGAGCGCGCTCGGGCTCGGTTACCGGCATATCGACACCGCCGAAATGTACGCCAATGAAGAGGCGATCGGGGCCGCGATCGCGGCCGCGAACGTCGCGCGCAAGGACCTGCACGTCACCACCAAGGTCTGGCACGAGAACCTGGCGCCGGACGCGATCCGCAAGGCGTTCGACACCAGCCTGAACAAGCTGCGGCTCGATCATGTCGATCTCTATCTGGTGCACTGGCCGTCGACGAGCATGAAGCTGCCGGCGGTGTTCGAGACGCTGATGACGCTGAAGGAAGAGGGCCGCACCCGCGCGATCGGCGTTGCCAATTTCACCACCGCGCTGCTCAAGACCGTGGTCGAGGACATCAAGGCGCCGATCGCCTGCAACCAGATCGAATATCATGCGATGCTGGATCAGACGCCGGTGCGCAAATATCTCGCGGCGAAATCGATCCCGCTCGTGGCCTATTGTCCGCTGGCCCAGGGCCGCTTCGCCACCGACGATACCCTTGCAAAGATCGGCAAGAAGCATGATGCGACCGCAGCGCAGGTGGCGCTGAAATGGCTGCTCGACCAGGACGGCGTTGCGGCAATCCCGAAAGCCTCGCGCGCCGAAAGCCAAAAGGCCAATCTCGATGCGCTGAAGGTCAGGCTCGACGACGACGACCGCAAGGCGATCGCTGCGTTGCGCAAGGACATGCGCTGCGTCAATCCAGGATTTGCGCCGGCGTGGGATTGAGCCCGGCGGATATTTGATGAGAACGTAGAAAGAGAAAATGGCTCCGCGAGGAGCCATTTTCCGTCTGTCGATTTAGTAGCGATCCCGCCTGATGACCACCGTGCGGTCATGGTCGTGGTGCCAGCCGCGATGCCAGCCACGGTCATGGCGCATCTCGGCGCGCGCGCCCCAGCCACGATCCCAGTGATGGTGGCCGCCGCGCTTGATCACGACGGTCTCGGCGCTCGCGATCGACGGAACGGCCACTGCAAGCGCACCGACAGCCGCAAGAACAAAGCCAAATTTTTTCATTTCATCCTCCTCAATGATGCGTGGAGGAAACCGTACAGGCATCGAAACGTTCCTGAGGAAACGGAGGAGTTTTCTGAACGGTTGTTCAGGCAATTGCAGTTGCTGCTGTGCGTCGCGTGTTGTCGCGCACAATCGATGGATGAGCGCAGCACGTCGCTTCGATGGCCTTGCCTAAGGGCCGCGTCCGACGCATCATCGCGCCATAAAAATCATACTGGGGGGCGTCGCCGTGAGCGGATTTTCGCGCCGGGATTTTTTGAAAGTTTCAGGATCGGCCGCTGCCGCCGTCATCGCGGGACCAGCCTTTGCGGCGATGGGGCCGGACGACAAGTTCGACCTCGTGATCAAGAGCGGCGACGTGATTGATCCCAGCCAGTCGCTGCGCGGCAAGCGCGACATCGGCATCCGCTGGGGCATCATCGAGGCTGTTGAGGACGAGATCCCGGCCGCTCGCGCCGCCAAAACCATCGACGCCTCGGGCAAGCTCGTGATGCCGGGCCTCGTCGACCTGCACTGTCACGTCTATCCGTACGGATCGGCGATCGGCATTCCCGCCGACGAGCTGGTGCAATTCCAGGGCACCACGACCGTCGTGTCGGCCGGCGATGCCGGCGTCAACAACCTCGCGGCGCTGCGGCGCTTCATCGTGGCGCAGTCGCGGGCGCGGATCTACGCCTTCCTCCATATCGCCAACAACGGCCTGTCGGCGTTCCCGGTGGCCGAGCTCTACAATATCGACAATGCCCAGGTCGAAGCCTGCGCGATGGCGCTTGCCGAGAACCCGGACTTCCTGATCGGGGTCAAGGTGCGGATGTCGGAGAACGTCATCTTCAAGCACGGCATCGAGCCGTTGAAGCGCGCCATCCAGGCCTGCGAAATGTGCGGCTGGCCGGCGCGGATGATGGTGCATATCGGCGGCGTCGAGACCAGGGAGCTAATGTCCGACATTCTCGATCTGCTGCGGCCGGGCGATATCCTCACTCACGCCTATTCCGGCGCGCCGAACATGTCCGGCGCCTTCACCAACATCGTGCAGGACGGCAAGCTGCTGCAGGCAGCGCTCGAAGCCAAGCAGCGCGGCGTGCTGTTCGACGTCGGCCATGGCGGCGGCAGCTTCGATTTCACGGTGGCGGAGATCGCCATTCCGGCGGGCTGCACGCCCGACACGATCTCCTCCGACATCCATGTCTTTTCGGGCAACTCGCCCGGCATCCCGTTCCTGCCGAACGTGATGAGCAAGTTCCTGGCGATGGGCTCATCGCTGGATCAGGTGGTGGCGATGGCAACCGCGGTGCCGGCGCGGATCATCAACCGCGCCCCGAAGATCGGCACGTTGCAGCGCGGCGCGCCCGGCGACGTCGCGATCATGGATCTCGTCGAAGGCCCGGTCACCTTCGTCGACACCCGCAACAACAAGCGCGACGGCAATCTGCAGCTGAAGCCGGTGCAGACCGTGGTCAACGGCGTGCCGTTCGGGCGGCCCTATCAAGCGCCGTTTTCGGTGCGGTGACTCGGTCTCTCGATCACCTCTCCTCGTTGGGGAGAGGTGAACCGATAGCGCGGCTGCAGTCTGACGCGTTCAATTAGCCGCGCTTCTCCACATTGCTGCTCCGCGCCGGCACGCCGAACTCCTTGCGGCACACCTCGGCCAGCACCGCGACGCCCTCGCGGATCTGCTCGTGCGAGGGGCTGGCGAAGCAGAGGCGGAGCCGGCTGCCGGAATGCGCCTTGCTGGTCGACCATTCCGGTCCAGGATTGATCGAGACGCCGGCGGCGAGCGCCGCCTGATAGAGCTTCAACGTGTCGACATTGTCGGGCAGCTTGACCCAGAGGAAGATGCCGCCCTTGGGGGCCTCGAATTCGGCCGCGGTGCCGAATTGCTCGTTCAGCGCCTCCATCAGCGTGTCGAGTTTTGCGCGCAGTCCTCGCGTCAGTTTGGGCACGTGGGTCGCAAAATGCGGCGCGCAATATTCTGAGAGTACCATCTGTTCCAGCGCGCCGGAGCCGGCGTCGGTCTTCAGCGGCAGCATCCGCGACATGATCTCCCACGGCGCGACGATGAAGCCGACCCGCAGCGCCGGCGCGATCGACTTGGAGAACGAGCCGATATGGATCACGCCGCCATGCTTGCTCATGGCGTAGATCGCGGGCGGCCGTTCACCGCTCCAGATCAAATCGGCGTAGCAATCGTCCTCGAAGATCGGCACGCCGTATTCTTTTGACAGCTTCAGCATCTCGGCGCGCCGGCTCTCGGGCAGGATCGAGCCGGTCGGGTTCTGATGTGTTTCGGCGTGATGCCGCGTCGCTTGTGATCGGCGAGCGCTGCGGCCAGCGCATCGATCCTGATGCCCTCGCCATCGAGGGGAATGCCGACCGTGTTGACGCCGAGCCGCGTCAGCCGGTTCAGCGAGCCCTGATAGGTTTCCTGCTCGATCAGCACGGTGTCGCCCTTGGCGAGCAGGGTCTGGTTGACCAGATCGAGCGCCTGCAGCGAGCCGGAGACGATCATGATCTCATCCGGCGTGCAGGCAATCCCCGCGTCGCGCTTCAGCTTCTCGGTCAGGAATTGGCGCAGCGGCAGATAGCCCTGCGGCCCGTGCGCGAGGTTGTAGGTCGCGAGATTCCTGCCTTCGCGCTTCAGCACGGCATTGACCGCCTCCAGCAGTCCGTCGACCGGGACCTGGTCAGGATCATTGTTGCCGCCGACGAAGCTGTATTTCGCGAGCCCGGTCCATCGCGCCGCCGGCGCAGGCAGGCCGGCCGGGAGCAGCGGTGCAAAGTCGAACTGGGCTGAGGTGGACATGGACGTTTCGCTCCGTGTTGTTGTCGTTGAGAAGGCCGCGCGTAAGCGGCCCTCTATGCAGTCAGTTCTTGCCGGGCAGCCTGATCGGCCGGCCCTGGCTGATGAAGGCGTAGTGCCCGGGGCCGACGCTGCCGACCATCAGGGCCTCGACCGCCGGTTCCGCGATCTCGCCCGCGGCCGCCCAATCGACCACGAAGTTCGCGCCGGTGCCGCCGCGGGTATCGGTCGTGGCGATAGCGACCTCGACGGTGGCAAACGGTTTTAGCGCGATCGGCGATTTGAGGTAGCTCTCCACCATCTTGCCTGATGTGTCGAAATAGGCGATCCGCTTCAGCACCAGCGGCCTCGTCTCGGAGGCGTTGTGCACGCTGAGCGTCACCGAGAAGTCGGCCCTGAGCTTGCCCTGGCTCATCGACACGCTGGAATAGACCGGCACATAGAATGCACCGGAGGCGGTGAGCCCTTCCGTCGGGACCGCGGTCAGCGAACTTGCGAAATTTTGTTCAATACTTCCGGGGGATTGTGCTAGCGCCTCAGGCATGCGCACGGTGAGGCAGACCAAAACTGCCAGAAAAATGCCGCCTGCGCGGATGTGACACATTGCTCGGTTGATCCTCACGCCCGGCCCTCTAGGTTGCGGCAACAGGAAGTCTTTGATGCATGCATGAACTGATTCCCGACATCACGCTCTGTATCCTGTTTGCCTGGGGGCTCGGGCTGCTCGCCCATTTCTCCCGGCAACCGTTGATCCTGGCGTACCTTATCGCCGGCTTTTTCATTGGTCCATTCGGCATGGGCTGGGTCAAGTCCCAGGAGTCGATCAGCATCATCTCCGAGCTCGGCCTGATCTTCATGCTGTTCATGATCGGGCTGGAAATCGACCTCAAGAAGATCATCCGCGCCGGCAAGGTCATCCTGTTCGCCGGCGCCGGCGAGCTGCTGGGCGGCTGCCTGATCGGCGTCGCGTTCTTTGCAGCCATCGGGCTTGCGATCGGCGGCGGCAAGTTCGACGCGGTCTATCTCTGCGTCGCCTGTGCGCTGTCCTCGACCGTGATCATCGTCAAGGTGCTCTACGAGAAGCGCGAGCTGGATACGCTGCCGGGCCGGATTACGCTCGGCGGGCTGGTGTTGCAGGACATCTTCGCGATCCTGTTCCTGGCGGTGCAGCCGAGCCTGGACAATCTGCAGATCAGCGTCGTGTTGCTGTCGATCGCCCGCGTTGCGGTGCTGGTCGCGACCGCGCTGGTGCTGAGCCGTTACGTGCTGCCGCGGCTGTTCCACCAGATCGCGCGCCGGCCCGAGCTGGTGCTGCTCGGCGCGCTCGCCTGGTGCTTCCTGATCGGCGAGATCGCCGAGCGGCTGCATCTGTCGCGCGAGATGGGCTCGCTGGTCGCCGGCGTCTCGATCTCGACCTTTCCCTACGCACTCGACGTCACCGCCAAGGTCACGACGCTCAGGGATTTCTTCATCACCCTGTTCTTTGTCGCGCTCGGCATGACGATCCCTGTTCCGGGCTTGCAGGTGATCGGGCTGGCGCTGGTGATTGCGGCCTTCACGGTGGCGAGCCGGCTGGTCACGATGTTCACGCCGCTCTATCTGATGAAGCAGGGCCTGCGCGCCAGCCTGCTGCCGGCGATCAATTTGGCGCAGATATCCGAGTTCTCGCTGGTGGTGATCCAGACCGGCGTCGCCGCCAACCATATCGCGACCCAGACCGCGAATGCAGTCTCGTTCGCGTTCGTGGTGCTGGCGGTGCTCTCGACCTTCGCGATGGGCCGCAGCGATCAGATCGTGCGCGGCCTGATCGGTCCCTTGAAGCGGATCGGGCTGCGCGACCTCGACCAGGAGGGCGAGGGCCGCGGCGAGGCCGGGCAAGAGGGCGAACATGGCGAGATCCGCCGCATCGTCATCCTCGGTTTTTTCCGCGCCGCGAGCGCGCTGATCAGCCAGATCGAGCGGCAGAACCAGTCGCTGCTCGAGCAGATCAGCGTCGTCGACTTCAATCCGCTGGTGTTCCGCACGCTGACCGATCGCGGCATGCACGTGATCTATGGCGATATCAGCAATGTCGATACCCTGGTCCATGCCGGCATCGGCAAGGCCGAGATCATCATCCTGAGCGTGCCGGATTTCCTGCTGGTCGGCGCCGACAACGAGAAGCTGGTGCGTCACGTCCGCGCCCTGAACCCGACCGCGAAGGTTGTCGCCACCGCGGACCTCTTGTCCGGCGTCGACGACCTCTACGCGGCCGGCGCCGATTACGTGACGGTGACCCGCCTCAGCGACGCCGGCGAGCTCTATGCGGTGATCGAGGCCACCGATGCCGGCCTGCTCGACGACAAGCGCGCCGAGCTGGACGCCCAGTTGAGCGACCGGCGCGAGGTGTTGCCGTAGGCGAGCATGATCCGGGGAATGCGGTACCCGTCACCGTCCTGGTATGCCTGCCGGACGCATGGCGGGTTGCATAATGATACTGGCGCTGACATCGGAACCCGGCTAATCCACTGCCTGCATATAACGAGATGTCAGGACAATGGCCGATACGATCCAGGAAGTGCTGCAAGCCTTTGCGAAGGGCGAACTTGTCGTCGTCACCGACGATGACGATCGGGAAGGCGAGGGCGATCTGATCGTCGCGGCGTCGTTCTGCACGGCGGAGAAGATGGCCTTCATCATCCGCCACACCTCCGGCATCGTCTGCGCGCCGATCACCACCGAGGACGCCCGTAGGCTGCGGCTCGACCCGATGGTGGCACACAACGAGTCCAACCACACCACCGCCTTCACCGTCTCGATCGACTACAAGCCCGACGGCGGCACCGGCATCTCGGCCGAGGAACGCGCCTCCTGCTGCCGCGCGCTCGCCAATCCCAATGCCGGTGCCAACGACTTTGCCCGCCCGGGCCATATTTTCCCGCTGATCGCGCGTGACGGCGGCGTGCTGCTGCGCTCCGGCCATACCGAGGCCGCGGTCGATCTGTGCCGGCTCTCGGGCCTGCCGCCGGTCGGCGTCATCAGCGAACTGATGAACGACGATGGAACCGTGATGAAGGGCGAGCAGGTCGCGAAATTCGCAACCGCCCACAAGCTCAAGCATGTCACGATCGCGGACATGATCGCCTATCGCCAGGCGCGCGAGAAGCTGATCGAGCGGGTCGCGACCTTCACCACCGAAAGCCCGATCGGGCCGCTCCAGGGCTATGCCTATCGCTCGCCGTTCGACGAGATCATGCACGCCGCCTTCGTCTATAACGGCATCGGCGACGGCCGGGACGTGCTGACGCGGCTGCACAAGCCCAACATCGTCAAAGACCTCTTCACCGGGCCGGCGCGCATGGAAGCCGTGCTGCGGCACTTCAAGGCTGCCGGCCGCGGCGTGCTGGTCTATCTGCGCGACGGTGCTGCAGGTGTTCCGGTGCAGCCGGTCGAGGAGTCGAAAACCGCGGAGGCCGATCGCCACAAGCAGTGGCGCGAGGTCGGCGTCGGCGCGCAGATCCTGCGCGATCTCGGCGTCACCTCGATCCGTCACCTGACTTCGTCGGTCCACGACTACAAGGGGCTGTCCGGTTTCGGCATCGAGATCGTGTCGAACGAGAAGCTGGAGACCTGACGTTCGTCATTCCGGGGCGATGCGCATGCATCGAACCCGGAATCTCGAGATTCCGGGGTCACGCTGTGTCGCGCCCCGGAATGACGACAACCCAATTCAATTGCGCTTCGCAGCATAGCGCTTTAATTTATCCGCCAATTTCCGAGTGATGATGCGAAAGGATGTTTCATGAGCGTGCGCCCCCAGGCCAAGGACAAGCCGGCTGCCGCCAGCTTCCAGTGGGATGATCCGTTCCTGCTCGACGAGCAGCTCACCGAAGACGAGCGCCTGATCCGCGACACCGCGCGGGCCTATGCGCAGGACAAGCTGGCTCCACGGGTCACCAAGGCCTATCTGGAAGAGAAGACCGATCGCGAGATCTTCAACGAGATGGGCGAGCTTGGCCTGATCGGCGTCACGCTGCCCGAGGAATACGGCTGCGCCAATGCGAGCTACGTGGCCTACGGCCTCGTCGCGCGCGAGATCGAGCGCGTCGACAGCGGCTATCGCTCGATGAACTCGGTGCAGACGTCGCTGGTGATGTATCCGATCTACGCCTATGGCGACGAAAACCAGCGCAAGAAATATCTGCCCAAGCTCGCGACCGGCGAATGGGTCGGCTGCTTCGGCCTGACCGAGCCGGATGCCGGTTCCGATCCCGGCGGCATGAAGACCCGGGCCGAGAAGGTGGCCGACGGCTACAAGCTCAACGGCGCCAAGATGTGGATCTCGAACGCGCCGATCGCCGACGTCTTCGTGGTGTGGGCCAAGTCGGCCGCGCATGACAACCAGATTCGCGGCTTCATCCTCGAAAAGGGCATGAAGGGCCTGTCGGCGCCGAAGATCGGCGGCAAGCTGAGCTTGCGCGCCTCGATCACCGGCGAGATCGTGCTCGACAATGTGGTGGTGCCGGAAAGCGCGCTGCTGCCCAACGTCTCCGGCCTCAAGGGTCCGTTCGGCTGCCTCAACCGCGCCCGCTACGGCATCTCCTGGGGCGCGCTGGGCGCCGCCGAGGACTGCATGCACCGCGCGCGGCAATACACGCTCGACCGCAAGCAGTTCAACCGGCCGCTCGCTGCCACGCAGCTGGTGCAGAAGAAGCTCGCCGACATGGAGACCGAGATCGCGCTCGGCCTGCAGGCCTCTCTGCGCGTCGGCCGCCTGATGGACGAGGGCAAGATGGCCCCGGAGATGATCTCGATCGTCAAGCGCAACAATTGCGGCAAGGCGCTCGACATCGCCCGCATGGCGCGCGACATGCACGGCGGCAACGGCATCCAGATCGAGTATCACGTGATGCGCCACGCCGCGAACCTCGAGACCGTGAACACCTATGAGGGCACGCACGACGTCCACGCCCTGATCCTCGGCCGCGCGATCACCGGCATTCAGGCGTTCTCGTAAGGAGCGCTCACCCAAACGCCGTCATGGCCGGGCTTGTCCCGGCCATCCACGTCTTGGGGCTCGCAACGGAAGACGTGGATGCCCGGGACAAGCCCGGGGACGAGGTCAAAGAGAAGCCGGACATCACGGACAAGAGCCATGGCCGACAACGACGACATCCCGTTCAACCGCGATTTCCTGCTGCAGCCCGGCGTGGTCGAACAGGTCCGCCCCGGCGTGCGCCGCGTCCTCTGCAACAATCCGAGCCCGTTCACCTTCACCGGCACGGTCAGCTACATCATAGGCCAGGGTAAGGTCGCGATCATCGATCCCGGTCCCGATGACGAGGCGCATGCGAAGGCGCTGCTCGATGCGGTCAAAGGCGAGACCGTGACCCACATCCTGGTCACCCACACCCATCGCGACCATTCGCCGAACACGCCGCGGATCAAGGCTGCGACCGGCGCACCGGTTTACGCGGAGGGGCCGCACCGCGCCTCGCGCCCGCGCTTCGAGAGCGAGAAGCACAATCCGGAGTCCGGCGCGGACCGCGATTTCCGGCCCGATGTCGAGGTCAAGCACGGCGACGTCATCGAGGGCACAGGCTTTGCGCTGGAGGCGGTCGCCACCCCCGGCCACACCGCCAACCATCTGGCGTTCGCATGGGCCGAGCGCAGCATCAATTTCGTCGGCGACCATGTGATGGGTTGGTCGACCTCGATCGTGGCGCCGCCCGACGGCTCGATGATCGACTACATGGCGTCGCTGGAGCGGCTCGAGCAGCGGCCCGAGCAGCTCTACTTCTCCGGCCACGGCCCGGAGATTCCGGAAGGCCCGCGCTATGTCCGCTTCCTGGCGCGGCACCGCCGGGCCCGTGAGGCGTCGATCCTGCATCGCCTCGGCAAGGGCGAGGCCGACATCCCGACCATGGTGCGGGCGATCTATATCGGGCTCGATCCGCGCCTCGCCAACGCCGCCGGCTATTCGGTGCTGGCGCATCTGGAGGATCTGGTCGCGCGCGGCATCGTGGCGACCGATGGCGATCCGGTGATCGGCGGCACGTACAGAGTGGCCTAGCCTGTCATTCCGGGGCGTGCGAAGCACGAACCCGGAATCCATTTCACCACGGAGTCTGCGGCCTGATGGATTCCGGGCTCGCGCGGAGCCTGTCATCGGGCCGCGCTTTGCGCGGACCCGTTGGCGCGCCCCGGAATGACGAGAAGATTACTTCTTCACCGTCTTCGCCGGCGGCGTCTTCGGCGGCGCGGCAGGGACCGCCTTCTTGGCCGGTTTGGCGTTGTCGTTGTCGGCGGCGGTGTTGAGGTCCTCGATCAGCCTCTTGACCCGCGCAGCGTTGCTGCCGAGATCGGCGTCGAAATAGCGTGATGCCGAGCGGATATCGACGCGCGAGTCTTCGTCATCGGGCGTGACCCGGATCGAGACGTCCTCGCGGAAACCCATGATCGGGGTGCGCGCCACCGCCTCGATCCGGCCGATGCGGCGCGGCGGCTGCGGCGCGCGGGCGTCGATGACGAGCCATTTGCGGCGGTTCACCAGCCGCAAGGTCATCTCATAGGCGCGGTCGACCGGGGCTTCGAGCTCGACGGTTTCGATATCGGGCCAGGCCGCGCGCTGCTGCTCGGCCGAATAGAGACCGGCATAGGCGGCCGGATTGGTGCCTTCCCCAGTGCGCAGCCGCGCCAGCGCCTCGAATTTCGGCGGGTCGATCGCGTCGGTGGTGATGTCGTAGATCCGCGGCAGCTTGCGGTACTGGTAGGTGAGGTAGGCCGGGTAGGCGAGGATCGCGGCGTTGATCACGAGCGCGAGCAGGATCCGGCCCATGCCGCGGGTGCCGTTCTGCCAGATCGCGGCGAAGGCGGCGAGCCCGAGCAGGATCGACAGGCCAGCCAAGCCCAGCGCGCCGAAGAAGGTCATAAGCGCCGGTTTGACCTCCAGGAACCCGAAGCGGACGATGAGGATCGAGACCACCACCGCGACGACGGCAAAGATGGCGAGGTTGCGCGACCAGGTGGCGAGACCGGACACGGGCTCCTGCTGGTAGGGAGCGGAAAACCTGCGCGCCATCGTCGAAAAATCTGCCGGTTGAGATGTCCTTGGGCGACCTCAGCCGCCGCCAATGATCGTGTGAGACCACGGACCTGCGGCGAATTCAAGGGATTTGGGCGGGATTTAGGTCGGTGCTTCCCTTGTCCCCTTGTGGGAGAAGGTCGCCGTAGGCGGCCTCCGGCCGCCGTTGAGGACGCCGATGCCTTGCATCGGCTATGCGAAGTCCGCGACGGATGAGGGGTTGTCTCCGCGGAGAGAACCCCTCACCCGCGCTCGCTGTGCGAGCGCATCCTCTCCCACAAGGGGAGAGGGTGAATCGTCACGCCGCGGCGGTGGGGAAGGTGTAGTCCTTGAACTGGTCGCGCAGCGCCGTCTTCAGGATCTTGCCGGTCGCGGTGTGGGGAATGCCGTCGACGAAGGCGACGTCGTCGGGCATCCACCATTTGGCGATCTTGCCGTCCATGAACTTCAGGATGTCCTCGCGCGTGGCGCTCTCGCCCTGCTTGAGCTGCACGATCAACAGCGGCCGCTCATCCCATTTGGGGTGATGGACGCCGATCACGGCGGCTTCCGCGACCGCCGGATGGCCGACCGCGAGGTTTTCCAGATCGATCGAGGAGATCCATTCGCCGCCGGACTTGATCACGTCCTTGGAGCGGTCGGTGATCCGCATATAGCCGTGCTCGTCCATCGTCGAGACGTCGCCGGTGTCGAAAAAGCCCGCATCGTCGAGGATGTTGCTGTCGACCCGGAAATAGGCCTTCGCGATCGCGGGGCCGGAGACCTTGAGGCGGCCGAAGGTCTTGCCGTCCCACGGCAGCTCCTTGCCGGCATCGTCGGTGATCTTCATCTCGACGCCGAACGGCGGGTAGCCCTGGGTCTGCAGGATGTCTAGCCGCTCCTCGCCGCCGCGATCGTTGAAGGGCGGCTTCAGCGTGGCCAGCGTGCCGAGCGGGCTCATCTCGGTCATGCCCCAGGCGTGGCGCACCTGGCTGCCCATGTCGAGGAAGGCCTTGATCATCGAGCGCGGCATCGCCGAACCGCCGCAGATCACCATCTGCAGATCGGGCAGCTTGAGATTGTTGGCGGCCATGTATTGCAGCAGCATCAGCCACACCGTCGGCACACCCGCGGTGTGGGTTACCTTCTCGGTCGACAGCAACTCGTAGACCGAGGCGCCGTCGAGCTTCGGGCCGGGCATCACGAGCTTGGTGCCCATCGACGGGGCGGAGAAGGCAATGCCCCAGCTGTTGGCATGGAACAAGGGGACGACCGGAAGCATTGTGTCCGACGCGGAGGTGCCGAGCGCGTCCTTCGAGTTGGCCATCAGCGCGTGCAACACGTTGGAGCGGTGCGAATAAAGGACACCTTTGGGATCGCCCGTCGTGCCGGAGGTGTAGCACATCGCCGCGGCGGTGTTCTCGTCGAAGGTCTTCCATTCGAACTTGCCGTCGGACGCCGCGATCCAGTCCTCATAGGCGACCGCGTTCTTCAGCGTGGTCTGCGGCATGTGCGCCTTGTCGGTCAGCACCACGTAGCGTTCGACGCTCGGCAGCTGGCCGGCGATCTTCTCCAGCACCGGAACAAAGGTGAGGTCGGTGATGACGATGCGGTCCTGGGCGTGGTTGACGATCCAGGCGATCTGTTCCGGAAACAGCCGCGGATTGACCGTGTGGCAGATCGCGCCGATCCCCATGACGCCGTACCAGACCTCGAGGTGGCGCCAGGTGTTCCAGGCGATGGTGGCAACGCGGTCGCCGAGCTTGATGCCGTCGCGCTCCAGGCTCTGCGAAACTTTCAGCGCGCGGGCATGGATTTCGGCGTAAGTGGTGCGATGAATCGGGCCTTCGACCGACCGCGTCACGACTTCCTGCGTGCCGTGATATTTGGCGGCGTGCTCAATAATCTTGTGGCACAGCAAGGGCCAATCTTGCATCAAACCAAGCATACGCAAATCCCTCCTCGATCCTCACGCATGATCCACCGGCATCTTGGGCGGCCGGCAGTAAAATCATGGAATTGACATGAACTGTAGCGCGGAGAAAGCAAGCCGAAAATGGCCTGATGGTGCGTTTCGTCGCGCCAGCGCGGCAATGGTTACCGCTGCCGCTGCGCTAATTTGCCTTGGCATGCAAGCAGGATCCGCCGAAGCTGCCCGCCGCGCCCCAGGCTTTCCGTGGGACGATCTGTTCGGCACCAGGCCGCTGCGGCCGCACAAGACGGCCCGCCGCGCAGCAGTGCCGCTGCCGAAGCCGCGCCCGGCCGAGGCGCCAGCAGTTGACACGCCTGCGGCAGCCGAGCCGCCTGCCGCCGCGCCGCAGCCTCCAGCGGCGCCTGCCGAGGCCGCCAGGCCCAGCGAGACGGCGAAGCCGGCCGAAGTCGCAAAACCGGCCGGGCCCGCCGCGCCGCAACTGTCGGCCTGCCGGCAGGCCCTCACCGAGGAGATCGCGATCGCGCCGAGCATTCCCGACATCCACGGCGCCGGGGGCTGCGGCGGCGAGGATCTGGTGCGGCTGGAGGCGATCGTGCTGCCCGACAGGCGCAAGGTCGCGGTCAAGCCCGCGGCGATCCTTCGCTGCAAGATGGCCGCCGCTGTCGCCGACTGGGTCCGCACCGATATCGCGCCGCTGGCGCAGAGCCTTGGCGGCGGGATCAGCAATCTCGACAATTTCGACTCGTTCGAGTGCCGCGGCCGCAATCGCATCGCCGGTGCCCAGCTCTCCGAACACGGCCGCGCCAATGCGCTCGATGTGCGCGCGTTCGGTCTCGCCAACGGCAAGTCGATCTCGCTGACCGACCGCAGCGTTGCGCGCGACCTGCGCGAGACCGTGCTGCATTCGGTCTGCGCCCGCTTCTCCACCGTGCTCGGTCCGGGCTCGGACTGGTACCACGAGGACCATGTCCATCTCGACCTGATTGAGCGTCGCAACAATTACCGGATCTGCCAGTGGAATGTGTACGACCCGCTGCCTCAGACAGCGCCGCTATTGCCGGCCGCGCGCCCCGAAGAGGCGCCGCCGCGCGAAGTCGCGTCCAAATCCGATGCGTCCAAATCGGACAAGACTGACGACGCCAAGGCCGATGCCGCGAAATCAGATGATGCGGCCGCCCCCGACGGCGCTGCCGAGACCAAACCGCAGCCAACAAAAAAGCGCCGGCAAAGCCGGCGCCTTTGATCGCGATTGCGGTGTGATCGGGATCAGTAGGGGACGTTGCCGCCGCCCTGCAGCGCCATCTGCGGCTTGTAGGGCGAGTCGCCGTGCTTCGGCTCCAGCACCACGACGATGGTGCCGAGTTTGACCCGGCCGTAGAGGTCGATGACGTCCTCATTGGTCATGCGGATGCAGCCCGAGGAGATCGACGAGCCGATGTATTCCGGCTGGTTGGTGCCGTGGATGCGGAACAGCGTGTCCTTGCCGCCCGAATAGAGATACATCGCGCGCGAGCCCATCGGATTGTCCGGGCCGGGTGCCACGAAGGTCGGAACGCCGAGGCGCGAGATTTCGCCGGGGGTCGGGTGCCAGGCCGGCCATTCGGTCATGCTGCCGACCTTGGCGATGCCGGACCAGGCCATCGCCTCTTCGCCGACGGTGATGCCGTAGCGGATCGCCTTGCCGTCGTTCATCACGTAGTAGAGGTAATGGTTGTCGGAATCGACCACGATGGAGCCGGGCGCTTCCTTGCGGTGATACTCGACGATGGCGCGGCGGAACGGCTCGGCCACCGGGGTCTTGACGTAGGTGGTCTTGGCCAGGAGTTCCTTGTCACGCGGTTTGAAGTTCGCGGTGTTGGTTGCCTCAAAGGTCGTGGCCTGCATGCAACCCGACAACATCAGGCCCGCGGCCAGGATTCCAAAGGTAACTTTGAACGACATGATTACATTCCAATCGAAAACCCGCGTCTCAAAGCGTCAAAAGTGCGCCCAAAACGCCACGATTCCATGAAGGGCATTATTGCCGAAACCTGCCATTATTCCCAAACTTTAGATGCCTTTCCCGCATCGCGGGACGTCGTCTGTGGCTTTTTTGCCGCAAGTGTTCTGGCGCGAGGCTGGTTTTTGTGCAAACAGGCAACGGTCACCGAGTCGAAGCCGCGTCGCGTCACATTCACCGCCACTTGGCTGCCACAAAGATGGACGCCCGGTTAATGCCCCGGTCATGAAGCGCCAGCCAGAATCGCGCTAAGTCGGCGGGTCCTGCCAGCCCTGTTTGTCGGCCCTGTTTCTTGGAGTTCCTGATGCTGTCGGCGTTCGTTCCTTCGGATTTCTCCCTCAAGAAGGCCGCCATCACCGACCTGGCGTCGCTGCCCGAGGGCGCGGTCTGGGTCGATCTGGTGAATCCGACCGTGGAGGAGGACCGGGCCGTCGAGAAGCTGGCGGGGATCGCGGTTCCGACCCGGGAAGACATGCAGGAGATCGAGATCTCCAGCCGTCTCTATATCGAGAACAGCGCGCGCTACATGACCGCGACGCTGATGTGCCAATCCGACACCGACATGCCGCGCACCACGGCGGTCACCTTCATCCTGACCGGCCATCGCCTGGTCACCGTGCGCTACGACCTGCCGAAGCCGTTCGCGCTGGTCGAGAACAAGCTGGCGCGCGCCTGCGCCCCCAGCATCACCGGCGAGCAGGTGCTGATGGAACTACTGGACGCGGTGATCGACCGTTGCGCCGACATCCTGGAGCGCTGCGGGGCCGACATCGACCAGGTCTCCCACGACATCTTCGAGCCGGAGAGCGAGCGCCACGGCCACGCCAAGCAATATTCGCAGATTCTGATCACGATCGGCCGCAAGGGCGACCTGACCTCGAAGGTCCGCGAAAGCCTGGTCTCGATCGGCCGCCTCGTCACCTTCCTCTCCGCAATCGTGGAAGGGGTGAAATGGTCCAAGGACATGCGCGAGCAGCTCAAGACCATGCAGCGTGACGTCGCCTCACTGACCGACCACGCGTCCTATCTTTCCAACAAGATCACCTTCGTGCTCGACGCCATGCTCGGCGTGGTCAATCTGGAACAGAACAACATCATCAAGTTGTTCTCGGTGATGGCTGTTGTCCTGATGCCGCCGACGCTGATTGCCTCGATCTACGGCATGAATTTCAAGCTGATGCCGGAACTCGAGTGGACGCACGGCTATCCGTACGCGCTGGTGCTGATGCTGATTGCGGCGATCGTGCCGTACTGGATCTTCAAGTGGAAGAAGTGGCTGTAGGGCCTGTTTTTCAGGGCACGCGTCGCATTTTGGGATTCGGGCAACTGCCTTATTTCCTCTGCTAAAATTTGAGTGTTGCGCTGAACGTTTGGGCGAAACTTGTCTGCGATAACGCCCGCCTCGAAGCCGGAGGACAGCAATGGTTGAGAAGATCATAACGCCACGGCGTAACGTCATCGACTTTGCGCGCTATCAACAGGACCGCGCAGCAGGCAAGGTGCAGGCGATCTCGCCGAGACTTTGCCGTTACTGTGGCGCGGCGCTGCTTGATGGCGAGGACGAAGACGATTGCTCCAGCGCGTTGAACGACATCGCGCTGCAGCCTGAGAAGAAGTCGCGTCGGTTTTACGCCGACTAGAGGCCGAAGCCTCGGAGGCAGAAGCCTCGTTTGCCTTGTTACGCCTGCAAGTGAAGCTATCCCAAAGTGACGGCCGCGGCGGCGGCCGGGATCGCCTCGAAACTTCCTTCGCCGAAATAACGGCTCATCCCAAGCTCAGACGTGCTGACCACCGTTAATGTGGATTTCCGCACCGTTCACGTAAGAGCTGGTCTCCGTACAGAGAACGTAAATGATCTTGGCGACCTCGTCCGGCGTGCCGAGGCGATGCATCGGGATTTGCTGGTCGACGATCTTCTCGGTGCCCGGTGACAGGATCGAGGTGTCGATCTCGCCCGGTGCGATCGAATTGACGCGGACGCCGACGCGGCCGAAGTCGGATGCCATTTCCCGCGTCAACGATGCCAGCGCGGCTTTCGAGGTCGCATAGGCGACGCCCGCGAACGGATGCACGCGGGAGCCTGCGATCGAGGTGACGTTCACCACCGCGCCCCTGGCGTGCTTGAGCTCGTCGATCAGTCCACGGGCCAGCATAATCGGCGCGAAGAAGTTGACGCGGAACACGTGCAGCCATGTCTCGATATCGGTGTCCATGGTCCCGAGCCGCGCGCCGCCCGCCCCCTTCGGCGAGATCGCGGCGTTGTTGACGAGCGCGTGCAACTCGTCGTTCACCAACCGCTTGCGGATCTCGGAGATGGCGCGAACCGTGTCGTCATGATCGCCGAAATCGACCTCGATATGATCTTCCGGTCCCGCGCCCCAGGGGCAGACTTCCGGAAATGCATGCCGTGAGCAGGTGATGACGCGCCAGCCGGCGGAAGCAAACCGGATCGCGGTGGCGTGGCCGATGCCGCGGCTGGCACCGGTAAGGAGCAGGGTACGGCGCGGCGCGTTGGAAGGAGGGGACATGGTGTCTTTCAGGCTGTCGTATCAAGGATAGAGCCGCACCTTCGACCAGGCGCTGCCGGCGCCGTCGCGGCGGAATTCGATGCGGTCGTGCAGGCGGAAAGGGCGGTCGTGCCAGAACTCGAAGCGCTGCGGCGTGATCCGCCAGCCGCTCCAGCCCGGCGGACGCGGCACCTCGCCGATCACGTATTTCGCGCCGGTCTTGGCGATCGCCTGCTCGAAGGCGAAGCGGCTCTCCAGGGGCTGCGACTGCTTGCTGGCCCAGGCGCCGATCTGCGCCTGTTTCGGCCTTGTGGCGAAATAGGCGTCGGCCTCGGCATCGGTCACCGGCGCGACCGGCCCCCGGATGCGCACCTGACGGCGCAAAGATTTCCAGTGGAATAGTAAAGCGGCCTTAGGATTTGCGGCCAATTCGCGGCCCTTGGCGCTCGCAATGTGGCTGTAGAACACGAAACCGTCGGCGTCGAAGCCCTTCATCAGCACCATCCGCACGTCCGGCAGTCCGTCGGCGTCGACGGTCGCGAGCGCCATCGCGTTCGGATCGTTCGGCTCGGACTTGACCGCTTCCGCAAACCATTCGCCGAACAGGGCAAACGGCTCCTCCGCCGCGGTGAAATCACCCGATGTTAACGGTGTCGGGTGTTTGATGGAGGTCGTGTCGGTCATGTCAGGAGTCCCGATTTGCATCCGCCCGCGTCCGAGAGCGCGCTACTGGCCCTATATAGGGCATGGGGGCGCGTTGGCCTATCGGCGATCCACCCCGCGGGCGCGGTGGTGACATTGATTCTGATCGGCGTTGGCGCCAGCGGCTGCAGCCTGTCGCGCAGCGATGCTTTCGCCAAGATGGACGACAAGGATGTGACGGGCACGATCAACCCGACCCAGGTCAGCGCGGTGATGCCGACCGAGAGCGATCTTGCCTTCGCCCGCAATGCGGCTTCCGACGTGCTGACCAAGGGCGACAAGGATTCCAGCCAGTCCTGGGAAAACCCTGAGACGGGTGCGCGCGGCTCGGTGACGCCGCTGGCCCAGGCCTATTCGGGCGAGGACGGCAAGACGTGCCGGGACTTCCTCGCGAGCTATGTCAATGGAGTCACCGAGAGCTGGCTACAGGGTGCCGCCTGCAAGGGTGGACGAGGACGGTGGGAAATCCATAACCTGAAGCCGTGGAGAAAGTCCTGAGAGTTTCGGCAGAAGCCGGCCGATAATGGACGGGCGCTAGTTGCAAAAATGCCACTGAGCCCCCACATGAAGGTAAAGTGGGCCCCGATGGGTTCCATCCAGGACTGATTTTTCCCGTGAAGGAGACGTGACGGATGCGCGACCCCTATGAGGTCTTGGGGGTGCAGCGGAGCGCCAGCGCTGCGACGATCAAGAGCGCCTATCGCAAGCTCGCCAAGAAGCATCACCCTGACAACAACAAGAACGACCCGAAGGCGGCCGCCCGCTTTGCGGAGATCAACACGGCCAATGAGATCGTCGGCGACGAGGACAAGCGCAAGCAGTTCGACCGCGGCGAGATCGATGCCGAAGGCAAGCCGCGCTTCCAGGGTTTCCCAGGCGGCGGCGCCGGTGGCCGTACCGGTCCGGGCGGCTTCGAATACAGCTTCCGCGGCGGACCCGGCGGCGGCGTGGGTGGCGGCAGCTTCGAGGACATCCTCAACAGCATGTTCGGCAACGCCGCGCGCGGCGGCGGTGGCGGCGGCGGCCGTGCGGGGCGGTCCAGTCCGTTCGAGTTTGAGGGCGGCGGGGTCGGGGTCGACCTCGATCTTTCGGTCGCCATGACGGTGTCGCTGGAGGAGTCGGTCAGGGGCGGCGACAAGCGCGTCCGCCTGCCGACCGGCCGCGAGCTCAACGTCAAGATTCCGCCGGGCGTGACCGCCGGGCAGCAGATCCGGCTGAAGGGCCAGGGCGAGACCGCACAGGGCCACCCGCCCGGCGATCTGCTGATCACGATCTCGATCGCGCCGCATCCGTTCTTCAAGATCGACGGCAACGATCTCAGGATCGATCTGCCGGTGACGCTCTACGAGGCGGTGCTGGGCGGCAAGGTCCGGGTGCCGACGCTCGGCAGCGCGGTCGAACTGTCGATCCCGAAAAACACCTCCAGCGGCCGCACCTTCCGCCTCAAGGGCAAGGGGCTGTCGAAGGCGGGTGTATCAGGCGATCTCTACGTCACGACCCGGATCATACTTCCCGACGGGAACGATGCCGAGCTTGAGGCATTGATGCAGACGTGGCGGGATCGAAACCCCTATAATCCGCGCAGCGATCTCGGCTGACCGCCGATAACGCGCCCCAACGACGCGACGAAGACGCGAAACTGCACCTACCCCGGACTCTATCGGGGTAGACGCGGGCGTTGCGAGCGGGTCAAACAATGACCGGCCGCCGGAGGTCCGGGTTCTGCGGCGTGCAGACCGGATGGCGGAAAAGGAGTGCGGCCTCGAGAGGGGGACCAGCGCGGTACCAAACCCCAATCGAGGCCGCGTGCGCCGATCGGCGGATCGGGCGCAGATCATCTTCGCGTGAATATCCGGTGCGATAATGAGACGCCGCAATGACGCGAATCGAAATTTTCAATGTCGGAATTGGGACGCCGAGTGAGGCCGGATTCACTTTCCCGCCATGACGCAGTTTGCGCGGAAATTTCTTCCGTAGAATTACGGAAGATCAGCCGCCGCTCTTCTCCATCTGATCGTAGACGGCCTGCGCGACCTTGGTCAGGCGGCTGCGGTCGGTGCCGCCGCTGACGACATAGGCGACGCCGCGATCGGCCCAGAACAGCGCGCCGTCGCTGCCCTGGACGGCATAGCGCATCTGGGTCGCATCGGTCTTCGCCTTGGCGGTGTAGACCGTGAAGCGCTCGCCGGACGTGCTCTCGTACATCAGGAACGACGCCGGCCCGCTCGGCCCGGGCAGCAGGCGGCCGCCGACCAGCTTCAGCCCGGTGAGCTCCGGCGCGCGGACGTCCCAGCCGCAGCGCTTGGTCAGCCATTGCTGCAGGTGGTCGCGTTCGCTGCCGGGCACCTCGACCGGGTGACGGACCTCGACCACGTAGAGCCGGTGCGCATCGAGCGCATCGACCGTGAAGCTCTGGAAGGCCGACGGCGTCGCCGCGGCGCCGTGCGCGATCCAGCCGACGCCGCCGCCGGCGATGAAGGCGGCCAGCGTTGCCGCCACCGCGCCATAGACCCAGCGGCGCGGCTGGCGCACCAGCCGCTCGAGCTCGAGCCGATTCGGCACCGCCTCGTCCAGCACGGTGTCGTAGCGCGCATGCAGCCTCTCGGCCATCGCGCGCCATGACTGCACCCGCGCCGCGTCGTCAGGATGCGTGGCGAGCCACGCCTCGACATCCCCGCGGCGTTCGGCCGGCAGCTCGTTGTCGACGTAAGCGTGCAGCTCGTCTTCGGTGACGGGGATGTTCGGGTCGGTCATATCATTCGTCTCTGCCAAATCTTGTTCGAAAATCGTTCATCGTAACACCTGCTGTTGCGCAGCCTATCATTTCACCCGCCTGAGCGTCGGGCGCTGGCCCTCGATCGATGCCCGGACATGGGCGCGGGCGCGGGCGAGGCGGGACATCACCGTGCCGATCGGCACGCCCTGGATGTCGGCGACCTCCCGGTAGCTCATGCCCTCCAGCATCACGAGCAGCAGTACCGAGCGCTGCTCCTCGACCAGCGTCGACAGCGCGCGCTCGATGTCGCGTCCCTCGGCCTCGGTGCCGCTGGCGTCGACATTGTTGTCGAGCAGCGGCATGAAGGCCGGCCGCCGCGCGAGCGAGCGCCGGCGGTTCTTGTTCAAATTGGTCAGGATCGTGTAGAGCCAGCTCCTGACGTCGCCGCCAAGAAACAGCCGCTCCGAGCGCAGCGCCCGCACCAGCGTGTCCTGCACCAAATCGTCGGCGACATCCGAGTCACGCACCAGAGCGCGCGCATAGCGGCGGAGCGCCGGGATCATGGCTTCGACACTTTGACGAAACGCGGTCATGCATCCAGTCTTCGATGGTCGCGGCGCTAGCCGCCTCATCAAACATAACACCCTAACGTCGCGGCTATTCCGGTTGCGCCGATCTGCATGCATAGCGCCTCAGCTGCGGCCGATTTGGGCTTGTCGCCAGCCGAAGTGCTGGTGTACCTCCGGGCCGGAAATATTTGAAGCGAATGCCGGTGCCAACGATCTACTACATCCGCCACGGCGAGACCGCATGGAATGCCGAAGGCCGGCTTCAGGGCGTGCAGGACATCGGCCTCAACGAGCGCGGCCGTGCCCAGGCGGCGCATGCCGGGCGCATCCTCGCCGATCTGCTGGCACGCGACGGCCGTGACAAGACGACGCTGCCGTTCGTCGCAAGCCCGCTGATCCGGGCGCGCGCGACCATGGAGCTGGTCCGCGCCGAGCTCGGCCTGCCGCCCGGCGACTACGCCCTCGACGCGCGGCTGCGCGAGATTGGCTACGGGACATGGGAAGGCTCGACGCTGGCGCAGGCGCAGGCCGCCGACCCCGCCGTGTATGCCCGCCGCCTGGCCGAGAAGTGGACGGTGTCGCCATCCGGCGGCGAGAGCTATGTCGACGTCCAGGTGCGGATGACCGAGTGGTACCGCTCGGTGACCTCAGACACGGTCGCGGTTGCCCATGGCGGCACGGCGCGGGCGCTGATGGTGGCGCTCGGCTTCGAGACCCCGGCCTCGGCCGCGGACCTCGCTATCGAGCAGGGCGCGGTCTACGTGTTCGGCGCAGCGGGCCTGCAGAAGTATAGTTAACCTGGGCGGTCACGCGAGGTTTGACCCCGCTGCCTGCGCGCGTTACGACACGCCATGTCCTTCAATACGTTCGGCCATATGTTCCGCGTCACGACCTTTGGCGAGAGCCATGGGGTTGCGATCGGCTGCGTGGTGGATGGCTGCCCGCCGCTGATCCCTCTCACGGTGGAGGAGATCCAGCACGACCTCGACCGCCGCCGGCCCGGCCAGTCGCGCTTCACCACCCAGCGCCAGGAGCCGGATGCGGTGAGGATCCTGTCCGGCGTGATGGCGCATCCGGAGAGCGGGGTGCAGGTCACGACCGGCACGCCGATCGCGCTGTTGATCGAGAACACCGACCAGCGCTCCAAGGACTATTCCGAGATCAAGGACAAGTTCCGGCCAGGGCACGCCGACTTCACCTATGAAGCGAAATACGGCCTGCGCGACTATCGCGGCGGCGGCCGCTCTTCCGCGCGCGAGACCGCGACCCGCGTCGCCGCCGGCGCGATCGCGCGAAAAGTCCTGCCCGAGGTCAAGGTGCGCGGCGCGCTGGTGCAGATGGGCCCGCACAAGATCGACCGCGAGAAGTGGGACTGGGACGAGATCGCCAACAACCCGTTCTTCTGTCCCGACAAGGACAAGGCGGCGTTCTTCGAAAGCTATCTCGACGGCATCAGGAAAAGCGGCTCCTCGATCGGCGCCGTCATCGAGGTCGTCGCCGAGGGCGTGCCGGCGGGCCTCGGCGCGCCGATCTATGCCAAGCTCGACAGCGATCTGGCATCCGCGATGATGAGCATCAACGCGGTCAAGGGCGTCGAGATCGGTGCCGGCTTCGGCGCCGCCGAACTCACCGGCGAAGAGAACGCCGACGAGATGCGGACCGGCAACAACGGCACGCGTTTCCTGTCCAACTACGCCGGCGGCGTGCTCGGCGGCATCTCGACCGGCCAGCCGGTGGTGGTGCGCTTTGCGGTCAAGCCGACCTCCTCGATCCTGACCACGCGCCGCACCGTGGACCGCAAGGGCGCCGATACCGACATCCTGACCAAGGGCCGCCACGACCCCTGCGTCGGGATCCGCGCGGTGCCGGTCGGCGAGGCCATGATGGCCTGCGTGCTGGCCGATCATTTTCTGCGCGACCGCGGGCAGACCGGGCGCTGATCCCCTATATAGTGGCGGTCGCCAGATCGCCCGGGGAATTGCCAATGAATGCGTCGGAGCTACGGGACATCATCGAATGGATGATCGGTGGCGCGCGGTCGGCGCCGACCCCGCCGCAGATGATGGCGGAGTGCTGCGAACGCCTAGTGCGGGCCGGCCTGCCGCTGTGGCGGGTCGGCGTCTTCGTGCGCACGCTGCATCCCGAGATCTACGGCCGCCATTTCTTCTGGACGCCTGGCGCGGAGGTCGAAACCGGCACCGTCGATCACAACATTCTGGACTCCCCGGAATTTGCCGTGAGCCCGCTGTCGATCGTGTTCCGGCAGGGACTTGAAGTGCGCGCGCGGCTCGACGACCCCGCCAGCTCACGTTTTCCGATCGTCGTGGACCTGCAGGCGGAGGGCGTTACCGACTATGTCGCGATGCCGCTGGTTTACACCGACGGCTTCGTCAATGCCTCGAGCTGGACCACCAGGCAGCCGGGCGGCTTCACCGAGGAGCAGCTCGATGCGATCCGTTCGATCGCCGTGCCGCTGGCGCGCTACATCGAGATCGTGACCCTGCGCCGCACCGCCACGCTGCTGCTCGACACCTATGTCGGCAATCGGGCCGGCGAGCGCATCATGGGCGGCCAGATCCGGCGTGGCCACGCCGATACGATGGACGCCGCGATCTGGTTGTCCGACCTGCGCGGCTTCACAGCGCTGTCGGACCGCTTGCCGTCCGAGACGGTGGTGGAGATCCTCAACCTCTACTTCGACTGCCAGGTCACCGCGATCCGCGACCATGGCGGCGAGGTGCTCAAATTCATGGGCGACGGCCTGCTCGCGGTGTTCCCGGTCGACGAATATCTCGGCGACGAGGTGCAGGTCTGCTCGCGCGTGCTGGAGGCCGCGCGCGCATCCCGCGCCGGCGTCGAGGCGTTGCAGTTCGCCAACGGCGATGCCGTCGAGCGCTTTCGCTTCGGCGTCGCGCTGCATCTCGGGCGCGTGCTCTACGGCAATATCGGCGGCGGTAACCGGCTCGACTTCACCTGCATCGGTCCGGCGGTCAATCTCGCCGCGCGGCTGGAGAAGATCGCCGGCCGCCTCGGCCGTACCGTGGTGGCCTCCGAGCGCTTCGCCGGCATCTGCGACGGCGGCTGGAGCGATCTCGGCGAGTTTCCGATCGCCGGATTTTCCAAGGCCGAGCGGGTCTACGGCCTGTTCGACGAGGCGCCGCGCGCGGCCGCCGGCTAATGCATGATCCGGAAAAGTGCGAAGCGGTTTTCCCTCGCGACAAACGCGGGACGCGTTTGCGCGGAGATCATGCGCAAAGAAGGAGCTAAGGCGCGATGATGATTCAATCTTGTCTCATCGCGCTTTAGCGGCTACGCGACGTGACTGACAACGACGCGCAGCATCGCACCGGGATTGCGCTGGTCGTTGCGGCCGCGGCGGCCTGGAGCACCGCGCCGTTCTTCACCCGGCTGCTGCACTTCGATTCCTGGACCATCCTGTTCTGGCGCGGACTGTTCGGCGGCGGCGCGATCGCGCTGTTCCTGCTCGCCACGCAGGGCTGGCGCGGCGCGCGCAATCTCGTCGTGATGCCCATGAGCGGATGGCTGGTGGCCGGCCTCTCGACTTTGGGCATGGTGACGTTCATTCCGGCGCTGCAACTGACCAGCGTCGCCAATGTCGCGATCATTGTCGCGATGCAGCCGTTTGCGGCGGCCGCGATCGCCTGGCTGTGGCTCGGCGAGCGGGCGCGCCCCGGCACATTGCTGGCAAGCCTCGTCGCCCTCGCGGGCGTTGCCGTCACCGTCAGCGGCGCCGGGGATATCACGGACTACCGGGGCATCGGCCTTGCATGCATCATGGCGCTGGCGATCGCGCTGATGACGGTGACGATCCGCCGGCACAAGGGCACCCCGATGGTCGCCGCCGCGGCGCTCTCGAATGTTCTCGGTAGCGTCGTCAGCCTTCCATTTGCGCAGGGCATCGGCGCGGTCACCGGCGCCGATCTCGGCGTGCTTGCGATGTTCGGGGCATGCCAGGTGGGTCTCGGTCTCACCCTGCTTACGATCGGCTCCAGATTCCTGCCATCCGGGCAGGCCTCGCTGATCGCCACCCTCGAAACCCCGCTGATGCCGTTCTGGGTGTGGCTGGCGTTTGCCGAGGTGCCGTCGCTCCGCGCCTTCATTGGCGGCGCGCTGGTGATGGGAGCCGTCGTCGCCGATATTGTGGCCAGCCAGCGGACGTAGCTCGCGCGGCCGGCGGAACGGTGATTACAGCTACTCTTCCGGCTCGGTGGTGAACAGCAGTGGATAGCCCTTGGCGCGGCCGGCGTCGGTGGCGCGCGTCGCCTTGGTCTCGGCGACGTCCCAGGTGAACACAGCGACCACGCAGACGCCGCGCTGATGCGCGGTCAGCATCACCTTGTAGGCCTGGTCGTCGGTCATGCGGAATTCGCCCTTCAGGATGGTGACGACGAATTCGCGCGGCGTGTAGTCGTCGTTGACCAGGATCACCTTGTGCAGGCGTGGCCGCTCGACCTTGGTCTTTGTCCTGGTTTTCGGCTTGACGACGGTATCGGGCATCGCCCGGCACTCCCTCGCGATTACTCCGTAAGAATACCGTCTTCCGGCGCGCCTTGGAACCGGTCGAATTGCACGGCGTCATTGCGGCAACGGCACGGCGCGTTTTGTCTCATTCGAGATAGGTGATGTCTAACCTGCAAGTGACTAACCTGAATGTGAAGGACAAATGATATCAGCGCTTTTCGCCGCCGGATTTGCGTGTCACCATGACACCCATACGACGGGAGGGCCGCAATGCGCTGGTATGTCTCGATCGGAGCGGTGCTTGTCGCTGGCATGCTGGCCAGCGGCGATGTGGCCGGTGTTGCCGCGCCGGGCCCGGGACCACAGACCGGCCGGCTGGCCGAAAAGGAATCCACACCGAGCGTCGACATCGAGCTGATCATCGCGGTCGACGTCTCCTATTCGATGGACATGGACGAACTCGCGATCCAGCGCGAGGGCTATGCGCAGGCGATCGTCTCCAAGGATTTCCTGCAGGCGCTGAAGGCCGGGCCGAACGGCAAGATCTCGATCACCTATTTCGAATGGGCCGCTTCCAATGACCAGAAGGTCATCATTCCCTGGCGGGTGATCGACGGCCCTGAATCCGCCGATGCGGTCGCCGCCGAGATCATGAAGACGCCGGTGCGCCGCGCCTCGCGCACCTCGATCTCGGGCGCGATCTATTTCGCAATCCCGATGTTCGACGAGAATCCGCATCGCGGCCTGCGCCGCGTGATCGATATTTCCGGCGACGGGCCCAACAACAACGGCGCGCCGATCACGCCCGCGCGCGATGCGGCGCTCGACAAGGGCATCGTCATCAACGGGTTGCCGATCATGGTGAAGGAGCCGTCCTACTCGACGATGGATATCGAGAATCTCGACCTGTACTACGAGGACTGCGTGATCGGCGGGCCGGGCTCTTTCGTGGTGACGATCAAGGACCGCGAGAAATTCAAGGAGGCGATCCGCACCAAGCTGCTGCTCGAAGTCGCCGGCCGCACCCCGGAGCGCCCGATCGTGCGGACCGCCGAGAAGGAGCCGCGGGTCAGTTGCACGATCGGCGAGAAGATCTGGCAGGACCGCTGGGGGCGGTGAGGGCTCGTTTTGTGATCTCGTAGGATGAAGTTAGCGACCTGTCCGCCGAAGCTCGAAGAGCGAAGGCGGAAGCGAAACCCATCATTTTTTTCGCCGCGATGGGTTTCGCTGCGCTCTACTCATCCTACCGTTCTGCCGATATCTCGCCTCTCGTTCGCAGATCAGCGCGCAAACCGCGCCACCAGCTCCACATGCGGGGTGTGGCGGAACTGATCGACCGGGGTGACGCGCTCGATCCCGTAACCGCCATCGATCAGGATTTTCGCGTCGCGCGCAAAGGTTGCGGCATTGCAGGACACCGCGACGATCACCGGCACCTTGCTCGCCGCCAGCTGGGTGACCTGCGCCTGCGCGCCCTGCCGCGGCGGATCGAACACCACGGCATCGAAGTCGCGCAACTCCTGCGGCATCAAGGGGCGGCGGAACAGGTCGCGTGCTTCGGCCTTGAGCGGCTTCAGCCCCGGCGTCGATTGCGCGGCCTTCTGCAGCGCGGTGATCGCGCCGGCATCGTTGTCGAACGCCGCGATCCGCGCCTTCTCCGCGAGGCGCAGC
This sequence comes from Bradyrhizobium sp. 2S1, assembly GCF_011516625.5. NCBI lineage: Bacteria > Pseudomonadati > Pseudomonadota > Alphaproteobacteria > Hyphomicrobiales > Nitrobacteraceae > Bradyrhizobium > Bradyrhizobium sp. 2S1. Next base: position 10,113,036 of record NZ_CP147717.1, on the reverse strand, counting down.
GCGAACGGGCCGACGCCGCAGAACAGATCTGCGATGTGCTTGGCGCGTCCGCAATGCTCGCGAACCAGCGCCGCAAGCGTCTCCTCGCCCTTGACGGTCGCCTGCAGGAACGAGCCCGGCGGCAGCACCACCTTCACCTTGCCGATCGCAACCTCCGGCGAGCCGCGCTGCAGCACCAGCTCGCTATGCCGCGTCAGCCGCGCCAGCCGATGTTTCTCCGCGACGCGCGACAGCGTGGTGATCAGGCTCTTCGGCAGCGCGCCGGAGCCGCGCACGTCGATGTCGAGGCCGTTCAGCGTCGCGGTGACCTGGATGTCGAGCGGTTTGCCGATCGAGATCAGCGGCTCGGCGACCGCCCAGGCGGCCTCAAGCGCGCCGTCGAGCGCCGGATCGAGGATCGGACAGCGGTCGACCGGGATGATGTCATGTGACCCCGCAGCGGCGAAGCCGACCTTCAGCACCTCATGGGTGCCCATGCGCCCGTGCAGCGTGATGCGGCGGCGGCCCGCGCCGTGGGCATCGAGCAGCGGCGCGACCTCGGCCGAAACTCTCGCCTGCGCCAGCGTCTCGACCACGATGTTGCGCTTCCAGGCATGGTAGGGCGCGTCGTTCCAGTGCTGGATCGCGCAGCCGCCGCAGACGCCGAAATGCGGGCAGAACGGCGCGATGCGCTCTGGGCTTGCCTGCGCCACCCGCAGCAGCCGACGCCGGTCGGGATGGTTGCCCGGCACGTCCTCGACTTCGACCGTTTCGCCGCCGAGCGTGTAGGGCACGAAGATCGACTGCGACCCGTCGATCGCGACGCCGTCGCCGCGGTGGCCGACATGGTCGATGGTGAGGAGCTCAGCCACGGCGCGCGCCGAGGAAGAATTCGATATTGCCGTCGCCACCCGTGATCGAGGACGGGAACACCTGGATGTCGGTGCAGCCGAGCGAGCCGGCAAAGGCTGCGATATCGTCGCAGATCTCCTGGTGCACCATCGCGTTGCGGATGACGCCGCGCTTGGCGTGTTTGCGCGCCGCCTCGAATTGCGGCTTGATCAGCGCCAGGAGATGCATTGGTGCTGCCGCCAGCGACAGCGCCACCGGCAGCACCAGCTTCAGCGAGATGAAGCTGACATCGATCACGACGATGTCGGGCCGCGCCGGCAGGCGCTTGCCCTCGAAGCTCCTGATGTCGGTCGCCTCCATGGAGACGATCTTCGGATGGCCCTGCAGCGAGGGATGCAGCTGGCCGTGGCCGACGTCGATGGCGAACACCAGGCTCGCGCCATTGGCGAGCAGCACTTCGGTGAAGCCGCCGGTCGAGGCGCCGACATCGAGGCAGACATGGCCCTCGATATCGATCGGATAGTGCTCGAGCGCGTCGGCGAGCTTGACGCCGCCGCGCGAGACATAGGGATGCGCCGGCTCGGCCGTGAGTGTGGCACCGGGCGCGACGATCTCGGACGCTTTTGCAATCGGCTTGCCGTCGGCGGTCACGAGGCCGGCGTCGATCGCGGCGCGCGCCCGCGCCCGGCTTTCGAACAGGCCGCGTTCGACCAGCAGCACGTCGATGCGCTTGCCGGCGGATGCGTCGTTGTCGTTGTCGCCCGGCTTGGTCACTTGGCGCCCTGCTGGCGCCGCCCGGCGGCGAGCCGCACGCAGGCCTCGAAGGAGGTTAGGTCGTGCCAGAGATCGGCCGACGGCTCGCGCGGCGTCACCAGCGGACTGCCGTGCAGATCGAGCGCGTGCATCATCATCAGATTATCAGGCAATCCAAACTCTTCCACCGTCAGCCCCTCCGCGTCGATCAGGCGTCCGTCGGATGCCGGCACGACCTGGCTCAGCCGCGCCACGCGATTGGCGTAGGACGTGGGATCGTTCGAATAGGCGAGACACAGTTTGCCGCGTCCCGCCATGTAGCCGAGTTCGTAGACGGTGCCTGCGTCGGCACTGGGGCCGCGAAACGGCGTCAAATTGGCGATGATGGCGTCGGCAGACTCCATCATCGCCTCGTTGCTCTTGAAGATGGTGAGAGAGGCGCCGGCGGCAGTGGGATCGATGCTGTTGTCGAGCGGATACAGCCCGGTCAGCCCGTGATAGGCGCAAACCTCCGCCTTGCGGCGGCCGATCTCCACGGCATCCGGCAGGAACACGTCAGGACCTGCCAGATAGATGTTCATGGACTTGCCGGGGCTATAGCTTTTTCGAGCGAAGTGGACACCGGTTCGCGTGAAGAAAAACGCGTCCAAAGAAGAACCTGGAGCTTCGGTTCTGATTCAATCAGAACCGAAAATGCTCCAGTGGGCGCCGCCCGAAGCGATTACGCGAGCTTGACGGTCTCGGTCTTGTAGTCCTTGCCGAGGGTTTCGAACACCTTGGCCACGATGCTCTTGGCGTCGAGCCCAGCGCGGGCATACATCGCCGCCGGCGAGTCGTGGTCGAGGAACACGTCGGGCAAAATCATCGAGCGGAACTTCAGCATGCCGCTATCGAGCATGGCGTTGTCAGACAGGAACTGCATGACATGCGAGCCGAAGCCGCCGATCGAGCCTTCCTCGATGGTGATCAGGATATCATGCTCGCGCGCGAGCTTCATGATCATCTCCTCATCGAGCGGCTTCATGAAGCGCGCGTCCGCGATCGTGGCGGAGAGGCCGTGGGCGGCGAGCTCGTCGGCCGCCTTCTCGCACTCGGCGAGGCGGGTGCCGAACGACAGCAGCGCGACCTTCTTGCCTTCGCGGATGATGCGGCCCTTGCCGATCGGCAGGGGAACGCCGACTTCCGGCATCTCGACGCCGCGGCCTTCGCCGCGCGGATAGCGCAGCGCGCTCGGACGATCGTTGATCGCAACCTGCGTCGCCACCATGTGGACCATTTCCGCCTCGTCGGAGGCGGCCATGATCACGAAGTTCGGAAGGCAGCCGAGATAGGCATTGTCGAACGAGCCGGCATGGGTCGCGCCGTCGGCGCCGACCAGGCCGGCACGGTCGATCGCGAAGCGGACCGGCAGGCTCTGGATCGCGACGTCGTGGACCACCTGGTCATAGCCGCGCTGCAGGAAGGTCGAGTAGATCGCGCAGAACGGCTTGTAGCCTTCGGTGGCGAGGCCGGCGGCGAAGGTCACCGCGTGCTGCTCGGCGATGCCGACGTCGAAGGTGCGGTCCGGGAACGCCTTGTTGAAGATGTCGACGCCGGTGCCGGACGGCATCGCCGCGGTGATGGCGACGATCTTGTCGTCCCTCTCGGCTTCCTTGACGAGGCTCTGGCCGAACACGTTCTGGTAGGCCGGCGCATTCGGCTTGGCCTTGGCCTGGGTGCCGGTGGCGACGTCGAACTTGACGACGGCGTGGTACTTGTCGGCGGAGGCCTCGGCCGGGCCGTAGCCCTTGCCCTTCTGGGTCACGACGTGAACCAGGATCGGCCCGGTCTCCATGTCGCGGACGTTCTTCAGAACCGGCAGCAGATGGTCGAGATTGTGACCGTCGATCGGGCCGACATAATAGAAGCCGAGCTCCTCGAACAGCGTGCCGCCGTCCATCATGAAGCCGCGGGAATATTCCTCGACGCGGTTGGCGCGGTTGGCGAGGATCTTGGGCAGGCGCTTGTTGATCTGCTTGGCCGCCTCGCGCAGCGAGCGGTAGGTCTTGCCGGAATAGAGCCGCGACAGATAGGCGCTCATCGCGCCGACCGGCGGGGCGATCGACATGTCGTTGTCGTTGAGGATCACGATCAGGCGCGAATTCATCGCGCCGGCGTTGTTCATGGCTTCATAGGCCATGCCCGCCGACATCGCGCCGTCGCCGATCACGGCGATGACGTTGTTCTTGCCGCCGGAGAGATCGCGCGCCACGGCCATGCCGAGGCCGGCCGAAATCGAGGTCGAGGAGTGCGCGGCGCCGAACGGATCGTAGTCGCTCTCGGTGCGCTTGGTGAAGCCGGAGAGGCCGCCGCCGGTGCGCAGCGTGCGGATGCGGTCGCGGCGTCCGGTCAGGATCTTGTGCGGGTAGGCCTGGTGGCCGACGTCCCAGATCAGGCGGTCGCGCGGGGTGTCGAAGATGTAGTGGATGGCGGTGGTCAACTCGACCACGCCGAGGCCGGCGCCGAAATGGCCGCCGGTCACCGACACCGCGTCGATGGTTTCCTGGCGCAGCTCGTCGGCAACTTGCCGCACCTGCTCGACCTTCAGCTTGCGCAGGTCATCCGGCGTGTGAATCGTGTCAAGAAGCGGCGTTTTACTAAATGTGGTCACAGCGAATTTCCAATTTTTTGCCTGTCGGAACGAACCGCCCGACGCGAGATGGGTTGGCGCGCTCACCGCGCAGCGAATGCCAGACACTGGGTGCCGCCCCGGCAGGCCGTGCCTGGTTGTCAGCCTAGATTCACTCCGGATTGGACCACGTGATATGCATCACCTTGGTCGCTGTTCACCCGTCCCGGTTCAGTTTTGTCGAACCATTTGAGTTGCATGCCGCCCGAATAATTCGGGCCGCCCGCCACCCTCAAATGCCCATAGAACTGGAAGCATTACACCAAAGCCGCCGCCAAAGCCAACCCGCTAGGGGCGCTGGGTTCCTATGCCTTCTACCGAAAAAGCCAGACTTTTCAATGCTAGAGGTCGCAGGTGGGTTCCAATCCGCCCATTTTTGCGGCAGCCGGCCGGCCCGGATCGGGCAGATTCGTGACAGCACCGGACCGCCGCGATCGTCCCGCGGCGGGGTCAATCGCTGGAAATACGGAGCAACAATTGTCCGCTGCCGCGGACATCCTGTCGCAAGATCGCGATGGTCGGCGCTACTGCACGTCGAGCGGCTCGGTGCCGGTCGGCTGGCCCGAGGCGTCGGTGGTGATCTTGTCGACGCGGGCTTCGGCCTGGCGCAGCAACTCCTCGCAGCGCCGCTTCAGCTGTTCGCCGCGCTCATAGATCGCGACCGATTCCTCAAGCGGGACCTTGCCGTCCTCGAGCCGCTTGACGATCGATTCGAGTTCCTCGATCGCGCGCTCAAAGGAGAGTTTCTTGACGTCCGCCTGGGTGTTTTCGGCCATTCTTTGCGTTCCTGATTGCGCCGATCAGATCGCAACCTGATCTTGTTCGTCCGGGCATGACCTGTCGCAGGCATGCTCGCCCCGGCGCAGAATCAATCGAATTTTTGCGGGCGTATTGTGGCGGGTATTTAGGCGCCCATCAATGCGGTGACGTGAGATGCCACCGACTCTTTCAGGCCCTGCAGGTCGTAGCCGCCCTCCAGCACGGAGACGACACGGCCGCCGGCGCTCTTGTCGGCCACATCCATCAGCTTGCGCGTGACCCAGCCGAAATCCTCGCCGGTCAGGTTGATCGAGGCCAAGGGATCGCGGTGATGCGCGTCGAAGCCCGCCGAGATGACGACGAGTTCGGGGGAAAACTTCTCGAGCTGCGGCAGGATCAGGTTCTCGAAGGCTGCGCGGAACCTGGCGCCGCCGTCGCCGGGCGCCAGCGGCGCGTTGACAACGGTGTCGTGCTCGCCGCGCTCGCCGGCGGCGCCAGTGCCGGGGAACAGCGGCATCTGGTGCGTCGAGCAATATATCACGGTGGGATCGGCCCAGAAGATGTCCTGCGTGCCGTTGCCGTGATGGACGTCGAAATCGATGATCGCGGCGCGCTTGATGCCGTATTTGCGCTGCGCGTGGCGCGCGGCGATCGCGACATTGTCGAAGAAGCAGAAGCCCATCGGCGTCGATTTCTCGGCGTGATGGCCGGGCGGGCGCACCGCGACGAAGGCGTTCTGGTGGGCGCCGGTCATCACCGCATCGGTGGCGGCCACCGCGCCGCCGACGCCGCGCATCACGGCTTCCCAGGTGCCCGGCGACATCGAGGTGTCGCCGTCGATATAGATCATGCCCGAGGTCGGCGCGATGTGGCGCAGCTCGCCGACATAATGCTCGCCATGACAGAGCAGCACGGTGTCGAGGTCGCCTTCGGGCGCCAGATCGCGCACCAGCGCCTTGAAGCGGTCCTCGCCAAGCACCTCGGCCACCGCGCGCAGCCGGTCGGGGCGTTCGGGATGTCCTGGAGGGGTCAAATGGTCGAGGCAGGCGGTGTGCGTCAGAAGCAGTGTCATGCAAATTCCCGGCGCAATGGAGGCGCGTGCGAGGAGGGTCTAATTTAGGCGGTTACCGGCTCGCCGGAAAGGGCCAAGCTTCGATCCTGCCGCATCGTTCCACTCACTAGTCTGAAGGCGAAGCGCGTCGGGTGCGGCTCAATTGATCCGCTCGATCCGCTTTCCGGCGGTCGGGCCGACCGGGCTGTTGGCCTTGAAATAGGCATAGAGCGCATCGACGTCGTAGATGCCGAACTGCTGCGCCGTTCCCTCCTTGAACACCGTGAAGCCGTCGCCGCCTTCGGCGAGATAATTGTTCACGGTGACGCGATAGCTCGCGGCGGGGTCGATCGGCCTGCCGTCGAGCGACATCCGCGCGGCGATGATGCGTGCGCCGTCGGGCTTGCTCGCATCCCATGCATACGCAAAGCCCTTCGAGACCTGCAGGGCGCGCGGCCGTTTCGGGTCGGCCCATTGCTGCTCCAGCACGTCCTTGAGCTGCTTGCCGGTCAGCGTCATCGTCACGAGCTGGTTGCGGAACGGCTGGCTGGCGAAGATGTCGGCATAGGTGACCGCGCCGTCCTCGCGCTTGGTGATATCGGTACGCACGCCGCCGGGATTGGTGAAGGCGATCACCGCGCCTCCATTGGGCTCCGAACTGGTCGCAAGCAGTTGCGCGTCGGCGACGATATCGCCGAGCGGGCTCTCGCCGGAATCATTGGGCACGCGCGACAGCGTTTCGGTGACCGAGCCGGCCGGGCGGTTGGCGATCGGCGCGGCCAGCCGGTCGTAGGATTCCAGCAGCGCACTCTGCTCGGGATCCTTGGCCGTGCCGGCGATCTTCACGATGGTGTTGTCGGCCCTGGCGCTGATCACGTCATGCGTCTTCGGATCGAGCTCAAGATCGATCGCGGTGACCAGCGTGCCGTATTTGTCGCCGGAGGTGACGAGACGTCTGTCGATCTCGCAGACATAGGCCTGGTGGGTGTGGCCGGAGATCACGACGTCGACCGCCTTGTCGAACTTCTTCACGATGTCGACGATCGGCCCGGAGATGCCGGGACATTCATTATAGTCGCCGGTCGGAAAGCCGCCTTCGTGGATCAAGACCACGATCGCCTCGACGCCGCGTGCCTTTAGCCCGTCCTATTCGTGAGAGTGCTTTTTTTAGTCCGATTGATGTGGCCGCACATCTGCTCTGACGAGGCGCGCGGGATTGCCTTCGGCTTTTCACCGCCTGACCGACCCGTACTTTGCAACGCGCTTGAGGTGTAGGTTGGGCGAACGGGGGGCGGACGCCCCGCCGGTCAAGGACCGAGAGGCAGCAGCGCGCCTGGCAAGCCGCGGATCAGGTCGGCTTCGGGACATGCCGCGGCAAACGCAAGGCGAATGCGGCTCGTGGTCTCGACGACACGGGCAGCGAGTTTCAAGAGACGAAGACGCAGCGTCGCGAACTCGGCTGTGGCCAATTCCCGGGCTTTGGGAATCGCGTCGCGCACGGTCAGCATCAGCCAATAAGCGGCGGTGTGGAGAACGAGGCGGACTTGATTGGCGAGCGCCGAACGGCAGCTGGTGCGATCGGAGGCGAGCTGTGTCTTATGCAGCTTGATCAGATTCTCGGCTTGGCCGCGCGCGCAATACAGGCTGTCGTAGATCCACTCGGCCGAGCCGACATCGAGGCTGGTGACGACGAAACGGATGTCGAGGCCGAGCATCGTCGCCTCAATACGGGCGACGGTACGCCGTTCGCGATCCCAGGACTTGGCCTTGTGGCGCGTCTCGGTATAGCCACGCAGAACCGGCAGGTTCTCGATGGCGCGTCGCGTGCGGATGTCGTCGGCGGCCTCGTCGAGTTTTCTGGCGAGCGGCTTGGTGCCGGACAGACCGAAGATGTAGTCGATGCCGTTGGTCTCGCACCACGCCATTGCCTCCGGCCGAGCATAGTGCGCCCGTCGCCACGGAACGTAATTCGCGTGTTGTGCCACCGCGTCCGGATATGCCGTATCAGGCGGCGCAGATGGGCACGCACCTCGACGCCGCCCGGCGTCTTGCCGGGCCGCAACACGACCGCCACGGGCCGGCTCTTCTCCGTGTCGTAGACGTGGATCGGCAGGAAGCAGCGTTCGTCATAATGAGCGTTGAACAGCGAGAGCTGCTGATGGCCGTGGACGACATCGCAGGTATCATCGATGTCGAGCGTGACGGATGCCGGCTCGCGCGGGTAGCTATCCATCCATGCGTCGACCAAAGTGTAGGTCAGTCGGATCACGTCGCGCAGGCGCGGAGCATTCTCCAGCCGCGACAGCGTCGGTTGGGAACACAGATCGCGACCCGTGTCCGGCAGCCGTCCGCAGGCCAGCTTGAATGCGGGATCGGACCGCAGATGATCGAGGTCGTCGGCGTCCTCGTAGCCGCAGCAGATCGCGAACATGCGCGCGCGGAACATATCGACAAGGCTGTGCACGACCCGCGTCGGATCGCGCCGATCCGGGAACACCCGGGCCAAATTGTCGGCCAAGCCGAGACGCCGCTCGGCCATCGCCAGAAGCATCACGCCCCCGTTCGAGGTCAGCCGACCGCCATCGAAGGCAGCTGTGACTTTCTTGGCGTGAACGGCTGGAAACGAGAAGGGCAGAATCGTATCGTCGGTCATGGCGGGCCTGGCGTTCGCGGTTGAGGTGATGGGGTTGGCTTTGCAACCGAATCCTACGCCGCATCAGCGCTTTACACCACGCTCGCCAGCCTCTCAGGCGCACTCTGACGAATAAGACGGGTTAGCTCGGGGATCAGCGCATTGACGGTCTCGGCCTCGTCGCGGAAGTCGAGGCTCGCGACGCCGGCCGGCGACACCAGATTCGGGGTGTTCTTCAGCGTCAGCCCGATGAAGCCGACCGGGATGCCGTCGAATTCCTTGATCTCGTAGGGCGGAAACACCGGCTTGCCGGTGGCCCTGTCGATCGTGGAGGCGGCGAGATAGCGGAATTTGGCCCCCAGGAACGGGTGCGGCCCCTGGCACTTGTCGACCGGGTGGCAACCGCCATTCTGCATCCGCAGCAGTTCGTCCTTGCCCTCGTCGAATTCGTGATTGCCGACCGAGGAGATCGCAAGCCCCATCATCGACAGCGACTCGATGGTCGGCTCGTCATGAAACATCGCCGACAGGAACGGGCTCGCGCCGATCAGGTCGCCGGCCGCAACGAAGATGTTGTTCTTGTGTCCTTCGCGCAGCTGCTTGACGACGGTCGCCATCCGCTCGGCACCGCCGGCCGGCACCATGATCTTCTTGCTGGCGTCGGCGGGATCGGTGATGCGGATGCCGCCCGGCGGCGGCCGCAGATAGCCGTGGAAGTCGTTGATCGCGAGGATGCGCAAGTTCACCGGCGCCGCGGTCTGTGCCCGACCGGGGCTTGCCGCGACCAGACCGAGTGCGCAAAGCGCGGCGAGAGGCGCAAGAGGCTTAAGGCGGGGGCGGGGTTGTCTCATGACCTGTCCATGGAGCGCATAATCATGGCGTGCACGATCATGGAACACACGATCATGGCCCGGCGCCACTACAATTTTGCGACGCTTCGTTTCAATCCTTCGTGCGCGCCATGAAGGCCCTGAAGGCGTCGACCGCTTCGCTGGAGCGCATCCGTTCGCTGAACAGATGGTTCTCCTGTTCGATGCGGCGGGTGACGTCCTCCGGCGGCAGCCGGATCAGACGCCGCGAGATCGCCACCGCCTCGGCCGGCAGCGCGCAGATCTCGCGCGCCACCTTGTGCGCCTCGACCTCGGCATGGCCCGGCGCCACCACGGTGTTGACGAAGCCGGCGACGCGGGCGTCGTCGGCCGACATGGTGCGGCCCATCACCAGCATCGCGAAGGCGCGCTGGTGGCCCATCGTGCGCGGCATCAGCAGGCTGGAGGCGCCTTCCGGCACCAGGCCGAAATTGGAGAACGGCGTCGAGAACGACGCGGCCTTGCTGGCCAGCACATAGTCGCAGTGGAACAGCATGGTGGTGCCGATGCCGATCGCGACGCCGTCGACCGCGGCGATGATCGGCTTCACATTGTGGGCCAGCGAATACAGGAACTTGACCAGGTCGGAGGCGGGCGGCATCTCGCCGGTTGAGGTGCCCTGTGCGAGCAGGTCCTCGACGTCGTTGCCCGCGGTGAACACACCGGAGCCGCCGGTGATGATCAGGCAGCGGATCTTCGGATTGTTCTGCGCCTTGTCGATCGCGTCGCTGATCGCGCGAAACATCTCCTGGGTGATCGCGTTCTTCTTCTCGGGCCTGCGCAGCCGGATCACGCGTGTGGCGGCTTCGTCGGTCACTATGACATGCGCGGTCATCAAGCGGTCCCAGGGTCGGCCGGCATCGTCGCCGGCGGGGGCGTGCCGCTATCCTACATGATCCCGCGCAAGCCCCAAGTGTTCGCGGAGGCTTTTCCTCTTCTGCGAGCATGAGGACGGCGCAATGCAGTTAACCGGAATTCACCTTTCCTGCGCAGGGGACCTTGGTCGTAGGAAAGGGCCGCGCGATGATGGCACGCAGTGATCGCGCGCCCGGTTCGGGGATGCGGTCGATCGTCACGGCGCATTGCGCTTTCGTTCGGCGCTCGATGCGATGGAGATACGCGCGCTCGAGATCGCTCTAGCCGCGACCGACGAACGAGCGGATGCCGCGGCCGATTGCGGCGCCGTGCTCCAGCAGCGCGCCGAGATGGTCGCCGGGGACCGACATCGCGTACAGGCCGTTCTCCGCGGCGAAGCGCTGCATCGGCGCATGCGGGCCGTCGTCCTGTCCGTTCCACAGCAGCACCGGCACGCGCGAGGAGAGCACGGCATCCTTTGCGCCATCGAGCTGGCCAGGCGCGTCGAAGCAGGCGCGCACGCCGCCTTCGAGATCGGGCGTCACCCATTCGGCGAGCTGCGGCGCGGTGCGGCGGGCAAAGGTGATGAAGGCGCCATAGGTCAGCGGGCCGGCATTGCCGCGCGGCAAGCCGGTCAGAAAGTCCCAGCCGCCGATCGCCAGCGATGCCAGCCGCGCCGGGAAGAATCTGGCGACGCCGACCGCAACCCAGCCGCCCATCGAATGTCCCACCACATGGGCGCGCTCGCCGCCGAGATCGTCGATCACGGCAACGATGTCGCCGGCGCGCTGCGCCTGGTTGTAGAGCGCCGGATCGGCCGGCTTGTCGCTCAAGCCATGCCCGAGTGAATCGACGCAGACGACGCGAAAGCGATCGGCGAGCGCATCGACCACGCCGCATTGCTTCCAGCTCGCCGCGTCGAGCAGCAGGCCGTGCTGCAGCACGATCAGCGGCCCCGTTCCCTCGACAGTGTAATGGATGCGCTGGCCCCGATGATTGGCGAATGGCATTGATAGAATTCCCCACGTTTCACCGACAGGTGAGCGCGGAGATGGCGGTATTCAAGACCCTTGTTCCGAATCGGGAACCGGTTCGTGCAGCCCGGCAGCGGGCGAAACTTCGGCTCAGCCGCCCCACACGGTGGTTTCGCTCCAGCCGAGCTCCTTGAACTCGGCTTCTCGGAGCGGGGCTTCGCCGGCGGCGAAGAATTCGTCGAGCTGCGGCGGCTTGACCGTGGTTTCGGAAAGCATCGCATGGGCCTGGCCGCGATGATGGATCTGGTGCTGGAACAGATGCATCAACAAGCGGTCGCGCCGCTCGGTCTGCACGGAGGTGTCGCGATTGACCTTGACGTCTTCATCGAGCCGCGCAGGCGTCAGCGCGTCGCAGTGAGCGATCAGGCGCTGGTCGATCGCGCGCTGCGCAGCTTTCAGCGCGGCGACCGCCGGGTAGGGCACCTCGTCGGCCCATGCTTTCGGCCCGAGCCAGCCGCCTTCGAGCGCGTCGACATAGAAGAGATCGATGACATGGATGTGGTTCAGCGTCGCCTGCAGGCTCGGAAAGAACCCGGTTCGCGCGGCGGCAAATTCCGCCTGGCTGAGACCGGCGCAGGCCGTGAGCAGGCGATGATTGGCCCAGGCGTTGTTGTAGGCAAAAGCGCGAAGAGTCTGAACGAGGCTCGCCGGCATATCGGTCCTCACTGTGCTTGGTCTGTGAAAAGCTTCACAATCTCGCATGTCCTTCGATGGTAGCATTGTGTCGATTTACAACTTCCATTGAATAGCTGCCATTTTAGGGAGTCATTTCATGCGCGCCACTTTCGCAGCTGCCTTCTTGCTTGCAACCGTGTTGCCGTGCCACGCCCAGCAAGCGGTTTCCGGAACGCTGACCCAGGTCCGGACCGGCTGGAACGACGACTCTTTCGGCATCATGCTCAACGTCCCGCAGATAAATCCGGCGCATTGCACGGAAAATACCTTGGGGTATATCAGCACGATCAACAACGCCGGATATCATACCTATTATTCGGCGGCTCTCACCGCATACGTTGCTCGAAAGCCGGTCACGGTCACTGTCCACAACACCGAGTGCGTCGGCGGATTTCCGAAGATCATCGGAATAAACATGCCCTGAAACTCGGCGAGCCCCGTTCATCGCTTCCGATCTGAACTCGATTGACCTCAAGGAGCATGCTTGTGTCTCCGATCAATTCATCGCGATTGTGCGCCAGACTAGCGCTACTGTTGTTGATTGTCGCTTGCTCGCCGACGATAGCAACGTCGGCCCGGGCGCAGGACATTCAGGGCGTTGTGGTTCTTCCAGCTGCGCCGGATCTTCACGTGGTGACGTCCACCACGTCGGACGCCGTTGCGGCCACGGCTGCACCTGCGCTGCCGTTGGTCATCGTTCCCATCCTGTCGGACTACGTCTTTCCAGTCCCGCAGTCGGAAGATGTCCTGACGCAACGCAATGACAACAATCGCACCGGCACCTCGCACGTGCCGGGCATCAATCAGAACACGGTTCAAAGGTTCAAGCGGCTCGGGTCCTTTGCGGTCCATGGCACCGTGCTCTCACAGCCACTTTTTGTGAAGAATGCCATGGTCGGGAACGTGCGGCAGCCCGTGCTGATCGTCGCGACATCTCACAATGATGTTTACGCATTCTCGCCGTCGGAAGCGCGACCCGACTTTCTGTGGCATACGTTCCTGGGGCGGCCGGTGGTGAGCAAGACGACTACTGCTCCTCCACCCCAAGAGCCGCCCCCAGCCGAAGGAGCAGCTTGTGCGCCAAACGCCCTGGCTGCCTGGCAGGAGGGAGCAACCCTTGACGGGATCGAGACTGGCCTGGTCGGGGTCGAGTCGACGCCGGTGGTCGATCCGGCGCTTGGCCGCGTCTTCGTGAGCTACAAGACCTTCGAGGGCCTGCAGCATATTGCGGCGATATCGCTGAACGACGGCACAGTGGTCAAATCCGTTGTTGTGCCGGCGCCAAATCAGGAGTGGCACAAGCTGCATCGCAACCGCGCCAGTCTGGTGCTGGCCGATGGCGTCGTCTTCGTTTGTTTCTCGAGCCTGTGCGAGGGCTCGCAGATCCGGATGCACGGCTCGATCAGCGCATTCGACGCCGCCACGCTGGAGCCGGTCGGCCGCTACCAGGTGACGGACGACAACACCGACGGCGGTGGCATCTGGCAGGGATCAACCGGTCTCGCGGCCGATACCGCGGGCAATCTCTATTTCACGACCGGTAATCGCCGGCTCTGCTTCGGTGTTCCGCCGGGAGAGCTGGATCACCCGGACAAGGCTAGTCTCGCCGATAGCGTGATCCGTGTTCATATCGAACGCGCCGCGCCGCACGGCAGCGAACCCTATCATCTGAATATGGAGGCGGCCGACTACTTCACGCCCTATCGTCGAACCATGGAGGATTGCTTTGATCTCGACATGTCGGCCGCAGGCGTGTTGCTTATTCCGGGCACGCGCTATCTGGGTGCGGGCGGAAAGGAGGGCATCTTCTATGTTCTCGATCGTGCCGACATGGGCGGGCCGGATACTTCGGATCCGCTGTGGATTTTCAACAGCGTAACCAGCGTTCAGGAGCGGGTGAAGCACAAGGACTCTCTCGATGATCCGGCGCGCGATCATGTGCATCAGAAATTTCAAGCGACCGAGGTTCGTTGGCCTGCCGGTCAAAACTACCTGTTGAACAGCTGGATGGAATGGCCGCACATCCACGGCACACCTGCGTTCGCCAGTTTCGGAAATGACCAGTTCATGTTCCTGTGGGGCGAGAAGGACAAGCCGAAGCGGTTTCGCTGGCGTGACGGCAAGTTCGAGCTATCTCCCCTGGAAGGCGAGCCGATCGCGCCTCCTTATGTGAACATGGGATTGAACGGGATGCCTGGCGGCTTCATCTCGGTCAACGTCGATCCGACCGGCAGCGGTTTGGGCGTCGTGTTCGCATCGGCCCAAATCTGCGACGAACCCGGATACCCGGCCTGCAACAAGAGCCAGGATAACGGTGTGCTCAGGGCCTACGATCCCTTTACGATGCGACAAGTGTGGAATGATACCGGTGAAGCGCAGAAGTATTGGTTCGCAAAGCTGGTGCCGCCCACCGTCGCCGGCAATCGGGTCTTTCTCGCGACGAGGTCCGGTAAGGTCCTGATCTACGGCGTGCCGCAGTAGACCACGTCAAGGTACAGGCGCAGACCCTTCATGAGCTAGGCCGGCGCCGCTGCGAGCCGGCCGACCCGCGACAGCAGCAGCTTCAGGATCGGGGATTTGTTGGCCTTGTGATAAGCGATCACGAGGTCGAGCGTCGGCGCCTCTCCCTGCACCGGCCGTGTGGTGATGGTGTCGGGCAGATAGCGCGCCGTGTAGGCCGGCAGCAGCATCACCGCATGCGTCGAGGTGATCATCGATATCGCGTGCACGACATTATGCACCTCGTGGTCCGGCCTGAGATCGATGCCGGCGCGGCTGAAATACTCCAGCACGACGCGGCGCACTGCCGGCGCGGATTTGGACGGTAGATAGAAGGTCTCGTTGACGATGTCTTCGGGGGCGACGGCAGCCTGCGCGGCCAGCCGATGGTTGCTCGGAAACACGAACACCAGCGGGTCGGTGCGCACGCGCTTGCAGGCGAGATCCTCCGTGTTGTCGTCGGCGCGCATGAAGGCGGCATCGAGCTTGCGCCGCATCAGTGCTTTGGCGAGCACCGGCGAGTAGTCGCTCGACAGGCGGATGTCGATGCCGGGAAATTCGTCGCGCAAGACGCGGGTCACCTCGGGCAGCAGATCGATCTCGGCACCGGACAGGAAACCGAGCGCGAAGCTCGGCTTCGGCGGCTGGGCCGCGCGCTGCGCCGCCTCCTTGGCAGCCTCCGCCTGCAGCAGCGCCATTCTGGCGTGATCCAGAAACGCCTTGCCGGCCGCGGTCAGCTCGATGCCCTGCGCGCCGCGGTTCAACAGTTGCACGCCGACCTCCTGTTCGAGATCGCGGATCTGCCGGCTCAGCGAAGGTTGCGAGGTGTGGAGTTTTTGCTCGGCGGCAACCGTCAGGCTGCCTGCATCGGCCACGGCAACGAAGTAGCGCAGATGCCGGAGCTCCATCACCGCCTCCCGATCACGGCCTGTCATATCCGGCAGGCATGCGGCCAGCCTACAAAGGCTTTTTCGCGCCGGCCAGCGCTCTCTATAGCAGTACGCATTCTGCGCGGGGTCTGCCTGGCAGGCAGAGGACGTTCCTTCTGCCCGGCACGAAGGCCTGCGCGTCGCCCGCCGGAGCCTGCGCATGTGGAGAAGCATCGGAGCGTCGCTGTTCTTGCTGGCGGCGGTGACGGGATGCGGCGGCGCCGCGGCCCAATCTCCCGGCAATCAACCGAAGGCAAGCGCCATGGAACAGGACGTCGCGACCATCAAGCAGGCCCTCGCCGGAAACTGGGAGAGCATCGCGCCCGAGATCCGGCCGAGCAAGAATCCCGACGGCTCGATCAAGCCGTTCTATCTGAAGCGCGCCTTCATTTATCAATCCTCCGACCGGTTCGAGCTCGTGGTCGTCAACTCGGCCGATCCGTATGGCAAGGTGCCGCTGGCGCGGATCAGGATCGTCGGGCACATGCAGTGGCAGGGCGCGCATCCGATCGCGCCGGGCGCGCAGAAGGTCGATTTCGTCGCCGACGAGGCCTATGAGGTGACGCCGTTGGCGCAGGGCTTTGTCGACGTGCTCAACAAGGTCGCCGCGGTCGGCTACGTGCCGTGGGCGGTCGATGCACCGCAGAGCATCTTCGGCAAGTCGTTCCTCCCCTTCGGCCTCAAGGAAGGGACCCACTTCATGGAGTACGACCTGGTCTATCTCAGGGGCGACCTCTTGTTCTGGGGCGCCCGCAATGTCGACGGCCGCGGCTTCGACACCGAGCAGAACCGGCCGACCAATCTGCAGATCCCGCTGGTGCGGAAGTGATCGTGGTGCTTGCGCGAGGACCTGATCCTCGCATAGCTAGCCCGTCCTATTCGTGAGAGTGCGTTTTTTTAGTCCGATTGATGTGGCCGCACATCTGCTCTGACGAGGCGCGCGGGATTGCCTTCGGCTTTTCACCGCCTGACGACCCGTACTTTGCAACGCGCTTGAGGGATGGGTTGGGCGAACGGGGGGCGGACGCCCCGCCGGTCAAGGACCGAGCGGCAGCAGCGCGCCTGGCAAGCCGCGGATCAGGTCGGCTTCGGGACATGCCGCGGCAAACGCAAGGCGAATGCGGCTCGTGGTCTCGACGACACGGGCAGCGAGTTTCAAGAGACGAAGACGCAGCGTCGCGAACTCGGCTGTGGCCAATTCCCGGGCTTTGGGAATCGCGTCGCGCACGGTCAGCATCAGCCAATAAGCGGCGGTGTGGAGAACGAGGCGGACTTGATTGGCGAGCGCCGAACGGCAGCTGGTGCGATCGGAGGCGAGCTGTGTCTTATGCAGCTTGATCAGATTCTCGGCTTGGCCGCGCGCGCAATACAGGCTGTCGTAGATCCACTCGGCCGAGCCGACATCGAGGCTGGTGACGACGAAACGGATGTCGAGGCCGAGCATCGTCGCCTCAATACGGGCGACGGTACGCCGTTCGCGATCCCAGGACTTGGCCTTGTGGCGCGTCTCGGTATAGCCACGCAGAACCGGCAGGTTCTCGATGGCGCGTCGCGTGCGGATGTCGTCGGCGGCCTCGTCGACTTTTCTGGCGAGCGGCTTGGTGCCGGACAGACCGAAGATGTAGTCGATGCCGTTGGTCTCGCACCACGTCATGGCCTCCGGCCGAGCATAGTGCCCGTCGCCACGGAACGTAATTCGCGTGTTGTGCCACCGCGTCCGGATATGCCGTATCAGGCGGCGCAGATGGGCACGCACCTCGACGCCGCCCGGCGTCTTGCCGGGCCGCAGCACGACCGCCACGGGCCGGCTCTTCTCCGTGTCGTAGACGTGGATCGGCAGGAAGCAGCGTTCGTCATAATGAGCGTTGAACAGCGAGAGCTGCTGATGGCCGTGGACGACATCGCAGGTATCATCGATGTCGAGCGTGACGGATGCCGGCTCGCGCGGGTAGCTATCCATCCATGCGTCGACCAAAGTGTAGGTCAGTCGGATCACGTCGCGCAGGCGCGGAGCATTCTCCAGCCGCGACAGCGTCGGTTGGGAACACAGATCGCGACCCGTGTCCGGCAGCCGTCCGCAGGCCAGCTTGAATGCGGGATCGGACCGCAGATGATCGAGGTCGTCGGCGTCCTCGTAGCCGCAGCAGATCGCGAACATGCGCGCGCGGAACATATCGACAAGGCTGTGCACGACCCGCGTCGGATCGCGCCGATCCGGGAACACCCGGGCCAAATTGTCGGCCAAGCCGAGACGCCGCTCGGCCATCGCCAGAAGCATCACGCCCCCGTTCGAGGTCAGCCGACCGCCATCGAAGGCAGCTGTGACTTTCTTGGCGTGAACGGCTGGAAACGAGAAGGGCAGAATCGTATCATCGGTCATGGCGGGCCTGGTGTTCGCGGCTGAAGGTGATGGGGTTGGCTTTGCAACCGAATCCTACGCCGCATCAGCGCTTTACACCACGCTCGCCAGCCTCTCAGGCGCACTCTGACGAATAAGACGGGCTAGTCCAGTCCATCGCGGGCACCTGATCTAAGGGCGACAGCACATGCAGCTTGCGAAGAACGTGATCGACGTCGGCCTTTCCACGAACAATCGCGAGCCGATGCTGCGGTTCTGGCAGCAAGATGCCGGGCTTCGCTTCGATCATGTGCAGCCGATCCGCCGCGGGCAGAAGCAGTACAGGCACGACGCGCATGGTTCGGTGATCAAGCTCAACCATCATTTCGAGCCGCTGGGCGACGCCGCGCCGAGCGGCTATCGCGAGCTGATTATCGCGCGCGAGGGCATCGAGACGCCGCGGCACATGGTCGATCCCGACGGCAACAGCGTTTGCCTGGTGGCGCCGGGACATGACGGCATCACCCAGATCGCCGTCGCGATGGCGGTGCGCGACCTCGCCGCGCATTGCGGGTTCTACGGCGACATTCTCGGCTTCCCCAAGCAATCCTGGTCGGGCGGTCTGGCCTTTCGCCTTGGCGACAGCCTGATCCTGCTCACGGAAGATCGCGCCGCGACCGTCGATCCCATCAGGCAGGCGCGCGGCTGGCGCTACATCACGCTCCAGGTCGCCGACATCGACGCCGTGCATGACGAGCTGCGCGCCAAAGGCGTGCGCGAGGGCCTCGCGCCGGTGACGCTTGGCGAGGTCGCGCGGATTTCCATGATCCTCGATCCCGACGGCAACTGGATCGAATTGTCTCGCCGGGCATCGATCGTCGGCAGCCTGTCCGACCACAAGGCGTGATCGACCGGCGCGGGGTGCCGTCCTGGGGTGTCACAAAGCTGAGGCATATTTCGTGGCAATCTGGCGCTTGCCGGGGGATTTCAGGGGCCCGGTGCCGAACCAACGCCGCCAAGCGATCCATATTCCGCTTGGGCGGCGTTGTGCTTTCGATGGGTCGAAGGGTGCCTAGCCTCGATATTGACGTCTGCCACGACAAGACGGAGTGCCGACCTCTCAGGAACATTCGCCCGCCAAGTGTGGCGTTCCGTGGTCTGTGAGAGCGGGCATCTCGCATCATCGGGGCCGGTCGCTGCTCTGTGCCCTCGCCAGGAACGATCGACAGTTCGGCCTCTTATCAGTGATGACACGCTACTATTTCGATCTTCGTGACGGCGGTGGCTTGGCGATCGACGAAGAGGGCCTGGTGATGCCCGATCTCGCGGCGGTTCAAGAAGAGGCCGCGCGCGCTTTGGCCGACATGGTGCGCGATTCCGTCCGCGGTCACAGTCTCGATCAGATTGCGATCGAAGTCCGGGATGGCGACGGGCTCGTGCTTGAAGTGGGCATCGCGTGGCGCATTCGCCGGTCGAATTCTTGAGTTTGGCGCCGACGTGCCTAGCGTCTCGTTATGCCCAGATCGAGACTGACCTGAAACAATGGCCCTTCGTCGGTGCGGACCTCAAACGCCAGCAGCTTGTGTTTGTCTGGAGGCGGATTGTCTTTCGCCATGCCGAGCAATGACTGCATCGCTTCGTGCGCGGCAGTCTCCTCGTCGCGCAGCTCGATGCCCTGCCTGTCGGCATATAGTTCCTCGCCGTTGCGGATATCGAAATAATAGCGGGTTGCCATTTGCGGCTCCCTTTTGTCGCGGGAGCTGCCCAGGCTCTCGAGTGCCGGCGCCCTGAAATCACCCGGCAGCGCCGTAGTCTGCGTCAGACGGTCCTAATTTGCCACTCTACAATGACATTGATGCAGGGAACCGCGCGGGCCAGGCGCTGTCGTCTTCGCCGACGATCTCGAACGCGCTTGATCCGTCAGAGATAATTCCCGGGATTTGCAATTGCGCCTTGCATAGCTGGGATAAGTGTATACTTGTGGTGTATCGACTGGCCTTGAGCCTTGTAGATCGGTCCCACTGGACCCTTTTCCAAAGACATCGTCGGATGAAAGTGAGGACGCGTGCTTGCAGCACTGCGGCTAAAGCTTTCGTCATGCTGTTGATCGGCTGCCGTTTCACGGATGTACTGGAATGGCAGTGCGGCCCGCTCTGTCACCGATAGAGCGGGCTTTCGTATTTGCTCGTCAACGTGCCCAAAGCGTTTTCGAGCGAAGCCTGTCCCGCACTTGATGCGGGATGGATACCGGTTCGCGTGAAGAAAACGCGTCAGAACAAGAAGCTAGAGCTTCGGTTCTGATTCAATCGGAACCGAAATGCTCTAGTGACGCGAGAGGTGATCCATTTGCAGGTTCTTGTCAGGGACAACAACATCGACCAGGCGCTGCGCGTTCTGAAGAAGAGGCTGCAGCGCGAGGGCGTGTTCAGAGAGATGAAGCGCCGCCGATCGTTCGAAAAGCCTTCGGAAAAACGGATTCGAGAGAAGGCCGAGGCCGTGCGGCGCGCGCGCAAGCTTGCCCGCAAGCAGGCGATCCGCGAGGGATTGATTGCAGCTCCGCCGAAGAAGCCCAGATTGTCGGCGCCAAAATTCCCGGCACCAGGCCAGTCGCCAGCGCGAACAAACGGCGCGCCGGAGCGTTAGTCCGTACCGCAATCCTGTTGGAGGGAACGCGCAAGATGAAGCAGCGACCTTATCGAGGCAACGGATGCCTCCAGGAACGTCTCTCCGATGAAATCTGTCGTCGGCGAGACCAAGATCGGGATGTTCGATCGAGGGACGAGCGACGGCAACGTGCGCAGAACCTGGCCGGCACGGCCATCAACGCAATGGCAGATCATTCGGCCAGCCGGATCGAACAGTCTGCCCGCAAGCATGATCTGCTGGACGGCCCCAGGGAGTTTCGTTCGTTGCGCCGGGATCGCTGACAAGCGGTCGCGCGACGGCTGGGCGGCTTTGCCGTGACCGCGAAACAGGTTGGCAGCGACGAGAGTCTCGCAAAACATTCATCGTCGTCCCGGCGAAGGCCGGGACCCATTACCCCAAATGCTTATTGTTGCGCGTCGCTGGAACGACAGTCCCTTTCACAACATCCGCTGCGGCGTATGGGTCCCGGCCTTCGCCGGGACGACGTTGCGATGAGGACGGCGGAAAGTGTCCTAACCCGCCAACACGGCGTCCGCGCCGGTCACGGCCTCGGCGCTCTCCGTCACGGTCTTCTCCAGCGACGGCGCCTGCACAGAGATGTTCTCGGCGAAGAAGCGCGCCAGCGCGACGTAGCGCTGCGGCTCGGCCTCGCCGTTGGCCTTCGCGGCCAGCGCCTCGCCGGCGAGCATGCAGCCGCCGAGCGTCGCGGCGAACAGCCGCAGATAGGGCGTAGCACCAGCCAGCGCATCGTTCGGCGCGGAGGCGAGCCGCTCCAGCAGCCATTTGCTGGTGCGCTCCAGTGCGGCGTGCGCGTCGCGCAGCTTGGCGCCGGTGGTGCCGAACGCCGGGTCGTTGGAGGTTCCGACCTGCTTGATGGTTGCCGCGAGCTCGTCGAGCAGCGCCCACACCGAGGCGCCGCCATTGGCGCCGAGCTTGCGGGTGACGAGGTCGATCGACTGGATGCCGTTGGTGCCTTCATAGATCGAGGTGATGCGGGCATCGCGATAATGCTGCGCGGCGCCGGTCTCCTCGATGAAGCCCATGCCGCCATGGACCTGGACGCCGAGGTAGGCGACCTCGTTGCCGACGTCGGTGGAGAACGCCTTGGCGATCGGGGTCAGCAGCGCGCCGCGTGCGGCGGCGTCCGCGCGGACCTTGGCGTCCTTGGCGCGCGCCGCGACGTCGAGCGCGACCGCGGTGGCGTAGCAGATCGTGCGCGCCGCCGCCGTCATGCTGCGCATCTGCATCAGCATGCGCTTGACGTCGGGATGCACGATGATCGGATCCATCCCGTCGCCCTTGTGGCCGATAGCCTTGCCTTGCCGGCGCTCCTGCGCGTAGGCCAGCGCCTGCTGATAAGCGCGGTCGGCGATGCCGACGCCTTCGAGGCCGACGCCGAGGCGCGCCTGGTTCATCATCGTGAACATGCAGCGCATGCCCTGGTTTTCCTCGCCGATCAGGTAGCCGATCGCGCCGCCTTGGTCGCCCATCGTCATGGTGCAGGTCGGCGAGGCGTGCATGCCGAGCTTGTGCTCGACGCCGCTCGCATGGATGTCGTTGCGCGCGCCGAGCGAGCCGTCGGCATTGACTAGGAATTTCGGAACCAGGAACAGCGAGATCCCCTTGGTGCCGCCGGGCGCATCGGGCAATCGCGCAAGCACGAAGTGCACGATGTTGTCGGTCATGTCGTGCTCACCATAGGTGATGAAGATCTTGGTGCCCTTGATGCGGTAGGTGCCGTCGCCCGCGCGTTCGGCACGGGTGCGCAGCGCGCCGACGTCGGAGCCGGCATTCGGCTCGGTGAGCTGCATGGTGCCGGTCCATTCGCCGGTGACCATCTTCTCGAGATAGATCGTCTTCAATTCCTCGCTGCCATGGGCGTCGAGCGCCTCGATCGCCGACAGCGTCAGCAGCGGGCAGAGGCCGAAGGCGACGTTCGATGCGCTCCAGATCTCGGTGCAGGCGGCGTTGACCGCGAGCGGCAGGCCCTGGCCGCCGAACGCTTCCGGCCCCGACACCGCGTTCCAGCCTGCGGCGGCCCAGCGCTGATAGGCGTCGGGCCAGCCGGGCGCGGTGGTCACCTTGCCGTTGTCGAGCTTGATGCCGTGCTCGTCGCCGACCTTGTTGAGCGGCGCCAGCACGTCGGAGGCGAACTTGCCGGCTTCTTCCAGCACCGCGGCGGTAATATCGCCGTCGAAATCGCCGTAGTGGCCGGCCGCCACGGCGGCAGCGAGCCCGGCGCCGTGATTGAGGGACAGCAGGATATCGTTGATCGGTGCGCGGTAGGTCATGGCGTTACTCCCGACGAGGCGTTTGGAAATTGTCTTCCCATGAAACCAGCGGCCTCTCAACTGTCCGAGCGGACATCGTGCGGTCCGTTCCGGCCACCGCAGTGTCGCTCTATAATAAGGGCGAGAGCGCCATCCTGCGGCTTTCCTGCCTTTTCGATCGCCGCCCTGTTGAAATGCGCGCCCTCACTCTATAGACCGGCGAGGCCTTCGATCGGCGCGTTGGGGCGTAGCCAAGCGGTAAGGCAGCGGATTTTGATTCCGCCATTCGGAGGTTCGATCCCTCCCGCCCCAGCCACTTTATCGCATTGATTTTTCATGCGATTTTTGATGATTCTCGTTCTGTGTTCTGAACGCCGGCCGCTGTTGCATTCTGAACATCTGTTGCCGTTTGGTTCGCCAGCATGTGGGCGTGGCGCTTCCGAGTCGCCGACAGCATCCGGGCCTCGGTCCGCTTGGCATACCCGGCGTAGCTTTCCCGGGTGCGGTGGGCCGACAGCGCGCGGCCCTGTCCTTCGGTAAGTTCCGCCTCCTCGAGCTCGGTCATGCCCCCGTGCCGGCAGGCATCCAGGGTGAACTCTTCCGGCAAACCGATCTCTTTCCTCATGCGCTGCACGATCTTCTGCATGCCGGAGAACGAGTATGGCTTGGAGACCCCGTCCTCGACACTTCGCAGGATCATGGGGACGCCGCGGCGCGCCAGCTTGGCCAGCACCCCCTCGGCCTCCTCATAGAATCTAACAATCTCGCCGGAAGGTAGATGCTCCTCCAGAGGATGGTCGATCACGGCGCCGGTCTTGTGATGTTCGATCCGAATCGTCGGCTTCGGGCCGGTCCGGTAACCCGTCCATTTGACGTGGCCGCCGATCACGTTTTCCGGGCGCTGCAGCCACTCAAAACAGATGACCGCGGCGGCCCCGCATTCCGGCTCTCCGCGCTCTATGCAGCCGTGCGCGAACTTGTAGGCCTGCTCGCGCGTGACCGCATGCTTCACTAGCTTGACCCGGGTCGCCATGGTGACGCCCAGCCAGGGATTCGGAACATCAGATGGAAACTCAGCGGGATGAAGCCGATGCACGACCCGCCAGGCTTTCCGGCACAGCACGACCATCTTTTCAGCGGTCCGTAGCCGGTTGCCTTTCCCGCCCTTAACGAAAGCGTCGTACAGCTTGTCCGCGCCCAATGGCGAGACGGACTTGATCGGCCGGCCGCCGACGCGATCGCCTCGCTTGGTGAGCGTGTCGCAAATCTCGCGCATATTCCATTCGTAATTCCGACGCGATCGTAGTTTGACCTTCTCGAGATAGGCGCGACTCTGCCTATACTCTCGGAAGAGCCAATCGATGGTTCCGATTCGCGGAGCAGCCTCCTTAGACACGGGGAGCCCTTTTCGAGCGTCCATCCACTCGTCGAACAGGCCGTTGAGGGTCGCAGCGCGGCCATCTCCGCCGCAGGCCTTGGCATAGTCGGTGCCCAGCGGCTCGTTCTGCACCGGGCAGCCGGCCTTCCGGTAGCGCGTGGGCACATTGTAATAGAAGGCCGTCCTTCCGGAGGCCAATTTCTTTGGGATGACGTGGCGGGGCAGTTCCACGTTCACAAATCCGCGGCGATGTCGGTTGCTCGGACTAACTCCGGCGGAAGGATTGCCGCGTCCAGATCGTCTCTCAGCCACAGTCGACGCCTCCCTTCACAGACACGGGGCATAGGATACTCTGTTCCTACTCTCTTGAGAAACGCTTCGACCGTCGTTTCACCGCAGTAAGCGGCCGCAATGTCTGCAGCCATCCGTCGTGGCCAGGCGCCGCTGGGAATGAGGGCAGGGCGAGAGATCATAGAACGATACCAATTTGAAGCGTAGCCGTCTCGCTTGCAGCGCTGGAAAGCCCACGCCGCCGCCCAGCATCATTACGCCCGACGCGCTGCGCCTGAAGATCGAACCCGCGGCCGATTGTGACCGCTACGACAGCATAAGGAAGATCGCCTGATGGAACGCCATGAGATTCTGGAGGCCATGAGCGAACTCAAGCTTTACGGCATGCGCGCCAGCTTCGATGAGATTGCCGGTAAGGGTCTTGCGCGGCGCGATGAGATCTATCCGCTGATCGCCAGCCTGATCCGGGCCGAACGCACCCACCGGCAAGCCCGCTCGATCAGCTATCGTATCGGCGGAGCCAAGTTCCCGGTTCTCAAGGACATCGACAAGTTCGTCTTCGCGGACACGCCTGTCGATGAAGGACTGGTGCGTGAACTCGCCTCCGGGGGGCTTCCTCGACGCCAAGCGCAACGCAATCTTCATCGGCGGCACCGGCACTGGCAAAACCCATCTATGCATCGCCGTGGCCTCGGCGGTCATTCGCGCCCGCGCCAGAGGACGCTTCTTCAATCTGGTCGACCTCGTCAATCAACTGGAGCAGGAGAAGGCCGCCGGTCGTAGTGGCCGGTTGTCCGAGAAGCTGTTGCGCTACGATCTCATCGTCATCGACGAGCTCGGCTATCTGCCGTTCAGCCAGCCTGGCGGCCAGTTGTTGTTCCACCTGATCAGCAAACTCTACGAAAACACCTCGCTGCTGATCACCACCAACCTCGCCTTCGCCGATTGGCCGCAAGTGTTCGGCGAGCCGATGACTTCATGATGCCTCCTTCTTCGAATGCTTGGTGCGTCGTACCCGATTGCGCAGCTGACTGATTTGTTCGTCTGAGAGCTCGATCTGCCATGGCTGACCTTTGGCTAACTGACGACCTGCCAGCAATCCGCGCGCAAGATAATCGAAAACTGTTTGCGGGGTTAATCCAAGCTCAGCCGCTGCCCCCTGAATCGAGAAGCTGCCGTCGGGCCAGCGCCTGGGATTCTTGTCCACGCCGTTGATCTTGACGGTGGGAATGCCCCAGCGGGTGCGCAACAGCCAGACATTCTCGCCTTTGAAGGCGCAGCCTCGGGCCGCGACGAAGCCTTCTTGATTGAGTATTGCCGCGATCTCGGCATCCATTTTTTGTTCAGCATTCAGCTCGACGATCCGTTGCCGCAACCGATCAATGTCGATGTAATTGCGGTAGGTGTGAACGCGCCGTTGCACGTGATGCTCGCTGGTTGCACCGGTCTGCCAGACGATCTTGAGCCACACCTGACCTCGGGTCCGCTTCTGATCAAGAACGACTTCGCGGATCACAAATCGCAGAATGCGCTTGCGATCGGCTGCCGACGTGGTGGCCGCGTTCCAAATCCGCGGCAGGTTCTCGCCGAGCGCTTGTAGCCCTGCGCATTCCGCCGGGCCAATCAGAAGCGGCTCTTGCCCGCGCCAACGCGCATGCTCCTGCTCGACCGCCTCTGCGACACGCAGCCTCTCTTCCCAAGCCCGCTCAAGTGAGCGCGCCACAAGACGGTTCTCGGGCTCTACGGCGTCATACTGGCGCCGAGCGCGCTCGGCCTCGTAGCGGGCGCGCTCCACGCGAAGCGCCCACTGGCGCTCGAGCTGACGGCTCTCCTGCTCCAGTTGGCCCGCGGCTGCGAGTGCGATCTCAATCTGATCCGGCACCAGGGCGTCGAGGACTACCCGTTGGACCAAGGCATCAACCGCTAAGGCCCGGACTTCCTGGCACAGTGCACTGCCTTCCTGATCCCGATCCGACCGGCAGCAATAGACCGGATAGTCGGCATTCGGGCCCGTGTAGCGCATGCTCATGCGCCGTCCACAACGACCGCAGACCGCAATTCCTTGTAACAGGGCTGCCCCCTTGCGTGGCACGCCAGCGTGTCCTGCCTCAAAGTGGGCGACGTTATCTGCCAGTCGCCGCTGGTTGGCCATGAACTCCTCCCAGCTGATATAACCCGGGTGAGCAGAGCGGAGGCAAACCGCCCAGTCGGCGATCGCCACCTTGACCGTTCCCGTCAGCGATCCCGGCCGGCATCGGCTCGGATCCTTTTGCCGTCGGCCATAAACGTACGCCCCAGCATAGGCCGGATTTTGAAGGACGCTAAGGACGCGTGCACTATCTGGCGCCCGCCAGACGATCTCATGTGGAGATGGTCCAAGCAGCGGTCGAACCGGCAAGGACCGATCTCGGCAATGAGCTTCTGGAAGCCATGACGATCCACACCGCCAGCACCGGATTTGCCCAGATCCTCGTCAATGACCTGGACGCGCTCCGGCGGCCAGCCCAGACCGATGGCGCGATCGACGAGGCGGTACTGCAGCTCCGTGCTCTCCTGATGCTGGCGCACCTGGTTCACGGATGACTGCCGTACGTAGACATAGGCCAACTTGGCTCGGTGCGCAGTCGTGAGCCGCTCGTCAGCGACGTTCAAGCTGATCAGCACGACCCAGTCCCCTTCCGGGCGTGCCGGGAACCGCTTGCATCCGCCGGAGCAGCGTGGCGAGGATTTGAGCGATCTGGGTTTGCGTCGCGGTCGACAGATTCGGCCACAGGCGCGGAATGTCGTCCGTCGGACGGCCGGGTGGATTTGCCAACGTCGGCATGGGTCGATACGCAACGCGACCTGGAAGCGGTCGGTGGGTCATCGCGAATCACCTTCTCGTCAAGAAGGCTCAGACTCGCG
Organism: Bradyrhizobium sp. 2S1; assembly: GCF_011516625.5. Classification (NCBI taxonomy): domain Bacteria; kingdom Pseudomonadati; phylum Pseudomonadota; class Alphaproteobacteria; order Hyphomicrobiales; family Nitrobacteraceae; genus Bradyrhizobium; species Bradyrhizobium sp. 2S1. The sequence continues at coordinate 10,085,654 of NZ_CP147717.1, read as the reverse complement.
CTCAAATGTTGCATCAATGGGATCAGCGTACGTGCGCTGATGCGCGGCAGATCGGCGGCGTTCGGACCAGAAGTTATTGTCTCGGCAAGATCGGTCGACGCGATGCGAACCGCCCGCGGCCGGCCGTCCGGCAGCGCGACAACGACATAGGCGGGACCGCGCCCCGACCGCTCCTTCAGCACCTCAACCCGGTGCCCAAAAAGAAAATGATGCGGGTCAGTGATCGTAACGTGAGACACGACCCGCTCGAGAATAGGGGTACTTCGACGTGTTCGGTGACGCGAAAATGACAACCGCCATGCTCGATCGGCTGACCCACCACTGCGACATCATCGAGACTGGCAACGACAGCTGGCGCTTCAAGAACCGCGCATAACCTCCTGCTCGCCACTCGCGGCCCGCCAAGACCGGCTCTCCTCCGCTACGTGGGGCTCCGCGACGCCGGTCTTGGCTCCGTCAGAGGGGTCATTCTTGGACGCGAAAAGGGGTCGCACTTGGATGCGATTTGACAAGGCATGGTGCCTCAGGGTTTCGCAATTGCGTGACACAACCCGCATTGATAGCCTAAGCCGCCACAATGAAGGTGTGGCAACCCAAGCCAATCGAGAACTCCGAGCGCCAACGAGCATGCTGATTGTCTTGTTGGCGCAATCTCATGCAGTCCAGTCCATTCCCGAAAATCAATCTTGTAAATGATGTCCGTGATCGCATCCGGCGACACGCAACATCAGCAATGGGAGCTACTCGTGTCGAACATCAAGAACGTTGAATTGACAGCGGCGCAAAAAATGTACGCATACGACGGAGGCCGCCTGATTGACGCATGCGCGCGGGCACGGCGAGGTCTATGATGGCATTGGGTGAAGGGTGAAGGTCAGGCGGCCTGCTGATTGGCTGGCTTGTCGGCCTGGCGCAGGAGCTTCCATTCCCAGGGCAAGAGCTCGTGCAGACGCGATGCGGGATGATCGGCGATACGGGCCAGGACGTCGGCGAGCCAGGCCTTGGGATCGACGTCGTTGAGGCGACAGGTCGTGATCATCGTCAGCATGATGGCGGCACGGTCGGCGCCGCGTTGGCTGCCGGCGAAGGTCCAGTTGCGCCTTCCCAAGGCGATGCCTCTCAATGCGCGCTCAGCGCAATTGTTGGTCAAGCAGATCCTGCCGTCGTCGAGGAAGCGGGCGAAGCCGTCCCAGCGCCTGAGCATGTAGTTAATCGGCTTCAGGACCTCGGAGGAACGCGAGAGGGTTTCGCGCTCGCGGAGCAGCCAGGCATGCATGTCCTCGAGAAGTGACTTACTCTGTTCCTGGCGAGCGGCACGCCGCTCGCCGGCACCGCGGCCGTTGATGGCGCGCTCGATCTCGAACAACGTATCGAGGCGTCTGACAGCCTCCAGCGCGATCGGGGAGACCGGTTTGCCTTTCTTGCCTTCCCGAGCATTTTTCTCGATATCAGCCAGCTCGAAGAAGCCCCGCCGCGCATGGGCCACGCAAAACGCCGGCGTAATCGGCAGCGCCTTCTTCTGCGGGTCGAACAGCGGCTCGAAGCCGCTGTAGCAATCCGCCTGCAAGATGCCGGCGAAGGCGGCCAGATGTCTCTGTGGATGCTCGCCTCGTCGGTCGCTCGAGGCGTAATAGACCGCTGCCGGCGGCGCAGGCCCGGCGAACGGCCGGTCATCCCGCACATAAGTCCAGATCCGCCCGGTCGTGCACTTGCCCTTCGCCAGAATACGGATGGTGGTGTCGTCGCCATGAAGGCGCTCGGCAGCGAGCACGTGGCGTTCGATCAAGTGGAAGAGCGGCATGACGGCGAAGGTCCCGTGGCCGACCTGGTCGGCCAGCGTCGACAACGGCAGGTCGATCCCCTCGGCCTTAAAGCGCGCACTCTGGCGGTTGAGCGGGATATGCATGCCGAACTTGTCGAACAGGATCGTCGCCAGCAATTGTGGGCCGATGAAGCCGCGCGGCGTGGCATGGAACGGCGCGGGCGGCTGGCTGATCTTCTCGCAATCGCGGCAGGTGAACTTCTCGCGTACCGTCTCGATCAGCTTGAAGCGGCGCGGGATCTCCTCCAGCGTCTTGGTCACATCCTCACCGATCTTCGCCAGCCGCGATCCACCGCAGCAGGCGCAGGTCGTTGGAGTCTCAATGACGACGCGCTCGCGTTCGATATCGTCAGGCCATGGCTTGCGCACCGGCCGCTTGCGCATGAAGGGGCGGACGTTCTGCGTCTTCGCCGCTGCGGCCTGTGCGGCAAGCTCATCCTCGCTCGCCGTGGTGACGAGTTCTTCGAGCTCCAACTCCAACTGCTCGAGCAGCCGTGCCGAGCGCTCGGATCGCTGCCCGTGCAGTTCGCGTTTCAGCTTCTCGATGCGCAACTCGAGATGAGCGATCAGCGCCTCGGTATCCGACAGTTTCGCCTGCGCATTCGCGGCTTGCGCCTGCCAGTTGGCGGCCTTCGCCTCGGCTTTCTGTCGCGCCTCACGCTCGGCCTGCAGCGCCGCCAGGGCACTGACAAGGTCCGATGGAAGATCATCCGGCTTCGATATCATGGAGCCATTGAATCAGATCGAGCAGCAGATTCAAACCGTAAAACGACTATCCGACCCGCGTCGGACGCTGGGTTTCTTGAGGGTTGCGCCAATCGATCCCGGACAACAGATAGCTCAACTGCGCCGGAGAGATCGTTACCGATTCACCAGCAACCGATGGCCAGATGAACCTGCCTCTCTCGAGTCTTTTGGTGAACAAGCAGGCGCCCTGGCCATCGTGCCAAATGACCTTCAATAGATCACCGCGTTTGCCCCGGAAGCAGAAAAGACCGCCGCCCATGGCGTCGCGCTTGAGCACTTCCTGCACGCGCAGAGCCAGGCTCGGAAAGCCGCACCGCATGTCGGTATGGCCCGTCGCCAGCCACACCCGCACGCCCGTCGGGATCGGGATCATCGGCGCGCCAGGCCCCGAGCAATTCGAACGACCGCCTCGATATCCGCACCGGGGCCGAAGACCACGCGCAGCCCCTGAGGGCTCACGATTTCGATCTGACCTGTCTCGACAGCTTCCGTCGTTGGCGGCGTACTTGCCGCAACTATCGCAGGGACGAATGTCGGGCCGATCGAATCCTCTTCGGCCGGATCATGACAGGTCCAAGCCTTGCGCCAGCTCAGCAGAAGCTGACGTGATATCCCATACCGGCGAGCCGTCGCCGACACCAGTCGTGGCCCCGAGAAGCTCTCCTCTACGATTCTGAGCTTCTCCGCACGCGTCCAGCGTCGCCGCCGACCGGTCTCCACCAAATCCATGCGGCTCAGCACCGCACTGTCCTTATGTACGTCCATAAGGACAGTCAGCTACAGATCGGAAAAACTCGCAAGACGGCCGCCCTCGGACGGATACCAAAAAATACGAGCTAAGAAATATGGAAAGGCGAAGAGAGCGTTGCGGGAATCTGGATATGAAGCGGTGATCAAACACTTTAGTGACAGTCAAGACCTCAAGTATGTTTGGCACACAGTGTTCGCACTGCGTAACCTGGAAGACCAAATTATTGAAGACTTGATCGGCAGCGATGGCGAGGTGACAACCAGCACCGTCAGAAGTTGTGTTCTGGAAAACCTAGTACGTTGGGACGAAAACATCCTCGGGGGTGTAGTAGGGAGATTGAAGGAAGCGACCCGAACCCGCCTGGAAGGAATTTGATAGACTCGATAGCTTCAACGAAGATTTAGAATGAGCGGATCGACGCAAGATACTTAGCTGCGCTGACGCAAGCCCCGCGTTCCGCGCCCGTTTTTCTCTCTGATCTTCCCCCGAAAAAATGGACAAGGTTAAGCTGCTTTTAGCTCCATCTCGATCGGACTGACATAGCCGATGGCGGAGTGACGACGAGTTCGATTGTAGAAGCCTTCAATGTAAGCAAAGATATCACGTGTGGCCTCTGCGCGTGTTGCATAGTGAGTGTGGTAGACGAGCTCGATTTTGAGCGTGTGAAAGAAGCTCTCCATTGGAGCATTGTCATAGCAGTCGGCCTTGCGGCTCATCGATGCCCTCAAGCCGGCAGATTGCACGACCTTGCGGTATTCCGCCGATGCGTATTGGACGCCGCGATCGGAATGATGGATCAGACCGGCGCCAGGCCGCTGCGCTGAGACGGCCATCCGCAAGGCTGCCAGCGGCAGCTCGGCACGCAAATGATCCGCCATCGCCCAGCCGACGATCCTGCGGCTGTACAAATCCATGACGGTGGCCAGATAGAGCCAACCCTGATCGGTCTCGATGTAGGTGATATCGGCGAGCCAGATCCGGTTCGGCGCAGTGGCGGTGAAGTTGCGCTCGAGCAGGTTCGCCGCGATCGGGAGGTCGTGACGGCTATCGGTCGTCCGCACCCGGCGAGGCCGTGCCATGATGGCCGTGATACCGTGATGGCGCATCAGCCGCTCGATGCGGCCACGGCTCGCCCCGCGGCCCTGGGCCTTCAATTCGACATGGATACGCGGGCTGCCGTAGCGTCCGTTTGTCTCGCGATGGACGCGCTTGATGTCGTCGACAAGCTCACGGTTGGCGACCGATCGCTGGCTCTCCGGCCGGGAGCGCCAAGCATAATAGCCGGCCGGCGAGACACCGAGCACGTCGCACAGGATCGTCACAGGATAGTCGGCGCGGCGATCTTCGATGAAGCGGAATCTCATTTCGGCCCCCCAGTGCATATTTCAGTGATGGTGAGCAGCGATTTCGCGCGATCATGAGCGGCGAATTCAGACGATCGTGAGCAGCCCGCTCCGGCCGAGGCGGTGATAGAGTCAGCGTTCTGGCTGCTCGTCAAGGGTGATGGTTCTGGCGTTGCGTTTTCGCATGCTTTCGCCGGCAAGCTGGAGGCGGTGAGCGTTATGGACGAGGCGATCGAGGACAGCGTCGGCGTAGGTTGGGTCTCCGATAACTTCGTGCCATGTGTCCACAGGGAGTTGGCTGGTTACGATGGTGGAGGCGCGGCCATGGCGGTCCTCAAGGACTTCCAGTAGATCGCGCCGTTCGGCAGCGGTGAGCACTGACAATCCCCAATCGTCCAAAATCAGAAGCTGGGCGCGGCCAAGGGTTTTGAGCAAGCGGGCATAACGTCCATCCCCCCGCGCGAGTGCCAACGCTTCGAACAATCTTGGGACGCGATGATAGAGAACCGAGCGATTGTCGCGGCAGGCCTTGTGGCCGAGGGCACAGGCTAACCAACTTTTGCCCAATCCGGTCGCTCCGGTTATGAGCAAATTCTCGTGGCGATCGATCCAGTCGCCGCTGACCAGCTTGGCGAAGACGGCCCGGTCGATACCCCGCGGCGTGCGCAAATCGACGTCCTCCAAGCAAGCATTCTGGCGGAGCGCGGCCAGCTTGAGGCGCGTAGTGAGCCGCCTGGTGTCGCGTTCCGCGGCTTCCCGGTCGACCAGCAGGCCGATGCGATCTTCGAACGGCAAGGCTTCGAGATCAGGTGATCGTCGCTGCTCCTCGAAGGCCTTGGCCATGCCGCTCAAGCCGAGCTCGATCAGGCGTTCGTGGGTGGGATGGGTGAGCATACAGGTCTCCTTGGCTTCAGTGGAAATAATCCCGGCCGCGGATGTTGCCGTGGCGCAGGGGTTGGGGTTCGGAGGGCTCGTCGAGAAAGGTGCGATCCAGGCCGTTCTGGAGGATGGAGCGGATCGAGGCGACGGATCGCGCCTTGATCAGAATGCCGCGCCGGCAGGCCGCGTCGACGCGCTCGGCGCTGTAGCTTTTGGCCAGCGACAGAATGCCGAGGCAGGTGCGAAAGCCTTGCTCGGGATGCGGCCGGGCCGCGATCACGGCCTGGAAGAAGGCGGCGGTCGACGGACCGATCCGCTCGCCGGCGGCGATCACTCCGGCGGGCGTCCATTGGCCGTAGCGCCGATGGGCGCTGGGCATGTGGTCGGCGGTGGTGGTGTGGCCCCGCCGGTTGGGCGCGCGGGCGTGGCTGGCGATCCTGCGGCCGTTGTGGAAGATCTCGACCGTCCTGTCGTCGATGCGGGCATCGACAAGCTCACGGATGAGCCGATATGGCGTGGAATACCAGTGTCCATCGATCTCGATATGATAGTCGGGGCCGACCCGGCATCGCTTCCAGCGCGCGAAAGCGTAAGCCTGATCCGGCAGCTTTGTGAGCTTGGGCTTGTCGAGTTCGGAGAACAGTTCGGCGCGGCTGGCGCCAAAGTCGCGCATCTGCCGGGCATTGAGTTCGACGACGAGTATTTTGATGGCTGCGTTCAGCTCCGCCAACGAAAAGAAGCGTTGGTTGCGCAGCCGCGCCAAAATCCATCTCTGGGCGACTTGCACCGCAACTTCGACCTTTGCCTTATCTTTTGGGCGCCGCGGCCGGGCTGCGAGAATGGCCGTGCCGTAATGGCTCGCCATCTCGGCATAGGTTCGGTTGAGGCCAGGATCGTGGCGGTCGGGATTGGTGACGGCGGCCTTGAGATTGTCGCAGACCACGAATGTCGGCGCGCCGCCGAGGAAGGCGAAAAGGTTGATGTGGACCCGGATCCAGTCGGCGAGCCCCTCGCTTGGGCAGGCCTCGGCGTAGGTATAGTTGGAGGCGCCCATCGCTGCGACGAACAGCTTCATCGACTGCACTTCCCCACTTGAGGGGGCGATGACGTCGATGGTGTCGCCGGCGAAATCCACGAAAACCTTCTCGCCGCCCAGATGGGTCTGCCGCATCGAAGGCCGGGCTCGCCCCTTCCAGGCCTCGTAGGTCGTGCAGAACCATGTGTAGCCGAATCCATCGGGATGGCTGGCGCGATACTCGTCCCACAGCAGCCGGCGGGTCACGTTGCGCCGGCGCAGCTCCTTGTCGACATAGCCCCAGTCGGGAACGGGCCGCTGTGGGCTCTGTGACGCAGGCCTCGGCGCAGGGAAAAGCAGCAGCTCCAGGTCTTCGTCGGTCATTCCGACCGGCAACGGCCAGTTCAGTCCGGCAGCCCCGGCTCGGCGCAGATAGCTGTGCACGGCTCCGTTGCTGATGCCCAGGGTGCGCGCGATGGCTCGCTCCGGCAAGCCTTGAACATGTTTTAAGCGGAGAACCTCTTTGATCCGGCGCATCGACAATCTCTGGGTGGGCATCGGCCTTCCTCGTTCACTGACGAGGCAGTTCCTAAGCCGGTTGAGTTGTCGGCCGAAGCGGGCTGAGCCGCTGAAAAGCTGCTCACGATCCCGCGAAATCCGTGCTCACGATCGTCTGAAATCTCTGCTCACGATCCCCTGAAATCCATGCTCACGATCCCGCGAAACATGCACCCCAGCAAAGATCGCGATCGACTTTTTTAAAATGTCGCGCTCCATGCGCAGCCGCTCGTTCTCTCGCTGCAGACGAGCGATCTCCGCCGCGTGGTCCGCCGACGGCAGCGTCGCTTGCGTTGTGGGGCGCCGCGCCGCAGCCGTCGGCTCTCGCCCAGTTCCACGTAGTTCCACCCAGCGCCGCAAAACTGAATCGCGCAGGCCAAGTTCCTTGGCCACCGATCCGATCGAGCGGCCACTCGAAGCGACCAGATCGACCGCTTGCCGCTTATAGTCGTCCGTAAACGACCTACGCTGACGTCCTTCCATCCAACACCTCTCCTGGCTCTTCGAGCCTACTACAGGTGTCCATCAATTCGGAGGAGGTTCACTCTCATGACGTAAAGGCGCGAGCGGCGACCAATTGACCGACTGATAAGGGAAGTTGAGCAATCCGGAATATCTGCACAAAGCTCGGTCAGTTCTTAGGCGACCGTGAAGCGCAATTGCCGCCCGCCAGAACGGGCGGAGCGGTCGGCAGGAGGCCATTTCAAGACTTGTAAATGGACGATGCGGCAAGTGAATGCCGCGTTGTCAACAGAGTTGGAGAATGAAATGAAGCACACGGCCAAAGATAGACCCGATCCAATCGAACGCGCTGAGACAGATGACGAGGGAAGATCGATAGTCAAGGTAGATTACGAGGCGGGTACATCTCGGTTCTGGAACGGCGAGGACTTCCACGGCACCGGGGTTGAGAGCCGGCCCCGGAATTCTGCACAGGGCGATAAGTGGAGTTTCTGCCTGACAGCGGGCACGCTGTGCCTGCGAATCAGGAGCGACAATGAGCAGAAGAACACGCCGGAACCACACACCGGCCTTCAAGGCGAAGGTGGCGCTCGCCGCCGTGAAGGGCGATCGAACGCTGGCTCAGCTTGCCGAGCAGTTCGACGTCCACCCCAATCAGATCACGGCGTGGAAGGCTCAGCTTGAAAGCAAGGCCGCCGATGCGTTCGGTCCCGGCGGCGGCTCCGGAGCGGAGCAAGCAGCCATCGACGTGAAGTCGCTGCACGCCAAGATCGGCGAACTGACGCTGGAGAACGATTCCTAAGAAACGGCAGCATCTACTTTCGGCTCCAAGGGATGGAGAACAAAGCCGAATGCCTTGGCACGCCGATGCAAATTGTTGACCACTCGCGTCCGGTAACGCGTCTCGTAGGACGAGGCCCCGGGATCGACATAGTCCATTCCGTATCGCACAGCATTGTAGAACAGAACTGCGATCTTCCGGGCCGTGGCGGTCACGGCCTTGGCCTTGCCGATGCGCGCTGAGAGCCGTCTATAAAAGGCGCCGAGCGCAGTGTCTGTACGACCCACGGTCACGGCAGCAAGGCGCAGAAGTGCCGCCGCTCGGCCGCCGGATCGGCGCGTTCGGGACGAGAGCATTTTGCCGCCGGAGACCTTGTTGCTCGGCGCCAGTCCCAGCCAGGAGGTAAAATGCTTTGCACTTGGCCACGAGGAGAGGTCGTCGCCGCATTCAGCGATCAGCTTCAGCGAGAGGTAAGGACCGAGGCCGTCGATCGCGGTGAGGTCCTTTCCGAGCAACGCGAACAGCGCCTCGCGGACATCGAAAGCTGGAGCGTTCGCCTGATCGGTTCGATTCCGACGCCGCGAGACCCGCGGCGCTGATCCGTGGCCATGCCCCCGATGGAAGCTCAGTTCCTTCAACACGGCTTCAATTCGGGCGTCGCAGGCAGATGCCTTCTCGTGGTAGGCGTCGTAAAGCGCAAGTGCCTGCTCGAGCGCAAACAGATGCTCGGCGCGGTAGCTTCCGGTGAGCGCCTTCGCGATCGTCTCGGCGCTGGAGCGGCAACTATAATGGCGCAAGCACGCCAGCGCCTCAGGATCGCGCTCGCCGGCAAGGATCGCCCGTATGATACGCAGGCCGGTCACGCCGGTGATGTCGGTGACGACGTGGTGCAGCTGAAGATTCATCTCCGTCAAGGCCTTCTGCATATGCTGGATGTGTGAGGCCGCGTACTCCAGCAGACGCTCGCGCTGACGCACGTAGGCTCGCAGCTCGGCAATCTGCCCTTTGGGCCGAAAGCTGGCCCGCAGCAACCCGAATGAATGGAGCCGCTGCAGCCATTGCGCATCGCTGACATCGGTCTTGCGCCCCGGCACGTGCTTGGCATCGCGCGCGTTGACAAGAAACACGTTAAATCCCCGGGCATCGAGAAGCTCGAAGATCGGAATCCAGTAGACGCTGGTCGATTCCATGACGACAGTCTCGACGCCGCATTCAGTAAACCAGTCGACTAGCCGATGCAGATCAGCCGTGAAGGTACCGAAGCTGCGGACTGGCTCCGGTGCGCGATCTGCCCTCACGGCAGCCATGTGCATAGTCGCTCCGACGTCGATGGCAGCCGCGTCCGGGTGCACCATCTGCATCTTACCTCCGTTCCTCGACTTCGATCTTTTGGGGTTCATCTCTAATCCTCCTGCTGACGGCGGCGGAAGGGCTGGGCTGCGCTATACGTCAGATTCCTAAACGGGATCGCCGGATGGCGTCACCACTCTCAAGTGCGCGACAACCCATGGACCAGGTTTTTTAACGGGGTCACGTGCCACCAAAATCGTATCGGCCGCTCCCTCCCGGTCGGCAATCTAGCGCCGGTCCGTTTCTATCCCACAGGGGGAGCGCATCGCCGCGCATAGTTTTTTAGAAGGAGCGCTCACCAAGGCGGGATTGCTGAGCGCAAAGCGATGATCGACCGTGAGCACGAGCTGTCGATCACCAGGCAGGCGGAGGCTTTGAACATCAGCCGCGGCAGCGTGTACTACCTGCCGCGGCCGGTGCCGGACGCCGACCTTGCGATCATGCAGCGCCTCGACCGGCTGCATCTGGAGTTCCCTTTTGCCGGCTCTCGCATGTTGCGAGGGCTGCTGGCTGCCGATGGGTGCAAGATCGGCCGTCGGCATGTGAAGACGTTGATGCGGCGGATGGGGATAGAAGCGCTCTATCGCCGTCCACGCACGACAAAGCCCGAGCCGGGCCACAAGATCTACCCGTACCTGCTGCGCGGGATGGAGATCACGCGGCCGAACCAGGTGTGGGCGATGGACATCACCTACATCCCGATGGCGCGAGGCTTCGTCTATCTGGCGGTTGTGCTCGACTGGTTCAGCCGCCGCGTGCTGTCGTGGCGCGTATCGATCACCATGGAGGCGGCGTTCTGTGTCGCGACGCTTCAGGATGCCCTGGCTCGTCACGGCAAGCCGGACGTCTTCAATACGGATCAGGGCTCGCAGTTCACCGGACAGGCTTTTAACGGCGTGCTCGCCGACAACGGCATTGCGATCAGCATGGACGGCAAGGGAGCCTGGCGGGACAACGTGTTTGTCGAACGGCTATGGCGCAGCGTCAAATACGAGGAGGTGTATCTGCGGGCCTATGACAGCGTCAGCGAGGCCCTCGCGTCGATCGGCCGATACCTCGACTTCTACAACGGTCGGCGCCCGCATTCGAGCCTTGACGGCGTCACCCCCGATCAAGCCTACTTCAACCCGCTGCCACTCCGCTTGGCAGCCTAACCATGGCAGAGGCTCCACTTATCGACGCGGAAAATCTGTTCAGACAACCGGAGCCAGCTCAGTTGTGTATGCCGTTAGAGACAAGGAGTGTCTTTCAATTCAATGCGACTACGAGCTCAACACTTTGCTTGAATCGAAGCCCCAGGACGTGCGCGCGTTTCGCCAGGATCTGCGGCGAAAGGGCATCGAACGGCGACATCTCAGAGACGATGAGCGTCACAGCGAGATGGTCGTCATCTTTGGCCCTGAGTTGAGCGCGAAGCAGGCCGTTGAGCAACTTGAATGTCTCGTCGCAAGAATTAAGAAGCACGGACTTCAAACAGGTAAGGATTCTTCAGAAGACTATGTCCTGGAGACTTTGGCTGGAAAACTGGTCAAATGACGGGGTTGCGAGCTCGTTGTAAGCGCCAAAGTCGCGACTGATAAGGAAAGTTGTCTTTCCTTATCAGTTGGACGGTCGCTGATCTGAGGGATCCCGGTGCCGGAGGCGAATTCAACAAACGGCTCAGGCCGTGTTACCGACCTGAGCCACGAAAGGAGGAGAAGAAGAAAGATTTCAATCGATGGTCAGCAATGCGACCGACCTGACCGGTCGTACGATCTCAGGTTCGCTGGGGTAGTCGCGCCACTTCAGTGTCAGCGTATCATTGGTTCGCTTCGCGATGATCGCAGGCCACCAACCATCATCGACAGTGGCTTGCGCGAGGACGAGATGACCAGGCGCGAGCTGAGCCAAAGATTTTGGCAGTGATGTTGAAATCGTACCGGGATCGCCTCCCACTAGCGAGTTGATCTGATCATAAAGTTGTTGATCGACAGCGGGCACGAGACCAGTACCGCTCGCATGAATCCGGCCTGCCGGAAGCTTGTTCACGATCTCGAAGTGCTTTTTAGAGGCTGGTACCGCTAGCCGCAGGCCCATCGTTGCCGCTGCTCGCGCCAATAGCGCCTCGTTCTCACCGGTGAACCGCGCCGCACGCGGCTTACGGTCCTTATCCAGTCCGAACAGAATGACGGTTTTGGCGACAGGGGTTTTCGCTTTGGGCTTTGTGGGTGTCGTCGACATGAACGCTCTCCTCTGGAATAAAGAGAGGCTCCATAGCGGAGCCTCGATAGGTGGGTTGGTGGCTACGAAAACAGTGGTTGAAGCACTCTCCAAGTCCAATCCTGGCTAATACTCTTCGGCCAACATGAGGGTGATCACCCTCTCGGTGACGCTCGGATCGGCCGGATCGGGTGAGCCGTTCTTGAGGGTCTTGTCGTAGTAGTCGATCTTGAAGAAGACCCTGACGCCATCGAAATCAAAGGCACCAAAATCGTGTTCGCTGTGAGGGTCATTCTCAGTACAAAAGTCATCGAACGTTGCGATGGTTTGAACGAGCCGTTGAATCGCCTCAGGGCCTAGGGCTGCAATACCAGGCGTCATGACAGCGCCACCACCAAGCAAGTGCTGTCGGAGGTCATCATTGAGCGCGCGAATCCGCGCCTTGTCGCTAGACATGGTTGGGTCTCCTGCTGATATTTCAATGAAGGAAAGGGGCGGTGGCCCGGAGTGCGGAGCCACCTCGATGGCCAAGTCCTAGCCGCCGTGCATCAAGGCGACGGCTTGGACGGTGCACTTGAAGAGCGGAAGGCGAGGGTAGTCTCTGAACCGGCAGACCAGATTGTCGCCATCCCGTTCGGTGACAATTGCCTCCCAATAGCCCTCTTCGACGCCTTCGCTGCAGAGAACCAGGTCACCCGCGGCGATGCTGGTCCGGTCCTTTGGCGGTTTGGCTTCCGGCGCCATCGATACGTTCGGGCCAAGCTTTGCTGCGGCGGCCATAGAGGGGTTCGCCGCGGCCGCCAGCTCTTGATATAGGTCCGGCCTGATGAACGGCAGGAAAGCCCTTCCCTGGGCGTGGAGCCGGCCGAGCGGGATCCGGGTGACGAGCTCGACCAGCCTTGGCCGATTGACCTTGCAGACAGTCAATTTCAGCGCGAGGGCGGCCTTTCTGGCCAAGGTGGCATCCTTCCCCGGAAATCGGCCGGCCTTCGGCTTTCCGGTCGGATCGAGGCCGAAGACGATCACCGCGGTGGTCGAGGAAACGGTGGGTTTGGAGGAATTAGCCCGTCCTATTCGTGAGAGTGCGTTTTTTTAGTCCGATTGATGTGGCCGCACATCTGCTCTGACGAGGCGCGCGGGATTGCCTTCGGCTTTTCACCGCCTGACGACCGGTACTTTGCAACGCGCTTGAGGTGTAGGTTGGGCGAACGGGGGGCGGACGCCCCGCCGGTCAAGGACCGAGCGGCAGCAGCGCGCCTGGCAAGCCGCGGATCAGGTCGGCTTCGGGACAGGCCGCGGCAAACGCAAGGCGAATGCGGCTCGTGGTCTCGACCACACGGGCAGCGAGTTTCAAGAGACGAAGACGCAGCGTCGCGAACTCGGCTGTGGCCAATTCCCGGGCTTTGGGAATCGCGTCGCGCACGGTCAGCATCAGCCAATAAGCGGCGGTGTGGAGAACGAGGCGGACTTGATTGGCGAGCGCCGAACGGCAGCTGGTGCGATCGGAGGCGAGCTGTGTCTTATGCAGCTTGATCAGATTCTCGGCTTGGCCGCGCGCGCAATACAGGCTGTCGTAGATCCACTCGGCCGAGCCGACATCGAGGCTGGTGACGACGAAACGGATGTCGAGGCCGAGCATCGTCGCCTCAATACGGGCGACGGTACGCCGTTCGCGATCCCAGGACTTGGCCTTGTGGCGCGTCTCGGTATAGCCACGCAGAACCGGCAGGTTCTCGATGGCGCGTCGCGTGCGGATGTCGTCGGCGGCCTCGTCGACTTTTCTGGCGAGCGGCTTGGTGCCGGACAGACCGAAGATGTAGTCGATGCCGTTGGTCTCGCACCACGCCATTGCCTCCGGCCGGGCATAGTGCCCGTCGCCACGGAACGTAATTCGCGTGTTGTGCCACCGCGTCCGGATATGCCGTATCAGGCGGCGCAGATGGGCACGCACCTCGACGCCGCCCGGCGTCTTGCCGGGCCGCAACACGACCGCCACGGGCCGGCTCTTCTCCGTGTCGTAGACGTGGATCGGCAGGAAGCAGCGTTCGTCATAATGAGCGTTGAACAGCGAGAGCTGCTGATGGCCGTGGACGACATCGCAGGTATCATCGATGTCGAGCGTGACGGATGCCGGCTCGCGCGGGTAGCTATCCATCCATGCGTCGACCAAAGTGTAGGTCAGTCGGATCACGTCGCGCAGGCGCGGAGCATTCTCCAGCCGCGACAGCGTCGGTTGGGAACACAGATCGCGACCCGTGTCCGGCAGCCGTCCGCAGGCCAGCTTGAATGCGGGATCGGACCGCAGATGATCGAGGTCGTCGGCGTCCTCGTAGCCGCAGCAGATCGCGAACATGCGCGCGCGGAACATATCGACAAGGCTGTGCACGACCCGCGTCGGATCGCGCCGATCCGGGAACACCCGGGCCAAATTGTCGGCCAAGCCGAGACGCCGCTCGGCCATCGCCAGAAGCATCACGCCCCCGTTCGAGGTCAGCCGACCGCCATCGAAGGCAGCTGTGACTTTCTTGGCGTGAACGGCTGGAAACGAGAAGGGCAGAATCGTATCGTCGGTCATGGCGGGCGTGGCGTTCGCGGTTGAGGTGATGGGGTTGGCTTCGCAATCGAATCCTACGCCGCATCAGCGCTTTACACCACGCTCGCCAGCCTCTCAGGCGCACTCTGACGAATAAGACGGGCTAAAGTTCCACCGTGCTGCCCTTGCGTCTTGTTCAGGCGCCTCCATATACCATCCAAGCAGATGTCCTGCGGATGGAAAACACATGCCCTCTGTGCTTGAACTCAGGCCGAAGCCTCCGGAATCCGAGAAAATCACTATCAATCTTGGATATGTCGACCTCGGCCACATCGACCTGATGGTGACGGATGGTTTCTATTCGAATCGTACGGACTTCATCCGGACGGCGATCCGCAATCAGCTCGAGCGACATGCTGACGTAGTCAAGCAGTCCACGGCCCGCAAAGGCCTGGACCTCGGTCTGCGGAATTACACACGCGCGGATCTCGAAGCGGCGCGGCGAGCCGGCGAGATGCTGCACATCAACGTCCTCGGTCTTGCCACCATCGCGCAGGACGTCACGGCCGATCTCGCCCGCGCTACCATCGCTTCGGTTTCCGTGCTCGGAGCCCTCCATGCCAGTCCCGCGGTCAAGGCCGCTCTTGCCGACAGAACGAGGTGAAGCCGATGTTGAACCGAGACGCGCTCCGCGAAGCCACCCGGTTGACCCGCGCGGGACAACTGACGGAAGCCACGGCGCTGCTGCAGCGGATGCTGCGCGGCGAGCCGCTCCAGCGGCGGCATCGCCGGCCCCAAGCCCCATGAGTCTTCCGGGCCGCGCGTCGGACACCATCGACCTCAAGGCCAACGGCGTCAGCAACGCCGACCGCGCAACACCGATAGAGGCGCCCTCTGCCTCTGACGCGGCACGTCGGCGTCGATCCTTGTTCAATCGAGCGAAGGACGGCACCTGGCTCGGCCTGCAGGGCGTGAAGAATGCGCCCACTTCGATGACTGACATCGCGCCGGAAGGAACGAAGTTCATCGACGGCTCCTACAGCGACAAGGCCGGAAGCCGGACCTACAAGCTCTTCATTCCCAGCGGTTACCATCAGGGGCAGCCGCTTCCGCTGGTGGTGATGCTCCATGGCTGCACCCAATCGCCGGACGATTTCGCCGCCGGCACCAGGATGAACTTCATCGCAGAAGAACAAACGTGTCTGGTGGTCTATCCGGCGCAGCCTAGCAGCGCCAATCCGTCCAAATGCTGGAACTGGTTTCGCCCGGACGACCAGAGCCGTGACAAAGGCGAGCCCTCGCTGATCGCGGGCATCACCCGCCAAGTCATGCAGGACTACTCGGTCGATCCCAAGCGCATCTTCGTCGCCGGACTCTCAGCCGGAGGCGCCGCTGCGGCGGTCCTGGGCGCCATCTACAGCGATCTGTACGCGGCGGTTGGAATCCATTCCGGTCTCGCCTACGGAGCCGCCGACGACATGCCCTCGGCGTTCGCCGCCATGCGTCAAGGGGGGCGGACCCGGCAGCCGCGCCATTCCGGACGGGCCGACGCTCCCCGCCATTATTTTCCACGGCGACAGCGACACCATCGTGCATCCCATCAACGGGGCCCAGGCTGTCGAACAAGCGGTCGGAAGCACAAAGACGCAAAAGAAGGTGCGCCGCGGGCAGATACCTGGCGGGCATAAGTATACCCGCACGATCCACGCCGAGGGCGAAATTGAGTTCCTGGAGCACTGGAATATCCACGGTGCGGGCCACGCCTGGTCCGGCGGTAGTCCGGCAGGGTCTTACACGGATCCAGAGGGACCGGACGCAACGAAGGAGATGCTGCGTTTCTTTCTCAAGCATCCGCAGCCACACTAGATGAATCCGAGGCAATGTTATTCCGACGGCAGTGTGAAGGTCGGCATTGGAAGGTGAAGTGGTTTCGTTCGCCAACGATGTAGGTTTGAAGTCGTCCCTTTTAAGCAAACGCCACGAGCTCGCGTCGGATCCATCGGTGCAGCATCGTGAGCCGGTTTCGCAATCCGTCAACGGCTCTGTTCAGGGTTTTGCAAAGCTCGCCACACCGATAAAACCTGCGAAGGCGTCAGATTTATGATTGCTTCGATCCGCTGCATGACATCTCCAGGAAAGGAGAGCCCCGCGAGGGACGGGGCGTCTCGGGCCGACGTGACCGAGGCGGACACGCCGGTCTTGGACCCAATTCGCTCTAGGAGCTTGTCTGGATAGTCGCTGTTCAAATCTGGTCGGGTCTGATTCAACATTGGGCGATGAGCAAGTATTTTCGGCCTTGGAACATCGATCAGACGCTGCTTCTGCCGCCGAATGTGCAGGACTTCGTGCCGAAAGGCCATGTCTCGCGGTTTATGGTTGATCTGGTGCGGGAGAGCCTCGATCTCAGGGAGATCATGGGCAGCTATGTGAGCGGGCTTGGGCAGCCGCCGTTTGATCCGCGGATGATGGTGGCGCTGCTGCTGCATAGCTATGCGAGTGGGCTGTATTCGTCGCGTCGGATTGCCAAGGCCTGCCGGGAGCGGAACGATTTTGTGATGATCGTGGCGCTGGATGCGCCGGATTTTCGGACGATCAGCGACTTTCGCAAGCGACATTTGAAGGCGCTCGGCGCGCTATTCGTGCAGGTTCTGAAGTTGTGCGAGACGGCCGGGCTGGTCAAGCTCGGTCATGTCGCGCTGGATGGTACGAAGATCAAGGCGAACGCGTCGAAACACAAGGCGATGAGTTATGAGCGCATGAAGAAGCGCGAGGCGGAATTGAAGGCCGAGGTCGCTCGCATGCTGGCGGCCGCCGAGGCGGCGGATGCCTCGGAGGATGATACTTTCGGCAACAGCGACGAACTGCCGGACTGGACCGTCGACAAGCAGAAACGGCTGGCGAAGATCCAGCAAGCGATGGCGGCGCTGGAAGCGGACGCCAAACTGGCGGCGGAGGAAGAGCGCCGCATCGAGGCCGAAAAGGAACAGCAGCGCCAGGCCGAAGGCCGCAAGAAGCCGGGCAAACCGGCGGCGCTGCCATCGGAGGAACCCAATCCCAAGGCGCAACGCAACTTCACCGATCCGGAAAGCCGCATCATGAAGTCGAAGGATGGCTTCGTTCAGGCCTATAATGCCCAGGCGGCCGTCGATGCACATGCCCAGATCATTGTCGCGCAAGAACTGACCCAGCACGGCAGCGATCAGGGCCAGTTGGTGCCCCTGATCGAGGCCATCGAGAGCAATCTTGGCCGCAAGCCGCGGCAGGCCTCAGCGGATTCCGGCTACTGCAGCGAAGCCAATCTCGAAGCGCTCGACACACGCAGCATCGATGGCTATGTCGCGCCCGGACGCGCCAAGCACCCGACAGTAGCGAACGGAAAAGTCGGCGGCCCGCTGACACAGGCCATGCGAAAGAAGATCGACGATGGCGGCTTCGAAACACCCTACCGATTGCGAAAGCAAGTGGTGGAGCCGGTGTTCGGGCAGATCAAACAGGCAAGAGGCTTCCGCCAGTTCCTGTTGCGGGGCATCGAGAAAGTGCGCGCCGAGTGGACAATGATCTGCACCGTCCATAACCTCCTCAAGCTGTTCAACCTCGCAAACGCAGCCTGAGCCTGCTACTCTACAACAAATGCCCGTCACGAAAACATATCTGGACGGGCTCCTAGGATGAGACGTTCCCAATGGGCGGCGCAGGATTCGATCCGCCCGACGGCTGGAAGACGCCGAAGCGTGCCAAAGATTCACGTAAGTGTGTCGCCCTTGCGGCGTCAGGAAAGTTCCGTGAGCATCGCACGCGTTGGACTTCAGGGCGCGGCGAATTCGCCGTCCAATAGTGACGGACCTTCGTCGAGTTTATCTCCAAGAGGTCGCTGTCCAGTGCCAGCGGCGGAAAGGTTTGCTGCTTCGTGTCGTTCCGAAAAAACGACGCGATTTGGAGCCCTGGTGCTAATTTGGACGTCCGATAACAGCACCGCGGTGCGGCACCTTCGATCAGGACATTTTGGGGGCGAGTGAATCTTGTATGGGAACGAAATGTGTGTTCGGGGCTACCTCACCGGAACTAAACGGGAAGCCTCCTGTTGCTCCTTCAGGACGCTCCGGTGCCACGGCACGCCACCTCTCTTCGAAGGACGCGCGATATGACGGACGGAAGTAACAAAAACCCCAATAAGAAGCAGCCCGGCGAAAATCCGGATGGCAAGTATCATTTCAATCCCGGCAACATGGCTGGGAAGAAGCCCGGGGATAAGGAGCGGACAGCTGAAAACCGGGACGAGCCGAAAGAGCCGGAAGAAAAGCCCGCCGGGTAAGCGTTTTCGGATCGGTCTTGCGATGGTTGCCCATATCGCGACCGTTCAAAAGTTAATGAATTTCAAAGAAGCGACTTTTTCAAGGATCGGGTGCATCGGCTGTCAATCTGACATTTGGCGCCATCGCAGGAACTGAGGTGCATATCAGCTTGTTTGCTCAGCAAGAAGATGGAGGTTTCAGTGCGAGCCCGATTAGCATCGATATGCCTTGTGCTGTCCTGTGGATTAGCGACGGCGCAGCCCGCTACAAAGGGGGATGTCAATACGCCAACCGGGCGCTCGGCGCCCGAAGACAAAGGTCAATTGCAGCCCCAAGGTTGGACTGGGCCAATCAACACCGGCACAGGCGGAGCCCCGCCGGAAAGTCCCCAGGGTCAAAGTCCGCCAGGGATGCAGCCGGCGCCGGACGGATCGACAAAAACGACGGTCGCGCCTCCAAAATAGAAGGGTTTGATTTGCTGGTGCCGACGCTACTGGTGGCCGCTTGCCGCCGACGGAAACTGTCGATCGCGCGGTTCGATAGCACAAGCCTCCTTCTCTCGCCTTCAGCATCTGGGACTTGATGCTCCCGAGGAGGAATTCGGCGGTTCGCTGAGCATCGTCAATCTCGTCGAGACCGCCGAGAAAGTCCCAAGCGATTTGAAGCGAGCTTTCCATAAGCGGGGGAAGTGGTTCGGTCATCCGTGAGGAACGCCGCCCGCCCCGCACCGTTCCTGCAAATTGATAGCGGAAGCTGCAAACCGACCAAGCTCTCCCGTGTCAACGTTCCGCACAGTGAGGGCACGGGCCGTGGCGTTACACCGTGGCTGCGCTTCATCCCGGTCATCGAAGGGCGCCTGCCGCGATACTACCGACCCTCTCCGCCGGAACTCGGGTCTTGATTGGGGCAGGGCGTAATTGTGTGGACGAAAATGCCGCGATGCCAGGTCCGCCAAACCTTGGGCCCCAAGGCTTTCGAGGCCGCGAGATAGTTCTCATGGCAGGCCGCCTTTGCGGCTGAGGCCGTGCCTGGTCAGCGGCGGAGCAATAACAAGAGAGTGCCTATGCACCAGCCTGCGATACTAGCCCGTCCTATTCGTGAGAGTGCTTTTTTTAGTCCGATTGATGTGGCCGCACATCTGCTCTGACGAGGCGCGCGGGATTGCCTTCGGCTTTTCACCGCCTGACGACCCGTACTTTGCAACGCGCTTGAGGGATGGGTTGGGCGAACGGGGGGCGGACGCCCCGCCGGTCAAGGACCGAGCGGCAGCAGCGCGCCTGGCAAGCCGCGGATCAGGTCGGCTTCGGGACATGCCGCGGCAAACGCAAGGCGAATGCGGCTCGTGGTCTCGACGACACGGGCAGCGAGTTTCAAGAGACGAAGACGCAGCGTCGCGAACTCGGCTGTGGCCAATTCCCGGGCTTTGGGAATCGCGTCGCGCACGGTCAGCATCAGCCAATAAGCGGCGGTGTGGAGAACGAGGCGGACTTGATTGGCGAGCGCCGAACGGCAGCTGGTGCGATCGGAGGCGAGCTGTGTCTTATGCAGCTTGATCAGATTCTCGGCTTGGCCGCGCGCGCAATACAGGCTGTCGTAGATCCACTCGGCCGAGCCGACATCGAGGCTGGTGACGACGAAACGGATGTCGAGGCCGAGCATCGTCGCCTCAATACGGGCGACGGTACGCCGTTCGCGATCCCAGGACTTGGCCTTGTGGCGCGTCTCGGTATAGCCACGCAGAACCGGCAGGTTCTCGATGGCGCGTCGCGTGCGGATGTCGTCGGCGGCCTCGTCGAGTTTTCTGGCGAGCGGCTTGGTGCCGGACAGACCGAAGATGTAGTCGATGCCGTTGGTCTCGCACCACGCCATTGCCTCCGGCCGGGCATAGTGCCCGTCGCCACGGAACGTAATTCGCGTGTTGTGCCACCGCGTCCGGATATGCCGTATCAGGCGGCGCAGATGGGCACGCACCTCGACGCCGCCCGGCGTCTTGCCGGGCCGCAACACGACCGCCACGGGCCGGCTCTTCTCCGTGTCGTAGACGTGGATCGGCAGGAAGCAGCGTTCGTCATAATGAGCGTTGAACAGCGAGAGCTGCTGATGGCCGTGGACGACATCGCAGGTATCATCGATGTCGAGCGTGACGGATGCCGGCTCGCGCGTGTCAATCGGCCTGCAAATTTGACCCCTCGTATTGCCTCAGGAAGTAATGTTACCCGGGATGAAGGTCTACGAACTGCCCCAGACCGGTCTCGAGCCGCGGCCAGCTCGGTGGAGAGGCTGTGGGCGGGGCGGAGTGCTCATCACACGCAGCGCCGTCCACAGCCTCGGGCCGTATTTCATCCACGGGCATGGATACGATGGCTGTCTCCGCCACCTTCCGCCGGAGGGACCGAAGCAGGCGCTGAACGATCGAATGCTGCTTGTCGCTGAACATCGAAGGATCGATCGTGGCGAGCCTGCCCACGATGGCCAGTGCAGTGAGCTGTGGCTCGACGGCGAGCCAGTTCTCGATGATCGCGAGATGGGGATCGAGCTTCGAGGGCATGCGAATACGCTTTTTGTATCGCCGTTTCGGCCGGCGGTGCGTGGCCCGCACTTCGGCGGTGTTTGCCGCCGTGCCGAGCGATCGGGCAAACGAGAGCGGATCAGCCGGCGATACGGTGGGAACCTTCGCAAGACCGCGCTTGCCGATCCGTTCGCCGAGCTCTTCCTGCGCCGTGCGGATCGTGGCAAGCAATTGTATGGGATCGAGAGTCCGATACGTCTGGCGCAGACGGCGCTTGACCGCTGATGGGAGTTTCGGGTGCCCCAGTGCACGTTCGTATGGTGTGGCAGGCGGATGATAGCGTTTGATGATCTTGGCACCCTCGCGGCGCTTCTCTTTGAGCTTGAATGACGGCTGGAAGAAGTTCACCAGCAGGCGCGCCGCCGCGTAGAGACGTGCCATCACGCGGGCCGTCTCGACCCCGTCGAAGCGCCCGTATCCGACGAGCCGCCGGACCACCGCACCGTTCTTCTGCTCCACGAAAGCCTGATCGTTCTTTTTGTAGGCACGTGACCGCGTTACCTCGATCTTCTGTGCTCGGCACCATGGAACGACGACGTCGTTCATGAACGCGCTGTCGTTATCGAAGTCGGCGCCACAGATCACCCACGGGAACAGGCCCTGTGCTCGCGTCATCGCTTCCACGACGAGGCTGCCATCGCGTGTCACCAGGGGCAGGCATTCCGTCCATCCTGTTGCGATGTCCACCATGGTCAAAGTCTGGATAAACGAGCCGGCGACGCTGGTCCCACCGTGCGCGACCATGTCGATCTCGCAAAAGCCTGGCGGCGGGTTTGCCCAGTCATTGAAAGTGCGGATCGGCACCTCGCGTCGAATCGCCGAGTAGAATCCGACTCGCCGCCGGCGCCCCCCAGCAGCCGCAATTTTAACGTCGATCAACATCCGATCGATCGTCGCCGCGCTCAGAGTTGTCAGCAGCGCACGCTCTGCGCTCGTTGGCTTCAGCCGGCCATGCCGCTCGAGTGCGGGCAACAGCACTGGGATCATCGATACGAGGCGCTTACCGCAGACGCGATCGGAGGCTTCCCACAGCGCGATCAGCGCGTCGCGCACGCTGGCGTATTTGCGTCGCCGACTTGTCGCTGGTTCGGTTGGGCTCGTTGCCCCTTCGTCCAGTGGTGGTCTGGGCCTGTCCCTTCCGGCAACCGACAGTGCTCGCACCGCGTGCTTGCGGTGCCAACCCGTCGTTGCTGTCAACTCGTCAAGGATCCGTCCCTTCTCAACTCGTCCAGCCGCACGGTAGCGCCTCGCCACCACGGCCAACACCTCGCGCCTTGCGCCCATGCTGATCCCGCTCGCCATTGGCGCCACCGACCTGATTCGGTAACGCCGCCCCAGTCATCAGCGGAATTGTTCGGTAACATTTTCGATGAGGCAATGCGCCCCTCATCGGCGTCCAATTTTGACCCCTTCGTGCGGCGGGCTTTGCTGGTAGCGCTCGTCTCGTCGGAGCTGGCCGGGATAGCGGAGGCGAGACGAGCGCGGGTGGCGTGATCGTCGTCTCGGCTCTTGAACCGCCAGCTATCGTTGCCGGTCTCGACAATGTCGCAGTGATGGGTCAATCGGTCGAGCAGCGCTGTGGTCATTTTGGCGTCGCCGAACACGCTCGGCCATTCGCCGAAGGCGAGATTGGTCGTCACGATGACGGAGGCGCGCTCATAGAGCCGGCTGACGAGGTGGAAGAGGAGCTGGCCACCGGACTGGGCGAAGGGCAAATAGCCGAGTTCATCCAGCACGATGAAGTCCATCCGGGTCAGATGCTCGGCGAGCCGTCCTTGCCGTCCGTTGCGGGTCTCGGTCTCGAGGCGATTGACGAGGTCGACTACGTTGAAGAAGCGGCCGCGGGCACCGGATCGGATGCAGCTTCTGGCGATGGCAATGGCCAGGTGGGTCTTGCCTGTGCCGGTGCCGCCAACCAGCACGACATTGCGTTGCTGGGCGATGAAGCCGCCGCTGGCGAGATCATTGACGAGAGTCTGATTGATCGGCGTGCCGTCGAACTGGAAGTCGGCGATGTCCTTGGCAAGCGGCAGCTTGGCAATGGTCAGCTGGTATTTGATCGAGCGGGCCTGCTTCTCGTTGATCTCGGCGTTAAGCAGGTCGCCGACAATGCGCTGAGGTTCGTGCTGGCGCTTGACGGCAGTTGCCATGATCTCGTCGAAGGCAGCCTTCATGCCGTAGAGCTTGAGCTCGCCCATGAGGTCGAAGATTTGGGTTCGTTCCATCAGATGGTCCTCCGGAGGTTGTCGTAGCGGGCACAATCGGCGATCGGTGCATGACGGAGCGTCAGTGCGGCCGGCGTCATGATGTTGGCCGGTGGGGCGGGTTCACGTTGACGGGCCAGGATGTTGAGCACGACATCGGCGGAATGGACGCCATGACCGAGCGCTTCGGCACAGGCCGCTTCCACCGCGGACAGACCGTCAGTCAGCACCGCGGTGAGGATGTCGACCATCTGCCGATTGCCATCGTCGGTGCTGGCAAGCTTGCGCCGGATCCGCTCGATCGCGGCCGGCAGCACCCAGTCTTTGAAGGGAGCGCCGTTGCGCAAGGCACCGGGTTTGCGAGCCAGCACCGGCACATAGTGCCAGGGATCATAGGTCGTCTCGCCGCGGCCAAAGGATCGCGGGTGCTCGGCAACGATGCGTCCATCCTGACGGATCACGATGCGGTCGGCATAAGCCTGGACTTCGACCGGCCGTCCGACTGCGCTGGCTGCGACCGAGTACTTGTTGTTGTCGAAGCGCACCAGGCAGGTCTTCGAGACCGATGCCGTCACCGCATGGAAGCCGTCGAAGCGGCCGGCATAGGGAACGAGCTTGGGACGCTCGGCTTCGAACACTTCCCAGATCGTCTGATCGACCAGCTCCGGGTGGCGATGAGCCTTGGCGTAGGCGATGCATTTGTCGAGCAGCCAGGCGTTTAACTCGTCGAGGTTTTTGAACCGCAGCCGCGGCGTGAAGAAGCGCTCCCGGACCAGCCCGACCTGGTTCTCGACCTGCCCCTTCTCCCAGCCCGACGCCGGCGTGCAGGCGACCGGATCGACCAGATAGTGGCTGCACATCTGCAGGAAGCGGCGATTGTAGAGACGCCCTTTACCGACGAAGATCGTCTCTACGGCGGTCTTCATGTTGTCGTAGATGCCGCGGGTGCAGGTGCCTTTGAACAGAGCGAACGCCCGGTCGTGGGCGTCGAACACCATCTCCTGCGTCTCCCGCGGAT
This sequence comes from Bradyrhizobium sp. 2S1, assembly GCF_011516625.5. NCBI lineage: Bacteria > Pseudomonadati > Pseudomonadota > Alphaproteobacteria > Hyphomicrobiales > Nitrobacteraceae > Bradyrhizobium > Bradyrhizobium sp. 2S1. The sequence goes on along the minus strand of NZ_CP147717.1, from coordinate 10,061,131 downwards.
AGGCCCGCACGAACAGCATGCGGCTGTGACAGAGCCGGACATGGGCGGCCTTCACCATCACCGTGGTCCCGCTCAGCAAGACCACCTCGTGGCTCCAGTCGAACTGGTAGGCTTCGCCTGGGGCAAAGCTCAGCGGGACATAAGCCGCCGCGGTCGATTGCCCGCGTTCTTTGCTCCACCGCCTGGCGTAACGCCGCACGGCATCGTAACCGCCGTCGTAGCCGCGGCCGCGCAGCTCTTCGAAGATCCGGATCAACGTCAGCTGTTCACGAGCCGATTTGGCCGCGTTCGCCGCCAGCAATCCGTCAAGCTCTACTGCCCATCGTCCCAGCTTTGGCCGCGGCTGCACCTGCCGCTCGTACTCGAAGGAGGTCTCTCCCGACCTCAGCACCTTCCGGACCGTGTTCCGCGACACCTTCAGGTCACGGGCGATCTCCTTGATCGTCTTGCCCTTGATGAAGTGCTCGCGCCGGATCCGGGCAATTGTCTCCACGATCAGCATCCCCCACCACCTGCTTCGTTCCAAAGCAGGCAGCGCAACAGATCAATCTGTAGGGGGTCAATTTTGGACGCCGATCCCCCGGCTTAGGGGGTCAATATTGCAGGCCGAATGACACGCGCGGGTAGCTATCCATCCATGCGTCGACCAAAGTGTAGGTCAGTCGGATCACGTCGCGCAGGCGCGGAGCATTCTCCAGCCGCGACAGCGTCGGTTGGGAACACAGATCGCGACCCGTGTCCGGCAGCCGTCCGCAGGCCAGCTTGAATGCGGGATCGGACCGCAGATGATCGAGGTCGTCGGCGTCCTCGTAGCCGCAGCAGATCGCGAACATGCGCGCGCGGAACATATCGACAAGGCTGTGCACGACCCGCGTCGGATCGCGCCGATCCGGGAACACCCGGGCCAAATTGTCGGCCAAGCCGAGACGCCGCTCGGCCATCGCCAGAAGCATCACGCCCCCGTTCGAGGTCAGCCGACCGCCATCGAAGGCAGCTGTGACTTTCTTGGCGTGAACGGCTGGAAACGAGAAGGGCAGAATCGTATCATCGGTCATGGCGGGCCTGGCGTTCGCGGTTGAGGTGATGGGGTTGGCTTTGCAACCGAATCCTACGCCGCATCAGCGCTTTACACCACGCTCGCCAGCCTCTCAGGCGCACTCTGACGAATAAGACGGGCTAGCGATCAGAAACGCTATCGCTAACGAGAGCAACGACGCCATCGGACTCAGGAGCTCTGCCCCGTTTTGCAGATAGTCCATGACGCGACGTCCCTTCCGCTAAACAGCTCGTCGACGCCCAGCAACCATGCCGTAGACGAGCAGAACTATAATGGCGCCCACCACCGCGCCGATGAGCCCAGCACCTTCGCCCGGGCCGTACCAACCTAGCGCTTGGCCCAGATAGGTCGCCACGAACGCGCCCACGATTCCCAAAATGGCCGTGAGAATAAAGCCGGTCGGCTCGTTGTCTCCCGGCATGATGAACTTCGCGATGACGCCGGCTAAGAAGCCAATAATGATTGTCCACAAAATGCTCATGTCAGATCCTTTGCGTCTTAATGCGGGAGCTGCCCGTCTGGAGTGTATTGATCAACAGCCGCAGGAAGCTCTCGCGACAGTCTCGCTAAAAGCTCCTCCTGCGACAGTCCGGTTTGGTGCTCCAGAGCGGCTAGCACATCCGGCCCGATAGCTTGCTTAAGCTGAGAGGGCGGAAGGTCTTTATTTGGACCCTTCTTTACCCAAGAGTCAGCGGCATCTCCGTGGCCGTTTTCATTGAAGCGTTCGACAAGCTCTCCGAGCCCGCCGCTCAATAGCTTCCCGATCCCGCCGCTCGCGAGCGCGCCGCTCAAATTGCCGAGCAGGCCACCCAAGGGTGTCCCCTGAGAGTCTCTCGCGCCGGGCTGGGTGCCTGCACCCTTAAATATCTCCGCGAGCTTGTCCCGGTTCTGATATCCTGCCAGAGCCAGCAAACCCAATAACGCCGTCATCGATGGCATTCCACGAGACATGATTACCTCCTGACGCTGATCACTGCGGCGCCAACGTTCCATTCCGGTGGCGGTTCCTCTGGAGGAGCTCAAGGGACTGGTCCTGAACGTCCGCTGTGGCTCAAAGCTGATGCAGGGGTGACGGAGACGATTGTCAGCAAAGGCGCCAAAGCTGATCGCTGTTCACGTCCCACAGGCCGGATGCGTCCTGTTTCTTGACGTTGACCAATGGTGCTTCGGCCGGGGCCGATCCGATCACTTGGACACCATATGCGATCCACGGGGGACGGCGATATTTAACCCATCGTCCGAAGAGGAGACCGGCGATTGCTGCAGGTTGATATGAGCAACTGCGATTACGCCGTGTGAGATTACAAGTCCAGACGACCGAAGGTAAGGCGCTATGCCCTAATCACTTGTTATACGGCTATTGGAATCCGTAGCTCTCTGTAATCCCACAAACCGAAGCCGCCCCCGAAGGACATGCAAGCGCACTTAAAACACTTCGTGTCGAGGCGGAAGAGCGCGAGCTAATCAGCAAGCTAGGAGCCCGTCCAGATATGTTTTCGTGACGGGCATTTGTTGTAGAGTAGCAGGCTCAGGCTGCGTTTGCGAGGTTGAACAGCTTGAGGAGGTTATGGACGGTGCAGATCATTGTCCACTCGGCGCGCACTTTCTCGATGCCCCGCAACAGGAACTGGCGGAAGCCTCTTGCCTGTTTGATCTGCCCGAACACCGGCTCCACCACTTGCTTTCGCAATCGGTAGGGTGTTTCGAAGCCGCCATCGTCGATCTTCTTTCGCATGGCCTGTGTCAGCGGGCCGCCGACTTTTCCGTTCGCTACTGTCGGGTGCTTGGCGCGTCCGGGCGCGACATAGCCATCGATGCTGCGTGTGTCGAGCGCTTCGAGATTGGCTTCGCTGCAGTAGCCGGAATCCGCTGAGGCCTGCCGCGGCTTGCGGCCAAGATTGCTCTCGATGGCCTCGATCAGGGGCACCAACTGGCCCTGATCGCTGCCGTGCTGGGTCAGTTCTTGCGCGACAATGATCTGGGCATGTGCATCGACGGCCGCCTGGGCATTATAGGCCTGAACGAAGCCATCCTTCGACTTCATGATGCGGCTTTCCGGATCGGTGAAGTTGCGTTGCGCCTTGGGATTGGGTTCCTCCGATGGCAGCGCCGCCGGTTTGCCCGGCTTCTTGCGGCCTTCGGCCTGGCGCTGCTGTTCCTTTTCGGCCTCGATGCGGCGCTCTTCCTCCGCCGCCAGTTTGGCGTCCGCTTCCAGCGCCGCCATCGCTTGCTGGATCTTCGCCAGCCGTTTCTGCTTGTCGACGGTCCAGTCCGGCAGTTCGTCGCTGTTGCCGAAAGTATCATCCTCCGAGGCATCCGCCGCCTCGGCGGCCGCCAGCATGCGAGCGACCTCGGCCTTCAATTCCGCCTCGCGCTTCTTCATGCGCTCATAACTCATCGCCTTGTGTTTCGACGCGTTCGCCTTGATCTTCGTACCATCCAGCGCGACATGACCGAGCTTGACCAGCCCGGCCGTCTCGCACAACTTCAGAACCTGCACGAATAGCGCGCCGAGCGCCTTCAAATGTCGCTTGCGAAAGTCGCTGATCGTCCGAAAATCCGGCGCATCCAGCGCCACGATCATCACAAAATCGTTCCGCTCCCGGCAGGCCTTGGCAATCCGACGCGACGAATACAGCCCACTCGCATAGCTATGCAGCAGCAGCGCCACCATCATCCGCGGATCAAACGGCGGCTGCCCAAGCCCGCTCACATAGCTGCCCATGATCTCCCTGAGATCGAGGCTCTCCCGCACCAGATCAACCATAAACCGCGAGACATGGCCTTTCGGCACGAAGTCCTGCACATTCGGCGGCAGAAGCAGCGTCTGATCGATGTTCCAAGGCCGAAAATACTTGCTCATCGCCCAATGTTGAATCAGACCCGACCAGATTTGAACAGCGACTATCCAGACAAGCTCCTAGCGACCAATAAGACCAAGGAAGAACTGTTCGCCAAGATCGCAGCACAACAGCGGCTCTCGCCATAAGTCGGCGTTTGCCGGATGGCACAAGTGGATTGACCCGTACAACAAGCTGGAAGGGTGAAATTCCCAGAGAGCGGCGCCGTTCGTCTATCACTGCCCTCGAAGAGAATTTCTTTAGCGCAGGTAATACTCGCTGGATCGAATGCATGCCGAGATCAACGCCATGATCCAAACCCATGCCGTCCTGGGCCCCGTCGCCGCCCTTGCATTTTGCTGGCAGCCCTCAAAACCGGCGTGGCCGGCAATCGTCACGCTGCTATTCACGCGGTAGCGTTTCGCGAGCTCGGGCTGGGCGCATTTTGTCACAACGCGCTCTCTATCGCTCATCGCCATTTATCTGGACGGATGTGCCTCCACTCCGAGAAGTCTTTTCGCCGAGCGGCCAAGCCTGATAAGCGCACTCCAGTAAACCGCCGCCTCTCGCAGGAACGATTCAACAAAACGTGAGTTCGCTTTTAAACAAGAACGATAGATCGGTGACAGCCATGACAAGATCCGTTGAGGAATTGAGGCGCGCGTCCGAGCGGAGCCGCGCGCAGCTCGCGACGACCGTCGATCGGTTGAGAGAGCAAATCACCGACACCGCTGAAGGCCTGCGCTACAAGGTTTCTCCGCAGGGGATTAAGTCAGAAGTCTCCGAGTTCGTCGGCCGAAAAACCCAAGGCTGGCTCGACTCGCTCAAGCAGCAAGCCATGGAAAACCCGATGCAGACCATCGCTGCGGGGACTGCGGTTGCGGTGCCCGTCCTGCGGCTGGCCCGGGGTTTTCCACTCCCCCTACTGATGATCGGTGCCGGCCTTGCCTTGACGTCGAAGACCGTTCGCAACCGCGCCATTGAGGCGGCGGCGCCAACGATCGAAAAGGCCAAGGAATTAGGAGGTGATGCCGCCGAACGCGCTCAATCCTTCGGGAAAGGTACGGCGGATGGGATATCCGCAATGGGGCGAAAGGCCGCCGACCTGGCGAGCGAAGCCCAAGCCGCCGCGACCGGGCTCGCCGGCGACCTGAAAGACCGGGTATCCGAGACCGTCGATCGGGTGAAAGCAGGCATCGATACCGCCTCGGACACGGCAAAAGATAGCATCGATCGAGCCCGGTCGACCGCGCGCGAAAAGGCGACCCCCGCGCCGGAAACCGTGCGTCAGGTCTTCCACGACAACGCCACCTTGATCGCCGGTGTGGGGGTCGCGATCGGAGCGATTATTGCGGCCTCCCTTCCCAACACAAGGGCTGAAGCTTCCGCACTCGGCGAGGCGAGCGATGGCGCCAAACGTGCGGCAGGCAAGGCAGCTCAGTCGGGATTCGTGACGGCCAAGGACGCGGTACTGTCGGCCGCCGATGCGGCTGCGAAGAGCGTATCGGATGCGGATCTTGGCAAACACGCCAGCCGGATGACCCGGGATATGTCCGAAAGACTGAAGGAAGCAGCCGACGACATGGTGACGGCGGCATTCAATCCCTCTCGAACCGAAGAGAAATCGTCATGAGCGAATTTGATACCCATATTCGACAAGCCGCGTCTTCTCAGGCGCAGGACTCGACCGCCTCTAACACTCTGAAGGACCAAATCGCCGAAGCAGGCGCCGACGTCAAACAACGCGCGGGCGATGCGCTGCGGGCCTCAACCGAGGCCGCGCGTGACAAGTTCAAGGAGGCGGCCGACGCGGCACGGGACGTGGCGGAGGGAGCCGCAGATCGCTTCCAGGACAAGGCCGAGGAGCAGCAGCGCTCCGGGGCAGATTTCGTAACCCGGCTCGCCGGAAACATTCGGCAAGCCGGCCATGCTTTCGAAAGCGACGCACCATTTGCCGCGCGCGGCATCAATTCCGCCGCTGACTACGTCGAAGACGCTGCCGAGAAGATCCGCAATGGAACTTTTCGTGATCTCGTGGACGGGGCGTCCGACTTCGCGAAACGGCAGCCGGCTGCCTTTCTCGGATTGTCGGTGCTCGCTGGCTTCGCCGCAATACGCTTCTTCAAGGCGTCAGGAAGCCAGACATCCTCGGGCGGCGAGGATGCATCATGAACACTCAATCGGATCTTCAGGCGATTTCGACCCTCCTCGGCGAGGCGCTCTCGCAGTTCGCCAAGCTCTTCCAGAATGAGATTGATCTCGCCAAGGCCGAAGCGGGCGAGAAGGTGCAGCAGATCGGCAGCGCTGCAGGCTTCTTCGCCGCGGGCGCCGTTCTAGTCATTCCCGCGCTCGTCATGGCGCTTTTTTCGCTGTCAGCAGCCTTGATCGCGGCCGGCTGGTCGCAGCCGAGTTCATACCTTGTCTCAGCGATCGTTGCGGGAGCGGTTGCCGGCGTGTTGTTCGCCGTCGGCATGAACCGCCTGGACGCCCGCAATTTGGCGCCTCGCGAAACGATGCGTCAGCTAGAGAAGGACAAGATTAGTGTGAAGGAAATGGTGAGATGAGCGGCACACAATCAGGTTTTCTGGACAATCTGAGGGACGCGGTTCGGGAAAATCCGCTTGCCGCCGCGCTGATCGGCGGAGGTGCGGTATGGCTCTTGTTGGGTAACGAGACGCTGAAGAACGCGGCAAAATCGGTGAGTGGGGCAACAGCACCGCTCGCCGATATTGGAGCCAATCTGCGGCCGAGCGCGCCGAAATTCACGAGCAGTCCGCCGACCGCTCCGGAAACGGAAGCCGGATTATCACAACACTTGGGCGACACCGTGCGCGATGCGAAAAGCACGGCGTCGGCTACCATGTCGAGCGCCGCGGATGCAGTCAAGCAGGGGTTGGATGAAGGCGTTACCTATGCACAGGAAAACTTGGGCAAGCTCGGCGATGCGCTGCCGCGAAAGGAGACGATCGCACAGGTCCAATCGTCCTTCTCGGCGCTGCTCGAGAGACAACCGCTTCTGATCGGCGCAATAGGTTTGACGGTTGGAGCGGCGGTTGCCGGCGCGTTCAGTGGGTCAGAATTCGAAAACAATTGGGCCGGAGAGCTCAGCGACAGCGTCAAAGAGGACCTGAATGCTCGGGCGGAAGCGGTAGCTCAAAGCGTGCGCGAAGCCTCCGAGACGCTCAAGGCTGAAGCTGACGACATCGGCACCGAAACTCTCGAGCGGTTGCAAGAAACTGGCCGGACTGGGGCAAATGTGGTGCGTGAGCATCTAAAGACGCGTTAGGCCGCGGAGGTTGGCGGCCCAAAGCTTCGCAACATGCGCCGCAGTGCGCTGGCGTTTTTCGGCGCATAGGCGTCATTATCGTTATTGAAATAGACCCAGGCTCGTTTGGCTCGGCTGGCCTTAATCCTGTCGGCCCACACCGTCAGCTCTTCCTTTGGATAGTCGTGCCGATACCAGCGCTTGGGACCATGCAACCTGACATATACTTCATCCGCGGTCCGGATAAGTACGTCCGGTAGTCTCGGCCCACTGCAAGAGCAGAAGATGATGCCTGCCTCTCGGAAGGCGCGGTAAACCTCTTCATTCCACCAGCTGGCGTGCCGAAATTCCACGACGTTGCGGCGGGCGGGATCAAGCTGGCCGACAATGTTATTGAGCCGGCCCCTAGTCTGACTGAGTCACAAAACCGCCGGCCAGAATCAGCGATGGATGAAGCACGGACCATCAGTCGAGAGGCCGACATGAGCGGGCGTGGCACCAAGACGAGCGAGAAGCGATTTGCGACGTATTTGGAAGGGCTTGCCAGTGTCATCGGTCATGCTGATCGGAAGGCGCCGCTGCGCGACTATTGCGTCGGCCTGATGGCCTGTGGCGGTCGCAAGAGCGTGGAGTCGATGGCGGCGGTGACAGCTCCGGAACGGACGGCCGCCCAGCATCAATCGCTGCTGCATTTCGTCGGCAGCGGCGCCTGGTCGGATGAGAAGGTGCTGGGCAAGGTACGTGAGATGGTCCTGCCGGCGATTGAACGCCAGGGCCCCATCGAAGCCTGGATCATCGACGATACCGGATTTCCCAAGCAGGGCCGACATTCAGTTGGAGTTGCACGGCAATATTGCGGGCAGCTCGGCAAGCAGGATAATTGTCAGGTGGCGGTGTCACTGTCGATTGCCAACCACCACGCCAGCCTGCCTGTCGCTTATCGCCTTTATCTTCCGAAGGAATGGACTGAGGACTGCGATCGGCGGCGCAAGGTGGGCATTCCTGCCGAAGTTGGCTTCCGGACCAAGCCGGAGATCGCGCTGGAGCAGTTGCGGTGGGCCTGCGCGAGCGGCCTTCCACGCGGTGTCGTACTGATGGACGCGGGCTATGGCAATAACAGCGACCTGCGCACGGAGATCACGGCGCTGGGATTGACCTATGTGGCGGGTCTTCTGTCGAGCACAACGGTATGGGCGCCCGGTACCGGTCCCTTGCCGCCGAAGCCATGGTCGGGCCGCGGCCGTCCACCGAAACTGATGCGCCGCAACCGTCAGCATCAGCCGGCCGCCGTCAAGGCGCTCGCGATCGGCCTGCCGGCCAAAGCTTGGCGCACCATCACGTGGCGGCAAGGAACGAACGAAAAGCTGACCTCGCGCTTTGCCCGCGTGCGGGTCCGTGCCGCGCATCGTGATTATTGGCAAACCACCCGGCGATTGGAGGAATGGTTGCTGATCGAATGGCCAAAAGGCGAGGACCAGCCTACCAAATACTGGCTCTCGACATTGCCGGATGTGGCATTCCGGACTCTCGTTGAGACGGCTAAATTGCGCTGGCGCATCGAACGCGACTATCAGGAACTCAAGCAGGAGGTCGGGCTCGGCCACTTCGAGGGACGCGGCTGGCGCGGCTTTCATCATCACGCAACAATGTGCATCGCAGCCTACGGATTCCTGATCTCCGAGCGGGAGACGATTCCCCCCTCAGGCACTCGGCACGCCCGGCCGATCCTGCTCGATCGCATTCCCGCAGATTACAGACCCCGCGGATTTGCCGCTGCGGACCCAACGTCACATTCCAAATTCGATCGCGACGATGCGACGGCGCCTCGAACATGGGCTCGTCCGAACGCTGTCGAGATGTCCTTGTTGTGCGATCAAGTTCGACCACTAGACAGATCATCGTTTGTGACGCAGTAGGACCAGGAGCTTGTCTGGATAGTCGCTGTTCAAATCTGGTCGGGTCTGATTCAACATTGGGCGATGAGCAAGTATTTTCGGCCTTGGAACATCGATCAGACGCTGCTTCTGCCGCCGAATGTGCAGGACTTCGTGCCGAAAGGCCATGTCTCGCGGTTTATGGTTGATCTGGTGCGGGAGAGCCTCGATCTCAGGGAGATCATGGGCAGCTATGTGAGCGGGCTTGGGCAGCCGCCGTTTGATCCGCGGATGATGGTGGCGCTGCTGCTGCATAGCTATGCGAGTGGGCTGTATTCGTCGCGTCGGATTGCCAAGGCCTGCCGGGAGCGGAACGATTTTGTGATGATCGTGGCGCTGGATGCGCCGGATTTTCGGACGATCAGCGACTTTCGCAAGCGACATTTGAAGGCGCTCGGCGCGCTATTCGTGCAGGTTCTGAAGTTGTGCGAGACGGCCGGGCTGGTCAAGCTCGGTCATGTCGCGCTGGATGGTACGAAGATCAAGGCGAACGCGTCGAAACACAAGGCGATGAGTTATGAGCGCATGAAGAAGCGCGAGGCGGAATTGAAGGCCGAGGTCGCTCGCATGCTGGCGGCCGCCGAGGCGGCGGATGCCTCGGAGGATGAGACTTTCGGCAACAGCGACGAACTGCCGGACTGGACCGTCGACAAGCAGAAACGGCTGGCGAAGATCCAGCAAGCGATGGCGGCGCTGGAAGCGGACGCCAAACTGGCGGCGGAGGAAGAGCGCCGCATCGAGGCCGAAAAGGAACAGCAGCGCCAGGCCGAAGGCCGCAAGAAGCCGGGCAAACCGGCGGCGCTGCCATCGGAGGAACCCAATCCCAAGGCGCAACGCAACTTCACCGATCCGGAAAGCCGCATCATGAAGTCGAAGGATGGCTTCGTTCAGGCCTATAATGCCCAGGCGGCCGTCGATGCACATGCCCAGATCATTGTCGCGCAAGAACTGACCCAGCACGGCAGCGATCAGGGCCAGTTGGTGCCCCTGATCGAGGCCATCGAGAGCAATCTTGGCCGCAAGCCGCGGCAGGCCTCAGCGGATTCCGGCTACTGCAGCGAAGCCAATCTCGAAGCGCTCGACACACGCAGCATCGATGGCTATGTCGCGCCCGGACGCGCCAAGCACCCGACAGTAGCGAACGGAAAAGTCGGCGGCCCGCTGACACAGGCCATGCGAAAGAAGATCGACGATGGCGGCTTCGAAACACCCTACCGATTGCGAAAGCAAGTGGTGGAGCCGGTGTTCGGGCAGATCAAACAGGCAAGAGGCTTCCGCCAGTTCCTGTTGCGGGGCATCGAGAAAGTGCGCGCCGAGTGGACAATGATCTGCACCGTCCATAACCTCCTCAAGCTGTTCAACCTCGCAAACGCAGCCTGAGCCTGCTACTCTACAACAAATGCCCGTCACGAAAACATATCTGGACGGGCTCCTAGGAAAGGGTAAACCGTTCGCGGCGACGAGTGGGCTACCGCGGTGCGCCATTGCTCGAGCCAGCCGCCGGATCACGGTCTGCTCGCGGAAGGCGTCGCTTTCGGTTTTGACTGCAGGGTGAGGACGCCGCATTTGGTCAGAACCATCACCGTTCGTTCCACGGATTCACCGGGTACGTTGGGCATGTGCCGGATCAGGTCCGACATCGACAACGACGGGCCATGCTTTTCAAAGGCGCCGACGATCTCGTCCACAACCTGCGGCCTGGCAACTACCTGAGCGGCCCGCGCGATACTTTCGGCGGAAAGCCTGCGTTGCACTTCCTTGCGGTCCACGCCTTCGCCCAGCGCGAATACGCATGCGCCGTCGAGCGTTCGCGTCGGATAGGAGTTGAACATCGTGAACGGATTGAGCCGGTCCGGCCGGATTGCTCCTGCCGGCACGGTGCCTTCGACCTTGCTTCGCCTGCGCGCTCCGAGTTCGGTCCAAAGCTGTGCATACAGCTTCATGATCTGCGACCAGTCATAGTGATCGCGCGCGCGCTTCTGCCCCGCTGCCCCCATCTGCCGCCGCAGGTCGGGATTGCCAAACAGCGTGGAATAGGCGGTCGCGGCGGCGGGGATGTCGACCGCGATCAACTGGCTCGTGAGGGCGGTATAGGTGTCGTAATTGTCGAAGCCGAAGTCTGCCCGCTCGACGAGGAACTCGGCCGAACCTGGCGGCAAAGTGAGGGTTGGCACCCGGAAGCCGTCGGTGCCGTGACGAATGGTCTCCTTGTAGCCGTTCCAGTCCGACACCACGACCGGCAGGCCAGAGGCCATCGCCTCGACCGGCGTGAGGCCGAACGTCTCCTGAAAATTGTCGGCGAGCGAGGTGAAGATGTCGGCCGCCGCCCATGCGGCCTTCAGATCCTTGGCCTTGCGCCCGTCGACGAAGATGCGCCGCAGAGACGGGCCAAATTGGGCGCACTCGCGGACATAGAGCTCCTCGGTGGCGTCGCGGCTGAACCAGCCGGCCAGCACCAGCACGACCTTATGTCCCTTGCTGGCCTGTTCCGCCGCCAGCAGCATGGGAACGTGGTGGGCTTTGGCATGGAAAGACAGCCGTCCGACGTAAAGCAGGACGATCTCATCGTCGTCGATTCCCAACATCTGCCTGGCGCGTTGCCGTTCGCCTTCGCGAAAGGTGAAGTCGGCGCAGTTGACCCCGAGCGGGATCACCGGAAGCTGCGGTATCGGCATTCGGCGCGCGCCCAGCCTCGCCTTCAGGAATGCGGCCTGCGCCTTAAGCAACTGGTCGACGCTCTTGTGCACTGCAAGCGAGGTGCAAATAACCGCATCCCAATGCTCGAGCGGACTGAGCGGCATCGACGACAGCATCCCCATCGCAACATGGGTCATCGTCGTGTGCGTGATGCCGCACAGGCTATAGGCGCGAGGCGAATGCCGCGCCCGCCGCCAGGCGTACGGGCCGAGGCCGGGGTCGGGTAGATACAGCAGCCCTGGTTCGCCAAGACGTCGATGCGCCGGGGGCGGCAGCCATTCGATGGTGGTGGTATCCGATCCGGAACGCCTTATATCGGTCGCGAACTGATCGACGAATTCCCGCTTTGGCGTGTAGCAGAACAGCCGTTCCGGTTTCTCGCGCGCCAGCGCCTTGAGAAATCCCGCTCCAGCAGCCTGACGTCCCATGATGCGCTTGTCGCCAAGCGAGTAGGCTTCGGGGAGATAGAAAATCGCGGCTGGGGGAAACGACATCGGATCATCCAAAATCAACAATACCGGAGATTGATAGCAGGTGGGGCGGTTGCAGTGGAACCTGATTTCTTTTTTCAGTCTCCTTGAACCTGCAACCTGAGGGCGATAGCGTGCCCGCCGAACGCCGTGTTAGCGTAACGGTGTATTTGAGAGGTTCGGCCCCCGTGGCCGGCATCGTTTGGGTTGGTTTCGGTTTGTGGCCGCCCTCGCTTTTTTTAGCGGCTCGACGAAGAGCCTGCATATTGACGGAGATGTTTCATGGTCGACCGCGACACGGCAGTTTGTTGATCAGCGCAAATGTGAGCGCGACCACAGTGCCCGGCGGCGAATTCCCCTATTGTTAGTCGGCGAGGCGGGGTCCGGGACCCTTCTTCCGAGCCTCTTTTTTGTTTTGAGCCGGGGCAGGCGGCCTCGCAACTCCGGCTTCTGGTGCCAAGCGCCGGTCGCCTATCTCTACGGCCGGCCTTGGAAATTAAAGCAGGTGATTTTCGATTGCATTGAACCTTGCAACCATCGCCGATACCAAAACAGTTGGATGCTAGGTTAACGCCTTGTTTGAAGACCGGCCTTTCGAGGCCATTTCGTCCCCCGGCGGTTCCCCATATTTGGCCGCCTCTAAGTTTTTGGCCGGCTCGACGAAGAGCCAATATTGACGGAGATATTCCATGCCCGTGTTTTACGGCGACAGCACCGACAACAGCGTTACCCCCGCAGCCAACTTCGATTCACTCTATGGTGGCCAGGGCAACGACACGCTGGGAAGCAGCATCGTCGGTTTCGACTACTGGGAGGGCGGCCAGGGCAACGACTATATCTATGCCCTCTGGTCCAGCACGGCCTACGGCAATTTCTACGGCGGCGACGGCAACGATTTCATCCAGGGTGGCAATACCGCCGTTAGCCAGTTCGAGTATGGCGGCAGCGGCGACGATTACATCCAGGAAGATTCGAGCGGTCTGACCACGCAGCTCCACATCATCGATGGCGGTGCTGGCCGCGACCGCTTGGATGGCTCAAACGGCAACGACACGATCTACGGTGGCGACGGTAGCGACAGCGGCGCCGCCATCACTGGCGCTTTCGGTTCCGTGACGCCGGGTCTGTACGGCGGCCTCGGCAACGATGTCCTTGCAGGCGGCGGCGGCGATGACCTCCTGTTCGGCGGTGACGGCAACGATTTGATGTATGGCGGCACCGGCAACGATACGTCGTATGGCGGCAACGGCAACGACACCATCAGCGGAGATGCCGGCACCGATCTGCTCGAAGGCGACGCCGGCGACGACTGGCTCTACATGAGCAGTGGCAACCTCAGCAATGCCTACGGCGGAACGGGCAACGACGTCATCATCGCCACCCAGGGCTCGGCGGTCGAGAATGGCGACGACGGCAACGACGTCATGTACGGCGACCAGGGCAACGACTATCTCTACGGCGGCAACGGCGACGACACCATGTACGGCGGTGCCGGCGTTGACGTTCTGCTCGGTGGCGCCGGCAACGACTATTTCGATGGCGGCACCGGCGTGAACTACTATTTCGGCGGCGGCGGCAACAATACGTTCGTCTCCAACGACGTGCCGGGCGTCGAGGTGGTTCAGGACTTCAACGCAGCCACGGATACCGTGCAGCTGAATGGCACCGGCTTCAGTTCGTTCGCTGACGTGCTGTCGCACTCCTACCAGAACGGTGCCTACTTCGTCGTCCAGGTCGATGGCGACACTGCGGTCTGGCTGAACGGCGCTTCCGCAGCCACGGTCACGGCGGCGAATTTCTCGATTGTCAGTTAACGAGTGGGGCCCGGGAGCTTTCTCCCGAGCCCCCTTTCGCCGCTGCCAATCCGGACTGGATGGTTCAAAACCCCCAGTTTCCCAGATCGAAAGCGCCCGTCCGCTTTGACTGCGGTCGGGCGCGGAGCGTTTCAAATTGGTTAGCCCGTGGTTTTGCGGGATCTCGACGCGACGAAGTTGGAAGTGCATGAACCGGCCGAAGCAACTATGATGGCCGGTATGAGGTTAGGGGAATGTTTGATTTCTTGAAGCGAAAGGTGTCTCTCAACAGGGCCGTCGAGGTTGGTTGGACGCTTGACACCAACAAGGCCACCTTCATGTGGGAGGCCCCGAGCCGGCTCAGCCGGGAAGAGAAGCGCACCGCGCACGCCAAGGCCGTGACATACTGCCCCGCCGTGATCGATCACGAAGCGCGCATCTTCCAGGTCAACTGCCCGGTCGACATTCAGCTTCGGATCGCGATCGATCCGAAAACCAACGAGCCAAAGCTCAGCAGCACGGCCGGTGACATGTCCTCGATCCGGCCGAAGGCACTCGCGGAACTGGTCAAGCTCAACTCCCCCAAGGAATGGCGTCATCCGAAGCGGCCAATTCTGCAAATTGGGAGCCCGTACGTCTTCCTGGCCGACGAACTCGTATACATGATGCAGTTACCGGCCTTCAATCACTACTACACGACGCCGTTGCCGGGCGTGATGATCGGCGGCCGGCTGCCGATTCATATCTGGCCGCGCCCGATGATGTGGGCCTTCGAATGGCATGACATCAGCAAGGAGCTGGTGCTGAAGCGCGGCGATCCCTGGTTCTACGTTCGCTTCGAATTCCAGGATCCAACCCGGCCGGTCCGCATGGTCGAGGCGGATATGACGCCGCAGCTGCGAGAATACATGCAGGGCGTGTCGGCGGTGACCAACTACGTCAGCCGGACCTATTCATTGTTCGAAACCGCCAAATCGCGACGGCCGAAAACCTTGCTTGTCGAGAAACAGCGCTAGGAAAGCACCTCAACCCGAACCCCGATTGTCATGCGCATTCTTTTCATCCACCAGAATTTTCCAGCGCAATTCAGGCACATTGCTCAGCTCCTGAAGCGCTCCGGCGACCAGGTCCTGGCGCTTTGCGACAGTCGCAACACCAGGCCGGAAATCGTGCCGGTCCGGCGCTACCGTTTCAATGACGCGAATGTCGGCAAACCCTCGCCGCTGGCGGCTTCCTTCTCGCAGCACGTGGTGCGGGCGCGGCATGCCGCCGATGAGATGCTGAAGTTGCGAGAGCAGGGGTTCGTGCCCGATCTGGTTTTCGGCCATGTCGGCTGGGGCGAAACGCTGGCGGTGCGCGATGTCTGGCCGTCTGCAAGGCTCGCCGTCCATGCCGAGTTCTACTATTCGGCCGACGGGGCGAATATCGGTTTCGATCCCGAGTTTCACTCGACATTGTCATTCAACGAGCGCTTTGCCGCGCGCTTGAACAATGCGCCGATCCTGCTCGCGATGACGGACGCCGACGCCGCGGTCGCTCCGACGCAATGGCAAAAGATGCGGTACCCCTCGCATCTGCAATCCAAGATCCAGGTGCTGCACGAGGGCATCGACACCGACATGGTGGCGCCCGATCCGGCGGCGACCTTTGTCCTGCCGAACGGCCGGTCGCTCGGCCCGCAGGACGAAGTCATCACCTTCGTCAACCGCAATCTCGAGCCCTATCGGGGCTATCATATCTTCATGCGATCGCTGCCGGCGATCCTCGAAGAGCGGAAAAACGCCCAGGTCGTGATCGTCGGAGGCGACGGCGCCTCGTATGGACCGAAGCCGAGGGACGGCCGCAGCTGGAAGAACATCTTCCTGGAAGAGGTACAGGATTCGCTGCCGCTCGATCGGGTACATTTTGTCGGATCGATACCGTACGACAGGTTCGTTGCGCTGATGCAGATATCGAGCGCGCACCTGTATTTGACCTATCCGTTCGTGCTGTCCTGGTCGATGCTGGAGGCGATGAGTGCCGGCGCGCTGGTGATCGCCTCGAAGACGGCGCCGGTGGAAGAGGTGATTGTCGATGGTGAGAACGGTCTGCTGGTCAATTTCTTCGATTCAGAAAGGCTGGCCGAACTCACGATCGAGGCGCTGGCCGCGCCGTCGCAGTTCCGGAGCCTGCGGGAGGCCGCGCGCCGCACGATCGTCGATCGGTACGACCTGAAACGGCGCTGCCTGCCGGAATGGGCGGAGTTTGTCCGGCAGTTCGATCCGGCCAGACGCGGCAAACCGGCAAAGGACGGCGTCGGGCGCGTCCTCGGTGTTGAGAGCGGTTTTGCGGTTGTAGCAAGGGATAGTCATGACGTTGCAATCAGCAATCCGCGATAACGACGACGCTCCGGCGTCGGTCGAGAAGGTCGATACCGGCCTGTATTCCGTGGCCTTGGTGGCGGGCTATTTCCGCATCGCCGCCGATCCCCGGCAACTCGGCCACGAGCTGGGACTGGCCGGACGGCTCGCTGAGTCCGCGGACCTCGTTGCGGCCGCAAAGCGCCTGGAGCTGAAGGCGCGCTGGATCGCCAATGCCACGGTGAAGCGCCTCACCAGCTGTCCCTTGCCGGCCGTCATCGGGCTCAAGGAAGGCGGCTTCCTGGTGCTCGCGCCAGGCGGCAAGGCCGGCCAGTTCCGTCTCGCCGATCCGGTGCGCCGCAGCAGCGCCGAGGTCGATCTCGAGCAGTTGGCCCAGCAATGGGACGGCAACATCGTCCTGATCACGCGGCGCGCCGGCGGCGCCGGCGTCAATCCGAAGACGTTCGGCTTCAGCTGGTTCCTCCCGTCGATCTGGCGCTACCGGCGCGTGCTCTCGCACGTCTTGCTGGCATCGTTCTTCGTGCAGATCTTCGGCCTGATCACTCCACTGTTCTTCCAGCTCGTGGTCGACAAGGTGCTCGTTCACAAAGCCATGTCGACACTGATCGTGCTGGTCGTCGGGATGGTGTCGCTCGGCCTGTTCGAGGCGACGCTGCAATATCTGCGGACCTATGCCTTGAGCCACACCACCAACCGCATCGATGTCGAGCTCGGGCGGCGGCTTTTCTATCATCTGTTCCGGCTTCCGATCGCCTATTTCGAGACCCGCGCAACCGGCCAGACGATCGCGCGCGTGCGCGAGCTCGAGACCATCAGGAACTTCCTGACCGGCCAGGGACTGACGTCGCTTCTCGACTTGTTCTTCACCTTCGTCTTTGTCGGCGTTCTGTTCCTCTATTCGGTGCCCCTGACGCTCGTGGTGCTGGCGACGCTGCCGCTCTACGTGCTGATCGCGGGCCTGATCCGTCCGTTCCTGCGCGAGAAGATCCGGGAAAAATTCAATCGCGGCGCACGCAGCCAGCAATTCCTGGTCGAGTCGATCGTCGGCGCCCTCACGCTCAAGGCGGCGAGCGTCGAGCCGATCATGCAGGCGGAGTGGGAGGACCGGCTGGCCGCCTATGTCCGCACCTCCTTCGAAGCGTCGATGCTGGGCTCACTCGGGCAGAACCTGATCCAGTATGTCGGCAGGCTCACCACGGCGATGATCCTGCTGTTCGGGGCGCAAGCGGTGATCGCGGGGACGATGACCGTCGGCGAACTGATCGCCTTCAACATGATCTCGAGCCAGGTGCTGCAGCCGATCCTGCGGCTGTCGCAGTTGTGGCAGGATCTGCAGCAGGTCCAGGTGTCGGTCGAGCGCCTCGGCGACATCCTCAACACGCCGGTCGAGCCGATCCCGGCGAGCCTGCCGACCCTGCCGCCGCCGAAAGGCGATATCGAGTTGCGCGACGTGTCGTTCCGCTATCAGCCGGGCCGTCCGGAGGTTCTCCGCAACATCTCGCTCAGGATCAAGGCCGGCGAGGTGATCGGGATCGTCGGGCCTTCGGGCTCGGGCAAGTCGACCCTGACCAAGCTGATCCAGCGGCTGTATTTGCCGGAGCGCGGTCAGGTCTTGCTTGACGGCGTGGACGTGGCGCAGCTCGACCCAAGCTGGCTGCGCCGGCAGATCGGTGTCGTGCTGCAGGAAAACCTGCTGTTCAACCGCACCATCCACGAGAATATCGCGTTGGCGAATCCGGCGATGACGCGGGCGCAGGTGATGCACGTCGCGCGTCTGGGCGGCGCGGACGAGTTCATCGGGGCGTTGCCACAGGGCTACGACACGATGATCGAGGAGCGCGGCAGCAACCTGTCGGGCGGGCAGCGTCAACGCATCGCCATCGCCCGGGCGCTGGCGACCAACCCGCGGATCCTGATACTCGACGAGGCGACCAGCGCGCTCGACTACGAAAGCGAGCGCATCATTCAGAACAACATGCGCGCCATCACCAAGGGACGCACCGTCATCATCATCGCGCACCGGCTCGCCGCGGTGCGGCCATGCAGCCGGATCATCGGCATGTCGGACGCCAGGATCGTCGAACAGGGAAATCACGACCAACTGATCGCAAACAGCGGCAGCCTCTACGGCCGTTTGTGGTCGATGCAGAATGATTGGACAAAGTGATGGGCAAGGAAGTCACACCGGCTCGCCAGGTTCTTTTTCCATTCAAGTCGGACGTTCGCGGCGCCGACCGCGAGTTCCTGCCGTCCGCGCTGGAGATCCTGGAAACCCCCGCGTCGCCGGTCAAGGTGGCGCTGATGCTCACGATCTGCGCCTTCGTGGCGGCCGCGCTCGCCTGGTCGGTGTTCGGCAGGCTGGACGTGCATGCGGTGGCGCTCGGCAAGATTGTTCCTTCCGGACAAACCAAGTTCATTCAGCCCTTTGATCCGGGCACGGTGGTTTCGTTGTCGGTGACCAACGGAATGCGCGTCGAGGCCGGACAGGAGCTGATGGCATTTGATGCCGCCGAGGCCGAGGCCGAGGCGAGGCGGCAAAGCGAGGCGGCGAGTGCGCTTCGCGCGGAGGTCGCCCGCCGCAAGGTGGCGATCGATCAGGCGAAGGCCTGGCCGGTCAAGCCGCTGTTCCCGGTGGCGGACGTCGAATGGCAGGATGACGTGCCGCCTGCGTTCCGCAGCCGCGAAAATCGTGTGCTGGCGGCAGATCTTTCCCAGCTCGCCGAGACCATCGGGACGCTGGAGAAGCAGATCGCGCAGAAGCACGCGACCCGCGAACGCCTCAACATGAGCATCGCCTATCAGACCGAGCTGATCAAAACGCTGCAGGACCGCGTGGCGGTTCGCGAGGCATCGCTCAAGCTCGAGGTCGGCACCAAGATCAATCTGTTCGATGCGCTGGAGTCGCTGGACAAGTCACGCTCGTCGCTTGCCAGCGACAAGGGCCAGCTGCTCGAGACCGAGGCTGCGATCGTCGAGCTGCGCGGCGAGAAGGACAAGGATCTCGCGACATTCATCGCCGACAACAGCACGAAGCTTGCCGATGCCGAGAAAAAGCTCGACGACGCCGTGCAGCAATATGCCAAGGCCAGTACCAAGCTGGCCCGCACCAAGCTGCTTGCTCCGACCTCCGGAACCGTGCAGGCGCTTGCCGTCACGACGCTCGGCCAGGTCGTCACGACCGGCCAACAGCTTCTGACCATCGTGCCGGATGGCGGGCGGCTGCAGGCTGAGGTCTATGTGTCGAACACCGATATCGGCTTCATCAAGGTCGGCCAGGACGTCGTGGTCAAGGTCGACACGTTCCCGTTCACCCGGTTCGGCTCGCTGCATGGCAAGGTCATCAACGTCGCCAATGATGCAATCGACGAGCAGACGGCGCGGCGCCAGCAAGCCAACCCCACCAGCACCGTGAATGCGATGGCCAACACGCCGGGCGCTCCCGGGCAGCCGCAGAATTTTGTGTTCCTCGTCACGGTGGCGCTGGAGGAATCGGCGATGAAGATCGATAACGTGATCATACCGCTCACCCCGGGCATGACCCTCACCGCGGAAGTCAAGACCGACGACCGCCGCATCATCAGCTATCTGCTGTCGCCGCTCACCAAGGTCGCCTCCGAGGCATTCAGGGAACGCTGAGCGCCTCGCTCCGGTCGCGCGCAATCTTTCGATCCGCGGGCTGGTGCAAGCGGCGTCGTGCTATCCGGGCGTTGCGCGCCGTTGGCGGATCCACCTGACAGCGTCACGCGCGGCTTCGTAGCCGCGCCTGTGGATGTTCAGCGCGCCGTGAATGGCCGGTAGCAGCGGATCGTGGCGTCGCAGCGGGAGCAGCACGTCGCCGATTGCGAAGCGGCCGCGCCAGATCGGATCGATCATGGGGTGGCCGGGAGCTGCGGTGGAATCGGCCGAATTGATCGCGGGATCGGCGCAGAGGTGCCGCGTCAGCTCCAGCGTCAATTGCGCGCCGGGCGAATGTTTCGCAAAGCGCTCGTCGATGCCGATCTTGAAGAAGAAGGCGCGGTCCTGGTGGCGCACCACGATGCCGCCTGCGACCGGCGTCGCGCCCGCGTATAGCGTGAGGATCTCGCAGCGGCCGGCTTCGGCCATTGCCGACGTCGCGCGGCGGATGAAGGCCTCATCGCCGGCATGCTGGCTGAGCGCCGTGCCGCGCCGGCCCTTCCAGCCACCGGCTTCGAGGACAAGGAAGGTCTCAAGCGCGGTGGCAACTTCGCGTGGCGTGCGTGCGACGTCGAAGCGCACCGCGCCATGGTCGGCCAGGCGTTGACGCTGGCGGCGCAGCTCCTTCAGCTTCTTAGGCCCGAGCGCGTCGCGCAGCAATTGGTTGGCATCGCGCGTCGCATCGAGCTGCGCGCGCTGATAGGCGGCGAGCAGGCGCGGCTGCAAACCGTCCCGCGCGAGCACCGCGCGGATCGCGGCCATGGCCGGGCCCTCCAGCGACATGGTGCGGAGGATCAGCGCATGCGCGCCCGCATCGCGTGCCTGCTGCATCATCTTGCCGACCGCCTGCTCGGCGGCGTCGCGGTCGAGCAGCGGCGTGCACAGCGTGCCATATGGCTCGGCGCCGACCAGCGCGGGCAGGGGAATGCGATAGATCCGCCGCATCGGAACGACCGGCAACAGCCCGATCAATTGCCCGGCATCGCCGGTGGCGCTGAGCAGCGACGCGCCGGTGCGACCGCGCGCGGAGGCATCGACCGCCAATTCCCAGTCGGGCTGGTAGTAGCCATTGGCCTCGATCGCGCGTTCGGCGAGACCGAGCCATGCGCTGACCGGTGTGCCGGACAGCGGCGGCAGCACATTCCTCTCCGTGGCATCGTCATGCGATGCACGGCGGATCATTGCCTGGTCAGCAATATCGGCCACGTCCCTGTTTTCCCCGGTGCGCGAGGCTGATCGGCCTGCGTTCGTCAGGGCAACGCTAGTGGAAAGAAATGGAAAATGCCGTTGGGGCCATCAGGCAATTTGAGCGGTCATGTTAACCGCGCGTTCAGCATGCCGCGGGCGGCTCACGGCTTGGTATTTTGTTGCGCTTGCACGGCAACGGCGCTGTCGACCGGCTCGTAATTCTCGGTCAGGCAGTTGTCGTCGGCCTCCACCTGCCGGCGATCGAAGATCGCGCCACCATTGATGAACACGCGATAGGTCCGCGTCCCGAGCGGCTTGCCGATCACCGATGTCAGTTCGGCCTGCACGCACGCCGTCCAGCCGGTGCCGCCGGGGTCGTGCAGCGGGGCGGAAACCCGCACATGGGTCGGCTGTGAGCCGGCGGTGAACACCGAATCCAGCTTGCTCGCGACCAGCCGTTTGACATCCGGAGGCGCCTCGAGCGGCGCCGACTCGGTGGACTTGACCTTCAATATCT
Source organism: Bradyrhizobium sp. 2S1 (assembly GCF_011516625.5). NCBI lineage: Bacteria > Pseudomonadati > Pseudomonadota > Alphaproteobacteria > Hyphomicrobiales > Nitrobacteraceae > Bradyrhizobium > Bradyrhizobium sp. 2S1. Next base: position 10,039,335 of record NZ_CP147717.1, on the reverse strand, counting down.
CAGGCCACACCGCGTGGCTGTCCGCCAGCCCGCAGCCACTCAACATCAGGGCGGCGCCGGCCAGCAGCGCCGCCACATGTACCTGTCCCTGTCCCATGGAGCTAATTTAATGTGCCGTCGCCCAGATTGCGCCCCCCTGGTGACGCTGAATTCGCGCCACGCGGCGCTTTGTCGATCAACAAACGTCGAGAGACAAGTTATGTTTGGGGTGGCGGTATTGCCGGATGTTTCTGCGGCCGCGGGGGAGAGAGACTGACATGAAAAGCTTCACGGTTGCTGCCGTCATTCTGGCGCTGGTCGCGACACCAACCCTGGCCCAAGGCCGGCGAGGGGGCGGGGGCGGCGACGCGAAGACCGAGCAGAAGCCAAAGGTCGACGAGAAGGCCTACAAGGCCGCGCTCGATCGGATCCCCGAGCCCAAGGAGAAATACGATCCCTGGGGCGTCACCAAGCCGGCCGCCGATCCGGCCAAGAAACCGAAACAGTAAGCGCTCGTCGGACCCCGCGACAGTTCTGCAGCGAACCGGCGTCGGTTGCCGCGTGGCTTGAACCTTGGTCTGACGGCTTTCGACCCATTTCCGACGTCACCGCCGGAGGCCGCCATGTTTCGCCGTTCGTTCCTCAGCCTGATCGTTCCGGCTGCGATCCTGCTCGGCACCGTGCCGGCATTGGCGGAAAACCGTCTGGCGCTGGTGATCGGGCAATCGGCCTACAAGTCCGTGCCCGCGCTGCCCAATCCAGCCAACGACGCCAGGGCCATGTCGCAGATGCTGACCGATGCCGGATTTGCGGTGACGGCGGCATCTGACCTGTCGCAGGACGAGATGCGGGCACGGATCAGCGACTTCGCCGGACAGGTGGCGGCGAAGGGCGCCGACACCGTGGCGCTGGTGTTCTATGCCGGGCATGGCCTGCAGATCGACGGCGAGAACTATCTGGTGCCGGTCGATGTCGATCCGAAGCGTGAGGCCGACATCCCGATCCAGGCGGTTCGCCTCAACGACATCCTGAACACGCTGACCTCGGTGCCGAGCCGGATGCGCATCGTGCTGGTCGATGCCTGCCGCAACAATCCTTTCCTGGAGCTCAGCAAGACCGCGGGACATGGGCTTGCCATCGTCGATGCCAGGGTCGGCGCACCCGGCACCTTCGTGTCGTTCTCGACGTCGCCGGGCGCGGAAGCCGAGGACGGCAGCGGCGCCAACAGCCCGTATACGACCGCGCTGCTGGCTTCGGCGAAGGAGCCGGGCATTCCGATCGAGGACACCTTCAAGCGCGTTCGCCTTGCGGTGTACAAGGCGACCGACGGCCGCCAGACACCATGGGACTCCTCGTCGCTCACCGACGACTTCCGCTTCATGGCGGGTCCGGCTTCGGCGTCGCCCGCGGCCACGCCGCAACCCGCTGCCGCCAAACGCACCGTCGACGAATGGAAACGCGAATTGCAGGGCAAGCCGATCGAGGCCGCAAGCGAGTTGATCGTGGTCGACGGCACCGACGAATCCTATGAGGCCTTCGCCGCGGTCTTCGCCGGCACGCCGCGCGGCCTGCAGGCGCGCGACTGGCTCGACCGGCATCGCCGGATGGTGGCGTGGAATGACACCATTCTCGCCAACACGGCGGCGGCCTATCGCGGCTTCCTCGCGCAATATCCTGACACCGACCTTACAGCCACCGCGCGCAAGATGATCGAACGGCTGCGCTATCGTCCCGATCTGACGCCGGCCGCTGCGGTCAGTGTGCCCGCGACCAATGTCGCGCTGGCGGCGCCGACCTGTCCCTGCAACGCCGCGCCGCCGCAGTTGCAGAAGGCCGACGCGCCGGCCAAGAAGCGCGTCGATCCCGATCCGCCGCGGCGCGCAGGCAAGCGCCCGCCGCGCGTCGTGGTCGAGGATGACGTCGTGGTGGTGCGCCGTCCGCCTCCGGCCGTGGTCGACGAGCCTGTCGGGCCGCCCGTTGGAATCGGAATCGGCATCGGCGGCGGTCGTGGTGGTGGTTATCGCGGCAATGATGGCGGCGGATATCACAGGGGTGGATACTGACGCGCCGATCGCGTAAAGGCTTTCCCCGCTTGAGATGCAGCGCCTGATGATCGCATCTCGCGGGAGGACGCAATGCGGTCGTTGTTTCGCCTGGTTGCCGCGGTGGTGCTGTGTATCCAGCCGGCGCTCGCCTGGGAATATTGGGGCGGTGACCGCGGGGGACAGCGCTTCTCGCCGCTGACCCAGATCACATCAGACAATGTCGGCGCGCTGGTGCGCGGCTGGGAATTCCGCACCGGCGATCTCGACGCGCGCCCGCCCGAGGTCATGAAGCGGACCAAGTTCGAGGTGACGCCGCTGTTGGTCGAGGACAGCCTGATCCTCTGCACGCCGTTCAACGAGGTGATCGCGCTCGATCCCGGCACCGGTGCGCAGAAATGGCGGTTCGATCCGAAGATCAGCATGGCGCAGCGGCCTGCCAACCGCTTCGTCTGCCGCGGTGTCGCGCACTGGACGGATGATCGTGCGGCTGACGGCGCGGCGTGCAAGTCACGCATCTTCACCGGCACCAATGACACGCGTTTGATCGCGCTCGACGCCAGAACCGGCAAGCCTTGCGCCGATTTCGGCAACGCTGGCGAGATCAAGATCGACGCCGGCATGAAGCTGGCATGGCCTGGCGAGTTTCAGATCACGTCGGCGCCGGTGACGGGACGCGGCGTGGTCGTGGTCGGCTCCGCGATCGGCGACAACCGGCGGGTCGATGCGCCGCTCGGCGCGGTGCGGGCCTTTGATGCGCGGACCGGCCAGCCGCGCTGGACGTTCGATCCGCTGGTGCATGACGGGATCGAGGCTGGTCACAGCAATGTCTGGGCGCCGATGTCGGTGGACGAGGAGCGGGGCCTGGTGTTCCTGCCGACGACATCGCCCAGCCCCGATTTCTGGGGCGGCAAACGCCTCGGCAATGACGAGCACGCCAATTCCGTGGTCGCGCTGCGGATCGAGACCGGCGAGCTCGTGTGGGCATTCCAGACCGTGCATCACGACGTCTGGGACTACGACTTGCCGGCGCAGCCGACATTGGTGCGGATCGACACCGGTTCGGGCATGCGCGACGTCGTGATCCAGCCGACCAAGCAGGGCTTTGTCTTCGTGCTCGATCGCGACACCGGCAAGCCGGTGTGGCCGGTCGAGGAGCGCGCCGTGCCGCAGAATGGTGCCGAGGGCGAGCAGCTGTCGCCGACGCAGCCGTTCCCGACCCATGTGCCGCCGCTGCTGACGCAGCGGATCACGGCCGATAATGTCGCCGGCATGCTGCCGGGCGTCAGGAGCTCGGCTTGCGAGAAGCTGCTCGCGCAATCGCGCAATGAGGGGCTTTACACGCCGCCGTCGACGCAAGGCACGATCGTCTATCCGATGACCGGAGGCGGCGTGAACTGGGGCAGCGCGGCGTTCGATCCGGTCAACCAGATTCTCTACGCCAATGTCAGCCATGCGGCGCACATCATCACCTTGATTCCGCGCGACCAGGCCAAGGGCTTCGATCCGCCGCCCGGCCATGATTTCGGCCAGCAGGAAGGGGCGCCGTTTGCGATGTCGCGGGCGCTGGCGAAGTCGGCGGTTGGATCGCCGTGCAACAAGCCGCCGTGGGGCGAGACGGTGGCGGTCGATCTCAAGGCCGGCAAGATTCTCTGGCATTCGTCGGTCGGCACCAGCGAAGATCTCGCGCCGCTCGGCATCGCGCTCGATACCGGCACGCCGCTGGTCAATGGCGTCGCGATCACCGCAGGCGGGCTCGTCTTCACCGGCGCGATGGATGCCTATCTGCGCGCGTTCGATGCCAGATCGGGCAAGCAATTGTGGCTCGGCCGGCTTCCGGTGCCGGGAGTCGCCAATCCGATGACCTATCTCTGGAAGGGCGAGCAATATGTCGTCATCGGCGCCGGCGGCCATTCCGAAGCCGGCACATCGGTCGGCGACAGCGTGGTCGCATTTCGCCTGCCGCGTCAGGGCGAGGGTGTTTCGCTTCTCGCGCGCTTGATCGATCGTCCCGGCGGACGGTTTGCCGCGAAGGCATTCGCGGCCGGCGCGGTGCTGATCGTGCTTGTCGGCTTGTTCTGGCGCTGGCGCAGGAGGCGTCGCGTCAAGGTCGTGTAGCTCGACTGCGCGTTCGCTGAGGCGTCACATGACAAATCGGCGACATGGATTCTCACTCCGTGCACCGAAACGACGTGCAGAACGATCTGCGCGATGCCATGCTTGCGTTCGCTGCAATGCTTCGCTTACGAGGTCGCGAGCGGATGCGCTGGGCTTCCGGCGACCTGTTCATTTCAGATCATTGCCCATGGAGATTGCGATGAAGTTCACTGCCTCGATCATGCTTGCCGCCTCGCTCGCCCTGTCGTCCGCGCCGGCCAAGGCCACCGTCCTCGATCTGTCGACCATGACCTGCAAGCAGTTCGTCGAAGGTGGCGACGATACCATCAAGATGGTGCTGATCTGGATGGACGGCTGGTACAAGGGCGATTCCGACGAGGCGATCATCGACACCGATGTATTCGTCGAGAACGCCAAGAAGTTCGGCACCTATTGCGGAAAGAATCCGACGATCAGCATCGTCAATGCCGCCGAGGCCGTTCTCGGCAAATGACGTTTCTCGTTTGAGCATAATCCCCGCGCAAACGCCTTGCGTTTGTCGCGAGGGAAAACCGCTTCGCACTTTTCCGGATTATGCTCTATCCCGGCAGCATCGCGAATGCGCTCGACACCATCGCCACCGGCTTGTTGTCGATGGCGGAGAGCAGCGTGACGCGACCGAAGCTCATGGTACGGCCGAGCCGGACCACACGGGCGTCGGCCAGCACATCGGACGCGGTCGCCGCGCGCATGAAATGCGTGGTCTGGTCGACCGTCGTCATCGGACGATAGCCCTTGTTGGCCGCGAGATTGGCGAGCACCATCGCGGTGTCGGCGAACGCCATCAGCGCCTGGCCGCAGACGATGCCGCCCTGGCGGCACAGCCGCTCGGAAAACGGCATGCGCAGGATGGCGCCGGGCTGCCAGTCGGCACCGCCACCGGCGGGCGGCGCAAAGTCGAACAGCTCGATCGACAGATTGAGGTCCTGCACCCATGGCGCAAAGACGTCGCCGAGCACGCGTCGCGCGTCGTCGATCCCGAATTCACCGGCCTGCTGCATGACGTTCCGTTTCCTCCGCTTGGTTTCTTGCTTGCTCTTTATTGCCTAGTCGCGCGTGACATGCACGCCAGGCCGCTTGCCGTCATTCCACTTGCCGTCGATCGCCCGTTCGATCTGGGCCGCGAGCTGCAGCAGCAACCCGTCATCGGCCTGCTTTCCGATCGCCTGAATGCCGAGCGGCAGGCCGTGCTCGTTGGTTGCAAGCGGCAGCGAGATCGCCGGGATGCCGCACAGATTGGCAAGCGGCGTGAAGGCGAAGTTGCGCCAGAGATTGCCGAACCAGTCGAGCACCGACGGATTGTCGCTGATGGTGAGATATTCCGTGGTGCCGACCTTCGGCGTCGGCAGCGCCGTGATCGGCGTCAGGATGATGTCCCAATCCTCGAAGAAGGCGCCGAAGCCGCGCGCCGTCGTGTTGAAGGTTGCCTGCATGCGGGCGCGATCGGCGAAGCTGGTGTGTCTTCCATGCTCCCAGATGCGGATATTGATCGGCTCGATCAAATCTGCCGGCGGCCGCTCCAGTCCGCGTGCCGCGAGCATGTTGCTGATCACGACGGCGAAATTGCTGATGTCGCAGGTGGTCTGCGCCGCGAAGGCATCCCCGTAGTCAATCGACGGCAGTGCGTAATCGACCTGATGGCCGAGGCCCTCGAGGAAGCGTCCGACCCGCGCGAGCTCGGCGGTGATATGCGGCGTCGCGCGATAGTCGCCCCAGGTGTGCGACAGCGCGATCCTGAGTCGCCCGGGATCGCGCGCGATCATCGCCGTATAGGGCTCCGCCGGAGTCCAGAACGGCATGAACTCGCCGGGCGCCGGGCCGCGGCAGGCGTCGACAAAGGCTGCTGTGTCGCGCACCGTGCGCGACTGGCAGCCCTGGATCGAGACCAGCCCGGTGAGATCGGACAGATGCGGCGCGAGCGAGAACACGCCGCGCGACACCTTCAATCCGATATTGCCGTTGACGCCGGCGGGAATCCGGATCGAGCCGCCGCCGTCGGTCGCATGCGCGATCGGCACAGTGCCGGCGGCGACCATCGCCGCGCTGCCGGCCGACGAGCCGCAGGTGGTGTAGTCGGTGTTCCAGGGATTGCGCGTGACATAGACGGCGGGGTTTTCGGCCGAGCTGCAGACCCCGAACTCCGGCGTGGTGGTGCGGCCGATCAAATTGAGGCCGGCCTTGCGCAGCTGCGCCGTCAGGAAGGTGTCTGCCGCCGCGCGATTGCCGCGCATCATCAGCGAGCCCATCTCCTGCAGCCGTCCCTTCAATGTCGGGCCGAGATCCTTCATCAGAAAGGGCAGGCCGGCGAACGGTCCGTTGAGATCGGCGCCGTCGCGCGCGGGATCGGCGATCACGTCGTCGAACAGCTCGACCACGCCCGACAGCGCGGGATCGACCTTGGCGATGGCGGCGGCGGCCTGGGACGCCAGCTCCCCGGGCGTCAGCTCGCCGTTCCGGACGCGCTCGGCTAGCGCCGTCCCGTCGTGCCGCGTCCATTCGTCCCAGCTCATCGCCAAAGTCATTTGATCGATTCCTTTTCTGCTTTGTTGCGCAGTGTAATTTGCGCGGCCGCCTGGTCAAACCGATGTGCGCGTGCGCGGCGTGCAAGCGCCGTGCCCGGCTTGAAAATGCCCCAGTTCCATAGCCCAATTGCCCCTCGTCAGTGGTGGGGGCGTACATGTTCCGCAGGTTGGCGATGCTGGGCGGCGTGATTGCGATCGGGCTTGCGCTGAGCGGTTGCACGCGCTGCGGTCCGATCTGGGACGACTGGGTGCAGTCGCCGAAATCCTGCAAGTCAGACCATCTCTAGGGCAGGGGCAGGCGCGCTTGGCGGCGGCTTTCTTGCGGTGATATACCGCTGCTGAAAATGCAAGGAGCGTTGTTATGAGAGTTTTGTGCGCGGTTGCGGTTGCGGTTGCGGTGCTGCTGTCGGCGCCGGCCTATGCGCAAATGCCGAACGTCAACCTGATGCCCGAGGTCAAAAGCAAGACCCAGGAGGAGAAGGATCGGGACGCGGTCAACGACAAGGCCTACAAGGACTCGCTCAGCAAGATTCCCGATGCCAAGGGGGCGTCCGATCCCTGGGGCGTCGTGCGCAGCGACGCGCCGAAGGCGACAGCCCATCCCGTCAAGCCGAAGACCAAGACCGGAAGCTCCACGCAGCCGGCAGGCTCGGCGCAGCGCAGCCAGTAGCGCCGGTTCGGGCGGCTTCGTCCGTCTCCCCCAGACTCGGAATCTCCTGGCGCCGCGCCTATATTGGGGGCGTCAGTTGGTCCGGAGTTGCGGCAATGGTGTTTCGTCCGCGCGATCTCGCCAGCCGGATGGCCGAGCGGCGCAAGCCGGATGACGGCTATCTGCGCGAGACCTTCAGCCTGCCGCGTGATCAGGCCCGCCTGCGGGCGCGTGACTTTCTCAAGCGCTACCCGAAGGCGGCCTATATGAGCGCCGTCGAGAGCTGGCGTGAGCTGCCTGGCGGCGACATCGAGTTCACGATGCGGCGGCTGGCCAGCGCGGATTAGAGGGTTTTCGACGCCGGTTCGCGTGAAGAAAACGCGTCAAGACAATCATCCGGCGCTTGCCGGACAGACTGCGCCTCAATCGCAATCGCTGCGTCCGCGGGTCCGTCCCCGCCCGACCTTGTTCAGCTCGCGGTCGATCCGCAGCTGCACCCGGCGGATCGCAAGCAGGTCGAGTTTCGCCTCGGTCTTGCCCGTGAAGATCCGATCGCCGATCTGGAAGCGCCATCCCCAGACGCCGGCCACCAGCTGCGTGACACTGAATTCGACGCCCCTGTGGATCATCTGGACCGGTTCCGCAATTGAAAGGCGGTCTTCGAATCTTAAACTAAAAGTTGTATCAATAACTAACACCCGTCAAACGGTAATGTGAAAATTGCGCCCATTCGCTCTTCGTTATGGACCCTGGAAGAGGATCCGTTCGTCGGCCGCATCGCCTGCCTCGCGACGCGCAGGCAGCGTCGGCTGGACGCGCCAATGTTACGAACACTGGCGGAACCTTGAGTCTTCCTGTGAAGGCTACGTAGTTTTTTCGGGGGTCAGGAGAGGTACTAAGGTATTATGCAGATTGTGCCAAACCCGTTGTCCGGCGTGACCAGGCTTGCCGGTAACCTGTTGATTATCCAAGCGGCACGCCGCGTGTGTGGGACCATCCGCCGCAGGAACTTTGTTCTCGCCCGGAGAACTACGGATTGCGGCCCATCGCTGGATGGCGGCCTTTCCGCACCGGCCATCAGCCGCTCGAACCGGGAACTCGGGTCGGAGCAGGGGCGGCGATAGCCGTCAGGATGGCCGGGCGAAGGTTCTGGTTACCTGCCGGTGCTGTCCCATCAGGACATCGATTTCTTCGGATCAGGACGCTCGGAAGCGGGATAGCTTTCGTGCCTCACGTGGTCGAGCAAGCTGAAGTGAACGCGATCCGCGACAACAGGAGCTTCTCTGGCGTATTTTTCAGCGAGCGCCAAAACTTCCGCGCGCCTGTCAGGCTCCAGGATACAGAAGAACGCAATCGCGAGCTTCAGCGCTTCCTCTTCTGACGGCCGTTCGAGCATCTCGGAAATCCGCGGTGTCAGCATTGACGTCGCTCCGGGCTCTTGTCGGCTGATTGTCGGAGTCGATAAATCTTAACACGTTAATTGATCTCGGCAATGCGTCCCGCGTGCGGATGCCGCGCGACGATGCCGGTTTTCCGGCCTCGGCGTGTCTTCCGGCACAACGCTGCCCGCTTGAAATATATGCGGACGACGTTCGCTCAACAGGAACCGACTTGGGCAGCGCCCAGTTGTCACAGGTTCGGTTGCTGTCCGCCGACGGCACCGGGCGATGTGGGAAGCTCGGCCTCAGCGTGGCCCCCGCGCTGGGGTCGTTTATTTTGTGACGGGACAAGCAGGTCATGGGGTGAGCCTTGTGGAGCGGGCGGCTTTCGCCAGCCAATTGCCTGGTCCCTACCGGTCATCGCATTCGTCATTCCTGTTGAAGATTGCATCGGCCTTTCGCCAACCAACGATCCCCGGGCGCCGGAGGTTTCACAGCGCCGGGGATCGCTACTCCCGGTGGGCTTGGGGGCTAAGGCCGGGAGCTTGAGAACCGACTCTCCAGGTTTCGGTTCGTTCCCCGGATTGCTGTTCCAGGGCCCAAAAATGTGCAACGCCGCCCGCATTGAAATACGACGGACGGCGTTGGTTCTAGCCCCAGGAGGGTTGGCAAAATCCTGACCTGACAGCTACGGACGAGCGGGGCGCAAGGTTCACATCTTTGGTCCGTATGACTCCGGTACTCCAAACGCACCCAGCAAAGTGTCGGTGTGAGGCCTAGAATCGAGTGACTAAATTGTTCTGGCCTCGGCGGGTCCCCCTCGCCGGGGCCCTTTTCGTTTGGATCGTCGAAGCGAGGAATGAGGCTGCGCAGAACAGCCCGCCGCGTTCGCAGCCGTCCGCATTGCCCGGCTGGTAACCGCTGGATGTCACCGCAGCAAGAGCCAGGCCACGCTGACGAACAGGGCCACAAGCGACACCGCCGCAGCGCAGACAAAGGCAACCTCCACGCCATCGATATGGTGGTGGTTCGCCTGCATGGTCGTCCTCCCTGATCTAGAGGGGCATCCGCAAACCCTGGGACATCAGCCACTCCGCGGTGGTCTCGTCATGCCGCGCCTTCCTCAGCAAGGTCTCCTTCTTTTGGTGGATCGGGGGAAGCGTGCTGGCTTCCTCGCGCAGGCGCATGGCCTCGTCGGCAAGACGTTCTTGCAGTGATTGCGAGTGCCTGGAACGACGCCGCTTCTGCATGGCGCTGCACCCTGCTGGTATTGGGCGGGAGCACTAACCGGGCGATCTCATCCCCGGTCGATGCCCACGGGCGGTGCGGTGATGAATAATCAACGGATCGAAAGACGGGATGTTCCTCGCAGCGGGAAATTAGGACACTTGTCAAAATGAGGTAATCCACCAGGGCGGGCTCCGTTGCCACTTTTTCCCGATACAGTGAATTGCGCTCTCCGGACGGAGCGCCCAAGGGGGCGGCCCCGGCGCGTATCCCGCTAGCCCGCGCGCCGGGGCCGTTTCGAGTGATCGAACGACACCGGACAGCCGCCCGCTTGAAAATCTTGCAGGCGGCGCTGGGCTCTAGCCCCGAGAGGGTACGAACAAAATCCCGGTGATGGTCGGTCTTGCCGGAGCAACCAAAGGTTCACAGCCGGTCGCCAAATAGAGCGCCGCTTCTCTCGTTGGCACAATCTGCGGATATCAGAGACGTTTGCGGGGCTATCAATTGAAAACAGGAACGAAGCGCGTTCGCCAACTGAGGGCGGTCTTACTCTTTCGGCTCCGGATGCAGCTTGCGCTTCTGGGCTTCGTGCTCTGCAATTAACTGCGCGATGCCGTCGATGGTCTGCCGATCCGTGATCGTTCGGGCGAGCGCAGCGTAATGGACGCTTCTTTCGTCCAACTCGACACACTTCGCACACATGGAGTGCGCTCCCATTCCAATGAAAGGCGGGAGCCCGATAGGTCTCTCAGCCACCGACGCCCAAAATCGTGTCGGCGATGTCTATAACCAAGTTATCGTGGGTTAGTTTCGGGCTGGGCGATCCTAATCCTGGGGACATTGGCCACTCGGTCAAAGGGGCTCAGCAACGCCTCTCGCGCAACCGGTTGCCCGATGTCCCGTAACTAGCCCGTCCTATTCGTGAGAGTGCGTTTTTTAGTCCGATTGATGTGGCCGCACATCTGCTCTGACGAGGCGCGCGGGATTGCCTTCGGCTTTTCACCGCCTGACCGACCCGTACTTTGCAACGCGCTTGAGGTGTAGGTTGGGCGAACGGGGGGCGGACGCCCCGCCGGTCAAGGACCGAGAGGCAGCAGCGCGCCTGGCAAGCCGCGGATCAGGTCGGCTTCGGGACATGCCGCGGCAAACGCAAGGCGAATGCGGCTCGTGGTCTCGACGACACGGGCAGCGAGTTTCAAGAGACGAAGACGCAGCGTCGCGAACTCGGCTGTGGCCAATTCCCGGGCTTTGGGAATCGCGTCGCGCACGGTCAGCATCAGCCAATAAGCGGCGGTGTGGAGAACGAGGCGGACTTGATTGGCGAGCGCCGAACGGCAGCTGGTGCGATCGGAGGCGAGCTGTGTCTTATGCAGCTTGATCAGATTCTCGGCTTGGCCGCGCGCGCAATACAGGCTGTCGTAGATCCACTCGGCCGAGCCGACATCGAGGCTGGTGACGACGAAACGGATGTCGAGGCCGAGCATCGTCGCCTCAATACGGGCGACGGTACGCCGTTCGCGATCCCAGGACTTGGCCTTGTGGCGCGTCTCGGTATAGCCACGCAGAACCGGCAGGTTCTCGATGGCGCGTCGCGTGCGGATGTCGTCGGCGGCCTCGTCGAGTTTTCTGGCGAGCGGCTTGGTGCCGGACAGACCGAAGATGTAGTCGATGCCGTTGGTCTCGCACCACGCCATTGCCTCCGGCCGGGCATAGTGCCCGTCGCCACGGAACGTAATTCGCGTGTTGTGCCACCGCGTCCGGATATGCCGTATCAGGCGGCGCAGATGGGCACGCACCTCGACGCCGCCCGGCGTCTTGCCGGGCCGCAACACGACCGCCACGGGCCGGCTCTTCTCCGTGTCGTAGACGTGGATCGGCAGGAAGCAGCGTTCGTCATAATGAGCGTTGAACAGCGAGAGCTGCTGATGGCCGTGGACGACATCGCAGGTATCATCGATGTCGAGCGTGACGGATGCCGGCTCGCGCGGGTAGCTATCCATCCATGCGTCGACCAAAGTGTAGGTCAGTCGGATCACGTCGCGCAGGCGCGGAGCATTCTCCAGCCGCGACAGCGTCGGTTGGGAACACAGATCGCGACCCGTGTCCGGCAGCCGTCCGCAGGCCAGCTTGAATGCGGGATCGGACCGCAGATGATCGAGGTCGTCGGCGTCCTCGTAGCCGCAGCAGATCGCGAACATGCGCGCGCGGAACATATCGACAAGGCTGTGCACGACCCGCGTCGGATCGCGCCGATCCGGGAACACCCGGGCCAAATTGTCGGCCAAGCCGAGACGCCGCTCGGCCATCGCCAGAAGCATCACGCCCCCGTTCGAGGTCAGCCGACCGCCATCGAAGGCAGCTGTGACTTTCTTGGCGTGAACGGCTGGAAACGAGAAGGGCAGAATCGTATCATCGGTCATGGCGGGCCTGGCGTTCGCGGTTGAGGTGATGGGGTTGGCTTTGCAACCGAATCCTACGCCGCATCAGCGCTTTACACCACGCTCGCCAGCCTCTCAGGCGCACTCTGACGAATAAGACGGGCTAGGAGTGTCGGCCCATTCTTCCATTTTGGTACTACGGGCTGGCTGGGGCCGTTCGGTCCATCCCGGTCACGGACGGCCCTATCTTTTGTTCTCGCAAGAACGGATTGAGCATCATCAAGATTTATATGCCCAGAACAGTGAATAGGGCCGCTCAGTAGTCCTACTGAGAACATCGGCCAAGCCTTGGTTTCTGTTCGCTTAATCCAAAACGGACCACGCCAAGATTCAAACCGGGCCACCAGGGGATAAAGCAGGCCAGCACCGATTTGCGGAAAGAACATATTGCGAACATAGAACAAACGTGGTACGAGGTTCCAATCAAAAACGCATTCCGCCCGATCTCATCACCCGTTTGTCCCGCTAGCGAATCCCCGCCATAAGGAGCACATCCCAATGTCTGCTACTGCCCTGCGTATCGTCGAAGGATCCTCCATGGACAAGTCCAAGGCCCTCTCAGCCGCGCTCTCCCAGATCGAGCGCCAGTTCGGCAAGGGCTCGGTGATGAAGCTCGGCAAGAACGACCGCTCGATGGATGTCGAGACGATATCTTCGGGGTCGCTCGGGCTCGACATTGCGCTCGGCGTCGGCGGGCTGCCGAAGGGCCGCGTCGTCGAGATCTACGGGCCGGAGTCCTCGGGCAAGACCACGCTGGCGCTGCACACGGTGGCGGAAGGCCAGAAGAAGGGCGGCATCTGCGCCTTCATCGACGCTGAACACGCGCTCGACCCGGTCTATGCGCGCAAGCTCGGCGTCAACATCGACGAGCTGCTGATTTCGCAGCCTGACACCGGCGAGCAGGCGCTGGAAATCTGCGACACGCTGGTGCGCTCCGGTGCGGTCGACGTGCTGGTGGTCGATTCGGTCGCTGCGCTGGTGCCGAAAGCCGAGCTCGAGGGCGAGATGGGCGATGCACTGCCGGGCCTGCAGGCGCGCCTGATGAGCCAGGCGCTGCGCAAGCTCACCGCCTCGATCAACAAGTCCCACACCATGGTGATCTTCATCAACCAGATTCGCATGAAGATCGGCGTGATGTACGGTTCGCCGGAGACCACCACCGGCGGCAACGCGCTGAAGTTCTATGCCTCGGTCCGCCTCGACATCCGCCGCATCGGCGCGATCAAGGAGCGCGACGAGGTCGTCGGCAACACCACCCGCGTCAAGGTTGTGAAGAACAAGCTGGCGCCGCCTTTCAAGCAGGTCGAGTTCGACATCATGTATGGCGAGGGCGTCTCCAAGATGGGCGAGATCCTCGACCTCGGCGTCAAGGCCGGCATCGTCGAGAAATCGGGCGCCTGGTTCTCCTATGACAGCCAGCGGCTCGGCCAGGGACGCGAGAATTCCAAGGCCTTCCTGAAGGCGAACCCTGACATCACCGCCAAGATCGAAGCCGCAATCCGGCAGAACTCCGGCCTGATCTCCGAGCAGATCCTCGCCGGCACGCCCGAGCGCGACGCCGAGGGCGAGGAGCCGACCGAGGAGTAAGCCGGCTCACTTCAAGACTTCGCTGCAAGCGGGCGCTGAGGACGTTGAGTTTCCGACGTCTTCGGCGCCCGTTTCGTTTGGTGCCGGCGTCGAGAGAGTTGTGCCGATGAAGCGCCTGATCCTGACCAGTCCGTCCGGCCTTAGCCCCACACGTTCGGGGCTCGCCGAGGTCGCTATTACATCCGGCTTTCGATTTGTCGGCGGACCACTGCCGCCGCTAGGAGCTTGTCTGGATAGTCGCTGTTCAAATCTGGTCGGGTCTGATTCAACATTGGGCGATGAGCAAGTATTTTCGGCCTTGGAACATCGATCAGACGCTGCTTCTGCCGCCGAATGTGCAGGACTTCGTGCCGAAAGGCCATGTCTCGCGGTTTATGGTTGATCTGGTGCGGGAGAGCCTCGATCTCAGGGAGATCATGGGCAGCTATGTGAGCGGGCTTGGGCAGCCGCCGTTTGATCCGCGGATGATGGTGGCGCTGCTGCTGCATAGCTATGCGAGTGGGCTGTATTCGTCGCGTCGGATTGCCAAGGCCTGCCGGGAGCGGAACGATTTTGTGATGATCGTGGCGCTGGATGCGCCGGATTTTCGGACGATCAGCGACTTTCGCAAGCGACATTTGAAGGCGCTCGGCGCGCTATTCGTGCAGGTTCTGAAGTTGTGCGAGACGGCCGGGCTGGTCAAGCTCGGTCATGTCGCGCTGGATGGTACGAAGATCAAGGCGAACGCGTCGAAACACAAGGCGATGAGTTATGAGCGCATGAAGAAGCGCGAGGCGGAATTGAAGGCCGAGGTCGCTCGCATGCTGGCGGCCGCCGAGGCGGCGGATGCCTCGGAGGATGAGACTTTCGGCAACAGCGACGAACTGCCGGACTGGACCGTCGACAAGCAGAAACGGCTGGCGAAGATCCAGCAAGCGATGGCGGCGCTGGAAGCGGACGCCAAACTGGCGGCGGAGGAAGAGCGCCGCATCGAGGCCGAAAAGGAACAGCAGCGCCAGGCCGAAGGCCGCAAGAAGCCGGGCAAACCGGCGGCGCTGCCATCGGAGGAACCCAATCCCAAGGCGCAACGCAACTTCACCGATCCGGAAAGCCGCATCATGAAGTCGAAGGATGGCTTCGTTCAGGCCTATAATGCCCAGGCGGCCGTCGATGCACATGCCCAGATCATTGTCGCGCAAGAACTGACCCAGCACGGCAGCGATCAGGGCCAGTTGGTGCCCCTGATCGAGGCCATCGAGAGCAATCTTGGCCGCAAGCCGCGGCAGGCCTCAGCGGATTCCGGCTACTGCAGCGAAGCCAATCTCGAAGCGCTCGACACACGCAGCATCGATGGCTATGTCGCGCCCGGACGCGCCAAGCACCCGACAGTAGCGAACGGAAAAGTCGGCGGCCCGCTGACACAGGCCATGCGAAAGAAGATCGACGATGGCGGCTTCGAAACACCCTACCGATTGCGAAAGCAAGTGGTGGAGCCGGTGTTCGGGCAGATCAAACAGGCAAGAGGCTTCCGCCAGTTCCTGTTGCGGGGCATCGAGAAAGTGCGCGCCGAGTGGACAATGATCTGCACCGTCCATAACCTCCTCAAGCTGTTCAACCTCGCAAACGCAGCCTGAGCCTGCTACTCTACAACAAATGCCCGTCACGAAAACATATCTGGACGGGCTCCTAGGAGAGCTTGAGACTTACTTCGGATTACGGTCGGACCAGGATCCGGTCGGACATTGGTCGCACTGGAGCACGCGGAGCCAGTGGCCTCAGGATGCCAGGGCGCGCAGGAATCTCGCGCTGATCGAATTCTGCGAACCTTACGAGATTGTCGAGCTTTGGTTCGATCCGGACCCAAATGATCAATTGCAGCTGATTTGGTTGCTCGATCATTTCCGGGCTTACCCGGCGATGGCGGCCAAGTTGAAATTGCGCCTGGTCGCTTTCGCTCTGTCGACGCTGCACGAGACATGGCGCGGATGGAACGAAGTGCCGCTTATCAACATACGGCCTGCCGACCTCGAGACCGCAAGCATCTGCTGGCAGGCCTATCGCGCGGCAACGCCCGAGGCTTGCTTCGATGCGCTATGTCGAGACCTCAGCGGCTTTCCCTTGCTGAGGCCGGCCCTGCTTGACCTGCTCCAGGAGCTTCCGTGGAGCAGATCGGGACTTGGCGCGACCGAACTACGACTGCTCGAACTGATTGCGGCGGGCTTCATGGGTACGAACGGGTTGTTCTACCTTCGCGGGTTCGGTCAACGCGCGGTATTCACCGACATGGAAATCGGGACGCTGCTTTAAGGGCTCGCGCATGGGCCGCAGCCCGCGATCGCCGGGCTCGATGATGAGCTACGCGTGATCGCCCTTGAGAATTTGCGAGCGCGCATGGAGGCCTATCGGCGAAGCCGGCTGTCGCTGACTGAATTTGGCGAAGCTGTCCTCGCCCATAGGGAGGACTTCAGTCGTCACAATCCGATCGATCGTTGGTGGGGCGGCACGCACCTCACCAACGACAATCTCTGGCGCTGGAGCCCAACCTTGGTGAAGCACTAGCGCCCGATGGCGGAGTGGCCGTTGTGTCTCAATCCGCGCAACGCGGATTGGCAGTCGGCTTACCCCTGCGCCAGCGCCTTTTCCCGGCTCGCGATCAGCGCGCGCAAGTTCTCGGTCACGGCGACCGATTGGTGCGTCTTCTGATCGGTGGCGACCCAGATGATTTCGCCGGTGGCGCGAAGGTCGTCGGAGCCCTTGGCGAAGATCGCAAGCGCAAGCACGATCGAGGAGCGGCCGATCCGCGCGACCCGCACGCAGACCTCGATGTCCTCGTCGAACCGGATCGGCGCCTTGTATTCGACGACCGACTTCACGGTATGAAAATCGACGCCGGTCCGCGCCACCTCGCCGAGATAGTCGTAGCCCATCGCGCGAAAATATTCGGTGATCGCCGTGTCGAAATAGGTCAGATAGTGGGCGTTGAACACCACGGCCTGCGCGTCGACCTCGGAATAGCGGACGCGAAACGGGAAATGAAACCAGAATTCCTGGCGCATGAATCCTCCTGCCGCGGCATTGCTCGCCGTCGTTCGCCCCGCAGTCTCGCCGGGCCTTATGATTGCCAGACCGCAGGATGCGGTACCGCGACTTGTCCGCCGTAGCTCGAAGAGCGAAGGCGGAAGCGAAACCCATCGTTCATTGAGCGTGATTGGCACTGGTGATGGGTTTCGCTGCGCTCTACCCATCCTACGGCACCTACGCTAATCGCCCGCGCTACTCCGCCGCCTGCGCGTAATCCTCCACCGGCGGGCACGAGCATACCAGATTGCGATCGCCATAGACGTTGTCGACGCGCCCGACCGGGCTCCAGTATTTGTCGGAACGTGACACGCCCGCGGGGAAGCAGCCCTCGGCGCGGCTGTAGGCCCGGTTCCAGGCATCGTCGGCGATGTCGTGGACGGTGTGCGGCGCGTGGCGCAGCGGCGAGGCCTCGACCTTCCAGCGGCCCTTCTCGATCTCCGCGATCTCGTTGCGGATCGCGATCATGGCGTCGCAGAAGCGGTCGATCTCGAACTTCGATTCCGATTCCGTCGGCTCGATCATCAGCGTGCCCGCCACCGGGAAGCTCATGGTCGGCGCGTGGAAGCCGTAGTCGATCAGCCGCTTGGCGATGTCGTCCACGGTAACGCCGCTGGTCGTCTTCAGCGCCCGCGGATCGACGATGCACTCATGCGCGACGCGGCCGCGGACGTTGCGATACAGCACCGGGAAATGCGGCTGCAGCCGTGCCGCGATGTAATTCGCATTGAGGATCGCGATCTCGGTCGCGCGCGTCAGCCCTTCGCCGCCCATCATCAGGATGTAGATGTAGGAGATGGTCAGGATCGACGCCGAACCGAACGGCGCGGCCGACACCGGGCCGATGGCGTGCGCAACCGTGCCGTCGGTTGCGGGATGGCCCGGCAAATAGGGCGCCAGATGCGCCTTGACGCCGATCGGGCCCATGCCGGGGCCGCCGCCGCCATGCGGGATGCAGAAGGTCTTGTGCAAATTGAGATGGCTGACATCGGCGCCGTAATCGCCGGGCCGGGACAGCCCGACCTGTGCATTCATGTTGGCGCCGTCGAGATAGACCTGTCCGCCATGCGCATGCACGATGTCGCAGATCTCGCTGATATGCTCCTCGAACACGCCGTGGGTCGACGGATAGGTGATCATGACCGCGGCGAGGTCTTTCGAATGCTTCTCCGCCTTGGCGCGAAGGTCCTCGACATCGACGTCGCCGCGCGCATCGCAGGCCACCACCACGACGTCCATGCCGACCATCGCGGCCGAGGCCGGATTGGTGCCGTGCGCGGAGGAGGGGATCAGGCACACCTTGCGATGCGGCTCGCCGCGCGCGAGATGATAGCCGCGGATGGCGAGAAGCCCGGCATATTCGCCCTGCGCGCCGGAGTTCGGCTGCAGCGAGACCGCGTCATAGCCGGTGATGTCGCACAGCCACTGCTCGAGCCGCTGGAACAGCGCGTGATAGCCCTTGGCCTGATCCGCCGGCGCGAACGGATGCAGATTGCCGAACGCCGGCCAGGTCAGCGGGATCATCTCGGTGGTGGCGTTGAGCTTCATGGTGCAGGAGCCGAGCGGGATCATGGCGCGGTCGAGCGCCAGGTCACGATCGCTGAGCTTGCGCATGTAGCGCAGCAGCTCGGTCTCCGAGCGGTGGGTGTTGAACACCGGATGGGTCAGGAAGGCGCTGCTGCGCCGCAGCTCCTTCGGCAGCGCCTCGCGTGCGGCCGCCTCGATCTCGGCATAGCTGAGCTTGCCGCCGAACACGCGCCACACCGCCTCGACGGTCTCCGGCGTCGTGGTCTCGTCGAGCGCGATGCCGAGCGTGGGCGCCCCGATGCGCAGATTGATCCGCTCCGCCAGCGCGCGGGAGACCAGCTCGATCTGCTTCGCACCGACTTCGACGGTCACGGTGTCGAAGAACGCTTCGCTCACAGGCGCAAAGCCGAGCTTGCGCAGGCCTGCGGCAAGCACGGTGGCGCGGCGATGCACGCTGCGTGCGATATGGGTCAGGCCCTCGGGGCCGTGATAGACCGCATACATCGAGGCGATCACGGCGAGCAGCACCTGCGCGGTGCAGATGTTCGAGGTCGCCTTCTCGCGGCGGATGTGCTGCTCGCGGGTCTGCAGCGCCAGGCGATAGGCCGGCGCGCCGCGGGAATCCACCGACAGGCCGACGATGCGGCCGGGCAGCGAGCGCTTCAGCGTGTCACGCACTGCCATGTAGGCGGCGTGCGGCCCGCCATAACCCATCGGCACGCCAAACCGCTGCGCCGAGCCGATCGCGATGTCGGCGCCGAGCTCGCCGGGCGAGGTGAGCAGCGTCAGCGACAGCAGGTCCGCCGCCACGATCGCAAGCGCGCCCTTGGCGCGCAGCGACGCGATCGCAGGCCTGAGGTCGCGCACCGCGCCTGATGTGCCCGGATGTTGCAGCAGCGCGCCGAGCACGTCGGCCTTGTCGAGTTCGGTCAGGGGATCGCCGACGACCAGTGCCCAGCCCAAGGGCGCGGCGCGCGTGCGCATCACGGCAAGCGTCTGCGGATGCACCTCCTTGTCGACGAAGAACACCTTCGCCTTGACCTGCGAGTGGCGCTCGGCGAGCGCCATCGCTTCGGCCGCCGCGGTCGCCTCGTCGAGCAGCGAAGCGTTGGCGACGTCGAGGCCTGTGAGGTCGCAGACCATGGTCTGGAAGTTGAACAGCGCTTCGAGCCGGCCCTGGCTGATCTCCGGCTGGTACGGCGTATAGGCGGTGTACCAGGCCGGGTTCTCCAGGATATTGCGCTGGATCACCGCGGGCAGGATGGTGCCGGAATAGCCCTGGCCGATCAGCGAGGTGAACACCTGGTTCTGCGCGGCGAGCTCGCTCATATGCGAAAGCGCCTCGGTCTCGCTCAGCGCGCGGCCGAGATCGAGCGGCGCCTTCTGGCGGATCGACGCCGGCAGCGTCTCGTTCATCAGTGCCTGCAGGCTCGCAGCGCCGACCGTCTCCAGCATCGCGGTGACGTCGCGCGGCGACGGTCCGATGTGGCGGCGGACGAAATCGGTGGCGGCTTCGTTGATCGGCTTGAAGGGCGCGTTCATGGCTTGATCCTCGGGCTGATCCTCAGGCGGTGTGGGCGGCGTAGGCGGCCTCATCCATCAGGCCGCCGAGCTCGCTCTTGTCTGATATCTTCAGCTTGAAGAACCAGGCCTTGCCGCCGGCATCCGAATTGACCAGCGCGGGCTCGGCCGCGAGTTCTTCGTTGACCTCGATCACCTCGCCGGTGATCGGCGCGTAGACGTCGGAGGCGGCCTTGACGGATTCGACGACGGCGGCGGCCTCGGCCTTCTTCAGGCTGCGGCCGACCTTGGGTAGTTCGACGAACACGACGTCGCCGAGCTGCGATTGCGCGTAGTCGGTGATCCCGATCGTGGCGACGTCGCCGTCGATGCGGAGCCATTCGTGGTCGGACGTGTACAGCGTCGTCATGGGGATCGATCCTTTGGCGTCTAGCGTTTGTAGGTATTGGGAACGAAGGGCGTGGCGGCGACCTTCAGCGGCAGTCGCTGGCCGCGCACCTCGGCGAAAACGGTGGTGTCGAGCGCGGAAAGCGAGGTCGGCAGATAGCCCATCGCAACGGGGGCATTGAGGCTCGGGCCGAAGCCGCCCGACGTCACCTTGCCGATTGGCTCGGTGGAGGTCGGATCGGCGAACAGGGCTGCACCTTCGCGCACCGGTGCGCGGCCGTCAGGCTTCAAGCCGACACGGCGGCGGGAGGCACCTTGCGCGAATTGGGCGAGGATCTTGTCGGCGCCCGGAAAACCGCCGGCACGGGCGCCGCCGCTGCGGCGCACCTTCTGCACCGACCATTCCAGCGCGCCTTCGACTGGCGTCGTCGTGGTGTCGATATCGTGGCCATAGAGGCAGAGCCCGGCTTCGAGCCGCAGGCTGTCGCGCGCGCCGAGCCCGATCGGCAGCACGTCGGGATTGTCCAGCAACGCCGTGACCAGGGCTTCGGCCTTGTCCGCCGGCACCGAAATCTCAAAACCGTCCTCGCCGGTATAGCCGGAGCGCGAGACGAAACAGTCGATATCGGCGACGCGGCGCGGGCCGGCGTCCATGAATTTCATCGAACTGACATCTGCACAAAGTTTCGCCAGCGCCGATTCGGCTGTCGGCCCCTGCAGCGCGATCAGCGCGCGGTCGGCCAGCGACACGATTTCGCAGGCGTCGGAGAGATGCGCGCGCAGATGCGCCTCGTCCTCGGCCTTGCAGGCGGCGTTCACCACCAGGAACAAATGATCGCCGAAATTCGCGACCATCAAATCGTCGAGCAGCCCGCCGTCGTCATTGGTGAATTGGGCGTAGCGCTGCCGTCCCGGCGCGATGCCGACAATGTCCTGCGGCACCAGTTTTTCCAGCGCGAGCGCTGCATCAGTGACCTTGCCGGATTTGGGCTTCAGCGCGAGCTGGCCCATGTGGGACACGTCGAACAGGCCGGCGTTGCTGCGGGTGTGCAAGTGCTCCTTGAGCACGCCGGCGGTGTATTGCACCGGCATGTTATAGCCGGCGAACAGCACCATCTTGGCGCCGCGCGCCAGGTGCAGCGCGTGCAACGGGGTCTGTTTCAGCGGGGAAGTTTCGCGCGCAAGCATCACAGGGCCCTCGCGGTTCCCGCAGGGGACCTATTTCCCCTTGAGAAACCTGCAGAAAGCCCCATCTGTCGCTGTGCCTGAGAGTATTATCCCGTCGGCGGACGCATCGGGGATGACCCCAGCGCCTCTTTCCAGATGTCAGACGTCACGCGGTCCTTTTGCCTGAGAGTTTCCGGGGCGGTTGCTCCTTCGGCGCCGGCGCAAGGCCGGTCTCTCCCGACGTGACTTAGCTATAGGTAGGTAGAAAACACGGCGCCACCAAGACTGTCAACGCAGCCGCAGCAACTATCCAATGGGCTTTGTGCTGCCGCGGCAAGCCCATGATCCGCCTGCACAGTTTCTGGACACCGCAGCTGGCCTTGTCTAAAAGCGTTCGGCCGGAAATGACGCCTTTTTGCGGCTGACCGGCCCCTATTTCCGATTGGATGAACATGAGCAGTGTCAACGACATCAGGGCGACTTTTCTGAACTACTTCAAGGCGAACGGCCACGAAATCGTGCCGTCGTCGCCGCTGGTGCCGCGCAACGACCCGACCCTGATGTTCACGGCGGCCGGCATGGTGCAGTTCAAGAACGTCTTCACCGGCGTCGAGAAGCGTTCCTATCAGCGCGCGACCACCGCGCAGAAATGCGTGCGCGCCGGCGGCAAGCATAACGACCTCGACAATGTCGGGTACACCGCGCGCCATCTCACCTTCTTCGAGATGCTCGGCAACTTCTCGTTCGGCGATTACTTCAAGGAGCGCGCGATCGAGCTCGCCTGGAACCTGGTCACCAAGGATTTCGGGCTGAAGAAGGACAAGCTGCTCGTCACCATCTACCACGACGACGACGAGGCGGCGGGCCATTGGAAGAAGATCGCCGGCTTCTCGGACGACCGCATCATCCGCATCGCGACGTCGGACAATTTCTGGGCGGCGGGCGATACCGGGCCGTGCGGTCCGTGCTCCGAGATCTTCATCGACCGCGGCGAGCATATCTGGGGCGGACCTCCGGGCAGTCCGGAGGAGGACGGCGATCGCTTCCTCGAGTTCTGGAACCTGGTGTTCATGCAGTTCGACCAGGTGACGAAGGAGGAGCGCGTGCCGCTGCCGCGTCCCTCGATCGACACCGGCATGGGCCTGGAACGCATGGCCTTGATCCTGCAAGGCGCCGAAAGCGTGTTCGAGACCGATCTGTTCCGCCATTTGATCGATGCGGCCGCATCCGCGCTCGGACACGGTCCGAACGAGCAGACCGTTGCGTCGTATCGGGTTATCGCGGACCATCTGCGCTCGTCGGCGTTCCTGATTGCCGACGGCGTGCTGCCGTCGAACGAGGGCCGCGGCTACGTGCTGCGCCGGATCATGCGCCGTGCGATGCGCCATGCCCAATTGCTCGGCGCGCATGAGCCGCTGATGCATCGGCTGGTCTGGGCGCTGGTCCGCGAGATGGGCCAGGCCTATCCGGACCTGGTGCGTGCGGAGAACCTGATCGAGGAGACGCTGCGGCTGGAAGAGACGCGCTTCCGCAAGACGCTGGTGCGCGGCCTATCGATCCTCGACGAGAAGAGCGCCGGCCTCAAGAAGGGCGACATGTTCGACGGCGACACCGCGTTCACGCTGTACGACACCTTTGGCTTCCCGTTGGATTTGACGCAGGACGCGCTGAAGTCGCGCGGCATCAGCGTCGACCAGGCGGCGTTCACCGATGCGATGGAGCGGCAGCGCGTCAAGGCGCGCGCCTCCTGGACAGGTTCGGGCGAGGCGACGACCGAAGCGATCTGGTTTCCGCTGCGCGAGAAGCTCGGTGCGACCGAATTCCTCGGCTATGAGACCGAGAGCGCGGAAGGCGTGGTGACGGCACTGGTCAAGGACGGCGCCGAGACCGGCACTCTCAAGACCGGCGAGAGCGGCGCGATCGTGTTGAACCAGACCCCGTTCTATGCGGAGTCCGGCGGCCAGGTCGGCGACATCGGCATCCTTACGCGTGACGGCGTCAAGTTCCGCGTCACCGACACGCAGAAGAAGGCAGGCGATCTGTTCGTGCATCTGGGCACGGTGGAGCAGGGTACGCTCAACGTCGGCACCGCGTTGCAGCTCGAGGTCGATCACGCGAGGCGTTCGTCGATCCGCGCCAACCACTCCGCGACGCACCTCTTGCATGAGGCGCTGCGCCAGGTGCTCGGCGATCACATCGCCCAGCGCGGCTCGCTGGTCACGCCGGACCGGCTGCGCTTCGACTTCGTGCATCCGAAGCCGATTACGCCGGACGAGCTTGCCCGGGTCGAGGACATCGCCAACGACGTCGTGCTCGAGAATGACGAGGTGACGACCCGCATCATGGGGGTCGACGACGCCCGCGAGGCCGGCGCTCGCGCGCTGTTCGGCGAGAAATATGGCGACGAGGTCCGCGTCGTCTCGATGGGCAAGAGCGCCCGCGAGCACGGTCAGAACGTGCTCGGCTGGTCGGTCGAGCTTTGCGGCGGCACCCATGTCCGCCGCACCGGCGATATCGGCCTGATCTCGGTGACCGGCGAGGGCGCGGTGGCGTCGGGCGTGCGCCGCATCGAGGCACTGACCGGGCGCCATGCGCGCAGGCACGCCAATGACACGATGGCGCTGGCCAAGACCGCGGCGCAGGAGCTGCGCACCACGATCGAGGATGTCCCGGCGCGCATCACGGCGCTGATGGAAGAGCGCAAGAAGCTCGAGCGCGACCTGTCGGACGCCCGCAAGAAGCTCGCGATGGGCGGTGGCGGCGCGTCGTCGAACGGCGCGGCCTCGGGCGTGCGCGAGGTCGGCAACGTCAAGCTGCTCGCCCGCGCGGTCGAGGGCGTCGAGACCAAGGACCTGAAGAGCCTCGTCGACGACGGCAAGAAGCAGATCGGCTCGGGCGTGGTCGCGATCGTCGGCGTCACCGAGGACGGCAAGGCCGGCATCGTGGTCGGTGTTACCGCCGATCTGACCTCGCGCTTCAACGCGGTCGAGCTGGTGCGCAAGGGCTCCGAGGCGCTCGGCGGCAAGGGCGGCGGCGGCCGGCCCGACATGGCGCAGGCGGGCGGGCCCGACGGCGCCAAGGCGGATGCGGCGCTGTCGGCGATCGAGCAGGCGATGACTCAACAGGCATCGGCCGGCGCCTGACGGAGAGGCTGATCGTGGCGACGGCTCCGGGCAAGCCCACGATCAGCGATCCCGGGCTGCGCGACCGTCTCTACGAGCTGCTCGAGCAGGACCACCTGCCGCATTCGGTCGGCTCGCGCTTTGTCCGGCTGGTCATCGCGATCATCAGTGTCGACGTGCTGGCGGCGATCCTGGCATCGGTGCCCGAGTTCGATGCGCAGCTGTGGTGGCTGTTCACGGCGATCGAAATCGCCGCCGTCATCGCCTTTGCGCTGGAATATGCCGCGCGGCTCTGGAGCGTGGTCGGCCGCTCGCTGCGCGACATGACGCCGCTGCAGGCGCGGCTCGAATACGCCTTCTCGGCGCTCGGCGTGATCGACCTGCTCGCCTTCCTGCCGTCGGCCATCGCGCTTGCGATCGGTGACAAGACTGCGCTGGTGCTGTTCGGAATGCTGCCGTTCCTGAAGCTGGTGCGCTATTCGACCGCGATGCGCTCGCTGCTGGCGGCGCTGCATGCCGAGCGGCGCACGCTGTTCGGCTGCGTGGTGATCCTGACCGGCGCGGTGCTGCTGTTCGCCTCGCTACTCTATGCCATCGAGCACAAGGTGCAGCCGGACAAGTTCGGCACCATGCCGCAGGCGATGTGGTGGGCGATCGTGACGCTCGGCACCGTCGGCTACGGCGATGTCGTCCCGGTGACGCCGCTCGGACGGATCGTCACGGTGGTTGCGATCGTGGTCGGCTTTGCGATGATCGCGCTGCCGGTCGCGATCGTCTCGACCGCGTTCGCCGACGAGGTCCGGCGCCGCGATTTCGTCGTGACCTGGGGCATGCTGGCGCGGGTGCCGCTGTTCTCGCATCTCAACGCGGCCGATATCGCCGACATCATGCGCCTGCTGCGGTCGCAGACCATCGAGGCCGGCGAGGTGCTGGTGCGGCGAGGCGATGCGGCGTCGTCGATGTATTTCATCACCGCCGGCGAGGTCGAGATCGACCTGCCGAGCCAGCTTGTGAAGCTTGCCGACGGCGCGTTCTTCGGCGAGATCGCGCTGCTCCGACGCACCAACCGCTCCGGCACAGTGACGGCGACGCGCAAGACCAAGCTGCTGGCGCTCGACGCGCAGGACTTCCATGCCCTGATCGAGCGCATGCCGGCGCTCGCTGCCCATGTCCGGGAAACGGCGGAGGCGCGGCTCGCCGATCCGCTCACGGCCGGTGGCGACCTTGCCGCCGGCGAAATCGCGCAGGCGCCGGGCGAGACCGACGGCGGTATCCGCGACTAGAGCCTCATTCCGATTGAATCGGAACGAGGCTCTAGATTCTTCTTTTGACGCGTTTTCTTCACGCGAACCGGTGCCCACTTCGCTCGAAAACGCTCTAGTCGCGGCGCAGGAACACGTAATCCGCCGAGTAGGGCGCGCTCTGCAACACGCCGGCCTTGTCGCAGGCGCCGTCGAGCTGCCCGCCAGATGTGTTGATCCGCTGCACGGTGGCGACGTTGGTCAGCACGCCGTTGCCGCGGTGGGCGATCACCTCGAGCTTCAGCCAGGGAATGTCGGCGGCGGTTGCGACGGGGGCGCTGCCGGCGGTGCGGGCGGTGACGGCGCTGCCGTCGACATGCTCCCAGTTCGGGCCGGCATAGTGCCGGCCGATCGTGCGGCCGCCGGCGATCAGGGTGGCGATGGGTTCGCGGAACGACCAGGCGAGCTTGCCGTCGGTGACCGGCTTGCACTCATAGACCTGGGCGCCCTCGGCGTGGACGGTGAGGACCGTGGTCTCGTCCGGCGCCGCAACGGGGGCGGGCAGGGGATCGGCAGCGAGCGCCGCCGATCCGGTCAGCAACAAGGATGCGAGCGTCACCCGGCCGAGTAGGGTCATGGTCACGCTCACTGCAACGTTCGGCAACAGGCGGCCTTAGGCCGCCATCGCCTTGCCGAGATTGTCGGCGACCTTGTCGAGGAAGCCGGTGGTCGAGAGCCAGCGCTGGTCGGCGCCGACCAGGAGCGCGAGGTCCTTGGTCATGTAGCCCTCCTCGACGGTCGCGACGCAGACCTTCTCCAGGGTGGTGGCGAACTTCGCCAGCTCCAGATTGTTGTCGAGCTTGGCGCGGTGGGCGAGGCCCCGGGTCCAGGCGAAGATCGACGCGATCGAGTTGGTCGAGGTCTCCTTGCCCTTCTGGTGCTCGCGATAGTGGCGGGTCACCGTGCCGTGGGCGGCTTCGGCTTCGACCGTCTTGCCGTCCGGGGTGAGCAGCACCGAGGTCATCAGGCCGAGCGAGCCGTAGCCCTGGGCCACGGTGTCGGACTGCACGTCGCCGTCATAGTTCTTGCAGGCCCAGACATAGCCGCCGGACCATTTCAGCGCCGAGGCCACCATGTCGTCGATCAGGCGGTGCTCGTAGGTCAGGCCCTTGGCGTCGAAGTCCTTCTTGAACTCGCGGTCGAATACGTCCTGGAAGATGTCCTTGAAGCGGCCGTCATAGACCTTCAGGATCGTGTTCTTGGTCGAGAGATAGACCGGGTAGTTGCGCATCAGGCCGTAATTGAACGAGGCGCGGGCAAAATCGACGATGGAGTCGTCGAGATTGTACATCTGCATCGCGACGCCGGCACCGTTCGCCTTGAACACTTCCTTCTCGATCACGGCGCCGTCCTCACCGACGAACTTCATCGTCAGCACGCCCTTGCCGGGGAACTTGATGTCGGTGGCGCGGTACTGGTCGCCGAAGGCGTGGCGGCCGATGATGATCGGCTTGGACCAGCCGGGAACCAGGCGCGGCACGTTCTTGCAGATGATCGGCTCACGGAAGATGCAGCCGCCGAGGATGTTGCGGATGGTGCCGTTCGGCGACTTCCACATTTCCTTCAGGTTGAATTCCTTCACCCGGGCCTCGTCCGGGGTGATGGTGGCGCATTTGACGCCGACGCCGACCTTCTTGATGGCGTTGGCGGCGTCGATGGTGACCTGGTCATTGGTCGCATCGCGGTATTCCATGCCGAGATCGAAATAGAGCAGTTCGACATCCAGGAACGGGTTGATCAGCTTGTCCTTGATGTACTGCCAGATGATCCGGGTCATCTCGTCGCCATCGAGCTCGACGACGGGATTGGATACCTTGATTTTTGCCATGACGGAGGGGCCCTCTTGGGAACAGCGCGCTTTTGACCGCGGGTTGGAATACGCCTGCGCTATAGCACCGCCCGGGGGCCGGCGGAAGCGGACCGGTTATGCACTTTAAGCCCATCTTTTCATCGAGAACCGCCATTCTGATGGCGGCTCCCGGTCCTTGTCTCTGACGGGTTTTCTTCACGCGAACCGGTGCCGGCTTCGCTCAAAACCCTCTAAAATGGGACCTGGGTCGCCGTCCCGGCCACGATGTACCAGGTCACGAACAGGCCTGCGATCAGGGCCCCCGGCAGGCTCGATCCGGTCCGCCGCCAGGTGAAGGTCGCGATCACGGCGACGATCGCCAGGAGCGGCACGAACTGGATCGCAACGATGGTCGAGAGCGGCACGAAACTGGGGTCCGGGATCGGATTGAACAGTTTTCCGGTCAGCCACAGCGTGCCGTATTGCAGGACCAGCAACACGATGAAACCGAACGTCAGCGCCAGGATGTTGGTCAGATAGAGCGCCCCGCGCGGGGCGCACATGGTCGAGAAATTCCGGTGCAACACATGCCGCGCCACGACGAAAAACGCCGTGAACGGAATCAGATAGATCAGGAAGATGAGGAATTGCTTCGCGCTCATCAACTTGAGTGCGACGATCCAGAACCTGAAGTCGATCTTGAACGCGAGGTCGGCGAGCCAGAGCGCGGCATAGCCGACCGCAACCGAAATCACCGCGATCACGACGGATTGACCGACGAGGCCGGTCCGGCTGGCGCGCTTCGGCGCGAACCGCATCAGGGCCAGCGTGATGAGGCCGTTGATGATGGCCCAGACCAGGATCTGGTTGGTGATGCCCTGCGGCAGGAAGGCACTCGGGGTCACGAAAGTGCCGCCCAGCGCAAAGGCCGGATAATAGGTCAGCGCCGGAATGAAGGCCGAGAGGATGAACGCCGTGGTCCAGCGCCGGCCGCTCGCGGCCTCATGCGGCGGCATGGTGCCGTCGGTGACCGCCGGCAGCCGCAGGCGGGAGAACATCTGTGCCTCCAGCAGCCCGTCGAACGTCCCGATCACCAGCGCGACGAAGCCGATCAGCGCGATCAGCGTGCCGATCTCCTTGCGGAACCAGATTTGGTCGCCAACGGGGCGCGCCGTGCCGCCCTTCAGCGTCTTGGCGAACCAGTCGAGGCTGTAGCCGATCGCTTCATGCGAGATGTGCTCGGCCGGATGGGTCATCGCCGGCGTGTACAGCACCCGTGCGGTGCCCGCAGCAGGATCGCCATATACCTTGCCCGGCTCGACCGCGCCCTGGGTGCCGAACAGCGCCCAGAGCTTTGGGCTCGTGGTGACGTCGCGAGCGAGATCGACGCCCCACATCAGGGTGGAGAATTCTTCGTACTGCGCGAACACCAAAGCGGTGTTGCGCGGCCAGCTCGCCGTGCCCTCGGCAGCGAACGGCTTGCCGGTGGACGAGCCCTCCAGCACCATCGACTTGTAGTCGTTGGGCATCGCGGCGGCGGCGGCCAGCACGGTCCAGCCGCCCATCGAATGGCCCTCGAGCCCGATGTTCTCCTTGTCGACGAATGGCAGGCTGCGGAGATAGGCAAGGCCGTCGGGTCCGCCAAAGCCGTTGGCGAACGAGGGCGGGTCGCTGTAGCCATGGCCGGTCTGGTCGAGCGCCAGCACGACATAGCCGCGGCGGGCGAACTCGATGGCGAAGCCGTCCTGAGTCTCGCGCGAATTGATGTAGCCGTGGACCGCGAGGATGCCGGGCGCCGGAGCCTGCGCCGTCGCATTCGCCGGGATGTAGAGCAGGGCGCTCATCGTGTTGCCCTTGGCGCCCTTGAACCTGACATCCTCGATCCGGATGCCGCCCGAGGTCTGCGTGAGGTGGGCGAGCAGGCCCCCCGCCACGATCAAAACCAGGCCCACAATCGCCAGCGTCCATCTGCCCCGCATCGTCGTCCCCCCAAGGTGCCTCGCCGTTCAACCGGCGTCTCAAGCGTGCCTTTACAGCTTCGCTTTGGTTGTGGTTGATAGCCTATCCGAAGGCGAAGCGCGCGCAAGCGGCAGCCTTCGTTACGTGCGATCCGGACTCCGATTGAGGATTCGCAATCGCCGCTAACCCTGTTATCTCCTTGGAGAAATTGGTCCCGCGCGAAACCCGTGCACAGCTGGTCGATGCTGCTCTTGGGCCGCCTGCATGAGACTTTGAGTCAGGCTCTTCGGAAGCTGATTCAAAACCTTCAGACGTTGAATCAGAAAGTGAAGTGAGATGTCCGGCACCGACAAGACCAAGGCAGGGCACGACCTTGCCGGTCCCGTCGTCATCCTGGTCGAGCCGCAGCTTGGCGAGAACATCGGCATGGCCGCGCGCGCGATGGGCAACTTCGCGTTGACCCGGATGCGCATCGTCAATCCGCGTGACGGCTGGCCGAATGTTGCCGCGCAGCGCGCCGCGGCCGGCGCCGACCACATCATCGGTTCGGTTGAACTGTTCGACACCGTCGAAGAGGCGATCGCCGACCTGACGCTGGTGTTTGCGACCACCGCCCGCGCCCACGACCAGGCCAAGCCGGTGGTCGGGCCGGAAGGCGCGGCCGGCGAGATCGTCGGCCATGTCGCCTCCGGTGGGGGCGCCGGCATCCTGTTCGGGCGGGAACGCTCCGGCCTGACCAATGAGGAGGTCGCGCTCGCCAACCGCATCATCACCTTCCCGGTCAACCCGGGCTTCGCCTCGCTCAATCTGGCGCAGGCGGTGCTGTTGATGGGCTATGAGTGGTTCAAGCTGTCGACCGCGGGCGCGCTGCCGTTCGCGATGCCCGAGCGGTCCGAGCCGGCCTCCCAGCACCAGATGCAGGCGTTCTTCGACAACCTCGTCACCGAGCTCGACAAGGTCGAGTTCCTGCGGCCGGCGGAGAAGCGCGACACCATGCTGGTGAACTTGCGCAACATATTCACCCGGATGGACCCAACCAAGCAGGACATGCACACGCTGCACGGCGTGGTGATGGCGATCGCCGAGGGGCGCAAGGGCCCGGCCAAGGGCGGGGTGCTCGACGGTGCCCAGGCGACAAGGCTGCGGGCGCTGCTCGCCGAACAGGGAGGGGGCGGTGCGGCCGCGGACAACAGCAGCACGGTCCGCGGCCTCGCCCGGCTGCTCCGCCGCAATCCGACCGACGCCGAACGGATCCTGTGGCAGGCGCTGACCCGGGACCGCCGCTTCGCCGGCCAGTTCAAGCGCCAGACCCCGGTCGGCCGCCACATCCCCGACTTCGTCTCCTTCGTGCATCGGACCGCGATCGAGCTGGTCAATCCGAACGAGAGCGAGGCCATCGGAGCCGACCGCGCCAAGCGCCGCGCCTGGCTCGAGGCGCGCGACTATCGGGTGGTCGACATGCACGTGGCCGACGTCGAGCGCGATCTCGACGGCGAACTGGCGCGGCTGGAGGGGAGTTTGCGCGGGCGGTGAGCTTCGTGGGCGCTCTGTCCGCGCCGCAAGAATCGATTTGAGGCCCGGATACTCTCCACACGTCGTCCCGGCGAAGGCCGGGAACCATACGCCGCGGCAGATGTGGTTGACGGGACTCGTCGTTCCAACGGTGCATAACAATTGGCATTTGTGGTTATGGGTCCCGGCCTTCGCCGGGACGACGGTGAATGTGTGGCGCGATTTGTGACTCGCGCATCCGCATTCTCGCGACATGATGTGCCCGAGCTTTGCATCTCGTCTCGCCCTCTCGCTTGCAGAGGGCGCAGGGAAAGCCGGGTGCCGATTGCACCCATGGGTCCGGTGCAACAAAAAGCACCGGAGGTAGGACCACAGGTGTAACCGGAGCAATCCGGCATTCCCTGCGCGATGGTTTTACGGCTTACTTCGTGCTCTCCCCGGCGAGACTGGGCTTGCTTGTCACCGCCTTCGCAAGACGCAATTGCGTCTCACAAAAGGACACCGGCCGCTAGGGCGTCAGGACCACACGACTCACCGTCCGCATCACGTGCTCTCGTCAGTCGCACGCTCGGCGTCCACCGCATCTCACCGCAACACCCGTGACGATGCGCAGCGCCCCTCGATCGGATGAGACGGCGGATTTATAGCACCGAGTTGCTTTTCGGATAAAGCGAAATATTTTCGCGCATGGGGATTGACAGGTTTTTGCTGTGTTGCTCGTCGGGTCGTTCGTCGCAACCTTCGCATGAGCCCGCCGGCCAACGCCCGATGGCCCGCGCCCGCCGTTGGTCGCTAGCTACATTCGCCTAGTCCTACTGCGTCACAAACGATGATCTGTCTAGCCCGTCTTATTCGTCAGAGTGCGCCTGAGAGGCTGGCGAGCGTGGTGTAAAGCGCTGATGCGGCGTAGGATTCGGTTGCAAAGCCAACCCCATCACCTCAACCGCGAACGCCAGGCCCGCCATGACCGACGATACGATTCTGCCCTTCTCGTTTCCAGCCGTTCACGCCAAGAAAGTCACAGCTGCCTTCGATGGCGGTCGGCTGACCTCGAACGGGGGCGTGATGCTTCTGGCGATGGCCGAGCGGCGTCTCGGCTTGGCCGACAATTTGGCCCGGGTGTTCCCGGATCGGCGCGATCCGACGCGGGTCGTGCACAGCCTTGTCGATATGTTCCGCGCGCGCATGTTCGCGATCTGCTGCGGCTACGAGGACGCCGACGACCTCGATCATCTGCGGTCCGATCCCGCATTCAAGCTGGCCTGCGGACGGCTGCCGGACACGGGTCGCGATCTGTGTTCCCAACCGACGCTGTCGCGGCTGGAGAATGCTCCGCGCCTGCGCGACGTGATCCGACTGACCTACACTTTGGTCGACGCATGGATGGATAGCTACCCGCGCGAGCCGGCATCCGTCACGCTCGACATCGATGATACCTGCGATGTCGTCCACGGCCATCAGCAGCTCTCGCTGTTCAACGCTCATTATGACGAACGCTGCTTCCTGCCGATCCACGTCTACGACACGGAGAAGAGCCGGCCCGTGGCGGTCGTGCTGCGGCCCGGCAAGACGCCGGGCGGCGTCGAGGTGCGTGCCCATCTGCGCCGCCTGATACGGCATATCCGGACGCGGTGGCACAACACGCGAATCACGTTCCGTGGCGACGGGCACTATGCCCGGCCGGAGGCCATGGCGTGGTGCGAGACCAACGGCATCGACTACATCTTCGGTCTGTCCGGCACCAAGCCGCTCGCCAGAAAACTCGACGAGGCCGCCGACGACATCCGCACGCGACGCGCCATCGAGAACCTGCCGGTTCTGCGTGGCTATACCGAGACGCGCCACAAGGCCAAGTCCTGGGATCGCGAACGGCGTACCGTCGCCCGTATTGAGGCGACGATGCTCGGCCTCGACATCCGTTTCGTCGTCACCAGCCTCGATGTCGGCTCGGCCGAGTGGATCTACGACAGCCTGTATTGCGCGCGCGGCCAAGCCGAGAATCTGATCAAGCTGCATAAGACACAGCTCGCCTCCGATCGCACCAGCTGCCGTTCGGCGCTCGCCAATCAAGTCCGCCTCGTTCTCCACACCGCCGCTTATTGGCTGATGCTGCCCGTGCGCGACGCGATTCCCAAAGCCCGGGAATTGGCCACAGCCGAGTTCGCGACGCTGCGTCTTCGTCTCTTGAAACTCGCTGCCCGTGTCGTCGAGACCACGAGCCGCATTCGCCTTGCGTTTGCCGCGGCATGTCCCGAAGCCGACCTGATCCGCGGCTTGCCAGGCGCGCTGCTGCCTCTCGGTCCTTGACCGGCGGGGCGTCCGCCCCCCGTTCGCCCAACCTACACCTCAAGCGCGTTGCAAAGTACGGGTCGGTCAGGCGGTGAAAAGCCGAAGGCAATCCCGCGCGCCTCGTCAGAGCAGATGTGCGGCCACATCAATCGGACTAAAAAAAGCACTCTCACGAATAGGACGGGCTAGTGGTCGAACTTGATCGCACAACAAGGACATCTCGACAGCGTTCGGACGAGCCCATGTTCGAGGCGCCGTCGCATCGTCGCGATCGAATTTGGAATGTGACGTTGGGTCCGCAGCGGCAAATCCGCGGGGTCTGTAATCTGCGGGAATGCGATCGAGCAGGATCGGCCGGGCGTGCCGAGTGCCTGAGGGGGGAATCGTCTCCCGCTCGGAGATCAGGAATCCGTAGGCTGCGATGCACATTGTTGCGTGATGATGAAAGCCGCGCCAGCCGCGTCCCTCGAAGTGGCCGAGCCCGACCTCCTGCTTGAGTTCCTGATAGTCGCGTTCGATGCGCCAGCGCAATTTAGCCGTCTCAACGAGAGTCCGGAATGCCACATCCTCCGGCAATGTCGAGAGCCAGTATTTGGTAGGCTGGTCCTCGCCTTTTGGCCATTCGATCAGCAACCATTCCTCCAATCGCCGGGTGGTTTGCCAATAATCACGATGCGCGGCACGGACCCGCACGCGGGCAAAGCGCGAGGTCAGCTTTTCGTTCGTTCCTTGCCGCCACGTGATGGTGCGCCAAGCTTTGTCCGGCAGGCCGATCGCGAGCGCCTTGACGGCGGCCGGCTGATGCTGACGGTTGCGGCGCATCAGTTTCGGTGGACGGCCGCGGCCCGACCATGGCTTCGGCGGCAAGGGACCGGTACCGGGCGCCCATACCGTTGTGCTCGACAGAAGACCCGCCACATAGGTCAATCCCAGCGCCGTGATCTCCGTGCGCAGGTCGCTGTTATTGCCATAGCCCGCGTCCATCAGTACGACACCGCGTGGAAGGCCGCTCGCGCAGGCCCACCGCAACTGCTCCAGCGCGATCTCCGGCTTGGTCCGGAAGCCAACTTCGGCAGGAATGCCCACCTTGCGCCGCCGATCGCAGTCCTCAGTCCATTCCTTCGGAAGATAAAGGCGATAAGCGACAGGCAGGCTGGCGTGGTGGTTGGCAATCGACAGTGACACCGCCACCTGACAATTATCCTGCTTGCCGAGCTGCCCGCAATATTGCCGTGCAACTCCAACTGAATGTCGGCCCTGCTTGGGAAATCCGGTATCGTCGATGATCCAGGCTTCGATGGGGCCCTGGCGTTCAATCGCCGGCAGGACCATCTCACGTACCTTGCCCAGCACCTTCTCATCCGACCAGGCGCCGCTGCCGACGAAATGCAGCAGCGATTGATGCTGGGCGGCCGTCCGTTCCGGAGCTGTCACCGCCGCCATCGACTCCACGCTCTTGCGACCGCCACAGGCCATCAGGCCGACGCAATAGTCGCGCAGCGGCGCCTTCCGATCAGCATGACCGATGACACTGGCAAGCCCTTCCAAATACGTCGCAAATCGCTTCTCGCTCGTCTTGGTGCCACGCCCGCTCATGTCGGCCTCTCGACTGATGGTCCGTGCTTCATCCATCGCTGATTCTGGCCGGCGGTTTTGTGACTCAGTCAGACTAGGAGCTTGTCTGGATAGTCGCTGTTCAAATCTGGTCGGGTCTGATTCAACATTGGGCGATGAGCAAGTATTTTCGGCCTTGGAACATCGATCAGACGCTGCTTCTGCCGCCGAATGTGCAGGACTTCGTGCCGAAAGGCCATGTCTCGCGGTTTATGGTTGATCTGGTGCGGGAGAGCCTCGATCTCAGGGAGATCATGGGCAGCTATGTGAGCGGGCTTGGGCAGCCGCCGTTTGATCCGCGGATGATGGTGGCGCTGCTGCTGCATAGCTATGCGAGTGGGCTGTATTCGTCGCGTCGGATTGCCAAGGCCTGCCGGGAGCGGAACGATTTTGTGATGATCGTGGCGCTGGATGCGCCGGATTTTCGGACGATCAGCGACTTTCGCAAGCGACATTTGAAGGCGCTCGGCGCGCTATTCGTGCAGGTTCTGAAGTTGTGCGAGACGGCCGGGCTGGTCAAGCTCGGTCATGTCGCGCTGGATGGTACGAAGATCAAGGCGAACGCGTCGAAACACAAGGCGATGAGTTATGAGCGCATGAAGAAGCGCGAGGCGGAATTGAAGGCCGAGGTCGCTCGCATGCTGGCGGCCGCCGAGGCGGCGGATGCCTCGGAGGATGAGACTTTCGGCAACAGCGACGAACTGCCGGACTGGACCGTCGACAAGCAGAAACGGCTGGCGAAGATCCAGCAAGCGATGGCGGCGCTGGAAGCGGACGCCAAACTGGCGGCGGAGGAAGAGCGCCGCATCGAGGCCGAAAAGGAACAGCAGCGCCAGGCCGAAGGCCGCAAGAAGCCGGGCAAACCGGCGGCGCTGCCATCGGAGGAACCCAATCCCAAGGCGCAACGCAACTTCACCGATCCGGAAAGCCGCATCATGAAGTCGAAGGATGGCTTCGTTCAGGCCTATAATGCCCAGGCGGCCGTCGATGCACATGCCCAGATCATTGTCGCGCAAGAACTGACCCAGCACGGCAGCGATCAGGGCCAGTTGGTGCCCCTGATCGAGGCCATCGAGAGCAATCTTGGCCGCAAGCCGCGGCAGGCCTCAGCGGATTCCGGCTACTGCAGCGAAGCCAATCTCGAAGCGCTCGACACACGCAGCATCGATGGCTATGTCGCGCCCGGACGCGCCAAGCACCCGACAGTAGCGAACGGAAAAGTCGGCGGCCCGCTGACACAGGCCATGCGAAAGAAGATCGACGATGGCGGCTTCGAAACACCCTACCGATTGCGAAAGCAAGTGGTGGAGCCGGTGTTCGGGCAGATCAAACAGGCAAGAGGCTTCCGCCAGTTCCTGTTGCGGGGCATCGAGAAAGTGCGCGCCGAGTGGATAATGATCTGCACCGTCCATAACCTCCTCAAGCTGTTCAACCTCGCAAACGCAGCCTGAGCCTGCTACTCTACAACAAATGCCCGTCACGAAAACATATCTGGACGGGCTCCTAGCGGTCCAGCCAGGGCGTGTACGCATAAATTGGTTGCGTCTGCTTTGTTGTCGGAAGCGCACGTTGAAGCCGATATCGCCGCATGTCGACCTTGAGCCAGGAGGCGACATGGCATCGCATCAAAAAATGAAAGAGGCTCGCAATCGAGCCAGCCTTACATTTCATCGGGTGCCTGACTTAGTTGCGGAGCCTGTCCTTTTCCTTCCGGATGGCGGCGGCACTTCTGACGATCTGTTTGCTCCAGAAAAGATTCAGGGCCGCCTTGATTGCCGTATCGCTCTTGTTTGCCCATCGCCTGCGGAAATTGACTACCCTCCTCACGCCGCTTTGCGCATGGGAATGGTATCGGTTCATCATGTCGGCGCTCGCAAACCCGGCGGCCGCAGCCATTCGCTCAACTGTGAGGAGTTTTCGACCAGACGAGCCTTGCGAATAAGGCGGGAGCGCTCGACCCCCGGGGGAGTTCCCCAAGCCTCCTTGCGGAGCCGCTGTGCCTCGATGCCAAGACGATCTTCAAGTGATTGTGTGTGCACGAAACGCGGTCGCTTGATGACCATGGCTCGCTCCATTCCGTCAGAGGAAGGCGGGAGCGCGACCGAGCGTTCTCATCACCGATAAATACCAAGGGCTGCGCGGTGATACCCCACATATGGACACTCAGCCGCGACCAAAACAGGCGCGGACAAAAATAAACGTTTGGGTTGGCCACCAGGGAATAAAGCAGGCCAACACCCCCAAAAATCACAACATGAGACAGACGGACTATTTTTTGGGAACGATACGGAGCAGCGAACCTTGCCTACTCAGAGCTGAAACGATCGCATGAGCTGATCCAATGAATATTCTTCCTGTTGATCGCGCGCTAAGGATATACGGCGTGCTTGCCGATCGTTGCGAGATGAAGGGAGTCCGTGAACAGCTTTCCAGGCATCTGATGGAACTGTACATCGGAGGCGAGCGAGACCAGCACCGATTGACAGTGCATGGACTGTCGTACCTTCGCGATCTGAACCGGAGGATCGATTCCAGCAATTGAACAAGTAATTTGCCGATCGGGATTAGCGCTTCTGCATTTGACGCTGCGCCCGCAGGGAGTTGCGCCGCAAGATCCTTGAGATCGCGGCGTTGATTGCATGCGCTCTTGCTTGTTCTTTTTTCGGTAGCGGCGTCCTGCGTTGCTCGCCGACCGTTGGCGCCATAGCCATCTGCTGAGTCGGTGCATGCTCGATAGGCTGCACGCTCATGGGGCCAGTGGATGGTGATTTGGGCATCAGCATAACTGACAACTCGTTGGTATCGAGTTGGTTCAATGCCTTCCGCCGCTGCCCAATGGAATGGCGGCCGAGGAGCCATGACCGGCTCCGCAGTTAGCTCAAGGGACGGGATTACCGTTGAAATCGATATATTCGTGGGAGGCCGAGTGCGACACTCCAGCGCAGATATCCGCACGCGCTCAGACGAGATGCCGCTGCTTGACGGCTGGTCGGCGCGCGTGACCGCGGGACTTGGTGCGAAGGCGGCGCCGCCCTCGGCGTCGGCGCCGAATATGGCGGCATCGGCGCGAACTTCCAGACCTGGACCTTCAAGGCGAGGGGGCAGGGTGCCCTTCAGCGCGCAATAGGCAGGGCTCCCGCACAGTCACCTTCGGTGCCTGGGCACGCGTTCGGTCTCGTGGTTCGAGACGCGCCGCACACGGCGCTCATCACCATGAGGGTCTCGGATGTTGCCCAAAACCAGACGTCATCCCGGGAGTCTCGCTGATCGAACATGGGCGGCTGTGACAGCGTACCTTTCGACGCGTCTGGGCAGGCGAACTTGAGCCGTTTCGGACGATCCAATCTTTCGCTATAATTCCGCGCTGGCCGTGAAAACCTCGGGGAGCGTGGGGGGCGTTAATGCAGCCGGACACGCGGTACGCCAAGAGCGGCGACGTTCACATCGCCTATCAGACCTTCGGCGAAGGCCCCGTCAATGTCGTTTTCGTGCCCCCTGGCTTCACCAATGTCGAGCAGTGGTGGGAGGAGCCGGACGTTACGCGTTGGCTGCTCCGCTTGGGCAGCTACGCCAGGGTCGCCATGTTCGACAAGCGTGGCACCGGCCTGTCGGATCGCGTGACCGACTTCCCCGGTCTCGACCAGCGTATGGACGATCTGCGGGCGGTGATGGATGCTGCGGGCATGGAGCAGGCGGCGCTCCTCGGCAACTCCGAGGGTGGCACGATGTCGGCGTTGTTCGCCGCGACCTATCCCGATCGCTGCCGCGCGCTGGTGCTCTGCAACGCCTATCCTGCATCAACATTCGCGCAGGTGAGGCTGGAGCAAAGCCTCGAATATATCCGGCGCGCCTGGGGAAGCGGCCTCAGCCTGACGCGGTACGCGCCCTCCCGCGCGCATGATCCGGCAGTCACTCGCTGGTGGGCCAGGAACGAACGGATGTCGAATAGCCCGGCCGGTGCCGCGGCGTTCGCCCGCATGAACCACCTGATCGACGTCAGCGACATCGTCTCCACAATTCGGGTTCCTACCCTTGTTATCCATCGGACCGACGACAGGGTCGTCAGCGTCGAGGGGGGCAGGTTTTTCGCGAAACATATTCCAGGTGCGCGCTATCTGGAGTTGCCGGGGGAAGACCATCTCCCTTTCTTCGGTGAGAATGCAGGTGACATTTCCGATGCAATCGAGGAGTTTCTGACCGGCTCACGGCCACCCGTTGCGGTCGATCGCGTGCTTTCCACTGTGCTCTTTACCGACATCGTCGGTTCGACCGAGAAAGCCGCCACGCTCGGCGACCATCGAT
This sequence comes from Bradyrhizobium sp. 2S1, assembly GCF_011516625.5. Lineage (NCBI taxonomy): Bacteria > Pseudomonadati > Pseudomonadota > Alphaproteobacteria > Hyphomicrobiales > Nitrobacteraceae > Bradyrhizobium > Bradyrhizobium sp. 2S1. The sequence continues at coordinate 9,999,808 of NZ_CP147717.1, read as the reverse complement.
GGCGCGACCTGCTTGATCATCATCATGCCGTGATCCGGCGCAGCCTCTCCAGATTCCGCGGCCGCGAAGTCAAGATGACCGGCGACGGCGTGCTCGCCACCTTCGACGGACCGGCCCGCGGCGTGCGCTGCGCGTGCGCAATTGCCGACGAGGTCAGGGGCCTGGGCATCGACGTCAGAGCCGGACTGCACACAGGCGAGTGCGAAGTGATGGGCGATGATGTCGGCGGAATTGCTGTTCACATCGGTGCTCGCGTCGCGGCCCTTGCCGGTGCAAGCGAAGTGCTGGTGTCGGGTACGGTCAAGGATCTGGTGGCGGGGTCCGGCCTGCGCTTTGGTGACCGAGGCAGTCATTCGCTCAAAGGTGTTCCAGGCGAATGGCGCATTTTCGCTGTCGAAAGGTGAATGCATGAACACGTGGCGCCGCGGGATGCCGGCGTCCCCCCGTGCTAGCCTTTGCCACACCTCACGTCAGTCTAAGTAGTCATTTCTAAAGCAGGTTGAAAATGCCATCATCGGGTAGCGCGATGGTCCATTCGCGTTCGCGTTTTGATCGTTCGTGCTCATTTTCCTCGGGCGCGCCGCGCTGTCGGGCTTCCTGTGCATCGAGCCGTCGCCTTTGCGCGCATCGGCAGCAATCTCTCTACACTGACGACAATCGGTCTGGCGCAGCGGCCGAGCAGGTTCGCTAAACATCTTTCCATTCTAACGCAGCCACGCCGCAACGCAGCGTGGTCGGTCAGCTGGAGAGAACCATGAACCTACACAACACCTCACACCTCGGTCGGCCGGGGCCCGAAGAGCTGGTTCCGTCGCGCTACGCGTTGCGGATCGGAGAGATTGACGTGCTGGTGGTCAGCGATGGGGTGCTGCCGCTCCCAACCGCGATGTTGGCACACAACGCCGCGCCGGCCGTCCGGGCGGCCTGGCTGAACGACATGTTCCTGCCGGCGGACGCCTTCGATTGGGCGCTGAACGTGGTCGTGGTGCGGAGCGGCGGGCAGACCATCCTCGTCGACGCCGGGCTGGGGCTCGATCCGGAGTTGCACTTGCCGCGGGCCGGGCAATTGATCAAGCGACTGGAGGCCGCCGGCATCGATCTTGGGTCCGTGACCGACGTGGTGCTGACCCACATGCACATGGATCACGTGGGCGGGCTGCTCGTCGACGGGGTGAAAGAGCGGCTGCGTCCGGACCTGCGGATCCACGTGGCGGCCGCCGAGGTCAAGTTCTGGGAGGCGCCTGATTTTTCCCACGTCTCGATGCCGCCGGGATTCCCGGACGCGCTTCGGGCGACCGCCAAGCGGTTCAGGAAAGAGTACCAGAGCCAGCTCTGCACGTTCGAGGACAAGCATGAGATCGCGCCGGGGGTGGTCGTCCATCGCACCGGCGGCCACCCCCCCGGGCACAGCGTGGTTCGCCTCGCGTCCGGCGGCGACAGCCTGACATTCGCAGGCGACGCCGTGTTCGCGGCCGGGTTCGAGCACCCCGACTGGTACAACGGCTTCGAGCACGACCCCGAGGAGGCGGCCCGCGTTCGTATCCGTCTCTTGCGCGAGCTGGTGGAGACCGGTGGGCTGCTGGTGGCCACGCACCTGCCGTTCCCGTCCGTCGGCCATGTGGCCGTCGACGGCGACGCCTTTCGTTGGGTACCGGTGTTCTGGGACTACTGACCGCTTGTCAGGTTAGGCCGAACCAGGGCGTGTGCTCATCGCGTTGATGAGTTCACGCCCTGGGTGGCGCTGCGATTACGCCTTCGAGATGCCGCCGTCGATCACCGGTCCCATCGGCTCGTAGCGTTCGCCGCTGAAGCGCACCAGCTGCAATTGCTCGAGCGGATAATAGTCGGATGGTGAGGTGTTGATCTTGATGCCCGGCAGCAGCATGTCGGATTCGAAATCCTTCAGGTTCGCCGCCTGCTTGATGATGCTGTCGGACGAGACGTCGTCGCCGCATTGCTTCAGCACCTGAACCAGGATCTGGCTGGTGAGATAGCCGGTGACGGCATAGATGTCGTTCTTGGCGGCTGCCGAATCGTATTTGTCGAGGAAGGCTCGCCACTTCTGGATCGCGGGATCGCTGTCCCAGGCGGCGTCAACCGGATCCTTCAAATAGGCGCTGGAGATGATCCCCTTGGACACGTCGTACCCCGCGGCCTTCAGCGTCGAGCCCGCGGACGAGGCGTTGTTGCCGATGTAATGCGCCGGCTGCCAGCCGAGCTCGGCGATCTTCTTGATGCCTTGGGCTGCGAATTTCGGCGTGGTCATGCTCATGAACACGTTGGCGCCGGCGGATTTGCACCGCACCACCTGGCTGTCGATGGTCGGATCAGCGGTTTCGTAGGACAGCTCCGCCACGATGGCGGATGCCTTGGCGCCGAGGCCGTCCTTGAAGCCCTTCAAGACGTCGCGGCCGAAATCGTCGTTTTGGTAGACGATGCCGATCTTGGCGTCGGCCTGGGTCGACAGCACATGCTGCGCGAAGGCCCGGCCCTCGATCTGGTAGCAGGGCTGGAAGCCCATGGTATAGGGGAAATTCCTGTAGTCGCCGAACTTGGTGGCGCCCGAGGCGATGAAGAGGTGCGGGACCTTCTTCTGGTTCATGTACTTCATGATCGCCGCATTGGTCGGCGCACCGAGCGGCGCAAACAGCACGTCGATCTCGTCGCCTTCGACCAGCTTGCGCGCCTGTTCCACCGTCTTGGCCGGGCTGTAGGCGTCGTCATAAGTGATGTACCGGATCATGCGGCCGTTGATGCCGCCTTGCTCGTTGATCATCTTGAAATAGCCGCCCGGCGTGCGGCCGATCGACGAATAGACCGCAGCCGGTCCCGAATAGGCATCGATGTTGCCGATCACGATCTCGGTCTTGCCTTTGGCGATCGCGGGCTTGCCGAGCAGCAGCGTTGCAGTGGTGGCGGCAGCGCCCTTGATGAGATGACGGCGGGTCGGCTGGATTGAACGGGTTGTTGTCCTTGGAGTCCTCCGCTTCTTGTTGTTGGCCGTTTTGGCATTGTTGGCCGTTTGGCAGCCTCTGACGGGCATGTCGGCTTCCAGCACCGTACAGCGCTCAAGCCGGATCGAACCAGTGTATGAGCGCTGCACGGCGGAACTTGTGCGCAGTCGCTACCGTCAGGAATATTGCTGCGGTGTCAGGGTCCGGCGCGGCAGATCAAACGATCCCAGGCACCGCGCCGGGCATTGAGGCCGATCAGGCCGGCAGGGCCCGGCTTGCCGTGCGACCGTGCGCGCCGAGCCGGCGCAGCGGAAAGACGCGATCGTAAGCGATGTTGAATGCGAACGCGTAGACCAAATAGAACGCGACGATGGAGCTATCCATCATCAGCGCGGGCCACAGCGAGATGCCGAGATACCAAGCGACAAACGGGATCAGCAGCACGATCAGACCGGCCTCGAACAGCATCGCGTGCGCAACACGGATCGGCATCGTCTTGGCAACACGGCCGGTGAAGCGGACCAGTGCGTGGTCGAAGCCGAGATTGAACATGAAGTTCCAGGCCGTCGCCACCGTTGAGACGACGCCGATGACGCCCATATGGGCGACCGGCTGATTGAACAGCCAGGCGGCCGCCGGCGTGAAGATGGCGATACCGATCAGCTCGAACATGACTGCGTGCCTGACCCGATCGGAGAAGGAACGCATGGACATGGTGAAACCCTTTCTTGTCGTTGTGACCGGGTTTCTATCTGATATTGTGCGATAACAAAGTTAGATAATATCTGGAAAAGAGATAGATGGCCGTTTCCATGGACCAGCTCGAATCCTTCGTGGCGGCTGCCGAGCAGGGCTCGTTCTCCGGCGCGGCGAGGCTTCTGAAGAAAGCGCAATCGGCCGTCAGCACGCACGTCGCCAACCTGGAAGCAGACCTCGGCATCGCGCTGTTCGACCGCGCCGGCCGCAACCCGGTGCTGACCGAAGCGGGGGCGCGACTATTGCCGGAAGCAAAACTGATCCTCGATCGTCGCGAGCACCTGATCGGTGTTGCGAGCAGTTTCGAGGCGCATGTCGAGAAGCGGCTGGTGGTGGCGATCGACGAGCTCTATCCGGAGAGCGCGGTCGGGGAGCTGTTTGCGGAATTCGCTGGGCGTTTTCCCCATGTCGAACTGGAGCTGTTGTTTCCGATCATGGAGGACGTCAGCCGTCTCGTGCTCGACGGCAAGGCCGATGTCGGCGTGATGTGGCGGCAGGAGCATCTGCCGCCTGAACTCGGCTTCAAGACCATCGGCTGGGTGCCGCTGCAGCTGGTTTGCGGCAAGAACCATCCGCTGGCGCATGGGCGGGTGGACTGGGAGGAGCTGAAGCGGCATCGCCAAATCATGGTCACGGTGCGCAATGAAGGCACCGAGCGGCATCGGCTGCGTGTGGCGGCCGAGGTGTGGTGGGTCGAGAGCCATTGGGTGATCCTGCAAATCCTCAAGCAAGGCGTCGGCTGGGCGCTGATCCCGGCACACATCATGGCGAGTTCGTCGGTTGCCGAAGAACTGGCAATTCCCGAACTGGAATTCGACGAGGGCGCGCATCCGGTCGCGCTCGAAGTGGTCTGGCACAGCCAGCGGCCGGCGGGGCCGGCGGCAAAATGGCTGCGCCGCCGTTTCGCCACGCGACCGCCGATGCTCCGCATGTGACAAGACGTGTGCGTCATACAACGTCGCTCGTCGCATGGGAGCTGACATTGCGACCGTGATGTGTTGCCATGTACGCCGCACTGACCTGACAAGGTGGAGACGATGGCGAAGCAATTGGAAGGCAAGGTCGCGGCCGTGACCGGGGCGGCGTCGGGCATTGGGCTGGCGAGCAGCGAGGCGATGCTGGGTGCGGGCGCGCGCGTGGTGATGGTCGACCGCGATGCCGCGGCGCTGCAGGCGCTCGCCGGCAAGCACGGCGATGCCGTGATCCCGCTGGTGATCGACCTGCTCGATCCCGCCGATTGCGCGACGCTGCTGCCGAAGGTGCTGGCGGGGGCCGGCCAGCTCGACATCCTGCACGCCAATGCCGGCAGCTATGTCGGCGGCGATCTCGTCGATGCCGACACATCAGCGATCGACCGGATGCTGAACCTCAACGTCAACGTCGTGATGAAGAACGTGCACGACGTGCTGCCGCACATGATCGCGCGCGGCACCGGCGACATCATCGTCACCAGTTCGCTGGCCGCGCATTTCCCGACGCCGTGGGAGCCGGTCTATGCGTCGTCGAAATGGGCGGTGAACTGCTTCGTGCAGACGGTGCGGCGCCAGGTGTTCAAGCACGGCATCCGCGTCGGGTCGATCTCGCCCGGGCCGGTGATCAGCGCGCTGCTGGCCGACTGGCCGGCGGAGAAGCTGCAGGAGGCCAAGGCGGCGGGCAGCCTGCTGGAGGCCAGCGAGGTCGCCGAAGTCGTGATGTTCATGCTGACGCGGCCGCGCGGCATGACGATTCGCGACGTCGTGATGATGCCGACGAATTTTGATCTGTAGGAGTATCTGCCTTACACCGCGACCAGCTGCTCGGCCGCGCCGCCTGCGCGCTTCGGCTTCTTCACCTTGGCCGGCGCGAACAGATTGCCCGCGGCGAGGCCCGCGGTGTCGGCGACAGCGGGATCACACGACACCATCGCGGCGACGATGGCGCCGTCGATCAATAGCGCGAGCTGGTGCGCGAGCACGGCCGGCTCGGCCGCGCCCATCTCGGCGGCGAGCTTTTCGATATGCGCCAGCACCACCTTCTTGTGTTTCAGCGCGATATTGCGGAACTGCTTCGCGTCCTTGTCGTGCTCGGCGACCGCGTTGATGAAGGGGCAGCCATAGAAGCGCTCCTCGGCGAACCAGACCTGCAGCGCAGGAAAGATCCGCGACAGCTTGGTCTGCGGATCGCCGCCGCCGGCCTCGATCGCGCCGATGAACCATTCGCGCCACTGCTTGCCTTCGCTCTCCAGCACCGCGTGCACGAGGTTGGTCTTCGAGCCGAACAATTTGTAGAGCGTGGTCTTGGCGGTGCCGGCCTCGTCGATGATCGCATCGATGCCGGTGGCGTTGATGCCGTTCTTGCAGAACAGATGCGTCGCCGCGTTGAGCAGGCGTCCGCGCGCGGATTCGTCATCGCCGGCGGCGAACGCGGCGGCAGGTTTTTTCTTTGCAAGCGATTTGGCCATGCGCGGCAGTAAATCGGAGCGCGGTGAAATCATCAAGCCGCATCTTCGCGGGGGCGGTTATCTGCGCGGTCCTGCGCTGAAAATAATCGCGGCAGCGCGGCAGATGCACCGCGTTTGAGCAGCCGCACCCTGATCAATCCGCAGGCAGGCAGGCAGAGCTAAGCGCCTGCGCGATTTCACCTTTTGATTTGGTGGCGGACTGGCACGCTTCGTGCAGGAAACAGACCGTTCGGTATCCTGACCATTTCAATCGCTCCCAGGGAGAAAACTGATGACCGCTGTCGCTCAAAAAACCGCACTGACCGGCTGCCTCGCGCCGATCGACAGAGGCGGGCTCGAGCAGCTGATTGCCAACGGCAAGGCCAACCCGAAGGTGATCAAGACCTTGAAATGCAAGACGGTGGCCGAGGGCAAGTTCCGCCACGCCAACTACATCCGCAACCTCGCGCCCTACATCGTCGACGAGCCGCCGGGGCTGCTCGGTGACGACACTGCGCCCAATCCCTCCGAGGCTTCGCTCGCCGCGCTCGGCTCCTGCCTTGCGGTCGGCCTGCACGCCAACGCCGTGCATCGCGGCTGGATCGTCAACAAGCTCGAGCTCGAGGGCGACCTCAACATCACCGCGGTGTGGGGCACCGGCGATGTCAGCGAGAAGCCGGTCGGCTTCACCGACGTCCGCGTCAAGGTCGACATGGAATGCGACGGCGTCCCGCAGGCCGAGATCGACGCGCTGGTGGCGCATGTGAAGAAGTGGTCGCCGGTCGCCAACACCTTCACCCGTCCCGTCAATCTCGAGGTCAGCGCGTAGCACTCGACCGGCAATTTTAAGGTGCGGAGACCATCCATGGGTTCACTGGCTTTATCGCGGGTCGCAGCTCAAGATTCCGCACCGACCATCACGGACGAGGTCGCGCGCCTCGCGCGTCAGGAGCTGGCACCGCTTGCATCCGCGATCGATGCCGGCTCGGTCTATCCCGGCGATTTCCTGCGCCGGCTCGGCAAGGTCGGCGCGTGGAGCAGCCACGTGCCACAGGAGGGCCCCGCCGATTTGCGCTGGGCGATCCAGTCGATGGCCGCGCTCGGCGAGGTCTGCGGTGCCACCGCCTTCATGGCCTGGTGCCAGAACACGCTGGTCTGGTACGTCGCGAATTCCACCAACATGAAGCTCGCCGCGCGCTTCGGCAATTGCTTCTCCAGCGGGCGCGCGCTCGGCGGCACCGGGCTCTCCAACCCGATGAAGAGCTTCTTCGGCATCGAGCGGCTGAAGCTGAAGGGCCGCAAGGTCGATGGCGGCTACATCGTGCGCGGCGCGCTGCCCTGGGTGTCCAATCTCGGCCCCGACCATTACTTCGGCACGATCTTCGAGCGCGAGGACGAGGGCGGCATCGCCAAGGGCGAGCCGGGCGGCACCGTGATGTTCCTCGCCGACTGCTCAGACCCCGCGATCACACTGACGCCGTGCAAGCCGTTCCTGGCGATGGACGGCACCGGCACCTATGGCGTCCAGTTCCGCGACGTGTTCGTGCCTGACGATCTGATCCTGGCCGAGCCGGCCGCGCCGTTCGTGAAGAAGATCCGTGCCGGATTCATCCTGCTGCAGGCCGGCATGGGCCTCGGCCTGATGAAGGACTGCATCAACGTCATGGACGAGGTCCATGCGCCGCTCGGTCACGTCAACCGCTATCTGCCGCAGCAGCCGGTGCAATTCCGCGAGCTCTATGCCGAGTTCGAGAAGGAGGCGATGACGCTGGCGCACGATCCCTACAATACCGACGACAGCTACTGGCGCCGTGTCGTCGCGCTGCGCTTGCGGATCGGCGATGCCAGCGTCGCGGTCGCGCATGCGGCGATGCTCCATTGCGGCGCGCGCGGCTATCTGATGAGCCATCGCGCCCAGCGCAGGCTTCGCGAAGCCTATTTCGTCGCCATCGTCACGCCCGCCACCAAGCAGCTGCGCAAGATGCTGGCGGACGGGTGAGAGAGAGTTCGGGACCACCACAACTGCAACCACGCAACAGGAGAGGCTGCCATGACGGACGTTCTGATCACCGCCGGCGAACTTGCCGGGTTCATCACCAAAGAACCGTGTGTCATCATCGACACGCGGAATCCGGATGCCTTTGCGGCGGGACATCTGCCCGGTGCCGTCAATGTGCATGACATCTTCACGTTCCTTGCGACCTCGACGCCGGAAGGCATCCACGAGCTGAAGACCAAGTTCGCCGACGCGTTCGGCGCCGCCGGTCTCTCCGGCAAGGAGACCGCCGTGATCTACGAGCAGTCGATGAATTCCGGCTTCGGCCAGTCCTGCCGCGGCTATTATCTGCTGACCATGCTCGGCTATCCAAAGATCAAGGTGCTGCATGGCGGCTTCGATGCCTGGAAGGCGGCCGACCTGCCGGTTACGACCGACGTGACGGTGCCGGCGAAGGCCTCCTTCGCGATCGTGCCCGAGGCCGGCGACATCATGATCGACGCCAAGGCGATGCTGGCGGCGCTCGACAAGCCAGGGATCGCGATCCTCGATGTGCGCGACGTCGACGAGTGGATCGGCGACAGCTCCTCGCCCTACGGTAAGGATTTCTGCCCGCGCAAGGGCCGCATCCCCGGCGCCGTCTGGCTCGAATGGTACCGCATGATGAAGCCGACCGGCGAGGGCCCGCGCTTCAAGTCGAAGGACGAGATCCTCGCGGAATGCGCCACCGTCGGCATCTCGCAGACTACGCCGGTCTATCTCTACTGCTTCAAGGGTGCGCGCGCCTCGAACACGTTCCTGGCGTTGAAGAACGCCGGCGTGAAGGACGTGCGGATGTACTTCGGCTCCTGGAACGAGTGGTCGCGCGACCCGTCGCTGCCGATCGACGAAGGCTTGCCGACCGCTGCCGTCGTAACAGGCAAGGCGGCATAGAACCTGCATGTTTGTTGGCGTCCGGCGGCGCAAAACGCGGCCGGACGCCGATCAATGAACCGGATCGCGGCGCTCTCCGTGGTTCGGTGCGACAATGGGGCGCAGCATGTCCACGTCAGATGATGCCTTCGACGCCGACCGCGCGCTTGCGCGATCGCCCTGCGGCTGCGGGCTGCATCGCACCGCGGCCGAGCACGATCATGCGGCGCGCGCGCTGCGCTGCGAGCCGGTCGCAGATGTCAGCGATGAGAAGCGTTACGAAAGCATCGTCGCGTCGGCAGTGATGCGGGCGGTGTTTCCGCAGGATATCGCGCGCCGCGCCTTCCTGAAATCGGTCGGCGCCGCGACCGCGCTTGCCGCGCTGTCGCAATTCTTCCCGCTGAAGACGGCGACCGACGCGTTCGCCGATGCCGGTCCGCCAGAGAAGAAGGACCTCAAGGTCGGCTTCATCCCGATCACCTGCGCGACCCCGATCATCATGGCAGCGCCGCTCGGCTTCTATGCCAAGCAGGGTCTCAACGTCGAGGTGGTGAAGACCGCCGGCTGGGCCGTGATCCGCGACAAGACCATCAACAAGGAATACGACGCCGCCCACATGCTGGCGCCGATGCCGATCGCGATCTCGCTGGGCCTGGGCGCCGATGCGATTCCGTTCACCGTGCCCGCGATCGAGAACATCAACGGGCAGGGCATCACGCTTGCCATGAAGCACAAGGACAGGCGCGATCCGAAGGACTGGAAGGGCATGAAGTTCGCCATTCCGTTCGACTACTCCATGCACAACTACCTGCTGCGCTACTATCTCGCCGAGCACGGGCTCGATCCGGATACCGACGTGCAGCTCCGCTCGGTGCCGCCGCCAGAGATGGTTGCCAATCTGCGCGCCGACAACATCGACGGCTTCCTCGCGCCCGACAATATCTGCCAGCGCGCGATCTATGACGGCGTCGGATTCCTGCACATTCTCTCCAAGGAGATCTGGGACGGCCATCCCTGCTGCAGCTTTGCCGCCAGCCGCGAATTCATCACGACGGCGCCGAACTCCTTCGCGGCGCTGACCCGCGCGATCGTCGACGCCACCGGCTATGCGTCTAGGCCTGAGAACCGCAAGCAGATCGCGGAGGCGATCGCGCCGGCCAACTACATCAACGCGCCGGTGACGGTGCTGGAGCAGGTCCTGACCGGCACCTATGCTGACGGCCTCGGCGGCGTGAAGACCGATCCGAAACGCGTCGATTTCGATCCGTTCCCCTGGCAGTCCTTTGCGGTGTGGATGCTGACGCAGATGAAGCGCTGGGGCCAGATCAAGGGCGACGTCGACTATCACGCGGTTGCCGAGCAGGTCTATCTCGCGACCGACACCAAAAAGGTGATGGCCGAGATGGGGCTCGCGCCGCCCGCCACCTCGTACAAATCGTTCTCGGTGATGGGCAAGAGCTTCGATCCGGCCAAGCCCGACGATTATCTCGCGAGCTTCAAGATCAGGAAGTCGTCGTGAGGAGGGAGGCTTTCTCCGCGTCGTCGTCCCGGCGAAGGCCGGGACCCATAACCACTGTTCTCGGTGATTTTGCACGATGTCTCCCCGCGTGCCTCACCGCGATAGCGCGGCGTATGGGTCCCGGCCTTCGACGGGACGACGGGTTGAGGGAGCGCGCATGACACTCTCCCTCCGCCTTCGCGCCGCAATCGTCTCCATCGCGCTGCTCGCTGCCTTTCTCGGCGCCTGGCATCTCGCGACCCGCAGCGCGGGGACGACGGCCAATATGAGTCCCGAGTATGCAAAACTGATGGGGCTGACCGCGACCCAGGGTAAGTCGGCGATGCCCGGGCCGCTCGATGTCGGGGCCAAGCTGTGGGAGCATCTGAAACGGCCGTTCTACGACAACGGGCCGAACGACAAGGGGCTCGGCATCCAGCTCGCCTATTCGATCGGACGGGTCGGGCTCGGCTATCTCATCGCGGTGATCGTCGCGATCCCGCTCGGCTTCATGATCGGCATGTCGCCTCTGATCAGCAAGGCGATCGACCCGTTCATCCAGATATTGAAACCGATCTCGCCGCTGGCCTGGATGCCGCTCGCGCTCTACACCATCAAGGACTCCTCGATCTCGGCGATTTTCGTCATTTTCATCTGCTCGGTGTGGCCGATGCTGTTGAACACGGCCTTCGGAGTGGCGAGCGTGCGCAAGGAGTGGATCAACGAGGCGCGGACGCTCGAGGTCGGCACCGTCAGGCGCGCCTTCACCGTGATCCTGCCGGCGGCGGCGCCGACGATCCTGACCGGCATGCGGATATCGATCGGGATCGCCTGGCTCGTGATCGTCGCCGCCGAGATGCTGGTCGGCGGCACCGGCATCGGCTATTTCGTCTGGAACGAGTGGAATAACCTGTCGATCACCAATGTGATCATCGCGATTCTCCTGATCGGCCTCGTCGGCATGCTGCTCGACCAGGTGCTGGCGCGCGTCACGCGCATGGTGACGTTTCCGGAGTGATGCAGTGCTGATGACGTCCACGAGCGCCGCCGCATGTTCACCTCGCCCCGCTTGCGGGGAGAGGTCGATCGCGAAGCGATCGGGTGAGGGGGACTCTCCGCGAGTCCAGCTGTCTCCGTCCTCGCCGAGAGAGCCCCTCACCCCAACCCTCTCCCCGCGAAGAGCGGGGCGAGGGAGCGCAGCTCGTTCGCGGAGCTACTGCGGATGACCGACAAGTTCATCTCGATCGAAGGCATCGCCCGGCGCTATCCCGGCGCCGGCGGCGGCACCACCACGGTGTTCGAGAATTTTTGGCTGTCGATGACGCGCGGCGAGTTCGGCTGCGTGATCGGCCATTCCGGCTGCGGCAAGACCACGGTGCTGAATATCCTGGCCGGGCTCGACGAGCCGAGCGAGGGGACGGTGATTGTCGACGGGCAGGGCATCGAAGGCACCAGCCTCGACCGCGCCGTGATCTTCCAGAGCCATGCGCTGCTGCCGTGGCGCACGGTGCTGGGCAACGTCGCCTACGCCGTGAGCTCGAAATGGCGCAAATGGGACCGCGCCCGGGTCAGGGCCCATGCGCAGAAGTTCATCGATCTGGTCGGGCTGACCGGCTCTGAGCACAAGCATCCGTCGGAACTGTCCGGCGGCATGAAGCAGCGCGTCGGCATCGCGCGGGCGCTGTCGATCACGCCGAAGATCATGCTGATGGACGAGCCGTTCTCGGCGCTGGACGCGCTGACCCGCGGCACGCTGCAGGACGAGGTGCGGCGCATCTGCCTGGAGACCGGGCAGACCACCTTCATGATCACCCATGACGTGGATGAGGCGATCTTTCTCGCCGACAAGATCTTCCTGATGACCAACGGACCCGGCGCGGTGCTGGCCGAGATCGTCGAGAACCCGCTGCCGAAGGAGCGCGGCCGCATCGATTTGCACCGCCACCCCTATTATTATGCGCTCCGCAACCATATCGTCGATTTCCTGGTCAGCCGCAGCAAGAGCTTTGCGGCTGACGTGACCGGCCACGATCCGCGCGACGTGCCGACGGTGCGGCCGGGCTTGCCGGAATTGGCGCTTGCGGCCGGAGCCGAACCAAATCCACAGGCGTCATGGCCGGGCTTGTCCCGGCCATCCACGTCTGCCTGAGCCAACCAAAGACGTGGATGCCCGGGACAAGCCCGGGCATGACAAACAAGGGAGACCCTGCCATGAAACGCGAAGACCTCACCGAAAAGCTGCTCGACATCAAGCGCGAGAAAGGCTGGAGCTGGAAGCACATCTGCGAGAAGATCGGCGGCTATTCCGAAGTCCTGATCGTCGGCGCGATCCTCGGCCAGATGAAATTGACAAAACCGCAGGCGGCCAATGCCGGCGAATTGTTCGGACTGTCGAAGGCCGAGACCGCGATGCTCAACGAGGTGCCGATGCGCGGCACCGGCACGCCGATGCCGCCGACCGATCCCCTGATCTACCGCTTCTACGAGATGGTGATGGTCAACGGCCCTGCCTGGAAGGCGCTGATCGAGGAAGAGTTCGGCGACGGCATCATGTCGGCGATCGACTTCGACATGGCGATGGAACGCGTCGCCAATCCGAAGGGCGACCGCGTCAAGATCACGATGTCGGGCAAGTTCCTTCCGTACAAATATTACGGGGCGAGCGGCAACGTGCCGGAATACGGCTTCAAGGAAGGTTGAGGGCACGAAAGGCGAATAGCGAATGGAGTTCTCTATTCGCTATTCGCCACTCCCTATTCGCCTTTCGCGGCAGCGAACGCTTCGCGCACCTCCTTCACCGGCGCCATGTCGCGCACGAAGGTGAAGGCGCCGTGATCCTTCATCTCGCGAGCGCAGCGCAGGAACGCGGCGAGTGCGTGACGCTGCATCGCGCCGCCGACGCTGATGCGCTTGACGCCGGCGGCGGAGAGTTGCGCGACCGTCAGGGTCGGGTCGGCAAAGCCCATCACCAGGTTGAACGGCTTGTTCACCGACGACACCACGGTCTTGATGGTGGCGAGGTCGTACAGGCCCGGCGAATACAAGACGTCGGCGCCGGCAGCCTCGAAGGCCTGCAGCCGCTTGATCGTGTCGTCGAGGTCCTTGCGTCCCCAGAGAAAATTCTCCGCCCGCGCCGTCAGCGTGAACGGGAACGGCAGGGCGCGCGCGGCCTCGACCGCGGCCTGCACCCGCTCGACCGCGAGCGAGAAATCGTAGATCGGATGCTCGGGATTGCCGGTCGAGTCCTCGATCGAGCCGCCCACTGCGCCGGCTTCCGCGGCGAACCGGATTGCCTCGGCCGCTAGCTTCGGCATGTCAGCGCCGCAATTCTCGAGGTCGGCGTTGACCGGCAGGTCGGTGGCCTCGGCGATCACGCGGCAATTCTCGATGATGGCGTCGAGGCCGACGGTCGATTGCCCCAGCGTGTTGGCAAGGCCGAGGCTGGTGGTCGCGAGCGCCTCGAAACCCATCGCCGCGAGCAGCTTTGCCGATCCGGCGTCCCATGGATTGGGAATGATGAAGGCCCCGCTCCGCTGATGCAGCTCGCGAAACCGTGCTGCCTTGTCTGCCTGGGTGCGCATGTGAGCTCCTGTCCTTGCAAATGCCGCTGGCAGTAGCGATAGGGCGGTTTCGTCCATCAGACAAATTTGTTATTTCTCTTGATGTCATCAGCTTTTTGCATGGGGTCGGCGATGGATAGCGACGCGCTCAACACGTTCCTGGTGGTGCATCGCCGCGGCGGGATCTCCAGTGCCGCGAAGGCGCTGCATCGCTCGCAGCCGGCGATCTCAAGGCGCATCGCGCTGCTCGAGCAGGAGCTCGGCGTGCCGCTGTTCGAGCGGATCGCCGGCAAGACCCGGCTCAGCGATGCCGGGCGGGTGATGGTGCCCTATGCCGAGCGCGCGGTGGCCGCGGCGCAGGACGCCGAGAATGTGGTGCGGGCGTTGTTGCGCGACAATTCCGGACCGGTTGCGCTGGCGGTGACGGGCACGCTGGCCGGCGAGCGGCTGTCGAAGGTGCTGAAGCGCTTTGCCCGCCAGCATCCGGACGTCGCGCTGACGCTGCGCACCGCAACCAGCGCCGAGGTCAGCGATCTGATCCAGCGCGGCGAGGCGACGATCGGGCTGCGCTACGACCGCGACCGTTCACGCGAACTCGATTGCGAGGTGCTGTTCGCCGAGCCGCTCCAGGTGGTCTGCGCGCCGGACCATCCGTTGGCCGGGCGCAGGATCGGCAAGCTCGCGGACCTCAGGGATGAGCGCTGGATCGCCTTTCCCGAGGTGCCGGGCCGCCGCGAGATCACCGCCTCGCACGTGTTCGCCCTGTTCCTGACCCATGGGCTCGGCGAGGTCGACTGGACGCCGGTCGACAGCCTCACGGCCCAGAAGCGGCTGGTCGAGGCCGGGCTCGGGATCGCGCTGCTGTCGCAGAGCAATGCGGCGGAGGAATTGCGCGCCGGAACGATCGCGACGATCCGCGTCGGCAATCTCACGGCAAGTCACGAGGTCGTCGCGGTGACGCGGCATGGCGGCTTCCTCAGCGCCGCGTCACGCCGTCTCCTCGACATCATCCGCGCCGACTTCACCAAGGCGAGGTCCACAAACGGATCGCGCCGGAACGGTGTCCGGCGCGGGTAACCAGCCAGGTTGGCGTTCAGCGTTGCCGGGGATTACGTTCCCGCCTTTACCTGGGCCGCCGCCACGGCCAGTAGTTCGTCCATCTTGGCGCGGACGTCGCGCTCGGTGACGGCCTGGCCCTTGGCGGTGAGGTCCTTCAGAACCTTGTGCAGCACGTCATTGTCGCCGGCTTCCTCGAAGTCGGCGGCCACCACCTCCTTGGCATAGGCACTGGCGGCGTCACCTGAGATGCCGAGCTTCTCGGCGGCCCACAGGCCGAGCAGCTTGTTTCGGCGGGCTTCGGCCTTGAACTTCTGTTCCTCGTCGAGGGCGAACTTCTTCTCGAAACCTTCCTCGCGCTTGTTGAATTCGTTCATGGCTGAAGTTCCAGTTCCCTTTGCTGAATGAAGGGCCGCCGCGCGTTGCGGCAGCCCCAATGCCTGCCTAGATAGGGGGGAGGAATCGGCAAGACAACGAGCCGTTAAGCCGCAGGCAAAACACGCGGAATCGGCCCTTTATGATAGGGCGGTATAAGTGCCCCCAAAGGGGCGGTATCGATTGTGCTGGATGACCCAATCAGATAGGTTGCGAACAGGCATGGTTCTTGTTCTGTTTCCAGTTGGATTGCCCAGGTTCCAGGCCTCCGCGGCAGCTCCGTCGTGGGTCGTAACCCCTGATCATCCGGAGCACCCAAATCCATGGATTTCAACAAAACACGGTACATCCCAATGAGCCGTCGACGCCGCATTTATGAAGGCAAGGCCAAGGTCCTGTATGAAGGCCCGGAGCCGGGAACCCTGATCCAGCACTTCAAGGATGACGCGACCGCGTTCAATGCCAAGAAACACCAGGTGATCGAGGGCAAGGGCGTCCTCAACAACCGGATTTCGGAGTACCTGTTTCAGCACCTCAACGACATCGGGGTGCCGACCCACTTCATCCGCCGTCTCAACATGCGCGAGCAGCTGATTCGCGAGGTCGAGATCGTGCCGCTCGAGGTGGTGGTGCGGAACGTCGCCGCCGGCTCGCTGTCGCAGCGGCTCGGGATCGAGGAGGGCACCCAGCTGCCGCGCTCGATCATCGAGTTTTATTACAAGAACGACCAGCTCAACGACCCCATGGTGTCGGAAGAGCACATCACCGCCTTCGGCTGGGCCACGCCGCAGGAGATCGACGACATCATGGCGCTGGCCATCCGCGTCAACGACTTCCTGACCGGCCTCTTCCTCGGCATCGGCATCCGCCTCGTCGACTTCAAGATGGAGTGCGGGCGGCTGTTCGAGAACGAGATGATGCGGATCATCGTCGCCGACGAGATCTCGCCGGACTCCTGCCGTCTCTGGGACATCAAGTCGAACGAGAAGCTCGACAAGGACCGCTTCCGCAGGGATCTCGGCGGCCTGCTCGAGGCCTATACCGAAGTCGCCAAGCGCCTCGGCATCCTGATCGAGAACGAGCGGCCGGCGGGCAGCGGCCCGGTGCTGGTGAAGAGCTAGACTGAAGGGGCGACCGTGAAGGCACGTGTGACTGTGACATTGAAGTCGGGCATCCTCGATCCGCAGGGCAAGGCGATCGAGGGCGCGCTGAAATCGCTCGGCGTCGACGGTGTCGCCAGCGTCCGCCAGGGCAAGGTGTTCGACATCGAGCTCGCCGCGACCGACAAGGCCAAGGCGGAGGCGGCGCTGAAAGCCGCCGCCGACAAGCTCCTGGCGAATACCGTGATCGAGAACTACCGGGTCGAGGTTCTCAGCTAACCGAGCGAGCCAAATGACATCAGCCGCTCCTGCCTTTTCCGGCCGCAATCGCGCATTGGTCCGATCGTTCCTGCTTGCCCTGCTGACGGCTGCCGGAATCGGCGCTGCGTCGGCTCAACCGAAGCCGGCGCCTGCCGCCACCGCGACACAACCGCCGCCGGTTGCGGTGAGCGGATGGCGCTACGAGCGCAGCGGTCCTGACAGGCACATCTTCCACTGCGAGCAAGCGAGCTGCGGTGCGGGGTCCAAGGTCAGCTATCGGCTTTATGCTGCCGACAATCCGATGACCCTGGAGCAGTTCCGTGACAGCCAGGATCAGATCATCAAGGCGCTGCAGCAACGAACGCCGGGACAGCGCATCACGATTATCGGTGTCGATGGCGACAAAGGCACTGCGGTGCCGCGGATGTTCCGGGCGCGGCGCCTGACGGTGACGCCCAACGGTGCCAGCGAGTACCAAGTCAATGGCTTGCTGTTTGGTGCGCGAGCCTCTGCCAGCCTGATCAGTTCGGCGCGCGACGAGAAGGCCAGCAATGACAACTACGCAAAATTCATGGTTGCACTAGCGTCGAAAATCCGGTGATCCGATGAAATCAGCCGTCCTCGTCTTCCCTGGCATCAACCGCGAGCGCGACATGGCGCGCGCGCTGAAGCTCGCCTCCGGCAATGAGACCGCGATGGTCTGGCACGCCGAAACCGCGCTGCCCAAAGGCACCGACCTCGTGGTGGTGCCCGGCGGCTTCTCCTATGGCGACTATCTGCGCTGCGGCGCCATCGCGGCGCGCGCGCCCGTGATGGACGCGGTGCGCGATTTTGCCGCCAAGGGCGGGCTCGTGCTCGGCGTCTGCAACGGATTCCAGATCCTCTGCGAGTCCGGGCTGCTGCCGGGCGTGCTGATGCGCAATGCCGGGCTGAAATTCGTCTGCCGCGACGTGCATATGAAGGTCGAACGCTCCGACACGCCGTTCACCCGCGGCTACAATGCCGGCCAGGTGATCCGGGTGCCGGTGGCGCATGGCGAGGGCAATTACGAGGCCGACGAGGAGACGTTGAAGCGGCTCGAAGGCGACGGGCGGGTGCTCTACCGCTACTGCTCTGCCGATGGCGTAGTCGACGAGGCCTCCAACTTCAACGGCGCCGCGCATTCGATCGCGGGCATCGTCAACGAGCGCGGCAACGTGCTCGGCATGATGCCGCATCCGGAGAACCACGTCGAAGAGATCATGGGCTGCACCGATGGCCGCGGCCTGTTCGCGGGCCTGGTCCAGCAGTTCGAAAAGGCGGCGTAACGACAATGCTGCGCCGGTGGTGCGTTGCCGCGGCTGCGGCGCTTGTGCTTGCGACGGCGGCACACGCCCAGGACTTCCCGAAGCGCCCGATCACGATGATCGTGCCGTTCGCGGCAGGCGGCACGTCCGACGTGATCGCCCGCGCGGTGGCCGACCAGATGGGCACCGCGCTCGGCCAGACCATCATCATCGAGAATGTCGGCGGCGCTGGCGGCTCGACCGCGCTGACCCGCGCGGCGCGCGCCGAGCCGGACGGCTACACGATCGCGATCGGCAATGCCGGCACCAATGCCGCGACCTACACGATCTATCCAAAGCTGCCGTTCACGCCCGACTCCTTCGCGCCGATCGCGATGGTCGCCAAGACCTTCGGCATCGTCGCGCTGCGCAAGGATTTTCCGGCCAGGGACCTCAAGGAATTCATCGACTACGCGAAGACGAATCCCGGCAAGATCAATCTCGGCCATGCCGGCGTCGGCTCGTCGAATTACCTGATCTGCAAGAGCTTCGTGCATGCCGCCGGCGTCGACGTGCAACTGGTCGGCTATCGCGGCGCGGCGCCGGCGCTGACCGATGCGATCGGCGGCCAGATCGACGGCGTCTGCGATGCCGCGGCCTCGGTGTCGCAGGCGATCGACGACAAGCTCGTGAAAGCGGTCGTGGTCGGCTCGACGGTGCGGCTCGCCTCGCTGCCGGAACTGCCGACCTCGACCGAGGCCGGTCTGCCCGAGTTCGAGGCGCAGGGCTGGAACGGGCTGTTCGCGCCGAAGGGGACCCCGCCAGAGATCATCGCCAAGCTGAACGCCGCCGCGCGCACCGCGGTCGCGAGCGAGGCGGTGAAGAAGCGGTTCGTCGATTTGTCGACGGTCGCGCCCGACGCCAACGAGCTCGCGCCCGAGGTGCTGCAGCAACTGGTGACGCGCGACGTCGCGAAATACCGGGCGCTGCTCGCGGACGACCAGAAATAGCGGCTTCGCGCCGCGCCTTCGGTGCGCTGTGCCATGAACCTGCCCGGTTCCGTCTGAGACCAATCCAGCATAGCGGCTTCCGCTTCACGATCTCTTCACGCTAAGTCGGCCGGCGCAACAACCGAGGATTGTCGCAGCGTGAAGGGCACGTTATGACGGAGGCGATTTGGATGAACTGTCCGCTTCGCGGGGATCCGCAATGCCTGTTGCATTGGTCATATTGCTGCTCGACATCTCGCTGATCTATCACGCCGCGCGCACCGGGCGCCTGCAGCCCTGGGCCTTCATCATCCTGATGGTGCCGCTGATCGGCGCGCTCGCCTATATCGTCGTCGAGCTGATCCCGGAATGGTGGGGCGGACCGGGCGCCGCGCAGGCGCGCAAGCGCGTCGCCAACCGGCTCGATCCGGAGAAGCGCTATCGCGAACTGTCGGACCGGCTCGCGACATCCGATACCATCGCCAACCGCGCGGCGCTGGCCGCTGAGTGCCAGAATGTCGGGCGCTTCGAGGAGGCCGAGAGCCACTACGACCGCGTCCTGGGCCTGCCGCAGGGCGACGATCCCGCCTACGCGCTGGCCAAGGCGCAGGCCCAGTTCGCCCGCAAGCAGCCGGCCGAAGCACTGGCGACGCTCGACGCCCTGCGCGAGCGCTGGCCGGATTTCGAGTCCGCCGAGGGGCATCTGCTCTATGCCCGCTCGCTCGCCGAAATCGGCCGGCTCGATGAGGCGCTGGCGGAATATCAGGCGGTCACGCAGTATTTTCAGGGCGCGGAGGCGCGGGTCCGCTACGGCCTGTTGCTGCAGCTGGTCGGCCGCACCGGCGAGGCGCGCATGGTGTTCAACGAGCTGTTGATCCAGATGCGGCGCGCGCCGAAATATCTGCGCGATGCCCAGGCCGAGTGGCTCTCGATTGCCGAGAAGCAATTGTCGGCGTGAGCGGCCCCAGACCCTTCGTCTCGATCGCAGGCCCTGATAAGATCATCGCCGCCGTCAGGCGAGGGCACCAAGCCTTGGCGGGCGTAACGTAATGGCGGCCCCTTGAGCGAAGATTCGGAATTCATCGCGCTAACGACACTGTTGAACCGAATTCCGGCCATCAAGGGGCGGATCGGGACAGGACGCGACGACGCGGCTTGGTCGGTTAAATTCGTTATCGATATCTCCGATCCGCTTGCTTGGCGCGTGGTCCAAGAACTTGGGCATGTTCTCAATTACCTGTCGCTGACAGAGCGCCTTCCGACTGTCTTCATGCCGGTGTCGCCACCGCCGTATCTCAATGGCGGACCTGCCGACTTCCTTTCGTGGGTAATCGAGTGTCGAGATCGCCGGCTCTCCCCGCAATCACTCGCAGATTGCCTTGCCGGTCGATTGCCAAATCCGATCGATGATCGGAGCACCTGGAGTATCGACGAATAGGTCCGCCAAGGCAGAGTTCTGGATGGGCCATTGCCGGGACACACATCCGTTAGATTCGATCCACTAGAACTTTCGCAACCACCGCTTGATGGCCTCGGCGGGCACCGTCATCGCGGCGACGCCGGCCATCACAAGCACGAGGCCGAGCGCCAGGTTCGACGGCACCGATTCGCCGAGCAGCAGCACCGACAGCGCGACGCCGATCGGAATCCGCAGATAACCCTGCGCATTGGTGGTGAGCGTGCCGAGCCGGGTCAAGCACATGTAGAACAGCATCAACCCGAACGCGCTGGAGAAGATGCCCATGACGACGGTTGCGACCAGCGCCTGCGGCGTCGGGTGCAGCGTCCAGGGATGGTCGACGATCAGGGCGACCGGCAGCAGCACGGTGCCGCCGAACAACAGCGAGCCGGCCGCGACCACCATCGGATCGTAATCCGACAGCCGCAGTCCGAAGATCGTGGCGCAGGCGAACGAGACGGTCGCGAGCAGGATCGCGATCTCGGCAAAGATCTCCTTGCCGAAGCCTGAGAGCGCGTCGAGGCCGATGATCGCGACCGTGCCGCGAGGCCGAGGATCGCGCCGACCAGCTTGAGCAGCGAGGCCGGCTCGTGCCGCGTGATCGCCCAGGTGATCAGGAAGGCGAAGATCGGCGTCGTCGAGGCCAGCACTACGGTGTTGGAGGCCGGCACATAGAGCTGCGCCCAGGTGATCACCAGGAACGGGATCGTCGAGTTGATGGTCTGCTGGAAGGCGAACAGCTTCCACGCCTTGAGGTCGGTCGGGATGCGGATGCCGCGGATCCGCAGCACCACGAGCAGGAAGGCTGCGGCGACCAGTGAGCGCGCCGAGATGAAGGTGACCGGCGGGATCGAGCCGAGCCCGATCTTGGTCAGCGGATAGGTCGAGCTCCAGCAGCAGGCCAGCGCCACGAGCAGCGCATAGTCGCGCCAGCCGCGTGCGCCCGGCGCAGACGTCGACGGAGTGGGCGTGATCGCGGGAGCCGTCACGCCGCCCGTCTTCGCTGTGCTCTTCGGCACCTTGATTGGCTCCCTTCGCGCCTTGGCGGGCGAGGACACTGATACTTCGGGACCGGTACTGGAGCCAGAGGCTTGCCGACGCAGCCAATGCGTCAACCGGCAGCCGCCGCCTTGCGCTTCACCCGCTTGATGGTGCCGGAGAAGGTGAACAGCGGCCGCTCGGCCGACGTCAGCATGCCCCGCACGAAGATCAGCGACATGCCGGCGCGGGTGACTTCGCCGGTGCATTCGATCAGGTCGCCCTCGCGGGCCGCGTCGAGGAACTCCGAGGCGAACGACACCGTGACGCCGGGGCCCTGGAGCACCGAGCCGGCCAGCGCGAACAGGCAGTAATCGGCAAAGGTCATGAAGCAGCCGCCATGGACATTGCCGGAGCCGTTGAGGTGCCTCTTGGCGACCCGGAACGCGCAGCTGATGCGGCCGTTCTCGTCCATGCGGTGGTAAAAGGGGCCGGTATGGGTCTCGAAATTGTCCCGGGTCCAGGTTCGCCAGCCGGCGAATTCGCCCTCGGTTTCGACGTGCAGGTCGGGGCGGCGGTTGAATGCGGTTTTGGCGAGCTCGTTCACGAAATATAGCCTTCAATTATCGGGTTCGGGTCCTTAAATCCGATCCATCCCCATTGTGCAAATCCCGCACCCCGCGGGGCGCAGCGTTTTCGCGCGAAGTGGGCACCGGTTTGCGCGTAGAAAACGCGTCAAAACAGAAATCCAGAGCCCCGTCGCGCGGGGCTCTGATCGCCGCAAAGCTCTGGACAGGCCGAAAATGCCCCGTAAAAGGCCTTTTCGCCCCCGTTCGATCTACCTATTAAGGGACCCATGAACGCCCCCAAGAACGAGCCCCAGATCACCCTCGAACTCGTCGCCGCCCACGGGCTGAAGCCGGACGAGTACGAGCGCATCCTCAAGCTGATCGGGCGGGTTCCGACCTTCACCGAGCTCGGCATCTTCTCGGCGATGTGGAACGAGCATTGCTCGTACAAGTCGTCCCGGATCCATCTGCGCGGCCTGCCGACCAAGGCGCCCTGGGTGATCCAGGGCCCCGGCGAGAATGCCGGCGTGATCGATATTGGCGACGGCCAGGCCGTGGTCTTCAAGATGGAGAGCCACAACCACCCGAGCTACATCGAGCCGTACCAGGGCGCCACCACCGGCGTCGGCGGCATCCTGCGCGACGTCTTCACCATGGGCGCGCGGCCGATCGCCTGCCTGAACGCGCTGAGCTTTGGCGCGCCCGAGCATCCCAAGACCCGGCATCTGGTGTCCGGCGTGGTGGCGGGCGTCGGCGGCTACGGCAATTCGTTCGGCGTGCCGACGGTCGGCGGCCAGGTCCGCTTCCACACCCGCTATGACGGCAACATCCTGGTCAACGCGATGGCGGTGGGCCTCGCCGATGCCGACAAGATCTTCTATGCGGCGGCCTCCGGCGTGAACATGCCGATCGTCTATCTCGGCTCCAAGACCGGCCGCGACGGCATCCACGGCGCCTCGATGGCCTCGGCCGAGTTCGACGACGCCTCCGAGGAGAAGCGGCCGACCGTGCAGGTCGGCGATCCCTTCGCCGAAAAGCTGCTGCTGGAAGCCTGCCTCGAGATCATGGAAAAGGGTTGCGTGATCGCGATCCAGGACATGGGCGCGGCGGGCCTGACCTGCTCGGCGGTCGAGATGGGCGCCAAGGGCGACCTCGGCGTCGACCTCGACCTCGACGCGGTGCCGACCCGCGAGACCGGCATGAGCGCATACGAGATGATGCTCTCGGAGAGCCAGGAGCGCATGCTGATGGTGCTCAAGCCCGAGAAGGAGCAAGAGGCCGAGGCGATCTTCCGCAAATGGGGGCTCGATTTCGCCATCGTCGGCTACACCACGCCGAGCAAGCGCTTCGTCGTCAAGCATGGCGGCGACGTGATGGCCGATCTACCGATCAAGGAGCTCGGCGACGAGGCGCCGGTCTATGACCGTCCGCACGTCGCCTCGACTGCGCTGCCGGTGATCCGCGGCCAGGACGTCAAGCCGCCGCTCGGCATCGCCGAGGCGCTGGAAAAGCTGATCGGCACGCCCGAACTGTGCTCGAGGCGCTGGGTGTGGGAGCAGTACGACCACGTCATCTTGGGCAATACCATGCAGCGTCCCGGCGGCGATGCCGCCGTGGTCCGGGTCGAGGACGGACCGAAGGGCCTCGCGCTCACCGTCGACGTCACGCCGCGCTATTGCGAGGCCGATCCGTTCGAGGGCGGCAAGCAGGCGGTCGCCGAAGCCTGGCGCAACATCACCGCGGTCGGCGGCCGGCCGCTCGCGATCACCGACAATCTCAATTTCGGCAATCCTGAGCGGCCCGAGATCATGGGGCAGTTCGTCGGCTGCCTGAAGGGCATTTCGGAAGCCTGCCGCGCGCTGGACTTCCCGGTCGTCTCCGGCAACGTCTCGCTCTACAACGAGACCAACGGCCGCGGCATCCTGCCGACGCCCTCGATCGGCGGCGTCGGTCTGCTCGACGACTTCACCAAGTCGGCGACCCTGGCGTTCAAGGCGGCGGGCGAGGCGATCCTCCTGGTCGGCGATACCCAAGGCTGGCTCGGCCAGTCGGTCTATCTGCGCGACGTCTGCGGTCGCGAGGAGGGCGCTCCGCCGCCGGTCGATCTCGCCACCGAGAAGCGCAACGGCGACGTGGTGCGCGGCATGATCCACGCCGGCACCGCGACCGCGGTGCATGACGTCTCCGACGGCGGCCTCCTGATCGCGCTCGCCGAGATGGCGATCGCAAGCGGCATCGGCGCGCAGCTCCTCGCCGCGCCGTCATCGATTGTCCCGCATGCCTACTGGTTCGGCGAGGATCAGGCCCGCTACATCGTCACCGTACCGGCGGCCGACGCAGGCCTCGTGCTGGCGAAGATGAAGGGGGCCGGCGTGCCCTGCGCGCGCATCGGCACCACGGGTGGCGATGCCATTGCCGTCGCCGGCGAGCCGCAGGTCTCGGTCGAGAACCTGTCGCGCGCGTTCGAGCACTGGCTGCCGAACTACATGCACAGCACGGCCGCCTGATCCGGGCGGAGCAGGCGCTGCAACGTCAAGCGAACAAGACCTCAATAGCGCGATGAACCCATCATCGCGCTATTTTTCGTTCAAGCACGATCGCTTCGGATCGCGCTTCAGCTCGTTGTTCATGATCTTTTCGGAAAACCGCTTCGCACTTTTCCGGATCATGCTTTAGGTCGCACCGCGGATCGCGCGCCAGGCAAAGATGATCACGCAGGCGCCGATGAATCCGGCAACGAGATAGCCGATCCATCCTCCGCCGAGCGACACGCCGAGCAGACCCAACAGCCAGTTCGCGAGCGCGGCGCCGACGATGCCGAGGATGATGTTCATGACGATGCCGGTTCCGGTTTTCATGAACATCTCGGCGAGCCAGCCGGCCAATCCGCCGACGATGATGGCGGCGATCCATCCAACTTGAGGGTCGTTCATCCCTGGGACTCCCTGAGGTCAATCAGCCCGGCGAGCATAAACGAGAATCGCCCGGCGGCATGTGACCAAAGGCAGGTTGCGCGCAAATTCCGGTTCACAACCCGCCTGCTGCAACGCACTGAGTCCGCGGCTGATGCGCGCCGGCCGCGCACCAACGAGCGAGGTCATGATGCGATCACGCATCATGGCCGAAGCTACAGCACGTAATTGGCGCCCGGCAGCTTGCGCAGCGCGGCGGTGGCGGCCCAGCTCAGCGCCACGGTGGCGAAGAACGCGATCGCAGCCTTGGCGATCGCCGGCAGGTCGAAATCAAACAGCCAGTATTGCAGCCACAGCACGATCGGATAGTGCACCAGGAACATGCCGTAGGCATCCCCCTGCATGCGGTCGAGCAGCGTCGGCCCGCCGTCTCTCGATTGCAGGAAGTAGGCCAGGATCGCGAACAGGATCGAGGCGCTGAACAGCACGTAGAAGCTGCCGTAGATCGCAAGATACCAGCCCGGCAGCGGATCGGGGTTACCGATGATTTCGCGCTTGATGTAGATCATGACCCACATCATGCAGTAGGGAATCAGCGTGATGCCCGTCCAGAACCAGCGCCGCTCGGTCAGCCGTCCGTGCGCGCCGAGCACGCCGTTCTCGAAGTTGGCCGCCCCGATCCCCGCGCCAATGAAGAAATAGGACGCATACAGCAGCACGCGGCTCGCCTGCACCGAAAACGGTCCGAGTTCGAACCAGTAGTTCTGGCCGTAATGGACCAGCATGGGCAGGTAGGCGGCGGCACTGACGACGACGAGGAAGAGCCAGAACTTCGAGGGACGTTCGAATCCCATGATCGAGAGACGGTTGATGGGATCGAGCAGATGCGGCGACACCCGGTACAGCAGGCTCGCCGTCAGGTCGAAGGTCATCAAGACGTAGACGAACCAGATCGGGCCGCTCGGCCACGGCCCGAACGTCATGGTCTTCCGCCAGAATTCAGAGAAGGTTACCTCTGGCGTCGCGCGTAGCGCGATCGCGTAATAGGCGATCGGAATCACGGTGACCGCGCAGATCACGAACGGCAGGCCGAGCCGCAGCAGCCGGTCGCGCAGGAAGATCAGCCACGGCTTGCGGCCGAGCCCCGGCCAGACGAACAGCCCCGACAGCAAGAAGAACATCGCCATGAAGAAGCTGTCGGTGGCGAGCACCACGCAGTCGAAGCCGATCCAGGATGTCGGGTCGGTGTGCCCGAAATGGGTGTAGGGGATCACCGCGTGATGCAGCAGCACGACCAGGGTCAGGAAGGTGCGCGCACGGTCCAACGCGACGTTACGCTTGTGGAGCTTCGGTGCTGCCTGGATGTCGACGGCCGGAGCCGCGTGAGCAATCGATTTCATGGTGCCCCCAGCCGGGTCTGCACCCGGATGTTGCAGCCGGGAACTCGATTCAGCAAGGCCCAATTGTCTTGCTTCCCGGGTGTCGAGGTCGGTCATTTCAGCGGATCTGTTTCGTTTTTGGAACTGTGATCGGGAGCGGGCGTTACCGGGAGAACAGGCGGCCGTGCGGACGCGCGGTAATGAGGAGCAAGCAATGACACTTCTGAAATGGGCGCTGATCTTTCTTGTTGTATCGATCATCGCGGGCTTGCTGGGCTTCACCGGCATTTCCGCCGCGTCCGCCGATATCGCCCGCTTCCTGTTCTACGTGTTCGTCGTGATCTTCCTGGTACTCCTGGTCCTCGGGCTCACGATCTTCAGAGCCTAGCGGAGATCCGGCCGAACACTGTCGTCGTCATGCCCGGGCGAGGCCCGGGCATTTACGTTTTTCAGGCTTGGATGACGCGAGGCGCTTGCGGCAGCCGAGACGGCCTTAGGCCACTTCCTCGATCTTCACCTTGTCCGGATAGAACGCCAGATGGCCAGCAATCTCGGTCATGGCCGGAAACGGCTCCTCATAGGTCCAGATCGCGTTGTCCAGCGTCTTGCCATTGGCCTTGATGCTGAAATAGCTCGCGTCGCCCTTATAGGGGCAATGCGTGGTCCGCTCGGTGCGGGTCAACAGCTCCATGTTGGCGTCCTGCCGGGGGACATATTGCACGGCAGGATAGCTTGCTTCCTTCAGGGTCAGCGCATGGGTCGTCTCGGCGATCACGACGCCGTCGGCGGTGACGCGGACGCGCTTGGCATTGGGCGTGATCGTGATCGGATGGTCGGGGCCGGGGAGCTTCATGATTCTGCGCCTCTTCTGGTCATTTCGGCGTGATGGCTTGTGACCGATTGATGCAGGTTTAATTCGCTGGGAATGGGAATATAGTGTGCCCGGGATGACCTAGAAGACCCCAAGCGCCAGGTTTTATCCTAGGTTTTACCTTGGCCGAGCCGGCCTGATTCGAACGACCTGACGGAGGTGGACTGGGATGCCGATGGACGCCCGTGATATCGAATCGATGATCAAGGCAGCGATCCCCGATGCCGAGGTGACGATCCGCGATCTGGCCGGCGACGGCGACCACTATGCGGCCACTGTCATATCCGAGTCATTCCGCGGCAAGTCCCGTGTCCAGCAGCACCAGATCGTCTACCAGTCGCTGAAGGGCCAGATGGGCGGCGTGCTGCACGCGTTGGCCCTGCAAACCGGCGTGCCGGAAGGCTAGCCCCCGGCAACCGGGCGGGGGCCCCAAGCGATGGCAGATAATCCGCGCGGCGCGATGTTTCGCGTCATCGTGCCGAACCAGCCCAGCCGCGTCACCAATGCCGAGCTGTTCTTCGATCTCGTCTTCGTCTTCGCCGTCACGCAGCTGTCGCATACGCTGCTGCACCACTTCACCCCTTTGGGGGCGGTGCAGGTCACGCTGCTGTTCCTCGCGGTGTGGTGGGTGTGGGTCTACACCACCTGGGTCACCAACTGGCTCAATCCGGACCTGACGCCGGTCCGCCTGCTGCTGTTCGTGCTGATGCTGGGCGGGTTGTTGCTGTCGACCTCGATACCGACCGCCTTCGAGGGCCGCGGGCTGTGGTTCGCCGGCACCTATGCGGCGATGCAGGTCGGCCGCACCGCGTTCTGGCTGCTGGTGACGCCGCGGCGGCGGACGGCGGTGCGCCACAATGCGATCCGCATCCTGACCTGGCTGTCCTGCTCAGCCGTGCTCTGGGTTCTCGGCGGCTTCGCCGAGCACGAGACGCGGATGTGGCTGTGGATCGCGGCGCTGACAATCGAATATGTCGCGCCGGCCGCCCGGTTCTGGACCCCGGGACTCGGCTTCTCCTCGATGGAGGCCTGGTCGGTCGAGGGCGGCCACATGGCCGAACGCTGCGCCGGGTTCATCATCATCGCACTCGGCGAGGCCATCGTGGTCGATGGCGCGACCTTCGCCGAATTGACCTGGACGCCGGAGAACGTCGCCGCGTTCATCTCGGCGCTGGTCGGCAGCATCGCGATGTGGTGGATCTATTTCCACAAGGGCGCCGAGGCCGGCTCGGAGATGATCTCGAAATCCGAGCAATCCGGCCGCGTGGCGCGGATCGCCTACACCTATCTGCACATGCCGATCGTCGGCGGCATCATCCTCACCGCGGTCGCCGACGAGCTGGTGCTCAAGCATCCTGGCGGACACTCCGATTTGAAGACGATCGTGAGCTCGGTCGGCGGTCCCGTGCTGTTCCTGGTCGGCACCATCCTGTTCAAATTCGTGATCCGCAACTTCCTGCAGCTCTCGCACGGCGTCGGCCTCATCGCGCTGGCGATCACCGCCTATTTTGCTCACGACATGTCGCCACTGGTGCTCTCGCTCGTCACCACCGCGATCATAATCATGGTCGCGGCCTGGGAGTCGATCTCGCTGCGGTCGACGGAAGGCGAGGCGTAGGGGCGCGGTCCGCGCTACCTGCGGGTGGCGGTCGCCACCCGATGCTGCCAATAGACGAACAGCGGCGCGCCGATCAATTCGAGCGCGGTGAAGCCGATGAACGGGATCGGCGGGGCGCCGACCATCACGATCGACAGCAGCCGGCCGACGCCGCCGAGGAAGATGCCGCCCCAGACCACGCGGAACAGCACGCTCTCGCTTTCGATGCGTGGCACCAGCCAGATCAGCGCGAGACCAAGGCCGAGCCAGACCCCACCGAAGAAGCGCAGATTGCTGTCCAGCACCGGCAGCGCCGGGACGCCCGACGAGGCGTAGAGCGGGTCGCTGACGCCGAGCATCGTGATGATGCCGGTCAGGATCGGGGCGAGGGCGAGCAAGCCCGTTGCGATCTGCAGCCCGCGCCTGCCCATGGTCGTTGCCCCATCCCCTCGGTTCTGGTCCTGGCTAATCGGCGACCAGTGCGTGCACCGAGAACATCGTGTTGGCGTCGGTCCAGCTGTTGCGCACCGTCCAGCCGGCGCTGCGGGCCAGCGCGGTGAAACGCTCGAGCGAGTATTTATAGCTGTTTTCGGTGTGAATGCTCTCGCCGGGGCGGAATGCGAAGGTGTTGCCGAGGATGCGCACGGTCTGCGCCTTGCGGCTGATCAGGTGCATCTCGATGCGATGGCGGTCGCGGTTGTAGATCGAGCGGTGGGTGAAGCCCGAGAGGTCGAAATTGCCGCCGAGCTCGCGATTGATCCGCACCAGCACATTGAGGTTGAAGCGCGCGGTGACGCCGGCCGCGTCGTTATAGGCGTCGTACAGCACGCGCTCATCCTTCTCGAGGTCGACGCCGATGATCATCTGCGCGCCGTGGCCGAGGATTTTTCGCGCGCTGCGCAGGAAGGCCAAGGCCTCGCTCGGCTCGAAATTGCCGAGCGTCGAGCCCGGGAAGAAGCCGACCTTCGGCAAGGTGGCGACGGCCTCGGGCAACGCGAACGGCGTGGTGAAATCGGCTGCGACCGGGTAGATGCCGAGACCGGGGAAATCCTTGCGCAGGCCATCGGCCTGGGCCTTGAGGAAATCGCCGGAGATGTCGACCGGCACGTAAGCGCCGAATTCGCAATGCTCGAGCAGCAGGCGCACCTTGGTGGTCGCGCCGGCGCCGAACTCGACCAGCGCAGCACCTTCCGGAATGATCGCGGCGATCTCGTCGCCGCGGTCGCGCAGGATGCCGAGCTCGGTGCGCGTCGGATAATATTCCGGCAGCACCGTGATCTGCTCGAACAGCTCCGAGCCGGTGGCGTCGTAGAAATATTTCGGCGACAGCCGCTTCGGGTGGCGGGCGAGATCGCCGATCACATCGCCGGCAAACGCCGAGGTCGCTTCGTCGAACGGATACGCTTTGGCCAAAGCGGCGGCATGCACATTCATGATACTCTCCCGAACGCGCTTACCGGCGCGATATTGATGTCGACAGGACTCAATCAGGCATAGTCGGCGAGGCGTAACCCCGTGAATTGCCAGCGATGGTGCGGATAGAAGAAGTTGCGGTAGGTGACACGGCTATGACCTGATGGCGTCGCCAGCGACGAGCCGCGCAGCACCAGCTGGTTGACCATGAACTTGCCGTTGTATTCGCCGAGCGCGCCCTCGATCGCGCGATAGCCCGGGTACGGCGAATACGAGCTGCGGGTCCACTGCCAGACGATGCCATAGGCATCGTTGAGCAGGCCGGCGCGGGCAGCGACCTCCCATTCCATCTCGGTCGGCAGGTGCTTGCCGGCCCAGCGGGCGAAGGCGTCGGCCTCGTAATAGCTGACATGGCAAACCGGGGCTGCCGGATCGATCGGCTGCAGGCCGCCCAGCGTCATGATCTTCCATTTGCCGTCGATCTCGCGCCAGTGGCCGGGCGCCTGCCAGCCCTCGTTGCTCACGGTGCCGAAGCCGTCCATCAGCCACAGCGTGGCGGTGGAATAGCCGCCGTCCTTCATGAAGGCGAGCCAGTCGGCATTGCTGACGAGGTTCTTGGCGAGCTTGACCGGACCAACCAGAGCGCGATGCGCGGGCTTCTCATTGTCGAAATGAAAGCTGTCGTCGGCGTGGCCGACGGTGTGGATGCCTTCGTTCAGCGTCACCCATTCCTCTGTGCCGCGCTGCGATGCCGGGAAGCGCCAGGCCGGATCGTAGGCCGGCGGCATCGGGTTCTGGGCGAAGGCATGCAGGATGTCGGTGACCATCAGCTCCTGATGCTGCTGCTCGTGATTGAGGCCGACCTCGACCAGCGGCACCAATGCCTCGAGCTTGTCCGCTGCGGCGGTCTGGAAGAATTTCACCACTTCGGCGTCGACATGGCAGCGGTAGGCGGTGACTTCGTCGGCGGTCGGTCGGGTCAGATGGCCGCGCTGGTGGCGGGCGTGCCGGGGACCGGCGCTGACATAATAGGAATTGAACAGATAGGCGTAGTCCGGGTGGAACGGCGTGTAGCCCTTGACGTGCTCGCCGAGCAGAAACTGCTCGAAGAACCAGGTCGTATGGGCGCGGTGCCACTTGGCGGGGCTCGCATCCGGCATCGACTGGATCAGCTGGTCTTCCGCGGACAGCGGCGCGGCCCGGCGCTCGGTCTCGTCACGGACCGCGCGATAGGCATCCACCAGGCGCTGGGCTGACGACCCGGATTCGGAGGACAATGACGGGGAGGCGCCGGGAATGGCGGCCGCGGCAGAGGCTGGTTTCGTCAACGATGGTCTCCGATTCAAGGGGAGAACGTTGCTTCGGCAAACTGGTTCCAGACGGACAGTTCGTCCTAGATAGGGGTTCGGTTACAGGAAAAAAGCCTCCCCCATGATGGTATTGGGATCGTCAGGTAATCCCGGCCCCTTTTGGGGCGCCGCCCGGCTCCTGCCGCATGCCAGATTTCCGCCATTTTGCTTTGGATGCACAATGGTTTGAGCTACATATATAGCCAGTCACGGGTTAGAAGGGCGGGCCGGTCCGTTAGGGCTTGAGAGCGCCGCCCCCGAAGGAAGCGAAAATGAGCATCGAGCAATTCATCGACAACGAAGTGAAGGCGAACGACGTCGTGCTGTTCATGAAGGGCACGCCGCAATTCCCGCAGTGCGGGTTTTCCGGTCAGGTCGTGCAGATCCTCGACCACATCGGTGTCGGCTATAAGGGCCTCAACGTTCTTGAATCGGCCGAGCTGCGCGACGGCATCAAGGTCTATTCGAACTGGCCGACGATTCCGCAGCTCTATGTGAAGGGCGAGTTCGTCGGCGGTTGCGACATCATCCGCGAGATGTTCCAGGCCGGTGAATTGCAGCAGCTGTTTGCCGACAAGGGCATCCCGGTCGACGTGGTTGCCTGACCTTGAGCGCGCGCCAGATCGGCAAGGCGCGGCTCGACGTCATCGTTACCGACATCACGACCCTGCGCGTTGACGCCATCGTCAACGCGGCCAATTCGTCGCTGCTCGGTGGCGGCGGCGTCGACGGCGCGATCCATCGCGCTGCGGGCCCGGAGCTGCTCGCCGAATGCCGCACCCTCCATGGCTGCAAGACCGGTGATGCCAAGATCACCAAAGGGTATGAGCTGCCTGCCAAGCACGTCATCCATGCGGTCGGCCCGGTGTGGAATGGCGGCACCCAAAACGAGGACGCGCTGCTCGCATCCTGCTATCGCCGCGGCATCGAGCTTTGCCACGCCAACCGTCTCGGCTCGGTCGCATTTCCTGCCATCTCGACCGGCGTCTACCACTTCCCGCCGGACCGCGCCGCCGGTATCGCGGTCAAGGCGGTCGTCGATACCCTGGCGGCGGCACCCGACCTCACGCATGTGATCTTCTGCTGCTTCTCGGTCCAAAGCGGCGAGCTTCATCAGAAGGTCCTGGACACCCTCGGTAGCCCTTGTGCCTGATGATACCGCCGCTACACTTCCTTGTGATTTTCGGGGAGGGATAAACCGTATGAGTTTATTTGGATTTTGGCGGGCGGTCGCGGCCGCCGCGCTGTTGCTTGCGGCGCCGCTGGCCCGCGCCGAGGGCACCTATGAGATTCCGGCGGGTGCGCATTTCAATCCCGACAAGCTCGCCAAGATCGGCGAATTCTTCAAGAACGAGGTCGCGACCGGAAAGATTCCCGGCGCCATCGTCCTGATCCAGCAGCACGGCAAGCCAGTGTATCACGAATCCTTCGGCGTGCAGGACGTGGTCAGCAAGGCGCCGATCACGGACAAGACCATCTTCCGTCTGGCTTCGATGACCAAGGCGATCACCGCCGTGGTGTCGATGCAGCTTCTGGAGGATGGCAAGTACAAGCTCGACGATCCGGTCTCGAAATACATCCCGTCCTTTGCCAATATGAAGGTCGGCGTCGAGAAGAAGGCCGAGGACGGCACCAAGACGCTCGAGCTGGTGCCGCTGGAGCGGCCGATCACGATCCTCGACCTGATGCGGCACACCTCCGGCATCACTTACGGCTTCTATGGCGATAGCCTGGTCCGCAAGGCCTACAAGGAAGCCAACATCTATGGCGGCGATTTCGACCTCGCCGAATTCGCCGAGCGGATCGCCAAGCTGCCGCTGCACAACCAGCCCGGCGCGCTCTGGCAATACGGCCATTCCACCGACATTCTGGCCCGCGTGATGGAAGTGACGACCGGCAAGCCGCTGCTGACGATCGAGCGCGAGAAGCTGCTCGATCCGCTCGGCATGAACGACACCCGCTTCTTCGTCACCGATCCCGAGAAGCAGAAGCTGATGGCCGAGCCGATGCCGAACGACAGCGATTTCCGGGTCGGCCGGGTCAACGATCCGACCAAGGTCAAGAAATGGGAGTCCGCCAGCGGCGGCATGGTCTCGACCATGGCGGATTATTCGCGCTTCGCGCAGATGCTGCTCAATGGCGGCACCCTCGACGGCAAGACCATTTTGAAGCCCGAGACATTCAAGCAGCTGACGACCGACCAGGTCGGCCCGGGCTCCGGCGTCGGGCGCGACGTTTTCTACTTCCCCGGCGACGGCTTCGGTTTCGGGCTCGGGATCGGGGTGCGCACCGATCCCGGCAACGCCAAGCCGCCGCCGCCCGGCGATCTCGGCGAACTGAAATGGGATGGCGCCAGCGGCTGCTATTTCGTCATCGACCGCAAGCAGGACTTCTTCTTCATCCTCCTGGAGCAGACGCCGACCGAGCGCCAGCGCGTCCAGCGGACGCTGAAGCTGCTCGTCTATGAAGCCATGGAAAACTAGAGCGTTTTCGAGCGAAGTGGATACCGGTTCGCGTGGAGAAAACGCGTCAAAACAAAGGAACAAGAGCATGACCGGATTCAACCGGTCATGCTCTTACATGCGTGGGTGCCGCGCAGTCGTCGCGGCACTCGCGGTCGCGTTCGTCGCAACGGGTGCGAAGGCCGGCGCCGCGGGGCCGGCCGCGCACAGCTTCTCGCCGGAAGGCCTCGCCAAGGTCTCCGACTATGTCAGGAACGAGATCGTAACCGGCAAGATTCCCGGCGCGATCCTGCTGCTGCAGCAGCACGGCAAGCCGGTCTATTACGAGAAGTTCGGGGTTCGCGACGTCGCCACCGAGCTCTCGATGAGCGCGGATACCATCTTCCGCCTCTATTCGATGTCGAAGCCGATCACCACCGTCATCGCGATGATGCTGGTCGAGGAAGGCAAGCTCGCGCTCAGCGATCCCGTGTCGAAATACATCCCGGCCTTTGCCGGCATGAAGGTCGGCGTGGAAAAGCGCGGCGATGAGGGCAAGGCGACGATGATGCTGGCGCCGCTCAAGCGTCCCGTCACCATCGAGGACCTGATGCGCCACACCGCCGGCCTGCCGTACGGCTATTACGGTATCGTGAACACGACCTACGCCGATGCTGGCCTGTTCAACAACGATCCCGACAATGCCGAGTTCGTGGCGCGGCTCGCGGCGCTGCCGCTTGCTGAGCAACCCGGTACGCAATGGGACTACGGTCATTCCACCGACGTGCTCGGCCGCATCATCGAAGTGATCACAGGGAAATCCCTGTTTCAGGTCGAGAAGGAGCGGCTGCTCGGTCCGCTCGGGATGAACGAAACCGCGTTCTATGTCGCCGACCGCGCCAAATGGCCGCTGGTCGCCGAGCCGATGCCGAAGGATCGCACCATCAGTCCGGTGGCCGAAATTCGCGACCCGCGCAAGCCGCTGCGCTGGGAATCCGGCGGTGGCGGGATGGTCGGCACCATCGGCGACTATGTTCGCTTCTCGCAGATGCTTCTCAACGGCGGCAGCTGTGACGGCCGGCGCTATCTGAAGCCGGAGACCATCGCGCTGATGGCGTCGGACCATATCGGTCCGGAGACCGGGGTCGTGCGCGACAAGAACTATTACCCGGGTCCGAACTCCGGCTTCGGCCTAGGCTTCGCGGTCCGCACCTCGGTGCCGCCGAACACGTCGTGGCCATTGGGCGAGTATCGCTGGGACGGTGTCGGGGGCACGTTCTTCTTCATCGATCCCGCAGACGATCTGTTCGGAATCTTCATGGTGCAGACGCCATCACAGCGCGGCCGGATCCAGCAGGAGCTCAAGCTGCTGATCTACCAGGCGATGGGGCGCTAGAGGTGGTGGGCGGAGGTGGTCATGCAGGCAATGACATTCACCTTCCGCAAGCTCATCCTGGTGGCCGTCACGCTTGCCGCGGTGGCCGCGTGTCGGCCCGTTCTGGCCGAAGAACGGGGTGATGCCGACGTCGTGCAGCGGATCGACCACGTCGTAAACGGCCTGAGGACGGCGATCGTCGTCGATGGCGATGCGCCGATGACGTTGTCCGATCGCATGAACGAACTGCACGTTCCCGGTGTCAGCATCGCGGTGATTCATGGCGGCGCCATCGAATGGGCGCGCGGTTTTGGCTCTGTCGCCATCGGCGGTCCGCCCGTGGTGCCGGAAACGCTGTTCCAGGCGGCCTCGATCAGCAAACCGGTGACCGCCATTGCCGCGCTCGCGCTCGTTCAGGCCGGCAAGCTCGATCTCGATGCCGACGTCAACGTCGCGCTCAAGAGCTGGAAGATCCCGCACCATCCGTATTCCCAATCCCAGGTGACGGTTCGGCGGTTGCTGAGCCATACGGCCGGAACGAACGTGCCCTTCTACCCGGGCTATCAGGCCGGCCAGCCGGTCCCCTCGCTTGTCGAGATCCTCGACGGCAGGCCGCCTGCGAACACTGCGCCCGTTCGGGTCGAGCACGAACCCGGCAAGCAGACTGAATATTCCGGCGGCGGCTACACGATCGTCCAGCAATTGCTCATCGACGTGACGGGGCGGCCGTTTCCGGCGCTGCTCGATGACATTGTCTTCAAGCCGCTCGCCATGACGCATTCCAGCTTCGCGCAGCCATTGCCTGCGGCTCGTTTGCCGATGGCCGCGACGCCGTACCGGGCGGACGGCGCGCCGGTGCCCGGAGGGGCGCATGTCTATCCCGAGCTGGCCGCGGCGGGATTATGGACGACGCCGAGCGATCTCGCCCGTCTCTTGCTCGCCATGCTGGATTCGTTGGCCGGTCGGAGCAATCCCGTTCTGTCGCAATCGATGACGGCCGAGATGCTTTCGCCGGTTCTGGGCAGTGCCGACGGGCTCCCCCCCCCGGGATAGGACGACGTGGGATGGGCTGGCTGGTTCGCGGCTCGGCGCCCAACCGGCAATTCTGGCACAACGGGGTGAACGAGGGCTTCATCGACACCATGGTCATTTTCGAGAATGGCGATGGCGCTGTTGTCATGACCAACGGCTGGGGCGGGCGGATCCTCGTCGACGAAATCCTGCGCAGCATCGCGGCCGAGTACGGCTGGCCGGATCGTCAGGCCAAGGTCGGGAAGCTCGCCACGGTGAGCCCGCAGGCGCTGGACCGTCTGGTCGGGACCTATCGGTTCACGCCCGAATTTTCGAATTTTCGATCCACGTACAAGAGAGGGAGATCGCCTGTTCAGCGAGGCGACAGGGCAGGAGCGGCGCGAAATCTTCGCCGCCAGCGATCGCGAGTTCTTTTTCAAGGTCGTCGATGCCGTGCTGTCATTCGACACGGACGGTCAGAACGCGGCAATGCAAGTGACCCTTCACCAGGAAGGAACCGATTACGTCGGAAAGCGGTTGCCGTAGTCTGGTAGCCCGGATTTTGTGGAGCTCCATCCGGGCTGTGGGGGCTACGCCGCGCGCACGATGTCCCTGACGTGGCCGATCATCTCCTCGATCATCGCCGCCGTGACATCGAGATGCGTGCAGGCCCTGATCCGGCCATCCATCATCGCCAGCGTCACGCCGCGCTTGCGCAGCTCGGCGACCATTTTGTCGCCTGATACGCCGGCGCCGTCAGGCTTGAAGAAGACTAGGTTGGTCTCCGGCGCCTGCACGGCGATGCCGTTGATCTGCGACAGCCCGCGCGCCAGCGCCCGTGCATTGGCATGGTCGTCGGCGAGGCGGTCGACGTGGTGATCGAGTGCATGGATGCAGGCGGCGGCACAGACGCCGGACTGCCGCATCGAGCCGCCGAGCCGCTGCTTCCAGCGCCAGACGTCGTCGATGAAGGCGCGGGTGCCGGCGATCACGCCGCCGATCGGCGCGCCGAGGCCCTTGGAGAAATCGATCCAGGCGGAATCCCAGCCCGCGGTCATGTCGCGCGGCGAGATGCCTGACGCCACGGTCGCATTCAGCAGCCGCGCGCCGTCCATATGGGTGATAAGGCCGTGCGCCTTGGCGATGCTCACGACCTCGTCCAGCGCGGCCTTCTTCCAGATCGTGCCGCCGCCGATATTGGCGGTCTGCTCGACGCTGACGAGCACCTGCGGCGGCTGGTAGCGGGTGCGCGGATGCAGCGCGGCGCGGAAGGCGTCCGGCGTGAACTGGCCGTCGTCGCCCGGGAGCTGCGTGATCTGGAAGCCGCCGAGCGCCGCATGCGCGCCGCCCTCGCGTGCGATGATGTGCGCGGTGGCGTGCGCCAGGATCTCGTCGCCGGGGCGGCAATAGGCCAGCGTCGCCGCGACGTTGCACATCGTGCCCGACGGCATGAACACCGCGGCCTCCTTGCCGAGCAGATCGGCGACGCGGGCGCAGAGCTCGTTGGTGGTCGGATCGTCGCCGACCTGCTCGTCGCCGACCTCAGCCTTCGCCATCGCCTCGCGCATCGCCGGCGTCGGCCTGGTCTGGGTGTCCGACAGCAGGTTGATGCGGACGGGCGGCGCCTTCGGATCGGGCGGGGCAGGGGTGTAGTGCATGGTGTCTCTCTCGGTCGATGTGCGCTGACTTTAGCCAAACAAAAAGGCCCCGGCAAAACCGGGGCCTTTCGGATCTCGCATGCGTGCCGTGATCAGCGCGAATAGAATTCGACGATCAGATGCGGCTCCATCTGCACCGGGAACGGCACGTCGCCGAGCGCCGGGATGCGGGCGAACTTCGCGGTCATCTTGCCGTGATCGACCTCGAGGAAGTCGGGCACGTCGCGCTCGGGCAGCTGGGCGGCTTCCAGCACCGGGGTGAGCTGCTTGGAGGCTTCCTTGACCTCGATGCTGTCGCCGACCTTCAGCTTGTAGCTGCCGATGTTGACCTTGCGGCCGTTCACCTTGACGTGGCCGTGGTTGATGAACTGGCGCGCGGCGAACATCGTGGCGACGAACTTGGCGCGGTACACCACGGTGTCGAGACGGCGCTCCAGCAGGCCGATCAGGTTCTCGCCGGTGTCGCCCTTCAGGCGGCTGGCTTCGACATAGATGCCGTGGAACTGGCGCTCGGAAATGTTGGCGTAGTAGCCCTTGAGCTTCTGCTTGGCGCGGAGCTGCACGCCGAAGTCGGAGAGCTTGCCCTTGCGGCGCTGGCCGTGCTGGCCGGGGCCGTATTCGCGGCGGTTCACGGGGCTCTTCGGGCGGCCCCAGATATTCTGGCCCATGCGGCGATCGATCTTGTACTTCGCCTCACTGCGCTTTGTCATCGCGTCCTCTTTGTATAGCCGTCGCACCCTGGCGCCCGGCGTTTTGTCAGTTTCAGGTTTGAGGAGACGCGCCCTCCTGTGTACCGGCCAAAAGGCCTGTACCGACAGGTTCGCCTCGAAAGCTCGGGGAGAACCACGGGTCGCGAAACGCATCGCGGGCCGAAACCGGCCCGCGAGCAAGGGTGGTCTTAAGGAGAAAGTCCGGGTCTGTCAAACAAAACGCGGGGCGGTTTGGGCCGAATCGACGCCAAAATCGGCTGTTTTCGCCCCTCAAAGCCTGGTTGCCGCCGCCCGGACCGGCCGAGTGCCGGTTTCCGGCCGGATCGTGCCCAATTCGGGGGCAATCACGCTGCCCAATACCTGCTCGAGCCGGGCCAAGGTCCGGGCGATCAGGGCCGCGTCGCAGACCAGATGGTCCCAGCGCAGCACCACATCGACGGTGTGATCCGGCTTGATCACGCCATAGCTCAGCAGGAATGGGCCCGGGCCCAGCGCGCAATTTACCCGGGCCATAGGCCGCGACCGAGGTCACGCCGAAGCTGCCGCAGAAATTGGCGCGCTGCCGGCCGAAATTCAGCCCGATCGCCCAGGCCAGCAAGTCCCTGTAAACCGGCAAAGTATCGATATCCGGCGAGCTCAAGTTGTCGCTCGCCGTACCTGAAGTTCAGATGAACCAACTGGCGGTAAGCCAATTGGTTCTGCTCACGGCGCCGGTTTTGCCAGGGGCTCGCCGGCCTTGACCACGTAGACCCCGAGCACCTTGAGCGGCTTGTCGCCGGAGGCCTTGGCGTCGTGCACCGCACCTTCCGGGATCTGGTAGGAATCGCCCGCCTTCACTTTCAACGGCGGCTGGCCGTCGATCACAAGTTCGAGCTCGCCTTCGAGCACATAGCCGGTTTCAGCACCGGGATGGCTGTGACGCCCCGACGCGCCCCCGGCCGGAACCTCGGCGATCGCGGTCACCGTGTTGTAGCCCGCCGGGAAATCGACCTTTTGCAGCGGCGTGCGCTTGATGCCGCTCTGCTGCGCAACAGCAGCGCCGGCACCGGCAAAGGCGATCACGGTGAGACCAATCAGCAATTTCCTGAACATGCATTTTCTCCCAAGGCGCCAAAGCCTAGCAGCGCGGACTCGCGGCGGAAAGCCTGCGAAGTGTGATGTGCGCTTGCGACGTTCGGATAAGTCCGTTCATCTCGCGGCGCGAACCACCCGAGTTTCTGCATCATTTGTCCGCCCTCGATTATCAGAGGGCGCAGGGAAAGCCAGGTGCCGATCGCACCCATGGGTCCCGTGCAACAAAAAGCACGGGAGGTAGGACCACAGGTGTAACCGGGAACTCCGGCTTTCCCCGCGCGATGGGGTACGGCTTATACGTGCTCTCCCCTGCGAGACTGGGCTTGCTTGTCACCGCCCTCGCAAAACGCTTTCGCATATTGCGACGAGACACCTGCCGCTAGGAGCCCGTCCAGATATGTTTTCGTGACGGGCATTTGTTGTAGAGTAGCAGGCTCAGGCTGCGTTTGCGAGGTTGAACAGCTTGAGGAGGTTATGGACGGTGCAGATCATTGTCCACTCGGCGCGCACTTTCTCGATGCCCCGCAACAGGAACTGGCGGAAGCCTCTTGCCTGTTTGATCTGCCCGAACACCGGCTCCACCACTTGCTTTCGCAATCGGTAGGGTGTTTCGAAGCCGCCATCGTCGATCTTCTTTCGCATGGCCTGTGTCAGCGGGCCGCCGACTTTTCCGTTCGCTACTGTCGGGTGCTTGGCGCGTCCGGGCGCGACATAGCCATCGATGCTGCGTGTGTCGAGCGCTTCGAGATTGGCTTCGCTGCAGTAGCCGGAATCCGCTGAGGCCTGCCGCGGCTTGCGGCCAAGATTGCTCTCGATGGCCTCGATCAGGGGCACCAACTGGCCCTGATCGCTGCCGTGCTGGGTCAGTTCTTGCGCGACAATGATCTGGGCATGTGCATCGACGGCCGCCTGGGCATTATAGGCCTGAACGAAGCCATCCTTCGACTTCATGATGCGGCTTTCCGGATCGGTGAAGTTGCGTTGCGCCTTGGGATTGGGTTCCTCCGATGGCAGCGCCGCCGGTTTGCCCGGCTTCTTGCGGCCTTCGGCCTGGCGCTGCTGTTCCTTTTCGGCCTCGATGCGGCGCTCTTCCTCCGCCGCCAGTTTGGCGTCCGCTTCCAGCGCCGCCATCGCTTGCTGGATCTTCGCCAGCCGTTTCTGCTTGTCGACGGTCCAGTCCGGCAGTTCGTCGCTGTTGCCGAAAGTATCATCCTCCGAGGCATCCGCCGCCTCGGCGGCCGCCAGCATGCGAGCGACCTCGGCCTTCAATTCCGCCTCGCGCTTCTTCATGCGCTCATAACTCATCGCCTTGTGTTTCGACGCGTTCGCCTTGATCTTCGTACCATCCAGCGCGACATGACCGAGCTTGACCAGCCCGGCCGTCTCGCACAACTTCAGAACCTGCACGAATAGCGCGCCGAGCGCCTTCAAATGTCGCTTGCGAAAGTCGCTGATCGTCCGAAAATCCGGCGCATCCAGCGCCACGATCATCACAAAATCGTTCCGCTCCCGGCAGGCCTTGGCAATCCGACGCGACGAATACAGCCCACTCGCATAGCTATGCAGCAGCAGCGCCACCATCATCCGCGGATCAAACGGCGGCTGCCCAAGCCCGCTCACATAGCTGCCCATGATCTCCCTGAGATCGAGGCTCTCCCGCACCAGATCAACCATAAACCGCGAGACATGGCCTTTCGGCACGAAGTCCTGCACATTCGGCGGCAGAAGCAGCGTCTGATCGATGTTCCAAGGCCGAAAATACTTGCTCATCGCCCAATGTTGAATCAGACCCGACCAGATTTGAACAGCGACTATCCAGACAAGCTCCTAGGGCGTCAGGACCACACGGCCTGATGTCCAGCCCCTTCACCGCATGAAAAATGTGGGCTTTTCAATACCTTGGAAAACAGCAGGGACCGAGCGGGTGGCTCAGGCCCCGTTTAGGCCCCAGCACAGATCAGTTTGAAGGCTGAGCCGATCTGGCCTCAGCTGAGCCGATCTGGGCCGCCTTGGCCTCCGCCGCCGCGATGCGCCGCCCCTGTTCAGCTGGAATCAGCACCGCCAGCTTCTGAAAGCGAGCGCGCTAACGTGCCTGACGGCATCGCCTCGGTGCGGCCACCCTTCCTAAATTTACCTTGCGCGGTAATTCTAGCCGCTGGAGCGCCGCGCGGTGCCTTCGGCACCTTGCCGATCTCTTCTCCGATCGGCACACTCCGCGCGCAGGCGTATCTCGCAGGCCTATCGCTCCGCTTCGATGTTGTGCGTCTTAGCAGCGGAACGAACAAGCGAAGCGCCGATCTCGCTGACGCACGAGGCGCTAAAAACGCGCTGCTCGTTCTCTTATCTGAAAACAACTTCCATCGAGCCCAACTGGCCTCGCTTGGCCTTATCTGTTTGCTTGCACAAAATTGGCCGCAGCGAGATGCTTGCGTGAGGCGGTGCAGTACGCCGCATGATGCCAGAGGATAACGACGATGGCACGCTCCCGCGAAGCAAACAGCAAGAAGTACGCAGCTGTGCCGAGGCTGAGTTACAGCGTTGATGAATTTTGCACCGCGATGAACATCAGCCGGTCCTTGTACGAAAAAATGAAGCGAGCCGGTTGGAATCCGCGCGAGATGCGGATCGGCAAGGCCGTGCGGATCAGCAAGGAGGCCGCCGCGCAGTGGATCATCGAGCGCGAGGGCATGAGCAGGCCGGACGCTGCCTGAACAAACGGGAGACCCCAGAGGCCACGGCCCCTTGGGGCAGAACTACTTCATCGGCGGGCATGCCGGACATCAACGCGCGGTCCTGTCAACGGGAGACACCGAACAGGTACTGCCAACGCTTTCGCCCCTTGCGTCTATCGCGACGGCTTGAAGCGCTGAACAGCGGCATTGCTCCCATGCCCAACATCATCCCTTTTTCCACATATCCAAACAAAAGGCCCCGGAGGGGAATCCGGGGCCCTGAACTGTTCTGACCGTTGGCGCGGTCAGACCGAGCAAGCCAGAACCCTCCGTCTATGCCGCGCCCCTGAAAATTCCAAGTGGGACAGGCGCACGCCGATGACCGATCCGCGCGACGACATCGCCCGACAGATGGAGCCCATCGCGCGCAGGCTGCTCGGCGAGCCAAACGAAGCGCTGTCGTCGGAAGGCGAACTGCGGTTTGGCAACCACGGATCGATGGCTATCAATTTGCAAACAGGCTGCTGGTTCGATCACGAGCGCGGTGTCGGCGGCGGCGTGCTCGCCCTAATCAAGGATGTCACTGGCGTCGATGGCCGCACCTGGATCGAGCGCAACGGCTTTGAGGCTGAGCGTGCCGCGCCGCGCAAGGCGAACGGAAGGCAGCGAGCGCCGCTCGGTAAGATCGTCGCTACCTATCCGTACCGTGACGCCAACGGCGAGCTGCTGTTCGAGGTGCTGCGCTATTCGCCTAAAAATTTTCGCCAGCGTCGTCCCGATCGGAACAGCCCCGGCAAGTGGATATGGGATGTCGAGGGCGTGCCGCGTGTGCCCTACCGCCTGCCCGAACTTAACGAGCAGATCGAGCTAGAGCATTTTCCGATCACGTTGCGTCGTAACCAGCCGCGACGAGATAATTTTGGCATTCCTCGGGTGAGAAGCGCTTGAGAGCGTTGGCGATTGCTTGCCAGAGATCGGGCATGGTGCGCGCTGCGGCGGCCCGCAACAGGGCTTTCAGTTTAGAGAAGGCCATTTCGATCGGGTTGAAGTCTGGACTGTAGGGCGGAAGATAGAGCAGGCTTGCTCCGACCGCCCGGATGGCCTCTCGAACGCCATGGACCTTGTGAGCGGGCAAGTTGTCCATGATAACGGTATCGCCCGGCCGCAGCGATGGGGCGAGCAATTGCTCGACGTAGGCCAGGAAAGCGTCGCCATCCATTGGACCGTCCAGAACAAGCGGCGCGATCAGACCGTCGGAGCGCAATCCAGCGGTGAATGTCGTCGTCTTCCAATGTCCGTGTGGGATAGCTGCACGACATCGCTCGCCGCGTGGCGAGCGGCCGTAAAGCCGCGCCATTTTGGTGTTGGCGCTGGTTTCGTCGATGAAGACGAGACGCTCAGGGTCAAGATCGATTTGCCCTTCGAACCACTCCTCACGCGCGGCATTTATATCGCCGCGCCGTTGCTCGGCGGCGTGCGCTGTCTTTTTTTAAGTGTGATCTTTCTGCGCTGGAAAAAACGCCAGAGCGACGCGATGCCAGTCGATATTCCACGACGTTTCAACAGTTCTCGCAACTCGGCGAGCGTGATATCCGGCTTCGCTGTCACTGCCGCCAGAATCAATTGCGAATGCGCTTCGATGCGCTGCGATTTGCGGTCACCGCCCTGGCGTTTAGGAACGATGTCGCCAACTTCCTTGAGGCGACCGCGCCAGCGGATCGCACTGGCCGCGCTGACACCAAAGCGCTCAGCAGCCTGTCGACAGGACATGCCACCGTCAATCGCGGCTATCACCCTTTGACGAAGATCAACCGAAAGCGCCCTGGCCATACATGCTGGCCTCCCTCGCCAGCATGCAGCTTGAATCTGACTCGCGCCGTTTTGGGAATCCCCACCCGATTCATTCCGGTCGGAAAATGCTCTAGGGCGCAGGGTCGTCATTGTCGAGGGCGAGAAAGATGCTGATCGGCTCTGGGGCCTCGGCGTCCCGGCCACATGCAATGCCGGTGGCGCTGGCAAGTGGCACGATGACCTGACCGCGTTTTTTGTGGGTGCTCATGTCGTCGTCGTTGGCGATCACGATCCGCAGAAGCGACACCAGAAGACCGGCGACCTGATGTTTCATGAGGACGGCTCGGCGATCTTCGCCGGACAGGATCATGCGCAGGCGGTGGCGCGCGCGCTGTCAGGAGTAGCGCGGGTCCGCGTGCTTGATCTTTCCAAACATTGGC
Organism: Bradyrhizobium sp. 2S1; assembly: GCF_011516625.5. Lineage (NCBI taxonomy): Bacteria > Pseudomonadati > Pseudomonadota > Alphaproteobacteria > Hyphomicrobiales > Nitrobacteraceae > Bradyrhizobium > Bradyrhizobium sp. 2S1. Next base: position 9,954,968 of record NZ_CP147717.1, on the reverse strand, counting down.
CCGATATCCCGCCGAAAGCCGACATCAGCGATTGGCTGGCGCTCGGGCATTCGCGCGAAGACCTCGACAGACTGCTCGATCAGGCCGAGGATCATCGGCAGGCCAAGGTACTTGGCGAGTGGGATGCGGGCACCGATAAGCAATATCTCCCGCCGCCGCGCGGCTGGCTGCTGGGCACCGCCTTCTGTCGCAAATTCATTTCATCCATCGTCGCACCCGGGGGCGTCGGCAAGAGCGCGCTGCGCCTCGCACAGTTGATCTCGCTCGCCATCGGTCGCCCGCTTACAGGCGAGCATGTCTTCCAGCGCTGCCGCGTGTTGATCGTCAGTTTAGAGGACGATGCCGATGAGTTGCGCCGCAGGTTGCGCGCAGCCTGTCTGCATCATGGTGTGGCACAGCCCGAACTGGAGGGCTGGCTGTTTCTGGCATCACCCGGAGCCGATGGCGGTAAGTTGATGGTGCCCGATCAGCACGGCAGGCCCGTGGTCGGCGCGCTGGCGGGAAAGCTGGCCGCCACAATCATGGATCGCAAGATCGATATCTGCTGCATCGATCCGTTCGTGAAGAGCCACAGCGTCGAAGAAAATTCCAATTCGATGATCGACAAGGTGGTGCAGATACTTTCCGACATGGCAGGGGCCCTTAACTGCGCCATCGATCTGCCGCACCATACCGCAAAGGGGCAGGCCGATCCCGGCAACCCGGATCGTGGTCGTGGCGCGTCTTCGATGCGGGACGCTGGCAGGCTGGTTTACACCCTGACGCCGATGACGCCTGAAGAGGCGCAGGCCCTCGGGGTGAGCGAGGCCGAGCGCCGCAGCCTGATCAGACTCGACAGCGCCAAGGTCAACATCATGCCACCGATGACAGCGGCAAAATGGTTCCGACTGGTTGGTGTCGAGATCGGCAACGAGACGGACGGCTATCCGAGCGGCGACAACGTCCAGACGGTCGAGGCGTGGTCGCCACCGGGGTTGTTCGCCGACATCAGCGTCCCGGTCCTGAACGCCATCCTCGACGACATCGAGGCGGGCCTGCCAGACGGGAACCGATATAGCGATGCACCCAATGTCACCGACCGCGCCGCCTGGCGCGTGATCGATAGGCACTGCGGCAAGGGTGAAGGTCCGGCCCGGCAGATCATCAAGATGTGGGTCGGCTCCGGCCTTTTGATCCAACATTCCTATGAAAACCCGACCACCCGGAAGCCCGTCAAAGGTCTTCGGGTGGATGCCGTAAAGAGGCCGTCATGAGGGCTGCGCCGTTGACCCGGTTTCAATGGCGCATCAAGGGCGCAAGCGGTCTGCGCCGTTGTTACCGGAGCGCCTATCTAAGCGAGCACACGCCCCGTATCGGTCGGAGCGAAATGAGAACTGGCTGAAGATCAAGGCCGTGCAGAAGGGGAAATTCCCGGTCGTCGGCTTCGTCAAAGACCCGAGCGGCGTTGCCGCCCTGTATCTCGGCAAGCGGGAAGGCAAAGACCTTGTCTACACGGGCAAGGTTGGAACGGGCTGGTCTCGCACCGTCTCAAGCCAGATCAGAAAGCAGCTCGATGGCGTGGTCAGCCCGAAATCAAAGCTAACCAGACCTATCAGGAAGCCGAAAGCAACATGGGTAGAGCCAAAGTTCTATGCCGATGTTGAGTACCGGGACATCACATCGGAAGGCTTGTTGCGGGCGAGTTCGTTCAAAGGCCTGATCAAGGGATCAGGGCGCACCTGACAACCTGATCAGCACGACACGATCCTGCCCGTCCTCGCCGGTGGCCGAAAGCCGATCAAGCGATGTCCCGCTATTGAAGGGAAGAACGGAAGTCGCATTTTTGGGGTCGTAAGGGCAGCTTTTGACCCATTAAGAGATATCCAAATTCCATCCGTGCACGATTACAAGTGCTATACTGTCGCCTCAAAGGCCGGGCCAGCGGCGGGGCGGGTTCGCTGTGAGGCAGAAGAACAAGGTGGGAATTTCGTCCAAACCTAGGGAAATCGAAGCGGCGCTTCGCGAAAGCGAGCAACGATTGCGTTGGCTGGCCTCCATAATCGACTCCAGCGACGACGCGATTGTAAGCAAAAATCTCGATGGCATCATTAGAAGCTGGAATAGCGGTGCTGAGCGCATCTTCGGCTACTCTGCCAGCGAGGCGATTGGTCAGCCCATTACGCTTGTGATACCTCAGGATCGGCAAAGCGAAGAACGTGAGATTTTAACGCGCATCCGACGAGGTGAGCGCATCGACCATTTTGAGACTGTTCGGCAACACAAGCACGGCAGCTTGATCGTCGTTTCGCTGACCGTGTCTCCTGTCAAGGATGCCAACGACAAAATTGTCGGCGCGTCAAAGATTGCCAGAGATATTACCGAGCAGAAGCGAAATCAGGAGCTGATCGTGACCTTGGCACGGGAAGCCGAGCATCGCAGCAAGAACTTACTTGCGAACGCGCTGGCAACAGTCAATCTTTCTCAGGCAACCTCGCCAGAAGGTCTCAAACAGATAATTGCTGGACGCATCCAAGCACTTGCAAATGTTTGCTCGCTTTTCGCGGCAACGCGGTGGATCGGTGCCGAGCTGTCGGCGATTGCGAGACAAGAATTAGCTCCCTATTCCGAGAAGAACGGCGAACGGACTTTCATCGATGGTCCGCAAACCATGTTGGAGCCAGACGCCGCACAGGCGATTGCGATCACGTTGCACGAGTTAGCGACCAACGCCGCGAAGTACGGCGCTTTGTCCGGGCCCAACGGCCAAGTTCGCGTGGGATGGTCACAGGAGGCTGACGGTCGATTGCGCCTGCGCTGGATGGAGACTGGTGGCCCAGTCGCGCAGGAACCTACGCGAAAGGGGCTCGGCAGCCGTATCATCGAACAGATGATCGTTCAGCAAAAGGGGAAAGTTCGCTTTGACTGGCGCAAAGACGGGCTTGTCTGCGAAATTAAACTCCCGGTGTGAGGGATGCGATGCCTAGGCAATTTACGGCGCGTATTCATTAATCCGGGTCCGCTTACGAAGTAGAAGCCCACCAGCTGAAGGCCTCGGTCATTTGTCCGAGACCTCCGCGGCGTCCGAAAAATCCATCAGCGAGGCCCGCAGCGGCACCTATGGGGGGCCGGGGGGCCATCCGCACAATAAAAGCGGACCCCTTCCGAGCGCTGGCGGCGCTGCCGAATGAACGGCTGCACATTGTCAATTTGCCTCAAGAACAATTTTCCATCAACACCCTGTGAGGCCGGTGACATGCGCGCATCCGCCTTGCGACTCACCGATAAACGTCGCTGATGGGATGGCTCTCCGCCTGCAGCGCCAGCCGCATCACTCCCAGTGACATCTAGGCCCGTCGGGGTGAGTGCGACGGCATCGACGCAGAAAGAGCCGGCCCCGGAATTCTGCACAGGGCGATAAGTGGAGTTTCTGCCTGACAGCGGGCACGCTGTGCCTGCGAATCAGGAGCGACAATGAGCAGAAGAACACGCCGGAACCACACACCGGCCTTCAAGGCGAAGGTGGCGCTCGCCGCCGTGAAGGGCGATCGAACGCTGGCTCAGCTTGCCGAGCAGTTCGACGTCCACCCCAATCAGATCACGGCGTGGAAGGCTCGGGACCTCCTCGCTGATCCAAGCGATGCGCTTGTCGATGATCTCGCCGACCGTGATGCCTGCCTGCTGGGCCTGCAGCCTGCGGACCTGCCGTGCGGTCTGCGCTACATCCTCGCCGTTGGCGATCCTCAGCTTCAGCTTCCACGCTTCCTTCCGCCAGAACGCAACGTCATGCTCGGGCATTTGGTAGACGCCCAGGCGATGCGTGCCGCGCTTCTTAGTGATCGGGCAGGTATATTTGATGGAGAAGGTCGGCGGCGCTGTCGGGCTCAGGCTGACGTAGAAGCCAGCGCAAGAGGCGTCATAGATTTTGCGGCGCTGTTTGACTTGTGCGCGGCAAATTTTCTCGGTGATGTTGGGCATGAGATGCTCTCAGGGCGGATCGAGGGCGGGTACCGCGCCGGGGCCTAGCCCCAGCAGCGGCGGTTCAGCGGCGCGCCCATCAGCCTTGATGGAAAAGCATATTTCCAAAAGAGCCTATAATTAAAGGGTTTTTATATGCTCAGATGGAGCCATTGGCGCTCGCCTGAGATCAAAATAAGGCCCACACGATTTCGCCGTCCGCATCGATCACGCTTCGTCGGTCGTGACCTCAGCGTCCACCGCATCTCACCGCAACACCCGTGACGATGCGCAAGCGCCCCTCGATCGGGTGAGACGGGCAAATCTATACACTGAGTTGGGTGTTCCGATAAACAGAAATATTTTTGACGAAGGGTCTTGCCACGTCGGGCAACTCAGTGATCGCGATTTTGGACGACGCCGGCTCGCTGCGCGGTACCCGCGGCGCGCTGAGTTCCGGTTCGTGCAGGGCGTTCAATTCGCGTGAGACAATGTGCCGCGCAGCCTGCCGCGCTCAAGCTGCATGGCCCCGACGTGCGAGCCTTTGGCGGCGTCGTGAAGTCCTTCGAAGCCGACGAGTTCGCTGGTGCTGACCGAGAGGTGCTCGCTTATTTTCAGGTTCACAACTGGAGAGTGCGATTGATCTGCCGAGACCAAGTGCTTGAAGTCAGGACAAGAACTTCCCCGGCGACAACGCCGGTTTGATTTGCACGGCGAGATCGTGGCGCGGATTTGCCGACGTGCAAATTTTCGCTTGTTTTTCCAAGAAGGCAATGATGCCCGCGGCATCGGATTGATGGAATTGGGACATCGTTCGTTAAGGCTGCACGCCTTGGGGTTGAGATTGGCACAAAGTGCACATGCCACGCATAACACGTTGCGCTATCGTTTGATCTCAAAGCGAAACAGCTCGTGACAACGTCCGGCGGGACGGATCACGCGCCGCATGGGCGGCTGCGCACGCGAGCGCTCGGGTAGATGGCGACGAGGAGAGAAAGGGAAGAAGGCCTGACGCAATCAACGCTGCCGAAAAGTGCAGCATCAAAAAATGGAAGGGCGCGACAATGCAATCGAGCACGACGTTCGATCACCGAGAAGCCAATCCTGCGATCTTCAAGCCTGCGATCTTCGGCAAGATCTTCCGCGTAGCACTCAACGAAATCACCGACCCATCGAGAACACAGGGTTTTTGGGACTGTTGCCCGCGGTAATGCGCGAACAGGTGTATCGCCATGTCCCGGGCCGAGATCGCTTCCGCTGAAGCAGAGCCGGACGACCGCATGCAGACCGACGACATGGTCTGGATTCCCGGCGGCACGTTCCGCATGGGATCGGACCAGCATTATCCCGAGGAAGCGCCGTCGCATCGCGCGTCGGTCGATGGTTTCTGGATCGACCGCACGCCGGTGACCAACGCCCAATTCCGCGACTTCGTGCGGGAGACCGGCCACATCACGTTCGCCGAGCGGCCGCCCGATCCCGCGCAATATCCGGGCGCGCTGCCGCACATGCTCTATGCCGGCTCGCTGGTGTTTTCTCCGCCGCGCCGCGTCCACACCCTGCGCGACTGGAGCCAATGGTGGACCTACCTGCGGGGCGCGAACTGGCGTCGCCCCTATGGCCCGCGCAGCAACATCAACGTGCTCGGCAGCCATCCCGTCGTCCACGTCGCCTATGCCGATGCGCTGGCCTACGCCAAATGGGCCGGCAAGGAGCTGCCGACCGAAGCGGAGTGGGAGTTCGCGGCACGCGGCGGGCTCGAGGATGAGGAATATGCCTGGGGCAATGCCCTGACGCCCGGCGGCAAGCACATGGCCAATACCTGGCAGGGCAATTTCCCGCTGCAGAATCTCTGCGAGGACGGTTTTGACCGGACCTCGCCGGTGACCGCGTTCCCGCCGAACGGCTATGGCGTCCACGACATGATCGGCAATGTCTGGGAGTGGACCGCCGACTGGTGGTCGGCCCGCCATGAGGCCGATGCCGCGAAACCTTGCTGCATTCCGCAGAATCCGCGCGGCGGCCGCGAGAGCGCGAGCTACGACCCCGCCCAGCCGGCGATCAGGATTCCCCGCAAGGTCCTGAAAGGCGGCTCGCATCTCTGCGCGCCGAACTACTGCCGCCGCTATCGCCCGGCCGCGCGCCATGCCGAGCCGGTCGATACCTCGACCAGCCATGTCGGATTCCGCTGCGTGGTGCGGTCGTCGCCAGCCGTTTCTCACCCGCCGAAATGAAGGCCTTTGCAATGTAAGGAGTTTCTTATGAGCAACGACGCCGACAACAACAAACAGGCCGACAAGGCTATCGACCGTCGCAATCTCTTGCTGGGCACATCCACCCTGGTGGCCGCGGCGACATTGACGTCCGATGCGTTCGCGCAGGCGCAGAAGGCAGCGCCTTCGTCGGCTGCAAGTCCGTCCCCTGCGGCGACCTCGGGCCGCAAGCCGAATATCCTGGTGATCTGGGGTGACGACATCGGCATCGCGAACATCAGCGCCTATTCGAATGGCTTGATGGGATACGAGACGCCAAGCATCGACCGCATTGCGCGCGAAGGCCTCAAGATGCAGCATTATTACGGCGAGCAGTCTTGCACGGCCGGCCGCGCTGCGTTTCTCACCGGCCAGCATGGTATTCGTTCCGGTCTGACCAAGGTCGGCTTTCCCGGTGCGCCAATGGGGATGAGCCAGCTCGATCCGTCGGTCGGCGGTCTGCTCAAGAATCTCGGCTATACCACCGGTCAGTTCGGCAAAAATCACGTCGGCGACCGCAACGAATCGCTGCCGACTGTGAACGGCTTCGACGAGTTCTTCGGCAACCTCTACCATCTCAATGCCGAGGAAGAGCCGGAGCTGTCCGACTATCCCAAGGATCCGGCCTACCGCGCCAAGTTTGGCCCGCGCGGCGTCCTGCGCTGCAAGGCGACGGATCGTGACGATCCCACGGTCGATCCGCGGTTCGGCAAGATCGGCAAGCAGACCATCGAGGATACCGGCGCCCTGACCAAGAAGCGCATGGAGACGGTCGATGACGAAACGTCCGCGGCGGCGATCGATTTCATCAAGCGGCAGCAGGCGGCCGGCAAGCCGTTCTTCTGCTGGTTCAACGCGACGCGCATGCATCTGCGAACGCATGTGCGCGCCGACCACCGGGGCCGCTACACCCACGGCGACAGCGAATACATTGACGGCATGATGGAGCACGACGACACCGTCGGCTCACTGCTCAAAGCGCTGGACGATCTGGGAATCGCGAACGACACCATTGTGGTCTATTCGAGCGACAACGGGCCCCACATGAACACCTGGCCCGACGGTGCCATGACCTGGTTCCGCTCCGAGAAGAACACCAATTGGGAGGGCGCTTTCCGCGTGCCCTGCCTTGTCCGCTGGCCCGGTGTGATCAAGCCCGGTACGGTCAGCAACGAACTCATGAGCCACAACGACTGGATCCCAACGTTATGTTCGATCGCCGGCGAACCCGACATCGTCAACAAGCTGAGGGCTGGCTACACCGCGAACGGCACCAGCTACAAAGTCCATCTCGACGGCTATGACCAGTCGGCGTTCCTCCGCAACGTCAGCGGGACCGCCGCCAACAACAACGGCACCAAGAGCGCGCGCGACAAGTTTTTCTACTCGGACGATGATGGCCTGTTGGTGTGCTTCCGGCAGGGCGACTACAAATACGTCTTCTCCGAGCAGCGCAAGGAAGGGACGATGGGGCTGTGGGCCGAACCCTTCACCACGCTCCGCCTGCAGAAGATATTTAACCTGATGCAGGACCCCTTCGAGCGCGCCGACATCACCTCCAACACCTTCTGGGACTGGAATCTGAATCATGTCGGCAGCGCCTACGGCATGATGGATGAGGTGTTCCAGTTCGTCGCGACGTTCAAGGAGTTTCCGCCGCGCGCCTTCCCGCCGAGCTTCAATCCCGCCAACATCCTGGAAGGCATGATGGATGGGATCAAGCAGAAGAAGGCGCTAATCGAAGGAATGGATGTCGACAAGGTCCGCGCCGGACTGAACCGGATCATCCAGCAGCAACTGCAAAATCGCTAACTCTGCGCACCCGGCTCATCCTTCGGTGAGCCGGCCTGCAGTTTCTCGACCGTCGCTACAGCCTTCTGAAAAGTAAGGAGTGTCGAATGAGCAATGAAACCAGGAACAGGAGCCAGACCGAAGCGGAACAGGCGATCAATCGTCGAAATCTGCTGCTCGGTACATCCTCGCTGGTCGCAGCAGCGGCGTTGACATCGGACGCGCTGGCACAGGCGCAGAAGGCTGCCCCGGCGCCGGCTGCAAGTCCGGCCGCGGCGGCGGCCTCGGGGCGCAAGCCGAATATTCTTATCATCTTCGGCGACGATATCGGCCAGACCAACCTGAGCGCCTATTCATTCGGCCTGATGGGCTATCGCACGCCGAATATCGATCGCGTTGCCAAAGAAGGCATGATGTTTACCGACTATTATGCCGAGCAAAGCTGCACGGCAGGGCGATCATCCTTCATCACCGGCCAATGCACGTTGCGAACCGGCCTCTCGAAGGTTGGCGTCCCCGGCGCGACCGTTGGCCTGCAGGCTAGGGACGTCACGATCGCCCAAGTGCTCAAGCCGCTGGGCTACGCCACCGGCCAGTTCGGCAAGAACCACCTTGGCGACCGCAACGAATATTTGCCGACGGTGCACGGCTTCGACGAGTTCTACGGCAACCTTTATCACCTCAACGCCGAAGAAGACCCCGAGAACTGGTTCTACCCGAAAGACCCCGGCTTCTTCGACAAGTTCGGACCGCGCGGCGTGTTGCGTTGCAAGGCATCCGACCGCGACGACCCGACCGAGCAGCCACGCTGGGGCAGGGTTGGCAAGCAGACCATCGAGGACACCGGGCCGCTCTCCAAGAAGCGCATGGAAACCATCGACGATGAGACGTCGGCCACGGCGGTCGATTTCATGCGGCGTCAGGTTCAGGCGAACACGCCGTTCTTCTGCTGGTTCAACTCCACCCGCATGCATTTCCGCACCCATGTGCGGGCGGAGCATCGCGACAAGCCGGGCCTGACTTCACGGACCGAATATGCCGACGGGATGATCGAGCACGATGCGACGATCGGCACGATCCTCAAGGCCCTGGACGATCTCGGCGTCGCCAATGATACGATCGTTCTCTACACGACCGACAACGGCCCGCATCAGAACTCCTGGCCGGACGCCGGCACGACGCCGTTCCGCAGCGAGAAGAACACCAACTGGGAAGGCGCGTTCCGCGTGCCCTGCATGATCCGCTGGCCGGGACGAATCCAGCCGGGTTCGGTCTCGAACGAAATGATCAGCGGACTCGACTGGTTCCCCACACTCATGGCCGCGGCCGGCGATACGGAGATCAAGCAGAAGCTGCTCAACGGCTATAACGTCGGTGGCAAGACATTCAAGGTTCACCTCGACGGTTACAACCAGCTTCCATATCTCACCGGCCAGCAGGATCGCGGCGCCCGCAAGGAATTCATCTACTTCAACGACGACGGCGATGTCGTGGCGATGCGTTATGAGAACTGGAAAGCGGTGTTCGAAGAGCAGCGCGTCAACGGCACCATGCGGATCTGGGCGGAGCCGTTCACCAAGCTGCGGGTGCCGAAATTCTTCAATCTGCGTTCCGATCCGTACGAACGTGCGGACGTCACCTCGAACACTTACTACGACTGGTTCATGTCGGACGCTGCCGGCGCATTCCTGGCGTCCTCGGCGGTCGTCGGAGACTTTCTCGCGACTTTCAAGGATTATCCTCCGAGCCAGCGGCCATCGAGCTTCAGCATCGACCAGCTGGTCGAGAAGATGCAGAAGAGCTTTGAGGTGACCCAATAGGCATGAAGCTCAACGAGAGGCGGTAGGGGAAATCCGTTGCGGATTGCAGTGATGGCTGGATGCACAGGACTGAACCGACGAGCGGCCGTTGCGGCGCTCGTCGCTCTCGTGCTGTGCAGCGTTGTCGGTGCCCGTGCCCAGGCCGACCCGCTGCCGTCCTGGAACGACGGCGCGGCAAAGCAGGCGATCACCGATTTCGTCGCGCGGGTGACGACGCAAAGCGGGGCGGATTTCGTCCCGCCGGCGGAGCGCATCGCCACTTTCGACAATGACGGCACGCTGTGGACCGAGCAGCCACTCTATTTCCAACTCGCCTTCGCGTTCGACCGCGTCAAGGCGATGGCGCCGGAGCATCCGGACTGGAAGACGCGGCAACCCTTCAAGGCGCTGCTGGAGAAGGACACCAAGGCGCTTGCGGCCAGAGAAAGGGCTGTTGCAAATCCTGGCGGTCACGCATGCCGGCATGACCACGGAGGCGTTTGCGCAGTCCGTCCGCGACTGGCTCGCGACGGCAAGGCATCCGCGGTTCAACCGTCCCTATGACAGCCTGGTCTATCAACCGATGCTGGAGCTGCTGGTTTATCTCAGGGCCAACGGCTTCAAGACCTTCGTCGTCTCCGGCGGCGGCGTCGAGTTCATGCGGCCGTGGATGGAACGGGTCTACGGCATTCCGCCGGAGCAGGTGGTCGGCTCGTCGGGCGTGGTGAAATTCCAGATCGGTGCTGACGGCAAGCCGGTGCTGATGAAGGAAGCCAAGGTCGAATTCATCGATGACGGTCCGGGCAAGCCGGTCGGGATCAACCGCTTTATCGGTCGCCGTCCGATCTTCGCGTTCGGCAACTCGGATGGCGATCTGCAGATGTTGCAATGGACCGCGGCCGGGCAGGGCGCGCGCTTCGCCGGCATCGTGCACCACACCGATGCCGCGCGCGAATACGCCTATGACCGGCAATCGAAGATCGGCAAGCTCGACAAGGCGCTCGACGCGGCCATTGCGGGCGGCTGGACCGTGGTCCGACATGAAGCAGGATTGGAAAGAGGTCTTTCCGCCCCTGGCCACAACAGGTGCTGCGAAGGAGGCGAAGCCATGAGCGGCTACGACATCTTCGCCTGGATCGTGCTGCTTATCCTGGTCGCGAGCGCGATCAGTATGTTCTGCATCGCCGGCTGGTTGCCCGGGCATATCGCGAAATCCCGCAATCACCCTTACGCGCAGGCCGTGACCGTCGCCGGCTGGATCACCTTAGATCTGCGGCTTTGCGCTGTGGCCGGTCGCTTTCGTCTGGGCCTATGTCGACGTGCCGGCGCCGCACCGGGCGGAAGATGCGTGATGGGTGTCGCGATCTTCAACACCTATCTGGTGCTGCTGTTCTTGCTGGTGCAGTTCAGGATCGTGCGCTTCAACCTGTTCTGGAAAGCGTCGCCCTTCGTCGTGCTGGTACTCTTGCTGTTCGGCCTGCTGGTGCCGATGGGTTGGGGCGCGCCGCAGGGCTCGGCGCTGGTTGTGCGCAATGCGGTGTCGATCGTCCCCGACGTCGCGGGCGAGGTGACCGAGGTGCCCGTCGTCGCCAACACGCCGCTGAAGGCGGGCGACATTCTCTTCAAGATCGATCCGACGCCCTACGACGCACAGGTCAAGGCGATCGAGGCGCAGCTCAAGCTGTCCAGGACGCGGCTCGCCCAGATGACGACGCTCTACGAACGCGATGCCGGGCGCGGCTTTGACGTCGAGCAGCGGCAGTCCGAGGTCGATCAGCTCAGCGGCCAGCTCGAGGCAGCACAGTGGAACAGCGACAAGACGGTGGTCCGCGCGCCGGCCGACGGTTACGTCACCAACCTCGCGCTGCGCAAGGGCGCGCGGGTGGCGAACCTGCCGCTGTCGCCGGTGATGGCGTTCATCGACACCTCGAGCACGATCATCGGCGTCGAGATCAACCAGATCGATGCGCGGTATGTCGCGCCGGGACAGGAGGCCGAAGTCACGTTCAAGTTCGCTCCCGGGCAAATTTGTTCCGGCAAGGTCGAAAGTGTGTTGCAGGCGATCGCGACCGGTCAGACCCAGACCTCGGGTACGGCCGTGGCGCCGAAGGCGATCGAGGCTGCGCCATTCGTCGTGAGTGTCAAGCTCGACGATGCTGCCTTCGCCGACCGGCTGCCCGCGGGCGCAACCGGCACGGCGGCGATCTACACGGAGCATCTCAAACCGACGCATGTCGTGCGGCGCGTGATTCTGCGCCAGGTCGCGATCGTCAATTACGTCAATCCGTTCTGAGGGGAGCGGATTGACAAATGCAGGGAGCAGTACGGGTGAGACACATTTCCAAAGCGATCACGGCGGCATTCTGCGTATCGACGGTTCTGGCTGCGCCGAGTTCGCCGGCTGCCGCGCAGCAGGCGGCCACAGTTCTCGGCGTGACGCCAGACGAGAAGACCGTCGCCGATGCCTATATCTATCTGCTCGGGCGCGTCCTCGTGATCCGCCAGGAGCACATAGATCGCAAGGGTGAGGGCTTCGCCTACAACAAGATCAAGTACAATCCGCTCGGCTCGGCCGATTTCGTCAACCCGAACTTTGATGTTGCCTATCTGGAGGCGTGGTTCGCGGTCGACGACAAGACGCCTGTCATCCTGGAGGTACCCGAGATCAAGGGGCGCTACTACACCGCGCAGATTCTGGATGAGTGGGGCGAGGTCATCGCCAATATCAACGAGCGCATCTTTCCGACCAAACCATACGGCAAGTTCGCTCTGGTGAAGCCGGGTTCCTCCGCAAAGATCCCCGCTGACGCCGGCCGCATCGAGCTGCATTCCAGCAAGGCGAAAATGCTCGGCCGCGTCGAGTTGAAGGGCGATCCGGATGGTGCCGTGAAGCTTCAGCGTGCGTTCACCGTGACAGCGCTCGGGAAGCCGGCGATTGCGCCGCCTCCGGCCATTCCGATGTTCAGCAATGTGGACCTGATTGGCGTCGAGATTTTCGACGACGTCGACGCCAAGCTCGGGAGCGCGCTCGATGTCTCGCCGAACGCCGCCGAGATGCAGCAGAAGGTCCGCGCCGTCGCGGCCTATGTCGCGTCCGGCAAGGAGGCGCGCGCATCGATCGATGCGCAGCTCAAGAAGGTCTCGACGCAGTTTCGCGAGGATGCCCTGACCAAGACCGCGCCATACGTGAATCATTGGCTGTGCGCGTCGTCCGGTGGCAACTATGGCGCAGGCTATCGATTGCGCTCGTCGGCCAACTATGCGGGGATCTGGGCGAACAACCCCGCCGAGGTCGTGTACTTTCCGGCGACCCGCGACGCCAATGAGCAGCCGCTCAATGGCAGCAACAGCTATGTCATGCACTTTCCGGCCAATGGACTGCCGCAATCGGTAGTCGATGCCTACTGGTCTGTCATCTGGTCGGCGTGCCGGACTATCGTGTGGTGCAGAATCCCCTGAAACGATACAACTTTAACAATCACTCGCCGTTGGTGAAGGAGGCGGATGGTTCGCTGAAGATCGGCATCGGAGCGAAGCCGGTGGCCGGCGTTCCCGAGGCTAACTGGCTGCCGGCCGCCGACGGCAAGCCGTTCTCGCTGACATTCCGGACATATGTGCCGAAGGAGCCGGCAAGGACGTGTGAATGGACACCGCCGGCTCTGACAAAGGTCAATTGAGTTTTCGGGGGCCGGACGGATTGCCGGCGCCCGGACCAGATTCTCGTTCTACGTGCAAGCAGTGGAGTTGGTCCATGATGATCAGGAAGATTGGCTTTGGCTTGGTGGCGTTCACCCTGATCACGAGCGCACAGGCTGAGCCGCCCGCGGACGGCGCTGTGCCGGTCACGGTCGACAACTTCATTCGCGCCGAAACGGACCTCTATCTCGGCAACATCGCCCGGGAGAACGGCTTCGGCAGGTTCAATCATAATCGTGAACCCGCTTCTCTCGACAAGCAGGCTGTCATCCGCCTCAACCGCGACACGCTCTACTCCGGCGCGGTCTTCGATCTCGACGCGGGACCGGTCTCGATTACGCTGCCGGATGCAGGCAAGCGATTCATGTCGATGGAGGTGATCAATCAGGATCACTACGTCGTGGAGGTTGACTATGGCGCCGGCACCCGGACCTTGTCGAAAGACAAGGTCGGCACGCGCTACGTCGTTGTCGCCATCCGCACGCTGGTCGATCCAACGGACGCCAAGGATGTCGATGCGGTCCACAAGCTTCAGGACGCCATCAAGGTCAGCCAGAAGACTGCCGGCAAGTTCGAAGTGCCGAACTGGGATCCGGCCAGCCAGAAGAAGGTTCGCGACGCGCTGCTGGTGCTGGGATCCACGATCCCCGATTTCAAGAAGGCGTTCGGCTCAAAACAGCAGGTTGATCCGATCCGGCACTTGATTGGCACGGCTCTCGGCTGGGGCGGCAATCCGGACAAGGACGCGACCTACCTCAACATCACGCCCGCGAAGAACGACGGCACCACCGTCTACAAGCTCAAGGTCAAGGACGTGCCCGTGGACGGCTTCTGGTCGGTCAGCGTCTATAACGAGCAGGGTTATTACGAGAAGAATTCCGACAACGCCTATACGCTGAACAACCTCACCGCCAGGCGCAGTGACGACGGCGCGATCGCGATCCAGTTTGGCGGCTGCGACGGCAAGATTGTGAACTGCCTGCCGATCACCAAGGGCTGGAACTACACGGTCCGGCTCTATCGGCCGCGCGCCGAAATCCTGAACGGCAAGTGGAAATTCCCGGAGCCGCAGCCAGCGAGCTGATGCGAATCCGTTACGATGTCTTGAGCGAAGTGGGGAGGTCGGGACGACAATGGTCAAACGTCACAAGCGTGCGGTGCTCGGCATTGTTGGCGCACTGGCGCTGTCGGCGATGCCGCGCACGGCGTTGGCCGACGCCGGTGGACTGAGCTTCTGGCTCCCCGGCGCGTTCGCAAGCCTGACGGCGGCGCCGGCGATGCCCGGTTGGGCCTATGCGACGATCTATATCCACCTGGATCAAAGCGCCAACGCGAGCAAGAATTTCGTCATCGGCAACCGCGTGCCGGGATCGGTCGTCGCCGGTCTCAACGCGCATGCGGACGCGTGCTAGGCGGGCAGGCGGCGGTGACCTTCCTGACCGCGCCGGGGAACATCGGTGTCGGTGTCGACGCGACGCTGACGGGCCCGCGGGGCAACACGATCTCGGGCGTCGCAACCGACAACCGCACGACGATCTCTGATGTCTTCTACCAGGGCACGCTGAAATGGAATCAGGGTGTCAACAACGAGATGTTCTACATTTTCGGCAACATCCCGAGCGGGACCTATGACAGCACCCGCCTCGCCAATCTCAGCTTTGGATTTGTCGCGATCGACGTTGGCGGCGCTTACACCTATCTCAATCCGGAATCCGGCCAGGAGTTCTCGGTGCTGGCCGGCGTCACCTACAATGGAATGAACAAGGATCTGCAATACCAGAATGGCATCGACTTCCACCTCGACTGGGGACTGTCGAAGTTCGTCGCCAAGAATGTCCATGTCGGCGTCGCCGGCTACTATTTCCAGCAGCTCACCGGCGACAGCGGCGCCGGCGCCAAGCTCGGCGATTTCAAGGGACGCGTCGCCGGTATCGGCCCGCAGGTCGGATTCATCTTTCCCGTTGGCGAGGGCTATCAGGGCTATCTGAACCTCCGGGGCTACAAGGATTTCGCCGCCGAAAACCGCGCGGAGGGATGGACGGCCTGGGTGACATTCCAGCTCTCGACCGCCGCGCCGCAGACCGCGCCGGCGAAGCCGATCGTACGGAAGTATTAGGGGAGGCGGACAACCAGCCCGATGAGTGACGCGCGTGCGACCAGTCGGAGGCCGGTTCGGATCGGCTTCCGCACCTCGATCATCACGGTGTTCATCGCCGCGGTGCTGGTCGTCGGTCTGACGCTGGTCTATCTCAGCTTCAGGCGGGTCTCGTCGATCACGCAGATGGCCGCGAGCACCTTCATCGACAAGGTGGGGCAGCTCGGCGCCGACCGCATCGACGCGCAGTTCAAGAACGTGCGCGACAATCTCGATATCCTGGCCGGGCTGCCGGCGATCCAGGAGGCCGACATCGCCGACAACAGCCGGCTCTACGCCCTGCTGGCCTCGATGCTGCGCAACAATCCGCAGATCTTCAATCTCTATGTCGGCTATGAAGACGGCTCGTTCCTGGAGATGGACGTCATCGACCGCGCCAAGCCGCAATTCCGCGCGGCGCTGAATGTCGACGCCGACGCGGTCTATCGCGTCGTGGTGATCGCCCGCACCGGAGCGGCGGCCGCTGCGCCGGTGACGCTGTTCCTGTCGGAGAACCTGATCCAGGTCGGCGAGGTGGCGGGGCCGGACAGCTATGACCCGCGGCAGCGGCCCTGGTATGTCGAAGCCTTCAAGGATCGCAAGACGCTGCTCACCGGGCCGTATGTGTTCTATGCGACCGGCGAGCCCGGCTACACGCTGCGCATTCCGCTCAAGGAGGGCCGCCGCGGCGTGGTGGCCGCCGACCTCCTGCTCAACCGGCTCGAGGAGATGCTGAGCCGGCAAAAGCTCGGCAAATCCGGGCTGGCCTTTCTGTTCAACGACGCCGACCGGATCGTCGGCCATCCCGAGATGCGCGATCTGATGGCCGAACGCCGCGACGCGCTGCCGCGGATCGACGCCCTCAAGCTTCCCGGCCTGTCCGCGGCGATCCAGTCCTGGCGCAGCGATGGGGGCGCGCAGCAGTTCTTCACCGACGCCGACGGGCGAACTTTGGTCGCGGCCTTTCACCGCATCGAGACCGCCGGGACGGCCAACATCCGCCTTGCGGTGGTCGTCCCGCTCGATGAATTCTTTGCCCAGATCATCTCGGAGCGACGCGCGCTGTTCGCCATCGCGCTCGGCTTTGTGGCCGCGATGCTGCCGTTCGCATTCTGGCTCGGCTCGCTGCTCGCCCGCTCGCTGCGCGAGCTGGCGCGGCAGACCGACGAGATCCAGCGCTTTCAGCTCGCCGACCGGCCGCGGATGCGATCGGCGATCGGCGAGCTCGACGAGCTCGGCCGTTCGGTGTTCACGATGCGCACCGTGGTACGCAATTTCTCCAGCTTCATTCCGCAGCCGATCGTCCGCCAGCTGATGGCCTCCGGCGCCTCGCTGCAGCTCGGCGGCGTCAGGCGCGAGGTCACGGTGCTCTTCACCGACGTCGCCGACTTCACCGCGAAGACGGAGAAAGCCGATCCGTCGCAGGTCATGATCTTCACCTCGCGCTATTTCGCCGCGATGTCGGAGGCGATCATGAAACACCATGGCACCATCGACAAATTCATCGGCGACGCCGTGATGGCACTGTGGAACGCGCCCGACCAGGATCTCGATCACGCCATTCACGCCTGCGAGGCCGTACTGGACTGCCTGCAGCGCAACGCCGAGCTCAACCGGGCGTTCCGCAGCGAGGGCTGGCCGGCCTACACCACGCGGTTCGGCTGCATCTCGGCGACGCCGTGGTCGGCAATGTCGGCTCCGCCGACCGCATGAACTACACCGCGCTCGGCGCCACCATCAATCTCGCCTCGCGGCTCGAAGGCCTCAACAAGAATTACGGCACGCAGGTGCTGGTCAGCGCCGCGGTGCGGGCGCGCGCCGAACACAAATTCGCGTTCCGCAGCGTCGACGAGATCCGGCCGAAGGGCTTTGCCGAGGCGATCACCGTCTACGAGCTTTGCGGCGAGCGCGGCGATTCGGAGCTGACGTTCTGCGCGTGCTGGGAGGCCGTCTACGCTGCGATCCGCGGCGCCGAGCCCGCCACGGCGCTGCTGCACATTGCCGACTTCCTGGCCGAATATCCCGGGGATGGCGTCGCGCAATACCACGCTGAGCGGCTGCGCGATGTCTTCCTGCAACCGCTGCTCGATCATCCGGTGCACTGAGATGCAGGTCGGGGCCAGGCTATTGTCTCGCAGGACCAGCCGGCGGCGCTTTCTCCTCAGGGCCGCGCTGGGCGCTGCCGCGCTCGGGACGCCTGCGATCGCCCGGGACCGGGCGCGGCTGCGGCTCGGCTATCTCCATGTCATCGCGGTCGACGGCCAGATTCTCACCGGCCTCGACCGCGGCTCGTTCGACCGGGAAGGGATCGATTTCGATCTGATCGAGTTCAACACCGGTTTCGAGGTGGTAGAGGCGATGGCCGCGGGCAAGCTCGACGTGCTCTCGGCCGGCGGCGTCATCTCGAGCCTGCTGCCGCGCGGCGGTTACACCGCGTTCCTTGTCAACGACATCGAGATCGCGACCGCTCAGCTCTGGGTGCGGCCCGACAAGGGCGTCACGACATTCGCCGACCTGCGCGGCAAGCGCATTGCGACCACCAGGATGACCACCGCCCACATCTTTCTCGATCGCGCGCTGCGCGCCAACGGCCTCGCGCCGACCGACGTCGAAATCGCAAACAGCAGCATGTCCGCGGCGGTGAACGCGTTCGTCGCAGGCGAGGTGCCCGCCGTTGCGCTGTGGGTTCCGTTCAATATCACGGTGCGTGAAAAGGCGCCCGGCGCCGTCAAGCTGGTCGACGCATCCGCCTACTATCCGCAGTCCGCCGTCGTCGTCGGCTGGGTCGCCCGGGCCAACCGCGACGTGTTCGCCCGGATCATCCGCGGCTGGGCCGACGCCAACGACCACATGCTCCGCAACAGCAAGGCGGTGGCCGACGCGTTGCAGAAGAAGCATTATCCGCAAGCCACGATCGCCGATATCGGGGAGGCGCTGGCCGCGCAGAAGATGTTCTCGTCGCGGGAGTGGAAACGGCTCTATGCCGACGGCTCCGTGGCCCGATGGCTGCAGCAGGTCAGCGATTTCTTCCTGACCGAGGCTCCGATCGCAGCAGCGACGCCGGCCACGCAATATTTCGATCCGAGCCTTTACCTCGCGACGATCTAGAGCATGATCCGGAAAAGTGTGTAGCGGTTTTCCGAAAAGATCATGCTCAAAAAAGAGACGCTACCGCTTGATCCCGGCGAAGGCGGCGGCGATGCCGCGCTGGAACAGCGACCAGTCGAAGCCGAGCGCGAGCGCGAGGTAGCCGCGCTCGATCATCGCATTGGCCTGCTCGGCGGTGCGGGCGACGCCGCCGATCGGCACGCCGCTCCTCATGATGCCTGCTTCGGCGCGCTGCATCAGCGCGACCACTTCGGGATCGTCGGGCTGCCCGCGCTTGTTGATCGAGGTGGCGAGATCGCCGGGCCCGATCACCGCGAGGTCGATGCCGGGCGTTGCCATGATCTCGTCGATCCGGTTCACGGCTTCGACATGCTCGATCGTGATCATGCAGATCATGTCGTCGTCGGCGGTCGCCATATAGTCGTTCATCGAGACGCCCCAGCGGAACGGCGCATGGAACGGGCCCCAGAGCCGGTCGCCGTTCGGCGGATAGCGCACGCTGCGCACCGCCTTCTCGGCATCGCCGCGATTGCAGATCATCGGGAAATTGATGCCGAGCGCGCCGATGTCCATCGGCGCCTTGGCGAGATAGGGCTCGTTGGCGGCGATCCGCACCATCGGCACGCAGGGCGTGCCCGAGGTGGCGACGATCATCGCATGGGCGGTGCCGAGATCAATCGGGCCGTGCTCGAGATCGACGATGATCCAGTCCAGCGACTGCGCCATGATCTGCACGGTCTGGATGCTCGGAATGGTCGCGATCGCGCCGAAGGTCGGGCGCTTGTCGCGCCACGCCTTGCGCAAGCGGTTGAGCGGCGGTGCTGGGGTCAATGCAGTGCTCCCTCGATGAGGCGAGCGGAAGCTAGCAGCACATGGTGACGGCGAAAAGGATCAGGCCGGGACGCGGCCGCCGAAGAACGGCGTCAGCGCTTCGGTCAGCCTGTGTGGGCGCTTCGAGGTGAAGATCATCTCGGCGCCGGCCTCGTCGCTCTCCGAGCCGGCCGGGCCGAGCAGGTCGGCGACGCGGCGGGCGATCGCCGGCGCCGGATCAATCCAGTCGACCGGCCAGGGCGCGAGCCGCCTCAGCCGCTCCAGCAGCAGCGGGTAATGCGTGCAGGCGAGCACGACAGTGTCGGTGCGGGCGGGGTCGTCAGCGCCATCGCCGACGAAGCAGGGCGCGAGTTCGGCCGCGATGTCCTCGTCGCGCACCCTCTCGCCGCTCAGCGCGGCTTCCGCCAGCGAGGCGAGCTCGCCGGAGCCGACCAGCGTCACCTCGCAGCCCTGCGCGAAGTCCGAGATCAGCTTGCGGGTATATTCCCGCTTCACGGTGCCCCTGGTGCCGAGCACCGAGACGCGCCTGGTTTTCGACGAGGCGCAGGCCGGCTTGATCGCTGGCACCGTGCCGACGAAGGGCAAAGGATAGGCGTCGCGCAGATGCGACATGACCAGCGTCGACGCGGTGTTGCAGGCGATCACGACCAGGTCGGGCGCATGGGCCTCGATCAGCTCGCCGACCAGCGGCACCACGCGGGCGACGATCTCGTCCTCGCTGTGGTGGCCATAGGGGAAGAATGCGTCATCGGCGACATAGACGTAGTGTGCGTCGGGCCGGGCGCGGACGACCTCGCGCAGCACGGTGAGGCCGCCGAGGCCGGAATCGAAGACAAGGATGGTTGGGGGATTGGACACGCGGAAATTCTATCCGAACCAGGGTTACCATTCAGTTGTTTTTGGCTATCCGGCGAGTTGGGCCGACAAAAGGCGCTGAAGGGCGGGAATTTCATATGGCTTTGGCAGATACCTGCAAGTATCACGGCAAGCTATTGCTGCGACGTGCGAAATCCAAATGGGGCCGCCTGGGGACCAATCCGCCATGATCCGCAATACCACCGTGAGCTGGGGCTCGCTCGCCCGCGCGTTCCACTGGGTGCTGGGCATCACCATCATCGGCATGCTGGCCTATGGCTGGTGGATGAACCATATCCCGGCGCGGGCGGACAAGTTTTTCTACCGGTCGATCCATGCCGATATCGGCTATCTGGTGCTGCTGCTGACGGTGCTCCGGCTGGTCTGGCGCGGCGCCAACCCGACGCCGGTGCTGCCGGCCGACACGCCCTCCTGGCAGCGGATCGCCGCCCGCGTCAGCCACGGTGCGCTCTATGCCGTCACCATCCTGGTGGTGATGCTGGGCTGGGCCCATTCCGGCGCCCGCGCGCAGAATTATTCTGATTTCTTCGGCCTGTTTCATGTCCCCCAGATCACCTCGCCCGACAAGGCGGCGGCCGATGCCTATGAGGATCGCCACATCTTCTTTGCCTATGTGCTGCTCGCGCTGATCGTGCTGCACCTCGCGGCGGTCGCCTTCCATCATTTCGTCAGGCGCGACCGCGTCGCGGCGCGGATGGTGGGGGCGGGTGAGGCGGACGGCGCTCGCTAGAGCCACGCGGCGGCCCGCGGCTCGGGGCGTCCCAAATTGGCCACGCGCGCGGGGCTAACTGCGCTACCTTGTGACCAACAGGGGTGGCCACCGCGGCCGGAACGCTCGTGGATCAATTGGCGCGGGATCATGCGAACTGGCGGATGCCGGACGAGGGCGCTCCGCATGCCGCGACCTGGATGGCTTTTGGCGCCAGCGCCGCGATCTGGGGCGGCAAGCTGCTTCCAGTCGCCAGGGAAAATCTCGCCAGCATTGCCAAGGCGATCGCGGCCTATGAACGCGTCAACATGTTGGTGCGCGAGGAGGACCAGGAGATCGCCGCGCGGCTGTGCGGCCCCTCGGTCAGCCTCGTCGTTCAAGCGATCGATGACGTGTGGATGCGCGATACCGGGCCGGTTTTTGTCAGGAATCCGTCGGGGCAACTCGGCGCCGTCGGTTTCAACTTCAACGGCTGGGGCAACAAGCAACGCCATGCGCTCGATGCCGAGGTCGCCGCGAACGTGGCCCGGGCCGCAAAGGCTGTGTTCATCAAGGCCGGCCTGGTGCTGGAAGGCGGCGGGATCGAAGTCGACGGTGAGGGGACGGCCATCATCACCGAGAGCTGCGTCCTCAATCCAAATCGCAATCCGGGTGTATCCCGGGACGAATGCGAGGCCGAATTGTCTCGCCTGCTCGGGCTGGAGAAGATCATCTGGCTGCCCGGCATTGCCGGCAAGGACATCACCGACGGGCATACCGATTTCTATGCACGTTTTGCCAGTCCCGGCGTTGTCGTGGCCGGCCTGGAGATGGACCCGTCGTCGTTTGACCATGCGGTGACGAGGCGGCACCTCGAACTCCTGCGCGGCGCTGTCGATGCGAAGGGCCGGCGGCTGGAGGTCGTGGTGCTGCAGGGGCCGTCGACGGTGCGGCCAAAGGTCAACAAGGACTTCGCCGCCGGCTACATCAATTTCTACGTTTGCAACCGCGCCGTGATCGCTCCTGATTTCGGCGACGCGACCGCGGACCGCAACGCGCGCGACACGTTGCGCGCGCTGTTTCCGGACCGGGAGATCATCCAGATCAACATCGACGGCATCGCCGCCGGTGGCGGCGGCATTCACTGCACGACGCAACAGCAGCCGCGCTGACGAGAGACGCCGCAGTCTTGCTCGGCGATCGTCTGGTTTGCCACGCTGGAGGGATTTTCCAGCGGATTTTCCTATCTGCTCTCTGTGATTGTACCTTGTCTGAAAAGCAATTTCAGGCAAGCATGCTGCTTTTCCAGTTTTTCAGGCAAGGCATCCATGCCAAAGAATATTGTCCTCCTTTCCGACGGAACGGGAAACAGCTCCGCAAAAGTCCTGAAGACCAATGTCTGGCGAATGTTCCAGACGCTCGACCTGTCGGACGCGCAGCGGCAGATTGCCTATTACGACAACGGCATCGGGACATCCTCGTTCAAGCTGTTCGCGATCCTGGGCGGCATTTTCGGCTTCGGGTTGAAGCGGAACGTCATCGATATCTACAGCTACTGCTGCCGCTGCCGCAACTATGTGCCGGGTGACCGCATCTACGGCTTCGGCTTCAGCCGGGGCGCCTTCACCATGCGCGTTGTCGCAGGCCTGATCGCGAATGAAGGTCTTGTCCCGTATCATGGCGACGAGATTGCGCTCGCGCGTTACGCGACCGACGCCTACCGGATTTACCGCAGGCGGTTCAGCATCACGAAGGGGCTGGTCACGCCGCTGCGCAACCTGCGCGACGGCTGCATCAGGATCTATCGTCATCTGCGGGGCATTCCACAATACGAGAAAGATGATCAGGTCGGTGTCCCGCAAATCCACTTCCTGGGTCTGTGGGACACGGTCGATGCCTATGGCGGGCCGATCGAGGAGATCGTCAGTGCGATCGACTATTGGTACTGGCCACTGTCGATGCCCGATCGCTTCATGAGCTCGAAGATCCACCGCGCCTGTCACGCGCTTGCGCTCGAGGATGAGCGAGACGCATTCAGGCCTGTGCTTTGGGACGAGCGTTATGTGCGCAATCTCGGCACCCAAAAGCTGCGTGACATGCAGCAGGGGTGGAGCGCGGACGTTACGGACGAATGGCGCGGCAGGTTGACGCCGATCGACAATCGTCGGCTCAGCCAGGTCTGGTTCGTTGGCGTTCACGCCGATCCCGGCGGCGGGTATCCGCAAGATGGCCTGTCGTATTTCACGCTCAGCTGGATGCTGGACCGCGCCGCGCCGTTCGGGCTGCTGTTCAATCCGCCTCAGCTCGAGCTTGTGCGATCGATGGCCGACCGTTTCGACAAGCTGAACGATTCACGCCACGGGCTCGCCGGCTATTATCGCTACAAGCCGCGCAACGTGCACGAACTCAGCACCGCCTTGCCGTACAAGCCGTCGTTCAGCGGCGATATCGAGTACATGCTCGGTGAATTGATTAACCGTGATCCGGAGCGCCG
Source organism: Bradyrhizobium sp. 2S1 (assembly GCF_011516625.5). Taxonomy (NCBI): domain Bacteria; kingdom Pseudomonadati; phylum Pseudomonadota; class Alphaproteobacteria; order Hyphomicrobiales; family Nitrobacteraceae; genus Bradyrhizobium; species Bradyrhizobium sp. 2S1. The sequence goes on along the minus strand of NZ_CP147717.1, from coordinate 9,931,366 downwards.
CGTCGAACAGAAGGCGGTCATGAAGGATCTGGAGCCGGGCACGCCCTATCTGTGGCAGCCGGACCCCATCATCCACAAAGCCGTGTTTCAACGGATCGAGGCGACCGCAAAGCCGACTCCCGCGCCGCCATTCAGCGTCGGGACCGACGGCTACGTGCCGATCATGCTGCCCGCCGCCTATCAGGTCACTGACAAGGCGGGTGATCTCTTCGCAGCGAATGATCCGGGCGATCCGGAGCCGCCGCGTCATCAGCTGCAGACCCACACGGTCTGGAATATGGTTTGGCTGCGGCGCATCGTCTATTTCCTGACAGTGTTCGCATCCGTGGCCCTGGCGGCCGTGCCGTTACTCGATCATCCGACGCTCGGCGCGGATACGCCGCTGGTTCTGCTGCGGTCGCTGATTGCGCTTGCAGGCGCGTTTTTGCCGTCGATGGTCGCTCCGTGGCTGACAGCCTACAGCGCCGCACCAGGCTTTCTCGTACTGGGCGGGGTCATCGTGGCGGTTCTGCTATTCGTCAGCGGCTGGCTGCAAACAAGAATTCGCGACGTCATGCGGATGATCTGGATGTCGCGCCCCGTGACTCCCGGCGCTTTCGATACGGTCGCTTACGCGATACGCACCCAGCCGGCCTACCGGATCTTCTTCTATTGGTCCAAACACCAGGGCCTGCCGTCGCTGTTCGCCGCCCTGATCCTGCTGATCTTGCTGGCATTGGCCAGCCAGACCGCGTTCCGCGTCGCCGATTCCTTCGGAGCATTTTGCGTCGGCAGCGGGGGCGCCGGGGCGGGCTCCGGCCAGGTCAACTTTGCGACCAGCGAGATCTGCATGCCGACGAAGGTCGCGGTGGTGCGGGACGAGGACTACCGCATCACGATCGACGTGAAGGAGGGCTGGAGCGACCAGACGATCGCGACCGATCCTCGCGGCTTCGGCTTCAGCAAGATGTCCTGGCCGATGTATTTCGGGCTGCCGTTCCGCCGGGTCGTCTTCGCAAGCTGGTTCGCACCGGTGATCCGGATCGGCGCCAAGGGCGGAGAGGAGCACGTCCTCGATCTCAAGCCGGTCGATCCCCGGCAGAGCTCGCTCTACGAGGCCAGGTTCAGGCCGCGCAGCGATGGCGAGGTTTTCATCTTCGTCAATGACGCGGTTTGGGGCTTGCCGTCGGTCTACGGCACGTTCTACGCCAACAACGGCGGCAGTGCGTCGGTGACGATCGAGCATCTCCAGATCAAGTCGCGCGAGTAACGATCGGCGGGCGACCTCATCCCGCCGGCATCTGCTTCTCGACCAGCCGGACCCAGTAGGACGCGCCGTGGCCGAGAATGTTGTCGTTGAACTTGTAGGCCGGGTGGTGGCACATCGGGCCGTCGCCCATACCGAGGAACATGAACGCGCCGGGGCGCGCTTCCAGCATGAAGGCAAAATCCTCGGCGCCCATCACTGGCACCAGATTGTCGTTGACGCGGTCGGCGCCGACCACGTCGCGGGCGACCTCGGCGGCGACGCCGGCCTCTCGCGCGTGGTTCAGCGTCACCGGATACATGCGCCCATAGTCGGTCTCGGCCGATCCGCCATAGGCGCGGGCGATGCTGGAGGCGACCTCGCCGATCCGGCGCTCGACCAGATCGCGCACTCCCGGATCGAGCGTACGCACGGTGCCGCCCAGCGTCACGGTCTCCGGGATCACGTTGAACGCGGTGCCGGCTTCGAACATCGTGATCGAGATCACCGCCGATTTCAGCGGATCGACATTGCGCGACACGATCGACTGCAGCGCATTGATGATCTGGGCGCCGATCAGGACGCTGTCGACCGCCTCGTGCGGCGCGGCGCCGGCGTGGCCGCCCTTGCCGTGCACGACGATCTTCAACGTGTCCGACGAGGCCAGCATCGGGCCCGGCGTGGTCGCGAAATAACCTTCGGGCAGGCCAGGCATGTTGTGCAGGCCATAGACCTCCTGGATGCCCCAGCGGGTCATCAGCCCGTCATCGACCATCGCCTTGCCGCCGGCGCCGCCTTCCTCAGCCGGCTGGAAGATCACGACCGCCGTGCCGTCGAAATTGCGCGTCTCGGTGAGATATTTTGCGGCGCCCAGCAGCATCGCGGTGTGGCCGTCATGGCCGCAGGCGTGCATCTTGCCCGGAATCTTCGAGGCGTAGGCGACGCCCGAGGCCTCCGCGATCGGCAGCGCGTCCATGTCGGCGCGCAGTCCGATGGTCTTTCCAGAGGTGGACTTGCGGCCGCGGATCACGCCAACCACGCCGGTGCGCCCGATCCCCGTCACCACCTCGTCGCAGCCGAACTCGCGCAGTCTGTCGGCGACGATGCCGGCGGTGCGGTGGACCTCGTAAAGCAGTTCGGGGTTCTCGTGGAAGTCATGGCGCCAGGCGGCCATTTCATCCGAGAGCGCGGCAACGCGGTTGACGATGGGCATGGGGACCGTCCGTTTTTTCTGGTGAGTTCGTAGGGCGGGTCAGCGTAGCGTAACCCGCCGGCTTGTCACGGGGAATGGCGGGTTACGCCGGAGCCTGTCATCGGGCCGCGCTGCGCGCGGACCCGGTGGGCTAACCCGCCCCTACGACTACGTTTCCTCAGCCCGTAGCCCGGATGAAGCGCAGCGTAATCCGGGGCCGAGCACGCGGGACCATCCCGGATTTCGCTTCGCTCCATCCAGGCTACAAGGTCTTCAGCTCTCGCCGAACACCCGCTTGAAGATCGTGTCGACATGCTTGAGGTGATAGCCGAGGTCGAACTTCTCCTCGATCTCGGCATCGGTCATGTATTTCTTCACGTCGGGGTCCTGCTTCAGCAGCGTCTGGAAATCACCTTCGCCGCGCCACACCGGCATCGCGTTGCGCTGCACGAATTTGTAGGCGTCCTCGCGGCTGGCGCCCTTCTGGGTCAGCGCGATCAGGACGCGCTGCGAATGCACCAGGCCGCCGAGCCGGTCGAGGTTCTTCTGCATGTTCTGCGGATAGACCAGGAGCTTCTCGATCAGGCCGGCGAGGCGGACCAGCGCGAAGTCGAGCGTCACGGTGGCATCGGGGCCCATCATGCGCTCGGCCGAGGAATGCGAGATATCGCGCTCGTGCCACAGCGCGACGTTCTCCAGCGCCGGCGTCACATAGGCGCGCACCATGCGCGACAGGCCGGAGAGGTTTTCCGACAGCACCGGGTTGCGCTTGTGCGGCATCGCCGAGGAGCCCTTCTGGCCCTCGGAGAAGAATTCCTCCGCTTCCAGCACCTCGGTGCGCTGCAGATGGCGCACCTCCACCGCGAGCCGCTCGACCGAGGCGGCGATCACGCCGAGGGTGGCAAAATACATCGCATGGCGGTCGCGCGGGATGACTTGCGTCGAGACCGGCTCCGGCCGCAGCCCCATCGCTTTCGCGACGTGCTCTTCGACCCGCGAGTCGATCTGGGCGAAGGTGCCGACCGCGCCCGAGATCGCACAGGTCGAGATCTCGTCGCGCGCAGCGACCAGGCGGGCGCGGGCACGTGCGAACTCGGCATGGGCATAGGCGAGCTTGAGGCCGAAGGTGACCGGCTCGGCATGGATGCCATGGGAGCGGCCGATGGTCGGCGTCATCTTGTGCTCGAAGGCGCGCGTCTTCAGCGCCGCCAACACCCGGTCGAGATCGGCGATCAAGAGGTCGGCGGCGCGCTTGAGCTGGACGTTGAGGCAGGTGTCGAGCACGTCGGAGGAGGTCATGCCCTGGTGCACGAAGCGCGCCTCGGGGCCGACGATCTCGGCGAGATGGGTCAGGAAGGCGATGACGTCGTGCTTGGTCTCACGCTCGATCTCGTCGATCCGCTCGACATTGAAGGTGGCATCCTTGCCCTTGGCCCAGATCGTCCTGGCGGCTTCCTTGGGGATCACCCCGAGCTCGGCCAGCGCGTCGGCGGCATGCGCCTCGATCTCGAACCAGATCTTGAAACGCGTCTGCGGCTCCCAGATGGAAGCCATTTCCGGGCGGGTATAGCGGGGGATCATCGAAAACTCCGAAGCGGGGCGGGGGGCGCTGGGCTGCTCCCGGCCGAATTGTTTTTTACGCCGTGCTTTAGCAAATCGGGCCCCGGGAGGCCACCCATTCGGGGCATTTGGAGGGGAAAACCGGTGCTTTCGGAGGGTCGAAAAAGGGCGGTTGAGCGGGCGCCGCTTAACCTCGCCCCGCGTGCGGGGAGAGGTCGGAACGCATCGCAAGATGCGTTCCGGGTGAGGGGGAGTTTCCGCGCACCTGTCTGTCACCGAATCTGCGGAGACAGCCCCTCACCCCAGCCCTCTCCCCGTAAGAACGGGGAGAGGGAGCGGTAAGAACGGGGAGAGGGAGCGGTCCCGCTACAGGTTCGCCAGGCCGCATTCGACGGCCAGGCGGACCAGCTGGGCGTCGGTCCGCAGGCCGGTCTTGGCCTTGATCAGATAGTGGTAGTTCTGCACGGTCTTGGTGCTGAGGTTGAGGTTGGCGGCGATCTGTTCCTTGGTGTTGCCGGCCGCGAGCTGGCGGAGGATTTCGATCTCGCGCTCGCCGAGCTGGTCGAGCGCCGATCTGGTCGGCACCAGGTTTTCCAGGGCGAGCACCCGCGCGACGTCGTCGCTCATGGCGTGCTCGCCGCGCGCCACCGAGCGGATCGCCGCGATCAGCTCGGCCGGCTCGCTGCCCTTGGTGACGAAGCCGCTGGCGCCGGCGCCGAACGCCGCCTTCACCTGCGCCGCCTCGCTGTGCATGCTGAAGACGAGGATGCGGGCATCAGCGTCGTGCGCGCGGATGTTGCGGATCGCTTCCAGCCCGCTGGCACCGGGCATCGAGATATCCATCACCACGACGTCTGGCGTGTGCGACTTGAACTCCCGGTAGGCATTGGCGGCGTTGTCGGCCTCGGCGACCACGCGGAAATCGTCCTGGTGCTCAAGCACGCGCCGGTAGCCCTGGCGGACGACGGGATGATCGTCGACCAGCAGGATCGAGATGCCCCGAGTCTTCGCTTCTATCGTCTTCGCGGTCGTCATCTCAGGCGGCAAGCGGAATCGTGGCGGCGACGGAGAGCCCGCGGCTGGCGCGCGCAATGGACAGCGAGCCGCCGAGCGCTGCGACGCGCTCGCTGACGCCGGTGAGGCCGAAGCCCGCTGACTGCGCCACCTTGGCGGCATCGCCGCCGCCATCGTCCTCGACCCGCACCAAGAGCGCGTTCTCGGCTCCGGTTCGCCGCTCGATCCGCAGCACGATCTCGCGCGCGTCGCTGTGGCGCAGTGCGTTGGTGAGGCACTCCTGCGCGACGCGATAGGCGGTGGCCGCGACCGTGCCGCTGATATCGGCAAGGTCGCCCTGCATATCGAGCTGGATCAGCGGCTGCGTCGCGGCACGGGATCGCCAGCTGTCGACCAGATCGACCAGGCTTGCCTCCAGCCCGAGCTCCTCGGCCGGCGGATGGCGTAAGCGATTCAGCGTGTCGCGCAGGCAGGCCATGATGCGGCGCGTCGCCTGCGAGATCATTCGTGCGTCCTGCGCGATTTCGGTGCCGGCGGCGTATTTGTCCCCGGCGCTTGCCTCGATCGTGTTGGCGAAGGCCAGGATCGCGGTGAGGTTCTGGCCGAACTCGTCGTGCAGCTCGCGCGCCAGTGTGCGGCGTTCGTCGTTGCGGATTTCGAGCAGCCGCCGCGTCAGCACCGTGCGTTCCTCCTCGGCCTCTGCGAGGCGGTCGCCGAGATCGCCGACGGCGCGTCCGATCATCGCGAGGTCCATCGAGCGGACGCGCGGCAGCGGGGTGCGGTACTCGCCGTCCGCCATGCGCCGCAGCGCGGTGACGATCGCGTGGGCCGGCGCCAGCGTATGCGCGATGGCAAGCGAGGCGAGCAGCGCGATGGCGAGTGCCATCAGCAGCGCGACATGGATATTGTCCAGGATGTGCTGCCAGGCGAGCGCGGTGGCGGCATCCGGATCGGAGGTCACGCGCACGGTTCCCGCGGTCGCAGTGCGGGCGCTGATCGGCCGTTGCACCGTGGCGTGATCGCCGAGCACGGTCTGCACCGTGGCCGCGAACCAGCGCGGCGGCGCCTTGCCGATGCCCTTGCTCTGGCCGCAGAGCGGCTTCTCGAAGGCGCCGGCCGGTTCGAATTGCACGCAGATCCCGGGCGCGATCAGGCCCATGGTTTCGATGGTGCGCCACTCCGGCGCCGGCAGCAATTGTTCGCGCATCCGGTTGCTGCGCAGCAGCAATTCGCGCCAATACAGCGCCTCGAGCGCCTGCGAGACCCGCTCGGCGGACGCCTCGGTGGCGCGATCGACGCTGCGATAGGCGTCGATCGTGGCCCAGACGGTGGCGGCGCCGAGGCACAGCGCGACGATGATGAGCAGGCGGGCGACCAGTTGAAGCACGAGGCGCATGCGATCACTCCACGGCCGGAACACGATCCGGAAAAGCGTGAGCCGGTTTCCCTCGCGACAAACGCGGAACGCGTTTGCGCGGAGGCCATGCTCCAACGAGAGAGTGATGCTAACAGCACCGGTATTCCCCGCCAATCGCAAGCATGCGAAGCTATGCAGGTCGGGAAATTTGCCCGACGAAACTTGGGCAGATGTCTTTGGACGGCACCGGCCGGCTCTGCTCTAACGGCAAATGAGGCCGCCGCAGAGCCTCATGGAACAGTCGCCACAGGGAGCGAGCGCAGCATGGATGCCAAGGTCGAAGCTGCGGCCGCGTCGGCCGGCACGGACGCCGCGGAGCCCAGCGTCCTGCTGCTCTGGATGATCTTCACCGGCCTTTCGGTGTTCGCCACCTTCCTGCTGTGGCGCTACGGGCTGATCCGCCTGATGGTGTCGTCCGACCGCACCTACATTTCCAGCGTCATCGCCGTCCTCTACATCCTCACCTGCATCCATTGCTTCTGGCGGACGCGGGCGATCGCGCGGGAAGGCGAGGTGGCGCGCGGCTGCCGCGCGATCCTCGCGGCGCCTGACGGCGCCAGGGCGCTTGTGTCAGATGCGCGCGGCCTGCCCGGTGGCCTGGTCACCGACCACATCAAGAGCCTGGTGCAGAAGGCCGAGGCACAGGCCAAGGGGCGAATCGACCAGACCCTGCTGCTGCGGACGCTGGCCGACCGCCTGCGCGGTTCCAACGGTTTTGGCGCCTTCGTCTCCGACACGCTGATGAAGCTCGGCCTGCTCGGCACCATCATCGGCTTCATCATCATGCTGGCGCCGATCGCCTCGCTCGATGCCGCCGACAAGGTCGCGATGAAATCCTCGATGGGCCTGATGAGCGACGGCATGGCGGTCGCGATGTACACGACGCTGGCCGGGCTGATCGGATCGATCCTGGTCCGGATCCAGTACTACATGCTCGATTCCGCGACCCAGCGGGTGTTTTCCGATGCCGTCGTGCTGACCGAGACGCACGTCACTCCGGCCCTGGAGCGTCGTCTTGGAACGTCGCCATGATGGATGAGTTCGGCCTCTATCCGCGCGAGGAGCCGTTCGATCCGCTCGGCGTCATGCTGTTCAAGGCGCTGCAGGTGATCGCCTTCCTGTTCTTCCTGGCGCTGCTGGCGGTGTCGCCGGACTCCAAGGAAGGCAAGATCGAATCCAAGGCCGAGTTCATCATCACGATGGACTGGCCGGACAATCATCCTGACGATCTCGACCTGTTCGTGCAGGATCCCGCCGGCAACATCGCCTGGTACCGGCATCGCGAGGCCGGTTTCCTGACGCTCGACCGCGACGATCGCGGCGGCGCCAACGACTTCATCATCGTCAACGGCAAGAAGATCGCGTCCCCGATCCGCGAGGAGATCGTGACGTTGCGCGGCATCGTCGCCGGCGAATACACCGTCAACATCTCGCATTTCGTGGCGACGACCGGCGAGCCGGTGCAGGCCAACGTGAAGGTGCAGAAGCTCAATCCGACCGCGCAGGTGATCTTCGACGACAAGCTGACCGTCGATCACACCGGCGACGAGAAGACCGCGGTGCGGTTTCGTCTCGATGCCGAAGGCAAGGTGATCAACGTCGACCGGCGGCCGAAATCGTTGCTCGAGACCTTCCGCAGCAGCTGGCGCAACGGCGCCGATGTCGATCCGAAAACCGGCGTCAGGGTGATCCGCCGTGAATAGCCTGCAGTCAATCATCCTCACGCTTGCGGTCGCCTATGCGGTGATCGGCGCGTTGCTGCTGATCGTGCTGGTCTATGCGCGGCTGCACTGGTCGCTGAAGGCGTTCGTCATCGTCGTGACCAGCGCGTTCTATTTCGTCAGCTTCGGCGGCATGCGCGGCCTGCTCGGTTGGGCGTCTGCGGAAAGATTGCCGGCAAACTTCAAGCTGCTGTATTCGCGGATCGTGGAGCCGCATTCGCTGGAAGGCGACCCGGGCTCGATCTATCTCTGGGTCGAGGAGCTCGACCAGGACAACCGGCCGAGCGCGGTGCCGCGCGCCTTCCGCATTCCCTACAGCGACGCCTTGGCCGAGCAGACCCACACCGCCGAGAACGAGATCAAGGCCGGGCATCCGCAGCGTGCGGCCGATTTCGGCGGTGGCGACGGCACCATCATGGACCTCGTCAGGGAGTACATCACGCCGAAGACGATCCTGGAGACCACGGGCGGCGATTCCACGACGGGGACCTTCGTGCCCCCGCCGGCGGGCGCGCAGGGGGCGGTCTTTACGCCGCTGCCGCCGCCCCGGATGCCGCCCAAGGACGAGCAGCAATAGCAGGACGCGCACCATTCAGAGGAGTGGCACAAAAATAGGGATCGCCAATAATCAGTCAGCGGGGTGGACAGTAATCATCCGGAATTCCTCAATTCCCTGAACCGTGTAGTCTGTGGATAACCGGGGCTAGATTTTATCCCGAAGCCATTTTTCCCGGCAAAGGGGCCGCTGCGTGAAGCGGCCCCTTTCGATTCCTGCCCCCAAGTCCGACCTGAGGTCCAACCAGCATGTCCCGCAGCGGGCGCGTTCCGCGCATAGCTGTCATCCTCAGGATACTGTCTGACAGATATTGAAATCTGTCAGCGGGATGGTGTATATAGTTAACAGCCCAAGGGAGGAGGGTGCCCAGTGGTTGTTCCGGCGTTTGGCCGGGAGAGCCGTACGTAATTTGACTACCTCGAAGGACTACCTCCATGACGATAGAAATCTTTCAATTGACCGCCCAGATTCAACAGTGGCTCAATCTTCGCGTCGCCCGCCACTTGGCCGCCCAGGCCGCCAAGTTCAGCCGCGGCCAGGACAGCGATAACCAGACGGTAAACGCATGAACGAGGCGGTGGTTTTGACACCCGAGCGGATCCTCGAAGCAACCGAGGATGTTTTGAGGCGCTTCGGGCTCGCCAAGGCCACCGTTGTCGACGTTGCCCGTGCGCTGGATGTCAGCCACGGCAGCGTCTACCGCCATTTCCCCAGCAAAGCCTCGCTCCGCGACGCGGTCGCCAAACGCTGGCTCGACCGCGCCAACGAACCCCTGTGCAAGCTCGCGGCCGCCTCAGGCCCGGCGCCGGAGCGGCTGGAGCAGTGGCTGCGCACCATGTTTGCGATCAAGCAGAAGAAGGTCTGCGACGATCCCGAGATGTTCGCGACCTATCTCGCGCTCGCCCAGGAGGCGCGCGAGGTGGTGGAGGCCTACAAGGACAAGCAGGTCGATCTGGTCGCAAAAATCCTCTCCGATGGCGTTGCGCAGGGCGTGTTCGAGATCGACAACGTCAAGGCCACCGCGCGTGCCGTGTTCGACGCCACCGTCCGCTACCACCACCCGGCGCATGCCGAGGAATGGGCCAAGCCGGAATGCCCGTCGCGGATCGACGCCCTGATCAGCTTGCTGATGAAGGGGCTTCAGGCCTGCAAGCACTAGGCAGCGCTTCTTCCCATATCCCCTGAACGTCAGATGCCTTCGGCCCGATTGCGAGCCCGGGGCCGCATGTGCTTGATGTCGGACGAGGATCAACAATGCGGCTTGCACTGTTTGCCGATATTCACGCCAACCGGCAGGCCTTCGCCGCCTGCCTCGAGGCCGCGCGTGCGCGCGGCGCCGAGCGGCTGATCTGCCTCGGCGATATCGTCGGCTACGGCGCCGATCCCGAATGGGCCGCCGACACCGTGATGGACCTCGTCGCAAAGGGCGCGATCGCGGTGCGCGGCAATCATGACAATGCGATCGGCACCCCGAGCGACAGCATGAATGCCGATGCGCAGGCCGCCATCGACTGGACCCGCGAGAGGCTCAGCGCCGCCCAGAAGGCCTTCCTCGCCGGCCTGCCGCTCAGCCGCGAGGAGGACAACCGCCTCTACGTGCACGCCGAGGCCTCCGATCCGGCGAAGTGGCGCTATGTCCGCGACACGTCGGATGCGGCGCGCAGCATGATGGCGACCGAACTGCAGATTACCTTCTGCGGCCACATCCATCGTCCCGGCCTCTACTCGATGTCGTCGACCGCGAAGATGACGAGCTTCGTCCCGACCTCGGGCGTCCCGGTGCAATTGCTGACCGGGCGGCGCTGGCTCGCGGTGCTCGGCTCGGTCGGCCAGCCGCGCGACGGCGATCCCGCGGCGGCGTTTGCGATGTTCGACACCGCGAGCCGCGAGATCACCTATCTGCGGGTCCCCTATGACGTCGCGACGGCCGCAGCGCGGATCAAGGCGAGCGGCCTGCCGCACTGGCTGGCCGACCGTCTGCCGATCGGCCGGTGACTGACATGGCGGCGCGGACGATGCGGCCGGGCGCCGAAATCGATGGCTTCACCATCGGCGAGCGCGTGCACCGCGGTGGCATGGCGACGCTGTGGAGCGTCACCCATCCCGGCATCACCGTGCCGCTGCTGATGAAGGTGCCGCTCACCTCGGAGGGCGAGGATCCGGCCGCGATCGTCAGCTTCGAGATGGAGCAGATGATCCTGCCGCGGCTGTCCGGGCTGCACGTGCCGGCCTGTTTCGGCACCGGCGATTTCGAGCGCCAGGCCTATGTGGTGATGGAGCGCATCCCCGGGCAGACGCTCTACAAGCGGCTCGGCGATCTGCCGCTGGCTTACGAGGAGGTGCGGGTAATCGGCGGCAAGGTCGCCACCGCGCTCGCCAGCCTGCATCGGCAGAACGTCATCCATCACGACATCAAGCCGAGCAGCATCATGTTCCGCGAGCGCGGCGAGGCCGTGCTGATCGATTTCGGTCTCTCGCATCACAACCATCTGCCCGACCTGCTGCAGGAGGAGTTTCGGCTGCCTTACGGCACCGCGCCTTACATGGCGCCGGAGCGTCTGCTCGGCGTGCGCGACGATCCGCGCAGCGACCTGTTTTCGCTCGGCGTGCTGCTCTATTTCTTCACCACCGGCGTCCGCCCGTTCGGCGAGACCGAGACCCTGCGCGGCATGCGCCGGCGGCTGTGGCGCGATCCGTACCCGCCGCGCGAACTGAGGCCCGATTATCCGCTTTGGCTGCAGGAGATCGTGCTGCGGTGTCTGGAGATCGACCCGGCCGCGCGCTATCCGACCGCGGCGCAGCTTGCCTTCGATCTCGGCCATCCGGAGCAGGTCAAGCTGACGGCGCGGGCGCAGCGGGTCAACCGTGATCCGCTCGGCACGGTCTGGCGCCGCCGCTTCAATCTCGGCGCGGCGCCGCCGCAGCCGAAGTCCGACGTCGCGGCGCAACTCGCCTCGAGCCCGATCGTCGCCGTCGCGCTCGATCTCGGGGAGGGGGCGGAGACGCTGAACGACACCATCCGGGTCACCGCCGAGCGGGTGCTGTCGACGTCGCCGTCGGCGCGGCTCGCCTGTGTCAACGTGTTGAAGCTCAATCGGCTGGCGATCGACCGCACCCATGACGAGCAGGGCCAGAACAAGCACATCGACCGGCTGGTGGCGCTGCAGCACTGGGCGCGGCCGTTCAAGCTGGAGGAGAGCCGGCTGACCGTGCATGTGCTGGAGGCGATCGATCCGGCGGCCGCCATCCTGGAATTCGCCGATGTCAATCTGGTCGATCACATCATCATCGGCGCGCGGCAGAGTTCGATGCGGCGCGCGCTGCTCGGCAGCGTCTCCGCCAAGGTCGCCGCGGAAGCGCCGTGCACGGTGACGGTGGTGCGGCCATCGCGGCTGGCGTCGGCGACGGACGCGGGCGACGACGCGGCGGATGCCGCGGTGACGCCGCCCGCGTTGTTCTAACGCCCGATCGGCCGATCAGATCGCTTCGCCGCGCGCCGCTGCCGCGGCGTCGCGGATCGCGGCGATATTGGTCTTGTAGGCCTCGACCGTGCCGCCCTTGAACACGGCGGAGCCTGCGACAAAGGCGTTGGCGCCGGCGGCGGCGAGCTGGCCGGCAACATCGGGCGCAACGCCGCCATCGACCTCGATGTCGATCGGCCGGCCCGCCGTCATCGCCCTGACGTCAGAGATCTTGCCGATCGCCGAGCGGATGAAAGCCTGGCCGCCGAAGCCGGGATTGACCGACATGACAAGCACGAGGTCGATCAGGTCGAGCACATATTCGATCGCGCTCGGCGGCGTGCCCGGATTGAGCGAGACGCCGGCCTTCTTGCCGAGCGCGCGGATCGCCTGCAGCGAGCGATGCAGATGCGGGCCGGCCTCGGCATGCACGGTGATGTGGTCGCAGCCCGCCTTGGCGAAGGCCTCGAGATAGGGATCGCAGGGCGAGATCATCAGATGGGCGTCGAAGATCTTCTTGGTGTGTGGCCGCATCGCCTTGATGACGTCGGGGCCGTACGAGATGTTCGGCACAAAGTGGCCGTCCATCACGTCGAGATGGATCCAGTCGGCGCCGGCCTGGTCGACGGCGCGGACCTCCTCGCCGAGCTTTGAGAAATCCGACGCCAGGATCGAGGGCGCGATAACGAGGGGACGCGGGGTGAATGACTGAGTCATAGCGCAGTTCCGAAAGACTTCAGGGGGCGACGGGTGATCCCGCCTAACATGCGGACGCCTGGCGGGCAATGCGAGCGGACGGCGTTCGGAGACCGGAAAAATCTGCCCCTGGCGGCAGCTCTTGCCGGGTTCGCGGAACCCGCATCGGAGCGCCAAGGCCCGGTTTTATTGGGTTTTTGCCATGGCACACCCCTTGCTGAGCCACTGAGAAGCGTTTGAGCCGCGGGGCCGCGGCCTTGTTGGAGTATTGCCATGCTATTTGCGTTAGGCGCTGCGTCGTCCGCCATCGATCTTCTGAGCTCGCTGATGTCGTCGAAGTCGACGGCGCAGACGGGCAGCTCCAGTTCGGGAAGTGCGTCGACCGGCCTGTTCGCGCCTGCGACCAGTACCTCGACGTCGGCCAGCACGAGCACCAGCACCGGATCGGGCTCTGGCTCGACGCAGATTTCGGCGGAGACGATGAGCGCACTGCTCGCCGCGCAGAGCCAGTCGCAGACCACGTCCTCCACCAGCACGACCCCGACCAGCCGGTCGAACGCACTGCAGGACCTGTTCTCGCAGATCGACGCCGACGGCAACGGCCAGATCACCAAGACGGAATTCGAGAATGCGCTCGGCGCCGGCGGCACCAACACCGCACAGGCCGACGACGTGTTCGCCAAGCTTGATGCCAACGGCGACGGCAGCGTCAGCCTCGACGAGATGTCGCAGGCGCTGCAGGGCCACAAGGGCGGCGGCCATCATCACCATCACGCGGGCGGCGCGACCGACGGATCCGGCTCCAGCAGCGGATCGAGCTCCGATCCCTTGATGCAGGCGCTCGACGGCGCAACCTCGACGTCGGTGACCAACAGCGACGGCTCGACTACGACGACGATGACCTATGCCGACGGCTCAAAGGTGTCGATGACATCGCCGGCGGCGGCCTCCAGCACCAGCAGCACGACCTCGTCCTCCGCCAGCAGCAGCGCGACCTCGTCCTACAATTTCATCGAGCAGCTGATCCAGCGCCAGTCGCAGGCGATCTCCGCGCAGGCGTCGTCGAGCGTATCGGTCAGCGCCTAAGGCGCTACCTTGTCTGATCCGATCTGACCGCGAGCTCCTTGCCTCGCCCCGCGTGCGGGAGAGGCCGGAACGCATCGTAAGATGCGTTCCGGGTGAGGGGGAGTCTCCGCGAACGTCACTGTCACCGTCTACGCGGCGGCAGCCCCTCACCCCAACCCTCTCCCCGCAAGAGCGGGGCGAGGGAGCGCACTGCCTTCGCGGTCCGACTTCAGATGATCTAGCCGAACCTGTCCCGCCAGCTCGGCAGCGCGCCGGGGAAGGGCAGGGCGGTGGCTGAATGGACACCGCGGGCGATCGCGCGCGCCACCGTGTTGGCCGCGATCGCACCGAGCCTGGTGAGCCCGAACAGCGGATCAATCGGCTTGGCGCCGGTCGCCGCGGCAAACACCACATCGCCGTCGAGCGGGGCGTGCACCGGATAGATCGCGCGCGCCATGCCGGTCTGCGCGATCATCGCAAGGCGCCGCGCCTGCGGCTTGGTCAGCTGCGCATCGGTCACGACCACGACCAGCGTGGTGTTCTCGGCGGCGGTTGCGTCCGCGCCGCCCTTCAGCCGCACCTTCAGCATGTCCGGCGTGAACGACGGCGGCAGGCCGCGCCCGCCGAACTCACCGTCGACCTCGAACGGCGCCGCCCAGAACCACGGGCCGCCGCCGACCGTCACGCTGCCGACCGCGTTGACCACCGCGAGCGCCGCGACCTTGACGCCGTCGTCGGTCACGTCAGACGCCGAGCCGAGGCCGCCTTTCAAATTGGCGGTGGTCGCGCCCATGCCGGCGCCGACGCTGCCGAGCTCGAAGCTGTCAGAGGCGGCGTTCGCCGCCGCGTAGCCGAGATCGCGATAGGGCGGAAAGCGTCCCCACGCCTTGTTGCCGCCGTTGAGCAGATCGAAGCAGATCGCACCCGGCACGATCGGGATCACCGCGTCGCGAATGCGAAAGCCCCGGCCGCGCTCGACAAGCCAGGCCTGCACGCCGCCGGCGGCGTCGAGCCCGAGCGCGGAGCCGCCCGACAGCGTGATGGCGTCGATCGCCTCCACGACGTTATGGGGCGACAAGAGAGCGTCCTCGCGGGTACCGGGGCCGCCGCCGCGGACATCGATCGAGGCCACCGCCGGCCGCTCGAACAGGATGGCGGTGACGCCCGAGGCGATCACCGCGTCGTCGGCATGGCCAACGCTGACGCCGGCAATATCGGTGAGAAGGTTTTTCACGATAGGTCCGTCCGCGTCTTGTCCGAGCTTTGGCTGGTCGAACCGGTATAGCAGCTGCGGCGGGCACGGCTAGAGGCGCGCTGACGGCCTCGTCTATGACCTCATCATCCGGGCGATGGCTTCGCCGATGACAACCGTTGTGAAGTGCGTATTGGCCCGGCAATCGGACGGCATGATCGATGCATCGGCGACCCGCAGGCCGCCGATGCCCTTCACCGTACCGTCGGGATTGACCACGCCCGCGGGATCGTTGACGCCGGCCATCCGGCAGCTGCCGGCTGCATGCTGGATATCGCCGGTTTCCCGTCGCAACACCGCTTCGAGCTCGGCCGTCGGCAAGGCCGCGGCGGCCGGCAGGGTCAGCTCGGTATCTCCGAGGCGGATCCACTCCGATATGCGGGCCAGCGCCGGCTGCGTGGCCAGGACGGCGAACCGCTTCACCGCATCGGTCATGCGCAGCATGTCGCGTGGATCGGCCAGCATGTTCTCCTCGACGATCGGATCGATCGTCGGATCGGGCGAAGCCAGCTTCAGCTGACCGCGCGAATAGGCGTTGAACAGTCCGGCGCCGATCGCGCCGGGATTTCCGATGCCGCGATGGTTGAACCCGATCATGATCATATCGCGCTTGCCGCCGTCGGCGAGACCGGATGAATAGGTCACGCAGCAATTGGTGTGACGCGCATCCGGATCGGTGGGCCGCAGATCCTCACGCAGCTGGATCGTCATGCGAAACAGCGGATGGTCGAAGAAGTTGCGGCCGACCGGCAGGTCACGCTCGACCGCGATCCCCATGGCTTGCAGCTCGTCCGCCGGGCCGATGCCCGATCGCAACAGGATCGCGGGGCTGTGGATGGCGCCGCCGCACAGCACGATCTCACGCGCGCCGATCTCGCTGGTGCCCTGGCCGTCGATATGAACGCGGACACCGGTCGCCTTGCCGTCGCGGATCATGACCCGGTCGACCAGCGCCTTGCCACGGATCTCCAGATTGGCGCGGCCGCGCGCCGGCTCGAGATAGCCTTCGTTGGTTGTGATGCGACGGCTGTTGCGGCTGTTGATCGGATAGCAGGCAACGCCTTCGCCATCCGGGCCGTTGACGTCGGCGCACCACGGATAGCCGCTGGCGAGAGCTGCATCGCGCAGGCCGCGATCAATCGGCCCCCACGTCTCCAGCGGCGCGCGATAGACCGGCAGCGGGCCGCCGCGTCCATGTCCGTTGGTGTCGCCGAATTCCTCATCGTCCTCGATCATCGAGAAAAACGGCATGATCTCGCGCGCGGACCAGCCGGTGCAGCCGAGCGCGGCCCATTCGTCGAAGGCATCCGCGACGCCGCGAATGGCGATCTGGCCGTTCATCATCGAGCTGCCGCCCAGCCCCTTGCCGCGCCAATAGAAGCGCGGCTCCTGGCCTGCGATGCGGCGGGTCAGAAGGTCGGGCCACTGCCATTTCTCCTGGAATTCCCGCTTGTGAATGATCGGAATCGGATTCGGCGTCCTGATTTCCCAGGGCGCTTCATCGGCCCGCCAGTCGAGGCCCGCTTCCAGCAGCAGCACCCGCCGCTTTCGATCTTCGGACAACCGGGCGGCAGTGGCCGCGCCGGCCGAGCCGCCGCCGACGACGATCACATCGTACTTGGTATCAGGTGACATGGCTTCAAACCTTGCTGTGTCGGAAAGTCCGCAGAAGGGACATCAGATTGCATCCCGACATTTTCGGAGATTTCCATTTGCATCGCACGGTGGAGGCTTCGGCCTGTCCCGGATAGCCGCCCGCGTCGATCAGGATCATGTGGGTTGAGATCACTCGGGCTTGTCGATGTTCCAGAACAGCGGCGTGGCCGGACCATCGAGCATGCCCGTCAGCTCCTTGTGCCACACACTCGGTGCAAAATACTGTCCCAGGGGAATGTAAGTCACCTGGTCGAGCGCGCGCGCTTGAATGTCGGCCGCGATCTTCTTCTGCGCTTCCGGCGAGCCGGCGCGCGCGAAGGCATCGCGGAGGCTCTCGATCTGCGCGTCGTCCGGCCAGCCGACCCAGCCGCCCTTGCGACCCCGGTTGTTCAGGGGAGCGCTGACGACGGGATTCATGATGTCGGCGATGCCCCAGTTGGTGAAGAACATGTTCCAGCCGCCGTCCTTCGGCGGCTTCTGGCTTGCAAGGACCATGTTCGTGGTCTGCCAGTCCATCGACTGGACCGTCACCTGAAAGCCGGCCTGGCGCAGCAACTGCGACGCGACGATGGGCTGGGTCTTGAGGGGCACCACATCGGTCGGCGCCAGCATCACGACAGGCGTGCCGTCGTAACCGGATTCGGCGAGCAGCTTCCTGGCCTCGGCCATGCCGCCGCCCTTGACGAGAGAGTCCGATCCGAGATCGGTAGCGAGCGGCGTGTCGCAGCCGAAAACGGCACCGCAAATCTTGTAGAGCTTCGGATCCCCGACCATGGCGTCGAGCACGTCCTTCTGGCTCAGTGCCATCATGGCGGCCCGGCGCACCTTGACGTTGTCGAATGGCGGATAAAGGAAATTCATCCGCCCGATGGTCTGGAAGCCGAGGCCGCTCAGAGGGCGCGACGTCAAATCCTTGTCGGCTTGCAGGATCGGCAGCATGTCGAATGACGGCCGTTCCAGGAAATCGATGTCGCCGGACTGAAGCGCGCTGGTTGCGGTCTGAACGTCGGGCATCGTGATCCATTCGACGCGATCGACCTTCACCACCTTGCCGCCCGAGGTCCAGCTTGGCGGCTCGGCGCGCGGCACATAGTCCTTGTTCTTCTCGTAGACGGCCTTCACGCCGGGCTGGAATTCCGCCGGGACGAACTTGAACGGACCCGAGCCGATCTGCTCGGGGATCGGCCGGTCCGACGGCGTGTCGGCAAGGCGCTTCGGCATCATGAACGGCACAAGCGTGGATGGTTTGCCGAGCGACTCCAGCACCAGGCCGTAGGGCTCCTTGAGTTTCAGTGTGATCGTCCTGGCATCGGGGGCTTCCAGGCTGGCGGTGAAGTCCATCAGCTTCTGGCCCATGCCGTCGACGGCAGCCCAGCGCTTCAATGAAGCGATGCAGTCTTCCGCAGTGACCGGCGTTCCGTCATGCCACTTCAGGCCGTCGCGCAGCGTGAACGTGTAGGTCAGCTTGTCGTCGGACACCTTCCAGTCCGCCATTTGCGGCCGGATCGTGAAGCTGGAGTCCATCGCCACCAGCGTGTCGTAGACCATGTAGCCGTGGTCGCGCGTGATATAGGCCGACGAAACGATCGGATCGAGCGCCCGCAGGTCGGAGTGCATCACCGCCCTGATCGTCTTGGCGTGAGACAGGCCCGGCCACGCCAGCGCCGTGGCGACAAGCAGCCCGCGTAACGCGGTCTTCCAGGACATCGGGGTGTTTTTGGCGCGCGGTGTGACTGACATCATTTTCCTCGGGTGAACGCTGAACGGACTTCGAGTGGTGTTGAAGAGCACGTCGGTTGAACGGAAACGGCTCGCCGGTGCGCGATGCCGTTTGTCATGGCGTCGAGACATCCGTCGAAGGCAGGGCAGTCGCGCGCTCGCGTCGCATGGATGGTCGTTGCGCCGGGGAGGCCGGCGCCGACGGGTGCAATGATGGGCATGTCTTGACGAGGCTCCCGGATGCCAGAGTCACCCCGACGCCGGCGTAAACCGGTGGAGGCGCCCCATCTGTCCCGGTACCTGAGAGCTTGATCCGCTGGAGCCCTTGCTCAATGCAATGGCGCGATGACGGATATCCCCTTCGGTGGACGCCGCATCAAGGATTCGGCGTCTCTCTCCAGATCGTCCTGACGACACGGTCCTTGTGCCTGAGAGTTTCCGGGGCGGTTGCTCCGTCGGCGCCGAACACGAAAACGAAGTGCTCGCTTTCGTTTCGATCTCTCCCGCATCGTCGCGTTGGACGCTCAAACGTTATTGTGCGCTCCAAAACCAGGCAAGATTAAACTTCAATCGTGACCTGCCCAGATCATATGCGTTCGATCTTGCGGGGCTCGTCGCTCCGTCAACTGCGGCAGATGCTCGCGCAATTCGGAAGGCGATCTGCGGAAACAACAACGCCCCGGCGAACCGGGGCGTTGTTCTCGGATTCAGATCAGATGCGAGGGGCTCAGGAGCCCTTCGGATTGATCTCGGTGTAATTGCCCTTGGCGTCCCACTTGTAGACGACGTAGTCGATCGCCTTGATGTCGCCCTTGGCGTCGAAGGCCATCTTGCCGAGCACGGTGTCCCACTGGCCGGCCTTGATCACGTCCATCACCTTCTTGGCGTCGGTCGAGCCGGCCTTGGCGACGGCCTGGGTCCACACCTGCATCGCGGCGTAGGTGTAGAGCGTGTAGCCCTCGGGGTCGATGTTCTTGGCCTTGAACTTCTCGACGATCGCCTTCGCGGTCGGCTTGTTGCGCGGGTCGGGGCCGAAGGTGAACAGGGTGCCTTCAGCGGCCGGGCCGGCGATCGAGGCGAACTCCTTGTCGTTCATGGCGTCGCCCGCCATCAGCACCGCCTGCAGGCCCTGGTCACGCATCTGGCGCAGGATCAGGCCGGCTTCCTGGTGGTAGCCGCCGACATAGACCAGATCGATGTTGTCGCGCTTCAGGCGCGAGACGATTGCGTTGAAGTCCTTGTCGCCCTTGTTGTAGGACTCGTTGACCTTCTCGGTGATGCCGGCCTTGTTGAGCACCTTCTTGGTCTCGTCGGCGAGGCCTTTGCCGTAGGTGGTCTTGTCGTTCAGGATCGCGATGTTCTTGCCCTTGTAGGCCTTCGCGATGTACTCGGCGGCGACGATGCCCTGCTGGTCGTCACGCCCGCAGACGCGCGCCACGTTCCAGAGCTTGCGCTCGGTGAACAGCGGGTTGGTCGAGGCCGGGGTGATCTGCAGCACGTTGGCGTCGGCATAGGCCTCGGAGGCCGGGATCGACGACGACGAGCAGAAATGGCCAGCCACGAACGGGATCTTCGAAGAGCCGATCTTTTCCGCGATCGAGCGCGCCTGCTTCGGATCGCAGGCGTCGTCATTGGATTCCAGCGCGAGCTTCTTGCCGAGCACGCCGCCGGCGGCGTTGATGTCGGCGACCGCCTGCTCGGCGCCGTTCTTCATCTGCCGGCCGAAAGCGGATTCGGAGCCCGTCATGGGGCCCGCGACTGCGATGGTGATGTCTTGCGCGAATGCGCTCGCCGATAATGCGAACGAAGCGCCCAATGCCAGGCCGATCAGCTTCAGTGATTTCATGAGACGTCCCTCGTGGTCGTTGCCTCTAGCGGAAGGGCCCGGCGCGCCGGGCCCCAAAACCGCGCGCATTCTCGGCTGATTTCGCGGCGAAGTCACCGGCAATTTTCAGGCAAATCGACGCTGCATCCGCCGCATCTTGCTGCTCGGGGCGGCGCTAGCCGCGGCGGCCGCCTTCCAGATAGGCGGCGCGGATCTCGGGGCGCTGCAGCAATTCGGCGCCTGTTCCGGCCAGCGTGATCAGGCCGTTGACCATGACATAGCCGCGATGGGCGAGCTTCAGCGCATGGTTGGCGTTCTGCTCGACGATCAGGACGGTGAGGCCGTCCTGCCGGTTCAGCGTGCGGATGGCGTCGAAGATTTGCCGCGCGATCAGCGGCGCCAGCCCCAGCGAAGGCTCGTCCAGCATCAACAGCCGCGGCCGGCTCATCAGGGCGCGGCCGATCGCCAGCATCTGCTGCTCGCCGCCCGACAGCGTGCCGCCGCGCTGCGCGACGCGTTCCTTCAGGCGCGGGAACAGCGCAAACACGCGCTCCAGGCCGCTCGCGCGTTCGGCGTCGCTGCATTCGGTGGCATCGGCGCCCATCTGCAGGTTTTCCGCGACGCTCATGCGCGGGAATATTCGCCGGCCCTCGGGCGATTGCGCGATGCGCAGCCGCGCGATCTCGTGGGTCGGCACGCCCGTGATGTCGTGGCCGTCGAATTCGATCCGCCCGGCGCGGGCGCGCGGCCGGCCGAAGATCGTCATCATCAGCGTCGACTTGCCGGCGCCATTGGCGCCGATCAGGGCGACGATCTCGCCGGCATTGATCTCGATGTCGACGCCCTTCAGCGCCTCGATCTTGCCGTAAGCCGCACGCACGCCGCGCACCGCGAGCAGGGGTGTGGTTGCCGATACCGCGCTCACGTGCCGCTCTCCATCACGGCGATCGCCTCTTCCTCGTCGGCGCCGAGATAGGCGGCGATCACCTTGGGGTCGTCGCGCACGGCCTGCGGCGTGCCCTCGGCGATCTTGACGCCGTAGTCCATGACCACGACGTGATCGGAGATCTCCATCACCACCGACATGTCGTGCTCGATCAGGAGGATCGAGGTGCCCTGTTCGTTGCGGATCGACAGCAGGAGCTCATTGAGCCCGCCGCTCTCGCGCGCGTTCAGTCCCGCCGCCGGCTCGTCGAGGCAGAGCAGCGCAGGCTCGGTGCACATCGCGCGCGCGATCTCGAGCCGCCGCTGGTCGCCATAGGGCAAATTGCCCGCGGCATCGTCGGCGCGGTCGAGCAGGCCGACGCGCTCAAGCCAGGTCCGCGCCAGTTCGATGGCGCGCTGCTCGGCCTCGCGCCAGGACGGCAGGCCGAGCAGGCCGAGCAGGGTCAGGCCCGAGGCGCGCATCAGCGCGTTGTGTTGGGCGACCATCAGGTTTTCCAGCGCGGTCATGCCGGGAAACAGCCGGATGTTCTGGAAGGTGCGGGCGACCTTGGCCTGCTTGGAGATGCGGAAATCGTTCAGCCGCTCGAGCTGGATGCCGCGGCCGTCGTCATGGGTGAGGCGGATTGTGCCGCCGCTCGGCCGATAGAAACCGGTGATGCAGTTGAACACGGTGGTCTTGCCGGCGCCGTTCGGCCCGATCAGCGCGGTGATCTTGCGCCGCTCGGCCGCGAAGGAGAGTTCGTTGACCGCGACGATGCCGCCGAAGCGCATCATCAGGCGGTCAACAGTGAGGATGTGGTCGCCGCTCATCCGTGGCCCTCCTTGACGAGGTCGGATGAGATCGCCTGGTTGCGTTCCAGGAACACGGTCGGCGCGCGGTGGCCGATCAGCCCGCGCGGCCGCCAGATCATCAGCACCACCATCGCGATGCCGAACACCAGCATGCGGTATTGATCGAAGCCGCGGAACAGTTCGAAGCCGCCGATCATGGTCAGCGCGGCGAGCGCGACGCCGAGCTGCGAGCCCATGCCGCCGAGCACGACGATCGCCAGCACCAGCGCCGATTCCTGGAAGGTGAAGGATTCCGGACTGATGAAGCCCTGCCGGGTGGCGAAGAACGCGCCAGCGAGGCCGCCGAACATCGCTCCGGTCGCGAACGCCGTCAGCTTGGTGGTCGTGGTGTTGATGCCGAGCGCGCGGCAGGCGACCTCGTCCTCGCGCAGCGCCTCCCAGGCGCGGCCGATCGGCAGCCGCCGCAGCCGGATCGTCACCCAGTTGGTGAGCAGCGCCATCGCCAGGATCAGATAGAACAGGAAGACCAGGCGGTGGGTCGGCGAAAACTCGATGCCGAGCCTGGCGGCGAGCCCGTCATCGCCCGGCGTCAACGGAATGCCAAACATGGTCGGGCGCGGAATCCCCGAGACGCCGTTGGGGCCGCCGGTCAGGCTCTGCCAGTTGATGATGACGAGGCGGATGATCTCGCCGAAGGCGAGCGTCACGATCGCCAGATAGTCGCCGCGCAGCCGCAGCACCGGGAAGCCGAGCAGCACGCCCCAGAACGCCGCCAGGATGCCGGCAAGCGGCAGGCAGACCCAGAACGACAATCCGAAATTGGTGGCCAGCAGCGCATAGGAATAGGCGCCGACCGCGTAGAAGGCGACATAGCCGAGGTCGAGCAGGCCGGCGAGGCCGACCACGACGTTCAATCCCCATCCCAGCATCACATAGGTCAGGACCAGGATCGAAAGGTCGAGAATGTAGCGCTGGTTGTAGAAGATGACGGGCACGAGGAAGGCGAACACCAGCAGCGCCGGGGCGAGCCATCGTCCGGCGAACGACATCGCGCTCTGCACCGGTTTCGGCACGACGCGGTCCTTGTCGATCGGCCCCCACCATTGCCGCAGCAGCTCGACGATGATGCTGCCGCCGAACACGGTGCCGACCATGGCGGCGAGGTCGCCGAACCGCGTCCAGTAGATCAGGCCGCCTTGCGGTCCGGCCTCGGTGCGCACGCCGATCATCAGCGAGAACAGCACCAGCGCGACGGCGGCGCTGATCAGGGCTTTCTTGAGAATGAAGGCGCTGCCCGAGGGCTGCGCGGCGGGCGATGGGCGGGCTGAGGTCGCGCTCACGAAGTGCCTGTCAGACTTTTTCGACTTCGGGACGGCCAAGCAGGCCGGTCGGCATGAAGATCAGCACCACGATCAGGATCGAGAACGCGGCGACGTCCTTGTACTCGACCGAGAAATAAGCCGACCACATCGTCTCGATCAGGCCGATCGCGAGCCCGCCGAGCATCGCGCCCGGCAGCGAGCCGATGCCGCCGAGCACCGCGGCGGTGAACGCCTTGATGCCGGCGACGAAGCCCATGAAGAAATCGACCAGGCCGTAATAGAGCAGGTACATCATGCCGGCGACGGCGGCGAGCGCGGCACCGATCACGAAGGTCATCGAGATGGTGCGGTCGACGTCGACGCCGAGCAGCGCGGCCATGGTCTGGTCCTGCTCGCAGGCGCGCATGTCGCGTCCGAGCCGGGTGCGCGACACCAGCCAGGTGAACAGCGCGAGCACCACGATGGTGGCGAGCACGACCATGATCTGGACGTTGGAGAGCTGCACGGCAAAGCCGGCCGGGCCTTCATGCAGCGTGTAGCCGCCGGTGATGATCGGCGGCACCGGCTTCACCCGCGCGCCCTGCGACACCTGCGAGAAGTTGGTCAGCACGAACGACATGCCGATTGCCGACAGCATCGGCGCCAGGCGGAACGAATGCCTCAAGGGACGATAGGCGATTCGCTCGATGGTCCAGCCATAGAGCGCGGTGATCGCCATCGAGACCAGCAGCACGATCAGCAGGATCAGGGGGATCGCGGTGAGGCCGAGCGACACGAGCACCAGGAAGGAGATCAGCGCGATGAAACCGCCGATCATGAAGATGTCGCCATGGGCGAAGTTGATCATGCCGACGATGCCGTAGACCATCGTGTAGCCGATGGCGATCAGGCCGTAGATCGAACCGAGCACGAGGCCGTTGATCAGTTGCTGGGCGAAATAATCCATGCGCTGCCGTTAGAGCCTGTTCGGTGGAGAACCGAACGGGCTCTCGTTTTGATTTGGACGCGTTTTCTTCACGCGAACCGGTTCCCACTTCGCTCGAAAACCCTACGTCGAGGGTGACGCGGCGAGGGCCCCCGGCAGCCTGATCCGTCGCGTCGTGTCATTTTCTAACAGTGGAACCCCGGCGGCGGCAACAGTGCTGGCTGCCGCCGAAAGGGCTTGTACATAACTACTTCGGCGGGTGCGGTTCCGATGTCACAGGGCCGACACGCCGTTGCCTTGCAATGATGACGCCGGAACCCGTGTTCCCCGCGCAACCGCGTCACTGACGCGCGCATTGTCCCCAGCTTCACAAGAGCAAGGGGAGTACCGAATGAGCAACCAGAACCAGAATCCGGGCCAGCAGAACCAGACCCCAGGTCAGAAGCCAGCTCAGAAGCCCGGTCAGCAGCTGGGCGGCGGCCAGAAGCCCGGGCAGCTGCTGCAGGATCCGGGCCGGCAGGGCCAGAAGCCCGGCGAGCAGCGCTGGTTCGGAAAAACAGCTGCAAGCCTCGTCGTCACGGAAGGGTCTCGCGGAAGGCGGGGCCCTTCTTTCTGCGCCGTTTTGGCACGCTGCCAGCCGTCCCAAGCAATCCCCAGCCCAGTTAAGGTAAACAAAGGGTTTAAATTGCCGCCGGCAATTGATCGGCGTTACCTCGCAGGCTGAACCGTCGCCAATCCGATAAGGCGCCGGAACCACGGGAAGCGGCAATGTCGAGTAACTGGCGGATCAGCTCCTTCAACGGCGCGCTGCTTGCGGCCTATTTCATTCCGGTCTGGACCATCATCGCCTTCAGCATCATGGTGTCGCCGATCCACGGCCTCTATGAGCGGCCGAGCGTGTCGATCGCGCTGTATGCGAGCGACCATCTGCACCTTGCCAAGATGGCGACGGTGCGGCTCGCATGGCTGCTGGCGCTGGCGCGCATCACCGTGGTGGCGTTCTTCGTGCTCTTCCTCGCGATGGCCGCCTTTGCGCCGTTCCGCAAGAGCCGCGCCAGCGGCATCGACGAGGCGCTTGCGGTGGCGCTCTGCCTCGGCAGCGTGCTGAGCTTCGCCAGCATGATGATGGCCTCCAAAGTCGGCGAGATCGAAGCGCTGCGCATGCATGCGGCGGAGCTTCTGATGCTGCTCGGCACCGCGATCGTGATGCTGTTCGAGACCTCGCCGAAGCGAACCGCCGAGGCGCCTGCCATCGAAGCGGACGTGCCGGCGACCGAGCTATCCCTTCAGCAGCCCTAGCTCGGCAACGATCGCACCGGCTTCCTTGACGGCGTGATTGGCCGCCGGCACGCCGCAATAGATCGCCTGCTGCAGCAGGATCTCCTTGATGTCCTCAGGGGTGAAGCCGCCTTCGCTGAGGGCCGCGCGCACATGCAGGCGGAATTCATCCCACTGGCCCAGCGCGACCATGGTGCCGATGACCAGCACGCGGCGTGTGCGGTGATCGAAATGCGGCCGGGTCCAGATGTCGCCCCACGCATAGCGGGTGATCAGGTCCTGGAAGTCGGTGTTGAACGCGTTGCGGTTTGTGATCGACTTGTCGACCCATTCATTGCCCAGCACCTTGCGGCGCTGCGTCATGCCGTCGTCGCGGCGTTGGTTGTCGTCCATTGAGAGTTCCTCTGATTTCGTCATTCCGGGTTCGATGCTTCGCATCGCCCCGGAATGACGATGGTCGTTACCGTTGGGTCAGGAAGCCGACCACGGCTTCGGTGAAGGCGTGCGACTGCTCGACATTGGAGATGTGCGCGGCATCGAGCAGCGTCATGCTGGCGCCGGGAATGCCGCTGCGGATCATTTCACCGGCCGACACCGGCGTCGCCATGTCCTGCTTTCCTGCGATCACCAGCGTCGGGCTCTTGATCCTGGGTAGCAGCGCGCGCTGGTCGAGCGTCGACAGCGCCTCGCAGCAGGCGAGATAGCCCTCGACCGGCGAGGCTATCAGCATCGCCTTCATCCGTGCAGTGGTCTCGGGCTCGCGCTCGCGGAAATCGGCGGTGAGCCAGCCCGCGATCACGGTGTCGGCGACCGCGGCGATGCCGCCTTCCTTCACCGCCTTGATGCGGTTCAGCCAGTTGGTCGGATCGGGATAGTAGCAGGCGGTGTTGGCGAGGATGATCTTGCCGAATCTTTCAGGCGCATTGGCGCCGAGCCATTGCCCGACCATGCCGCCCATCGACAGCCCGCACCAGTGCACCTTCTCGATGTTGAGGTCGTCGAGGATCGCGAGCACGTCGCGGCCGAACCGTTCCATGGAGTAGGGGCCCGCCGGCCCGCCGGACTTGCCGTGACCCCTGCGGTCGTAGCGGATGACGCGGAACATCTGCGTCAGCGCCTGCATCTGCGGCTCCCACATCTGCAGGGTACAGCCGAGCGAGTTCGATAGCATCAGGGTCGGTCCACCGTCGCGGCCGTCCACCTGGACATTGAGCAGGCACCCGTCGGCGTTGATCATCGGCATCTTTTTCCCCTCGTCATGCGCGGACTTGATCCGCGTATCCATCAAGAAAGAGTCTTCTGCGATGATGGATTGCCGGGTCAAGCCCGGCAATGACATCGCCGCTATTTGTCATCCAGTGAAGCGAGCAGGCGGTCGATCAGCGCCTGCGAGGCGCCCTGATAGGCCATCGGCTCGAACAGTTCAGCGATTCGCTTGGCATCGAGATGCGCGGTGATCTTTGCATCTGATGACAGCACGTCGCGCAGATGCTTTTTCTCGGCGACCGCTTTCTTGCTCACGGCCTCGACCAGATGATGGGCATCGCTCTTGCCGATCTTCTCGGCGAGCGCCATCGCGACTGCCTCCGCCATGATCAGCCCGCCGGTCGCCTCCAGATTGCTCCGCATGCGCGCCCCATCGACCTCGAGCCCCTCGGCGAGATCGACTGTCGCGGCGAGCGCGCCCGAGGTCACCAGCATCAGGCTAGGCAATGTCGGCCATTCCGCATGCCACGGGCCGGCGCTGCGCTCGTGATCCTGTACCTGCGCGGCAAAGATCGTGGCGGCGAGGTTCGGCGCCATGGTCGCGGCGCCCAGCGCGCTCGCGGCAGCGACGGGATTGCGCTTGTGCGGCATGGTGGAAGAGCCGCCGCGGCCGGCGCCTGCCGGCTCAAAGGCCTCGCCGACATCGGTCTGCATCATCAGCGAGACGTCGCGCGCGATCTTGCCGCAGCTGCCGGCGAGGATGGCGAACACCGACGCGGCCTCCGCGATGCGGTCGCGATGGGTGTGCCAGGGCGCATCCGGCAGCGGCAGGTCCAACTCCCTGGCAAGCTGCGCGGCGACCGCCAGACCCTTGTCGCCGAGTGCGGCGAGCGTGCCGGCGGCACCGCCGAATTGCAGCGCCAGCGTCTCGCGGCGCAGCCGTTGCAGCCGCTTGCGGGAGCGATGCAGGGCCGCGGCATATTCGGCGAGCTTGAGTCCAAACGGCATCGGCAGCGCGTGCTGCAGCCAGGTCCGCGCCACCACCGCGGTATTGCGATGGGCGCGCGCAAGCCTGGCAAAACCGGCAACGGCGCGGTCGAGGTCGGCGAGCAGCGCATCGATGCCGGCACGCAACGACAGCATCGTCGCGGTGTCGATGACGTCCTGGCTGGTCGCACCCCAATGCACATAGCGCGCCGCCTCGGCATCCTTCTTGGCGACGTTGGCGGTCAGGGCCTTCACCAGCGGGATCGCCAGATTGCCCGACCGCGTCGCGGCGTCCGCCAACGCGGCGAGGTCGAATGATTCGGCCTTGCAGGCGGCGGCGATCGGGCCGGCCGCAGCGGCAGGAATCACGCCGCAGGCGACCTCGGCGCGGGCCAGCGCGGCTTCGAAATCCAGCATGTTCTGCAGGATGGCGGCATCGTCGCACACCGCGCGCATCGCGGCGCTCGACAGCATCGGCGCAAGCAGGGGAGAAAGGGCTGTGCTCATGGCGCGCGACCTAACCACTGTCGCGCGCTCCTGCCAATGCCCCGCCGCTGCCGCTATTTTCAACAGCGCGGATTGCGCGATTTTGTGAACGGCGGACGGGTCTTGCTGCGGTGCGAATATGCATCGCTCATCCTCCGAAGGTGCCCTTTCCTTTGCGCCCCGGCTGCTTTACTTGGGGGAAAAGGTTCTAGCGATCGAGGAGGTCCCCAATGGCCATGACAATGACCGGCGAAGTCCAGCTTGCGGCGCCGCGCCAGGCTGTGTGGGACAAGCTCAACGATCCCGAGGTGCTGAAGGCCTGCATTCCCGGCTGTGAAGAACTGGAGAAGACCGACGAGGGCGGCTTCCGCGCCACCGCCAAGATGAAGGTCGGCCCGGTCTCCGCCCGCTTCAAGGGCAAGGTCACCTTGAGCGACCTCGATCCGCCGAACGGCTACAAGATTTCAGGCGAAGGCGAGGGCGGGGTCGCCGGCTTCGCCAAGGGCGGCGCCACCGTCGGCCTTGCCGACAAGGATGGCGGCACGCTTCTGAGCTACAACGTGGAGGCGCAGATCGGCGGCAAGCTCGCCCAGCTCGGCCAGCGCCTGATCAACGGCGCCGCCAAGAAGCTGGCGGACGAATTCTTTGCAAATTTCGCCAAAGCCGTGCAGGGTTAGCCCCGCCTTTCGGCTGGATGATTAGGGTCCGGCCATGCCTTCCCGCTATGTCCTGGATGGGTGGCTCGAACGGTTGCCCATCGCGGGACGCGCCCATATTATGCCGTCTGGAATGATTATAAACCGCCTGCTTCGCCGATATGCGGTGGGGCAGATAAGAGAGTGCTGATGGCCAAGATTTCAATGATCGTGAACGGCAATCCCGTGAGCGCGAATGTCGACCCCCGTACCCTTCTGGTCCAGTTTCTGCGCGAAAATCTGCGGCTGACAGGTACCCATGTCGGCTGCGACACCTCGCAGTGCGGCGCCTGCGTCGTGCATCTGGACGGCAAGGCGGTGAAGTCCTGCACGACGCTTGCGGTGATGGCCGACGGTCATGAAGTCAAGACCATCGAGGGGCTCGCCGCCGATGGCGCGCCGCTGCATCCGATGCAGGAGGCCTTCCGCGAGCATCACGGCCTGCAGTGCGGCTTCTGCACGCCGGGCATGATCATGACCGCCGTCGACCTGGTCCATCGCAAGGGCCACGACCTCTCCGATGAGGTGATCCGCGAGGAGCTGGAAGGCAATCTGTGCCGCTGCACCGGCTACCAGAACATCGTCGCTTCGATCGCCGCCGGCGCCAAGGCGATGGCCAAATCGGACCTCGCCTAATCAGCAATTCGTCGCGACAAGCGATCAGGACATTCCAATGTACGAATTCAAATATCATCGTCCCGGCACCGTGCGGCAAGCCGCCAATCTGCTGGTGAAGAACGAGGACGCCAAGCTGATCGCCGGCGGTCACACGCTGGTGCCGGTGATGAAGCAGCGGCTCGCCAGCCCGCCGCATCTGGTCGACCTCTCCCATATCGAAGGTCTCGACACCATCGAGATGAAGGGCCGCTCGCTGGTGATCGGCGCCACCGCAAAGCACGCCGAGGTCGCGAACTCCGCGATCGTGGGCGAGGCGATCCCGGCGCTGGCCGAGCTTGCCGGCATGATCGGCGATCCCGCCGTGCGCCACCGCGGCACCATCGGCGGCTCGCTCGCCAACAACGACCCGACCGCAGACTATCCGGCCGCGGTGCTGGCGCTGGGCGCGACCATCGTCACCAACAAGCGCCGCCTCAAGGCCGAGGAGTATTTCCAGGGCCTGTTCTCGACCGCGCTCGAGGCTGACGAGATCATCACCAAGGTGATGTTCCCGCTGCCGAAGAAGGCGGCCTATGTGAAATTCCGCAACCAGGCCTCGCGCTACGCGTTGGTCGGTGTGTTCGTCGCCAAGCGTCCGTCCGATGTCCGCGTCGCGGTCACAGGCGCAGGCTCCGACGGCGTGTTCCGCGTTACCGCGTTCGAGGACGCCTTGAAGAAGCGGTTCTCGCACAAGGTGCTCGACGGCATCCCGGTTCCGGCCGATGGGCTCAACAGCGACCTGCACGGCAGTGCGGAATACCGCGCGCATCTGATCGGCGTCTTGGCGCGCAGGGCGGTGGAAGCCGCGACCGCCAAGGGCTAAGTACCAAGGCGTGACACTGCTAACCCCTGTTCGAAGACTGGCTGTTCCATGAGTGCATCGGCGTTACCCACTTCCGTCGATGCGCTCGAGGAGCTGTTGACGTCGCGCGGCTACCTCGCCGAACGGTCGCTTGCGACCGTGACCTATCTGGCGCTGCGCATGGGCCGGCCGCTGTTCCTCGAAGGCGAGGCCGGCGTCGGCAAGACCGAAATCGCAAAGGTCCTGTCGGCGGCGCTCGGGCGCAAGCTGATCCGCCTGCAATGCTATGAGGGTCTCGACGTCGCCTCCGCCGTCTACGAGTGGAGCAGCGCGGCGCAGATGATCGCAATTCGGCTGGCGGAGGCCTCCGGCGACACCGATCGCGACCAGCTCGCGAGCGACATTTTCGCCGAGCGTTTCCTGATCAAGCGGCCGCTGTTGCAGGCGCTCGAGCCCGACGTCGCAGGTCCCCCGGTGCTGCTGATCGACGAACTCGACCGCGCCGACGAGGCGTTCGAGGCGTATCTCTTGGAAATTCTCAGCGACTTCCAGGTCACGATCCCCGAGCTCGGCACCGTGAAGGCGCCGGCGCCGCCGATCGTGATCATCACCTCCAACCGCACCCGCGAGATCCACGACGCGCTGAAGCGGCGCTGCCTCTATCACTGGGTGGACTATCCGATCGCCGAGCGCGAGCTCGCGATCGTCAAGTCGCGGGTGCCGGGTATCTCCGCAAAGCTGTCGCAGCAGGTCGTCCGCTTCGTGCAGGCGCTGCGCAACCAGGATTTCTACAAGTCGCCGGGCGTGGCCGAGACCATCGACTGGGCCACCGCGCTGTCCGAGCTCGACGCGCGCTCGTTGACGCCGCAGGTGGTCGGCGACACGCTGGGCGCGCTGCTCAAATATCAGGACGACATCGCGCGGATGCAGGGCGATGCGTTGCAGAAGACATTGAAAGAAGCGACGAGCGAGACGTAAGGCTCGCGTCATAACAACGCCCGTCATTCCGGGGCGATGCGAAGCATCGAACCCGGAATCTCGAGGTTCCCCGGTGCGCAATTGCGCACCTGAGGTTCACGCTGCGCGTGCCCCCGAACGACGGGAAATGGATTACGATGGCGATCAATCACCTCGCGCCTCCGACCGGCCACATGGCCGACAACGTAGTCGGCTTTGCCCGCGCGCTGCGGGCGGCCGGGCTCCCGGTCGGGCCGGGTTCGGTGATCGATGCGCTCGACGCGCTGCAGCTGATCGAGGTCGGCCACCGCGGCGATTTCTACGCCACGCTGGAAGCGATCTTCGTCAAGCGCCACGAGCATGCGCTGATCTTCCGCCAGGCCTTTGCGCTGTTCTTCCGCGCCGCCGAGGAGTGGAAGAGCATGCTGGATTCGGTGCCGCTGCCGGATCACGCCAAAAAGAAGCCGCCGCCGGCCTCGCGCCGCGTCCAGGAGGCATTAGCGCAACCGGCGCGGCACGAGGAGCGGCCGCAGGCCCAGGAGCAGGAGCTGAAACTCTCGGTCTCCGACAAGGAGGTGCTGCAGAAGAAGGATTTTGCGCAGATGACCGCGGCCGAGATCGCCGAGGTCGTCAGAGAGATCGCCAAGATGCGGCTGCCGCAGGCCGAGCTCGTCACCCGCCGCTACCAGCCGGACGCGCGGGGGCTGCGGCTCGACATGCGCCGCACCGTGCGCAACTCGTTGCGCACCGGCGGCGAGATCATCGACATCAGAAAGCTCGGCCGGATCGAGAAGCCGGCGCCGATCGTGGCGCTGCTCGATATCTCGGGCTCGATGAGCGAATACACCCGCCTGTTCCTGCACTTCCTGCATGCCATCACCGACGCCCGCAAGCGGGTCTCGGTGTTCCTGTTCGGCACCCGCCTGACCAATGTGACGCGCGCGTTACGGGCGCGTGACCCCGACGAGGCGCTGGCGAGCTGCTCGTCCTCGGTCGAGGACTGGGCCGGCGGCACCCGGATCGCGACCTCGCTGCATACCTTCAACCAGCTCTGGGCTCGCCGGGTGCTCGGGCAGGGCGCCATCGTCCTCCTTATATCCGATGGACTAGAACGGGAGGCCGATGCCAAACTGGCGTTCGAGATGGACCGATTGCACCGCTCCTGCCGCCGCCTGATCTGGCTCAACCCGCTGCTGCGCTATTCCGGCTTCGAGGCCAAGGCGCAGGGCATCAAAATGATGTTGCCCCACGTTGACGAATTTCGCCCGGTGCATAACTTGACGTCCATCAAGGGCTTGATCGGGGCGCTGTCGTCGCCGCCGCCGGCGCACCACCGCAGCCTGATCCGTTCTGTAGCCTAAGAAGCCTGACCCATAAGCAGGAGGCCACCATGCTGAACCGCGACGAAGACATCCTGCAGGCCGCCGAGACCTGGCAGAAACAGGGCCATGGCGTGGCGCTTGCCACCGTGATCGAGACTTGGGGGGCGGCGCCGCGCCCGGCCGGCTCGAGCCTCGTGATCAATGACGACGGCACCTTCTTAGGCAGCGTCTCCGGCGGCTGCGTCGAGGGCGCCGTGGTCACCGAGGCGCTCGACGTGATCGCGAGCGGCCAGCCAAAAATGCTCGAATTCGGCGTTGCCGACGAGACGGCCTGGAATGTCGGCCTGTCCTGCGGCGGCACCATCCGCGTGTTCGTCGAGAAGGTCGGTTAGCCGTGAAACTCGAGGTCCTGAAAGAGCTCAACGCCGAGCGCGCCGCGCGCCGCCCGGTCATCATCGTCACCGACACCGCCAATGGCGAGCAGCGCCTGGTGAAGGCCAAGGACATCGCGGCCGATCCGCTACGCGCCGAGCTAGCCAAGCAACTCAGGATGGGCAAGAGCGGCAATGCCGAGGTCGCCGGCAAAAAGTTGTTCCTCAACGTCTACGCGCCGACGGCAAAACTCGTGATCATCGGCGCGGTCCATATTAGCCAGGCGCTGGCGCCGCTGGCGCGCTCGCTCGACTATGACGTGACGGTGGTCGATCCGCGCACCGCGTTTGCGAGCCCCGAGCGTTTCCCCGACGTGCCGCTGGTTGCCGAATGGCCCGACGTCGCGCTGCCGCCGCTCAACGTCGATCACTATACGGCGTTCGTCGCGGTGACGCATGATCCCAAGATCGACGATCCGGCGCTGCTGCACGCCTTCGATCGCGACTGCTTCTATATCGGCGCACTCGGCTCGCGGAAGACGCACGCCAAGCGCGCCGAGCGGCTGCGGGCGCAGGGCGCCAAGGACAGCGACATCGCGCGCATCCACGCGCCGATCGGCCTCGACATCGGCGCGGTGTCGCCGTCGGAGATCGCGGTTGCGATCATGGCCGAGATCACCGCGCAGCTGCGTCTGCCTCCAAAAGAAAAAGAAGAAGCGGCATGAAGTTCGGTCCCGCCAGTCCGGCCGACGCGATTGGCGGCGTCACCGTGCATACGCTCCGCCAGGGTGCGCTGGTGCTCAAGAAGGGCACCACGATCGGCGAGGCGGAGGTCGAGGCGCTGACCAAAGCCGGCGTCAAGGACGTCGTCGTGGTGCGGCTGGAGAAGGGCGACGTCTCCGAGGACGTCGCGGCGGCCAGCATCGCGCAGGCGGTGGCGGGCGAGGGCGTCAATGTCGAGCGCGCCTTCACCGGCCGCGCCAATCTGTTCGCGGCGCGCCCCGGTGTGCTGGTGGTCGACCGCGCCGCCGTCGACCGCATCAACGGCGTCGACGAGGCCATCACTTTCGCAACGCTCGCGGCGTATAAGCCGGTGGTCGAAGGCGAGATGATCGCGACCGTCAAGCTGATCCCGTTCGGCGTCGAGGGCCGGCTGCGCGACGCGGCCGTCGCGGTCGCCGGCAAGGATACGCTGCGGATCGCGCCTTACGTGATCCGGAAGGTCGGCGTGGTCTCGACGCTGCTGCCGGGCCTAGCGCCGAAGGTGATCGACAAGACGCTGCGCGTCACCGCCGAGCGGCTCGCGCCCGCCGTTGCCACGATCATTGCCGAGCGCCGCGTGCCGCATGACGAGACCGTGCTGGCGGCCGCGATCAAGGAATTGCTCGGCCTGGGCGCCGAGCTCGTCATCGTGTTCGGGGCGTCGGCGATCGCCGACCGCCGCGACGTCATACCGGCCGCGATCACCGAGATCGGCGGCGCGATCGAGCATTTCGGCATGCCGGTCGATCCCGGCAATCTGCTTCTGATCGGCAGTGCCGGCGGCGTGCCGGTGCTCGGTGCGCCGGGCTGCGCGCGCTCGCCGGTCGAGAACGGTTTCGACTGGGTGCTGATGCGGCTGCTCGCCGGCATCAAGGTGACGCGGTCGGATCTCACCGGCATGGGCGTCGGCGGCCTGTTGATGGAGATCGTGACGCGGCCGCAGCCGCGCACCGTGCCGGACACCGAAGGCAACCGCAACGTCGCGGCGATCGTGCTCGCGGCGGGACGTTCGACCCGGATGGGCGGCCCGAACAAGCTGCTCGCTGAGCTCGACGGCAAGAAGCTCGTGCGCATCGTCGCCGAGCAGGCGCTGGCCTCGAAGGCCTCGGAGGTGATCGTCGTCACCGGGCATCAGGCCGATCTGGTCGAGCAAGCGCTGGCGGATCTCCAGGTGAAGTTCGTCCGCAATCCGGATTTCGCCGGTGGCCTCGCCAGTTCGGTGAAATCAGGCATCGGCGCGGTCTCCGACGCCGCCGACGGCGCGATCGTCTGCCTCGGCGACATGCCGCTGATCGATGCGCAACTGATCGACCGCCTGATCGAGACCTTCGAGCCGGACCGCGGCCATCTGATCGCGGTCCCCGTCAGCGAGGGCCGCCGCGGCAATCCGGTACTGTGGTCGCGGCGCTTCTTCAGGGAATTGATGACGCTCGACGGCGACATCGGCGCCCGTCATCTGATCGCCAAGCATGCCGAGGTGGTCGCCGAGGTCCCGGTCGAAGGCAACAGCGCCTTCCTCGACATCGATACGCCGCAGGCGCTGGAAGCGGCAAGGCGGGGATAGCTCCATCCGCCGTGGTCCCGGCCTAGTGCGCAATTGCGCCCTAGTCCTACTGCGTCACAAACGATGATCTGTCTAGTGGTCGAACTTGATCGCACAACAAGGACATCTCGACAGCGTTCGGACGAGCCCATGTTCGAGGCGCCGTCGCATCGTCGCGATCGAATTTGGAATGTGACGTTGGGTCCGCAGCGGCAAATCCGCGGGGTCTGTAATCTGCGGGAATGCGATCGAGCAGGATCGGCCGGGCGTGCCGAGTGCCTGAGGGGGGAATCGTCTCCCGCTCGGAGATCAGGAATCCGTAGGCTGCGATGCACATTGTTGCGTGATGATGAAAGCCGCGCCAGCCGCGTCCCTCGAAGTGGCCGAGCCCGACCTCCTGCTTGAGTTCCTGATAGTCGCGTTCGATGCGCCAGCGCAATTTAGCCGTCTCAACGAGAGTCCGGAATGCCACATCCTCCGGCAATGTCGAGAGCCAGTATTTGGTAGGCTGGTCCTCGCCTTTTGGCCATTCGATCAGCAACCATTCCTCCAATCGCCGGGTGGTTTGCCAATAATCACGATGCGCGGCACGGACCCGCACGCGGGCAAAGCGCGAGGTCAGCTTTTCGTTCGTTCCTTGCCGCCACGTGATGGTGCGCCAAGCTTTGTCCGGCAGGCCGATCGCGAGCGCCTTGACGGCGGCCGGCTGATGCTGACGGTTGCGGCGCATCAGTTTCGGTGGACGGCCGCGGCCCGACCATGGCTTCGGCGGCAAGGGACCGGTACCGGGCGCCCATACCGTTGTGCTCGACAGAAGACCCGCCACATAGGTCAATCCCAGCGCCGTGATCTCCGTGCGCAGGTCGCTGTTATTGCCATAGCCCGCGTCCATCAGTACGACACCGCGTGGAAGGCCGCTCGCGCAGGCCCACCGCAACTGCTCCAGCGCGATCTCCGGCTTGGTCCGGAAGCCAACTTCGGCAGGAATGCCCACCTTGCGCCGCCGATCGCAGTCCTCAGTCCATTCCTTCGGAAGATAAAGGCGATAAGCGACAGGCAGGCTGGCGTGGTGGTTGGCAATCGACAGTGACACCGCCACCTGACAATTATCCTGCTTGCCGAGCTGCCCGCAATATTGCCGTGCAACTCCAACTGAATGTCGGCCCTGCTTGGGAAATCCGGTATCGTCGATGATCCAGGCTTCGATGGGGCCCTGGCGTTCAATCGCCGGCAGGACCATCTCACGTACCTTGCCCAGCACCTTCTCATCCGACCAGGCGCCGCTGCCGACGAAATGCAGCAGCGATTGATGCTGGGCGGCCGTCCGTTCCGGAGCTGTCACCGCCGCCATCGACTCCACGCTCTTGCGACCGCCACAGGCCATCAGGCCGACGCAATAGTCGCGCAGCGGCGCCTTCCGATCAGCATGACCGATGACACTGGCAAGCCCTTCCAAATACGTCGCAAATCGCTTCTCGCTCGTCTTGGTGCCACGCCCGCTCATGTCGGCCTCTCGACTGATGGTCCGTGCTTCATCCATCGCTGATTCTGGCCGGCGGTTTTGTGACTCAGTCAGACTAGGAGCTTGTCTGGATAGTCGCTGTTCAAATCTGGTCGGGTCTGATTCAACATTGGGCGATGAGCAAGTATTTTCGGCCTTGGAACATCGATCAGACGCTGCTTCTGCCGCCGAATGTGCAGGACTTCGTGCCGAAAGGCCATGTCTCGCGGTTTATGGTTGATCTGGTGCGGGAGAGCCTCGATCTCAGGGAGATCATGGGCAGCTATGTGAGCGGGCTTGGGCAGCCGCCGTTTGATCCGCGGATGATGGTGGCGCTGCTGCTGCATAGCTATGCGAGTGGGCTGTATTCGTCGCGTCGGATTGCCAAGGCCTGCCGGGAGCGGAACGATTTTGTGATGATCGTGGCGCTGGATGCGCCGGATTTTCGGACGATCTGCGACTTTCGCAAGCGACATTTGAAGGCGCTCGGCGCGCTATTCGTGCAGGTTCTGAAGTTGTGCGAGACGGCCGGGCTGGTCAAGCTCGGTCATGTCGCGCTGGATGGTACGAAGATCAAGGCGAACGCGTCGAAACACAAGGCGATGAGTTATGAGCGCATGAAGAAGCGCGAGGCGGAATTGAAGGCCGAGGTCGCTCGCATGCTGGCGGCCGCCGAGGCGGCGGATGCCTCGGAGGATGAGACTTTCGGCAACAGCGACGAACTGCCGGACTGGACCGTCGACAAGCAGAAACGGCTGGCGAAGATCCAGCAAGCGATGGCGGCGCTGGAAGCGGACGCCAAACTGGCGGCGGAGGAAGAGCGCCGCATCGAGGCCGAAAAGGAACAGCAGCGCCAGGCCGAAGGCCGCAAGAAGCCGGGCAAACCGGCGGCGCTGCCATCGGAGGAACCCAATCCCAAGGCGCAACGCAACTTCACCGATCCGGAAAGCCGCATCATGAAGTCGAAGGATGGCTTCGTTCAGGCCTATAATGCCCAGGCGGCCGTCGATGCACATGCCCAGATCATTGTCGCGCAAGAACTGACCCAGCACGGCAGCGATCAGGGCCAGTTGGTGCCCCTGATCGAGGCCATCGAGAGCAATCTTGGCCGCAAGCCGCGGCAGGCCTCAGCGGATTCCGGCTACTGCAGCGAAGCCAATCTCGAAGCGCTCGACACACGCAGCATCGATGGCTATGTCGCGCCCGGACGCGCCAAGCACCCGACAGTAGCGAACGGAAAAGTCGGCGGCCCGCTGACACAGGCCATGCGAAAGAAGATCGACGATGGCGGCTTCGAAACACCCTACCGATTGCGAAAGCAAGTGGTGGAGCCGGTGTTCGGGCAGATCAAACAGGCAAGAGGCTTCCGCCAGTTCCTGTTGCGGGGCATCGAGAAAGTGCGCGCCGAGTGGACAATGATCTGCACCGTCCATAACCTCCTCAAGCTGTTCAACCTCGCAAACGCAGCCTGAGCCTGCTACTCTACAACAAATGCCCGTCACGAAAACATATCTGGACGGGCTCCTAGCCCGTCCTATTCGTGAGAGTGCTTTTTTTAGTCCGATTGATGTGGCCGCACATCTGCTCTGACGAGGCGCGCGGGATTGCCTTCGGCTTTTCACCGCCTGACGACCCGTACTTTGCAACGCGCTTGAGGGATGGGTTGGGCGAACGGGGGGCGGACGCCCCGCCGGTCAAGGACCGAGCGGCAGCAGCGCGCCTGGCAAGCCGCGGATCAGGTCGGCTTCGGGACATGCCGCGGCAAACGCAAGGCGAATGCGGCTCGTGGTCTCGACGACACGGGCAGCGAGTTTCAAGAGACGAAGACGCAGCGTCGCGAACTCGGCTGTGGCCAATTCCCGGGCTTTGGGAATCGCGTCGCGCACGGTCAGCATCAGCCAATAAGCGGCGGTGTGGAGAACGAGGCGGACTTGATTGGCGAGCGCCGAACGGCAGCTGGTGCGATCGGAGGCGAGCTGTGTCTTATGCAGCTTGATCAGATTCTCGGCTTGGCCGCGCGCGCAATACAGGCTGTCGTAGATCCACTCGGCCGAGCCGACATCGAGGCTGGTGACGACGAAACGGATGTCGAGGCCGAGCATCGTCGCCTCAATACGGGCGACGGTACGCCGTTCGCGATCCCAGGACTTGGCCTTGTGGCGCGTCTCGGTATAGCCACGCAGAACCGGCAGGTTCTCGATGGCGCGTCGCGTGCGGATGTCGTCGGCGGCCTCGTCGAGTTTCTGGCGAGCGGCTTGGTGCCGGACAGACCGAAGATGTAGTCGATGCCGTTGGTCTCGCACCACGCCATTGCCTCCGGCCGGGCATAGTGCCCGTCGCCACGGAACGTAATTCGCGTGTTGTGCCACCGCGTCCGGATATGCCGTATCAGGCGGCGCAGATGGGCACGCACCTCGACGCCGCCCGGCGTCTTGCCGGGCCGCAACACGACCGCCACGGGCCGGCTCTTCTCCGTGTCGTAGACGTGGATCGGCAGGAAGCAGCGTTCGTCATAATGAGCGTTGAACAGCGAGAGCTGCTGATGGCCGTGGACGACATCGCAGGTATCATCGATGTCGAGCGTGACGGATGCCGGCTCGCGCGGGTAGCTATCCATCCATGCGTCGACCAAAGTGTAGGTCAGTCGGATCACGTCGCGCAGGCGCGGAGCATTCTCCAGCCGCGACAGCGTCGGTTGGGAACACAGATCGCGACCCGTGTCCGGCAGCCGTCCGCAGGCCAGCTTGAATGCGGGATCGGACCGCAGATGATCGAGGTCGTCGGCGTCCTCGTAGCCGCAGCAGATCGCGAACATGCGCGCGCGGAACATATCGACAAGGCTGTGCACGACCCGCGTCGGATCGCGCCGATCCGGGAACACCCGGGCCAAATTGTCGGCCAAGCCGAGACGCCGCTCGGCCATCGCCAGAAGCATCACGCCCCCGTTCGAGGTCAGCCGACCGCCATCGAAGGCAGCTGTGACTTTCTTGGCGTGAACGGCTGGAAACGAGAAGGGCAGAATCGTATCATCGGTCATGGCGGGCCTGGCGTTCGCGGTTGAGGTGATGGGGTTGGCTTTGCAACCGAATCCTACGCCGCATCAGCGCTTTACACCACGCTCGCCAGCCTCTCAGGCGCACTCTGACGAATAAGACGGGCTAGCGTCAATCAAACTCCGTCTTAAACCATATCCTGGGGGCGCTCCTTGCCAAAAGCCGCGACTGCCTAGAGTGCAGTGCCCAGCAAAGACTTTGGAGGAAAGGCGCCTGCTGTAGCCCGCGGCGTCCACCCTTTGCAAAGTCTTGAGCAAAGTCGACGCAAGGCTACCATCGTTCTCAAAATCTTCAGCGCAATAGATAACCGGGATGCCTTTCTCCTTGCAGAGATACTCGTAGTGCGCGCTTTCATCAGCATCTTGGAAGCGACCCCAGCGACTAACATCGTAGACCAGAATGACTTCGAAGTCGGCCTGCTTAGTCTGAACGTCTTTGAGCAGCGACTTGAGGGCTGGTCGTCTGTTCAAATCCAAGCCACTACGCGCTTCGTCCGAATATTTCCGAACGATTTGGATGCCGTGAGCGGCGGCGTATGCGGCAATCGCATCTTCCTGATTTAAAGTTGAGTAATCCTGCTCGTCGGTGGACATCCGGACATACTGTGCTGCCCGCCGAGCTTTTTCAGAGCCAGGCAGGTTGTCCCGCCGAATGACTAGATTGTTTGTCATCGGATGTGCCCGCCGTGGGCCACTGTCAACCGTTCGGAAATTATAGCAGCAGCGGCCTTCCAGACCAAATTATGCCAAGGTGGCTCTATCTCCTTGTCTGGGCCTCTCATGACGATTTTAAGCGCGTCGCCGCCCAAAGATCGCTGCAGCGCCTTTGCCTCATCCCATGGCGCGCGCATCCAGACATCGTGCTCCTCGTCGGTGGTGAGGATGACGGGCATGGCCTTGGGATGGATTGGCGCAACAACCGCATTGGGCTCGGTCGTCAGGAAGCCGTAGACGAGGTGAGGTCCGGGGATTGGCTTCGACTTGGTGCCGCGTTCGCCCTTGAACTCGGTCCATATGCCAGCGAAGGCCGTCAGCGGCCGCTCGTCGTTGAGCGCGAACCAAACGACGTCCTTTTTCTTCGTCTCCGGGTTAGGCTCCGGAGCGTATTCGGCGAAGCTATTGAACGGGACCAGGCAGCGGTTTTCTGGCTTAAGCCAGCCCCGCCAGTGCGGCGAGGACGTGTTGCGGATGTTGGTCACCGGTGGGCCACCCGTGCGAGGCGGCGGTGGCATGCCCCAGCGCATAAGCACCATCTCGCGCCCGTCACCAACATTGCGGACGATAGGTGCTGGGTAGTCAGGGAAAACGTCCGGCATAGGGGCTAGGTTGCCGACGTACCTGTTGACGACCCGAAACAGGTTCAGGATCGCGGCCTGGTTGGTCGTGATGCTGTAGAGATTGCACATTGCTCAGACATGAGGCTTTCCGGCTTTATCGTCGAGTGATCTGTTGGCTGTGCGGCCGTTGGCCAATGCCTCGACAGTCTCGACAACGTGCCGACGCCCAGCTGGATCCTTGATCGAACGAAATGCTCGCAGCAATCGAAATATCTCTGCAGCGTCTCGGGCGAGCTGCTCCTTCGTCAAAAATGAATCCCCGCGATCAATCTGGCGGAAAGCTCCCGCCGCGCATCCGACTGAAAAAAGCGCTTCCGAATAGTCAAGAGCCGCGATCCAGGACAAACTTGGGCTCTAACCTGACTAATGAAAGCAATCCTACTTCGGGCCCGCTTTGCTTCAATAGGGAGAACTACGGACAAATTCGTCGACGAATCTTGGGCGGTTCAGTATGGCGGTCAGATTTCGTCTGTGTTGTGGCACCTGGTCCGTCTGACCGCGCCAAGCGCCATTTGGTGACAGCTCAGCGCGATGGATTTCGCAGCTCACGGTGTTTGATTTCAATGGAAGGATCAGGCCGCTCCACCGCGTCGTAGAGCTGCCGCTGTGGCAGTACGGCTCCTTGCCCGGGTCAGTATGGCGCGGCCCGGCCAACACCGCATGTTCGGTGGTGATGCATTCGCCGCGCGCCAATTCTACCTCGCACTGCCTTGCAGCTTTTCCCCCTCATGGCGGGCAAGACCAGATACCCGGCAACGGGTACGTTTGTACGATTTCCGGGAAATTGAATGGACATCCAAAGAAATTCAGTGATTTAGTGCGGTTAGCAGAACAGGAAGGAGGCGCTGCTTGCATAAAGCGGAAAAGCGGACGCGCGGGCGTCCGGTGGGATCCTCGGACCAGGGGGCAAAACGGCAGGAGTTTGTCGTCGCGGTGATGAAGGCGATTGCCGAGCACGGCTACAAGGATGTGACCGTTGCGACGATCTGCGAAGCGGCTGGTTTCTCACGCGGCCTGATTGCGCATTATTTCCCCGGTAAGGACGCCTTGTTGCTGCATGCCGTAGGCGAGGTGGCGAAAGACTTCGAGCAGGCCACGCGAGCTGCAGCCGACGCGGCCGGTCCTGATCCGCTT
Organism: Bradyrhizobium sp. 2S1; assembly: GCF_011516625.5. Classification (NCBI taxonomy): domain Bacteria; kingdom Pseudomonadati; phylum Pseudomonadota; class Alphaproteobacteria; order Hyphomicrobiales; family Nitrobacteraceae; genus Bradyrhizobium; species Bradyrhizobium sp. 2S1. The sequence continues at coordinate 9,888,933 of NZ_CP147717.1, read as the reverse complement.
GAACGCCTGCGCGGTATCGTCACGGCAAGCTTTCGCGCACCGGTGTTCACACCCGAGAAGGTTCTCGTCTGGGTGGCTCTTGCAAGCACGTCGCGCTGGTCCCCCGAGCTCGCCGAGATCTACCGAAAACTCTATCGGCCCTACCGTCGCGGACTGGCCCATCTCATGCAACGCACAGCCGATGCTCGCGGCCTCAAGATCAATCCTGACCGCCTCGCGCTAACCCTGACCCAGCTGTCAATCGGCCTGCAAATTTGACCCCTCATCGGCGTCCAATTTTGACCCCTTCGTGCGGCGGGCTTTGCTGGTAGCGCTCGTCTCGTCGGAGCTGGCCGGGATAGCGGAGGCGAGACGAGCGCGGGTGGCGTGATCGTCGTCTCGGCTCTTGAACCGCCAGCTATCGTTGCCGGTCTCGACAATGTCGCAGTGATGGGTCAATCGGTCGAGCAGCGCTGTGGTCATTTTGGCGTCGCCGAACACGCTCGGCCATTCGCCGAAGGCGAGATTGGTCGTCACGATGACGGAGGCGCGCTCATAGAGCCGGCTGACGAGGTGGAAGAGGAGCTGGCCACCGGACTGGGCGAAGGGCAAATAGCCGAGTTCATCCAGCACGATGAAGTCCATCCGGGTCAGATGCTCGGCGAGCCGTCCTTGCCGTCCGTTGCGGGTCTCGGTCTCGAGGCGATTGACGAGGTCGACTACGTTGAAGAAGCGGCCGCGGGCACCGGATCGGATGCAGCTTCTGGCGATGGCAATGGCCAGGTGGGTCTTGCCTGTGCCGGTGCCGCCAACCAGCACGACATTGCGTTGCTGGGCGATGAAGCCGCCGCTGGCGAGATCATTGACGAGAGTCTGATTGATCGGCGTGCCGTCGAACTGGAAGTCGGCGATGTCCTTGGCAAGCGGCAGCTTGGCAATGGTCAGCTGGTATTTGATCGAGCGGGCCTGCTTCTCGTTGATCTCGGCGTTAAGCAGGTCGCCGACAATGCGCTGAGGTTCGTGCTGGCGCTTGACGGCAGTTGCCATGATCTCGTCGAAGGCAGCCTTCATGCCGTAGAGCTTGAGCTCGCCCATGAGGTCGAAGATTTGGGTTCGTTCCATCAGATGGTCCTCCGGAGGTTGTCGTAGCGGGCACAATCGGCGATCGGTGCATGACGGAGCGTCAGTGCGGCCGGCGTCATGATGTTGGCCGGTGGGGCGGGTTCACGTTGACGGGCCAGGATGTTGAGCACGACATCGGCGGAATGGACGCCATGACCGAGCGCTTCGGCACAGGCCGCTTCCACCGCGGACAGACCGTCAGTCAGCACCGCGGTGAGGATGTCGACCATCTGCCGATTGCCATCGTCGGTGCTGGCAAGCTTGCGCCGGATCCGCTCGATCGCGGCCGGCAGCACCCAGTCTTTGAAGGGAGCGCCGTTGCGCAAGGCACCGGGTTTGCGAGCCAGCACCGGCACATAGTGCCAGGGATCATAGGTCGTCTCGCCGCGGCCAAAGGATCGCGGGTGCTCGGCAACGATGCGTCCATCCTGACGGATCACGATGCGGTCGGCATAAGCCTGGACTTCGACCGGCCGTCCGACTGCGCTGGCTGCGACCGAGTACTTGTTGTTGTCGAAGCGCACCAGGCAGGTCTTCGAGACCGATGCCGTCACCGCATGGAAGCCGTCGAAGCGGCCGGCATAGGGAACGAGCTTGGGACGCTCGGCTTCGAACACTTCCCAGATCGTCTGATCGACCAGCTCCGGGTGGCGATGAGCCTTGGCGTAGGCGATGCATTTGTCGAGCAGCCAGGCGTTTAACTCGTCGAGGTTTTTGAACCGCAGCCGCGGCGTGAAGAAGCGCTCCCGGACCAGCCCGACCTGGTTCTCGACCTGCCCCTTCTCCCAGCCCGACGCCGGCGTGCAGGCGACCGGATCGACCAGATAGTGGCTGCACATCTGCAGGAAGCGGCGATTGTAGAGACGCCCTTTACCGACGAAGATCGTCTCTACGGCGGTCTTCATGTTGTCGTAGATGCCGCGGGTGCAGGTGCCTTTGAACAGAGCGAACGCCCGGTCGTGGGCGTCGAACACCATCTCCTGCGTCTCCCGCGGATAGGCCCGCACGAACAGCATGCGGCTGTGACAGAGCCGGACATGGGCGGCCTTCACCATCACCGTGGTCCCGCTCAGCAAGACCACCTCGTGGCTCCAGTCGAACTGGTAGGCTTCGCCTGGGGCAAAGCTCAGCGGGACATAAGCCGCCGCGGTCGATTGCCCGCGTTCTTTGCTCCACCGCCTGGCGTAACGCCGCACGGCATCGTAACCGCCGTCGTAGCCGCGGCCGCGCAGCTCTTCGAAGATCCGGATCAACGTCAGCTGTTCACGAGCCGATTTGGCCGCGTTCGCCGCCAGCAATCCGTCAAGCTCTACTGCCCATCGTCCCAGCTTTGGCCGCGGCTGCACCTGCCGCTCGTACTCGAAGGAGGTCTCTCCCGACCTCAGCACCTTCCGGACCGTGTTCCGCGACACCTTCAGGTCACGGGCGATCTCCTTGATCGTCTTGCCCTTGATGAAGTGCTCGCGCCGGATCCGGGCAATTGTCTCCACGATCAGCATCCCCCACCACCTGCTTCGTTCCAAAGCAGGCAGCGCAACAGATCAATCTGTAGGGGGTCAATTTTGGACGCCGATCCCCCGGCTTAGGGGGTCAATATTGCAGGCCGAATGACACCCAGCTTACTGAAGGTCTTTGGGCCGGATGGGCAGCCGATCCTAAGACGGTTTCGGCCGCAGAGGGAGAGGCGGCATGCCACGATCTGCTCGACGCATTCTTCCCAACACAGCGCGCGGCCCCGTAGCGCTCTTCGCGCGTTTGCCGGCGGGAGGCAGACCGCTATTTGCGCTTCTTCATCGCACGCAGGTCAATCGCGCCAACAAGGGTTCGAGGGTCAAGGCCGGCTGCGAAGATCTGCGCCTTGTTGATCTTTTCAGTCGCGGTGAGGGGCATCCGGTCCAGGAACAGCATCCACCCGGGCGCCTTGTAGTAGGCCAGCTGCTGGTTGCAATAGTCCACGATGCCTTGGGCAAGCTTTAGGTCGGCCGTGTGACCCGAAGCCGGCACGACACAGGCGAAGATCTCCTCTCCGGCCTTTTCGTCAGGAACGGCCAGGATCGCGATCTGGCGAATGGCAGGATGCCGGCACAGCACGGTTTCAACTTCGGTGGCGGCAATGTTCTCGCCGGCTCTGCGGATCATGTTCTTGCGCCGGTCGACAAAATAGATGATCCCGGCCTGGTCTTGGCGGACGATATCGCCTGAATGCCACCAGCCGCCGCGCCACCCCGCCTCGGTCGCTGCCGCATCGTCGAGATAACCGGCGAAAAAGCCTCGTCGGGGATCTTCGCCCGACAGTCGAACGACGAGCTCGCCCTCGGTACCGGAAGCCACCTCGCGGTCGTGCTCATCGACCACTCTCGCCTCAAGGGGGGCGACCGGACGCCCGATTGCTCGGACTCCGATCGGGCGCGGCTCGTGATCATTAGCCGTCCACCGTCCGACCTCGCTCATACCCCAGACTTCGAAATGTGAGCTGCTGCCGGTTTGATGGACACCCGCTTAAGCTAATCCCACCTTGCGCTCGAACTCAACCGGGCTGAGATAGCCGATGGTCGAGTGCCTGCGGGTCGTGTTGTAAAATCGTTCGATGTAGTCGAACACATCGGCGCGTGCCTCATCTCTGGTTTGATAAATCTTGTTGGCCGTACGCTCGGTCTTGAGCGAGGAGAAGAAGCTCTCCATCGCCGCGTTGTCCCAGACGTTGCCGGAGCGGCTCATGCTGCAAACGATGCCGTGGTCGGCCATCAGGCGCTGGAACTGCTCGCTGGTGTACTGGCTGCCCTGGTCGGAGTGATGCAACAGCGCATCCGGCTTGCCGCGCCGCCAGACGGCCATCAACAATGCGTCCGTCACGAGCTGTGCCGTCATGGAGGCACTCATCGACCAGCCCACCACGCGGCGTGAGAACAGGTCGATCACCGCTGCGACATAGAGCCAGCCTTCGGCCGTCCAGAGATAGGTGAAGTCGGCGATCCACTTCTGGTTCGGCCGCTCGGCGGCGAACTGCCGGTCAAGGAGGTTCGCCGGTACGGTCTCGAGCTGTCGATCGCCGCTGTCCTTCGGTAAGCGCCGACGTCGCGGCCGCGCCCGCAAGCCTTGCAGGCGCATCAGCCGCTCAATCCGGTGCAGGCCGCAATCCGCCCCGTCGGCGAGCAGGTCACGCCACACCCGGCGTGCGCCATAGGTGCGGTCGCTGGCGGCGAAGCTGGCCTTGACCTTGCCGCCGAGCTCCTCGTCGCTGCGGGATCTGGCGCTGGGAGAGCGGTTCAGCCAGGCATGGAAGCCCGACCGCGACACTCCCAGCGCATCGCATAGCCATGCCACCGGCCAGATCGTCCGGTGCTTCGCGACGAAGGCGAACTTCATGTCGCTTCCTTCGCGAAGTAGGCTGCGGCCTTTTTTAGGATATCCCGCTCGGCCTTCAGCTTGGCGACCTCACGGCGCAGCCGCTCGATCTCCTGCTGCTCCGGCTTCATCTGCCCGTGGCCGGGAAAGGCTTGCGCCGGGTCGGAGCCCAACTCCTTCACCCATTTGCGGAGAACATTCTCATGAACATCCAGGTCACGGCCAGCTTGCGCCACCGACACCCCACGTTCCCGCACCAGCTTGACCGCCTCGACCTTGAACTCGCGGCTGAACTTCCGTCTTTTCATCGCCACCTCCGGCTTCATGAAACACCTAATCTCGGTGTCCATCAAACCGGCAGCAGCTCAATGCGGGATTCCGAAGCGTTCCTCGAATTCCCGATGGATGGCAGGCTCCATTCCCGCCCCAAAGCCAAATCTCACGCTGTGCGCCCGCTCACCTGCGGACCTGTCCATCGCGATCAGGGCCTGCGGCACGGCGCCGATGTAGTGGACGATGGTGGCGCGGCTGGTCGAAACCTCGCGCCACCACCGCTTCGCCGAAAAATGTTCGGGGCGGATCACGCAGCCTTGCGACAGCAACATCGGCATGAGTGCAACCACTCCGGCGTGGACGTGGAACACCGGCATCGGGTTGAACAGCCGGTCCCTGCCGGGCTCGATGGAGAAGCGGCCGCCGCTCCTCGCGAGCGTGAAGAACCATTCGCCCGCCGAGAGCCAGTAGTCGTTCGTAACCAGACAGCCCTTCGGGCGACGCGCCAGCAGTCCTGAAGAATATGGAGGCGGCGGAGGCAGCTTCCGGCACGAAGCTGTCATCATCGAGGAATTGGCGCGGATCGCATTCCCCGATTTCAGCGTCCCGTTGCAGAACGTCATTCTGGCACCGTACTTCGCGCAGTACGGCACCGAAGAGCAGAAGCGCCGCTGGTTGCCACGCATGGCGCGCGGTGATCTGGTCGCGGCACTTGCGATGAGCGAACCCGGTGCGGGGTCCGATGTGCGAGCGATCCGAACCCGGGCGCGCCGCGAGGGCGACACGTATATCGTCAACGGGCAAAAGACGTTCATCACCCACGGTCACACCGCTGACTTGATCTGCCTCGCGGTCAAGACTGATACAGGCGAGGACGCCGGTGTCCGCGGCTTCAGCCTGCTGGTGATTGAGGCCGGTGAGACGCCCGGATTCAAACGCGGCCGCAGGCTGGACAAGGTCGGGCTCAAGGCACAGGACACGGCTGAACTGTTCTTTGAGGACGCGCGGGTTCCGGTTGCCAATCTGCTGGGAGGCGTCGAAGGCCGCGGCTTCTATCAGCTGATGGAACAGCTTGCGAAGGAACGCATCAACATCGCGATGCAGGCGCTGGCCCTGAGCGAAGCGGCGCTGGCCGAGACCGTGGCCTATGTGAAGCAGCGCGAGGTATTCGGCAAACGTCTGATCGATTTCCAGAACACGCGGATCGTGCTGGCCGAGGCCAAGACTGCGATGGCCGTCACACGCAGCTTCGTTGAAGTTTGCATCGACCGGCTGATCGCCGGAACGCTCGATGGCGAAACCGCGGCAATGGCAAAGTGGTGGGCGACCGAGAAGCAGTGCGAGGTCATCGATAACTGTGTCCAGTTGCACGGCGGCTACGGCTACATGCTCGACTATCCGATCGCCAGGATGTGGAGCGACGGGCGAATTCAGAAGATCTGGGGCGGCTCCAATGAGGTCATGAAGGAGCTGATCGCGCGGACGCTTTGATGTTGGACGAGGCCACGACCGCTCCACAGTCGGGCGACGTAGGCCGTTGGCGATGATGCAGGAAGCCGCAGACTCGATGATCGGGGCCTCGAGGCCTGAGCATGATCACAAGCCGGAGACAGGGATGAGCCAGTACGCCAAATATGAGTGCCTGAAGATCGAGGTCGCGGACAAGGTCGCGACGGTGACCTTGAACCGCCCGCAGGCGCGCAATGCCATCAATCAGAAGCTGATCCGCGAGTTGCGGACGATCTGGGACGATCTGGCCGACGATCTGGCCGACGATCAGGCTGTCAATGTTGTCGTGTTGACCGGCGCCGGCGATTTCTTCAGCGTCGGTGGCGACGTCAAGGCGATGTCGGAGCGGCCGGGGGGCGACGTACTCGAAGAGGGCGAGGTGCATGACCCCATGATCAGCCGCCGCGGCGTTACCCGCCAGCTCGAGCTCGACAAGCCGATCATTGCCGCGATCAATGGCGATGCCATCGGGCTTGCGGCTACCCATGCGCTGCTCTGCGATATCAGTGTGATGGCGGAGGATGCCCGGATCGGCGACACCCACGTCTCGCGCGTCGGCCTGGTCGCGGGCGATCGCGGCACCGTGATCTGGCCGCTGCTGATCGGCACGATCTGGTTGATCGACAGCTTGGTCCAGCGAATGGCCCAGGTCGGACCGTTCGCGAGTTCGACCGCGATCTCGCGAGCCCTCGCCAATACTTCCGCGCGCGGTGCGACATGATTGACCAACCCGATCCGCTCCGCTTCGTGGCCCTTCAGCAGCGTGCCACGGATCAGGAACTCCTTGGCCTTGTCTGCCGTTCGTTCCGCCCTCCTCCGATCAGAGGGCGCAGGGAAATGCGGGCCTTCCATCGTCTCTCTTCTCTTGGCCGACCATGATCGGCCAGGACGTCGTTCAAGGAAAAGCGCAGACCAAGATTCGGTCAGTCCTGAGTTTACCTGCAACTCGAAGATTGGAATGCCCATGCGCAACCGCATCACTGAAATGTTCGGAATCGAGGTCCCGATATTCGGCTTCACGCACAAGCCGGAGGTCGCAATCGAGGTGACGAATGCCGGCGGCATGGGCGCTTTGGCGGCCAGTTACTATCAACCGGACGAACTCGAGCGAATTCTCACCGACATGGATGAGAAGACCCGCGGACGTCCGTACTGCATTGACGTCCTCTTCGCAAACAAGGTCGGCGAGGTCGTGCCGCTGTCCGAGCGGCTCAAGGCGCTGCCGAAGGAGCATATCGATTTCGTCGAGAAGATTCTCGATGATGCGGGCATACCTGCGCTGCCCCCGGATGTCGAGGCGCAGATGCTGCGTGAAAAGCCGCCCGGCCATGGTCACACGGAAGAGGGCGTCCTCGAAGTCCTGGAGATCGTCGTCAAACATCCGCAGGCCCGGTTTGTGCTCAGCGCGATGGGGGCGCCTCCGGCCTATGTCGTCGACAAGCTGCACGGCCATGGCATCAGGGTTGGCGCCATGGCAGGCAGTGCCGAACATGCGCTCAAGCACGTGCACGCAGGTGTCGATCTGATCGTCGCGCAGGGAAGCGAAGCCGGGGGGCATACCGGTACGATCTCCTCCATGGTGCTATGGCCAGAAGTGGTTGATGCCGTCTCTCCGATACCAGTTCTTGCAGCGGGTGGCGTTGGCAGCGGGCGCCATATCGCAGCCGCCCTTGCACTCGGCGCCGAGGGCGTATGGTGCGGCACGATTTGGCTCGGATCTTCAGAGAGCGAGCTATCCCCTGATATGCGCAAGCGATTTATCGCGGCGCGTTCGCAGGACGCGATTCAGAGAAAGTACGACACCGGCAAACCGCTGAGGGGGCTCCGCAGCAAGTGGACGGATGCGTGGGATGAGCCGGGAGCACCGGAGCCCCTGCCGCTGGCGGCTCAAAAACTGCTCGTCGCTCCAGCGCTGAAGCGGCTCGAACTGGCCAATGCGGCCGACTACATGGGCTATATGGCGGGACAAGTGGTCGGCAGGATCAAAGATGAACGGTCGATCCGTGACATCATGGACGGCATGAAATCCGAATGCGTTGCAGTCCTTGAGGGTCTGAGCGCCACTGCTTAGGGCCGGCGGCAGACGCCGGAGCAGTCATCGTGAAGCGGCCATCACGGCGGTTGGCATCATCACCACGACCACCGCGGGGTCGTTTTGATGAAACACCGGCACTAATGTTGATTTGAACGTTGATTTGATGGATTTGAAGGGCTCCCCCAAGTGGGGGCCCTTTCGCGCTAATTAAGCACCTTCGGCAGCACGACAACGACGTCGATATCCTGGCAAAGAATTTGAGACGCGACGATCGAGATATGCACGGCGAAATTGTCCTCGATCTCCGATGCAGTGGCCTCATCTTTGGCATAGACGTAAAGCAGCGGTCCGTCGACCTCGGCGAACCGGATCCCGGCGAATACACGATCGAACGTTCCCGCGCCGACCGCGAGGGCCATTCTTGCCTGGATGGCGTAATCCTGGATTTCGGTCAGGTCCATTTTGCTACCGCTAGGATAATCAGTTGCCTGCACCATAGATATTTACGGCTCTGACGCGAACAAGGGGGCATTGCAATTTGTGTAGCGTCTCCGCTGGCTCGCGGAAATCGCCGTCTTCGCGCGTAGGTATCGCGGTTAAGGATGGTTTCCTGAGGGGCCGGCGAGCGAATTGCCGTCTCATGTCAGAGTTCGAGCAAAAGCGCGTCATGGCGTGCTTTCCTTCGACCCGACCGCCTTCCTCCTGGTGTGAAGCGCTATCGATGAGTAGCTCGATTTCCCGACCCGGTTCGGAGCCTTACCAATGGGCGGTCCGCTGGATTATAAGAAGGTTGGGATCAGCCCGGTACGTCCGAGTGCCAGCCATCTCATGGCTCAGCAAGGCGTCTAGAGTGAAGAACCCGGAAGCAGTCGCCGCCATCGTGTCGGCTCTTCGACATGCGCACGGGGACAACGTTGCCCGCGCCTTCCTCGCTGACGGTGTGAGTCTTGCTGCGCTTATGGACGCGGTGTTTTCTCTTCCGATAAGGAATAGCGAGGCGGTCAGGACGATTGCCAGAGCGCTTGAATCCGGAGATTTTGTCATCTCACCCGATGTCGGGCCGCTTTGGCACATCAAATATGTCTACAGCCAGCCTGGCTCGATGACTGTCGTCGACATGGTGGTGCTAACGCCGGACAAGGCGTTCGCCAGTAGCGAAATCTCGTTGCGGCTGCGCGTGTGAAGCCGGCGTTGAGGCAGCGATCTATTGCAGCTCCTGGATATGACCGGTGCTATCGACGAGAATGGACCTTACCTTTCCATTCCGCGTTGCTATGAACGTCTTGATCTTGCCGGATGGCACCTCCCGGATTTGCGTATAGCCCGCGGCCTCAAGCTTAGCCTTGATATCGTCCAGGGTAAGGGCATGGGCGGCTGGAAAGGCGTTGAAGATCGCCAGAAAGCAAAGGGCAAGAAGCTTTTTTGCCTTGATGTCCATTAGCCGAGTTTGGTTGCTGATGATGACGTCTCGCTAACCAGCGGAGGCGGTCCAATTCCTGCCGAATGTCTAGCCCGTCTTATTCGTCAGAGTGCGCCTGAGAGGCTGGCGAGCGTGGTGTAAAGCGCTGATGCGGCGTAGGATTCGGTTGCAAAGCCAACCCCATCACCTCAACCGCGAACGCCAGGCCCGCCATGACCGATGATACGATTCTGCCCTTCTCGTTTCCAGCCGTTCACGCCAAGAAAGTCACAGCTGCCTTCGATGGCGGTCGGCTGACCTCGAACGGGGGCGTGATGCTTCTGGCGATGGCCGAGCGGCGTCTCGGCTTGGCCGACAATTTGGCCCGGGTGTTCCCGGATCGGCGCGATCCGACGCGGGTCGTGCACAGCCTTGTCGATATGTTCCGCGCGCGCATGTTCGCGATCTGCTGCGGCTACGAGGACGCCGACGACCTCGATCATCTGCGGTCCGATCCCGCATTCAAGCTGGCCTGCGGACGGCTGCCGGACACGGGTCGCGATCTGTGTTCCCAACCGACGCTGTCGCGGCTGGAGAATGCTCCGCGCCTGCGCGACGTGATCCGACTGACCTACACTTTGGTCGACGCATGGATGGATAGCTACCCGCGCGAGCCGGCATCCGTCACGCTCGACATCGATGATACCTGCGATGTCGTCCACGGCCATCAGCAGCTCTCGCTGTTCAACGCTCATTATGACGAACGCTGCTTCCTGCCGATCCACGTCTACGACACGGAGAAGAGCCGGCCCGTGGCGGTCGTGTTGCGGCCCGGCAAGACGCCGGGCGGCGTCGAGGTGCGTGCCCATCTGCGCCGCCTGATACGGCATATCCGGACGCGGTGGCACAACACGCGAATTACGTTCCGTGGCGACGGGCACTATGCCCGGCCGGAGGCAATGGCGTGGTGCGAGACCAACGGCATCGACTACATCTTCGGTCTGTCCGGCACCAAGCCGCTCGCCAGAAAACTCGACGAGGCCGCCGACGACATCCGCACGCGACGCGCCATCGAGAACCTGCCGGTTCTGCGTGGCTATACCGAGACGCGCCACAAGGCCAAGTCCTGGGATCGCGAACGGCGTACCGTCGCCCGTATTGAGGCGACGATGCTCGGCCTCGACATCCGTTTCGTCGTCACCAGCCTCGATGTCGGCTCGGCCGAGTGGATCTACGACAGCCTGTATTGCGCGCGCGGCCAAGCCGAGAATCTGATCAAGCTGCATAAGACACAGCTCGCCTCCGATCGCACCAGCTGCCGTTCGGCGCTCGCCAATCAAGTCCGCCTCGTTCTCCACACCGCCGCTTATTGGCTGATGCTGACCGTGCGCGACGCGATTCCCAAAGCCCGGGAATTGGCCACAGCCGAGTTCGCGACGCTGCGTCTTCGTCTCTTGAAACTCGCTGCCCGTGTCGTCGAGACCACGAGCCGCATTCGCCTTGCGTTTGCCGCGGCATGTCCCGAAGCCGACCTGATCCGCGGCTTGCCAGGCGCGCTGCTGCCTCTCGGTCCTTGACCGGCGGGGCGTCCGCCCCCCGTTCGCCCAACCTACACCTCAAGCGCGTTGCAAAGTACGGGTCGGTCAGGCGGTGAAAAGCCGAAGGCAATCCCGCGCGCCTCGTCAGAGCAGATGTGCGGCCACATCAATCGGACTAAAAAAAGCACTCTCACGAATAGGACGGGCTAGCAGGAAGGAAATTGGGAGTCCTTGAGATGGTTCCCGGCAGGCGGAGGTCGTTCGGTAGATGGGGCGCAAATGGGCAAATCGGCCGGAATTGCTGGAATGGATGGATCTATCCGCGGCACGCCCTTGTCCGATCCGCGGACGCCTGAAGGACAGCTCTCGGCGGTGTCGAGGTCTATCCTGGACCGGGTTCCGTTCGCAGGCTTTGGAGCCCCGCTGCTTGCGAGGTAAGTTGGCCTCATCATGTTCAACCTGACTTTTCTCGGCACCTCGGCCAGCGTGCCATCCGCCGAACGCAATCATCCGGGCCTTCTGGTCGAGGCCGGAAGCCATCGGATCCTCGTGGATTGTGGGGAGGGGACGCAGCGGCAGCTATTGCGCAGCGGCGCTGGCTTCCGACGGCTGGATCGCCTCCTGCTCACTCATGCGCATTTTGACCACGTGCTCGGGATTCCAGGACTCTTTTCGACGCTCCGGCTGCGTCAGAGCGAGGATCTCGTTACCATCCACGGCAGTCCAGGCACGCTCGATGTCGTCGTCAGGATGTTGGCCGGGCTCTGGGGCGAAGGCAGAGCGCCGATCCCGTTGGAGCTGGTGCCGCTGCAGCCGGGCTTGGTCCTCGACGCCGACGAATTTTCGGTCGGCTGCTTCCCGGTCCGTCATCGCGACACCGACAGCTACGCTTTCGACTTCAAGAGCCCGCCACGCCGCCATCTTCGCGCCGACCGCCTGGCGGCATTCGGCGTGCCTGACGGGCCGATCCGGAAAGACTTGGTCGAGGGCCGCTCAATCACCTTGGCCGACGGCCGAACGATCGCTCCGGGGAGCGTTCTGGGGCCGCCCGAAGGGGCCAGGAAACTTGTCATCGTCGGCGACACCGAGACAACCGACGGTCTGGCGCAGTACGTGGAGGGGGCCGACATGCTGGTCATCGAAGCCACCTTCCTGGCGCGTGACGCTGCACTAGTACCCAGAATCAGAGCTGAGTGATACGGCGGCCTTTGAAACGGCGTTGACGGACCTTTTTCTTGGTCCAGACGAAGGGCTCGGCTCTGTCGTTGTATGCGTTGACGTAGGCATCGATGTGCTCCTGAAGCTGCGTGAGGCTTGTGAAGGAGGTGCCGCTGAGCGACTGCCCCTGCAAGATCGAAAACCATACCTCGACCTGATTGAGCCAAGACGCACTTGTCGGCGTGAAATGAAATTGCACGTTGGGGTGGGCCTTGAGCCAATGCTCGTTCTTCTTGTGGGTGTTGAGGTTGTCGAGGATGACGTGAAGCTTCCGGTTCGGAAAAGCCGCGGTGACGCTGTTCATGAAGTCGAGAAACTCGACGCGGCGTCGGCGTTTTGAATGCGCCGCGATGATCTTTCCGGTGGCGACTTCGAGCGCCGCAAACAATGTTGTGGTGCCATGCCGCTTGTAATCGTGGCTCTGGCCGGTCAAGGCGCGGCCATTGGGCAACTTCAGATAACCCTGCGCTCGCTCCAAAGCCTGGATCGAGGGCTTCTCGTCCACGCACAGCACAATGGCCTTCGCGGGCGGGGCGACATAGAGGCCGACAACATCGGCGGCTTTGGCCGTAAAGTTCGGGTCGTTGCTCTCACACCAGGACTTACGAGCCGCGAGGTCAATCTTGTGGCTGCGCAGGAACCGCCAGACATATTGGACGTCAACATCGCCCAGCGCCCCGGCCAGCAGGGGCCCGGTCCAGCGTGCGAACCCGTCCGGCGGCGGCTTGTCCAGCAGCTTCAGAATCCGCTTGTCGGTGGCCTTCGTATAGATTGGCTGCTTGCCCGGTCGCGGCTTGTCTTGCAGCCCTTCAAGGCCTTGGTCGGCATAGCGATGCCGCCAAAGGCTGACAATCCGCGGCTGGACCCCAACTTCCTTGGCGATCGACCGAGTGCTGCGTCCATCCGCCGCCAACAGAACTATCCGCGCCCGCTTCAAATCGCGCTGCAACGTCACCGGGGAGCGGCAACACGCCTCAAGCACCTTGCGATCTTTCCTCGAAAGGTGGACTTCTCTTGCTTCGGGTATCATCCCGACCTTGAATCACGACTCACGCTTTAAGAAAAGTAGGTACTAGCCCGTGACTACGGACATCTCACCGCGACAGAGGCGGCATTACTGGCGGCGGCAAACGGCGTGAAGCAACTCGTCCTGACACACATCTCGGGGCGCTATCCGGATGAAGAGATCCTGGCGGAGGCTACGCGGGCCTTTCCGAATAGCCGCCTTGCGACAGATTTCACAACCATCACCGTCTAGGCGATCCCTCTTGAACAACATCGGCTCCCCCGCTGCGAAAACCACGATCCTGGCGACCACCAAAGCGTTCAGGGTCGGCATCATCTCGGATACGCACGGCCTGTTGCGGCCAGAAGCGGAGCGTGCGCTGGCTGGCGTCGACCACATCATCCATGGCGGTGACATCGGTCAGCCCGGCATCATCACGGCGCTGCGCCGGATCGCGCCGGTCACCGCGATCAGGGGGAACGTCGACAACGGCGATTGGACCAGCGGATACCCTGACACCGAGCTCGTACGGCTTGCGGGACGGACGATCTTCGTATTGCACGATCTCAAGACGCTACGAATCAACCCCCTTGAGCGCGGCATCGACGTCATCATCTCCGGCCATTCTCACGTGCCGAAAGTCGATACGGTCAACAACGTGCTCTACGTCAATCCCGGCAGCGCCGGGCCGCGGCGTTTCAAGTTGCCGATCACGCTTGCGACGCTCGATGTTACGCCTGACGGTCTGCGACCGGTCATCCATGAACTCGCGGCCCGTTGAACTGTGCGGGCGCACGGATATGCAGGGCGAAAGGCCCGCGGCTCGGCCTGTCCAACGTGGTGATGGGTTCGGCATCCAGAGTGTCTTCGAGGAAGCCGACCGCTTTCATCGTTAGCGTCAAATTGGCAGGTCCAGTTGAGGTCCCGCTTGATCCTGGTCATGGAGCGCGGAGAGCGAGATGCCCAGTAAGCGTACGGACTTCGGGAAGGGCATCTCGTGCTGCAGCAGGCCGATAGCCAGACGCTCGAGGTCAACGCGGCTTGGTACCGGGGCTGATATTGATCGGCTGCGCGTAATGATCTCGAAATCAAAGAACTTGACCTTCAGCGTCACTGTGCGCCCGCGGGTGCCGGTGCTTTGGCAATGCCGCCAGATCTTGTCGATGAGCGGCTGGAGCTCCGCCGCCAGGGCCTCGAACTCGGTCAGATCGGTCGTGAACGTATTCTCGGCGCCGATCGACTTCCGGATCCGATTTGCCCGCACGGGGCGCTCGTCGACGCCGCGTGAGATCCAGTAATAGTAGGTGCCCGACTTGCCGAAGTTCGCGTTCAAGAATTCGAGTGTCTGATTGCGGATGTCCAGCCCTGTGAAGATGCCGAGGGCGTTGAACTTGGTTGTTGTCGCCGGGCCGATGCCGTTGAATTTGCCGACGGAAAGATCCTCCACGAAACCGGGTCCGATCTTGGGCGTGATGACGAACTGGCCGTTCGGCTTGCGTTGGTCGGAGGCGAGCTTCGCCAGGAATTTATTATACGAGATTCCGGCGGAGGCGGTGAGCCCGGTTTCGGCAAGGATCTTGGCCCTGATCGCGGTCGCGATCTCAGTTGCGAGCGGGATGTTCTGAATGTTCTCGGTAACGTCGAGATAGGCCTCGTCCAACGACAGCGGCTCGATGATTTCCGTGTGCTCGGCGAAAATGTTCCGGATCTGCCGGCTGACGGCCTTGTAGACCTCGAAGCGCGGCCTCACGAAAATCAGGTCCGGACATTGACGCTTCGCGGTGATCGACGGCATTGCCGAGCGAACCCCGAACTTCCGGGCCTCGTAGCTCGCTGCAGCCACGACACCGCGTTCCGCGGAGCCGCCGACGGCCAATGGCTTGCCGCGCAGGTCGGGATTGTCCCGTTGCTCCACCGACGCGTAGAACGCGTCCATATCGATATGGATGATCTTGCGCTGGCGGGCCTCGCCGCCGTTCCGCACTCGGTTCGACGAGCTCATTTGGAAACAATACCTCAAGCTGCCCCGCGCGGGAATGACGGGGAGAGCGGGGAAAACTGCCATTCCCAACTGGTTAGCCAAACCTCGTCGGGCTCATGCTAGCGGACTTGTTGTCGGACCTGGCGACGTCACCACAGGCAGCGACCGCCTGGTGCTTCGCTGGCATGCTTGTTTTTTGTAATGGGCATTTTCATGAAGAAGTTTGACGAGCGGACGACCGCTAACCTCGACGTTGTTCTGGACGACGCCTGCCGCGACCTCCCGAACGGCGGCGGCCACGAGACCAGGAAGTTCATTGCGCGGAAGCTGCTGCGGGCTGTCCAGCAATGGAAAAAGACGCTTGGGGCTCTCGAGCGCGTCGCCCGCCAGGCATTGCGGGGGCTCCTGAAAGGCCGTCCGGCATAATCGGCCAACCAGGATCTGCTGCTTCCCAATCGAATCCGATCGAAACTATCAGGCAGGCGCACGTAAGCGGGGATTCCATGTACGACGTTTATCTGAACAGGAGCAACGAGCTCCTGGTTGTTGCTCGAGGCGGATTTATCCCTTCGGCGATTTCCGGACGATGGCCCAAACAGAAGCGTGTCGTCCGGTCCGTCAGCCACAGCATTCGCGACGACGTGCGGCGGCATGGTTACCACCACCGCAACCTGGCGAAGCGATTGGTCGCGTCAGCGAGGGCAGAGCTGCAGTAGAGCGCTTCGATTGCACCCCTGGCGCCGCAATCCGCACTCGGCGGTGAGCATTTCGAACTAGCGCCGAGCCTCTTGCTCCGACTTCACCGAATTGCAGCCATGGCAACGAAATACATGGACGGCTTCGTACTTGCCAA
The DNA here is from genome assembly GCF_011516625.5 of Bradyrhizobium sp. 2S1. NCBI lineage: Bacteria > Pseudomonadati > Pseudomonadota > Alphaproteobacteria > Hyphomicrobiales > Nitrobacteraceae > Bradyrhizobium > Bradyrhizobium sp. 2S1. Next base: position 9,872,675 of record NZ_CP147717.1, on the reverse strand, counting down.
CGGATGGTAGCTCGGCCAACAAGGCCATGTGGCGACCGCAAACGTCACATTTGCATGCGAGCGCTTCTATCTCCTGCCTGGACATCTTTGGCATAGCGAAGTTCCCCATACGCCATCCGCTGAGCTGTCCATGATGGGCCTCAGAGCGTGTTCGTTGTATCTGTGCGAGTACGGAGAGAGCCTGATCCATTGCAAGTCGAACGTGTCCAACGACAGCCTCGCGATCTTGATAGTCCGTTTAGGGGATACACTTTGTGCCAGAAGAGCATGCTCCAAACGGATTAGGCTTTCGTGTTGTCACAGCGCTCTGGAATGTTGACGGTCAACATCGGATATTCAGCGGCATGACGATCAAGACGCCTCATTTCCAGCCTGAAAAGACAAAGGATGGTCGCTGGTTTGTGGCGGTCAAGACTGGCAATGGGCCGGATTCTCACATCGGAGACGTCGATACGGAAGCCGATGCGGAGCGTTGGATCGCCACCAAGGCGAAATACTGGCCGGGTAGAGAGAGCTAAATCGCTGGCTCCCGGAATTCTGAAGACCATCACCTTCTTAACGGCGGACGAACTGATGCGGCTTAGCTCAAATGGGTCAGACGCAAACGAATGGCCGCGTGCAGCGCGAAACTGGGGCAACCTGATTTACGTTCCTGTTTGGTCGGCTATCGCTTCTGTTTGTGGCAGGAGCAATTGGAAGTGGCCGGCGGGGGCCGTCCGCTTTTCCAAGTTACGGACGGCCCCAACTCCGGGGCTCGAGGTCAGAGCTGCCAGAGCGGCTTTCGATGCAGAAGGAGGGTATTGCCATGTGGCGCAATACCGGCTGCTACTGCTTGTATTTGCCACCAAAGGGCAGGCCAAAATGGTGGCAAAAGAATTGAAGCGTGCCGATGCCGCGGCGATCAACCTGGAAGTTGGCCCAAGGCAAATATTCAGGAGCGAATCCCAGAACGCCAAGGAACAGTCAGCGTTCACTGAACGTTAGCACTCGTGCGAGAAGTCCGCTGGTGCGTGTGATGACGGACGATGGCGCGCGCCGCGACCGGGCGCAAGGAAGCGCATATGACTGACGGAAACCCCATTGCACCAACTGCTACGCCGGAACAGCGAATAGATCAGGCTTCAGAAGCGATCCGTCGAATGGCTGAAGACGCCGTCTTCGAACCTCTGCCGCAGCAGGATCGGTGGCTGCAGCTCCTGACCGAAGCGACAAGAGCGGCTCCGCTTCAATCACTCGCCTTCGCATTCCTGCTAGGGGTTTTTCTGGCTCGTCGATAGCCTGGACACCGGTTGGCCGACGAGAGCATTTCGCCGCCTCAAAATACTCCCTGGTTGCAAGTCAAAGGATAGGAGCAAGCGGTCAAGCGCAATCACTCTTCCCCACCACTGCCGCGTTGACAGTGTGGCGTCTCTCGATGGGCCCATGCTCCTCTCCTTCCCAGTCGCCGATCGTGACACAAGTAGCGCATCAATAATCAGAGTGAGCCGTGACCAGAGATGGTTCGCCATTCATCGCAACACTGGCAACTACGGGCAGCCGGCGGACCTCGTCGCTGCGTCGCGTTTGAACTTCCTTGCGACCGCCGGCCGCGGGCGGGTTGTTCAGACCCTTACGGAAAAGCGGTCGAACGCAGTGAGTACCTGGATCCGGATCTCGACGTCTCGTTGATAGATCGTTCTCTGCAGGTATTCGATTTCGGGTGCCTGATCGGGCTCGTCGACATCGATGTACCAGGAGCGCGGCCGGCCATCCGCGCCGTCGCTCCAGCGATACCCGCGGCGCTTGAGCTCGTCCTTGAGCTCGAAAGGAGACTGCTCGGCCCAGATCCTGATCGTCTTGCGGCGGGCCCGCTCGAGCAGAACAGAGAGCACGGTGCGATCGAGATGGGGCAGGGTCATTGCGAGGATCTCGAGCAGTGCAAGGCAATCGTCGACCGCCCGGTGCGCCTCGTGAAATAGTCCGGCCTTCATCAGGAGATAGGACAGGCGCGATCCCTCGAAGCGATGGCTGCGCCATTCGACCTCGCTGACCGAGCAGGCCCAGGCCTTGTGCGTGAAGAGGCGCGCGTAACGCTCCATGAACTTGCGATCGAACGCGGCGTTGTGGGCGATGGTCACGACCGCATCGGAGGCGAAGGCGTTGATGCGCTCCTCATCCAGGCTGTGGCCCTCGACCATCTGCTCGGTGATGCCGGTCAGCCCTGTGATCTCGGCGGGAATGGCGATCGACGGCTGGTTGAAGCAGCTGAAGGTGTCGATGACCTGGCCGATCCTTCCGTCGGCCAGATAGCTGAACTTGACCATCCCGAGTTCGATGATCTCGTCGCGGACAGGATCGAGACCCGTGGTCTCGACGTCGAGCAGAATCGCGGTCCTGGTCGATTGCCCGTCGCCAGGGGTGAATTCGGAGCGTGGAACCAGCCGGCGCAGCACCCGGTAGTCGGGCGACTGCTCCAGCATGCCGGCGATTTCGGCCAAGGTCGGTTGAACGGTCATATCGGACGGCGCGACCCAAATTATCTGGCGGATGGTCTCCAAGCTTATCCGATCAGATTGGACCGGGCACGGCAGCACCTGTGGATAGGTCTCTGGCCGGCGGTTGGGACCCGGCGGCAGAACGGCTTTTCTCGCCCGTGGAACCGGCTTGGCGATCCAGAGCAGTCCTGCGCGCCGCCGGCTGCGGGCGGGCTTTCGTAGGCCGTGCCGCTTCGCGTCACGGCCTCGCGGCTTCGATCCCTCGTGCCGTGACCTGTTTGCGATCACAATATTCGGAAAAAACGAAATAAGACTCGACGGAACACCCAACTCACTTTTATCGCAAGGGACTCGGCTCGTGGGCAAATACGACAGCGTCGTCGCCTTTGGCCAGAAGCGGGCGCTGGTCGTCTGGACGAGGCTTATCTTGCCGAGCGGCAATTCGATCGTGATCGAGAACCTTCCGGCCACTGACGTCGCGGGCTACGCCGGCCTCGAGGATGAGGTGGACTTCCATACCTGGCAATTGCTCAAGGGCGTAGCGCTGGCCACCTTGATCGGAGTGGGGACCCAACTATCGATAGGCAATGACGAAAGCGACCTCGTGAAGGCCTTGCGTGGAAGCACGCAGCAAACGACCAATCGTGCGGGGCAGCGCCTAGTGGAGCGCGAACTCGACGTGCAGCCGACGATTACGGTGCGGCCGGGATGGCCGCTGCGGGTGATTGTTTCGAAGGATCTGGTGCTGAAGCCGTACCAGGACGTTCCGCCGGTTGCGAAGGGTAGATGAGGGATGAAGCTTGCAAAGCTGCCTGATCGGACCCCAGTTAAGATGAACATTCTGGTCGCGCCAGGACTTGCAAAGCGATTGCGTGGGTACGCGGATTTTTATGCGGAGACGCATGGAAGCCGAGAGGAGGTCGCGGAGCTGATACCGTTTATTTTGGAAGCATTCCTCGACAGTGATTCAGCATTCAAACGAAGAGTGGTGACGCGCAAGGTCGAATAAATGAGACCTGATCATCTTGGTGAGTATTGATCATCGAGCTTACGATATTTAAGGAGTGCAATTGTCGCTCTCACGCGTTGAATTGAAGTCTCAAGTACGTGAAGCAATGCATCAAGCTCCGGCTCTCCGATCTCATCCCTACGTAGGTTATCTGCGGCCAGAACTTGCTCGACCAGCTCAGCCAATGGCACTTCTTGGAAGCCATTGTTCGAGGTCATCTGGGAGAGCCGAGATACTTCAGCGCGACTAATGATCGTTCCTTTACTCGTCAGCGACGCTGTCAAATGCAGTGGAATCGCTTCTGCCACCACGCAGCTCGGGATTCTGACCGCCGCCAGTGTCGTGCCAGTTTGAGGGGAGCGATATCCAAAGTGAAACGCATTTCCCGCTGCCGCATCGGCGGGTCTACAAAGGGTTCGAAGTCGAGTGCCATGGGTGCGCTCCATTTTTGTTGAGTATACTCAATTGATGAATATGCTCAACAAAAAGCATCTCGTTCGTAAGCGCTCCTTTCTACGCACCTATGCAGTTGAGCGCGGGGATGGGATGAGGTGTCCACCATGAGCGAGGTGGACACGATCGATGATCACTCCAGAAGAACCTTTGAGACTTGAGACGGTCGGCGTGTTGCGCAATGGCCGGCGTCGCTATGATCCGGCCAGCAAACAGCGGCTGGTCGAGGCCTGTCTGCAGTCTGGCGTGTCGCTGGCGGGGCTTGCGCTGCAACACGGCGTGAACGCGAACCTGCTGCGCAAGTGGGTGGCCAAGCGACAACTTCAGAACGGGGATGGCCAGCCGGAGGCGCGGGCGCCGATTGCGCCAGCCTTTATTCCGGTTCGCGCGCCGTCGCCGTCGCCAACTCGATCTGCTGGCGCGATTGCGGTTTGCGCGACGGAGCGATCCTGTGCAGGGCGGCTGACGGCATCGATGCCCAACGGCGTGACGCTTTCGCTGGAAGGCGGCGACGCGCAGTTGCTGTCGGCGGTGATTGAAGCGCTGGGGCGTTGCGATGTTCCGACTGGCGTCTGATCTTCGGGTCTACCTTCACCGCGAACCGATTGACTTCCGGGCGGGCATCAACAGCCTGGCGATCGTGGTCGAGCAGTCGATGGGGCTGGATCCGTTCCAGCGCGCGGTGTTCGCGTTCTGCAATCGTCGCCGCGACCGGATCAAGCTGCTGATTTATGATCGGTCAGGATTTTGGATGCTGCTGAAGCGGCTGGAGGCCGACAGATTCCACTGGCCCCGAAGTCAGGAGGCGGTGCTGACGCTGACGACGGAGGAGCTGCACTGGCTGCTTGACGGCATCAACATCGCGGCGGTGCGTCGTCATCCGGTGCGGCAATATCAGAGCGTGGGCTGAGCGTGTTCGATGCGGGCGGCGTCATCGGGCTTCGGCATGGCCGTTCTCAGATGACGCGGCCGAAGACATGACGAAGACATGGGAGCCCGGTTGACGCGGCGGCATGACTTCGATTCAAGACTCCGATGAGTCGCAAGCCCACGACGCACGAACTGGAAGCCTTGATCGCGGCGCACGCGGCCGAGATCGCGGCGCTGAAGGCCGAAAACGAGAAACTCGCACAACGCGTGCTGCATCTAGAGGAGCAGTTGCGCCTGGAGCGCCTGCACCGGTATGCGCCGAAGAGCGAAAAGCTCAAGGAGCGCATCTTCAACGAAGCCGAGCAGGCCGCCGCTGAAAGCCGGGACGACGACGATGTCGAGGCGGTCGCCGTGCCGGACACGGGATTGCCGGAGGCTCCAAAGCCGGCGCCGAAGGCACGCGGCCGCAAGCCGCTGCCTGACGATCTGCCGCGCCAACGCGTCGAACACGATCTGGGTGAGGATCAAAAGGACTGTCCGTGCTGCCATAATCGGATGCATCGGATGGGCGAGACCGTCACCGAGCAGTTGCACGTCGAGGTCAAGGCGTCGGTGCTGCAACATGTGCGGTTCAAATATGCCTGCCGTCACTGCGAGCGCACCGCGCTGAACACCCCGATTGTGACCGCGCCGATGCCGGCGCAGCCGCTGCCGGGTAGCGTCGCCACGCCATCGACGCTGGCGCTGGTGCTCGCCAACAAATACGTCGACGGCACGCCGCTGTACCGTGTGGCGGACGCGCTGGGGCGCGCCGACGTCAGCATCAGCCGCGGGACGCTGGGCAACTGGGTGATCCGGGCGAGCGAGTTGCATCTGCATCGGGTCTATGACGCGCTACAGCAAAAGCTCATGTCGCAGCCCCTGGTCCACGGCGACGAAACCTGGGTCCAGGTTCTTAAAGAGGACGGCCGTGATGCGCAGGCCAAATCCTTCATGTGGGCCTATCGCAGCGGCCAGGACTGCGCGCAGCCGGTCGTGCTGTTCGATTACCAGCCCGGTCGCGGCCAGCAACATCCTCAGGCCTTCCTGGCCGGCTATCGCGGCTTGTTGATGAGCGACGGCTATGACGCCTGGCGCACGCTGACAGGCGCGACCCATCTCGGCTGTATGGCGCATGCGCGCAGGAAATTTACCGATGCGCTCAAGGCCAGGACAAAGCCTGGCGGTCCGCCATTGCAGGCGCTCAAGTTCTTCGAGGCGTTGTACGAGGTCGAGAGGGTGGCGCGCCAGACGCCGCCCGACGGCGAAACGCGCGCCGCATACACCTTGCGGCTGCGCCAGCAGCATAGCCTGCCGGTATTGGCCGCCTTCCGGACCTGGCTCGACGACCAGGCGCCGAAGGTGCTACCCGAAAGCTTGACCGGCAAGGCGATCGCCTATGCACGCAACCAATGGGATTATCTGACCCGTTACACCAGTGACGGTCTCGCCCCGATCGATAACAATGTTCTGGAGCGCGACATCAGGCCGTTTTGCACCGGACGAAAAAGTTGGCTGTTCAGCGACACCGTTGCCGGCGCCAAGGCAAGCGCCGTGATCTACAGTTTGGTGCTGACATGCCGGGCATGCGGCGTCGATCCCTATGCATGGCTACGTCACGCGCTCACCGAATTGCCCCAACGCGCGCCAGACGCCGATATCGAAGATCTGTTGCCGTTCAATTGCACCGCTCAAAAAAACCTGCCAGCTGACAACGACAGCGGCTGACCGTCAAACGCTCAGGATCAATCAAGCCGTTCCGATGTGAGCGTCATGCGGAGACCACGCGCTGAGGGTTGATCTGGTCGGCTAGGAAGATCTCGCGGAATGGTTTGTCGCGAGGTCACAATGTCAAAGGATAGTCGTAAGGATAGCGATAAGGATAGGCATATGCCTATCCTCGAACACGGCGCCGACACGCTGCAGCGTGTCGAGATCATCACCGGGACGGGCCGACGTCGGCGCTGGTCGACCGATGCGAAGGCGGCGATTGTTGCGGAGAGTTTTGCGCCGGGTGCAAGCGTGTCCGCAGTGGCGCGGCGACACGACATCAGTCCAAGCCTGTTGTTTCTCTGGCGTCGCCAGGCTACGCGGGCGCAGGTCGCGGAGCGCGGGGACAGAGGCATGCCACCTGGCTTTGTGCCGGTCGCGATCACCGGCTGTGGGCGCCCGAGTGAGGAGCAGGCGGCGATCGAGATCGAGGTCGGCGCGATTCGCATCCGTGTCAGGGGGACAGTCGACCGGGAGGCACTGTGCGAGGTGCTGGCGGCGGTCGGGACGGTTGGTCGATGATCGGGCTTCGAGCTGGGTTGTCGATCTGGATTGCGACGCAGCCGGTCGATTTCCGCCGCGGCATGGACTCGCTGGCGATGCTGGTGAGCGAGGCCTTTGGAGCCGATCCGTTCGACGGCGGACTTTATGTCTTCCGCTCCAAGCGCCGAGATCGCGTGAAGATCCTGACTTGGGATGGAAGCGGCCTTGTCCTTTACTACAAAAGAATCGAGGGGCAGTTCACCTGGCCGCCGATCAAGGAAGGCGTCATGTCGCTATCTCATGCTCAGCTCTCGGTGCTGCTCGATGGCTCGGACTGGAAGCGTGTGCCGATGCGAGTTGTGGATCAGCCGATGCGAGCTGGTTGATCATTATCAAGAGTCGTTCGTCACTCATGCGGAGTTGTTGTAGAATCGCTCTGCATGAGTGATTTGCCTTCCGATCCAGCATTGCTCCGACAAGCCGTGATGACGCTATCGTCACGGCTTGCGGCGTTGTCGGAGGAATGCAGCACGCTGGCGACCGAGCGTGATGCAGCGATCGCCCAACGCGACGCTGCGATCCAGGAGAACGACAAGCTCCTGATGATCCTGTCCCAGTACAAGCGCACGATCTTCGGTCCGCGCTCCGAGACACTGGATATCGGACAGCTGTCTCTCTTCACCATCAGGGCACAGGCGGTTCGTGCCGCCGCCAACGACGACGTGACCGGAGGCAGGCTGCCTGACGGAGCGGAGGGCCGTGGAAAGCGACCGGCGCGACGCAACCGGGGGAAGCTTCCGGAGCATTTGCCGCGCATCGATGTCGTGATCGATATCGAGAGCCACATCTGCCCTTGCTGCGGCGAGCAGCTGCACAAGATCGGGGAGACCGTCAAGGAAGCCTTCGACGTCATTCCGATGCAGTACCGGGTCAAGCGCATCATGCGTCCACGGTACGGCTGCCGGGGATGCCGCCAGGGTGTTCTGCAGGCACCCGCGCCGGCCCAGGCGATCGACGGTGGAATGGTGACGGAAGCCTTGCTGGCCCACGTCGCGGTGATGAAATACGGCTACCAGCTGCCGCTGTATCGCCAGGAACAGATGTTTGCCGCCCAAGGCATCACGCTCGACCGGCAAACGCTGGCCTCGTGGATGGGCCGCGTCGCCTGGTGGCTGAAGCCGCTTCACGCGCTGTTGCGCCGCGCAGTGATGTCCTACCCGCGGCTGTTTGCCGACGAGACGCCGCTGCCAGTTCTCGATCCCGGCCGTGGCAGAACCAAAGTCTGCCAGTTCTGGGCGATCGCCACCGACGACCGCCCGTGGGGCGGCCCGGCGCCGCCGGCAGTAGTCTACGTGTTCGCCGAGGATCGCAAGGCAATCCGCGCCAGGCAGCTGTTTGGAGACTACGACGGCATCCTGCAGGTCGACGGCTACGCCGGGTACAAGGGGCTGATTAAAAACGGCGGCCGTCTGGTACAACTGGCGTTCTGCTTCGCGCATGCGCGGCGGAAGTTCTGGGACGTCCACATCGCGACGAAATCGCCGATTGCCGCGGAAGCGCTGCAGCGGATCGCGATGTTCTACGCCATTGAGGATCGCATTCGCGGTTTGCCGGCGACGCAGCGAGCTGCGGTGCGACAATCCGACACCAGACCGCTGATCGAGGACTTCAAGCCCTGGCTCGAGGCGCGACTGCTGGAAGTCTCGAAGAAATCCGGCCTTGGCAAGGCGATCCGCTACACCCTCAACCATTGGGATGGCCTGACGCGATTCATCGATGATGGGCGCATCGAGATCGACAGCAATACGGTCGAACGCAGCATCAAGCCGATCGGGCTGGGAAAGAAAAACTATCTGTTCGCAGGCAGTGAGGGCGGCGCCGAAACCTGGGCCACTCTCGCATCACTCATCAACTCCGCAAAGCTTCACGACATCGACCCACGGCACTATTTTACTGATGTTCTCGAGCGCATCGTCTCCGGACGTACCAAGATCAATCAGCTGAACACGCTGCTGCCGTGGAATTGGAAAGCCGAGCGCGATGGTTCGGAGCCAAAGCTCGCCGCTTGATCAGTTCGACGGCACGGCGTCGGGAACTTCCTGCGCATCGCTGGCGTCGTCGTAGATCTCTTCGCGGATCACGCGCAGCGTTACCTCGTGCAGATACACTTGCAGCGCACCCTCCAGCTCGGTGAACTCGGGCAGCAGGACTCGATCAACGAAGCCCCGTGACGCACGGACCATCACCGTGTTACGTCGCTGTCGGCGATAACGAAACGGCCGCAGCCCATATCGGCGGCAAAGCGCCAGAAACAGGTGCCGAGACCACTGGTCGGGAAGTGAGAATTGCTGTTCGATCGGTGGATCGTGGCGAGCAAGTTCCTCGACCCGGGCCCGCACCCGCTGCAGCGCGGCTTCCGCTGCAAGGCGCTCACCAGCAGTTCCGGCCCCCACGAACAACGCCTCGATCTTCCGAAGCTTCTCGCGCAGCTGCGACTCGCTGGTCATTCTGATCCCCGTTGCCCGCTCCGAACCGGGATCAACCCATCACCGCGCGCCGGCGGCGTCAATCATCCCGACCGCGCTATCCAGAGCATTCCGCGCAAGTCAAGCCCAGGCACCCGTGATCCTCTCGTGACGCTCACGTTCCGATGATCCCGCTGGGCCCCGGCGCCACGCGACGCCGCGGCCAGCCGCGCGCGCAGCCTGTGCAGTAAAATGCGCGCTTACTGTCAGACGCCTCGATACGTTGTTCGAGATCGAGCGCGCCATCAACGGCCGCGGTGCCGGCGAGCGGCGTGCCGCTCGCCAGGAACAGAGTAAGTCACTTCTCGAGGACATGCATGCCTGGCTGCTCCGCGAGCGCGAAACCCTCTCGCGTTCCTCCGAGGTCCTGAAGCCGATTAACTACATGCTCAGGCGCTGGGACGGCTTCGCCCGCTTCCTCGACGACGGCAGGATCTGCTTGACCAACAATTGCGCTGAGCGCGCATTGAGAGGCATCGCCTTGGGAAGGCGCAACTGGACCTTCGCCGGCAGCCAGCGCGGCGCCGACCGTGCCGCCATCATGCTGACGATGATCACGACCTGTCGCCTCAACGACGTCGATCCCAAGGCCTGGCTCGCCGACGTCCTGGCCCGTATCGCCGATCATCCCGCATCGCGTCTGCACGAGCTCTTGCCCTGGGAATGGAAGCTCCTGCGCCAGGCCGACAAGCCAGCCAATCAGCAGGCCGCCTGACCTTCACCCTTCACCCAATGCCATCATAGACCTCGCCGTGCCCGCGCGCATGCGTCAATCAGGCGGCCTCCGTCGTATGCGTACGCTTCATCTGACCGTACCTTTTTCAGACCTTCTGGAGAAAATACTCCATTGGCAGGTCAGAAGTGTTGCAGTTGTCAACTACAAGGATTTGCAGCTTACGGAAGCGGCTATTCGCCTTAGATTTTCGAAATCCATCGCGGTGACGAGCCCTTTGGGCCGCATTGGAGCGGCTCCACGACCGAAAGTCGCGCGCGATGCCAAGCTTCCTTGTTTTGAAGGATGCCCCGCCGGATCCACACAAGACGCGCGCGCTTTAGGACGTTGCGCGGGGCGGGGCGCCTGAAATTAGGAGAAGATCATGGACGGCAAGCAAGGTCATTCGCAGTTTGGGATCGCGCCGTACCCAGTTCAGTGCGGAGCGGCTGGAGGCCCGAGCCGGGAAGCCAGGCATTGGTCAAATTTTACAAATGGTTGGCTGCCCGACGTGACTCTTGTCGGATCGCAACTCCTCGGATTGCCGCAGTTTACGAAAAGGTGGGAGCGACGCTCATTGAACGGAATAAGTTCTTCGGCACGGCCGCATCGATGTGCAGGGAAAGCTAATTAATGGGGCGCCCTTCAGGCGAACGCTGGAACAAATCGACCTGAGTTCATAAGGAAGCAGAGATGCACACATTAGTCCACGTCATTGATGCAACGAGCCTCGATTTGAGGCGCTTTATTGAGTGGTCTTCGAGTTTTCCGGACCCCTACAGAGAGCCTGTCGCGGCTTCCGATCAGGGAAAGGTGGGCTTCGACCATCTGCAATTTAGCTTCCAAAATGCATTGCACGAATTCGCTAAGAAACCATACCTAGGCGCGCTCTTGTTTACTGGCCTACCCATATGCGCTGATGTTGCACCAACTCCAACCCGGCCATTCAGCCAAGCCGGCTTGGAGAGGATCGGAAGTGAAGCCCTCCTCTTCTCAATCTCCTCCGCATTTGGAGATCCCTACAGCTATCGTGAATGGGAGGGCGGACTCCTTGTTCATAACCTGTATCCAATTCGGCAGCATGCAACGGTGCAACTTGGATCGAACTCCGTGTTACTTCGAATGCACACGGAAAAGCCGTTTCGCGATATCTCTCCTGACTATGTTAGCCTTCTATGTTTGCGAGGCGATCCAAGCAATGATGCCATAACTTACCTTTGTGATATTCATCGGATTGTCGAGGCGCTCCCGTTCGGTTCGAAAGAGCTGCTTCGGATGCCCCTATACGCATTTGAGACGGATAACCCGCATCTCGTGAGAGACGGCGTCGGTTATACGATGCCACGTCCGATCGTGCGCGAGCGTGACGGTCGCGTGATTTACGAATACGTCGACTATCTTTCGGCTCTTACCGAGGAATCGAAACATGTACTGAATATACTGCGAACAACGATCACCGAGACTGCAACAGAAGTGCGCCTGAGTGCTGGGGACCTGTTAATAATGGACAACTCACATGTCGTCCATGGTCGGAGTCCTTATCAACCCAGTTACGATGGTGCAGATAGTTGGCTGCAACGTCTTCTGATCTCCCGCAGGACGGATAAAGGAAACCTGAGCTCTACTGAGCAATTAATTGCCGATTCCTGCATTTCTGGATACGCCAGCGAATACCAAATGCTTCTGAAGCGCGAACAGAAAAAGGGAAGTGTCGAACTGGTTTCAGACTAGCGCCAGAATAATGTATCCAGCGAGAGCGTGGAGCATTTCCCCCAATTCCTTCTAGCAAGTGGAGTGTGGCCATGGGTTCCCAGAAAAAAAGAGCCGCCAAATTCGACCTTGCTCTGGAGAATCAGCATGGAGTGCGTATCGAGGAAGTCTTTCGCCTCGGCGCACTAAGAGATGGAATTCAGCTTCTCACTGCCAACATCCGCTTTCCAATCCTCGGGCAGGTAATACCGAGAATTGAAATCGAAATATTTGGTCCGGAGTTTTTCAAGAAGAGCACGGTGCGAGTCAACTCGAGATCACCATTTATGTTTGACGGAGCCTCCCTCTACGCATCAATAAACGGCAAAATTGAACAGGTCCCCTGTCGACAATGTGCCGACCCCGAACGGGCGGCAAGCGGCATGTACAACTTTGGAATGATGCGCGCGAATGGCCCTCGTAGTTTTGTATTTGATTATCATGTGTACTGTTGTTACTCGTGTGAGTTTTGTTTCAAGGAGAATGAATGGGAGGTGCTGGCGATTCAGGGGGGCGGCAATACGGATTACAAGGCCAATTTTCAAGAGTGTTTAGATTATGTGACGAAGCACGGCAGCTCGTTTGAAAGCAAATACGACATTATTTGGCTATGCACCGGAAGCATAAAGGATGAAACGACGGAACTGGATCGGCATACGACAATCTCTCGCCGGCTCAGAGAGGCGGGATACACAAGAGGCATTTACGTGTCGCAGGTTGTACCCCCGAGCATTCGAAGCGACCGCAATAAGCGCATAGACTATCTTTCAACTTTGAGAGATGCAGGAATCTCACGGTTCAATACTGGTGTCGAGATCGTCGACCCCGCAATGCGGACAAAGTACATGCGTGGCTTCAAAGCTGAATACAGCGTTGAAGAATACGTCGCCATCTTCACTGACGCAGTTGACGTATTTGGTCGGTTTGGTGCCGGCAGTTGCCTTCTTGCCGGAATTGAGGCTGCAGATAACACAATTAGTGGCTTGGAAGCGTTAGCGAAGATCGGTGTGGCACCTGCCCCGACCGTCTTGACCCCATTCGTAGCAAAGCAAATGGACATTCCATTCTGCTTCGATCTTGAGGAGCTGATAGATACTCATGTTCGCTTCAACGATATCATTGCTTGCTATGAGCTGCCCGTCTTCTCTGGTGTATTCAGCCTCGCTTGACGCATCCGGCAGCTACGACCGCCAGCAGCGTGGCCTGATTGACCTACCACTGAGTTTTCATACGGCAACGGTTAGAGATTCGGAGTTCCAACGCAGTCGCAAGGATGCGCATATTCTTGAGAAAGCAACTGTCGGTCATGTTTCGACCACCGATCCGGACAGCCAGGCTGTACCGCATGGGCAAAGGCAAGGAGACGAAGCTATGCTTCATCGGGCAGGGGCTGATGGAGAACCGTCAAGGCTTGCTGGTTGACGCCTGCCTGACGCTGGCCGACGGCCATGCCGAGCGGGTGGCTGAGCTGCACATGATGGAGCCTCGTACCGACCGGCCGACAGCGATCACGCTTGGCGCCGACCAAGCCTACGATGCAGCAGACTTCGTCAACGAGTTGCGCTCGATGAATGTGACGCCGCACGTTGCACAGAACACCAGCGGCCGTAGCTCTGCGATTGACCGGCGAACGACCCGGCACGGCGGCTATGCTGTCAGTCAGCGCATCCGCAAGCGCATCGAGGAAGCATTCGGCTGGATCAAGACAGTCGCCGGGCAGGAGAAGACTAGCTTTCATGGCCGCGATCGCGTCGCATGGGCCTTTGCATTTGCCGCCGCCACCTACAATCTGGTGCGGCTTCCCAAGCTGATCGCGGGGGCCGACTGATGGCCAAGGCGCCCGGCTTCGCCAAGGCCTTTGCCGGCCGCTGGCGCATCGTCGAGATGGACGTCTGGGATAATGACTTTCTCGACCTCGTCGAGGAGGCGCATCTCACCTTCCAGGGCAAGTCCGATGACGAAATCGCCTTTGGGGCTCTCAAGGGCTTCCTGGACGTGCGCTACGGCACCCGCGACGGATCGGCGTGCACCGAGTTCTCATGGGAAGGACACGACGAGAATGATCCGTCCTTGACGTTTGAGGTTTGCGCTCTGGATGGCTACTTCCGATGGCACTTTAGATGCAGGTCGGGTGGCTCCCCAGCATATTGACCGCATGATCCAGCATTCTCAAAATTCGCTTGCTGTGGTTGCCGATGCCGAGCAGCCGGTTGGGCGGAGTAAGCTGCTGCCGTCCGCTGAGCGGGCGTATCTGCTGGAGGAGCTGAACCGGACGGCGGCGGCGTATCCGTCGGAGAAGTGCATCCACGAGCTGTTCGAGGCGCAGGTAGCCAGGGCAGCGGACGCGGTGGCGGTGGTCTGTGCGGACGAGCGCGTCAGCTATGGCGAGCTCAATGCGCGGGCCAACCGCCTGGCGCATCATCTGATCGGGCTCGGGGTGAGGCCGGACCAGCCGGTGGCGATCTGCCTTGAGCGCAGCGTGGCGATGGTGGTGGGGCTTCTGGCGATCCTCAAGGCCGGGGGCGCCTACCTGCCGCTGGACCCGGCCTATCCAAGCGCGCGGCTCAAGCAGGTGCTTGAGGATGCGGCGCCGCGGCTGCTGCTGGCTGACGCGGCCGGACGATCCGTGCTGGGCAGCGCCGCGCTGGCCGATGTCAGCGTGGTCGATCTTACGACAGCCACACCCGCCTGGGCAAACCTGCCCGCCTGCGATCCGGACCCGCGCGCGCTCGGCCTGAGCTCGCGCCACCTCGCCTATGTGATCTACACCTCCGGATCAACAGGCACGCCAAAAGGCGTCATGGTCGAGCATCGGAGCTTGGTCAATCTTGTAGCATGGCATGTGCAAACGTTTTGTCCGCAGCGAGATACCCGCTGCGCACTCACGGCTGGACTAGCATTCGATGCCAGCAGTTGGGAGCTATGGTCTGCGTTATGTAACCGCAGCAGCTTGCTGCTTCCGCCCAGAACATCAGCGGGAGATTCTCTCCATCTGTTAGAATGGTGGCGTGATCAATCGCTGGACGTCGCCTTTTTGATCACGCCGCTCGCTACAATCGCGTTAGAAGATAAGCTGATAAATCCCACATTGGAGTACTTGCTTGTTGGCGGGGATCGTCTCCAGCGTGTGCCTGCGTCTCTACCGGCGGCTCTCAAGCTAATAAACAACTACGGCCCTACCGAAGTGACGGTGGTGGCGACCTCGGGACGGCTCTTCAGCGACAACGCTGTGCCGCATATCGGCCGCCCGATTGCGAACACGCAGGTGTATCTGCTTGATGGTCATGGCGCGCTGGTTCCGTTTGGGGCGGTGGGGGAGCTCTACATTGGCGGGGCCGGGGTTGCGCGTGGGTATCTGAACCGTCCGGAGCTGACGGCGGAGCGGTTCATGGCGAGCCCGTTTGTGGAGGGCGACCGGCTGTACCGGACCGGGGATCTTGCGCGCTACCTGCCGGACGGCAATCTGGAGTTTTTGGGGCGCAACGACGAGCAGGTGAAGATCCGCGGCTTCCGGATCGAGCCTGGCGAGATCGCGGCGCGGCTTGCCGAGCACGCCTGGGTGCGCGAGGCGGTGGTGGTGGCGCGCGAGGATGGCCGCGGCGACAAGCATCTTGTCGGCTATGTGGTGTGCGCGCCCGAGGTCGGATCGGAGGAGCTGGATGGCGGCGCGCTGGCCGGCACCTTGCGCGCACACTTGAGTGCGCGGCTGCCGGAGTACATGGTGCCGGCTGCGTTTGTGCGGCTTGAGGCGCTGCCGCTGACGGTGAACGGCAAGCTGGACCGCCAGGCGCTGCCGGCCCCGGAAGATGAGGCCTATGCGCGCCGCGCCTACGAGCCGCCGCAAGGCGCGGTCGAGACGGCGCTGGCCGAGCTGTGGGCGCAGCTTCTGGGGCTGGAGCGGGTCGGGCGGCACGACCACTTCTTCGAACTGGGCGGCCATTCGCTGCTGGCGGTGCAACTGATGGAGTGTCTGCGGCGGCTGTCGCTCGGCATCGAGGTGCGCACTCTGTTCGCCAAGCCGGTGCTGGCCGATCTGGCGGCAAGCCTTGGCAGCCATCGCGAGGTGGCGGTCCCGGCCAACCTGATCACCGAGCAGAGTCCGGCGATCACGCCAGAGCTGCTGCCGCTGATCGAGCTGGCGCAGGAAGAGATCGACCGGATCGTCGCCACGGTGCCCGGTGGTGTCAGTAACATCCAGGACATTTATGGCTTGTCGCCGCTGCAGGACGGCATCCTGTTCCATCATCTGTTGGCGGCAACGGGCGATCCCTACCTGCTGGTCTGGCAGATGGCGTTTGCCGATCGTGAGCTGCTCGATCGCTATCTGGCCGCGGTCCAGCGGATAGTGGATCGGCACGACATTCTGCGCACCTCATTTGTCTGGGAGGGCTTGTCGCGTCCGGCCCAGGTGGTGTGGCGCACCGCGCCACTGGAGGTGACCGAGGTCGAGCTGGATGGGTGTGATGGTCCCGGCTCCACACAGCTGAGGCTCAGGTTTGATCCGCGCCAGCACCGCATCGACCTTGGTCGGGCGCCGCTGTTGCGGTTTGTGATTGCCCGCGAGCCCGGCAGCGGGCGCTGGGTGCTGCAGCAGCTGCAGCACCATTTGATTGGGGATCACAACACACAGGAGGTGATGCATGCCGAGGTCCGGGCTGTGCTGGAGGGACGCGAGCACGAGCTTGCAGCGCCGCAGCCGTTCCGCAATCTGGTGGCGCAGGCACATCTCGGCGGTGATGCCAGTGCGCATGAAGCGTTCTTCCGGACGATGCTGGCCGACATCGATGAGCCGACCGCGCCGTTTGGCTTGAGCGAGGTCCACGGCGACGGCTGCGGGGTTCACGAGGCCCATCGGATGCTGCCGCAGGCGCTCAACGCGCGATTGCGCAGCCAGGCGCGACGGCTGGGTGTGAGCCTGGCGAGCCTGTGCCATCTGGCCTGGGGACAGGTGGTGGCGCGCAGCAGCGGGCGCGAGCAGGTGGTGTTCGGCACGGTGCTGTTCGGCCGCATGCATGGCGGGGCCGGTGGCGACCGCACCATGGGCCTGTTCATCAACACCCTGCCGCTGCGGCTCGACCTGGACGGCACCGCCGTCGAGGCGAGCGTGCGGAGCACGCATGCGCGGCTCGCCGAGCTGCTGGCGCACGAGCATGCCTCGCTGGCGCTGGCGCAACGCTGCAGCGGCGTTGCAGCGTCGGCGCCGCTGTTCAGCGCGCTGTTGAACTACCACCACAACACGCCGACGCCAATCTCTGGATCGGACGATGTGTTGTCCGGCATCGAATGGCTGGGCGGAGAGGAGCGCACCAACTATCCGCTGACCTTGTCGGTGGAGGATTTTGGCGAGGCGCTGGGTCTGACGGCGCAGGTGACGGAGGGGGTCTCTGCAGATCGGGTCTGCGGCTACATGCAGCGCTCGCTCGAGCAACTTGCGGAGGCGCTGGAGCGGGCGCCGAACACGCCGGTGCGGGAGCTGGACATCCTGCCGTCCGCTGAGCGGGCGTATCTGCTGGAGGAGCTGAACCGGACGGCGGCGGCGTATCCGTCGGAGAAGTGCATCCACGAGCTGTTCGAGGCGCAGGTAGCCAGGGCAGCGGACGCGGTGGCGGTGGTCTGTGCGGACGAGCGCGTCAGCTATGGCGAGCTCAATGCGCGGGCCAACCGCCTGGCGCATCATCTGATCGGGCTCGGGGTGAGGCCGGACCAGCCGGTGGCGATCTGCCTTGAGCGCAGCGTGGCGATGGTGGTGGGGCTTCTGGCGATCCTCAAGGCCGGGGGCGCCTACCTGCCGCTGGACCCGGCCTATCCAAGCGCGCGGCTCAAGCAGGTGCTTGAGGATGCGGCGCCGCGGCTGCTGCTGGCTGACGCGGCCGGACGATCCGTGCTGGGCAGCGCCGCGCTGGCCGATGTCAGCGTGGTCGATCTTACGACAGCCACACCCGCCTGGGCAAACCTGCCCGCCTGCGATCCGGACCCGCGCGCGCTCGGCCTGAGCTCGCGCCACCTCGCCTATGTGATCTACACCTCCGGATCAACAGGCACGCCAAAAGGCGTCATGGTCGAGCATGCTCAGATTGTTCGTCTGTTCGAGGCGACGCAGGACTGGTATGGCTTCACCGAGCACGACGTATGGTGCCTGTTCCACTCCTTCTCGTTCGACTTCTCCGTGTGGGAGTTGTGGGGCGCACTGCGTTATGGTGGTCGTTTGATTCTCGTGTCGAGCGATACCGCTCGCTCTGCTCCTGACTTCCATGATCTCATCTGCAAGTCGGGCGTTACAGTTCTGAACCAGACTCCTTCGGCTTTTAAAGCTCTCTTGGATCTGGAGTGTCAGAGCAGCAGTGTTGGAAACCGTCTTCGCTATGTGATTTTTGGTGGGGAGACTCTGGAACCATCGATTCTGAAGCTGTGGTATGCAAGGCATTCCGATCATTCCCCAAAACTGATCAATATGTACGGCATCACGGAAACAACCGTGCATGCCACCTATCGGCCTCTTGATCCGCCTGATATCGCCGATTCGGGCAGTCTGATCGGAAGGCGCATCCCCGATCTTCGGGTGTATCTGCTTGATGGTCATGGCGCGCTGGTTCCGTTTGGGGCGGTGGGGGAGCTCTACATTGGCGGGGCCGGGGTTGCGCGTGGGTATCTGAACCGTCCGGAGCTGACGGCGGAGCGGTTCATGGCGAGCCCGTTTGTGGAGGGCGACCGGCTGTACCGGACCGGGGATCTTGCGCGCTACCTGCCGGACGGCAATCTGGAGTTTTTGGGGCGCAACGACGAGCAGGTGAAGATCCGCGGCTTCCGGATCGAGCCTGGCGAGATCGCGGCGCGGCTTGCCGAGCACGCCTGGGTGCGCGAGGCGGTGGTGGTGGCGCGCGAGGATGGCCGCGGCGACAAGCATCTTGTCGGCTATGTGGTGTGCGCGCCCGAGGTCGGATCGGAGGAGCTGGATGGCGGCGCGCTGGCCGGCACCTTGCGCGCACACTTGAGTGCGCGGCTGCCGGAGTACATGGTGCCGGCTGCGTTTGTGCGGCTTGAGGCGCTGCCGCTGACGGTGAACGGCAAGCTGGACCGCCAGGCGCTGCCGGCCCCGGAAGATGAGGCCTATGCGCGCCGCGCCTACGAGCCGCCGCAAGGCGCGGTCGAGACGGCGCTGGCCGAGCTGTGGGCGCAGCTTCTGGGGCTGGAGCGGGTCGGGCGGCACGACCACTTCTTCGAACTGGGCGGCCATTCGCTGCTGGCGGTGCAACTGATGGAGTGTCTGCGGCGGCTGTCGCTCGGCATCGAGGTGCGCACTCTGTTCGCCAAGCCGGTGCTGGCCGATCTGGCGGCAAGCCTTGGCAGCCATCGCGAGGTGGCGGTCCCGGCCAACCTGATCACCGAGCAGAGTCCGGCGATCACGCCAGAGCTGCTGCCGCTGATCGAGCTGGCGCAGGAAGAGATCGACCGGATCGTCGCCACGGTGCCCGGTGGTGTCAGTAACATCCAGGACATTTATGGCTTGTCGCCGCTGCAGGACGGCATCCTGTTCCATCATCTGTTGGCGGCAACGGGCGATCCCTACCTGCTGGTCTGGCAGATGGCGTTTGCCGATCGTGAGCTGCTCGATCGCTATCTGGCCGCGGTCCAGCGGATAGTGGATCGGCACGACATTCTGCGCACCTCATTTGTCTGGGAGGGCTTGTCGCGTCCGGCCCAGGTGGTGTGGCGCACCGCGCCACTGGAGGTGACCGAGGTCGAGCTGGATGGGTGTGATGGTCCCGGCTCCACACAGCTGAGGCTCAGGTTTGATCCGCGCCAGCACCGCATCGACCTTGGTCGGGCGCCGCTGTTGCGGTTTGTGATTGCCCGCGAGCCCGGCAGCGGGCGCTGGGTGCTGCAGCAGCTGCAGCACCATTTGATTGGGGATCACAACACACAGGAGGTGATGCATGCCGAGGTCCGGGCTGTGCTGGAGGGACGCGAGCACGAGCTTGCAGCGCCGCAGCCGTTCCGCAATCTGGTGGCGCAGGCACATCTCGGCGGTGATGCCAGTGCGCATGAAGCGTTCTTCCGGACGATGCTGGCCGACATCGATGAGCCGACCGCGCCGTTTGGCTTGAGCGAGGTCCACGGCGACGGCTGCGGGGTTCACGAGGCCCATCGGATGCTGCCGCAGGCGCTCAACGCGCGATTGCGCAGCCAGGCGCGACGGCTGGGTGTGAGCCTGGCGAGCCTGTGCCATCTGGCCTGGGGACAGGTGGTGGCGCGCAGCAGCGGGCGCGAGCAGGTGGTGTTCGGCACGGTGCTGTTCGGCCGCATGCATGGCGGGGCCGGTGGCGACCGCACCATGGGCCTGTTCATCAACACCCTGCCGCTGCGGCTCGACCTGGACGGCACCGCCGTCGAGGCGAGCGTGCGGAGCACGCATGCGCGGCTCGCCGAGCTGCTGGCGCACGAGCATGCCTCGCTGGCGCTGGCGCAACGCTGCAGCGGCGTTGCAGCGTCGGCGCCGCTGTTCAGCGCGCTGTTGAACTACCGCCACAACACGCCGACGCCAATCTCTGGATCGGACGATGTGTTGTCCGGCATCGAATGGCTGGGCGGAGAGGAGCGCACCAACTATCCGCTGACCTTGTCGGTGGAGGATTTTGGCGAGGCGCTGGGTCTGACGGCGCAGGTGACGGAGGGGGTCTCTGCAGATCGGGTCTGCGGCTACATGCAGCGCTCGCTCGAGCAACTTGCGGAGGCGCTGGAGCGGGCGCCGAACACGCCGGTGCGGGAGCTGGACATCCTGCCGTCCGCTGAGCGGGCGTATCTGCTGGAGGAGCTGAACCGGACGGCGGCGGCGTATCCGTCGGAGAAGTGCATCCACGAGCTGTTCGAGGCGCAGGTAGCCAGGGCAGCGGACGCGGTGGCGGTGGTCTGTGCGGACGAGCGCGTCAGCTATGGCGAGCTCAATGCGCGGGCCAACCGCCTGGCGCATCATCTGATCGGGCTCGGGGTGAGGCCGGACCAGCCGGTGGCGATCTGCCTTGAGCGCAGCGTGGCGATGGTGGTGGGGCTTCTGGCGATCCTCAAGGCCGGGGGCGCCTACCTGCCGCTGGACCCGGCCTATCCAAGCGCGCGGCTCAAGC
Organism: Bradyrhizobium sp. 2S1; assembly: GCF_011516625.5. Lineage (NCBI taxonomy): Bacteria > Pseudomonadati > Pseudomonadota > Alphaproteobacteria > Hyphomicrobiales > Nitrobacteraceae > Bradyrhizobium > Bradyrhizobium sp. 2S1. The sequence goes on along the minus strand of NZ_CP147717.1, from coordinate 9,851,472 downwards.
AGGTGCTTGAGGATGCGGCGCCGCGGCTGCTGCTGGCTGACGCGGCCGGACGATCCGTGCTGGGCAGCGCCGCGCTGGCCGATGTCAGCGTGGTCGATCTTACGACAGCCACACCCGCCTGGGCAAACCTGCCCGCCTGCGATCCGGACCCGCGCGCGCTCGGCCTGAGCTCGCGCCACCTCGCCTATGTGATCTACACCTCCGGATCAACAGGCACGCCAAAAGGCGTCATGGTCGAGCATCGGAGCTTGGTCAATCTTGTAGCATGGCATGTGCAAACGTTTTGTCCGCAGCGAGATACCCGCTGCGCACTCACGGCTGGACTAGCATTCGATGCCAGCAGTTGGGAACTATGGTCTGCGTTATGTAACCGCAGCAGCTTGCTGCTTCCGCCCAGAACATCAGCGGGAGATTCTCTCCATCTGTTAGAATGGTGGCGTGATCAATCGCTGGACGTCGCCTTTTTGATCACGCCGCTCGCTACAATCGCGTTAGAAGATAAGCTGATAAATCCCACATTGGAGTACTTGCTTGTTGGCGGGGATCGTCTCCAGCGTGTGCCTGCGTCTCTACCGGCGGCTCTCAAGCTAATAAACAACTACGGCCCTACCGAAGTGACGGTGGTGGCGACCTCGGGACGGCTCTTCAGCGACAACGCTGTGCCGCATATCGGCCGTCCGATTGCGAACACGCGGGTGTATCTGCTTGATGGTCATGGCGCGCTGGTTCCGTTTGGGGCGGTGGGGGAGTTCTACATTGGCGGGGCCGGGGTTGCGCGTGGGTATCTGAACCGTCCGGAGCTGACGGCGGAGCGGTTCATGGCGAGCCCGTTTGTGGAGGGCGACCGGCTGTACCGGACCGGGGATCTTGCGCGCTACCTGCCGGACGGCAATCTGGAGTTTTTGGGGCGCAACGACGAGCAGGTGAAGATCCGCGGCTTCCGGATCGAGCCTGGCGAGATCGCGGCGCGGCTTGCCGAGCACGCCTGGGTGCGCGAGGCGGTGGTGGTGGCGCGCGAGGATGGCCGCGGCGACAAGCATCTTGTCGGCTATGTGGTGTGCGCGCCCGAGGTCGGATCGGAGGAGCTGGATGGCGGCGCGCTGGCCGGCACCTTGCGCGCACACTTGAGTGCGCGGCTGCCGGAGTACATGGTGCCGGCTGCGTTTGTGCGGCTTGAGGCGCTGCCGCTGACGGTGAACGGCAAGCTGGACCGCCAGGCGCTGCCGGCCCCGGAAGATGAGGCCTATGCGCGCCGCGCCTACGAGCCGCCGCAAGGCGCGGTCGAGACGGCGCTGGCCGAGCTGTGGGCGCAGCTTCTGGGGCTGGAGCGGGTCGGGCGGCACGACCACTTCTTCGAACTGGGCGGCCACTCGCTGCTGGCGGTGCGGTTGTTGAGCCGGATCTCGCAGGCGCTGGGTGTCGAGCTGCCGCTGAGGACGCTGTTTGCCAAGCCGGTGCTGGCCGATCTGGCGACGAGCGTCGTAGATGAGTTGAGCCGCTCCGGTCCGCAAGACCTGCCGGCCATAGCGCCTGTGTCTCGCGAAGCGCCTCTTGCGCTGTCGTTTGCGCAGCAGCGGCTGTGGTTTTTGGCGCAACTGGATCAGACCAGCACGACCTACCACATTCCGCTGGCGTGGCGGCTGCGGGGGGGGCTTGACCGCACCGCCTGGCGGCGCAGCCTCGATCGTGTGTTGGCGCGTCATGAGGCGCTGCGGAGCATTTTTGTCGCCTCGGAGGGCAAGCCCTGGGTCGAGGTGCTGCCGCCGGATGCGGGGCTGCCGGTGCTGGAGCACGATCTGCGGGACATGGTCGATGCGCAAGCCGCGCTGTCGGAGCTGTGCCAGGAGGAAGCGCGCACGCCATTCGATCTGGCGCGCGGCCCGCTGATCCGCGGTCGGCTAGTCTGCACCTCCGATGAGGAGCACGTGTTCCTGCTGACGCAGCATCATATTGTCTCGGACGGCTGGTCGCTGGGCGTGCTGGTGCGTGAGCTCGGTCAGCTGTACCGGGCGTTTGAGGCTGGACAAGATGATCCACTGCCGGCGCTTGCGATCCAGTATCCGGACTATGCCGCCTGGCAGCGGCAGTGGCTGTCGGGCGAGTGGCTCTCGAGCCAGATGCAGTATTGGCGGAACAATCTATCTGGTGTCCCGGCGCGTCTTGCGTTGCCGACGGACCGGCCGCGGCCGGCGCGCCAGTCGTTTGCCGGGGCCGGTATGGCGGTCGTCATCGATGCGGATCTGACGCGGCGCTTGAGGCGGCTGAGCCGGCGGCATGGCACGACGTTGTTCATGACGGTGCTGGCGGCGTGGGCTGCGGTGCTGTCGCGCCTGTCGGGGCAGGACGACATTGTAATCGGGGTGCCGAGCGCCAATCGCGGCCGCCGCGAGATCGAAGGGCTGATCGGCTTCTTCGTCAATACGCTGGCGCTTCGCCTCGACCTGTCTGGGGAGCCGAGCGTGGCGGAGCTGTTGGAGCGGACGCGGCGCACGGCCTTGGCGGCGCAGGAACATCAGGACCTGCCGTTTGAACAAGTGGTGGAGATCGTGCAGCCGCCACGGCGTCTTGATCACACGCCGTTGTTCCAGGTGATGCTGGCCTGGGAGAACAGCGCCGATGTGTCCTTCGATCTTCCCGGGCTGAGTGTGGAGGCGGCGGGTGGGAGTTACGATCAGGTCAAGTTCGATCTGGAGCTGAACTTAAGCGAGCATGGCGAGGTCATCGCCGGGACGCTGGGGTATGCGACGGCGCTGTTCGATGAAGCGACGATCGAGCGGCAGCGTGGTTATCTGCTGGCGCTGCTGGGTGCGATGGTTGCCGATGCCGAGCAGCCGGTTGGGCGGATTGAGCTGCTGCCGTCCGCTGAGCGGGCGTATCTGCTGGAGGAGCTGAACCGGACGGCGGCGGCGTATCCGTCGGAGAAGTGCATCCACGAGCTGTTCGAGGCGCAGGTAGCCAGGGCAGCGGACGCGGTGGCGGTGGTCTGTGCGGACGAGCGCGTCAGCTATGGCGAGCTCAATGCGCGGGCCAACCGCCTGGCGCATCATCTGATCGGGCTCGGGGTGAGGCCGGACCAGCCGGTGGCGATCTGCCTTGAGCGCAGCGTGGCGATGGTGGTGGGGCTTCTGGCGATCCTCAAGGCCGGGGGCGCCTACCTGCCGCTGGACCCGGCCTATCCAAGCGCGCGGCTCAAGCAGGTGCTTGAGGATGCGGCGCCGCGGCTGCTGCTGGCTGACGCGGCCGGACGATCCGTGCTGGGCAGCGCCGCGCTGGCCGATGTCAGCGTGGTCGATCTTACGACAGCCACACCCGCCTGGGCAAACCTGCCCGCCTGCGATCCGGACCCGCGCGCGCTCGGCCTGAGCTCGCGCCACCTCGCCTATGTGATCTACACCTCCGGATCAACAGGCACGCCAAAAGGCGTCATGGTCGAGCATGCTCAGATTGTTCGTCTGTTCGAGGCGACGCAGGACTGGTATGGCTTCACCGAGCACGACGTATGGTGCCTGTTCCACTCCTTCTCGTTCGACTTCTCCGTGTGGGAGTTGTGGGGCGCACTGCGTTATGGTGGTCGTTTGATTCTCGTGTCGAGCGATACCGCTCGCTCTGCTCCTGACTTCCATGATCTCATCTGCAAGTCGGGCGTTACAGTTCTGAACCAGACTCCTTCGGCTTTTAAAGCTCTCTTGGATCTGGAGTGTCAGAGCAGCAGTGTTGGAAACCGTCTTCGCTATGTGATTTTTGGTGGGGAGACTCTGGAACCATCGATTCTGAAGCTGTGGTATGCAAGGCATTCCGATCATTCCCCAAAACTGATCAATATGTACGGCATCACGGAAACAACCGTGCATGCCACCTATCGGCCTCTTGATCCGCCTGATATCGCCGATTCGGGCAGTCTGATCGGAAGGCGCATCCCCGATCTTCGGGTGTATCTGCTTGATGGTCATGGCGCGCTGGTTCCGTTTGGGGCGGTGGGGGAGCTCTACATTGGCGGGGCCGGGGTTGCGCGTGGGTATCTGAACCGTCCGGAGCTGACGGCGGAGCGGTTCATGGCGAGCCCGTTTGTGGAGGGCGACCGGCTGTACCGGACCGGGGATCTTGCGCGCTACCTGCCGGACGGCAATCTGGAGTTTTTGGGGCGCAACGACGAGCAGGTGAAGATCCGCGGCTTCCGGATCGAGCCTGGCGAGATCGCGGCGCGGCTTGCCGAGCACGCCTGGGTGCGCGAGGCGGTGGTGGTGGCGCGCGAGGATGGCCGCGGCGACAAGCATCTTGTCGGCTATGTGGTGTGCGCGCCCGAGGTCGGATCGGAGGAGCTGGATGGCGGCGCGCTGGCCGGCACCTTGCGCGCACACTTGAGTGCGCGGCTGCCGGAGTACATGGTGCCGGCTGCGTTTGTGCGGCTTGAGGCGCTGCCGCTGACGGTGAACGGCAAGCTGGACCGCCAGGCGCTGCCGGCCCCGGAAGATGAGGCCTATGCGCGCCGCGCCTACGAGCCGCCGCAAGGCGCGGTCGAGACGGCGCTGGCCGAGCTGTGGGCGCAGCTTCTGGGGCTGGAGCGGGTCGGGCGGCACGACCACTTCTTCGAACTGGGCGGCCATTCGCTGCTGGCGGTGCAACTGATGGAGTGTCTGCGGCGGCTGTCGCTCGGCATCGAGGTGCGCACTCTGTTCGCCAAGCCGGTGCTGGCCGATCTGGCGGCAAGCCTTGGCAGCCATCGCGAGGTGGCGGTCCCGGCCAACCTGATCACCGAGCAGAGTCCGGCGATCACGCCAGAGCTGCTGCCGCTGATCGAGCTGGCGCAGGAAGAGATCGACCGGATCGTCGCCACGGTGCCCGGTGGTGTCAGTAACATCCAGGACATTTATGGCTTGTCGCCGCTGCAGGACGGCATCCTGTTCCATCATCTGTTGGCGGCAACGGGCGATCCCTACCTGCTGGTCTGGCAGATGGCGTTTGCCGATCGTGAGCTGCTCGATCGCTATCTGGCCGCGGTCCAGCGGATAGTGGATCGGCACGACATTCTGCGCACCTCATTTGTCTGGGAGGGCTTGTCGCGTCCGGCCCAGGTGGTGTGGCGCACCGCGCCACTGGAGGTGACCGAGGTCGAGCTGGATGGGTGTGATGGTCCCGGCTCCACACAGCTGAGGCTCAGGTTTGATCCGCGCCAGCACCGCATCGACCTTGGTCGGGCGCCGCTGTTGCGGTTTGTGATTGCCCGCGAGCCCGGCAGCGGGCGCTGGGTGCTGCAGCAGCTGCAGCACCATTTGATTGGGGATCACAACACACAGGAGGTGATGCATGCCGAGGTCCGGGCTGTGCTGGAGGGACGCGAGCACGAGCTTGCAGCGCCGCAGCCGTTCCGCAATCTGGTGGCGCAGGCACATCTCGGCGGTGATGCCAGTGCGCATGAAGCGTTCTTCCGGACGATGCTGGCCGACATCGATGAGCCGACCGCGCCGTTTGGCTTGAGCGAGGTCCACGGCGACGGCTGCGGGGTTCACGAGGCCCATCGGATGCTGCCGCAGGCGCTCAACGCGCGATTGCGCAGCCAGGCGCGACGGCTGGGTGTGAGCCTGGCGAGCCTGTGCCATCTGGCCTGGGGACAGGTGGTGGCGCGCAGCAGCGGGCGCGAGCAGGTGGTGTTCGGCACGGTGCTGTTCGGCCGCATGCATGGCGGGGCCGGTGGCGACCGCACCATGGGCCTGTTCATCAACACCCTGCCGCTGCGGCTCGACCTGGACGGCACCGCCGTCGAGGCGAGCGTGCGGAGCACGCATGCGCGGCTCGCCGAGCTGCTGGCGCACGAGCATGCCTCGCTGGCGCTGGCGCAACGCTGCAGCGGCGTTGCAGCGTCGGCGCCGCTGTTCAGCGCGCTGTTGAACTACCGCCACAACACGCCGACGCCAATCTCTGGATCGGACGATGTGTTGTCCGGCATCGAATGGCTGGGCGGAGAGGAGCGCACCAACTATCCGCTGACCTTGTCGGTGGAGGATTTTGGCGAGGCGCTGGGTCTGACGGCGCAGGTGACGGAGGGGGTCTCTGCAGATCGGGTCTGCGGCTACATGCAGCGCTCGCTCGAGCAACTTGCGGAGGCGCTGGAGCGGGCGCCGAACACGCCGGTGCGGGAGCTGGACATCCTGCCGTCCGCTGAGCGGGCGTATCTGCTGGAGGAGCTGAACCGGACGGCGGCGGCGTATCCGTCGGAGAAGTGCATCCACGAGCTGTTCGAGGCGCAGGTAGCCAGGGCAGCGGACGCGGTGGCGGTGGTCTGTGCGGACGAGCGCGTCAGCTATGGCGAGCTCAATGCGCGGGCCAACCGCCTGGCGCATCATCTGATCGGGCTCGGGGTGAGGCCGGACCAGCCGGTGGCGATCTGCCTTGAGCGCAGCGTGGCGATGGTGGTGGGGCTTCTGGCGATCCTCAAGGCCGGGGGCGCCTACCTGCCGCTGGACCCGGCCTATCCAAGCGCGCGGCTCAAGCAGGTGCTTGAGGATGCGGCGCCGCGGCTGCTGCTGGCTGACGCGGCCGGACGATCCGTGCTGGGCAGCGCCGCGCTGGCCGATGTCAGCGTGGTCGATCTTACGACAGCCACACCCGCCTGGGCAAACCTGCCCGCCTGCGATCCGGACCCGCGCGCGCTCGGCCTGAGCTCGCGCCACCTCGCCTATGTGATCTACACCTCCGGATCAACAGGCACGCCAAAAGGCGTCATGGTCGAGCATCGGAGCTTGGTCAATCTTGTAGCATGGCATGTGCAAACGTTTTGTCCGCAGCGAGATACCCGCTGCGCACTCACGGCTGGACTAGCATTCGATGCCAGCAGTTGGGAACTATGGTCTGCGTTATGTAACCGCAGCAGCTTGCTGCTTCCGCCCAGAACATCAGCGGGAGATTCTCTCCATCTGTTAGAATGGTGGCGTGATCAATCGCTGGACGTCGCCTTTTTGATCACGCCGCTCGCTACAATCGCGTTAGAAGATAAGCTGATAAATCCCACATTGGAGTACTTGCTTGTTGGCGGGGATCGTCTCCAGCGTGTGCCTGCGTCTCTACCGGCGGCTCTCAAGCTAATAAACAACTACGGCCCTACCGAAGTGACGGTGGTGGCGACCTCGGGACGGCTCTTCAGCGACAACGCTGTGCCGCATATCGGCCGTCCGATTGCGAACACGCGGGTGTATCTGCTTGATGGTCATGGCGCGCTGGTTCCGTTTGGGGCGGTGGGGGAGTTCTACATTGGCGGGGCCGGGGTTGCGCGTGGGTATCTGAACCGTCCGGAGCTGACGGCGGAGCGGTTCATGGCGAGCCCGTTTGTGGAGGGCGACCGGCTGTACCGGACCGGGGATCTTGCGCGCTACCTGCCGGACGGCAATCTGGAGTTTTTGGGGCGCAACGACGAGCAGGTGAAGATCCGCGGCTTCCGGATCGAGCCTGGCGAGATCGCGGCGCGGCTTGCCGAGCACGCCTGGGTGCGCGAGGCGGTGGTGGTGGCGCGCGAGGATGGCCGCGGCGACAAGCATCTTGTCGGCTATGTGGTGTGCGCGCCCGAGGTCGGATCGGAGGAGCTGGATGGCGGCGCGCTGGCCGGCACCTTGCGCGCACACTTGAGTGCGCGGCTGCCGGAGTACATGGTGCCGGCTGCGTTTGTGCGGCTTGAGGCGCTGCCGCTGACGGTGAACGGCAAGCTGGACCGCCAGGCGCTGCCGGCCCCGGAAGATGAGGCCTATGCGCGCCGCGCCTACGAGCCGCCGCAAGGCGCGGTCGAGACGGCGCTGGCCGAGCTGTGGGCGCAGCTTCTGGGGCTGGAGCGGGTCGGGCGGCACGACCACTTCTTCGAACTGGGCGGCCATTCGCTGCTGGCGGTGCAACTGATGGAGTGTCTGCGGCGGCTGTCGCTCGGCATCGAGGTGCGCACTCTGTTCGCCAAGCCGGTGCTGGCCGATCTGGCGGCAAGCCTTGGCAGCCATCGCGAGGTGGCGGTCCCGGCCAACCTGATCACCGAGCAGAGTCCGGCGATCACGCCAGAGCTGCTGCCGCTGATCGAGCTGGCGCAGGAAGAGATCGACCGGATCGTCGCCACGGTGCCCGGTGGTGTCAGTAACATCCAGGACATTTATGGCTTGTCGCCGCTGCAGGACGGCATCCTGTTCCATCATCTGTTGGCGGCAACGGGCGATCCCTACCTGCTGGTCTGGCAGATGGCGTTTGCCGATCGTGAGCTGCTCGATCGCTATCTGGCCGCGGTCCAGCGGATAGTGGATCGGCACGACATTCTGCGCACCTCATTTGTCTGGGAGGGCTTGTCGCGTCCGGCCCAGGTGGTGTGGCGCACCGCGCCACTGGAGGTGACCGAGGTCGAGCTGGATGGGTGTGATGGTCCCGGCTCCACACAGCTGAGGCTCAGGTTTGATCCGCGCCAGCACCGCATCGACCTTGGTCGGGCGCCGCTGTTGCGGTTTGTGATTGCCCGCGAGCCCGGCAGCGGGCGCTGGGTGCTGCAGCAGCTGCAGCACCATTTGATTGGGGATCACAACACACAGGAGGTGATGCATGCCGAGGTCCGGGCTGTGCTGGAGGGACGCGAGCACGAGCTTGCAGCGCCGCAGCCGTTCCGCAATCTGGTGGCGCAGGCACATCTCGGCGGTGATGCCAGTGCGCATGAAGCGTTCTTCCGGACGATGCTGGCCGACATCGATGAGCCGACCGCGCCGTTTGGCTTGAGCGAGGTCCACGGCGACGGCTGCGGGGTTCACGAGGCCCATCGGATGCTGCCGCAGGCGCTCAACGCGCGATTGCGCAGCCAGGCGCGACGGCTGGGTGTGAGCCTGGCGAGCCTGTGCCATCTGGCCTGGGGACAGGTGGTGGCGCGCAGCAGCGGGCGCGAGCAGGTGGTGTTCGGCACGGTGCTGTTCGGCCGCATGCATGGCGGGGCCGGTGGCGACCGCACCATGGGCCTGTTCATCAACACCCTGCCGCTGCGGCTCGACCTGGACGGCACCGCCGTCGAGGCGAGCGTGCGGAGCACGCATGCGCGGCTCGCCGAGCTGCTGGCGCACGAGCATGCCTCGCTGGCGCTGGCGCAACGCTGCAGCGGCGTTGCAGCGTCGGCGCCGCTGTTCAGCGCGCTGTTGAACTACCGCCACAACACGCCGACGCCAATCTCTGGATCGGACGATGTGTTGTCCGGCATCGAATGGCTGGGCGGAGAGGAGCGCACCAACTATCCGCTGACCTTGTCGGTGGAGGATTTTGGCGAGGCGCTGGGTCTGACGGCGCAGGTGACGGAGGGGGTCTCTGCAGATCGGGTCTGCGGCTACATGCAGCGCTCGCTCGAGCAACTTGCGGAGGCGCTGGAGCGGGCGCCGAACACGCCGGTGCGGGAGCTGGACATCCTGCCGTCCGCTGAGCGGGCGTATCTGCTGGAGGAGCTGAACCGGACGGCGGCGGCGTATCCGTCGGAGAAGTGCATCCACGAGCTGTTCGAGGCGCAGGTAGCCAGGGCAGCGGACGCGGTGGCGGTGGTCTGTGCGGACGAGCGCGTCAGCTATGGCGAGCTCAATGCGCGGGCCAACCGCCTGGCGCATCATCTGATCGGGCTCGGGGTGAGGCCGGACCAGCCGGTGGCGATCTGCCTTGAGCGCAGCGTGGCGATGGTGGTGGGGCTTCTGGCGATCCTCAAGGCCGGGGGCGCCTACCTGCCGCTGGACCCGGCCTATCCAAGCGCGCGGCTCAAGCAGGTGCTTGAGGATGCGGCGCCGCGGCTGCTGCTGGCTGACGCGGCCGGACGATCCGTGCTGGGCAGCGCCGCGCTGGCCGATGTCAGCGTGGTCGATCTTACGACAGCCACACCCGCCTGGGCAAACCTGCCCGCCTGCGATCCGGACCCGCGCGCGCTCGGCCTGAGCTCGCGCCACCTCGCCTATGTGATCTACACCTCCGGATCAACAGGCACGCCAAAAGGCGTCATGGTCGAGCATGCTCAGATTGTTCGTCTGTTCGAGGCGACGCAGGACTGGTATGGCTTCACCGAGCACGACGTATGGTGCCTGTTCCACTCCTTCTCGTTCGACTTCTCCGTGTGGGAGTTGTGGGGCGCACTGCGTTATGGTGGTCGTTTGATTCTCGTGTCGAGCGATACCGCTCGCTCTGCTCCTGACTTCCATGATCTCATCTGCAAGTCGGGCGTTACAGTTCTGAACCAGACTCCTTCGGCTTTTAAAGCTCTCTTGGATCTGGAGTGTCAGAGCAGCAGTGTTGGAAACCGTCTTCGCTATGTGATTTTTGGTGGGGAGACTCTGGAACCATCGATTCTGAAGCTGTGGTATGCAAGGCATTCCGATCATTCCCCAAAACTGATCAATATGTACGGCATCACGGAAACAACCGTGCATGCCACCTATCGGCCTCTTGATCCGCCTGATATCGCCGATTCGGGCAGTCTGATCGGAAGGCGCATCCCCGATCTTCGGGTGTATCTGCTTGATGGTCATGGCGCGCTGGTTCCGTTTGGGGCGGTGGGGGAGCTCTACATTGGCGGGGCCGGGGTTGCGCGTGGGTATCTGAACCGTCCGGAGCTGACGGCGGAGCGGTTCATGGCGAGCCCGTTTGTGGAGGGCGACCGGCTGTACCGGACCGGGGATCTTGCGCGCTACCTGCCGGACGGCAATCTGGAGTTTTTGGGGCGCAACGACGAGCAGGTGAAGATCCGCGGCTTCCGGATCGAGCCTGGCGAGATCGCGGCGCGGCTTGCCGAGCACGCCTGGGTGCGCGAGGCGGTGGTGGTGGCGCGCGAGGATGGCCGCGGCGACAAGCATCTTGTCGGCTATGTGGTGTGCGCGCCCGAGGTCGGATCGGAGGAGCTGGATGGCGGCGCGCTGGCCGGCACCTTGCGCGCACACTTGAGTGCGCGGCTGCCGGAGTACATGGTGCCGGCTGCGTTTGTGCGGCTTGAGGCGCTGCCGCTGACGGTGAACGGCAAGCTGGACCGCCAGGCGCTGCCGGCCCCGGAAGATGAGGCCTATGCGCGCCGCGCCTACGAGCCGCCGCAAGGCGCGGTCGAGACGGCGCTGGCCGAGCTGTGGGCGCAGCTTCTGGGGCTGGAGCGGGTCGGGCGGCACGACCACTTCTTCGAACTGGGCGGCCACTCGCTGCTGGCGGTGCGGTTGTTGAGCCGGATCTCGCAGGCGCTGGGTGTCGAGCTGCCGCTGAGGACGCTGTTTGCCAAGCCGGTGCTGGCCGATCTGGCGACGAGCGTCGTAGATGAGTTGAGCCGCTCCGGTCCGCAAGACCTGCCGGCCATAGCGCCTGTGTCTCGCGAAGCGCCTCTTGCGCTGTCGTTTGCGCAGCAGCGGCTGTGGTTTTTGGCGCAACTGGATCAGACCAGCACGACCTACCACATTCCGCTGGCGTGGCGGCTGCGGGGGGGGCTTGACCGCACCGCCTGGCGGCGCAGCCTCGATCGTGTGTTGGCGCGTCATGAGGCGCTGCGGAGCATTTTTGTCGCCTCGGAGGGCAAGCCCTGGGTCGAGGTGCTGCCGCCGGATGCGGGGCTGCCGGTGCTGGAGCACGATCTGCGGGACATGGTCGATGCGCAAGCCGCGCTGTCGGAGCTGTGCCAGGAGGAAGCGCGCACGCCATTCGATCTGGCGCGCGGCCCGCTGATCCGCGGTCGGCTAGTCTGCACCTCCGATGAGGAGCACGTGTTCCTGCTGACGCAGCATCATATTGTCTCGGACGGCTGGTCGCTGGGCGTGCTGGTGCGTGAGCTCGGTCAGCTGTACCGGGCGTTTGAGGCTGGACAAGATGATCCACTGCCGGCGCTTGCGATCCAGTATCCGGACTATGCCGCCTGGCAGCGGCAGTGGCTGTCGGGCGAGTGGCTCTCGAGCCAGATGCAGTATTGGCGGAACAATCTATCTGGTGTCCCGGCGCGTCTTGCGTTGCCGACGGACCGGCCGCGGCCGGCGCGCCAGTCGTTTGCCGGGGCCGGTATGGCGGTCGTCATCGATGCGGATCTGACGCGGCGCTTGAGGCGGCTGAGCCGGCGGCATGGCACGACGTTGTTCATGACGGTGCTGGCGGCGTGGGCTGCGGTGCTGTCGCGCCTGTCGGGGCAGGACGACATTGTAATCGGGGTGCCGAGCGCCAATCGCGGCCGCCGCGAGATCGAAGGGCTGATCGGCTTCTTCGTCAATACGCTGGCGCTTCGCCTCGACCTGTCTGGGGAGCCGAGCGTGGCGGAGCTGTTGGAGCGGACGCGGCGCACGGCCTTGGCGGCGCAGGAACATCAGGACCTGCCGTTTGAACAAGTGGTGGAGATCGTGCAGCCGCCACGGCGTCTTGATCACACGCCGTTGTTCCAGGTGATGCTGGCCTGGGAGAACAGCGCCGATGTGTCCTTCGATCTTCCCGGGCTGAGTGTGGAGGCGGCGGGTGGGAGTTACGATCAGGTCAAGTTCGATCTGGAGCTGAACTTAAGCGAGCATGGCGAGGTCATCGCCGGGACGCTGGGGTATGCGACGGCGCTGTTCGATGAAGCGACGATCGAGCGGCAGCGTGGTTATCTGCTGGCGCTGCTGGGTGCGATGGTTGCCGATGCCGAGCAGCCGGTTGGGCGGATTGAGCTGCTGCCGTCCGCTGAGCGGGCGTATCTGCTGGAGGAGCTGAACCGGACGGCGGCGGCGTATCCGTCGGAGAAGTGCATCCACGAGCTGTTCGAGGCGCAGGTAGCCAGGGCAGCGGACGCGGTGGCGGTGGTCTGTGCGGACGAGCGCGTCAGCTATGGCGAGCTCAATGCGCGGGCCAACCGCCTGGCGCATCATCTGATCGGGCTCGGGGTGAGGCCGGACCAGCCGGTGGCGATCTGCCTTGAGCGCAGCGTGGCGATGGTGGTGGGGCTTCTGGCGATCCTCAAGGCCGGGGGCGCCTACCTGCCGCTGGACCCGGCCTATCCAAGCGCGCGGCTCAAGCAGGTGCTTGAGGATGCGGCGCCGCGGCTGCTGCTGGCTGACGCGGCCGGACGATCCGTGCTGGGCAGCGCCGCGCTGGCCGATGTCAGCGTGGTCGATCTTACGACAGCCACACCCGCCTGGGCAAACCTGCCCGCCTGCGATCCGGACCCGCGCGCGCTCGGCCTGAGCTCGCGCCACCTCGCCTATGTGATCTACACCTCCGGATCAACAGGCACGCCAAAAGGCGTCATGGTCGAGCATGCTCAGATTGTTCGTCTGTTCGAGGCGACGCTGGACTGGTATGGCTTCACCGAGCACGACGTATGGTGCCTGTTCCACTCCTTCTCGTTCGACTTCTCCGTGTGGGAGTTGTGGGGCGCACTGCGTTATGGTGGTCGTTTGATTCTCGTGTCGAGCGATACCGCTCGCTCTGCTCCTGACTTCCATGATCTCATCTGCAAGTCGGGCGTTACAGTTCTGAACCAGACTCCTTCGGCTTTTAAAGCTCTCTTGGATCTGGAGTGTCAGAGCAGCAGTGTTGGAAACCGTCTTCGCTATGTGATTTTTGGTGGGGAGACTCTGGAACCATCGATTCTGAAGCTGTGGTATGCAAGGCATTCCGATCATTCCCCAAAACTGATCAATATGTACGGCATCACGGAAACAACCGTGCATGCCACCTATCGGCCTCTTGATCCGCCTGATATCGCCGATTCGGGCAGTCTGATCGGAAGGCGCATCCCCGATCTTCGGGTGTATCTGCTTGATGGTCATGGCGCGCTGGTTCCGTTTGGGGCGGTGGGGGAGCTCTACATTGGCGGGGCCGGGGTTGCGCGTGGGTATCTGAACCGTCCGGAGCTGACGGCGGAGCGGTTCATGGCGAGCCCGTTTGTGGAGGGCGACCGGCTGTACCGGACCGGGGATCTTGCGCGCTACCTGCCGGACGGCAATCTGGAGTTTTTGGGGCGCAACGACGAGCAGGTGAAGATCCGCGGCTTCCGGATCGAGCCTGGCGAGATCGCGGCGCGGCTTGCCGAGCACGCCTGGGTGCGCGAGGCGGTGGTGGTGGCGCGCGAGGATGGCCGCGGCGACAAGCATCTTGTCGGCTATGTGGTGTGCGCGCCCGAGGTCGGATCGGAGGAGCTGGATGGCGGCGCGCTGGCCGGCACCTTGCGCGCACACTTGAGTGCGCGGCTGCCGGAGTACATGGTGCCGGCTGCGTTTGTGCGGCTTGAGGCGCTGCCGCTGACGGTGAACGGCAAGCTGGACCGCCAGGCGCTGCCGGCCCCGGAAGATGAGGCCTATGCGCGCCGCGCCTACGAGCCGCCGCAAGGCGCGGTCGAGACGGCGCTGGCCGAGCTGTGGGCGCAGCTTCTGGGGCTGGAGCGGGTCGGGCGGCACGACCACTTCTTCGAACTGGGCGGCCATTCGCTGCTGGCGGTGCAACTGATGGAGTGTCTGCGGCGGCTGTCGCTCGGCATCGAGGTGCGCACTCTGTTCGCCAAGCCGGTGCTGGCCGATCTGGCGGCAAGCCTTGGCAGCCATCGCGAGGTGGCGGTCCCGGCCAACCTGATCACCGAGCAGAGTCCGGCGATCACGCCAGAGCTGCTGCCGCTGATCGAGCTGGCGCAGGAAGAGATCGACCGGATCGTCGCCACGGTGCCCGGTGGTGTCAGTAACATCCAGGACATTTATGGCTTGTCGCCGCTGCAGGACGGCATCCTGTTCCATCATCTGTTGGCGGCAACGGGCGATCCCTACCTGCTGGTCTGGCAGATGGCGTTTGCCGATCGTGAGCTGCTCGATCGCTATCTGGCCGCGGTCCAGCGGATAGTGGATCGGCACGACATTCTGCGCACCTCATTTGTCTGGGAGGGCTTGTCGCGTCCGGCCCAGGTGGTGTGGCGCACCGCGCCACTGGAGGTGACCGAGGTCGAGCTGGATGGGTGTGATGGTCCCGGCTCCACACAGCTGAGGCTCAGGTTTGATCCGCGCCAGCACCGCATCGACCTTGGTCGGGCGCCGCTGTTGCGGTTTGTGATTGCCCGCGAGCCCGGCAGCGGGCGCTGGGTGCTGCAGCAGCTGCAGCACCATTTGATTGGGGATCACAACACACAGGAGGTGATGCATGCCGAGGTCCGGGCTGTGCTGGAGGGACGCGAGCACGAGCTTGCAGCGCCGCAGCCGTTCCGCAATCTGGTGGCGCAGGCACATCTCGGCGGTGATGCCAGTGCGCATGAAGCGTTCTTCCGGACGATGCTGGCCGACATCGATGAGCCGACCGCGCCGTTTGGCTTGAGCGAGGTCCACGGCGACGGCTGCGGGGTTCACGAGGCCCATCGGATGCTGCCGCAGGCGCTCAACGCGCGATTGCGCAGCCAGGCGCGACGGCTGGGTGTGAGCCTGGCGAGCCTGTGCCATCTGGCCTGGGGACAGGTGGTGGCGCGCAGCAGCGGGCGCGAGCAGGTGGTGTTCGGCACGGTGCTGTTCGGCCGCATGCATGGCGGGGCCGGTGGCGACCGCACCATGGGCCTGTTCATCAACACCCTGCCGCTGCGGCTCGACCTGGACGGCACCGCCGTCGAGGCGAGCGTGCGGAGCACGCATGCGCGGCTCGCCGAGCTGCTGGCGCACGAGCATGCCTCGCTGGCGCTGGCGCAACGCTGCAGCGGCGTTGCAGCGTCGGCGCCGCTGTTCAGCGCGCTGTTGAACTACCGCCACAACACGCCGACGCCAATCTCTGGATCGGACGATGTGTTGTCCGGCATCGAATGGCTGGGCGGAGAGGAGCGCACCAACTATCCGCTGACCTTGTCGGTGGAGGATTTTGGCGAGGCGCTGGGTCTGACGGCGCAGGTGACGGAGGGGGTCTCTGCAGATCGGGTCTGCGGCTACATGCAGCGCTCGCTCGAGCAACTTGCGGAGGCGCTGGAGCGGGCGCCGAACACGCCGGTGCGGGAGCTGGACATCCTGCCGTCCGCTGAGCGGGCGTATCTGCTGGAGGAGCTGAACCGGACGGCGGCGGCGTATCCGTCGGAGAAGTGCATCCACGAGCTGTTCGAGGCGCAGGTAGCCAGGGCAGCGGACGCGGTGGCGGTGGTCTGTGCGGACGAGCGCGTCAGCTATGGCGAGCTCAATGCGCGGGCCAACCGCCTGGCGCATCATCTGATCGGGCTCGGGGTGAGGCCGGACCAGCCGGTGGCGATCTGCCTTGAGCGCAGCGTGGCGATGGTGGTGGGGCTTCTGGCGATCCTCAAGGCCGGGGGCGCCTACCTGCCGCTGGACCCGGCCTATCCAAGCGCGCGGCTCAAGCAGGTGCTTGAGGATGCGGCGCCGCGGCTGCTGCTGGCTGACGCGGCCGGACGATCCGTGCTGGGCAGCGCCGCGCTGGCCGATGTCAGCGTGGTCGATCTTACGACAGCCACACCCGCCTGGGCAAACCTGCCCGCCTGCGATCCGGACCCGCGCGCGCTCGGCCTGAGCTCGCGCCACCTCGCCTATGTGATCTACACCTCCGGATCAACAGGCACGCCAAAAGGCGTCATGGTCGAGCATCGGAGCTTGGTCAATCTTGTAGCATGGCATGTGCAAACGTTTTGTCCGCAGCGAGATACCCGCTGCGCACTCACGGCTGGACTAGCATTCGATGCCAGCAGTTGGGAACTATGGTCTGCGTTATGTAACCGCAGCAGCTTGCTGCTTCCGCCCAGAACATCAGCGGGAGATTCTCTCCATCTGTTAGAATGGTGGCGTGATCAATCGCTGGACGTCGCCTTTTTGATCACGCCGCTCGCTACAATCGCGTTAGAAGATAAGCTGATAAATCCCACATTGGAGTACTTGCTTGTTGGCGGGGATCGTCTCCAGCGTGTGCCTGCGTCTCTACCGGCGGCTCTCAAGCTAATAAACAACTACGGCCCTACCGAAGTGACGGTGGTGGCGACCTCGGGACGGCTCTTCAGCGACAACGCTGTGCCGCATATCGGCCGTCCGATTGCGAACACGCGGGTGTATCTGCTTGATGGTCATGGCGCGCTGGTTCCGTTTGGGGCGGTGGGGGAGTTCTACATTGGCGGGGCCGGGGTTGCGCGTGGGTATCTGAACCGTCCGGAGCTGACGGCGGAGCGGTTCATGGCGAGCCCGTTTGTGGAGGGCGACCGGCTGTACCGGACCGGGGATCTTGCGCGCTACCTGCCGGACGGCAATCTGGAGTTTTTGGGGCGCAACGACGAGCAGGTGAAGATCCGCGGCTTCCGGATCGAGCCTGGCGAGATCGCGGCGCGGCTTGCCGAGCACGCCTGGGTGCGCGAGGCGGTGGTGGTGGCGCGCGAGGATGGCCGCGGCGACAAGCATCTTGTCGGCTATGTGGTGTGCGCGCCCGAGGTCGGATCGGAGGAGCTGGATGGCGGCGCGCTGGCCGGCACCTTGCGCGCACACTTGAGTGCGCGGCTGCCGGAGTACATGGTGCCGGCTGCGTTTGTGCGGCTTGAGGCGCTGCCGCTGACGGTGAACGGCAAGCTGGACCGCCAGGCGCTGCCGGCCCCGGAAGATGAGGCCTATGCGCGCCGCGCCTACGAGCCGCCGCAAGGCGCGGTCGAGACGGCGCTGGCCGAGCTGTGGGCGCAGCTTCTGGGGCTGGAGCGGGTCGGGCGGCACGACCACTTCTTCGAACTGGGCGGCCATTCGCTGCTGGCGGTGCAACTGATGGAGTGTCTGCGGCGGCTGTCGCTCGGCATCGAGGTGCGCACTCTGTTCGCCAAGCCGGTGCTGGCCGATCTGGCGGCAAGCCTTGGCAGCCATCGCGAGGTGGCGGTCCCGGCCAACCTGATCACCGAGCAGAGTCCGGCGATCACGCCAGAGCTGCTGCCGCTGATCGAGCTGGCGCAGGAAGAGATCGACCGGATCGTCGCCACGGTGCCCGGTGGTGTCAGTAACATCCAGGACATTTATGGCTTGTCGCCGCTGCAGGACGGCATCCTGTTCCATCATCTGTTGGCGGCAACGGGCGATCCCTACCTGCTGGTCTGGCAGATGGCGTTTGCCGATCGTGAGCTGCTCGATCGCTATCTGGCCGCGGTCCAGCGGATAGTGGATCGGCACGACATTCTGCGCACCTCATTTGTCTGGGAGGGCTTGTCGCGTCCGGCCCAGGTGGTGTGGCGCACCGCGCCACTGGAGGTGACCGAGGTCGAGCTGGATGGGTGTGATGGTCCCGGCTCCACACAGCTGAGGCTCAGGTTTGATCCGCGCCAGCACCGCATCGACCTTGGTCGGGCGCCGCTGTTGCGGTTTGTGATTGCCCGCGAGCCCGGCAGCGGGCGCTGGGTGCTGCAGCAGCTGCAGCACCATTTGATTGGGGATCACAACACACAGGAGGTGATGCATGCCGAGGTCCGGGCTGTGCTGGAGGGACGCGAGCACGAGCTTGCAGCGCCGCAGCCGTTCCGCAATCTGGTGGCGCAGGCACATCTCGGCGGTGATGCCAGTGCGCATGAAGCGTTCTTCCGGACGATGCTGGCCGACATCGATGAGCCGACCGCGCCGTTTGGCTTGAGCGAGGTCCACGGCGACGGCTGCGGGGTTCACGAGGCCCATCGGATGCTGCCGCAGGCGCTCAACGCGCGATTGCGCAGCCAGGCGCGACGGCTGGGTGTGAGCCTGGCGAGCCTGTGCCATCTGGCCTGGGGACAGGTGGTGGCGCGCAGCAGCGGGCGCGAGCAGGTGGTGTTCGGCACGGTGCTGTTCGGCCGCATGCATGGCGGGGCCGGTGGCGACCGCACCATGGGCCTGTTCATCAACACCCTGCCGCTGCGGCTCGACCTGGACGGCACCGCCGTCGAGGCGAGCGTGCGGAGCACGCATGCGCGGCTCGCCGAGCTGCTGGCGCACGAGCATGCCTCGCTGGCGCTGGCGCAACGCTGCAGCGGCGTTGCAGCGTCGGCGCCGCTGTTCAGCGCGCTGTTGAACTACCGCCACAACACGCCGACGCCAATCTCTGGATCGGACGATGTGTTGTCCGGCATCGAATGGCTGGGCGGAGAGGAGCGCACCAACTATCCGCTGACCTTGTCGGTGGAGGATTTTGGCGAGGCGCTGGGTCTGACGGCGCAGGTGACGGAGGGGGTCTCTGCAGATCGGGTCTGCGGCTACATGCAGCGCTCGCTCGAGCAACTTGCGGAGGCGCTGGAGCGGGCGCCGAACACGCCGGTGCGGGAGCTGGACATCCTGCCGTCCGCTGAGCGGGCGTATCTGCTGGAGGAGCTGAACCGGACGGCGGCGGCGTATCCGTCGGAGAAGTGCATCCACGAGCTGTTCGAGGCGCAGGTAGCCAGGGCAGCGGACGCGGTGGCGGTGGTCTGTGCGGACGAGCGCGTCAGCTATGGCGAGCTCAATGCGCGGGCCAACCGCCTGGCGCATCATCTGATCGGGCTCGGGGTGAGGCCGGACCAGCCGGTGGCGATCTGCCTTGAGCGCAGCGTGGCGATGGTGGTGGGGCTTCTGGCGATCCTCAAGGCCGGGGGCGCCTACCTGCCGCTGGACCCGGCCTATCCAAGCGCGCGGCTCAAGCAGGTGCTTGAGGATGCGGCGCCGCGGCTGCTGCTGGCTGACGCGGCCGGACGATCCGTGCTGGGCAGCGCCGCGCTGGCCGATGTCAGCGTGGTCGATCTTACGACAGCCACACCCGCCTGGGCAAACCTGCCCGCCTGCGATCCGGACCCGCGCGCGCTCGGCCTGAGCTCGCGCCACCTCGCCTATGTGATCTACACCTCCGGATCAACAGGCACGCCAAAAGGCGTCATGGTCGAGCATGCTCAGATTGTTCGTCTGTTCGAGGCGACGCAGGACTGGTATGGCTTCACCGAGCACGACGTATGGTGCCTGTTCCACTCCTTCTCGTTCGACTTCTCCGTGTGGGAGTTGTGGGGCGCACTGCGTTATGGTGGTCGTTTGATTCTCGTGTCGAGCGATACCGCTCGCTCTGCTCCTGACTTCCATGATCTCATCTGCAAGTCGGGCGTTACAGTTCTGAACCAGACTCCTTCGGCTTTTAAAGCTCTCTTGGATCTGGAGTGTCAGAGCAGCAGTGTTGGAAACCGTCTTCGCTATGTGATTTTTGGTGGGGAGACTCTGGAACCATCGATTCTGAAGCTGTGGTATGCAAGGCATTCCGATCATTCCCCAAAACTGATCAATATGTACGGCATCACGGAAACAACCGTGCATGCCACCTATCGGCCTCTTGATCCGCCTGATATCGCCGATTCGGGCAGTCTGATCGGAAGGCGCATCCCCGATCTTCGGGTGTATCTGCTTGATGGTCATGGCGCGCTGGTTCCGTTTGGGGCGGTGGGGGAGCTCTACATTGGCGGGGCCGGGGTTGCGCGTGGGTATCTGAACCGTCCGGAGCTGACGGCGGAGCGGTTCATGGCGAGCCCGTTTGTGGAGGGCGACCGGCTGTACCGGACCGGGGATCTTGCGCGCTACCTGCCGGACGGCAATCTGGAGTTTTTGGGGCGCAACGACGAGCAGGTGAAGATCCGCGGCTTCCGGATCGAGCCTGGCGAGATCGCGGCGCGGCTTGCCGAGCACGCCTGGGTGCGCGAGGCGGTGGTGGTGGCGCGCGAGGATGGCCGCGGCGACAAGCATCTTGTCGGCTATGTGGTGTGCGCGCCCGAGGTCGGATCGGAGGAGCTGGATGGCGGCGCGCTGGCCGGCACCTTGCGCGCACACTTGAGTGCGCGGCTGCCGGAGTACATGGTGCCGGCTGCGTTTGTGCGGCTTGAGGCGCTGCCGCTGACGGTGAACGGCAAGCTGGACCGCCAGGCGCTGCCGGCCCCGGAAGATGAGGCCTATGCGCGCCGCGCCTACGAGCCGCCGCAAGGCGCGGTCGAGACGGCGCTGGCCGAGCTGTGGGCGCAGCTTCTGGGGCTGGAGCGGGTCGGGCGGCACGACCACTTCTTCGAACTGGGCGGCCACTCGCTGCTGGCGGTGCGGTTGTTGAGCCGGATCTCGCAGGCGCTGGGTGTCGAGCTGCCGCTGAGGACGCTGTTTGCCAAGCCGGTGCTGGCCGATCTGGCGACGAGCGTCGTAGATGAGTTGAGCCGCTCCGGTCCGCAAGACCTGCCGGCCATAGCGCCTGTGTCTCGCGAAGCGCCTCTTGCGCTGTCGTTTGCGCAGCAGCGGCTGTGGTTTTTGGCGCAACTGGATCAGACCAGCACGACCTACCACATTCCGCTGGCGTGGCGGCTGCGGGGGGGGCTTGACCGCACCGCCTGGCGGCGCAGCCTCGATCGTGTGTTGGCGCGTCATGAGGCGCTGCGGAGCATTTTTGTCGCCTCGGAGGGCAAGCCCTGGGTCGAGGTGCTGCCGCCGGATGCGGGGCTGCCGGTGCTGGAGCACGATCTGCGGGACATGGTCGATGCGCAAGCCGCGCTGTCGGAGCTGTGCCAGGAGGAAGCGCGCACGCCATTCGATCTGGCGCGCGGCCCGCTGATCCGCGGTCGGCTAGTCTGCACCTCCGATGAGGAGCACGTGTTCCTGCTGACGCAGCATCATATTGTCTCGGACGGCTGGTCGCTGGGCGTGCTGGTGCGTGAGCTCGGTCAGCTGTACCGGGCGTTTGAGGCTGGACAAGATGATCCACTGCCGGCGCTTGCGATCCAGTATCCGGACTATGCCGCCTGGCAGCGGCAGTGGCTGTCGGGCGAGTGGCTCTCGAGCCAGATGCAGTATTGGCGGAACAATCTATCTGGTGTCCCGGCGCGTCTTGCGTTGCCGACGGACCGGCCGCGGCCGGCGCGCCAGTCGTTTGCCGGGGCCGGTATGGCGGTCGTCATCGATGCGGATCTGACGCGGCGCTTGAGGCGGCTGAGCCGGCGGCATGGCACGACGTTGTTCATGACGGTGCTGGCGGCGTGGGCTGCGGTGCTGTCGCGCCTGTCGGGGCAGGACGACATTGTAATCGGGGTGCCGAGCGCCAATCGCGGCCGCCGCGAGATCGAAGGGCTGATCGGCTTCTTCGTCAATACGCTGGCGCTTCGCCTCGACCTGTCTGGGGAGCCGAGCGTGGCGGAGCTGTTGGAGCGGACGCGGCGCACGGCCTTGGCGGCGCAGGAACATCAGGACCTGCCGTTTGAACAAGTGGTGGAGATCGTGCAGCCGCCACGGCGTCTTGATCACACGCCGTTGTTCCAGGTGATGCTGGCCTGGGAGAACAGCGCCGATGTGTCCTTCGATCTTCCCGGGCTGAGTGTGGAGGCGGCGGGTGGGAGTTACGATCAGGTCAAGTTCGATCTGGAGCTGAACTTAAGCGAGCATGGCGAGGTCATCGCCGGGACGCTGGGGTATGCGACGGCGCTGTTCGATGAAGCGACGATCGAGCGGCAGCGTGGTTATCTGCTGGCGCTGCTGGGTGCGATGGTTGCCGATGCCGAGCAGCCGGTTGGGCGGATTGAGCTGCTGCCGTCCGCTGAGCGGGCGTATCTGCTGGAGGAGCTGAACCGGACGGCGGCGGCGTATCCGTCGGAGAAGTGCATCCACGAGCTGTTCGAGGCGCAGGTAGCCAGGGCAGCGGACGCGGTGGCGGTGGTCTGTGCGGACGAGCGCGTCAGCTATGGCGAGCTCAATGCGCGGGCCAACCGCCTGGCGCATCATCTGATCGGGCTCGGGGTGAGGCCGGACCAGCCGGTGGCGATCTGCCTTGAGCGCAGCGTGGCGATGGTGGTGGGGCTTCTGGCGATCCTCAAGGCCGGGGGCGCCTACCTGCCGCTGGACCCGGCCTATCCAAGCGCGCGGCTCAAGCAGGTGCTTGAGGATGCGGCGCCGCGGCTGCTGCTGGCCGACGCGGCCGGACGATCCGTGCTGGGCAGCGCCGCGCTGGCCGATGTCAGCGTGGTCGATCTTACGACAGCCACACCCGCCTGGGCAAACCTGCCCGCCTGCGATCCGGACCCGCGCGCGCTCGGCCTGAGCTCGCGCCACCTCGCCTATGTGATCTACACCTCCGGATCAACAGGCACGCCAAAAGGCGTCATGGTCGAGCATGCGAGCACGGTGAACCTGCTGCATTGGAATAGCGGCATCTCCGGGCTGTCAGAGATCGGCCGCATGCTGTTCTCGACCTCGATCAGTTTTGATCTGTCCGTCTATGAGTGCTTCGTTCCGCTTTCGCAAGGATGCACTCTGTATGTTGTCGAGAATGCGCTGGCGCTGGTCGAGCGATCTTTGGATGTCTCCCTTATCAACACAGTGCCCTCGGCGATCGCCGCTCTGCTCGATAAGAACGCAGTGCCGCCTTCGACAAGCGCTATCAATTTGGCTGGCGAGCGGCTGAAGGCAGGTCTGATCGAGAGGATTTTCGAGAGCAGTCGCGTGGAGAAGCTTTGTAATCTGTACGCGCCTTCCGAAACAACGACGTACTCGACCTGGATCTGCATACGAAGGGGAGACGCTGTCGTTGAGACGATCGGCCGTCCGATTGCGAACACGCGGGTGTATCTGCTTGATGGTCATGGCGCGCTGGTTCCGTTTGGGGCGGTGGGGGAGCTCTACATTGGCGGGGCCGGGGTTGCGCGTGGGTATCTGAACCGTCCGGAGCTGACGGCGGAGCGGTTCATGGCGAGCCCGTTTGTGGAGGGCGACCGGCTGTACCGGACCGGGGATCTTGCGCGCTACCTGCCGGACGGCAATCTGGAGTTTTTGGGGCGCAACGACGAGCAGGTGAAGATCCGCGGCTTCCGGATCGAGCCTGGCGAGATCGCGGCGCGGCTTGCCGAGCACGCCTGGGTGCGCGAGGCGGTGGTGGTGGCGCGCGAGGATGGCCGCGGCGACAAGCATCTTGTCGGCTATGTGGTGTGCGCGCCCGAGGTCGGATCGGAGGAGCTGGATGGCGGCGCGCTGGCCGGCACCTTGCGCGCACACTTGAGTGCGCGGCTGCCGGAGTACATGGTGCCGGCTGCGTTTGTGCGGCTTGAGGCGCTGCCGCTGACGGTGAACGGCAAGCTGGACCGCCAGGCGCTGCCGGCCCCGGAAGATGAGGCCTATGCGCGCCGCGCCTACGAGCCGCCGCAAGGCGCGGTCGAGACGGCGCTGGCCGAGCTGTGGGCGCAGCTTCTGGGGCTGGAGCGGGTCGGGCGGCACGACCACTTCTTCGAACTGGGCGGCCATTCGCTGCTGGCGGTGCAACTGCTCAGTCGCGCAGTCGATCTCGGGATCAAGTTCAGCGCCGCCGACCTCTTCCGAGCCCCCGTTCTAAAGGAACTTGCATTGAACATTGAATCACAGCCCAGCAGGCCGGGACCGATCTGTGTTCGAGACACCGGATTGGAGCCGCCGCTGTTTTTTGTTCCCACAGGTTTGGGCGATTGCTCCTACGTCCTCAGTTTGGTGCAGCGAATGAACGTAGCATGTCCTGTCTACGCTTTGCCATGGCCGCCATTCGGTGAAGTTCAATTTCCAACGCTTGAAGAGATAGCCTCGCAGGTAAGTTTGGCGATTAGAGAGATCCAGCCACGAGGTCCATATCGGTTCGCTGGATACTCATCAGGAGGAATCTTGGCTTACGCCATTGCGCAGCAGCTACTGGATCTCGACGAAGCTGTTTCATTCGTCGCTCTGATTGACGTTATGTTACCTGCAAGTCCATCAAGCGTAGCACCCACCCAAATGGTACAAGAAGTGCTGCTGGAAACTCTCGAATTAGATGACGAGATGTTCAAAGTACTTGAACGCTTCGCCGGACGAAGTTCAATTTCTCAGTTCATGAAAAAGGCACAGGAAATCGGGGCGATCCCTCTGGATCGCAACCTCCACAATGAGATTCTGACGTATGAAAGGGCCATGCAGTTCCAGCGGGCGCTGGACTCGTATCAAGTTCCGTCCCTCCCGGTCGAGATATTCCAGTTCTATGCCAACGAATCTCTGAGCCATCGGGCACGATCTCGCAAAAACTTACTAGGTCCAGAAGCAAGTTCGCCTTTGCGGGGGTGGGACCGAATTTTGAGCGCGGAGGCCATTCCTGCCGTGCCAATTCCAGGCGACCACGTGACTATGATGAGTGTCCCGGAAAACCGCCAAGTTCTGGCTCGACACCTATCAATGGCTCTAACCCGCATTTCTCACAGTACTGACGCCGCTTTGTGATGACGTGCGGTTTTTCTGGCTGGCTTGGTGGACGCAGTTAGCACAAGACCGCGGCGCGGAAGGTGATGCCGACGTGAGGGTTTGGTGGGGAAACTTGCCAATCCCAGCAGGACTCGAACCTGCTGCCCGCCGGCTGGAACTCCGCTATTCAGGTGCCCGGGCACATCGCTGCGCCAAAACCCGCAGCCGCAATTACAAATCAATTTCAACAACATACGAGTTCGTAGTTTTATTCTGAATGGCGCGCGTGCTCTGTTGGCCCAGGCGGTCGAGGCGTACGCATACGACGGAGGCCGCCTGATTGACGCATGCGCGCGGGCACGGCGAGGTCTATGATGGCATTGGGTGAAGGGTGAAGGTCAGGCGGCCTGCTGATTGGCTGGCTTGTCGGCCTGGCGCAGGAGCTTCCATTCCCAGGGCAAGAGCTCGTGCAGACGCGATGCGGGATGATCGGCGATACGGGCCAGGACGTCGGCGAGCCAGGCCTTGGGATCGACGTCGTTGAGGCGACAGGTCGTGATCATCGTCAGCATGATGGCGGCACGGTCGGCGCCGCGCTGGCTGCCGGCGAAGGTCCAGTTGCGCCTTCCCAAGGCGATGCCTCTCAATGCGCGCGCAGCGCAATTGTTGGTCAAGCAGATCCTGCCGTCGTCGAGGAAGCGGGCGAAGCCGTCCCAGCGCCTGAGCATGTAGTTAATCGGCTTCAGGACCTCGGAGGAACGCGAGAGGGTTTCGCGCTCGCGGAGCAGCCAGGCATGCATGTCCTCGAGAAGTGACTTACTCTGTTCCTGGCGAGCGGCACGCCGCTCGCCGGCACCGCGGCCGTTGATGGCGCGCTCGATCTCGAACAACGTATCGAGGCGTCTGACAGCCTCCAGCGCGATCGGGGAGACCGGTTTGCCTTTCTTGCCTTCCCGAGCATTTTTCTCGATATCAGCCAGCTCGAAGAAGCCCCGCCGCGCATGGGCCACGCAAAACGCCGGCGTAATCGGCAGCGCCTTCTTCTGCGGGTCGAACAGCGGCTCGAAGCCGCTGTAGCAATCCGCCTGCAAGATGCCGGCGAAGGCGGCCAGATGTCTCTGTGGATGCTCGCCTCGTCGGTCGCTCGAGGCGTAATAGACCGCTGCCGGCGGCGCAGGCCCGGCGAACGGCCGGTCATCCCGCACATAAGTCCAGATCCGCCCGGTCGTGCACTTGCCCTTCGCCAGAATACGGATGGTGGTGTCGTCGCCATGAAGGCGCTCGGCAGCGAGCACGTGGCGTTCGATCAAGTGGAAGAGCGGCATGACGGCGAAGGTCCCGTGGCCGACCTGGTCGGCCAGCGTCGACAACGGCAGGTCGATCCCCTCGGCCTTAAAGCGCGCACTCTGGCGGTTGAGCGGGATATGCATGCCGAACTTGTCGAACAGGATCGTCGCCAGCAATTGTGGGCCGATGAAGCCGCGCGGCGTGGCATGGAACGGCGCGGGCGGCTGGCTGATCTTCTCGCAATCGCGGCAGGTGAACTTCTCGCGTACCGTCTCGATCAGCTTGAAGCGGCGCGGGATCTCCTCCAGCGTCTTGGTCACATCCTCACCGATCTTCGCCAGCCGCGATCCACCGCAGCAGGCGCAGGTCGTTGGAGTCTCAATGACGACGCGCTCGCGTTCGATATCGTCAGGCCATGGCTTGCGCACCGGCCGCTTGCGCATGAAGGGGCGGACGTTCTGCGTCTTCGCCGCTGCGGCCTGTGCGGCAAGCTCATCCTCGCTCGCCGTGGTGACGAGTTCTTCGAGCTCCAACTCCAACTGCTCGAGCAGCCGTGCCGAGCGCTCGGATCGCTGCCCGTGCAGTTCGCGTTTCAGCTTCTCGATGCGCAACTCGAGATGAGCGATCAGCGCCTCGGTATCCGACAGTTTCGCCTGCGCATTCGCGGCTTGCGCCTGCCAGTTGGCGGCCTTCGCCTCGGCTTTCTGTCGCGCCTCACGCTCGGCCTGCAGCGCCGCCAGGGCACTGACAAGGTCCGATGGAAGATCATCCGGCTTCGATATCATGGAGCCATTGAATCAGATCAAGCCGCAGATTCAAACCGTAAAACGACTATCCGACCCGCGTCGGACGCTGGGTTTCTTGAGGGTTGCGCCAATCGATCCCGGACAACAGATAGCTCAACTGCGCCGGAGAGATCGTTACCGATTCACCAGCAACCGATGGCCAGATGAACCTGCCTCTCTCGAGTCTTTTGGTGAACAAGCAGGCGCCCTGGCCATGGTGAGTCGGCCCCGGGGGTTGCACCCGGAGCCGCTCTCCGAACCGTACGTGACGCTCTCACGTCATACGGCTCTCAACAAGTAACGAGGCAGAACTCAACATCGCCCAATGAGCGAACAGCTTCGGCCTGCGGCAGCGGATCAATCTGAGCCAGGTGGAGGCTCTGACTTTTCCATTCTTCAGCCCTTTGTATTTGCGTCGCGCCCAGCGGTTAAGAGATTCGTCGACATATCGATACAGGTTGTGCATTTCTGACCGCCCATATCTGCCGTAGTACTGCCTCCATCCACGAAGGACGGGGTTCAGTTCCAAGGCAATTGCGTCGACTTCCGTCTGCGAGCGAAGCCTGAGGCGGAGCTGCCGGATCGTCATACGCATAGACGTCATCGCCGCCCTGCTGACCGCTGGCGAGAACGTACAGAAGTTTTCTTTCTTCTGATGGTTTCTTGCCCTGCGCGGTCGAAAGGTAAATCCCAGAAAGTCAAATGACTGACTGGCATGGCTACCCGGGCGATTGCTGTCTTTGCAGTAGACGATCTTGGTCTTGTCGGGATGCATTTCGAGTTCGCATTCCTTAAACCTTGCTTGCAGCGCCGCCTTGATGGCTTCCGCTTCAGCCTTGGTTCGGCAATGAACGAGCCCGTCGTCCGCGTATCGACACCACGGCGACTGCGGGAAGTTCCGCGCCATCCATGTATCGAACGCATAATGCAAGAACAAATTGGCAAGGACGGGACTGATCACGCCGCCTTGGGGTGTGCCCCGGTCGCGAGCGGTGATCGCTCCGTCTCTGTCTTGCATCGGCGCTGTTAGCCAGCGTTCGATGTAGAGCAGAGCCCATTCGTCTTGCACATGCTTCCTGACGGCCTTCATAAGCAACTTGTGGCTGATATTGTCGAACAGGCCTTTGATGTCGAACTCCAGCACCCAGTCCATCCTCCAGCACCGTTGCCGGGTGACGCCGACGGCGTCCAGCGCGGATTTTCCGGGCCGGTAGCCGTAGGAATCGGGAAGGAAGATTTCCTCGAGTGCTTGTTCAATCTGCAGCTTGACGACCGTTTGCGCCACGCGATCTGCTACTGTCGGCACACCTAGAATGCGTTGCCCGCCGTTCTTCTTGGGAATGGAGACAGCCCGAACGGCAGGTGGAAAGTAGCTGCCAGAAGACATTCGATTCCAGACCTTGTAAAGGTTGCCCTTCAAGTCCTTCTCAAAAGCTTCGAGCGACACCTTATCCACGCCGGCCGAGCCCGCATTGGCTTTGACCAATCGGTAGGCCTTCATCACTGTCTGCTTGTCGATATCGTACTGCTTACGTCCGGTTACACTCACATGTCCTCCTGCTCATCACAGTTGCATATGGGAGCAACCCACTTGTTTCGGCCCCTTCGCTCCAGTCCCATTACAGCACCTTCATCACTACTACGAGCCGATCCGCCCCAGTGTTGTGCTTCGGTACTCTCGTCTCGCGGTGTGCGCCGCTTGAACTTCTCCCTTGGCATCACAACGACTGGTTCCTGCAGTTCTCTACAAGAGCCTGTATCCAGATCGCGTCCCCTAAACGCCGGTCGCCATCCGCGCAGTAATCCAGGCGCCTCACGGATTGATCTCAGGGATGGCACGCGCCCCTGATTTTGGCGACGCCTTAGTAATTTTCGACGCGTCATCGGAAGATTCGCTTTCGCTCGCCTTCTGGATACTTACCTGCCCCGTACACCCGGGACTTTTGCAACACTTGCTCATGACCGCGCCTTTTAAGCGAAGCCACAGTGTCGTGGTTTTGCATCTGCGCCTGAAACGCCGATGCAGGAGGGCCATCCTCCATCTCTCATAAAGCTGTACGCATTAAATTCGGTTATTCACCTCCTTCATGCTCTGCAGCACACCGTGCCAAATGACCTTCAATAGATCACCGCGTTTGCCCCGGAAGCAGAAAAGACCGCCGCCCATGGCGTCGCGCTTGAGCACTTCCTGCACGCGCAGAGCCAGGCTCGGAAAGCCGCACCGCATGTCGGTATGGCCCGTCGCCAGCCACACCCGCACGCCCGTCGGGATCGGGATCATCGGCGCGCCAGGCCCCGAGCAATTCGAACGACCGCCTCGATATCCGCACCGGGGCCGAAGACCACGCGCAGCCCCTGAGGGCTCACGATTTCGATCTGACCTGTCTCGACAGCTTCCGTCGTTGGCGGCGTACTTGCCGCAACTATCGCAGGGACGAATGTCGGGCCGATCGATGTCATTCGGCCTGCAATATTGACCCCCTAAGCCGGGGGATCGGCGTCCAAAATTGACCCCCTACAGATTGATCTGTTGCGCTGCCTGCTTTGGAATGCATGTTTCGCGGGATCGTGAGCACGGATTTCAGGGGATCGTGAGCAGAGATTTCAGACGATCGTGAGCACGGATTTCGCGGGATCGTGAGCAGCTTTTCAGCGGCTCAGCCCGCTTCGGCCGACAACTCAACCGGCTTAGGAACTGCCTCGTCAGTGAACGAGGAAGGCCGATGCCCACCCAGAGATTGTCGATGCGCCGGATCAAAGAGGTTCTCCGCTTAAAACATGTTCAAGGCTTGCCGGAGCGAGCCATCGCGCGCACCCTGGGCATCAGCAACGGAGCCGTGCACAGCTATCTGCGCCGAGCCGGGGCTGCCGGACTGAACTGGCCGTTGCCGGTCGGAATGACCGACGAAGACCTGGAGCTGCTGCTTTTCCCTGCGCCGAGGCCTGCGTCACAGAGCCCACAGCGGCCCGTTCCCGACTGGGGCTATGTCGACAAGGAGCTGCGCCGGCGCAACGTGACCCGCCGGCTGCTGTGGGACGAGTATCGCGCCAGCCATCCCGATGGATTCGGCTACACATGGTTCTGCACGACCTACGAGGCCTGGAAGGGGCGAGCCCGGCCTTCGATGCGGCAGACCCATCTGGGCGGCGAGAAGGTTTTCGTGGATTTCGCCGGCGACACCATCGACGTCATCGCCCCCTCAAGTGGGGAAGTGCAGTCGATGAAGCTGTTCGTCGCAGCGATGGGCGCCTCCAACTATACCTACGCCGAGGCCTGCCCAAGCGAGGGGCTCGCCGACTGGATCCGGGTCCACATCAACCTTTTCGCCTTCCTCGGCGGCGCGCCGACATTCGTGGTCTGCGACAATCTCAAGGCCGCCGTCACCAATCCCGACCGCCACGATCCTGGCCTCAACCGAACCTATGCCGAGATGGCGAGCCATTACGGCACGGCCATTCTCGCAGCCCGGCCGCGGCGCCCAAAAGATAAGGCAAAGGTCGAAGTTGCGGTGCAAGTCGCCCAGAGATGGATTTTGGCGCGGCTGCGCAACCAACGCTTCTTTTCGTTGGCGGAGCTGAACGCAGCCATCAAAATACTCGTCGTCGAACTCAATGCCCGGCAGATGCGCGACTTTGGCGCCAGCCGCGCCGAACTGTTCTCCGAACTCGACAAGCCCAAGCTCACAAAGCTGCCGGATCAGGCTTACGCTTTCGCGCGCTGGAAGCGATGCCGGGTCGGCCCCGACTATCATATCGAGATCGATGGACACTGGTATTCCACGCCATATCG
Organism: Bradyrhizobium sp. 2S1; assembly: GCF_011516625.5. Lineage (NCBI taxonomy): Bacteria > Pseudomonadati > Pseudomonadota > Alphaproteobacteria > Hyphomicrobiales > Nitrobacteraceae > Bradyrhizobium > Bradyrhizobium sp. 2S1. The sequence continues at coordinate 9,820,549 of NZ_CP147717.1, read as the reverse complement.
GCTCATCCGTGAGCTTGTCGATGCCCGCATCGACGACAGGACGGTCGAGATCTTCCACAACGGCCGCAGGATCGCCAGCCACGCCCGCGCGCCCAACCGGCGGGGCCACACCACCACCGCCGACCACATGCCCAGCGCCCATCGGCGCTACGGCCAATGGACGCCCGCCGGAGTGATCGCCGCCGGCGAGCGGATCGGTCCGTCGACCGCCGCCTTCTTCCAGGCCGTGATCGCGGCCCGGCCGCATCCCGAGCAAGGCTTTCGCACCTGCCTCGGCATTCTGTCGCTGGCCAAAAGCTACAGCGCCGAGCGCGTCGACGCGGCCTGCCGGCGCGGCATTCTGATCAAGGCGCGATCCGTCGCCTCGATCCGCTCCATCCTCCAGAACGGCCTGGATCGCACCTTTCTCGACGAGCCCTCCGAACCCCAACCCCTGCGCCACGGCAACATCCGCGGCCGGGATTATTTCCACTGAAGCCAAGGAGACCTGTATGCTCACCCATCCCACCCACGAACGCCTGATCGAGCTCGGCTTGAGCGGCATGGCCAAGGCCTTCGAGGAGCAGCGACGATCACCTGATCTCGAAGCCTTGCCGTTCGAAGATCGCATCGGCCTGCTGGTCGACCGGGAAGCCGCGGAACGCGACACCAGGCGGCTCACTACGCGCCTCAAGCTGGCCGCGCTCCGCCAGAATGCTTGCTTGGAGGACGTCGATTTGCGCACGCCGCGGGGTATCGACCGGGCCGTCTTCGCCAAGCTGGTCAGCGGCGACTGGATCGATCGCCACGAGAATTTGCTCATAACCGGAGCGACCGGATTGGGCAAAAGTTGGTTAGCCTGTGCCCTCGGCCACAAGGCCTGCCGCGACAATCGCTCGGTTCTCTATCATCGCGTCCCAAGATTGTTCGAAGCGTTGGCACTCGCGCGGGGGGATGGACGTTATGCCCGCTTGCTCAAAACCCTTGGCCGCGCCCAGCTTCTGATTTTGGACGATTGGGGATTGTCAGTGCTCACCGCTGCCGAACGGCGCGATCTACTGGAAGTCCTTGAGGACCGCCATGGCCGCGCCTCCACCATCGTAACCAGCCAACTCCCTGTGGACACATGGCACGAAGTTATCGGAGACCCAACCTACGCCGACGCTGTCCTCGATCGCCTCGTCCATAACGCTCACCGCCTCCAGCTTGCCGGCGAAAGCATGCGAAAACGCAACGCCAGAACCATCACCCTTGACGAGCAGCCAGAACGCTGACTCTATCACCGCCTCGGCCGGAGCGGGCTGCTCACGATCGTCTGAATTCGCCGCTCATGATCGCGCGAAATCGCTGCTCACCATCACTGAAATATGCATTGGAACGAAGCAGGTGGTGGGGGATGCTGATCGTGGAGACAATTGCCCGGATCCGGCGCGAGCACTTCATCAAGGGCAAGACGATCAAGGAGATCGCCCGTGACCTGAAGGTGTCGCGGAACACGGTCCGGAAGGTGCTGAGGTCGGGAGAGACCTCCTTCGAGTACGAGCGGCAGGTGCAGCCGCGGCCAAAGCTGGGACGATGGGCAGTAGAGCTTGACGGATTGCTGGCGGCGAACGCGGCCAAATCGGCTCGTGAACAGCTGACGTTGATCCGGATCTTCGAAGAGCTGCGCGGCCGCGGCTACGACGGCGGTTACGATGCCGTGCGGCGTTACGCCAGGCGGTGGAGCAAAGAACGCGGGCAATCGACCGCGGCGGCTTATGTCCCGCTGAGCTTTGCCCCAGGCGAAGCCTACCAGTTCGACTGGAGCCACGAGGTGGTCTTGCTGAGCGGGACCACGGTGATGGTGAAGGCCGCCCATGTCCGGCTCTGTCACAGCCGCATGCTGTTCGTGCGGGCCTATCCGCGGGAGACGCAGGAGATGGTGTTCGACGCCCACGACCGGGCGTTCGCTCTGTTCAAAGGCACCTGCACCCGCGGCATCTACGACAACATGAAGACCGCCGTAGAGACGATCTTCGTCGGTAAAGGGCGTCTCTACAATCGCCGCTTCCTGCAGATGTGCAGCCACTATCTGGTCGATCCGGTCGCCTGCACGCCGGCGTCGGGCTGGGAGAAGGGGCAGGTCGAGAACCAGGTCGGGCTGGTCCGGGAGCGCTTCTTCACGCCGCGGCTGCGGTTCAAAAACCTCGACGAGTTAAACGCCTGGCTGCTCGACAAATGCATCGCCTACGCCAAGGCTCATCGCCACCCGGAGCTGGTCGATCAGACGATCTGGGAAGTGTTCGAAGCCGAGCGTCCCAAGCTCGTTCCCTATGCCGGCCGCTTCGACGGCTTCCATGCGGTGACGGCATCGGTCTCGAAGACCTGCCTGGTGCGCTTCGACAACAACAAGTACTCGGTCGCAGCCAGCGCAGTCGGACGGCCGGTCGAAGTCCAGGCTTATGCCGACCGCATCGTGATCCGTCAGGATGGACGCATCGTTGCCGAGCACCCGCGATCCTTTGGCCGCGGCGAGACGACCTATGATCCCTGGCACTATGTGCCGGTGCTGGCTCGCAAACCCGGTGCCTTGCGCAACGGCGCTCCCTTCAAAGACTGGGTGCTGCCGGCCGCGATCGAGCGGATCCGGCGCAAGCTTGCCAGCACCGACGATGGCAATCGGCAGATGGTCGACATCCTCACCGCGGTGCTGACTGACGGTCTGTCCGCGGTGGAAGCGGCCTGTGCCGAAGCGCTCGGTCATGGCGTCCATTCCGCCGATGTCGTGCTCAACATCCTGGCCCGTCAACGTGAACCCGCCCCACCGGCCAACATCATGACGCCGGCCGCACTGACGCTCCGTCATGCACCGATCGCCGATTGTGCCCGCTACGACAACCTCCGGAGGACCATCTGATGGAACGAACCCAAATCTTCGACCTCATGGGCGAGCTCAAGCTCTACGGCATGAAGGCTGCCTTCGACGAGATCATGGCAACTGCCGTCAAGCGCCAGCACGAACCTCAGCGCATTGTCGGCGACCTGCTTAACGCCGAGATCAACGAGAAGCAGGCCCGCTCGATCAAATACCAGCTGACCATTGCCAAGCTGCCGCTTGCCAAGGACATCGCCGACTTCCAGTTCGACGGCACGCCGATCAATCAGACTCTCGTCAATGATCTCGCCAGCGGCGGCTTCATCGCCCAGCAACGCAATGTCGTGCTGGTTGGCGGCACCGGCACAGGCAAGACCCACCTGGCCATTGCCATCGCCAGAAGCTGCATCCGATCCGGTGCCCGCGGCCGCTTCTTCAACGTAGTCGACCTCGTCAATCGCCTCGAGACCGAGACCCGCAACGGACGGCAAGGACGGCTCGCCGAGCATCTGACCCGGATGGACTTCATCGTGCTGGATGAACTCGGCTATTTGCCCTTCGCCCAGTCCGGTGGCCAGCTCCTCTTCCACCTCGTCAGCCGGCTCTATGAGCGCGCCTCCGTCATCGTGACGACCAATCTCGCCTTCGGCGAATGGCCGAGCGTGTTCGGCGACGCCAAAATGACCACAGCGCTGCTCGACCGATTGACCCATCACTGCGACATTGTCGAGACCGGCAACGATAGCTGGCGGTTCAAGAGCCGAGACGACGATCACGCCACCCGCGCTCGTCTCGCCTCCGCTATCCCGGCCAGCTCCGACGAGACGAGCGCTACCAGCAAAGCCCGCCGCACGAAGGGGTCAAAATTGGACGCCGATGAGGGGCGCATTGCCTCATCGAAAATGTTACCGAACAATTCCGCTGATGACTGGGGCGGCGTTACCGAATCAGGTCGGTGGCGCCAATGGCGAGCGGGATCAGCATGGGCGCAAGGCGCGAGGTGTTGGCCGCGGTGGCGAGGCGCTACCGTGCGGCTGGACGAGTTGAGAAGGGACGGATCCTTGACGAGTTGACAGCAACGACGGGTTGGCACCGCAAGCACGCGGTGCGAGCACTGTCGGTTGCCGGAAGGGACAGGCCCAGACCACCACTGGACGAAGGGGCAACGAGCCCAACCGAACCAGCGACAAGTCGGCGACGCAAATACGCCAGCGTGCGCGACGCGCTGATCGCGCTGTGGGAAGCCTCCGATCGCGTCTGCGGTAAGCGCCTCGTATCGATGATCCCAGTGCTGTTGCCCGCACTCGAGCGGCATGGCCGGCTGAAGCCAACGAGCGCAGAGCGTGCGCTGCTGACAACTCTGAGCGCGGCGACGATCGATCGGATGTTGATCGACGTTAAAATTGCGGCTGCTGGGGGGCGCCGGCGGCGAGTCGGATTCTACTCGGCGATTCGACGCGAGGTGCCGATCCGCACTTTCAATGACTGGGCAAACCCGCCGCCAGGCTTTTGCGAGATCGACATGGTCGCGCACGGTGGGACCAGCGTCGCCGGCTCGTTTATCCAGACTTTGACCATGGTGGACATCGCAACAGGATGGACGGAATGCCTGCCCCTGGTGACACGCGATGGCAGCCTCGTCGTGGAAGCGATGACGCGAGCACAGGGCCTGTTCCCGTGGGTGATCTGTGGCGCCGACTTCGATAACGACAGCGCGTTCATGAACGACGTCGTCGTTCCATGGTGCCGAGCACAGAAGATCGAGGTAACGCGGTCACGTGCCTACAAAAAGAACGATCAGGCTTTCGTGGAGCAGAAGAACGGTGCGGTGGTCCGGCGGCTCGTCGGATACGGGCGCTTCGACGGGGTCGAGACGGCCCGCGTGATGGCACGTCTCTACGCGGCGGCGCGCCTGCTGGTGAACTTCTTCCAGCCGTCATTCAAGCTCAAAGAGAAGCGCCGCGAGGGTGCCAAGATCATCAAACGCTATCATCCGCCTGCCACACCATACGAACGTGCACTGGGGCACCCGAAACTCCCATCAGCGGTCAAGCGCCGTCTGCGCCAGACGTATCGGACTCTCGATCCCATACAATTGCTTGCCACGATCCGCACGGCGCAGGAAGAGCTCGGCGAACGGATCGGCAAGCGCGGTCTTGCGAAGGTTCCCACCGTATCGCCGGCTGATCCGCTCTCGTTTGCCCGATCGCTCGGCACGGCGGCAAACACCGCCGAAGTGCGGGCCACGCACCGCCGGCCGAAACGGCGATATAAAAAGCGTATTCGCATGCCCTCGAAGCTCGATCCCCATCTCGCGATCATCGAGAACTGGCTCGCCGTCGAGCCACAGCTCACTGCACTGGCCATCGTGGGCAGGCTCGCCACGATCGATCCTTCGATGTTCAGCGACAAGCAGCATTCGATCGTTCAGCGCCTGCTTCGGTCCCTCCGGCGGAAGGTGGCGGAGATAGCCATCGTATCCATGCCCGTGGATGAAATACGGCCCGAGGCTGTGGACGGCGCTGCGTGTGATGAGCACTCCGCCCCGCCCACAGCCTCTCCACCGAGCTGGCCGCGGCTCGAGACCGAGACCTTCATCCCGGGTAACATTACTTCCTGAGGCAATACGAGGGGTCAAATTTGCAGGCCGATTGACATATTCACCTCCTTCATGCTCTGCAGCACACCGTGCCAAATGACCTTCAATAGATCACCGCGTTTGCCCCGGAAGCAGAAAAGACCGCCGCCCATGGCGTCGCGCTTGAGCACTTCCTGCACGCGCAGAGCCAGGCTCGGAAAGCCGCACCGCATGTCGGTATGGCCCGTCGCCAGCCACACCCGCACGCCCGTCGGGATCGGGATCATCGGCGCGCCAGGCCCCGAGCAATTCGAACGACCGCCTCGATATCCGCACCGGGGCCGAAGACCACGCGCAGCCCCTGAGGGCTCACGATTTCGATCTGACCTGTCTCGACAGCTTCCGTCGTTGGCGGCGTACTTGCCGCAACTATCGCAGGGACGAATGTCGGGCCGATCGAATCCTCTTCGGCCGGATCATGACAGGTCCAAGCCTTGCGCCAGCTCAGCAGAAGCTGACGTGATATCCCATACCGGCGAGCCGTCGCCGACACCAGTCGTGGCCCCGAGAAGCTCTCCTCTACGATTCTGAGCTTCTCCGCACGCGTCCAGCGTCGCCGCCGACCGGTCTCCACCAAATCCATGCGGCTCAGCACCGCACTGTCCTTATGTCCGTCCATAAGGACAGTCAGCTACAGATCGGAAAAACTCGCAAGACGGCCGCCCTCGGACGGATACGGACAGTCAGCTACAGATCGGAAAAACTCGCAAGACGGCCGCCCTCGGACGGATACAAAAGAGCGGCGAATGGGGCTGGAGAACGCGTTTTTCTCCGAATCCTAGAACGCCGGGAATCGGTACAGTACGGCATTTCGGCGAAAAACAAGGCCCTCATGGGGGGCGGTTTGAATCTCTCTCGCTCAAGCAAAGCGTCCTGTCTGTGGAACAGGAGGTCGGTGGTTCGAGCCCACCCAACTGTACCACTCAAATCAACCACTTAGCAGTTCGCCCTCTGCTCGATTAGCCCAAAATCGAGCTTCAAAACAGGTTCGCTTCCGAGACTTTCGCGCAGTAGGTCACGAACGACGTTTGAGAGGCGGCTGTTCGCGGTTCTGCGAAATATTCTTGGATGCGCTCTTGCGTCACCCGCGCGAGTCCATGCCGCAGCTCGCAATTGAAGACAACAATCTCGTCGGTGGGAGGTACCAGCTTCCCCGGATTTGGCGCGAGGTTCGCTACCGCGAAAGCTGCGAGAAATCCCGCGTATAGCTCGTGCAGAACCGCCTCATCATTTCCCGAGCAGATCAGGTCATCGAGGTAGATCGAAACGAAGGCCCCAGCCTTCTCTGCTTGAGCGACCATAGCCATCACAGGCGAACGCATCAGGACGAGACTGGCGAGGGCAGGTGATTGTTTGAAGCCAATCGGCAAACAGTATCGCGGCCCAACGGTGTACGGACTGCGGACCGACGACCATTTCGCAAAGTTGCGTGCCCAAGGAAAGCCCACGGTATGCAGGGCGGCGGCGATGCGGTTGCGGGATATCGAATAGAAGAAGTTCTGGATATCGATCTTAAAGAAAATCTGGTTTTGCAGGTGTCCGTGGAGAGCCAAGACGTGACCGCCTTTGCGGCAATGATAGAAGCAGAGCGGGAAGTCTACGGCACGATTGCAAAAATCAATGATCTCCTCTCCGCGCCGGTCCGCGTCTTTGGACGGAGCGAAGATGTGCTTGCCTTTGCGCTCCCACGTCCATTTGAAGTTTTGATACATGTCCCGGTCCAGTCAACGGCCTTACTCACGAGGTCCCAGACCGCCGCTGCCAGTTTCACAACCAACAGAGCGAGCCCAAGTATCTCGCGAGCAAGGCGCGTGAATTTGGATTTTCTCCTCATTGCACGTCTCCTGTCTCTGCTGGCAAACTACGACCCCGTGAACACGGAGCCGTCAACCGAGACAATATTATACCCATAGTACCATTGAGATACGTCAGGGTTCATAGGGTCTGAAGTCATGTAGCGTTACGTAACGTCGCGCTACAGACCGGAGGTCGCAGGATATCGCCAGCGCGGTTAAGTTGGGGTTCCGCATGAAACCTGTCAAGATTGTCACAATGCAAACCCCAGCGAGAGAGCAAAACACCACAGCGTCCTTCGCTTTATACGAAAGGCGGATGGACAGTTGGTTTTTCCTTCCATCTCCCGATTACCGTTAGAGTTAAGAGCGAGCATGCGGTTGACCGCGTGTCCCTTACGGCGCACTGTTCGTTTTAGCGGCATCTGAGAGCTGCCGTCGCGGTGTACTAAAACAGCGTACAATACCGCTGGTCGAGGCGCGCATCCGCCTCCAATGCCCCCTGTCATTGGATTGCCTGTTCTTTATTTTGGCGCCGTGGAACCGTCAAACGGCGCAACTAGCGTGTTCTGAAACGCCGTGAGTCGCCACGCACCGTCGCTTTCCTTCACCAGCACTCGCAGGCTCAGCTCTTGGTGCGCCGGCAGCGTTTGCCCATTTGCATTTACAAGGCCTCCAAGCTCGTTCGTAACATGAACAAGTGCAACGTCGGGCCGGACGAAACGTATTTTCATTTTCAGAGTCCGGAGGGAGGCGCTCTTGGCTCTTGTTGCGAGGATTGCCGCGAGCTTACCCTCAACGTCGGTCGCGCCATTTGCCGCCTCTCCGCGGACGCTCACAAAATCGCCGTCTGGCGCATACATTCGAGTAGCTGCCTTCGCATCATGGTTGTTAAAACCATTAGTCATTTCGACCATGAGACTCTTTATAGCTTCCTCATCTTCGGGGGCACCGATGTTTTGCGCGATGCTGATCGCCATCAACGGGCCAAACAGAAGTGCAGCAAGAATTGACAGGAGCGAGATGCAACGCATTGGCGCCCTCCAAAAGCAAAAAAGGAAGAATTTGTATGAAGTGCTGACAGCATAGCAGGGTATTCAGCGCCCCATCCGGCCAAGACAATTCTATTTCTTGCGAGGTGACGAAGGAGCGTCCCTAAAAAGGCGCAATGTCCGAGATGGGGCATTCGCGTCGGTTTGACAGTCGAGCAAGCACTTCCGGTCTACCCACAACTCCGGACACGACGCTGCGCCGCGACAAATGTCGCGATGGGCCAGGATCGGAAGTCGCGATTCATGGTTCAAGTCTCAGAGCAAAGGCTATCAGACCCGCACAACACGATTTTGTGGCGCTATTCCGAGACCATCGCAGGGCGGTTAGCCATTGCATACGAAGACACCTCGGCAGAGATCGAGCGGCTAATTTGTTCTCGGCGGCCAACGCCGGGCCGCCAACCAACCCGCCAGAGGTGCGCCAAAGGCCAGGCACCAGATGAACTGTGCAACGAATGGAGCGACGGCGGCCATCACCATTCCGAACAACAATACGAAGACCGGAAAGACCGCGTTTGCCAGCAACTCGGAATTGCGGCGACCTCGCAGCGCCAGAATCCATAGCAGCGCATTCAGGCCGGCAATGATAGTCAGATGGAAGCCGTAGCTTACTGCGACGACGCTATCGAGCCGATACGCGCCGTAAAGTCCGTTCGTCACCGGAAGCATGACGATCGACAGCAGGAAGATCAGATTGAGGAAGACTTCGCCGCGGCTGCCTTCCGGCGCGAAGGTGAGCCGCCGATGATGGCTGAGCCAAAACACGCCGGCGACGATAAAGCTGATCATCAGCGCGATGACAGGCTGGGCGTAGGCATTTACAAGGTCTATCCAGGCCGGCGCGTTCGCGAACCTGCTGGCCTTCGGCAGATCATAGGCGAGCAGCGTCATCGCAACGCCAAAGATGGTGTTGCTCAACGCCTCCAATCGGCGCATTTCGAAAAGACCGATCTGCTTCAACCTCGCTCCCCCCTCAAAGCCCCCGGACACGAGACCCGGACATGCTTTCAGCTGTTGGATTGTCGGACATAGATTGCCCCTTGTGGGCAAGATAAGAAGTCGCGACGCTTCTATCACTTCATCCAGATCGAACAACCAGCGACAACTAACGCTCTGGTCCTTCCGAATCTCGGGAGGGGCCGGTGCGATGCCCGGCGCGTCCGTGCAATTGGCTCTGAAGAGTTTAGTCGCCCCTAACGACGCGGCGGTTGGCGTTGGCCCGTGACGCTTGAGGCGCAATTTATCGCTTTACAGTTCGCGCCTGATCTCGGGCTTGTCGTACAAGACTGCATTCAGCAATGAACTGTCGACCTCGATTTTTCCGTTGTAGCTGATGAAGCCGAGCTTGCGGAATCTGTTCATGAAGAAGCTAACGCGGGATCGCGTCGTTCCAATCATTTCGGCCAATGTCTCCTGGCTGATATTTGGACTGATCGGTTGAGGGTTGCCCTCCTTGCCGAAATTCGCCAGCAGGAGCAGCAGGCGCGCCAACCGTTTTTCACTGGAGTTGAAGAGCTGATCGATCAGGTCCTCTTCAATCCGGCTGTTGCGGGTCAGCAGATAGGCAATGAACAGCTCCGAAAACTTGGGTTCATCGTGCAATGCCGCGACCATGGCGGTCTTCGTTATCGCGGTCACCAGGCATTCCTCCATCGCTGTCGTTGTCGCGATACGCAGCGAATGGCCGTTCATGCAGCCTTCGCCAAAGAACTGGCCGGCCTCCAGAATGCCGACCACCGCTTCCTTGCCTTGCTCTGATATGACGACAACCTTGATCCGGCCTTTCTGGATATAGAAAACCGTATTTGCCACGTCGCCCTGCGCAAAGACGATCTCATCCTTGCGAAACTCAAGGATGGTCTTCCCTTCGCCTACCTTGGCGAGAAACTCCTTGGGATCAAATATTGCGTGGTTGGTCTTTTCTGGCATGTCCCGTTTCGTCCGCGCGTGGTGGGACGCCTAGCTTACCATTCAGCCGCCGACGTTCGAAGTGAAAGTGCCGCACAAGGAGGCTCTTCGCAGCCCGGATGAGCGAGGGAGTACCCGCGCGGCTGCCGATAAGCTAATCGAGCGGTCAGCAGACCATGAGCTGCTGCCGGTTTGATGGACACCGAGATTAGGTGTTTCATGAAGCCGGAGGTGGCGATGAAAAGACGGAAGTTCAGCCGCGAGTTCAAGGTCGAGGCGGTCAAGCTGGTGCGGGAACGTGGGGTGTCGGTGGCGCAAGCTGGCCGTGACCTGGATGTTCATGAGAATGTTCTCCGCAAATGGGTGAAGGAGTTGGGCTCCGACCCGGCGCAAGCCTTTCCCGGCCACGGGCAGATGAAGCCGGAGCAGCAGGAGATCGAGCGGCTGCGCCGTGAGGTCGCCAAGCTGAAGGCCGAGCGGGATATCCTAAAAAAGGCCGCAGCCTACTTCGCGAAGGAAGCGACATGAAGTTCGCCTTCGTCGCGAAGCACCGGACGATCTGGCCGGTGGCATGGCTATGCGATGCGCTGGGAGTGTCGCGGTCGGGCTTCCATGCCTGGCTGAACCGCTCTCCCAGCGCCAGATCCCGCAGCGACGAGGAGCTCGGCGGCAAGGTCAAGGCCAGCTTCGCCGCCAGCGACCGCACCTATGGCGCACGCCGGGTGTGGCGTGACCTGCTCGCCGACGGGGCGGATTGCGGCCTGCACCGGATTGAGCGGCTGATGCGCCTGCAAGGCTTGCGGGCGCGGCCGCGACGTCGGCGCTTACCGAAGGACAGCGGCGATCGACAGCTCGAGACCGTACCGGCGAACCTCCTTGACCGGCAGTTCGCCGCCGAGCGGCCGAACCAGAAGTGGATCGCCGACTTCACCTATCTCTGGACGGCCGAAGGCTGGCTCTATGTCGCAGCGGTGATCGACCTGTTCTCACGCCGCGTGGTGGGCTGGTCGATGAGTGCCTCCATGACGGCACAGCTCGTGACGGACGCATTGTTGATGGCCGTCTGGCGGCGCGGCAAGCCGGATGCGCTGTTGCATCACTCCGACCAGGGCAGCCAGTACACCAGCGAGCAGTTCCAGCGCCTGATGGCCGACCACGGCATCGTTTGCAGCATGAGCCGCTCCGGCAACGTCTGGGACAACGCGGCGATGGAGAGCTTCTTCTCCTCGCTCAAGACCGAGCGTACGGCCAACAAGATTTATCAAACCAGAGATGAGGCACGCGCCGATGTGTTCGACTACATCGAACGATTTTACAACACGACCCGCAGGCACTCGACCATCGGCTATCTCAGCCCGGTTGAGTTCGAGCGCAAGGTGGGATTAGCTTAAGCGGGTGTCCATCAAACCGGCAGCAGCTCAGGATGGATTTCTCCCAGGTAGATCCGGTTTCTGAGGAGGTGGGAGAGGGGACCATAGGTAAAGGGAATGCCGCCCCGGTATTTCGGGACTTTGGCGTCTCGCCGCTTAGTGACGATCTTGCGTCGATCGAGCTCCGCCACCAATTTACCGAAAGAACCGAGCTCGAGGTAAAGCCGGAAAATAGTACGAATGGTTTCGGCCTCAGCCTTGTTGATGACGAGCTTCCGATCCTTGGCGCTATAGCCGAGCGGGACCGTGCCGCCGGTCCACTTTCCCTTTTTTCGCGAAGCGGCCACTTTGTCCTTAACCCGTTCCGAGGCCAGTTCGCGTTCGAACTGGGCAAAGGACAGCAGCACGTTCAGCGTCAACCGGCCCATTGAGGTGGTGGTGTTGAACTGCTGGGTGACCGCCACGAAGGAGATCGACCGCGCGTCAAAGGCCTCGACCAGCTTGGCAAAATCGGCGAGCGAACGGGTGAGGCGGTCGATCTTGTAGACTACCACGACATCGACCCTGCCGGCCTCGATATCGGCCAGCAGCAGTTTCAGGGCAGGGCGGTCCAGATTGCCACCGGAGTAGGCAGGATCGTCGTAGTGCTGGGCGAGGGCCTTCCAGCCCTGGGAGGCCTGGCTCTTGATGTAGGCCTCACAGGCCTCCCGCTGCGCGTCGAGTGAGTTGAACTCTTGGTCCAGGCCGTGCTCGGTGGATTTGCGGGTGTAGACGGCGCAGCGCAGCGTCCTTCCGGCTTCAGCTGCCATCGGCCACCTTCGCGTCGTCAGCCTGGGCGGGGGACGACCGCAGCCCGAAGAACCGCGGCCCGCTCCATTTGGTGCCTGTGATCGCCGTTGCGATTTCGGAAAGGCTGGTGAAGGTTTTGCCGTCGTAGGCGAACCCGTCCTCCATGACCATGACGCGATACGTGCGGCGATTCCAGGTCCGCACCAGCTCTGAGCCCGGCTTGATCCGCCGGGGCACCTCGATCCGGCCGTTGGGTTTGGTCCGGGCCGCTTTCACCAGTTGATTGAGCATGCGCTGGTGCTCCCGCGACAGGCCGCCATAGGCCTTCTCCTGGATATGGCGTGCGATGCTGCGTCGAAGCAGGTCCGGACCGAACGCCTTCGGTGGCTCGGTCCGAAACAGCTCGCGGTAACGGGCGCGAAGCTGGACGATCGGCATGGTGGGCAGTCGGTCCAGTTCGGCCTCGACCTTTGGATCCGCTGCCTGCTCTGTTGCGCCGGAACCGGCGCTCGCAATCATGATACAGTTCCTCGCGTTGCGATTCGGTAGACGCGCTCATTTCCGGTCTTCTCGGAGTCGAGCTTTAGCCCGAGCTTCTTTCTGACGACACCAGCAAGGAAGCCGCGCACGGAATGTGGCTGCCAGTTCGTCGCTTCCATGATTGCGGCGATCGTCGTGCCCTTCGGCTGCCGTAACAGTCCGAGGACAGCCTCCTGTTTGGATGAACGGCCTGATCCGGCTGCAGTCGATTTGCTCGGCACAGCTCTTCTGGCAGATCCTCTCTTGGTGGCCCACTTTTTGGCAGTCTTGCTGCCAGCGCGAGGCTTGGAAGATCTCGTTGATTGCGGTCTGGACTTGCGAGCGGCCATTGCGCCCTCCTGTGTCAACGACAGCATCATGCGCTGCCACTGACACGAGCCCCGCATCCGGGGGCAAAGGGAGGGAGCGAAAGCCGCTCGTTAGCTTCGGGTGAGCCGATGCATCATCGTGACGGCATCGTGCAGCCGTCCGGCGTCATAGAGCAATTGCTCGATCTCCATCGATACTTCGATCCCTTCGGCGACGCTGCCAGCCACAACGCAGGCTTCCGCCGCCCGGGCGATGCGAACCGCCTCGTTGAGCTTCGTGGTGATCTCGACAAGAAAGAGTTTGATGGTCTCGTTGATGGCTGCCGTATCCATGTGCATCGCCCGTTGTTGACGACGACACTACCGCTCCGATCGACCCCGAAGTCGAGCGAATTCCCGAGCAATCTTGCGGCTCATTTCGCGGGGTTTGGACCACCGGATGATCGGCGTTAGCGGAGCTTAGCTCGCCGATTTCCGGGGAGATTTTGCCGGCCGTCCTGCGAGATATGCCTTGAACTGCTTGAGCGGATCGGCGCCGAGTGCCTCGACGATGGCGATGAACTCGACCACGTCGATCCGCCGCTCGCCACCCTCATATTTGGCGATAAACGACTCCGGCTTTCCCAACTTCCGCGCCAATGCATGCTGCCGCATGCCGGCTCGTTGTCGCGCTGCGACAAGAAGCTGGATCAGCCGGGCATATTCGGCAGATTTTAGGGACTTTTGCATTGACCGCCGCGACCGTGAATCGGCGGCAGGCAATTTGATCCTGAAAATGGATTATCCCAAAAAGGGATAGTATTAACCCTCGAATGCGACACTGTCCGGACCGGTCTCGATGCATTGGACTTCGCCGGACAGGCAAGCGTACTGACGAGGAACGAAGGACAGGATCAAGTGGCTGAATTGACTGAAGAGCGCTCAGACCTTCCACGCGCGGGCTGGCATTCTCAGGACTCAAGCCTGCGGGAGCAGGCGATCGGTCATCTGTTCCTTGGTGAATTGCTTGCTGCAATGTGGCGGAGCAATCAACGCGACATCGAAGTCCTCAAGGCCGAAGTCGACCGCGGTGGCTACGATCTCGTACTGGAAGCAAACGGCTTCCTTCGTCACGTTCAGCTCAAATCGAGCTTTGCCGGGTCAAAGGTCCGCCATGTCAGCGTCGGCACGAAGCTGCTGGCAAAGCCGGGAGGCTGCGTCATCTGGATCGAATTCGACGGTGATAGCTTGAAGATCGAGCGGTATCTTTGGTTCGGCGGAGAACCAGGCCAGGCGCTTCCGGATCTAGGAGCTTGTCTGGATAGTCGCTGTTCAAATCTGGTCGGGTCTGATTCAACATTGGGCGATGAGCAAGTATTTTCGGCCTTGGAACATCGATCAGACGCTGCTTCTGCCGCCGAATGTGCAGGACTTCGTGCCGAAAGGCCATGTCTCGCGGTTTATGGTTGATCTGGTGCGGGAGAGCCTCGATCTCAGGGAGATCATGGGCAGCTATGTGAGCGGGCTTGGGCAGCCGCCGTTTGATCCGCGGATGATGGTGGCGCTGCTGCTGCATAGCTATGCGAGTGGGCTGTATTCGTCGCGTCGGATTGCCAAGGCCTGCCGGGAGCGGAACGATTTTGTGATGATCGTGGCGCTGGATGCGCCGGATTTTCGGACGATCAGCGACTTTCGCAAGCGACATTTGAAGGCGCTCGGCGCGCTATTCGTGCAGGTTCTGAAGTTGTGCGAGACGGCCGGGCTGGTCAAGCTCGGTCATGTCGCGCTGGATGGTACGAAGATCAAGGCGAACGCGTCGAAACACAAGGCGATGAGTTATGAGCGCATGAAGAAGCGCGAGGCGGAATTGAAGGCCGAGGTCGCTCGCATGCTGGCGGCCGCCGAGGCGGCGGATGCCTCGGAGGATGAGACTTTCGGCAACAGCGACGAACTGCCGGACTGGACCGTCGACAAGCAGAAACGGCTGGCGAAGATCCAGCAAGCGATGGCGGCGTCGGTGTGCCATCCCAGCCGGCGTGGCCGAAGCAATGATCAAAACGCAAGCGAAATCGCTGACGGCATCGCAAGATTGGGGTTTTCTCGATTGGTCTAGGATTACGCAATGGCTCGCGTATTCGCGGAATGAGCGGTTATGGAATATTCGCGACTGATCGCAGAAGCAAAAGAGAGGCGCGCGAGTTTTTCGCAGCGGCAAGGCTCCGGCTGGAGTGCAAGCGGCGCGGCATCGTGAGGCTCGACGTCGGCCCCGAGGCCGTTGCGGCGACCTTCCTGCCAGGCCGGCTTCGCAAGTCGAGAGGAAAATCGCTGGAGCGCGACGGTTAAGCGAGTCAACGATTTCCTCGAATTGCTGGACGAGTAGAGCGGATAGCGGAAGAATGCGAGGGCCTGAGGCGCGACACCGGGCAACTGCCGAGCGGCGAACAACGCGCTGCGTGGGATTCGGGTCGGCCTTTGCGGGCGGACCCGGCACCAGCGGCCCGGCTGCAGGGGGAGAACATGCCCAACGGCTTCAGTGCCCCTCGCAGCTCCCCTATGCTAGTACCTACTGTTCTTAAAGCGTGAGTCGTGATTCAAGGTCGGGATGATACCCGAAGCAAGAGAAGTCCACCTTTCGAGGAAAGATCGCAAGGTGCTTGAGGCGTGTTGCCGCTCCCCGGTGACGTTGCAGCGCGATTTGAAGCGGGCGCGGATAGTTCTGTTGGCGGCGGATGGACGCAGCACTCGGTCGATCGCCAAGGAAGTTGGGGTCCAGCCGCGGATTGTCAGCCTTTGGCGGCATCGCTATGCCGACCAAGGCCTTGAAGGGCTGCAAGACAAGCCGCGACCGGGCAAGCAGCCAATCTATACGAAGGCCACCGACAAGCGGATTCTGAAGCTGCTGGACAAGCCGCCGCCGGACGGGTTCGCACGCTGGACCGGGCCCCTGCTGGCCGGGGCGCTGGGCGATGTTGACGTCCAATATGTCTGGCGGTTCCTGCGCAGCCACAAGATTGACCTCGCGGCTCGTAAGTCCTGGTGTGAGAGCAACGACCCGAACTTTACGGCCAAAGCCGCCGATGTTGTCGGCCTCTATGTCGCCCCGCCCGCGAAGGCCATTGTGCTGTGCGTGGACGAGAAGCCCTCGATCCAGGCTTTGGAGCGAGCGCAGGGTTATCTGAAGTTGCCCAATGGCCGCGCCTTGACCGGCCAGAGCCACGATTACAAGCGGCATGGCACCACAACATTGTTTGCGGCGCTCGAAGTCGCCACCGGAAAGATCATCGCGGCGCATTCAAAACGCCGACGCCGCGTCGAGTTTCTCGACTTCATGAACAGCGTCACCGCGGCTTTTCCGAACCGGAAGCTTCACGTCATCCTCGACAACCTCAACACCCACAAGAAGAACGAGCATTGGCTCAAGGCCCACCCCAACGTGCAATTTCATTTCACGCCGACAAGTGCGTCTTGGCTCAATCAGGTCGAGGTATGGTTTTCGATCTTGCAGGGGCAGTCGCTCAGCGGCACCTCCTTCACAAGCCTCACGCAGCTTCAGGAGCACATCGATGCCTACGTCAACGCATACAACGACAGAGCCGAGCCCTTCGTCTGGACCAAGAAAAAGGTCCGTCAACGCCGTTTCAAAGGCCGCCGTATCACTCAGCTCTGATTCTGGGTACTAGGGAAGGTTTCTTGCTTCCCTCCAAGATGACCCTGTAACGCTTGGACAAATTCCCTGTTGGATGTGACAGGGAATTGGCAAACGGCACTGCGATCGTCGGCGATCGGCAGCCTGCCGGGTCCGCGCGCAATGCTTTGAGCTGCTTGAGAGTTCGTTGCGCGACAGTGTGTCCCGTAGAAAGTCATGCTATCAATAGCTAACAGTCTTGAATTTCACCGCATAAGGTAGTTACAACCAGAAATTGGAAAAAGGCGCCGACGCCATCGGGGAAGTACACAACCGCCCCCGCGAGGATTTGATAGGTTTCGATTCGCGCCTTGCCACACCGAGGAGGCGTTCATGCCTGCCGCGCTCACTTATCCAGGCGTTTACATCGAAGAAGTGTCGAGCGGCGTTCACACCATCACAGGCGTCGCCACCTCGATCACGGCTTTCATCGGACGCGCATTGCGCGGGCCGAGCGACGAGCCGGTAACGATCAACAACTACGGGGATTTCGAGCGCATCTTCGGCGGGCTCTGGCTCGACAGCACGCTCGGCTATGCGGTGCGGGATTTTTACCTGAACGGCGGCGGCCAGGCGATCATCGTGCGCCTGTATCACGGAAAGATCGCGGCTGGCGATGAAGCGGACGCGCTCGCCGCCGCCAAGGATACCGCCGCCGAGGGCGCCGGCGCGGGCGATGCCGCCACCGCTTTGGCCAAGATCAAGGCAAAAGCAGACTCGTATGCCGATGAACCGAAGAAGAGCGCCGCCAAGGCCGTATACGATGCTGCCGCGAAGGAGGTAGCGGACAACTCCAGCGCAACCGCGGCAACCGTAGAGGCCGCCGCGAAGAGCGCGATCGCCAAGGCCGTGCCGCTCGGCAAGGCCACCCTGAACGTCAAGGGACTGAATCTTCAAGCCAGGTACCAGGGCGTTTGGGGAAACAAGTTGCGCGGGCGGGTCGACCTTGACGTCAAGGATGCCGACGGCAACGACGTGCAGGGCCTGTTTAATCGGACCATATACGATGGCACGACCCAGCAGACCGAGTCCTTCCGCAATCTGTCGGTCGACGCTGCCAACGCGCGGCGCGTCGACAAGGTGCTCAAGAATGAATCGCGTCTCGTGGAGATGACCGGCGCTTTGCCGGTATTACCGACGGCGCATGCGAAGGATCCGGCGCAAGGAAAAACAATCTGGAACGACGACAACGCGAGCACCGGGGTCCTCGACACGGCCGGGGATGGCGACGCGCTCGCGATCGCGGACTTCAACGGACAGGGCAAGGAGGACAAAAAGGACGGGTTGTACGCGCTGGAAGACGCCGAACTGTTTAACATCCTGTGCATTCCTCCATACCTCGCCGGCGGCGAGGTTGATCCGGCGCTGGTCGCCGAAGCGGCGGTCTATTGCGAGCGCCGCCGCGCCATGCTGCTGGTCGATCCGCCCGCGCGTTGGAAGGACAAAAAAGGCGCCATAGACGGTCTTTCCAACCTTGGCACCAAAAGCAAGAACGCGGCGCTGTTTTTCCCACGGCTGAAGCAGCCCAACCCGCTCAACAGCAATCTTGTGGAGCAGTTCGCGCCTTGCGGAGCCGTCGCCGGCATCTTTGCCCGCACCGATACGACACGCGGCGTTTGGAAGGCGCCGGCCGGTTTGGAAGCGACCCTGGTTGGCGTGCCGGAACTGAGTGTGCCGCTCACCGATGCCGAAAATGGCGAACTCAACCCGCTCGGCGTCAACTGCCTGCGCACCATGCCGGCCGCAGGCCGCATCATCTGGGGATCGCGCACGCTGCAGGGCGACGACCGGCTCGCCTCGGAATGGAAATACGTCCCGGTGCGGCGCACGGCTCTTTTCCTTGAGGAGAGCCTCTATCGCGGTACCCAGTGGGTGGTGTTCGAGCCGAACGACGAGCCGTTATGGGCGCAGATCAGGCTGAATGTCGGCGCGTTCATGCAGAGTCTGTTCCGGCAGGGCGCCTTCCAGGGCAAGACGCCGGCGGAAGCCTATTTCGTCAAGTGTGGCAAGGACACCACTACGCAGAATGACATCGATCTCGGCATCGTCAACGTGCTTGTCGGCTTTGCGCCGCTCAAACCGGCCGAATTCGTGGTCATCAAGCTTCATCAGATCGCTGGACAGATCCAGACGTGAGGGGGACGCCATGCCAGCCGCACTGAGCTATCCGGGCGTCTACATCGAGGAAGTCCCGAGCGGTGTGCACACCATCACCATCACCGGCGTCGGCACGTCGATCGCGGCATTCGTCGGCCGGGCGCTGCGCGGACCGACCGACGAATCGACCACGATCAACAGCTTCGGCGATTTCGAGCGCATTTTCGGCGGGCTGTGGATCGGCAGCGCGCTCGGATACGCGGTGCGCGACTTTTTTCTCAATGGCGGTACACAAGCCATCATTGTTCGTCTTTTCGAACCGGACGGCGAGCGGGAAAAGACGCCTTTGACCGCGGAGGACTTCACCCTTGAGGCTGCCTATCCGGGTTCGTGGGGACACAATCTGCGTTTCACCATCGACACCGACATCTCCGACCAGGTGGTCACGGCGATGGGCCTTCCGACAGGGACGATTATTTTCAATCTAACCATCCGGGAGATCGGAGCGGATGGCGCAACCGTTGCTTCCGAAAAGTTTCGCAATGTGACGCTGATTGACGGAGCACGCCGCGTCGACGAGATTCTAAAGATCGAGTCCAATCTCGTGCGCTGGGAGGGAGATTTTAAGGCCCCTGCGGCGATCCAGGCTGTTTTCAAGAAGGTCGAGGATGCGAAGGCGAAGCTCAAGGAAGCCAATGATGCCAAGGACGATGGCAAGATCAAGACGGCGACGGAGGAACTAAGGAAAGCAGAGGGCGAGTTTGCTGACAAGGCAATGGACCAACTGTCCAAGTTGGATGTCCCATTGGCGGCAGCGAAGAAGGCCTTGGTCGATGCCAAGAATAAAGTGCCTCAGAATCCGGCCGATATCGCGGCTGCACAAAGCAAAGTCAAGGACGCCCAGAAGGCCCTCGCGGACGAAAGCACAACATTCGACGGGGCGGTACTGAAAAGCGGCACGTTCGTGGATGGCCAGGCGAACAAGAAAGGCATCTACGCGCTGGACAACGCCGACCTTTTCAACATTCTGTGCATTCCGCCCTACACGACAGGCGGCGAACCGGACAGCAATGACGTCGTGGGCGGCGGTGTGGACAATGACACCGTGATTTCGGCGGCTGCCAAGTACTGCGAAGACCGACGCGCCATACTGCTCGTCGATCCGCTTCCCACTTGGAATACAAAGGACAGCGCCAAGCAAACCTCTGTGCTCGGAACTACCAGCAAGAACGCCGCGCTGTTCTTTCCGCATTGCGCCAACCCGATATGCTGCGCGGCAACCAGATCGAAAACTTCGCGCCTTGTGGCGCTGTCGCCGGCATCTTTGCCCGCACCGATACGACACGGGGCGTCTGGAAGGCGCCGGCCGGTTTGGAAGCGACCCTCGTTGGCGTACTGGAACTACGAGTGCCGCTCACCGACGCCGAAAACGGCGAACTCAACCCGCTCGGCGTCAACTGCCTGCGCACCATGCCGGCCGCGGGCCGCATCATCTGGGGTTCGCGCACGCTGCAGGGCGACGACCGGCTCGCCTCGGAATGGAAGTACATCCCGGTGCGTCGCACTGCGCTCTATATCGAAGAGAGCCTCTATCGCGGTACCCAGTGGGTGGTGTTCGAGCCAAACGACGAGCCGCTGTGGGCGCAGATCAGGCTGAATGTCGGCGCGTTCATGCAGAGCCTGTTCCGGCAAGGCGCCTTCCAGGGCAAAACGCCGGCGGAAGCCTATTTCGTCAAGTGCGACAAGGAGACGAACCCGCAGAGCGACATCGATCGCGGCATCGTCAACGTGCTGGTTGGTTTCGCGCCGCTCAAACCCGCCGAATTCGTGGTCATCAAGCTCCAGCAGATCGCTGGACAAATCCAGACCTAGGAGCCCGTCCAGATATGTTTTCGTGACGGGCATTTGTTGTAGAGTAGCAGGCTCAGGCTGCGTTTGCGAGGTTGAACAGCTTGAGGAGGTTATGGACGGTGCAGATCATTGTCCACTCGGCGCGCACTTTCTCGATGCCCCGCAACAGGAACTGGCGGAAGCCTCTTGCCTGTTTGATCTGCCCGAACACCGGCTCCACCACTTGCTTTCGCAATCGGTAGGGTGTTTCGAAGCCGCCATCGTCGATCTTCTTTCGCATGGCCTGTGTCAGCGGGCCGCCGACTTTTCCGTTCGCTACTGTCGGGTGCTTGGCGCGTCCGGGCGCGACATAGCCATCGATGCTGCGTGTGTCGAGCGCTTCGAGATTGGCTTCGCTGCAGTAGCCGGAATCCGCTGAGGCCTGCCGCGGCTTGCGGCCAAGATTGCTCTCGATGGCCTCGATCAGGGGCACCAACTGGCCCTGATCGCTGCCGTGCTGGGTCAGTTCTTGCGCGACAATGATCTGGGCATGTGCATCGACGGCCGCCTGGGCATTATAGGCCTGAACGAAGCCATCCTTCGACTTCATGATGCGGCTTTCCGGATCGGTGAAGTTGCGTTGCGCCTTGGGATTGGGTTCCTCCGATGGCAGCGCCGCCGGTTTGCCCGGCTTCTTGCGGCCTTCGGCCTGGCGCTGCTGTTCCTTTTCGGCCTCGATGCGGCGCTCTTCCTCCGCCGCCAGTTTGGCGTCCGCTTCCAGCGCCGCCATCGCTTGCTGGATCTTCGCCAGCCGTTTCTGCTTGTCGACGGTCCAGTCCGGCAGTTCGTCGCTGTTGCCGAAAGTCTCATCCTCCGAGGCATCCGCCGCCTCGGCGGCCGCCAGCATGCGAGCGACCTCGGCCTTCAATTCCGCCTCGCGCTTCTTCATGCGCTCATAACTCATCGCCTTGTGTTTCGACGCGTTCGCCTTGATCTTCGTACCATCCAGCGCGACATGACCGAGCTTGACCAGCCCGGCCGTCTCGCACAACTTCAGAACCTGCACGAATAGCGCGCCGAGCGCCTTCAAATGTCGCTTGCGAAAGTCGCTGATCGTCCGAAAATCCGGCGCATCCAGCGCCACGATCATCACAAAATCGTTCCGCTCCCGGCAGGCCTTGGCAATCCGACGCGACGAATACAGCCCACTCGCATAGCTATGCAGCAGCAGCGCCACCATCATCCGCGGATCAAACGGCGGCTGCCCAAGCCCGCTCACATAGCTGCCCATGATCTCCCTGAGATCGAGGCTCTCCCGCACCAGATCAACCATAAACCGCGAGACATGGCCTTTCGGCACGAAGTCCTGCACATTCGGCGGCAGAAGCAGCGTCTGATCGATGTT
Source organism: Bradyrhizobium sp. 2S1 (assembly GCF_011516625.5). NCBI lineage: Bacteria > Pseudomonadati > Pseudomonadota > Alphaproteobacteria > Hyphomicrobiales > Nitrobacteraceae > Bradyrhizobium > Bradyrhizobium sp. 2S1. The sequence goes on along the minus strand of NZ_CP147717.1, from coordinate 9,798,322 downwards.
CCAAGGCCGAAAATACTTGCTCATCGCCCAATGTTGAATCAGACCCGACCAGATTTGAACAGCGACTATCCAGACAAGCTCCTAGGGAGACAGTCATGGCTCAGTTCAGCGTCAACGCGCAACGCTTCGACCCGTACAAGAACTTCAAATTCAGGGTGAAGTGGGACGGCCGCTACGTTGCGGGCGTGAGCAAGATCGGCGGGTTGAAGCGCACGACCGAAGTCGTCGAGCACCGCGAAGGCGGCGATCCGTCCACCGGGCGAAAATCGCCCGGACGCAGCAAGTTCGACGCGATTTCGATCGAGCGCGGCGTCACGCACGACCCCGAATTCGAGAAATGGGCGAACAAGGTCTGGAATTTCGGATCGGGCCTGGGCGCGGAAGTGTCCCTGAAGGATTTTCGCAAGGACATCATCATCGAGCTCTACAACGAAGCCGGACAGCCCGCCGTCGCCTACAAGGTTTACCGGTGTTGGGTTTCGGAGTACCAGGCGATGCCCGATCTCGACGCCAATGCCAACGCGGTCGCGATCCAGCACATCAAGCTGGAAAATGAGGGCTGGGAACGCGACTACGAGGTGCCGGAGCCGTCCGAGCCGACCTTCACCGAACCTGCATGATCGGTCATGCGCACCCCGACGGCGAACGAGCTTCTTGCGGCATGGGAGCAGGGACTCGATCAGTCCCCGACGCGGCGTGCGCTGCTGCTGCTGACGGCCGGGTCGTCCGATGTCGCGCCGGACAAGCTCGCTGCCCTGCCGATCGGGGTCCGCGATGCGCGATTGCTTCGGCTGCGGGAATTGCTGTTCGGCGATGCGGTTGCGGCCGTTTCGCGATGTGCCGCATGCGGCGATCCGCTCGACGTGAGCTTTCACGTCCACGACATGCGCGCAGAGCAGATCGAAGCCGGCGATCCCGAAGTCCTGACGCACCGTTTGCAACTGGCCGACTATGACATCGCCTTCCGCCTTCCGGCCAGCGCCGACGTTATCGCAGTGTCATCGCTTGACAAGGACGCGGCGCGCCGCGCGCTAATCTCCCATTGTGTGGTCGAGGCGCAGCACGACGGCGCGCTCACTGCGGCCGGCGAGCTCCCGGACACGATCGTCGCGGCGCTTGCCGACACGATGCGGAAAGCCGACCCTCAGGCGCAGATCGAATTGGCAATGACCTGTCCGGCCTGCGGCCACGACTGGATCGCGCTGTTCGATATCGCAGCGTTCCTCTGGCACGAAGTTCATGCCTGGGCGCAACGCACGCTGCACGACGTCCATACGCTGGCGCGAGCCTATGGCTGGCGCGAAGCCGATATTCTGGCGATGAGCGCGCGCCGCCGGCAGCGCTATCTCGAAATGGTTCGCGCATGAACGATTTTCTGGGCCAGCTGATTGAGCGTGAACGCGGTGCGGCCGCCGCAGTCGCGCCGCGCCTGCCCTCGTTTTACGAGCAGCGGCCGGACGCGCTTCCTGCCGAAACGAAAAGCGAGCTCGAAGACAGCGCCGAAGCGATCCGCGGAGAAATCCCGCGCCGCGCGCGCGCCGCAACGCCACGACGAGCCGCCGTCTGCCGCGTCCACGACCGTCCAACGCGCGGTAGCTCGGTCTGCGCCGCAGGCTGCATCCGACCCGATCTCTCCCGCGCGGCTGCACATTGACGCGGAATCAGGCAAGCCGGAGCGGGGAATGCTTCATGCTTCGATCGCCGCGCCGCTTTCGCCGGAGATCGCAAGCCGCGCTGTTCCTCCAAATGAGCCAGATCAACTGGTGGCGCAAACCACGGTGCTGCCCGTCATGGAGCGGCGGCTTGCGCCACCCGCCGTCGAGCCGCGCGATACCGCCATCACGGCGCCGGTGCCGGACCCGTCGCCGCGCCGGACGGCTTCTCAGCCTGCGGCTACAGCTGAACCCGAGCCGGCCGGTCCGGTGCGATTGGCCCGTCCGCCGCCAGTCGTGCCTGTCATAGCGATAACGCAACAAACCAGCGACAGTGCAGCGGTCCCCACAGTGGCACCCGCTCGAATGCCGCCGGCCTTCGGCGATGTTGCTCCCGCGACTGCGCTGCACGCTGGCGATCGCGCGCAGTCCCGAGGTCGCGAAGCCCCTGCGCCTGCACCCACCGTTCACGTCACCATCGGCCGCGTCGAGGTGCGCGCCGTACAGGCCCCGGCACGCGACCCTCGGCCGGTTCGTGCCGGCGAGCAGCCGATGAGCCTGGATGAATATCTGCGCCGGCGCGGCCAGCGGGGACAGGCGTGAGCACGTCGATCGCCATCGCGGTAGCAACGAGCGCGCTTCGCTCGCTGCTGGAGGCTGGCATTCGAACACTCGACTCCGATCTGTCGACCCTTGATGTGACTGTGACCACGCTCGCACCGGACGAAGCGCTCAAGGACGAGAAGCTGTCGCTCAATTTGTTTCTCTATCAAACCACGATCAATGCGGCATGGCGAAATCTCGACCTGCCGGAGGTGAAGTCCGGCGAGAGAGGCAGGCCGCCGCTCGCCCTCAACCTGCACTATTTGGTCACGCCGTATGGCAAGCAGGCAGGTCAAATTAAGGCCCTTAATCACCGGATCCTTGGCGCCGCGATGAGCGTGCTGCACGATCATCCGGTCCTGTTTCCGGGCGACATCACCGACATTCCGGACGGCGGCCTGCCGGCTCAGTTCGAGCGGCTGCGCATTACGCAGCTGCCGCTGTCGATGGACGAGATGTCGAAGCTGTGGAGCGCCTTGCAAACCAACTTCCGGGTGTCGGCCGCCTATGAAGTCACGGTGGTGCTGATTGACAGCACAATGCAGCCGAAAGCGCCATTGCCGGTGCTGAAGCGGGGCGAGGACGATCGCGGGCCGCAGGCGACGGCAGCCTCGGCCACGGTGTTGCGCGAAGCCCGGGCGCCGCGGTCGCAGCCCGCCGCGCGCCTCGGCGAGGAACTCGTCATCGCCGGAGACAATTTGCGGACGGACGACGCCGTTGTGCGATTTACCAGCCTTATTCCGCCACTGACGACGCAAGTGGTGCCGCCGCCCGTCGTCGACGTCCCGCCATTGCCCGGGGACAAGCCGGACGAAATCAGGATGGTGCTCAACGATATCGGCACTGATCCCGATGCCTGGGGGATCTGGGCGCCAGGCATGTACACGCTGTCGCACGTCGTGGAAAAATCCGGCTCGCCGCGCATGGTCAGCAACAGCATCAGCTTCGCGCTGGCGCCGTCGATCGTGCTGACGCCGAACAGCACGACCGTGGCCAGCGTGGCAGTGGGCGAAGAACTCACCATCACCTGCACGCCGCGCATCCGTGATCGCAAGAATCCGAACAGCGGCTTTGAACCGATTCAGAACGTCATCGTGTGGTTTGGCGATCAGGTGGTGAGGTTGAGGTTCCCGGCCATTTCGAACAAGGACCCGTTGCAGCAGGACAAACCGACCACAATCAAGTTCAACGTGCCGGACGTGGACAAGGGCGTGTATGTCGTGCGCCTCCGCGTCGACAACGTCGACAGCATCCCGGTGATCCTCCAAGGTCCCGCGCAAGTCCCGGCCTTCGATCCGCTGCAACAGATAAGGGTTGGATAATGATCGACGCCGACCAATGGCTGATCAGCAACGACCAGTATCTTTCTGATGCGGTCGGCTCGCTGCGTGCGCGACTGGAATGGCTGGCGAAAAGAGCCTCGCAATCCGGAAGAACAGAGCGTAGCGATACTGTGCCGGACCCAGGCGCCGGCACGGTGTCGCGGTCGCTGTTCCGCCGCACAAAAGCCGTTCCGGATCGCCCCGCATTGACGCCTCCGCGCGAAGCGGCGGGAGAGGGTCTCGGCCCGCCACCGATGCTGGTTCCGGCATCCGATCATTCTCCGGCTTTGCTCCTGCTCGGCAACCGGCTCGGCCTGTCCGAATTCGAGCGCAACGTGCTGCTGCTCTGCGTTGCGGTGGAACTCGATACAAGGATCGCGGGATTATGCGCGCGCGCGCAGGACGATCCCGCCAAGTCCTATCCGACCTTCGCGCTCGCGCTTGCGCTGTTCGACCAGCCGGCATGGGACGTGCGCTCTCCGGAGCGTCCGCTGCGCTACTGGCGCCTGATCGAAATCAACCAGCCGGGCGCGCTGCCGCTCAACGACAGTCCGCTTCGGGCCGACGAGCGCATCGTCAATTACGTCAAGGGGCTCAATTATCTCGACGATCGCCTGCTGCCGATGCTGTCGATGCTGACTCCGGCGGATGAAGGAGCGGACATTCCGGCCTCGCAGCGGACCGTGGCCGACGCGATCAGTGAGGGTCTGCGGCAAACCATCCTTGACGAGGAACTGCCCGCCATCCAGCTGCTCGGCAAGGATGGCGCGAGCAAGCGGATGGTGGCGCAACGCATCGCCGCGAGCCGCCAGTTGCGGCTCTATCGCCTCGCCGTCGAAACGCTGCCGTCGAGCCCGGCGGATCTTGAAGCGTTCGCGCGGCTATACCAGCGCGAACGCATGCTGTTGCCGATCGGGCTCTATCTCGACGTTGCCGACATCGATCGCAACGACGCGCAGGTGCACGTCATCAGGCGCTGGCTCAACCGCAGCAGCGGACTGGTGTTTCTCGACGCGCGCGAGCCGTGGCCGGGGCTGGAACGCGCGCACAGCGTCGTTGATGTCGCCAAACCGTCGCCGGCCGAACAGCGCGACGCGTGGCGCGCTGCATTGGGCGAGGCGGCGGCCGACCACCCCGCGAAGCTCTCCGGGCAATTCAGCTTCAACGTGCCGACAATCCGCGGCATCGCGGATGAGGCGACGGCGGCGACCGCCGGAGCGCTCGCCGCGCGCCTGTGGGAGGGCTGCCTGATGCGCGCCCGTCCGATTCTCGACCAGCTCGCGCAGCGCATCGATACCAAGGCCACCTGGAACGACCTGAAGCTGCCGCGGCCGGAGATGACGATGCTGCGCCAGATCGCCGACCAGGTCGAGCACCGCAACGCCGTCTACGACACCTACGGCTTTCGCGATCGGCTCAATCGCGGGCTCGGCATCAGCGTACTGTTCGCGGGACAGAGCGGCACCGGCAAGAGCATGGCGGCGGAGGTGCTCGCCAGCGAGCTTGGCCTCCTGCTTTATCGCATCGACCTCTCGGCGGTGGTGAACAAGTACATCGGCGAGACCGAGAAGAACCTGCGCAGGCTGTTCAACGCCGCAGAGGACGGTGGCGTCATCCTGTTCTTCGACGAAGCCGACGCCCTGTTCGGCAAGCGCAGCGAAATAAAGGACAGCCACGACCGCTACGCCAACATCGAGATCAACTATCTGCTGCAACGCATGGAAGCTATCAGGGGCTCGCGATCCTCGCGACCAATATGAAGACCATGCTCGACCAGGCCTTCACGCGGCGGCTGCGCTTCATCGTCGATTTCCCGTTCCCCGGCACGGAGGAGCGCGAGGCGATGTGGCGGCGCATGCTGCGGCCCGACCAATCCCGGGATCTCGACTTCGCCCGCCTTGCGCGGCTGAGCCTTACCGGTGGCAGCATCCAGAATATCGCGATCAACAGCGCCTTTCTCGCCGCCCGGGCGGGCGGGCTGGTGACGATGCCTATCGTGCTCGAGGCCGCGCGCGGCGAATTCGTCAAGATGGAGAAGCCAATCAACCCCGCCGACTTCCGCTGGCTGGAAAGCGCCGGAGGGACGGCATGAACATCCGCCTGCACATCGACCGGCTGGTGCTCGACAGGTTGCCGCTCGGCGCGCATGACGGGCGGCTGGTGCAGGCGGCGGTGGAAGCGGAGCTGTCGCGACTGCTGGCGGCAGGCATCGCGCCGGATGCGTTCAGCCAGGGATTCGCGGTGCCGAGCGTGCGTGCCGACGCGGTCCGGCTCGAGGCCGGTGCGACGCCGCAAGGCATCGGCGCGCAAGTGGCGCGAGCGGTACATGGGGGCATCACGCGATGAGCCGGAAGCTGGCAAAACCACCGCCGCATCTGTGAACGCCGCAGCGCCACGCGGTCTGCTGCAGCGCAAATGTGCGTGCGGCACTCACACGATGGCCGGTAACAAATGCGAAGCCTGCGAGCGCACGAGCGGACCGTTGCAGCGCAAGGCGACAAATCAAGGGGCATCCGGCGCCGTTCCCTCGATCGTCCATGACGTACTGCGTTCGTCCGGGCAGCCGCTTGATGCAGCGACGCGCGCGTTCACGGAGCCGCGAGTCGGGCACGACTTCAGCGGCGTACGGGTGCACAGCGGTCCGCTCGCCGCAGCTTCTGCGAAAAGCATTTCCGCACATGCCTATACGGTCGGGCGCGATGTCGTCGTCGGCCACAACACTGATTTGAACAGTCGACGTGACAGGGAGCTCCTCGGCCACGAACTCGCGCACGTTGTGCAGCAAGGTGGGCAAGCGGCGCCTGCATCCAGCGATCTCCCGTTGACGCCTGCCGCGAGTGCGGCGGAACGCGAAGCGGATATCGCCGCAGCCGCTGTCTCTGCCGGCGGTTCGTTCCGGCCACACACGGCAGGCGTGGGCGTGGCTCGTCAGAAGGATGCAGGTGCGCTTGAGCCGGGCGACGCTGGCGTACCCGACGCCGGTGCGGTTGCTGCTGGCGCCGCGGCCGGCGCCGCGACTGGCGTCACGCGCAAGTTTTCTCTCACCTTCGACGATGGTCCGCATGCCGCGAAATTGGGAACCGGCGCTAATCGCACGGAGAAAGTGCTGGATACCCTGAAGGGAAAGAGCATCAAGGCGGGCTTTTTTATCCAGACGGCTGCGCTCGATTCCGAGGGACATGAAATGCGCGGTGGCGCTCCGGCCGGAAAAGCACTTGTCAAGCGAATGGCTGCGGAAGGGCATAAAGTCGCCGTTCATACCGGTGGCAAGATCGACCATCAGGTGCACACCTCGGCAGCAAAAGCCGGCTCGCTAAAAGGAGAACTCGAGTCCGCAAAGAATTACATCGAGGCGCAAACGGGGACCGCCCCCGATTGGGTGCGGCCGCCAAAAGGAAAGTTCGACAAAAGCGTCGAAGCTATTTACGCGGCGGCCGGCCTGACGAACGTCTTGTGGGACATGGATGGCGACCGCGGCGAAGATCTTTCGCTTGCAGTCCTGAAAGGTCGCATCGAATCGGAAATGCAAAATGTACAGCGAAGAGGCTGGAAGCCTACGACGCCGTCGCCGAATATCATCGTGCTCTATCATGATATTCAAAAGGGAACCGCGTCAAATCTGGAGGCCCTGATCGATCATATCGAAGCCACGACTGCCAAGATCAGTGGCGGCAAAGATAAGGCGGATTTTGTCCTTCCCTAGGAGCCCGTCCAGATATGTTTTCGTGACGGGCATTTGTTGTAGAGTAGCAGGCTCAGGCTGCGTTTGCGAGGTTGAACAGCTTGAGGAGGTTATGGACGGTGCAGATCATTGTCCACTCGGCGCGCACTTTCTCGATGCCCCGCAACAGGAACTGGCGGAAGCCTCTTGCCTGTTTGATCTGTCCGAACACCGGCTCCACCACTTGCTTTCGCAATCGGTAGGGTGTTTCGAAGCCGCCATCGTCGATCTTCTTTCGCATGGCCTGTGTCAGCGGGCCGCCGACTTTTCCGTTCGCTACTGTCGGGTGCTTGGCGCGTCCGGGCGCGACATAGCCATCGATGCTGCGTGTGTCGAGCGCTTCGAGATTGGCTTCGCTGCAGTAGCCGGAATCCGCTGAGGCCTGCCGCGGCTTGCGGCCAAGATTGCTCTCGATGGCCTCGATCAGGGGCACCAACTGGCCCTGATCGCTGCCGTGCTGGGTCAGTTCTTGCGCGACAATGATCTGGGCATGTGCATCGACGGCCGCCTGGGCATTATAGGCCTGAACGAAGCCATCCTTCGACTTCATGATGCGGCTTTCCGGATCGGTGAAGTTGCGTTGCGCCTTGGGATTGGGTTCCTCCGATGGCAGCGCCGCCGGTTTGCCCGGCTTCTTGCGGCCTTCGGCCTGGCGCTGCTGTTCCTTTTCGGCCTCGATGCGGCGCTCTTCCTCCGCCGCCAGTTTGGCGTCCGCTTCCAGCGCCGCCATCGCTTGCTGGATCTTCGCCAGCCGTTTCTGCTTGTCGACGGTCCAGTCCGGCAGTTCGTCGCTGTTGCCGAAAGTCTCATCCTCCGAGGCATCCGCCGCCTCGGCGGCCGCCAGCATGCGAGCGACCTCGGCCTTCAATTCCGCCTCGCGCTTCTTCATGCGCTCATAACTCATCGCCTTGTGTTTCGACGCGTTCGCCTTGATCTTCGTACCATCCAGCGCGACATGACCGAGCTTGACCAGCCCGGCCGTCTCGCACAACTTCAGAACCTGCACGAATAGCGCGCCGAGCGCCTTCAAATGTCGCTTGCGAAAGTCGCTGATCGTCCGAAAATCCGGCGCATCCAGCGCCACGATCATCACAAAATCGTTCCGCTCCCGGCAGGCCTTGGCAATCCGACGCGACGAATACAGCCCACTCGCATAGCTATGCAGCAGCAGCGCCACCATCATCCGCGGATCAAACGGCGGCTGCCCAAGCCCGCTCACATAGCTGCCCATGATCTCCCTGAGATCGAGGCTCTCCCGCACCAGATCAACCATAAACCGCGAGACATGGCCTTTCGGCACGAAGTCCTGCACATTCGGCGGCAGAAGCAGCGTCTGATCGATGTTCCAAGGCCGAAAATACTTGCTCATCGCCCAATGTTGAATCAGACCCGACCAGATTTGAACAGCGACTATCCAGACAAGCTCCTAGCCACGGTAATCCTGATGTCACGGACGCGATACGTATTGTACTCGAAATGTGAGGCCGGAGGACGAAATCGATGATCAGGTTACCCAGTTTCCCGCGCGTGCTCAAGCCCGTCTCAGGGGAAGTCGCGCCGCGGTCAGGGCTGGTCCTGCAGCGCAAGTGTGCCTGCGGCAATCACGCGATGGCAGGCGAATGCAACGCCTGCGCCGGCAAGAATGGATTGTTGCAGCGCAAGTCGGCGAACGATAGTGCGGTTCCACCAATAGTGCATGACGTGTTGCGCTCCCCCGGTCAGCCGCTTGATGCGGCAACGCGTGACTTCATGGGATCGCGCTTCGGGCACGATTTCAGCGCGGTGCGAGTCCATACGGGCGCGACAGCGGCGGAGTCGGCGCGCTCGGTCGGCGCCTCGGCGTATACGGCGGGACGCAACGTCGTGTTCGGGCCCGGCGAATATGCACCACATACAAGGTCGGGCCGAAGCTTGATCGCGCACGAGTTGACGCATGTCGTTCAACAGCGTGGACAGGCCGCGGAATCGCCTCGCGAGCTGGGGCCGACAGACGATCGATACGAACGTGAGGCCGATTCTGCGGCACGGGATATCAGTGCCGACGCGGAACCGCATTCCTTCTTGTCGGCGACGTCGGGCAGAACGATTCAACGTCAGGCTCTAGGCGAAGACGAATTGCCGGACGTCGATATCGAAGTGGAGAGCGATGACACCGAGGCGCACGATGGCGACTCGCCGGTCAGTGGATCAGACGTCGCTGCTCTCGACGATGAGACGAGTGCCGAATTCGACATGATGGCCCAACTCGGCGACATCGCGCAGCAGGAATTGATTCCAACACAAGCCGGTGGAGGCGCCAAGCAGAAGGATAAGCCCAAGGACAAGAAAGCGGTCAAGCGAACGGTCACAGAAATAGACGTCGACCAGGCAGCGCAGTCGATGACGGTGACCTGGAGCGATGGCACCGTCGAGACGCATGCAGTGTCTACAGGTAGAGGAGAGGCGAATACCGTGGACGACCCCTGCAAGAATCAAACGGAGAAGAACTGCACACCCAACGACACGTTCAAGGTTAATTCCAGGCGTGGCGGGGATGCAAAGAATAAGGAGGGTGCCGCGATGTCATGGTTCATCGGTTTCGCCGATCCGGACCGGGGTATCGGAATCCACGATAGTCAACCCGTCCCGGGCCACCCTGCCTCACACGGATGCGTTCGCGTCGGAAATACGCCCGAAGATGACGCCTTTGCGAAGAAAATAAACCAGGGCTCTGTAATCGGGCAGACAATCGTACGTGTTCATGGGAAAGCGGCCACCAAGCCATACACGAAGAAAACAACCACGAAATCAAAGAAGAAAAAGAAATGAAGATCAGGCGGACCTGAACGGAGTGGAGCGCGTGTCGGCTGTCACATTCTCTCGCTTGGCCCATCCGGCCGCTCGCGCCAATTGCCGCCCGGAGAGCATGAAGTATCGGTCCGCACTGGCTACGCGCCGACGCCAGCGCCAGACGCTCCGGAACTGCACGAGAGGTATCGAGGCACACGTGGTGAGGTGGCAGCACGAGGCGGTAAGCGGACCAGTCGGGATCGTTATTCCGCCGCACGTGGCGGCCACGCCGGATGAGTGATGAGAGGCTAACCCGCGTACAACAGACGGAGGCTTCAAACGATGATCAGACAAGCCGAAAGACTGCGGGGTCCCGCAGCGACGGCGAAGCCCTCGCCCTATCGGTTGCAACGCAAGTGCGCCTGCGGCAGTCACACCCCAGGGGGCGGCACGTGTGCGTCCTGCGCGGAGAAGGAAAGCAGCCTGCGGCGCGATGCGCCGCAAGTGCGCGCGGCCAGATCGGTTTCGCCGATTCTGCAGGACGTTCTCCGCTTGTCCGGCCGGCCGCTCGACCCAGCAATACGCGCGGTCACGGAAAGCCGCTTCGGCCGTGACTTCAGCAACACTCCGGCCAAGGCGCGCGGCATGTCGCCGGAAGGATCGGACGAGGAGAAACCCTCGCCCCAGCAGGGCAGCGCCACAATCCAGTGCGACGGCAGCGGCGATTACGAACTCGTCTACAACGGTTGGGCCGGCGCGGCGAGCGGCACGAAGGATTGCGTGACGGTCCACGAGAGCTCTCACAGGGAAGACTGGAAAGCCAAGTGGCCGAAGGGCTGTGTCGGGCAACCCAGGGGATACCTCCCGAAAGGTGACCCGCCGGATGCCCCGCTGATGACGGCCGAGGAGTACAAGAAGTTTCTCAAGGAGAGCGAGTGCAAGGCGCATACGGCGGATCTCGCATGCGCCGAGCTGTTGCCCAAGCCGGCCGAGTGCAAACAAACGGTCGAGGACTACATCAAGCTCACCAAGGACCAGAAAGCGAACTGGTGCCCGCCGATGTCGAGAGGAGCAAAGGTCGGCCTCGGCATTCTGGGAGGAGGACTGGCGGGTGCCGGCATAGGCGGGCTGATCGGCGGCTTCCCCGGAGCCGGGATCGGCTTCCTTGTCGGGGCGTTGGTCGGTGGAATTGCAGGAGCATTGCTTTGAGGTGCCGGCAGGCAGGGACAACGCCAGCACGGCAGCAACGGAGAGGTCGTCATGAACGAGGAAGAAGCCGTCAGGCTGGCCACGCTTTATGCCCGGCAACAGGGCTACGATCCAGGCCAATACGAAATTCGCGCCGACAGACGCGATGGCGAATGGCTGATTTTCTTCCGCAGCGGTCTGGCCAGGCCGGGGCCGGGAGACTTCTTCACCGTTTACGTCGACGACAAGTCAAGGTCGGCCCAACGATTGGTGCCGGGCAAGTGAGACGGTTGATTGCATCGCATCCGGACGCTCTCTGGCCAGGCCAATCGGCGCGTTTGGGCGGCTTGCTCCAGTGCCACTGTTCATGCGGAAATCACGCTGCCGCCGGACGCAAATGCGAGGCCTGCACTCGCACAGCCGGGCCAGCCCAACGCACGCTCGCACAACAGAGCGCGGCGGCCGAAGTCCCGCCCATCGTTCACGACGTGCTGCGATCAGCCGGACAGCCGCTCGACGCGGCGGCGCGCGCCTATATGGAGCCGAGATTTGGCCACGATTTCAGCTGGGTGCGCGCCAGCGCGGCGCCGATGCGCGCGAACCTGACGATCGACCCCGCGGACGATGAGTTCGAGCGTGAGGCAGAAGGTGTTGCAGCGCGCATCGCGGAAATCGCACCGGCTGCCGCGCGCCGCGATTTCGGCGACGTGCGGGTCCACACCGGCGGCGCCGCGGCGGAATCGGCGCGCGCCTTCGACGCGCGGGCCTACACGGTGGACCGCGACATCGTGTTCGGCGCGGGTCAATATGCGCCGCATAGCGAGGCGGGCCGGCGGCTGATCGCGCACGAACTGACCCATGTTGTGCAACAAGACACCGGCAGCGATCGCGCGGGCGCAGTGCGGCGTTCCTTCGGCGGCTTCTTCGCGAACCTGTTCCACGTCTGGGGTTACTCGTCCGATACGCTGCAGGCATATTTGAAGAATCTGGATGCGGGTGAGATCGAGAATGACAACGACAGCGACGACAAGGCGCGACAGATCGTCGACGAGCGGAGGGTCGGAGGCAGCCCCTATAGTCTGACCGAACAGCGCAAGGCGCTGCTGATAAAGGAAATGCAATCCGGCCCGCCCCCCGACAATGACGAGAATGCGATTCTCGAAATACTGGAACGCTCCTACAACTACGAGCACGGCTATATTTTCGGCGCCGGCGGTGTCTCGGCAGCCGGCCTCGATTCGGATATCGACGGCGAGGAACACGACTACCTCAAGGATTTCGTTTCGCGCCGGTTCGAGGGCGGCTACGCGGCGGTGGTTGCCGGCACGGTGAAGCCGATCGGGGATGCATTGCCGCTCGGCGCCGCACGGCCGCTTCTGCAAAACTCGACGTCGATGCCCCTGCCCAACGCGGAGGGGAAGTGGAACGTGGCCTGCGCGCTGGGACTCCTGTGCTCGGAGGACAAGGCCGCGGTCGAAGCAATGTCGAAGCTTACGGTACACGTTGCCGATCAGATCATCGAACATTACTGGGCGTTCGACGGCAAGACGTGGGGCGCCAAGTCGCGGCGGCGCGGCGCTGCGCACGACGCCGATGGCAATGTCATGATCCTGAAAAACGAGAGGGATTGCCCCGAAATTGCAAACGACATCATTCATGAATACGCCCACTACAAACAGCCCGGCGGAATGAGTCTGGATGATGTCGAGCTGGACGCCCACACGTTTGCCGAGGATTGGGCGATCAAGCGCGGCGTGCCGGGGAGGCTGGATTTTCGCGCCAAGCAGGAAGGCAGCTCCGAGGATGTTGCGGACAAGGCCGCTATCGAGGAGTACGTCAGGGGCAACTATCCGCGCGGCGGCAACGAAACGTCGCAAGACCGTCTCATCGGCCACACCGAAAGCGGCGAGGCGAAGATCCGCCACCCCGACAAAACGGAATCGACGCGCCCGGCGATCGCCGGAATGGAGCACCAGGATTACGAGAAGACCAAGGCCGGCGTGGACAAGCTGCCGTCGATCACGTCGGATCGCTGGGTTTGTCCGGACGTGCCGGCAAGGAAATGATCGTCGCCGCGCTGTTGCGCCGACAGGATCGAAAAGGAAAATCGATGCGGCGCGCAGCGCCGCAGCCGGCAGGGTCCGCGGGACCGTCGCCGCTTGCCTCGTCGCATCATTGCCGCTGACGCGTGCCTGCGCTTGCGGCAATCATACTCTTGCGCGCGCTTCGTGTGACGCGTGCGCCCGCGATCGGCGAACGGCATCGAGCGGATCCGCCGTCCTGCGCGAACGGTTCGAGCGGTCGTTCGCTGCGCTGCGCCAATCGGCCGCATTTATTTGATTTACAAGCTTAAGATGTAGGCTAACATGCACCGCCATGACCGGTTTTCCCAACTCGCCGCGGCTGTTGAAAGGCGGCATTGTGCTGATCGACCCGCAGTCTTCGGCGGTGCGTCGGGTCATCACTCTGCAATACAATCCCGATACGCTGACGCGCACGTTGCAAGTGCAAAGCACCGCGCCGAGCGGGGACCGGTCCGAGGCGTTGCGCATCACCGGCCCGCCGGCCGAGACGATCAAGCTCGACGCCGAGATTGACGCGATAGATCAGCTCGAGTTTCCCGACCAGAACAGCAACACCGTTCAGCTCGGCATCTTTCCCCAACTCGCCGCGCTGGAAACGATAGTCTATCCGACCAGCGCGCAGCTTCAATCCAACAACGACCTCGCGCAATCGGGCACGCTCGAAATCATCCCGATGGAGTCGCCGCTCACGCTCTTCGTGTGGAGCAAGACGCGCATCATGCCGGTGCGGCTCACGGATTTCTCGATTACCGAGGAGGCGTTCGATCCCGCGCTCAATCCGATCCGCGCCAAGGTCAGCCTCGGAATGCGCGTCTTGTCGGTTAACGACCTCGGCTTCTCGCACAAGGGCGGCAACCTGTTCATGAGCTATCTCCAGCGCAAGGAGCAGCATGCCGGTCTCAGCGTGAACGGCGCGTTGAGCGCGCTCGGCTTGTCGGGGTTTCCGTGATGGCGCCGAATTTTCCGCAGACCAGCCGTTATGCGCTGATCGACACCGCGACGCTCGAAACCGCGGACGGCAAGACCGTGGTTTATCTCCGCCGCCGTTTCGTGCCGCCGCCGGAGCGCTTCGCCTTGCTGACCGGGCACGAGGTCACGCAAGGAGACCGGCTCGACAACGTGACCGCGTACTATCTCGGCGATCCCGAGCAATTCTGGCAAGTCTGTGACGCCAATCGTGCGATGTGGCCGGACGACCTCATGGTGATCGGCGAAAGCCTGCGCATTACCCTGCCTGAAGGTGTCCAGGGAGCGGGCGATGCTTAAGGGCGTGCGCCTCACGCTGATGGTCGGGCCGCTGGTGCCGATACCGGTCTCGCAGTCGGTACTCGACGCGCTGGTCAGCGTGGAGGTCACATCCCAGGACACCGGCCCGAGCGGCTTTTCGCTGGCGTTCACGCTCGACAACCGCTCGATTCTGCCGACGCTGTTCATGATCGCGGGCGGCAGCCAGATCCCGATCGTGCGGGTGATCATCGTCGCCACCGTCAACGGTACGCCTCACGTGCTGTCGGACGGCATGGTGACGCGGACCGAAGTCGTGCCGGGTAGCGACGCCGGGCACTCGACTTTGCAGGTGACCGGGCAAGACCTGTCCGCCGCGATGGACCTGCAGGATTTCAGCGGCTTGCCTTTCCCGGCCATGCCCGCCGAGGGCCGCGTGGCGCTGCTGATCGCGAAATACATGTTCCTGGGCCTGATTCCGCTCGTGATCCCGAGCGTGCTCATCGACGTGAACATCCCGACCAGCCGGATCGCCGGCCAGCGCGGCACCGACCTCGCCTATATCAAGCAACTCGCCGCCGCGGTCGGCTATGTCTTTTACATCGATCCCGGACCGAAGCCGGGTATGAACATCGCCTATTGGGGCCCGCAGATCAAAATCGGCGTGCCGCAGCCCGCGCTGAACATCAACATGGACGCGCACACCAATGTCGAGTCGCTGTCGTTCTCGTTCGACGGCGACAAGAATGGCATTCCGACGGTGTACTACTACAACGAGATCACCAAGGTGACGATCGTCGTCCCGCTGCCGCCGATCACGCCGCTTAACCCGCCACTCGGCCTGCTGCCGCCGATCCCGAAGCAGTTGAAGCCGGCCGGCCGCGGTCTTTCGAGATATTCGCTCCCGCAGGCGATCATGATCGGGCTTGCGCAGTCGTCGCAATGGGCCGAGGCTGTGACCGGCCGGGGCGAGCTCAACGTCGTCCGCTACGGCAATGTGCTGAAGCCGCGCGGGCTCGTCGGCGTACGCGGCGTCGGCACGGCGTTTGACGGCCTGCATTACGTGAAGAGCGTCACCCACAAGATCAAGCGCGGCGAATACAAGCAAAGTTTTCAGCTCAGCCGTAACGGCCTCATTTCAACGTTGCCGAGGGTGCCCGCATGAGCGATAGCGGCAATGGACACGGCGGGGCTTCTACGGCAAGTATCGCGGCACCGTGGTCAACAATATCGACCCCGAGAGCCGCGGGCGCATCATGGCGATCGTGCCGGACGTGCAGGGCCTGATCCCTACGACGTGGGCGCTGCCCTGTGTGCCGATAGCCGGCAAGCTGATGGGCACCTATCTGGTGCCGCAGATCGGCGCCGCCGTGTGGATCGAATTCGAGCAAGGCGATCCGGATTATCCGATCTGGACCGGAGGATTCTGGGGCGTCGTGGCGGAAGTGCCGACGCTTGCGGCAGCCGGAAATCCGGTGAGCCCGAGCATCGTGCTGCAGACCGGTCTTCAGAATTCCATCAGCATCAGTGATCTGCCCGGGCCGACCGGCGGCATCATGCTCAAGAGCACGACCGGCGCGATGATCATCGTGAACGACATCGGCATCACGATCAGCAACGGCAAGGGCGCGACCATCGTCATGACGGGGCCGACCGTCACCATCAACAACGGTGCCTTGGTCGTGGTGTGAAAGGGAGACAGCGGATGCCCGGGTTCCTGCTTCATGTCGGCGCGACCGTACTGTGTTCGCACGCCGGACAAGCGCAGGCCACCGTTCCCAATCCGCGCGTGACCGTCAGCGGCCAGCCCACCGTCACCATGACGGCTCCCTATGTGGTGGCCGGCTGCGCGTTGCCGCCGCCGCCCACCGCCAATGGACCATGCGTGACGGCGCAATGGACGACCGCGGCGACGCGCATCACGTCCAACGGCCAACCGCTGCTGCTGCTGGACAGCCAGGCGATCTGCGCCCCGACCGGCACCCCGCTGATGATCGTGATGACGCAGACGCGCGTGACCGGGACGTGACGCGATGAACATCGATTTCCCATTCCACTTCGACGACCGCGGCCGCACCGCAACGACGGGCGACGACGATCATATCGCCGACATGATTGAGCAGCTCATCTTCACCATGCCTGGCGAGCGCGTGAACCGGCCGGACTTCGGCAGCGGGGTGATGCAGCTGGTGCATGCGCCGAACAGTCCGGAGCTTGCCGCCGCGCTGCAGTTCACGTTGCAAGCGGCGCTCGACCGCTGGCTCGGAGACCTCATCGAGGTGCAGGCGCTCAAGGTCGAGAGCCAGGAGGCAACGCTCAGGATCGACCTCGATTATCTCGTGCGCCGCACGGGCAAGACGTTGAAAGAAACATTTCCGCGGGGGGCAGCGTTATGAAACCTGCCGGACTCGATTGCGGCGTCGCCAACCGCCGCAAGAAGCTTTTCAAGAACGGGGAATTGAACGGGATCGATTTTCTCGATGTGTCCGAGGACCAGTTGTCGCTCTGCGTCCATTTCTTCGGCGAGATCCCCGAACTGTTCGGCAAGGTTCCCGAAGACATCGCGCTCAAGCATATTCGGATCGAAGGCGGGCGGCGCATCCGCGGCATTCGCGCGATCCATGTCTCGGTCGACCGCGCCGGCGAGGACGAGGACGCCTGCCTGCACATCACGCTCGACAAATTCGGCGACTTTTCCACCTATCGGCTCTGCCTGATCGAGGTTCCGCCGCCGGCCGACGGGAAGGCCGCCGACAGGCATAAGTACGAGCCGCTGAGCGGGCTTGACCCGCGCTACAGCTGCCTCGATTTCACCTTCAAGGCCGGTTGTCCCAGCGAGTTCGACTGCCGGCCCGTGGACGAGTGTCCGCCGGAAACCTTGCCCGCGCCGGAGATCAATTACCTCGCCAAGGATTATGCCAGCTTCCGCCAGCTGATGTTCGACCGGCTCGCGCTGACGATGCCCGAATGGCGCGAGCGCCACGTCCCCGACATCGGCATCACGCTGGTCGAGCTGCTCGCCTATGCCGGCGATCACCTCAGCTACTATCAGGATGCGGTCGCGACCGAAGCCCATCTCGACACCGCACGGTTGCGTACCTCGGTGCGCCGCCATGTGCGCCTGGTCGATTACCGCATGCACGAGGGGGTCAACGCGCGTGCGTGGGTAACCGTCGAGACCGACGCGGACCTGCTCGGCAAGCCGGCCGATGGCTTCTACTTCATCACGGGCTTCCCGAACGTGCCGGCCTCGAGCGGGAACGTCGTGCGAGCGGACGATCTGGCCGGCATTCCGCAGCAGCGTTACGAAGTGTTCGAGCCCCTGACCGCGCACCCCGGTCAGACGTTCGATTTCCGCGCCGCGCACAGCAGGATTCGCTTCTACACCTGGGGCGATACCGAGTGCTGCCTGCCGCAAGGCGCGACCCGCGCCACGTTGCTCGACGCCAAATCGCGCGTGCTGCATCTCGGGTGCGGCGACGTCCTGATCTTCGAGGAAGTCATCGGCCCGACCACGGGTAACGAATCCGATGCCGACAAAGCCCGCCGCCACGCGGTGCGGATCACGCGGGAGACCCCATCGGTCGATCGGCTCTATGACATCAACGTGGTCGAAATCGAATGGGGCGCCGAGGACGCCCTGCCGTTTCCGTTCTGCCTTTCGGCGCGCCTGCCGGCGCCCGATTGCAGCATCAAGGAGGACATCAGCGTCGCGCGCGGCAACGTCGTGCTGGTCGATCACGGCCGGCTCGTCGGCGAGCGTGAAACCTATGGGCCGGTCGACAAGAAAGCGACGATCGGGGAATGCTCCTGCGAGGGCAGCGTCATCGAGACCACCGACGTCCCGCACAAATTCGCTGCCGAATTGCATGAGAGGTCGCTGACCTACAGCGAGCCGCTGGCGCCGCACGCATCCGCCGCGCGCTCGATCGAGCAGGACCCCCGGTGCGCCATACCGGCGCTAGCCCTGGTCGATGAAAAAGCTTTGGAGGATGACAAAGGCAACGCGGTCTGGCGGCCGCAATACGACCTGCTCGCAAGCGCCGGCGGCGATCGCCATTTCGTGGTGGAGATTGACGACGCGCGAAAGGCAAAGCTGCGCTTCGGAGACGGCGAGCTTGGCCACATGCCAGCGGTCGGGACGGTCTTTCGGCCGATCCCAAGGCCCGAAGACACCAACCGCCGCGGCTATCGGGTCGGCAGCGGTCCGGATGGCAATGTCGGACGCGACACCATCACCTACATCGTGCTGCGCAAGGACGCGTGGAGCGGGATAAATGTCAAGCCGCGCAATCCGCTGCCGGCGCGCGGCGGGACGGCGCCGGAGCCGGTCGCGATGGTCAAGCTTCTCGCGCCATCGGCATTCCGCACGCGGCGCGAGCGCGCCATCACGGCCGAGGACTACGCCGAACTCGCGCAACGCGACGGCGACATCCAGCGCGCCGCCGCCGATCTGCGCTGGACCGGCAGCTGGTACGAGGCGCGCGTCTCGGTCGATCCGCTGCACACCACCGAATTCGATGCCCGCCTGTCGCGCCGCATCGCGGCGTCGCTGGAGCCATTCCGCCGCGTCGGCCACGACCTCGCGGTCGGCGCGGCGCGTTACGTTCCGATCGAGCTTGCGATCGACTGCTGCGCGCTGCCGCACTACGCGGCTGGGCAGATCAAGGCCGAACTGGCCAAGGTGTTCAGCAACCGGCGGCTTGCCGACGGTCGGCTCGGCTTCTTCCATCCCGATCGGCTGACCTTCGGCAGCGATATCTATCTGTCGCAGATCGTCGCCGCCGCGCAGGCGGTCGAAGGCGTCGCAAGCGTCAAGATCCGAACTTTGCGCCGCCAGCAACACGAACCCGCAGGAGACGCGCTCGACAGCGGCGTGCTGCGGCTCGGCGCCCTGGAGATCGCACAACTCGCCAACGATCCGAACTATCCGGAGAACGGCAAGCTCACGCTGACTGTGGGGGGAGGGCGATGAGCTGTTCTTGCGGATGCTGCATCGGCCCCCACATCGAAACCCCTGGCGCGACGGCGAACCGGCCGGGCCTGAGCAAGCTTGCCTATCGCGCCGGCACGCATGCGACGTTCGTCCAGACCATGCGGGCGCGGTTGTCGTCAGCCGATTTTCCCGCGCTGGACGCGCTGCGCAGCCGCGACCGCAATGACGCGAGCATCGCGCTGCTCGACGCCTGGGCGGTGACCGGTGACGTGCTCACCTTCTATCAGGAGCGCATTGTCAACGAGGGCTACCTGCGCACCGCGACCGAGCGCCGGTCCGTGCTCGAGCTGGCGCGGTTGATCGGTTACACGCCGAAGCCCGGTGTCGCGGCGAGCGTCTATCTCGCCTACACGGTCGAGAAGGACGCGCCGCCGGTGGAAATCCCCGCGGGCGCGCGGGCCAACAGCGTGCCGGCGCCCGGCGAGCAGATGCAGGCATTCGAAACCTCCGACCCGCTGCAGGCGCGTTTCGAATGGAACGTCATGCGGCCGCGCCTGACCCGGCCGCAGGAGTTGAGCGCCAAGACAGAATCGCTCTATTTCGCTGGCACGGCCACCAACCTGAAGCCGAACGATCCGCTGCTGCTTTGGTTCGGCTCGACGGAGCGGCCGTCACTGGGACGACGCGCGAAGGAAGTGACGGCCGATGCTGCGAACGACCGGACGAAGGTCGTGCTGCAGGTCGAATCCCAGAAATCGCCCGCGCCGCCGGCCATCAAGGCCGTCAGTCAGGTCATCGCGACATTCAGCAACCTGGAAGCCTTCGACGTCTCTGCGACGACGGCCACGGCGCAGCAGGTGCTTAAAGTCCTCAACGAGATCGACACGCAGTCGAATGCGGGCGGCGATCTCGACGAGTATCTGGAGACCGTGGCCTTGCCGCAGCTCGAGGCGCAGCTCCGCATTTCGAAGGAGCGCGGCTACACCAAGCTTGCTCCGTGGATCGAGGCCATGGTCGGAGAACTGCGCGCAGCCCGCGCCGCGTCCGTGGCCGAATCCGGCGTCGCATCGGACATCTTGGAGGTTCCGGACGGCAACGACAAAGTGTCAGTGTCGGCGTTGGGCGGCGTGATGACATCGATTGCCTTGCCGGCGTCAAAAACCCCGCCAAGCGCCAAACACCTGCCGCGCAACCCCAATCTCGTTCTTGCGGACAACGCGGATGCGCTGCCGCGGCTGGTCACGGCGCTGCGGCCGGAGTACGGCGCGCTCTACACCGCGTGGAGCAAATTACCGCTGTCATTGGCCGTCGACGCCTCGGTATGTGCGCTTCGTGTGCAAGCGCCGCCGTTCGGACACAACGCGCCGCTCCATCCCGTGCTCGATGCCGACAACAAGGTCGTCGGCCACGACGAATGGAAGCTGGCCAGCGTCCTCGCGACCACGCTGGCCATCGTGTTCAGCGACGGCGTGATAAGGCAGGTTTCGGTGACAGCGGCCAGAGGCAACGAGCAGGCGACCGTGTCCCAGGTGATCGCACAATCGACCCCCGGCACACGACGCTATCCGATCGCATTGGGGACGCTTGCGAGTGCGACCCTGACGGTCGACCACGTCGAAGGCGGAAAGGTTGAGACGATAACGTTGGAGGTCCCGAAGTTCGGTCCAAAAATTGCACTCAACTTCGTCAAAAAATCTCCGAAGGTGGTCGTCGACGTCCACGACAAAGAAGTAGTCGTCGAGTTGGGAGGCAGCCCGGAGCAGTTCGAAGCCGGTGACGCGCACGTATCAGCCGTATTCACGTCTGCGTTTTTTGCGGTTTCCAGCCAGACGGTCTTCCCTTTCAATGTCGTCGATCTGGATACGGTCTACGATAAGGTCTTGCCGGACAGCTGGGCCATCGTCGAGCGTGCAGACAAGGATGAACCGGTCATCGCGAAGATCGAGGAAGTCCGGATTGTCTCGCGCGCGGATTACGGTATCACCGGGCGGGTGACCCGGCTCAAGCTCGACCGCGACTGGCTGACGCGGAACGATACCAGTTTGGCTGTGCTGCGCGGCACCACCGTGAGCGTGCTATGCGAAAAGCTGCCGCTCGCCGAAGCGCCGATCGACCCGATCAAATATGCAATTTGTGCGAAGGACGCAGATATCCAGCAGGAGATCGAGCTTGGCGCGCTCTACACCGGTCTCGAACCCGGCCGCTGGGTGATTGTGACGGGTGCGCGGGTCGACATAAGGGACGCACAGAATAGTATCGTCAGCGGCATCATGGCTGCCGAGCTTCAGATGATTTCGGACGTCAAGCAGAAGCCCGCCCCGGATATCCCCGGCGACAAGGCGCATACATTCATCACGCTCTCGCATAAACTCGCTTACTGCTACCGGCGCGATTCGCTCGCGATCTACGGCAATGTCGTCAAGGCGACCCACGGTGAGACGCGGCAGGAAGTGCTCGGCGCCGGGAATGCGGCCGTGCCGCTGCAGCAGTTCACGTTGAAGCAGCCGCCACTGACGTTCGTGTCGGCGCCCACCGTTTCCGGCGTGCAAAGCACGCTGGTGGTTCGCGTCAACGACGTGCAATGGCACGAGTCCGAGCGGTTATCCGACCTCGGCCCGACCGATCACGGGTTCATCACGCGCACCGACGACGACGCGAACACGACGATCGTCTTCGGCGACGGCGAATACGGCGCACGCGTTCCAACCGGTCTTGAGAACGTCAAGGCGACCTATCGCAACGGCCTCGGCAAGATGGGGAACGTCAAGGCGGGCCAGATCACGCTGCTCAGCTCGCGGCCGCTCGGCGTCAAGGAAGTGATCAATCCGATCCGCGCCTCCGGCGGCGCCGACCGGGAGAACCGCGACCAGATCCGCAATAACGCGCCGCTGGCGCTGCTCGCGCTCGACCGCCTCGTTTCGACGGTGGACTACGCGGATTTTGCGCGCACCTTCGCCGGGATCAGCAAGGCGGCGGCCGGCCGCCGGCCGACCGCACATGCTTTCGTCGTGAAGGTGATCGTCGCCGGCGCCGACGACGCGCCGATCGAAGTGTCGTCCGACCTCTACCGCAATCTGGAGGACGCGCTGCATCGCTTTGGCGATCCGTATCTGCCGATCGAACTCGTCGTACGCAAGCAGTTGACGCTCATCATGGCGGCGAATGTCGAGATCGATCCTGACTATCAGTGGGAGACGCTGGAACCGAAAATCCGCGCCGCGCTGCTGGAGCGGTTCAGCTTCGACAGCCAGGAGCTCGGCCAGCACGTTTTCCTCTCCAGCGCGATCGCTGCGGTCCAGGCGGTGCGCGGCGTGGTCTATGTCGACTTCGACAAGTTCGACGCCAAGTCCGAAGGGATGCTCGTCGAGGCGTTCCAGAACACCAAGGCGATCGAGATTGGTTTGCGGCCGCGGATTGCGGTCGAGCCGGAGGAAATCGCCTACCTGGTGCCGGATGTGCCCGAAACCCTGATTCTTCAGGAGCTGAAGCCATGAGTCGCTCCGCCGATCGCCTCTACGCGCTGCTTCCCGCCGTGCATCGCGCGCGCGATGAGCAGGCCGGCGGACCGCTGCGCGCATTGTTTAGCGTGATCGGCGAGCAGGTCGACGTCGTCGAGGAGGATATCGACCGCCTCTACGACAACTGGTTCATCGAAACCTGCGACGACTGGGTGGTGCCCTATATCGCGGACCTGATCGGCTACCGACCGGTGCTGGAGGCGGGACTGCCGGCGACGACGCACTCGGTGGAAGGCCGCCTGCGCAACAAGCGGCTGATCCCGCGGCGCGAGGTTGCCGACACGCTGGGCCACCGGCGGCAGAAGGGCACGCTCTCGCTGTTCGAGAAGCTGGCGGTGTCGGTCACCGACTGGCCGGCGCGCGCCGTCGAATCTTGTCGCCTGCTGGGCTGGACCCAGGGCCTCGATCACCTTCATCTCGATCGCGGCAGGACGGTCGACCTGCGCGACGGCAAGGCGCTCGAACGGTACGGCGGCCCGTTCGACCGACTTGCGCACACCGTCGAGGTCAGGCGGACGATCTCGTCGCGGCGTATCGGGCGCTACAACATTCCGAGCATCGGCGTCTTCGTCTGGCGGCTGAAACCCTATTCGGTCACGAAATGCCGGCCGCTCAACATTGAAAGCGAAGGCCCCGAATGCTTCACCTTCAGCGTGCTCGGAAACGACACGCAGCTTTACACCGAGCCCGAACCGGCTCTCGGTTCGTCGAACGAACTCGCATTGCCGTTGCCGATCTCCCGGCGCGCGCTCACCGAGCGGGTAGAGAAGCCTCACCCCGGGACCGGGGTTTCGGACGATTACTACGGCGAAGGACGCAGCTTCGCGATCTATGCGATGGACTGGCCTGCCCCGGGTGCGGAGCAACCGATCCCTTCGAAGCGCATCATTCCGGCCGATCTCTCCGGCTGGCGCTACAGCGCGCCGCGCGATCACGTCCTGATCGATCCGGTGCTCGGGCGCATCGCGTTTCCGGTCCGGCAAAGGCCCGCCGCAGGCCTTCGCGTGACCTACCGCTACGGGTTCAGCGCCGACATGGGCGGCGGGGAGTACGAACGCACGCTGTCGCAACCCGCAGGAAACGTAGCGTTCTACTACGTCGATCAGGACGCAAAGGAAACGAACGACGTCTTCAACTCGATCGGGAGCGCAATCGCCGCATGGAAGGCGGGCAAGCAGCGCGCGGCGGTCATCGAGATCAGGGACAGCCGCGACTACACCGAAAGGTTGTCGGTCGCGCTGGAAGCCGGACAGAGCTTGCAGATCCGCGCCGCCAACGGCAGGCGGCCGGTGATCCGCCTGCTCGACCAGATCACCGACGGCCCCGACGCGCTGGCGATTTCCGGCAAGCGCGCCAGCCGTTTTGTGATCGACGGCCTGCTCATCATGGGCCGCAATATTTCCATCAACGGACCGGCCGACCCGGATTCGGGGGACGGCGACCTTTGCGACGTCATCATCCGCCATTCGACCCTGGTCCCCGGCTGGGCGCTGGAATGCAACTGCGATCCCAAACGGCCGAACGAGCCGAGCATCGAAATCCTGGACAGCACGGCCAGGCTTCGGATCGAGCACAGTATCATCGGTTCGATCTACGTCGTGGCGGACGAAAAGGCCCGCGATCCGGTCGACATCGCGATCAGCGACAGCATCATCGATGCGACCGACACCGAACTGGTCGCCATTGGCACGCTCAAGGCGGACATGGAGCGGCTCGCCTTCGCCAACCTGACGATCGTCCGCACCACCGTCATCGGCAAGGTCGGCGTGCACGCCGTCCCGCTCGCCGAGAATACGATTTTCATGAGCGAGGTGAATGTCGCGCGGCGGCAGATCGGCTGCGTGCGCTTCTGCTACGTTACGCCGGTGTCGCGCACGCCGCGCCGCTACCATTGTCAGCCTGACATTTCGCTGCCGCAGGAGCCCGCGCGGGTGCGACCGCGCTTCAACAGCCTGCGTTACGGCAAGGCTGCCTATTGTCAGCTCGCGCTCGACTGCCCCGCGGAGATTTTGCGCGGCGCCGACGACGAGTCGGAGATGGGCGCATTCCACGATCTGTTTCAGCCGCAGCGGACCGCCAACCTGCGGGCCCGCCTCGATGAGTACGCGCCGGCGGCTTTCGACGCCGGCATTCTGTTCGTAAATTAGGGGGTGACAATGCGGGGCGATTTTACGCGCGACACGTTCGATCCCGGCAAGCACTACAGCCGCGTGCTGATGCAGCAGGGCCGGGTGCAGCTCGACGCCGACTGGAATGAGCAGACGTCGATCCTGCTGCATTACATGCGCGCTCTCGGGCGCGACCTGTTCGGGCCGCACGCAGGACCGGCCGCAGGCGCGGGTTTCGAAATCATCGGAAGCATGACAAAGGATTGGGAGGCCAAGCTGAAGGCCATGCTCGATCAGAAGCAAATCGGCCGGGATCGGTACGATGCGCTCGGCAAGGCGGTAAAGGCGGGCAATCTCGTGATCACCCGCGGGCGCTACTATGTCGGCGGCGTGCCCGCCGCTAACGACGCAGCGGCATTGTACACCGAGCAGCTCGGTTGCCCGCGCGCGGAGATGAAGGACGCAGATCGCGTTGCCTTGTGGAAGGCAAATGTCGTGTTCTATCTCGACGTTTGGGAACGCCATGTGACGTGGCTCGACGACGGTCACATAAGGGAGGTCGCACTCGGCGGGCCGGATACCTGCACACGCGCACAGGTCTATTGGCAGGTCCGGTCGCTGCTGCCGGACGGCGGCGCCAAGATCGACTGCAGCGCCGTCGACAACATCGTCCGCGGCACTGGCACCTTGCGCGCGATGGCGCACGGCAAGCCCTCGGACGAGCTCTGCGCGATCTCGCCCGAGGCGACCTATCGCGGCGCGGAAAATCAGCTCTATCGTGTCGAAATCCACGAGGGCGGAACGACGGACAAGGCGACCTACAAATGGTCGCGCGAGAATGGCAGCGTCGTTTTTCCGGTCGTGTCGCTCAGCGCGTCGGGCGCCACGCTCGGCCATGCCGGGCACGACCGGCGCTCCGGGTTGAAGGACGGCGACTGGGTCGAGGTTGTGGACGATGTCGGCGCAAGCGGCAACGCGCCCGGCATCCTGGCGCGGGTGAAGGGGCCGCCGCAACACCTCGTCGTCGCGCTCGATTTCGCCGGCGATTTCGCCTCTTACGGATACAAGGATTTCCAGAACAGGCTTGCCATGCTGCGCCGCTGGGATCATGTCGGCGATGTCAAGGCCAATGGTGCGATACCGATCGGCAAGGCCGTCGACACCGAGAAGGGCTGGGCCGCTCGGGAGACTACTGGCTCATCCCCGCGCGCACCGCCACCGGCGGTATCGACTGGCCGAGCGAACGCAAGAACGGCGGCGAGGATTCGGACGACAAACCGGTCGGCGCGGCCCTGCCGCCGCATGGCCCACTGCATTACTACGCGCCGCTCGCGTCCTGGAACGGAGTCGAGTGGCACGACTGCCGCCAGATTCTGGCCCCGTTGCCGTACGCCTAGCGCCGGCCGCCCGCGCAATGTCGCGCTGGCGAACAACTGAGGATCCCTGTGTGTACCGAAAACTTAAACACGGCCGTAGTGGTGGTGAAGTCCGCCCAAGATGGCCCGTGAACGGATCACACCGGTTCGCTGAACCGGGCGAGAAACCGGCGCATCCTTGTCCAAGGATCGATGAGTTCTGACGCCGTTGTAATAGTCCGCATAGGATCTCAGGATTCGGCGCAGATGCGCCTCGCCCAAGACAATGATGTGGTCCACACACTCACGCCGGATCGATCCGATCAGCCGTTCGGCAAAGCCATTCTGCCAGGGCGAGGCCGGTGCAATTGGCTTATCTCGGATGCCCATGGCGCGAAGTCGGCGCGTGACAATGGCGCCGTAGATTTGATCGCGGTCCGGATCATGTGACGCGGAGCCCCATCCCAAGGAAATGCTTCGGTGATCTGACGTGCAACCCACTTTGCGGTCGGGTTGGTTGTGACGTTGATCCAGACGAGGTCTCTGCGGTCTATCCGGACGATGACGAAGGCATAGAGCAGGTCGAAACCGATGGTCGGGACAACGAACAAGTCCATGGCGGCAATGTCCGGCGCGTGGTTATGCAAGAAGGTCCGCCATCCCTGGCTGGGCGGCCCCCGCCGTTTGACCATGTACTTGGCGACGCTTGACTGCGCGACCTCGAACCCGAGCTTGAGCAGTTCGCCGTGAATGCGTGGCGCGCCCCAAAGCGGATTCTCCATGCTCATCCGCCGAATCAACGCGCGCAGCTCCGGGGCGATCTGCGGTCGCCCTCCCACTGGGCACGACCTCCAACGCCAGTAGCAACGAAAGCCGGCCCTGTGCCACCGCACGAGCGTCTCGGGTCGGATGATTGTGAGGACCTGCAGGATTGATGGAAACCAGCGATACAGCTGGATCAAGAACCAGCGATCATGATTGGTCAGCCGGACGCGACCATGCAGCCTGCGCCTCAAGACAATTAACTGATGTCGAAGCACCGCGTTCTCAGCTTCAAGCCGCAACTTCGACTTGAATGGTAGGGCCAAGACGGCCAGAACGAAACAGAACAGCCTGATCATTCCGCCAGCTTATGCGATTCCATCACGTCATCAACTCGGATGAGGTTTTCGGTACACACAACCGCGCGTTCTACGCGGTACCGCTGCGCGCTGGACGTATGGCGTCGCCGCCGTAGCCCTTGTCCTCATCGGCACCCAAATCCAACCGCTTTCCCTGGCGGCGATGGTCAGCCATCTCCCGGCCGCGCTGTCTTTCGACCAGACCCGCGCCGACCCGCGGCCGTCGGTTGCGGTCATGCCCTTTGCGACCATGAGCGGCGACCAGTCGTACTTTGCAGACGGGCTGACCGAGGATGTGACCACGGCGCTTGCAAGGAGTTCCGAGCTTCAGATCATCGCGCGCGACTCCACATATGCCGTGCGCGGGCAGGAAAGCGATGTGCGCAAGCTCGGGGTAAAGCTGGGCGTTTCCTACGTGGTGGAAGGCAGCGCGCGCCGCGAGGGGGACCGGCTTCGCGTCTCGGCGCAGCTGATCGACGTGAAATCGGGCGCGCACCTTTGGTCGCGCTGCTTCGACAGGCAGGTTGCCGACGTCTTCACCGTACAAAGCGAGCTGACCACGGAAATCGTCGCCCAGCTCGCGCCGTATATCGGCCGAAGTGAAGCCACCGCTGCCGCGCAACGTCCGACCGACAACCTTCAGGCTTACGATCTTGTCCTACGGGCTCGTCATCGATACCGGCATGGCGCCCAGGATGCGGAAGCACTTATGGAGGCACGCGGCATATATCAGCGCGCGCTGGAAATGGACCCGGCCTATGCCGCCGCCCGTGCGGGCTTGGCCCTCACTTACATCGCGGATGTGGCCAGGAGGTCGAATGGTCGGGCGACAGCGCATGAGCTGGAACTAGGTCTTAGCGAAGCGCGCCAGGCTGTGCGCCTCGCTCCCAATCTCTCGCTCGGCTATCAGGTGATCAGCTTCGGGCTCGCGTTGCAGGGCGATTATGCAGGCGGCCTGCAGGCCGCCAAGCGCGCCGTCGAACTGAATCCCAATGACCCGGATAGCATGATGGCATTGGCAAAAGCGCAAGTCCGTTTCGGGGACTACGCGGACGCCGTTGCCAATGCCGAGCGAGCACGTCGCCTTCATCCCATGGCGCCGGAATATTACGCCTATGTGCATGGCCAGGCTCTTTACGCCGCTGATCGTCGCGATGAGTCGGCTACCGTGATCGCCGAATGCCTTGTAAGGGCGCCGCGCGATGCCAACTGCCTGCTAATCCAGGCTGCGCTGCAAGGAAGGCGCGGTGATATAGAAGCGGCGCGACTGACGATGGCAAACTTGGTAGGGGCCCAACCGACATTTTCGTTAGAGTCAGAGCGCTCTTATCGCCGGTTTGGCAACAAGCCGCTCATGGATCAGTTCCTAAAGGACCTGACGCGGGCGAAGGCACCGGAGGCTGCGTAATAATAGGATCTTTTGTAGCTTAAATTCAATGAGATAGCAGTTCTCAGTTTCATCTCGTCCGGCGCACCCGACACGATTCGAACGTGTGACATTTGCCTTCGGATACGCGAGAGCCAACCGGTTTCGCTCGTCGCATCTTCGAGCCGCAGGGTCGCCGAAATGACCTACCGGATTCCCTGTTCTGTCGTGACAATACCCTGTTAGCCCAAAACAATTCCCTGTTATTGGCAGCAAGGAATTAAGCCATAAGTCCCTGCAATGCAGCGGTTTTTGGCCACAGGTCATGTCTCCGAGCCGCCAAAATCGCCGGTTTCCCTGCAAAATTCCCTGTTTGCAGGGAATCCTGCTTGGAGACAGGTGCGATCAGCACTGCGTCGCCAGCCATATTCAAGCCATTGATTTTATTACTAAAATGTAAGCGGCCAGCTTGGCTGGCGGCCCGTTTGGAAATCGGGTCGGACCGCCTTGTTCCAGGCTTCGTCATTTGTTGGGTATCTTAATACCGTTCGGTCTCGCGTCCCGCAGATGGTGCCTGCGCTTCTGATGTGGACGATCACGTTGTGCTATTCACCCTGCCACCGGCGATGCAGTGATCGAAGTTGTGCATGGTAGCTCTTCCAGAGCGAGCCCGGAATGACGAAGGCGAATCTCGACGATGTTGTCTCTCCCTAAAACCAAGATACGCGTCCTGCTGCTGGAGGGCGTGAACGACTCGGCAGCACGCATGTTCGAAGGCAATGGCTATACCGAGATGCAACGTCTGCCGAAGGCGCTGGGTGCTGGCGAGCTCAAGCAGGCACTTTCCGGCGTCCATATGTTGGGGATCCGCTCGCGGACACAGTTGACCGCGGAGATCCTTGAGGCTGCCGACCGGCTGATGGTGATTGGCTGCTTTTCGGTCGGTACCAACCAGGTCGATCTTGATGCCGCGCGACGCTTTGGGATTCCGGTATTCAACGCTCCATACTCCAACACCCGCAGCGTGGCTGAGCTGACCATCGCTGAGATCGTGATGCTGTTGCGCCGGATATTTCCACGGTCGATCTCCGCTCATTCTGGCGGCTGGGACAAGTCCGCCGAGGGTAGCCGCGAGGTGCGCGGCAAGACGCTGGGCATCGTTGGCTATGGCAACATCGGTTCGCAGTTATCGAATCTCGCGGAAGCCATGGGCATGCGCGTCATCTATTTCGATCACACCGACAGATTGCGTCACGGCAATACCGAGCCGGTCGAGACACTGGACGATCTGCTCGCGGCCAGCGACGTCGTTTCACTGCATGTGCCGGAGACGCCGGCCACCGCCAACATGATTGGCGCGGCCCAGCTTGGGCTGATGAAGCCGGGGGCCTATCTGATCAACAACTCGCGCGGCACCGTGGTCGATCTCGATGCGCTGGCAGGCGCCCTGCGTGAGGACAGGCTGGCAGGTGCTGCGGTCGACGTGTTTCCGGTCGAACCGGCGTCGAACAACGACCGCTTCGTCTCGCCATTGCAAGGCTTGTCCAACGTGATCCTCACGCCGCATGTCGGCGGTTCGACGGAGGAGGCGCAAGATCGTATTGGCGGGGAGGTTGCTCGCAAGCTGATTGATTATTCCGATGTCGGCTCGACCTTCGGCGCGGTCAATTTTCCGCAGGTGCAGTTGCCGGCGCGGCCGACCGGTACGCGCTTCATCCATGTCCACCGCAACGTTCCCGGCGTGATGCGTCAGGTCAACGACGCAGTGTCTCGGCACGGAATCAACATCCTGGCGCAATACCTGCAGACCGACCCGGAAGTCGGCTACGTCGTGCTCGAGACCGACGTTGTCGGCGGCGAAGGCGAGGAGCTGTTGGCCGAGCTGAAGGCTATTCACGGCACGATCCGCGTGCGGGTGCTGTACGACCAGAACCGGCCGCAGGGGTGATGAGATGGCGGTGCGTGGCGAAATGTTGTCCTGTTGGCGGTAAGTCGAAAGGGCTTCCATCCGCCTTTGGACGGGTTCGTGATTCGAAATTCGGATTTAGGAGCCAGGTGCGTGCACGAGCTTGACGTTGTGAACGGCACTCGATGCGACCAAGATGCCAGGAGGTGGTGCGTCGTTTGCCGCACCACCGGTCGTCTCAGGGTGAATTACTTGCGTTCAACGAAAATGCCCTGACAATCCGACTCGCTGGCATTTTCAGCGGTGTGCGAGGCTGTAATGGGTCCCGCAAAGGCCGGTCATCGTTTTACTTCGCGTGTCGCAACTCACCCATCGTCAGGCGCAGGAGCCCTCGTCTGTGCCTGGTGTGCAGTTTTCTTTTCTCGATCCCCTCAAGAAGGAATTTGGTTATGATTCGACGCACAGTGCTTGGTTTGGGTGCAGCAATGGTCTGGATCGCTTCGGCCGCCGCACAGGAGTCCCCGCCCTCTTACCAGGCAGACCCGACGACCTACAAAGTCATCTTCGAGGATCAGAACTTCCGCGTGATCGCCGGCACCTGGAAGAAGGGCACCACTGACAAGCCACACTCCCACCCCGTCCCCTTCGTGGTCTACGCGCTTAGCGATTGCGTCCTGCGGCTTCACAATCCGGACGGCACAGTTTATTGCCGATGAGGACCGCGTTCCGGCCTTGGTCTTGTTCTCGCGAACGCTTGGTCTCGAACCGAGCGTTGCTAGAGAATGCCTTGAGCGGCCGCGTTATCACGGTCGACTTGCTTCTGGCGGATGATCGCCAGCCGTCTGCTGCACGCGGCGAAGGCGGCATTGTCCGAGCGCGCGCTCACGCTGTTCCTGGCGGCTATCCGCATGGCAGGGCCGGAGATGAAAACTGCGTACAGGCCGCAGGCTGCCAGTACGGCAAGGAGCAGCGGATATCCGAGAGCAGGGAGCGGCAAGCGTTCGGAATCGGGAGTATTGGTTTTGGCTTCGGCCATAAAAATCTCTCTTGAGCGATCAAAATGCCTTGGGGGATGCCGTTCGCGAGCAGGCAGCCTCCAGTGAGGGAGTAGGATTACCCTCGGAGAGCGACGAGCGTTCGGAAAACTTTGCGCGGATCTCGTCTCGCGCGAGACGCAGGTGGAATCAATCGGATCCGTCGCCAGCCGCCGTGGTTGACGCCGACATCACGCTTTACGCGGACGATCCGCTCAATATCTCAGCTTCCCGAAAGCCAGCACGGTGCGTCCGTCGGCCGGCATGACGTATCCGGAGCCGCTCGCGTACGGCACGAAGTAGCGGTGATCGGCGAGATTTTTCCCGGTCACGCCCAGGCTCCAGTGATCCGTCTCGTAAGCGACCTTGCCGTCGAACGTGACATATCCCGGCGTGAAATAGAGGTTGTCGAGCGCGACCGCCTGCGCGGAAGCCGCGTAAAGGCCGGCACCGATCGCAACATTCCGCAGCCATCCATCCTGGAACTTGTAGTTCACCCAGAGCCGGCCGGAGTCGCGCGGGACGCGCTCGAGCATGGTGCCGGGCGCGAATAGCTGATCCTGAACCACAATGGCGTTCACATGCGCGTAGCTTGCAAGGATCGAAAGACCTGCGGACGGCTGCCAGGTCAGGTCCGCATCGAACCCCTCTGCGCGCTGCTCGCCGACCTGCGTGGCGAGGAAAAGGCTTCCCGGCAGCAGGTTCGTGACATTGCGCCGCGTGTTGGTGAACCATGCGATGGTGCCGGCAAAGCCGGACGGCAGCGCGAGCTTCAATCCGGCTTCGGTCTGTTCGGCCTCCTCGGGCTTGGGTGCGCCGGCGGCATTGAAGAATGGCACGCCGCGGTAGCCCTGCGAGTAGTCCGCGAAAGCCGATACGCCTTTGACGAGATCGACCACCGCGCCGAACCGCGGCTGCGGCTTCCACGCATCGGTAATGAAATCGCTGCCCGCCACCGCATCGGTGCCGTGGATATAGACATTGGCGAGACGCACGCCCGCGAGCAGGTGCAGCCGCTCAAAGATGTCCGACTGCCACTGCGTCGTCAGCCCGCTGTTGACGTAGAGGTTGTTCGAGTTGAACGCGCTCACGGTCGGCGGCGTGTATGCCGGAAACACCGGGTTGGCGAAGTCGACGAGGCCGGCGAAGCCGACATCGTCGCGGATATTGTCGGCGACACGATCGCTGTCCGCCCCGAACAGAACCGTGTTCCTGGTCGGTCCGATCGCGAATTTGGCAACCAGGTTGGCGTTCGACGCGATCTCGCGCGTATCGACCGGCAAGTGGAAGCTGAGAAACGGAAACGTCGAACCGAACAGCGGGGTGTCAGTGCCGAGGAAATGCCCGAACTGCTCGAGCCGCATCTCGCTGACGCGGGCCGTGGCATTCGCCGACCAGACCGCATTGAACTCGTGATCGATGCGCGCCGTCACGCCGTTGTAGGTCGTCCAGCTGCGGCCGAGATCAGGCCGGTCGGGAAACAGCGTCGGCGCGATCGTGAACAGCGACCGGTCGACCGTGCCGGCGCCGGGCAGCCCGGTGTAGTTCTGGAACGAGCGTGACGAGAAGCTGCCCTGGATGGTGAGGCGTGTGCCGTCATTGTCGTTGAAGAGGAGCGTCGGATTGAGCGCGTAGCGGCGGTGCTCGATCACATCGACGAAGTCGCCGGATTTCTCGACATCGCCGGTCATGCGGAACAGCGCCGTGCCCCCGCTCGCAATCGGCTGGTTCACGTCGAACCAGGTGTCCCACAGCCGGTAACCGCCCGCCGTGACGCCGATCTCGGCGAAACGATTCTCGGTCGGCAGCTTCGAGACCGTGTTGATGATGCCGCCGACCGGACCGATGCCGCCCTGGTAAAGGATGCCAGCGGGGCCCTTCAGCACCTCGATCCGCTCGGTGTTGACGAGCGAGGTGTTGTCGCCGCCGTCATAATAGTTCGGCAGGCCGTCGACATAGCGGTCGGCCGGAAAGCCGCGCACCTTGTAGGCATAGCCGATGAAGGTGTTGGCCGACATCGGCGTCACAGCCGAGATGTTGCGCAGCGCATCCATTAGCCCGAGCGGTTGCTGGTCATCGAGCACGGCGCGCGGCACGACCGCAACCGCCTGCGGAATGCGCTCGATCGGTGTCTCGGTCCTGGTCGCCGAGACCGATGTGAGGGCGCGATAGCCGCTCACCGGCCCGGCGGTGGTCTGCGTCACGGGCGGCCCGCCGTTCAGCACGACGCCGTCGGGCAGCGCCGGCGCGTTGGTGCGTCTCGTCGTGGGCGTGGCAGGTGTGACCGCAACCGCCGGCTTGGCGGGCCTCGGTTTGGGCTTGGGCTTGGGCTTGGGATTGGGATTGGCGATGCGCTTGCGGCTGGAGTAGACCGTCACGGGCGGCAGCCGCGCTGCCGGCTCAAGGCTGCCGGATGAACGTGTTGTGTGATCGGCAGGCTCATCTTGCGCCCGGATCGCACCGAACTGCCCGACCGCAATGACGGCCGCGAGCGCCGCGCGTCGCGCCAAACGACGAGAAAAGCGCGCGTCACGCCGATCCGGGACGGCCTGACAAGCGCCCGAACTCAAGCCTTTCCCCATCAGGCTGCCCCAGCCATCTTCCGATCCAGTCAAGGATCGGCCCCCTTACGGGAACCTATGGGATCAAGGCGAACAGCGCAAATCCAAGTCGCTGATCTTCCGTAGTCTCACGGTGACGCGGCCGTTCTGACCGCGATCCTCACCGCACCGACCTTTGTGCGGTAGGTGGTCGCCGAAGCCCAACTCGGTGATCGATCTGATCGCCGCGCGCCGGCAGTGAGGGGCAAACTTAGCGTTTTGGCCCTAGGAGCCCGTCCAGATATGTTTTCGTGACGGGCATTTGTTGTAGAGTAGCAGGCTCAGGCTGCGTTTGCGAGGTTGAACAGCTTGAGGAGGTTATGGACGGTGCAGATCATTGTCCACTCGGCGCGCACTTTCTCGATGCCCCGCAACAGGAACTGGCGGAAGCCTCTTGCCTGTTTGATCTGCCCGAACACCGGCTCCACCACTTGCTTTCGCAATCGGTAGGGTGTTTCGAAGCCGCCATCGTCGATCTTCTTTCGCATGGCCTGTGTCAGCGGGCCGCCGACTTTTCCGTTCGCTACTGTCGGGTGCTTGGCGCGTCCGGGCGCGACATAGCCATCGATGCTGCGTGTGTCGAGCGCTTCGAGATTGGCTTCGCTGTAGTAGCCGGAATCCGCTGAGGCCTGCCGCGGCTTGCGGCCAAGATTGCTCTCGATGGCCTCGATCAGGGGCACCAACTGGCCCTGATCGCTGCCGTGCTGGGTCAGTTCTTGCGCGACAATGATCTGGGCATGTGCATCGACGGCCGCCTGGGCATTATAGGCCTGAACGAAGCCATCCTTCGACTTCATGATGCGGCTTTCCGGATCGGTGAAGTTGCGTTGCGCCTTGGGATTGGGTTCTCCGATGGCAGCGCCGCCGGTTTGCCCGGCTTCTTGCGGCCTTCGGCCTGGCGCTGCTGTTCCTTTTCGGCCTCGATGCGGCGCTCTTCCTCCGCCGCCAGTTTGGCGTCCGCTTCCAGCGCCGCCATCGCTTGCTGGATCTTCGCCAGCCGTTTCTGCTTGTCGACGGTCCAGTCCGGCAGTTCGTCGCTGTTGCCGAAAGTCTCATCCTCCGAGGCATCCGCCGCCTCGGCGGCCGCCAGCATGCGAGCGACCTCGGCCTTCAATTCCGCCTCGCGCTTCTTCATGCGCTCATAACTCATCGCCTTGTGTTTCGACGCGTTCGCCTTGATCTTCGTACCATCCAGCGCGACATGACCGAGCTTGACCAGCCCGGCCGTCTCGCACAACTTCAGAACCTGCACGAATAGCGCGCCGAGCGCCTTCAAATGTCGCTTGCGAAAGTCGCTGATCGTCCGAAAATCCGGCGCATCCAGCGCCACGATCATCACAAAATCGTTCCGCTCCCGGCAGGCCTTGGCAATCCGACGCGACGAATACAGCCCACTCGCATAGCTATGCAGCAGCAGCGCCACCATCATCCGCGGATCAAACGGCGGCTGCCCAAGCCCGCTCACATAGCTGCCCATGATCTCCCTGAGATCGAGGCTCTCCCGCACCAGATCAACCATAAACCGCGAGACATGGCCTTTCGGCACGAAGTCCTGCACATTCGGCGGCAGAAGCAGCGTCTGATCGATGTTCCAAGGCCGAAAATACTTGCTCATCGCCCAATGTTGAATCAGACCCGACCAGATTTGAACAGCGACTATCCAGACAAGCTCCTAGGACGAATAACTGGCAGCCTCCGTACGATCAGGCGGGGCAGTCGGGCCGCCATCCGTGGCGCCCTTCGTCCACTGGCGCATCGCGACGAGGTTGACCGCGTCGTGAAGATACATCCCTACGGCCAGGCCGCGATCGTAGCTGGCCCAAAAGCGCGGCAGGATCAATATGCTGTGGCCACCGTGCCCGGTGATCTTGACCAGTCCCGCCGATTCCGCGCTGGCCATCAGGTTGCGGACATGGGTCCGGGAGACGCCGAAACGATCGGCGGCGTCGATGTAGGGTACCGCAGCGGCCGGATCGGCGGCATCCATTGCAGCCTTCAGCACCGCATTCTGGATCAGTGGTCCCGCGGCGTGCGTGAAAAACAGAAGGGTGTCCGGCAGCGTCATCATCAGGCGAGCAGCCACGGGATTGAATGGAAAGCCCGTGCTGCAGTGCAGGACGTGAAATGCGCGATTGCGCGACAGCACCGGGCTGTAATCATGATCGGGGTAAAGCGCCGCAAGCGGGATGAAGTGCGTTGCGAGCCATTCGGTGTGATGCGTGCGCAGCTTGTTCGTGGACGCAAGCAGCCGGAGACGCCCGTCGCCGGGAGCTCGATGCTGCTCGATAAATCCAACCTCGCGCAATCGCGCGACGAGATGATCCACTTGCCGGCCACTCGCATAGCCGAACATGGCGAGCTGCCGTTTCAGGGCGGCCACAGTGAACCAGGTCTCGCGTCTCGACGGATCCTGCGCTGCCTCGAGTACCGCAACGCAGTGAAAGACGAGGAATCGGCCCGCCTCAAGCAACAAACGAACCAGAAACGGATCGCCTTCGTACAGATGGACGAAGCTCTCGAGATAGGCGCGACGCGCTTCCGGCAGGCGGGGATGGTTCAATATCTCGTCGAATGTCAGCCGCAACGGGCCACCGACAAGGCGCTCAAGTTCGTCCTGCTCCACGGCTGCCCCTCAGCTTAACCCTTAGGAGCCTATTAGCCGGCTGCGATCCGCGCAATGTTTTCCGCCAGCCACGCCGCGATTGCACCTAGCGTGTCGTGATGGTCCGTTTCGGGCCTGGGCGGGTGAGATATACGGGCAATTTTTTCGCAGTGGCGCCACGCCAATCTGTGCCGTGCCCCGGTTGACGGGGCAGCAATGGATCAGGCTCGGCCCTCAAACCTTGATCGCGCTAACAGCCCCGGCAAGGCCGCCGGCCGCTTCCGCTCGCTCATTTGAACGACAACGCATTGCCGCGCCGCATCAACGAATTGGAGCACGAAATGAGTTATTTCACCAACTTCACGGCGAACCCCGGATCGAACGTAAGCAACGGCACATTCCAGGACTTCGAGAACGACGTCACCGGCAACAACAGCTGGGTCCAAGTCCTGAGTTCAATGAATTACACGACGGCCACCGGATTTCTATCTGGTCCGGCAAGCGTGACCTCCTTTGACGCTCACCTGTCAACGCAGACCGGCTCCGACTATCTGACGATCATCAGCGGCTACTCCGCCACCTGGGACGGAGTCCAGGAGACCGTCACCACCTCCGGCAGCAATGTCTATGTCAACAATGCTTTGGTCGGCAGCTTTAGCTTTTCCGGCCAGGACCTGAATTTCAGCTTCACCTCCGCAAACTCGAACCCCGACATCCTCGGGGTCCTGTTGCAGTCCGTGGCCTATGCGGACACTTCGACAAATCGTCCGGCCTTCAACGAGCAGGTCTCGTTCACGTTCGGCACCTCGAACGGCACCGTGAGTGCGCCCACCGCCAACATCGCCGTCGGCAATGTTCCGGACGTTGTGATTCCCGCGCAAATCACATTCACCGCGCCGGCCGGCAACACGCTGACCGGATACGCCAACGTCCCGACCACCGTTATGCCAGGGGCGTACGTCCAGAGCCTCAATGGCTCGTGGACATCGAATGCCCCCGGCATCACCCACCCGTACTCCTACCAGGACGTGACGGCTGTCGACATTTCGATCGTAAATCCCCAAACGGGCGATCAACTGCTGATCAATCCTGCGCTCATCAGCAGCCCGACGAACGCTATCCAATTTGACAGTGCTCATGGGCGATATTCGATCTTGAGTGGAGCGGCCACTGCCCAGATCGGAAGCCAGGGCACCACCATCAACGCGCATCAGGCAGATGAGACCGTGTTAAGTACCGATTGGGTCACCGACATTCTGGATACGATCCAATACGAAAATACGTCGGGCTCTGCGCCGTCCTCGGTTCAGATTTCTGTTTCATTCGCGACGGCGCCGGAGTCGGGCGATAATTACGGCGCGATCACGCCTCCGACGCAGTATTTCACGATCAACCTGACGCCGCTGCCCTCGGTCCAGGCGGGGACCGTGAGCGTCACCTCCGGTGGTTCCGTCGCGGGCACGGCCGGCACCGCCGGCAGCGGCGCGCTCGCAGGCGACAGCGACGCCAATGGTTACGATCTGAGCGTTTCCGCCGTCAGCGGTGGTTCGCTCGGTAGCGCGGTGCACGGCACCTATGGCGATCTTACGCTCAACGCCGACGGCTCGTTCGCCTATGTGTCGGGCGCCAATGCGACCGAGCTTGGCAACCTCGCCGGTGCCACAGGCCAGGTCACCGACAACTTCACCTTCACGGTGAGCGATGGCCACGGCGGCAGCGTGGCCGCAACCCTTTCCGTCAACGTCGACGACAGCAAGCCGAGCGTCACCGGCATCGGCTTCGCATTCCCAAGCACGCAGCTTGGCGCCGGCGAAAGCGGCACCATCGTGCTCGCCGTGAGCAATGTCGGCGCGATCGACACTACCAAGGGTATCCCGACCCTCACGCTCAATGATGGTGGGACCGCCACCTTCGATGCCGCCAAGTCGAGCTCGAGCGAGCTCGTGTTCGACTATACGGTCTCCGCAGGCGACACCGACGTGGGCTCGCTCGCCGTGTCGAGCGTCAACCTCAACGGCGCGGTCGCCAATGCGTCGGGCGTTGTCGCCACGAGCGCGGTGTCGATTGCCGGCCTCACCCAGCATGGTCCGCAGATCGGCAGCGGCGGCGGAGCGCCGGCGGACATGAGCACGCTCGTCACGTTCACCGGCGGCGCCAGCTCGCTGCCGCAGACAACGCTCGTCATCGACGCGGCCGGCAACCTGTATGGGGAGACGACGGGACCGCAAGGCAGCACCGGGACGATCTTCGAGATCGCGAAGACCG
This sequence comes from Bradyrhizobium sp. 2S1, assembly GCF_011516625.5. Taxonomy (NCBI): domain Bacteria; kingdom Pseudomonadati; phylum Pseudomonadota; class Alphaproteobacteria; order Hyphomicrobiales; family Nitrobacteraceae; genus Bradyrhizobium; species Bradyrhizobium sp. 2S1. Next base: position 9,758,948 of record NZ_CP147717.1, on the reverse strand, counting down.
GCGGCCTCTACTCGGGCACGCCCGGCCCGATCAACACGGGTCTCATGGTGGTGGATCCGAACGATCACCTTGTCGGTAATGCTACCCAGACCTTGGGGGTTGTTCCCCAGTCAGCCCTGCTCATCGACGCGGCTGGAAGCGTGTTATTTTCGAACACGGTGCGCGCCGGCCTCTTCACCCCATCCCAGCAGGATGCAAGCGTTCAGATGGCCGGCGCGAACTTCGTCGCCCCGGACGTGTTGGCCGCCAAGGTCGGGCAATGGGCCCCGCAAATCGCCCTCGTCACCGGCAACGAGATGTTCGTCGAAGACGAGCTCACCGGTCGTCTGGACGTGTTCAAGGGCGTCAACGCCTCGGCTTTCGAGCAGGTGAACCTCGGCAATATAACCGACGTCATCCTGCCCGTCACCGGCGTGAAGGGCGCCATGGCGGTGGACGTCGCCGGGAATGTCTTCGGCACGACGGCTAATGGTGCGGGCTCGATATTCGAGCTGCCTAACAACGGCGGCACGATCGGTGCGCCCATCACGCTTGCGACCTTCAATGGGCTCAACGGCGCCGATCCGGAAGCCGGCCTCATCGCGGACAGTGCCGGCGACCTGTTCGGCACGACGTTCTCGGGCGGTGCGTTCAACAACGGCACCGTGTTCGAGCTTGTCAAGAGCGGCAGCTCCTACACGCTGGTGACGCTGGCGAGCTTTAACGGCACGAATGGCGCCAATCCGCTCGGCGCCCTCATCGAAGACGGCGCCGGCAACCTGTTCGGCACCACCGAGGCCGGCGGCGCCAACGGCGACGGCAGAGCTGGCTCCGCAAATTCGGACAGTAGCTTGAGTGGATTTTCTGCCTGACAGCGGCGAGGATTCTTGCCGCGAATCAGGAGCGAAGATGACGAAGAAGAGCCGCCGGATGCATTCTCCGGCATTCAAGGCGAAGGTTGCTTTGGCTGCGGTCAAAGGCGAGAAGACGCTGGCGGAGCTGGCGCAACTGTTTGATGTTCATCCGAACCAGATCACGATCTGGAAAAACCAGCTCCTGGAAGGCGCCGCCGGCGTGTTTGGGCATGACAAGGCGTCGGCCGAGACGCCGGTCGATTTGAAGGCGTTACATGCCAAGATCGGCGAGCTGGCGTTGGAAAACGATTTTTTGTCCGGCGCGCTCACCAAGGCGGGCCTGCTGAGCGCAAAGCGATGATCGACCGCGGTCATGATCTTTCTATCGTGCGCCAGGCGAAGGTCCTGAAGCTGGCTCGCAGCACGGTCTACTATGAACCTCGGCCAGTTTCGGCCGAGGACCTTGCCTTGATGCGTCGGCTCGATGAGCTGCATCTCGATTATCCCTTCGCGGGAGCGCGTATGCAGCGATCGTTGCTGCGGCGGGAGGGCGTATACGCCGGTCGCCGCCACATCGCGACGCTGATGAAGCGCATGGGGATCGAGGCGGTCTATCGTCGCCCGAACACGAGTAAGCCGGCACCGGGTCACAAGATCTACCCGTACCTGTTGCGCGGATTGAAGATCGAGCGGCCCGACCAGGCGTGGGCAATGGACATCACCTACATTCCGATGCGGCGTGGCTTCGTCTATCTCGCGGCGGTCGTCGATGTGTTCAGCCGACGGGTCCTGGCCCATCGCGTCTCGATCACAATGGAGGCGGCCTTCTGCGTCGAAGCGGTCCAGGAGGCGTTGGCGAAGCACGGCAGGCCCGAGATTTTCAACACGGACCAGGGCAGCCAGTTCACCAGCCTCGAGTTCACCGATGTGCTGCTGGACGCGAAGATCGCCATCAGCATGGACGGCAAGGGCGCCTGGCGCGACAACGTGTTTGTCGAGCGGCTCTGGCGCACGGTCAAATACGAAGAAGTTTATCTCCGCGCCTACGACAGCGTGTCCGAGGCGCGAGCGTCAATTGCCAAGTATCTGGCCTTCTACAATCAGGGACGCCCTCACTCGAGCCTTGACGGGCGCACGCCCGACGAGGCTTACTTCGGCACGCAAGCTATGGTGATGGCCGCATGACCGTCGCCGACGATTTTGTCGTCGCTCTGGTCGGGCTACGCCCTCCCGACGCAACGACAAAATCGAAAGGCCCCGCGTTCAGCATAACCCGGCAGGAATCCACTTAAATCCCGCGGGGCGCTGTCCAAACAACCGGCGCCAGCTCTGGCACGGTGTTCGAAATCGCCAATACGAGCACGGGTTACGCCTCAACGCCGACGACGCTCGTTAGTTTCAACGGCGCCAATGGCGCCATGCCGGAGACCGGCCTCACTTTCGATGCCGCCGGAAACCTGTTCGGCACCACAACGCTGGGCGGTGCGAACAACGCCGGTACCGTGTTCGAGCTGAGCAATGTCGGCTTCGACGCCACGATTGCGCCCTGGGTGACGACCGAGCACGCGGCGGTGACTTCAGGCAGAAGCGTGTCCGGCACCGCCGGCTCGTCGGGCACCGGCGCGGTTGCCGGCGACGTCGATTACGACGGCCTCGTCCACAGCGTCTCGGCCATTGCCGGCGGCACGCTCGGCACCGTGGTGCACGGCACCTATGGCGACCTCACGCTCAACGCCGACGGCTCGTTCAACTATGTCGACGCGGCCAACGCAACCGAGCTCGCCGCAATCCGGGCAGCGACCGGACCCTTGACCGACACCTTCGCCTATATGGTCACCGACGGGCACGGCCACTCCGGGGGCGCGACACTCGACATCAGCCTGGATCGGAATGAGCTGAACCTCGGACCGCAGCTGACCGGCGCGGTCACGACGCCGTCGAGCGGCGCGTTCAATGCCGGCAAGACCATCACGATCCTGCTGGAGATGAACGAGGCCGTCACGGTGACCGGAACCGACGTGACGCTCACGCTCAGCAACGGCGGTACCGCGACGCTCGACGCCGCGAGCACGGCATCGCTGCAGCATCTCGGCGTGGTGGCCTTCGACTACAAGGTGGCCTCGACCGACCAGGATGCGGCCGGGCTTTCGATCGCCTCCATCAATCTGAACACGACGACGATCAGCGACAGCTCGGGCTTTCCGGGCGTCTTCCCGGCCACGCTGTCGAACTTCTCGAACGTCGACATCGAGACCACAGCGCCGACGATTGCGCTGACCGATCCGACCCAACCCATCCAGGGAACGAGCGCTGCAGGCGCCGCGGTGGCGTTTTCCGCGACCACGACGGATTTCCTCGACGGCACCAGCGATCCCGTGGTGTTCACGGAAGGCCAGAACGTCGTCCATTCGGGCGACACATTCAGTTTTGGCAACCACACCATCACGGCGAGCGCCACCGACACGGCCGGCAACACGACCTCGGAAACCTTCACCGTCACCGTGCAAGGCTCCACGCCACCGGTGCTGACGCCCGTCGCCAATCAGACCGACGAGGCCACCAGCGCAGCCGGGGCTGTGGCAATATTCTCTGCGACCGCGACCGATCTGGTCGACGGCACCGATCCGGTGGTGTTCAAGGAGGGCAGCACGGTCGTCCACTCGGGTGACACCTTCGCGCTCGGGACCCACACCATCACCGCCAGCGCCACCGATGCGGCCGGCAACAGCTCCTCCGAGACTTTTACCGTCACCGTGCGTGACACCACGCCGCCGATGCTGACGCCGGTCGCCAATCAGACCGACGAGGCCACCGGCGCAGCCGGGGCGGCGGCAGTATTCTCCGCGACGGCGACCGATCTGGTCGACGGCACCGATCCGGTCGTGTTCAAGGAGGGCAGCACGGTCGTCCACTCGGGCGGCACCTTCGCAATCGGAACGCACACCATTACCGCCAGCGCCACCGATGCTGCCGGCAACAGCTCCTCCGAGACTTTTACCGTCACCGTGCGCGACACCACGGCGCCGGTGCTGACGCCGGTCGCCAATCAAACCGACGAGGCCACCGGCGCAGCCGGCGCTGTGGCAACATTCTCCGCGACCGCGACCGATCTGGTCGACGGCCCCGACACGGTGGTGTTCAAGGAGGGCAGCACGGTTGTCCATTCGGGCGGTACCTTCGCAATCGGAACGCACACCATCACCGCCAGCTCCACGGATGCAGCCGGCAACAGCTCCTCCGAGACTTTCACCGTCACCGTGCGTGACACCACGGCGCCTGACACGTCGATTGTGACCGGACCATCCTCGCTCTCCAACAGCAATCAGGCCGCCTTCACGGTGAAGGGGACCGACGCCGTCGGTGTGACCGGCTTCGCGTACAAGATCGACAACGGCAGCTGGGCATCCACGGCGTCGAGCTCAATAGCGTTGACCGGCCTGTCCGATGGCAGTCACGTCTTCCAGGCCGCGGCGTTTGATGCCGCCGGCAATTTGGACGCGACGCCTGCGAGCTTCAACTGGACAGTCGATACCAAGGCGCCCACGGTGAGCGAGCACCTGCTGACCGACACCGGTACCTCGTCGACGGACAAGATCACGTCCAACGACGCGCTGACGGGATCGGGCGATCCGAATGCGGTCGTGCATTTCACGGTTGATGGCGTCGCAATCGGCGCGACGGCCACGGCCAGCGGGACCGGTGCCTGGTCGTTTACTCCGACAGGTCTTTTGGATGGCGTCCACACCATCGTTGCCAGCGAAACGGATCTGGCCGGCAACACCGGAAGCAGTTCGCTGACCTTCACGCTGGATACGAAGGCGCCGCAATCCGAGGTCACCAGCATCGCTCAAAACGGCAATGCAGCGAAGGCGACGGTGACATTCGGCGGGCTCTCCGAAGCCGGCAGTACCATCCTCAAGATCGTCGAGAGCCAGATCGGCGGCGGCGTCATCGGCACCGACGGCAACGGTAGTTCGACGGTCCTTGCGACCGCATCTGCAAGCGGCGGCTGGAGCGTCACGACGGGTACCGGATTTTCCTATTCATCCAGCAATGACTATAAAATCGACGTCACGGCGAAAGACGTCGCGGGCAATGTTTCCACCATCAGCACGTTCATCGGCACCGTCAAGGCGGACATTCTCGTCGGGACGTCCGGCAACGATTTCCTGTACGGCGGCGCGAAGGGAGATGTTCTGACGGGCGGAGCCGGCAGCGATACGTTTGTTTACAAGGCCATTACAGATTCCCAACCTGGCATGGGCAACTTCGACACCATCAAGGATTTTACGCATGGGTCCGACCACTTCGATTTCTCGGGCATCGCTGGCCTGAACAGCAACAATCACAGCGTTGCGATCAACATCCTGACCGGCAATGCGCCCGCCAGCATTGCTGCGCATACGATCGATGTGGTGATCAACGGCGGCAATGCAGTCCTGTATGCGAACGCAAGCGGCTTCAGCGAATCGATCAGCACTGGACATGAAGACATGCAGATCAATCTGACGAGCGTGACCTCAATGAGCGCGTCGGACTTCCTTCTTCATTTCTGAACGCGGCGAAACCGATCTGGACCTGATTGAGTCCGATCATAGCAGAGCGGGCCTTCCGCAAACCCGCGATAGCCCAGCACGTTGAATCTTGCGTGCATTGGACTGGTGTTGGTTTGTCTCTTCGATCCGTTGTCGTGGTTGAAGAGTGCCGCGACGCACGATTTCCCGTTCGAGGCGCCGCTCGACGTGCCAAGTTATGTCTAACTGCTCGCCTCCGGGTAACCAGTGCACGTCCTCAGAGGCCTGCCCCATTTTGGCAGGAGCCCCCAACTGTGGCGGAAGTGGAGATGTTCCGCGAGTGAAGCTCCCGCGGTGGCCGCCAATTGCCTCGTCAAACCCGCTCTACCGGAACGGCGAATACATATCCGACACCGCGCTCGGTCTGGATCACGCGTGGCGCGCTTGGATCGCGCTCAAGCTTGCGCCGCAGGCGGAGAATCTGCACATCAATGCTGCGGTCGAAGACATCTTCGTGAACGCGGGTCGCCTGCAATAGGTGCTCGCGGCTAAGCGGACGTTGTGGCGCTTCGAGAAAGGCCAGCAGCATCGCGTACTCGCCCTTTGTCAATGCGACCGGGGCACCGGCCGGGTCGGTAAGCTGCCGGATCCTGCGGTCGAGCTGCCAGCCGGAAAATCGAAATCGGCCACGCTCTGGATCGCGCGCCGGCGTGGCCCTACCGGCATCGAACCGGCGCAAGATCGCGCGAACACGCGCGAGCAATTCGCGCAGGTTGAATGGCTTCGTCAGATAATCGTCGGCGCCAAGCTCGAGACCGACCACTCGATCGATGTCGTCGCGGCGGTGACCCGTGATGATGATCACGGGCACTTCGGAGTTCAAGCGGATCTCCCGAAGAAGATCCAGTCCGTCTTCTAATCCAAGCCGGAGATCAAGGATCACCAGATTGACCTCGGCACTGCCAAGCCGACCGACCATTTCCTGCCGATTGCTTGCTGCCAGGGTCCGGATGTTGTTCTCCGCGAAATAGTTTAGGATCATGCGCTGCAAGGCAGGATCATCTTCCACGACGAGGACGCACACTTGGCGATCAACGCTTCCGCGAGGACCCGGGTCATTCAGTGATGAGCCGCTCATTGCATCCAGTTCCTTCAACGGCACCGCCGGTGGCGACAGCGGCCGCGTACGGCTGCGGTTTCGCGTGTCTGCTGCTCGCGCTCGTTTGTCTCAGCGCGTTCTCGCCGGCAGACGCTCAATCGCCGGGCTTCGAGGCGCGCGCCGACCGCGAGCCTATCACGCCAATTCCCGCGCCGCGTGCCCAAGACCCACAGCGTGTCCTGCTCGGAGAACGATTGTTCGGCGACCGACGTCTGTCTCACGATAATACACACAGTTGTTCGTCGTGCCACGATATAGCAACCAATGGCGCCAGCGCCAGGATCCACGATACGCGTGAGGGCCAACCGATCGCCCTCAATACGCCGACGGTCTTCAATGCGAGTCTGAACTTCCGCCTGAATTGGGAAGGCAATTTCCGCTCGTTGGAAGACGGAATCGAGGGCAGTCTTCGCAATCCAGCGATTATGGCGTCGAGCGTTGACGAAGCCCTCGGCAAACTGCGTGCTGACCCCGAGATCGTGGGGCAGTTTCGTGATGCCTATGGAAGGGAGCCTGATGTCGCCGCCATGCTGGATGCGATCGCGACATACGAGCGGACGTTAGTTACGCCAGATAGCCGCTTCGACCGATGGCTTGCCGGGGAAACCAACGCCATGACGCCGGACGAGTTGTCGGGTTACCAGGTTTTCAGATCGCTCGGCTGCATCGCCTGCCATCAGGGTGTCAATGTGGGCGGCAATCTGTTTCAACGGCACGGCATCTTCCATCCATTGGGCTCGCCGGAGCCGGCATTGGTTCGCGTGCCCAGCTTGCGAAATGTGGCGACAACGGCGCCATACTTTCATGATGGCAGCGCGGCCACATTGCCGGACGCGGTCAAAGCGATGGGTGTCGCCCAACTCGACCGCGTCTTAACCGATCAGCAAACAGCCGCCATCGTCGCCTTCCTTAACACGCTGACCGGGACATATCGAGGTCAAGCCGTAAGGCCGGCCACCGCCACACCACGCACTGGCTCGCCGATGCCATGAGGAATCTGCCGTTTGTTCTCGGGGTTTCATTTCTGCTCGCGCTGCTGACCTGGCTGTTGTTGCGCGGCATAGATACCAACGCGTCCGCCTATGCGGTGACGCTCCAGACGCTCGACGAATATGCGCTTGCCGAGGCCTCGCTTCACCGCGACGTGCTTCAGGCGCGAGCTGGCCTGCTTCGTGACTACGATGCATTTGCTGTTGATGCGCGAGCGATGGCCGATGCGGTCAGTCGGCTCCGATCTCACGCACGGGCCGAAGGTCTCGATCCGAAGCCAATTGACCAGCTGGCAGCGGCGGTTGTCGAGCAGGAAGAGCTGCTGGAGCGTTTCAAGACCAGCAACGCCTTGCTGCAGAATTCACTCTCCTACGTAGGCCTGCTCAGCACGAGCCCGGCGTTCCTTGCCAACGACGTGCAACTCGCGCCGGCAACGGGCGCATTGGCGGCTGCGATCCTCTATTTGTCGCGAGACACCTCATCCGCTGCGATGCGAGCGCTCCAGGAAAAGATCGACCAGTTTGCTCAGCAAACGCCCACCACGGGACCGGACGCGGAACCGGCGCGCGCGATGCTGGCGCATGCACGGCTGCTCTATGAACAGCTCCCTGCGGTCGATGAAACGCTGAAGGCCTTCATCGCCGCGGCCAGCACGCATGCCCTGGAGGAGGTCCGCGAACTGTTTTCCCGCCATCGGTCCGTGGTCGAAGCCGGGGAGCAGCGCTATCGGCTGCTGCTCTACGTTGTCTCCCTGTTGTTGCTCGTCTTGCTCGTCATTCTCGGCCTTCGGCTACGAGCTCGGGCGGTGGCGTTGCGTCGGCGGGCAGCATTCGAACACGTCATTGCCGAGAATTCGACGCGTCTGATCAATTGCTCGCCGGCCGAGACCGGAATGCGATTGAAGCAGGTGCTGGGCGAATTCAGTCGGATCATCGACGCGGATCGTGCGTATGTGGTCTTGGACGAGCGGCCGATCCGGGTCCACGCATGGTCGAAGGACGGAGTGACGTTTCCGCCGGGTTGGCCTCGACGGGCGTTGGCGGTAGCCGAGCAGCTTGGCGCAGGGGACGGCGTCACCATTGCCGACGCGAGCGCATTGCCGCCCGGCGCTAGGGATGCATTGGCGGGTACTGGCGTGCGCGCGTGGGCCTGTTTGCCGCTGGTTCGGCCGGGTCGGGTCCAGGGCATCATGGGTTTTGACCGCTTCCGCCCGATACGGAACAAGATCTCTCCTATCCCGCTCGCGAGGCTTGCCAGTGACGCCGTGGCTAATGCGCTCGAGCGCGAATTTCTGGAACGCGAGAGGACCAAGCTTGCCATGCGGCTGGAGCGGGCACGTCGCATGCAGATGATAGGATCGCTGGCCAGCGGGATCGCGCATAACTTCAACAATATCATCGGCGCCATCCTTGGTTATTCGGAGATGGCGGAGCCGCAAATCGCCCGCGGTTCCAAACCGGCACAGCACATCGACGAGATACGCCGGGCCGCCGAGCGCGGTCGCGACCTCGTCGACAATATCCTCACCTTCGGCCGGCGGACCGACGGGCGTGCTCGTCCGGTTCAGGTGCGCACTTTGCTCAACGAGGCGGCCTCGTTGTTGCGTGCCTCGTTGCCGTCGGATGTAGAGCTTGTCTTCGAAGACGTTCCGGCCGACGTCGCCGTGTCAGGCGAACCGGCGCAGCTTCAGCAGGTCATCCTCAATCTCTGCACCAACGCTGCGCAAGCAACGAACGATGGCGGTTGTGTCCGCGTGGCCGTGAAACAGGAACAGATGGCCGCTTTCGTGGAGATGAGCGAGGGTGGGCTCTCCCCGGGTCGCTACGTATGCCTTTCCGTCAGCGACAACGGGAGCGGAATCGATGAACGCGTGGCGCGGCGGATGTTCGAGCCGTTCTTCACGACGCGCGTGGCAGGAACTGGCCTTGGTCTCGCAACGGTTCGCGAGATCGTCCGCGATCATGATGGAGCGATCAACGTTCAGAGCGAACCTGGCTGTGGAAGCCGGTTCGAAGTGTGGCTGCCTGCTGTGGCGGCGGACTCCATCGCGGCTGACGGATTGTCGGCGCTTCCGCTTGGACGCGGCGAGACGGTGCTGATCGTCGAAAGCGAGCGGGAACGCTTGCTGCGCGATGAAGAGAAGCTGGCGGCGCTGGGATACGAGCCGGTCGGGTTTGAGGTCGCGGCGGATGCCCTTGCTGCATGCCGTTCCGACTCTGCGCGATTCGATATCATCCTGGTCGGTCACGCCTCGCGGCCCCAGGGCGGGGTGGAATTGGCGCGAGCCCTGCACGAGGTATCGCCGTTGCAGCCCGTGTTGCTTGCCGTCGCGACTGCCGCCGATGTCAGCATCGATTTGCTGACGGACGCCGGCATCTCTGAAGTGCTGCATTGGCCACTGGATAACGCCGAACTTGCTGCGGCATTGGACCGCTGCCTGCGAACGCCGGCCAGGTTACAGCCGTAACACGATTACCCTTGCCTGAAATACTTCCGTAGCGCAGGGCCGCCATTTCTGGTGGCCCGCAGCCGTGCAGACGCGCGTCAAGATGACGGAGGTGACAACGGCGACCAGATCGAGCGTTAGCACCAACGAAACCACCACCCCAGGAATGAGCGTTCGCGCTGATTCATCAATCCTCGAAAGGACCGCTTCAATGGCAATCACAGCCAGTTTTTCGGCAGGCTCAGGCGTGCTGACGGTGTTCGATGACGCCCTCGACAACTCCATCGTCGCCAGCCGCGATGCGGCCGGCAACATTCTCATCAACGGCGGCGCGGTGACCATCCTCGGCGGCCGTCCGACGGTTGCCAACACCGCGACGATCCAGGTGTTCGGTCAGGCCGGAAACGACACGATCTCGGTCGACGAAGCCAATGGTGCGATGCCGTCGGTGCAACTATTTGGCGGCGCGGGTAACGACATCCTGATCGGGGGCTCGGGCACTGATCTGCTGTTCGGCGGCGCCGGCAACGATGTCCTGCAAGGCAAGGGCGGGGACGATCTCCTGTTTGGCGGAGACGGCAGCGACACCCTGACCGGCGGCACCGGAAGCGACCAGATGTTCGGCGGGGCTGGCAACGACCGCATGATCTGGAACCCGGGCGAGGGCACCGACCTGATGGAAGGCGGCGACGGCATCGATACCGCCGAGGTCAATGGCGGCAACGGCGCCGAAGTCTTTTCGATCACGGCCAACGGCACGCGCGTGCGCTTCGATCGGATCAACCCTGCGCCGTTCTCGCTTGATATCGGAACCACCGAGAACCTCGTGCTCAACATGAACGGCGGTGACGACGTTTTCACCGCCGGAAACGGCCTCGCCAACCTGATCCATCTCACCATCGACGGCGGCGACGGCAACGACACCATTACCGGCGGTGACGGCAGCGACACGCTGATCGGCGGAGCCGGTAACGACGTCATCATCGGCGGCCGCGGCAACGACAGCCTGCTCGGCGGCACCGGCGACGACACCTTCATCTGGAATCCGGGCGACGGCAGCGACACCGTCGAAGGCCAGGACGGCACCGATACGCTGGTCTTCAACGGCGCCAACGTCAGCGAGAACATCGATATCACCGCCAACCACGGCAGGGTGACGTTCAGCCGCGACATCGCCAGTATCACGATGGATCTCAACGGCATCGAGCACATCGATTTCAACGCGCTCGGCGGCGCCGACAACATCAATGTCCGCGACCTCACCGGAACCGGCGTCACCCAGGTCGCGATCGATCTCGAGTCGACACCTGGCAGTGGTGTCGGCGACGGCGCGGCCGATACCGTGACCGTCAACGGCACCAACGGCAGCGACAACATTCAGGTGGCGGGAGCGGGAGGCTCGGTCACGGTCGCCGGCCTGCCCGCAACGGTTACCCTTGCCGGATCAGAGGGGGCCAACGACCAGCTCATCGTCGAGGGCGGTGCTGGCAACGACGTCATCACCGCTGCCGGCCTTGCGGCCGGTGTCATCGGCCTCATCATCGATGGCGGTGCCGGCAACGACACCATCACCGGAAGCCAGGGCAACGACACGCTGATCGGCGGCGACGGCAACGACACCGTGATCGGTGGTCGCGGCAATGATGTCGCGTCGCTTGGCAATGGCAACGACACCTTCGTCTGGAATCCGGGCGACGGCAGCGACACGGTCGATGGCGGGGCAGGCACCGATACGCTGGTGTTCAACGGCGCCAATGTCGGCGAGAACATCGACATCTCGGCCAATGGCTCGCGGGTGAGGCTGTTCCGCGATGTCGGCAACGTGACCATGGATCTTGGCGGCATCGAGCACATCCAGCTCGCTACCCTCGGCGGCGCCGACACGGTCACAGTCAATGACCTCTCCGGAACCGACGCCAAGCAGATCGCAATCGACCTGTCGGCGACGCCGGGCAGCGGTCAGGGCGACGGCGTGGCGAACACCGTGAACGTCAATGGCACCGCCGGCGACGACCGCATCAGCGTCGTCAGCACGAGCTCGTCGGTCGTCGTCAACGGATTGGCGGCGCAAGTGATGGTCAGTGGTATGGACGCCGCGCTCGATCGGCTTGTCGTCAACGGCGGCGATGGCAACGACACCATCACCGGCAGCGCGGGCAACGACACCGTCATTGGCGGGCGCGGCAATGACGTGGCGAAAATGGGTGCCGGCGACGACACCTTCGTTTGGAACCCGGGCGATGGCAGCGACACCGTGGACGGAGGAGCCGGCAACGACACCCTGCTGTTCAACGGCGCCAACGTCAGCGAGAGCATGGATATCTCGGCCAGTGGCAGCCATGCGATCTTCAGCCGCGACATCGGCGTCGTCACCATGGATCTCGATCGCATCGAGACCATCGATGTCAACGCGCTGGGTGGTGCGGATACCATCACGGTGGGCGACCTGTCCAAGACCGACGTGAAGCATGTTGCGATCGACTTGTCCGCGCCTCTCGGTAGCGGACAAGGCGACGGTCAGGTCGACACGGTCGTGATCAACGCCACCAATGGCGACGACGCGATCTCGATCAACGACAACAACGGTGTGATCACGGTGTCGGGGTTGGCTACCGACGTCACGATCACCGGCTTCGAGGCCAACGATCGCATCGTGATCAACGGCCTCGGAGGCGATGACGTCGTCAATGCCTTCGGGCTCGGAGGGGCGATGCAGTTCATCGCCAATGGCGGCGACGGCAACGACATCCTGATCGGCAGCCGCGGCAGCGACACTCTGAGCGGCGGCGCAGGGGATGACACCCTGATTGGCAATGGCGGAACCGACGTTCTCGACGGTGGCACCGGCAACAACCTCCTGTTTCAGGCGATGGTGAATCCCGGCAGTGCCGTGAGTAACGCTTCGTCTGTGGCGAGCGCTGCCCTGCTGGGCCAGTTCATGGCCTCAAGCCTGGTCTCGACGGGGGCTGCACTCGGCGGCATGCCGCTTGCCGATCCTGCGCCTGACCAGCAGCCGCTGCTGACGCAGCCGCACGCGGCCTGACGCAACATCACCCTGGAGAGCATCGATGAGCAACGAAACCAACAGCGCGGGACCGGTAGATCAAGGTCTCGAAGCCCTTGTGACGCTGCTGCATCTCCAGGGGGTAGCGGCCGATGCCGGACAGATCGCGCATCGGCTGGGCACGGAGAAGATCGGCACACCGGAGATGCTCCGGTGTGCCAAAGACCTCGGGCTCAAGGCGCGTGCCTGCCGGACCGACTGGTCCCGGCTCGGCAGCACGCCCTTGCCCGCCATCGCGGCCCTGCGCAACGGCGGATTCCTGGTGGTCGCCAAGGCCGCCGAAGGCAAGGTTCTGGTGCAAGCGCCGGCGTCCCGGCCCGCACTGATGACGCAGGACGAACTGGTGTCGGTCTGGGACGGTCAGTTGATCCTGATGACCCGTCGCGCCGGTTTGTCGGATATCACCCGCCGCTTCGGCATCGCCTGGTTTCTGGGCGCGATTCACAAATATCGTCATCTGCTCGGTGAGGTGCTGGTCGGATCGTTTTTCCTGCAACTGTTCGGCCTGGTTTCGCCGCTGTTCTTCCAGGTGGTGATCGACAAGGTGCTGGTGCACCGGTCGCTAGCCACCCTCGACGTCCTGGTTCTCGGACTGGTGTCGATTTCGCTGTTCGAGACCGTGCTGGGGATCCTGCGCACCTATCTGTTTTCCCACACCACCAACCGGATCGACGTCGAACTCGGCGCACGCCTGTTTCACCATTTGCTGGCTTTGCCGATGGCCTATTTCCAGGCGCGTCGTGTCGGGGATTCGGTGGCACGGGTGCGCGAACTGGAGAACATCCGCAATTTTCTCACCAGCTCGGCGTTGACCCTGCTGATCGACCTGTTCTTCACGTTCGTCTTCCTGGGCGTGATGTACTTCTATTCGCCGCTGCTGACGTGGATCGTGATCGGCTCGTTCCCCTTCTATATCGCGATATCGGCCGGGGCGACGCCGCTGTTCCGGCGGCGGCTCGACGAGAAATTCCGGCGTGGTGCCGAGAACCAGGCTTTTCTGGTCGAGAGCGTCAGCGGCATCGAAACACTCAAGGCGATGGCGGTCGAGCCGCAGATGCAGCGCCGCTGGGAAGAGCAACTGGCCGGCTATGTGGCGGCGAGCTTCCGGGTCCTCAGTCTCGGCAACAGCGCGAGCCAGACGGTACAGCTGGTCAGCAAGATCGTCACGGCCAGCATCCTGTATTGCGGTGCCAAGCTCGTCATCGGCGGCGATCTCTCGGTCGGCGAACTCGTCGCCTTCAACATCCTGGCCGGCAGGGTGAGTGCACCGGTGCTGCGCCTAGCGCAGATCTGGCAGGATTTCCACCAGGCACGGTTGTCGATCGCGCGGCTCGGCGACATCCTCAACACCACCGCCGAGCAGACCTATTCGGCCGGGCGGGCGCGGCTGCCGTCGATCCGCGGCGACATCAAATTCGACCACGTCTCGTTTCGCTACCGCGTTGACGGACAGGAAGTGCTGCACGATGTCTCGTTCGAGGTGCCGGCCGGCCAGACCGTCGGCATCGTCGGACCCTCGGGCTCGGGCAAGAGCACGTTCGCCAAGCTGGTGCAGCGGCTCTATGTCCCGGAGCGTGGGCGGGTGCTGGTGGACGGCATGGACCTTGCCATGGCCGATCCAGCGTGGCTGCGCCGCCAGATCGGCATCGTGCTGCAGGAGAACGTGCTGTTCAACCGTTCGGTGCGCGACAATATCGCGCTTGCCGATCCGGCGATGCCGATGGAACGCATCGTTGCGGCAGCGCGGCTCGCCGGGGCGCACGACTTCATCCTCGAACTTGCCGAGGGCTACGATACCGTGGTCGGCGAACGCGGCTCGACGCTTTCGGGCGGTCAGCGGCAGCGCATCGCCATCGCGCGGGCGCTGGTGGGCGATCCGCGCATCCTGATCTTCGACGAGGCGACCAGCGCGCTGGACTACGAGAGCGAGCGCATCGTTCAGCAGAACATGAAGGACATCGCCAAGGGGCGGACGGTGCTGGTGATCGCACACCGGCTCTCGACCGTCCGCGCGGCGGACCGCATCGTCACGCTCGATTGCGGTCGCCTGGTCGAGGACGGCAGCCACGACACGCTGATCAAGACCGGCGGTCCCTACGCGTCGCTGCACCGGTTGCAAGGAGGGTTCCATGAAGTCGTCTGAAGCGGCGGTTGCCGCCGGATCCGCGCCACGCGTGATCCCGTTCCGCCCTGCGCAACGCAAAAGCAGCGAGGAGCTGGCGTTTCTGCCGGCGGCGCTCGAGATCGTAGAGACGCCACCGTCGCCGGTCGGCCGCGCGACCGCGGCCAGCATCGCCCTGATGTTTTGCGCGGCCTTGCTCTGGGCCTGGTGGGGCACCATCGACATCGTGGCTTCGGCGACCGGAAAAATCCTGCCGGGCGACGGCACCAAGG
Organism: Bradyrhizobium sp. 2S1; assembly: GCF_011516625.5. NCBI lineage: Bacteria > Pseudomonadati > Pseudomonadota > Alphaproteobacteria > Hyphomicrobiales > Nitrobacteraceae > Bradyrhizobium > Bradyrhizobium sp. 2S1. Next base: position 9,743,548 of record NZ_CP147717.1, on the reverse strand, counting down.
TGGTGCAGCCGTTCGAGACCGGCATCGTGCGGTCGATCAGGGTATAGGACGGACAGGCGGTCAAGGCCGGAGACGTGCTGATCGAACTCGACCCGACCGTGAACGCGGCGGAGCGCGATCATTTGCGCAACGATCTGCTGGCCGAGCGGCTCAACATCGCGCGCGTGCGCGCGGCGCTCGCCGACAGCAACGATCCCGCTGCCGACTTCACGCCGCCCACCGGGGCCGACCCGGAACTGGTTGCCACCCAGCGTCAGTTGTTGCTGAACCAGGTGACCGAGCAGCGCGCCAAGATCGCGGCACTCCTGCGCCAGCAGGCGCAGAAGGAGGCCGAACAAGCCACCGCATCGGCGACAATCCACAAGCTTGAGACGATCATTCCAGTGATCCAGTCGCGCGTCGACATTCGTAAGACGCTGGTCGAGAAGGAGCTGGGCTCGAAGCTCGGCTATTTCGAGGTGCTCCAGCTGCTGGTCGAGCAACAGGAAGAGTTCAACGTGCAGAACAGCCATCTGCATGAGACCGAGGCGGCGATCGCAGCGATCCGCGAGACCCGCGGGCAGGCGGCGGCGGAGTATCGGCATACGCTTTCCGACGAACTGGCCAAGTCCGAGCAGAAGGCGAACGGGCTCGCGCAGGACCTGATCAAGGCCGAGCAGAGGACCAGGCTTCAGCAGCTGACGGCTCCCGTCGACGGCGTGGTGCAGCAGCTCGCGATCCACACCATCGGCGGCGTGGTCACGCCGGCGCAGTCGCTGCTGGTGGTCGTGCCGAGCGACAGCCGGCTGGAAATCGAAGCCATGGTGTCGAATCACGACATCGGCTTTGTCCATGCCGGGCAGCAAGCCGAGATCAAGATCGATACCTTCAATTTTACCCGCTACGGGCTCCTGCATGGTCAGGTGCTTTCGGTCTCGCAAGATGCTGTCGTCCGCGATCGCCAGCACGATCGCGCCCTGGTGACGCAGAGCGAAACCAGCGAGCCGAAGGGACAGGAACTGAACTACAGTGCGCGCATTTCACTCGATCGCACCGAAATGCAGATCGACGACAGGATCGTTAATCTTTCGCCCGGCATGGCGGTGACCGTGGAGATCAAGACGGGATCGCGGAAGGTCCTGAGCTATCTGCTTTCACCGCTGCTGCGCTACCGCCAGGAAGTTTTGCGCGAGCGCTAGTACCCAGAATCAGAGCTGAGTGATACGGCGGCCTTTGAAACGGCGTTGACGGACCTTTTTCTTGGTCCAGACGAAGGGCTCGGCTCTGTCGTTGTATGCGTTGACGTAGGCATCGATGTGCTCCTGAAGCTGCGTGAGGCTTGTGAAGGAGGTGCCGCTGAGCGACTGCCCCTGCAAGATCGAAAACCATACCTCGACCTGATTGAGCCAAGACGCACTTGTCGGCGTGAAATGAAATTGCACGTTGGGGTGGGCCTTGAGCCAATGCTCGTTCTTCTTGTGGGTGTTGAGGTTGTCGAGGATGACGTGAAGCTTCCGGTTCGGAAAAGCCGCGGTGACGCTGTTCATGAAGTCGAGAAACTCGACGCGGCGTCGGCGTTTTGAATGCGCCGCGATGATCTTTCCGGTGGCGACTTCGAGCGCCGCAAACAATGTTGTGGTGCCATGCCGCTTGTAATCGTGGCTCTGGCCGGTCAAGGCGCGGCCATTGGGCAACTTCAGATAACCCTGCGCTCGCTCCAAAGCCTGGATCGAGGGCTTCTCGTCCACGCACAGCACAATGGCCTTCGCGGGCGGGGCGACATAGAGGCCGACAACATCGGCGGCTTTGGCCGTAAAGTTCGGGTCGTTGCTCTCACACCAGGACTTACGAGCCGCGAGGTCAATCTTGTGGCTGCGCAGGAACCGCCAGACATATTGGACGTCAACATCGCCCAGCGCCCCGGCCAGCAGGGGCCCGGTCCAGCGTGCGAACCCGTCCGGCGGCGGCTTGTCCAGCAGCTTCAGAATCCGCTTGTCGGTGGCCTTCGTATAGATTGGCTGCTTGCCCGGTCGCGGCTTGTCTTGCAGCCCTTCAAGGCCTTGGTCGGCATAGCGATGCCGCCAAAGGCTGACAATCCGCGGCTGGACCCCAACTTCCTTGGCGATCGACCGAGTGCTGCGTCCATCCGCCGCCAACAGAACTATCCGCGCCCGCTTCAAATCGCGCTGCAACGTCACCGGGGAGCGGCAACACGCCTCAAGCACCTTGCGATCTTTCCTCGAAAGGTGGACTTCTCTTGCTTCGGGTATCATCCCGACCTTGAATCACGACTCACGCTTTAAGAACAGTAGGTACTAGGCCGGCGAGCACTACGGCTTCGCCGCCGTCAGCCGACCCGTTACGATCAAACTGCAACCAAACCGAGAATAACCGATGAAGATTCCGACTGCTTTCCTTCGCGCCGTTTCGTTTGCCGCCCTCTGGCTCGTCAGCAGGGCGGCCGCGCAAGAGCCGTTGGCGATTGCGGTGCGCGACAGGACCGTCATCACCACCCTCCATGCCGAGGGCGCGCAGGTCTACGAATGCAAGCCGGACACCGGGAAATCCCAATCGCTAGTTCGCGCGCTGACTTGGCAATTGCGCGAGCCGATTGCGACGCTCATGCTGGATGGAAAGTCGATTGGACGGCATTACGGCGGACCGAGTTGGGAGCTCACGGACGGTAGTGCCGTGAAGGGCAAGGTCGTCGCCAGCGCGCCCGGCGCAACCTCGAACGACATTCCGTCGCTCGAGCTCGAAGTGGTCGACCAGCGCGGCAACGGTGTGCTGTCGGCCGCGACCGTTGTCCAGCGCATCAACACCGAGGGCGGGGTCGCGCGGGGATCGTGCGAGAGAGCCGGGGATTACCGCAGCGCGCCCTATTCCGCGGACTACGTGTTCCTGCGCAAGAGCGGCTGATGGTACCGGTCCCACGGTACCTCATGGCGCAAAGCTGACCTCCTTTGACCCACCTTAGTATCTTGGATAAGTGATCGCCTGACGCGCGTCGACGCGAATATCGAAACCATCAAGGACAGTCTTACCTGAAATCAAGGTGTACCTTGCGAAAGGCGCCGGCCATTATTTCATTTGAGTTGGCATTTCCTGCCATTTCTTTTTGAGAACTAAGCTATCGAAGTTATGAGAGCGCATTTTGGTGCTTTTTTCCAAACGCGCCTTGATTTCGTTGCATATTCCAACTGATTTTGATTCCGCTATTCGGAGGTTCGATCCCTCCCGCCCCGGCCAGCAAGCGAATCATTGATTTAATAAAGAAATTGAGACACCTCCCAGACTGGGGCGTCACCGGCATTTCGAGCGATTTGCCCGCTATCTGGAAATCTGTGCCGGTTTCGTTTCCATGCCGGTAGGCGACAAGCGCCGAGTCGGCCCCCGACGTACTGACGAAATAGCGATGGATCCGACGTGGCGAAACCCAAGAAAGCCCGTGCCGCTGCTGGCGCGAAGAAGAAGAAAAGCAAGGGATTGGCGCGTTCCGGGATCTCGTCTTCCTCGCCTCTCGGCATGTTGGCCCTCCATCTCCTCGAGCAATGGAAGAAGTCCCGCCGTGACGGCATCGTTTTCCTTTCGGAAAGCGAGAACAGGGCCGAGCGGTTGGGCAGCGTGCTCCATTCGATCGACCCTTCGCTCGAGGTGCTCGTATTCCCGAGGCTGAATACCTTGCCATTTGACGGGCTGGAACCGTCTCCGGAGATCGCCGGCAGACGGAGTTCGGTGTTGAGGCGTCTCGCCAGGAGCAAGAAGCCGGTCTTCCTGGTGTCGACGGCGGAGGCGATCATGGAACGGCTGCCGTTACCCGCCAGCTGGGGCCGCCTCAGCATCAGCCTGAAGGTGGGGGCGAGCTATTCCGAGCCGGATCTCAAGGATCGTCTGGAAGCGTTGGGGTACGATCTCGACGAAGAGGCGGATTATCCCGGAAGCGTGCTGTTCCACGGAATGACGTTCGAAGTGTTTCCCGCCGGCGCCCTTGGGCCGTTCAGAATTGAGCATTCCGGTGGAGTGATCCGCAGAATCGCTGGCGTCGATCCGGTCGAACATGACGTCGTCTTCGACACGCAAGAACTGCTTATCGATCCGATGTCCGAACGGATCGCGTTGAGAGGCAAGCGGGCGCAGCGCGCGGCGCTGCCGGATTATTGCCCTCGCGCTCGCTGGATCGCGGACGCAGGAGTTTTGGGCCACGCCGACAGCTGGCTGAGTACGATCAAGGAGGCCGCCGGCCGCAGAGAGGCGGAGCGCGAGTACTTTGGGCCCGGTGACTGGAAGCGGCTGACCAAGCGCATGAGTGCGCTGCCTCGAAAGGCGGCGTTCACCCCCACGCCCGATTTCTCGACGGTCGCGTCGTTGCGCAAAACTCTCCGCGCATTCGTCGCCGACACGCAGCGCGCCGGATCGCGGCTGCTTTTTGTCGCGGCGGTGGAGGACGATTTGCGCGCGATGGAGCGAATGAGCGGGATCAAGACGGAGCGCTTCGCCGACTGGAACGAGGCCGCGAAGGGACGCGGTGGCGAAGCCGCATTGCTGGCTGACTTCGATACCGGCTTCATCGGCTCTGGCCGCAAGCCGCTCATCGTCGTGACGGCGACCGACGTGCTCGGCAGCAGGGCCCATCATCCGCAACCCATGGCAAGGGCCTGGAGTGCGGCTTTCGATCATCCTGATGTGCCGGAGCGAGGCGCGGTCGTCGTTCATCTGCACCGGGGGCTCGCCATGCTCGATGGCTTGCAGACCCTCGACATGGGGAAGGGGTCATCGCGCGAGATGGTCAGGCTGGCATTTGCGGGAGATGACGCCGTCCTCGTTCCGCCGGCCGATCTCGCCCTGATCTGGCCTTATGCGGCGGAGCGCGGCAAGCTGACATTGGACCGGGCCGATGGAAGTACCTGGTGGGCGCGGCGTACCGAGGCGGAGAAAGACATTCAGATTGCCGGCAGGGAGCTTGCCAAACATATCGCCCAACGGCGTCGCCGGCGTGCTCCCAGGCTGGTCGCTCCCGGTCCCGCATACGAGCGGTTTGTCGCGCGCTTTCCATATTTCACGACGGTCGACCAGGCGAAGGCAATTCGCGACGTGCTGGATGATCTCGCATCTGGTCACCCTATGGATCGGGTGGTCTGCGGCGACGTCGGGTTCGGAAAGACGGAGGTTGCGCTGCGCGCGGCGGCGGCCGTTGCGCTGTCGGGCAGACAAGTTGCTGTCGTTGTGCCGACGACCGTTCTGGCAAGGCAGCACGTCGCAACCTTCCGCAAACGGTTCGCCCCGCTCGGCATCGAAGTGGGAAGCTTGTCGCGCGCGACGTCGGCTCCGGAAACGAGGGAGACCAAGGAGGGCCTGCGAAGCGGTAAAATGAAGGTCGTGGTCGGCACACAGGCGATCGCATCCAGGGACGTGAAATTCGCCAAGCTCAGTCTGGTCATTGTCGACGAAGAGCAGCACTTCGGGGCGGCGGAGAAGGTAAAGCTCTCGGGCCTGGCGAAGGGCGTCCATACGCTCTGGATGAGTGCCACGCCGATCCCGCGCACGCTTGCGGCGGGTCTCGCGGGCTTCAGGGATCTCAGCGTGATCGCATCCCCGCCTGTGCATCGGCTGCCGATCGTGACCAAGATCGCGCCACTTTCGGACGCTGCCATTGCCGCTGCATTGCTGCGCGAGCAGCGCCGTCACGGGCAAAGCTTTTTGATCTGTCCGCGTATCCAGGATCTGGACCCGCTATTGGCGCGCGTGCAGGCGGTCGCCCCGGAGCTCCGCATCGTTTGCCTGCACGGCAAGCTGCCCGCCGACGAGATTGACGACCGAATGATGAGTTTCGTCGAAGGCGAGGCGGACGTTCTGCTGGCGACCAATATCGTCGAAAGCGGTCTCGACATTCCGCGGGCGAATACCATCGTGGTCTGCTGGCCGGAAAAGTTCGGTCTGGCACAGCTCCATCAGCTCCGAGGACGGGTCGGGCGTGGCGGGACGCGCGCCTTCGCCTCCATGCTGACTGAATCCAGTTCGGAGCAATCCGGCAAGCGTTTGGCTGTTCTCGAGGAGTTCAGCAAACCGGGTGCCGGCTTCGCCATCAGCGAGCGCGATCTGGACCTCAGAGGTGCAGGCGATCTGCTCTCCGAGCGGCAATCCGGCCACGTGCAGGTTTTCGGCCCCGTGCTTTATAGCCACCTGCTGAAACAGGCCTCGGAGAAGACGAACGACCGGGCCGCCGATCTGTGGGTGCCCGACCTCAACCTTCCGCTCGCGGATCTGCTGCCCAAGAGCTACGTGCAATCGGAAACGATGCGCCTTGAAATCTATGGCCGCGCCGCCAGGTGCCGGAGCGAGGACGATCTGGAAGATTTGGAGGAAGAGACCTCGCGCCGCTTCGGCGGACTGCCATCGGCCGGCCGGGATTTCTTCGCGGCGGCGCGCCTCAGGATCGATTGCAAGCGGCGAGGTATCGTGAGGCTCGACGTCGGGCCGGAGGCTGTCGCGGCGACGTTCTTACCCGGCAGGCTGCCGAAATCCAGAGCGCGATCGCTCCAGCGCGACGGCGATCGCGTATTCTACTCAGACAAGACACACGAGCCGCCTTTCGAGCGGATCGAGCATCTGCTGGATATTCTGGACGAGTGAGTGCGATGTTACCTCAGTGCGTCTTGCCAGTGCATCGCGCAGTGGAGATTTTTCGCCGCGCGCCGGTTGCGGAGAACAAACCAATCGTCGCTTGCGCTGACATCTCGCTGACATGGAAAGCCGCTAGTGCGCATCTGCGGCGATCCGCCGGCTATTGTCGGCCTATCCCGCCGACCCGGATACCGCCTGTCCGAGCGAGAATCGGCGGTATCCAGACCCCGGCTATGTTGTTCAGATACCGTTGGTTTTAGGCGTGAGGGGGCGGTCCGACCCGGGAATCAGTCCTCGCTGAAACGGGGCCCGCTTCCCACCATCTTCGTAGGATTACGCGTTTTGCACACCGTTCCGCCCCGTGTTGCCCAAAGTTACGGCATTATAAATATTCGTCTTATATTTCAGAGGCTTGCGGAGGCATCGCAGTTCAAATGCCCGTGATATTTGTGCAACATTTGCCCGAAAACAGCCGCAACTCGCCCCAAACCGAGCGGTCTTTTGTTGCGTGATCGGGGGCCTTCTGTCTCATATGGAACTGCGACGGAGGGGGGCATCCCGAGGTCGTCCCGTTTTAGGTGGTTCGCTTAAGTCCACCATCGCAATGAGGATGCGTTGATCTTCAACGTTTTTTCGCGGGCAGCTCAATCGACTTTGTACGCCGTTTTGTACGAGGTCTCAACTTGGAGGTTAACATGAAGATGGTTAAGAGCCTTGTCCTCGGCTCGGCGGCGGCTCTGCTCGCTGTTGGAGGGACACAGGCAGCTGACCTTCCCGTTAAGGCCAAAGCGGTCGAGTACGTGAAGATTTGCTCCCTGTATGGTCCGGGTTTCTACTACATCCCGGGCACCGATACTTGCATCAAGCTGGGCGGCTATCTGCGCGCAGACGTCATCATCAACTCGAACTCGGACTACACCGGCAACACCTCGGGGGCCGGTGGTGCTGCCAACCGCTTCACCAACGGCTACACTTGGCGTTCGCGTGAAGACCTGAACATCGATACGCGCACCGCGACCGAGTACGGCGTGGTCCGCACCTTCTTCGATGCGACCTTCTCGTGGACCTCGGACACCTACGCCGGTCAGGGCAACGGCTCGACCGTTTACTCGCCGATCGGCACGGTTTCGGCTCCGAACAACGCCAACTCTGGTGCTGTCGCTGCTGGTACGGTCGGCGTCTACTACGCCTTCATCCAGTTCGCCGGCTTCACCATGGGTAAGGCGGTCTCGCAGTTCTCGGCTCCGTGGGCCAACTATCCGGGCAACAACTACGACGGTCTCGTCGGCGGCGGCGGTACGATCACTGGTGTGAACCAGTTCACCTACACCGCGCAGTTCGGCAACGGCGTGTCGCTGTCTCTGTCGGCTCAGGATCAGTCGGCTTACTATCAGGCTGGTGTGTTCAACCTCGGCGCTCCGGTCACGATTGCACCTCCCGGCGCGCTTGGTATCGTCGGCGTCAGCGACTACGCTGGCACGATTGCTCCGGACCTCGTCGCGATGCTGCGCGTCGACCAGGCTTGGGGTCTGTTCCAGGCGTCGTTCGCGGCGCACGACAACCACGTGGCCTACTATGGCGGCAGCGAGTTGACCGGTCATCCGGACGACAAGTGGGGCTGGGCTGGTCAGTTGGCCTTGTCGATCAAGAACATCCCGACCGGACCTGGCGACACCATCAACTTGCAGGGTGTCTACACCAACGGTGCGACCCGCTACAACATCCAGGACCTCGCCGGTTCGGCTGGTGCGAACACCATCTACGGTGGCACCGGTATCCCGGGCGCCTATCAGAGCATCGGCTTCGGCTTTGCTCCGGACAGTGTGTTCGTGACCGGTGGCTCGCAGCAGCTGATCACGACCTACGGCTTCCGGGGTGCCTATGTGCACAACTGGAACCCGAACTGGAACACCAGCATCTACGGCGCTTGGGCCCAGGTTAACTACAACGGCACGTCCAAGAGCTACATCTGCGGTGCCGGCGGAACCGGCTTCGGTGGTACCTTCGCCCCGCTGCTTGGTGGTGCTGCGAACCTGACTTCCTGCAACCCCGACTACAGCATCGCGCAGATCGGCACGCAGACCCAGTGGACCCCGGTGAAGAACCTGACCTTCTCGGCAGACTACGTCTACACCCACCTGGATCAGAGCTTCGCCGGCACGATCAACTTCCCCGGCTCGGCAGCGATCGGCAAGCCGGCTGCTGTGTACGAGCTGAAGGACCAGAACACCCACCAGCTGATGTTCCGCGCTCAGCGCAACTGGTAATACCGGTTGATCTGATTGCAAGCTAACAGAGCCCCCGGTGGAAACGCCGGGGGTTTTGCTTTGCGAGTTTAAATCAGTTTTGCATCAGGGATGGGCACGGATCGGCGGGGCGGTCCAGTGCCTGATAGGCGCGGGACAAGTGGCCAGATGACTTGTGTCGGAGGAATCGTTCGTTGACCAACCGGTCTAACGGACCTCAGCTTGCCGGGCGCGGCATGGAAGAGAGTGGGCGGCTAGAGCTGGCTCCGCAAATTCGGACAGTAGCTTGAGTGGATTTTCTGCCTGACAGCGGCGAGGATTCTTGCCGCGAATCAGGAGCGAAGATGACGAAGAAGAGCCGCCGGATGCATTCTCCGGCATTCAAGGCGAAGGTTGCTTTGGCTGCGGTCAAAGGCGACAAGACGCTGGCGGAGCTGGCGCAACTGTTTGATGTTCATCCGAACCAGATCACGATCTGGAAAAACCAGCTCCTGGAAGGCGCCGCCGGCGTGTTTGGGCATGACAAGGCGTCGGCCGAGACGCCGGTCGATTTGAAGGCGTTACATGCCAAGATCGGCGAGCTGGCGTTGGAAAACGATTTTTTGTCCGGCGCGCTCACCAAGGCGGGCCTGCTGAGCGCAAAGCGATGATCGACCGCGGTCATGATCTTTCTATCGTGCGCCAGGCGAAGGTCCTGAAGCTGGCTCGCAGCACGGTCTACTATGAACCTCGGCCAGTTTCGGCCGAGGACCTTGCCTTGATGCGTCGGCTCGATGAGCTGCATCTCGATTATCCCTTCGCGGGAGCGCGTATGCAGCGATCGTTGCTGCGGCGGGAGGGCGTATACGCCGGTCGCCGCCACATCGCGACGCTGATGAAGCGCATGGGGATCGAGGCGGTCTATCGTCGCCCGAACACGAGTAAGCCGGCACCGGGTCACAAGATCTACCCGTACCTGTTGCGCGGATTGAAGATCGAGCGGCCCGACCAGGCGTGGGCAATGGACATCACCTACATTCCGATGCGGCGTGGCTTCGTCTATCTCGCGGCGGTCGTCGATGTGTTCAGCCGACGGGTCCTGGCCCATCGCGTCTCGATCACAATGGAGGCGGCCTTCTGCGTCGAAGCGGTCCAGGAGGCGTTGGCGAAGCACGGCAGGCCCGAGATTTTCAACACGGACCAGGGCAGCCAGTTCACCAGCCTCGAGTTCACCGATGTGCTGCTGGACGCGAAGATCGCCATCAGCATGGACGGCAAGGGCGCCTGGCGCGACAACGTGTTTGTCGAGCGGCTCTGGCGCACGGTCAAATACGAAGAAGTTTATCTCCGCGCCTACGACAGCGTGTCCGAGGCGCGAGCGTCAATTGCCAAGTATCTGGCCTTCTACAATCAGGGACGCCCTCACTCGAGCCTTGACGGGCGCACGCCCGACGAGGCTTACTTCGGCACGCAAGCTATGGTGATGGCCGCATGACCGTCGCCGACGATTTTGTCGTCGCTCTGGTCGGGCTACGCCCTCCCGACGCAACGACAAAATCGTAAGGCCCCGCGTTCAGCATAACCCGGCAGGAATCCACTTAAATCCCGCGGGGCGCTGTCCAAACAACCGGCGCCAGCTCTGTCGGCGGCGTTGGCGCCGCGGGCTGAAGATTGAACGTCAGCCAGACGTTCCAGCCTGCCGGCCGATTTTCATTGGCGAATTCGCCGTAGCCCTTCAGGTTCAGATATCCCTGCATGTCGCCGACCGGGAAAATGTAGCCGACCTGCGGGCCGACGCCGACCACGCGCGACCGAAAGCAGCCGACGCGATCGCCGGAGCCGCTGTCGCATCCGAGCCCCTGATAGACGTAACCGACGAGGCCGACCTGCCACTGCTTGGTCAGGAATTGCGACGCGCCCCAGTCGAGGTGCATGTCGACGCCGCTTTGATAGTCAGTGGAGGGATTGACGAAGTTGTAGGTGAATCCCAGCACCGTCGAAAATTCATGCCCGGTCTTTGGATCGAAATAGGTGTAGCCGCCGCCCGCGTCGATTGCCCAGTGCCCAATCCCCATATTCGCCAGGCGGGTCGACTGGTAGGCGCCAGCCGGGAGGTCGGCGGTAACGTACGTCATGTAATTGTTGACGCCGGCATTCCAGCGCAGCGCGAACTGCGGGATCAGGTCGCCGAATGCAATGAGCGAGCTGTCGATGCTGTCAAACCGGGAGAAGGGGGACGTGGCGCCGCCCGGTCCCGTCAATGTCCCCACAAGCGATCCAGCGAGCGAGGTGGAGTTGGATCCGTAGGCCGCCAACAGGGTGGCAGAGGCCTGACCGCCAAGCACCGGTGTCGCAAAAGTATAAGTACCGGCCAGAAAACCAACATTCACAATTCGCATTGACGGTCGCGTTCACGTTGGCCGTCAGATTGGCGGGAAAGCGACCAATCGTGATTTCGCGCGACCGCGCCACGTCGCCGCCGGCGGAAACAGAGGTGTGATAATAAATCGAGGTCATCGACCAGCCCGGCGCCTGCTGCGGAACAGCCGCGAGGCTGCCAAAAAATCCGGGTACCCAAAAGCTGATGCCATTTTCATCGGCGCGAGCCGCTTGGGTGGAAAGCACCAGCAGAGCGGCAAGCGCCCCAACACTCAAATGCCACTGCGAAAAAAATCTGCGTCCCAAACCAGGTCCAAGGTACCGCATCGCCGATCCCCCCGACTCTCGCGATCCCGCCATTGCTCCGGCGGGGTAGAAACTCGGAAATAAGTAGAAACTCGGAAAGAATAAGCTGATGCCGCCGTTGGTCCATTGCGAAATCGGCGTACTTGCGTTCAGCCGGCCTTTTATTGAAAGGCTGTGTCCATGACGCTACAGCCTTGGCAGTTTTTGCATAGTCGTCAGGGGCTCTCGATAAGGAAGAGGCGACCTGGTTCGATTGATCTAGATCAATATGAGGATGCGTTGCTGGAAGCATCTTATCTTGTCTAGTTCGTAGACGCTGTGTAGTCGGCCTCGCACTTCAGATACTCGATCGTCTTTTGACTGACCAAGGCGTGAAACCGTCCCCCGAAGCAATCGGCGAGCTAGAAAGCTGCCGAGAGATTCTTGCTCGGGGCGGCGTTCGTAACTTTGAAACTCACTCACTGCGGGTAGCCCATGCACGACGTTGGCGTTGCGGCAGGCGTACCTTTGTCGGATGGGCCCAGCCAAAGGGGCATGATCTGGATTCCGGGCGGCATATTCCGCATGGGCTCCGACAGGCACTATGCCGAAGAGGCGCCGGTCCATCGCGTCTCGGTGAGCGGCTTCTGGATGGACCGGACGCCGGTCACCAATCGCGATTTTCGCAAGTTCGTCAACGCAACAGGCTACGTGACATTCGCGGAGACGCGGCCTGACGCAAAGGACTATCCAGGCGCACTGCCGCACATGCTCAAGGCAGGCTCGCTGGTTTTCACGCCACCGAAGTGTCCGGTCGATTTGCGCGGCTGGTCGCAATGCTGGAGTTTCAAATTTGGAGCCAACTGGCGCCGGCCATACGGCTCCCGCAGTTCGATCAGCGGCCTCGACGATCATCCCGTGGTCCACATTGCCTATCGTGATGCTGAGGCCTACGCGGCGTGGGCTGGAAAGGACTTGCCGACCGAAGCCGAATGGGAGTTTGCCGCGCGTGGCGGACTCGACGGCGCGGAATTCGCTTGGGGTGACGAGCAACTTCCCGGCGGCAGGCACATGGCGAATACCTGGCAGGGCAATTTCCCGCACCAGAATCTGGTGGCTGATGGCTTCGAACGCACCTCGCCCGTCACCGCATTCCCGGTCAATGGCTACGGCCTTCATGACATGATCGGCAATGTCTGGGAATGGACGGCCGATTGGTATTCACAGAAGCACGACGCAGACGCCCCGAAAGCCTGCTGCATCCCGCAAAATCCCCGCGGCGGGTCCGAGGGCGCGAGCTACGACTCTCGTCAGCCAAACCTCAGGATTCCACGCAAGGTGCTTAAAGGCGGCTCGCATCTTTGCGCCCCCAGCTACTGCCGCCGCTATCGTCCGGCCGCGCGTCATGCCGAGCCGATCGACACCTCAACAAGCCATGTCGGCTTCAGGTGCATCACCAGGAAGAGGATCAGGTCATGAGTAACGATACGATTCCGGAAAAGCCTGAGATGAGTACGGGACCCACCAGTGCAGGATTGAAACGCCGCGATCTCTTGTTGAGCGGTAGTTCGCTCGTCGCCGCTTCAGCACTCTCTGCCGTTGGTGCGACAAGCTTCGCGCAAGCGCAGCAACCAACGCCGGCCCCGGTGCCCGCGCCGGCCGGACAGCGGCCCAATATCGTCGTCATCATGGGAGACGATATCGGCATCTGGAATATCGGTGCTTACCATCGTGGCATGATGGCCGGCCGGACGCCGAACCTCGACAAGATCGCCGCAGAAGGCATGCTGTTTACCGATTATTACGCCGAGGCGAGCTGCACCGCAGGCCGCGCCAACTTCATCACCGGCGAGCTACCGATCCGCACCGGCATGACAACGGTCGGTCAGGCCGGCGCCCCCACAGGCTTGCCGGCGGAGGCCGTGACCGTCGCCACCGCGCTAAAAGGCATGGGCTATGCCACCGGCCAATTCGGCAAGAACCACCTCGGCGACAAGAACGAGTTTCTGCCGACAGTGCACGGCTTCGACGAGTTCTTCGGCTACCTGTATCACCTCGACGCGATGGAAGATCCGGCCCACCCCGCTTATCCGCAGGAGCTGTTGAACAAAGTCGGTCCGCGCAACATGATCCATTCGTGGGCGACCAATGTGGATGATGCCACCGTGGATCCGCGCTGGGGCAAGGTCGGCAAGCAGAGGATTGAGGAAGCCGGAACGCTCTATCCCAAGCGGATGGAAACCGTGGACGATGAAATCCGAGACCTGGCCTTGAGTTTCATTGAAAAGGCCAAGGCCGAGAACAAGCCGTTCTTCTTGTGGCTCAATCCAACCCGTATGCACATCGTCACGCATTTGTCGCCGAAGTACCAGGCGATGCGCAACTCCAAGAACGGCTGGTCGATTCATGAAGCCGGCATGGCGCAGCTCGACGACGATGTCGGCATAGTGATGCAGAAGCTCAAGGACATGGGCGTGGATGACAACACCATTGTCATCTTCACAACCGATAACGGCACCGAGGTTTTCACTTGGCCGGATGGCGGACAGACGCCTTTCGCACAGAGCAAAGGTACTGTCATGGAAGGCGGCTTCCGCGCGCCAGCGATGATCCGCTGGCCGGGCAAGGTGCCGGCCGGCAAGGTCGAGAACGGCATCATCTCGGGGCTGGACTGGTTCCCGACCTTGCTGGCCGCTGCCGGCAACCCGAACATTGTCGAGGAACTGAAGAAGGGCAAGCAAATCGGGGACCGCACCTATAAGTGCCATCTCGACGGTTATAATCAGATGGACATGATCACCGGCAAGGGGCCGTCGAACCGACACGAAATCTGGTACTTCGGCGAGAGCGAGCTGGGGGCCGTGCGCATCGACGACTACAAGTATCGCTTCATCGACCAGCCCGGGGGGTGGCTGGGCGAAAAGAGCAAGGTTGACGTGCCCTACCTGACCAACCTTCGCCTGGATCCGTTCGAGCGAACGGGCTGGCCCGATAGCGGGACCAAATACGGCGCGCAACAATACTTCGACTGGTTCAAATATGAATTCTGGCGCTTCGTCTTCGTCCAGCAGCAGGTCGAGCAACTGGCCATGACCGCGGTCGAGTTTCCGCCGATGCAGAAGGGCGCGAGCTTCAACCTCGATGCCGTGAAGGCGAAAATCGAGGCTGCCAGGACGGCGATCGCAAAATAACATGTATTCATGATCAGCATGGTGGGGCCGGCCTCCAGGCCGCCCCGCTCCGCGCTCAGCGCAACTGGTAATACCGGTTGATCTGACTGCGATCTAACAGAGCCCCCGGCGCCAAAACGCCGGGGGTTTTGCTTTTCGGGCTAGCGATCGTGCGTCACGCCGCGAGCAGGTCGCGCACCATCGGCACCACCTTGCTGCCGTAGAGCTCGATGCTCTTCATCAGCTTCTCGTGCGGCAGCGGGCCGGCCGAGTATTTCAGCTGGAAGCGCGCAGCGCCGAGCGCCTTCACGGTCGCCGCGATCTTGCGGGCCACGGTTTCGGGGGAGCCGACATAGAGCGAGCCATGCTCGGCTTCAGCCACGAACTCGTCGCGGCCCATTGGCGGCCAGCCGCGCTCCTTGCCGATCCGGTCGCGCATCACCTTGTAGTCCGGCCACAGCTCTTCCCTGGCCTGCGCGTCCGTCTCGGCGATGTAGCCCGGCGAATGGACGCCGATCGGCTGCGGCGCGCGGCCGAACTGCTGGTAGGCGCGCTGATGCAGGTCGACATAGGGCGCAAAGCGCCCGGGATCGCCGCCGATGATGGCAAGCATCAGCGGCAGGTCGTAGTGCGCCGCGCGCACCACCGATTCGGGGCTGCCGCCGACGCCGATCCAGGTCTTCAGCCGGCCGTGCTCGACCGGCGGATAGACCGACTGGTTGCCGAGCGGCGGCCGCAGCTTGCCCTGCCAGGTCACCGGCTCCTGCTTCAAGAGCTCGGTGAACAGGTCGAGCTTCTCCTCGAACAGCTCGTTGTATTGCTTGAGGTCGAAGCCGAACAGCGGGAACGATTCGGTGAAGGAGCCGCGGCCGAGGATCACCTCGGCGCGGCCGTTCGAGAGCGCATCGACGGTGGCGAAGCGCTGGAACACGCGGATCGGATCGTCCGAGCTCAGCACGGTCACCGCGGAGCCGAGGCGGATGTTCTGCGTGCGCGCGGCGATCGCCGCCAGCACGGTCTCGGGGGTGGAGATCGCAAAGTCGGCCCGGTGGTGCTCGCCGAGCCCGATGAAATCGATCCCGAGCTCATCGGCCAGCACCGCCTCGTCGACGACGTTGCGGATCACCTGGGCATGCGGCAGCGGTGCCCCGGCGGCGTCCTTGGTGACGTCGCCGAATGTATCGAGCCCGAATTCAGGGGAGGTGGTCATCAGTCAGTCCGGTTGTCGGCGCGGCGGAGCATCCGCCGCGGGCCACCCATCGCACGCAGGTTGAGAACGCTGCGGATGTGTCCGCAAACCCGCGCTGTGGAGCCTTCGGTTGGAGATACTCCAGACCTAATGCCTGTCCACGGCCCGACAAGGGTCACGCCGCGAAACGCAGCGTTTCCGCGCGCGCGGCCGTGCACTCGGCGGCTTCGCCAGCGGCGATCAGCCCGGGACAACCAGGAAGCCGGCCCGCGGAAAATGCAGCACGACTTCGCCGACGCGTTCGTCGGACCGGCGGATTGCGATGTGCTGCGCCGACAGCGAAACGATCTCGCCGCGCACCGGGATTTTGCCGTAGTCATCCGGCGTCACGTCGACGACGTCGCCGGGCCTGCGACCGTTCGGATCCGCAGGGTCGCCGAAAACGGGCGACTCCGGCCGCGCCTTCGCCGCGATCTCGAGCGCATCGCCCGACGACATCTCTGTGCGCGTGCCGTGGCCGATGGCGCGGATGCGCGCCTCCCAGGCCGCAGCGCGCTGCAAGGGCTTCATGATCTCGTCCATCGTGGCGACACTCTGCCGTGCGTACCACACGTTCATGTAGGCGCTGATATCGACGAGGCTGAACTCGCCGAACAGCCACGGCCGGCCGTCGCCGAGTTGCGCCTCGATCCAGTCGACATTGGCGCGAAACTGGTCGCGCATCTGCGGTAGCGCGGCGGTCATGGCGGCGACGTCGAACTTGGCGCCGCGCAGCTTCTCGCGATCCTCGATGAAATCCTGGGGGACCTTGTCCCCGATGAAGCCGAACGCCAGGTTGACCGTGTTCTGGAAGAACGGCCGGTCGGCCCACATGCCGAGCGCCCAGGGCATTCCGGCATTGCCCGCGGGAAACAGCGTCGGCGTCGGATAGCGGCGCTCCAGCTCGCGGATGATGATCTGGGTGTCACAATAAATGTCCGCGCCGATCTGCATCGTCGGCGTGCGGCGATAGCCGCCGGTCATCGGCATCAGGTCCGGCCGCGGCATGATCCGGGAAATCCGCACCGAGTTCCAGGCGAGATTCTTGAATCCGAAGACGAGGCGGACCTTCTCGGAGAAGGGCGACTGATCAAAATGATGCAGGATCGGCGTGGGCTGCGACATGGCCTTCTCCCGGGATATGGTGCGATCTCTTCGGACCTTGTCGCATAACCTGACAAGATTTCGGCGGATCGCAACCGATTTCCCTGATGAAGGGCGGCGGTGCCGCCGTCAGAACGACTCCGCCCACGGCCGCAGGTCGAGCTCCAGCGTCCAGGCGCTGCGATGCTGGTGGTGCAGCACCCAATAGGCCTCCGCGATGGCCGCGATGTTGAGCAGCCCATCCGGGCCGCGATCGTCCTTCAACTGCGGACGCATGCTCAGCAGCCGATCGCCCTCGATGCCGCCGTCGACCACGACATGGCCGACATGGATGCCCTGCGGCCCGAATTCGCGCGCCACGCTCTGCGCCATCGCGCGCAGCGCGGCCTTCGCCGAAGCGAACGGCGAGTAATTGGCCTTGCCGCGCAGCGAGCCGCTGGCGCCGGTGAACACCAGCGTGCCGCCGCCGCGCGCCAGCAAAGCTGGGATCGCGGCCTGCGCCAGTTGGAAACCGCCGAGCGCATGTTCGCGCCAGCTCCTCGAAGCGCTGTTCGCTGACCTTGAGGAACGGTGCCGGCCGGTTCGAGCCGGCATTGTGCACGGCCATCGCAAGCGGCGCGAGCTTCCCGGCAGCCTCGACGAAGCGGGCCACATCCGCGGCAATCGAAGCATCGCCCACGACATGGGCGACCCTGGCGCCATCAGCTGCGAGTTCGGCGGCGGTCGCGGCGAGCTTCTCGGCATTGCGGCCGGCGATCGCGACGCCGAGGCCGTGCGATGCGCCGACGCCGGCAATCAGCACGCTTCCCTGCACGGCGGTCGGCTCGAGCGCGGTTCGGTCGTTCATGGCTCTCTCCATCATGCTGCCCGCGGTGCGGGCGAAATCATTCGTCCGAGGCCATCGCGACGATGCGGTCGCGCACCGTGCGCAGGATGGCGTCGGACCGCTTTTGATCGGTGAGGACGCGCGAGACCGCGAGCGCACCGACCATTGCGCTCACCGCCACGATTGCGCGGGCATCGTCATCATCGCCGAACGCATCAGCGACCTTGGCGATGAAGGCTTCGATGTGCGGTTCCATCACCGCGCGGCATTGCTCGTCGGCGCGGCCGACATCCGAGATCAACGCGCCGATCGCGCAACCCGTCTCGCGGGAGTCGCGATGGGTGCGGCTGAGATAGCTTCGCGCCAGTGAATTGACGCTGACCGGCTTGTCGGGATCGCGCGACGCGCGCGCCGTCGCTTCGCCTGCATTCAGCGCCTGTTCCAGCGCCGCGGCGATCAGGTCCGACCGCGAGGCGAAGTGCCCGTAGAAGCCGCCATGGGTCAATTTCACCTGCTGCATCAGGCTGCCGATGCTGAGCGCGTCGAGCCCCGCGTCGCGGATCTGCGTCGCCGCCTCGTTCAGAATGCGCTCGCGGCTCCTGGCCTTGTCGGCCTGGGAATGGCCCATCTCGCATCGCCCCCGTTTGACTCTCTTTCTAGATTATGGCCATCATGCATCTGGATGACAACCATCATTCACAATATTTGTCAGTCACAAAGCAGGGAGGAGCAGATGTCCGGCAGCGCGAGCGAAGGGCGGGTCCGTCACGAGCGGCATGACCGCATCCTGAAGATCATCATCGACAATCCCGCGAAGAAGAACGCCTTCAGCCCGGAGATGATGGCCGAACTGTCCGACGCGCTGACGCTGCTCGACAATGACGACGGCCTCTGGGTCGGCGTGCTCTGCGCCGCCGGCGGCAGTTTCACCGCGGGCCTCGACATGCCGAAATTCTTCGGTCCGAGCGCATCGCGCAAGCCGTTGCCGGAAGGCAATGTCGATCCGTTCGGCTTGTCGAAGCGGTGCCGGAAGCCGATCGTCACGGCGGTGCAGGGCATCGTGTTCACCGTCGGCATCGAGATGATGCTCGCGGGCGATATCGTTATTGCCGCGGACGACAGCCGTTTCTGCCAGATGGAGGCCAAGCGCGGCATCGCCCCGCTGGCGGGCGCGCATTTCCGCTACATCAGCCGCGCCGGGTGGGGCGATGCGATGTATCATTTGCTGCTGTGCGACGAGTTCGCCGCCGCCGAGGCTCATCGGATCGGCCTCGTGCAGGAGGTCGTGCCCGCTGGTCAGCAGATCGAGCGTGCGATGGATCTCGCTAGCGTCATCGCGCGCAACGCGCCGCTCGGAATCCAGGTGACGAAGGAGGCGGGCCGCAAGTTCATCGAAGCCGGCGAGCAGGCGGCGATCGCGATCATCCCGCAGATCCGCGAACGCGTGCTCAACACCGCCGATGCGGCCGAAGGCATCAAGTCGTTTGTCGAACGGCGCGCCGCGGTGTTTCAGGGACGCTAGCTGCAGGGATGCTATTCCCGGGCGCGTTCATTGCGTTCACGGTACGTGCTATGACAAGGCTGTGGTTGTGACAATGATGTCGCAGCCGCATCAATTTCGATCACGACGATCGTGCGACGACTCTTGTCGAGATTCGTCGAATCAGTGAGATTCGATTCCATACTTAAATTCAATTGCGTCCTGCTTTGACTCCAGCGTCGGGTGAGGAATCTCATGACAAGCGCACGCGTCATCGTCGTCGGGAACAACAAGGGCGGCTCGGGCAAGTCGACAATTGCCATGCACGTCGCCATCGCGCTGATCAAGGCGGGTCAGCGTGTCGCCACCATCGATCTCGACAACAAGCAGAAGTCGCTGACGCACTATGTCGAGAACCGGCGCGACTGGGCGCGGGAGTCCTCGCTCGATCTCGGCATCCCGACGCATATGTGCTTCGAGACGGTCGGCGGCAGGAGCAGCGAGGTCGAGACGCTCGGCCGCAGCGCGCTTGCCGAGATCGTCGAGCGGCTCAGCCGGTCGCATGACTTCGTCGTCATCGACTGCCCCGGCCATGACACTTATCTGACGACGTTCACGCATTCGCTGGCGAATACGCTGATCACGCCGCTCAACGACAGCTTCCTCGATTTCGACGTGCTCGGCACCGTCGATCCGAACGACTTCAAGGTGACCGGCATCAGCCACTATTCGAAGATGGTGGAGGAAGCGCGGCGCGAGCGCAGCGCGCATGAGCAGGCGGCATTCGAATGGGTGGTGCTTCGCAACCGTCTCTCCACGCTCGGCTCGCGCAACAAGCGCCTGGTCGGCGAGGCGCTGAGCGAGCTGTCGAAGACGCTGAATTTCCGCCTGGTCGATGGACTGGCCGAGCGGGTGATCTTCCGCGAATTCTATCCGCGCGGACTGACGGCGATCGACCACATCGATCAGTTCGCGCGTGGTGGCCGGCCGACCATGTCGCATGGCTCGAGATGGAGCGGCTGATGACCGCGATCATGCTCGGCCATCTTGTGGTACGCCCGCTCGAATCCGCCGACGCCGGTCGCGACGCCGCGTAAGACGGCGTCGGGGCGCTACGGGCAATTGGTGTTGCCGGCATCGGCGACGGTCAGAAACGTGATCGTTCTGGGTGCGAAAACCATTGTCCCGGGAGCGGTCGCGTCGCCGTGCAGCGCGGGAATCCGGTCCGCGGTCCCAAGCAAAAGCGTCGCGCCGTTGAGCTGGACGTTGCCGTCTGCGGGCGTGGCGCTCGCCAGAGTGTAACGTTGCGAGGCGGCCGGCAGCGTCAGCTTGCGCCTTATCCGCCGATCATTGTTGATGACGAGCAGGGCAATTCCGCCCGGCATGTCGCGCGCGCAGTGCGCATAGACGTGGAAGCCGTGACGGTCGGCGATACCGGCATTCAGCACAGTGGTTCCCATCAATCGGCGCCATAACAGCGCCGCCCAGTAGTTCGGCCGCGGCAGATGGGTTCGCTCGTCGAGCAGCCCATAGTCGCTCGCGGCAAGCGTGTTGTGCATCACCACCTGAACGCCGGCCTTGGCGAGGCGCCCGAGCTGATCGAGGTACCGGAACGTATCGATGAACGTCGCGGCCCAGCGGTTGCCGCCGCACGCAGTCTCTGCGGTCTCGGTCAGCCAGATCGGCTTGCCCGGTGCAAGCTCATCGCGCAGCGCCTGGTAGAAGCCAAATGTCTTGCCGGAGCGTGCCAGCCATTCGTCCGACAATGCTCGCTTCGGCGTGCGATCACCGGCGCATCGGGCCGAGAGCGCGCCATAGTGATGATAGGAGACCGTGTCGATGCCCGCAGCCGTTGCTGCGAACAGCGCCTGGGCATCCGCACCTGTGCCGATCGTGCCCGGGCCGAGGATCGTCACATCAGGCGCGGTGGCCTTCATGAATGCGCGGAACGCGGCAAAGTCCCGGCCGTAGGCCGCGGCGTCGTAACCCTCAGGGGCGCCGCCGATGGCCGGCAGATCGGGCTCGTTCATGAACTCGGCAGCGGCGATGTGGCTGCCGGCTGATCGGGTGATGTCGAGAAAGCGGCGGGCCTGCTCCGGAAGCCATTGCTCCGCAGCGTCACGCGTGCCGGCGCTGATCGCAAAGGACGTGACGATAGGCGCGTCGACGGCGTGCGAGAAATCGATCGCGTCGCGCCATTGTTGCCCTGTCAGCACGCTGTTGAAGCCGGCCGGTGGCGCGGATGGCGGCGTCTCGGACTCCGCAACGAACGTGCTGTTGGCCCAGGTTCCGCTGATGCGGAGATAAGCCGGAGCGAGCGCCGCGGCGAGCTTTCGCAGCCTGGCATCATGCAGATCGATCGGCGTACGCGCCGCGAACCGCTCCGCGTCTGGACGCGAACGCGTCCTGGCGGCTGCATAGGGCTTCCAAAATCGTCCGCCGGTCACCTCCACCATCTCGATATTGTAGGAATGGAAGCGCGGGTCGATCGTCGCGACGCGCGGCATGGTCGCGACGTCGAGCCTCAGCTCCGCCGCGGTCGCCGTTGTGCAGACGAAGGCGGCCATGGCCGAGACGGCAACGGATGCGAGGCATCGAAGCGGGTAGGCGCAGTGGTCGCGCACGGGCCCTCGCGGCGTTCCGGATTGCGGTTGGGTCAGAATGCCGCCGCGGCCCGTTTGAATCAACGCGGCAACGGGCCCTGCGGCTCGTTCGTGATGCGCTCCCACAGTGCGCGGATCATGTCCTTCATGACCAGCGCGTCCTGCCAGCGGTCGGACAATTCCCTGCCGTCGGGTCCGGTGATGGCGTAGGGCGGGGGACCGAGCTCGCACAGGAAGGTCAGGGTCGCATCGGGGCCGGCACGCTTGCGCCAGGAGCGAATGGCGTAGTCCCACCAGTCCGTGAACAGCGACACCCAGCCCTGGTGCTGCGGAAAGCCGAGCGAGATCTGGACTTGCTCGCGGCTCGCGATGCGGCCGTGGATGCCCCAGGCATTGTCGAGGATGCGGTGGATCATGCCGTGGTTGACGTCGTCGACCGGCCAGGCGAATTCACGCCCGACCAAATAGTGCGAGAGATCGGCGGTCAGCCGCAGATCGGGAAAGCAGTCGAGCAGATCGAGCATGAAGAACAGGTCGGTCGTCATGCGGTCGCGGTGGGTCTCGACATGCACGGCAACGCCGGCTTCCGCGGCAAGCCGCCGCCAGCCTTCGAGCAGGGGAATGCAATCGGCGAGCCGGCGCAGACGAATGTCCGGCTGCAGGTTGACATGATCGGCGCCGAGCTGCGCCACCAGCTCGAGCACCGGTTTCAGGTCGTCGACGCCCTTCGGATAGCATTGCGCCTGCCAGATCATGCCGTGCGCGCGAAGGAAGCCCGTCACCTCGCGGGCGAAGGCGGGATCGATGAAGCGCACGCCGGCGCCGTCAAACCCGGC
The DNA here is from genome assembly GCF_011516625.5 of Bradyrhizobium sp. 2S1. Classification (NCBI taxonomy): domain Bacteria; kingdom Pseudomonadati; phylum Pseudomonadota; class Alphaproteobacteria; order Hyphomicrobiales; family Nitrobacteraceae; genus Bradyrhizobium; species Bradyrhizobium sp. 2S1. Next base: position 9,720,812 of record NZ_CP147717.1, on the reverse strand, counting down.
ATCGCGGATCATCGCGAGCTGGGTTTGCAGCGGCCATTCGCCCTCATCGGCCAGCCGTCGCTCCATCGCCCAGAGCGACTGCAGGACACGCAGTTGCTGCGCCACCGATCAGGCTCGCGCGGGGAGCGCCGCGGGCAGCTCGGCTTGTTCGCTCGCGTCGGCGGCGATGTTCTCCTGATAGGTCTCGGGCCCGATCCAGATCGCAACCACCGTGCAGGCCGACAGAAACATCGCGTAGCAGGCGACCGGCCACCAGGTGCCGTAGGCAGCCACCAGCGCGGTGGCGACGAACGGTGCCGGGCCGCCCGACAGCAGCGAACCGAGCTCGCGCGCGAAGGCGAAGCCGGCGAAGCGGCGTTGCGGCGGGAACAGTTCGGCGAAATACGCCGCCTGCGGCCCGAACATCGCCGCCGTCACCACGGCGCGCGCCAGGATGAAGGCGAGCGCGATCATGATCCACTGCTTGGTGCCGACCATCCAGAAGAACGGGAAGGCGAGCGCGACGCCGGCCAGCGCGCCGAACATGTAGACCGGCCGCCGTCCGATCCGGTCCGACAAGGCCGCAAAGCCGAGGATCGCAAACAGCTCGACAGTGAAGGCCAGCATCAAGGCGCTGAGCGCATCGGCTTTCGGCACGCCCAGCGTGGTGATGACGTAGCTCAGCCCAAACACCGGGAAGAAATAGCCGAGCCCGTTCTCGGCCATGCGGGCGCCGAGCACGACGAAGAAGTTGCGCGGATGCCGGCGCAGCGCCTCCATCGCCGGATTGCTCTCGACCTTGCCGCGCGCGACCACCGCCTCGGTATAGACCGGCGTCTCGGTGATCCGTATGCGGACGAAGATGCCGACGACGATCAAGAGGAAGCTCGCCAGGAAGGGCAGGCGCCAGCCCCAGCTCATCAGGTCCTCGCGCGGCAGCATCGTCACCAGCGCGAAGGCGGCGGCGGCGAGCAGATTGCCGACGGAGACGCCGAGTGGCGCGAAGCCGCCCCAGAAGCCGCGATGCTTCGGCGGCGCGTTCTCGACCAGGTAGATCACCGCACCACCATACTCGGCGCCGGCGCCAAGACCCTGGATGACGCGCATCGCGACCAGCAGGATCGGCGCCCAGACGCCGATCTGCGCATAGGTCGGCAGGAGGCCGATCGCGGTGGTGCCGATGCCGATCATCAGGAGCGTCGCGACCAGCACCGGCTTGCGGCCATAGCGATCGCCGAGGATGCCGAACACCAGGCCGCCGAACGGCCGCACCACGAAGCCGACGCCGAAGGTCAGGAACGACAGCAGCGTACCGACGACCGGATCGCTCTTCGGAAAGAACAGCTCGCCGAACACCAGCGCGGCCGCAGTGCCGTAGAGGAAGAAGTCGTACCATTCGAGCGCGGAGCCGATGCTTGCGGCCAGGATCACACGCAGGCGCGATGTGCTGGCACCCTCTCTTGCCATCTTGGTCATTCGTTTCCCCGTTATGTGTGTTTTTATGGTCGTTTTGATCGAGCGCGATCGCGTGGTTCCGGATCATGCTCGTGAAAGCAGCAATGCCCGCGGCTTGGCCCGCGGGCATTGTCGTCGGTCTTAAGCGGCGCGCGTGAAGTAGGATTTCTTCGCCGCCGACTGGGTCTCGTAGATCGATCCCTGCCGTTTGGCCGGCGGCAGCGGCATCCGCACCGGCACGTCGGTGAGCCGCGGTGCGACCACCGGAGGACCGGCCAGCAGGCGGCTGTTGAACTCGTCAAAATCCTTCACGCCCATCAGCGGCCAGGCGTCGCTCGCGGCCACTTCATAGAGCAGGAGGTTGCGCGGCCGGTCCGATGTGTTGGTCGCCGAGCCGTGCAGCGCGCGCACATGGTGGAACGACATGCTGCCGGCCTTGCCCATGCAGGGCATCGCGCGCTTGATGTCGCCCTCGATCTGGTCCGGATCGATCAGGCCCGCGAAGTGGCCGTCCTCGCCGTGGTGATCCCACATCGTGCTGCCGGTGTGCGATCCCGGCGTCACCAGCATCGGGCCGTTCTCGATATCGCAATCGTCGAGCAGCACGCCGATCGCGAGGATGTCGTCATTGGTGTGCGGATAGAACGCCCAGTCCTGATGCCACTCCACCGGCGAGCCGTATTGCGCCGACTTCATGTTGAGCTTTGAGCCGTGCAGGCGAAGTCCGGGGCCGATCAGTCTGGTCAGGATCGAGATCACGGCGGGGCTGCGGACGATCTCGTCGAAGATCGGATGCACCTTGTGCGGTGCCTTGATGCGGCGGACGCGCGGGGTCTCCGGCGTATGGCCCGGCTCGAGGTCGTAGACGTCGGTGTGCTCGCTGACCGAGGCTGCGCCGGCCACCAGCTCTGCGAGCACCGTGCGCACCTTGGCGAGGGTCTCCTGGTTGAGCACCTCGGGGACCACGATCACCCCGTCGCGCTTGTAGGCTTGGGCCTGCTCGTCCGAAATCATGTCGTTTCTCCGATTTTGTTCCATGTTAGCGCTAACATTAGGTTATGCTAGCGCTAACATCATGGCTTGGCAACCTGGAATCGTGCAGGGTCCTGTCCATGAGCTCCGATGTGACTGCCCCCAGGACTGGCCCAGCGGATGCCGCACCCACCCTCTCGGAGGTGGCCAAGCGTGCCGGCGTATCCTCGATCACGGTGAGCCGGGTGGTGCGGATGCCCGACCTGGTCGCCCCGGAGACAAGGGCGCGGGTCGAACTGGCGATGCGCGACCTCGGCTATGTCCCGAACCTGGTGGCGGGCGCGCTGGCGAGCGCGCGGACCAATTCGGTCGGCGTGCTGGTGCCGACCATCGCCAACTCGATCTTTGCCGACACGGTGCAGGGCCTGTCCGACAAGCTCGAGCCGCTCGGCTTCTCGGTGATCCTGGCGCAGTCGCGCTACGACGCGGTGCGCGAGGACCGCGTGCTGGCGGCGCTGCTGTCACGGCGGCCCGAGGCGATCATCATGGTCGGCTCACCCGCCACGGAGGAGGGCAGCCGCCTGCTGCGCAATGCGCGCATCCCGATCGTCGAGACCTGGGATCTGCCGGCAAACCCGATCGACGCGGTCGCGGGCTTCGACAATTACAAGGCTGGTGTTGCCGTCGCGAAACATCTGGTCGCGCAGGGACGCAAGCAGCTTGCCTTCATCGGCGGTGACGATCCGCGCGGCACCCGCCGCTGGCTCGGCTTCAGGGATGAGGCCCTCGCAAGCGGCCTCGCCGAGCCGCGCCGGCTGATCCTCGACCGCAAGGATTCGGGAAGCGTGGCGGCGCATGCCCGTCTGCCTGGTGTCGATGCGGTGTTTGCCGCCAACGATGCGCATGCGATCGGCTTCATGTCGGGGCTGCGCAAGGCCGGGGTGCTGCGCGAGGGGCCGGCATCGGCGCAGCCGGTCGCCGTGATCGGGCTCGGTGATCTCGAAATGGGGCAGCTGATCTCGCCGACGCTGAGCACGATCAGCGTGCATGGTGATGCGATCGGCCGCACCGCGGCGACGCTGACGCTGGAGCGTGGCGGCGAGCGCCGTATCGATCTCGGCTTCGAGCTGGTGCTGCGCGACAGCGGCTAGCAGGCTGTTGAAGAAGTCGCTGGCGAAGCGGTTTAGATCGTGATTCCCTAGGATCTGGGCGTGGCGGGGGATTGCGATGCGAGGAAGCGACGAGCGGTCTGGCGCGCTATTCAGTTATATTGACCTGGAGGCTCGGGTTCGCGCCGACCACCCGCTACGGGTGATCAGGGAGCTGGCGAATGCTGCGCTGAGCGATCTGTCAGGCGAGTTCGGCAAGCTCTATACGGACTTCGGCCGGCCCTCGATTGCGCCAGAGAAGTTGCTTCGGGCGATGCTGCTGCAGGCGTTCTATGGGGTTCGCTCGGAGCGGCATCTGATGGAACGAATGGAGTTCGATCTTCTGTTCCGCTGGTTTGTCGGACTTGGGGTCGACGATGCGGTTTGGGACCATTCAACCTTCTCGAAGAACCGGGATCGGCTGCTTGAAGGCGAGATTGCGGCCAAGTTCTTAAACGCGCTTTTGGCGCAGCCGAAGGTGAAGCGTTTGCTGTCAAGCGATCACTTCTCAGTGGACGGCACGCTGATTGAAGCCTGGGCTTCGATCAAAAGCTTCCGGAGGAAGGGCGGCAGCGACAAGGACCATGACGGTCCGGGACGCAATGCCGAGCGTAGCTTCCACAAAGAGAAGCGATCCAACGAGACCCATGAGAGTACGACCGATCCCGAGGCCCGGCTCTACAGGAAGGGCGACGGCCAGCCGGCCAAGCTCTGCTACATGGGCCATGCGTTGATGGAGAATCGCAACGGTTTGGCGATTTTAGGCGGGGTGAGCCAAGCGACTGGCACAGCCGAACGGGAGGCCGCGCTCGCTATGATCGACGGGCGTGGATCCGCGAAACGGATTACTCTCGGAGCGGACAAAGCCTACGATGTCACCCAGTTCGTGTGCGACCTGAGAGAGCGGTCAGTCACTCCGCATATCGCGATCGACGGACATCTGAGCAAGACTGGCAAGCCACGCAAGACGGCGGTCGACGCCCGCACCACGCGTCACGCCGGCTATGACATCAGCCAGCGCTGCCGCAAACGCATCGAAGAAGTATTCGGCTGGATCAAGAGTTCCGCCGGTCTCGCCAAAATCAAGCTGCGCGGCCGTGCGCGTGTGGACGCCGCCTTCACACTTGCGCTGGCAGCTTATAACCTCATTCGCCTGCCCAAGCTTCTGACGGCGCCGGCATGAGCATCCGGGGTCGATGGCGCGTCGTCGAGACCCCGGGCCACGCACGAGATCGGCGGCGAATTCGCCTTCGATTGCCTCACGGGCTCCATCCACGGCTCCTTGCGACAGCGATGCCGTCCAGTTCAGTTGGGAAGGAAACGACGAAATGGAGCCAGCCGGCGGTGATGGCTGGGCCGAACTGCAGGATAACGGATCGCTCGAAGGTGAAATCTGCCTCGTCAACGGCGACGACATCCCATTCATCGCACGTCGTTCCGACATTTCTTCAACAGCCTGCTAGAGCGTTTTCGAGCGAAGTGGACACCGGTTCGCGTAAAGAAAACGCGTCAAAACAAGAATCTAGAGCTTTGGTTCTGATTCAATCAGAACCGAAGCTCTAGTGATGCTGGAGCCGCCTAGCCCTTCTTGTCTGCGGTCCAGCGGTCGATACCGGCGAACATTGCCGCGACCAGGCACCCCGCGATGATGCCGAAGGTCAGATCCTTGAACACCGTCAGCGCGAAGGTCGTGAGCAGCACTAAGGCGCTGCGTCGATCCCTGATCAGGCGCAGGAATTCTTCCTTCTCTGCCATGTACCAGCACACCACGACCAGGACCGCGGCCAGCGCAGAGAGTGGAATGTAGCTGGCAAGCGGCGCGGCAAGGATCATGAACCACAGCAGAAAGGCCGCGTGCATCATGCCGGAAAGAGGGCTGCGCGCTCCGGCACGGATATTGGTCGCGGTGCGGGCGATCGTGCCGGTGACGCTGATGCCGCCGAACAGGGCGGAGGCGATGTTGGCGATGCCCTGCGCCACCAGCTCCATGTTGGAGCGGTGCTTGCGGCCGGTCATGCTGTCGGCGACCTTTGCCGAGAGCAGGCTCTCGACGCCGCCGAGCAGCGTGAAGGAGAGCGAGGCCGGCAGGATTTGCAGCAGCAGCGCCCACGAGAACTCCGGCATATGCGGCACCGGCAGGCCGCGTGGGATTTCACCGAACCGGCTGCCGATGGTTTCGACCGGCAGATGCAGCAGCACGACCGCAATCGACGCGAGCACGATTGCGATCAGCATCGCCGGCCATGTTGGCTTCACCGCGCGCAGCACGAAGATCACGGCCGCCGAGCCGGCGCCGATGCCGAGCGCGGACCAGCTCAAGGTCGGAAGCGCTTGGCTGAGCGCTGCGAGCTTCGGCAGAAGCGGCCCTGGCTCGGCACCGGCAAGCGTCAGCCCGCCCAGATCGCGCAGCTGGCTCGCCAGAATGGTGACCGCGATTCCGCAGGTGAAGCCGACCGTGACGGGGTGCGGGATGTAGCGGATCAGCGAGCCAAGTCCCGAGGCGCCGATCAGCGTCAGCATCAGGCCGGACACCAGCACGGTAAGCATGAGGCCCTCGACGCCGAACTGCGCGGCCGTTGCCGCGACGAGGACGATGAAGGCGCCGGCCGGTCCGCCGATCTGAAAGCGGCTGCCGCCCAGCGCGGAGACCAGGAAGCCGCCGACGATGGCGGTGAACAGCCCGCGCTCCGGCGTCACGCCCGAAGCCACCGCGATCGCCATCGAGAGCGGCAATGCCACCACCGCCACCGTCAGCCCGGCCATCACATCATGTCGGAAGGCGGCAACGCCGTACCCTTCGGTCAGCGTGGTGACGAGCTTGGGACGATAGAGATGTGCCGTGGAGGAGCCGTCAGGCATGGGGATGACCGCAGGGAAGGGGATGAAGGAAATTGGCAGAGCGGGAGCGGGCAGTTGCTTTCATTCGGCAATCTTCCGGTAGATCGCCGCGGCGCGGCGCAGCAGCTGGCTCTTGCGTTTGCGCTCGTGCACGCGCTGGTGCCTGGCCTTGCGTTCGTCGGCGCGCTGATCCAGTGCATCGGCACTTTCGAACAGCTTGCGGCGCACCTCGTCATCGTTCAGTTCGCCGAGCAGCTGCTGTCCCTTGCGCAGATGCTTCAGCACGTTGCGCCACGATGCATAGACATCGGCAGGCAATCCGCCTTCCGAGAACTCGATGGCGTAACGCAGCCGCTTGCTGGCGAGCCGGACGCGGTGGCGCTTGTTCTTGCCCATGCCTTGCAGCCCGCGGCTCTTGTGACACAGCTTGCCATGCCATCGCGCCAGCCGTCGCGCGTGAAAGACCGAGACCGGCACGGCGCGCCGTTGCGCCGCGCGGGGATCCTGCCGTGTGGTCCAGGGGCCGCTGCCGACCCAGTCCCACATGCCGTCGAACCATTGCCAGTACCGGTCGCTTTGCAGCGCCTCCCTGAGGGCTTCGAACGCATCGGTTCGTGCCGTCATCAGCATGCGCTCTTCGGGCAAGCCCTTGCTGTTCTCGATCGCGACGTCGAGATCGCGCGTGGCGCCGAGATAGGCGCTAAGCCATTTCAGTTCGGATTTCAGTCGCGTCCATTCGCTGTCCGCCACCATCGGGCCGTAGAAGGCGATCGCGGCCTTCAGCCGAGTCAGTGCAATACGGGTCTGGTGGAGGGCCGTGGGATCGCCGGAGCTCAAGGCCTCGTGGTTGGTCGCGACTTCCTCAAGGCATTCGGACAGGATCAGGCGAAACGCGGTCTCACAACGCATGGCCTCGCTGAGATGCCGCGGCCGCTTCGGGCGGACAACGCGCTCCCTGGCCGGACTTGCCGCTAACGTCATGACACTCTCGTGACCCCGCCGGAACCGCGAGGCAACGGGCGGCTCCCGGACGGAAAGATTTCCCGTTTGATCGATCGCGATCAAGGGTTTTCTGCTGAACCGCAGCGCAACGATCCGGCGACGCGATCAAAATGTCGCAATACGCCCGGTGGAAGGCGCCCGTTCCGGCCGGTATGCTGCGCGCGCTGTGCTGGAGGGCGAAAATTCGCCAGATATTTCGCGCACGAAGTATCTTGATATTTCGCATGCGAAATATATAACGACGGCATGAAAGCGGAACACCGGCTGATCTTTCTTCTGACCGTGGCCTATCGGCGGCTGCAGCGCGCCATCGACCAGGAGACGGCCGCGCACGATCTGACGTCGGCCCAGGCCGGCGTGCTGTTCTTTCTCGGGCGTAATGACGGCGCGCTGATCGGCGACGTTTCGCAGGCGCTCGACATCGTGCCGTCGGCGATGACTGGGCTCGCCGACCGGATGGAACGCGCCGGCTTCGTGAAGCGCCGGCGCGACGGTGACGACGGGCGCAGCCAGCGGCTCTATCTGACCGTGGCGGGGCAGGAACTCGGCAAGCGCGCCGCGACCCGGACCAGGGTGATCAACAACCGCCTGATGGACGGATTTTCAGAAGCGGAAATCGACGTGGTGTCGCGCTGGCTGACCAGCCTGCAAGAGAAATTCCCGAAGGACAAAGACGGCTAGAGCGTTTTCAAGCGAAGCGGGTACCGGTTCGCGTGAAGAAAACGCGTCAAACAAGAAGCAAGCAACAGGAGTGAGGCATGAGTGAAGTGGTCGTGACGCTGGACAATGGTGTTCTCACTGTGACGATGGCGCGTCCGGACAAGAAGAACGCGATCACCAACGCGATGTATGGCGCGATGGCGGACGCGCTCGAGCGCGCGGAGGGCGACTCATCGATCCGCGCCGTGCTGTTGCAGGGCGACGGCGACAGCTTTACCGCGGGCAACGATCTCGCCGATTTCGCCGCGGTGTCGCGCGGTGTGCAGGGCGAGCGTCACGTGACGCGCTTCCTTGCCGGCCTCGCCAAGGCGACGCGGCCGCTGGTTGCTGCCGTGCAGGGCAATGCGGTCGGCATCGGCACCACCATGCTGCTGCATTGCGACCTCGTTTACCTCGCGCCGACCGCGCGGCTGATCACGCCGTTCGTCAACCTCGCGCTGGTGCCGGAGGCGGCTTCGACCTATCTGCTGCCGCAGCGGATCGGCTATGCGCGGGCCTATGCGATGTTCGCGCTCGGCGAGCCGCTCGAGGCGGAGACGGCTGTTGCGATCGGCCTTGCCAATGCGGTCGTGCCGCTCGAAGATCTCCGCGCCAAGGCCCGCGCGGCGGCCGACGCACTGGCGAAGCGGCCGTTCGGCTAGCTCCAGCACACCAAGGCGCTGATGCGCGACCCCGCCAGGATCAGCGCGCAAATGGCGCGCGAGGGCGAGATCTTCCAGGAACGGCTGATGAGCGCGGAGGCGCGCGAGGCGTTTGCCGCCTTTGCCGAGCGCCGCCAGCCTGATTTCTCCAAGATCGCTGGCTAGCCCAGAGCTTGGGGCCGCCCCGCATGGACGGCCCCATCGCTTCGGGGTTGACGGCTTCGCCGCCATCGCACATCTCGTGTCACAGCACAGCGCAACCCGGCGAGGCGAGCATGAGCGACAGTCATACGTTGCGCGGCGAGAAGATCGCCGCGACCATTTCGGCACAGGGCGCCGAACTGTCGTCGCTCAGCAATGCCGAAGGGACCGAACTGCTGTGGCAGGCCGGCCCGCAATGGCCGCGTCACGCGCCAGTGCTGTTCCCGATCGTCGGCCGATTGAAGAACGACACGCTGCGCACACAACGGCAAGACCTATCCGATGACGCAGCACGGCTTTGCGCGGGACCGCCGCTTTGCCTGGATGGAGCAGGGGCCGCGATCCTGCAAGCTCGCGCTGACCGACGATGCAGAAACGCGGGCACGCTATCCCTTCGCCTTCAGGCTCGAGGTCACCTACACCGTTGATGGCGCCGATCTCGACGTCGCGTTCGACATCATCAACACCGGCGCCGAGATGCTGCCCGCCTCGCTCGGCGGTCACCCCGCCTTCAACTGGCCGCTGGTGCCGGGGCTGCCGAAGGAGGCTTACACGCTGACCTTCGGCAAGACTGAACCCGCGCCGATCCGGCGGTTGAAGGATGGATTGATGCGGCGGCAGCCTGAACCCAATCCGGTCAAGGGCAGAACGCTTGCGCTGTCGGAGGATCTGTTCGATGACGACGCGATGGTCTTCGATCAGGTCGCAAGTACATCGATCCTCTTCACGGCGACACTAGGCCCGGCAGCAGCCACGCAAGGCCCGGCGATCGAAATTTCCTGGCGCGGCTTTCGCGAACTCGGCATATGGTCGAAGCTTGGCGGCGCGCCGTTCCTCTGCATCGAGCCGTGGCACGGCTTTGCCAGCCCCGCGGATTTCGACGGCGAGTTCGCCGACAAGCCGGGCCTGATGCAGATTGCTCCGGGCGCGCGTCAGTCGCTGAGCTATCGCATTCGGGTCAGCTGACGGCCTGCTCTCGCGATCAGCTCAATGCGCGCGGGTGCCGAGCGCGCTCGTGAGCGCGCCGACCGACGGCGGATTTTCGTGAGCCCAGGCCTCGTGCGCGGCGAGATCGCGGTAATGCTCGGCCATGCGCAGCAGCCGGTCGCGGATGCCGGTATCTTCCTCGCCCTTGGCCTGATCGGCCAGCTGCGCGGCGCGTTCGAGAAGCGTTTTCGGATCGATCACGACATGCTCCAAATCCGGTTTCGCCAAACGGACAACTGTTACAGCCAAGCACAGTTCCTGCCGTGGTTTGATGACAGCGGCGTTCAGAGCTGGAACAAGCCAAGTCCTTCCAAACCAAGCCCCGCCATGACATCGCGCTTGGTGCGCTCAGTGATCTCGCGCGCCCTCAGGGTTCCGCGCCTGATCACGTCAGCGACGTAGTCGCGATCGGTCGCCAGCTCGGCGCGTCGTATCCGGATCGGTGCGATCAGGGCTTGCAGGATATCCTCCAGCCGCCGCTTGACGGTGGCGTCGCCAAGCCCGCCGCGCCGATAATGCGCCTTCAGTTCCTCGACGGCATGATGATCGTCGTCGAACGCGTCGAGATAGGTGAAGACGACATTGCCCTCGACCTTGCCGGGGTCGGCGACACGCAGGTGATCCGGATCGGTGAACATCGCGCGCACGGCGGCGGAGATGTTATCGGGCGAGGCTGAAAGCGGAATCGCATTGCCTGCGGATTTGCTCATCTTGGCGCGCCCGTCGACGCCGGGCAGCCGTCCCGCGCGCGGGATGATGGCTTCGGCTTCGGGCAGCAATGGCCGGCCGGCCAGCGCGTTGACGCGCCTGACAATCTCGTTGGTCTGCTCGATCAGCGGCGCCTGGTCCTCCCCGACTGGCACGACCGTGGCCCGGAACGCCGTGATATCGGCGGCCTGCGCCACCGGATAGCACAGGAAGCCGGCCGGGATATCGCGTCCGAAGCCGCGGGCGCGAATCTCGTCCTTGATGGTGGGATTGCGTTCCAGCCGCGCCACGGTGACGAGGTTGAGATAGAGCATCGATAGTTCCGCCAACGCCGGTAGCTGCGATTGCAGGCAGATCGCGGTTCGTTCCGGGTCGATCCCGACGGCAAGATAGTCCAGCGCGACCTCGATGACGTTGCGGCTGACCTTGCCGATGTCGTGCGCATTGTCGGTCAAAGCCTGCATGTCGGCGAGCAGCAGGAACTGCTGATGCGTGTCCTGAAATTTCAGGCGGCTGCGCAGCGAGCCGGCGTAATGGCCGAGATGCAGCGGCCCGGTGGTGCGGTCGCCGGTGAGGATGATCGGCTTGGTCATGGCTATCTCCATTCGGTTGAATGGGGACACCGCATGCGGGCTGGATGAGATGAAATGAAAAGGCCGCCCCATGCGGCGGCCCCGAAAATGCATGAACGCGTTTCGGCCCGCCTGTCAGTCGGCGAGCCACCAGAAATGGGCGATCAGGATCGAGCGGTTCATGCCGCAAGCGGTAGGGCGAAGGCGCGATGCGGTCAAGATGGCGGGCGCCCTAGAGATGAGTTTGGGTTGAACCGTCGTCGCGATGGCGCTGCGCCCCTCTCCCCGTCCGTACGGGGAGAGGGTTGGGGTGAGGGGCCGCCTCCGCGTATCCGGTGATAGCTGTATTCGCGGAGACTCCCCCTCACCCGGAACGCATCTAACGATGCGCTCCGACCTCTCCCCGCACGCGGGGCGAGGTGATACCGAGTCCGCGGCTCGATTCAAAAAAGTCACCATGGGCTAGTTGAACGCCATGCCGCCGCTCATCGCAATGGTCTGTCCGGTCATGTAGGGATTGTTGACCAGCAGCATCACGGCCTGCGCGACCTCCTCGGCGGTGCCGAAGCGGCCGATCGGGATCCGGCTGACGAGGCCGCTCTGTCCCTTCATCATGTCGGTCTCGATCAGCGACGGCGCGACGGCGTTAACGGTGATGCCTTCCTTGACCAGGCGCGCGGCGTAGCCGCGGGTCAGGCCCTCCATCGCCGCCTTGGATGCGTTGTAATGCGGTCCGATGGAGCCTGCGCCGCGCGCGGCTCCGGAGGAGATGTTGACGATGCGGACCCATTTCCGCGTCCGCATCATCGGCAGCACGGCCTGCGTGCAGAGAAACGCCGATTTGAGATTGACCGTGATGGTGCGGTCGAAATCCTCTTCGGTGAGGTCGTCGACGCCCCGGACGATGGCGATGCCGGCATTGTTGACGAGGATGTCGACCGGGCCGAGCTCGGATTTGGCGCGCTCGACCAGGCGGGTGACGGCGCAGCTTCCGAGACGTCGGCGGCGACAGCGACGGCCCGGCCGCCGGCGGCAATGATGCCCTTCGCCAGCGTCTCCGCCTCGGCCGAGCGCTCGCGATAATTGATGGCGACGGCGGCGCCGGCGTCTGCCAGCTGCTTTACGATCGCCGCACCAATGCCGCGCGAGCCGCCGGTCACCAGCGCCACATGTCCGTGCAGACTGTTTGTTGTCATCGCCTCACCCTGTTTGACGTGCCCCCGCAGGTTCGCAAACAGGGAGGCGGGGCGCAACGCAACCCTGCTCAAATCTGCGTTGCCGCGGGCGCCATGCGGCGAAAAACCGGCGTTCCCAGCCGGAATCGGCCTTGCGTCCGCCGGGGAGCGGCGGCAATGGTTGGGGCGTCACTCCTTCCAGCCCACCCACGAGAGATCGATGAGCAAACTGATTGTCCGCGCCGGCGAGTTCACCTTTGACGCCCGTTTCGAGGAGCAGCTGGCGCCGAAGACGGTCGCCGCGTTCCGCAAGGCAATGCCGTTCGAGAGCCAGGCGATCCATGTGCGCTGGAGCGGCGAGGGCGTCTGGATGCCGCTCGGCGATCTCGATTTCGGCGTCTCCTACGAGAACCACACCAGCTATCCGGCGCCGGGCCAGATCATCCTCTATCCCGGCGGCATCAGCGAGACCGAGATCCTGCTCGCCTATGGCGGCGTGCACTTCGCCAGCAAGATGGGCCAGCTCGCCGGCAATCATTTCATCACGCTGACCTCGGGGCTGGAAAACCTCACCACCTTCGGCAAGACCGTGTTGTGGAAGGGCGCGCAGCAGATCCGCATCGAGGAAATCTGATGTGACCGAGGCCCGCTACCCGCGCGATCTCCGCGGCTACGGCCGCAATCCGCCCGATCCGAAATGGCCCGACGCTGCGCGCGTCGCCGTGCAGTTCGTGGTCAATTTCGAGGAAGGCGGCGAGAACAACATCCAGCATGGGGATCGCGCCTCGGAAGCATTCCTGTCCGACATCTTGGGCGCGCAGCCCTGGGTCGGCCAGCGTCACGCCAATATCGAGACCATGTTCGAGTATGGCTCGCGCGCTGGCTTCTGGCGGCTGTGGCGGATGTTCACCGAGCGCAAGCTGCCGGCCACGGTGTTCGGCGTCGCGATGGCGCTGAAGCGCAATCCGGACGTGGTTGCGGCGATGCAGGAGGCGGGCTGGGATATCGCGAGCCACAGCCTGCGCTGGGTCGAGCACAAGGACATGTCGGAGGATGAGGAGCGCGCGGAGATCGCGCGCGCCATGGCCGTGCATACCGAGGCGACCGGCGCGCGGCCGCTCGGCTGGTACACCGGCCGCTCCTCGATCAACACGCTGCGGCTTTTGATGGAGACCGGCGGCCTGCGCTATCTCTGCGATTCCTATGCCGACGATCTGCCGTACTGGATCAAGGCGCCGGGGACCGAGCCGCATCTCGTGATCCCCTACACGCTCGATGCCAACGACATGCGCTTCATCAACGCGCAGGGTTTTGGCGGCGGCGACGAGTTCTACACCTATCTGAAGGACAGTTTTGACGTGCTCTATGCCGAGGGCGCGACGCGACCGAAGATGATGTCGATCGGCCTGCATTGCCGGGTCGTCGGCCGTCCCGGCCGTGCCGCCGCGCTGATGCGGTTCCTCGATTACATCCAGAAGCACGAGCGTGTCTGGGTGCCGACGCGGCTTCAGATTGCCGAGCATTGGCACGCCAATCTGAAGCATCTCGCCGAGCAGGCGTTCGAGATCGGCTAGACGCGCGTTCGAGCGGTTCTCTACACCTCGCCCCGCCTGCGGGGAGAGGTCGGAACGCATCGCCAGATGCGTTCCGGGTGAGGGGGAGTCTCCGCGAGCGCAGCTATCACCGTGTACGCGGAGACAGCCCCTCACCCCAACCCTCTCCCCGTAAGAACGGGGCGAGGGAGCGCAGTCCCGTCGCGGTCGCTGCTGAGCTTTGTGTTCTTCAAATATCAATGCCCCGCCATGTGGCGGCCGATCTCGGTGAGGTCGGCCTCGCTGGCGCTGATATCGTGGACGAAGGCGCCGTGGAACATCACGACCAGCCGGTCCGACAATTCCAGCAGTTCGTCGAGATCTTCGCTGACCAGCAGCACCGCCGCGCCGCGGTTGCGGGCGGCCATGATCTCGGTGTGAATCTGCGCCACCGCCGCGAAGTCGAGCCCGAAGCACGGATTGGCGGCGATCAGCACCTCGACGTCGCCCGAGAGCTCGCGCGCCAGCACCGCGCGCTGCACATTGCCGCCCGACAACGCCGCGATCGGCGTATCAGGCGTGCGGGTCTTGATCTTGTAGCGGTTGATCTTGCGCTCGGCGTCGCTGCGGAACGCCGAGCGGTTCAGCCACCAGCCGCCGCGTGCGAACGGAGCGCGGTCGAATTCGCGGAACGCGATGTTGTCGGCGACGCTCATGCCGCCGACACAGGCGTTCTTCAGCGGCTCCTCCGGCAGCAACGACATCCTGTGGCGGCGCATCTCCTCGCGGCTCGCCGAGTAACTCTCGCCCTGGACGCGGATCACGCCGCTCTCGGCCTCGCGCTGGCCCGCCAACACCTCGACCAGCTGGCGTTGGCCGTTGCCGGAGACGCCGGCGATGCCGACGATCTCGCCGCTCTTCACGGTCAGCGACACGCCATGCACGGCGATTGCGCCGGCATCGTCGCGCGCGGTGAGCTTGTCGAGCTCGAGCCGCGGCGCGCCGGTCTCGCCGGTGCGCGGCGGCTGCACCGTCAGCTGCTCGGCGCCGATCATGGTGCGCGCCATCTCGTCGGGCGTCAGGTCGGCGACCCGGCCGGTGCCGGCGAGCTTGCCGCGGCGCAGGATCGTGACGTCGTCGGCAAACGCCATCACCTCGCGGAACTTGTGCGTGATCATCAGGATGGTCAGTTCGCCCGCGACCACCATCGCGCGCAGCATGCCGAGCACTTCGTCGGCTTCGCCCGGCGTGAGCACCGAGGTCGGTTCGTCCAGGATCAGGAAGCGGCGCTTCAGATAGAGTTGCTTGAGGATTTCGCATTTCTGCCGCTCGCCGGCAGAGATGTCGGAGACTCTCGCGTCGAGCGGCACCTTGAACGGCATCCGCGCCAGAAAAGCCTCGAGCTCTTTCTTCTCCTTGCGCCAGTCGACGACGGCAGGCACGTCGTCGCGCGCCAGCACCAGGTTTTCCGCAACCGTCATCGCGGGCACCAGCGTGAAATGCTGGTAGACCATGCCGAGCCCGAGTGCGTGGGCGTCCTTCGGGTTAGCGATGGCCTGTTGGCGGTCACCGACGATGATCTCGCCTTCGGTGGCGTGGTAATAGCCCATGATGCATTTGACGAGCGTGCTCTTCCCGGCGCCGTTCTCGCCGAGCAGCGCATGGAACGAGCCGGGACGCACCTTCAGCTCGACATTGTCGAGCGCTGTGAAATCGCCGAAGCGCATCGTCATGGCGATGGCGTCGACGCCGAACGCGCCTATAGGTGCGGGCGGCTCGCCGATGATCACGACAGCGCCCCGATCAGGTCGGCGGATGTCGCCACCGCGCCGAACACGCCGCCCTGCATCTTGATCATCTTCAGCGCGTGGTCGTGGTTGCTCTTGTCGGTCGCGCCGCAGCAATCCTCGACCAGCACGCATTCGAAGCCGCGGTCATTGGCCTCGCGCATCGTGGTGTGGACGCAGACGTCGGTGGTGATGCCGGTCAGCACGATGTTCTCGATGCCACGCAGCCGCAGCATCAGTTCGAGGTCGGTGGCGCAGAACGAGCCCTTGCCGGGCTTGTCGATGATCGGCTCGCCCGGCAACGGCGCGAGATCGGGAATGATGTCCCAGCCGGGCTCGCCGCGCACAAGGATGCGGCCGCAGGGGCCGGGATCGCCGATCCCGGCGCCGATCTGGCGTGAGCGCCAGCGCTTGTTGGCGGGCAGGTCGGCCAGATCAGGCCGGTGGCCTTCGCGGGTGTGGATGATGTGAAAGCCCTGCGCCCGCATCACGGCGAGCAGCCTCTTGATCGGCTCGATCGGCGCCCGGGTCAGCGAAAGATCGTAGCCCATCTTGTCGACATAACCGCCGACGCCGCAGAAATCGGTCTGCATGTCGATGATGATGAGCGCGGTGTTCTGCGGCCGCAGGTCGCCATTGTATGGCCAGGCGTAGGGCTCGGACTTGATGAAGCGCTCGGGCATGGAATGATCTCGCTGGGTCTATCGGGTGATGGACAATTCGGCGGGCGCGCCGGTCAGCGTGCGCTTCGGCGAGCAGGTGATGACCATGATCGCCAAGGTCAGGATGTAGGGCGCGGCGTTGAACAAATGATAGCCGGAGGTGATGCCGACCGATTGCAGCGCGGGCCCGAGCGCGGCGGCGCCGCCAAAGGCGAGCGAGGCCCACAGGCACAACATCGGGTCCCAGCGCGCGAAGATCACCAGCGCGACTGCCGTGATGCCTTGTCCGGAGGAGAGGCCCTCGTTCCAGCTGCCGGGATAGAACAGCGACAGGAACGAGCCGCCGATGCCGGCGAGGAAGCCGCCGACCATGGTGGCGCGCAGCCGGATCAAGAGCACGGAATGGCCCATCGCGCGCGCCGCGTCGGCGCTTTCGCCGGCGGTGCGGATCAACAGGCCCCAGCGCGTGGTTTTGAAGGCCCAATAGAGCAGCGGCGCGATCGCAACCCCGATCAGGAACAGCACGTTGATGCGCAGCGCGGCGCGCACTTGCGGCACGTCGCTCCACCAGCCGAAATCGATCGCCGGCAATCTTGGGGCAGTGGGCTCGATCAGCGGCTTGCCGAGGAAGAAAGCAAGCCCGGTGCCGAGCAGCATCAGCGCGATGCCAACGGCGATGTCGTTGACCCGCGGCAGCGAGCAGATGCCGGCATGCAGCGCGCCGAACAGCGCGCCGGTGATCCCGGCGGCGAGCACGCCAAGCCATGGCGAGCCGGAGAGATAGGAGATGCCATAGGCACTCATCGCGCCCATCACCAGCGTGCCCTCGAGGCCGAGATTGATGCGGCCAGATCGCTCGGTGATGCATTCGCCGAGGCTGACAAACAGGAAAGGCGTCGAGACACGGATGGCGCCGCCGAACACGGCGAGCGGAACGGTCCAGAGCCCGATCGATGCATCCGCCATGTCAGGATTTTCCCTTCAGGAAGCCGATGCGACCGTAGAGCGCGTCGCTTGCCAGCACGAACACGAAGATGATGCCCTGCAGCACCAGCACCGAGGCGTCGGGCAGGCCGAGCCGCCGCTGCAGCAGGCCGCCGGAGGCCGAGATGCCGCCGAGCAGGAGCGCCACCGGAATGATCGCCAGCGGATTTTGCCGCGCCAGGAACGCGACGAGGATGCCGGTGAAGCCGTAGCCCGCGGCGAGATTGGCGTTGGTGCGGCCCTGCACGGCGGCGACCTCGATCATGCCGGCGAGCCCGGCGCAACTGCCGGCAAGGAAGCAGACGGTCAGGATGAGCTTGCGGACGCCAAGCCCCACGATCTTGGCGGCGCGGATGTTGCCGCCGGCGACGCGCGCGGCGAAGCCGAAGGTGGTGTGATAGATCAGGACGTAGGCGGCGACAGCGGCGATCAGCCCGAACACCAGGCCCCAATGCACGTCGGTGCCGGGAATGCTGCCGATCATGTTGGCCGCGCCGATCTCGCGCGTCGAGGGTTTGTTGAGGCTCGCCGGATCGCGCATCGGTCCCTCGACCAGATGGTTCAGGACAGCGAGCGCGATATAGACCAGCAGCAGACTCGAGATCGTCTCGTTGACCCCGCGATACTGCCGCAGGCCGCCTGATAGCGTGGTCCAGAGACCGCCGCCGATCATGCCCGCGATCACCATCGCGATCTGCACCACGATCGGTGCCGCGCCCTGCACAGCCAGGGCGGCTGCGGTCGCCGACAGCGCGCCGATCAGGAGCGCGCCTTCGCCGCCGATGATCACCGTGCCGAGCTGCGCCGGCAGCGCCGTGCACAGCGCGGTCAGGAGCAAGGGCGCTGCGCGGGTCAGCGTGTTCTGCCACGAGAACCAGGTGCCGAACGCGCCGTAATACATGTAGAAATAGAGATCGAGCGGGTTCTTGCCGTAGAGCGCGACAAAGCCGCCGAACACCGCGAGCGCGCCGACCAGCGCCGCGCCCGGGATCAGGATGTACTCGATGCTCGCGCCGTAGCGCTGGAGGAATCCGGGATCGGCGGCCGGAGCAACGCCGCCGGCCGCCTCCACCGATTCCGCCGCCTCGGTCGTCACGCGGTGGCTCCGATCACGCCCTCGACCAGATAATCCATCTTCTCGAGTTCGGGGTCCTGCTGGCCGCGGTCGGTGCCACCGGCGATCACGGTCTTGCCCTTGTTGTCGGTGATCGGGCCTTTGAAGATGGTGAACTCGCCGGCCATGAACTTGGCCTTGACGTCGTCGGCATGCTTGCGCGCTTCCGCCGAGACCATCTCGCCATAGGGCGACACCTTGACGATCTCTTCCTTCAGGCCGCCGCGATAGAAGTTCGGGATCGCTTCGCCTGACGTGATCATCTTGACGAATTTCGGATAGAGCGCCTCCCAATTCCATTCGGCGCCGGTGAGATAGGCCTTCGGCGCCAGCGGCGACTGGTTGACGTGATAGCCGCAGACCATGGCGCCGCGGCGCGCGGCGTTCTCGACCATCGTCTTCGGTCCGTCGACATGGCAGGTCAGCACGTCGACGCCCTGGTCGATCAGGCTGTTGGTCGCCTCGGCTTCCTTGACCGGCATCGACCAGTCGCCGGTGAAGATCACCTGCGTGGTTGCCTTCGGGTTGGCGAGCCGGGCGCCGAGCGTGAATGCGTTGATGTTGCGCAGCACCTGCGGGATCGGCTTGGCCGCGACAAAGCCGAGCTTGCCGCTCTTGGTCGAGTAGCCGGCGACGATGCCGGAGATGTATTGGGCTTCGTCGATGTAGCCGAAATAGCTGCCGGCGCTTTTCGGGTCCTTGTCGGACCACAGGCCGCCGCAATGCTCGAAACGCAGCTTTGGAAACTTGGCCGCCATCTTGAGAACGTGCGGGTTGTAGTAGCCGAACGAGGTCGGAAATAGCAGCGTCGCGCCGTCGAGGTTGATCATGGACTCGATGGTCTTCTCGACCGCATCGGTTTCCGGCACCTTCTCTTCCTCGACCACCTTGATGCCGGGCAGCTTCTTCACCGCCGCCGCGCCCTGGGCGTGGGCCTGGTTGTAGCCGTAGTCGTCACGCGACCCGACATAGATGAAGCCGATCGTGGTTTCCGCTGCCGCCGCGCCGCGAATGCCGAGCGTGCTGCCGAGCGCCACCGCGGCGCTTCCCTGCAATAAATTCCGTCTTGAAATCCTGCCAAAATCCATCGCGTGCTCCCTCCGGCGGGTCCGGCCCGCCTGTCCTTGTCGCAGCCGCCATGACGGCCGCGCTCAGACGGAGTGTCGCAAGCTTCGTGCCAGAGCATGTTTGGCAATCATGATTCGGTAAGCGATTGAATATGAAAAGAAATGGCGACCAGCTTGGGAGGCGTCGGAAGTCGACCAGGGCCGGTCTGCCTATTTTATGAGTGATCACCCGCCGTTGTATGCAATGCCGTTAAGCAGTCGCTAACCGCCGGGCGGCCGCTGCGCTCTCGCTCGGGATCGGCGCACGGCGCCCGATTTGCCGGCTGGTGAATCGGACCGGGCCTGCTACGAGTGAAGCGGCTGCGGTGCCGGGTTGGACTGATGGGAAACAGTATGAGCGAGAAGAAACCGTCCTCGAATCCGTCCTCGAGACCGTCCTTCCTTGGCGACGAGATCGTGGCGCGGATCGACCGGCTCGCCGCGATCTCCGAGACCCCCGAGCATCTGGCGCGCGTCTTCCTCACCGACGAACACCGCAAGGCGGCCGATCTCATCCTGTCCTGGATGCGTCAGGCCGGCATGAGCGCGCATCTCGACGCCATCGGCAATGTCTGCGGCCGCTACGAGGGCGAACGGCCGCACCTGCCGGCCCTGATGCTCGGCTCGCATTATGACACCGTGCGCGACGCCGGCCGATGGGACGGCCCGCTCGGCGTCATCACCGCGATCGCTTGCGTCGCCGATCTGAACCGGCGCGGCAAGCGGCTGCCGTTCGCGATCGAGATCGTGGGTTTTGCCGACGAGGAGGGCGTGCGCTTCGCGTCGACCTTGCTCGGCAGCCGCGCGGTCGCCGGCACGTTCGACGAGAGCGTGCTCAACACGCGCGATCGGGCCGGAACGTCGATGCGCGACGCGCTGATCGCCTTCGGGCTCGATCCCGATCATATCGGCAAGGCGGCGCGCGCCCGCCGCGAGCTGTTCGGCTATGTCGAGCTGCACATCGAACAGGGCCCCGTGCTGGAAGAGAAGGCGCTGCCGGTCGGCGTCGTCACCGCGATTTCAGGCGCGACCCGGCTCGCCGCCAATCTCACCGGCGTCGCCGGCCACGCCGGCACCGTGCCGATGCCGCTGCGGCGTGACGCGCTGGCGGGCGCCGCCGAATGCATCGTTGCGATCGAGACGTTTTGCCGGAGCGACGAAGCCGGCCTGGTCGGCACCGTCGGCTATATCAACGCGATGCCCGGCGCCACCAACGTGATATCAGGCAAGGTGTCCTTTACGATGGACATCCGCTCGCAGAGCGACATGCATCGCAAGCGCGCCGTCGCCGACATCGTGCGGCAGATCGAGGCGATCGCAAAGCGCCGCGAGCTCGCACTGCAGATCGATGTCACCCATGAGAACCGCAGCGTGCCCTGCGCGCCGTGGCTGAAAACCCAGATCGCCGAGGCCGTCGCGGCCGAGGGCCATGCCGTGTTCGAGCTGCCGAGCGGGGCTGGGCATGACGGGATGGCAATGGTCGATGTCGCCGATATCGGCATGATCTTCGTGCGCTGCCGCGGCGGCATCAGCCACAATCCGGCCGAGCACGTCGAGCTCGCCGATGCCGACACCGGCGCGCGGGTGCTGCTGCGCTTCATCGAGAATTTCCGGCCGCGCGACGCGGCGAACAGCTGAAGCTGGCGCGCTTGGCGGTCCCATGTTTGGGACCAGCGCTATCGGTGCCGTATCAGAATGCGCGGTACTTCCGCCTTGATTCCGCCATCGTCCGGTCCGTGCCGAATTTGGACAGGTCCGACCGCTGCTCCCGGCCTGGTTGAGCCTATTTGCGGGCCGCCCGTGAAGCGCTAGACTTGCTTCAACGGGGGGAGAGGACATGAGGTCGTCCGTCGTCCAGGACGTTCAGTTCCCAAAACAACCGGCGCTGCAGCTGATCTATGACACTGCGCCGATCGGTCTTGCCTACCTCTCTCCGGATTGCCGTTACCTTCAGATCAACCAGCGGCTCACCGAGATCTGCGGCATTTCGGTCGAAGGTCATCTCGGCCGTACGGTGCATGATTGCGTGCCCGCACTGGCAACGGCGGTCGAGGGTATCGTCCGGTCGATCATGGAGACCGGAGAGCCCGTGACCGGGGTGGAGGTTTACGGTCAGCGCCCCGGCCACAATGACGAGCGATGCTGGATCACGTATTGGCACCCGCAGCGCGAACCGAACGGCAGCATCGTCGGTGTCAACGTCGCGGCCGAGGAGATCACCGATCGCAAGCGCAGTGAGCGCGAGATCCGTGCCGCCCGTGACGCGGCCGAGAAGGCCTTGCACCATCTGCAGGAGACCCAGGCGTCCCTGATCGAGGCGGAAAAGCTTGCGGCGCTGGGACGGCTGGTGGCGGGTGTCGCGCACGAGATCAACAGCCCGGTCGGCACCAGCCTCACCGTCGCCTCGGTCCTTGAGCAGAAATGCGCCGACTTCGCCGCCGAGGCTGCGCGCGGCAAGCTGAAGCGGTCCAGCCTGAGCGATTTCATCGAGGTTGTCGAAAGCGCGTCGTCACTGCTGGTCGGCAATCTCAAGCGCGCCGCGGATCTGGTGCAATCATTCAAGCAGGTGGCCGTCGATCGAAGCTATTTCGACCGCAGCCGGTTCGATCTCGGCAAGGCGACCGAGCAGGTACTTTCGAACCTGCGGCCGGCCTTGCCGAAGAACAATCTGGCGCTCGAGGTCGATTGCCCGCCCGGTCTTGCGATGAACAGCTATCCCGGCCCCTACGGCCAGGTGCTGACCAATCTGTTCGTCAACGCCTTTCCGGATGGTAAGGGCGGCACCATTGCGATCCGGCTGCGTGCGTCAGGCACAGACCACGTGAAAATCCTGTTCGCCGACGATGGCTGCGGGATGGACCGCGACGTGCTGCGGCAAGCCTTCGACCCATTCTTCACCACGCGCCGCGACATCGGCCGTATTGGGCTCGGCCTCCATATCGTCCACAATATCGTCACCAACCGGCTGGGCGGAGAGCTCCATCTCGACAGTGCCCCGGGCAGGGGGACGAGCGTCCGGATCACGCTGCCACGAGTGGCGCCGCAGCGCGGGACCGACAGTTGACGCCCAAAGGGGGCGTCGAGAAGGAAATACTCCCCGGCCTCCAGGCCGGAAAACGTCCTTCTAACTAACCGCCGCAAAAGGCATTCCACTACCCTTGCTTCTGCCCCCGTCGTCGCGACATTCTCCTGACATTCCAATGGTCACGACATGAGCCAATCCGCATTCGATCCCTTCGGCGAGCCGGTCCCCGCGGTCGATCCTTCGATCGCGAGCCAGGGCGTGTCGAAATGGCTGAAGACCGCAGGCACCAGCGTGTTCTGGGTGCTGGTGGCGGGCATCGTGCTGGCCCGCGCGGTGTATTTCGAGCCCGGCGTGTTCAGCTTCGAGCGTGCCGTTGCCTGGGCGCAGGGTCTGTTCGCCGCGCTTTAGCCGCCGGCATCCGCGGCGCCGTCTTCGCCGCTTGCGTCTCCCGAATGATCCCCTCGAACGCGACCGCCGCCGGCACGTCCAGCCGGCCGGGCGATTTCAGCTGCCAGAGCGTGCGCTCGATGTGGACGCCCTTGATCGGGATAACCCGCAATTTCCCGAGCCTGACCTGATCGTCGATCGTCGCAACAGACACGATGGCGACGCCGACACCTGATGCCACCGCCTGCTTGATCGCCTCGGTGCTGCCGATCTCGAGCGTGCGCTGCGGCTCGACGCGGTGGGCGGCGAGCGCCTGCGCGACCACCTCGCGGGTGCCTGAGCCCGGCTCGCGCACGATCAGGATCTCATCGTTCAGCGAGCGGATGTCGATCGGCGCTTGAACCGCTGCGAAGCGGTGATCGGGAGCCGCGATCAGCGCCATCACGTCGGTGCGCCAGGCTGCGCTGATCAGGTTCTCCTCCTCGACCGGCCCCTCGACCAGGGCGATTTCGATCTCATGCCCCAGCATCAGCGCGGCGATATCGGAGGTGTTGGCGCTCACGACATGCAGGTCGATGCCGGGAAAGGCGCGGTGGAAGACGCCGAGATATTCCGGGATCATGTAGGTCGCGATCGTCGTGCTGGCGCCGATGCGCAGCGAGCCGCTGTCGAGGTTGCGCAGCGCCTGCAACTCGTCCTCGGCGGCGCGCTCGGCCGCGAACAGCGTCTCGGCATGCCGCGCCAGCGCCGCACCCTCCCGGGTCGGGCGCACCCCCTTCGGGGTGCGGTCGAGCAGGCGGCAGCCGACCTGCGGCTCGAAATCCCGCACGCCCTTGGAGATCGCCGGTTGACTGATGTGCAGGAGGTCGGCGGCGCGGGAGAAACTCCCCGTTTTCGCCACGGCCGCGAACAGGCGGAGCAGATGCAGGTTGAGGGACATAACTTCTCTCTATCGGGGCAGTCCGAAAATATATTAGCCAAGTGGCGGGCTCTGGCGCATAAAATCTTCTCCGAAAAGAGGATTCCGTGCCGGAACAAGAACGAGACCAGGGGCAGAAGCAGGGGGCGCTGAAGCGCATTTTCCGGCTCATTCCGGGCATTCTGCTCTGCGGGGTGGTTACGGTCATCTCGCTCGGCATCCAGGCCGCCGAGGAGCGCGTTTTCGACCATCCCTATATCGAGGCGCTGGTGGTCGCGATCCTGCTCGGCATGGCGGTGCGCACCGCCTGGGAGCCCTCGGAGCGATGGCGCTCGGGCATTGCCTTCAGCGCCAAGCAGCTGCTCGAGGTCGCCGTGATGCTGCTCGGCGCGTCGATCAGCTTCGCCGCGATCGTGGCGTCGGGTTATGTTCTGATCGGCGCCATCGCCGTGACCGTCGTGATCATGCTGGCGGTGAGCTATGGCCTCAGCCGCCTGCTCGGGCTCAAGACCAAACTTGCGATCCTGATCGCCTGCGGCAATTCGATCTGCGGCAACTCCGCGATCGCGGCGGTGGCGCCCGTGATCGGGGCCGATGGCGACGACATCGCCTCGTCGATCTCGTTCACCGCCATTCTCGGCGTGCTGATGGTGCTTGGCCTGCCGCTGCTGATCCCGCTGTTGAAGCTGACGGCCACGCAATACGGCATCCTCGCCGGGCTCACGGTCTATGCCGTGCCGCAGGTGCTGGCGGCGACCGTGCCGGCCGGCATCGTCTCGACCCAGATCGGCACGCTGGTGAAGCTGGTACGGGTGTTGATGCTGGGCCCGATCGTGGTCGGCCTCTCGCTGTTCGTGGCGCGGCGGCGCAAGGCCGGTACCGCCAAGGCCGGCAACACAAAGGCGGCGTCGATCAGCCCGTTCAAGCTGGTGCCCTGGTTCATCATCGGCTTCCTGGTGCTGGCCGCGCTGCGCTCGTTCCAGCTCGTGCCCGATATCGCGATTGTGCCGGTCACCAGGACGGCGGCGATCCTCACCGTCGTCTCGATGGCAGCGCTTGGGCTCGGCGTCGACGTGCGCGTGCTCTCGACCGTCGGCGGCCGGGTGACGGCGGCGGTGACGCTGTCGCTGCTGCTGCTGCTGGGCCTCAGCATCGGCCTCGTGCACTTCTTCAAGTAGAGCATGATCCGGAAAAGTGTGTAGCGGTTTTCCGAAAAGATCATGCTCAAATCAAAGAGGTGCCGCCCGGCCGGCTACTCAGCGGCCTTCGCGGTCTTGCCGAACATCCGTGTCGGCGCAGCAAAGCCGCAGGAGTTGCCGTCGGTGATCTTGACCTGATCTTCCCAGGGCAGGCGGAAGCGGCCGGACACCATGTCCTGCATGAATGTGTAGGGGCAATCCATCGCGCCGCCCTTCACCGCGACATAGCCGCGGTGCCAAAGCTGATAGATGTTGTTCTCGACGCCCCAGTTGATCCGCGCCTCGCGTACGAGGTCAGGCCGCACCTCGGCGGTGATGATCTCGTCGGCCCGTCCCGTGGTGCCGTGCGCGATGATGCTGCCGTCGAAATTGACGATCATGCCTTCGCCCATCGAATCGAACGATCCATCCGAGCCGCACATGCAGACATTGGCCGTCACCATCAGGTTCTGGAACGCGTTGGCCTGGTTGGTGAAGCGCCAGCTGTCGCGGATCGGCGCGGTGTAGCCCGCCGTGCGGATCATGATCTCCGCGCCCTTGTAGGCGCATTCGCGCGCCATTTCCGGGAACATGCCGTCATGACAGATGATCAGCGCGATCTTCGCGCCCTTCGGTCCGTCGATCACGGGAATCCCGAGGTCGCCCGGCTCCCACGGCTCGACCGGAATCCACGGATGGAATTTGCGGTAATAGAGCTTGATCTCGCCGTGATCGTCGATGATCAGCCCCGAATTGTAGGGATTGCCGTGCGGGTTGAACTCCATGATGGAGAAGCAGCCCGAGATCTTGTTGTCGATGCAGGCCTTCTTGAAGGCCGCGACTTCAGGCCCGTCGAGCCGGCACATGATCTCCGGATTGGTATCCATCGAGAGCCCGTGCAGCGAATATTCGGGGAACACGACTAGATCCATGGTGCCGAGATTGCGTCGCGCCTTGCCGACCATCCAGACGATGCGCTCGGTCTGCCGTGCCAGATCGGCCTTGGTCGCCACCACGGGCAGTTGCAGCTGCACCAGTCCGATCACCACGCCGTTGGGTGATTTGTTGAGACCGCCAAGTCCATTCATGCCTGTCCTCCCGCTCATTTTGCCGCTTATTTGAAACGCGCTGTCATGTCGCGAACGATCGTCGTCCGGTCGGGCTCCCGCCTGGCAACGAACCAGCTAGCAACGATCATGCCAGCAAGGTCGAACGATGCGCAAATCAAGAAGGCGAGCGCGGCGTCATTGCGCAATGGCATGCGGTTTGCTTAATCAGGTGCGGATCTTCTCGCATTCGGGGCGTGCGTCATGGCGAATTCAAGCGGGACAATCGCGGCAGAGCCGGAGCCGATCACGATCGACTGGAGCAAGACCGCGCTCGTCATCATCGACATGCAGCGCGACTTCATGGAGCCCGGCGGCTTCGGCGAGACGCTCGGCAATGATGTCGGCCAGCTTGCCCGCGCGGTGAAGCCGATCGCCGCCGTCCTTGCGGCGGTGCGCGATGCCGGCTTGCTCGTGGTCCACACCCGCGAGGGTCATCTTCCCGATCTCTCCGACGCGCCGCCCGCGAAGCTCGAGCGCGGCGCGCCGTCGCTCCGGATCGGCGATCCCGGGCCGATGGGACGAATCCTGATCCGCGGCGAAGCGGGGCACGACATCATCCCTGAGCTCTATCCGCTCGACAGCGAGATCGTGATCGACAAGCCCGGCAAGGGCGCGTTCTACGCCACCGAGTTCGGCGACGTCCTGCAGAAATACGGCATCGAGAATCTGCTGGTGTGCGGCGTCACCACCGAAGTCTGCGTCAACACCACGGTGCGCGAGGCCAATGACCGCGGCTATCGCTGCGTCGTGGTCTCCGACGGCTGCGCGTCCTACTTCCCGGAATTCCACGAGATGGGCCTGAAGATGATCAAGGCCCAGGGCGGCATTTTCGGCTGGGTCGCCGATTCAGCCGCGGTGCTGGAGGCGCTCGCTGCCTAGAGCACGATGAGATGGGATGCGGACTCATTAATGCGTGAAGACAGTCCCGGGTCGTTGCGTTCAGTGCGGAAGAATGCGAGGCGTTGTGCCGAACAGTTGAGGCCTCGCGCCTAGCCCTTCGCGGCGGGTACGGGCGGCACAGGCAGAATGATTTCGGAAGCGACCTTCCAGTCGTTCCCAACGCGAAGCCAATTGATGATCATTAGAAACGGCCTGGCTGTACCATCCTGCCCCGCATAAGAGACCGTGATGTTCATCGGCACGTAGGACTCGGCGACGTCGCGCGTCAGGCCGACAATCCTGAGCTTCGAATAATCCGGCGCGAGCACGACCGGACCGGAGCTACCGATATCATGCAGCTTTTGATCAACCGCCTCGTTGCCCCAAAAGCCGGCCCAATTCCCTTCGGACTGGATCGCGCTCTTAGCCACCAATAGGGTCGAGGGCGATTGCCAGAACATCCCATGCAGAGCCTTGAAATCGTGGTTGTTGGCCAACTGCATCAGCCTGCCGAACTTCGATCTAATCGCGCTGAGGGTCACAGCATCCAGCGGCTCTTTCCTGACGGCGGGAGCAGACGCGACAGTCCCGGTGGCAAGAGCCGAGGCAGTGAGAGTGACAAGAAGTGTCTTGTACATGCAGGAATTTCCCTTCGCACGTCTTGCTCGCGTCATGACAACACCCGCCGCGTTCCGCGGGTTGGTATGAGTTACCCACTTCCACCGGCCGAAAACGTCATCAGGACGTTTTAGCTTGCACATTCGCGTAGCAAGGCTGTGATTTTCGCATCGAGATTTCGGGCGACGGCAAGGGCTTCCGAGCTGCCATAACGCAGCAGATAACTCTCCATTTTGTCATAAGAGACGTGCACGCCATCGGGACGCTCATCGATGAGCACAGTGACTGGAGCGTAGGATCCAGCATCGGGCACGTGCTTGACCATTTCTTTCATGATGAGTGGATTGCCGATCACAAGCCGTATGATCTTGGGCGTCTTGGATCCGGTTTCGCGACGTAGAATGTCGCCCAGGTCAAATTCCATGAAGAGCATAAGGTCCGTTCGGCCGAGGCCGCTTTGTACAACGCGCTCCAAATCCGGGAAGGATTTTGTCGCCCTCGTCTCCTTGAAAAATTCGACCATATTGGGTTGCCCGACCGCCGACTTGAGCGCGGCCACAACAGCGTCGAATGGTTTTGAGCTCGTGAGGCTGAAACGCTCCACCTCGACTTTGGCGATTGTCATTTGTTCTCCGTAACAACGCTCATGGATAAAGTGCCTCTCATGCGCCGGGTGTCATGCAGCCGCGGGCTGTGCATCGAGGAAGGTCCGGACGTGGCTGACGAACATCTCGTGGTGCTGAAACAGGGCGCCGTGCCCTGAATCGGGATAGAGGACCAGTTGAGCGTTGCTGAGTTCCTTGAACATTTCGTAGGCGTTGTTCGCGGGCAGCATGGTGTCGTGGCTGCCGCTGACCACAAGAGCGGGCTGACGGATGGCGCGCAGAATGGCGTGCTCGGGATCGGGTGTGGCGCACCAGGTGATCAGCGCCTTGGCCTGCGGATCGGTGACCGCGCTGCCGTTATCGGTGTCCCGATCGTCCTTACGCACCTTCGTCCGCTTCAGGAAGGCTAAGCCGGACGACCGGCTGGCGGACGAATTTGTGAAGAACAGCGGCAGACGGGGGTCCGGCGCATCGGTTTGCGAAAACGCTTCCCGCAGAACCGCCAGCAGGTGTTCCTCTCCGCCTTTCGGCGCGGTACCGACGAGGATGAGCTTGCGCACGAGCCGTCCGTGCTCGGCGGCGATCTGCTGGGCGATGCAGCCGCCGAGGGAAAAGCCCAGCAGGTCGACCTCAGAAAGACCGAGCAGATTGATGAAGGCGACTGCATCTCTTGCCATCGCTGCGATATTGTCGGGCGTTTGGCCGCTCGAGCGACCGACCCCGGCGTTGTCGAATGCGATTACAGGGCGATCGGTGGCGAGAGCGTTGACGACAGCGGGATCCCATGCATCGATGTTGCCCGAGAAGTGCTGCAGGAGAACAAGCGGCGTTCCGGTAGCGGGGCCGAGGCGGCGATAGGCGAAGCGGATTCCGTGGCCTTCGATGTAGAGGGTCGGCGCCGTCTCGAGCGTGGCGGCGTCCTGGCGCGCGATGTCGGGTTGAGTCATGTCATCCTCCGGATGCTTGGCATAAAATATTCGAGTGGGGGACCGGTGCGACGCAGCGACCGAGACCTTCCTTCGGGAGTCGCTGGCGCTTCCGCGGCCTTGGCTGGTTTTCGCCGTCGCGGTCCGATGAGTACTGAATTCTCTGAGCGAGCGTGCGCACTCCCGGCGCGACAGCGCCGGGAGCGGTACCGTCACTTCGAGAGCGCGGCCTTTTCGATGACCTCGGCAACTTGCTTCGCATGGACGACGAGCGAGGCATGGCTGCCGGCGACTTCCGTGGTCTGAGCCTTCATCCTGGCTGCGAACGACTTCTGGGCCTCGGGCGCGAGGACTTTGTCCTTCGTGCTGATGACATAGAACGTCGGCTTGTCGTGCCAGGCCGCAATGTCGACGGGGGCTTCGAACGCAACGTGATTCAACGGAAGCTGCGAGTTGGCCAGGTGCTCAGCGATTTCCGGAGGAAGGTCGGCCGCGACGGCTGACGGAAACACCTTGGGATCGATGTACAAATTGCCCTTCGCGTCGGGATGGATCGCATTGCCGCCTTCGGTCGGCGGGCCGGCCTTTGCCAGCGACGCCAGGGATTCGCCGACCTCCGGCGCGAAGGCGGAAACATAGACCAGCGCCGAAACCTTGGGATCGTTGCCGGCTTCCGTGATCACCACGCCGCCCCATGAATGGCCGACGAGAACGGTCCTGCCGTCCTGCTTCGCAAGCGCCTGTTTGGTGGCATCGACATCAGCGGCGAGCGAGGTGAGCGGATTTTCCACGAGCGTGACGCTGTAGCCCTTCTTCGTGAGAATATCGGCAACGGGCTGCCAGCTCGTCTGGTCCACGAAGGCGCCGTGCACGAGCACGATGTTGTGGGCTGTTCCCTTGGGCAGTTCGGCGGAATGGGCGGTGCCGACCAAGGTCGATCCGGCCAGGAGTGCGGTGGCGGCTGAGAGGAGGATATTTCGCATTGATTGTTCCTGTTGGCATGTCGGACGAACACTGTCCGGGGGACTGGACAGGCGTTTCCCAGCAAGGTCGCGGTTCTTCCATCTGCCGTTGGCTAAATGGTTGCCGTACGTGATGTCGGCCCGCCGCGACGTGACCTATTCCGCCGGCCGTTCGGACGATAGAGATCAATCGTCCGGATGTTGTGTCCTATCGTCCACCGGTCTAATCTCGGCGACATGGATATCCTCGCCCAAGTGCTCGATCGCGTTCGTCTCAGCGGGACGCTGCTCTTTCACTTCGAGCTCGGCCATCCCTGGCATCTTGAGTTGCCGGCGCGCCCCTACGCCCTGTTTCACTATCTCAGCCAGGGCTCGGCGACCTTCGCGCTCGAACAGGGAGAGGAAATCCAGATGACCGAGGGCGAGTTTGTCGTCATCACACGCGGAGAGCCCCACGTCTTTTATTCGGATCGCCGGGCCGAGCCGTTGCGGATTATGGATATCGATCGATCGTCGCCGCGTCTTGGCGTCGTTCGTCACGGCGGCCGTGCAAAGCCGCTCTCGACCATGATTTGCGGAAATTTCACGGTGTCACGGCCATTGTTTGGTAGCGTGCTGGAGCTACTTCCGCCCGTGCTCCTGCTGAAGCCGACGGCGGACGGTGGTTGGCTTGAAGCAATCTTGCGCCGCATGGTCAGCGAGTCCGCACTCGAACGTCCTGGCCAACGCGTCGCGCTTTCACGACTGACGGAAGTGCTCTTTGTCGAGGTGCTCCGAAACTGGATCGCGTCTCTCAGCCCCGGACAAGGCGGCTGGCTCGGGGCCATATCTGATCCGCATATCGGACCGGCGCTCAAGCTGATTCACGAAAACCCGGAGCGCCCCTGGACCCTGAGCGACCTTGGCCACCGCGTGGGGCTCGGCCGCTCGGTATTTTCCGCGCGCTTCACCAGGCTCGTCGGCCAGTCCATGCACCGCTATGTGATCGAACGCCGGATGGCGGAAGCAGCGTTCCTGCTGGAAACCAGCGACGAGCCGATCGCACGAATTGCGGGCCGGGTCGGTTACGAGACAGCGGCGGCGTTTTCGAAGCTGTTCCACCGGCATCACGGCCTATCGCCTGGCCGGTACCGAGCGGCTCGACGATCTGACGGCGGAGGAAGGCAAGGGGACGTTCAGGAAGCAGAAGTTGCCGAATGACCTTGGCCAAGATGTACGCTCATGGCCCCATAGATGACGGTCTGGATGACCCCTGAGAAATCGGCTCTCCGAAGAGAACCGGAAGTCCCTAGGTTCGGTCGCTATCGGCGGCTTTTGACCCTGAGCGGAAGTCGGGACCGCCACCATCTCGGGCCGCCGGACACCTGATGTTCGAGCAACGCAAGCTCCCGCCAATTTCATCAGCTGTCAGTGTGCCTTATTGTGCGAGTACGCCGCGTTGCTCCCATGGTCCCGGATTGAGAACCGCGCCGTTGACTTTGCCGGCTGCGTCTCTGACGAAGGCGATCCGCGTGTGATCGCCACTCTCGACCTGGAGTTCATCCTTTGAGCGGACCGCCACGGGCGTCGGCTGACCCTTGTCGAAATCGAGGATTGACCATTGGCCTGTTGCCTCGACGACGAGCTTGCCGTCTACGACACTGACTTGAAGCGCGACACTCTGCGCAGGAACCGCCTCCCGGGCAAAGGCAACAACGAGCGGACCGCTCTGCGTCGCGCGGATGATCTCGAACTTGATCGCGGCGTTGACCGGACCTGAAATCCGACGAAAGGCCGCCTCCAAGGTCAGGCCCTTGATCGACTTGTTGTCGATCGCTGTGATGAGATCTCCCGCCATGACGCCTGCTTTCGCGGCAGGGCCGGTGTCGGCCAATTTGATCACCCTGAGGCCATCGGTGCCCGCGATAACGGACTCAAGACCGGTCCAACCATTGCCGTCGGCGACCGAGGTCTGCCTGTCCAGCGAACTTGCAGACCCGCCGAAAACGTAACGTCCGACATATTCGGCGAGCGCGCCGGCATTTCCTTGCCCGGAGGCAACCGGCGCCGGCGCTTCAGGCACATTCAGCGCCGCATAGGGTAGGCGACGGATGGCGTCGAAATAGAAGCCGTTCTCACTGTGCTCGCTCCGCTGCATCATCATGATCAGGATCAGCTTCTGTGCCGGATCGATCGAGAAGAACGTGCCCCAGCTTCCCTGCCAGTTGAAGCTTCCGACTGCGCCCGGAATGTAGCTGAAATCGGGGCTGGTGCGGACTGCGAAACCGAGCCCCCAGCCCGTACCGAAGGCCGGACCGACTTCATGCCCCGCAATGTACATTTTGGGTGGCAGCGAATTCGTCGTCATCAGCCTGACCGTTTCGGGCTTCAAGATACGCACGCCGTCAAGCTCGCCGCCGTTGAGCAGCATCTGGCAGAAGCGCAGAAAATCAGGAACCGTGGAGACGATGCCTCCGCCGCCCGAGAAGAACGTCTGCGGCTTGCCGACGTCGCTATTCGCGAAAGGGGGTTGGGGCTGCGGCCCCGGCACGGCGACGAGACGGGCAAGCTTGTCCTGCGGTACCGAGAAGCCGCTATCGACCATATGCAGCGGCGCGAAGAGGCGGCTTTGCAGAAACTGATCGAAGGGCTGTCCCGACACGACTTCAATGACGCGGCCGAGCACGTCGTAGCCGATGGCATATTCCCAGACTTCGCCCGGCTGGTGCAGAAGCGGCAGGGCGCCGAGGCTCGCGACGAAGTCCGCGATAGGCTTGTCGCGCCGGAACGGCGCCCTGGCGCCGTACAGTACGTGAATCGCGGCATTCTCAAATCCGGGATCGGCGTAGTCCGGCGAAGCATAAACGAGGCCGGACGTATTGCGCAGCAGGTCCCGGATCGTCATCGCACGCTTCGCCGGTTCAAAAATATTCCGCGCAACATCCGAGAGGATCGAATCCCCGGTGACCGGATCCTTTTTGACGACCTGCATATCCCTGAGCTCCGGCAGATACTGGGCCACGGGAGCATCAAGGTCGAGCTTGCCTTCATCGACCAGTATCATGGTGGCGACGCTGGTGATTTGCTTGGACATCGATCCGATGCGAAAGATCGAATCCGGCCGCATCGGCATTTTCTTGTCGTGGTCCTCGAAGCCGGTGGCTTGCAAATAGGCGAGCTTGCCGCCCCGAGCGATCCCCACGACAAAACCGGAAGGATCGCCTTTTTCGCTCTGCGCTTCGAACCAGGAGGTCATGCGCGCCAATCGCCGCGCCGAAAAGCCGAGCGCGCCCGGGTCGCCGACAGTCTGCAAATCGTCGGCAAGCGCCGCCCCTGCCGGACAGAGTGTAAGCGCCGCCAGCACGGCCAATAGAACGACAAACCGCTGATTTCGCATGGGGAGCCCCGTTGGCGCAACTACTGCGAGGAAGGATCGCCATCAGTCTGTCGAATGTTTTCGATTCCTTCTCGCCGAATCCCGCAAACCGGCTGGCCGATTCCTCAACTCGACTGGCCGATCTTCAATCGATCGTTTACCGGGGCCGCATTTCCCGCCATGGCGAGGCGGCGAAATTCAGTTGGGGTTAAATTTGTCGCGGCCTTGAAGGCGCGGTTGAACGGCCCGATCGACTGGAAACCTGTGTCCATGGCAATTGTCAGCACCGGGACTTCTACTTGTTCGGGGTCGACCAGCGCTGCCTTGGCTTCCCCGATCCGGTAATGATTGAGAAACGCATTGAAATTGCGGTAGCCGAGGCCCTCATTGATGAGCTGCCGCAACCGGTAGTCCGGCACGCCCAACTCGGCGGATAGCAATCCAATCGTCAATCGCTCACGCCGGTAGATACGCTCGACGGTCATTAGCCCGTCTTATTCGTCAGAGTGCGCCTGAGAGGCTGGCGAGCGTGGTGTAAAGCGCTGATGCGGCGTAGGATTCGGTTGCAAAGCCAACCCCATCACCTCAACCGCGAACGCCAGGCCCGCCATGACCGATGATACGATTCTGCCCTTCTCGTTTCCAGCCGTTCACGCCAAGAAAGTCACAGCTGCCTTCGATGGCGGTCGGCTGACCTCGAACGGGGGCGTGATGCTTCTGGCGATGGCCGAGCGGCGTCTCGGCTTGGCCGACAATTTGGCCCGGGTGTTCCCGGATCGGCGCGATCCGACGCGGGTCGTGCACAGCCTTGTCGATATGTTCCGCGCGCGCATGTTCGCGATCTGCTGCGGCTACGAGGACGCCGACGACCTCGATCATCTGCGGTCCGATCCCGCATTCAAGCTGGCCTGCGGACGGCTGCCGGACACGGGTCGCGATCTGTGTTCCCAACCGACGCTGTCGCGGCTGGAGAATGCTCCGCGCCTGCGCGACGTGATCCGACTGACCTACACTTTGGTCGACGCATGGATGGATAGCTACCCGCGCGAGCCGGCATCCGTCACGCTCGACATCGATGATACCTGCGATGTCGTCCACGGCCATCAGCAGCTCTCGCTGTTCAACGCTCATTATGACGAACGCTGCTTCCTGCCGATCCACGTCTACGACACGGAGAAGAGCCGGCCCGTGGCGGTCGTGCTGCGGCCCGGCAAGACGCCGGGCGGCGTCGAGGTGCGTGCCCATCTGCGCCGCCTGATACGGCATATCCGGACGCGGTGGCACAACACGCGAATCACGTTCCGTGGCGACGGGCACTATGCCCGGCCGGAGGCCATGGCGTGGTGCGAGACCAACGGCATCGACTACATCTTCGGTCTGTCCGGCACCAAGCCGCTCGCCAGAAAACTCGACGAGGCCGCCGACGACATCCGCACGCGACGCGCCATCGAGAACCTGCCGGTTCTGCGTGGCTATACCGAGACGCGCCACAAGGCCAAGTCCTGGGATCGCGAACGGCGTACCGTCGCCCGTATTGAGGCGACGATGCTCGGCCTCGACATCCGTTTCGTCGTCACCAGCCTCGATGTCGGCTCGGCCGAGTGGATCTACGACAGCCTGTATTGCGCGCGCGGCCAAGCCGAGAATCTGATCAAGCTGCATAAGACACAGCTCGCCTCCGATCGCACCAGCTGCCGTTCGGCGCTCGCCAATCAAGTCCGCCTCGTTCTCCACACCGCCGCTTATTGGCTGATGCTGACCGTGCGCGACGCGATTCCCAAAGCCCGGGAATTGGCCACAGCCGAGTTCGCGACGCTGCGTCTTCGTCTCTTGAAACTCGCTGCCCGTGTGGTCGAGACCACGAGCCGCATTCGCCTTGCGTTTGCCGCGGCCTGTCCCGAAGCCGACCTGATCCGCGGCTTGCCAGGCGCGCTGCTGCCGCTCGGTCCTTGACCGGCGGGGCGTCCGCCCCCCGTTCGCCCAACCTACACCTCAAGCGCGTTGCAAAGTACGGGTCGGTCAGGCGGTGAAAAGCCGAAGGCAATCCCGCGCGCCTCGTCAGAGCAGATGTGCGGCCACATCAATCGGACTAAAAAAAGCACTCTCACGAATAGGACGGGTTAGCTGTTCCAACCGGCGCAAGAGAGCCGGTTCAATCGTGGCAGGCTTGCTCTGATCGTCAGACGCCTTGGCTGGCGCGCCGAAGCGGACATTTGTCGCGGGCAGCAGGATCGAACCTCCTCGCGTCCCCGCTTCTAGCAGATTCCATGCGCTCAAGCCGACCAACACGAACAGAGCGAGAACGTTGGCGACGCTAGTCATGGAAAAAGTGGGATTCGAGGGCTGCTGCAAGAAGCTCAAGTAAGAGTTGAGAACGATTTGGGCCGACGCCCCTATCAATACGACCAGCCGGAGCCCACGCCGGCCCTGCATCAGGTCCGCCGGCCAGGTGACAAGCGCCTGCGCTACCGCCAACAACGTTAGGCCGAGAGAGGTGAACGACAGCGTGCGTTCGATCGCAAGCTCGAGCGCGGCCGATCGTGTGATGCCGCTGGCGTCCAGCCATTGCGCGACGACGACGGCTGCCCACAAGACGCCATGCCAGAACCGCGGGACGAAATCATCGTCGAAGGCAGCACGCGCCCATAGCCAGAACACAACACAGTTCGCGCTGGACAACGCCAGTAGCAATAGGCCCCACCACGCAAACGGCCGCGGGAATGTCGGCGTCGAGCAGATCATCGAAGCCGCGGCGCCGATCGCGAGCGCGGCTCCCAGCAGTGCGGCAGTGCTGTCACGGCGATCGCGCAGCGCCAGGGCTGCGATCAGCAGACACAGTGCGACGACGGCGCCCCGTAACCCTAGATCGACCGACATCAAACCGTTGGTGCCCACGATCGGAAATACTCCGAATGCCATTGTTGAGCCGCGTAGGCTCGCTCATACGCCCTGGGCGCAACTGATGTCGAGTCGTCAGATAATCTCGAAGCGGCTACGAACTGAAAGAGCCCCGATCCGGCTCAGAAGTTGATGTCCGAAAGCCAGCTCGCAATGGCCACTTCGGGTTTTGGCCCGGCTCGGACCTTCCGCGATGTGCGCCTTTGGGCAGCTGTTGGAGGATGAGCGGACATCACACTGCGCCTTTCTCGGCTTCCCATTTTATGAGTACACGACCTGGGCTGCGGCCGCGAATAAGGCGCGTTCCCTCTCCCGCCTGCGGCGTGGAAGCGTCAGTTGCAGAAGCCCCCAAATGCCATATGCGATAGCCTTGGGGCGACGGGACGTTTGCGCAATTTCGGAATATTAGAAGAATGCCCCTGAGTTGCCCGACCTGTCAAGTTGCTTGGTCGAACGCTGGCCGCCGCCGGCTACTTTGCATGGGGTTGTTTTCGATATTTTGCCAGCGCCCCCCGCGGCGGCCCCATAACTCATATTGCTCTAGCCGCCTTTCACCGCGCCCGCGGTGAGCCCGGCGACGATCTGCCGTTGCGCCAGCACGGTGAGCAGCAGCACCGGCGCGGTCACGATCAGCGCGGCGGCGGCGAGCGGGCCCCAGCTCAGCTGGTCGAACGAGATCATGTTGTAGACCGCGACCGGCAGCGTGCGGGTCTCGCGCCCGGCCAGCACGATGCCGAACACAAAATTGTTCCAGGAAAAGATCACAGCGAGGATGAAGGCGACCGCGAGCCCGGGCCTGGCGATCGGCAGCGCGACATGGCGGAACACCTGCCAGCGCGTGGCGCCGTCGATCAGCGCGGCTTCCTCCAGCTCCAGCGGCGTGGTCTCGAAATAGCCGATCATGATCCAGATCACGATCGGCACCGTGACCACGAGATGGATGATGATCTGCGGCACCAGCGTGCCGAGCAGGCCGAGCCACTGGAACAGCAGGAACAGCGGGATCAGGTAGGACAGGCCCGGCGTGATGCGCGCGATCAGGATCACGATCGCCGACTTATGTGCGGCCATCCGCGCAATGCCGTAGCCGGCGGGCACGCCGACCAGCATCGCAAGGCCCGTGGCGCAGCCGGTGACAACAAGGCTGTTGGTGAAATAGGTCAGGAAGCGGTTGGAGGCGAACACGTCGGCGTAGTTCTTCCAGGCGAAATGCTCCGGGATGAACACCGGCGGATAGGAGGCGTTGTCGATCTCGAATTTCAGCGACAGCGAGGCCATCCAGAGGAAGAACAGGATCGCCGGCGAGACGATGACGAACACCGACAGCCACAGCCCGATCCGGCCCAGAATCTGACGCGGGTTCATGCGCCGTCTCCGAGCTCTGATGTCCACAGCATGCGCTTGCGTAAGTAAAGCAGCAGCGCTGCCAGCGCGACGATCAGAAGGAAGAACACCACCGCAATCGCCGAGCCGTAGCCGAGGTCGTAATAGACGAAGGCGACGCTGTAGAGATAGACGTTGATGGTTTCCGACGCCGAGCCCGGGCCGCCCTGCGTGATCGCGAAGATGATGTCGAAGCTTTTCACCGCATCGATCATGCGGATCATGCCGGCGATGAACAGGAACGGCATGATCAAAGGCAGCGTGATGAAGCGGAACACCTGCCAGAAATTGGCGCCGTCGATCTGCGCGCTCTCATAGGGCTCGGTCGGGATCGCGGCGAGGCCGCCGAGCACGATCAGCATCACCAGCGGCGTCCATTGCCAGGTCTCGACCAGCACCAGCGACGGGATCACGGTCGCCGGGTTGAACACCCAGAGCTGCGGCGGCAGGCCGACCAGCGACAGCAGGTAGTTCAGCACGCCAAGCTGCGGGTGGAACATCATGGTCCACACCAGCGCGATCGCCACCGGTGTCGCCATCATCGGCATGATGAAGATGCCGCGCCAGAAGCCGCGCGCGGCGAATTTCTGGTGAAACACCACCGCCGCCAGCGTGCCGAACACCAGCGGCAGCAGCACCGACAGCGCCGTGTAGGACAGCGTGTGCCCGACCGCCTCGACGAAGCGCGGATCGGTCGGCAGCCGCAAATAATTGGCGAGGCCGACGAAGATGGTAGGCGAACCGACCTTCCACTCCTGCATGCTCATCCAGATCGTGAACACCCATGGAAAGATGATCACCGCCAGCACCACGACGAGCGCCGGAATCACGAACGGCCAGTAGGACGGCGGACGCCATTCACGCGCCGGCGCGGCATCTCCAGAGCCTCCGGCTCTGGAGTCTTGCTTTGACGCGTTTTCTTCACGCGAACCGGTACCCACTTCGCTTGAAAACGCTTTGGCCTCCGCCGCCGACTCAGCCTGTGTCACCACGCTCACGCTTTTTCGCTGCGCTCCAGGATCGGGCGGAATTGCTCGTGCGCCTTCTTCAGCTCGGTGGCGGGATCGGCGCCCGACAGCGTCGCGGTCAGCGCCGCACCGACGATGTCGCGGAATTCGGCGACCGGGATGATGACGGGCAGGCCGAGCTTCGAGATCTTGGCGGAGTCGATCACCGATTGCAGCCATTCCTTGGTCTTCACGCCCTTGGCGACCTCTGCATCGTCGACGATGGAGTTGCGGAACGGCACGCCGCCGCCGGCTTGCAGCAGGCGGGCGCCTTGTCCCCGCGAGACCACCCATTGGCAGAGCAGATAGGCGGCTTCCTTGTTCTTGCTCGCCGCGGCGATGCCGATGCCGTCGCCATAGGTCGAGGAGAACTTGCCCTTGGGGCCGGCGGGCACCA
Source organism: Bradyrhizobium sp. 2S1 (assembly GCF_011516625.5). Taxonomy (NCBI): domain Bacteria; kingdom Pseudomonadati; phylum Pseudomonadota; class Alphaproteobacteria; order Hyphomicrobiales; family Nitrobacteraceae; genus Bradyrhizobium; species Bradyrhizobium sp. 2S1. The sequence goes on along the minus strand of NZ_CP147717.1, from coordinate 9,681,581 downwards.
ACGTGTAGCCGACCTTGCCGACGACGCGCGAGGCGGCGGGATCTTCCAGCGGCGGCGCCCAGCCGTCGGCATCGATCCACATCGCCGAGCGTCCCTGCGTGAACGAGGCCATCGACTCCATCCAGTTGAAGCCGGCGACGCCGGGCGGCGCGGATTTCGTCAGCAGCCGCTGATAGAGCTTTGTCGCCTCGATCGCCTCGGGGCCATCGGTCAAAATGTTGCCCTTGGCATCGAGGAATTCGCCGCCAAAGTTCAGATAGAAGTTGGTCCACATCGCCATGTTGGCGTTGCGCAGGCCGCGGCCGACGAAGCCATAGATGCCTTCCTTCGGATCGGTCAGCTTCTCGGCGGCGACCGCCATCTCCTCCAGCGTCTTGGGGACCTCGACGCCCTTCTTCTGGAACAACTCCTTGTTGTAGTAGAGGATGAAATAGTCGACCGACCACGGCAGCGAGAACATCTGGCCCTTGTCGTTGCGCGCATATTGCAGGCCGGCCGCGGAGAAATCGCTTTCGGCGAGATCAGGCGGCGTGAGGCTCGGGTCCTTGAGATAGCCGCTCATATCGGCGAGCCAGCCGCCCTTCTCGAACTGCCGCTTCTGCACGTGATGGCTCAAATGAACGACATCGAAGCTCGGCTTGCCCGAGGACAGCTCGATCACGCATTTCTGGCGCTGCTGCTGCTCGGGAATCTGCTCCGACTCGACCTTGATACCGGAAAGCTCGGTGAATTCCTTGATGTACTTCTGCAGATTGTCGCCGCGCGGCCCCTTGGCGAGGATCACCTCGAGCGTGGTGCCGGAATATTTCTTCCAGTTGACCTCGGCGCGGGCTGGAAATCCGGTCAATCCAACCGCGCCGGCGGCGGCGGTGCCGGCCAGCATCTGCCGGCGCGAGATCAGGTGATACGACATGTTTCTCTCCCAGGACGGTTCTTGTTTGGGAGGGATACTAGTACCCAGAATCAGAGCTGAGTGATACGGCGGCCTTTGAAACGGCGTTGACGGACCTTTTTCTTGGTCCAGACGAAGGGCTCGGCTCTGTCGTTGTATGCGTTGACGTAGGCATCGATGTGCTCCTGAAGCTGCGTGAGGCTTGTGAAGGAGGTGCCGCTGAGCGACTGCCCCTGCAAGATCGAAAACCATACCTCGACCTGATTGAGCCAAGACGCACTTGTCGGCGTGAAATGAAATTGCACGTTGGGGTGGGCCTTGAGCCAATGCTCGTTCTTCTTGTGGGTGTTGAGGTTGTCGAGGATGACGTGAAGCTTCCGGTTCGGAAAAGCCGCGGTGACGCTGTTCATGAAGTCGAGAAACTCGACGCGGCGTCGGCGTTTTGAATGCGCCGCGATGATCTTTCCGGTGGCGACTTCGAGCGCCGCAAACAATGTTGTGGTGCCATGCCGCTTGTAATCGTGGCTCTGGCCGGTCAAGGCGCGGCCATTGGGCAACTTCAGATAACCCTGCGCTCGCTCCAAAGCCTGGATCGAGGGCTTCTCGTCCACGCACAGCACAATGGCCTTCGCGGGCGGGGCGACATAGAGGCCGACAACATCGGCGGCTTTGGCCGTAAAGTTCGGGTCGTTGCTCTCACACCAGGACTTACGAGCCGCGAGGTCAATCTTGTGGCTGCGCAGGAACCGCCAGACATATTGGACGTCAACATCGCCCAGCGCCCCGGCCAGCAGGGGCCCGGTCCAGCGTGCGAACCCGTCCGGCGGCGGCTTGTCCAGCAGCTTCAGAATCCGCTTGTCGGTGGCCTTCGTATAGATTGGCTGCTTGCCCGGTCGCGGCTTGTCTTGCAGCCCTTCAAGGCCTTGGTCGGCATAGCGATGCCGCCAAAGGCTGACAATCCGCGGCTGGACCCCAACTTCCTTGGCGATCGACCGAGTGCTGCGTCCATCCGCCGCCAACAGAACTATCCGCGCCCGCTTCAAATCGCGCTGCAACGTCACCGGGGAGCGGCAACACGCCTCAAGCACCTTGCGATCTTTCCTCGAAAGGTGGACTTCTCTTGCTTCGGGTATCATCCCGACCTTGAATCACGACTCACGCTTTAAGAACAGTAGGTACTAGCGTGTGAAGTTCGTCTGCCTAGTCCCCACATGCGCGGCGCTCTCGCATGCCGCTGCGCCGCGCATGGTATGGCAGCTATGCCTTGACGAAGGCGAGCAGGGTGCCGTTGCCGGCGGCCGGCGGGACGGTGATGCTGCTGCCGCTCTTCACGCCGGTTGCGGCCAGTGCTTTCTCGGTCGCCGCCAGGTCGGCCGCGATCACGAGGCCGGCGCCGCCGCGCTCAGGCAGCCCATCCAGCGATACGCCGGGGTAGCGCTTGCCGAGTTGATCCCTGGTCAGGAACACGAAGTCAGCGCGGTCGCCGCCGGATGGCACCGCAACGGCGCCGTCGGCATCGTGCCTGACTGCGATATCGATCATCTTGGAGAGATGCGCGGCATCGGTCGCGGGATCGGGCGAGACGATCAGCACCTGCTTGAGGCGTTTTGCCCCATTGGCGTGCGTCATCAATTCGGGAATCCACACCGTCTCGCGCGTCTTGTGCTGGCAGGCGAAGATGCGGACGCCGCCCGGCGCTTCCGCGGTCGGCCACTGGAAGGTGCGGAATTTCGCCGCGGAGACGGTGCCGTTCGGCAGCGTCACCGGGCGTTCGAAATCGGTCGGCCCGATCGGCGTGTAGCCGCGGGCGCGGATCTCCTCGGCACCGGCAGCGGAATCCACCGCGGTGAATGCGATGCGTTCGATGCCTTCGCCGCGCTTCTCGAGGAAGGCGCGCGCCGGAGCATTGTGTTCTGTCGGCGTCAGCACGCCGAGCAATTCCATGTAATCGGGATCGAACATGATGGTGTAATTTCCCGATCCCATATGCGCGCTGTGGGTGCCGCGCGGCGACACGGTGAAGCCGAGCCGCTTGTAATTCTCGGCGGCCTTGTCGAGGTCCTTGACCATGACCACGGCGTGATCGATTCCGATGACGTTCTTGAGTGCCACTTCTTGTCTTCCCGGCTGGAATGAGGGATTGGCTTTTGTTTTGACGCGTTTTCTTCACGCGAACCGGTATCCACTTCGCTCGAAAACGCTATAAATCTAACCAGAACGCGCAGGCCCCCGCAAGAAAGGATCATGATGAACAGCAATGCCGTGCGCTGGCCCAATTCGCTCTGGGCAGCAGTGACGCCGCCCGGCCCCGATTGCCCCGAACTGACCGGCGCGCAGCAGGCTGATGTCGTCATCATCGGCGGCGGCTTCACTGGTCTATCGACCGCGCTGCATCTGCGCGAGGCCAATGTCGACGTCGCGATCGTCGAGGCCGCCGAGCCGGGCTGGGGCGCCTCCGGCCGCAACAACGGCCAGGTGATTCCGACGCTGTCACGCCCCGATCCCGATGACATCATTGCCAGGCATGGCGCGGCCGGCGAGCGCTTCGTCGCGATGCTGCGCGACAGTGCCGCTGATCTGTTCGACGTCGTCAGGCGCTACAGCATCGCGGCCGAGCAGGAGCAGGCCGGCTGGGTGCAGCCGGTGCATTCGCTGGGCCGCATCAAGATCGCGGAGCGGCGGGTGCAGCAATGGTCGAAATTCGGCGCGCCGGTCGAACTGCTGTCGCGCGATCAGACCAGGGACATGCTCGGCTCGGATTCGTGGTACGGCGGCTTCTGGAACAGGAGCGGCGGTCACGTCAATCCGCTGGCGCTGGCGCGCGGCCTTGCGCGCACCGTGCTCGGCCTCGGTGCGCGTATCTACGCCCGTTCGCCGGCGCTCAGTTTCGAGCGCCGCGGCGATCGCTGGGTGGTGAAGACCGAGCAGGGCGAAATCTCCGGTCGCGCGCTGGTGGTCGCGACCAATGCCTATAGCGGCGAGTTCGCGAAATCGCTGGTGCCGGAGATCGCAACCGAGGTGATGCCGGTGCTGTCCTGGCAGATGGCGACCCAGCCGCTGTCGGACAATGTTCGCAAGACCATCATCCCCGCCAGGCAGGCGATGTCGGACACCCATGGCGAGCTGTATTTTGCGCGCTACGACGCCCGCAATCGCTTCGTCACCGGCGGCGCCGTGCTCGGCCCGGGAGACAAGACCGGGCGGCTCAAGGCGCGGGTGGCCGAGCGGTTGCAGCTGATATGGCCGCAGATCGGCGACGTCTCCTTCGACTATGTCTGGAACGGCTATGTCGGGATGACGGCGGATTTCCTGCCGCGCATGCACCGGCTCGGACCGAACGCCTATGGCTGGACCGGCTGCAACGGCCGCGCTGTCGCGCTGACGATTCCGCTCGGCCGCGAATTGGCGCGGGCGGTACAGGGCATGCCGGAAAGCGAGCTGGCGCTGCCGTTCACGGAGCCGGTGCAATACATGGCGCATGGATTGCTGCGCAAGCTCGCGCCCTGGATGCTGGTGCTCTATCGGCGCCGCGATGCGCAGGAGCTGATCAAGCGCGATCGCTTCGAATTGCTGCGCTGGGCGGAGTATTTCCTCGCCTCGCGCCGGTCGCGGTGACGCGGATCAACGTCGCGCCAAGCGCGCGAGATATAGAGCATGGAGGGGCCAGCCGCCCGAGATGAGGACTGGTCAGGCAACACCGTGCTCCGAAGAATGGGAGCCCAAACTGGTCCGGTGGAACGCCGCGATCACGAGGATTCCGCCGTTGGCGGATAGCGTTGTGGAAACCCCGACGCGACGCAGGCATTATTGCCATATACCGATTCCTGGGAGGTGGGCATGGCGAGGAAGCGCATTGGTATTCTCACGGGCGGCGGAGACGTCCCCGGCCTTAACGCGGTGATCAAGAGCGTGACTTATCGCGGCAGCGAGGACGACATCGAGGTTGTCGGTCTCCGCCGCGGCTGGGAGGCCCTCACACACCTGAACCTCGACGACCCGGCCAGCAAGTCCCATTACATCATCCCGCTGAACCGCGAAAACACGCGCGTCATCGACCGGCGCGGCGGCACCGTGCTGCACTCGAGCCGCACCAATCCCTCCAAAATGAAGAAGTTGCCCGATCATCTCGCGGGCCACGACTTTCCGGTTTCCCAGAGCACCAAGGGTGGCATCGCAACCACGACGTGGGACCTCACCAGTGAGGTGCTGGCGAATCTCGCGGGGCTCGGTATCAGAACATCTGATCGCCATCGGCGGCGACGATACTCTCAGCTACGCGGACAAGCTCAACGGGCGAGGCGTCAAGATCATTGCCATCCCGAAGACGATGGACAACGACGTTCGCAACACCGAATACTGCATCGGCTTCTCGACCGCGATCACCCGTGCCAGCGATGCCATCCAGCGCCAGCGCACCACCGTCGGCTCGCACGAGCGAATTGGCATTTTCCGCGTCTTTGGTCGCGATGCCGGCTTTACGGCACTCTATACCGCATACGCAACCTCGATCCGATGCGCCATACCGGAGTACAAGGTCAATCTCGACAAACTGATCCAGCTTCTCCTCGATGATAAGCACCGCAACCCAAGCAACTACGCGCTGATCGTGCTCAGCGAGGGCGCCGAGTGGGAGGGCTACAAGGTGCAGGAATTCGGCGAGCCTGACGCCTACGGTCACCGCAGGAAGGCGAGCGTGGCCGAAGCGTTCGCGGACGAGATCAAGCGGCGCACCGGCGAGGAGACCATCGTCTCTGACCTCACCTACGACCTGCGGTCAGGCGATCCGGACTTCATCGACAAGCTTGTGGCGCTGACGTTCGGCAACATGGCTTACGATGCAATCCTGGAAGGCAAGACCGGCCTCATGTCGGCGCTGGTCGAGGGCCGCTACGACCTCGTGCCGATCCCTGACGCCAAGCTCGGGCCGCGCAAATTGGACGTCGCAAGCGCGTACAACACGGAGCGCTACCGTCCTCTCTATTCCAACAAGCGGGGCTTGCCGATCTTTCTCAACCGCGCTTTCTAGCGCGGCAGGTGGTAACCCCATCGAGCATGGCTGGCCATTCCGAATGTGTCGTTGGCGCGCATCGACACAAGCCGGCAGCGGGGCCATAATCCCGCGTGGATCCTGCACAGGGAACCTGTCGCACCACACAACGTTCTTTTTGCGAATGAGCGCGCCGTCGCCGGCGCAGCGAGCGCCGAGGCGAAGGCGCTGAGCTGCGGTCGGAGGGATGCTCATGAAACTCACAATTTCGGTCATCAAGGCTGACATTGGCTCCGTTGGGGGCCATACGAAACCATCTGCGCGCATGATGGCGGCTGTCGAAGGGGAGGTCGCGAAAGCGATCGACAACGGTCTCCTGATCGACGGTTTCGTCCGCCATACCGGCGACGATATTGCGATTATCATGACACACACGCGGGGCGAAGGGAGCTCCGAGGTCCATCAATTCGCCTGGAAGACGTTTCTCGCGGCCACTGCGGTTGCGAAGACCTCCGGGCTCTACGGCGCCGGCCAGGATCTTCTCGTCGACGCCCCTTCCGGAAACGTTCGCGGCGCGGGTCCGGCCGTCGCCGAACTCAGCTTCGACCACAGCCTCTCTGGCGCGAGACCCGCGGAGTCCTTCATGGTGTTCGCCGCCGACAAATGCGGCCCTGGCGCCTACAACCTGCCGCTCTATCTGGCCTTTGCCGATCCCATGTATTGCGCCGGGCTAATGCTGCCCCCGATGATCAAGGGCTTCCGTTTCCATATCATCGATATGGACAACACGGCCGGCGACAGCGTGATCGAACTCGATGCGCCCGCGGACGGCTACCACATTGCGGCGCTGCTTCGCGACAACGAGCGCTTCGGCATTGATCGCATCGTCTCGAAAACCTATGGCGAGGTCGCCGTCGCCGTTTCGGCACAGCGCCTTCACTCCATCGCGGGCAAGTACACCGGCAAGGATGATCCGGTCGCGATCGTCAGGAACCAGGGCATTTTCGCGGCGCCCGAAGAAATCATCTCGCCATTCGCCAAGGCGCACTTCGTGGGCGGCGATGCGCGCGGCTCGCATGTGATGCCGCTCATGCCCGTGCCGCTCAACACCCCGGTGACGGGGATGTACTGCCTGCCGATCGTTTCCTGCGTCGGCTTCTCGGTCGACCGGGACGGGAAGTTTTCGGAGTCTTATACCGATTTCTTTGACAACCTTGCGTGGGACGAGGTCCGCCAGCGCGCCCAGCGCAAGGCGATCGAGATGCGCAGCCAGGGCTGGTCCGGTGCCGCGATGCTACCCTATTCCGAGTTGGAATATGGCGGCTTCCGCGACACGGTATCCGGATTGCTAAAGCGCTTCCGGCTGCGCGAGGAGTCCAAGCCACAAGCGGCGGAGTAGGGCCGCGCGTGCCCGGCTACACGGTTGCGGTGTCGTGCTCGCGCGCGAACGCGCCGCCGGGGATCGCCGCGAGCAGCGCCTGGGTATAGGGATGCTGCGGTTGGCCGAACACCTCGGCCGTCAGCCCTTGCTCGACCACGGCGCCGTCCTTCATCACGGCGACAAGATCGCAGATCTGCGCGGCAACCCGCAAATCGTGGGTGATGAAGATGATAGAGAGGCCAAGCTGCTGGCGCAGCCCGGCAAGCAGCTTCAGCACCTGTGCCTGCACCGAGACGTCGAGCGCCGAGACCGGCTCGTCGGCGACCAGCACGTCCGGCTTCAGCGCCAGCGCCCGCGCAAGCCCGATGCGCTGCCGCTGCCCGCCGGAGAATTCGTGCGGGAAGCGGTCGCCGGCGGATGGGTCGAGGCCGACCAGTTCGAAAAGCTTTCGTGCTTCCGCGATCGCCGTGGTGCGGTCGGTGCCGTGCACGATCGGTCCTTGCGCCACCAGCTCGGCCGCCTTGCGGCGCGGGTTGAGCGAGGCGAACGGATCCTGGAACACCATCTGGATGTAGCGGGTCTCGCGGCGTACTTCCTCGCGCGTCAGCTTCGCCCAATCCTTGCCGTCGAGCACGATCGAACCGGTGTCGGGATCGATCAGCCGCACGATGCAGCGGGCGAGCGTCGATTTGCCCGAGCCAGACTCACCGACGATGCCGAGCGTCGCGCCGCGTGGCAAATGCAGCGAGACGTTCTTGACTGCTTCGGTGACCCGCGCGCCGCGGCCGAGGAAGCCGCCGGTGCGGTAGGTTTTGGAGACGCCGTCGATGGTCAGGATATCCTTGCCGGAAAGGATACGCGGCGGCGGCGCCTTCAGCGGCGGAACCGCTGATATGAGTTGCTTCGTATAGGCATGCTGCGGATCGTTCAGCACCTTGTCGGCCGCGCCTTGCTCGACGATCACGCCGTGCTGCATCACCACGACGCGGTCGGCGATCTCTGCGACCACGCCGAAATCATGGGTGATGAACAGCACTGCCGTCTTCTTGCGCTGCTGCAAATCACGGATCAGTTTCAGGATCTGCGCCTGCGTCGTGACGTCGAGCGCGGTGGTCGGCTCATCCGCGATCAGAAGTTTGGGATCGAGCGCCAGCGCCATCGCGATCATGGCGCGCTGGCGCTGGCCGCCGGAGAGCTCGTGCGGGTAGGCTTTTGCGGCGGCCCTGGGATCGGGGATGCGTACGTCCTCGAGCAGCGCTTGCACCCGCGCAGCGATCTCGGCCTTGGACAGGGCGGTGTGGATCGCAAACATCTCGCCGATCTGGTCGCCGATGGTGCGCAGCGGATTGAGCGCCGTCATCGGCTCCTGGAAGATCATCGCAATCCCGGCGCCGCGCACCTCCCGCATCGCGGCGCTATCTGCGGCGCAGAGGTCGCGGCCGTCGAACAGCATCCGGCCCTGTTCGATGGTCACCTCGTTTGGCAGCAGCCGCATGATGGCGTTCGCCATCATCGATTTGCCGGAGCCGGATTCGCCGACCACGCAGAGGATCTCATTCGACGCAATCGACAGGGAAACGTCGGAAAGCGCATGCGGCCGGTCGGCGCCTTTGGGCAGGCGCACCGTCAGTCCGTCGAGCGAAAGGACCGTCTCGTTCATCGGCTCTTCAGCCTCGGATTGAGCGCATCGTTGAGGCCTTGGCCCACCAGCGACACCGCGAGCACGGTGACCAGGATCGCAATGCCGGGGATTGCCGAGACGTACCATTGCACGCGGAGCACATCGCGGCCGAGCCCGATCAGGTTGCCCCAGGAGGCGACGTTGGAATCGGACAGCCGCAGGAACGCCAGCGCGCTTTCCAAGAGGATCGCGACCGCCATCACCACGCTGGCATAGACGATCACAGGTGGCAGTGCGTTGGGCAGGATCTCGCCGAGGATCAGCTGGACGTCCTTCATGCCGAGCGTCTTGCCCGCCTGCACGAATTCGCGGTTGCGCAGTGACAGGAATTCGGCGCGGGTCAGCCGCGCCGGCGCCGGCCACGACACCACGCCGACCGCAATTGTCTCCGTGGTCAGCGTCGAGCCGAACACCGCGACCAGCACCAGCAGCAGCACGAAGTTCGGCAGGGTCTGGAATGCCTCGGTGATCCGCATCAGCACATTGTCGACCCAGCCGCCATAATAGCCGGCGAAGGCGCCGACCAGGATGCCGATCAGGATCGCGATCACGGTGGCGACCCCGCCGATCAGGAGCGAGATCCGCGCGCCGTAAAAGATTTGAGCTGCGATGTCGCGGCCGGAATTGTCGGTGCCGAGCAGGAAGCGTGGGTTGGAAAACGGCCAGACCAGCGGCCGGCCCGCCAAAGCGAGGGGATCCCGCGGATAGAGAATGCCCGCGCTAACAGCCATCGCGATCACGAGCAGCAGCAGGATCAGGCCGATCACCGCGGCCGGGCTGCGGAAGTAGCGTTTCATCGCGTCCATCGTCAGCCCTCCGCCGCGATGCGCGGATCGAGCCGCGCGTAGAGCAGGTCGACGACGAAGTTCACGACGATGACGAGCAGCGCGGACACGAAGACGATGCCGAGCAGGGTGTTGAGGTCGCGCTGCACCACCGATTCATAGGCAAGCCGGCCAAGGCCGGGCAAAGAGAACACGCTCTCCACCACGACCGAGCCGCCGAGCATGGTGCCGGCCTGCAGTCCGATCAGCGTCACCATCGGCAGCAACGCGTTGCGCAGCACGTGGCGGGTGATGACATGTGTCTCGTCGAGCCCCTTGGCGCGGGCGGTGCGGACGAAATCGAGGTTCAGCACCTCCAGCATCGAGGCCCGCATGATGCGCAGATAGATCGCGAGGAAGATCAGCCCGAGCGTCAGCGTCGGCAGCACCAGATGGGCGGCGATATCGAGCACGCCCCGGATTCCGGTCTGCACCGTGCCGATATCCTGGAAGCCGCCGGATGGCAGCCATTGCAGATAGACCGAGAACACCACGATCGCCATCAGCCCGAACCAGAAGGAGGGGGTGGCGTAGAAGATCAGGCCGAGGGTGGAGAGCATGGTATCCGGCCAGCGGTTGACGCCACGCGCGGCGATCACGCCGAACAGCAGGCCGAAGAAGAACGCGAACGACAGCGACGCTGTCATCAGCAGGATGGTCGGCGGCAGCCGTTCCAGGATCACGGTCGCCACCGGCTTGCCGTAGATCGAGGAGAAGCCGAGATCGAGCCGCACCAGCCGCCACAGATAGTTGGCGAGCTGCGCCGGCACCGAGAGGTCGAGCCCGTAGAACTTGCGCAATTCCTTTGCAGTCGCGGCATCGCCGCCGCCCATCTGCGCCATCAGCGCATCGACGGTGTCGCCCGGCGCCAGCTGCAACAGCAGGAACACGCCGATCAGGATCAGGGTCGGGATCGAGGCGGCAAGCCGCCGCCCCGCAAGGCTCAGGATACGCATCGGCTATCTATAACGATTTCGAACGAAGTGGACACGGGGGCGCGTCGGATTGGGCTCTGGCCTCTCGCTTACCTCGCCCCGCTTGCGCAGGGCTGTCCGGGGAAATTCAACCATAGCAGAGTTCCATCTGGTTGAGGGGCGTTCTGCATTTGCGGCGGCTAGGGTTGATTGGCGGAGGCTTGTCGATGCTGGCGAAGGCTCGCCGGGTGAACAGGAACTGGCTGACGAGTTCGGCGAGCCTGAGCGGCAGCATTTTGATGCAGTTGGTCCGCGCGGCAATGCGCAACAGTAGGTAGGCAATCATCGCAGCAAGCACTTGCAGGCGGATTGCATTGTCGTTGGTGCCGAGGAACTTGCGGATGTCGAGGTGCTGCTTGATCCAGCGGAACAGCAGTTCGATCTGCCACCGGCTCTTGTAGAGGGCGGCGATCTCGACGGCCGTTCGGGTCGTATCGTTGGTGAGAAGCGTGATCACGCCGCCGTTCTCCCGCCTGACCTTGATGCGCCGCAGCGGTATCGGCAAACGCGAGTCGCCCTTACTGGTGAGCTTCACCTCGTCGTCGACGATGATCCTGAAGCCGTCCCCCTTGCTGTTGCGGATGGTGCGATGCCTGACCGCGCGTAGCCGGATGCTCGTCTTCGGCCGGGTCACGAAGAAAGCCTTGCTATCATTGATCTTCTGCCACCAGTCGAAACGGCAATATCCCTTGTCGAACACGTAGGTTGTGCCGGCCTGGATCGGAGTCTGGCGACCGATCTCGATATCGTTGACGTTGGCAGCCGTCACCTCGACGCACTTCGGGATATCGCCCTTGGGATCGTAGACCACGTGCAGCTTCATGCCGCGGATGCGGCCGTTCCACACCGCCCAGGTGCAAACTTTGCCAAGCGGGATCGGACTGGCGTCGATCAGGCGCACCATCTCCTTGCCTTCGCCCCGCAACTGCCGGCTTGCCATCGCCGACAATCGTGCAAAGGTTTGCGCAAAAATGCTGGACGGGCGGCGGGTATTGGCATCCGACAGCGTCGAGCGGGACAACCTGCCGGTGCCCAGATGATAGTGATGCTGAGGATTGGCGTTGAAGCCGGTCACCACGGCGCGCAGGCTGTTGTTCCCGCTCAACTGCGCATAGATCAGCGCTACCAGGTGATCCCAGCTCTTGAACGACTTGTCGTAGGCATCCCCGTCCAGACGATCCACAGCCGTCTGAAACTGCCGCCGATTGATCGGTTCAAGCAGCCTACTAAAAATGCTATCGTGAAATCGCATGCTCGGCCTTCTGTGTCTCGACAACCAGAAAAGACCGATTTGCCTCGGTTTTGCCGAGCATGCACCGCGACACAGTGAATCATTCCCCGGACAGCCCTGCCGCTTGCGGGGAGAGGTCGGATCGCATGCAGCGAAGCGAAATGCGATCCGGGTGAGGGGGTACAGGTCTATCGTAGATTAATCCGGCGGAGAGAGCCCCTCACCCTGACCCTCTCCCCGTGAAGAACGGGGAGAGGGAGAAGTGGGCAGTGGGTGCCCCGCCTAGCCGGAAGTGGCCTCAGGCACTGAGCCAAAGATCGTGCCAGCTCGCCGAGCCCCAGCGCGGCGTGTTGGAGTGGTTGCGCGCCTTGGCCGTGATCACGGTGACGAAGATCTGCTCGATCGGCATCCAGACCGGCAGCTCGGTGTTCACCTCCTTGACGAAGTCGGCATAGAGCGCCTTGCGCTTGGCCGGATCGACTTCGGTCGCGGCATCGTCGATGGTCTTGTCGACGGTCTTGTCCTCCCAGCCCCACTGGTTGGTCCACGGCGCGCCCTTGGGCTGGCCGGAGCGGTACCACACCGTGGTCGAGACCGCGGGGTCGTTGCGGTACTGGTGCCAGCCGGTCGCGAGATCGAAGGCGTGCTCGTCATAGACCTGCTTGAGGAAGCCGCCGCCGTCGTTGCGCACGATGTCGACCTGGATGCCGACTTCTCCCAGCGACTGCTGGATGAAGGTCGACCACAGCGAGATGTCCTCGCCCCATGGCGCCGGCAGCAATTTGAGCGAGAAGCGGTTGCCGACGGAGGCCTTGAAGCCGGCCTCGTCGAGCAGCGCGATCGCCTTGGCCTTGTCGTAGGCGTATTGCGGCGTGTTGGGGCCGGGATAGAAGTCGGTCGAGGTCGAGGGGATCGGGCCGGTGCCGAGCTTGGCGAAATCGCCGAGGAAATTGTCGATGAAGAACGGCACGTTGACCGCGTGCGCGATGGCGCGGCGGACACGGATGTCGGACAGCTCCTTGCGGCGGAAGTTGAACTCGATGGTGTTGGTGCGCGCGTTGCCCTCATTGCCCTTGGTCGAGACAATGAAGCGCTTGTCCTTGCCGAGCCGCGCCATGTCCGAGATCGTCAGCCCCGAGAACGGGCTGTAGTGCAACTCGCCGGCCTCCATCTGCGCGGCCGCGGCGGCGCGGTCGGTGATCACCTTCCAGACGATGCGGTCGAGATACGGCGCATTCGGCCGCCAGTAGTCCGGATTGCGGTCGGCGATGATATATTGCCCGCGCTCATATTTGACGAATTTGAACGGGCCGGTGCCGACCGGCGCCAGGTTGGTCGGGTTCTGCCTGATGTCGCCACTCTCATAAAGATGCTTGGCGGAGACATAGCCGAGGTCGGGCAGGGCGCGGAGCAGGAGGTTCAGCGGCATCGGCCGCTCGTAGCGGAAGATCGCGGTCTGCGGGTCGGGCGTATCGACCGCGGTGAGGAAGAGCTGCAGCGTCGATCCGTAATTGAGGATCTTCTTCCACATGTTCATCGCGGTGAACGCGACGTCTTCCGAGGTGAACGGCTTGCCGTCGTGCCAGGTGACGCCCTTGCGCAGCTTGAAGGTGACGGTCTTGCCATCAGGTGCCGCCTCCCAGCTCTCGGCGAGCACGCCGACCGGCTGTCCCTGGGCGTCGAGGTCGACCAGATTCTCCTGAATCTTGCCGCCGATGATGTAGACGCCGGTCGAAGCCTGGATGCTCGGGTTGAGCTGGCGCTGCTCTGCGCCGTAATGGACGTTGAACACGCCGCCCTTGCGCGGTGTTTCCTGCGCGAATGCCCGCATCGGATTGATGACATTGGCCGCAATCGCGGCCGAGGTCAGCAGTGCCGTGCGGCGATTGATCTCAAGGCGGGTCAAATCCATACGCGGGTCTCCAGAACTTACATAAAGGCTTGTATCGGCCGGCCAGCTGGTCGGTCGTGGCGGCCTTTGACGATGTTACGATGGAATGGGAACCCGAGTCATTTTCTAATGCCTCGCCCTTTTGGAGGATCATTTCCGAAACCTGAAGTGGCGTGTCGCAGCGCGTCGCAACCCGAATTGCGCGCCGCATTGTCGCTCCCGGACGCTTCATGATGTGTGCGGTGATTCTCTCGGGGGCCTGTTTCGGGAGCCCCGAAGCCGCGCAAACCCTGTAATTTTAGGGGTCGGAAGCACCTTGACTTGAAAAAACACTGGAAAAATCCCTGATTCGGGGGCTGTCCACAGCGATATTGCTGTGGGGAGTGCAGAAAACACTGTTTTTCTCGGCGTTTTCCGCCATATCGTGCCCATTCCAGAATCAATGGAGCAACCATGGCTACCCAATTGTCGAAGTCGCAAGTGATCGAGAAGATCGCGACCACCACCGAACTCTCCAAGCGCGACGTCAAGAACGTCTTGGACTCGCTTGTCGATGTCGGCCACAAGGAGCTGAAGAAGGCCGGGGTATTCCTCGTCCCCGGCTTCGCGAAGTTCGTTGTGGTCAAGAAGCCTGCGACCAAGGCGCGCAAGGGCACCAACCCCTTCACCGGCGAAGAGATGATGTTCAAGGCCAAGCCGGCCCGGAAGATCGTCCGCGCACGGCCGGTCAAGGCCGCCAAGGACGCGGTTTAAGATGAAAGGCCTCCGGTGACGGAGGCCTTTTGCTTTTGAGCCGTCGCTTCCTGCCGTAGGTTGCCAGCTGCGTTTTCGAGCGAAGTGGACACCGGTTCGCGTGAAGAAAACGCGCCAAAGCAAAATCTGGAGCTTCGGTTCTGATTGAACCGGAACCGGAGCTCTAGACCACCGGCGATCGGCCACCATCGACATTGATGGCGGTACCGGTGATGTAGGAGCCTTGCTCCGAGGCCAGGAAGCAGGCGAGGTTGGCGAACTCCTCTGCCGTGCCGATGCGGCCGAGCGGCGTGCCCTTGGCAAGGCCCTTGGCGAACTCTCCGAAATCCGTGTCCGGCGCCTGGGCGGCATGCCGCTTGACCCATTGATCGCTCATGATCAGGCCGACCAGGAGCGCATTCACCAGGATGTTGTGCTCGCCGCCTTCGTTGGCCATGACCTTGGTCAACGCCATGCCGGCGGCGCGCGACACCGAGGTCGGCGCGGAATTGCCGGCCGGCGCCTTGGCGAAGGTGTTGAGCACGTTGATGATGCGGCCCCATTTGCGCTGCTTCATGCCGCCCCAGACCAGCCGGCTGAATCGGATCGCGGCGAACAGCTTCAGGTCGAGGTCCTCCTGCCAGGCCTCGTCGCTGATGCTCTCGAAGGCCAGCGTGCGTGCCGTGCCGGCATTGTTGACCAGCACGTCGATATTGCCGAGATCGGCGACGATCTGGTCATGGGCTTTGGTGATGTCGGCCGCCTTCGCGACGTCGCAGACGTAATCGCGTACCACGAGGCCGTCCTTGGCAAGAGCCTCGCGCGCCGCGGCGAGATCGGCGGCGCCGCGGGCGAGGATCGCGACCTTGGCGCCGGATTCCGCAAACCGCCGCGCCACCGCGATGCCGATGCCCTTGCTGCCGCCGGTGACCACGGCGACGCGGTGTTTCATTGATAGGTTCATTGTTGTTCTCCCTGGGCATGATCCCGGGGAGAACGCTATCAAACCGACAATGCGACCAACAAGGTCATGCAGAGCAGGTGTGCCGTGACGATTAGTGCGAGATGGAGCGGGCCGGACATCGGATGTCTCCATTGTGGGCGCGGTGAGGCACTCCGTGAGGTGAGCACCGCCGCCTAGACTCCCTCCCCCTGAAAGGGGGAGGGCGGGGTGGGGGTTGCTCGCCACGGATGCTGGCGTCTGCGGAGGCAGGATCCCCACCCGGTTTGCTGCGCAAACCGACCTCCCCTTTTCAAGGGGAGGTGAAGAAAAAGTGTGCTGGTTCAGGCACGCCCTAGTTCGAATTGGCGCCCGCCGTGAAGCTGCGGTCGACGGCCTTGCTGACGTCGAGCGTCTTGCCGATGATGCCGTAGCGTGTGGCGCGATCGGATGCGGCCTGCACTTCCTTCACCACGGCCTCGTCGATTGCGATCGGCGACGTCTTCTGCGCGGTGTAGGCGGCGAGCAGCACGTCCTCCGGCAATTTGGTCAGCTCGGCCGTGTTCTTTGCGTATTCCGCGACATGATCGAGCGACCACAGCCGCGCCTTGTTGAGCCGCTGCACCAGATCCTGCACCGCCGCGCGCTTGGTGGCGATCGCGGTGTCGGAGGCGACGATGAAGGTGATGGTCGGCGTCAGTCCCTCGCCGTCGGCGACGACCCGCGCGTTGTCCTTCAGCGTCGCGTAGGAGATGTAGGGCTCCCACACCGCCCATGCATCGATCGAGCCGGCGAGCAGCGCGATCTTGGCGTCGACCGGCCCGAGCGGCGCGAAGGTCGCGTCCTCGATCCTGCTACCGGCCTTTTCCAATGTCGCATTGATCAGGAACTGGCCCCAGCCGCCCCGCGTGCCGGCGAGCCGCTTGCCCTTCAGATCGGCCGCCGTCTTGATCGGCGAATCCCCGCGCACCAGGATGGCCTGCGTCCGCGCGTCGGAGCGCGTGCCGCCGATCGCCTTGATCGGCGCACCCGACGCATAGACCGTGAGGAACGACAGGTCGCCGGTGTAGCCGACGTCGAGCGCGCCGGCATTGATCGCCTCCAGGATCGGGGCAGCTGCCGGAAATTCCGACCACTCGATCTTGTAGGGCAAATCCTTGGCGAGGCCGGAGATCTCGAGCAGCGAGCGGTTGCCACCCTTCTGGTCGCCGACCCGCAGCACGATCGCGTCAGTCGCGAACGCCGCTGCCGATGTGGACAACGTGATCGCCGCCGCGAACAGCGCGGCCGCGGTGCGGCGGGTGAAGGTAGAAGAAGGGCCCGAGCGGGTCAGTTTGCGCATATGACTTTTCTTTCCGATGCATTCGCTGCGCGGCGGAACGCGCGGCAGCGTTTGATCGAGTCTATGAGCAAGCCGTTCGTCGTCAACGAAACGGAAATCTGAATTCGTCGCCCGCACGGCAAGGATGATCTCGTCAAGCGTGCCGCGCGTAGAAGACATCGCGCATGCGCCCGCAAAACGCTCAAATTTGATGCAGTCGCGGTGACGACGCCGCATGTCGCGCGTCGCGATAACGGCAAAATCCTTTCATCGTTGCGCGATGCGATCGTGGAGATATCAGCTGCCGCGCCGACAACATTCGAAATTCCATTTCATTGACGATGAACTTGTCGCGCCGCATCATTTGCGCGTTGCTTTGAGTGCAATAGCGCCGGAGAAATCCGCTTTTTCTAAAGCCATGAGCTTCGAACGACGGGGCGCGCAGACGACGACGTTTTGCGCGCGGGGCGGAGCCTTGCCGAAATGCAGGAGTGAACATGTCTGTCGACAACAAGAAGACGGTGATGGATCGCCGCACATTGCTGCGTGCAGGTGCTGCCGCGGCCTTTGCCGCGCCGATCGGCGCCTATAGCGCGCAGGCCTTCGCGCCGCGGGCAATCACGCCGGCGATCGACTTCTCGGAATTCCCGATCTGCAAGACCGCCTCCGATGCGCCGCCGCTATCAGGCGCGCCGCGCAAGCTGAAGCTGTCCTGGAACGCCGGCGCGGTCTGCCTCGCGCCGCTGCCGGTCGCGATCGACCATGGCTTTTTCCAGAGGCGGAACCTCGACGTCGAGCTCGTCAACTATTCCGGCTCGACCGACCAGCTGCTGGAGGCGATCGCCACCGGCAAGAGCGACGCCGGCCTCGGCATGGCGCTGCGCTGGCTGAAGCCCTTGGAGCAGGGCTTTGACGTCAAGATCGCCGCCGGCACCCATGGCGGCTGCATGCGCGTCCTGACCCGCACCAGTTCCGGCGTCGACAAGCTCGCCGATCTCAAGGGCAAGATCGTCGCCGTCGGCGATCTCGCCGGGCCCGACAAGAACTTCTTCTCGATCCAGCTTTCCAAGCTCGGGATCGACCCGGTCAAGGATGTCGACTGGCGCGCCTATCCCGGCAACCTGCTCAATGTCGCGGTCGAGAAGGGCGAGGTACAGGCCTTCCTGTCGTCCGATCCGCTGGCCTATCTCTGGCTGAAGGATGCGCAGTACAAGGAGGTCGCCTCCAACCTCGACGGCGAATACCGTGACAAGAGCTGCTGCATTGTCGGCCTGCGCGGCAGTTTGGTACGGGAAGAGCCCCACGTCGCGCGCGCCATTACTCAGGCGCTGCTCGATGCCGCGATGTTCACCTCGCAGAACCCGGACAAGGCGGCAAAATCGTTCCAGCCTTACGCGCCGAAGGCGGCGAGCCTCGCCGATCTCGAGGCGATGGCGCGCTACCACACCCATCACCATCACCCGACCGGCGAGGTGCTGAAGCGCGAGCTCAAGGGCTACGCCGACGATTTGAAATCGGTGCAGGTGTTCAAGCAGAGCACCGACACGGCCAAATTCGCGGAGCGGATCTATGTCGACGTATTCAGTGTCTGATACGACGGCCGCGGCCGCGGCCGCGCCGCGCGCCGCGGTCACGTTCTCGAACCTCTCCGGCAGCTATGGCGTCGGGCTCGCGGCGAGCCTCGTCTGGCTCGCCTTCGGCCTGTCGTGCCTGTATTGGCCTGATGTCGGCGACTGGTCGCGGACCTCGTCGCTCGGCATCGGCGCGATCGTCATCGCGGCCTTCATCCTGTTCGGCACATTTGCCGCCGATTATCTCGGCAGCGCCGGGCAGGCGTTGCGCAAGCGAGCGCCATGGCTGGTGGCCTTCGGCGCGTTCGTGACGCTGTGGGAGGTCGCCACCGCGAAATTCGCCTGGCTGCCGCTGCCGTTCTTCCCGCCGCCGCAGTCGATCCTGGAAGTCTATACCGACGATCTGCCAAAACTGCTCGACAGCGTGTTCGCCTCGATCAAGCTACAGCTCGGCGGCTACGTCATCGGCGCGACGGTCGGCTTTATCACCGGCGTCTCGATCGGTTGGTCCGAGAGGATCGGCTACTGGGTGCATCCGGTGCTGCGCTTCATCGGTCCGCTGCCGGCGACCGCCTGGCTGCCGATCGCCTTCTTCACCTTCCCGTCGAGCTGGAGTGCCTCGACCTTCCTGATCGCGCTTGCCACAGGCTTCCCGGTGACGGTGCTGACCTGGTCGGGCGTGGCGAGCGTCAGCAGTGCCTATTACGACGTCGCCCGCACGCTCGGCGCCAAGCCGTCGTTCCTGGTGCTGAAGGTCGCGATCCCTGCGGCGCTGCCGCACGTGTTCGTCGGCCTGTTCATGGGGCTCGGCTCGTCCTTTGCCGTGCTCGTTGTCGCCGAGATGATCGGCGTCAAGGCCGGGCTCGGCTGGTACCTGCAATGGGCGCAGGGCTGGGCGGCGTATTCCAACATGTATGCCGCGCTGATCGTGATGTCGCTGCTCTGCTCCGGCGCGATCACGCTGTTGTTCCGCACCCGTGATCGCCTGCTGGTCTGGCAGAAAGGCGTCGTCAAATGGTAGTGCAATCCGTCACCGAGGCGATCACCTATCCCGCCGTTGGCGCCGAGCTCGACATCGAAGGTGTCAGCCATGCCTTCGACATCGATGGCGCGACGCTGCCGGTGCTCGACAATGTCAATCTTGCGATCGCGCCGGGCGAGTTCGTCGCGCTGCTCGGTCCGTCCGGCTGTGGCAAGTCGACGTTGCTGCGGCTGGTGGCAGGGCTCGAGAAGCCGCGCAGCGGCACGCTGCGTGAGGATGAAGCTCGCATCACCGGCCCGCATCCGTCACGCGTCGTCGTGTTCCAGGATCCGACGCTGTTTCCGTGGCGCTCGGTCTGGGACAATGTGGCGCTCGGACTTGAGGCGCAGGGCATCCTGAAGGCGCAACGGCACCGGGTCGATGCCGTGATCGAGCTGGTCGGCCTGTCGTCGTTCCGCAACGCCTATCCGCATCAGCTCTCCGGCGGCATGGCACAGCGCGTGGCGCTGGCACGCGCGCTGGTTAACGATCCGAAGATCCTGGTGCTCGACGAGCCGCTCGGCAAGCTCGACTCGCTGACGCGGATCGCGATGCAGTCCGAGCTGGTGGCGCTGTGGCAGCGCAAGGGCTTCACCACGCTGCTGGTCACCCATGATGTCGAGGAGGCGCTGGTGCTCGCCAACCGCGTCATCGTGCTTTCCGACCGGCCGGCGCGGATCAAGGCCGATATCGCTGTCGCTCGGCCGTATCCGCGGCATCGCGGCGATCCTTATCTGGCCGAGCTGCGCAAGCAGATCCTCGGCCTGCTCGGGCTGGAGGCGACATGGTGACGACAGCGGCGAGGGAGTTGCTGCCGGCGAACGAGCCGGAGCATATCGCGCGCGCGTTGCGGCTCGCCGAGGTGTTTGCCGCGCGTGCGCCCGCGCATGATCGTGACGCCAGCTTCCCGTTCGAGAATTTCGTTGACCTTTCGCGCGAAGGCCTGCTGGCGTTGACCGTGCCCGCGGCGCTCGGCGGCGGCGGGGCGGGCGCCCGCGACGCCATCCGCGTGCTCGGCATCATCGGCAAGGCCGACCCGTCGACCGCGTTGGTGCTGTCGATGCATTACATCCAGCATCTGGTGATGGCGCGCAGCACGCGCTGGCCGGGACGGCTGTCGCGCAAGCTCGCCAGGGAGACGGTCGAGGGCGTGGCGCTGATCAACGCGTTGCGCGTCGAGCCCGAGCTCGGCTCGCCCGCGCGCGGCGGCCTGCCGGCGACGACGGCGCGCCGCACCGAAACTGGCTGGCGGCTGACCGGCCGCAAGATCTATTCGACCGGTGCGCCGATCCTGAAATGGTATTCGGTCTGGGCGAAGACCGACGAGCCGGAAACCCGTGTCGGACTGTTTCTGGTTCCCGCCGGGCTTCCCGGAACGCGGATCGAGGAAAGCTGGGATCATCTCGGCCTGCGCGCCAGCGGCAGCCATACCGTGATCTTCGACGACGTGGTGTTTCCGCTGGATTACGAGATCGACGTCCGCAAGCCCGACGACTGGAAGGTTCCTGACGTCACTCATGCGACCGTGCACGCGATCTTCGTCGCCGCGATCTATGACGGCATCGCCCGTGCGGCCCGCGACTGGCTGGTCAAATTCCTCAGGGAGCGGGTGCCCGCTAATCTCGGCGCGCCGCTGGCGACATTGCCGCGCATGCAGGAGGTCGTCGGCGGGATCGAGGCGCGGCTTGCGGTCAATGCCCGCCTGATCGACAGCTTTGCCGCCGATTTCGATAACGGCTTCCAGCTCTCCGCGATCGAGTCTAACATCATCAAGCTGACGGTAACCAATAACGCCGCAGCAGTGGTGGAGGATGCCTTGTCGCTGACCAGCAATCACGGCCTGTCGCGAACCAATCCGCTGGAGCGGCATTACCGTGACGTGCTGTGCGGCCGCGTCCATACCCCGCAAGACGATGCCACCCGTGTCTCCGCCGGACGCTTCGTGCTGGGCGTCTGAAAACAACAGCCAACAACAACGGAGTTCCCCGTCATGCCGGTCGAGTTCATCGGCTTCATCACCAACAACAATGCCTCCGAGACCATCGTCCGCTCCGGCCCGGTGCTCGATCCGCCCTATATCGAGACGGTCGCCAAGGCCCATGAGCTCGCCGGCTTCGATCGCGCGCTGCTGGCGTTCCACTCGACGACGCCCGACGCGCTGCAGGTCGCGCAGCATGTCCTGACCATCACCAAGCAGTTGAAGGTGATGATCGCGCAACGCCCGGGCTTTACCGCGCCGACGCTCTTGGCACGCCAGCTCGCGACGCTGGACCAGTTCTATGGCGGCCGCGTCTCGCTGCACGTCATCACCGGCGGCAACGCCATCGAGCTGCGCCAGGACGGCAACACGCTCGACGACAAGGACGAGCGCTACGCCCGGACCAGCGAATTCCTCGACGTGGTGCGGCTGGAATGGACCAGTGAGAAGCCGTTCAACTACAGCGGCAAGTACTACAACGTCGAGAACGGCTTTTCACAGGTGAAGCCGTTGCAGAAGGGCGGCATCTACACCTTCGTCGGCGGCGGCTCGGACGCCGCAGTCGAGGTCGCGGGCAAGCACGCCGATACCTTCGCGCTGTGGGGCGAATCCTATGCCCAGGTGCGCGACGTCACCGCGCGGGTGCGCACTGCTGCGGCCAGACATGGCCGGCCGACGCCGCGCTTCAGCCTGTCGGTGCGGCCGATCCTGGCCGACACCGAGGAGAAGGCGTGGGTGAAGGCGGAGCACATCCTCGAGCGCGCCACCGCGCTGCAGGACCAGACCGGCTACCGCCGCCCCAATCACGCGACCGATGGCGCCAAGCGGCTGCTGGCGCTCGCCGATCAGGGCACCCGGATCGACAAGCGGCTGTGGACCGAGATCGCAAAGCTCACCGGCGCCAACAGCAACACCACCGCGCTGGTCGGCACGCCCGAGCAGGTCGCCGAGGTGTTCGCCGACTATTACGACCTCGGCGTCAGCCACTTCCTGATCCGCGGCTTTGATCCGCTGGTCGATGCCATCGACTACGGCCGCGAGCTGATCCGGCTGACCCGCAAGCTGATCGAAGCCCGCGACCAGCAACGTGGGATCGCCGCCGAATGATCCGTCTCATTGTCGCGGCGGCGCTTGCGCTCGCCGCCATCGACGCGGCCTTCGCGCAGACCACGCTGCGCGTCGGCGACCAGAAGGGCAATTCACAGGCCGTGATGGAAGCAGCCGGCGTATTGAAGGACGTTCCCTACAAGATCGAATGGAAGGAGTTCGCCGCGGCGGCGCCGCTGCTGGAGGCGCTCGGGGCGGGTGCGATCGACACCGGCCTGGTCGGCGATGCGCCGTTCACCTTTGCCGCCGCCGCGAAAATTCCGGTCAAGGCGATCGCGGCTGTCAGGCAGTCGCGCGACGGGCTCGCGATCGTGGTGCCGGAGAATTCTGCGATCAAGAGTTTTGACGATCTGCGCGGCAAGAAGATCGCAACCGGCCGCGGCTCGATCGGCCATCAGCTGATCCTGGCGGCGCTGGAATCCAAGGGCTGGCAGGCGAGCGACGTGCAGATCGTGTTCCTCGCGCCGTCGGACGCCAAGGTCGCCTATACGCAGGGTTCGGTCGACGCCTGGTCGACCTGGGAGCCCTATGTCAGCCAGGAGGAGGTGCTGTTCAAGTCGCGCCGCGTCATCACGGCCGACGGCATCACGCCCGGCCTCGGCTTCCAGGTCGCAACGCCGGATGCGATCAATAACAAGCGCGCCGAGCTCGAGGATTTCGTGCGTCGCCTCGCGGCCGCGCGGGCCTGGTCGCAGACCAATATCGAGGGGTACGCGGCGACCTGGGGCAAGTTGATGAACATTCCGCCCGCAGTGCCGCTGAATTGGCTGACGCGGGCAAAAATCCGCATCGCGCCGATCGACGACGGCGTGGTGGCCGACGAGCAGAAGACCATCGACCTCTACGACCGCTGGGGCCTGATCCGGCAGAAGGTCAGCGCCGCCGACATCGTCGACCGCTCGTTCGCCGCGGCGGTGGAGAAGGGCGCTGGGCTATAGCGCGGCCGCACAGGCGGTACGCGTGATCACGCACAATTTGCGACGCAGACTGTTCCGTCACCCTGAGGAGCCGCGAAGCGGCGTCTCGAAGGGTCGGCGGCCACGGACGGGGGCCACGCATCCTTCGAGGCTCGCTGCGCTCGCACCTCAGGACGACGTGGTGAGATGCCTGCCGCCGTTTCGCTACACGCTCGCTCCCCGTGAGCAGATACCTCCGCTAACGAAACCGTGATCCCAAAGTATCCATTCGTCGGGCGGCATCTGCCCGATAAGGATTTTCCCCATTCGGCGCCTTCCAAAACCGCAACATTGCTATTTTCGCCCCGGCCTTGCCGCACCCACCGGCGCTGCCAAGATCAAACGGACGAACAATCGAGTCCGGGAGATCACCATGGGCCTTCAACAAACTCGCATCGAGTCGCTGCCGTTTGTGACCGCTGAACTGAACTATCTCGCGCCGACGCCGGGCAAGCCCCGGACCTACGCTTTCGATCCGCCGCCCGGCGAGCCCAAATCCACCGCGCTGCCCGAAGCCCACAATGTTCCGATCTTTGACGGGCGCCTGATTGCCGACAGTTTCTCGCTCGACCGCGAGGGCTTTGCGCTGGTCAAGCATCCGACCAGCGTGAAGGACTATTACGACGACAACGAAGTCCGCAACGTCTACTACCCCGCCGTCGAAGCCTTCCTGAAGGCGACGCTGAAGGCGGACCGCGTCTTCATCTTCGACCATACTGTGCGCAAGCGCGTCGAGGGTGCAGCTGATATCCGCGGCGGCGGACCGCGCCAGCCCGCGACCCGCGTCCATGTCGACCAGACCGCGATCTCCGGCCGCAACCGCGTCTTCGAGCATCTGCCCAATGAAGCCAACGAGCTCGTCAATGGCCGCGTCCAGGTGATCAATCTGTGGCGTCCGATCCGTGGCCCGCTGCGCGATTCACCGCTCGCGATGGCCGACGGCGCCACGGTGGCGCCAGAGGATCTGATCGCCTCCGACCTGATCTATCCGAACCGCAGCGGCGAGACCTATTCGGTGAAGTACAATCCGAACCATCGCTGGTTCTACATTCCCGAGATGACGCCGGACGAGGCGATCTTGCTGAAATGCTACGACTCGGCGACCGACGGCCGCACCCGCTTTGGGCCGCACACGGCGTTTGTCGATCCGACCACGCCGGCGGATGCCGCGCCGCGTGAGAGCATCGAGCTGCGCACGCTGGTGTTCCATAAGCAGTAAGGGCGAAGTGTAACCGCGAGCTAGGTGCGCTCCCTCTCCCGCTTGCGGGCAGGGGAATCGCATATGGGGTTTCGCTGGCTATTGCATTGTAAGGCAACACCGATTCTGAAGACGACTCCCGGATTAAGGAGGGGGTCGGATGAAGAAGTTCAAGACGGCCTTTCGGCGGTTGCCGGACCCGCGCGCGGACAATGCCAGGCACGATCTGTTGGAAGTGCTGTTCATCGCACTGGCGGCGATGCTGTGCGGGGCGGAGTCGTGCTCGGACATGGCGGACTTCGGGCAGTCGAAGGAGGAGCTGTTGCGGCTCTTTCTTCGCCTGGAGCATGGCATCCCAAGCCACGATACATTCAGTCGGGTGTTCCGCCTGCTCAAACCGCAGGCCTTTGAGTGCGCATTTCGTCGCTTCATGGCGGCCTTTGCCAAGGCCAACCGCATCAAGCTGACTGGGGTCGTGGCGGTTGACGGCAAGGCCCTGCGCGGGGCCTACGAACGCGGCGGCAAGGCCACCCCGCTGCACATGGTCAACGTCTTTGCGGTGGATGCCCGCATGGCCTTGGCTCAGCAAAAGGCATCTGGTCGCAACGAGACGGCGGGCGCTCTGGAGGTACTGGACCTTCTGTCGCTGGAAGGCTGCATCGTTACCGCCGATGCGCTGCATTGTACCCGCGCCTTTGCGGCTACGGTGCGCGAGCGCGGCGGCGACTATGTTCTGGCGATCAAGGCCAACCGCGGGCGCTTGTTCACCGCGGTGACCCAACAATTTGCGCGATCGGGCAAGCGCAGCACAGCCGAGCAGATCGACCCTTCCACCCACGATCGACGCGAAGTGCGACGTGCCACAGTCATGCGCAATACCAGTTTGGCGGACCTCTATGGCTTCCCAGGGGCCGCCGCGATAGGGCGCATCACCTCGCGCAGACGCCTGCGGAAGCAGCGCGCCGATGCGCCTGTCGTGCGTCACTATCTCCTGTCCAAATACATCGCTCCCAAGCGGCTGCTCCACGTCACTCGCAGCCATTGGGGCATCGAGAACCAACTCCATTGGGTGCTCGACGTCCATTTTGCCGAGGATAGCAACCGCTCACGCTGCGACCATGCGCCCGAGAACCTTGCCATTCTGCGCAGGCTCGCCCTCAACATCCTGCGAACTCACCCGGATCCAGCCTCCCTGCGGCGCAAAATTAAGCGCGCCGGCTGGGACAATGCCTTCCTCATGGCAGCCCTCAGCCATATGCGATAGCCCTGCGCTTGCGGGGGAGGGTTGGGGTGGGGGCTCTCTCCGCGAGTCGTTCGGTGGAGAGAGCCCCCACCCACATCGCATCTGGCGATGCGATGTGACCTCCCCCGCAAGCGGGAGAGGTAAAGTTGGGCTGCCTCAAAAGTTGGCACCTTGCATCCAATAATGTTACGCCCTCCCGAAAGCGCTCGGGGAAGAGGCGATTCGTGGATGGCGTGGTGACGAAGGAAGAGGCGGGGATCGGTTTCCGCGCCCTGGTTCTTGCGCTTCTGGCGTTGGCCTCCGGCCACATGCTGTCGACGCTGCTGCGCACGATCCCGGCGATCAGCCTCGATCTGATGGCACGGGATTTCAGCACCTCGCCGCAGGCGCTGGCGAGCCTCACCTCGATCTATCATTTCTCCTTTGCTGCCTCGCAAATCCCGGTCGGCGCCGCGATGGACCGTTTTGGCGTGCGGCCGGTCTCGCTCAGCCTGCTTGCCGGTACCGTGGTCGGAACGCTGGTCTCGGCGATTGCGATGGGTCCCGCGAGCTTCGTGTTCGGACAACTGATGCTCGGCGTCGCCACCTCGGGCATGCTGATGTGCCCGATGACGCTTGCGGCCAAGCAGATGTCGGCGGCGAAGTTCGGCCTGTGGTCCGGCCTGATCCTCTCGATCGGCAATATCGGCATGCTGTTGTCGGCGAGCCCGCTGGCCTTCGTGGTCGATCAGTTCGGCTGGCGCGCCGGCTTCTGGGTTTCGGCCGGTTTCGGCATTGCGGTGCTGATCGCGGTGTTCGCGCTGGTGCCGCGGCAGCCGGCAGCGCATGCGGACGATTCCTCGCCGCTGCAGCAGATGGCCGAGGTGCTACGGCTCGGCCTGTCGCGCGGCCTGCGCGGATTGATCGCGTTATCGCTGGTCTCGCTCGGCGCCTCGCTGGTGCTGCGCGGCTTGTGGGGCGGGCCGTGGCTGATGGATGTGAAGGGGTTGAGCCGCATCGAGGCCGGCAATGTGCTCGGCCTGTTCACGCTGGCGATGATCGTTGGACCGGCCTGCATCGGCGCCTTCGATCGCAAGTTCGGGCACCGCCGCGCCATGGTGGCATCAACGCATGCCGTTGCCGCGCTGCTGCTCGTGCTTATGGCGGCCGGCGCGCCGCATTTTCCGCTCTCCAACCTGCTCGGCGTTGCCGTGATGCCGTCGCAATATGATCTGGTGCTGCTGATCCTGATCGGGCTCGCGACCTCGGCGCAGCCGCTGATCTACGGCATGACGCGGCAACTGGTTGACGCCCAGAACACCGGCAAGGCGCTGTCGTCGGTCAATCTCGCCTTCTTCCTCGGCGCGGCGCTGCTGCAATCGAGCACCGCCGGCGTCGCGGCGCTGTTCGGATTGCCGGCGGTGCTGCTGTTCATTGCGGGCGCGCTGGTGATCGGGATCGTGTTGTTCCTGATCTACACCAGGGCCTAGAGCATCGGTTCTGATTGAATCAGGACCGATGCTCTGGTTTTTTGTTTTGACGCGTTTTCTTCACGCGAACCGGTGTCCACTTCGCTCGAAAACGCTTTAGATCGTCTGCGCCTGCTTGCGGATTTCGTCGGCAAGCGGCTTCAAGGCATCGAGCCCGCGCGGCCCCACGAGGCTGTAGCCGGTGCCATCGTCAGCCCAGGACAGGCCGGCCACGTCACCGCCCGAATGCGGGGCCATCGCTGCGTTCTTGTCTGACGTCATCGGACGGGTCAGGACCACAAGCCGGTCGCCGCGATCGTCGTCATACATGAACATCGCCGCAGGGCCGTGCGCGGTCGGCACCACGCGTCCGCCCATGAAGCGATAGCCCGACTTCGTCAGGTCCGGCAGCTTGACCGGCTGACGCAACCGGTTGGAGACCCATTGCACAAGCTCGGCGCTGTCGCGCAGTTCGACCGGCCGCGTGCGATCGGAGGCGTACACCTTGTAGGAATCGCTCGCTTCCTCAGCGAGCGCTGCAATCCCGCCGGCTGGCGCCAGTGTCGCGCCACGGATCACCCAGCCGCCGAGGCCGCCGATCGAGATCATCAGCATGGCCGCGATGGCCCAGCGCCATGACGAGGGACGGCGGCGCCGGCTCTCGATCATCCTGGCGAGGTTGAGCTGCGGCGGCAGCGGCTCCTCGGCAATCGGCAGCAATGCCGATCGCAAAAGGTTACGCTCACCGGAGTAGGCTTCTATTCGCCTGGCCACATCAGGATGCTTCTCCAGATAGGCGCCGACTTCGGCCTCGCGCTCCGGTTCGAGCGCGCGATCCACATAGGCGTGCAGATCGTCTTCGGTAATGGGTCGATTGCTCATGTCCTGTTCCGCAATTGCACGACATTATGTTCCGGATGGCCTGACGTTCCCTCCAGCTCGTGATGCAGCCGCTCGCGGGCGCGCGCCAGGCGCGACATCACCGTGCCGATGGGCACACCCAGCACCTTGGCGGCGTCGGCATAGGACAAGTCCTCGACGCCGACGAGCAGCAGCACTGCACGCTGGTCATGCGGAAGCCTCGCGAGCTTCGCCATGACATCGCGATACATCACCTTATGCTCCTGTTCCGCCTCCTGACCGAATGTATCCTCGTTGGTTTCGTCGATCGCGACATGGACGCCGCGCCCCGTTGCGCGGCGAAACTGGTTGATGGCGAGATTATGCAGGATCGCGAACAGCCACGGGCGCGGATTGTCCGACCGCCGCTGCTCCCAGTGAATGACGGCGCGTTCGAGGCAGTCCTGCACGAGGTCGTCGGCCGCGGCGTGATCGCGGACCAGGGCCCGCGCATACCGCCGCAAAGCGGGTATCAGCGGCTCGACCAGGCGCAGCATGTCGTTCATGGCGTTTGCACCTGGATGACTGCGCCGACCTTGGCCGGTTCGCCTGACGTGATGACGAGATAGCGTCGTTCGGCCTTGGCTGCGCTCTGCACGATCTGGCGGATCGGTCCGGTGACGTTGACGATGGCGGAGCCGGCGGGATTGGTCATGAAGGCTGCCAGGGGCTCCACCGATCCCGTGCCATCGCCATGGTCGGCCAATCCTAGCACGTAGTGCTGCTTGGGTTCGAGCCCGGTGACCGATGCCTGCAGCACCTGGATCAGCCCCTGGTCGAACAGCGAGACGCTGGTCGGTGGCTTGTCGCCCTTGGCGTTCTTCTTCGGCGCGAGTGCGAGGTGGGCGGCCTGGCCGGCGATGCCGAGCGCCTGCAGGTTCTGGCGGTCATCCGGATTCGGCGCGGCGTTCGGCACATAGGCGATCGCCTGGGGTGCCTGGCCGATCGGGATGTTGGCGATCACCTTGTTGGTCGCGGTGTCGATCGCGGCCAACGCATCGGCATTCTCGAGACCAACATAGATCCTTGTGCCGTCGCCGGACGGCCAGACGCCATGCGGGAGATTGCCCACGGGAATGGTCGCGACCTCGGAGAAGTCGTCGGTTCGAAACACCTTGACCTGGTTGGTGCCGCCGATGGTCACATAGGCGAAGGTGCCTTTGGAGGTCTTCGCGAAATTGACGTGATTGGTGATCGGGCCGGTCTCGATGGTCTTGATCGGATTGAACGGCGGCTTGGCGTTGAACACCTGCGTCCTGCCGGTATCCTTCAGCGTGAACCACACCTGCTCGCCATCTGGGGTGGCCGCGATGTTCGGGCAGAACGGGCTTTCCTGCTTCACCTTCGCCACGATCTGGTGATCGGCCACCGAGACCACGTCGGTCTCCGGATTGAACGACGAGCAGATGTAGCCGTACTTGCCGTCCGGCGAGAAGATCTGCATGCCCGGTCCGGCCGGCACCTCGATCCGCATCGTTTCCTTGAACGTCTTTGCGTCGATCACCGAGATGTAGTTCTCGCCGCGCACCGTGACCCAGACTTCGTTGCCATCGGGCGTGAAGAAGGCCTCGTGCGGCGAGCGCCCGACGTAAGTGGTGTGCTTGACCGTGTTGGTTGCTGTGTCGATGAAGGTCACCGAGTTGGAGCCGATCGACACCACCGCAAGGGTTTGATGATCGGGTGAGTAGCCCATGCCGTGAACCAGCACCTGTCCTTTGTAGAGCGGGCTGAAATTGCCGGGCTGCGGATCGCCGAGCCGGATCACGCCGAGCAGCTTGTTGTCGACCGGGTCTGTGACCGACACCGTGTTCGAGAACTGCTCGGCGGCATAGACGCGGTCGTGATGGCTGATCGCAATGTCGGGCGAGGATGCCGCGCCCGGCGCCTGTCCGGCGAAGGCGGAGCTTGATATCGCCAGCACGGTCGTGGCCAGCAGGCACTTCAGGACTTGACGGTTCATCGTTCGAAAACTCCTAGTTCTTCATTCCGTGGGACATGTTCATGTGATCGTGAGCCGCGGCGGGCGCCGGGCTCGGTTGTGTCGGCGCGGGCGCGGATGCCGTCACCGGGTCACCGATCGCAAGTTTCATGGCGTCGATCTCCTGCTGCTGCTCGACGATGATCTCCTGCGCGATCCGGCGCAGTTGCTCGTTCTTGCCGTAGCGGAGCTCGATCACGGCCATGTCGATCGCGCCGTGATGATGCGGCGTCATCATCGCAACAAAGTCGCGATCGATATCGCCGCTCGGCTTGGCGGCCATGTCATTCATCATCTTGGTCATCGCGGCATCGTTTTCCGCGAGGAAGGCGCTCTCCTCAGTCGACTGCGCAGCCTGGGCCGGATGATGGGCGTCTTGCGCGAACGCCGCGGCGGCGACAAAGGCGAGCAGGACGGACGCGCCGAGCGGCGCGAGAGCGGATCTGAAGGATCGAGGAAGCATCTACGTTTACCCTGGGGTTGTCGGGGAAGCCCGAGCGGTCCGGCCGCGGGGCCGGCTCGCATGGGTGGGACGCAGCAGCGTGAGTTCTATTCCGTCGCCCGGTGGTTTCTTCTCGATCACGACTTGCTGATCGACGGATTGACCCGCTGCGACCGAGCCGGCCGGTTTGCGATCGGCAAGCCGCTGGCTATAAGAAGGAATTCCGGTTCCGGCCGGCCGGGTTCCCCGATCCTCCCTGCGCAAGCCCCCAGCGCCAACAAGGGCCAAGATGTCCGCCAAGATCGATCCAATCACACGCTCCGTCGTCCAGCACCGCCTGTCGTCGATCGTGAAGGAGATGGGCGAAGCCATGCTTCGCACCTCCTATTCGCAGATCCTCAATTCCAGCCGCGATTTCTCGCTGGCGATCTGCGACACTGGCGGTCGGCTGATCGCACAGGCCGATCACATCCCGGTGCATGTCGGCGCGTTGCCGTGGGCGACACTCGCGGTCGAGGAACGCTTCAAGGACGTCGCGCCGGGCGATGTCATCCTGCTCAACGATCCCTATCAGGGCGGCAGCCATCTGCCTGATCTCACCGCCTTCGTGCCGGTGTTCGACGGCGGTAAGCGGCTGCTCTGGACCATCGTGCGCGCGCATCAGAGCGACATCGGCGGCGCCACCCACGGCGCCTACAATCCGGCCGCCACCGAGATCTATCAGGAAGGCATTCGCATTCCGCCGATCAAGCTCTACGAGGCCGGCAAGCCGCGCGAGGATCTGCTCGACCTGCTGGCGCTGAACATCCGCAACCCCCGGGAATTCCGCGGCGACCTCGCCGCGATGCTGGGTGCCGCGCATCTCGGCGAGCGTCGCGTGTCAAAGCTGTTCAGCGAGTTCGGCGCCGAGACGGTCGAGGCCGCGATCGAGGCTATTCTCGACGCCACCGAGCAGCAGACCCGCGCCGTGGTGTCCTCCTGGAAGGACGGAGTGTTCTACGGTGAGGCGCTGCTCGACGACGATGGCCACGGCCGCACCGACATCAAGATCGCGGCCAAGGTGACCAAGAAGGGCAGTGACATCGAGGTCGATCTCACCGGCTCCGATCCGCAATCGACCAGTTTCGTGAACTCCTCGCACGCCAACATGCAGGCCGCGGTCGCGATGGCCTTTGCCTATCTGATCGATGCCGACATCCCCAAGAACACCGGCGCGCTGCGGCCGCTCAAGGTGGTGGCGAAGCAGGGCACGATCGTGTGGGCCGATCCCGGCCGTCCCGTGACCTTATGCACCAGCCATCCCTCCAATGAGATCGTCGAAGCGATCATCAAGGCGATGTCGGCCTCCTGTCCGGACCGCGTGATGGGCGGCTGGGGCCGGAGATTCCGCATCGCGATCCAGGGCGAAGACCCGCGTAACGGGCGCAACTTCATCTGGCACATGTTCCAGGCGCGGCCCGGCGGCGGCGCATCGCCCGGCGGCGACGGCTATTCCTCGATCGGCGAGTGGCACTCGGTCGGCGGCCTGAAGTTCGGCAGCATCGAGGTCGCCGAGGTGCGCTTTCCCCTGCATTTCCGCCAGCACGAATTCCGGCCGGACTCCGGCGGCGACGGCCAGCATCGCGGCGGGCTCGGCGTCGCGCTCGACATGGTGCTGGAGACGGCAAAGCCGGCCAAGGGCAACACCGCCGGCGACGGCGCGCGTCACGGTCCCTGTGGCATGCTCGGCGGCAAGGACGGCGAGCCGCATCATTATCGTCTCTTGTCGGATGGCCGCGCGCCGCGCGTCCTGAAGACCAAGGAGGTCGGCATCGAGCTGCGTCCCGGCGATTGCCTTGAGGTCCGCTCGTCCGGTGGCGGCGGCTGGGGGCCATCAGAGAAGCGATCGGCGGAGGCGCGGGCGCGCGACGTCGCGCAGGGTCTGGTTTCGAAGGCGGTATAGGCAAGTGATGTATACGATTGGGGTTGACGTCGGCGGCACCTACACCGACCTGGTTGCCACGGATCAAACGGGACGCACCGTTTTCGCGAAATCACCGTCCACGCCGGCCGATCAGTCGATCGGCGTCATGGCGGGACTGGAAGAGCTGGCGCGTCGGCTCGGCGTGACGCGCGCGGCGATGCTGGCCGCGACCGATCGCCTGGTGCATGGCACGACGGTTGCGACCAACGCGCTGCTGGAACGCAAGGGCGCCAGGGTTGCGCTGTTGACCACCGAGGGCCATCGCGACGTCGTCGAGATGCGCGAAGGGCTGAAGCCGGATCGCTATGATCTGCGTACGCCGCCGCCCGAGCCGCTGGTGCCGCGCGAGCGCCGCTTTGGCGTGCGCGAGCGGCTGAAGGCCGACGGCAGTGCCGCGGTTGCGCTGGATGCCGCAGCCCTCGGCGATGTCATCGCCGAGGTGAAGCGATCGGACGCGAACTCGGTCGCGGTCTGCTTCCTGCACGCTTATCTCAACCCGGCGCATGAGCTCGCTGCGGTCGAGCGGCTCGCCAGCGAGCTGCCCGATGTCAGCGTGTCGCGCTCCAGCGACGTGCTGCCGCAGATCAAGGAATATGAGCGCGTCTCGACCACGATCGTGAATGCCTATGTCGAGCCGACGGTACGGCGCTATCTCACCAATCTCGAGCGCAGCCTGCATGAGGCCGGTTTTGCCGGCTCGCTGTTCGTAGTGCTGTCGCATGGCGGCATGGCGCCGGTGGAAGAGGCCTCGCGGCTCGCTGCGGGCACCGTGCTGTCGGGCCCGGCCGGCGGCATCTCCGGCAGCCGCCGCTGCGCGGAGATGCTTGGGATTCCCGACCTCGTGCCGTTCGACATGGGCGGCACCTCGACCGACATTTCGTTGATCGCAGACGGCGAGGCCTCGCTGTCGGCCGAAGGCATGCTGGCGGGTCAGCGCATCGCGCTGCGCAGCCTCGACATCGCCAGCATCGCGGCCGGCGGCGGCTCGATCGCCGGTGTCGACGGCAGCCGCACGCTGCGGGTCGGGCCGGAGAGCGCAGGCTCGGTTCCGGGGCCGGCCTGCTACGGCAATGGCGGCCTAGCTGCCACCGTCACCGACGCCAATGTCGTGCTCGGCTATCTCGATGCCGCCGCCTTCATGGGCGGCGCGCGCCCGCTCGATCGCGCGGCTTCGGAAGCGGCCGTCGATCGGATCGCCGAAGCGCTGGAGCTGTCGCGGATCGAGGCCGCCGCCGGCATCTACAAGATGATCAATCTGAAGATGGCCGACGGCATCCGCCTGATGACGCTGCGCCGTGGCGTCGATCCGAGGCGCTTCGCGCTCTTGAGCTTTGGCGGCGCCGCCGGGATGCACGCCGCCGAGGTCGCGCGTGAGCTCGAGATCAAGCGCATCATCGTGCCGACGGTTGCTTCGGTGCTGTCGGCCTGGGGCATGCTGACCAGCGATCTGCGTTACGAGGTCAGCCGCACCCACTACGGCGCGGGGCGGATTTCCGCCGGCGAGGTGCGGGCGCTGTTCGCGGGGCTGGAAGAGCAGGCGGCCGGCCGGCTGCGCGACTGGTTCAAGGGCGATATCGCAATCGAGCGCTCGGCCGAGGTGCGCTATGGCGAGCAGGTGTTCGAAATCGACGTGCCGCTCGGCGACCTCGATCTCGGCGCCGCCGACCTTGTGGCGCAGATCGAGGAGCGCTTCCATCGCCGCCACGAGGAACTCTACACCTATGCCTCGCGCGGGCAGGAGGTGGTGTTCGTCAACGCCCGTGTCGCTGCGGTCGGCAAGGTTGCGCGCGGCGGCGGCGATGTCGGCCAGGCTACGTCAGCTGTGCCCTGCGCGCCGCGCGGCAAGCGGCAGGCCTGGCTCAGTGCCTGGCGCGAGGTGCCGGTCTATGCGCTCGACGATCTCAAGCCCGGCCATTCGCTGGCCGGCCCGGCTGTTATCGAGGCCGAAACCACGACGGTTCTGGTCGGCGATGGCGACCGCGTCGCGGTCAACCCGCTCGGCTGGCTCGACATAACATTGCGCTGATCGCCATGCGGGAACTGCGCTCCCTCTCCCGCTTGCGGGCAGGGGAATCGCATATGGGTTTTGGCTAGCTATTGCGTTGGAAGGCAAGAAGGATTCTGAAGACGGTCGTACGTTACTATCTGCTGTCCAGATATATCTCTGCCAAGCGGCTGCTTGACGTCACCCGCAGTCACTGGGCCGTTGAGAACCGGCTGCATTGGGTGCTCGACGTCCATTTTGCCGAGGATCGCAACCGCTCCCGCAAGGACCACGCACCGGAGAATCTCGCCATTCTCCGACGCCTTGCCCTCAACATCCTGCGAGCCCACCCCGATCGCAAGTCCATCAACCTCAAGATCAGACGCGCAGGCTGGGACGAGGCCTTCCTCATGCAGGTTCTCAGCCATATGCGATAGCCCTGCGCTTGCGGGGGAGGGTTGGGGTGGGGGTCTCGCCACGAGTCGGACGGTTTTTATGCGGAGAAAGCCCCCACCCGGATCGCATCTTTGATGCGATCCGACCTCCCCCGCGAGCGGGAGAGGTGAACCGCGCCCTTGGCTTGCTCCGCCATCAACATTTCATTTTCCCGGCATTGCCTTGGGCGATAAGGTCGCGTCCTCGGGAGGGAGCGCCGGCCGTGGCCGGCGTTTGTGGCGATGTTGATGCAAACAAAAAGACAAACCGCGCGTTCGATATTGCTCGTCCTCGCCGCGATGATCGCGGCGGCGCCGCTCGCCGCGCAGCAGGCGCCCGAAGCGGCCGGCAGCGAGATCCGCGTCGGCAACGTCATGCCGTATACCGGGCCGCTCGCTGCGTTCGCCACCATCGGACGGGCGGAAGCGGCCTATTTCGACATGGTCAACGAGCATGGCGGCATCAACGGCCGCAAGGTCAAGTTCGTCTCGGTCGATGACAGCTCCAATCCGAAGACCGCGATGGAGCAGACCCGCGATCTCGTCGAGAAGCAGGATGTGCTCTTGATGTTCGGCTCGTTCGGCACGCCGAGCAACCTCGCCGTGCGAAAATACCTCAACGAGAAAAAGGTCCCGCAGCTGTTCGTCGCCTCCGGTGACGAGGAATGGGCGCATCCGAGGACGTTTCCCTGGACCATGGGCTGGCAGCCGACCTTCCGCGCCGAGGGGCGAATCTACGCCAACTACATCCAGGCCGCCTATCCGTCACGCAAGATCGCGGTGCTGTGGCAGAACGACCAGTTCGGCCGCGATCTGTTCAGGGGATTGCAGGAGGGCCTCGGCGACACCGCCGGCATGATCGTCGCCGATCTTGCCTTCGACGCGTCGGAGACCAGGATCGAGAACCAGCTCGGGATATTGAAGGACTCCGGCGCCGACATCCTGGTGTTCGACGGCGCGCCGGCGATCGCGGCGCGCGCGATCCGCATCGTGGCCGGGATGGATTGGCATCCGGTGTTCATCCTCGACAATGCGTCGGCCTCGATCGCCAGCGCTTTGCAGCCGGCCGGCCTGCAGAATTCGCTCGGCGTGATCTCGACCTCGTTCCTCAAGGACGCCGGCGACGCCTCCTGGAAGGACGATCCGCATATCAAGGCGTGGTCCGACTTCATGGACAGATATTTCCCCGACGGTGGCAAGGACGACATCTACGCCATGTTCGGCTATGCCGCCGCCGATACGCTGCACCAGGTCTTGCGCCAATGCGGCGATGATTTCTCCCGCGAGAACATCATGCGGCAGGCAGCCTCGCTGAAGGACTATCAAAGCCCGATCGCGCTGCCGGGGATCGTGATCAACACCGGGCCGAAGGATTTCCGCCCGATCAAGCAGATGCGGCTGGTGCAGTTCGACGGCAACGCCTGGCAGCCGATCGGCGACGTGGTCGACAGCGCGTTCACGGCTGTCAGGGATGATAATTGAGGCGCGGTGATTGAGGGTTGCGTCGTCCCGGCGAAGGCCGGGACCCATTACCCCAAGTGCTCGTTGTTAGGCGACGCTAGGGCCTCGATCCCTTTCACAACCAACGCCTGTGGTTATGGGTCCCGGCTCCCGTGCGCAATTGCGCACTAGGCCGGGACGACGGCGTGGAGAGAGTTACTTCTTCAACCCATAATTCAACAGCCCGCCCTTGTTCTTCGGCGGATGCGCGCGCAGGCCTTCCTCGTTCGGCTCGGTGCCCCAGCCCGGGCGATCCGGAATCACGAGATGACCGTCGATAAACTCCGGCACGTGGGTGAACAGCTCATGGTCCCAGGCCAGGCGGTCGATATCGGTCTCCATGATCCGCAGGTTCGGCACCGCGGCGCAGAAATGCGCGTTCATCATGGTGCAGAGATGGCCGTAGAAATTATGCGGCGCGACGTTGACCTCGAAATGCTCGGCGGCCGCGGCGATCTTCATTGATTGCCACACTCCGTTCCACGGCGTGTCGATGATCGCGACGTCCATCGCCTGCTCGGTGAAGTAGGGCAGGAATTCGCGTAAGCCCAAGAGCGTCTCGCATGACGAGATCGGGTGCGGGCTCTGGCGGCGGATGTAGCCGAGCGCCTGCGGGTTGAAGGTGTCGATCTCGACCCAGAACATGTCCATCTTCTCGATCGCGCGCAGGATCTTCAGATAGCCTTCGGTCTTGGCGTTGAAGTTGAGGTCGAGCAGGAGATCGACATCCGGCCCCGCGCGGTCGCGGATCGCCTCCAGATGCATGCAGAGATTGCGCAGCACATTGCGGTCGACATTGATCTCGGGCTGGAACGGCGCGCCGAAGCCGGGGCGCCAGCCTATCGGCTTGCCGTCGGTGTAGACGAAGATGTTGGTCTTCATCGCCGAGAATTTCTTCTCGCGCACCTCGGCCCCGATCGCTTTGACGCCGTCGAGATCGGTAATCGCCGGCTTGTACCAGTCGGGATGATTGATGCGCCAGGTCGCGCAATGCGACCAGTAAACCCGCACGCGGTCGCGGATCTTGCCGCCGAGCAAATCGTAGCAGGGCACGCCGAGCGCCTTGGCCTTGACGTCGAGCAGCGCGTTCTCGATGGCCCCGAGCGCCAGCGCCACCACGCCGCCGGCGGCGGGACGCGTCGCGGCAAACAGCTCGACATAGATACGCTCGTGCTCGAACGCGTTCTTGCCGATCACGCGCGCCGACAGCCGCTCGATAGCCGCCGTGACGCCGGGCGCGCCAAAACCCTCGTCATATTCGCTCCAGCCGACCAGCCCGTCTGACGTCGTCACCTTGACGAAGTGATAATTCCGCCAGCCGGCATCGCAGGCGAGCGTTTCGACGCTTTTGATTGTGGCTGATATGCTCATGGTTTCCTGCCCGGCATGTTGTTGGAGTTGAGAGATACCAACAACGGATCGGCGGACGCGTCAATTCGCGCCAGGGCAGGGCGACAATGCGCATAGGTTGGTGCTGCGACATACGATCGCTTGCACGAGCCAGCTCACTCGATCCGTCACCCTGAGGAGGCCGCGCAGCGGCCGTCTCGAAGGGTCGACGGCCCGGCTTTCGCAGTACGGATAGGGCGGGGCCGTGCATCCTTCGAGGCTCGCAAGAGCTCGCGCCTCAGGATGACGGGGAGAGTTTGGTGCCCGGCCGAAACAGCGTCGGCTTTTGCCGTTCGAACCTCTTGCGGCCGCGCCTGAAGCCCAAGAGCACGTCGGGCAGTTCGGCGATCGCGTTGGTTGCGCTGTCGGTGTCGAGCACGACGATGTCGGCGGGGTTGCCGACCGCGATGCCGTAGTCTTTCAAATTCATCAGCCGCGCCGGCAGCTCGGTGACGAGATCGAGGCAGGCATCGAACTCGCCGATCCCGGCATGGGCGGCATTGGCATAAAGATTGGCCATCCGCAGAAGCGATGCATCGCCGAACGGCGTGAAGGGGTTTTGCACATTGTTGGTCGCGACCGAGCACAGCACGCCATCGGCGACCAGCCGGTGCGCGGCGGTCAGGCCGCGCGGCGCGTTGTGGGTGGCGTCGCGTCCCATCAGATAGAGGTCGGTCGCCGGCAGCACGGTGACCGCGACGCCGGACTGCACCAACCGCGCGCTCGCCGCCTTCAGCCGCTCGGGCGGCAACGCGGAGAGTTTTGTCGCGTGCCCGATCGCGACCCGCCCGTGATAGTTGCGCCGCTCGGTCTGCCGGCAGACCTCCTCCATGTGCCACCAGGAGGGATCGAGGTCGAAATCGAGATGCAGGTCGACGTCGATGTCGAACTGCTGCGCCAGGTCAAAGATTCGCGCGATCTGCGCGTTCGGATCGCTGTCGACATAGGGGCAGCCGCCGATCGCCTCGGCGCCGTCGTCGAGCGCCGCGACCAACAGCTCGTCGGTGCCGGGATCGTTGGTCAGGCCTTCCTGCGGGAAGACACAAAGAGAAAGGTCGAGCGCCCAGGCATAGTCGCGCTTCAACGTCTTGACCGCTTCGAAGCCGCGCAGCCCGATCCGCGGGTCGATCTCGACATGGGTCCGCATCCGCGTGGTGCCTGCGGTGATCGCGCGCTCGATCACTTTTGCGCCGCGGGCATAAACGTCCTCGACCGTGAAGTCGCGCTTCATCGCGGCCACCGCGCGAATGGCTTCGGCGACGCCGGCATGGTCGTGGCCGCAGCGGCCGAGCAGGCAGGCCTTGTCGAGATGGATATGGGTGTCGACGAAGCCGGGCAGCGCCAGCCGTCCCTCGAGGTCGATCTCGGCGGCCTCGCAGGAGAGCTGCGGCGCGATCGCGGCGATCCGGCCGTCAGCGATGCCGATATCGACCGTCGACGCGGAGGTGCGCGTCACGGCATGACGGAAGACCAGGTCGAAGGCAGGTTTCGCAATCATCGAGAGCAGATTTCAGGTTGGTCGCAGCCTAGCGGAAGGGCAGGGAAGCGGCAGCACCAGATTGTGTGCAGTTTGTCGGTCAGATTGTCCAAAAAATATGCATACACTTTGGCGACCAGATTGTAGAGTTTTGCGAGTTCCTGGAGACCCGCGATGTCCGTCACCGCCAAAGCCGATGCCCGCCCGCTGTCCGATGCCGAGATCGTCGAAGCCTACTTGACCGCGTCCATGGTCCCCGATCCCGACGCGGCGGCGGCCTATATGAAGCCCGGCACGGTGATTACCTTCACCGGCGAGCGCGAGTTCGACCATCCGCGCGGGCCGACCGGCTTCAATGCCAAACGCTATCGCTGGGTGAAGAAGCGGATGGACCGAATCGACGTCTGCCCGGGCGCAGGCGAGACCGTGGTCTACAGCGTCGGCACGCTCTACGGCGAATGGATCGACGGCACGCCGTTCGAAGGCAACCGCTATGTCGACCGCTTCGTGGTCAGGGGTGGCCAGATCGTCAAGATGGACGTCTGGAACGACAGCGCCGAGCGGATTTTGGTGCAGCGGGGGATCGAGGCGTAGGGGCGGCGAGCGCATTACTCCTTCCCCG
Source organism: Bradyrhizobium sp. 2S1 (assembly GCF_011516625.5). Lineage (NCBI taxonomy): Bacteria > Pseudomonadati > Pseudomonadota > Alphaproteobacteria > Hyphomicrobiales > Nitrobacteraceae > Bradyrhizobium > Bradyrhizobium sp. 2S1. Next base: position 9,641,516 of record NZ_CP147717.1, on the reverse strand, counting down.
TCATCCTGAGGTGGCCGCTTCTTCAGCGGCCCTCGAAGGATCGACGGCCACCAGCGGGGCCGTTCATCCTTCGAGGCTCGCCCAGCGGTGCAAGTGCACCGCAAGGCTCGCACCTCAGGATGACGGGGATAGAGTAGTGGGAACTGCTGGCGCCGCACCACCTTCGCCGGCTTCACCGTCCGCTCTGCACCCGCCTCGTCCACCGCCCCATAAGGCAATATTAACCGCATTTGCCTTACCTGTTCTCCCGTTCAGCGGGAGAGCCGTCCAGTGCGCAATCGTGATGGTGTTCGAGACACCATAAGCCTGAAGAACCGGGTTCTGGTCACGGCGATCTTTCTGGCATCGGGCGCGGCATCCCTGATCCTTCAGGTGCTCTGGTTCAAGCAACTGCAATTCGTGCTGGGAAGTGCCACCGTCTCGGTCAGCGTCACGGTGGCGAGCTTCTTTTTCGGCCTCTCGCTCGGCAGCGCGCTCGGAGGCCGGATCGCCGACACTGTCAGCCGCCCCCTGAAAATTTACGGGTTTCTCGAACTCGCCCTCGCAGTCGTTTCCCTGGCGGTCACCGCGTTCCTGTCGCACTGGTCGACATGGGTGGGCTGGCTGTCGCCGATGCTGGACCTGGAGTCTCCATTCCGGCTGCCGCTGATGGTCGCGCTGTCGCTCGCCATCCTGTCGCTGCCGACGATGTTGATGGGCTCGACCCTGCCGTTCCTCGTAAAATTCCTGACCCGCACGCAAACCGACCTCGCCAATCGCATCGGTCTGCTCTACGGGTTCAACACCCTGGGCGCCGCTATCGGCACGCTGGTTGTCGGCTTTGTCCTGATGGGCCTTTGGGGGATCACAGGATCGAGCCTGGTCGCGGCGGCGCTCTATGTCTGCGTCGGCGGCGTGGCCCTGCTGGTTGCGCGCAGCACAAGTCCGCTGTTGCCGGTCGCGCCAGAAGCGCCGGGGCAAACCGCCGCACCGGAGCACGGCCGGACGTCCACCCTGATCGCGATCTTCGCGTGCTCCGGTTTCGTGTCGATCGCTTATGAAGTCGTCTGGTTCCGCTTCCTGACCAATGTCAGCACGTCAAGTGTTTTCGCCTTCTCGGGCATGCTCGGCGTTTACCTGCTGGGCCTGGTGACCGGTGCGCTGATCTGCGCCAGGCTGCTCGCACCCCGCAAGGATCAATTGCTGCGCTACTTCGCCGTCACGCAGTTGCTGATCGCGGTTGCGGCCACGCTCACCGTCGCAATCCTCGGCAAGGCGCGTACTGTGGGAGCAGTGCTGTCTCCCATCGTGTCGGGCCTGCTCCCGGTCCCGGTGCAGGAGCTTTTGGGCGGTGACGTTTCATTCTTCCTGATCTGCGCCGTTGCCCTGCTGCTGCCGACCACGCTGATCGGCATCAGTTTTCCGCTGGCCAGCGAATTGACCGTGATGCAGATGAGCGCGCTGGGCCGCAGGGTAGGCACGCTCTACGCCTTGAACACGATCGGCGGCGTCCTCGGCTCGCTGGCGGCGGGATTCCTTCTGATTCCCTATCTGGGCAGTCAGGGGGCGCTCACCGCACTGATTGTCCTGAACGTCCTGCTGTTTGCCGCGACGACCGTATCGCAACCGGGTCTTCTGAGAGAAGGCAGCCTGTGGCGGCAAGGGACGATCGCCGCAAGCGTCATCGCCGTAGCGCTGCTGCTCCTCACGCCACACTATCTGGAACGTGTCCTGACTGCGATCGAAGGCGCCGATGTTCTCGAGCTGCGGGAAACCCGGCAAGCGACATTTGCGGTGGTCGAGTATCGCGAAAAGGCGGCGGGGACTTACCAGCAATTGGTGGTGAACTCGAAAAGCTACGCCAACAACCGTCCCGAGGGCAGACGCTACATGGCCGCGATGGGGCACTATCCCATTCTGCTGCACCCCGGCCCGGTTGAAACGGCTGTCGTGATTTGCATCGGGACCGGCACCACGGTTGGTGCGGTCAGCACCCACAAGGAATTAAAATCCATCGACGCGGTCGACCTGGCCTCGACGGTTTTCGAGTTCGCGCCGCATTTCGTGCCGATCAACCAGCAATTCTATCAGAATCCCAGGGTTCATCAGATCGTCGCGGACGGGCGCCACTTCCTGCTCGGGACCAAGGAAACATTTGACGTCATCACCCTCGAGCCACCGCCGCCCCATGACGCCGGCGTCATCAACCTCTACACCGAGGAATTCTATGCGCTGGCAAAGCAGAAGATGCGCCCCGGCGGCGTTCTCGCGCAATGGGTGCCGCTGGATTTCAACCGCGGCATTCTTCCGAAGATGATCCTCAAGGCCATGATGGGCCAGTTCAAGCATGTCTCGCTGTGGTTGCCGTCCAGAATGGAAGGCGTGGCGATCGCTTCCGATGAACCCTTGAACATCGATCCTCGCGCGCTCGCGATGCGGATGTCCGCGCCCGCGGTGGCTGAAGACCTGACCGCAAACGGCCTGCGCTCGCCCGAGGATTTTCTGGCGACATTCATCGCCGCTGATGAAAAACTCGCGGCCTTTGTCGGGGATGTGCCGAGCCTCACGGATGATCGGCCGCGCCTCGAATATTATAACTGGTATCCGCTGAGTTCGATCAGCGTGGACGAATTGAAGCGTCTCCGCGAGCCGGTCGAAGACTATCTTGCCCCTCACTCCATCGACGAGGCTCGTCTCGACGCCGCGCGCACGGTGGCCGACGCGATTCTGGATGAGCACAAAGCCACGGCTGACGGCGACAAATCCGCCGCCCGTGCAGCGCTTCGCCTGGCCGTCAAACTGCAGCCGGACAATTCCTATGTCGGCTTCCTGGACCGCAAGCTGCGCGAGTGAGCAAGCGGCCTCCGGGTGACGACCGCCGAGCGGATTTTGGTGCAGCGGGCGATCGAGGTGTAGGAGGCGCCCACTCTCTCCCCGTCATCCTGAGGTGGCCGCTTCTTCAGCGGCCCTCGAAGGATCGACGGCCACCGGCGAGGCCGTGCATCCTTCGAGGCTCGCAAGGGCTCGCACCTCAGGATGACGGCGATAGAGCGCAGCAGTCGTCAGCGCCGCACCACCTTCGGCAGCTTGACCACCCGATCGCCGGTCACCTCATCCGCGTATGGCGCCAGAATATCCAGCAGATCCCGCCCGCGCTGCGGACTCGGCGCGACCAGCGCGCGAGTGGCGACGGAATCCAGATGGTGGTGCATCAGCTCCATCACCTTGGCGACGTCGCCCTTCACCAGGGCCGCAATGATTGCGCGGTGCTCGTTGATCGCGCATTCGGTTGAATGCGGCCGGCTGTACAGCGACAGCGTCAGGCAGCAGCGATAGGCGACTTCGCTGACATAACGCACCAGGATCGGGCTGTTCGTCATCTGGGCGAGCAGGATGTGGAATTCGGTGGCGAGCCGGATCGAGACCGCGTCGGTGCCGTCGCGGGCGCGATCCTCGGCGTCGACATGGGCGGTGAGTTCGGCGACCTGCGCCTTGGTCAGCTTGCCGGCGAGCTGCCGCACCACCAGCCGCTCCAGCTCGATGCGGATGTCGAAGGCATCGCGCGCCTCCTGCCAGCTCGGCGTCGCCACCACCGCGATGCGGTTGCGGCGCAGCTCGACGAGACCCTCTGCGGCCAATTGCCCGAGCGCATGCCGCGCAATGGTGCGGCTGACGCCGAAACGCTCGCCGAGCGAATCCTCGGGCAGTTTTGCGCCGGGCTCCAGCGCCTGCTCGATGATCGCCCGCCGCAGCGCGCGGCAGATCACGCTGACCTTGTCTGACGATTCAGCCGTCTTGCTGCTGCCGGCGCGTCCCGCCATTGCCGCGAATCCCTCTTCAAAGGTGCTTCGAACGCCTGTTTATCATACCGGCGAAACAATCGGGCGCTCGAATTGCATGCAGTTTTGGCCGCCGATTGCCTAAAAGGAATCCCGCGCTCCGCCTGGAAATCGCGCGATCCCCTTGATTTTCAACGGGGCGGTCGCTGGCATCCAGCTTGCATGCACTTTGCTCGTGATGCGCATGCAACCAAACACCGAATTTGCCGGCGAGCCTGTCGCCGCCGGATCGGCGCCGACCGCGATCGAGCTGTCGGAAGCCTCCGTGACCTTCGGCCGCGGCGCCCGCGCCGTGCCGGCTCTGTCGACAACCACGCTGCGGATCGCCGACGGCGAGTTCGTCGCACTGGTCGGGCCGTCCGGCTGCGGCAAGTCCACCATCCTGCGGCTGGTGTCGGGCCTGGTGCGGCCGACCACCGGCGTCGTCATCGTCGGCGGCCGCGAGGTCGCGGCGCGCGCGATGCGGGTCGGCATGGCGTTCCAGAACCCGACCATGCTGCCGTGGATGACGATCGAAAAGAACATCATGCTGCCGCTGAAGATCGTCGAGCCGTTCCGCTCGCAGTTCCGCCGGCTGCGCAAGACCGAGTTCCGCGACAAGGCCAATGCGCTGCTCGAGCAGGTCGGGCTGAAAGGGTTTGGCGGCCGCTATCCCTGGCAGCTCTCCGGCGGCATGCTCCAGCGCGCCAATCTGTGCCGCGCGCTGATCCACGAGCCGCGCATGCTGCTGCTCGACGAGCCATTCGGCGCGCTCGACCAGTTCACCCGCGAGGAGCTGTGGGGAATCCTGCAAGAGCTCTGGATGACGCACAAGCCGACCGTGCTGCTGGTCACCCATGACCTGCGCGAGGCCGGCTTCCTCGCCAGCCGCATCTGCGTGATGAGCGCACGGCCCGGCCGCGTCCTCGACGACTCCAGCGTCGACTTCGCCCGCCCGCGCACCCTGGCGATGACGTTTGAGCCCGAGTTCGTCGCGCTCAACCAGAAACTCCGCGCCTTCATCGTCGATGCGCGCACCGCTGCGCAAGGGGGAGCCTGACCATGTCCGTGTCAGATATCAGGCAGAAGGCCTGGTCCGCGGCCCTGATCGTGCTGTTCTTCGTCGCCTGGGAGCTGTTCTGCCTGATGACGGGGATGCCGGACCTGGTGCTGCCGCGGCCGTCGCAGATCTTCGTCACGCTGTTCGAGAAATTCCCGATCCTGTGGCCGCACATCATCCAGACCTTGGTGACGACCATGATCGGCTTCGTGCTCGGCGTGGCACTTGGCGTTGCGCTCGGCGCGGTGATCGGCGTGTCAAAGACCGCCTACGACACCTGCTATCCGCTGCTGGTCGGCTTCTCGTCGATCCCGAAGGTCGCTGTGGTGCCGATCTTCGTGCTGTGGTTCGGCTCCGGCACGGTGCCGGCGGTGTTGACCTCGCTGTCGATCTGCTTCTTCCCGATCGTCGTCAACATCGCCACCGGCCTTGCCACCACCGAGCCCGAGCTCGAGGACGTCCTGAAGGCGCTCGGCGCCAGCAAGTTCGACATCCTCTGGAATGTCGGGCTGCCGCGGACGATGCCGTTCTTCTTTGCCTCGCTGAAGGTCGCGGTCTCCTACGCCTTCGTCGGCGCCGTGCTGTCGGAGACCGTCGCCTCGAACCGCGGCATCGGCAATGTGATGATGACCGCGTCCTCCAATTTCAACGTGCCGCTGGTGTTCGCCGGGCTGTTCGTGCTCGCCGGCCTCGGCGTCGCGCTCTACGTCCTGTTCTCGCTGATCGAGGGCCAGGTCACGGGCTGGGCGACGCGCAAGGACAATGTCATCGCCACCTGAAGGTTGTTTCGTCCATCGCCGTTCACTGGAGTTGAGGAGGTCGTCATGCTGAAGACAATAAGCGCTGCGCTCGTGGGGTTGGCTCTGGTCGCGGGAGCGGCGCGTGCCGAGGAAACCACCATCAAGTTCACGCTGGGCTGGAAGACGCAAGGCAGCGATGCGGCGTTCTTCTATGCGAAGGACAACGGGTTCTTCAAGGAGGAGGGCCTCAACGTCGTGATCGACCAGGGCGAGGGCTCCGGTGCGACCGTGACGCGCATCATGTCCGGCGCCTATGACGCCGGCTTCGGCGACGTCAACGCCATCATCCAGAATGCCTCGACCAGACCGCAGGATGCGCCCGTGATGGTCTACATGATGTGGAACCAGCCGCCGTTCGCGATCGTCGCCAAGAACTCGAGCGGCATCAAGTCGATCAAGGATTTCGAGGGCCATACGCTCGGCGGCGCGCAGGGCACGCCGACCACCCGGCTGTTGCCGGTGTTCGCGCACAAGAACGGGCTCGACGGCGAGAAGATCAAGATCTCCAACATGGCGCCGAACCTGCAGGAGCCGATGCTGATCAAGGGCGACATCGATGCCGCGCTGGTCTTCAACATCACGAGCTACTTTAATCTTGTGCTGAACCGCCAGGATCCGGACAAGGACTTCAAATGGTTCTCGTTCGGCGATTACGGGCTCGATCTCTATTCCAATGGCGTGATGGTGTCGCGCAAGCTGATCGCCTCAAACCCGAAGGCGGTGGCCGGCCTGGTGCGCGCCATCAACAAGGGCGCGATCGCGGTCGCCAAGGATCAGAACGCCGGAATGAAGGCTGCGCTCAACTATGACAATCTGATCAATGTCGACGTCGAAAAGCGCCGGCTGCAATATTCCTTCGAGAAGCTGATCGTCTCGCCGGAGATGAAGGACATCGGTGTCGGCGACATCAAGGACGACCGCATGGTGCGCAACATCGGTTTCATCGTCGAAGGCTACCAGCTCGCCCGCGCGCCGACCCCGGCCGAAGTGTTCTCGCGCGAATTCCTGCCGCCGCGCGCGGAGCGCGAGCTGGTGTACACTGCGAATTGACGCAGGTGAGCCAAGCCCCCGTCGCATCGGAAGTATGCTCCCTCTCCCGCTTGCGGGGAGGGCCGGGGTGGGGGCTCTCTCCGCGAGTCACATCGTGGAGAAAGCCCCCACCCGCCGCGCTCTGGCGCGCAAGAGCGCTGCCGAGCGCGTCGACCTCTCCCGCAAGCGGGAGAGGTGAAGCGAGCCCGCGGAGGAGAAGAGAGACCATGACGATGGACGTCACGGCAACCCGCTTGTTCTCCGGTCCTGACCGCGGCATCCGCCATAATGTCGCGCTTCGTCACGACGACGGCGTCATCACCGATATCTCCGAAGCCACGAGCCCGGCGACAGGCCCGCGCTCCCTCATCCTCCCGGCCTTCGTCAACGCCCACGACCACGCCCGCCCGCGGGCATCCAGCTTCGGCGCTGTCGGCATGCCACTGGAGAGCTGGATCCTGCGCACGGTGGTGGGCACGCCGGTCGATCCTTATCTCGCCGCGGCCTCCGCGCTGGGGCGCGCGGCGCAGGCCGGCTGCGCGGCGATGATGGTGCACTACACCCGGCCGAGCGGCATCATGCCGCTGCTCGACGAGACCAGGGCGATTGCGCGGGCCGCCGGCGATGTCGGCATCCGCATCGGCTTTGCGATCGCGGTGCGCGACCAGAACCCGATCGTGTATGGCGACAGCGAACCGGTACTGTCGGCCCTCGACAGCGACGATCGCAAGACGATCGAAAAACTGTTCGTCCGTGGGCCGATGTCGCCGAAGGCCTATATCGAGCTGACCGACGCCATCGCGGCGGCGATCGGTGGGCCGATGGTCGATGTGCAGCTTGGGCTCGCCGGCGTGCAGTGGTGCTCGAAGCCGCTCCTGGAGGCGGTCGCGGACAATTCCGCGCAGACCGGACGCCGCATCCACATGCATCTGCTCGAGACGATCTATCAGCGCGCCTGGGCGGATGAGCATTTTCCTGATGGCATCGTCCGCTATCTCCGCGACATCGGCTTTCTCTCCGAACGGCTGACGCTTGCGCATTGCATCCATGCCCGGCCCGACGAGATCGAGATGATCGCGGCCTCAGGCGCGCGTATCGTCACCAATTTCTCCTCCAATTTGCATCTCCGCTCCGGGCTGGCGCCGATCGCGGCGGCGCACGCTTGCGGCTGCGCGATAGCGGTCGGCGTCGATGGTCTGGCGCTCGATGAGGATGACGATGTGCTGCGCGAGATGCGCCTCGTGCAGATGATGCATGGCGGCCTCGGCTTTCAGCGTACCTGGACCCCGCAGGAATTCTTCGCGCTCGCGATCCGCAATGGCCGCCGCGTCACCGGTGCGCCGGGGACCGGCGAGCTTGCCGTCGGTGCGCCGGCCGATTTCGTCAGCATCGATCTCGACCGTCTCGAGGGCGATCAGATATTGCCGGCCGATCCGCTGGATTTGCTATTCGCGCGCGGCAATGCGTCGCTGGTCCGGGACGTGGTCGTCGACGGACGCACCATCGTCAGCAATGGTCGGTGCGTGGGTGTCGACCTTCCTGCTATCGAGCAGGAACTGCGCGGCCTCTACCGCGCGAGCGCTGCTACATACGCGCATGTGCTGCGCGCATGGCCGCGTCTTTCAGTATCCTTGCAAGACTGGTTCGAGAGACAACTCACCTGCAATTAGGCTGAGAGCATTCGCCTCGCATCGCGCGGCAAGCGCGGTCGGCCTCGCGCGAATTCCGTCAAACGGAAGAAAATTCCACTTGCAACACTTTCGGCGCGCGGCTTCAAGTTCAAACAGAAGCGCAAGGCTGGAATCGATCATGTCCTTCAAGAAATTGCTGATTGCCAACCGCGGTGAGATCGCCATCCGCATCGCCCGTGCCGCGGCCGAGAGCGGCCTTGCCACGGTCGCCATCTATCCCGCCGATGACACGGCCTCGCTGCATGTCCGCGCCGCCGACGATGTCTGCGAGATCCCGGGCCGCGGCGCGCGCGCCTATCTGGACATCGAGGCGGTGATCGCGGCAGCCAAGGCGGCGGGCTGCGATGCGCTGCATCCGGGCTATGGTTTCCTCAGCGAGAACACGGAGCTGGCACGGCGCTGTGCCGAGGAGAAGATCATTTTCGTCGGCCCGTCGCCGGAGGCGCTCGATCTGTTCGGCGACAAGGCCAAGGCAAAGGATCTCGCCAAGAAATACGGCGTGCCTGTTATCGCCGGCACCGCGGGCGCGACCTCGCTCGACGAGGCAAAAGCCTTCTTCACCTCGCTCGGCGCGAACGCCGCCGTGATGATCAAGGCGATCGCCGGCGGCGGCGGGCGCGGTATGCGCGTGGTCGAGGACGCCGCAAAACTCGAGGAGGCCTATGCGCGCTGCCAATCGGAGGCTAAGGCGGCGTTCGGCAATGATGCCGTCTATGTCGAACGGCTGATCCGGAAAGCGCGCCATATCGAGGTGCAGATCATCGGCGATCGCCACGGCGCGATCAGCCATCTCTGGGAGCGCGAATGCACCATCCAGCGCCGCAACCAGAAGCTCATCGAGGTGGCGCCGAGCCCATCGTTAACTGAGAGCCTGCGCGCCCGCATCATCGAGGCGGCAAAGCAGCTCGCGTCGGCCGCCCGCTACGACAATCTCGGCACCTTCGAGTTCCTGGTCGATGACGAGGCCGGGGAGGGGGAGGGCGCCTTCGCCTTCATCGAGGCCAATCCGCGGCTCCAGGTCGAGCACACCGTCACCGAGGCGGTGCTCGGCGTCGATCTCGTGCGGTCGCAGCTCGCGGTCGCCGCCGGCGCCACGCTGGCCTCGCTTGGGCTGGCGCAATCAGCGGTGCCGCTGCCGCGAGGCTATGCCATGCAGCTCCGCGTCAACATGGAGGTGATGGACGAGAAGGGCGTGACGAAGCCAACCGGCGGCACGCTCGCCGTGTTCGACCTGCCGTCCGGCCCCGGCGTCCGCGTCGATACGTTCGGCTATTCCGGCTACCGGACGAGTGCCGCGTTCGACTCGCTGCTGGCAAAAGTCATCGTGCATTCGCCGAGCCAAAAATGGTCCGACGTGGTGCACAAGGCGGCGCGCACTCTGCGCGAATTCCGGATCGGCGGCGTCGCCACCAACATCCCGCTGCTCGGCGCCATCCTGGCGCATCAGAGTTTTGCGCGGAACAAGATCAGCACCAATTTCATCGATACCCATGTGGCGGCGCTGGTCGGCACGGCCAAGGACCTCGCCGCGCCCCTGGTCGAGGTGAGCGAGGCGGCCGCGACCAAGGCCATCGCCACCGAAGCGGCACCCGAGGGCTCGCTGCCGGTGCCCGCGCCGTTGCAGGGCACGATCGTGGCGATCGAGGTTGCGGAAGGCGATCTGGTCCGTCCCGGCCAGCAGATCGCCGTGCTGGAATCGATGAAGATGGAGCATCTCGTTGCTGCGCCACATGGCGGCCGCGTCACGAAGATCGCGGGCGGTCCCGGCGTCACCCTGATGCATGGCGAGCCGATCCTGTTCCTCGAGCCTGCCGAGGTAGACGGCCATCAAGCGGCGGAAGAGGCCGCGATCGATCTCGATCACATCCGCCCTGATCTGGCCGAGCTGATCGCGCGCAAGGCGATCACGCTCGACGAGAACCGCCCGGCCTCGGTGGAGCGCCGCCGCAAGACCAATCAGCGCACCGCGCGCGAAAACATCGCGCAGCTCGTCGATGAGGGCTCGTTCGTCGAATACGGCTCGCTTGCGATCGCGGCGCAGCGCCGCCGCCGCAAGGTCGAGGACCTCATCAAGAACACGCCGGCCGACGGCCTGATCGCCGGTGTCGCCACCGTCAACGCCAGGGATTTTGGGCCCGAAGGCGCGCGCTGCATGGTGATCTCCTACGACTACACCGTGCTGGCCGGTACCCAGGGCCATATGAACCACAAGAAGATCGACCGCATGCTCTCGCTGACCGAGCAGTGGCGGCTTCCGCTGGTGTTCTACGCCGAGGGCGGCGGCGGCCGCCCCGGCGATACCGACCGGCTCGGCATGACCGGCCTCGACGGCCCGTCCTTTGTGCAATTCGCAAAGCTCTCCGGGCTCGTGCCTGTTGTCGGCGTGGTCTCCGGCTATTGCTTCGCCGGCAACGCCGCGATGCTCGGTGTCTGCGACGTCATCATCGCGACGAAGAATGCGTCGATCGGCATGGGAGGCCCCGCGATGATCGAGGGCGGCGGGCTCGGAGTCTATCATCCGGCCGAGGTCGGCCCTGTCTCGTTCCAGTCGCCGAATGGCGTGATCGACATCCTCGTGGAGGACGAGGAAGAGGCGACGGCGGTGGCGCAGAAATATCTGTCCTACTTCCAGGGCGCGGTGAAAGACTGGACCGCGCCGGACCAGCGGCTGCTGCGGGCGATCCCGGAAAATCGGCTGCGGGTCTACGACATCCGCACCGTGATCGATCTGATCGCCGACGAAGGCTCGGTGCTGGAGATCCGGCGCGATTTCGGCGTCGGCATGATCACGGCCTTCATCCGCATCGAAGGCAAGCCGTTCGGCCTGATCGCCAACAATCCAAAACATCTCGGCGGCGCCATCGATGCTGCGGCCGGCGACAAGGCCGCGCGCTTCATGCAGCTCTGCGACGCCTTCGACATCCCGATCGTCTCGCTCTGCGACACACCGGGATTCATGGTCGGGCCCGAGGCCGAGAAGACCGCGATCGTGCGCCATGTCGCGCGGATGTTCGTCACCGGCGCCAGCATCACGGTGCCGCTGTTCGGCGTGGTGCTGCGCAAGGGCTATGGCCTCGGCGCGCAATCGATGATCGGCGGCGGCTTCCACGCCTCGTTCTTCACGGTGGCGTGGCCGACCGGCGAGTTCGGCGGCATGGGTCTCGAAGGCTATGTCCGCCTCGGCTTCCGCAAGGAGATGGAAGCGATCGCGGATCCCCTCGAGCGCGAGAAGTATTTCCAGACCAAGGTCGCCGAGCTCTACGCCAACGGCAAGGCGGTCTCGATCGCCTCGGTCTTGGAGATCGACGAGGTGATCGACCCCGCCGACACCAGGCACTGGATCATGGCCGGCCTGCGCTCGGTGCCGAAGCCGGAGCCTCGGACCCACCGCAAAAGGCCGTGTATCGATGCGTGGTAGCGAAGCTGGATGCGTAGCATGGGTAGAGCGAAGCGAAACCCATCAATTCTTCATCCGCGGCGCAAATGATGGGTATCGCTTCGCTCCACCCATCCTACGGGGGTGAATTCGGATAGCGCGCGTCGTGCGGCACCCCTCTCCCTAACCCTCCCCCGCAAGGGGGGAGGGAACCCTGCCGCCGGTGCGTCCCTCACGCGCCAATCACTGAGTTGCCCGACGTGGCAAAGCACGGATAATCATGTCGCGAGAATGCGAAGCTGTGTCCCCATCCTCATCTGTCATCGCCCGGCTTGACCGGGCGATCCAGTACGCCGCGGCCCCTCGGTCCAAGCACCGCTGCCTCTGGAATACTGGATCACCCGCATGCGCGGGTGATGACACCGAATGCTTGGCTGTTTGACGGTTAAATCAGCTCTAAGCTCTGTCATGCCCGCGCAAAGGCTTCGCCTTTGTCGCTGGAGGTGCGAGCGGAGCGAGCCTCGAAGTGAGCTGCTGCCGGTTTGATGGACACCCGCTTAAGCTAATCCCACCTTGCGCTCGAACTCAACCGGGCTGAGATAGCCGATGGTCGAGTGAGAGCTGGCTCCGCAAATTCGGACAGTAGCTTGAGTGGATTTTCTGCCTGACAGCGGCGAGGATTCTTGCCGCGAATCAGGAGCGAAGATGACGAAGAAGAGCCGCCGGATGCATTCTCCGGCATTCAAGGCGAAGGTTGCTTTGGCTGCGGTCAAAGGCGACAAGACGCTGGCGGAGCTGGCGCAACTGTTTGATGTTCATCCGAACCAGATCACGATCTGGAAAAACCAGCTCCTGGAAGGCGCCGCCGGCGTGTTTGGGCATGACAAGGCGTCGGCCGAGACGCCGGTCGATTTGAAGGCGTTACATGCCAAGATCGGCGAGCTGGCGTTGGAAAACGATTTTTTGTCCGGCGCGCTCACCAAGGCGGGCCTGCTGAGCGCAAAGCGATGATCGACCGCGGTCATGATCTTTCTATCGTGCGCCAGGCGAAGGTCCTGAAGCTGGCTCGCAGCACGGTCTACTATGAACCTCGGCCAGTTTCGGCCGAGGACCTTGCCTTGATGCGTCGGCTCGATGAGCTGCATCTCGATTATCCCTTCGCGGGAGCGCGTATGCAGCGATCGTTGCTGCGGCGGGAGGGCGTATACGCCGGTCGCCGCCACATCGCGACGCTGATGAAGCGCATGGGGATCGAGGCGGTCTATCGTCGCCCGAACACGAGTAAGCCGGCACCGGGTCACAAGATCTACCCGTACCTGTTGCGCGGATTGAAGATCGAGCGGCCCGACCAGGCGTGGGCAATGGACATCACCTACATTCCGATGCGGCGTGGCTTCGTCTATCTCGCGGCGGTCGTCGATGTGTTCAGCCGACGGGTCCTGGCCCATCGCGTCTCGATCACAATGGAGGCGGCCTTCTGCGTCGAAGCGGTCCAGGAGGCGTTGGCGAAGCACGGCAGGCCCGAGATTTTCAACACGGACCAGGGCAGCCAGTTCACCAGCCTCGAGTTCACCGATGTGCTGCTGGACGCGAAGATCGCCATCAGCATGGACGGCAAGGGCGCCTGGCGCGACAACGTGTTTGTCGAGCGGCTCTGGCGCACGGTCAAATACGAAGAAGTTTATCTCCGCGCCTACGACAGCGTGTCCGAGGCGCGAGCGTCAATTGCCAAGTATCTGGCCTTCTACAATCAGGGACGCCCTCACTCGAGCCTTGACGGGCGCACGCCCGACGAGGCTTACTTCGGCACGCAAGCTATGGTGATGGCCGCATGACCGTCGCCGACGATTTTGTCGTCGCTCTGGTCGGGCTACGCCCTCCCGACGCAACGACAAAATCGTAAGGCCCCGCGTTCAGCATAACCCGGCAGGAATCCACTTAAATCCCGCGGGGCGCTGTCCAAACAACCGGCGCCAGCTCTGTGCCTGCGGGTCGTGTTGTAAAATCGTTCGATGTAGTCGAACACATCGGCGCGTGCCTCATCTCTGGTTTGATAAATCTTGTTGGCCGTACGCTCGGTCTTGAGCGAGGAGAAGAAGCTCTCCATCGCCGCGTTGTCCCAGACGTTGCCGGAGCGGCTCATGCTGCAAACGATGCCGTGGTCGGCCATCAGGCGCTGGAACTGCTCGCTGGTGTACTGGCTGCCCTGGTCGGAGTGATGCAACAGCGCATCCGGCTTGCCGCGCCGCCAGACGGCCATCAACAATGCGTCCGTCACGAGCTGTGCCGTCATGGAGGCACTCATCGACCAGCCCACCACGCGGCGTGAGAACAGGTCGATCACCGCTGCGACATAGAGCCAGCCTTCGGCCGTCCAGAGATAGGTGAAGTCGGCGATCCACTTCTGGTTCGGCCGCTCGGCGGCGGACTGCCGGTCAAGGAGGTTCGCCGGTACGGTCTCGAGCTGTCGATCGCCGCTGTCCTTCGGTAAGCGCCGACGTCGCGGCCGCGCCCGCAAGCCTTGCAGGCGCATCAGCCGCTCAATCCGGTGCAGGCCGCAATCCGCCCCGTCGGCGAGCAGGTCACGCCACACCCGGCGTGCGCCATAGGTGCGGTCGCTGGCGGCGAAGCTGGCCTTGACCTTGCCGCCGAGCTCCTCGTCGCTGCGGGATCTGGCGCTGGGAGAGCGGTTCAGCCAGGCATGGAAGCCCGACCGCGACACTCCCAGCGCATCGCATAGCCATGCCACCGGCCAGATCGTCCGGTGCTTCGCGACGAAGGCGAACTTCATGTCGCTTCCTTCGCGAAGTAGGCTGCGGCCTTTTTTAGGATATCCCGCTCGGCCTTCAGCTTGGCGACCTCACGGCGCAGCCGCTCGATCTCCTGCTGCTCCGGCTTCATCTGCCCGTGGCCGGGAAAGGCTTGCGCCGGGTCGGAGCCCAACTCCTTCACCCATTTGCGGAGAACATTCTCATGAACATCCAGGTCACGGCCAGCTTGCGCCACCGACACCCCACGTTCCCGCACCAGCTTGACCGCCTCGACCTTGAACTCGCGGCTGAACTTCCGTCTTTTCATCGCCACCTCCGGCTTCATGAAACACCTAATCTCGGTGTCCATCAAACCGGCAGCAGCTCAAAGGGGGCACGGCCCGGCTGGTGGCCGTGCATCCTTCGAGACGCGCTTCGCGCTCCTCAGGATGACGGGTCTGCGCAGCGAACTACCCCAACCGCAACTCGACATACCCCTGCGCCGCGACCGCGTCGCAGCGTTCGCGATAAGCGGGCGCGCTGCCGCTGTAGCGGGCGACGATGCGGGTCTGCTTGCCCTCGACGTTGCGGTTGATGCCGGTCATCCAGGAATCGACCTCGTTGGACAGCAGGCCTGTGCCGAGCGCCTTGACATGATCGGTCCAGGCGGCGGTGCCCTCGGGCGTGGCGTCGAGCAAGGTCAGGCCTTTCTCCAGCGCGAAGCGAATCAGGCCGGTGACCCAGTCGACGCTGTACTCGATGCTGCGCGGGATGTTGCCGAGCGCGGTGTGTGGGCCCATCAGCATCATCATGCTGGGGAAGCCGTCGACCATCAGCCCGAGATAGGTTTCCGGGCCGTGCGTCCACTTCTCCTTCAGCCGCACGCCGTGCGCGCCGCGAAAATCGATCTTGTCGAAGCTGCCGGTGATAGCGTCGAAGCCGGTGGCGTAGATGATGATGTCGAAGGCGTAGTCCTTGTCGCGCGTCTTAATGCCCTCGGGCGTGATCTGCTCGATCGGCGTCTCCAAGAGGTCGACAAGCTCGACATTGTCGCGGTTGTAGACCTCGTAATAGAAGGTCTCGAGCGGCAGCCGCCTTGTGCCAAAGCCGTGGTTCTTCGGGATCAGCTTCTCGGCGACATCCGGGTTCTTCACGCGCTCACGGATTTTTCGTGCGACAAAATCGCTGATCGTCGCGTTCGCCTTGCGGTCGATCAGGATGTCCCTGAAATTGCCCTGCCAGATGCCGAAGCCGCGCTCGCCATAGAGCTTTTCATAAAACGCCTCGCGCTCGACATCGCTGACCTCGAACGCGCCGCGCGGATCGGGCGTGTGCACGAAGCAGGCGAAGGTCTCCTTGCAGCGCGCGAAGATCTCGGGATAGCCGGCCTTGATCCTGGCTTGCGTCTCGGTATCGATCTCGCCGTTGTGCAGCGGCGCCGCCCAGTTGGCGGTGCGCTGGAACACGGTGAGGTGGCCGACCTCGCCGGCGATGGTCTGGATGGTCTGGATGCCGGTGGCGCCGGTGCCGATCACGGCAACGCGCTTGCCGGTGAAATCCACCTTCTCTTTCGGCCAGCGCGCGGTGTGAAACGACTGGCCCTTGAAATCGTCGCGGCCCTCGATGCGCGGCAGGGTCGGCGTCGACAACGGCCCGATCGCGGTGATCAGGAAGCGGCAGGAGTGGCGCGCGCCGTTCTCCAGCGTGACCTGCCAGCTCCGCGTGTCGTCCTGGTAGATCGCGGCGGTGACGCGGCTCTCGAACTGGATGTCGCGGCGCAAATCGAATTTGTCGGCGACGTAGTTGCAGTAGCGCAAGGTCTCGGGCTGGCCGGCGAAATGCTCCGACCATTCCCATTCCTGCAACAGCTCCTTCGAGAACGAGTAGCCGTAGGAATAGCTCTCGGAATCGAAGCGCGCACCGGGATAACGGTTCCAGTACCAGGTGCCGCCGACGCCGGTGCCGGCCTCGAACACCCGCGTTTTGAGGCCGAGCTCGCGCAGCCGGTACAGCTGGTACATGCCGGACAGCCCGGCGCCGATGATGATGACGTCGTAGTCCAGCGCAGCCGTCTGGGCGGTGTTGTCCTGGCGCAATGCGGCCACCTGTCGTTGCTCCCTGATCGGTTGATTGCCGGCAAGGCTAGCCGGTCTCACCGCTGCCGACAAACATCGAAGAGCGGGGCAGCTATCGGGATTTGCCGGGTGCGTCGGCCTGCGCGCATTCCGCGCGGCGGACGGTCCGCCCCGCGGCTTTACTCGGCCGCGGGATTGCCTCTATCGTCGGCCCGGCAACACGATCGCCCGCCAAGCGGCGACGGAACCAGCGGGAGTGAAGCGATGGGAGAGGCGCTGCGCAGGCCGACGTCGATAGACGTCAGCAACCCCCGGCTTTATCAGGACGACATTTGGCGGCCGCTGTTCGCGCAGCTCCGCCGCGATGATCCCGTGCATTATTGCGAGGCGTCGGCCTACGGCCCGTACTGGTCGGTGACGCGCTACGACGACATTTTTGCGGTCGAGCTGGATCACGACAACTATTCGTCGGAAATCGGCGGGATTCAGGTGGTCGATCAGCTCAAGGGCCAGGAAATCGCAAATTTCATCAGGATGGATCCGCCGGGCCATACGGCGCAGCGCCGCACGGTGGCCCCGATCGTGGCGCCGTCCAACCTCGCCAATTTCGAGCCGCTGATCCGCAAACGCACCTCTGCTGTGCTCGACGCGCTGCCGCGCAACGAGACCTTCGACTGGGTCGAGCGGGTCTCGACCAATCTCACCAACATGATGCTGGCAACCTTGTTCGATTTTCCCTGGGAAGATCGCATGAAGCTGACCTGGTGGTCCGATGTCGCGATCGCCAACGTCGATTCGCCCGACGCTGTCGTGCATTCGGAGCACGAGCGTTTCGAGGAGATGGTCAAGATGGGCGAGTATTTTCGCAAATTATGGGATGCGCGCGCCGACGCGCCGCCCACCTTCGACCTGATCTCGATGCTGGTGCATTCGGAGGCGACGCGAAACCTGCAACCGCGCGAATTCCTCGGCACGCTGGCGCTTCTGATCGTCGGCGGCAACGACACCACGCGGAATTCGATGTCGGCCGGGCTGATGGCGCTGTGCGAGAACCCCACGCAGTTCGAGCTGGTCCGCGCCCGCCGCGAGCTGATCCCGAACCTGGTCTCCGAGACCATCCGCTACCACACGCCGGTCCTGCATATGCGCCGTACCGCCCGCAACGATGTCGAGCTCGCCGGCCGCCGGATCAGGAAGGGCGACAAGGTCGTGATGTGGTACATCTCCGGCAACCGCGACGAAGACAAGATCGAGCGTGCCGATGAATTCATCATCGACCGCGCCAAGCCGCGCCAGCATCTCGCCTTCGGCGCCGGTATCCACCGCTGCGTCGGCGACCGCCTCGCCGAGCAGCAACTCCGCATCCTCTGGGAGGAGGTTTTGGCGCGCGACCTCCGCTTTGAGATCATGGGCCCACCACAAAGGCTCTATTCCAATTTCATCCGCGGTATACGAAGCTTGCCGGTGAGAATCGTGAATTGAATCACGCGCATTGTCATTCCGGGGCGGTCCGCAGGACCGAACCACAGGTGCACAATTGTGCATCGGGGAATCTCGAGATTCCGGGTTCGATGCTGCGCATCGCCCCGGAATGACGGGATCATCAAGAACAAGGAATCGGTATGAACGATCCCGTTGACGTCCTGATCATCGGCGCCGGCGCCTCCGGCGCCGCGGTGGCCTGGAGCCTCGCCGATACCAAGATGCACATCCTCTGCCTCGATCAGGGCGGCTGGATGAATCCTGCCGAATATCCGAGCACCGGGCGCGACTGGGAGGCGAAGTTCTACGGCGAGTGGTCGTCCAGCCCGAACATCCGCAAGCGGCCCGAGGATTACCCTGTTAACGACGACAATTCGCCGATCAAGGTCGTCAACTTCAACGCCGTCGGCGGCTCGACCGTGATGTACACCGCGCACTGGCCGCGGCTGCATCCGTCCGACTTCAAGGTGAAGACGCTCGACGGTGTCGCCGACGACTGGCCGATTGATTACGACGCGCTGACGCCGTTCTTCGAGGAGAACGATCGCATCATGGGCACGTCGGGCCTGTCGGGCGAGTCGCCGCTGTCGCATCCGCCGATGCCGCCGCAGCCGCTCGGGCTGTCAGGCCCGCTGATCGGCAAGGCGATGAACAAGCTCGGCTGGCACTGGTGGCCATCGGACACGACCGTCGCGACGATGGACTATGAGGGCAGGGCGCGCTGCATCAATCTCGGCCATTGCACGCCGGCCTGCGCGCAGGGCGCCAAGTCCTCGACCGACATCACCTATTGGCCGCACGCGATCCGCGCCGGGGTCGAGGTCAAGACTCATTGCCGGGTACGCGAGATCCTGACCAACGAGCACGGCATGGCGTCCGGCGTCGTGTACTACGACAAGGACGGCGTCGAGCAGTTTCAGCCGGCCGAGGTCGTCATCATCGCCTGCAACGGCGTCGGCACGCCGCGGCTGCTGCTGAACTCGGTGTCAGGGAAATTTCCGAACGGGCTGGCGAACTCGTCCGGCCTGGTCGGCAAGAACCTGATGTTCCACCCCTATGCGCAGATTTACGGCTATGTCGAAGAGCCGACCGATTCCAACCGGGCGCCGCCGACCTGCCTGTGGAGCAAGGAGTGGTATGACACGGACCTCTCGCGCGGCTTCGTCCGCGGCTACGGCGTCCAGTTCGTCCGCGGCGCGGGACCGGTATTCGAGGCCGTGACGGGCGAGCAGAAGGGCATTCTGCCCTGGGGTAAGGATCATCACCGCGCGTTCCGCAAGCTGAACGGTCATCGGCTTGGATTCTCGGCGATCTGCGAAGACCTTCCGGAGGAGCACAACCGCGTCACGCTCGATCCCGTGTTGAAGGACAGCCACGGCATTCCCGCGCCCAGGATCGACTACACGATCAGCGAGAACAGCCGGAAGATGATGGACCATGCGCTGGCGCGTGGCCGCGAAGTCCTCGAAGCCGCCGGCGCAACCGATTTCTGCATCAATGCGCCGATCCCGTGGGGCGGCTGGCATCTGCTCGGCACCGCGCGGATGGGCACCGATCCCGCGCGCTCCGTGGTCAACGAATGGGGCCGCTCGCACGACGTGAAGAACCTCTTCATCGTCGACGGCAGCATCTTCGTCACCTCGGGTGGCGTGAACCCGACCTCCACCATCCAGGCCCTCGCGCTCTACATCGCCGACCAGGTGAAGCAGCGCCTCGCCAATCTGTTCGATTGAGACCGTCATGTCCGATACAAAAGAACTGACCGCAGCCCAGCGCGCCGATCTCCGCACCGTCGCCGCGATGATCGTTCCCGCGAGTGAAGAGTACAAGGTACCGGGCGCGGACGATGCCGCGATCCAGGCCGACATGCTGGCAACGCTCGGCCGCGATACTGCGCTGGTCGCGCAGGCGCTGGATCATCTGGCTGATCTCGCCGGCAAGCCGCTCGCCGAGCTCGACGATGCCAGGCGCGACGCGGTGGCGCAGGAGTTTCGTGCCCGCGGCGACGCTGCCGCGGCGACGCTCGTTCGCGTCGTGCTGCAATGCTACTACCGCGACGACCGCGTGTTGCGATCGCTAGGGCTCGATCCGCGCGCGCCGTTTCCCAAGGGGCATGTGCTGCCGGATGGCGACTGGTCGCTGCTCGATCCGGTCAGGGAGCGTGGCGGGACGCTGCGGCGGGCGCCCTAGCCAACAGGGCAGGGCTGCGCGGGGCGTAACCACTTGCGGCGGTGGGAGCCGGTCACCATCTGAGGAGACCAAAGGACTCTCGCCATGCTGGATTTTACCTCAGATGCCGCCGGTGACACGCCGTCATCGCGGGCGGCTGACGCTGCCCGTGATGATGACCGGGTTTTGCTGGATGCCTATTCCAATGCCGTGATCGACGTGACCGAACGCGTCGGCCCGGCCGTGGTCCGCGTCGAAACCGGGCCGAAGCTGCGCAACGCGCGCGAGCGCGGCGGGCTCGGCTCGGGGATCGTGATCTCGCCCGACGGGCTCGTGGTCACCAACAGCCATGTGGTCGGATCGTCGAAGGAAATCCGTCTGCGCGACACGGAGGGCTTCGACACCGACGCCCATGTGCTCGGCGTCGACCCCGACACCGACCTCGCGCTACTGCGGGCCGATGGCGCGCGCGATCTGGCCTATGCCTCGCTCGGCAACTCCAAGACGCTGCGGCGCGGCCAGTTGGTGGTCGCGATCGGCAATCCGCTCGGGTTTGAATCGACGGTGACCGCCGGCGTGGTGTCGGCGCTGGGACGCTCGATCCGCTCGGTCAGCGGGCGCACCATCGAGGACGTGATCCAGACCGACGCCGCGCTCAACCCCGGCAATTCCGGCGGGCCGCTGGTGTCGTCGAAGGGCGAGGTGATCGGGATCAACACCGCGATCATCAATGGCGCGCAGGGCATCTGCTTTGCGGTCGCCAGCAACACCGCGCAGTTCGTGCTGTCGGAGATCATCCGCCACGGCTATGTCCGCCGTGCCTATATCGGCGTCGCAGGGCAAACCGCGCCGGTGCCGCGGCGGCATGCGGTGCTCGCCGGTGTCGATAACAAGATGGGCGCGCTGCTGATGCAGATCGAGCCGGACAGCCCGGCGGCGCGGGCGGCGCTGTTGCCCGGTGACGTCGTGATCAGGCTCGACGGCGTCGAGATCCACGGTGTCGACGATCTGATCCGTGCGCTCGATCACAGCCGGATCGACCGCTCGCTCTCGATGGACGTGCTGCGCCTCGGCCGCCTCCGCGCGATCGACATCCATCCGATCGAGCGCAAGCCGGCGAAGCAGTGACTGCGACGCTATCCACGCGTGAGATGCACCCTCTCCCCTTGTGGGAGAGGGTCGCTTCGCGCAGCGAAGCGGGGTGAGGGGTCTGTCTCCGCGGATAGAGACCCCTCATCCGGCTCGCATCTGTCGATGCGAGCCACCTTCTCCCTCAAGGGGAGAAGGGAAGTGCAGGGCCTCGAGCGCTATTACTGCAGCGCCGCCAGCAGTTCGTCCGGCTGCTCGACCATCATCATGTGGCCCGCGCCCGGTAGCACCACAATACGGGCGTCCGGCGTCGCCGCATCGTCCACCAAACTGCACCTGCGCCGTCCGACGCGTGCCGCAAGCGGCCGCTCGGAAATTCTTTCCGACCGCCTGAGTGGTCGTGCTCTTGCAAAATGTCGGGTCTTGGAGGCGAGGCGGAAATCTTGCGCTCATCCTGAGCTTCACCGGTTGTGACCCGAGGCGGACGTACCGTCTCTGTTGACCCGTGGCGTGTCGCGTCTCGATAGGCTAACCTTGTGAACTTGACCGGACACTTACCCCCCAAAAAAAACCGGCGGGAAAGAAACAAGGCGAGAGGCTTGAGCGCAACAGTCTTCCATATCTGGTTCTATAGAATCTTCTATATCTGGGCTGGAGTATCGGGAATTCTTTATCTACTCGGCCTCATGCTGCGTTACAAAATGCTCCAACATCGGTTTCCTCGCCGAAGCTTGACGTTTTGGGAGTTGTGGAATCTTCCTCGCGCTGATGGCTTCGTGTTTCTAACCGATCCCACGGACTTTGACTTAACCGGCCGTATCTACCGCAAGTGGGTGATCCGCGTAGAGACGCCCTTGTTGATCTGGTTTTCGCTCGGCGCGGCCATCGCTTTTGTCATTCATCCGAAATAGTGTTGCCATGCTAGCGGTGAGCCTGACGCAGCATTGTCGAATGTCGGGATTGGCCGATGGCTTACGATCTGGATGACCATCGAGAAACGTCGGCTCTGCGAAGTGAACCGGAAGTCCCGAGGTTCGATCGCTATCGGCGGCTTTTGACCCGAAGCTCACATTTATGACCGGGCAACTTTGACCTAAGCCATTAACCCGACCAATAGGGTTTTCTCTTATCACGCCGGGAGCGGCGTTTCCTGATCTGGGCTTTGCAAATGAGGGCTCTACTCGCACGGCTGGTGATCGCCTGCGCGGCAGCAGGTCTCTGCATCGACGCAGCAGCAACCGCAGCCGTTCCCTATTCCTTTTCTGATCATCCGTCGCAGGACGGCCGATGCATCGGCGACTATGGCGCAGGCGATATTGATCGCTCAGAGAAAGCTTGTCTGGAACAGATTGGCGAACTGGCCCGACGCGTAGGTCCCGGTTTGCAGTTGACGTTCAGGAACGGGAAGACGCGAATTTATCTGAACGAGGAAGCGAAGTGTCAGAGCAGTGACGCCGATGGCTGCGTCAAATATCAACTGACCGGCTATTATCCCGAGCACGATCTGTTGCTGATCGAAGTCGATTATTGGGAAGGTGTGAGTTGGCGGCTTGTATGGGTGGACACGGGCGATGATACAAGCATCGTTGCACCTCCGCACTATTCTCCCGACAAACGCTGGCTGGCCTCCGTTGCCTCGGGGGAGGGTCCTTCCGGACCTCCCAACGGAATGGATATCGTTCCGAGCAAGCCTAGTTCGTCTTTCAAGGAATGGCACTATCGCACTCCCGACGACGGGCAATGGCTCTACGAATTCATTGGTTGGGACGGGAGTGCCCGGGTCGGCCTTCTTGCATCGTCGTTGGGAGCGCCGCAACGAAGGTCTCCGACCTCTATCGAGCGTCGAAAGGGAGATCGGCATCTGAGAGAGCCACAATAATCGGCGCGTTTCGCAACTTCGGCTGTTGGCCCGAAGCCGCCACCGCCGCGTCCGTCAGGGAACGATCACCACTTTTCCCGGAATGCGATCTGTTTGGCGTGATCGCTGTTCACCACCAGTATGGCCACCGCCACCCCTGATAGAGGCGCCAAGACGACACCAGGGGCGGCCCATATGGATCGATCCGGTCGTCTTCAGGGCGATAGCGATATCGTGGAACAATATAATAGTCCCACGGAGTCGGCCTTATCACGGGCGTCGGGATAACGACCCTCGTTCGTTCATGAACGACTTGTGCCTTCCGCGCCCGGGCTTCAGCACCGGACGCCCCGAGGTTACACAGCACCAGGGCCGCTCCGAGGGTGCACACGACGGTCATAATCTTCATCTTCATGCATCGGCCTCCTAACCTGAGAGTGCAAAAGGACTCAAAGCAAGGCAAGCTAATTCGCTCTTGGCTGGCTTGAATCACCGCTTCTGGCCCCTTGCGGACTTGCGGCAATGCCCGCTGTCGCGCTCCTGTCAGGGCCATGGCAGACGTCCAACACGCATGATCCGAGCCGCCTCGATTTATCAGTACACGCCCCAGCTAGTGGTAGTCGATTATCTCCACGTCCGCCGGACCGGTGTCGGTTCACCGGAATACGACCCGCCATTGGTGATTGATACGAAATCGAGTGCTTACCCGGCAAGTCGCCCTTGCACTGGCATGGTGGGTGAGAATCGCGACGGACAGCATACGCTGTTGTGCAAGTGCTGAAGGCGTTCGCAAGACTTCGGAATAATAGAAGATATCGCTGAGTTGCCCGACGCGTCAAGTCGCTTGTCTGAGTGCCGGCGGCCGCCATGCTACTTTGCATGGGGTTGTTTTCGATATTTTGGGGGCGCTCGCGCTCGAGTGAGTTCTCCAACGTCACCAGCAGCTGTGGCGGCAAAGGGCACTTCGCATGCCGAAGCATCGGAACCGACTGAGGGGTCTCTATCCGCGGAGACAGACCCCTCATCCGGCGCTTCGCGCCACCTTCTCCCACAAGGGGAGAGGGAAATTTCTAGTCGCAGGTCCTTCCTTATTAAATTCAACAGGTTATTAAGGTCGACTGTTAACCGACTATTGTAGGCTGCATATAGGTAGCAAATTCGTTCATCTTTTTTCTTACCCTAGCCGAGGCTTCGAATGAGCGACATACCTCTTCATGGCGGCACAAACCGGCGCTAGGAGGACGGGCAGAGCACGTCCGCTCTGCCCGGGTATTTCAGACATCAACTTGTTCCGCTATTGCCAAGGCGTCATCTACTTCGATGCCGAGGTACCTGAGGGTGCTTTCGATCTTGGTATGCCCAAGCAAAAGCTGGACGGCCCTGAGATTTCCAGTCCGCCGATAGATCAGGGTAGCTTTTGTGCGTCGCAAGGAATGTGTGCCAAACAGCCTCGCATCCAAGCCGACGCTACCGATCCATTCCGATACGAGGCGCGCATATTGGCGGGTGCTTATGTTGGTATCTGGACCGCGGCGCCCCTTGAACAAGAAATCGCCGGGCCTCTTGTGGACGGCCTTTAGATAATCATCGACCGCTTGGCGGGTCTGTTCGCTCAATTCAAACCTGACTGGCCGCCGAGTTTTCCTTTGTCGGACCGTTGCGCGATCCGCCGTGTAGCCGCCGGCAGCGACATCCTCGACCCGGATGGCAACGACGTCACAGCCGCGAAGCTTGCTGTCGATTGCCAGATTGAACATGGCGAGGTCACGAACTCGGCCTTCGTCTGGAGCTTCGTCCGAATGGACCAGACGTGTTTTGGACGCAGCGGCGGCTTTGCCCCGGTCAGCTTGCCCTTGTTCCAAGGCGACGGTTTATGAGGCGTCAGGGTAGCATTCGCTTGATCCAGCATGATCATACTCCTCGGTTACAGAGGAGGAGAGCATGTGCCACTGGTTAGGCATCGTTGATCCGACCAATCTATTTGTTCTTGCGTAGTGATGTATCTTGAGCCATCCGAAAGGTCGCTCATAAAATCATCTTTGAAGGGTCCGCGGCCGTGGTCCGTAGCAAGAATGCCTCGCCAATGTGGAGTGACGTTAAGACCGCACTCCTAGCCTTCGATCGCGCGGGCCTTCAAGGGCTAGTGCAAGACCTCTACACCGCGAGCAAAGAAAACCAGGCATTCTTGCATGCCCGCTTGGGATTGGGTCATGATCAGCTCCAGCCCTTCAAAGCGAGTGTTTCAAGATGGATATCCCCGGACTTAATGAAAGGCGAACCCGTATCAGTTTCAAAAGCCAAGAAGGCGATTGCGGATTACAAAAAAGCCATTGGGCGCCCGGATGGGATGGCGGAGCTGGCGATATTTTATTGCGAGGAGGCGTTCGGATTTCTAGAATCCTGCAGCATAGAAGATGAAAGCTACTTTGCTGCTCTGATCCGCATGTATGAACGGTCCCTCGAATTCGTATTGAGCGTATCTCCTGCCGAGCGCCCCACTTACCTTCAGCGTCTCGACAAGCTCAGATCACGCGCGAACCACGTTGGCTGGGCGGTAGAGGAAGAACTTAATAGCCTTTGGTACGCAGCCGCTCCGGATGAGCATCAAGGTGAATGACGGTCGTTCGGTCGGTCCTGCAATTGATGTGCCCTACAGCCAGCAAGTCCTGACGACGTCCGCTCATCGGGGCAAAGCAGACATCAATCCGACCAACAGACAAGTCGGCTTTTGACCCGTTTCGGACCACGCATCCAAATTCCAGCACCTGAGCACACCCACAACTTCTTGTATCCGCGACGCGCGCGGCGATGTAACCTAGGAGGGAGCTGCCCAAGGCGGGTAATTGCCGAGATCGCTCCTTTTTTAGTCGTCGGTTAAGAAGCCGATTTGAGTGGTGTGCGGTGGCTGGTGACTGAGAAGAAGGCAGCCAGGAAGAGGTACCAAAGAGCCCTTAGCCAGGCGAGGATGCGGCGGAAGTTGTAACCGACGGCGGAGAGGATGACGTTGGCGGCATCACCGGCGCGGCCTTTGAGGTAGCAGCGGCCGAGGTGTCCGTCAGCCTTCAAATGGCCGATCACGGGCTCGATAGCGGAGCGGCGCCGCAGCTGGCGCTTGATAGTGCCGAAGACGCCGCGCTTCTGGCCGGAGATGAAGACGCGGCGCGGGTTCTGTGCGTCATGGCCGCGGTATCCCTTGTCGACAAAGGCGCACTGGATCGCGCAGCCGGTGAGTGTCTCGGTTCGGTCGATGACGTCCCGCAGGGTGTGACCGTCGTAAGGGTTATCGGGCAGCGCCTTGGCGTGCAGCACGAACTGGCCGCCGGGAGCAGGCCGGTTGTTGGTGACGATGGAAGCCTTCACGCCGAACTCGTAAGGCGCGCTGGCCTTGCCCTTGCCGATGCACTCCACCTCGGGGGCATGGAAGGAATACAGCTTCCAGCCGCGCTGGCGCTGCTGCTGCGAGCGGATCTGCGTGGCCCGGCTCAACGGGAGTGCGAACGCCTCTTCGAGCGCATCCTGGCCTTCGATCTTGCGGCGGATGTCGCGGATGATCCGGCCCAGGCGGCTGCGCAGGATGCGCAACTGCCGCTGGTGCCGCTTGAACTGTTTGGCATGGGCGTAGCGTCCCGCCATCATCGCGGTGGCCTTGGCGATCCGAGAATAGGATTGCCGCAGCCGCACTCCGTGCTTCCTCGCTAGCCCGTCTTATTCGTCAGAGTGCGCCTGAGAGGCTGGCGAGCGTGGTGTAAAGCGCTGATGCGGCGTAGGATTCGGTTGCAAAGCCAACCCCATCACCTCAACCGCGAACGCCACGCCCGCCATGACCGACGATACGATTCTGCCCTTCTCGTTTCCAGCCGTTCACGCCAAGAAAGTCACAGCTGCCTTCGATGGCGGTCGGCTGACCTCGAACGGGGGCGTGATGCTTCTGGCGATGGCCGAGCGGCGTCTCGGCTTGGCCGACAATTTGGCCCGGGTGTTCCCGGATCGGCGCGATCCGACGCGGGTCGTGCACAGCCTTGTCGATATGTTCCGCGCGCGCATGTTCGCGATCTGCTGCGGCTACGAGGACGCCGACGACCTCGATCATCTGCGGTCCGATCCCGCATTCAAGCTGGCCTGCGGACGGCTGCCGGACACGGGTCGCGATCTGTGTTCCCAACCGACGCTGTCGCGGCTGGAGAATGCTCCGCGCCTGCGCGACGTGATCCGACTGACCTACACTTTGGTCGACGCATGGATGGATAGCTACCCGCGCGAGCCGGCATCCGTCACGCTCGACATCGATGATACCTGCGATGTCGTCCACGGCCATCAGCAGCTCTCGCTGTTCAACGCTCATTATGACGAACGCTGCTTCCTGCCGATCCACGTCTACGACACGGAGAAGAGCCGGCCCGTGGCGGTCGTGCTGCGGCCCGGCAAGACGCCGGGCGGCGTCGAGGTGCGTGCCCATCTGCGCCGCCTGATACGGCATATCCGGACGCGGTGGCACAACACGCGAATCACGTTCCGTGGCGACGGGCACTATGCCCGGCCGGAGGCCATGGCGTGGTGCGAGACCAACGGCATCGACTACATCTTCGGTCTGTCCGGCACCAAGCCGCTCGCCAGAAAAGTCGACGAGGCCGCCGACGACATCCGCACGCGACGCGCCATCGAGAACCTGCCGGTTCTGCGTGGCTATACCGAGACGCGCCACAAGGCCAAGTCCTGGGATCGCGAACGGCGTACCGTCGCCCGTATTGAGGCGACGATGCTCGGCCTCGACATCCGTTTCGTCGTCACCAGCCTCGATGTCGGCTCGGCCGAGTGGATCTACGACAGCCTGTATTGCGCGCGCGGCCAAGCCGAGAATCTGATCAAGCTGCATAAGACACAGCTCGCCTCCGATCGCACCAGCTGCCGTTCGGCGCTCGCCAATCAAGTCCGCCTCGTTCTCCACACCGCCGCTTATTGGCTGATGCTGACCGTGCGCGACGCGATTCCCAAAGCCCGGGAATTGGCCACAGCCGAGTTCGCGACGCTGCGTCTTCGTCTCTTGAAACTCGCTGCCCGTGTGGTCGAGACCACGAGCCGCATTCGCCTTGCGTTTGCCGCGGCATGTCCCGAAGCCGACCTGATCCGCGGCTTGCCAGGCGCGCTGCTGCCGCTCGGTCCTTGACCGGCGGGGCGTCCGCCCCCCGTTCGCCCAACCTACACCTCAAGCGCGTTGCAAAGTACCGGTCGTCAGGCGGTGAAAAGCCGAAGGCAATCCCGCGCGCCTCGTCAGAGCAGATGTGCGGCCACATCAATCGGACCAAAAAAACGCACTCTCACGAATAGGACGGGCTAGGGCCTGTTTGGATTCATCTTGAATTTATCACAGCGGCGGTGAGATTGATCATGGCTTCGAAGCTGATATCTGTTTTGTCGGCTCGCATGGCGATCCGCTTGAATTCCTTGAGCTTGCAGAAGAAATTTTCGATCAGATGTCGCCATTTGTAGATTTCCGCGTCGATGGCGAGAGGTTTTGCGCGCCGCGGGTGCTGGGAGATGACGACCTTGGCGCCGCGTGCGTCGAGGTCGGCAATGATGGCGTTGCTGTCGAACGCCTTGTCGGCGATCATCGCATCGAAGGTCAGCCCTTCGATCAACGGCGGGACGCCGACCGTGTCGAAGCGCTGTCCTGGCAGCAGCACGAAACGCAAGAGATTGCCGAGCGCGTCGGTCAGTGCCAGGATTTTGGTGGTCATTCCGCCTTTCGAGCGGCCGATCGCCTGGTTTTGCGTCCCCCTTTTGCGCCCTGTCCGTGGCGGTGGACTTTGACGATGGTGGCATCAACCATGACGTACTCCATGTCCGGCTCGTCCGAGACCGCATCAAACATGCGCTTCCAGACGCCCGCCTTGGCCCAGTCGCGGAAGCGCGTGTACACGGTTATCCAGTTGCCGAAGGCGCGCGGCAGATCGCGCCACGGACTGCCCGTGCGCGCAATCCACAGCACGGCTTCGACAAACAGCCGGTTGTTATTGCCGCTCCGGCCGGGATCACCCGGCTTGCCAAGACAAAGCGGCTCCATCTTCGCCCATTGGGCATCAGTCAAAACGAATCGGTCCATCCCAAGCTTGAATCACAACCAAGCCAGGATGAGAATCCGGAATCCAAACAGGCCCTAGCTAATCTCAAACCTTTGAGAAGCGCCTCCTTCGGCTCCCGGTCGATTAAGTTGACGATGCCCCGCTACCTCCAGCAGCACCCCAGACGCCATAGAATTGCAACCCATGGTGAGCTGGGTTTTCCTGTGCATCCGGGGAAAACGCCCTTGGTCAGCTTCTCGTCAGCCAAGCTGTCTATCCAAACAGGCTGCGCATTATGGACCTGATTGGAGGTGGAAGATGGCGGGCATTGTTGGGCCTTCAGGAGCCGACAGCGCATGGGGATCGAGCAGTTCGAGCCCGGAGCCCGGTCCCGCCCCTGGGGAAGGCGGGCAATCTTTCGACAGCGAATTGGAGCGGATGCGCTCCGGACCTCAAGATGGAACCGCGCTCATGAGTGAGCCACCCGCGTCCGGTGTGGCGGTCCGGATGCCCTCGAGTGGCGACGGAATCAAAGCAGCGAAGCAAAAAATGCGCAGCCTGCTTGAGGGTCTTGATGCTTCTAAAAATGCAGTCATGCAAGCCCGGGATCCGTCGGAGATGCAAGAGCGGATCGATCAAGTCGTCAAGGCAGGCTCGGAAGTTCTGGGCTATTACGCGAGCTTTCCCCCGGACATGGCGCGCGAGCTTCTTTCCGACGGTCAGGCTCGCCGAGTCCGCGCCGAAACTATCGCTGCGGGAGACGAATGCAACGCCGTGGCCGCCTGGATTGTCAAGGACCTGGAGGCGAACAGGAGCAAAGCAGCAGCCGTGCTCGGCCGGATGCGAGATGCCGGCGCTCCGCCCGGCCAGCTGGGCCGGGCGGTATCCAGCGTGGCGAAGCATTACGAAGCCTGCTTGGATTGGTGGGGAAAGAAGGTATTGCGCTCGGAGCGGATGCAGTCCGTCTATGCGGCCACCGCCAACTTGCCAAGCGCCACGTCCAAGATGCGGGAGGAGGACGAGGCCGCGCTACGCCAGCGTACCGGCTGGGCACTTAATACGAAGTGCATGTACCTGGAATCGCGCATCGCTCTCGCGCGACTCTTGATCGAGTCGAAGGCGGCCACGTTCGGCCCAGCCGTGAACGACGCCCTCATGGGTGAGGACGGGCGGGTGCGACTGCTTGGGACCTTTATCACGGATTTTTTTCCGGCATTCAACTCGACTTCCGACGCCGTTCTGCGGGGAGCGGCGCTCGACGCAGACCACTGCACCGTTCTGGAAGGAGTCATGGAGCGGCTTTCGGAATTTGCCTCAGGGGTGCACGGCGTCGTTACCAGGCTAAGGGACGCCGGAACGGATGCCGACCTTCCATTGGAACTGTTGGGCCAGATCGCGGAAGGTGCATGGGTCACCGCGGACGACGTCACGCGTCTTTTGCACGTGCAGCCAAAGACGCCCGCCATGATTGAGCCGCCGGCCCGGACTGCCGTAGTGGTTGAGGGGGGTGCGGCGCGGAGGAAGGGGAAAGGCAAGCGCGCCCCGGCCGCAGGCGAGCGAAGTTCGGCGGCCGGGCTGCGCGAGCCGCAGCTCGCCACGCCCGACGCTGCCACGGCCCCAACAGGCAAGGTGATCGTACTCTCGGATTTGGGTACAAAGAAACTCGCGAGCGCGGAGGAGGCAGACGCGAGGGCGTCATCGTCGGCGACTGGGCACCTGGAGATATTGCAAGCTCCGCCCTCCAGGAAAGCACTGAGCGGATTACTCGAGCGAATGGACGAACTTTTGCAGTTCGATCTGCCGGCTCAGCAAAGCGCCGTCTCGCAAGCGCGCCAGATGAAGCCCGAGGACGCCGATCACGTCGTGGATCTCGTCGTTAAGCGACTGCAGACGCAGGCCTCCGAGATTGAGGCCAGTGTAGTCGCGCTGGAGGAGCCTCGCCGACGTGGCCTACTCACGCCTGCGCAAGTGCCGGAAGTGCATGACAAAATAACCCGGCTCAAGGCGATGTTGTCCGAGGTGCAGGGACAGGCGAACTCTTTGAAGACGCGAAAGGCGGCGATCACGATCGATTGCATGAAGACCTACGCGTTTCCGTCCCAGAAGTATCTTGAACAGTTGCGGGCGGCCGGGGAGCTGGCGTCTGTGAATCCACCGCGCGCCTTGAAGGGTGATCCGGGGACACTGTTCGAGATCAAGCTGCAGCCCAAGGCCCTGCGCAATGGCGCGATCCCAAGCCCGATGTGGGTGCACATCCATACCAAGCGGCCGGTACATGCCTGGCAGTTGGCAACGCTGAGCGATGCCGCGTTCGCCGCTTGCCACGTGAAGTCCAATGACCAGCGCGGCTACAATCAGGACTGGCAGAGCGCTCGAGCTGCGACGGGGCGCGAGAACGTCGTGATCCACCGCGGCAAGCTCACGCCGGCGTTCTGTAGGTCCTTGTTGCGCACCGCAGCTGGCAGCCAGCCGTGGTATCCCCTTTCCGAGGCGGAGCACGCGTCGATGCAGTTCGCGCGCCTCGGGATGTAGTTACCTGGGTGTCTCGCGCCGGAGCGCCGCTGTGGTGACACGATCAAGTGGCCGTTATCACCGAGAGGAAATCCCCGATGAGCTCGACGGCGCGAACTCCTCGAACAGATCGACAACGGGGTCCGATTGAAATTCGATCGGGAGCGTCGTGACCACGACTTCCTTTCGCTTGGCAGCTGAACCGTCAAATGCCGGCGATGTGTCGGCTCAAGTCCAGGCACATACGATCAGCGCTCCTGGCCTTCATCTTCGAAAGTGAGTACAGATGAACTTCGTCTCAATGTATCGCGCGCGTCAACAAACGGATAGCGTGGACGCGCAAGATGCCTCTCCGGCCGACTCGTCGGCAGAGGCGGCGGCCTTTCAGCGGGCAGGCAGGAAGCAGCGTTCGTCATAATGAGCGTTGAACAGCGAGAGCTGCTGATGGCCGTGGACGACATCGCAGGTATCATCGATGTCGAGCGTGACGGATGCCGGCTCGCGCGGGTAGCTATCCATCCATGCGTCGACCAAAGTGTAGGTCAGTCGGATCACGTCGCGCAGGCGCGGAGCATTCTCCAGCCGCGACAGCGTCGGTTGGGAACACAGATCGCGACCCGTGTCCGGCAGCCGTCCGCAGGCCAGCTTGAATGCGGGATCGGACCGCAGATGATCGAGGTCGTCGGCGTCCTCGTAGCCGCAGCAGATCGCGAACATGCGCGCGCGGAACATATCGACAAGGCTGTGCACGACCCGCGTCGGATCGCGCCGATCCGGGAACACCCGGGCCAAATTGTCGGCCAAGCCGAGACGCCGCTCGGCCATCGCCAGAAGCATCACGCCCCCGTTCGAGGTCAGCCGACCGCCATCGAAGGCAGCTGTGACTTTCTTGGCGTGAACGGCTGGAAACGAGAAGGGCAGAATCGTATCATCGGTCATGGCGGGCGTGGTGTTCGCGGCTGAAGGTGATGGGGTGGCTTTACAACCGAATCCTACGCCGCATCAGCGCTTTACACCACGCTCGCCAGCCTCTCAGGCGCCCTCTGACGAATAAGGCGGGCTAGGAGCCCGTCCAGATATGTTTTCGTGACGGGCATTTGTTGTAGAGTAGCAGGCTCAGGCTGCGTTTGCGAGGTTGAACAGCTTGAGGAGGTTATGGACGGTGCAGATCATTGTCCACTCGGCGCGCACTTTCTCGATGCCCCGCAACAGGAACTGGCGGAAGCCTCTTGCCTGTTTGATCTGTCCGAACACCGGCTCCACCACTTGCTTTCGCAATCGGTAGGGTGTTTCGAAGCCGCCATCGTCGATCTTCTTTCGCATGGCCTGTGTCAGCGGGCCGCCGACTTTTCCGTTCGCTACTGTCGGGTGCTTGGCGCGTCCGGGCGCGACATAGCCATCGATGCTGCGTGTGTCGAGCGCTTCGAGATTGGCTTCGCTGCAGTAGCCGGAATCCGCTGAGGCCTGCCGCGGCTTGCGGCCAAGATTGCTCTCGATGGCCTCGATCAGGGGCACCAACTGGCCCTGATCGCTGCCGTGCTGGGTCAGTTCTTGCGCGACAATGATCTGGGCATGTGCATCGACGGCCGCCTGGGCATTATAGGCCTGAACGAAGCCATCCTTCGACTTCATGATGCGGCTTTCCGGATCGGTGAAGTTGCGTTGCGCCTTGGGATTGGGTTCCTCCGATGGCAGCGCCGCCGGTTTGCCCGGCTTCTTGCGGCCTTCGGCCTGGCGCTGCTGTTCCTTTTCGGCCTCGATGCGGCGCTCTTCCTCCGCCGCCAGTTTGGCGTCCGCTTCCAGCGCCGCCATCGCTTGCTGGATCTTCGCCAGCCGTTTCTGCTTGTCGACGGTCCAGTCCGGCAGTTCGTCGCTGTTGCCGAAAGTCTCATCCTCCGAGGCATCCGCCGCCTCGGCGGCCGCCAGCATGCGAGCGACCTCGGCCTTCAATTCCGCCTCGCGCTTCTTCATGCGCTCATAACTCATCGCCTTGTGTTTCGACGCGTTCGCCTTGATCTTCGTACCATCCAGCGCGACATGACCGAGCTTGACCAGCCCGGCCGTCTCGCGCAACTTCAGAACCTGCACGAATAGCGCGCCGAGCGCCTTCAAATGTCGCTTGCGAAAGTCGCTGATCGTCCGAAAATCCGGCGCATCCAGCGCCACGATCATCACAAAATCGTTCCGCTCCCGGCAGGCCTTGGCAATCCGACGCGACGAATACAGCCCACTCGCATAGCTATGCAGCAGCAGCGCCACCATCATCCGCGGATCAAACGGCGGCTGCCCAAGCCCGCTCACATAGCTGCCCATGATCTCCCTGAGATCGAGGCTCTCCCGCACCAGATCAACCATAAACCGCGAGACATGGCCTTTCGGCACGAAGTCCTGCACATTCGGCGGCAGAAGCAGCGTCTGATCGATGTTCCAAGGCCGAAAATACTTGCTCATCGCCCAATGTTGAATCAGACCCGACCAGATTTGAACAGCGACTATCCAGACAAGCTCCTAGTCTAGGAGCCCGTCCAGATATGTTTTCGTGACGGGCATTTGTTGTAGAGTAGCAGGCTCAGGCTGCGTTTGCGAGGTTGAACAGCTTGAGGAGGTTATGGACGGTGCAGATCATTGTCCACTCGGCGCGCACTTTCTCGATGCCCCGCAACAGGAACTGGCGGAAGCCTCTTGCCTGTTTGATCTGCCCGAACACCGGCTCCACCACTTGCTTTCGCAATCGGTAGGGTGTTTCGAAGCCGCCATCGTCGATCTTCTTTCGCATGGCCTGTGTCAGCGGGCCGCCGACTTTTCCGTTCGCTACTGTCGGGTGCTTGGCGCGTCCGGGCGCGACATAGCCATCGATGCTGCGTGTGTCGAGCGCTTCGAGATTGGCTTCGCTGCAGTAGCCGGAATCCGCTGAGGCCTGCCGCGGCTTGCGGCCAAGATTGCTCTCGATGGCCTCGATCAGGGGCACCAACTGGCCCTGATCGCTGCCGTGCTGGGTCAGTTCTTGCGCGACAATGATCTGGGCATGTGCATCGACGGCCGCCTGGGCATTATAGGCCTGAACGAAGCCATCCTTCGACTTCATGATGCGGCTTTCCGGATCGGTGAAGTTGCGTTGCGCCTTGGGATTGGGTTCCTCCGATGGCAGCGCCGCCGGTTTGCCCGGCTTCTTGCGGCCTTCGGCCTGGCGCTGCTGTTCCTTTTCGGCCTCGATGCGGCGCTCTTCCTCCGCCGCCAGTTTGGCGTCCGCTTCCAGCGCCGCCATCGCTTGCTGGATCTTCGCCAGCCGTTTCTGCTTGTCGACGGTCCAGTCCGGCAGTTCGTCGCTGTTGCCGAAAGTCTCATCCTCCGAGGCATCCGCCGCCTCGGCGGCCGCCAGCATGCGAGCGACCTCGGCCTTCAATTCCGCCTCGCGCTTCTTCATGCGCTCATAACTCATCGCCTTGTGTTTCGACGCGTTCGCCTTGATCTTCGTACCATCCAGCGCGACATGACCGAGCTTGACCAGCCCGGCCGTCTCGCACAACTTCAGAACCTGCACGAATAGCGCGCCGAGCGCCTTCAAATGTCGCTTGCGAAAGTCGCAGATCGTCCGAAAATCCGGCGCATCCAGCGCCACGATCATCACAAAATCGTTCCGCTCCCGGCAGGCCTTGGCAATCCGACGCGACGAATACAGCCCACTCGCATAGCTATGCAGCAGCAGCGCCACCATCATCCGCGGATCAAACGGCGGCTGCCCAAGCCCGCTCACATAGCTGCCCATGATCTCCCTGAGATCGAGGCTCTCCCGCACCAGATCAACCATAAACCGCGAGACATGGCCTTTCGGCACGAAGTCCTGCACATTCGGCGGCAGAAGCAGCGTCTGATCGATGTTCCAAGGCCGAAAATACTTGCTCATCGCCCAATGTTGAATCAGACCCGACCAGATTTGAACAGCGACTATCCAGACAAGCTCCTAGTCCTACTGCGTCACAAACGATGATCTGTCTAGTGGTCGAACTTGATCGCACAACAAGGACATCTCGACAGCGTTCGGACGAGCCCATGTTCGAGGCGCCGTCGCATCGTCGCGATCGAATTTGGAATGTGACGTTGGGTCCGCAGCGGCAAATCCGCGGGGTCTGTAATCTGCGGGAATGCGATCGAGCAGGATCGGCCGGGCGTGCCGAGTGCCTGAGGGGGGAATCGTCTCCCGCTCGGAGATCAGGAATCCGTAGGCTGCGATGCACATTGTTGCGTGATGATGAAAGCCGCGCCAGCCGCGTCCCTCGAAGTGGCCGAGCCCGACCTCCTGCTTGAGTTCCTGATAGTCGCGTTCGATGCGCCAGCGCAATTTAGCCGTCTCAACGAGAGTCCGGAATGCCACATCCGGCAATGTCGAGAGCCAGTATTTGGTAGGCTGGTCCTCGCCTTTTGGCCATTCGATCAGCAACCATTCCTCCAATCGCCGGGTGGTTTGCCAATAATCACGATGCGCGGCACGGACCCGCACGCGGGCAAAGCGCGAGGTCAGCTTTTCGTTCGTTCCTTGC
Source organism: Bradyrhizobium sp. 2S1 (assembly GCF_011516625.5). Classification (NCBI taxonomy): domain Bacteria; kingdom Pseudomonadati; phylum Pseudomonadota; class Alphaproteobacteria; order Hyphomicrobiales; family Nitrobacteraceae; genus Bradyrhizobium; species Bradyrhizobium sp. 2S1. The sequence continues at coordinate 9,605,232 of NZ_CP147717.1, read as the reverse complement.
CGCCACGTGATGGTGCGCCAAGCTTTGGCCGGCAGGCCGATCGCGAGCGCCTTGACGGCGGCCGGCTGATGCTGACGGTTGCGGCGCATCAGTTTCGGTGGACGGCCGCGGCCCGACCATGGCTTCGGCGGCAAGGGACCGGTACCGGGCGCCCATACCGTTGTGCTCGACAGAAGACCCGCCACATAGGTCAATCCCAGCGCCGTGATCTCCGTGCGCAGGTCGCTGTTATTGCCATAGCCCGCGTCCATCAGTACGACACCGCGTGGAAGGCCGCTCGCGCAGGCCCACCGCAACTGCTCCAGCGCGATCTCCGGCTTGGTCCGGAAGCCAACTTCGGCAGGAATGCCCACCTTGCGCCGCCGATCGCAGTCCTCAGTCCATTCCTTCGGAAGATAAAGGCGATAAGCGACAGGCAGGCTGGCGTGGTGGTTGGCAATCGACAGTGACACCGCCACCTGACAATTATCCTGCTTGCCGAGCTGCCCGCAATATTGCCGTGCAACTCCAACTGAATGTCGGCCCTGCTTGGGAAATCCGGTATCGTCGATGATCCAGGCTTCGATGGGGCCCTGGCGTTCAATCGCCGGCAGGACCATCTCACGTACCTTGCCCAGCACCTTCTCATCCGACCAGGCGCCGCTGCCGACGAAATGCAGCAGCGATTGATGCTGGGCGGCCGTCCGTTCCGGAGCTGTCACCGCCGCCATCGACTCCACGCTCTTGCGACCGCCACAGGCCATCAGGCCGACGCAATAGTCGCGCAGCGGCGCCTTCCGATCAGCATGACCGATGACACTGGCAAGCCCTTCCAAATACGTCGCAAATCGCTTCTCGCTCGTCTTGGTGCCACGCCCGCTCATGTCGGCCTCTCGACTGATGGTCCGTGCTTCATCCATCGCTGATTCTGGCCGGCGGTTTTGTGACTCAGTCAGACTAGGGGCCGGCTCAATAACATTGTCGGCCAGCTTGATCCCGCCCGCCGCAACGTCGTGGAATTTCGGCACGCCAGCTGGTGGAATGAAGAGGTTTACCGCGCCTTCCGAGAGGCAGGCATCATCTTCTGCTCTTGCAGTGGGCCGAGACTACCGGACGTACTTATCCGGACCGCGGATGAAGTATATGTCAGGTTGCATGGTCCCAAGCGCTGGTATCGGCACGACTATCCAAAGGAAGAGCTGACGGTGTGGGCCGACAGGATTAAGGCCAGCCGAGCCAAACGAGCCTGGGTCTATTTCAATAACGATAATGACGCCTATGCGCCGAAAAACGCCAGCGCACTGCGGCGCATGTTGCGAAGCTTTGGGCCGCCAACCTCCGCGGCCTAACGCGTCTTTAGATGCTCACGCACCACATTTGCCCCAGTCCGGCCAGTTTCTTGCAACCGCTCGAGAGTTTCGGTGCCGATGTCGTCAGCTTCAGCCTTGAGCGTCTCGGAGGCTTCGCGCACGCTTTGAGCTACCGCTTCCGCCCGAGCATTCAGGTCCTCTTTGACGCTGTCGCTGAGCTCTCCGGCCCAATTGTTTTCGAATTCTGACCCACTGAACGCGCCGGCAACCGCCGCTCCAACCGTCAAACCTATTGCGCCGATCAGAAGCGGTTGTCTCTCGAGCAGCGCCGAGAAGGACGATTGGACCTGTGCGATCGTCTCCTTTCGCGGCAGCGCATCGCCGAGCTTGCCCAAGTTTTCCTGTGCATAGGTAACGCCTTCATCCAACCCCTGCTTGACTGCATCCGCGGCGCTCGACATGGTAGCCGACGCCGTGCTTTTCGCATCGCGCACGGTGTCGCCCAAGTGTTGTGATAATCCGGCTTCCGTTTCCGGAGCGGTCGGCGGACTGCTCGTGAATTTCGGCGCGCTCGGCCGCAGATTGGCTCCAATATCGGCGAGCGGTGCTGTTGCCCCACTCACCGATTTTGCCGCGTTCTTCAGCGTCTCGTTACCCAACAAGAGCCATACCGCACCTCCGCCGATCAGCGCGGCGGCAAGCGGATTTTCCCGAACCGCGTCCCTCAGATTGTCCAGAAAACCTGATTGTGTGCCGCTCATCTCACCATTTCCTTCACACTAATCTTGTCCTTCTCTAGCTGACGCATCGTTTCGCGAGGCGCCAAATTGCGGGCGTCCAGGCGGTTCATGCCGACGGCGAACAACACGCCGGCAACCGCTCCCGCAACGATCGCTGAGACAAGGTATGAACTCGGCTGCGACCAGCCGGCCGCGATCAAGGCTGCTGACAGCGAAAAAAGCGCCATGACGAGCGCGGGAATGACTAGAACGGCGCCCGCGGCGAAGAAGCCTGCAGCGCTGCCGATCTGCTGCACCTTCTCGCCCGCTTCGGCCTTGGCGAGATCAATCTCATTCTGGAAGAGCTTGGCGAACTGCGAGAGCGCCTCGCCGAGGAGGGTCGAAATCGCCTGAAGATCCGATTGAGTGTTCATGATGCATCCTCGCCGCCCGAGGATGTCTGGCTTCCTGACGCCTTGAAGAAGCGTATTGCGGCGAAGCCAGCGAGCACCGACAATCCGAGAAAGGCAGCCGGCTGCCGTTTCGCGAAGTCGGACGCCCCGTCCACGAGATCACGAAAAGTTCCATTGCGGATCTTCTCGGCAGCGTCTTCGACGTAGTCAGCGGCGGAATTGATGCCGCGCGCGGCAAATGGTGCGTCGCTTTCGAAAGCATGGCCGGCTTGCCGAATGTTTCCGGCGAGCCGGGTTACGAAATCTGCCCCGGAGCGCTGCTGCTCCTCGGCCTTGTCCTGGAAGCGATCTGCGGCTCCCTCCGCCACGTCCCGTGCCGCGTCGGCCGCCTCCTTGAACTTGTCACGCGCGGCCTCGGTTGAGGCCCGCAGCGCATCGCCCGCGCGTTGTTTGACGTCGGCGCCTGCTTCGGCGATTTGGTCCTTCAGAGTGTTAGAGGCGGTCGGGTCCTGCGCCTGAGAAGACGCGGCTTGTCGAATATGGGTATCAAATTCGCTCATGACGATTTCTCTTCGGTTCGAGAGGGATTGAATGCCGCCGTCACCATGTCGTCGGCTGCTTCCTTCAGTCTTTCGGACATATCCCGGGTCATCCGGCTGGCGTGTTTGCCAAGATCCGCATCCGATACGCTCTTCGCAGCCGCATCGGCGGCCGACAGTACCGCGTCCTTGGCCGTCACGAATCCCGACTGAGCTGCCTTGCCTGCCGCACGTTTGGCGCCATCGCTCGCCTCGCCGAGTGCGGAAGCTTCAGCCCTTGTGTTGGGAAGGGAGGCCGCAATAATCGCTCCGATCGCGACCCCCACACCGGCGATCAAGGTGGCGTTGTCGTGGAAGACCTGACGCACGGTTTCCGGCGCGGGGGTCGCCTTTTCGCGCGCGGTCGACCGGGCTCGATCGATGCTATCTTTTGCCGTGTCCGAGGCGGTATCGATGCCTGCTTTCACCCGATCGACGGTCTCGGATACCCGGTCTTTCAGGTCGCCGGCGAGCCCGGTCGCGGCGGCTTGGGCTTCGCTCGCCAGGTCGGCGGCCTTTCGCCCCATTGCGGATATCCCATCCGCCGTACCTTTCCCGAAGGATTGAGCGCGTTCGGCGGCATCACCTCCTAATTCCTTGGCCTTTTCGATCGTTGGCGCCGCCGCCTCAATGGCGCGGTTGCGAACGGTCTTCGACGTCAAGGCAAGGCCGGCACCGATCATCAGTAGGGGGAGTGGAAAACCCCGGGCCAGCCGCAGGACGGGCACCGCAACCGCAGTCCCCGCAGCGATGGTCTGCATCGGGTTTTCCATGGCTTGCTGCTTGAGCGAGTCGAGCCAGCCTTGGGTTTTTCGGCCGACGAACTCGGAGACTTCTGACTTAATCCCCTGCGGAGAAACCTTGTAGCGCAGGCCTTCAGCGGTGTCGGTGATTTGCTCTCTCAACCGATCGACGGTCGTCGCGAGCTGCGCGCGGCTCCGCTCGGACGCGCGCCTCAATTCCTCAACGGATCTTGTCATGGCTGTCACCGATCTATCGTTCTTGTTTAAAAGCGAACTCACGTTTTGTTGAATCGTTCCTGCGAGAGGCGGCGGTTTACTGGAGTGCGCTTATCAGGCTTGGCCGCTCGGCGAAAAGACTTCTCGGAGTGGAGGCACATCCGTCCAGATAAATGGCGATGAGCGATAGAGAGCGCGTTGTGACAAAATGCGCCCAGCCCGAGCTCGCGAAACGCTACCGCGTGAATAGCAGCGTGACGATTGCCGGCCACGCCGGTTTTGAGGGCTGCCAGCAAAATGCAAGGGCGGCGACGGGGCCCAGGACGGCATGGGTTTGGATCATGGCGTTGATCTCGGCATGCATTCGATCCAGCGAGTATTACCTGCGCTAAAGAAATTCTCTTCGAGGGCAGTGATAGACGAACGGCGCCGCTCTCTGGGAATTTCACCCTTCCAGCTTGTTGTACGGGTCAATCCACTTGTGCCATCCGGCAAACGCCGACTTATGGCGAGAGCCGCTGTTGTGCTGCGATCTTGGCGAACAGTTCTTCCTTGGTCTTATTGGTCGCTAGGAGCTTGTCTGGATAGTCGCTGTTCAAATCTGGTCGGGTCTGATTCAACATTGGGCGATGAGCAAGTATTTTCGGCCTTGGAACATCGATCAGACGCTGCTTCTGCCGCCGAATGTGCAGGACTTCGTGCCGAAAGGCCATGTCTCGCGGTTTATGGTTGATCTGGTGCGGGAGAGCCTCGATCTCAGGGAGATCATGGGCAGCTATGTGAGCGGGCTTGGGCAGCCGCCGTTTGATCCGCGGATGATGGTGGCGCTGCTGCTGCATAGCTATGCGAGTGGGCTGTATTCGTCGCGTCGGATTGCCAAGGCCTGCCGGGAGCGGAACGATTTTGTGATGATCGTGGCGCTGGATGCGCCGGATTTTCGGACGATCTGCGACTTTCGCAAGCGACATTTGAAGGCGCTCGGCGCGCTATTCGTGCAGGTTCTGAAGTTGTGCGAGACGGCCGGGCTGGTCAAGCTCGGTCATGTCGCGCTGGATGGTACGAAGATCAAGGCGAACGCGTCGAAACACAAGGCGATGAGTTATGAGCGCATGAAGAAGCGCGAGGCGGAATTGAAGGCCGAGGTCGCTCGCATGCTGGCGGCCGCCGAGGCGGCGGATGCCTCGGAGGATGAGACTTTCGGCAACAGCGACGAACTGCCGGACTGGACCGTCGACAAGCAGAAACGGCTGGCGAAGATCCAGCAAGCGATGGCGGCGCTGGAAGCGGACGCCAAACTGGCGGCGGAGGAAGAGCGCCGCATCGAGGCCGAAAAGGAACAGCAGCGCCAGGCCGAAGGCCGCAAGAAGCCGGGCAAACCGGCGGCGCTGCCATCGGAGGAACCCAATCCCAAGGCGCAACGCAACTTCACCGATCCGGAAAGCCGCATCATGAAGTCGAAGGATGGCTTCGTTCAGGCCTATAATGCCCAGGCGGCCGTCGATGCACATGCCCAGATCATTGTCGCGCAAGAACTGACCCAGCACGGCAGCGATCAGGGCCAGTTGGTGCCCCTGATCGAGGCCATCGAGAGCAATCTTGGCCGCAAGCCGCGGCAGGCCTCAGCGGATTCCGGCTACTGCAGCGAAGCCAATCTCGAAGCGCTCGACACACGCAGCATCGATGGCTATGTCGCGCCCGGACGCGCCAAGCACCCGACAGTAGCGAACGGAAAAGTCGGCGGCCCGCTGACACAGGCCATGCGAAAGAAGATCGACGATGGCGGCTTCGAAACACCCTACCGATTGCGAAAGCAAGTGGTGGAGCCGGTGTTCGGGCAGATCAAACAGGCAAGAGGCTTCCGCCAGTTCCTGTTGCGGGGCATCGAGAAAGTGCGCGCCGAGTGGACAATGATCTGCACCGTCCATAACCTCCTCAAGCTGTTCAACCTCGCAAACGCAGCCTGAGCCTGCTACTCTACAACAAATGCCCGTCACGAAAACATATCTGGACGGGCTCCTAGATGCGTTGATCATTCCTAAGCGCACACCAATTGTTGTTACCCGAGTCGTTACCCCAATGGTAAACGTCGAATGACTCAATCTGGGATTATCGAGATTTATTCTGCATTATCAATGATGAGCGCGGAGGGACTCGAGCCCTCGACCCCATGATTAAAAGTCACGAGCGCACCATCCTCAGCGTCTGCGTTGGCGTCAAAATGCGAAAAACTCAGCAAGAGGAAATGTTTTCCCGAACTTGCCCAATAGCGGACTGTGGTGTCGGCGAGAGTGATCCCGAACCCTGTGTGGCAGGTGCAGCAGCATGACGTTACGGTTAGGTCCAGCGAGGGATCTGTCAATGAAAAAGGATCAGGCTGCTTTGCGACGAGCATTGATTTCAAAGAAATTGCCGATGATGCGACTAACATGGGTACCCCACGTTTCTAGAGCTTCTCTGCGTTCGGCGAGGAAATCGTGGCGTTGATAGACGGCTGCAACACCAGAGATCGTGCCTGCTTGGTGATTCAGAATCTTGTCGGCGACGTGTGGGGCTATGCCTAGCCTTGCCATACCAGAGACGCAGGTTCGTCGCAGATCATGCAGCCGCCATTCGGTGACGCCGGAAATCTCATCTATTTCTCGCTTGGCGGAACTGAAGTCCTGAAATGAGATATCTCCCGACCGCGAGAAGACAAACTTACCTGCCTTTTTAGCTCTGGTTAAAACGGCTATGACGGGGTCGGATAGATGCACTTCATGCGGTTTTGCATTTTTCGTGCGGTCAGAAGAAAGCTTCCAGGTTCGCATCTTCAGATCGATCTCATCCCAGGTGCAACGCGCCACCTCCTCTCGGCGCTGGCCGGTCAAGGCCAAGACCTCGACGATGTCGCCATAGGGACCGCCAATCTGTCTTGCTGCGAGGATGACTTGGGCGAGTTCGCCATCGCTCAACACCCGATCCCGCGTCACCTGTTTTGCCGGAAGCGGCACACCGTCGGCGGGTGACCGGTCCAGCACGGCGCGGCCCACACACCAGCGAAAGAAGGTTTTGATCGCCTTTAGTGCCTTGTTGGCGGCGACCGGAGCCCCGCGTTGCTCAATCGTATTAACGACATCAATCACATCACGCTTGCTGATCTCATGAATGCTCCGGCTACCCCATGCCGACCCGGCCTCTCGGCGGAGCATTCGTGAGATCTCCCGCGCAGACCGATTTTGGGAAATGTGCTGGGCAATGAAAGCCTCAAGCAGATCATCAACGCGGTCTGCAACCATCCTTCGGCGGGAGTCCTTCTTCTCCGCGGCGAGGTCGCGACCGTCCAGTTTTGCAGCAAATACCTTCTGGGCGGTCACGCGAGCCTGATTGAGGGTGATCCGGCCGTATGGTCCGATGGTATATTTGCGCAGGCGCGACCCCGCTCCCGCCGTTCGATACAACACGACGAAAACCTTGCGCCCTTTCGGAGTAATCTTGACGCCAAAACCGGGACGCCCGGTGTCCCAATGAACGGTGTCCTTCGATGGAGTGGGCAGAGCGTCAATGACACTCTTGGTCAGCTTCACACGCGGCATTTGATCCCTCGACCGACGATGCTACCTCGAACCAAAATAGGTAGCACCGCATGGGTTACGTTAGGATCAAGCGTGACCGTCCGTCTCGGTTGACGCAAGCAATATCAACGCTGTATCCACCTCCAGGAAACAACTTCCATCCCCAGCAATCTCCTCCCCGAGAACACAAGGGGAGAAGGGAAGGGGGACCGCCGCCGCTATCGCAACGCCGCCAGCAGTTCGTCGGGCTGCTCGACCATCATCATGTGGCCGGCGCCCGCCAGCACCACGGTCCGCGCGTTCGGCGTCGCGGCGGCCAGCGCCTTGCCGGCCTTGGCGGGGGTCATCATGTCGCGCTCGCCGAGGATGAAGGTCGCGGGCACCTTGACCGCGGCCGCGGCGGTCAGCGCGTTCTGGTAGGCGTTGCAGGCGTTGAGGTCGTTGTACAGCACGCCCGGCTTCGCCTCCTGCAGCACCCGCTGCGCGCCCTGGTGCATCCACATCCCCGGCGCGAGGCTGCCGCCGAGCTCGGCCTTGAAGCCGAGGCCCCAGATCGAGACCATGTCGATCGCGTCAGCATCATTGGCCTCGGCGGCCTTCAGCAGGTCGGGGCCGACCGTCATGGTCGCGGCGGTGCCGATCAGCGCGAGACCGGAGACCCTGTCGGGATGCCGCGCCGAGGTCTCGATCGCGATCAGCGACCCCATCGAATGGCCGATCAGCCGGGCCTTCGCTGCGCCGGCCGCGGCAATCAGCGCCGCGATCCAGTCGGCCATCTCGGCGATTGTCTTTAGCGGCTTGCCGGAGGAGCGGCCATGCCCGGGCAGGTCGGGCGCCAGCACGGAATAGCCGTGATGGGCGAACCAGCGGCTGTGCAGCGCCCAGGTCGAGGAATCGAAGCCGGCGCCGTGGATCATCACCACGGCCGGCAGCGATGCATCGAACGGCTTGCCGCCGGTCGCAACAAAGGTGTCGATGCCGTTGACGGAAAGCTGCATGGCTCAGGTCCTTTGCGAGGTGCGCAGCGCCTGGCCGAGATCGTCGATGATGTCCTGCGCGGTCTCGATGCCGACCGAGAGCCGCACCAGCTCCTCGCCGATCCCGGCGGCCTTGAGCTGCTCGGCATCCATCTGCTGATGCGTGGTGCTTGCAGGGTGGATCACCAGCGTCTTGGCGTCGCCGACATTGGCGAGATGGCTGATCAGCTTCAGGGATTCGATGAACTTCTTGCCGGCGGCGCGACCGCCCTTGATGCCGAAGCTGATGATCGAGCCGGCGCCGCGCGGCAACAGCTTCTTCGCCAGCGCGTAGTCCGGATGCGTCTCCAGCGACGGATGCAGCACCCAGTCGACCGCCTTGTTGGCGGCGAGGGCGTCCAGTACCGCATGGGTGTTGCTGACGTGGCGGTCCATGCGGACGCCGAGCGTCTCGATGCCCTGCAACAGCTGGAACGCATTGGTCGGCGACAGGCAGGCGCCGAAATCGCGCAGGCCCTCGGTGCGGGCGCGCATGATGAAGGCGGCCTTGCCGAACTGCTCGTCGAAGACGATGCCGTGATAGCCGGCATAGGGCTCGGTCAGCTGCGGGAATTTGCCGGAGGCGCGCCAGTCGAACCGGCCGCCATCGACAATGACGCCGCCGATGGCAATGCCGTGGCCGCCCATCCATTTGGTCGCCGAATTCATCGTGATGTCGGCGCCGAGCTCGATCGGCTGGCTCAGATAAGGCGTCGCGAAGGTGTTGTCGATCAAGAGCGGAATCTTCGCATCGTGCGCGATCTGGGCGACCGCCGGGATATCGAGCACCTCGAGGCCGGGATTGCCGATGGTTTCGCCGATCACGAGCCGCGTGTTCGGCTTGATCGCGGCGCGGAATTCGTCGAGCGCGCGCGGCTTCACGAACGTGGTGGTGATGCCGAAGCGCGGCAGCGTATGTGCCAAAATGTTGATGGTGCCGCCATAAAGCGAGGCGGAGGCGACGATATGGTCGCCGGCATTGAGCAGGGTTGCGATCGCCAGATGCATCGCGGCCATGCCGCTGGCGGTGCAGATCGCGCCGACGCCGCATTCGAGCGCAGCGATGCGCTCCTCCAGAACCGCGGTGGTCGGGTTCGAGATCCGCGTATAGATGTGGCCGGCGCGTTCCAGGTTGAACAGTGCTGCGGCGTGGTCGGCGTCCTGGAACACGTAGGACGTGGTCTGGTAGATCGGAACCGCGCGCGCGCCGGTCGCGGGATCGGGGCGCTGGCCGGCGTGCAGGCTCAGGGTTTCGAAGGCAGGCGGCTTGGGTGCGGGCATGCGAAACTCGTCAGGTCAGTCGATCGGAGTGATCGGTGCGTTGATTTAGACGTGAACTGCGGTGCGAACACGGCCGACATTGCCGAACACGCGCAAATAGCGCTCGACCTCGGACGGGATGCCGGTCGCCTTCTCCGGATTGTCGGAGAGCTTGACGGCCGGCCGCCCGTCGACCGACGTCACCTTGCAGACGATCGAGATCGGGTCGAGCGCCGCGGTACCGTCGGGCGCGCAGCCGACGAAATCGTTGGTGAGGTTGGTGCCCCAGCCGAAGCTGACGCGCACACGGCCCTTGAAGTGGTGGAACGTCTCCTCGATCGAGCCGACATCCATCGCGTCGGAGAACACCAACAGCTTCTCCTTCGGATCGCGGCCCTTCTGCTTCCACCACTTGATGATGTCTTCGCCGGCCGTGATCGGCGGCGCGCTGTCGGGACGAAAGCCGGTCCAGTCGGCGACCCAGTCGGGCGCATCGCGCAGGAACGGCTTGGTGCCGAACGCGTCGGGCAGGGCGATCAGCAGGTTGCCGCCATAGGTGTGGCGCCACTGATCGAGGATGCGATAGGGCGCCCAGCGCAGCGCCTCGTCGTCGTCGGCAAGTGCCGCAGCCACCATCGGCAGCTCATGCGCGTTGGTGCCGATCGCCTCGAGGTCGTTATCCATCGCGAGCAGCACGTTCGACGTTCCGGTGAAGGAGGGACCGAGGCCTTCCTTCACCGCCTCGACGCACCAGCGTTGCCACAGAAAACCGTGGCGGCGGCGCGTGCCGAAATCGGACAGCCGCAAGCCATCCAGCTTGCGCAGCCGCTCGACCTTGGCCCACAGCTTGGCCTTGGCGCGGGCGTAGAGCACATCGAGCGCGAAGCGGCCGTAGGTCTTGGTCGCCGCGCGCGAGCGCAGCTCATTGAGGATCGCAAGCGCCGGGATCTCCCACATCGTGGTGTGGGTCCACGGCCCGTGGAAATGCAGCTCATACTGGCCGTCGACCTTGTTCAGCTCATATTCGGGCAGGCGGAAGGTCGAGAGCCAGTTGATGAAGTCGGGCGAGAACATCTGGGTCTTGCCGTAGAACGTGTTGCCGGCGAGCCAGATCAATTCCTTCTTGGCGAAGCGGATGGTGCGGGCGTGGTCGAGCTGGGCGCGCAGCTCGCCCTCGTCGATGACCTCGGCGAGCCGGATATGGGTCGAGCGGTTGATCACCGAAAAGGTCGTGCGGGTGTCCGGATAGCATTCCCGGATCATCTGCAGCATCAACAGCTTGTAGAAATCGGTGTCCAGCAGGCTGCGCACGATCGGGTCGAGCCGCCAGCCATGGTTGTAGGTCCGGGTCGCGATATCTGTCACGGTCATGCGGGAACCTTAGCCTGCCGGGCGCCGCCCGCCCAGTGGGTTTTGCCCGGAACATGGCAGGTCAGCGCGCTATGGTCCGCCGTATACGGCCCACGGTTGCGGCGACATCGGTCCAGGCCGGTTTGCCCGGGACAAATTGCCGCCGCAGGAACGTGACGAGCTCGGCGATCTGGCCGTCGCTCATGCTGTCCCTGAAGGCCGGCATGTAGCCGAGATCGGTCACGGCAGGCTTGGCGATGCCGTGCAGGATCACCTGGATCAGATTGTCAGGGACGTCGCTGTGCAGATTGCTGTTGAGCGCCAGCGACGGCCGGCTGCCGAACAGCGGCGGTCCGCCGACCTCATGGCAGACGGCGCAGGCGCCTTGATAGATCCGGCCGCCCGCGGACGCGGCAGTGGTGACGGCGGTGGCGGTTTCGAGCTTGGCTACCAACGCATCGTGAGCCGGCCGATCGGCAGTCTCGTTGAACGAGGCGAGGTAGACCGCCATCGCGCGGATGTCCTGATTGGGCAGTGCGGCGAGCTCCTGCACGACCGGCGCCATCGGTCCCGCGGCAACGCCGTGGAAGCGGGACTCGCCGGTGCGCAGATAGGCGTAAAGCTCGTCCGCGCTCCAGGGCACTGGCGCCTTCGACAGCGACGTCAGCGCCGGCGCCTCCCAGCCCTCGGCGAAGCCGCCGGCGAGATAGGAGGCCTGCCGCTCGGCGCCGAGCGCATTGCGCGGCGAGTGACAGGCGCTGCAATGGCCCAGACTTTCGATCAGATAGGCACCGCGATTCCAGATCTCCGATTTCGATGGATCAGGCTGGAACGTATCAGGCCGATGGAACAGCGCATTCCATCCGGCGAGCAGCGGCCGCAGGTTGAACGGAAATGCCAGCGTGTTCGCCGGCGTCTCGGTGCGCACCGGCGCTTGCGCCATCAGATAGGCATAGAGCGCCTGCAGATCGGCATCATTGGTCTTGGCGAAATGCGTGTACGGAAAAGCCGGATAGAGATGGCGTCCGTCGCGATGAATGCCCTCGCGCATCGCGCGCTCGAAGGCGGGATAGGACCAGGCGCCGATGCCGGTGTCGACGTCGGGCGTGATGTTGGTCGTAGTGATGATGCCGAACGGCGTTTCGAGCGGCCGGCCGCCGGCGTTGGTGACGCCATGTTCCGACGTGTGGCAGACGGCGCAGGCGCCGAGTGCTGCGAGCTGCTTGCCGCGGGCGATCGTTGCGGCGGAATAGACCGCGGCATCGGGCCGGGCAATCGGCGCGATCGCGCGCCAGGGCAGCACAGCTGCGCCGACACCGATGGCCGCGGCGCAGAGCGCGGCAATGCCGGCGAGCACGCCGCCGCGCTTTGCAAACGGATTCTGCCATCTGTTGAGGTCAGCCGTCTGCGCGGGCGGTGGAAGCGGCGCGGGCGCGACGGGTGGCTCGCCGCGCAATCCCTTCAAAATGCGTTCCGGCGTGAACGGCAATTCGCGGAAGCGCACGCCGGTCGCGTCATAGATCGCGTTGGCGATCGCGGCGGCGCTCGGCACCGAGGCGGACTCGCCGACGCCGAGCGGCGGCTGGTCCTGCCGCGGCAGCATCAACACATCGACCTTGGGCAGATCGGGGAATTGGATGATGGGGTAGGCGCCCCATTCCCGCGCCGCCACCGCGCCGCGCTCGAAGGAGACTTCTTCCATCAGCGCGCGGCTGGTCGACTGGATGACGTTGCCTTCGATCTGGTGCCGCACGCCCTCCGGATTGATCAACAATCCGGAATCCTGGCCGGCGACGACGCGCGTCACGCTGACATCGCCCGTCGCTTTGTTGACCGCGACGTCTGCAATCCAAGCCGACCATGCTGCGCCGTAGCCGGGAAACTTGCTGTGCACGTAGAGCGCATAGGCAAAGCCGCGGCCGCGGACGATGTCGCCTTGCGCCTCCGGCGCCTCGCGCACCGGGCGCGGCGTCCAGCCGGCGCGCTCGGCGACTGCGTTGACGAGATCGATCGCGCGCTTGTCCTTCAGATACCGCAGCCGGTATTCGATCGGATCGACCTCGGCTTCAGCGGCCAGCTCGTCGATATAGGATTCATGCGCGAAGGTGTTCGGCAGCGCCGACACACCGCGAAACCAGGAGGCGCGTACGATCGGCGGCATGTCATTGGCGACCACGCGCATATTCTCGTAGTCGTAGGGCGGGATCGCGGTGCGGTCGCCCATCTCGAACACGGCGGCTTCAGGCGCGATCCGTCCGGTGAGCAAGAGCGCCAGCGTCGGCGCGCCGTTCGACGGATAGCGCGTGGAAAAATCGTAACCGGCGACGCTGCCGTCGGCGTTGAGGCCGCCATTGACGTCCATCAGCTGCGCGGTGCCCTTCGGCTCCCACGCATGTTCCTGCTCGCGGGTGAGCTGGACGCGCACCGGGCGGCCGACCGCGCGCGACAGCAGCAGCGCATCAGCGGAGACGTCGTCGGCGCAGTTGCGGCCGTAGCAGCCGGCGGCCTCCATCCTGATCACGTCGATCTCGGATTCCGGCCGCTGGATCAGCAGCGCCAGATCGCTGCGCAGGATGTGCGGGTTCTGGGTGCCGGACCAGACGCGGATCGCGCTCTCGCTATAGTCGGCAACCGCGCAGGACGGGCCGATCGAGCCGTGCATCTGGTAGGGCCAGAGGTAGGTCCGAGGCATCGGCGTGGCCGCTGCCTTGATCGCGGCATCGACATCGCCCTTGTCGATCAACTGGCGCGGCGTCGACGGATTGGCGCGCAGCGCCTTCTCGATGTCGGCAAGATCGGTCAGCGCCGGTCCAGGCTTCCAGCTCACCTTGAGCTGCGCGGCGGCCTTGATCGCGTTCTCCTCGCGCTCGGCGACGACGCCGACGAAATCGCCGATCCGCACCACCGCGAGAAGGCCGGGAATGTCGCGCACCGAGGCGTCATCGACCGCGATCAGGCTGGTGCCGACGAACGGGCCGGCATCGACGCCGGCGTAAGGCGGGCGGACGACGCGGCCGTGCAGCATGCCGGGTACGCGGACGTCGTGGACATAGACGAGCTCGCCGGTGGCCTTCGCCGGCAGGTCGACGCGCGGCACCGACTTGCCGACGACGGAATAGGCGCTGACGGCCTTGACCGGAACGTCGTCGGCGAGCTCGAGCCGGATGGTCTCGTCAGCGATCAATTCGCCATAGCTGACGCTGCGGTTGTCGTGACCGCGGACCAGGCCGTCCTCGATCGTGAGGTCGTCGACTGGCAGTTCGAGCCGCTCCGCCGCGCGCGAAAGCAAAAAGTGCCGCGCCTGCGCCGCGGCCTTGCGCAGGGGAACGGCGGTGATCTGGATGGTTTCGCTTGCGATCGTCGCGCCCTGGTTCGGCACCACGGCGGTGTCGCCGAGGATCACGACAACGCGGGCAAACGACACGTCGAGCTCTTCGGCAACGATCTGCCCGAGTGCGGTGCGGATGCCGGTGCCGAGATCGACATGGCCGTTATAGGCATTGACCGAACCGTCCGCGGTGATGGTGATGAAGGTCTCGAACGCGCCTTCCGCGCCGAGCACCGCGGGGCGAACGACGGACAGCGAGCCGCGCATGCGTTGCTCCGAACCGGCCATCAATCGCGCGCCTCAAGTGTGTGGCCGGCTGCGCGCATGGCCGCGCGGATGATCTCGATATGCGCGCCGCAGCGGCAGAGATTGTAGCGCAGCGCTTCAAGGATCTCGTTCTCAGATGGCGTCGGGTTGCGCGTCAGCAGCGCCTTGGTGGTGATGATCATGCCATTGAGGCAATAGCCGCATTGTGCGGCCTGCTCGCGGATGAACGCATCCTGCACGGGATCGGGATGCTCGCGGCTGCCGAGACCTTCGAGCGTGACGATGCTGCGCCCCGCGCAGCCTTCGATCGGAATCACGCAGGAGCGCGCGGCGACGCCGTCGATCAGCACCGCGCAGGCGCCGCACTCACCGAGCCCGCAGCCATATTTCGGTCCGTTCAATGCGAGGTCGTTGCGCAGCACGTAAAGCAATGCGGTGTCGGGAGCGGCGTCGACATCATGATTCCTGCCGTTCACGGTCAGGCGCATTGCCCCGGTTCTCCCCTGATGTTTGCGCTGCAACGGCAGCGTCAGATCGCGGATGAGGATAACGTTTGTATACAAACGTGCAAGCGGCGGCATGCCGCGCTGCAGCGAGTGCACGCTTTATGAACAGGGTGCGCAAGCGAATGGCAGGGTTTGATTGCAAAGGCCGCTTGACAGGTCCCAAGCTCGCGCGCAGGATCATTCGTATACGAACGATATAGGCGGGGAGGCGGAAGCGCAGTATGATCGACCGTCCCCGCAAGTCCAGGCTTGGTCACGATGGCTGACACAATGACCGTCGCCGCCGGCGACAAGATACGTTGCGATGCCTGTCCGGTGATGTGTTACATCAAGCCGGGCGCGGCCGGCGCCTGCGATCGCTACGCCAACCATGATGGCACGCTGGTGCGCGTCGATCCGCATGTCGTGCTGGAGCGGACGGTGTCGCACGGCGGCAAGCTGGTGCCGTTCCAGGTGAGCGGCGACTGGGACGGCAAGATCGTCCGCCAGCCCGATCTCTTCGTCACCGCGATCGGCGCCGGAACCACCTATCCGGACTACAAGCCTGCCCCCTTCATCGTGTCGTCGGAGGTTGACGGCGTCGACATGGTCACGGTGGTGACCGAAGGCATTTTCTCCTATTGCGGCGTCAAGGTGAAGATCGACACCGACCGCTATCTCGGCCCGGAAACCGCTATTGTCCGCGCGGAGGGCGAGGCGGTCGGCCACGTCACGACCAGCGAATATGGCTCGCAGATGCTCTCGCTCGGCGGCGTGCATCATCTGACCGGCGGCTCCAAGAAGGAAGGCCGCGTCACCTGCGACACGCTGATGGATCTGTCCAACTGCAAGGCGGTGGAGCTTGTGATCGATGGCGGCGCCACCGTCGTGGTGCAGGCCGGCAAGCCGCCGATCGTCAATGGTGTGGCGGAGGAGCGGATGCGGGTCGGCTGCGGCTCGGCGACCATCGGCATGTTCGCCAAGCAATGGCACGGCAAGGTCGATGAGGTCGTGGTGGTCGATGACCACATCACCGGCGTGCTCAGCGAGCATCAGGCCGGCAAGCTGCTCGACATCGCCGATACCGGCATCAAGATGAAGGGCCGGCGCTCGACGCCCGGCCGCTATTTCCAGGTCGCCGATCCCGGCACCGGATGGGGCGGCACCAACATCTCGGATCCGCTGTCGATCCTCGGTCCCTTCAATGCCAAGGAGGCGCGGCCCGGGCTCACCATGCTGATGGTCTCGACCACCGGCGAGCATGCCTCCTACTACGTGCTCGACGAGGCGCTGAAGCCGGTCGAGACCGAGATGCCGGCGGACCTCAAATTTTCGGTCGAGCGCATCCAGGAGAATTGCGAACCGGCGCTGTGCACCGTGCTGTTCATGGGCGGCGCCGGCGGATCGCTGCGCGCCGGCGTCACCGACAACCCGGTGCGGCTGACGCGCTCGGTCAAGGACGCGCTGACGCGGGTGACCAGTGGCGGCGCGCCGGTCTATGTCTGGCCCGGCGGCGGCATCACCTTCATGGTCGATGTCACGCAGATGCCGGCTGGCGCCTTCGGCTATGTGCCGACCCCTGCGCTGGTGGCGCCGATCGAGTTCACGATGCGGCTGTCAGACTACGCGGCGCTCGGCGGCCACATGGATTATGTCCGGCCGCTGTCCTCGTTGCGGGACAGCGCTGAGGTCAGGCCGATGCCGTATCTTCCCGGGCGGCGCGCATGACCAGGCTCCCGCAAATCGCGCTTCTTCCTGACGGCAAGCGGCTGCATTTGCAGGACGGCCCCATTGATCTGGTCGTCGAGGCCAAGGGCAGGGATGCGGACGTGTCGGCCGCCTATCAGGCTGCGGCGGAGCGCTTTACCGGCTTGCTTGACGAACTCTGCATGGAACTCCCTGAGTTGCGCAGCGCGGCCAACCCGAAGCACAATGCGCTGAAAGGCGTCGTCGCGCGGCGGATGCATGCGGCGGTCGCGCCGTTTGCCGCCGGTTGCTTCATCACGCCGATGGCGGCGGTCGCGGGCTCGGTCGCAGAGGAAATCCTTGGCGCGATGCTCGCGGCGGCGACGCTCGACCGCGCCTATGTCAACAATGGCGGCGATATCGCGCTATATCTGGGCGATGGCGAGCAATTCAGTGTCGGCCTGATGGACCGGCCGGACCGCCATGGCGTGATGCGCACCATGACGATAGATAGCGACATGCCGGTCCGCGGCATCGCCACCAGCGGCCGCCACGGCCGCAGCTTCTCGCTCGGCATTGCCGATGCCGTCACCGTGCTGGCGCGCACGGCGTCGCAGGCCGATGCCGCGGCGACCGTGATCGCCAATGCGGTCGATCTGCCGGACCATCCGGCGATCCTGCGCGTTCCGGCGAGCGAGTTGCAGCCAGACAGCGACCTCGGCGCACGGCTGGTGACCCGCGATGTCGGACGTCTGGCGGAACACGAGATCGAGCAGGCGCTCGAGGCGGGGGCGGCGCGGGCGCGCGACCTCCTGATGTCGGGATTGATCGAGGGCGCGGCATTGCGTCTACTGGGCGAAACGCGAATTGTCGGTGCAACTGGTGACGGAGCGCCGGCTGCGCACGCGTTTCAGGGACAAACGACAGACAACACGCTTTTGGCATGACCGGGAGCGAGGCTGATACGATGAGCGCCGTCATTCGCAAGATCGTCACCGTGGTCGAGGAGACCCATTTGGAGATGGGCAAGACCATTGCGCCGCCGACCCGGCGCGCCGCCGCGATCGCGGTGATCGAAAACCCCTTTGCTGGCCGCTATGTCGAGGATCTGTCGCCGCTGATCGCGATTGGCGAGGAGCTTGGCGAACTGCTTTCGAAACGGGCGGTGGCCGCGCTCGGCATCGATGGCGCAAAGGCGCACAGTTACGGCAAGGCCGCCGCCGTCGGCGAGAATGGCGAGCTCGAGCACGCGGCCGCGATCCTGCATCCCAAGATGGGCGCGCCGGTGCGCCAGGTGCTGTCGAAGGGCGCGGCGCTGATCCCGTCGTCGAAGAAGCGCTCAGGCCCCGGCACCACGCTGGACATTCCGCTCGGGCACAAGGACGCTGCCTTCGTGCGCAGCCATTTCGACGGCATGGAGGTGCAGATCAACGACGCGCCGCGGGCCAACGAGATCATGGTCGCGGTCGCGGTGACCGACAGCGGACGGCCGCTGCCGCGGGTCGGCGGGCTGACGGTCGATGAGGTCAAAGGCGAAGACGGATTGCGATAATCTTTTGCAGAACAACTGGAGGACGGGATGCGTGGTTATTTCGTAGGGGCGGGATTGGCGATCGCGGTCGCGACCATGGCAACGAGCGCCATGACAACGCAGGCCTTGGCGCAGAGCGAGATCAAGGTCGGCGAGATCAACTCTTATTCCCTGCTGCCGGCGTTCACCGAGCCCTATCGCAAGGGCTGGCAGCTGGCGGTGGAAGAGATCAACGCGGCCGGCGGCATCAACGGCAAGAAGCTCGTGGTCGTCTCCAAGGATGACGGCGGCAAGCCGGCGGATGCGCAGACTGCGGCGAACGAACTGGTGTCGAGCGAAAACGTCGCGATGCTCACCGGCACGTTCCTCTCCAATATCGGTCTCGCCGTCAGCGATTTTGCAAATCAGAAGAAGGTGTTTTTCCTTGCGGCCGAGCCTTTGACCGATGCGATCACCTGGTCAAAGGGCAACCGCTATACCTTCCGCCTGCGGCCGTCGAACTACATGCAGGCGGCGATGCTGGTCGAGGAAGCCGCAAAACTGCCGGCCAAGCGCTGGGCGACGATCGCGCCGAACTATGAATACGGCCAGTCGGCGGTCGCGGTGTTCAAGAAGCTGATGTCGGAGAAGCGGCCCGACATCCAGTGGGTCGACGAGCAGTGGCCGCCGCAGGGCAAGATCGACGCCGGCCCGGTGGTGCAGGCGGTTGCCGCAGCGAATCCGGAGGCGATCCTCAACGTCACCTTCGGCGCCGACCTCGTCAAGCTCGTGCGCGAGGGCAACACCCGCGGCCTGTTCAAGGATCGCAAGGTCGTCAGCTTCCTGACCGGCGAGCCGGAATATCTCGATCCGCTCAAGGACGAGACCCCGGAGGGCTGGATCGTCACCGGCTACCCCTGGTATTCGATCAAGACGCCCGAGCACGACGCGTTCCTGAAGGCCTATCAGGCCAAGTACAACGACTATCCGCGGCTCGGCTCGATCGTCGGCTACCAGACCATCAAGGCGGCAGCGGCGATCCTTGCGAAAGCCGGCTCGACCGATCCGGAGAAGCTGATCGCTGCGGCTGAGGGCATCTCGATGCCGTCGCCATTCGGCGAGATCACCTTCCGCAAGATCGATCATCAGTCGACGCTCGGCGCCTTCACCGGCAAGACCGCGCTGAAAGACGGCAAGGGCATCATGGTCGACAGCGCCTATCGCAAGGGCTCGGACTATCTGCCTGGTGATGCCGAAATCGAGAAGCTGCGGCCGAAGGATTGATCTCTCTTCTCCCTCGCCCCGCTCTTGCGGGGAGAGGGCGTAGGCGGCCTACGGCCGCCGTCTAGAATGAACGCCGATGCGAAGCATCGGCTCTGGTGAGGGGCTGTCTCCACGAGTCCTGCTCGCGGAGAGTCCCCCTCACCCGAATTCAAGCTGGCGCTTGAATTCGACCTTTCCCCGCAAGCGGGGCGAGGTGAACGGAAACTCCAACGCGGACCGCCCATGGCCTTTTATATCGTCCAGTTCCTGACCGGTCTTGCCAGCGCGGCGTCGCTGTTCCTGGTCGCTTCGGGTCTGTCGATCATCTTCGGCGTGACGCGGATCGTGAATTTCGCGCATGGCGCGTTCTATATGCTCGGCGCCTATGTCGCGTTCACGCTGACCGAACGTTTCTCGGGCGCGCTGGGCTTCTGGGGCGGCATCGTCGTCGCGGCGCTGGCGGTTGCTGCGATCGGCGTGCTGGTCGAGATGGTGTTGCTGCGCCGGATCTATCACTCGCCCGAGCTGTTCCAGCTGCTCGCCACTTTCGGCCTGACGCTGATGGTCGAAGACCTCGTGGTGTTGATCTGGGGTCCGGACGATCTGGTCGGCCGCCGCGCGCCGGGCTTCAAGGGCGCGGTCGATTTCTTCGGCCAGAACATTCCAAGCTACGACCTGTTCCTGATCGTGCTCGGGCCGGTCGTGCTTGGCGTCCTCTGGCTCTTGTTCCAGCGCACCCGCTGGGGGGTCCTGGTGCGGGCGGCGACGCAGGATCGCGACATGGTCGCAGCGCTCGGCGTCAATCAGAAATGGCTGTTCACCAGCGTGTTCGCGGTCGGCGTCTTCCTCGCCGCGCTCGGCGGCGCACTGCAGATTCCGCGCGATGCCGTGCATCACGCGATGGACCTGCGTATCATCGTCGAGGTCTTCGTCGTGGTCGTGATCGGCGGCCTCGGCAGCATCATCGGCGCCTTTGTCGCGGCGGTGCTGGTGTCGGAGCTCAACGCCTTCGGCATCCTGATCTTCCCGAAGATCTCCATCATCCTGGTGTTCCTGGTGATGGCGGTGGTGCTGATCGTCCGTCCCTGGGGCCTGTTCGGCAAGCCGGAGGCGCCGGCGCGGCGCACGCCCGGCCTCACCGTCAATCCGTGGCGGCCTTTGACCACCAACGAACGCTTGGCCGCGATCGCGGCCCTGGTCGTCGCCGCCGCGCTGCCATTCGTCGCCGGCAATTACGTGCTCACGGTCGGCTCGGAGATCGCGATCTTCGTGATCTTCGCGGTCAGCCTGCATTTCCTGATGTCGGTCGGCGGGCTCGCCTCGTTCGGCCATGCCGCTTATTTCGGCCTCGGCGCCTATGGCGTGGCGCTGCTCGCCAAGATGGCGGGCTTGCCGATGATCGTCTGCCTGCTGCTCGGCCCGCTCCTTGGGCTGCTCGGCGCGGCCGTGTTCGGCTTCTTCGCGGTGCAGCTCTCCGGGGTCTATTTCGCGATGCTGACGCTGGCCTTTGCCCAGATCGTGTGGTCGATCGCGTTCCAGTGGGTGTCGGTGACCGGCGGCGACAATGGCATTCTCGGGGTCTGGCCTTCGAGCTGGGCGGCGAGCCCGGTGCACTTCTACTGGCTGTCGCTCGGCATCGCCGCGCTCGCGGTCGTGATCCTCCGCATCATCGTGTTCTCGCCGTTCGGCTTCGCGCTGCGCGCCACGCGCGACTCTCCGCTGCGCAGCGAAGCGATCGGCATCAACGGCAAGCGCGTCCAGTGGACCGCCTTCGTGATCGCGGGCACGGTCGCCGGGCTCGCCGGCGCGCTGTTCGCCTACCTCAAGGGCAGCGTGTTCCCCGACAACATGGGCATCTCGCTGTCGGTCGACGCGCTGGTCATGGTGCTGCTCGGCGGCGTCGAGACCGTGTCGGGCGCAGTGGTCGGGGCGATCGTCTACAAGGCGCTCAATATCTGGCTGGTCAGCCAGACCGATCTCTCCAAGCTCGTGCTCGGCGGCTTTGTCGTGCTGATCGTGGTCGCCTTCCCTAAGGGTATCGTCGGCACGCTGGAAGCATTGCTGCATCGCCGGCGCAAATCCGGATCGTCGTCGTCACCGCTGCTCACCTCCCGCATCGAGACCGCCGAATGAGCATGGCCCCCATATTGCTGTCGGTCGAAGGGCTGACGAAGTCCTATGGCGGCGTGCATGCCGTGCGCGGCGTCTCCTTCGAATTGCGCGCCGGCGAGATTCTGGCGCTGATCGGGCCGAACGGCGCGGGCAAGAGCACCTGCTTCGACATGCTCAACGGTCAGAACATTCCCGACTCCGGGCGCATCCGCGTGCTGGGGGCGGAGACCACCGGCAAGAAGCCGCGCGTGATCTGGCGCATGGGCGTCGGCCGCACCTTCCAGATCGCGGCGACGTTCCCGACCATGACGGTGCGCGAGAACGTGCAGGTCGCGCTGGTGTCGTATGGCGGGCAATTGTTCAATCTCTGGGCCTCGACCGCGGGCCAGGCGCGCGACGAGGCGGGACGGCTGCTCGATCTGGTCGGCATGGGCGCCTATGCGGAGCGACCCTGCGGCGAGCTCGCCTATGGCGACGTCAAGCGGCTCGAGCTTGCGATCGCGCTCGCCAACCAGCCGAAGCTGCTGCTGATGGACGAGCCGACCGCCGGCATGGCGCCGCGCGAGCGCGTCGAGCTGATGCGGCTGACCGCACGGATCGCGCGCGAGCAGTCGATTGGCGTTCTCTTCACCGAGCACGACATGGATGTGGTGTTCGAGCATGCCGACCGCATCCTGGTGCTCAACCGCGGCAGCCTGATCGCCGAAGGCTCGCCGGAAGAGGTGCGCGGCAATGCCCAAGTGCGGGCGATCTATCTCGGCGAAGGCTTGCTTTACGATGCGCGGCATCGCGAGGGAGCATCCGCATGAAGCTCACGGTGAAGGACCTCAACAGCTTCTACGGTCCGGCGCACATCCTGTTCGATATCGCGCTCGAGGTCGGCGAGGGCGAGGTGGTGGCATTGCTCGGGCGCAACGGCGCCGGCAAGTCGACCACGTTCCGCTCCATCGTCGGCCTGGTCGAGAACCGCTCCGGCCGCATCATGTTCGAGGGCAGGGATGTCTCGGTGCTGCCGACGCACGCGATCGTGCGCGGCGGCCTCGGCTATGTGCCGGAAGAGCGGCGCATCTTCACCGATCTGACGGTCGAGGAAAATCTCGAGGTCGGCCGCCAGCCGAAGCGGGCCGGCGCGCCGCAATGGGATCGCGACAAACTGTTCAAGCTGTTTCCGAACCTCGGCGAGATGCGGGGACAGCCCGGCGGCCGCATGAGCGGCGGCGAGCAGCAGATGCTGACGATTGCGCGCACGCTGATGGGCAATCCGTCGCTGGTGCTGCTCGATGAGCCCTCGGAAGGCCTGTCGCCGAAGATCGTCGAGCAGATGGTCGATGCGATCCTGGCGATGAAGCAAGAGGGCGTCAGCATCGTCGTCTCCGAGCAGAATCTGCATTTCGCCCGGCTGATCTCGGATCGCGCCTACATTATCGAGCGCGGTCGGATCTGTTTCGGCGGCACCATGGCGGAGCTCGATGCGCGTCCGGATGTCCGCGACGCGCATCTGTCGCTGTAAGGGCGGGGTAAAACAATGGCGAGGAGTGCTGCACAGAAGCGAAACGGGAAGGCGGCGAAGCCGGGTTACGTGCTGGACGAGCAGATCGGCTTCATCCTGCGTCAGGTGTCGCAGCGCCACGCCACGATCTTCGCCCGCGAGATCGGCATCAACCTGACGCCGACGCAATGGGCCGCGCTCTCGAAGCTGTCGGAGGTCGGCGCCTGCTCGCAGAACCAATTGGGGCGGCTGACCTCCATGGACGTTGCGACCATCAAGGGCGTGATCGATCGCCTGACCGCGCGCGGCCTGACCGAGACCTCGCCCGATCCCGACGACGGCCGCCGGCTGATGGTCAGTTTGACGCGCGCGGGCCAGCAGATGGCCGACAAGGCCGCGCCGAACGCGTTTACGATCTCCAAGGAGACGCTAGCGCCGCTCGACGCCAAGGAGCGCGAGACGCTGATGGCGCTGCTCGGCAAGTTGCGGTGATCTATCTATCACCGTCACCCCCGCGCAAAGGCTTCGCCTTTGTCGCTGGAGGAGCCGCGCGGAGCGCGGCGTCTCGAAGGGGCGACGGCCCGGCTGTTTGCCATGGGCCGTGCATCCTTCGAGGCTCGCCCAGCGGCGCAAGTGCGCCGCAAGGCTCGCACCTCCAGCGACAACGGCAGAGCCGTTGCGCGGGGATGACGGGTCATCTATCGCGCCTACGTCGCCACAACCTCCGCCACCTTGCTTGCTGACGGGCGCATCACGCGAGAATTATCTCGCAACACCAAGCGCCAGCGCGACGGCGCCGACCAGCACCAGGCTGAGCGCCCAAACCGTGTCCAGATTGAACCAGCTCCGCGCCACGAATTTGAGACCCAAATAGCGGTAGACCAGCCACGCCAGGCTTCCGCCGGCGGCGATCATCGCGCCGGCATGGACGAGGGAGACCAGCACGGCCATCGTGAGGCTGGTGTCGATCAGGCTGTTGGCGGCCGCGTGGCCCTGGTCCGGCTCAGCCTCGCGGCATAGCCCCAGATAGATCGGCACCAGCATCAGCGCCGCGCCGTGGGCGATCGCCACCGCGAAGGACCACAACCCGAGTTGCGTCGGTGGTATCCGCGCCAGGGCGCGCGGATGGCGCCGGTCGATCAGCCGATAGAGGCCGAACAAGATCACAAGCAGGCTGGCGCCGATCCGGATCGTGCGCTGCCATTCGACAAGAGTGACGAGCAATGCAAAGGGCAGGATCACGAGCAGCATCGCCAGCAGGTGGCCGATTGCGAGCGGGCCAAGCGCGGCCAGCAGCGCGCGCGAACTCCTTTGCATCAAACCCGCTGAAACCGCGAGCGGCCAGCCCATGCCCGGGTTGATCCCGTGGTAGAGGCCGCTCGCGATGACCGCCAGCCACAGCCAGGCCGGTGTCCAGTGGGCTGCACTCACATTCAGGCCGACGGATAGCAGAACGAATCCGTCGAGCAGTCGCCGCCGTCGAGCCGGATCTGGTGGGCGCGGTAGCCGTCGGGGAAGGTGACCCAGTAGTTCTTTGCCAGTTCAAGGCCGCCGCCTGGGCTCGCATTCGCCATCACCTGGGCGCCGGGAATGCCTTGCGGATAGAACTGGTCGTCCCAGGTCGAGTAGAGCGAATTGGTCCAGTAGACCCGCTTGCCGTCGCGGCTGATCTCGACCATTTGCGGACCGCCGGCAAATGCCTGGCCGTTGGGGTGCGGGGTGCGGCTGACGATACCGCCGACGCGGACCGATCCGGCGAGCTTCGGCTTGCGCGGATTGCTGACATCGTATTGGCGCATCTCGCCGGTCGCCCAGCAGGCGACATAAAGGAATTTGTCGTCCATCGACAGATCGATGTCGGTCACCAGCGGCGGCACGGCGCCGAAGCCCTGCAATAGCGGCGGCAGCTGCTCCTTCGGTGCGGGCTCGGGCGGTATCGTCACCGTCTTCTCGATGTGAAACTTGCCGCCCTCGCGCCACCAGGTCCAGATCGAACCCTCGAGGTTGGTGGTATCGACCACGACGCCGACGAAGCCGTATTCGCGAACCGGATCGTGCGCGGGACGCACTTCCAGCGCCATTTGATGGTTGGCGCCAAGATCGATGGTCTGGACATTGCGCCGCGCGCGCAGATCCCAGAAGTGGAGGCGATGGCCGTATTCGTTCGAGAGCAGGTCCTCCGGGACGATCCCGTTCTCGAATTGCGGCGGCAGCGCCCATTCGCTGCTCACCATGTAGTCGCGCGGCAGGTTCCACCAGAAGTCATAATGCTTGGTCTGGGGACCGCGATCGATCTCCCAGCGTCCGAGCACCTCGAATGTCTCGCAGTCCATGATGAAGACGCCGGGCGGCCCATCGGTGCCGTCCTTGCCGCCGCCGCCGAGCGTGGAGACGTAAATGCCGTCCGGTCCGCAGTGGATCGTATGCGGCCGCGAATAGCCGGTCTTCCTGAACACCTCCTCGGGCTCGATGATCTTGTGGATCTTGGCCTGCGTCGGATCCGGCTTGGTGTCGATGATGTAGATCCGCGACGACCGCATGCCGGGGACGATGAGATAGCGGCGCTCGATGAAGGCATGTCCCGCAAGCGGGGACAACGCCGACGAACACGCGTTCCAGCCGAAATGGTGAAACTCGTCGCCCTTGTTGGGCATCGTCACGGTGTGGACGATCTTGCTGTAGGTCGGCGAGCCCGGCTTGACGTCGATGACGGCGAGCGCGTCGGGCTTTGAAAAGTCCGGGCTGAGCAGCACGGTGTAGGCGAAGTTCTCTGCCGGAGCTTCCATCGCAAGCTTCGGCGACGCGTGAAACGTGGGATCTGGCCTCATCGTCATCGTGCTGCCTCCTGTTTGTCTGGTGTGGACCAACACGGCGCGGCGGCATGCGGCAGGAACTAATCCGGATCGTCGCGTGTCTCTTGTGAGTGCCGCCGGCTAGGTTCGCGTGCGGGCACGATACACCCCAATGGTGACAGGTGAAAGCAACGTCCCGGTGCGGTAAGATGGCACATAATGCACGGGTCACGTCATTCCGGGCGCGACGAAGTCGCGAACCCGGAATCCGGAAATTGTCGGTGGGAAATTCCGGGTCGGATTACTTCGCCACGATCTCCGGCACCTTGCCGGCGGGCGGGGTGTTGCGGCTGCGCTGGGTGCGGACGATGCCGTCGATGATGGTCATGCCGATGCCCGGGAGATCGCCGAGCTGAACGCTCTCCAGGATGTTCCTGCCCGGCGAGTGCTGGGCCTTGTCCATCAGCACGAAATCGGCGGAGCGGCCGACCTCGATCAGGCCGCAATCGAGCTCGCGCATCCGCGCGGTGTTGCCGGTGGCGAGGCAGAACGCCAGCTCGGCGGGCAGTTCCCCCAGCGAGGATAGCAGCGAGACCATCCGCAAAATGCCGAGCGGCTGCACGCCGGAGCCGGCCGGCGCATCGGTGCCGAGGATGACGCGGTGCAGGTCGCCCATCTCGCGCGCGATGCGCAGCGTGAACAGCGCCGAGCGCTCATTGCCGTTATGCACCAGCTCGAGCCCGCGCTTGCAGCCCTCGCAGATGCAGCGGATCTGGTCGTCGGGCAGCGCGGTGTGGCCGCCATTGATGTGACCGACCACGTCGGTGTCGGCTTCCAGAACCACGTCCTTGTCGATCAGGCCGGAGCCCGGAATCGAGGGGCCGCCGGTGTGGATCGTGCTCTGGATGCCGTATTTGCGCGCCCAGCCGACCATCTTGCGCGCGGTGGGACCATCCTTGACGCCGCCGAGCCCGACCTCGCCGAGCAGCTTGACGCCGGCGGCGGCCAATTCCTTGAAATCGTCTTCCACCATCTCGCATTCGATCACCGGCGCGCCGGCATGCACCTTCACGCCGCCCGGCCGCAGCGTCCAGAACGCGCGCTGCGCGAAGATCGCCATCGCCTTCAGTCCGACCACGTCGCGCGGCCGCCCGGGCATGTGCACCTCGCCGGCGGAGATCATGGTGGTGACGCCGCCATGCAGGTAGCTGTCGATCCAGTTGATCTGGTTCTGCCGCGGCGTCCAGTCGCCGGCGACCGGATGGACATGGCTGTCGATCAGGCCGGGCGCGACCGTCGTGCCATTGGCATCGACGATGGTGGTGGCGCCTTCGGTGTCGACGTCCTTGAGACGGCCGATCGCAGTGATCCTGCCGTTCTCGGCGACGATGGTATCGGCGTCCAGGATAGGCCTTTCCAGGGCTCCCGACAGCAGTAGCCCGATATTGCGGATCACCAGCTTGCTGGGGCCGGTGGCCTGGGGCGCGTCGTGAGCCATGGGTGTTTTCCTTCTGCTTCTGCCGAAATTGCCCGGGAATTTGAGCCCGGCTTGACTTTCGGATCAAGCCGGATTATTCGTTTGTATACGAATGATCGTATACAAACGATCCGGCCGGTCAACGGGGTTCAAGTCCCCAACCCGCCGCAGCACAGATCAGGGATTGGTGCGATGAGCAATTTCAACCAGGAAAGCGTCCTCAGCGTTCATCACTGGACCGACACGCTGTTCTCCTTCACCACCACCCGCAACCCGTCGTTCCGCTTCCGCAACGGCGAGTTCACCATGATCGGGCTCAAGGTCGGCGAGAAGCCGCTGCTGCGGGCCTACAGCGTCGCCAGCGCGAATTACGAGGACACGCTCGAGTTCTTCTCGATCAAGGTTCCGGACGGCCCGCTGACCTCGCGCCTGCAGCACCTCAAGGAAGGCGACGAGATCATTGTCAGCCGCAAGGCCACCGGCACGCTTGTCATCGACAACCTTGAGGACGGCCGCAACCTCTATCTGGTCGGCACCGGCACCGGCCTCGCCCCGTTCCTCAGCGTGATCAAGGATCCCGAGACCTATGACCGCTTCGAGAAGGTCGTGCTGCTGCACGGCTGCCGCCGTGTCAAGGAGCTCGCCTATGGCGAGATGATCACCGAGCGGCTGCCGCAGGACGAACTGATCGGCGATCTGGTGCGCGACCAGCTGATCTACTACCTGACCGTGACGCGCGATCCGTTCCGCAACCGCGGCCGCATCACCGACCTCATCACCTCGGGCAAGCTGTTCGCCGACATCGGCCTGCCAGCGCTCGATCCCGCGCATGACCGCGTCATGATCTGCGGCTCGCCGGCGCTGGTCGCCGACACCCGCACGCTGCTGAATGGCCGCGGCTTCGTCGAGGGCAATCACGGCGAGCCCGCGCAGTTCGTGGTCGAGAAAGCGTTCGCCGAGCGCTGATCTTCGCACTGATCTCCAGCCCCGTCATTGCGAAGAGTTCGCGACAAAATTGCAATGCAATTTTGCGCTGAAGCGACGAAGCAATCCATCTTCCGGTACAGCCGGAAGCAATGGATTGCTTCGCTCCGCTTGACAAAGCTGATGCGGCTTACGGCCGGACCGCCGGCGCTTCGATCGGCATGCCGCGCGCCCGCGACATCAGGTAGAGCTCGAGCTCGACGAGCTCCGGCGAACCATAGTCGTAGGCCTGCGCGCGGATGCCGGTGATGCAGGCGCGCAGCCGCCGCTGCAGCGACCCGAGCGACTGCCATTCCAGCCGATAGAGCGGATAGCCGGTCGGCTGCGCCTGCGTGATCGCGCTGCCCGCGAGCTTCTTGTCCCAACTATCGTCGTGGCAGTTGGTGCAGCCGAGATTGAGCTGGCCCTGCCGCTGCATGAACAGCGCGTGGCCCTTCTCGATAAACGGCGCGAGCTCCGGATCGTCGCCGGTTGCGATCGGCACACCACGCGACTGCTGCGCGACATAGGCTGATAGCGCTAGCAGCTCGCGGCTTTCATAGGCGAATGGCGACGCCTGCTGGTGGTTAGTGCGGCAGAGGTTGATCCGCCCTTCGAGGTCAACCGGCTTTCCCAACGCCTTCTCGAACGCCGGATAGTGTGCCGCGACGCCTTTCATGCTGACGCGGGCATCGTTGTGGCAATCGGCGCAGGCCTTGTCCGCGCTGCCGGCCTTGCGCTTCCACAGCGCCTCGCCGTCGAGCACAAAGAGCATGCCGGGATTGGCGGTGTCTTCGTCCTGCATCGCCCTGGTGTCCGCGCTCATGAAGCTATAGCCGGACCGGCGCTCGGATAGCGGAATCTCCGCGGCGAGCGCTGTGCCCGCCATCGCCGTCAGCAGCGCGATGCAGACCGCAATCTTCATTCGACCGTGATCGAAGCCTGCGCGGTCTCCGAAAATCCCTTGTCACCGATCCACTCGAATTCGAACTTGCCGCTCTCGGTCACCGTCGTGAAGAAGGTGATGAACGGATTGGCGGCGATCGCAGGATAAAGATCGGCGCGGAAGATCTCGGTGCCGTTGAAGCGGCAAATGAAGCTCGTGATGATGTCGCGCGGCACCACGTCGCCCGACGCGGTGTGGCGATAGCCGGTCTCCATGATGTGCGACATCAGCGTCTTGATCTCGATGACGCTGCCGCGCCTGGCCTTGGCCGGCACGTTGATCAAAGCCGACGGCATCAGATCGCCTCCTCGGTGCAGGCGGCGAGTGTCACCACGACGTCCGCGGTCGCCGACCAGAACGTGTCGTCGGAGAGCCGCGCAATGGCCGTGACCTTCTGGCTGTCGGCGAGGCGGATGCGGGCCGACACCTGAGCGCGGCCGGCGCGCGGTGTGAGATAGAAATTGCCGATGTTCGGCTGCGGGTTCTTCTCGTTGAAGATATGGATGCTCTTCACATACTCGTCTGCCGTCATCGGGCTCGCGACGCTGACCGTCATCGGCACGGTGTTGCCGTTCTCGACCAGCGGCGGGATGTCGAGCTTCACCTTGCCGGTCCGCACATCGGCTTCGCCGACGACATTGCGGATCGCGGACTGCAGCATCGCGGGCGTGGCGTCGGCCGGCCGCACGATCACCAGCACCGCGGCACCGCCGGTGAGGCTCAGGAACGTGCGACGTGTGGTGTGGTCCGAATTCGTCATTCCTAGGTCCTAGTTCCGCAGTGTTGCCAGGTAGGCCACGATATCCTCGATCTGCTCCGCCGACTGGATCGGCTTGTCACGCCATGAGGTGCCGACGCGCGTGAGCCCATCGACGCGATAGTAGGACGGCATGATCGTCGCCGCATTGAGATGCGCCGCATCGACCAGCCGGAGCCGCAACTGTCCTTCCGACCAACGGGCGCCGCTCCCAGTGAGGTTCGGCGCGAGGTCGCCCTGGAACGCCTGCTCCGCAAATGGGCCGCTGTGGCAGAGGATGCAAGTCGAGGAACGCTCGACGATCAGCGCACGGCCGCGCGTTGCGTCGCCTTTGGCTCCGGTCAGCGTTTGCGGGATCGCATCGCCGACCACGGTATAGGGGCGCAAGGCCTCGGCGCCGGCAGACACGTTAGCTGCGAACGCGGCTACCGCGAGCAACGCCATGAGGGAGAGCCTAGCCAAAGGCCTCTCCTGTGATGGTCCTGAACCAGTCGAGCGCCTGATCGGCCTCGCGTTGGCGCACCTCGCGCGAGGCGTCGACCGGGCTCGTGGTCACCTCGGCCTCGCCATATTGATCTTCCTTCGGCTGATAGATGCCCTTCAGGGAGAAGGCATAGCCCGGCGCGACTGTGTTGTAGCAGGCGCCATCGAGCCGCGGTGTCTCCGGCGCCTTGCCCGCAAGTGAATTGACGATCGCGGCTGCACAGGCCCGGCTTGCGCGGCCGCCGCGGAAGCGGATTTCGGAATCCCGCCGGCGATCGCGGCATCACCGATCACATGGATGTTGGGTACGAGCTTCGAGGCAAAGCTGACCGGATCGATCGGGCACCAGCCGGTGTGGTCGGCGGCACCGGCGATCTCGGGATGCGGCCGGCTCGCTGCGGCGGGATCACATTGGCGACCGCGGCGGTGTAGTTGCCGAAGTCGGTGACGATCGCGTTCGTCGCCGGATCGACCGCCGTCACCCGTCCACCCTGTGACAAGGCAATTCGTTCAATCATGCCGGGATAGAGTTCCGCCCAGGCCCTCTCGAACAGCTTTTGCTGCGAATAATTGTCCTTGGCGTCGAGCAGCAGGATTTTTGAGCGAGGCTTCTTCGCTTTCAGATAATGCGCGATCAGGCTGGCGCGCTCGTAGGGCGCCGGCGGACAGCGTAGCGGTGCGGCGGGAACGGCGATCACGACGAGGCCGCCATCGTCCATGGCTTCGAGCTGCCCGAGCAGCAGCATGGTCTGCGCGCCGGCCTTCCAGGCGTGGGGCATCTTCTCCGCCGCCGCTTCGTCATAGCCGGAGAGCGCGTCGAAGCGCATGTCGATGCCGGGGGCGAGGACAAGCCGGTCATAGGAGAGCGTTGTGCCATCAGAGAGAGCGATGGTGCGCGCCTGCGCATCGACCTTGGTGGCTGCCTGCGCGGCAACCGCGATGCCGTCGGCCGCAACCTTGCTATAGGTGAATTGCTGCGCGGAAAGCTCGCGCAGGCCTGCGATCACCTCGTTGCTGAACGGGCAGGCGGTGAAAATCTTGTTCGGTTCGACCAGCGTAACCTGAAGTTTTGCGTCGAGTCGCCGCAGCGCCCGCGCACAGGCCGCGCCGCCGAAGCCGCCGCCGATCACCGCGATCCGCGGCGCGCCTTGCGCCAACGACGGATGCGCCAACGCGGCCGCCGCTACGATAGTAGCGGCGCCACGGACGACATCCCTGCGCGTCTGAAGACGCGAGACGGCCATGCACGATAATCCTGGGGAGGGGGCGGCGGCCGCTCGGGCCGCCGCTTCTGGTTTGATCAGGCGAAGCTGATGTTCTGGTTGCGCAGCGGGAAGCTGCGGATGCGTTTTCCCGTCGCCGCGAAATAGGCGTTGAGCACTGCCGGCGCCGCGACGTCGATGGTCGGTTCGCCGACGCCGCCCCAGAACCCGCCGCTCGGCACCATCACCGATTCCACCTTCGGCATTTCGTTGATGCGCATCGAGTTGTAGGTGTCGAAGTTGGTCTGCTCGATGCGGCCGTCCTTCACGGTGCAGCCGCCGTAGAACAGCGCGCTGAGGCCGTAGACGAAGGAGCCCGCGATCTGCCGTTCCACCTGCGCCGGATTGACGACATAGCCGGGATCGGTGGAGGCGACGATGCGATGCACCTTGATCTTGCTGCCGTCGGTCACCGAGATCTCGGCGGCGCCGGCAACATAGCTGCCATAGCCCATCACCTGCGCGATGCCGCGATAGACGCCCTGCGGCGCCGGCGTGCTCCAGCCGATCTTCTCGGCCACGGCGTTGAGCACCGCGAGATGCTTGGGGTTCTTGCCCATCAGCTTGCGGCGGAATTCGAGCGGGTCCTGGCCGGCAGCCAGCGCCAGCTCATCCATGAAGCATTCCATGTAGATCGCGTTGTGATTGACGTTGACGCCGCGCCAGAAGCCGGGCGGGACGTGCGGGTTGCGCATCGAATGCTCGACCAGCAGGTTCGGCACCGAATAGCCGATCGCGGCCTCGCCGGCTTGCGCGACGCCCTGGAACGCGGCGGGGTCCATGCCGTTCTGCAGCGCTTCCGGGCGCACCGAGAACAGGATGGATTGGCCCGACAGCCGGTAGTGCAGCGCGACCAGATTGTTGTCGGCATCGAACGCGCCGGTCAGCTTGCACTGCGTGATCGGGTGATACTTGCCGTGCTGCATGTCCTCTTCGCGCGACCACAGCAGCTTGATCGGCGTGCCCGGCATCTGCTTGGCGATCGCCACCGCCTGCCGCACATAGTCGGTCATGCCGCGCCGGCCGAAGCCGCCGCCGAGCATCAGCTTGTGCACGTCGACCTTGTCCGCCGGCAGGCCGGAGGCCTCGAGCGCTGCGGCGAACGCCGCCTCGCCATTCTGAGTGCCGCACCACACCTCGCATCTATCAGGTGTGTACAGCACGGTGGCGTTCATCGGCTCCATCGTGGCGTGGTTCTGGTAGGGATAGCTGTAGACCGCCTCGACCTTCTTGGCTGCGGTGGCGATGGCCGCCTTGGCATCGCCGTTCTGGTTGCCGACATAGGCCGGCTGCGCATTGTCGAGACCTTCGGCGAGCCAATTTGCGATCGTCTCGCTGGAGACCTTTGCATTGGGGCCTTCATCCCAGACGATCGGCAGCGCATCCAGCGCGGTCTTGGCGTGCCACCAGGTGTCAGCGACGACGGCTACGGCACTGTCGCCGACCGGCACCACCTTCTTGACGCCCTTCATGTTGGCGATCTTGGCTTCGTCGAAGCTTTTCACCTTGCCGCCGAACACCGGGCAGTCCTTGATCGCGGCGTTCAGCATGCCCGGCAGCTTGACATCGATGCCGTAGGTCATCTTGCCGGTGGTCTTGTCGACGGTGTCGAGCCGCTTCAGACCCTTGCCGGCGATGGTCCAGTCCTTCGGGTCCTTCAGCTTGACGTCGGCCGGCGGCTCGAGCTTCGCTGCGGCCTCCGCGACCTTGCCGTAGGTCGTGGTCTTGCCCGAGGGCGTGTGAGTGATGACGCTGTTCGCCGCCTTGCATTCGGAAGCAGGCACTTTCCACTCATTGGCCGCCGCCTGGATCAGCATCACGCGTGCGATGGCGCCGCCCTTGCGGACATAGTCCTGCGAGGTGCGGATGCCGCGGCTGCCGCCGGTCGAGAAATCGCCCCAGGCGCGCTTGCGGGCGACGCTCTGGCCGGGCGTCGGATATTCGGTGGTGACCTTCGACCAGTCGCACTGCAATTCCTCGGCGACGAGTTGGGCGAGGCCGGTGAGCGTGCCCTGGCCCATCTCGGAGCGGGCGATGCGGATCACCACGGTGTCGTCGGGCCGGATCACGACCCAAGCGTTGATTTCGGGTGTGCCGTCGGCCGCGCGCACCACGGAGGGGCCGCCGAACGGAAGATCGAGGCCGAGCGCGAGACCGGCGCCGGCGGTTGCCGTGCCGATCACGAAGGCGCGGCGATTGAGCCGAGAAGAATGATTTGGCATGACGTGCTGATTCATTGCTGCTTCCTCATGCGTTCGCGGCAGCATGAATCGCCTCGCGCACCTGCTGGAAGGTGCCGCAGCGGCAGATATTGGTGATGGCGTCGTTGATGTCGTCGTCTGATGGCTTCGGGTTCTCCTTCAGCAGCGCCGCCACGGCCATGATCATGCCGCTCTGGCAATAGCCGCATTGCGGCACGTCGTCGGCGATCCAGGCGAGCTGCACCTTGTGCATGACGCCGTTGGCCGCGAGGCCCTCGATGGTGGTGATGTCCTTGCCGGCGGCTTCGCTCACCGTGACGCCGCAGGAGCGCATCGCGACGCCGTCGATATGAACGGTGCAGGCGCCGCATTGCGCGATGCCGCAGCCGTATTTGGTCCCTGTCAGTCCGACATTCTCGCGAATCGCCCACAGCAGTGGCGTGTCGTCCTCGACGTCTACATTGATTGTTTTGCCGTTTATTTTGAGATTTGCCATCGCTTTTCCCTGAATAGTCCAATCCACCGATTGGACTGCAGCGCGATGGTGGCCTTGAAACTGGAACGGTTCAAATCAAGAAAATGCGCTCGCAGCGCGGAAGAAAGTTGATGGCGCGGTGTTTGGTCGCGCATCGCGCTTTGCATGCCTGTTATGTCTTTTGCGACGAGGCGACCGCCAGGCGCAGGAAACTCATGACACTGCCGAGCGCGGCAAATCCGGCACCCAGTGCCAGCGCGACGGTGGCGCCCTCGCGGTCGGCCAGCGCAAAGCAGAGTGCGGCGAGTGCGGCACCCGTGGTCTGCCCGGTCAGCCTCGCGGTTGCGACAATGCCGCTGGCGCTGCCGCTGCGATGTGACGGGGCGCTCGACATGATCGCCTTCATGTTCGGGGTCTGGAAGAAACCGAAGCCGATGCCGCAGATCATCGTGCGCCAGACGATGTTGGCGACGCTGGGCTCGGCCGGCAGGGTCGCGAGCAGCACCATGCCAAGCCCGAGCAGCAGCATGCCGATGCCGCCGAGGATGCCGGCCGGATAGCGGTCGGACAGCCGGCCCCCGATCGGCGCCATGAAGGCGACCACCAGCGGCCACGGCGTCATGAAGAAGCCGGTCTCGACCTGCGAGCGGTGCAGTATGTCCTCGAAGTAGAACGGCAGCGAGACGAAGGCGAGTCCCTGCACAGCAAACGAGCAGACGGCGGTCGCGGCCGACAGCGCGAAAATCGGCCGGCGAAACAGGTCGATCGGCAGCATCGGCGCCGGATGATCGGCATGCCGCCGGGTCAGGATCCAGCCGAACAGGATCGCGCCGACAAGCTCGGCGATGACAAGCGCAGGCGCCGTCTTGTGGGCGGCGCTGCCGATGCCGATGATGAAGAGGCCGAGGCAG
Organism: Bradyrhizobium sp. 2S1; assembly: GCF_011516625.5. Taxonomy (NCBI): domain Bacteria; kingdom Pseudomonadati; phylum Pseudomonadota; class Alphaproteobacteria; order Hyphomicrobiales; family Nitrobacteraceae; genus Bradyrhizobium; species Bradyrhizobium sp. 2S1. Next base: position 9,569,690 of record NZ_CP147717.1, on the reverse strand, counting down.
GCGCAGGCAAGCGCGGCGCCGGCGAAGTCGAAGGCGTGGGTGGCGCGCGGTGTCTTGGGCAGCGTCTTCATGCCGATCAGCAACGCTGTGATGCCGAAGGGAATGTTGACGGCGAACAGCCAGGGCCACGGGCCAAGCGCGAGGATTCCGGAGGCGATGGTCGGCCCGAGCGTAAAGGCGGTCGCGACCACGAGCGCATTGTGGCCGAAGCCGCGGCCGAGCATCCGACTTGGATAAACGAAGCGCACCAGCGCGGTGTTGACGCTCATCAGGCCGCTGGTGCCGAGCCCCTGCAAGGTGCGCGCGACCAACAGGCTCGGCAGCGACCACGCCAGCGCGCAGCCGAGCGACGCCAATGTGAACAGCAGGAGGCCGCCGAGATAGATCCGCTGGTGGCCGACGATTTCGCCGAGCGCGCCGAGCGGCAGCAGCGTCGCGACCAGCGCGATCTGATAGACGTTGACCACCCATACCACTTCGGCGGGGCTGACATGCAGATCGTTGGCGATCGCGGGCAGTGCGATGTTGGCGATCGCGGTATCGAGTGAGGCCATCGCCAGCGCCGTGAAGATCGCCGCCACCGCCCAGCGTCGGGTTTCCCACGGCAATCCATCGGTGATCGGCGCCGCAGCCGCGCCGGTGGTGGGGGTCTTTTCGAGCATGTCTGAAATAGTCTCCGGGGCGCCATGTACTACGCCGGCACCCCGTTCCCCAGCCGCGCCGCTGCATGATGCGTATGCGAAGCGGCCGGGCGCGGTCAGTGGTCCCGGTGCGGCCCGAACAGATAACCCTCGATCGCGCGCAGGACCCGGCGGTTCGCGGCGGCATGTGACAGGTCCTGTTGCAAGGCATGGTCGACCATGGCGCGGCTGATCACGATCAGGTCCTCGATGATTTCGTCGTCGACGGGCCTTGCGATCTGGCGACGGTGCCGGGCGAGCAGGGCGGCGACCAGCTCCTTCAATTCGCTGGCCGCCGAAGAGTCTGATGACGCCGGACGCAGGCGATCCTCCTCGGTCTCCAGGATGCGGTTGAGCCCGGCCCGCTCGGCATGCGCCTCGAGCTGGGCGCGAATGATGAGGTTGAGCGATGCGGTCAGGCTCTTGCCCTCGGACGCTGTGACCGCGTCCCGCACCTTGGCCAGCAGCGCGTCCTCGAACCTGGCGATCAGGGCCAGCGTCAGCGCGTCCTTGTTGGGGAAGTACTGGTAGACCGAGCCGACACTGATGCCGCCGCGCTCGGCGACTGCATTGGTGTTGTAACCCTCAAGCCCGCGTTGCTCCAAAACGCGAGCCGCCGCCTCCAGAATGACCGCCACGGTTTCCCGCGAACGCTGCTGCAGCGGCTGTTTCCGAGCCTTCATGCGCCGCTTCGCCGGCATGGAGAGCCGCTCCTGGAACGCGAGTTGTGGAATATGAGTAATTGCTCACATTATGGACGCGAAAGGAGAACCGATCAATGGTTACACTGCAAACGACGTCGTCCCCCGTGCTTCCCGAGCACGAGGACGATCCGCACAATTTTCACATCTTCGTCATGGTCAAGACCACGCGGCATTGGCTCGATCTGAAGACCGAGCAGCGCCTCGCCTTCCTGCACGAGGAGGTCATTCCGCTGCTCCGGCGCCGTCCCGAGCTGAAGGTGCGCTGGTTCGAGCCGGAGGCCTTCTCGACCAGGGCGACCGACGTCATGATCTGCGAAACAAGCGACCTCTCGGCCTGGGCCTGGTTCTGCGACCATTTGCGCGAGACGAGGTTTTGGGATCATTACTTCGAAGTGCTCGACATCATGCCGGCGCTCGAAGGCAATTATCTCGCCTAGGAGCTTGTCTGGATAGTCGCTGTTCAAATCTGGTCGGGTCTGATTCAACATTGGGCGATGAGCAAGTATTTTCGGCCTTGGAACATCGATCAGACGCTGCTTCTGCCGCCGAATGTGCAGGACTTCGTGCCGAAAGGCCATGTCTCGCGGTTTATGGTTGATCTGGTGCGGGAGAGCCTCGATCTCAGGGAGATCATGGGCAGCTATGTGAGCGGGCTTGGGCAGCCGCCGTTTGATCCGCGGATGATGGTGGCGCTGCTGCTGCATAGCTATGCGAGTGGGCTGTATTCGTCGCGTCGGATTGCCAAGGCCTGCCGGGAGCGGAACGATTTTGTGATGATCGTGGCGCTGGATGCGCCGGATTTTCGGACGATCAGCGACTTTCGCAAGCGACATTTGAAGGCGCTCGGCGCGCTATTCGTGCAGGTTCTGAAGTTGTGCGAGACGGCCGGGCTGGTCAAGCTCGGTCATGTCGCGCTGGATGGTACGAAGATCAAGGCGAACGCGTCGAAACACAAGGCGATGAGTTATGAGCGCATGAAGAAGCGCGAGGCGGAATTGAAGGCCGAGGTCGCTCGCATGCTGGCGGCCGCCGAGGCGGCGGATGCCTCGGAGGATGAGACTTTCGGCAACAGCGACGAACTGCCGGACTGGACCGTCGACAAGCAGAAACGGCTGGCGAAGATCCAGCAAGCGATGGCGGCGCTGGAAGCGGACGCCAAACTGGCGGCGGAGGAAGAGCGCCGCATCGAGGCCGAAAAGGAACAGCAGCGCCAGGCCGAAGGCCGCAAGAAGCCGGGCAAACCGGCGGCGCTGCCATCGGAGGAACCCAATCCCAAGGCGCAACGCAACTTCACCGATCCGGAAAGCCGCATCATGAAGTCGAAGGATGGCTTCGTTCAGGCCTATAATGCCCAGGCGGCCGTCGATGCACATGCCCAGATCATTGTCGCGCAAGAACTGACCCAGCACGGCAGCGATCAGGGCCAGTTGGTGCCCCTGATCGAGGCCATCGAGAGCAATCTTGGCCGCAAGCCGCGGCAGGCCTCAGCGGATTCCGGCTACTGCAGCGAAGCCAATCTCGAAGCGCTCGACACACGCAGCATCGATGGCTATGTCGCGCCCGGACGCGCCAAGCACCCGACAGTAGCGAACGGAAAAGTCGGCGGCCCGCTGACACAGGCCATGCGAAAGAAGATCGACGATGGCGGCTTCGAAACACCCTACCGATTGCGAAAGCAAGTGGTGGAGCCGGTGTTCGGGCAGATCAAACAGGCAAGAGGCTTCCGCCAGTTCCTGTTGCGGGGCATCGAGAAAGTGCGCGCCGAGTGGACAATGATCTGCACCGTCCATAACCTCCTCAAGCTGTTCAACCTCGCAAACGCAGCCTGAGCCTGCTACTCTACAACAAATGCCCGTCACGAAAACATATCTGGACGGGCTCCTAGAGCCGAACGCCGGCCCGGATCGTTTCGGGCCGGCGCGTCGGCAGGGGGCGGCCGAGAGCAGTCTTGCGGTGAAGCCTCTTCGCTTTTACAGAATTATCCCTCTGATCGAGAGAGGGTGAAACGAGAAGCAAACCTCGGACAAATCATGTCGCGAGAATGCGAAGCTCCGTCCCCACCAACACCGTCATCGCCCGGCTTGACCGGGCGATCCAGTACGCCGCGGCCTCTCGGCTCAGGCACCGGCGTAAGGAACACTGGATCACCCGCATGCGCGGGTGATGACACCGAACTAGCTGGTTGACAGTCGAATCAGAAAAGGCTGGACGGCCCCGCCGGTGGCCGTCGATCCTTCGAGGGCCGCCGAAGAAGCGGCCACCTCAGGATGACGGGTCCGATGGTCGCGTGTGCTGGGCGATAACCATGCCAGTGTCGTCCCCGCGAAAGCAAGGCCGCGCCCCCGCTGCGTCACAGAATCGCGCCGAGACGACTTTCGGATAGCTTGCGTCACAGTCGCGATCGACTACCCTTGGTATGCAAGCAGGCGCGACGTCAGATCGCGCCGCAAGAGGGGACGCGCGCATTGCACGGACAGGCCGACGGGCGCAGCGATGCCATGCGAAGCGCCGGCGAGGGAACTCGGCGCCGCGCATTCACCGGCCTTTGGGTCGCAACACTGCTGGCGATTCTCACCTTCCTGGTGATCTATCCCGTTTTCATGCTGCTGCTCGGCGCGCTCACCGACACCAATCCGGTGGTCGACGGCATCCGGCTCAGCCTGAGCCATCTGTCGATCGCCAATTTCCTCGCCGTGCTGGCCAATCCGAACGTCGCCGAAGCGCTGCTCAACACGCTGATCGCCTGCGGCGGCGGCACCGTGATCGCGGTCGCGATCGGGCTGTTGTTCTCCTGGATCGTGGTCCGCACCAACACGCCTTTCAAGGGCTTCATCGCCGCGGCCAGCATCCTGCCGCTGTTTGCGCCGCCGCTGGTCGCCGGCGTGGCCTGGGCCATCCTCGGCTCGCCAAAGACCGGGCTGATCAACACGATGTTCAAGTGGATGGGCTCCGACCTGCGCATCGATCTCTATTCGATGTGGGGCCTGGTGTTCGTGTTCGGCATCTACTACGCGCCCTATGTCTACATGTTCACGTCCTCGGCGCTGCGCAACATGGACCCGAGCCTGGAGGAGGCCGCGGAGATTTCCGGCGCCAGCGCGTTCGCCACCCTGTTCACGGTGACGTTCCCGCTGATCATGCCGGCGATCGTCTCGGGCATGCTGCTGTCGTTCATCGTGATGCTCGGCATCTACGGCATCCCGGCCGTGCTCGGCGCGCCGACCAACCTGAACGTGCTCACGACCTACATCTTCAAGCTCACCAACTGGTCGCCGCCGCTCTACAACACCGCAGCCGCCGTGGCGATCATCCTGATGGTGGTCACGGGCCTCCTGGTCTATCTCCAGCAGAAATTGCTGAGCGGACGCAGCTACACGACCGTGGCGGGCAAGGCGTTCCGGCCGCGCAGCCTCGATCTCGGGCCGTGGCGCTGGCTGACCTTCGCGCTCGGGATCGGTTATCTCCTCATCGTCGTGGTGCTGCCGTCGCTGGCGCTGATCGTCGCGGCGTTCCGCAAGTTCATGTTCATCCGCGACGCCGCGAGCCTGTTCGACATGCGGCAGTATTCGCTGGTGCATTTCGAGAGCATCTTCGACAATCCGCTGACGATGCGGTCGATCTACAACGCGGTCGAGGTCGGCGTCATCACGGCGGTGGTCGGCGGAGCGCTCGCCTTTGCGATCGGCTATACCATCCATCGCACCCGCGTCACCGGCCGCAGCGCCATCGATCTGATCTCGACGGTGCCGGTCGCGATCCCCGGGCTCGTGGTCGGCGTCGCCTATCTCTGGGCCTGGATCGGCGTGCCCGGCGGGCTCTACGGCACGATCTGGATTCTCGCGCTGGCCTTCATCGCGCGCTTCATGCCCGACACCGTGAAGGCGCTGTCGACCTCGTTCCTGCAGATCCATCGCGAGCTCGAGGAGGCCGCCTGGGTCTGCGGCCGGGGCATGCTCGGTACCATCAGGACGATCGTGCTGCCGCTGGCGCGGCCGGGCGTGCTGGCGTCGATGACGCTGCTGTTCGTGCTGGCGATCCGCGAGCTCGGCTCGTCGCTGTTCCTTTACACCAGCAACACCATGGTGATGTCGGTGCTGCTGCTCGACTATTACGAGGGCGGCAATATCGGAAAGACCGCGGCCTTCAGCCTGGTGCAGACGGTGCTGCTCGGTGTCCTGATCGGCGGCGCCAACTGGCTGTCGCGCGGTGCCGCACAGGGCAATGTGGCGCGGACCGGATAACAACAAGAAGAGGGAAGGATTGGCGATGGATAGACGGACCTTCACCACACTGGCCACTATACTCGCCTTGGCGGGCGTCGCGACATTCGCGCCGGCGCCGGCCGCATCGGCGCAGGAGTTCGGGTCGCCGGAATTGATCGCAGCCGCGAAGGCCGAAGGCAAGCTCGTCTTCTACACCGCGAACTTCGCCGAGATCGAGCAGCAGGTGATCAAGGCCTTCAACAAGCGCTTTCCGGAGATCAAGGTCGAGATGGTGCGCGCCCCCGGCGGCCAGCTCATCACCCGCGTGAAGACGGAGGCCGCCGCCGGCAAGCTGATCGCCGATGTCGTCGACCACTCCGATCGCGCGCTGATGCAGCCGCTGGACGATCTGTTCCAGGATTACGCACCGCCGAATGCGGCCGATTACGATCCGCATGCGCTGATCTCGCCAAAATACTGGCCGCGTGCGACGATCGCGTGGTCGATCGGCTACAACACCGAGCTGGTGAAGGATCCGCCGAAATCCTGGATGGATCTGACCAAGCCGCAATATGACAAGCTGATCGGGCAGGTGTTCGCGCAGTCCGGCGGCACGACGTGGACCCGGATCATGTTCGAGCGCCAGGTGCTCGGCGAGGGTTACTGGGCCAGGCAGGCCGCGACCCATCCCGTGCTTTATCCCTCCGGCGCGCCGACGGCCGATGCCCTGGTTCGCGGCGAGATCGCGATAGCGCCGCTGCTCTACAACGTGATCTATCAAAAGAAGAAGGACGGCGCGCCGATCGAGATCTTCTTCCCTCCGGAGGGAGCGCCGGTCAATCCCTATGCGAGTGGCATTCCGAAGACGGCGGCTCATCCCAACGCGGCAAAGCTGTTCCTGAACTGGTGCCTGTCGAAGGAAGGGCAGACCTTCATGATCAAGGAGCTCGGCAATCTCACCTCGCTCAAGGAGCCGCCGGCCTTCCCGGAGGGATTCGATCCCAAGGTGGTCAAGCTCTGGTATCCGAAGTTCGACGACTATGTGAAGCTGCACGCGGCGTGGGTCGCGGAGTGGGACAAGACGTTCGGTTACCGGCAATAGGTGCGGGTGAAGCGATGACGACGACGCTCGCGGTCACCGATCTCAAGAAGCAATTTGCGATCGGCCGCCCGGCGATCGACGGCGTCAGCTTTGCCGTGCCGGCCGGCGAGATCGTGGTGCTGCTCGGGCCGTCCGGCTGCGGCAAGACCACGACGCTGCGCTGCGTCGCCGGGCTCGAGCATCCGACCGGTGGCGAGATCAGCATTTCCGGGCGGGTGGTGTCGTCGCCGGCGCGCGGCATCCTGGTGCCGCCGCGCGCGCGCAACCTCGGCATGGTGTTCCAGTCCTATGCGGTGTGGCCGCATATGACGGTGCGGCAGAACGTGGTCTATCCGCTGAAGCACCGCAAGATCGGGCGTGCTGATGCCGGCCGCATGGTCGACGAGGCGCTGGCGCTGGTCGGACTGTCCGACTATGCCGACCGGCCGGTGGTGGCGCTGTCGGGAGGCCAGATGCAGCGCGTCGCGCTGGCGCGCAGCATGGTGTACCGGCCGCAACTCTTGCTGCTCGACGAGCCGCTGTCGAACCTCGATGCCAAATTGCGCCTGCGGCTGCGCGACGACCTCCGCGTCATTCTCAAGCAGACCGGGATGACGGCGCTCTATGTCACCCATGATCAGGCCGAGGCGGTCGTGCTTGGCGACCGGATCGGCGTGATGCGCGACGGCAAGCTGCTGCAGATGGACACGCCCGACATGATCTACAACCACCCGGCCGATCTGTTCGTCGCCAATTTCACCGGCGCGACCAACGAACTCGCCGGCACGCTGGTCGCGTGCAATGACCGGTTTGGCGTGGTCGATTTCGGCGACGGCAGGCAAGGCGAGGTCGCCCTGTGCCAGACGCTGAAACCCGACGAGAAGGTCCGCGTCGCGCTGCGGCCGGAGAATATCGCGATCGGCCGACCCGATGGCGCCAACACATTCTCGGCAAAAGTGCTCGACCGCCGCTATCAGGGCACCCAGACCGCCTACGGCATCGAGCTGTTCGGCAAACGGCTGGAAGCAATCGAGCTCGGCACCGCCGCGCGCCATCAGGTCGGCGTCGAGGCACAGGTCGCGCTGCCGCGTGAATGCTTGTGGGCCTATCGCGACAACGGGCAGTCATCGCATGATTAGCTGTGCGGAATCCGCCCCCTTCCGCAATCGTATTGACATCGGTTAATCTGCCACGGAACAGACATAAGAAACGGCTGAAACGAGGCGCCTTCCGATGACGATGACCGAGCAAGCCCGCGACGCAAAGCCCTCCGCGATCGACAAGGAACGGTTGCGCCTGAAATATCAGGAGGAGCGCAACAAGCGGCTGCGTTCCGACGGCAACGACCAGTATCTCCAGATCAAGGGCCGGCTCGCGCATTATCTGGACGATCCCTACACGCCGGTCACCGAGCGTGCGCCGAAGACCGACCACGTCACCTTCGCCTTCATCGGCGGCGGCTTTGCCGGGCTCGCCACAGCGGCGCGGCTGACCGAGGCCGGTGTCAAGGATGTCCGCATTGTCGAGAAGGGCGGCGATTTCGGCGGCACCTGGTACTGGAACCGCTATCCCGGCGCGCAATGCGACACCGCGTCGATGGTCTATATGCCGCTGCTCGAAGAGACCGGCCACATGCCGTCGGAGAAATACGCGCACGCGCCCGAAATCCTCGCGCATTGCCAGCGGATCGGCCGGCAATTCAATCTCTACGACAATGCGCTGTTTCACACCGAGGTGACGAGCCTCGATTGGGATGCGGCGCAATCGCGCTGGGTCATCCGCACCACAAGAGGCGATGCCTTCACCGCGCAATATGTCGGCATCGGCACCGGCCCGCTGCATGTGCCGAAGCTGCCCGGCATTCCCGGCATCGAGCGCTTCAAGGGCCACTCGTTCCATACCAGCCGTTGGGATTACGACTACACCGGCGGCGATCCCAAGGGCGCACCGATGACGAAGCTCGCCGACAAGCGCGTCGGCATCATCGGCACCGGTGCAACGTCGGTGCAGTGTATTCCGCACCTCGCGCGCGCCTGCAAGGAGCTCTACGTGTTCCAGCGCACGCCGTCGTCGGTCGACGTGCGCGGCAACGGCCCGATCGATCCCGACTGGTTTGCCGATATCGCGACGCCGGGCTGGCAACAGCGCTGGCTGGAGAATTTCACCGCCAACCAGGCCGGTGGATCGGCCGAGGAAGATCTGGTGCAGGACGGCTGGACCGACCTGTCGAAGCGGATCCGCGCCAAGGTCATGTTGCTGCCGCGCGAGCAGCGGACCCTGGAAAACATGCGGGCCGCCTTCGAGGATTCCGACTTCGAGAAGATGGAGGAAATCCGCAACCGGGTCGACACCATCGTCCGCGATTCGGAGACGGCCAAGAACCTCAAGGCCTGGTACGGCCAGCTTTGCAAGCGGCCGTGCTTTCACGACGCCTATCTTCAGGCCTTCAACACGCCGGGCACGCATCTGATCGATACCGACGGCAAGGGCGTCGAGGAGATCACCGAGAACGGGATCGTCATCGCGGGCAAGGAATACGCACTCGATTGCATCATCTACGCGTCGGGATTCGAGGTCGGGACCGAATATCGCAGGCGTGCGGGCTTCGATCTGACCGGCCGTGACGGCATCAAGCTGTCGGAGCATTGGGCCGAGGGCATGCGCACCAAGCACGGCATCCACGTCCACGGCTTTCCGAACGTGTTCTTCGTGCAGCCGACGCAGGGCGCCAATCTCATTTCCAACGTGCCGCACAATCTGACCGAAGCGGCGCGGACCATCGCCCTGATGGTCGGCCATGCCAGGGATAACGGCTTCAAGGAGATCGAAGTCAGCAAGGAGGCTGAGGATCGCTGGGTCGCGCTGCTGTTGACCAGCGTCGGCCGGATGATCGGCGGCCCCGATTGCACGCCGGGCTACTACAACAATGAGGGCCGCGAGCCGGGTCCCGCTGCCAAGCTCAATGTCGGCCACCCGGCCGGCGCGTTGGCCTACTTCAAATACATCGACGGCTGGCGCAGCAGCGGCCAGTTCGAAGGCGTGCAATTCCGCTGAGTACAGCGCGATCGGGACTGTCCGTGAGGTATAGGGAGTGCTTGAGTATGACCCAGACAACCGCAGCTGAAACGTCGCACGAACTTCCGAAGGCGGCGTCCGCGTCGGTCGTCGCGCAGCACGAGACGACGCTGAAGGCGTTGCCATTCACCGACACCGGGGATTTCGACGATGCCGCGCGCGGCTTTCTCGGCACCATCGAGAACGCGCGCGTCACCTCGGCCCAAGGCAGGGTGGTCTGGAGCCTCGAGCCCTACGGCTTCCTCTCCGACGAGAAAGCGCCTGCGACCGTCGATCCGAGCCTGTGGCGGCAGTCGCGGCTCAATATGCATCACGGCCTGTTCGAGGTGGTGCCCGGCGTCTACCAGGTGCGCGGCCTCGACATCGCCAACATGACGCTGATCGAGGGCGACAAGGGCGTGATCGTGGTCGATACGCTGACCTCGATCGAAGGCGCACGCGCCGCGATGGAATTGTATTTCCAGCATCGCGGCAAGCGGCCGGTCGCCGCCGTGATCTTCACCCACACCCACACCGATCATTGGGGCGGTGCGCGCGGCGTGCTCGACGACGCCATGCTGGCGGCGGGCGTGCCGATCATCGCGCCGAACCTCTTCATGGAGCACGCGGTCTCCGAGAACATCATCGCGGGGCCGGCGATGCTGCGCCGGGCGCAATACCAGTTCGGGCCGTTCCTCGCCAAGGGCGTGCGCGGCCAGGTCGATTGCGGCCTCGGCAAGACCATGGCGGCGGGCGGCGTGGCGCTGCTGCGGCCGACCGACCTGATCATCGCGACCGGCGATACGCGCATCATCGACGGCGTCGCGTTTGAATTCCAGATGGCGCCGAACAGCGAGGCGCCGGCGGAGATGCATTTCTTCATTCCGCGCTACAAGCTGCTGAACCTCGCCGAGAACTGCACGCATAATTTCCACAATCTGCTGCCGTTCCGCGGCGCCGATGTGCGCGATGCGCTGGCCTGGTCGAAATATCTCGGCGAGGCGCTGCAGATGTGGGGCGGCAAGGCGGAAGCGATGTGCGGCCAGCATCATTGGCCGGTGTGGGGGCGGGAGCGGATCGACACCATGATCCGGCAGCAGCGCGATCTCTACAAATACGCGCATGACCAGACCATCCGGCTGATGAACCACGGGCTCAACGCAGCCGAGATTGCCGAGACGATCCGGCTTCCGCAAAGCCTCGAAGGTGCCTGGCACGGCCGCGGCTATTACGGCCACATCAGGCACAATGTGAAGGCGATCTATCAAAAGTATCTCGGCTGGTACGACGCCAATCCGGTCAATCTCGATTCCTTGCCGCCGGTCGAGGCCGGGAAGAAGTACGTCGAGTATATGGGCGGCGCCGACGCGATCCTGAAACGGGCCGCAGCGGATTTCGCCAAGGGTGAATTCCGCTTCGTTGCGCAGGCCGTCAGCCACCTCGTGTTTGCCGACCCTGACAATCAAGCGGCCCGCGCATTGCTGGCCGATACGTTCGAGCAGCTCGGCTATGCCGCGGAAAGCTCGACCTGGCGCAACGCCTATCTGTTCGGCGCCCAGGAGCTGCGGCAGGGCATGCCGAAGACCCCGCCGCGCTCGCCGATGCCGCGCGAGACACTGGCTGCGCTGCGCACCGAGCAGCTCTGGGACGTGCTCGGCATCCGCCTCAACGGCCCCAAGGCCGAAGGCAAGCGCATCGTGCTGAACTGGAACTTTACCGACACCGGTGAGAGCTTTGCGCTCAATCTCGAGAATTCGGCGCTGACCTACGTCAAGGGCGCGCAGGCCGCTGATGCGCACGCGAGCTTCACGCTGGCGCGCAGCGTGCTGGACGAGGTGATCGCCAAGCTGACCATGTTCCCGGAAGCGGTCAGCGCCGGCAAGATCAAGGCGGCGGGTGATCCGTCGCGGCTCGATGAGTTGATGGCGCTGATGGACGAATTCCCGCGGATGTTCGAGGTCGTCGAGCCGAAGCGGACGATGGTGAGCTAGTACCCAGAATCAGAGCTGAGTGATACGGCGGCCTTTGAAACGGCGTTGACGGACCTTTTTCTTGGTCCAGACGAAGGGCTCGGCTCTGTCGTTGTATGCGTTGACGTAGGCATCGATGTGCTCCTGAAGCTGCGTGAGGCTTGTGAAGGAGGTGCCGCTGAGCGACTGCCCCTGCAAGATCGAAAACCATACCTCGACCTGATTGAGCCAAGACGCACTTGTCGGCGTGAAATGAAATTGCACGTTGGGGTGGGCCTTGAGCCAATGCTCGTTCTTCTTGTGGGTGTTGAGGTTGTCGAGGATGACGTGAAGCTTCCGGTTCGGAAAAGCCGCGGTGACGCTGTTCATGAAGTCGAGAAACTCGACGCGGCGTCGGCGTTTTGAATGCGCCGCGATGATCTTTCCGGTGGCGACTTCGAGCGCCGCAAACAATGTTGTGGTGCCATGCCGCTTGTAATCGTGGCTCTGGCCGGTCAAGGCGCGGCCATTGGGCAACTTCAGATAACCCTGCGCTCGCTCCAAAGCCTGGATCGAGGGCTTCTCGTCCACGCACAGCACAATGGCCTTCGCGGGCGGGGCGACATAGAGGCCGACAACATCGGCGGCTTTGGCCGTAAAGTTCGGGTCGTTGCTCTCACACCAGGACTTACGAGCCGCGAGGTCAATCTTGTGGCTGCGCAGGAACCGCCAGACATATTGGACGTCAACATCGCCCAGCGCCCCGGCCAGCAGGGGCCCGGTCCAGCGTGCGAACCCGTCCGGCGGCGGCTTGTCCAGCAGCTTCAGAATCCGCTTGTCGGTGGCCTTCGTATAGATTGGCTGCTTGCCCGGTCGCGGCTTGTCTTGCAGCCCTTCAAGGCCTTGGTCGGCATAGCGATGCCGCCAAAGGCTGACAATCCGCGGCTGGACCCCAACTTCCTTGGCGATCGACCGAGTGCTGCGTCCATCCGCCGCCAACAGAACTATCCGCGCCCGCTTCAAATCGCGCTGCAACGTCACCGGGGAGCGGCAACACGCCTCAAGCACCTTGCGATCTTTCCTCGAAAGGTGGACTTCTCTTGCTTCGGGTATCATCCCGACCTTGAATCACGACTCACGCTTTAAGAACAGTAGGTACTAGTACCCAGAATCAGAGCTGAGTGATACGGCGGCCTTTGAAACGGCGTTGACGGACCTTTTTCTTGGTCCAGACGAAGGGCTCGGCTCTGTCGTTGTATGCGTTGACGTAGGCATCGATGTGCTCCTGAAGCTGCGTGAGGCTTGTGAAGGAGGTGCCGCTGAGCGACTGCCCCTGCAAGATCGAAAACCATACCTCGACCTGATTGAGCCAAGACGCACTTGTCGGCGTGAAATGAAATTGCACGTTGGGGTGGGCCTTGAGCCAATGCTCGTTCTTCTTGTGGGTGTTGAGGTTGTCGAGGATGACGTGAAGCTTCCGGTTCGGAAAAGCCGCGGTGACGCTGTTCATGAAGTCGAGAAACTCGACGCGGCGTCGGCGTTTTGAATGCGCCGCGATGATCTTTCCGGTGGCGACTTCGAGCGCCGCAAACAATGTTGTGGTGCCATGCCGCTTGTAATCGTGGCTCTGGCCGGTCAAGGCGCGGCCATTGGGCAACTTCAGATAACCCTGCGCTCGCTCCAAAGCCTGGATCGAGGGCTTCTCGTCCACGCACAGCACAATGGCCTTCGCGGGCGGGGCGACATAGAGGCCGACAACATCGGCGGCTTTGGCCGTAAAGTTCGGGTCGTTGCTCTCACACCAGGACTTACGAGCCGCGAGGTCAATCTTGTGGCTGCGCAGGAACCGCCAGACATATTGGACGTCAACATCGCCCAGCGCCCCGGCCAGCAGGGGCCCGGTCCAGCGTGCGAACCCGTCCGGCGGCGGCTTGTCCAGCAGCTTCAGAATCCGCTTGTCGGTGGCCTTCGTATAGATTGGCTGCTTGCCCGGTCACGGCTTGTCTTGCAGCCCTTCAAGGCCTTGGTCGGCATAGCGATGCCGCCAAAGGCTGACAATCCGCGGCTGGACCCCAACTTCCTTGGCGATCGACCGAGTGCTGCGTCCATCCGCCGCCAACAGAACTATCCGCGCCCGCTTCAAATCGCGCTGCAACGTCACCGGGGAGCGGCAACACGCCTCCAGCACCTTGCGATCTTTCCTCGAAAGGTGGACTTCTCTTGCTTCGGGTATCATCCCGACCTTGAATCACGACTCACGCTTTAAGAACAGTAGGTACTAGAGCCGCGTCCTCAGAACGTCGACCGTCACCCTGAGGAGCCGCGCAGCGGCGTCTCGAAGGGCGACAGCCCGGCCGTGCATCCTTCGAGGCTCGCTCCGCTCGCACCTCAGGATGACGGGATGACCACGTGTGGGCAAGGCGTCATTGCGAGGAGTGCAGCGAGGAAGCAATCCAACTATCCCCGGGTCGAGCACTCCCGTCACCGTCACCCTGAGGAGCGCGCATCGCGCGCGTCTCGAAGGGCCGACGGCCACCAGCCGGGCCGTTCATCCTTCGAGGCTCGCACCTCAGGATGACGGTTCGAGTCCTCTCAAATCCCCAGATACGCCGCCTGCACCTGCTTGTTGTTGGCTAGCTCGGCGCTGCTGCCCTGCATGATCACGTTGCCGCTTTCCAGCACATAGGCGCGCTGGACAGTGCGCGGCTGACATTCTGTTCGACCAGCAGGATCGCGGTGCCCATCTTGTGGATCTCGCCGATCTTCTCGAAGGTGACGTCGGTCATCACGGGGGCCAGGCTGAGCGAGGGCTCGTCGAGCATCAACAGGCGCGGCTTGAGCATCAGGCCGCGGCCGACCGCGAGCATCTGCTGCTCGCCGCCGCTCATGGTGCCGGCGAGCTGTTTCTTGCGGTCGGCAAGGCGCGGGAAGATGCTGTAGACCAGCTCCATCGTGCGCGCGCGGTCCGCCTTGGCTTTGGGCGTATAGGCGCCGATCTCGAGGTTTTCCTGCACCGTCATTTCCGGGAACACCTGGCGTCCCTCCGGGACATGCGCGATGCCGAGCTCGGGAATTCGGTAGGGAGGCAGCGTGGCGAGGTCGACGCCGTCGAACGTGACCTTGCCGGCGAACAGTTTGACGAGGCCGGAGACGGCGCGCAGCGTTGTGCTCTTGCCGGCGCCATTGGCGCCGAGCAGGCCGACGGCTTCGCCCTCGCCAATGGAAATGCTGACGTCGGTGATGGCGGGAACGGAGCCATAGCTGGCGCTGACGCGGGAGAGCTCAAGCATGGGCGTCTCCCTGCGCCGGCGGATGCACGTAGGAGCCGAGATAGGCGCGGATCACCTCGGGATTCTCCACGATCTCCTTCGGCGCGCCCTCGGCGATCTTCTGGCCGTGGTCGAGCACCACGATGTGGCGCGCGAGCGCCATGATCGCGCGCATCACATGCTCGACGATCACGATGGTCAGGCCGCTGGCGGAAAGTTTTTTCACCAGCGCCACCGCCTGGTCGATCTCGGCCGGGTTGAGCCCGGCCATCACCTCGTCGAGCAGCAGGATCTTCGGCTGCGTCGCCAGCGCGCGCGCCATCTCCAGCCGGCGCTGGTCGATGGTTGTGAGGTCCTTGGCCGGCGTCTGCTCCCTGGCGCCGAGGCCGACAAACTCGATCGCCTCCAGTGCCTTGGTGCGTGCGGCAGCGACATGCCGATCGCGCAGGAAGGCCCCGGTCATCACATTGGCGAGCACCGTCATCGCACCGAATGGCTTTGCCACCTGGAAGGTGCGGGCGAGGCCGAGCGCGCAGACGTCATGCGGCTTGAGCCCCACGACCTCCTGGCCGAAGGCGAGCACCGAGCCGGAGTCCGGCCGGTGAAATCCCGTGATCAAGTGAAAGCTCGTGGTCTTGCCGGCGCCGTTCGGCCCGATCAGCGCCACCGTCTCGTTCTCCTGCACGGTGAAGCTGACGTCCTGCACGGCGCGCAAGCCGCCGAAGCGCTTGCTGAGGCCCTTGATGACCAGTGCTTCTGCCATCGCAACGACCTCAGGCGCGCGCCGGCTTGCGCCGGGCATAGCGATGATAGACGTCGGTCGCGAAGCCGATCAGCCCGGTCGGCCGCCACAGGATCACGGCCATCAGGATCAGGCTGTAGACCGTGAGCTGGATGCCGCCCACCGAGCTGCCGAGCCAGCTTTGCAGCAGCGCCGAGGTGGTCTCCAGCAGCACGGTGCCGATCACCGGACCCCACAGCGTGCCGATGCCACCGACGATCGACACCAGCGCGGCCTCGATCGAGACGCTGAAGGAGAACGCGGTCGCGGGATCGATGAAGTAGATGTACTGGGTGTAGAAGGTGCCGGCGAGTGCGGTCAGGAACGCGCTGATCATGTAGATGTCGCGCTTGACCTTCGGCGCGTTGACGCCGATCGCCTCGGCCGCGTCCTCGTCCTCGCCGATTGCGACGAGGTAGTAGCCGATCCAGGATTTCTCGATTCGGTGGGTGATCCAGAGGCCGACGACGAGCAGTCCGAGCACGACGTAGTAATAAGACGACTTCTCCTCGAACTGCATCATCAGCGGCGCGCTGCCGAGATTCGGGATCGTGGTGCCTTCGGCGCCCCAGGCGAAATCGCGGAATTTCAGGAAGATCAGCATCAGCACCTGGGCGGTGGCGATGGTCGCGATGGTGAAGTAGGGGCCGCGCAAACGGAGCAGAGCCAGCCGATCGGCAGGCTTGCGAGCATCGCCACCACGCCGCCTGCGATCATCCCGATCCAGGGCGAGATGCCGTAGTTCACCTGCATGATCGTCGAGGTGTAGGCGCCGAGCCCGAAATAGGCGGCGTGCCCGAGCGACAGCTGCTTGGCATAGCCGCCCATCAGGTTCCAGGCGACGCCGATGAAGGAGAACAACAGGATCCGGATGAAGATGTCGATCGCAAACGACGAGGTGACGAATTGGGGCAAAGCGAGCATGACGACGGCCCCGACCGCCAGCCACAGCCATTTCATATTGCTGGACGTCTGCATCAGCGGCCCCTCCTGGCGCCAAGGCCGCTCGGCCTGAAGGCGAGCGTCAGCAGCAGCAGCGCGAACACCACGATCAGGCCGGAATCGGCGCCGACGAACTGGATGCCGAGCGATTCCGCGACGCCCATCATCAGGCTCGCGACCAGCGCGCCCATCACATTGCCGAGCGTGCCCATCACGACCGCGACGAACGCCATCAGCACGAACACCTGGCCGACGAATGGATAGGCCGAATAGAACGGCATCAGCAGCGAGCCGGCGGCACCGGCGAGCGCAAGCGCAGTGCCGAACGCGACCGCGAACACCCGGTTGGGATTGATCCCCATCAGCATCGCGACGTCGCGGTTCTGCGAGGCCGCGCGCATCGCGCGGCCGAGGTCGGTGGTGTGCAGGAAGACCCAGAGCAGGCCGCTCAGCGCCATCGCGACCGCAAAGGCGATCAGTTTTGCGACCGGGATATAGAGTCCGCCGATGTGGAACGCTTCATCGGAGTAGGAGGTGTGGACGGTGCGGTAGTTGGCGGTGAAGAGCATCAGCGAGAGATTGAGCAGCAGCAGCGACAGCGCAAAGGTCAGGAAGATCTGCGGCATGTCGTTCGGTCCGAGCACCCTGCGGATCAGGAAGTGCTGGATCAGGACGCCGGCGAGGAACAGAACCGGCATCGAGACCACAAGCGATACCAGTGGATCGATGCCGAACTGGGTGGCGAGGAAGAACGAGATATACATCCCGATCATCACGAACTCGCCCTGGGCGAAATTGACGATCTTGACCACGCCGAAGATCAGCGTGACGCCGATGCTGACAAGCGCGTAGATGCCGCCGATGAGCAGGCCGTTGATCACGGCCTGGGCCAGTGTCTCCCACATGCGATACGACCGCGGCTCAGGTCTTGATCAGCGGGGCGCGGGCGTCTTCCTTGGGGAAGATGCTGGCGAGGTCGGCGTTCTGCCACTGCACGCCGACTGGACGGCCATAGACGTTCTTGCCGTCGGGGCCGAACTTCACCTTGCCGCCCGGCGCCATCGCGGCAAAGCCCGAGGAGACGTCGAGCGTCGAGAGCGCCTCGCGCACCTTCTTGGGATCGGCGGAGGCGGCGCGCTCCAGCGCGTCGGCCAGCATGAAGGTCTGCGCGACGAGGCCGCCGGCATATTCGAAGGCGAACTCGCCGGTGCGCTTCTTGAATTCGGCGTTGACCTTTTGCGCGTCGTCGTTGACGTCGTGGTTCCAGTGCGCGACGCCCTGCAGGCCTTCGGCTGCCTTGCCGACATTCTTGTAGAAGTCCGGCATCACGAAGCCGCCGGAGCCGCCATTGATCGCGATGTTGAGCCCGACCTGCTTCACGGTGCGGACGATCAGGATGAGGTCGTTGAGATAGGACAGCGAGAACAGCGTGTTGGCGCCGGAGGCCTTGACCTTGTTGATCAGCGGGCTCGCATCGGTTAAGCCGGCCGAGTAGGGCTCGAACATCACGATCTCGACGCCTTCGCCCGGCGCCAGTTCCTTCAGCCCGTTCGAGGTCGAGGTGCCGAACGCGGTGTTCTCGAAGATGACGGCGACCTTGGCCTGCTCGTGAAGGTGTAGGTGCGGCCCTTGTTGAGCTGGTCGGAGCTCGATCCTGATATGATCGGAACCTTGGCGCGCTCGCAGACCTCGCTCGCGATCAAGGTCAGCGCGCTGGCGTAGCAGCCATGGATCGCCGACAGCTTGTTGCCTGATATCAGGCGGTCGGTCTCGGTGCGCGTCACCGTGGTGTCGCTCTGCACGTCGGAGACGATCAGGTTGAGCTTGGCGCCGCCGAGCGACTTGATGCCGCCGGCCTCGTTGACCATGTCGACCGCGAGTTTGGCCGCGGCGACGCAGCCAGTGCCGATCTGCGCCATGCTGCCGGTGGTCGGATAGAGCGCCCCGATATTGATCGGATCGGCGGCCCAGCCCCGCAGTGGAACGGCGCCGAACGCGCCGGCAGCGAGCACGCCGCCGGTTTTGACCAGGAATTTGCGGCGGTTCAGCTTGTTCTGCGAGGCTTTGGCCGCCGCGGCATTATTAATGGCCGACGGCTTGCGGTCCCCTGTCATGGCGTTCCCCCTGCGCGACCGCGGCACGGTTGTCCCGTCCGCTCGCTTATTATTTTTTGCTCAAGCAGGAAGCATAAGAGCACGTAATTCGGCAATCGCAAAGGCGATATCGGCCAAACGCATGGGGAAAGCTGTCACGACTGGTGCGTCGCAGCAACCGCGCGGCGCGCGCATGTGGATGGCTTCGCTGCGCGGGAGTTGTCGCCGGTTACGGCGGTATTATTGACAATCGAATGACCCGACGGACCGGCGCGGTAGTGCCGGCCGGCCCGCCGGATCATTCGATCGGCCGCTGCAACTCCTACTCCGCGCTCGACACCAGCTTGAAGCGCGGCTTGGCTTCCATCAGGCCGCGATAGGCGGCGAGATAGTCCAGCGCCATCCGGCGCGCGGTGAAGCGGGTCTCGAACTGCTTGCGGATCGCGTCGCGATTGAGCGTCGCAAGGCGGCCGACGGAGGAGATCGCGCTGATCTCGTCCTCGACGATGAAGCCGGTCAGGCCATCCTCGATGATCTCGGGCACCGAGCCGCGGTTATAGGCGATGACCGGCGTGCCGCAGGCCATGGCTTCGATCATCACGAGGCCGAACGGTTCCGGCCAGTCGATCGGAACCAGGAGCCCGATCGCGCCGCTGAGAAAATCCGGTTTCTCGCGATCGCTGATCTCGCCGATGAACTCGACCAGCGGATTGCTCGTGATCAAAGGCTTGATCAACTCGTCGTAATATTCCTGGTCGGCACGATCGACCTTGGCTGCGATCTTCAGCGGAATGCCGCAGCGGGTCGCGATCTTGATCGCGCGATCGACGCCTTTCTCCGGCGCGATGCGCCCGAGCACGGCGAGATAGGATGGCTTGATCGGTTGCGGCGTCAGCAAATTCTCCGGCAGGCCGTGATGGATGGTGCGCACCCAATGCGCCTGCGGCACCGGTCGCCGCTGCGCGTTGGAGATCGAGATCACCGGGATCTTGGAGAAGGTGTTGAAGACGGGCTGGTGCTCCGGCAGGTCGAGCCGGCCGTGCAGCGTGGTCACAAACGGCGTCGGCTGCCGCGAGAACAGCGACCACGGATAATAGTCGAGATGGAAATGCAGGAAGTCGAACTCGTCGTCGTCGGCTTTCTGCCGCACGCGTTCCAGCATCACCATGTGCAGCGCGTTGGGATCGCGGACGGAGCCGTCGAGGCGCAGTGCCTTCGGCCAGGTCGCATCGAGCTTCGCGGAGGTTTGTGAATCCCCACTGGCAAACAACGTCACGTCATGTCCAAGCGTTACAAGTTCTTCGGTCAGCCAGTGCACGACCCGTTCGGTGCCGCCGTAGAGCTTGGGGGGAACAGCCTCCGTCAGCGGGGCAACCTGCGCGATGCGCATTTCTCCGTCTCCTGTTTTGTAGTGTGGGATAAACCAGACCCCTCAGCCCTGTGATGGCACTGACATGCCGAAGACGGGAACGTTCTCGCACGTGCGAGGTTCCTTATGAGTGTGTGAATTCCCGCTTCTTTCTTCCATCACACTGTGGTCTTGCTGATGCCATCACGCTCCAACACGTTTTTGCCGACGCCAGCGTTGCAAAATTGTTGCGCAGTGATGGCTGCATCAAGGAACCCCGCCGCTGCTCTTCACGTCATCGTGCACGAGAGTTTCGACTAAAAATTTCTCGTTCACCCTCAACAGGTTTTGCAGGACGTCATGGACCATCTGTCAGGCTATGCGCATCGCCCCTTTCCCTTCGTGCTGCGCTATCTGCGCCGAAGGCTCCCGTCGCATGTCGTCATTCTGTCGGCGGTCGTCGCGGCGGTTGCCTGCTCGGTAGGCACGCAATACGGCGTCAAGAACCTGGTCGACGCCTTGTCGGCGGGGCCGTCGGCCGCGAATGGCGTATGGCTGGCATTCGCTCTGCTCATGTCGCTGATCGCCGCCGACAACTTCATGTGGCGGATCGCGAGCTGGACCGCGAGTTACACCTTTGTCAGCGTCACCGGCGATCTTCGCCGCGACATGTTCCGCCATCTCACCGGCCACGCGCCGAGCTATTTCACGGATCGGCTGCCGGGCATGCTGACCAGCCGGATCACGGCGACGTCGAACGCGGTGTTCACGGTCGAGAACATGTTCGTATGGAACGTGTTGCCGCCTTGCATCGCGACCTTCGCGGCCATCACCCTGGTTGGAACCGTCAGCGTGACAATGTCAGCGGTGCTGATCCTGATCGCAGGAACCATGGTGGCGATCATGTTCCGCTTGGCGGCCGCCGGCCGGCCGCTGCATGACGATTTCGCCAACAGAGCCGCGGCCGTCGACGGCGAAATGGTCGATGTCATCAACAATTTGCCGCTGGTGCGCGCGTTCTGCGGCCTCGGCTACGAGCACGACCGCTTCGACGCGACCGTCAATCGGGAACTCGTCGCGCGCGGCCGTTCCCTGCGCTACCTTGAGAAGCTTCGCCTTTTTCACGCCGGCGTGACCGTGGTCCTGACGATCGCGATGCTGGCCTGGGCCCTCTCGCTCTGGCAGCAGGGCGCGGCGACCACCGGCGACGTCGTGCTGGTCTGCACGCTCGGCATCTCGATCCTCAGCGCCACCCGCGATCTCGCCGTTGCGCTGGTCGACGTCACCCAGCATGTCGCCCGGCTCACCGAGGCGCTGGCGACGCTGCTGCAGCCGCACGAGCTGAAGGACCATCCGGAAGCCGAAGCGCTGGTGAAGAGCGGCGCGGCGATCGCCTTCAACAATGTCGGGTTCCGCTATCCCGGCGGACTTCAGGTGTTCGATCGCTTCAGCCTGCGCATCCAGCCCGGCCAGCGCGTCGGCCTGGTCGGCCAGTCCGGTGGTGGCAAGTCAACATTGTTTACCCTTCTGCAGCGCTTCTACGACGTCGAGCAGGGCAACATCACGGTCGACGGCCAGGACATCTCGCGCGTCACCCAGCAGA
This sequence comes from Bradyrhizobium sp. 2S1, assembly GCF_011516625.5. Lineage (NCBI taxonomy): Bacteria > Pseudomonadati > Pseudomonadota > Alphaproteobacteria > Hyphomicrobiales > Nitrobacteraceae > Bradyrhizobium > Bradyrhizobium sp. 2S1. Next base: position 9,547,984 of record NZ_CP147717.1, on the reverse strand, counting down.
GCCTGCGCGCGGCGATCTCGGTGGTGCCGCAGGACATCTCCCTGTTCCACCGTTCGATTCTGGAGAACATCCGCTACGGCCGGCCCGATGCCACCGACGACGAGGTGCTGCGGGCGGCGATCGCGGCGCGCTGCGATTTCATCGAAACCCTGCCCGAGGGCATGAACACCATCGTCGGCGATCGCGGCGTCAAGGTCTCCGGCGGCCAGCGCCAGCGGATCGCGATCGCGCGCGCCTTCCTGAAGGACGCGCCGATCCTGCTGCTCGACGAAGCCACCGCGGCGCTCGATGCGGATTCCGAGGAGGCGATCCGCGAGGCGTTGTCGCGGCTGATGCGCGGGCGTACGGTGGTGGCGATCGCGCACCGTCTCGCGACGCTGCGCAGCTTCGACCGCGTGCTCGTGCTGCAGGGCGGCCGCATCGTCGAGGATGGTCCGCCCGATATCCTCGTGAAGGGAAGGGGCCCCTACCGCGACCTGGTCGCGCGCGAAATGGGCCGCCTGTCCACCAGCGCGGCCTGACCCCGCGTCATCAGGCCTGTTCTTGCGTTCCGGTGCGTTCGTTCGAGTCAGGAAAACGGCAATAGAAGTCGCCAGAGGTTCAGATGGCAGCTGACGTCGTTACGCAGATCATCACTGCTCGCATCACTGAGCACGTCGCCGAATCGCCGTTCTACATTCCGATGACCGGGCCCGCGGCGCGGCCGCGGCGCTCGCTCAAGCATGACGACACCTTCATCGTGCTCGACAGCCATGGCGATATCGGCGCATCGGCCGGCGGGCCGGACGGCCTGTTCAACGCCGACACGCGCTACCTCGCGCGGCTGGAAATGGTGCTGGAGGACGTGCAGCCGCTTCTGCTCGGCTCCAACATGCGCGACGACAATTCGGCGCTGACGGTCGACCTCACCAATTCCGACGTCTATCGCGACGACCGCCTGACGCTGCAGAAAGACACGCTGCACATCGTCCGCTCGATCTTCCTGTGGCGCGGCACGTTCTATCAGCGCATCGGCCTGCAGAACCACGGCGATCATACCGCGAGCTTCGATCTCACCCTGTTGTTCGACAATGATTTCGCCGATCTGTTCGAGGTGCGTGGCGAGCGCCGGCCGAGGCGTGGCATCGGCTCGAGCAAGCTATTGGGGCCGACCGACGTCGTGCTGGAATATTGCGGGCTCGACGAGCAGTCGCGGATCACCGCACTGCATTTCGATCCGCGGCCGACGCGGCTGTCGGTCAATGCGGCGACCTATCATTTCGAGCTCGAACCCGGGCACGTCACCTCGCTGTTCGTCGCGGTCTCCTGCAACAAGCCGATCATGCAGAAGCCGGTGCCGTTCTTCCGCGGGCTCCTGGCGCACCGCCGCGAGATGCGGAATTCAACGGCCGGTGCGGCCAGCATCGAGACCTCGAACAACATCTTCAACGAGGTGCTTTGCCAGGCGATGGCCGACCTCAACATGCTGATGACGGAGACCCCGCAGGGCCGTTACCCGTATGCCGGCATTCCCTGGTATTCGACGACATTCGGCCGTGACGGACTGATCACCGCGCTGCAGATGCTGTGGCTCGATCCTCGGATCGCCAAGGGCGTGCTGAAGCGGCTCGCGCTGTTTCAGGCCAAGACGGTCGATCCGCTGGCCGATGCTGCGCCGGGCAAGATCCTGCACGAGATGCGCGGCGGCGAGATGGCCGCGCTTCGTGAGGTGCCGTTCGCGCATTATTACGGCAGCGTCGATTCGACCCCGCTGTTCGTGCTGCTCGCCGGGCTCTACCTGGAGCGCACTGGCGATGTGGAGACGCTGCGCGAGCTGTGGCCGGCAGTCGAGGCCGGCTTGCAATGGATCGACGGCCCGGGCGATCCCGACCGCGACGGTTTCGTCGAGTACCAGCGCGCGACCGACGATGGCCTTCGGAACCAAGGCTGGAAGGATTCCTTCGACGCCATCTTCCATGCCGACGGAACGCTTGCCGAAGGCAAGATCGCGCTGTGCGAAGTGCAGGCCTATGTGTTCGCGGGCAAGCAGCTTGCCGCCCGTGCGGCGCGCAAGCTTGGCTTTGCCGAAAAGGCCGCAAAGCTGGAAGCCGAGGCCGAGCGGCTGCGCGAGCGGTTTGAGGCGGCGTTCTGGTGCGAGGAGCTCGGTACCTATGCGCTTGCGCTCGACGGCGCCAAGCGGCAATGCAAGGTGCGCACGTCCAATGCCGGACAAACCTTGTTTTCCGGCATGGTGCGCGAGGACCGCGCGCGACGGGTCGCTGCCGACCTGATGAGCCAGAAATTCTTCTCGGGCTGGGGCATCCGCACCGTTGCCGCGGGCGAAGCGCGCTACAACCCGATGTCCTATCACGACGGTTCGATCTGGCCGCATGACAATGCGCTGATCGCGCTCGGATTGGCCCGATACGGCCTCAAGCATTCGGTCGCGCATCTGTTCAAGGGCCTGTTCGACGCCGCGAGCTATATGGAGCTGCGGCGGCTGCCGGAGCTGTTCTGCGGCTTCCGCCGCGAGCGCCGGCGCGGCCCGGTGCTTTATCCGGTGGCTTGCGCGCCGCAGGCCTGGGCGAGCGCGACGCCGTTCACGCTGCTGGAGGCGGCGCTGGGCCTCGAATTCGATACCACGCGCGGCGAGATCCGCCTGCGCGATCCGCGGCTGCCGGAATTCCTCAACGACGTGGTGTTGCGCGACCTCAGGCTCGGTGCGTCCAGCGTCGATTTGAGGCTGCGCCGCCACGGCGACGAAGTGTCACTCGAAGTGTTGCGCACGCGCGGCCAGATCCAGGTGTCGATCGTGCTGACGCATTGAGCGTCGTCACACGGCACGCGCGCGCCAGGAAATCGCGGGGAGAGGTACATGGGTCCGAGGTTCATGCTCATGCTGGTCGCAGCCGCGCTGCTGACATTCGCTGGTGTCCGCGCCGCCGACGATGAGACGCCGCCGGCAGCCCAGACGCCGCCAGCGGCTCCTGTGGTACCGAAGGAGCAGGCCAAAGAGCCGTCGAAGGAGCCTTCGCCGCCGCCGTCGGTCACCGTGATCGGCGCGCGCGATGCGCACGGCATTCTCGGGCGCGATGTGCGCAGCTCCGCCAATGAGGACATGGGCCGCATCGTCGACGTCATCGTCGATCGCGACGGCAAGGTCCGCGCCGCCGTGATCGATTTCGGCGGGTTCCTCGGCGTCGGCAGCCGCAAGATCGTGGTCGACTGGAACGCCCTGCGTTTCGCCGGCGTTTCCAGCAAGAGCGACAGTATCACGCTGGACCTGAACAAGCAGCAGGTGAGCGCTGCGCCGGAATACAAGGAAGACACGCCGCTGATCGTGCTGGGCGCGGCCGGCAGTCTCCATCCATGGGATTACGAACATTAGGGGGCTCGAGCTGGTCGCGCGTCCGAACTCTTCCTTCGAGACGGTTGGCGACGGTCGTGGCGAGCGATCAGCCGGCGGCACCAAAATTGTGCCGCGTGTCCCCGATCAGCCCAGTCCCGAGGAATCGCGCACGCCGTCGCGCGAAAGCCAGCGCGGGCTCGACTGGTTCATCTTCTTTCTGGCCGACGTGCAGACCGGCTTCGGCCCGTTCATCGCGGTCTATCTGACGACGCAGAAATGGACCCAGGTCGAGATCGGCTTCGTACTTTCGATCGGCGGTATCATCGGCCTGCTTGGCCAGATGCCCGGTGGGGCGATCGTCGATGCGGCACGCTCGGAGCGGGTGGTGGCCGGCTGTGCGGTGGCCGGGATCGGCGCCAGCGCGCTGGCCTACGCGCTGTGGCCGATCTTTCCCGTGGTGACGCTCGCCGCGACATTGCACGCGCTCGCAAGCTGCGTGCTCGGTCCGGCGATCGCCGCGATCAGCCTCGGGCTGGTCGGACCGCTTGCGATCGGCGAGCGGCTCGGCCGCAACGCACGCTTCGCCTCGCTCGGCAGCGGCTCGGCCGCGGCGCTGATGGGCGCCTGCGGCTACTTCCTGTCGAGCCGCTCGGTGTTCCTCGTGACCTTCATCCTGGTGATCCCGACATTGTTGTCGCTGGTGCGGATCCGCGAGCGCGAGATCGACATCGCGCAGGCCCATGGTGAGGTGAAGCGCGAGGTTCCGGACAAGCGCGCCACCAGCGTCGTCGGCCTGGTGCGGCAGCGGTCGCTGCTGATCTTTGCCGGCGCGATGATGCTGTTCCAGCTCGCCAATGCCGCGATGCTGCCGCTGATGGCGGGCGTGGTCACGACGCGGTCGAGCCAATGGGCGCCGGTCCTGATCGCCGCCTGCATCATTGTGCCGCAGGCGATTGTCGCGTTGTGCTCGCCCTCGGTCGGCCGCAAGGCTCAGGCCTGGGGCCGCCGGCCGCTGCTCCTGATCGCGTTCGCCTCGCTGGTGATCCGCGGCCTGCTGTTCGCGACGGTGCGCGATCCCTATCTGCTGGTTGCGGTGCAGATTTTCGACGGCATCACTGCGGCGATCTTCAGCGTGATGGTGCCGCTGATCGTGGCCGACGTCGCGTTCGGCAGCGGCCATTTCAACCTGGCGCAGGGCATTGTCGGCACCGCGGTCGGCATCGGGGCCTCGCTCAGCACGGTGCTGGCCGGCTATGTCAGCGACAAGCTCGGCAGCAGCACGGCCTTCATGGGCCTGGCCGGCGTTGCCGGGTTCGGGCTGTTCGTGATCTGGCTGGTGATGCCGGAGACGCGGCGGACGGCATGACGGCGAGGCACTGCCGCGGCGCCATGGGCCGCTGCCTTCCAGACCAGGGATATCCGCGGCGGTGGGCCGGTTTTGACCGCGCCGCACCCTTCCTCCTGCGTGCGCCGTCATATATGAGTGATTTGCTGCTGGAACGCGCCGATGCTCCGCCGGATTAATCAATCCAAAATCGCGATCTGGTACGGATCGACGCAGCGCGAGCAGGCATTTCGACCGAGGAATGGCATGGTAAATCGAACGACGACGGCGCAGACCACCGGAGCGATGCGGCGTTGGGGGCATCCCGCCTTTGTGACCTTCGCGGCGATGGTCACATTTGCGGCACTGACCGGCGGCGCCGCCGCGAAGCAGCAGCGTCCCGAGCCGACCGTCGAGGCGACGGCGCCACGCACCGCGGGCGAGCCGATCATGGCGATCGTGTCGATCAAGGCCCAGAAGGTCACCTTCTACGACGCCGACGGCTGGATCTATCGCGCGCCGGTGTCGAGCGGCGTCAAGGGACGCGAGACGCCGGCCGGTGTCTTTGCGCTTCTTGAAAAGGACAAGGACCACCACTCGACCCTCTATGACGATGCCTGGATGCCGAACATGCAGCGCATCACCTGGAACGGCGTCGCGCTGCATGGCGGGCCGCTGCCGGGCTATGCGGCCTCGCATGGCTGCGTGCGGATGCCCTACGACTTCGCCGAGAAGCTGTTCGACAAGACGCGGATCGGGATGCGGGTGATCATCGCGCCGAACGATCCGGCGCCGGTCGATTTCACCCACCCGGCGCTGTTCGTGCCGAACGCGCAAGCCATCGCGGCTGCTCCGGCGCGCGCCCAGACGCTTGCTCGCGAGGCCGCGGATGCCGCGAAGGCGGCCGACGAGGCGAAGAAGGCCTCCACAGCCGCGACAAAGGAAGCTGCACTGTTCACGCCTGCGTCACTGCGCAAACTGGAAAAGGCCAAGACTCGTGCCGATGCCGAACTTGCGTTCGCCGACAAGACGCTCGCCAATGCCAAGACCGATCAGACCCGGGCGCGCGCCGAGGATCTGAAACAGAAGGCCGCCGCCAGGGCCGCGGAAGCGACCACGCAGTTCGAAGCGGCCCAGGGCGACGCCAAGCCGAAGCTCGACGCCGCGGCAGCCGCAAAGGACGCCGCCAAGGCGGCCGAGACCAAGAAGGCCGACACCGCGAAGGCGGCGACCGAGGCGAAGCTCGCACTCGAGCCGGTCTCGGTCTACATCAGCCGCGCGACGCAGAAGCTCTACGTCCGCCGCAACACCCACAAGCCGTGGGCTGATGGCGGCGAGGTGTTCGATTCAAGCATCGAGGTTCCCGTCACGATCCGCGATCCGGACAGGCCGATCGGCACGCATATCTTCACGGCGATGGCGCGTAACGACACCGGCCTGCGCTGGACCGAGGTGACGATCGACGAGGGCGACAACGCCAAGGATGCGCTCGACCGCGTCACCATCCCGCAGGACGTGCTGGATCGCATCGCGCCGACCGTGGTGCCGCGGTCTTCGATCATCATCTCGGACGAGCCGCTGAGCAGCGAGACCAACTACCGCACCGAATTCGTCGCCGTGCTGAGCAACCAGCCGCAGGGCGGTTTCATCACGCGCAAGCCCACCCGGCCCATGATGCCCGACGACATGGTTGCGAGCAACGAGGACGGTTTCGGCTTCTTCTATCAGCGCAGCTGGAATCCCCAATCCGGCACCCAATACGGCGTGCCCCAGTACGGCAGCCGCCAATACAGCAATCCGCAGTACGGCAATCCTCAGATTTATGGCAATCCTCAAGCCGCCAATCCGCGCCGGCGCGGCGGCCAGCCCTACTGGCAATCGCAACAGGACTGGTAGCAGGGCGCCGACGGCGTAGGACGCCAGCCGAGGAATCCGACTAACCCTGTGTGCATGGGACGGCGGCGTGATGCCGCCGTCCAACTGCGCAGTCCGGTAGCCTCCGCGTTACGGGCGAGCTTCCAGGATCAAATTGAACGGCGTTTCCGCCGCGCGGCGGAAGCGGGAGAAGCCGCCCTGGCGCGCCACCTCGCGCAGTCTTGCCTCTCCGGCCTGTGCGCCGAGCGCAAGCCCGACCTCCTGGTCCAGCGAGGCGGGGGTGCAGATCATCGTCGAGGCGGCATAGTAGACCCGCCCGATCGGATTGAGGTTGTCCTCCAGCCGGTCGTTGGCGAACGGCTCGATCAACAGGCACGTGCCGTTATTGGCGAGGGTGGAGCGGGTGTGCTTGAGGGCGCCGACCGGATCACCCATGTCGTGCAGGCAGTCGAAGAAGCAGACCAGGTCATACCCCTTGGCCGGGAATGTCTTCGCGGAATGCGTTTCGAAATGGACGCGGTCCGACAATCCCGCCTCCTTCGCCGACATCAGCGCCGCCTGGATCGAGCCGTCGTGATAGTCGAAGCCGTAGAAGGTGGACTTCGGAAACGCCTCCGCCATCAACCGCGTCGAGACGCCGTGGCCGCAGCCGACGTCGGCGACGACGGCACCTTTCTTCAGCTTGTCGACGACGCCCTCGAGCGCCGGCAGCCATTCCTGGACCAGATAGTGCTTGTAGCTGGTGCGGAAGAAGCGGGCGGTGCCGCAGAACAGGCACTCGCTGCGCTTGTTCCAGCCGACGCCCTTGCCGGTCTTGAACGCGTCGGTAATTTTCGGCTCGTCGAGGAAGGTCGCGCCGACCAGGCTTCCGACGGCACCGAGGAACACCGGGCTCTCCTCGTCGGCGAGCGCGAGCGCCTGCTCGGGCAGCATCGAGAATTTTCCGGACGCCTTGTCGTATTCGATGTAGCCGGAGGCGGCTTGCGCCGAGAGCCATTCCTGAACGTAGCGCTCGGCCGTTCCGGTTGCCTTGGCCAGCGCCGCGGCATTCATTGGTCCTTGCTGCGCAAGAGCCTTGTAGAGTCCGAGCTTGTCTCCCAGCAGCATCAGCGAGGCGTTCATCGCCGCGCCGACATCGCCGATCATCTTTCCCATGAATGAATTAAGGCGCTCCTCGTTGACGTCCATGATGTTCCTCCATCGCAATCGCGTTTGGCCAAAAGTCCATCATTCGCAATTTCACGCATGCGTCGTCGTACAGCCATGGGGCGACGCGATCGCATGAAAGGTTCGCTGCAATGAAGCGATTGTTACTGGGCTGCTGGGATCCCAGATGGGCTCGATGTCACAGGCTTGCGAAGCGGGCGGCCTACGCCGCCGCCCGCAGCATGACCAGCCTCTTGTACAGCGCGCTGTAGCAGGCGGCCGACAGGTCCCAGCTATAGGACTTGGCCATCGCGCTGGAGCGCATGGCGTTGAGGCGGTCCTTGGCTCGATAGGCGTCGAAGGCGCGCCTGACCCCGCCGAGGAAGGATTCCGCCGACGGCTGCGGGAACAGGAAGCCGGTCTCGCCGTCGGCGATGGTTTCGGCAAGGCCGCCGGTCTGGTGGCCGATCGGCTGCGAGCCGAAGCGCTGCGCATACATCTGGCTGAGACCGCAGGGCTCAAAGCGCGACGGCATCAGGGTGAAATCGCTGCCGGCGAAGATCCGGCGCGCCTGCGCGTCGTTGAAGCCGATGATGACGCCGATCGCGTCCGGCCGGCGCCGGTGTGCGGCGACCAGCGCGTCCTCGAGGGCGGGCTCGCCACTGCCGGTGACCACGATCTGGCCGCCATCCCCGATGATCTGATCGGCGGCCGACAGCACGAGGTCGACGCCCTTCTGATGCACGAGCCGCGCAACCAGGCCGAAGATCGGCCCGCGTGAGACCGCAAGCCCGAACTGCCGGCGGACATAATCGGCGTTGGCCTGCTTGCCCTTCCAGTCGCCGGCGCCGAACGGCTGCGCCAGCTGCGCGCAATGACGCGGGTCCCAGCTCTCGTCGATGCCGTTCAGGATGCCGGTCAGCTGGTCGGCGTCGGAGCGGACGCGCAGCACGCCCTCCAGCCCGCAGCCGAGCTCCGCGGTCGTGATCTCCTTCGCATAGGTCGCGCTGACGGTGGTCAAATGCGAGGCGTAGACGAGACCGCCCTTGAGGAAGGACAACTGGTCGTAGAACTCCAGCCCGTCGATGTGGAAGGAAGCCTCCGGTGCGCCGATCCGCCGCTTCGGAAACAGGCCCTGATAGGCGAGATTGTGGATGGTCAGGATCGACGGAATCCGCAGCTGACGCCATGCGAGGTAGGCCGGTGTGAGCGCGGCCTGCCAGTCGTTGGCGTGAACGAGGTCGGCTGCCCAATTCTTGTCCAGCGTTCCGGCTGCAAGTTCGGCAGCGGCGGAGGCAAAGCGGCCGAACCGGATGTCGTTGTCCGGCCAGTCGCGGCCGGACTCAGCGCCGTAGGGATTGCCCGGCCGGTCGTACAGTTGCGGGCATAGCAGCACGTAGACCGGCATGCCGTCCTTGGTCGATGCGCGCCCGAGCGTGCAGGCGGGCATCTCGGCAAGCGCAGGGCATTGTCCAACGATTTCAATGTGAGTGAATTGCTCGACCACGTCCCGGTAGCCGGGAAGCATGATCCTGACGTCGCTCCATGGGCGGAGCGCCCGGGGAAGTGCAGCGGAAACGGCGGCAAGCCCGCCCACGCGGACGAAATCGTCCATCTCGGTCGTGACGAATAAGACCTTCAACAAGCGCCCTCGTTCCAGCCCGTGACAGGGCTATGCAAGATCGGGTCCAATCTGCCTTTGAGTAAAATGCAAGACGGCCCGCGGGTCCGGTCTGGACGAGACGCTTTCCTGTCAGGGCGGCTCACTTTAGGGTCGCGCGGCGCCGAACAATGAGAACCATGCGGTGGAGGAAGCCTTGGCCACGACAATAGCTGCTGACGATGAGGGGAATTTGACACGAAGCTTCGACGGCCTGCGCGTGCTGGATTTTTCGACCACGATCGCCGGACCTCATTGCACGCGGATGCTCGCCGACATGGGCGCGGTGGTGATCAAGATCGAGTCCGCCGAGGGCGAGACGATGCGAACGCGGCCGCCGCTGCGCAACAATTGCTCGACGGCGTTCGGCCAGCTCAACGTCGGCAAGAACAGTCTTGTGCTCGACCTGAAGTCGCCCTCCGGCGTCGAAGCCGTGCGCCGGCTGATCGCGACCGCAGACGTGCTGGTGGAGAATTTCCGCCCCGGCGTGATGCGGCGGCTGAAGCTCGACCATGCCTCGATCAGGGACATCAACCCGAAGCTGATCTACTGCTCGATCTCCGGCTACGGCCAGACCGGCCCGTCGGCGGAATTGCCGGCCTACGCGCCGGTGATCCATGCGGCTTCGGGTTATGAGATGGCGCATCTCGCCTATCAGCCGGGCCGCAGCCGGCCGGACTATTGTGGCATCTATCACGCCGATGTGCTCACCGGCGTCTATGCCTTCGGTGCGATCTCGGCGGCGCTGTATCAGCGCAGCGCCAGCGGCAAGGGCCAGCATATCGACGTCTCGATGCTGGAATCGATGCTGAGCCTGACCCTGAACGAGTTGCAGTGGTCACAATTCGAGGTGAAGCAAACGCAGCGCCCGATGTTCGGCCCGATCGAAACCACCGACGGCTATGTGATGGTGGCGATCGCCAGCGAGAAGACGTTCCAGAACCTGATGCAGGTGATCGGCCATCCCGAATGGGTCTCCGATCCGCGCTTCGCCAGATATTCCGATCGGCGGGAGAACTGGGCAGGCCTGATGGAGGGCGTCGAAGCGTGGTCGCGCGCGGTGAGCACGCAGGCCTGCCTCGCCGCGCTCAATGAATATGGCGTGCCGTCGTCGGCCTATCGCACCGTGCGCGAAGCGCTCGCCGATCCGCAAATCGCCCATCGCGGCGCGCTGGCCGAGGTCGAGGACGGCGGTGGCGCCTTCAAGGTGCTCAACCTGCCGTTCCGCATGTCGGGCGCGACGGTCGGCGCGGCCAAGCGGATGTCGACGCTCGGTGAGCACACGCTGTCTTATTTGAAGGAGATCGGCCTCTCCGACGATCAGATCGCGGGCTTCGCAGCGCAACCGGCAAAAGCCGCGCGCAGTTAGAGCATGATCCGGACCCGGAGGGCCGCGTTAGCGCAAAGTGGATACCGGTTTTCCGAAAGGTCATGCTCAAACAAGTCAATGAGATCATGATGCGGTCTTGCGTGATCGCATCGTGATCTCCCTGCGGCTTTTCATCCGTATTACGGTCTTGTCGCGCGCGGCGATTCCGGACAAGCTGCCGCCCAACACACGACGATCCGGAACACCGGACGTCGCCCACCTGGGAGGGAGCATCGATGAATCTGGCCGGGCGCGCGCACGCCGTTGCGCGCATATTTCTTGTGGCGGGATTAGCTGCAGCAGCGTTCGCTGTGCCCGCCAGCGCGCAGAAGCAGAGCGGCACGCTCTCCGTCGGCCAGGAGCTGGACATTCCAGGCTTCGATCCGCTCAAGGTCGGCGTCTACGACACATCGGCCAACACCGCAGCAGCCGCGATCTTCGACACGCTGACCTCGCTCGACGCCAAGGGCGAGGTGCAGCCGAAGCTTGCCGTATCGTGGGAACATTCCGAGGACTTCAAGACCTGGACCATCAAGCTGCGTCCCGGCGTCAAATTCCATGACGGCACGCCGTTCAATGCGCAGGCGGTGAAGGAGAATTTCGACCGCCAGAAGGACCCCGCCAACAAATGCCGCTGCGCGTTCTACATCACGAACATCATCAGCGTGAACACGGTCGACGACCTGACGGTGGTCTACAATTTCACCGACCCGGCGGTGAACTTCCCGGCGACGCAGACCATTCAAAGCTCCAACAACGTCATGCAGTCGCCGACCGCATGGAAGACCAAGGGTGACGACTACAACCGCAATCCGGTCGGCACCGGTCCCTACATCCTGAAATCCTGGACCGCCGGCGACCGTATGGTGCTGGAAAGGAACCCGGACTACTGGAACAAGGGCAAGCCTTATCTCGACCGCATCATCCTGAAGCCGCTGCCTGACGCGCAATCGCGCTTTGCTTCGCTGCAATCCGGCGAGGCCGATATTATCTGGGACGACGAGTACGACGCTGACAATATCATCAAGGCGCAAAAGGATCCGAGCCTGTTCGTGAATTCCTATGCGGGCTCCGGCGCACAGGTCTACGCGTTCAATACCAAGACGCCGCCGTTCGACGACGTCCGCGTGCGCCAGGCGCTGGTGATGTCGCTCGACCGCAAGAAGATATCGCAGGCGATCACCAACGGTCTCGCCCGGCCAGCCAGCAATCCCTATGGCGATGGCTCCTGGGTCAAGTGCAAGGACGACGGCGCGCTGCCGGAAGACGCCGCGAAGGCCAAGGCGTTGATTACGGACTACGGCAAGCCGGTCGAATTCAAGATGATCGTGTCGGCGACGCCGCGCGGCCGCACCGTCGGTCAGGTGCTGCAGCAGCTCTGGAAGCGGGTCGGCGCCAACATGGAGATCGAGCAGGTCGACCAGGCGACCATCGTGCCGCGGGCCTTCATGCGCCAGTTCCAGCTGACGCCGTGGCGCATCGTCGATCTCGCCGATCCCGATCCGCAGATGTATGCCAATTTCCGCACCGGCAGCCCGGTGGCGCTCGCGAACTACTCCAATCCGGAGCTGGATCGGCTGCTGGACCATGCGCGAACCACGGCCGACGTCGCCCAGCGCACCGAGGACTATTGCGCGATCAGCCGTCTGATCAACAAGGAGGCGATCTGGTTCTGGACCTTCCAGAACACCTACTACTCGATCTCGAGCGCGAAGGTGAAGGGCGTACCGAAGATGTTCAACGGCGTGCTCGACGTTTCCGAGGCCTGGAAGGAATAGCGCTTCATGCTGTTCTTCGTCGCGCGAAGGCTCCTTTACCTGGTGCCGGTGCTGATCGCGGTCTCGGTACTGACCTTCGTGATTGCGTCGCTGTTGCCGGGCGATCTCGCTTACGTGATCCTCGGCGACCAGGCGACGCCTGAGAACGTCGCGGCCCTGCGTCACGACATGGGACTCGATCAGCCGATCTGGCTGCGCTATCTCGGCTGGCTTTGGCATATCCTGCAAGGTGATTTCGGGCGTTCGTTCCGCACCGGGCAGACCGTGTTGCAGGCGGTCAGCGAGCGTCTGCCGGTCTCATTCGAGCTGATGATCCTAGCCGAACTGATCGGGCTAGCAATCGGTGTGCCGCTCGCGATCGCCTGCGCGGCCAAGGCCGGCAGTGCCTTCGACCGGCCGATGACCGGCTCGGCTTTCGGCATGCTGTCGGTGCCGACCTTCCTGTCCGCGATCCTGCTGATCTATCTGTTTGCCGTCGAGCTGCGCTGGCTACCGGCGACCGGCTATGTGCCGCTCGGCGAGGATCCGCTCGCCAATCTGCGCTTCATGGTGCTGCCGGCGCTGACGCTCGCGCTTGCGGAGTGGCCGGGCATCATGCGCGTGCTGCGCTCCGACATGATCGCAGCGCTGCAGGAGGATTATATCGCGCTCGCCAAGGCGAAAGGCCTGAAGCCGTCGCGTATCCTGTTCGTGCATGCGCTGAAGCCGTCGTCGCTGACGCTCGTCACCATCACCGGCATCAATATCGGCCGCCTGATCGGCGGCGCGGTGATCGTCGAGACCATCTTCGCCTTGCCCGGGATCGGCCGTCTCCTGGTCGGCGCGATCTATACCCGCGACCTCATCATCCTGCAGGGCGTGGTGCTGCTGGTCGCCGCGGGCTTCGTGATCATGAACTTCATCGTCGACCTGCTCTACGCCGTGCTCGACCCGAGGATCCGCCATGGCCACGCTTGAGCTCAGCCTCGACGAGACCACCGCGGCCCCGGCACGGCGCAGGCGCCGGGTCGGCACGCTGTTCTGGTGTGCGATCGGCTGGATGGTGCTGGTGTTCGCGGTCGCGATCCTTGCCGATTTGTTGCCGCTGCCGAGCCCGACCGACATGGACATGCTGGAGCGGCGGGCGCCGTTTTCCGCCGAGCATTGGCTCGGCACCGACGGCCTCGGTCGGGACGAGTTGTCGCGGCTGATCCATGGCGCGCGGATCTCGCTGATTGTCGGCCTTTGCGCGCCGGTGATCGGGGTCACCATCGGTGGCGCGCTCGGCATGCTCGCCGGCTATTTCCGAGGCCGTTTCGAATCCATCGTGGTCGGCAGCATGGACGTGCTGCTGGCGTTCCCGCCGCTGATCCTGGCGCTGGCGGTGACCGCCTATCTCGGCCAGTCGATCTTCAACCTGACCTGCATCCTCGGCGTGCTCGGCATTCCCGCCTTCATGCGGGTGGCGCGGGCATCGACCCTGACGCTGGCGCGGCGCGAATTCGTCATCGCGGCGGAGGCGCTCGGCGCCTCGCATGCGCGCATCCTGCTACGCGAATTGTTGCCGAATGTGCTGCTGCCGCTGCTCGCCTTCTTCCTGCTCGGCGTCGCCGTCACCATCGTGGTCGAGGGCGCGCTGTCCTTCCTCGGCCTCGGCGTGCCGCCGCCGATCTCGAGCTGGGGCAGCATGATCGGGGAGGGCCGTGAAAGCCTCGACGTGGCGCCGCGGCTCGCCTTCATTCCGGCGATTGCGATGTTCCTGACCGTGCTCTCCTTCAACCTGATCGGCGACACTATTCGCGCGCTGACCGACCCCAGGCAGGGTGCGCTATGAGCGGCACGCTGCTTTCGGTCGAGAACGCGGTGGTCGACCTGCCGACGCCGCGCGGCAATCTGCGGGCGGTCGATCACGTCGATCTCGCCGTCGGTGCGGGCAGGACGCTCGGCATTGTCGGCGAGTCCGGTTGCGGCAAGACCATGCTGTCGCGCGCTGTCCTGCAACTGCTGCCCAAGAAGGCGAAATTGTCGGGCCGGGTGATGTTCGACGGGCAGGACCTGACAAGACTGCCGCCGGAGAAACTGCGCAAGCTGCGCGGCCGCTCGCTCGCAGTGGTGTTCCAGGATCCCATGACCTCGCTCAATCCGGTGCTGACCATCGGCACCCAGCTGATCGAGACCATTGTGGAACATCTCGAGCTCAATTTTGCCGAGGCTAGGCAGCGCAGCGTCGAGCTCCTCGCAGCCGTCGGCATTCCCGCGCCCGAACAACGCCTGACGCAATATCCGCATCAGCTCTCCGGCGGCATGCGCCAGCGTGTGGCGATCGCAGTTGCGCTGTCCTGCGAACCAAAACTCCTGATCGCCGACGAGCCGACCACCGCGCTCGACGTCACGATCCAGGCGCAGATCCTCGACCTGCTGGCACGCGAGCAGCAGCGCCGTCATATGGCGATGATCATCATCACGCATGACCTCGGCGTGGTCGCCGGCCGCACCGACGAGGTCGCGGTGATGTATGCCGGGCGCGTTGTCGAGCGCGCGCCGACGCCGGCATTGTTCAAGCAGATGCGGATGCCCTACACCGAGGCGCTGCTCGCCGCGCTGCCGAAGCTCGACGTCCCGCCACATACGCCGCTGCCGGCGATTTCGGGGCGACCGCCCGATCCGACCCGGCCGCTCAAGGGCTGCTCGTTCTCGCCGCGCTGCCGCTATTCCGCCGGGCGCTGCGGCACGGAGAAGCCGCCGCTCTGCGCGGCGGAGACATCAGACCATCTCTATGCCTGCTTCCATCCGATCGCGGCGGGGGTCGGCGTATGATGCAGCAGGCCGCATCCGATCCGCTGATGAAGGTGGAAAACCTCGTCGTCGAGTATTCGGTAGGGGGCAAGACCATCCATGCCGTGTCCGACGTCAGCCTCGAAATCGCCCGTGGCGAGACGCTGGGGCTGGTCGGCGAATCCGGCTGCGGCAAGTCCACGCTCGGCCGCGCCGTGCTCCAATTGCGCCAGGCCGTTTCGGGCAAGGTGCTGTTCGACGGCCACGATCTCACCGCCCTGCGCGGCGAGGCGCTGCGCATGATGCGCCGGCGCGTGCAGCTGATCTTTCAGGATCCGATCGCTTCCCTCAATCCGCGGCGCCGGATCGGCGATATCGTCGCCGAGCCGCTGGTGATCGCGGGCGTCAAGGATCCCGAGGAACGAGGGCGCCGCGTCAACGAGGTGCTGTCGGCGGTCGGCCTCGATCCGGTGCTGGTGAGCGGACGCCTGCCGCATGAATTCTCCGGCGGACAGTGCCAGCGCATCTGCATTGCCCGCTCGCTGGTGCTCAATCCGGAATTCGTGATCTGCGACGAGCCGGTGTCCGCGCTCGACGTCTCGATCCGCGCGCAGATCCTCAATCTGCTGGAGGAGATGAAGGCGCGCTACGGCCTGACCCTGCTGTTCATCGCCCACGACCTCGCGGTGGTGAAGGCGGTCAGCGATCGCGTCGCGGTGATGTATCTCGGCCGGCTCTGCGAAGTCGGCCCGTCGGAGCAGCTTTTTGCACAGCCGGCGCATCCCTATACCGCGCTGCTCATCGAAGCGATCCCGGTGCCCGATCCGGATGTCCGCCCGACCCAGAGCGTGCCGGTCGGCGAGCCGCCGTCGCCGATCGCGCCGCCGTCCGGCTGTCGCTTCCGCACCCGCTGCCCGCGGGCCGATGCGCGCTGCGCCAGCGAGGTGCCGGAACTGCGCACGGTTGCGCCCGGCCAGTTCGCGGCTTGCCATCATCCCTTGATCTAAATATGGGGAGACCAACACCGCGTTTGTCCCCGGCGGGCAGGCGTGGCAAGGTCCGCCGCAAGAACAAGCTTCGGGAGAGCAGCGATGAAGAGTTTCCAGGTCGTCGATTTCAACGCCCCATTGAAAGAGGTCGATCAGCCGACGCCGCAGCCGTCGGGCACGCAGGTGCTGATCAAGGTCAAGGCCGCCGGTGTCTGCCACAGCGACCTGCATATCTGGGAAGGCGGCTATGATCTCGGCCATGGCCGCAAACCGCTGTCGCTGAAGGATCGCGGCGTCTCGCTGCCGCGCACGATGGGCCACGAGACAGTCGGCGAAATCGTCGCCTTCGGTCCCGACGTCAAGGATGCCGACAAGGGCGGTCTCAAGCTCGGCGATGTCGCGCTGGCATATCCCTGGCTCGGCTGCGGCAAATGCCCGACCTGCCTCGGTGGCGACGAGAACATGTGCGCGATCAAGCCGAATGCGCTCGGCGTCTACTGCGACGGCGGCTACGCCGACCACATGACGGTGCCGCATCCGAAATATCTGCTCAACCTCAACGGACTCGATCCGGTCACGGCGGCGCCTTACGCCTGCTCCGGCGTCACGACCTACAGCGCGCTGAAGAAGGTCGAAAAGGACCTCGATACGCCGATCGTGATTTTCGGCGCCGGCGGTCTTGGCCTGATGGCGCTCTCGCTGTTGAAGGCGATGGGCGGCAAGGGCGCGATCGTGGTCGATATCGACGCCAGGAAGCGCGAGGCGGCCGAGGCCGCCGGCGCGCTCGCCACCGTCGACGGCAAGGCGCCCGACGCGCTGGAGCAACTCGTCAAGAAGGCGGGCCAGCCGATCCGTGCCGCGATCGATCTGGTCGGCAACGCCCAGACCTCGCAGCTCGGCTTCGACTGCCTGACCAAGGGCGGCAAGCTCGTGATCGTCGGCCTGTTCGGCGGCGGCGCGACCTGGGCACTGCCGCTGATCCCGATCAAGGCGGTCACCATCCAGGGCAGCTATGTCGGCAATCTGCGCGAGACGCAGGAGTTGCTCGATCTGGTCCGGACCAAGAAGATTCCGGCGATCCCGGTCACGCCGATGCCGCTGGCGAAGGCGAACGAGGCGCTGACCAATCTGCAGAAGGGCCAGCTCGTCGGCCGCGCGGTGCTGACGCCGTAATCTCTCTGCCGTCATTCCGGGATGGTGCGCAGCACCAGACCCGGAATCTCGAGATTCCGGGTTCGATGCTGCGCATCACCCCGGAATGACGATTGTGTTCAGGAGATCCCCATGTCCGCCAACGACGCCCTTCACATCGCAGTTCTCGGTGGCGACGGCATCGGCCCCGAAGTGATGGCGCCGGCGCTCGAGGTGCTGCGCAGCATCGAGGCGTCGGCCGGCCTCAAATTCCGCTTCACCGATGCGCCGGCCGGCGCCGGTCATTACAAGGAAACCGGCAAGTCGATGCCGGAGAGCACGATCCGGCTGTGCGAGGAGGCCGATGCGATCCTGCTCGGGGCCTGCGGCCTGCCGTCGGTGCGCTACCCCGACAACACCGAGATCGCGCCGCAGATCGAACTGCGCATGATCTTCGATCTCTATGCCGGCGTGCGGCCCGCCCGGCTGATCCCGGGCGTGCCGAGCACGATCGTCGGCGCCGATCAGAAGGGCATCGACCTCGTCGTGATCAGGGAATCCACCGAGGGCCTGTTCGCTTCCATGGGTAAGGGCGTCGTCACCGACAGCGAGGCGCGCGAGACGATGCTAATCACGCGCCGCACCTCCGAGCGGCTGTTCGAGTTCTCGTTCAGGCTTGCCGAACGCCGCAAGGCGCGCGGCCGCGTCGGTGGTGGGCTGACCTGCGTCGACAAGGCAAACGTGTTCAAGGCGTTCGCGTTCTTCCGCAACATCTTCGACGAGACGGCGAAGCGTCATCCCGACGTCAGGGCAGATCACCTCTACATCGACGCGACTGCCGCCGCGCTGGTGAAGCGTCCCTGGGACTTCGACGTCATGGTGACCGAGAACATGTTCGGCGACATCCTGTCCGATCTCACCGCCGGCCTGATCGGCGGCATGGGCATGGCGCCGTCGGCCGACATCGGCGATCGCTACGCGGTGTTTCAGCCTTGCCATGGCACGGCGCCCGACATCATGGGGCAGGGCAAGGCCAACCCGACCGCGATGATCCTCTCGGCCGCGATGATGCTGGACTGGCTCGCCGACAAGCACGGTCTCGAAGGCGCTGCCGAAGCCGGAGAGCGGATCGAGCGCGCGGTCGACAAGGTCTATGCCGACGGCATCAAGCCGTTCGAGTTCGGCGGCAGCAATGGCACGGCCGATGTGGCGAAGGCAGTGCTGGCGGCGCTTTAGCGCGCTGGCGCGCTCAATCCCCAACCCGTCATCCTGAGGTGCGAGCTCTTGCGAGCCTCGAAGGATGCACGGCCCGGCTGGTGGCCGTCGATCCTTCGAGACGCCGCTTCGCGGCTCCTCAGGATGACGGGAGGGTGAGGGGGCCGGAGCCCCCTCGTTGATGATCAGCGCGGTGTCCGCCGTGATGCCCGCCGCCATGGTGTCCGCCGCCGTGATGGCCGCCATGATGCCGCGGCCCGTGATGATGGTGGCGATGGTGGTAGTGCGGACGATGATGCCATCCGTGATGGCGCGGTCCGTAGTAGCCGTAACCGCCCGGCTGCCAGGTGCAGCGGCCCCAGCGATCGCAGACCTGGCGGACCTTGTCGATATTGGACGTTTCGCCTGCGATGTGGCCGGCCTGCGGCAGCCCGTTCGGCATCGCTGACGCCGCACCCGACATCAGCGCTGCGCTTCCGAGCGCGGCCAGTCCAATAACAGCAAGCTTGATATTCATCGAGATCTCCTTGGTTGAAGCCTGAAAACGTCCATGCGGCCACTTCGTTGCTGCGACAAAAAAGACGCTGCACTTGGTTCTAAGGGACGCCGGTTCAACGCAGGGAATGCGGGAGTTGTGAGGTCGCGCTATGTTCGGGCGGCAATTGGCCGCGCGACAGAATGGCGGCGCGTCCCTCGTGCATGTGCCGCATGAGATGTGCAGTCAAAGCGTGAGCTGGAAAGGCCTGCGCTGATACGCAACGGTGTGCACGAAGACCGTGCTCAAGTCGAGTTGCGAGATCATGACGCCATGCTTGCCTCGCTCCATGACCGCGCATTCGGACGCGGGACTGAAGAAGCTCGCCTCGATCACAAATCCTTGAGTGACGGCCTCGGCAAAAGAAAAAGCGCCGCCATCGCCGATGGCAGCGCTTTGTCATTTCCCGGCCCGACCGGCGTATGGCGGCCGCGGTGACCGGCAACCGGCCGATGCGGCGTGGTGGATCGCGTTCGCGGCGTCGCGACCCGACCCGCGGCTCAGTCTTCGTTGGCGGCGATCGATTCCATCAGCGACACCAGCTGGCGCTGTACGGTCTGATCCTTGATCTTGCTGTAGGCGCGCAGCAACCGGAGGCTGAACGCGCTGTCGAGGAACAGCAGGCTCTCGACTTCGCGGGCCTTGTTGTCGCCGTCGTAGAAGAAGGTGACCGGCACGTCCAGCGCGCTCGCGATCTGCTGAAGACGGGCGGCGCCGACGCGGTTGACGCCCTTCTCGTACTTCTGGACCTGCTGGAAGCTGACGCCGAGCTTGTCGCCGAGTTCAGCCTGCGAGATCTTCTGCTCGACACGGCGCAGGCGGATCCGCTTGCCCAACTCGATGTCCGGCTTGCCGGCACTGCGCTGCTTCATCTTCTTTGCTGCTGATCTGTTCATTCTTGTGACCCGTCCTTCAATCGGGAATCCCTGGCCCGGCTGGGTCAGGGACACGTTCATGATGTACCGCGTTAAGCTCGAGTGGATCGTCAGTTCGTCGTGAACCACGAAAATCCAAGAAGATCGCGGGATGGTATCCAAACGCACATCCTTGTTGGAAGCATGCGTATTGGAAGCACCCTTACCGACACAGCCAACTACCTGAAGTCGACCGCGCCTAGGTGTCTCTCGACACCCCGCCCTCTACATTTGGCAAAATATTGACCAAACCACAACTAGCGCGAGTTTGATCGCCACAGATTTTGCACGCATGCTTACCGGGCGGCCGTGCACTGCGCCCGTAGTTCTACGGGCAACTATATTGTACGGGCGTCTTTGCGTGGATGCAACCCCAGCTGGTGCATCCTGAGGTCGCGCAGACGCGTCGGCGGTTGCTTGACGGAGCGGCCCGCTAGGCGAAAAGTTTGACCTAAGTCCAAGTCGGGCTTTCGGAATGTTGCTGGACAATTGCCTGAAAGTTCTCGATCATCGGGAACCAATGTGCGCCTACGACAAGCCGGCGAACTCTGGCGGGAGAGGCCAATGAAGCGGAAGAGGGGAACGCCTCGACTCTACCTCGCGGCTTCGGGAGTGGAAGATATGCCGGTCGCAAATACGGAAGAACGGTTGCTGGCGCTGCTCGCAACCCTGGAAGAGTGTCAGGCCTTCCTGACCGACCGGACCAATACGGAGACGGCGCGGCTTTTGTCCCTTGCCATCCTCGAACTCCGGATGGAGCTCCACAAGGTGACCGATTCCGAGTTGAAGGCCCTGTGTGACATGATCGCGTCGGACGGGCCGGCGCCGGAACCGGCGACCCGGCAGTTGCCGCCGTATCTGAGGCTGGTCAAATAGGTCAGCGCCCCGCGCCACGCGCGGGACGCTGCCGGTCCTGTGCCGTGCCGCTTCAGCCGGCGGTGACGTCGACTGCCTCTGCGCCTTCAAGCACGCGACGGGCCTTGTCACGGTCGAGGTCACCTTCCCATGCCGCGACCACGACGGTGGCGACGCAGTTGCCGATCAAATTGCCGACCGCGCGCGCCATGCCGATGAACCAGTCGACCGAGAGCACCAGCACGAGGCCGATCGCCGGGATGCTCGGCACCGCATTGAGCGTCGCCGCCAGGATAACAATCGCCGAGCCCGGCACGCCATGCGCGCCCTTCGAGGTGATCAGCGACACGCCGAGCACCAGCAGCAGGTCGCCGAACGACAGCGGCGTGTTGGTCGCCTGCGCGATGAACACCACCGCAAGCGTCAGATAGATCGAGAACGCATCGAGGTTGAAGGAATAGCCGGTCGGGATCACGAGGCCGACCACAGAGTCCTTGACGCCGAGGCGCTCCAGTTTGCGCATGATCTGCGGCAGCACCGCGTCGGAGGATGCGGTGGCGACCACGATCGTCAGCTCCTCGCGCAGGTAGCCGAGGAATTTGAGGATGTTGATCCCGGCGAGCGCCATCACGCCGCCGAGCACGCCGAGCACGAAGATCGCGACCGAGACGTAGAACAGCGCCACCAGCGACAGCAGCTGCTTCAGCGAGCCGACGCCGTATTTGCCGACCGTGTAGGCGACGGCGCCAAGCACGCCGATCGGCGCGATGCGCACGATCAGGCCCATGGCGCGGAACAGCACGGTCGAGACCGCGTCGATGAGAGAGGAGATCTTCTCGCCCTTCTCGCCGCCGACCAGCGCCAGGCTGACGCCGAAGATGATGGCGAAGAACAGGACCTGCAGCACGTCGTTGCGCGACAGCGCGTCGAACGAGGTGGTCGGGATGATGTTGAGCAGGAAGCTGCCGACGCCTTCGCCCTTCAGCTTCTGCGCGTTACTGGCATAGTTGCCGAGCGCCTTGGGATCCAGCGTCGAGGTGTCGATGTTCATGCCGTGACCGGGCCCGAACAGGTAGGCCAGGATCAACCCGACCACCAGCGCGACCGTCGTCATCACCTCGAAATAGACCAGCGCCTTGACGCCGACGCGGCCGACCTTCTTGAGGTCGCCGGCGCCCGCGATGCCGTGCACCACCACGCAGAACACGATCGGCGCCACGATCATCGAGATCAGCTTCAGGAAGGCATCGCTGAAGATCTTCAACCCGATCGCGAAATCGGGCGCGGCCATGCCGATGATGATGCCGAGCAACAGCGCGACGAGCACCTGCACGAACAGTGACGTGTAAAGCGGCTTTCGTGCCACACTGGCTTCCGCTGCGATGGTCGACATGAACTTCCCCCTGTTTCTGGCCGGCCGAACCCACCTTATCTTAGCAACTTGCGTGCCAAGATGTCGCAGGTTCGGCCGCCATTATCAGGTCAATCGCCGGGTTCGAGGGAGCTGGTCACGGTGTAGACGACGCCCTGGGGCAGGAAATCCACCGTGGCTTCGCCGCCGAGCTGGTCGCGGGCGCTGCGCTCGATCAGCCGGGAGCCGAAGCCGCGCTGCACCGGCGCGGTGACCGGCGGACCGCCGGCCTCGGTCCAGATCATCCGGAGCTTCGGTCCGGCGCCTTCCTCCAGGATCTCCCAGTCCAGCGTCACCGTGCCGGTGTCGTTGGACAGCGCGCCATATTTGGCAGCGTTGGTCGCCATTTCGTGCAGCAGCATCGACAGCACCAGGGCAAGCCGCGGCGACAGCGGCACGCGCGGTCCGAACATCTTGACCCGCTCGGAGGCGTTGAGCAGATAGGGCCGCAACACCCGGCTGACCACGTCCTGCAGGTCGGAGCCCTGCCATTTGTCGGTGGAGAGCAGGTTGTGCGCCTCGGCAAGCGCGCCGAGCCGCCCCTCGAACTTGTCGCGCTCGGCGCGGCTCGCGGTGCGAAAGGTCTGCGTGGCGATCGATTGCAGGATCGCCAGCGTGTTCTTGACGCGGTGGTTGAGCTCCTCGATCAGGAGGTCGTGCAGCATCTCGGCGCGCGCGATCGTGGTCGCCATCCGTACCGCGAAGCCGAGGCCGACCAGCAGCAGCACGCCGCCGATCACGCTGGTGATCGCAAGCGAGCGCCACAGCGGCGCTACAAGCGAGTTCTCGGCGATTCCCGCAGCGACGGTCCAGCCGGTGACGCGCGACCGCGTGAAGCCGGTGATCAGCGCCACGCCTTCGAGCGAGACGGTCGGCAGCGTCGCCTCGCTGCGGCGGAACATCTCGGCGAACAGCGACGGCGCGGCGCGCTGCCCGATGGTCGCCTGCGGATTTGGCACGCGGGCCAGGTTGACGCCGTCGCTGTCGAAGATCGAGATGGTCCAGTCCTGATTGAGGCGCTGCTTCTCGATGATGGCCTGGAAGACCTCGATCGGCGGGCTGAACGAGATGTCGTAGAGCACCTCGCCGTCGCGCATCACCGGCACCTCGACGGTGATGATCAGGCGTTGCTTCACCGCGCCGAAGAACAGGTTGGAATATTGCGGCTGCCTGGTCGCAAACACCTTGCCGAGGATCTCGAGATTGTTGCGCGGCGGCAGGCTCGCCGTATCCGCCGTCAGCGAGGAGAACACCTGGCGTCCGCTGCGGTCGGCCACCAGCACCACGCCGTCCTTGCCGTACTGGTCGATGAAGCCGGCCGCGACGCGGCGGAAATTGTCGAAGTCGCTGTTGCGCAGCGAATTGGTCAGCGCCAGCACCTGCAACCCGCCGGTCATGCGCTGCATTTCCGCATCGAGCAGCAGGCGGATGTTGCGCGCGGTCTCGAGCACGCGCTGCGTGGCGGCCTGGCGGTCCTGCTGGTAATTGTGGAACACTATGCCGACCGCGAAAACGATCAGCGGCAACATCGTTCCCGCGACCAGGAGCGCGAGACGCACTGGCAATGTCAGTTTCGGCACGAAATCCCCGGGTCGGTGCCCATCTGCTGGGAGCTTAGGGGAAGCGGGAAAAGTCCGCCAAACGAAATAGCTGGTGATTGGAAAGGTTCCGCGGCGCTTAGAGCATGATCCGGAAAGTGTGAAGCGGTTTTCCGAAAGGATCATGCTCAAACGAGGGGTGTGCGCCGCGGAATGGCGTCGTGTCAGAGATTGCTCTCGGTGATCGCGGCGTAGACCATGGTGCGCAGCTCGCGCCGCAGCGGATAGGCGCTCGATGGCAGCACCTGGGTCATGAAGATCGTGATCAGCTCCTCGGCCGGGTCGATGAAGAACGACGTCGTCGCGGCGCCGCCCCAGTTGAATTCGCCCGGGCTGCCCGCGATCAGCGTCTGCGCCGGATGCATCGTGACGGCGAAGCCGAGGCCGAAGCCGATGCCGTTATAGGCGGCTTCGGAGAACAGCGAGCGCGACATCGCCGGCAGGTCGACGCCGCCGGGCAGATGGTTGGAGGCCATCAGCTTCAGCGTCTTCGGGCCGAGCAGCCTGACGCCGCCGAGCTCGCCGCCGTTGAGCAGGGCGCGGCAGAAGGTGAGGTAGTCTGAGGCGGTCGAGCACAGACCGCCGCCGCCCGAGATCAGCGAGGGCGGTGACAGGAACGAGCTGGTCGTCGGGTCGTCCTGCAGCGTCAGCGTGCCCTTGCGCTCGGTGGCGAGCGGGTTGAAGCCGCCCTGCGGGTCGGCCGAGTAGCAGGCGGCGAAGCGATGCACCTTGTCGGCCGGCACGAAGAAGTCGGTGTCGTTCATGTCGAGCGGCTTAAGGATGCGCTCCTTCAGGAACTGCTCGAACGGCATCCCTGAGATCTTGCCGATGAGATAGCCGAGCACGTCGGTGGCGACCGAGTAATTCCAGGCTTCACCCGGCGAGAACTCCAGCGGGATTTTCGCCAGATCCTCGATCATGCTGTCGAGCGTTCCGGCCTTGATGACCTCGCCGATCTTCTTCTCGCGATAGGCTGCGTCCACATTGGAGCGCTGCTGGAAGCCGTAGGTGAGGCCCGAGGTGTGCCGCAACAGGTCGACGATCAGCATCGGCCGGCTCGGTGGGCGGGTCAGGAAGGCGGGCGCGGTGCCGGCGACGAACACGCCGAGGTTCTTCCACTCCGGAATGTATTTGGCGACCGGCTCGTCGAGCGCGACCTTGCCTTCTTCGACCAGCATCATGAAGGCGACCGACGTGATCGGCTTGGTCATCGAATAGATGCGGAAGATGGTGTCGTCCTTGACCGGCACCTTGCGCTCGAGATCGGCAAAGCCCTGCACCGTGGAATGCACGATCTTGCCGCGCCGGTAGATCAGGAGCTGGGTGCCGGGAAAGCGGCCGCCGTCGATGTAGCGGGCCTTCAGATGCGCTTCGAGGCGGTTGAGGGCAGTGGTCGACATTCCCGCGGATTCGGGCGAGGCAGGCGTGGGGGCTAACATCGGGCGTTTCTCCGGCTGGCAAGGCCGTCTTGATAGCCGAAAAGTGTCCGCTGCACCAAGTGGCTGGCGCTTACCGGCAACGGGCCGGTGGTGTACGGTCGCCGTTGCAATCGCGCCCTTCAGGGGCTCCAGGGAAACGCCGAGATGACCCAGTTCAACGAGACCGAGCTCACCACCGCCGTGATCCGCAGCTTCGACCAGACACCCGATCCGCGGGCCAAGTTCCTGTTGCAGGAATTGGTGAAGTCGCTGCACGATTATGTGCGCAGGACCGATCTCACCTTCGAGGAGTGGGACCACGCGATCGGCTTCCTGACCTGCACCGGGCAGAAGTGCACCGATATCCGCCAGGAGTTCATCCTGCTCTCAGACGTGCTCGGCGTGTCGATGCTGGTCGATGCGGTCAACCACCGCGATCGCGACGGCGCGACCGAGACCACCGTGCTCGGCCCGTTCTATGTCGGCGAGCACAAGGTGACGCCGCACGGCACCGACATCTCGGCAAGCCTGCCCGGCGAGCGCATGTTCGTGCAGAGTCGCGTCACCGATCTCACGGGCAAGCCGTTGGCCAATGTGCCGGTCGATGTCTGGCACGCGGACGACGACGGATTCTACGACTCTCAGAAGCCGAGCTATGCCACCGAAGGCCCGTCGTCGCGGGCGCGCTTCGTCACCGATGCCGACGGCCGCTTCTTCTTCCGCACCATCGTGCCGTGCAGCTATCCGATTCCGACCGACGGTCCGGTCGGGCAGATGATCACGCAGACCAACCGTCACCCGATGCGGCCGGCGCATGTGCACTTCCTGGTCAATGCCAAGGGCCATGAGCCGCTGATCACGCACGTCTTCATGGAAGGCGACAAATATATCTACTCCGACGTCGTGTTCGGCGTGAAGGACGAGCTGATCGCCAAGGTTGAACGGCGTACCGATCCTGACATGCCCGATGGCCAGCGCTCGGATGGTCCGTGGCATCTGATGAGCTACGAATTCCATGTGAAACCCGGCGGCGGAATGGCGCCCGCGCCGCTCGGCACCAAGGTCGCCGAGGACGCCTGATCGCTATCGTCGAAGTCGCCTGCTCAATTCTTGTGCGCCGCACAAGAATTGAGCGAATCGCAAATTTTGGGAGCGCGCGGAAAGTTTGCGCGCGCTGCGACATGTTGCGCAAGACTTTGCAACAAAATCAATTTTTGCACTGCGGTAGCTTGGCACAAGGCTTGAATAGTCAGGTGCCGACGCCATTGAAGCCGTCCCTCGAGGCCACCCCATCGGATTTCTGACGCCGCCAGACCGGGGCCTCCCCGGTGCATGCCCTTTTGCGCCCTGCGCGCGTCGCCATCCGAAGGAGGGCGCTCGACGCACAGCCGCATCACCGCAACGCAACGACGCAAAGGACGACCGATGACCAAGCCCACCAACAAGCCCTCAGGCCGTGGCCTCAGCCGCCGTCAGCTCCTGAAGGCAAGCAGTGGCGCCGCCGCGCTGCTCGCTACAGCCAGGCTCAACTTTCCCGCCGGTGCATTCGCGCAAGGTGCAGGCCCCGAGGTGAAGGGCGCCAAGCTCGGATTCATTGCCCTGAGCGACGCCGGTCCGCTGTTCGTCGCCAAGGACAAGGGCTTGTTCGCCAAGTATGGCGTGCCCGATGTCGATGTGCAGAAGCAGGCCTCATGGGGCACCACGCGCGACAATCTCGTGCTCGGCTCCGAAGGCAACGGCATCGACGGCGCGCATATCCTGACCCCGATGCCGTATCTGATTTCGGCCGGCAAGGTGACGCAGAACAACCAGCCGACGCCGATGTACATCATGGCGCGGCTCAATCTCGATGCGCAGTGCATCTCGGTCGCCAAGGAATATGCCGACCTCAAGCTCTCGACCGACGCATCGCCGTTCAAGACGGCGCTGGAAAAGAAGAAAGCGTCGGGCAAGGCGGTGAAGGCCGCGATGACCTTCCCGGGCGGCACCCACGATCTCTGGATTCGCTATTGGCTCGCCGCCGGCGGCATCGATCCCGACAAGGATATCGAGACGATCGTGGTGCCGCCGCCGCAGATGGTCGCCAACATGAAGGTCGGCACCATGGACTGCTTCTGTGTCGGCGAGCCCTGGAATCTGCAGCTGATCCACCAGGACATCGGCTACACCGCGGTCAACACCGGCGAGATCTGGAACAAGCATCCGGAGAAGTCGTTCGCGATGCGCGCCGCCTGGGTCGACAAATATCCGAACGCGGCGAAGGCCATTCTGATGGCGGTGATGGAAGCCCAGCAATGGGCCGACAAGGCCGAGAACAAACAGGAGCTCGCGGCCATCATGGCCAAGCGGCAGTGGATCAACTGCCCGGTGGAGGACGTTTATGACCGCACCGCAGGCAAGTTCG
Source organism: Bradyrhizobium sp. 2S1 (assembly GCF_011516625.5). Lineage (NCBI taxonomy): Bacteria > Pseudomonadati > Pseudomonadota > Alphaproteobacteria > Hyphomicrobiales > Nitrobacteraceae > Bradyrhizobium > Bradyrhizobium sp. 2S1. The sequence continues at coordinate 9,520,280 of NZ_CP147717.1, read as the reverse complement.
ACTACGGCACCGGCAAGGTGGTCGAGAATTCGCCGCACATCATGAAGTACTGGCGCGACTTCGCGTCTTATCCGTTCCAGAGCCACGAGCTCTGGTTCCTCACCGAAGACATTCGCTGGGGCAAGTTCGAAGCGGGATTCGATACCAAGGGCCTGATCGGCAAGGTCAACCGCGAGGACATCTGGCGCGCGGCCGCCAAGGATCTCGGCGTGCCCGCATCCGAAATTCCAACCTCGACCTCGCGCGGCAAGGAGACCTTCTTCGACGGCAAGGTGTTCGATCCGGAAAATCCGGCCGCATACCTGAAGTCGCTGTCGATCAAGCGCGTGGACGTCTGATTTGAGCAGGGCTGCGCGCTCCTCGCGCGCGGCCCACCCATTTGACCCCGGAGATACTTTGTCGATGTCAATGCCTGCCATGAAGACCGAACTCACCGCAGCGATCGTTCCGGCTGCTGCAACCGCGGCGCCGGTCGTGACGATGACGCCGAAGCGGCCGCCGCGTGCCGAGAGATATGCCAAGATGGCGAAGGAGGCGGCGGTGCGCGTCGTGCCGCCGCTGATCGTACTCGCGCTGCTGCTGCTCGTCTGGGAGCTGGTGTGCCGTCGCGCCGGCTCGGCCCTGCCGCCGCCCTCGCGCGTGTTCAAGGATACCAAGGAGCTGATCCTCGATCCGTTCTTCGATCACGGCGGCATCGACAAGGGCCTGTTCTGGCACCTGTCGGCGAGCCTGCAGCGCGTCGCGCTGGGCTATTCGCTGGCGGCGATCGCGGGCATCGCGCTCGGCACGCTGGTCGGCCAGTCGGTCTGGGCGATGCGCGGGCTCGACCCGCTGTTCCAGGTGCTGCGCACGATCCCGCCGCTCGCGTGGCTGCCGTTGTCGCTCGCCGCATTCCGCGACGGCCAGCCTTCGGCGATCTTCGTCATCTTCATCACCTCGGTGTGGCCGATCATCATCAACACCGCGGTCGGCATCCGCAACATCCCGCAGGATTACCGCAACGTCGCCGCCGTGGTGCAGCTCAATCCGCTGGAGTTCTTCGCCAAGATCATGATCCCGGCGGCCGCGCCCTACATGTTCACCGGCCTGCGCATCGGCATCGGCCTGTCATGGCTCGCGATCGTCGCGGCCGAGATGCTGATCGGCGGCGTCGGCATCGGCTTCTTCATCTGGGATGCGTGGAATTCCTCGCACATCAGCGAAATCATCCTGGCGCTGTTCTATGTCGGCATCATCGGCTTCGTGCTCGACCGCCTGATCGCGGGATTGGGCAAGATCGTGACCCGCGGCACGGCTGCGAACTGAGGGGACAAGTCATGCAGGCCTATCTGAAGCTCGACCACATCGACAAGACTTTTACCCGCGGCAGTGCCACCACGGAGGTGCTGAAGGACATCAACCTGACGATCCAGAAGGGCGAATACGTCTCGATTATCGGCCATTCCGGCTGCGGCAAGTCGACCTTGCTCAACATCGTCGCGGGCCTCACCGGCACCACCAATGGCTGCGTGCTCTTGGAGAACCGCGAGGTCAATTCGCCGGGGCCCGACCGGGCCGTGGTGTTCCAGAACCACAGCCTGCTGCCGTGGCTGACCGTCTACGAGAACGTCAAGCTCGGCGTCGACAAGGTGTTTGCCAAAACCAAGAGCAGGGCGGAACGCGACGCCTGGGTGATGCACAATCTCAGCCTGGTGCAGATGGCGCACGCAAAGGACAAGCGGCCGAGCGAGATTTCGGGCGGCATGAAGCAGCGCGTCGGCATCGCGCGCGCGCTCGCGATGGAGCCGAAGGTGCTGCTGCTCGACGAGCCGTTCGGCGCGCTCGACGCGCTGACCCGGGCGCATCTGCAGGATTCGGTGATGGCGCTGCACCAGAAGCTCGGCAACACCATCCTGATGATCACCCACGACGTCGACGAAGCCGTGCTGCTGTCGGACCGCATCGTCATGATGACCAATGGTCCGAGCGCACGGATCGGCGAGGTGCTCGAGGTGCCCTTGGCGCGTCCGCGCAAGCGGCTCGAGCTCGCGAACAACCCCGGCTATCTGAAGTGCCGGCAGCGCGTGCTCGAATTCCTCTATGAGCGCCACAGCTTCGTCGAGGCGGCTTGAGGATCATGTCGACATCAGGCGTTTCGGTCTTGAACCGACACGCCGTGGTCCACGACCAATGCTGGCATTTTGCAAAGTCATTCAGAACCACGGAGAGTTGAAATGAATCCAGCCCAAATCAAGCTGGTTCAGGATAGCTTTGGCAGGGTCGCGCCGATTGCGGAGCAAGCCGCGGTCATTTTCTACGATCGCTTGTTCGAAGTCGCGCCCGCCGTGAAGGCGATGTTTCCGGCAGACATGAAAGAGCAGCGCAAGAAGTTGATGACGACGCTCGCCGTCGTCGTCAACGGGCTGAGCAATCTCGACGCGATCCTGCCCGCCGCGAGTGCACTCGCCAAGCGCCATGTCGGTTATGGCGCCAGGCCCGAGCACTATCCGGTGGTCGGCGGCGCATTGCTGTGGACGCTGGAGAAGGGCCTCGGTGATGGCTGGACGCCTGACGTCGCCGCCGCATGGACTGCGGCCTACGGCACGCTGTCCGGCTACATGATTTCGGAAGCCTATGGCGCGCAGGCAGCGGAGTAGGGAGGCTGCACAGGCACCGGCTGCTGCGGACCAGGCCGCATGGCGGCGGCGAACTGAAGCCTTCCATGTCGCTGCGAGGACCTGTCCGGTCCGGCCATCGCCCAAGCGGATAGGTGGATTGCTTCGCGGAGCCTGTCATCCGGCGGCGCTTTGCGCCGACCGGGTGGCTCGCAATGATGCAGGCAAGCAACTAAGGTTCGCCCGCTCCGCCAATGGGTGAACCAAAAAAATGATGTTCCTGGAAACGCCGCCGAAACTGATCCCGACCGAGATCTTCTCCGCAGTTCCCGCCGAGTTTCGCCGCAAGGTGGCGAGCGAATGGGCCGACGCCAACCGGCCGGGCGCGGTGACCGACTGCTTCATCGAGGGGCCGTCGTTCGATGCTGCGGGAAATCTCTACATCGTCGACATTCCGTTCGGCCGCATCTTCAGGATCGCGCCGGACAAGTCATGGTCGCAGGTCGCCGAATATGACGGCTGGCCGAACGGGCTGAAGATCGACGCCAAGGGCCGCATCCTGATTGCCGACTATCGGCACGGGCTGATGGAGCTCGATGCCGGATCGGGCAAAGTCACGCCGCTGCTGCGTTCGCGCAATTCGGAATCGTTCCGCGGCTGCAACGACCTGCACATTGCCTCCAACGGCGACATCTATTTCACCGACCAGGGCCAGACCGGCCTGCACGATCCGACCGGCCGCGTCTATCGCTTGAGGGCGAGCGGCGCGCTCGACTGCCTGATCGACACCGGCATCAGCCCGAACGGCCTGGTGCTCGATCCGCACGAAGCGGTGTTGTTCGTCGCGATGACGCGGGACAATGCGGTCTGGCGCGCGCCGTTCATGAAGGACGGCAGCGTGTCCAAGGTCGGCCGCTTCTGCTCGCTGTTCGGCCCGAGCGGGCCGGACGGTATGACGATGGATAGAGCCGGGCGGCTGTTCGTCGCGCACGCCTCGCTCGGCCATGTCTTCGTGTTTGCGCCGAACGGCGAGTGCATCGCCCGGATCAAGTCCTGCGCCGGGCAGAGCTGCACCAATGTCGCGATCGGCGGCGCCAACCGTGACCGGCTCTACATCACGGAATCGGTGACGGGCAGCGTGCTGGTCGCCGACATCAGCGGGCTCGGCTGATCCGTCTATCGGGCAATCATCGCTTATGCAGCGAGGTTCGGACGCTCAGGGAACGGCGAGTCGTACAACCAGGCCAGATTATCGCAGAATTGCTCGAGGCTGGTGTCGCGGATCAGCTGATTGCGCAGCAACGCGTGCACGCCGGCCGGATGATAGACATGGGTTCCGAGTTCGCGCGCCTGCAGCTGAACCCGCGCCGTTCGCATCAGCCGAACCTGCCGATACTTTTCCAGCGCATGCTCGAAGGCGTCAGGCGTTGCGCCGAGCAACTCGGCGAGCCAGACCGCGTCCTCCAGCGCCATGCAGGCGCCTTGCGCGAAATATTGCAGCATCGGATGCGCGGCGTCGCCGAGCAGGACCACGCGTCCGTCGACCCAGCGTTCGGTTGGATCGCGATCGCAGGTCACCCAGGCGTTCCAATCCTTGCCGTGGTGAATGATCGCTTTGGCGCGTGGATGAACGTCGCGAAAGCCCTCCAGCACCTCCTCATGGGTGACTGGCCTGGCGGCAAAGGCTTCCGCTGGGTCGTTGTGGCAGGTGATGGCGAGGTTGAACACCTTCCAGCCCGAGAGCGGGTAGTGCACCAGATGGCACTTGGCGCCGGCCCATAGGGTCGCGGCGTTCCAGCGCAGATCCTCCGGCATCTGCTTGGTCGGAATCACCGATCGATAGGTGGTATGGCCCGCGATCCGCGGCGGGCCGTCATCGACCATCTGCTGACGGATCCGGGACCTCAGCCCGTCGGCGCCGATCAGGAGGCAGCCTTTGACACGCTCGCCGGATTTCAGCCGCGCGACGACGGCCGCGCCGTCCTGGTCATATCCAACGACATCGCAATCGCTGCGCAGCGTGATGCCGGGATGCGCCTCGCAGGCGCGCAGGAAGATGCCGTGCAGATCGCCGCGATGCACCACCGCATAGGGATTGCCGAAGCGCCGGCGGAAATAGCTGGTCAGGTCGATGCTCGTGATCTCTTCCGCCGAGATCGCGTCCATCAGCCGCAACTGGTCGATGAATACGGCAATCGCGCGGGCGGCATCGCCGAGATCGAGATGGTCGAAGGCATGGAAGGCGTTCGGACCGAGCTGGATGCCGGCGCCGATCTCCTGATAGCGCGGCGCGCGTTCCAGCACGGTGACCTGAAATCCCTTGCGGGCCAGCGCGACCGCCGCGGCCAGTCCGCCAATGCCGCCGCCTGCAATGATGATCGGATCCCTGCGCATGTCCTCTCCCTGAAGTTGGTGCTATTTCCTCGGTATCTTGCGCCGACGGCCGGTCGTCCCCTTGGCGTCGGACTTCTGTTCGTGGGCATCTTTCAAGGCCGCGGGGTGGGGCACCTCGATGAGGCCGGCCTCGACCTCTTGCTCGAGCCGATCGAGATTCTTGTAGAGCTCGACCAGCACGTGCTTGAGCTCGGCGGCTTCCTTCGCCGACATCGCGCCGGTTGCGACCTCTTCATAATATTGCGCGATCGGCATCAGCCGGCCTGCGAGCTCGGCGCCCTTCGGCGTCAGCGCGACCTGCAGGCTGCGCTGGTCGTTCTCCGGCCGGTCGCGCGTCAGGAGGCCGGCGCGGCTCATCTCGGCAACGATGCGCGACAGGGTCGAGACGTCGGCCGACGTCAGTTCGGCGATTTCGCCGAGCCGCAGCGGCTGTCCTTGCTCCGACAGCGCGGCAAGCACGCGGTACATCGGCAGCGTCAACTTCTCGTGACGGATCACGCGAACGAACAGATCGCCCATCCGTACGCCGAGCCGGGCGAGCAGATAGGGCAGCGAATTCGAAAATCGGTACATGGGCTTAGGTCCGGGCTTCATTCCTGGTGGCAGACGTCCGCCCGGAATAGCCGTCGGTCCTCGCATCGACAACAGTTGCATATCAATCATTTGCAGTTGCAACGTTCTCATTGACAAATAATTGGACCGGATGTTTTGCTCTGTCAACACGGAAACGAGGGCACCAGCCCGAAGGGAGCAACCAATGCAGGGAAAGATCGCGCTGGAAGAGCACTTCGCCATCGAGGAGACGGTTCGCGACAGCGCGGGCTTCTCGCCGGCCGACGACTGGGTCGAGCTCAAGGCCCGGCTGCTCGACATCCAGGACCGCCGCCTTGCCGAGATGGACGCGCACGGCATCGAGCTGATGCTGCTGTCGCTCAACGCGCCGGCGATCCAGGCGATTCCCGACCGCAGCCGCGCGCTGGAGCTGTCGCGCCGCGCCAATGATTTCCTCGCCGAGCAGATGGCGCGGCGGCCGCAGCGCTTCCAGGGCCTGGCTGCGCTGCCGATGCAGGACCCGGAGGCAGCCGCGCGCGAGCTCGATCGCTGCGTGAGTGCGCTGAAATTCCGCGGCGCGCTCGTCAATGGCTTCAGCGAGGTCGAAGGCCACGACGGCGCCGTCTATTACGATCGCAAGGAGTTCTGGCCGTTCTGGTCGGAGGTCGAGCGCCTCGACGTGCCGTTCTATCTCCACCCGCGCAATCCGCTGGCGAAGGATGCCGCGATCTATGAGGGCCATCGCTGGCTGATGGGGCCGACCTGGGCCTTCGGCCAGGAAACCGCGGTGCACGCGCTGCGCCTGATGGGCTCGGGGCTGTTCGATGCTCATCCGCGGCTGCAGATCATCCTCGGCCACATGGGCGAAGGCCTGCCGTATTCGATGTGGCGCGTCGACAACCATAACAAGTGGATGCGCGCGCAGAACGTCTATCCCGCCAGGCGCAAGATCGCCGATTACTTCCGGGAGAATTTCTACATCACGACATCAGGCAATTTCCGCACCCAGGCGCTGATCGACGCGATACTCGAGATCGGCGCCGACCGCATCCTGTTCTCGGCCGATTGGCCGTTCGAGAACATCGACCACGCCGCCGAATGGTTCGACACCGCGACCATCGCCGAAGGCGACCGTCTCAAGATCGGCCGCGACAACGCGCGCAGGCTGTTCAAGTTCTAACGACACGCCGTGCCAACCTGCCGCAGAGCAGGGCGCATCATCAACAAGGGAGGAAACCGTGAGCACTTCGCCCGACATCGACGTGCACGAGGAATTGTCCGGTGCGGCCATCGGTCGGCTGCACATCGTGCTCGGCATCCTGATCACGCTGATCACGCTGTTCGACGGTTATGACACGTTCAATCCCGCCTATGTCATCCACTACGTGGCCAAGCCCTGGGGATTGTCGCCGAGCCAGGCGGGCTTCCTCGTGAGCTCGGGCCTGGTCGGATTCCTGTTCGGCGCGGTCGGACACGGCACGGTCGCCGACCGGCTCGGCCGGCGCGGCACGCTGCTGGCCGGGCTCTGGGTCGTCAACCTCTTCACGCTCTTGACTGCAACGGTCGCGAGCGACTTCTGGAGCTTCTGCGCGCTGCGCTTCGCGACCGGCCTCGGCCTCGGCGTGTTGTTGCCGCTGGGCACGACCTTCGTCAACGAACTGGCGCCGCGCCGCGTCAGCAACGCGTTCTCGCTGTGGGGCGTCACACTTGGCTGGTCGCTCGGCGGCGTCTGTGCCGGGCTCGTCGGCGTCTATCTGACGCCGCATTATGGCTGGCAGATCCTGTATTATCTCGGCGCGCTGTCGATCCCGCTGACGTTTGTGGCGCACGCAGTGCTGCCCGAAAGCCCGCAATTCCTGGCGGCGCGGCGCCGCACCGAGGAACTGCGCATGCTGCTCGCGCGGCTTCGCCCGGAGCGGGCCGCCGCCTATCGCAACGCGACCTTTGCATCAGTCGCCGCCGGCAGCGTGTCGAACCCGATCGCGGCGCTGCTGAGCCCGCGCTATCGCCGCGTCTCGCTGACGATCTGGATCACCGCATTCCTCAGCCTGTTCGCGATCTTCGGCCTCACCGGCTGGATCCCGACGGTGATGCAGAAGCGCGGCGAGACCTTTGCGGCGTCGTTCGGCTTCGGCGCGCTGATGCAGGCGATGTCGTTCGTCGGCGGGCTGACGCTCGCGATGCTGGCCGACCGCAATCTGTCGCTGACGCCGCGCTACCTCGCCACATGGTGGCTCGCCGGCGGCATTGCCGTGCTGGCGCTGGTGTTCGTCAGCGGTCACGGCGTCAATCTCGCGATCGTCGCCATCGCCGGCTTCTGCATCATCGGCGCGCAGCATGTGCTCAACAACTTCACCGCAGGCTCGTACGAGACGCTGCTGCGCGCCAGCGGCGTCGGTATGGAACTGGGCGTCGGCCGGATCGGCGCGATCCTGGGTCCCTACGTGATCGGACTGCTGCAGCAGATGACCGGCGGCCCCGACATCGTGTTCTGGGTGATCGGCGGTGCCGCGATCGTCGGCGCGTTTGCGATCGGCTCGCTTGGCCTCGCCGCCGCGCCCCGGCCCGCGGCCATCGATACTGCGCCCGCGGAGTGACGACGGATCCATATCAAACGCCGCATAGGCAAGTTCAGAACCAACGGAGACAACGCATGTCCACGACAACTCACATTGCGGCCGATGACAAAGCCGCGCGGCTTTCCCCATCCTGGGTCCTGCTGTTTGCGCGGCTCGCCATCGCGCCGCTGTTTCTCTACAGCGGCATCGGCAAGCTGATGGCCTTTTCCGCAACCGCCGGACGCCTCGGCGACGCCGACGGCATCGGTGCGTTCCTTGCGGCCGGTGCGACCGCGGCCGAGCTCGGCTGCGGTGCGGCGCTCGTGCTCGGCCTGTTCGCGCGCCAGGCGGCCATCGTCCTGTTTCTGTTCACGATCGCCGCGACGCTGATGTTTCACAATTTCTGGGCCGCGCCGGAGGCGCAGGTCGTGACCCAGACCATCAACTTCCTGAAGAATCTCGGCCTGCTCGGCGCGCTCGCGTTGATCGCGGTCTACAGGCCCGGGAGCTATGCGGTTGGTGCGGGGACCGGCGTGAAGTGCACCTAGCTTCGCCAGACGATCCGCTTTCGAGGCACGCCGAGTCCAGCCGCCACCGCGCGTGGCTGATCAGCGGTCGGAATGCATCTTCTCGAGAAACTCCTTCACGCCGCTGACGGCGCCGGTATTCGAGGCGACATAGCCGGGTAGGGCGCCCACCGCCTTGTGAAACTCGCTGCTCTTCATGATGTCGAGCACCCGCTGCATCGGCTCGGTCTCGAGGAACGCGCGCTTGCTGACGAAGAAGTAATCTTCCGTGAGCAGGCGGATGAAATCGAGGCCGAACTGCCGGGCGGCGGCCTCGACGCCAAAACTCGCATCCGCCATGCCGCTCGCGACATAGGCGGCGACCGCGGCATGGGTGAACTCCATATGCTGGGCGCCGTTGATCTTGCTCTCCGGGATCTTGTGCTGCGCCAGCAATTGATCGAACAGCATCCTGGTCCCGGAATCATGGTCGCGGTTGACGAAGCGGGCCTTGCGGTCGACCAGGTCCTTCAGCGAGGTGATCTTCAAGGGATTGCCGCGCTTGACCATCAGGCCCATCTCGCGCGTCACGAAATTGATCACGCGGTCCTCGCGCGGATCGAGCCATTCCCGGCAGGCCTTGATGCCCTGCGCCCGCAACTCGCCGCGCGGCAGATGCACGCCGGAGAGATCGCAGGCGCCCTGCGCCAGCGAGACCAGCGAGTTCTGGTTGCTGACGTAACGCAGATCGACGCCGACGCCGCCCTCGCGATCGAGGAATTCGCGCAGCTTGGAGACCGCGAAGCCGTGGCTGGCATGGACCCGAATCACCGACGGCCGCTGCTCCAGGAACGGCTTGATCTCGGTGACCAGTTCCTGCGCGAGGTTCTCGAGCTGCAGCCCGAGCCGCGCCTGCATGCGTTCGCCGGCCCACACCAGCTTCTCGCCGAACGGCGTCAGCTTCGAGCCCTTGCCGCGCTGGGTTTCCACCAGCGGCACGCCGAAGAATTCGGTCCACTGCTCGATCAGGTTCCAGACATGGCGATAGGACAGATGCGCGTCGCTGGCGGCGCTGGTGATCTTCCCGGTCTTCCGGATCTCGTTGAGGATGCCGAGCATCACGACCGCGGTCTGTGGTGAGTTCTCTTTGCGAAAGCGCCAGACGGTCTCGATCTCGATCTGCAGCATCGTGGTCACCACTTATGAAGTTGACTTCATATCCTGGTATACCAATAGGCACAAGATATCATATTTACTGCTGAGCAAAGCCTTCTAGGTTGAAGCACAAAACCAGGAGGAAATATGATGTCGGTTGCATATGACTATGAGCGCGACGCCCGCCACGCCCCGACCGTCCGGGACGAGTTGCTGCTGATCGACGGCGCCCGCGTCCGCTCGCTCTCAGGAAAAACCTTCAAATCGCTCAATCCCGCCACCGAGCAGGTGATCGCAACGATTGCCGAAGGCAATGAGGCCGATGTCGACCGCGCGGTCGCCGCCGCCCGCCGCGCTTTCGAGGGACCCTGGCGCACCATGCGCGCCGCCGAGCGCGGCCATATTCTCCTGCGGTGGGCCGAGCTCTTGAAGCAGCACGCCGACGAGATCGCAGCGCTCGAGAGCCTCGATGCCGGCAAGCCGATTGCAGCCGTGCTGCGCCAGGATCTTCCGGCCGCCATCGACACGCTGACCTATTATGCCGGCTGGGCCGACAAGATCAGCGGCGACGTCGTCTCGACGCGTGACGACGCGCTGACCTATACTGTGCGCGAGCCGGTCGGCGTGGTCGCCGCGATCGTGCCGTGGAATTTCCCGCTGATGATCGGCATGTGGAAGCTGGCGCCGGCGCTGGCCTGCGGCTGCACGGTGGTGATGAAGCCGGCCGAGCTGACCTCGCTGTCGGCGCTGCGGATCGGCGAGCTCGCGCTCGAGGCCGGGTTGCCGAACGGCGTGCTCAACATCGTGACCGGCCCCGGCCGCGTCGTCGGCGACGCGCTGGTCAATCATCCCGACGTCGACGAGGTGACGTTCACCGGCTCGCCCGGTGTCGGCCGCGGCATCATGAAGGGCGCCGCCGGCAACTTCAAACGCGTCTCGCTCGAGCTCGGCGGCAAGTCCGCCAATGTGATCTTCGACGATGCCAATCTCGAAGCCGCCGCCAAGGCCGCCGCCGCCGGCATCTTCTTCAACGCCGGTCAGGTCTGCTCGGCCGGCTCCCGCGTGCTGGTGCAGGAGAGGGCCTATGACGAGGTGTTGGAACGCCTGGTCGCCCGCGCCGAAAGCCTGCGCATCGGCGATCCCGCGGATCGCGCCACCGTGCTCGGACCCGTCATCTCCGAGAAGCAGATGCGCTCGATCCTCGATTATGTCGAGATCGGAAAGAATGAGGGCGCGCAGCTCGCGACCGGCGGCGAACGGGTGGGCGACCGCGGTTATTTCATCAGCCCTGCGGTGTTCGCCAATGTCGCGCACGAGATGCGCATCTCGCAGGAGGAGATATTTGGCCCCGTCGTCAGCGTGATCAAGTTCAAAGACGAGGCCGACGCGCTGCGCATCGCCAACGGCACCGCCTACAGCCTCGCCGCCGGGGTCTGGAGCGCCGATATGGGCCGCGTGCAACGCTTCGCCAAAAAGGCCCGCGCCGGCACGGTGTGGATCAACACCTACGGCTACACCGATGTGCGGTTGCCGTGGGGCGGCGAGCGCGACTCCGGCCTCGGCCGCGAGCACGGCACCGCAGCGCTCGACAATTTCACCGAGCCGAAGGCGGTGTGGATGAATCTCAACGTGTGACCGCGCGTAACGCGGGCATCACGGGCGCGGATCGGAGGATCCGCGCTGATGGGATTGTGCGAGAGCGCGCCACATATTCCGCTGTCGTCCCGGGCTTGACCCGGGACCCATAACCACGAATGCGGGTTGTGGCGCGATGCTGGGGCCGCAGCGTGGTCCGCATCGAACAGCGGTGGTTATGGGTCCCGGCCTTCGCCGGGACGACGCTGTGGCGACATCATCGCTCGTATGGTCTATGGTCCGTTCGCGGTTCCAAAGACAGACGAGGCGATCGTGCAGACAAAAAAATTCGGCAACAACGGCCCGCAGGTCTCGGTGATCGGGCAGGGCACCTGGTATCTCGATCGCGGTGACCGCAAGACAGCCGTCGCTGCGCTGAAGCGCGGCATCGATGCCGGCATGACGCATATCGACACCGCCGAGATGTATGGTGACGCCGAGCTCGTGATCGCGGACGCGATCGCTGGCCGGCGTGATGAGCTGTTCCTGGTCTCGAAGGTCTTGCCGAGCAACGCCTCGCGGCGCGGCACCATCACCGCCTGCGAGCGCTCGCTGAAGCGGCTGAAGACCGATCGGCTCGATTGCTATCTGCTGCACTGGCGCGGAACCTATCCATTTGCCGAGACGGTCGCCGCCTTCGACGAATTGATCGCCGCCGGCAAGATCCGTTCCTGGGGCGTCAGCAATTTCGACGCAGACGATCTCGATGAACTGCGCGATGTCGCGGGCGAGGGCAAGATCGCCTGCAACCAGGTGCTCTACCATCTGCGGGAGCGCGCCATCGAGCACGCCGTGATCCCGTGGTGCGAACAGCATGGCGTCGCCGTCGTCGCCTACTCGCCGTTCGGCCACAATGATTTTCCCGCGCCGTCGAGCAAGGGTGGAACGGTTCTGCAATCGATCGCGGAGGCGCATCAGGCGACGCCGCGCCAGGTCGCACTGAGCTTCCTGACGCGGTTGCCGTCGGTGCTCACGATCCCGAAGGCGTCGAATGCGGAGCATGCCGCGGAGAACGCAGCGGCAGGAACGCTCAAGCTCAGTGACAGCGAGATGTCAGCGCTCGACAAGGCGTTCCCGCGCGGGCCGAAGCCGCGCTCGCTGCCGATGCTCTGAACGGGATGCGCAAAATCAGAGGTTTGCGCCGCTTCGCTCCACACAGTTCTTAACAAACTGTTGCAGTTGCGGCCGCGCACCGGCTGCGGCAGGCCGTCGCGCACCCCGATGCATATCGGAGTCCCGTTTTCGGGCATTGTCCTTGCGGCGGAATTGGCGTTTTGTGACAGCAGCAGATTCCCCCTTGTTGCTTTCGAGATTGCCGTGACTCCGCCTCCCGCAGCCGCCGCCAGGCTGGACAGCGTTTCATTTCCATTGCCCGAGAAGACGGCGCCCGCAACGATAAGCATCGCGCGCAAGGCGCTTGCGCGCACCGACCGGCCGTTCAAGGGCATTGCGCTGATCCTGTTGTCGACGGTGTTTCTCGGCACCTCCGACGTGACAGCAAAATATCTGTCGAAGACGCTGCCCCCGATCGAGATCACCTGGATCCGCTTCGTGGTGTTCGCGCTGATCATGGTGCCGGCGATGCTGCCAGGCTCGCCGTTGTTCGCGCTGCGCAGCAACCGTCCCGGGCTGCATGTGTTGCGCGGCGCTGCGTTGCTCGGCTCGTCCCTGATCTTCATCACCGGCTTGAGCTTCCTGCCGATCGCCGAGGCCTCCGCCACCAGCTTCGTCTCGCCGCTGTTCGTCACCGCGCTGTCGATTGCATTCCTCGGCGAGCGGGTCGGCATGCGGCGCTGGATCGCGACCGCGGTCGGCCTCGTCGGCGTGTTCATCATCCTGCGGCCGGGCACCAGCGCTTTCCATCCCGCCGCGATCTTTCCGATCGTCTCGGCGCTGGCCTGGGCCGCCACGCTGATCCTGACGCGCATGATGAGCGGCAGCGAGCGCCCGATCACGGTGATGACCTATTCGTCGATTGTCGGCGTCGCCATCGTCAGCGCGCTGGTGCCGTTCGTCTGGGTCGCGCCGAGCTGGCACGACGTCATGTTCGGCATCCTGATCGGCGTCGCGTCCACTGTCGGACAGTGGATCGTGGTGCTGGCGTTCCGTTATGGCGATGCCTCGGTGCTCGCGCCGTTCTCCTACACGCAGCTGCTGTGGGTCAGCATCCTCGGCTTCCTGATCTTCGGCGAACTGCCGGACAGCTGGACCATCCTCGGCGCCGGCTTCATCGTCGCCTCGGGCCTCTACACCGCGCATCGCGAGCGAATCCGCCGCTCGCAATTGCTAACCGTGGCGAGCGAGCCGTCGCCCAACGCCTGACCGCGGTACCGCAAATCATGCGCTGGTTGCGAACGCAGCCTCCGCTAACGTTGCGCGGGTACAACAGCCGGGCCGAAACTTCGATTTCCGGAAGGCTCAATCGAAGGATTTTGGAAACAATCGGCAATCCCGCAGTTCGCCGCATGCTAACCTGACCCCAACAGCGCCGCAGAGCGCTTGGGGGCGGTGCAGTGCATTTTGGTTTGTTCTTTTTCTTGTTGGGTCGGTCGTCTCGTCGTGCGATAGCCTCGGCGGCCTTTGTCTCGGCGGCCGTCAGTCTGTTTCCGGTCAGCCCGGCACAGGCCCAGAGCTTCACCTGGGGCGGCAGCGGCAGCACGACGAGCAGCGCCGACTACCAGCTCCCGACCAACTGGTCGACGACTTCGCCCGGCGCGCCGCCGATCCTCCCGACCCAATCCGCCATTTTCGATTCGACGGGATCGGCGACGGTCACCATCGGCCCTGGTCCGATGCTGCCGGACTCCTGGACCTTCACCGCCAATTCGCAGTCGTACACGATCAGCGGCAACCCGGTTGGCTTCGCTGTGACGGGGCCGAGCGGCGGTCTGATCAACCGGGCCAACAGCGGCCAGACCATCACCATCAGCGCCAACATCAACGACGGCCTTGCACCCGGGGTGATGGTGCAGCAACTCGGCAACAGCACGCTGGTGCTCGCAGGCACCAATGGCTACACAGGCGGCACGCTGATCTCGGCCGGCACCGTGCAGGTGACCAACGCGGATTCGGTCGGCACAGGCACCATCACGCTCAACGGCGGCACCTTCCAGATGCAGTCGCTGACCGTCTCCAGCGTCGCGTTCTCCAACAACATTGCGGTCAACGCGGCCGGCGGCACGGTCGATGCGAACGGCGCCCAGGTCAATCTGCAGGGCGTGATCGCCGACGGCGGCGGCGGTCTGCGACTGATCGACTCCTCCGCGTCAGGATTCTCCAACATTCAGCTCTCCGGCGTGAACACCTACAGCGGCGGCACGCTGGTGGTCGATACGACCGTCGTCGTCACCAACAACAAGTCGGTCGGGTCAGGCACGGTCACGCTGGACAATGCGGCGTTCCAGGCCGACGGCCTGAGCAACCTGACCTTCAGCAACAATTTCAACATCAACACGTCGCCGATCGGCAGCGCGATCGACGCCAACGGCGCGATCCTTACGATCGCCGGCAACATCGCCGACGGCAACGGCCCCGGCAAGCTGACGGTGCTGGACAGCTCGGGCGGCCTCGGCCGTGTGGTGCTATCAGGCACCAACACCTATACCGGCGGCACCACGATCTGCGATTGCGCGACGCTGCAACTCGGCGACGCCACCCACACCGCCTCGATCGTCGGCGAGGTCACCGTCGACGGCAAGTTCGACATCGTCAACGCGAACACGTCTGGAATCACCAAGATCGTCAACGACGGTTTCAATGGAATTGCCACCACGACGTTCTACAATGCGACGTCGGCGTCGGCAGCGACGATCGTCAACCAGAATTTCGGCATCACGGAGTTTCGCGACAGCAGCACCGCGGGCAATGCCACCGTGAGCAACACCAACGGTGCGCTCGCGATCTTCCGCGACACGAGCTCCGCCGGCAGTGCCACGTTCACCAACAGCACTGGCGGCGCCGTGGTGTTCGGCGACGCGCTTGGTCCTCCTGGTGGCACCGACACCAGCACGGCCGCCAAGGCCGTGATCGACAACCATAGCGGTGGCAGCGCCGTGTTCCTGGGCCACACCAATGCGGGACAGGCGACCATCATCAATCGCGATAGCGGTTTGACCGAGTTCTTCGAATTCTCGTCGGCTGCGTCGGCAACGATTATTACGGAAGCCAATGGCGGTCTCGGCTTTGTCCAACACAGCACTGCGGCGAACGCGACGATCGACAACAGCGGCACTACGATTTTCGGTGGGTTCAGCGTTGGTGTGGATGCGCCGACCGCGGGCAATGCGAACATCACCAACCGTTCCGGCGGCGCGCTGATCTTTGAGGCCTATGCGACGGCCGGTAACGCCACCATTACGACCGAGAGCGGCGGCACGGTCACCTTCCTCGGCAACTCGACAGGCGGTACCGCGCAGTTCATGACCCAGGGAACCGGCTCTGTGGACTTCGGCGGCACCTTTGGTCCGAATGGCGACGGGCGTGTCACGGCCGGTTCGATCGCAGGGTCGGGCACCTACTACATCGGCGGTGGCAACACGCTGACCGTCGGCGGCAACAATCTGTCGACCACAGTCAGCGGCGTGATCGCCGATCACAGTTTTTGTTGCTTCACGGTCGGGCAAGGCAATCTGGAGAAGACCGGCAGCGGCACGCTGACCTTGTCCGGCTTCAACACCTATTCGGGCACCACCACGGTCAATGGCGGCATACTGCAAGTCGACGGCGGGATCGCTTCATCGTACCTCACCACCGTGAATGCCGGCGGCACGCTCTCGGGCATCGGCACCGTCAACAATACGACGATCGCAAGCGGCGGCATCCTGCTGCCCGGCAATGCGACGCCAGGCACTTACCTGACCGTGGGAGGCAATCTCGCGTTCCAGTCCGGTGCGCTGTACCTGGTGAGCATCGGCTCGACCGCATCGACATCAGCCAAGGTGACGGGCACCGCGACGCTGGCCGGTTCGGTCGGCGTCAGCGCCGCCGCCGGCAGCACGGTTGCCAAGCAATACACCATCCTGTCGGCGGCCGGCGGCCGCAGCGGAACGTTTGCAGGCGTCGATTCAACCGGGCTGCCGTCCAATCTCGTGGCGACGCTCGGCTACGACGCGAATAACGCCTATCTCAATTTCGCGCTCGATTACGGCGCGGCATCGAAGCTCAACATCAATCAGCAGAACGTCGCCACCACGCTGCAGAACTTCTTCAATGCCAATGGCGGCATCAGTGCGGTGCTCGCGGGGCTCTCGCCGAACGGCCTGACCCAGGCCTCGGGCGAGGGCGCGACCGGATCGCAGCAGACGACGTTCAATGCGATGAACCAGTTCCTCGGCCTGTTGACCGATCCGTTCGTCGCCGGACGCGACGGTAGCTTCGGTGGTGGCGCGGGCGCCATCCCGTTTGCCGAGGAGAGCGCGGCGCTGGCTTACGCGGCGCGCAAGACCGATCCGCGCGACGCGCTGGCCGCGATCTATGCCAAGGCGCCGCCGCAGCAGGTCGACTTCGCGCAGCGCTGGAGCGTGTGGGCGGCCGGCTATGGCGGCTCGCAGGTGACCAGCGGCAACGCGGTGCTCGGCTCTAACAACACCACGAGCAGCCTCTCAGGCACCGTCGGCGCCGACTACCGCTTGTCGCCGAACACCATTGCCGGCTTTGCGCTCGCCGGTGGCGGCACCAGTTTCAGCGTCAACGGCCTCGGCTGGGGCCGTTCGGATCTGTTCCAGGCCGGCGGCTTCGTCCGCCACAGCGTCGGCGCGGCGTATTTGAGTGCGGCGCTCGCCTATGGCTGGCAGGACATCACCACTGACCGCATCGTCACCGCCGCAGGCGCCGATCACCTGCGCGCCAACTTCAATGCCAATGCGTGGTCGGGCCGGCTCGAGGGCGGCTATCGATATGCGACGCCATGGATTGGGCTCACGCCTTACGCCGCCGCGCAGTTCACCAGCTTCGAGCTGCCGAACTATGCCGAGACCGTGGTCTCCGGCGGCGGCGCCTTCGCGCTGAATTATGCCGCAAAGAGCGTCACCGACACCCGCAGCGAGCTTGGCCTGCGCTCCGACAAATCCTTCGCGGTCGACGGAGGCATCGTGACGCTGCGCGGCCGCCTCGCCTGGGCGCATGACTTCAACCCGGACCGCAATGTTGGCGCCGTGTTCCAGACGCTGCCGGGCGCGGCCTTCGTGGTCAACGGCGCGGCGCAGGCCAGCGACTCCGCGCTGACCACGGCCTCGGCCGAGCTGAAGTGGCGCAACGGCTGGTCGGCGGCCGCGACCTTCGAAGGCGAATTCTCCAGCGTCACGCAATCCTATGCCGGCAAGGGTGTGGTGCGTTACGCCTGGTAAGACTCCTGCACTTGCGTTTTCGCCTGAAGCGGCTATCCCTTCCTGAAGAAAACGCAACGATGAGTGGGCCAAACCCACGCGGGAGGTACGATGCGCGCAGCGATCTTCAGGAACGGCGAGATTGTCGTAGGCACCATGCCGGAACCGAAACCGGGCGCCGGGCAAGTGCTGGTCAAATCGCTCGCCTGCGGCATCTGCGGTTCCGATCTGCACGCGCGCAAGCACGCCCACCGCATGGTGGAGCTGAGCAAGTTCCTTCCGGGACGTACGCCAATGGATTTGTCACGCGACGTCGTGTTCGGCCACGAGTTCTGCTGCGAGATCCTCGATTACGGCCCTGACACCACGCGCAAGCTGAAGACCGGCACACGCGTGTGCTCGCTGCCGGCGGTGCTGACGCCGGAGGGCCCCAAGGGCATCGGCTATTCCAACGATTATGTCGGCGCCTATGCCGAGCAGATGCTGCTCAGCGAGCCGCTGCTGCTCGAAGTGCCGAACGGGCTTGCCGCCGAGCACGCCGCGCTGACCGAGCCGCTTGCGGTCGGCGTCCATGCGGTGGCGATGGCCAACATCAGAGGCGGCGAGGTGCCGCTGGTGATCGGCTGCGGGCCGGTCGGCCTTGCGGTGATCGCGGCGCTGAAGATCAAGGGGATCGGCCCGATCATTGCCGCCGATTACTCGCCGGCGCGGCGCCTGCTCGCCGAGAAGATGGGCGCCGATGTCGTGGTCGATCCTGCCAGGACGCAGCCCTATGCGAGCTGGGCCGAGCACGCCCAGATGACGGAAGCGGAGAAGGCGGCGCGGCCGCCGATGCAGGCGCTGCTGCCGCCGCTGAAACCCGCGCTGATCTTCGAATGCGTCGGCGTGCCCGGCGTGTTGCAGCAGGTGTTCGAGGGCGCGCCGCGCAGCGCCCGCATCGTCGTGGTCGGCGTCTGCATGGAGACCGACAAGTCCGAGCCGATGCTCGGCATCATCAAGGAGCTCAACGTCCAATACGTGCTCGGCTATACGCCGGAGGAGTTTGCTTATTCGCTGCGCCTGATCGCGGAAGGCCAGGTTGATGCCGCCTCGCTGGTCACCGGCCGCGTCGGCATCGACGGCGTCGCGCAGGCCTTTGCCGACCTCGCCAATCCCGAGGCGCACACCAAGATCCTGGTCGAGCCGTGGCGGTAGTTAGCGGTGAGCGCATGGTGGCGCACGGTTTGCATTTCATGACACCGAACCTATAGTTCGTTGTCCCTGGAATACTGACAGCCCAGCACCTCATGCGCGTTTCAATCATCACGGGAGGCGGCTCCGGCATCGGCGCCGCGATTGCACGCCGGCTCGCCGGCCCCGATCAGTGCCTGATGCTGCACGGACAGGGCGCCGAGGCCGCCGGGCTGGCGCGGCTGAATTCGGTTGCGGAGGAATGCCGCAGCAAGGGCGCCAAGGTCGAGCTTCTCACCGGCGATCTCGCCAGGGCCCGCGCGGGCGCGGCACTGGTCGCGGCAGCGCGCACGGCGTTCGGGCCGATTGATGCGATCGTGCACGCTGCCGGCTTTGCCGACCGGCGCGACTTCGCCAGCCTGCCGCGCGAGGCGCTGGAGCGCGCGTTTGCGGTGATGGCGGCCGCGTTCCACGAGATCGCGGCGGCCGCGCTGGCCGACCTCGCGCGCAGCGCAACGGGCCGCGTCGTCGCGGTCTCGAGCTTCGGGCCGCATCGTTTCGTGCCCGGCGCCACCTATCCGGGATCGGCCGCGGCGAAGGCCGCGCTCGAGGTACTGGTGAAATCGCTGGCCATCGAGCTCGCCGCATCCGGCGCCACCGCCAACGCCGTGATGCCCGGCTACACCCGCAAGGACCCCGGCCTGTTCGGCGCGCTTGACACCGCGACCTGGGAGCGCGTGGCGAAAGCCAATCCGATGCAGCGCCTCGCCGAGCCCGACGAGGTTGCCGCCGTCGTCGCATTCCTGCTGTCGCCGGAAGCGGGCCACGTCACCGGCGCCACGCTGCCGGTCGATGGCGGCCTGACCTTGATGTGACGGCATGAGCGAGGGCGTTGCTGCGCAACAAGCTGACGTCGTCGCGCTCGGCGCCGGCATGGTCGGCGTCTCGGCAGGCCTCGCCGCGCGGCAGCGCGGGCTCTCCGTCATCATCGTCGACCGCCGCGAGCCGGGTAGTGAAACCTCCTACGGCAACGCCGGCATCATCTCGTCGGGCTCGATTCTGCCTCTCAACACGCCATCGCTGCTGAAGAACCTGCCGAAATATCTCACCAACACGCATCCGGCGCTGCGCTGGAATCTGCCGTGGGCGCTCGCCAATGCCGGCTGGGTGATCCGCTTCCTCGCCGCAGCCGTGCCGTCGCAGACCAAACCGCGCGCCGCCGCGCTGCACGGCCTGATCGGCACCTCGCTGCAACTGCATCGCGACTGGATCGTGCGGGCCGGCGCCGGGCATCGCATCCGCGAGACCGGCTGGCTCAAGGCCTGGCGCAGCGACGGGCTCGCGGCCGCCAGGGCCGAGCAGGCGGCGCTCGCCGAATTCGGCATCAAAAGCGAGGTGCTGGATCGCCAGGCGATCTCCGCGCTCGAGTCTGGCATCATCCCTGCCTACAGCACCGGCCTGCTGCACACCCAGACGGCATCGGTGGATTCCCCCGGCGCGGTGGTGAAGGCCTATGCGCAGATGCTCGCCGGTCACGGCGGCACAGTCAGGCAATCCGAAATCCGGCGGATCGAGCAGCAAGGCGACGGCTGGCGCGTGCAGCTTGCCGACGGCGAGATCGCCACGCGCCATGTCGTGGTCGCGCTCGGCCCGTGGTCGGCCGAATTGCTGCGGCCGCTCGGCTATCGGGTGCCGCTGGCGTTTGAGCGCGGTTATCACCAGCATTTCGTGCCGAACCAGGCACGCAAATTGCTGCGGCCGATCCATGATGCGGAGGGCGGTTTTCTGATGACGCCGATGGAGCAGGGCATTCGCGTGACCAGCGGCGTCGAGCTCACCGCGCGCGACGCGCCGTCGAATTATGCGCAGCTCGAGGCGGTGGTGCCGATGGCGCGCAGCGTGGCCGAATTCGGCGATGCCATCGGCGAGCGCTGGCGCGGCGCGCGGCCGACATTGCCCGACAGCCTGCCGATGATTGGCCCGGCGCCGCGGCATCGCGGCCTCTGGCTCGCCTTCGGCAACCAGCATATCGGCTTCACCACCGGCCCGGGAACAGGCGCCGCGGTTGCGGCGATGATCGCGGGCGATGCGCCGCCATTCGACGTGAAGGCGTTCTCGCCGGACCGGTATATCGCGTGACTCGCGTGAGGCCGCCTGCGATGCTGAGGCGTCCAAAGCGTTTTCGAGCGAAGTGGGCACCGGTTCGCGTGAAGAAAACGCGTCAAAACTAGAGTCAACCGAGGGGCAGGGATGAACTACGTTTGGGATTTCGCGATCCTTGGCAAGTACAGCCACCTGTTCTGGCTCGGGCTCGGCTGGACCATGGCCTACACGATCGGCACCATCATCTTAGGCACCTTGATCGGCCTGATCGTCGGCATGCTGCGGCTGCGGCGGATTCCCGTGATCGACTGGCTGCTGATCGCCTATATCGAATTGTTTCGCTGCACGCCGCTGCTGGTGCAGATCATCTGGTTCTACTACGCGTTTCCGGTCGTGATCGGCGTCAACATCCCGGCGCATGTCGCGGCCGTCAGCGTGCTCTCGCTCTATGGCGGCGCATTCTATGCCGAGATCGTGCGCGGCTCGATCGAGAGCGTGCCGGTCGGACAGTGGGACGCGGCGAAGGCGCTCGGCTTCCGCGGCTGGCGGCTGATGCGGCTCGTGATCCTGCCGCAGGCGCTGAAGCCGATGATGGCGCCCTACGTCAACCAGTCGGTGACGCAACTGAAGAACACCTCGCTGGTCTCGATCATCGCGGTGCCCGATCTCGTCTACAACGCGACCTTGATCAACGCCGACACCTACCGGCCGCTCGAGGTCTACACCATCGTGGCGCTGATCTATTTTGCGATCCTGTTCCCATCGACGCTGGTGGCGCGGCGGCTGGAGCGCGGGCTGACCTATGACAAGGTGTGAGTAGCTCGTAGCTGATGCGGCATCGGCGGTTTACCTCTCCCGCTTGCGGGGGAGGTCGCTGCGCGAAGCGCAGCGGGTGGGGGCTCTCTCCAAGGAACGAGCGTCGCTTGCGGCGATACCCCCACCCCACCCCGCCCCTCCCCCGCAAGCGCAGGGCTGTCCGGGGAATGATTCACTGTGTCGCGGTGCATGCTCGGCAAAACCGAGGCAAATCGGTCTTTTCTGGTTGTCGAGACACAGAAGGCCGAGCATGCGATTTCGCGATAGCATTTTTAGTAGGCTGCTTGAACCGATCAATCGGCGGCAGTTTCAGACGGCTGTGGATCGTCTGGACGGGGATGCCTACGACAAGTCGTTCAAGAGCTGGGATCACCTGGTAGCGCTGATCTATGCGCAGTTGAGCGGGAACAACAGCCTGCGCGCCGTGGTGACCGGCTTCAACGCCAATCCTCAGCATCACTATCATCTGGGCACCGGCAGGTTGTCCCGCTCGACGCTGTCGGATGCCAATACCCGCCGCCGTCCAGCATTTTTGCGCAAACCTTTGCACGATTGTCGGCGATGGCAAGCCGGCAGTTGCGGGGCGAAGGCAAGGAGATGGTGCGCCTGATCGACGCC
The DNA here is from genome assembly GCF_011516625.5 of Bradyrhizobium sp. 2S1. NCBI lineage: Bacteria > Pseudomonadati > Pseudomonadota > Alphaproteobacteria > Hyphomicrobiales > Nitrobacteraceae > Bradyrhizobium > Bradyrhizobium sp. 2S1. Next base: position 9,497,856 of record NZ_CP147717.1, on the reverse strand, counting down.
AGTCCGATCCCGCTTGGCAAAGTTTGCACCTGGGCGGTGTGGAACGGCCGCATCCGCGGCATGAAGCTGCACGTGGTCTACGATCCCAAGGGCGATATCCCGAAGTGCGTCGAGGTGACGGCTGCCAACGTCAACGATATCGAGATCGGTCGCCAGACTCCGATCCAGGCCGGCACAACCTACGTGTTCGACAAGGGATATTGCCGTTTCGACTGGTGGCAGAAGATCAATGATAGCAAGGCTTTCTTCGTGACCCGGCCGAAGACGAGCATCCGGCTACGCGCGGTCAGGCATCGCACCATCCGCAACAGCAAGGGGGACGGCTTCAGGATCATCGTCGACGACGAGGTGAAGCTCACCAGTAAGGGCGACTCGCGTTTGCCGATACCGCTGCGGCGCATCAAGGTCAGGCGGGAGAACGGCGGCGTGATCACGCTTCTCACCAACGATACGACCCGAACGGCCGTCGAGATCGCCGCCCTCTACAAGAGCCGGTGGCAGATCGAACTGCTGTTCCGCTGGATCAAGCAGCACCTCGACATCCGCAAGTTCCTCGGCACCAACGACAATGCAATCCGCCTGCAAGTGCTTGCTGCGATGATTGCCTACCTACTGTTGCGCATTGCCGCGCGGACCAACTGCATCAAAATGCTGCCGCTCAGGCTCGCCGAACTCGTCAGCCAGTTCCTGTTCACCCGGCGAGCCTTCGCCAGCATCGACAAGCCTCCGCCAATCAACCCTAGCCGCCGCAAATGCAGAACGCCCCTCAACCAGATGGAACTCTGCTATGGTTGAACTTCCCCGGACAGCCCTGCCGCAAGCGGGAGAGGGGGAGGACTGCCGTCTAGGCGCTCACCTCAAATACTCAACTCCACCGGCACGTCCTCCGGCTTGACGCCGGCAAGCCCGAGGCCCTTGACGAACCATTCGCGCATCTGGCCGATGCCGCGGTTATAGTCGACCCACACCGAGAGGAAATCGCGCCAGCGCTTGTCGCCCTCGCGGCGCACCGCCATGCCGCTCGCGATCGTCACCGACGGCGAGGCCAGGATCTTGTAGCTGCCGAGATTCGGGTTCTTGGCGATCGCGGTCAGTCCGAGCACCAGCGCGTTGACCACGCAATCGACGCGGCCCGACGACATTTCCAGCATCACCTCGTCGCGCGACTTCAGCGATTTGATGGTGGCGTTCGGCGCAAACCGACGCGCCACCGCCTCGTTGGCCGAGCCGACGTCGACCGCGATCTTCACCTCCGGCTTGTTGATGTCGGCCCAGGTCTTGGCCTCCAGCCCCTTCTTCAGCATCGCGCCGAACGGATGCGGGAACACCAGATTGGTGAAATCGACCACCAGTGCCCTCTGCGGCGTCGGGTTGAGCGCGAAGCCGAGATCGATCTTGTTGGCCTGCAAATCAAGAATCGAATTGCCATAGGTCGATTCGACATACTCCAACTTGACGTCAAGCAGCTTTGCCAGGTCGTTGGCCATTTCGATCGAGAAGCCGGACCAGGTGCCGGAGGCGAGATCCTTGTTGAAATAGGGCAGCTCGCCCGGCAGCACGGCGATCCGCAGCACCTTGTTGGCGCGGATACGGTCCAGCGTGTTGTCGGCCGGCGTCTGCGCCGCGGCCGGGGTTGCCATCGCGGCGACCAGCGCGGCGCCGCTGCCGATCCCGAGCGCATAGCGCAGCGCGTCACGGCGATCTTCGGAAATTGTGATGTCGTCGGATTGAGTCAAGCGAGCCTCCCTGCACCAGATCGGGGAAGCCTAGCGTCGGGATTTGGCCGCAGCAATAGTGCGGGCCTGCGCCAATAGTAGGCGAGGCGAGGGCGCGGTTGCCTATGTTCTGAACTTCACCTCTCCCGCTTGTGGGGGAGGTCGAATAAGGCCGCGAACCGCGCCCTTAGGGCTTAGCAACGATAGGCCATGTTCGCCCCTGTGACCGAAGAAAAGAAAACGGCGGGGAAGCTTAGTTCGGCGACCCAATCGAGCACTTGGTTGTCGGTCTGGGTTTCGGGGCTTGAAAGGTGTGGAAACTGAAAAAGGACCGTCCCGTGAATATCCAAAAGAACGAGACGGTCGATAACCCAAACATCACCGTCGTCAGTTGAGAAAAATTTTGCCAACAATTCCGCTGTTCCGTCAGAACGAAGCCTGAGAGTTGGGCCGTTGTTCAGGGTGCCGTTCAAGAAGCCGGACAGCTTGCAATCGCCATAACGGATAGGCGCGCTCCAACTGAGGTCAAGGGTTTGGACAGCATGTGTCGCAACACCCTTATGAGCTTCTGGCTGGTCGGTCGATGAACTCTTGCTTTCGCGATGTTCCTTCAACATAGCCTAGGCCTCCTTTTAGCCCGCGAATTGCGGGCAACCTCTGGTTTAAGGGGGGGGTGCAAGAAGGCCAGTGAGATGCCTCACAATCTACAATCGCGATTTAGTGATCTTCCCCCGCAGCAGGGGCGGAGCGTGCATGTGGTTAGATCAATACCGTCCCGGCACGTACATCTCCGGCGGGATCGGGCCGCGGTGATAGTCGGGGTTGCGTACCCGGGGCGGCAGCACGACCGGCTGGTGTGCGACCTGCTGATACGGGATCTGGCCGAGCAGATGCGAGATGCAGTTGAGCCGGGCGCGCTTCTTGTCGACGGCGTCGACGATCCACCACGGCGAGTCCTGCAGATGGGGGCGCTCCAGCATCGTCTCCTTGGCCTTGGTGTACTGCTCCCAGCGGGTCCGCGCCTCGACGTCCATCGGGCTCAGCTTCCACTGCTTCAGCGGGTCATGGATCCGCATCGAGAAGCGGAACGCCTGTTCCTCGTCGGTGATCGAGAACCAGTATTTCAGGAGGATGGTGCCGGAGCGGATCAGCATGCGCTCGAATTCCGGCACCGACTTGAAGAATTCCTCGTACTGCTCGTCGGTGCAGAACCCCATCACCTTCTCGACGCCGGCGCGGTTGTACCAGCTGCGGTCGAACAGCACCATTTCGCCGCCGGCCGGCAGATGCGACACGTAGCGCTGAAAATACCATTGCGTGCGTTCGCGCTCGTTCGGTGCCGGCAGCGCCGCGACGCGGCAAATGCGCGGGTTGAGCCGCTGGGTGATGCGCTTGATGACGCCGCCCTTGCCGGCGGAATCGCGACCCTCGAACAGCACTACCACCTTCTTCTTCTCGTGCTGCACCCAGTCCTGCAGTTTCACCAGCTCGCCCTGCAGCCGCAGCAATTCGCGGAAATAGACCTTGCGGTCGATCGACGGATGTCCAGCGTCCCCGTCATGGTCGAGCCCGTCGAGCCTGGAATCGTCGAGCTCGAGCTCGAGTTCCTCATCGAGGCTGTCGGCCATCTCCTGGTGGATGCGGGCGCGCAAGGCTTCGTCGCGCAAGGCTTCATCTCGGGAGGCTTCGTCGGTGAGGTGGGGGGCGGTCATGCAGGTCCGTCTTTCAGTGTGTTAGATGGATCGACGGGAGCATTGACGGGCGATGTTACCCCTCTATGACAATGGCATGACCGCTGTTTCACGCAGTCGGCGGGACTGTGCTAACAAGCGATAACAACAATGGGAGACGCCGATGATTTCGCTCACGCCAAAAGACGTCCTGCCGGAGGACGCGACCGCCGGCACGCTGGTCGGACGGGTCTGGTTGCCGCAGGCCGGCGGCCCGGCCGTGGTCGCGGTGCGGGCGGACGGCGTGTTCGATGTCACGGCGCGGTTCCCGACGGTGAGCGCGCTGTGCGAGGAGAGCGATCCAGCTGCGGCGGTGCGCGCGACCAAAGGCGAGCGGCTCGGCGATTTCGACGCGATCCTCGCCAACACGCCGCCGGATCGCCGCGACGGCACAAAACCGCATCTGCTCGCGCCAGTCGATCTGCAGGTGCTGAAGGCCGCCGGCGTCACTTTCGCGATCTCGATGCTGGAGCGCGTGATCGAGGAGCGGGCGCGCGGCAATCCGTCCTCGGCGGAAGCGATCCGCACCGAGGTGGTGCGGCTGGTCGGCGACGATCTCTCCAAGCTGAAGCCCGGCTCCGAGCAGGCGATGAAGCTGAAGCAGGTGCTGATCGACCAGAACGCCTGGAGCCAGTATCTCGAGGTCGGCATCGGCCCGGACGCAGAAGTGTTCACCAAGGCGCCGACGCTGTCCTCGGTCGGCACCGGCATGGATGCCGGGCTGCATCCGAAGTCGACCTGGAACAATCCGGAGCCGGAGGTCGTGCTCATTGTTTCCGGCGCCGGCAAGATTGTCGGTGCCGCGCTCGGCAACGACGTCAATCTGCGCGATTTCGAGGGCCGCTCGGCACTGCTATTGTCGAAGGCCAAGGACAACAACGCCTCTTGCGCGATCGGCCCGCTGCTCCGCCTGTTCGACCAGACCTTCTCGCTCGACGACGTCAGGAAGATGGATGTCGGCCTGACCGTGAAGGGCGCGGACGGCTTCGTGCTGGAGGGCCATTCCTCGATCTCAAAGATCAGCCGCGACCCGACCGATCTGGTCGCCCAGACCATCGGCCCCGTGCATCAATATCCCGACGGGTTTGCGCTGTTCCTCGGCACGATGTTCGCACCCGTCAAGGACCGCGACGCCAAGGGTGAGGGCTTCACCCACAAGCGCGACGACATCGTCACCATCGAAGCTCCCCGGCTCGGCAAGCTCGTCAACCGCATGCGCAGCAGCGACGAATGCGAGCCCTGGACCTTCGGCGTCGGTGCGCTGATGAAGAATTTGGCGCGGCGCAAGGTGCTGTGAGGGCGCGGCCAGAGCGTGGGGGTGGGTTAGCCGACCACGTCCGCCGTAGCTCAACGAGCGAAGGCGGAAGGCGTAACCCACCATCTTCGCCGCGAGCGGCACGGTGGATTGGATTTCTTCTGCGTCTCCAGAGACGCGCGCAGTGCAAGCGCAGACAGCCCGAACATGTTTAGAAACCTGCGCGGCAGGTCGATCGGGTGCTGCAACTTGAGCGTGCTGCGTGCAGCGAAATTTGGATTGCCACTTTTTCCCGATTTATGTGATCTGCTTCACGCTCGCCGGCGCATGATCCGTGTCAGCATATCGGCCGGGACGCGAACAGAAGGAGTCGCGGACATGCGCGAATGGTCAAAGGGAATGCCCGATTGGCTCGCAACGGACATGCTGGTGATTGCCGTCGCACTGGCAATCATCGTGACCGGCGTGTGGATCGCGCCGTAGCTGGGTTGTTGCGCCGTCGTTCTGCCGATCTGGCGACCAGCTTCATGCCGACGGTCGGACGCCTGCTCAGTCGTAGCCCTGGACCTTCGGCGCCGGTGCGCTGATGAGGACCATGGCGCAGCGCAGCTGCTCTAGTACCTACTGTTCTTAAAGCGTGAGTCGTGATTCAAGGTCGGGATGATACCCGAAGCAAGAGAAGTCCACCTTTCGAGGAAAGATCGCAAGGTGCTTGAGGCGTGTTGCCGCTCCCCGGTGACGTTGCAGCGCGATTTGAAGCGGGCGCGGATAGTTCTGTTGGCGGCGGATGGACGCAGCACTCGGTCGATCGCCAAGGAAGTTGGGGTCCAGCCGCGGATTGTCAGCCTTTGGCGGCATCGCTATGCCGACCAAGGCCTTGAAGGGCTGCAAGACAAGCCGCGACCGGGCAAGCAGCCAATCTATACGAAGGCCACCGACAAGCGGATTCTGAAGCTGCTGGACAAGCCGCCGCCGGACGGGTTCGCACGCTGGACCGGGCCCCTGCTGGCCGGGGCGCTGGGCGATGTTGACGTCCAATATGTCTGGCGGTTCCTGCGCAGCCACAAGATTGACCTCGCGGCTCGTAAGTCCTGGTGTGAGAGCAACGACCCGAACTTTACGGCCAAAGCCGCCGATGTTGTCGGCCTCTATGTCGCCCCGCCCGCGAAGGCCATTGTGCTGTGCGTGGACGAGAAGCCCTCGATCCAGGCTTTGGAGCGAGCGCAGGGTTATCTGAAGTTGCCCAATGGCCGCGCCTTGACCGGCCAGAGCCACGATTACAAGCGGCATGGCACCACAACATTGTTTGCGGCGCTCGAAGTCGCCACCGGAAAGATCATCGCGGCGCATTCAAAACGCCGACGCCGCGTCGAGTTTCTCGACTTCATGAACAGCGTCACCGCGGCTTTTCCGAACCGGAAGCTTCACGTCATCCTCGACAACCTCAACACCCACAAGAAGAACGAGCATTGGCTCAAGGCCCACCCCAACGTGCAATTTCATTTCACGCCGACAAGTGCGTCTTGGCTCAATCAGGTCGAGGTATGGTTTTCGATCTTGCAGGGGCAGTCGCTCAGCGGCACCTCCTTCACAAGCCTCACGCAGCTTCAGGAGCACATCGATGCCTACGTCAACGCATACAACGACAGAGCCGAGCCCTTCGTCTGGACCAAGAAAAAGGTCCGTCAACGCCGTTTCAAAGGCCGCCGTATCACTCAGCTCTGATTCTGGGTACTAGCGAGCGCTGCCTTCGCCCTCAGCGAGACGGGGAAAGCTCGGTCAGCTTGAGCGACCGCACCATGTGCGCGGTCGCGGCCTTGTATGTCTGGAAGTGCGGCGTCACGAGATGCGCCTGGTAGGCTTCGGCATTGGCGTACATCTCGAAGATGACGATGCGGGCTGGATCGTTCCTGTCCGGCACCGCATGCAGCGTCAGAACGCCGGGCTCGACGCGCAGCGCGGTTTCGATCTCCTGGCTGAGCGCCGCCATGTAGGCGTCGCGATGCACAGGATCGATCTCGATCTCGGCGAGGCGGATGCAGGGGATATCGGGCGCCTCTCGCATGGCCGCGTCCGTCCGCGTTGGCCGGTCAGTGCGCAACGAAGCCGCCGTCGACGGGTAGCGCAACGCCAAGGATCAGGCTCGCGGCAGGACTGCATAGCCAGAGTACGGTGGCGGCAACCTCGTCGGGCTTGCCCATCCGGCCGATCGGCTGCTGCTTCAGAAATTCCTTCATCGCGTCGGGATCGATGGCGTCGCCCATCGGCGTCTCGATGCAGCCTGGGCAAATCGCGTTGACCCGGATGCCTTCGGCGGCGACATCAAGCGCGGCGCTCTTGGTCAGGCCGATCACACCGTGTTTGCTGGCGTGATAGGCCGCGCGGCCGGGCAAACCCACCAGCCCACCGAGCGACGAACAGTTCACGATGGCGCCGCTGCGCTGCCTCTTCATCTGAAGCAACTCGTGCTTCATGAAGGTCCAGACGCCGCGCAGGTTCACTTGCTGCACGTCGTCGTACCCGTCGCCGGTCTCCTCGCTCATCGGGCACATTGGGCCGAGAATGCCGGCATTGTTGTAGGCCATGTCGAGCCGGCCGAACTGCGCGACCGCGCGATCGACCGCAGTCTTGGCCAGCCTCTCGTCCGACACGTCACCAACGATGGCGATCGCTTTGGCACCGGCGGACGTCAGCTCTCCTGCGACGGCATTCAGTTTCTCCTCGCTGCGGTCGACCAGGACCACGGCAGCCCCGGCCTCGGCGAACGCCCTGGCGGTGGCGGCACCCATGCCGGAGCTCGCGCCGGTGACGAGGGCGACTTGGCCGGCGAAGTCGTAGGTGGGGTTCATGGTGGATTTCCTTTCATGCCGTCGCGCCCGGATCACTTGCCGTATTGCTCGTCGCTGACCTTTTCCAGCCAGTCGACATTCTTGCCATCGCGCGATTCCGTGATGGCGATATGCGTCATTGCAGTCGTTGCGGTCGCGCCATGCCAGTGCTTCTCGCCGGGCGGAAACCAGACGACGTCGCCGGGACGAACCTCCTCGACCGGTCCGCCCGCGCTTTGCACCCAACCGAGACCTGACGTGACGATCAGGGTCTGGCCGAGCGGATGGGTGTGCCACATGGTGCGGGCGCCGGGCTCGAAGGTGACGTGGCCGCCGTTGATGCGTGCGGGATCGCCGACCTGGAACAGCGGATCGACGCGGACCGCGCCGGTGAACCAGGCCTCAGGCCCCTTGCCTGAGGGGCGTGAGCCGCTGCGTTTGATTTCCATCACTCCGATCCTTTTCTCTGTCATGTCCGGTGCGGCCGCAGTGGCGGCAAGGCCGCGGCGTGAAGCCCCAACCAGGAGGCCACCCGCAACCGCCAGTACGTGCCTTCGCGTCACCGCAGCGCCTTTGCCGCGCGGGAGCCGCGCGTCCGATCGATCCATGGACCATGGTTCCGTCTGCTCACGCGGCGACACTGTCGAGGTCGCCGCCTGCGCTGGATTTAATGCATGCGGCTATGGCGACTAGCCGCTATAATCGGCATGGACTTAGAAACAGGCTAGATAAATGAAGCGCGGCCATCTCGATGATCTCTCGGCCTTCGTGATCGTCGCCCGCGAGCGCAGCTTCACCAAGGCCGCCGCCAAGCTCGGCGTTTCGCAATCCGCGCTCAGCTACACCATCAAGCAGCTCGAGGCGCGCCTGAAGCTGCGTCTCCTGACCCGCACCACGCGCAGTGTCTCGCCGACTGCGGCAGGCGAGCGGCTGCTGCGCAGCATCGGTCCGCGCCTCGCGGAAATCGAGGCCGAACTCGTGGCCCTGAGCGAACTGAGCGAAAAGCCCTCCGGCACCATCCGCATCACCGCCACCGAATACGCCACCAACGCCGTGCTGCTGCCGAAGCTTGCCAAGCTTCTGCGCTCGTATCCGGACATCAAGGTCGAGATCATCTGCGACTACGGCCTGACCGACATCGTCACTGAGCGCTTTGACGCCGGCGTGCGCGATGGCGAGCAGGTCGCCAAGGACATGATTGCCGTGCGCATCGGCCCCGACGCACGCATGGCGGTGGTCGGGTCTCCGTCCTATTTCCGGTCTCGACGCGAACCGAAGAAGCCGCAGGGAACTGGTCGAGCACAATTGCGTCAATCTGCGGCTGCCCACCCATGGCGGGCTCTACGCCTGGGAATTCGAGAAGGGGGCGCGGGAACTCAAGGTGCGGGTCGAGGGCCAGCTGTTCTTCAACGCCACGAGCCAGATGCTGGAAGCTGCGCTCGCGGGTCTCGGTTTGACCTACCTGCCGGAAGGCCTGGTTCAACCGTACATCAACAAGGGCCGCCTCAAGCGGGTGCTCGAGGACTGGTGCGCTCCCTATCCAGGCTACCATCTCTATTACCCGAGCCGGCGCCAGCCGTCTGCGGCATTCGCGCTGCTCGTCGAAGCGCTGCGACATCGCGACTAGCGCGATGGTTATTCGCTCGCTGCGGGCTTGGTTCACCTCAAGGGAGAGGTAAAGCTCCGATGGCTGCTCTCATCGGATCGTATACCCGCCATCCACCGTCAGCGCATGACCGACCATAAAGCTTGCGGCCGAGCTGCACAGCCAGAGCACGGCGTTCGCGATCTCCTCGGGACGGCCGAGCCGGCCGATCGGGACGTCCTTCAGCATCGCGCCAAGCGCGTCGGCCTGGGTTTGCATCATCCTGTCGAGCATCGCGGTATGGATGATGCCTGGGCAAACGGCGTTGATCCGGATGCCTCTTGCCGCATAGTCCAGCGCCGCGCTCTTGGTCAGGCCAAGCACGCCGTGCTTGGAGGCCTGGTAGCTTCCGCGTTTCGCGCCGCCGACCAATCCTCCGATCGACGAGCAGTTGACGATGGCGCCATTGCCTTGCCTCAGCATCTGGCGCAGCTCGAACTTCATGCAGCTCCAGACACCGCGGAGATTGACACCCACGACGCGGTCAAAATCCTCCCGCGAGGCCTCCGCGGCTTCCGCGATCACGTTTTGAACGCCGGCGTTGTTGTAGGCGGCATCGAGCCGCCCGAAGGTGGCGACCGTCTGCTCCACCGTTGCTTCGACCTCCGCATCGTCGGCGACGTCGCATCGAATGGCGAGAGTTTTGTGCCCCCGGGCGGATAATTCCGCGGCGGCGGACGCCACCGCCATTTCGTTGGTGTCGGCCAGCACCACCGCTGCGCCCGACTCGGCAAAGGCCTTCGCCGTCGCAAGGCCGAGCCCCGATCCCGCGCCGGTGACAAGGACAACCTGGTTGTCGAACGATATGTTCATGACGGGTTCCTTTGGCCTCAGCGGGGACGTTTTGCGAACACATCTTTCGCGACGGGCATCGCCGAAAACACATTCGGCCAGCCGACATAGAACGCCAGTTGCGTGATCGCCTCCGAAGCCTCGGTCTGGGTCAGGCCGTTGTCCAAGGCACGGTTGAGGTGCGGCGTCAGCTGCGCGGTCTGCCCGTTGGCGATCAGGGCGCTGACGGTGACCAGGCTGCGATCTCTCGGTGCGAGATCCGGTCGCAGCCACAGATCGCGGAACAGTACGTCGGTGGTGTATTGCACGACCCCCGGAAACGTCGCGCCGAACTGCTCCTCGACGAATGTGGCGCGTTGTGCTTCGGCCGCTTCGTTGATCGGCAGCAGGGTCACGGCAACGGCGGGCAGCTCTTCGGCGCCGATGTTGCGGGCGGCGAAGACGTCCTTTGCAACAGCGACCGCCGACATCGCATTCGCCCAACCGGCATAGAAGGCGAGGTGCGTGATGATCTCCGAAATCTCGCGAGGTTTGACGCCGTTATCGAGCGCCAAGTTGAGATGATACGGCAGCTCGATGGTCTGGTTGCGCGCGATCAGGGCCGCCAGCGTGACGATGCTGCTGTCGCGCGGCGCGAGCCCGGGGCGTTTCCAGACATCGCCGAGCACGCGGTTATGAGTGTAAGCGTCGAGCGCGGGAGCGACCTTGCGCACATCGTCGGAGGTCAGCATCGGCTTCGATCCGGTCATGACGGTCTCCGTTGTGGTCGCTGGTGCCATTGACGCCAGCGACAGCAATGCGATGGCGGCGATGTGAAGCTTCACGGGGAATCTCCTGTGATGGACATCCCGGGTAACGGTCAGCTCGGGTGGACTTTCGGCGAACCACGTCCCCGCCGTCGCGAGAGGAATTGTCCTGCGAACCGATCGAGGCGGTCGTTGTCTGTCGGAGCTGTTATATGGAACGGCCCGCCATGCGATTAGATGGGTGAATTCGTATGGACTTATGAAAACGGCTTATGAATTGCCGTGGAGACCGCGAGATTGAATATCGGATTCCCGGCACGCGATTGGATTTCGGCCAAGCAAATGAGCCTTGCGCCCGTGCCGATGCTGCAGCGGATGTGTTGCCGAATGCCAATCACTGAGTTGCCCGACGGCGCAAGCCCCCACTGCAAAAATATTTCGCGTTATCAGAAGCGCAGCTCGGTGGTATAGATTGCCTCGTCTCACCCGATCGAGGGGCGCTTCGCGATCGTCACGAACGCGGTGTGGGATGCGGTGGACGCCGATCATGCAGGCGACGAACGCATGTGAGGCGGACGGTGAAGTCGTGCAGGCCTGACGCCCTAGTGGTAGGTGTCTTATTAGCGGGAAGCGAAGTCTCTCGCTGATGACGGTGACAACCAAGCCAAGTCTCGCCGGGGCGAGCACGTATAAACCGTAACCCATCGCGCAGGGAAAGCCGGATTGCTCCGGTTACACCTGTGGTCCTACCCCCGAGCTTTCTACCTTTTGCTCGGGGCCCATGGGTGCAATCGGCACCCGGCTTTCCCTGCGCCCTCTTCGAGAGAGGGCGGAACGAGATGCAAAGCTCGGACAGATCATGTCGCGAGAATGCAAAGCTGCGTCCCACCTACACCGTCATCGCCCGGCTCGACCGGGCAATCCAGTACGCCGCGGCCCCTCGGCTTAAGCGCAGGCGTCTCTGGAATACTGGATCACCTGCAAGCGCGGGTGATGACACTGAACAAGCTGTTTGACAGTTGAATCAGAACTCACTCCGTCATCCTGAGGAGCGGCCTCTTGGCCGCGTCTCGAAGGATCGACGGCCACCAGCGGGGCCGTGCACCCTTCGAGGCTCGCTGCGCTCGCACCTCAGGATGACGGGTTAACTGTGATGCGTGGGAAGCCAGCCCTACACCGGCAGTGCGGTCGAGTACTTCACCTGGCTCAGCGCAAAGCTCGACTCGATCGAAGCGATGCCGTCGAGCCTTGTCAGCTTGTTCTTCAGAAATGCTTCATAGGAGGAGAGGTCGGCGGCGACGACGCGCAGCAGATAGTCGCGGTTGCCGGTCATCAGATAGCACTCGAGCACCTCGTCCCATTTCGAGATCGCGCGCGCGAAGCGGTTGAGGTCTTCCTCCTTCTGCCGCGCCAGCTTGATCGAGATGAAGACGGAGACATGCAGCCCGATCGATTTCTGATCGACGGTTGCGATGTAGCGAGAGATCACGCCGCGTTGCTCGAGCAGCTTGACCCGGCGATGGCAGGGCGACACCGACAGCCCGACCTTGTCGGCCAATTCCTGCATGGTCATGCGGCTGTCGGTCTGGAGCAGACTCAGGATCTTGCGGTCGATGGCGTCGAGGGCAGGCATTGGGATGGACTCGTTGGTTGCGGCCGGATCGTGGGAATTTATCCCAATTTTTCCTGTGCTGTCGCGTAGAATTGAGATTTTCGTCGGCCCCCGCAGCAGTAACATCGCAGGTATCGCCCGGAGCATCGCCAGGAACATCGTCATGGGAATCGCGCCTGAACGCCTCGACACGCTGTCCGCCCTGGCCCGCAAGGTGCTGTGGCTGTCGTCGTGGACCATCCATCACGCCAACCATGTCAGGCAAAATAGCGACGGGTTGAAGGTCGGTGGCCACCAGGCCTCGTCGGCCTCGCTCGCCAACATCATGTCGGCGCTGTATTTCTCGGTGCTGCGGCCGCAGGACCGCGTCGCGGTGAAGCCGCATGCGAGCCCGGTGTTCCACGCCATCCAGTATCTGTTCGGCCACCAGACCCGCGACAAGCTGGAGAATTTCCGCGGCTACAAGGGCGCGCAGTCCTATCCGTCGCGCACCAAGGACGTCGACGATGTCGACTTCTCCACCGGCTCGGTCGGCCTCGGCGTGGCGCAGACTTTGTTCGCCTCGCTGGTGCAGGATTACGTCAAGGCGCATGGCTGGATGAAGGACCGGCCTGAGGGCCGCATGATCGCGCTGGTCGGCGACGCCGAGATGGACGAGGGCAATATCTTCGAGGCGCTGCTGGAAGGCTGGAAGCACGGCCTGCGCAACGCCTGGTGGGTGGTCGACTATAACCGCCAGTCGCTCGATGCCGTGGTGCGCGAAGGGCTGTGGGCCAAGTTCGAGACCATGTTCCGCAATTTCGGCTGGGACGTGGTGATCGTAAAGTACGGCAAGCTGATGCTGGAAGCGTTCGCCGAGCCCGGCGGCGAGGCCTTGCGGCGCTGGATCGACAATTGCCCGAACCAGATGTACGCGGCGCTCTGCTTCCAGGGCGGTGCGGCGTTCCGCAAGCACCTGCACGACGATATCGGCGACCAGGGCGAGGTGACGGCCCTGATCGATCGCCGCAGCGACGACCAGTTGCTGGCGCTGATGTCGAACCTCGGCGGGCACGACATGGCTAGCATGATCGAGGCCTTCGAGGCTGTCGATCACGACCGCCCAGTCTGCTTCATCGCCTACACCATCAAGGGCGTCGGCCTGCCGATGCAGGGCCACAAGGACAACCACGCCGGCCTGATGACGGTCGCGCAGATGGAGAAGTGGCGCGCCGCGCAGAACATCCGCACCGGCCATGAGTGGGACAAGTTCGAGGGCCTGTCGCAGGAGCCCGCGAAGCTCGAGGCGTTCCTGGCGGAAGCGCCGTTCAACCGCGAGGGACGCCGCCGGCTGTCGGCGCCCGAAATCGACGTACCAGAGCGGCTCGCCTTCAAGGCCTCGGCGCAGATGTCGACGCAACAGGGCTTTGGCCTCGTGCTGCACGAGCTGGCCCGCGGCGACAGCGAGCTGGCCTCGCGCATCGTCACCGCGTCGCCCGACGTCACGGTGTCGACCAATCTCGGCGGCTGGGTCAACCGCCGCGGCCTGTTCGCGAAGGCGGAGAACCACGACCTGTTCCGGCAGGAGAAGATCCCGTCCGCCTTCACCTGGGAATATTCGCCGAAGGGGCAGCACCTCGAGCTCGGCATCGCCGAGATGAATTTGTTCATCATGCTGTCGGCGCTCGGCCTGTCGCACCAGATCAACGGCGCGCGGCTATTGCCGGTCGGCACGCTGTACGATCCCTTCATCGAGCGCGGCCTCGATGCGTTGAACTATGCCTGCTACCAGGACGCCCGCTTCATGGTGGCGGCGACGCCGTCGGGCATCTCGCTGGCGCCGGAAGGCGGCGCGCATCAGTCGATCAAGACGCCGCTGATCGGTCTCGGGCAGGACGGGCTCGCCTCGTTCGATCCGGCCTTCGTCGATGAACTTGCCGTGATCATGGGCTGGGGTTTTGGCCACATGCAGCGCGAGGGCGCCGAGGGCGGTTCGGTTTACTTGCGACTCTCGACACGAACGCTGGAGCAGCCGCAACGGATCATGACGCCGGACCTGCAGCGCGACATCACTGATGGCGCCTACTGGATGCGCAAGCCGGGGCCGAACTGCGACATCGTCATTGCCTATACCGGCACCGTCGCGCCGGAGGCGATCGAGGCGGTCGGCCTGATCGGCGAGAGCCACCGCGACGTCGGTCTCCTGGCGGTAACCTCGGCCGACCGGCTCTATGCCGGATGGTCCGCCGCACGGAATTTGCGGCGTGACCGCCGCGGCGTGCAGCATTTGAGTCATATCGAGCGCATGCTGGCGCCGCTCGGCCGCGACTGCGGCATTGTGACCGTGATCGACGGCCATCCGGCCTCGCTCGGCTGGCTCGGCAGCGTGCGCGGCCACCGCCTCGAGGCGCTCGGCGTCGAGCATTTCGGCCAGACCGGCACGATCGGCGACCTCTATCGCCACTACGGCATCGATGCCAACGCCATCATCGACGCGGCGGAAAGCCTCTCCGTCGGCGCGCCGGTGCGGCATCGCAAGATGGCGGTGTGATTTGCAATGGGCCCCGGACCAGCGTCGCAACGCTTCGCGCTGCGCCGCATCCGGGGCACCAAAGCGGTCGGCCAGGGAGGTGTTTGTGTCCCGGACGCGTCGCGGCACGGAGTGACGCGACGCAGAGCCGGGACCCATTTGGCGCATGCCTTGCCACCACTCGGGCGGCTACCTTATATCCCGTGGGCGTGCACGAGCCGCGCCCCGCATATGGCGGGTTCAATTCGCCCTGCTTTCGTGCAAGGATGCCTGCCGAACGCTTCCGTTCCCCATTCCATACGCCCCGTACAAGAGGTTTCCGATGGTCAATCGCATGCAATTCTACATCGACGGCGCCTGGGTCGATCCGGTCGTCAAAGGCAAGTCCACCCCTGTCGTCAATCCGGCGACGGAAGAGGCGATGTACGAGATTGCGCTCGGCTCCAAGGCCGATGTCGACAAGGCAGTCGCCGCCGCCAAGCGCGCGTTTGAGACGTTTTCCCAGACCAGCCGCGAGGAGCGCGTCGCGCTGCTCACCAAAATCATCGAGGTCTACAAGGGCCGCATGAAGGAGATCGGCGCCGCCGTCTCCGACGAAATGGGCGCGCCGCTGCCGATGGCGGAGAAGCTGCAGGCCGGCGCCGGCCTCGGCCATCTCATGAACACCCTCGAAGTGCTCAAGAAGTACGAGTTCGAGGAGACCATGGGCACCGCCGTGATCGTGCGCGAGCCGGTCGGCGTGATCGGCATGATCACCCCCTGGAACTGGCCGCTCAACCAGATCGCCTGCAAGGTCGCGCCCGCGCTCGCCGCCGGCTGCACCATGATCCTGAAGCCGTCGGAGTTCACCCCGACCTCAGCGCTGATCTTCGCGGAAATCCTCCATGAAGCCGGCGTGCCGAAGGGCGTGTTCAACCTCCTCAACGGCCTCGGCCCGGAGGTTGGTGCTGCGATGAGCGAGCACCCGGACATCGACATGATCTCGTTCACCGGCTCGACCCGCGCCGGCGTCGACGTCGCCAAGCGTGCAGCGCCGACCGTGAAGCGGGTCAGCCAGGAGCTCGGCGGCAAGTCGCCGAACGTGATCCTCGAAGGCGCCGACCTTGCCAAGGCGGTGACCGGCGGCGTGATGCACATGTTCAACAACTCGGGCCAGTCCTGCAACGCGCCGTCGCGCATGATCGTGCCGCTCTCCAAGATGAAGGAAGTGGCCGCGATCGCGAAGGGCGTCGCAGACAAGACCAAGGCCGGCGATCCGCGCGCCGACGGCACCACGATCGGCCCGGTGGTCAACCGCGGCCAGTGGGACAAGATCCAGGCGCTGATCCAGAAGGGCATCGACGAGGGCGCAACGCTCGTCGCCGGCGGCCCGGGCCTGCCCGAGGGGGTCAACAAGGGCTTCTATGTCCGTCCGACCATCTTCGCCGACGTCACCAACGACATGACGATCGCCCGCGAAGAGATCTTCGGACCGGTGCTGACCATCCTCGGCGCCAAGGACGAGGCTGAGGCGGTGAAGATCGCCAACGACACGCCCTATGGTCTCGCCGGTTACGTCTCGGCCGACACCGTGGAAACCGCGCGCCGCGTCGGCCGCCAGATCCGCGCCGGCAACGTCAACCTGCAGGGCGTGCCGAACGAGCGCTCTGCGCCGTTCGGCGGCTACAAGCAGTCCGGCAACGGCCGCGAGTGGGGCCGCTACGGTCTGGAAGAATATCTCGAGGCCAAGGCCGTCGCCGGCTACAACGCCGCGTAGGCCGATCCACGAGAGACACGATTTCTGGCGCCGGGGCGGATCACCGCTCCGGCGTCAGATGTTTAGAGTGTGTAATTTTAACCGTCGTCCCGGCGAAGGCCGGGACCCATTACCACAGGCCCGCGTTTTGCGAATGATGCAGCCCCAGCCTACCAAGCCAAGATCGATCGGGGGCTATGGGTCCCGGCTCCGTGCGCAATCGCGCACTCGGCCGGGACGACGAAGAGACTTAACCGCCGAGCGCGCCTTGGGTGTTGACGTAGAGCGCATAGATCGACTGGCTCGCCGCCATGAACAGGCGGTTGCGCTTCACGCCGCCGAAGCAAAGGTTGGCGCAGCGTTCCGGCAGCGCGATGCGGCCGATCATGACGCCGTCGGGCGCGAACACGACGACGCCGTCGAGCTCGGGATCACCCATGCCCCAGCCGCACCACAGATTGCCGTCGATGTCGCAGCGCATGCCGTCGGGCGTGCCGGGGCCGGCATCGATGAAGACGCGCTTGTTGGAAATCGTCGTGCCGTCGGCGGAGACGTCATAGGCCAGGATCTTGCGGTTCGGCTCGCCGCGGGATTCCACGACGTAGAGGATCTTCTCGTCCGGCGAGAAGCACAGCCCGTTCGGGCCGAGCACTCCCTCGGCGACGATGCTGGCCTTGCCGGTCGCGGGATCGAGCCGGTAGACGTTGGGCGCGATCTCGGGATCGGCCTTGTAGCTCTCGTAATTGCCGAGCAGGCCGAAGATCGGATCGGTAAACCAGATCGCACCGTCGGATTTCACCACGACGTCGTTCGGCGAGTTCAGCCGGTTGCCGCCGAAGGAGTCGATCAGCACCGTAATCGATCCGTCATATTCGGTGCGCACCACGCGGCGGCCGCCATGCTCGCAGCTGATGAGACGGCCCTGGCGGTCGCGTGTGTTGCCGTTGGCGAAATTCGACGGTTTGCGGAAGATGCTGACCGCGCCGGTCTCTTCCTCCCATTTGAGGATGCGCTGGTTCGGGATGTCGCTGCACAACAAATAGCGGCCGTCGCCGAACCACACCGGACCTTCGGCCCAGCGCAGGCCGGTGGCGATGCGTTCAACGGCGGAGAGTTTCAGCCAGTATTTCTCGAAGCGCGGATCGAGCGCGTGGATCGCTGGATCGGGATAGTAGGTCGCGGGACGCCAGCCGGCGGAATGGACATCGGACATTTGCTGTTCTCGTTGTTGTGTTTCGATGGTGTTTCCTTGAGCGCATGGTTTGCTATCATTGTCGGCCTGCGACCGCAATTCGGTCCAATAAATCACTTGGCCAACAGGAAAGACGAGGGACGGAATGGCTCGCATATTGATGACCGGCGCATCCGGTGGAATCGGCACGAGCCTGCGCAAGCTGCTGCCGCCGATCTATCCGGACCTGCTGTTGAGCGACATCAAGCCGCCGGCCGATCTCGGCAACAACGAACAATTCAAGGCGGCCGATCTCGCCGACCTCGCAGAGGTCGAGGCGATCTGCGAGGGCGTCGACGGCATCCTGCATTTCGGCGGCTATTCGGTCGAAGGCCCCTGGGATGCGATCCTGCAGTCCAATATCATCGGCTGCTACAATCTGTTCGAGGCGGCGCGCAAGAAGGGGGTCAAGCGCGTGATCTTCGCCTCGTCCAATCACGCCGTCGGCTTCTACCCGCGCCATCACCGCATCGGCACCGAGGTTACCGCGCGGCCGGACAGCCGCTACGGGGTGAGCAAGGTGTTCGGCGAAGGCGTCGGTGCGCTCTATGCCGACAAGCACGGCATCAAGGTGACCTGCATCCGGATCGGAAATTTCGGCGAGGTGCCGCTCGATCACCGCAGGCTGTCGATCTGGCTCAAGCCGGAAGATCTGGTGCAGCTCTGCCGCATCGGGCTCGAGCATCCCGACATCCATTTCGAAGTGCTTTACGGCGCGTCCTACAATGAGCGCTCGTGGTGGGACAATCACCGCGCTTACGATCTCGGCTATCGCCCGAGCGGTCGTGGTGAAGATTTTCGCGAGCACGCGATGGCCGAGCAGGCCAAGCTGCCGCCGGATCCCGTCGGCGACTATTACCAGGGCGGCGCGTTCTGCAGCATGGAGTTCGACGGCGACAAAAGCAGGGTGATCGACTGGAAGAAGTGATCAGTCCTCGCATTGCGGCAGCTGCTTCACCGCTTCGGTGTGCTCCCGCTGCGGCTCCTTGGAGCCTTGCCCTGACGTCTCGGGCGGGCTCCCGGGCCCGTCGAAAGTCTCGGCGAAATGGGTGAGGGGGAAGTTGAGGCTGATGGTCTGCCCGGTCAGGCTCTTGGCCTCGACGGCGATGGTTTGTGCATGCTTCAGCCGTTCGATCATCTCGCCGTCGGCTTCGAGCGCGCCGCCGCAGCCGAGCGTGTAGCAATGCGGCCTGGCGATCTGGATCGGCTCGTCCTGGTCGATCCGCAGGCTGATCGTTCCCTCCAGCATGCTCCGCGTTCCGACATTGGCGCTGACGATCGCGCGCTTGCTGGTCTGCGGCGAAACGCTGATGCTGCCACCCGACGGCGAACATTGGCCGCGGGCGGCGGCGCCGACGAAGCAGCTTGCCTGGGTCAGGCAGGTCTTGGTCCAGGGCTCGTAGCTGAGCTGCGTCGCGCGCGGGTCGGCCGCTTCACCGACAGTGCCAAGCGCAAGCAGCGCGGCGAACGATCCAATCAACAAGGCCACATGACGCATCGCCGTCTCCTTCACGAGGAGGCCGGGTATCGCGCTATTGCGGCTTTTTGTCGTTGGAGATGCGGACGAGATAGTCCGCCTTGCTGTACTGCATGTGATCGACGCAGAGCTGCGCCAGCGCCCAGCTGTCGCGGCCCTTCAGCAGCTCGATCATCAATTCGTGCTGGCGGCGCGACAATGCGAGCCCCTCGCTGTCGGCGAGATTTTTTGCGCGCATCGGCAGTGTCAGGTTCATGTAGTCCTGCAGCGAGCGCACCAGATAGGGATTGCCGCAGGCGGAGAACAGTGCGAGGTGGAACGCATCGTTGGCCTCATGGATGCCGCGCATGTCCTGCGCGTCGGCCTTGAGGCAGTAATGCCGTTGCAGCTCGCTCAATTGGTCGATCAGGCTTTCCGGCGCGGGCAGCGCGATCATCAGCGCGGCCTGGCGCGTCAGCATCTCGCGCACCTGGTAGATCTGCCGCACTTCTTCGGCCGAATAGAACCGCACCGTGGCGCCGACATTCTTCTCGCGCAGCACGATGCCCTGGCGCTCGAGCTGGAACAGCGCCTGGCGGACGAAATGCCGGCTCGCGCCGTAGCGCTGCATCAGGGGATCCTCGACCAGCCGCAGGCCGGGCGCGAAGCGGCCGAAGATGATGTCCTCCTCCAGCCGGCGGATCACTTCCGCCTGCTCCTCCTCGCGCGAGGGGGCCTGGATTTCGGGCAATGTGGGCTGGGCTTTCATGTGCTCTGGGCTTCGGATCGATGCCTGAGGTCAGCATGGCGCAATGGTTATTGTCAATAATGGGGGTAATTTTGCCGCAGAGCAGCCACGCCGTCGCGCCGGATTATCTCATATTGACAATAATTCCTACCGCTCCTTAAGTGCGGGCGAACAACCACGGGACACAAGAAAATGGCCGACGGACTTCGCAAGGGACTGACAAGCTATGGTGACGCCGGCTTCTCGCTGTTCCTGCGCAAGGCCTTCATCAAGGCGATGGGCTACTCGGACGATGCGCTCAACCGCCCGATCGTCGGCATCACCAACACCTACAGCGACTACAATCCCTGCCACGGCAACGTGCCGCAGATCATCGAGGCCGTGAAACGCGGCGTGATGCTGTCGGGCGCGATGCCGTTCGTGTTCCCGACCATCTCGATCGCCGAGAGCTTTGCGCATCCGACCTCGATGTATCTGCGCAATCTGATGGCGATGGACACCGAGGAGATGATCCGCGCCCAGCCGATGGATGCGGTGATCGTGATCGGCGGCTGCGACAAGACCTTGCCGGCGCAGCTCATGGCCGCCATCAGCGCCGATCTGCCGACGGTGGTGATTCCGGTCGGGCCGATGGTGGTCGGCCATCACAAGGGCGAGGTGCTCGGCGCCTGCACCGACTGCCGCAGGCTGTGGGGCAAATATCGCGCCGGCGAGATCGACGATGCCGAGATCGAGCCGGTGAACGGCCGTCTCGCGCCGTCGGTCGGCACCTGCATGGTGATGGGCACCGCTTCCACCATGGCCTGCATCACCGAGGCGCTCGGCCTGTCGCTGCCGATGAGCGCGACGATCCCGGCACCGCATGCCGAACGCTTCCGCTCCGCCGAAGCCAGCGGCCGCGTCGCCGCCGAAATGGCGAAGACCAAAGGACCGAAGCCGAGCGAGATCCTGACGCCGTCGTCGTTCCGCAACGCCCAGGTCGTCATGCAGGCGATCGGGGGCTCGACCAACGGGCTGATTCACCTCACCGCGATTGCCAACCGCTCGCCCTACAAGATCGACCTCGAGGCGTTCGACAGACTCGGCCGCGAAGTGCCCGTGCTGGTCGACCTCAAGCCGTCGGGCGAGCACTACATGGAGCATTTCCATCACGCCGGCGGGGTGCCGAAGCTGATGGCGCAGCTCGGCGACCTCATCGACCTCGACGCCAGGACCATCACCGGCCAGACCTTGCGTGAGGTCGTCGCCGGCGCGGAAGAGGTCCCGGGGCAGGATGCGATCCGCTCCAAGGCGAACCCGATCAAGGCCGAAGGCGCGATGGCGATCCTGCACGGCAATCTCGCGCCGCGTGGCGCCGTGATCAAGCAGTCCGCGGCAAGCCCAAAGCTGCTGCAGCACACCGGTCGCGCCGTGGTGTTCGAGTCGGTCGAGGATATGACGCTGCGGGTCGACGATCCCGCGCTCGATGTGACCGCCGACGACGTGCTGGTGTTGCGCAATGCCGGCCCGAAGGGCGCCCCGGGCATGCCCGAGGCGGGCTACCTGCCGATCCCGAAGAAGCTCGCGCGCGCCGGCGTGAAGGACATGGTGCGCATCTCCGATGCGCGGATGAGCGGCACCGCGTTCGGCACCATCGTGCTGCACATCACGCCGGAGTCCGCCGTCGGCGGCCCGCTTGGCCTGGCGCGCAACGGCGACACGATCCGGCTCGACGTTGCCAAGCGCAGCATCGATCTCCTGGTCGACGAAGCCGAGCTGCAGAAGCGTCGCACGGCGCAGGCGCCGGCCGGCACGCCAGATTGGGCCAAGCGCGGCTACGCACATCTGTTCAATGAAACGATCCTGCAGGCCGACGAAGGCTGCGATTTCGACTTCATGCGCGCCAAGGGGAAGTAGCCGGCAAATAGCTGGCGTTGTTCGTCACAGCGGCCGTATTGTCGATAATTCCGGCGATGCGGCGCTCAATGGCGCCGGAAGCTGCCTGATTTCTCCTGTTTTATTGACAATCCCGCGGGACTGGTGGGATGATCGCGTCAATCAAGAACAGGGGGAACGTCACGATGGGCTATCCAGCCAGGATCGTCGGGATCGCCATGGCCGCGGCAGCGTTGCTGCTGCCGGCAAGCGCGGGCGCGCAGGAGGTCAAGCACTTCCGCTTCGCCTATGACCAGCCGCGCAACACCGGCTATTCGGTCGCCGGCGATCTGTTCGCCGACAAGCTCAAGGAATTGAGCAAGGGGACGCTGATCGTCGATCAATATCCCGGCGCGCAGCTCGGCCAGGAGCCGCAGCTGCTGCAACTCGTGAAATCAGGCGACATCGAGTTTGCCATCATCTCCTCCGCCAACACCGCGACGATCTCGCCGCAGGCCGGCGTGATGTCGCTGCACTTCCTGTTCCGCAACGACGCCCATGTGATCAAGGCGCTGGCGGACCCGCAGGTGTTCGACGCCATCAGGACGATGATCGATGAGACCGCCCAGGGCCTGCATGTGATCGGCACCGGCTCGCAGGGCGTGCGGCACATCTACAGCAAGAAGGAAATCCACAACGTCGGCGACCTCAAGGGCATGAAAGTCCGGGTGCAGGCCACCGCGACCGAGGACACCATGTTCCCGGCCTATGGCGCGCAGACCGTGCACATGCCGTTCGGCAGCGTCTATACCTCGCTGCAAACCGGCGTGGTCGAGGCCGCCGAGAACAGCATCAACGTCTATCTCGTCAACAAGCACTATGAGGTCGCGCCCGTGCTGTCGATCACCGAGCACGAGGCCAACAATGCCCTGCTGTTCGTCTCCGACAAGCTCTGGCAGAGCCTCTCCGCCGAGCAGAAGCAGTGGGTGCAGGCCGCTGCGAACGAGGTGAGTGCGAAGGAGCCGCAGAAGGCCTTCGAGCTGGAACGCAACGCGCTGACCAAGCTGAAATCGTTCGGCGTCAAGGTGGTCGAGGACGTGGACAAGAAGGGCTTCACCGCGATCGCCGATCCCTATCTCGACAAGCTCGCCAAGGAGCTCGGCCCGCATGCGGAGAAGATCAAGAATCTGATCCGCGCGATCAACTAGACAAGCGTCGTCCCGGCGAAGGCCGGGACCCATACGCCGCGGCCTTTCAGTTGAACGACTAAGGTCGCCGACTTTCTGCACGCAACTCGAGCCGGGGGTTATGGGTCCCGGCCCCCCGTGCGCAATTGCGCACTAGAGCATTTTCCGACCGGAATGAATCGGGTGGGGATTCCCAAAACGGCGCGAGTCAGATTCAAGCTGCATGCTGGCGAGGGAGGCCAGCATGTATGGCCAGGGCGCTTTCGGTTGATCTTCGTCAAAGGGTGATAGCCGCGATTGACGGTGGCATGTCCTGTCGACAGGCTGCTGAGCGCTTTGGTGTCAGCGCGGCCAGTGCGATCCGCTGGCGCGGTCGCCTCAAGGAAGTTGGCGACATCGTTCCTAAACGCCAGGGCGGTGACCGCAAATCGCAGCGCATCGAAGCGCATTCGCAATTGATTCTGGAGGCAGTGACAGCGAAGCCGGATATCACGCTCGCCGAGTTGCGAGAACTGTTGAAACGTCGTGGAATATCGACTGGCATCGCGTCGCTCTGGCGTTTTTTCCAGCGCAGAAAGATCACACTTAAAAAAAGACAGCGCACGCCGCCGAGCAACGGCGCGGCGATATAAATGCCGCGCGTGAGGAGTGGTTCGAAGGGCAAATCGATCTTGACCCTGAGCGTCTCGTCTTCATCGACGAAACCAGCGCCAACACCAAAATGGCGCGGCTTTACGGCCGCTCGCCACGCGGCGAGCGATGTCGTGCAGCTATCCCACACGGACATTGGAAGACGACGACATTCACCGCTGGATTGCGCTCCGACGGTCTGATCGCGCCGCTTGTTCTGGACGGTCCAATGGATGGCGACGCTTTCCTGGCCTACGTCGAGCAATTGCTCGCCCCATCGCTGCGGCCGGGCGATACCGTTATCATGGACAACTTGCCCGCTCACAAGGTCCATGGCGTTCGAGAGGCCATCCGGGCGGTCGGAGCAAGCCTGCTCTATCTTCCGCCCTACAGTCCAGACTTCAACCCGATCGAAATGGCCTTCTCTAAACTGAAAGCCCTGTTGCGGGCCGCCGCAGCGCGCACCATGCCCGATCTCTGGCAAGCAATCGCCAACGCTCTCAAGCGCTTCTCACCCGAGGAATGCCAAAATTATCTCGTCGCGGCTGGTTACGACGCAACGTGATCGGAAAATGCTCTAGGCCGGGACGACGAGGAATTTCGAGCCATGGCGATTGCCGACCGACTGGTGCTGCAACGGCAGCGGCATCTGAAATGGCGGGCGCTGGATCGGCTCGAGCTGATCCTGATGATGCTGTGCGGCCTGTTGTGCTTCGGCTTCTCGCTCTCGGTGACCGCCGATATCGTTACCCGCACCATCGGTCACCCCTGGCTGTGGCTGCAGGAGGTGACCTCGACGCTGTTCATCTATGCGATCTTCATCGGTGCCGCGGTCGCGACAAGGCGCAACGATCATCTGTATCTGACGGCGATCTCGGAGGCGATGCACGGGACGCCGCGGCTGATTGTCGAGATCGTCATCCGCCTTGTCGTTCTGGGCGTCGCCTTCTGCCTGGTCTGGTATGGGTACCAGAACTACCTCCGCGGCTTCGGCAGTTTCCGGCTGCCGTCGGGCACGCCGATCGCGTCGCTCTATGCGGTGATCCCGCTCTCCGGCATCCTGATCGGCCTGTTCACGATCGAGCAGCTCGTCAACGGCGTCCGCAACGGCTTCGATCATCCGGAACCGCCCGATGACGACCTTCCGATTCCGGCGATCAACACCGGCGCGACCACGGGAGCGCAGCCGTGAGCGCACCGGTCGTGCTTGTGCTGATGTCGTCCTGCTTCCTGTTCTTCGGCTATCTCGGCGTGCCGGTGCCGTTCTCGCTGATGGCCGGCGTGTTCGTCGGCGCGCTGCTGTCTGACGTCTCGCTGGCGGCGATCATCCAGAAGATCTTCGACGGCGTCGATTCCGAGGCGCTGCTTGCGATCCCGTTCTTCCTTTTGGTCGGCGAGCTCATGAGTTCGGCCAACGTCGTGGTCCGCATCGCCAACCTGTCGGTCTCGCTGGTCGGCCACATCAGGGGCGGGCTGTCGCAGGTCGTCGTCGTCTTCAGCATGTTCTTCTCGGAGATGTCCGGTTCGACCACCGCTGACGTCGCGGTGATGAGCCGGGCGCTGGGCGGGCCGATGAAGCGGGAAGGCTACGAGCCGGCGTTCATCGCCGCGATCATCGCCTCGGCGTCGACCATCGCGGCGCTGGTGCCGCCGAGCATCACGGCGGTGGTCTATGGCGCGGTCGGCAATGTCTCGATCGCCGGCCTGTTCATGGCGGGCGTGGTGCCGGGGCTGATGATCGGCTTCGGGTTGATGATCTATTGCTATTTCTTCGGACCCTCGGGCCTGCGCAAGCCGCGCGCGCCGCTGCGCCAGATCGCGTTCGCCGCCGGCGACGCCGCGCTGCCGTTGATGATCCCGGTGATCCTGCTGGGCGGCATCCTGACCGGCTGGTTCACGCCGACCGAGGCCGGCGTGGTCGCGGTCGTCTACATCATCGTGGTCGTGATCCCGGCGCTGAACCGCGGGCACTTGAAGAAGATCCCATATGACTTCTGCCTCGCCGGCCTGATCTTCTCGCTGCCGCTGATCACGATCGGGGCGGCGAACGCATTTGGCTGGATGCTGGCCTATCTCCGCGGCGCGATCTACATCGCTGACTGGATTACTTCCATCGCCGGCAACGATCCGCACCTCATCATGCTCTTGATGGTGCTGCTGTTCACCGTGGTCGGCGACTTCATCGAGCCGGTGCCGACCATCATCATCTTCATGCCGCTGGTCAACGCGCTGACGCAGGCCGGCGACATCAACGGCGTGCACATGGGCGTGGTGCTGATCGCAACCCTCGCCTTCGGCCTGATCACGCCGCCCTATGGGCTCGTGCTGCTGATGGCCTCGAAATTCGTCGGCATCAGCTTCGCAAAAGCGCTGCGGGCGGCGCTGCCGATCTACGTCGTGTTCCTGGTGACGATCTGCTTCACGATCTATTTCCCGAAGGTCGTGCTGTGGCTGCCCAAGCAGGTGATCCCGGAATCGGTCGGCTGCTTCAAGGCACCCGGCGGCACCGGCTACATCTGCCCGAACTAACCAACCTCTATTTCGATTTGCTGGTGAACCTCTTCACCGCGATGCGGAATTCGTCCGTGTTCATGCAGCCGATGATCGCGTCGCGCTCGGCGTCGAGTTGCGCCTCGATCGGCGTGGTCGGCGCCTGATGGACCAGCGCCTTGGTGGCGGCGAGCCCGGCCGGGGCGTTCTGCGCCAGCCGCAGCGCGAATTCGCGGGTCGCGGCCTTCAGCTCGGCCGCCGGCACCACCTTGGCGACGAGACCCCATTGCTGGGCCTGCTGCGCGGTAAAGCCGTCCTCGGCCAGGAAGATCTGCAGCGCGCGGCGCGGGCCGACGCTGGCGGCGAGGCCGACGGTGCCGCCGCCGTCGGGCGACACGCCGATCTTGGCGTAAGCCGGCGTGAAGCGGGCGTCCTCGGCGGCGATGCAGAGATCGGCGACGAAGGCCAGTGACAGGCCGGCGCCGGCCGCCGAGCCGTGCACGCTCGCCAGCACCAGCTTCGGCATCCGCCGCAGCGCGGTGATGAAGGCGTGGTAATGCGCGAGCATCTCGCCGACCACCGGGGCGATATTGTTGGCTTCGGCCGCGGCGCCGATGGTCTGCAAATCGCCGCCGGCGCAGAAGGCCCGGCCTTCGCCCTCGATGACCAGCACGCGGACGTCCTTGTTGGCCTCGACCTCGGCGCCGAGCTGTTCGAGCTTTTTGGCAATCGCCATGTCGATCGCATTGAACGCGGCCGGCCGGTTCAGCGTGATGGTTGCGATGGCGCCGTCGATCTGGAGCAGGGCGGGGTCGTTGGGGGAGGTGGGTTCTGGCATATTGAAGACCTTGGGCTTGTTCCCGGCATTTAAGGCCCTGCCGGGAGAGGTGGCAATCCATCCCCTGGCGCGAGGAACGTTTCTGCGCCCCGGATTCGCCCAGAGACCCCCTTGCATCGGCGCGAGCCATGAGGCCAAATAGCGCCGCCTTCGGTACGCAGACACGAGCGCTGTGGGGACGGAGGCAAGCAAGCTAACATCGACAAGAGGAAACGGCATGGGTCACTCCTGCTCGCTCGCATTTGGGTTGTTCCGATGACAGGTGGGGTCATCATCGTCGGCGCCGGACATGCCGGCTTCCAGCTCGCGGCGTCACTGCGCCAGGCCGGATTTTCCGAGCGCATCGCGCTGATCAATGACGAAGGCCATTTGCCGTATCAGCGGCCGCCTTTGTCGAAGGCTTACCTGAAGGGGACCGGCGGGCCGGAGACCCTGATGTTCCGGCCCGAGAAGTTCTACCAGGACAACAAGATCGAGCTGATCACTGATCGGGCGCACGCGATCGACCGCCATGCGCGGAAAGTGGCGCTCGGCTCCGGCGCATCGCTCGACTACAGCCATCTGGTGTTCGCGACCGGCGCGCGGAACCGGCTGCTCGATATCCCCAACGCGAAGCTCGACGCGGTCCGCTACCTGCGCATCCTCGACGAGAGCGAGGCGCTGCGCCATTTGATCGCACCCGGCATGCGCGTCGTCGTGATCGGCGCCGGCTTCATCGGGCTCGAATTCGCGGCGACCGCGCGTGGCAAGGGCCTCGAGGTCGACGTGGTCGAGCTCGCCTCCCGGGTGATGGCGCGGGCGGTCACCGCGGAGATCTCCGAGTTCTCGCAGTCCCGCCACAGCGCGGCCGGCATCCGGATTCATCTCGGCGTGCAGGTCACGGCGATCGAGGCCGACGGCGCCAAGGTCACCGGCGTCAGCCTGAGCAACGGCACGCATATCCCGGCCGATCTCGTCGTGGTCGGCGTCGGCGTGCTGCCGAATGTCGAGCTTGCGGGCGAGGCCGGGCTGCCGGTCGCATCCGGCATTATCGTCGATGAGCATCTGTCGACCGCCGATCCGAATGTCTCCGCGATCGGCGATTGCGCGCTCTACACCAGCAAGCGCTTCGGCGGATCGCTGCGGCTGGAGTCGGTGCAGAATGCGACCGATCACGCGCGCTGCGTGGCGGCGCGGCTGACCGGCAAGACCGAGGTCTATGACGGGCTGCCGTGGTTCTGGAGCGACCAGGGCCCCGACAAGCTGCAGATGGCGGGCCTCACCACCGGCTACGATCGCGTCGTGCTGCGTGGCGACCGCGCGCAGGGGGCGTTCTCGGCGTTCTGCTATCGCGGCGACAGGCTGCTCGGCATCGAGTCGGTCAATCGCGCCGGCGATCACATGTTCGGCCGCAGGCTGCTCGGCGCCGGCGGTTCGATCACGCCGGAGCAGGCGGCGGACCCGGGTTTTGATCTCAAGGGTGCGCTGGCGTGACGAACAGATTCGTCGTCCCGGCGAAGGCCGGGACCCATTACCTCAAATCTCAATTGTTGCGCGACGCTGGGGCGACGATCCCGTTCATCACTGAATGCGGTGGTTATGGGTCCCGGCTCCGTGCGCAATCGCGCACTCGGCCGGGACGACGTGTGGAAAGAGCGTCCTCCACTTCCCGTGCCGTCGGCATCGACGGCGCGGCCCCCATCCGTTGCACGCAAATCGAGGCGGCGGCGTTGGCGTAGGCCAGCGCGTCGCCGAGCGGCTTGCCGATGGCGAGCTGGGAGGCGAGGGCACCGACGAAGCAGTCGCCGGCGCCTGTGGTGTCGACGGCCTTGACCTCGCGCCCCGGCACCAGCAGCGGTTGGTCCTCGACCAGCGCCAGCACGCCGCGCTTGCCGAGCGTGACGCAGACGATCTTGCCATGCCCCAGGGTCCGCGCCGCCTCGGAGAAGCGCTCCGGCGCGTCGTTGTCCCGCAGCTCCGTTCCGGTCAGGAAGCCAAGCTCGGTCTCGTTGAGAACAAGGATGTCGACGAGATCGAGCAGCGCCCTGTCGGCCTGTTTCGCCGGGGCCGGATTGAGGATCGTGGTGGCGCCGGCGGCGCGGGCGCGCCTGAAGAACGCCGTGATCGTCGGCAGCGGGATCTCGAACTGGCTGACCGCGACGTCACCCTTGGCAAGTACGGGTGCCGCGACATCGTCGGCATCGACCAGCCCGTTGGCGCCCGGAACGACGACGATCATGTTGTCGGCATTGGCAAGCGTGATGATCGCCGTGCCCGAATGCGTGCCGGCCGTGTCCTTGACCAAGCTGAGATCGACGCCTTGCGCGGCAAGGAAGGTTCGCAGCTCCTTCCCGAACGCATCGGTGCCGAGCCGGCCGATCAGCGTGGTCGGTATGCCCTGCTTGGCCGATGCCACGGCCTGGTTGGCGCCCTTGCCGCCGGGAAAATAAAGTACGGCCTCGCCGGCGACGGTTTCGCCGACCCGCGGATGGCGCTCGGCGGTCGCCACCACGTCCATGTTGATGCTGCCGGCGACGAAGACCCGCCCCATGGCCTAACCTCGCCAACGCGCGATGATCGCGCTTTGGCTCCCTTGTTTGCGCATGATCTCCGCGCCAACGCGTTCCGCGTTTGTCGCGAGGAAAAACCACTTCACACTTTTCCGGATCATGCGATCGGCCCGGTCAGGCCTCGGTGCGAAACTCCTGCTTGACCGCCGCGATATCGGCGAGCGTCGGCAGGCCGGCCTCGTTGCCGAGCTTCTGGATCTTGAAGGTCGAAGCGGCGCGCGCGAACTTGAAATGCTCATGCCAGCCTTTGCTCGGGTTCGAAAGGTAAGAGTAGATGTAGGCGCCGTGGAAAACGTCGCCCGCGCCGTTGGTGTCGATCACCCGCTCGCGCGGGATCGGAAACGCCGGCAGCGTGCGCACCGTGCCCGCCTCGTCATACCAGAGCAGGCCGCGCTCGCCCATGGTGATGCCGCCGACCCGGCAGCCGCGGCTCTTCAGATACTCGAGCATCTGCTCCGGTGTCTTGTCCATCTGCTCGCACAGCCGCTCGGCGACGATCGCAACGTCGATGAACTCGAGCAGCTCATGGGTGTTGGTGCGCAGGCCGCCGCCGTCGAGCGAGGTCATGATGCCGTCCTCGCGGCAGAGCCTTGCGTAGTGGATCGCGGCGTCCGGCTGATGGCCGTCGATATGCAGCGCCCGGCAGCCCTTGATGTTCAGCAGCGGAAAGGGATGGATGTGCTGGTCGTCGCGGCAGCGGACAATCGCGCGCTTGCCGTCGTTGGGCATGATGAAGGACAACGAGGAGGAGTTGACCTTACGGGGATGGAACGAGATGCCGTACCTGTCGGCCATGTCCCAGAACATCCGCCCCAGCCAGTCATTGGCCATGGTGGCGATCAGGTCCGGCTGGATGCCGAGCTTGGCGCAGCAGAACGCCGCGGTCACCGCGTTGCCGCCGAACGACACCGCATAGGCGTCGGCGACGTGTTTTTCGTCGCCAACGGGCATGTGGTCGGTGATGAAGGTGACGTCGATATAGGTCTGTCCGATGAAGAGAGCCTGCATTCGCTTTCCGTCGTGGCTTGCTGTGGTCCCGGCCACCATCCAGACTAGAGCATTTTCGGTTCTGATTGAAATCAGAACCGAAGCTCTAGATTCAGGCATTTGCGCGTTTTCTTCACGCGAACCGGTGTCCACTTCGCTCGAAAACGTTTTGGCACCGCTGGTCGGCCGGTATCACTGAAATTATTCGCATCCCTGCTTGGTTTGCGGGTAGAGATGTGGCGGGCGAGCGGATCGAGGGCCGCTCTGGCATGCGGCATAACGGCCGGCCGCGGTCCACGGTTCCTGGTTGCACAGGGGAGAGCACAATGACGGCAGATTCGGGGAGGCCGCTTCCATGATCACCGGCCTCGATCACGTCGTCGTCCTGACCGGCGACATCACCTCGGCCAGCGCCGCCTATCAGACGCTGTTCGCGCGGGCGCCGGCCTGGCGCAACAGCGGCGACGGCGCGGACCGCGTGCTGTTCACGCTCGACAACACCACGCTGGAATCGATGGCGCCGCGTGGCGATGATGCCGCCGCGCAGCGTGTCCGCGGCGCGCTCGTGACCCAGGGCGAGGGGCTCGCGAGCCTCTGCTTCCGCACCAGCGATATCGCGAAAACACACCGTCGGCTGGAGCGGCTGACGCTGAAGCCCGAGCCGATCGCCGAGGTCGAGAGCCGCGACGAGACCACCGGCGCCACGCTGTCATGGAAGCGCACGCGCGCTGCGACCGATACGACGCGGGGCGTGCGCATGTTCTTCCTGGAAAGGGAGCAGGAACGGCCTCTGTCGGTGCGCACCACGCCCGGCTCGATCACCGCGATGGATCATGTGGTGGTCTCGACCGCCGATCCCGAGCGCGCCGCCGCGCTCTATGGCGCGCGGCTCGGGCTCGACATGGCGCTTGACCGGTCGCATCCCGAATGGGGCCGGCTGATGTTCTTCCGCTGCGGTGACCTCGTGGTCGAGGTCACGCACCGGCCGGGCAAAGCGGAGGCGGACGCGCCGGACCGGCTGCGCGGCATCTGCTGGCGCGTTACCGACATCGATGCCACCCGTGCGCGACTGATTGCCGCTGGCGTCGACGTCTCCGAGATTCGCACCGGCCGCAAGCCGGGCACGCGCGTGATGACGGTGCGCAACGGCACGTGCGGCGTGCCGACGCTTCTGGTGCAGCCTTCGCAGGGAAAACCAGACTAGGTCGGATTTCATCCGCGCGTCGTCTCGGCAACGTGCGCGGCGGGCAAATGAATTTCATTTGTCATTCCGGGGCGTGCGCAGCACGAACCCGGAATCCATCGAGCAACATGTTCCGTGGATGAATGGATTCCGGGCCCGCGCCAAATAGCGCGCCCTCAGGTGCGCAATTGCGCACCGGGGAATAACGAAAGCGGCAGCTGCGACAAATATTCCCGCGCGACCATCACAACAACATTCGTTCTCAAACGTCGCGTGTCATGCTACATTCATCAACCCAGCATCACGGGCGATCGATTTGGCCAAGGCAAAGCGAATACAGCGATGGCAGCGCGACCCTGCGGGGATGCGGCTGCGGATTCTCGAGGCGGCCAAGCAGGAATTCGCCGCCCATGGCCTCGCCGGCGCGCGGGTCGACCGCATCGCGGCCAATGCCGACGCCAACAAGCGCATGCTGTACTACCACGTCGGCAACAAGGAGGACCTCTATCTCGAGGTGCTGGAAGGTGCCTATGAGAAGATCCGCGCCGAGGAGCGTGCGCTCGATCTCGAGCACCTCGATCCGCCCGAGGCGATCGGGCGCCTGATCGACTTCACGTGGAACTACTTCCTGCGCAATCCCGAGTTCTTGGCATTGCTGAACACGGAAAACCTTGCCAAGGCAAAGCACCTGAAGCGCTCGACCAAGGTCAAGTCGATGCACTCGCCCTTTGTCGAGATGATCCGCACCGTGGTGACGCGCGGGGTCGAAAGCGGCGATTTCCGCGTCGCGGTCGATCCGGTGCAGCTCTATATCTCGATCGCCGGGCTGGCGTTCTTCTATCTCTCCAACAGCGCCACGCTGAGCGTGATCTTCGGCCGCGACCTGCTCAAGAAGGACGCCCGCGACGAGCGCCTCGAGCACATGACTGCGCTGGTGCTAGCGGCGCTGACCGGCAAGTCCACGGCCGCCTTTAGCGGCGCGATGCCAGTGCTGCGCGCGGCGGAACACCGGGTGGTGTGAACGCTGGCAGCCCGCAGCCCGGATGAGCGAAGCGACATCCGAGGAGCTGCATCCGGGGATAATCCGGTCCCGGATTTCGCTTCGCTCATCCGGGCTACAGAGCATTCAAGCCCAAAAAATCTCGCCTGACGAAAGTAGCGTGCTTCGCCGCGATTTTGCCGCGCGCGAGGGGCTGGACAGTATTTATCCAACGGGTTAATTTCGTCGCGAGCAGAAAGACTGCAAGAAAGACCGTGAGGGAGCGTGACGTGGCGGAGGCAAAAAGCCCTTCGGGCGTATCGAAGGTGCTGAACGCGGCGTGGCTGCGCCCGTTCCTGTTCCTGGTCGTCATCGTGGCCGCCTGGGACCTCGCGATCCGCCTGTTCCACATCCCGGCCTATCAGATCCCGTCGCCCGGCGACGTCGTCGCGGTGCTCTGGAGCGACTGGCCGGAGTTGCTGCGGCAGTCCTGGCCGACCACTTACGCAACGATCTGCGGCTTCCTGCTCTCGGCGCTGTTCGGCATTCCCACAGCGATGCTGATCGCGGGCTCGAAGACGGTCGAGAGCTACGTCTATCCGCTCCTGGTGTTCTCCCAATCGGTACCGAAGATCGCGATCGCGCCGCTGTTCGTGGTGTGGTTCGGCTTCGGCATCATCCCCAAGGTGATCTCCGCCTTCCTGCTCGGCTTCTTCCCGGTCGTGGTCTCCGCGGTGCAAGGCTTCAAGTCGGTCGACCCCGACATGGTCGATCTGGCGCGCGCGATGCAGGGCAGCCGCTTCCAGGTGTTCCGCGCGGTCAACCTGCCGCACGCGATGCCCGCGATCTTCTCCGGCCTGAAGGTCTCGGTGACGCTCGCCGTGGTCGGCGCCGTCGTCGGCGAGTTCGTCGGCTCGAATTCCGGCATCGGCTACGTGATGCAGCGCTCTATCGGCACCTTCGACCTGCCGACGATGTTTGCGGCGCTGGTGATCCTGGCGCTGCTCGGCGTCATCCTGTTCTGGATCGTCGACCGCATCGAGCGGCTGGTGATCCCTTGGCACGTCAGCCAGCGCGACGACATCAGTTTCGCTTCCTAGGAGCTTGTCTGGATAGTCGCTGTTCAAATCTGGTCGGGTCTGATTCAACATTGGGCGATGAGCAAGTATTTTCGGCCTTGGAACATCGATCAGACGCTGCTTCTGCCGCCGAATGTGCAGGACTTCGTGCCGAAAGGCCATGTCTCGCGGTTTATGGTTGATCTGGTGCGGGAGAGCCTCGATCTCAGGGAGATCATGGGCAGCTATGTGAGCGGGCTTGGGCAGCCGCCGTTTGATCCGCGGATGATGGTGGCGCTGCTGCTGCATAGCTATGCGAGTGGGCTGTATTCGTCGCGTCGGATTGCCAAGGCCTGCCGGGAGCGGAACGATTTTGTGATGATCGTGGCGCTGGATGCGCCGGATTTTCGGACGATCAGCGACTTTCGCAAGCGACATTTGAAGGCGCTCGGCGCGCTATTCGTGCAGGTTCTGAAGTTGTGCGAGACGGCCGGGCTGGTCAAGCTCGGTCATGTCGCGCTGGATGGTACGAAGATCAAGGCGAACGCGTCGAAACACAAGGCGATGAGTTATGAGCGCATGAAGAAGCGCGAGGCGGAATTGAAGGCCGAGGTCGCTCGCATGCTGGCGGCCGCCGAGGCGGCGGATGCCTCGGAGGATGAGACTTTCGGCAACAGCGACGAACTGCCGGACTGGACCGTCGACAAGCAGAAACGGCTGGCGAAGATCCAGCAAGCGATGGCGGCGCTGGAAGCGGACGCCAAACTGGCGGCGGAGGAAGAGCGCCGCATCGAGGCCGAAAAGGAACAGCAGCGCCAGGCCGAAGGCCGCAAGAAGCCGGGCAAACCGGCGGCGCTGCCATCGGAGGAACCCAATCCCAAGGCGCAACGCAACTTCACCGATCCGGAAAGCCGCATCATGAAGTCGAAGGATGGCTTCGTTCAGGCCTATAATGCCCAGGCGGCCGTCGATGCACATGCCCAGATCATTGTCGCGCAAGAACTGACCCAGCACGGCAGCGATCAGGGCCAGTTGGTGCCCCTGATCGAGGCCATCGAGAGCAATCTTGGCCGCAAGCCGCGGCAGGCCTCAGCGGATTCCGGCTACTGCAGCGAAGCCAATCTCGAAGCGCTCGACACACGCAGCATCGATGGCTATGTCGCGCCCGGACGCGCCAAGCACCCGACAGTAGCGAACGGAAAAGTCGGCGGCCCGCTGACACAGGCCATGCGAAAGAAGATCGACGATGGCGGCTTCGAAACACCCTACCGATTGCGAAAGCAAGTGGTGGAGCCGGTGTTCGGACAGATCAAACAGGCAAGAGGCTTCCGCCAGTTCCTGTTGCGGGGCATCGAGAAAGTGCGCGCCGAGTGGACAATGATCTGCACCGTCCATAACCTCCTCAAGCTGTTCAACCTCGCAAACGCAGCCTGAGCCTGCTACTCTACAACAAATGCCCGTCACGAAAACATATCTGGACGGGCTCCTAGCGCAGCAACCGGACAAGCGGCCCACGCAAGGGCCGCGGCACAATAAGGGGAGAACAATCATGAAGCGATTGATTGCGGTGGCCGGCGCCGCGCTGGCCTGGACCGCGCTTGCGGTGGCTCCGGTATCCGCGGCCGACAAGGTCGTGCTGATGCTGAACTGGTACGTCTATGGCGAGCACGCGCCGTTCTACTACGGCAAGGCCAAGGGCATCTATGCCGCCGAAGGCATCGACCTCGAGATCCAGGAAGGCCGCGGCTCAGCTGCGACCACGCAAGCCGTGGCCGCCAAGACCGCGGATTTCGGCTATGTCGATGTGCCGACGATGATGCGCGCGGCGGTGAAGGGCGCGCCTGTGATCGCCACCGGCGTGCTGCTGCAGACCAGCCCGATGTCGGCGATGAGCCTTGCCGACAAGAACATCCGGAAGCCCGAGGACATCAAGGGCAAGACGGTTGCGATCACGCCGGCGGATTCGATGACGCAGATCTGGCCGCTGTTCCTGAAGAAGACCGGCCTGAAGGAAAGCGACTTCCAGACCGTCGCCGGCGACGGCCAGACCAAGCTCAATGCGGTCATCAACGGCCAGGCCGATCTGCTGCCCGGCTACGTCATGGACCAGTCGATGAAGATCAAGGACGCCACGGCTAAGGACGTCTATCCGATCAAGTTCGCCGACTACGGCATCAACATGGTGTCGTCGGGTATCATCGCGAACTCCGACTATGTGAAGGCCAATGCCGATCTGGTCCGCCGCTTCATGTCGGCGACGACAAAGGCGGTGGAAGCCGCGGAGAAGGAGCCGAAGGCCGCCGCGCAGTCGATCCTCGACGCCAATCCGAAGGGCGGCAAGATCGACACGCTGACGCAAGGCTTCGAGCTGACGATCCCGCTCTATCGCACGCCGGAGACCAAGGCCAAGCGGCCGTTCCAGGTCACCGACCAGAACATGACCGAGTCGGTCAATCTGATGGTCGAGTATGGCGGCCTCGACGCCAAGGCCAAGGCCAATCCGAAGGCGTTCTACACCAACGACTATCTGCCGAAGGGTGACTCGTAAGCCATGAAATCGGCGATCAAGAGTGCTGCCGAGCAGCCCGCCGCGCATCTGCGCCTGGTATCGGACCGCGCGGCCGGCGCTGCGCCGGGCATCAAGCTCTCGGGAGTGTCGAAGACGTACCGGTCGCGCGACGGCGACGTGCCGTCGCTGCGGCCGCTCGACTTCACCATCAATGACGGTGAGTTCTTTGTCGTGGTCGGGCCGTCCGGCTGCGGCAAGTCCACGCTGCTCAAGATGATCTCGGGCCTGTTGCCGCCGACGACGGGCGAGGTGCTGGTCGACGGCGAGCCCGTGACCAGGCCGCACGGCAATGTCGGCATCGTGTTTCAGAACGCGCTGCTGCTGCCGTGGCGCAACATCCTCTCCAACGTGATGCTGCCGATCGACATGAAGCAGCTGCCCCGGGACAAATATCGCGCCCGTGCCAGGGAGCTCTTGAAGCTGGTCGGGCTCGAAGGTTTTGAGAAGAAGCTGCCGTGGCAGCTGTCCGGCGGCATGCAGCAGCGCGCCTCGATCTGCCGCGCGCTGGTGCACGATCCCAAGATCATGCTGATGGACGAGCCGTTCGGGGCGCTCGATGCCATGACGCGGGAGCGGATGAATGTCGAGCTGATGCGGATCCAGCGCGAGACCGGCAAGACCGTGCTCCTGATCACGCACTCGATTCCCGAGGCCGTGTTCCTCGCCGACCGCGTGCTCGTGATGACCGAGCGCCCCGGCGCGATCGCCGCGATCTACGACGTGCCGATGCCGCGGCCGCGCTCGCTCGACACGATGTCCGATCCTGTTTTCACCGAGCTGGTGCAGCGGATCCGGAAGCATTTCTTCACGCAAGGGACGCTGGACTAGGGCCAGACCGATCGATGCCGCTTCGCCTCGCCGTCAACGATATCGCCTTCTTCGAACGACCGCTGGTGTTCGCGCGGCCGTTCCGCTTTGGTGCCGTGACGATCACGGCGTCGACGCAAATGTTCGTGCGGGTCGAGATCGAGGTGGAGGGCAAGGGCCGGGCGACCGGCGCCAGCGCCGAAATGCTGGCGCCGAAATGGTTCGACAAGCGGCCGCATTTGACGGAAGCGCAGTCGCTCGACGGACTTCGCCGCTCACTTGCGAGTGCGCGCGAGCTCTATCTGGCGAACAAGGGTTTTGATACCGCGTTCGGCCTGCACGCCCGATGTATCGGCCCGCAGCTTGCGGCCTGTGCTGCAGAAGACATTCCGCCGCTCGCCGCCAGCTTTGGCCCGGCCGAGATCGACAAGGCGATCCTGGATGGGCTTCTGCGCGCGGCCGGCGTGAGCGTTTTCGATGGCATCGCCGGAAACATCGCCGGCATCGACGCGCGGTTGACGCCCGATCTCGATGATCGGGCAATCACGGGCTTCCTTTCGGCGCGCAATCGGCTCGATCGCGTCGCGGTCAGGCACACCGTCGGGATGGACGACAAGGTTGAAGGCGAGGGCGGCGTCGCCGACACCAACGAGAATGCCGGCGCGCGCTATTTCAAGCTCAAGCTGAACGGCGATCCCGCGCACGACGCGGCGCGGCTCGCGCGGATCGGCAACGAGCTCGCACGGCTGCCTTACGGCATCAAGGTCACGCTCGACGCTAACGAGCAGTATGCCGACCTCACCGCACTGAACGCGCTGGTCGACCGGCTCGACCATGACGTGGCGCTTCAGCCCATCGCCGCAAACCTGCTCTACATCGAGCAGCCGATGCCGCGCGATATCACAAAGACGTCGCCGCTCGGGGAGCTGGCTACACGCAGCTTCATTATCGACGAAGCCGACGATTCCTATGACGCGTTTCCGGCGGCGCGCGCGCTCGGCTATCGAGGCATCTCGTCGAAATCGTGCAAAGGCATCTACAAGTCGATCATCAACGCCACGCGCGCCGCTGCGTGGAGCGCGGACGACGCCGGGTATTTCATCAGCGGCGAGGACTTGACCTGCCAGGCCGGGCTTGGCGTGCAGCAGGACCTCGCGCTCGGCGCGCTGATCGGCGTCACCCACGCCGAACGCAACGGACACCACTATGTCGACGGCTTTGCCGACACGCCAGCGAACGAAGCGGATGCCTTCCTCACCGCGCATCCCGATCTCTACACCCGCGCGGGCGGCAAGGTCCGCCTCGCGATCCATGACGGCGATCTCCTGACGGGATCGATCGCTGCCGCACCGGGCTTTGCCAGTTCGGTCCATCCGGACTGGTCCATCATGCAGCCGCTCAAGCGGCCAACACCACGCGTTTCGCAGGAGCAGACAGCATGACGACAAAACGCCTCGGCCTGATCATGAACGGCGTCACCGGCCGGATGGGGCTGAACCAGCATCTGATCCGCTCGATCGTCGCGATCCGCGAGCAGGGCGGTGTGCAACTCGCGAACGGCGACCGCATCATGCCCGATCCGATCCTGGTCGGCCGCGACGCCGAGAAGGTCGCCGCATTGGCCAAGCGCTTCAGCATCGAACGTCATACCACCGACCTTGATCGCGCGCTGGCCGACAAGGGCGATACGGTGTTCTTCGACGCCGCGACCACGCAGGCACGGCCCTCGCTGCTGACCAGGGCGATCAATGCCGGCAAGCACGTCTATTGCGAGAAGCCGATCGCCACCAACCTCGAGGAAGCCGTTGCGGTCGTGAAGCTTGCGAACGCAAAAGGCCTCAAGCACGGCACGGTGCAGGACAAGCTGTTCCTGCCGGGCCTGAAGAAGCTCGCCTTCCTGCGCGACTCCGGTTTCTTCGGCCGCATGCTCTCGGTGCGCGGCGAGTTCGGCTACTGGGTGTTCGAGGGCGGCTGGCAGGAAGCGCAGCGGCCGTCCTGGAACTACCGCGCCGAGGACGGCGGCGGCATCATCCTGGATATGGTCTGCCACTGGCGCTACGTGCTCGACAATCTGTTCGGCGAAGTCGAGAGCGTGGTCTGCATCGGCACCACCGACATTCCCGAGCGTTATGACGAAAAGGGCAGGAAGTATCAGGCGACGGCCGACGATTCCGCCTACGCGACCTTCCGCCTGAAGGGCGGCGTGATCGCGCATATCAACATGAGCTGGGTAACGCGGGTCTATCGCGACGATCTCGTCACCTTCCAGGTCGACGGCACCCATGGCTCGGCGGTGGCGGGCCTGACCGACTGCGTGATCCAGGCCCGCCAGGCGACGCCGCGGCCGGTGTGGAATCCGGACGAGAAGCGGCTGCACGACTTCTATGCCGATTGGCAGAAGCTCCCTGAGAACGTCGTCTACGACAACGGGTTCAAGGAGCAGTGGGAGATGTTCATCCGCCATGTCTGCGAGGACGCGCCCTACAAATACACCCTGCTCGAAGGCGCCAAGGGCGTGCAGCTCGCCGAATGTGCGCTGAAGAGCTGGAAGGAGCGGCGCTGGATCGACGTCGCGCCGATCGTGGTCTGAGAAAGGACCCTGCCATGAACAAGCCAGTCCTGCCCAAGCCTGCCCTGACAAAGTCATCGCTGTCGCTGAAGCTGCCGACCGCTGATGGAGGCCTCGAGACTTATCGCCTGGCGGCGTCGCGGACCTTTCCGGCGAAGCTCGGGGGCACGCTGAACCGCGTCGCATTCTCGGCGGCGCATGTGGTGGCCGATCCGCGCGCCGACGTCGATCCATGGCTGTCGGCCGCGATCGACTGGGACAGGACGATCGCGTTCCGCGAGCACGTCTGGGATCTCGGCCTCGGCGTCGCCGAAGCCATGGACACTGCGCAGCGCGGCATGGGGCTGGATTGGGCGACCTCGCTCGAATTGATCCAGCGCTCGGTGAAGGCGGCGAAGGCCAAAGGCAACGCACTGGTGTTTTCCGGCGCCGGCACGGATCACCTCGCGGTGGAGAATGCAAAATCGATCGACGATGTGATCCGCGCCTATGAGGAGCAGATCGAGGCGGTGGAAAAGGCCGGCGGCCGTATCATCCTGATGGCCTCGCGCGCGCTGGCAAAGCTTGGGAAGAGCGCGGACGACTACGCGAAGGTCTATGACCGTGTGCTGGCGCAGGTCCGCGAGCCCGTGATCATCCATTGGCTCGGCGACATGTTCGATCCGGCGCTGACGGGCTACTGGGGCACCGCCGATCTCGACAAGGCGATGGATACGGCGGTCAAAATCATCAACGCCAGTGCGGCCAAGGTTGATGGCGTGAAAGTCTCGCTGCTCGACAAGCAGCGCGAGATCGACATGCGGCGGCGGCTCGACAGCAAAGTGAAGATGTATACCGGCGACGACTTCAACTATGCCGAACTGATCGCCGGCGACGACAGGGGATTTTCCCACGCGCTGCTCGGTATCTTCGATGCGATCGCACCGGCTGCGTCCTACGCGCTGTCGC
Source organism: Bradyrhizobium sp. 2S1 (assembly GCF_011516625.5). Taxonomy (NCBI): domain Bacteria; kingdom Pseudomonadati; phylum Pseudomonadota; class Alphaproteobacteria; order Hyphomicrobiales; family Nitrobacteraceae; genus Bradyrhizobium; species Bradyrhizobium sp. 2S1. The sequence continues at coordinate 9,457,206 of NZ_CP147717.1, read as the reverse complement.
GGCTGGCTGCGGGCGATGAGGCCGGCTTCCACGACGTGCTGGGACCCACGGTGCCGCTGTCGCGCCACATCTTCAAGGCGCCGACGCGGTTCTACAAGACCGGCATCGTGTTCATGGCTTACCTCAACGGCCACCAGGATCACTTCACGATGGTCGGCGGACAGGAGAGCGCGCGTTCGACCTTGCATCTCGCCGAGCTGTTCCGGCTCGCCGACAAGGCGGGGCTGCTCGCCAATCCGGAAGCCGCGACGCGCCGGATGGCGACGATCCTGGCGACGCGCGGCATCGACGCCTGATGCGCGATTTTTCCAGAGATCACCGCTGGCTGTCGCTGAACACGGCGACGGTCCGCAAGCAGGGCGACCTCACAGCCATCATCGAGGCCTGCGCGCGCCACGGCATCCGCGCCATCGATCCTTGGCGCGACCAGGTCGCCAGCGTCGGCCTCGATCGTGCCGTCCGCGCGGTCAAGGACGCCGGGCTCGATCTGTCAGGCTATTGCCGCGGCGGCATGTTTACCGCTGACGGCGCGCACCGCAGCGAGGCGCGCGACGACAACCGTCGGGCGGTCGATGAGGCAGCCGCGCTCGGCGCGCCCTGCATCGTGCTCGTCGCCGGCGGGCTGCCGCAATATTCCCGGCCGGGCAGCGTAGCGTCCAGGAATATCGCTGCGGCACGGTCGCAGGTCCATGACGGGATCGCCGAGATGCTCGAGTATGCAAAACAGGCAAAACTGCCGCTTGCGATCGAGCCGCTGCATCCGGCCTATGCCGCCGACCGCGCCTGCGTGAATACCACAAGGCACGCGCTCGATATCTGCGACGCGCTCGATCCTGGCCGCACCGGCGCGCTCGGCGTCGCGCTCGACGTCTATCACATCTGGTGGGATCCGGAGTTGATGAGTCAGATCGCGCGCGCCGGCAAGGATCGCCTGCTCGCGTTCCACGTCTGCGACTGGCTGGTGCCGACCAGGGACATCCTCAACGATCGCGGCATGATGGGCGACGGCGTGATCGACATCAGATCGGTGCGTGCGGCGGTCGAGGCGCAGGGCTTTGCCGGCTATTCGGAGATCGAGATCTTTTCGAATGACTGGTGGACGAAGCCGATGGATGTGGTCCTGACGACATGTATCGAGCGGCACCGCTCGGTGGTTTGACCCAACGAGAGGTTCAGTGGACAAGGCGAAGCGTGCCCGTTATTCCGGATGCTGCGGGTGTGAACGGCACTGGGGGCCGTTGAACTCCCCGGTCCGGACCTTCGGAGCACGACATGCGTTTGAGCGATTGCCACAATTTCCATGACTTCCGCGAGCTGGCGAGGCGGCGGCTTCCGGGGCCGATCTTCGATTATATCGACGGCGGGGCGGACGATGAGGCGACGCTTCGGCAGAACACCGCGAGCTTTGAGCATTGCGATCTGGTGCCCAATGTCCTGCGCGGCGTGGAGAACGTCGATCTCTCGGTCACCGTGATGGGACAGAAGCTTGCGACGCCGTTCTATTGTTCGCCAACTGCGCTGCAGCGTCTGTTCCATCATCAGGGCGAACGGGCCGTCGCCGCCGCGGCGGCGAAGTACGGGACGATGTTTGGCGTGTCCTCGCTCGGCACCGTGAGCCTGGAGGAATTGCGCAAGGCCTACGCTACGCCGCAGGTCTATCAGTTCTATTTCCACCGGGATCGGGGCCTGAACACGGCGATGATGCAGCGCGCCAAGCAGGCCGGCGTCGACGTGATGATGTTGACCGTCGACAGCATCACCGGCGGCAACCGCGAGCGCGACCTGCGCACCGGGTTTTCGATTCCTTTCAGGCTCACGCTCGGCGGTATGCTGCAATTCGCCATCAAGCCGGCGTGGGCCATCAACTACGTCACCCATGAAAGCTTCAAGCTGCCGCAACTCGACGAGCATGTCGACATGAGCGGCGGTGCCATGTCGATCGGGCGCTATTTCACGGAGATGCTCGATCCGGCCATGACATGGGACGACGTCGCGCAAATGGTCCGGCAGTGGAATGGCCAGTTTTGCCTGAAGGGCGTCATGTCGGTTGAAGATGCCAAGCGCGCGGTCGAGATCGGCTGCACCGGCATCATTCTGTCCAACCACGGCGGCCGGCAGCTCGACGGCTCGCGGGCGGCGTTCGATCAGCTGGCCGAGATCGTCGATGCCGTGGGCGACCGGATCGATGTGATGATGGACGGCGGCATCAAGCGGGGCAGCCATGTGCTGAAAGCACTGTCGCTGGGTGCCAAGGCCGTCGGCCTCGGACGCTTCTATCTCTATCCGCTGGCATCGGCCGGCCAGGCCGGAGTCGAGCGGGCGCTTGGTCTGTTGCAGGCGGAGCTGGTGCGGGACATGCGGCTGATGGGGTGTTCCTCGATCAGCCAGCTCTCCCGCGCAAATCTGCGGTTCAGATAGCCGCCCACCTCGCCGTCACGAAAGGTCCTGCGTCAACGCGGCGCCGATCTGCTCCAGTGCCCAATCGACCTGATCGGGCGTAATCACCAGCGGCGGGGCGATGCGGATGGTGTGGTCATGGGTGTCCTTGGCAAGGATGCCTTTCTCGCGCAGCACCTCGCAATAGCGCCGGGCAGGGCCGGCCTCGGGGTGAAGCTCGACCGCGAGCATCAGCCCGCGACCGCGCACCTCGCTGATGGTGTTGGCACGGATGCTTCGCAGGCCTTCGAGGAAGCGCGCACCCTGGGCGGCCGCGTTCTCGATCATCCCTTCGTCGACCAGCACGCGGAGCGCCGCGCGTGCCACCGCGCAGGCGAGCGGATTGCCGCCGAAGGTCGAGCCGTGCTGACCGGGCTTCAGTGTGCCGAGGACTTCGTTGTTGGAGAGCACCGCGGAGACCGGGTAGAAGCCGCCGGACAGCGCCTTGCCGAGCAGCGTCACGTCGGCCTCGACGCCCTCGTGCTGTTCCGCCAGCAGTTTGCCGGTGCGGCCGAGCCCGGTCTGGATCTCGTCGAGGATCAGCATGATGTTATTGCCAGTGCAGAGTTCGCGGACCCGGGTGAAATAGCCTGACGGCGGGATGATGACGCCGGCTTCGCCCTGGATCGGCTCGACCAGGAACGCGACCGTGTTCGGCGTGATCGCATCCTCCAGTGCCCCGGCATCGCCGAAGGGAATGATCTTGAAGCCCGGCGCAAACGGTCCGAAATGCGCGCGTGTGTCCGGATCGGTGCTGAAGCCGACGATCGCAAGCGTGCGTCCGTGGAAATTGTCGGCGCAGACGATGATCTCGGCCTCGCCATCAGGCACGCCCTTGACCTCGTAGCCCCATTTGCGCACCGACTTGATCGCACTCTCCACGGCCTCGGCGCCGCTGTTCATCGGCAGGACCTTGTGGGAGCCGGTCAGCTCGGCGAGTTCCTCGTAGAACGGGGCGAGCTGGTCGTTGTGGAAGGCACGCGAGGTCAGTGTCAGCCGGCCGGCCTGTTCCACCATGGCGGCAAGGATTTTTGGATGGCAATGGCCTTGATTGACCGCCGAATAGGCCGACAGGCAATCGAGGTAGCGCTTGCCATCGGTGTCCCAAACCCAGACGCCTTCGCCGCGCGACAGCACGACGCCGAGCGGCGCGTAGTTCTGGGCGCCAAACTGCGCTTCCCTTGCGATGAAATCGGTGACTGGCGGACGCATGTCTCGTCACTCCAGTTGTGCCGGCACCACGGAGGTGCCGTCCTGCACCTTATCACTGATTTGGGTATCGGCTGGCGCGGCTTAAAGGATTGCTGTGGACCAAATTCGGTCCATCCTGGTGGCGTTGCGCGTCAGTCCTGATCGCGGTGCGCGATCTCGAGGGTGACGAGCCGCGCCAGCAGCGTCGCGGGATAGAGCTGGCCGAAGATCGCCTCGACATTGCACAGGCTGCGCGCGATCGGGTGCAGCGGCGCCACGTCGCCATAGCCGGTCGTCGTCAGCGTGGCGAAGGAGAAATAAATCAGCTGGCTCGCGAGCGACGGGCGGTCCTCGACCTTCATGCCGGCAAACGCATCCGGCACCAGCGTGCCGATGAAGGTGAAGAGCGCCGCGAAGATCACCGCGACCGTGAGATAAAGCAGCACCGCGCCGATCACCCGGTGATAGGTGACGCGTCCCGGCGCGAAGGTCGCCTGCGCGACCGTCACCGCCATCGTGATGCCGACCAAAAGCCAGGCGCCGGCGAACAGATTAAGGTCGAGGATCGAAGGCGAGCGAAGCCGGAGGATCGCGCCGGTCACGATCATCGCAAGCGCGACCAGCATCGTGACGACGGCAAGTGCGCTGCCCGACATCACGAACACGCCGCCGACCAGGAAGACGGCGAGCAGCAGCTCGAATACCTGAAACTCGAACAGGCCGAGCGCCTGCAACGGCGCCACCACAAACATCATGACCAGCAGGAGGACGGTCAGCACTGTCAGCAGCGAATCGCCCCAGCGATCGCGGATTTGCCTTGTCGTCATCGGATCACGCGTCGCGCCGGCATGGCACGCTGAGGAAGCCGCGGAAGCGCACCCGTCCGCCCCGCACCGGCTCGCCGTCGAGCACATAGTTCGGCAAACGCTTGAGGAATCGCGAGATCGCGATGGCGCCTTCGAGGCGCGCCAGCGCCATGCCCGCGCATTGATGCGCGCCGGTGCCGAAGGCGAGATGGCGGTTCGGCGTGCGCGCGACGTCGAAGCGTTCTGGGTCGGGGAATTGCGCGGGGTCGCGGTTGGCGGCGCCGATGCACAGCGTGACCAGCGTGCCGGCCGGCAGCTTGATGCCGCCGAGCTCGGTCTCCTCGACGATCATGCGGTTGCCGAGCTGGTTCGAGCTTTCGTAGCGCAGCATCTCCTCGACCGCGGTCTTGATCAGCTCGGGCCGCGCGATCAGCCGCTGCTTCTCGTCGGGGTATTGGGTCAGCGTCACCAGCCCGTTGCCGATCAGATTGGTCGTGGTCTCGTGGCCGGCGTTGAGCAGGAAGATGCAATTGTGCAGCAATTCCTTCGCGGTCAGCCGCTCGCCATTGTCCTCACCCTGGATCAGCCGGGTCAGCACGTCGCGCTCGGGATTGCCTGGCTTCAAACGGCGGCGTTCGACCAGGGTTTCGAGATAGGCGAGGAAATCCTTGACCGCATTATTGCCGCGGTCGAACGCCTCCTTGCCGATCACCGGCTCCAGCGCCCCCAAGATCGCCAGCGACCAGTCGCGCAGCCGCTCGCGTTCGTCGTGCGGCACGTCGAGCAGATTGCCGATCACCTCGACCGGGATCGCCGACGCGAAGTCGCCGATCAGCTCGAAACGCTCTTTGGTCTCGATCCGGTCGAGCAGGCTGTCGACCAGCGCGATCAGGTCCGGCTCCATGCCGGCGATCGCCCGCGGCGACAATGCGCCCATGATCAACCGCCGCACGCGGGTGTGCGCCGGCGGATCGTTGAAGACGAGGCTCGTCGTGTGGTGCTCATAGAGCAGCGAGTTGCCGTATTTCGGCAGGAACTCCTTCTTCTTGTCGGAGGAGAACGCCTTGGTGTTCTTGTAGGCGGCGATCAGGTCGTCGTAGCGGGTGAGAAAGTAGCAGCCGTTCGGCAGCCGCTTGACCGGCGCAGTCTCGCGCAGCGCCCGATAGGTCGGGTAGGGATTGGCGTAGAAGTCTGGCGTCAGCTTCTCCAGGTTGAAACCGTCAGCCAGCTCTCGCGCGTGCCCGTCCATGGCGGATATCCAACCCTTATTAGTTTCACTTGCAACTATCGTAAGCCGCAGGCGGCGACCGCGCAACACAATTTGCAGGCCGCGGGAACAGCGCGGCGGGCGCGATCCGATGCGAGTAAATCGCAGAGCCATATGCGGTTTTGCGCTTTGATGAAGCGCGCGCGCCCCACTACAGTCGCGGCCAAACAATAGAGACCGGAAACGCCGATGCATGCCCGTGCCGAGACCGCGGCCTCCTGGCCCGAGGAGATTTTCTCGATATTGCAGCGCTTCGAGGTGCGCCAGGTGCCTTACGTGCCGGACGCCGGGCATTCGGAGCTGATCGAGCGCGTGCTGGGCTCGTCCTCGATGCGCGGCATTGCGCTGACCACCGAGGAGGAGGGCGTGGCGCTGCTCGCAGGCGCCTGGGCCGGCGGCCAGCGCGGCGTGCTGCTGATGCAGTCGAGCGGGGTCGGCAATTGCATCAACATGCTGTCGCTGGTGCAGATCTTCCGCTTGCCGTTCCTCACGCTGGTGACGATGCGCGGCGAATGGGGCGAGTTCAATCCGTGGCAGGTGCCGATGGGTTCGAACACCCAAGGCATTCTCGAATTGTCGGGGATCAAGGTGCTGCGCGCCTCGCATCCTGATGAGGTGCGCGAAGTCGTCGAGGCCGGCGCCGCGCAAGCGTACAACGCCTGCACGCCAACCGCCGTGCTGCTGTCGCAGCGCCTGATCGGGGCAAAGGTCTTTACCAAATGAGCAAAGCCAATCTCCTCGACCGCCGCGCCGTCGTTTCCGAGCTGCTGAGGAATCGCAACGGCGCGTTCGCCGTCGGCGGCCTCGGCGCTTCCACCTATGACATCGCCGCCGCCGGCGACCATGACCGCAACTTCTATCTCTGGGGCGGCATGGGTGGCGCCGTGATGATCGGGCTCGGCCTGGCGCTGGCCCAGCCGACGCTGCCGGTCGTCGTGATCACCGGCGATGGCGAGATGCTGATGGGGATGGGGAGCCTCGCGACCGTCGGCCTGCAACAGCCCAAAAACCTCTCGATCATCGTGCTGGACAACGAGGCCTATGGCGAGACCGGCGGCCAGTCCAGCCATACCGGCGGGCCCGCCGACCTCGTCGGTGTTGCCAAAGCCTGCGGAATCGGGGATAGCCGTTCGATCAGCACGATGGCCGAGGTCGAGGCTTTTTCTTCGACTTTGCAAGATGTTACGGCGGGGCCGCGGTTCGCCAGCGCGAAGATCGACGGGGCCAACCTGGAACGCGTGCTGTCCAGCCGGGACGGCACCTACATCGTCAACCGCATCCGCGGGTCTGTCGGCCACACTCCAATTTAAAGTGGCTTTCGCGGTGCAATAGAACCTTGACTTTTGGTAAAGTGAGTGATTACTCACGACCCAAATGTCTACCTTACGCATGACGAGTGACTTGCGGCGTCAGTTGATCCTGAGCGCTGCCAAGCGATGCTTCGCCCGGAACGGCTTTGCCGGCACCACGACAAAGAGCGTGGCGGCCGCGGCTGCCATTTCGGAAGGGCTGTTGTTCAAGCACTTCCCGTCGAAGGCGGCGCTCTACGCCGAAATCCTTGCCGAAGAGTGCGAGGCCGATCCCGACCTCGCGCATCTGCTCGGCCAGGAGCCGTCGACCGCGACGCTGGTCGAACTGGTGCAGGGCATGGTCGGCCACTTCATGCAACTGCGGGATGCGCCGGACCAGGAAGAGGCGCAGCGGATGCGGCTGATGGTGACGAGCCATCTCGATGACGGCGAGTTTGCGCGCCTGCTCTACGACAAGGTCGGCAAGCTGATCGGTCCGACCTTCGCCGCCTCGCTCGAACGGGCGATCGCTGCCGGCGACGCCACGCAGATCGGCGACCAGCTGCTCAACCTGTTCTGGTTTGCGCACCACACCGTGCTTATGAGCGCGTTGACGCAGCTGCCTGCGACACCGTGTCTCCCCTACGGCGATGCCGCCGCGGCCGAGCGGCAGCTTTGCCAATTCATCCTTCGCGGCATCGGACTTACCGAGGCCGCAATCTCAACTCATTTGGGCCGCCAGCCATCGCCGATCGCAGGACCGTCGGTAACTGCAGAAAGTGCATGACATGAATATCCAGACCGAAAGTCACATCTCGGGACAACCGCTCAAGGAAAAACAGGCCAAGCGCCCCGTCCGCATGGTGCGCTGGTTCTTCATCGTAGGCCTGTTGCTGGTTCTGCTGGTCGGCGCGCTGGTCGGCTTCAACGCCTTCCGCAGCCACATGATCGCGCAGTTCTTCGCCAACAATAAGCCGCCGCCGTCGAACGTGACCGCCGTCGAGGCGAAGTCCGAGGTGATTCCGAACCTGTTGAGTGCGGTCGGCGATCTCGTCGCCGTGCACCAGGTCAACGTCACCACCGACGTGTCGGGCCGCATCACCGAGATTCTGTTCACCGCCGGCAGCCATGTGAAGGCGGGGACGCCGCTGGTGCAGCTGTTCGATGCGCCTGAGCAGGGCGACCTCGCCAGCTTCAAGGCGCAGGCGACCGTCGGCGAGCAGCAGCTCGACCGCGCCAAGCAACTCGCGTCACGCCAGTTCGGACCGCAGTCGACCGTCGACACCGCGCAGGCGACCTACGACCAGGCCAAGGCGGGCATCGCCAGGACCGAAGCGCTGATCTCGCAGAAGCTGGTGCGCGCGCCGTTCGAAGGCGATCTCGGCGTTCGCCAGGTCGAAGTCGGCCAGTATCTGACGGCCGGCACGCAGATCGTGTCGCTCACCGATCTGTCGGTGCTGTACGCCAACCTGACCGTGACCGAGAAGCAGAGCTCGCAGATCAAGGTCGGCCAGACCGTGCGGATCGCGGTCGATGCCTATCCGGGCCGCACCTTCGAGGGCAAGCTCACGACCATCGAGCCGCAGATCTCGACCGACACCCGCAACATCCGGGTCCAGGCCACGATCCAGAATCCGGACAGCATCCTCAAGCCCGGCATGTTCGCGACCACCACGATCGTGCTGCCCGAGAAGCCGCCGGTCGTCACTGTCCCTGAGACGGCGGTCGACTACACGCTGTACGGCGACTCGGTGTTCCTGATCACCGAGAAGAAGGGCGACGACGGCAAGACCACGCTGACCGCGGACCGCACCTTCGTGAAGACCGGCAACCGTGTCGAGGGTCGCGTCGAGATCCTCAAGGGTCTCAAGGCCGGAGACAAGGTCGTCGCCGTCGGGCAGATCAAGTTGCAGTCGGGCATGGCGGTCGCGATCTCGACCGATCCGCCGCCGCCGATTCCGGCCGAGCCGCCGCGCTACTGATCTCCATTATCTGAACTCGGAGGGCCGATTGGCCCTCCGTCCCATGCCGCAACCGGCAGACAACACGAATCGAGTTGGCGATGGCCTTCACTGATATTTTCATCAAGCGCCCGGTGCTGTCGGTCGTCGTCAGCCTGCTGATCCTGCTGATCGGCTTGCGCGCGGCGATGGTGCTGCCGATCCGGCAATATCCGAATCTCTCGAACACCGTGGTGACGATCACCACGTCATATCCCGGTGCGTCGCCGGAGTTGATCAACGGCTTCATCACCACGCCGATCGAGCAGGCCGTCGCTTCGGCTGAGGGCGTCGACTACATGACGTCGAACTCGGTGCTCGGCACCTCGACGATTCAGGTCTACGTCAAGCTCAACCACGATCCGAACCAGGCGCTGACCGAGGTGCTCGCCAAGGTCAACTCGGTCAAATATTTGATCCCGAAGGAAGCGTTCGATCCTGTCGTGAGCAAGGCGACCGGTGACACCATCGCGGTGATGTATCTCGGCTTCTCCAGCGAAGAGCTGACCGGATCGGCGATCTCCGACTATCTGACCCGCGTCGTGCAGCCGGTGCTCTCGACGGTCGACGGCGTCGCCTCGGCCGACATCCTGGGCGGCCAGACCTTCGCGATGCGCGTCTGGCTCGATCCGACCCGCATGGCCGGACGCGGCGTGTCGCCCAACGACGTTGCCGCCGCAATCGCCGCCAACAACTTCCAGGCGGCTGCCGGCCAGACCAAGGGCTTCTTCATCGTCTCCAACGTCTCGGCCAATACCGACCTTCAGAACATCGATCAGTTCAAGCGCATGATCGTGAAGTCGAAGGACGGCGGGTTCGTGCGTATCGAGGACATCGCGACGGTGGAACTCGCGGCGCAGAGCACGGATGCCAGCGTCGCCTTCAACGGCGAGCATGCGATCTTCATCGGCATCAAGGCGACGCCGCAGGGCAACCCGCTGACCCTGGTGCAGGGCGTGCGGGCGCTGTTTCCCAGCCTCGAGCGCAACCTGCCGCCGTCGATGAAGATGAAGGTGGCCTATGACTCCACCAAGTTCATCCAATCGTCGATCGACGAGGTCGAGAAGACGCTCACCGAAGCGGTCCTGATCGTCGTCGTCGTGATCTTCCTGTTCCTGGCGTCGCTTCGCTCGGTGATCATCCCCGTCGTCACCATTCCGCTGTCGCTGATCGGCGTCTGCATCCTGATGCTGGCCGCAGGCTTCAGCTTCAACCTGCTGACGCTGCTGGCGATGGTGCTGGCAATCGGCCTCGTGGTCGACGACGCCATCGTGGTGGTGGAGAACATCCATCGACATCTCGAGGAGGGCCTGCCACCGGTGCAGGCATCGCTGAAAGGTGCCCGCGAGATCGTCGGCCCGGTCGTCTCGATGACGATCACGCTGGCGGCGGTGTACGCGCCGATCGGCTTCCTTGGCGGCGTGACCGGTACGCTGTTCCGCGAATTCGCCTTCACGCTGGCGGGCTCGGTGATTGTGTCGGGCGTGATCGCGCTGACGCTGTCGCCGATGATGTGCTCGGTGTTCCTCAAGAGTGCGGAAGAGGGGCGTTTCGCCAAGCTGGTCAATCGCGTGTTCGGCGCGATCACTCGCGGCTATGGCCGTCTGCTCGACCGCTCGCTCGACTATCGCCCGATCACGGCGCTGTTCGCCCTCACCATCCTCGGCCTGGTCGGCTTCCTCTATATGCATATCCAGAAGGAGCTAGCGCCGCAGGAAGACCAGGGCATCGTGTTCGCGATCACCAAGGCGCCGAAATACGCCAACATCGACTACATCGATTTCTACAGCGACAAGATGGACAAGGAGTTCCAGAAGTTCCCCGAGACCGACCTGCGGTTCATCCTGAACGGCATCACCGGTCCGCAGGGCGGCTTCGCCGGCGCACTGCTTAAGCCGTGGGACGAGCGCAAGCGGAGTGCGCAGGCGCTACAGCCGTTAATGCAGGCCGAGCTGTCCAAGATCGAGGGTGTCAGCGCGTTCGCGTTCAGCCTGCCGCCGCTGCCCGGCGGACCCGGCGGTCTGCCGGTGCAGATGGTGATCAGCTCGACGGCCGGCTTCCAGCAGGTGTTCGACCAGATGAACAAGCTCAAGGATGCCGCGCGCAAGAGCGGCCTGTTCATCGTCACCGACAGCGATCTCGACTTCAACCAGCCGGTGGTCCGGGTGAAGGTCGATCGTTCCAAGGCGAGCGACCTCGGCATCACAATGCAGTCGATCGGCGGCGCGCTGGCGACGCTGCTCGGCGGCAACTACGTCAACCGCTTCAACCTGGAAGGACGCTCCTATCAGGTGATCCCGCAGGTGCCGCGCGCCAGCCGGCTCGCGCCGGAATCGTTCGACAACTACTACGTCCCGACCGCGACCGGGCAGCTGGTGCGGCTGTCGACCGTGGTTACGGTCGAGACCGGTGTCGATCCGAACGCGCTGACTCACTACAACCAGCTCAACTCGTCGACCTTCCAGGCCGTGCCGATGCCCGGCGTCTCGATGGGGCAGGCGGTGGAGTTCCTGCAGGGTGAAGCCAAGAAGCTGCCGTCCGGCTTCACCTACGACTTCCTGGCCGACTCCCGGCAATACGTCCATGAAGGCAACCAGCTGCTGGTCACCTTCGCGTTCGCCATCATCATCATCTTCCTGGTGCTGGCGGCGCAGTTCGAGAGCCTGCGCGATCCGTTCGTGATCATGATCTCCGTGCCGATGGCGATCGTCGGCGCCTTGATCCCGCTGTTCTTCGGCGTCGCCACCATGAACATCTACACCCAGGTCGGCCTGCTGACGCTGGTCGGACTGATCACCAAGCACGGCATCCTGATGGTGGAGTTCGCCAACGAACTGCAGCTCAACGAGGGACTGGACCGCCGCTCGGCGATCGAGATGGCGGCCCGGATTCGTCTGCGTCCGATCCTGATGACGACGGCGGCCATGGTCACCGGCCTGCTGCCGCTGCTCACCGCATCGGGCGCGGGCGCCGCCAGCCGCTTCTCGATCGGGCTCGTGGTCGTCACCGGCATGACGATTGGCACGCTGTTTACCCTGTTCGTGCTGCCGATGGTCTACACGGTGATCGCGACCGACCACCAGGCCGCGGCCCGTTCCGACCGCGCCAAGCAGATCGCCGACTACGAGCTCGGCGGTGGCAGTGCGCTCAAACCGACCTGAGCCCTCCAAGCTCATGCTCGCAGGAGAGGCGGCACTGGCGAAAGCCACTGCCGCCTTTTCTTTGTCCTGTGACGGGCCTTGCCGACGGGGGCGCAGAGGACTCTTTGGTTTGACGCGTTTTCTTCACGCGAACCGGGAGACCACTTCGCTCGAAAGCGCTATGCTCCTCACAAGATCTGGAGGAAACAGGCGAGGAAACAGGCATGGCGAGCGAGTTTGCGGCGGGCAATTACCGGTTCATTCCGGCGGTGTTTCAGTATTCAAGCGGCGCGCAGGCGAATGCGGGCTATGAGATCGAGCGGGTCCGCTTCGATCGATTGCTGCCGCTTGCGGAAGGTTTTGCGCAGATTGCGGCCTACATCCGGGATGCCGGCCGGCCGCTGACCTCGTTCTGCGCCTGCGAGTTGCGCTCGCCGGCCGCATTCACCGAGGACGGTTTCCGCGCCTTCAACCAGCACTATGTCAAGACGCTCGCCGAATGGGGCCTGTTCGACGGCACCATCAATCCGGTGGCGCGCAGCAATGTCTGTCCCGAGATCGATCCGCCGGCCGAGCCGTCGTTCTATGCGTTCTCGTTCACGCGGCCGAGCACGAGCGCGTCGCCGTCCTTCGTAATCGCGGGTGGCGCCGAGGCACGCGGCGGCGCCGGCAGCTATCCCGAGCGCATCGTTTGCTATCGCGATCTCAGTCCCGGCGCGTGGCGGGAGAAGGTCCGTTTCACCACGGGCGAGATGGAGCGGCGTCTTGCCGAGTTCAGCTTTGGCTGGCCGGAGACGACGGCGGTGCAGGCCTACACCGTGCACGATGTCCATCCCGTCATGGTCGACGAGCTGGTCCGCCGCGGCGCCACCCGCTCGGGCCTGACCTGGCACTTCTGCCGCCCGCCGGTGGTCGATCTCGAATACGAGATGGATTGCCGAAGGGTGCTGAGAGAAGTGGTGATTTAGCTTCCGCCGTCATTGCGAGGAGCTCGCGGCAAAATTGTAAAGCAATTTTGCGTTGAAGCGAGGAAGCAATCCATGGCTCCGCATACTCGATGACAATGGATTGCTTCGCTTCGCTCGCAATGACGTGGATAGAGCTACGCGCACAATCTTTCTCCGTCATCCTGAGGTGCGAGCTCTTGCGAGCCTCGAAGGATGCACGGCCACCAGCGGGGGCCCGTCGATCCTTCGAGACGCGCTACGCGCTCCTCTGGATGACGGGAAAGGACTAGCTGCGGCCGCTGCGACGGTTACCGCGCCTTCGGGTCCAGCGCGTCGCGCAGGCCGTCGCCGATCAAATTGAACGACAGCACGACCAGGAAGATCGCAAGTCCCGGCCAGACCGCTATCCATGGCGCATTGGTGAGGAAGCGCTGCGCGGCGTTGAGCATGCTGCCCCAGGACGGCGCCGGCGGCTGCTGGCCGAGGCCGAGGAAGGAGAGTGCGGCTTCCGCAATGATCGCAGCCGCGATCGACAGCGTCGCCTGCACCAAAAGCGCCGGCAGGATGTTCGGCAGGATATGGACCAGCGCGATCCGCCAGCGCGGATTGCCCATCGCGCGCGCGGCTTCGACATAGTCCTCGACCTTGATGCTCATCACCTGACCTCGGGTCAGGCGAACGAAGATCGGGGTCGCCGAGATGCCGATCGCGATCATCGCATTGCCGAGGCTCGGGCCGAGGAAGGCGGAAAGCGCGATCGCCAGGATCAGGAACGGGCAGGCCAGCATCGCATCAGTGATACGGCCGATCAGCGCGTCGATGAAGCCGCCGCGATAGCCGGCGAGCAGGCCGAGCGGCACGCCGATCGAAAGCGCGATGCTGACCGAGATGAGGCCCGCCAGCAGCGAGGCGCGGGCGCCGTACACGACACGCGCCAGCACGTCGCGACCGAGTTCGTCGGTGCCGAACCAGTGCTGCGCCGACGGCGCCTTGCGCACCAGCGACCAGCTCGTCGCGATCGGATCGTAGGGCACGATCAGCGGCGCGAACACCGCGAGCAGGATGAAGGTCGCGATCACGACGAGGCCGGCGACGGCGCCCTTGCGCTTCATCAGCCGTCGCCAGGCGCGGCGCGACGGGCTCTCCAGTGCTTCGGAGGCAGCAAGCGGGACCATGCTGAGAGCGGTGTCGGTCACAGGGTCAGCCCCTCAGCCGCGGGTTGACGAGGATATAGGCGATGTCGGCGATCAGATTGAGCGCGATGTAGATCGTCGCGGTGGTCAGCACCTCGCCTTGCACCACCGCGTAATCGCGGTTGAACACCGCATCCACGATCAGCTTGCCGAAGCCGGGGATCGAGAAGATCTGCTCGGTGAGGACCGCGCCTGATAGCAGCGTGCCAAGCTCGAGCGCGCCGAGCGTGATGATCGGCGTCAGCGCGTTGCGCATCGCATGCTTGAGGATCACCGTGCGCTCCGAGAGCCCCTTGGCGCGCGCGGTGCGGACATAGTCGCTCTCCAGCACCTGCAGCATGGCGCTGCGGGTATGCCGCATCAGGATCGCCGCGATCGCATTGCCGAGCACGAAGGCCGGCATGATCGACGCCGCAAGACTGGCGCGCCAGTTCTCGCTCAAAGGCACGTAGCCGGAAGCCGGCAGCCAGCCAAGCTCGATCGAGAACAGGAAGATCAGCATGATGCCGAGCCAGAAATTCGGCGTTGAGATGCCCCACAGCGCGAACAAATTGGCGCCGTAGTCCCAGGCGGAGCCCTTCTTCACGGCCGAGACGATGCCGGCAGGAACCCCGATCAGGAAGGCGATCACGATCGCCATGCCGCCGATCTGCAGCGTCACCGGCAGCTTCTGCGCGATCAGGCTGAGCACCGGCATCTTGTTGCGCAAGGACTCGCCGAAATCGCCCGACAGCACGCCCTTGATCCAGTAGACATATTGCACCGGGATCGGCTGATCGAGGTGATACTGCTGGCGGATCTGCTCGATCACGGCCGGATCGCGCTCCTCGCCGGCCATCACCAGCGCGGGATCGCCCGGCAGCAAATGCTGCAGCGAGAAGATCAAGATCGACACGAAGAACAGCGTCGGGACGAGCTGAACCAGCCGCTTGGCGAGGAAGTTCAGCATTGCCAGCCCTGCGTCTCTGGTGGCGCGACGGTCATTTCAGCTTCAGCCCGACCACGCGCACCAGGCCATCGGGCATCTGCCGGTAACCGTCGACCTTGGCGGTGTGCGCGATCAGCAGCTTGCGGTGATAGAGGTAGATGATGGGCCCGTCATTGAGCAGGATCTTGGTCAGCTTCTCGTAGATCGCCTTGCGCTGCGCGGGATCAGCGGTCAGCCGCGCGTCCTCCATCAGTCTGTCGGCTTCCGGATTGGAATAGCCGCCGTCGTTCTGCGGGGCCTTTGAGTGCATGAAGATGTAGGAATTGCCGTCGGGATCGATCCGGCCGCTCCAGTTGATCTGGAATATTTGGAATTCGCCGGCCTGGGCCTGCTTGAAAGTGGTGGCAAACTCGACAACACGGATCTTGATGTCAAAGCCGGCTTCGGCCGCCATCGACTGGACCACCTGTGCCACCGCTTCATACTCCGTGCCCTTGGGCACCATGTAGTCGACGGTAACCGGCAGCGCGACACCGGCCTCCTTCAACAGCGCCTTGGCCTTGGCGACGTCGCTGCCGCGAACCGGAAACGCCTTCTGGTAATAGGGATGGGTGGGAGAGACCCATTGATTGCCCGGCGTGAACTCGCCGTTGAACACGACCTGGTTGAGCGCCTCACGATCGATCGCCAGATCCAGCGCCTGGCGCACCTTCTCCGACTGGCTGAGCGGTCCCTTGGCCTTGTCGTTGGCAATGTTGATGGTGAGGCCGAGATAGCCGAGCTCGGGCGCCGTCGACAGCACGAGCTTCGGGTCGGCGCGAACATCCTTGATATCGGTCGCCAGCACCCGCTCGATCAGATCGAGCCCGCCGGATTTCAGATTGGCCAGCCGCACGGTGGCATCCACGATCGGCAGATACACGATGCGGTCGATGAAGACGTTGTCCCTGTTCCAGTAGTCGGCGAATTTCTCGAACACGATGCGGTCCTGCTGCACGCGCTCGACGAATTTGTACGGTCCGGCGCAGACCGGATGCAGGCCGAACTTGTCGCCGGCCTCCTTCGCCGCTTTCGGCGACACCATCATGCCGGCACGGTCGGTGAGCTGGGCGATCAGGGGAGAGTATCGCGTCTTCAGCACCAGCTTGATGGTGAGCGGATCGATCACCTCGACATGATCGAGGCTCGCAAGCTCCGACTTGCGGAACGAGGTCGGCAGCGTCATGTGGCGGTCGAGCGAGAACTTGGCCGCTTCCGCATCGAACGGTTCGCCATCCTGGAACTTGACGCCGGGCCGGAGCTTGATCGTGACCTCCTTGCCGTCGGCGGATGTCTCGTGCGACAGCGCGAGCTGCGGCACGATGTTGAGCTTTTCGTCGATGTCGAACAGCTTGTCGCAGAACGCGGCAAACACGATACGGCCGACATAGGTGCGTGCGGTCGAGGGATCGAGGATGTCGGGATCCTCGGCAAGGCCGATGCGCAGCGTGGTCTGGGCTTGAGCCCGGGTTTGGGCGCCCGCGCCGAGCGCGAGCAACAGCGCGGCTGCCGCCGCTAAACGAAGCATCTTCATCACACCGTTCCCCATGTTCACGCGCCGACCTTAAGTCCCGACTGTACCAACCCCGGGACGTCCGGCTCCTTCCGCCGCGCCAAAGGCCGCCAACAGTTTTTCCAGCGTCGGCGAGAAGCCGCCGTCAGACGGGACGATCGCATCGTCCCGCGGCAGCTCCGCCGTCCGGTGACACGCCGTTGCATGTCCGGTGCCATCTTCAGCGAGCGTGGCGCTTCGCTGCGGCAGCGCTCGATCGCATAGGGACATCTTGTGTGGAATCGGCAGCCCGCGGGCGGATGCAGCGCACTCGGCAGCTCGCCCTGCAGCACAATCCGGCTGCGCTTTGCCTTTGGTTTAGGCACCGGGATCGCCGACAACAGCGCGCGGCTGTAGGGATGGCGTGGGGCGGCGAACAGCGCCTGTGCATCCGCCGTCTCGACGATGGTGCCGAGATTCATCACGGCGACGCGATCGGCGATGTGCTTCACGACCGCGAGATCGTGCGACACGAAGATGTAGGCGAGCTTCAGGCGATCCTGCAGGTCGCGCAGCAGGTTAAGGATCTGCGAGCGGATCGAGACGTCCAGCGCCGACACCGGCTCGTCGCAGATGATCAGCTTCGGCTCGACCGCGAGCGCCCGCGCAATCGCGATGCGCTGGCGCTGGCCGCCGGAGAATTCGTGCGGGTAGCGGCGCGCAAAGCGCGGCTCGAGGCCGACCAGGCGCAGAAGCTCCTCGACCCGCTCGCGGCGGCGTGCCGGCGGTACCAGGTCGTGCAGCGCCAGCGGCTCGGTCAGGATCTGGCTCACCGTCATGCGCGGGTTGAGCGAGGCGTAGGGGTCCTGGAAGATCAGCTGCGCGTCGCGGCGGAACGCGCGCAACTGCTCGGCATTGAGCGCGCCGAGGTCGCGGCCCTCAAAACGGACGCGCCCGGCGTCCGGCTCGATCAGCCGCAGCACCAGGCGGCTGACGGTAGATTTGCCGCAGCCGGATTCGCCGACCAGTGCCAGTGTCTTGCCGGCCTCGACCGTGAAGCTGACGCCGTCGACCGCTTTCACATGGGCGGTCGGCCGCCCGAACATCGACCGTTCGGCGACGAAATGCTTCACCAGCCCTTCGACCTCGAGCAGCACGGTCATCGGTGTTGCCCTCCGTGTCCCGGGCGCAGTGCAACGCGAAGTGTTGCGCTGCTGAACCGGGACCCATGTCTCGTGACGCTCGCTGTGGGCCCCGGTCCAGCAGTGCACCACCGCGCTGCGCTTGTGCTGCACTGCGCCCGGGGCACGAGAGTGAGGAGCCCAGCCGTCATGACACCAGCTGCTCCAGCGGCGCCCTGATGCAGCGCGAGGCGTGGGTCGCGCTCAGCATCGCGAGCGGCGGCGGCGCTTTGGTGCAGGCATTCTCCACGAACGGGCAACGCGCGGCAAAGCGACAGCCCGCGGGCGGGTTCGCCATGTTCGGCACCATGCCCTCGATGGTGGCGAGATGGCTGGTGCGGCGGTCGAGCCGCGGGATCGAGCCGAGCAGGCCGACCGTGTAGGGATGCTGCGGATTGGCGAACAGCTCGTCGACCGGCGCGCGCTCGACGATCTCGCCGGCATACATCACCGCGACCTCGTCGCAGACTTCAGCGACAACGCCGAGATCGTGGGTGATCAGGATGATCGCAGGCTCGGCTCGCGGCCTTCAGCTCGCGCATTAGATCGAGGATCTGCGCCTGCAGCGTGACGTCGAGCGCGGTGGTCGGCTCGTCGGCGATCAGAAGCTGCGGATCGCAGGCCAGCGCCATCGCGATCATCACGCGCTGGCGCATGCCGCCGGACAGCTTGTGCGGGAACTCGTCGATGCGTTTCTCGGGCGAGGGGATATGCACGCGGCGGAGCAGCTCGATGGTGCGCTCGCGCGCCGCGCGGCGGGAGCCGCCGCGGTGACGCAAGATGGTCTCGGTGATCTGGTCGCCGATCGTGAAGCTCGGGTTGAGCGAGGTCATCGGCTCCTGGAAGATCATGGCGAGACGGTTGCCGCGCAGGTCGCGCAGCGTCGCGTCCGGCACGTCGAGCAGGTCGAAGCCGTCGAAGCGGATCGCGCCGGAGACTTCAGCCGATTGCTTCGGCAACAACCCCATGATGGCGAGCGAGGTCACGCTCTTGCCGCAGCCGGACTCGCCGACCAGGCCGAGCGTGGCGCCGTTGGCGACGGACAGATCGACGCTATCGACCGCGTGCGTAATGCGGCCGTCGTCGCCGTGGAACGTGACGCGCAGGCCTTCGATCTCGATCAGCGGGCCTGCAGTCATTCGCGGCTCGTGGTTGCCGCAGCGATGCCGGCATCGATCTTGGCGCGGTCGCTGGTTCCGGCCGGATTGCCTCGGGTCGGCATGAAGTTCCGGAACGGCACCCAGTGCTCGCGGCTGACGGCTTCCAGCCGCTCCAGCTCGCGCAAGGGATCGGCGTGATCGTCGACCCGCAGGTCGAGCAGCGGCCATTCCTCCGCGCCGTGGATCAGGAGTGCCGCCGATTGCTTGCCGCGCTTGTCGCCGCCGGCCGCTTCGCCGGCGAACATCGCCTTGATCAGCCGCTCGGCGAACGGGAGTTTTTCGCCTGCGGAATACACACGCGCGGTCTCGTCAAGCACAGCGGGGCCGGCCAGCATGTTGCCGGCGATCGAGAAGCCATCGCCCGCGATATGGCCGAACCAGTCGATGCAGTCCTTGCCGGAATGCGCAGCGAAGTGACCCGTGCTGTCCATGACATGGACCTGCCGACTCTCGCGGCCGCTGTCGGTCGCAAGCAGCGCCGCGATCGCCTCATGCGGGCTCTTGCCCTCGCGCAGCAGCGCGAGGCCGTCGATGCCGTAATAGGGATTGACCAGCGCCTGCGTCGCGACCGCGATGCCGAGCTGGCCGGTGGCGCTGTCGCGGGCGATGATCGACCAGGTCATCTCGTGTCTCTTCTCCCTCTCCCCGCTCTTCGCGGGGAGAGGGCTGGGGTGAGGGGCTCGTTCCGCGAAAGCGGCAGATATCGAGTTTGCGGAGGCTCCCCCTCACCCGGATCGCATCTGCGATGCGATCCGACCTCTCCCCGCAAGCGCAGGGCTGTCCGGGGAATGATTCACTGTGTCGCGGTGCATGCTCGGCAAAACCGAGGCAAATCGGTCTTTTCTGGTTGTCGAGACACAGAAGGCCGAGCATGCGATTTCGCGATAGCATTTTTAGTAGGCTGCTTGAACCGATCAATCGGCGGCAGTTTCAGACGGCTGTGGATCGTCTGGACGGGGATGCCTACGACAAGTCGTTCAAGAGCTGGGATCACCTGGTAGCGCTGATCTATGCGCAGTTGAGCGGGAACAACAGCCTGCGCGCCGTGGTGACCGGCTTCAACGCCAATCCTCAGCATCACTATCATCTGGGCACCGGCAGGTTGTCCCGCTCGACGCGGTCGGATGCCAATACCCGCCGCCCGTCCAGCATTTTTGCGCAAACCTTTGCACGATTGTCGGCGATGGCAAGCCGGCAGTTGCGGGGCGAAGGCAAGGAGATGGTGCGCCTGATCGACGCCAGTCCGATCCCGCTTGGCAAAGTTTGCACCTGGGCGGTGTGGAACGGCCGCATCCGCGGCATGAAGCTGCACGTGGTCTACGATCCCAAGGGCGATATCCCGAAGTGCGTCGAGGTGACGGCTGCCAACGTCAACGATATCGAGATCGGTCGCCAGACTCCGATCCAGGCCGGCACAACCTACGTGTTCGACAAGGGATATTGCCGTTTCGACTGGTGGCAGAAGATCAATGATAGCAAGGCTTTCTTCGTGACCCGGCCGAAGACGAGCATCCGGCTACGCGCGGTCAGGCATCGCGCCATCCGCAACAGCAAGGGGGACGGCTTCAGGATCATCGTCGACGACGAGGTGAAGCTCACCAGTAAGGGCGACTCGCGTTTGCCGATACCGCTGCGGCGCATCAAGGTCAGGCGGGAGAACGGCGGCGTGATCACGCTTCTCACCAACGATACGACCCGAACGGCCGTCGAGATCGCCGCCCTCTACAAGAGCCGGTGGCAGATCGAACTGCTGTTCCGCTGGATCAAGCAGCACCTCGACATCCGCAAGTTCCTCGGCACCAACGACAATGCAATCCGCCTGCAAGTGCTTGCTGCGATGATTGCCTACCTACTGTTGCGCATTGCCGCGCGGACCAACTGCATCAAAATGCTGCCGCTCAGGCTCGCCGAACTCGTCAGCCAGTTCCTGTTCACCCGGCGAGCCTTCGCCAGCATCGACAAGCCTCCGCCAATCAACCCTAGTACCCAGAATCATAGCTGAGTGATACGGCGGCCTTTGAAACGGCGTTGACGGACCTTTTTCTTGGTCCAGACGAAGGGCTCGGCTCTGTCGTTGTATGCGTTGACGTAGGCATCGATGTGCTCCTGAAGCTGCGTGAGGCTTGTGAAGGAGGTGCCGCTGAGCGACTGCCCCTGCAAGATCGAAAACCATACCTCGACCTGATTGAGCCAAGACGCACTTGTCGGCGTGAAATGAAATTGCACGTTGGGGTGGGCCTTGAGCCAATGCTCGTTCTTCTTGTGGGTGTTGAGGTTGTCGAGGATGACGTGAAGCTTCCGGTTCGGAAAAGCCGCGGTGACGCTGTTCATGAAGTCGAGAAACTCGACGCGGCGTCGGCGTTTTGAATGCGCCGCGATGATCTTTCCGGTGGCGACTTCGAGCGCCGCAAACAATGTTGTGGTGCCATGCCGCTTGTAATCGTGGCTCTGGCCGGTCAAGGCGCGGCCATTGGGCAACTTCAGATAACCCTGCGCTCGCTCCAAAGCCTGGATCGAGGGCTTCTCGTCCACGCACAGCACAATGGCCTTCGCGGGCGGGGCGACATAGAGGCCGACAACATCGGCGGCTTTGGCCGTAAAGTTCGGGTCGTTGCTCTCACACCAGGACTTACGAGCCGCGAGGTCAATCTTGTGGCTGCGCAGGAACCGCCAGACATATTGGACGTCAACATCGCCCAGCGCCCCGGCCAGCAGGGGCCCGGTCCAGCGTGCGAACCCGTCCGGCGGCGGCTTGTCCAGCAGCTTCAGAATCCGCTTGTCGGTGGCCTTCGTATAGATTGGCTGCTTGCCCGGTCGCGGCTTGTCTTGCAGCCCTTCAAGGCCTTGGTCGGCATAGCGATGCCGCCAAAGGCTGACAATCCGCGGCTGGACCCCAACTTCCTTGGCGATCGACCGAGTGCTGCGTCCATCCGCCGCCAACAGAACTATCCGCGCCCGCTTCAAATCGCGCTGCAACGTCACCGGGGAGCGGCAACACGCCTCAAGCACCTTGCGATCTTTCCTCGAAAGGTGGACTTCTCTTGCTTCGGGTATCATCCCGACCTTGAATCACGACTCACGCTTTAAGAACAGTAGGTACTAGCCGCCGCAAATGCAGAACGCCCCTCAACCAGATGGAACTCTGCTATGGTTGAATTTCCCCGGACAGCCCTGCCGCAAGCGGGGCGAGGTGGAGTTTGAGGCTCGGTCTGCAATTCGATCCGACGTCATCATGATACGATGGTCATCTCGTCTAGCGGCCCGCGGCATAACCCTGCATGCCGCGCGGGTTGGCCGCGGCACGGCGGCGGGGGCCGACCTTGGAGGCGGCGGTGAGGCGGCCTTCCGACCAATCGGGGCCGATCTCCACCACATGGCCGCGGCGCTTCAATTCGTCGACGGTCGATTTCGGCACGCGGTTTTCCAGCACCAGCACGCCGGGCCGCGCGGTGCGCGGCCAGAACGAGATCGGGAAATGCTCGGAGTGCCATGCCGGCGCGTCGATCGCCTCCTGCAGATTGAGCCGGGCGTGGACATGGCGCAGGAAGAACTGCGTGATCCACTGGTCCTGCTGGTCGCCGCCGGGCGAGCCCCAGGAGAGATACGGCTCGCCGTCGCGCAGCGCCATGGTCGGCGACAGCGTGGTGCGGGGCCGCTTGCCCGGCGCGAGCGCGGCAGGGTGGTTCTCCTCTAGCCAGAACATCTGGGCGCGGCTGCCGAGGCAGAATCCGATCTCGGGAATCTCCGGCGAGGATTGCAGCCAGCCGCCGGACGGTGTCGCCGAGATCATGTTGCCGGCCTTGTCGATGATGTCGAAATGCACGGTGTCGCCGCGCACCTCGCCGAACCGGCCGACAGTCGGCTCGCCCGCGCCCATGGCGCCGACCGCCTCGCGATGCCCCTCGGCGCGCCGCAATTTCACGACGCCGCCGAAGCCTTCGAGCGAGCCGGGGCGGAAGTCGAGCGAGGCATGCTCTTTCGAGATCAGCTTGCGCCGTTCGTTGTTATAGGCATCGGACAGCAGCGTTCCGATCGGGATATCGGTGAACTTGGGGTCGCCATAGAATGTCTCGCGATCGGCATAAGCGAGCTTGGCAGCTTCGATCTGCAGATGGATGAAGTCGGGGCCTGCCGGATCGAGCCCGTCGAGTTCAAAACCCTTGAGCAGCGCGAGCTGCTGCAGCATCACCGGGCCCTGGCTCCAGACGCCGGCCTTCTGCACGGTGTAGCGGCCGTAATCATAGGTGAGTGGCGCCTCGATGGTCGGTTGCCAGCGCGCCATGTCGTCGGCCGACAGCACGCCGCGATGCGGCGAGCCGGAGACGTCCATCACCTCCTGGGTGCGGCAGAACTTATCGATCGCCTCGGCGACGAAGCCTTTCGACCAGGCCTGCCGCGCGCGCTCGATCTGCGCGACGCGGTCGTGGCCTGCGCTCTCCGCCTCGCTCAGGATACGGGTGTAAGTCTCCGCGAGCTTCTTGTTGGTGAAGATGGTGCCGGGCTTCGGCACCTCGCCGTTCGGCAGATAGACGTCGGCCGACGTGGTCCAGTATTTCCGGAACAGCTGCTCGACGGTCTGGATGGTCGCAGACGCACGCTCGACCAGCGGATAGCCGTCACGGGCATAGGCGATTGCAGGCTCCAGCACGTCGCGCAGCTTCATCGTGCCGTAGTCGCGCAGCAGCAGCATCCAGGTTTCGAACGTGCCAGGCACGCAGGCCGCGAGCAGGCCGGTGCCGGGCACCATATCGAGGCCCTCGCTGCGGTAATGCGCGATGGTTGCCTTCGCCGGCGCCGGGCCCTGGCCGCAGATCACCTCGCTTTTGCCGCGCTTGACGTCGTGCACGATAACAGGCACGTCGCCGCCGGGCCCGTTCAGATGCGGTTCGACCACCTGCAGCGTGAAGGCGGTGGCGACCCCCGCATCAAAGGCGTTGCCGCCTTTCTCCAGCGCCGCCATGCCGACCGCGGTGGCGATCCAGTGCGTCGAGGTGACGACGCCGAAAGTGCCTTCGATCTCGGGCCTTGTGGTGAACGGATCGGGGTTGACGTTGCTCATGACGATTGACCGTTTGGCGGCTTGTTGGGTTTCTTGTGCGCGCGCACTTGATCACAGGTGGGCTGGTATGCCAACCGCTTGGTAGACATAGCCGCTCCCATCCGCGTGATCATGCCGGAACGGCGGCGGCAGCATTGTTGACGGCGTGGCAGGCGACGCCATCGATCAGTTCCGGCGTCCTCTCACGGCAGAGATCGAAGGCGAGCGGACAGCGCGGGTTGAACGAGCAACCCGGCGGCGGATCGATCGGGTTGGGAATCTCGCCCTTGACCGGGATGCGCTGGCGCCCGGACATCGCAAGATCGGGAACCGCGCCGAGCAGCATCCTGGTGTAGGGCATCCGCGGGGTCTCGAACAGTTTTCGGCCCTCGGCGATCTCGACGATGCGGCCGAGATACATCACGCCGATCCGGCTCGCCATATGACGGACCACCGCGAGATTGTGACTGATGAAGAGATAGGTCAGGCCGAACTTGTCCTGCAAATCGCGCATCAGATTGAGGATCTGCGCCTGCACGGAGACGTCGAGCGCCGAGGTCGGCTCGTCGCAGACGATGAACTCGGCCTCCGACGCCAGCGCGCGGGCGATCGCGATGCGCTGGCGCTGGCCGCCGGAAAATTCGTGCGGGAATTTTTGGCCGTCGTCGGGGTGCAGGCCGACCAGCGAGAGCAATTCGCCGACCCGGGCCTTGATATCGCGCTCGCCCTGGATCAGGTCGAAGGCGCGGATCGGCTCGGCGACGATGGCGGCGACCCGGTAACGCGGATTGAGGCTCGCATAGGGATCCTGAAAAACCATCTGGATGCGCCGGCGCAGCCGGCGGCGCGCCTGGGCCTGCCGCGGATCGGTCATCGAGACGCCGTCGATAATGACTTCGCCCGAACTCGGCGGCAGCAGGCCGACGACCATGCGCGCAACGGTGGTCTTGCCGGAGCCGGATTCGCCGACCAGCGCAAAGGTCTCGCCGCGCTTGATGTCGAAGCTGACGCCGTCGACGGCCTTCAGGAATTCGAGATGGCCACCCTCGATCACGCGATTGAGCCACGGCTTCGAGACGTCGAAGACACGGCGCAGGTTCTTGACCTCGATCAGCGCCGTGCTCATGCCGCCGTCTCCTTGGCGGGCTCGAACAGATGGCAGGCGACGGATTGTGTGCCCTGCCGGATCGGCTCGGGCCGCTCGACGCGGCAGCGATCGAAGGCAAACGCACAGCGCGGATTGAATGGGCAGCCCGGCGGGATCGCCGACAACCGCGGCATCGAGCCGGGAATCTGCACCAGGCGCTTGTCCTCGCCCGCGAGCGTCGGGATCGCGCCCATCAGGCCCTTGGCGTAGGGATGCAGCGGATTGCGCACCACCTCCTGCACCGGGCCGATCTCGGCGATGCGGCCGGAATACATCACCGCGACGCGGTCGCAGGTCTCGGCGATCACGCCCATGTCGTGGGTCACCAGCATCACGGCGGTGCCATGGTCGCGGCCGAGCCGCTTGATCAGCGCGATGATCTGCGCCTGCACGGAAACATCGAGTGCGGTGGTCGGCTCGTCGGCGATGATCAGCTCGGGCTCGGCGCAGATCGCGAGCGCAATGACGACGCGCTGGCGCATGCCGCCGGAGAATTCGTGCGGGTAGCCGTCGATGCGCTTCTCCGGCGCGGGGATGCCGACCTCGGCCAATAGATCGATGGCGCGCTTGCGCGCGGCGCTTTCGCTGAGATTGGTGTGGGTGCGGATGGTCTCGATGATCTGGTCGCCGATCCGGTAGAGCGGATTGAGGCTGGTCAGCGGATCCTGGAAGATCATGCCGATCCGCTTGCCCCTGACGCGGCGGATCTCCTCCGGCGGAAGATGGTCGATCCGGGTGCCCGACAGCTCGATCTCGCCAGCGGAGATGCGGCCGGGCGGATCGATCAGCCCAATCACCGCCAGGCCCGTGACCGATTTGCCGGCGCGGGATTCGCCGACCACGCCAAGCACCTCGCCCTTGGCGATGTCGAACGACACGCCGTTGATGGCGCGCAACGTCGCGCGGCGGGTGACGAATTCCACCTCGAGGTTGCGTACGGAGAGGACAGGTTTGCTCATCGGAGCTTCGGATTGAGGGCGTCGCGCAGCCAGTCGCCGACGAGGTTGATGGAGAGGATCAGGCCTGCCAGCGCAATGCCCGGGAAGGCGACGATCCACCATTCGCCGGCAAACAAATAGTTGTTGCCGATCCGGATCAGGGTGCCGAGCGAGGGCATGGTATCGGGCATGCCGGCGCCGAGGAACGACAGCGTCGCCTCGGTGATGATCGCGAGCGCCAGATTGATAGTGGCGATGACGAGGATGGGACCCATCGTGTTCGGCAGCACGTGCCGCAGCATGATCGTCGGCGCCGGCAGCCCGATCAGCTGCGCCGCCGCTACATAATCCCTGTTCTTCTCGACCATCACCGAACCGCGCACGGTGCGGGCATATTGCACCCAGAAACTGAGTCCGATCGCGACGATCAGCACGCCGAGCGTGCTCATCTCGTCGAGCCGGTTGCCGAGCAGCGATTTGACGACGCCATTGACCAACAACGCGATCAGGATCGCCGGGAAGGTGAGCTGCACGTCGGCGATCCGCATGATCACACTGTCGACCGCGCCGCCGAAATATCCGGCGACCAGCCCGAGCGCGATGCCGAGCGCGCCGGCGAAGATCACGCCGGCTATGCCGACCGCAAGCGAGATGCGCAGGCCGTAGAGGATCGCCGAGAGAACATCACGCCCCTGCTCGTCGGTGCCGAGCAGGAACGGGCTTTGGCCGTCGGCGGTCCACAGCGGCGCGATTCGCGAGTTCATCAGCTGCAGCTGTGCCGGATCGAACGGGTTCTGCACCGCGAGCCACGACGCGAAGACCGCCAGCAGGAAAAACAGCAGCGTGATCAAGGCGGCGACCATCGTCAGCCGGGAACGGCGGAACGAATAGAAGATATCGCTGTCAAGCGCGCGCCTGAACCAGCCGGCAGGTACATGCGCCTGGTCTTCGGAGCGATGCGGGACGACGGCGTCGGACATCGGTCAGCCCCTCACGCCGCACGGCCGACGGTCGACCGCAAGCGCGGGTCGACCACGGTGTAGAGGATGTCGACCACGAGATTGATGGTGACGAAGATCAGCGAGACCATCAACAGATACGCAGCCATGATCGGGATATCGACGTTTTGCACGGCCTGTACGAACAGAAGTCCCATGCCCGGCCATTGGAACACGGTTTCCGTGATGATCGAGAAAGCAATAACCGAGCCAAACTGCAGCCCAGCCACCGTGATTACCGGGACCAGGGTATTCTTCAGCGCATGGCCGAAATGGATCGCGCGCGTGGTCAGCCCGCGGGCGCGGGCGAAGCGGATATAGTCGGTCCGCAGCACTTCCAGCATTTCGGCGCGCACCAGCCGCATGATCAGGGTCATCTGGAACAGCCCGAGCGTGATCGACGGCATGATCAGCGCTTTCAGGCCGGAAACGGTCAGCAGCCCGGTGGTCCACCAGCCGAGCTTCACCACCTCGCCGCGGCCGAAGGAGGGCAGCCAGCCCAGCGTCACCGCGAACAGATAGATCAGCAGGATCCCGATCAGGAAGGTCGGCAGCGAAATGCCGATCAGCGATACCGCCTGGAATAATTTGGCGAGCACGGTGTCACGGCGCAGCGCCGAATAGACCCCCATCAGGATGCCAGCCACCATGGCGAACAGCGTCGCGCAGATCGCAAGCTCCAGCGTCGCCGGCAGCCGCTCCGCCAGCAGCGAGGAGACCGGCAGGCGGAACTGGTAGGACACGCCGAACTTGAACTGCACAGCATTGATGAAATAGCGGCCGAACTGCACCAGCACGGGATCGTCAAGGCCGAGCGATTGCCGGATCTCGGCGCGCTGCGCGGCCGAGGTGTCGATCGAGACGATCTGGTTCACCGGGTCGCCGGCAAAGCGGAACATCGAGAACGCAATGACGCCCACGGCGAGCATGACGCCGATCGCCTGCAACACGCGGCGAAGAGTGAAAGCCAGCATCTCTACCTTTCACTGCTCTTGGCACTTGTCAGTACACTTGGCACGCGGCATTGCGCGCCCGGAAAGCAAGAGGTCCCGGAAGCAGGGGCTTCCGGGACCCAATTCGCCAAAACCACTATTCACCCTGTTTGGTTGCCCAGTAAAGCAGGACCTGGTTGTCCGCACGCTGGGTCAGCTTGACCTTTTTCGATACGCCCCATGCCAGCGACTGCTGGTGCAGCGGGATGTAGCCGTAGTCCTTGATGACGATCTCGTAGGCCTGCTTGATCAGCTGGTTGCGTTTGGCATCGTCGGGCTCGACCAGAACCTTGTCGGTCAGCGCGTCGACCTCCTTGTTGCAATAGCCGCCCAGATTGGCTTCACCCCTTGTGGAATCCTTCGGGTCGGGGCGGCAGCCGAAAATGTCGTGCAGCACGTTGTGGGAATCCGAGGTCGCCGGCGTCCAGCCCAGCATGAAGAACGAGGTCTGGTAGCCGCCGAGCTTCAGCACCTTGGCGAAATACTGCGCCTTCGGCTGCGCCAGCAGGTTCACCTTGATGCCGATGCGCGCCAGCATGCCGACCACCGCCTGGCAGATCGCGGCGTCGTTGACGTAACGGTCGTTCGGGCAATCCATCGTGACTTCGAAGCCGTTCGGATAGCCGGCGTCGGCCAGCAGCTTCTTGGCGCCGTCCGGATCGAGCTTGGGCCGGGTGAACTCCTTCGACAGCGGATAGAGCTCGGGGGCGATCATCAGCGTCGAGGGCGTCGACATGCCGCGCATGACGCGGGTCTTGATCAGGTCGACGTCGATCGTCTTGTAGAAGGCCTCGCGGACGCGGATGTCCTTGAACGGGTTCTTGCCCTTGATATTGGAGAACAGCAGCTCATCGCGCGCGATGTCCATGCCGATGAAGATGGTGCGGATCTCCGGCCCGGTCAGGACGGTTGCGGTGCCGCTCGAATTGACCCGCTGGATGTCCTGGATCGGAACCGGCTCGATCACGTCGACTTCGCCCGAGAGCAGCGCGGCGACGCGGGTGGCGTCGGATGCGATCGGGGTGAAGATAATTTCCTTGAGATTGTGCTCCGGCTTGCGCCAGTAGTCCGGGTAGACCTTGAAGACGGTCTTGACGCCGGGCTGGTGGCTCTCGATTGTGAAGGGGCCAGTACCGTTCTCGTGCAGCGTCGCGTAGCTGGGCGTGGTCGCGGAGGCCGGCGTCGGTGCGACGGCGTTGTTCTCCTCGCACCACTTCTTATCCATGATGTACCAGCCATCCCACTGCGCAGTCAGGATGGGATTGGGCGAGTCCAGCGTCACGTCGACCGTGTAGTCGTCGACCTTGGTGAACTTGGCGTCGGCCGGGACGTTGAGGAAGTTGGAGCCCTTGGCGCGGACGCGTTCGGCGGAGAACAGCACGTCGTCGGCGGTGAAGGGGTCGCCATTGTGAAATTTCACGCCCTTGCGCAGATGAAAGCGCCATTGAGTCGGGCTCAGCGCCTCCCAGCTTTCCGCCAGTGCCGGAATGATCTTCAGGTCCTTGTCGCGCGCAACCAGTCCCTCATAGACATGGCCATGATGCGCGATCGTCGTGGTTTCCTTCAGTGTGTAGGGATCCAGTGACTTGAGCTCGCCCTGGTTGGCATATTTCAACGTCTGGGCCGATGCCGGCAAAGCAAAGGCAACGAGTGCGACGGCAGCCGCCGCAAACAAACTCCAACGTACCGACATGTGATCCCGCGTCCCCGTTTTTGTCCGCCGGCTGCTTTGTCCGGCTGGTATTATTGGCCATGTTGCCAGAGTTTGCAGGCCACGCAAGCGCGATTTCCCAAAGGGTTAACCGGTTTGCGCGGGTGCAGCGCAATGAACAGGATCGTGAGAATAGGCGGTCGGCGCGAACGCGTGACATTCGACTTTCGGAGTGCCGTATTGGCCGCAATGGCGATCACCGGCAGGCGCCGTTTGCGCCGGCCACGGGTGAACGGTTTAGTTGACCATAACGGATGATTGAGGCCGACTGTACCTCGGGGCAGATACGGCTCGCTTGCGTGACTCCCCCCGTCGCGGTGATACTGAGGCGGGCCAGGCGCATTTGAGGAGGCGGATATGAAAGTCAACGTCGAGATAGATTGTACGCCCCTTGAAGCGCGGCAGTTCTTCGGCCTGCCGGATGTGGCGCCGATGCAGAACGCCGTGATGGACAAGCTGCAGCAGCAGATGCTGTCGAACATCGACAAGATTTCACCGGAATCGCTGATGCAGAGCTGGTTCACCTTCGATCCCAAGCTCGCTGAGCGCTTCCAGGACATGTTCGTGGCGATGGCCGGCTTCGGCGGCGCGAGCAAGAAGAAGTAGTGGCCGACATGGACAGGAGCATCGAGGGTACCGGACGCCGGCTGCGCCCGCCAGGCCTGTTCCTGATGCTGGCGGAAGCGCGCGGCGTGCTCGAGCTCAATTCGAGCCTGCTGCTCTCGCCACTCCTGATGCAGGCGCCGAAGGGCGACGGTCATCCGGTGCTGGCGCTGCCGGGCTTCCTCGCCAGCGACCTTTCGATGGCGCCGATGCGGCGCTATTTGAAGGAGCTCGGCTACGACGCCTACGCCTGGAACATGGGCCGCAATTTCGGCGGCATCGCCTCCAGGCGCAATGCGCTGCGCGACCTCCTGAAGCGGATACACGAGGCTTCCGGGCGCAAAGTCTCGATCATCGGCTGGAGCCTCGGCGGCGTCTACGCGCGCGACCTGGCGTCGCAGATGCCGGAGCTGGTGCGTTCCATCATCACGCTGGGCAGCCCGTTCGCCGACGACATCCGCGCCACCAATGCGACACGGCTCTATGAGCTGTTGTCCGGCGAGGGGGTGGACGACATCCCCGAGATACGCGCCGCGATCGCCGGCGACATGCCGGTGCCGACCACCTCGATCTATTCCCGCACCGACGGCATCGTGAATTGGCGGACCTCGCGGCTGCGGCCTTCGGCCACCGCCGAGAACATCGAGGTGCATTTCGCCAGCCATCTCGGCCTCGGCGTCAACCCCGCAGCCTTGTGGGCGATCGCGAACCGGCTAGCGCAGCCGGAAGGGGAGTTCCGGCATTTTGACCGGTCGGGCCCCTTTGCCATTGCCTACGGGGCGGCAGAACAGGCACTATCCTAAACCAGACGACGAGAAGCGCCGCCAAGGCGCCCGCGTCAATTGGCTCTCGGGAGGAGATCATGAGCGACGCCAAGAAGCTGTCCTCGTTGGACGCATCGTTTCTCTATCTGGAAACGCCGGAAATGCCGATGCATGTCGGCAGCATGGCGATCTTCCGCCTGCCCGACGGCTACAAGGGCGACTTCTTCGAGGAGTTCAAGGCGATGATCGCCTCGCGGCTGCACGTCGCGCCGATCCTCAAGGCGCGCCTGCAGAAGGCGCCGCTCGATATCGATCATCCGTCCTGGGTCGAGGACGACCAGTTCGACATCGACCGCCACATCTTCCGCGCCAGCCTGCCTGCGCCGCGCGACCGCGCCACGCTGGAGCGCATCGTCGGCTGGATGCACGCCAAGCTGTTGAATCGCGCCCGCCCGCTCTGGGAGTTCTACGTCTTCGAGGGCATGAAGGACAACGAGATCGGGCTCTATTCCAAGATGCACCACGCCTGCATCGACGGCGGCGCCGGCGCGGCGCTGACCAGCATGATCTACGACCTGACGCCGGTGCCGCGGCAGATCGATCCGCCGAGCGCGAAAAAGGTCGCGCAGGAGCCGCGCGACATCGCGGCCAATCTGATCGACGCCTATCAGCAGCTCTGGACCCAGCCGTTCGAGGCGGCCGCCGCCGCGCAGAAGAGCCTGGAGCTGCCGCGCTCGGGCAAGAGCGATCTCGGCTCGATCCTGTTCGACAATGCCATGTTCCAGATCGAGAGCGCGGTGAAATTCGCCGGCTCGATGCCGACCGTGCTCAAGAGCCTGTCCGACGTCGTCGCCAAGGTCGCCGATCCCAGGTCGCGCGAGAGCCTGCAGGCGATGGCCTCGCCGCCGACCATCCTCAACAAGGCGATCTCGTCCGAGCGCAGCTTTGCCGGCACCTCGATCTCGCTGTCGCGGGCCAAGGCGCTGGCGAAGGCCTCGGGCGGCAAGCTCAACGACGTCGTGCTGGCGCTCGCCTCCGGCGTGGTGCGGCGCTATCTGATCGGCCAGGGCGCGCTGCCTAACAAGTCGCTGACGGCCGGCGTGCCGATCTCGCTGCGCGAGGAGGGCAATGCCGAATCCAACAACCAGGTGTTCGGCATGATCTGCTCGATCGCGACCGACGTCGAGGACCCCAAGAAGCGGCTCGAGACCATCATCGCGCAATCCACCAAGTCCAAAGAGATGTCGCATCCGCTGCGCGCCCTCGTGCCGCAGGTCTCCAACATCTCGCTGCTGGGTGCGCCGATCGTGGTGCAGGTCTTGGCGCTGCTCTACAGCCGTT
Source organism: Bradyrhizobium sp. 2S1 (assembly GCF_011516625.5). Classification (NCBI taxonomy): domain Bacteria; kingdom Pseudomonadati; phylum Pseudomonadota; class Alphaproteobacteria; order Hyphomicrobiales; family Nitrobacteraceae; genus Bradyrhizobium; species Bradyrhizobium sp. 2S1. The sequence goes on along the minus strand of NZ_CP147717.1, from coordinate 9,424,605 downwards.
CCGACCTCTCCAACGTGCTGCCGCCGGCGACCAACATCACGGTGTCGAACGTGCCGGGGCCGCGGCAGACGCTCTACGCCGCGGGTGCGGAGCTGCTGCACATCTTCCCGGTTTCGATCTCGACCCATAGCGTGGCGCTCAACATCACGGTGCAGAGCTATCGCGATCAGCTTGATTTCGGCTTCATTGTCGGTGCCAACATCATTCCCCATGTGCAGGTGATGTGCGACATGCTGCCGCTCGAATTCGATGCACTCGAGGCGGCGTTCGCGCCCCCGCCTGCTGACATCAAGGGCGCGGCCGAATAGGAATTTCACAATGATCGAGATGCCACCGCTGCAGTTCGCCGAGACGAACGGCATCCGCATGGGGTTTTACGAATCGGGCCCCAAGACCGACACGCCGCCGGTGGTGCTGTGCCATGGCTGGCCCGAACTGGCGTTCTCCTGGCGCCACCAGATCAAGGCGCTCGGCGAGGCCGGCATCCGGGTGATTGCGCCGGATCAGCGCGGCTACGGCGCGACCGACCGGCCGGAGCCGGTCGAAGCCTACGACATGGAGCACCTGACCGGCGATCTCGTCGGCCTGCTCGACCATCTCAAGATCGACAAGGCGATCTTCGTCGGTCACGACTGGGGCGGCTTTGTCGTCTGGCAAATGCCGCTCAGGCATCCTTCGCGCGTCGCCGGCGTCGTCGGCGTCAACACGCCGCATTGGGACCGTGCGCCGATGGACCCGATCGCGCTGTTCCGCCAGCGCTTCGGCGACCACATGTACATCGTCCAGTTCCAGGATCCGGCGCGCGAGCCCGACCGTATCTTCGGCAGCCGCGTCGAGCAGACTTTCGACGCCTTCATGCGCAAGCCGGTGGCGCGCCCGCCCGGCACGCCGGAAGAACAGCCGATCGCCGGCGTCGGGGCGTCGGCTCGGCTCAATCTGGCGTTTCCGCAGATGATCGCGAACTACGACGCCAGGCACGACCCGCGCACGCCGATCCTGTCGGCGGACGAGAAGAAAGTGTTCGTCGATACGTTCTCCAAGACCGGCTTCACCGGCGGCATCAACTGGTACCGCAATTTCACCCGCAACTGGGAACGCTCGGCCGGGCTGGACCATCATGTGCGGGTGCCGTCGCTGATGATCATGGCCGAGAACGACGCGGTGCTGCCGCCGTCGGCCGCCGACGGCATGGAGAAGCTGGTGCCGGACCTCGAAAAGTATCTGGTCCACGACAGCGGCCATTGGACGCAGCAGGAAAAGCCTGACGAAGTCAGCGCCAAGCTGATTGAGTGGCGTAAGCGAAAATTCGGACAGGCGTCATCCTGAGGTGCGCGCCGGCCTCGGCGCGCCTCGAAGGATGAGAGGGACAGGAGCAAGCGGCCATCCTTCGAGACGCGCGCGTTGCGCGCTCCTCAGGATGACGCGCATAGTGAGGGGGCACTTCCGAAGATGGCGTCCGGCAACAGACTGAGTCCGATCCCGCATCCGCCGACGAAGCCGGTGGTCGGCAACATGCTGTCGCTGGATTCGACCGCGCCGGTGCAGCATCTGGTGAAGCTCTCCAAGGAGCTCGGGCCGATCTTCTGGCTCGACATGATGGGTTCGCCGATCGTGATCGTCTCCGGCCACGATCTGGTCGACGAGCTCTCCGACGAGAAGCGCTTCGACAAGGCGGTGCGCGGCTCGCTGCGCCGCGTGCGCGCGGTCGGCGGCGACGGGCTGTTCACCGCCGACACCAAGGAGCCGAACTGGAGCAAGGCGCACAACATCCTGATGCAGCCGTTCGGCAACCGCGCCATGCAGTCGTACCACCCGAGCATGGTCGATATCGCTGAGCAGCTGGTCAAGAAATGGGAGCGCCTCAACGCCGACGAGGAGATCGAAGTCGTCCACGACATGACGGCGCTGACCCTCGACACCATCGGGCTCTGCGGCTTCGACTACCGCTTCAATTCGTTCTACCGGCGCGACTACCATCCTTTCGTGGAATCGCTGGTGCGCTCGCTCGAGACGATCATGATGACCCGCGGCCTGCCGCTCGAGGGCCTGTGGATGCAGAAGCGGCGCAAGACGCTCACTGACGACGTCGGCTTCATGAACAAGATGGTCGACGAGATCATTGCGGAGCGGCGCGGCAATGCCGACGTGACCAGCGACAAGAAGGACATGCTGGCCGCGATGATGACCGGCGTCGACCGCGCGACCGGCGAGCAGCTCGACGACGTCAACATCCGCTACCAGATCAACACCTTTCTGATCGCCGGCCATGAGACCACCAGCGGCCTGTTGTCGTGCACGATCTATGCGCTGTTGAAGCATCCCGAGGTGCTCAAGAAGGCCTATGAGGAGGTCGACCGCGTCCTCGGTCCCGACCTCGATGCGAGGCCGACCTATCAGCAGGTGACGCAGCTCAGCTACATCACGCAATGCCTGAAGGAGGCGCTGCGGCTGTGGCCGCCGGCGCCGGCCTACGGCATCGCGCCGCTCAGCGACGAGACCATCGGCGGAAAGTACAAATTAAAGAAGAACACCTTCATCACCGTGCTGGTGATGGCGCTGCATCGCGACCCCTCGGTCTGGGGACCGAAACCCGACGTGTTCGATCCGGAGAATTTCAGCCGCGAGGCGGAGGCAAAGCGCCCGATCAACGCCTGGAAGCCGTTCGGCAACGGCCAGCGCGCCTGCATCGGCCGCGGCTTTGCCATGCACGAGGCGGCGCTCGCAATCGGCATGATCCTGCAACGCTTCAAGCTGCTCGACGTGCATCGCTACCAGATGCATCTGAAGGAGACGCTGACCGTCAAGCCCGACGGCTTCAGGATCAAGGTACGGCCGCGCGACGACAAGGATCGCGGCGCGTTCGCGGGAAGCACGGGCGCTGTTGCGGCCGCGCCAAAGGCGCCGCGCGCGCCGACCACGCGCCCCGGCCACAACACGCCGATGCTGGTGCTCTACGGCTCCAATCTCGGCTCCGCCGAGGAGCTGGCGACCCGCATGGCGGATCTGTCCGAGATCAATGGTTTCGCAGTGCGTCTCGGGCCGCTGGACGATTATGTCGGCAAGCTGCCGGAGGAGGGCGGCGTCCTGATCATCTGCGCCTCCTACAATGGCGCGGCGCCCGACAATGCCACGCAATTCGTCAAATGGCTCGAAAACGATCTGCCGAAGGATGCCTTCGCCAAGGTGCGCTATGCGGTGTTCGGCTGCGGCAACAGCGATTGGGCCGCAACCTACCAGTCGGTGCCGCGCTTCATCGACGAGCATTTGACCAGGCATGGCGCGCGCGCCGTCTATCCGCGCGGCGAGGGCGATGCGCGCAGCGATCTCGATGGCCAGTTCCAGAAATGGTTCCCGGAGGCGGCGAAGGTCGCGACCAAGGAATTCGGCATCGACTGGAATTTCACGCGTACCGCCGAGGACGAGCCGCTTTATGCGATCGAGCCGGTGGCGCAGGGCGCGGTCAACACCATCGTGACGCAGGGCGGCGCGGTGCCGATGAAGGTGTTCGCCAACAACGAGCTGCAGAACAGGGAAGGTGCCCATCCGTCGGAACGTTCGACGCGGCACATCGAGGTCGAACTGCCGGCCAATCTCAGATATCGCGTCGGCGATCATCTCAGCGTGGTGCCGCGCAACGACCCGACCCTGGTCGATTCCGTGGCGCGCCGGTTCGGCTTCCTGCCGGCCGATCAGATACGCCTGCAAGTCAGTGAAGGCCGGCGCGCGCAACTGCCGGTCGGCAACGCGGTGTCGGTTGGGCGGCTGCTCACCGAGTTCGTCGAGCTGCAGCAGGTCGCGACCCGCAAGCAGATCCAGATCATGGCGGAGCACACCCGCTGCCCGATGACCAAGCCGAAGCTGATGGCCTATGTCGGCGACGATGAGGCCTCGGCCGGGCGCTACCGCACCGAGGTGCTGTCCAAGCGCAAATCGGTGTTCGACTTGGTCGAGGAACATCCGGCCTGCGAGCTGCCGTTCCATCTTTACCTCGAGATGCTGTCGCTGCTGGCGCCGCGCTACTACTCGATCTCGTCGTCTCCGGCCGGCGAGGCACAGCGCTGCAGCGTCACGGTCGGCGTGGTGGAAGCCCCCGCAAGCTCCGGCCGCGGCATCTACAAAGGCGTGTGCTCGAACTACCTGGCACGCCGGCGCGCCGGCGACACCGTCCACGCCACCATCAAGGAAACCAAGGCGGGCTTCCGCCTGCCCGATGACAACGCCGTGCCGATCATCATGGTCGGGCCGGGCACGGGCTTGGCTCCGTTCCGCGGATTCCTGCAGGAGCGCGCCGCGCGCAAGGCGCATGGTGCGACGCTGGGCCCTGCGATGCTGTTCTTCGGCTGCCGCCATCCGGAGCAGGATTTCATCTATGGAGATGAGCTGAAGGCGTTCGCAGCCGACGGCGTCAGTGAACTCTACACCGCCTTCTCGCGTACCGATGGGCCGAAGACCTATGTGCAGCATCTCGTCGCCGCGCAGAAGGATCGGGTTTGGGAGCTCATCGAGAAGGGCGCAATCGTCTATGTCTGCGGCGACGGCAGCAAGATGGAGCCCGACGTCAAGGCGACCCTGATGTCGATCTATCGCGAGCGCGCCGGCGCCGACACTGACGGCGCCGCGCGCTGGATCGAGGAGATGGGCACCAGGAACCGCTACGTGCTCGACGTCTGGGCCGGCGGGTAGCCTGGCGTCTTCGGGCAAGGTACCGGCCATGCTACAAGCCGCCGCATGATTCCTTGGGACAAGATCGATACCGCGCGCATTCCCGGCACCGAAGGCGAATTGCGTTTGATGCGGCGCGGCCGCGAATTCTCGATCATGCTCGGTACCAACGAGCTGATGAACAGTCACCTGTCGGGCTCGGAAGCCGCACTCGCGACCCTTGCCGCGAAGAAGATCGAGAAGATCGCGAAGCCGCATTTGCTCATTGGCGGCCTCGGCATGGGCTTTACGCTGCGGGCGGCGCTCGCCGTGCTCGGCCCCGAAGCGCAGATCGTGGTGGCCGAACTGGTGCCGGCGGTCGTTGCCTGGGCGAGAGGTCCGATGGCGGAGATTTTCGGCGACAGCCTGAACGATCCGCGCGTCAGCATTCAGGAGGTTGACGTTGCCGACGTGATCGAGCGCCATCCGCGCACCTTCGATGCCATTCTCCTCGATGTCGATAACGGCCCCGAAGGCCTGACCCGCAAGGCCAATGACGCGCTGTATGATGTCTCCGGACTGAAGGTCGCGCACACCGCGTTGCGGCGCGGCGGCGTGCTCGCGGTCTGGTCGTCCGGGCCGAATGCCAAATTCCCAAAATCCCTGTCGCGGGCCGGGTTCGCCGTCAACGAAGTTGCCGTGCGCGCCACCGGCCGAGGCCGCGGCGTACGCCACGTGATCTGGATCGCGGTCAAGCAATAGCAGGCGTCGCTGTTGCGACGCAGCAAGGCTGCCGGGGCTCTCGTTCGGTTCGATTGTATTGAAAATCGAGGGCTGTTGGGCTTCACTCGACGGCACCGAAGCCTCGAGCCCTTGGTCTGTCGGATGCAGGCGACGTCGAATTTTGGGGTGCAGGAGACGCACGGGATCCTGAACCGCTTCCAGGCCGAATTCCGCGGCTCGAGCGAGGGGCTCGGCTGGTCGTCCGCGTATGCCTCGGTCCAGCGTGAACGGCCGTTTGACGGGCACTTCCATGCCCTTTCCGACAATCTGATGGTGCTGCATCGGGGTGGCCCCGTCGACATCACCTATGTGATGGACGGCAAGTCGGTTGCCCGCCAGATTCCGCGCGGCGGCGTGTTCTTCCTGCCGGCGGGACATGCCTGCAACGTCGTCCTGCGTGAAGCGCTTGAATCCACCCACATCTATCTGCGGTCCGATCTGTTCGCGGGCCGGGATGGGGCGTCCAGCCTGATCGGCGGGCTTGCGCCGATGCTCGGCGATCAGGATGCCGTGCTGGAGCATCTCGCTGCGGCGATCGGCGACACCATCACCAGCAGCCTGCCGGCCTCGTCGCTGTTCGTCGATCCGATCGCCCAGGCGATCGCCAACCGCTTTGTTGCGATCAATTTCCACAAGCCGAGCGTGGAGGCCGGCAAGCATCCGAACCTGCTCAGCAACAGGCAGATGGCGCGGATCCGCGAATTCGTCGACACCAATCTCGAGACCGATATCCGGCTCGACCAGCTGGCGGAGCTTTGCGGCCGCAGCACCGAATATTTCGTGCGCCTGTTCAAGGCGACCAGCGGCATTTCACCCTACCAATATGTGATCAATCTGCGCATCGAGCGCGCCAGGGCGTTGCTCGCCGACGAGACGCAGAGCCTGGCCGACATCGCGCTGGCCTGCGGCTTCTCCCACCAGGAGCATTTTACGCGCATGTTCCGCCGCTTCACCGGCGTGACGCCGGGACGATACCGGCGCAGCCACTAGGCGTGTACTCATAAATTTGGAACGCGCGTGCGGTGATAGCGAGGTCCGGATCGCCCTCGAAAGCAGACGTCGAACGATGCCAAGTGAATGTCCGCTAAGGGCCTTAGCGGACATTGATTGGCCTTCCGCGTTCTCCGGAAAACGGAGTAGGCTACGCCAGCTTTCGGCTATGGACCCAGGCCGTGTGAAAATCGTGTAACTTGCGGCGCACTGGTGCATTTCGCGGCCGCCGAGCTTCTAATTCGGTGGAAGCGAGCCCAGTGGCAACCAGGAACTTCATGTAGGCGCGGACTTGGTCGCGCGGAGGTCGGCCTCACGCCCGCATCGCCTCCAGCAATCCGCCTACGCCCAGGATCATCATCACGCGTTTCATGTTGTAGGCGAGCACGTTGAGCGCCATCTCGGCGGCCACCTTTGGCAGCTTTTTCGTGAGAAAGTGCGTTGCTCCCATCCAACACTTCAACGTGCCGAACGGATGCTCCACTGTCCGGCGGCGGACACCCATTGCATTGGCGCTGTGGTCGAGCCGATCCTGAACTTTCTCCAGAACGGCCTCGTGCTCCCAGCGTGAGATGCGGCGCTCGGGGCCTGTCGTGCACTGAGCTTTTAGCGCGCAGGTTTTGCAGGTGCTTGTCCAATAGCGACGCAGTGTCTTTCCATCCTCTACGTTCGTATAGTGATAAGTTAGTTGCTCGCCGGCGGGACAGCGATAAACATCTTCGGCGGCGACATAGACGAAGTCCTGTTTGCCGAAGCGGCCAGCAGCTTTGGCGCCCGAAGTCATCGGCTTCGGCAACGTCACCGTTATGTCGGCTTCCTCGCAGGCCCTGATCTCCTCTCCATCGTAATAGCCGCGGTCTGCCACGACTTCGAGGGTTTCGACAGCCATCTCGTCGCGTGCCTGCCCGGCCATTTTGGCGAGTTGGTGGCGATCGGTGCCCACGTTGGTCACCTCGTGAGCCACGATGAGATGATGTTGCGTATCAACTGCAATCTGCACGTTATAGCCAACAATCCCGGTGTCCTTGCCACTGGTCGCCATCGAGCGCGCGTCAGGATCGGTCAGCGAGATCTGCTTGTCCTCTTTCTTCATCATCTCCGCATTGATCGCATTGAGCCGACCGGTCTCCTCCTTGAGCTTCTCGATCTTGCCCTTCAACCTCGCAACTTTCGCCTCTGGCACTGTATCGCCATGCCGATCGGCGGTCTCGAGCTGCGAGAGATAGCGGGCGATGCTCTCGTCGATCCGCTCGAGGCGCCGCTTCATCTTCGCCTCGGTGAAGTTCTTGTCTCGCGCATTGACAGCCTTGAACTTCGATCCATCGATGGCGACGCTTGCTCCAACAAGCAGATCAAGCTTGCGGCACAGCGCGACGAACTCGCGGCAGACCTCACGAATGGCCTTGCCATTGTCCTTGCGGAAATCCGCGATAGTCTTGAAGTCCGGCGCCAACTGCCCGGTCAGCCAGATCATCTCGATATTGCGCTGGCATTCCCGCTCCAGGCGTCGGCTCGACGGCACGCGATTGAGGTAGCCGTAGATGTAGAGCTTGAGCATCATGCCGGGATGGTAGCCGGGTCGCCCCATGTCGAGTGGCTGGACGCCAACGAAGCCGAGCTTATCCAGATCGAGCCCCTCGACGAACACATCAACCGCACGCACCGGATTGTCCTCGGCCACGTAGTCGTCGAGCAGTGCGGGAAACAACGTGCTCTGCCCGCGATCAACCCCCTCCACGAATCCCGCCATCGCCCGTCCCCACCGATTCATTGGAGAATAATAGCAGAGACGGAGTTTTCACACGGCCTGGACCAGAAGCTGACGCGCGCAGCTTCCCGCCGACCAGAGTCATTTTGTGAGATAGGAAATCCCTACTCGCGGCCTATGAGCCGACCTTGACCACCTGCGGCACCTTCCAGCTTCCGTCGATGATCGAAGGGGCAATGTCCTTGGGCCAGTACATTCGCAGCATCAGGACAAAATCGCCCTTGGGGGCCGGCAGCCAGTTCGACGCCTTGTCAAGACCCGGCGACTCGTTCTGAAAGTAGAGGGTCAGCGAGCCGTCCGGATTGAACTTCGGATTGTCGCGCATGCTAACGGTGAATCTGTTCAGCGGATTGGGAACGAACCACCAGCCCTGGTCGATCATGTACATGGTGAACGACCAGAAGCCGTTGACGGGTGGTGTTGCATCCTTTGCAAACGTCAATGTGTATTTGTTTGCACCGGTCAGCTTCTGTCCTGTCGAGTCCTTCTCGGTATTCGGATAGACCGCATCGCGCTCCTGATTTGCGGGCCAACCGAAGGCCGCTACCACTGCGCGCTTCATGTAATCGGAGGGGCCGTAGGTGCCGAGACCCTTCGTGATCGACCAACCGTTGACGATCCCACCGAGGTTCTCCTTGTTGGCTTCGATTTTTTTAAGAGCGATATTGGGGATGTCTTTCAGCGCTGCTTGTACTGCCGGATCGAGCTTGCTTATCTCGAATGGCTTGCCGGGCACGATGCCGATCTTCGCCATGCTTGCGAGCATCGGTGTATCTGCCGCGGCTGCAGGTGCCGTCGAAGCCATGAGCTTGGCCATCAGATTGAAGTACCCCTCCGTTCCCATGGCGAGAATGACCGTCTGCGGCTTGTCGGTCATGCTGAAGCCCGGATTGGGATTCACCGGGGGCGTGACCGGCGTGTATGGCTTGCCCCACGCCGAAAGCGGCGTGATCTTGTATTGCGCCTGCAGCGCGTTGACGGCCTTGTAGTCAGCCTCCGTGCCGTCCGCATAGGTGCGACCGAGAATGACCATGTTGCGCGTCGCCATCGGGAAATGTTTCATGTCCGCTGGCACCTCGCCCTTCCAGCCCGGGCCGGTGAAGAGGTAGTTGGCGGCCTTGCCGCTGGCCGTCCGCTTGCTCGGTGAGTGCTCGGAATCCGACATCCACAGATCAGTGATCTCAAAGAGATAGAAGCGATCGCCCATATCCGGATGACTGAATACCTGCGGCTCGGTAAGGTCGAGCCAGGCAACGGAATACAGCGTATCGGCATTGGGCGCGGAAACGCCGCGATAATCCGCAGGCGGATAGCGAGGAACGTTGACGAACTGACCGGTGGGACTGTTGAACCCCTCGACCTTGGGCACGTTGCTCATCTGCACGCGGGTTACTTCAGTCGTAATCAACGAATAACCGTAGACATAAGCATCGACGGCAATCTGCTGGGCATCCGCGGGCGATAGGGATTGCGCGTTTGCCGGTGCAGCCGCTGTGAAGCACGTCGATACGGCAAGGGTAATGGCGAGAAGAGAACGTCGATTAATTGCGTTCATAAAATCTACCTCTTAGCTTTTTGTCCGATGCGAAGGTCGGTGGCGGTAATCGGCGCCGCTGACAGCCTGAAGCAAATTCATTCGAACAACAGCGCCGATGAAAGCCCATTGATTCAGATCAACGACGTCCGGTTTGGGTCACAAGGCGACATCCCTGCGGTCGAGGCCGCTTGTCTGCTTTACCCCTCGAAAGCGGACATTCCGGATTTATGAGTGTGCCCTAGTACCCAGAATCAGAGCTGAGTGATACGGCGGCCTTTGAAACGGCGTTGACGGACCTTTTTCTTGGTCCAGACGAAGGGCTCGGCTCTGTCGTTGTATGCGTTGACGTAGGCATCGATGTGCTCCTGAAGCTGCGTGAGGCTTGTGAAGGAGGTGCCGCTGAGCGACTGCCCCTGCAAGATCGAAAACCATACCTCGACCTGATTGAGCCAAGACGCACTTGTCGGCGTGAAATGAAATTGCACGTTGGGGTGGGCCTTGAGCCAATGCTCGTTCTTCTTGTGGGTGTTGAGGTTGTCGAGGATGACGTGAAGCTTCCGGTTCGGAAAAGCCGCGGTGACGCTGTTCATGAAGTCGAGAAACTCGACGCGGCGTCGGCGTTTTGAATGCGCCGCGATGATCTTTCCGGTGGCGACTTCGAGCGCCGCAAACAATGTTGTGGTGCCATGCCGCTTGTAATCGTGGCTCTGGCCGGTCAAGGCGCGGCCATTGGGCAACTTCAGATAACCCTGCGCTCGCTCCAAAGCCTGGATCGAGGGCTTCTCGTCCACGCACAGCACAATGGCCTTCGCGGGCGGGGCGACATAGAGGCCGACAACATCGGCGGCTTTGGCCGTAAAGTTCGGGTCGTTGCTCTCACACCAGGACTTACGAGCCGCGAGGTCAATCTTGTGGCTGCGCAGGAACCGCCAGACATATTGGACGTCAACATCGCCCAGCGCCCCGGCCAGCAGGGGCCCGGTCCAGCGTGCGAACCCGTCCGGCGGCGGCTTGTCCAGCAGCTTCAGAATCCGCTTGTCGGTGGCCTTCGTATAGATTGGCTGCTTGCCCGGTCGCGGCTTGTCTTGCAGCCCTTCAAGGCCTTGGTCGGCATAGCGATGCCGCCAAAGGCTGACAATCCGCGGCTGGACCCCAACTTCCTTGGCGATCGACCGAGTGCTGCGTCCATCCGCCGCCAACAGAACTATCCGCGCCCGCTTCAAATCGCGCTGCAACGTCACCGGGGAGCGGCAACACGCCTCAAGCACCTTGCGATCTTTCCTCGAAAGGTGGACTTCTCTTGCTTCGGGTATCATCCCGACCTTGAATCACGACTCACGCTTTAAGAACAGTAGGTACTAGCTCCCGGCGATTGGCGACTGGGTCAGGCGCGGGCGCACAACCGGCCCCGTCTCGACGGATGATTTTTCCGGTTTTGTGCAGATTTTCTCCGGTTTCGTGCAGGCCCGCCGCGGCCGCCCGCCGCTAGCATTCTCCCAACAAGACGAGATCGCCGGTTCGCCGGCCCGGGAGGAATGCCATGAGCGTCGCAATGCACGATGCCGGAGGCGCATCCATTGCCCCCGTTGCGGCGGCCGGTGATGCCGGCCACGGCGCCTTTGCCTATTGCTCGCAGCAATATCGTGTGGTGTTCGGCGCCGGCACCTCAACGCGGCTTGGCGAGGAAACCGAGCGCCTCGGCATCAAGCGGGCGCTGGTGCTCACCACAAGCGAGCAGCAGGATCTCGGACGTCAGTTGGGCGCCGGCCTCGGCGATAAGCTCGCCGGCCTGTTCGCCGGCGCGCGCACGCATACGCCGGTCGAGGTCACCAACGAAGCGCTTGGCATCGTCGAATCCCATGACATCGACGGGCTGGTCGCAATCGGCGGCGGTTCGACGGTCGGGCTCGGCAAGGCGCTGTCGCTGCGCACCGGGCTGCCGCACATCGCGATGCCGACCACCTATGCCGGCTCGGAGATGACGCCGATCCTGGGTGAGACCACCAACGGCATCAAGACCACACAGCATTCCCAGGATCTGGTGCCAGACACCGTCATCTACGACGTCGATCTCACCGTTAGCCTGCCGCCGCACATCTCCGCCGCCAGCGGCCTGAACGCGATTGCCCACGCGGTCGAGGCGCTTTATGCGCCCGACGCCAATCCGTTGACCTCGCTGATGGCGGAGGAAGGCATCGCCGCGCTCGCCCTTGCGCTGCCGCGCATCATGACTGCGCCCGCCGATCCTGGCGCGCGGCGCGATGCGCTCTACGGCGCCTGGCTGTGCGGCGTCTGCCTCGGCGCGGTCGGGATGTCGCTGCATCACAAGCTCTGCCACGTGCTGGGCGGCATGTTCGACCTGCCGCACGCCGAAACCCATGCGATCGTGCTGCCGCACGCCGCCGCCTACAACGCAGCCGCCACGCCCGAGGCGATGACCCGCGTCGCGCGAGCGCTGCACAGCGCCAACGCACCGCAGGGCCTGTTTGATCTTGCCCGGCAGCTCGCGCTGCCGCGTGCGCTCTCCGACATCGGGATGCCCGAGGGCGGCATCGCACGCGCCGCGGAGATGGCGGTGCGCAACCCCTATGCCAATCCGAGAGCGGTCGATCGCGCCCCGATCGAGCAGCTGATCGCGGCGGCCTGGCGCGGCGACGCGCCCGTGCAGCACTGAACCTCAGAGATCAAGGACAACATGATGGCCAATTTCAACGAGCATGACCTCACCGACGAGGTGCTTCGCAGCATCGCCAACACGCCGAACAAGCGGCTCAAGTTCCTCATCGAGGAGACGGTCAAGTCGCTGCACGATCTGGTGCGCCGCACCGAGCTCACCTTCGAGGAATGGAATCAGGCGATCGAATTCCTGACCCGCACCGGCCAGACCTGCACGCCGCTGCGCCAGGAGTTCATCCTGCTCTCCGACGTGCTCGGCGTCTCGATGCTGGTCGACGCCGTCAATCACCGCGAGCGCGAAGGCGCGACCGAGACCACGGTGCTTGGCCCGTTCTATGTCGGCGAGCACCGCGTCACGCCGCACGGCGCCAACATTTCGGAAGGCATCGACGGCGAGGTGATGTTCGTGCAGAGCCGCGTCACCGACCTTGCCGGCAAGCCGCTCGCCGCCGCCGAGATCGACGTCTGGCACGCCGACGACGACGGCTTCTACGATTCGCAGAAGGCCGACTACGCGACCCACGGCCCATCGCTGCGCGCACGTTTCGTCACCGATGCCGATGGCCGCTTCTCGTTCCGCACCATCCTGCCGTGCAGCTATCCGATCCCGACCGATGGCCCGGTCGGAGATCTCATCACCGCCACGCAGCGTCATCCGATGCGGCCCGCGCACGTCCACTTCCTGGTCAAGGCCGAGGGCTACGAGCCGCTGATCACCCACGTCTTCCTCGATAGCGACCAATATCTGCGCAGCGACGTGGTGTTCGGCGTCAAGGACGAGCTCATCGCGCGCGTCGAGCCCCGCAGCGAACCGGCGTTGCCGAATGGCGACCGCGTGTCCGCACCGTGGCACCTGATGACCTACGACTTCCAGATGAGGCCCGGAGCTGGGCTGGTGCCGAAGCCGATGATGGCCGCGGAATGACGATCGCAACCAACAAGACGACCAGGGAGAGGATGATGACCAGCAAACCGATCGAGACCGACGTGCTTGTCGTCGGCAGCGGCCCGGCCGGCGCGACGGCGGCGGCGCTGCTTGGCATGTACGGCGTCAAGCACATCATGGTGACCAAATACGGCTGGCTGGCCGACACGCCGCGCGCCCACATCACCAACCAGCGTGCGATGGAGGTGCTGCGTGATCTCGGCCTCGAGGACAAGGCGGTCGCGCAGGCGGTGCCGCAGCATCTGATGGCCAACAACGTGTTCTGCGAGAGCCTCGCCGGCGAGGAGTTCGGCCGGCTCTACTCCTGGGGCAATCATCCCTCGCGCAAGGCGGATTACGATCTCGCCAGCCCGACCCGGATCTGCGACCTGCCGCAGAATTTCCTCGAGCCGATCCTGATCGAGGCCGCTGGCTAGCGCGGTACCTCGCTGTGCTTCAACACCGAGTTTGTCGACCTGGTACAGGATGCCGACGGCGTCACGGCAACGGTGAAGGATCGGCTATCCGGCGAGACCTACCAGATCCGCGCCAAATATCTGATCGGTGCCGACGGCGGCCGCAGCCGCGTCGCCGAGGTGATCGGGCTGCCGATGGAGGGCCAGATGGGCCGCGCCGGCAGCATGAACATCATCGTGCAGGCGGATCTGAGCAAGTATGTCGCGCACCGGCCGAGCGTGCTGTACTGGGTGCTGCAGCCCGGCGCCGAGATCGGCGGCATCGGCGCCGGCCTGATCCGCATGGTGCGGCCGTGGAACGAATGGCTGATCATCTGGGGCTACGACATCGAGCAGGGCGAGCGCAAGCTCTCCAACGACGAGGCGATCTCGATCGTGCGCAATCTCGTCGGGGACGAGACGCTCGAGGTCAAGGTGACCTCGACCTCGACCTGGACCGTGAACGAGATGTATGCCGGCCACTACACGTCCGGCCGCGTGTTCTGCGTCGGCGATGCCGTGCACCGCCATCCGCCGACCAATGGCCTGGGCTCCAACACCTCGATCCAGGATGCCTACAATCTCTGCTGGAAGCTCAAGCTCGTGCTCGAGGGCCACGCGGCGCCGTCGCTGCTCGAGACCTATTCGGCCCCAGCCGGTCGGCAAGCAGATCGTGACCCGCGCCAACAAGAGCATCGGCGATTTCCCGCCGATCTTCGAGGCGGTGGGGCTGGTCGCCTCGACCGATCCGGCCGAAGCGCGCAAGGCGATCGCCGCGCGCAAGGCCCCGACCGCCGAGGGCAAAGCGCGCCGCAAGAAGCTCTATGAGGCCATCGCCAACAAGAGCTACGAGTTCAACTGCCACGGCGTCGAGATGAACCAGCGTTACGGGTCGACCGCCGTGGTGTCCGACGGCACGCCGATGCCGGCCTTCACTCGCGATCACGAACTCTATTATCAGGCCACCACGTGGCCCGGCGCGCATTTGCCGCATGTCTGGATCGAGCATCAGGGCCAGCGCAAGTCGACGCTCGATCTCGCCGGCAAGGGCCGCTTCACGCTGCTCACCGGGATCGGCGGCGACGGCTGGAAGACGGCCGCTGCCGCGGTCGAGAAGGCCTACGGCCTGCCGGTCGATGTCGTCACCATCGGCCCGCAGGGCTGCGACGCACTCGACATCTATGCGGACTGGTATCACCAGAGCGAGGTCGACGAGGATGGCTGCGTGCTGGTGCGTCCCGACACGTATGTCGCCTGGCGCGCCAGGGAGGCGGCGGCTGACGCCTCCGATGTGCTGCTCGACGTGTTCGGCCAGATCCTTGGCCGCAGCGCGAAGGCGCAGACGAAGTCCATCGCCGCCGCGTGATGCGGCGCGACGCCGGTAATTTCTCAGAACGGAATGAACGGCAGCCGGTGTGAAAACCGGCTCGCCTCAAGGGAGGGGAAAATGACCAAGGACCATTTGAACGCCAAGGACCACTTGAACGCCAAGGATCACTTGAACGTGATGTCTTTCGATCGCCGCCGCGTGCTGCAGGGCATCGCCGGTGGTTTCGCGGCCGCAGGTACGACGACATTGTTTGCGCCGGCGGTGCCGGCGGCCAACAAGCCGATCAAGATCGGCTATGTCTCGCCGAAGAGCGGTCCATTGGCCGCGTTCGCCGAAGCCGACGATTTCGTGCTCGGCGAGTTCAGAAAGTTCATCAAGGATGGCGTCAAGGTCGGATCGCAGACCTACTCGGTCGAGGTGGTGACCAAGGACAGCCAGTCGAATCCGAACCGCGCCGCAGAGGTCGCCAAGGAGCTGATCACCCGCGACAATGTCAGCCTGATCGTGGTCGGCGCCACGCCCGAAACCAATAATCCAGTGGCGACGCAGTGCGAGCTCGAGCAGGTGCCGTGCATCTCTTCCGTCGCGCCGTGGCAGACCAACTTCATCGGCCGGCAGGCCAATCCGGGCGATCCCAAGAGCTGGAAGCCGTTCGAATACACCTTCCACTATTTCTGGGGGCTCGAGGACGTGATCGGCGTCTTCACCAGCATGTGGAGTCAGGTCGCGACCAACAAATCGGTCGGCGCGCTGTTCCCCAACGATGCCGACGGCAACGCCTGGGGCGACACCACGATCGGCTTCCCGCCTGTGATGGCCAAGCAGGGTTTCAAGCTCACCGATCCCGGCCGCTTCCAGAATCTGACCGACGATTTCAGCTCGCAGATCGCCGCGTTCCGCGGTGCCGATGCCGAGATCATCACCGGCGTGATCATCCCGCCCGACTTCACCACGTTCTGGAACCAGGCGCGGCAGAAGGGGCTGAAGCCGAAGGTCGTGTCGGTGGCCAAGGCGCTGCTGTTCCCGGCGTCAGTGCAGGCGCTCGGCAAGGGTGGCAACAACATCTCGACCGAGGTGTGGTGGACGCCGACGCATCCCTACAAATCGAGCCTCAGCGGCGTCAGCGCAGCCGATCTCGCCAAGGGTTATGAGCAGGCGTCCGGCAAGCAATGGACCCAGCCGATCGGCTTCGTGCATTCGCTGTTCGAGGTCGCGATCGATGCGATCAAGCGCTCCGGCGACCC
This sequence comes from Bradyrhizobium sp. 2S1, assembly GCF_011516625.5. NCBI lineage: Bacteria > Pseudomonadati > Pseudomonadota > Alphaproteobacteria > Hyphomicrobiales > Nitrobacteraceae > Bradyrhizobium > Bradyrhizobium sp. 2S1. Next base: position 9,408,256 of record NZ_CP147717.1, on the reverse strand, counting down.
GGCCGACGGCGCGGCGCTCGCGAAGGCCATCGGCGCCACCAAGCTCGATACGATCGTGGGCCAGATCGCGTTCGGCTCCAGCGCCGTGCCGCCATTCGCAGCGAAGAACATCGCCAAGACACCACTGGTCGGCGGGCAGTGGCGGCTCAATGGCGACAAGTACAACATGGTGATCACGGACAACAAGCTAGCGCCGCAGATCCCGCTTGGCGGTGACATGCAGGCGCTGAGCTAGCGCGAGCCAGCTGCTTCATCGAAGGCAGGAGATGCGCGGCAGTGCTGCGCATCTCCTCTCCGCCGAAACCATACAATGGACGACCATGCTCGAACTCCATGCCATCTCGAAAAGGTTCGGCGCCATCGTCGTTGCCGACGCGATCGACCTGACGCTTGTGTCCGGCGAGGCGCTGGGTGTGATCGGGCCGAACGGCGCCGGCAAGTCGTCGCTGTTCAATTTGATCACCGGGCTGCTGCGCCCCGATGCCGGCCGCGTCGTCCTCGATGGCGTCGACATCACAGGTCTGTCGCCCGAGGCACGCTGTCGCGCGGGCATCGGGCGCTCATTCCAGATCCCGCAACCGTTCGACCATCTCTCGGTGTTCGAGAATCTTGCGGCCGCCGCGTTGTTTGGCGGCGGCCTGTCGGAAGCGGACGCGATCCAGCATTGCGGCCGCATGCTCGATCTGACCGGCCTCGAGGCCAAGGGCAACCGGCTGGCCGGCAGCCTGCCGCTGCTCGATCGCAAGCGGCTCGAGCTGGCGCGGGCGCTCGCCACCCGACCGCGCACGCTGCTGCTCGACGAGATCGCCGGCGGCCTCACCGATGCCGAATGTCATGAACTGGTCGAGACCATCCGCACCATCCACGCCGAAGGCGTCGCCATCATTTGGATCGAGCATGTGGTGCACGCGCTGCTCGCCGTGGTGCAGCGGCTGGTTGTCTTGAACTTCGGCAAGGTCGTCGCCCAGGGCGCACCAGTCGAGGTGATGCGCTCGCGCGAGGTCGAGACCATCTACATGGGCGTGCCGGCATGACAGCGCTGCTCAATGTCGCAGCGCTCGATGCCTTCTACGGCGACTTCCAGGCGCTGTTCGGTATCGACTTCGAGCTGAATGAGGGCGAGGCGGTCGCGGTGATCGGCGCCAACGGCGCCGGCAAGTCGACCATGCTGAAGTCGCTGGCCGGGCTCGTGAAGAGCCACCCCGATTCCATCCGCCTGAGTGGTCGATCGATCGGCGATGCGTCCGCCGCTACCATCGTGCGGCTCGGCCTCGCGCTGGTGCCCGAGGGCCGACAATTGTTTCCCTCGCTCAGCGTCGAGGAAAACCTGCTGATCGGCGCTTACGGCGGCGAACGCAGCGCGCCGTGGGATCTCGCCGCGGTCTACCGCATGTTCCCGGTGCTGAAGGAGCGGCGGCGCAGCGCCGTGACGGCGCTGTCGGGCGGCCAGCAGCAGATGGTGGCGATCGGCCGCGCGCTGATGTCCAACCCGTCGGTCCTGCTGTGCGACGAGATCAGCCTCGGCCTCGCGCCGATCGTGGTGGAGGACATTTACCGCATGCTGCCGCAGATCCGCGCCGGCGGCACCGCGGTCGTGCTGGTCGAGCAGGACATTGCCCGCGCGCTGCGGGCGGCGGATCGCTTCTACTGTTTGCAGGAGGGACGGGTGACGCTGAGCGGACGGCCAAAGGATGTGGGTCAGGACACCATCCGCGCGGCCTATTTCGGAACGTGAGGGAGCGATGAGCGGGTTCGACACCATCATCGAAGGCGTGCTGCTCGGCGGGGTCTATGCGCTGTTCGCGCTCGGCCTGTCGCTGATCTTCGGGATCATGCGCCTTGTCAATCTGGCGCATGGCGATCTGATCCTGCTTGCGGCCTATCTGGTGCTCAGCGCCACCACCGCGCTCGGCCTGCCGCTTGCGGCGGCATCCCTGCTGGTCGTCGTGGCGATGTTCGCGCTCTTCGTGCTGCAGCGGCTCGTGCTGGAGCGGGTGCTCGGCGACGACATCCTGCCGCCGCTGCTCGTCACCTTCGGCCTGTCGATCGTGATCCAGAACGGGCTGCTGCTCGGCTACGGCGCCGACAGCCGCCGCCTGCAGGCAGGCGCCTTCGAATCCTCATCGGTGACGCTGGCCCCGGGCCTGAGCGTCGGACTGGCGCCGCTGACCGCGCTGGTGACGGCGATCGCCGCCGTCGCGCTGCTGCAGCTGATCTTCTATCGCACCTCGCTCGGCCGCGCCTTCCGCGCCACCGCCGACAATCCCGCGATCGCGCAATTGATGGGCGTCAATGAGCGCAATGTCTACGCCATCGCGGTGGGACTATCGCTTGCGGTGTCGGTGATTGCGGCGATCGTGTTCGGCATCCGCGCCAGCTTCGATCCGTCGATCGGCCCGGCGCGGCTGCTCTACGCGTTCGAGGCCGTGATCATCGGCGGCCTCGGCAGCCTGTGGGGAACGCTGGCCGGTGGCATCGTGCTCGGGCTCGCCCAGGCGATCGGGGCGCGGATCAATCCGGAATGGCAGATCCTGGCCGGCCATCTCGCCTTTCTTGCCGTGCTGATGGTGCGGCCGCGCGGTCTGTTCCCGGCGAGGCGGACATGAGTGTCGAAAGCATCCCTATCCCGGCAAGCCGGGAGGAGCGCCCGGCGGATGCGCCGGTGTGGCAGGTTCGGGTCGGCACGCGGTTGTCGCGTATTGCGGCCGTGGCCGGCATTGCGCTGGTCGTGGTGCTGGCCGCGCTGCCCGCGATCGCATCGCGCAACCTGATCCAGGACCTGATCTTCGTCTTCACCATGCTGACGCTGGCGCAGCTCTGGAACGTGCTGGCCGGGTGGGGCGGTCTGGTGTCGGTCGGGCAGCAGGCGTTTGTCGGGCTCGGCGCCTATGCGCTGTTTGCCGGCATCGTGGTGGCCGGGTTCGATCCCGTTGCGGCGATCCCGCTGGCCGGACTGTTCGCGGCGCTGATCGCGGCGGTGCTCGGGCCGCTGCTGTTCCGGCTGGAAGGGCCATATTTCGCGATCGGCAGCTGGGTTGCCGCCGAAGCGCTGCGGCTGATCTGCGCCCAGTTCAAGTCGCTGGGCGGCGGCACCGGGATGTCGATCTCGCCCAGCGAGCTGTCGCAGATGGTCGGGCTGAAGGCGGTGCAGGCGCTGCTCGGCCTGCGGCCGGCGGCAGCGCGCGACGTGCTGGTGTACTGGCTTGCGCTGTTAATCGCCGTGCTGGTGACGCTCGGCATCTACGCCTTCATGCGCTCGCGGCTTGGCCTCGCGCTGGCGGCAAGCCGCGACAATGCGGCGGCGGCGCGCAGCGTCGGCGTCCGCACCGCGCGGATCCGCCACGTGCTGTGGATCGCAGTTGCGTTCGCGACCGGCATGGTCGGCGCGCTGGTCTATCTGCAGAAGGCGCGGATATCGCCCGACGCCGGGTTCAGCGTCACCGACTGGACCGCTTATGTGATCTTCATCGTGGTGATCGGCGGTGTACGCACCATCGAAGGACCGATGGTCGGTGTGCTCCTGCTCTGGGGGCTCCTGACCTATCTCGCCCAGTATGGCAGCCTGTATCTGGTGGTGCTCGGGACGCTCGCCATCCTGATCATGCTGTTCATGCCGAGGGGTGTGTGGGGCGAGGCCGCGCGTCGCTGGCAGCTGCAGCTGTTTCCGACACAGCGCTGGCTTGGCCGTACTCCTGGCGCGAGTTAGATGGTCCTCCTCGTGAGAGGATGTGAGGCCATATCCTTGTCCACCGCTGTCATCGCCCGGCTGGACCGGGCGATCCAGTACGCCGCGGCCCCTCGGCTCAAGCACTGCGGTCTCTGGAATACTGGATCACCCGCATGCGCGGGTGATGACACTGAGCAAGCTGAGCAATCACCCGTCGTCCCGGCGCAAAGGCTTCGCCTTTGTCGCTGGAGGAGCCCGCCGGAGCGGGCGTCTCGAAGGAGGAGGCCACAGATCGGGCCTCAAGGTTCGAGACGCTCGGAGCCTGTCATCGGGCCGCGCTTCGCGCGGACCCGTTGGCGCTCCTCACCATGAGGAAATCCGATCCCGTCGCAACAAATCAGAACATCGTGTTGCTGTTCGCCGGATTTTCCGGAACGGGCTGCACCACGTCCCAATGCTCGACGATCTTCCCGCCCTCGAGCTTGAAGATGTCGACGATCGCATTGCCGCGGGTGCCGGGCTCGCGCACGGCATGGACGTGCAGGATCACGTAGTCGCCGTCGACGAACGAACGCTTGATCTCGCTGTGCGAGTTGGGAAACTTCTCGCGCAGGAAGCCGATGAACTTGCGGAAGCCGTCGGGGCCGTCGGCAGCGCCGGGATTGTGCTGCACATAGCGGTTGCCGACATAGGCGAGCGCCGCGTCGGCGTCCTTCTGGTTCAGCCCCTTCTCGTAGAAGGCCAGCACCGCCTTGCGGTTGGCTTCCTGCTGCGCTTCGCTGGTGGCGGCCATCGCGGTGGATGACGCGAGCGCGAGGAGGAGAGCGGCGACCGCTGTCCGCGGCCGGAGGATGGTGTTCATCTGGGGACTCCCGAGGCTGATGGCGCGCGACCCGCACGCTGCACTGCGTTCTCTACAGCCTCTACGCGGCGCCCGGAAGAACGCACCCCTGGCTCACATGGTTACCGGGAGATACCAGAGCCCTTTCCGTTCCGATTGAATCGGAACGGGGCTTTATCACGCGAACCGGTATCCACTTCGCTCGAAAACGCTCCGGCCTCACGCGGCCTTGGCCGCCGCGCCATGCGCGTGCTTGTCGATGGCGTCGATGATCTGCGGCCACATCGGGATCGGCAGCGCATGGCCCATGCCCTCGACCATCACGAGCTTTGCGCCCGGGATCGAGACCGCAGTGTCCTTGCCGCCTTCGGGATGCACCAGCGGATCGACGGTGCCGTGGATCACCAGCGTCGGCGCCTTGACGCCGCGCAGCCGTTCCTTGCGGCTGCCGGAGGCGAGGATGGCGCGCAGCTGGCGGCCGACGCCTTCCGGATTGAGGCCGCGCTCAAAGGTGCGCCGCGCGCGCTCGGGGTCGAGCGCCTCATCCTCGGGGAACGAGCCGTTGCGCAGCACCTTCCAGGTCTGACCGAAGCGCGCGAAGTATTCCTCCTTGCTCTTAGGCGGCGGCGCCATCAGCACCGCGGTCGCTTCGCGGGTCGGCCCAGGTATCTTCGGGTTGCCCGTAGTCGACATGATCGAGGTCAGCGAGCGCACGCGCTCGGGGAAAGTGATCGCAACCTCCTGCGCGATCATGCCGCCCATCGAGGCGCCGACCAGATGCGCGGTGCGGATGCCGAGTGCGTCCATCGAGCCGACGGTGTCCCGCGCCATGTCGATCAGCCGGTACGGCGCGGCGACCGGGATCTTCAGGAAACGCAGCTTGAGCAGCTCGAGCGCGGACAGCCGCTTGCCGCCGCTCAGGCGGGAGGACTTGCCGATATCCCTGTTGTCGAATCGGATCACGCGAAAGCCGCGCGCGGCGAGCTGCCGGCAGAATCCGTCGTCCCAATGGATCATCTGGGCGCCGAGCCCCATGATCAGCAGCAGCGGCTCGGCATTCGCATCGCCAAAAATCTCGTAGCAGATGTCGATGCCATTGGCGCGGGCGAGCTGCGGCGGCTGATGGGCGAGCGTGGTCACGGGCATCCCCTGCTGGTATCGCGGTCAGGAACCTCTATGCCACGCTTTGATGCGGCGCAGAAGGGCTTCGACGCCGTGGGTCGGGCCGTGCTGTTGACCGATCCACGGCAACAGTGTCGTATGGCGGAAACAAGCGGAAGCGCGGCAAGCGCTCGGATTTGGTGTGGAGGAGCGCCGCATGGCCGACAAGGGCAACGACCCTGCCGTGATCTGGCAGACGATGATGGGTGAGATGGAGAAGGGGTTCAACTCCTTCGGCAACCAGTTAATGGCATCGCCGGAATTCTCCAAGTTGATGAATCAGGCCGGCGGTGCCGCGGCGGGCGCGCAGCGGCAGCTCGGCGAACTGATGGAGAAATATCTTCTCGCGATGAACCTGCCGAGCCGCGCCCAGCTCGTCGGCATGGCCGAGCGCCTGCAGTCGATGGAGAACCAGCTCAACGAGATCAAGACGCTCTTGCAGCAGGTGCACCACAATTCGCTGGCGCCGGGGGATGGCTTCGGCGCAACGCCACGGCCGCCGCGCACCAAACGCCCGCCATCCGAGGGAGAGCCCAAATGAACGCTTCCACGGGGTTTGACGTCGCCTCGATCGCGGAGCGGGTGCAGTCCGAGGTGCAGCGCGCGATCCAGCGCAGCATCAAGGGCGTCGAGTACATCTCGAGCTCTGGTCCCTCGCTCGGCTTGACGCCGAAGGACGTGCTGTATTCGCGCGGCACCATGAATCTCTATCACTACCGGCCGATGGCGAGCGAAGTCTATCGCGTGCCGATCCTGATCGTGATGGCGACCACCAACCGCGGCTACATCCTCGATCTGGTGCCGGGCCAAAGCTTCATCGAGTTCATGCTCAAGCGCGGCTACGACGTCTACATGCTGGACTGGACCGCGCCGAAGCCGGAGGAGAAAACGCTGAGCATGGAGGACTACGTCCTGGATTTCATCCCGGAGTCGGTCCGCCGCGTGCAGCAGGACTCCGGCGAGCAGGACGTCTCGGTGATCGGCTATTGCTTCGGCGGCGTGCTGTCGCTGCTCTACGGCTCGATCTTCAACGACGGGCCGATGAAGAACCTGATCTGCTTCACCACGCCGATCGATTTCCGCGAGATGAAGCTGTTCCAGAATTTCTCCGACCGGCGATATTTCGACGTCGACAAGCTGGTCGACAGCGTCGGCAACGTGCCGGGCGACATGATCATGACGTCGTTCGATATGCTGCGGCCGGCGTCGCGCGTATTCAGCCAGGTGCAGTTGTGGGACAACATCTGGAACGACGAATACGTCAAGGGCTACCGGATGATGGATCGCTGGGGCACGGACACGCTGCCGCTGGCGGGCGAATATTTTCGCCAGACCGTCAAGAACCTGATGTGGGACAACAAGCTCTACAACGACAGCATGACGGTCGGCGGCCGCGAGGCGAAGCTTGCCAACATCAAGGTGCCGATCCTGCACGCGGTCGCCGAGCACGACCACATCGTGCCGTATGACGCGGCAAAGCACCTCATCCCCAAGATCGGCTCCGAGGACAAGGAGGAGGTGATGCTGAAAGGCGGTCACGTCTCGCTGGTCGCCGGCGCCAATGCAATCAAGCGGCTGTGGCCGAAACTGGACTCCTGGTTGGGCAAGAGATCGACATGACCGAACAACGTTCCTATCCGCGCCACGTCAAGACCGAGGCCGGCGATATCGAGTTCCGCTTGATGGCGAGGGCCGACGAGGCCGCGGTGCTGGCCTTCGCGCAAAAGCTGCCGACGCACGATCTGCTGTTCCTGCCGCGCAACATCAGCCAGCCGAAGGTGCTGTCGGCCTGGGTCAACGAGATCGATCGCGGCGACATCACGAGCCTGCTCGCGATCAAGGATGGCAAGGTGGTCGGCTGCGGCACGCTGGTGCGCGATCCGCACTCCTGGTCGCCGCATGTCGGCGAGATCCGCATGTTGGTGTCGCTCGACGTCCGCGGGCAGGGCGTCGGCCGGGCGCTGTCGCAGGAGACCTTCGCCATCGCGCTCGGCGCCGGCTTGGAGAAGTTCTCGGTGCAGATGACAGTCGACCAGCGGGCGGCGATCGCGTTGTTCGAAAGCCTCGGCTTCAAGGCGGAGGCCCTGCTGCGCGACCATGTCCGCGATGTCGAGGGCAAGACCCACGACATCGTCGTGCTTGGGCACAATGTGGCGCAGGTCCGCGCCCAGATGGAGGCTTATGGGCTGCCCGGCGCGGTTGGGGGTGGCTAAATACCTTAAGCTGCTGGTTCCGTAGGCAGTTTGCCGGATATTCTCGCTTCTCACGTGTTTGTGATATCGCGCTGCAACATCTATGTTGCGGCGCACCATAGGATGTGTCATAACACTTTTGCCCCGGGCCAATCCGGACGGGGTGAGCCCATAGCTCAAACCTGAGGATGGAGAGACCCCAATGACCACCGAAACCAATTCCGTGCTGAACAGCGTCAAGGAAGCCTTCGCGCCCGTCACCGAGGCGTTCACCAAGCTCCAGAACCTGGAAGTTCCGGAAGCCGCCCGTGAGTTCGTGAAGAAGCAGGCCGAGGCCGCCAAGACCCGTGCCGCCGACGCGTATGCCGGCTCCGAGAAGGTGACCAACGTGATCGAGACCGCTGTTGCCGGTTCGGTGACCGAAGCCGCCAAGATCAGCCGCAACATCCAGCAGGCGCTCTACCAGGACGCCGAGGCGTTCTTCGCCGGCATCGACAAGCTCGCGTCGGCCAAGTCGCTGAGCGAAGCCGCCCAGATCCAGTCGGACATGGTCCGTGCGCGTGGCGAACTGTTCGTCTCGCGGGCGAAGGCCACGACCGAGTATCTCGGCAAGCTCGTCACCGACGGTGCGAAGACCGCGCAGGACAACTTCGCCAAGGTCTACAGCAAGACCGCCTGATCGCGCTTGCACCGACCACTGCCCTTTTCGAAGGCCCGCCATTTTGCGGGCCTTCTTTTTTGCCCCCTCCGACGTCATCCTGAGGTGCGAGCGGAGCGAGCCTCGAAGGATGGGAGCTAGCGACGGTGCTTGTGGCCATCCTTCGAGGCGCGCAAAGTGCGCGCACCTCAGGATGACGCCCGGGCGTGTGGCACCTAGGTAAACTAGCGTTCACTCGAAAGTCCCGATGACCCTTCCCGCCGCCCTCATCGCAACGCCCGTCGACGCCGAACGCGCGGCCGAGCTGCGGCGCGTCAAGTGGCTGGCGACCGGCGTGCTGGCGGCAACCTTCATCATTTTCATGGCGTCGAAGGCGCTGTTGTCGACGCATCCGGTGTTCGGCTTCATCGCGGCGTTTGCCGAGGCCGCGACCATCGGCGGGCTCGCCGACTGGTATGCCGTCGTTGCGCTGTTCAAGCGGCCGCTGGGGCTGCCGATCCCGCACACCGCGATCATCCAGAGCAATCAGGAACGCATCGCCGAGAAGCTCGGCGAATTCATCGAGAACAATTTCCTTGAATCCGGTCCGGTCGAGGCCAAGCTGCGCGAGATCGACTTCGGTTCGTTCATCGCCGACTGGCTGCGCGACCGCAAACGATCGGAGGATCTGGCCCGCTTCGTACTGCGGATGTTGCCCGAAGCGTTCGCGGCAACCGAGAGCTCAGGCTTGATGCAGTTCATCAGCCGCCGCATCACGACGCAGGCGCTCTCGATCGATCTCGCGCCACTTGCGGCCGGCGCGCTGCGCGGCTTCGTGCAGGAGGGCAAGCATGCCGGCCTGCTCGACGACATCCTGCGCGTGCTGCACCAGACGCTGACGCAGCAGGAGACCATGGCCGTGATCCGCGACAAGGTCCGCGCCGAGATGCCGACGCTGCTGAGACTTTATCGCGCCGACAAATTCGTGGTGAACCGCATCATCGCCTCGGCCACGAAATTCTTCGAGGAAGTGCGCAACGATCCGCAGCATCCGTTCCGCGGCGAGTTCGACCGCATGCTGCTGTCGTTCGTCGACCGTCTCGGCAGCGACAAGGCGTTCTCCGATCGCATCGAAGGTCTCAAGCGCGACCTCTTGGCGCGGCCGGAGCTCGCCAATCTCGGCCGCACCATCTGGGCCAACGTCAAGGATTTCATCGAGCGCAGCGCCTCGGGCGAGTCGCAGGTGCTGCAACATCAGCTGGCGAGAATGTTCGTCGAGGCCGGCGAGGCACTCGACGGCGACGCCGACATGCGCGGCGAGATCAACCAGGGGCTGGTCGCGATCCTGCGCACCGTCGTGGCCGAGCAGAAGAGCGGCGTCTCGACCTTCATCGCCGACCAGATGAAGAGCTGGGACATGGAGCAATTGCTGCAGCTGATCGAGGTCAATGTCGGCAAGGATCTGCAATACATCCGCTTCAACGGCTCGCTGATCGGCGGACTTGCCGGTCTCGCACTTTACACCCTGGAATATGTGCTTCGGCTGCTGTGACCGATTGGGCACGGAGGTCACTTAAGTTGTGGCAAGTGTGACCCGGACCGCTTGCACGGAAGTGATCGGTTCCCTAGCTTTTCAAGTTGATTGTTGCGTTGCGGAACGATTCCGCCGGGTTTGCGTCAATCCTGTTGACCCATTCCCGCTGATCCCATTGCCGGCCGCCGCGACGTCAGGGGCCGTGCGCCAAAGAGGAGTTGAAATGTCCGTTGCTGCGCAGACGCTACGCCCGCCGTCCAGGACGCTGATGTTTCTGGAAGGCCGCGCCATTCATGAGCTCGGTGCCTTCCTTGGTGCATTGCCGCTGTTGAGCCTCGCGCCGCGCGGCGATGGGCATCCGGTGCTGGTGCTGCCTGGGCTGATCGCCTCTGACACGTCGACCCGGCCGCTGCGCTCCTTCCTCAGGAGCAAGGGCTACGCCGTCAGTGGCTGGCGCCAGGGCCGCAACCTCGGGCTTCGTTCTGGCGTGCAGGACGGGATGGTCGAGCTGCTGCAGGAGATGAATGAAACCAGCGGCCGCAAGGTCTCGGTGATCGGCTGGAGTCTCGGCGGCCTCTATGCGCGCCAGCTCGCCAAGATGATGCCGGAGCGCGTGCGGCAGGTGATCACGCTCGGCAGCCCGTTTGCCGCGGGTCCGAAGTCGACCAATGCCTGGCGCGTCTACGAGATGGCCAGCGGCCGCCGCGCCGAGCAAGAGGACCAGCGTTTCGGCGGCTCGCTCGCCAGCACACCGCCGGTGCCGACCACCGCGATCTTCAGCCGCACCGACGGCGTCTGTGCCTGGCAGGGCTGCCGCGAGCAGAGTTCGTCGATGACCGAAAGCATCGAGGTCGAGAGCAGCCATTGCGGCATGGGCCATCACCCGGCCGTTGTCTACGCGGTCGCCGATCGCCTTGCGCAGAAGGAAGGCGAGTGGGCGCCGTTCGATCGCAGCGGCTGGCGCAGCGTCGTCTATCCGGATCCGAATCGATAAGCGTTGCGAAGGTCTCTCTTCACCTCGCCCCGCTTGCGGGGAGAGGTCGGATTGCGAAGCAATCCGGGTGAGGGGGACTCTCCACGTCTGGGTCTCTCACCGTATTTGCGGAGGCTCCCCCTCATCCCGACCTTCTCCCCGCACGCGGGGAGAAGGAGAAGATGCCCGCATTGTCGTGAATCGACAAAACGCGCTATGCGTTGAGGCATGCCGCAGCCGCTTGCCCGCATCGTCGACCAGCTGAAGCGCGAGCCGTCACGCACGGGCTCGATCATCATCACCGTGTTCGGCGATTCCATCGTGCCGCGTGGCGGCTCGGTGTGGCTCGGCACGCTGCTCGAGTTCTTCAAGTCGCTCGACATCGACGGCAATGTGGTGCGGACTGCGATGTCGCGGCTCGCCGCCGACGGCTGGCTCGAGCGGAACAAGGTCGGCCGCAACAGCTTCTATAGGTTGAACGCCCGCGGACGGCAGACCTTCGACACCGCGACGCGGCACATCTACGATCCGCCGCCTTCGGACTGGACCGGCCGCTTCGAGCTGCTGTTGATCGGCAATGCCGAGGACCGCGACGCCGCGCGCGAGGCGCTGAAGAATGCCGGCTTCGGCAGCCCGCTGCCCGGCGTGTGGGTCGCGCCCTCGGGCGTGCCGATCCCCGACGAGGCGTCGCGCGCGATCCGTCTCGAAGTCTCCGCGGAAGACGACAGCGGGCGCCGGCTGCTCAGCGAGAGCTGGCCGCTCGATCGCACCGCAGACGCCTATCTGAAATTCATGAAGACGTTCGAGCCGCTGCACGGCTGGATCATCAGAGGCGAGACGCTGAGCGACGCCGATGCCTTCACCGCACGCATCCTTCTGATCCACCACTACCGCCGCGTCGTGCTGCGCGATCCGCTGCTGCCGGCGCCTCTGTTGCCGAAGGATTGGCCGGGCAGGGCCGCGCGGAAGCTCTGCGGCGAGATCTATCGCGGGCTGCTTTCGCCGTCGGAACAATGGCTTGACGACCACGCCACCAACGAGGCCGGGCCGCTGCCGAAACCCAACGGGGCCGTGGCGCGCCGTTTCGAGGGCGTCTGAACATATTACAAAAAGTTCTTGCATTCGAAAATTTGTGTTATATATTCCCGCCCAACAACACACTGGGAGGTCGGCCATGTATACGCAGGCGCTCAACTCATCCGACGGCGACGATCGCGGCGTCGAGGATGTCGCCCGTGCCAGTCAGTTCCAGGCCCGCATCGATGCCGACGAGCGCATCGAGCCGAATGACTGGATGCCGGCAGCGTACCGCAAGACGCTGACCCGGCAGATTTCCCAGCACGCCCACTCCGAAATCGTCGGCATGCTTCCCGAGGGCAACTGGATCACCCGTGCGCCGTCGCTGCGCCGCAAGGCCGCGCTGCTGGCCAAGGTGCAGGACGAATGTGGCCACGGGCTATACCTCTATGCCGCCGCCGAGACGCTCGGCACCTCGCGCGAGGAGCTCGTCGACGCGATGCTGTCGGGCAAGGCGAAATATTCCTCGATCTTCAATTATCCGACGCTGACCTGGGCTGACATCGGCACCGTCGGCTGGCTGGTCGACGGCGCGGCGATCATGAACCAGATTCCGCTGTGCCGCTGTTCCTACGGGCCCTATGCGCGCGCGATGATCCGCGTCTGCAAGGAGGAGTCGTTCCATCAGCGCCAGGGCTTCGAGATCATGGTGACGTTGTGCCGCGGCACCGCGGAGCAGAAGGCGATGGCGCAGAACGCGCTCGATCGCTGGTGGTGGCCGGTGCTGATGATGTTCGGCCCACCGGACCAGGTGAGCCAGCACAGCGACACCTCGACCAAATGGAAGATCAAGCGCTTCTCCAATGACGAGCTGCGCCAGAAATTCATCGACGCCACCGTACCGCAAGCCGAGTTCCTCGGGCTGACGATTCCCGATCCCGGCATGAAGCAGAACGAAAACGGCAATTGGGAACACAGCCCGATCGACTGGGACGAGTTCAAGCAGGTGCTGGCAGGCAACGGTCCCTGCAACCGCGATCGCCTTGCCGCCCGCCGCAAGGCGCATGAAGAAGGCGCCTGGGTGCGTGAAGCCGCGATGGCCTATGCCGAGAAGCGCAAGAGCCGCCAGCTCGCGCAAGCCGCAGAATAGGGAGCGCCGCCATGGCCACGCCGAACGTTCCGCTCTGGGAAGTCTTCATCCGCAGCCGCAACGGGCTTGCGCACAAGCATGTCGGCTCGCTGCACGCGGCCGACGCCACGCTGGCGCTGCAGGCCGCGCGCGACATCTACACCCGGCGCGGCGAGGGGCTGTCGATCTGGGTGGTGCCCTCGAACGCGATCACCGCGTCCGATCCGTCCGAGAAGGGCATGATGTTCGAGCCGGCAGAATCCAAGATCTACCGTCACCCGACCTTCTACGACGTCCCCGACGAAGTCGGGCATATGTGACTCTCATCCGTCATGGTGAGGAGGCGCGTAGCGCCGTCTCGAACCATGACGCCCCGATCGCAATCGCGGCCATCCTTCGAGACGCCTGCTGCGCAGGCTCCTCAGGATGACGTCGAGCAAGTGGATGCAGGTGGAATAGAGAACATGGCAACCGCCAATATCGAAGTCTCCGAAACGCCGCTGGTGCTCTACGCGCTGCGCCGCGCCGACGATGCGCTGATCCTCGGCCATCGCCTCTCCGAATGGTGCGGCCATGCGCCCGCGATGGAAGAGGACATGGCGCTCGCCAATATGGGTCTCGACCTGCTCGGCCAGGCCCGCGAGCTCTACACTTATGCTGCCAAGGTCGAAGGCCGCGGCAATGACGAAGACAAGTTCGCCTATCTGCGCGACGTCAGGCAGTATCGCAATCTCCTGCTGGTCGAGCAGCCGAATGGCGACTTCGCCCGCACCATGGTGCGGCAGTTCTTCCACGCGGCGTTCGCCGATCTCTACTGGCGCGCGATGATGGCGTCGTCAGATCCGACCTTCGCCGCGATCGCGGCGAAGTCGGAGAAGGAGAGTGCCTATCACCTGCGGCATTCGTCGGAATGGATCGTCCGCCTCGGTGACGGCACCGAGGAGAGCCATCGCCGCGCGCAGGATGCGATCGACGACCTCTGGGCCTATACCGGCGAGATGTTCGCGGTCGACGACGGCGAGCGCAGCCTGATCGATGCCGGCATCGCAATCGACCCGGCGGCGCTGCAGCCGCGCTGGCTGAAGACGGTTACAGGCATCGTCAACGAGGCGACGCTGGCGCTGCCATCCGGCAACTGGATGCAGCAGGGCGGCCGCAGCGGCCGGCACAGCGAGCATCTCGGCCATCTCCTCAGCGAGCTGCAGTCGATGCAGCGGACCTTCCCGGGGGCAACATGGTGACGGTGGCGATCAGCGATGCCGATCTGCGCCGGCGCGCCTGGAGCGCGGCCGCGCAGGTGGTCGATCCCGAGATTCCGGTGCTGACCATTGCCGATCTCGGCGTGCTGCGCGATGTCGCCGTCCACGACGGCCATGTCGAGGTCGCGATCACGCCGACCTATTCCGGCTGTCCGGCGATGAACATGATCGCGCTCGAGATCGAGCTCGCACTGGAGCGCGAAGGCATTCACCGGCCGAAGGTGCGCACCGTGCTGTCGCCGGCCTGGACCACCGACTGGATGAGCGAGGACGGCCGGCGCAAGCTCAGGGAATACGGCATCGCGCCGCCGCTGCCGGGCTCCTCGCGCCGCGCGCTGTTCGGCGAGCAGCAGGTGCCGTGCCCGCAATGCGGATCGGGCGATACCGAACTGCTGTCCGAATTCGGCTCGACCTCCTGCAAGGCGCTGTGGCGTTGCAAGAGCTGCCGTGAACCCTTCGACTACTTCAAGTGTCATTGACCATGTCGACCCCGCGCTTTCACCGTCTGTCCGTCAGCGATCTGCGCCGCGAGGCGTCGGACGCCATCTCGATGACTTTTGCGATCCCCGACGATCTGCAAGGCGACTACCGCTTCACGCCGGGACAATATCTGACGCTGCGCACCACGATGGACGGCGAGGAAGTCCGCCGCTCCTATTCGATCTGCTCGGGTCCCGACGATGGCGAGCTGCGCATCGCGGTGAAGAAGGTCGACGGCGGCGCCTTCTCGAACTGGGCCGCCGATGAGATCAAGGCCGGCGACGAGCTCGACGTGATGACGCCGACCGGCCGTTTCGGCGTCGCGCATGCGCCGGGTGAAGCGCGGACCTATGTCGGCTTCGCTGCTGGCAGCGGCATCACGCCGATCCTCTCGATCATCAAGGGCGTGCTGGCGCGCGAGCCGGACAGCCGGTTCTTCCTGTTCTACGGCAATCGCTCGACCGAAGGCGTCATGTTCCGCGAGGCGCTGGAGGAGCTGAAGGACCGCTTCATGCAGCGGCTGTCGGTGTTCCACGTGATCTCGGGCGAGGAGCAGGACATTCCGATCCTGCACGGCCGGCTCGACGGCGAGAAGGTGCGGGTACTGCTGCGCTCGCTGGTGCCGGCTGCGACCGTCGATCACGTCTTCGTCTGCGGCCCGGCCGCGATGAGCGAGACCATCGAGGCGACCTGCCGCGAGATCGGCATCGCCGACGAGCGCATCCATGTCGAACGCTTCGTGTCGGAATTCGGCGGCAAGCCGCGTCCGAAAGTAGTCGTTCCCGCCGGCGCGCCGCCGAAGGCAATCGCCGGATTGATCATCGACGGCAAGCGCCGCGAGGTCCCGGTCGCCGACGGCGAGTCGATCCTCGACGCCGCGCTGCGCGCCGGCATGGATCTGCCGTTCGCCTGCAAGGGCGGCATGTGCTCGACCTGCCGAGCCAAGCTGGTCGAAGGCGAAGCGCCGATGGATCTGAACTATTCGCTGGAGCCGTGGGAGCTGAAGGCGGGGTTCATCCTCACCTGCCAGGCCAAGCCGTGCTCCGGCAAGGTCGTGGTCGACTACGACCACGTCTGATTGTTGATCGTCATTCCGGGGCGATGCGCAGCGTCGAACCGCAGATGCGCAATGGCGCATCGGGGAATCTCGAGATTTCGGGTCTGGTCCTTCGGACCATCCCGGAATGACGGAAGTAGTGTTGACGTCGCAGGCGCTGCACTGAAGATTTGAAATCAGAGAGGCCCGTTGCAACGGGCCCGCGCACAGGGAGTTCGATGTGAACGTGAAGGCCACGCTATCGCCCGAGGACATCGCCCGCGCCTGCGCGGATGCGATGTGGAAGGAAGACGACGCCAGCAAGGGCCTCGGCATGGAGCTCGTCGAGATCAGGCCGGGGCGGGCCGTGATGGCGATGACGGTGCAGCCGCACATGGTCAACGGCCAGCGCATCTGCCATGGCGGCTACATCTTCACGCTGGCGGATTCCGCCTTCGCCTTTGCCTGCAACAGCCGCAACGATCGCGCGGTGGCGGCGCAGGGCAACATCACCTTCATCCGGCCCGGCAAGCTCGGCGACCGTCTGGTGGCGAGCGCGCACGAGATCTCGCGCAGCGGCCGCTCTGGAATCTACGACGTGCGCGTCACTGCCGGCGACAGCGTGATCGCCGAATTCCGCGGGCATTCGCGGGTGATACAAGGCACGTGGCTGCCGGATACGGACATCAAGGCATCATGATTTCGGGAGACATGTGATGGTGACGGCAAAGCTCAAGGTCAGGGATGGCGGCTATCACGCCGAGCTCGACGCCGCCGAACGGGCCTCGCGCGACGAGATCATGGCGTTGCAGACCAGGCGGCTCGCATGGTCGCTCAAGCACGCCTATGACAATGTCGCGCATTACAAGAAGAGCTTCGACGCCGCCGGCGTTCACCCGTCCGACTTCAGGCAGCTCTCCGATCTCGGCAAATTCCCGCTCACCGTGAAGACCGATCTGCGCGACAATTACCCCTTCAACATGTTCGCGGTGCCGCGCGAACAGCTGGTGCGGGTTCATGCCTCGTCGGGCACGACCGGCAAGCCGATCGTGGTCGGCTACACCAGGGCCGACATCGACACCTGGGCGGATGTGATGGCGCGCTCGATCCGCGCCGCCGGCGGCCGCACCGGCATGCTGATGCACAATGCCTACGGCTACGGCCTGTTCACCGGCGGCCTCGGCGCGCATTACGGCGCCGAGCGACTCGGCTGCACGGTGATCCCGATCTCCGGCGGCATGACCGAGCGGCAAGTGCAGCTCATCAACGATTTCAGGCCCGACATCATCACGGTGACGCCGAGCTACATGCTGGCGATCCTCGACGAGTTCAAGCGGCAAGGGCTCGACCCGCGCAAATCGTCGCTGAAGTTCGGCATCTTCGGCGCCGAGCCCTGGACCAACGCGATGCGCGTCGAGATCGAGCACGCCTTCGACATGGACGCCACCGATATCTATGGTCTGTCGGAGGTGATCGGTCCCGGTGTCGCGCAGGAATGCGTGGAGACCAAGGACGGCCTGCACATCTGGGAGGATCACTTCTACCCCGAAGTGATCGATCCCGTGACCGGCAAGGTGCTTGCCGATGGCGAGAAGGGCGAACTGGTGTTCACCTCGCTGACCAAGGAAGGCTTTCCGATCATCCGCTACCGCACCCGTGACCTGACGCGGCTGTTGCCCGGCACGGCGCGGCCCGGCATGCGGCGGATGGAGAAGGTGACCGGCCGTTCCGACGACATGATCATCCTGCGCGGCGTCAACGTGTTCCCGACCCAGATCGAGGAAGCGCTGCTGGCGACCGACTGGTGCGGCGGCCATTTTGTGATTGAATTGACCCGCGAGGGCCGGATGGACGAGATGACGGTGCTAGCCGAAGCCCGTCCCGAAAGCTGGGACGGCGAAGGGCTGACCGCGCACGCCGAGAAGCTCTCCGCCTTCATCAAGAACACGATCGGCATCTCCACCCGCATCCGCGTCGTCGCCCCCGAGACGCTAGAACGGTCGCTCGGCAAGGCGAAACGTGTTTACGACAAGCGGCCGAAGGCCTAGCCTTGCGCCCACAGCAAGAGGGCGCAGGGTTCGATGGCAAATTCGACTGAAACGACCGCCGCTGAGATCGTGGCGGCGATCCGCGACGGGAAGGTGACGGCGGTCAGCGTCGTCGAGGCGGCGCTCGATCGCGCCGAGCGGCTCAAGGACCTCAACGCATTCATCGTGCTGAACCGCGACGGCGCACTTGCCGCCGCGCGCCAGGTCGATGCCGGGACGCGGACCGGCGTGCTGGCCGGGCTTCCGATCGTCGTCAAGGACAATATCAACACTGCCGATCTGCCGACATCGGGCGGCACGCCGGCACTGCAACACGCGCGGCCTGCACGCAATGCACCGTCGCTGCAGAAGCTGCTCGACGCGGGTGCCGTCGTCATCGGCAAGACCAATTTGCACGAGCTCGCCTTCGGCATCACCAGCACCAATCTCGCGCCGTTCGCGGGGCCCGTGAGGAATCCGTACGACACCAGCCGGATTCCGGGCGGGTCATCCGGCGGAACGTCGGCGGCGATCGCCGCGCGCATCGTCAGCTGTGGCCTCGGATCCGATACCGGCGGCTCGACCCGCGTGCCCGCGGCGCTGACTGGGACCGTTGGCCTCAGGCCTTCGGTCGGCAATGGCGGCGCCGAGCGGCGCTACCACGATGACAATGAGGTAGTTCCGATCAGCCATACCCGCGACACCGTCGGCCCGATGGGCCGCACGGTCGCCGACGTCGCGCTGCTCGATGCCGTGATATCAGGCACGCCGCTGGCCACTAGCATTCCGTTACGCGGCGTGCGTCTCGGCATTCCCGCCTGTTTCTGGGCCGGCCTCGATCGCGATGTCGAGGCCGTCGCCCGCGCAGCCTGCGCCCGGCTCACAGCGGCTGGCGTGGTGCTGGTCGATGTCGATATGCCTGATCTGTTCGAGCAGAACGGCAAGGTGTCCTTCGTCGTCGCACTGCATGAGCCGATCGCCGATATCCCGGCCTGGCTCGCCGCATCCGGGATCGAGGGAATCACGCTTGCCGATATCGCCGCCAAGGTCGCCAGCCCCGACGTCGTCGGCGCATTCGGCGCCATCACCACGGACGCCTTCGGCGCCGCCTATGACGATGCGATCAAGGTGCAGCGGCCGGCGCTGCAGGCGATCTATGCCGCGTATGTCAGGGACAACAAACTGGATGCCATCCTGTTTCCGACCACGATCGCGCCTGCACCGGTCATCGACGAAAAGAGCGGGTCCGGCGATATGTCGATCAATGGCGGCGAGCCGACGCCGACTTTCGGCTCCATGATCCGGAACACTGATCCCGGCAGCAACGCCGGCCTTCCCGGATTGTCGCTCTATGCCGGCATGACGCCGGGCGGCCTGCCAGTCGGGCTCGAGATCGATGGTCCGGTCGGGAGCGATGCCAGACTGCTCGGGCTTGGCTTGTCGATCGAGGCGATCCTGGGCACGGCGCCGCCGCCGAAGCTCTGAGTCCGCCGGCCGCAACAAGCCCCTTGAATTGATTGGTCAGTCGATTAGTCATGGCGTTGGAGCGTGGCCTCGCGTCACGCAACACGACCAAGACTGGATTCTCCATGCCGTCGGCTCTCCATCCCAATCCCAATCCTGATCAGGTCGAAGCGCGTTGCGTGCGCCTGTTGACCAAGGCGGAGAACGCGGCTGCGGTGGCGCCGGTGGTCGAGACGCACGCGCTGTCGCGCGGCCCCGACGATCTGCTGATCGAGGTGAAGGCCGCCGCGGTCAATCCGTCTGATGTCAAGGCCGCAACCGGGCTGATGCCCTATGCCGTGTTCCCGCGCACGTCCGGCCGCGACTACGCCGGTGTCGTGATCGATGGCCCCTCGGACCTGATCGGCCGCGAGGTGTTCGGTTCGTCCGGCGACCTCGGCATCCGCCGCGACGGCACCCATGCCACGCACCTGGTGGTCGAGCGTGCTGCGGTGGTGGAAAAACCCGCCGGCATCTCCTGGGACGAAGCCGCCGGGATCGGCGTGCCCTTTGTCACCGCGATGGAAGGCCTGCGCCGCGCCGGACTGCCGAAGACGGGTGAGACCGTGCTGGTGATGGGCGTCAACGGCAAGGTCGGCCAGGCTGTGGTGCAGATCGCAAGCTGGCACGGCGCGCACGTGATCGGCGTGGTGCGCAAGCGCGAGCCCTATGAGGGCCACAGCAATTCGCCGGTCGAGGTGATCGATGCCTCCACCACCGATGTCGCGGCGCGGGTGCGCGAGCTGACCGGCGGCAAGGGCGCGGACATCGTCTACAACACGGTCGGCGATCCCTATTTCCAGGCCGCGCACAAGTCGCTGGCGCTGCGCGGCCGGCAGATCCTGATCGCCGCGGTCGACCGCATCGTGCAGTTCAACATCCTCGAATTCTACCGCGGACAGCACACCTATGTCGGCATCGACACGCTCGCGCTGTCGTCGGTTGCGACCGGCGAGGTACTGCGCGAGCTCGCGCCGGGCTTTGCCGGCGGACATCTGAAGCCGTTTCCGATCAGGCAGAGCGCGATCTATCCGCTGGAACAGGCCAAGGCGGCGTTTGTTGCCGTGGCGGGATCGTCGCGCGACCGCGTGATCTTGCGACCGTAATTCACCGTCATTGCGAGGAGCGAAGCGACGAAGCAATCAATTCTCTCCCGTTGTGGTGATATGGATCGCTTCGCTCGCAATGACGAACTCTTGAGGACCCTTGCATGGACCCCGCCACGATCGTCGTCCTCGCCGCCCTCGTCATCGGCCTGATCTACGGCTCGGTCGGGCTTATCAGCGGCTTCTGCATGATGAGCGGCCTGCGCGGCTTGTGGGCGGAGGGCGACGGCCGCTTGGGGCGTACCTACGCGTTGGCGATGGGCGTTGCGATCGCGGCCTCGCAGCTGCTCGCGGCGGCGGGCCTCGTCGATCTCGGCAAGTCGATCTATCTGCAACCGTCATTTTCGGCGCCGGTGATGTTCCTCGGCGGGTTGCTGTTCGGTTACGGCATGGTGCTGTCGAACGGCTGCGGCTCACGCGCGCTGGTGCTGCTCGGGCGCGGCAATCTGCGTTCCCTGATGGTCGTGATCGTGCTCGGCATTTTCGCCGAGATGACGCTCAAGGGCCTGATTGCGCCGGCGCGGATCGCGATGGTTCAGGCCTCGCAGGCCACGGTCGCCGCCAATTCGGTGCCGTCACTGCTGACAAGCGCCGGCCTCGGCGCGGTGCCGGCGCGGATGATCGCGGCCTCGGTGCTCGCCGCCGTGCTGATCATCTTCGCCTTCGCCCATGCGCCGTTCCGGAAATCGCCCGGCCAGATCGCGGCCGGCCTGATCGTCGGCCTGCTGGTGGCGGCAGGCTGGTACGCGACCGGCTATCTCGGCGCCGACGATTTCAATCCGGTGCCGGTGACGTCGCTGACCTTCATCGCGCCGATCGCCGACGCACTGCAATACGTGATGCTGTCGACCGGCTCGACGCTCAATTTCGGCATCGTCACGGTGTACGGCGTGTTTGCCGGCAGCCTGATTACGGCGCTTGCCACCGGACGCTTCGAGCTCGAAGGCTATCGATCGCCGCAGCACATGCTGCGCTCGGCCGGCGGCGCCGCGCTGATGGGGGCGGGCGGCGTCATGGCCTTCGGCTGCTCGGTCGGGCAGGGGCTGACCGGGCTGTCGACGCTGTCGCTGTCGTCCTTTATCGCGATCGCCGGGATCATGCTCGGCACCGGCGCCGGCCTGCGCGGTGCGCTGCGGGTCAGGCCGCTAGCAGCTGCCTAGCCCGTCCTATTCGTGAGAGTGCGTTTTTTTAGTCCGATTGATGTGGCCGCACATCTGCTCTGACGAGGCGCGCGGGATTGCCTTCGGCTTTTCACCGCCTGACGACCGGTACTTTGCAACGCGCTTGAGGTGTAGGTTGGGCGAACGGGGGGCGGACGCCCCGCCGGTCAAGGACCGAGCGGCAGCAGCGCGCCTGGCAAGCCGCGGATCAGGTCGGCTTCGGGACAGGCCGCGGCAAACGCAAGGCGAATGCGGCTCGTGGTCTCGACGACACGGGCAGCGAGTTTCAAGAGACGAAGACGCAGCGTCGCGAACTCGGCTGTGGCCAATTCCCGGGCTTTGGGAATCGCGTCGCGCACGGTCAGCATCAGCCAATAAGCGGCGGTGTGGAGAACGAGGCGGACTTGATTGGCGAGCGCCGAACGGCAGCTGGTGCGATCGGAGGCGAGCTGTGTCTTATGCAGCTTGATCAGATTCTCGGCTTGGCCGCGCGCGCAATACAGGCTGTCGTAGATCCACTCGGCCGAGCCGACATCGAGGCTGGTGACGACGAAACGGATGTCGAGGCCGAGCATCGTCGCCTCAATACGGGCGACGGTACGCCGTTCGCGATCCCAGGACTTGGCCTTGTGGCGCGTCTCGGTATAGCCACGCAGAACCGGCAGGTTCTCGATGGCGCGTCGCGTGCGGATGTCGTCGGCGGCCTCGTCGAGTTTTCTGGCGAGCGGCTTGGTGCCGGACAGACCGAAGATGTAGTCGATGCCGTTGGTCTCGCACCACGCCATTGCCTCCGGCCGGGCATAGTGCCCGTCGCCACGGAACGTAATTCGCGTGTTGTGCCACCGCGTCCGGATATGCCGTATCAGGCGGCGCAGATGGGCACGCACCTCGACGCCGCCCGGCGTCTTGCCGGGCCGCAACACGACCGCCACGGGCCGGCTCTTCTCCGTGTCGTAGACGTGGATCGGCAGGAAGCAGCGTTCGTCATAATGAGCGTTGAACAGCGAGAGCTGCTGATGGCCGTGGACGACATCGCAGGTATCATCGATGTCGAGCGTGACGGATGCCGGCTCGCGCGGGTAGCTATCCATCCATGCGTCGACCAAAGTGTAGGTCAGTCGGATCACGTCGCGCAGGCGCGGAGCATTCTCCAGCCGCGACAGCGTCGGTTGGGAACACAGATCGCGACCCGTGTCCGGCAGCCGTCCGCAGGCCAGCTTGAATGCGGGATCGGACCGCAGATGATCGAGGTCGTCGGCGTCCTCGTAGCCGCAGCAGATCGCGAACATGCGCGCGCGGAACATATCGACAAGGCTGTGCACGACCCGCGTCGGATCGCGCCGATCCGGGAACACCCGGGCCAAATTGTCGGCCAAGCCGAGACGCCGCTCGGCCATCGCCAGAAGCATCACGCCCCCGTTCGAGGTCAGCCGACCGCCATCGAAGGCAGCTGTGACTTTCTTGGCGTGAACGGCTGGAAACGAGAAGGGCAGAATCGTATCATCGGTCATGGCGGGCCTGGCGTTCGCGGTTGAGGTGATGGGGTTGGCTTTGCAACCGAATCCTACGCCGCATCAGCGCTTTACACCACGCTCGCCAGCCTCTCAGGCGCACTCTGACGAATAAGACGGGCTAGCTAGGGCGTGTACTTCATAATCGTCGGCTTCCAGTCATAAAGCGGAAGTTGCCCAGTTCGGTAGTTATCGGCGGCTTATGACCCGAAGCGGTCATTTTGCTCCCCACCAATTCGACTTGCTTCTGCAATCGAAACAGGCCGCTTTGACTCTGCCGGTGAGCCATCGATAGAATGCATTTTATGAGCGACAGTCAGCCTCTTCTTGATTTCAATCCAGACTTTTGCCGCAAGATTGCCAAGAGGGGAGCAATCATCAGCTTTGCGTGGTTGGGGATCGCTATTTGCATTCTCGCCCTCGTCCATCCTGGTAGCCAATGTCCAGCTTGGACCATTTACGACAAGAACGGTGAGGCTACGTCGTTGTGGGTGATTGTGGGCTTCTTTATGGGCCTTCCCACAATCTTGCTTTGCTTCATTGTTATGCGATGGAAGGGCTTCACCCGAATGATCAACGATAGCGGCGCGGACAGTTATAGGCGCTTTCTAGCGTCGAAGGGGTCGGATTACCAAAACAAACCTGCCGCCTATACTTTTCCTATGAACTCGGTGTTCGTGATGGCCATCGGGATGTGGAGCCTGTTTTGCTCAATACCTCTCTGGGCGATGATCCTGCCTTGCTTTTAGAGACGGTGACCCAAAGCCTGCCCCGATGTCTTCAAGTGGCCCTATTCGGACCTGCCGCACTGGCTATCGAAAGTCCGGTGTCGGGGGTGAAGCGGACTTCACGGTTGTGCGTTCCGACTTCCGAGTGTGACTCAAAGCGGTAGTCTGCATGGCGTGGGGCTCGATCATCGAAAGGCGATATAGGTGATGATCAAGCCTATGATGAGGAGGGCCGTCAGAGTGCCCGGTGCGCGCTCAACAGCTACGCTCATGAAAACATAAAAAATGATGATGCCACCGAAGATCACGAACCCGTAGAAGAGAACTAAGAAAGCCCCCGCGCCCATAGGTGGCCCCGGCATGGCGCGCCTCCGCTAATTGAATGCCGTTCGACGTAGCCCGGACGACGGCTAGAGCATTTTCCGACCGGAATGAATCGGGTGGGGATTCCCAAAACGGCGCGAGTCAGATTCAAGCTGCATGCTGGCGAGGGAGGCCAGCATGTATGGCCAGGGCGCTTTCGGTTGATCTTCGTCAAAGGGTGATAGCCGCGATTGACGGTGGCATGTCCTGTCGACAGGCTGCTGAGCGCTTTGGTGTCAGCGCGGCCAGTGCGATCCGCTGGCGCGGTCGCCTCAAGGAAGTTGGCGACATCGTTCCTAAACGCCAGGGCGGTGACCGCAAATCGCAGCGCATCGAAGCGCATTCGCAATTGATTCTGGAGGCAGTGACAGCGAAGCCGGATATCACGCTCGCCGAGTTGCGAGAACTGTTGAAACGTCGTGGAATATCGACTGGCATCGCGTCGCTCTGGCGTTTTTTCCAGCGCAGAAAGATCACACTTAAAAAAAGACAGCGCACGCCGCCGAGCAACGGCGCGGCGATATAAATGCCGCGCGTGAGGAGTGGTTCGAAGGGCAAATCGATCTTGACCCTGAGCGTCTCGTCTTCATCGACGAAACCAGCGCCAACACCAAAATGGCGCGGCTTTACGGCCGCTCGCCACGCGGCGAGCGATGTCGTGCAGCTATCCCACACGGACATTGGAAGACGACGACATTCACCGCTGGATTGCGCTCCGACGGTCTGATCGCGCCGCTTGTTCTGGACGGTCCAATGGATGGCGACGCTTTCCTGGCCTACGTCGAGCAATTGCTCGCCCCATCGCTGCGGCCGGGCGATACCGTTATCATGGACAACTTGCCCGCTCACAAGGTCCATGGCGTTCGAGAGGCCATCCGGGCGGTCGGAGCAAGCCTGCTCTATCTTCCGCCCTACAGTCCAGACTTCAACCCGATCGAAATGGCCTTCTCTAAACTGAAAGCCCTGTTGCGGGCCGCCGCAGCGCGCACCATGCCCGATCTCTGGCAAGCAATCGCCAACGCTCTCAAGCGCTTCTCACCCGAGGAATGCCAAAATTATCTCGTCGCGGCTGGTTACGACGCAACGTGATCGGAAAATGCTCTAGTTCCGTGCAAGCCGAACAAATGTCCGGGCCGCTCCATTCGGTAATGGCACGCATAGATTGTCAAAATTGACGGACCGTCGGTTGCTTTTTGCGCATCGGATTCAGTCATGGTTAAGGTCGCCTACGGCCCCTTCGGACCTCATCGCGCGGCCTGCGGATGACTGCTCACCGGGGACTAGCGGACTTCGGTCGAATGGCCGCCGACTTCCGAGTGTGGCCCGAAGCCGACATTTGATCTTCTCGTCGCGGTAGCTACGATCACCTTCAGTGATTAGTCCTCGACGAAAAGGCGAGACAGTATGACGGAAAGCGAAAAGACGTTGTTGGCTGCTCTAGCCAATATGGTCGATCAATACCTCGACAGCTATAAGGGCTCCGTTGACCCGCAGGCAATGTCTGCCGCAGAACATGCGGTACAGGCTTTGGCGGATTTTGGCTTGATGAAGGTGCTCAGCTCGCGGGAAGCCCAATGGACTGATGCGGGCAGCAAGCTCCTCGAAGAAGCTCGTAGCGCAATACTCGAGGACATAAGGTCTCCGACCAAGAGGACAGATCGCATCATCGCCCTGAAACCGAGAGACGTGCACCCGGCTGATGAGACGCCAGACGTTGAACGAACTTCAATGTCGCCTTTTGGCCCTTTTCGGACGTGCCGCACTGGCTGTCGAAAGTCCGGTGTCGGGTGAAGGGGACCTCACGGTTGCGCGGTCCGACTTCCGAGTTTGACCCAAGGCAGACATGCAGGCACTGTCTAATTCTATCGGTCCGCGCGGCTGACATGCGCCCAACACGATAGAACCATCATGAAACGACACCTTCTCTTCTGCTTGTTGTTAACGTTGGCTCGGGTCGGGCCAGCTAACGCCTGTAGGGACTACACCCACACACTTCTAAATCGACTGCCTGCCGCCGCACTCACAGAGCCTGTGGTCGCAGTTATCGAGGTGATCGAACTACTGCCCCCACCTTGGCCGAAAAATGATAGGTGGGACTATACGTCACTTTTCAGAGTACGGGTCGCTAAAGCAATACAAGGTGTTTCAGAAGGGCAGGTATTTGTTGTCGATACGGGCGGCTGGATGTGTGGGGATCGTTCGTCTTCGAAATACCCACAGTTTCCAGGAAAGCGGCATTTCTACATCGCGGGTCAATTTAAGAACAACAGTGAGGGCGATGTCAGATTTGTTGGCGATTGGATACGAGACGATGTCAATGGCTACGTAAAGGTCAGGACCATCGGGCGCTAACATGCATGGCTGATTTCCGCTTCTGGCCCAGGCCGTGTGAAAATCGTGTAACTTGCGGCGCACTGGTGCATTTCGCGGCCGCCGAGCTTCTAATTCGGTGGAAGCGAGCCCAGTGGCAACCAGGAATTTCATGTAGGCGCGGACTTGGTCGCGCGGAGGTCGGCCTCACGCCCGCATCGCCTCCAGCAATCCGCCTACGCCCAGGATCATCATCACGCGTTTCATGTTGTAGGCGAGCACGTTGAGCGCCATCTCGGCGGCCACCTTTGGCAGCTTTTTCGTGAGAAAGTGCGTTGCTCCCATCCAACACTTCAACGTGCCGAACGGATGCTCCACTGTCCGGCGGCGGACACCCATTGCATTGGCGCTGTGGTCGAGCCGATCCTGAACTTTCTCCAGAACGGCCTCGTGCTCCCAGCGTGAGATGCGGCGCTCGGGGCCTGTCGTGCACTGAGCTTTTAGCGCGCAGGTTTTGCAGGTGCTTGTCCAATAGCGACGCAGTGTCTTTCCATCCTCTACGTTCGTATAGTGATAAGTTAGTTGCTCGCCGGCGGGACAGCGATAAACATCTTCGGCGGCGACATAGACGAAGTCCTGTTTGCCGAAGCGGCCAGCAGCTTTGGCGCCCGAAGTCATCGGCTTCGGCAACGTCACCGTTATGTCGGCTTCCTCGCAGGCCCTGATCTCCTCTCCATCGTAATAGCCGCGGTCTGCCACGACTTCGAGGGTTTCGACAGCCATCTCGTCGCGTGCCTGCCCGGCCATTTTGGCGAGTTGGTGGCGATCGGTGCCCACGTTGGTCACCTCGTGAGCCACGATGAGATGATGTTGCGTATCAACTGCAATCTGCACGTTATAGCCAACAATCCCGGTGTCCTTGCCACTGGTCGCCATCGAGCGCGCGTCAGGATCGGTCAGCGAGATCTGCTTGTCCTCTTTCTTCATCATCTCCGCATTGATCGCATTGAGCCGACCGGTCTCCTCCTTGAGCTTCTCGATCTTGCCCTTCAACCTCGCAACTTTCGCCTCTGGCACTGTATCGCCATGCCGATCGGCGGTCTCGAGCTGCGAGAGATAGCGGGCGATGCTCTCGTCGATCCGCTCGAGGCGCCGCTTCATCTTCGCCTCGGTGAAGTTCTTGTCTCGCGCATTGACAGCCTTGAACTTCGATCCATCGATGGCGACGCTCGCTCCAACAAGCAGATCAAGCTTGCGGCACAGCGCGACGAACTCGCGGCAGACCTCACGAATGGCCTTGCCATTGTCCTTGCGGAAATCCGCGATAGTCTTGAAGTCCGGCGCCAACTGCCCGGTCAGCCAGATCATCTCGATATTGCGCTGGCATTCCCGCTCCAGGCGTCGGCTCGACGGCACGCGATTGAGGTAGCCGTAGATGTAGAGCTTGAGCATCATGCCGGGATGGTAGCCGGGTCGCCCCATGTCGAGTGGCTGGACGCCAACGAAGCCGAGCTTATCCAGATCGAGCCCCTCGACGAACACATCAACCGCACGCACCGGATTGTCCTCGGCCACGTAGTCGTCGAGCAGTGCGGGAAACAACGTGCTCTGCCCGCGATCAACCCCCTCCACGAATCCCGCCATCGCCCGTCCCCACCGATTCATTGGAGAATAATAGCAGAGACGGAGTTTTCACACGGCCTGGGCCCTTTTCGGAAGTGCCGCACTGGCTATCGAAAGTCCGGTGTCGGGGGTGAAGCGGACTTCACGGTTGTGCGTTCCGACTTCCGAGTGTGACCCGTTGCAGAAGTCGCAATCGCTTCATCATCGTTCAGCACGCCGATCTATCGGGGTTGACTGAGCTGGCTCCGGTTGTCTGAACAGATTTTCCGCGTCGATAAGTGGAGCCTCTGCCATGGTTAGGCTGCCAAGCGGAGTGGCAGCGGGTTGAAGTAGGCTTGATCGGGGGTGACGCCGTCAAGGCTCGAATGCGGGCGCCGACCGTTGTAGAAGTCGAGGTATCGGCCGATCGACGCGAGGGCCTCGCTGACGCTGTCATAGGCCCGCAGATACACCTCCTCGTATTTGACGCTGCGCCATAGCCGTTCGACAAACACGTTGTCCCGCCAGGCTCCCTTGCCGTCCATGCTGATCGCAATGCCGTTGTCGGCGAGCACGCCGTTAAAAGCCTGTCCGGTGAACTGCGAGCCCTGATCCGTATTGAAGACGTCCGGCTTGCCGTGACGAGCCAGGGCATCCTGAAGCGTCGCGACACAGAACGCCGCCTCCATGGTGATCGATACGCGCCACGACAGCACGCGGCGGCTGAACCAGTCGAGCACAACCGCCAGATAGACGAAGCCTCGCGCCATCGGGATGTAGGTGATGTCCATCGCCCACACCTGGTTCGGCCGCGTGATCTCCATCCCGCGCAGCAGGTACGGGTAGATCTTGTGGCCCGGCTCGGGCTTTGTCGTGCGTGGACGGCGATAGAGCGCTTCTATCCCCATCCGCCGCATCAACGTCTTCACATGCCGACGGCCGATCTTGCACCCATCGGCAGCCAGCAGCCCTCGCAACATGCGAGAGCCGGCAAAAGGGAACTCCAGATGCAGCCGGTCGAGGCGCTGCATGATCGCAAGGTCGGCGTCCGGCACCGGCCGCGGCAGGTAGTACACGCTGCCGCGGCTGATGTTCAAAGCCTCCGCCTGCCTGGTGATCGACAGCTCGTGCTCACGGTCGATCATCGCTTTGCGCTCAGCAATCCCGCCTTGGTGAGCGCTCCTTCTAAAAAACTATGCGCGGCGATGCGCTCCCCCTGTGGGATAGAAACGGACCGGCGCTAGATTGCCGACCGGGAGGGAGCGGCCGATACGATTTTGGTGGCACGTGACCCCGTTAAAAAACCTGGTCCATGGGTTGTCGCGCACTTGAGAGTGGTGACGCCATCCGGCGATCCCGTTTAGGAATCTGACGTATAGCGCAGCCCAGCCCTTCCGCCGCCGTCAGCAGGAGGATTAGAGATGAACCCCAAAAGATCGAAGTCGAGGAACGGAGGTAAGATGCAGATGGTGCACCCGGACGCGGCTGCCATCGACGTCGGAGCGACTATGCACATGGCTGCCGTGAGGGCAGATCGCGCACCGGAGCCAGTCCGCAGCTTCGGTACCTTCACGGCTGATCTGCATCGGCTAGTCGACTGGTTTACTGAATGCGGCGTCGAGACTGTCGTCATGGAATCGACCAGCGTCTACTGGATTCCGATCTTCGAGCTTCTCGATGCCCGGGGATTTAACGTGTTTCTTGTCAACGCGCGCGATGCCAAGCACGTGCCGGGGCGCAAGACCGATGTCAGCGATGCGCAATGGCTGCAGCGGCTCCATTCATTCGGGTTGCTGCGGGCCAGCTTTCGGCCCAAAGGGCAGATTGCCGAGCTGCGAGCCTACGTGCGTCAGCGCGAGCGTCTGCTGGAGTACGCGGCCTCACACATCCAGCATATGCAGAAGGCCTTGACGGAGATGAATCTTCAGCTGCACCACGTCGTCACCGACATCACCGGCGTGACCGGCCTGCGTATCATACGGGCGATCCTTGCCGGCGAGCGCGATCCTGAGGCGCTGGCGTGCTTGCGCCATTATAGTTGCCGCTCCAGCGCCGAGACGATCGCGAAGGCGCTCACCGGAAGCTACCGCGCCGAGCATCTGTTTGCGCTCGAGCAGGCACTTGCGCTTTACGACGCCTACCACGAGAAGGCATCTGCCTGCGACGCCCGAATTGAAGCCGTGTTGAAGGAACTGAGCTTCCATCGGGGGCATGGCCACGGATCAGCGCCGCGGGTCTCGCGGCGTCGGAATCGAACCGATCAGGCGAACGCTCCAGCTTTCGATGTCCGCGAGGCGCTGTTCGCGTTGCTCGGAAAGGACCTCACCGCGATCGACGGCCTCGGTCCTTACCTCTCGCTGAAGCTGATCGCTGAATGCGGCGACGACCTCTCCTCGTGGCCAAGTGCAAAGCATTTTACCTCCTGGCTGGGACTGGCGCCGAGCAACAAGGTCTCCGGCGGCAAAATGCTCTCGTCCCGAACGCGCCGATCCGGCGGCCGAGCGGCGGCACTTCTGCGCCTTGCTGCCGTGACCGTGGGTCGTACAGACACTGCGCTCGGCGCCTTTTATAGACGGCTCTCAGCGCGCATCGGCAAGGCCAAGGCCGTGACCGCCACGGCCCGGAAGATCGCAGTTCTGTTCTACAATGCTGTGCGATACGGAATGGACTATGTCGATCCCGGGGCCTCGTCCTACGAGACGCGTTACCGGACGCGAGTGGTCAACAATTTGCATCGGCGTGCCAAGGCATTCGGCTTTGTTCTCCATCCCTTGGAGCCGAAAGTAGATGCTGCCGTTTCTTAGGAATCGTTCTCCAGCGTCAGTTCGCCGATCTTGGCGTGCAGCGACTTCACGTCGATGGCTGCTTGCTCCGCTCCGGAGCCGCCGCCGGGACCGAACGCATCGGCGGCCTTGCTTTCAAGCTGAGCCTTCCACGCCGTGATCTGATTGGGGTGGACGTCGAACTGCTCGGCAAGCTGAGCCAGCGTTCGATCGCCCTTCACGGCGGCGAGCGCCACCTTCGCCTTGAAGGCCGGTGTGTGGTTCCGGCGTGTTCTTCTGCTCATTGTCGCTCCTGATTCGCAGGCACAGCGTGCCCGCTGTCAGGCAGAAACTCCACTTATCGCCCTGTGCAGAATTCCGGGGCCGGCTCTGACAGAGCGGCTTGCTACAACCTATCGCTAAGCATCAATACTCGCGCAGGGCTGACAGCCATATGACTTACCTTATCGATGCAGCCGTTATCTTCTTCTATACGATAGCTGCTTGCGCGATGTGTGGTGCGACGATAGTTCAGGCGAAGTTCTTAAAGGCGGCCGGGTTGCCGCTTCCAAACCTTATCAGAAGACCGTGGATGGGAATGGCGGTTATGGCTGATCACCGCAGGGTCTTTGCTGCCTCCGGTCAGATCAAGAGGTTCGTGATCTATGGACTGTTGTTGTTCACGGCTTTTGCCGCGTTGGTGATTGGACGATCTATTCAGTTAGATCATTCGCCCTTTTGAAGCGCGTCATGTCGCGCAACCCTTACACTAAGTCCACTCAATGACTGCCTCTGGCCCATTGAAAGCGGACATTCGGTGAGCGTCATGCGGAGACCACGCGCTGAGGGTTGATCTGGTCGGCTAGGAAGATCTCGCGGAATGGTTTGTCGCGAGGTCACA
Organism: Bradyrhizobium sp. 2S1; assembly: GCF_011516625.5. Classification (NCBI taxonomy): domain Bacteria; kingdom Pseudomonadati; phylum Pseudomonadota; class Alphaproteobacteria; order Hyphomicrobiales; family Nitrobacteraceae; genus Bradyrhizobium; species Bradyrhizobium sp. 2S1. The sequence continues at coordinate 9,376,357 of NZ_CP147717.1, read as the reverse complement.
ATGTCAAAGGATAGTCGTAAGGATAGCGATAAGGATAGGCATATGCCTATCCTCGAACACGGCGCCGACACGCTGCAGCGTGTCGAGATCATCACCGGGACGGGCCGACGTCGGCGCTGGTCGACCGATGCGAAGGCGGCGATTGTTGCGGAGAGTTTTGCGCCGGGTGCAAGCGTGTCCGCAGTGGCGCGGCGACACGACATCAGTCCAAGCCTGTTGTTTCTCTGGCGTCGCCAGGCTACGCGGGCGCAGGTCGCGGAGCGCGGGGACAGAGGCATGCCACCTGGCTTTGTGCCGGTCGCGATCACCGGCTGTGGGCGCCCGAGTGAGGAGCAGGCGGCGATCGAGATCGAGGTCGGCGCGATTCGCATCCGTGTCAGGGGGACAGTCGACCGGGAGGCACTGTGCGAGGTGCTGGCGGCGGTCGGGACGGTTGGTCGATGATCGGGCTTCGAGCTGGGTTGTCGATCTGGATTGCGACGCAGCCGGTCGATTTCCGCCGCGGCATGGACTCGCTGGCGATGCTGGTGAGCGAGGCCTTTGGAGCCGATCCGTTCGACGGCGGACTTTATGTCTTCCGCTCCAAGCGCCGAGATCGCGTGAAGATCCTGACTTGGGATGGAAGCGGCCTTGTCCTTTACTACAAAAGAATCGAGGGGCAGTTCACCTGGCCGCCGATCAAGGAAGGCGTCATGTCGCTATCTCATGCTCAGCTCTCGGTGCTGCTCGATGGCTCGGACTAGAAGCGTGTGCCGATGCGAGTTGTGGATCAGCCGATGCGAGCTGGTTGATCATTATCAAGAGTCGTTCGTCACTCATGCGGAGTTGTTGTAGAATCGCTCTGCATGAGTGATTTGCCTTCCGATCCAGCATTGCTCCGACAAGCCGTGATGACGCTATCGTCACGGCTTGCGGCGTTGTCGGAGGAATGCAGCACGCTGGCGACCGAGCGTGATGCAGCGATCGCCCAACGCGACGCTGCGATCCAGGAGAACGACAAGCTCCTGATGATCCTGTCCCAGTACAAGCGCACGATCTTCGGTCCGCGCTCCGAGACACTGGATATCGGACAGCTGTCTCTCTTCACCATCAGGGCACAGGCGGTTCGTGCCGCCGCCAACGACGACGTGACCGGAGGCAGGCTGCCTGACGGAGCGGAGGGCCGTGGAAAGCGACCGGCGCGACGCAACCGGGGGAAGCTTCCGGAGCATTTGCCGCGCATCGATGTCGTGATCGATATCGAGAGCCACATCTGCCCTTGCTGCGGCGAGCAGCTGCACAAGATCGGGGAGACCGTCAAGGAAGCCTTCGACGTCATTCCGATGCAGTACCGGGTCAAGCGCATCATGCGTCCACGGTACGGCTGCCGGGGATGCCGCCAGGGTGTTCTGCAGGCACCCGCGCCGGCCCAGGCGATCGACGGTGGAATGGTGACGGAAGCCTTGCTGGCCCACGTCGCGGTGATGAAATACGGCTACCAGCTGCCGCTGTATCGCCAGGAACAGATGTTTGCCGCCCAAGGCATCACGCTCGACCGGCAAACGCTGGCCTCGTGGATGGGCCGCGTCGCCTGGTGGCTGAAGCCGCTTCACGCGCTGTTGCGCCGCGCAGTGATGTCCTACCCGCGGCTGTTTGCCGACGAGACGCCGCTGCCAGTTCTCGATCCCGGCCGTGGCAGAACCAAAGTCTGCCAGTTCTGGGCGATCGCCACCGACGACCGCCCGTGGGGCGGCCCGGCGCCGCCGGCAGTAGTCTACGTGTTCGCCGAGGATCGCAAGGCAATCCGCGCCAGGCAGCTGTTTGGAGACTACGACGGCATCCTGCAGGTCGACGGCTACGCCGGGTACAAGGGGCTGATTAAAAACGGCGGCCGTCTGGTACAACTGGCGTTCTGCTTCGCGCATGCGCGGCGGAAGTTCTGGGACGTCCACATCGCGACGAAATCGCCGATTGCCGCGGAAGCGCTGCAGCGGATCGCGATGTTCTACGCCATTGAGGATCGCATTCGCGGTTTGCCGGCGACGCAGCGAGCTGCGGTGCGACAATCCGACACCAGACCGCTGATCGAGGACTTCAAGCCCTGGCTCGAGGCGCGACTGCTGGAAGTCTCGAAGAAATCCGGCCTTGGCAAGGCGATCCGCTACACCCTCAACCATTGGGATGGCCTGACGCGATTCATCGATGATGGGCGCATCGAGATCGACAGCAATACGGTCGAACGCAGCATCAAGCCGATCGGGCTGGGAAAGAAAAACTATCTGTTCGCAGGCAGTGAGGGCGGCGCCGAAACCTGGGCCACTCTCGCATCACTCATCAACTCCGCAAAGCTTCACGACATCGACCCACGGCACTATTTTACTGATGTTCTCGAGCGCATCGTCTCCGGACGTACCAAGATCAATCAGCTGAACACGCTGCTGCCGTGGAATTGGAAAGCCGAGCGCGATGGTTCGGAGCCAAAGCTCGCCGCTTGATCAGTTCGACGGCACGGCGTCGGGAACTTCCTGCGCATCGCTGGCGTCGTCGTAGATCTCTTCGCGGATCACGCGCAGCGTTACCTCGTGCAGATACACTTGCAGCGCACCCTCCAGCTCGGTGAACTCGGGCAGCAGGACTCGATCAACGAAGCCCCGTGACGCACGGACCATCACCGTGTTACGTCGCTGTCGGCGATAACGAAACGGCCGCAGCCCATATCGGCGGCAAAGCGCCAGAAACAGGTGCCGAGACCACTGGTCGGGAAGTGAGAATTGCTGTTCGATCGGTGGATCGTGGCGAGCAAGTTCCTCGACCCGGGCCCGCACCCGCTGCAGCGCGGCTTCCGCTGCAAGGCGCTCACCAGCAGTTCCGGCCCCCACGAACAACGCCTCGATCTTCCGAAGCTTCTCGCGCAGCTGCGACTCGCTGGTCATTCTGATCCCCGTTGCCCGCTCCGAACCGGGATCAACCCATCACCGCGCGCCGGCGGCGTCAATCATCCCGACCGCGCTATCCAGAGCATTCCGCGCAAGTCAAGCCCAGGCACCCGTGATCCTCTCGTGACGCTCACGACATTCGGAAGGCTTGCAGGGCGATGAGGTGGCCGGGCTCACGCCCGGCTCTCCCATGGGATACAGCTACCATTGGTGGGCCATGCCGCACGGGCCGACCGGCATCCACGCCGCTGTTCGAAACACCTGTTCCGCCGGTTGTGGCTCTTCACGGACATGGCCGGACCTGTGGCTGATGTCGCCTTCTGACCCCGAGCGGACCTCGTGGACTGTTAACAAATCCGCTACCATCTCGATACCAATATGCCAGCATGCGCATTCTAGTTGCCTCTTTTGCAATTTTAGCTCTGAGCCGCGTAGCATTCGCGCTCGACGTTCAGGTAGGCGATCAGGTCATCGCGGTTAACGACGGCATCGGGTGTTCGGGGTGGGCCTCCTTTGAAGCCCTTCACGACACTGATCCACGAACGCTGAAGAACAAACTCCCCGCTGGATGTCTGATAGTTCACGGCGCGCCGCCCGCCTTGTTAGTCGTTGATGCAGTGAAGGAAGGCGCCGCCGCTATCTGCGTTCGTGTGAATGCCTCCTCGGCGCCCTGCTTTTGGTTTTCGCTCGACAAGATTAGAACGCTGTTGTCCGCCGGTCAGAGCAGGACTTAGTGGCAAGCTGAGTTTGAGGGCTATTCCGCTGATGGCCCAAGGCCGACATGCAGCGACGTCGGTTTCGACGTCAGCTTCCGAGACCGAAGCGGACGTGACGAATCTATGAGTACAGGCCCTACTTACGCCCGCGAGGGCGCGTCCGCGAGCGAGCTCAGCGCAATCCCGCCGACAATCAGGGCCGCAGCAATTGCCAGCGACAGATCAATCGGCTCGCCGAGCAGCAGCGCCGCGGTCACGATGCCGACGATCGGCGTCGCCGTGGTGCCGAGCGAGGTGGTCAGCGCCGGCAGGCTCTTGTTGACCATCGACATCGCCCAATAGGCCAGCGCAGTGCCGATGAAGCCGGAATAGAGGAACAGCAGCACGAGGTGCGGCGACCAATTCACCTCGGGCACGCCCTCGGTGACCAGCGCCGTCGTCGTCAGCACCAGCGTCGCGACGAGCACCTGCCACAGCAGGAGCTGCAGCGGCGTCGCGATCCAGCGGTGCGAGCGGATATAGATGATGTTGGCGGCCCAGCAGATCGCAGCGACGATGATCATGCCGGCGCCGGCGATGATGTGCAGATTGCTCCAGTCCAGCGACGCCGGGTTGAGGATCACGCAGAGGCCGGCGAGCCCCGACGCGACCCCGACCAGCTTCAATGTACCGAGCCGTTCGGTGCGCGCGGCACCGGCGGCAAGAGCGACCCAGAGCGGCGTGGTGTAGCCGAGCACCACGCCCTTGCTCGCCGGCAGATAGCGCAGGCCGGCGGCGGTCAGTGTCGAGAAGAACGTCATGTGCAGCAGCGCGACGCTGAGCACGACAGGGACATCGGCGATCCGCGGAATGATCAGATTGCCGCTGGCGCGCAGGATCACCAGCAGGGCGATCAGCGCGATCCAGCTGCGGATCGACGCGGTCCATAGCAGCGGCACCGCCTGGACCAGCGATTTCGTCACCGACCAGTTGATGCCCCAGGCCAGCACCACGACGATGAACAAAGCGGCGGCTTTGGCCGGCGACAGCGATTGATTCACGGCAGCGTCCTTGCAGGCGATACCGCTTGTGAATGGATCATGCTGGCTCTCTCGAAAGGGCCAGATTTGATAGACTGAAGGAGCCAGATTGATTCTCGCCGAATTGCTCGCGCTGAAGCGGTCGGATGATGCCGGCCTGGCCGCGCAGCTGACGGGGCAGCCGCGCGCGCTGATGGCAAGCGGCCGGATCAGGAGCGGCGCCGTGCTGCCGTCGAGCCGCACGCTCTCGGCCGAACTCGACGTGTCGCGCAACACGGTGACGCATGCCTATGAGCAGCTCGCGGCCGAGGGATATCTGCGCGTCGCCGCGCGGCGCCGGCCGGTGGTGACCGACGATATCGAAGCGCGCTTTGCCAAGGCTATGCCGGCGCCACGGCGTGATGCCGCGCGCAAACCGTTGCTGTCGCCCTGGGCCTTGCAGCTCTCCGACACGGATTGGCCGCTGTCCTATCAGGCCGATTTCCGGCCGCTGCGTCCCGGGCTCGCGGACGCGCGCGAGTTTCCGCACGAGATCTGGGCGCGCTGCCTGCGCCGCAGCGCACTGCGCCGCCGCTTCAACGACCAGACCGTGGTCAACCGGCCAGCGCTGCGCGAAGCCTTGCTCGACTACCTCGAAATCAACAGAGGCGTGCACACTGAGGCCGATCAGATCCTGATCCTGCCGACGGCGCAGGCGGCGCTGACGCTGATCGCCGCGACCACGATCGTGCCTGATGATACGGTCTGGACCGAGGATCCCGGCTATCCCGGCGCTGCGGCGGCGTTTCGTGCGGCCGGCGCCGACGTCGTCGGAGTTAGGCTGGATCAATGGGGCATGATGCGGACGCGCGCGGCGCGTGCGCCGAAGCTGATCTTCACGACGCCGTCGCATCAGCACCCGACCGGACGGGTGATGCCGGTTGCACGCCGCACCGAGCTGCTGGCGTTGGCCGAGCCCGGCAATACCTGGATCGTCGAGGACGATTACGACGGCGAGTTTCACTATGACAGCCGCCCGATGCCGGCCCTGCAAGGGCTCGATCGCGAGGGGCGGGTGCTCTATCTCGGCACCTTCGCCAAGGCGATGACCGCCGATATCCGGATCGGCTATCTGGTGGTGCCGCTGTCACTGGCGCGGACGATGGAGATCGCGCAGCGGCATCTCGGGCTGATCGCTTCCGTCCATGTCCAGGAGGCGCTGGCCGGTTTCATGGCCGACGGGCATTTTCTGGCGCATGTCAGGCGGATGCGGCGGATCTATCGCTCGCGCCGGGACCATCTCGCTGCGGCACTGGCGCGGCACCTCGACGCCGTGCTTGCGGCGGAGGTGCCGCCGGGCGGCATGCAGCTGATTGCCCGCTTCAAGGACGGCGCCGCGGACCAGAGCGCGGTGGCGCGGCTGGTTGCCGCCGGCGTCGAGGTGCGCGCGTTGTCAAGCCTCGCACTAGAGCGGCCGCGCGACCACGGCCTGTTGCTCGGCTTCGCCGCCTGGCGCGAGAACGAGATCGGCGCCGCGGTGCGGACCATGGCGAATTGCCTGACGGGGAAGCGCGCGGCGCGTGAGTAGAGGGGCGCTCGCACGATTTCTGAATAATGGAAAAATATCCCTGAGTTGCCCGACGTGTCAAGTTGCCTTGTCGAACGCCGGCGGCCGCCGGCTACTTTGCATGGGGTTGTTTTCGATATTTTTCAGCGCGCTCCTGCGACGGCCCGCAAGCGGGAGGGGGGATGCAGCTGACATGCTGCTACGGCTCTGCCCGTCTCGCTGCGTCGAGGGCTTAATCCGCTGCCTTGGTGACGATCCGCACCTCCGACGTCAGCGTCTTGTGCACCGGGCATTTGTCGGCGATCTCCATCAGCCGCTTGCGCTGGTCGAAATCGAGATCACCCTCGATCCTGATGACACGGTCGATCTGGTCGAGCATGCCTTCGCGCGTCTCGCACTCCTTCGCATAGATCTTGTTGTGCGTGAGCGTCACGGTGATGCGATCGACGGGCAGCGACTTGCGGTCGGCGTACATCCGCATCGTCATCGAGGTGCAGGCGCCGAGCCCGGTCAGCAGAAAATCATAGGGGCCAGGGCCGGTATCCTGGCCGCCAGCCGCGACCGGTTCGTCGGCCACGAGCCGATGTGGCCCGGTCGTGACGATTTGCTGGAATTTGCCGTTGCGCGTCTCCTGCACGACAACATTGCGCGGGGTGCTGCCGGCATCAGCTACTGGCTGCGGCGCGAGATCGACGTAGCGTTCCGCCCAGGCGCCGATCACGTCGGCGACATAGGCGGCGTCCTGCTTGCCGCTCAGGAGATGGTCCGCACCCGCAAGCGAGACGAAGCTCTTGGGATGCTTGGCGGCGATGAAGATATTGGTGGCGTTGTCGATACTGACGGTGTCGTCGGTCGGCGAGTGCATGACCAACAGCGCCTTGTGCAGCGTTTTGACCTGCGCCATCAGATTCTGCTCGGCGACGTCGTCGAGGAATTCGCGCTTGATGCGGAACGGTCGGCCGGCGAGCGACACTTCGCCTTCACCCTGCGTGCGGATGTCCTCGAGGCGGTCCTTGAAAAAATGCGTGACATGGGCGGGATCGGAGGGCGCGGCGATGGTGGCGACCGCCTTCGCCTCGGGGATCCGGCCTGCGGCTGCGAGGATCGCGGCGCCGCCCAGGCTGTGGCCAATCAGGATCGCGGGCGCCTTGCGCGTCTCGCGCAAATGGTCGGCGGCGCGGACGAGGTCGGCGACGTTCGACGAGAAGGTCGAGTTGGCGAAATCGCCCTCGCTGGAGCCGAGGCCGGTGAAATCGAACCGCAACGTGGCGATGCCCTTGGCGGCGAGCGCGACCGCGATGCGCTTTGCCGCCAGCACGTCCTTGCCGCAGGTGAAGCAGTGCGCGAACAGCGCATAGGCCTTGATCGGCCCGTCGGGCGCATCAAGTGCTGCGGCCAGCTGATGGCCGTCCACACCGGTGAATTGAAAGCGTTCGTGCGGCACGGGCAGGCTCCATTTTTCTTGGTGGTTGTCAGTCGCCAGAATAGCGCTGTTCGGCCCAGGGATCACCGCGATTGTGATAGCCGCGCACCTCCCAGAAGCCCGGCGCATCTTCGGTCAGGAATTCGATGCGCTGCAGCCATTTGGCGCTCTTCCAGAAATAGAGATGCGGCACCACCAGCCGCACCGGCCCGCCATGCTCATGCTCCAATGGCTTGCCCGACCAGCTATGGGCGAGCAGCGCGTCCTCGGCGGCAAAATCCTCGAGTGGCAGGTTTGTCGTATAACCGTCATAGGACTGCAGCGCGACGAAGCGCGCGTCCTCGCGCGGCCGGCAGGCGGTGAGCAGGTCGCGAGTGGCGAGCCCCTCCCACTGATTGTCGTAGCGCGACCAGGTGGTGACGCAGTGGATGTCGGAGACGAATTGCGTCTGCGGCTGCGCCATGAATTGCGGCCAGCTCCAGTAGATCGTCTGCTCCACCGCACCGTAGACATCGAGCCGCCAGCGCTCCTGCGTGACGTTGGGCATCAGCCCGAGATCGAGCACCGGCCAGTCCGCCGTCAAATGCTGGCCCGGCGGCAGGCGCTGCTCCTCCGGCCGGGTGATCTTGCCGGTGAGGAACTTGCCTTCGCGCGCCCAGCGCTGCTTGCTGCGCGTCAGCTTGCTCTCGGGCGGTTCCTGGTCCTCGGTCATTGGCGTTGCGCCATCATTCGTGGCGATGCATCGCGGATTCGTGCTTGGTGTCGCGCATCGTCGAGTAGATCAAGAGCGACAGGAAGATCATGCCGCTGAGGTAATAATAGAACCAGTCCTCGTGCCCGACGCTCTTGAAATAGAGCGCGACCGCGGGCGCGGTGCCGCCGAAGATCGATACCGTGATGGCATAGGGCAGGCCGACGCCGAGTGCGCGGACGTTGGTCGGGAACAGCTCGGCCTTCACGATTGCATTGATCGAGGTGTAGCCGGCGACGAAGATCCAGGCACCGCAGATCAAGAGGAAGGCGATGAACGGCGACTTGGTGTCCTTCAGCGCTGTCAGGATCGGCACTGTCGAGATCGTGCCGACGACGCCGAAGAAGATCAAAAGCGGCTTGCGGCCGATGCGGTCGGAGAGGCCGCCATAGATCGGTTGCAGGATGGTCGCGAAGATCAGCGAGCCGAAGATCACGAAAGTGGTCTGGTCCTCGGTCAGCCCGACCGACAGTTTGACGAAGGTCTGCATGTAGGTGGTGAAGGTGTAGAACGCCGCGGTGCCGCCGGCGGTGAGGCCGACCACCAGCAGCAATTCGCGCGGGTAGTTCAACAGGCCGATGATCGAGCCGGTCGGCTTGGAGACCTTCTTGGCCTCCTCGAACGCCTCGGTCTCGTGCAGGCCGCGCCGCATCACCGCTGCGAAGATCGCAAGCCCGGCGCCGATCACGAACGGAATCCGCCAGCCCCAGGCCTTCAGCTCGTCCGAAGTCAGGAATACCTTCTGCAGCAGCAAGAGCACGATGATCGCGGTGAGCTGGCCGCCGATCAGGGTGACGTATTGGAAGCTCGAATAGAAGCCGCGGTGCTTGGGGTCGGCGACCTCGCTGAGATAGGTGGCGCTGGCGCCATATTCGCCGCCGAGGCTCAACCCCTCGATGATGCGGGCCAGCGCCAGGATCGCCGGCGCGGCAATGCCGATGCTGGCATAGGTCGGCGTCACTGCGATGATCAGCGAGCCGAAGCACATGCAGACCACGGATAACGTCAGCGACAGCCGGCGGCCGTAGCGGTCGGCGATGTAGCCGAACAGCCAGCCGCCGAGCGGGCGCATCAGGAAGGTCGCGGCAAACAGCACGGCGGCATTGAGCTGCTGCACCACCGGATCGCTGTGCGGGAAGAACGCCGGTGCGAAATAGAGCGCGAAGGCGGTATAGGCGTAGAAATCATACCACTCGACGAGATTGCCGACCGAGCCGATGAAGATCGCCTTCACCCGCCGCTCGACGTCGTGGATGTCGAGATGATCGCTCGCGGATTGAGCGGTTTGATCGGTCATAAGCTAGCCTCCCGGACTCGTCGGTTCGATTCCGGGGCAAGCTACCTCATTGAATGGTGCGATGTAACTGCTGTGTCCGGCCGCTCAGGCGGTCTTGCCGAACAGAACAGGCAGTTGACGCGGCCCGCGCACCGTGCCTTCGGACCAGGTGACCTTGCCGGCTGGATCGAGCCGGAAATCCGGAATCCGCTTCAGCCATTCCTCGATCGCGACCTGCATCTCCATCCGCGCCAGATTGGAACCGACGCAGCGGTGAATGCCGAGGCCGTGGCGGTTCTCCTTGCGGTCGATCACCACCTTGTCCGCGTTGGGGAACATGGCGGGGTCGCGATTCGCCGCCGGGAACGACAGCAGCACCATGTTGCCGGCCTTCACCGGGCAACCGGAGATCGTGGTCTCCTTCATCACCTCGCGCGCCATCGTCACCGGCGCATAGGCGCGCAGGAATTCCTCGATCGCAGTCGGGATCAGTGCCGGCTCCGCAATCAGCCGCTCGCGATCGGCCGGCGTCTTGGCGAGGTGCCAGAGCGAGGAGCCGATCGCGCTCCAGGTGGTGTCGATGCCGGCGATCAAAAGCAGCCGCAGCGAGCCGAGCACGTGCTCGTCGGTGAGCGGCTGGCCGCCGGGGCCCTTGGCCCGCAGCAGCTGCGAGATCAGGTCGTCGCCCGGCGCAACCTTGCGCTGCTCGAGATGGGCCATGAAATAGCCGGTCATCTCGCGCACGCCGTTCATCAGCTCGTCTTCGTTCTTGATGCCGAGCTCGAGGATCTGGTGGATCCATTTGATGAAGAGGTCGCCGTCCTTCTCGGGGATGCCGAGCATGTGGGCGATGGCGCGCACCGGGATGTGCTTGGTGTAGCGCGCCGCGGCGTCGCAATGGCCATCGGCGATGAATTCGTCGATCAGCTCGTTGCAGATCGCGCGCACCCGCGGCTCCAGCCGCGCCATCGCGTCCGGCGTGAACGGCGGCAGCAGCACCTGCTTGGCGGGCTTGTGCTCCGGCGGATCCGAGGTGATCGGCGGCGCGCGGGCGGTGATCTCGGGGCGGACGTCGCGCACGATGACGCGGCGCGAGGAGAAATGTTCGGTGTCGTAGGCGATTTCCTTCACCGCCTGATAGGTGGTCGGCATGTAGCAGCCGAGGAAGCGCTCGGTATGCACGACCGGCGAGGCTGAGCGCAGCGTCTCCCAGATCGGGAACGGATCGTCGGTCCAGACCGGGTCGGTGTGGTCGAAATCATGGACCCAGTCGGTGACCGGGGGATGCTCGGGCAGATAGGTTGCGGACGGGGAATCGGACATCAGCTCGTTCCTTCTCGTTCGATCAAACGCTTGGGCTCAACGGGAGGCGCGCGGCCGCCCCGGCTGGCCGTCATTCCTCGGTGACTTCGATCGCGATTTCCGGGCAATTGGTCTGTGCGAGCCAGGCCTTGTCCTCGAGCCCGGCCGGAACGGTCCCGTCGCCGGCCTCATGGGCATTGCCGTATTCGTCGAGCTCGAACAGTTCGGGGGCGAGTGATTTGCAGCGGGCGTGACCCTGGCATTTGTCCTGGTCGACGCGGATTCTGAGCTTGGACATGCAAGCACTCTCCCTCGGCTCTGGCGCACCGCAGGGCGCGCCGGGTTCCTCATGTCTTGATTACGCAAGTTCTAGCTTGCTTGGGCGGCCGGCCTCTTAACCTGACCGCCAAGTTATAGCATATTACATTATCGTCGCGCTTGCGCGTCAAGCAAAAATTCAGCGATCATTGCCGCAATGGGACAAATCGTTCATAAGCCGTTCAAAACCTACCACCATGGCGACCTCCGCGAAGCCCTGATTCAGGCCGCGTTGCGCGAGGTCGAGCTTGGTGGTCCCGAAGCGATCAGCATCAAGGCGCTGGCCAAGCAGCTCGGCGTCTCGCAGCCGGCGCCGTACCGGCATTTCGCCGACCGCGAGGCGCTGCTCGAGGCGGTGACCGCGGAAGCGTTCCGGCAGTTCAACGTGATCATGCGCGAGGCGATCGAGCAGCCGGGCAAGGGATCGAAACTGTCGCGGTTTGCCCAGGCCGCACTGGCCTTCGGGCTCCAGCGCCACGGCATCTACCGGCTGATGTTCGCATCGCGCACCATGGCCTGCGCGCCTGTTGGCAGCGAGCTGCACACCGCAGCGATGGAAACGCTCGCGCTGCTGATCGAGTCGTTCGAGGCGCCGGCCGTCGGGCTGTTGCGCGAGCGGCAGGCGCTGAAGATCTGGGCCGGGCTGCACGGTATCGTGATGCTGGCCGAGCAGGGCCTGCTTACCGGCGAGTCCGCCCAGATCAGCCGTGAGGAGCTGTTGGACGAGATCGTCGAGCAGACCAAGCTCGCACTCACCGTCGCGCTCAAGGCGACGGAAGACAAGGCATAAAGCATGATCCGGAAAAGTGCGAAGCGGTTTTCCGAGAAGATCATGCTCAAACAAAGACCTAAAGCACGGCGATGATTCAACCCAATCTCATCGCGCTTTAGGCTGCTTTATCTCGGCGGCCGCGGATCGATCGGGGTGGTGCCGCGCACGCCCAAAATATCCTCCAGCACCTTCGCACCGGCCAGAAGCTGCGCCTCGGCACGCGGTTTGGCGACCACCTGCAGGCCGACCGGCAGACCCGACGCGGTGAAGCCGCAGGGCAGCGACAGCGCCGGACAGCAGGCCAGCGTGATCGCATAGACGATGCCGAGCCATTCGACGTAGTTGTCGAACGTCTTGCCGTCGCATTCGGCAACATAGCGGTTCTCGACCGGGAATGGCGGCACGATGGTCGCGGGCGCCAGCAGCAGATCGTAGGTCTCGAAGAATTCGAGCGCACGCGCGGTCATCGCGACGCGCTGCGCTTCAGCGCGCTCGAGCTTCTCGACCGTGAGCTTGAGGCCCTCCTCGATGTTCCAGATCACCTCGGGCTTGAGCAGGTCGCGCTTGGTGCGCAGCAATTCGGCCTTGCTGATCGCAAAATCGAACGCGCGCAGCACGTGGAAGCATTCATGGGCCTCGCGCAAATCGGGATGCGCCTCCTCGACGATCGCGCCGGCTTCGGCAAAGCGCTCCGCCGCCTTGCGGGTCACCGCCTTGACCTCGGGATCAACGGGCGTGATGCCGAGATCGGGCGAATAGGCAATGCGCTTCGGCTTGCTGCCGGAGCGTGTCGCCGAGAGGAACGACGTCGGCAGCGCGGGCAGCGACAGCGGATCGGCGGCATGCTCGCCGCTCATTGCGTCCAGCAGCAACGCGAGGTCTTCGACATTGCGCGCCATCGGTCCCTGCACGCCGAGCGTGCGGTCGACGCCGAATTTCGGCGTGTGCGCGACGCGGCCGATTGACGGCCGCAAGCCCACGATGCCGCAGAAGCTTGCGGGGTTGCGCAAGCTGCCGCCCATGTCGGAGCCGTGGGCGAGCCACGCGGTGCCGCTCGCCAGTGCCGCCGCGGCGCCGCCGGAGGAGCCGGCGGCCGAGCGCGACGTGTCCCAGGGATTGCGGGTCGGGCCGAACACCTCGTTGAAGGTGTTGGCGCCGGCGCCGAATTCCGGCGTGTTCGACTTGGCGTAGATCACGCCGCCGTTCTGTTCGAGACGCTCGACCAGAATGTCGGACTTCGCCGGGATGTTGTCCTTGAAGATCGGCGAGCCCAGCGTGGTCAGCACGCCTGACACGGCGGTGAGATCCTTGATCGGAACGGGAAGGCCGGCGAGCAGGCCGCGCTCGCTGACCGGCTTCTGCATCAGGGCCTTGGCGTGGCTGCGGGCGCGATCGAAGCAGAGTGTGGGCAGGGCGTTGACCTTGCCGTCGACCTCGGCGATGCGCTTTTCCAGCACATCGAGCAGATCGAGCGGCGTGACGTCACCGGCCTTCAGTTTCCCGACGACGGCACACGCCGTTTCCTTCACCAAGCCCTGATCAGCCATGCACCGTTGCTCCTATGTGTTCTGTTTGCTTGTGCTGTAGAACATTTCCTGCCGTTGTGGCAATGCGACGAGAACCGAAGGGGCAGAGATGGCAGCGTTGTTTTCCGCGCTGGACTGGCGCGCGATGAGCCAGCAGGAGCGCGACCTCGGCCTGAACAACGGCGTTGCCGTCAAGGGCAGCGTCGAGATCGCCGCCGGCTGGGAGCAGCGCTCGGCGGCACTGCGGCAGCAGCATTCCGACCATCTCGATCTCAGATACGGCCCGCGTGAGCGCAACCGGATCGACTTCCTCAAAGTCCGCGACGGCGCGCCGACGCTGCTGTTCATCCACGGCGGCTACTGGCAGACCCGTGCCAAGGAAGTGTTCACGATCTTTGCCGAGGGGCCGATGGCGCACGGCATCAATGTCGCGCTGATCGGCTACACGCTGGCACCGGATGCGATGGTCGATGAGATCGTCGCCGAGATTCATGCCGGGATCGATTTTCTTGCGCAGCAATTGCCGGGCCTCGGTGCCGCTGCCGATGGTATGGTCGTCTCCGGCTGGTCGGCCGGCGGGCATCTAACCTCGATGGCGCTGTCGAACCCCAATGTCCGGGCCGGCATGGCGATCTCAGGCATCTACGACCTCGAGCCGATCAGGTACTCCTACCTCAACGACAAGCTCCGACTTGATGAGGCGATGTCGCGGCGCAATTCGCCGATGATGCAGCAGGGCGGCACGGCAAAGCCGTTGTCGCTGGTGGTCGGCAGCGCCGAGCTGCCGCTGCTGCGCAAGCAAACCGCCGATTTCGCCGGCCATCGCGCCCACTACGGCTTGCCGCTGACCTATGAAGAGATCCCCGGCGCCGATCATTTCTCGATCATGCACCAGATGCAGGCGCCGCAGGGCCGGATCACGACGCTGATCCGGCAATTGTTCGAGCGGACCGCGTCATCCTGAGGTGCGAGCCTCTTCGGCGAGCCTCGAAGGATGACGCAGCCCGTGGCCCATCCTTCGAGACGCCGCTTCGCGGCTCCTCCAGCGACAATGGCGAAGCCATTGCGCGGGGATGACGGTGGAACAAGTGGCACGATCTCGGACTAGCCCCACCCCGACGTAAGCCCCCCATCGACCGTGTAGATCACGCCCGACGTATACCCGGCGCGGTCGGACGCCAAAAACGCCATCAGATCGCCGATCTCGCGCGCATGCGCGGGACGGCCGAGCGGCATGCCTTTCTGGAATTCCTTGTAGCGGTTCTCGTCGCCGAACTGATGCTTGGCGCGGGTCTTGAGCAGGGTGACGTGGCGGTCGGTGCCGACCGGACCGGGATTGATGCCGACGACGCGGATGTTGTCGGCGAGGCTCTTGCCGCCGAGCGCGCGGGTGAACGCCATCAGTGCCGCATTGCCGGCGCTGCCGCAGATGTAGTTGGCGTCGAACTTCTCGCCGGCCGCGCCGATGTCGTTGACGATCACACCGCCGCCGCGCGCCTTCATCTGGGCATAGATCGCGCGCGTCAAATTGACATAGCCGAACACCTTGAGCTCCCAGGCGTGCCGCCAGGTCGCCTCGTCGATCTTGTCGATCGAGCCGCCCGGGATGTCGCCGGCATTGTTGACCAGGATGTCGATGTCGACGGCCTCTTTTGCCAACCGCGCCAGGTCTTCCGATTTGCGCAGATCGACCACGCTGGTCGCGGCGTCGATCTGGTGCGCGGAGCGCAGCCGCTCCGCCAGCGCCTTGAGCTGGTCGCCGTTGCGGGCGGCGAGCAGCAGGTTGGCGCCTTCCTCGGCAAAGGCTTCGGCGGCGGCCGCGCCAATGCCCTTGGAGGCGCCGGTGATCAGGACACGTTTGCCGCGCAGATGCAGATCCATGGGATGTCTCGCTTGTTATGAGGAACGGATATCGGCGAATTTGGTGGGGCAGGGTCGCGCCGCGGTCAACACTGCACTGCAGCGTTGCGCTGGCGCGAAGTTTGGTCCATTGCAGGGCCATCAGGATAGGCGGCATTGCCGGCCGGGCAAATCACAAGGGTGTTCTCGATGAGCAGCAAGAAGCAGTATCGGATTGCGGTCATTCCCGGCGACGGTATCGGCAAGGAAGTGATGCCGGAGGGCCTGCGCGTCATCGAGGCGGCGGCAAAGAAGCACGGCGTCGACGTGAAGTTCGACCATTTCGACTTCGCCTCCTACGACTATTACGAGAAGCACGGCGAGATGATGCCGGCCGACTGGAAGGAAAAGATCGGCAAGCATGACGCGATCTATTTCGGTGCGGTCGGCTGGCCGGCGAAAATACCTGACCATATTTCGTTGTGGGGTTCGCTGATCAAATTCCGCCGCGAATTCGACCAGTACGTCAATCTGCGCCCGGTGCGGCTGATGCCCGGCGTGCCGTCGCCGCTGGCGAACCGCAAGCCCGGCGACATCGATTTCTGGGTGGTGCGCGAGAACACCGAGGGTGAGTATTCCTCGGTCGGAGGCCGCATGTTCCCGGACACGGACCGCGAATTCGTCACGCAGCAGACGGTGATGACCCGCATCGGCGTCGACCGCATCCTGAAGTTTGCGTTCGATCTGGCGCAGTCGCGGCCGAAGAAGCATCTGACCTCGGCGACCAAGTCGAACGGCATCTCCATCACGATGCCCTATTGGGACGAGCGCGTGGAGGCGATGGCCAAGAAGTATCCGGGTGTGAAGTGGGACAAGTACCACATCGACATCCTCACCGCGAACTTCGTGCTGCATCCGGACTGGTTCGACGTCGTGGTCGGCTCCAATCTGTTCGGGGACATCCTCTCCGACCTCGGCCCGGCCTGCACCGGCACGATCGGCATCGCGCCGTCGGGCAACATCAATCCTGAAGGCGATTTTCCCTCGGTGTTCGAGCCGGTGCACGGCTCGGCGCCTGATATTGCGGGCCAAGGCATCGCCAACCCGATCGGCATGATCTGGTCGGGCGCGATGATGCTGGAGCATCTCGGCGAGAAGCAGGCGGCGGACGCCATCGTCGGCGCGATCGAGCGCACCCTCGGCGAACGCACGCTGCGCACCCGCGACCTCGGCGGCAACGCCGACACCACGGCCTGCGGCAAGGCCGTCGCGGAGATGGTGGATTAAGCTGCGCTGTCAATCACGGGGTCGTCCTGGCGAAAGCCAGGACCCATTACCCCGAGTGCTTGTTGTCTTGATAGGCCTGACCACCGCCCTGCGCGATGACACAGGCCGGTGGTAATGGGTCCTGGATCGCGCTCGCTACGCTCGCTTGTCCAGGACGACGTCGATAATTAAATTACTTCACGATCCTTCGGCAATGCTCCCATGCCGCGTGGATCAAATTCTCGCTCGCTTCGGGCGTGCGGAAGGCGGAATGCGCCGACAGCGTCACGTTCGGGATCTTCGTCAGCGGGTGATCCTTCGGCAACGGCTCGATGTTGTAGACGTCGAGGCCGGCGTGGCGGATGTGGCCCGAGTTGAGCGCATCGATCATCGCCTGCTCGTCGACGATGGCGCCGCGGGCGGTGTTGATCAGCACCACGCCCTTCTTCATCTGCGCGATCCTGTCGCGCGTGATCATCCCGCGGGTCTCGTCGTTCAGCAAGAGATGGATCGAGACCACGTCGCTCTGCGCCAGCACCGTGTCGAGATCGACGAATTCGATGTCCGGATGGCTCTTGGGCGACCGGTTCCAGGCGATCACCTTCATGCCGCTGCCGAGCGCGATGCGCGCGACCTCGGCGGCGATGCCGCCGAAGCCGACCAGGCCGAGCGTCTTGTCGGTCAGCTGCATGCCGTCCTCGCGCAGCCAGTTGCCGGCGCGCATCTCGCGATCCATCTGCGCGATCACGCGCGCCGAGGACCACATCAGCGCGATCGCGGACTCCGCGACCGCGGTGTCGCCATAGCCCTTGATCAGGTGCACGGCGATGCCGAGCTCGGCGAGCTCCTCCGGGTTCATGTAGCTGCGCGCGCCGGTGCCGAGGAACACGACATGCTTCAGGCCGGCACACTTCTTGGCGACGTCAGTCGGTAATGCAGTGTGATCGACGACCGCGATCTCGGCGCCGTCGAGCACCGCCGGATAGT
The DNA here is from genome assembly GCF_011516625.5 of Bradyrhizobium sp. 2S1. Taxonomy (NCBI): domain Bacteria; kingdom Pseudomonadati; phylum Pseudomonadota; class Alphaproteobacteria; order Hyphomicrobiales; family Nitrobacteraceae; genus Bradyrhizobium; species Bradyrhizobium sp. 2S1. Next base: position 9,358,701 of record NZ_CP147717.1, on the reverse strand, counting down.
CGTCGGGCTTGATGTCCGGGTTGCGGTTGATCCGCATCTTCGGACCGCCTGGTTTCTCCAGCCGCTCCGTGATCACCGCAAGCGATTCATTGGCGTCGACGAAAACTGCGCGCATGCGCACCTCCAGGTAAAGGGGATCAGAGGATCACGACGCGACGCCGGCGAGCGCCAGCACCGTATGCATCAGGACGTTGGCGCCGGCGGCGCAATCGGTCTGTGTCGCGTCTTCCAGCTCGTTATGGCTGATGCCGTCCTTGCAGGGCACGAACACCATCGCTGCCGGCATCACCGTGTTGAGGTTGCAGGCGTCGTGGCCGGCGCCGGAGGTGATGCGGCGATGCGAATAGCCGAGCTGCTTGGCCGCGTTCTCCACGGCGTCGACCAGCTTCGGATCGAAATGCGTCGGCGCCTTGCGCCAGACCAGATCGAGCTGAACCTCGACCTTGCGCCGCGCGGCGATCTCGGTGACCGCTGCCCGCAGGTCGCGATCCAGCGCATCCATGATCGCGGCATCGGCGCTGCGGCAATCCACCGTGAAGGCGATCTCGCCGGGGATGACGTTGCGCGAGGGCGCAGCGATCACCGCCTCGCCGATGGTGCCAACCGCCTTCGGGCCATGCTTTTTGGCGATGCTTTCCATCGCCAGCACGATCTCCGACAGCGTCGCCAGCGCATCGCGGCGCAGCGGCATCGGGGTCGAGCCGGCATGGCTCTCGAAGCCGGTGATCTTGCCGTCGTACCACAACACGCCCTGGCCGGAATCGACCACGCCGATGGTCTTGCCCTCGGCCTCCAGGATCGGGCCCTGCTCGATATGCAGCTCGACAAAGCTGGTGAATTTCTGGCGGCCGACCGGGGCATCGCCGCGATAACCAATCGAGTCGAGTGCCTGCGCCACCGTGACGCCTTCGGCGTCCTTGCGCGACAGGATGTCGTCGGTGGTGAAATCGCCGACATAGGCGGCCGAGGCCATCATCGCCGGCGCAAAGCGCGAGCCTTCCTCATTGGTCCAGTTGCAGATGCAGATCGGCAGCTCAGTCTCGATGCCGGCATCGTTGAGCGTGCGCACCAGTTCGAGCCCGGCCAGCGTGCCGAGGATGCCGTCATATTTGCCGCCGGTCGGCTGGGTGTCGAGATGCGAGCCGACGCCGATCGGTGGCTTCGACATATCCCGTCCTTTCCGCAACCCGAACATCGAGCCGAGCGCATCGACCTGCACTTCGAGGCCGGCGTTCTCGCACGCCTTGCGGAACCAGTCGCGCACCTGCTTGTCCTCGGCGCTCAGGGTCAGGCGCCGCACGCCGCCCTTCTGTGTTGCGCCGAACTGCGCGGTTTCGTGGATGCTGCCCCAGAGGCGGGCGGAATCGATCTGCAGGTTGGTCGCGGCTCGGCTCATGTCGTCAGTCCATTTCAGCTGTCATTCCGGGGTGGCTCGAAGAGCCGAACCCGGAATCTCGAGATTCCGGGTTCGATGCTGACGCATCGCCCCGGAATGACGTTTGATTATCCGGCACTTGTTCAATGACGCGCCGCTTCCACCGCGTCAACCGCCACGCTCGCCTGCGCGATCTGCCTGGCGAGATGAGCGACGCGCTCGATGGCGACCGCATCGGGGGAGGCGAGCCAGCTTGCGGTGAAGGTGAGGGGCGGCAGCTTGAGGTCGGTATCGAGCAGTTGCAACCGCCCGTCGGCAAGCTCGTTCTCGACGATCGCCGATGGAATCACCGCAATGCCAAGGCCTTCATTGGCCATATGGATCCCGGTTGCGAGCGAGGTCGAGGCATGCAGCCGGATCGGCGGCAGATCGGGGGCGTTGAACAATGCGCGCACGGTCTCATAGGGCTGGGTCTTGCGCGGAAAGGTGATGATCGGAAACCGCGCCAGATCCTGCCGCGCCACCGGGCCGTCGCCGAGGCCGAGCGCCGGGCTGGCCAGGAAGCCGATCGGATAATCGCACAGCACATGGTTATGCACGCCGGAGGCCGAGACCGGTCCGAGCACGAAGGCGAGTTCGATCTCCTGCGCCAGCAGCCGCGGGGTCAGGTTCGGCGTGATGTCGACCTCGATCTCCAGCGACAGGTTCGGATAGATTTCGTTGACGCTCTTGACCAGCCGCGGCAGCCAGGTGTGCACGATGGTCTCCGCGACACCGAGCCGCAGCGCGCCGCGCATCGCCGAACGGTCGCCGACCTCGGCCATCATCTCCGAGCGCAGGCCGATCAGCTTCTCGGCGTAGGTCATCATCAGCCGGCCGCTCGGCGTCGGCGAGGCCACGCGATGATCGCGGTTCAACAGCTTGACGCCCATCTCGCGCTCGAGCTGGGCAATGCGCTGGGAGATCGCCGGCTGGGTGGTGTTGAGCCGCTGGGCGGCGCCGCGGAAGCTGCCGAGCTTGACGACCCAGAGGAAGGTTTCGATCGAGCGGGATTCCGTCATTGGAAGCATATCCCCGATCGATAAATTCGACTTATCGATTTTGATTAGAAAGGACGATTAGACATTATATCACGCTTGGTGTTGGTTTGTCCTTGTCGAGATTATGGGCAGGAGGCTCCCATGACTGTTTTTGCGGCAGTGCAGCGATCTCAGGGTGAACCGGTGCCGGCAAGCGTCGAGGCGCGGCGCGCCTGCCGTGACGGTGTGGCCTCGGCCACGACAGCCGGTCTCGCCAACGGGTTCGTCCAGGGCAATCTCGCGATCCTGCCGGAAAAGCTCGCCGGCGCCTTCCACCGGTTCTGCCAGCTCAATCCGAAACCGTGCCCGATCATCGGCATGTCCGATGTCGGCGATCCCCGTATCCCCGCGCTCGGCCTCGACCTCGACATCCGCACCGACGTGCCGCGCTACCGGGTCTGGCGCGACGGCGAGGTGGCCGACGAGCCCACCGACATCACGAAATACTGGCGCGACGATCTCGTCACCTTCGTGCTCGGCTGCTCGTACTCGTTCGAAGAGGCGCTGCTCGATGAGGGACTGCCGATCCGTCATATCGAACGCAATCTGCGTGTGCCAATGTACCGCACCAACATCGCCTGCAGCCCGTCGGGGCCGTTCGCGGGACCCATGGTGGTGTCGATGCGCCCGTTCAAGCCGGCAGATGCGATCCGCGCGGTGCAGATCACCTCGCGCTTCCCGTCGGTGCATGGCGCGCCGGTCCATCTCGGCCATCCGCATGCGATCGGCATCAAGGATATCGCCAAGCCCGACTATGGCGATGCGGTGCCGGTGGCCGACGACGAGATCCCTGTGTTCTGGGCCTGCGGCGTGACCCCGCAATCGGTGATCGCAAGTGCGAAGCTGCCGTTCGCGATCACGCATTCGCCCGGCCTGATGCTGGTGACCGATCTCAGGAACAAGCAGCTCGCTGTGCTCTGAATAGGCAATTCGTGCAATTCATTGAGGCTTTACTGCGCGCTACAAGCATCACATCGATTAAGAACAAAGCTGATCAAGGGGAATTTCGAATGATGATCTCTCGCCGTAACGTATTGCTTGGCGCCTCCGCCGCCGCGCTGGCACCGATCGTGGCCCGCGCGCAAACCTCCGAAGTCGTCATTGGCATCATCTATCCGTTCTCCGGCGGCAGCGCGCAGCAGGGCGTCGATGCGCAGAAGGCCTATGAGACCGCGCTCGACGTCATCAACAAGGACCATGATTTCGACCTGCCGCTCGCGAAGGGCGAGGGCCTGCCGGGCCTCGGCGGCGCCAAGATCCGTCTCGTGTTTGCCGACCACCAGGCCGATCCGCAGAAGGGCCGTGCCGAAGCCGAGCGCCTGATCACGCAGGAGAAGGTCTGCGCCGTGATCGGCACCTATCAGAGCGCGGTCGCGGTCACCGTCAGCCAGATCTGCGAACGCTACGGCGTCCCGTTCCTCTCGGCCGACAATTCCTCGCCGAGCCTGCATCGCCGCGGTTTGAAGTTCTATTTCCGTGCGGCGCCGCATGACGAGATGTACTCGGCCGCGATGTTCGATTTCTACGATGCGATGAAGAAGAAGGGCACCAAGATCGAGACGCTGTCGCTGTTCCACGAGGATACCATCTTCGGCACCGACTCCGGCAACGCCCAGACCAAGATCGCCGGCGAACGCGGCTACAAGATCGTCGCCGATATCAAGTACCGCGCCAATTCGCCGTCGCTGTCGGCCGAGGTGCAGCAGCTGAAAACCGCGAATGCCGACGTGCTGATGCCGTCGAGCTATACGACGGACGGCATCCTGCTGGTCAAGACCATGGCCGAACTCGGCTACAAGCCGAATGCGATCGTCGCCCAGGATGCGGGCTTTTCCGAGAAGGCGCTGTATGACGCGGTCGGCGACAAGCTGGAAGGCGTGATCTCGCGCGGCACCTTCTCGCTCGACCTCGCCACCAAGCGTCCGATGGTCGGCAAGCTCAACGCCATGTTCAAGGAACGTTCGGGCAAGGACTTCAACGATCTCACCTCGCGCCAGTTCATGGGCCTGATCGTGATGGCCGACGCCATCAACCGCGCCAAGTCGACCGATGGCGAGAAGATCCGCGAGGCGCTGGTCGCGACCGACATTCCGGGCGAGCAGACCATCATGCCCTGGAAGCGGGTCAAGTTCGACGACATGGGCCAGAACAACGACGCCGATCCGGTGCTGCTGCAATATGTCGGCGGCAAGTTTGTCACCATCTTCCCGCCGCAGGCCGCGATCGCCGACGCGGTCTGGCCGATGAAATAGGCCGGGATGGCGCAAGGGGCGGGGGGAGCGAGCACTGTGACAGCGAACGAGATCATTCAGCGCACTACGCATTTCGTCATTGCGAGGAGCGAAGCGGCGGCGCAACGCAGTCTTGCTTGCGGGACGATGGCTTGCTCCGCTTCGCCGGCAACGACACGCGATGGCATGGCAGGCGTCGCGAGGCGCCAGCCGTGACCGCCCAAGCCATTATCCAGAGTCTGGCGAGCGGCCTTCTGATGGGGCTGCTCTACGGACTGATCGCCGCCGGCCTCGCCTTGATCTTCGGGCTGATGGACGTCGTGAATTTCGCGCACGGCGAATTCCTGATGATCGCGATGTACGCGACCTTCTTCCTGTTCGCGTTCTTTGCGATCGACCCGTTGCTGTCGGCGCCGCTGGTCGCCGCCGCCTTGTTCGTGTTCGGTGCGGTGGTCTATCTCCTGATCGCCCGCTTCGCCGTGCGGGCGAAGGCCAATGCCGGCATGGTGCAGATCTTCTCGACCTTCGGCCTTGCCATCGTGATGCGGGGTCTGGCGCAGTTCTTCTTCACACCTGATTATCGCAGCGTCACCCACTCCTGGCTCGGCGGCAAGACGATCTCGGTTGCCGGCATCTACCTGCCCGTGCCGCAATTGGTCGGCGCGCTGGTCTCGATCGCGGCCTTCGTTGCGCTCTATTTCTTCATCAACCGCACCGATTTCGGCCGTGCGCTGGAAGCGACGCGCGAGGATGCCGGGGCGGTGGCCCTGGTCGGCATCGACAAGAACCGCGTGTTCGCGCTGGGCTGGGGCCTTGGTGCGGCGCTGGTCGGGCTTGCGGGCGCGATCATGGCGACCTTCTTCTACATCTATCCCGACGTCGGCGCCTCCTTTGCCCTGATCGCCTATGTCACCGTGGCGCTCGGCGGCTTCGGCAGCGTGTTCGGCGCCTTTGCCGGCGGCATCATCGTCGGCCTGGTGGAGGCGAGCACCGCGCTGATCCTGCCGCCGTCGCTGAAATCGGTTGGCATCTACGCCGTCTATCTCCTGGTCGTCTTCATCCGCCCGCGTGGCCTGTTCGGATCGATGTGATGGACACCCACTTCGCCCAACGCCGCAGGCGTGACCTGATCGTGGCGCTTTGCCTGGCGGTGATCGCCGCGATCGTGCCGCTGTTCGTCAAGGACGTCTACGTCCAGAACATCATGGTGCTGACCCTGATGTATGCCGCGCTGTCGCAGAGCTGGAACATATTGTCCGGCTATTGCGGGCAGATCTCGCTCGGGCATGCGCTGTATTTCGGGCTCGGCGCCTACACCACCGCGCTGCTGTTCACCAAGTTCGGCGTGCTGCCGTGGTTCGGCATGCTGGCGGGCGGCGTGATCTCCGCCTTGATCGCGATGGCGCTCGGCTATCCCTGCTTCCGGCTGCGCGGGCATTATTTCGTGATCGCGACCATCGTGATCGCCGAGATCGCGCTGTTGTTGATCCAGAACTGGGATTGGGCGGGTGCCGCGCTCGGCATCACGATTCCGATGCGCGGCGACAGCTGGCTGAAATTCCAGTTCGCCCGATCCAAGCTGCCATATTTCTACTTCGCGCTGGCGCTCGCCTGCGTCGCCTGGTTCGTCACCTGGTGGCTGGAGGACTCCAAATGGGGCTATTGGTGGCGCGCGGTAAAGGACAATCCCGATGCCGCCGAAAGCCTCGGCGTGGTCGTGTTCAATTCCAAGATGGGCGCCGCGGCGGTCTCGGCATTCCTGGTCGCGGTCGGCGGCGGCTTCTACGCCCAGTTCGTCTCCTATATCGATCCTGAAAGCGTGATGGGCTTCCAGTTCTCGCTGCTGATGGCACTGCCCGCGGTGCTCGGCGGCATCGGCACGCTGTGGGGGCCGGTGCTCGGCGCTGTCATCCTGATCCCGCTCACCGAGCTGACGCGCTCGTTCGTCGGCGGTTCGGGGCGAGGCGTCGACCTGATCGTCTACGGCACGCTGATCGTCTTGATCTCGCTGGCGCTGCCGCGCGGCCTGGTCAGCGTGTTCGGCAAGGTCCCTTGGCGCAAGGAAGCCGCACGATGACGGCACTGTTGGAAACCCGCGGCGTCTGGCAACGCTTCGGAGGCCTCGTCGCCAACAGCGATGTCTCGATCTCGGTCGGGCGCGGCGAGATCGTCGGCCTGATCGGCCCGAACGGCGCCGGCAAGTCGACGCTGTTCAATCTGATCGCGGGGGTGCTGCCGCCGACCCAAGGTTCGATCATCTTCGACGGCGAGGACGTCACCCGGCTGCCGGCAGCGGAACGCTGCCAGCGCGGCGTCGGACGCACCTTCCAGGTGGTCAAGAGCTTCGAGACCATGACCGTGATCGACAACGTCATCGTCGGCGCGCTGATCCGCAACACGAAGATGCGTGTTGCGCGGCAGAAAGCCTACGAGGTGCTGGAATTCTGCGGCCTTGCGGCGCGCGCCGAAAAGCTTGCCGCCGACCTCGTCCCGTCGGAGAAGCGCCGGCTCGAGGTCGCGCGTGCGCTGGCGACCGAACCGAAGCTGCTGTTGCTCGACGAGGTCCTCACCGGTCTGACGCCGGTCGAGGCGCAGACCGGCGTCGAACTGGTGCGCAAGGTCCGCGCCACCGGCGTCACTGTGCTGATGGTCGAGCATGTGATGGAGATCGTGATGCCGCTGGTCGACCGCGCCATCGTGCTCAATCTCGGCAAGGTGCTCGTCGAGGGCAAGCCCGCCGAGGTCGTCCGCAATCCAGAGGTCATTTCTGCCTATCTCGGGGATCGTCATGCTGTCGGTGCGTGAAGTCACCACCGCCTATCAGGGCCTGGTCGCGATCTCCTCGGTGTCGATCGACGTCACCAAGGGTGAGATCGTCTGCGTCGCCGGCGCCAACGGTGCGGGCAAGTCGACGCTGCTCAAATCGATCGCTGGCGCCGAGCGGCCGCGCGCAGGGACCGTCACCTTCGACGGCAAGCGCATCGACGGTCAGCCGCAGCACGTCATCACGTCGAGCGGCATCGCCTTCGTGCCGGAAAACCGCCGGCTGTTTCCGCGGCTCTCGGTGCACGACAATCTGCGGCTCGGCAGCTACCTCTATCGCAGCGAGGCCAATCGCGACGCGCCGCTCGATCTGGTGTTCCAGCTGTTCCCGCGGCTCGCCGAGCGGCTCGACCAGCGCGCCGAGACGCTGTCCGGCGGCGAGCAGCAGATGCTCGCGATCGGCCGCGCGCTGATGACGCGGCCGCGGCTTCTGATGCTTGATGAACCGTCGCAGGGCATCATGCCGAAGCTGGTCGACGAGATCTTCCAGGCCGTGAAGCGCATCCGCGACGCCGGCATGACGGTTCTGATCGTCGAGCAGCGCATGGCCGAGTGTTTGGAGATCGCCGACCGCGCCTACATCCTGCAGACCGGCCGCGTGCTGATGCAGGGCACCGCCGCCGAGATCAGCGGCAATCCCGACGTGCGCAAGGCGTATCTGGGATTGTAGCGGAAAAATATCTCCGCGCACTCCGACGTCATCCCCGCGCAAAGGCGAAGCCTTTGTCGCTGGAGGTGCGAGCCTTGCGGCGCAATTGCGCCGCTGGGCGAGCCTCGAAGGATGGCCACAAGTGCGTCCGCGGCTATCCTTCGAGGCGCGCCGAAGAGGCGCGCACCTCAGGATGACGCCGGAATTTGTGGCGCGGTGTTCGGCTCGTAGCCCGGATGAGCGACTTGTCCGCCGTAGCTCGAAGAGCGAAGGCGGAAGCGACATCCGGGGCGTCCCGCATATTGCGGAGCCTGTCATCGGGCGCGCGTTCGCGCGACCCGTTGGCTCATGCGGGCTACGAATCCAGCCCACGCATCCTACTTGCCCTGTTCGACCTTTTCGACTTTGGCCGCGAGGTCGGGCACGCGGCTGACGCGGTAGGTCGCGTTGCTGCAGGTCAGGGTCCAGGCCTCGTTGTCGGGCTTGGAGAGCTTGTCGTCCCGTTCGGCCTTGAGCGGCTTGTCGCAGGCATAGCCCTGCGCGCGCAGCTGGACCGCAAGCAGGTCCTGCAAGGTCTCCTCGGCCTGCGCAGTGGATCCCGCCAGGCCGCCGACGAACAGAGCCGCGAATGCCAAGCCTGTGAACTTCGTCATGACTGTCCTCCGCATGTCTCACCTCTGCTATGTCTAGTCGGTAGATTCCTACACCTGTTGCAGTGACGCGCCTCTTTCCATGAGGGTGAGGGGCGTTCCGTTGTATTCGATCCGTTCGAAGGTCTTCCAGCCCAGCCGCGCATACATCGCTTCGCTGTGCGGGGTGAACAAGTACAGCCGGTCGAATCCCAGTTTGGCGCTTTCATCGATGGCGCGCAGACTCAATGCGGAGGCGATTCCCTGTCCGCGATGTTCCCGGGGCACGTATACCGAGGACAGCCACGGCGTCAGATGCTTGTGGATGATGCTCGCCGCAAGGATGCCGGCCGATCCCAACGGCGTCCCGTCCTCGCTCAATGCAACAATCGCCATCGGCCGCGCGTCTTTCTGGAGCGATCGACGGAGCCTCTCGGTTCGATCTTCGAGCGGGGCCGCCGGCGTGAGGTAGCCGAATTGCGCGTGCTGCCATGCCGCGATCGTTGGCACGAGTGCTGGATGGTCAGCCAGATATTCGATCGTTGCTTTCGGTTGTCCGATCAAATGTTCAATCATGCCCGTGTTCCGGCAACGTCAACCCGAACACCTTGGTCAACTCCTTGACCTGTTCCGGCGACAGATACCGCGGGTTCAGCCCGCGCAGCAGCAGATAAAGCTTTGCGGTTTCTTCCAGCTCCTCGGTTGCGAACACCGCGGCCTCCAGCGTGTCGCCCGACACGACGGGGCCGTGATTGGCGAGCAGCACCGATGAATATTTCCCGGCCAGCCCCCTGATCGCGTCGGCAACGGCGGGATCGCCGGGGCGATAATAGGGCACCAGCGCGGTCTGGCCGCATTTCATCACGTAATAGGCCGTCATCGCCGGCAGTGCGGCGCGCGGGTCGATCTCGGGCAGCATCGAGAGCGCGACCGAATGGGTCGAGTGCAGGTGCACCACGGCGCCGGCGCTCGTGCGGGTCTGGTAGAGCGCGGTGTGCAGCGGCACTTCCTTGTCGGGGCATCGCCGGAGACCAGCCGGCCGTTGCCGTCGAGCCGCGACATTTTCGCCGGATCGAGGAAGCCGAGCGAGGCGTTGGTCGGTGTCACCAGCCAGCCGCCGTCGTCGAGCCGGACGCTGATATTGCCCGAGGAGCCCGGCGTCAGCCCGCGCTCGAACAGCGAGCGGCCGAAGCGGCAAATGTCCTCACGAAGCTTTGTCTCGCTCATCCGGTTTCGCCTGTTCCGGCTCGCTCATGGCGCCATCCGTTTTCCGCTTTGTCTCATGCTTTGGCAGCGCGGCCAAGCCGTGTTAGGCAAGCAGTAACGAGCATGATCCGGAAAACGGCAATCATGCTCTAACAAGTAAAAATTTGAGGATCGCCGCATGTCCAGTTCCGCAACACCACGCGTCGCCGTCATCGGGCTGGGGTCGATGGGATATGGCATGGCGACCTCGCTCAGGCGGGCCGGTCTCGCCGTGACCGGCTGCGACGTCTCGGCCGACGCCGTCGCACGCTTCGTGGTCGATGGCGGCACGGGCGCCGGCTCGCCGGCCGAGGCGGCCAAGGATGCCGATATCGTCGTCAGCGTCGTCGTCAACGCGGCGCAGACCGAGGCCATCCTGTTCGGCAAGGGCGGCGCCGCCGAGACCATGGCCAGGGATGCGGTCTTCATCTCCTCGGCGACCATGGACCCCGATATCGCGCGGCGGCTGGCAAAACAGCTCGAGGCGACCGGCCGGCACTATCTCGATGCCCCGATCTCCGGCGGCGCGCAGCGCGCCGTGCAGGGCGAACTGACCATTCTCGCTTCCGGCAGCGCGGCGGCGTTCGCCAAGGCGCGGCCGGCGCTGGATGCGATGGCGGCCAAGCTCTACGAGCTCGGCGATGCGGCTGGCCAGGGCGCCGCGTTCAAGATGATCAACCAGCTGCTGGCCGGCGTGCACATCGCGGCGGCCTCGGAGGCGATCGCGTTTGCCGCCAAGCAGGGCCTCGACATCCGCAAGGTCTATGAGGTGATCACCGCCTCCGCCGGCAATTCCTGGATGTTCGAGAACCGCATCCCGCACGTGCTCGACGGCGATTATGCGCCGCGCAGCGCGGTGGAGATTTTCGTCAAAGACCTTGGCATCATCCAGGACATGGCGCGCACTGCGCGCTTCCCGGTGCCGGTCTCGGCCGCGGCCTTGCAGATGTTTTTGATGACATCGGCCGCTGGCATGGGCCGTGACGACGATGCGTCGGTGGCGCGGATGTATGCGCAAGTCACCGGCACCAAGCTTCCCGGCGCGAAATAAGAGGAGTTTGCAATGCCCCGTTTTGCCGCCAACCTCACCATGATGTTCAACGAGGTCCCGTTCCTCGACCGCTTCGAGGCGGCGGCGAAAGCGGGCTTCACCGCGGTCGAGTTCCTGTTTCCCTATGACCATCCGGCCGAGGAGGTCGGCAAACGGCTGAAGGCCGCCGGGCTGACGCAGGCGCTGTTCAACCTGCCGCCGGGCGACTGGGCCGCCGGCGAAAAGGGATTTGCGGCGCTGCCGGATCGCTTCGCCGATCTGCAGCAGAGCCTGAAGACCGCGCTGCCCTATGCAGCGGCGACCGGCGTCAAGCGGGTGCATCTGATGGCCGGCATCGCCAGTCGCAGCGATGCCACGGCGGTCGCGGCGTTTCGCAAATCGGTCGCATACGCGGCCGAGTTCTTCGCGCCGCATGGCCTCGACGTCGTGATCGAGCCGATCAATCCGCGCAACGTGCCCGGCTACTTCCTCAACGATTTCATTTTCGCGCGCGACCTGATCAACGAGCTTGGTCTCGCGAACCTGAAGCTGCAGTTCGACATCTATCACTGCCAGATCATCCATGGCGACGTCACGATGCGGCTGCGCGAGATGGTGCCTGTCATCGGCCACATCCAGATCGCCTCGATCCCCTCGCGCAACGAGCCCGACGGCGAGGAGCTGAACTATCCGTTCCTGTTCAATGAGCTCGACCGGCTCGGCTATGGCGGCTTCGTCGGCTGCGAATACAATCCGCGGGCCAAGACCACCGACGGCCTCGCCTGGTTCAAGCCCTACGCCGGAGTGAAGCCGTGACACCAGCAACAAAACTGTCGCTTGGCTGCATCGCCGACGACTACACCGGCGCCTCCGACCTCGCCAACACGCTGACCCGTGCGGGTCTCCGCACGGTGCAGACCATCGGCGTGCCCGCCGACGATCTGGCGCTGCCCGAGGTCGACGCCGTCGTGGTGTCGCTGAAGAGCCGCTCGATCGAGGCCGGCCTCGCCGTGACGCGCTCGCGCGCGGCGGAGAGCTGGCTGCGCGGCCGCGGCGCTTCCCACATCCTGTTCAAGATCTGCTCGACCTTCGATGATGCCGGCAATATCGGCCCGGTGATGGACGCGCTGCGCGCCGATTCCTCTGACAGCATCGTGCTGGTGACTCCGGCGTTCCCGGAGACCGGCCGCACCGTCTACCAGGGCAATCTGTTCGTAGGCTCCGTGCCGCTGAACGAGAGCCCGCTGAAGGATCACCCGCTCAACCCGATGCATGATTCCAATCTGGTGCGTGTGTTGGCGCGCCAGAGCAAGACCAAGGTCGGCCTGGTCGATCTGGCGACGCTGAGCCGCGGCGCTGAGGCGGTGCGCGCCAGGCTGGCCGAGCTCGCGCGCGGCGGCATCGGCGCTGCCATCGTCGACGCGGTGTTCGATCGCGACCTCGAGACCATCGGGCAGGTGGCGCTGGATCATCGCCTGTCGGTCGGCGCCTCCGGCATCGGGCTTGGTCTGGCGCGGGCGCTGGTCGCTGCGGGCAAGGCCAAATCGGACGCCGCGACTGCGATGTCCGAGGCCGCGATCGGCGGCCCGGCCGCCTGCCTCGCCGGCAGTTGCTCGCAGGCGACCCTGCGCCAGATCGCCAACGCCGGGAAGGTGATGCCGGTGCTGCACCTCGACCCCGAGCGGGTGATCGCCGGACGGGAGGAGGCGCAGCGCGCGCTCGCCTGGGCCCGAGACCGGTTCGGCGCCGGGCCGATCCTGATCGCCAGCAGCTCGACCCCCGAGGAGGTGGCAGCTCTGCAATCTCGTCATGGCCGCGATGCAGCCGGACATGCCATCGAGCAGGCGATGGCCGATATCGCGGAGGGGTTGGTGCAGTCGGGAGTGCGCAGGCTGGTGGTCGCCGGTGGTGAAACTTCAGGCGCCGTGGTCGACCGCCTGCGCATCCCGGGATTCCTGGTCGGTGCGGAAATCGCTGCAGGCGTGCCGGTTCTGCGCGCCGTCGGCGCCGGAAATGGCGAGATGGTACTTGCCCTGAAGTCGGGCAATTTCGGCGGGCCTGAGTTCTTCTCGGATGCGCTGGCATTGATGCCCTGATGCGCGCAACGCGCCGCGTGTGGCGGCGGCGAGGGACGTCTCCGTAGTTGAACGGGGAACCAAATTAACCCTGCCGAAGGAGGGGGGCTGGCTTTGATATCCGCGGCGTCCCGCAGCGCCCCCAGCCATTCGATCGGGCCTCGCGAGCCCGATATCCAAGAGACCTCACGATGTTCGCCAAATTCTCGATCCGCGCCAAGATCATTGCCGTGGTTGCGTTCCTGCTTGTCGCGATAACGGGAATGGGCTTGCTCGCGGTCAAGAACATGCGGGCGATCAATGCCAACACCGTCGACATCATGACGAGCTGGCTGCCGAGCGTACGAGCGCTTGGCGACCTGCGCGCCGGCGTCATCACTTACCGCAACGTGATCCGCGAGCACATGCTGGCCGAGACGCTGGAGGAGAAGCTGGCTGCGGAAAAGACCCTGGCAACCGTGGTCGAAGCCAACACGAAGGTCCGCGCGGTCTATGAACCGCTGATCACGTCCCCCGAGGAGCGGGCGCTTTACAATCAGTGGGTCGATAGCTGGACGCGCTACAAGAAGGGTACCGAGCAGGTGATGGAATTGTCGCGCAAGGAAGCCGGCAAGATCCCGCACGAGGCGCATGAGCTGAATGCCAAGACGGTCAACAAGATCGGGCTCGAGGCAGACGAGATCCTGCGCAAGGACATCGACCTTAACAACGCCGGTGCCGACAAGGCGGCGCAGGATGCGGCCAGCAGCTACGATTGGGGCTTCATGCTGCTTGCGATCATCCTGGGTGCCGCCATCGTCGTCGGCGTCGGCGTCAGCTTCCTGATGATCCGCGACGTCTCGGCCGGCATCGCCTCGACCGTGAGCCCGATGCAGGCGCTGGGCCGAGGCGACCTCACCGCCGTCGTGCCGCATCAGGGCGAGAAGACCGAGATCGGGGCCATGGCCGATACGCTGCAGGTGTTCAAGGAAGCCCTGGTCGCCAAGAAGGCGGCCGATGAAGCCGCTTCTGCCGATGCCGAAGCCAAGATCGAGCGCGGCCGCCGGGTCGACACCATCACCCGCAATTTCGAACAGATGATCGGCGAGATCGTGCAGACGGTGTCGTCGGCCTCGACGGAGCTCGAAGCCTCGGCGGGCACGCTGTCGTCGACCGCGCGGCGTTCGCAGGAATTGACCACCTCGGTTGCCGCGGCATCCGAGGAGGCCTCGACCAATGTACAGTCGGTGGCATCCGCGACCGAAGAGCTGTCGTCGTCGGTGACCGAGATCAGCCGTCAGGTGCAGGAATCGGCGCGGATGGCCGGCGACGCCGTCGGTCAGGCGCGCACCACCAACGATCGCGTCAGCGAGCTGTCGAAGGCCGCCGCGCGCATCGGCGACGTCGTCGAATTGATCAACACCATCGCCGGCCAGACCAACCTCCTTGCGCTGAACGCCACCATCGAGGCGGCGCGCGCCGGCGAGGCCGGCCGCGGCTTCGCGGTGGTGGCTTCCGAAGTGAAGGCCCTGGCCGAGCAAACCGCAAAGGCGACCGGCGAGATCGGCCAGCAGATCGCCGGCATCCAGGCTGCGACCCAGGAGTCGGTCGGCGCGATCAAGGAAATTTCGTCGACCATCGAGCGGCTGTCGGAGATCTCGTCCACCATTGCCGCCGCAGTCGAACAGCAGGGCGCGGCGACGCAGGAGATTTCCCGCAACGTGCAGCAGGCGGCGCAGGGCACCCAGCAGGTCTCGGCCAACATCACCGACGTGCAGCACGGCGCCAGCGAAACCGGCTCGGCCTCAAGTCAGGTGCTGTCGGCGGCGCAATCGCTGTCCGGCGACAGCAGCCGTCTCAAGCTCGAGGTCGGCAAGTTCCTCGACGCCGTCCGCGCCGCCTGAACACTGCTTTGGCGCGTCGATCAAAAGCCCGGCCGTGATGGCCGGGCTTTTTTTATCTCCGATTGAAGCTTGCTCCGTCTTTAGCGCATGGATCGACTGCACAGCGACGAAAAGTTGTGTCGGGGCGAACGCTGCAATTATTCAGAGGTGTCCGAGGATTGCGTCGTCCGTAGTCATACTGAAATTCGCGTTAACCTTGTTCTAGCAGGGTGCGTGTAGCGTTTTCAAAAAGCTGCCGGCAGTTCGGTTGAGAACATGCCGTTGTCGCGTTTCCTCCGCCCTTATGCCGCCTTGAGTGGGCCTGCGATCAGGCCCTGCGTCATGTCGATTCGCTTTTTGAAGGCGGAGCGATCGCGAAGCACGTCCGGAATTCCTTAAGTCATTAACAGCATCGGAAGATGAGAGATGTCCTGGCTGGATAATTTCAAGATCGTCGTGAAGGTCGGTCTGATCGTTGGCATTCTCGGCGTCGTCATGATCGGAGAAACCCTGTTTGCGGCGCGCCGCATGAGGGCGATGGACGATGCCAACACCGATGTCGTGACACGCGTTGACAAGTACACGACGCTGGCCACGCGCATGACGCGTCATGCCGAAGCCTATCTTTCCGCGGCGTTTCAGCTCGCCGTGGAAACCACCGACGAAGGCAACGTCAAATATCTCGCCAAGACCAAGTCAAGCGAAAAGGCCTATAAAGCAGGCATGTCGGACGTGCTCAACCACATGCCAGAGAAGGGGACGGCCATCAAACCCATCCTTGCCGGTTTCGAGAAGGCCTTCGTGGTCTGCGATCCCGGGATCGAATACGCGGCGACGACCACCTCTCCCGAAGAGAACATGAAGGCCGCCGCGCGTCTCAAGGCGGAGTGCGTTCCGCTGATGGAAGCCGCGATTACCGACCAGGTCAAACTCGTCGACGATCTGCTGGCGGATGCGCACAGGATATCCGATGCGATGACGGCGGAGGCCGATTCTTCGATCAGTACTGTGCAGATAACGGCTGCAGCCGGTCTCTTGCTGGGCCTCGCGGTCGCGATGTGGATTGGGATCGCGGGAATGTCGCGGCCCATCGCCCGCCTGAAGGCGGCGATGGAGGCGCTCGCTCGCAACGATCTCACCGCCGCTGTCCCGGGCAAGCAGCGTCGCGACGAGATCGGCGAGATGGCCCGCAGCGTCGAGGTGTTCAAGGCGAACGGGCTCGATGTCGAGCGTCTGAAGCGTGAGCAGCAGGAAGCCGACCAGCAGGCCGCCGTGCGGCGCAAGGCCGACATGACGCAACTTGCCGATGGCTTCGAAAGCGCGATCGGCCATATCGTCGAGACGGTGTCGTCCGCTTCGACCGAGCTTGAGGCCTCCGCCAACACCCTGACCGCCACGGCCGAACGCTCGCAACAGCTGGCGACCGTGGTGGCGGCGGCTTCCGGACAAGCGTCCGCCAATGTCCAGTCGGTATCTTCGGCCACCGAAGAGTTGTCGTCATCCGTCAACGAGATCAGCCGGCAGGTCCAGGAATCGGCCCGGATGGCCAACGACGCGGTCGACCAGGCCCGCACCACCAACGATCGGGTCAGCGAGCTGTCGAAGGCCGCCGCCCGCATCGGCGACGTCGTCGAGCTGATCAACACCATCGCCGGCCAGACCAACCTGTTGGCGCTGAACGCCACCATCGAGGCGGCGCGGGCCGGCGATGCCGGCCGCGGCTTCGCAGTCGTGGCGTCCGAGGTGAAGGCGCTGGCCGAGCAGACCGCGAAGGCGACCGGCGAGATCGGGCAGCAGATTTCCGGCATCCAGGCCGCGACGCAGGAGTCGGTCGGTGCGATCAAGGAGATCTCGTCGACCATCGAGCGGCTGTCGGAGATATCCTCGACGATCGCTGCCGCCGTGGAAGAGCAGGGCGCCGCGACCCAAGAGATTTCCCGCAACGTTCTGCAGGCCGCGCAGGGTACCCAGCACGTCTCGGCCAACATCACGGACGTGCAGCGTGGCGCCACCGAGACCGGCTCGGCCTCCTCGCAGGTTCTTTCGGCAGCGCAGTCACTTTCAAGTGACAGCGCGCGCCTCAAGATCGAGGTCGGCAGGTTCCTGGGCACGATACGCGCGGCCTAGCGCACAGGGGGCGATCAGGCGCGCCCATTTCTGGAGCTATGCCAAGGAAGTGAAGGCCAACTGCGTTTCCCGCGTTGGCCTTTTTGCCATGCTTCGGGTAAATCGGCCTTTGCGGAACGGCATTTGGAACGCCGATTCCTCTGCCTGGGCGGGCTCTATTTCGGGAATATCTCTTTTATGATCGCACTGGTCCGTATCGCGCTGAGCCGGCCGTATACTTTCGTCGTGCTCGCGATCCTGCTGCTGATTATCGGACCGCTGGCGGCGCTGCGCACGCCGACCGACATCTTTCCAGATATCCGCATCCCCGTGATCGGCGTGGTGTGGCAGTACACCGGTCTGCCGCCCGACCAGATGTCGGGGCGCATCACGACGCCGTTTCAGCGCGCGCTGACCACGACCGTCAACGACATCGAGCACATCACCGCCAACTCGTATAACGGGTTCGGTATCATCAAGATCTTCTTCCAGCCCAGTGTCGACATCCGCACCGCCAACGCGCAGGTCACCGCGATCTCGCAAACCCTGCTCAAGCAGATGCCGCCGGGCGCGACGCCGCCGCTGATCCTGAACTACAGCGCCTCGACGGTCCCGATCATCCAGGTCGCGCTGTCGGGCGAAGGCCTCACCGAGCAGAACCTCGCCGATATCGGCATCAACCAGCTGCGCACGCCGCTGGTCACGGTGCCCGGCGCCGCGATCCCTTATCCGTTCGGCGGCAAGCAGCGCCAGGTTCAGATCGATCTCAATTCGACGGCGCTGCAGGCCCGCGGCCTGTCGGGCCAGGACGTTGCCAACGCGCTCGCCGCGCAGAACCTGATCACGCCGGTCGGCACCCAGAAGATCGGCAATTTCGAATACACCATCAACCTCAACAACTCGCCGCTCCGGATGGAGGAGCTCGGCGACCTGCCGGTCAAGCAGGTCAACGGCGCAATGGTCTATGTGCGCGACGTCGCCACCGTCCGCGACGGCAACCCGCCGCAGACCAACATCGTTCATGTCGACGGCAACCGTTCGGTGTTGATGATGGTGCTGAAGGCCGGCGCCACCTCGACGCTCGATATCATCTCCGGCATCAAGCAGAAGGTGATCGACGTCAAGGACCAGATGCCCGACGCGCTCAAGATCGGCTTCATCGGCGACCAGTCGGTGTTCGTCCGCGGTGCGATTACCGGCGTCGCCTTCGAGGGCGTGATCGCAGCGCTCCTGACCAGCGTGATGATCCTGCTGTTCCTCGGCAGCTGGCGCTCGACCGTCATCATCGCGGTGTCGATCCCGCTGTCGGTGCTGGGCGCCATCATCATGCTGTCCCTGATCGGCGAGACGCTGAACATCATGACGCTCGGCGGCCTCGCGCTCGCGGTCGGCATCCTGGTCGACGACGCCACGGTGACGATCGAGAACATCAACTACCACCTCGAGCAGGGCAAGCCGGTCGAGCAGTCGATCCTCGACGGCGCCAACCAGATCGTGACGCCGGCCTTCGTCTCGCTGCTCTGTATCTGCATCGTGTTCGTGCCGATGTTCTTTCTGTCAGGCGTGGCGCGCTTCCTGTTCGTACCGATGGCTGAAGCGGTGATGTTCGCGATGATCTGGTCGTTCATCCTGTCGCGCACTCTGGTGCCGACGATGGCGAACTATCTCTTGCAGCCGCATGTGCATCACGAGGGCGCGCCGCCGAAATCGCGCAATCCCCTGGTCTGGTTCCAGCGCGGCTTCGAGGCGCGGTTCGAGCGCATCCGCAGCGGCTATCGCGGCCTGCTCGCAATGGCGCTCGGTCATCGCACGGTGTTCGTGACCGGCTTCCTTGCGGTCGTCGCCGCATCGTTCCTGCTGGTGCCGTTCCTCGGGCGCAATTTCTTCCCGTCGGTCGACGCCGGCAACATCCTGATGCATGTCCGCACCCAGGTCGGCACCCGCGTCGAGGAGACCGCCAACCAGCTCGCCGACATCCAGAAGGCGATCCGCAAGCTGGTCCCCGGCGAGATCGAGACCATGACCGACAACATCGGCATGCCGATCTCCGGCATCAACATGACCTACAACAACACCGGCGTGATCGGTCCGCAGGACGGCGACATCCAGATCCGCCTGAAGGAAGGCCACAAGCCGACCGAGGAGCATGTCCGCACGCTGCGTGAGCAATTGCCGCGGCTGTTCCCGGGCACCAGCTTCGCGTTCCTGCCGGCCGACATCGTCAGCCAGATCCTGAACTTCGGCGCGCCGGCGCCGATCGATTTGCAGATCCGCGGTGCCAATCTCGACGCCAATTTCGCCTATGCCAACAAGCTGCTCGCCAGGATCAAGCGCATCCCCGGCATCGCCGATGCGCGGATCCAGCAGTCGCCGAACAACCCGACCTTCAACATCGATGTCGACCGCACCCGCGCACAATATGTCGGCCTGACCGAACGCGACGTCACCAACTCGCTGGTGGTGAACCTCGCCGGCTCCTCGCAGATCGCGCCGACCTATTACCTCAACCCGGACAACGGCGTGTCGTATTCGATCGTGATGCAGACGCCGCAATACCAGATCGACTCGCTGAGCGCGCTGCAGACGCTGCCGATCACCGCGAGCGGCAACACCCAGGCGCCGATCCTCGGCGGCATCGCCGACATCAAGCGCGCCACCTCGAGCGCGGTGGTCTCGCAATATGACATCCAGTCGCTGGTGCAGATCTACGCGACGACGCAGGGCCGCGATCTCGGCGGCGTCGCCACCGACGTGCGCCAGCTGATATCAGACACCGCCAAGGAAGTGCCGAAGGGCTCCTCGGTGGTGCTGCTCGGCCAGGTGCAGACCATGAACTCGGCCTTCACCGGTCTGCTGTTCGGCCTGCTCGGCGCGGTCGTGCTGATCTACTTCCTGATCGTGGTGAACTTCCAGTCCTGGTCGGACCCGTTCGTGATCATCACGGCGCTGCCCGCAGCACTTGCCGGCATCGTCTGGATGCTGTTCACGACCGAGACCACGCTGTCGGTTCCGGCGCTCACCGGGGCCATCATGTGCATGGGCGTGGCGACCGCCAACAGTGTGCTGGTGATCAGCTTCGCGCGCGAGCGCTATGAGGAGCTCGGCGATCCCGTCGCGGCGGCGCTGGAGGCCGGGTTCGTCCGGTTCCGCCCGGTGCTGATGACCGCGCTCGGCATGGCGCCGATGGCGCTGGGGCTGGGCGAGGGCGGCGAGCAGAATGCGCCGCTGGGCCGGGCCGTGATCGGCGGCCTGATCTTTGCAACCTTCGCGACGCTGATGTTTGTTCCCGTGGTATTCAGTATGGTACACAAGAAGCAAGGCGCCAAAGCCGCCGCCTCATCGGAGATTCCGCATGCCGCCCACTGAACAGCGCCCGCCGGTTTCGCGCCGGAAACTGGGCATCTTCGGCGTGGTGGCGCTGGTCGGCGCCGGCCTGATCGTCGGCACCGGGATCCGTGCCCGCGAGGAGCAGGACTCACGCTTAAAGGAATGGACCGACGACCAGGCCGTTCCGACCGTCGCGGTGGCACTGCCGATCGCCAAGGCGCTCACCCCCACCATCGACCTGCCGGGCCGGCTTGAGGCCTATTCCCGCGCCCCGATCTTCGCCCGGGTTTCCGGCTACCTGAAGACCTGGGACGTCGACATCGGAGCCCGCGTCAAGGCCGGCCAGGTGATTGCCGAAATCGAGGCGCCCGACCTCGACCAGCAATTGCTGCAGGCGCGCGCCGATCTTGCCAGCGCCCAGGCCTCAGCCAAGCTCTCCGAAGCGACGCTGAACCGGCGCAAGACGCTGGTCGCCTCGAACTTCGTCTCCGCCCAGGAGATCGACGAGCGCACCGCCGACCTCTCCAACAAGAACGGTGCGGTCAAGGCCGGTCAGGCCAATGTCGAGCGGCTCGAAGCGCTCGCCGGTTACAAGAAGATCACGGCGCCGTTCGACGGCGTGGTGACCTCGCGCGACACCGACGTCGGCGCGCTGATCAATGCCGGCGGCAACTCGGGCCCGGCGATGTTCACGGTCTCCGACATCACCAAGCTGCGCGTCTACGTCAACGTGCCGCAGAATTACGTCCCGGCGATCAAGATGGGCGCCAAGGCCGCGCTGGTGTTGCCGGATTACCCGAACCGCACCTTCCAGGCGACGGTGGAAGCTTCCTCGCAGGCGGTCGATGTCGCCTCGGGCACGACGCGGATGCAGCTCGGGCTCGACAACTCCTCCGGCGAACTGATGCCGGGCAGCTACGCCAGCGTGAAGCTCAATCTGCAGCGCGACTCCACGCCGCTCAGCATTCCCGCCAGCGCGCTGATCTTCAACAGCAACGGCCTGCGGGTCGCGACCGTCGGCCCTGACGACAAGGTGCTGTTCAAGACCGTGAAGATCGGCCGCGACCTCGGCAAGGAGATCGAGATCGCCTCGAGCCTCGCCCCCGACGACCGCATCATCACCGCCCCGCCGGACGGCCTCGCCGACGGCGACCACGTGCGCGTGACCGGCGCCGGCGCCAAGGGCAAGCCGACCACGGCGTCCGAGAAGCAGGACGCGAAGGGGTAGGGCGTTCGTCGCCCTTACTTCGTCATGCCCGGGCTTGTCCCGGGCATTTTCGTTTTTGGCTGATGCGTAGGCAGCCCTGACCTCGCCCCGCTTGCGGGGAGAGGCGTAGGCCGCCTCCGGCGGCCGTCTCTTAAGAACGCTGAAGCGAAGCTTCAGCTACGTTGCAAGTGAGATGCAATCCCGGTGAGGGGGTACAGGTCTAACTGCGCTCACGTCTCGCGGAGAGAGCCCCTCACCCCAACCCTCTCCCCGCAAGAGCGCAGGGCTGTCCGGGGAAATTCAACCATAGCAGAGTTCCATCTGGTTGAGGGGCGTTCTGCATTTGCGGCGGCTAGGGTTGATTGGCGGAGGCTTGTCGATGCTGGCGAAGGCTCGCCGGGTGAACAGGAACTGGCTGACGAGTTCGGCGAGCCTGAGCGGCAGCATTTTGATGCAGTTGGTCCGCGCGGCAATGCGCAACAGTAGGTAGGCAATCATCGCAGCAAGCACTTGCAGGCGGATTGCATTGTCGTTGGTCCGAGGAACTTGCGGATGTCGAGGTGCTGCTTGATCCAGCGGAACAGCAGTTCGATCTGCCACCGGCTCTTGTAGAGGGCGGCGATCTCGACGGCCGTTCGGGTCGTATCGTTGGTGAGAAGCGTGATCACGCCGCCGTTCTCCCGCCTGACCTTGATGCGCCGCAGCGGTATCGGCAAACGCGAGTCGCCCTTACTGGTGAGCTTCACCTCGTCGTCGACGATGATCCTGAAGCCGCCCCCCTTGCTGTTGCGGATGGTGCGATGCCTGACCGCGCGTAGCCGGATGCTCGTCTTCGGCCGGGTCACGAAGAAAGCCTTGCTATCATTGATCTTCTGCCACCAGTCGAAACGGCAATATCCCTTGTCGAACACGTAGGTTGTGCCGGCCTGGATCGGAGTCTGGCGACCGATCTCGATATCGTTGACGTTGGCAGCCGTCACCTCGACGCACTTCGGGATATCGCCCTTGGGATCGTAGACCACGTGCAGCTTCATGCCGCGGATGCGGCCGTTCCACACCGCCCAGGTGCAAACTTTGCCAAGCGGGATCGGACTGGCGTCGATCAGGCGCACCATCTCCTTGCCTTCGCCCCGCAACTGCCGGCTTGCCATCGCCGACAATCGTGCAAAGGTTTGCGCAAAAATGCTGGACGGGCGGCGGGTATTGGCATCCGACCGCGTCGAGCGGGACAACCTGCCGGTGCCCAGATGATAGTGATGCTGAGGATTGGCGTTGAAGCCGGTCACCACGGCGCGCAGGCTGTTGTTCCCGCTCAACTGCGCATAGATCAGCGCTACCAGGTGATCCCAGCTCTTGAACGACTTGTCGTAGGCATCCCCGTCCAGACGATCCACAGCCGTCTGAAACTGCCGCCGATTGATCGGTTCAAGCAGCCTACTAAAAATGCTATCGCGAAATCGCATGCTCGGCCTTCTGTGTCTCGACAACCAGAAAAGACCGATTTGCCTCGGTTTTGCCGAGCATGCACCGCGACACAGTGAATCATTCCCCGGACAGCCCTGCGCAAGAGCGGGGCGAGGGAGCCTTACACCGCGCCTGCGGCGAGAGTTCCTACCTCACCCGCCATTCCAGCACGCCGTCAGCCGCCGTGACGATGTCGCCGAGCGTGCCGACCGGCGTGCGATCCATATCCTGCAGATACGCCAGGGTCGCGGTATCGCTTGCCGGGATGCGGCCGAGCGTGCGGCGGCCGTCCTCGGTGCGCAGCATGGTGACGCCGTGCTCGACCTCGCCATTGGCGCGATAGATCACGGTGAAGGCCTCGACCTTGCCCTTGCCCGCGGCCTCCGCGGCGAAGTCGGGCACGTCGCGCCTGTTGCGGTCGGCCTCCGCCTGCACGGAGGTGTCCTGCTTGAGTGCGGCCGTCGGCGTCGCGCGCGACAGCACGAAGCCATGATGCTTGGTGACGAAGCCGCCCTGGCCGTAGAGCAGGCCGAGCGTGCCGCCGCTGCGGAGCTTGCGCACCATCGCGCAGGCCGAATGCGTCATGTAGGTGTTGAGCGGCGCGCCGAAGAACGTCAGCCCGCCGGTCACGGTCGGCTGCACGTCGGCTCCGAGGCCCAGCGTGCGGCGCGCCATCTTCGGCACGCAGGGGAAACAGCTATAGAGCTCGATCGCGTCGAACTTCCTGCCGTCGCCGCCGACGAGGTCCATCACCGCCTTCAGCACCGCATTCTGGGCGTGGCTCTCGACGAACTGGTCGCGGATCAGATAGTCGCGCGGCTCTTCCGCCGAGGCGCCGCCGAGCGGATAGATCAGCTTCTCTTCCGGCACGCCTGCGGCGCGCGCTTTCGCAAGGCTGGTCAGGATCAGCGCGCCGCCCATGTTCACCGTCGGGTTCGCCACCATCAGTTTTGTATACGGCCACGCGATCATCCGATTATCAGGCGTTGCGGTGGTAATCTCGTCGCCGGTGAAGCGCTTCTTCAGCCAGGAGTTCGGATTGTCGGCCGCAACCCGCGCATAGGTCGACCACAGGTCGCCGGATTCCTTCAGCGCCTCGCGCGGCGTCTGGCCCCAATGCGCCGAGGTTGCGGACTCATAGAGCGGATAGACCGTGATCGGCCTGAAGACGCCAAGCGCCACGGCCAGCGGCTTCTGGAACGCGGCGCCGCGCTTCGGCTCCTCGACGTCGTGCGCGAACGGCGTCCACGGCAATTCGACGCCGGCGCGCTGCGCCTTGGTCGCGGTCGACTGCGCCTCCGCACCGCACACCGCGGCAACGCTGCATTCGCCGCGCGCGATGCGCTGGGCTGCCTCGTGCAGATAGCGGATCGGGCTCTCGCCGCCGACCGGCCCGTAATAGAGATGCGCCGGCGCAACGCCGAGCCGCTGCGCGAGCTGCTTCTCGGGATCGCGATAGCGCCAGCTCAGGAAGTTGACGACGTCGAGCGACTGCAACTCGGAGAGCAGCTTGGCCCCGCTGTCGGCTTCGGCGCGCTTCAGCGCCTGTTCCAGCAGCGTGAGCGGCTCGAGGCCGGCGGCGATGTCCTTCGGACGATCGACGATCTCGCCGACGCCGACGATGACGGGAATGCGGTCTTCGGGGATAGAGGATGTGGTCATTTCTTCTTGCTTTACTTTCTAGGTCTTCGCCACGCCGTCGCCCTTCGAGGCGCGCAAGGGCGCGCACCTCCAGCGACAACGGCTTCGCCGTTGCGCGGGGGTGACGGCTACGGGGTACGCGTCATCCTGAGGTGCGAGCGTAGCGAGCCTCGAAGTATGGGCCACGTACTCTACTCCGCCACCAGCGCGTTCATGTGCTCGACGGCTTCAACAAAGTCTTCCTTGAACTCCTGCACCACGGCGCCGGCCGACTTAACGCTGTCGATCAGGCCAACGCCCTGGCCGACGAAGTAGGTGACGAGATCGCGCGCCTTCTCGTTGCCGGCCGCGGCGGCGCGGTCGATGGCGTTGAAGGCGTCGCGGCTGATGATGCTTTGCAGCGGCATCGGCAGTGCGCCGGGGCTGTCCGGCGAGCGGTCCCAGGCGTCGGTCCACACCGAGCGGAGCTGCCGCGCCGGCTTGCCGGTGCGGCCCTTGGAGCGGATCGCGTCGCGCGACGACGCCGCGATCATCTTCTCGCGGAAAATCTCCGAGGTCTCCGACTCCACCGTGGCAAGCCACACCGAGCCGGTCCAGGCGCCAGCCGCGCCCATCGCCATGCAGGCCGCCATCTGGCTGCCGGTCATGATGCCGCCGGCGGCGAGCACCGGCACGTCACGGATCTTCCTGACCGCCTTGATCACCTCGGGCACCAGCACCATGGTCGAGACCTCGCCGCAATGGCCGCCGGCCTCGGTGCCCTGTGCGACCAGGATGTCGACGCCGGCCGCGACCTGGCGCAGCGCGTGCTCCTTGGAGCCGACCAGGGCTGCGACCGGCACGCCCTGCTTGCGGCCCATCTCGATCATCGCCTTCGGCGGCACGCCGAGCGCGTTCGCAATCAGCCTGATCGGATGCCGGAACGAGACCTCGAGCAGTTGCAGCGCGGTCTCGGCATCGAACGGCTGCGGCTGGTTGTCGGCGACATTCCGGCTCGTCAGCTCGATGTCGTACTTCTTCAGCAGATTGCGGGTGAAGTCGCGGTGCTCCTGCGAGACGCGCGCCTCCAGGCTCTTCCAGGTGACGTTCTTCTCACCCGCGGTCGAGATGTTTTCCGGGATCAGCACGTCGATGCCATAGGGCTTGCCGTCGACATGCGCATCGATCCACTTCAGCTCCTGCTCCAGCGTGTCCGGCGTATGCGCGGTCGCGCCGAACACGCCGAAGCCGCCGGCGCGGCTGACCGCCGCCACCACGTCGCGGCAATGGCTGAAAGCGAGCAGGGGGAAATCGATTCCCAGCATGTCGCAGATCGGTGATTTCATGGAGCGGTTCTCCCGGCAGCCGTTTTTGTGCTTGTTGGCATCAGGCTTCCGCGACGCTAGCGCATCATGGACGGCTAAGCCAAGCCGGTTTCGGCTACGGCGATCTTGCGTGCAAGCGCTGCTCTGGCCGCATCCCTCGCGGCGCATTCCGCAAGGTAGAAAATGCGAGAGAACGGGGTGGGCAAAGCCAGCTGTGCCCACCATCTAGTGCGGGCATGCACGGCGGTGGCCGCGCCACCTTGGAAAAACGTAAATCGGGAGCCAATGACGTGACTGACACCCCTGCCTACGAGCCGCCGAAAGTCTGGACCTGGAACAAGGAGAGCGGCGGGCGTTTCGCCAGCATCAACCGGCCAATCGCCGGCCCGACCCATGACAAGGAACTGCCGGTCGGCCGCCATCCGCTGCAACTCTACTCGCTGGCGACACCGAACGGCGTGAAGGTCACGGTGATGCTGGAGGAGTTGCTCGCCGCGGGCCACAAGGGCGCGGAATACGACGCCTGGCTGATCAAGATCGACGGCAACCAGTTCGGCAGCGGCTTTGTCGCGGTCAATCCGAACTCGAAGATCCCGGCGCTGATGGACCGCAGCTCTCCGGAGCCGATCAGGGTGTTCGAGTCGGGCTCGATCCTGGTTTATCTGGCGGAAAAGTTCGGCGCGTTCCTGCCGACCGACGCCAAGGCCCGTGCCGAAACCTTCTCCTGGCTGTTCTGGCAGATGGGTGCCGCGCCCTATCTCGGTGGCGGCTTCGGGCATTTCTATGCCTACGCCCCGACCAAGATCGAATACGCCATCGATCGCTTTGCGATGGAGGTGAAGCGCCAGCTCGACGTGCTCGACCGCCGTCTCGCCGACAACGAATATCTCGCGGGCGATGTCTATACTATCGCCGACATGGCGGTTTGGCCGTGGTACGGCGGCCTTGCAAAAGGCCTGCTCTACGGTGGCGGTGAATTCCTCTCGGTGCAGGACTACAAGAACGTGCAGCGCTGGACCGATGCGATCGCGGCGAGGCCTGCGGTGAAGCGCGGCCGCATGGTCAATCGCACCTGGGGTGAGCCGTCGAGCCAGCTGCACGAGCGGCATGAGGCCAGCGATTTCGAGACCAGGACGCAGGACAAGATCGGCGAGCTGGCGGCGTCGTGACATGCCGCATAAATCTGCCCGTCATCATGAGTGTCTGAATCAGATCTGTGGCCGATGAGAACTCGTCATGCCCGGCCTTGTGCCCGCCTTCGCTAAAGCTTCGGCGGGGCTCGCACCAAGCTCGGCGAAGCCTTGGCGTAGCCGGCTGCCGGGCATCCACGTCTTTGCTTCACTGCGGCCTGAAAGACGTGGATGGCCGGGACAAGCCCGGCCATGACGAAGATGGTGGGTAACGCCTTGCTAGCCCACCCGATGCTTCACCCCAGCAAATCGTCGTACTCCGGGTGCTTCTTCATGAAGCCCTGGATGAACTCGCACTTCACGACGAGCTTAATGCCCTGCGCGCGCACCGCGTCCAGCGTGGCGCGAGCGAGCTTTGAGCCGATGCCGCGACCGCCGAGCTCCGGCGGCACCTCGGTATGCACCAGCGTGATCGTATCCGGCGTCTTGCGATAGACCACGAAGGCAGTGGCGCCGTCGACTTTGAGCTCGAACCGGCTCTGCGCCTCGTTGTCGTGGAATGCTTCGCTCATTTATCTTCCTCGGTTATTTTGTCTGCGCGCCCTCGGCCGCGGGAAACACTACGCGGTCGTCGGTGCGGCAATAGCGGTCGGCGAACATGCGGCCGATCGGGTGGTAGCGCTCCATATGCACGCGCATCGCCTCGCGATCCCACAATTCGTCGCGGATGTGGAAGTGGATGCCTTCGCCCATGATCAGCTGGCGGTCGCCGTTGACGTCGATCAGCTTCCAGGTCTTGCACTCCATCGCGAAAGGGGCGTCGGCAAGCCGGGGTACCGCGATCCTGCGCGAGGGCGCGAGCTTGAGGCCGAGATAATCGGGCTCGCCGATCTCGGGCGGGAAGTCGCCGCTCGTCTCGTGCATCGCGCGCGCTAGCGGCTCGTCGGTGAGGTTGACCACGAATTCGGACGTCGCCTGGATGTTGACCAGCGTATCCTTCTCGCGGCCGTCGGGCCGGCGGTTGACCGCGAACATGCAGAGCGGTGGGTCCTCGCAGAACACGTTGAAGAAGGAAAACGGCGCCGCATTGACCACGCCATCCGGCCCGATGCTGGTGACCCAGGCGATCGGCCGCGGCAGCACGAAGGAGGTCAGCACCTTGTAGCGTTCGCGCTGGGTGAGGTCGCTTGGGGAATATTCCATGGGGTGATCCGACAATGTGTAGGGGTTAGCGACCTGTCCGCCGTAGCTCGAAGAGCGAAGGCGGAAGCGTAACCCGCCGCCAGCCGGCAAGAAAGCAAAAGGCGGGTTACGCTTGCGCGCACCCGCCTTGCAAACTTGCTCTCTTGCTTACCTCGCCCCGCTTGCGGGGAGAGGTCGGATTGCGCAGCAATCCGGGTGAGGGGGTACAGGTCTCAACGTTCGGCTCGCTCGCGGAGGCAGCCCCTCACCCCAGCCCTCTCCCCGCGAAGAGCGGGGAGAGGGAGAGGATAGACTACGGCATGCTCAGCTCGTGGCGGCCGACCACCATCCAGTGCACCTCGTCCGGACCGTCGGCGAAGCGCAGATGGCGGACGTCCTGGTACATTTCGCCGAGCGGTGACCACTGCGAGATGCCGGTGGCGCCGTGCATCTGGATCGCCTGGTCGATGATCTTGCAGGTGCGCTCCGGCACCATGGCCTTGACCATGCTGACCCAGATCCGCGCTTCCTTGTTGCCGAGTACGTCCATCGCCTTGGCAGCCTTGAGCACCATCAGCCGCATCGCTTCGATCTCGCAGCGCGCCTGCGCGATGATCTGCAAATTGCCGCCAAGATGAGCGATCTTCTTGCCGAAGGCTTCGCGGGTCAGGCCACGCGACACCATCAGGTCGAGCGCCTTTTCGGCCTTGCCGATCGTGCGCATGCAGTGATGGATGCGGCCCGGGCCGAGGCGAACCTGCGAGATCTCGAAGCCGCGGCCTTCGCCGAGCAGCATGTTCTCCTTCGGCACCCGGCAATTGTTGAAGCGCAGATGCATGTGGCCGCGCGGCGCATGGTCATGTCCGAACACGTGCATCGGGCCCAGGATCTCGACGCCGGGGGTGTCGATCGGGACCAGGATCTGCGACTGCTGCTTGCTTGGCGCGGCGTCCGGATTGGTCTTCACCATCACGATCATGATTTTGCGCGCGGATCGCCGGCACCGGAGATGTAGTACTTCTCGCCGTTGATCACCCACTCGTCGCCGACCAGCTTTGCGGTGGTCGAGATGTTCTTGGCATCGGAGGAGGCGACGTTCGGCTCGGTCATCGCATAGGCCGAGCGGATCTCACCGTTGAGCAGCGGCTTCAGCCACTTCTCCTTCTGCTCCTTGGTGCCGACGCGCTCCAGCACTTCCATGTTGCCGGTGTCGGGCGCGGAGCAGTTCATGGTCTCCGACGCCAGCGGATTCTTCGCAAGCTCGACGGCGATATAGGCATAGTCGAGGTTTTTCAGGCCCTGGCCGGTCTCGTCATCGGGCAGGAAGAAGTTCCACAGCCCTTCCTCCTTGGCCTTGTCCTTGGCCTTCTGCAGTACCGCGAGCTGCTCCGGCGTGAAGCTCCAACGGTCCTTCTTGCCCTCGGCGAGTCGCATGAACTCGACCGACATCGGATCGACGGTCTCACGGATGAACTTCTTGACGTGCTCGTAAAGCGGACGAACCTCGTCCGACATCCTGAGATCGTTGAGTTCTTCGCCAGGGTTGAGATTGTAGGTCGTGGTTCGCGGGATATAGGCGTGTTTCATTATTGGTCCTCCCATCAGCGAGATTTCGCGTTGCGGCCGACAATAGACTTAGGATTTGCGAAGCGCGAGCATGCTTTTCGGCGTGATCCCTGCCGCATCGCGGAATATCGCGACAGCGTTTAAAACGTTGTTTAAACGCCGTCGGTCTCAAGATCGAATTTGGCGGCAGGCGCTCAGACCATCCGGTGCATCGCGCAGATCTTGTTGCCGTCGAGATCGCGCAGATAGGCGAGGTAGAGCTTGACGCCAGAACCCTCCCGCACGCC
Source organism: Bradyrhizobium sp. 2S1 (assembly GCF_011516625.5). Taxonomy (NCBI): domain Bacteria; kingdom Pseudomonadati; phylum Pseudomonadota; class Alphaproteobacteria; order Hyphomicrobiales; family Nitrobacteraceae; genus Bradyrhizobium; species Bradyrhizobium sp. 2S1. The sequence goes on along the minus strand of NZ_CP147717.1, from coordinate 9,328,489 downwards.
GGGCGGGTTCTCACAGGGCTTGCCGCCGTTGGCGACGCCGGCCGCATGCCAGGCCTCGACCTGCTCCGGCGAATTGCAGGCAAAGCCGATCGTGCCGCCATTGGCGTGCGTCGCCGGTTCGCCGTTGATCGGTTTGGAAACCATGAAAATGCCGGCCTTGGTGAGGTACATAATGCGGTGACCGTCGACCCGGGCCGGCCGGACATCGAGCGTGGCCAGCAACGCGTCATAGAACGCCTTGGCCTTGTCCAGGTCGTTGGTGCCAACCATCACGTGTGAAAACATCTGAAATATCCTCCCTGCTTGTCCTGGCGCGCCGCAATGCTGCGCGATGTCCCGCACGCCGCGTGCATGCCGGTCGAACGCTAGCAGCAGATTTGCCGCGGCGGAAGCGGCCTCAAGTCGCGCGGTGGGTGGTCTGAAGCAACGCCGTTTCCATTCGTCATTCCCCGGTGCGCAATTGCGCACCTGAGGGCGAGCGAAGCGAGAGCCCGGAATGACGGTGAGGTGAGCACGCTGCTTAGGCTCCCTGATCTTCCCCCGAAAAAATGGACAAGGTTAAGCTGCTTTTAGCTCCATCTCGATCGGACTGACATAGCCGATGGCGGAGTGACGACGAGTTCGATTGTAGAAGCCTTCAATGTAAGCAAAGATATCACGTGTGGCCTCTGCGCGTGTTGCATAGTGAGTGTGGTAGACGAACTCGATTTTGAGCGTGTGAAAGAAGCTCTCCATTGGAGCATTGTCATAGCAGTCGGCCTTGCGGCTCATCGATGCCCTCAAGCCGGCAGATTGCACGACCTTGCGGTATTCCGCCGATGCGTATTGGACGCCGCGATCGGAATGATGGATCAGACCGGCGCCAGGCCGCTGCGCTGAGACGGCCATCCGCAAGGCTGCCAGCGGCAGCTCGGCACGCAAATGATCCGCCATCGCCCAGCCGACGATCCTGCGGCTGTACAAATCCATGACGGTGGCCAGATAGAGCCAACCCTGATCGGTCTCGATGTAGGTGATATCGGCGAGCCAGATCCGGTTCGGCGCAGTGGCGGTGAAGTTGCGCTCGAGCAGGTTCGCCGCGATCGGGAGGTCGTGACGGCTATCGGTCGTCCGCACCCGGCGAGGCCGTGCCATGATGGCCCTGATACCGTGATGGCGCATCAGCCGCTCGATGCGGCCACGGCTCGCCCCGCGGCCCTGGGCCTTCAATTCGACATGGATACGCGGGCTGCCGTAGCGTCCGTTTGTCTCGCGATGGACGCGCTTGATGTCGTCGACAAGCTCACGGTTGGCGACCGATCGCTGGCTCTCCGGCCGGGAGCGCCAAGCATAATAGCCGGCCGGCGAGACACCGAGCACGTCGCACAGGATCGTCACAGGATAGTCGGCGCGGCGATCTTCGATGAAGCGGAATCTCATTTCGGCCCCCCAGCAAAGATCGCGATCGACTTTTTTAAAATGTCGCGCTCCATGCGCAGCCGCTCGTTCTCTCGCTGCAGACGAGCGATCTCCGCCGCGTGGTCCGCCGACGGCAGCGTCGCTTGCGTTGTGGGGCGCCGCGCCGCAGCCGTCGGCTCTCGCCCAGTTCCACGTAGTTCCACCCAGCGCCGCAAAACTGAATCGCGCAGGCCAAGTTCCTTGGCCACCGATCCGATCGAGCGGCCACTCGAAGCGACCAGATCGACCGCTTGCCGCTTATAGTCGTCCGTAAACGACCTACGCTGACGTCCTTCCATCCAACACCTCTCCTGGCTCTTCGAGCCTACTACAGGTGTCCATCAATTCGGAGGAGGTTCACCCTCTCCCCTTGCGGGAGAGGGTGGGGAGAGAGGGGTAGCCCCGGGCGAGCTGATCGATGAGCGCATCGCTCTCGCAACGTGTTCGCTTGCCGCTGTGACAAACTCGGAGAGAGTTCGCCGTGTGGCACTCCTCTCCCTAACCCTCTCCCGCAAGGGGAGAGGGAACCCTTCCGCCAGTGCTTCCCTCACGCGCCAATCACTGAGTTGCCCGACGGCGCAAGCCCCTCGCGCAAAAATATTTCGGTTTATCGGAACGGAAACTCAGTGTATGGTTCGCCCGTCTCACCCGATCGAGGGGCGCTTCGCGGTCGTCACGAACGCGGTGTGGGATGCGGTGGACGCGGAGTGTGTGACTGACGAGAGCACGCGAAGCGGACGGTGAAGTCGTGTGGTCCTGACGCCCTAGTGGCAGGTGTCCCCTTGTAGAACGCGTAGCGTTCTCACGAAGGCGGTGACAAAGAAGCCAAGTCTCGCCGGGGAGAGCACGAAGTAAGCCGTAAACCATCGCGCACGGAAAGCCGGAGTTTCCGGTTACAACTGTGGTCCTACCTCCCGTGCTTTCCATTTGCACGGGACCCATGGGTGCGATCGGCACCCGGCTTTCCCTGCGCCCTCTGCTTGATGAGGGAGCAAGTTAACGCAAGACTCCGACGCTTCAGCGCCGCGAGGATGCGGATGTATGACCCACAAACCGTGCAACACACTCAGTGTCGTCCCGGCGAAGGCCGGGACCCATTATCCCACGCATGTGTTGCTGGGCGACGCTGGAGCCACGATCCCGTTCATAACCAAATGCTGTGGTTATGGGTCCTGGCTTTCGCCAGGACGACAGTTGCGGACGTGGCGGCAGCAACGTCGTCAGAACGCCGTGTACCCGCCATCGATCACAAAACAATCCGCCGTATGATAGGACGATGCCTTGCTCATGATGTAGACGGCGATGCCGCCGAAATCGCTCGGCTCGCCGAAGCGGCGCAGCGGGATGCGCGGCATGACGTTGGCGACGAACTTGTCGTTGGCCATGATGCCCGCGGTCATGTCGCTCTTGATCCAGCCGGGCAGGATCGCGTTCGCGGTGACGCCGTGGCGGGCGAGCTCGACGCCGAGCGCGCGGCACAGCGCGTTCAGCGCGGCCTTGGTGCCGGCATAGTGCTCGTTGCGCGCGGTGCCGAAGAGCGAGGCGAGGCTCGAGGTCGCCACCAGCCGGCCGAATCTGTCGCCCGCCTCGGCGCGCTCGGTCATGTGGCGCGCCGCGGCCTGGAACACATGAAACACGCCGTCGAGATTGGTCGCGAACATTTTTCGCCATTCTTCCTCGGTGCGGTCGATGAAGGAGCGGCGTCCGCCGCCGCCGATGCCGGCATTGGCGAAGCAGCCGTCGACGCGGCCGAAGGTGTCGAGCGTCGCCTTCATCGCGGTCTTGACCGAGCCGGGATCGGTGACGTCGCAGAATTGCGTCGCGACCTTGCCGGGCCCGGCCTTCATCGAAGCCGCCGCGTTGGCGTTCTTCTCCGCATTGCGGCCCCAGATCGCGACGTTGCAGCCGGCGGCGTTCAGCGCCTGCGCGATGCCGAGGCCGATGCCGCCATTGCCGCCGGTGATGACGGCGACGCGGCCGGTGAGATCGAAGATGCCACTCATTGGGGTTTCCATTTGGTTTGGTGCGCGCTAATCACGCGTTCACGGATGGGCTTGCTGCCGACCATGGACAAGCCCGGCACAAAAATCAAATATGGGTCGAAACATCGACCTACCGCGGTACCAACCGCCGAAGCAACGTAAAGAGGAAACCATGCAGTTCAAACACGTCACGCTCGACTTCGACGGATCGGTCGCGATCCTCAAGCTCGACCATAAGGAAGTCATGAACGCGGTCTCGCTCGACATGCTGGGCGGGCTTGCCGAGGCAATGGATGCGATCGACGACAAGCGCGACGAGGTGCGCTGCCTGGTCATCACCGGTGCCGGCCGCGCCTTCTGCACCGGCGCCAATCTGCAGGGCCGCAACACGCAAGCGAAGCCGGGCAAGAGCAACGCCGGCGCCGCGCTGGAGACCGCATTCCATCCCTTCCTGCGCCGATTGCGTAAGCTGCACTGTCCGATCGTGACCGCGGTGAACGGTCCGGCCGCCGGCGCCGGGATGAGTTTTGCATTGATGGGCGATTTGGTGCTGTGCGCGCGCTCGTCGTATTTCCTGCAGGCGTTCCGCCGCATCGGCCTGGTGCCGGATTGCGGCTCGACCTGGCTGCTGCCGCGGCTGATCGGCAAGGCGCGCTCGGTCGAGCTGTCGCTGCTCGGTGAGCGGCTGCCGGCCGAGAAGGCGCTGGAATGGGGCCTCGTCAACCGCGTCTATGACGACGGCGCGCTGATGGAGGAGACCATGAAGCTCGCGCATGAGCTCGCCAACGGCCCGACGGTCGCGCTGTCGCTGATCCGCAAGCTTTACTGGGACAGCCCGGAGAATTCGTTCGAGGAGCAGCTCAATCTGGAATTCGAGTCGCAGCGCATCGCGGGCAGCGCCGAGGATTTCAAGGAAGGCGTCACCGCATTCCTCGAGAAGCGTCCGGCGAAGTTCAAGGGCAAATGATCGAGACCGAGCTCACCCGCTGCGTCGCCTCCTTTCATCCCGGCGCGACCGGCGTCAGTGGCGCCGCAAAGCTCTCCGGCGGCGCCAGCCAGGAGACCTGGACGTTCGACATCGTCCACCCGAGCGGCACGATCGGCGCGATCCTGCGCCGCGCGCCGCCGGGCTATGGTGCGGCGCCGGGCCGTGCCGCCGGCCTCGATGCCGAGGCCACGCTGATGCAGCTTGCGCACGACGCGGGCCTGCCGTCGCCCAAGGTGTTGCATGTGCTGACGCCGGAGGACGGCCTCGGCCGCGGCTTCATCATGGCGCGCGTCGAGGGCGAGACCATCGCGCGGAAAATTTTGCGCGACGAGGAATTTGCCGGGGCGCGGCCGATCCTGGCCCGCCAGCTCGGCAGAGTCATCGCCGGCATTCATGGCCTGCCGCAGGCAAAACTGCCGCAGCTGCGCAGTTTGACGGCGACCAAGGAGATCGAGGATCTCGCCCGCGAATATCACAGCTTCAACTGGCCGCGGCCGGTGTTCGAGCTGGCGCTGCGCTGGTTGCGCGATCACGATCCCGGTCCATCGTCCGAGGTGACGCTGGTGCATGGCGATTTCCGCCATGGCAATCTGATCATCGGTCCCGATGGCGTGCGTGCGGTGCTCGACTGGGAGCTCGCGCACACCGGCGATCCGATGGAGGATCTCGGCTGGATCTGCGTCAACTCGTGGCGCTTCGGTGAGATCGACAAGCCGGTCGGCGGTTTTGGCACACGCGAAGACCTGTTCGCCGGCTATGAAGAAGCCGGCCGCAAGGCAGACCCCGATCGCGTGTTGTTCTGGGAAGTGATGGGCACGCTGCGCTGGGGCGTGATGTGCTGCGGCATGATGCAGCGCTTCCGCTCCGGCCCCGATCATTCGATGGAGCGGGCGATGATTGGACGGCGGGCGTCCGAAACTGAAATTGACCTACTCAGACTGCTAGCGCCGCGAGGCAAGTAAGATGCAGGACGAACCGACACCCACCGAACTGATCAAGGCCGTCGCCGATTTCCTGCGCACCGAGATCGCGCCTGCGATCAAGGGGCACAACAGCTTCAAGCTGCGCGTCGGCATCAACGCTCTCGATCTGGTGACGCGGCAGCTTGCGTTTGCCGAGGCGGGCGATACGACCGAGGCCGCGCGGCTGAAGCAGCTCCTTGGTGCGGATGGTACGGTGATGGAGCTCAACGGCGCGCTGTCGGCGAAGATCGCAAGCGGCGAGGTCGATCTGAACACGCCGGGGCTATCGGAGCATCTCTGGCAGACCACGATGGACAAGCTCGCCGTCGATCAGCCGAACTATGCGTCCTACAAGAGGGAGTTGGGGAATAAGTAACTTTGGGTACGTTCCCCGGACGCTGCGCAGCGCGAAGCGGTGCGCTGCTGATCCGGGGTCCATCAGCCGCAGGTCCCGGCTCTGCGGCGCAGCGTTGTACGCTGCACCGCGTCCGGGACATGAGAGTCTTTTTACCGCCCCAGCCATTTCGGCGGCCGCTTCTCCGAAAACGCCTTCGGTCCCTCGATGTAATCCTGCGAGGTGGCCATCGCCTTCACCGCCGGATACTCGCGCTGCTCGGCGATCGCCTGTTCCAGCGATACTTCGAGACCGCGCTGGATCGCCTGCTTGGAGGCGCGGATCGACATCGGCGAGTTCTTGGCGATGGTCTCGGCCCAGCGCTCGGCGGCAGAAAGCGCCTCGCCCTGCGGCACCACCTCGTTGACGAAGCCAAGCTCGAGGCCTTCCTTGGCGCTGACATGGCGCGCGGTCAGGATCATGCCCATGGCGCGCTTCAGCCCGATCTGCCGTGGCAGCCGGTGCACGCCGCCGGCGAGCGCGGCAAGGCCGACGCGCGGCTCGGGCAGGGCGAAGGTCGCATTCTCGGAGGCGATGATCAGGTCGCAGGCCAGCGCGATCTCAAACCCGCCGCCCATCGCGACGCCGTTGACGGCGGCGATGATCGGCTTGTCGCAGTCGAAGCGGCTGGTGAGGCCGGCGAAGCCGCCCTTGTCCCAGCCGCGCTTGCCGCCGGCGGCCTGCCATTTCAGGTCGTTGCCGGCGCAGAACGCCTTGTCGCCGGCGCCGGTGACGATCGCGACCCACTGCTCGGGATCGGCGGAGAAATCGTCGAACACCTTGTTGAGCTCGAAATGCGCGTCGATATGCAGCGCGTTGTAAACCTCGGGCCGCGACAGCGTCACGATGGTGATGGGACCCTTGCGCGTCACCCTGGAGAATTTCAGATCCATGTTGGCTCCCGTCGATTTTCTGTGGCGAAGAATATGTTGCGTATCCTAACGCCTGCGCGCCGTCCCGTGCCATCCAATTACGCAACGCGACCGCAGGCGCCATCGGCCTGCTTGACTTGGCCTGTCGCTTCTCACCTTAATCGATCCGAACGCGTGTTTGCGATAGCGCCTAGACGCAAAATCAAAATCAACGAATTTTCCGGGAGAGACGACCTTGGATTTCAATCTGCCGGCTGACCTGACAGCCTATCTCGCCGAGCTCGACCGCTTCATCGAACGCGAGATCAAGCCACTGGAAGCGGCTGATGACAACATCCGCTTCTTCGATCATCGCCGCGAATGGGCGCGTACCGATTTCGACAAGGGCGGCCTGCCGCGCCATGAATGGGAGCTGTTGCTGCGCAAGGTCAAGAACTTGGCCGACGCCGCCGGCCATCTGCGCTTCGCTATCCCGAAGCGCTATGGCGGCAAGGACGGCTCCAATCTCTGGATGGCTGTGATCCGCGAACATTTTGCCTCGAAGGGGCTCGGCCTGCACAACGACTTGCAGAACGAACACTCCATCGTCGGCAATCTGCCGATCGTGACCATGCTCGACCGCTATGGAACCGACGAGCAGAAGGCGATGATCGACGGCTCGATCACCGGCAAGTACCGCATCACGTTCGGCCTGACCGAGCCCGAGCACGGCTCCGACGCCACGCATATGGAAACCAGGGCGGTGCAAGCCACGCGCGACAACGTCAAGGGCTGGATCATCAACGGCGAGAAGATGTGGACGACAGGCATGCATGTCGCGACCCATTGCGCGCTGTTTGCCCGTACCTCGGGCAATGACGGCGATGCGCGCGGCATCACCTGCTTCCTGGTGCCGGCGAAATCGGCGGGGGTGAAGGTCGAAGAGTATATGTGGACCTTCAACATGCCGACCGATCATCCCCGCGTCAGCTTCACCGACGTGTTCGTGCCTGAAGATGCGCAGTTCGGCGAGGTCGGTCGCGGCCTGTCGCTGGCGCAATGTTTTGTCCATGAGAACCGGATCCGTCAGGCCGCAAGCTCGCTCGGCGCTGCCGTGTATTGCATCAACGAAAGTGTGAAATATGCGCGCGAGCGAAAACCGTTCGGCAAGGCGCTGGCCGAGAACCAGGCGATCCAGTGGCCGCTGGTCGAGCTTGCGACCCAGGCCGAGATGCTGCGGCTGTTGATCCGCAAGACCGCCTGGGAGATGGATCAGCTGACTCAGGCGCAGGTCGAGCACACGCTGTCGGACCGGGTCTCGATGTGCAACTTCTGGGCAAACCGTCTGTGTTGCGAGGCCGCCGACCGCGCGATGCAGGTGCATGGCGGCATGGGCTATTCGCGCCACAAGCCGTTCGAGCACATCTATCGCCACCACCGCCGTTATCGCATCACCGAAGGCAGCGAGGAGATCCAGAAGCGCAAGGTGGCGGGCTTCCTGTTCGGCTATATGGGAGCCGGCAAGCACTGAGGGATAAACGAGGGAGCGGGTCGACATGGAAGGTGGATGCACCTGCAGAAACGTCCGCTACCGCCTGACCGGCAGGCCGCTGATCGTGCATGCCTGCCACTGCACGTGGTGCCAGCGCGAGACCGGCACCGTGCATGCGCTCAACGCGATGTACGAGGCCGAGCGGGTCGAGCACATCGCGGCCGAGCCCGAGATCGTCGACACGCCGTCGGCGAGCGGCAAGGGGCAGAAGATCGCGCGCTGCCCGATCTGCAAAGTCGCGGTGTGGAGCAATTATCCGGGCTCGGGACCGGCGGTACGCTTCGTCCGCGTCGGCACGCTGGATGATCCGAGCCAGTTCCCGCCCGATGCGCACATCTTCACGTCGTCCAGGCAGCCCTGGGTGACGTTCTCGCCCGGCGCAAAGGTGTTCGCCGAGTATTACGATCGGAAAGCGGTCTGGCCGGAGGAAGCGCAAGAACGCTGGCGCGTCTTGCGGGAGAGGATGAAGAAGGCGTGAGGGGAGCCTCTCTCTCTCTCTCTCTCTCTCCATCGTCGTCCCGGCGAAGGCCGGGACCCATAGCCACGACAGGCTATTGGTTGAACGAGATGTGGCCCCAGCGTCTCACCACCACAAACAACGGTGGTTATGGGTCCCGGCTCGCGCTTCGCTTGGCCGGGACGACAGAGGAGGCTAATTCACCTGCCGGTCCTTGCCCGTCCAATACGGATCACGCAAATTCCGCCGCAGGATCTTGCCCGACGGATTGCGCGGCAGCGCGGCGATGAAGTCGACCGATTTCGGCGTCTTGTAGCCCGCGATCCGCTCGCGGGTGAAGTTGATGATGTCGGTGGCCGTCGCACTCTTGCCCGGCTTCATCACCACCACGGCCTTCACCGCCTCGCCCCATTTGTCGTCGGGGATGCCGATCACGGCGGCTTCGGCCACGTCGGGGTGGTCGCACAGCGCGCTCTCGACCTCGGCCGGATAGATGTTCTCGCCGCCGGAGATGATCATGTCCTTGATGCGGTCGTGGATGTAGAGATAGCCGTCACTGTCCATGTAGCCGGCATCGCCGGTGCGCAGCCAGCCGTCATTGTCGATGGTGCGCGCGGTGGCCTCGGGCAGATTCCAGTAGCCGACCATGTTGGAGCCGGAACGGGTGGCGATCTCGCCGACTTCGCCCGGCGGCAGCGGCTTGCCGTCCGGATCAAGGATCGCAAGCTCGATACCGGGCAGCGCCTTGCCGGCCGAGCGCATCCGCTCGAGCCCCTCGATGTGGTCTTCCGGCGGCAGTGCCACGATGGTGCCGGTGGTCTCGGTCATGCCGTACATCTGCACGAAGCCGCATTTGAAGACCTCGATGCATTCCTTGAGCAGCGCCGCCGGGATAGGCGAGGCGCCATACAGCATGTACTTCAAACGGGAGAAGTCGACCTGCCGCGCGCGCGGCTGCCGCACCACGAACTGCATTGCGGCCGGCACCATGAACAATTTGGTGATGCCGGACTGCTCGAAGAAATCGAGCACCTTGGTCGGGTCGAATTCGCGCGCGATCACGCCACGGGCGCCGTGATAGAGCCCCATCACGCCCCAGCCGGAGCCGCCGATGTGGAAGATCGGCATTGCCACCAGCGAGACGTCGTCGGTGGTCCAGCGGTTCCATTCCGGCTTCTCGGCCTCGTTGCCGCTCTGCACGAGGTTGAGGAAGTTGGCGTGCGACATCATCGCGCCCTTCGGCTTGCCCGTCGTGCCCGAGGTGTAGAGCTGGATCGCGATGTCCGTCGGCTCGAGCGGGACGCGGGGGGTCATCGTCGCTCTGCGCGCCGCGCCAGGCGAGATAGTCGGGCCATTCCGGCGCGCCGCCCTCGGTCGTGATGACGGTGCGAACGCTGGGCAGCTTGTCCCTGATGTTGCGCGCTTGCGTGACGAATTCGGGGCCGACAAACAGGATCGGTGCCTTGCAGTCGTCGACGATGAAGGCGACCTCGGGGCCCGCCAGCCGCCAGTTCACCGGCGCCATCACCACGCCGGCCTTCATCGCGCCCATCAACAGCTCGAAATAGAAGTCGCTGTTCTTGCCGAGATAGGCGATGCGCTCGCCTTTTTTGACGCCCATCGCGATCAGCGCGTTGGCGACACGGTTGGTCTTGATGTCGAATTCGGCGAAGCTGGTTTGCCGTCCCTCGAACTCATAGGCCAGCGCATCGCCGAGACTGCTGGCGCGGTCGCGCACCATGTCGGCAAGGTTGGTCAGTTTCGGCGCAGCGGACATGTTTCCCCCGTGACGACTTGTTTTGGTTGCGCGGAGTGTGGCGGCATCCGGCAGCAAAGACAATACGGGGGAAGTGGCTGCGATGTTTCAACATCGTCGTCCCGGCGGAGGCCGGGACCCATTACCACAAATGCGAGTGTGGTGCGATGCTGGGGCCCCAGCGAGCTCAACGACGCGCAGCGGTGGTTATGGGTCCCTGCTTTCGCAGGGACGACAGTTGAGGTTGAGGCGCGAGCTGTCGCGTCAGCCGCGCGCCGCGCGGTCCTTCTCGTTCTGCGCCTTGATCGACTCGCGCGCCTTGGTCCAGTCATCGTCGCTCCAGTCGCGCAGCTGGTAGAAATTGCCGCCCATCGCGAGCGCCTGGGCGCCGTCCATGGCGATGGTCTCGCCGTTGATCCAGTCGCAGCCGCCGGAGATCAGGAACACCGCGAGGTTCTGCAACTCCTCCATGGTGCCGACGCGGCCCATCGGGTTCATCGCCTTGGTGCGCGCGCCGGCCTCGTCGCCGGGCTTGATACGCTTGCTCATGCCTTCGGTCGGGATCTCGCCGGGCGCGATGGTGTTGAGGCGGATGCCGTGGCGGCCCCATTCGATCGCAAGCGACATGGTCATGGCGTGGATCGCCGACTTGCTCATCGCCGACGGCACCACATAGGGCGAGCCGTTGCGCACCCAGGTCACCGTGATCGACACCACATTGCCGCGATGGCCGCCGGCGATCCAGCGCCGGCCCACCGCGTGCGTGACGTAGAAGGTGCCGTGCATCACGATGTTGGCCACTGCATCAAATCCGCGCGCGGAGAGCTCTTCCGAGCGCGAGATGAAATTGCCGGCGGCGTTGTTGATCAGATCGGTGAGCGGACCGCTGGTGGTCCAGATCGCCTCGATCATCTCGTCGACCGCCATGGCATTGCGGATGTCGACGCCATGGCTGACCACGCGTCCGCCATGCTCGGCCATCAATTCGGTGGCGGTTTCGTCGCAGACGCTCTTGCGGCGGCCGCAGATGTGCACCTCGGCCCCGAGCTGCAGGAACCGCGAGGCCATGGCCTTGCCGAGGCCGGTGCCGCCGCCGGTGACCAGGATGCGCCGCCCGGTAAGAAGCTGATCAGAGAACATCGTTTCCTCCACGGGGGTTGTCAGTTAATTGGTCGATTGACTAAAAGCGGACAACGGCCTTTGTGTAAAGCGCCATCAAGGAACAGCGGAGGAGATTTCAATGCAAGATCGCGTTTCGATATCGATTTCGGACGGTATCGCCGATGTCCGCCTGGTGCGGGCCGACAAGATGAACGCGCTCGATGCCGCGATGTTCGAGGCATTGGTCGCCGCAACCGACCGGCTTTCAAAGGAAAAAGCCGTTCGGGTGGTGGTGCTATCAGGCGAGGGCCGGGCGTTTTGCGCCGGGCTCGACATGGGGCGGTTCGCCGCCATGAAGGACGGCGGTAACGGGGTGCCGGGTGGCGAGAACCGTGACCTCACGATCCGCACCCATGGCAAGGCCAATTTCGCGCAGCAGGCGGTCTGGGGCTGGCGCCAGCTTCCGGTGCCCGTGATCGCCGCGGTTCATGGCGTCGCGTTCGGCGGCGGTTTCCAGCTCGCGCTCGGTGCGGACATGCGCTTCCTTTCGACTGATGCGCGGATGTCGATCATGGAAATCAAATGGGGCCTGGTGCCCGACATGGCGGGCACGCCGATCCTCGCGAGCCTGGTGCGCGACGACATCCTGCGTGAGCTCACCTACACCGGCCGCATCTTCTCGGCGCAGGAAGCGCAGAGCTACGGCCTCGCGACCCGCGTTTGCGACGACCCGCGCGCTGCCGCGCTGGAAGTCGCGCGCGAGATCGCCGGCAAGAGCCCGGATGCCATCCGTGCCGCCAAGCGGATGCTGAACAATCTGTCGGTCGATCCGGCAGCCGCGCTGCTGGCGGAATCCGTCGAGCAGCAGAAGCTGCTCGGCAGCCCGAACCAGACTGAATCCGTGCGCGCCAATCTGGAGAAGCGCGCGCCAAGGTTTGCGGATGCGTGAATCTCTCCGCCGTCATGGCCGGGCAAAAGCGCGAAGCGCGTCTTCGCGCAGATGTCCCGGCCATCTACGTCTTCGTTGCGGCGGTGAACACGTGGATCACCGGGACAAGCCCGGTGATGACGACAACTTCCAGCGTCGCTAACCAACAACGAAGAACAAGAACAACAGATGAGCGAAACGTCCCAACCCTTCCTCGGCATTATCAGCGGCGAGCGCCGGCGCGATCACGCAGGGGTGGCCGAGCGCACTGAGCGCATTGCCAGCGGCCTGAACAAGCTCGGCGTCAAGCCGGGCGACAGCGTCTGCATGCTGATGCGCAACGACATCGCCTTCATCGAGGCCGCCTACGCAGCGATGCGGCTTGGCGCCTATGGCGTGCCGATCAACTGGCACTTCAAGCCGGAGGAGATCAACTACGTGCTGACGGATTCCGGCACGCGCGTCCTGATCGGCCATGCCGACATGTTGCATCCGCTGCGCGGCGCGATCCCGCCTGACGTCACCGTGCTCAGCGTGCCGACGCCGCCGGAAATCCTCGCCAACTACAAGATCAATCCCGATCATCTGACGACGCCGGATTTCGCGATCGATTTCGAAGCCTGGCTCGCCCAGTTCCCGCGCTATGACGGCCCGGTGGTGCCGCAGCCGCAGAACATGATCTACACCTCGGGGACGACAGGCCACCCGAAGGGCGTGCGCCGCTTCGCGCCGACGCCCGAGCAGACCGCCAATGCGGAAGCGATGCGGGGGATGATCTACGGCCTGAAGCCGAGGGCACGCGCGATCCTGCCGGGGCCGTTGTATCATTCCGCGCCGAATTCCTTCGGGCTGCGCTCGGGCAAGCTCGGCGGCGCGCTGGTGCTGATGCCGCGCTTCGACGCGGAGCAATTTTTGGCGCTGATCGAGCGCGAGCGGATCGACACCATCTTCATGGTGCCGACGATGTTCATCCGCCTGATGAAGCTGCCGGAGGAGGTGCGCAGCAAGTACGACATGTCGTCGCTGCGCCACATCATCCACGCCGCGGCGCCGTGCCCTGCCGACGTCAAGCGCGCCATGATCGACTGGTGGGGAGGTGATCTACGAATTCTACGGTTCGACCGAGTCGGGCGCGGTGACGTTTGCAACCTCGGAGGACGCGCTGAAGAAGCCGGGCACGGTCGGAAAGATTTCGCCCGGCGCCGAGCTGCGCTTCATCGGCGACGATGGCCAGGAGGTGGCGCAGGGGCAGATCGGCGAAATCTATTCGCGGATCAAGGGCAATCCCGATTTCACCTATCACAACAAGTCCGAGAAGCGGGCCGAGATCGACCGCGAGGGATTCATCACCTCGGGCGATGTCGGCTATATCGACGCCGACGGCTATGTCTTCATCTGCGACCGCAAGCGCGACATGGTGATCTCAGGCGGCGTCAACATCTACCCGGCGGAGATCGAGGCGGTGCTGCACGCGGTCCCCGGCGTGCACGATTGCGCGGTGTTCGGCATTCCCGATGCCGAGTTCGGCGAGGCGCTGATGGCGGTGGTCGAGCCGCAGCCGGGCGTCACGCTGGACATCGCAGGGGTCCGCGCCCAGCTGAAGACCGCGCTGGCCGACTACAAGGTGCCCAAGCACATCGAGATCCAGACCAACCTGCCGCGGGAGGATTCCGGAAAAATCTTCAAGCGCCGGCTGCGTGACCCGTATTGGGAGCGGGCGGGGCGGAGGATTTAGGAGCACAAACTCGCTGTCGTCCCGGCGAAGGCCGGGACCTATAACCACGGATGCCTCTGCTTGCACGAGCCGTGGCCCCATCGGATGCCAACCTCGGGCATCGGTGGTTATGGGTCCCTGCTTTCGCAGGGACGACGGACAGTGGTGCACCGCCCCCAAGTTCATCTTGCGCTGCGGCAAAAAATGCGCACATTTGGAGCGAGCCCGGCAGCCTCTGGAGTAGCCAGCCATGTCTCCCCAGATCTTGCCTCCCCAGACCATGCCTTCCGAGACCGATCTCCAGGCCAGGCGCGCGGCAGAAGTGCAGGCGCAGGAGGAGGATGCACGGCTCCGGAACGACATCCGCCTGCTCGGCCGCGTCCTCGGCGACACCGTGCGCGACCAGGAGGGGGCCGACGTGTTCGACCTGGTCGAACGCATCCGCCAGACCTCGGTCCGGTTCCATCGCGACGAGGACAAGCTGGCGCGGCGGGAGCTGGAGGGCATCCTCGACGGCATGTCGATCGCCGAGACGCTGCAGATCGTCCGCGCCTTCAGCTATTTCTCCCACCTCGCCAACATCGCCGAGGACCAGAACAACATCCGCCAGATGCGCAGCCGCGGCCCGAGCGGGGCGCCGCGGCCGAGCACGCTGGAGCAGACGCTGGTCCATGCCCGTCAGGCCGGCATCAGCCCGGCCGACCTGCGCGATTTCTTCAGGAGCGCGCTGGTCAGCCCGGTGCTGACGGCGCATCCGACCGAGGTCCGCCGCAAGAGCACGATGGACCGCGAGATGGAGATCGCTGACCTGCTCGACCGCCGCGAGCGGCTGCAGATGACCCCGGAGGAGAGCGAGGCCAGCGACGAGCAGCTCCGCCGCGCGGTCGTGACGCTGTGGCAGACCAATCTCTTGCGCCGGACCAAGCTGACCGTGCTCGACGAGGTCGCCAACGGCCTGTCGTTCTACGACTACACCTTCCTGCAGGAGGTCCCGCGCGTGCATTGCGCGCTGGAGGACCGGCTCAACAAGGAGGGTGGCGAAGCGGGCGAACTCGCCTCGTTCCTCAGGATGGGAAGCTGGATCGGCGGCGATCGCGACGGCAATCCGTTCGTCACCGCCGAGGTGATGCGCGGCACGCTGCGGCTGCAGTCGAGCCGGGTGCTCAGCTTCTATCTCGAGGAGCTGCACGCGCTCGGTGCCGAGCTGTCGCTGGCGGCGTTTCTCGCCGACGTGTCGGACGAACTGCGGACCCTTGCCGAGCGCTCGCCCGACACCTCACCGCATCGCAGCGGCGAGCCTTATCGGCTGGCCGTCTCGGGCATCTATGCGCGGCTCGCGGCCACCGCCAGGAGGCTCGAGGTCGAGACCACGCGGCCGCCGGTTGGCAAGGCCGAACCCTATGCCAGCGTCAAGGAATTCCAGGCCGATCTCGACGTGCTCAATCGCTCGCTGATCGCGAACAATTCCGGCGTGATCGCGCGCGGCCGGCTGCGGCTGTTGCGGCGCGCGGTGGATTGCTTCGGCTTCCATCTGGCGCGGCTCGATATCCGCCAGAACTCGGCGGTGCATGAGCGCACCATCGCCGAGCTGCTCGATACCGCGAATTCCGGCATGTCCTATCTGGCGCTCGGCGAGGACGCCCGCGTCAGCCTGCTGCTCGGCGAGTTGCGCAGCGCGCGGCCGCTCGTCTCGCCCTTCGTCAAATATTCCGAAGAGACCCAAAGCGAGCTCGCCGTGTTCCGTGCCGCGGCGGAGGCCCATGCCAAATTCGGCCCCGAGGTGATCCCCCAGTGCATCATCTCGATGTGCAAGGGCATGTCCGACATGCTCGAGGTCGCGGTGCTTCTGAAGGAGGTGGGGCTGGTCAATCCGTCCGGCCGCAGCGCGATCAACGTCGTGCCGCTGTTCGAGACCATCGAGGATCTACAGGCCTCGAGCGGGATCATGGACCGCATGCTGGTGCTGCACGACTATCGCAAACTGGTCGACAGTCTCGGCAGCGTGCAGGAGGTGATGCTCGGCTATTCCGACAGCAACAAGGATGGCGGCTTCGTCACCTCGGGCTGGGAGCTCTACAAGGCCGAGATCGGACTCGTCGAGGTGTTCGAGCGCCACGGCGTGCGGCTGCGCCTGTTCCACGGCCGCGGCGGCTCGGTCGGCCGCGGCGGCGGCCCGAGCTATGATGCGATCATCGCGCAGCCCGGCGGCGCGGTGAACGGCCAGATCCGCATCACCGAACAGGGCGAGATCATCTCCTCGAAATATTCCAATGCCGAGGTCGGCCGCAGCAATCTGGAAATTCTCGCCGCGGCGACGCTGGAGACCAGCCTGCTGCAGCCGCGGCAGAGCGCGCCGCGTACCGAATATCTCAAGGCGATGGAGCAGCTCTCCGCGCTCGCCTTCAAGGCTTATCGTGGCCTCGTCTATGAAACCGAAGGCTTTGCCGACTATTTCTGGGGCTCCACCGTCATCAGCGAGATCGCGACCTTGAACATCGGCAGCCGTCCGGCCTCGCGCAAGAAGACCCGCGAGATCGAGGACCTGCGTGCCATCCCCTGGGTGTTCTCCTGGGCGCAATGCCGGCTGATGCTGCCGGGTTGGTACGGTTTTGGCGCGGCGGTGGAGACCTGGATCGCGGAGCATCCGGAGCAGGGCATGCCGTTCCTGCAGGAACTCTACCGGGAATGGCCGTTCTTCCGCACGCTGCTGTCCAACATGGACATGGTGCTGGCGAAGAGCTCGATCGCGATCGCCTCGCGTTATGCCGAGCTGGTGCCCGACGTCGCGTTGCGCGAGAAGATCTTCGGCCAGATCCGCCGCGAGTGGCATCTGTCGATCGAGACGCTGCTCGACATCATGGGCCACGACCGGCTGCTGCAAGGCAACCCGCTGCTGGACCGCGGCATCCGCAACCGTTTCCCCTATCTCGATCCGCTCAATCACGTGCAGGTCGAGCTCTTGAAGGAGCATCGCGCGCAGAACCCGGACGAGCAGGTGTTGCGCGGGATTCAGATCACGATCAACGGGATTTCGGCGGGGTTGAGGAATAGCGGCTAGCCACAGTGTCGTCCCGGCCCCCGTGCGCAATCGCGCACTAGGGCCTGTTTGGATTCATCTTGAATTTATCACAGCGGCGGTGAGATTGATCATGGCTTCGAAGCTGATATCTGTTTTGTCGGCTCGCATGGCGATCCGCTTGAATTCCTTGAGCTTGCAGAAGAAATTTTCGATCAGATGTCGCCATTTGTAGATTTCCGCGTCGATGGCGAGAGGTTTTGCGCGCCGCGGGTGCTGGGAGATGACGACCTTGGCGCCGCGTGCGTCGAGGTCGGCAATGATGGCGTTGCTGTCGAACGCCTTGTCGGCGATCATCGCATCGAAGGTCAGCCCTTCGATCAACGGCGGGACGCCGACCGTGTCGAAGCGCTGTCCTGGCAGCAGCACGAAACGCAGGAGATTGCCGAGCGCGTCGGTCAGTGCCAGGATTTTGGTGGTCATTCCGCCTTTCGAGCGGCCGATCGCCTGGTTTTGCGTCCCCCTTTTGCGCCCTGTCCGTGGCGGTGGACTTTGACGATGGTGGCATCAACCATGACGTACTCCATGTCCGGCTCGTCCGAGACCGCATCAAACATGCGCTTCCAGACGCCCGCCTTGGCCCAGTCGCGGAAGCGCGTGTACACGGTTATCCAGTTGCCGAAGGCGCGCGGCAGATCGCGCCACGGACTGCCCGTGCGCGCAATCCACAGCACGGCTTCGACAAACAGCCGGTTGTTATTGCCGCTCCGGCCGGGATCACCCGGCTTGCCAAGACAAAGCGGCTCCATCTTCGCCCATTGGGCATCAGTCAAAACGAATCGGTCCATCCCAAGCTTGAATCACAACCAAGCCAGGATGAGAATCCGGAATCCAAACAGGCCCTAGGCCGGGACGACGGTTAGATCAGCAGTTATGCGCGCCTCTGGTCTCGACATAGACCGCATAGAGCGATTGGCTCGCCGTCATGAACAGGCGGTTGCGCTTCCTGCCGCCGAAGGTGAGGTTGGCGCAGGTCTCCGGCAGCAGGATCTGGCCGATGCGCTGGCCGTCGGGTGCGAACACCTGCACGCCGTCATAGCCCGGGCCGACCCAGCCGGCGCCGACCCAGATGTTGCCGTCGACGTCGACCCGCATGCCGTCCGGGAAGCCCGACTTGCCGTCCAGCGTCATGTCGATCAGCGTGCGTGGGTTGGAGAGCTTGTCGCCGTTGAGGTCGTACTGCCAGACAATGTTCTTGGCGTTCGGATAATGCGTGATGCCGGTGTCGCAGACATAGACCTTCTTGTAGTCGTGGCTGAAGGCGATGCCGTTCGGCTTGAACGGTTCGTCGGCGACCTTGGTGACCTGGCCGGTCGATGCGTCCAAGCGATAGACCGCCTCCTTCTGGTAGGGCTGCTTCGATCCGGTGTTGGCCAGTTGGCCTTCATAGATCGAGATCGCGCCATAGCCGGGATCGGTGAACCAGATCGACTTGTCGTTGGGATGCACGACCATGTCGTTCGGCCCGTTGAGCTGCTTGCCGTTGGCCTGCTCCGCCAATGACGTGACGGTTCCATCGTGCTCGTAGCGCACCAGCCGCGTGCGCTCCGCGGTGATCTGCCGGCCCTCGAAATCGAAGGTCGAGCCGTTGGCTTCGTTCGACGGCTTGTGGAACTGCTCGGAGATGTGACCGTCATCGTCGAGATAGCGCAACTGCCGGTTGGCCGGGATATCGCTCCACACCAGATACTGGCCCTGTGCGTTCCAGGCCGGGCCTTCCGCCCACAGACAGCCGGTGTAGAGCCGCTTGATCGCGGTGTTGCCAACCTTGGCCTTGAAGCGCTTGTCGTCGATCACGACGATATCGGGGTCGGGATAACGCTGCGGCTCCGCGTTGCGGCCGAAGTCGCGCGCGGCAGCATCGGATGCAGCCATCGCAGTTGCAGCAAGCGCGGTTGCGCCGCGCAAAATGGTTCGACGGTCGAACGCCTTCGCGCCGTCGCCCTCGTGTTTCTGAATGTTGCTTGGATTTGCCACGAAAGTCCTCCCAGGTTTTTTGTTATCGGGAGGGCGATCATGCACCCGCAATTCTGGCACAATGCGGGCGCGCTATGATGAAACAACCAAAGAGTGTGTCGCCCCGGCCTCGTGCGTGATTGCGCGCAGAGTTCACCGAGGCGACTTTTTCATAAAACTGTCAGATCGGATCCCAAGATCAGATCAGATCAGTTCAGTTCAGATCGGATCCCAGGTGAAGACGTCGGCCGAGCGGTCGAGCTTGGCGAACGATCCCTTCAGCGCCGGCATGCCGTGTTCGGCAATGGTCTCGGGCGTCCAGCCTTCGCCGCGATGAACCGAGCGCACCGGACGATGCTGGCCGAACAGGAAGATCTCATTCATGCGCACGCCGAAGATCTGCCCGGTGACATCCTTGGCGGCGTCGGAGAGCAGATAGGCGCAGACCGGCGCGATCTTCTCGGGGCCCATCTGCTTGATCTTCTCGACCCGCGCCTTCTCGGCATCGGTCTCGGTCGGGATGGTGCCGATCATGCGGGTCCAGGCGAACGGCGAGACGCAGTTCGAGCGCACGTTGAAGCGGCCCATGTCGAGCGCGATCGACTTCGACAGGCCGACGATGCCGAGCTTGGCGGCGGCGTAGTTGGCCTGGCCGTAATTGCCGATCAGGCCGGAGGTCGAGGTGAAGTGCACGAACGAGCCCGACTCCTGCTCGCGGTAGATGCGCGCTGCGGCGTGGCTGACATAGAACGAGCCCATCAGATGCACCTTGATGACGGCCTCGAAGGCTTCCACGCTTGTGGAAGATCATGTCGCGCAGGATGCCGGCATTGTTGACGACGCCGTCGAGCCGGCCGAAGTGGTCGGTCGCGGTCTTCACGATCTTGCTGGCGGGAATCGCTTCCGCCACCGACTCGAAATTGGCAACAGCCGTTCCACCGCGCTTCTTGATCTCCTCGACCACTTCCTCGGCAGGCGCGGCGCTCGAGCCGCCACCGTCGGCGGCGCCGCCGGGATCGTTGACCACGACCTTGGCGCCCTCAGCCGCGCAGAGCAGCGCGATCTCGCGGCCGATGCCGCGGCCCGCGCCGGTGACGATGATGACTTTATCCTGCAGTGATTTTGCCATGTGGGTTCTCCTTGTTGCTGTCCGTTATTCCGGGATGGTGCGAAGCACCAGACCTCAGATGCGCAATTGCGCATCGGGGAATCTCGAGATTCCGGGTTCGCGCTTTGCGCGCCCCGGAATGACGGGCGTTACTTCTCGTTCGTAAAGATGATCGTGCCTGACGCCGCGAACATGCCGCCGACGCCGTGGCAGACCGAGATCTTCGCGTTCGGCACCTGCGCCGGCGCGATGCCGCGCATCTGCCGCACGCTCTCCTGCAGCGCGTACATGCCGTACATGCCGGAGTGCATGTAGCTCAGCCCGCCGCCATTGGTGTTGAGCGGCAGCTTGCCGCCGGGTCGGGTGTTGCCGTCGGCGATGAACTTGCCGGTTTCCTCATGGAGCATGAAGCCGAGGTCGCCGAGGCCGTAGAGCGGCAGATGCGCGAAGGCGTCGTAGATCATCAGATGGTCGACGTCCTTGTGCGCGATGCCGGCCTCCTTGAAGGCGAGCGGACCCGCCACCTTGAAGGCGCGCGATGAGTCAAACGTCTTCATCTGGCTGACCATCGGCGTTTCCACGCTCTCGCCGGTGCCGAGGATATAGACCGGCTTCTGCGGGAAATCCTTGGCGCGGTCGGCCGAGGTGAGGATCAAGGCGCCGCCGCCGTCGGTGACGAGGCAGCATTGCAGCAGCCGGAACGGATAGGCGATCATCCGTGAGTTCAGCACGTCGGCAACCGTGATCGGGTCCTTCATGGTCGCCCGCGGATTCTTCGCCGCCCATTCGCGCTGCACGACCGCGACCATCGCAAGCTGCTCATGGGTGATGCCGTGCGTTTTCATGAAGCGCAGCACGGGAATCGGAAACATGCTCGGTGGTCCATAGACGCCGAACGGTGACTCGAACTGGCCGTTGAGGCTGTCGGCTGCAGTGAAGCGCGGCTGCTTGCCGATCATCGACTTGCCGCTCTCGGCATGGGTGATCAGCACGATCTTGCAGAGGCCGGCCTCGATCGCCGCCGCGGCGTGGCGGACATGCAGCATGAAGGAGCAGCCGCCGACCGAGGTGCCGTCGACCCAGGTCGGCGTGATGCCGAGATAGTGGGCCATCTGCTGCGGGGTCTCGACCGCGGTGGCGAAGCCGTCGATGTCGGACAGCTTTAGGCCAGCATCCGCGATCGCGTTCAGTGCGGCATCCGCGTGCAGCTGGATCTGCGACATGTTCGGGATGACGCCGAGTTCGGTGGTCTCTGCCGCACCGACGACGGCAACCTGGTTTCTGCGCATCGCGTTACCCCTTCGCCGGACGGAACAAGGGAAGGGTGATCTTGTCGTCGAGTGCCTCGAAGGCGACCTCGAGCGGCATGTCGAGCTCGAGCGCTTCCGGCGTCTGCGGACAATCGATGATGTTGCTCATCAGGCGCGGGCCCTCGTCGAGCTCGACGATAGCGATCGCATAAGGCGGCGTGAAGCCGGGCGCCGCAGGACGATGATTGATGACATAGCTGTAGAGCTTGCCCTTGCCGCTGGCCTTGAAGACCGAGACCTTGCGCGAGGCGCAGGAGGGGCAGAACGGCCGCGGCGGAAAATAGACATTGGCGCAGGCGTCGCAGCGCTGCAGGCGCAGCTCGCCGGCCTTGGTCCCATCCCAGAAATGCTGGGTCTCAGGCGTCGGTTTTGGTTTTGCGCGCGCGGGCTCGGCCATGTCTGATGTTTCCTCCCGAAATCGTTACAGACTTGATGCGCCATTGGACCGAGCCCCGTCAACGGTCCATCCGTGCCCCGCGCAGCGGCCTGTGTTTCGCGCATGCCGCATATTCCGCCGCTCGCACAATTGCTAAGGCCGCGATGCTTGTGTCGCTCCGATCCGGCGCGTAGAAGGGCCGCGGTCCAAGATACGTCAAGGGCACGTTCAAGATACCCGGGAGGAATAATATGATGCTGAGGATCATCGGCGCGGCACTCGCTGCCAGCCTCGCATTCGCCACACAAGCCACGGCCGCCGACGCACCGTCGGAAATCAAGATCGGCACGCTCTACGCGTCCTCCGGACGCTACGCCTCGATCTCGATGCCGGTCTACAGCTCGCTGAAATTGTGGGTCGAGCAGAAGAATGCCGAGGGCGGCGTGTTCGTGAAGGCGTTCGACAAGAAGATCCCGATCAAGCTCGTCTCCTATGACGACCAGAGCAACACCGCGACTGCGTCTACGCTTTATAACCAGCTCGTCACCCAGGATAAGGTCGATCTCCTGGTCGCCGATTCCGGATCGGTGTTGACGGCGCCCGCGGTTGCGATCGCGCGCGATCACAAGATGTTCCTGTTCGACCAGACCGGCACCGGCGCGAGCTTCTTCTCCAAGGACAATCCCTACATCGCGCTGATGGCCGATCCGGTGTCGACCGTCTGGCCGAAGCCGGTCGCTGACTTCATCAGCCAGGACGGCCCTGGCCTCGGCATCAAGAAGGTCGCGATCCTCTACGCCACCAACGAATTCACCGGCACCCAGGCCAACGCGTTCCGCAAGTTCGTCAAGGATTCCGGCGCGCCGATCGAGATCGTCTACGACCAGGGCGTTCCGACCGAGACCACCAACTACAACGTGATCATCAACAACATCAGCAAGACCAATCCCGACGCGGTGATCCATTTCGGCTATGCGCCGAACGACATCGCTTTCCTGCGCAACGTCCAGGACGTCGGCACCAAGTTCAAGATGCTGTTCGCGATCTATGCCGGTCTCGAGACCGAGCTGCTCGAGAAGAACGTCGGCGCCAAGGGGCTGGAGCACATCTGGACCTATGTGCCGCCGTCCGAGCTGGATTATCCCGTCAATTTCGGGATGACCATGAAGGATTTCCGCGACGCCTGGCTGAAGAAGTACAACGACGGCAAGATGGAGTTCGGCTTCAACGCGGTGGCCGGCTACACCACCGCGCTGGTGGTCGAGAAGACGCTGTCGGTTGCGACCAGCCTCGATCAGATGGAGCTGCGTCGCGCCGTGTTCTCGCTCAGCGGCCAGCTCAAGACGCTGGACGGCACCTTCGCGCTGGACGAGACCGGCGGCCAGATCGGCGAGCTGACGCCGCTCGGCCAGCTCACGGTCGACGAGCACGATCACATCAAGTTCGTCTCGATCTATCCGCACGAGACCGCCAACGGCAAGCCGATCTATCCGGCGCCGTGATGCGATTTTCGGCGGCAGGCGTAACCTTCGGCGGCGAGCGGTAGCATGACCTATGCGCTCGTTGCCGGCGTGCTGTTCGGGCTGTATTTCAGCCTGGTCGGCATCGGCCTCAATCTCGTGTTCGGCGTCATGCGCATCGTCAATCTTGCGCATGGCGACATCCTGATGCTGGGCGCCTTCATCGCGCTCGGCGTGGTCGGCATCGCCGGCATCGATCCGCTGTTCGCGGTGCCGCTGGCCTTCGTGGTGTTCGTGCTGGCGGGCGTGCTGCTGTACTGGGTGCTGGTGCCGCGGCTGCAGGGCTCGGCCAATCCGGAAATGCTGTCGATCATCCTGTTCTTCGGCTTGTCGCAGGTGATCGAGGCCGTCACCACGATCTTCGCCGGCACCAGCGAGCGGTCGATCCAGAGCCGGCTGCTCGGCACCGTGTTCACGACCATCAAGGTGAAGTGGTTCGGCGGCAAGGCCGGCGGGGCAGGGCCGATCCAGATCTTCGGCCAGGGTTTTCCCGCGCCCTGGGTGATCGCGGCCTGCACCAGCCTGATCGCGATCGCGCTGGTCTATCTCTATCTCTACCACACAAGGCTCGGCACCCTGACGCGCGCGGTGATGTCGCGCCGCGACGAGGCGCTGGCGACCGGCATCGACGTCGATCGCGTCTCGGCGGCGGCGTTCGGCATCGGGCTCGGCATCGCCGCTGTCGCCGGCGTGTTCGCGCCCTTCATGTTCGGCTCGGTGACGCCGGCCTTCGGCGCCGATGCGACGGTGACGTCGTTTGCGATCGTCGTGCTCGGCTCGCTCGGCAATCCGCTCGGCACCGCGCTCGGCGGTGTCGTCTATGGCCTCTGCTACATGCTGGTGCAGACCTATCTCAGTTCCTGGGCCGACCTGTTGCCCTATGTGTTGCTGATCGTGATCCTGTTGTTGCGCCCGAGCGGTCTGCTCGGAAGGCGGGTGCGCGTTGCCTAGCGTATCGAAGCACCTGCTGTTCATCCTGGCGCCGCTGGTCGTGGTGTTCGCACTGCTGCCCGGCGTCTATCAAAACCATCTCTTGCTGTTCAACTTCGTGATCTTCCTGATCCTCGCGCAGGGCGTGAACATCATCTATGGCTTCACCGGCTATCTGCCGTTCGGCTATGTCGGCTTCTTCGGCGCCGGCGCCTACGGCTTTGCCATCATGGTGATGCACCTGCAGACGCCGGCGCCGTTGGCGGTGGTGGTCGGCGGCCTCGTTGCGGTGGCGCTCGGCCTGTTGCTGACACCGCTGCTGCGGCTGTCGGGCGCCTATTTTGCGATCGCCAATCTCGCGGCCTCGCTCGCGGTGCTGCACTTCGTCGCCAACCCGGCGCTGGAGGGGATCACCAAGGGCCCGTATGGCGTGTCGCTGACCGGCACGTTCAACCCGACCCACGCCTATTACGCCGCCGTCGTGGTGATGGCGCTGACCGTCGGTGCCGTCATCTATCTGAAGAACTCGCCGTTCGGGCTTGCGCTGCAGGCCGTGCGCGAGGATGCGGTGTCGGCCTCGATGGCCGGCGTCAACATCATCAAGATGCGGGTGATTGCCTGGCTCGCCTCGGCGCTGGTCGCCGGCCTCGCCGGCGGCATCTACGCCTGGTACGTCTCGGTGTTTTATCCCGACAACGTGTTCTCCGGCGAGTTCAGCATCTTCGCGATCGTGTTCGCGCTGTTCGGCGGCGTCGCCACCATCACCGGACCGATCGTCGGGGTGCTTATCCTCTACGGCATCTACAACCTGATCGGGTTCACGACGCCGCAATATTTCCAGCTGATCTATGGCCTGTTGATCATGGGACTGGTGCTGTTCCTGCCCGCAGGGCTGGTGTCGCTGGCAACGCGCAGGGGGTGGCATGTCCCCTGAGAAAACCCCCATTCTCAAGGTCTCCAAGCTGGTCAAGCGCTTCGGCGGTTTCCACGCGCTCGACGGCTTGAGCTTCCATGTCGTGCCGGGCGAGATCCTCGGGCTGGTCGGCCCCAATGGTTCGGGCAAGACCACGGCGATCAACGTGATCTCCGGCCTCTATGCGCCCGATGGCGGTGAGGTCGTGTTCGACGGCACGTCCTCTGGCGGCGTCGCCTCGCACAGACTGGTTCATCGCGGCATCAACCGCACCTTCCAGGTGCCAAAGCCGTTCCTGTCGCTCACGGTGCGCGAGAACATCCAGGTGGCGCTGGCCTATGGCGGTGCGACCGGCGCGCCGTCGATCCCCGAGCTGCTCGAGGATTTCAGGCTGAAGGAGGTCGCCGACCGCCCCGCCGCCGATCTCAACAGCGCGCAGCAGAAGATGCTGGATCTGACCCGCGCGCTCGCCACGCGGCCCCGGCTGCTGCTGCTCGATGAGCTCGCCGCCGGCCTCAACCCGGCCGAGCTCGACTGGATCGCCGGCCGCATCAAGGCGCTGGCCGCAACCGGCATGGCTGTTATCGTGGTCGAGCACCTGATGGGCTTCATCGAGCAGATCACCGACCGCGTCATCGTGCTCAATGCGGGCAAGGAGATCTTCGAAGGCACGCTTGCGACCGCGGTGCGCGAGCCGCAGGTGATCGAGGTATTTCTGGGAGGCGAGCATGCCCACTGATGCAGCGCCGCTTCTGGACGCCAAAGGCGTCGATGCCGGCTACGGCACCATGCAGGTCTTGTGGGGCGTCGATCTCGACGTCCGCCCCGGCGAGACCGTGCTGCTGCTTGGCGCCAATGGCGCCGGCAAGACCACCTTCCTGAAATCGCTGGTCGGCCTGATCGAGGCCCGCAGCGGCCATATCAGGCTCGGCGGCGAGGACATCACCAAAATGCGATCTTCGGACCGCATGAAGCGCGGCATGACCTACATGTCGGAGCTTGCGGTGTTTCCCGATCTGTCGATCGAGGAGAACATCCGGGTCGGCGCGCAGGCGCTGGGTCATGCCAATCCAGGCGGGCGGGTCGACGAACTCTACGGCCTGTTTCCGGTGCTGCGCGACAAGCGCCGCGACCCGGCCTCCAGCCTGTCCGGCGGCCAGCGCAAGATGCTGGGCATCGCCAAGGCGCTGTCGGCCGAGCCGAAGCTGCTTGTCATGGACGAGCCCTCGGCTGGGCTGTCGCCGCTGTTCGTCGAGGAGGTGCTCCGCGCCTTGTCGAGCCTGCAGGGCCGCGGATTGGCACTCTTGATCGCCGAGCAAAATATCGGTTTCCTTGAGATTGCCACCCGCGTATTCGTGCTGGAAGGCGGGCGCATCAGTTTCTCCGGCACGGTTGCCGAGATGAGCGGCAATGAAGACCTGCACCGCGCCTACTTCGGGTTGAAGTGATCCGGATCGGCGCGGGCTATTCGGGCGACAACAAGGTCCAACCGTGAAGTGAAAACCATGCCCAAGAATCCGACACTCGCCTCCCTTGCCGCCGATCTCGAAAGCGGTGCGACCTCCGCCCGCAAGCTGGTCGAGCAATGCATCGCCAGGATTGCCGATCCGGCAGGCGAGGGCCAGCGCACCTTCATCCATGTCGACCGCGACGCGGGGCTGGAAGCCGCCGACGCCATGGACCGGCTGCGCAAGGCCAACGCCGCGCCGTCGCCGTTTGCCGGCATTCCGGTCTCGATCAAGGACCTGTTCGACGTCAAGGGGCAGGTGACGCGCGCCGGCTCCCGGGCGCTGGAGGATTCCGCACCGGCGGATGCCGATGCGCCAGTGGTGGCGCGGCTCAAGCGCGCCGGCTTCATCGTGATCGGCCGCACCAACATGACCGAGTTCGCCTATTCCGGCATCGGCATCAATCCGCATTACGGCACGCCGAAAAGCGCCTGGAACCGTAGTGTCGGCCATGTGCCCGGTGGCTCGTCCTCAGGCGCGGCGGTCTCGATCGCCGACGGCATGGCGTTCGGCGCGCTTGGCACCGACACCGGCGGCTCCTGCCGGATTCCCGCGGCCTTCAATGGCATTGTCGGCTACAAGCCGACGCAGCGCCGGATTCCGCTCGACGGCGGCGTGCCGCTGTCGTTCACCTTGGATAGCTATGGCCCGCTGGCCAATTCAGTCGCCTGCTGCGCCGCGCTCGATGCCGTGCTGGCCGATCAGCCGGTGACGCCGCTGACGCCGCGCCCGGTCAAGGGTATGCGGCTCGCGGTGCCGACCACCGTTGCACTCGACGACCTCGATGATGCCGTCGCAAAAACCTTCGAGCGTGCGCTGGCCGCGCTGTCGCGCGCCGGCGCGCTGATCGAGCGGATCGAGGTCCCTGAACTGCTCGACGTCGGCGTCATGAACGCCAAGGGCGGCTTTGCCGCCGCCGAGAGCTATGCCTGGCACCGCTTCCTGCTCGCCAGCAAGGGCGACGTCTACGATCCCCGCGTCGCCGTGCGCATCCAGCGCGGCGAGGGCTTTCCGGCCGCCGACTATATCGATCTGCTCAATGCGCGGCGCTCTTTCATCGCCCGCACCGAACAGCGCATCGCGCCCTATGACGCGATGGTGCTGCCGACCACGGCGAACCTGCCGCCGACGATTGCCAGCCTCGCCGATGACAAGGCATTCGGCACCGAGAACCTGCGCGCGCTGCGCAACTGCACGCTGATCAATGTGCTCGACGGCTGCGCCATCTCGCTGCCCGCGCATCGCGAGGGCGAGGCCCCGGTTGGCCTGATGCTCGCGGCCGCGGGCGGTTCGGATCGCCGCATCTTCGAGCTTGCGGCCGGAATGGAGACCGTCATCCGTGTTTGATCTCACCTTCAATGTCGACGACAAGGGCGTCGCGACGCCGCTGACGCTCGAAATCAAGCAGGCCGTGATCGCCGGCTGGACCGGCCGCGATCCGGTGGCGCGCGACAAGCACATTGCGGAGCTCGAGGCGCTCGGCATCGCACGGCCCGCGACCACGCCGATCTATTACCGCTGCTCGGCGCGCCGGCTCACCTTTGCCGACACCATCGAGGTCTGCGGCGAGGAGTCGAGCGGTGAGGTCGAGTTCGTGCTGATCGGCTGGCAGGGCCGTATCTTCGTTGGCTGCGGCTCCGACCATACCGACCGCAAGGTCGAGAGCTACAGCGTCACCGTCTCGAAGCAGATGTGCGACAAGCCGATGGCGTCTGAACTCTGGGAGCTCGAGGACGTCATCGGCCATTGGGACCAGCTGGTGCTCCGCGCCTGGGCCACAATCGGCGGCCAGCGCGTGCTCTACCAGGAGGGCACGCTCGATCACATGCTGCCGGTCAAGGACCTGATCGCCCGCGGCTTCGACAAAGGCGCGCTGCCCGACGGCTGCGCCATGTTCGGTGGCACCTTCGCGGCCAAGGGCGGCATCCGCCCGGCCAGCCGCTTCGAGTTCGAGCTGGAAGACCCGGTGCTGAAGCGGAAGATCGGCCACGGCTACGACGTGGTGACGCTGCCGGTACGGGGCTGATCTCAGAGCGCTTGCTGCTGCATCGTCTTGACGGGAGGCGGGTCGCGGAATGCCAATGGCCGTTCTCGCGCGGCCATGGCCTCGGCATCGCTGATGATGCCCGTGTGTTGCATTCGAGCGATGACGAGGTTTCGCCGATCGAGCGCGATGTCTCTCCGCCGATTAAGCAGCGCTGGCATTCGCGGCAGAGCAACGATAAACGCGATCTCGTCAACAGCTAGCGGGCCAAGTGGTCTCCCGAAATAGGCCAGTGACGCGGAGCCGACGCCATAATTGCCGCGACCGAAATAACTTTCGTTCAAGTAGATTTCGAGGATTCTGTCGCGTGACAGGGTTCGTGCGACGCGCTGCATGAGCACGATAGTGGCAATGTGCATGTCGATCCCACGGCAACAGTCGGTGGAAAAGGACATCAGGCAACGCGTGACGGATTGTATTATGCCCGACGGTGGTCCTTTGCCTCCGTTTGCGGCGGCATGTGCGATGCCGATGATTGGACTTAGCGACCGCGCTTCGTAGAAGTCTGGTTGCTCATAGGCAATCGCGGCTTTGCGAAGCAGCGGTGGTATGTCGGCGAGGGAGATGTAGGTCCGATCCGGGGCAGCCGTGCAGGCGGGGCCCGTCGTCGATATCGAGGCAAGCCCATCCTCGCTCGGGAGCCCCAGAGCGTACTCGTAGTGCCACACGAGCCAGCCCGCGAAAAGCAGCAGTCCGATACCGACCAGCGAGACTGCCGACAGGATCAATTTTGCGGCAACGATGACAAATTTTCGCATCGATGATCGGTCGATCCCACAGGTCGGTCTGTCCGTAGCCAATCTGGTGCTGGAACAAGTCGAAATTTGGCCGGTTTGCGTGAAGGAAGAAGGAATGAGGGCGGCTCGCCGGAAATCGGGTGGCGTGAGCCCCGATCATGGGCGAGACTCCACCTCATGACAGCAACCGCCAAAACCATCACCCGCCCAGCCACCGGCATTCCTGCCCGCGTCGACGGGCTCGACTGGGACCAGATCACAGCCGATCTCGACGGGCAGGGATGCGCCGTCCTCAATAGCCAGCTGACGCCGCAGGAATGCGATGTCATCGCCGCGCTCTATCCCGACGACAGCCGGTTCCGCAGCAGGATCGTGATGGGCCGCCACGGTTTTGGCCGCGGCGAGTACAAATACTTCTCCTATCCGCTGCCGGACCTGATCGCGGAGCTGCGGCCGGCGCTGTATGCGCGGCTGACCGCCACGGCCAATCGCTGGAACGAGACGATGGGGATCGATATCAGCTATCCGACATCGCACGCGGCGTTCCTGAAGCGCTGCCATGATGCCGGGCAGACGCGGCCGACGCCGCTGCTGCTGCAATATGGCGAGGGCGACTACAATTGCCTGCATCAGGATCTCTATGGCGAACACGTGTTTCCGATCCAGGTCGCGATCCTGCTGTCGGAGCCGGGGCGCGATTTCACCGGCGGCGAATTCGTGCTGACCGAGCAGCGGCCGCGGATGCAGTCCCGGCCCGAAGTGGTGCCGCTCACCAAGGGCGATGCTGTGGCCTTTGCCGTGCATCACCGTCCGGTGCAGGGGACGCGCGGGCCGTATCGTGTCAATCTGCGCCATGGCGTCAGCCGTATCAGGTCCGGCCATCGCCATACCGTTGGCGTGATCTTCCACGACGCAAAGTGAGTGCGCAGAAGCTTGGCTGCTGATCTGTTCGAGACCATTGGTGATGCACGGCCGCCGCGCGAGACGATCGCGGACGGCGCGGTGCTGTTGCGCGGCTTTGTCCGGCCGTTCGAGGTCGAGCTGATCCCGGCATTGCGCGTCATCGTCAAGCAGGCGCCGTTCCGCCATCTGATCACGCCGGGCGGCCACCGGATGTCGGTCGCGATGACCAATTGCGGCAACCTCGGCTGGGTATCCGACGCAAGCGGCTATCGCTATGATCCGATCGATCCCGACACCGGACAACCCTGGCCGGCGATGCCGGAGGTGTTGCGCAGGCTCGCTGCCGACGCAGCTGATGAGGCCGGCTTCACCGGCTTTGCGCCGGAGGCCTGCCTGATCAATCGCTACGTCCCCGGCGCAAAGCTGTCGCTACATCAGGACAAGGACGAGCTCGACTACGCGGCACCGATCGTCTCGATCTCGCTCGGGCTGCCGGCGATCTTCCTGTTCGGCGGCCTGAAGCGCAGCGACACGCCGCGCCGCTACCGGCTTGAACATGGCGATGTTGCGGTGTGGGGCGGACCGTCACGGTTATTTTATCACGGCGTCGCAGCGCTCGCTGATGGCGAGCACAGCGTGCTCGGCCGCCAGCGCATCAATTTGACCTTCCGCAAGGTGGCTAAAGCGCGATGAGATTGGGTTGCATCGTCATCGCGCTTTAGCTCTTTGTTTGAGCATGATCTCCGCGCAAACGCGTTCCGCGTTTGTCGCGAGGGAAAACCGCTTCGCACTTTTCCGGATCATGCTCTAGCTCCCCCTCCCGCAAATCGGAGAGCTGGTCTAAACTCCTGATATGACCACCAAGGCCGACCGCGCCGTCAACCGCACCGGCGTCTATCTCGCCGTGCTGCAGCTCGTCTTCACGCTGGGCTGGACCACATACCTGATCTATCTGCCAAAGCTGTGCGCCGAAGTCGGCATTGCGCCGACGACCGTCATCCTGATCCTGATGATGGACCAGGGCATCTTCACCATCACCGACACGGCGATGGGCATGGCTGCCGACAGGATTTCCAGGCTGGTCGGCCGCCTCGGCGTGTTCGTCGGCATCCTGGCCGCGATCTCCTGCGCCGCCTTCATCGCGCTGCCGTATGTGGCCGGCACCGGGCCGGGCGCGAAGGTCTGGCTGATCGCGCTGATCGTGATCTGGGCAGTCACGTCATCGGCGTTGCGCGCGCCGCCGCTGACGCTGCTCGGCAAGTATCGCGCCGAGCCGTCGGTCCCGTTCCTCGCCGCGCTGGCGATGCTGGGCTATGGCATCGCCGGTGCGGTGTCGCCCTATCTCGCCGTTGTGCTGCGCGATCACGATGCGCGTCTGCCGTTCGTGTTGTCCGGTGCGGTGCTGCTGCTGACCGCGCTGGCGTTCTCAGGGATCGAGCGCCGCATCGCCGAGGAGGCGCAGCCGGAGCGGCTTGCGCCACCGGCCAAGCGGCTCGGGGCGGTGCCGATGTTCCTGATCGCGTCGATGGTGCTGCTTTCGCTCGGCTATCAACTGCACTTCAATATCAACAGCGCCCCGTTCTACCTGCGCTTCGCCACGGCGGATAATCTGCAATGGCTAATGCCGGTGTTCTGGATCGGCTTCAACATCGCGATGTTTCCGGCGAGCATCGTCGTCAGGCATCGCGGCGGCCTGATCGTGATGGGTGCGGCGGGGCTGCTCGGCGCATTCGCCATCATTGCCGCGGAGATTGCCGGAAGCCTCAACGCCCTGATCGTGGCGCAGTTCCTGGCGGGGGCTGCCTGGGGCTGCATGCTGATGAGCGCGGTGTCGGCAGCCCTTGCGATCGGGGAGACCGGCGCGGAAGGCAAGGTCACCGGCCTCGTGTTCTCGGCGCTGGCGCTTGCCACCTTTGCGCGGATGGCGGCAGTCGCCGGCGGCCTGCAGAAGATTCCGGACTATGCGCCGCTGGTGCACTGGGCGCCGGTCGCCTGCTGGTCGGTCGCCGGCGCCGGCCTGCTCGTGATCGCCGCGTCGCGGCTGCAACGCGGCGTCAAGCAAACTTGATTAGCATCGTCATTCCGGGGCGCGAAGCGAACCCGGAATCTCGAGATTTCCGGGTTCGATGCTTCGCATCGCCCCGGAATGACGAGCGTTTGGCTTAGTTATTCCGCGCCGGATGGATAAACGCCCAGGGCGAAACCTCGGAATCGGTCGGCACTTCCACCGAGATCACATAGGGCCCGCCGTCGGCCAGCGCCTTCTCCAGCACCGGGCGGAAGTGATCGGGCGAGGTGACGCGCGCGGCGCCGACGCCGAAGGATTCCGCGAGCTTGACGAAATCGGGATTGACCAAATCGGACGCGACGACGCGGCCGTCGAAGCGCTCGCGCTGGTCGCGGCGGACATTGCCATAGGCGTTGTTGTTGAACACCAAGGTCACCACGCCGATCCTGAACTGCACGGCGGTGGCGAGCTCCTGCACGCCGAACATGAAGCCGCCGTCGCCGGTGATCGCGACCACCGGCTTGTTCGGGTTGGCGACCTTGGCGCCGAGCGCGGTCGGGAAGCCCGAGCCGAGCGTGCCCTGATAGCCCGAGGTGACGAAAGTCCGCGGCTCGTAGATCGGAAAGCCGTACCAGGAGGCGAAGCCGACCTGCGACAGCTCGTCGGTGACGATCGCGTTTGCCGGCAGCACCTCACGCAGGATCTTCAGATAGGCCATCTGCGGCTGGACGCGCTGGATCTCATGCTCGGTGGCAGCGGTGGCCTCGCGGATTGCCGTGCGGCGGCCTGAGGTCTTGCTGTAGCCGGCCTTGCGGACCGCGGCGACGAGATCGGCGGTGCCGGCCTTGGCGTCCGCGATCACGCCGGCGTCAGCGGGCCAGCGGCGCAGCTCGACCGGATCGATGTCGATCCGCACGCATTTCAGGCCGGCCGGCTGATAGGGCCAACGCGACATCGTCGGCAGCTCCATGCGGGTGCCGATGCCGATCATCAGGTCGGTCTTCGGCCACAGTTTGTAGGCCGAAGCCATCGTGAGTCCGAGCTCATGCGCGTTGGAGACGATGCCGCGGCCGCTGCGGAACGCGACCACCGGCGCGTCGATCATCTCGGCGAGCTCGAGGATTTCCTCGCGCGCCTCGATGGCGCCGCTGCCGACGAAGATCATCGGCGCCTTGCTGCCGGCGATCAGATCGGCGGCCGCCTTGATACGGTCCGGATCGGGCTGCGGCGCCGGCAGCGGGTCGAACGGCTTGACGGCCGCGACCTGGGTGCGTTGGGTGAACACGTCCCAGGGCATTTCCAGCGAGGCCGGGCCGCGCCGGCCCGACAGCATCTCCTGGAACGCACGCGACACCATCGCGGGCGCGTTGTCGGGGTATTCGATCCTGTCAGCCCATTTCACGAAGCTGCGCAGCGTTGCGAGTTGGTCCGGCATCTCGTGAAGATGGCCGCGGCCTTTGCCCAGGAATTGCGTCGGCACCTGTCCGGTCAGGCACAGCACCGGCTCGTTGCAGCCGAAGGCGGTGAGCAGCGCCGCCGAGGCGTTGAGCACGCCGGGGCCGGGCACCACGCTGAACACGCCGGGCTTGCCACTGGAGCGGGCGTAGCCGAACGCCATGTAGCCGCAGGCCTGCTCGTGCCGGGCGCCGATCACCTTGAGCTGCGCCTGGTGGAACGCATCGAACAGGCCATAGATCTGGGCGCCGGGCAGGCCGAACACGGTGTCGACGCCGTGGGCGACGAGGCCGTTGACGATCGCTTCGCCGCCGGATGTTGAGGTCATGGCACTGTCCACTTGCTTCTCGGGTTAGATCGCTTCGTCGACGACGCCGTTGCGCAAAATGCCGACGCCTTCAGCCTCGACCTCGACGACGTCACCGGGCCTCAGATAGCGCGGCGGATCGAACCGTGCACCTGCGCCGGTTGGCGTCCCCGTGACGATGATGTCGCCGGGAACCAGCGTCGTGAAGGTCGAGATGTAGTTGATGAGGTAGCGGAAGCCGAAGATCAAGCGCGAGGTGCGGTCGTCCTGCCTGACTTCGCCGTTGACCCGCGTGGTCAGGCGGATATCGGCGATCTGCGCTTCGCCGGTATAGGGCACGATCCACGGGCCGAGACTACCGGTGGAATCGAAGTTCTTGCCCTGGGTGACGTTGAATTTGGCGTGGCGCACCCAGTCGCGGATGGTGCCTTCATTGCACAGCGTGATCGCGGCGATGTGATCGAGCGCGGCGCTCTCGGCAATGTGCCGGCCGGCCTTGCCGACCACGAGCACCAACTCGCCTTCATAGTCGAGCTGCGGCGAGATGCGGGGGCGCACCACCGGCGTGTTGTGGCCGACGAAGGAGCGCGGCACCCGCAGGAACATGCTGGGATATTTCGGCGCGTCCGAGCCGTCCTTGTACTCTGCGTTGCGGTCCGGATAGTTGACGCCGATGCAGATGATCTTGTCCGGCGCCGGGATCGGCGGCTGCCAGGCGACTGCGTCCAGCGCATGGTCGGGCGCGCGCTTGGCGGCGTCCTCCACGAGCTTCGTCAGCGCGCCGGCGGCGATCGCCTCGCGCAGGGTCGGATAGTCCTTGGCGAAGCGTGACGAGAGGTCGACGATGCCGGTGTCGGTGACGGCGCCATACTTGGTAGCGCCGTTGACGGAGTAAGTGGCGAGGCGAGGAGCTGACATCGGAAATCCCTCAATCCGCAACCAGCACGTCGGCGACGAAGCGCGGCTCGCGCACGGTTTGCCCTGCGAAGGTCGAGCCCTCCTCGAACCAGGAGCGCGGCGCCGGCGCGCCCCACAGCGTCTGGCGGCGCGGATCGCGTAGCGACCAGCGCAGCGGCTCATGGTCATGATCGCCGGTGAAATAGTCGCTGGTGTAGAGCTCGATGCGGTGGCCATCGGGATCGCGGATATACAGGAAGAACGCGTTGGAGATGCCGTGCCGGCCCGGGCCGCGCTCGATATTCGCAAGGAAGCCGGAGGAGGCCATCACGTCGCAGAGATGCACGATGTTCATCGCGGTCGGTACCCAATAGGCGATGTGGTGCAGGCGCGGTCCCTTGCCGTTGGTGATGGCGAAGTCGTGGACGTTGCCCTTGCGATGCATCCAGGCGGCTGCGATGCGGCCATTGTCGCCGTCCTCCTCGGCATATTCGGTGAGGCGGAAGCCGAGCCGCGCGTAGAAATCGACAGTGTCCTGCACTTCGGCGGCGAACACGTTGAAATGGTCGAGCCGCTGCGGATGGCAGCCCTTGTAGAGATCGTAGCGCCGCAAGAGATGCGGGCGCTTCTCCATCGTGGCATAGAGTTCGATCTGGAAGCCGAACGGATCGGTGAATTGCAGGGTGCGGCCCTGGAACGGCTGGTCGACGAAAGCATAGGCAACGCCATTTTCGGAGAAGAAGGCGGCCGCCTTGTCGAGATCGCCGTCATTACCGACCTTGAAGCCGAGCCGGTTGCAGGCGGCCTTCGGCGCCTTGCGCAGCACCACCGAGTGATGCTGGTGCTCCTCGCTGGCGCGCAGATACACCGCCTTGTTGTCGCGATCCTCGATATGGAGGCCAACTGTGTTCGAATAGAAAGTGGCGCTCTTCTCCAGGTCCGTGACGTCGAGCACGGCATGGCTGCAGCGGATGATGTTGAACGGCGGGTCGAAGATGTGTTGCGGAACGGGCATGGTGTTTCCTCAATTTTGTTCGTCATTCCGGGGCGGTCCGCAGGACCGAACCTCAGATGCGCGATTGCGCATCGGGGAATCTCGAGGTTCCGGGTTCGCTTCGCGCCCCGGAACGACGTGCAATCAAATTCCCAGTTTCTGAATCTTGTGCGTCCCGCGGGCGAGCGAGACGTGCTTAGTTTCCATGTAGAAGTCGAACGAGTAATCGCCGCCGTCGCGGCCGATGCCTGATGATTTCATTCCGCCGAACGGGGTCGGCAGATGGCGGACGTTTTCCGAGTTGAGCCAGATCATGCCGGCTTCCAGCGCATCCGCCACGCGCAACGCGCGGCCCATGTCGCCGGTCCAGACATAGCCGGTCAGGCCGTATTGCACGCCGTTGGCGATTTCGATGGCGTCAGCCTCGTCCTTGAACGAGATCACGGTCAGGAACGGGCCGAACACCTCTTCCTGCGCGACGCGCATGGTCGGGTTGGCGCCGGTCACCAGCGTCGGCTGCACATAGGGTCCGCCGCCGGGGCCGTCATGCGGCTTGCCGCCGACCGCGATCGTGGCGCCGTCCTTCTTTGCGACGTCGAAATAGCTGCAGACCTTGGCCAGATGCCGCTCATGGATCAGCGGCCCGATCTCGGTTGCGGGATCGAGGGGATGGCCGACCTTGAGTGCCTTGACGCGCGCGGTCAGCTTCTCGATGAACTTGTCGGCGATGCTCTGCTGGACGAGGAGTCGGCTCGACGACGTGCAGCGCTCGCCGTTGAGCGAGTAGATCATGAAAACGACGGCATCGAGCGCGCGGTCGAGATCGGCGTCGTCGAACACGATCACCGGATTCTTGCCGCCGAGCTCGAAATGCACGCGCTTCAGGGTCGGGGCACCCTGCGCCATGATCGCCGAGCCCGTCGTGCTCTCGCCGACAAAGCCGATCGCCTTGATGGCGGGGTGTTCGGTCAGCGCCTTGCCGGCCTCTTCGCCGAAACCGTGCACGGTGTTGAGCACGCCGTCGGGGAGGCCGGCCTGTTTTGCAAGTTTCACCAGCAGGTCGGCCGTGACCGGCGACCATTCCGCCGGCTTGTGCACCACGGTGCAGCCGGCGGCAAGCGCAGGTGCGATCTTCCAGGTCGAGAGCATGAACGGCGTGTTCCACGGCGTGATCACGCCGACCGGACCGATCGGTACGCGGGTCGAGATGTTCCAGTGTTCGTCCGACGGCGTGTTGAGGCCGTCGCGCGCCTCAGTGCATTTGTCGGCGAAGAAGCGGAAATTCTCCGCGGCGCGGATCGCGGCCTTGGCCATGAAGCGGTGCGCCTGACCGGTGTCGATGCATTCGAGCACGGCGATGTCGTCGGCGCGCTCCTCGATCGCGTCGGCGACGCGATGCAGCAGCTTGCGGCGCTGCGCCGCCGGCATGTCGCGCCAGGCCTTGAACGCCTTGGAAGCAGCGGTCGCGGCGCGGTCGATATCCTCGGCATTGCCGCGCGCGACGGTTGCCAGCACGGTGCCGTCGATCGGCGATTTCGTCTCAAAAGTCTGGCCGGAGGCGGCCGGGACGACCTTGCCGTCGATCACATTGCCGATGCCCTCTGCCTTCAACTTGGCGAGCAGGGGGCCGGCGCGATCGCGATTGGCCTGGAATACGTCGGCGGCGGATTTCGAGGTGGCTTTATCCATTGACCGTCTCCACCTTCAGTGCCTCGTGGATGTTGTTGCGTTTCCAGCTGGTTTCCTTGTCGTTGATCTGCATGTCGAACGACAAGGCGAATTTGCTCTTTGCAAATACCGGATCAAGATGCGCCGACAGCGCCTTGAAGATGTGCTCGCCGGCCTTCTTGCGGGTGGCGAGGTCGCGGCCTTCGCCAAGCCGCAGTACCATGTCGAGGAAGCCGTAATTCGCGCGACCGTCGGCGATCGCGTAATGCTCGCATCTGACGGCGCGGACGCGGATGCCGCCGAGCGGGAAGATGCCGGTCTCGACCGCAGCCTTGCGGACCAGTTCGACTGTTACGCCGATGTCGACGAGGCCGTCGAGGTTGGCGGAATATTCAAGCGTGAAATGCGGCATGCAGCGCTCCTGCTGAGTGCGTCAGGCGAAGTAGCAGCTCACGGAACCGTTCGGTCCGTAATCGGCCTGAATGGTGTCACCCTTGCGGGTCTCGATCGGGCGGATGAAGGAGCCTGCCAGCACGACCTGTCCGGCCTCCAGCGCCAGCCCGTTCGGGGCGATCTTATTGGCGAGCCACGCCACCGCGGTCGCCGGATGATTCAACACGCCGGCGGCGAGTCCGGTTTCCTCGAGCTGGCCATTTCGGTAGCAGAGCGCGCCGATCCAGCGCAGATCGGTTTCCAGCGGACGGATCGGCCGGCCGCCGAGCACGATGCCGGCATTGGCGGCGTTGTCGGCGATGGTGTCGAAGATTTTTCGTGTTGCCTTGGTCTCGGGGTCGACGCGTTCGACCCGTGTATCCAGGATTTCCAGTGCCGGCACCACGAAGTCGGTGGCGTTGAGCACGTCGAACAGCGTGCAGTTCGGCCCAGCCAGGCGATGCTTTATCACGAAGGCGAGCTCGGCCTCGACGCGGGTTGCGATGAAGCGGTCGGTCGGCACCAAGCCGCCATCGGCAAAGAACATGTCGTCGAGCAGGATGCCGGAATCGGGCTCGTCGATATTGAGCGCGCTTTGCATCGCCTTCGACGTCAGGCCGATCTTGTGGCCCTTGACGACGCGGCCCTGCGCCACCTTCATCTCGACCCAGGCCTTCTGAATCGCGTAGGCCTCTTCGAGGGTGATACGGGGGTATTCCAGCGACAGCTGGCGGATTTGCTTGCGGGTCTTTTCCGCAGTGTCGAGCCGTTCGGCGGCAGCGCGGATATCGTCCTTGGAGAGGGCCATGCGTGATACACAAAAGTGGATGCTGGGGAGATGATTAACATGTTAAGTGAATTCCCGAAAACTGAATCGGGGCATGCTGCAACGCAAAAGATCGTTGTGGTGGATTGAGCGATGGCGCGAAAAAATAACGACACGCGGTCGGGGCAGGGTGATGAAGGATCGCCGCGCCGCACGCCGATGCGCGAGTTTTCGCGCTCGCTGCCGATGTCGCTGCTCCGCGCCCGCGAAGCGGTGATGCGGCAATTCCGTCCGTCGCTGCGCAATCACGGGCTGACCGAGCAGCAATGGCGGATCCTGCGTGCGCTCACCGCGGTCGACGAGATCGAGGTCACCGAGCTCGCCCGCATGGCGTTTCTGCTCGGCCCGAGCCTGTCGCGCATCCTGCGCGATCTCGAGGCGCGCCAGTTGATCGAGCGCAAGGCGGCGGCGACAGACGCGCGACGTGCGGTGGTTTCGATCTCCGCCAAGGGGTTGAAGCTGATCGAGGCGGTGGCGCCGACCTCGGAGGTGATCTACGCCGCCATCACCAGGCGCTATGGCGCGCGCAAGCTCGCGGAACTGCAGGAGATGCTGGGCGCGTTGGAAGCCAGCCTTGCCGGAATGAGCTCCACGGATGATGTCGAGCTCGATGCGGACGAGTAGCCGGCAATTTGCGCGAGGGCGCGCAGCAGTGCCGGTCAGGCCATGTAGGGAACGCGCGAAATCACGTTGATGGCACGGAATTCGGCGATCCAGCCGGCGACCTTCGAGTGGGACCACTCGATATGCCGGCGCAGGGTCGCGGCCGCCGCATCGCCGTCGCGGGCGCGCAAGGCTTCAATGATCACCAGATGCTCGTCCATGAAGGAATCGATCTGCGGCGCGGTCAGGGCGACCTGAATGTGCTTGCCGATCACGAAAGCGCAGTGGGTGCGCTTGAGGGCTTCGAGCATCTCGCGGTTGACGCCGTAACCGAGGCACTGGATATGGAGGTCACCCTCGATCTCGTCGAGTTCGCCGACGCCGACGCGGTCGCGATATTGGATGCCCTCGCGCAGCCGCTCGGCCATCCGGTCGAGCAGCGCCGCCGGTATCTTTGCGGCAGCGGATTTCAGCAGCAGCGGTTCCAGCGTCGCGCGCATCTCGAAGATGTCGCGAACGCGGTCCTCGTCCAGCGGCACCACGTACCAGTGGGCCTTGGCGCCTTTCTCCAGGATTCCGATCGCCTGCGCGCGTAGCAGCAGGTTGCGCGCAACCGTGCGCCCGACCCGGAAATGCCGCGCCAGTGCGAGCTCGCTGACGCGGAAGCGTCCGAACAGCGACCGGTAGATGATCTCGCGTTCGAGCTTGTAATAGAGGGCGTCCCAGGCGTCGCTGCGCACCGCCTCGACCGGCCCGTCGGTCAGCCCCAGCATCTCCGGCGTGATCGGGACGCGACGCGGTTCGACCTGGCGCTTGCCGGCGATGACGCCGCGGCCGTCGAACCGGCGCACCAGGCCGATAAGCTCCAACTGCTCGAAGGCCTGCCGCACCGGGGAGCGGCTGGAGCCGAACATGGTCGCAATCGCCGATTCGGAGAGAACCGTGCCGGGCGGCACGTCACCGGTCCGGATACGCTTGGCCAATGCGGCCTTGATCAGCGCATAGGCCGGTTGTTTCCGTCTGGTCTGCGATTTCGCTCTTGGCATCGACATGGATGGGTGCTCGGCCGCCACACTAACACGTGATCGCGTCGCGGTCGCTCGCAACAGGCATTTACGCACCGCCTGTGCCGAACTTTTGACTATTGCGTGCAATGTACAATCATGGTTAGCTGGCCCATACGCTTGGATTTGATGGTCGCCGTTGCACGTCGGGTGCGCTGCAGCGGCGCTGATGTTTGTTCGTCACGCTGCGATTGCTGTGGACAGGGCAACGAGTCTACGCGTCCAGCTCGTCTCAACGCAGCCGACAAGCAAGTTCGGCGCAATACAGGGAGGATTGAATGAAACTGACGAGGCGTGAGTTTTCCGCCGGTTTGGCGGCAGGTCTCGCTGCTCCCGCGCTGATGCGGAGCGCTTGGGCGCAAGGCGCGACCATCAAGATCGGCATGTGCGTGCCGGTGACCGGACCGGCCGCGGAGCAGGGGCTGTGGGCGCAGAACGGCGCCAAGCTGGCGCTGGCCGCGGTCAACAAGGCCGGTGGCGTGCTCGGCAAGCAGGTCGAACTCGTCATCGAGGACGACCAGACCACCAATCCGGGCATCGTGCTGGCCTTCTCCAAGCTCGCCGCGCAATCCGACATCGTCGCCTTCCTCGGCTCGATCCGCTCGACCCAAGTGCAGGCGATGGCGCCCGACGTGATCAAGGTCGGCAAGCCGGTGATGATCGGCGGCACCAATCCCGACCTTACCCATTCCGGCAATCCGTGGCTGTTCCGCTTCCGTCCGAATGACAATTATTCCGGCCGCGTGATCGCCGATTTCGGCGTCAACACGCTGGGCAAGAAGAAATGGGCGATCGTCCATTCCACCGATGCCTTCGGCACCGCGGGCGGCAAGGCGCTGTCAGAAGCGCTGACCAAGCTCGGCGCGCCGCCGGTGCTCGACCAGGGCTATGCCAACCAGAGCCAGGACTTCACCCCTGTGGTGCTGGCGGTGAAGCAGTCCGGCGCAGATGTGCTCGGCACCTACTTCACCTTCGAGAACGACCTCGGCATCTTTGCCCGGCAGCTGCGTCAGCTCGGCGTCAACATCCCCTGGGTCGGCTCGCCCTCGGTGGTGGCGGTCTCCTCGACCAAGCTCGCCGGCCCCGCGCTGTTCGGTACCTTCGGGGTCGCCGACTTCGCCGAAGACTCAAGCGACGCCGCAAAGACGTTCGGCAAGGCCTATCGCGATGCCTACAAGACCGCGCCCGACAATCAGAGCGCCTGGCCATACGACGCGATCACCATCCTGTCGGCGGCGATCAACAAGGCGGGCTCGACCGATTCGAACAAGATCCGCGACGCCATCCTGGCGACGCAGAAATTCGCCGGTGCCGAAGGCGAGTACAATTTCGACAAGAACGGCGACGGCCTGCACGGCTACAACGTCGTGAAGAACGAGAAGGGCACGATCGTCTACGACAAGCACATCGACTTCAACGATTGATTGCGGATCGGCCTCGCCGTTGAACCCGGCGAGGCCGCTTCCCCCGCGCACACTGTTCTGATCGGGCGCTGTCATGGATCTGGTCCTACAACTTCTGTTCACGGGCATCGGCATCGGCGCGGTCTACGCGCTGGTCGCGCTCGGCTTCGTGCTGATCTTCCGCGCCACCAATGTGGTGAACTTCGCGCAAGGCGAATTCTCGATGGTCGCCGCCTATCTGATGGTGGTGTTCTCGGTCGATCTCGGCTGGCCTTACTGGCTGTCGTTTCTGATCGCGCTCGCCGGCATGGCGCTGTTCGGCGTCATCTTCAATCTCGGCGTCTACTATCCGCTGCGCCACCGCACCTATCTGCCTGTCATCATCGCCACCATCGGCGCCTCGATCCTGCTGTCGAACTCGGTGCTCGCGATCTACGGCCCGCAGCCGCAGGTGCTGCAGGGCTGGTTCGATACGCCCGGCATCCAGCTCGGCCCGGTCTATCTGGACAGCCAGTACCTGTTGATCATCGGCGTCACCATCCTGCTGGTGCTGTTCAATTTCTGGTTCTTCGAGAAGACGCTGCTCGGCAAGAAGCTGCAGGCGACCTCGTAGGACAAGGAGATGGCCTCGCTGCTCGGCATTTCCGTCTCCACCATGATCATGATCACCTTCATCTATTCGGCTGTGCTCGGCGGTCTCGCCGGCATCCTGGTGGCGCCCGTGCTGTTCGTCTCGATCCAGATGGGCTCGACGATTGCGCTGAAGGCGTTTGCCGCGACCATCATCGGCGGCTTCGGCGACGTCGCCGGCGCCATCGTCGGCGGGCTTGCGCTCGGCGTCATCGAGACCTTCGGCGCGGCCTACATCTCGGTGCCGTACAAGGACGGCTTTGCCTTCCTGGTGCTGATCGCCTTCCTGGTGTTCCGACCGCAGGGCATCTTCGGCGAACGTGTCGCGGAGAAAGCATGAGCGCCAGCGACAACATGATCCCGGCGCCGGCCGTGCGCTCCAAGCCGCTGATCGTCCGTCATCTGCCGTATTTCGTCGGCGCTGCAGTGCTGGTGGCGCTGGCTGCCGGCATGCGGTTCGATGGCTACATCCTCAACATCCTGCTGCAG
Source organism: Bradyrhizobium sp. 2S1 (assembly GCF_011516625.5). Taxonomy (NCBI): domain Bacteria; kingdom Pseudomonadati; phylum Pseudomonadota; class Alphaproteobacteria; order Hyphomicrobiales; family Nitrobacteraceae; genus Bradyrhizobium; species Bradyrhizobium sp. 2S1. Next base: position 9,285,210 of record NZ_CP147717.1, on the reverse strand, counting down.
GCCACGACCTTCTCGATCGCGGTGTTCGGGCTTTCGGTCGTGCTCGGCCTGTGCGGCCAGATCAACCTGGCGCAGGCCGCATTCTTCGGCTTCGGCGCTTATGCGGTCGGTCTCGGGACCGCCGACCTGCATTTGAACTTCTGGCTCTGCCTGGTTGCGGCCTGCGTCATCACGCCGGTGGCGGGCGCGTTCCTCGGCATGTCGACGCTGAGGCTGGGCGGGCATTACTTGGCCATGGTGACGATCTCGTTCCAACAGATCGTGACGCTGGTGATGATCAATGCCATCGGCCTGACCCACGGGCCGGACGGCGTCGCCAATATTCGCCGGCCCGAACTGTTCCAGTCGTCGCAGAGCTATCTCGCCTTCTGCGTCGCGATGCTCGCGATCGTCGGCTATCTGGTCTGGCATCTGCCTGACACCAAGCTCGGCCGCGCCATGCGCGCGGTGCGCGACAATGAGCTCGCGGCTGGCGTCAACGGCATCGACGTGTTCCGCACCAAGATCTACGCGTTCGGGCTCTGCGCGCTGCTCGGCGGTCTGGCCGGCGGCCTGTTCGCCGGCGGCTTTGCCTATGTCAGCCCGGATCAGTTCTCGTTCGCGGAATCGATCGTGTTCCTGACCATGTCGCTGCTCGGCGGCGTGGCCTCGCCGATCGGCTCGGTGATCGGCACCGGGCTGTTGATCCTGATCCCGGAATGGCTGCGCTTCCTGAAGAGCGTGCCGGGACTTTATCTGGCGATCTACGGCCTGTCGGTGATCCTGATCATCCGCTTCATGCCCGACGGCATCTGGGGCTTTGTGTCTGATGCATTCACGCGCTTGCGGGCGCATGCCAAGGCGCCGCCGGCTGCGGCTGCCTTGCAGCTCAGGCCGGCGACCACCGGCGGCGACATCGTGCTCGAAGTGACCGGGCTCTCGAAGCATTTCGGCGGCCTGAAAGCGGTCGACGGCGTCGACATCGCGGTGAAGCGCGGCGGCGTGCATGCGCTGATCGGACCCAACGGCTCCGGCAAGACCACGACGCTGAACGTGTTGTCCGGCCTCTACAAGGCAACTGCCGGCAAGATCGTGCTCGACGGCACCGACATCACCAATATGGCGCCGCATCAGCGCACGGCGGCGGGTCTCGGCCGCACCTTCCAGAACATCCGCCTGTTCCGCTCGATGACGGCGCTGGAGAATGTCGAGATCGGCGCCGAGCGGCCCGGCAACACCATGATCGGGAAGGGCGAGGACGCGTTGACCGAGCGCGCGATGGAGGCGCTGACCTTTGTCGGCCTCGGCAATCGCGCCAACGAGCTGATCTCGAGTTTCTCCTACGGCCACCAGCGCCTGATCGAGATCGCGCGGGCGCTGGCGTCGAACCCGACGCTGCTGCTGCTCGACGAGCCGGCCGCCGGCCTCAACTCGACCGAGAAGCTCGAGCTGCATGAGCTATTGAAGCGGATCGCAGCGCAAGGCCTCACCATCCTGATCATCGATCACGACATGACGCTGGTCTCGGAAGCCGCCCAGCACATCTCCGTGCTGAACTTCGGACGCCGCATCGCGGACGGCGAGTCCATGGCGGTGCTGCGCCATCCCGACGTCGTCTCCGCCTATCTCGGAAGCGAATGATGCCGCTGCTCGAAATCCGCAATCTCGTGGTCCGCTACGGCGAGATCGAGGCGCTGCGCGGCGTCACCATCGCCGTGGAGCAGGGGCAGGTGGTCACGCTGCTCGGCGCCAACGGCGCCGGCAAGTCGACCACGCTGCGTGCGATCTCAGGCCTCGCCAAGCCCGCCTCCGGCGACATCATGTTCGACGGTCACTCGATCGCCGGCCTCGGGCCGGAGGCGATCGTGCGGCTCGGCATCTCGCATGTGCCGGAAGGTCGCCGCGTGTTCCCGGGCCTCACCGTGAAAGAGAACATCATGCTCGGCGCGTCGAACCGGAAGGTATCGGCGTCGCAGATCTCGCGCGAGGCCGACGCGATGTTCGACCTGTTTCCGGACATCCGTGCCTTTTCCAACGCGCTCGGCTGGACATTGTCCGGCGGCCAGCTGCAGATGGTCGCGGTGGCGCGCGGCCTGATGGCCAAGCCGCGATTGTTGCTACTGGACGAGCCCTCGCTCGGGCTGGCGCCTGTCATCGTGCAGGCGGTGTTCCGCATCATTTCGCAGATCAGGAAGGACACCACGGTCTTGCTCGTCGAGCAAAATGCGCGCATGGGACTTTCGGTCGCCGATCACGGTTTTGTCCTCGAGACCGGGCGGATCGTGCTGGGCGGCAAGCCTGACGAATTGTGGGGCAACGAAGCCATCGCCGCGGCCTATCTCGGCGGCCACGCCAAAACCCACGCCTAACAACGCACCGTGCTTTATCAAGCGAGCTAGTCTTTCATGGTCACCATCAAGGTCGATAACCTCATCAACTTCGTCTCCGAGGTGTTTTCCCATTCGGAGTCCGCTCCGGACGAGGCGAAGCGCATCGCGACCTACCTGACGACGGCAAACCTCACCGGCCACGACAGCCACGGCGTGATCCGCGTGCCGGTCTATGTCAGGTGGAAGAAGATGGGCTCGATCGTGCCGAACCAGACCCCCGAGGTCGTGGTCGACACGCCGTCGCTCGCGGTGGTCGACGGCAAGTTCGGCTATGGCCAGACCGTCACGCCGATTGCGGTCAAGCTCGGCATCGAAAAGTGCAAGAAGGCAGGCCTTGCTGCAGTCGCGCTGCGCAACTCCGGCCATCTCGGCCGCGTCGGCGACTGGGCCGAAATGGCCGCCGCCGAAGGTCTCGTCTCGATCCATTTCGTGACTGCGGCCGGCTCGCTGCTGGTCGCGCCTTACGGTGGCGTCGAGAAGCGGCTGTCGACCGCGCCATATTGCGTCGGCATTCCGCGCGAGGGCCAGGATCCGATCGTGCTCGATTTCGCCACCTCCGTTGTTGCGGAAGGCAAGGTGCTGGTGGCAAGCCGCGGCGGCAAGAAGCTGCCACATGGCGCGCTGGTCGATGCCGACGGCACGCTGAGCGAAGATCCGCACGTGCTATATGGCCCGTACACACCGGACGGGCCGCGCGACCACACCAAGGGAACCGGCGCGATCCGCGCCTTCGGCGATCACAAGGGCTCGGGCCTTGCCTTCATCTGCGAGCTGCTCGGTGGCGCGCTGACCGGCACCGGCGCGACGTCGTCGGACCGGCGCTTCGCCAACGGCATGATGGCGTTCTACATCGATCCCAAGGTGATCGACACCAGCAACTTCTTCGACGGCGAGATCACCCGCTACACCGATTTCATCCGCGCCACCAAGCCGATCGCGGGTACAGAGTCCGTGCTGGTTCCGGGCGATCCCGAGCGGAAAACCCGTGCCGACCGCACCAAAAACGGCATCCCCTTGCCTGACGACACCTGGGCGGCGATAGTGAACACCGCGCGCGAAGTCGGCGTCAGCGAAGTCTCGATCCAGCGGGCGACCAGCTGAGGTCCGCCCTCCAAGAAACCTGAAGAAACACAAAGGAAACGTGATCAATGGCAAACAAGGTCAAGCAGGTCTGGGCATCGGGCAAGGCGGTGGTGAACGCGTGGCTCGCGATCCCCTCCGGGTTTTCGGCCGAAGTAATCGCGCAATGCGGCTTCGACAGCGTCACCGTCGACATGCAGCACGGCGTGCAGGATTATCTGTCGATGGTGCAGTGCTTCCAGTCGATGCATGCACATCCGGTGACGCCGATGGTCCGCGTGCCCTGGAACGAGCCGAGCATCATCGGCAAGGTGCTGGACGGCGGCGCCTATGGCGTGATCTGCCCGATGGTCAACACGCCGCAGGAAGCCAAGAACCTCGTCTCTTATGCGAAGTATCCGCCGAAGGGCGTGCGCTCCAATGGCCCGATCCGCGCCGGCATGTATGGTTCCGCCGGCACCTATCAGCAGACGGCGAATGACGAGATCGTGCTGCTGCCGATGATGGAGACCAAGACCGCCGTCGAGAACATGGAAGCGATCCTCGATGTCGAAGGCATCGACGGCGTCTATATCGGCCCGTCCGATCTCGGCTTCTCCTATGGTCTGGTGCCGAAGCTCGATCGCGACGAGCCCGAGATCCTCAAGATCTACGAGAAGATCATCAAGGAATGCGGCAAGCGTGGCCTCAACCCCGGCATCCACTGCTCCGGCGCCGATGGCGCAGTGCGCGCGATCAACATGGGCTTCAAGCTCGTGACGCTGTCGAACGAAGTCGGCCTGATGCAGACCTACGCCAAGATGCAGGTCAACGCGACCCGCGAGAAGTCCGGCGGCAAAGCCTGATTGTCACTTCTCCCTCGCCCCGCTCTTGCGGGGAGAGGGTTGGGGTGAGGAGCCTCTATCCGGCGAGCACCATCGTTGGAATTGACATTGTGCCTTGCCCCTCACCCGGATCGCTGACGCGATCCGACCTCTCCCCGCAAAAGGGCGGAGAGAGCTGAAGAACTCCGAAGGAGAACTCCCATGGCCTCGGCACAAGTGATCCGCCTGCACGCCGACGACAGCGTCCTGATCGCACGCGCGAGCCTGCCGCCGGGGCTCGAGGTGGCCGACGGTGTCACCACGGTCGACCGCATTCCGGCCGGCCACAAGGTCGCGATCAAGCCGATCGCGTCAGGTGAGCCGATCAGGCGCTACGGCCAGATCATCGGCTTTGCGACGCAGCCGATCGCACCCGGCCAGCACGTGCATACGCAGAACTGCGGCATGGGCGACTTCGCCAAGGACTATGCCTATGGCGTCGACGTCAAGCCGGTGCCGAATTTCGATCTGCCGGCGACCTTCGAGGGCATTCGCCGTGCCGACGGCCGCGTCGCCACCCGCAACTATATCGGCATCCTCACCTCGGTGAATTGCAGCGCCCATGTCGCCGGCATCGTCGCCGACATGTTCAAGAAGAATCCGTTCACCGGCGACAACCCGCTCGCCGATTTCCCGAATGTCGATGGCGTCGTCGCGCTGACCCACAAGACCGGTTGCGGCATGACCCAGGACGAGCCCCTGGCGCTGCTCCGCCGCACGCTCGGCGGCTATGCGCGGCACGTCAATTTCTCCAACGTCATCGTGCTCGGCCTCGGCTGCGAGGTGAACCAGATCGGCGGGTTGATGCAGGAGCAGAAGCTCGCCGGCCGGCTGCGCGCGATGGACATCCAGGAGGTCGGCGGCACGCGCAAGACCGTGGAAGCCGGCGTTGCCTTCGTGAAGGAAGCACTCACCGATGCCAACAAGGTCAAGCGCGAGGCGGTGCCGGCGAGTGAGCTCACCGTAGCGCTGCAATGCGGCGGCTCGGATGGTTACTCCGGTGTGTCGGCCAATCCGGCGCTCGGCGCCGCGAGCGATCTGCTGGTCCGTCACGGCGGCACCGTGATCCTCTCGGAAACGCCCGAGACCTACGGCGCCGAGCATCTGTTGACCCGCCGCGCCGTCAGCCGCGAGGTCGGCGAGAAGCTGGTCGGCCTGATGCGCTGGTGGGAGGAATACACCCAGCGCGAGGGTGCCGAGATGAATGCCAATCCGAGCCCGGGCAACAAGGCCGGCGGCCTCACCACGATCCTTGAGAAGTCGCTCGGCGCGATGGCGAAGGCCGGCAGCACCAACCTCGTCGACGTGCTGCACTATGCCGAGCCCGTTACCAAGAAGGGTTTTGTGTTCATGGACACGCCCGGTTACGACCCGGTCGCCGCGACCGGGCAGGTCGCCGGTGGCGCCAACCTCGTCTGTTTCACCACCGGCCGCGGCAGCGTGTTCGGCTGCAAGCCCGCGCCGTCGATCAAGCTTGCGACCAACACGCCGATGTACAAGCGGATGGAAGACGACATGGACGTCAATTGCGGCACCATCCTCGACGGCGAGGAGAGCGTGCAGGAATGCGGCCAGCGCATCTTCGACCTCATCCTCAAGACCGCCTCGGGCCAGCCGACCAAGAGCGAGAGTTTTGATTTCGGCGGCGCCGAGTTCGCGCCCTGGGTACTCGGCGCGACGATGTAGGCGCGGAGGACACATGCGCGGGCGTCGGTTCGGAACAATTGGATGCCTCGCATTTCTGGCCGCCTTGAGTGTTGGCGTCGGTTCGGCTGACGCCGCAAACATTGTGGCGCTTGGCGCGAGCAACACCTACGGAAAGGGCGTGGCGCGCAACCAGGCCTATCCCGCGCAGCTCGAAGCGATCTTGCGGGCGAAGGGATTGAACGTCCGTGTCGTGAACGCCGGCATCAATGGCGACACCACGGAAGGGATGCTGCAACGCCTGGACCGGGCCGTCCCGAACGGCACCAGTGCGGTTATCTTGCAGCCGGGCGGCAATGATCGGCGCAAGGGCAGCCCTGACCGGACAGCCGATATTCAAAGTCGCCTCAGTGCCCGTGGCATCGCGGTGATCATGCTCTCCAACGGGATGTTGAGCGGTCTCCCCCATCAGCCCGACGGCCAGCATTTGACCCCCGAGGGCTATCATATGCTCGCCCAGTCGCTGGCTTCGCAGGTGTCGGGGGCGATCGGCCGCTAGCCGGTGAGGGTCTCCGGCCGCGCCAATTGCTGACATCGGGACAACGCGCGGATATTTCCTGGGCAATCGCTGCCCGTTGTTAGTGCTTGATGTCGACCGGCAGCAGTGTTCTGCTCAAAAAAGCTGCTGGAGTCCTCGGTCCGTGTCGATCTTCGTCGCACTGCATCACGTCACGCACTACAAATACGACCGGCCGATCGATCTCGGGCCCCAGACCATTCGGCTCCGGCCCGCGCCGCATACCCGCACGCCGATCCTGAGCTACTCACTCAAGGTCACGCCCGCCAATCACTTCGTGAACTGGCAGCAGGATCCGCAGGGCAACTGGCTGGCGCGCTACGTCTTTCCGGAGAAGACAACCGAGCTCAAGGTCGAGGTCGACTTCACCGCCCAGATGACGGTGGTCAATCCGTTCGACTTCTTCGTCGAGCCCTATGCCAGCAGCTTTCCGTTCGAATACGACAGCGATCTCAAGATCGAGCTCGCGCCCTATCTGGAAACGGACGAGCCCGGGCCGTTGCTCGCCGCTTACCTGAAGGACATTCCGCGCAACGCCGACAGCACGGTCAATTTCCTGGTCGAGCTGAACGCGCAGCTGCAGAAGAAAATCAGCTACGTCATCCGGATGGAGGCCGGCATCCAGACGCCCGAGGAGACGCTTGCCGCCGGCTCCGGCTCCTGCCGCGATTCGGCGTGGCTCTTCATCCAGGCGCTGCGCCATCTCGGGCTCGCCGCGCGTTTCGTCTCCGGCTATCTCATCCAGATCCGGCCGGACATCGATCCGATCGAAGGGCCGCGCGAGGTCGAGAGCGATTTCACCGACCTGCACGCCTGGGCCGAAGTCTATCTGCCGGGCGCGGGCTGGATCGGCTTCGACGTCACCTCCGGCATGCTGACAGGCGAGGGGCACATTCCGGTCTGTGCCACGCCGCACTACCGCTCGGCCGCGCCGGTGACCGGCACCGCAGGCTTCGCCAATACCGAGTTCGGCTTCGAGATGACCGTCAAGCGGATCCGCGAGGCGCCGCGGATCACGAGGCCGTTTTCGGATGATTCCTGGGCGCGGCTCGACCGGCTCGGCGAGGAGGTCGATGCCGACCTGACGAAGGACGATGTGCGGCTGACCATGGGCGGCGAGCCGACTTTTGTTTCGGTCGACGATCTGGAATCTCCGGAGTGGAACGTCGCCGCGGTTGGCCCGACCAAGCGCGCACTCGCCGACGAATTGATCCGTAAGCTGCGCACCCGGTTCGCGCCCGGCGGCCTGCTGCATTACGGCCAGGGCAAATGGTATCCCGGCGAAAGCCTGCCGCGCTGGGCGTTCGGCCTCTATTGGCGCAAGGACGGCAAGCCGATCTGGAACAATGCCGACCTGATCGCTTCAGTCGAAAATCCGCGCAAAGCTGAGATCGCAGACGCAGAGCGCTTCGCAATCGGCATCGCCGCGCGGCTTGGCCTGAAGGCGGACTACGTCATGCCGGCCTTTGAGGACACTGCGTTCTGGCTCGAGCGCGAGGCAGGCCTGCCGGCCAATGTGAGCCCGGCCAACTCCAAATTGGCCGATCCGGAAGAGCGCGCACGGATCGCGCGGGTGTTTGACGAGGGGCTGACGTCACCGAAGGGCTTTGCGCTGCCGATCCAGCGCTGGTCTCCGCTCGGCGACCGCGTGCCGGCGCGCTGGCGTAGCGAGCGCTGGAAGATCCGGCGCAGCCATTTGTTCCTCTTTCCGGGCGATTCCCCCCTGGGCTTGCGCCTTCCGATCGGCTCGCTCGAACTCGTCCCGCCCGATGATTTTCCCTTTGTCGTCGAGCAGGACCCGATGGCACCACGCGATGCACTGGGGGAGATCGATCCGGAGCTGAAGCAGGCACTCAAGGACATTGAAGAGCCGCTGCCGGTGCGCACCGCGATGTCGATCGAGGTGCGCGACGGCGTGCTGTGCGCCTTCATGCCGCCGGTCGAGAAGGTCGAGGATTATCTCGAGCTGATCGCCGCGATCGAAGCCGCCGCCGAGGAACTGCAACTGCAAGTCCACGTCGAGGGCTACGCACCGCCGTTCGATCCGCGCATCGAGGTGATCAAGGTGACGCCGGACCCCGGCGTGATCGAGATCAACGTGCAGCCGGCGCAAAGCTGGCGCGAGGCTGTCGATATCACCCTCGGCCTTTATGAGGATTCCGCGAAGACGCGGCTAGGGGCCAACCGTTTCCTGATCGATGGCCGTCACACCGGCACCGGCGGCGGCAACCAAATCGTGGTCGGCGGCAGCAAGCCTGAGGACTCGCCGTTCCTGCGCCGGCCCGATCTGCTGAAGAGCCTCGTGCTGTACTGGCAGCGGCATCCGTCGCTGTCCTATTTGTTCTCCGGCATGTTCATCGGCCCGACCAGTCAGGCGCCGCGCATCGACGAGGCGCGGCATGATGGGCTCTATGAGCTCGAGATCGCGCTGTCGCACGTGCCGCCGGCGGGCATGGACGCGCCGCTGTGGCTGGTCGACCGGCTGTTCCGGCATATCCTGGTCGATATCACCGGCAACACCCATCGCGCGGAAATCTGCATCGACAAGCTCTACTCGCCCGACGGCCCGACCGGCCGGCTCGGCCTGGTCGAATTCCGCGCGCTTGAAATGCCGCCCGATCCGCGGATGTCGCTGGCGCAGCAGCTTCTGATCCGCGCGCTGATCGCCAAGCTGTGGCGCGAGCCGCAGCAGGGCAAATTCGTGCGCTGGGGCACCGCGCTGCATGACCGCTTCATGCTGCCGCATTTTCTCTGGGAGGATTTCCTCGGCGTACTCGCCGAGCTCAAGCAGTCCGGCTACGACGTCGAGCCGGAATGGTATCAGGCCCAGCTCGAATTCCGTTTCCCCGCCTTCGGTCGCGTCCATCACGGCGGCGTCGGCCTGGAGTTGCGGCAGGCGCTCGAGCCCTGGCACGTGCTGGGCGAGGAGGGCACCGCGGGCGGCACCGTGCGTTACGTCGATTCCTCGGTCGAGCGGCTGCAGGTGAAGGCGACCGGATTCGTCGAGGGCCGCCACGTCATCACCTGCAATGGAAGGCGGATGCCGATGACCGAGACCGGCCGCGCCGGCGAGGCGGTCGCCGGCGTCCGCTTCAAGGCCTGGCAGCCGGCCTCCGGGCTGCATCCGACCATTCCCGTGCACGCGCCGCTGACGTTTGATCTGATCGATACCTGGAACGGCCGCTCGCTCGGCGGCTGCGTCTATCACGTCGCCCACCCCGGCGGCCGCAACTATGAGACCAAGCCGGTCAATTCCTACGAGGCCGAGGCGCGGCGGCTGGCGCGCTTCCAGGATTATGGCCATACCCCCGGCAGGATCGAGACACCGTCGGAAGAGCGCACAATTGAGTTTCCCTTGACCCTCGACTTGCGGTCGCCGCTCCTGCACTAATTGTGTCAAGGGGAAGTGGAATGACCGCATCGGGTGGGCAAGGCAGCAGTCAGGAGAGCAGGGCCCGTCCCGGTCAGCGCCGGATGGCGCAGTGGACCCGCGACTATGTCCGGCTGCCCGGCATTCCCGACGAATATATTGCCGAGAACGGCGCACCGCGGCCGGTCTGGGCCCGCTTCTTCGACGCCTTTGCCGCGCTGTCGCCGGCCGATATCGAGCGCCGCTTTGCCTCCGCCGACCGTCATCTGCGCGAGGCCGGCGTCACCTATCGCGCGCCCGGCGACACTTCCGACCGGATCTGGCCGCTCAGTCATCTGCCGCTGATCATCGACGCGGCCGACTGGCGGCAGCTCGCCGCCGGCGTCGCGCAACGCGCACAGCTTCTGGAAATGGTGCTGCGGGATCTCTACGGCGAGGGCCGCCTCGTCGCCGATGGCGCGATTCCTGCGGCGGCGATCGCCGGCAGCAGCGAGTATCTGCGCGCGGTCAGCGGCGTCAAGCCGCCGGGTGGCCGCTATCTGCATCTTTATGCCGCCGACATCGGCCGCGGGCCTGACGGCCGCTGGTGGGTGCTCGGCGATCGCACCCAGGCGCCGTCGGGCGCCGGCTATGCGCTGGAAAACCGCCTGGTGCTGTCGCGCGCCTTTTCCAATCTCTACAAGTCGATGAATGTCGAGCGCGTCGCGCCGTTCTTCGAGGCCTTCCGCGATTCGCTTCGCGCCAGCGCCGACCGCGACGAACCGCGGATCGGCCTGCTGACGCCGGGCGCCTTCAGCGAGACCTATTTCGAGCATGCCACGCTCGCGCGCTATCTCGGCTTCCTGCTGGTCGAGGGTGACGATCTCGCGGTCTCCGGCGACCGCATCCACATCCGCACCGTCGCCGGGCTGAAGCGGCTCGACGTGCTGCTGCGCCGGGTCGATTCCAACATGCTCGATCCGCTCGAGCTCGACGCGTCCTCCTATCTCGGTGTGCCCGGCCTCGTCGAGGTCCTGCGCAAGGGCGGTGTCGTGGTCGCCAACACGCCGGGCTCGGGCGTGCTGGAAGCGCGGGCGCTGCTCGGCTTCCTGCCCAATCTCTGCCGCCGTCTGCTCTCCGAAGACCTGATGATGCCGCACATCGCGACCTGGTGGTGCGGCCAGAAGTCCGCCCGCGAAGAGGTGCTGTCGCGGCTCGACGAGTTCGCGATCGAGGGCGCCTATGGCCGCGGCGTTCCGGATTTTCCCGGCCACGGGCCGGTGCTCCCCGGCGAATTGTCGGCGGCGGACCGCGATCGCCTGAAGGACGCGATCAGCCATCGCGGCATCGACTATGCCGGCCAGGAACTGGTGCGGCTGTCGACCACGCCGGTGTGGGAAAACGGCCGCATCGCGCCGCGCCCGTTCGTGCTGCGGGTGTTCGCGGCGGCGACGCCGAACGGCTGGACCGTGTTGCCCGGCGGCTTCTGCCGGATTGCCGATCGGGCGGATGCGCGCGCGGTGTCGATGGGCGATGGCGCGGTGTCCGCCGACGTCTGGGTGGTCTCCGACAAGGCGGTCGACACCGTGCGTATCCGCCGCATTGCCGGCGTGCTGCCGAGCCGCGCCGCCGACAATCTGTTCTGGCTCGGCCGCTATCTGGAGCGTGCCGAGGCCACCATCCGGCTGATCCGCGCGCTGTGCACGCCGCTGCGCGATCCCGCGCGAGCGAATTCGACCGGCGCCGCGCCGGCGATGCATTCGACCGAGCGCATCCAGCGCATGCTGGTCGCCTGGGGCGCGGCCTCGCAGACCGCGCGCGCCAATCCCGCCAAGGTCGCGCTCGAGGCGTTGCAGAACGAGGAGAAGTTCGGCTCGGCGCTGTCGCTGGTGCGATCGGCGCAACGCACCGCGACCTCGCTCCGCGAGCGGCTGTCGCCGGATGCCTGGCAGGTCATCACCGAGATGGCCGAGCGGCTCGCGATCGAGGTGCATGACGACGACGGCGTCGTCAGCGCCGCCGAGCTGACCTTGCAGGAGCTCGCAAGCTTCGCCGGCCTCGCGCAGGAGAACATGAACCGCGCCGCCGGCTGGCGCTTCCTCGAGATGGGCCGCCGCGCCGAGCGCGCCATCAACACCACGCGCTTTGCCCGCCAGTTCGCCTATGACGAAGCCGGCGACGAGGATCTCGACGTCCTGCTCACGCTGGTCGACTGCCAGATCACCTACCGCTTGCGCTATCTGGTGCAGCCGCTGCTCACGCCGGTGCGGGATCTCGCGGTGCTCGACCCCTACAACCCGCGCTCGGTCGCATTCCAGGTCGCCGCGCTGAACGAGCATATCGCGGCGCTGCCGAGCCTGAAGGAGCACGGCCTGATCGAGCGGCCGCAGCGGCTCGCAGTCGCCGTGGAGGCGATGTTGACGACGGCGGAAGCGGCCAGCCTCGACGTCAAGACGCTGTTCGCGCTGGAGCAGGACCTGCTCAACATCGCCGATGCGGTCGGGCTGCATTATTTCCCGCATGGACCGAACGCCAGCCGGCCGGAGAAGCTCACGGGGCTGGCGTGATCTACGACATCCGTCACGTCACGACCTACAGCTATGAGACCCAGGTCAGCTTCGCGCGCTGCTCGCTGCGGCTGGAGCCGGTCAGCGGCGACGGGCAACAGCTGATCTCGCATTCGGTCGATATCCGCCCCAAGCCCGCGGAGCGCACCGTGCGGCGCGACTTCTTCGGCACGCTGACCGAAAGCGTCCTGATCGAGGCCGCGCATCGCAGCCTTCGCATCGATTCCCGCTCGCGGGTCTCGGTGGCGCGGCAGCCGCCGGCGCGTGGCGCCGCGAGCCCGCCCTGGGAGAGCGTGCGCGATCACGCGTTCGAAGGGGTGAGCCTCGGTGCGGCCTCGCCGGTCGGCTACGTCTTTGCCAGCGCGCTGGTGCCGGTGCTGCGGCCGGTGACGGCCTACGCCTCCGCGAGCTTCTTGCCCGGTGGCGGCATCCTCGCCGGCGCGGCCGACCTGATGCGCCGCATCCGCAGCGACTTCAAATACGATCCCAAGGCGACCGTGATCTCGACACCGCTTCGCGACGTGTTCGAGAAGCGCCATGGCGTCTGCCAGGATTTTGCCCATGTGATGATCGCAGGCCTGCGCGGCCTCGGCCTGCCCGCGGCCTATGTCTCAGGCTATCTGCGCACCATTCCGCCGCCGGGCCAGCCGCGGCTGCAGGGCGCGGACGCAACCCATGCCTGGGTGTCGGTCTGGTGCGGCAGCGAGCTCGGCTGGGTCGGGTTCGATCCGACCAACGATCTCATGGTCGCCAACGACCACATTATTCTCGCCATCGGCCGCGACTTCGCCGACGTCTCGCCGGTCGACGGCGTCATCGTCGGCGCGCGCAAGCAAAAGCTCAGCGTCGCGGTCGACGTGCTGCCGGTGGAGTGAGCGGGGGGCGGTCGCGCGTTCGACCGCGCTAGAGCCTTTTCCGTTCCGATGGAATCGGAACGGGGCTCTAGATTCTTGTTTTGACGCGTTTTCTTAACGCGAACCGGTATCCACTTCGCTCGAAAACGCTCTAGCGTGATCTCGATCAGGCGACGTGCCGCTTGCCCGATTTATCCCACCCGATGGGACTGACGACGACGCGGTCGCGGCCTTCATGCTTGGCCTGATAGAGCGCGAGGTCCGCGGCCTTGAGCAGATCGCGCGATGTGCGCTCGTGATCAGGGACGAGGCAAGACAATCCGATGCTGACGGTCGGTAACTCATGCTCGGATTCGCGCGCAGCCGTCAGCTTTGCGCGAATCTTTTCGGCAACTTCCAATGCGCCCGCCTTGCCGATGCCAGGCAGCAGCACCGAGAACTCCTCACCGCCATAACGCGCGCCGAGATCGGTTGCGCGCTTTGTGCTGGCTGCGATGCAGCGCCCCACGGTGGCGAGCACGGCGTCGCCGGCCTGATGTCCGTAGGTGTCGTTGAACGCCTTGAAATGATCGACGTCGATCATCAGAAGCGAGACCGGCGCCTTTGCGCGCATGCCGCGACGCCATTCGACGTCAAGGGTATCGTCGAGGCGGCGGCGGTTGGCGAGACCGGTCAGTGCATCGGTGCTCGCGAGGTGTGCGAGCCGGTCTTCCGCGGCGGCGCGTCGTTTGAGCGCGGCCAGCAGATAGAACATCAGGATGATCGCGAAGCCGCCGAGCGCGGCCACCACGCCGCCGATCAGCCACAGCTGCTGCCACCAGTCGGCATAGATGCCGTCGAGTGAGAGACCCTCGGCGATGATCAGGCGGCGGTGTCCGACCTCCTGAAAGATATAGAGCCGGTTGACATGGTCGACGACCGATTTCGTCATGTAGGAGCCGGACTGCCGTGCCGGATACTGTTTGAAGACCAGGGAGTCTTGATGCTTTGCCCGATCTTGCTGATGTCGAACGGTGCCCGCATCACCATGACGCCATCAGTGTTGAACAACGCCATGCTATCGCCGGCGCCGAAATTCAGTTTGCGAAACAGATTGTGGAAATAGCTGAGCCGCATGCTGCCGGCGACCACGCCGGCGAAAGACCCGTCGTCATTGCTGATGCGGCGGCTCAGGCTGATCAAATATTCGCCGTCCGAAGTGACCCACGGAGGACTGATGAACAGTCCGCTGTCCGCTCGCGTCCGATGTGCCCGGAAGAAGTCCCGATCTGCGAAATTTGCGGCCCGCGGCGTCAATGTTCTGGAATCGCGCGTGACGTCTCCTGCTGCATTCAGCACGAGGATCGAGCCGAGATCCTTGGCCGTGGCGGCGCGGTCGAACAGCACGACCTGGCGAAGCTCGGGACTGATCTTGCCGAGCTCCGGCAGCTTGACGCCGTCGGCGACAGCCTGCAGTGAGAGATCATAGAGCTCGATGGTGCGGTCGATCTCGCTGGCGATGGAGGCGATGAGGTTGGTCGCGCCTTCCTTCGCATGCCGGTAGTCCTTGTCCGCCATCTCCCAGAGAATGGCGGCGCAGATCCCCGAAAAGCACAGGATGAGGCCTATTCCGAGCGCGAGCAGCCGTTTGGTCGGCACCGCCTTCGGCTTTTGTACAAGCCCGTTCATTGCTCGCTTCCACTTCCCCGCGCCCCCGCGCTCCGGGACTTTTTATAGGGGGATCAAATTGAGAAAGGCGGCCTGAAGCGTGTGTAATTTGGGCCCGTGCGTTGGGAGAGTCTTTACCATCCAGATTGGCCAGGATCTGCCGCACGGTCTCGGCGCATCCCTGATTCGTTCAGGTTCCGGTCCGCCACAGGTCTAGGCGGCGTCGCTGCGCAGGTTGCGGAAGAACTGCTCGACCTCGCGCGACAGCGTCTCGGCGGTTGTGGTCAGATCGTTCGATGCCGCGAGCACCGATTCCGCCGCCTTGCTGGTCTGGTCCATGTCGTCGCGGAGCGAGCCGACGTTGGTCACCAGGGTTTCATTGCCCTGGGCGGCCATGTGCGCATTGGCGGAGATTTCGCGCGTGGCGGCGTCCTGCTGGTCGATCGCGCTTGCGATGTTGGCGGTGACGTTGCTGATCTCGCGCACCGCCTGGCCGATCTCGCGCACGGCGGCCACCGAGTTGCGGGTCGAAGCCTGGATCAGGCCGACATTCTCGCTGATCTCGGCCGTTGCCTTCGCGGTCTGCCCGGCCAGCGCCTTGACCTCGTGCGCGACGACGGCGAAGCCGCGGCCGGCATCGCCGGCGCGGGCCGCCTCGATGGTGGCGTTCAGCGCGAGCAGGTTGGTCTGCTCGGCGATCGCCTGGATCAGGTTCAGCACGCCGTCGATGCGCTGGGTGGTGGCGGCAAGCCCCTCGATCTCGGTGATCGAGCGGTCGGTGCGCGCACCAGCCTGATCGACCGCGCCGGACGACTGCTTGACCTGACGGTCGATCTCCTCGACCGAGGCGGAGAGTTCTTCGGCCGCGCCCGCCACCGCGGCAACGTTGCTCGAGGCCTGTTCGGTCGCGCGTGCCGCCGCCGCCGCGCGGCCGCTGGCGCCTGCCGCGACGTTTGCGATGGTCTGCGCAGTGTCGCGCATCGTGGTTGCGTTGTCGTGCACCGCGCGGAGCACCGATCCGATGGTGCTGCGGAACGTCTCGAGCGACGTCTCGATATGCCGGCCGCGTGCATCGCGCGCCTCGGAGTCCTGCGCGACCTGGGCGTTCAGGCTGCGGTTGCGGTCCATCGCCTCCTGGAAGACCTTGATGGCGCCGGCCAGCGCGCCGATCTCGTCGCGGCGGCCGACATGCGGCACTTCAACATGGTCGGCGCCCTCGGCGACACGCTTGATGGTCGTGGTGATCTGCGACAGCGGGCGGGCCACCGAGCGGGCGATGATCAGCACGCCCAGCACGACCACGATCAGGGCCGCCGCGCCGAGCCCGGTCAGCAGCAGCGCCATTGCGCGGTTGGTGTCGGTCTGCTGCGCCAGCTTCTTGCTGCGCTCGGCGTAGACCTTGGAAAGCGCCTCGAGATCCTTGTTCAGCGCTGTGCGCACGTTGCGGTTGGCGTCGTTGTCGCCCCATTCACGCCCGGCTGCGGCGCCGATCTCGATGCCGCGGCGAACCAGCTCCTTGCGAAACTCGACGAACTGCTCGATGCGCTGCTTGAACACCGCGAACTGGCTGGCGTCGTCGGCCTGCACCAGGGTTTCCCAGTTCTTCACCACGCCGAGGATGCGCTCGTTGAACGCCAGAAGCCCGTCGCCGTATTTCTTCACCGCCGCCGGATCGGTCGACATGTAGATGCCGCGGGATTCCATCACCACGGCATAGACCAGCGAATTGACCCGCTCGACATTGAGCGCGGCACGGCTGGCGAGGTCGACGGCCTCGGTCAGCTCGGCGTTGCGCCGCGCGTTGTAGTCGGACAGCACGGTGATGGCCGCGATCAGCGCAAACGTCGAGTACAGCCTGGCAGCAAGCGAGAATCGGGATGCCATTGGAGGCCCGGATGTGGAGACGGGAGATGTGATGGGGGCGGGCATTGCGGGCACTCCAAGAGGCCGGGGAGCACCTTCGGCCGATTAAAGCTTATGCAAAACCTTCATGGACAATTTCTTAACGCGTGCGTTTTTTGTGGCCGCAACCCTTAAAATCTCTAAATAATACCAATGTCTTATAAGGCGTTCTGAGTCCGCCGGGGGCCGGCGGCTTGCCGCGGCGACGATGATGCGCCGCCATCACCATCAACACCTCCGGCGCGGAGGGCGAAGCTGGTGGCACGACTTTCGCAAAGAGGTGCTAGCCCGTCCTATTCGTGAGAGTGCTTTTTTTAGTCCGATTGATGTGGCCGCACATCTGCTCTGACGAGGCGCGCGGGATTGCCTTCGGCTTTTCACCGCCTGACCGACCGGTACTTTGCAACGCGCTTGAGGTGTAGGTTGGGCGAACGGGGGGCGGACGCCCCGCCGGTCAAGGACCGAGAGGCCGCAGCGCGCCTGGCAAGCCGCGGATCAGGTCGGCTTCGGGACATGCCGCGGCAAACGCAAGGCGAATGCGGCTCGTGGTCTCGACGACACGGGCAGCGAGTTTCAAGAGACGAAGACGCAGCGTCGCGAACTCGGCTGTGGCCAATTCCCGGGCTTTGGGAATCGCGTCGCGCACGGTCAGCATCAGCCAATAAGCGGCGGTGTGGAGAACGAGGCGGACTTGATTGGCGAGCGCCGAACGGCAGCTGGTGCGATCGGAGGCGAGCTGTGTCTTATGCAGCTTGATCAGATTCTCGGCTTGGCCGCGCGCGCAATACAGGCTGTCGTAGATCCACTCGGCCGAGCCGACATCGAGGCTGGTGACGACGAAACGGATGTCGAGGCCGAGCATCGTCGCCTCAATACGGGCGACGGTACGCCGTTCGCGATCCCAGGACTTGGCCTTGTGGCGCGTCTCGGTATAGCCACGCAGAACCGGCAGGTTCTCGATGGCGCGTCGCGTGCGGATGTCGTCGGCGGCCTCGTCGAGTTTTCTGGCGAGCGGCTTGGTGCCGGACAGACCGAAGATGTAGTCGATGCCGTTGGTCTCGCACCACGCCATTGCCTCCGGCCGGGCATAGTGCCCGTCGCCACGGAACGTAATTCGCGTGTTGTGCCACCGCGTCCGGATATGCCGTATCAGGCGGCGCAGATGGGCACGCACCTCGACGCCGCCCGGCGTCTTGCCGGGCCGCAACACGACCGCCACGGGCCGGCTCTTCTCCGTGTCGTAGACGTGGATCGGCAGGAAGCAGCGTTCGTCATAATGAGCGTTGAACAGCGAGAGCTGCTGATGGCCGTGGACGACATCGCAGGTATCATCGATGTCGAGCGTGACGGATGCCGGCTCGCGCGGGTAGCTATCCATCCATGCGTCGACCAAAGTGTAGGTCAGTCGGATCACGTCGCGCAGGCGCGGAGCATTCTCCAGCCGCGACAGCGTCGGTTGGGAACACAGATCGCGACCCGTGTCCGGCAGCCGTCCGCAGGCCAGCTTGAATGCGGGATCGGACCGCAGATGATCGAGGTCGTCGGCGTCCTCGTAGCCGCAGCAGATCGCGAACATGCGCGCGCGGAACATATCGACAAGGCTGTGCACGACCCGCGTCGGATCGCGCCGATCCGGGAACACCCGGGCCAAATTGTCGGCCAAGCCGAGACGCCGCTCGGCCATCGCCAGAAGCATCACGCCCCCGTTCGAGGTCAGCCGACCGCCATCGAAGGCAGCTGTGACTTTCTTGGCGTGAACGGCTGGAAACGAGAAGGGCAGAATCGTATCATCGGTCATGGCGGGCCTGGCGTTCGCGGTTGAGGTGATGGGGTTGGCTTTGCAACCGAATCCTACGCCGCATCAGCGCTTTACACCACGCTCGCCAGCCTCTCAGGCGCACTCTGACGAATAAGACGGGCTAGGCTATGCCGTCCCCAGCCCGCGACGCGAACTCCCCATGCTCTATCGTCACACAATCGATGCCACCAACTATGCATTCGACGATCTGCGCATCCTGCTTGCCAAGGCCTCGCCGCCGCGTTCCGGCGACCGATTGGCCGGCATTGCGGCCGACAGTGCGGAGGAGATGATCGCCGCGCGGCTTGCGCTTGCCAACGTTCCGCTCAAGCAATTCCTCGATGAGCCTGTGATCCCCTATGAGGACGACGAAGTCACCCGGTTGATCCTCGACAGCCACGACGTGGCCGGCTTCCTGCCGGTGTCGTCGCTCACCGTCGGCGGCTTCCGCGACTGGCTGCTGTCGGATGCCGCCACCCGTGATTTGATCAAGAAGATCTCGCGCGGCATCACGCCGGAGATGGTGGCGGCGGTGTCGAAGCTGATGCGCAACCAGGACCTGATCCTGGTCGCGAAGAAATGCGAGGTGACGACCCGCTTCCGCAACACCATCGGTTTGCGCGGGCGAATGAGCACGCGGCTGCAGCCGAACCATCCGTTCGACGACGCCAGGGGCATCACCGCCTCGATCCTGGACGGCCTGCTGCTGGGATCGGGCGATGCCTGCATCGGCATCAATCCGGCGAGCGACGATCCGAATGTCATCGGCACCCTGCTGCGGCTCTTGGACGACATCATCACGCGGCTGGAGATTCCGACGCAGGGTTGCGTGCTGACCCATGTCACGACCACGCTCGGATTGATCGGGCAGGGGCTGCCGGTCGATCTCGTATTCCAGTCGATCGCCGGCACCGAGGCAGCCAACCGCAGCTTCGGCGTCGACCTGTCGCTGCTGCGGGAGGCCCGCGAAGCCGGGCTGTCGCTGCGCCGCGGCACGGTCGGCGAAAATGTGATGTATTTCGAGACCGGGCAGGGCTCGGCGCTGTCGGCCAACGCCCATCACCAGGTCGACCAGCAAACCTGCGAGGCACGGGCCTATGCGGTGGCGCGCGCGTTCGATCCACTGCTCGTCAACAGCGTGGTCGGCTTCATCGGTCCCGAATACCTCTACGACGGCAAGGAAATCATCCGCGCCGGGCTCGAGGATCATTTCTGCGGCAAGCTGCTCGGCCTGCCGCTCGGCATCGACGTCTGCTACACCAACCACGCCGAGGCCGATCAGGACGACATGGACAATCTCCTGACGCTGCTGGCGGCCGCCGGTGTGAACTTCATCATGGGCGTGCCGGGCGCGGATGACGTTATGCTGAACTATCAGTCGACATCGTTTCACGATGCGCTCTACATCCGCGACCTGTTCGGCCTGAGGCGGGCGCCCGAATTCGACGATTGGCTGCTGCGCGCAGGCCTTGCCGGGCCGGACTTTCGCCTCGTTGCCGATGCGGAGCGGCTGCCCGATCTCGCTGCCAGGCTCTTGACCTGAGGGGATAGCGCAATTCTGCAGAGCAACTATCTCGGCAGTGTGACGTTGGTAAGTGCCACAATGTTGAAGAATTTCTGGCCCAGCGTTCCGCGCTATGGTTAGATTTGAGGGTGCTTCGGGGTCATTCGATGAGAGCTGAGGGCATAAAGACAGCACGGCGTATCCTCTGCGTCTTTCCGCGCTATACGTCGTCGTTCGGGACCTTCGAGCACTCCTATCCCCTCACGGAGGGCGTCAAGGCGTTCATGCCGCCGCAGGGACTGCTGCTGATCGCGGCATACCTCCCCGAGAGCTGGCTGGTCCGCTTCGTCGACGAGAACCTGCGGCCGGCGACGGCGGAGGACTTCGAGTGGGCAGAAGCCGTATTCGTCAGCGGTATGCACATCCAGCGCCAGCAGATGAACGACATCTGCCATCGCGCGCATGACTATGACCTGGCGGTCGCGATCGGTGGCCCGTCGGTCAGTGCCTGTCCGGACTACTATCCCTCATTCGACTACCTTCATGTCGGCGAACTCGGTGACGCGACCAACGAACTGATCAAGCGCCTCGCGGAGGACACCAGCCGTCCTGCCGAGCAGGTGGTGCTCAAGACCCTCGATCGCCTGCCGATGACGGAATTCCCGCTGCCGGCCTACGAGCTCGCCGAAACCAAGAAGTACTTTCTCGGCAGCATCCAGTTCTCCTCGGGCTGCCCCTATCAGTGCGAGTTCTGCGATATCCCCGGGCTCTATGGCCGCAATCCGCGCCTGAAATCGCCGCAGCAGATCATCGCCGAGCTCGACAAGCTGCGCGCCTGCGGCGCGACCGACACCGTCTATTTCGTCGACGACAATTTCATCGGCAACCGCAAGGCTGCCAGCGAATTGCTGCCGCATCTGATCGAGTGGCAGAAGCGGACCGGCTATGTCACCCGGCTGGCCTGCGAGGCGACGCTCAACATCGCCAAGCGGCCCGAGATCCTGGAGAAGATGCGCGAAGCCTTCTTCGTGACGATCTTCGTCGGCATCGAGACGCCGGATCCTGACGCGCTGAAGGCGATGCACAAGGATCAGAACATGATGGTTCCGATCCTGGAGGGCGTGCGCACCATCAATTCCTTCGGCATGGAAGTCGTCTCCGGCATCATCATGGGGCTCGACACCGACAAGCCGCAGACCGGTGATGCGCTGCTCTCCTTCGTCGAGGAGTCCCGGATTCCGCTCCTGACCATCAACCTGCTGCAGGCGCTGCCGAAGACGCCGCTGTGGGATCGCCTCGAAAAAGCGGGACGGCTGATCGATGACGACAGCCGCGACTCCAACGTGCAATTCCTGCTGCCTTACGAGGACGTGGTCAGTTCCTGGCGCAAATGCATGGAGCTCGCCTACGAGCCCGAGACGCTGTTTAGGCGCTACCAGCATCAATGCGACTACACCTATGCCAACCGCATCAAGGTGCCGGTCAGCCCGGAGATGAAGAGCTGGGCCAACATCCGGCGCGGCCTGATCATGCTGCGCAACATCTTCTGGAAGGTCGGCGTGCTCGGCGACTACAAGCGCGTGTTCTGGAAGTTTGCGCTCGGCCGGCTCAAGCGCGGCGACATCGAGGGGCTGATCTCGGCGACCCTGGTGGCACATCACTTGATCACGTTTGCGCGTGCAGCCTCCAGCGGCCGGCAGAACGCCTCGAACTACTCGCTCCGGCTGCGCGAGGCTTCCGTTCCCGCCGAATAGCAGCATGACAACACCGCCGGCGCCATCGTCCCCTTCGCCAATGCCCGCTTCGCTTGCCGATCTGCGCGAGCTCACGCCGGCGCGCGTCGGTCTCGGCCGGTCCGGGGCCAGCCTGCCGACCAGTGCGCTGCTCGCATTCACGCTCGATCACGCCCGCGCCCGCGATGCCGTCCACGCGGCGTTCGATCTCGGCGGGATTGCCGCCGGTCTTGCCGGCCTCGGCATCACGCCGCTCGAAGTGTCGAGCCAGGCGCGCAGCCGGCGCGACTATCTGCGCCGGCCCGATCTCGGGCGCATGCTGGATTCCGCATCGAGGCGGTCGCTCGAGAGCAGCGGCGTCACCGCGTGCCCCTGTGCCATCGTGATCGGTGACGGCCTGTCGCCGACCGCGGTCAATGTGCACGCCGTCGAATTGATCCGGCATCTCGTGCCGCGGCTTAAGGCCGACGGGATCGACGCCGGCGCGGTGATCGCAGCATCGGGCGCGCGGGTCGCGCTGGGGGACGAGATCGGCACGATCCTCGGCGCGCGCATGCTTGTGATGCTGATCGGCGAACGGCCCGGCCTGTCGGCGCCGGACAGCCTTGGCGCCTATCTCACCTTCGCGCCGCGAATCGGCCTCACCGATGCCGACCGCAACTGCATCTCCAACATCCATCGCGCCGGGCTGAGTTATGCGGAAGCCGCATTCAGGATCTCCTGGCTTGTGCGCGAGGGCCTGGCACGCCAGATCACGGGGATCGCGTTGAAAGATGAAAGCGGCGCAGGATCGTCCAAGAATGCGCTACCGGGGTGTGGCAAATCAGATACTTGACGGCGGTTTTCGGCAGTTCCCGGCCACTTTAACGTGTCTCTCGCGCTTGCGAGCAAGGGGGCGGACCTGTAAAACCGCGCCGGTCAATATTTGCGTGTTTTCAAGGACTAGCGCCGATCAGTCGCGCTCGCGAGCCTCATTCGCGCCCTATAACCCAAGCTAGGAGCTTGTCTGGATAGTCGCTGTTCAAATCTGGTCGGGTCTGATTCAACATTGGGCGATGAGCAAGTATTTTCGGCCTTGGAACATCGATCAGACGCTGCTTCTGCCGCCGAATGTGCAGGACTTCGTGCCGAAAGGCCATGTCTCGCGGTTTATGGTTGATCTGGTGCGGGAGAGCCTCGATCTCAGGGAGATCATGGGCAGCTATGTGAGCGGGCTTGGGCAGCCGCCGTTTGATCCGCGGATGATGGTGGCGCTGCTGCTGCATAGCTATGCGAGTGGGCTGTATTCGTCGCGTCGGATTGCCAAGGCCTGCCGGGAGCGGAACGATTTTGTGATGATCGTGGCGCTGGATGCGCCGGATTTTCGGACGATCAGCGACTTTCGCAAGCGACATTTGAAGGCGCTCGGCGCGCTATTCGTGCAGGTTCTGAAGTTGTGCGAGACGGCCGGGCTGGTCAAGCTCGGTCATGTCGCGCTGGATGGTACGAAGATCAAGGCGAACGCGTCGAAACACAAGGCGATGAGTTATGAGCGCATGAAGAAGCGCGAGGCGGAATTGAAGGCCGAGGTCGCTCGCATGCTGGCGGCCGCCGAGGCGGCGGATGCCTCGGAGGATGAGACTTTCGGCAACAGCGACGAACTGCCGGACTGGACCGTCGACAAGCAGAAACGGCTGGCGAAGATCCAGCAAGCGATGGCGGCGCTGGAAGCGGACGCCAAACTGGCGGCGGAGGAAGAGCGCCGCATCGAGGCCGAAAAGGAACAGCAGCGCCAGGCCGAAGGCCGCAAGAAGCCGGGCAAACCGGCGGCGCTGCCATCGGAGGAACCCAATCCCAAGGCGCAACGCAACTTCACCGATCCGGAAAGCCGCATCATGAAGTCGAAGGATGGCTTCGTTCAGGCCTATAATGCCCAGGCGGCCGTCGATGCACATGCCCAGATCATTGTCGCGCAAGAACTGACCCAGCACGGCAGCGATCAGGGCCAGTTGGTGCCCCTGATCGAGGCCATCGAGAGCAATCTTGGCCGCAAGCCGCGGCAGGCCTCAGCGGATTCCGGCTACTGCAGCGAAGCCAATCTCGAAGCGCTCGACACACGCAGCATCGATGGCTATGTCGCGCCCGGACGCGCCAAGCACCCGACAGTAGCGAACGGAAAAGTCGGCGGCCCGCTGACACAGGCCATGCGAAAGAAGATCGACGATGGCGGCTTCGAAACACCCTACCGATTGCGAAAGCAAGTGGTGGAGCCGGTGTTCGGGCAGATCAAACAGGCAAGAGGCTTCCGCCAGTTCCTGTTGCGGGGCATCGAGAAAGTGCGCGCCGAGTGGACAATGATCTGCACCGTCCATAACCTCCTCAAGCTGTTCAACCTCGCAAACGCAGCCTGAGCCTGCTACTCTACAACAAATGCCCGTCACGAAAACATATCTGGACGGGCTCCTAGCCCGTCCTATTCGTGAGAGTGCTTTTTTTAGTCCGATTGATGTGGCCGCACATCTGCTCTGACGAGGCGCGCGGGATTGCCTTCGGCTTTTCACCGCCTGACCGACCCGTACTTTGCAACGCGCTTGAGGTGTAGGTTGGGCGAACGGGGGGCGGACGCCCCGCCGGTCAAGGACCGAGAGGCAGCAGCGCGCCTGGCAAGCCGCGGATCAGGTCGGCTTCGGGACATGCCGCGGCAAACGCAAGGCGAATGCGGCTCGTGGTCTCGACGACACGGGCAGCGAGTTTCAAGAGACGAAGACGCAGCGTCGCGAACTCGGCTGTGGCCAATTCCCGGGCTTTGGGAATCGCGTCGCGCACGGTCAGCATCAGCCAATAAGCGGCGGTGTGGAGAACGAGGCGGACTTGATTGGCGAGCGCCGAACGGCAGCTGGTGCGATCGGAGGCGAGCTGTGTCTTATGCAGCTTGATCAGATTCTCGGCTTGGCCGCGCGCGCAATACAGGCTGTCGTAGATCCACTCGGCCGAGCCGACATCGAGGCTGGTGACGACGAAACGGATGTCGAGGCCGAGCATCGTCGCCTCAATACGGGCGACGGTACGCCGTTCGCGATCCCAGGACTTGGCCTTGTGGCGCGTCTCGGTATAGCCACGCAGAACCGGCAGGTTCTCGATGGCGCGTCGCGTGCGGATGTCGTCGGCGGCCTCGTCGAGTTTTCTGGCGAGCGGCTTGGTGCCGGACAGACCGAAGATGTAGTCGATGCCGTTGGTCTCGCACCACGCCATTGCCTCCGGCCGGGCATAGTGCCCGTCGCCACGGAACGTAATTCGCGTGTTGTGCCACCGCGTCCGGATATGCCGTATCAGGCGGCGCAGATGGGCACGCACCTCGACGCCGCCCGGCGTCTTGCCGGGCCGCAACACGACCGCCACGGGCCGGCTCTTCTCCGTGTCGTAGACGTGGATCGGCAGGAAGCAGCGTTCGTCATAATGAGCGTTGAACAGCGAGAGCTGCTGATGGCCGTGGACGACATCGCAGGTATCATCGATGTCGAGCGTGACGGATGCCGGCTCGCGCGGGTAGCTATCCATCCATGCGTCGACCAAAGTGTAGGTCAGTCGGATCACGTCGCGCAGGCGCGGAGCATTCTCCAGCCGCGACAGCGTCGGTTGGGAACACAGATCGCGACCCGTGTCCGGCAGCCGTCCGCAGGCCAGCTTGAATGCGGGATCGGACCGCAGATGATCGAGGTCGTCGGCGTCCTCGTAGCCGCAGCAGATCGCGAACATGCGCGCGCGGAACATATCGACAAGGCTGTGCACGACCCGCGTCGGATCGCGCCGATCCGGGAACACCCGGGCCAAATTGTCGGCCAAGCCGAGACGCCGCTCGGCCATCGCCAGAAGCATCACGCCCCCGTTCGAGGTCAGCCGACCGCCATCGAAGGCAGCTGTGACTTTCTTGGCGTGAACGGCTGGAAACGAGAAGGGCAGAATCGTATCATCGGTCATGGCGGGCCTGGCGTTCGCGGTTGAGGTGATGGGGTTGGCTTTGCAACCGAATCCTACGCCGCATCAGCGCTTTACACCACGCTCGCCAGCCTCTCAGGCGCACTCTGACGAATAAGACGGGCTAGACAGATCGCGCCGCTTCAGAACTGGACAGGGCATGCTCGAAAAGAATTCCGAAAGTCGGGTCCACGTCGAGAAGATCGAGGAGCCGCGGCCGGGGACTAGCATCGCATTCGGGTTGGAGCGTATCGGCCTGATCGCGATCAAGGCGCCGGTCCTGTCTGTCATCATTCTGCTGGCGCTGATGGTCGCGGCCGTTTTCGGCATCGAGCGCATCAAGATCGACGACTCGCTCAGCCAGTTGTTCCGTTCCAATTCCAAGGACTACAAGCAGTACGAAGCGGTCACCAAACGCTTCCCGGCAACCGAGTTCGACGTGCTGGTCGTGGTCGAGGGCAAGACGCTCCTCGCGCGCGAGAACCTCGAAAAGATCCGCGACATGGTCACCGACCTGCAGCTGGTCGAGGGCGTGCGCGGCCTGGTCTCGCTTTTTTCGGCGCGCCAGGCGCCCGAGCCTGGCAAATTGCCGGCCGCCCTGTTCCCGTCCGAGCTGCCGCAAGGCGCCGCCTACGACAAATTCGTCGAGACCGTCAAATCCAACGAGATCATTCGCGGCAAGCTGCTGTCCGAGGATGGAACGCTCGCACTGATCGTGTTGTCGCTCGAGCCTGAGGTTGTCGGCAGCAACAAGCTCTCCAAGGTCGTCGCGGACATGAGAAAGATCATGGCCGATGATCTCAGCGGTAGCGGGCTCAACGCCCAGCTCTCCGGCGTTCCGGTCATGCAGCTCGAAATCCGCAACGCGGTCAAGCGCGACGGGCTGACCTACAATATCCTCGGCATTCTGGCTGGCTGCATCATCGCCATCATCTTCTTCCGCAAGATATCGTTCATGGTGATCGCCGCGTTCCCGCCGATCATTGCGATCCTGCTCGCGCTCGGCGGCCTCGGCTGGGCCGGCTTCAATCTCAACATGTTCCTGAACGTGATGACGCCGCTCATCATGGTGATCAGCTTCTCCGACTCGATGCAGCTGACGTTTGCGGCACGCGACCGCCTGATCGCCGGCCAGGACAAGTACACCGCGTTCAAGAACGCGGTGATGGTGGTCGGTCCGGCTTGCGTGCTTACTCATGGCACCGCCGGCATCTCGTTCATCGCGCTGCAATTCTCGAATTCCGAACTGATCCGCAAATTCGGCGAGGCCGGGCTCGCAGCTACCATCATCGCACTGATCGCGGTGCTCTCGCTGGTGCCTGCGTTCGGAGTGCTTCTGGTACGCAACGAAAAAGTGTTCGCGGTCAAATTCCAGGGCGCCGACGCCGGTGTCCAGGCGCTGCGCAATTTCTGCTACTGGATCGCGGTGCGCATGGTGGGCCGTCCCGGGCTGTTCAGCCTGCTCGCGCTGATCGTCGTCGGCGGCCTCGGCATCATCTACGCCAATCTCGAACCGCGCTACCGGCTCGCCGATCAGGTGCCGGACAAGCGGCAGGCGGTGGCGGCGTCAAGCCGGCTCGACGCCAAGCTGACCGGCGCCAATCCGGTCGATGTGCTGATCGAATTCCCCAAGGGCCAATCGCTGTACTCGCCGGAGACCTTGAAGACGATCGCCGACGTCCACGCGATGGTCGAAACTGCGGCGGGCGTCGGCAACGTCTGGTCGCTGGAAACTTTGCGGCGCTGGCTCGCCGAAAAGGCAGGCAGCAATGACGTCGCGACGCTGAAGGAATATGTCGGCGTGATTCCCGAGCATCTGGTGCGCCGCTTCATCTCGGCGGATCAGGATGCGGTCGTGGTGTCGGGCCGGGTCCCGGATCTTGACTCGAGCGAGCTGCTTCCGGTGGTGAACAAGCTTGATAGCTCGCTGGACAAGGTGCGCGCCGAGCATCCCGGTTACGAGATAGCAGTCACCGGCCTGTCGGTGATCGCCGCGCGCAACAGCGCCAACATGATCGAAAAATTGAACCGTGGCCTGACCGTCGAATTTCTGCTGGTGGCGGTTTTCATCGGGCTGGCATTCCGTTCGGTCGTGGTGATGTTCTCCTGCATCCTGCCCGGCATCTTCCCTGTGGTGCTGTCAGGCACCGTGCTGTGGCTGCTCGGGGAGGGGCTGCAATTCGCCAGCGTGGTGGCATTGACGGTGTCGTTCGGCCTCGGCCTCAGCGCCACCATCCACTTCCTCAACCGGTTGCGGCTCGAGACCAAGCCGGGGGTCACGCCGGAACTTGCGGTGGAGCGCGCCACCGTGCTGGTCGGCCCCGCACTGATCCTCACTACGGTGGTGCTGGCCTGCGGCCTCGTCGTCACCGTGTTCTCCGACCTGCCGTCGCTCCGCCTGTTCGGCTGGCTCAGCGCGTTCTCGATGGTCGCAGCGCTGGTCGCGGACCTCTTCATCCTGCGGCCGACCTCGATGTTCCTGATCAACCTGTCGCAGAAGCTCCGCGGCAAGGGCGGGCAACCGGCGCCGATCGAAAAGGCCTGATCGGCCGATAAAAAAAGGCCCGGTTCCGAAGTGGTCGGAACCGGGCCATTTTTGTTCGCCGGAGAAATCTGTCGGGGAGCGTCAGCTCTTCGTCATCGTGATCGAGACGCCGCGGATCTCACCCTTGGAGTCGATCTGTACGACCTGCTTGGAGCCGTTGGTCTGCAGGTTCAGGTTTGCGGCAAAGCCGGACGCCTCGACGAACACGTCGATCCGCCCGCCGCCGGCGGTGCCCTGCAAATTGCCGAAGATATTGCGGCTGGCCTCGCTCCAATTGCCGGAGATCCGGTCGCCCTGGCTGGTGACGTCGCTGGAAAGGTCGAACTTGTAGCTGTCGCTCGCGCAATGCAGGCTCTGCTTCAGGCTCAGGCCCGAGGGCGCGACCTTGTAATCCGCCTTGCAACGAATGCGTTCGGTGGTGCCGTTGGACAACGCCACCGTGCCGGTTCCGCTCCAGGAGCCGGCAAAACCGGCGAACGGGCCGCTGGCCTGGGCATGGACTGCGGAGGCGGACAGCATGAGTGCGGCGCCGACGCCCACAGCCCTGAGAGCCTGCCCGGAAAGGCTGGAACCAAACAGTGTCATTGTGAATTTTCCCATCAAAATCAGCGCTTCCTTCGCAAGAAAGCGTCTCGCCGCATCGAAAGTTTAGTGTCACCGAAGAATGTTAGGTTCAAACGACAGAACGGCGTGCGCGACGCCGATATTGTCATCGAACAGAATCAGAAGCCTCCGGCTCGTGTGGCATCTAGCTACGCGCAAGCGCGATCCGCAATTGCCAAACGCGACAAAGTGATGGCACAAATCGTCGTTTGGAATCAATAGTTTATGCGGGGGTTTACAGCGCCGCAAATTTAGCCGCATTTAACAGTGCTTGTCGTTAATCCGTTGCCGCGTTACGTGGCGTCTGCAATCCCCAAAATCCGTCCCGGCCATGCCGAACCGCTTTTCGGGAACAGATTTTCTGCTGTCGGAAATGAAGGAATACGATGCGTAAATTTCTCCTGGCACTTGCCCTGTTGTCGATCCCGCTCTCATCCGGCGCCTCCGCCCAGCAGCAGCAGCGCGGTACGCCCGACGAGCAGAAGGCCTGCACGCGCGACGTGCAGCGTCACTGCCGCTCCGTGATCGATCAGGGCGATTTCACCATTCTCGCCTGCCTGCAGCAGAACCGCACCAAGATCAGCGCGGCCTGCGACCAGGTGCTGAAGACCCACGGCCAATAAGGCCCTCAAGGCCGCTTGAGGTCTCTTGGACCGCCGCAAGGCCCGTGAACGGCATTCCTGCCGGCCACGGGCCGGATATGCTGGCGGTCACAGATAGCATTGGTTTTGGTGGCGTATTCCCCTATATGGGGCTCGCAAATCCCCGCATGCGCCTGACCATTCGCGCCTGCGTCGTGCCATGACCAGTGTAGCCCAAATTTCCCATGACCACCGCGAGCGACCTGCGATCCGGAAAGACCCACCGCGACGAGAATTTCCCAGTCGCGTCGTGGATCATTCATCCGCGGCATCGCGGCCTGATCCTGGCCTTCTATAACTTCGTCCGCACCGCCGACGATATCGCCGATCACGCGACGCTGCCGGCCGAGGAGAAGCTGCGCTACCTCGACCTCATGGAGGCCGAGCTGCTCGGCAATGGCGATACCCAGAGGGAGGCGGTCAATCTGCGCCGGGCGCTTGCCGAGCGCGGAATGCCGCCGCGGCATGCGCTCGACGTGCTGGTGGCGTTTCGCCTCGATGTCACCAAGCTGCGCTACGAAAACTGGGATGATGTGATCGACTATTGCCGCTACTCGGCGATGCCGGTCGGGCGATTCATGCTCGACGTGCACGGCGAGGACATCTCGACCTGGGCGGCATCGGACGCGCTCTGCGCCGGCCTGCAGATCAACAATCACCTGCAGGACTGCGGCAAGGACTACAGGAATCTGAACCGCGTCTACCTGCCGCGCGATGCGCTGGCCGCGGCGGGCGCGACCGTCGAGATGCTCGGCGAGGCGAAATCACCGCCGGCCTTGCTCGGATGCCTGCAGGCGCTCGCGGTGCGCACCGCGGCGCTGCTCGACGAGAGCAAGTCGCTCGCCGCCGAGGTGAAGGACTTCAGGCTCGGGCTCGAGATCTCGGTGATCCAGGCGTTCGCCGACAAGATCGTCAACCTGCTGAAGGTGCGCGATCCGCTCAGCGAGCGCGTGCATCTCGGCCCGGTCGAACTGCTGCTGCAGAGCCTTGGCGGCGTCGCTGGCGAGACCGCCCGGCGCGCGATCGGACGGCGTGCGGTCTCAAGGACGGCGGCGGGCGCATGAGTGTCGAGGCGGCGGCCAACGCAAATTACGGAAGCACCGCATCGGGCAGCTCGTTCTATGCCGCGATGCGCGTCCTGCCGCGCGCGCAGCGCGAGGCGATGTTCCAGATCTACAGCTTCTGCCGGCAGGTCGACGACATCGCCGATTCCGACGGCCCGCGGCCGGAGCGGCTGGCCGCGCTGCAGCAGTGGCGCGACGACATCGACGCGCTCTATGCGGGGCATCCGCCGGAGCGGCTGAAGGATTACGTGGCCTCGGTGAAGACCTTCGGGCTCAAGCGCGAGGATTTCGTCGCGATCGTCGACGGCATGGAGATGGACGTGCCGCAGGATATCCGCGCGCCGGATCTCGCGATGCTCGACCTGTATTGCGATCGCGTTGCGAGCGCGGTCGGCCGGCTGTCGGTGCGCGTGTTCGGCCTGCCCGAGGACGACGGCATCGAGCTCGCTTATCACCTCGGCCGCGCGCTGCAGCTCACCAACATCCTGCGCGACATCGACGAGGATGCCGGCCTCGGCCGCCTCTATCTGCCGCGCGAATGGCTCTGGCACGCCGGCATCACCAATAACGATCCGGCCCGCGTCACCGCCGACCGCGCGCTGCCGAAAGTGTGCGCGCCGCTCGCCGAGCGCGCCAAGATGCATTTCCAGAAGTCCGACGAGATCATGAAGCGCAATTCGCGCCGCGCGGTGCGCGCGCCGCGCATCATGTCGAAGTACTACCGCGCGATCCTCGATCTCCTGATCGCGCGCGGCTTCACTGCCCCGCGTGCGCCGGTGCGTGTGTCCAAGGCGGCCAAGATCGGCATTCTTCTTCGTTACGCGATCATCTGATGCAAAAGACAGTTCATATCATCGGCGCCGGCATTTCCGGCCTCTCCGCGGCCATGCGGCTTGCCAATGGCGGCTACAAAGTGTGCGTCCACGAGGCGACGCAGCAGGCCGGTGGCCGCTGCCGTTCCTATTTCGACGCCGCTACCAATCTGACTATCGACAACGGCAACCATCTCTTGCTGTCGGGCAACCGCCATGCGTTGAGCTACGCACGCTCGATCGGCACCGAGGCCGGTCTCGTGGGACCCGCGCGCGCGCAGTTTCCGTTCGTCGATCTTGCCGGCGGCCAGCGCTGGCAGCTCGACCTTGGCGACTCCCGCTTGCCGCTGTGGGTGTTCGACGAGGCGCGCCGCGTCCCGGACACTACCCTGCGCGATTATCTCGCATTGGCGCCGCTGGCCTGGGCCGGCACCGGGGCGCTGGTCGGCAACACCATTCCCTGCAAGGGCACGCTGTATGACCGCCTGGTGCAGCCGCTGCTGCTGGCTGCGCTGAACGTCGATCCGCCGGAGGGCTCGGCCGGGCTTGCCGGCGCCATCGTGCGCGAGACGCTGCTCGCGGGCGGGCAGGCCTGCCGTCCGCTGATCGCTCGCGATGGCCTGAGCTCGGTCCTGATCGAGCCGGCCGTGAAGCTGCTGCAGGAGCGGGGCAACAGGGTCCAGTTCAGTCACGAATTGCGCGCACTCGTCATGTCGAGTGATCGCGTCGGCGAGCTCGACTTCGGCGGCGGCGACAGGATCGCGCTGGCGGCCGGCGATGCCGTCGTGCTGGCGGTGCCGCCGCGCGCTGCGGCCACGCTGCTGCCCGGCCTGAAAACGCCGACCAAATTCCGCGCCATCGTGAACGCGCACTTCCGCATCGATCCGCCGCGCGATGCCGCGCCCATTCTTGGCGTGGTCGGCGGGCTCGTGGAATGGCTGTTCGCCTTCCCGCAACGGCTGTCGGTGACGATCAGCAATGGCGATCGCCTGGTCGACATGCCGCGCGAGGAGCTCGCGCAGGCGATCTGGCGGGATATCTGCAAGGCATCGGGCGTGTCCGGTGACCTGCCGCCCTGGCAGATCGTGCGCGAGCGCCGCGCTACATTCGAGGCGACGCCGGAGCAGAATGCCCTGCGTCCCGGGCCTGCGACGGCGCAAAGAAACCTGTTCCTTGCCGGCGACTGGACTGCTACCGGGTTGCCGGCAACCATCGAGGGATCGGTGCGGTCGGGGGATCGCGCCGCCGATCTGGTTTTGGCCAGGCGCTAGCCCGTCCTATTCGTGAGAGTGCGTTTTTTTAGTCCGATTGATGTGGCCGCACATCTGCTCTGACGAGGCGCGCGGGATTGCCTTCGGCTTTTCACCGCCTGACCGACCCGTACTTTGCAACGCGCTTGAGGTGTAGGTTGGGCGAACGGGGGGCGGACGCCCCGCCGGTCAAGGACCGAGCGGCAGCAGCGCGCCTGGCAAGCCGCGGATCAGGTCGGCTTCGGGACAGGCCGCGGCAAACGCAAGGCGAATGCGGCTCGTGGTCTCGACGACACGGGCAGCGAGTTTCAAGAGACGAAGACGCAGCGTCGCGAACTCGGCTGTGGCCAATTCCCGGGCTTTGGGAATCGCGTCGCGCACGGTCAGCATCAGCCAATAAGCGGCGGTGTGGAGAACGAGGCGGACTTGATTGGCGAGCGCCGAACGGCAGCTGGTGCGATCGGAGGCGAGCTGTGTCTTATGCAGCTTGATCAGATTCTCGGCTTGGCCGCGCGCGCAATACAGGCTGTCGTAGATCCACTCGGCCGAGCCGACATCGAGGCTGGTGACGACGAAACGGATGTCGAGGCCGAGCATCGTCGCCTCAATACGGGCGACGGTACGCCGTTCGCGATCCCAGGACTTGGCCTTGTGGCGCGTCTCGGTATAGCCACGCAGAACCGGCAGGTTCTCGATGGCGCGTCGCGTGCGGATGTCGTCGGCGGCCTCGTCGAGTTTTCTGGCGAGCGGCTTGGTGCCGGACAGACCGAAGATGTAGTCGATGCCGTTGGTCTCGCACCACGCCATTGCCTCCGGCCGAGCATAGTGCGCCCGTCGCCACGGAACGTAATTCGCGTGTTGTGCCACCGCGTCCGGATATGCCGTATCAGGCGGCGCAGATGGGCACGCACCTCGACGCCGCCCGGCGTCTTGCCGGGCCGCAGCACGACCGCCACGGGCCGGCTCTTCTCCGTGTCGTAGACGTGGATCGGCAGGAAGCAGCGTTCGTCATAATGAGCGTTGAACAGCGAGAGCTGCTGATGGCCGTGGACGACATCGCAGGTATCATCGATGTCGAGCGTGACGGATGCCGGCTCGCGCGGGTAGCTATCCATCCATGCGTCGACCAAAGTGTAGGTCAGTCGGATCACGTCGCGCAGGCGCGGAGCATTCTCCAGCCGCGACAGCGTCGGTTGGGAACACAGATCGCGACCCGTGTCCGGCAGCCGTCCGCAGGCCAGCTTGAATGCGGGATCGGACCGCAGATGATCGAGGTCGTCGGCGTCCTCGTAGCCGCAGCAGATCGCGAACATGCGCGCGCGGAACATATCGACAAGGCTGTGCACGACCCGCGTCGGATCGCGCCGATCCGGGAACACCCGGGCCAAATTGTCGGCCAAGCCGAGACGCCGCTCGGCCATCGCCAGAAGCATCACGCCCCCGTTCGAGGTCAGCCGACCGCCATCGAAGGCAGCTGTGACTTTCTTGGCGTGAACGGCTGGAAACGAGAAGGGCAGAATCGTATCATCGGTCATGGCGGGCCTGGCGTTCGCGGTTGAGGTGATGGGGTTGGCTTTGCAACCGAATCCTACGCCGCATCAGCGCTTTACACCACGCTCGCCAGCCTCTCAGGCGCACTCTGACGAATAAGACGGGTTAGCCCGTCCTATTCGTGAGAGTGCGTTTTTTTAGTCCGATTGATGTGGCCGCACATCTGCTCTGACGAGGCGCGCGGGATTGCCTTCGGCTTTTCACCGCCTGACGACCCGTACTTTGCAACGCGCTTGAGGGATGGGTTGGGCGAACGGGGGGCGGACGCCCCGCCGGTCAAGGACCGAGCGGCAGCAGCGCGCCTGGCAAGCCGCGGATCAGGTCGGCTTCGGGACATGCCGCGGCAAACGCAAGGCGAATGCGGCTCGTGGTCTCGACGACACGGGCAGCGAGTTTCAAGAGACGAAGACGCAGCGTCGCGAACTCGGCTGTGGCCAATTCCCGGGCTTTGGGAATCGCGTCGCGCACGGTCAGCATCAGCCAATAAGCGGCGGTGTGGAGAACGAGGCGGACTTGATTGGCGAGCGCCGAACGGCAGCTGGTGCGATCGGAGGCGAGCTGTGTCTTATGCAGCTTGATCAGATTCTCGGCTTGGCCGCGCGCGCAATACAGGCTGTCGTAGATCCACTCGGCCGAGCCGACATCGAGGCTGGTGACGACGAAACGGATGTCGAGGCCGAGCATCGTCGCCTCAATACGGGCGACGGTACGCCGTTCGCGATCCCAGGACTTGGCCTTGTGGCGCGTCTCGGTATAGCCACGCAGAACCGGCAGGTTCTCGATGGCGCGTCGCGTGCGGATGTCGTCGGCGGCCTCGTCGACTTTTCTGGCGAGCGGCTTGGTGCCGGACAGACCGAAGATGTAGTCGATGCCGTTGGTCTCGCACCACGTCATGGCCTCCGGCCGAGCATAGTGCCCGTCGCCACGGAACGTAATTCGCGTGTTGTGCCACCGCGTCCGGATATGCCGTATCAGGCGGCGCAGATGGGCACGCACCTCGACGCCGCCCGGCGTCTTGCCGGGCCGCAGCACGACCGCCACGGGCCGGCTCTTCTCCGTGTCGTAGACGTGGATCGGCAGGAAGCAGCGTTCGTCATAATGAGCGTTGAACAGCGAGAGCTGCTGATGGCCGTGGACGACATCGCAGGTATCATCGATGTCGAGCGTGACGGATGCCGGCTCGCGCGGGTAGCTATCCATCCATGCGTCGACCAAAGTGTAGGTCAGTCGGATCACGTCGCGCAGGCGCGGAGCATTCTCCAGCCGCGACAGCGTCGGTTGGGAACACAGATCGCGACCCGTGTCCGGCAGCCGTCCGCAGGCCAGCTTGAATGCGGGATCGGACCGCAGATGATCGAGGTCGTCGGCGTCCTCGTAGCCGCAGCAGATCGCGAACATGCGCGCGCGGAACATATCGACAAGGCTGTGCACGACCCGCGTCGGATCGCGCCGATCCGGGAACACCCGGGCCAAATTGTCGGCCAAGCCGAGACGCCGCTCGGCCATCGCCAGAAGCATCACGCCCCCGTTCGAGGTCAGCCGACCGCCATCGAAGGCAGCTGTGACTTTCTTGGCGTGAACGGCTGGAAACGAGAAGGGCAGAATCGTATCATCGGTCATGGCGGGCCTGGTGTTCGCGGCTGAAGGTGATGGGGTTGGCTTTGCAACCGAATCCTACGCCGCATCAGCGCTTTACACCACGCTCGCCAGCCTCTCAGGCGCACTCTGACGAATAAGACGGGTTAGCACGCTGGGGGAAGCGATGGGCGCCGACAAGGTTCTGTTGCCAATTTTCGTTGTCTACGCATTGGGCTGCATCTTCACGATCGGCGCCTTCTACCGCGATCGCGAGCGCTCGATCGGCGTCAAGCAGATCATTTGCACCCTCATCTGGCCGATCTGGTGGCCGGTCGCGAACGGTTTCGGGCCGATGCTCGATGCCATCGATAATGCCGTGACGGCGACGGATGGCAGGAAGAGCATCTCGTTTGCGCTGGGGCTTTTCGCTGCCGGTCATTGCCTGTCGAGCAGTTGGGGCGATTGCGGCGGCGCTGTTGCCTGCAGCGGAGTGCTTTTGAAGAGCACCGCGATGTTCTTTCCACCGCTGAACTTCGTCTATGTGACCTGGCTGGTTACGCAATTCGCGTAGCGACGCGCGCCTGCCTGCGTTGCAAGCCTCGATCACCTTCATCCGTCAAGGCTTTCCAGCCCCCAAAAAGGTTGCGCCCACCCTTTGGGGGAAGGGTGGGCGCGCGCGAACCGGTCTGGGACGGGGAGGGGTGGGGATGTGACCGGGTCGCGAACTCGAAATTCCTGTTCTGCTCAGCGCGAGCTTGCCGTTGAGACTGCCGGGCGGTTGTCGCCGAGCGAGACCCACACATTGGGGTCGCTCTGCGATTGCCGCTTGACGAAGCGGTAGCCGGTCTCCGTCCAGGCGACGATGCTCTCGTTCTGGTTATCGAGCACGAACTCGCCCTTGTCGGTCTTCACCGTCAGCACCGCGTGGCCTTCGCCCTTCTTGTCGCGGACAACCGTGATCAACAGCGCCTCGCGCGGCCAGCCGGCATCCATCAGCATCTTGCGCTTCAGGAGCACGTAGTCCTCGCAGTCGCCGTAACCGTCGGATGGCAACGACCATTTCTCGATCACGCCCCAATGATCCATGTCGGTCATCGGCTTGATTGACTCATTGACCCACTTGTTGACCCGCACCAGGTCGCGCCAGGCGGTCTGCGACAACACGATGTCGCGTGGTTGCGTCGCGCTGCCGCGGCATTCGCCCGGATTGTCGGCGCAGAATTCGACCCAGCCGATCGGCGAACGCGCGACGTCACCCAGGCTGGCGTAGACCACGTCGCCGGCCTTGGCCGACACGCACGTCGCAAACAGGATGGCGGCAACTGCCAAACCTTTCCCCTGTCCCCTGAACCCAAACATTGTGGCCCCCGTTCTTCTTGTTGGGACCACGTTTCGCACAAAGCTTTTTCGCCGCCGCTAAGTACGCAAAGTAGATTTGACGCGAATACTCGTAAAATCCGCCGCTAATTCGATCTATACTTGAATCGAATTCGCATAAAATTTGAAACAACTGCAATTGATTCAAATTTTATGCATTAACTCGGCGCGCGCTGCGCCTGTGCGGTTTGTTGCGCCAAACGCGCCGGCCGTTAACCGCCGATTTCACCAGCCCAAACGCGGCGAAGGCGGCCACCGGTACACCGGAGGCCGCCTTCGCGGGCTGAAAACGGGGGGCTTGAGCGGCTTTTCGCTTTACCTCGCGGTAACGCTCTCTTCGAGCGTTTCCGCGGACTGCTCGTGGACGAACTCGAGCGCGAAGCCTTCCTCGAGATTTCGCACCACGCGGGACTGCACCTTGCCGAGCATCACGAGCGACTTCAGCGGCGGACGGTTCTCCGCGGCAATCGCGGCACCGGACAACGAAAGGTCGATGATGCGGCAGGTCATCCGCGTGCCGTCTTCCTGGGTGAGCAGGGCGATCGGGTTGCGCGGCACGATACGGTCGTGGCGGCGATCCTCGGGCAGATTGAGGATATCGCGGTTGGCGAGCCAGGTGAGCTGGGCGGCGAGCTTGTCGCGCTTGCGCGCGGTGGCGCCGATCGTCATCGCAAAGCCGTTGTCGATGATACGGGTGATGCGGCCTTCGACCCGGCCGATATGGTCGAGATAGGCGATCACGCGGTCGCCGACATTGCCGATGCCCGGCGCCAGCAGCGCGAGGCCACCCGGGGACATGTTGATAATCTGGCAGGGAAACTCGCGCCGGTCGGGCAGCATGTAGCGGCCGAGCAGGTGCACCTTGACGCGCTGGAAGCGCCGCCGCTCCTCGGCTACGGGGACGACGGTAGTTTTCTTCTGTGCAAACGACATCACAACAAACCCGGCCGCCGTCCATTCGGAGCCCCGATGACCCTAAGGCTGATAGGGTTAACGGGGCGTTACGGTTGTGGCAGGGAACCCGGACACGGAGCGAGAGAGTTTCACGCGCGCCGTGCCCGAGGACTTAGGCGCGTTCATGCGCCGCGTCAGCTTCGCCGAACCATCGTGCCATGGCTTGAGCGGCGTCCTCGAGGTCAGCGGCAGCGTTGGTGGCCCAGGCGACGAAGCCATCGGGGCGCACCAGCACCGCGCGCAAGCCCAGTCGATCCCGGGCGTCGCTTGCGACATAGGTGATCCGCTTGCTCCAGCGAACTGCAACGGCCTGCAGGGAAGCGCACGCGTCAAAGTCGAGCAGCAGTCCGCGCCCATTCCTGAGCCACTCGCCGAGCCTGCTCCCGCAGGCGAGCTCGAAGTCGGGCGCGCTGCGGCCGACCAGCGGATGGCTGTCGCCAAGATCGTAGCGCAGCGAAACACCCCACACGCGCTCGGCAAAGTAGGTCGTGCCGTCGGGCGTCTCGATCAGATCGCGGATGATGGCTTCGAGCGCGCGCGAACTCCGGCTCGGCCGCATCAGCGCGACCTGGGCGCGCGACCAGTCGAGAATCTGCGCGCCCACCGGATGCCGCTCATTGAAATAGCTGTCGAGCAGATCGGCCGGCGCGTCGCCGCGGATCGTGGCGGCGAGCTTCCAGCCGAGATTCATCGCATCGCCAAGCCCGAGGTTGAGGCCTTGGCCGCCGAGCGGCGAATGGATGTGCGCTGCGTCGCCGGCGAGCAGCACGCGCCCGCTTCGGTAAGCCGTCGCCTGACAGGCGCGATCGGTCCAGGTGGTGGCAAGCCGGAGCGCAGTCAAGGTGACGTCGGTGCCGGAGACATGACGCAACACCGCCTCCACATGCTCAAGCGTGATCTCCTGGGTGCGGTGGAAGGCGCCGCCGTCGAATTCGACCATCGCGATCGTGCCGGGCCGTGCGTAGGTGTACATGCCCGTCGGCGTGTAGTGGCGGCCCGCGCGGAGTCTTTCCGGATCGGCGATCGCGACCTCGACCGAATAGCCGGTGAATTCGGGATCGGTGCCGACGAATGCGAAGCCGCCGGCCTTGCGCACCGCGCTGCGGCCGCCGTCACAACCGACCAGCCAGCGTCCGTCGAAGATCTCGCCACTGGCGCGAATGGTCACGCCGTCGTTCGACTGTTCGAGCGCCTCGACGGCCAGGCCGCGCCTGATCTCTACCCCCATCGCGGTTGCGCGAGCGGCGAGCGCGGATTCGAGCGACTCCATATCGACCGCCATGCTGGTGCTGGCCGGACCCGGCAGGCGAAACGGCCACGCCGAGCTGTCGATCTTGTCGTGGTAAAACTGGATGCCCGCGAAATGGCCGGCCGGGCGGCGCGGCTGTTGCATCCGGTGCGCTTCATTCGATGCGTTGCTGTCCGCGTCAACCTTCGCACGCTGCGGCGGCGCGATGTCGTCCAGCATCCCGCGGCGATAGAAGGCTTCGATGGTGGGCGCCGACAGGCCGCGCATGCCGAACGGCAGCCGCTTCAACGGCGAGCGCGCCTCCGCGGCCTGCTCCAGCACCAGCACCGAGAGCTCCGCGAGCCGCAGCTCACAGGCAAGAAGCAGGCCGACGGGGCCGGCGCCGGCGATCACGACATCATGGGGAAGGGGGTGACCGTTGTGCATGAACTGCTCCTTTGTCGATGTTCGACCGGAGCGGTTCGTCGGGTTGAGAACCACACGGACGAACAATGGACGCTTCGATGGCGTCCGGTGTTCGTCGTGGGAATCTCATGCACGAGGCAGAAGACCAGAGCTTTCGTTTTCGAAGGGACTTCGTTTTCGAGAGGACTTGGGCTTACCAAACCAAGTCTGCCTTTTCCGACACGGGCAATATAGCGGCATGGCGATCGATCTGCAACTGGCGTGCGGACCAATACACGGCCGCTATGTCCCGGCGACCGCGTCAGCTGTGCCCAGGTCGTCGACGCGGCGCGCGCCCGGGCGCGGCGCAAGATTGTCCGGTGTCTTGATGTTGCTCGCCAGTCCTGCGGCCTCGAACGTCTTGATCAGCCACCAGCCGAGATCGATCTGACCCGGCAGCAGCCCGAGCTTCGCGGAGCTCGGATACGCATGGTGGTTGTTGTGCCAGCTTTCGCCCATGCTGATCAGCCCGGCGATGCCGATATTGTAGCCCTGGGCCGCGACGCCTTCGATGATCCAGGTCTGTCCGCCCTTGCGATGCGAGTAATGACCGATCAGCCAATGACCGGTGACGCAGACGGCGACGCGGACGCAGATGCCCCAGACCAGCCAGCTCCATGAGCCGATCGCAAGAAACAGCAGCGCCCAGGGCAGTTGCTGCCACATCCAGGTTCGCTCGACCAAGACATAGAAGCGATCATTGGCGAGCCGCGGCTCGAGCTGGAAGACCGGCGGGTGTTTCAGCACCAGCGTGCAATGCAGCTGCCACCAGGCATCGCGCCAGAAGCCGGCGCGGTGGCAGGAGTAGTCGTGACACGCGGCCTGGCGCTGCGCCCAGTCGCGGAAATCATGCAGCCGTACCATGCCGTAGGGGCCGGCCATGCCGACCAGCGTGCCGAGATAGACGCAGAGCCGTTCGAGCCACAGCGGGCAGTCGAAGCTCGCATGGATCAGGCGGCGGTGCATGCCGACCGAATGCCCGAAGCACAGGGTGATCGCGCTGGTCACGATGAACAGCGCGAATGCGCTCCACGAAAACGTCATTGGTCCAAACATGACCGCAACTGCGGTCATGGTGCCGAGCCACAGCGATTTCGCGGGCGCCCATCGCACGTGCCCGTCCAGCGGGTCGGTGCTGCTATCCGCGAGAATTCGTTCGGAGCCGGGCTGCAGCTTCATTCCATCACCTGAGGTTGTGTCGCAGGTTGCGGTGAAGCGATCGTCGCTGTCAATTGGCCGCGCACGTCCGTCATGTCGCAGCCGGCATTGGCATGTCCGGCGGCTTCACCTGGCCTGTCGTGATTTAGTCAGCTCACGGGGCGGAGACGTTCGATCATGCGACTGAGACTGTGGTTTGCGCTCCTTGCAGCCGTCCGGCGTCGATACTCCCGCTCGAGATCGCCTCGCCTTGGAAATCCGGGGCCCGTGAAGCGGCTCAGTTGCTGCTGAGGTTTGTCCTGACGATCTGCGTCAACTGCTCATACCCTGTCCTTGTCAGGTGCAGCAGGTCTTCGCGGTAGTTGGCACAGGGCGTGCTGTTCTGGCAGGCGATCGCCGACGCATCGAGAACGCGGTACTTCTGCACCGACTTCTCTCGCGACGAGAGCGATGCGTTGACGGCTGAAATGTTTTCCTTTGCGCCCGTCATATTCGGGCCGCGCGGCAAGATGAGAATCTGGACCAGATGGGCCTTTGGCCAAATCCGGCTGATGCGGTCAAACAGATGGTCAAAGGCAAGCCGGACGCCGCACGGCTTGTCCAGGTAGATGTTGTTCGTGCCAAGCAGCAGGATCACGGACTGAGGTTGGATGCGCTTGAGCTGTTGTTCGAATGAGGTCAGTAGCCACAGCGTATTCTGGATGCGATCTCGACCGACCCCGAGATTCAGGACGGGATGTCCCGCAGCGAGCGAGGAAGCGAGGTCTTCCGGCCAGGCTTCGACCAGCGAGTCGCCAAGCATCACGATCGAAGCCTGGGCAGGCAGCGAGCTGACGTTCTTCAGATCGCGCCGAAGCGCATTTGCGGAGTCGGGGATCGTCGGCGTCGACGCGATCTGCTGGTCCGCCTCATCGCATGCGGGTCCGCTCAATGGCGCGGCACTCACTGATGAGATCGTGGCCATTGCAACGATTGACAATGCAAGCGGGATGGTTCGAAGTCGAAGTCTGAGCATATGCTGACAGCCGTTGGGGAGTGGGAATGACGACTAGGATCGCGATTTTGGGTCAATCCAACAGCATTCTCAAGGAAGGTTTCTTCAACAAATTTTTAGATCGTCATCAGCCGGTTGAAGTGGTGTCGATGGGACGCGTCGGCGCGAGCCCATCGCTGCTTGGCCCCTATTTTGCTGGCCGCTCGTTCTTTCGGAACGCGGAATTTTGCATCATTGACATGTGCGCGATCGATTACTCGCTGCTGTCGGCCGGTGCGATCGGGCTTTACGACGTGGTGAAATGGATCGAATGGATCGGGCACAGCGCCAAGAAGAATGGATGCGAGCCGATCTTCGTCTGCATCCCGGTCAGCACCGTGGAGCTATCCAAGCATTTGATCTCGAACTGCATCTCGGTGTTTGAACGAAACGAATGGTTCTATCTGGATGTGCGCGATTGCATCACCCACCTTCTTGAAGACGGAACCAGACGTCCGGAAAGCCTCTACAAGGATCCGAGCCATCCAGGCGTGGAACTTTCGGAACTCATCGCCGACAGCCTGAAGGAACTGATCAGCGCAATTCGCGCGATGCCGATGATCGAGGTGGACAGGATGTTCCCGATCGCCCGGTTCGAGGTGATCAACCTGCAGGATCGGCTTGCGGCTCCCCCCGCAAATTACAAGACATCCCTGATCGAATTCAGAGGCGTGCGTCTTGAACGCGGGAAAACCTATGAGCTGAATGTCGGAAGCATGAGCGCATTGAGTGGCATGCTGCTCAATTCCGCGGCGTGCAAGGGCGTTCTTGAAATCGAGGGCGACAGGAAATTCTACAAGAACCTGCGGCTGCGGGCTTACCATCCAACGAATTTTGAGGCGCGCTTGGTTCCGATCTGCAAGCCGCTCCGGGACGGAGAGGGCGCGATTGCGTTGACGGTTGCCGATGGCGCCCCAATTGAGAGCGACACGACCTTTCACAGCGTCAAGACGCCGGAAGACGATCTGGGCTTCGTCGAGGTCTCGGAAATCATCGTGGAAAGGGGCTATGACCTCTTCACTTACAGGTCGAGGCGCCCGGCAAATGGGCACATGACCCGTTGGACGCCCAAAAGCGCAAACAAGCTCGCGCAGGTTATTTGGGAATGATGACTGGGTTGTGTCTGACAGAGCGGCTCGACAGGTTGTCGGGCCGCACCGTCATCTGATCTCGACGCCGATTGATCGCGGCGTTCACTGCCTATTCAACAGTCAACGCCTTCAGGACTTTCCTGTTCGCCGCGCGGACCCCGAGCTGCAGGGGCGGCTGAAACGACCCGCTTGGCGGCACGAACACAAAGGCATGGTGCCCGTCACCCTTGTTGAGCTTGAGAAGATCATTGCGGAACTGATCGGCCACGACTTCGGCAACGTGGTCGCCGTTGAAGTAGATATCGATCTTCACCCGCTTGTCGGGGTGCTGGTTGTAAAGGGCCCAGCCGGCGATCCTGTTTTCGTTGAAGGCGTCGACATGGCCGGTGATCTCGCCCGAGAGGCTCTCGATGCCGGCCTCGATCACGTCGAGGTCGCTCCTGTAGATCGATCGCGTCACATCGAAGCTGAAATGCTCGGTATCGACGCATTGCTCCAGCAAGCCCTGCCGATGCTCCTTCATCCGTTCGAGCGTGTCCAGTTCGCCCAACTTGACGTAC
Organism: Bradyrhizobium sp. 2S1; assembly: GCF_011516625.5. Classification (NCBI taxonomy): domain Bacteria; kingdom Pseudomonadati; phylum Pseudomonadota; class Alphaproteobacteria; order Hyphomicrobiales; family Nitrobacteraceae; genus Bradyrhizobium; species Bradyrhizobium sp. 2S1. The sequence goes on along the minus strand of NZ_CP147717.1, from coordinate 9,241,459 downwards.
ATGCCAACGATACCTTCGATACCCGGATTCATCGTGCCTTTTCCCGCGATGCTGCAAGCCTCCGCTTTAGGCTGCCGCTTTAAGCTGCCTTCATGACATCCCGATCGTCCTGACCTAAAGTCGGCACGGCCGAACCCGGCCCAACGACAAGGACAGGGAGGACGAACCGATGGAGCAGATCCGCGTCTGCACGCATGAGGGGCCGGGCGCCAAGCCGGTGATCCGCACCGTGCCATGGCCTGATGTCAGCAAAAAGGCGGCTCTGATCAAGGTCGGCGCCTGCGGCGTCTGCGGCACCGACCTGCATATCCTGAAGGGGCACTGGCCGAAGCCGCTGCCATGGCCGTTTACGCTCGGCCATGAGCTCGGCGGCGTGATCGTCGAATGCGGCCCGGAGTTTTCAGAGGACTTCATGAGCAAGCCGCTGCAGGTCGGATCGAAGGTGATGATCCCGCCCTTGATGCCGTGCGGCCGCTGCTATTACTGCATTCACTACCCGCAAAGCGCCAACAAGTGCCTGACGCCGGTGTATTACGGCCGCTATCTCGGCTTCGACAAGCCGCCGCACATGTGGGGCGGCTGGGCCGAATATGTCTATGTCGATCTCGACATGCTGCCGGGCACCAAGATCTACAAATTGCCCGACGACATGTCGCTGCGGCTGGGCGCGCTCTCGGAGCCGTTGACCTCCTGCATCCGCGCCTTCAACCGCGCCACGCGCGCCGGCGGCTTCAGCTGGGGCGACACGGTGGTGATCCAGGGCTCGGGTCCGATCGGCATCCTCGCGGTCGCCGCCGCGCAGGAGATGGGGGCAGGGCGCGTGATCTGCGTCGGCGCGCCGGAGACGCCGCGGCTGGCGCTGGCGCGCAAGTTCGGCGCCGAGGCGACCGTCGATATCGAGCAGCTCAAGACGCCGGAGGAGAGGATCAAGGCGGTGCGCGACATCATCGGCGGTTTCGGCGCCGACCTCGTGATGGATTGCTCGGGCCATCCGACCGTCGGCCCCGAAGGCATCGAGATGCTGCGCGACGGCGGCACCTATGTCGAGATGGGCCAGTTCACCGATGCCGGCTCGATCGATACGTCGTGGCACCGCATCTGCACCAAGGATCTCAACGTGCTCGGCTCCTGGGGCTTCACCGGCAACGACCTGCCGCTCGGCGTCGACATGCTCTACCGCACCCGCAACAAATATCCCTGGCTCGACATGCAGACGATCTATCCGTTCACCGAGGAGGGTGTCGGACAGGCGGTCGCGGACGCGATGGCCATGAAGACGGTGAAGTCGACCATCGTGCCGTGGCCGGAATTGGTGGAGTGAGCCCGGCGAATGCGGTGCTGCAAATCCTGTTGCAGTGCCCCCAACAATAGTGGCGAGGGTGAGGCCGGTATGGCCCTGATATCACTCGCCGGGACGGCGGCCCGGGGCTAACATCGGAGCATGCAATCGAACCGAGTGCCGCCGAGTGCAACGTCTGCGTGGGGAAACGTGTCCGAGGACTTCCCGCTGTTCAGAACGCTCAGCGCGGAGCAGCGGCTGATCGCCGTCGGCGCAATGACCCGGCAAGATCTCGTGCGTGGCCAGCTGCTGGTCGAGCAGGGCGGCCCCTCGGACGCATTGTTTCTGGTGCTGCACGGCGCGCTCGCCGTGTACAGGACCGATCATCCTGAACCGATTGCGGAGCTCCGCGCCGGCGAACTGGTCGGCGAGATCGGCTTCTTTGCGAATATCCCGCGTACGGCCAATGTGATCGCGATCCGCGATAGCAGCGTGCTGGTGTTGACGCGTGCGGCCTATGCGACACTCGTGCAGGAAACGCCTGAGATCGTCGAGGCGCTGCTTGCCGCTCTTGCCCAGCGGTTTGCCATCCAGACCGCGCGCCTGTTGCCCGCCCGGGCGTCGCCGAAGGCACGCACCGTCGCGCTGATCTCCGGCGGACGGGAGCCGGTGCCTGCGGCCTTTGAACAGCGCTTGCGTCAGAGCCTTGCCGCCGCCGGTGCCGAGATCGTCGACCTCGCGCGGGTTCAGGCCATGTTTCCCGGCCGCCCGCTGGACGCATCCGAAGTGGCCGATTGGCTCAACAGGATCGAGTATGACGCGCCGCTGGTGGCCTATTTCGGTGGAGCTGACGCATCGGAGTGGGCGCGAAAAACCATCCGCCAGGCTGACCTCGTCGTATTCGCCTGCCGTGGCCACGCGCCCGCGCCTGACCTGACGGAGATTGAAAGGTTCGCCTGCGGGGTGCATCCGGCGTCAACGCGACGCCTCGTTCGGGTTCATGATATCAGGCGCAACGAGGTCAGCGGCACCGCGGCCTGGCTGATGCGGCTGCCCTGCTTCATGCACCACCATGTCGCGCTCGAGGACATGATCGATATCGACAGCCTGGTCCGCTTTCTCTGCGGGCGCGCCGTCGGATTTGTCGCCGGTGGCGGCGGCAGCCTCGGCACGGCGCATGTCGGAATCTACAAGGCGTTTCGTGAGCGCGGCGTGATGTTCGATATCTTTGTCGGCACCAGCGTCGGTTCGGCGATGGCGGCGGGCTTTGCCAAGAACTACGACGCCGAGCATCTCGAGCGCGGCACGCATGAGATCTTCGTCTCCAGCCGCAGCTTCCGCCGTCCGACCTGGCCGCGCTACGCACTGCTGGACCACAAGGCCTTCGATTCCGCACTTGCCGATCAGTACGGCCATCACTGTCGGATCGAGGACTGCTGGCGGCCGTTCGCGGCGGTTGCGACCAATCTTTCGACGCACAGTCTCGAATTGATCCGGACCGGCCTGCTCTGGCAGGCGGTGCGCGCATCGAGCGCCATCCCCGGCCTGCTGCCGCCGTTCTATACCAGGGACGGCTTGATGCTGGTCGATGGATGTCTCGTCGACAACGTTCCGCTAGCGCAAATGCATCAGTTGAAGAGCGGCCCGAATCTGGTGGTCCATTTCGGCGAGCCGGCCAGTGAAATGTTCGACGTCGACTATGCCAAGCTGCCGGGACGGCTTGAACTGCTTGCGTCCCTGCTGACGCCGTTCCGGAGGAAATCGCTCCCGGCCGCGCCGAGCGCCGTCAACGTGTTGTGGCGGAGCCTCGTCGCCCATCAACGCTACGATACGTTGCCGACCACGCCGCTCGACATGGTGATGCGCCCGCCAACGCCCGATGGCATCGACGTGACCGATTTCGACCGCCATCAGGAGATCTTCCAATCCTCCTACCATTGGGCCCGCGAGACCATTGCTGCCTCGGAGGCGGCGCAGAACCCGGCTATTGCGGCCATCGTCGCGTCGGCCAAGGCGGCGGATGAGGGGGCCGACAACAGCGCGGATGAGGCGACGGTGACCGCGCCGCTTTCCCATGAGGCCCGCGCCGGCTGAGCCGCTTGCAGGCTTAGGCGATCTCGACCATCGTGCCGGACTGAAATCCGGAGATGACGATGCCTTTCGATTTGATTCTGCGCGGCGGACGTGTGATCGACCCGTCGCAAAAGCTCGATGCCGTGACTGACGTGGCGTTCTCGGGCGGCAAGGTTGCTGCGGTTGGACAGCGGCTTGTCGCCGATCCTGCAACCCAGGTGCGTGATGTCTCCGGCTTGATCGTGACGCCCGGGATCATCGACCTGCACACCCATGTCTATTGGGGCGGCACCTCGCTCGGGATCGACGCGGAGGAATTCTGCCGCGCGTCCGGCGTCACCACCTCGGTCGATACCGGCAGCGCCGGCCCCGGCAACTTTGCCGGCTTCCGCAAGCATGTGATCGAGCCGAGCCAGGTCCGCATCCTCGCCTATCTGCATGTCTCGCATGCCGGCATCTTCGGCTTCTCGGACCGGGTGATGGTCGGCGAGAGCGAGGAGTTGCGGCTGATGAACCCGGTCGACGCGGCGCGGGTGGCGGATGAGAACCGCGACCTGATCGTCGGCATCAAGGTGCGGGTCGGTTTGTTCGCCTCGGGCACTTCGGGGCTGGTGCCGCTCGAGATCGCGCTGGAGGTTGCGGAACAGGTCGGCATGCCGCTGATGGCGCATATCGACCATCCGCCGCCGAGCTATGAGGAGGTGCTGGCGCGCCTGCGCCCCGGCGATGTGCTGACCCATGCGTTCCGTCCGTTCCCCAACACGCCCGCGACCGCGCAGGGCACGGTGAAGAAGGTGGTGCTGGAGGCGCGCGAGCGCGGCGTGCTGTTCGACATCGGCCACGGCAAGGGCTCGTTCTCCTTCAAGACCGCGCGTGCGATGCTCGCCAACGGCTTTTACCCCGACACCATCTCCTCCGACATCCACCAGCTCTGCATCGACGGCCCGGCGTTCGACCAGGTGACGACGATGTCGAAGTTCCTCTGCATGGGAATGTCGTTGCCGGACGTGATCGCGGCGTCCACCGTCAATGCCGCGATGGCATTGCGGCGTCCGGAGCTCGGCAGCCTCAAGCCCGGCAGCGTCGGCGACGCCACGCTGATCTCGATCAGGGAAGGGCAGTTCGACTATGTCGACGTCGTCGGCGAGCACCTGACGGGCGATCGCAAGATCGCATCCGAAGGCGTGGTGATCGGCGGACGCTGGTGGCATCCAAGGTAGGACGCCTGTTCAAAGACCCGCGTCCGTTTGCTCTCAAGAAAACAACATCGAAGCCGGTCGCCTGTGAGATACAATCAGACATGGCAACGGCTTTGAGCGAGATGTCCGCATGATCCTCGGCAACCATGTCAATGGCGGCCATCGGCAGAAATTCCTTTGACCCTCAGTGGCCAAGTTCGGATATTTCGGCTAGTTGAGTATGCGTGGTAACGCAATTGGGACGGGATGTCCCTCCTCGAGAGGACATGGTCATGAGATTGTCGTCAAGGCTTGTCGCGCACTCAGCCGTCGCTTTCTTCTCAACTGTCTTGCTGTGCGGCCCGGCAGCGTCGCAAACCCCAACAGGCTCCGCCAGCCCGCTTCCCGGCATCACGGTCGATGCGCCGAAGGAGGCAGCAAGGCCAAACAGGCCGAAGCAGACGGCAAACACAGGGGCATCTCGCCGGACGTCGTCAACCGGTCGAACGCCATCCGCTCAAACGTCATCGTCAACTGCTCGAACGCCATCACCTGCACCAGATTCAATATTGGGGAGGATTGCCAGGCTGGAGAAAGTCGCCAGCAATTGCAACGGTGGTTGTGAATCAAGCCTCCCACACGGCAAAGACCCTTGGGTTGGATGTAGCGAGTCGGCGGGCGGACAAGCACATGGGCCTTTCTCGTCAACGTGCAGAGACAACCTCACCTACAAATCTTACGTAGACTGCGTCGAGACCAAAGTGTTCTTGGGCGACTACCGAAATAGAGCCTACTGGGTTTGCAGCAGCCTGGACGCCGCCGGAAAGTTTCGAGTCGCCGAACTCAAGCGACCAAGACATTCGCGCTAAAGCATGATCTGGAAAAATGCGAAGCGGCTTTCCCTCGCGACAAACGCGAAACGCGTTTGCGCGGAGATCATGCTTAAACAATGAGCCAAAGCGCGGTGACGATTCAACCCAATCTCATCGCGCTTTAAGACGTCTTCGAGCGGAGTTTGTCAGCCAACTCGACGAGGAGTGCCCTTGATGTCGCCAATGGGATGGGAGGCACTCGGGCAGTGGGGTGAAGACGCAGCTCGCATCGAGCCGCTCGCCGGCGGCGTCGCCAACGACGTGTGGAGCGTGCGCGTCCGAGGGCACCTCGCGGTCGGTCGTCTCGGTGCGAGGAGCGACGCTGATCTCGGGTGGGAGACCGAGCTTCTCCGACACCTCGACCGTGAAGGTCTGACCGTGCCGGTGCCGATCCCGACGACAGACGGCCGGCTGTTCGCGGACGGTCTGGTGGTGATGACATACGTGGAGGGCGGACCGCCAGAGACGGAGGCCGACTGGCGTCGCGTGGCCGACATTCTCCGCCGGCTGCATCGGTTGACGGCGGGGTGGCCGCAGCGTCCGGGCTGGCGATCGTCGACCGACCTCCTGCACACCGAGACCGGGACGAAGATCGACCTCGGCGCAATGCCGCCTGAGGGCGTTGCTCGATGCCGAGCCGCGTGGGCGCGGCTCGTCGGACGTCAGACCTGCGTCGTCCACGGCGACCCCAACCCGCGCAACATCCGCATGACCGCAGATCGGGTCGCGCTGATCGACTGGGACGAGTCGCATGTTGACGTCCCCGATCTCGACCTGGTGCTGCCCCACAACGCCGCCGGTCTCGATGGCGGCGCGCACGACATCGCCGCGCAAGCATCGGCCGCATGGGAAGCCGCCGTCTGCTGGGACGACGCGTACTCAATCAAGCGGCTTGCCCAAGTTCGAGCGGTCTGAACAGCGGCAGCGGCTCGACGACCGCTATGTCGAGCGATTCTTCAACAGGATCAAACAATGCCGTCGGGTGGCGACGCGTTGCGATAGGCTTGCCGCCAACTATCCAGCCTTCGTTCAACTCGCATCAATCAGGCTATGGCTGCGCCTCAATGAGTCCGCGCCCTAGTCGGCGACGATCGGCCCGAACGGCTCCCATCGTTCGCCGCTGAAGCGCATCATCCGGAACTCCTTGATCACGCGATAGTCGGTGCGGCTGGTGTTGATGGCAAGACCCGGCAGCAGCAGATCGAGCTTCACATTCTTCAGGCTGGCGGCCTGGCGCATGATGTTGTCGCGCGAGACATCGTCGCCGCATTGCTGCAGCACATGCACCAGCAGCTCGGCGGCGCTATAGCCGTAGACCGTGAACAGGCTCTTCCTGTCGCCGTCCGGATAATAGGAGTCCATAAACGCGCGCCATTTCTTCATGCCCGCATCGTCAGCCCAGGTCGGGTCCCTCCTTGAACGAGCTCGCCGAGATCAGCCCTTTGGCATTCTCTGTTCCCGCCGGCACCAGCACCGCGTCGATCGAGGACGAGCCGACGCCGAGCAAATGCAGCGGTTGCCAGCCGAGCTCGGCCGCTTTGCGGATGGCCTGGGCGGCGAATTTCGGCGCGGCCATGTCGATCAGCACGTCGACCGCTGCCGCCTTGAGCCGGACCACCTGCGAGTCGATGGTCGGGTCCGTCGCATCATACGGGGCTTCGGACGCAAGCATGTCCGGCGCCCGCGCGCCGAGCGCGTCCTTGAGCCCCGCGAGATATTCCTTGCCGCTCTCGTCATTTTGGTAGAGCAGGCCGATCCTGGCGTTCGGATAATTGTCGAGAATGAACCGCGCATAGACGCGGATCTCGGTCCGCAGGTTCGGCGCGAATCCCATGGTCCAGGGAAAGCCGACCGGATCCTCGAACCGCGTGGCGCGCCCACCCGCGAACAGCTGGGGGACATGGCGGTCGTTGAGATACTTCTGCACCGCGATGTTTGAGGCGTTACCGACGCCCTGGAACGTGAACAGGACCTCGTCGCGCTCGACCAGTTTGCGAACCTGCTCGACCGTCTTGGCCGGCGTTGCCGCATCGTCATAGGAGATCAGGTTGATCCGGCGGCCGTTGATGCCGCCGCCGTCGTCGTCGATCATCCGGAAGTAGGCGGCCTGCACCTTGCCGATGACGGACAAGGCCGACACCGGGCCGCTATAGGGCATCGTCTGTCCGACCTTGATCTCGACATCGCTGGCGCCGGGATCATATTTGCGGCCTTCGGCGCAGAGGTCGGCCGCCGCGAACAGACTGAGGCTGATGATTGCGGCTCCGGCTGCCGGTTTGTACCAGCTCTTACGCATCACGCGGCTCCACGGCCGTCGATGTTGTCGACGGGACGTCCGCGCATCGGCTTGTGGCAGGAGTGGTACGACCGTTGACCAGGCGCCGGCTCTCGGCTGCCTGCTGCCGCGCAAGCATTCCCTCGTGGTAGAATCTGCGTGCTTCCATGCCGGTTCTCGCGACGCGCCGGTTCAGCAAACGGACTCCATAGCATTGGCGCGCGCATGCGGTCTCGCAATGTGATAAGGCGTTTTGCCCGAAGCGGCGTGGAAATATTCCCGGCTGACCAGGTGCTGCGAATGATGCGCAATCGCAGCAAATTGATCGCGCCAATCGATGTCACGCGACTCGATCGGCGGTTCATCCTGTCATCAAAAAAAGATTGGCCGAGCGAACAATATTCACCGCCTTGCGCGGACAAGGCCGCACACCACATCTCCGCACCGCAATTCTTGGGTGCAGGTTTGGGTTCCCAAACCGCCCAGTTGCGAATTGTGGAGATGGACTATGGACTTCCTCGGTTTTCTTAATGGCTCAGGTTTAACCCAGCCTGCCATTTGGATCGCTGCAGCGGTCGTATGTGTGATCCTGCTGCGCGTATCAAACGTGTTTCGCTACATTCCCAACAATCAGGTCGGCATCGTCGAAAAGCTGTGGTCGCTGAAGGGCTCGATCGATGACGGCTTCATCGCACTGAACGGCGAGGCCGGCTACGGGCCTGAAGTGCTGCGCGGCGGCCTGCATGTGCTGTTTCCCTTCATGTACCGGATTCACCGCTCGGATCTCGTGACCGTCGGCCAGGGCAAGATCGCCTATGTGTTCGCGCGCGACGGCGCGGCGCTGGAGTCGTCGCAGGTGCTCGGTGCCAACGATACCGAGGAGAAGTCGGACTTCCAGGACGCGCGCCGCTTCCTGCTTGGTGGCGGCCAGAAGGGCCCGCAGCGCAAGGTGCTGCGCGAGGGCACCTATGCGATCAACACCACGCAGTTCGCTGTTATCACCGACGAGCGCGTCTATGGTCATGCGCTGAGCGAGCCTGAACGCGGCGTGCTCGAGGGTATGCAGCTCACGATCACCGAGCGTTGGGGCTTTGCGCCTGTCGTGCTGGCGGCCGATCACGATCTGGTCGGTATCGTCACCGTGCATGACGGCCCGTCGCTGCCTCCGGGCGAGATCATCGCGCCCGAGGTCGGCACCGTTCTGCGCGACGGTGAGACGTTCCACAACAACTTCCAGGAGCCCGAGAAATTCCTGCGCGGCGGCGGCTATCGCGGCCGGCAGCTGCAGGTCATCGTCGAGGGCACCTGGTACATCAACCGCCTGTTCGCGACCGTCGAGGCGGTGCCGAAGACGGTGATCCCGGTCGGCAATGTCGGCGTCGTGATCTTCTACACCGGCCCACGCACCGACGACGTCTCGGGCGAGCAGTATCGCCACGGCGAGCTGGTGCTCAATGGCGGCCGCGGCGTCTGGAAGGACCCGTTGCTGCCCGGCAAGTACGCCTTCAACACCTATGCCGGCAAGATCGAGATCATCCCGACCGTCAACTTCATCCTGAAATGGGTGCGCGGTGAGGTCGGCTCGATGCAGCTCGACGAGAACCTGTCGGAGATCTCGCTGATCACCAAGGGCGCGTTCGAGCCGACGCTGCCGCTCTCGGTGGTGATGCATATCGACTACAAGAAGGCGCCGATGATCATCCAGCGCTTCGGCGACGTGAAGAAGCTGGTCGAGCAGACGCTCGACCCGATGGTCAGCGCGTTCTTCAAGAACATCGCGCAGAAGATGACGCTGATCGAACTCTTGCCGAACCGCGCCGCGATCCAGGAGGAATCGGCGCGGGTGATGAAGGCGAAGTTCGAGGGCTATTCGCTCGACCTCCAGGAGGTCCTGATCGGCACGCCGCGGGCTGCGACCGGCGACCACACCATCGAGAATATCCTGATCCAGCTCCGCTCGCGCCAGATCGCGCGCGAGCAGATCGAGACCTATCAGGAGCAGGAGAAGGCCGCGGTGCAGGAGCGCGCGCTCAACGAGGCCAAGGCGACGGCGGCGGCGCAGTCGGCGCTCACGCAGTCGCTGATCCAGGTCAAGGTCAACGAGAACGAGGGCGCGGCGGCGCTCGCCCGCGCGCAGAAGGATGCTGAAACGAGGAAGGTCACGGCGGCCGCGGTCGGCGAGCAGTCGCGGCTCGAAGGCCAGGGCGAGGCTGACCGGGTGCTCGCGGTCGGCACCGCCAACGCGCAGGCGACCAAGCTGTCGGTCGATGCCTATGGCGGGCCGGAGTACCGGCTGGCCGAGCAGAACTTCGCGAAGTTTGCGGACGCGCTGACCCGGATCAACCAGCCGCTGGTGCCGCAATTCCTGATGTCGGGCGGTGCCGCGCAGGAGAACAGCAATGCGGGGTTGATCCCGACCGCGATGCTGAGCTCGATGTTCGGACAGATGATGCCCGGCGCGCTGGAGAGGCTGAAGGACGAGGCGCCAAAGGCCGCGCGCCGGATCAACGGCCAGTAGGGCGGCGGCAGTACGGCGAACGATAGCCGCGAAGGAAGTGCGCTCCCTCTCCCGCTTGCGGGGGAGGGCCGGGGTGGGGGTCTCTCCACGAGTCCTATCGAGGAGAGAGCCCCCACCCGGATCGCATCTGCGATGCGATCCGGCCTCCCCCGCGAGCGGGAGAGGCGAAGCGAGTCTGCGGGCAGACCGATCCTATTCGGTCTTGTCGACGTTCCAGAACACCGGTGGCGCGGGGCCGTCCAGCATGCCGCTCAGCGATTTGCGCCAGGCGCTCGGCATCCGGAACTGGCCGAGCGGGATATAGATCACCTGCTCATAGGCCTCCGTCTGGATGTCGACTGCGAGCTGCTTCTGCGCGTCGGGGGCGGTCGCGCGCGCAAAGGCGTCGCGCATCTGCTCGATCTTGGCGTTCTCCGGCCAGCCGAACCAGGCACGCTTGCCGTTCGCGGCGATCTGGTTGTTGACGATCGGGTTCATCGTTTCGGTGGCGCCCGTGAAGGTGAAGAACATGTTCCAGCCGCCTTCCTTCGGCGGCTTCTGGCTGGCGCGCCGGCTGACCACGGTCTGCCAGTCCGTCACCTGCGCGTCGACATTGAAGCCAGCCGCGCGCAACAGCTGCGCCGCGACGGTCGGCGGTCCCTTCAACGTCTGCACGTCGCCGGGGATCATGATCACGACCGGCGTGCCGTCATAGCCCGAGGCGGCCAGCGCCTTTTTGGCCTCGGCCATGCCGTTGCCCTTGATCAGCGTCTCCGCGCCGGCGTCGCTGGCGAGCGGCGTGTCGCAGGCGAAAAAGGCGCCGCAGATCTCGTAATATTTGGAATTGCCGACGGTGGCGTCGAGCACGTCCTTCTGGTTCATCGCCAGGAACGCGGCGCGGCGGATCTTGGGGTTGTCGAACGGCGGGTGCAGGAAATTCATCCGGCCTTCGATCTGGAAGCCGAACTTGTTCAGCACGGCCACGGTCAGATCGGGATTGGTCTCGAGCACCGGCACCATGTCGATCGAGGGCTGCTCCAGGAAATCGATGTCGCCGGATTGCAGCGCGTTGATCGCGGTCTGTGCGTCGGGCATCGTGATCCATTCGATGCGATCGACCTTCGCCACCTTGCCGCCGGAGGTCCATTCCGGCTTCTCCTTGCGCGGCACGTAATCGGCGTTGCGCTCATAGACCGCCTTGACGCCCGGCTGGAATTCGGCGGTCAAGAACTTGAACGGGCCGGAGCCGATCTGTTCGGCGATCTGCTTGCCGGGAGGCGTCTCCGCAAGCCGCTTCGGCATCATGAACGCGACATAGGAGGAGGGCTTTGCGATGCTCTCCAGTACCAGGCCATAGGGCTCCTTCAGCTTGAGCACGATGGTTTTGGGTCCGGCGGCCTCGAGGGACGCCGTGAAGTCCATCAGCTTCTGTCCCGTGCCGTCATTGGTGGCCCAGCGCTTCAGCGAGGCGATGCAGTCCTCCGCCGTGACGGGCGCGCCGTCGTGCCATTTCAGTCCGTCGCGCAGCGTCAAGGTGTAGGTGAGCTTGTCGTCGGAGATCGTCCACTCCGCCATCTGCGGCCGGACCTTGAAGCTCGCATCGATGCCGAGCAGCGTGTCGTAGACCATGTAGCCATGGTCGCGGGTGATGTAAGCGGTGGTGAAACCGGGATCGATGATGCGCAGGTCCGAATGCATCACCGCGGTGATGGTCTTGCCCTTGGCCGCGGCGATCGCGCGCGATGGGAGGATAGCCGGGACCGCGATCGCCGGCGGCACGCTGGCCGCGAGCTTGAGGAGCGTTCTGCGCGAAACATCGACCATTCGCCGTCTCCCGATTTGTCGTTGCGCCGGCACGCATGCCGCAGCGATCGGCATGCTTCACCAATCCGCTGCCCAGCGCAAGCAAGCCTCATGCCGCCGGTCTCGGATGCGCACAAGCCGGGCCCCGGCGCCGGATTCGCCCGGGCTCTGGACGTGAACGTTCCATGACCGCCGCCGTGGCGCGGGCTGCGCCGTGGCCGCGCAAGCGCGCATCCTGCATAGGAGCCTGCGCTTTCCACCGCACCTCGACGGCTGTTCGGAGCGTGCTCGGCCGTGTAGGCTTGCGATCTGCAAGCCGTCAATAAGGCCGCCAGCAATAAGGCCATATCCCGCCAATTTATGGGAACAAGCAGCCGAGGGAGTCCAGAAAAGCCACATGACCGATATCCGATACGTAGCACCGCGCTCGCTTGATGAAGCGATTGGCGCATTCGCTGCCGCCGGAAGTGCCGCCCGCATTATGGCAGGGGGTACCGATTTGTTGGTGCAAATGCGCGCCGGCCTGGTGCGGCCGGGATTGATCGTCGACATCAAGAAGATCGGCGAGATGACCGAGATTACCGAAACCGCCGACGGCGGTTTCCGCGTGGGTGCTGCCGTCTCCGGCATGGAGCTCGCCGAGCACGCACGCTTCGGCAAGGTCTGGCCCGGCGTGCTCGAGGCCGTGAACCTGATCGGCTCCAAGCAGGTTCAGGGCCGCGCATCCGCCGGCGGCAATCTCTGCAACGGCTCGCCGGCCGGCGACAGCGTGCCGGCGATGATCGCGGCCGGCGCCGTCGTCACGGTGCAGGGCCCGAACGGCCGCCGCGAGCTCAAGGTCGAGGATGTGCCGGCCGGGCCGGGACGGACCAACCTCAAGCCGGGGGAGATCCTCGTCAGCTTCACCTTGCCGCCGCGGCCCAAAGGCTCGAGCGACGCTTACTTGCGGATGATCCCGCGCACCGAGATGGACATCGCCGTCGTCGGCATCGGCGTCAGCCTGACCTTGAAGGACGGCGTCTGCACCGCGGCCCGCGTTGGGCTCGGCGCAGTGGCACCGACCGTGCTGCTGGTCGCGCCGGCTGCGCAGGCGCTTGTTGGCTCGAAACTCGACGCTACAGCGCTGGAGGCCGCCGCCGCTGCATGCCGCGCCGCCTGCCGTCCGATCGACGACAAGCGCGGCACCATCGCCTACCGCATCAAAACCGCCGGCGTGCTGCTCAAGCGCACCGCCGCGATCGCCGCCCAGCGCGCCGGAGGACACTAGCACCATGGCGAAACTGCACGTCACCACCTCAGTCAACGGCGAGCCGGTCGAATTCCTGTGCGAGCCCTATGAGACCATGCTCGACGCCTTGCGCGGGCAATTGGCGCTCACCGGCTCCAAGGAGGGCTGCGCCTCCGGCGATTGCGGCGCCTGCTCGATCACGCTCGACGGCCGCCTGGTCTGCTCCTGCCTGATGCTCGCGGCCGAGGCCGAGGGCCATGAGATCAGGACCATCGAGGGCATGGCCAAGGGCGGCGAGCTGCATCCCCTGCAGCAGAAATTCCTCGAGCATGCCGCGCTCCAGTGCGGCATCTGCACCTCGGGGATGCTGGTCGCCTCCGAGGCGCTGCTCGCCAGGAATTCCAATCCGACCGAGGAGGAAGTCCGCTTCTGGCTCGCCGGCAATCTCTGCCGGTGCACCGGTTACGACAAGATCGTCCGCGCGGTGATGGAGACCGCGGCTGAAATGCGGGAGATTGCTCGATGAACGTCGTCAACAACAAATGGATCGGCCAGCGCACCATCAGGCCCGATGGCGTCGACAAGGTGACGGGCCGCGCGGCGTTTGCCGCCGACACCACCATGCCCAGCATGATCTGGGGCAAGGTGCTTCGCAGCCCGCATCCGCATGCCCGGATCAGGTCGATCAACACCGCCAAGGCCGAGGCGCTACCCGGCGTCAAGGCGGTCGTCACCTCGCGCGACATCGTCGACTTCGGAATCGAGAAGGGCGCCGTGATGCTCGGCATCCAGGACATGCGCTGGATGTGCCGCAACGTGATGGCGCGCGACAAGGCCCTGTTCCCCGGCCATCCCGTCGCCGCTGTCGCCGCGACCACGGAAGCGATCGCAGCCGAAGCCTGCAAGCTGATCGAGGTCGACTACGAGGTGTTGCCCTGGGCGATCGAGATCGACGACGCGCTGAAGCCTGACGCGCCGATCCTGCACGAGTTCAACAAATTCGACGGCAAGCCGTCCAACATCATGGGCCGGATCGAATCCAAGAAGGGCGATATCGCGCAGGGGTTCAAGGACGCCGATGTTGTGATCGAGCGCTCCTTCACCACGCGTCCGGTGCACCAGGGCTATATCGAGCCGCATGCCTGCCTGATCTCGGTGGCGGCCGACGGCAAGACCACGATCTGGTCGTCGAGCCAGGGCCAGTTCATGGTGCGTGCGATGACCTCGATGCTGACCGGCATCCCGCAGAACGATATCCGCGCCATCCCCGCCGAGATCGGCGGCGGTTTTGGCGGCAAGACCATCGTCTATCTCGAGCCGCTCGCGACAATGCTTGCCAAGAAGTCCGGCCGCCCGGTCAAGATGGTGATGACGCGCGAGGAGGTGATGCGCGCCACCGGACCGACCTCGGGCTCCAAGAGCACGGTGAAGATCGGCGCCAGGAAGGACGGCACCATCGTTGCCGCCCACGGCACCTTCTATCTGCAGGCCGGCGCCTTTCCGGGTTCGCCGATCCGCGGCGCGGTCGGTTGCAGCTTTGCGCCCTACGACATTCCGCATGTGCTGTCGGAGGGATTTGACGTCTGCTCCAACCGCTCCAAGGTCGCGGCCTATCGCGCGCCCGGCGCGCCGATCGGCGCCTATGCGGTGGAATGCGTGCTCGACGAGCTCGCAGATAGCCTCAAGATGGACCCGCTGGAGTTGCGGCTGAAGAACGCAGCCAAGGAAGGCACCAAGGCGGCGCACGGCCCGGTGTTTCCGCGCATCGGCTATATCGAGACGCTGGAAGCCGCCAGGAACCATCCGCATTATGCCGCGCCACTCGGCAAATATCAGGGCAGGGGCGTCGCCTCCGGCTTCTGGTTCAATGCCGGCGGCGAGTCCTCCGCGCAGGTCAACATCACCGAGGACGGCAACGTCGTCGTCACGACGGGGCATCCCGATATCGGCGGCTCGCGCGCCGGCATCGCCAACATCTGCGCCGAGCTGCTCGGGATCGACTATAAGCGCATCTCCGTCATCATCGGCGACACCCAGACGGTCGGCTTCTCCAACCTGACCGGCGGCAGCCGCGTGCTGTTCGCCTCCGCGATGGTGGTGACGCAGGCGGCCGACAAGGTGATCGCGACCTTGCGCGAGCGCGCGGCAAAGATCTGGGAGATCGATCCTGAAGCCGTGAAGTGGGAGAACGGCGCCGCGCATCCGGTGAGCCCGAATGCCGGCCAGTTCGAGCCGTTGACGCTCGCGGACCTTGCCGAGAAGGCGCCGTCGCAGGGCGGCCCGATCGGCGCCAGCGTGCAGCTCAACACGCAAGGAGCCGAAGGCGGCTTCGGCACGCATATCTGCGACGTCGAGGTCGATGTCGATCTCGGCATCGTCAGGGTGATCCGCTACACCGCTGTGCAGGATGTCGGCCGCGCCGTGCATCCGAGCTATGTCGAGGGCCAGCTGCAGGGCGGGGTCGCGCAGGGCATCGGCTGGGCGCTGAACGAGGAGTACATCTACAACAAGGATGGCAAGGTCGATAATCCGGGCTTCCTCGATTATCGTATGCCGGTCTGTTCCGACCTGCCGATGCTCGACTGCGCCCTCGTCGAGGTGCCGAACCCGAAGCATCCGCAAGGGGTCAAGGGCGTCGGCGAGGTGCCGCTGGTGCCGGTCATGGCCGCCGTCGCCAACGCCGTGCACAACGCGCTGGGCAAACGCTTCTACAGCCTGCCGATGTCGCCGCCAAAGGTGTCGGCGGCGCTCGACGCGCCGACGCAGCAGGCCGCGGAGTAGGGCAGCGTAGGGCAGGTTACGGTTCACAGACCCGCCCTACAACCGTTTTCACCGCGTAGCCCGGATGAGCGAAGCGATATCCGGGGAGAGGTCTCCCCGCACGTCGCTTCGCTCATGCGGGCTACCGAACCGAAACAACGGCCATTGACGTCTCCGGCTGCACCTCGGCAAGATCGATCGGATGCATCAAGCTCACCCTGAACGGATGAGAATGGCCCACCCCGACGAGCTCTCCGCCTATATGGTGTTCGGCCGCAGCGATTGGGCGGCCTTGCGCGCCAGCACGTCGCTGACGCTCTCGGACGCCGATCTCGCGGCGCTGCGCGGCTTGAACGAGCCGATCAATGCTGCCGAAGTTGCCGATGTCTACCTGCCGCTGACCCGCCTCTTGAACCTGCATTTCGCGGCGGCGCGCAACCTCGCGCAGGTCAAGGCGGAGTTTCTCGGCCGGCCGGCGCGCCGTTCGCCCTACATCGTCGCGCTGGCCGGCAGCGTGGGCGTCGGCAAGAGCACCTTTGCCCGCGTGCTGTGCGCGCTGCTGGCGCGATGGGCCGATCATCCGCGAGTCGAGCTGGTGACCACCGACGGCTTCCTGCATGCCAACGCCGTGCTGGAAGAACGCGGTCTGATGCGGCGCAAGGGCTTTCCCGAGAGCTACGACCTGCCGCGCATGCTGCGGTTTCTCGCTGCCGTCAAGGCGGGCGAACGCGAGCTCGAGCTGCCGGTCTACTCGCATCTGATCGGCGATATCGTGCCGTCGGAACGTCAGGTCATCCGGCAGCCGGACATCCTGGTGTTCGAGGGCCTCAACGTGCTGCTGGCGCGCGGCACCGCGCCGGTGGTGGTGTCGGATTTCTTCGACTTCTCGATCTACCTCGATGCCGATGAGGCCGACATCCAGACCTGGTATGTCGAGCGCTTCCTCAGGCTGCAGCCGACCGCGTTCCGAAATCCCGCTTCCTATTTCCACCACTACAGGGACCTGCCGCCCGGCGACGCGCGGGAGGTTGCGGAGCGGCTGTGGCGCGAGCATCACCGCGCCAATCTGCGCGAGAACATCCACCCGACGCGGACCCGGGCCGACGTCGTGCTGCGCAAGCGCGCCGACCATTCGATCGGTGAGGTCTGGTTGCGGGAGACGTAGCAGCATAGCGGCGTAGGGCGGGTTACGCTTCGCTAACCCGCCCTACGGCAGCGACGCTTACCGCAACTCCTTCCCCAACTGCGCGAACACCGTCTCGCAGGTCATCAAATCCAGATGTCCGCCGCCGGCGTTCTTGAAGAAGGTGATGTCGTCGGCTGAGAGCCGGCCTTTGACCGCACCGCTCGCGAGGTCGTAATGGTCGCCGAGCACGTCGCTCTCCTTGATGGCGCCGCTCTTGATCGGCTGCAGGATGTCGCCGACGCCGTCGAAGGCGGATTCGCGGCGGTCGACGAAGATGCGCGCGCGCCGCGCCGCCTCGTCGTCGGACTCGCGGGTCTCCGGAGTGAAGCCGCCGACCAGGTCGAGATGGGTGCCCGGCCGCAAATTGGCGCCCTTGACCAGCGGCTCGCGCGAACGGGTGCAGGTGGTGATGATGTCGGCCTCGCGAGTTGCGGCGTCGAGGTCGGTGACAACATCGGCGGCGATGCCGTCGGCCTCCAGCAGCGTCGCCAGCTCCTGCGCGCGCTCCACCGTCCGGTTCCAGACCCGCACCCGCTTCAGCTGCGGCCGCACCGTGCGGTGCCCGCGCACCAGCCAGTGCGCCATCTCGCCGGCCCCGACCACCAGCAGCGTCTCGGCGTCCGGTCGCGCCAGGTGTTTGGCGCCGAGCGCGGAGTCCGCGGCGGTCTTCCAATGGGTGATCTCGGCGGCGTCCATCACCGCGAGCGGCCGCCCGTCATTGCCGTCAAACAGCACGCAGACCGCCTGCACGGCGGGTAGCTTGCCGTGCGCGAGATTGCCCGGAAAGCTGGTGTACAGCTTGGTCATCATGAAGCGGCCGGCATCGACCGCGCTGCGGGTAACCAGCTGCTGGCCCTTGTTGTCGCCGAGATAGCCGTCCTTTACCGCGATCTTCGGCCGCCGGTGCGCGGCCTCGATCGCCTCGATCAGGATCGGAAAGGTCAGGACGCGGTTGACCTCGTTGTCGTCGACAATATGCACGTGTTGCTCTCCCAGGGCGCCCTTGCGCTCCGCCCAGGCGCGCCCGGCGCGCCAAAAACCGGTCCGGACTGGATAGCGTGTGGGCAAGGTTAGTCAACAAGGCCAGTCAACCGGACATGCACCGCGGCGCGTCACTTGCTATCCTGTTGACTGATTCTCTCGCAGGTCCTTGCAAGCCGTGGTTGCAGTCGTCGTCGCTATCCTGATTTTCATGCTGTTGAGCGGCGCCGCGCTTGGGACCATGGCGATCCATGCCCGGCTCCGGGACCATCACCGCAGCGACGAGACCAACACCTCGGTGCGCATGGTCGCGACGCTGTTCGTCACCATGCCGTCGCTGCTGCTCGGGCTGATGATGAACAGCGCCGCCAACACCTATGTGGCGGTCGATCGCAACCTGCATGTGTTCGCGACCGACATCATCCTGCTCGACCGCGGCCTGCGGCCGCTCGGCCCCAGCGCCGACGAGCCGCGCCGCCGGCTGCTCGCCTATGTCGAGCAGGTGCTCAAGGATGTTCCGATCTCGCGGGCGAACGAGGTGTCCGAACATCTGCTCGACGAGGTCGGCACCAGCCTCCGCGAGCTGCGGTTCGACGACGAGCAGAAGGTCGCGCTGTGGAACGACGCGCGGTCGGTCTACCGGCAGGCGGTGCAGCAGCGCTGGACCTTCGTCGAACAGTCCGACAGCTCGTTTCCGTCGCCGCTGATCTGCATCCTGGTCGCCTGGCTGACACTGATGTTCGTGACGCTCGGCTTCCGCGCGCCGCGCAACGCGGTGGTGATCGCGACCTACATCGCCGCCGCGGCGCTGATCTCGGCCGCGATCTACCTGATCCTTGAAATGAGCTCGCCGTTCTCCGGCCCGATCCAGCTCTCCGACCGCCCGCTGGTGCGCGCCGCCGAGGAGATCAGGCGCTAGCAAGATGTAGCCCGGACGAGCGAAGCGATATCCGGGACCGTTCCCGCATGTCGCGGAGCCTGTCATCGGGCGCGCATTCGCGCGACCCGTTGGCTCATGCGGGCTACACGCCGGTATTGGCGCGCGCTTCAGGCTTTATTCCGCTTCGATCGCGAACAAGCGCGAAATTCTTTCAGCGCCGCTGGCGGAATATGGTGCGGCGTCGGGCGTCCTTACGCATGCAAGTCGTTTGCATTCGAAAAGGAGACATTATGAAGACATCGATCTCGCTCGCACTCGCCACCGCCATGTCGTTCGCACTCGCATCCGCCGCCTTTGCCGCCCCGCCGACCAAGACCGGCACCACGGCAAAGGGCTCGGTGCTGACCGACGCCAAGGGGATGACGCTCTACACCTTCGACAAGGACTCGGACGGCAAGTCGGCCTGCAACGGCCCGTGTGCGACGAACTGGCCGGTGCTGAAGGCGGAGGCCAGCGACAAGGCCGAAGGCGGCTACACCATCATCTCGCGTGACGACGGCTCCAAGCAGTGGGCCTACAAGGGCAAGGCGCTCTATACCTTCGCCAAGGACCAGAAGGCCGGCGACATCACCGGCGACGGTTTTCTCAACGGCGCCTGGCACCTCGCGCAGCCGTGAGGATTTTTGCAGGTTCGTAGGGCGGGTTAGCGCAAGCGTAACCCGCCATCTCTCCGCGCGTGAGATTTTGCGGCGGGTTACGCTATCGCTAACCCGCGCTACAATCGCGCCTACGTCCTGCTCTTCAGCGCCATGCCCATGCTGATCCAGCTGACGCCGGCGCAGATCAGATCGACGCTGAGGAAGATGCCGAGCACGTAGAGGCTCGACACCGGCCAGCGCGCCAGGATCATGACGCCGAGCACCAGCGTAATCAGGCCGGAGATCGCGACCATGCCCCACGGCGCCGCCGAGTTCATGCCGAAGGCGAGGAAGATGCGGACGATGCCGGAGACGACCAGGGCGATGCCGAGGAACAGCGTCAGCGTCGCCGCGGCGAGCAGGGGATTCTCGAAGGTGATGAAGCCCGCCACGACATAGAGCGCGCCGAGCAGCAGCCAGAACAGGAACTTGCCCCACGACTTGAACTGGAACGCGTTGACGATCTCGGCGGCGCCCGCCACGATCATCATGGCGCCGACGAACAGCACGCTGACGACGGTGGCGAACAACACGCTGCCGAACGCGAGCACGCCCGCGATCAGATAGATCACGCCGAGGGCGACGATCCAGCCCCACTTCGCGCGAAGGTTGGCAAGCCCGGATCCGAGGCTGTGAGGAGGTGTAGCGGGTGAGCTGGACGCGCTGGACATCGTATCGCTCCCGAATGCTGAACCAAAACCATGCTACCATAGGTGAAGGCGCGGACAAGGTCGGGTGCCGAGGTGGCACGAAATGCATGCTTGGTGGCACCTCCGGCGCCCGGAGACGTTGATTCAAATCAATCGATGTGTTGCCGCGCAGCATTCGTCCCGCTCGGCGGCAGCCGGTCCGCATCGGACGACGGACTGTCCGGATCGGAGAGCATATTATCCGGATCGCGCATCCACCCAAGGAGGTCGACATGCCCACCACGCACGACGCGGATCACACCTACAAAATCCTGGAACTGGTCGGATCGTCGGACAAAAGCATCGAGGCGGCGATCGAGAACGCCGTCACCCGCGCGTCGAAGACGATCCGCGAGATGAAATGGTTCGAGGTGGTGCAGACGCGCGGCCATATCGAAGATAACAAGGTCCGGCACTACCAGGTGACCTTGCGGGTCGGCTTCACGCTGGAGTAGGGCGCGTCGGGCGGTTTGCTAGTCACGCAGATCGGCGCAAGGCACGGCCCGGCGGATTCCGGGCCCGACACCTCGCCATGCGTTGGAATGACGGTGAGGTGAGCACGCGACTCAGGCTCCCTCCCCCTTGCGGGGGAGGGTTGGGAGAGGGGTGGCCCCGGGCGAGATGATGATTGATGAACGCATCGTCCTCGCAAATGCGGTGATTGTCACCTCGAAAAATACGGAGGGAGTTCGTCGTGTGGCACCCCTCTCCCTAACCCTCTCCCGCAAGGGGAGAGGGAACCCTGCCGCCGCTGCCTTCCTCACACGCCAATCACTGAGTTGCCCGACGGCGCAAGCCCCTCCGTCGAAAATATTTCGCTTTATCAGAAGTGCAACTCAGTGTAGGGTTCGCCGGTCTCACCCGATCGAGGGGCGCTTCGCGATCGTCACGAACGCGGTGTGAGATGCGGTGGACGCCGGGCGTGGCACTGACGAAAACACGCAAGGCGGACGGCGAAGTCGTGTGGTCCTGACGCCCTAGTGGCCGGTGTCTCGTCGCAGGACGCGAAGGCGTTTTGCGAAGGCGGTGACAAACAAGCCAAGTCTCGCCGGGGAGAGCACGAAATAAGTCGTAAGCCATCGCGCAGGGAAAGTCGGGTTGTTTCCGGTTACACCTGTGGTCCTACCCCCGTGCTTTCTACCTTTGCACGGGGCCCATGGGTGCGATCGGCACCCGGCTTTCCCTGCGCCCTCTGTTCAAGAGAGGGCGGAACGACAAGCAAAGCTCGGACGATTCATGTCGCGAGAACGCGAACTTGCGTCCCCACCCACACTGTCATCGCCCGGCTTGACCGGGCGATCCAGTACGCCGCGGCCTCTCGGCTCAAACACTGGCGTCTCTGGAATACTGGATCACCTGCATGCGCGGGTGATGACACTGAGCAAGCTGTTTACCCATCACCTTCGCGACAGCGGCGCGGGCGGGGGCGGAGCGGTGGCGCCGGCGGCGAGCGAGCGCTGCACCATCACGGTGTCGGACCAGCGGCCGTAGCGATAGGCGACACCCGGCAAGTGCCCGACGCGGACGAAGCCGAAGCGGTCGTGCAGCGCGAGCGATGCGGAATTGTCGCTGTCGATGTAGCCGATCATCTGGCGGAAGCCGGCCGCGGCGCAGGTGTCGACCAACTCCTGCAGCAGCCGCCCGCCGACGCCCTTGCCGGTGAATCGATGATGCACATAGATCGAATGCTTCACCGTGTAGCGATAGGCCGGGCGTTTGCGAAACTGCACGACATAGGCGTAGCCGACCACCTCGCCGTCGCACACCGCGACCAGATGCGGCAGGCGGGTGTTGCGCAGATTCTTGCGGCGGTCGCGCAGATCGTCGGGCTCGGGCGTGCCCGAGTCGTCGACGCTCTCGTCGATGCCGTGGCGGATATGGTGCCGGTAGATCGACAGCATCGCGTCGATGTCACTGTCGCGCGAGGGACGGACGGTGATCTTGTGATCATTCTCCATTGCGCTGCGTCCGTTCGCCTATTCGGACACGACATAGGTGTAGAAGCGGACGCGGCCGGAATCGTCGATCTCCTTGTAGATGCCCTGCACCTCGACCTCGAAGCCGGGGAACGCGTTGAAGCTCGCCTCGAACATCTTGAGGTAGTCGATCATCGGCTTGCTGCGTTCCGACAGCCGCTCGCCGGGCACGATGGTGGCGATGCCGGGCGGGTAGACCACGAACGGCGTCGCGGCGATGCGGCCGAAAATCTGGTCGATCGGCAGGTAGTCGACGTCGTTGCGGATCAGATATTGCGCCGCCTCGCGCGGCGACATCGCGATCTCGGGGAGATGTTCGGGCAGGAATTGCTTGGCCTGCAGCGTGCTGACGCCGCCGTCCCGGAAGAAACGGTGCATGTCTCCGCAGAGGTCGCGCAGCCGAACCCCGGTGTAGCGTTGGGGGCGGCGGCGGAAAAATTCGGGGATGACGTCCTCGACCAGCGCGTTGTCGTCATGCAGCTTCTTGAAGGCGACGAGCCCGGACACCAGCGTGCCGGCCTTACTGGCCTCGACGCCGGGCGTGAGCAGGAAGAGCAGGGAGTTGAGGTCGTTCTTCTCGGCAACGATGCGGTTCTCGCGCAGATATTGCGCCACCACGGGGGCGGGGATGCCATGGTCGGCATAGGCACCGGTGGCATGGTCAAAGCCGGGCGTCAGCAATGTGAGCTTGTTCGGGTCGGTCATGGCAAAGCCCTCCGTCAGCTCGGGGAAGCCGTGCCACGCCTCGCCAGGGTTGAGCTGCCAGTAGGACGGATTGGTCGCAAGCTGATCGGTCGAGATCGTCTCCCAGGCGACATTGTGGACGCCGTTCTCGCGCGCGACGTCCGGGATCATGACGCGATCGGGCACGAAAGGTTCGAAGAACCAGCGCCGCTCCGCGCGCGTCTCCTTCTCCTCGAACTCGCGTTTGACGGCACGGATCTTCTTGCGCAGCTCGATGCCGAGCCGGATCGTATCGTCCCACAGCACTTCGCCGGAGCGGCCCTTCATCATCTGCGCGCCGACGTCGAGCGAGGCGAAGATGGGATAGAACGGCGAGGTCGAGGCGTGCTGCATGAAGCTTTCGTTGAAGCGGCGGTGCTCGACGCGGCGCTTCTGCCCCTTGATGTGGCGGTCGCGGATGTGGATCTGCGAGGCCTGCGAGAAGCTCGCGAGCTGCTTGTGGGTCGATTGGGTGGCGATGATGCCGGGCGCCTCGGGGCCGAGATCGGACAGCCCCATCGCGAAGCGGCCGGAATAGATCGGGTGGAATTTCATGAAGCCGGCCCAGGCCTCGTCGAACAGGATGTAGTCGCAGAGATGGCCGATCCGCTTGAGGATCATCTCGGCCGAATGGATGGTGCCGTCATAGGTGCACTGCTCGACCACGGCGACGCGGAACGGGCGTTCCTTCTTCCAGGCGTTCTCGTCCTTGACCAGCGGGTGCTTGCGGATGTGGTCGCGCAAGCTCCCTTCGTCGAGCAGGTCCCAGCGCATCGGGCCGATCAGGCCCCAGGCGTTGCGCACGGTGGGCACGTAGACCGGGATGCCGCCGCCGATCAAAAGCGCGCCATGATGCGCGGCCTTGTGGTTGTTGCGGTCGAACAGCACGAGGTCGCCGTCGGTGACCAGCGATCCGAGCGCGACCTTGTTGGAGGTCGAGGTGCCGTTGAGCACGAAATAGGTCTTCTCGGCGCCGAAGATCCGCGCCGCCTCCTTCTGCGCCTTCAGCGCCGGCCCCTCATGGGTGAGCAGGTCGCCGCGGTCGAGCACGGAATTGTCGAGGTCGTCGCGGAACACGGCTTCGCCGAGATGTTCGACGAAGACGCGGCCGATCGGGCTGCGGCTGTAGAACACGCCGCCATTATGGCCCGGGCAGGTCCAGAGCTGGTTGCCTTCCTCGGCATAGTCGACCAGCGCGCCGAAGAACGGCGTCTTGAGGTTCTCGGCATATTGCTTGAGCCTGGAGATCAGGTTCTTGGCGATGAAGGGCGGGGTTTCCTCGGACAGGAACACATAGCCGTCGATGAAATCGAGCACCTCGACCGGCAGGTCCTCGAACCGCTTGCGGCGGATCAGCAGGATGATCGGGAAGTCGAGGCCGCGCCGGCGCATCAGGTTGATCAGCGCCGCGGTCTTGCCTTCAAGTCCCTTCTTGCCCCAGTCGACCACCATGCAGCCGATCGCGGCATCGGTCTGCACCGCGATCTCGGCGTCTTCCAGCTTGCGGGCGCGGACCACCTCGAAGCCGGAGCGCTCGATCTCGGCGATGATCTGGTTGAAGCGGATGCCCTCGAGGTCGTCGGCCTCGAACACCGGCGCGGCGAACAGGAAGTTGAAGCGTTTGAAATAGTCCATGCGTGTCCCTGAACTGTATCGGCTGAACCTGTCGGCACAATTCATGACAATCAGATGACAATGGGCGGGATGGCTCCGGCGCAGCGAAGAATCCGTATATCATCCCGCCACCGGCACCAGGCCGTAGCGCAGCATCGTCTCCTTCATCTTCGCCGGATCGGGCGCGCCGCCGGCCATCAGCGCGGCCATCTCTTTGAAATATTGCGGGCCCAGCGCACCGGGGCTCAGCAGGCACAGACAGGTCGCCGGACCGTTCGAGCGGTTGGTGAAACCGTGCACGGTGCCGCGCTTGATGAACACGGTCTCGCCGGGAGCGAGGTCGATGTCCTTGCCGTCGACCCGCCAGGTCGAGACGCCGGACAGGCCGTAGATCGTCTCGTCCCAGCTCTCGTGATAATGCGGGATCGGCATTCGTGCATTCGGCGCCAGCGTCATCTCGAACAGGTCGATGCTGCCGCCGGTCGTGTCCTTGCTCTCCAGGAATTTGAGCTGCAGCGCGCCAATATCGATCAGTTCGGGCATGGTGTCCTCGCGTGTGGTTCGCGGGCCACGATAGCGGATGGTGTGCGGCGAGGCGAATCGCGCTGGGCGCGCGTGTCAGTGTCTCGACGAATCCGTTGGGGCGCGCGGAAGCTAGCCGGCGAAGACATCAATCGAAATGGCACAATTCCGTAAAACCGGACACGCGGATGTCCGCGCACAAGCGGCGTGTCCGCCGCAATTGGTAGCCCGGATGAGCGGCAGCGACATGCGGGGGCGGTCCTGCCCCGCATGTCGTGGAGCCTGTCATCAGTCGCGCACTTTGCGCGACCCGTTGGCTCATGCGGGCTACACGCTGACGCGCTCAGTAGACGAGGTTCGTGCCCGGCGGCTTCTCGAGCGCCGCCGCCAGCGTGCGATACTCCTCGCAGTCGGTGCCGCAGATCTCGGCGATCCGGCTCAGATGATACTGCGCCTGGTCGCGGTTGCCCTGTTCGATCTGCCAGAGGCCGTAATAGTTCCACGTCAGCACGTGGTTCGGATCGGCCTTCAGCGCGCGCTCGTACCAGACCTGCGACAGCTTGTAGTCGCCGAGCTTGCGATAGGAGTAGCCGATCAGATTGGCAACGTTCGGATGATCGTCACGGCCGAGCGCGTGAAGCTGGTCGATCGCGGCGGCGTAGTCGTTGCGTTCGTAGACCGTCGCATAGGCCGCGCGATAGGCATCGCGGAATGCCGGATCGTCGAAGCCGGATTGCTTGGTCGGCTTCTTGACCCGGTGCGTGCTCTTCCTGCCTTTCTCCTGAGGGTAGGATGGCGCCGGAGTGTCGTAGCTCGACCCGTAGGGATTTCCGCCGCCACCTCCGCCTCCACCACCTCCGCCGGCTGCGACGGCGGTCTGCGGTGGGAACAGGATGATCGGCGCTGTCAGAAATGCCGCAAGCATTGCGAGCTTCATCGGTGACTTGATCATGCACACCTCCCGATTCGACGTGGACAGTCGTTGGTCAGAAGCACTAACTCCCGATCGCGGGAGACATTCCGCTCGTTCTGAAAGATTGTCCGTGACAGCCGATGCGGCAATCGCACTGTCTCTTCAGGACGTCGCGGCTGCACATGCGTGCTGGCCGAGTGTGTTGTTCGCGCCATCGAACGGCGGAGTCGTAACTAACATCGGTGTTAGAATTGCGTCGGTCGCGCGAGGTCTGTGCGAAGGGCGAGCCAGCGTCAACGCGTGTAGCCCGAATGAGCGTAGCGATATCCGGGGTCTCTCTTCGCCGCATATCGCGGAGCCTGTGATCGGGTACGCATTCGTGCGACCCGTCGGCTCATGCGGGCGACAACCGTCGCTACTTCTGCTCCATATGCCAAGCGCCGTCCCAATCCGCGGCCGGCGGATTTTGCATGAAGCCTGCGACACGCGTCTTCATGGCGATCGACGGCCCATCGCCGGGCACTGCAGCGAGCGCCGCGGCAAAGGCGGTCTCGGCGTCATCCCAGCGCCGGTCGCGATAGGCGGCGAGACCATCCGCGTAGTGCTGCCGCAACTCGGTCTGCGCCGGCGTCAGCTCGTCCTTCTTGCCGATGATCTCGAACACTGCGACCGGCTGGCTCTGGCCCATCACGACGAGACGGTCGATCTCGCGCAGCTCGATGGTCGCGGCGCAGGCTGTGGCGGTGGCCTCCGAGATCAGGCTGCGACTGCCGTAGAACTTGTTGGCGCCTTCGAGCCGCGAGGCGAGGTTCACGGTATCGCCGAGCACCGTGTAGCTCATCATGAACTCGGAGCCGATGCTGCCGACCAGCGCCTCGCCGGTGGCGATCCCGATCCGGATGTCGCAGTCGGTCGGGATCGCGCGCACGCCGAGCAGTTCGGGCAGATCCTTGCGCAGCTGGCTGACCTGGCCGATCATGTCGATGGCGGCAAGCGCGGCCAGATGGGTCTGCTCGGCCTCCTCGACGAAGGGGGCGCCCCAATAGGCCATGATGGCGTCGCCGATATATTTGTCGATGATGCCGTGATGCGCATGGACCGGCGCGGACATCGTCGACAGATAGAGGTTCATGATCTTGACGAGGCCGCTCGGCGTCACACCTTCGCTCAGGCTGGTAAAGCCCTTCATGTCGCAGAACATCACCGTCATGACGCGGCGCTGTCCTTCGGTAGCGGCGATCGCCGGCTGTTCGAGCAGGCCCTCGGCGATCCGCGGATTGATGTAGCGGCCGAAGGTCTCGCGGATCCGCTGGTTGTGGCGCAGCGTCTCGATCATGCGGTTGAAGGCGGCCGAGAGCTGGCCGATCTCGTCCTGGGTCGTGATGGCGATGGCGCCGTCGAGGCGGCCGGCCTCGACCTCGCGGGTGCCCTCCAGCAGGCGCATCACCGGGCGCGTGATGCCGCTGCCGACCAGCATCGCGAACACGAAGCCGAGGATCGCGGCAATCGCGGTGACGACGCCGGAGATGATGATCGCCCGTTGCTGGGCGGACATCACCTTGGCCGCCGCCGAGCCGACCTGCGCCAGCATGTCGGCGCGGATGCTCTCGATCCTGGCATTGAATTCGTCGCGCAGCGCGTCGGCGCGAAGCGTGGTCTCGCGCGCGGCCGTAAAGTCCTTGGCGTCGAGTTGCCCGAGCAGCGTCTTGTTCTCCGCGTTCAGGCGCATCAGGAGGTCGTTGACGGCATTGTCGATGCGGTCATCGAGGCGCCCGAGCGCGGCATTGTCGGAGGGGTCGAGGGATCGGCGATGATCGCATCGATCAGCACCCGCGCGGCATCGGCCTCGCGCTTGATCAGCGGCTCGATCTCGTCGAAGGTCTTGCGCGCGCTGTCGTAGCCGGTCTCTTCGCCGGGCGCCTGCATCTTCGCCATCATCATCCGGCGCATCGCCAAAGACCGCTCCAGCGCGCGGATGTTGACGCGGGCGAGATGGCCGTAGGCGGGGATGTAGCGGTTGGTGAGCTCGTCGAGGAGATGGCCGACCTGACCCGCCATCACCATCGACAGCAGCGAGGTGATCACCGCGAGGATGATGAGCCCCGTGGCGATGCCGACGATCTTCTGCCTGATCGAATTTCGAAACATGCCCGGCCCTGCCGCGGCT
This sequence comes from Bradyrhizobium sp. 2S1, assembly GCF_011516625.5. Taxonomy (NCBI): domain Bacteria; kingdom Pseudomonadati; phylum Pseudomonadota; class Alphaproteobacteria; order Hyphomicrobiales; family Nitrobacteraceae; genus Bradyrhizobium; species Bradyrhizobium sp. 2S1. The sequence goes on along the minus strand of NZ_CP147717.1, from coordinate 9,213,145 downwards.
GCAATAGGCGGGTGTATCCCGCCGTGGCGGCGAAACAGCTAATAGAGTTCCGCGGGCTGCGGTGCAAGCGACGACCGGCGCCCGCTATCCCGTCCCTGTCCCCGGGCCCGGTTCGGGGCGCGGAGCTAGCGCAGGCCTTCGTAGACCATCAGGCCGCGGGCGATCGCGAGCTTGCGCAGGGCCCGTGGCACAAACCGTTCCTGGGGATGCAGGTAACGCCACGAGGTCAGAACCAGGTCGCGCAGCCGGGTGACGTCGTCCTCGAACGGGGCGAGCAGGCCGGTGAGGCTCGCCGGCGTATGGACGCGGGCGGTGAAGGGGAGCAGCAGCAACTCAAGATGCGCCTTGGACCCGGTCTCGGTCGTGGCGGTGACGCCGGCGATGGCCGGCAGGGTCTCTTCGACGACGCAGGTGATGATGTCTTCGATCTCGCCGCGGCTCTCACCCGTGAACAGGGCGGAAAAACTGCGGTTCTTGAGGTCGCAGCCGAGCAGGGCGGAGGTGCGGGTGCCGGCGACGCGGAACGGAAAGCGGGTTTCGCCGTCATAGGCCAGCACGAAGATGTCGGACAGCAGCTCGCGCACCGCGGACGGTTCAAACTCACTCCGGTCAGGTGCACGTGCGGTGCCGCGCTTCGCATTCCAATAAGCGAAGTACTCGCGGCTGGAGCTGTGTTTCATCTAAAGAACCTTGCCCGGCGCCTGTCTCGGCGGGACACATCTGTCCCGGTTTTGCTCAGGCGCCTTCCCTTCTCTGTTGTGCAGGGAAGGCTGTGCAGCGTCCATGCCGCGGCCGCGCTTTGGGCGGCTTATCGGCAGCTTTGTGTTGTTAACGTAAATTTAACTATGTCCTTGGCGCCCGTGGAACCTCCGCGTAGGGTCCGCGCGTTCCCGTTCGCCGGCTGCCCCAAGCGCCGGCGTGGTTGGTACACAGGTGGCGTCAAACAGTATGGTCATCGTGCGGGGAGGGGTGGGGATGTTCTCCCGATCCCTCTGGGACACGAGAAGATCAGCCGATCAGGGAGGACGTTCTCAGCGTCCTCCCTTTTCTTTTCGCCAGGATATCGTGTCCCGGAGGACGCAGTGCAGCGCGAAGCGGCGCGCTGCAGAGCCGGGACCTATGCCAGACCCCAATCAAGAATTGAGCTGATCAGACAGATCTCGCCAATCCGGATTGAGCCCCTCAATCAACTTGATCTTCCAGGCACGACGCCATCGTTTGAGGGAGTGTTCACGCGAGCGCGCCTCCAGAATGGATTCGAATACCTCGAAGTAGACCAGCTGATCGACGTTGTATTGTCGTGTGAACCCCGGGACGAGCTTCGCCTTGTGTTCAGCGATTCGGCGCGCAAGGTTATTCGTCACGCCTACATAGAGGGTCCCGTTTCGCCCGCTCGCGAGGATGTAAACGAAGAATTGCGTGTTCATCTTGGAGCAGATGGATGCGGAAAGCGCCCTAAGTTTCGCAAGTTTAGGGAGCATTGCCAATTTCCATGGGTCCCGGCTCTGCATCGCACCACTGCGTGCTGCGACGCGTCCGGGACACGAGAGGTGTCCGATTTCGGGATTGTGCACTTGCACAGTGGTGTCAAAGCCGCCTATCTCTGATTCACCGCCGCATGCGAGGTCGCCGACCCCTTGGACTCCCATCCTGAATCCCCGCTCGCGCCGCCGCCGGAGGCGCCGCGCGAGCCGATCCTGACGTTGCCGCCGGCGCTCACCGCCTACATCCTCCTGATCGCGGTGATCCATCTGCGGGTGCTGCTGCCGCCGGAGATGGAAAACTGGACCATCGACGTCTTCGGCTTCATCCCGAAGCGCTACGATTCGACGCTGCTCGACATCACCTTCCCGGGCGGGGACGGCGCCAAGGTCTGGACCTTCGTCACCTATTCGCTGCTGCACGCCAACCTCACCCACATCGCCTTCAACGTGCTGTGGCTGCTGCCGTTCGGCAGCGCGCTGGCGCGGCGCTTCGGCGCGGTGCGCTTCTTCGTCTTCATGGCGGTGACGGCGGCCGCGGGCGCGCTCGCGCATCTGCTGACCCATGAGCACGCGATTGCGCCGATGATCGGCGCATCGGCGTCGGTGTCGGGCACGATGGCGGCGGCGATCCGCTTTGCCTTCGTGAAGGGTAGCTTCCTGTCGTTCAACCGGGGCGACGCCGAGGCGGCCGCCAAGGTGCCTGCGCTGTCGCTGTGGCGGGCGCTGCGCAACGGACGGGTGCTCGCGTTCCTGGCGATCTGGTTCGGCGTCAACATTCTGTTCGGCGCCACCTCGCTTTCGCTCGGCGGTGAGGGCGCGAGCGTCGCCTGGCAGGCCCATATCGGCGGCTTCCTCGCCGGGCTGTTGCTGTTCTCGCTGTTCGATCCGGTCCCGCGCGCGCGGGACGATGCTGCAGATGCGTCGTCGGTGGATCAGTCGGGGCGCGTCTGATCGCCGCTTGCGGCTCGGATCGAATTCCTCCATCATCTTTGCGACGCAGAAACAAAGCGGGCCGACAGATAGAGCCCTGCTACTGACCGCGCCCCGGAACCGAAATCGGCGCGGAACTGTTGATTGAAGACTCTGGCGAACAGGCGCGAACTCCTCAAAGGGGCGCTGACGGATTCAGGGAGACGACAATGACGGTACGTTCCATTCTCGATGCAAAGGGCCATCAGGTGATGAGCGTCGCGCCAGGCGCGAAGCTCTCGGCCGCGGTCAAGCTGCTCGGCGAGCGCAAGATCGGTGCGGTGCTGGTGATTGAGCAGGGCCGCATGGAGGGTATCCTGTCGGAGCGCGACATCGTTCGCGTGATCAGCGAGCGCGGCGCAGGCGCACTGGACGAGCCGGTGAGCGCGGTGATGACCAGGAAGGTCGTGAGCTGCCGCGAGTCCGACACTGTCAGCGGCCTCATGGAGGTGATGACCACCGGCAAGTTCCGCCATCTCCCTGTTGTCGAGGACGGCAAGGTGGTCGGGCTGATCTCGATCGGTGACGTCGTCAAGCGCCGCGTGCAGGAATACGAGCACGAGCAGGAGGCGCTGCGCGACTACATCAAGACCGCCTGAGCGCTATTTCCCTGACGTTCAGGCGCCGGTCGACGGCGGCGCCAGGATTTCGATCGCTTCCTCGATCGCGCCGATGGCGCGCTCGGCCGCGCGGATGCCATGCGCGATCAGGTCGTCGGCGCGGTGGAAGTCGAACCAGCCGATCTGGCCGACCCGCGGCGAGATCAGCATGTCGGGCGGATCGCCGGCGAGGCGCGCGCGGGTGATACGATCCTGCATGATGTTGAAGGCGTCGACCATGACGCTGGATATGCCGGGCCGGCTGGCGCTGCCGAAAAACTCCCGTTTCACAGTGCGTTCGGCCGAGAAGAAGCGGCCGAAGCGCCGCTTCGGCGGCTCCGGTTCGATTTCTGCCTCGGCGGTCACCGCGACCGTCACTTCGGGGGCTGGGGCGGTCGCGCCGTGATTGTAGATCGTGGTCGAGTGCGCGAACACGTCGCTGGAAAGGTTCGCCGCGATCACGATCTCGGCGCCGAGCGCACGGGCGGCCGAGACCGGCACCGGGTTGACCAGCGCGCCGTCGACCAGCCAGCGGTCGCCGATCAGGACCGGCGCGAAGATGCCGGGCAGGGCGTAGGAGGCGCGCATGGCGTCGACCAGGGGCCCCTGGGTCAGCCAGATCTCGTGGCCGGTCCGCACCTCGGTGGCAACGCTTGCGAACTTGACCGCGAGGTCCTCGATCATGGATTTTCCGAGGGCGCCCTCGATCTCGGCGGCCAGTTTGGCGCCGCCGATCAGTCCGGAGCCGTTGAGGCGGATGTCGAGGTAGCCGAGCACGCTGCGCGGCTGCAGGCTGCGGGCCCATTTCTCCAAAGTATCAATATGGCCGGCCGCATAGGCGCCACCGACCACCGAGCCGATCGAGGTGCCGACCACGACGTTGGGGACGATGCCGTGGGCCAGCAGGGTCTTGATGATGCCGATATGGGCAAAGCCGCGAGCGGCGCCGCCGCCGAGCGCAAGCCCGATCACCGGCCGGCGAACCGTTCCCAGTCCTACCTTGTCGGGGCCGTCGGAGCTCTTGTGGCCTCGGCCCATCCAGCTATCCAACACGACAAATCTCCTGCCAGCGCAAGACTAGGCCGCGCAGCAGGGCTGCGCCAGCGTCGTCCATCTTCATGGTTATTCCCCGCAGGCATAATTCATGCCCGGCCCGATCGCGGTAGGCAGGGATTGTGACTGGACCGCGACGAAAGGGCTAACATCGGCTTGATCGGCCGGTTCCAAATGGGGGACGGCTGCGCCGGGACTGTGACAAAGCCTTGGACGAAGGCTTGAATTTGCCGCGTTTTCGTTGAAAAGCATGGTGATGACTTCGAGGGGCAACGGCATCGGCGGATGCGGGCGGGGCGCGCGGCTCCTTCCGCTGCTGGCGCTTGCGGCATTTTTGCTCGCCCTGATCCCTGCTTCCGTCTCGGCGCAATTCTTCAGCGACCGGCCGCCGCCGATCCCGCCGGCCTCGGTGCCCGAGGTGGCGCCGTCCGGCCCGGCGCTGAATCTGGCGCCGCCGTCCGGGCCCGGTTCGGGGCCCGTTCTGCCCGGTCCGCTGACCCAGCCGACCATCGTCCAGCCGTCGATTGCGACCACGCCGCCGGCGGCGCCGCCTCCGACCGGCGCCGCGCCGACTGCGGGGCAGGCGGTGCTCTCGTTGACGGCGCGCTACGGCAAGGACCTGCCGGTGATCAATGCCGGGCTGGTGTGGCGAGTGTTCGCCGACAAGCCCGACGACAACGGCACCTACAAGCTGATCCGCGAGGAACGGGGGGCGACGCCCAACCTCGTGCTGCCGCCCGGCAATTACGTCGTCCACGTCGCGCTCGGCCTCGTCAGCGCGGTGCGCGCGGTCAGCCTGAAGTCGGAGACCGACCGCGAGTCCTTCGTGCTGCCGGCCGGGGGTCTGCGGATCGAAGGCCGGGTCGGCACCAGCAAGATCCCGGCCAACCAGATTTCGTTCGCGATCTACAAGGGCAGCCAGTTCGACGGCTCGGATCGCGGTGCGCTGGTGCCCAACGTCGCCGCCGGCGACGTCGCGCTGCTGCCCGAGGGCACCTACTACATCATCTCCAACTATGGTGACGCCAACTCGGTGGTGCGTTCCGACATCCGCGTCGCGGCCGGCAAGCTGACCGATGTCACCGTCACCCATCGCGCGGCCGTCATCACGCTCAAGCTGGTTAGCGAGAAGGGCGGCGAGGCGCTCGCCAACACCGCGTGGTCGGTGATCACGCCGGGCGGCGACGTGATCAAGGAATCGATCGGCGCGTTCCCGCGTGTCGTGCTGTCCGAAGGCGAGTATCGCGCGATCGCCAAGAACGAGGGCAAGGTGTTCGAGCGTCCCTTCAACGTCGTCAACGGCGTCGATGGCGAAGTCGAGGTCGTGGCGCGTTGACGCCTGACAGGGCTGCATTTCATGCAGCTGTCATAGTCTCTAATCCGAGCTAACCATCGCGCGAATTTGAGCCGTCACAATCGCTCGCCGCGACGCGCGGCCTCGCTATTTTTACATGACGTTAAGCCGCGGCATGACTTGGATGCCATGGGGATTTGCGTTTGCGTGAACGGGGCGTGCCATGATCATGGCCAACAAGAAATCAGTAAAGACATCGGCCAAACTCAATTCGGAGATGTTCGCCGACGTTCCGGTTCTGCAGCGCAAGTGGCAGGCCGCGGTCCGTCCCGGTGAGAAGCTGCCGCACTATGAAGACGTCATGCTCGGCAGCCTCGGCCGGCTCGCGGATCACATCGTGCTGCTGCGCAACGTTGACGGCGTGCTCATCGTGTCTCACACCGGCCGCTACGTCCAGACCTGGCTGAACGATGAGCGCTGGGACATTCCGCTCAGCGCGCTGCCGCCGGATTGCGCAACCGCGTTGACCGAAGCCGCTGCAAACGCGCGCGAGAACTGCAGGCCGTATCTCGCGTCGGCGCATTGCGTGCGCGACGGTCTGGTGCGGACCTTTGACGTGCTGGCGCTGCCGACGCGGTCGCGCTGGGGCGGCATCCTGGTCGGCGTCTATGTCAACGAGCGCAATGCGCAGTACAATCTTCTCGATACGATTTTCTCGGCCACTGACGAGGGCGTGCTGTCGCTTGCCGCCATCCGCGATGCGCGGGGCGAAGCGGCCGACTTCCAGATCGTGCATCTCAACCAGGGCGCGGCAAGGCTGCTGATGCAGCCCGCGACCGACTTGCTGTGGCGCCGGCTCAGCGCCGGCGGCAATCCGCTTGCGGCGCCATTGGTGATGAACCGTCTGCGTCGATTCGTCGGAAGCGGTCCCGGCGGCCAGTTCGAGATCGACAGCGGCGATCGCTGTCTGCGGCTCGGCGTCACAGCGTTCGGCGACATGCTGTCGCTGACGGTCTCCGACGTCACCGCGTTGAAGCGGCGCGAAGAGTCGTTCCGTTTGCTGTTCGAGAACAACCCGATGCCGATGTGGGTGTTCGCCGCCGACACGATGGAATTCCTCAGCGTCAACGACGCTGCCGTTCAGCACTATGGCTACAGCCGCGACCGATTTCTCGGCATGACGCTGCGCGAGATCTGGCCGGAAGATGAGTGGAGTGTGCACAGCGCCGCGCTGCGCGAGATCGGCGACGTCTATCAATCGAGCCGCGACTGGCGGCATATCAGGGCCGACGGCACCGAGATCCACGTGTTGACCTTCGGACGCAAGGTGACCTTCGAGGGCCGCGACGGCTATCTGGTCGCGGTGGTCGACATCACCGAGCGCCGGGCCGCCGAAGCGCGGATCGCGCACATGGCTCACCATGACGGGCTCACCAATTTGCCGAACCGCGACTTCTACCAGGAGCGGTTGCGCGAGGCGCTGGAGCGCGGCCGGCCCAGCAGCAAGCGCGTTGCGGTGATGTGCCTCGATCTCGACCTGTTCAAAAACGTCAACGATTCCTTTGGGCATCCGATGGGCGACCGGCTGCTCAAGCTGGTGGCGGAGCGGCTGCGCGAGTTGGTCCGCGACGACAATGTGGCGGCCCGTCTCGGCGGCGACGAGTTCGCGGTCGTGCTTGCCGCCGACGTCTCGCCGAACGAGGCGAGCGGCTTTGCCGAACGGCTGATCGACGTGCTGAGTGCGCCCTACAGGATCGACGGGCTCGAAGTCGTGGTCGGCGCCAGCATCGGGATCGCGCTTTCGCCGGGCGACGGCACGACTTCCGAAGAGTTGATACGCAATGCCGACATGGCGTTGTACCGCGCCAAGTCCGAGGGCGGCGGCGTGCACCATTTCTTCGAACCCGAGATGGACCAGCAAGCGCAGAAGCGCCGCGACATGGAGCGCGATTTGCGCGCGGCCTTCAGCAACGGCGAGTTCGAGCTGCACTACCAGCCGCTGGTCGACATTGGAGCCGACCGCATCTCTGGCTTCGAGTCGCTGCTGCGCTGGCAGCACCCGCAAAAAGGCATGGTCTCGCCCGCGGAGTTCATCCCGGTGGCGGAAGACATAGGCCTGATCGTCGCGCTCGGCGAATGGGTGCTGCGCGAAGCCTGCGCCGAGGCGATGAAGTGGCCCGCCAACGTCAAGGTCGCGGTCAATCTGTCGCCGGTGCAGTTTCGCAGCCGCCATCTGGTCCAGGCCGTGATCTCGGCGCTGGCGCATTCCGGCCTGCCGGCGCGGCGGCTCGAGCTCGAGATCACCGAGTCGGTATTCCTGGCGGAGACCGAAGCCAACCTGGCGATCCTGCACCAGCTGCGCGAGCTCGGCGTCAGCATCTCGATGGACGATTTCGGCACCGGCTATTCCAGCCTCAGCTATCTGCGCAGCTTCCCGTTCGACAAGATCAAGATCGACCGCTCCTTCGTGAAGGATCTGGCGCGGCGCTCCGACTGCCTCGCCATCGTGCGCGCGATCTCCGGCCTCGGCCGAAGCCTCAAGATCACGACGACGGCGGAAGGGGTCGAGACAACGGACCAGCTCGACTGGCTGCGCGCCGAAGGCTGCAACGAGGTGCAGGGTTTCCTGTTCAGCGCGGCGAGGCCGGCGGGCGAGATCGCGGCGCTGCTGAGCGGCTTTGCGGCGCGCACGTCGAAGGCGGCCTGAGCTCCGTCTCCGCTCGTCATGGCCGGGCTTGACCCGGCCATCCATCGTTCTTCAGAAGAGTCTTTCGGTGATGGATTGCCGGGTCAAGCCCGGTAATGACAGGTCTACGGTTTCAAAACCGCGTCACGATATCCGACAGCGCCGGGCGCGGGCGATCCTCGCTCGGTTTGGTCGGCGTGCCGATGTGGATCAGGCCGGCGAGCTTCTCGTCCGGCTTCAGGCCGAGACCGTCGAGCACGTCGCGGTCGAACACGAACCAGCCGGTCAGCCAGCAGGCGCCGTAGCCGAGCGCGGTCGCCGCAGTCACGATGTTCATTGCGCTGGCGCCCGCCGACAATTCCTGCTCCCACGGCGGCACCTTCGGATGCGGCTTGGTGAAGGAGACCACGCCGATTACCAGCGGCGCATCGGTCAGCCGCTTCCTCTCGACCTCGATGTCGGCCGCCGGCGCGCCGGGGTTCTTGCGGGCGAACACCTTTGCGATCACGTCGCCGGCGCGCGAGCGGGCATCGCCCTCGAACACGATGAAGCGCCATGGCGCAAGCTTGCCGTGATCGGGCACGCGCGCGCCGATCGTCAAAATGGTCTCGAGCTCGGCCGCGGACGGGCCGGGCCCGGTCATCTCGCGCGGTTTCATCGAGCGGCGTGTCTTCAACAGTTCAATGGCATCGGGCACGGAAATGTCCTTCAGGGGAGTCGTGCCCCCAAGATGGGGACACGAGCTGTCAGACGAAAGCCAGTTTAGACCGATTGTGAAGATCAGGCGACGGATCGCGCCCGTTTCACGTCCGGCGGCGTCGCTTCGTCGACCAGCGCGGCGATCGCCTCGTCGGTCGGCATCACGGTCTGGCGCTCGCTGCCGAGGCGGCGGACCGAGACCGAATGCGTCTCGGCTTCCTTCTTGCCGACCACGAGCAGGGCCGGGATCTTGGCCAGCGAATGCTCGCGGACCTTGTAGTTGATCTTCTCGTTGCGCAGGTCGATCTCGACCCGCAGGCCGGCGCGGCGCGCCGCTGCCGCCACCACCTTGGCGTACTCGTCGCCTTCGGAGGTGATGGTCGTGACCACAAGCTGCGTCGGCGCCAGCCAGAGCGGGAAGTTGCCGGCATAGTGCTCGATCAGGATGCCGATGAAGCGTTCCATCGAACCGCAGATCGCGCGGTGCACCATCACCGGCGCCTTCTTCGAGCCGTCGTGATCGATGTAGAACGCGCCGAACCGCTCCGGCAGGTTGAAATCGACCTGGGTCGTACCGCACTGCCAGTCGCGGCCGATGGCGTCGCGCAGCACGTACTCGAACTTCGGCCCGTAAAACGCGCCTTCGCCCGGATTGACCTCGGTCCGGATCCGGTTGCTGCCCTTGGCCTTGATCTCCGACAGCACGGTCGCCATCACGCGCTCGGCGTGATCCCACATCTCGTCGGTGCCGACCCGCTTCTCCGGCCGGGTCGAGAGTTTCACCGTGAGTTCGCCGTCGAAGCCGAAATCGGCATAGGTCGACAGGATCAGGTCGTTGATCTTGAGGCACTCCTCGGCGAGCTGCTGCTCGGTGCAGAACACATGGGCGTCGTCCTGGGTGAAGCCGCGCACCCGCATCAGGCCGTGCATCGCGCCCGAGGGCTCGTAGCGATGCACGACGCCGAATTCGGCGAGCCGCAGCGGCAAATCGCGATAGCTCTTCAGCCCGTGCTTGAAGATCTGCACATGGCCCGGGCAGTTCATCGGCTTCAGCGCGAACCAGCGCTTGTCCTCGGCTTCATCGCCGGCGGATTGCGCCGCGAACATGTTCTCGCGGTACCAGTCCCAGTGGCCAGACGTTTCCCACAGCGCCTTGTCGAGGATCTGCGGGGCGTTGACCTCGTTGTAGTCGCCGAGCAGCCGGCGCCGCATATAGGCGATCAGCTGCTGGAAGATGGTCCAGCCCTTCGGGTGCCAGAACACCACGCCGGGGCCTTCCTCCTGGAAGTGGAACAGGTCGAGCTCGCGGCCGAGCTTGCGATGGTCGCGCTTCTCGGCTTCCTCGATCTGCCTGAGGTAAGCGTCGAGGTCTTCCTGCTTGGCGAAGGCCGTGCCGTAGATGCGGGTCAGCATCGGATTGTTGGAATCGCCGCGCCAATAGGCGCCGGCCACCTTCATCAGCTTGAAGGCGTTGCCGATCTTGCCGGTCGAGGTCATGTGCGGGCCGCGGCAGAGATCGAACCAGTCGCCCTGGAAATAGATCTTGATCGGCTCGCTGCCGGGAATGGCGTCGACCAGCTCGACCTTGAAGGCTTCGCCCTTGTCGCGGAACACCTGCTTGGTCTTCTCGCGATCCCAGACTTCCTTGGTGAACGGCTTGTCGCGCGCGATGATCTCGCGCATCCGCTTCTCGATGGCGGCAAAATCTTCCGGCGTGAACGGCTCGTTGCGGAAGAAGTCGTAGTAGAAGCCGTTCTCGATCACCGGGCCGATCGTGACCTGAGTGCCCGGCCACAGCGACTGCACGGCTTCGGCAAGCACATGCGCGGCATCGTGCCGGATCAGTTCCAGCGCGCGCGGGTCGTCGCGGTTGACCAGTTCGATCCTGGCGTCGGTTTCGATCGGATCGTTGAGATCGGCAAGCGTGCCGTCGAGCGCCATCGCGACGGTGCGCTTGGCGAGCGAGGGCGAGATGCCCCTGGCGATGTCGAGGCCGGTGGTGCCTCTGGCGAATTCGCGGGTCGCCCCGTCTGGAAAGGTGAGGGCGATCTTGTGCAAGGGTTCCGCGGGCTTGAGGTTGGAGAGGCTGTACTGGAATCCGGATTCGGATTTGGGCGTATCAGTCATCGAAGGCTCCTGGAGCTCACTCCTGCGAACGAGCGCAGGTAAGCGGGAAAGCAGCGGTATAGCAGGGGATTTGGCGCCTGCAATCCGGCAATATCAAGAAAATGGGCCTCTGGCCGCACCGAATCGAGCGAAGCTCGCCTGCACCGGATGCCGCCCAACATTGCGACCGCGGCCATCATCGTCTAACGTCGAAAGCCCGTTCTCCGCCATCGCGCGATCCGCAAGGTTCATGTTTTCCCGTCTCCTGTTTTTCGTGGCGTTGCTTCTGATCCCCAGCGTTTTGCGGGCGGAAGAAACACCGGTCGAAAAGGCCGGATTTGCGAAACGGCTGACGATCTATCTTGCCAGGGGACCGGCAAACGCCTGCGGTGCCGGCTGCGATCGCTGGATCGCCATCGAAGGCGAGATCGATCGGGACGCCGCGGCGCGGATCCGCCGTTTCCTCGCCGGCGTCAAGGATACGCAGCTTCCGATCTACCTTCATTCGCCGGGCGGCAACGTCGAGCAGTCCTACGCGATCGCGCGGCTGCTGCGCGCCCGCAAGGCGGTTGCCCGGGTCGGCCGCACCAGCGTGCCGGCATGTTCCACCGGCACGCAGGTCGATGCCGCTTGCCTGAAGATCAAGAGTGCGAAGGGGGAGGTCGAGGCCGAGCTCGCCACGCGCAACGCGATGTGCGTTTCGGCCTGCGCCTATCTGTTCCTCGGCGCGACCAGCCGCGAAGTGGCACCCGATTCGGTGGTCGCGGTGCATAACTCCAAGCTGATGTTCGTGGTTCACGGGCATCCGCCGCCACAGATCGTCGCGGACTTCAGGCGGCGCGAGATGGTGAGCGCCGATCGTGACCGCAACGCATTCCTCGCCGCGATGGGGATCAGCCATGAGCTCAGCGAGCTGATCCGGACCGTGAAATACGAGAACCTGCATGTGCTGACGCGGCCGGAACTCTATCGATTTGGGATCGATACGCGGCCGTTGCCGGAAACCCTGTGGGCGGTGGAGAAGGAAACACGGCCCTATGTCCGCAAGATCGCCCAGCAGAAGAAGGCCGACGGCAGCGCGTTCCGCATGATGGAGTGGCGCCTGCTTTGCGAGAACAAGGACCGCGGGCGGCTGATGTTCGTGCGCGAGTTCGACGAGGGCGCCGCCGGCAAGAGCACGGTGGTGATGACGGCCGGCGCCGACAAGACGGTCGCCTTCGGCAGATTGCCGGCACGGTTCGGCAAGTACGAGGTCTGGAGCGACGCGGTGAGCTCGGACACCGTCAAGGCGATGCTGGCGGCGCCGCATTTGCAGGTCGGCGAGAGCACACCGTCATCCGATGCCAAATCCGATCCTAAGTCTGACCCTAAGCCCGGCTTGGTGACATTCGACATCGACACCACCGGGCTGGAGCAGGGATGGACGCAGCTCTTGGCGTCGTGCCCGGCGGCAACTGCCGGCCCAAAGCCTGCGAGCCCGTTCCCGGCCGTCGTGTCGCCGAGCGTCAACGCCGCGCCGGCGGCATCGCCGTCGCCCTGAGCGCAATCGATCACGTGTCATATCGGTCAAGTGCTATGCATTTAGATGCAGTTGCATTGATTGTGGGGTCTGCTATCAACGCGGCGTGAAACGCTTCGCTCCCACGGCATTGATGCTCGGCAACATCGTCACCGGCTGCTCGGTGCTGGCGCCGGCCGGCATGCTGGCGGAGTTGTCCGACGGGCTCGGCGTCACGATCCACACCGCGGGTCTGTTGATCACGTTCGGCGCGATCGTGTTGTGCGTGGGATCGCCGGTGACGGCGTGGCTGACCAGCCGGATCGAACGGCGCGCGCTGCTGACGGCGACGCTTCTGGTGCTGACGCTGACCAATGCGGCATCCGCCTTCGCGCCGGATTACAACAGTCTCCTGATCATCCGCATGGTGATGCTCGCGGTCGGCGTGCTCTACACGCCGCAGGCGGCCGGCACCGCGGCGCTGATCGTGCCGGTGGAGAGGCGCGGCAGCACGATCGCCTATATCTTCCTCGGCTGGTCGCTCGCGGCCGCGATCGGGCTGCCGTTGATCACCTTCATCGCAAGCCGTTACGGTTTTCGCGCGACCTACGGCGCGATTGCGCTGACCGGGCTCGCAAGCTGCCTACTGCTGTGGTGGCAGCTGCCCGGCGGGTTGCACGGTGCGCCGGTCGACCTGAGGACCTGGGCCGATCTCGGCCGCAACCCGACCGTCATCATGCTGCTGTCGATCACGACATTGCAGATGTCCGGCCAGTTCGTGGTGTTCACTTTCATGGGGCCGCTGCTCGCCAAGCTGACCGGCGCCAATGCCGACGCCATCGGCATCGTGTTCGCGCTCTACGGCATCTTCGGCTTCGTCGGCATCGCGATCGCAACGCGCATCGTGGACTCCTGGGGCGCCTGGAAGACGTCGGTGCTGTTCACCGCACTGCTGCTCACCGGCGTGGCCGGCTGGGCGCTGAGCGCCGGCGCCTATGCATTGATGGCCGCCTCGGTTGCGGTGTGGGGCCTCGGATTTGCGTCGACGAATTCGATGCAGCAGGTGCGCCTGGTCGGTGCGGCGCCGGCGCTCGCCGCGGCGTCGGTCTCGCTCAATACCTCGGTGCTGTATATCGGCCAGGCCATCGGCTCCGCGATCGGCGGATTGCTGTTCGCGCGCGAATGGCTCCTCAGTGCGGGCTATGTGGCCACGGCGTTCGTCGCGGCGGCGCTTGCCGTTGTGCTCATCACGCGGCCGCGGTCGGCCGCGCGCGCTGCCGCCGAGTGAGCTTCCCTTTTGACGCGGCGCTGAGGTTGTTCGCGGGGAGTGCAGTTCGTTGCTCGACCGGCCTCTGCAGCGACTTCCGGTTTTGCTGCAGACCGGAGGCCGACGCCTCGTCGATCACCACTTCACGCTTTGGCTCGGCACGATGAACGCCGTCGTGCTCGGCTTGTTCGAATTGTGGGTGAAGTAGCCGTAGGCGGCGACGATCACGACCAGCAACGCAAGCACGGCCAGCAAATCGATCTGCCGGGGATCGTGACCGTTGTGGCTGATTTTCCAGCGCATTGTTGTTTCCTCCCCAAGGGACAACACGGGGGCGATGAAACAATGCACCAAGTATCGCCACAGTTCCGCCGGACAGCAATGCGCGTCGCGCTTGGCAGCGCCGCAGCAACTCCTCAATTCTCGTTGACGCCGGCGTCAACCCTCGTTGACGCCGCGCCAACGGCCATAGCGCCAGGGCAGATACCAATGCGCGCCCGGCGGCCTTGCCGACGGCACGTTATCGATCCCGGAGGTGCCCCAGGGCTGGCAGCGCAGCAGTCTTGCCAGCGTCATCCACCCGCCGCCCCACAAGCCGAAGCGTTCGATCGCCTCGTCGCCATAGACCGAGCAGGTCGGCAGATGCCGGCAGTTGTAGCCGACCAGCGGCGACAGCGTGTGCCGGTAGATCCAGATCAAGGCGCGTCCGAAATTGCGCGGCAGGCGGCGCATGGAGGTGGCACAGTCCATGCATCGCGGATGGTGTGACGTTGAATGATCTGTCTGCGGCATACGCAAGTATGTACGTAGTCTTGCGGGGGTTCCAAGCCAAGGAACTGTTCTGCTGCAGATATTTACGCCACAGTTCGCAATTATCGCACAGCGCGGGTCGCGCTGCAGCAAGAGGGTCTATGGACGGTCCGGGTCAGCAACGCTACCGTTCCCATAACGCGCCGATGACAGAATCGAGGCGCATTGCCATGGGGCCATTGCCGCCGCTCGCATCACCAGGGGCTTGGGGGAAGGAACCAAATTGAGGCTCGTGAACTCGCTTTCGTCGCGCAGTCGGGCGCTTATCGGCGCCGTTGCCCTTTGCTTCGCAGCTACCGGTTCCGTGACGACGCCGGGTCATTCGGCGCAGGCTGGCTCGACCCTCGAAGAACGCAAGCTGCCGATGAAGTTCAGCTGGATCGCATGCCAGCCGAATTGCCGGGGCTGGGTGTCGGCGGTCGGCATCATCACGGCCGACAGCCCCAAGGATTTCGACGAGTTCGCGCGCGGGCGCCAGCTCAGCGGCGCCACCATCGTGCTCGACTCCAGCGGCGGCTCGGTCAACGACGCGATCGCGCTCGGCCGCCGCTTCCGCGGTCTCGGCGCGCTGACCACGGTCGGCACCAGCATCGTCGATCAGGCGGCGGCGGGCGACCGCGCGAGCGTGCTGCCGGATGCCTATTGCGAATCGATGTGCGTGTTCCTGCTGCTGTCGGGCAAGACGCGTTACGTTCCGCCGGCCGCCCATGTCCGCGTGCATCAGATCTGGATGGGCGACCGCGCCGACGATGCCAAGGCCGCGAGCTACACCGCTCAGGACCTGATGATCGTCGAGCGCGATATCGGCCGCCTTGCCAAGTACACCTTCGACATGGGCGGCGCCGGTGAGCTGCTGTCGCTCGCGCTCAGCGTGCCGCCGTGGGAAGACCTGCATGAATTGTCGGCGGCCGAATTGCGACTGACCAATCTCGTCACGACAGATGCGGTCGCCGACGTGCTGCCGCGGCAGGACAGTGCGATCCCTGTCGCCGAAGCGAAGCCGAAGAACGCCGATCGCTTCGTGAGTAGCGCGATGGAAGGTGAGGCGCAGCCGCAGGTCGCCAAGGCGACCAAGACCGCCGAGGCCGTGGTGCCGACCGGCGGCACCGCCGCGCCGGCGCCGGTCCAGCCGTCTCAGTAAGGTCTAGGCTGGCAGTAAGGTCTACGCCGGCTGTTTTGCCTTGGCCTCGATCTGGCCGATCGCATCGACCACGGCATCGAAGGTCAGGAGCGTCGAGGCGTGGCGGGCCTTGTAGTCGCGCACCGGCTCGAGCAGCGCGATATCGGCCCATTTGCCGCCCTGCGGGGGCTGGCCGTTTTCCTTCAGCATCTTGCGGACCGTCTCGCGCAATTCGCGCAGCTCGTCCGCGGTCGAGCCCACCACATGGCTTGCCATGATCGAGGAGGAGGCCTGGCCGAGCGCGCAGGCCTTCACGTCATGGGCGAAGTCCGTCACCACCGGGCCGTCCATCTTGAGGTCGACCTTGACGGTCGAACCGCACAATTTGGAGTGGGCGGTGGCGCTGGCGTCCGGCTCGGCCAGCCGTCCGAGGCGCGGAATATTGCCGGCCAACTCGATGATCCGCTTGTTGTAAATGTCGTTCAGCATGGGGACAGATGCCTGGTTCCGGCGGCGCCGGGCGCTCTTGGCGGCTGGGTTTCACCGTCCTATATATGGACGGCAGCGCCGGAAACATAGCCCGGCAATGCAGCGACCGCGGCACAGCTGCGCCGCGGCGGTGCTATAACAATGGGA
The DNA here is from genome assembly GCF_011516625.5 of Bradyrhizobium sp. 2S1. Lineage (NCBI taxonomy): Bacteria > Pseudomonadati > Pseudomonadota > Alphaproteobacteria > Hyphomicrobiales > Nitrobacteraceae > Bradyrhizobium > Bradyrhizobium sp. 2S1. Next base: position 9,196,924 of record NZ_CP147717.1, on the reverse strand, counting down.
CTCAGGCGCCCGGCGGCTCGACGATCCGCCCCGTCTGCCCGGTGACACATCCGGCCCCGAGGGCAATTGCCAGGGCCGGTCGAACGGAGAAGACATGGACGCCTTGATCAAATCGATCCGCCCCAACAAGCCGACCGACGCCAAAGCCAGCGAGCTCGACCCCGCAGAATTCATGGCGGCGGCCGTCCGTGCCGACCAGCCGCGCCCGTCGCGGGCGGAAGCCGAGGATGCCGTGAAGACGCTGCTCGCCTATATCGGCGAGAACACCGGCCGCGAGGGCCTGCTCGACACGCCGCGCCGCGTCGTCGAGGCCTATGATGAGCTCTATCAGGGCTATCATCAGTGCCCGGCCGAAGTGCTGAACCGCACCTTCGGTGAGACCGCCGGCTACGACGATTTCGTCCTCGTCCGCGACATCGAATTCACCTCGCAGTGCGAGCATCACATGATGCCGTTCTACGGCAAGGCGCATATCGCCTATACGCCGGTGGAGCGCGTCGTGGGCCTCTCCAAGCTGGCGCGGCTGACCGACATCTTCGCCCGCCGCCTGCAGACCCAGGAGCATCTCACCGCCCAGGTCGCGGCTGCGATCGACGAGGTCCTGAAGCCGCGCGGCGTTGCGGTGCTGATCGAGGCGGAGCATACCTGCATGTCGGTGCGCGGCGTCGCCAAGCATGGTGCATCGACCTTCACCAGCCGCTTCACCGGCATGTTCCGCGACAATCCGGCCGAGCAGCAGCGCTTCCTGTCCCTGGTGCGAGGACCGAACCGGTAACCTCGCGTTTTCTTAAGCGAGGTTTTCCGTGTCCGCATCGACCCACGATCACGACCGCGAAGAGGGGCTGGCCTTCCAGCCCAAATTCGACGCGGCAGGTCTCGTGACCTGCGTCGCGACCGATGTCGCGACCGGCGATGTGCTGATGGTCGCGCACATGAACGACGAAGCCCTGCGCAAGACGATCGCGACCGGCGAAGGCTGGTACTTCAGCCGCTCGCGCAATGCGCTGTGGCGCAAGGGCGAGAGCTCGGGCCAGACCCAGCGCGTGGTCGAGATGCGGATGGATTGCGATCAGGACGCGGTGTGGCTCAAGGTCGAGCAGATCGGCGCCGCCTGCCACACCGGACGGCGCTCCTGCTTCTATCGTGCGGTAAGGGGTGAGGACGGCGATGTCAGCCTGTCCTTTGTCGATGCCGAGCGGCTGTTCGATCCGGCGCAGGTCTATCGCAAATAGATCATTGATCTGAATCAAGTACAACGCGTCAAAGTCGTGCACTTCGTGGCCTCCTGTTACGCCATGCGCAAGCCATTGCGCATCGTCGTCACTGGGGGGGAACTGTGGCGCATAGCCTGATACCGCTTGTTGGGTTTCTTGCCTGGGCTGTGTGGCCGATCGGTGCGGCGCAAGCGCAAACGGCGGAGCGTGCGCCGGATACGATGGCCGCGCGCGTCCTTGCCTGCGCGCCCTGTCACGGCGCCGACGGCGAGGGCACCAGCGACGCTTATTTCCCGCGGCTCGCCGGCAAGCCGGCGGGCTATCTCTACAATCAGCTGATCGCGTTCAGGGACGGACGGCGGAAATATCCGCCGATGAACTACCTGCTGGAGTTTCAGACCGACGATTACCTGAAGAAGATCGCCGAGTATTTCGCTTCGCTCAGGCCGGCATTACCGCCGCCGGTCCCGCCGGTCGACAGCAAGGAGATCCTGGCACGCGGGGAATCGATCGTGAAGAACGGCGATCCGCAGCACGGCATTCCGCCCTGTTCGGCCTGTCATGGTCCGGCGTTGGGCGGGATGGAGCCCGGCATTCCCGGACTGCTGGGCCTGCGCGCGGCCTATATCAGCGGCCAGCTCGGCGGCTGGCGCTACGGCACGCGGACGGCGCTCGCTCCCGATTGTATGCAGATCGTCGCAGGCCTCCTGACCGAGGACGACGTGAAGGCGGTGGCAGCCTACCTGTCGTCGCGGCCGGCACCGGCAGATCCGTCCTTCGCGCCGCGAGGCAGCCTTCCGATGCCGCTCGAATGCGGCAGCGAACCGCACTGAAGGGATCGTGCCGATGTCGCGAACCTCAATAGGACTGCTTGTCGGACTGGTGCTGGCGCTGTCGCCGCTCGCGGCATTGGCGCAGCAGAAGGCGGCCGATCCGGCGGTCATCGCCAAGGGCGAGTATCTCGCGCGTGCCGGCGATTGCATCGCCTGCCATACCGCGCGCGAAGGCAAGACCTTCGCCGGCGGCCTTCCGATGAAGACGCCGTTCGGCACGCTCTATACTTCGAACATCACGCCCGACCCGCAGACCGGGATCGGCACGTGGACGTCCGACCAGTTCTACCAGATGATGCACAATGGCCGCTTCCCCGATGGCGGCCTGGTCTATCCGGCGATGCCGTTCGCCTCCTATACCAAGGTGACGCGCGAGGACAGCGACGCGATCTACGCCTATCTACGCACGGTGCCGCCGGTCAGGCAGCTCAACAAGCCGCATGACCTGACGTTCCCGTTCAACAACCGCTCGCTGATCCTCGGCTGGCGCACGCTTTACTTCAGGGAAGGCGAGTTCAAGCCGGATCCGACCAAATCCGCGGAGTGGAACAGGGGCGCCTATCTGGTCGAGGGCCTTGGCCATTGCGGCATGTGCCACACCGCGATCAATGCGCTCGGCGGCAGCTCGCAGTCGCAGGCCTTCGAAGGCGGCCTGATCCCGATGCAGAACTGGTACGCGCCATCCTTGACCTCGAACAAGGAGGCGGGGCTCGGTGACTGGTCGCTCGAGGAGATCGTCGACTATCTGCGCAAGGGCGTCTCCGCCAAGGGCGCGGTGTACGGCCCGATGGCCGAGGTCGTCTACAACAGCCTGCAATATCTCAATGACGATGACGTGCGCGCGATGGCGATCTATCTGAAGGGCCTTGCGCAGGGCACATCGCCCGAAAAGGCGTTCACGCCACTGCCTACGGCCGAGAGCAGCCTGCTGCACTCTTTCGGCAAGCAGCTCTATGACCGCGAATGCGCGAGCTGCCATGGCGCGACCGGGCTGGGGATGCCGCCGGATTATCCGCCGCTCGCCGGCAACCAGTCGATCCAGATGGTCTCGGCGGTCAACGCGATCCGGATGGTGCTCAATGGCGGCTATCCGCCGGGCACGTCAGGCAATCCGATGCCGCACGGCATGCCGCCATTCGCGCAGAAGCTGTCGGACGACGAAGTCGCGGCCGTCGTGACCTACATTCGAACGGCCTGGGGCAATCGCGGCGAGCCGGTGTCGGCGCGGCAGGCCAACGAACTGCGTGCGGCAACGCTGAACTAGTACCCAGAATCAGAGCTGAGTGATACGGCGGCCTTTGAAACGGCGTTGACGGACCTTTTTCTTGGTCCAGACGAAGGGCTCGGCTCTGTCGTTGTATGCGTTGACGTAGGCATCGATGTGCTCCTGAAGCTGCGTGAGGCTTGTGAAGGAGGTGCCGCTGAGCGACTGCCCCTGCAAGATCGAAAACCATACCTCGACCTGATTGAGCCAAGACGCACTTGTCGGCGTGAAATGAAATTGCACGTTGGGGTGGGCCTTGAGCCAATGCTCGTTCTTCTTGTGGGTGTTGAGGTTGTCGAGGATGACGTGAAGCTTCCGGTTCGGAAAAGCCGCGGTGACGCTGTTCATGAAGTCGAGAAACTCGACGCGGCGTCGGCGTTTTGAATGCGCCGCGATGATCTTTCCGGTGGCGACTTCGAGCGCCGCAAACAATGTTGTGGTGCCATGCCGCTTGTAATCGTGGCTCTGGCCGGTCAAGGCGCGGCCATTGGGCAACTTCAGATAACCCTGCGCTCGCTCCAAAGCCTGGATCGAGGGCTTCTCGTCCACGCACAGCACAATGGCCTTCGCGGGCGGGGCGACATAGAGGCCGACAACATCGGCGGCTTTGGCCGTAAAGTTCGGGTCGTTGCTCTCACACCAGGACTTACGAGCCGCGAGGTCAATCTTGTGGCTGCGCAGGAACCGCCAGACATATTGGACGTCAACATCGCCCAGCGCCCCGGCCAGCAGGGGCCCGGTCCAGCGTGCGAACCCGTCCGGCGGCGGCTTGTCCAGCAGCTTCAGAATCCGCTTGTCGGTGGCCTTCGTATAGATTGGCTGCTTGCCCGGTCGCGGCTTGTCTTGCAGCCCTTCAAGGCCTTGGTCGGCATAGCGATGCCGCCAAAGGCTGACAATCCGCGGCTGGACCCCAACTTCCTTGGCGATCGACCGAGTGCTGCGTCCATCCGCCGCCAACAGAACTATCCGCGCCCGCTTCAAATCGCGCTGCAACGTCACCGGGGAGCGGCAACACGCCTCAAGCACCTTGCGATCTTTCCTCGAAAGGTGGACTTCTCTTGCTTCGGGTATCATCCCGACCTTGAATCACGACTCACGCTTTAAGAACAGTAGGTACTAGAGGCGCGATCATGATCAACTCATCTTCGCCGCAACCGCCGGCATCCGGCTCCGAAGACGAGGCCGTCGAGACCATCGTGCGCGCTGGTCCGGGTGGCGCGATCGCGGTCGCGGGCATTGCGACGGCCGTCGTGGTCGGATTGTGGTTTGCATTCTACCTGCTCGTCTTCCTGCCGCGGAGCGCTCCCTGATGGCGACCGAGACGGATCACAGCCTTGGCGAAGCCGTTGCCGCACGGATCGAGCGGCGCTGGGCGACGCTGTCGATCGTCATTGTCGGCCTCCTGGTCGGCATGGCGGCCTATATCGGCATCCATCAGGCGACGATGCCGCAGGGCCGGGTCGAAACCGCCGATCCCAAGACGCTGCATCTGTCCGGCGAGTTCGTCGAGAGCAATCTCGGCACTGCCGTGGAGGCCGACGGCTCGGTCACGGTGCGTGCGATCGGTCAGCAATATTCCTTCACGCCGCAATGCATCGTGGTGCCGGCGGAAACTCCGATCACCCTCCGCGTCACCAGCGCGGATGTCGTCCACGGTTTCCTGATCGAGGGCACCAACGTCAACACGATGCTGGTGCCGGGCTACGTCACGGACCTGCCGGTGCGTTTCAAGGCGCCGGGCGATCATGTGATGCCGTGCCAGGAATTCTGCGGCATCGGTCACCAGGGCATGTGGGGCAAGGTCAAGGTGGTCGACAAGAGCGCGTTCCGCGACATGGCAGCAGCGAAGCGGAGACTGACCTGTGTTGACTAACAAGCGGCTGATAGCGGCGCATTTCTGGCTCGCCTTCATCGTGTTCGGCGCGGCGCTGGTGCTCGGTGCCTGGCAGATGTTCGTGCGCAGTCCGTTGAATGCCTGGCATTTCAATCCGGAGTTCTACTATCGCTCGGTCACCGCCCATGGCTCCGCGATGGGATACGTATTCCCGACGCTGATCGCGATGGGGTTCGGCTATGCGATCACCGAAGCGGCGCTGGAGAAGGCGCTGATTGGGCGGCGCTGGGCCTGGGCCGGCTTCCTCCTGGTCGCCGTCGGCGCCGTTGTCGCGATGATCCCGGTGTCGCTCGGGCTCGCCTCGGTGCTCTACACCTTCTATCCGCCGATGGTCGGCAATCCCTTCTATTACATCGGCGTCGTGATGGTCGTGGTCGGCTCATGGATCTGGGTCGCACTGATGGTCATCAACTTCGTGATCTGGAAGCGCGAGAACCCCGGCAAGCCGGTGCCGCTTGCGATGTATGCCAATGTCGCGGGCTCATTGCTCTGGGGCTGGACCGCGGTCGGTGCGGCGCTCGAAATCCTGTTCCAGATCCTGCCAGTGGCGCTAGGGCTCAAGTCCACGATCGACGCGGGGCTGGCGCGCGTCTTCTTCTCCTGGACCCTGCATGCCATTGTCTATTTCTGGCTGATCCCGACCTACATCGCCTACTACACGATCTTCCCGCGCGCGATCGGCGGCCGGCTCTTTAGCGATGCGATGGCGCGGATTTCGTTCATCCTGTTCGTCGTGGTGGCGATGCCGATCGGCGTGCATCATCTGTTTGCCGACCCGCAGGTCGGCGCCGGATTCAAGTTCATGCACTCGGTGTTCACCGGCCTCGTCGCACTGCCGACGCTACTCACGGTGTTCACGATCTGCGCGTCGGCGGAGATTGCGAGCCGCCTGCGTGGCGGCCGCGGCGCCTTCGGCTGGATCGGCGCTCTGCCATGGTCCAATCCGATCATGCTGGCGACGGCGCTGTCGCTGGTCATGCTCGGCTTCGGCGGCGCCGGCGGCCTGATCAACATGAGCTATCAGCTCGACGCCAGCGTGCACAATACGCAGTGGATCACCGGCCATTTCCACCTGATCTTCGGTGGCGCCATCGTCATCATGTACTTTGCCATCGCCTATGATCTGTGGCCGCATCTGACCGGACGTGCGCTGGACAGCTTTGGCCTGATGCGCGCGCAGCTCTGGCTATGGTTCATCGGCATGATCGTGACCACCTTCCCATGGCACTATGTCGGCATTCTCGGCATGCCGCGCCGCATGGCGTATTATGACTATGCCAACCCGGCGATCTCGCCGCAGGCCTTGTCGGTCACGATGTCGGCGATCGGCGGCTTCATCCTGCTGATCTCGGGCTTTCTGTTCCTGCTGGTGCTGATCCGCGGGCAATTCGGCGCGCGAGGCGAGGCCGGCGCGTACCGCTTTGCGGTGCCGCTGCACATGCCGGCGCGGATTCCGGTCGCGCTCAACTCGTTCGGCCTGTGGCTCGCATTGATGGTCGGTCTCACCGTGGTGAACTATGGTTTCCCGATCGCGCAACTGATGGCGCTGAACGAGACCAGTGTGCCTGCGGTCTATGTCGGAGCGGGCCGATGAGCGATCAGCCGCTGTTCTCGCTGCGCAATCCGTGGTTCGCCACCAGCGTCGGCATCACGGTCGCTATCGCCGTGCTGTCGGCCATCGCGGGCCTGATCTGGTTGCCGCTGGCGCAACCGGATCTCAAGCTTGCCGGCGTCTGGGACGCGATCTGCAGTGCGGCCGGTGTTCCGCGCGCCGCCGTGCAGGAGGCTGGCGTCAAGCCGGACTTCAAGACCTCCAATGTCGTCATGACGTCGGAGATGCTGACCAAGGTGAATCAGGTTTCGATCGGGCGGGGCGCGACGCTGGCGCAGCGCTGCGCGATCTGCCACGGACCGCAGGGCGTCAGCGACGCCCATTCACCAAACCTCGCCGGGCAGTTTGCCGCGGTGACGTACAAGGAGCTCGCCGACTTCAAGACCGGCGCGCGAGTGAGCGTGGTGATGACGTTCGCGGCGACGATGAGCGATCAGGACATGAAGGACGTTGCGGCCTATTACGCCTATCTGCCGCGCGTGCCCTCGAACAATTTGGATACTGGCCGTCCTGCGCCGGCGATCGTGGTGACAGGCGCCCCGATGCGTAACATCCCGCCCTGCGGCTCCTGCCACGGCGATATCGACAACAAGGCGGGGAGCCCTTGGCTCGGCGGCCAGTCGGCGGTCTACATCAAGGCGCAGCTCGACGCCTTCGCGTCGGGCGCCCGGCGCAACGACATCAGCCAGCAGATGCGCAACATCGCCCGCCAGATGACGGCCGAGGAGATCGACCAGGTCGCGCACTACTACGAGGCCCAGCCCTGAGCGGGATGTTAACGCGCCGTTAACCATAATTACGGCAGGTTGACATGACATGGGTGCCGATTGCCGGCGCCCGCAAGGCACCGGATCGATGGCGGTCGACCTCTACAATGCCACGGCTGCGGCAGGTGTCGATTCCTCGCGCCTGAAAGTTGCGAGCTCGATCAAGCAGGCGGCCGCGACCACCGGCACGAGCTTCGAATATCTACTCACGACCGCGAAGATGGAATCCAATTTCAATCCGCGGGCCGGCGCCACCACCTCGTCGGCGCATGGGCTTTATCAATTCATCGACCAGACCTGGCTCGGCACCGTCAAGGAGGCCGGAAGCCAGCTCGGCTACGGCCAGTATGCCGACGCCATCACCAAGAATTCCGACGGCAGCTATTCGGTCAGCGATCCCACCGCGCGCAATGCGATCATGAAGCTGCGCGACGATCCCGATGCGGCGTCCTCGATGGCGGCGGTGCTGACGCAATCCAACAGCTTCAAGCTCACCGGCAAGCTCGGCCGTCGCCCGACTGATGCCGAACTCTACATGGCTCACTTCATGGGCGTGGGCGGCGCCGGCAAGTTGATCTCGAGTGCCGAGGATAGTCCGAGCGCCAGTGCGGCTGCGATGTTTCCAAAGGCGGCGGCGGCGAACCAGTCGATCTTCTACGACAAGTCGGGCAGCGCGCGCAGCGTCTCGCAGGTCTATTCGGTGTTGACCACGCGCTACGCCGCGGCTGCGGATTCGACGGATACGCGCACCGCGTTTGCCGCGGCGGGCGGCGACACGATGAGTCCCTACGCGATCGCAAGCGCGGCGCCGACACCGGCGCTGACCATGGACACCGCGTCCTATCTCTCGACCTTCCCGGACGCCCGTTCGACCACGGCGGTCAGTGCGACCTCGACCGTCGCATCCGCGCAGCCGGCGCCAGCCTTCCGCTCGCTCTATCAGGGCGGCGACCGCTCACAGCCGATCTCGCCGGCGGTGCAGGAGCTGTGGGGCAGTTCCTCCGCGCTGACCAGCTCGGCGACGCCAAAGGTCCGCGCGCCGGGGCGGCTGGATCTGTTCAGCGATCCCAACGGCACCTACAGCAGCGGCTAGCACCGCCTTGCTGCGCGCGCGAAGTCGTGGCGCCTCGGCCGTCTTAACGAAACGTCAATAATCCCAAACGTTTATGGTGAACCCTTTGTTAAGCGTCATGGTTTATTTTTCCTTGTAGTTGGCGTCGTAAGTCGATGCCGTTTCGTTGCGTAAGCCGGAAGGACCATGATCGTTCGGCAGTTCATTAGTTGGATTAGGACCGCTCCGGCAGGCGAGCGAGCAGAGGCGACGCGGGCGTTGGCCCGGGCCTGGCTCATTTCGGATCTCGCCGAGGAGGATCGCATCGCCGCCGAAGGCGCGCTGCTGATGCTGCTCGACGACCCGTCGCCGCTGGTGCGCCAGGCGATGGCCGAGGTGTTCGCCCACAGCGCGGAGGCGCCGGCGGCGATCGTGCAGGCGCTGTCGGCCGATCAGCCGATGATCGCGCTGCCGGTGCTGGAACATTCACCGCTTCTGATCGATGCCGACCTGGTCGACATCGTCGCGACCGGCTCCGACGAGATGCAGTGCGCGATCGCGCGCCGCATCAACCTGCCGGCCTCCGTCGCCGCCGCGATCGCCGAGGTCGGCTCGGCGGCGGCCGCGCTGGAACTGATCGAGAACCCGTATGCGGGCCTCGCGCCGTTCTCCTGGGACCGCATCGTCGAGCGCCACGGCCATCTCGCGGCGATCCGGGAATCGATGCTGCAGCTCGAAGACCTGCCGTCCGCGACGCGGCTGGCTCTGGTCGCAAAGCTCTCCGATACGCTGGCGCAGTTCGTCGTCGCGCGAAACTGGCTCGGCGCCGACCGGGCCGACCGGATTGCCGGCGAGGCGCGCGAGCGTTCCACGGTGAATATCGCCGCGCGCGCCTTCGGCGACGACATGCATGGCCTGATCACGCATCTGCGCGCCACCGGGCAACTGACCGCAGGCCTGATCCTGCGTGCGCTGCTGTCGGGCAATCTCGACTTGTTCGGAGCTGCGCTCGCCGAACTGTCCGGACTGCCCTATGGCCGCGTCTCCGCGCTGGTGAACGACCGCGGCGGCAATGGCCTGCAGGCGTTGCTGCGTCGCGCGGGGTTGCCGGAATCCACCTATGTCGCGTTCCGTGTCGCGCTCGAAGCCAGCCATGAGGTCGGCTATGTCGACAGTGGCGACGGTGCAGCGCGGCTGCATCGCCGCATGGTCGAGCGCGTGCTGACCCATTGCGAGACCGACCATTCGGCGGCCGAGCCGCTCTTGATCCTGCTGCGCCGCTTTGCGACCGAATCCGCCCGCGAGGATGCGCGGATGTTCTGCGAGGAGCTCGCCGCGGAAGACGCGATCGCGGTGCTGCCTTACGACGATCTCGTCGCGGCCTGAGGGCTGCGTTTCCAGCGATTGATGGAAGCTTGAGAGGTTGCCGCGGCGCGGCAGCCGGCCGCGCGGCTATTCGCTCGGTGCGATGCTCGGCGCGAGGATCGCCTCGAGATGCTCGGGCCGGTCGCGGTTGGCGTGGGTCAGGAATTCATCGGTGATGCCGCGGAGCTGCTTGCTCAGCACGCCGGCGACGACCGCGGTGTCGAGCTTGGTGCGCTCGCGCACGATCGCCTGCACCGCGTTGATGTGGTGGGAAATCAGCTGCGGCGGCACCGCGCTAAGGTCAGGCGCGTGCTCGATGATGCGGCACAGGCTCTCGGCGGCTACGGCCGCCGACGGATAACCGAATGTCGCGGCATCGCCCTTGATGTCGTGCGCGGCGCAGAACAGCTCCTCGCGCGTCTTGTCGTTGAAGCCCTCGCGCTGCACCGTGGTGTGTGCAGCGGAGAGGCGGTCGGCCTCGATCGTCATCCATTGCTTGAACTCGCCCGACAGCCCGGCGAGCGCCTTCTCGGCGCGACCGACCGGATCGTCGAGATCGCTCTCGGGGACCCGCAGCAGCATCTTGCGCAGCGGGTTCGGCTGCGTGATGACATGGTGCGTGCCAAAGCTCTTGACCTCGATCGTCCCGGGTTTGTCTTTCGCCATGACGGTGTCCTAGATGGTCGAGCGCGCCTTTTCGAGCAGCGACGGCTGTTGCAGCACCTCGACCTCGCCGCTGCCGCGGCGCTCGGGGCCGATATAGGTGTTGGTGGTGTTGCGGCGGCGGTCGGGGCCGAAATAGGTCTTGGTCTTGATGAACGGACGCGGATTGGCGACCACGTTCATGATCCGCTGGTAGAGGCCCTTGGCCGAGATCGGCTTGGCCAGGAATTCGGTGACTCCGGCATCGCGCGCCACCGTGACGCGGCGCTTCTCGGAATGCCCGGTCAGCATGATGATCGGCGCGTAGGGATTGCCCTTGGATTCCGGCTGCCGGATCATCTGCGCGAGCTCGAGCCCGTCGAAGATCGGCATCGACCAGTCGGTGATGACGATGTCGGGCACGTAATGGGTATACATCTCGAGCGCGGTGGCGCCGTCTTCGGCCTCATACACCTCGCGCGCGCCAAACGAATGCAAAAGCGTCCGCAGGATGCGGCGCATGTGCGGATTGTCGTCGCAAATCAAAAATCGCAGCTTGTTGAAATCGATGCGATACATGGTCCGGTCCCGAAAGGGCATACCGGGCCAACGCGGTATTACCCGACGTTAACCATATCCTGCCCGGGGTTAATGATTGGTTGCCGGGTAAGGGGAGCAAGGGGGCGCCGTCCTCAGTAGCCGAACTGCTCGCGCAGGATGCGCTCTTCCAGCGAATGGCCGGGGTCGAACAGCATCCGCATCGCGATCGTCTTGTCGGAGAGCACTTCGACCCGGCGGACGTCGCGGACCTCGTCATGGTCGGCCACCGCCGCGACCGGGCGCTTCTCGCCCTCGATCACCTCGATCACGACGAAGGCGGAATTCGGCAACAGCGCGCCGCGCCAGCGCCGCGGCCGGAACGCGCTGATCGGGGTCAGCGCCAACAGCGCCGCGTTGATCGGCAGGATCGGACCCTGGGCGGACAGGTTGTAGGCGGTCGATCCGGCCGGCGTCGCCACCAGAATGCCGTCGGCCATCAGCTCCGCCATCCGCTCGTGCTCGTCGATCAGGATGCGCAGCTTGGCGACCTGGTAGGTCTGCCGGAACAGCGCGACCTCGTTGATGGCATGATGCAGGTGCACCGCGCCGTGGATGTCGGTCGCGCGCATCAGGAGCGGATTGATCAGCGACTCCCGCGAGGCCGCCAGCCGCGTGCGCAGATCATGCGTCGAGTATTCGTTCATCAGGAAGCCGACGGTGCCGCGGTGCATGCCGTAGATCGGCTTGCCGCTGCGCATGTTGGCGTGCAGCGTCTGCAGCATCAATCCGTCGCCGCCGAGCGCAACCACGACGTCGGCATCGGCGGGTGGAAGGTTGCCGTACATCGCGGTCAGCGCCTCGAGCGCCGACTGCGCTTCCGCGCTTGCGCTGGCGACGAAGGCGATCTTGTCATACCGCTTGGGGCTGGCCATCGCTCACGAACTCGTTTGGCACGGAATACGCCGCGCTCGTCTATACATCCCCGGCGGCCTTGTCGAGATGGTCCGGAAAAGGACCGCATGCCCCACAGGTGCCGCCAAGCTAGCGCAATTTCCAGGTGGAATGCGTAAACGCCGGCCCAGGGAGTGAACGACATGGCTAACAGTTTTGCGACACGGTGTGCTGCGGCGCTGTTGGTGGCCTGTCTTGCGACCGCGGCGCGGGCCGATGACGAGACCCCGCAGCCTTCGCCGTCGCCGAGCGCGCAGGCTCCCAGCGGCCAGAAGGGACGGGGAGGACGCGGCGAGGCCGGCTCCGGCGCCAACGCCGCGGCCAGCACGCCCGCCGCCGAGCAGCACCGCCTGCCGCCGGACTCCACCACAAAGCAATCCGTCGCGCTGCCCGGCCGCACGCTTGCCTTCAGCGCGACCGCGGGCTCGATCCGCGTGTTCGACGACAAGGGCGAGCCGCTCGCCGACATCGCCTACACCTCCTACCAGCTCGACGGCGCCGAGAAGGCGAGCCGTCCGGTGACCTTCCTGTTCAATGGCGGTCCGGGCTCGGCGTCGGCCTGGCTGCAATTCGGCAATGTCGGGCCGTGGCGGCTGCCGTTCGATGGCGACGGCGCGGTGTCCTCGGCCTCGCCCGAGCTGCAGGCGAATGCCGACACCTGGCTCGATTTCACCGATCTCGTCTTCATCGATCCGGTCGGCACCGGCTACAGCCGCTTCGTCACCACGTCCGAGGATGCGCGCAAGCGCTTCTTCACGGTCGACGGCGATGCCAATTCGGTCGCGCTGGTGATCCGCCGCTGGCTGGAGAAATACGACCGGCTGACCTCGCCGAAATATGTCGTCGGCGAAAGCTATGGCGGCATTCGCGGGCCCAAGGTGGTGCGCAAGCTGCAAATGCAGCAGGGCGTCGGCCCGCGCGGCCTGATCCTGATCTCGCCGGTGCTCGATTTCCGCGAATATACCGGCTCCAGCCTGCTGCAATATGTCGCGAGCCTGCCGACCATGACGGCGGTCGCGCGGCAGGCCAAGGGAGCGGTGACGCGCGAGGATCTCGCCGATGTCGAGCGCTATGCGCAGAGCGATTTCCTGCTCGACCTCGTCAAGGGCCAGGCCGACGCCGAGGCCACCACGCGGCTCGCCGACAGGGTCGCGAGCCTGACCGGCATCGATCAGGCGGTGAGCCGCAGGCTGGCCGGCCGTTTCGACATCGGCGAATTCCGCCGCGAGTTCGATCGCAAGAACGGCAAGGTGACCGGCCGCTACGACGCCTCGGTCGAGGGCTTCGATCCCTATCCGGATTCCAGCTACTTCCATTTCAACGATCCGTCCGGCGATCCCTTGATGGCGCCCTTGACCAGCGCCGCCGTCGACCTCACCACGCGCAAGCTGAACTGGCGGCCGGACGGCTCCTATCATCTGCTCAGCGAGAGCGTGAACAAGGCCTGGGAGTTCGGTCACGGCATCAGCCCGGCGGAGTCGGTGACGCAGCTGCGCCAGATGCTGGCGCTCGACCCCAAGCTGAAGCTTCTGATCGGCCACGGCCTGTTCGATCTCGCCACGCCATACTTCGCCTCGAAGATCATCCTTGACCAGCTGCCGGCTTTTGCCGGTCCGAGCCGCACCAGGCTCGTGGTCTATCCCGGCGGCCACATGTTCTACTCCCGCGACGGCTCCCGCCAGGCGTTCCGCAAGGAGGCAGAGGCGCTGATGAGGTGAGGGGGATGGCTGCGTGGATTGCGCTGTCCGCTGCAAATGTTGTCGTCGTCCTGGCCTAGTGCGCAATTGCGCACGGGAGCCATGACCCATAACCACCAAATTTGATTGTGAACGTGACCGTGGCCCCGGCGTCGCGCAACAATTTCCATTTGGGGTAATGAGTCCTGGTTTTCGCCAGGACGACATCGAATGTGTTGCGGCATCAAAAGTCAAACATCCGCATTCTCGCTGTCATCGCCCGGCTTGCCGCCTTCGCTAAAGCTTCGGCGTGCCTGGGATTCGTGGCCTCGTCGAAGCCTTGGCGTAGACGGGACCGGGCGATCCAGTATTCCAGAGACGATGGTACTCGAACGGATAAGCCGCGGCGTACTGGATCGCCCGCCTTCGCGGGCGATGACAGGTGTGGGTGGGGACGTAGCTTCGCGTTCTCGCGACATGAAGCGTCCGAGTTTTGCATCTCGTTCCGCCCTCATCTTGAGCAGAGGGCGCAGGGAAAGCCGGGTGCCGATCGCACCCATGGGCCCCGTGCAAAAGTAGAAAGCACGGGGGTAGGACCACAGGTGTAACCGGGAACTCCGGCTTTCCCTGCGCGATGGGTTACGGCTTACTTCGTGCTCTCCCCGGCGAGACTTGGCTTTTTTGTCACCGCCTTCGTAAGACGCAATTGCGTCTTCCAAGGGGACACCGGCCACTAGGGCGTCAGGACCACACGACTTCACCGTCCGCCTCACGTGCTCTCGTCAGTCGCACGCTGGGCGTCCACCGCATCTCACCACAACACCCGTGACGATCGCGAAGCGCCCCTCGATCGGGTGAGACGAGCGGACCATACACCAAGTTGTGCTTCCGAAAAATCGAAATATTTTTGTGAAGCGGGCTTGCGCCGTCGGGCAACTCAGTGATTGAATTCGCGGGGCGCACTCGGCATGCCGCACCGGTCCCCCATACGTCTCGACGATGAAGTCGATCAGCGCCCGCAGCTTCGGGGTCATTTTGCGGTTCTTCGGCCACAGGATCTGGCGCGCGGCTTTGCGTCGTGTAGTTCGGCGGCAGCAGTTGCAGCCGCCCCGCGGCGATATCGTCGGCGAGCAACTCGTCGCGCATCAGCACGATGCCTGCGCCGGCGAGCGCCGCATAGCGGATGCCGAATGCGCTGTTGATGAAGAGGCGGCTCTCGACATCGACATGCACCTCGCCCTCCGGCCCGAAGAAGGTCCATCGCTGTCCGTCCGACCAGCCGGGATAACGCAGGCACTCATGGCTGGCGAGATCCGCGGGATGGGTCGGCGTGCCGTGTTCGGCGAGATAGTCCGGCGCGGCGCAAACCACGCCGGTATAGGGCGACAGCGAGCGCGACATCATGGTGGAGTCGGTCGGCGTGCCGACCCGGATCGCCGCATCCAGCCCTTCCTCGAGCAGATCGACCATCTTGTCGCTGAGGACGAGGTCGACCGATACTTCCGGGTACCTCTTCATGAAGCGGACGAGCGTGGGCGCCAGGCTGTACGATCCGAAGGCGACCGAGGTCGCGATGCGGAGCTTGCCGCGCGGCGCGCTCAAGGCCTCCTCGACCAGCGCATCGCCGGCCTCGGCCTGTTCCAGCAAATGCTTGCAGTGATCGAGATAGCTGCGGCCGAGCTCGGTGAGGCCCTGCCGCCGCGTCGACCGGTTGATCAATTGCGAGCCGAGCCGATCCTCGAGAAACCGGATATGCTTGCCGATCATGGTCGGCGACATCCGCAACTCCTTGGCGGCCGCGGTGAAGGAGCCGAGATCGGCGACGCGGGCGAACACGGACATGCTGGTCAGTCGGTCCATGATTATAAACCAATGGTTATTTCATTGCGGATCAAAGCGCCCCTTATAGGGCGCAGCATTTGTATTTATTACCACGAGTGAGCAATCAGCGCGAATGCGCGTACGATCGCTTTGGAAATGTGGCCGGTTGCGCCCGGAGGGGCGCGGACCGCGCGGTCTCGAACCAGGACAGGAGTGTCACGATGCCTTTCCAGATCACCATCAATGGGACCAGTCATTCGGTCGACGCCGACGGCGATACGCCGCTGCTGTGGGTGCTGCGCGACGTGCTCGGCATGACCGGCACCAAGTTCGGCTGTGGCATGGCGCTGTGCGGCGCCTGCACGGTGCATCTCGATGACGCCGCGGTGCGCTCCTGCATCACGACGATCGACAGCGTCGGGGACTCCAAGATCACGACCATCGAGGCGGTCGGCACCACGCCCGCCGGCAAGAAGATCCAGGACGCCTGGCTCGCGCATGAGGTGCCGCAATGCGGCTACTGCCAGTCGGGACAGATCATGTCCGCCTCCGCGCTGCTTGCGAGCAAACCGCAGCCGACCGACGCCGATATCGACGACGCGATGTCGGGCAACATCTGCCGCTGCGGCACCTATGTCCGCATTCGCGAAGCCATCAAGCAAGCCGCGCAGTCGGGAGGTTGATCATGACGCTGATGGACAATGTGTCTGAGCGCTCCGCCGATCTGTCGCGGCGCAACTTCCTCCGCGCGAGCGCGATCGCAGGCGGAGGCCTGCTGCTCAGCGTGAGCCTGCCGTTCGCGGGCCGCGAGAGCGAAGCCGCGGCCGCCGATGGCTTCGCGCCGAATGCCTTCATCCGGATCGGCGGCGACGGCAAGGTCGTGCTGACCATGCCCTATGTCGAGATGGGGCAGGGCACCTACACCTCGATCCCGATGCTGATCGCCGAGGAGCTCGAGATCGGCCTGAAGCAGGTGCAACTCGAGCACGCGCCGCCGAGCGACAAGCTCTATGCCAACCCGCTGCTCGGCGTGCAGGCCACCGGCAATTCGAACGCGATGCGCGGCGGCTGGCAGCCGATGCGGAAAGCCGGCGCCACCGCGAAGGCGATGCTGGTCGCAGCCGCGGCGAAACGCTGGAACGTCGAGCCCGCTTCGTGTCGCGCCGAGAACGGCGAGGTGCATCATGCAGCCTCCGGACGCAAGCTGGGTTACGGCGAGCTGGCGACTGACGCGGCGCAGATGCCTGTGCCGGAGAATGTGACGCTGAAGAGCCCGGCCGAGTTCAAGCTGATCGGCACGCCGGCCAAGCGGCTCGACACACCCTCCAAGATCAACGGCTCGGCGGTCTACGGCATCGACGCACGGCCGCCCGGGGTGAAGATCGCGACGCTGGCGCAGTCGCCGGTGTTCGGCGGGCGGGTGAAGCGCGTGGATGACGCAGCGGCAAAAGCCGTCAACGGCGTGCGCCAGATCGTGAAGCTCGATGACGCAGTCGCCGTGGTGGCCGATCATATGGGAGCGGCGAAGAAAGGTCTCGCGGCGCTCGTGATCGAGTGGGACGAGGGGCCCCACGCCAAGCTCGCCACGTCAGATATCGCGCGCGAGCTCGAAGCCGCCACCACCAAGCCGGGCACGGTCGCGCAAAACATCGGCGACGCCGACAAGGCGATGGCGGGCGCTGTGACGAAAGTCGAGGCGACCTATCAGCTGCCGTTCCTCGCCCATGCGACGATGGAGCCGATGAACTGCACCGTGCACGTGCGCCCCGATGCTTGCGAGATCTGGGTCGGCAGCCAGGCGCTTTCGCGCGCCCAGGCGGTGGCCGCGAAGGTACTGGACCTGCCGCCGGAGAACGTCGTGGTGCACAATCATCTGCTCGGCGGCGGCTTTGGCCGCAGGCTCGAGGTCGATGGTGTCATTCGCGCCGTGCAAATCGCAAAGCAGGTCGATGCGCCGGTCAAGCTGGTGTGGACCCGCGAGGAGGACATCCAGCACGACATGTATCGTCCCTACTGGTGCGACCGGATTGCGGTCGGACTCGATGCATCCGGCAAGCCGATCGCCTGGAACAACCGCTTCGCCGGCTCGTCGGTGCTGGCGCGATGGGCGCCGCCGGCGTTCCGCAATGGTCTCGATCCCGACACGACCGAGGGCGCGATCGATCTCGTCTACGACATCCCGAATTTCCACGTCGAATATGTCCGGGTCGAGCCGCCCGGCATTCCGACCGCGTTCTGGCGCAGCGTCGGTCCCTCGCACAATGTGTTCGTCACCGAAAGCGTGATCGACGAGATGGCGGCGGCCGCCAAGCAGGATCCGGTCGACTATCGCAAGGCGCTGCTGGGCAAGTCGCCGCGCGCCAAGGCGGCGCTGGAACTTGCGGCGGCCAAGGCCGGCTGGGACGGGAAGCTACCTGCCGGGCGCGGACGCGGCGTGTCGCTGCAATTCGTGTTCGGCAGCTACCTTGCGCAGGTTGCCGAGGTTGAGGTTGCCAAGGACGGTTCGGTTCGCGTCCACCGCGTCGTCTGCGCGATGGATTGCGGCACCGTGGTCAATCCCGACACGGTGCAGGCGCAGCTTCAAAGCGGCATCAATTTCGGCGTCACTGCCGCACTCTATGGCGAGATCACGCTGAAGGACGGGCGCATCGAGCAGACCAACTTCGACAGCTACCAGATGTTGCGCATCGATCAGGCCCCGGCCATCGAGGTCCACATCGTGCCGAGTTCGGAGCCGCCCGGCGGCATGGGTGAGACCGGGACATCGGGCATCGTGCCTGCGATCGGCAATGCGATCTTCGCGGCGACCGGCAAGCGGCTGCGAAAGATGCCGGTCGACCCGGCATTGTTGAAGCAAACGTAAGCTACCGGCCGTCATGCCCGGGCATAGGCGAGCGCAAGCGACGCCGTCCTTCGGACGGCTATGCCCGGGAAATGACGGAATGCTGGCGCGATCGTGAAGCCAAGCGGATTTGCGCCCCGCATTGATCCGACAAGCGGGCATGCATGTGAGGCGCTTCGCGAATCTCTGGCTCGCGCCGGTATCACTAACGCTCACGGCTCCACGGGAAGAGAGAGGCCGGGAAATCAGCCGCGTAGCGGTGACCGATCGGCGGGCGGGGCTCTTCTTGCGGGGGATTCGGGTCAGGCTCGACCACCTTCCTGTAAAGATGCCAGGTCGCATGACCAAGCACCGGCAGAACGACGCAGAGACCGACGAAGAATGGCAGTGAGCCCACGGCCAGCAGTACCGCAACGATCAATCCCCACGCAGCCATCTCAACTGGATTCATCTTCACGGCCCGTATCGAGGTGCGGATCGCATCGATCGCTGTTGCATGGCGGTCGAGCATCAGTGGAAATGAGACGACGCTGACGCACAGGGCAATCAGGGCGAAAAGGAAGCCGACGCCGCATCCGATGATGATGAGCGACCAGCCTTCGGGCGTCGTCAACACGCGCTGTGCGAAATCAGGGATGCTCGCAGCCGGAGCATAGCCGAAAGTCGCAACGTAGATCGCGTTCGCGGCGGCGATCCAGACCCCGAACAGAACGAACAGGAGAAACCCAAGTTCGAGCATGGCGCCGAACGACGGCGCGCGCAGCACCTGCATTGCGTCCCAGGCTCCCGGCTCCTCTCCCCGCTCGCGGCGGCGGCTCAGTTCGTAGAGGCCGAGTCCGGCGAAAGGACCGATCAGGGCGAAGCCGGCGGCGAGCGGAAACAGCAGCGGCAGCACCGAATAGCCGATCACAAGTCTGAACAGGAAAAGTCCGAGGACGGGATACATCACGCACAGGACGATTGCGTGGGTCGGGATGGCTTTGAAGTCTTCCCAGCCGAGGCGCAGCGCGTCGCCCAAATCGGAAAGGCTGATCTTGCGTACGACAAAGGCGGTAGAGACGCCAAACAATTGCAGTTTGGGCCGTGCGAATACTGTGGTCATGGTTCCGGCCTCCTTGCTGGTGGTCGCAGGGGAACGGAGCGCCCTCAAAACACGCACATCCGCCTCATGCGCGAAAATCGCGACCGAGTCCGGCAAATCAGATTCAACCAGAAGGAGCTTGCCGGACGACATCTGTCGCAACCGGTCCAATCAAACTAGTCCGATATGCAGCAGAAGCAAGATGGCGAACGCGTCGGGAGAATTGTGCAATCGCACAAAGCCAGGTTTTGCGATGCACCATCTGATGGTGGGTCCCGATCGGTGCTCTCCGGCATGCAACGCATTCGCGCCAACACGCGCCGGACCGAGGCGGGGCATACTCCTCTATTGACGCCGGGCTCGACGAGTACCATCTTGAATGCACTGAACGCCCCCAAGCTCCGATGAGATTGCGGTCGTGACGTTGACCCTTTGTCATGATGTCCCAGCGTCGCGACCGGCAGAATGGGCGAGGCAAAAGGCACGGTGATGGTGTACGTGACACCATACCTTGACACCATACCTTTGACGTGAGCTCCGCCCTTTCGTTCGTCTCCGCAGCCTTAAATGGCAAGGAGGAATGAGGGATGGCTGTCGCGCTCGTACTGCTCCTGGTTGCAGTCGCCTCGGTGCTGTTTCACATCTACAGCCCGTGGTGGTGGACGCCGATCGCCTCGAACTGGCGCTACATCGACGACACGATCAACCTGACGTTCTGGATCACCGGGGCGGTTTTCTGCGCGGTCATCGCGTTCATGGCTTACTGCGTGTTCCGCTTCCACCACAAGGAGGGACGGCGGGCCGCCTACAATCCCGAAAACAAGAAGCTCGAATGGTGGCTCAGCATCGTGACGGCGGTCGGCGTCGCCGCCATGTTGGCGCCCGGCCTGGTCGTCTGGCACCAGTTCGTCACCGTTCCCGACGACGCGACCGACGTCGAGGTCGTTGGACAACAGTGGATGTGGAGTTATCGGCTTCCCGGAAAGGACGGCCGGCTCGGCACGTCAGATGCGCGCCTGATCAGTTCCGACAATCCACTCGGGTTGAATCCCAATGATCCGAACGGACAGGACGACGTCGTCGTTCAAAACGAGGATCTGCATCTGCCGATTGGAAAGCCGGTGAAGGTGCTGCTCCGCTCGATCGACGTTCTGCATGATTTCTATGTGCCCGAGTTCCGGGCGAAGATGGACATGATCCCGGGCTCGGTGACGTATTACTGGCTCACGCCCACGCGTACCGGAACATTCGACGTCCTCTGTGCGGAGCTGTGCGGCGCCGCGCACGCGCAAATGCGGAGCAAGGTCGTCGTGGAGGAAGAGAAGGAATATCACGCGTGGCTCGAGAAGCAGCGGACGTTCGCGGAATTGTCAGGCCAGCGCGACGTCGCGAAGGCCGCGTACAAGACCGGTAGCGAATGAACATGCCGACGCGGATGCGCCGGATATTGTGAAGCGAACTCGTCGCTGAGCAGAAGACCAAGGAGGGAATTCCGATGGTCGATATCCCGTTTGATCAGGTCGCAGGTATACCGCCCGCCGAAGTGAGTGAGGTCGAGCTCTATCACCCGAAGAGCTGGTGGACGAGGTACGTCTTTTCGCAGGACGCCAAGGTGATCGCCGTCCAGTATTCGATCACGGCAATGTCGATCGGAATGGTGGCGCTGGTGCTGTCGTGGATGATGCGCCTGCAACTGGGATTTCCCGGTACATTCTCCTTTATCGATGCCAATGAGTACCTTCAGTTCATCACCATGCACGGCATGATCATGGTGATCTACCTGCTCACCGCCTTGTTCCTTGGCGGCTTCGGCAACTACCTCATCCCGCTGATGGTCGGCGCGCGGGATATGGTCTTCCCCTACGTGAACATGCTGAGCTACTGGGTCTACCTGCTCGCCGTGCTGGTGCTGGCCGCGACGTTCTTCGTGCCGGGCGGGCCGACCGGCGCCGGCTGGACGCTCTATCCGCCGCAGGCGATTCTCTCCGGCACCCCCGGGCAGGACTGGGGCATCGTTCTCATGCTGGCCTCGCTGATCCTGTTCATCATCGGCTTCACGATGGGCGGGCTCAATTACGTCGTGACGGTGCTGCAGGCGCGTACGCGCGGCATGACGTTGATGCGCATGCCTCTGACGGTGTGGGGCATCTTCACGGCCACCGTGATGGCGCTGTTGGCCTTCCCGGCGCTGTTCGTCGCCTCAGTGATGCTTTTGCTGGACCGCCTGCTGGGAACCAGCTTCTTCATGCCGACGCTGGTCGAGATGGGCCAGCTGACGAAGTATGGCGGCGGCAGCCCGATCCTGTTCCAGCATCTGTTCTGGTTCTTCGGCCACCCCGAAGTCTACATCGTCGCCTTGCCGGCCTTCGGCATCATTTCCGATCTGATCAGCGTCCACGCGCGAAAAAACATCTTCGGCTATCGCATGATGGTTTGGGCGATCGTGGCCATCGGTGCGCTCAGCTTCGTCGTGTGGGCGCACCACATGTATGTGAGCGGCATGAACCCGTATTTCGGGTTCTTCTTCGCCACCACGACGCTCATCATCGCGGTCCCCACCGCCATCAAGGTCTACAACTGGGTGCTGACGTTGTGGCGCGGCGACATCCATCTCACGACGCCGATGCTGTTCGCCCTCGCGTTCATCATCACATTCGTCAATGGCGGTCTCACCGGGCTGTTTCTCGGCAACGTGGTCGTGGACGTTCCGCTGTCCGACACGATGTTCGTCGTCGCGCACTTCCACATGGTGATGGGTATCGCGCCGATCATGGCCGTGTTTGGCGGAATCTATCACTGGTATCCCAAAATCACCGGACGCATGCTCAACGAGGCGCTTGGGCGATTCCATTTCTGGGTGACGTTCATCGGGGCCTATGCCGTGTTCTTCCCGATGCACTATCTCGGCCTGCTCGGGATGCCCCGCCGCTATCACGACATCGGCGAGACAACCTTCGTCCCGGCATCCGCCCATGACCTCAATGCGTTCATGAGCGTGGCGGCGCTGATCGTCGGCTTCGCCCAGCTTGTCTTCCTGTTCAATATGATCTGGAGCCTGTTCAAAGGAAAAGAGGCTGGCGGCAATCCGTGGGGAGCCGCCTCGCTGGAATGGCAGACACCGGAAACCCCGCCGGGACATGGCAACTGGGGAAAAGAACTCCCGATCGTCTA
The DNA here is from genome assembly GCF_011516625.5 of Bradyrhizobium sp. 2S1. Classification (NCBI taxonomy): domain Bacteria; kingdom Pseudomonadati; phylum Pseudomonadota; class Alphaproteobacteria; order Hyphomicrobiales; family Nitrobacteraceae; genus Bradyrhizobium; species Bradyrhizobium sp. 2S1. The sequence goes on along the minus strand of NZ_CP147717.1, from coordinate 9,174,200 downwards.
TCGCTGGGCCTACGATTACAGCGTGCCCGGTGCTGCCAGGGACTTTGTGCCGCAGAATGAACCACCGGCCGGATTGGTGGCGCAGGGAGCCCACCCGTGAGCGCCATCATCCTGTTCATTGCTACAATTGCAGCGATCGCGGGATGGTGGCTCTCGCAGCAGCGGCTGGCGGCCAAGCCGTGGCTGGAGCAAGGCGTGGACGTCGATCTTCGCGGTGAGCGCGGTTCGTCGGTGCCGACGGCGAAGATCGGACTGGGCGTGTTTCTCGCGGTCGTCGGCTCGTTGTTCGCGCTCCTGATCAGCGCCTACTCCATGCGCAACAGCATGGTGGACTGGCGGGAGCTGCCCCTGCCCAGACTGTTGTGGTTCAATACCGGCGTCCTGGTCATAAGCAGTGTGGCGCTGCAATGGGCGCTGATCGCCGCGCGACGCGACGACATTGACGGCTTGATCGTCGGCCTGCTGATCGGCGGCGCGTCCGCTGTAACCTTCCTGGTTGGGCAGTTATGGGTGTGGCAGCAACTGAACGTCGCCGGGTATTTCGTGGCGTCCAATCCTGCCAATTCCTTCTTCTACCTGATCACCGCGGTGCACGGACTGCATCTGACGGGCGGACTGGTGGCGCTCGGCAGGACGACCGCAAAGGTGTGGCGCGGCGCGCCGATGATGCAGGTGCGCCTGAGCGTCGAGCTGTGCGCGATCTATTGGCATTTCCTGTTGTTGGTCTGGCTGGTCTTGCTCGGTCTGCTGACGGGCTGGACCGACAATATCGTCGACATCTGTCGCCAGTTGCTCAGCTAGCGAGGGCAGGAAGCGATGACGGAAACCACACTGGCAACCCCCAACGCGCCGCCCGGAACGCTACCCGGATGGCGCGGCATCGCCGCCGACTGGGCCTCGGACCAGCGTGCCTTCAAGCACGTGTCCTGGGGCAAGGCCATGATGTGGATCTTCCTCTTGAGCGACACGTTCATCTTCAGCTGCTTCCTGCTGTCGTACATGACCGCGCGGATGTCGACGACCGTGCCGTGGCCGAACCCGAGCGAAGTCTTCGCCCTCAATATCGCGGGCCAGCACATCCCGCTGATCCTGATCGCCATCATGACCTTCATCCTGATCTCGAGCAGCGGGACGATGGCGATGGCGGTCAATTTCGGTTATCGCCGCGATCGCGTCAAAACGGCGGCCTTGATGCTGGCCACCGCAGCGTTCGGCGCAACCTTCGTCGGAATGCAGGCCTTCGAATGGACCAAGCTGATCATGGAGGGCGTGCGGCCATGGGGCAACCCGTGGGGCGCGGCGCAGTTTGGTTCATGCTTCTTCATGATAACCGGCTTCCACGGCACGCACGTGACGATCGGCGTGATCTTCCTGATCGCGATTGCGCGAAAGGTCTGGCGGGGCGATTTCGACGTCGAGCGGCGTGGCTTCTTCACGAGCCGGAAGGGGCATTACGAGATCGTCGAGATCATGGGCCTGTACTGGCACTTCGTCGATCTCGTGTGGGTGTTCATCTTTGCCTTCTTCTATCTCTGGTGAGGTAAGCGCATGACAAACGCAGCGGTACATGTGGAAGGGCAGGCAACGCAACATGCGCTCCACACTTATGTGCATGACGCAGTCGCATCGGGAGCCACGCACGCCGAGGGCCAGCAGCACCCGATCAAGCTCTATCTCGTGGTCTGGGGATGGTTGTTCGTGCTCAGCACCTGCTCATACCTTGTCGACTTCTTTGGCATCCATGGCCATCTCCGTTGGTCATTGATCCTGCTGTTCATGGTGCTGAAGGCCGGCCTGATCGTTGCTGTGTTCATGCACATGGCCTGGGAGCGGTTGGCGTTGGCCTACGCCATCCTGTTGCCGCCGGTGCTGGTGCTGGTTTTTGTAGCGATCATGGTGTTCGAATCCGACTATACGCATCTGCTTCGGGTCATGTTTTTCGCGTCAGCGAGCTAGAAGCAGGACGGTTGTGCTGCGAACAAGGCCTTCAACCGATGGCCTTTTGAGTATCGAACTGACGAGGAATCAATCTCGTGCAAATCAATCGTTCAATTCTTCGCCGGAGCTATGCCAACATCGGAGACTACGTCGCACTGACGAAACCGCGCGTCATGTCGCTGGTCGTCTTTACCGCCCTGGTCGGTCTCATGGTCGCACCAGGCGGCATCGATCCCGTCACCGGCGTCGCTGCTCTCGTCTGCATTGCTGCGGGAGCCGGCGCCGCAGCTGCGCTCAATATGTGGTACGACGCCGACATCGATGCGGTGATGGCGCGTACCGCCATCCGTCCAATTCCTAGCGGCCGCGTATCGCGCTCGGAAGCATTGGTTTTCGGCTTGATGCTCGGCGCGTGCGCCGTCCTGGCCCTCGGCACTTTGCTGAACATGGCCGCTGCTGCACTGCTTGCTTTCACAATTTTCTTCTACGTCGTCGTCTACACGATGTGGCTTAAACGCCGAACACCGCAAAACATCGTCATTGGCGGTGCTGCCGGTGCGCTCCCTCCGGTGATCGGCTGGGTTGCGGTCACCGGACAAGTCGGGCTCGAGCCGCTCATCCTGTTTCTGATCATCTTCCTTTGGACGCCACCGCACTTCTGGGCACTTTCGCTTAATCTTTCCGGAGAATATGCCCGCGCCGGTGTGCCGATGTTGCCGGTCGTGGCCGGCAAGACCGAAACAAAGCGCCAGATTCTTCTCTATAGCGTGCTTCTGGTTCTGATCTCACTGCTGCCTTGTGCACTGGGGTTCGCGGGAGCCATCTATGGCGCGGCCGCGGCGGTGCTGGGAGCGATCATGATTGTTCTCGCATGGCAGGTACGTCGGAGCCACGACAAGGAATGGCGGCCGGCGCGTCGCTTGTTCGTGTTTTCGATGCTCTATCTGGTCCTTCTTTTTGGGGTGCTGCTGATGAATGCCGCACCCTACGCTCAGCCGCGCTAGCTGGGACGCATTCGAATCGACAGCCGTAGGGCCTACTTCGTGCCGGGGACGTCCCGATACGCCGTCAGGCGAAGCCAAGCTGGCGGAATCGTGAATTTGCAGGTTGCATTGATCCGTGCGACAAGCAGGTATGCATGTGAAGCGGCTCGCCAATCTCTGGATTCTGCTGCTCGTCGCGGCCGGGCTGTTGCTCGCGCCCGTGGCGCCGGCGTTTGCCAGGATGATGCCGGATGCATCGGCCACCGCCATGCAGGCGATGTCCGGCCACGAGGCCATGTCGGACCAAGCCATGCACGGCATGGCCAAGTTCGATCAGGCCATGTCGGGGCAGGCGATGGCCGGCGACATGCCGTGCTGCCCGGACCAGACCAAGAGCAAGGGTTGCGACGACTGTCCGTTCCTTGCGCTCTGCATGCTGAGCGTCTCGCTGCCGCTTCCTGCCGGAGCCGTGTCGTTGATCGCACGCGAACCATCGCAAGGCGGATTCGCCGCGCGCGATGACCGCCTGCTTGACGGCCTCGGCGCCAAACCTCCGGATCATCCGCCTCGAACCGACGTCTGACGGGCGCGCAAGCGCCTGATCGCTGACGCGTGCGCCTGATGGCGCGCGTGTCGTCGCATGCCGCTCACGCGGTGCACCAGACGTATCGAGGATCACAACCATGAAGACTTTCCACCTCGCGCGGGCCGCTGCAGCCGCGCTGTTCGGCGTTGCCCTGGCGGGTGCGCCCGCCCACGCCGAGATCAAGAACCACGAATTCCAGCTCATCCAGCCGACGGTCAAGGCCGGGGACGATCGCATCGTCACGGTGCGGCTGGTCGACAAGACGACCGGAAAGGCCGTTCCCGACGCGGTGATCTTCTCGACCCGGCTCGACATGGCGCCCGACGGCATGCAGGAGATGGCCACCAAGGTGACGCCGATGCCGGGCACCGAGCCCGGCACCTACCGGTTCAAGGCGACCTTCGGCATGGCCGGCCGCTGGCAATTATCGCTCGGCGCCAAGGTGCAGGGCGAGACCGGCTCGGTCGAGAACAAGCTCGTCGTCACGGCCGAGCAATGAGCCGCCTCGCGTGGGCCCTCACTTGGGCCGGCGCTGCCGCTGCGATCGCCGCAGCGGCAGGCGCCGCATGGACCGGTCACGGCCTGCCGCCGCGGCCTATGACCGCCATCGTCTCCGCCGCGCAGGCTGCGGAGAGCGCTGCGCCGATCTATTACCGCGATCCCGACGGCAAGCCGTTCTACTCGGTGACGCCGAAGAAGACGGCGGACGGGCGCGACTATCTGCCGGTTTTTCCGGATGCCGATGCGCAATCCGGCGCGCCCGAGCGGCCGGCGGACATCAAGGCCACGGCCGCGAAGAGCGAGCGCAAGATCAAATATTATCGCAACCCGATGGGGCTTCCCGACACCTCGCCGGCGCCGAAGAAGGATTCCATGGGGATGGACTATATCCCCGTCTATGACGGCGACGACAGCGACGATGGCTCGATCACGCTGTCGCCCGGCAAGATCCAGCGCACCGGCGTCAAGTCCGAAGCGGCGGAGATGCGCCGCATCCGCACGCTGGTTCGTGCCCCCGGCACGATCCAGCTCGACGAACGGCGTGTCTCCGTGATCGCGATGCGCGCCGAGAGCTATGTGCAGAAGGTCGCCGACGTCACGACCGGCAGCCGGGTGACCAAGGGACAGAAGCTGATGGAGATCTACAGCCCGGCGGTGTCCTCGGCCGCCGCCGAATATGTTGCGACCATCGGCTCGAAAGCGGCTGCGGGGATCGATCCATACGGGCGGGGCTCGCGGCAGCGGGTGATGAACCTCGACGTGCCCGAGGCCGTGATCGCGGAGATGGAGCAGAGCCGCACGGTCCCGATCGTAATTCCATGGTCGTCGCCGCGCGACGGCATCGTGCTGCAACGCGCCGCGATCGAGGGCATGCGCGCCCAGCCCGGCGACGTGCTGTTCCGGGTCGCCGACGTCTCAATGGTGTGGGCGCTGATCGATGTCGCCGAGCGCGATCTCGGCAACATCGTAGTCGGCCAGAAGGTCACTGTGCGCACGCGCAGCTATCCCGGTCGCGCGTTCGCCGGCCAGATCGCCATGATCTACCCGCAGGTCAACAAGGAGACGCGCACCGCACGGGTGCGGATCGAATTGCAAAACGCCGATCTCGCGCTGCTGCCGGACATGTATGTCGACGCCGAGATCGATACCGGCAGCCCGGCGCCGGTGCTCACGGTGGCTGACAACTCCATCCTCGATACCGGAAGCCGCCAGACGGTGCTGCTCGACCGGGGCAACGGACGGTTCGAGCCGCGTGAGGTCAAGCTCGGGCGGCGCGGCGACGGTTATGTCGAAATTCGTGACGGGATCGCCGAGGGCGATGCGGTCGTCACGTCAGCGACATTCCTGATCGATGCCGAAAGCAATCTGAAGGCGGCGATCAAGGGCTTTGGCGGGGCCGGCGCTGCGCAGGCGGCGGGCGAGGGCGAGATGACGGGAGGCAAGCCATGATTGCCCGTCTCATCGCCTGGTCGGCGCGCAATCTGCTGCTGGTGCTGTTCGGCACCGGCTTTGCGGCGGCCGCGGGTCTCTACGCGCTGCTCCATCTGCCGCTCGATGCGATCCCCGATCTCTCCGACACCCAGGTCATCGTCTACACCGAATATCCCGGCCAGGCGCCGCAGGTGATCGAGGATCAGGTCACCTATCCCCTGACCACGGCGATGCTGACGGTGCCGAAGTCGAAGGTCGTGCGCGGCTTCTCGTTCTTCGGCGTGTCGTTCGTCTATGTCATCTTCGAGGACGGCACCGACATCTACTGGGCGCGCTCGCGCGTGCTCGAATTCCTCAACGGCGCGGCGTCGCGGCTGCCGGCGGGCGTATCGCCGACCATCGGTCCTGACGCGACCGGCGTCGGCTGGGTCTACCAGTACGCCGTGATGTCGAAAGAGCTGAACCTGGCCGACACCCGCACGATCCAGGACTGGAACCTGAAGTTCGCCCTTGCCAGGGCCGAGGGCGTGGCCGAGGTCGCGAGCGTCGGCGGCTTCGTCAAGCAGTACAATGTGATCCTCGATCCGCAGCGGATGCGCGACCGCGGCATCACTATGCAGCGGATGCGCGACGCGATCCGCGCCAGCAATGCCGATGTCGGCGGCCGCACCGTCGAGCTCTCCGAGTTCGAATATGTCATCCGCGGCAAGGGCTATCTGAAGGACATCAACGATCTCGGCAACATCGTGCTGAAGACCGACAACGGCACGCCGGTGCTGCTGCGCGACGTCGCCCGCGTCGAGCTCGGCCCCGACGAGCGGCGCGGCATCGCCGAGCTGAACGGCGAGGGCGAGGTGGCCAGCGGCATCGTGCTGCAGCGTTTCGGCGTCAACGCGCTCGACGTGATCGAAAACGTCAAGAAGCGATTCAAGGAGATCGCGACCAGCCTGCCGAAATCGGTCGAGATCGTGCCGGTCTACGACCGCTCCAACCTGATCTATGCGGCGATCGAGACGCTGAAGCGCACGCTCTTCGAGGAGAGCGTCGTGGTCGCGCTGGTGTGCTTCGTGTTCCTGCTGCATGTCCGCAGCGCACTGGTCGCGATCCTGATGCTGCCGGTCGGCGTCCTGATGGCGTTCGGCGCGATGAAGCTGCTCGGGATCGGCTCCAACATCATGAGTCTCGGCGGCATCGCGATCGCGATCGGCGCCATGATCGATGCGGCGATCGTGATGATCGAGAACGCGCACAAGCACCTCGAGCGCGCCGAGCCCGGCCGGTCGCGGGTCGCGATCCTGATCGAGGCGGCGGCAGAAGTGGGACCGGCGCTGTTCTTCAGCCTGCTGATCATCACCGTATCCTTTATGCCGATCTTCACGCTGGAATCGCAGGAGGGGCGGCTGTTCTCACCGCTCGCCTTCACCAAGACGTTTGCGATGGCGGCGGCGGCGCTCTTGTCGGTCACGCTGGTGCCGGCGCTGATGGTGATCTTCGTCCGCGGCAGGATCGTCCCCGAGCACAAGAACCCGATCAACCGCTTCCTGATCTGGATCTACCGTCCCGTGATCAACGGCGTGTTGCGGGCCAAGACGCTGGTGATCGTGCTGGCGCTTGCAGCACTCGCCGTCACAGTCTGGCCGGCGCGGCAGCTCGGCACCGAGTTCATGCCCGACCTCAACGAGGGTACGCTGCTCTATATGCCGACCACGCTGCCGGGCATCTCGGTGACCAAGGCGGCCGAACTGATGCAGACCCAGGACCGCATCATCCGCAGCTTTCCGGAAGTCGCCTCGGTCTACGGCAAGGCCGGCCGCGCCGCCACCGCGACCGACCCGGCGCCATCGGAGATGTTCGAGACCATCGTCAACCTCAAGCCGAAGCAGCAATGGCGCAAGGGCCTCGCGCTCGACGGTCTGATCGCCGAGATGGACAAGGCGCTGCAATTTCCCGGCGTCTCCAACGCCTGGACGATGCCGATCAAGGCGCGGATCGACATGCTTTCGACCGGGATCCGGACGCCGGTCGGCGTCAAGGTGATCGGTCCCGATCTCGCCGTGATCGACAAGCTCGCCCGCCAGGTCGAACAGATCGTGAAGGGTGTGCCCGGCACCTCGTCGGCCTATGCCGAGCGTAGCCTCGGCGGCTATTACCTCGAGATCACGCCGAACCGCGAGGCATTGTCGCGCTACGGCATCGCCGTGCAGGACGTGCAAGACACGATCGCGACCGCGCTTGGCGGGCAAAGCGTGACCACGACGGTCGAGGGGCGCCAGCGCTTCACCGTCAACATGCGCTATCCGCGCGACCTGCGCGACAATCCCGGTGCGATCGCAAGCGACATCCTGGTGGCGATGCCGGCGGGCGGGGCGGTGCCGCTCGGCGAGGTCGCCGATATCAAGCCGGCGCGCGGGCCGACCACGATCCGGACCGAGAACGGGCAGCTCGCGACCTACATCTATGTCGATATCCGCGAGCGCGATCTCGGCAGCTATGTCGCGGATGCGCAGCGCGCGGTGCAGGCGAGTGTGCAGTTTCCGCCGGGGGCCTACGTGATCTGGAGCGGGCAGTACGAATATCTCGAACGCGCCACGGCGCGGCTCAAGATCGTGGTGCCGGTGACGCTTTCGATCATCTTCCTGCTGCTCAACCTCAACTTCCGCTCGGTGGCGGAGACCATGATCGTGATGCTGTCGCTGCCGTTCGCGCTGGTCGGCGGGCTCTGGCTGATGTGGGCGCTCGGCTTCAACCTGTCGGTTGCGGTCGCGGTCGGCTTCATCGCGCTCGCCGGCGTCGCTGCTGAGACCGGCGTGGTGATGCTGATCTACCTCAACCACGCGCTGGCCGAGATCACGGCGCGGCGCGCTGCCGAGGGACGCACGATCGGCTACGACGACCTGCACCGTGCGATCATCGAGGGCGCGGTCGAGCGTGTCCGCCCGAAGATGATGACGGTGGTCGCGATCATGGCCGGGCTGTTGCCGATCATGTGGAGCACCGGCACCGGCTCTGAGATCATGCAGCGCATCGCGGTTCCGATGATCGGCGGCATGATCTCGTCGACCTTGCTGACGCTGATCGTGATTCCCGCGATCTTCGCCATGGTGAAGGGCTTTCGACTGCCGCCGGCCGGCGACAGCGGCGAGCTGCAGCCGGAAGCCGCTGTCGAGACTACGCAGACACGCGCGCGCACGCTCAAGCACATCGCCTAGACGAGCCGAACTGCGAGGCAGGACTGCCGACATGACCAGTGACGAAATCGAGCTCAAGACGCTGATGCTGGCGAGCCAGCGTGGCGATGCGGCCAGCCACGGCGCGCTGCTGGCGAAGCTCGTGCCGCGTCTTCGCGGCTACTACAAGCGCAGGCTGATGGGAGCCGGGCGCAGCGCGGAAGAGGCGGAGAATCTGGTCCAGGAGACACTGCTGACGATTCATCTCAAGCGCCACACCTACGATCCCGAGGCCCTGTTCACGCCCTGGCTACACGCGGTCGCGCGCTACAAGCTGATCGACTACCTCCGCGCCAACAAGATGTCGCGGATGAATGTTCCGATCGACAACCGTGAGGATCTGATGGCGGCTGACGATCAGACCTCGACAGAGAGCACGCACGACATGGCGAAGCTGCTCGGCCGGCTACCGCGAAAGACGCGCCAGGCGATCGAGGCGGTCAAGCTGGAGGGAAACAGCGTCGCGGAGACCGCGGCACGCTATGGCATGTCGGAATCCAACGTGAAGATCAGCATCCACCGCGGCCTGCAGGCGCTGGCGTCCTTCATTCGCGGGGACCGCGACGCCTGAAGGCGGCCCTTCAATTTCCTGCGTGGCTTGATGCCGCGTTGCGGCCGAAATCCACCATCCTCACCTCGGCGTGATCGTGTAACCGGCCGACGAAAGGCTCCGTACTCCCTTACAGAAGCGCGCATGGAGCGCCCTTCACATGACAACGGAGCAGACAATGTCAACGAAGTTTACCAAATCCATTCTCGCGATCTCAGTTCTGACATCGCTGGTGGCGATGTCCGCGGCGGCGAATGCCGGAGCGATGACCTCTGGCACACGCGCTCACCGCGCGACCACGGCACAACATGCGCCGCGTGACGCCTACGCCGCGATTGGCTGGGCGGCCGAGCCCGCCGCCGGACGTGCCGTGGAAGTCAATTCGTGGCGCTATTCCGGCGGCCCGAAATCGTCCGTTCCGCCGTCCCGCGGTTTCTAGTGCGGGGCCCTGGCCGATCGGCACGGGCGTCGGACGACCAATCTCGACCGCAACCTGCTGCGCTGACCGAAAGAGGCGCTGGAAAGCGCCCCTTGTGATAGAGACGGGGACTTGACCTTGACGAAGGGAGCGTTCGTCAGACGGCCGGTGCTGGCGGAGAGCAGGTGATGAAGACCGACGATCTTGTTGTGGCGCTGAGCGCAGGAGTTGGCCCCGTCGATTTCAGGGCGGTCGGCCGCCGTATCGCGATGGCCGTCGCTGCTGGCGCGGCCATCTCCGTGGCGGCCATCCTGATCGGATTTGGGCCGCGCACGGGTCTGTCCAGCGTCGGCGCGTGTGCACTGCTGGGTGTGAAGATCGCCTTTGCCGCAGCCATCGCCGGCGTGGCGGCAATGTACCTGATCAGGCTGTCGCGCCCCGGCGGCGGGTCGAAGCCGGGCGCGCTGCTCGTCATCCTGCCGTTCCTGCTGATCGTTGTGCTGGCCGTCGTCAGCCTCGGCGCGGCGCCTGCCTCGCACTGGAATCGGATGGTCGCAGGTGACGCGTGGTTGGAGTGCCTGGTGTCGATCCCGGTGATTGCGGTCGTGCCGTTTGCACTGGCGATGTGGGCGGTGCGACAAGCGGCGCCGACCGATCTGCGCCGGGCGGGTGCATTCGCCGGCCTGCTCGCCGGCGGCATCAGCGCATTGGCTTATGCGCTTCACTGCACCGACGATTCGTTGCCTTTTGTCGCGGTCTGGTACGGTGGAACGATCTTGTTCTGCACGATCGCGGGCGCGGCGCTGGGGCCCCGACTGTTGCGGTGGTGAGTAACGCGCGGATTGGCCCTGTTTCGCGCGGACTGGGTTGAATCGGTGGCATCGGCGGTCCTATCCTGCTCTCCCAAAGGAAGATCAATGAGCGATTGCTGCGAGCAGAAAACCTCCGAGTGCTGTGCGCCACCGCCGCTGACGCTGCCGATGAAGGCTGGCGTGCGAGCAGAGGACCGCAATCGCGCGGCGGATGCGTGCGGCTGCTCGGGCGGCGTGCCGGTCTTTGACGGCCTCAACCCGCGCTACAAGCGCATTCTCTGGACCGTCATCGGCATCAATGGCGCGATGTTCCTGACCGAGATGGTCGCGGGTCAATTGGCCGGCTCGCAGGCGCTCAAGGCAGATGCGCTCGACTTCCTCGCCGATACGGTCACCTACGGCCTGAGCCTTGCGGTGATCGGCGCGAGCCTGCGCGTGCGTGCCTCCGCGGCGCTGCTGAAGGGCGCCTCGCTGAGCCTGATGGCGTTGTGGGTGTTCGGCTCGACCGTCTACCAGACGTTCGTGCTCGGCGTGCCGAAAGCCGAGGTGATGGGCGCAATCGGTGCGTTGGCACTCGCCGCCAATCTTGGGTCGGTTCTGCTGCTGCTGCCGTACAAGGACGGCGACGCCAATGTCCGCTCGGTCTGGCTCTGTTCGCGCAACGACGCCATTGGAAACCTCATCGTGATGGTGGCCGCCCTGGGCGTTTGGGGAACGGCCACGCCATGGCCCGATCTCGCGGTCGCCGCCGTGATGGCTGCAATATTCCTGACCTCGTCGGTGCAGATCCTGCGGCAGGCCTGGGCAGAGTATTGCGAGGGGGCGTTGCGCGGCGCGACGGCGGCGCGTGGTTGATCGAGCCGCCTGTGCTCCCTGCCATTGGCCGTGGCAGGGTACAGAATTCGCCTCGCATTTACCTTAAATGAGGGCGCCGGGGGAACGTCCGTGGCAGCCGCGCGTTGCTGTGCATCATTCGTGTGCAGAAGGCTCCCTCCATGACAGTCAACGCGGCAATACTGATGGCAGCCTTGGTGCTATCGGGAACCGTGTTGGCACAGAGCTCCGGCCCTTCGACCGGCGCGGCGGGGGCCGGGCAGGCGGCCAATTTGACCACCATCGGCCAGGCGCTGAACAGTAACACGAAGACGGGTGACAGCGGGCCGCCGATCGAGAGGGCGCCGCATCCCGCGAAGCCGGATGCTGCCGCGGCCGGCAACACGGTGGGTGCCAACCGCCCGCCGAAGCCCGACCGGCGCCTCGAGCATTATCCGTAGCCTGGGGCGACCGCAGCGGCCGCAGACTGGGCCTCAACATTATCTCCGTCGTCATGGCCGGGCTCGTCCCGGCCATCCACGTCTCTGGTTGCCGAAGCAAAGACGTGGATGCCCGGCCCAAGGCCGGGCATGACGAGTCTTAGGAGAGGGGGCTGCAATCTTGGGGATCTTTACGTTTCCGAGCGCGATCCAGCGCACCCCAGTCATGATACCGTCATGCCACGTCGGTTAGCGAAGGCGTTTGGTTGAAACGCGGCGGGTGGGAATGGCGAAGGCGGACCGGGCACGGTTCCTGGGAATGGATCGAGACATCGCCGGCGTCCTGCTCGTGCTGGCCATTGCGCAAGTGTTCGGGTGGGGGACCCTCGGCCTGCCGGCCATCGTCGGCCACCGGATTGCTGCCGACCTTGAGATCGCACTTCCCACGGTGTTTGCGGGCACATCGACCTTTTACGTCACCATGGGCCTGTGCGGCCCGCTGCTGGCGGAGCCGTTCCGGCGCTTTGGCGCGCGGCGCGTCATGATGACCGGCAGCGTGATCGCCGCGCTCGGTTTCATAGCACTGGCCTGCGCGCGCGAGCCGGTGCTGTATTTCATCGCCTGGACGGTCCTCGGCGCTGCCGGCAGCGCGGCACTGAGCACGGCCGCCTACATCATGCTGAACGAGGTGGCCGGGCGGAACGCGAAAGGCGCGATCGGCGCGCTGATGCTGGTCACCGGGCTTTCCAGCAGCATCTTCTGGCCGACGACAGCGTTTCTCGCGGAGGCCCTGGGCTGGCGCGGGACCTGTCTGGCCTATGCCGCCGCGATGGCTCTCGTCTGCCTGCCGCTCTACAGCTTCGGGCTGCCGCGCCGGGCGGTCGGCGAGGCGGCATCCGCATCGCCATCGGACCGGTCGGGGGCGCCGCCGCCGGCCGGCAGGAGCACGTTTTTTCTGGTGGTCGCGGCGATCGGGCTCAACGCCTTCGTCAGTTTCGGCTTCAGCGCGGTGCTGGTCGAGCTTCTGAAGGCAGGCGGTCGCGTTCGGCTCGACGCTCGGCGTCGTGCAGGTGTCGGCGCGCGCGATCGACTTTCTCGGCGGCGGTCGCTGGGACGGCATCACGACCGGGCTCGTCGCCGGCACGCTGCTGCCGGTCGCGATGCTGATCCTGATCGTCGGCCATGGCACCTATTGGGCGATCGCGGGCTTCATCCTGATCTATGGCCTCGGCAGCGGCGCGCTCGCGGTCGCGCGCGCGACGATCCCGCTGGTGTTCTACGACAAGAGCGAATTCGCCAAGGCGACCTCGCATATCGCGCTGCCGCTGAACCTGATCTCGGCGGCGTCGCCGCCGCTGCTCGCCTGGCTGCTGACGCGGTCCGGCAGCAATGCCGTGCTGGAGCTCGCGCTCGCCTGCTCGATCGGAGCACTCGTGATGCTCGCCATTCTCGGCCGCCGCCGGCGCGAGGTCGGGATCGCCGCCGCTTCGTGACAGATCGCAGGATGGTGATCCTTCGTCGCGGGCACGCTTCTTGCTTGACATTGGTTGTGATGCGGCAGCGCGCACGCTCACGACATGACCCGGGGCATTCACATGACCCAGCAGGTGATCGGCTTTGTCGGCTTCGGCGAGGCGGCGCAGTGCTTCGCGAGGCATCTCGCAGCCAAGGGGCGCGTGAAGGGTGGTTCCGCGCCGCTGGTGTTTTGCGACGGCAAGACCAACCGTCCGCCATATTCGGAAGCATTCCGGACCATGGCGTCCAATTGCGGGGTCGAGCTGGTCGACAGTCTGCCCGCGCTGATGGCGCGCGCCGACATCGTGTTCTCCGCGGTCGTGGTCGCGACCGCCGTGCCGGCCGGGCAAGCCATCGCCAGCCTGGTTCGGCCTGAAATGCTGGTGGTCGACGTCAACGCCTCCACGCCCAAGGCCAAGCGGCTGGTGGGCGATGCCGTCGCGGCGAACGGCGGTGCCTTCGTCGATGCCAATTTGATGGGCGCAGTCAGCATCTACGGCGCGGCGGTGCCGCTGTACTGTTCGGGCGATGGTGCCGCGCGCTTCGCCGAATTGTTTGCGCCCCTCGGTTTCACCATCGAGCAGGCCGGCCCCGAGGCGGGCACGGCGGCCGCGGTGAAGATGCTGCGCAGCGTGGTGACCAAGGGCATGGAGGCGCTGATCGTCGAGGCGCTGACGGCCGCCTCGCTCGCGGGGGTGCGCAGCGAAGCGTTGCGCGGCATTTGCGAGCCGATGGATGCGACGCGCTACAGCAAGTTCGTCGACATGTGCGTGCGCACCGACGTGCTGCATGCCGAGCGCCGTGCGGTCGAGATGGACGGCATCGCGGAGGGACTGCGGGAGATCGGCCTGCAACCGATCATGACGGAAGCCACCGCCGCGCGGCTCTGGACATCGGCGAGGCTCGGCCTGCGCGATGATTTCGCGGCACGCCAAGCCTACAGCGCCGACGACGTACTCGATGCCTATGCCGCAAGGGCGGCCGATCTGCCGCGTCCGTAATCGGTAGCCGGTAGCAACCATTAAGTCGCGGACGCCTGTTCGCGCCAAGGCGTTCCGCGCTGGATGACAGTGTTGGCATAGATCAGCAGCTTTCGCGCGCAAGCGATGAGAGCTGCGTTGTGGGCCTTTCCGGCTGCGGTTAGGCGTGTGTAGAGCACAATGAGGGCCTTGTTCCAGCGGAATGCCGCCGGAAGCGCCGCAGCAAACAGCGAACGTCGCAGCCGAGCCCGACCGCCGGCGATGCGCCGTTGGCCTTTATGTTGCCCACTGTCGTTGTCGAAGGGCGCGAGCCCCGCGAGGGCCGCAGCCTCCTCGCGGCTGACACGGCCGAGTTCGGGCATGCGGATCAAGAGCGCGAGTGCGGTGCGTTCGCCGATCCCGGGAATGCTGAGCACGAGGTCAAGGCGGGCAGCGAGATCGCGGTGAGCGCGTAGTTGCCTGGCAAGGTAACGGATCTGGGCGAGCCGCCGTGCCTTCAGCCGGGCAATGTCACCCAGCACCAGGCGTCTCAGCGCGGGCTGATCGATATGCTCCAGCCGGGTCTTGCAGCGCTTGATGTCGTCCTCGATCTGCTCGAGGAAGGTCAGATGTTCGGCCAGCTCCGCCAGGCGCGGATCGGGCGCATCTCTGACCTGCTCGATCGCTGCCGCGCAGGCGGCGATCAACACCGCATCCAGCACATCGTTCTTGGCGCGTCGCAGATGCACCCGGCCGAACGCCTTGACCTGGATCGGCTGCAGCACCAGCACCGTGAAGCCTGCCGCACGCAGGTGTTCGACCGCGCCGCGCTCATAGCCCCCGGTCGCTTCGATACCGATTCGGCTCACGTCAGCCTCGGCCAGTTTGGTCGTCAGAATACGCCATCCCGCCAGTGAGTTGGCGACCTGCCAATGTTCGGTCCGGCCGTGAACCGCAACATCGAGCTTGCTCTTGGACGTATCGATTCCAGCCGTCCTTGTGCTAGTCTGTGTCATCCTCGTCGACCCCGCCTTGTGAAGCGAACCTAACCGTTCCGGCAACCATCCGGGTCCGATGAAGGTGCTGGCGCGATCCTGCTACGGGGCAGCCACGAACTGCTCAGGATGGGTGCGATCCGATCGGCAGCGGCCTGTCGCGGTCGCTAACCGCGACAGGCCATTCCTCTCGGAATATGCCGACGATAACCGATCGCGTTATTACAAGGATGGGTAGAGCCAACGGGTCCGCGCAAAGCGCGGGCCCGATGATAAACTCCGCGAAACCCATCATCGACACCGCCGGCTTGATGTCAGGATGATCGGCCGCTCAGTAAACCAGGCCGGTGCCGGGCGGCTTTTCCAGCGCGGCGGCGAGCGAGCGATATTCGTCGCTGTTGGTGCCGGCGAGCTGGGCGATGCGGTTCAGGTGATATTGCGCCTGATCGCGGTTGCCCTGTTCGACCTGCCAGAGGCCATAATACTGCCAGGTGCGCACATGCGCCGGATCGGCCTTGAGCGCGCGCTCGTACCAGACCTGCGAGACCTTGTAGTCGCCGAGCTTGCGATAGGAGTAGCCGATCAGATTGGCGACGTCGGCACGGTCGTCCTGGCCGAGCGCCTTCAGCTGCTCGATCGCGGCGGTATAGTCGTGCTTGTCGTAGATCGTGGTGTAGGCGGTGCGATAGCCGGCGAGGAACTTCTGATCGTCGATCGCGGAGCTCTTGTCCTTTTTGGCCTTCTTGCCCTTGGTGGCGCTGCTGTCGGAGGCCGGCGGCGAGGGATTGTCGCTGCCTGCGGCGTAGGCCGAGATGACCGGCCCGGTGGCGAGTGTCATCGAGAGCACTGCGAGGCCCAAAAACTTCCAACGAAACTGCGGCGTCTTGCTCATTCCTGGTTGCTCCTGATCGTTCCTGATCGTGCTCGGTAATCCTACACCGAAGCCTGCTGACTTGAACACCCGAGGCTACAAAACATTCCCGGCCGATCCCACGATCGCGTGTTCCCGCGGCGTGGCGGGCAACATGACAAAGATGTCATTCACATGAATGAATTCCGTCAGCGCCCTTCAGAACGGGTTCAGTGCGCGGCCCATAAGGTCACGTGCATTGATCGGTGAGGCCGACCATCCGGCCGGAGACCTCTCGATCCCGAACAGGAGACCACCATGTTCAAGACGATTTCCGCCGCGCTGCTCGCCATCTCCGTGATCGCAGCGCCCGCGCTCGCCGCCGAAACCGGCAAGGTCGCAACGCCCGCGCCGGCGACCACGACTGCCCCGGCGACCAAGGCCGCCCCGGTGATAAAGAGCGAGCAGCTGCCGTCGAAGGTGCGCAACGCCAACGCCAAGATGGGCCACCACAAGCACTATCGCCATCACCGCCACCACAAGCACATGGGCATGCTGAAGGTGAAGTCGCCGAAGCATGCGACCGAGCACGTCTCCAAGCACGTTCTGGCGAAGGCCTCGATCAAGCACGTCGCGCCGGCCAAGCGCGGCTGATCCTGATCCGAGGGACGCAGTCCGCTCCACATTGCCCCGCTGCGCCCTCAGGATGCAGAACCGGCCCGTCCGTCCATTGCTTCCCCAATGGCGGCGGGCCGGAGTGCGTTCGGACTTCAGAAGACGCTCTGGGCCTTACGAGCCGTAACAACCGAGTTGCCCTTCCGCCGCCCGGCGGTCTATGAGACGCGACCGGGGACCCATGAGAAAGCGACGTTTGCGGATATCATCAAAACTGGCGGCGATCCTGCTGCTCTCGATTCCGCTCGCCGGCTGCCTCACCAGCGATGACAGCGGGGGCGGGCCGACGACCTTCACCGATGATCGCGGCGTGGCCAACCAGCCGTTTCCGGACCGGTACCGCGACCAGATCCTCGCCTTCATGCGGACCTACCTCAACAATCCGGTCGGGGTGCGCGCGGCGGCCATCGCCGATCCGGCGCAGCGCACGGTCGGGGGCAGGCTGCGCTACGTGGTGTGCCTGCGCTACAGCGCGAAGGATACCGACGGCAATTACCGGCCGGCGCGCGAGCGCGGCGTGCTGTTCGTCGACGGCCGGCTCGACCGCATCCTGGATAATTCCGCCGAGCCTTGCGCCGGCGCGTCCTACGCGCCATTTCAGGATCTGGAGAAGATGGCGCGCTGACCGCGGCGGCCTGTCGCGGAGCTGACCGGATCGTTAGCAAACCCCGATCACTTTTCGGGGAGCGCTGAACCTCAGCTTAGGCATTTGCGACATCCATACAGCCGAAATGCGGCTGCTTAACCGGTGAAAAAACCTTCTGTGCCAAGGAACAAACGGGCGTTGTTGCGACCCTGTCACAGCTCGGAAACATCACAGGTCTGGCACTGCCCCAAAGCAACCTAATTGGCGTCACGTTGTTTGGTTTAACAGCGCAGCGTAAGTCACGGGGATCAGAGATGAAGAAGTTTTTGCTCGGCACGGTCGCGCTGGCCGCTCTTGCGAGCCCGGCGTTTGCGGCCGACATCCCGGCCCGCACCTATACCAAGGCACCGCCGCCTACCGCTCCGGCGCTCATCTACAACTGGACCGGTTTCTATATCGGCGGCCATGTCGGCGGCGCGTTCACCGACGGCAACAACCTGATGGGCAGCGACGCGCGCTTCATGGGTGGCGTGCAGGGCGGCTTCGACTATCAGTTCGCCCCCAACTGGGTGATGGGCGTCGAGGCGCAGTACTCCTGGCTGCCGAGCTCGTCGAACAACGGTCTGGTGTTCCCCGCCGGAACGGTCGTGACCGGGAATACCGACCAGCTCGGTTCGGTGACCGGCCGCCTCGGCTACACCTGGGGCCCGACGCTGCTCTATGCCAAGGGCGGTTACGCCTGGCGTGACAACAACAACATCACGGCGTCGGTCGGCGGCGTGCCGGCGGCGTTCACGACCGACGGCGGCCACAAGGACGGCTACACGGTTGGCGCGGGCCTCGAATACATGTTCGCCCCGAACTGGTCGGCGAAGGCCGAGTACCAGTACTACAATTTCGGCAAGACCACCTTCACCAGCGGTCCGGTCGACATTGTCGGCACGAGCTTCCGGAACGACGAGCATACCGTCAAGGTCGGGGTCAACTACCGCTTCGGCTGGGGCGGTCCGGTGGGCTCCCGCTACTGATCGCGTCATCGTCGCATCGAGATCAAAGGCCGGCCGACCTTCGGGTCGGCCTTTTTTGTTGGCCCGACGCTTGCTTATTCAGCGGATATTCACGCCGGATCGTGCAATGCAAAAAATAATTCCTGCATTGCACGGAACTTTCATCGTGATGCGTTATTATGCGATCGCCGGGGCTGGTGGACAAACGAACATGCGTAGCTTTGCGTTAGGGCTGATCCTCTCTGCGGTCGCTGTGCCGTGCCTTGCCCAGACGATCCTCAAATCCGAACCCCTCGTCCTTGCGCCGTATGAAGTCGTGTTCGTGCAGGACGCGTCCTGCACGGCCGGCAAGGTGCTCAAGGTGACGGGGTCGATCCGGGGTCTGCATCGGCGGAAGATCTGCGTGTCGCTCGCGGCCGAACAGGCCTCGCTGGCGACCGCGACGCCGTAAGGGCGGGACGACCGCTTTTGCATCCGGCCGCGATGCGTGCCGGCCGGTCTGCTGTTTTTTAATTCAACCGCGGCTCCAGGCGCGCTTCGCGATCAGCATCGGCCTTGTTCTTGACCGGGTCCTCGTCCGGCTCCGCCTGGCAGGGCCGGATCTCATAGTTATTCTCGAGCAGCGGGCGGGGCGAGGACTGCTCCTCGCCGGAGACGGCATCCACCACCAGCCCCGATTTCCTGGCGAGCCTCCAGACATCGGCCTCGGTTGGATAGGCCTTGCTCAGCTTGGCGTCTTGATAGAACAGCGCGTATGGCATTCGTCGTTTTCCCCAATCCCCGACAACGCCAGCACCCGTCCCGGGTTTCAGGCAATATCACCGTTCCAATCACGGAACCGTGAGCGGGGTTCCGGGCCAAGCATCTGAAAATATGAGTCATTTCGGCCCTTTCGCCGGGGACCCTGAGTCCTTAACGGGTGGTAAACCCCGGAAAAAAGAATCCCCGGGACTCCACGGGTAGAATCGCCGGATGCTTTCCCCATGAGAGCGATCCTTCAGACCCCCCATGAACGCGTGCACTTCGTGCTCGCGATCGCGCTGCTCGCGGCCTGCGCCGCGAACGTGGCGCTAGTCTGGTCGTGGCTTTAGCGAAATTTGGCTCTAGCGACCTAAGCGAAAACGCCGTGGCCGCGCGACGGCTGTAACGATTGACGGCCCCTGCATTCCTTCCATCATTGTCGGCAGAACAAGCGCCCGCCGCCGCCTGCGCGGACGGGCCGCCATCGGGGAGCGAACATTGATCGAAACGCTGAAGGAACGGGTCAATTGCGACGCCGGCCTGGTGCGGCGCGGCCGCTACCTCACCACGACATTCCTGCTCGAGATCGGCGCGGCCGTCTGGCTGATTTCGATCCATGAGGGCCGGATCGTGTCGGTGACCAAAGGGCCGTTCGTGATGCCCTCGTCGTCCTTTGCGCTGCGCACCTCGGAGGCGGAGTGGGAGCGCTTCTGCGAGCGGCGGCCGCCGCCGGGCTCCAACGACCTGATGGCGCTGATCAAGCGCCGCGTGCTGAAAGCCGAGGGCGAACTGCAAATCTTCATGGCGAACCTGCGCTACTTCAAGGAGGCGCTCGGCAAGCTGCGCCGCGAGGGAGTGGCGGCATGAGCGTCAAATTCGAGCCGATCATCGGCCGCTATATGCAGATCGAGCTGTCCGGCCGGGCGCACCGCGTCTATGTCGAGGAGGCGGGCGAGGGCACGCCGCTGCTCTGCCTGCACACCGCCGGCGCCGACGGGCGGCAATATCGCGGCCTGATGAACGATGAGCGCGTCACCCGCAACCATCGCGTCATCGCCTTCGACATGCCCTGGCACGGCAAGTCGTCGCCGCCGCAAGGCTGGCACGACGAAGAATACCAGCTCACATCAGCGCAATACACGACGATGATCCTGGCGGTGATGGATGCGCTCGACCTCGACAGGCCGATCGTGATCGGCTGCTCGATCGGCGGCCGGATCGCGCTGCATCTCGCACTCGAGCATCCCGAACGCTTCCGCGCCATCATCGGCTTGCAGGCCGGCGCGCATGTCGATCCGTATTACGACCTGAATTTCCTGCACCGGCCGGACGTGCATGGCGGCGAGGTCGCGGCCGCCATCGTCTCGGGGCTGGTCGGGCCCGACGCGCCCGACAAGGAGAGGTGGGAAACGCTGTGGCACTACATGCAAGGCGGGCCCGGCGTGTTCAAGGGCGACCTCTATTTCTACAAGATCGACGGCGACATCCGCGCCCGCATCGCCGAGATCGACACCAAACGCTGCCCGCTGTTCCTGCTGTCAGGCGAGTACGATTATTCCTGCACGCCGGAGGAGACATTGGCGGTGGCAAGCAGCATTGCCGGCAGCGAGGCCACCATCATGAAAGGCCTTGGCCATTTTCCGATGAGCGAGAATCCGGGCGAGTTCCTGAAACATCTGCTGCCGGTGCTGGAGAAGATCGGCAGCCGCCAGAGCGCCGGTTCGCGCTGAGAAATCGCGTCAGAACAACAGCCGCGCCCCTCGACCGCGGGCGGCGCGGGTGACACACTGCGCATCCGCACGATTGGCGTGAACCGGTTGCGTAGGAGGTCTCGATGCTTCCGAAAGCTGAAGCAGCCTATTTCGCGATTGCCGACATCTCGGGCTATACGAACTTCCTCGCAGCGGTCGAACTCGACCATGCGCAGGACATCATCGCCGATTTCATGGACGCGGTGGTGAAAGCGCTGCGCCCGCCATTTCGCCTCGCCAAATTCGAGGGCGACGCCGCGTTCGTCTACACCACCGCCGAGACAATCGACGGATCGCTGCTGCAGGACGCGATCGAGGGCGCCTATTTCAAGTTCCGCCGGCGCCTGCGCAGCGTTAGCCAGGCCTCGGCCTGCGAGTGCCGGGCCTGCGTCGCGATGGGCGATCTCGATTTCAAATTCGTCGTCCATCATGGCGAGATGGTGAAGCAGAAGATGGGCGGGCGGGAAGAGCTCGCCGGGCGCGACGTCATTCTGGTCCACCGGCTGCTCAAGAACACGGTTTGCGACAAGGTCGGCGGGTGCGCCTACGCGCTCTACAGCGACGCGGCGATCCGCGCCATGGGCGTCGATCCGGTGGCGCAAGATCTCATCGCGCATCACGAAACCATCGGCATCATCGGCGATGTGACGCTGTGGGTGCGCGATCTCGAGGCGGCCTGGCAGCAGGACGACGCGCAAAGGCGGATGGAGGTGACGCGCGCCGACGCCCACGCCATGCTGGAGTTCGATATCGCCGCGCCCCGGCAGAGGGTGTGGGAATTTCTCACCGTGCCCGGGCAGTGGCAGCAATGGTGGGACGCCGACACCATTGTCGAGGAATCCGGCAAGGGACGGCGCGGGGTCGGCACCAAAAATCACTGCATGCACGGCAACCATACCGTCGTCGAAGAGTTGCTCGATTGGCACCCGGCCGACTACTTCACGGTGGGCATCGCGCTTCCGGTCCCCGACGCGCCGCGGATCGTGATGACCCGCGCCGTTCTGGACGGTCCAGACGGAACGACGCATCTGGAGCTGCGGCTCGCCAAGCCGAAGCCGAAGGACAGGGCGTTCGTCGACGGCGCCCTGGCCAAATACGCCGAGCGCATGACCCGGGCGATCGCCGGCTTGCGATCGATGCTGGAAGGAAAGCAGCCTGCTTCCGATGCCATGGAAGAGCCGGCGCTGACGCGATCGAGCGGACGCTTCCTGACCGATCCGGTGAAATCGGGCGCGCCGCGCTGAAGTCCAATCGACCCCGGCGGACAAGCGCGGGGGGCAAGGCCATCAGGTGAACAGGTCGCTGGTTACTTGCCGGAGCGCGGCAGCTCGCTGTTGTCGCGGATCGCGGCGCGCACCTTGGCCATCGTCGTGGTGCAGTATTCCTCGCGCTCCTTGAGGAAGCGCTGCTGCTGGGCGCGGAAATTGGCAACCCGCTCGCGCACCTCGGACCCGAAGTCGCCACTGATGTCGAGTTTTGCGAATTGCGGCGGCTGCGCCGGCGACGGCGGGACTTCGACGACGGTCACTGCCAGAGGCGGCGGAGCCGGCGGCAGGCCCTCGATCACGGTCGGCACGGGGAGCGGCGGCGGGACGGCCGCGGGCCGCGTCTCGGCCGCAGGCTTGGGCTTGATGTCGAATGTGGCGATGGCCTCGGCCAAGGCCTCTGCAGCGGCGGCGAGTGCCGGCGTGGCGGGTGCGGGCGCAATAGCAGGCGGCGCGGCGGTCTGCTGGGCGGCCGGTGGCGCTGATGTCCGCGGGGCAGGCGTCGGCATCCCGGCGTCGGGCTGCTTGCCCTTCACCGACTCCACGAAAGCCATTGTCTGCGCGATCAGGAGATCGCGTTCCTTCATCCACTTCATGGCGCACCTTGAGCGGGCGGATTGCAGCAGAGCAACCGCGCGGAATCAAGCACTCGCCATCATGATGGTTGACGAAGACGCCTGTTTTGCAGGCGCGGTGACAAAATTGTGACGTACCCGGCGTGCGAGGCGGGTCAGCGCTGGCGGGGGCTGGTGTTCGGGACGAACGGGGTGCCGACGATCCGGACCGGCGTCAGGTCAGGGGCCGGCACCTGATTGGGGGCCGGCCTAACCGCGGCATTGGCCGGCGGAGATGCCGGATCCACCACCGCAACGGCGCCGGCGGCAGCCATGCTGAGCAGTGTGAACGTGCCCAGAAGGAGCATGTTGCGGTTGGGTTCGCGTAGCCTCATGCGAGGAAAATCGCGTGAGGGGGCTTAATGTTCCGAACAAATCCTCAGGCGGTTTCGCGTGGATTTGGCGCGGCGCTCAGAGAGCGCGTCAGGAGCGGACCTGAAGGCCTTGGGCGTGCTGATCAGGGGACGAGCCGGCGGGCGGGCGCAGCATCGCGACGGGGTGGGGCTCAGTCTAGTGCGCGGCGGCCGGCGCTGGTTCGGTGCTGCGGGCCTCGATGAGGTCGGCGTAGCGGCCATACTCCTCGGCCATTTCGAGCAGCTGCTGGCGGACCGTGGCGTCGGTGACCTGGCGGGCCAGCCGTCGTGCCTGATCGGACTGGAAGCGGTAATGTGCTGTATCGGACATGGGATGGCTCCTCACATATGTGTAAGGGCCATCAGGCAAAGGTTCATCAAGCCGTCATTGACGGGAAGGCGTCCTTCAAGGGAAGGCGCTATTGAAGGGTCTGTGAGCGATCGGTCAGCGCGGCCGGGGCTGCGTGCCCCGCCTTGTCCTCGCGGACCTCGACCTCGAACCAGCCCATCTCCTTCAGCTCGCGCGCCTTCTTCTCGGCCGCATCTTCGCTGTCGCGCTTCAGCACGATCTGGCTGGTGCCATCACGGGCAAGGATCAAATAGGTCATTGGCTGAGTCCCATCCCGCATTCTGCATACCCCATTCTGGGCCGCAAGGACAGAAACAAGGCGGAGGATGGGTGATCCTACGGGAATGATCCCACGATTCCTGCCAAGGCGCAGGGCGTCGCGGGTGTTTCCGAACCGGCCCTCCGGCAAGGGCCGGTCTGGAGGGCGATCGAGCCTAGCGCTTCACCACCGTTTCGATATGGCGGTTTCTGTCGTCCCACCGGCCGCTCTGCAGACAGCTCTGACGGTAGCTGTCGCAGACGGCGAGATCGCCGCCATGGGTGCGATTCCAGCTCTTGCAGGTCGACGCGATGTAGGAGCAGGTGCATTTGCCCGACGCGCACTGACGCTCGACAGCGCCAAGCTGACCAGCCGCAGCGGCTTCGTCAGCAGGCCGCGATGCTTGCTTCGTCTTTTTCTGCCTGGCGGTGCATGCCTGCAATTCGGCGTGGCGCTGGCCGTTGTCCATCGCGCCTTGGGGCTCCCGCATGCAGGACGATGCGCAGCACGCGGCCGAGTAATCGAACTGGTTGGTGTAGCGAGACGGGAAGGCGAACGGTCACCGCGGGGATGGTGTGGGGACTTGATCCTCGCAGGCAGTGGGATCCTGCGTGGGGATCCAACTCCCGCTGCTGCACTGGAGGCCGCGACCTCCGCCGAGGCAGATGAGGGCTCCCTGGGAATAAAACGCGTTGTTGTAGACACAATTCCTCGTCATGGAATCGATCTTCTGGGGGTCCGGCAGGAAGATGTCCTGCGCCGATGCGACACGCGACATCATGCAGGCGATGACGGCTATTGCCAAAGCTGATCTCCTCATTCGCGCTCTCCTTCTCAGCAATCGGGAATCTTGAGATGGCCGCGGTGAGGCGGATCGCCGGAAGGTAATTGTTTCGTATGACGGCTCAGCGTCGGTCGGCGCGTAGCATGCAGCGGGGGGCCGTCAGCGCGATCGATGATGTGAAGCGCCGGCGGACAACCGGGAAACTACGGCCTCCTGTGTACGTTGTGGGTAAGCCGCAAGGCGCTTTGATTGAGCCGCAAATAAATGCTCGGCTTGGTCCAACACAACTCGGCTTAAGCCGAGTCTATCTGGATGGAGGACTCGATGCCCAGGCACTTCGGTTTGAAGGCAACAACGGCGGCAGGACGGTCGGCGTTCACGGGGTCATCAAGAGACTTGCAGGAGCGGACTGCATCGGCGGCGGCGTCGAAGGGCCATCCTCCGGCCAGTCCTGCAGCGACAAGGCTCGCGTCCCCAAACTCGGAGCTGCCGTATTCTCCTGCGAGCTGGCGGGGCTGCCGTGGTCGGCGGACGATCTCGGTCAGCTGAGGTCACTTCCCGATGAAGGCCGGCGCAAAGAAACTACGCGCCGAAGCCGACTATGCCGACCAGATCGCCAGAAGCGCTACAGACCAGAAGAAGCTAGAACTGTACGAACGCCTCGCTGCCCACTTTAGGAATCTGGCTGTGGAAATCGATAAGGCGATGGCAGATCGCTCGGGGTAAGGCCGCGTCAGTTGGCGGTCTACAGAGCTGGCTCCGCAAATTCGGACAGTAGCTTGAGTGGATTTTCTGCCTGACAGCGGCGAGGATTCTTGCCGCGAATCAGGAGCGAAGATGACGAAGAAGAGCCGCCGGATGCATTCTCCGGCATTCAAGGCGAAGGTTGCTTTGGCTGCGGTCAAAGGCGACAAGACGCTGGCGGAGCTGGCGCAACTGTTTGATGTTCATCCGAACCAGATCACGATCTGGAAAAACCAGCTCCTGGAAGGCGCCGCCGGCGTGTTTGGGCATGACAAGGCGTCGGCCGAGACGCCGGTCGATTTGAAGGCGTTACATGCCAAGATCGGCGAGCTGGCGTTGGAAAACGATTTTTTGTCCGGCGCGCTCACCAAGGCGGGCCTGCTGAGCGCAAAGCGATGATCGACCGCGGTCATGATCTTTCTATCGTGCGCCAGGCGAAGGTCCTGAAGCTGGCTCGCAGCACGGTCTACTATGAACCTCGGCCAGTTTCGGCCGAGGACCTTGCCTTGATGCGTCGGCTCGATGAGCTGCATCTCGATTATCCCTTCGCGGGAGCGCGTATGCAGCGATCGTTGCTGCGGCGGGAGGGCGTATACGCCGGTCGCCGCCACATCGCGACGCTGATGAAGCGCATGGGGATCGAGGCGGTCTATCGTCGCCCGAACACGAGTAAGCCGGCACCGGGTCACAAGATCTACCCGTACCTGTTGCGCGGATTGAAGATCGAGCGGCCCGACCAGGCGTGGGCAATGGACATCACCTACATTCCGATGCGGCGTGGCTTCGTCTATCTCGCGGCGGTCGTCGATGTGTTCAGCCGACGGGTCCTGGCCCATCGCGTCTCGATCACAATGGAGGCGGCCTTCTGCGTCGAAGCGGTCCAGGAGGCGTTGGCGAAGCACGGCAGGCCCGAGATTTTCAACACGGACCAGGGCAGCCAGTTCACCAGCCTCGAGTTCACCGATGTGCTGCTGGACGCGAAGATCGCCATCAGCATGGACGGCAAGGGCGCCTGGCGCGACAACGTGTTTGTCGAGCGGCTCTGGCGCACGGTCAAATACGAAGAAGTTTATCTCCGCGCCTACGACAGCGTGTCCGAGGCGCGAGCGTCAATTGCCAAGTATCTGGCCTTCTACAATCAGGGACGCCCTCACTCGAGCCTTGACGGGCGCACGCCCGACGAGGCTTACTTCGGCACGCAAGCTATGGTGATGGCCGCATGACCGTCGCCGACGATTTTGTCGTCGCTCTGGTCGGGCTACGCCCTCCCGACGCAACGACAAAATCGTAAGGCCCCGCGTTCAGCATAACCCGGCAGGAATCCACTTAAATCCCGCGGGGCGCTGTCCAAACAACCGGCGCCAGCTCTTACCGTCGAGCCACAGCAAACGTTCCGGCCCCATCATTCCTTGGGGCGCCAATCATTCAGCGAGTTGCGACAATAAGCCTGAAATAAATAGCTCGCTATTCGCTCCAGACAGGCACACAGTAAATCCATCACCGCCCGAACCCGTGGCTTATATCGGTGATGAGAACGCTCGATTGAGCTGCTGCCGGTTTGATGGACACCCGCTTAAGCTAATCCCACCTTGCGCTCGAACTCAACCGGGCTGAGATAGCCGATGGTCGAGTGCCTGCGGGTCGTGTTGTAAAATCGTTCGATGTAGTCGAACACATCGGCGCGTGCCTCATCTCTGGTTTGATAAATCTTGTTGGCCGTACGCTCGGTCTTGAGCGAGGAGAAGAAGCTCTCCATCGCCGCGTTGTCCCAGACGTTGCCGGAGCGGCTCATGCTGCAAACGATGCCGTGGTGGCCATCAGGCGCTGGAACTGCTCGCTGGTGTACTGGCTGCCCTGGTCGGAGTGATGCAACAGCGCATCCGGCTTGCCGCGCCGCCAGACGGCCATCAACAATGCGTCCGTCACGAGCTGTGCCGTCATGGAGGCACTCATCGACCAGCCCACCACGCGGCGTGAGAACAGGTCGATCACCGCTGCGACATAGAGCCAGCCTTCGGCCGTCCAGAGATAGGTGAAGTCGGCGATCCACTTCTGGTTCGGCCGCTCGGCGGCGAACTGCCGGTCAAGGAGGTTCGCCGGTACGGTCTCGAGCTGTCGATCGCCGCTGTCCTTCGGTAAGCGCCGACGTCGCGGCCGCGCCCGCAAGCCTTGCAGGCGCATCAGCCGCTCAATCCGGTGCAGGCCGCAATCCGCCCCGTCGGCGAGCAGGTCACGCCACACCCGGCGTGCGCCATAGGTGCGGTCGCTGGCGGCGAAGCTGGCCTTGACCTTGCCGCCGAGCTCCTCGTCGCTGCGGGATCTGGCGCTGGGAGAGCGGTTCAGCCAGGCATGGAAGCCCGACCGCGACACTCCCAGCGCATCGCATAGCCATGCCACCGGCCAGATCGTCCGGTGCTTCGCGACGAAGGCGAACTTCATGTCGCTTCCTTCGCGAAGTAGGCTGCGGCCTTTTTTAGGATATCCCGCTCGGCCTTCAGCTTGGCGACCTCACGGCGCAGCCGCTCGATCTCCTGCTGCTCCGGCTTCATCTGCCCGTGGCCGGGAAAGGCTTGCGCCGGGTCGGAGCCCAACTCCTTCACCCATTTGCGGAGAACATTCTCATGAACATCCAGGTCACGGCCAGCTTGCGCCACCGACACCCCACGTTCCCGCACCAGCTTGACCGCCTCGACCTTGAACTCGCGGCTGAACTTCCGTCTTTTCATCGCCACCTCCGGCTTCATGAAACACCTAATCTCGGTGTCCATCAAACCGGCAGCAGCTCAAGCGCCAGCGCCTAGTCCGCAAGGCTCGTCTGGCCGAAACCGGCTCACACTTGGGCGAATGGCAGCGGTCCCCGGGTTTGCGAGCGCCGACGTGATGGGTCGATACCCATCCCAGCCGCCATACAGAAGGAGAAAGACAGGCTCCTCAAGTAAAGAGGTCATCGCACTCGAAAAGTGCAATATCCGGGATTTTGTTCGTACCCTCTCGGGGCTAGGGAAACGCCGTCCGTATTTATTTCAAACGGGCGGCGTTACTTTGTCTGGGCCGCCTCAGTTGGAAACCTCTTTCTGCGACGCGAAGTTCGCTGGAACTTTTCTGTCTCCCGCGCTTTTTGATTCCGTTTTCGGGGCCGCAACGTCAGCTTGGAGAGAGGAGCCATGAAGCGACGACGCCGCGTTAAGCAGCTTGTCCCGCTTGAAGAACGTAAGCGCTCCTTTCTACGCACCTATGCAGTTGAGCGCGGGGATGGGATGAGGTGTCCACCATGAGCGAGGTGGACACGATCGATGATCACTCCAGAAGAACCTTTGAGACTTGAGACGGTCGGCGTGTTGCGCAATGGCCGGCGTCGCTATGATCCGGCCAGCAAACAGCGGCTGGTCGAGGCCTGTCTGCAGTCTGGCGTGTCGCTGGCGGGGCTTGCGCTGCAACACGGCGTGAACGCGAACCTGCTGCGCAAGTGGGTGGCCAAGCGACAACTTCAGAACGGGGATGGCCAGCCGGAGGCGCGGGCGCCGATTGCGCCAGCCTTTATTCCGGTTCGCGCGCCGTCGCCGTCGCCAACTCGATCTGCTGGCGCGATTGCGGTTTGCGCGACGGAGCGATCCTGTGCAGGGCGGCTGACGGCATCGATGCCCAACGGCGTGACGCTTTCGCTGGAAGGCGGCGACGCGCAGTTGCTGTCGGCGGTGATTGAAGCGCTGGGGCGTTGCGATGTTCCGACTGGCGTCTGATCTTCGGGTCTACCTTCACCGCGAACCGATTGACTTCCGGGCGGGCATCAACAGCCTGGCGATCGTGGTCGAGCAGTCGATGGGGCTGGATCCGTTCCAGCGCGCGGTGTTCGCGTTCTGCAATCGTCGCCGCGACCGGATCAAGCTGCTGATTTATGATCGGTCAGGATTTTGGATGCTGCTGAAGCGGCTGGAGGCCGACAGATTCCACTGGCCCCGAAGTCAGGAGGCGGTGCTGACGCTGACGACGGAGGAGCTGCACTGGCTGCTTGACGGCATCAACATCGCGGCGGTGCGTCGTCATCCGGTGCGGCAATATCAGAGCGTGGGCTGAGCGTGTTCGATGCGGGCGGCGTCATCGGGCTTCGGCATGGCCGTTCTCAGATGACGCGGCCGAAGACATGACGAAGACATGGGAGCCCGGTTGACGCGGCGGCATGACTTCGATTCAAGACTCCGATGAGTCGCAAGCCCACGACGCACGAACTGGAAGCCTTGATCGCGGCGCACGCGGCCGAGATCGCGGCGCTGAAGGCCGAAAACGAGAAACTCGCACAACGCGTGCTGCATCTAGAGGAGCAGTTGCGCCTGGAGCGCCTGCACCGGTATGCGCCGAAGAGCGAAAAGCTCAAGGAGCGCATCTTCAACGAAGCCGAGCAGGCCGCCGCTGAAAGCCGGGACGACGACGATGTCGAGGCGGTCGCCGTGCCGGACACGGGATTGCCGGAGGCTCCAAAGCCGGCGCCGAAGGCACGCGGCCGCAAGCCGCTGCCTGACGATCTGCCGCGCCAACGCGTCGAACACGATCTGGGTGAGGATCAAAAGGACTGTCCGTGCTGCCATAATCGGATGCATCGGATGGGCGAGACCGTCACCGAGCAGTTGCACGTCGAGGTCAAGGCGTCGGTGCTGCAACATGTGCGGTTCAAATATGCCTGCCGTCACTGCGAGCGCACCGCGCTGAACACCCCGATTGTGACCGCGCCGATGCCGGCGCAGCCGCTGCCGGGTAGCGTCGCCACGCCATCGACGCTGGCGCTGGTGCTCGCCAACAAATACGTCGACGGCACGCCGCTGTACCGTGTGGCGGACGCGCTGGGGCGCGCCGACGTCAGCATCAGCCGCGGGACGCTGGGCAACTGGGTGATCCGGGCGAGCGAGTTGCATCTGCATCGGGTCTATGACGCGCTACAGCAAAAGCTCATGTCGCAGCCCCTGGTCCACGGCGACGAAACCTGGGTCCAGGTTCTTAAAGAGGACGGCCGTGATGCGCAGGCCAAATCCTTCATGTGGGCCTATCGCAGCGGCCAGGACTGCGCGCAGCCGGTCGTGCTGTTCGATTACCAGCCCGGTCGCGGCCAGCAACATCCTCAGGCCTTCCTGGCCGGCTATCGCGGCTTGTTGATGAGCGACGGCTATGACGCCTGGCGCACGCTGACAGGCGCGACCCATCTCGGCTGTATGGCGCATGCGCGCAGGAAATTTACCGATGCGCTCAAGGCCAGGACAAAGCCTGGCGGTCCGCCATTGCAGGCGCTCAAGTTCTTCGAGGCGTTGTACGAGGTCGAGAGGGTGGCGCGCCAGACGCCGCCCGACGGCGAAACGCGCGCCGCATACACCTTGCGGCTGCGCCAGCAGCATAGCCTGCCGGTATTGGCCGCCTTCCGGACCTGGCTCGACGACCAGGCGCCGAAGGTGCTACCCGAAAGCTTGACCGGCAAGGCGATCGCCTATGCACGCAACCAATGGGATTATCTGACCCGTTACACCAGTGACGGTCTCGCCCCGATCGATAACAATGTTCTGGAGCGCGACATCAGGCCGTTTTGCACCGGACGAAAAAGTTGGCTGTTCAGCGACACCGTTGCCGGCGCCAAGGCAAGCGCCGTGATCTACAGTTTGGTGCTGACATGCCGGGCATGCGGCGTCGATCCCTATGCATGGCTACGTCACGCGCTCACCGAATTGCCCCAACGCGCGCCAGACGCCGATATCGAAGATCTGTTGCCGTTCAATTGCACCGCTCAAAAAAACCTGCCAGCTGACAACGACAGCGGCTGACCGTCAAACGCTCAGGATCAATCAAGCCGTTCCGATGATCCCGCTGGGCCCCGGCGCCACGCGACGCCGCGGCCAGCCGCGCGCGCAGCCTGTGCAGTAAAATGCGCGCTTACTGAAGAACGCCTTGCCCAAGAAGCCCAAGTGTTACG
Source organism: Bradyrhizobium sp. 2S1 (assembly GCF_011516625.5). Classification (NCBI taxonomy): domain Bacteria; kingdom Pseudomonadati; phylum Pseudomonadota; class Alphaproteobacteria; order Hyphomicrobiales; family Nitrobacteraceae; genus Bradyrhizobium; species Bradyrhizobium sp. 2S1. The sequence goes on along the minus strand of NZ_CP147717.1, from coordinate 9,143,104 downwards.
CCAACGGGCTAGAGAACTTCCCCCATGTAGAGAGCGAGAGGCCTTGCTGAGGAAGGCGCGGCACGACGAGACTGCCGCTCATTTGACCGAGTGGCTGATGTCCCCCGGTCCACGAGCGCCCATCTAAGGAGGGCGCCGATGCACACGAACCACCACCCAATTGACGGCATCGAGGCTGCCTTTGTCTGCGCAGCGGCGGTGTCTTTCGTGGCCCTGATCGCAAGCGTTGCGTGGCTCTTTCTCGGATGAAGCGCCCGCAATGAGGTGAGCGGAGTTAGGAAGCGCCACTTCGAAAACGTTCCATGCCCGTTCTGGATTCTGCCATTCGCTCCAGGAACAAGTGTTCACTTTGTAACTTAAGGATTCGCCTCGCTGGAGGGCAAGTCCATGAGCGCAATGCGCAGAAAATCCAAGAGATCGAACTGCAGCCGGTCAAAGCCTGTCGGTGCGGCAAGCCACAGGATTTGGTCCGGACCATGCTGAACGTTCGCACCGGGAAACACGTTCGCATGTTTGAGAGCAGGACGTGCGGCGAACGAACCTGGGACGAGTGAGGGCTGGTTCAGTTCAATGTGCGACAAATGCGATCGACGCGGAGATACAGCACGTGAGGCGCGCAAGGACCACTGCGATCCGGATTCAAGACGCGCGCGCAGCCGAAGCGGCCCTCGATTTGATTGGGGAGATGGAGGCTCGAAAGAAGGAGCTCTATCCGACGCAGGAATAAGGCCGCCTCATTTGTCCTCCGGAATCTTGCCCTTGCCGTCGCAGGTCTTGCATTTGACCGGATAGATTTTGTGGCCCGGGTGAACAGGCTGCTCAACCGGCGGGAAGCCCGTTCCTTTGCAGGCCGGGCAGATACGCTCTTTGACCTTCGGTTGCATTTGAAGCCTCTCCGGCCGCCTCAGTTGGCGGCCTTTCAATGGTGGGCTGCCACAAGCGCACTCAGGGCGGCCGCCAAGACCCAGACCATCAGCGATAAAGAGTAGAAGGACGGACGATCCACCTTCGCTACTCATCTTGGGAGAATCGAAAGGGGCCGCTCCACGCGCGGCCCCTTGCCGGTTTAGTCTGAAAATTTGTTTGGGATGAAAAGCTAGCCCCGGCAACAGTTAGATTAAAGTTTTCAACAGGCTTTTAGGATTCCGGGGAAATACGGTGTTTCGCCATCTGAACCCGGAAATCCGACATGAGAGTTTGTCGATAGCGTCGTGGAAGGCCGGGGAGCCCCATCGGCTGGAAGCCCGGTGATGACCGGCCAGCCGGATTGATTGGCGGTCCTGGTGGACCGCCAAAGGCCGCACGGGCGATCTCGTCCACCCCAATGGATAAGAGCGGAATGTCGGCCAAACCAATGGTGCCGGCTGAGGGGATTGAACCCCCGACCTTCAGTTTACAAAACTGCTGCTCTACCGCTGAGCTAAGCCGGCGAAATGGGAATGATTTGCGCGCTCGCATAGCAGACTTGGTGCGCCAGGGCCAGAACCTGAAGAACCGATTGTCCAGAACCTGAAGGCCAGAACCGATCCCTTCGCTTCGAGCGGAGGGGCACGGAAAAGGCGGCCCGCAGGCCGCCTTTTGCGCCGTCAGCGGCTTGCGTGAGCTACTGGCAGGGATGCCGGAGGCCGTCGCTGCCGCGGAACCAGGTGCCGGGGGTGCAGACGAAGCCGTTCTGCCGGGCATATTCCTCGCCGCCGATCGGGGTGCGGGCGTATTCCGGACCGCCAAACGGGGCGGTGGCGATCGCAGCCGCCGTGCCGACCGCGCCGCCGACCACACCGGCCGCGACGTCGGCAGGCCCGGGGTCATACCGATTGTAGCTGCCCTGCCAGTCGCGATCTCGCCGATAGGTGCGGTCGCGAGTGGTGGTGGCGGTGGTGCCAGGCGCCATCCTCTCGCATCGGGCGTCCGGCCAGGCATTCGAGCAGCGGGCGGTGGTGCCGATGGTCTGTTGCGCCATCGCGGGGCTCGCCACGACCGATGCGAGCAGGGCTGCTGCGCCAAGGAAGCGTCCAAGGATCTTCAGTTGTGTCATGCGATATCTCCTCTTGTCGTCGTGAGGGGCTAATCTCGCTGCACGGCGCCTGTTCCGGCGCAGCCTTGCCCTGCGTTCAAACCAGTGTGAAGTTCCGCAATGCTCGCGCATGATGCGTTCCGGATCACGCAGCCTTTGACGAGCACTGCATGCACACACGCGACGTCGATTATGCTGGCGGCGACGCCTCTCTGCGTGGCTATCTCGCCTTCAACGACGCCGAGCTTGTGCTGACCGGGGCCGACGATCCGCTGACGCCGCCCGATCAGGTGGTGGCCTTCGAGAACGAGATGCGTGCCGGCAAGGTTGCCGACTGGCAGGTGATCAGCTACGGCAACACGCTGCACGGCTTCACCAACCCGACCGCCGACGGCTCGATCATGAAATCGGCACTCTACGATGCGCGGGCCGACCGCCGCTCCTGGGCGGCGATGCAAGGCCTGTTTGACGAAGTGCTTGTTTGACCAGGTGCTGGCCTGACAAGATCAGCGATGTGGTGTTTGATCTGCAGTGACGGCGCGGGCGCGGGGGATCGATGTTCGGAATCTTGAGTCTTGGCTTTCTGCTCGGCATGCAGCACGCGCTGGAGCCCGATCACATCGCAGCCGTTTCGAGCATCGCGGCACGCCGGACCCATGTCGGCGACATCGTCAAGCACGGCCTGACCTGGGGCCTCGGCCACGCGTTGACATTGTTCATCTTTGCCGGTGCCGCGATCCTGCTCGGGCGGGCGATCCCCGAGACGGTCGCGCAGCCGATCGAGACCGCGGTCGGCGTCATGCTGGTCGGCCTCGGCGCGCATCTGTGGTGGCGGCTGTGGCGCGACCGCGTGCACTTCCACACCCATTCGCATGGCGACGGCACTGCGCATTTCCACGCCCACAGCCACGCCGGCGAAATCTTGCCGCATGCCCGCGCCGCACACAGCCACGCGCACGGTTTCCGCTGGCGCACGCTCCTGGTCGGCCTGATGCACGGCATGGCGGGCTCCGCGGCGCTCCTGGTACTGACGGTGTCGCAGGCCCCAAACCCGGTGATCGGGCTTGGCTATGTCGCGCTGTTCGGCGTCGGCTCGATGATCGGCATGGGCGTGCTGTCGAGCGTGATCGCGGTGCCGCTCGCGGCCTCGGCGCGCTGGCTGACCTGGGCCAATCGCGGGCTGCAAATCGCGGTCGGCGCGGTCACGATCGCGATCGGGATCCATTCGATCGTCGAGAATGCGTTCACCTGATCCGCCAGCGGCCGTTAACGATTTCTGATCCCGCATCGCCGCATTGAGCGGATGCCGATGCTTACGCGTTAGGCTTACCGGAAGTTTGGCCCGCGTCCTTAACCCTTCCGCCAAGGGCTTGGATTAGGCTGCGGATCGAACAATTCGGGACGCTGGGTGACATGCGCGTAAGTCTTGCGCTGGCGATATTGGCTGCGATGACCTCGACGGCGCTGGCCGGGGGCGGCTTCGACATTGTCGTGCCCGTGCGCCCGGGCGTGCCCATCATCATCAACGGTGTCGACGCCTCCTACGCGGTGATCGAAAGCGCGATGGGCCTTGCCCGCAACGACTCGATGGTGCCGACCGTCTATGGCGGCCGCCCGATCGATCCGGTGCCGAATGTCGGCCACTATTATCCGAGCCTCGGCCGCATGCCGGGTTACGGCCGCCTCGAGATCGAGCCGCCGGCCAACCGGGCCTGCCGCAGCCGGCCGCGAGCTATCATGAATCATGGTCGGCGCATTCCGCGCCGCTGCCGGCGCAATCCAATGTGCCGGTCGATCCGCCGCCGGTGATCTACGCGCCGCAGTTCAACGGGCCGCAGCGGCTTCCGGGACCGGTGCCGCGGCCACTGCGACCAAGAGGCCCCTAAATCGGGAGCCCCTCAAGCAGGGGGCCCATCATAGCCATCAAGAGCGACGCGACGACAACGAGACCCACAGGAGAGAGTAATGCGTCAAATGATCAAAGGACTGATTGCGGCCGTGGCCGTCATGGTGACCGCGCCCGCAATGGCGTGCGGCTTCAACCCTTGCGGCTATTCCGCGCCAGTCGTGAATTACGGCTGCGGCGGTTGCGGCGGCTATGGCTATGGCGGTTACGGCGCGGTCGAACGTCTGCCCGACCCGGATGCCGCCTATCCCAGCGCGGCGCAGCAGTACTATTACGTCAACCAGGGCCCGACCTACACCGGTCCGGGCAATTGGGCGCCGCGTCCGTATTATCGCGAGGGCTATGGTCGCCCGTACGGCTATGGCTATCGCCACTACGGCTACCGGCACTACGGCTACCGTCATCACTACCGGTCGTCGCACTATGGCTATCACTACGGCCACCGCGTGCTGCGCCGCTACTACTGATCCGACGATCTGTCGAAGACATCAGCGCCCGTTCGCGTCTCGCGAGCGGGCGTTGCTATTACATCAGCCCGAGCCGGCTGGCGCCGATATAGAGCGCGAGCACGGCGGCGTTCGAGACGTTGAGGCTCTTGATCTCGCCGGGCATGTCGAGGCGGGCGACGACGCGGCAGGTCTCGCGCGTCAATTGCCGCAAGCCCTTGCCTTCGGCGCCGAGCACCAGCGCGAGCGGCGCCTGCAGCTGAACCTTGCCGAGATCCTCCGAGCCCTCGCTGTCGAGGCCGACGGTCTGGAAGCCGCGCTCGTTCAATTCGTTCAGCGCGCGCGCCAGATTCTGCACGGTGACAACAGGCACCAGCTCGAGCGCGCCGGAGGCGGATTTCGCCAGCACGCCCGTCGCCTCCGGGCTGTGGCGGGCGGTGGTGACGATCGCCTTGACCGCGAATGCCGCGGCCGAGCGCAGGATAGCGCCGACATTGTGCGGGTCGGTGATCTGGTCGAGCACCAGCACGATGCCCTCCAGCGCCAGCGTGTCGATATCGGGCGAGGGCAGGGGATCGGCCTCAGCCAGCAGACCCTGATGCACGGCATCCGGGGTGAGGCGCCGGTCGATGTCGCCGGGACGGACGATCTCCGGGGTGACGCGGGTCGCGATGTTTTCCTCGGCGAGCCGTCTTGCCGCGTTCTCGGTGAGGTAAAGCTTGCGGATCTGGCGGTCCGGGTTGGCCAAGGCCGCCGCCACCGTGTGCCAGCCATACAGAATCACCGGCCCGTCGGAACCGGATTCTCGGTCCCGCCAGGCCGGCGGACGGGCGAATTTTGGCCCTTTTTGGAAGGGTTTACCGCCCTTGCCTCGGAAATTGGGTTTGCGGTCGCGATCACTCATGTGAGGCTTGTGTCACGGCTCCCGAATATTGGCAATTTACACAGCGTTTTCGAGCGAAGTGGGGACCGGTTCGCGTGAAGAAAACGCGTCAAAAACAAGAATCTAGCCCCCGCATTTGCCGATTTGGAACAGAGATCTCGCCAGCCCGCAAAAGTATGCCAAATAGGCGGCCGGCTTGGTTGACTTTGGGGACCGCCTTCGCCCATAAACGCGCCCGACCGCGCACCCGCTTCGGGTCGGCCGGTTATCAGCGTCATTTCGATGACCCGGTCCGCCGCCACTCGCGCGGCCGGTTCTGATGCTGTTGGACGGGGGAGTGTCCCGAGTGGCAAAGGGAGCTGACTGTAAATCAGCCGCCTCATGGCTTCGCAGGTTCGAGTCCTGCCTCCCCCACCAGCCTTCGCTCGCTTCGCGAGCTACGGCTGGGCAAGCCAGCAAAACTCCATCGTAGCGAAGTGAGCGAAGGCTGCCACGCCGAAGCCCAAAGGGCGAAGGCGGGCTGTATCCGCGAAGCTGTGGCGTTGTCCGATGTGGGCAGCAGACGAGCCCGACCAATCGCGCTCAGACGTCATCGTCTGCCAGGAAAGGGGATTATCTCTGGGGGCCGGACAGATTTACCTCGCGTTCAGCCCGGAAGACGTTGCTGTGAAGGTTGGCGATCCATTGGCGACCGCTGGACGTCACATTAAGATAGCGGATCGCAAGCTGGATCTGTGGTGCGACATTGGTCCAGTAAAACTGCGGGAATTTATAGACGATATCGGCGGGTGTCGCGTAGCCGAGCTTCTTGTTCAGCCCGATTTCCTCGAACTCGTGGAAAAGCGCATTTGACTTTCGCATGTAATGGGGGTCGCCGAGTTGGCCGATCAGATCGGCGGCGCGCAACAGTAACCCTTCCTCCTCGTTGAGATCGTCCGTGTCGATGTTTGGTGTCGTCGCATAGGGGAAGCGGGTGTACTCGATTGCCCGGGCAATTCGGGCCGCATCGACTTCCTCCACGGCATCGAACCGCTCAATCACAAACAGCTTTGAGCGGTCGACATGGTAGGGCGCAAGCGCGGCGTCGGACGATCCAACCGGTAACTGGACGGTGCGGCCGCTGAGGTCCGCGACATACGCGTCATCCTCGTCGCCCTCGACGATGCCGCGGACGTATCCGATGTCGTGGGCAAGGCAGGCCAGAATGAAGTTCGCGTAGTCGTCGGCCGTGGTGGTTCGCTGCAGCGCCCTTCCGGCCAAGATATCGTTCCCGACCAGGGTCACCAGCATGGTGTGTTCGATATCGTGATAGAGTGCATCGCTGTTACCGATGCACTCCAGTGTCAGCCTGGCGGCAAAGGGCAGCAGCTTGGTCAAATCGGAATGTGAGGAGCGGAATCGGCCTTCAGTTTCCTTGGCAAGAAATGAGCCAAGGGCTTGCGCGGTCAGTTGAGGAATCGTGATCATCTTGGCATCCTCTCCAGCCTAGCCCGTCCTATTCGTGAGAGTGCTTTTTTTAGTCCGATTGATGTGGCCGCACATCTGCTCTGACGAGGCGCGCGGGATTGCCTTCGGCTTTTCACCGCCTGACGACCCGTACTTTGCAACGCGCTTGAGGGATGGGTTGGGCGAACGGGGGGCGGACGCCCCGCCGGTCAAGGACCGAGCGGCAGCAGCGCGCCTGGCAAGCCGCGGATCAGGTCGGCTTCGGGACATGCCGCGGCAAACGCAAGGCGAATGCGGCTCGTGGTCTCGACCACACGGGCAGCGAGTTTCAAGAGACGAAGACGCAGCGTCGCGAACTCGGCTGTGGCCAATTCCCGGGCTTTGGGAATCGCGTCGCGCACGGTCAGCATCAGCCAATAAGCGGCGGTGTGGAGAACGAGGCGGACTTGATTGGCGAGCGCCGAACGGCAGCTGGTGCGATCGGAGGCGAGCTGTGTCTTATGCAGCTTGATCAGATTCTCGGCTTGGCCGCGCGCGCAATACAGGCTGTCGTAGATCCACTCGGCCGAGCCGACATCGAGGCTGGTGACGACGAAACGGATGTCGAGGCCGAGCATCGTCGCCTCAATACGGGCGACGGTACGCCGTTCGCGATCCCAGGACTTGGCCTTGTGGCGCGTCTCGGTATAGCCACGCAGAACCGGCAGGTTCTCGATGGCGCGTCGCGTGCGGATGTCGTCGGCGGCCTCGTCGAGTTTTCTGGCGAGCGGCTTGGTGCCGGACAGACCGAAGATGTAGTCGATGCCGTTGGTCTCGCACCACGCCATTGCCTCCGGCCGGGCATAGTGCCCGTCGCCACGGAACGTAATTCGCGTGTTGTGCCACCGCGTCCGGATATGCCGTATCAGGCGGCGCAGATGGGCACGCACCTCGACGCCGCCCGGCGTCTTGCCGGGCCGCAACACGACCGCCACGGGCCGGCTCTTCTCCGTGTCGTAGACGTGGATCGGCAGGAAGCAGCGTTCGTCATAATGAGCGTTGAACAGCGAGAGCTGCTGATGGCCGTGGACGACATCGCAGGTATCATCGATGTCGAGCGTGACGGATGCCGGCTCGCGCGGGTAGCTATCCATCCATGCGTCGACCAAAGTGTAGGTCAGTCGGATCACGTCGCGCAGGCGCGGAGCATTCTCCAGCCGCGACAGCGTCGGTTGGGAACACAGATCGCGACCCGTGTCCGGCAGCCGTCCGCAGGCCAGCTTGAATGCGGGATCGGACCGCAGATGATCGAGGTCGTCGGCGTCCTCGTAGCCGCAGCAGATCGCGAACATGCGCGCGCGGAACATATCGACAAGGCTGTGCACGACCCGCGTCGGATCGCGCCGATCCGGGAACACCCGGGCCAAATTGTCGGCCAAGCCGAGACGCCGCTCGGCCATCGCCAGAAGCATCACGCCCCCGTTCGAGGTCAGCCGACCGCCATCGAAGGCAGCTGTGACTTTCTTGGCGTGAACGGCTGGAAACGAGAAGGGCAGAATCGTATCATCGGTCATGGCGGGCCTGGCGTTCGCGGTTGAGGTGATGGGGTTGGCTTTGCAACCGAATCCTACGCCGCATCAGCGCTTTACACCACGCTCGCCAGCCTCTCAGGCGCACTCTGACGAATAAGACGGGCTAGCTGTGTCTGCGTCACGACCGATGGCGCCGGGCTCTGACCATAGCTCCAGCCGGCGGAAACCTGCGCCACAGCTCGCACACGTTACATCCGTTTTCAGCACGTTCATCCTCGCCCTGAGGCGATCCTGCCCTTTACATGAACACGGCCAAAGCGAAGGAGGTTGGAGAAATCACGGCCAGAACGTCACTATCCCCGAAGCCGTCCCGATCGCCGCATGTCGCCGCCAAAGTGCAAATCGTGCCAAAGGAACATTGCTTGCGGTTCCGAGAGCCGGGAAACACCTGACGTTCGAAAGCGCCACGGCGGGGCGAGTTTCATTCCGACGCGATCGCATTCCGTTGATCTGTCAATCTCGCGGCGCCTACGAGTCGCAGCTTCGTCGTTCGCCAAATCGTTCGTTAGAGAAAGGGCGCGCCATGCTTCGTTGGATCCTCGCCGCTTCGGCAGTTCTGCTTCTCGTTGCTGTCTGCGTGTTTCCCGATGATGCCTATGCCCGTCGTGGAGGAGGCGGCGGATTCCGCGGCGGCGGAGGTGGCTTTCACGGTGGCGGGATGCGTGGCGGTGGCATGCATATAGCTGGCGGAAGGGTTCATGGTGGAGGATATCGCGTTGCCGGCCGCCCGCGGCCATCACACCCGATCGCCGGCCGTCCGGGCTATCCGGGCCGGCCGATTGCAGGTCGCCCCGGCCGCCCGGTCGCCGGTTATCCCGGATATGGCAGAGGTTACTATCGCCCTGGCTGGGGTTACGGTGCTGCCGCCGTCGGCGCCGCGACCGCTGCCGGCGCATACTATGGCAGCTACGGCTATTACGGAAACCAAGGCTGCTATTACGATCAGTCCGGTCAAATGGTCTGCCCGCAGTCCCAGTATCAATACTGATCCGGTTGAGCGGTGGTGGATAGTTCAGCCGTCGCTCCGCTACGCTTCGTTGATCAGAACCGGTCGCACTTCAGCACGACCGCGTTTGGATTTGTTGCACGCAAAAGATCGCCGCGATCGCCGTCGTGGCGAGCTCCTCTGTTTGAGTCTTTAAGGAGAGGATCGATGGAGTACGGCGCGTTCACCGACGCGAGCCTCAAGATGATGTACGAGGCTGTTCGCGGCGCGCTCGAAGCCGACGATGAGTTCGAGGCTATTGGTGAAGATCCAAAATTCCGGGTCCGGTCGACGGCCGAATGGAAGCTGCATGCGAGCAATCTTGAGACCGAGATGCTGAGGCGAGGGCTCCGGATCGATCTCATCGATTGGACGAACGGCCAGGGCGAGCTCCCGCTTTAAGGTCTTCAAGATCGGCGAGAACGCAGACCCGAATTCCGCCACCCGGGGGTCCGCGCAGCGAACGCATCTGGAAAAGCTTGATCCAGATCAACGGCTCTCCGGGTTCTTGGCTTTCAAACCAGACCGGGTAGGACCCGCAGATTGGAGGAAGAGCCATGCCGACAAATTCGAAGACGATCACGCTAGCGACGTCCATCTTCGCGTGTGCCATGCTGCTGTCTTTTGACTGGTCGGAGCAGAGCGGTGTCTCGATCTCTGTCCAGAGCGCGCAAGCGCGCGTCGGTCGCCCTTTGACGCCGGTGAGCGTCGCGGGTGTCGCCCGTCGCCAGACACGAAGGGCAGTGGTCGGAACCGCTGCTGTGGGAGCAGCGGCTGCGGCCGGCGCTTATGGCTATTATAACTATCCTTCCAGCGGTCAGGGTTTTGTCTGCACACCCGGCACGTATTTTCGGGGTGAGGATGGCCGCCAACACCTCTGCCAGTAAGCCGAGGAGGTATCGAGGCTAGCGGGACGTAAGCCGTTGCCGATCACTCGATGGCAGAGGAGAGGCGTAACGTGGCACTCAGATCGTTGTCCGAATGCCGGAGGAAAGGGGAGCTCACTCCAGCCCCGGCAACACCGCTGCCAGCCACATTGAACGACGATTGGATCGCTTCGGAGGACCAATGGCCGACACCCCAAAGCTCTCGGTCGAGAAAGCGCTCGAAAAGTTACGCAATAGCGATAAGCCAAAGTCGAAGGACGAACGCCACGAGGAGAAAATGAGTGCGCTCGACGAAGAAATAAAGCGCATGAGAGCGCAGAGGCTGCGCCTGGATCGGCCCAAACGTAACCGCGACTAGGCGTTCCGTTGTTGCTCAAATCGGACCGCGCGATCCAGGTGGCGCTATGCAGCGTCATGGCGAAAATCGCATGGATGAGCACGCCGTTACGCCGGTCATAGCCCGAGGTGGACTGACCTGAAGTCGCGCGGCATTTCCTGAACGGCTCGACGCGTGTCCATGTTTCCGATTCCGTGCCATTTGACCTAGATCAACCCGCGGCCGATCCGGTTGTGCGCTTCTTGTCAGGGACATCAATGAGAAGCAGCTCAGGAGTTTGTCATGACTAGAATTACAGCTGCCGCAGCGATTGCACTTTTGCTCACAACGTCGTCTCTCACCTGCGCAGCGGAGACATCTCCGACTGCCGGAGCAGCACAACCCAGCGCCGCCGACTTGAAAGCCTTGACGGATATGCGCGTCGGCATCGTCAAGGCCGCCCTGCAATTGACGCCCGACCAAGAGAAATACTGGCCGGCCATCGAGGATGCCATCCGCGCGCGAGCGAAGAATCGGCAAGCCCGATTGGAGCGGATAGCCGAATTGCACGAGAAAGGCTCGATTCTCGGTGACGGCAGTCCGGTTGAACTCATGCAGCGACGGGCGGATCGGCTCATTCAACGCGGGACTGATCTCAAGAAGCTCGCGGATGCCTGGGAGCCGCTCTACAAGACGTTGAGCGATGATCAGAAGAGGAGAATGGCCTTCGTATCGTTCGCCGTCATGCGCGGGATGCGAGATGCGATCGAGCATGACGACGAACCCGAGGACGAGGACGATTAGAGCCAGGCCGAGAGGCGGGCCTGCATGGCCGGCTTTGCCGAAGCTCGGCCGTCGTGGACGATCGCGCCATCTGGAGCGTTATTTCGGAAGGCATTCCACGTTGTAAGCAATGATGATCTGTGCCGGGTCGGCTTTGCCAACACTTTTCAGGTCTTCCAGGCCGCTCCTTAGCTTCGCGCCCGCCTCTTTGAGGCTGCCTTCAAGTGTGGCCTTGGCCGCCCTGCATCGCTCCTCGCTTGTGAATTCCTGGAACACCACGGTCGGGAGCAGCCTCCAGTCGGCCTTGTCGATCGTAGCGGCCGGGCTGACCGAATAGGAGAACACGTACATCAGCACCCACATCAGCGTGCTCCTTTTGCGATGCGAGGATCGCCCGATGCTTGCGCATTATCGCAGGGATTGAGCCGTCACCTACGTGATGTCGTGGCGAAGGTCCCGGGTCCGCCATGATCTAGTACCTACTGTTCTTAAAGCGTGAGTCGTGATTCAAGGTCGGGATGATACCCGAAGCAAGAGAAGTCCACCTTTCGAGGAAAGATCGCAAGGTGCTTGAGGCGTGTTGCCGCTCCCCGGTGACGTTGCAGCGCGATTTGAAGCGGGCGCGGATAGTTCTGTTGGCGGCGGATGGACGCAGCACTCGGTCGATCGCCAAGGAAGTTGGGGTCCAGCCGCGGATTGTCAGCCTTTGGCGGCATCGCTATGCCGACCAAGGCCTTGAAGGGCTGCAAGACAAGCCGCGACCGGGCAAGCAGCCAATCTATACGAAGGCCACCGACAAGCGGATTCTGAAGCTGCTGGACAAGCCGCCGCCGGACGGGTTCGCACGCTGGACCGGGCCCCTGCTGGCCGGGGCGCTGGGCGATGTTGACGTCCAATATGTCTGGCGGTTCCTGCGCAGCCACAAGATTGACCTCGCGGCTCGTAAGTCCTGGTGTGAGAGCAACGACCCGAACTTTACGGCCAAAGCCGCCGATGTTGTCGGCCTCTATGTCGCCCCGCCCGCGAAGGCCATTGTGCTGTGCGTGGACGAGAAGCCCTCGATCCAGGCTTTGGAGCGAGCGCAGGGTTATCTGAAGTTGCCCAATGGCCGCGCCTTGACCGGCCAGAGCCACGATTACAAGCGGCATGGCACCACAACATTGTTTGCGGCGCTCGAAGTCGCCACCGGAAAGATCATCGCGGCGCATTCAAAACGCCGACGCCGCGTCGAGTTTCTCGACTTCATGAACAGCGTCACCGCGGCTTTTCCGAACCGGAAGCTTCACGTCATCCTCGACAACCTCAACACCCACAAGAAGAACGAGCATTGGCTCAAGGCCCACCCCAACGTGCAATTTCATTTCACGCCGACAAGTGCGTCTTGGCTCAATCAGGTCGAGGTATGGTTTTCGATCTTGCAGGGGCAGTCGCTCAGCGGCACCTCCTTCACAAGCCTCACGCAGCTTCAGGAGCACATCGATGCCTACGTCAACGCATACAACGACAGAGCCGAGCCCTTCGTCTGGACCAAGAAAAAGGTCCGTCAACGCCGTTTCAAAGGCCGCCGTATCACTCAGCTCTGATTCTGGGTGCTAGATCAAGGGTGCAAGCGTGCACGCTTCCTATCGACCGAGTTTTCTTGCTTTGGATCAATTGCAGAGATCCGGACCGCGGTGCGCGGAGCGATAGATTGATCTATCTCAAGACCGTATCTGGAACGAAGGCTCAGCTTTCGTTCGGAAGGCAGCGATGCGTCATGCAGATAATCGGGAGGTGAAGCATGTACCGGCATATTCTCATTCCGACAGATGGGTCGGAACTGGCGGAGCATGGAGTCGCGCAGGGGGTAGCGCTCGCGAAATCCCTCGGAGCCAAGGTATCGGTGATCTTTGTCCTGGAGCCCCTTTCAGAGCTGGGGGCACGGTACCGTGAGGTGCTCGCCGGATATGCTGCGATACGCAAGGAACAGGCCACCAGCGCGCTGGATGGCGCGGCTCGTGAGGCCCGGGAGGCCGGTGTGTCCTGCGAGACGATCCAAGCGGAGAGCGGGCAACCGCATCAGGCCATCATCGCAGCGGCCAAGGACAAAGGCTGCGACCTTATTGTCATGTCATCGCACGGACGTAGCGGACTCTCCGCAGTTCTGATCGGCAGCGTGACAAACAAGGTGCTGACGCAGGCGAAGACCCCCGTGCTGGTTTGTCAGTGAACGCGCAGATCGCTCGATAGAAAGCGCCGGCGCGGGCCTCGAGCGCGAAGTTCACGCCCGCAATGCGCGCCGCAGCAGTTTGGCGAAATCCTGCGCCATCTGCGACGGCGCTTTATGCGTGGGAGAGAGGACCGCGATCCGGCAGTGGATCTTCGGCTTGAACGGGCGGATGGCGAGGCCCTCGGTGAACGGCTTGCTCACCACCGGATCGACGATGCGCCGAGCTGACACGTAGCCGAGAAGAATTCCGTCTCCGACATCACGTTCCAGCGCGCGCCACATTCGGAGAAGGCCGACGCCAGCTAGATCGGGTCGCCGCGAAACAGCGTGACCAACAGGACGCCGTTGCGGCTTCGGCGTGGTCGCGGTCGCCGGTCAGGAAAGATCCGAAAAAATTACCGCAAGATCATCGACCCGGGTTCAATTCGACATCAAGTAAAATCGAAGCCGACAAATTGCCTCGCAAAGCCAATTTTCGCTATGCTCGCCCAACCGGACAGCAATGATCCCGGATGGTTATCCCCGGCGCGATGGACCGGGCGCGACACCATCGTGGATTGAGGTTGGGGAGAGCTATGGCGAGCTTCGTTCAGTTCTTGCAGAATTCTGGTGTGTTCGCTGCGCAAAACTTCATGATCGTTCCTCGGGAAGGCTTCAACCTGGTTTGCCTCCGCGACAGCAAGGACGTTGGCCTGTCGTATGATCGCAATCGGTTGCTGGTCGAGGATGTGCGCCTCGATGACGTCGAACGCGTCGCTCAGGAATACATCAAGTTTCGCTTCAGGGAGCAAAAGGGTCAGGAGCGCGACGATCAGTTGCTGCGTCTGCGTACAGCGCTGTATGCCACCGCACGGCCGGACGGCCCTGCGCGTGGCCTCAAGGTCTCGCCCAAAGATAAAGGCATTCCGGAACTTAAGGCCATCCGCGGCAACGCAAGCATCAAGTTGGATGTCGCCATTCTGCCGCGCAAAGATTTCACGGTCGCGTTCAAATTCCTCAAGCGCCTCGATCAATCCGGCAAAGTGATCAACGCCACGAAATGGACGCCGGATGACGTGCCATCGTTCCTCACCAAGCTGAACTGGACGTTCGGGGCTCAGGCAAATATCTTTTTCACCCCGGCCGAGGCCACATGGATTACGGTCCAGAAAGCCCTGGCGCCCAAAATCCCGCGGGATGTTTTTCGAAAGGATATCGTGCCGTTGAAGGGGCGCGGCGCCGACCTTACGTGCTTTCTCGTCGGCGACTATGATGCAAAGGATAATGAGGCGGCCGGGGAGTATCTGCCTGATGAGCAGGTATGCGTGGTTGTCGACCAGGGCAATCCACCCGTGTTCGACTATGGCGAAGCATTCATTGGCGTCATGGCGCACGAGTTCGGTCACTTCTTGCACCACAAACGGAACATGCCCGGGAGTGGACACCATGACCGAAGCGGTATTTTGCTTTCCAGTGGCATGGAAAGCCTGTCCCTGGACAGGCAACTCGTCAGCAACTTCAACGCGTGGTGAGATCGCTCGTTCTCGGCTTTTACGGTTTGGCAGCAACGTACCCGTAGTAATTCATAAGTATGCGACGACGAACTGCGGATCGTTTGGCTGCAGGGGCTCGTTATTCTCGCCTTTGAACAGCGGACCGCCGCGCCAAGCGTAGAAGTACTTTTGCTTGGTACCGTCGGCGAGACCTTAGTCGCGCTCGCGACGCCGGGCATCGAACGGGTCCATCAGTTCCGGCGCTGCCACCAGGGGAGGCGCCTTCAGTAGGATGTGAATTGTACCGTCAGGTCGAATCTCGACGCACTCGGGACCGGGTGCAATCGACCACCGGATGAACGTGCACCGATTGCGGCAACAGACCCGTCAGGGAAAGAAGAAGGGCATGAAGGGCATTCCGCCGTCGCCCCTTCTGCCTGCGTTGGCCTCGGCCTTCGGCCGTGCGGGTCTTGCCGGAGCCTCCGCCTCGCGATCCCTGCTCCCGCGCTCGAGCCTGGCGGACGGGGCATGACGTGCCTTGCGCCTCTCGCATTCGTCGTCGTCATTGAGGAAGTAACCTGCGGCACAGGTAATCTTGACACAGCGATCGCCGTCTCGCCTAAGGCCGGATCCGCAAATCAAGGGACAAACTCGCGCCGTTTTGAGCTTGATCGCGTCAAGCGCATCGGCGTTGGCGACTTTTGCGTCGAACTTGGTGCCGGCGTTTCGGTTGAACAGCTCGAGCGAGCGCCGCGATTCCGTGTCCCATTCCCCGCTGAGCGATCCTGTGAAGCAACCAACCCGGCGCAATTCGGTCTGTAGCAATTTGGCAACCGCGGCTGGTGCTGTTGGCTGCACGGTCGCCTGCGGACTGGGCAGCGCGGCCACCTTGGGACCCGCATTTGCGCTCGGCTCTCGCGGTTGGTCTGGCGCGGAGGGAGCTGCTGGCGCGGTGCTCTTAGCGGCGGTCGCGGCGCTCTCAGCCGCGGGACGCTTCTGTTCAGCCTGAGCCGCTTGTTGTTGCGCGACTTCCTTGGCTGCCTCAGCGACCGCCCGAGCTTCCTGTGCTGCTTTCAGGTCCGAGGCCGCCTTGGCGAGTTGCGTCTGTTGAGCGCCCTGGTTGATGAGCCGGGCCTGTTCCTGCTCCGCCTGACGCGCTTTTTCGGCCGCAGCGGCACGCTTCTCCTCCGCATCAACCTTGGCAAGCTGAAGCTTTGCCAGATTTGCGTAGTAACTGTCAGGATACTGGGCGATGAAAAAGTTCAATGCATCCTTGTTGCCGACCTGCAGCGCGAGCTCGTAGTCATACCGCATTTCGGACCGCGGCGTTGGCGCTGGGGCGGCTTCCCGGGCAACTTCCTTGGCAGTTTGCTTGGCAGTTTCCTTGGCAACTTCCTTGGCTGGCACCAGCGGCACATCGTCGCCGCCAAGGGTGCCGTAGACGTACGGCTCCTGCCGATTACCTGTTGCTTTCATCACGTCGTCGCGGACGAAACCGAACACCCTGCGCAAATCCAGGCCGGGAGTTCCGATATACTTCACCAGTGCGGATGCGTACGGACTGTTCTTGCTGTTGCCGTCCGACGCCGTCGAGCCAGCCTTGGCGGCAAAGGCCACGAGCGTATTCGATGTCGGGGGCTCAATGCGGGCAAGGCCGCGGCTGATCGCGCGCGAGCCAACCGTTCGCTTCATTTTGTCGGAGAAAGGATTGTTGCGGCAAGCGTCGAGAATCACAAGCCGCAGTTGCCTTGCCGGTTCAACGGCCAGCAGGACCCGATCG
This sequence comes from Bradyrhizobium sp. 2S1, assembly GCF_011516625.5. Lineage (NCBI taxonomy): Bacteria > Pseudomonadati > Pseudomonadota > Alphaproteobacteria > Hyphomicrobiales > Nitrobacteraceae > Bradyrhizobium > Bradyrhizobium sp. 2S1. Next base: position 9,126,406 of record NZ_CP147717.1, on the reverse strand, counting down.
AGCGAAAACGCCTCGTCATAGACGTCCGTATCGCGCTCGAGGGTGGCATCGACCGGGATCAGATAGTTCGTACCTTCGATCTCGATGCCATGACCAGCATAATAGACGACAGCAACATCCGCGTCGCGCGACTGGTCGGCAAAATCGCGCAGCGCACGTCGCATCTCGGCCGCCTGAAGATCCAGGCGAGTTTGAACCACGTCAAAACCCGCATTCTTCAGTGTCGCCTCGACAATCTGGGCGTCGTTGACTGGGTTCGAGAGGGGCGCCGCGTTCTTGTATGAAGAATTGCCAATAACGAGGGCGACACGGCTCGCAGCCGATGCCGGCTGACAAAACAGCAGCACGATAAGAAAGAGGCAAATTTGTCGCAGTTTTGCGAAGCAGCGTGCACGCATGGCGATGCTACTGTTCAAATGAATGTCTTCTACATGTGTGGCGTCACGACCGAAACGGTTCAATCGCATGTCGATGATCCGCAAGGCAATCTGCGGAAAGTGGAACCGGGGCGGCAAGATGGCGCGCCCTGGCCGGCCGATTGACCTTCCCGGAGGCGTGGCTTTTAGTAACCGCGATTTTCGAACGGGCGAGATCAGTGCTGTGACTGACGTAAAGCTCAGCCAGACGGACCCCGCGACAGCCAGCAACGGGAACGCCAGTTTTGGCGTCAATCCCTGGCTGGACTGGACCGCGAGAACCGCAGTGATCATCATCTACGGCGGGTCTGCTGTTGTCGGCGCCGCTGGCATCCCGCACCTGCTCCCGTTGGACAGTTTTCCCAAGCTGCTGATGGTCGCTGCCCACATGGCAAACGTGCTTTTTCTCAGCCTGGTGGCAGTGACGACCATGACCCGCCTGGTCCCCATCATGAAGTCGAAGGGTATTGAGACGCGGATATCAGCCTTGTTGGGCACTTTCCTAAGCATCGCGCTCGCGTTCCTTCCAAAGGCGGAGCTCGGTCCAATCTGGTCGATCCTGTCCACGGCACTGATCCTGGTGGCGACCTCACTGTGTATTGTGGTCCTTCGCTGGTTGGGCAAATCCTTCAGCATTCTGGCCGAGGCAAGACGCCTTGTGACGAACGGGCCTTACCGAATCGTCCGGCATCCCCTCTACCTTTGTGAGATGGTTGCCCTCATCGGCGTGACACTCCAGGTGCTTTCACCGCTCGCCGCGCTCATCGCGATTGTGATTGTGACGATTCAATGCCGGCGCATGATCAACGAAGAGCGGATTCTCCGGCTGGCTTTCCCCGAATATGACGCCTACGCTGCGAGAACGCCCTTGCTGATCCCGGCAAGACTGATCCCCACATGCATGGGGCGATTGGCTCGTCACGCGGGCCGGAAGCTGTCGACCAAGGCCGTCGATCCGCAAGCCTGACGCCGCGCTGCGCGGCGATCCCGATGTCACCTGTAGAGGCTGGGACGACTGAGGGAATCGTCGCGGCAGACCGCGGATACCAGCGAGGGCCAGTTACGGTTTGGCGGCAACGTACCCGTAATAATTCATAACAAAGTCCCCAAGGGCGAGGGGCTTCAGAGCGCCTCCTTTGCCCGGATGCGGTATCGCGTAATCTCCTTTGCCCCATGTGAAGATCGTTGTCGTCACGTTTCCGTTCGACACTTGTATCCTGTCACGCAAGACGACCCAGTGCCTCGTCAACACGGAGCCTTCATCAGATTGGTCATCAAACTCGATCATGTTGGCGCTTATGAAAAGGCATACGCGATATCCGCCGGCGAGCAGGGCGTTGGCTTCGTTGACGCTGTCGATGCCCTTGCTGAATTTCAGATTGGTTTCCTCGCGCACGTCCCGGTATCCCGCCTTGCGGAACCATTGCTCCATTTCGCTCGGCAGCGTGATCCCCGCGACATCGCTTATTCTGCCGGTGTCGTCAAAATCGAGGAACCAATTTTCGGAGTCGCGGATGGAGGCGCATGTCAGCCAATCGACGTGGTCCAGCGAGTAGGGCGGCGTGTAGTTCTTCACGTCCTTTCCCGGCTTGATCAGCAGGCGGCCGAGGCTCGCTTGCCCCTTTTGATACAGGTCGATGGCGAACCGCGCATACTGCCCCGGCTTGTCGGACGCGTAGCTGAACATCAGCGCGGAGGGGCCACACAAGCTTGCCTGATCCTGATCGATGAGGCTCGGCTTCGCAATGCGCCTGAGAATCCCGATCCCGACGCGGTGCGGGTCGAGCTTCGGAAAGAATGTGGTCCTCGTATTCTTGAGGAAATCACAGACCATCTCCGCGGCGAGCTTCTTTTGATCCGAATTGAGGTCATACGGTCCAACTCCGAGCCACTTCTTCTTTTCGTCGCCGACGAAGAGCGTGATGAGCTTTTTCGAAGTCGGAGAGAGCGTTCTGGAGGTGCTCGCAATGGTGGTCAGGTCGTCCAGCTCGAATGAAGTGACGGTGCCGTCCGCGACGGTCGCCCTGATGATATCGACCACTTCCGCGTAATCCAGCTTGGAATCGTCGAGCAAACCCTTGCGAAGTGCGGCATCGACGGATGGCGTAGAGATCGCATCCCATTGACCCTTTGGAGGGGAAGGCTTGGCGGCCACCTTTGTCGCGAGGTCGAGGAGCCGGCTGAACGTTGGGCCGCCAGGCCGAATATAGCCGTCGGGCGTGCCCGGGAAGTTTTTCTGCTGGAAATACAGAATCGAGCTGTAGAGGCTGTCGCTGGCGTGACCCGTCACGACCAATTGCGGTTTGAGCGTGGTCTCGGCGCCTCCGTCGGAAATGGCGATCTTGTTGAGCAGCGAAATGACCAGCTCCTGGTCTTGCTTCCAGTTCTGGCAGCTGCGACCCGTCGCGGCAAACCGACCGACTTTGTCTTTCAATTGCGGCATGACTGATCACCAGCAATGTGGTCGTTATCAGTGGCGGAACGTCAGCGCGCGCCTCTTGGCTTGGAGCCTAGCAGGTCGTGCGTCCCACTGACGCTCAACGTTCCCGAGCACTCGAATCCGCCGAAAATTCCGCAGGACCCCGTGACCGTAACGCGAAAGTTCTTCCGCTGAAATATGTCGAGCGAAACGCCAAATCGCGAAAAATCGTTGGCGCTGTTCGGCAGGATCAGGTCGATGTGATCGATCGCCCAGCGCGGCAGGTGAGGGTTGCTCTTCCAGAACAGTTCATTGACGGCGTGGTGCCCGAAATTCGGTCCGACCGTGAGGGCGCCGTCTGCGCCCTCGAACACGAAGCCCGTCTCGTCGATGTGAACGTTGACCCGGTCGGGTGCTACTGCGAAATGCAGCGACGTGATGTCTTGCGGCTGCGGGTCCTTGCCGAACTGCGCACTATAGTCGTCGCTCCATTGCCCTCGGCCGCGCCCCAACCCGAAGCCGTGCCGGCCCGGAAGGTCTCGCGTCGAGAGCGGCCGGTCGGATAGCCTTGGGCGCCAGATCTCCCGAAATCCGGTGCCGATTGTCGCCGCCATCGACAGATCGAGGGCCCAATGCGACGGTTTCTCCGGGCTTTTCCCTTCGGCGAAGGCGTCGAATCCGTCCGACGTCTTGGCAATCCGCAGCACCTTGATCAGGTCTTCCCAATCCTTCGGCAGAAACGTGACGCCGTCGAGCGTGCTCGTCGCGGCCGCCACGCCGTACTTCTCCAATTGACGTCGGATATAGGCCTTTTCGTCATAGAGGCGGACATTGGGATTCGGCCCAGCGAAATATTTCGACAGATCGATCTGTGGCCGAAGCATGGTTAGCCGCGCGGCGATCTTCCGGTAGGTGTCGGTCGTGGTCGGGTCGGTGGTCGTCACGGGGCCGCCTCAGAGTCAAAGCCAGTCTCCGATTGGTCTGGTCCGGACGGGGCCGGGTTCAACTGAACCTCCCAAACGGAAAGGCCGACCACCATTCGTGGATCAATGTAAAGAGCAAGGACGATCCGATGTCACTTCGGAGCAGGGTGCTAGACGTGCTCAACGGCCCGGCGGTCGCGCGCATGCGCTTTCGGTTTCCGATCCGTGGCAGCCACGTGACGATTGCACCGCAAACGTTCCATCACGTCGCACGCGCGATCCGGTTGGGACAGGTCAGCGTCGGAGTGCCGACGGACCTCGCGGCAGGTGTTGCGGCACAATATAACGATGTCGCGCGAACACGGGCGGATGGTACCGTCGTCGCGGCGAATACGCTGGAGGTCGTGTCGGCGACGGGGCGGATGGACGAAGCCTATATCGTCCATGAGGCCTTGCATGCGGCTTACGATCTGCTGCGCACCGGCCTTGACGCCAATGCGGAGGAGGCGTCCGCCTATGTCTGCACTGCGCTCTATTGCCGCATGACAGGTCTACCGCGACCCCGCTGGGCGAACGGCCCGATCTACGCCAATGCCGCAGAGGTCGCCCGAACGCTGCTGTCGCAATATCAGAAGGGTGATCCCGGCATTCCCTGGGTCGGCGAACATGAGTGGCGGATGTTGCGCGCCGGTGTGGGCCTTAATTCGGTCTATGCCAGCGGACCTGGCGGCATTCTCACCGGATGGCTCCTCGGCCAACAATACACCCACGATGGTTGATGGGACGGGGCTGCGTCCGCTCCACGAACTGGCGGACCTGCTCGCTGCCGCCGGTTCCTTACCGAGGTCGACGCCGTTGAAAGCGTCAGGCAACCAGCAAACCCAGCTTTCCGACCGTCGCCAGCGAACGGTCAACGCTGTCTCGGGTCGAGAGCAGCAGCGGCTCGGCGGGCTGCCCGGCATCATCCACTTGTTTGACCTGGATGGTCGGTTCGAAGAGTTCAGTCATTTCGGCTGCAATTTGCCCGATCGTCCGAGAACCGTCGAGCAACTGCAGGAACTGGCGCGTCCTGTCGTCCTCCAACTGTACGGTCTGGTGGAGCAGGTTGGTGACCAGCGGGCCGGTCTGCGCCTGTCTGCGGGCGAGCAGGCTCGCCTGCGGGCGTTCAGTGGCTTCCTTCACGAGAAAGGGTGGTGATTTCAGAAAGGAGATCTCTCCGCTGCATGCCAGGATGTACAGCGCTTCCGTCAATATCCGTTGGTCATCGCCTGTTTGCCGGCCCTCGAGCAGCGTCCGGGCGCCATCGAGCAGTTCAGTGAATGAGAGTGCGCGCGGCCAGGCCCGGCCGAGACAAAGATGCGCAGCCTTCAGGAGCGGCTTGGTCACCGTGATTCGGCTGCCGTCCTGAGTCTCAAATTCCATCTCGGACTCGTCGGTCAGGCAGACTTCGGGGCGACGTTGGCTGGTGGCGCTCAGCAGATAGAACCGGGTGATGAAGTCGAGATCGACCTGGCGGTCAAGGGAGATGCCATCGTGGCAGAGCAACGTACGCCGAAACCCGTTGCCGTCGATGAAGTCCTGATACTGATCGCGCGCCATGAACTCGCTTTCGGGAAAGCGCTGCAGCGTGGCGCGGACATCTTCGGTGTAACCGGCAAGATAGCGTCGCGAGAAATCGGAGTCGCTCAGATATTGCAGCCCGTGCCGGCCAGCGTCTTCGACGACTTCGTGCAACAGGAAGGCCGTCGCGCCCTGATCGAGATCGTCGTGAAAAAGCAATTCGTCCGGAGCCTTGAGGACGCGGTTGCACTGATCGCGCATGACTGCACCGTGCACCGAGTTGGACTTCGAGCCGTCGCTGAGAAATTTCACGATGGCACGAGCTTGTCCCACTTTTTCCTTCATCCCGGTGATGTGCCTTGTGTGGTAACGCATCATGTCGCGGACCATGTCGCGGAGATGCGAGAACGGGTGCGCGTTATAGCTGACGTAGCAGAGCCCTTGGGGTGCCAGGTTCTGCTTGAAGATGCTCATCATCTTCTCGCGCACGTTCGGGGGTACCCATGAATACACGCCATGCGCGATGATGTAGTCGAACTGTCCGAAGGCGGCGTCGACATCCATGATATCGCAATGCAGGAGCTTGATGTTACTCAAGCCCAATGCGGCGATATTTCGCTGGCCGCGTTCGACGGTAGCGCCGCTCAGGTCGATACCGATGAACTCGCTGTCTGGATATTGAAAGGCCATCGGCAACAAGTTGCCGCCAACGCCGCAGCCGAGCTCGAGAACGCGGCAGCGCTCGACCGGAGCCGGCTGCATGCCATAGACCGTTGCGATTGCCGCCAGATGGTTCGGGTGAGTGTGTCCGTAGACGTGCCCTGGATAATACACCTCATCGTATGCCGTGGTACCGGTGGTCGGCTGGCGGTGCTCGGTCTGGATGTTCATCGCAGTCAGTTCCACGAATATGCAAACTTGTCGTTCACGATCGAGACGCGCGTCTGCTTGACTTCCTCCTTGGCGAGAGACTTGCTGAGGAATTCACGCGACAGTTCGGGCAGCAGCGTGTTGGTGATGATGTTATCGATCATCCGCCCGCCGGAGTCCGGATCGTTGCAACGGGATACGATGTGCTCGACGACTGCATCGTCGTAGCCGAAGGCAGCCTTGTGATTATCGCGCAAGCGCTGTCCGATCCGGTCGAGCTGCAATCTGACGATGCCGGCAAGCATCTCGTCCGAAAGTGGGAAGTAGGGGATCGAAACAATGCGCCCAAGCAACGCGGCAGGGAACACCTTCAGCAATTCGGGCCGCAGCAGCCTGGCGAGTTCTTCCGGCTCGTTGCGATACTTTGGATCGCGCGCCAGGCCCATGATGAGATCAGTGCCGACGTTTGTGGTCAGAATGATCAACGTGTTCTTGAAGTCGATTCGCCGACCGTTACCGTCCTCCATGACCCCCTTATCGAACACCTGGAAGAAAATCTCATGGACGTCGGGATGGGCCTTCTCCACCTCGTCGAGCAGGATAACGCTGTAAGGCTTGCGCCGGACCGCTTCGGTGAGCCGACCGCCTTCACCATAGCCGACATAACCCGGAGGTGCTCCCTTCAAGGTCGAGACCGTATGCGCCTCCTGGAACTCCGACATGTTGATCGTGATCATGTTCTGCTCGCCGCCATAAAGGGTTTCGGCAAGCGCAAGGGCAGTTTCTGTCTTGCCCACCCCAGACGGTCCGGCCAGCATGAAAACGCCAATCGGCTTGGACGGGTTGTCCAACTTGGCGCGGCTGGTCTCGATTCTCTTGGCAATCATCGTCAGTCCATGGGACTGGCCAACCACGCGGCGATTGAGGATTTCGGGCAGCTTCAGGACGGTCTCGATTTCGTCACGCATCATTCTGCCGGTCGGGATACCAGTCCAGTCGGACACGACAGAGGCCACCGACTGTTGGTCCACATGGGCATAGATCATCCGCTTTTCCGGATTGATGCCCTCCAGGGTCTCAAACTTGCCGCGCAACTCCACGCGTTCCGCGGCCCGATCTTCGTCTCCGCTTCCGGAGAGGATTTCGCGGATGCTGCGGATGTCCTTGACGAGCTCCTGTTCCTTGGCCCAATCGGCCTCCAGGCCGGTCAGTTTGTCCTTCAGCGCCGCTATGTCGCCGTCGATTGCGGTAATGCGCTCGGCGTTCTCGTCCCCGAGATCGCCGTCGCTGACCAGCGCTGATCGTTCGGCCTCGCGAGCCGCTATGGCGACGCGAGCGTCCTCGATCAGGGCCGGCGTTGCGCTCTGGCTGATGGCTACCCGTGCCGAGGCAGTGTCCAGCAGGCTGACCGCCTTGTCCGGCAGCTGTCGAGATGGAATGTAGCGATGCGACAGGTTGACCGCGGTCACGATCGCGGCGTCCGAAATGCGAACGCCATGGTGCTTCTCCATCGGGCCGAGGAGGCCGCGCAGCATGATGCAGCAGGTCTCGACATCCGGCTCATCGACGTGGATCGGCTGGAAGCGTCGTGTGAGCGCGGGGTCCTTCTCGATGTACTGGCGATACTCTGCCCAGGTGGTGGCGGCGATCGTACGCAGCGTGCCGCGGGCGAGGGGAGGTTTAAGCAGATTGGCCGCGTCACCGGTGCCGGCCGCGCCACCAGCGCCGATCAGCGTGTGAGCTTCGTCGATGAACAGGATGATGGGGGTAGGGGAATTCTGTACCTCGTCGATCACCGAGCGCAGGCGCTGCTCGAACTCGCCCTTCATCGAGGCGCCGGCCTGCATCAGGCCGATGTCGAGCGCGCAGAGCCTGACGTTGCGCAGTGGCGGCGGCACTTCGCCAGCGGCAATGCGCTGCGCAAATCCCTCGACCACGGCGGTCTTGCCGACGCCGGCTTCGCCGGTGAGAATTGGATTGTTTTGCCGCCGGCGCATCAGCACGTCGATCAATTGGCGGATCTCGTCGTCTCGACCGAGGATCGGGTCCATCTGGCCCGACTTGGCCTTGGCGGTGAGATCCTGGGAGAACCTGTCGAGCGGTGTTGTTCCTTTGGGACTTGCCCGGTCCGCGCCGTCGGTGCCGGCACCGGCCAATCCGGAGCCGTCCATCGGACGCATGGTCTCTTCCTCGGAGCCTGCCCAGACAGCGCGGTGCTCCGCAGCCAATGCGTCTACGTTTATCTTGGCGAATTCCTGCGAGATGTTGTTGAGCGCACGACGGATCTCATTCGATTTCAGTCCGGCGACCAGGAGATGGCCGGTGCGGATCTGGGTCTCGCCGAAGAACAGCGTGGCATAGTGCCAGCCACGGTCGAGAATATCGATGACCGAATTGGCGACCCCCGGCATGTCGGTTTCGTTCTTGCGGAAGCCGTTGATGACGCCTGCGAGGTCCGACAGCAGCCGCGCGCGGTCGAGCTTGTAGTGATCCACCGCGAGGCTGAGGTCCGTCCTTTCCTGCTGCAGGATGTGAAACAGCCAGTGTGCGAGCTCGATGTTGCGGTTGCTCGCGCTTTTGGCGTGGCGCAGGGCTTGTATGAAGGCATCGTAGCCAGCGCGGTTCAGTTTTCCAGTCACGGCCTCAAGGCTGATGTCGGTCACGGTGGGGCCTCCTGCTCAATTCCCCCGGGCGATGTCCGGCTCATCGTGGAAACTGGCGCGCATTCCATGATGTTAGGACAATCGGACCGGTGCATTGGTTCAAATCGGCGGGGCGTCTGTCGCGGCGCTTCGCCGGGCTCTCAGACGCTCGGCAAGGTGAAAGCGAGCATCGCGGCGATATTCCTCGGTCGAGGCCCAGTTCGGTGAAACCCAGCTGGTCCACCCAAGGCGTCCGCTCTGTCCCAGCTTCATCGGGACGACCGCTCCCGCCGGAATGGCGAGTTCCACCTCCCACTCGAGTTCGTCGCCGATATAGAAGTAGACGGCGTCAGCCAGGGGCTCGGAGAGGTTAGGCACTTCGGTGGGCAGGAACTGCTCGTACTGAGCAAAATCCTTCACGAAAACGCGAACCCTGATCTTGTCTTCGACACTGAACACCCGCGAGCCCAGAAGCGCGTCGTGGCCGAGCTTGGCGTGCGCCGCGCCGAGGCGGCTGCAATGGCTCGAGTCGAACGGGAGCCAGGTGCCAACAAATTCGTCGATCTCGACCCTGACATCGAACAGCCCCTGCAGCAGTCGGGCCAGTCGTGACGCGGATTTCGCCCTGGGTGAGACCAGTCCGGCGAAGCTGAGCTTCGCCATGTCCGGTACCGTGTCTCGATTGGCAAAGATATCAGAGCCGAGGCCGGCAAAGGAGCCGACATAGGCGATGAAGCGGTCATCCGATGGCCTGTCATGCTGCGCGATCGGGCGTGCGTCCGCCCAGGCACGAAAGAACAATTGCAGAAAGCGTCCATTGAGAAGGTCGAGAAAGCGCGGAAAAGCGTCGTCTCGCATCAACTGCCAGCCGAGGCTCTCATCGGTGGTGGCCAGCGGCAGTGCGCCCTGCGGTCCGAGCAGACCGAGGAATTTGACCAGGATTCTGAGCCTGCCATCGCGGTCGTCGACCGAGCTCAGATTGGAAGCGGGAAATTCCAGATAGGGGGTTTGACCGAGGTCAACAAATTCCTCGCGACGCGCAGCGCTGTCGCCGATCCGCGGCCGATCCGGATTGGATCGCTCGAGCTGGCGGAGCGTCTGGAAGAAATCGAACCGCCAGGGCTCGGCCTTCATCTGGTCGATCAGCGTCACAGCGGCCTCCGGGTGCCCATGCGGGCCGGCCAGCGCATGATCTCGCCGCGTTCCGAAGTCGAGATGACGGTTTGGGTGAAGGTGTTGAAGCCCGAATAGTCGGCGAAGAAGCGTTCCAGCACAGCCCCGAGCAGGAACACGCCACTGCCTTCGAATGCCTTCTCGTCGAGCGTGACGGTGATCTCCAGGCCGCGCGCTGCGCCACTGCCAGTACGCTCACGCACCCGCCGCACCACGGGCCTGCTCTCGACGCTGCGCACGCCGCGAATCTTTCGTTCCGTAGCGTCGTCGAACTGGTCGGCGAACAATGACAGCATCTCCCGCAGCGCTCCGGCGTTCTTACCGCCGCTGCGTTCCACGAGGCCGAGATAGTTCAGACTCAGCATGTTGATCAGGCGCCAACTGACAACGCCGCTATTGGCGATTTCGCTGCGACTGCGCAACTGCGCCACCACCGGCTCGCGTGGCCGGGTGGGACCGGCTATGCACATCAGCTCGAGCGAGGTGTCATCCAACAGGCGAAAGTCGGCTCCGCCCTGGCCGACCGGCAGATGTTCCGTAAGATGCCGGTTGGAGCACAACGCCCGGACGCTCAGCTCGGCGGCGGATCCGTCGCCGCTCAGGTCGCCGGGCTCGAGCAGCGAAAGGAACATGTCCGTCCCGGTGTAGTCGGAGGCCGCGCCATATGTCTTCTCTTCGACGGTGCGGCGCCGTGGTAGCCGACGAACGGTAAAATAAAGTCCCTCGACCGATCCGGCTGTCCGGTCGACGGCGGCGGAGTACAGCGGACGCACGTGCCGCTTGTCCTTTTCTGCCGGAAAGTGCGCGTAAACCTCCAGCACCTGGTGCGGCTCGTATTCGAGATAGCGGCTTCGGTCGGGCACCACGTGGTATTCGTGGGTATTCGATTTGACCGGGATGCGATCGCTGGTTTTCTCGAACAGGTTGATTGCCGGGGCGGTGTAGAGACTGAAAGTCTCCGCCCGGACAGAGGCGGCAAGCCGTGAGTTGTGCTCATCGAACGCGAAGACGATATCGATGGACTTGCTGCGCAACCGTGGCATCACGGCGCGAAGTCCCGTCAGATTGACGCCAAGGAATTTGCGCGGAAACACGAAATATTCCCGCAACAGCTCCGAGCCGCGAAAGACCCGGTTATCGTTCGGAAACAGAGATTCGTTCTCGCTGAAGCCGACTTGCTGCACACAGTCGTTCGGAGCCCGGATGACGACCGGATCGCCGAAATCGTCGAGATAACGAAAATAGAGGCCGACGCAGTTCGAGGTCAATTGTTCGTAAAGTGCGATAGCGTCTGACTCGGCGCCGGTCAGATAGATGGGCAGTTCGCTGGTGCGGCAGCCGGCGAACCAGGTTTCTGGTTTGCTGCGCGCCTCCGCGTCTGCCGGCTCTTCGTCGAGCCGCGCGGCGGTACGGTGGGTCAAGGAAAGCCTGAGCCCCGCAATGACCTCTCCGCCGACTGGAATCCCGAGGGCCTGCAATGCGCCCGCGGTCGCAAAATATTCGGCGCCGGTGACGTCAAACGGCCAAAGCACGATATCGCGGCAGAGCCGGAAACGGCAGGCAAGGCTACGTTCCCTTTCGCGATAGCTCGCATCGAAGTAGGCGCCCCGCGCGATTTTCCTGCCGTCCCGCAATGCCGGATCGGCATAGGTCGGCTGTGCCTTGACCAGCATGGCGGACGGAGTTGGCGCGAGGTAGTTCGGAACCAGCTGTTCGAGCAGGTTTGCCGTGAACTCCGGAAATTCGTGCTTGAGCTTGAGCTGAACGCGAGCAGCAAGGAACGCGGCGCCTTCGAGCAGGCCCGAAATCATTGGGTCTGAGCGATCGCGGATCAGGCCGCCGAGGCGCTCCGCGATGCCAGGATATTCCTCGGCAAAGTCTTCCGCATGCTCGTACAGCAGCGACAGTTCACGGTTGTAGAAGTCGAGGAACTCGCGATTCATGCTACATTCGATTGATCTGTATATCGCCGCTGTCGAGATCGACGTCGGCGACGAATTCCACGGGCACGTTGAGCGGCTCGCACTTCAGGTCGGTGTGCACGATGAAGCGAAGCTTGAGCTGCTCGGGGCCGACCGAGGTATCACGCCGGACCCGGATCGATTTGCGGTCGAGCCTGGGTTCATAGGTCGTGAGCGACGTGCGCAGGGCATCGCTGAGCTCTTCGTCCGTCACGTCGTCGATCGACCGGTTTGCGATATCGGGAAAGCCGTAGTTCAGGATCGAGGTCCGGACACAGTCACGGCCTGTCAAGTCCAGGGTCGATTCGAGAGCAATTGTATTGAGAAGAGTTTCGAGATCATGCGAGACCTCTCGCCTCAGCAACGTTTCGGAGATCGGGAAACGGCCGACACTGCGCCGCCCCGCTATGACGCGCTCGCCGAACTGATCGCGCAGCTCGATCTTCTTGCGCGAATCACGAGCCTCGTGGGCCGCGCGAAAGGCCAGCATCAACGGAGGAGAAAGCCGGTCCTTCTTTGGCGTAACGGTCATCGACGGTCCCCATACCGCCGGCGCCGATTGCCACTATTGGCAGCCGGCGCCGAGCAGGAAGCTTTCGATCAGGCCCATTCCTTGTTGGCCGGAACGTCCCAGCCGAAGGTCGGCGATGCGCCGGCGCCGCCCTTTTCCGTCTGGGTCTTGTAGATCATCTTCACCTTCGCGAAGTTCAAGCTCACGTTTTCGGTGAGACGATCTTCGCCGTGCGATCCGCCGGTCGATACGCTGGCGACCAGGACGTGCTTCATCTCGATCTTGAGATATTCCAGCGGATTTTCACCGGCCTTGCGGACAGTGAGGATCGCGGTATCGATGTGCTTGCCGTTGGCGCAGACCTTGAAGAGTTCAGGCGTCGCCTTGTCAACGAAGTGCGTGAAGTGGAGATCCTGCATGTTGACCTTGCCGGCGCCGCCGCCCGAGCCGCTGTGGAAGGTGCCGCTTTGGCTCTCGCCAAACGACCAACTCAAGATGTCGATCTCGTCCTTGTGTTTGTCGTCGAGCGACTCGCCCTTGATCGGATCGAGTTTCAGAAAGATGTCGACAGCCATAGTATAGTCCTTTCAAAAAACCTGGATGAGTGACGGTTGCGATAACTCGGCGTCAGGAGCTCGGGCCTGGCAGGCGCGAAACAAGGCTGAGACCGACGTCCATCGCTTCCAATTGAAAATGTGGACGGAGGAAGAAGCGTGCGTTGTAGTATCCCGGGTTCTCCTCGTTTGCTATGACCTCGACTTTCGCAGCGGCCAGCGGCTTGCGCGCTTTCTGCGCCTCTGACGACAGGGCTGGGTTGGCATCAACGTACTCGTTGATCCAGGTCTGCAGCCAGACCGTCAGCTCATCCTTCTCCTTCATGGATCCGATCTTGTCGCGAACCATGCATTTCAGGTAGTGCGCAAAGCGGGACACGGCGAACATGTAAGGTAGACGTGACGACAGGTTGTCGGATGCGGTTGCGTCCACACCCTTCTCGCCGAAGTATTTCTTCGGCTTGTAGAGCGACTGGGCACCGATGAACGCTGCCTTGTCGGTGTTCTTGCGATGGATCAGCGGGATCAGCCCCGATTTTGCAAGTTCGTGTTCACGACGGTCACTGATGGCAATCTCGGTTGGGCATTTCAGGTCCACCCCGCCGTCGTCAGTCGGGAAGGTGTGTGTAGGCAGATTGATCACCTCGCCGCCGGACTGGACGCCGCGAATGCGCGTGCACCAACCGAACTCCTTGAAAGCGCGATTGATGTTGACAGCCATCGCGTAGGACGCATTGATCCAGCCGTATTTGTCCCCGGTATGCCCGTCGGTCTCCTCTTCGAAGGCGAATTCTTCCACCGGCTCCGATTTCGCGCCGTAAGGGAGGCGGCCCAGCACGCGGGGCATGCACAAGCCGAGATAGCGCGAGTCGTCCTGGTCGCGCAGTCCCTTCCAGGCCGCATACTCCGGCGTGTCGAACACCTTGCCAATGTCGCGAGGGTTCGACAGCTCAGTCCATGAATCCATCCCCATCAGGGTCGGCTCGGCGCCGGCGAAGAACGGAGCGTGTGCTGCGCCGGCGATCTTGCTGAGATCGCGCATCAACTGCACGTCGGTCGGAAGGTGGCTGAAATAGTAATCGCCGATCAGGCAGCCGAATGGCTCGCCGCCCAACTGTCCGAACTCGTATTCGTAGATCTGCTTGAACAGCGGGCTCTGGTCCCAGCGCGCATCGGGATAAAGCCGCAGGTTCCGATACAGCTCGGTCTTGGAGACGTTCATCACCCGGATCTTGAGGTTGGCGTCGGTCTCGGAATTGAAGACGAGGTAGTGGAGACCGCGCCAGGCACTCTCGATCGCCTGGAATTCGGGTGCGTGCAGGATCTCGTTCATCTGCGCGGTCAGCTTTTGATCGATCCGCGCGATCATCTCCTCGATGGTGTCGAGCACGTCCGACTTGATGACGCTCGTGTCCTTCAGCGCCTCTTGAACGAGCGTGGAGACCGCGTTCTCGACTTCGGTCGCCGCACGTTCGGTGCGCGGTTTGAAGCTTTGCTTCAGCAGGGCAGCAAACTCGTCAGCTTCGACGGTCTTGACCTGGGTGGTGGTCTCTTTGTGAGTTGCTTCTTTTGCCATGGTCCCCATCCCTTGCGTTAGCTGTTGGTGTCGGCTTCGGTTGACTGGCTGGTCGCGCGCTCGCGCAGTGCGGCCATCAGTTGAGGATCGGCGAGGAGTTTCTTCAGCTGGTCCTCGGCGCCCACCTTGCCATCCATGTAGCGGAGCAGGTTGGCGAGTTGTTCGCGCGCCTCGAGCAGCTTCGCCGTCGCCGGTACCTGGCGGGCGACCGCCACCGGCGTGAAGTCGGACATCTTGTTGAAGCTCAGGTTGACGGAGATCTTCTCGTCTGACTCATCGCCGAGACGATTGGCGACACGCGTCGTCACGCCGGGCTGGATCGCTGCCATGCGGTTGTCGAAATTGTCCATGTCGAACTCGAGGAACTTGCGCTCCTCGACCTTCGCCTTCTCGACGCCGGGGTTGTTGCCGGAAAGATCGGACAGGACGCCCATGACAAACGGCAGCTCGATCAGCCGTTCGGCGTCGTAGGGATCTTCGTAAGTGATGTGCACGCGCGGTGCGCGGTTTCGGCGAATGAATTTCTGACCGCTGTCGGTTGCCATTGGGTTGCCCTCTTCACAAAATCTGTGCGGAAGCCGACTTGCGCGACGCAGGCTCGGGAAGTGCCTCGGTCTTTCGTCAGCGGAGCTTCCTTCTCTTAGTCCCGTCGAACGGAAGGCGGGTTCAATTCGATTTGTCGATCGCCTTCAGAGCGCCCTCGGGCAGAACGTCACTCAGCAGGCTGAGGAAATCTCGTTGTGCGAGTTCGCGCGCGCGATCGACCAGAAACGGGATCGGGCTGGACGGCTCCGCGGCGCGGAAGAAAGACGCAACCTTGGTCAGCAAATCCAACGCCTGCGCTCTGTTTTCTGCCGCAAAAACAGTATCTTGAGGGTCATTTTCTTCCGCAGCTGGGAGCGATGTGGCGAATTCCGCCATGCGCTCGATCGGCAGGTCGAAAACCTTGTCACGTCCGATATTGATGGCAGCGCTCTCGACGTGGGCGGGCATCAGCATCCGCATCACTTCGATAAACGATTTGCCAACCATGTCCTGCGCCTGCCGCACCAGCAAGAGCGCCGGGCTCGACGGTTCCTTCCGAGCGAAATAGTCGGCGGCTGCCGCCAGCGCCGCGGATGCCCGGCCCGGTGAGGTCACTGCGCCGGCCATTTCAATGGGAAGCTGCTGGTTGTCTTGAGCAGTTTCGTCCGGAGATGGAGCAACTGCGGTTGGATCGCGTGCTGTGACCAGGCCCGCGAGCCAGTTCGCCATGCCATTCGCGACACCCGCAAGCCTGTCGAGACTGACGGGTTGCCCCGAGTTCAACTTTTCGTGCCAAGCCGATTTGATGCCGGCAATCTCGGCCGCGACCGCGGAACAGCGGGCGCTCAACGATTTGAGGGTGTCGAGGTCGGTCTCGCCGATGATGCGCTCGATGGTTCCGAGGTCAGGCGCGTCGACGTCAGCGTCAGCGGCGGGAATTTCGCCCTTGGCAATCTGATAGGCACGGTAGTTGAGGCTGCCGTGCCTGCGATTTTCGATCAGGGGGAGGAATTGGAGCGGGTTGATCACCGTCGGAAACACGTCGATCGCCTCGACGGTGACGGCGCGAAAGGCATAGTCGCCGTCCTCGCCCCTCGGGTGAACCGCTTCCCATTGTTCGCGGAGCAGCAGGGTGGTCGCCTTCAGGCAGCTGAGAAAGCCGTCGAGATCGCGGTTCAGGATGGAGAACTTGGCGAGCAGCATGGTCAGGCGCAGATCGCGGGTGCGTGCCAGGAGGGGCTGCGCAGCGGCGAACTGGCCGGCAATGTCGATGGCCTTTGGGTCGAAGCGGCCGCGCTCTCCGTTGGCGTTGACGACCTCGAAATACGACATCGGAAGCAGCGATTCCGCACCTGCGAAGAAATTCATGTACTGGACATCCCCGGCCGCATCGAGGTCAGGCCCGCAGGGATCGTCCGGGGCTATGGGCTTGGTCAGGGATGTGACATCGAGCATGCAAAGATGGTCCGTCTGCGGGGCCCTGGCCCCCTTTGCCAAGTCCGTCACAAGTGGCGGATCAGGCGGGGATCATGATCCTATTGTCTGTTAGGTCAGATCAACGATGACCTCGGTTCATTCCCGGCGGCCACGACCGTTTCGCGTGAACCAACAACCTCTTGGAGCCGACTACATGAGTGCCGGGATGGTTCCATCGGGCGCGTACTTTGGCGCGTCAGGAGAGGGCGATACCGGGCGGACTTGTCGGTCATCCCGCCGATGGCTGGCTCGGATTTCGGTTGTTTCGTGCTTGACGACCTGAAGCGCCGGTTGCGCGGATCGTGCGGTCAACGAAGGAGTTTAACGCCCACATGGGCCAGCTTACCCAGGATACCCGCCTTTGCGAGCTCAAGACCCCCCTTGGCAAGGACGTTCTGGTTTTTGTCAGGTTCGAGGCCTCTGAAGGTCTGAGTGAACTGTTCGAATATCGTATCGAGTGCCTCAGCGAGGACGCCGATCTCGACTTCGATCGCGCAATCGGCCAGCAGTGCACGCTCACCATCAAATTGCACGGGAAGGAGCGCGAGTTCAGCGGCATTCTCACGGAAGCGCAGTGGCTCGGGGTCAAGAACGACTATTTCAGTTACCGGATCGTGCTGAGGCCCTGGTTATGGCTGCTGTCGCGCACCACCGATTGCAGGATTTTTCAGGACAAGAAGGCGCCCGACATCATCAAGGAGGTCTTCAACGAGCGCGGCTTCACGGATTATGAGTCCAAGCTTACCGAAGAGGGCTCATGTCCAAAGCTCGAGTACTGCGTTCAGTATCGCGAGACCGATCTGGATTTCGTATGCCGGCTGATGGAACAGCACGGCATCTACTACTTCTTCAAGCATGAGGGTGGCAAGCATACGCTGGTGCTGGCTGACTCCAAGTCCTCGCACAGCCCAATCAACGGTCTCGCAAAGATCCCCTATATCCCGCTGACCGGATCCGACCGTCGCGAGGAGCAGCATATTTATGAGTGGGTTTCCGAGCGCCGGTTTCGCACCGGCAAGTTCGAGCTTAACGACTACAATTACCAGAAACCCAACGCGCAGATGATCAGCGACGCCAAGGGCTCCGAGCACTACACGCGATCCGAGATGGAGTTCTACGACTATCCCGGCAAGTTCAAGGAGAAGTCCGACGGCGAGCGATACGCCAAGATTCAGCTCCAGGCCGAGCAGGCGATGGATCGGCGCCGCCGCGGCAACGGCGACGCCGTCAGCCTGTTCCCCGGCGGACTAACCAAGCTCGAGAAGCACTCGAAAGACTCGCAGAACGTTGAATATCTCGTCGTACGAGCAGCTCACTCGTTTTCCATCGAGTCCTATCGCACTGGCGGTCCCGGCGACGGCGGACAGCACGTCTACTTCGGCAGCTTCGAATTTCTGCCAAGCGATCGGCCGTTTCGATCCCCCATGATGACGCCGAAGCCGAGGATCAATGGTATCCAGACGGCCAAGGTCGTCACCAAGGACGACAATTCGAGCGAGGAAATCGACGTCGAGTCGCTGGGCGAAATCTATGTTCGCTTTTTCTGGGATCGAAAGAAGAAGCGGTCGTGCCGGTTGCGCGTGGCCCAAGTCTGGTCCGGCAAGCGCTGGGGCGGTCAGATCATCCCGCGCGTCGGGCAGGAAGTGGTCGTGGAATTCCTGGAAGGAGACCCCGACCGGCCCTTGGTGATCGGCACGGTGTATAACGATGAATACAAGCTGCCCTACGATCTGCCGTCCAAGAAGACGATTGCGGGATTGAAGTCCGACTCGACCAAGGGAGGAGGCGGTTATAACGAATGGAACTTCGAGGACAAGAAAGGGTCCGAGAAGATCACCCTGCACGCCGAAAAGGACTACGACGTAACGGTCCGCGACACCGAGACCAGGACCATCGGTGAAGCCGCGTTCGGTGGCGATACCCGCAAGACCACACTCAAGAACGGCAATGACAAGCTTGATATCGAATTGGGTGGTCAGCACATCAAGCTGGCGATGGATCAGTCCGTCAATGCAGGGCTGAGCATCACGCTCACGGCCAATGTCAACATCACCCTCCAGGTTGGTCCCAGCCAGATCATCCTGACCCCCGCCGGAATCGTCATCAACGCCCCGACCATCACCATGACCGCGCAGGCCGCCATGGCACTTGCGGCCGGCGGCCCGTTGGTTGCCCACGGCACACCAACCATTGTCGGCTGACGGCCATGGGTCAGGTTCGGTTCAGCACAGTCCGCGATCTGTTCGAAGCCTATCCGCTGGCGCGCTACGACGTCGGCAAAGCCTCGCCGGACAAGTTGTCGCTGGATTTCCTGCAGGAGGCCGCTGATGCAGGCAACTGGCACCAGGCTGTATCCTTCTGCGCGTATCTGCTCCCCAGGCGCGTGGCCGTCGCCTGGGGATGTCGCTCGCTGCGGCAGATGTTCGACCATTTCGACGGCAACGAAGGCAGGTCGCTCAGCTTTGCGGAGACCTGGGTCCGGCAGCCAGACGAGCAATCGCGTAACAAGGCGTTGGCGGTCGGCAATGCCAACGATCCCGAGCAGCCGGCGACTTGGCTGGCGTTGGCGGCGGGCTGGTCTGGCGGAAGCGTGGTCCCAGCGGAATTTGCCCCGGTCGAAGCCAAGCCAGATCAGACGGCGCGGGCGGTTCGCGCAGCTCTTTTGATCGGACTTTGCCGGCTTACCCGTGAGTCCAGGGACCGGATAATGACGGCCTGCCTGGAGGATGGTATTCAGTTGGCACGCGGCGAACCGCGCCCTCTGCGCTGACGAGACGATGTGATGGTGCTTCGCTTCAACATCGAGAACGAGCCCAACCTCCCCGATGGCGGACCTGTGTCATTTACGGTCACCGGAAGGCGTTCGGTCGATATAGGCCGCGATCGTCATCTCGATTGGACACTGCCCGATCCGTCTCGGATGATTTCGGGGAAGCATTGCGAGGTCCATTTTCGCGACGGCGGCTACTGGTTGCACGACGTCTCGACCAACGGCACGTTTCTCAATGGGGCCGACCAGCGCATACGGGGAGCGCATCGGCTGCGCAATGGCGATCGGCTTGTCATCGGCCACTATGTCATTGGCGTTTCGCTGGACCTGGACGAGCGTGCCGAGGGCACTCCCAGCCATGGCGCGCAGCAGCAAGCTCCGCTCGCGCAGCAGCACGCCGATTACCAGGAACTGTGGGCTCCCGGTCGCGACGTGCCGCCGCCAATCGACCCCCAGCAGTTGAGAAAGCCGCGCGAAGCAGCGCGGCCCGTCAATGCGGAATTCCTGGACTGGGCGGCGAGCGTTCCGCCGGCGGGCGTCGACCCCGTCCGGCATTCGCCGCAGATGCCTCAACGGGAGCCGCCTCTGCACGACGACATGAGCTGGGCAGCCGGTCCCGCCGCCACGCCCAAACCGCCGTTCGACGTGCTGCACGCGATGCCGACGCCGCGCCGACCATCGGTCTGGGCCGAGGATGAAGCGGCTGTCCCGCCACCGCCGGCGGCGCCACCGGCAGGGCATGCGGGAGCGCCGCGGCCGCAGGTGGCCGAGCCGGCACCGGCTACGGCCGCGGCGATCGGCAATCCCGAGTTTGCGCGCCTGGTGGCACGTGCTGCCGGACTGCCGGACAATTTCTTTGCCGACAAGACCGAGGCCGAACTCGCGGAGCAGCTGGGCATCATCCTGCGCATGACCGTGGAAAACCTGATGGCTCTGCTGCAGGCGCGGACCCAGGCCAAACAGCTGACGCGCAGCACCAGTCAAACCACCATCCAGGCCATCGAGAACAATCCGCTGAAATTCTCGCCGACCGCGGAAGACGCGATGCGTATCCTGTTCGGGCCGCCGACGCGCAGTTACCTCGATGCGCCGCATGCCTTCGCGCAGGGCTTCAAGGATCTCAAATCCCATCAATTGAAGACCTATGCGGCAATGCAGCATGCCGTCAGCGGGCTGATCGCCAGCATCGATCCGACGCTGATGGCGCGCGAGCTCGAGCTTCAGCGCGGCGCAAGATCCTTTTTCGGCTCGAACAAGAGTAAGTTGTGGGATGAATTCCTGACGCGCTGGAAGGCGCATCTCGGTCGCGACGAAAGCGCGCCGATCGATACCTTCATGCTGCATTTCTCTGAATATTACGACCGCGCGGACAAGTCGGGGTCAAAGTGAACTGTCGGTGACTATGCCGTCGCCGATCATTGCCAAGTGGATGCAGGAATGTCCTGGTACAGCAAAGTTTTCTGGTCGGAAGGTCTGTTTCTGCGGCCGCATCATCTGCAGCAGAACGATCGCTATCTCGAGCATCTGCTGGAAAAGCGCGTTCGTTACACAACACCGTACCCGTGGGGCTTTGCTCAGCTCGAGATCGACAACGATCTTACTCAACAGAGCAAATTCGCCGTGCGCAGTGCGACCGGCGTCATGCCCGATGGAACGCCGTTCGATATCCCTGCTGACAGTCCGATCCCGGAAGCCATCGAAGTGCCGGATTCGGCCGCAGGCCAGATCGTCTGGCTGATGATGCCGGTCGCGGCGCCCAATACGCGGGAGGTGGATGAGGATCGCACCGACAGCGCAAGTCGTTACGTTCGGACTTCCGAAACGTTCATCGATTCGACCTCGGCGCTGCGCATCGAAGAAGAGATTGACATTGTCTATCCGCGGCTGTCGTTCGAGCTGCGCAAGACCAGCAAGCCGGGGTACATGGGTCTCGGCATCGCCCGCATCCTCGAGGTACGCGACAAGAACATCCTGTTCGACGACAAATTTGTGCCGCCAATGCTGGTCTGCGCCGCGCATCCGGTCGTCGATGGCTGGCTCAATCGCATCATTGGCTGGGTTGAGACCAAACTCGACGAGCTTGCACGCTACGCGGTCGACCCTTCGTCCGGCGGCGGTTTGCAGAGCGTCGATTATCTGGTGCTGCAGGTTCTGAACCGGACCATTCCCGTGCTGACTCATTTCAAGCGGTCCGGCAGCGTACATCCCGAGCGGCTGTACGAAGAGCTACTGAGGTTTGCCGGTGAGCTTGCGACCTTCGCGACGACCGAACGACGTGCGCGGGACTACCCGGCATATGATCACGACAACCTCGAATACGTCTTCACGCCGCTGGTGCGCGACATCCAGGATTTCCTGAGCGCGCGGTTGGGCAGGCGGGCGATCCGTCTGGAGATCATCGAACGCGCCCAGAACGCCTTTGTATCGCCGATCCGCGATCGCGCATTGTTCCGAAATGCGACCCTCGTGCTGGAGGTCGCCGCGCGGCGGCCTCTGGTGGAGATTCAGAACGAATTCCCGCACCTGTTCAAGGTCGGGCCCAACACCAAAATGACCGAGATCGTGCACGCAAACCTGCCGGGTTTGACCTTGGTGCATTTGCCGACGCCGCCACCGCACATCCGAGCCATCACAGACCACGTTTATTTCTACCTCGATCGCAAGTCGCCGCTGTGGCCCGAGTTCAGCACTGCGGCCTCGATCGGGATGCATTTTTCCGGCGACTGGCCGGAGCTTGAGTTGTACCTTTGGGCCATCCTGGAAGAGCGGCCATGACCGACAGGGACAAGCCGGTTAATCCTTTCGGTCGGGGTGAGCGGACCATCATCCGTCCGAATCCCGGCGGGAAGATGCCGCCGGCTCCGGCTCCTCAATCTCCGGCGGGCGAGGGACCTGCAAGCCGTCCAGCGTATTCGCCATCGCCCGTGGCTTCGCCTGGTGCCCCTTCGTCGCCGTCATTTTCTCCTGTACCGCAGAGCGCAAGCTACGCCGCCCCGCCGACCAGCCAGCCGTCCGAGGAATGGATTTCGACACCGGCGCAGGCTCAGGCGCCGCAACTCTTGCCGCCCGGACCGCCCTTGCGGGTCGACGATCTGGTTGCGCCAAATGCCAATCCGGTGATGCGCGCCGGCGGCCCTTTGCTGCAGTTGCTTGGCCGGCTGCGAGTAGCGTTGATGCGGGCGTCATTCGCGAGCCTGATGGAGCAGGTCGCCGACGCCATCAAGTTCTTCGAGAAGGATATCCGCTCGGCCGGCATTTCCGAGCACCAGGCCAATACGGCGAAGTATATCCTGTGCGCTACCGCCGACGATATTGTGCAACACATTCCGACCGATGACCGACACGTCTGGGCCCAATACTCGATGCTCAGCCGGTTCTTTGGCGAGCGCGTGGGCGGCGTTCGCTTCTTCGAGATCCTCGACCATTTGAAGACTGATCCGCTGGTCAACTATCCGGTGCTCGAACTCCAGCACGCCTGCCTTGCGCTCGGGTTCCAGGGCATTCACCGGACGTCGCCGGGCGGGCTTGCGAACCTCCAGGTGATCCAGCGCAACCTCTATGAAACGCTGCGCCGGGTTCGGCCCAAGCCGACCAACGATTTGTCGCCGCACTGGCGCGGACAGGCCTTGGCCGGTCGGCGGAAGCACTTGCGTATTCCCGTTTGGCTGGTGGCGGCCGTGGTCGCCGCGCTGCTGACGGGATCGTATTTTGTGCTGCGGACGTTGCTGGCTGGCCGTGCAGAGAATGCTGCGGAAGTCGCGCTGGCATTGCATCCCGGCGATCCGATCGAGCTCAAGCGCCGGGTCGTTGCGCCGCCGCCACCTCCGCCGCCACCCCCGGACCGCATCACCCAGCTGCAGCGGATTCGCAACGCGCTTGCACTGGAGAAAACGGCCTGCGCCATGACTGCGGATCAGACGGCGAGCTTCATCGTGATCAGGGTCTGCGATCTCGCATTGTTTGCCTCGGGCCAGGCAACCATCCTGGATGGTTTCAAGCCGATCGCGGCCCGGGTTGCGGCGACGCTCGACAAGGAGCCCGGCCGAATCCGGGTGGTTGGCCATACCGACAGTTCGCCGATCCGCACCGTGCGTTTCCCCTCGAATTTCGAATTGTCGGTCGAACGCGCCAAGGCGGTTGCCGCCGCGCTGAAACCCGGCCTGGCCGACGGTTCGCGCGTCGACGTCGACGGCAAGGGATCGGATTCACCAATTGCCAGCAATTCGACACCCGAGGGACGTGCCAAGAACCGTCGGGTCGAAATCTTCATCGAACGTAGCGAATAGGCGGACGCCACAAGCTCACGCGATAAGCGACAGGTACCGGTAAATGCTCGCTAAGGACATTCTACGCATCGTTCTCTATGGAGTCGGGCTCAGCTCGCTTGGGGCGGTGATCTACCTTGCCGGTCCCTTTATTGCTTTCGGCGACTGGCATCCGTTGGAAAACCACATCATTCGCCAGATCGCGATCCTGCTGCTCGGCGCTGCGGCAGCAGGCGTCACCGGTCTTCATTTCTTCAAGCGACGCAAGAATGCCAAGGAAATCGCTGACGGTGTCAGCGGTGCGGATCAGGCCGTCAGCGACGAGCCGGTGCTCAAGGAGCGCATGAAGGATGCGCTCTCAACACTTAAGACTGCGAGCGGCAACAAGTCCGGTTATCTCTACGATCTGCCCTGGTATGTAATCATCGGCCCGCCCGGCGCCGGAAAGACCACGGCGCTGGTGAATTCGGGGCTCAAGTTTCCGCTCGCGCGAGGGGCAACGCCGGCGGCGATCGCCGGGGTCGGCGGCACTCGCTACTGTGATTGGTGGTTCACCGAGGAAGCGGTGCTGATCGATACTGCCGGTCGCTACACAACCCAGGATTCAAACAGCAAGGCCGACAAGGAAAGCTGGATCTCCTTCCTGGATATCCTGAAGAAAACTCGATCGCGCCAGCCGATCAACGGCGTTCTCGTCGCAATCAGTCTGGAAGACGTGCTGACGCTGCCGAAGCAGGAACTCGCGCTTCATGCCGATGCCATCAGGATGCGGCTCCTCGAACTGCATCAGCGGCTGAAAGTGAGTTTCCCGGTCTATGCGCTGTTCACCAAGGCCGATCTCGTCGCCGGTTTCACCGAATATTTTGCGTATCTCGGCGAAGCCGGCCGGCGCCAGGTCTGGGGCGCCACTTTCCAGACCGCCGACAAGACCCAGAACCTGGTGGGGCAGGTCCCGGTCGAGTTCGATCGCCTGTTGGAGCGCCTGAGCGAGGAAACGCTCGACCGTCTGCAGGACGAGCCGACGCCGCAGCACCGGGTGCAGTTGTTTGGCTTCCCGGCGCAGATGGCGCGGCTCAAGCCGCAGATCCACGATTTCCTCAACCAGATTTTTGAGCCGACGCGATATCACGTGAACGCCAATCTGCGTGGGTTCTATTTCACGTCGGGCACTCAGCAGGGTACGCCGATTGATCAATTGATCGGATCGCTGGCGCGTACATTCGGCGCGGAGGAAGTCGGTGCAGGAGCCTATTCCGGAACCGGCAAGAGCTATTTCCTCGCCGATTTGATTTCGAAGGTCATCATCGGCGAGGCTGACTGGGTTTCGACCGACCGTGCTGCGGTGCGCCGCGCCCTGATCCTCAAGACCGCGGCGCTGTCGGTGATCGGTTTGGTGGCGATCGGACTGATCGGTGCGTGGCTGACCAGCTACAAGCGCAACTCCGACCTGATCGAGCAGAGCTTGCAGGCGGACAGCGAGTATGCCGCCGCCGGTGCGCCGCTCATCAAGCAAACGCTGATCGCCGATCACGATCTCGACAAGGTGCTGCCGCTGCTCTATCGGCTGCGGAACGCCCCTGCCGGTTATGCCTCGCGGAATGAGCCGGTAGCACTTTCGGCGCGCTACGGGCTCAGTCAGCGCGCGCGCCTGTTGTCTCCCGCGAAGGCGGCCTATCACACCGCGCTTGAGCGCATGTTCAGGCCTCGGCTGCTGTACCGTTTGGAAGAGCAGCTCAATGCGCGCATCGCCGAGCCTGCCTTCGTCTATGAGGCGCTGAAGGTCTACCTGATGCTCGGCGGCCTGCAATCCCCGGACCGCGAGCTCATCCGCTCCTGGATGCAGCGGGACTGGGCGGATAACCTCTATCCTGGCGCGACCAACGCGGAAGGTCGGCGTCTGCTCGATGAAAATCTCATGGCAATGTTCGACCTCGAAACCGAGCAACCGCCGCTGGTCGAGCTTGATGGCCGGCTGATCAAGCAGGCGCAGAATTCATTGGCGCGCCTCAGCGTCTCGCAACGTGCCTACGAGTTCCTGAAGTCAGAGGCTCGTGGATCGACCGCCGGCGACTGGATCGCCAGCCGCCGAGGCGGTCCGGACGTCGCAGTCGTGTTCGAAACCACGACTGGGCAGCCCCTGGACAACGTGCGGGTGCCCGAGTTCTTCACCTATAACGGCTTCAATCAGAAGTTCATCGCTCGACTGCCCGGATTGTCGGAGCGCATGAAGCGGGAGCGGTGGGTCTTGGGTGACGCCGGCCAGCAATCGGCAATTGACCAGCAGTATGACAATCTGGCTGGGGATCTGCTCAGCATCTACTCCAATGATTTTGTAACGGCGTGGCGTACTGCGCTCGGCAGCCTGCGTCTGAAGAAATTGCTCGCCGACAAGCCGAAATACGAGGTGCTGAGGTCGCTTTCGGCGCCGACCTCGCCGATGCGGCAAATCCTGGAATCGGTGCGCGATGAGACCATGCTGACCAAGGAACGCCCGAAGCCGGCGAGCACCGGAACGCCGGCCGTGCCGCCTGCGGTGACCACGCCGGCGCTGTTCAACAATGCCCAGGATGGTACACCGGGCGCGACGATTGAGTCGCAGTTCAAGCCCTACCATGCAGCGCTTGAGGGGGAGAGCACCCGCCGGCCGATCGACTCGACGATCGCAAACCTGAACGACATTGCGCAAAATCTGACGCTGATGATCGAGAATCCGCAACTGACGGCGCAAGCAACTGCGGGGCTTCAGACCCAGGTTGCCGCGCTGCGCAACAATGCCTCGCGTATGCCGCCACCATTTTCAGATATGCTGCGGGCGGCAGCCGCGGAGTTCGAAGGCAGCATCGCCGCCTCCACGGCCGGTCAAATCCTGCAGTCGTTGCGCGATCAGGTCACGCCGGTCTGTCAGCAGACGGTGACCAACCGCTACCCGTTTGTACGCAGCAGTGGTCAGGAAGTCCCGCTCGCTGATTTCGCGAAGCTGTTCAGCCCGAACGGCATCATGGACAAGTTCTTCACCCAATTCCTGGCGCCTTATGCCGATACTTCGCGCTCGGACTGGGTCTGGCGGAAGGAGAGCCCCGTCGGACGATCGTTCTCGCCCGACACGTTGAAGCAGTTCCAGAATGCCGCCTATATCCGCGATGCCTTTTTCCAGACCGGCGGCGGCGTGCCGGCAGTGTCCTTTGCGATCCGACCGCCGGCTGCGGCCGGACCGGGCATCACAGTCAAGACCGAGATCGGTGGCACGACGATCAACAGCCCCACAACACCAGGACCAGCCGCAGCTCCCTCCATGTTTGGCGCGCCGCAACCCGCTGCTCCGTCGCCGCCGCAGCGCAATTCGCCGACGACGGTCCTCTGGCCCGGCCCATCGCCGCGGACGGCAATTTCGGTCAGCAACGAGTCCGGCTCGCCATCCGTACTTGAGCGCATCGGCCCCTGGTCATTGTTCCGAATGCTGGAGGCCGGCTCGCTGGTTGCCAAGGCGGAAACCGCCAGCGCAACCTTCATTGTTGCCGGACGTGAGCTCAACTATCAGATTTCCACCGGATCGTTGCGCAATCCGCTAAACCTGTCAGTGCTCCGCGAGTTTCGTTGCCCGACCGGAATATGACCATGAGATGCGGCTTATTCGGCAAGATCGGCGCGAAGCGTGATTTCATCGCGATCGCGACGCCGCGCAGCTTTCTGGAAGTCTGGGAGCCGTGGGTGCAGGCTGCCATCTCCGCGAGTCGCCATCAACTCGGCTCCGCCTGGCAGGAAGCATTCCTGACCGCGCCGGTTTGGCGGTTCTGGCTTGGCGGCGCGATCTGCGGCACCACCGTCGCAGGAGCGATCATGCCTTCGCTTGACGGGGTGGGGCGATACTATCCGTTGACGTTGCATGCGGTGCTCGATGGTGACGCCGCGCTGCCGCCGCCGAACATCGATCCACAGGACGAGTGGTTTGGGCAAGTGGAGACATTCCTGCTCTCGACCCTGGATCGGGCGGCGACGTTCGAGCAGATTTCCGATGCGCTGGATCGTCTCGCGCTTCCGCGTCTGCGCGCGTCGGGGACTGATGGACCGTCAATCGTGTCGCTGAGCGACGCGACGCTGGGAATGGTTTCGACCGTCGATGGGTTTGCCGAGTCGTTCGGTACGCTTTGCGGCGCGAGCCCTCAAGTCTATGCCGCGGCTAGTTTCTGGTGGACCGCCGGAGGCGAAGGGTTCCCGCCGATCGCACTCTGTTGCCGCGGATTGCCGGATCCGTTTCACTATTCCACGCTGCTGACCGGCGACGTCAGCCGCGCGGTATCCGGGACGGGATGACGCGCGATGGTACACGTCCCCTCCTTGTTCGATGTCGGTAGCGTCACTCATGCCGGACGGGTGCGGGCGCGGAACGAGGATTCATGTCTGGTAAGAACCGACGTCGGCCTATGGGCGGTCGCTGACGGCATGGGCGGTCATGAGGCAGGCGATCTTGCCAGCCGCATCGTGGTGCAGTCGCTTGATGCGATCGCCGCGCCTGACTCCGCGGCGGACCTGTTGGCGCAATGCGAGGCGCGTCTGTTCAGCGCCAACCAGCAGATTCTGGCACTCAGCGAGGCAAGGCAGGGTGCCACTGTCGGGACCACAACGGCAGTCCTGCTCGTACGCGACGGCCATTATGCCTGCATATGGGCGGGTGACAGCCGGGTGTACCTGATCAACCGCCACGGCATCACACAGGTGTCGCACGATCATAGCGAGTTGGAGGAACTGATCGCCGGCGGCGCGCTATCGCGCGAAGAGGTCCAGGATTGGCCGAACAATGCCATCACCCGGGCTGTCGGCGTTGTCGCCGACCCCGAGTTCGAGGTGGTGACCGGTCCGGCCGAACCGGAAGACGTCTTCGTGATTTGCAGCGACGGCTTGACCCGACACGTGCAGGATGACGAGATTCAGCAGCACGCAGCCACTCGCCTTGCCCAGGCAGCCTGCGACGACATGCTTGCGCTCGCGCTCGATCGCGGCGGGCTCGACAACGTGACGATCGTGATCGTGCGATTGCTCGCGCCGCGATCCTCGGAGACCACGAGGACGCCGCTCGATCGGGAGCCGCGAGCATGACCGCGAACGATCCGTTTCGATCATCCTACCGCGGTGTGCCGGCCGGCACCCGGCTCAACGGCATCTACGAGATCGAAGCGATGATCGGGGCAGGCGGTATGGGGGAGGTCTACCGATGCCGCGAGATCCAGACCGGATCGCCCGTTGCGGTCAAGATGTTGCTGCCCGACATGGTCGACAACGAGGCGGCACTTGCGCTGTTCCGCCGGGAGGCGGCGGCACTTCACAATCTTCCGCATGAAGCGATCGTTCGCTACTTCCTGTTCACGGTCGAACCCGTGCTGCAGCGCCCCTATCTCGCGATGGAATTCGTGAATGGGCGCTCGCTGTCGAACATGCTCGACGATGGGCCGCTGACCTTCGAAGCGCTGATCAAGTTGATGCAGCGGGTCGCATCGGGCCTGCACGCCGCTCACGAGCACGGCATCATCCATCGCGATGTCTCCCCCGACAACATCATTGTGCCGCTCGATGATGTAAGGCGGGCGAAGATCATCGACTTTGGTATCGCCCGGTCTACCCAGATGGGTGACAAGACCATCATCGGCTCCGGCTTCGCCGGCAAGGATAATTACGCATCGCCGGAACAGGTCGGCTTGTACGGCAATGATGTCACCGCGAAGTCCGATGTCTACAGCTTTGGTCTCGTGCTGTTCCAAGCCTTGACCGGGCAGAAGCTCGATATGGGCGGAAGCCAGTTTCAACTGGTCGAGAAGCGCCGGCGTGTGCCCGATCTCGGCGCAGTGGATATGCGTATCAGGCCGCTTCTCGAGAGAATGCTGCAGCCGGACCCGGCCTTGCGCCCGACCATGGCGGAGGTCGCCAACTGGGCGCCGGCGGCTTCGGCTCAGCCGTCTGCCGCACCGTTCCACGGCTTCGATCCGTTGGGGAGGCCGGAAGCCGGGACGTCTGCGCAGCTGGAGCGGGCGCCATCAACCACGCGGAACTCTCCCCGCGTCTGGCTCGGCGCCGGCGTCGCAGCGATGCTGCTTCTGCTGGGGGGCGGTGGGTACACCTTCTATAAATTTGTGTGGTCGTCATCGGGTCAGGCGGCCTTGCCGCCACCGCCGAAACTCGCCGCGACACCCGCGCCGCCGAGGATCGAGCCTGCTCCGCCACAGCCAGCACGTCAGGAGCCGGTGAAGCTGCCGCCTCAGCCGACGGTGACGCCGTCTTCGTCGCCCGATGGGCCGGGTCGAGCCGAGCGCATCCGCAGATATGTCGCCCAATATGCGGGCGGCGACTGCTTCTTCATCCTGCCTGTTGCAGTGAGCTCCAGCGCGGCCGTCATTGAAGGCTTCGGCGCCTCGACCGCCCCGTTCGATACCTTCGACAAGGCGTTTCGAAAGGAGCAGGGATTTGAGGCTTCGGTCGGCGTCAGGCAGGTGAATCAGGCACAATGTCCGGCCGTCAAATTCTTGAGTCAGGTCGGAAGCGATCAAGCGCGTGCGCCGCGCATCAACCTGTCGGCGACGGAACTGAAGGCCGGCGAAACCCTGAACGGGACCATCGAGAATTTTGCCAACCGGGTGGTGGAACTGCTCATGGTCTCGGATCGCGGCGAGGTGCAAAGCCTGTCCTATCTCCTGAAGCCGGGCATCGACTCGCTTTCTTTTGCCCTGCCGATGGCGCGCTCAACCGGTCCGCAGCTCCTGTTGGTCGTTGCGGCCCCGCGTGTTCTGGACTCGCTGCGCCAGCCGCGACCGATGGCGGCCGACACATTCTTCCTGCAAGCGATCAGCGAAGCTCAGCGCGGCAATGTGACCCTCACGGCGGCCGCACGCTATGTGATGCTCACGAATTGAGCTGCTCGTCAGAACTTGCCGATCATCAAGATCTTCAGGTCGGCATCCGGCTTGAAGTCGCTTGCCGTGAATTGACGCGAGTTGCTGGCAGATGACGGCTTGAGCCGTCCCGGACAAAAACTGACCAGACGGTCGTCGCCGCCCGGATCGATCGTCAACGTGAAGGACCGGATTGGACCCGCCCAGTTCGCACCCGTCTTGAGCACGTAGGAAATGCGCCGCTCCTGCAGCTTTGCCGCGTTGTCCTGGCTGTTGCCGGTGCGCTTGTCCAATTCGGCAAGGAACGCATCCGTGACGCAATACTCTTTCCTGTACCGCTCGACTTCCGGACCTAGCGCTGCGCTGCGACGCAGACCGGAGCGCAGGACCGTGTCAGGGCTGGAGCCGACGCTCGGGCGATACTGATGTTCGACGATGACGGTACGCGCGGGTGGAAATACTTGCTCGCGAACAGCTGAAGTCTTGGTTATCCAGCCGGGCGTGTATTGCTGGCGGCCGTTGTCGCTCATGCCGGCAGGCATCAGAAGGCCATCATCGATCAGCTTTGTGTGGGTTGTCGCCGGCAGGTCGGCCACCCGGATCTCCCGATCACCGAGCGGCAGCAGGGATAGCTTGAACTGACGGAGAAGGGCCGTGACATCCCTATTGCCGACCATGGCGCGCTGGTCGATGGTCAGCGGCACCGGGTTGCCGTCGATCCTGGTCTCGAACTCGACGAAGTTGACCGGATTGCTCGATGGAAGCGCAATGTTCTCGGCTTCGGACAGGTCGATGTCGGGCAGCGGAAAAGCGACAGTGAGCGCAACCGGCTTGCTCGTCTGGTTGACGAATTGGTAGCGAACGTTGACCTTGTCCAGCCCGATACGAAGCTCCTCGCTCGCCATGGTCACATCCTTGGTGCGAACGAATTGCAGCCCGCCGATGGACAATTCGGCGGCGGAATCGTTTGCCCGCGCGGGCCAGCTGGTTGCGGCCAACAGGGCGATCATTAGGGCTCGCGACCGCAACGACAGCCCGCTTAACGCACCATTTGCCATGCCGGCCTCCATGCGGCGCCGCAGCGTCTGCCCGTGTGGGGTCAATCGATCGCCTGGTAAAGCTCTCCCCATTCCGGCTTCCAGACGCCATCCCGGTCGCAAACCACGATCGCGAGCTTCATGTCATTGGCTAGCCGGATTGCGCCGCGAAAGGCGTCCTGGGCCGGCATATGGGCGCTGACCTGGTCGCTGCTCAGGCGTCCCCCGCTTGCGGCGGCTGGCAACACGATCGACCCGGAGGCGCCCCCATCGTCGCGCCTCAAAACCAGAGTAATCGCGTCGGGCTGGATTTCGCTGACTTGCTCAAATCTGTTTTTGGCCATGATTTTGCACTGCAAGCTGAAGGAGTTCGGACTATCACCGTCCAGTGAAAGAGTTGAACGGGATTGGGGTTGCTAGCCACTAATTGACGCTGCGCTCGCGCAGTCTTGGATTAGTCGGACTGACGCCGCATTCGGTTCGGTTACATTGAGGCGGATATGTTTCGTCGATCTAGCTGGATCTGGCTTTCTATCGTCGGCGCGGCCTTCGCTGCAACCGGCGCAAAGGCCGACGATGCCGTCGTGCGAAGCTTTGCCGGTGGTTCGGCTGCCTCCATGGTAGGGATCGTCCCGGCCGGCCAGGACGTCGAACTCGGGGGCCCGCAAGCGCTCAGCGCTGACGGACAGGGAAACCTGTTTGTGCTTGATCAGGTCAACGGCCGCATTCTGCAGTTCGACCCCAAGCAACCGAACACTGCGCCTGACATCCTGAAGATGCCTGGCGATGTCCAGCCCACCGACCTCGTCGTCCGTAACGACGACATCATGGTTTGGGACGGCGGCGTACGGATGCTGAAGGCGGCACCGGGACAGTCCACGCGCGGGGTAGGCGGAGACGTGATCCAGCTTGAGGAAGTTTCGTCCCGCGGCACGGACGACCAGGTCGCCGTTTCGGCCTTCGCCCAAATGGGCTCGCAGGCGCTGAGCAGTCCAACCGACTTGCTCGATCAGAATACCCGCGCGGCCATCGTAAGGACGACGCGACAGCCCGACCGGCAGTATATCGCCTCGCGCAGCAAGGGATCGGTGATCGCTGATATTATTCCCGACAAGGGCAATGCCAGCGTTCGGGTCGAAATCCAGACCATGGTGTCCAACGAGACCATCGGTCAGCTCGGCCTGCGTGTCCGCAACCAGCTCGGCACCGTGGAGTTTCTCGAGATCGACAACAGTGATCGCTTCTACTTGCTGGCCGAGGACATTCCGCCGTCGGGCAAGAATGCCGCCACATTCGTTGCACGCTATGCCGCGAACGGACGCCTGGAGGGCATCTACGAGTTGCCTTTGGAAAACACGCCCGTGACCCGGCGGTTCGTCACCGTCTCAGGCGATGGCGATGTTTATTTTCTGCGTACCAAGCCGGAGGGGGTTGAGGTGGTTGGTGTCGGCTTCCGGCCCATGGGAAAGGTATCCGTCATTGACGTCCGGCCATCGCGCACTCCGGCCGCGCCGGCGGCGCAGCCGGATATCAAGTTCAATGCGACTGCCGCCGTGCGGCCGTCCAATCGCCAGCAGGCGATCGAGACGGCCTTCGCCTTTGAGGGCGTTCAGTGGAAGCTGACACCGGCGAACTACGGTAACGATCCCGACAGCCAATGCTCCGGTTTCAGCCGTATTCGCCGGCCGTGGTATCTGCAGGGCAAGGTAAACCAGGAAGTGCGCGGCGTGCCCTATTGCTGGGGTTGCCACGGTTCGCTCGCGAACTTCCGGCAGCGGATCGAAAGCGGGACGCTGGCGGGCAATGTCTGCACCCGCAACGAGCCACGGCCGGATGTGGCCGGCGTCGACTGTTCGGCATTCGTCAGCGCCGCGTGGGGACTTTCCGTCCACTACACGACCGCCGCCATCCCCGCGATCGCCGCACCCGTGACTAACCCCTGGGACCTCAAGCCTGGTGACGCCCTGAACAAGCCGGGTTCCCACGTGATGTTGTTCCTGCGGTTCACGCCGGATCGCAAGGCGGAGGTCATGGAATCCTCGACGGGCGGCTGCAACGGTCGCGTCTGCCGCAACGTCTATCCGCTGGCAAGCCTGCTCGCGCGCGGCTACGTTCCGGTCCGCTTTCGCGCGTTCGCAGATGATCAGACGACTGTTTCCGCGAACGCCTATCAGGAGACCGAGGCGCCAGCAGGCCGCAAGACAGCGAACAAGCGGCGCTGAACCTGGGGTCTCGCTAGGGCTACAGATGAACATGGATCGCTGCCTGCGGGCTGGTTTCTGGAGGTCCGGACGGCATCCTGCCGCTCTACCTTACCGGTGTGGTTCCAGGGCAGACCTGCTTGATATCGAGGTGGATCACGATGCGAAGGCTCAAGGGCTTTGATCAAAAGACCGGTTGGCTGTGTAGCGCCATCCTGCTCGCTACGTTGGTCGGCCTGCCACTCCAGCGCGCGCATGCGGCGGGAGAACTGTCGATAAGTAACCCGGACGGTGCGGCCCTCCGGGCGCTCGTCATCGGCGTCGACGACTACCAGCATGTACGCAAATTGAAGGGCGCGGTCGCCGACGCCAATGACATCGTGTCCAGCCTGAGGACCATGGGCGTCAGCGATGTGGTCGAACTGACCAATGCAGAGGTCGATAGGGCAAGCGTGCTGCGTGAGATCAGCTCACTGGTGGAGCGGACAAAGAGCAACGACCTCATCTTCCTGTCGATCGCAGGTCACGGCACGCAGGAGCCGGAGCGCATCAAGGGCTCCGAACCCGACGGAATGGAGAACGTGTTCCTGCTGCCCGAATTTGCTACCACGCCGGCCGGATCGGCCGAGCGCATTCTGGGAAGCGAATTCAACCATTTCATCCGGCAGTTCGAATTGCGTGGCGCGAAAGTGATCTTCGTTGCGGATACCTGCCACGGCGGTGGAATGGTGCGCGATATCGATCCCCGTGCGGCAGAGATGAGCTTTCGACAGGTGCCGCGCTACACGCTGCTGGTTGATGAATTGAAGCCGGTGTCGAGCAGCGACGATCCGAAGTCCGAACTCGATCTCGACCACACTGCGTTCATCGCCGCCGTCGATCGAAACACCAAGGCGCCGGAAGTGCGGATCCCCGGCATCGATGGCCTGCGCGGCGCACTGAGTTATGCCGTCGCGCGGGCAGTGGAGGGCAACGCGGACATCAATCACGATGGCAAAGTGACTCTGAAGGAGCTTTTCAGCAATGTTCGGCAGGTGGTCTATCAACTGTCCGACCAGCGCCAGAACATCGTGACGGTATCGTCGCCGACACAGAGGCCGGAAACCGACGTCGCCTTCGAACTGACGCGCGGCGTGGTGCTGATCCAGGGGACGGCCGCGAGAGCTGCCTCCGGTCAGGCTGCTACCGTCACGCCCGCCGAAAAACAAACCCCCACGCCGCCGGCCGTTACGGCCACGTCACAAACCGCTCCAACCGGCGTCGCCGCGACCGGCCCGGCCGCGCCCAGTGCCGCGCTGCCGCCCTTCCGTCTCACCACGCCGATCCGTTTGGCGGCGCTTGACGGCAAGATGAACTATTTCGCCAGCGTCAAGCCGCAGGATGCCAGTGTGCAGGCCGTTCAACCAACTGATAATCCCGACCTGATCTGGGACCCCGTGTCGCATGACGTCATCGCCTGGGGCGATGTGGTCGCCTATGGTGTTGACGTTGCTGGCTTGACGACAGTGGTCAACCGAACTGCAGCCATTCGGGAGCTTAAGCGCATGGCGACGCGGTCGCCGCAGGTGATGCGTATTTGGCCGGATGATCGACAGCAGCGCAGCGGCCAGACCGTCGAGGTCGAATTGTCCGACGTCGGTTCACGAGCGGTGCTGCTATTCAACGTGTCGGGTGATGGAACTATCCAAATGCTGTATCCGGTGGGTTCTGATGCCGCGCTGGCGCGATCGGCAAATCTGCGGCTGCCGCTTCGGGTAGGTGAGCCGTTCGGTGCCGAGCAGATCGTTGCGGTGACCTCGCAGCAGCGGATGGTTGACCTGGAGACGGTCCTGATGCAGCTCAACCGGCGTCGTGCCTCGGGGCAGGTCATCAAGAGTCTGGAGCGCTACCTGCCGGCGGACGCGCGGATCGCGTCGATCGGCTTTTTCAGCGTTCCCTGACAAACTTGGGAAAGCAGGTCATGTCGCCAGCGGAACTGGTTTGCCGCAAGCAATCATGGCTCGCGATCGTGCTGGTGCTGGCGGGAAGCGAGGTCGCGTGCGCGGCGCCGCTGCCGTCGGCATCTCCATCTGCAGGTGCGACGAACGCTCAATCGGTCCGGCGCGTACAGGCCCCGCGCGGCCCGGCAAATGCTGCCAGCGTGTCGCTTGAAATCCTGCCGGGTCCAACTGTCAACATTGGCAGCAAGGTGTCATTCGGCGTAACCGCCAGGAAGCCTGGGTATCTCATGCTGGTGGATGTCGATGCGGAAGGGCGCATGTCCCAGATCTTTCCGACTGCCGAGCTATTGGCACAGTCGGTCGGAGCCGACATGAATCTTGTCAAGCCGGGCGTCCAATTCATTGTTCCGACCCCGGCGGCACAGCAACGTGGATTTGAGTATGTCGTCGCGCCGCCGGCCGGGTCCGCTGTGATCGTTGCGATCCTGAGCGAGCGGCGTGCGCAATTGCTCGATTTGCCAGACATTCAGCGCAAGCTTCAGGGGCCGGCCGACACGTTGAGCTATCTGTCGGACTGGACCAGTCAGCTGCGTGTACCGGACAGCGGCAGCGGAAAACTGGTGCCGAACAATTGGTCGTTCGACATCAAATCATACTCCATCAAGTAGGTAAGCGATCCCGTTGCTACGGCTTGCTCAGGCGGCTGAAGCAACCGCCCCGCGCGATCATGTGGTGAATGTCCTGGTGGCCGAGGCTGACGTTCAGCTTCTTCAATGCAGGGCTCTGCGGCTGAGCTCCCTTGCCCTCAATCGTCGCCAAACCACGCTTTACCGATCGCGGAAGAGACGGCGGCCCTTCCACGATCTCGGGCGCGCCGCCGTGCATGCCGTCCTAGCCCGTCTTATTCGTCAGAGTGCGCCTGAGAGGCTGGCGAGCGTGGTGTAAAGCGCTGATGCGGCGTAGGATTCGGTTGCAAAGCCAACCCCATCACCTCAACCGCGAACGCCAGGCCCGCCATGACCGATGATACGATTCTGCCCTTCTCGTTTCCAGCCGTTCACGCCAAGAAAGTCACAGCTGCCTTCGATGGCGGTCGGCTGACCTCGAACGGGGGCGTGATGCTTCTGGCGATGGCCGAGCGGCGTCTCGGCTTGGCCGACAATTTGGCCCGGGTGTTCCCGGATCGGCGCGATCCGACGCGGGTCGTGCACAGCCTTGTCGATATGTTCCGCGCGCGCATGTTCGCGATCTGCTGCGGCTACGAGGACGCCGACGACCTCGATCATCTGCGGTCCGATCCCGCATTCAAGCTGGCCTGCGGACGGCTGCCGGACACGGGTCGCGATCTGTGTTCCCAACCGACGCTGTCGCGGCTGGAGAATGCTCCGCGCCTGCGCGACGTGATCCGACTGACCTACACTTTGGTCGACGCATGGATGGATAGCTACCCGCGCGAGCCGGCATCCGTCACGCTCGACATCGATGATACCTGCGATGTCGTCCACGGCCATCAGCAGCTCTCGCTGTTCAACGCTCATTATGACGAACGCTGCTTCCTGCCGATCCACGTCTACGACACGGAGAAGAGCCGGCCCGTGGCGGTCGTGCTGCGGCCCGGCAAGACGCCGGGCGGCGTCGAGGTGCGTGCCCACCTGCGCCGCCTGATCCGGCATATCCGGACGCGGTGGCACAACACGCGAATTACGTTCCGTGGCGACGGGCACTATGCCCGGCCGGAGGCAATGGCGTGGTGCGAGACCAACGGCATCGACTACATCTTCGGTCTGTCCGGCACCAAGCCGCTCGCCAGAAAACTCGACGAGGCCGCCGACGACATCCGCACGCGACGCGCCATCGAGAACCTGCCGGTTCTGCGTGGCTATACCGAGACGCGCCACAAGGCCAAGTCCTGGGATCGCGAACGGCGTACCGTCGCCCGTATGAGGCGACGATGCTCGGCCTCGACATCCGTTTCGTCGTCACCAGCCTCGATGTCGGCTCGGCCGAGTGGATCTACGACAGCCTGTATTGCGCGCGCGGCCAAGCCGAGAATCTGATCAAGCTGCATAAGACACAGCTCGCCTCCGATCGCACCAGCTGCCGTTCGGCGCTCGCCAATCAAGTCCGCCTCGTTCTCCACACCGCCGCTTATTGGCTGATGCTGACCGTGCGCGACGCGATTCCCAAAGCCCGGGAATTGGCCACAGCCGAGTTCGCGACGCTGCGTCTTCGTCTCTTGAAACTCGCTGCCCGTGTCGTCGAGACCACGAGCCGCATTCGCCTTGCGTTTGCCGCGGCATGTCCCGAAGCCGACCTGATCCGCGGCTTGCCAGGCGCGCTGCTGCCGCTCGGTCCTTGACCGGCGGGGCGTCCGCCCCCCGTTCGCCCAACCTACACCTCAAGCGCGTTGCAAAGTACCGGTCGTCAGGCGGTGAAAAGCCGAAGGCAATCCCGCGCGCCTCGTCAGAGCAGATGTGCGGCCACATCAATCGGACTAAAAAAACGCACTCTCACGAATAGGACGGGCTAGTTGCAGACCTCAACGTTGCCGGTACCGCCGCCGGGACCTCCGCCGCCACGGTAATCGAGATGACATCCGCGACGGACCGGGCGGCATAGATATGCATCACACATGATCTGACCGCTGCCACCCGCGGGCCTTGCAGTCGCCTGTCGTCGTCGGGGAATATCGGCTTGCGGCTCGGAGATATCGCGTAGCGAACGATTCGCGCGCGACGGGCGCTCGTCCATGTTACGCTTCGCCACCGGCTTTTTCCCGCGGCGCTTTTCGCATTGGTTGTCGTCGTTCAGGAACGAGCCCTCGGCGCAGGTGATCTTGCGGCACTGATCGCCGTCCGCCCTGTAGCCTTGCTCGCAGATCAGCGGGCAAACGCGGGCCGGTTTCAGCTTGATCGCATCGAGCACATCGAGGCTTGCGAGCTTGACGTCAAATTTGGTCCCGGCGTGCCGGTTGAACAGGGTCAGGGAACGACGCGAGGCCGCGTTCCACTCGCCGTCGACCGAGCCCGTGAAACAGCCGACCCGGCTCAATTCGCTCTGTACTGATTTGGCAAGATCCTCCTGTGGCGCCGCCGGGTTCAAGGCGGCAACCTTCGCGCCCTCGCTAGTCTGGGAGGGGGGTGGGGGTGCAAGATTGTCCGGCCTGGCGCTGTCGAGGGCGGGTCCGTTCGGGGAAAGCATGGCGACCGTTGAGGATTGGGATGCAGTCCGCTTCCGTTCGGCCTCGGTCGCTTGTTCCTGCGCTGCCTGCTTTGTTCTTTCAGCCGCGATACGGGCATCCTCCGCAGCCTTGAAATCTGCGGCGGCTTTTTCCTGCTCGGCCCGCTG
The DNA here is from genome assembly GCF_011516625.5 of Bradyrhizobium sp. 2S1. Classification (NCBI taxonomy): domain Bacteria; kingdom Pseudomonadati; phylum Pseudomonadota; class Alphaproteobacteria; order Hyphomicrobiales; family Nitrobacteraceae; genus Bradyrhizobium; species Bradyrhizobium sp. 2S1. The sequence goes on along the minus strand of NZ_CP147717.1, from coordinate 9,087,361 downwards.
GGCACCTTCGGACACAAGCCGAGCTTGCTGCTGCTCCGCTTCCTGCGCCTTCTTGGTCGCGGTAACGCGTGCGTCCTCGGCGTCGATCTGATTGAGCTGAAGCTTGGCCAGATTTGAGTAATAGCCGTCGGGATGCTGGGCGAGGAACGCACTCATGGCAGCCTTGTTGCCGACCTGCAGGGCCAATTCGTAGTCACGACGAGTCTCCGACGAGGCGTTGGCCGGCGGCGGCGTCGGCTCCTCTGCCTTTGGCACGAGCGCAACGTCGTCACCGCCCAGCGAGCCGTAAACGTATGGCTCCTGTCGATTACCGGTAGCTTGCAAGACATCGTCGCGGACGAAGCCGAACGCCCTGCGCAAATCGAGTCCAGGCTTTGCGATATACTTGACCAGTGCTGTCGCGTATGGACTGTTCGTGCTGTTGCCGTCGAGTGCGGTCAGTCCGGCCTTCGCCGCAAACGCGATCAGCGTATTGGATACGGCGGGTTCTACCCGGGCGAGCCCGCGGCTGATCGCGCGCGAAGCGACGGTTCGTTTCATCGTGTCGGCAAATGGATTGTTGCGACAGGCGTCAACGATCACGACGCGCAGTTGCCTGGCGGGCTCGATCGCCAGCAAGATACGATCGAGCGAGAAGGCCTCGTCATAGATATCGGTGTCGCGTTCAAGTCTGGCATCTGTCGGGATTAGATAATTCGTCCCGTCGATCTCGATTCCATGACCTGCATAGTAGACCACGGCAACGTCTGCATCGCGGGCTTGATCGGCGAAATCCCTCAGTGCCCGCCGCATGTCGCTCGAGGCCAGGTTGAGCCGAGACTCTACCACATCGAACCCGGCGCCCTTCAGGGTCGCGGCGATAGCGGCAGCATCATTGGCAGGATTCGGAAGCAGCGGCGCGTTTTGATAATTGGAGTTTCCGACTACCAGAGCCACTCGCTTCGTCGCCCAGGCAGGCTGAGACGCCAGGAGAACTGAAGCAGCAAGAAGAACAAAAACTCTGAGGTGTGTGTACAAGCGCATGGCGAACGTCCGAATTCGGCCCGAAACAATGGCAGCTTTACCGAAGATGGCCGCGCACAGACTCCACTGCGTCAAGCGTTACGAGCGCCGGCCTACCTCCGTACAGTAACAATCTTGAGTCCAATCCATTCCTGATGTTGTCGTTCGGGGCAGGGAGGACGTTCAAGCGCACACGGAAGAGTGTAGGGGTCATGGCGAGCATCCGAACGCCATCGGGCGGCTTGTAAGCTCTTGAGATGGTTGTCTTTTTGTCTTTTGCGCAGGGCGGCTGGGAGTGCCGGCAACCGGCAAGGCTCGCCAAGCGAAGTTCCATCCCTTGATAGTGAACTCAGAATTGAGTGCGCATCGTCCGATGCGCAAGCGATGCTCGTGCCGGATCGTGAGGTTGGGACGGGCGCGTTGTTGGTTCCTGTGGCGAAGGTTCAACCGGCTGGTCTCGACTGTTTGTCGCAGCCGCGAGCCTGTTCCATGGGACCGCGAACTGCGCTCATCTGGACGCAACGCCAATCCGCTGAAGCTGAGACCCGTGGGCCCAGAACAAGGATCGCGGCGCGACTGCTCAGGAAAATCTGAACATGCTCGCGTCGAGCTGTCCCGGTGTGATCCCGATCAGCCAAACTGCGCTGCCTGCGGCATCGGTGATGATGGTCGAGGCGATACCGGCGGCGTAGGTCTCGGCTGCCTGCACATCGGCAAACGAATGCAGCGATGTCCCCACGAAGTTCAGGATGTCATTGACGCCGCCTGCATTGAAATCCTGGATGACCATCACTTCCGACGTCGTGTCGTCGATGGTGAATGTGTCGGAGCCGCCACCGCCCCAGGCATAGTCAACGCCACCACCACCATTGATCACGTCGGCATCGGAGCCCATCAGAAACACGTCGACGCTACTGCCGCCGGTGACTGTATCGCCGCCATTGGAGCCGTAGATGTAATTCTGGCCTGAACCGCCGTAAATGACGTTGCCGTCGGTCTCACCCGAGGAGATGAAGATGTTGAGACCTGCGCCGCCATACATTGTATCGATGCCTGCGCCGCCATAGAAGTAATTGGTGCCCATGTCGCCGTAGAGCACATCGTTTCCGGTTTCGCCGTACATGACATTCACGTCCGATGCCGACGCTCCACCAGTGCCGTCGAGCAAATCATCGCCAGCGCCACCGAACAGGTAATTGAAGCCGGCGCCGCCATAGAGGGCATCGTTGCCGTCTTCGCCGAGCAACACATCGAGGCCGTCGCCGCCATAGACGGTGTCGTCGCCAGCGCGGGCATAGGCGTAGTCGTTGCCGCCGTTGAGATAGAAAATGTTCGGGTCGGTCGTACCGACAAATACGTCGTTGTAGGCGCCGCCGACCAACCCCTCGATCGAATTGAGCTGATCCGTGCCAAGCCCGGGCGCGGTGACGACCGGGCTGGTGAGATAAATGAGAAGATTGCCAGTTGCGCCCGACCGCGAGATCAAGTCCGCCATCGCCGTTGAGGGTGTCGTTTCCTGCGCCGCCGCTCAGCGTATCGCCTTCCGAGCTGCCGTTCAGCGTATCGTCCCCGTCCAGCCCTTCGAGCCAGCCGCCGTAGGATGGCGCGGTCAGCGTCTCGGCCAGCGATGTTCCAAGCGTCACCAGGGACAACGTCTGGTCCGAAAACTGCAGAGTATTCACGCCAATCAGAGCGGCGCTGCCAAGTGGCGATCCCGGGCGCGTGTCGGTGAGAATGAAGGAGTTGCCGCTGCCGCGCGATATCTGGAAGGCGCTGAGCGGTGCAGCGAATAAGGCCGTGTTCTGGGCGAGCGGGTCGCCGAATGCGGTATCGTTGCCGCCGCTCAGGATGAAGATGTTGGTGCCCGAGCCGCCGTAAAGCAGATCGTTGCCTGCGCCGCCGTCGAGCGTGTCGTCGCCGTTGCCGCCGTAAAGCGAGTCGGCGTCGGTGGTTGCCGTGAATGCAAAACCCAACGTGGCATAGATGAGGTCATTGCCATCATCGCCATAGAGCTGGTCGGCCCCGCTGCCGCCGTCGATCGTATCGTTTCCGGCATCACCGTGGATGACATCCGCGTCGCCGCCGTCGCCGCCATACAGGTTCCAGCCGGGTGTGTCGCCCCATAGCTGATCGTTGCCGAGGCCACCGTAGATGACGTCCTTGCCGGCATCGCCGGTGATGTAATCCGCACCTGCTTCGCCGAGCAGGATGTCGTTTCCGGCACCTCCCGACTCCGAGTCGTTGCCATTGCCGCCGTAGACAATGTCGTTGCCGGAATTGCCGCCCAGCGAGTCGCTGCCGTCCTCGCCGTAGACGACGTCGTCCCCGGGACCGCCGCTCAGATAATCGCGCGCGACGCCTCCGATGGCGGTGTCGTTGCCGGACTCGCCCGAGAGAAAGAAGCTGTTGGGGTTGTTCGCGATCACCGTATCGTTGCCGGCCAGGATTGCGTGCCACAACCCTGAAATATCGAGGCTCGACGTGATGGTGTAGCTGACCCCGGTGATCGATTCCCAAAGCGACGCCCCGTCGCTGGACGTCCACGTAATCCCGGTGACGACACCGCCTGTCAGACTGCTTCCGCTATAGGTCAGCCCGGTCCCGATGATGTTGATCAGACCGTAGGTGGAGCTGGGCAGTCCACTCGGATAGACGGGATCAAAGCCGAACTGCAAACCCCAGGGTTCCGCGACAAAATCAGTTTGCGGTTCGACGATCTGCCAAATCGGATCGCCGTTGGGAAACGACGCAAACATGAACGGTTCGGGATGAGGATTGATCGTATAAACGGCCATGCTCAACTCCGGCAATATGGGCCAACGAGGGCGCTCGTTAAAACCTTAGGTTACGCATTGCGGGGCGGTTGGAAAGACCCAATTGGGTGATGCACCGGGCCCCGATGCAGTTCCGGCACACGGGGTCGGGCGAGGGCTGCCGCGCCGAAGCCCAAAGGGCGAAGGCGGGCGGCGTCCGACGTCCCGCCCGCTCACGCCATCAGCGCAAACAGCTCGACCAGCGTCTCGCGCAACCAGCGTTGCGCGGGGACGGTGTCGTTGCGCTGGTGCCAGAACAGGCTGACAACGCGCGGCGGGGCCGGCAGCGGCACCGGCATCGCGTGCAGATCGGGTGCTTGGCGGGACTGCGCGCTGAGATCGCGCGGCAGCACGGCGATCAAATCGGACTGCCGCAGGATTTCGTAGGCGGCGTTGTAGTGATTGACGGTGGCGACCAGATTGCGCGACAGCCCGCGCGAGGCGAGGAACTGGTCGTAGGTCGGCAGCGTCCTGCCGGCGAGGCTGACATCGACATGCTTGGCGGCGAGGAAGCTGCGCGTGCTGAGCCGCTTCTGCCTGGCGAGCGGATGATCCCGCCGCATCATGCAGGCATACTCGACGGTCCACAGCGAGCGTGAGCGGATCACGGCCGGCGGATGCTGCGCCTCGTTGACATAGACGCTCAGCACGCAATCGACCCGGTTGTCCTCGAGCCGGTCGCCGATCTCCAGGATGGTGTTGGGCATGGTGTGGATGCGCGCGGACGGCGCCACATCATTAAAGCGGTTCAGCAGCCGCGGCATCACCAGCGAGGCGACGTAATCCGACATCGACAGGCTGAATTCGGCCTGGGTGCGCCGCGGATCGAAGGCATCCTCGTCGAGCGCGTGGCGGACGTTTTCCAAGGCGTCGCCGATCGGCTCCCACAGCGCCACGGCGCGCTGCGTCGGGCGGATCCCGCTTGCGGTGCGGACGAACAGGGGGGCGCCGAGCGCGTCACGCAACCGGGCGAGCGCGTTGCTGACCGCGGGCTGGGTCATGGTCAGCGCGCTCGCGGCGCGCGTGACGCTGCCCTCGGTCATCAGCGCCTCGAAGACTTTCAGAAGGTTGAGGTCGAGCGTGCGGAAGGCCATCGGCAATATTCACGTTGGTGATGTACTAGGGCCTGTTTGGATTCATCTTGAATTTATCACAGCGGCGGTGAGATTGATCATGGCTTCGAAGCTGATATCTGTTTTGTCGGCTCGCATGGCGATCCGCTTGAATTCCTTGAGCTTGCAGAAGAAATTTTCGATCAGATGTCGCCATTTGTAGATTTCCGCGTCGATGGCGAGAGGTTTTGCGCGCCGCGGGTGCTGGGAGATGACGACCTTGGCGCCGCGTGCGTCGAGGTCGGCAATGATGGCGTTGCTGTCGAACGCCTTGTCGGCGATCATCGCATCGAAGGTCAGCCCTTCGATCAACGGCGGGACGCCGACCGTGTCGAAGCGCTGTCCTGGCAGCAGCACGAAACGCAGGAGATTGCCGAGCGCGTCGGTCAGTGCCAGGATTTTGGTGGTCATTCCGCCTTTCGAGCGGCCGATCGCCTGGTTTTGCGTCCCCCTTTTGCGCCCTGTCCGTGGCGGTGGACTTTGACGATGGTGGCATCAACCATGACGTACTCCATGTCCGGCTCGTCCGAGACCGCATCAAACATGCGCTTCCAGACGCCCGCCTTGGCCCAGTCGCGGAAGCGCGTGTACACGGTTATCCAGTTGCCGAAGGCGCGCGGCAGATCGCGCCACGGACTGCCCGTGCGCGCAATCCACAGCACGGCTTCGACAAACAGCCGGTTGTTATTGCCGCTCCGGCCGGGATCACCCGGCTTGCCAAGACAAAGCGGCTCCATCTTCGCCCATTGGGCATCAGTCAAAACGAATCGGTCCATCCCAAGCTTGAATCACAACCAAGCCAGGATGAGAATCCGGAATCCAAACAGGCCCTAGATAATAATTATAAATTATTGCCATAATGTCGATTTGTCTATCATTCCCCGATTGACCCCGCGGCGCGTGCCGAACCGTGGGGCGCCGAGGGGGATGTTTCATGTCGATGATATCGGCGCGCATCGAGCGCCTGCCGTTCGCGCGTTTCCATATTCACCTGCTGCTGATGGGCGGCCTGGGCTATCTGTTCGACGCGATGGATGCTGCGGTTCTGGCGTTCATCCTGCCGGTGCTGCGCACGGCGTGGGGGCTCACCAATGTCGAGACCGGCGTGCTCGGCAGCAGCACCTTTGTCGGCTATCTGTTCGGCGCGCTGTTCGCGGGGATGCTGGGCGACCTGATCGGCCGCCGCGCGGTGATGATGTCGGCGCTCGCGCTCTACAGCGCGGCCTCGCTGGCGAGCGCGGCGGTGGACAGCTGGCCGTCGTTCTTCGCTGCACGCGTTGTCGCCGGTATGGGCACCGGCGCGGAGAGCGCGATCATCGCGCCATACCTCGCAGAGTTCGTGGCGCGGCGTTACCGCGGCAGCTTCACCGGCGCGCTCGCCGGCTTCTTCTCCTTCGGCTTCGTCGCTGCGGCGCTGCTCGGCTATTTCATCGTGCCCGCCTACGAGAACGGCTGGCGCATCGTGCTGGTCATCACCGCCGTGCCGGTCGTGATGCTGTTGTGGTGGCGCCGCTCGCTGCCGGAATCGCCGCGCTGGCTGGAAAGCCGGGGCAGGGTGCAGGAAGCCGAGGCGGTGCTCGACAAGATCGAGGCCAGCTTCGCGCGCGAGGGCCGCGTGCTGCCGCCTGCGGTCGCAGAGCCCGCTGCGCCGGCCGCATCGTCGGGGACACTGCTGAGCAATTTTGCCGCGCTCTTGGCCGGCCGCCAGGCGCGGATCACCACCATGACCTGGATCATGTGGCTGTCGATCACCTTCAGCTACTATTCCTTCTTCGTCTGGATTCCCGGCCTCCTGGTCCAGAACGGCATGAGCATCACCAAGAGTTTTGGCTACTCGCTCGCGATGTATTGCGCGCAAGTGCCCGGCTATTTCACCGCGGCTTGGTTCAACGAGCGGATCGGAAGGCAGGCCACGATCGCCTCCTACATGCTGCTCGGCGGCGCCGGCGCGCTCGGGCTCGCTTTTGCCAAAAGCGACGGACAGATCATGCTGGCCGGCCTGCTGCTGTCGTTCTTCATGAACGGCACCTATGCAGGTGTCTATGCCTACACGGCCGAGGTGTTTCCGACCGCGATCCGCACCACCGGCGCCGGGCTCGCATCTGCGATCGGCCGCATCGGTGCGATCATCGCGCCGATCCTGGTCGGCTATCTCTATCCCAATTTCGGCTTTGCCGGCGTGTTCGGCGTCACCACGTCCGTGCTGTTGATCGGTGCCGTCACCGTCGTGCTGATGGGCGTGCCGACGCGCGGTCGATCGCTCGAAGACATCGCAACCGAAGCTGCGTGAAGCATGATCCGGAAAAGTGCGCAGCGGTTTTCCGAAAAAGATCATGCTCAAAGTGACGCAGGCCGCGTCCTGACAAGGAGACCATCATGTCCACCATCCTCTTCAAGAATGCCGCGCTGCTCGATCCGCTGCGGCCAGATCTCCTCGAAGGCCATCACGTGCTGGTCGAGGATCGCCTGATCAAGGAGGTGTCCGACCGGCCGATCGAGGCCGCCGCGGACCGGGTCATCGACCTCAGGGGCAAGACCCTGATGCCCGGCCTGATCGACCTTCACGTGCATGCGGTCGCCGTCGAGCTCGACCTGTCACAGCAGGCGCGGATGGCGAATGTGCTGGTGACGCTGCGCTCAACCATGCTGCTGCGCGGCATGCTGAAGCGCGGCTTCACCACCGTCCGCGATGCCGGCGGCGCCGGCTACGCGCTGAAGCAGGCGATCGACACCGGGCTGACCGATGGTCCGAGGCTGTTCGTCTCAGGCCGCGCGCTGAGCCAGACCGGCGGACACGGCGACGGACGCGCCCGCTCGGACTATCTGAACGACCCGACCTGCTCCTGCTGCGTGCGGGTCGGCGCGATCGCACGCGTCGTCGACGGCGTCGATGCGGTGCGCAAGGCGGTGCGCGAGGAGCTCCAGATGGGCGCCGACCAGATCAAGATCATGGCGTCCGGCGGCGTCGCGTCGCCGACCGATCCGATCGGTGCCTTCGGCTATTGCGAGGACGAGATCCGCGCCATCGTCGCGGAGGCGCGGGCGCGTCACACCTATGTGCTGGCCCATGCCTACACCGCCGAGGCGATCGAGCGTGCGTGCGTTGCGGCGTGCGGACCATCGAGCACGGCAATCTGGTCGATCTGCCGACCGCGCGGCTGATGGCCGAGCAGGGCGCCTATGCGGTGCCGACGCTCGTCACCTATGAGGCGCTGGCCACCGAGGGCGCGAAATACGGCCTGCCGGCGGCGAGCGTCGCCAAGGTCGCCGACGTGCGCGATGCCGGGCTGCGCTCGCTCGCGATCTACCGCGAGGCCGGCGTCAGGATGGGATACGGGTCCGATCTGCTCGGACCTTCGCAGCGGCTGCAGAGCGACGAGTTCCGGATCCGCGCCGAGGTGCTTGGCCCGCAAGCGGTGATCGAAAGCGCGACAATTGTCGGCGCCGAAGTGCTCGGCATGGCGGGCAAGCTCGGCCGCATCGTGCCGGAGGCGTTCGCCGATCTCCTGGTGGTGGAAGGCAATCCGCTGCGCGATGTGGCGTGCCTGCTCGGCCAGGGCGAGCACATCCCGCTGGTGATGAAGGCCGGCAAGGCCGAGGTCGATCGGCTGGGCGGGTAGGGCCTCCTTGTCACCTCGCACCGCGTGCGGCATGGCGATCGCATATTGCGCTTGCGGGCTTCTGCAACTGAGGTGTCCACGTTGTCATGGCCTTGCTATTGGACGAGGCTGATAGCCGGATGCGATAGCTTGCCGTCGCAGGGAGGTAATGCCAAAATATCGAAAACAACCCCATGCAAAGTAGCCGGCGGCTGCCGGCGGACACGGTAGCTTGACTCGTCGGGCAACTCAGCGGTATTATTCGATTATACAGAAATCGTGGGTGCAGCCAGTTCAGTCTGACTTCAGTGTGCTTTAGTCTTCCGTCCTCACCACACCACCCGAAACCCGGCACTGCCCTTGTAGCTGTGGTTGTCGCCGGCATCCTGCAGGCTGGCGCGATAGGTCGCTTCGCCGAATACGGTGTAGCGGCCGTTGGCCCAGCTGTAGCTGCCGCCGCCGCCGATGCTGGCCCAGAGACGGTCATTGGCGCTGGCAAAGCCGGTGCCGGCGACATCGACATTGCTGCCGTCGAGGAATTCGTAGTGCAGATTGCCGATCGCGTAGAGGTCGGAGCGGACGATGCTCGTCCCGTCATACCAGATCTTCTGGTGATTGAGCGTGAGACCAATGCGGCCGAGCAGGCTGTCGGCATTGGTGAGCGAGACCAGCGCGCCGAAGCGGTCGGTGAAGCCATCGAAGTCGACCTTCGAATAGGCGAGCTGCGCCTGCGGCGTCAGCGAAAAGCCGTTGCCGACATTGAACCGCTTGCCGCCTTCGACGCTGAAGGCATAACCGAGGCCTTCATTGCCGTGAGCCATGTTACCGACGAGATCGGAAGTGAGATCGCCGCGGTAGAACATGGTCTGCATCTGGCCGTCGACGTAGACGCCGTTGTCGCCATACCAGGTGGCGGTGGCGCCGACGCCGGTGCCCTCGGCGCGGATGCGGCCGTTGCCGAACAGCGAATTCACATAGGCCGTGGTCAGGCCGTATTGCAGCGTGAGGCCGACGATCAGGCGCCCATAGCTGTTCTCGAGCGCGAGGCCGTCGAGCCCGGCCTGCGCCTTGAACTGATCGCTGTTCGTGGTCGAGCCCGTGGTGTTCGACGGCCGCAGGCTGGATTGACCGCCCTCGACGCGGCCCCAGAATGCCGACTGCGTCCATGAACTGTCCGCCTGCGCTGCCGGCGTGACGCCCATTCGCGCCATCGTCTCTCCGGCGCCGCCGCCCCAATAGCGGTTGCCGACGCGTTCCTGCAACGACGGCAGCTCGTTCATGCCGAGCAGCACCCCGGCATAGTTCTCGTAGAGCGGCACGCCGGGCTGGTAGAGCGGACCTGTAATCACGGGCGGTGTTGTCGGATCGCTGGGATTGGCGAGGCTGGAGCGCAGATACCAGTCGCCGTCGGATGGCATCGAGATGCCGTTCTTCTGCAGCGTATAGGCATAGGCGCCGGCGACGATCGCCTGCTCGCCCTTCAGCACATAGTCGCCGGCGAGCGCGAATGTGCCGTTCGAGGCGCCGGCGACGTCGATCAGCCTGATGCCGTCAACCGTCTGCACGCCGCCGCCGCCGAAATTGGCAATCTTCACGGTCGAGGTGCCCGAAGTGTTTCCCAGCACGAAGAGGCGGTCGGTGGCTGAGCTATCGCCGCCGAGTACGGTGTTGAACAGCAGCGTTCCGCCATTGCCGGCGTAATTGCCGGCGACCGTCAGCGTGGTCCCGGGCGTCATGCCGAACCGCAACGTGCCGGCATTGCTGAATCCGCCCACGACCTGGCTGAAGCCGTTGAGGTCGATCGTGGTGCCTGCGCCGGCCGTGACGGCAGATACCGAGCTGAAGGCATCGGCCGCACCGGCGCGCAGCGTACCGCCGCTGACCGTGGTGGCACCGCTGTAGCTGTTGATGCCGGACAGGATTTGCGTGCCGCCGGTGAGTGCAAGCCCGCCGGTGCCCTTGATCGCACCGTCAAACGTGTCGCTGGCATTGGTGAGTGTCAGCGTCTTGGCGCCGAGCGCGACATTGCCGCTGCCGGCCAGACTCTGGATGCTCGTGCCGGCGCCGGTGAGTCCGGAGATATCGAAGACCGAATTCGCCACCACATGGCTCGAATTGCTGATCGCGCCGGCGCCCGCAAGCGCCAGCGTGCCCCCAGAGATCGTGGTCAGGCCGCTATAGGTGTTGGCGCCGGACACCGTCTCGGTGCCGCCGGCGAGCGTCAGACCGCCGCTGCCGCCGATCACGCCGGAGAACGTGTCGTTTGCGTTGGTAACGGTCAGCGTCTTGGCGCCGAGATCGACGCCGCCGGTGCCCGACAGCCGCTGGATGCTGGTGCCGGCGCCGGAAAGGCCGGCGATGCTGAACGTGCCGTTCGCGATCACCTGGCTGGAGGCGGCAATATCGCCACCGCCGGTCAGTGCCAGCGTACCTGATGTGATCGTGGTCGCGCCGCTATAGGCCTGCACGCCGGACAGCGCCTGCGTGCCGCCGGTGAGCTGCAATCCGCCGGTGCCGCTGATGGAGCCTGCGAACGTATCGTTCGCATTGGTGATGATCAGGTCCTTGGTGCCCAGCGTGACGCTGCCGGCGCTGCTGCCGGCCAGGCTCTGGATGCGCGCGTTGGGGTCAGGCATGAGTGAAAGATCGAAGATTGCGTTATCGACCACCCGGCTCGAACTGGCGACGGCATTGCCGGAGCCGGCGATGTTAGACAGCTGGAGCGTGCCTTGCTGGATCACGGTTTCGCCGGTGTAGCTGTTGCCGACGCCAGCGAACCTGAAGATCCCGGCGCCGGTCTTGGTCAATCCGCCGACGCCGCTGAAGCCGTTCGCTTGGAGGACGGTGAACCCGTTGCTATCGACGGTCAGTCCGCCCGCGGCGATGTTGTTCTGGGCGGCCGTTCCGCTCGAGATGCGGGGGTATTGATGGCCGCGCGGAAAGTGGCATTGTCAAAATTGATCTGGCCCCTTGCGTTGCCAACGGTAATGCCGAAGCCGCGATTCACGAGCGTGGCGTTGCTGATTTTGAGGGTGCCGGTGCCGTTGACCGGAGTGGTGACGATGATCCGGCTTGTTACGGTGACGGTCGCGCCATCAGTGATATTGAGGATGCCCGTGCCGGCAGTGCCGGTGGTGATCGTGGAAGCATTCCACCGTGACCCGGCCCCGGTCACAGTTACAGTGGCGGTACCGCCTACGACGTCGGAGATCGAGACGGTGCCGGTGCTTGTCAGCGTGCTGCCGTTCTGAATTGTGAGACTGCCCGGTGCCCCGACTGCGTCACGAACATTGATGGTACCGGTCGTGCCGGTCGCCGGTCCGGTCACGCCGAGGACGACGGTTGAACCGGCCACGATGCTAACCGCACCGCCGGCCGGAACTGTTCCGCCGTTCCAGTTCGAGCCGACCGTCCAGTCGTTGCTGGTGGCGCCGGTCCAGGTCTGTGCGGCGGCCAAGCCCGGCATTAGCGCCACCGAGGCGCTCATCAGCAGCAGGCGCTGGGATTGCGCGCGTCTGTAGGATGGTGATGCAGTCCGGCGCGCACTCACGTGTGGATTGTCATCCGCTGGTCGCGAGATCGTCGCAGCCCCGATGCATTCGCGCATGGTGCTTTGGCCCCTTGTTCTTGCCACCGCCTGGCAGGTTGCATTCGCGCAAACATTCGCCGGCGGCGGATATGTGTTACGCTATGTGACTCACTGTGAGCTGACAAATGGAGGTTGTATCGTTCGCATCGAAACCAAGCCTGGTGTGCTCGCGATGCAACGTCCGCGCGCTGCAATTAATCGATCGCTAACCAGTTGAGTCGCGTTGGCACGGTACCGTGCGCAGTCAGATGTGAGAGGCCGCCGGGGAGGGCGCATCCATCGCATTTGCCGGACATGAGGTAGCACCGTTCGCAGGACCGATAGCAGATCGACGGCACGGAGGGGGCTTGGGCAGGCCCGCATGCGGTGCCTCGACCGCCAGACGCGCACGATCACATTACCGCTGGCGACGTTGACGTTGCCGGGCGGACACACGACATACCGATTGCCGAATCCAACCCGCCGCTCTGGAGCAAGAAATGAACGCGCCCAACATCGATTCCGTCGCTCCGCAGTCTGACGGCGAGATTGTGCGCTGGCTGACCAACGAGACGCGCGACGAGCGCTTCATCGACAACATCTTCGCCGAGCTCTGCCTCCGGCTGCAGCGCGCGGGCATTCCCCTCAAGCGGGCGACGATGAATCTCCTGATCCAGCACCCGCAATGGCTTGGCGCCCGGATCATCTGGGCCGACGGCCAGCGCGAGGCCGAGATCACGCGGGTCGACTACGAGGTCAGGGAGCGCTCGGAATATATCGGCAGTCCGGTTTACGAAATCCATGAGGGGGCGACCGAAGTGCGCGAACGGCTCGAACGGGCGCCCGGCCGCAAGCACGCGCTCTATGACGAGATGCGCGGGCAGGGATTGACGGATTATGTGGCGTGGCCGCTGCTCCATACGCTTGGCAAGCGGCATGTCGTGACGTTTGCGACCGACCGGCCCGGAGGTTTCGACGATGCGCAAATCGCCAGCCTCTCGAAGCTGCTGCCGGTGCTGGCGCTGGTCAGCGAAATCCGGATGAAGAACCGGCTGGCGCGGACGCTGCTCGAGACCTATGTCGGGTCGCATGCCGGCGAGCTGATCCTGGCGGGGGCGACGCGGCGGGGCAGCGGGACGACGGTGCGCGCCGCGATCATGATCTGCGATCTCAGGGACTTCACCCGGATCTCGGACAGCTGGCCGCGCGACGACGTGATCGATCTCCTGAACGATTATTTCGACGCGATGTCGGAGCCGATTGCGCGGCATGGCGGGGAAATCCTGAAATTCATCGGCGACGGCCTACTCGCTATCTTCCCGCTCAGCGACCCAAAAGCCTGCGCCAATCTGCTGCACGCCGTGTCCGAGGCGCGGCAGGCGATGGCGGCGCTCAGCGAAAAGAACAGCATGATGGGCCGGGCGCCGATGAATTACGGCATCGGCGTCCATGTCGGCGACGTCATGTACGGCAACATCGGATCGCGTACCCGGCTCGACTTCACCGTGATCGGCCCTGCGGTGAACATGGCGTCGCGCCTCGAAGCCCTCACCAAGCAACTGGGAAAAAACGTGCTGCTGTCGCGTGCGTTCGCCGACCTCGTGGAACGCGATTTCCGGCTCGAACGCGTCGGCGAACACGCGGTGCGCGGCTTCAGCGAGCCGATCGAGCTGTTTGCATTTCAAGGGTGAGTGCCGGGACGTTCGGAGAGAGGCCAATCCCGAACGTGGACGTCAGCTCCCTTCCACCGCTTATCGTCGGCGCCGCTGCTTTCTCGGAAACAGCCGATCGCGGATGTAGCGCGAGGTCGGCGTCAGGCGGAGGCCCCGCGGCTTCTGCCAGGCGGCGCGGTCGATCTCCTTCTTGTCGCCGATCGCCAGCCTGCCCTTGGCAAACTTGGCGATGAAGATCGCGTCGCTCATCCGGCGGCCGGAACGCTTGTTCTTGGCCGTGACTTCCTTCCACAGGCTGAGCCGGCCGAGTTTGAGCTTCGGCAGTTCTTCCTTGATCTCGCGCCGTAGACAATCCTTGCCGGTCTCGCGCGGTCGCCGCCGCCCGCCGGGGAACATCCACAGGCCGTCGGATCGGCGTCGTACCAGAAGAACCTTGCCGCGCTTCGCGGCGACCAGCTTGGAGGACTTGGGCATGTACTGCGCAATGATCGAAACAGAATCGCCGTCATTTTAATTTGTCTATTTGAGTAGACAAGTTCGATGGCGCATTGTTCCACTGCCATTGTTGGCTGTTCGCCGACGATGCGGGGCGTGACGATTGAGGAACTTGCGACGGTGCGCGTCCTCTGTCGATCAGGTATTGCCCCCAACAGCCCCACGTTGAAGTCGTGAAAACTGTCACCCTCAGGGTTCCGACAGAAGGAACTCGCCGGATTGAGTTCGGCAATCGTGTCGCATGATAAGCGGGTGCACCGCTTGACTTGATGTTCTTGTTTTGTTCTAATCGCCCTCCACCGTGAACAGGAGGCCGCCATGGACAACCGTATCAGTGAAATTCGCAGGCAGATCAGGGCGCTGCGCGTCAGCATGCTCGAGGCCGAGGCCATCATGCGCGAGCAACTCAACCGGGACGAGGACTGCGCCTTCGTGGCCGGGGACCTTCTGAAGATGCGTCTCGTCATGAGCCGTCTGGTCGAGGAGCGCGGCGTCCTCGGCGACCGCGAACCGATCATCGTGCATGCGAGCGTGGCTCCGCGGCGCCGCACGACGGCACCCGTCTCCATTCGCCCGGGGAGGCCAGCGCTGGTCGCCAGCGAAGCGCGTGCGTGATGACGCGCTCAGGATGCTGCGGCTGCGCGCCGAGTTGCGCGAGCTCGACGCATCCGTGAACCGGCTCAGGCGGGCCGGGCGCGACAGCGCGTCGGCGCAGCTTCTGCTGTCGCGCAAGCGCGCCGAGCTGGAAGACGTGATCTGCCGGAGGAAAGATGAGAGAGCCGCTTCGGTATTTCCACGACAGCGATGATCACGCGCCCTGGATCAAGGCGCTGGCCGAGGTCCGGCACCGGGCAACGCGGGAAGGCTGGTGCTTTCACCACGTGCAGGCGATCATCGTGGCGATCGATCAGTATGCGGAGGCCGCGCTCGGCAACCGCGAATTCTTCCTCAACCGGCCACAAACCGTCGGCCCGCGCAGGCGAGGCGACGTGCCGTAGCACGCCGCCTGGGCCGTTGATGTCATCCGATGACCTGCTCGCGAGCATTGCATGGGCGGGCGGGTTGAACGGCCCCGGCGAGATGTCGTGATCGCCGGAGCCGTCCCCGTCCTTGGTGTTTTCTCCCAGAGCGTGAACTATAATCGGGAATAAGTGGCAATTGGAATGCCCGCTGCATTACGGGTGTGGATTGCGCTCGCCGCGAAATACCGACGCCTTGCGCGCCGGGGCCGTCGTTCGTCGCAGGGCTTGGCAGGCTCGCTCGCCGATTGCCGTTCTCGTTTCGGAGACGGACCCCGGCTTTGCAAATCGACGTTGTGAGGGATGAGAAGAATGGGGCCGCGTTTCCGCGGGCCCTCTTTTGCCCAATCGATTCGAAATAAAACAGGCACCGGACGTCATTACCCACGGCCTTGAAACACCGTGAAATTACGGGTGTGGACGCATCAATGATGGAGACGGCTCGTCCGGCCTGCCGCCTGCGAGCCGTTTCCGGATCACCGACAGCCGGCAGTTCACGGCGGCCTCCGTGCGTCCAAGTTCCTGGGCGATCTCCCGCTGCGTCAGCAGCGTCTCTCTGAGCAACTGCAACAGCCGGTGCTCGTCCTCCGTGGTCCACTGTGCCGGCTTGATCTGCATACCCGTATTCCCGGAAAGATCGATGAAGCATGTTACGCGATCAGCCAAGACGTCCCGATCGGAGGAAGCCGATTCTGATCGCGAATATCAGTTGCAGCCGGGAAAAACCGGCAATTGGAAATCCGGGACAATACGGGGCCTCCTGACTGAACGGGACGCGAGCAGACCACCGACCAATCCGTCTTGCTCACACACGACCGACAGTTCTGAGTAGCGAGCGGCCGTCCGTCATGATCTCGTGGCGGCAATGCTCAGGGCAGCACATCGGCCGGATGCTTGTCGCGATGCTCGACATATTCGACGCGTGTCTGGTCCGGATGCAGCACCAGCATGTTGCGGCCGGTCGGGACCGGCTTGGGAGCCTCCAGCACCGTGGCGCCGACGCGGGGGAGATGAGCGGCGAACGCGTCGACGTCATCGACCAGAAACGTCAGGTGCGTCGCCGTGAACGGCTTCAGGCTCTGCTCCGTCCCGGCAATGAACAGGATCGAGGCGACCTGCGCGAGCCTGAGATCATATTCCGGATAGTCGAAGCGAAGGCGCGCCATCTGGCCGATCAGGGCTTCATGGAAGGCAACGGCCTCATCCAGACCGTCTAGCGGCAAGTAACGTCTCGCGAGGATATTGAGTATCTTCATTGCCAGGTCCTCATGGTGCCCTCATCATGTCCTCATGTGTTGCTGCGGCCGCGATCCGGCTCGGTCAGCCGACGCGACAAGGCGCGCCGCCGCTTGCGCAGCACCGCGATCGCCCGATCGATCTGGTCGAGCTTCTGCTGCATCACTGCGGAGCAGTTCACGCGGGCGCCGCGCCGGCCGCCTTCCAGCGCGCGCAAGAGATTGCGAAGTTCGCGGGTCGAGAACCCCGAGGCGATCAGGTCTCGCACCCAGGCGGCCCGTTCGATTTCCGCCGCGGAGTAGCTTCGGTAGCCGTTCGAAATCCGCTGCGGCTCGATCAGGCCCGCCGCCTCATAGTGCCGAAGCACACGGGCACTCACGCCAAGATGGCGCGCCGCCTCCTGAATCCTCATCGCGATCTCCTGTCGAGGGTCGGCCTAGCACCTTGTCATTAACGTCAATGTCAAGCGCAGTGGCGGCCGCAGGGGCCAAATGTCCCGGCCTGCCTGATCTGGCCGGGATGGCCAATCCGCTTCCCGCGACATATCGTGGCGATCCGCGGCCGAATCTGAGGCGGATCGTTCATCGCCGGGTCATATGAATCCGGCCATCGTCAGCGCTGCGCCCGGAGGGGCGGCACATTTGCGGAGGAGGTTTCGGATGGTGAGGGGCTGGCGGATTGCGGCATCGGCGCTCGCTGCTGTCGCGATGGTTGCAACGCTGGGCGTTGAGGCGAACGCGGCGCAGTGCGGCAACGGACCTGGCGGCTTCGAATCCTGGAAGGAGCAATTCGCCGGCGAGGCGAGGGCCAAGGGCGTCGGCGCCACCGCGATCGACGCGCTGATGCAGTCGCATTACGCCAGCGCGACGATTGCCGCGGATCGCGGCCAGCGCAGCTTTGGCCTGTCGCTCGAGCAGTTCATGGCCAAGCGGGGCTCTGCGACCATCGTGGCGCGGGGCCGTTCGCTCAAGCAATCGCAGGCGGCGTTATTTGCCTCGATCCAGCAGCGTTATGGCGTGCCGCCGGGACCGCTGATCGCGATCTGGGGCATGGAAAGCGGCTTCGGCAGCCAGCGCGGCAACCAGAACATGCTGTCGTCGATCGCAACCCTTGCCTATGACTGCCGCCGTCCGGAATTCTTCACCGACCAGCTCTATGCCGCGCTGAAGCTGATCGACCGCGGCACGCTCTCGGGAAGCACGCGCGGTTCGATGCATGGTGAGATCGGCCAGACCCAGTTCATGCCGAAGAATGTCCTCGCCTATGGCACCGGCAATCTCGACGTCGCCGCCAACGCGCTGAACTCGACGGCGAACTTCCTGCGGGCCCATGGCTGGCGCGCCGGCGCCGGCTATCAGCCGGGGGAACCCAACTTCGCCGCGATCGAGGCGTGGAACGCCGCAGGGGTCTATCAGAAGGCGATCGCGATCATGGGGCGGCAGATCGACGGCCAATGAGCGCACGGCCAAATTCTTCACATCCAGGTTCCTTCACCCCCTGTTAAGGCAACGGTGCCCAGATCGTTTGCGGTGAAACGGAGCAAATGGAAACGGGCTCCATGCTCAAGAACGGTACCTATGCGGCGTGGTTTCGAACGTCGCTTGCTGATGGCACCGGCATCGTCCACGTGGCCGACGGCCGGCTGTGGGGCAGCGATGCCATCATGCTCTACAGCGGCACCTATGAGGTCGACGGCGAGCGCTTCTCCGCCGTTCTGACCACAAGACGGCACTCCGATGGACATGCGACCGTGTTCGGCACCGACGACCTCGTGGTGCGGCTCGAGGGTGTCTTCAGCGGTGCGATCGCGACCTGCACGGGCAGGGCGGATGCCGTACCCGATCTCGCCTTCGAGGTGACGCTGATTCCGAGCCAGGACGTGACGCCCGAACCGCCGCCGGATCTGCCGCTGCCGAAGTTCGATCCGAGCAGGCTTCCGAAGCTGCCGAAACGCTCCAGCCGCTGAGCCGAAGCGTTTTCGAGCGAAGCGGGTACCGGTTCGCGTGAAGAAAACGCGTCAAAAAGAATCGAGCACCCTGCTACGCGTCGCTGGGCCCAGCGGTCTCCGGAAACGGCGCGCCGGGGATGTAAACCTTGAGCGCGCGGATCTCGTAGACCGCCGACGGGTTGACGCTGCGCAGGTCGCGCGCCGCTGCGATCGCCGCCGCTTCATCGGCGCAATCGATCACATAGAAGCCGAGCAGCTGTTCCTTGGTCTCCGAGAACGGGCCGTCGATCACCATGCCGTGGCCGGGCCCGCGCAGCGTGCTGGCCTTGCGGGTATCGCCGAGCCGTACGGCGGGACCGAGCCGGCCCTTCAGCCGTTGATGGACCTCGCGCAGGCCCGTCATCACGGCGGCGTCCTCTTCGGCGGTCCACGATTTGACCTCGGCTTCGACGTGATAGGCCAGGATGGCATAAAGCATCTATGTGCTCCTCATTTCTGATGCGGCAGGCCGAAGGACGTCTCGCGGCAACCCACGCCGACATTTCCCTTGTAGCGGACGGGATCGTTTTTGTGGTGCGACAAGGTATCCCGCGAGCGCCGCTGGCTGCCGCGCGGGCTCGGCATTTTCGGCCTCTGATTCGATGTCCGCGTTTGGGGCAGGGGGGCGTTAATCGCTCAGTCCGGACCGCAAAAAAGGCGCGGCGGAATCGCTCCCGCCGCGCCCCGTTTTTGTTGTCTCGCTGGTCAGGGCTGAGAGCGCCCCGATGCCAGGCTGATTACTCAAAGCCTAGCGGGCGATCCCAGCGAGGTGACAGCGCTTAAGACAAGACACTAGATCACCTCCTTTCTTTGTTGATGGGACTCACAATATAGGCGGCGAATCCGCCGCTGTTAAGGCCGCCGTCCGGCCCATCCGCGCCAGAAACCGGCCGGATTTATAGAAATATGCTCCGTTGACCGGGGAATTGGGACGCGAGCCGAACCAGTTGAGGCGGCCGTCCGGCCGTGTTAGGTGATCGCCTGACGCGGGTGTAGCTCAATGGTAGAGCAGCAGCCTTCCAAGCTGAATACGAGGGTTCGATTCCCTTCACCCGCTCCAGCCTTTTTATGGACTTGGCGATAGGGGCGGATTTGTTCTGACAAGTCGGGCTGCTTTGCACGTTCCGATGCTTGCTTTCCGAGCGACTGTTTCGCGTGCCGCTTGAGACGCTGCCGTATTTCCGGTGTTGCTCGATGTGCGAGGTCATCAAAACCGAGCATCTTGACTTGGAGAAGAGGTATCGAACGCGCGTGCGGAAATCGGCGGCCGTGGCGCAAAAATGGGTCCCCCGGACCACCCAACCCTCAACGGGCCCGCAATGCCTCATTTGCCCGTTCGGCGGCTTGGCGGAGGACGGGAAGAAATCGCCTGATCATTTCCTCTTTGGTCGCCCGGCTCGTCGGCGCAACGACCTTTATTGCAGCGATGACGCTGCCCTGGCGATTCCTGAGCGGCACCGACACCGAACGAACACCCTCTTCATATTCCTGATCGCCGAGCGCCCATCCATTTTTTCTCACCTCGTTCAATGCCTTCCTCAACTCGCGCGGGTTCGTGATCGTATGTCGGGTCCGCGCAGGAAGGGGCGTATCGAGAAGATAGCGGTCAAGAACCAGCGGATCCAAATAGGCGAGCAGCACGCGGCCAAGTGAGGATGCGTTCGCTGGCACGCGCGATCCCACGCTCAAGGCCGCATTGACAACCCGGTGTGCTTGAACGCGACAAACGTAGACAATGTCCGGCCAGTCGAGAACACCCACCGTGCATGACTCGTTCAACTCATTCACGACCTCTTCCACGAAAGGCTCGACGGTATCCCAGACATCATTCGACGCCAGATAGGCGAATCCGAGATCGAGAACTTTCGGCCGCAATCCGAAGCGCTTTCCATCGTGCTCCGCATAGCCGAGGTCGACGAGCGTGAGCAGAAAACGCTGTGCAGTGCCTCGGGTCAGGCCCGTGCGGCCGGCCACTTCGCTGACCGTCATGGAAGGGTGCTCGCGATCGAATGCGCGCAGGATTTGAAATCCCCGTTCAAGGCTTTGCACGAAATGAGCCGGGCGCTCGTCTTCCTGAACCGGTCGACTGACCGACACGGCCTTTGCCACTTCTCTGGGCATGTGCCTGCCTTCTCTCGTGGAACCTGTTTCGTTATGCCGGTGTTTCGACCGAAAGGCAATGTCCGTATAGCGGACAAATGTCCGTATGGTTGACAGGTTGCGGCTAGTCTGCGACCTTCTTCGCGTGGTTGATCGCCTTGGTGCTAATAGGCAGCCGCGAAGGAGCATCATCATGTCGTCTTTCGGGACCGTGTTGTTGACCGGAGCAGCCGGAAAAATTGGCCTTCGACTGCGGGAGTTTCTGCGCCCGCCTATCCGGTTGCGCAGCACCGACATTCTCGCTCTCGACCCGCCCCGGGACGGCGAGGAGACGGTGCGCTGCGACCTTTCGGACCCGCTCGCAGCACGATCCGTCGTCGCCGGTGTTGACGCGATCGTCCACATGGCGGGAATCCCGCGTGAAGCGCCAATCGAACAGATTGCGTCAGCCAATCTCATCGCAACCTATAACGTCTTCGCTGCGGCTCATGCGGCGGGCGTGAAGCGGGTTGTCTTTGGCAGCACCAACCATGTCGTTGGGTTTTATCCGGTTGAGCAATCGGTGGATGCATCGGCTTTGCCTCGCCCCGACACCCTATATGGCGCCAGCAAGGTCTTCGGTGAGGCCGTCGCGCGCCTGTTCTGGGACAAGCACGGAATCGAATCGGTTTGCATCCGGATCGGGTCTGCGCTGGACAAACCGACAAACGTTCGTCAGCTCAGCACCTGGGTGAGTTACCGTGACCTTGGTGAGCTTGTATGGCGTTCGCTGGTGGCTCCACGGTCTCGGCGCCATGTCGCGCATCAGACCCACGCCCGGCCTGCACATCGCCACCATCTGGGAGGGCCTTACACCAGAGCCCGTCATGGTGGAGGCCGTGTTCCGATGAGCTCGTCTCGCCAACGCTCACTTGTGACCGCCTGAGCGTGGCGCAGACGCATGCCGCGGAAGGTTTATCCCTTGTCGAAACCAACAGCCTCCGACTACGTGCGCGGCTCGCTTTACGGCCTTGCGGCCGTGAGCATCTGGGCGTCATGGATCGTGGCCGCGCGGCTTGGGCTCAAGACAAGCCTCACACCCTGGGACATCACGGCAATTCGTTTCGGTGTCGCTGGATCGATCTTGCTGCCGCATCTGGTAAGGAAGGGCCTTGCCGTCGACCGCCTGGGGGGCGTCGGACTAGCAGCGATTGTGCTGGGCGGTGGGGCACCGATGGTGTTGGTGTCCTACGCTGGTCTGCTATTCGCACCGGCGGCACACGCCGCGTCTCTGTACACCGCTCTGATACCCGTACTTGTTGCGATCCTGGCCGCCGTCGTGCTGGATGAGGCCTTCACCGTCGCCAAGCGGATCGGGCTCGCCCTGATCGTTATCGGCGTCCTCGGCATCGTTTGGGGCGCGGGCGGTACGATCGGATCACGGCAGAACATCGGCCACGCCCTGTTCATCGCTGCGGGCATGTTGTGGGCCTGCTACACCGTGGCCATGCGGAAAGCGAGATTGGAAGGGCTTCACGCTGCTGCTATTGCAGCGGTCGGGTCATTGGTCACTTACGTGCCGGTATACGCCATCATTTCCGGGACCACTCTCTTCAACGCGCCCTGGCGTGACGTCGCGCTGCAGGCCTTGGTTCAGGGAGTTCTAACGCCGGTGATTTCGTTCTGGCTTTACGGAGGCGCGGTGAGCATTCTTGGCGCTTCGAACGGCTCGGCGTTCGCGGCCCTGTCCCCGGTCATGACGACGCTGTTGGCCATCCCGATCCTCGGCGAACGGCCGGCAACAATCGACTGGATCGCAATGCTGCTGATTTCGGGCGGTGTCTACATTGCCAGTGGAGGCCATGGGGCTCGCAAACGCCATTCTGACAACGAGAAACTTTGTAGTGATCTCGATGGGCCAAAAACGCCGAAAATGTCAGAGCGACCTTTGAAAACACTATAGTTCTTTGAGACTTCCAAGCTGAATACGAGGGTCCCTTCACCCGCTCCAAGCAATTTCAGTGATTTGGCGCGAGTTCTCGATCTCATTCCGACAACTGTTGAAGTCATTTCGGCAACCGGGCTGAATGCCTTTCCAAATTTGCCGGTGTTTTCAGCCCGTAAATCGCAGTGTCGCCGTGGTGAAGAAGCCGGCGCCCGGGCCGGCTCAATCGCTCGCAGGCTTGTCGAGAAAGGTGTACAGCGCCCGAATTCTCCCGTGCTCGAAGATCGCGACGTCCATGCCTGTGACGACAGGCGGAGATCCGGCCGGTCCGAGATACCACCGCAAGCGGCCGAGATCGTGGTTCACCTCGGCAGATCCCGTCGCGCGAAACACAAATCCGGGAGCGTCCTGGAGAATACGCTCGATCTTCGCGTTCAGAGCGTCGCGGCCAACGATTCGTTCCCCCGCTTCAAAGAACGTGCAATTCGCAGTGTAGATCTCGGCGATTGCGACCGCTCGGCGCGCGGAATCTGGCTGCCCGAATACTTCGTGCAGGTTCCTTTGCATCAGAGGACCAAGTGTGTCGCTCATAGCTGACCCTCCTGTTCAGAACATGCCGTTAGGGTTGGCGCGCGACACGTTCGGCGCGAGCCACGGAGCCGAGTTTTTCGGGTCACCGACGAGCTGCAAGGTGTCCCAATGCTCTATGGCCTTTCCGTCGGCATCCATCTTGTAGATGTCGACGCCGGCGATCCCCGTATCGTTTGGATCGTCGTTGAACAGATTCAGAAAATTCACGTGAGCCCACACATAGTCGCCGACAGCGATGATCTTGTGGACGACGACGCGCGCCTTGGCGCGTTCCCGGGTGATCTGGCCGAAGAACTGCCCCAGCGCCACCGGGCCGTTTGCAATGAGCGGGTTGTGCTGGACGTAGGCGGGGCTGATGAACTCGGCGACGAACTCCTCCGACTTCTTCTGGTTGATCACCAGATCATAGAACTAAGGATGCTGGCCTTGTTGCGAACGGCGCGGCTGTCATCGGAATCAAACAGCTCGATCATGGGTAACTCCTCTTGCGAAAAGTGGATTGGCCGGATGGCCCTAGCCGAGGCCGACGATCTGAAGGCGGAGCGTATCCAGTTCATCGTCGGATTTCTCGCGAGCGGCTCGGAGCATCTCATCGGCGTCCGCGCCGACCGGCGCGCGACTTGGTGCGGGCACCTGCTCGGCGAGTTCGATTACGCGCCTGGCCGCCAGGACGGAATCGAGCCCGCTGCTCTGCATGCCATTGAGTGTGGTTGCGAACGTGTTGAAGGACTCTCCGTACAGTCCGCGTTGTTCGGCCGTCATGTCGTCGGCAACACGTGCGAGCGCCGCCGCCGTTTTGGCGGGGCCGCCGGTCCTCATGTTGCCCGCAGCCGCCACGACGACGTCGACACCAAAGGACTTCAGTTCGGCGCGGTAAACAGCCGCAAACACCTCCATCGCCGCCTTCGACGCGCCTGACGGCCCGTTGAAGGGAAGCGGAACGCTCGCCGTCCAAGTACTGACCTGGACGATGCGGCCGCGTGCCGTCCGCAGCGCCGGCAGGAAAGCGTTCATGACCGACAGAGCCCCGAACACGTTGACGTCGAACTCGCGCCGGATGGCGTCGAGCGGCAGAACCTCAATCGGGCCCGGGGTCAGGATGCCCGCATTGTTGATCAGGAGATCAAGGCCGGAAGCGCCGAGCGCGTCGGACACGCCGCCCGCCCAGGCCTTCACGGCCTGCTCTTTGGTCATGTCGGAGACGGTCAAGCTCACACGCCCGCCGGAGGCGTCCTTCAAATCCTGGACCTCTGCGCCGGACATGGCCGTGCCAAAAACGATATAGCCCTTGGCGGCAAGTCCGAGCGCGATATCGCGGCCGAGGCCGCCGCCCGCGCCGGTGACTGCGGCGGAGCGACGCGAATGTTCAGAAGGGCTCGGCATATGATCTCCGTTTCAGCAGGCGGTGCGTGTGCGCGGCGTTGTCCGCTCTCACCGGGTTTATGGTGTCGTTCCGAAGCGCGATGCGCTAGCCTCGCGATCTGCCTAGCAGTGTCGCGGAAAGCGGAACGCCGACAATGGATATCGAAGACCTGCGGACTTTTGTCGAAGTGGCCGATGCCGCCGGAGTGTCGCCGGCCGCACGCCGGCTCGGCGTCTCGAAGTCGATCGTGAGCCGGCGGCTGTTCCGGCTGGAAGCTGAACTGGGCGTCCAGCTTCTCGCACGGACAACTCGCGGCGCTGCACTGACTGAGGCCGGCGTCACGTTCCGTGACCACGCCGCTCGGGTCTGCGCCGAAATCGATGTCGCGCGGGAGACGATCCTGCCCGCCGGGGACCTGCGGGGCCGCCTGCGCGTTGCAGCGCCGCTGACCTTCGGCCCAACGCTGTTGGCGCCGGCTTTTGCGGAACTGGCGCGGCGCCATCCGCTGCTTCACGTGCACACGTGTTACAGTGATCGCTTCGTGGACCTTGTCGGGGAGGGCTTCGACTGCGCCGTACGCGTTGGCTATCTCAGCGATTCAATCCTGATGGCGCGGCGCGTCGGACCAATCCATGGTGCCCTCGTCGCGAGCCCGGATTACATCAGGGAGCATGGCGCTCCCGAGACGCCGGATGAGCTACTCACGCATCAGGCGCTCATGCAGGGCACGGAAACCTGGCAGTTCATCGACGGGGACAAAACAATCTCCATTCATCCGCAGGGGCGGTTCAAGGCGGACAACGGCACTGCTCTCGCCGTCGCCGCTGTAGCAGGGCTCGGTATTGCCTGGCTTCCGCAATGCCTCGTCGAGGACTATTTGGCTTCCGGCGCCCTTACTCCGGTGATGACGCGCTATCCTCCGCCCACAGCCGGAGTGTTTGTCGTCCGGCCGCCGGGGCAGCACCCCGCTCGAAAAGTCCGAGTCCTCACCGAGTTGCTGATCGAGCACTTCGGATAGCGGGCTTTTGTTGTCCTATTTGGTGCGGCTTCGCCTTGGTGCTCGAGAACCAAGGGGATCACGGGAGTCGGGGAGGGACGCGGCTTTCGAAATCGCCGTCGCACGCCTGAGCGCGCGAGGCGGTTGGCCGTAGATCCGCAGGAAGGCGCGCCGCATGCGGTCCTTGTCTCCAAAGCCGACCTTGCGGGCAACGATGTCGATCGGCTCCGTTCCCTCCTGAATGCGCGGAAGCGCCGCTTCGGCACGCAGCCGCTCCACGACCCGGGCGGGCGTATCTCCGGTCTCCTTCAGAAAAAGACGGGCAAACTGCCGTGCGCTGATCCGGGCAGCCGCGGCCATGCGGTCGACGGGAAGCGGTTCGTGCAGGTGCTCGCGCGCAAAATTCAATGCATCCCTGACGCGATCGGATGAGGGCTCCAGTTCAAGCAACGTCGAAAACTGCGATTGTCCGCCCGATCTGCGATGATAGACCACCATGTCCCTTGCAACGGCCTTCGATACCTCGATCCCGAAATCGTCCTCGATCAACGCGAGCGTCAAATCGATGCCCGACGTGATCCCCGCCGAGGTCCAGACGTTGCCATCCCTCACGAATATCTTGTCCGCATCGACGCGCACGCGCGGAAACCGCCTTTGCAACCCGGCGGCATATCGCCAATGGGTCGTAACCGATCGCCCGTCGAGCAGGCCGGCGGCGGCCAGCAGGTAGGCTCCCGTGCACACGCTCGCCACGCGCCTCGCCCGTGGAGCCAACTTCCCGATCAGCGCGACGGTGTCGGCATCACCGTCGACGGCGCTGTCGGGGGCGCCTCCCACGATCAGGAGTGTGTCAACGGATCTGCCTCGCGAAGCCTTCAAGGTATGGATCGGCACACCCGATGCGCTCGTGATTGTGCCGCCATGAACGGAAATCGCCTCGATCCGATAAGGAGCACGATGAATCTCCGACGCCAGATTGAAGGCGCATAGGGGACCGCTCAGGTCCAGCAACTCGAAGCCCGGGAACACCAGGACCGAAACACGTCGGTTGATCTCCGCGGACATGAGATTCCCTACAGCGGACATTGCGCAGAACCGGCACTGGCCCGGATGGCAGGATTTGCCGTTTATATGTCATTTCTGACATGGGCATTCTCAGCTAGCTTGCGCGGGATTTCAACGCGAATTCACAAATTCAGGCGAACGAGGTAGCGATGAAGGTACTGGCGCTTGCTTTTCCTGGCTTCAAATTCATCGACCTGGCCGGTCCGATGCAGGCCTTCATGATGCTTCCGGGATTCTCCTCGCAGATCGTGTGGCAGGACAAGGGCATCGTCGATTCCGACGCCGGTGTCAGCGTGCAGGCGACGGAGGATTTTGGAAGTTGCTGGAAGGATCCGGACATCCTGTTCGTCCCTGGCAACACACTCTCTCTTTTCAAGCAGCTGCAGGACGACCGGACCCTCGACTTCATCGCCGGTGTCGGTAGTCGCGCCACGTGGATCACAAGCGTGTGCAACGGCTCGCTGTTGCTTGGCGCGGCCGGACTCCTGAAGGGATACAAGGCGGCCTCCTACTGGTACACGCGGGAGCATCTCGCTCTGTTCGGCGCAATTCCGACCGACGCCAGGTACGTCATCGACCGCAACCGTGCGACGGGCGGCGGCATGACTGCGGGGATCGATTTCGGCCTTGCCATGATCGGCCAAATCGCCGGAGAGGCCGTCGGCCGCGTCGCCGAGTTGTCATTTGAGTACGCGCCGCAACCTCCTTTCGGAACCGGGCGTCCCGAATTGGCCGATCCTGCAACATTGGCTCACACGACAGAAATCGTGAAGCAGCTGATGCCGGTTCAAGAGCTGGAGGGCGTGAGAGCCCGCTGCCTGACGATGGGAAGGCTCTAGAAGGTTGCGGATAGTCTGTGGTGTAACCGTTGTTCTTCAGAAGGATGCGCGTCATGCAGCAAATCTTCATCGAGCTCTATAACTACCGTCCCGCCTGGGCCAAATGTCCCGAAAGCGAGAGAACCGATTTCGTGACGAAAGTGGCCGAGGCGGTCAAAGGTCTGAAGTCCGCTGGTGTCGAGGTCGTCGCCTATGGCTTGAACTCTCCCGCGACCGATCGTCGTGCTCCGTACGATTTCTTTTGCGTCTATCGTGTACCAAACGTCGATTTTCAGCGCAAATTTGAGCGGCAGGTCGCCGCGTCGGGCTGGTACGAATACTTCGAGCAAGTGAATGTCAGCGGTGACGCGGACGACTTTGAAGCCGTGCTGCTCGGAAATGCCAGGATGGTTCGACCAGCTTCGTCCTGACGCAGGCCGGGCATCCGTCGTCAGAATAAGAGAATACGGAATAATCGCTCTCAGCTTCCCGAGATCGCGCGATGGACGAGTGCGATGACCTCGTCAGCCTCCTGTTCGGTGCTGTCGAAGCGGGCCACGAACCGGATCACGTCATGGCCGCGTCGCGCGAATTGCAACCCGTTCGCCGCGAGCCGGTCGATGGCCAAAGCGGGCAGGTTGACGAAAACCAGATTGGCCTCCACCGGGGCAACCAGCCGCACGTCGGGCAGCGCGGCAAGACCCGCTCCAAGGCGGGCGGCTACGGCATTGGCCTTGGCCGCGAGCCGTAGATAAAGGCGATCCTCGATGTAAGCGAGCAGCTGCGCAGACGCGAAGCGCATCTTTGAGAAGGTCTGGCCGGCACGGCGAAGCCGATAGGACAGGGGTTCGACGAGATCCTGGTCGAACACCACGATCGCATCCGCCGACATCGCCCCGTTCTTGGTCGCCCCGAACGACAGAATGTCGACGCCGGCGCGCCAGGTCATGTCGGCCGGGCTGCAGCCGAGCCGCGCCAGCGCGTTGGCGAACCGGGCGCCGTCCATGTGCAGCGACAGATTCCGGTCGTGGGCGATGGCTCCGATCTCGGCGATCTCGGCGAGGGAGTAGATCGTCCCATATTCGCTGGCCTGAGTGATCGACACCGCATCGGGCTGCGAGCGGTTGCGGACTCCCCAGGCCGCCCGGCCCAGCGCCTCGCGCAGGCTCGACGGTTCGATCCGAAAGTTCCGGCCGGACATGGCGACGAGCTTTGCGCCGCCGGTGAAGGCTTCGGTGGCGCCGCCTTCCGCGGTATGGATATGCGCCTCTTCGTGACAATAGATGGCGCCATAGGGGCGCACGCAGCTCGCGAGTGACAAGGCATTGGCCGCCGTGCCGGTCGAGACCGGGAATACGGTGACCTCGGTCTCGAACAGCTCCGAGAAACGCGCATTCAACAACTTCGAATAATCGTCGTCGCCATAAGCGGCGGCCGGGCCGCGATTGACCTCAGCGATCGCCCGCAGGATCTCGGGGCTGACCGGCGCGACATTGTCGCTGCGGAAATTCGCGAGCGTCCGGGCTGCTTCGTTCATGCCGTCCTGTCCTGCCGTCATATCACCGTCGTTTCCTGCTTGTTGATGCGCCGGTTGATCAGAAGCAACGGGATTGCGGTGACCAGGATGAGCACCGCGGCCGCGGCGGCCGCGAGACCCGCGCCGGTGCCCTCGATCGCATGGTACATCACGACGGTCGTGGTGACCCAGCCGCTCGCATAGAGCACAATGGTCGCGCTCAACTCGGATGCCGCGGTGATCCAGACCAGCACCAGCCCGCCGACAAGGCCGCTCGCCATCAACGGCACCGTCAGCGTCGCGAAGGTTTTGGCCGGCGAGACCCCGAGATTGATCGAGGCTTCCTCGAGCGAGGGATCGAGCTGATGCACGATTGCCGAGGACGACCGGATCGCGAAGGGCAATTTGCGCACGACATAGGCGATGACCAGGATCAGCCAGCCGCCCGTCAGAACCAAAGGACCGCTGTTGAACGCGATGATGAGCCCAATCGCCAGGATCGTGCCCGACACCGCGAACGGCACCATGCCGACGAAGTCGAGCAACCCCGACAGGCGGGAGCGGTGCCGGGCCACGACATAGCCGATCGGCGCGCCGATCAGCATGGTGGCGACGGCCGCGATGCTGGCGAGCGTCAGCGTGTTGATTAGCGGCCGATAGGAGCCCGACAGCAGGGTCGCGTAATTGCCCAATCCGAACTCCCAGGTCAGGACGGGGCCGCGGAAGCGGAGGAGGGAGATCATCAGTACCGCCGCGAAAGGCAGCAGCGAGGCGATCACGATGCCCCAACTCACGACCGTGGCCACGAGCCGCAGTCCCGGCGTCAGCGGCAATTTCGCGGGCGCGCTGCGCGCATTGGTCGAGAAACGGCGCTTGCCGAGATAGTGCCGTTGCACGAGAAGCGCGAGCGCCGTGCAGGCGATCAGGAGCACGCTGAGCGCGCCACCGCGGCCGGGTTGGCGTCGGATTCGCCGGCGAAGAGCTTGAAGATGTCGACGGCCAGGAACGGCCGGTCCTCCGCCAGCACGGCCGGCACGCCGAAATTCTCCAGCGCCTCAATGAACACCAACAGTCCGCCGGCAAGGATCGCCGGCATCACGATCGGCAGCAGCACGGTGCGGATCACATAGGGCCGTGAACCGCCGAGATTGCACGCTGCCTCCTCCATCGAGGCGTCGACGGCCTGGAAACCGGCCAGCACGGGCATGACGACGTAGGGATAGAGCGTCAACGTGAACACGATGACGATGCCGGGCACGCCATAGATCGAGCCGATCGGGATGCCGATCCCGCGCAATGCGGTGGTGACGACGCCGGCATGGCCGAACAGCAGCACCAGCGCATAGGCGCTGACGAACGAGGGCAGCACCAGCGGCAGGGACGCAAGCGTCAGCAGCAGCGCGCGGCCCGGTATGTCGATGCGGGCAAGACAGAAGGCGAGCGGGATGCCGATCGCGCATGCGAAGGCCGTCGCGAGCGCGGCGCAGAACAGACTGTTGCCGATGCCGAGATAGTAGCGGCTCTTCACAATCGCCGCATAGTTCCCAAGCGTCAGGCTGCCGGTGCCGTCGACCCGTACGCTGGCATCCAGGACGAGCGCCAGCGGGTAGAGCAGAAACACCGCGAGCAGCACCAGGGCCGCCAGCGTCACGATGGTGGCAAAGCGTTTCATGGCGCCGGATACGCCGTGATCTGGGCAGGGTCGTAGGCAAGGGTGAGCGGCGCGCCGGGCGAGACATCGAGCGCCTGGCCGCCGAGCGCCGCGATCCGAATCTGGGTGCCGTCCGGCAGGGGTGCGTGGAGACGCTGCATTGGGCCGAGAAATTCGCGCAGCGCCAGACGCGCTTGCACAAGCGGGCCACCGGAGCCGTCGCCCAGCCGCAAGGCCTCCGGCCTGACCGACAGCAACACCGGTGCACCTGGCGTTGCGACTTCGCCTCTGACTGAGAACTCCGTTCCTGCTGCCGCGACATTGGTGTTGCGGCCGTCGAAAGCTCCCGCGATACCCGGCACCATATTGGTCGAGCCGAGGAACTCGGCGACGAAGGCGGTCTGCGGCATCCGATAGATGCGCTCCGGCGTGTCCACTTGCTCGATCTTGCCGTGACGCAAGACGGCGATGCGGTCAGAGATGGCGAGTGCCTCCTCCTGATCGTGCGTCACGTAGATCGCAGTCAGACCGAGCGCCTGCTGCAGCTGTCGGACCTCGATCCGCATTTCGGTGCGCAGCTGCGCGTCGAGATTGGACAGGGGCTCGTCGAACAGCAGTACGGCGGGTTCGATCACGAGCGCGCGGGCGATTGCCACCCGTTGCAGCTGACCACCGGAGAGCTGGTGTGGCGAGCGGGGAGCGTAGCCTGCAAGGCGTACCCGCTCGAGCGCCTTGTCGACGCGCGATGCGATCTCGGCAACCGGGACCTTCCTGGCCTTCAGCCCGTAGGCCACGTTTTCGGCGACGGTGTGGTTCGGGAAGATCGCGTAGTTCTGAAACACCATGCCGGTGTCGCGGCGATGCGCGGGCAGAGCATCGATGCGCCGGTCGTCGAACGAAATGGAGCCGGATTCGATATCGACGAAGCCTGCGATCATGCGCAGCAGCGTCGTCTTCCCGCAGCCCGAAGGCCCAAGCAGCGTGAACAGCTCGCCATGCTTGATGTCAAGCGAGATGTCGTCCACGGCCCGCACCGCGCCGAAGGTGCGGGTCAGGTTTTCAATCCGGATCCTGGTCATCGGATCAGCGCGTGTTCTGGATCGTGGTCTTCAGCCGCGCGAGCGTGTCGCGCCGGGCTGCTTCCCATTTGACGTCGTCATAGGGCAGCACCTTGATCGCCGAGAAGGGCAGCATCCCGGGTGCGACTGCCTCGAGCTCGATATCCTGACGGGCAGGGCGCCGGAAGGTCGCTTTCAGCAGCATTTCCTGGACTTCCTTGCTGGCCAGATAGTCGACCAGCCGTTTGGCAGGCTCCGGGTTCGGTCCGCCTTTCAGGACGGCTGCGCCCTCGACGCCCGCATATGTGCCCTCGGCCGGATAGGCGACGCTCACCGGTGCACCATTATGGGCCCACAGAAAGCCGGCATATTCGAGCGTGATGCCAAGCGGATATTCGCCGCTGCCGATCCCGTCGAACACCTGGGTCGAGCGGTTGAGCACCTTCGCATTCGCAAGCAGCCCGTCCATCTTGGTCCAGGCTGCGTCATCAGCGCCCCACAGCGAGAGAAGCGTGGTCGCGGCCGCATATGAGAATCCGGAATTGACCGGGTCGGTAAAGGCGAGCTTGCCCTTCCATTTCGGATCGAGGAGGTCGGCCCACGCTTTGGGCCCGCTGGCCTTGTCGATCGCCTTGGTGTTCTGGCCGATCACAACGACCTGGATGTTGGTACCGAGCCAAAGGTCGTTTGGGTCACGGAATTGGGCCGGAACGGCGTCGCGGCCCTTGGCTGGGTAAGCCTGAAGGTGCGGGCTCGCCAGCCGCAGCAGCGTCGCACTGACACCCCAGATCACGTCGCCCTGCGGATTGGCGGCCTCGGAGGCGACGCGGCGCACCAGCACACCTGATCCGGTCGAGACCACGTCGACTTTAATTCCTGTCGCCTTGGCGAAGCCTTCGGCGACAAGCTTGTTCACGGTGTCGTCGTTGGCCGAATAGAGCACGACGCTCTGCTGGGCCGAGGCCAGCCCAGCCGCGAACAGCGATGCCGCGAGCGTCACGACTCGGGCGAGGATGGGGGCAGGAGATCTCATCGTGGTTCGCCCTTGCAGGTTCAGCGGTTGCTCATGTGGTTGCGACGAGGTACTCGGTGGCCGACTTGAGCCCGGCGCCGGGCTCGATCGGCAGGCCGAGTTTCGTGAGTGCGTCTTCGAGATGCAGAAGGTCGGTCAAAATGGTCCCCGCGCTCAAAGCACCCATCGTGCCAAACCGGATGACGCGGCCTGACAGACGGTTGCGGGCGCCTGCGATCACCGTGCGGTGATCCTGGTAGAGCTGTCGCACGATGGCTCCGCCTTCGTGCCCGTCGGGGACCTTGAAGACCACGACCGTGCTCGAGCGCGGCTCTTCGCGGCAAAAATCTGCAAGCCCGAGCGCCGCGCCGCCGGCGCGCAGCGCGCCCGAAAGCTTCTTGTGGCGCGCGAGTACATTGGGGAAGCCTTCCTCATGCATCATCGTCAAGGCCTCACGCAGGCCATAGATATGGCTGACCGGCGCCGTGAACGGGGTCTCGTTCTGCTCCGCGGATTTCAGCGCGCGACGGAAATCCCAATAGAACACGGATCGCCCTTCGTCCTGCCCGATCACGCGCCACGCCTTGGCGCTCACGCTGGCAAGTGCGAGGCCGGGCGGGCACATCAAGGCCTTTTGCGAGGCCGAGACCACGATGTCGACGCCCCATTCGTCCTGCCGCATCTCGATGCCGCCGAGACCGCTGACGGAATCTGCGATGAGCAGCGTTGGCCGGTCGCGCATAAGCGCGCCGAGCGCCGCGAGATCGGCCACGATCCCGGTCGAGCTCTCATTGTGCACGACGACGACGGCGCGATAGGCGTGCTCGCGCAACTGAGCCTCCACCGCGGCGGTATCGATCGGCTGGCCCCACTCGATCGCGACCGTGTCGACGGTGATGTTCATGGCCTTGGCGATCGTGGTGAAACGCTCACCGAATTGACCATGCTCGATCACGAGGATCCGGCTGCCCGGTCCGGCCACGTTGACGAGCGCGGCCTCCATGACGCCGGTCCGGAGCTGGCAAAGAACAGGACGTGGTTCGTCGTGCCCAGAATCGGGCGGATCATCTCCTCCGCCTCGCCGATCGCAGTCCGGCATTCGGGACCGCGATGGTTGACCATCACTCGAGCCATCGCCTGGCGCACCCGCTCGGGCACTTCGGTCGGACCGGGAAGCCTGAGACGGTAGCCCGTCGAGGCGATGGCGGAACGAGTATCTGTGGTGGTCATAGTTTGAAGTCACCGTTCTGACGCATGTAGGGAACGAGGCCGCCCGCGCGCAGGATCGCCAGCATGATCGGCGGCAGCGGTTCCGGGCTGAGCGTCTCGCCGCTGCGTTCGTTGCGGATCGCGCCGGTGCCGTCGGAGCTCAGGATGTCGCCCTCGCGAATCTCGCCGGTATCGCAGACGAGCGGCAGCAGGCCGTTGTTGATGGCGTTGCGGTAGTAGGTGCGTGAGAAGCTTCGCGCCATCACTGCTGGAATGCCAGCCCCGAGCACGGTCGTGACGGCGACTTCCATGGCCGAGCCGCAACCAAAATTCTTGCCCGCCACCAGGATGTCTCCGGGCTGCACTGAGGCCGCGAAGGCCGGGTCGACATGCTCGAACAGGAATTGCCTGAGAACGGCGGGGTCGAGGCTCTCGCGCTTGCGGGTCGAGCTGATGATGGAGTCGGTGTTGACGTCGTCGCCAACCAGTCGCGCGCGCCCTCGCAAAACTGTCATCGCGACACCTTGCGCGGATCGGTCACGACACCGCGTGTCGCGGCGGCTGCGCAGGCGGCCGGCGAGGCGAGGTAGATCGATGCCTTGGCGTTGCCCATGCGGCCCTTGAAGTTGCGGTTGGCGGTCGAGATCACCGAAACCCCGTCGCCGGGGATCACCCCGCAGGTCCCGCAGCAGGAGCCGCAGCCCGGCTCGACCACGGTCGCGCCGAAGCCGACCATGGCGTCGAGCGTGCCATCGGCCGCCATGGCGTCGCGGACCTCGCGCGATGCCGGCGTGACCACGAGCTGCACGCCGGGCGCGACGCCTCCACCCGCCTCGAGCACGGCGAGGGCCTGATGGAAATCGCGTAACCTGCCGCCGGTGCAGGTGCCGAGATAGACCATCTGCACCGGCGTGCCGGCCGCATCCTCGAGCGCCACCACCTGATCCACCAGATGCGGCAACGCGATCTGTGGCGTCAGGGCGTCGAGCGCGATCTCCACGGTCCGGCTGTAGCGCGCATCCGGATCCGCTGCGACCGGCTCGAAAGCCTGGCCGGTGCGGCCCTGCAGATAGGCGACGGTTTCAACGTCGGCCGGGAAGATGCCGGTCTTCGCTCCCATCTCGACCGCAAGATTGCTCAGGACGAGGCGGTCCTCCAGTGCGAGCGTGGCGACACCCGGTCCCGCGAATTCGAGTGCCTGATAGGCGGCACCGTCAGCGCCGAGCACGCCCGCGAGCGCCAATGCGATATCCTTCGCGTAGACGCCGCTCGGCAGTTGTCCGGCCAGAACGACGCGGATCGAATCCGGCACCCGCAACCAGATCCGGCCGCACAGCATGATGGCGGCGAGATCGGATGAGCCGATCCCGGTCGCAAAGCAATTCAGCGCCCCGTAGGTCACGGCGTGGCTGTCGGCTCCGACGACCAAGCCGCCCGGCAGCGCGCGGCCCGTCTCGACGATGAGCTGGTGGCCGATGCCTTCGCCGGCCTCATGCAGTGTGACATCGAACCGCTTGGCGAAGTCTCGGATCACGCGGTGCAGTTCGATCGTCTGCGGGCTCGTCGGCGGCACATAGTGGTCGAGCGTAAACACCAGTCGCGTGGGATCGCGTACGCTCTTCCCGCCCATCGCCTTGAAATAGTCGAGCGCCATCGGGACCGAACCGTCGGTGCCGAGCGCGCAATCGACTTCGCAGACCACGAGGTCCCCGGCGCGCGCATCCTGCCCGGATTTTCGAGCGAGGATCTTCTCGGAGATCGTGCGCCCGGCCATCGCTAGACCTCTGGCATCTCGCAACCGAGACGGCGGAGCGAGGCGTCGACCCAGCTACGATCGAGCGTACCGGCTTCGATCGCCGCCATTTGCTTGGTCTCGGCGGCCTGCTTGGCTTCGGCGGCCTCGATCACCGCTCGGCAATCATCGATGGCGACGGCGAGCACGCCATCGTCGTCGCCCAACACCAAATCGCCGGACTGGATGACCATGCCGCCGATCGCGATCGGTCCGTTGATCTCACCCGGACCGTCCTTATAGGGACCGCGATGGGTGACACCCGCGGCGAACACGGGAAGGCGGTTCGCGCGGATGGCGGCGGCATCACGGATCGCACCATGGACAACGATGCCGGCGACGCCGCGCCGGGCCGCCTGCGCGAGCATCATCTCGCCGAAGATTGCGTTGCTGAGGTCGCCACCGGCATCGACCACGATGACGTCGCCGGCGACCGCCATGTCGAGCGCCTTGTGGACCATCAGATTGTCGCCGGGACGGGTCTTCACGGTCAGAGCGGGACCGGCCATGCCGCCGGCCGCATGCATCGGCCGGAGCGCGGCGCCGCCCGAGGTCATGCGTGACATCACATCACTGATATTGGCGACCGGAAGGGCGCGGGCGCGCTCGACCAATTCGCCTGCGACCACGCGCCTGCGGGAAAGGATCTTGAACCCTACGGCCATACCGAACCCCATTGAAAATGGAACGCCGTTACGCATAGTGTAATGGCGACGCGCCGAGGTCAACCCGGAATCGGCAGGACAGGGGATTTCGATGCCCAAGACGCAGGGGGTCGCCGCCGTGCAACGTGCGCTGGCGATCCTGGATACCTTCGCTGGAGCCGGGTCGCGCAGCCTGGCCGACATCGCCAGGATCACGGGTTTGGCGAAGCCGACCGTGATGCGCTCGCTGGTGTCGCTGGATGAGGCCGGCTACGTCGTCCGCCTCAGCGACGGCCGCTACGCGCTCGGTGCAAAGACGTTCCAGCTCGGCACCACCTATCGGGCCAATTTCAATCTCGAACAGCATGTGCTGCCGGTGCTTCAGCGGCTAAGCCAGGAAACGTTGGAGAGCAGCGCGTTCCACGTGCGCGAACGCGATAGCCGGCTCTGCCTGTTTCGGGTGGATTCGCCCCAGCTCGTGCGCGATGTCGCGCGGCCGACAAATCTCGCACCGCTCGATTTGACCTCGACGGGACAGGTGCTGCAGACGGCCCACTTTGCGGATCGCATGAATGACGGTGTGCATGTGTTCGTCAGTTCGGGAGTCTACGACGCCGTGACGGCCTCGCTCTCCACCGCCGTCTTCGGACACGACGGCGCGCTGATGGGTGCGATGACGGTGAGCGGCCCCATCGAACGCATCCGCCGGGCCGACCTGCAGGCGCTGGCGTCCCGCCTCACCGACGCATCGCATCAGCTCTCACTTGTGCTCGGTGCGCCATTGCCCCGGGAGGTGGGCGCGCTGCGGATCATCAGCCTGCCATCGGCGGAAACAGTCTCTCCGTAACGCCGCTCGTTGGATCGAACCTGACGCCGCGCGTTGGCGCTCACTCAGTTTTCAAGAGCGATCCGATGGGTTGTGAGGGCGGACGAGATTGTCCGCCCAGGCCGCTGCGATGTGCGTCAGCGCGACGTCCTGTTTGCGGTCGAGCAGCAGCTCGAGCACGCGCGGCGGCGTCAGCGGCAATTCCTGGACGCGCTTTCCCGTCGCATTTGCCACCGCACATGCCACGGCCGCACCGACATTCAGGATCGGGACCTCGCCCGCGCCCTTGGTGCCGAGAGGTCCGATCGACGGCGCGCCCTCGTAGAGGCTGATCTCGACCGGAACGACGTCCTGCGCCAACGGTACGCGGTAAGTCTCGAAGCCGTTCTGACAGACCCGGCCGTTGGCGCCGATCGTCACCTCCTCGTGCAGGGCGTAGCCAAGTCCCTGCACGACGCCGCCCTGGATCTGGCCATGGATCGCGCGCGGATTCAGCGCGCGGCCGACATCCTGGACGACGCGATAGGCGAGCACCTCGACATGGCCGGTTTCTGCGTCGACGGCGACCTCGCAGTCATGGACCGCGAAGATCGGGATGTCGATCGCGCCGATGAAGTGACCGGCAACGCATCCCGGCATCGCCTGTACGCCGGCTCCGGTGAAGGCGCCGGTGCCGGAGATCGGGCCGATCTGCGCCTGGGCGCGCGCCGCGACCTCGGCGATCGTGCGGCCGGACCCCGGCGCGCCGGCGATCTCGATCCGCCCCTCGCGCATCACGAGGTCGTCTGGCGCGGCTTCGATCAAGTCGGAGGCGACCTTGAGCAGCTTGGCGCGGACCTCCTGCGCGGCCGACAGGCTCGCGGCGCCGAGCGAGACCGTGGTACGGCCGCCGCCCACGCCGACATCATAGCCGGCGGCGTCGGTGTCGGCGGTGCGCACGATCACGGTTTCAGGCGGGATGCCGAGCGTGCTGGCGACGATCTGGGGCAGGCTCTGCATCATCGAGCCCGAGCCGATCTCGACGCCCGACGTCACCAGCGTCGCCGTGCCATCGGCATTCATGTTCACGGTCGCCGCTGACGGACCGACAAAGACGAACCAGGTGCCGACCGTGGTGGCGCGGCCATAGAGCCGACCATCTGCAAGCGCGCGCGGCGGTGCGGCCGGATCCCGCAGCGTGTCCATCCGCTCCAGCATCGGGCCGAGCACGTCGCCCTCGAACACCTGGCCGGTGGCGCCGAGATCGCCGTCGCCGAGCACATTGCGGCGGCGGAAGACAAGCGGATCCATGCCGATGCGTTGCGCGATCTCGTCGGTGTGCCGCTCCAGTGCGAAGGTGTTGTAGACGCCGTTGCAGCAGCGGAACGCGCCGTTCGGCGCAGTGTTGGTGTAGACCGCACGCGAGACCAGCCGCACCGAACCGAGCCGGTAGTTGCCACCGAGCGTGTGCGCGGTCATGGTGGTCAGGAAGATCTGTTCGCCGCCATATGCTCCGCAGTCCATCAGCACGACGGCCTCGCGTCCGACGATCTCGCCGTCGCGTGTCACGGCCGACCGGATGCGGATCTCGGCATTCTCGCGGAACAGGCAGGTCAGCATTTCCTCCTCGCGCGAGTTGACCAGCCGCACCGGCCGTCCGCTGGCGCGGGCGAGAAGCGCGGCGAATGGTTCAATCGCAAGATCGAATTTGAGGCCGAAGCCGCCACCGACCGGCGGCACCGTGACCCGCACCTGCGATGCGGGAACACCCAGTAGTCGCGCGGTCGCATTGCGGACGGTCCACGGGACCTGGGTCGATGTCTCGATATGGAAACGTCCGTCCTCATAGTCCGCGACGACCGCGCGCGGCTCGAAGGCGACATGGTTCTGGCGCCCGACGCGGAACGTGCTTTCGACGATCTCGACGTCGGTGCGCGCGAAGGCGCCATCGACATCGCCGCGGACCACGGTCGCCTCCCAGGCGACGTTGCCCGAGCGTGCGCCGCCTTCGAGCAGGATCTCATGCTCGCGCCAATCGGGATGAACGAGCGGCGCTTCGGGCACAAGCGCTTCGGACATGGTGAGCACGGCCGGCAGCGGTGCGATCTCGACTTCGATTGCGGCAAGCGCGGCCTGCGCCTGGGCGAACGTGCTGGCGGCCACCGCGGCCAGCGGCTCGCCGTCGTAGCGGATCACCTCGCGCGCGAACAATGGATGATCGGCGATGCCGATGCCGATCTTGCCGGGAGCGTCGGCGGCCGTCACGACGGCATGCACGCCGGGCATGCGCGTAGCCTTTGCGGTGTCGAGACGAACGATACGCCCCGCGGGAACGCTGGCGCGCAGCACCGCCGCGTGCAGCATGCCGGGCAAGTAACGATCGATGGTATAGCGGGTGCGGCCGCGCAGCTTGTCGCTTGCATCGCGGCGCCGGAGATCCATGGTCGCTGAAACATCGGCCATCGCTGCGCCTCCCATCAAGTCGCCGCGAGCGCCAGCATGGCGGCGTCGATAATCCGTTCATATCCGGTACAACGGCAGATGTTGCCGGTCAGCGCCGCGCGGATGTCGTCGCGCGTTGCGCCTGGTGTGGTCGTCAGAAGATGCGTCAGGGTCACCATCATGCCGGGAAAACACATGCCGCACTGAACGGCATCGCAGGTCTCGAGCGCCTGCTGGATCGGGTTGAGCGCGCCGCCGCCGGCGAGGCCTTCGACCGTGCGGATCTCGCAATCCTCTGCGAGCGCCACCGGCATCAGGCATGAGGGCGCGGGCTTGCCGTCGACCAGCACCATGCAGGCGCCGCAGAAACCTTCGCGGCAGACCGGCTTGGCGCCGGTCAGGTGAAACTCCTCGCGCAGGACGTCGACGAGAGGCGTGACGGGATTGGCGGTCGTGGCGAGGCGGTCGCCGTTGACGCTCAGGGTGAAGACCATGCCCGCTGCCTCCATCATCGTTTCATTCGCCACGCGCGACGGCAGCCGCGCGGCGCACCAGGCTCGGCAGCACGCTCACGCGATACCAGGGCGGAACCTCGACGCTGTCCCGGCCGGTGAACTCCGCCGTCAGCCCTGCGGCGATATCGGCCACCCGCGCGGGATCGAGCACTGCGCCAAGCAAGGCAGCTTCGAGCCGCCCCCAGCGGCGCGGGGTTTGTTCGACGGAACCGACGGCGATCCGGACCGCCTGGACATGGCTGGCGGTATCGACATTCACGGAGAGGCTGACGATCGCCACGGGATAGTCACCCGATTTGCGCAGCGGCAGGCGGGCATGCGCGGTCCTGCGTTCTGTCCGGGGCACGATGATCCTGGTGAGCAATTGGCCGGGCGCCAATGTCGATCGCAGCTTGAGGAAGTCGACCAGGCTCATGCGCTCGCTCGCGTCACGGCTCGCAACTTCGACGGCGGCATCGAGACAGAGCAGCGCCGGCACGCAATCGGCGGCGTAGAAATCCGTCGTCGACAGATTGCCACCGACCGTTGCCAACGCCCGAATGGCCGGGTTGGCTGAGCTGCCGGCCGCCGCTGCGAGCACGCCGAATTCCGGGAGGCCGGCCAATGCGGCTGCCAGCGCGGCATGCGTCACCGCCGCGCCGAACTCGATGGAATCCTTACCGATCCGGATCGCACTGAGTTCGCCGATCTTGCCGATCGCGACATAATGCGGCCTGAGCGGTTCGTGCCGGATCGGTGACCGCATGATCCAGGTGCCGCCGGCAAAGGGGGCTCCGGCAGCGCCGTAGTCGGCCAGCGCATCGAGCGCCGCCGGCAATGAGGGGGCAACGTAGATCGATGCTGTCCGATCGTCTTGCAAGTGAGACCCGGCCGTCATTGGCTTCGCTCCTGTCGCAGGCGATCGAGCAGCACGCCGATGATGACGATCGCGCCGAGCACGACCATCTGGACGTAGCCATCGATGCGGGTGAGGTTCATGCCATTGGACAGGATGGTGACGAACAGGGCGCCGAGCACCGCAGTGCCGACGCCGCCGCGGCCACCTGCGAGGCTCGTCCCGCCGACCACGGCGCCGGCGATCGCCTGCAGCGACAGTGAGCCACCGAGATTCGGCTCGCCGGAGCCGGTGCGCGCCGTCATCATGATGGCGCCAAGCGCGGCGAGCACCGAGCACAGCACATAGGTCAGGGTCAGGATTCGCTTCACCGGCAAGCCCGCCACCGCCGCGGCGCGCGGGTTGGTGCCGATGATGTAGAGCGAGCGGCCGAACACGGTGCGCACCAGGGTCAGATGCAGCACGAGCCCGACCGCGATCGTGATTGTGATGGCGGCGGGGATGCCGAAGACGCTGCCGCCATAGAAGAGCTGCGAGAACAGGCTTGGCACGCCTTGCACCGGTCGTCCCGCCGACAGCGTAGTCGCGACACCAATCGCGATGTTGTAACTGCCAAGCGTCGCAACGAAGGGGTTGACGCCGAGCAGCGCGATCACAACGCCGTTGAACAGGCCGCAGGCGATGCCAAGGCCGAAACCGGCCGCGAGCCCGGCGAGCAGCACCGCGGTCGTGTCATGCCCCGCTGCCGTGGCGCCTGCCATCGCCAGCGCAGTGCCGACGCTGACCATCGACACCGTGGGGCCAAGGGCGAGGTCGAAGCCGCGGGTCAGGATCACCACGGTCTGCGCCATCGCGAACAGCGCGAGGTAGCTGGTCTGCTGCGCGATGTTGAGCAAATTGGCGGGCGAGAGCACGCGGCCGTCGACCGCGGCAAAGCCGAGCAGCAGAATGACCAGCGCAATCGGCAGCATCGCGCGCCAGAGCCACTGGGCCGGCAGCCTCTTTGCAAGGCTCGTATCCTTGGCGGCGACGGACAGTTCGACGTCAGACACGGGATTTGCTCCGTCGGCTGAGTTCGTCCAGCGCCACGGCAGCGACCATGATGACGCCGAGGAACACCGGCTGCAGGCGGGAATCGATGTGCAGCAAATTGAGCGCGTTGCCGAGGATGGTCAGGAACAGCGCGCTGATGGCGACGATCTCGATCCGGCCGACACCGCCGCGCAGGCTGACGCCGCCGATCACGGCGGCGGCGATCGACTGCAACATCATGCGGTCGCCGCCAAAGCTTGCCTGGCCGGAGCCGACCTGCGCGGTGAGCAGGATTCCGGCGAGTGCGGCGAGTACGCTGGACACGACATAGGTGCCGACGATGTGGCGCTGGACCGAGACGCCCGACACCACGGCGGCGTCGACATTGCCGCCGATCGCATAGACGTAGCGGCCGAACAGCGTGCGCCGTTGCACGAACACCATGACGGCGATGACGGCGAGCGCGATATAGACCGCGGTCGGCAGGCCGAACACCTGGGCGCGCCCAAACCCCTTCACGAAGACTTCCGGCATGCCGTAGACCG
This sequence comes from Bradyrhizobium sp. 2S1, assembly GCF_011516625.5. Taxonomy (NCBI): domain Bacteria; kingdom Pseudomonadati; phylum Pseudomonadota; class Alphaproteobacteria; order Hyphomicrobiales; family Nitrobacteraceae; genus Bradyrhizobium; species Bradyrhizobium sp. 2S1. The sequence goes on along the minus strand of NZ_CP147717.1, from coordinate 9,044,943 downwards.
GGATGCCACTCGTGATCATGAGGCCGACGCCTGCGGTCGCTGACATCGTGCCCAGCGTGACCACGAAGCCGGAGACCTTGAGCTTCGCGACGCAGAAGCCGTTGACCAGCCCGACCACCAGCCCGCAGCCGAGCCCGGCAGCGACGCCGCTTGCGATGATGAGGGCGTTGTTGCCGGGAAACGCCGCCGCCGTGACCGCCATGGTTTTGGCGGTCACCACGCTCGCCAGTGCAACGACGGCGCCGACCGAGAGGTCGAAACCGCCTGCGATGATTACCAGCGCCTGGCCGCAGGCGACGATGGCCAGAAACGACGCGTTCCGCAGGATGTTGAGGATATTGATGATGCCGTAGAACTGCGGATCAATCGCCGACATGCCGGCAACGAGTGCCACCAGAAGCGCCGGCAGGAAGCCGATCCGCCCGGCGATCGATCGAAGGCCGATCGATGTCTGCAGTCGGGAGGCGGCGAGGGCCGTGTTCATGCGACCTCCGCCGTGAGGTGATCCCTGAAGAAGCTCGCAAGCACGTTCTGCTCGGTCTTCTCGGCGCCCTTCAGCTCGGCAGCGATCCGGCCGTGGTGCATGACGTAGAGCCGGTTCGACAGCGCCAGCACTTCCGGCAGTTCGGACGACACCACAATCACCGCGGCACCAGCCTCGACGAGGCGTTTCATGAACTCGTAGACTTCGAGCTTCGCGCCGACGTCGATGCCGACGCTCGGCTCGTCGAACAGGAATACGGTCAGCTCGCGGGTCAGGGCGCGGCCGAGCATCACTTTCTGACGGTTGCCGCCGGACAGCGCACCGGCGATGCGCTCGATATTGGGCGGCCTGAGCTGCAACCGCTCCATGATGCCGGCGATGGTGACGCGCTCCGCGGCCTGTCGCAGCATGCCGAAGCGGGCGAAGGCGGGCAGGTCGAGTGCGGTCATCGATGCGTTCTCGCGGATCGGGCGCGACAGCGCCAGCCCTTCGGCGATCCGGTTGGCGGGGAAATAGGCGACGCCATGTTTCAGGCTGCGCCGCGGCGCCGGAAATTCGTAAGGCAGGCCGTCGAGGCGGACCACGCCCGAGGCAATCGGCGCAAGTCCATAGATCGCCCGGATCAACTCCGATTTGCCGCAGCCGACGAGGCCCGCAATGCCCGTGATCTCGCCGGCCTGGGCGTAGAAGTTCACGTCGCGAACGCTGCCGTCGGCGAGCGTCAGGTTTTCGACATCGACCATCACCTTGTCGGGTTGGTGCGTGATCGCCGGAAACAACAGGTCGATCTTGCGGCCGGTCATCAGCTCGACCAGCTCGCCATCCGTCGAGGAGGCAGCCTCGAGGGTGCGGATATGGCGGCCGTCGCGCAGCACGGTCACGCGATCGGCGAGCGCGCGGATCTCGCGCATGCGGTGCGAGACGTAGATCAGCCCGACATTCTGGCGCTTCAGCCGGGCAATCAATTCGAACAGCCGTCCGGTCTCCCGCTCGGTCAGCGAAGCGGTCGGCTCGTCGAGGATCAACAGCCGCACCCGGCCGAGCAGCGCCTTGGCGATCTCCGCCATCTGCTGGTGCGCGCGCGAGAGATCGTCGACCCGCTGCGTGGGATCGAGGTCGAAGCCGAGCTCGTCGATCAGCGCCGTCGCGCGCTTGCGCATCTCCCGCGCACGCAAAACGCCGGCGTTCGAGACCTCGCGACCGAGGAACAGATTCTCTTCCACCGTGAGGCTGGGAACCAGCGAAAATTCCTGGAACACCGGGCTGATGCCGATGGCGCGCGCCCGCTGCGGCGTGAGATGGCGGATCTCTTCGCCGCCGAAATGGAACGTGCCTTCATCGGCGGCAACGGTGCCCGACACCACGTTGATCAAAGTCGATTTGCCGGCACCGTTCTCGCCGAACAAGACGTGCAACTCGCCGGCGCGGACATCGAGATCGACCCGATCAAGCGCCCGGACGCAAGCGAATCGCTTCGAGATGCCCCGTAATGCGAGCAGGGGCTCGGTCCGGTTTAAGTCGATGTCGGCATCCATCTCCTTCTCCGTGCAGGTCCGGCAAGCAGGCGAGAGCATCTTGCTCCCGCCCGCGATGCGTTGCCGGGGCTTACTTGGCGCTTACTTGCTGCTTACTTGGCCTTGACCGAATAGACCGGCGTCCAGCTTGCCGGCGCCAGCACGAGATCCATCTGCAATTTCGGGACGGTGGTCTTGTCGATCACGGCGGCGATCGGCTGCACAAGCGCCATCACCGGCTTCTTCTCGATCAGACGCACAGCCTGGTCGATTGCGATCGCGCCTTCGCCAACCGGATACTGGGTTGCGAAGGCGAGGACGTCGCCGCGGGTGAGCGCGTCGAGCATCGCCTGGTTTTCATAGGACGACACGATCTTCAGGTCATTTCGTCCGGCTTCGGCGACTGCGCCGATGGCAGCTTCAGCGGTGGGAGCGGTACCCCAGATCACGTTCATGCTGGGGTAGGCCTGCAGCGCGTCCTGGATGAGCTGAAGTTGCACTGCGACGCCGGAGTCGCCGAACTTGGCCAGGATCTGGGCGTTCGCGTTCTTGGCGACCGCCTTCTTGAAGCCCTCGTTGAACGATTCCGCCCAGCCCGAGCCGGCAGGACCGGGGAACGTGACGATGTTGAGCTTGTCGCCGGGCTTGGTCTGCGCGAGCAGGCCTTCGCCGGTGACTTCTCCCATGGCGACAAAGTCGACATAGTTGGCTGCGGGCAGCGCGTTGGGCGGCAGCGGGTTGGTGACCCCCACGACCGGCACGCCCTTGGCCTTGGCTTCCTCGAATTTCTTGCTGAGGCCCGCGCCGGAGATGGCCCCGACGATGATCGCGTCCGGCCCGCTCGCCATGCAGTCGTCGAATTGCGACAGCTGCTTGGGGAGGTTCTCGTAGCCGCCGGCCTCATACAGCGTCATGTTGACGTTCATGGCCTCGGCCTGTTTCACGATGCCGTAGGCGACCGCGACCCAGAAGCTGTCCTTCATGTGCGGGAACAGCACGCAGAGCTTGTAGGGCTTCTCGGCCTTCGGCAGCGGCGTGTACTCCGCCGGCTTCGGTGTGCCGGACGAAGCGTCATAGACCTTCATCGGAAACCACGGCGTCTCGGCCGACGCCGGCGCGATCGCGCCGGCAAGGGCAAGGCTCGTGACGGCAAGGCTAGTGACGATGCCGAGGGTGGAGCGGATCGGTCGAAACCGATTGGCGGGATGGTTGGTCATGGTCTGTCCTCGTTGTTCGAATTGAAGGTGAGGCATGCACGCGCCGTGCCGCCGGCGGGCGGCGCGGTATCGGGTCGGATCAGTCCGCGGCCCAGTTGGCGACCGAGCGCCGCTCGAAGACTTCGCGGAACTGACGCGTGGATTCGGGAAGCAGCGCGCCGCTGCCCCAGTCGAGGATCACGGCGTGCTGGCGGATCACGTCGAGTACGTTGAGCGCGCCGCTGCGGTAGCGCTGGGCCACGATTTCCGGATCGAGCCGCACATTGGCGACGCGTTCGCGCCTGATCCGGGTGCGCAGCGCATCGGTCGCGGCCTTGTCGACCTCGTATTCGCAAAGCTCGGCGTCGAGGATCTGCACCACCACGCCATAGTCCTTGGCGGCGCGCGCGACCGAGACGTAATCGTCCTTGATGTCTTCGATCACGAGGCGCGGATCGCGCTCGAGCGGGTCGCCGAAGCCGCCGCCGCCGCCGGTCGGCCGCGCGAACACGTCGCCTTCACCGATCGGAACGTCGGAGAAGATCGAGCCGAGCCGTTCCTTGGCCTTGCTGCCGGCACGATGCAAGGTCAGGCCGTGCGGCATCGATGGCAGGCCGCCCTCGATCCCCCAGACGACGGCGCGTTCGCGGTCGCAGATGTAGGAGATCACGGTCTTCTCTGCCTGCAACATCCGCGACACCTTCTCGACGCCGGCGCCGCCGCGCCATTTGCCGGGCCCGGACGAGTCGGTGAGGATCTCGCACTTCGTGGTCAGGATCGGGTTGGCGCGCTCCTGGGCCTCGACGGGCTGCGACATCAGCCCGGTTCCGAAGCAGGCGGTGGTGACGTTGCTGCCGTCCTTGCCGTTGCGCCCGCCCCAGCCGCCGGGCTGCCAGTCGTAGAACATGAAGATCGGCTTGTCGGAGCTGCGGGCGTCGAGGCCGCCGGTCAAGAGATATTCCAGGTTGAAGGCGCAGGCGAGCGCGCGCTCCGGCATCAGCTTCGACCACATCTCGTAGATCGAATTCATGATCTTCTCGAACGGCATCAGGAAGCCGGTGACCGCGATCGGCCATTTGGCGTCGACGATCGAGCCCTCCGGCGCGATGATGTCGAAGCAGCGATAGAAACCGGAGTTGAGCGGCAGGTCCGGGAAGAAGGTCTTCATGCCGGCCGCGACCGCCGAGAAGGTGGCGCCGAAGGCCGAATTGTAGATCGAGCCGATGGTCGGATGACTTCCGGTGAAATCGTAGATCGCGCGGTCGCCCTTGATCGTCATCTTGATCCTGATCGGGATCATGCCTTCGCCGCCGGCGGGGTCGCGGTCGATGAAGTCGACGGTCTCCCATTCGCCGTCAGGCAGCGCCGCGATCCGCTGGCGCGCCGAACGCTCGACATAATCTTGCACCGCGGCGAGACCGGTCTCGACGGTGTCGCGGCCATATTTGTTGACCAGGCGCAGGATCTCGCGCTCGCAGACCGCGGTGGCCTCGGCCTGCGCCTGGATGTCGCCGATGATTGACGCCGGATCGCGGGTGTTGGAGGCGATCAGGTGCGCAACGTCCTTGCAGAAGCGTCCCTTGTCGAACAGGCGGATCGGTGTGATGCGCAGCCCCTCGCGGAACATCTCGCGGGCGGCGACGTCGAACGAGCCCGGCACGCTGCCACCGACGTCGGACCAATGCCCGTTGGACTGGCTGAAGGCGATGATCTTGCCGTCGGCAAAGATCGGCCGGATCAGGCGCACGTCGGAGAAATGCGTGCCGCCGGCATAGGGGTCGTTGATCGCAAACACGTCGCCTTCGTGCATGTCACCCTCGAAGTGACGCATGACATCCTTGCAGGTGAAGTGCAGCGTGCCGACATGAACGGCGATGTCCTGATTGCCCTGCGCTGCGCATTCGCCTTTGGCGTCGTGCAGGGCGCTCGAGAAGTCGCGGTTGTAGATCACGAATGAGTAGCAGGTCCGCAACACCTGCTCGCCCATCTGGTCGACGCTGGTGATGAAGGAATTCTTCAGCACTTCGAATGTGACGGGGTCGAGCGCTAGATCGCCGGCCATCTGATCACTCCTTCACGCGAATGATGATGTTGAGGTATTTGTCGACCTCGGCGCTGGCGCCGGGCGGCACCACCGTGGTGGCGTCGACCTGTTCGATGATCGCGGGGCCTTGAAAGCTGAAACCGCAGGGCAGGTCGTCGCGCTGATAGACCGGCGTGTCGAGGCCGTTGCCGTCGAACCAGACCCGGCGCCGATCGACCGGCTCCGGGATCGCCCCGGTGGCCTTGTGCACGGCGAATTCGGCCTTGGGGACGACGCCGATGGCCTTCAAATTGAGGCGGAAGAAGCTGACCGGCGAGTCGTCCCGGCGGAAATTGTATTCACGCTTGTGCTCAGCGTGGAAGTTCTGGACGAGATCGCTGATCGGGCCGATCGGCCGCGGCGCGCTGACCGCGAGCGAGCGCCACTGGCCGCGATACATCATGTCGATCGACCGCTGCAGCACGATGTCCTGCGCGGCGACGCCTTCGTGGGTCAGCCGCGCGAGCGCTTCCTTTTCCAGCACGGCGAACTGCGCCTCGATGTCGGCGGCATCGGCTTCATCGGCGCCGACCATGCAGCTTTGCGAGAAGTCGTGCTGCATGTCGACCAACAGACAGCCGAGCGCCGAGGTGACGCCGGGATTCGGCGGCACGATCACGACGGGGATCGCGAGTTCGCGTGCGACGTCGACGCCGTGCAGGGCACCGGCGCCGCCGAACGCCACCAGCGCGAAATCGCGCGGGTCGTAGCCGCGGCTGATCGAGATAAGCCGCACCGCATCTGACATGTTGGCGTTGGCGACCTTGAGGATGGCGTCCGCCGCCTCGTGCAGGCCGAGGCCGAACGGCTTTGCGACGCCATCCTCGACCGCCTGGTGGGCGAGCTCGGGATCAAGCGTCACCTTGCCGCCGGCGAGGCTGGTGCCGAGCCGGCCCATCGTGACGTTGGCGTCGGTGTTGGTTGGCTGGGTATTGCCGTTGCCGTAGCAGGCCGGTCCCGGATGGGCGCCGGCCGATTGCGGTCCGTTGCGTAAGGAGCCCGCCGGATCGGTCCAGGCCAGCGATCCGCCGCCGGCCCCGATCGTCAGCACCTCGATCGAGGCAAAGCGGATCGGATAGCCGAACTCGATGTACCAGTCCTTGGTGATGCGCGACTGGCCTTCATAGGCTAGCGACACGTCGGTCGAGGTGCCCCCCATGTCGAGGCCGATGGAGTTGGGAAAGCCGCACAGCCCGGCAATGTAACGGCTGGCGATGGCGCCTGCGGCAATTCCGGAGCCGGCCAGACGTGCGGCGAAATCCTTGACGCTCGCGGGCGTCATGACGCCGCCACCGGTGTGCAGCAGCAGGAGATCGCGGGTGTAGCCTTCATCGGCGAGCCGGTCGCCGAGCCTGGTGGTGTAACTGACGACCACCGGGCTCACGACGGCATTGGCGACCGTGGTCGAGAACCGTTCGTGCTCGAAGATTTCGGGCAGCACCTGCGAGGAGATCGACACAGGAATATCGGGCATCTCCTTGAGCAGAATGTCGCGCATCGCGCGCTCATTCGCGCCGTTGAGGTAGGCGTTCATGAAACACACCGCGATCGCGGCAACGCCGCGGCGCTTGAGGATGCGCGCGACCTCGCGCGCGGCATCGACGTCGAGCGGCTCGATCACCTTGCCGGCCGCATCGATGCGTTCGGGTACAGTGAGGCGGTCACGCCGCGGCACGTAGGGCTTGACCACGTCCTTGTAGGTATCCCAGAGGTCTTCCTTGTTGGCGCGGCGGATCTCGATGACGTCGCGGAATCCCTGCGTGGTCACAACGGCGGTGCGCGGCAGCCGGCGCGTGATCAGCGCATTGGTCGCGACCGTGGTGCCGTGCGAGAACAGCGCCACTTTGGAGAGGTCGATGCCGGCCTTGGAGACGCCGCCCATGATGCCCTCGATGGGATCGCGCGTCGTTGCCGTCTTCTCGATGCGGATGAGGCCGCTTGCCTCGTCCATGATGCAGATGTCGGTGAAGGTGCCGCCGACGTCGACGGCAACGCGAAGGTTCTGCACGATACGACTTCCTTTCGAGCCCGGGCCGGACGAGGTCGTGACGCGGCTGCGCGCGCCGGATTGACGATCCGGCTGGCGCAGACGATCGGTTCGACCGGCGGATTTCCGCAGATGTCGCGAGGATTGTAGGCAGGCCGCCGGCTCAGCTCTTGACGCTCAGCGCAGGAAGATTTGCGCTGGAGAGCACGAGGCGTTGAATTGCTGGCTGCCTAACGCACGTTCAAGCTGGAACGGGAGGAGGGTGGCGAGGTGTCAGGGACGCGCCGTGCGCGATGCAGCCCGCGCCTCGCTCGGCGTGCAGCCGAAGCGGCTGCGGTAGTTGCGGCTGAACTGGGCCTGGTCGCCGAATCCCCAGTGATAGGCGATCTCCGAGATGCTCTTGCGGCACTGCGGATCGCGCAGCATGGCATCGCACATCGCCAGGCGCTGAGTGCGAACGTAGGTGCTGACGGTGATGCCTTCGCTTTCAAATAGCTGGTGCAGATATCTGAGCGAGATGCCGCACGCGTCCGCCACCATCTGCGGCGTCAGCCGCATGTCGTCGAGGCGAGTGCGGATAAAGTGCTCGCAGCGATGCAGATGGGCATTGCGGATCGTGGACGAATGCCCGGCCAGCACGCGCTCGTCGGACTCGACCGCCATCGCCAAGAGATCGATGAGGTGCCGGCCCATCATGGCTCGCGCCGGCTCGTCCATCTCTTCGATGCGTTCCCCGGCAAGGCGCAGCGTATCGACGAACAGTCCGCCGACGCTGCGGCTGCAGTCGAATTGCAGGGTTGCGAGCCGTTCGGGGCGCGAGATCCGCGCCTTCAGCACCGCGCTCGGGACCTTCAGCACCCAGAGCGCCGTCGGATCGCGATGGCTGAACTCGTATGGCAAATGGCTGCGCTCGATCAGGAATGCGCCCGGCCGGCACAGCACCTCCTTGCCGTCCTGGGCGAAGCGGATTTCGGCAAGCTCCGGCACCGTGATCAGGAAACACTCTTCCCGTTCATTGAGCAGATGGCGCTCGTGCCGCTTGTAGAGCAGGCCGTCCGACACGTTGCGGGAGACCGAAAGCGGGCCGAGCGACCAGGCACCCAGACTGCCGTTGAAGTCGTGGCCTCCGAGGAAGCGAAGGTCGAGCGAGAAGTAGATGTCGGAAACGACTTGCTGCCAGTATTGCCGGCGTTGCTGCGCGGGAATATCGTTGGTCGCGTAAGTGGTCTGCATCTTGCGCTCCGTCACTGCCGTCGACTGTGATCTTGTCTTATCTGCTGGCGCGGACCGTTCCGGTGTTGACCGTCGGCCCGTCGCAGCGCCTGCGACTTTCCTTCTTGCTATTCCCTTGCAACTCCCGTGCCCGAACGCGGGAGATAGGTTCTTGTCATGTTCCGCGCATTGCGCGATCGGATCATACGCTGGACGCACAGAATGACGACATCTGCTGCACAGACAAGCGTGCCGAACGGACTGCGTCCGCCACGCTGCGTGTTGTCGAAGCAGCCCCGGCGCAATTACGCCAGGGAACTGCGCAGCCGCGCCAACAGTCCGGCACGGTCATGGCGCGCGGCAAGCGCCTGATCCATCCCGACCTTGACGAACTTGACCGGCGTGTTGGGCTGCAACTGGCCGATCAGGTCCATATCAGCCGCAATGACGGTCCCGACCATGAAATAGCCGCCGCCGGAAACCGCATCGCGATGCAACACAATCGGTTCGGTGCCGCCGGGCACCTGGATCGAGCCATAGGGATAGCAGGCGTCGGTGATGTTGGAGGGATCGGAGCCGGCCCCGAACGGAGGCTCGCGCGGAACGAATTCGAGCGGCTTGCCGCCCTTGAAGCGGTAGCCGATCCGGTCCGCTTCCGGCGCGACCTTCCAGGTATCGGAGAAGAAGCCGCTGCCGGCGGTCTCGGTGAGGCGGTGCCAATAAAGTCCCGGCATGGCGCGCAGTTCCGTCGGCATCCCCGCCGGCAGCCCGCGCAGCTCCTTGGCGATGGTGCGGCCTTCCTTGGCCGGCGCCGCCGATGCGCCGACCGGCAATTCATCGCCGGCCTCGAGCTTGCGTCCCTTGAAACCGCCGAGCGCGCCGAGCGCGTAGGTCGAGCGCGAGCCGAGCACCAGCGGCACGTCGATGCCGCCGGCGATCGCGATGTAGGCGCGCGCACCCTGTTTGAGGAAATCGAACGAGAGCTTCTGGCCGCGTTTTACCTTGAAGCTGGTCCAGGTCTCGCGCGGCGCGCCATCGAGCTTCGGCGGCAACTCGGCTCCGGTGACCGCGACCATCGCGTCCTCGGTGAACTCGAGCTCGGGCCCCATGAAGACGGCTTCGAGCACGGCGGCACCTTCTTCGTTGCCGACGAGCAGGTTCGCCGCCGCAAGCGCGTGACGATCCATGCCGCCGGAGAGCGGGATGCCGATGTGATAATAGCCGGAACGACCGAGGTCCTGGACGGTGGTCGCAAGACCCGGTTTCAAGACCTTAATGGGCATGGAGCACCCCCTCGAGCTTGCGATTATAGGCATCGATGTCGCGGTTGAATTCGGTCAGCGAGAACGAGACGTCGCGGATCACCGGCGCGAAGCGGCCGGCGTCGACATCGGCAACCGCGGCGTCATAGGCCGGCCGGTCGATCGGCTTCCATTTCACGATGTCGCCCGGCCTGAACAGGCACATGAAATCGCGGAGATAGCTGATCTTCTGGTTCGGATCGTAGATCGGCATGGGTGTGATGCCGAACATCTGGTAGCCGCCGGCGCCGCGCACCGAGTAGATGCAGCTGAAGCAGCCGCCATGTCCGACGGTAAGCTTTGGCGTGTCGGTGCGCGGACGCAGATATTTCGGGGCTGCCGCTGGCGCTCGACCATCTGGTAGAGGAAGGGCAGGCCGGCAACGAAGCCGACCATCGAGACGAACCAGGGCGCGCTGGAATGCGCCTTGATGAACGAATCGACGCTGTCGAGGTTGTTGATGCGCGCCGCATATTCGAGGTCGGTGCCATCGGGATTCTGGTGGCGCTCGCGAAACCGCATCAACGTCTCGTGCGTCCAGGGATCGTTGTAGAGCACCGGGATTTCGATGATTCGCGTCTTGATCACCGGCTCGGATTTCTCGGTCGACGAATCCAGCCGTTTCAGCTCGGCGAGGAGGTCGTCGGGCTTGATCTGATCCGGATCGAACTTGACCTGGTAGGAGGCGTTGGCCGGGCAGATCTCGGTCACGCCCCTGATCCTGGCGTCGCGCACGGCGTTGGTGACGAAGAGGCTCTTGAAAAAGGCCTCCAGCGACATCGCTTCGTCGACTTCGGCAAAGATGTGCTCGTCGCCGCCGAAGGAAAATCTGGTTTGCATGGGACTGCGGCCTCCTGTTGCTGACGGGGCGGGTTATCGTGCGGTTGTCGGAGTGAGTGTAGCGGACGGCGGCGTCGTTGCCGCCGCAAGGGTCTCGGCATGCGCGGCGAGCCACGGCTCGCGCCAGGCGGTGTGGAAACGCGAGGCCTGCACGTCGGGATCGCCTGCCAGAGCCTGGTGCAACGGCTTGGTCGTCGCCAGGCCTTCGACCTCGAGCTCGGCCAGCGCGCGGATGAGCCGCGCAATGGCGCTGGGACGGTCGCGATCGTGAACGATCAGTTTTCCGAGCAGGCTGTCGTAGAAGGGCGGCACCGTGTAGCCGGCATAGAGCATGCTGTCGAAACGCACCCCGTCTCCGCCGGGGATGCTGAGCGCGCTCACCGTACCCGGGTTCGGCATGAAGCCTTTCGCTGGATCCTCGGCGTTGATGCGGACCTCGATCGAATGGCCTTCGACCTGCACCTGATCCTGACGGATGCGGAGCCGCTCACCGCCCGCGATCCGGATCATCTCGACCACCAGGTCGATCCCGGTCACCATCTCCGTCACCGGATGTTCGACCTGGATGCGGGTGTTCATCTCGAGGAAGTAGAATTCATGGCTGCGGTCGTCATAGAGATATTCGATCGTCCCGGCGCCACGATAGTTCACCGCCTTGGCGAGCGCGACCGCTGACGCGCAGAGCAGTCCACGCACCGCCGGCGTCAGCGACGGCGAGGGCGCTTCTTCCCAAACCTTCTGGCGGCGGCGCTGCAACGAGCATTCTCGCTCGAAGCAATGAATGACGTCGTTGCCGTCGCCGAGCACCTGCACCTCGATATGCCGGGCGCCTTCGACCAGTTTTTCGACATAGAGGCCGCCATCGCCGAACGCCGCCAGCGCCTCGGCCTGGGCCTGCGGCATCAGGTGATGAAATTCCTCCGCGGTTCGCGCAATGCGGATGCCGCGCCCGCCGCCACCGGCCGCGGCCTTGATCATCACCGGGAAGCCGGTCGTTTCGACCAGCGCGAAGGCGGCCTCGGCGGACTCCAGGCGTCCGCGGCTGCCCGGGACCGTCGGAACGCCGGCAGCGGCGGCCACTTCGCGGGCGGCAACCTTGTCGCCCATCAGGCGGATCGATTGTGCGGTGGGGCCGACGAAGGTCAGGCCGGCGGCTTCGACGGCCGCGGCGAAGGTGGCGTTCTCCGCAAGGAAGCCATAGCCGGGATGGATGGCGTCGGCACCGCTGGCCTTGGCCGCGGCGAGGATTGCCTCCTGGTTGAGATAGGATTTCGAGGCCTGCGGCGGACCGATGTCGACCGCCTCGTCGGCGAGGCGGACGGCAAGCGAGTCCTTGTCGGCCTTGCTGTAGACCTGCACGGTCGCAATACCGAGTTGGCGTGCCGCGCGGTTGATCCGCACGGCGATCTCGCCGCGGTTGGCAATGAGGAGCTTCTTGATCGTCATGGATGCTGGTCGGCTCAAACGTCGATCTCGGCGATGGGCTGGCCGGCCATCACGGCTTCCTCGTTCTCCGCCAGGAAGCGCACGATCTTGCCCGCCGCGCCCGCCTTGACCTCGTTGAATGATTTCATCACCTCGATGAGGCCGATCGTGTCGTCTTCCGTGATGCTGTCGCCATCGGACTTGTAGTCCGGCTTGTCGGGGGCGGGCTTGCGGTAGAAGATCCCCGGTAGCGGCGAGAATATCTGCTGAGTGGCCATGGAATGTCCTCGTGTGTTCGCTTCGATCGTCGTGGCGCGATGTATTAGGGCGCGGTCAGATAGGGACGCACCGCTTCGCGTACCGCCTCCGCGATGGCAACCGCATTGGGCGTGTCGGAATGGATGCAGATGGAATCGGCCCCGACAATGATGTCGTTTCCGGCCACCGTGCGGGTCTTGCCCTCGTTCACCGCGCGCGTGCAGCGTGAGGCCGCATCGACGGGATCCTTGGCATCGTGTTCGCGGGTGATGATGAGGCTGCCGTCGGCGTTGTAGTCGAGATCGGCATAGTATTCGGCGACGAAGGTGTGGCCGCGGCGCTCGTAAACCTTCTGGTGCAGCGTGCCCTTCATGCCGAGCAGCGGCACCTTGTAGACATCGGCGGCGTCGGCGACCGCCTCCGCGATGTCCTCGTTGCGGGATGCCATGCCGTACAGCGCGCCGTGCGGTTTGATGTGATTGAGCGGCATGCCCTCGGCATCGAGGAACGCCTTGAGCGCACCGATCTGATAGAGCAGGCAGTTCGCGAGCTCGTCGCGATCGATCTTCATCTCCCTGCGCCCGAAGCCCTGCAGATCAGGCAGCGACGGGTGGGCGCCGACCTTGACGCCATGCTGCCTGGCCAGTTGCACGGTCTTGCGCATGTGGTTGAAGTCGGAGGCATGAAAGCCGCAGGCGACGTTCGCGACGTCGATATGAGGCATCAGGGCCTTGTCATCGCCCATCCTGTAGAGGCCGTAGGCTTCGCCCATGTCGCAATTGATGACGACCATATTTCACTTTCCTCCCGTTGTCCTGTTCCGGGCTGTTGCGTGTGATCCGATCGGCCGGCCCGCCTGCGGATGCGACGAGGCATCCGCAAGCGATGCGCGGCGAGCTTGCTCGCAGAGTTACTTGGAGATCAAATAATCGACCGGGATTTTTTCCGAGATCGTCCACTGATCGATCACCTTCGGCTTGCCTGCCTCGGTGTCGACGATCAGATAACGTCCCTGGTTCTGGTGGTGGATGTCCTTGTTGAAGGTGCGCGGCCCGAACAGCGTGGGCTCGTTGGTCATCTTCTCGAGCTCGGCCACCACGCCCGCAGCGTCGGTCGTCTTGGCGCGTTCGACCGCCTTGGCCCAGACGTCGATCAGGACGTAGCCTGGATAGACGTATTGGCTGGACGGATCGCCGCCGGTGACTTCCTTGTACTTCTTGTTGAACTCGTTGACCTTCGGGTTCGGATCGTCGCCATAGACCGAGCCTTGCACCGGAACGTAGAAGTTCGACAGGTCAGGCACGGCGTTCAGCCAGTAGCTGCCGTCGACGCCCGAGCCGTTGAGGATCATCGATTTGATGCCGGCGGCGCGGATCTGCTTGATGGCAGAGACGGCGCCCGGCATCATGGTGCAAAGCATGATGGCGTCGGGTTCCTTGGGCAGGCTCTTGATCCGCGTGATCTGGGACGCGATCGAGGCGTCGTCGTTCTTGAAGGTGTCGCTGCCGGCGAGGGTAGCGTCCTTCAGACGGGGCAGCATCCAGTCGAAGCCGTCGCAGATGCCCTTGTTGTAGACGGTCCAGCTGTCGAGCAGCCGATAGAAGCTGCGGACATTCTTCTTGGTATAGGCCCATTCCGATATGGTCGCGCCCTGCACCGGAGCCAGCACCGAGGCCGAGAACGAGAACGGCCCGACGGCGGGGATGCCGGCCTTGATCGATTCGGCGCACAGGAAGAAGGAGACCTTGCCGGCCGCCTGCGCCTGCAGCGCGGCCGGTGCGCCGAAATCGTAGTCGCAGGAGACGATGACGAGGTCGGCACCCTGGTCGAGCACCGCAAGTCCGGCCTTGGCGCCTTCGGCCTGGTCGGTCTTGGTGTCGGCGAACACCGGCTTGATCTTCTTGCCGAGCAAGCCGCCCGCCTTGTTGATCTCGTCGATGCGGATCAGGGCGGCATCCTGTGCCGGCTTGTCATAGGCTTGCATGAAGCCTGATGCGGCGGTCGCGAATCCGACCACGATCTCGTTCGCGGCGTGGGACGGCGTGAGCCACAATGTGGACACGCCGGCCAATATCCCCAGTATCTTGGTAAAACGCATGATCCACTCCTCCAATGATGCAACGAACTTCAGTTGGTTTCCTTCAGCGCAGTCTGTACCGGCGGTGCGAGGCGCCGCTGCAGTGGCCAGCCGCGCCATGTGAATTCCCGGTTGCGGGTCAGGCCGCTCGGCAGGTAGATCAGGATCACGATGGTGATGATGCCGATCGCGATCTCCTGGGCGCCGTTCGGCAGCGCCACGTTAAGACCGCCGACGCTGAAACCCCTTTCGAGGTTGCGAAACAGCTCGATCAGCACTGACATCGCGACCACGCCGGACACCGCGCCGCTGAGGCTGTACATACCGCCGACCACCAGCATCGACAGCGCGATGAAGGTGGTGCGCAGGTAGAACGAGCCGGGATTGACGATGCTCAGGAAGTGCGCATAGAGCGCACCGGCCAGGCCGATGATGAAGGCGCTGACGACGAAGGCGACCAGCCGCTCCCGCACGATATCAACGCCGGAGGCGCTGGCGGCGACGGCCTCGTCGCGCGCCGCGCGCAGCGCGAGCCCGGAGCGCGACACCGAGTAGAGATAGGCGATCGCGATGGCGACCGCGGCGCCCAGCCACCCGACCCAGACGTTCATGGTCGGGGGAATTCCGACGATCGAACCCTGTCCGCCGGTGACCGAATCCCAATTCGAATAGACGTTGTTGACGACGCCGAGCAGGCCGAAGGTGGCGATCGAGGCGGCAATCCCCGAGAGCCGCATGATGATGCGTCCGACGATCAATGCAAACAGCGCCGCGAACGCGCCGGAGATCGGCGTCGCGATCCACATCGGCAATTGCGTGTGCAGCAGCCAGGCCGGCAATCCCTTGAGCGTGATCGACTTCATGACCGGCGGGATCGCCAGCCAAGCCGTCATGTAGGCGCCGAGGCACATGAAGCTGATATGCCCGAATGACAGCAGGCCGGAATTGCCGATAAAGGCGTAAAGCCCGACCACCACCATGATGTTGATGAACATTTCGATGGCGGTGCGGTTGAAGGCGCGGCTGCCGAACTGATAGGTCAGGGCCGTCATGGCCAGCAGCACCACGATCAGGATGATCGGGGTGATGATCGTTTGCCGGATGACGGATGGCGGCCGCGACATGGATCAGACTCGCTGCTTGGCGGATTTCGGGGCGAACAGGCCCTGCGGGCGAACCAGCAGGACCACGATCACCGCGCCATAGACGAAGGCGTCGCGGAATACGCGGGCATCGTGCGGCAGGGTGGCCTGGAACACGACGCTCGCAGCTCCGATCAGGAAGCCGGCGGCGACCGCGCCGGGCACGCTGCCGAGCCCGCCGATCACGGTTGCGATGAAGGCGATCAGCATGACATTGGCGCCCATGCCGATATCGGCCGTGCCGGAATTGGTGGCGAGGATCAGGCCGATCGCCGCCGCCAGCATGCCGCTGATGGCAAAGGCCAGCAGGATGACGCCGTTGGCGCGCACGCCGAGCATGCGGGCCATGGTGAAATTCTCGGCGGCGGCGCGCATCTCGAGGCCATAGCGCGTGCGCTTCAGGAACAGCACCAGCACCGCGAGCACCACCAGCGTGATGATGATGGTGACGACCTGCAGCATCGGAATATGGGCGCCGAGAAACTCCACCGGCAGGCCGAGGTTTGGCCACAGCGTGATCGACTTCGGGCGGCTCGAATAGAGCAACAGCAGCAGATGGCGGATCACGAAGCCGAGCGCAAAGGACGCGATCATCATGGTCGCTGGATTGGCGTTGCGGAAGCGGCGGAAGACGACGACTTCCGACAGCACCGACAGCCCGGCGCCGACCAGCAGCAGCAGCAGGGGGATCAGCAGGTAAAATGGCAGCCGGCCGGCAAATACGATCGCGGCAGCATCGACCGACGGCAACAACATGGCGAAGACACAAAAGGCGATGAAATCGCCATGCGCGAAGTTGACCAGGCGCATAACCCCGAACACCGCCGCGATGCCGAGCGCGCCGAGCGCATAAAGGCTGCCCAGGCTCAACGCGTCGAACACGATTTGCAGGGCAGCGGTCATGGCCTAATGGTCCCCGAAGCCGAAATAGGCCTGTTTCAGCCGTGCGTCCTTGACCATGTCGGCAGCCTCGCCCTCCAGCACGATGCGGCCGCCCCGGATCAGGACCATCCGCCCGCCCGTCATTTTGGCGCGGGTCGAGCTTTGCTCGACGATCAGCAGCGTGAGCTTGCGCTGTGCGCGCAGGCGCATCAGGATCTCGTAGACCTGGTCGATGATCTTGGGCGCAAGGCCGAGCGACGGCTCGTCGATCGCCATGATGCGGGGAGCCGCCATCAAGGCGCGGCCGATCACCAGCATCTGTTGCTGACCACCCGACAGCATGCCGGCCGTCGTGTGGCGACGCTCCGCCAGCATCGGGAAATCCCGGTAGACGGACTCAAGATCGCCGGCAATCCTGGTCCGGTCGGCGCGCATGCCGGTGCCGACTTTCAGGTTCTCTTCGACGGTCAGGCCGCCGAACACGTTGCGTCCTTCGGGCACCAGCGAAAATCCGCGCCGCGCGATCTCTTCCGGTGCTGCGCCGGTCACGCGCGCGCCGTCCAGCGTGATGCTGCCCGAGCCTGTCGGCACGACGCCGGCGATCGCATTCAGCAGGGTCGACTTTCCGGCGCCGTTGGGGCCGGTCACGAACAGGATTTCGCCCTCGGCGATGGTCAGCGTGACGCCGCGCAAGGCGGTGAGGCGCCCATAGCTCACGGTGATGTCGTTGACCGCCAGCAAGGTCATGACGCCGCGGCCTCTTCCGCGAGCGCCGGAACGACCTCGTCCTGCTGGGTGCCCATATAGGCATGCCGAACCGCGTCGCTGCGGCGGATCTGGTCGGGCGCGCCGACCTCGATGATCTCGCCGGAATCCAGCACGAAGATGCGTTCGCACAGTTCGAGCACGAGCCCGATATTGTGCTCGATCAGGAGAACGCCGATGCCGAGCTCGGCGGCGATCCGCTTGATAACTGCGGCCAGATCGTGGCTCTCATGCTCGGACATGCCGGCCGCGGGCTCGTCGAGCAGCAGATAGCGCGGCGTGCACATGATGGCGCGGCCGATCGCGACGCGGCGTTCGTCGGTATAGGGCAGGGCGCCGGCAATCGTGGCCGCGAGCGGCGAAATGCCGAGCCAGGTCAAGACGCGCCTGGCTTCCGCAATCGCGTCGCGCCGGCTCTGGCCGAGGCCGACGCCCGTCACTTCGAGGTTGTCGAGAACAGGGAGATCGCGGAACAATCGTCCCGATTGAAACGTGCGCGCGACGCCCATCCGCCGCAGTTTGTGCGCGGCAATGCCGCCGATCGCGGCGCCCTCCAGCTCGACGGTTCCCGTGCCGACCGTCTGGAATCCGGTCAGGACGTTGATCAGGGTGGTTTTTCCCGCGCCATTGGGCCCGATCAATCCGGTGATGCGGCCGCGGGGGACAGCCAAGGTCACGTTCGACAGCGCTTTCAGGCCATCGAATTGGACGCTGACGTCGCGAGCGACCAACTCCAAGCCTTGGGAAGTCATCGAGCTGTCGTCCCCTACGCGAAGCAACGATTGATTCCTAAGAAACGGCAGCATCTACTTTCGGCTCCAAGGGATGGAGAACAAAGCCGAATGCCTTGGCACGCCGATGCAAATTGTTGACCACTCGCGTCCGGTAACGCGTCTCGTAGGACGAGGCCCCGGGATCGACATAGTCCATTCCGTATCGCACAGCATTGTAGAACAGAACTGCGATCTTCCGGGCCGTGGCGGTCACGGCCTTGGCCTTGCCGATGCGCGCTGAGAGCCGTCTATAAAAGGCGCCGAGCGCAGTGTCTGTACGACCCACGGTCACGGCAGCAAGGCGCAGAAGTGCCGCCGCTCGGCCGCCGGATCGGCGCGTTCGGGACGAGAGCATTTTGCCGCCGGAGACCTTGTTGCTCGGCGCCAGTCCCAGCCAGGAGGTAAAATGCTTTGCACTTGGCCACGAGGAGAGGTCGTCGCCGCATTCAGCGATCAGCTTCAGCGAGAGGTAAGGACCGAGGCCGTCGATCGCGGTGAGGTCCTTTCCGAGCAACGCGAACAGCGCCTCGCGGACATCGAAAGCTGGAGCGTTCGCCTGATCGGTTCGATTCCGACGCCGCGAGACCCGCGGCGCTGATCCGTGGCCATGCCCCCGATGGAAGCTCAGTTCCTTCAACACGGCTTCAATTCGGGCGTCGCAGGCAGATGCCTTCTCGTGGTAGGCGTCGTAAAGCGCAAGTGCCTGCTCGAGCGCAAACAGATGCTCGGCGCGGTAGCTTCCGGTGAGCGCCTTCGCGATCGTCTCGGCGCTGGAGCGGCAACTATAATGGCGCAAGCACGCCAGCGCCTCAGGATCGCGCTCGCCGGCAAGGATCGCCCGTATGATACGCAGGCCGGTCACGCCGGTGATGTCGGTGACGACGTGGTGCAGCTGAAGATTCATCTCCGTCAAGGCCTTCTGCATATGCTGGATGTGTGAGGCCGCGTACTCCAGCAGACGCTCGCGCTGACGCACGTAGGCTCGCAGCTCGGCAATCTGCCCTTTGGGCCGAAAGCTGGCCCGCAGCAACCCGAATGAATGGAGCCGCTGCAGCCATTGCGCATCGCTGACATCGGTCTTGCGCCCCGGCACGTGCTTGGCATCGCGCGCGTTGACAAGAAACACGTTAAATCCCCGGGCATCGAGAAGCTCGAAGATCGGAATCCAGTAGACGCTGGTCGATTCCATGACGACAGTCTCGACGCCGCATTCAGTAAACCAGTCGACTAGCCGATGCAGATCAGCCGTGAAGGTACCGAAGCTGCGGACTGGCTCCGGTGCGCGATCTGCCCTCACGGCAGCCATGTGCATAGTCGCTCCGACGTCGATGGCAGCCGCGTCCGGGTGCACCATCTGCATCTTACCTCCGTTCCTCGACTTCGATCTTTTGGGGTTCATCTCTAATCCTCCTGCTGACGGCGGCGGAAGGGCTGGGCTGCGCTATACGTCAGATTCCTAAACGGGATCGCCGGATGGCGTCACCACTCTCAAGTGCGCGACAACCCATGGACCAGGTTTTTTAACGGGGTCACGTGCCACCAAAATCGTATCGGCCGCTCCCTCCCGGTCGGCAATCTAGCGCCGGTCCGTTTCTATCCCACAGGGGGAGCGCATCGCCGCGCATAGTTTTTTAGACGCGCGGGGCGATTGTAAAATTCGAAAAAGTAGTCACTGATATCGGAAAAATTGATGACCCTGACTTTCCGTCAGGTCCGCCACTTCATTGCCACCGCGGAATCCGGGAGGGTTTCGGCGGCTGCGGCTGCGCTCAACGTGACGCAATCGGCCGTCACGGCATCGATCAAGGCGCTTGAAGCCGACCTCGGCCACAAGCTGTTTGACCGGCATTCCAACGGCGTCACGCTCACCGTCGATGGTCAGCAATTCCTGCAGCGCGCCCGCGCGATCGAAGCCAGCGTGTCGGATGCGATGCGGGGGCCGCACCGCTGGGGCACCCAGGTCGACGGCACCGTCGACGTCGCAGTCAGCTACACGGTGGCCGGGTACTTCCTGCCGCCGCTGCTGTCGCGCTTCTGGCGGTCCTTTCCGGGCATCACCGTGCGGCTTCATGAGTTTCAGCGCGATGCCATCGAGCAGAGCCTGGTGAAGGGCAGCGTCGATGCCGCGATCATGCTTGTCTCCAATTTGCATGATCGGCGCAGCATCCATTCACGCCTCTTGCTGCGGTCTCCGCGCCGGCTCTGGACCTGCGCCAATCACCCGCTGTTGCGCAAGGACAAGGTCTCACGCTGGCCGATCTTGCCGGCGAGCCGTATCTGATGCTGACGGTCGACGAGGCTGAACGTTCCGCGATGCGTTACTGGCAGCGTACCCCGCATGTCCCCAATGTGACCTTCCGAACGTTGTCTGTGGAAGCGGTTCGAAGCATGGTGGCGACCGGAATGGGCATCACGATCCTGTCCGACATGGTTTATCGGCCCTGGTCCCTCGAGGGACACCGTATCGACGTCAAGGTGCTGGACGATGACGTGCACACCATGGACGTCGGCCTTGCCTGGAAAAGCAAGGCGCGGCTTTCTCCGGCGGCACGTGCCTTCTGCGAGTTTGTCGCGCATGCGTATCCGGGATCGGAGCCGATCCAGTTCGACTGAGGATGGCGGTCCTGGGAGCACGTGAAGGGCCGTCGCCGCGACTGTGACCCAACTAACAAGAGCTGCAATGGCGTTCGTGCTAACGTCTGAGCGCGGTTGGCACCGTGCCCCCCACGGCGCCTCCGTTCCAAGGGGCTGCCCGCTCATTACGAATCGCCTAGCAGCCGCGGGCGTGGCAGTCCTGCGGGCGCTTTGGATCAGCGGTCCACTTCGATTTCAAGTTCGGCGAACCGCTTGTATATCCACGATCGTCCGTCAAACCGTCGCCAGACTCGCCCCCAAGCCAACTCGCTCGTAATGGTTCGCCGTGGGACAATCACAGTCCACACGTGCCAAAGCGACATCCAGTCAGGCTTCGTCATACGGCTTCTTCAGTCAATTCGATCGGTTCGTGTGTACGAAGCCGCCACGCCGAATATCCTGGCGCGACGGCTTCGCCATGGTGGACCCGGATGGAGGGCAATATCCGGTACGCTGATGTCTGAGGGCTTCTGAGCATCAAGGCAAACGAACTCGCGCGTTAAGCTTGATGTCGCGCGGCGAGGTTAAATCTGGAACCTCCGCGCTCGGGTTAGCCCCATTTAGTTGAGGTTAACCGCACCATGTTATTGACGTCGCGCACTTGTGGCTGATCCCTTTTGCCGGAAACTGCACCCCCAGTGATTGGAGACGGGGAAGTGTCCTTCCAGCTGACCGTCTTGAAAGTGCTGGCCGGCCAGCCCACCGGGCGGGCCTCCGTTGCCGAAGTACGGCATGCCGTCGAAATCCTGATGAACAGCGGCAAGGACTGGACCGATCGCATGAAGCGGCTGCTCGCGCATGCGCCGGACCTGAATATCTTCTCGGCCAGGTTCGTGCTCCGTGATATTGAAGGCTGGTCGATCACAGAAGAAGGTCGGCAATTCCTCTCCACGCTCGATACGGCTGTCGCCGTTCGGAGAGAGCCGCCTCGATCGACCGCCGATCTGCCGCCCGGCGAGCCCGCTGCGCCGCCGGCAACGGATGCGGCAAGATCACTTGATCTACCCAGAAACCGTCGTCAGAAGCCGCGGCGGCGCCGCGCCAAAAGCCAATCCAACCGGCGCACAGCGTGACGCAGCGGCGCCGGCTTCGCGCCGGTCGCGGCGCGCGCGGTACCCCGATCGTTAGTAGAAACGCAATCTTTCACGCGCAGCATCGATCTAATTTGCATTAGTTATTGATGGGCTCGGAAATGATTGCTTTTCCCGACAGGCGAAAGTCTGTGCGTAATCCATCGCTGGATAATGCGTTAATCAGGTTTGGCGACATGTCATTGTGCTGTGTCGTCGGCGACATCACAGAGAACGGTGCGGCGCTGAAGGCGGATGATCCGCCGTCACCCCTTCCTGACCAATTCACGCTTATTGTTCCGCCAAGCAAGACTTACTCGTGCAACGTCGTTTGGCGAAAAGGCGCATGGCTCGGCGTCGCATTCGTTGCTGGATGACAGGGGCGGGTGTTTGATAACCTCGAATTGAGGGAAAATGCCAAGGCAATGTGAGCTATTTCACATGCCGTCACACGCTTAGCTGACACTATCCCGCTGTTATTTCAGCGGGACACCATGGACGACGATTTTTGCAGAGAGAGGGCGCGGACCGTGCGGGCGCTTGCTGAGCAAGCTGACCCGTTCATCAGGAAGCGCCTGTTGCAGCTGGCCGCTCACTACGAACGACGCGTCGCTCAGCCAGAGAAGGCTGATCGAGATCGGGCTGACCTGCCCGCGCTCTGGCCATCGATCTGGCCAACGTGAATTCCGGACAAGGGCTTAGCGAACAGTAGGAGCCGAGAACGCCGCTCGCCTTATCCTTGGCGTAGAACGGTGCGACGGCAGACACGGTCACGGCAGCCAACTTCAACATTGCGAGTTGATGTGACGCGGCCGCCGCCCGGCGGCAGGATCGCTCGCGCCGATATCGCTGCAATGACGGGAACCTGCTATTCGCTGGTGTGAGACATCCACCCGATCGCAGGGACTCGAAATGAACGCGCCGCCCATCGAGATTCGCCGGCTCTTGCCCGCGGACGCTGCCCTCTATCGCGACATCCGCCTCGAGGCGCTGCGCTTGAGCCCCGAGGCGTTCGGCAGCGCGTATGAGACGGAGAGCGTCCATCCCGTTGATTGGTTCGCCGAGAGACTGGAACGCGGCGCGGTGATACTCGGGGCGTTTCGCGGCGGCGAACTCGCCGGCATCCTCGGCTTCGTCGCTGGCGTCGGGCCGAAGCAGCGGCACAAGGGCGAACTGGTCGGCATGTATGTGCGGCCGGCGGCACGGCGCGCCGGCGTCGGCCGCGTTCTGATCGATGCCGCGCTCGATCTTGCCGCTGAAACGGTCGAGCTGGTGCTGATCGCGGTGGTGAAGGACAACGAGCTGGCCCATCGGCTCTACCGCAGCGCGGGCTTTGTCGAGTACGGGCTGGAGCAGCGCGCGCTGAAGATCGACGGTCGCTATTATGACGACATCCTGATGGCGAAGGATCTCGTCGCGCGCGGCTGACTGCGCGCGATGCAGCGCCCCGGTTGCTGCGGGCCGTTGCGATCGATGCACGTCCACGCATAAGGTCCGCATTCGCTTGCCGCCATCGCCCGGGAAACAGCCATGCCGAAGATCGACCTGACAAAAGTGCCGGAACGCAAGGGGACGGGTTATCCGGCCGAGTTTGCCGCGCCATGCGCCGAGCGCGTGCGGCAGCGTCTCGGCGACGCCGGCGGGCTCGCCGACTTCGGCGTCAATCTGATGCGGTTGCCGCCGGGCAATTGGTCGAGCCAGCGCCATTGGCATTCGGACGAGGACGAGTTCGTCTATGTGCTTGCGGGCGAGGTGGTGCTGGTGGAGGACGGCGGCGAGACCGTGCTGCGCGCCGGCGATTGCGCTGCGTTTCCGAAAAACTCCGGCAACGGACACCATCTGATCAACCGGTCGCAGATGACGGCGACCTATCTTGAGGTCGGCTCGCGCTCGCGCGCCGACATCATCACCTGCTCCGACGTCGACATGATGAGCCCGAGCTCCGACGGCCGCTTCCTGCACAAGGACGGCAGGCCCTACGAATAGCCGAACGGACGCGGCAGCGGTTGGGCATTGCGGATTGATCGCCAAAGGCCCAAATTTCCAGGGATCGCGTCTGGATACATTGCGATGACGGAATGGTATTTCGTTTGGCTTGATGGCCCACGCGGGCCTGAGCCGCAGAAATGGTCGTCGGACGGGCTGTGGGGGCAGCTTGGCCGCCAGGACATCATTGTGCGCTTTCCGCTGACGGAGCGCGAGGCCACACTGTCGATCGATCAGCTCGCGAAATTGCACCCGGTGCCGCAGTGAACCAGCCGCGCCAGCGCCGGCGGCCTTACACCACCAGCCGTCCTTCGCGCTCGGCGATCGTGATCTGCGCTTCCGTCCCCGAATTGAAATCGAGCCGGTCGGCTTCGATGCCGTCGCTGAAGATGACGCCGTTCTCGGGCATCAGCGAGCGCAGGCTGAGGCGCTCGGCGCGGTCGAGGCTGCCGCAGACCAGCGTGACCTGCGAGGTGCGGCTTGGAAACGGCTCGCGCACCGCAAAGCGTAGTACGCCCGCGTCCCAGGGCTGCGGCAGATAGGGCGGGGCGCTGCCGCCATTGCCGAAGCTGCCTGCGATCGCGAGCGAGCCGGTGACGATGCTCTTGAACCAGGCGGTCGAGCCGAGGCCGGTCGCGACGATCAGGCGCTCGACGACTGCCGCTCCTTCTGCCCGGCGAGCGCGATCGAGTAGACGGCTGACGTATGAGTGCGCGCGCCGATGAAGAGGTCGTTGACGGCGTAGAGCACCTGGCCGTTGGTGAGCTCGGCCCTGGCCATGGTCACCGCCTTGTGGCTGCGTCTGTCGGATGCGACCTCGCGCAGCAGGGCAGGGAGATCGCGCGGCACGAAGGGCAGCAGGATGCCGTCGTAGCGTTTCGCATCGGGGTTGAGCCCGATCAGGGGATGGCCGTCGAGATATTTCATCGTGTTGGCGACCACGCCGTCCTGGCCGAGCGCCACCACGATGTCGGCGGGGCCGAAGATGAAGTTCGGCAGAAAACTCCGGTCGATGATCTGGTAGCGTCCCCATTGCTCCAGCGCCTGCACGGTGACGTGGCGCTCGGCCTGGTAGATATCGTGCTCGCGCTGGTAGTCGGAGAAGTCGGCACCGAGATGCTCGACATAGAAGCGGGCCTGCGCCGCCGTCAGGTATTTTGTGATCAGTTCCTCGAGCCGCGTCTTGCGGGTGACGAGGACGATCTTGCGGTCATTGTCGGCGGGCACGGGCAACCTCCACAGCGGCGGGCTTCTCCAGCAGCGCGTTCAGCAGATCGGGCGAGACGTTGAGCTGGCCGATCTTCTCGGCCTTTTCGGCGATGCCGCTGATGGCCTGCGCGATCAGCTGTCCCGGCTGCATGCCGGCTGAGGCCAGCGCCTGGATCACGCGGGTGTCGACGCCCTCGAAGATCTTCATCAGCGCCCCCACGCGGTAGGCCTCGGCATCCGCCAGCGTGCGGGTGTTCTCGGCGTTGAGGCCGACAAAATCCTTGCGCTTGCTCTCCAGCGTGATGTCGGCGACCATGCCGGCCTCGCGCAGCTCGGCCTGCTTGGCGGCGACGCTCGCCTCGGCGTCCATCTGGGTCTCCCGGATCGAGCGCTTCTTCTGCTCGACCGCGATCTCGGTGTCGAGCTCGCTCTCGCGGATGGCGCGTTCCTGTTCCACGGCAAAATTGCGCCGCGCGAAGATCGCCTCGTCCGCGCTCTTGAGGATCGCTTCGCGCGCCTCGGCCTCCAGCGCCTTGGCGGTATCCGGCGTCGGCTTCACGCCGCGGATCGAGACGCCGAGGATTTCCAGGCCAAGCGAAGCGATATCGGCGCGGCCGCGCAATCCTGTCTCGATCAGGCCGGCGATGCGGTCGGCGGCCTGCAGGGCCTCCTTCAAGGTCAGCTCTTTGACCGCCTGCTGCGCCAGCACCTCGACGGTGGCGAGGATCCGCTGCGGCAGCTTCTCCGGGTCGTCGGACTCGTAGGTCTTGCCGTCGGCCTTGAGGGTGAAGTTGAGCATCGCAGCTGCCTTCTGCGGCTCGCTGATCCGGTAAGTGACATGGCCCTGAATGGTCAACGCCTGAAAGTCGCGGGCGATCTGCTGGAAGATGAAGGCCGCGTCGCGGCTGCCGATCGGGACCGCGACCAGCGAGGTGACCGGCCCATAATAGAAGCCGGACAGGCCGGCGCCTTGCTGGGTCACCGCGCCGCGGCGGAATTTCATGAGGTAGGTGGTCGGCTGGGCCTTGATGAAGCGGAGACCGAACATGGCGTGCACTCCCATAGTAAGTTGGTCTGAACAACTAAGTTAGTTGGACTGTACAACTAAGTATGTTATTGTCAAGCCGGGGCGCGAAAAGGTTCACGCCAAAGGTCATCGCCACCAGGGGAGCGGGAGAGCATGCCCGAGAAGCCGGATCTCGACTTTCCGAGGCCGCTGACGACGGTCGACGTCGTCATCTTCGCCATCCGGTCAGACGCGCTTCAGGTCCTCTTGGTTCAACGCCCAAGAGCGGAAACCGAGCCGTTC
Source organism: Bradyrhizobium sp. 2S1 (assembly GCF_011516625.5). NCBI lineage: Bacteria > Pseudomonadati > Pseudomonadota > Alphaproteobacteria > Hyphomicrobiales > Nitrobacteraceae > Bradyrhizobium > Bradyrhizobium sp. 2S1. The sequence goes on along the minus strand of NZ_CP147717.1, from coordinate 9,018,796 downwards.
CCAGGGTCTTGGGCGTTGCCGGGCGGCTTCGTCGATATCGCCGGCGATCGCGACCTCGAAGCCTGCGCGGCGCGCAAGCTGAAGGACAAGACCGGCGTCGTCAGTCCGTATCTGGAGCAGCTCGGCAGCTGGGGCAGTGCCACGCGGGATCCGCGCGGCTGGTCTGCGACGCACGCCTATTTCGCATTGCTGGGCGAGCACGCCGCGGGCGGCGCGCTGGCCGCGGATGCGCAGTGGTTCGCGGTCGAGGGCGAGAAGGTGAGGCCGAAGCTTGCCTTCGACCATGCTGAGATCCTGCAGGCCGCGACCCAGCGGCTGCGCAGCAAGGTCGAGTACACCTCGCTGCCGGTCTACCTGATGCCGCCGGAATTCACGCTGCCGGAATTGCAGCGGACCTTTGAGATCGTGCTTGATCGCCCGCTGGAGAAGAGCGCGTTCCGCACCCGCATGCTCGCCGCCGACCTGATCGAGCCGGTTGCGAAGATGCGCAAGGGGCCGAACCGGCCGGCGCAGCTCTACCGGTTGAAGAGGTCCAAGGCCCCGGTGTTCTTCGCGCGGACCTTCAATCCGCCGGATTGAGATACGTGACCGGGCGTCAAACCGAAAGATCGAAGCCGGGCGTCGCAACGTCAGTCAGGAACGAGGTGAGGAACATCTTGCCGAGCACATGTTTGGCCGCGGGGGTGCCGGCCTTGATCCGGCCGGCACGGCTGGCCTCTGCGAGCTCGGCCAGCGTCGGCGCCGCAAGGCTCGTGTCGGGTGCGGTGCGCGGCGCGGTGGCGGATGCGCTGAGCAGCACGCCGGCGTAATAGAGACGGGTGAGGGCGCGGACGTGCGCGAGCCGGGCGCGCAGCGCGTCGTTCAGCGGATGGCCGCGCCAGGCACGATGCAGAATGTCTTGCAGCTCCGGCGTCCTCGCGAGGCTGTCGCCGACAACAGCGAGATCGACCAGTGGATCGGTCCGGTAGGCGGACTCCCAGTCGATCATCCAAAGCCTCACGCCATCGAACAGGATGTTGGCGGGAAGCGGGTCGTTGTGGCTCGAGACCGAGTTCGTGTCATCCCACACATAGGCCACGCGGATGCGTTCGAGATGTTCGTTACACAGGTCGAGCACGCCGGGTGCGAACAGGCCGGTGCGGCCAACATGGGCCCAGAGCCGGGCCACGATGTCGGGATAGCGCACGAAGGACGGAAAGGTCGGCGTCGCCTGTAGCCGCGCCAGCAATTCGCCGAGCGCCTTCGCCAGCACCGGCAGGCCGCCGGGATAGCGGCCGAGCGGCTGCCGCTGCACGAAATCCATCACCGCGACTCGCGACGTCTCGTTGGCATAATAGAGTCGCGGCGCGATGCCGGCCTCGGCGGCAATCCTGAGCGAAACATATTGATACGGATTGCGCAGCGGGCTCGGTACCCCTTCGATCCGTAGCAAATAATTCCAGCCGCCCGCATCGATCCGGAACAATTGCGCGGATGTGGCGCCGCCCGAGACAGATGTAACGGCGTCGATCGTTGCCGTGCCGATCACTTCACGCAGTGCGGCATGCGCCGCTTCGCGCTGCACAGGCGGAAGTGTATCGAGATCACTCATGCACAAAGAACTAGCATGACGGCTATGCGTGCCGAAATCGCATTGATGCAGCGTTCTCGATCTATTGCTGGCAGCGCGCGACGAAGCATGAAACAGTGCCGTAAAAATCATGTTGGGAGAAAACTTGATGTCGTTCGAGCGGGGGTTGCATTGCGCCGTTGCGTGCAGGACCGTTAAGTGCAGATCATGGATCGCGTTGCCATTATTCTGCCTGATCAGCACGTTCGGAGTGATGCATCGCGCCGCCGCTAGCGAATCCTTGCAGATTGTGGACGCGCGCGTACCGGCGGCCGACAAAGAAGGTGGGGACCTTCCCTTGACGATGACGATCAGGAACGAGGCCGACAGCGCCGATGCGCTGCTCCGTGTCCGCTGCCCGGTCGCGAATTTTTCCGAGCGTCACATCGTCGATCGCGGCGAAGGCGCGCCGGCGATGCGCTCGATATCCAATATACCAGTCCCGGCCAAGGGGACGCTCGAGCTGAAGCGCGACGGCTATCACGTCATGCTGCTGCAGCTGCGCCAGGTGCTCACGCCCGGCGAGACGTTCAAATGCGCGATCGTCTTTCAGAAGGCAGGCACAATCGAGACGGAGGTGCTGGTCCAGAAGTGACCACGGGAAGGCGGCGGGTGAGACTGTCACCTGTCGGGACTCAAGGCTTCTCGCGCGATCGCCCGTATGTGACGGGCGGTTCGATCAATGAAGAATGCTAGATCCGGAGGAAATGAATCTATGACAAGGTTGAATTGGGTTAAATCGCACATGCTCGCGGCGGCAGTAGCATCCGCTGCGACCCTCGCGGGCTCTTTCGCGCTCGCCGACGATGTCAACCAGGAGCGTCTGCTCAATGCCGACAAGGAAGCCGGCAACTGGCTGCACCACCACAAGAACTACTCGGCGACCCGCTTCTCGTCGCTGGCGGATATCAACAAGGACAACGTCAAGAACCTGAAGGTCGCCTGGACCATGCATCTCGGCGGCGTCGAGGGCGGCGGAATCTGGTCGCATGGCGGCCTGGAGGGAACTCCGATCGTCGAGAACGGATTCATGTACGTCACCGACGGCTGGGGTTCGGTCTACAAGATCGATGCCCACGGCGGCAAAGGCGTGCTGGTCTGGAAGATGGATCCCAAGACCGACCACGACTGGGCCGGCGCGGTCGCCTGCTGCGGCGTCGACAATCGCGGCGTCGCGCTGTGGGATAACCTCGTCGTCTCGCACACGCTCGATGGCCGCCTGATCGCGACCAACAAGGAGACCGGGCAGGTTGCCTGGCAGCGTCAGGTCGCCGATCCCGACAAGGGTGAGGTCATCACCGGTGCGCCTCTGATCGTCAAGGGAATGGCGATCACGGGCGTGGCCGGCGCCGAATACGGCATTCGCGGCTGGATTGCCGCGACCGATCTGAAGAGCCAGAAGGAAGTCTGGCGCACCCACACTATCCCGGGCAAGGACGAGCCGGGTCACGAGACCTGGAAGGACGACAAGAACGCCAAGGCGAGCGGCGGCGGATCGACCTGGGTCACCGGCAGCTTCGACCCCTCGACCAACACCATCGTCTGGGGCGTCGGCAATCCCGGACCGGACTGGGATAATGAATACCGGCCCGGCGACAACCTCTACACCGACTCTTCGCTTGGTCTCGATGCCGACACCGGCAAGATCAAGTGGCACTACCAGCACACGCCGAACGATCCCTACGACTATGACAGCGTGGCGGAGAACGTGCTGGTCGACGTCCCCGGTCCGAACAACACGACGCTGAAGCTCGCGCTCGAGGCCGACCGCAACGGCTTTGCCTATGCGATCGACCGCAACAGCGGCAAGTTCGTCTGGGGTCTGCCCTTCGTCAAGAAGGTGACCTGGACCAAGGGTCTCGATCCGGAGTCCGGCAAGCCGGTGGAGTATGATCCGAAGCAGGGCGTGCAGAAGTATAACGCGTCGGTCACGCCGAGCCGCACCAACAAGGAAACGGACATCTGCCCCGGCAACATGGGCGGCAAGAACTGGCCGCCGACCGCGTACAATCCGAACCTGAAGCTCTGGTACATCCCGGTGATCGAGAGCTGCAACCGGATCAAGGTCGAGGAGATGACGCCGGACAAGGTGAAGGCGCGCGAGTTCTTCACCGGCGGCGGGCCGAGCCAGCCGTTCAAGATCACGGGCAGCGTGACCGCGATCGACGTCACCACTGGCAAGATGGCGGGGAAGGCGGAGACGGAATTCCCGAACCTCGGCGGCATTCTGGCGACGCCCGACCTGGTGTTCTCCGGACAGCCGTCCGGCGAGGTGATCGCCTATGACGCAAAGTCGCTGCAGAAGCTCTGGGAGTTCAACACCGGCGGTGGCGTCAACGCGCCCCCGATGACGTTCTCGGTGGACGGCAAGCAGTATGTCGCGATCCTGGTCGGCCTCGGCGGTGCCTGGGACAAGTGGTTTATCGATGCCACGCCCGAGCTGAAGCGGATGCAGCCGGGCTCGATGCTCTACGTGTTCGCCCTTTGAAGTCGCACGCGCGGGAGGCTTCGGTGAGAGGCCTCCCGCGTCACTTTTGATCCAGAGAAACAAAACAAATGAAGCAAGGATGGTTGGTTGGCGCGTGGCTCGGCTGCGCGCTGGTGATGGGATTTATCGGTACGGCGCATGCGCAGTCGGCGAGCGATCCGACCGATGCCGGCAAGGCGGTGTTCAAGCGCGGCAATTGCATCGGCTGCCACAAATGGCACGGCAATGGCGGCGGCGGCTACGGCGGCGACGCGCTGTCGCTGCGCAAGACCGAGCTGACGCGCGAGCAGATCATCGAGACCGTGACGTGCGGGCGGCCAGGCACCGGCATGCCGTTCTTCGTGCGCGGCTCCTACGACACCACGAAATGCTACGAGATGACCCGGCAGGATGTCGCGGACCGCATGCCGCCCGAGGCGAATGTGTTCCTGCGGCCGAACGAGATCGAGGCCGTCGCCGACTACGTGCTCGCGCACGTCAAGGGCAAGGGCGAGCCGAGCTATGACGAATGCATCACCTTCTTCGGCGATGGCTCGCGCGTCTGCAACGTCTACAAGGACGCCGGCCACGCCGCCGCGCCGTCCGACCAGAGCGAGAAGGCAAAGCCATGAGCAAGCAACGATCGGCAATCCGTGGCCTCGTCTTCGCCGCCACCGTCACCGCAGCCGTGCCGGCGATGGCGACCGCGGGCGACCTGCGCGACATCAATGTCGGAATGGCGATCAGCAGCGTTCCCGACGCCGGATACATCAACCTGACGTGCGCCGGGGAGAAGACCACGCACAGATTGGCTGAATGGGCGCAGTGGCCGAATTGCCCGGCCGGGCCGGACCAGCTGCGCGGCATCCGCTTCGAGTATGATCGCGAGACCGCGCGGGAAGGCACCATGGTCGCCGGCCATCCGGCGATCCTGACCGTCATGATCGATCAGGACGCCAAGATCGCGGCGCTGACGATCGAGACCGATCCGAAGGCGCGGCTCTATCTGCGCAAGAAGGCCTTCCTGCTCGGCCTGCAGGCGAGGTCGCGCTATGGCGAAGACGGCTGGACCTGCTCGAACGCGCAGCCGGCCGGTGGCAAGCAGGAGGTCGGTGGCGTCTTCGTCGACGAGACGTGCAGCAAGGCGACGGAAGGCCGGACGGTCGTGATCGAGCGTCACCTCTATCGCGAGCCGAACAAGGAGCTGAAGGATATGACCGACGAGACCCGGATCACGATCCGCCGCGCGGGGTCGTAGAAGGTTCTCGTTGTCATGGCCGGGCTTGTGCCGGGCATGACGAAGATCAGGTCTCGATCGGTGGCGCGTCGACGTCGATCTGCGGCAGCAGGCCAGGCGACTGCCGCTCGACCAGCTCGCGCATCTTGCCGATGATCGCCCTGGCGTCCGCGGAGACGATCGCGCTGGGGCCGGCGACCGTGATGACCAGCGGGGGCGTCCGGTCGGTATCGGTCAACCGCATCGCGATTGCGCTGAGGCCGGGCGTGCCCATGTCGCGGGTATAAGCAAAGCCCTGGCGCCGGATCGTCGCCAGCGCATGCTGGATATCCGGAAAGCGGACCGGAGATGACGGCGCTTCCTCGGCGTTGATCCGCTGCACGATCCGCCGCGCATCCTCGTCGTTCATCAGGCTGAGAAACACCCGGCCCGGGGTCGAATGGGTCAATAGCCGCCGCGCACCGGGCTCGAGATAATAGCGCACCGGCGTCGTACCCTGCAGCACGCGGATGTACTGGCTGTAGAGCTGGTTGCGCGCCACCACGAAGGTCGTCAGCCGCGTCGCCTCGTGCAGCTCGCGCGTGATGGCATCGAGCGTGACGCCCGGCAGCTTTTCGCTCTTCAGCCAGCCGCCGAGCAGGGCGATGCGGACCGTCGGCCGGTAGGTGCGTGCCTGCCGGTCATGGTCGACATAGCCGAGCTCGACCAGGCTCTTCAGCAGCGCCGACGTGCTCGACGGCGGGTAGTTCAGCCGCCGCGCGATCTCGGTCATCGTCGCCGGCCGCTCGATCCCGGCAAAATATTCGAAGATGCGGAGCACGCGGTGCGCCGACTTGACGACGGACGGATCCGCGCTGCCGTCGGCGGCGCGAAACAATTCGTCATGCCGGTTGGCCTCGATCACCGTCGCCGCGGGATCGTCGAGTTGCGCGCGCACCCGCTCGGCGACGATGCGCCTGCGGCCCCGCCGCGACGGGGGCTGGGTGTCGGAGCGCGCTCCCTTCATCTGCTGCCGCTCGTGTCCTTGCGCAGCGCCAACTTGGTGCGCCGCAACATCCTTGTTGTCGCCTTCTGCTGTCGAATGTGCAGCGAATCCGGCTGAGGTCAATAGTGCGCGGTGCAGCATCGACCTGGCATGCGATCCACGAGCGGACGGCATTTCCTCCACGTATCTGAAATTATTCTCGCGCGGGGGGCCGGTGGTGGACATCGGCACCATGGTTCTCGATGTTGCAGACAGACCGGGGATGACATCCCGCACACCGGAAAGGCTGGTGCGACGTCATCCCGAACAAGGAGAGCCCCGATGCAGATGAGCGCGCGCGACCTTCGCAGCCCCGACGATGCCGCAAATCCGGCCGATCCCGCCCGCTACATCTCGCATGATTGCGCCGGCCTCAATTTCTACGATCTCGATCGCGGTCTGCGCGGCCTGCTCAATCTGTATCTGTCGCGCGAGGATCGCGACAAACTGGAGCCGCATTTCCACCGCCTTGGCGAGCTGGCGGGAGGCAGGCTCGACCGGCTGGCGCGGATCGCCGACAAACACGGCCCGGTGCTCAATCCGCGGGACGCTTACGGCCGCGACGAGGACTGGATCGACTATCATCCGGCGTATCGCGAGATGGAGGCGATCGCCTTCGGTGATTTCCAGTTTCACGCCATGAGCCATCGCGCCGGCGTGCTCGGCATGGATCGGCCGCTGCCGGCCGTGGCCAAGTATGTGTTCCAGTATCTGTTCGTGCAATCCGAGTTCGGGTTGATGTGCCCGATCAGCGTCACCGATACCTCGACGCATCTGATCCGCAAGTTCGGCTCCGACGAGCTCAAGGCCTATCTGCTGCCGATGATGCTGTCCGACGACATGGCGACGCTGTGGAAGGGCACGCAGTTCATGACCGAGCGCGCCGGCGGCTCCGACGTCGGTGCGGTCGAGACCGTTGCGCGCCGCGATGGCGATGTCTGGCGCCTGACCGGCGACAAATGGTTCTGCTCCCACGCCGATGCCGACGTCGCGCTGATGCTGGCGCGGCCGGAAGGCGCGCCCGGTGGCACCAGGGGTCTGGCGCTGTTCGCGCTGCCGCGCCGCCTGAAGGACGGACGGCGCAACAGCTACCGGATCGTGCGCCTCAAGGACAAGCTCGGCACCAAATCGATGGCGTCAGGCGAGATCCGGCTCGACAACGCGGTCGCTTATCTCGTCGGCGATCCGACGCAGGGCCTCAAGCAGATGATGGAGCAGGTCAACCTCTCGCGCCTGTCGCACGGCGTGCGCGCTGCGGCCATGATGCGGCGTTGCGTCAACGAGGCCAAAGTCAGCGCCTCCTCGCGGGTGGCGTTCGGCCGGCGCGCGATTGATTTCCCGCTGCTGCGCCGGCAGCTGATGAAGCTGATCGTGCCGACCGAGCAGGCGCTGTCGATGATGCTGGTGGCCGCGCGCGCGATGGACGATGCCAATGCCGGTTCGGCGCAGGCGAGGGACCTGCTGCGCATCCTGACGCCGCTCTTGAAGTACCGCGCCTGCCGCGACAACATTCCGGTCTCAACCGGCGCGATGGAGGTGCGCGGCGGCAACGGCTACATCGAGGAATGGGTGCAGCCGCGGCTGGTGCGCGACGCCCATGTCGGCGTGCTCTGGGAAGGCACCAGCAACATCAACGCGCTCGACATCATCACGCGCGCCGTCGGCAAGAGCGGCGCGCAGCGGGCGCTGGCCGCGGCCCTGCATGCGCGGCTCGACGAGGCGAAGGCTTTGCCGGAGCCGTTCCGCAACCGCCTCCGCACAGCGCTCGACCGCGCAATCGGCTTTGCCGAGCAGGTGGCGGCCGATCGCGCGGCGGAGCATTCGGCGCGGCTTGCGGCCAGCGCGCTCTACCATGCCGCGTCAGCGATCGTTCTGGCCTGGGAAGGCTGCCAGGCGGAGGTCGATGCAGGGCGGCTGTTGCTGTCGCGCTTCGTGCTCGAGCATCGCCTGACCGCGAAGGACCCGTTGGCGCCGGCCGACGATGCGTGGGAACGCGACGCCATCGCGCTGGTGCTCGGCGACGAAGCGGTTACGCTCGCACGGGCGGCAGCGTTGCTGGTTGCTTGATCGCCCGGTCCTGGCGCGGATTAGTGCCGCGCCAGCAGCACCACGACGATCAGGGCCAGGATCGCGCACAGCACTTTCCAGAATGTCACGGGATCGCGATCGTGCAGCGATTTCCGGGTCGTGACGGCGGGGCCGGCCCAGGTCGCTCCGTTCTCCAGTTCGTGCGCGAACTCGATGGCGTCGCCGAAGCGTTGTGCCGGCTCGACGCTGAGCGCCTTGCCGATCACCGCATCGAGCCAGGCCGGCAAATCGGGGCGGTAGCGCGACAGCGGCGCCGGCTTGCCGAAGCGCGGCCGCGAGAACGGCTCGATCTCGCCGAACGGATAATTCGCGGTGAACATCCGGTAGACGGTGACGCCGAGCGCGAACAGGTCGGACGCCTCATCGCCTGCCCTGCCGCCGAACAGTTCAGGCGCCATGTAGCTCGCGGTGCCCGGAATGTCCTCGGCCGGAAAATCCTCCAGCAGCGGCACCCGTGCGACCCCGAGGTCGACCAGCCGCAGCCCGCCGTCCTTGAGCAGGATCACATTGTCCGGCTTGATGTCGCGATGGATGATGCCGGCGCGATGCAGCGCCGTCACCGCGCGCACCAGCTTGGTGGCAAGCCCGATCCCTTCGGTCAGCGACAGCCGCGGCGCGCGATTGAGCCGCTGCTCCAGCGTCTCGCCGTCATAGAGCGGCATCGCCGAATAAAGCCTGGTCCGCCGTTCCACGGGCACCTCGATGATCTCGCCGATCCACAGGCTGCGCACGCGCGCGGCGACCCACGCCTCGCGGACGAAGGCGAGGCGATAGGAGCCCTCGCTGGCGACCCGCGGATGCGGAAATTTCAGCACGACCTCGCGGCCGACGCGCTTGTCGACCGCCCTGAACAGGCGGCTGTAGCGTCCGTCGGACAGCACGTCGCCGAGCGCGAAATCGTCGACGATGTCGCCGCTTTCCGGCAGATCGCCGATCGGCAGCGTTGCGATCGAGTGGGTAAGCTCGTCACGATCCGCCGGCGGCAGGTCGACGACGTCGAGCACCAGCGCAGTGGTGTTGTCGCTGCTGCCGGCCGCGAGTGCGGCCTCGACGATGGCGCCTGCCGATTCCTCCGGCGGCGTGCGCTCCTCCAGCAAATGCAGCAGGCGGGAATCGCCGAGCGCGCCGTGCACCCCGTCGCTGCAGATCAGAAGGCGGTCATGTTGCCGCAGCCCGACCGAGGTGTAGTCGAAGCGGGCGAATTCCTCGAACCCGATGGCGCGGTTGAGCAGATGCGCGAGATCGCCGCGGCCGGCGATGTGATCCTGCGTCAGCCGTTCCAGGCGTCCATCGCTCAGGCGGTAGACGCGGGTGTCGCCGATATGGATCACATGGCACTGCCGCCGCGACAGGATGACGGAGGAGAACGCACACGCCATGCCGCTGCGCGCGGCATCGACCCGCCCCTGGCCGTAGATCCAGCTGTTGGTGGCTTCGAGCGCCCGTGCGGCGCGGCGGCGGACGCCGAGCGTCTCGGGCAGGCAATAATAGGCGTCGATGAAGCTGCGGACGGCAACCTCCGCGGCCTCGCGTCCGCCCTTGTGGCCGCCGACACCGTCGGCGACGGCCGCGACGACGTCGCGGTGCAGCGTGCCCGGCGTGCCGAAGCACGCCGCGACATAATCCTCATTGGCGGCGCGCTTGCCGATCTCGCTGGCGAAGCCGAGCCGCACTCCCAATTCCCGTTGCGAGCCGTTCGCCACGTCGGTGCCCCGTCACCTTGCGGGGCGGGCGGTCAGACGCGCGCTCCCGACGCCGCGCCCCAGGTGGTGCGCCAGCGGACCTTGACCATGGCAAGTCCGATGAAGCCAAGCAACGCCAGCAGGCCGAAGAACAGGAAGCCTGCGCCGAAGCTGCCGGTCATGCCCTTGGCGGTGCCGAGCGTTTGCGCCAGGAAGAAGCCGCCGACGCCGCCGGCGAAGCCGACGAGCCCGGTCATCAGGCCGATCTCGTGCCGGAAGCGCAGCGGGATCAGCTGGAACACCGCGCCGTTGCCCATGCCGAGCGCCAGCACGCCGATCGAGAACAGCAGCACCGAGGTCCAGGCGATGCGCGGCAGCTCGGTCAGCGACCAGCCGGCTTGCGTCGGCGCGGTCGGCCCCTCCGGCATGAACGCGATCACGAGATAGGCCGCGACCACGACCCCGAACAGGATCGACAGCGAGCGGATGCCGCCGATGCGGTCGGCGATCATGCCGCCGACCGGACGAAAGCCCGAGCCGAACGCGACGATCAGCGCCACCAGCATGCCGGCGGCAACGCCGGAGACATGATACTGCACGGTGAAATACAGTGGCAACGCGTTGGCGAGGCCGACGAAGCCGCCGAAGGTGATGAAGTAGAAGAACATGAACCAGCGGCTGTCGGAATCCTTCAGCAGCGCGCCATAGGCCTTCAGCGAGATCGGCTTGCGCTCACCCGGCGCGTCCTTGGCCGCCATGATGTAATAGGCCAGCACCATCAGCATCGGAAGCAGCAGGCAGCCGAACACGGCCTGCCAGCCCCAATGCTCGGCGATCGTGGGCGCGAGCAGCGTGTCGAGCACGACGCCCATATTGCCGGCGCCCGCAATCCCCATCACGACGCCCTGATATTGCGGCGGATACCAGCGGCTCGCCTGCGGCAGCGCCACGGCGAACGAGGCGCCGCCGACGCCGAGCGCCAGGCCGAACAGCTCGATCGCGAACTTGCTGTGCAGTCCGAACTGCCAGACCGACACGGTTGCGGCGATCACGACGAGCTGGGCGATGATGCCGGTGCGCTTGGCGCCGATGACGTCGGCGAGAATGCCCATCGGCACGCGCAACAATGCGCCGGCGAGCACGGGAATGGCGACCAGGGTGAACTTCTCGTTCACCGCCAGATTCATGTCGTGCGCGATGTAGACGATCAGCGGGCCGAGCGCGACCCACGCCATGAAACTGATATCGAAGTAGAGGAATGCGGCGAGCAGCGTCGGCCAGTGACCTGCCTTCTTGAATTCAGCGAACTTCATTGGCAACGACCTCGCAATGATGCGGCCGGAGCAGCCGCATTCTCGCGGTCAGTTCCGGCGCAAACAGTCATGATATGGATGAAAAGGTGAGCGCGCTCGTCGTTGAGGCGCACCTGATTGACGAATGTTCAGCAATAACCGTGCCATCGAATCGCATGCGGACGCTTCGTCAGCGATCGCAAGGCGTTGCCGCTGTGTCGGCGATCGCGTGTGAAGGCTCCGCGTGCTGCCGCTGACAGCACATGCCGCCGCGCAAACGCGCAGGCTGGTGCTTTTTTGAGCGGCGCGCGTGCTTGCTTGCAAGGGCGTGTCAATGCCGCGCGCATGATAACGCGCGGTGCGCGCGATGCTGTGCTGCACAAGAGATCATCGGCGTGGCTAAAAATGTGGCCGAAAAATCCACCTCAAGCGCCGGCTGGTGATTCGGGGTTTGTCGGTAAATCATTGATTTTGCTTCAAAATTCCCTGACGAGAGGTTGGCACGCGTCTTGAATATCAGTCGGTAACGGAACATCGGTCGTCATCGAAGACGGTCTGCGCCCGCGGCTGGGCTTCCTACAACTCCAAACCTTTATCGGTGTCCATCAACGACGCACGCCGCGTCGCCGAGCAGCATCGTCGGAATTGAAAGGCAGACCATGCTCGACAAAGTGACCAAGCAAAAGCTCGTGGTGATCGGCAACGGCATGGCCGGCATCCGCACGGTGGAGGCGCTGCTCGAACGCGCGCCCGATCTCTACGACATCACCGTGTTCGGCTCCGAGCCCTACGGCAATTACAACCGCATCCTGCTCTCGCCGGTGCTCGCCGGCGAGAAGACCGTCGACGACATCATGCTCAACACCGTCGACTGGTACGACGACAACAACATCACGCTGCGCAAGGGCGAGACGGTCACCATGATCGACCGCCGCACCTGCGAGGTCGTCACCGAGGCCGGCGCGCGCGTGCCCTACGACCGCCTGCTGATCGCGACCGGATCGAATCCGATCATGCTGCCGCTGCCCGGCAAGGAGCTCCCGGGCGTGATCGGCTTCCGCGACATCTACGACGTCGATCGCATGATCAAGGCCTCGACCGACTATCGCAACGCCATCGTGATCGGCGGCGGCCTGCTGGGCCTCGAAGCCGCCAACGGGCTGATGAAGCGCGGCATGAACGTCACGGTCGTGCATCTGCTCGACACGCTGATGGAGCGCCAGCTCGATCCGGTGGCCGGCGGTCTGTTGCGCAAGTCGCTGGAAGAGCGCGGCATGGTGTTCAAGATGCCGGCGCAGACCCAGGCGATCCTGGGTGAGGACCGCGTCAGCGGCGTGCGCTTCGGCGACGGCACCGAGCTGCCGGCCGATCTGGTCGTGATGGCGGTCGGCATCCGTCCGAACTTCGAACTCGCGAAGAAGGCCGGGCTCTATTGCGAGCGCGGCATCGTGGTCTCCGACACCATGCAGACCTATGACGGCCGCATCTACGCGGTCGGCGAATGCGTGCAGCACCGCCGCCAGACCTATGGTCTGGTCGCGCCGCTGTTCGACCAGGCCAAGGTCTGCGCCAACCACCTCGCGATGAAGGGCTTTGCCACCTATGACGGCTCGGTCACCTCGACCAAGCTGAAGGTCACCGGCATCGACCTGTTCTCCGCCGGCGACTTCGCGCCGGGCCCGGACAAGGAGGAGATCGTGCTGCAGGACGCCAATCGCGGCGTCTACAAGCGCATCATCCTGAAGGACAAGAAGATCGTCGGCGCCGTGCTCTATGGCGACACCATCGATGGGCCCTGGTACTTCCAGCATCTGCGCGATGGCACCGACGTCTCGCATATGCGCGAGCGCCTGGTGTTCGGCGCCGCCAATCTGGGCGATGGCGGCGTCAGCGGCCAGAGCTCGGTCGCCGCGATGAGCGACGAGACCGAGATCTGCGGCTGCAATGGCGTCTGCAAGGGCGCGATCGTCAAGGCGATCAGCGAGAAGAAGCTGTTCACGCTCGACGACGTCCGCGCCCATACCAAGGCGTCGTCGTCCTGCGGCTCCTGCACCGGTCTGGTCGAGCAGGTGCTCGCCTTCACGCTTGGCGGCGACTATTCGGCGGCGCCGAAGGTCAAGCCGCTGTGCAAATGCACCGATCACAGCCATGACGACGTTCGCCGCGTCATCGTCGAGCAGCAGCTCAAGACCATTCCGGCGGTCATGCGCTTCATGGAGTGGAAGACGCAGAATGGCTGCCATTCCTGCCGCCCGGCGCTGAACTATTATCTGCTCGCGACCTGGCCCGGCGAATATCGCGACGACCAGCAGTCGCGCTTCATCAACGAGCGCGTCCACGCCAACATCCAGAAGGACGGCACCTATTCGGTGGTGCCGCGGATGTGGGGCGGCGTCACCACGCCGAGCGAGCTGCGCGCCATCGCCGACGTCGCCGAGAAGTTCAACATCCCGACGGTGAAGGTCACCGGCGGCCAGCGCATCGACCTGCTCGGCGTCAAGAAGGAAGACCTGCCGGCGGTGTGGGCCGATCTCAACGACGCCGGCATGGTGTCGGGCCACGCCTACGCCAAGGGGCTGCGCACGGTGAAGACCTGCGTCGGCTCCGAATGGTGCCGCTTCGGCACCCAGGATTCCACCGGTCTCGGCGTCAAGCTCGAGAAGTTCATGTGGGGCTCCTGGACGCCGGCCAAGGTCAAGCTCGGCGTCTCCGGCTGTCCGCGCAATTGCGCGGAGGCGACCTGCAAGGACGTCGGCGTGGTCTGCGTCGATTCCGGCTACGAGATCCATTTCGCCGGTGCCGCCGGACTGCACATCAAGGGCACCGAGTTCCTGACCAAGGTCGAGACCGAGGACGAGGCGCTCGAAGTGATCGTGGCGCTGACGCAGCTGTACCGCGAGGAGGGCTGGTATCTCGAGCGGATGTACAAATGGTGCGACCGCGTCAGTCTCGAGCAGATCAGGAAGCGGGTGGTCGACGACGTCACCAACCGCAAGGCGCTGTTTGCCCGCTTTGCCTATTCGCAGCAGTTCTCGCAGAGCGATCCTTGGGCGGAACGCGCCAGCCAGGGCGTCGACCGCAACGAGTTCGCCCCGATTGCCGAATTGGAGCTCGCATGATCAGCTGGATTGAAATCGGCGCGCTGACCGACATTCCGCGTCTCGGTTCGCGGGTGGTCCGCACGCCCCATGGCAACATCGCGGTGTTCCGCACCGAGAGCGACGAGGTGTTCGCGCTCGACGACCGCTGCCCGCACAAGGGTGGGCCGCTGTCGCAGGGCATCGTGCACAACAAACGGGTGACCTGTCCGCTGCACAACTTCGTCATCGAGCTGGCGAGCGGGCAGGCGGTCGCGCCCGACGAGGGTTGCACGCATACACATCCGGCCAAGGTCGAGAACGGCGTTGTCTGGCTGTCGGTGCGGCAGGCGGCAGCGGTGGGCTGAGGGGCCAGGCATGCCCGTCAAGACCACGTGTCCCTATTGTGGCGTCGGCTGTGGCGTCGTCGCGTCCAAGGACGCGGCGGGCACCATCCAGGTCGAAGGAGACAAGCAGCATCCAGCCAATTTCGGCCGGCTTTGCAGCAAGGGCTCGGCACTCGCCGAGACCATCGATCTCGACGGGCGTCTGCTCGCGCCTGTCGTCGACGGCGCGCCCGTTGCGTGGGACGACGCGCTCGATCGCGTCGCCGATGGTTTTGGCCGGATCATCAGGGAGTACGGACCCGACGCGGTGGCGTTCTATGTCTCCGGCCAGCTCCTGACCGAAGACTATTACGTCGTCAACAAGCTCGCCAAGGGCTTTGTCGGCACCGCCAATATCGACACCAATTCGCGGCTGTGCATGGCCTCCAGCGTGGCCGGGCACAAGCGCGCCTTCGGCAGCGACACCGTGCCCGGCTGCTACGAGGATCTCGAGCAGGCGGACCTTTTGGTGCTGGTCGGCTCCAATGCCGCCTGGTGCCATCCGATTCTGCATCAGCGCATGCTGGCAGCGAAGGAGAAGAACCCGGCCTGCAAGATCGTCGTGATCGATCCGCGCCGCACCGCGACCTGCGAGGGCGCCGATCTGCATCTGCCGCTGCGCTCGGGCAGCGATTCCGTGCTGTTCAACGGGCTGTTTGCGTTCCTCGCCGGCAGCAATGCGGTCGATCGCGGCTTTGTCGGCAGTTCGACCACGGGCGTGGTCGACGCCCTCAAGCAGGTCGCCGGCCAGACCGTGGCGCAGACCGCGGCAACCTGCGGGCTGAGCGAAGGCGCGGTCGGGTTGTTCTTCGACTGGTTCACGAAGACCGAGCGTGTCGTCACGCTCTATTCGCAAGGCGTCAACCAGTCGTCGAGCGGCGTCGATAAGGTCAATGCCATCATCAATTGCCATCTGCTGACGGGACGCATCGGCCGTCCCGGCATGGGGCCGTTCTCGCTGACCGGTCAGCCTAACGCGATGGGCGGCCGCGAGGTTGGCGGGCTCGCCAACCAGCTCGCCGCGCATATGGAACTCGAGAACCCTGCGCATCGCGATCTCGTGCAGCGGTTCTGGCGCGCGCCGGTGATGGCGGAGAAGGGCGGGCTGAAGGCGGTCGACATGTTCGACGCCATCGCCGACGGCCGCATCAAGGCGGTGTGGATCATGTCGACCAATCCGGTGGTGAGCCTGCCGGATGCCGACCGCGCGCGCGCCGCGCTCGACGCCTGCGAGCTTGTCGTGGTGTCTGACTGCATGCGCGATACCGACACTACGCGCCATGCCGACGTGCTGCTGCCGGCGCTGGCGTGGGGCGAGAAGGACGGCACCGTCACCAATTCCGAGCGCAGGATTTCACGGCAACGGCCGTTCCTGCCCGCGCCGGGGGAAGCGCGTGCGGACTGGCGCATCGTCTGCGACGTTGCGCAACGCATGGGATATTCCGGCTTCGATTATCCTGACGTTGCCGCCGTGTTCCGCGAGCATGCCGAACTGTCCGGCTATGAGAACGATGGACGGCGTGATTTCGACATCTCGGCGCTGTCGTCGCTCGACGACCAAGCCTATGAGGCGCTGGCGCCGGTGCAATGGCCGGTGACATCAGATCGTCCGGACGGCACGGCGCGGATGTTCGAGACGCCGAATTTCTTCACGCCCGATCGCAAGGCGCGCTTCATTCCGATTGCCCCCCGCGCGGCGCGCCATGCGACCAGCCGCGACTATCCGCTGGTGCTCAACACCGGCCGTATCAGAGACCAGTGGCACACCATGACCCGGACCGGGAAAACCGGGCGGCTGCTGTCGCATGTCTTCGAGCCCTATGCCGAATTCCATCCCGAGGATGCGCGGCTGGCCGGCCTGGAAAACGAAGGGCTGACGCGGCTGACCAGCAGCTGGGGCGAGATGATCGCGCGCGTCGTGGTCAGCGCCGACCAGCGCCGTGGCTGCGTGTTCGTGCCGATGCACTGGAATGAGGAATTTGCCGGCGAGGGCCGCGTCAACGCACTGGTCAATCCCGCCGTCGATCCGGTGTCCGGTCAGCCGGAATCCAAGCACACGCCGGTGAAGGCCGATCCCTACGCACCGAAATGGCATGCCTTCATCCTGAGCCGCAATCCGATCAAGCGTCCGCAAGCCGGCTACTGGGTTCATGGCAAGGCGGGCGACTGCTGGCGGTTGGAACTCGCGCTCGACGCCCGCCCGGAGAGCTGGCGCGACTGGGCGCGCGTGCAACTTGGCCTCGACGGCGTCGAGATCGAATGGGTCGCCTATCGCGATCCTGCCGTGGGACGGTTCCGCTACGCGGCGGTGCGCGACGGCCGGCTCGATGGCTGCGTGTTCATCGCGCCCGACCACACGCTGCCGTCGCGGGCGTGGCTGACCGGGTTGTTTGCGGAACAGCAGCTCTCGGCGAACGCGCGGATGGCGCTGCTCGCGGGACGGCCGTTCGGCGCCGGGGAGGATGTCGGCCCGATCGTCTGCTCCTGCTTCAGCGTCGGTGGGCACCAGATCACCGCCGAGATCAAGAAGGGCGCCAACAGCGTCGAGGCGATCGGCCGCTGCCTGAAAGCCGGCACCAATTGCGGCGGCTGCAAGCCAGAGATCGGCAAGCTGATCGGCGCAACCGCGCAGCCGCGGCAGGCGATCGCGTCGTAAGTTTCCGCGCCTCGCAGCCGCGGCAGGACGAAACGCAAGCAGTGCAATTGGGGCGCTATCCGCCCAGAAGCGGACTCGTCATGCTTACCTTGAGTGCTTCCGGTCTTTACCCAACTGAGACATGCGCGGTTCAGGATTGTTGCGGCGCAAATTGACCTTGAAGCCTATTTCTATGGTCGCAATTGCCTGATGTGATCCTCAATATTGCGAGCCAATTTGTGTGATCCCTGCTCAGGGGCGCCGTGTCGATCACCATCATGTCGTGACAACAATAATAAAGCAGGAAGGACGTCACATGCCTTCACGCCGTAGTTTTCTGACCGGCACCGTCGCCACCGGTGTCGCGCTGTCAATGCAGCACGCCGCGGCAACAGTCGCGCAACAAAAGCGACGGATCGTCGATTCGCAGGTTCACCTGTGGCCGGCAAGCACTCCGGAAAGACCCTGGCTCCCCGGTGCCAAACCGCAGCTTCCGGAGCCCTTCACCATCGAGCGAATAATCCCGCTGATGGACGAGGCTGGCGTCGATCGCGTCGTCATCGTTCCGCCGGTGTCGCTCGAAGGCGAGCGTATCGACTATGCCCAAGAGGCGGTCAAACGGTACCCGGGCCGCTTCGCCATCATGGCGCGTGTAGCCCTCGACAAGCCCGACCGCGCGGCACGGCTTGCGACTTGGCGCGACCAGCCCGGCGTGCTGGGCGTGAGGTTGAACTTCGGCCCCGGCGAAGCGGCGTGGCTGACGGACGGAACCGCGGACTGGTTCTGGCCGGCGGCGGAGAAGGCCCGCCTGCCTGTGATGTTTCTCACGTCGGGCCAGACATCGCTGTTCGCCCGCATCGCCGAGCGACACCCGCAACTTACGCTCATCATCGACCACATGGGCGTCGGCGCGGGCCTGCGCCCTCGTCCTGATTCATCGGAATCCGCGAGAAACAACACGGTGCCGGAAGCTATTGCCCAGGCGGTCGCGCTCGCAAAATATGCGAATGTGTCGGTGAAGTTGTCGTCGGTACCGCTGGTTTCGACTGAGCCTTATCCATTCCATTCCGTGACGTGACCCCGCATATCCACCGCCTGTTCGACGCCTACGGCCCGGAGCGCTGCCACTGGGGAACCGATCTAACCAATTCATTCGCCCGGGCCACCTACCGGCAGCGCGTGACGGAATTCACAGAGGAGCTTCCGTTCCTCACCGAAAGCGACAAGGACTGGATCATGGGCCGCGCGATCCTGGCGCGGCTTCGCTGGACGTGAACCAGGCTTGCTGCGATGCATGAGTCCGCATCTGGCCCATTTCGGCCTTATGCGATGTCCGCTCCAGCTTCAGCGTCGGTCGGCACCAGATCACCGCCGAGATCAAGGAGGGCGCCAACAGCGTCGAGGCAATCGGTCGCAGCCTGAAGGCCGGCACCAATTGCGGCGGCTGCAAGCCCGAGATCGGCAAGCTGATCGGCGCAACCGCGCAGCCGCGGCAGGCGATCGCGTCCTGAGTTTCCGCGCCAGGGCGAAACGCAAACACTGAAATTGGGGCGCTATCGACCAGAAGCGGGCTCGTCATGCTCACCTTGAGTGCTTCCGGTCTTGAACCGACACGGACGTTGGGCACCGTGGTTTTGCTTTCCCAAACCGTTCATCAGTATTAAATTTCACGGAAACCGTTCCGCCAACGGCGGTCGGAGGAAACTATCGCTGGATTGTCGGTTGAAGTTCCGGGAACAACGGAGGCTTCGGAAATGAACAAAGCAGCATTGGCGTTAGTGACCGCTGCCACCATCGGTGTCTCTGCCTTGGTGGCCCCATCACCAGCCCAAGCGTGGCGTGGTGGTGGCTGGGGTGCTGGACTCGCGGCCGGACTAATCGGAGCGGCGGTGGTTGGTGGCATAGCCTCCAGCGCCTACGCCTATGGCCCAGGTTACGGCTACTACGGCGGACCGGGTTATGGCTATTACGGGGGTTACGCCCCCGCGTATTACGGCGGCTATGCCCCGGCATACTACAACTACGGCTACGCCCCCGCATACTACGGCGGATACCGCTCTTACTATGCTCGTCCCGCGTACCGGCGCTTTATTCGCCCCGCATACGCCTACGGCCCTGGGTACTATCGCGGGTATGGCTATTATCGCTGGTGATCGCCAGCGGCGGCGTCGAAGTCTGGGCAACGAACGGTCGCGGGGCGGCCGCAACCTGTATCGTGCCCGCGGGTGCTTGAGTGTTCATAGCGAGCGGCGAGACGACCGTGAGCATTGACGTCGGCGGCAGACAAAGACCGTTGGCCGGCGTGTCTCCTGCTGGCCCATTTCGGCCTTATGCGTTGTCCGCTCCTGCGGCGCTGCCGGAGGAGAAGCGGACATCGCGGATTTATGTCTACGCGCTTTAGCAGCCGCGGCAGATGCTCTTCAGCTTACTGTTGAGCAGGTGGTCCTCCTCGTCGGACGCCGCCTTGGTGTAGGTGTCGTTGCCGCGGCGCTTGTCGTCGGCAAAACCGCCGGCGCCACTGGTACCGCTCATGTGCATGCCGTGCATCGCGAACCTGCCGCCATGGCCGGACCCGTGGCCGCGCGCGTCCGCCGCCGGCATGGCGACCGCAATCACGGTCAGAACGAGCCCCGTCGTCGTGATCGTCCGCATGTCATCCTCCTCGTCGCGAAAAAATGCCGCTGGCGCTGCGGCAAATCGGTGTCGGCCGCTTTCACAATTTCGCGTGGCGGCAATCGGGGTAGGGGCCGGCCGGTTCCGGCCAAATACCGCCGGTGCGCCGCACATAGGCCGCGGACGGATGGCTTCATGCCGACAATGCAGTGCTCGCCGCACCAAAATGGTGTATCGGCAAGCCTTGGCCGCCCAAGCCTTGGCGCGCTCAGGACACCGTCCGGCGCCAGATAATCAAGATTTTGCAAGATATCGGAGGAATGCTTCATGTCGGCTTTGCCACTCTCGGGCATCAAGATTCTCGATTTGACGCGGGTGCTCGCGGGCCCGCTGTCGGCCCAGATGCTGGCGGATCTCGGCGCCGAAGTGATCAAGATCGAGCGGCCCGGCGGCGGCGACGACGCCCGCGCCTTTGGCCCGCCCTATCTCGCCGATCCCGAAGGCAAGCAGAACAACAACAACTCGTTCTACCTCTGCGCCAACCGCAACAAGAAGTCGGTCACGGTCAACATCGCCAAGCCTGAAGGCCAGGCGATCATCCGCGAGCTCGCCAAAACGGCCGACGTGATGATGGAGAACTACAAGGTCGGCGATCTCAAGCGCTACGGCCTCGACTACGAGACCATCAAGCAGCTCAACCCCGGCATCATCTATTGCTCGGTCACCGGCTTCGGCCAGACCGGACCTTACGCGCCGCGCGCCGGCTATGACGCCATCCTGCAGGCGATGGGCGGGCTGATGAGCGTCACCGGCCATATCGACGGCGAGCCCGGCGAGGGCCCGATGAAGGTCGGCCCCTCGATCGTCGACTACATGACCGGCATGAATACCGCGATCGGGATTCTCTCGGCGCTCTACCATCGCGACGCCAACAACGGCGAAGGGCAGCACATCGACGTTTGCCTGTTCGACACCGTGATCGCATCGCTGTCGCACTGGCTGCAGATCTACCTCGTCAACGGCAAGATGCCGCCGCGCCGCGGCACCTGGGGCAATGGCGGCATGCCGGCCGGCGTGTTCCGCTGCACCGACGGCGAGTTGTTGATGCTGGTGGTCGGCAATGACGGCCAGTTCCAGCGCACCTGCGCCGTGCTCGAGCTCGCCAACGACAAGCGCTTCGTCAAGAACAACGACCGCGTCGTGCACGGCAAGGAGATCATGGCGATCTTCGCGGGCCTGTTTCTGAAGAAGCCGGTCGCGTACTGGCTCGAAAAGCTCGAGGAGGCCGGTGTGCCGTCGGGCCCGATCAACAATTTCGAGCAGGTGTTCAGCGATCCGCACGTGCAGTCGCGCGGCATGCGGGTCGAGGTGGACCATCCCTATGAGCCGAACCTGTCGCTGATCCGCAATGCGCTGACCTTCTCGGGCACGCCGATCACCGACTACCGCGCCCCGCCGCTGCTCGGCGCCGACACCAAGGACGTGCTGGCGACCATCGGCTATGACGACGCCAGGGTCGAAGGCCTGAAGGCACAGGGGATTCTGTAGGCCGGGACTGAAGCCACGCCGGGTATATCTATCCCGTCATGCTGAGGAGCGGCGCTGGCGCCGCGTCTCGAAGCACGACGGCCCGGCTGGTGGCCGTGCATCCTTCGAGACGCGCTACGCGCTCCTCAGGATGACGGGGAGAGGGCCGTTTGGTCGGCGATAACACTTCGACCGGCATCGAAGCATTATTGACATGGACCTGCTAGTTTGGCGCCATCGATCCCTTGTCGAAGGTGCCAATCATGAAACGGGAAGTCGTTCGCGTCGAACCGATCTCGAGCTGGCTCGAGCGCTGGAAGGCGCCGGCCTCGCCGGTCACCCGGGCCGGCAACATGATCTTCGTGTCCGGCCTGCCGCCGTTCGATCCCGCAACCGGCGAGTTCGCCGCCGGGCCTCGATCGAGCGGCAGAGCGAGCTGGTCATGGCACAGCTCAAGCAGTGCCTCGAGGCTGTCGGCGCCACGCTCGATAATGTGATGAAGTGCAACGTGTTCTGCACGTCGGCCAAGCACTTCACCACGTTCAACGCGGTCTACGCAAAGTATTTCCCGCACGAACCGCCGGCGCGGATTTTCGTCTGCATCCCGGAATGGACCGGGCCGTTCGACGTCGAGGTCGACTGCATCGCGATGCTGTGAGGGCGCCGCGGTTCACAGATCCTGCCGCGTCAGCCGGCCGTGCACCACGACCGGCCGCGCCGCCGGCTTCGCCGGCACGTCGCCCATCGTCAGCGCCATCACCGAGACCGTGACCACGCGATCGATGATGGCGCGGACGTCGTCGAGGTCGCATTTGCCTTCCGACAGCCGCAGCAGGCGTTCCTTCTCGCGAATGGTGTGATGCGCCATCGCGAGCGCGAAGTGCAGGCCCCAATAGAGCTCGGTGTCGTCGCGTCCAGGCATCGCGCGGCGCATCGCGGCGGCGAACTTGCGCAAATGATCGACCTCGCGATTCTTGATGCGGCGGATCGGCGGCACGGATTCGATCGAGGCGCGGATCATGAAGCGCGCCGCGGTCGAGCCCTCGCGATCCGGCCCGAGGCAGCCGCGCAGGGGCGGGCCGACCAGGGCGCGCATGATGTCCTCGATCGAGGCGCGGCCGCCGCCTTTTTCCTCCGCGGCCTTCAATTCATTGAGGCGCTCGCGGTTGGTCTGGATGCTGCGGGTGACGAACAGCTCCGCGATCAACTCGTCCTTGGAACCGAAATGATAGTTCACCGCCGCGAGGTTGACGTTCGCCTCCGCGACGATGTCGCGCAGCGTGACGTCGCCGAAGCCGCGGTCGGCATAGAGCCGCTCGGCGGCGGCGAGAATGGCGGATCGGGTCTGATCGCTGGCCATGGCCTTGAGCCTTTCCGCTATTCCGCGGTGTGCCGGGGAATGACGAAGACGACAGGGAGTTGCATTTCAAACATTTGTATGAAACTATCGTTTGAATGGCCGGAAATGTCAATCCGCAACAATGCGGGCGGCATTCTGGCACACCACCACCGCCGTATCAGCGAATGCCCTTGCGGCCTGCGGATGCCGGGTGGACAGTGCGGCCCAAAGTCTAGGAAAAAACGAGGAGCGTCCCATGGATTTCACGATGTCGGCCAGGCAGAAGGAATGGCTCGAGCGCGTTCAGGCTTTCATGAAGGCGCATGTCCGCCCCGCGGTGCCGATCTATGACAAGCAGGACGCCGAAGGCCCGCGCTGGAAGGTGATCCCGATCCTCGAGGACCTGAAGAAGAAGGCGAAGGCCGAAGGCCTCTGGAACATGTTCATGCCGCCGTCCTCGCATGAGGACGATGAATTCCATGGCGCGGGATTGAGCAATCTCGAATACGCGCTGCTCTCGGAAGAGATGGGCCGCATTTCCTGGGCGTCGGAAGTGTTCAACTGCTCCGCCCCCGATACCGGTAACATGGAAGTGTTCATCCGCTACGGCACCAGGGAGCAGAAGCGCAAATGGCTGCGCCCGTTGATGGACGGCGAGATCCGTTCCGCCTTCCTGATGACCGAGCCGGCGGTTGCTTCGTCTGACGCCACCAACATCGAGACCCGGATCGAGAAGGACGGCGATCACTACGTCATCAACGGCCGCAAATGGTGGTCGTCGGGCGTCGGCGATCCCCGCTGCAAGATCGCGATCCTGATGGGCAAGACCGATTTCAACGCCGCCAAGCATCAGCAGCAGTCGCAGATCCTGGTGCCACTCGACACCCCCGGCATCAAGGTCGAGAAGATGCTGCCGGTGTTCGGCTTCGACGATGCGCCGCACGGCCACGCCCAGGTGCTGCTCGAAAACGTCCGCGTGCCGAAGGAAAACATCCTGCTCGGCGAGGGCCGCGGCTTCGAGATCGCGCAGGGCCGTCTCGGCCCGGGCCGCATCCATCACTGCATGCGCACCATCGGCAAGGCCGAGGAGGCGCTGGAGAAGATGGTGAAGCGGCTCGCCTCACGCACCGCGTTCGGCAAGAAGATCATCGAGCATTCGGTCTGGGAGCAGCGCATCGGCGAGGCCCGCGCCGACATCGAGATGAATCGCCTGCTGTGCCTCAAGGCCGCCGACATGATGGACAAGGTCGGCAACAAGACCGCGCAGGCCGAGATCGCGATGATCAAGGTCACCGCACCGAATATGGCACTGAGGATCATCGACAACGCGATCCAGGCGTATGGCGGCGGCGGCGTCTCCGACGAGGCCGGGCTCGCCAAGGACTATGCCCATATCCGTACGCTGCGGCTGGCCGACGGTCCGGACGAGGTGCACAATCGCGCCATTGCCAGACTTGAACTTCGGAAGTATGCAAACACGTCGCACTGAGCATGATCCGGAACGCATGGCGTTCGCGCTGATATCGTGCTCAGAATGAAAAAAGAGATCAGGCTGGCCGACCGGCCTGATCGCGGCAGCGCCCAACGGCGCTGCCGAGAACGAAGTTGAGGGAGCGTCATCGTGGCGGACGGCGTCAGGAAAGACGAAGAATTTTCCGGCACAAGGGAAGTCGAGGAACGCCATCGCATCAACGAGGCGAACCTCGCGGCCTGGATGCAGGAGCACGTCGAGGGCTTTCAGGGACCTTTGACAGTCCTGCAGTTCAAGGGTGGCCAGTCGAACCCGACCTACAAGCTCGAAACCCCCGGCCGCAACTACGTGATGCGCCGCCGTCCGTTCGGTAAATTGTTGCCGTCGGCGCATGCGGTGGATCGAGAGTTCCGCGTCATCGCCGCACTCGGCAAGCAGAATTTCCCGGTCGCGAAAGCCTACGCGCTGTGCACCGACGACGCGGTGATCGGCTCGGCCTTCTACATCATGTCGATGGAGGAGGGGCGGGTGTTCTGGGATCCGACGCTGCCGAGCCAGGAGGGCGACGCGCGCCGCAAGATCTTCACCAGCAAGATCGAGACGCTGGCGAAGCTGCACATGCTCGATCCCGAAAAGATCGGCCTCGGCGATTTCGGCAAGCCCGGCAATTATTTTGCGCGCCAGGTCGACCGCTGGACCAAGCAGTACCGCGCCTCCGAGACGCAGCACATTCCCGAATTCGAGAAGCTCGCGGAGTGGCTGCCGAAGACCGTGCCGGAGCAGAAGCGCGTCTCGGTCGTGCACGGCGACTATCGCCTCGACAACATGATCTTCCATGCCACCGAGCCGCGGGTGCAGGCGGTGCTCGACTGGGAATTGTCGACGCTCGGCGATCCCATGGCCGACTTCACCTATCTGTTGATGCAGTGGACCATGCCGGGCCTCGCCAATGCCGACCTCAAGGCGTTGACCATTCCGAGCCAGGACGAGGCCGCGCAGATCTACTGCGACGTCACCGGCATGGCTGTGCCGGATCTGAACTGGTACTTCTCCTACAATCTGTTCCGCCTCGCCGGCATCACGCAGGGCATCGCGGGTCGGGTCCGCGACGGCACCGCCGCAAATGCCAAGGCCCTCGAGTCGGCCAAGCGCACCGTGCCGCTGTCGCAGGCGTCATGGGAATACGCGCAGAAGGCCGGCGCAACCTGATACGAACGCGGCGCGATCCTTAAAGGCTCGCGCCGCTCTTCTCTTAACCTCGCCCCGCTTGCGGGGAGAGGTCGGATCGCATCGCAAAATGCGATCCGGGTGAGGGGGACTCTCCGCGAGTTCGTCTTTCACGGAGTTTGCCGAGGCAGCCCCTCACCCCAACCCTCTCCCCGCGAGAGCGGGGCGAGGGAGCAAGATCGCGCCGCTTCTGCGAGCTGCGGCATGTTTCCGCATTGTAGCCATCTGTGACTTGAGTTCACCGCGCCGCTTTGGCAAGTCAGTCCGGTCAACGCTCCCGCCTCGGTCCTGATCGGACGCTTTCATCTTGCCCCTTTCCCCGAATCTTCGCGGCAGCCTGTTCATGGCTGCGGCCATGGCCAGCTTCACGGCCAATGACACCATCACCAAGGCGGTGGCGGCAGAGCTCAACATCGGGGAGATCCTGCTGGTTCGCGGCCTGGTCGCGATGGTGCTGGTCGCAGCGCTCGCCTGGTACCGCGACGCGCTGCGCAGTTTTGCCACGCTGTTGATCTGGCCGGTTGGATTGCGCGTCATGGGCGAGATCGGCGGCACGCTGACCTATCTTTCGGCGATCGCGCAGATCCCGCTCGCCAACGCGTCGGCGATCTTTCAGGCGCTGCCGCTGGTCATCACGCTCGGCGCGGCGCTGGTGTTCGGCGAGCCGGTCGGCTGGCGGCGCTGGCTTGCGATCGCCGCCGGCTTCATCGGCGTGCTGGTGATCGTCCGGCCGGGGGCGGAGGGCTTTAGCCAGGCTGCACTACTGGCACTCGCGTCGGTCGGGTTCTGCGCGGTGCGCGATCTCGCGACGCGCCGTATCCCGAAACATTTGCCGACGGTGTTCATCACGCTGCTCACGACGGTGACGGTGACGGTGACGACGGCGGGCGCCGTCGTGCTGGTGCCGCTCGGTGGCTGGCGTCCGCCGTCCGGCCACGCGCTCGGCCTGCTGGTGTTCGCCGGTGCTGATCCTGATCGGCTATCAATGCATCATCGTGTCGCTGCGCACCGGCGATATCTCGGCGGTGGCGCCGTTCCGTTACTCCGCGCTGTTGTGGGCGATGCTGCTTGGCTATCTCGCCTTCGGCCACAAGCCCGACGTCCAAATGCTCGCCGGCGCCGCGATCATCGTCGCCTCCGGCCTCTATGCCTTCTACCGCGAGCGCAAGCGCGACAAGCTTCGCCCGGCCGCGACCGGACCGGGCCTGCCGCCGGATGGGCTATGATCCATCCGTAGACGTAGGGTGGGTTTCGCAAGAGCTCAACCCATCATGGGCAACTTGCGTGCTCGTTCTACCAGAGGTAGGACTTCACCATGCCAGACCTTGATTTGTCCAATGACCCTCGTTGGCGACGCCTGTGGGAACGGCCCTGGCGCTGCAATTCATGCGGGGATGAGCACCATGGGATCTTTGATCTCGCATGCGGAAAGCCGGCGCAATTTCCCGGACCGGAGGAATTGGCCCCCAATAGCGCCCTCGATCTCGACGGTGATTTTCTCTCGGAGGACTTCTGCGTGCTCGAGGGTGAGCACTTCTTCGTGCGCTCCGTGCTGGAACTGCCGATCATCGGCAGTGACAACAAGCGGTTCGGCTTCGGCGTGTGGACGACGCTGTCGCGCGAGAATTTCGAACGGTATGTCGCGAGCTTCGACAGTGGCGGGCAGGACGGCATGGGGCCGTGGTTCGGGTGGTTCTCGAACTGCCTGCAAGGCTATCCCGAGACGCTGAATCTCAAATGCAGGGTACATCTCAAGAGCGGTCGTCAACGGCCAAAGATCGAGTTGGAACCGACTGAACACCCATTGGCGGTCGAGCAAAGGCTCGGAGTCACCTTTGACCGGGTACTCGAGATTTACGCAATCAACGGACATGACATCCGTCGGTCCTTGACGGATTGACCGTTTCGTTTGTTACGACGTAGTCGTCCGTAGGATGGGTGGAGCGAAGCGATACCCATCATGGCGCCGCGGAAACGAGGTGATGGGTTTCGCTTCGCTCTACCCATCCCACGAATCTAACCCGAGACCGCTCTGCAAAGCTTCCTTCCAGTCCGTAGCCCCGGGTGAGCGGCTTGTCCGCCGTAGCTCGTAGAGCGAAGGCGGAAGCGATACCCGGGGGAACTGTTCCCGCATGTCGCTTCGCTCATGCGGGCTGCGCATCTGGCGTCGCGGCTTGTAGGTTCAGCGCAACAGAGCGGCGGGTTATGCCTCGGCTAACCCGCCCTACGCACTGAACATCATCGAATAATCATGAACAGCCGGTCCCAGCGCAGCGAAGCGGGCCAACGCCACACCTGCCATGCAGGCGCCTCGTCGCCGATCGAGAAGAAGATCATCTTGGCTTGTCCGATCAGGTTCTCGAACGGCACGTAGCCGACCCCGCCGCGCGCGGGCGGCACGCGGCTGTCGGCCGAGTTGTCGCGGTTATCGCCCATCGCGAAGAAATGCCCGGGCGGCACGACATAGACCTGCGTGTTGTCGTATTCGGACCGTTCGATGCGATCGAGGGTGAAGTAGCTGACCCCGTTCGGCAGGGTCTCGCGCCAGCGCTTGACGCGGACCGGGCGCGGCCCCTCGTCGCGATCAAAATAGTCATCGGCGCGCTCGCGCTTGACCGCGGTACCGTTGATGTACAACAGCCCGTCGATCATCTGGATCCGGTCGCCCGGCAGGCCGATCACGCGTTTGATGAAATCGATCGAGTCGTCGCTCGGCAGGCGGAACACCACGACGTCGCCGGGCTTGGGCTCCGAGCCGAAGATGCGGCCGGAGAACAGCGGCGGCGAGAAGGGCAGGGAGTAGTGCGTATATCCGTAGCTGTATTTCGAGAGGAAAAGATAGTCGCCGACCAGCAACGTCGATTCCATCGACCCTGAGGGAATGTTGAAGGACTGGAACAGGAAGGTGCGGATGACCAGCGCGATGATCAGCGCATGCACGACCACGCGCAAGGTTTCCGCCAATCCGCCCTGCTGACGTTCGTTCTCGGTCGACACGCTCATGGACCTCGGTTCGATAGATTTGGTGTCGACAGGCCGGATCGGCGGATTGCCGCCCTCTAGTTGGGTTAGGCCGGACGCCTCGTATCGCCGAGGATCAACAGTGCCAACGGCGCCAATGGTCCCACGACCACGGCTGTCCAAGTCCATCGTCGGGATGATCTGTTGCGTTCGCGCGCCATGGCGGATGCGAGGGGGATCGACCCAATCGAAACGATCACGAAAATCCACCACGCCATGGTCTTTCTCCAATGTTCGCCAGGACAGTAGCACAAAGGCAGTTCGCGTACCTTCCCTCGTCAAAAAGTGAGACCCGCCACATTTAGCGGGGCTCCTTGTTTGCGAAGCTCTGTAGGGCGGATTAGCGAAGCGTAATCCGCCGTCTGTCCGCGGGACGGCGGATTACGCCTTCGGCTAATCCGCCCTACATGCTGCAGCGTCACTTCGCGCAATGCGTGATCAGCCGCGCGACGAAATCTCCGCAAGCCGCGAGCTGCGACATCTCGACGAACTCGTCAGGCGTATGTGCCTGCGCGATCGAGCCGGGGCCGACCACGACCGACGGCACATCCGCCATGCTGACGAACAGGCTGGCCTCGGTGCCGAACGCGACCTTGGCGTGGTCGTTGCGGCCGGCCAGCTGCTTGGCGAGCGTGACGATGGCGGCGTCCGCCTGGGTGTCGAGCGCGGGATAGTCGAGGATCTCTTCGAAGTCGATGCCGCAGTCCGGATGCCGCTTGCGCATCGCCGGCTCGATCTCGGCCCTGGCCCAGGCGACGATTGAATCCGTCACCTCCCTGGACTCGGTGATCCCGATGCCGCGACATTCGAATTCCACCGTGCAATGGTCGGGCACGATGTTCAGCGCGGCGCCGCCATGGACGATGCTGGTGAGCAGGGTCGAGTGCGGGACGTCGTAGAGGCTGCCCTGTTCGGCGTCGGCCGTCAGCAGCGCGGCGCGGCGGCGGATCTCGGTGATCAGGTCGGCGGCGTATTCGATGGCGTTGACGCCGTCGGGCGCGATCGAGGAGTGGCGGGCGAGCCCGCGGAAGGTGGCGCGCACGCCATGCTTGCCCTTGTGCCCGATGATCACCTGCATCTGGGTCGGCTCGCCGACAAAGCAGCCGAGCGGCTTCACCACCTTGCGTGCGACCTCGCGCAGCATCGGCCGCACGCCGACGCAACCGATCTCCTCGTCATAGGAGATCGCCAGATGGATCGGTGTCTTCAGATCGGCCGCAACCATCTCGGGAGCCATCGCGAGGCAGACCGCGACAAAGCCCTTCATGTCGGTGGTGCCGCGGCCGTAGAGCCGGCCGTCGCGCTCGACCAGCTCGAACGGGTTCTGGGTCCATTCCTGTCCGGCGACCGGCACGACGTCGGTATGCCCTGATAGAACCAGCCCGGCCTTGTCCTCCGGGCCGACCGTGACCCACAACGAGGCCTTCTGCCCGGTGTCATCGACAATGCGCTGTCCGGCGGCGCCCTGCGAAGCGAGATATTTTTCGATGTAATCGATCAGCGGCAGGTTGGAACGGTCGCTCACGGTGTCGAACGCGACGAGGTCGGCCAATAGCTTGCGGATACGGTCGGGACGTTGATTTTGCATTGCCTGTTCGTTTGTGAGGATTGAGAGGGCGCCGGTGATCTGGCTTGCCCAGCATAACAGCTGGTTTGCCTGCTGGGGCAAAGCAATATTCGGGCCGTTGCATGACGGTATTGCGGTCCACTGCTGCGGCCCCATGTTTCTGATCCGACGGGGAGATGGTCATGATCCAGCGCGTAGGATGGGTAGAGCGAAGCGAAACCCATCAAGCATATCCGCACGGTGAGATGATGGGTTTCGCTGCGCTCTACCCATCCTTGTAATAACGCGATCGGTTATCGTCGGCATATTCCGAGAGGAATGGCCTGTCGCGGTTAGCGACCGCGACAGGCCGCTGCCGATCGGATCGCACCCATCCTGAGCAGTTCGTGGCTGCCCCGTAGCAGGATCGCGCCAGCACCTTCATCGGACCCGGATGGTTGCCGGAACGGTTAGGTTCGCTTCACAAGGCGGGGTCGACGAGGATGACACAGACTAGCACAAGGACGGCTGGAATCGATACGTCCAAGAGCAAGCTCGATGTTGCGGTTCACGGCCGGACCGAACATTGGCAGGTCGCCAACTCACTGGCGGGATGGCGTATTCTGACGACCAAACTGGCCGAGGCTGACGTGAGCCGAATCGGTATCGAAGCGACCGGGGGCTATGAGCGCGGCGCGGTCGAACACCTGCGTGCGGCAGGCTTCACGGTGCTGGTGCTGCAGCCGATCCAGGTCAAGGCGTTCGGCCGGGTGCATCTGCGACGCGCCAAGAACGATGTGCTGGATGCGGTGTTGATCGCCGCCTGCGCGGCAGCGATCGAGCAGGTCAGAGATGCGCCCGATCCGCGCCTGGCGGAGCTGGCCGAACATCTGACCTTCCTCGAGCAGATCGAGGACGACATCAAGCGCTGCAAGACCCGGCTGGAGCATATCGATCAGCCCGCGCTGAGACGCCTGGTGCTGGGTGACATTGCCCGGCTGAAGGCACGGCGGCTCGCCCAGATCCGTTACCTTGCCAGGCAACTACGCGCTCACCGCGATCTCGCTGCCCGCCTTGACCTCGTGCTCAGCATTCCCGGGATCGGCGAACGCACCGCACTCGCGCTCTTGATCCGCATGCCCGAACTCGGCCGTGTCAGCCGCGAGGAGGCTGCGGCCCTCGCGGGGCTCGCGCCCTTCGACAACGACAGTGGGCAACATAAAGGCCAACGGCGCATCGCCGGCGGTCGGGCTCGGCTGCGACGTTCGCTGTTTGCTGCGGCGCTTCCGGCGGCATTCCGCTGGAACAAGGCCCTCATTGTGCTCTACACACGCCTAACCGCAGCCGGAAAGGCCCACAACGCAGCTCTCATCGCTTGCGCGCGAAAGCTGCTGATCTATGCCAACACTGTCATCCAGCGCGGAACGCCTTGGCGCGAACAGGCGTCCGCGACTTAATGGTTGCTACGATGCACATCGTAATGCCGACCAGTGTTGCCCATTCGACACGACGGGCAACTCAGCAAAACGCGTCAAGCCCTCGCAGCAAAAATATTTCGGTTTATCGGAATGACTTAGTGTATGGTTCGCCCGTCTCACCCGATCGAGGGGCGCTTCGCGATCGTCACGAACGCGTGTGAGATGCGGTGGACGCCGAGCGTGTGACTGACGAGAGCACGTAAGGCGGACGGTGAAGTCGTGTGGTCCTGACGCCCTAGGTGGTGTGGACACTAGCGCATCCATAGAACGATGGCTGCGAGAGTGACGACGGCCCGGTAGTTCCGGGCCGTTTTTTCGAAGCGGGTTGCGACGCGGCGGAACTGCTTGAGCTTTGAGAAGCAGCATTCGACGAGATGACGCTGGGCATAGAAATGCTTGTCGAGTGGATATTTGAGCGCGCGTGACGGGTTGTTGGGGATCACGGCGAGCGCGCCTTTGGCGGCGATGGCTTGGCGCAAGTGATCGGCGTCATAGGCCGTATCGGCCATGACGACCTCGGCGGATAAGCCTTCGATCAATGCGGCGGCTTGCGGTGCATCGCCCTTCTGACCTGCGGTGAGCGTGAACCGCACCGGACATCCCAAGCCTCGAACGGCCATATGTATCTTGGTGCTCAGGCCGCCGCGCGAGCGGCCGATCGCTTGATCTTCCGCTTGATCTTCAGACCCCCCTTTTTGGCGCCGGCGGCGTGCTGATGCGCCCGAACGATGGTGGAATCGACGATCAGATATTCGAAGTCCGGATCATCGGACATCGCCTCGAAGATCCGCCACCAAACACCCTTGATGCTCCATCGACTGAAGCGCCGGAACACGCTGTTCCAGTCCCCAAACACCTCCGGAAGATCGCGCCAGGGAGACCCCGTACGCACGATCCACAGCACACCTTCCACGAACATCCGGTTGTCGCGCCCGGTGGAGCCCTTCTGATCGGGGCGCCCTATGATCAGCGGCGCTATCCGCTCCCACGCCGCGTCGCTCAATACCAAACGGTCCATCACACCCAAGGCGGCCTCCCCAAAAGCAGCCTTGAATCTGATTTGCTCCTAAAAGGGAATCCTTAGAGTCCACACCACCTAGTGGCCGGTGTCCCCTTGTAGAACGCGCAGCGTTCTTACGAAGGCGGTGACAAACAAGCCCAGTCTCGCCGGGGAGAGCACGAAATAAGCCGTAACCCATCGCGCAGGGAAAGCCGGGATTGCTCCGGTTACACCTGTGGTCCTACCCCCGAGCTTTCTACCTTTTGCTCGGGGCCCATGGGTGCGATCGGCACCCAGCTTTCCCTGCGCCCTCTGTTCAAGAGAGGGCGAAACGAAATGCAAAGCTCGGACGATTCATGTCGCGAGAACGCGGATTTGCGATCTATTGAGATTCAATACGCCACACATTCGGTGTCGTCCCGGGCAAGCGAAGCGCGACCCGGGACCCATAACTACGAATGGCAATTTTCAAGCAACGCTGGAGCCACAGCGTGCTCAACCAACTTTATCCTGTGGTTATGGGTCCCTGCTTTCGCAGGGACGACAGTGGTGGATTGGCGCCGTCATCGCGCCATTCGAGTGCCGTCGCTAAATCGGCTTGCCCGTATACGGCATCGACGCGGTGAGGCCGCCGTCGACCGGGATCGCCTGGCCATTGACGTAGGACGCCTCATCGCTGGCCAAAAACAATCCCATCGCGGCGAGCTCGTGCGGCTGGCCGGGACGCTTCAGCGGATTGAGCTGGCCGATCTTGTCCTGGGTGCCGCGTTCCTTGGCGCGATCGAACACCGGCTTCGTCATGCCGGTTTCGATCAGGCCCGGGCACACCGCATTGATGCGCACGCCGGTGCCGGAGAGCGAGTAGGCGGTGGTCTGCACCAGGCTGATGACGCCGGCCTTGCTCGCGCCGTAGGGATGTCCGCTGGCGCCGGACTTCAGGCCCGCGACGGAGGCGGTGCAGACGATCGAACCGGAACCCTGCTTGGTCATGTACGGAATCGAATGCTTGATCGCGAGGAACGGGCCGATCAGGTTGATGCGCAGCACTTCCTGCCAGTGTTCGACGGTTTGGTCGGCGAGCGGGACGAGGCCGCCGCTGACGCCGGCATTGGCCCAGATTGCATCGAGCTTGCCGTATTTCGCGACGGCCTTGTCGATGAAGGCCTTCACGTCGCTCTCCGAGCCGGCATCGGCGGTGACGGCTTCGACGGTGCCGCCTGCGTCGCGCACCAGCTTGGCGGTCTCGTTGACGCCATCGGTGCGATCGACTGCAATCAGCTTGGCGCCTTCCCTGGTGAACAGCAGCGAGGCCGCGCGGCCGATACCGCTTCCAGCGCCGGTGATGATGACGGATTTGCCTTCGAGGCGGCCCATGGTTTTTCTCCCTGTTCACGTGGTCCGTGGCGCGTCTGCCGCGCGACGGAATTCAAACAAAATTTCAAACGTCCGAAGCACTTGAGACGATGTGCGCCGTGACGTACAGCGACGGGGGACACTATTGAAGGGCTCATCCGATGTCCAATCCAGACAAGCCTAACGTGACGGTGACGCGGTGGTGGTGGGTTCGCCACGCGCCGGTGCGTAGCGACGGCGGCAACATCTACGGGCAGGAGGATATCGACTGCGACACCGGCGATGTCGAAGTGTTCGAGGCGGTCGCAAAGATGCTGCCGCGCAACGCCGTGTGGTATTCGAGCAATCTGAAGCGCACGCACAAGACCGCGGAAGCGATCTGGGCCGCAGGTTTTCCGAAGCCTGAAAGCATGACACAGGAACGCGACTTCGCCGAGCTGCATCTTGGCCGGTGGCAGGGCATGAACCGCGCCGCGTTTCTCGCCAGCCGTCCGCCGGGCAACCTCTGGTTCGCCGACGTCAACGAGCCGGCCCCCGGCGGCGAGAGTTTCATGGACCTCTACACCCGCGTCTGTCGCACGATCGTGCGGATCACGGCTGCGGAAGCGGGTAACGACATCATCGCGGTCGGCCATGGCGGCGTGATCAGGGCTGCGGTCGGTCTTGCGCTTGGCGGCCAGCCTGACAGGGGCCTGTCCTTCGACATCGACAACGTCTCGGTAACGCGGCTAGATCACATCGCGGCGCCCAACGTCTCCGTGTGGCGGTTGCCGATGGTGAACCAGCAGCCCTGGATAGCCGATCCACGCCACGCCGCGATGCATCAGCCGTCCGGGCCCGAAGTTCGGCCGGCGAGCAAGCTTGCGTGATGCCGCTATCGCAACACGACAACGCTGCTTAAGCTCAACGCAGAATTCAAACACCTTACATCAGGGAGAGAAACATGACCTTGTTCGACATGAAGGGAAAAGTCGCCGTCATCACCGGCTCGACGCGCGGCATCGGGCGCGCGATCGCCGAGCGCATGGCCGAGCATGGCGCCAAGGTGGTGATCTCCTCGCGCAAGGCCGACGTCTGCGAGCAGGTGGCGAAGGAGATCAACGACGCTTACGGCAAAGGCACCGCGGTTGCGGTCGCGGCCAACATCTCGTCGAAGGAGAATCTGCAGAACCTGGTCGACGAGAGCAACCAGGCCTTCGGCAAGATCGACGTGCTGGTCTGCAACGCGGCCTCGAACCCGTATTACGGTCCGCTCGCCGGCATCTCCGACGATCAGTTCCGAAAAATCCTCGACAACAACATCGTCGCCAACAACTGGCTGATCTCGATGGTGGTGCCGCAGATGATCGAGCGCAAGGACGGCTCGATCATCATCGTGTCCTCGATCGGCGGGTTGAAGGGCTCGACCATCCTCGGCGCCTACGCGATCTCCAAGGCCGCCGACATGCAGCTCGCGCGCAACCTTGCCTGCGAATACGGCAAGCACAATATCCGCGTGAACTGCATCGCGCCTGGCCTGATCAAGACCGACTTCGCCAAGGCGCTGTGGGACAATCCGGACAATCTGAAGGCCTCGACCGCGCGATCGCCGCTGCTGCGGATCGGCGTGCCGGACGAGATCGCGGGCTGCGCCGTGATGATGGGATCAAAGGCCGGCGACTTCATGACCGGCCAGACCATCGTGATCGACGGCGGCGCGACGATCAGCTGAGGCTGATCTCGTGTCCCGGACGCGGTGCGGCGCAGAGCGCCGCTCCGCAGCGCCGGGACCCAGGAGGACCTGCACGATTGGATCGAGGGTGGCCCCGGCTCAGCAACGCACCGCTCGCGCGCTGCGTTGCGTCCGGGGCACGAGACTTACTCCACAGCGGCATACACGCCGTTGCGCACCAGCGAGCGGGTGTATTCGCGCTGGCCCGGGCCCTGCATCATGAAGACCGCGATCAGGTCTTCGCGCGGATCGATCCAGAAGAACGTGCCGGCCATGCCGCTCCAGAAGTACTGGCCGACCGAGCCCGAGAACGGCGCGATGCCCTGCTGCATCCGCACGGCGAAGCCGAGGCCAAAACTGTGGCCGGGCGACACCAGCGTGCCCTGGATCTTGACGCCGGCGCCGAGGTGATCGGACGCCATGAATTCGAGCGTCTTGCGGCCGATGATCCTTGTGCCGTCGAGCGCGCCGCCATTGAGCAGCATCTGCGCGAAGCGCGCATAGTCCATCGTGGTCGACACCAGCCCGCCGCCGCCGGATTCCATCGCGGGCTTCTCGAGCATATTGAACAGTTGCACCTTCTCGTTGGTCCAGGGATCGTTGGCAAACGCCTCGGCGAGCCGGCCGGCATTCGCTTCGGGGGTGTGGAAGGCGGTCTCGGTCATCTGCAGGGGAGAGAGGATGCGTTCGGTCAGGAACGCACCGAGCGTCTTGCCGCTGACGACCTCGATGATGCGGCCGAGGATGTCGGTGGAACGGCTGTAGTTCCACTCGGCGCCGGGCTGGCAGACCAGCGGCATGCCGGCGAGCATGGTGGCGTGCTCGGCATTGGTGATCTTGCGGCTGCGCAGCCGCGACTGCTGGTAGAGCTGCTGCACCGGCCCGTTGCCGGTGTGGTCATAGGTCAGGCCCGACGTGTGGCGCAGCAGGTCCTGGATCGTCATCTGTCGCTGCACGGGCACCAGCTCGAGCTTGCCGTCACGCTCGACGCCGACCTTGGTCTCGGCGAATTCGGGGATGAATTTCGCGACGGGGTCGTTGAGCAGGAAGTGGCCGTCCTCCAGCAGCGTCATGATGCCGATGGAGACGATCGGCTTGGTCATCGAGAAGATGCGGAAGATCGTGTCATGCGCCATTGGCGCCGAGGCCGCCGGGCTCTGCCGGCCGATCGCATCGAACCAGCCGATCTGGCCGCGCCGCGCCACCAGTACCGTGAAGCCGGGCGCGGTTCCCTTGTCGACCTCGCGCTTGAAGGTGTCGGACAGCGCCTGCAGCCGCACGCTCGACAGCCCGATCGATTGGGGCTTGGCGAGGGGGAGGGGGGGGGTGGTTTGGCTGGCGGCATGCTTGGTGGCGGTCTGGACGTTCATAGTCTCTCCCTGGTTCTTGATTCTTGCGGCGGAGCGCCGACGTGGGGTGATGGCCGAAGTCTGGCGCAGAAGTTTTGCAATGAACAGAAGCTTCACCGCTTCGCCCTTGCAAACCGGCCATGCCCTGTGCTTGAAACGGCGCGAACCGGCGGCGACGCGGGTTCCCTGCAGGAGTGTAGCTCAATTGGTAGAGCACCGGTCTCCAAAACCGGGGGTCGCAGGTTCGAGCCCTGCCACTCCTGCCAGCTTTTCCCTAATAATTTGAAGGTGTTGGCCGAGGTCCTGGACCCCGGCCATGATTGTCTTCACTCACTTGATGAGCGGGCAGCCGCCATCCTTCAGCGGCCGGAACGCCTGGTCGCCGGGCACCTCGGCGAGCACCTTGTAGTAATCCCACGGCGCCTTCGATTCCTCCGGCTTCTTGACCTCGAACAGGAACATCGAGTGCACCATGCGGCCGTCCTCGCGGACCACGCCGTTGTCGGTGAAGGCGTCGCGGACCGGAGTTTCGCGCATCTTCGCCAGCACCGGCTTGGTCTCCTTGCTGCCGGCGGCCTTCACCGCGTTGAGGTAGTGCAGGGTGGCGCTGTAGGTCGCAGCCTGGTTCATCGTCGGCATCCGCTTCATGCGCTCGAAGAAGCGCTTGCCGAAGGCGCGGGTGCGGTCGTTGAGATCCCAATAGTAGGCCTCGGTGATGATCAGGCCCTGCGCGAGCTTCAGCCCGAGGCTGTGGATGTCGGAAATGAACATCACGATGCCGGCCAGATTCTGCCCGCCCGCGACGATGCCGAATTCGGCGGCCTGCTTGATCGCATTGATGGTATCGCCGCCGCCATTGGCGAGGCCGACGATCTTGGCCTTCGATGACTGCGCCTGCAGCAGGAACGACGAGAAATCCGGCGTGTTGAGCGGATGCCGCGCGCTGCCGATCACCTTGCCGCCGGCGGCGCGGACCACATCGCCGGTGTCGCGCTCGATCGAATGGCCGAAGACGTAGTCGGCGGTGATGAAGAACCAGCTGTCGCCGCCGTTCTTCACGATCGCGCTGCCGACGGTGTGGGCGTTGGCGTAGGTGTCGTAGGTCCAGTGCAGCGTGTAGGGCGAGCAGGACTTGCCGGTGATGTCGGAGCTCGCCGCGTCCGTCACGATCATGATTTTCTCGAACTGCTTCGACATCTCCATGCCGGCTAGCGCGGTCGCCGAGGTCGGCATGTCGATGATCATGTCGACATTCTCGGCCTCGTACCATTTGCGGGTGATGGTGGCGGCGACGTCGGCCTTGTTGAGGGCGTCGGCGGTGACGAGCTCGATCGGCTTGCCGAACATCGAGCCGCCGAACTCCTCGATCGCCATCTTGGTGGCCTCGACATTCCCGGCGCCGCCGATGTCCGAATAGACCGACTGGAAATCCGTGAGCACGCCGATCTTGAGCGGCGCCTGTTGCGCGAGCGCCGGCCCCGCCAGCACTGCTGCGATCAGGCCGGCGGCGGACAGACTCGTGACGATGGATTTCATGATGATGGACCTCCCAGATTTTCTTATCGGCTTGGTGTTCTTATAAGTTTGTCCGACAAAGCTAGATTTGCCCGGTTCCGCTGTCAATTCTTGCCGGCCGGGTGCGACATTCAGGCCGTAGATGCCTATTTGACGCTCCAAATGCCTTCGCCTATCCTTTGTCCGACAAACAACAATCGGGAGCCCGAGGGAGCCAAGGATGCCCGCCACGCCGCTGTTCCGGCGCATTGATGTCGCGCCGGCCTATCAGAAGGTCGCGGACGCGATCGAACGCGAGATCATCAACGGCCGGATCAAGCCGGGCGAGCCGATCGGCACCGAGCAGCAGCTCGTCGCGCAGTTCGGCGTCAACCGCTCGACGGTGCGCGAGGGCATTCGCGTGCTCGAGGAGGGCGGGCTGATCCGCCGCGATTCCAGCCGCCGGTTGCAGGCCTGCCTGCCGCGCTACAACAAGCTCGCCACCCGGCTGTCACGCGCGCTGATCCTGCACGAGGTGACGTTCCGCGAATTGTTCGAGACGTCGATGACGCTGGAGGTCGCGAGCGTCGAGGGGGCGGTCGAGCGCGCGACCGAGGAGAACATCGCCGAGCTCGCCGGCAATATCGAGCGCAGCGCGGCGGTGGTCGGCAATCCGGCTGATCTTGCCGAGCTCGACGCGGAATTCCACGTGCTGATGGCCAAGGCCTCGCAGAACCGCGTGCTGCAGCTCGCCCGCGAGCCCGCCGCGCAGCTGTTCTTTCCGACCACCGAGATGATCGTCGGCGGCGTGCCCGAGGGCGGCGCGCGCCTCGTCGAGGCGCATCGCCACATCCTCGATGCGATCAGGCGGCACGACAAGGAGGCCGGCGTGCTGTGGACGCGGCGGCATTTGCAGGACTGGCGGCGCGGCTTCGAGAAGATCGCCTCGCTCGATCGCTCGGTCGAGCACACCTACATGGAACACGCCTACGCCGCGCGGCAGTGAGGCGGCGGGGCCAAGAGCGACAAGACAACGACAACAAGCACATTCGGGAGGGACATATGAGCGGAGACATCGCAGCAACCATCCAGCGCGCCCGCGAGCACAGCATCGGCGACCTGTTGCGCCGGTCGGCCAAGCGCTACCCCAACAAGACCGCGCTGATCTGCGGCGCGGTGAACTGGACATTTGCGGAGATGGACGCGATCTGCAATCGGCTCGGGCGCGGATTGCTCGCGCTCGGCGTCGCGAAAGGCGACCGCGTCGCGGTGCTGTCGCGCAACTCGCATGGCTTCGCCGCGCTGCGCTTCGCGGTGGCGCGGATCGGTGCGATCCTGGTGCCGATCAACTTCATGCTCAATCCGGACGAGATCAATTTCATCCTCGCCAATTCCGGCGCAAAACTGCTCGCGGTCGGGCCGGATTTCGTGGAGACCGCGCACGCTGCGGCCGCCAAGGGCTCGGCGGTCGAAACCCTGATCTGGCTGCCGGGCGAGGATCCGGCCACCGCGCCTGAAGGCATCACGACCTTCGACAGCGTGCTGCACAGCGATGCATCGGTACCGGATACCTCGGTCGACAGCCGCGATCCCGCGCAGATCATCTACACCAGCGGCACCGAGTCGTTGCCGAAGGGCGCGATCCTCACCCACGAAGCCGTCATGTGGCAGTATGTCAGCTGCATCATCGACGGCGGCATGACGACCGACGACACCGTGCTGCACGCGCTGCCGCTCTATCACTGCGCGCAACTCGACGTCTTCCTGGGCCCCGCGATCTATCTCGGCGCCACCAGTCTCATTACCGGCAAGCCGGTGCCGGACAACGTCCTGGCGCTGATCGCGGCCCACAGGATCAACGCGTTCTTCGCGCCGCCGACGATCTGGATCGCGATGCTGCGCTCGGGCGCGTTCGATCGCACCGATCTGTCGACCCTGCGCAAGGGCTATTACGGCGCCTCGATCATGCCGGTCGAGGTGCTGCTCGAACTGCAGCGGCGGCTGCCCGATGTGAAATTCTGGAACTTCTACGGCCAGACCGAGATTGCACCGCTCGCAACCGTGCTGGCGCCGGCGGACCAGCTGCCGAAGGCAGGATCAGCCGGCAAGCCCGCGATCAATGTCGAGACGCGGGTGGTGAATTCCGACATGACCGACGTCGGGGTGGGCGAGGTCGGCGAGATCGTGCACCGCTCGCCGCATCTGTTGTCCGGCTACTACAACGACCCGGTCAAGACCGCGGCCGCGTTCGCCGGCGGCTGGTTTCATTCCGGCGATCTCTCGACCGTCGATGCCGACGGCTACATCACCGTGGTCGATCGCGTGAAGGACATGATCAAGAGCGGCGGCGAGAACGTCGCGAGCCGGGAGGTCGAGGAGATGATCTACCGGCTGCCTGCGGTGTCCGAGGTGGCGGTGGTCGGGCTGCCCGACCCGCGCTGGATCGAGGCGGTGACCGCGATCGTGGTGGTCAAGGCCGGCGCGAGCCTCGAGGCCGACGCCGTGATCAAGCATTGCGCGGCATCGATGGCC
This sequence comes from Bradyrhizobium sp. 2S1, assembly GCF_011516625.5. NCBI lineage: Bacteria > Pseudomonadati > Pseudomonadota > Alphaproteobacteria > Hyphomicrobiales > Nitrobacteraceae > Bradyrhizobium > Bradyrhizobium sp. 2S1. Next base: position 8,977,638 of record NZ_CP147717.1, on the reverse strand, counting down.
CATTTCAAGGTGCCGAAGCGGGTGATCTTCGTCGACAGCCTGCCGAAGAACCCGAGCGGCAAGCTGCTCAAGCGCGAGCTGCGCCAGCGCTATCTCGGCGGGGCTACGCTGGACCAGGCGGTCCAGAAGAGCTTTGCCGGCTAGGACATGGGCAGGGGGATGATCCGAAGCTTCGGCGCGCGTCAGGGCAAACGCAATCACTGGCCAGCCGTCGGCGCTCCCTTGTCCGACCACTCTGGCGGTAGTCCAAGCTTGCCGGCGGCCATCCCGACCAGGCCGGGATTGCGCCCGAACGCTTCGCAGGCCGCTTATTTCGGCTTGCCGCCGAACGACGCGCCGATCTTGTCGAACGATGGCAGGTCCGGCGGCTTTCCGAACGGCGTGCTGCCGGTAACGACGAGCTTGCTGAAATCGTCGCTGAACGAGGAGGCGAGTTCGTAGGCGTCACCGGCACTCGAGACCATCGGCGAACTGGTGAATGAATTTGCGCCGCGAGCCCAGATCATCGCCGCCTGCTGGCGGCTGGCCGGATCCCGCACCTCGGCTTCGACCGTCAGGCTGCCGAGCCCGACCGGCAACCGCGGCACCGGCACGGGGACGCCTGCGCCGAGCGCGGTCGGCAGGATGCCGACCACTTTGGAAGCGCCCGCAGCGACTTCGTCAGTGGGCGCCGCCTGCGTGACGCGCGCGTATGCGGTGAGATCCGCAGGCTGATCGAGCGCAACGACCTGAAGCCGCTCGCTCAGGCCGACGCAGAGCGAACGATCGATGGCATTGGCCACCAGCTTCCTCTGCTCTTGCGACAGCGTCGGTGATGCGCCCTGCGAGAAGGTCGCGGGAACGATGTGTATGGTCTTCGCAGCAAGGACGTCGTCTTTGTTGACGCGAACCAGCGACTTCGCCAGCAGCCCGTCGGATTGCGTGAGATTGTCGTAGGATGCCAGTGATCCGCCTCGGGTCATCGGTGCGCTGGCGCAGCCCGACAACAACAGCATCGCAACCGCAGCGCCGGTAAGCGAGGACGACCGATTGAGCTGGCCATCGCGCGACGCCCGGCCCGTGCTCTGCGCATCAGCCGCAGCGCCCGGCAGAAATTCTAATCTCATGTCACCCCTCGAACGACCACTCACCCCACGAACGATCGCACGTCACGATAGAACAGGGCCGCCCGGGTCGGGATTAAGAGATATTAAGTCAGATGTAGGCCGTGAAACTGCGCGACCTATTTGAGCCACATTTGGCCGTGCAGGCTTAACAAAACGCTATATTTGCGCGCTGCGCATCCGCGGCAGACGCCTCTAAAATGCCGTGATGCAAATCCTGGAATTCGACCTCGTGGCTTTCCCCGTCACCAACGCGCGCATCCTCTGTGTCGAGGACGACGCCGATATCGCGCGCATGCTGGCCGAGGTCCTCCAGGACAACGGCTTCGGAGCGGTGCTGGTCGGTTCGGCCATCGAGATGGATGCGCTGCTCAAGCGCGAGAGCGTCGATCTCATCGTGCTCGACGTGATGCTGCCGGGCGAGGACGGGTTGAGCATCTGCCGACGGCTGCGCATGTCGTCCTCGATTCCCATCATCATGCTGACGGCGCGGAGCGAGGACATCGACCGCATCCTCGGTCTCGAACTCGGTGCCGACGACTATGTCACCAAGCCGTTCAATTCGCGCGAGCTGGTGGCCCGCATCCGCGCACTGTTGCGCCGGGTCGAGAGCGGCACTGCGTCGCGCTCGCGGCCGCGTCCCTTGACCTTCGCCGGATGGCGCATCAACCCCACCACCCGCGAACTGCATGACCCCGCCGGTGTCCGCATCACGCTGACCGGGGCCGAGTTCGATCTGCTGCTGGCGTTCTGCCGCAATCCGGGGCAGGTGCTGTCGCGCGAGCAACTGATCGAGCAGGCCTTCGGCGGCCTGATCGCCTCGGTCGAGCGCAGCGTCGACGTTCATATCAGCCGCATCAGGCAGAAGATCGAGCCGGATCCGAAGGACCGCTCGATGATCAAGACCGTGCGGCTCGGCGGTTACCTCTTCACGCCTGCGGTCGAGCAGATCTGATGGGATGGGCGCAGCGGCTGATGCCGCGCAGCATCGCTGCGCAACTCATGAGCCTCGTCGCGCTCTCGGAACTGATCGGCATCACGCTCGCAGCGGTGACCGTGATTTTTCTGTTCGATTCTCCCTCGATCAACGACACGCAGAAGTTTCTTGCGGGGCGGGTCTCCGAGGTCGCGCAGCTGCTGCGTTCCACGAAGACGCCAACCGAAGCGGATGGGCTGCTGGCCGTGGCCAGGCGCGGCGGTCTCGACGTCAAACGGGTCGCGTTGAGCGAACTCGTGCCGCGGACGGCCGGAGAGACGCGGCCGTTTTCCATAAGAGCATTTCGGCAACTGGCGGCCGAGTCTGGAATTGAGTTGCTGGAGGAGCTGCGCCATCCGGCAGGTTCGTCGTCACAGGTGGTCGTGAAGCTCGACAACGGCCACGCGTTGATGGCCGACGTCGCGGTCAATGGCGGCTTTTGGTCCATTCTGCTCCGCCCGGCGGCCGGAGGGGCAATCATCCTGCTGATATCCATGCTGCTGCTGTCGGTCTATGCCGTGCGCTGGGTGATCGCGCCGCTGGCCGAAGTCGCGAGCGCCGCGACCTCGTTCGGCCGCTCGCCGCGGGCTCCCGAGGCGCTACGCCGGCGCGGTCCGCTTGAAATCGCCCAGGTCGCCGACGCCCTGAACGACATGCGCACCCGGATCCGCGCGCTGCTCGACGATCGTACCCGCATGCTGGCCGCAATCAGTCATGACCTGCGGACGCCGCTGACGCGGCTCAGGCTGCGCGCCGAGCGTGTCCGAGAAGATACTCTGCGCACGGCGATGCTGAACGATATCGCCAAAGTGACGCGCATGATCAACGAGACGTTGGAGTATCTTCGCGACGATGCGCGCTCGGAGGCAGTCTCGCACATCGACCTGCCGAGCTTTCTGCAGACCATCTGTTCCGAGTTCGCCGATCTGGGCCACGCGGTGTCCTATGCCGGGCCTCCGCGTCTTCCCTATGCCTGCCGGCCTCGCGCCCTGTCGCGCGCCGTCACCAATGTCGTGGAGAACGCAGTCAAGCACGGCAGCACGGTCGCGGTCGCGCTACGTCCCAAGGACTCGAACCACATTGAGATCGAGGTGGTTGACGACGGGCCCGGCATCCCGCCGGCGCTGCGCGATAAGGTGTTCGAACCCTTCTTCAAGGCTGATGGCGCACGGCAGGATAGCGGCGGCTTTGGGCTGGGGCTGTCGATCGCCCAGGATATTGCCAAACGCCACGGTGGCAGCATCGAACTGAAGCCGCGGGAGCCGGTCGGATTGCGGGTATCGATGCTGCTGCCGCTGAAGTCCGTCCTGGCCTAGACGAGGCGGGGCGGTGTGCGTTACCGCACGCGACAGGGGCACCTTCTTGACGCCAATCCCGGGCGGGAAGTCCCGGAGGTGCCCCGCGCCCCGGCTAAGCCGTTGAATTGAAGGGATCAATGCCCGATCGGCCCGCGCCTGGCCCTCGTGGGGCGCGACCTCGCCGACCTTGACGTTTGGCCGGTCCCGCAGTAGATACCCGGCACTCGCAGCCGGCCCGCTTTGATGGCGGATATCCGGCGCGGCCTAATTCCCCGAACATTCGAGCTCGTTTATCGGCTCAACCTTCAAACGAGGGCTGGGTCCGCAAGGTCGGCTGTTCGGATTCCTTGAAACGTTGCAATCGTCCGGTCACGGACGCGGATCCCACGATGGCTTTCAGCCCGTTCAAATTCCTGCAGGAAGTGCGCTCGGAGACCGCCAAGGTCACCTGGCCGACGCGCCGCGAGACGACCATCACCACCATCATGGTGTTCGTGATGGTGGCGCTGGCCTCGGTCTTCTTTTTCGCCGCGGACCAGATCATCCGCTATCTCATCACGCTGATCCTGGGCATCCACTGATGAGCATGGGAACTCAATTGATGGACAAGCGCTGGTACATCGTCCACGCCTATTCGAACTTCGAGAAGAAGGTGGCGGAATCGATCCGCGAGCAGGCCAAGCAGCGCGGGCTGGAAGAGCTGTTCGAGCAGGTGCTGGTGCCGACCGAGAAGGTCACCGAGGTGCGCCGCGGCCGCAAGATCGACGCCGAGCGCAAGTTCTTCCCGGGCTATGTGCTGGTCAAGATGAAGCTGACCGACGAGGCGTTCCATCTGATCAAGAACACCCCGAAGGTGACGGGCTTCCTCGGCGCGGAAAACAAGCCGATGCCGATCTCGGAATCCGAGGCGATGCGGATCCTGCATCAGGTGCAGGAGGGCGTGGAGCGTCCGAAGGCGTCGGTGTCGTTCGAAATCGGCGAGAATGTGCGCGTGGCCGATGGCCCGTTCGCCTCGTTCTCCGGCGTGGTGGAAGAAATCGACGAGGCGCGCTCGCGCGTGAAGGTCGCGGTGTCGATCTTCGGCCGCGCGACCCCCGTGGAACTGGAATTCGGTCAGGTCGAAAAGGTGGTCTGACGGGACGGCGTGGGGTATATGCCCCCCGTCAAGTGAGAGGCCGTGGGAGGGAGGAGGCGGTCGCCAGCCCCTTCAACCGAACCACGGAACCTGAAACCGCCGGCACCGTCCGGCACAACAGGAGTGATAAATGGCAAAGAAAGTAACCGGATACCTGAAGCTTCAGGTCCCGGCCGGTGCGGCGAATCCTTCGCCCCCGATCGGCCCCGCGCTTGGTCAGCGCGGTCTCAACATCATGGAGTTCTGCAAGGCGTTCAACGCGCAGACCCAGAAGGAAGAGAAGAATACCCCAATCCCGGTGGTGATCACGATCTACGCCGATCGTTCGTTCACCTTCGAGATGAAGACGCCCCCGATGTCGTTCTTCCTCAAGCAGGCTGCCAAGATCCAGTCCGGCTCGAAGGCGCCGGGCCGTGACAAGGCCGGCAAGGTGACCAAGGCGCAGGTGCGCGAGATCGCCGAGAAGAAGATGAAGGACTTGAATTGCGACACCATCGAATCGGCCATGAAGATGGTCGAGGGCTCTGCCCGTTCGATGGGTCTGGAAGTTGCGGGGTAACGGGCCATGGCAATCGGAAAGCGTTTGAAGAAGGCCCGCGAGGGCGTCGATCGCGAGAAGCTCTACCCGCTCGCGGATGCCATCAAGATCATCAAGGAGCGCGCCAAGTCGAAGTTCGACGAGACGATCGAGATTGCGATCAATCTCGGCGTCGACCCGCGCCACGCCGACCAGATGGTCCGCGGCGTCGTCAACCTGCCGAACGGTACCGGCCGCACGCTGCGCGTCGGCGTGTTCGCGCGCGGTGCCAAGGCTGAGGAAGCCAAGGCCGCCGGTGCCGACGTCGTCGGTGCCGAGGACCTGGTCGAGAAGGTGCAGGGCGGTGCGATCGATTTCGACCGCTGTATCGCCACCCCCGACATGATGCCGCTGGTCGGCCGCCTCGGTAAGGTGCTCGGTCCGCGCGGCATGATGCCGAACCCGAAGATCGGCACCGTGACCATGGACGTCACCAACGCCGTGAAGGGCGCCAAGGGCGGCTCGGTCGAGTTCCGCGTCGAGAAGGCCGGCATCGTGCAGGCCGGCATCGGCAAGGCCTCGTTCTCCGAGGACAAGCTGGTCGAGAACGTCAAGGCGCTCGCAGACGCGGTCTCCAAGGCGAAGCCGGCGGGTTCCAAGGGCACCTACATCCAGCGTGTGGCGGTTTCCTCCACCATGGGCCCGGGCGTGAAGGTCGAGCCGGGCACAATCCTCGGCTGAGGTCTTTGGCCGTGACGAGATAAAGAGGGGCGGGATCGGGCAACCGGTTCCGCCCCTTTGTTTTGCCAGAGCGTTTTCGAGCGAAATGGGTACCGGTTCGCGTGAAGAAAACGCGTCAAAGCAAGAATCCAGAGCCCGTTCCGATTCAATCGGGAAGGAAAAGACTCCAGGTGAGGCCTCTCGCAGGAAACAACAATGCCCGATAAGGTCCTGGTCTATTCACGCTTTCCCAGAAACGAACTGGTGCGCTTCGGTGAGCGCTACGAACTGTTGAATGCCGCGGGCAAGCGGCTGACCGAGATGTTTTCGGCGGCGGAGCTTGGCGATATCCGGGCGATGATCACGGCGGGCGGTACCCCGCTCAGCGGTGAGGCGATGGACGTGCTGCCGAAGCTCGGCGCGATCATCTGCTACGGCACCGGATATGAGGGGATCGATCTTGCCGCCGCCGTCAGGCGCGGAACCGCAGCGGCGACTGGATCGGCGCCAAGCCGTCGCCGATGATGCGGCCGCAGGCCGGCATGCGCGGCCGCAAGGTCGGCGTCTACGGCCTCGGCGAGATCGGCCGCAAGATCGCGGCGCGCGTCGCCGCGTTCGAAACCGAGGTCGGCTATTTCAGCCGGTCACGGCAGGATGTGCCGTATCAGCACTTTCCGAGCCTCGAGGCGCTCGCCGACTGGTGCAGCGTGCTGATGATCGCGGTGCGCGCCGGTGCTGATACGGTCCATGCCGTCAATGCCGACATCCTGCGCCGGCTCGGCAACAGCGGGATCATCGTCAACATCTCGCGCGGCTCCGTCGTCGACCAGAAGGCGCTGGTTGCGGCTCTTGCCGATCAGTCCATCGCGGGCGCCGGGCTCGACGTGTTTGCCAGGGAGCCGCACGCGCCCGACGAACTGACGGCGCTGCCGAACGTCGTGCTGTCCCCGCATATCGGCGGCCACACCCTGTAATCGCACGTGGCGATGCAGGACTGCGTGCTCGCCAATCTCGAGGCGTTCTTCGCCGGCAAGCCGCTCGCCTATCCGGTGCCGTCGGCGTCCTGACCGGCGGTCAGGCGCGGCGCGTGGCGCAGCTTGTCGGGGTTGCGGACGACGTAGATCGCCGCGATCCGATTGGTCGCGGCGTCGATCGCCAGGCTGAGCGTGTGGTCGATCTCGCCATCGAGAAGGACCAGCGCGCCTGCGCTGCCGTTGACCATCATCGGCTCGACACGGACCTCGCTGCCGGCATTCTTGCCGACGATGCCGATGATGAAGCGGACGATCTTCTCGGCCCCCTTGATCGGGTTCAGCGCCGCCAGCTTGCGGCCGCCGCCATCGGTGATCGCGATCGCATCCTCGCGCAGCAGATCGGCCAGAGCGGAGACGTCGCCGCTGGCTGCGGCCTGGCAGAATGCCGTCAGCAATCTTGCGTGGCCCTCGGGCGGAGCGGCCGGGGCAGGGCGGCTGTCGCGCACGGTCCGCCGGGCGCGCGCCGCGAGCTGCCGGCAGGCCACCTCGCTGCGCTCGAGCGTGCGCGCGACTTCCGCAAACGGCCGGTCGAACACGTCGTGCAGCAGGAACGCGGCGCGCTCGAGCGGTGACAAGGTGTCGAGCGCCAGCATCAGGGCGAAGGAGAGATCGTGGGCAAGCTCGGTCGCTGCCTCGGCCGACAGGCTCTCGTCGAACACCGGCTCGGGCAGCCATGCGCCGACATAGACCTCGCGCTGGGCGCTGGCGCTCTTCAGCCGGTCGAGGCAGAGCCGGGTCACCACCGTGACGAGGAACGCCTCGGGATTGTGAACGCCGTCGGCCGCGGCGAAGCGCAGCCAGGCGTCCTGCACCACGTCGTCGGCGTCGCTGCGGCTGCCGAGCATGCGATAGGCGAGCCCGGTCAGCCGCGCCCGATACGGGCCGAGCGGGTCGGGCTCAGGCGGCCTGCTTGATGACATCGATCTGATGGCCGGCCACGGTCACGCGGCGACACTCCCTGGCATAGCCTAGCGCCAACTTCATCATGGGGAAGATACGCCCGATTTGCAGGGCCATCGCGAGGTCGATCACGCCTTTTTCGCCCCAGCGCGCGCGAACCTCGTCGCGGCAGGTATCATCCTCCGTGGAACGCCGCACGATCGCGTCCGCGAAGCGGAAGCCGAGCGCGGTGTCCGCCGACATCGCGTCAACGTCGCGCCTGAGCACGGCCGTGACCTGCTGCTCCGCCATCCCGGCCTCGATCGCCATGTCGGCGACCAGCTGCGCGCAGGGACCGCAATCTTCGGCCAGCGCGCCGGTGAGCTTGGCGGCGAAGCAGGCTTCGACCGGCGCAACCTCGCGGCAGGCGGCGGCCTTCATCGCGCCGGCGAACTTGAAGAATGACGTCGGCGATTGCTTCAGCATCATCTCAAGATAGCTGGTGTCGTAACCGTAGCGCTTGGAATAAGCGCGCAGCATACGGCGCGCGATGAAACTACGCATGGTGTTCTCCTGATTGTTCTCTTGGGCTTGGCAGGGCGGAATAGAGTGCGAGGGCCGCGGGCAGGATCACCGCGATCAGGTCGGACGCGGCATGGCGGTCATGGCCGCCGGCGATCATCGCAAGATGCAGCAGGCCATGGCCCACCAGGAACGCGGCGCCCGCGACCGCCGCGGGCCACCAGGCCGGCCGCCAGGCTCGCGCGGCGAGACCGAGCCCGGCTGCAATGAAGGCGATGCCGACGTCCTGAACCAAATGGGGGTTGAAGGGGCCGGTATCGGCGGCGCCGGGAACCAGCGACCACCAGACGGAACCGGCTGACAGCATCACCAGCCCATTGCCGAGGTTGAAGAGGGCGAGAATTCCTGCAATCCATCGTTTCATGCGAGCCTCCAGCGCCCAGACGAGCGACACCGCCGTCGTGTGACGTCGCGTCGGAGAAATTTTCGCTGGGCCGAGGCGGATCGGTGAACTGGTCTGAATTTTGCTCTTGGCAAGCAGGGCAGGACCGGCTACATAGCGCCTTCCGGGCGTGCTGGCACTTGCTGGCAGGTCCGTGCTCGCATTCCGAAAACCTGAGGTGATAGGAGATCATTCCTTTCCGCATGCCCGCAAGGATGCTCGAAAGGAAGGAAACCCGTCGCCTTCAACGGAATAAGAGCAGGGCGTTCGGCCTCGGCCGATAGCCCGATCCTGTCCAAGACTGCAGGCGCCCGCGAGAACTTCGTGTTTTCAACGGCTTAATCGCATGGCCTGCATAGACGGGTGAAGACCGGATTTTGTGCTCCACGTCGCGGCCTGTTCGTGGCTGGGAGGCTTGGTTTGGTTCGAACCTCGACAGCCCATGGCCGCAAGGCTTTGGGAGGGCAGGCTTCTAGATGTCGTCTTGCCCGGCGTGTCCGAAGGGTCTTGCGCCCCAAGGATCAGGTTTTGGGTGGGGCGATGGGTGCAACCCGGCGGTCCTGCCTTCGCGGATAAGGCCGCCAACCGGAAAGAGCTTGCTGTGGAACGAGCGGCAAAAAAAGAGGCGGTCGGACAGCTCAACGAGGCCTTCAAGGCCACGAGCGTTGCGATCGTCGCTCACTATTCCGGCCTCACCGTAGCCCAGATGCAGAAGCTGCGCATGCAGATGAAGCAGGCGGGTGCGTCGGTGAAGGTCTCGAAGAACCGTCTCGCCAAAATTGCTCTTGAAGGCACTGACGTCGCTGCCATCGGTTCCCTGCTGAAGGGGCCGACTGTGATCGCTACTTCGAACGATCCGGTCGCGGCGCCAAAGGTTGCCGTCGAATTCGCCAAGGCGAACGAAAAGTTCGTCATCCTTGGCGGTTCGATGGGTAAAACCGTCCTGAGTGTCGACAGCGTGAAGGCGCTTGCCTCACTGCCGTCGCTTGACGAACTGCGCAGCAAGATCGTGGGCCTCCTCGTGGCGCCGGCGACCAAGCTCGCTCAGCTGTCGAACGCGCCCGCGGCCAAGCTCGCACGCGTCATTCAGGCTCATGCCTCAAAGAGCGAAGCGGCCTGACCCTTCGCTAATCTCAAAACCTGGTTCGAACCAAACGTTTAAGGAAACAGATCAATGGCTGACTTGCAGAAAATCGTCGACGACCTCTCGAGCCTCACCGTGCTCGAAGCGGCCGAACTCGCCAAGCTCCTCGAGGAAAAGTGGGGCGTCTCCGCCGCTGCCGCCGTCGCGGTGGCCGGCCCGGCCGGTGGCGGTGCTGCCGCTGCTCCGGCTGAAGAGAAGACCGAGTTCACTGTCGTGCTGGCTGCTGCCGGCGACAAGAAGATCGAAGTCATCAAGGAAGTCCGCGCCATCACCGGCTTGGGCCTGAAGGAAGCCAAGGACCTCGTCGAAGGCGCTCCGAAGCCCGTCAAGGAAGGCGTCAACAAGGATGAAGCCGAGAAGGTCAAGGCCCAGCTCGAGAAGGCTGGCGCCAAGGTCGAGCTCAAGTAATGCGCGATCCGGGAGCGCCGCAGGGCGCTCCCGGGCCAAGCAAGCGGCGTGCGGCAGGTTGCCGCGTAGCGCGCCGGACACAAGAAAGTGTGGGGATCCGTGGACTTAACCCTCGAATCTCCTTTATTGCCTTCCCATATCGGGTTGGCAGCGAAAAAACACGGTCGGCGGCGGGAACGGCAGGGTTCTCGGCGTAAGCTGTTGGGAGACAGTCAGATTTCGGGCTTTTTCAGTCCGTAAAGCGGAGCGTTTGGACGAGCGGGTGCAGTGATGCGCCCCGCGCGTCGTTTTGCGTTTTGGAGGAAATAGGGGTCGGGCTGGGGATTTAATTCCTGACCCTGCGCTTCGTTCCTTCGGGACGATTCGAAAATTCAACCCGGGGCCGATGGCAGTCGCTCCCGGAAGGTTCGCCCCACAAAGGCGACGAAAATGAGAGGCCACGATGGCGCAGCAGACATTTACCGGTCGCAAACGCGTACGCAAGTTTTTCGGTCACATCAAGGAAGTCGCCGAGATGCCGAACCTCATCGAGGTTCAGAAGGCGTCCTATGACCAATTCCTGATGGTTGACGAGCCGGCCGGCGGTCGCCTCGACGAGGGCCTGCAGGCGGTGTTCCGCTCGGTGTTCCCGATCTCGGACTTCTCGGGCACCTCGATGCTCGAATTCGTCCGCTACGAGTTCGAACAGCCGAAATATGACGTCGACGAGTGCCGCCAGCGCGGCATGACCTTCGCTGCGCCGCTCAAGGTGACGCTGCGCCTCATCGTGTTCGATATCGACGAGGAAACCGGCGCCAAGTCGGTCAAGGACATCAAGGAGCAGGACGTCTACATGGGCGATATCCCGCTCATGACAATGAACGGCACCTTCGTGGTCAACGGCACCGAGCGCGTCATCGTCTCGCAGATGCACCGTTCGCCCGGCGTGTTCTTCGACCACGACAAGGGCAAGACCCATTCGTCCGGCAAGCTGTTGTTTGCCGCGCGCGTGATTCCGTATCGCGGTTCCTGGCTCGACATCGAGTTCGACGCCAAGGACATCGTGTTCGCGCGCATCGACCGCCGCCGCAAGCTGCCCGTGACCTCGCTGATGTACGCGCTCGGTCTCGACGGCGAGCAGATCCTGTCGACCTTCTACAAGAGGATCACCTACAAGCGGACCAAGGAAGGTTGGCGCGTTCCGTTCGACGCCAACCGCTTCCGCGGTTACAGCACCATCAACGACCTGATCGACGCCGACACCGGCAAGGTGGTGCTCGAGGCCGGCAAGAAGCTGACCGTGCGCAGTGCGCGCCAGATGCAGGAAAAGGGCCTCAAGGCGCTTCGCATGTCGGATGAGGAGCTCGTCGGCAACTATCTCGCCGAGGATCTCGTCAACCCGAAGACCGGTGAGATCTACGCCGAAGCCGGCGAGGAGATCACCGAGAAGTCGCTCAAGGTGCTCAACGAGCAGGGCTACAAGGACCTGCCGCTGCTCGACATCGACCACGTCAATGTCGGCGCCTACATCCGCAACACGCTCTCGGCCGACAAGAACATGACGCGTGAGGACGCGCTGTTCGACATCTACCGCGTGATGCGTCCGGGCGAGCCGCCGACGCTGGATTCAGCGCAGGCGATGTTCCAGTCGCTGTTCTTCGATGCCGAGCGCTACGACCTCTCCGCGGTCGGCCGCGTCAAGATGAACATGCGCCTCGAGCTCGATGCGCCCGACACCCATCGCACGCTGCGCAAGGAAGACATCCTGGCGGTCATCAAGACGCTGGTCGACCTGCGCGACGGCAAGGGCGAGATCGACGACATCGACCACCTCGGCAACCGCCGGGTGCGCTCGGTCGGCGAACTGATGGAGAACCAGTATCGGATCGGCCTGCTCCGCATGGAGCGTGCGATCAAGGAGCGCATGTCGAGCGTCGATATCGACACCGTGATGCCGCAGGACCTGATCAACGCCAAGCCCGCGGCTGCCGCGGTGCGTGAGTTCTTCGGCTCCTCGCAGCTGTCGCAGTTCATGGACCAGACCAACCCGCTGTCGGAGATCACCCACAAGCGGCGCCTGTCGGCGCTTGGCCCGGGCGGTCTGACCCGTGAGCGCGCCGGCTTCGAAGTCCGCGACGTGCATCCGACGCATTACGGCCGTATCTGCCCGATCGAGACGCCGGAAGGTCCGAACATCGGCCTGATCAACTCGCTGGCGACGTTCGCGCGCGTCAACAAATACGGCTTCGTCGAGACGCCGTATCGCAAGATCAAGGACGGCCGGGTCACCGACGAGGTGGTCTATCTGTCGGCGATGGAAGAGGGCCGTTACCGCGTCGCGCAGGCCAACGTGCCGCTCGATGCCAAGGGCCGCTTCACCGACGACCTGGTGGTCTGCCGTCACGCCGGCGAAGTGCTGCCGGTGACGCCGGACAAGGTCGACTACATGGACGTGTCGCCGAAGCAGCTGGTTTCGGTGGCCGCGGCGCTGATCCCGTTCCTCGAGAACGACGACGCCAACCGCGCGCTGATGGGCTCGAACATGCAGCGCCAGGCGGTGCCGCTGGTTCGCGCCGAGGCGCCGTTCGTCGGCACCGGCATGGAAGGCGTGGTCGCCCGTGACTCGGGCGCGGCGATTGCCGCGCGCCGCTCGGGCGTGATCGACCAGATCGACGCCACCCGCGTCGTGATCCGCGCCACCGAGGATCTCGATCCGACCAAGTCGGGCGTCGATATCTACCGGCTGATGAAGTACCAGCGCTCCAACCAGTCGACCTGCATCAACCAGCGTCCGCTGGTGAAGGTCGGCGACATCGTCAAGAAGGGCGACATCATCGCTGACGGTCCGTCGACCGATCTCGGCGAGCTCGCGCTCGGCCGCAACGTGCTGGTCGCGTTCATGCCGTGGAACGGCTACAACTTCGAAGACTCGATCCTGCTCTCCGAGCGGATCGTGAAGGACGACGTGTTTACGTCGATTCATATCGAAGAATTCGAAGTGATGGCCCGCGACACCAAGCTCGGGCCTGAGGAAATCACCCGCGACATTCCGAACGTCTCGGAAGAAGCGCTGAAGAACCTCGACGAAGCCGGTATCGTCTACATCGGTGCGGAGGTCCGCGCCGGCGACATCCTGGTCGGCAAGATCACGCCGAAGGGCGAGAGCCCGATGACGCCGGAAGAGAAGCTGTTGCGCGCCATCTTCGGCGAGAAGGCCTCCGACGTCCGCGATACCTCGCTGCGCGTGCCTCCGGGCGTGCAGGGCACCATCGTGGAAGTCCGCGTGTTCAACCGCCACGGCGTCGACAAGGACGAGCGTGCGCTGGCGATCGAACGGGAAGAGATCGAGCGTCTGGCCAAGGACCGCGACGACGAGCAGTCGATTCTGGACCGCAACGTCTACAACCGCCTCGCCGAGCTCCTGGAGAACCGCCAGGGCATCGCCGGCCCGAAGGGCTTCAAGAAGGACACCAAGATCACCCGTGCGGTGCTCGACGAGTATCCGAAGTCGCAGTGGTGGCTGTTCGCCTCGCCGAACGACAAGCTGATGGCCGAGATCGAGGCCATGCGGAAGCAGTACGACGAGTCGAAGAAGGGCCTCGAGCAGCGCTTCCTCGACAAGGTCGAGAAGCTGCAGCGTGGCGACGAGCTGCCGCCCGGCGTGATGAAGATGGTCAAGGTCTTCGTCGCGGTGAAGCGCAAGATCCAGCCCGGCGACAAGATGGCCGGCCGTCACGGCAACAAGGGCGTGGTGTCGAAGATCGTGCCGATCGAGGACATGCCGTTCCTCGAGGACGGCACGCACGCCGACATCGTGCTCAATCCGCTCGGCGTGCCTTCGCGCATGAACGTCGGTCAGATCCTTGAGACCCATCTCGGTTGGGCCTGCGCCGGCCTCGGCAAGCGCATTGGCCAGACCATCGACGCCTACTATCAGAAGCAGGATCTCAAGCCGCTGCGCGAGACCCTGAAGAAGATCTACGGCGAGGATGAAACCATCAAGTCGCTGAACGACAACGAGCTGGTCGAACTCGGCCGCAATCTGAGCCACGGCGTGCCGATCGCAACGCCGGTGTTCGACGGCGCCAAGGAAGCCGACATCGAGGAGATGCTGAAGCTCGCGGGCTTCGACGCCTCCGGCCAGTCGACCGTCTATGACGGCCGCACCGGCGATGCGTTCGATCGCAAGGTGACGATGGGCTACATCTACATGCTCAAGCTGCACCATCTCGTGGACGACAAGATCCACGCGCGTTCGATCGGTCCGTACTCGCTCGTCACCCAGCAGCCGCTGGGCGGCAAGGCGCAGTTCGGCGGCCAGCGCTTCGGCGAAATGGAGGTCTGGGCGCTGGAAGCCTACGGCGCCGCCTACACGCTGCAGGAGATGCTGACCGTGAAGTCGGACGACGTCGCCGGCCGTACCAAGGTGTACGAGGCGATCGTGCGCGGCGACGACACCTTCGAGGCCGGTATTCCGGAATCGTTCAACGTGCTGGTCAAGGAAATGCGCTCGCTCGGCCTCAACGTCGACCTGCACAATTCCAAGGTGGGACCGGCGTCGACGTCGGAAGCGGCCGAGTAACGCAGTGATCATGCCCGGCGCGAGAAGCGCCGGGCCTTCGCACTCCGCTCGGACGTTGGGCGGGGCGCGCGCTGAATAAAATTTCGAATTTGCTGCCGGTGACGATCGGCACGCGAGGAGAAGACCATGAATCAAGAGATTATGAATCTTTTCAATCCGACGACGCCGGCTCAGGTCTTCGACCAGATCCGGATTTCGATCGCGTCTCCAGAGAAGATTCTGTCCTGGTCGTACGGCGAGATCAAGAAGCCGGAGACCATCAACTACCGCACCTTCAAGCCGGAGCGTGACGGCCTGTTCTGCGCGCGCATCTTCGGGCCGATCAAGGACTACGAGTGCCTGTGCGGCAAGTACAAGCGGATGAAGTACAAGGGCATCATCTGCGAGAAGTGCTCGGTCGAGGTGACGCTGTCGCGCGTCCGGCGCGAGCGCATGGGCCACATCGAGCTGGCGGCGCCGGTCGCCCACATCTGGTTCCTGAAGTCGCTGCCGTCGCGCATCGGCCTCTTGCTCGACATGACGCTGAAGGATCTCGAGCGGATCCTCTACTTCGAATATTACGTGGTTCTCGAGCCCGGCCTGACCGCGCTGAAGGACCGTCAGCTGCTGTCGGAAGACGAGTATCTGAAGGCGCAGGACGAGTACGGCCAGGACAGCTTCACCGCCATGATCGGCGCCGAGGCGATCCGCGAGCTGCTCAAGGGTCTCGAGCTCGAGAAGCTCGAGGCGACGCTGCGCGCCGACATGGCCGAGACCGACTCGGACATCAAGCACAAGAAGCTCGCCAAGCGTCTGAAGATCGTCGAGGCCTTCCGCGTCTCCGGCAACAAGCCGGAATGGATGATCATGACGGTCGTGCCGGTGATTCCGCCGGACCTGCGTCCGCTGGTGCCGCTCGACGGCGGCCGGTTCGCGACCTCCGACCTCAACGACCTGTATCGCCGCGTCATCAACCGCAACAACCGCTTGAAGCGGCTGATGGAGCTGCGTGCGCCTGACATCATCATCCGCAACGAAAAGCGCATGCTGCAGGAGGCCGTCGACGCGCTGTTCGACAACGGCCGCCGCGGCCGCGTCATCACGGGTGCCAACAAGCGCCCGCTGAAGTCGCTCGCCGACATGCTGAAGGGCAAGCAGGGCCGGTTCCGCCAGAACCTGCTCGGCAAGCGCGTCGACTATTCGGGCCGTTCGGTGATCGTGGTCGGTCCCGAGCTGCGCCTGCATCAGTGCGGCCTGCCGAAGAAGATGGCGCTCGAGCTGTTCAAGCCGTTCATCTATTCGCGGCTCGACGCCAAGGGCCTGTCCACCACGGTGAAGCAGGCCAAGAAGCTGGTCGAGAAGGAGCGTCCGGAGGTCTGGGATATCCTCGATGAGGTGATCCGCGAGCATCCGGTGCTGCTCAACCGCGCGCCGACGCTGCATCGCCTGGGCATCCAGGCGTTCGAGCCGGTGCTGATCGAAGGCAAGGCGATCCAGCTGCATCCGCTGGTCTGCGCCGCCTTCAACGCCGACTTCGACGGCGACCAGATGGCCGTGCACGTTCCGCTGTCGCTCGAAGCGCAGCTGGAAGCGCGCGTCCTGATGATGTCGACCAACAACATCCTGCATCCGGCGAACGGCCAGCCGATCATCGTGCCGTCGCAGGACATCGTGCTCGGCCTCTATTACGTCTCGATCATGCGCGAAGGCCTGCCCGGCGAGGGCAAGATCTTCGGCGACATGGCCGAGCTCGAGCACGCCCTGCATTCGAAGGTCATCCACCTCCACACCAAGATCAAGTACCGGTGGGAAGGCCTCGACGAGGAAGGCAAGCTGTCCAAGCGTTGGATCGAGACCACCGCTGGCCGCGTCATGCTCGGCAACCTGCTGCCGAAGAGCACCAAGATCTCGTACGACATCATCAACAAGCTGATGACGAAGCGCGAGATTTCCGGCGTGATCGACCAGGTCTACCGTCACTGCGGTCAGAAGGAGACCGTGATCTTCTGCGACCGCATCATGGCGCTCGGCTTCTACAACGCCTTCAAGGCGGGCATTTCGTTCGGCAAGGACGACATGGTCGTGCCGGCGTCGAAGTGGAAGATCGTGGACCAGACCCGTACGCTGGCGAAGGATTTCGAGCAGCAGTACAATGACGGCCTGATCACCCATGGCGAGAAGTACAACAAAGTCGTCGACGCCTGGTCGAAGGCCGGTGAAGAAGTCGCCAAGGCGATGATGAAGGAGATCTCCTCCACCAAGAAGACGGCGGCGGGGGCGGATGCCGACATCAACTCGATCTACATGATGGCGCACTCCGGTGCGCGTGGTTCGCCGGCGCAGATGCGCCAGCTCGCCGGCATGCGCGGCCTGATGGCCAAGCCGTCGGGCGAGATCATCGAGACGCCGATCATTTCCAACTTCAAGGAAGGTCTGTCGGTGCTCGAATACTTCAACTCGACCCACGGCGCCCGCAAGGGCCTCGCGGACACCGCGTTGAAGACTGCGAACTCCGGTTACCTGACCCGCCGTCTGGTCGACGTCGCACAGGACTGCATCATCACGCAGACCGATTGCGGCACCAAGCTCGGCATCAAGATGCGCGCCATCGTCGATGCCGGCACCGTGGTCGCCTCGCTCGGCTCGCGCATCCTGGGCCGCACGGCCTGCGATGACGTGCGTGACCCCGCCACCAACGAGATTGTCATCAAGCGTGACACGTTGATGGAGGAGACCCATGTCGACGCGATCCAGCAGGCCGGCATCCAGGAAGTGAAGATCCGCTCGGCGCTGACCTGCGAGCTGATCAACGGCATCTGCGCCAAGTGCTACGGCCGCGATCTGGCCCGCGGCACCCCGGTCAACCACGGTGAGGCCGTCGGCGTCATCGCGGCGCAGTCGATCGGCGAGCCCGGTACGCAGCTGACGATGCGCACGTTCCACATCGGCGGCGCGGCGCAGCTCAACGAGCAGTCGTTCGTCGAATCGAACTTCGACGGCAAGATCGTGATCCGGAACAAGGCCATCGCCCGCAACAGCGAAGGCAATCTGGTCGCGATGGTGCGCAACATGGTCGTTGCGATCGTCGACGCCGACGGCACCGAGCGTGCAACCCACCGTATTCAGTACGGTTCGAAGATGCACGTCGACGAAGGCGACACGGTCAAGCGCGGCCAGCGCATCGCCGAGTGGGACCCCTATACCCGCCCGGTGCTGAGCGAAGTCGAGGGCACGATCGGTTTCGAGGATCTGGTCGAAGGCCAGTCGATCTCGGAAACGCTCGACGAATCGACCGGTATCGCCAAGCGCGTGGTCATAGACTGGCGCACGACGCGCGGCGGTTCGGACCTGCGCCCGGCCATCGTGGTCAAGGGCAAGGACGGCAAGGTGCTGAAGCTCGCGCGTGGCGGCGATGCCCGCTACATGTTGTCGGTCGACGCCATTCTGTCGGTCGACATCGGCGCGAAGATCATGCCCGGCGACATCCTGGCGCGTATCTCGACCGAGAGCGCCAAGACGCGTGACATCACCGGCGGTCTGCCGCGGGTGGCGGAACTGTTCGAGGCTCGCAAGCCGAAGGACGCGGCGATCATCGCGGAAACGGCGGGAACGATCCGCTTTGGCCGCGACTACAAGAACAAGCGCCGTATCTCGATCGAGCCGATGGACAAGACCGAGGAGCCGCGCGAGTACCTGATCCCGAAGGGCAAGCACATCCACCTTCAGGACGGCGACATCGTCGAAAAGGGCGATTTCATCGTCGAAGGCAATCCGGCGCCGCACGACATCCTGGCGATCAAGGGCATCGAGGAACTCGCTGCCTATCTGGTCAACGAAATCCAGGAGGTCTACCGGTTGCAGGGCGTGCTCATCAACGACAAGCACATCGAGGTGATTGTCCGTCAGATGCTGCAGAAGGTGGAAGTCACCGACCAGGGCGACACCGACATGATCTCGGGCGAGCAGGTTGACAAGATCGAGTTCGACGCGCTCAACACCAAGGCCAAGGAGGAGGGCAAGAAGCCCGCCACGGGTACGCCGGTTCTGCTCGGCATCACCAAGGCGAGCTTGCAGACCCGCTCGTTCTTCTCGGCGGCGTCGTTCCAGGAGACCACGCGCGTGCTCACCGAAGCTGCCGTCAACGGCAAGGTGGACCCGCTCGAAGGCCTCAAGGAGAACGTCATTGTCGGCCGCCTGATCCCGGCCGGCACCGGCGCCTCGATGGCGCGGATCCGCGAAGTCGCGGTCAAGCGCGACAAGCTGATCCTCGACGAGCGCGAGAAGCAGCAGGCGGCGATCGTGCCGACGGCTCCGGAGGCGGAGCCGCTGGCGCTGCCGCCCGCGGAATAGGCATCCGCAAGACTACGGATGCGACGAGAAGGCCGGCGTTTTGCCGGCCTT
This sequence comes from Bradyrhizobium sp. 2S1, assembly GCF_011516625.5. Taxonomy (NCBI): domain Bacteria; kingdom Pseudomonadati; phylum Pseudomonadota; class Alphaproteobacteria; order Hyphomicrobiales; family Nitrobacteraceae; genus Bradyrhizobium; species Bradyrhizobium sp. 2S1. The sequence continues at coordinate 8,958,519 of NZ_CP147717.1, read as the reverse complement.
TTTGCTGCTTTCTTTCCTTGCTGCGGTGCAGGGACGCAGTTTGTTCATCTTTCCTTCAGGCAAAAAAGTGCCTTTGCTAGGGTGACTTAGACCGGCTGTTTGGCTCGTGCCGGAGACGACGGAATCCATATGCTCGACTTGGCTATCGTAGGCGGCGGCCCCGGGGGGCTGATGAGCGCCTGGTATTTGAAACGCAAACTCGGCGACCTCTGCCGCGTCACCATCTTCGAGGCGTCGAACCGACTCGGCGGCAAGATCGTCACGCGCAAATTCGACTCCGCACCGGCGATATATGAGGCCGGCGTTGCCGAGATCTACGATTACTCGATGACGGGACCCGACCCGCTGCGCGAGCTGATCCAGCATTTCGGCCTGCAGACGATCCCGATGGATGCCGAGCAGGTCCAGCTCGACGGCGAACTGCTCGCCGACGTGCCGGGCATGCGCCGCAAATACGGCGCGAAGACTGCGGCCGCGATCGAGGCGTTCCGCAAGCGCTGCAGCGACATGGTGTCGCCGCACGAATATTACGAGGGGATCGGCGCCCACGACAACGAGCACCCATGGGCCTACAAGACTGCCGAGCAGATCCTCGACGAGGAGGTCGACGACGCGACTGCCAAGCGCTTCTTCAAGGTGATGGCGCGCTCCGACATCGCGACCGAGAGCCACAACACCAACGGCCTCAACGCGCTGAAGAACTACGTGATGGACGTCGACGGCTATATCGGCCTGTATTCGATCCAGAACGGCAACGAGCAGCTGATCGATTGCCTGCGCTCGGAGGTCAACGCCGACATCCAGCTCAACCATCGCGTTCTCAAGGTCGGCAAGACCGCCAGCGGCCGCTACCAGCTCAACATGATGAACGGCAAGGGGCCGGAGACGCGCGACTTCGACCTCGTGCTGGTCTGCCTGCCGCACTCCTGGCTCGCGACCATGCGCTGGGACGGCGAGCAGCTGCGCAAGTCGATGGTCAAGCACGTCGCCTATTTCGATCGGCCCGCGCACTATCTGCGCGTCTCGCTCCTGTTCGACGAGCCGTTCTGGGGCGAGAAGATCCCGGGCGCCTGGTTCATGTCGGAAGCGTTCGGCGGCTGCTGCGTCTACAATGAGGGCGCACGCCACGACGTCGGCAAGCACGGTGTGCTGAACTGGCTGATCGCGGGCTCCGACGCGCTCGCCTTCGCCAATCTCAGCGACCAGGAACTGTTCGACGCCGCGCTGAAGTCGCTGCCGGCCTCGCTCGGCGATGCCCGCGCGCATTTCCTCGAAGGCAAGATCCATCGCTGGCTGTCGTCGGTCAACGCGCTGCCGGGCGGCCTGCCGGTGCGCGACGTCATGACCAACCACCGTCCCGAGCCGAAGGAGCATCCCGGCATCGTGGTGGTCGGCGACTATCTGTTCGATTCGACGCTGAACGGGCTGCTCGATTCCTCCGATGCGGCGACCGACATCGTCGTCACCGAGATGATGCGATTGCGGCGCGCCCGCGCGCAGGAAAGCGCCGAGGTCTCCGACAAGATCGACCGCGGCTATTTCGACAATTATCGCGGCGCCGGCCCCTACAGCGAAGCCTGGCGCAACTTCACCGACCCGGCCTATCTGACCGACCTGATCAAGACGGTGTGGGGCAGGGCGAAGGGCTACAAGCTCCTGATCGCTGGCTCCGCCAGCGGCGAGCTGGTCGGCGCGCTGCGCGAGCGCGGCATCGATGCCTGGGGTGTCGAGAACAACCGCTACATCCACGGCAAGACGCCGAAGGCGTTGAAGAAGTACAACAAGCTCGGCTCGATCGCCGACCTGCCGTTCAAGGCCAACGAGTTCGACTTCGCATTCGAGACATCGCTGTGCCATCTCGGCGAGAAGCAGGTGGTGCGCGCGGTGCGCGAGTTGAACCGCGTGGTCAAGACCGGCCTGGTGTTCGCGTCGGTGACCTCGGACATGGCGCCGGCGGTGATCGATCGCTACGACCTGCTGCGCGGGGTGAAGAAGCTCGGCACCTGGTGGGAGTGGTCGGAATTGTTCTTCGGCAACGGCTTCGACCTGTCGATGCACCGCCGCGACTGCACCGATCAGCTGTGGGCGCTGACGCTGGCCGCCAACAAGGGGCCGGGGCAGTGGTACGCCGACTCCGATAGCCTGCGCTATTCGTTCTTCGACAAGGTCGAGGCCGACCTCGACGACTAGCGACAGCGACTGATGGCATTTGGCGCAAGGCGATCGGCCTTGCGTCAACCACCTGTCAAATGACGGCATGGCTCCAATCAGAATCTACGGGCCGCGCCCACGCACAGCGATCGCCGCAAACGCTTTGCCGAATTCATCCTGATCGCATAGGATCGCCGCTGCAGCGTTCGTCGCTGCGGTTTCGATTTGCGGTCATGCCGGCCGTGGAGCATCGGTTGGTTTCATGGCGCCTAAACCTCCTGCATCAGACGATCCCAGTCGGGCCGATGCCGGCGATCCCGAGCTGAAGAAGAAGCCCGTCATCATGACCGGTCCGCCTGCGGCGGCTTCCGCAAAAGCAGCCGCGGCGCCGGACGACGACGAGGAGGATGAGGACGACGAGCTTGAGCTCGATGACGATGATGACGACGAGGACCTCGTCGTCTTCACCGCCAAGGAAGCCGCCGGCGCACTCTCCACGATCTTCGGCTTCGTCAGGCCGATCCTGGCGAACTACAGAAAGCCGCTCGCCTGCGTCGCCATCGGCGTGCTGGTCGAGACGTTGTTCAACGTCATCATGCCGCTCAGCCTGAAATTCCTGATCGACGACGCGCTCGGCGAGGAGGATTTCCAGGCCCTCTACAAGATCCTCGGCGTGCTCGCGGTGGCCGGCATTGTCACCTCGATCATCGCGGTCTGGTACGAGCGCTGGGATGCGCGGCTTGCTGCCGGCATCATTGCCGATGTGCGGACCCGCATCTTCGACCACGTCCAGAACCTGCCGTCGGCCTATTTCGCGCGCACCAAGCGCGGCGAGATCCTGTCGCGCTTCTCGATCGATCTGTCGGGCTTCGAGGGCTCGATCAAGACCTTTGCCAACAGCGCCGCGCTGCCGGGCCTCGAACTGGTCGCCGGCATCATCCTGATGCTATTCCTGAACTGGCAGCTCGCCGCGGTCGCCTTGCTGGTGTTTCCGATCACGCTGATCGGGCCGCGCATCCTGACGCCGAAGGCGGTGCTGGCCAATTATGAGCAGAAGCAGAACGAGGCGGCGCTGCTCGGAATGGTGCAGGAGAACGTCGCCGCCCAGGCGGTGGTCAAGGCGTTCAACCTGCAGCGCCGGGCGCTCGGCTGGTTCACGATGCGCAACCGCGACGTCCGCGCCAAGGCCGCCTCGGCCATGTTCCTGTCGACCATGGTGGAGCGCACCGTCACCATCTCGGTGCTGCTGCTTCACCTCGTGGTGCTGGCGATCGGCGCCTATCTGGCGACCAAGGGGCAGATCACGGTCGGCACCTTCGTGACCTTCGAGAGCGCGTTCTGGGAGGTGTCGTACAACATCGCCCATCTGATGCATTTCATCCCGGTGTCGATCTCGTCGGCGGCGGCGGTGCGGCACATCCAGGAGCTGCTCGACGAGCCGACCCGCGGCGCCGACCGTCCCGGCGCGCCGGATTTGCCGCGGATCACCAACGACATCTCCTTCGACCGCGTCACCTTCCAGTATGAGGGGGCGCAGACGCCGGTGCTCGACAATCTCAGCCTCAAGCTCAATGCCGGCAAGAGCATCGCGATCGTGGGTCCCAGCGGCTCCGGTAAGAGCACGCTGATCAACCTGATCCTGCGGCTCTACGTGCCGGACGAGGGCCGCGTCGCCATCGACGGCGTCGACATCCGCCGGGTGACGCGCGAGTCGCTGCGGGCGAGCATGGCGGTCGTGTTCCAGGAGAACATGCTGTTCAACATGTCGATCCGCGAGAACATCCGGCTCGGCAAGGAGGGCGCTGATGACGCCGAGGTGGAGGATGCCGCGAAGAAGGCCGAGATCCATCGCTACATCATGAGCCTGCCGCAGCGCTACGACACGCCGGTCGGCGAGCGCGGCGACACGTTGTCGGGCGGCCAGCGCCAGCGCATCGCGATCGCGCGCGCGATCATCCGCAACCCGTCCGTGCTGCTGCTCGACGAGGCGACTTCGGCGCTCGACCAGACCACGGAAGCGGCGATCAACCGCACGCTGCTCAAGGTCGCTGAGGGCCGGACCATGATCTGGTCGACGCACCGCCTCACTTCCGTGGTCGAGATGGACGAGATCATCGTGATATCAGGCGGCAGGGCGATCGAGCGCGGCTCGCACGAGGAGCTGCTGGCCAAGAACGGCGTCTACCGCAAGCTGTGGGACGACCAGGGACATCACGGCACAGACGACGAGGATGCCGACGACGCGGACGATGATGACGATGACGACGAGGAGGAGGATGAGGGCGAAGACGAGGAGGCGTGACGCCTGCGCCGCGCCGCCTTGCCGGTGGATGTCCGGGAGCGAGCTTCCGCCGATCCGGCCCTTACGCCCTGTCGGCTGCGTGCGGACGCTGCCGGAAGCGATTGGCCGGCCGGGCCGCTGACGATGCCGCCTGTGGGCTGTGCAGCCGGCGCAGCCAGCTCCTGCCGAGATAGAAGAAGAAGCGCGCCCAGCGCTGGGCTTGCCAGTAGGGCCCGGTACCGATCGAGACCTCGCGGAAGCTGAATGCCTTGCCGTTCGACCAGGCGTCGCATTCCGTCTTGACCGGATCGTCGTAGAACGCGGTGATCTTCTCCTCGCCCATGCCGTCGGTCGCAAGCCAGGCCGGGATATGGACGTTGCAGAGCTGGGCGACGTCAGTGAACACCTTGTCGGTCCCGGTGCCGGTGACCGGGCAGGTGCTGGCGAAGGCATCCCCGACCAGCACGACGCCGGCCTGCCGATAGCCGGTGCTGACATAGACGTCGGCGGGCCTGATCTTGATGTCGCCGGCGACGTCGAACTCGCCGGTGAGCCGGCGCAACCGCGGCAGCGCGGCGTTCAACGTCTCGACCGGATTGCGCCGCATCGCGCGCAGCCAGGGATCGTCGGCCTGGCGGTAGGTGAAGAGGTTGGCGCGCATCCGGTTCCCAACCGGAAACAGCGTGATGTAGGGGATGCGGTCCCTCGGCCGCTCCGAGAAATAGGTCATCGCCGCGAACGGGAAGGCGGGGCGGCCGACCGGGACGAAATCGAAGCCGAGCGAGATCGAGTGGCTGTGGCTCGTGACCAGGCGCTCGATGCCGAGCATCCGGCGCAGCCCGACGTTGAGGCCGTTGGCGAGCACCACGAGACGCGCCGAGATCTCCTCGCCGCTGGAGAGCACGACCTTCTGCCGCTCGGAACTGGTCGCGACATTGGCGACCTTGTCGCAGATGAATTCCGCCGGCCGCGCGATTTCGTTCCGGATCGCCGCGATAAGCGCGTCGTACATGATGCCGTATTGCCGGCTCGGCTGCCGGTCGAGCAGATAGCCGAATCGCGCGATCCAGTTCTCGCCGTCCAGCGTCGCCGAACGGAGCACGGATTCGGCAAGGCCGGTCCTGGCGAATCGCTCGAGTTGGAGGTCGCCGGCGATCTTTTCGACGCGGAAATCGAACGGATAGACCTGATGTGGGTCGATCAGGATGCTCGGTATCCCGGCACGGCCGAGCATGGCGGCCGCGATCGAGCCCGCAAGGCCGCCGCCGATGATCGCGATGTCGGTGTACCGCATGAGTGAGTTCCGTAGCCGTAGACCCCGATTTTTGCGCCGCGAATGGCAAATAAAGGCTTAGTTTCGAAGTTTGCCTTCAGGTCTAAGTTGGGGAGAGTTGTTTCTATTCTTGTTTTATCCGGGTGGAATATGATTCTGCCGGGTGGCCCGCGACTCGGTCAAAGGGCGAGGGGAGGTGCGCAGGTCGTCATATTCCGTCGCGCACCGTGCCGCGGCGAAATGCAAAATCTGCAAGCGCCAGAGGCGTTTCTTTGCCTGTCGTTTTGCTTGACTTCACTATCTCTCGATTATACAAGGCGGCCACTTAACGACAGGCGGTGAGCTACGCCAGCGTCGGAACGGAACACCCGAAGGCCCTTTTTTGAGGCGCCGGACGGGCACCAACCTCGACGAATGCCGCTCAAACGCTGTCGATGATAGCTAGGCAATGCCAGGACGCTTTTAGTTCTCTTGAGCACGTCCTCATGAGAGTGAATTCGGATGCATGACCTCGGTGGCGGACCGAACAGCGAACGCTGAACGGTCCGGGATCGCGGTCCTCTGTGGCGTCGATGCGCTTTCCGCTCAGCGATGAGTGGTTGGCGCGATTTCGCTTTGCGCGGTTGCTTGTTCCGCGTCGAGCGGGTCGTACGGGACGGCTAGTCCTGAGAAGAAATTTGCGGAGCCATTCAGGGCTTTCGCGCGAACTTAAAGGGTGAAGGCTGCATGCCGACGATCAACCAGCTGATCGCAAAACCACGTGAAGTGCAGAAGTCGCGCAAGAAGGTGCCGGCGCTGCAGCAGTCGCCGCAGAAGCGCGGCGTTTGCACGCGCGTATACACCACGACCCCGAAGAAGCCGAACTCGGCGCTTCGTAAGGTCGCCAAGGTGCGCCTGACCAACGGCTTCGAGGTGATCGGCTACATCCCGGGTGAAGGCCATAACCTGCAGGAGCACTCGGTGGTCATGATCCGCGGTGGTCGCGTCAAGGACTTGCCCGGCGTGCGCTACCACATCCTCCGCGGCGTGCTGGATACCCAGGGCGTCAAGAACCGTAAGCAGCGTCGTTCGAAGTACGGCGCGAAGCGTCCTAAGTAAGCGGGAAACGATAAGATGTCGCGTCGCCATTCTGCTGAGAAGCGTGAAGTTCTTCCGGACCCGAAGTTCGGGAACGTCATCATTACGAAGTTCATGAACTCGGTGATGTACGCCGGGAAGAAGTCGGTTGCCGAAAACATCGTCTACGGTGCGCTCGGTATGATCGAGGCCAAGACCAAGCAGCCGCCGCTCGGCGTGTTCGAGCAGGCGCTTGAGAACGTGATGCCGACCATCGAAGTTCGTTCCCGCCGCGTCGGCGGCGCGACCTACCAGGTCCCGGTCGAAGTCCGTTCGGTGCGCCGCCAGGCGCTCGGCATCCGCTGGCTGATCTCGGCCGCCCGCGAGCGCAACGAGAAGACCATGACGGAGCGCCTCTCGGCTGAACTGCTCGACGCGTCGAACAATCGCGGCAACGCCGTCAAGAAGCGTGAAGACGTGCACCGGATGGCGGAAGCCAACCGCGCCTTCTCGCACTATCGCTGGTAACGGCGAAACACGGAATTTAAGGAACAGCCTATGCCTCGCGTTCATGCCATAGAGAACTACCGCAACTTCGGTATCATGGCGCATATCGACGCCGGTAAGACCACGACCACCGAGCGCATCCTCTATTACACCGGCAAGAGCCACAAGATCGGCGAAGTGCACGAAGGTGCCGCGACGATGGACTGGATGGAGCAGGAGCAGGAGCGTGGCATCACGATCACCTCGGCTGCGACCACCGCGTTCTGGAACGGCAAGCGCCTGAACATCATCGACACCCCCGGCCACGTCGACTTCACCATTGAGGTCGAACGTTCGCTGCGCGTGCTCGACGGTGCTGTTTGCGTGCTCGACTCCAACCAGGGCGTCGAGCCGCAGACCGAGACCGTCTGGCGCCAGGGCGACAAGTACAAGGTTCCGCGCATCGTCTTCGCCAACAAGATGGACAAGACCGGTGCCGACTTCTTCAAGTGCCTGGCCGACATCGTCGACCGCCTCGGCGCCAAGCCGATCGCGATTCAGCTTCCGATCGGTGCCGAGAACAACTTCAAGGGTCTCGTCGACCTCGTCGTCATGAAGGGCGTCATCTGGAACGATGAATCGCTCGGCGCGAAGTTCGACTATGTCGACATTCCGGAAGACATGATCGAGCAGGCCAAGGAATATCGCGAGAAGATGGTGGAAGCCGCCGTCGAGCTCGACGACGACGCATTGGCCGCTTTCCTCGACGGCAAGGAGCCGGACGAGGCGACCCTGAAGCGCCTGATCCGCAAGGCGGTGCTCACCGGTGCATTCTATCCGGTGCTGTGCGGCTCCGCGTTCAAGAACAAGGGCGTGCAGCCGCTGCTCGACGCTGTCGTCGACTATCTGCCGTCGCCGATCGACGTGCCCGCGATCAAAGGTATCGATGACGACGGCAACGAGGTCGTGCGCAAGGCGGACGACAAGGAGCCGCTGGCGCTGCTCGCGTTCAAGATCATGGACGATCCGTTCGTCGGCACCATCACCTTCTGCCGCATCTACTCCGGCGTCCTGCAGTCGGGCACCGGCGTGGTGAACTCGACCCGCGACAAGAAGGAGCGGATTGGGCGGATGCTGTTGATGCATGCGAACAACCGCGAAGACATCAAGGAAGCCTATGCCGGCGACATCGTCGCGCTGGCGGGCCTGAAGGAAGCGCGCACCGGCGACACGCTGTGCGATCCCGACAAGCCGGTGATCCTCGAAAAGATGGAATTCCCGGAGCCGGTGATCGAAATCGCGATCGAGCCGAAGTCGAAGGCCGACCAGGAAAAGCTCGGCGTCGCGCTGGCCAAGCTCGCCGCGGAGGATCCGTCGTTCCGCGTGTCGACCGACCAGGAGTCCGGCCAGACCATTCTCAAGGGCATGGGCGAACTGCATCTCGACATCAAGGTCGACATTCTCAAGCGCACCTACAAGGTCGATGCCAACATCGGCGCGCCGCAGGTGGCGTTCCGTGAGCGCGTGACCAAAAAGGCCGAAGTCAAGTACACGCACAAGAAGCAGACCGGCGGTACCGGTCAGTTCGCCGAAGTGTCGATCGTCGTCGAGCCGAACGAGCCCGGCAAGGGCTACGAGTTCGAATCGAAGATCGTCGGCGGCGCGGTGCCGAAGGAATACATCCCCGGCGTCGAAAAGGGCCTCAACAGCGTGATGGGCTCCGGTGTCGTTGCCGGCTTCCCGGTGGTGGACGTCAAGGTGCAGCTGGTCGACGGCAAGTATCACGACGTCGACTCGTCGGCGCTGGCCTTCGAAATCGCGTCGCGTGCCGCGTTCCGCGAGGCGCTGACGAAGGGCAAGTCCGTCCTGCTCGAGCCGATCATGAAGGTCGAGGTGGTGACCCCGGAAGACTACACCGGTTCGGTCATCGGCGACCTGAATTCCCGGCGCGGCCAGATCCAGGGCCAAGACATGCGCGGCAACGCCAACGTCATCAACGCGATGGTGCCGCTCATGAACATGTTCGGTTACGTGAACAACCTGCGCTCGATGAGCCAGGGTCGCGCGACCTTCACCATGCAGTTCGATCACTACGCCGAAGCACCGGCGAACGTGTCGGCTGAAGTCCAGAAAAAGTTTGCTTGATTGTCGTTGGTTAGCAACTAACGACTGAACGGAGAGTCAAATGGCCAAAGCAAAATTCGAGCGTAACAAGCCCCACTGCAACATCGGCACCATCGGTCACGTCGACCATGGCAAGACCTCGCTGACCGCAGCGATCACCAAGGTGCTTGCAGAGACCGGCGGCGCGACGTTCACCGCCTACGACCAGATCGACAAGGCGCCGGAAGAGAAGGCGCGCGGCATCACGATCTCGACCGCTCACGTCGAGTACGAGACGAAGAACCGCCACTATGCCCACGTCGACTGCCCCGGCCACGCCGACTACGTCAAGAACATGATCACCGGTGCCGCCCAGATGGACGGCGCGATCCTGGTCGTGTCGGCTGCTGACGGCCCGATGCCGCAGACCCGCGAGCACATCCTGCTCGCCCGCCAGGTCGGCGTGCCCGCGCTCGTCGTGTTCCTCAACAAGTGCGACATGGTCGACGATCCGGAGCTGCTCGAGCTCGTCGAGCTCGAGGTCCGCGAGCTGCTCTCGAAGTACGAATTCCCGGGCGACAAGATCCCGATCATCAAGGGCTCGGCGCTCGCCGCCCTCGAAGACAAGGACAAGACGCTCGGCCACGACGCCATCCTTGAGCTGATGAAGAACGTCGACGAGTACATCCCGCAGCCGGAGCGTCCGATCGACCAGCCGTTCCTGATGCCGGTTGAAGACGTGTTCTCGATCTCGGGCCGCGGCACCGTCGTCACCGGCCGTGTCGAGCGCGGCATCATCAAGGTCGGCGAGGAAATCGAGATCGTCGGTATCCGCGACACCCAGAAGACCATCGTCACCGGCGTCGAAATGTTCCGCAAGCTGCTCGATCAGGGCCAGGCCGGCGACAACATCGGTGCGCTGCTCCGCGGCACCAAGCGCGAGGAAGTCGAGCGTGGCCAGGTGCTGTGCAAGCCCGGTTCGGTCAAGCCGCACACCAAGTTCAAGGCTGAGGCTTACATCCTCACCAAGGAAGAGGGCGGTCGTCACACCCCGTTCTTCACCAACTACCGTCCGCAGTTCTACTTCCGCACCACCGACGTGACCGGTGTCGTGCACCTGCCGGAAGGCACCGAGATGGTGATGCCGGGCGACAACATCGCGATGGAAGTGCATCTGATCGTGCCGATCGCGATGGAAGAGAAGCTGCGTTTCGCGATCCGCGAAGGCGGCCGCACCGTCGGCGCCGGCGTCGTCGCCGCCATCATCGAGTAAGTACGCGAATAGGGAATGGCGAGTAGCGGGTGGATCGATCCATTCGCTATTCGCTACTCGCCACTCACTAAAGAAAGAATACGGCAATGAACGGCCAAAACATTCGCATCCGTCTCAAGGCGTTCGACCATCGAATCCTCGATACGTCGACCCGTGAGATCGTGAACACAGCGAAGCGCACCGGTGCGCAGGTTCGCGGACCGATTCCGCTGCCGACCCGCATCGAGAAGTTCACCGTCAACCGTTCGCCGCACGTTGACAAGAAGAGCCGCGAGCAATTCGAGATGCGCACCCACAAGCGCCTCCTCGACATTGTCGACCCGACCCCGCAGACCGTCGATGCGCTGATGAAGCTCGACCTGGCCGCCGGTGTCGACGTCGAGATCAAGCTCTAAGGTTTTGGATTTTTACGTCCGCCGCTTGCGGACAGAAAGACAGGAAGCACGCCGATGCGCTCCGGAGTGATCGCACAGAAGGTCGGGATGACGCGGGTCTTTACGGAGACCGGCGAGCATATCCCTGTGACCGTGCTGAAGTTGGGCAACTGCCAGGTGCTGGGCCACCGCACGACCGAGAAGAACGGCTATGTCGCCCTTCAGCTCGGCTCCGGCGCCCGCAAGACGGTGTACATGCCGAGGGCCGAACGCGGCCAGTTCGCGGTCGCCAAGGTCGAGCCGAAGCGCAAGGTCGCCGAGTTCCGCGTGTCCGAGGACGCGCTGATCCCGGTCGGCGCGGAAATCCAGGCGGACCATTTCGTGGTCGGCCAGTTCGTCGACGTGACCGGTACCTCGATCGGTAAGGGCTTCGCCGGTGGCATGAAGCGCTGGAATTTCGGCGGTCTGCGTGCCACCCACGGTGTGTCGGTCTCGCACCGTTCGATCGGTTCGACCGGTGGCCGTCAGGACCCCGGCAAGACCTTCAAGAACAAGAAGATGCCCGGTCACATGGGCGTCGACCGCATCACCACGCTCAACCTGCGTGTGGTTTCGACCGACGTCGAGCGCGGCCTGATCCTCGTCGAAGGCGCCGTTCCCGGCTCCAAGGGCGGCTGGATCTCGGTGCGCGACGCGGTGAAGAAGCCGCTACCGAAGGAAGCTCCGAAGCCCGGCAAGTTCAAGGTTGCCGGTGGCGAAGCTGCCGAGGCTGTGGCCGAGAAGGAGGGCGTGTGAGATGGAACTGAAAGTCACCACCCTTGAAGGCAAGGACGCTGGCTCGGTTCAGCTGTCGGACGAGATCTTCGGTCTCGAGCCGCGCAAGGACATCATTCAGCGCTGCGTGCAGTGGCAGCTGAACAAGCGTCAGGCCGGCACGCACAAGACCCAGGGCCGCGCCGACGTCTGGCGCACCGGCAAGAAGATGTACAAGCAGAAGGGCACCGGCGGCGCCCGTCACGGCTCGGCCCGCGTGCCGCAGTTCCGCGGCGGTGGCCGTGCGTTCGGTCCGGTGGTTCGCTCCCATGCGACCGACCTGCCGAAGAAGGTGCGCGCGCTCGCGCTGAAGCATGCGCTGTCGGCCAAGGCCAAGGACGGCGGGCTGATCGTGATCGACAATGCGCAGCTCGAGGCCGCCAAGACCAAGGCTCTGATCGGGCACTTCTCGGGTCTCGGCCTGACCAATGCGCTGATCATCGACGGCGCGGAGCTGAACAACGGTTTCGCGATCGCGGCCCGCAACATTCCGAACATCGACGTGCTGCCGATCCAGGGCATCAACGTCTACGACATTCTCCGCCGCCACAAGCTGGTGCTGACCAAGGCTGCGGTTGATGCGCTGGAGGCGCGCTTCAAATGAAGAACATCGATCCGCGCCACTACGACGTCATCATCTCTCCTGTCGTGACGGAAAAGGCGACGCTCGCCTCCGAGCACAACAAGGTGCTGTTCAAGGTCGCCGGCAAGGCGACCAAGCCGCAGATCAAGGAAGCGGTCGAGAAGCTGTTCGACGTCAAGGTGAAGAGCGTCAACACCCTCGTCCGCAAGGGCAAGACCAAGGTGTTCCGCGGCAATCTCGGCTCGCAGTCGGACTCCAAGCGCGCGATCGTGACCCTTGAAGAGGGCCACCGCATCGACGTGACTACCGGACTATAAGGCGCAACGACGATGGCATTGAAAACCTACAATCCTACGACGCCGGGCCAGCGCCAGCTGGTCATGGTCGATCGTTCGGCGCTCTACAAGGGCAAGCCGGTGAAGGCGCTGACCGAGGGCAAGCTCGGCAATGGCGGCCGCAACAACACCGGCCGCATCACCGTGCGCTTCCGCGGCGGCGGCCACAAGAAGGCCTACCGCACCGTCGACTTCCGCCGCGACAAGGTGGACATGCCGGCGGTCGTGGAGCGGCTCGAGTACGATCCGAACCGCACCGCGTTCATCGCGCTGATCAAGTATCAGGACGGTGAGCTGGCCTACATCCTGGCGCCGCAGCGTCTGGCGGCAGGCGACACCGTCGTCGCCGGCAACTATGTCGACGTCAAGCCCGGCAACGTCATGCCGCTCGGCAACATGCCGGTCGGCACGATCGTGCACAACATCGAGCTGAAGATCGGCAAGGGCGGCCAGCTGGCGCGCTCCGCCGGCACCTACGCCCAGATCGTCGGCCGCGACCAGGACTACGTGATCGTCCGCCTGAACTCGGGCGAGCAGCGTCTCGTGCACGGCCGCTGCCGCGGCACGATCGGCGCGGTCTCGAACCCGGATCACATGAACATCTCGATCGGCAAGGCCGGTCGTACCCGCTGGCTCGGCTGGCGTCCGCACAACCGCGGCGTCGTCATGAACCCGATCGACCATCCGCACGGCGGTGGTGAAGGTCGTACCTCGGGCGGTCGCCACCCGGTTACTCCGTGGGGCAAGCCGACCAAGGGCAAGAAGACCCGCACCAACAAGTCGACCAACAAATTCATTCTCGTCAGCCGCCACAAGCGGAAGAAGTAAGGAACGCCGGACATGGTTCGTTCAGTCTGGAAAGGCCCGTTCGTCGAGGGTTCTCTGCTCAAGAAGGCAGATGCCGCGCGCGCGTCCGGACGTCACGACGTCATCAAGATCTGGAGCCGCCGCTCCACCATCCTGCCGCAGTTCGTCGGCCTGACCTTCGGTGTCTACAACGGCCAGAAGCACGTGCCGGTGGCGATCAACGAGGAAATGGTGGGTCACAAGTTCGGCGAGTTCTCGCCGACCCGGACCTTCCACGGCCACTCGGGCGACAAGAAAGCCAAGAAGGCTTGAGGAATAGACGATGAGCAAACCAAAGCGCGAACGTAGCCTCGCGGACAATGAGGCCAAGGCCGTCGCCCGCATGCTGCGCGTCAGCCCGCAGAAGCTGAACCTGGTGGCGCAGCTGATCCGCGGCCGCAAGGCTTCGGCTGCGCTCGCCGACCTGCAGTTCTCGCGCAAGCGGATCGCGGTCGACGTCAAGAAGTGCCTGGAATCGGCGATCGCCAACGCCGAGAACAACCATGACCTCGATGTCGACGATCTCGTCGTTGCCGAGGCGCATGTCGGCAACGGCATCGTGATGAAGCGTTTTGCTCCGCGCGGCCGTGGCCGTTCGGGCCGTGTGTTCAAACCGTTCTCGCACCTGACCATCGTGGTTCGTCAGGTCGAGGCCGAGGCAAGCGCCTAAGAAGGGCGCAGGAGAAGACGATGGGTCAAAAGATCAATCCAATCGGGCTGCGTCTCGGCATCAACCGGACCTGGGACTCCCGTTGGTTCGCCGGCAAGCAGGAATACGGCAAGCTCCTGCACGAGGACGTCAAGATCCGCGAGATCCTGCACAAGGAGCTCAAGCAGGCGGCCGTCGCCCGCATCGTGATCGAGCGTCCGCACAAGAAGTGCCGCGTGACGATCCACTCGGCCCGTCCGGGCGTCGTGATCGGCAAGAAGGGCGCCGACATCGACAAGCTGCGCAAGAAGGTCGCCGACATCACCTCGTCGGACGTCGTGATCAACATCGTCGAAATCCGCAAGCCGGAGCTCGACGCGACCCTGGTCGCTGAATCGATCGCCCAGCAGCTCGAGCGCCGCGTTGCGTTCCGCCGCGCCATGAAGCGCGCCGTGCAGTCGGCGATGCGTCTCGGCGCCGAGGGCATCCGCATCAACTGCTCGGGCCGTCTCGGCGGCGCCGAAATCGCGCGCATGGAGTGGTACCGCGAAGGCCGCGTGCCGCTGCACACGCTGCGCGCCGACGTCGACTACGGCGTTGCTACCGCGTTCACGACCTTCGGCACCTGTGGCGTCAAGGTCTGGATCTTCAAGGGCGAGATCCTCGAGCACGATCCGATGGCCCAGGACAAGAAGATGGCCGAGGGCGACAATACCCCGCGTTCGCGCCGCGACGCCGCTTGAGGCAAAGCAGGAATTTGAGGGCTTAAAGCCATGATGCAACCTAAGAAAACGAAGTTCCGGAAGGCGCATAAGGGCCGTATCCACGGCGTTGCGACCTCTGGCGCGACGTTGGCGTTCGGCCAGTTCGGCCTGAAGGCGATGGAGCCTGAGCGCGTCACCGCCCGTCAGATCGAAGCCGCCCGCCGCGCGCTGACCCGTCACATGAAGCGCGCCGGCCGCGTCTGGATCCGCGTGTTCCCGGACGTGCCGGTGTCGAAGAAGCCTGCCGAAGTCCGCATGGGCTCCGGCAAGGGTGCGCCGGAATTGTGGGTGGTCCGGATCAAGCCGGGCCGCGTGATGTTTGAGATCGACGGCGTGCCGGTGCAGACCGCCAAGGAGGCGCTGTCGCTCGCCGCCGCCAAGCTGCCGATCAAGACGCGCTTCGTTGCGCGCATTGCGGAGTAATCGCCATGGCCGAGATGAAAGTTGAAGACATTCGCGCGATGAGCGACGACCAGCGGGAAGACGCGGTCCTTAACCTGAAGAAGGAACGCTTCAACCTGCGTTTCCAGCGCGCCACCGGGCAGCTGGAGAACACCTCGCGGATGCGGGAAGCCCGCCGCGATATCGCTCGTATCAAGACCATCGCCGCGCAGCTGCGCGCGAAGAAGAAGTAAGGGAAGCCTATGCCGAAACGTACTCTGCAGGGCGTGGTCGTCAGCGACAAGCAAGCCAAGACCATCGTGGTGCGCGTCGATCGCCGCTTCACCCACCCGATCTACAAGAAGACGATCCGCCGTTCCAAGAACTACCACGCGCACGACGAGAACAACCAGTTCAAGCCGGGCGACATGGTCTGGATCGAGGAATCGAAGCCGATCTCGAAGCTGAAGCGCTGGACCGTGGTCCGGGGCGAACACAAGAAAACGGCCTGATTACTTCGGCCTGGCCGAGGAATTCAGGGAAATTTTGGGCGCGCTAAAGCGCAGAAAGAGGACGAGGTGCATCAATGATTCAGATGCAGACCAACCTCGACGTGGCCGATAATTCAGGCGCACGCCGTGTCATGTGCATCAAGGTTCTTGGAGGTTCCAAGCGCCGCTATGCCACCGTGGGCGACGTTATCGTTGTGTCGATCAAGGAAGCCATTCCGCGTGGCAAGGTGAAGAAGGGCGACGTGATGAAGGCCGTCGTGGTCCGGGTCCGCAAGGACATCCGCCGCGCCGACGGTTCGGTCATCCGTTTCGACCGCAACGCCGCCGTGCTGATCAACAATCAGTCGGAGCCGGTCGGCACCCGTATCTTCGGGCCGGTGCCGCGCGAGCTGCGCGCCAAGAACCACATGAAGATCATTTCGCTCGCGCCGGAGGTGCTGTGATGGCTGCCAAGATCCGCAAGGGCGATAAGGTCATGGTGCTCACCGGCCGCGACAAGGGTCGCACCGGCGAGGTGTTCGAGGTGCGTCCGGACGAGAACAAGGCTCTCGTGCGCGGCATCAACATGGTGAAGCGTCACCAGAAGCAGAGCCAGACCCAGGAAGGCGGCATCATCTCCAAGGAGATGCCGATCCACCTGTCCAACGTTGCGTATGTCGGCAAGGACGGCAAGCCGACCCGCATTGGGTTCAAGATTCAGGCCGATGGCAAGAAGGTTCGTGTTGCCAAGAGCTCGGGAGCAGAGATCGATGGCTGATACAGCTTACACGCCGCGCCTGCGCGCGGAGTATGACAAGAAGATCCGCGGCATGATGACCGAGAAGTTCGGCTATGCCAACGTGATGCAGGTGCCGCGCCTCGACAAGGTCGTGCTCAACATGGGCGTCGGCGATTCCGTCAACGACCGCAAGAAGGCCGAGACCGCCGCTGCCGAATTGAGCCTGATCGCCGGCCAGAAGGCGATCGTGACCTATTCGCGGATCGCGATCGCGACCTTCAAGCTGCGCGAGAACCAGCCGATCGGCTGCAAGGTCACGCTGCGCAAGACCCATATGTACGAGTTCATCGACCGCCTGGTGAACGTGGCGCTGCCTCGCGTCCGCGACTTCCGCGGCCTGAACCCGAAGAGCTTCGACGGCCGCGGCAATTATTCGCTCGGCATCAAGGAGCACATCATTTTCCCCGAGATCGACTTCGACAAGGTCTCGGAAGCGCGTGGCATGGACATCACGGTGTGCACCACCGCCAAGACCGACGACGAGGCACGTGCCTTGTTGGCCGCTTTCAATTTCCCGTTCCGGCAGTGAGTAGCTGAGCCAAAGCCACTCAAACGCGGATACCCAGGAGCCAAGCATGGCAAAGAAGAGTTCGATCGAGAAGAATAACCGGCGCAAGCGGATGGCGAAGAATGCTGCCCCGCAGCGTGAGAAGCTGAAGGCGATCATCGCCGACAAGACCAAGCCGATGGAAGAGCGCTTCGCGGCGACACTGAAGCTCGCCGAGATGCCGCGCAACTCGTCGCCGACGCGCATCCGCAACCGCTGCGAGCTGACCGGGCGTCCGCGCTCGAACTATCGCAAGAACAAGCTCTCGCGCATCGCGCTGCGTGAACTCGGCTCCAAGGGCCTGGTTCCCGGGCTCGTGAAGTCGAGCTGGTAAGGAGGGTCGGAACCATGTCTACGCACGATCCGATCAGCGATCTCATCACCCGCATCCGCAACGC
Organism: Bradyrhizobium sp. 2S1; assembly: GCF_011516625.5. Taxonomy (NCBI): domain Bacteria; kingdom Pseudomonadati; phylum Pseudomonadota; class Alphaproteobacteria; order Hyphomicrobiales; family Nitrobacteraceae; genus Bradyrhizobium; species Bradyrhizobium sp. 2S1. The sequence continues at coordinate 8,940,916 of NZ_CP147717.1, read as the reverse complement.
GCAGATGCGCTCCAAGTCCAAGGTTTCGACCCCGGGCTCGAAGATGCGCGCCAACGTGCTCGAAGTGCTGAAGTCCGAGGGGTACATCCGCGGCTACGCCAGCGTCGAGCATGCCTCGGGCCGCAGCGAGCTCGAGATCGAGCTGAAGTATTTCGACGGCGAGCCCGTCATCCGCGAGATCGAGCGGGTGTCGAAGCCGGGCCGCCGCGTTTACGCCTCGGTGAAGAACCTGCCGCGCGTGAACAACGGTCTCGGCATTTCGGTGTTGTCGACGCCGAAGGGAATCATGGCTGACCACGAGGCGCGCGACGCCAACGTGGGCGGCGAAGTTCTCTTCACGGTGTTCTGAGGAAGGATTTTACGATGTCACGTATCGGCAAAAGGCCGGTGGCGATCCCGTCGGGTGTGACGGCGACCGTCGAGGGCCAGACCGTCAAGGTGAAGGGGCCGAAGGGCCAGCTTCAGTTCGTGGTGCATGACGACGTCGAGGTGAAGTTCGAGAACGGCCAGGTCAAGGTCGCTCCGCGCGTCAAGACCAACCGTGCGCAGGCGATGTACGGCACCGCGCGCGCGCAGGTCGCCAACCTCGTCGAGGGCGTCACCAAGGGCTTCGAGAGGAAGCTCGAGATCACCGGCGTCGGCTACCGCGCCGCGATGCAGGGCAAGAACCTGCAGCTCGCGCTCGGCTACAGCCACGACGTGGTCTACGCGATCCCGGAAGGCATCACCATCGCGGTGCCGAAGCCGACCGAGATCACGATCACCTGCAACGATCCGCAGCGCGTCGGCCAGGTCGCCGCCGAGATCCGCGCCTACCGCCCGCCGGAGCCCTACAAGGGCAAGGGCGTGAAGTACGCCAACGAATTCATCTTCCGCAAGGAAGGCAAGAAGAAGTAACGGAGCCGGTCATGTCACTCAAGGTTACGAATGCCCGGCGCAAGCAGCGCGTGCGCCTTGCGCTTCGCCGCTCGGCAGGCGGCCGTCCGCGGCTGTCGGTGTTCCGCTCGTCCAAGCACATCTACGCCCAGGTCATCGACGACCAGAAGGGCGAGACGCTTGCTTCCGCCTCGTCGCTGGAGAAGAATCTGCGCGACGCCGGCAAGACCGGCGCCGACATCGATGCTGCGAAGGCGGTCGGCAAGCTGCTCGCCGAGCGCGCGGCGCAGAAGGGTGTCAAGGAAGTCGTGTTCGATCGCGGCGCCTACATCTATCACGGGCGCGTCAAGGCGCTCGCGGATGCGGCGCGCGAAGGCGGATTGAGCTTCTAAGCGAATTGATCGATTACAAGGAAAGAGGCTTGGGCCTCCTAGAGATTGGAAAACACCATGGCAGGTGAACGCGAACGCGGCGGACGCGAACGGAGCAGGGATCGCGAAGAGCGCGACAGCGAGTTCGTCGACAAGCTCGTCCACATCAATCGCGTGGCGAAGGTCGTCAAGGGCGGCAAGCGCTTCGGCTTTGCGGCGCTGGTCGTGATCGGCGATCAGAAGGGCCGGGTCGGGTTCGGCCACGGCAAGGCGCGCGAAGTGCCGGAGGCGATCCGCAAGGCGACCGAATCGGCGAAGCGCAATCTGACGCGCGTCGCGCTTCGTGAAGGCCGCACGCTGCATCACGACATCGCCGGCCGTCACGGCGCCGGCCGCGTCTACCTGCGTGCCGCTCCGGCCGGTACCGGCATCATCGCCGGCGGCCCGATGCGCGCGGTGTTCGAGACGCTCGGCATCCAGGACGTGGTGGCGAAGTCGATCGGCTCGTCGAACCCCTACAACATGGTTCGCGCAACCTTCGACGCGCTGAAGCATCAGGATTCGCCGCGCTCGGTGGCGGCCCGCCGCAACATCAAGGTCTCCACCCTGCAGTCGCGCCGCGTCGGCGGCGACGCCGAAGTGGTGGCGGAATAACCCCGCGCGACCAGCCAGCGCGCTATTTGGAGTTACTGTCATGGCCAAGGCCAGCAAGACCATCAAGGTCGAGCAGATCGGCAGCGCAATCCGCCGCCATCACTCGCAGCGTTCGACGCTGATCGGCCTCAAGCTCAACAAGATCGGCCGCACCGCCGAACTGCAGGATACCCCTGAAGTTCGCGGCATGATCAGCAAAGTCCAGCATCTCGTCCGCGTCGTCGGCGAGTAAGCAGAGATAAGGAGAAGGGCGATGAAGCTCAGCGATATCGCCGACAACGCCGGCTCGCGCAAGAAGCGCATGCGTGTCGGCCGTGGCATCGGTTCCGGCAAGGGCAAGACCTCGGGCCGCGGCGGCAAGGGCCAGACCGCGCGTTCGGGCGTCCGCATCAAGGGTTTCGAAGGCGGCCAGATGCCGATGCATCGCCGTCTGCCGAAGCGCGGCTTCAACAACATCTTCCGGCTCGACTTCGCCGAGATCAATCTCGACCGTCTGCAGGAAGCGATCGACAATAAGCTGGTGGACGCGTCCGCCACGGTGAACGTCGAATCGCTGGTGAAGGCCGGCGTGCTGCGCCGCGCCAAGGACGGCCTGCGGCTGCTCGGCCGTGGTGAGATCAAGACCAAGCTGACGATCGAGGTGCACGGCGCCTCCAAGTCGGCCATTGCCGCGGTCGAGAAGGCTGGCGGCTCGGTCAAGATCCTGGCGCCCGCCAAGGAAGAAGGCGAGGCGGCGTAACATCTGCGTCATTGCCCGCGCGCGGCGCGGGCAATCCGCAGCTCGAATGATGGACTTATCGAGGCCGAGCACCAGATAATGTCCGGTGTCTGCCGACTCCCCAAAGGGGGCGTCGGCGAAGGGGGCTCCGGGAGAAAGCCGAAAATGGTCTCAGCAGCCGAACAACTTGCCGCCAACCTCAATTTCGGACAGCTGGCGAAAGCCGACGAGCTGAAGAAGCGCATCTGGTTCACCCTGGGTGCGCTGCTTGTTTATCGGCTGGGCACCTACATCCCGCTGCCGGGCATCGATCCCAACATCTGGGAGCAGGTGTTCCGCAGCCAGTCCGGCGGCATCCTCGGCATGTTCAACATGTTCGCCGGCGGCGGCATCCACCGCATGGCGATCTTCGCGCTGAACATCATGCCGTACATTTCGGCATCGATCATCGTGCAGCTGCTGACCACCGTGTCGCCGCAGCTCGAGGCGCTCAAGAAGGAAGGCGAGGCGGGCCGCAAGACGCTGAACCAGTACACCCGCTATTTGACGGTGATACTGGCCGCGTTCCAGTCCTACGGTATCGCGATCGGCCTCGAAGGCGCCGGCAACGTCGTCAGCGACCCCGGCATGTTCTTCCGCCTGTCGACCGCGATCACGCTGACCGGCGGCACCATGTTCCTGATGTGGCTCGGCGAGCAGATCACCTCGCGCGGCATCGGCAACGGTATTTCGCTGATCATCCTGTCCGGCATTGTCGCCGAACTGCCGTCGGCGCTCGCCAACATGCTGGAACTCGGCCGCCAGGGCGCGATGTCGACCGGCCTGATCCTGATCGTCATCGTGATGGCGGTCGCCGTGATCGCGTTCATCGTGTTCATGGAGCGCGCGCAGCGCCGGCTGCTGATCCAGTATCCGAAACGTCAGGTCGGCAACAAGATGTTCGAGGGCCAGTCCTCGCATCTGCCGCTCAAGCTCAACACCTCGGGCGTGATTCCGCCGATCTTCGCCTCGTCGCTGCTGCTGCTGCCGACCACGGTTGCGAACTTCAACGCGGGCAAGGGCCCAGAGTGGTTCCAGTGGATCACCACCCAGCTCAGCCACGGCCGGCCGCTGTTCCTGTTCATGTATCTCGCGCTGATCGTGTTCTTCGCGTTCTTCTACACCGCGATCGTGTTCAACCCGACCGAGACCGCGGACAATCTGAAGAAGCATGGCGGCTTCATCCCGGGCATCCGTCCCGGCGAGCGCACCGCCGAATATATCGACTACGTGCTGTCGCGCATCACAGTGCTCGGTGCGATCTATCTCGCGATCGTCTGCCTGATTCCTGAAATTCTGATTTCCTACGCCTCGGTCCCGTTCTACTTTGGCGGCACCTCGCTCCTGATCGTCGTTAGCGTGACGATGGATACGGTGTCGCAGGTGCAGGGCTATCTGCTCGCTCATCAGTATGAAGGGCTGATCAGGAAGTCGAAGCTCAGGGGAGGCCGCCGCCGCTGATCACGGCGCGGCTTCAAACTCAAAACTCAGGTGTGCGGACTTCGCCCACCTAGCCGGGGGGCGAAACAGATATGAGATTGATCCTTTTGGGGCCGCCGGGCTCGGGCAAGGGAACCCAGGCGCAGCGGCTGGTGCACAAGCACGGCATCGTTCAGCTCTCGACCGGCGAGATGCTGCGCGCCGCGGCCGCCGCAGGCACGCCGGTCGGCTTGCAGGCCAAGGAGATCATGGCCAATGGCGGCCTGGTTCCCGACGAGGTTGTGGTGGGAATCATCGCCGACCGGATCGAGGAGCCCGACGCCAAGAAGGGCTTCATCCTGGATGGCTTCCCGCGCACCGTGCCGCAGGCGGAGGCCCTGGACGAGCTTCTCAGGAAAAGGCACCTCAAGCTCGACGCCGTTGTCGAGCTTCGCGTCAACGAAAGCGCGCTGCTCGCGCGTGTTGAGAAGCGCGCCGAAGAGACCCGCGCGCGCGGCGAGGAAGTGCGGCTCGACGACACGCCCGAAGTGCTGACCAAGCGCCTGGCGCAGTACCGGTCGATGACGGAACCGTTGATTCACTACTATTCCGAGCGGCGGAAGCTCTTGACGGTCGATGGCATGATGACCATCGAGCACGTCACCCGCGACATCAACCGGATCCTGGCGGCGATCGGCGCCCTCGAATCGAAGGCCGACGAGCCGGCCAAGAAGCCGGCCAAGAGCGCTTCGAAGGCCACCGAGACGGCCAAGAAGACGACCAAAAAGCCGGCCAAGAAGGCAGCCAAGCCGGCCCGGAAGGCCGCCAAGGGGGCCTCAAAGGCGGTCGCCAAAGCCAAAGGTACCAACAAGGGCGCCAAAAAGGCTGCGAAGAAACCCGCCAAGAAGGGGGCAAAGCAGGCCTCTCGTGCCGCGAATGCCCGGAAGGGGGCAAAAGCCGTCAAAAAGGCGGCAAAAAAGCTCACGAAAAAGCGAGCTAAACGCTAGGAGCGGTTGACGAAACCGACATGAATCCTTTAATAAGCCCCGCATCCAAGTTGGATAGTTTTATGACGATGCCGGGCCCCGAAGGACATGAGGGGAGGGCGTCGTGTTCGCGTTTGTGGACACAAGCCCGAGAGAGCAAGAACTTGAGCAGCCCGTATCCGTGATGGATCGGCGACAGGAGAGAAGTCCGTGGCCCGTATTGCCGGCGTCAACATTCCGACCAACAAGCGCGTCCTGATCGCGCTTCAGTACATCCATGGCATCGGCCAGAAGAACGCGGCCGATATCATGGGGAAGACCAAGATTCCGGTGGACCGTCGCGTCAATCAGTTGACCGACCAGGAGGTCCTGCAGATCCGCGAAGTCATCGACCGCGACTATCTGGTCGAGGGCGACCTCCGTCGCGAGGTCGGCATCAACATCAAGCGGCTGATGGACCTCGGCTGCTATCGCGGCCTGCGTCATCGCCGCGGTCTGCCGGTGCGCGGTCAGCGCACCCACACCAATGCGCGTACGCGCAAGGGGCCGGCCAAGGCGATCGCCGGCAAGAAGAAGTAAGTTTTGCGAATTGCAGGTGGGGAGTAGCGAATTGAAGTTCGCTACTCGCCATTTGCGTTTTGAGGTGTAGCCGCTGGCACTACGGCGGCGCTTGAGATCACAGGAAAGGTTTGAAATGGGCAAGGAAGCCACCCGCGTACGCCGCCGCGAACGCAAGAACATCGCCTCCGGCATCGCGCACGTGAATTCGTCGTTCAACAACACGACCATCACCATCACCGACGCGCAGGGCAACACCATCGCCTGGTCGTCGGCCGGCACCATGGGCTTCAAGGGCTCGCGCAAGTCGACCCCCTATGCCGCGCAGGTCGCGGCCGAAGACGTCTCCAAGAAGGCGCAGGAACACGGCATGCGCACGCTGGAGGTTGAAGTGGCCGGCCCGGGTTCGGGCCGTGAGTCGGCGCTGCGCGCGCTGCAGGCTGCGGGCTTTACCGTCACCTCGATCCGCGACGTGACCACCATCCCGCACAACGGCTGCCGTCCGCGCAAGCGTCGGCGCGTTTGATCTGTAAGTCGCGGGCGGCGGTCTGCCGCCCTGCGATGGTTTTTGGAGTTGACCGCGCGGACTGTCCCGCGATCTCCAACGCCAGGTTCGGCCATTCGACTGGCCCAACGACCGGCAAAGGGTGAAAAAAGTGACGATCCAGAAAAATTGGCAAGAACTCATTCGACCGAACAAGCTGCAGGTGACGCCGGGCTCGGACGCGAGCCGGTTCGCCACCGTCGTCGCCGAACCGCTCGAGCGTGGCTTCGGCCAGACGCTCGGCAACGCGCTGCGTCGCATCCTGCTGTCCTCGCTGCAGGGCGCGGCGGTGCAGTCGGTGCACATCGACGGCGTGCTGCACGAGTTCTCCTCGATCGCCGGTGTGCGTGAAGACGTCACCGACATCGTGCTCAACATCAAGGACATCGCGATCAAGATGCAGGGCGAAGGCCCCAAGCGCATGGTCGTCAAGAAGCAGGGCCCGGGCGCCGTCACCGCTGGCGACATCCAGACCGTCGGCGACGTCGTGGTGCTCAATCCGGACCTGCAGATCTGCACGCTGGACGACGGCGCCGAGATCCGCATGGAATTCACGGTCGCGACCGGCAAGGGCTATGTCGCCGCCGAACGCAACCGTCCCGAGGATGCCCCGATCGGCCTGATCCCGGTCGACAGCCTGTTCTCGCCGGTCCGCAAGGTCTCCTACAAGGTCGAGAACACCCGTGAGGGCCAGATCCTCGACTACGACAAGCTGACCATGACGATCGAGACCAACGGCGCGATCACGCCGGATGACGCGGTGGCCTACGCTGCGCGCATCTTGCAGGATCAGCTCAACGTGTTCGTCAACTTCGAAGAGCCGCGCAAGGAAGTCACGCAGGAGATCATCCCCGATCTCGCGTTCAACCCGGCCTTCCTCAAGAAGGTCGACGAGCTCGAGCTGTCGGTGCGTTCGGCAAACTGCCTGAAGAACGACAACATCGTCTACATCGGCGACCTCGTGCAGAAGTCGGAAGCGGAAATGCTCCGCACCCCGAACTTCGGCCGCAAGTCGCTGAACGAGATCAAGGAAGTGCTGGCCCAGATGGGTCTGCATCTCGGCATGGAAGTGCCGGGCTGGCCGCCGGAGAACATCGACGAGCTCGCCAAGCGCTTCGAGGATCACTACTGATCCGTTTCAATCATCATGGCCGGGCTATCCCGGCCATGATTCTATGGCACGATCCCGGAAAAGTGCGCGGCGGTTTTCCGACAAGGATCGTGCCCAAACAAAGCAGCAAAAGCGCGAGGTCGCGCTTTTGCGGGCGAACGCAGGCAGCCCACCTGAGCAACATGTCCGACGAACCGTCGCGGCAGATTACAAAGTAAGGAATAGACTATGCGTCACGGCAAGGTTCATCGGAAGCTCAACCGCACCGCCGAGCACCGGCGTGCGATGTTCGCCAACATGGCGGCCGCGCTGATCAAGCACGAGCAGATCGTCACCACGCTGCCGAAGGCCAAGGAGCTGCGGCCGATCGTCGAGAAGCTCGTCACCCTCGGCAAGAAGGGCGGGCTGGCCCTGCGCCGTCAGGCGATCTCGGAGCTGCGCGACGTCGACCAGGTCAGGAAGCTGTTCGACACGCTGGCGACCCGCTACAAGGACCGCCAGGGCGGCTACACCCGCATCATCAAGGCCGGCTTCCGGTACGGCGACAACGCGGCGATGGCCGTGATCGAGTTCGTCGATCGCGACGTCGACGCCAAGGGCCAGGACTCCGGTCCGACCCAGGACAAGGAAGCCGAGGCGGCGTAAGCCGGTCTCGAGCCAAGGTTTTAAAGCGGCGCCTCCGGGCGCCGTTTTTCTTTGTTGGTGGCGTCGCTCTATCCCCGTCGTCGTCCTGGCGAATGCCAGGACCCATACCGCGAGATTTATCAAGCGCACAGTGGCCGACGCCGGCTTCATCGTCATCACCGGTGGCAGTGGGTCCTGGCTTTCGCCGGGACGACGAGATGTGTTCTACTTCCTCACGCGTCGGTGAGATGCAATTGCGGTGCATCATGCCGCGCCCGATATCTCCTTCAACATCAATGGAGATGACAGATGAAAATCGACCTTTCCGGAAAGACTGCGCTGGTGACCGGCTCGACCGCGGGCATCGGCCACGCCATTGCAAAAGGACTGGCCGGGACCGGCGCCGAGGTCGTCATCAATGGCCGCGGCCAGGCCAAGGTTGATGCGGCAGTCGCCGCGATCGCAAAGGCGGTGCCGGGCGCCAAGATCCGCGGCATTGCCGCCGACGTCTCGACATCAGCCGGCTGCAAGGCGCTGCTGGCGGCGCTGCCCGAGGTCGACATCCTCGTCAACAATGCCGGCATCTTCGAGCCGAAGCCGTTCTTCGACATTCCCGACGAGGACTGGAGCCGATTCTTCGAAGTCAACGTGATGTCGGGGGTGCGGCTGTCGCGCGGCTACATGCAGGGCATGCTGAAGCGCAACTGGGGCCGCATCGTCTTCATCTCCTCGGAATCCGGCCTCAACATCCCGACCGAGATGATCCATTACGGCACGACCAAGACCGCGCAGCTTGCGATCGCGCGCGGGCTGGCGCAGCTGACCCGCGGCACCGCGGTCACCGTCAACTCGGTGCTGCCCGGGCCGACCATGTCCGAGGGCGTCGAGACCTTCGTCAAGGATCTGGCCAAGCAGAACGGCCAGTCGGTCGAGGAGGCGGCCTCCAACTTCGTCAAGCAGCACCGCCCGACCTCGCTGCTGCAGCGCTTTGCCAGCACCGAGGAGATCGCCAACCTCGTGGTCTATGTCTGCTCGAAGCAGGCCTCGGCGACCAACGGCGCCGCGCTGCGCGCCGAGGGCGGCATCGTCAACACCATTGCCTGAGGTGGTCCCATGTCGGCCTATGTGATTTCCGAAGTCGACGTGAAGGATGCCGCAGGTTTCGAGGCCTATCGTACGATCGCCGCCAAGGCGATCGCGCAATATGGCAGGCGTTATCTGGTGCGCGGCGGTGCTGCTAACGTGGTTGAGGGCGGACCGCCGCCGAACAACATCATCGTCGTCGAATTCCCGTCGATGACGCGTCTGCGCGAGTGGTACGCCTCATCGGAATATGCTGAAGCGCTCAAGCATCGCCGCACTGCGCTCGACCGCCGACTGATGTTTGTCGAGGGCGTGCCGCCGAGCTAACCTTTCGCCCCGTCGAGGAATTCGCTGAAGCCCGAGGGGCGGTAGGGGCCGAAGCACAATTGCTCGAGAACGCCGATTCCCGTCCGGTCGCCCTGGCGGGCGCGCACCACCTGTTGCACGTGCACGTTCTCGCGCGCCAGCGGCTCGAGCGTCGAAGGATCGAACGATTCGCCGCCGATCTCGAGCTCACCCTTCCACATGCCCTGGCCCCATTGCGGATGACCGTAGCCGAGGCCCTTCATCTGGAATTTGAGGATCGGGTCGAGCGCGATGGTGCTGGTGTGGCCGTCGATATCGACGAGGTCGATTTCGGCCGAGCGCGCCAGCCGTGTGTTCGGCACGTAGGTCACGCGGTGCCGAGCGGTCGCCATGCGTCGGTCGAGCCCGTCGACGACGCCGGGGATCTCGGCCTCGCTCCGGTAGAGCGGGGCGATGATGCCCTCGCGGACCAGCGCCTCGCCGCGTGTCCCGTCGAAGAAGATGGCGTGCGAGATGTGGTCGTCCCAGACCAGCGGCGCCCACAGGAAGAACACGCTCGGCGGCGGCATCGGCGCGCCTCCGACATCGCGCTCACCGACATTGCGAACTCCCCAGGAGCGATCCTTGGTGCCGTAGCATGAGCGATCGTCGACCTTGATCTCGCCGTCGGGGTGGCTGATGACGCCGTGCCAGCGGCCGAACTGGTCGAACCGGGTCGAGTCCATGGCACGGCGATCGCCCGACCAGAGCGTCTGGCGCGCTTCCTGGATCGCAGCGGTGCGCGCGGAAAAGGTCAGGTCGCAGGCCAGCCCCGTCGCATTGTCGTCGAGCACGACCCGGGTCCGCAGCATCGGTTCGAGCACCTCCAGCCTGAAAGGGCCGACCTGCATCTCGGTACGCTCGATCGGCGCGCGTCGCGCCCCGTAGAAGCAGTGCTGCCGTCCGCCGCGTTCCACGACGCTGAACGCGCAATCGAGGATCTTGCGGTGCGGATAGATCGCCATACCGATGCCGAAATAATACGCGCCGTCGGCGGTGTAGCCATTGAACCAGGTGCGGTCATAGACATTGCGGTCGCTGGTGATGGGGACCGCGATCGGTTCCGGCGTCTGGTGGATCGGGAAGTCGTCGAGTTTGTTGAGCACGCAAATCCCTTTCGGTACCCCTTAGTCCTGCCAGTATGCAAAACTGTCGTGATCCAGCGCTTGCGCGCAGGCGCCGCGGGTCATCTTCAGGAACAGTGCGTCGCCGCGTTCGGAGCGCTGCACGCTGAGCGCAGAGACGACGCCCATCATGATGCCATGCAGGGTGTAGCGCCGGTAATCCCGCCAGCACTGGTCCCAGCCATAGTCCCGCACGCCGCGCCGGATCAGTTCCGAATGATATGATCGCACCAGATCGGTTTCGTGAAGCCGCCGTTCTGACGGTTCGATGCCGGCCGACAGGAAATAGGCGACGTCGACGATTCCAGGGCCAACCGTCAGCGTCTGCCAATCCAGCGTCGCCATCGGTCGGGTATTGCCGCGGACGTCAAACAGGATGTTATCCAGCCTGAAGTCCGCATGCTGCAGGGTTCGCGGCGTCGATTGCTCCGACTGGTAGCGCGGGACCGCGTCCGGAAGCCGGTCGATCAGATCAAGGAATTCCGGCTCGATCACGCCACGATATCGCTCCTTGTAGTGACCGATGATGGCGGGCAGCGTCGCACGGAAATCCTTGCGTCGGCTTGCGGCCACCACGAAGCAGTGCACCGCGTCCAGCGTCGGATCGCTCCATCGCGGCGCGTGCAGCGCAGCGGCCTCGGCCATCGCTGTCCGGCAGTCCGCGATCGAGCATCCGGCGAGCTGGTCGCCCTGGCGTGCGGGCGCCAGATCTTCGAGAATCAGCGTGAAGTCATCGGTCGCCGGATCGATTTCGGCGAGGATCGGCCGCGGGGTGTGAATGGCGACGGTCGCCGCCAGCTCGCGATAGAACGCGACCTCGCGAACATAAAGCATGTGCGCGGAACCGGAGCGGCGGCTGTCGGGATCTGCGGCAGGGAATTTGCCGATGACGCTCAAGGGTGCGTCCGGCGCGTCGCCGTCATAGGTCAGACGAAATCGATAGGAGTCGCCGACGAGGCCATTGCCAACGGGCTTGCAGGCGAGATCGATGACCCTGACCTGGTCGATCACACCGGCTTCGCGCAGCGCCCGCGTCATCCACTCCGGATCGATCCGCGAAGGATCGGCCGTGAGCAAATTCATCGGTTTCCTCCCATCCCCGTGGGCGTCACCACCGCTCCAGCCGCTTCTCGCGTCGGCCGGATTGAGGACGGGGTGATCGTTGCGCAAACTATACAGGCGATGTCGCGGCTTTGGCAAAAGCGACGCGGCGGCCTGTGGGGAAGTCGGGCAGGGCGGGTTAGCGTCAGCGTAACCCGCCGTCCTTGGCGAGGCGGTGGGTTACGGCTTCGCCTAACCCACCCTCCGCATTCGTCCCGATCGTACTACCAGCCTTCCAGCACGATCTTGCCGCGCGACTTGCCGCTTTCCAGCAGCGCATGGGCGCGCTTGAGGTTGGCGGCGTTGATGGTGCCGAAGGTTTGATCGAGCGTGGTGCGCAGCACGCCCTTGTCGATGAGGTCGGCGACATCGTTGAGAAGATGATGCTGCGCGATCATATCAGGCGTCTGGAACGACGAGCGCGTGAACATCGATTCCCAGTGCACCGAGACCGCCTTGCCCTTGAACGCGGCGACGTTGAACTCCGAGGGATCGTCGATCAGGCCGAACTTGCCCTGCGGTGCGATGAAGTCGGCGATCGACTTGTAGTGCTGGTCAGTGAAGGTGAGGCTGGCGACGAGCCCGACCGGCGGCAGCTTCAGCTTCTCGATCTGCTCCTTCATCGGCTGCGAGTGATCGATCACCGCGTGCGCACCGAGATCGAGGCACCATTTTTGCGATTCCGGCCGCGTCGCGGTGGCAACCACGGTGAGGCCGGTAAGGCGGCGGGCAAGCTGGATCAGGATCGAGCCGACGCCGCCGGCGCCGCCGGTGATCAGCAGCGTACGCGGGTCGAGACTCTTGCCCGGCACGGCGCCGAGCCGGTCGAACAACAGCTCCCATGCGGTGATCGAGGTCAGGGGCAGGGCAGCCGCTTGCGCGAAGGACAGCGATGCCGGCCTGTTGCCGACGATGCGTTCGTCGACCAGATGAAATTCCGAATTGGTGCCCTGGCGCAGGATCGAGCCCACGTAAAACACCTCGTCGCCGGGCTTGAAGAGCGAGACGTCGGGCCCGACGGCATCGACCACGCCGGCTGCGTCAAAGCCGAGGATCTTGTAGCCGCCGTCGGTCGGCGCCGCGCGCTTGCGCACCTTGTAGTCGACCGGGTTGGCCGAGATGGCCCTCACCGCAACCCTGATGTCGCGCCCCTTCGGCTCGGGCTTGGCGATCTCGAAATCGACGAGCGAGTCCGCCGCCTCGATCGGCAGCGATTTTTGGTATCCGACGGCCTTCATGCCTGGTCTCCGTAATGGGCGATTGCCTGCCGTGATAACTGTCGCGCTGGCGTCCATTTGGCAAGTACTGTAAATTCAGGGAACTAGTCCCTGTTTGTATACTATTGGGAAAATACCGATGAAACGGAAGAATTTTGCGCGCCGGCCGGGCTGCGCCGTAGAGGCGGCGCTCGACCTGATCGACGGCAAATGGAAGGGCGTGATCCTGTATCATCTGCAGGCCGGCACCCAGCGCTTCGGCGAGTTGCGGCGGCGGATGCCCGGCATCACCCAGCGCATGCTGACCAAGCAGCTGCGTGCGCTCGAGGACGATGGTCTCATGATCCGCAAGGTCTATGCCGAAGTGCCGCCGCGGGTCGAATACACGCTCTCCGAACTCGGCGAGAGCTTGCGTCCGGTGATCGATATTCTGAAAGCGTGGGGCGAGAGCCATCAGGAGCGGCTGTCCTGCGCGCCGGCGCCCGAGGTCATTGTGAAGAAGCCGAAGCGCGCGGCTTGAGCGCTTTCGAGCGAAGCGGGGACCGGTTCGTGTCAAGAAAACGCGTCAAACGAACGCTCAAATGAAAACGGCCGGAGCGATGCCCCGGCCGTCTGTTTGTTGACGACAAATCGGATCGTCTCAGAACGCAACCTGCGTGCGCAGCGCGACCGCATCAAACTTCGAGCCGACATCCGCAGTCGAAGTCGCCGACGCCTGCTTGGCGACGTCGCCGTGCAGGTAGTTCAGCATGAAGCGGACGTTGTTGTTGACGTACCAGTTCAGCGCCGCGGTGTAGACGGTCTGCCGTCCACCGGCGATGCCGACCGCCTGGCCGATCTGATCGTTGAGGTTCATCTGGCTGACGCGGCCGGCGATTTCCCAGGCGCCCCAGCCGCCGCTGGCGAGCGAGAACGGATCATGCGGCTTGATACCGCCATAGGAGGCCGTTGCCGGGTTGTAGGCGTGATTCTCGCCGGTCAGCACATAGCCGACCTGCGCGTAACCGCCGTCGAATTTCAGGCTCGACGCACCGAACGGCGGCAGCCCGGTATTCGCAGTGCGGTCGATATTGAACCAGTAGTACTCGCCTTGTGCAATGAACGGACCATAGGTCGCAGCCGCTTCGACGCCGTAGACCTGCGCCCCGGAGACGTTGGCGATCGCACCGGTCGAAATCAGCGTCGTCGGATCGATGCGCAGCTCGGGCCGGTCGCTGAGCGTCAGGGTCTGCGCCTGCGTCACCAGATTGCGCGGCGGCTGGATCAGCCATTCCGCGTCGGCGCCGATATGGACCGAATAGTTGTTGCCGCTGATCGGATTGCCGGCGACGCGGACGACCGTGCCATACTGCTCCGATGATCCGGGCGGGGTGACGCTGGACGCCGAGTGAATCTGGCCGGTGGTCGGTCCGGTGACATAGCCGCCGAGCCAGAGCTGGTCATTCCACCAGCGGCTGCCAGCGGCCGAACGGAAGTCGCCTGCCGCGACGTTCTGCGCGATGATGCCGGCCGAGGCGCGCTCCATGAACAGGATGTCGTTGGAGCTGGTGGACTCGTCGAGCGTCCAGGGCAGATCCATGATGCCGCCTTCGATCGCCATCTTGCCGCCGAACGGCTTGAAGCCGGTATAGCTGAGATAGGCATTCTCGACGCCGGAGGTGCCGCCGCCGGGCAGCGATCCCGCCGCCGTGCCACCGAAGCCGTCCGACGAGCCGCCGAAGTCGTAGATCAGCGCGTAATTCCAGTCGCCGAAGAATTTGCCGATCACGCCGATGCGGGCGCGGCGCAGATTCTCGCCGCTGTCGAGCTTCTGCGGCGACGTGCCCGCGGTGTTCGGACGATAGTCGTAACCGCCGACATCCCAGTGGATGCGGCTCGTGATCGCGATGCAGTTCTGTTCGTCCGCGGTGCAGATCGTCGGCCGGTTGTTCGGCAATGTCACCACGACGCCCGAAGGCGCGACTGGACCCTTGACCGGGATGGCGGCATTGGCGGTTGCGACCCGCGCGGCCTTGGCGTCCGCGGCCTTCGCGTTGGCGTTTGCGCTGGCTGCGGTCGCGGTGTTGGCATTGGTCTGCTTCTGCAGTTTGTCGAGCTTCTGCTCGAGCATCTTCAGCTGCTGCTTCAGCAGCGCGATCTCCGCATCGCTGCCGCCTCCGGCCGATTGCGAGTAGGCCGGTGAGGCGGCGAGCGCCCCGGCCAGCCCTATGGCGATTGCACCAACTTTTGTCGCACTCATTGTGCACCCCTGTTGTGTTTGAAGTCCCCACTCACTCACTGAAACGTCCTAGGAGTTGATCGTGACTGACGCACGACAGCGCTGCCTAGCATCGCAGTTCCGCTTGTTGTCCGCGGGCAACAAGCGGAGCGGCGCAGTGAGATGACAGTCATCATAGAAGTTTGGGGGCGCGCTTCAACGCGGCTGCCACGGGTTTTGCACCGCGGCGGCGGGGGGCAGTTATCGGGCCCGGCGCCCTTCAATTGCCCGGCGAACACGCCTATATTCCGGCGTTTTCCACGAGAGGTGAGAATGCTCCGACCCGCCCGCTTTGCTGCCCTATCCGCTCTGTGCACGTTGGCTTTCATCGGGAATCTCGGCCCGGCCGCGGCCCAGGACCGCCGCGTGCCGTCCTCGCAGGCCGAGCTGCAGCTGTCCTATGCGCCGATCGTGCAGCGGGTGCAGCCGGCGGTGGTCAATGTCTATGCCGCCAAGACCGTGCAGAACCGCAATCCATTCCTGGACGATCCTATTTTTCGTCGATTTTTCGGCGTGCCCGGGCAGCAGCCCGAGCAGATGCAGCGTTCGCTTGGCTCCGGCGTGATGGTCGATGGCTCGGGCCTCGTGGTCACAAACAATCACGTGATCGAGGGCGCCGACCAGGTGAAGGTCTCGCTCGCCGACAAGCGCGAATATGAGGCCGAGATCGTGCTGAAGGACAGCCGCACCGACCTTGCGGTGCTGCGGCTGAAGGGGACCAACAAGGAGAAATTCGCGACGCTGGATTTCGCGAACTCCGACCAGCTGCAGGTCGGCGACGTCGTGCTGGCGATCGGCAATCCGTTCGGCGTCGGCCAGACCGTGACGCACGGCATCATCTCGGCCCTGGCGCGCACTCAAGTCGGGATCACGGATTATCAATTCTTCATTCAGACCGATGCCGCGATCAATCCCGGCAATTCCGGCGGCGCGCTGGTCGACATGACCGGCCGGCTCGCCGGCATCAACACCGCGATCTTCTCGCGCTCCGGCGGCTCGCAGGGCATCGGCTTTGCGATCCCCGCCAACATGGTGCGTGTGGTGGTGGCCTCCGCGAAGGGCGGTGGCAAGGCGGTGAAGCGGCCATGGCTCGGCGCGCGGCTGCAGGCGGTGACGCCGGAGATCGCCGAGACGCTCGGGCTGAAACTGCCGACCGGCGCGCTGGTCGCCAATGTCGCGCCGAACAGCCCGGCGGCGAAGGCCGGGCTGAAGCTCTCCGACCTGATCGTGGGCATCGACGGCCAGGCGATCGACGATCCCAACGCGTTCGACTATCGCTTCGCGACCCGCCCGCTCGGCGGCAGCGCGGAGATCGAGGTGCAGCGCGCCGGCAAGCCGGTGAAACTCACCGTGCCGCTGGAGACCGCGCCCGATACCAACCGCGACGAGATCGTGCTGACTGCGCGCTCACCGTTCCAGGGCGCAAGGGTCGCCAACATCTCGCCGGCGCTGGCCGACGAGCTGCATCTCGACGCCGGCGCCGAGGGCGTCGTGGTGACCGAGCTTGCCGATGACGGCACCGCCGCCAATGTCGGTTTCCAGAAGGGCGACATCATCCTCGCCGTCAACAACGAGAAGATCGCGCGGACCGGCGACCTCGAGAAGGCATCGAAGACGGGGACGCGGGTCTGGCGCATCACGCTGGTGCGCGGCGGCCAGCAGATCAACGTGACGCTCGGCGGATGAGCCCCAAGTGAGCCCAAAGCAACCGCGGGAAGCCAGCAACCTGTTCGCTGCGGCGGGGATGGAGCAGGACGCGCCGCACCCGCTGCCGGACCGGCTGCGCCCGCGTACGCTGGCCGACGTCGTCGGCCAGGATCACATCCTCGGGCCCGACGGTGCGCTGACCCGCATGCTGGAGACGCGCTCGCTGGGCTCGCTGGTGTTCTGGGGACCGCCCGGCACCGGCAAGACCACGGTGGCGCGGCTTCTGGCCGACGCCACCGAGCTGCATTTCGAGCAGATCTCCGCGGTGTTCTCCGGTGTCGCCGACTTGAAGAAGGCGTTCGATGCCGCGCGCGCCCGCCGCGAGACCGGCAAGGGCACGCTGCTGTTCGTCGACGAGGTGCACAGATTCAACCGCGCGCAGCAGGATTCTTTCCTGCCCGTGATGGAGGACGGCACCGTGGTGCTGGTCGGCGCCACCACCGAAAATCCGTCGTTCGAGCTCAACGCGGCGCTCTTGTCGCGCGCCCGCGTGCTGGTGTTTCACTCGCTCGATACCGCCGCGATCGAACGCCTGTTCGCCAATGCCGAGAAGGTCGAGGGCAAGAGCCTGCCGCTCGATGCGGAAGCCCGCGCCGTGCTGGTGCGGATGGCCGACGGCGACGGTCGCGCCTCGCTGACGCTCGCCGAGGAGGTCTGGCGCGCCGCGCGCAAGGGCGAGGTGTTCAACGCCGAGCAGCTGCAGGACATCCTGCAACGCCGCGCGCCGATCTACGACAAATCGGCCGACGGTCACTACAATCTGATCTCGGCGCTGCACAAGTCGGTGCGCGGCTCCGATCCGGATGCGGCGCTGTATTATCTCGCGCGCATGCTCGATGCCGGTGAGGATCCGCTGTTCCTGGCGCGGCGCGTGGTGCGCATGGCGGTCGAGGATATCGGCCTTGCCGATCCGCAGGCGCTGGCGGTCTGTAACGCCGCCAAGGATGCCTATGATTTCCTGGGCTCACCCGAAGGCGAACTCGCGATCGCGCAGGCCGTGGTCTATCTCGCCACCGCGCCGAAATCGAACGCGGTCTACACTGCGTTCGGCTCGGCGATGCAGACCGCGAAGCAGAATGGCTCGCTGCTGCCGCCAAAGCACATCCTGAATTCGCCGACCAAGCTGATGAAGTCGGAGGGCTACGGCTCCGGCTATCAGTATGATCACGACATGCCCGATGCGTTCTCCGGCCAAGACTACTTTCCGGAAGCGCTGGGCCGCCAGACATTTTACGATCCGCCCGACCGCGGTTTTGAGCGCGAGATCCGCAAGCGGCTGGATTACTGGGACAGGCTGCGCAAGGAGCGGGGCGGCAAATAGCCCCTCACTTCACGCTCTTCACGAACTCCAAAATCTCATCCGTCAGTCGCGTGTCCGGGGTATTGATCGCATAGACCTCGGACATGTGGCTGTGCTGCGACAGCATGAAGCTGCGGGCGCAGCCGCTTGGCCGCTTGCAGCTGGCCTGCTTCATGAGCTCGAACTGCTCGACGAAGCGCGGTGGATCGAGCTCGGCCGCGGTGATCAGGAACGGGATCGGGCTCGCAACGAGGCCCTGCAGCGAGGAGCGTTCGGCGTAGCGCGAGGGGTCGGAGCCGTAATAAGCGAGCTCGGCGTCGCCGGCCGGCGAGGCCGTTAGATCGTAGATGCCGGACACCATGATCGCGCCGGCAAGGCCGCCGCCCTTCACTTTGTGGAATTCGCCGTGCGCGACATAGCTTGCGACATGGAGCGCACCGGCCGACTGGCCCATCAGGAAGATGCGTTTGGGATCGCCGCCGCGGAGCGCGATGTTCTCCGCGACCCATTGCACGATCGCGCCCATGTCTTCGGCGCCGCCGGCCACGGAAACGCCGGCGCCGGGCGATAGGTGGCGTTGACGCCGACAAAGCCGCTCTTGGCGGCCCACAGCATGACGTTGTCGTAGAACGGACTGCCGGGTGCGCGCTTGTCGCCGGCAGTAAGGCCGCCGCCATGGATGTAGATCAGCACCGGCCGTGGCGGCGACACTGTGTCCGGCGTGAAGACGTCGAGCAGATGGCGGTCGGCGAGGCCATACTTGACGTCGCGCTCGACCCTGACGCCCTGATAGGGCTCCCTCTGTTGCAGCGGTGCGTAGAGCGCGGCTGTCTTGGGCATCTCGACGACGCGGCCGAGTTCCAGCAGCTTCCAGGCCAGATCTTCCGGCATCGGGCTCTCCTGGGCCAGCGCCGGGCCCGCGAGCATCAGGGCCGCCGCCAAAGCCGATACCGCCAGTCTCATTCCAGGGCTCTCCGTCGCTTGCCGCGTGCGGCCGGACATGGCCGATGTGGCAGGATTTATACCGATTTCGCCGTGACGATTCGCGGCATTTGCGCTACCCAACGGCTTAACTTCGGAGTTGCAACCCCATGAGCCGACGCGTCAAGAGACCCCTCCGCCCAGCCGCCGACCGCGCCAAAGGCGCGCGTCCCAAGGGTGCGCGTCCCCATCGCGGCTCGGCGGCCGAGCGGGGGCCGGCGCATCGTCCGGGCGGCAAGCCAGCGGTGCGGCTTGGCGACAAGCAGCGTGCGCCCAAACCGTTCGTGCCTGAGCCCGAGAAGCATGTCGCCGAGCCACCGCCGTTGCCGACCAAGGTGCAGACCGTGGTCGTGACGGCGGACGAGAACAACATGCGGGTCGACCGCTTTCTTGAGGCGCGTTTCCCCGGCCTGTCGTTTTCCCACATCCAGCGCATCGTTCGTAAGGGCGAGTTGCGCGTCAACGGCAAGCGTGCGGACAGCAAGGACCGGCTGGAAGAAGGCCAGAGCGTCCGCATTCCGCCGCTCAAGCTCGATACGCCGAAGGCCGCCGCCAGCCTCTCCGAGGCGGCCAAGAAGACCCTGCAGGACCTCAAGGACATGATCCTGTTCGAGGACGCCGACGTGATGGTGCTGAACAAGCCCGCAGGTCTGGCGGTTCAAGGCGGCTCCGGCATCACGCGCAATGTCGACGACATGCTGGAGGTGATGCGCGACGCCAAGGGGCAGAAGCCGCGGCTGGTGCATCGGCTCGACCGGGAGACCTCGGGCTGCCTGCTGATCGCCAAGACGCGTTTTGCCGCGACCGCGCTGACCGGCTCGTTCCGTCATCGCTCGGCGCGCAAGATCTATTGGGCGCTGGTCGCCGGCGTGCCGAAGCCGAAGCAGGGCCGCATCTCGACCTACCTCGCCAAGGAGGAGAGCGAGGAGGACAGCATCATGCGGATCGCAGCGCATGGCGACGAGGGCGCCAGCCACGCCGTGACCTATTACGCCGTGGTCGAGACCTCGGCGACCAAGCTTGCCTGGGTGTCGCTCAAGCCGGTGACCGGCCGCACCCATCAATTGCGCGCCCACATGGCGCATATCGATCACGCGATCGTGGGTGACCCGAAATACTTCAACAAGGAGAACTGGCAGCTGCCCGGCGGCCTGCAGAACCGGCTGCATCTTCTGGCTCGCCGCATCGTGATTCCGCACCCGCGCGGCGGCGTGATCGATGCGACCGCGCCGCTGCCGCCGCACATGCTGCAATCCTGGAATCTGCTCGGGCTCGAGGCCGACCGCTTCGACCCGATCGAGAACGCGCCCGAGGAGTGACGGGCGGGCGCCCGCAAATCCGTTTCAGACAGCAAGAACGATCAAACCGCGCCGCGCGCAGCCTCTATGTTGCCGCGCGCCGGCCGTTGCCGGCGTGAATCTTGAAAGGGCTGTCCATGATCGGGACCTGGCTACGCGTCGCGCTTGTTGTTGTTGGCTCGGCTCTCGCCTCAGTGGCGGTGCATGCCGAGACCGTCGTGCTGCGCGGTGGCAGCGTTTACGCCTCGCCCGATGCGGCCGCGCTGCCGGATGCGGTGGTCGTGATGACCGACGGAGTCATCAGTGCGGTCGGCAAGTCCGGCGATGTCACGCTGCCCTCGGATGCGCGCGTGATCGATTGCACCGGCAAGACCATCGTTGCCGGGTTCTGGAACAGCCATGTGCATTTCACGCAGAGTTCCTGGCGCAATGCCGGCGCTGCGCCCGCCGCGGCGCTGACGCAGCACATGCAGGAGATGCTGACGCGCTGGGGCTTCACCACGGTCTGGGATCTCGGCTCCGATCCAAGAAATACGCTGCCGCTGCGCCGGCGCATCGCCGCCGGCGAGGTCGCCGGTCCCAACATCCTGCTGGCCGGCAACATCTTTCCCAAAGGCCCGTGTATCTGCCGCCCGAAATACAGCTTCCGGAAGCCGCGACGCCGGAGGAGTCGACGAAGTGGGCGCGCGACTGGCTCGCGATGGGCGAGGACGGCATCAAGCTGTTCACCGGCGCGTTCATGGGCGACAAGCCGGTCGTGAACATGGATCCGGCGATCGCCAGGGCGGCCGTCGATGTGGCGCACGCGCAAGGCAGGCGGGTGTTCGCCCACCCGCAGAACAAGATCGGCGTCGAGACGGTGATCGTAGCTGACGTCGATGTGCTCGCGCACACCACGCCGGGCGAGCGTGCCTATAGCGAGGACCAGCTGGCGCGGTTCAAGGCGCAGGGGACTGCGCTGATCCCGACGCTGGCGCTGTTCACCACCGTCGTGCTCGATCCCAACGTCACCAACCGTATGGTGGCCGCGACCGTCAACCAGCTCAAGCAGTTCTCGGAGAATGGCGGCACGGTGCTGTTCGGCACCGATGTCGGCTTCACCACGCAATACGACACCACGCAGGAAGTCGAGCTGATGCATCGCGCGCTGTCGGAGCGTCAGGTGCTGGCCTCGCTCACGACCAATCCGGCGACGTTCTTCAAGGCCGCGAAGAAGGGTCGGGTGGAGCAGGGTTTTGACGCCGATCTGGTGGTGCTCGACGGCGATCCGCTCAGCGACGTCGGCAACCTCGCGAAGGTGAGCACCACCATCCGTGCAGGTCGCGTGATCTATCAGAAGCCGTGATGGCTGGCCGCAGAACGCACTGCCGTGCAACGCGAGCACCTGCTACGATGCGTATCGCATCGTGCCTTGCCGGCATAACTGCGGGTGACGGTGGAGGAACTCCCCGCCGTAGGTGCGCGCTGCCAAAATATCGAAAACAACCCCATGCAAAGTAGCTGGCGGCTGCCGGCGTTCGACAAGGCAACTTGACACGTCGGGCAAATCAGGGATAAATTTCCAATATACCGAAATTGCGTAAGCGTCCCCTCGACCGCAATGGCGGGCTCGCCGGTTGCGATTGCGGCCGAGTCTCCACAATTGAAATTGCCCCGGCTGCGTCGGTCTATTTCGCCGGAAGGCTATCCAAACGGGCCAGTTTGATTTCGTCTCATGATCTTGAGCGTGAGCAGGACCGCCCCGAGCACAAGAAACAGCAGACCGACGACAATTGTGCTGGTGGATTCGAATGTCACACCCACTGCTGTCAGCAGGCAGCCAAGAACGATAGCAAAGAGCCCACCCAGCTTCTTTACCAGCAGAAGCTGTCCGTCGCTTGCGCGCGCCACCATGATCAACCTCACCATTCAAGTGATGCGGTCATTGCCGCCATCGCCGCGGGCCGGTGCTGTTTGGACAGGCGGCGGGCTCACATCCGCACGCGGCCATGGTACTCTCGAGCGCCAGCGATGGGAATCTCGTTGATGGCCCGATGACTTCTCTTTGATTCAATTGCGCATCTGATTGGGCAATGCTGCTTACCTGATAGCGCCGGAGCACCGCAGGGATCGATTGAACGGCGCATCTCGCAACGCGGCAATTCCGCGACAAGCAATGCATTCAGCACATTTGTCGTAAAGTGTTCTGGACCAGCACAAACACTGCAAGCGCCGTCAGAGCGGGTCGTTGACACCATGTTTTTTTGAGCGCCTACTTCTGGTTGCCGACTGGAAGACCTGAAACACCAAGGTCGAAATCGGGAAGGAAAGCCAATGTGGCCACCTTCGATCGCTGAACAAGCGGACCGGCCTTACATCTCGACGGGGCACTTGCCCGATCCCGAGATGGTGCAGGAGCTGGTGTCCCAAGCTCATCTGCGCTTCAAGTCGAACAGCGAAGGGACCAATTCGCAGGTTTATCCGGCCCTGGCCAGGGTGCCGAGTGAACTGTTCGGCATCTGCGTGGCCGGTGCCAGCGGACGCATCTACGGCGCCGGCGATATCGAATACGAATTCTCGATCATGAGTGTGTCGAAGCCATTCGTGTTCGCCCTGGTGTGCGAGGCGATCGGCCCTGAAGAGGCGCGCGCAAGACTGGGCGCGAATGCGACCGGGCTGCCGTTCAATTCGTTGGCGGCAATCGAGCACGGGGCGGGGCGCACCAACCCGATGGTGAACGCAGGTGCGATCGCGACCACCAGCCTCGTTCCGGGTGCGAGCGCGGAAGAACGATGGCGGTTGATCCATGACGGCCTTTCACGCTTTGCCGGTCGCAAGCTCCCGCTCAACGAGGAAGTCTACGCATCGGCCTCGAAGACGAATTTTCGCAATCGAAGTATCGCGCGGCTGCTGGAGAGCTATGACCGGATTTACTGCGACGCCAGACAGGCGACCGATCTCTACACCCGGCAGTGCTCCCTCAATGTGAGCGCCAGGGATCTCGCCGTGATGGGCGCGACGCTGGCTGACGGCGGGGTCAATCCAGTCACCAGGCAGCGGGTCGTCGATGCGGCCGTGTGCCACTATGCGTTGACCGTCATGGTCACTGCCGGATTGTATGAGACGTCAGGCGACTGGCTGTACGACATCGGTCTGCCCGGCAAGAGCGGCATCGGTGGTGGCATCGTCGCGGTATCTCCGGGAAAAGGTGGTTTCGGCACCTTCGCCCCGCCACTGGATGCGGCCGGCAACAGCGTGCGAGGGCAGCTCGCCGCGAAGTTCCTGTCGCAAAGACTGGGCATGGATCTGTTCGTGTCCCAACCGGACGAGTGAAACAAGATGCTCTGAGGATCGGTAGAGCCGTGGCTCGATCGGTCGCAACGCCAGGCAGGTTGGAGGACGCGATGGCAACGCAAGCTATCTCGATCGGCGACGTTCATCAGGAAGAGCGCGCATCATGGGTGCCCATGATCGCGATTGCGTCCGGTCAGATGATCATGTCGTTCAATGTCGCGTCGTTGCCGGTTGCCATGGGAGGAATGGTCGCCAGCTTCGGCGTGCCGCCGACCACGGTCGCGACCGGAATCGTGGCGTACTCGATGCTGGTGGCCGGGTTCGTGATGCTCGGCGCGAAACTCGCCCAAAGGTTCGGGGCGGTGCAGGTCTTTCGCGTTGCCGTCGTGCTCTTCCTGATATCGCAGATCGCGATGACGTTCAGCCCCACGGCCTCGGTGATGATCTCCGCTCAGGCGCTTTGCGGCGCTGCGGGCGCGGTGATCGTGCCTTCGCTCGTCGCGCTGATTGCCGAGAATTATGCCGGATGCCAGCAAGCGACGGCCCTTGGTGCGCTTGGCTCGGCGCGGGCTGCCGCCGGCGTGCTGGCATTTGTCGTCGGTGGGTTGCTAGGAGCTTGTCTGGATAGTCGCTGTTCAAATCTGGTCGGGTCTGATTCAACATTGGGCGATGAGCAAGTATTTTCGGCCTTGGAACATCGATCAGACGCTGCTTCTGCCGCCGAATGTGCAGGACTTCGTGCCGAAAGGCCATGTCTCGCGGTTTATGGTTGATCTGGTGCGGGAGAGCCTCGATCTCAGGGAGATCATGGGCAGCTATGTGAGCGGGCTTGGGCAGCCGCCGTTTGATCCGCGGATGATGGTGGCGCTGCTGCTGCATAGCTATGCGAGTGGGCTGTATTCGTCGCGTCGGATTGCCAAGGCCTGCCGGGAGCGGAACGATTTTGTGATGATCGTGGCGCTGGATGCGCCGGATTTTCGGACGATCAGCGACTTTCGCAAGCGACATTTGAAGGCGCTCGGCGCGCTATTCGTGCAGGTTCTGAAGTTGTGCGAGACGGCCGGGCTGGTCAAGCTCGGTCATGTCGCGCTGGATGGTACGAAGATCAAGGCGAACGCGTCGAAACACAAGGCGATGAGTTATGAGCGCATGAAGAAGCGCGAGGCGGAATTGAAGGCCGAGGTCGCTCGCATGCTGGCGGCCGCCGAGGCGGCGGATGCCTCGGAGGATGAGACTTTCGGCAACAGCGACGAACTGCCGGACTGGACCGTCGACAAGCAGAAACGGCTGGCGAAGATCCAGCAAGCGATGGCGGCGCTGGAAGCGGACGCCAAACTGGCGGCGGAGGAAGAGCGCCGCATCGAGGCCGAAAAGGAACAGCAGCGCCAGGCCGAAGGCCGCAAGAAGCCGGGCAAACCGGCGGCGCTGCCATCGGAGGAACCCAATCCCAAGGCGCAACGCAACTTCACCGATCCGGAAAGCCGCATCATGAAGTCGAAGGATGGCTTCGTTCAGGCCTATAATGCCCAGGCGGCCGTCGATGCACATGCCCAGATCATTGTCGCGCAAGAACTGACCCAGCACGGCAGCGATCAGGGCCAGTTGGTGCCCCTGATCGAGGCCATCGAGAGCAATCTTGGCCGCAAGCCGCGGCAGGCCTCAGCGGATTCCGGCTACTGCAGCGAAGCCAATCTCGAAGCGCTCGACACACGCAGCATCGATGGCTATGTCGCGCCCGGACGCGCCAAGCACCCGACAGTAGCGAACGGAAAAGTCGGCGGCCCGCTGACACAGGCCATGCGAAAGAAGATCGACGATGGCGGCTTCGAAACACCCTACCGATTGCGAAAGCAAGTGGTGGAGCCGGTGTTCGGGCAGATCAAACAGGCAAGAGGCTTCCGCCAGTTCCTGTTGCGGGGCATCGAGAAAGTGCGCGCCGAGTGGACAATGATCTGCACCGTCCATAACCTCCTCAAGCTGTTCAACCTCGCAAACGCAGCCTGAGCCTGCTACTCTACAACAAATGCCCGTCACGAAAACATATCTGGACGGGCTCCTAGGCACCTATATCGGCTGGCGCCCCGCGTTCGGAATTCTCATTGCTGCTTCGGCGATCGCTTTCGCTCTGAGTTTCCGCCTGCGGCCCGACCGCGGTCGCCCGGATGTTCGGATCGATCTGATTGGCGTCGCTCTTGCAGCGAGCGCAATCATCTTCATCAGCTTCGGATTCAACAATTTGAACGGTTGGGGAGTGATCCTGGCGACCGCCAACGCACCTTTCGATTTGCTGGGCGTCTCGCCGGCGCCCGTCCTGATCGTGCTTGGCATTGTACTCGGGCAGGCATTCCTGATGTGGACGCATCGGGCAGGCCGCAGGGAAGACGCCCCTGCTGGCGTTGCAGGTGATCGACTCGCCAGAGGAGAGGTGCGCCGTCTACGCGCTGTTCGCAGTCGTGGCGCTCGAGGCGGCCCTGAACTTCACGGTGCCGCTCTACATCCAGATCGTTCAGGGACGTTCGCCAATTGCGACTGCGATCGCGATGATGCCCTTCAATCTGACCGTCTTTCTGTCGGCGATGCTGATTGTCAATCTCTACGACAGACTGACGCCGCGCCAGATCGGACGCTTCGGCTTTGGCCTCTGCACTGTCGCGTTGCTATGGCTCGCGTTCGTCGTACGCAACGACTGGAGCGAGTTTCCCGTTCTCTTTGGACTCGTGCTGTTCGGCATTGGCCAGGGCTCCCTGGTGACGCTGCTGTTCAACGTTCTGGTCACGGCTTCGCCCAAGGAATTGGCCGGGGACGTCGGGTCTCTGCGCGGAACCTCACAGAATCTGGCGGCGGCAGTCGGCACCGCGGTTGCCGGAGCTCTTCTCGTCGGTCTGTTGAGTACGATCGCGCTTGGCAGGATCGCGGCCAGTCCGGTGCTGACCAAGGAGCTTCAGAGCCAGGTCGATCTCGGCAACATCACCTTCGTCAGCAATGACCGGCTGCGCAGTGTGCTCGAAGGCACCAGCGGCACGCCGCAGCAGGTCGAGGAAGCGGTGCGGGTCAACACCGAAGCGCGTCTGCGTGCGTTGAAGATCGGATTGTTGATCATGGCCGGCCTCGCCTTGCTCGCAGTCATTCCCGCGGGCCGGCTGCCGAATTACCGGCCGGGTGAAATACCGGACGACGGAGCGACAGGCGAGGGCGAGCGATCGGCCTAGTTGGGATGCGCCGCAGCTGCCTGGGATCGAGGAGGATGACATGGCTACCTATGAGAACAGTTCCACAATGCTCCGCGGCCTGCCTGGCCCGCCGCTATGGGTGTGCGTGCTGCTTGGGCTCGTCATGATCGCCGCGGGCCTTCTGGTCCTGGGCGATGTCGTGCTCTTCACCGTGATCAGCGCCATCTTCATCGGCTGGACGGCGATCGTCGCCGGCGCGTTCGAAATCCTGCATGCGTTCTGGACCAAGGGCTGGGGCGGATTCGTGTGGCAGCTTCTGCTTGGGGTGCTCTACCTTGCATGTGGAATCGTCCTGCTGAGCCAGCCGGTGACGAGTGCGCTGATCCTGACCTATGTCCTCGGTCTCTCGCTGTTGGTCTCCGGGGTTGTGCGCATGCTGGTCGGCATCGGCCATTGGCAGCAGTCCGGCTGGATCATGCTGGCATCCGGGGTGTTCGGCGTCCTGGCAGGCCTCGTCATCCTGACCGGGTTTCCGGCAACCGGGTTGTGGGTGCTCGGGTTGTTGCTGGGGATCGATCTGCTGTCTCATGGCGTCGGATGGCTGACCTACGCTTTGCAGCCTGCCGCCAGAGCGGCTCAGTAGGCCGCTCACTAATCAGCCGCAATCAAGTCGGCCCCTCGTACACAGCGAGATCAATGATAATCTCGAGCGATGTGCCATGGGCGGAGAGTGACATGTCAGATTTGAGCAAAAGCTTCGGGGTGCCTGCACTGATCGCCTCGATTGGCTTGAGCCTCCTTGGCTCACTGCCTGCGCAAGCTCAGCAGAATACTGGCGTGCTGTTCCAGAATGTCCGCGTCTTTGATGGCAAGAATGGCGCGCTCTCCGGGCCGTCCAATGTGCTGATCCGGAACAACAAGATCGAGAAGATTTCGACTGCGGCGATCACGGCGCGACGCGCAGGTGATCGCCGGCGACGGACGGGTGCTGATGCCCGGGCTGATCGACGCGCATTGGCATGCGATGCTGGTACGCCCGACGCCGGCGACTGCGATAGCCGGTGATGTCGGCTACACCAATCTCCTTGCGGCCGCGGAAGCAACGGCCACGCTGATGCGCGGCTTTACCACCGTTCGCGACATGGGCGGGCCGGCCTTTTCCCTCAAGCGGGCGATCGACGAGGGGCTCGTCGCCGGTCCGCGCATCTACCCGTCCGGCGCCATGATCACCATCACCAGCGGCCATGGCGACTTCCGGCAGCTGTCCGAACTGCCCAGAACGATCGGCGGCATGCTCAGCCGCATGGAGAGGATAGGCGGCGCCATGGTCGCGGACAGCCCCGATGAGGTCCGTGTGCGCGCGCGCGAGCAGCTCATGCAGGGAGCTACGCAGGTCAAGCTCACCGCGGGCGGCGGGGTCGCGTCGCCATTCAGTCCGCTCGATGTGTCCACGTTCACTGAACCGGAGTTGCGCGCCGCGGTCGAAGCTGCCGAGAACTGGGGGACCTATGTCGCCGTACACGCCTATACGCCTGTCGCGATCCAGCGATCGATCGCAGCGGGAGCCAAATGTGTCGAGCACGGTCACCTGATGGACGACGCGACGGCCCGCCTGATGGCCGAGAAGGGAATTTGGCTGAGCACCCAGCCCTTCGTCGATCTGTCGGGCGCCAGGCCCTTGGACCTGCGGAGCAGGACAAGATGCGACAGGTCGTTGCCGGCACCGACAGGGTCTACGGCTTTGCGAAGAAGTACAAGTTGAAGACGGCATTCGGCACCGACGTCTTGTTCTCGAAGGCGCTTGCTGACCGGCAAGGCGCCATGCTGACGACGCTCACGCGATGGTATACGCCCGCCGAGGCGCTCACGATGGCGACGTCGACGAATGCCGAATTGCTCGGTCTGTCCGGCCTTCGAAATCCGTATCCAGGCAGGCTAGAGCATTTTCCGATCACGTTGCGTCGTAACCAGCCGCGACGAGATAATTTTGGCATTCCTCGGGTGAGAAGCGCTTGAGAGCGTTGGCGATTGCTTGCCAGAGATCGGGCATGGTGCGCGCTGCGGCGGCCCGCAACAGGGCTTTCAGTTTAGAGAAGGCCATTTCGATCGGGTTGAAGTCTGGACTGTAGGGCGGAAGATAGAGCAGGCTTGCTCCGACCGCCCGGATGGCCTCTCGAACGCCGTGGACCTTGTGAGCGGGCAAGTTGTCCATGATAACGGTATCGCCCGGCCGCAGCGATGGGGCGAGCAATTGCTCGACGTAGGCCAGGAAAGCGTCGCCATCCATTGGACCGTCCAGAACAAGCGGCGCGATCAGACCGTCGGAGCGCAATCCAGCGGTGAATGTCGTCGTCTTCCAATGTCCGTGTGGGATAGCTGCACGACATCGCTCGCCGCGTGGCGAGCGGCCGTAAAGCCGCGCCATTTTGGTGTTGGCGCTGGTTTCGTCGATGAAGACGAGACGCTCAGGGTCAAGATCGATTTGCCCTTCGAACCACTCCTCACGCGCGGCATTTATATCGCCGCGCCGTTGCTCGGCGGCGTGCGCTGTCTTTTTTTAAGTGTGATCTTTCTGCGCTGGAAAAAACGCCAGAGCGACGCGATGCCAGTCGATATTCCACGACGTTTCAACAGTTCTCGCAACTCGGCGAGCGTGATATCCGGCTTCGCTGTCACTGCCTCCAGAATCAATTGCGAATGCGCTTCGATGCGCTGCGATTTGCGGTCACCGCCCTGGCGTTTAGGAACGATGTCGCCAACTTCCTTGAGGCGACCGCGCCAGCGGATCGCACTGGCCGCGCTGACACCAAAGCGCTCAGCAGCCTGTCGACAGGACATGCCACCGTCAATCGCGGCTATCACCCTTTGACGAAGATCAACCGAAAGCGCCCTGGCCATACATGCTGGCCTCCCTCGCCAGCATGCAGCTTGAATCTGACTCGCGCCGTTTTGGGAATCCCCACCCGATTCATTCCGGTCGGAAAATGCTCTAGGCGTGGTGGAGGAAGGCGCGCTGGCCGACCTTCTGTTGGTCGATGGCGACCCGATCGACAACATCAAGCTGATAGAAGACCCGGCAAAGAACTTCCTGGTCATCATGAAGGATGGGAAGGTCTTCAAGAATCGTCTTGGTGGTGACCGGAACAAATAGACGCACGTGATGACAAGGCAGGCCCGGCTGTGCGTCAAAGCATCAGCTTGTAGCCGATGTGGCTGCCGGTGAATCCCAGCCGCTCATAGAAGCGGTGCGCATCGGGGCGCGCCTTGTCGGTCGTGAGCTGCACGAGGTTGCAGCCTCTCGCCCTGCATTGCGCGATCGCCCATTCGAACATCTGCTGCCCAACGCCTGAGCTGCGGTGCGTCTCCGCAATTCGGACCGCCTCGATCTGCCCGCGCCAGGCCCCGAGCCGCGCCAGGCCGGGGATGAAGGTGAGTTGCAGCGTGCCGATCACCTCGTCGTCCGCGGTAGCCACGACCAGCAGCTGGTTTGGATCGGCGAGGATGGCATCGAATGCATCGATATATCTTGGGTTCGGCGGCGAGCTCGCATCCTCGCGCTGCTGCCCCAGGACGTCGTTGGCGAGCAGCGCAATGATCGCCGGAAGGTCGGCGCGTTGAGCCTGGCGGAAAGCGATTGATGCCATTGAGCAGGATTTCCACAGAGACGAAGCCAGACACCTTACAGGCTCGCGCAGGCTATGGACATCCAGCTGGGTGTAAATGAAATCCGCCGGCCATCCGGGCCGGCGGATTGGAGTGTCGCGAGGTGCGGTCGTCAGTGGTCCCAGCCGCCACCGTGATCCCAGCCGCCGCCATGATGATGGCCGCCGCCGTCGAAGTCGAAGAAGTCGAAGAGATCGCTGAGCGCCGGGCTGTTGACCGGAACATAGGGATTGCCGGGCGCCGCAACCGGGTTCGGGAAGTTGTCCCGGCTGCGATGGGTGATCGGCTGCAGGTCCCAGTTGCGCTCGATGAATTTGATGATCGAGACGTGGTCGGCATATTCATGCGAGATGTGGCCCTGCCGCGCGAACGGCGACACCACGATCAGCGGAATCCGCGTGCCGTCGCCGAAGTAGTCGAGCGGCTGCACATAGCCTGAGTCGAAGTAGCCGCCACCCTCGTCGAAGGTGATGAAGATCGCGGTGTCCTTCGCATAGTCCGAGGCCTGGACCTGGTCGACGATCTTCTTTGCGAAGCCCTCGAACAGGTTGAGCTTGGACGACGACGGGTGACCGTCGGTGAAGCCGCTCGGCTTGACGATCGAGACCGCCGGCAGCGAATGCTTGGAGAGGTCGGTGTACAGATCAGCCGAGTCCTTGATATGGGCTGCGACCTGCTCCGGGTGCGACATGATCGAGGTGTCGTACTGGAACGGGCAGATGTTGCAGTACTCGTCGGCGTTCGGCCCGGCCACGCCCCAGTTGAGCTGGTAGGGGTCGTTGACGTAGTTGTTCCACTGGTCGCCGTAATACTTCCAGGAGATGTTGCGCTCGTTCAGGCTGTCGCCGATGCTCTTGCGGGTCGACGGCGGGATCGTGAACGGCGTGTTGGACGGATTGGTGTCGGTGTAGGCGTTCTTGCCGTTGCCGAAATAACCCGGATTGTAGTTGTTCAAGAGATAGTAGTGACCCGGTTCGCAATTCGCGTTGATCCGGAGCCCCTTCAGATAATCCAGGATCGGCTTGACGCCGGGCTGGCTCGGATCCGAGCAATCGCTGTAGGAGCCGCCGCCGGACACCGGGCTCGTCTGGTAGGGCGCCGGGAAGCCGCCATTGCCGCCCGCGCCGTAGCCGTCCTCGGTGTACCAGTTGTTGGTGCCGACAGCCGGATTCGGATTCTCGATCTGATGCACGATGCCGGCGTCCGGCGTGCCGCCGAACACCTGCGTGCCGTTCGGCGGCACCGCGGCGTTGCCATAGGTGTCGCTGAAGTAAAGCATGTCGGCATGACCGAACATGATGTGGTTGGCGCCGGTGCCGCCGTTGACGGACTGGTGGAAGTTGTCGCTCATCGCATATTTTTGCGCGAGCGACGTGAAGTACGGCACGTCGCCCTTCTGCACATTGTAGAAGCCGAGCGCCGTCGAACCTTCGCCCGTGGTCGTTGCCGTCGGCGAATAGTCCGTCGAGAAGTTGGAGGGCTGCGCCGCGCCGTTGGCGCCGGCACCGACGGTCACCTCGACCCAGGCGAACAGATTGCCGCCGCAGCCCGACGGATTGTCGCGGCTGGCCGCCGAGTGGTTGCAGTTCAGCTGCTGCCACATCTGGTAGAAGCGATGCACCGGGCTTGCCGAATAGGAGTCGTAGGGCAACGCGTCGCTGTTGGTGAGCTGGAACGGACCGGCCGGCAGCGCGCTGACATTGGTGATGCGTGCGTCGGGGGTCGCCGACGTCTGACCAGTGCCGCCGGTCAACAGGTACTGGTAATACTCGGACGGCAGGCCGGATTCCGATTGCTGCGCCAGCGCAAGCGACGCTTCGCAGCTGGTGATCGGCGAGCTGCCGCATTTGTTCGGGATGTAGGAGACCTTGGGGCCGCCGACCAGCGGAGCTGGCAACTGGTCCTTCGGGAAGTTCTGCTTCGGCGGGCTCAGCAGGAACGCATCGTTCAGGCCGGTATCGGTCGCGGCTTGCTGATGCGCCTTTTCGAAGTTGGGCCCGGGGATCGCGTTCTTGTTGTGATCGAGCTTGACGATGCCCTGCGAGAGCAGGTTGAACACGCTCTGGTCGTGCCGCTCAGGCACATAGGTCGCGAACACGTGGTCGAAGCTGCGGTTCTCGCCGATGATGACGATCACGTGCTTGATCGGCGACCGGGTCTCGTGTCCACCGTGATGGTTCCAGTCCTCCGCCAGCACCGGGCCGGCGGTGAACTGACCTAGTACCTACTGTTCTTAAAGCGTGAGTCGTGATTCAAGGTCGGGATGATACCCGAAGCAAGAGAAGTCCACCTTTCGAGGAAAGATCGCAAGGTGCTTGAGGCGTGTTGCCGCTCCCCGGTGACGTTGCAGCGCGATTTGAAGCGGGCGCGGATAGTTCTGTTGGCGGCGGATGGACGCAGCACTCGGTCGATCGCCAAGGAAGTTGGGGTCCAGCCGCGGATTGTCAGCCTTTGGCGGCATCGCTATGCCGACCAAGGCCTTGAAGGGCTGCAAGACAAGCCGCGACCGGGCAAGCAGCCAATCTATACGAAGGCCACCGACAAGCGGATTCTGAAGCTGCTGGACAAGCCGCCGCCGGACGGGTTCGCACGCTGGACCGGGCCCCTGCTGGCCGGGGCGCTGGGCGATGTTGACGTCCAATATGTCTGGCGGTTCCTGCGCAGCCACAAGATTGACCTCGCGGCTCGTAAGTCCTGGTGTGAGAGCAACGACCCGAACTTTACGGCCAAAGCCGCCGATGTTGTCGGCCTCTATGTCGCCCCGCCCGCGAAGGCCATTGTGCTGTGCGTGGACGAGAAGCCCTCGATCCAGGCTTTGGAGCGAGCGCAGGGTTATCTGAAGTTGCCCAATGGCCGCGCCTTGACCGGCCAGAGCCACGATTACAAGCGGCATGGCACCACAACATTGTTTGCGGCGCTCGAAGTCGCCACCGGAAAGATCATCGCGGCGCATTCAAAACGCCGACGCCGCGTCGAGTTTCTCGACTTCATGAACAGCGTCACCGCGGCTTTTCCGAACCGGAAGCTTCACGTCATCCTCGACAACCTCAACACCCACAAGAAGAACGAGCATTGGCTCAAGGCCCACCCCAACGTGCAATTTCATTTCACGCCGACAAGTGCGTCTTGGCTCAATCAGGTCGAGGTATGGTTTTCGATCTTGCAGGGGCAGTCGCTCAGCGGCACCTCCTTCACAAGCCTCACGCAGCTTCAGGAGCACATCGATGCCTACGTCAACGCATACAACGACAGAGCCGAGCCCTTCGTCTGGACCAAGAAAAAGGTCCGTCAACGCCGTTTCAAAGGCCGCCGTATCACTCAGCTCTGATTCTGGGTACTAGCGCAAGCGCGCTGAGGGTAAGGCGGCATCCCTGCAGCCAACGTGACCTGTGCTTGTCGGGCATTAAAGCTCTCCTTTTTGCTGGTTGAGCGGTTTGGTGGAACTTGCAGTGTCTCGCGGCACGACCTTGATCCGTCCCATCATGCCGCCGTCCTCGTGTTCGAGGACGTGACAGTGGTAGGCGAAGATGCCGACGATGCTGGGATCGCGAAAATCCATGCGCAGGCGCACGCTCGGATACTTCAGCATCCGGCCGTTGTAGTAGGGCACATTGACGGTATCGCGCAGGAACGGCTCGTTGACGGCGACGCCGGACCAGTCGAGCAGCTGGAAGTGAAGCTGGTGGATGTGGAAATCATGCAGCTCCATCGAGCGGTTCTCGATGATCCAGTCCTCGACGTCGCCCTGCCGCACGGTGACGTCGGGAATATCAGATTGCGGATCGAACGGCTTCGGCATCTCTCCGTCGAGGGTCATGAAGAACTTGGTCGGGCTGTTCGGGTCGTTCGGGTTCTCCGGCTGCTCGGAAAAGAACAGTTTTCTGACGCGCACCGGTGCGACGTCGCCGACCCACGGTCGATCCGGTTTCCGCAGCGGCTCGACGTGCGCGGGCAGAGCGGCCTGCGGTTCGCTCGCATTGACTGAGGTCGTGACGGCCACGAGCGCGCGGTTGGGGGCGTTCTCGCCGGCGGGCCCGGTGTCGACCGCGCGCGTCACCAGCAAGGCCTGCGCGCCGGCCGGCGGTCCTTCGACGATGAACTCGGCGCGCGCGCCCGGCGGCAGGCCGATATGGTTGACCCATTGCACCGAGGGCGACGGGCTGCCCTCGAACTGTAATGGCACCCCATCGAGCCCGACGATGCCGATCTGCTGCGGCGCGCGGCCGACCAGCAAAGCCAGGTTGAGATAGGTGATCGCGGACGCGTTCAGCACGCGCCACAGCTGCCGCTCGCCCGGCTTCATCGTGAGCCCGGCCGGCGGATAGTTCGGATAGGGCACCGGCACGAAGTTGACGGAGAGATCCTTCGACGGCTTGCCGAATCCGGTGCCGGAATTGGCGACGTCGCCATCATTGTCGAGCTGGCTCTTGGTCATGACCGGCTCGAATTTCGACGGCGGCGCATCCGGATTGACCAGATCCTGGTCGCGGATCACGAGCACGCGCTCGGGGAGGCCGGCCAGCGACGGATCGGCGCGCTCGATGCCTTCGATGATCAGCGCGCCGGAGGCGCCGCCGAGCACCTGGGTCTTGCCGAAACCGTGCAGATGCGGGTGATACCAATAGAGGCCGGGCGGCGCGTCGTCCGGGATGCGCAGGCGATACTCGAACGGCGCATCGTCGGGCTGGATCGAGGTTTTCAGCACGTCATCCTGGTGGCAGACCGGCGGCACGGTCAGCCCGTGGAAGTGCAGATTGGTCGAGATCGGCGTCATCGCGGCGCTCGCGCAAACGTCGGCTTTCGGTCTCGTCGTGCAGATCGGTGCGCCGGCGAGTGGGCGGTCGATCGCAGGCGTTGCCGTGTCGAGGTCGACGAGGTCGTTCTTGAAATGGATGACCAGCTGATCGCCCGGCCTCACGCGCAGCGTCGGCGATGGCTTGCCGTCCGGTGTCAGGTAGCAGTAGCGGCTCGTTCCATCCGGCAGCTTCTGATCGTGGATACTGAGATCGGTTTCGAGCACGCCGTCGCGGCTGCGCAATTCGGCGGGTTCCTCGAGCGCGCTGCCGGGCTCCGGCCGCGCACAAACATCGTGTTGCGTTCGCGGCACGTCCTGCAAGCCCGTCGCACCGAGCCAGGCCGTCATGCCGCTCGCAGCAAGCCCGAGGCAAGCCGCGGCGATGACACAACAAGCTGTCGAAAGTCGTCGTGCCACGCCGCCCTGCCAATACGTCGACATAGGCGCGCAAACGCGCAACCGACGCCATGCGTGACGTCAGTCCACGACTTGCGACCGCAATGGTCGACAGATGCTTCTGTTTGGTGACGGGAAGCTAGCCGCGCGTTGTTGCCGAAATCTGGCAGGTTTTTAACACGCAGATGACAGCTTCTTGCGGCACTTCGACGCAGAACGCGAGCAGGATGTTCAAACTTGCTGAGCGATCAATCGGATGCAGCATTCGCCGACGCAATTGCGGAGAACGCGCGACGCGCCGGCGATCGTCAGATATTTTTTCGGCGGCGCCGATCCTGTCACGTGCCGTCGTGCCGACGGCGGTTTGGTTCCAGCAAACCGCCGCGTGGTTCCGAGCGAGTGCAGTGATCGAGATCAGCGCCTGAACTTCGTCAGAAACAGTCGCAGCGAATCGTGCGGGCTCTCGACATCAGAGATCACCCAGCCGTCGGGACCGTTGACGACGATGAAGTTGAGCGTGACCGCGCGGCCCTCATTGTCGAACGTCACGGTCACATCGGTCCGGTCGAACTGCCTGCGCAGGATTGCGATCGAGATCGGGCCGATCCGCCAGGTCGGACTCTGCACCAGGAAATCGTAGGGTGCGTCGTGCAGGGCGGTCCAGGCGGCGCGCAGGGGGGAATCGAAGAATTGCCGGGCGGTTTCCTCGTCGCGCGGCAGGCCATTGGAAAACGCGGCGCTGCCCCGTCCATAATGGGCGTAGACGTTGCGGATCAGCGATTCCGGTGTGCGGAACCCGGCCTCGGCGCCGGCGGCTCCGAAGGCCACCGCAACGAGCGAAAAACCCGCCAGGATATTGACCCGTCCCATCAGCTTTATTTGCCGGTGACCCTGACATATCTTGCAGGGAAATCCTCCCGAACGAAAGCCTGCCGGCCTGATGCGCGAACTCTTCGACAATGGACCCGAACAATCCCCGCTCGATCCGCAGGAGGCGGTGCGGCGCCACATCCGCAAGCCCCAGCGCAAGCGGTTCTACATCGGCGCCGACGTCACTGACGCCAGTGGCGGATTTGCGATCACGCTCGACGGCAAGCAGATCCGCTCGCCGTCCGGCAAGCCGATCGTGGTGCCGACGCGCGCCATGGCGGACGCGGTCGCGGCAGAATGGAATGCGCAGGGCGAGACCATCGATCCCATGACCATGCCGCTGACGCGGCTTGCCAACAGCGTGATCGAGGGGGTGATCGATCGTGTCGACGAGGTCGCCGATGACGCCGCAAAATTCCTCGGCAGCGACCTGCTGTTCTATCGCGCCGGCTATCCCGATTCCCTGGTGGCGCGCGAGGCCCGGCATTGGGACCCGATCCTGTTCTGGGCCGCTGACACGCTCGGCGCCCATTTCGTGATGGCCGAGGGGGTCATGCATGTCGGCCAGCCCGAGCCCGCGATCAAGGCGGCGCGCGCGGCGTTCCCGGCCGATCCATGGTCGGTCGCGGCGCTCCATGTGGTGACGACGCTGACCGGCTCAGCGCTGCTGGCTCTGGCCTTGGCGCATGGTGCTCGCGACGAGGACCAGGTCTGGGCCGCCGCCCATGTCGACGAGGACTGGAACATCGAGAAATGGGGCGTCGACGAGGAGGTCGCTGCCCGCCGCGCGGCCCGGCAGGTCGATTTCAAGGCCGCCGCCAGCGTCCTGAGGGAGCTCATGCCGGCTGCCGGTTAACGAGGGGTTTACGGCGCCGGGCTAGCCTGCGGCCTGAGCCTGCCGCCTGACCGAGACCTCCGACATGGCACTTGCCATCAATCCCGTGCTGCCGGTGCTTGCCTCGAACGAGGCGGGCAGTGTTGCGCCAGCCCTCACGCTCGAGGCGGGCAGCGTCGTCAATGCGCAGGTCTTGAAGGTGCTGTCGGCCGATCTGGTGCGGATCGCGATTGCGAGCCTGTCGATCGACGTCCAGACCGAGGTGCCGCTGCAGCAGGGCCAGAACCTGCAGCTTGCGGTCTCGCAGACCAGTGACGGCAGCGTTCGCCTGCAACTGGTCGGGCCGGGCGCCGACGCCGGCGATACGGTGCAGATGTCGCCGCGCGCCCAGGGGGCGGCCGATCTCAGCGCCGCGTCCCAGCCCGTCGCCACGGCGCCGAAGGCGGTGCTGACGCCACTCGAGCGCGTCACCATCACCGCAACGGCCCAGAACGCGGCGGCGGTGCAGGGCAGCCAGGCGCCACTATTTGCCAATCTCGCGGCGGTCGCCTCCGCCAATCTGCCGCCAAAGCTTCAGGCCGCGATCGCACAGGTGCTGGCGCAGCAGACCGGCCTCGACGAGAATCTGAGCGGCGATGCCGTGAAGACCGGCTTCCAGAAATCCGGCCTGCTGCTGGAGGCGACGCTTGCTTCGGGCGTTGTGCCCACGAGCGGCAGCGCGCCCGATCTGAAGGCCGCGCTGATCGTGCTGCGCCAGGCGCTGACGTCGGCTGGTGCCGGCGACACCGCCAAGCCTGCATCCACGCCGCTCGAGCGGCCGACGCTTGCCAATGCCGGCACGGCGCCGAGCCTCGTGCCGCCGGCAACGCCCGACCTCGACGTTCAGGAGATACTGCTGCCGCAGGCCCGCGTGCCGGTCGCCGACGATCTCGGCCGCGGCGCCACCGGGCTCGCCGGCGCACTCGCGGATGCGCTCGATGCCGGCCCGTCGTCGGGCGGCGCGCTCAATCTCATTCAGGAAGCGCTGCACGAGCTCGGCAATCCGGCACGGCAGGGCGCTGTGCCGCGGGAGCGCTGCCCGGCGAGGTGCCCGCACGCAGCAACACGCCGCCGCCGCCGTTTCACGGCGCGCTGCCCGCGGCGCAGGCCGTTGCCGAGCCGTCGATTGCGCCGGGCACGCCGATTGCTGCCGCCGCGCATCGCCTGCTGGAAAACACCGACGCGGCACTGGCGCGGCAGACGCTGCTCCAGGTCGCCTCGCTGCCGGATCGCGGCGATGGTCAGCGTCCGCAGCTCGACGCGATGGTGCCGCGCTGGAATTTCGAGATCCCGTTCCTGACCCAGCAGGGCACGGCGATGGCGCAGTTCGAGATTTCCCGCGATGGCGGCGGCAACGAGGTCGAGGCCGCCAAGCTGGTATGGCGGGCGCGCTTCACGCTCGACGTCGAGCCGGCCGGGCCGGTGCACGCGCTGGTCTCGTTGAACGGCGAGCGCACCTCGGTGCGGATGTGGGCCGAGCGTCCCTCGACCGCCGCGCAGCTGCGCGCCGGCGCTTCCGAACTGAGCCAGGCGCTGACCAGGGCCGAGCTCACGCCCGGCGATATCGAGATCCGCGACGGCAGCCCGCCGCAACCCGCGCCCGCGCGCGCCGGCCATTTCCTGGACCGCGCATCATGAGCGACGCCAACAACCAGCTCGCGGTCGCCCTGCATTACGACCACGCCGGCGCACCGCGCGTGGTGGCAAAAGGCAAGGGCGCGATCGGCGCCAAGATCATCGAGGTCGCCAAAGCCAACGATATCCCGATCGAGGAGAACGAGGTCCTGGCCGGTGCGCTTTCCAATGTCGAGTTCGGCGACGAGATTCCGGCCGAGCTCTACAAGGCCGTCGCCGAAGTGCTGGTGTTCGTGCTGCGGCTGTCGGGCCGGGTGCGCTAGCTGCTTTCGAGCGAAGTGGGCCCCGGCCCGCGTGAAGAAAACGCGTCAAACAAGCAAGCCTTATTGCCATCGTTTCACCACGATGGCATCAGCATCGTCGTCAACCCGAACCGGTCCAGGTCCCCTCGTGATCCATCGCCGCCATGCGCTCGGTCTGCTTGCTGCCGCTAGCATCCTGCCGTCGCGCAGTCTCGCCAACGTCTCCTACCAGCGCAGCGAGTTTCGCGAGGATCTGGCAAAGCGCTTCTTCGATCTCGGCACCGAAGGCACCTTCGTCGGCTACAAGATCGACGACTATCTGATCATCGCGAGCGACAAGGTTCGCTCGGGCGAGGGCAAGTTACCGGCCTCGACCTTCAAGATCCCGAACGCGCTGATCGCGCTCGAGACCGGCGTGGTGCAGGACCCTGACAATGACGTCTTCAAGTGGGACGGCACAACGCGCAGCATCGAGGCCTGGAACAGGGACCACACGCTGCGCTCGGCGCTCGCGGTGTCGGCCTTCCCGGTGTTTCAGGAGATCGCCCGCCGGATCGGCGAGGAGCGGATGAAGAAATATCTCGACATTATCGACTACGGCAACCGCGACATCGGCGGCGGCATCGATCAGTTCTGGGTGTCGGGTAATTTGCGGATCGATCCGGTGCAGCAGATCGATTTCCTCGACCGGCTGCGCCGCGGCGTGCTGCCGGTCGGCAAGCGCAGCCAGCAACTGGTGTGCGACGTCCTTCCGGTGACGAAAGTCGGTGACGCCGTCATTCGCGCCAAGACCGGATTGACCGACAAGGAGCACGGCTCGCTCGGCTGGCTGGTCGGCTGGGCCGAGAAGGGCGGTGACGTCACGGTGTTCGCGATGAACATGGACTGCAAGACCCAGGCGCAGATCGACGCGCGGATGAGCGTCACGCAGCAATGCCTCACCGATATCGTCGCGTTGTGACGGGCTGATCTGCGTGCGTCGCGGCTGGCAGGCGCATCACTGCTCGACTAGCATGCCTCCGTCAAAAGCAAGAACCGGAGGAAATCATGCAATCAGCAACCGTCTGGCTGTCGTCGCTCACGCTGGCCGCGGCCGGCGGCTGGCTCGCGGCCACGATGTTCTCGGCACCCGCCACCAGCAAGGAGCCGCGCTTCCCGCAGCTCACCATGGAGCAGCTCAACGACCTGCAAAAGCCGCTCGGCGAGCAGATCATGAAGGTGTCGAGCGTCGGCATCGGCGGCCCCTACAATCCGATCATCCGCAGCCCGGTGCTCGGCCAGCGCCTCTACGATCTCTTTTATTACCCGCGCTGGCAGACCTCGGTGCCGACCAGGCTGAACGAGTTCGCGATCCTGATCATCGGCCGCCAGTGGCGCTCGCAGGTCGAATGGTTCGCGCATGCGCCGCTCGCGGCCAAGGCAGGTCTGTCGGCGGACGTGATAGCCGACCTGAAGGCCGGCAACCGGCCGTCGAAAATGGCCGAGGACGAGGCCGTCGTGTACGATTTCGTCACCGAGCTGACCACGACCAAGAAGGTCTCCGACGAGACCTATGCGCGGGCAAAGAAGCTGTTCAACGACCAGCAGATCGTCGATCTCACCGCGCTCGCCGGCAACTACGTGATGGTCGCGATGATCCTGGCGATGGCCGAGGAGACCGTGCCCCCGGACAAGGAGGAGCCGTTCAAGGTCGGCGAGAAGTAGGGCGCGGCGCTGCTTCACCTCGCCCCGCTTGCGGGGAGAGGTCGGAACGCATCGTGAGATGCGTTCCGGGTGAGGGGGAGTCTCCGCGAACGCAGCTGTCACCGTATACGCGGATACGGCCCCTCACCCTAACCCTCTCCCCGTAAGCACGGGGCGAGGGAACGCAGTGCCGTCGCGGTATTCAACCTAATCTCATCGCGCTCTACCGCCCGATCGCCCGCTGCAAGGCCGGCATCAGCCTGGGGTCGCGGCATTGCGCGACGTTGAAGCGCATGAAGGCGGCAGCTGTCTGCGAGGCGCTGAACACGTTGCCGGGCGCCAGCACGACATTGTCGTCGGCGAGCGCTGCGCGCGCCACGTCGGCGGAGTCGCGGCCGTCGGGCAACTCGCACCACAGATAGAAGCCGCCGCGCGGCATCAGCCAGGGCTCGATGCCGATGCGCTGCAGCTTGTCGCCGACGTCGCGGCGGGTGCGGGCGAGGCGCCTTCGCAGCTCCTCGACATGCTTGCGGTAGAAGCCGCTCGACAGCACGCTCGCGATGATTTCGGTTGCGACCGCGCTCGGGCCGCCAAAACCGGTCGCGACCTGGAGGTCGACGAGATCCTCGATCCAGTCCGGCCGAGCGGCGATGAAGCCGCAGCGCACCGAGGCCGACAGCGTCTTGGAGAAGCTGCCGATCCGGATCACGCGGTTGAGCCCGTCGAGTGCAGCGAGCCGCGCCGACGGCTCCGGCTCGAAATCGGCGAAGATATCGTCCTCGACGATCGTGAGATCATGGGCCGCCGCGGCGTTCAGCACGCGATGCGCGGTTTGCGGCGACAGCGTCGCGCCGGATTGTGCAGCGCCGAGTTGGTGACATAGAGCCGCGGCCGCTCGGCGGCCAGCACCGCCTCGAAGCTTGCGACGTCGGGCCCTGACGCGGTGTAGGGCACGCTGACGATTTTCACCTGATGCGCGCGCAGCAGCGCGCGGAAATTGAAGTAGCAGGGATCGTCGACCAGCACGGTGTCGCCGGGCCGGAGCAGGAAGCGGCACACCAAATCGATTGCCTGGGTGCCGGACGCGGTGAGCAGGAGCTGCTCGGGCGGCACCTCGAGGCCCTCATCGGCGAACCGTGCCATCAGGAGACGGCGCAGCGCGAGTGAGCCGCGGGTCGCGCCATAATCGGCAAGCACGGCGTCGTCGGCGCGTGCCAGGCCGCGCAGCGCGCGTCGCAGCGCTTCGGTCGGCATCCACTCGGCTGGCAGCCAGCCGCAGCCCGGCTTCAGCGCGCCGTCTTCGGCATCGAGCGATTGCCGCGACACCCAGAACGGATCGACGGCGCGGTCGCGCTGCGGCTGGTCTTTTGCGAGAGCGAGCGGGGGCAGTGCGGTTGAGGAGACATAGAAGCCGGAGCCGGGCCGCGGGCGGATCAGGCCCTCGGCCACCAGCCGGTCATAGGCCTCGACGACGGTGGAGGGCGAGACGCCCATGGTGGCGGCAAGGCCGCGGACCGAGGGCAGGCGGTCGTCTGCCACCAGCGCCCGGCTCGCCACCCTGGCGCGGATCGCGTTCATCACCTCGGTGGTCCGCGTCGCCTTCGGCGGATCGGATTGCGGCGCATCGGATGGCTGTTGCAAGTGTATGCCTACCTTCATCCCTACAGTTTTGCGATATTGTACTGATCTGTAGCTGCCTTGGCGAGCCCCCGACCGCTATGGTCGCGGTGAAGTACAAATGAGAGTCGGTTGGATCGATGCAGCACCAGCCTCGCTGCACCTCTCCCGCTTGCGGGGGAGGTCGCATCGCATCGAAGATGCGATGCGGGTGGGGGCTCTCTCCACACGAAGAGTCTTCCCGTGGAGATACCCCCACCCCAACCCTCCCCCCTTGCGGGCAGGGCTGTCCGGGGAATGATTCACTGTGTCGCGGTGCATGCTCGGCAAAACCGAGGCAAATCGGTCTTTTCTGGTTGTCGAGACACAGAAGGCCGAGCATGCGATTTCGCGATAGCATTTTTAGCCCGTCCTATTCGTGAGAGTGCGTTTTTTTAGTCCGATTGATGTGGCCGCACATCTGCTCTGACGAGGCGCGCGGGATTGCCTTCGGCTTTTCACCGCCTGACGACCCGTACTTTGCAACGCGCTTGAGGGATGGGGTGGGCGAACGGGGGGCGGACGCCCCGCCGGTCAAGGACCGAGCGGCAGCAGCGCGCCTGGCAAGCCGCGGATCAGGTCGGCTTCGGGACATGCCGCGGCAAACGCAAGGCGAATGCGGCTCGTGGTCTCGACGACACGGGCAGCGAGTTTCAAGAGACGAAGACGCAGCGTCGCGAACTCGGCTGTGGCCAATTCCCGGGCTTTGGGAATCGCGTCGCGCACGGTCAGCATCAGCCAATAAGCGGCGGTGTGGAGAACGAGGCGGACTTGATTGGCGAGCGCCGAACGGCAGCTGGTGCGATCGGAGGCGAGCTGTGTCTTATGCAGCTTGATCAGATTCTCGGCTTGGCCGCGCGCGCAATACAGGCTGTCGTAGATCCACTCGGCCGAGCCGACATCGAGGCTGGTGACGACGAAACGGATGTCGAGGCCGAGCATCGTCGCCTCAATACGGGCGACGGTACGCCGTTCGCGATCCCAGGACTTGGCCTTGTGGCGCGTCTCGGTATAGCCACGCAGAACCGGCAGGTTCTCGATGGCGCGTCGCGTGCGGATGTCGTCGGCGGCCTCGTCGACTTTTCTGGCGAGCGGCTTGGTGCCGGACAGACCGAAGATGTAGTCGATGCCGTTGGTCTCGCACCACGTCATGGCCTCCGGCCGAGCATAGTGCCCGTCGCCACGGAACGTAATTCGCGTGTTGTGCCACCGCGTCCGGATATGCCGTATCAGGCGGCGCAGATGGGCACGCACCTCGACGCCGCCCGGCGTCTTGCCGGGCCGCAGCACGACCGCCACGGGCCGGCTCTTCTCCGTGTCGTAGACGTGGATCGGCAGGAAGCAGCGTTCGTCATAATGAGCGTTGAACAGCGAGAGCTGCTGATGGCCGTGGACGACATCGCAGGTATCATCGATGTCGAGCGTGACGGATGCCGGCTCGCGCGGGTAGCTATCCATCCATGCGTCGACCAAAGTGTAGGTCAGTCGGATCACGTCGCGCAGGCGCGGAGCATTCTCCAGCCGCGACAGCGTCGGTTGGGAACACAGATCGCGACCCGTGTCCGGCAGCCGTCCGCAGGCCAGCTTGAATGCGGGATCGGACCGCAGATGATCGAGGTCGTCGGCGTCCTCGTAGCCGCAGCAGATCGCGAACATGCGCGCGCGGAACATATCGACAAGGCTGTGCACGACCCGCGTCGGATCGCGCCGATCCGGGAACACCCGGGCCAAATTGTCGGCCAAGCCGAGACGCCGCTCGGCCATCGCCAGAAGCATCACGCCCCCGTTCGAGGTCAGCCGACCGCCATCGAAGGCAGCTGTGACTTTCTTGGCGTGAACGGCTGGAAA
This sequence comes from Bradyrhizobium sp. 2S1, assembly GCF_011516625.5. Classification (NCBI taxonomy): domain Bacteria; kingdom Pseudomonadati; phylum Pseudomonadota; class Alphaproteobacteria; order Hyphomicrobiales; family Nitrobacteraceae; genus Bradyrhizobium; species Bradyrhizobium sp. 2S1. The sequence continues at coordinate 8,896,498 of NZ_CP147717.1, read as the reverse complement.
CGAGAAGGGCAGAATCGTATCATCGGTCATGGCGGGCCTGGTGTTCGCGGCTGAAGGTGATGGGGTTGGCTTTGCAACCGAATCCTACGCCGCATCAGCGCTTTACACCACGCTCGCCAGCCTCTCAGGCGCACTCTGACGAATAAGACGGGTTAGTAGGCTGCTTGAACCGATCAATCGGCGGCAGTTTCAGACGGCTGTGGATCGTCTGGACGGGGATGCCTACGACAAGTCGTTCAAGAGCTGGGATCACCTGGTAGCGCTGATCTATGCGCAGTTGAGCGGGAACAACAGCCTGCGCGCCGTGGTGACCGGCTTCAACGCCAATCCTCAGCATCACTATCATCTGGGCACCGGCAGGTTGTCCCGCTCGACGCTGTCGGATGCCAATACCCGCCGCCCGTCCAGCATTTTTGCGCAAACCTTTGCACGATTGTCGGCGATGGCAAGCCGGCAGTTGCGGGGCGAAGGCAAGGAGATGGTGCGCCTGATCGACGCCAGTCCGATCCCGCTTGGCAAAGTTTGCACCTGGGCGGTGTGGAACGGCCGCATCCGCGGCATGAAGCTGCACGTGGTCTACGATCCCAAGGGCGATATCCCGAAGTGCGTCGAGGTGACGGCTGCCAACGTCAACGATATCGAGATCGGTCGCCAGACTCCGATCCAGGCCGGCACAACCTACGTGTTCGACAAGGGATATTGCCGTTTCGACTGGTGGCAGAAGATCAATGATAGCAAGGCTTTCTTCGTGACCCGGCCGAAGACGAGCATCCGGCTACGCGCGGTCAGGCATCGCACCATCCGCAACAGCAAGGGGGACGGCTTCAGGATCATCGTCGACGACGAGGTGAAGCTCACCAGTAAGGGCGACTCGCGTTTGCCGATACCGCTGCGGCGCATCAAGGTCAGGCGGGAGAACGGCGGCGTGATCACGCTTCTCACCAACGATACGACCCGAACGGCCGTCGAGATCGCCGCCCTCTACAAGAGCCGGTGGCAGATCGAACTGCTGTTCCGCTGGATCAAGCAGCACCTCGACATCCGCAAGTTCCTCGGCACCAACGACAATGCAATCCGCCTGCAAGTGCTTGCTGCGATGATTGCCTACCTACTGTTGCGCATTGCCGCGCGGACCAACTGCATCAAAATGCTGCCGCTCAGGCTCGCCGAACTCGTCAGCCAGTTCCTGTTCACCCGGCGAGCCTTCGCCAGCATCGACAAGCCTCCGCCAATCAACCCTAGGAGCCCGTCCAGATATGTTTTCGTGACGGGCATTTGTTGTAGAGTAGCAGGCTCAGGCTGCGTTTGCGAGGTTGAACAGCTTGAGGAGGTTATGGACGGTGCAGATCATTGTCCACTCGGCGCGCACTTTCTCGATGCCCAGCAACAGGAACTGGCGGAAGCCTCTTGCCTGTTTGATCTGCCCGAACACCGGCTCCACCACTTGCTTTCGCAATCGGTAGGGTGTTTCGAAGCCGCCATCGTCGATCTTCTTTCGCATGGCCTGTGTCAGCGGGCCGCCGACTTTTCCGTTCGCTACTGTCGGGTGCTTGGCGCGTCCGGGCGCGACATAGCCATCGATGCTGCGTGTGTCGAGCGCTTCGAGATTGGCTTCGCTGCAGTAGCCGGAATCCGCTGAGGCCTGCCGCGGCTTGCGGCCAAGATTGCTCTCGATGGCCTCGATCAGGGGCACCAACTGGCCCTGATCGCTGCCGTGCTGGGTCAGTTCTTGCGCGACAATGATCTGGGCATGTGCATCGACGGCCGCCTGGGCATTATAGGCCTGAACGAAGCCATCCTTCGACTTCATGATGCGGCTTTCCGGATCGGTGAAGTTGCGTTGCGCCTTGGGATTGGGTTCCTCCGATGGCAGCGCCGCCGGTTTGCCCGGCTTCTTGCGGCCTTCGGCCTGGCGCTGCTGTTCCTTTTCGGCCTCGATGCGGCGCTCTTCCTCCGCCGCCAGTTTGGCGTCCGCTTCCAGCGCCGCCATCGCTTGCTGGATCTTCGCCAGCCGTTTCTGCTTGTCGACGGTCCAGTCCGGCAGTTCGTCGCTGTTGCCGAAAGTCTCATCCTCCGAGGCATCCGCCGCCTCGGCGGCCGCCAGCATGCGAGCGACCTCGGCCTTCAATTCCGCCTCGCGCTTCTTCATGCGCTCATAACTCATCGCCTTGTGTTTCGACGCGTTCGCCTTGATCTTCGTACCATCCAGCGCGACATGACCGAGCTTGACCAGCCCGGCCGTCTCGCACAACTTCAGAACCTGCACGAATAGCGCGCCGAGCGCCTTCAAATGTCGCTTGCGAAAGTCGCTGATCGTCCGAAAATCCGGCGCATCCAGCGCCACGATCATCACAAAATCGTTCCGCTCCCGGCAGGCCTTGGCAATCCGACGCGACGAATACAGCCCACTCGCATAGCTATGCAGCAGCAGCGCCACCATCATCCGCGGATCAAACGGCGGCTGCCCAAGCCCGCTCACATAGCTGCCCATGATCTCCCTGAGATCGAGGCTCTCCCGCACCAGATCAACCATAAACCGCGAGACATGGCCTTTCGGCACGAAGTCCTGCACATTCGGCGGCAGAAGCAGCGTCTGATCGATGTTCCAAGGCCGAAAATACTTGCTCATCGCCCAATGTTGAATCAGACCCGACCAGATTTGAACAGCGACTATCCAGACAAGCTCCTAGCCGCCGCAAATGCAGAACGCCCCTCAACCAGATGGAACTCTGCTATGGTTGAATTTCCCCGGACAGCCCTGCCGCAAGCGGGAGAGGGGGCGCACTGATGCTCGCGGTTCGACCCTATCTCGCAATGCGCGAAAGCAAGGTGCGATGGACAAGGCTTCGATCGATGGCTGGGGCAGCGGCTTGCTCGGCGTGATTATCTTCAGCGGCTCGCTGCCGGCCACCCGCGTCGCCGTGGCCGGGTTCTCGCCGCTGTTCCTGACTTCGGCGCGGGCGGCGATTGCGGCGCTGCTCGGCGCCGCGCTGCTCGCGGTGCTGCGGCAGCCCTGGCCGCAACGCAAGGACCTGGTGTCGCTCGTGATCGTCGCGCTCGGCGTCGTGATCGGCTTTCCGCTGCTGACCGCGCTGGCGCTCCAGCACATCACCTCGGCGCATTCGATCGTGTTCATCGGACTGTTGCCGCTGTCGACCGCCGTATTCGCTGTGCTGCGCGGCGGCGAGCGGCCGAAGCCGCTGTTCTGGCTGTTCTCCTGCATCGGCAGCGCGACGGTCGCCGCCTTCGCCTTGTCGGGCGACGGAGCGGCGTCACTGACCGGCGATCTCCTGATGGTCGCGGCGATCGTCGTCTGCGGCCTCGGCTATGCCGAAGGCGCGGCGCTGTCGCGCCGGCTCGGCGGCTGGCAGGTGATCTCCTGGGCGCTGGTGCTATCCGCGCCGGTGGTGCTGCTGATGACGATCATGACGCTGCCGCCGAATTGGGACGGCATCGGCGCGGCGGCCTGGCTCGGGCTCGCCTATGTCTCGATCTTCAGCATGCTGGTCGGCTTCGTGTTCTGGTATCGCGGGCTCGCGATCGGTGGCATCGCCAGCGTCGGCCAGTTGCAATTGCTGCAGCCGTTCTTCGGCCTCGCGCTGGCCGGGCTGTTGCTGCACGAGCCGGTCGCCTGGTCGATGATAACAGCAACCATGCTCGTCGTGGTCTGCGTGGTGTTCGCGCGCCGGTTCGCGTGAGTGCGGCCAGACACGCTAGCTCAGCTTGAACAGCGCCTGCAGGAAATCGCTGACCGCCTTGCGCGCTTGAAGCGCGGTGGTTGGGTTGCCGCCGACATGCGGACCTAGCTCGACGCAGGAATCCTCGTAGCTGAACGGCGCCGCTGTCGCCGCGTTGATCAGCACGCCGCCTTCGCCTTCCTTGATGGTGCAGTGGCGCACGGTCTGCGAACCCGTCGACTCCACCACGGTGTTGCTGCCGATCAGGCCGGCGTCGAAGCCATGCGCGGAGTCAGGATATTCGGTCAGCACCACATCGTGCTCGGCCTCCTTGAGCCGCGCGACGTAGGCCTTGCAGCTCGCAACCGGGTTATAGTCGTCGGGCGTGCCGTGAAAAATCCGGATCGGCCGCGCGGCGACCGCGGTGTCGGTCAGAAAGCTCGTCGAGCAATCCGGATAGAACGGAATATAGGCCGCGAACTGCACGCCGGACTTGTTCCAGAGCTTGTTGAAGCGATCGAGGCTTGCGTAGAGCGTGGCCTGGCCGCCGCGCGAAAATCCCATCAGCACGATGCGCTCGGGATCGACCCGCGGATGCCTGGTGAGGATATCCAGCGAATGATAGATGTCGACGATCAGATTGAGCCGGCCGAGCAGGGCCTGGTTCGGCCCGGTGGCGGTGAGGCCGCGGCCGGAGAAGCCGTCGATCACGAAGGTCGAGATGCCCATGGCGTTGAAGTGGCGCACCCAGGCGTCCATCCCGGCGCCGACGCCGCTCGAACCATGCATCAGCACCACGACCGGCAGCCGGCCACTTCCCTGCGCGATCCGGAATTCGCCGCCGACGGTAACCGGCTTGCCGTTGCTGTCGCCGGTCAGGAATTGCTGGTCGGAGATGGTCAGCGAGGGGATGCTGTAGATCTCGGTGCGCGCCGCGATCTCCTTCGAGATTTGCTGGGCGCTGGTCTCGATGCAGGTGAACAGCACGGCGCAGCAAAACAGGATCGCGGTCGCGGCCAAGCGCCAGTCTGTCAGCATCTGATCACCCGATATGGTCGTGGATGACGGCAAATAGACCGATCGGGAGGCAGGCTGTCAAATGACACGGGATGGCGCCTGACGGACGGCGTGGCTTCCGCTCGCCCAGGCCCGGCGATGACGACGCAGGCGCAAGCATCCGGCCCGGAGGCCTCACAACACAACGCCGTCCGCTTGAAATATCCGCGGGCGGCGTTGGTCCTAGCCCCAGGAAGGGAGGTGCAAAATCCCTGGCAGTTATAGGTCTGCCTGCCCCGGCAAAGGTTCAGGCAAAATCGCTTGCCGGGGACGTCATCGCTTCAGCTCCCCCCGGATATACCGCCCTATTGCGCTTTGCCGATCCGTCCGAGGTGGGTGGTGCCAAACCCGACAGAATATTTCAGCCCGTAGCCGAGCGCGCGGTCGATCCCGATATGGGCGAGCCAGATCATGGCGATCGACAGCACCAGCGGCCCTTCGCCGGCAAAGCCCAGTGTCATCAGCGCAACCGGCGCCAGATAGGTGTGGGCGGCGTTGTAGACGATGGCGCCGACGCGAGGGCCGGCGAGATAGGCGGCGAAGCTCAAGTCCGGCACCAGGAACAGCAGGACATAGACCAGCCAGGACCCTTCCCATTTGTAATAGAGCACGGTCATCCCGACGAACAGCACCAGGCCCTCCAGCCGGAGCAGGGTGCGCACCCCGCCGGTTGCCGCACCGGTCTCGGCCGCGGTCGTATCAGTCATCGCCATCTCCCCAGACATCGGAAAATCCTACCGTTTTTGCGCCCGATACCGCCCACAAGCGGCTTTCCGGTTCCGAAATTGCCGTGCTAAAGCCATTTCCGAACGAAGCGGGACCCCGGCTGGCGCCGGGACGCGGACTGTAGCTAACACGGGCGGAAACAAATGAAAGACATCCTCGACACCCTCGAAGAGCGGCGCGCCGGCGCCAAATTGGGCGGCGGCGAAAAGCGCATCGAGGCGCAGCACGCCCGCGGCAAGCTGACCGCCCGCGAGCGGATCGAGCTTCTGCTCGACAAGGGCTCGTTCGAGGAATTTGACATGTTCGTCGAGCACCGCTCGACCGAGTTCGGCATGGAGAAGACCAAGGTTCCCGGCGACGGCGTCGTCACCGGCTGGGGCACGGTCAACGGCCGCAAGACTTTTGTGTTCGCCAAGGATTTTACGGTGTTCGGCGGCTCGCTGTCGGAAACCCATGCGCTGAAGATCACCAAGCTCCAGGACATGGCGATGAAGGCGAGGGCGTCGATCATCGGCCTCTATGACGCCGGCGGCGCCCGCATCCAGGAGGGCGTCGCTGCCCTGGCGGGCTATTCGTATGTGTTCCGCCGCAACGTCATCGCCTCGGGCGTGATCCCGCAGATCTCCGTCATCATGGGGCCCTGCGCCGGCGGCGACGTCTATTCGCCAGCGATGACCGACTTCATCTTCATGGTGAAGAACACCAGCTACATGTTCGTCACCGGCCCCGACGTGGTGAAGACCGTCACCAACGAGGTGGTCACGGCCGAGGAGCTCGGCGGCGCCTCGGTGCACGCCACGCGCTCCTCGATCGCCGACGGCGCGTTCGAGAACGACGTCGATGCGCTCTTGCAGATGCGCCGGCTGATCGACTTCCTGCCGTCGAACAACAGTGACGGCGTGCCGGAATGGCCGAGTTTTGACGATATCGGCCGGGTCGACATGTCCCTGGACACGCTGATCCCCGACAATCCGAACAAGCCCTACGACATGAAGGAATTGATCCTCAAGGTCGTCGATGAGGGGGATTTCTTCGAGATCTCGGAGACCTTCGCCCGGAACATCGTCACCGGCTTCGGCCGCATCGCCGGCCGCACCGTGGGCTTCGTCGCCAACCAGCCGATGGTGCTGGCGGGTGTGCTCGACAGCGATGCCTCACGCAAGGCCGCGCGCTTCGTGCGGTTCTGCGATGCCTTCAACATCCCGATCGTCACCTTCGTCGACGTGCCGGGCTTCCTGCCCGGAACCGCGCAGGAATATGGCGGCCTGATCAAGCACGGCGCCAAGCTGCTGTTCGCCTATTCGCAGTGCACGGTGCCGCTCGTCACCATCATCACCCGCAAGGCCTATGGCGGCGCCTTCGACGTCATGGCCTCGAAGGAGATCGGCGCCGACATGAACTACGCGTGGCCGACCGCGCAGATCGCGGTGATGGGCGCCAAGGGCGCGGTGGAGATCATCTTCCGCAGTGACATCGGCGACCCCGACAAGATCGCAGCCCGAACGAAGGAATACGAAGACCGTTTCCTGTCGCCCTTCATCGCCGCCGAGCGCGGCTACATCGACGACGTCATCATGCCGCATTCGACCCGCCGCCGGATCGCCCGCGCACTGGCGATGCTCAGGGATAAGAAGGTCGAGATCCCCGCGAAGAAGCACGACAATCTGCCGTTGTGACAAGAGCGTAGGGTGGGTTAGCGAAGCGTAACCCACCATCTTCGCTCCGCACGATCCGCGGCGGGTTACGGCTTCGCCTAACCCGCCCTACAGGTTTCAGTCTGATGACCGAAGACGATCCGACCGACGAGATTTCAGAGATCGAGGCGCGGATCGAGGAGCTTGCCGAGAGCGCCGAACGATCGCGGCGGATCATTCTTGGCTCGAAGATTGCGATATCAGGCGGGTTTGCGTTGCTGCTCATCGCGCTGCTTGGCCTGTTCGGAGCCGGACAGACCGCAGCGCTCGGATCGATTGCGCTGGTGCTCGGCGGCATCGTGTCGCTTGGATCGAATGTCAGCACGTTGCGGCAGACCGAGGCCGCGATCAGTACCGCCGAGGCGCGCCGCGCGCGTCTGATCGGCGGGATCGACCTGCGCCTGGTTCACGACGCGCCGCTGAAGCTGATGTGATTCATCGAGCCCGCATATTGCTGGTTGTTTCTGTTCTGCTCTCGCCAAAGCTGAATGTCAGCGGGGTCGAACCATTTCTCCTCTCGCCGCGACAAAGGGGATCGATGGCGTGGCGAGGGATTTTCATGACAAGATGGTTTGGTGCGGCGGCGATGTTGCTCATCGCCGGGCCGGCGTGCGCGGCTGACGTTGCGACATGCACGCTCGGTGCCGACAAGAGGACGGTCACGGTGACCGCCAGCAATCCCTATTCGAAGGTGATGGCCTGTGAGGTGAATTGCGATATGGCAATCCCCGGCGGCATCGCCACCGTGGTCTGCGTCAAGCCGGTGCCGGTGGGTGCGAAGGATTTCGTGATGTGCAGCGAGGTCGCCAAAGGCGACCGGGTCTACACGCGGGTGAAGGAGACCGAGGCGAATTGTCCGGATCCTTCGGCGCCGCCTGCCGGCAGCAAGGCCGAGAGCAAGGAAAAGGACGATGACGACGATGATGACGCCAAGGCCGATGAGAGGATGCAGAAGCTGATCAAGCAGGGCCAGGATTTCATCCAGCAGCAGAAGCGGAAATAGCAGGCGTAGCAGGGATGAGCCAGCGGGTCGCACGAATGCGCGCCCGATGACTCATGCGGGCTACTCGGATAAGCCGGGGTGTCCGTCGCGCGCGCCTCTTCCTAATGCGACGTCAGCGGCACGTAGTCGTACTCGCCGACGCCTTGCAGGATCAAGAACGTCAGCGACGTCGTGCCGCCGTTGGTGACGAGGTGAGGGCGGGTCGGCTTCACGGCGTAGACCTCGCCTACCTTCAGGTTCACCTCCTCCTTCGGCTCCTGCAGGAACAGCCGCATCTTTCCCGCCAGCACGTAGAACGTGTCGGAGATGTTGCTGTGGGTGTGCCACGGCACCTTCTGGGTCGGCGAGAGCTGCAGCTCGGTGATGCGGAAGCCGGGGCGGGCGGCGTGCTGGGCGCGGCGCTCGACTTCGTAGAGGTGGCTGGCATCCGTGATCGGTTGTCCTGACTTCATGGCGGCCTCCCGGAGATGGTCTTGTGCCGCGATGCTAGTCCCGTTCGGCGGAGCGCGAAACCGGCGGAATGGGCATGACGGGCAGGACGCGATAGCGTGCGTCGATGCGCAGCAGGGATGCGTAGGGCTGGTTAGCGCAAGCGTAACCCGCCGTCTTCATTCCGCGCGAGCAGTGGCGGGTTACGGCTTCGCCTAACCCGCACTACAAAAATCTGGAGGAACCAATGCCCGCAGCCTATTTCGTCGTTCGCGCCACCGTCACCGATGCGGCCAGGCGTCCGGCCTTCGACGCCTGGTATTCGCGCGAGCATCTGCCCGATGCGATGAAATCGTTCGGCGCAGAGCGGGCGTGGCGATGCTGGAGTCTCAGCGATCCATCGCTGCATCAGGCGACCTATCAGTTCGCCGACCAGGCGGCGCTGGAGCGCGCGATCAACAGCGATGACATGAAGCGGCTGGTCGCCGACTTCAACCGCGACTGGCCGGAGGTGACGCGCACGCGCGATCTCCTCGTGCTCGCGGAGGAGACGACGGCGTGATGATTGTGTGACGTCACAACGTCGCGAACACAGCTGCGATGCATCGGGTTCCGTGAAAGCTGAACGCGCGGTTCAGCGAGCGTTCAGGCCGCGGCGAAAAAACTGGCTGACGCAGTTGGTCCAACGCAGCAACAAAGGGAAACTCTCATGGAACGCCGGGATTTTCTGAAGATGGCCTTCGGTGTCGCCGCCGGTGCGGTGACGTTCGCAGCGACCGCGCAGGCCGCGCCGCTTCCGCTCAATCACGACGCACGCGCGCCGGCCGCTGGTGATGCGCATCCGGCCGTCACCACGGGCGACGAGGTCAGCCGCATGAAGCCCGAGCAAGTGCGCTGGCATCACCGCCACTGGGGTTGGCGTCACCGGCACTGGCACCACAGGCATTGGGGCTGGCGCCGCCGCCATTGGCGCAGGCATCACTGGCGTCATCATCACTGGCGCCGCTGGTGACATTGACTTGATGTCAAAGAAAAACCCCGCGCGAGGCGGGGTTTTGTTTGCGCAGGTGTGCCGCGATCAGATCGGGCGGCAGCGGCCGTAGCGCCAGGCAAAGCCGTAGGGGCAGGCGCGGACGCGCGGCGCGACCACGACCGGGCCAGGCGCGACGACGACGGGGCGCTCAACCACGACCGCGCCCGGAACGACGACAACGCCACGATTTCTGACGCAGCCGCCATAGGGGCCGCGGTGCCAGCCCGGGCCGCAACCACCGGCAGCATCAGCGGCGCTGATGCCGGCGAATGCGGTCGTCACCAAAACTGCTGCTGCAAAAAGATACTTCATGTCTTCTCCTTTTTAATTGGGCCGCGCTGCGGCACCGCAACAAACTTTTACTTACCGATTCGCCCGGCCGGATCATTGCAGAAGCCGTGCCCGATGTCGCCGACCTTAATGTTGCGGACTGAATGCGACATGAATGTTGCAGCTCACGGCTGCGTCAGCGCGCCGCAAGCACGTTCAGCATCAATTTGAAATATTTCGCAGGCGCGAAGGCGATGCGCGTAAGCGGCGAGGGCGCGAGATTGCCGCGGGGCGCGCATGCCGCTCGAATGCGCGATGCTACTCGCCCGCGCCGAACAGCGCGGCGAACCGCTTCTCGCCGTTTCGCGAAAAATTGACCACGCGGCTGCCCGGCGCGGCATCCCGCGCGGCCCATTTCAGCTCCGTGAAGCGGTCCATCATCGCGGCGCCCAGCGTACCGGCGAGGTGGTGCCGCCGCTCGCTCCAGTCGAGGCAGGCCTTGCACACCGGACGGCGCGGATGCGTCAGCGCATCGGCGTCGATCTGTAGCTCCTCCGCCATGAAGCGCTTGCCTTCGCCGGTGAGCTCGATTGCCTGCTTGCTCTGGCGCACCAGCTTCTGCCGTCTCATGCTGTCGAGCATCTGCACGCCGAGATCGCCGGCGAGATGGTCGTAGCAGATGCGGGCGCGGCGCAGCGCCGGATCCTTCGGCCCGGTGCGCACCCGCATATGGCCGGCGCGGGCGGCGATGCCCTGTAGGCCTTCGAGCACGTCGGCGACGTCGGGATCAGAGAGCCGATAGTAGCGGTGGCGCCCTTGCTTCTCCGGCTCGATCAGCCCGCCAGCCTCGAGCTTGGCGAGATGCGAGCTCGCGGTCTGCGGCGTGATGCCGGCTTCCTGCGCGAGCTCGCTCGCGGTCAGCGCGCGGCCGGTCATCAGCGCGGTCAGCATGTTGCAGCGTGCGGGATCGCCGACCAAAGCGGCGATCCGGGAGATGTCGGGTCCTGCTTTCATAGTTCGATGATAGCCGAAGCATTAGTGTCGGGCAAGCGGGTAGTGTCGGCGTCGGAAGCAGGCTCGTCTTGCGCTCGCAATGACGGACAAATCAGGAGGCCGCCAATGACCATCACCGTCTTCATCCGCTACCAGCTCGATCCGTTCAAGCGCGCGATGTTCGAGGAATATTCGAAGAACTGGCTCTCGATCATTCCGCGCTGCGGCGGCGACCTGCTCGGCTATTGGATGCCGCAGGAGGGCACCAACAACATCGGCTTCGCGCTGATCTCGTTCGAAAGCCTCGCCGCCTACGAGGCCTATCGCGCGCGGCTGCGCCAGGACAGCGAGGGCATGGCGAACTTCCGCTTCGCGGAGGAAAATCGCTTCATCCTCGCGGAGGAGCGGACATTTCTGCGCAAGGTCGAGGCTTAGCCATTGCGCTTCACCGAGCACACTGGCGTGTTGCCATGCGCGTGCCTATCTCTGCGCGGCCAACGATATCAGGGAGCGACCCATGCCACTGCCAACTGCTGACAAACGCGCCGCCTTCAGGAAGCTGCACGAGAGCGGATGCTTCATCATCCCGAACCCGTTCGATGTCGGCAGCGCCCGCGCATTGCAACATCTCGGCTTCAAGGCGCTGGCGTCGACCAGCGCGGGTTTTGCCTGGACCATCGCCAAGGCCGACAACCGCGTCACCGTCGACGACGTCTGCGATCATCTGACCGCGGTGTGCGCGGCGGTCGATATTCCGGTCAACGCGAATTTCGAGGGCGGCTTTGCGGTCGAGCCCGACAAGGTCGCCGTCAACGTCGCGCGCGGCGTCAAGACCGGCGTCGCCGGGCTGTCGATCGAGGATTCCACGGGAGACGCCGCCAACCCGCTGTTCGCGCACAAGCTCGCGGTCGAGCGCATCAGAGCGGCGCGCAAGGCCATCGATGCCGACAACAGTGGCGTGCTGCTCACCGGCCGCTGCGAGGCGTTCCTGTGGGGCAAGCAGGACCTCAATCTGGTGATCGAGCGGCTGCAGGCCTATTCCGATGCCGGCGCCGACGTGCTCTATGCGCCGGGCATCAAGACCAGAGAGGAGATCTCCGCGGTCGTGAAGGCCGTAGCGCCGAAGCCGGTCAATCTCCTGATCGGCGGCCCATCCGAGCTGACGCTGCAAGCGGTCGCCGACCTCGGCGTGCGCCGGATCAGCGTCGGCGGCGCGCTGGCGCGGATGGCCTGGACCGGCGTCATGAAGGCGGCGAAGGAAATGGCCGAGAAGGGCACCTTCACCGAATTCGCCAACGGCTATCCCGGCGGCGAGCTCAACAAGATGTTCAAGTAGCCGTCACAAAAAAGCAGCGGGCCGTTTCGGCCCGCTGCTCGCGCCTGGTCAGTGTCGTCACTCGTTACTTCGCATTCTCGGCCGGCGGGGCGGCCGGCTTGTTCATGTCAGACTTGTTCATGTCAGATGGCGGGTTGGCTGGTGCCGCAGGGCTGGCCGGCGCCGCGCCCGTGGTCATGCCGGGCTGGCTGTTCGACTTCGGCGTCACGTCGCGCATACCCGGAGGCGGCGCGGCCGGATTGACCGACTGGGTCTGCGCGGTCTGCGTCGACGGCGTCGTGCCGGCCTCGTGCACCGACGTGTTGTTCAACCCGTAGAACAGCGCGCCGAGCACCACGGCCACCGCAACTGCGAACATCGCGACCTTGGTGCTGCTGGCCGGTCCGTCCTGGAGTTCCGGATCCGGCTGCAGCTCGTTGTCCAGGCTGTTGAGGCGCGCCTGACGGCGGATTTCGTCATCGGTCAGGTTGGCGCGATACGGATCGTCAGGTTGGTAAGCCATTTCAAGGTTCCTCCGTTTGCCCCCCAAGGCTAAACGCAAAGGCTGGACGCTAAGACTAAACGCACGGGACAATCGCTGGCGCGTGAGGATGTTCCGCGCCAATGTTGCAACCCGTTCATGATGGAACCGCCGATTCCAGGTTCCGAACCTGTTCCATGAGGCCTTTTCAATGTGGACCATGCCGCCCACCGATTCGGTGCTGCACATCCTCTCGTTCATTGCGGTAGCGGCGCAGTCGATGACGGCGGCGCTAGCGGCCGGCAGACGCAGCATGGATTGGGCCGGCGTCTGCATGCTCGGCGCGATCACCGCACTCGGCGGCGGCACATCCGCGACGTGCTGCTCGGGCATTATCCGCTGCTCTGGGTCGCGCATCCGATCTACCTCGCGATCGCGGCGGCGGGCGCTTTCGCCACCATCCTGCTGGCGCGGCTGGTGCATAGGCTCAATCTCGCCTTCCTCGTGCTCGATGCGATCGGGCTCGTGGTGTTCACCATGGCCGGCTGCGACATCGCCTGGCAGGTCGAGGCTTCGCTGCCGATCGTGATCGTCTCCGGCATGATCACCGGCTGCGCCGGCGGCGTGCTGCGCGACATCCTCTGCAACGAGGTGCCGCTGCTGTTCCGCAGCGAGCTCTACGCCAGCGTATCCGTGGTGACGGGGCTGTTCTATGCGACGGCCTTCGGCCTGCATCTCAACGACCAGATCTGGACCGTGCTGACCTTCGCCCTCGGCCTGACCTTCCGGATGCTGGCGATCCGCTACAAATGGGAGATGCCGAAATTCGTGTTTCGCGGCGAGGAGCGGTGAGGGGATTCTCGCGCCCCGGATGCAGCGCAGCGCGCTCGCGGTGCGCTGCTGAGCCGGGGCCCATGTCAGCCGCGGAGCCAGGTGGGTCCCGGTTCTGCGGAGCAGTGCTTCGCGCCGCACCGCGCCCGGGACACGACACCTATTTCGTCCGCGCCTTGGCGACTTCGTCGGCCGTCACAGACGGCGCCGCGTTGCCCCAGGCATTGCGGATATAGGTCGCAACGTCGGCGACCTCCTGGTCGGTCAGCTTCGGATAGGCCGGCATCGAGCCTGCGTTCGGCGCGCGCGGCGTCGTCACGGTCTGGGCGCCATCGAGGATGATGCGCAGCGTGCTCGCCGGATTGGCCGATTGCAGATTGGCGTTGCCGGGCAGCGGCGGATAAATCCGCGGCGCGCCCGAGCCGTCAAGCTCATGGCAGGCGATGCAGGCGCCGCGATAGATCCGCTCGCCATTGCTCATCTGCGCAGGCGAGGGCGGGGTGACCGCAGGCTCCGGTGCGCCGGCCGGCAGGCTCTTCAGATAGACAGCGATCGCGCGCACATCGGCGTCACTCATCTTCGAGGTCGAATTGACCACCACCTCGGACATCAGGGGGCCGGCATGGCTGTGTCCGTTGCGGCCGCTCTGCAGATATTCGGCGATGTCACAAGCGTTCCAGGATTTCAGCCCGCTGCGTTCAGCGCCATCGAGCCGTGGCGCGAACATGCCCTGAACCATGCTGCCGCCGAACGCCTGGTCGCGTCGGTCGGCGCCGAACGCATTCTTCGGCGTATGGCAGGCGCCGCAATGCGCGAGGGCCTCGACAAGATAACGGCCGCGATTCCATTCCGTGCCCTTGCTCTGGTCCGGCTGGATGATGCCGGACGTGAAGAACAGGGCATTCCACGCCCGCATCAGCCCGCGATAGTTCAGCGGCCAGCGCAGCTCCGGCGGCGGCGCCTTGTTGCTGACCGGCGCCAGCGTCGCGAGATAGGCGCGGATCGCCAGAATGTCGTCGCGGATCAGCTTTGTGAAAGAGGGGTAGGGGAAGGCGGGATAATAATGCGTCCCGCCCGGCGAGACGCCGCTGCGCAGCGCGCGGAGGAAATCGTCGTCGCTCCAGCCGCCGATACCGGTATCGCGGTCGGGGGTCAAGTTCGGCGAGAACACCGCGCCGAATGGCGTGTCGATCCGCTTGCCGCCGGCAAAGGGCTTGGCCGGATCGGTAGTGTGGCAACTCGCGCAATCGCCGGCGATCGTGAGCGCCTTGCCGCGGGCGATGATGTCGTCGGTGGCTTGAGCGGCGCATTCGCGGGCCGCGAACGCACCGCACAACAGCACAACGGCCAGAATCGCACCCGTCGCTCGATGTCGTCGCCGCATCCAATCACCTTCCGGTCCACAAGACGCGTTACGCCATTTCGCCACGGGCCTGTCCTGCGACAGAAACCGAAACGGCGCTCCGATATTCCCGGCACTAAGTTGCGATTTTTGGGCGACCGGCTTGCTCGCCCAGAATTGTGCTGCGCAGGCGAGAAAATCCGACATAGACTGGTTCTAACAAGTTCGGATGACTAGCTAAAATGCAGTCGTCGCGACCAGCGCAAAGAGGGCTAAATGGGAATCAACCAAGGGCCTATCAGCCTCGACCAGAAATACACCCAGGGCACCGGCCACGTCTTCATGACCGGCATCCAGGCGCTGGTTCGCCTGCCCATGGCGCAGATCAGACGCGACCGCGCCGCAGGCCTCAACACGGCAGGCTTCATCTCCGGCTATCGCGGTTCCCCCCTCGGCGGCTACGACCAGCAGCTGTTCGCCGCCCGCAAGCATCTCGAGCAGTACAACATCAAATTCCAACCCGGCGTGAACGAGGATCTCGCGGCCACCGCGATCTGGGGCTCGCAGCAGCTCGCGCTGTCGCCGGGCGCCAAATATGATGGCGCGGTCGGCATCTGGTACGGCAAGGGCCCCGGCGTCGACCGCTGCGGCGACGTGTTCCGCCACGGCAATGCGGCCGGCTCCGCCAAGCATGGCGGCGTACTTTGTCTCGCCGGCGACGACCACGGCGCAAAATCCTCCACCGTCCCGCATCAGTCCGACCACGCCTTCATCTCCGCGCTGATGCCCTACCTCTATCCATCCAGCATCCATGAGATGATCGAGATGGGCCTCCTGGGTATCGCGATGTCGCGTTACTCCGGCTGCTGGGTCGGCATGAAGGTGATCACCGAGACGGTCGAGACCACCGCCGAGATCGACCTGACCGACGAGATGACGCCGTTCATCATTCCGGCCGATTTCGAGCTGCCGCCCGGCGGCCTCAACATCCGCTGGCCCGACGACCGTTTCGAGCAGGACCGCAGGCTGCAGGACTACAAGGGCTTTGCCGCGATCGCCTTTGCCCGCGCCAACAAGGTCAACCGCATCACCATGGATTCGCCGAACGCGCGCTACGGCATCATGGCCTCGGGCAAGAGCTATGAGGACATCCGCCAGGCGCTGCGCGAGCTTGGCATCACGCCTGACATCGCCGCCAAGATCGGCCTCCGCCTCTACAAGATCGGCATGCCGTGGCCGCTGGAGCCGGAAGGCGTGCGCAACTTCGCCGTCGGCCTCGAGGAGATCTTCATCGTCGAGGAGCGCCGCGAGATCGTCGAGAACCAGGTCAAGCAGGAGCTGTTCAACTGGCGCGACGACGTGCGCCCGCGCATCGTCGGCAAGATGGACGATCACGACAAGCGCTTCCTGACCTTCGCCGCCGAGCTCAGCGTGGCCTCGCTTGCGAGCTCGCTCACCGAACGGCTGCTTCGACTTAATCTCAATCCTGAAATCGCCGAGATGCTGCGCGCCAAGGCCGACTGGTTCAACGGCCGCCAGTCGACGCAGATGCAGGCAACCGCACCCGTCACCCGCACACCGTATTTCTGTTCGGGCTGCCCGCACAACACGTCGACCAAAGTGCCGGAAGGCAGCCGCGCGCTGGCCGGCATCGGCTGCCACTTCATGGCGCTGTGGATGAACCGCTCGACCGAGACCTTCACCCATATGGGCGGCGAGGGCGTGCCGTGGGTCGGCATCGCGCCGTTCACCAACGAGAACCACATCTTCGCCAATCTCGGCGACGGCACCTATTTCCACTCCGGCATCCTCGCGATCCGCCAGGCGATCGCCTCCAAGGCCAACATCACCTACAAGATCCTCTACAACGACGCGGTCGCGATGACCGGCGGCCAGCACCATGACGGCGATCTCTCGCCGCAAAAGATCACCTTCCAGCTCCACGCCGAAGGCATCCGCGAGATCTATCTGGTCTCGGAAACTCCCGACGCTTATCCGGCCGATACGATCGCGCCCGGCGTCAAGCTCTACCACCGCGACGAGCTCGAGAACGTCCAGAAGATGTGCCGCGATACCAAGGGCACCTCGGCGATCGTGTTCGTGCAGACCTGCGCCGCCGAAAAGCGCCGCCGCCGCAAGCGCGGCCTGATGGAGGATCCGCAGCGCCGCGTGCTGATCAATCCGGCGGTCTGCGAGGGATGCGGCGATTGCTCGGTGCAGTCGAACTGCATCTCGGTCGAGCCGCTGGAGACCGAGCTCGGGCGCAAGCGCACCATCAACCAGTCGACCTGCAACAAGGACTATTCCTGTGTGAAGGGATTCTGTCCGTCCTTCGTCACGGTCGACGGCGGCAAGCTCAGGCGGCGCGCGCCGCCGGATCTCGGCAGCATCGACAATCTGCCGGAGCCGGCCTCGAAGCCCGCGCTCGACCGGCCCTACAACATCGCGGTCGGCGGCGTCGGCGGCACCGGCGTGCTGACCATCGGCGCGCTGCTCGGCATGGCCGCTCATATCGAGGGCAAGGCCTCGATGATCCTCGACATGTCCGGCCTCGCGCAGAAGGGCGGCGCGGTGCTGAGCCACGTCCGGCTCTCCGAGCACACCGCCGACGTGACTTGTTCGCGCATCGTGACCGGCACGGCCGATCTGGTGCTCGCCGCCGACGAGGTCGTGGCGGCCTCGAAGGACACCATCACGCTGTGCGATGCCAGCCGCACCGTCGGCATCATCAACAGCCACGTGATCCCGACCGCGGATTTCATCCTCAACCGTGACTTCAACTTCCAGAGCCGCAAGGTCAACAGTGTGCTGGAGACCGAGCTGCGCAAGGACTCCGCCTTCTTCGACTTCACTAAGCCGGCCGAGGCGCTGCTCGGTGACTCCATCGCCACCAACATCATGATGATGGGCTTTGCCTATCAGCGCGGGCTGCTGCCGTTGTCGGCAGAAGCAATCCAGCAGGCGATCGAGGTTAACGGCGTCTCGATCAAGATGAACACGCAGGCGTTCCAGCTCGGCCGCCTGGCCGCGGCCGACCCGGCGCGGCTCGCCGCGATGATGAAGGCCGACGACGAGGTCGCGCCGCCGAAGACGCTGGATGCGATGTCGCTCGACGAGATCATCACCCATCGCATGGCGCTCCTGACCAATTACCAGAACGCGCGCTTGGCAAAGCGCTATCGCAAGCTGGTCGATCAGGTGCGTGACGCCGCCACCAAGGGCGGCTATGGCGAGGCGTTGCCGCGCGCGGTCGCGATCAACTACGCCAAATTGCTCGCCTACAAGGACGAGTATGAGGTGGCGCGGCTGTTCACCGATGGTCGCTTCGAGAAGCAGCTGCGCGACCAGTTCGAGGGCGAGTTCAAGTTCAACTTCAATCTCGCGCCGCCGATCCTCGGCGGCGGCCTCGATGCGCAGGGCCGTCCGAAGAAGCGCGCCTTCGGTTCGTGGATGATGTCGGCCTTCAGGGTGATGGCGCGGTTCCGCTTCCTGCGCGGCACGCCGCTCGACATCTTCGGCTACAACGCCGACCGCAAGCTCGAGCGCGATCTGATCGCGGGCTACGAGAAGGATGTCGCGACGGTGCTGGGTCTGCTGTCGCCGCTCAATCACGACATCGCGGTCGAATTGCTGTCGCTGCCCGAGCGCATCCGCGGCTACGGCCCGGTGAAGGAGAAGGCGATCAACGAGGCGAAGGTTCGCTACGCGCAACTCGCCGCCGACCTCGCGAGCCCGCCGCCCGCGCCGCGGCAGCTGGCGGCGGAGTAATGTAGCCACATAACGGATGTCGTCCCGGGCAAGCGCAGCGCGACCCGGGACCCATAACCACCGCAGTTCATTGTTGCGCGATGCTGGGGCCACAGCTTCATCTCGCAACGGAGCCCTGTGGTTATGGGTCCCGGCTTTCGCCGGGACGACACCTGTTGTGTCGGCCGCACGGTGCATACGCTGACAGTCTCGCCTGACGGAATATTTCCGCGCTTGCCAAGGCCGCTACGGCGGTTCAGAAAAACGCTGGAGCCAGGAAACGCCAGCGGAGAGCGATTTGACCATCAAGGGCAAGGCCTACATTGCCGGGATCTACGAACATCCCACCCGGCACGCACCGGATAAATCAACAGCACAGCTGCACGCCGAGGTCGCCAAGGGTGCGATCGAGGACGCCGGGCTCACCAAGGATGACATCGACGGCTATTTCTGCGCCGGCGACGCGCCGGGCGGGCTGTGGCCGATGGTCGATTATCTCGGGCTCAACACCAAGAAGCTGCGTCACATCGACTCCACCGAGACCGGCGGCTGTTCCTATCTGATCCATCTCGGCCACGCCGCCGAGGCGATCGCCGCCGGCAAATGCTCGGTCGCGCTGGTCACGCTGGCGGGCAAGCCGCGCACCGGCCCGATGCCGCCGCGTGCGTCGGGTGCCGAGGCCGATTTCGAATCCGCCTACGGGGCTACCACGCACAATGCCTACGGCATGTGTGCCATGCGCCATATGCACGACTACGGCACCACCTCCGAACAGCTCGCCTGGATCAAGGTCGCGGCCTCGCATCACGCGCAATACAATCCGCATGCGATGCTGAAGGAGGTCGTGACCGTCGAGGACGTGCTGAACTCGCCGATGATCTCCGATCCGCTGCACCGGATGGATTGCTGCGTCGTCACCGACGGCGGCGGCGCGATGATCGTCACCACGCCGGAGATCGCCAAGAGCCTGAAGAAGCCGCTGGTGCGGCTGATCGGCCATGGCGAGGCGGCGAAGGGCCCGCGCGGCGGCAAGGATCTCGACCTGACGTATTCCGCCGGCGTGTGGTCCGGCCCGCGCGCCTTCGAGGAAGCGGGCGTGACGCCGAAGGACATCAAATACGCCTCGATCTATGACAGCTTCACCATCACTGTGCTGATGCAGCTCGAGGATCTCGGCTTCTGCAAGAAGGGCGAGGGCGGCAAGTTCGTCGCCGACGGCAATCTGATCTCGGGCGTCGGCAAGTTGCCGTTCAACACCGACGGCGGCGGGCTGTGCAGCAACCATCCCGTCAATCGTGGCGGCATGACGAAAATCCTCGAGGCTGTGCGCCAGTTGCGCGGCGAGGCGCATCCGAAGGTGCAGGTGAAGAACTGCGACCTCGCGATCGCCCACGGCACCGGCGGTCTGCTCGGCGTTCGCCACGCCGCCTCAACCTGCATTCTGGAGCGTGCGTGATGTCTGAAGCGAAGAAGTACAATGCCCCCGTGACCAACCCGGAGACCGCGCCGTTCTGGGAAGCGGCGAAGGCGGGCAAGTTCATGATCAAGCGCTGCACCACCTGCGGCGAAGCGCATTACTTCCCGCGCGCGATCTGCCCGTTCTGCTTCTCCGACAAGACGGTGTGGGAGGAATCAAGCGGCGAGGCCACGGTCTACACCTACAGCCTGATGCGGAAGTCGCCGACCGGTCCCTATGCGATCGCCTATGTGACGCTGAAGGAAGGCCCGTCGCTGCAGACCAACATCGTCGATTGCGATCTGGAGAAGGTGAAGATCGGCCAGAAGGTGAAGGTGGTGTGGAAGCCGACCGACGGCGCCCCGCTGCCGTTCTTCACGCCGGCCTAGCCTCAAAAGTACCTTCCCCCCTTGCGGGGGAAGGTGGCAGCGCAGCTGCCGGAAGAGGGGTTTCTCTCCGCGAGAGATGTGTTTGTGGAGATACCCCTCTCCCAAGCGAGTTCGTGTTTGACATCGGTGCAGCCCTCTCCCGCAAGGGGAGAGGGCGCAATAACGGGTAGCGCCGAAGAGAGACAACAATTCGGGGAGGAAACAACAATGCCGATCGTGTACGAACAGCTGATGGCCCTGAAGAATCTCGGCCAGAAATACAGCTACAGCGACCGCGAGGTGATGCTGTACGCCTATGGCATCGGGCTCGGCGCCGATCCGATGGACGAGAGGGAGCTCGCCTTCGTCAACGAGGGCGTGCTGACGCCGCGCCCGCTCAAGGTGGTGCCGACATTTGCCTCGGTCGCCGCCTGGGGCGCCGGTCCCGGCGAGATGAATCTGAACCGCGTGATGGTGGTCGACGGCGAGCGCGACATCACCTTCCACAAGCCGTTCGCGATCGCGGCCCATATCACCGCCGACTCGACCGTGCTCGACGTGTTCGACAAGGGCAAGGACAAGGGCGCGGTGATCCGCCACCAGACCGTGCTGAAGGACGAGAAAGGCGACAAGCTCGCAACGCTGGTCGCTTCGCGCTTCGCCCGTGGCGATGGCGGCTTCGGCGGACCGTCCGACGGCCAGCCCGAGCCGCACAAGGTGCCGGAGCGCGCGCCGGACAAGGTCGTCGACATCACGACGCGGCCCGACCAGGCGCTGGTCTACCGGCTCTGCGGCGATCGCAACCCGCTGCACTCCGATCCGGAGTTCGCTAGGAAGGCCGGCTTCCCGCGGCCGATCCTGCACGGCATGTGCACCTACGGCATCACCTGCCGCGGCGTGCTGCAGACCTATGCGGACTACGATCCATCCGCCTTCAAGCAGCACGTGGCGCGGTTCTCCTCGCCGGTGTTTCCCGGCGAGACCGTGACCATGGAGTTGTGGAAGGACGGCAACGTCGTATCGTTCGAAGCCAAGGTGAAATCGCGCGGCGTCACCGTGATCAAGAGCGGCAAGACGGTGCTGGCGTAGCCACATCCGACGGCCGTTGACTCCCTCGCCCCGCTCTTGCGGGGAGAGGGTGGGGTGAGGGGCCTTCTCCGCAGCGATGGTCTTGCGGTTAGACCTGTACCCCCTCAACCGGATCGCATCTTGCGATGCGATCCGACCTCTCCTCGCAAGCGGGGCGAGGTTAAGGAAGAAAACAATAAACGGAGAAACAACCATGGGATTGCTCGACGGCAAGGTGGCGCTGATCACGGGCGCCGGCGGCGGATTGGGTGAAGCCTACGCAAAGCTGTTCGCGCGCGAGGGTGCGGCTGTCGTGGTCAACGATCTCGGCGGGCCGCGCGACGGCTCGGGCTCCGACAAGTCGATGGCCGACAAGGTGGTCGACGCGATCAAGGCCGAGGGCGGCCGCGCGGTTGCCAATGGCGCCGACATTTCGACCTTGGCGGGCGGCCAGTCGGTGTTCGACGACGCCATCAAGCATTTCGGCCGCGCCGACATCCTGGTCAACAACGCCGGCATCCTGCTCGACGAGACCTTCCACAAGGCCAAGGAAGCCAACTGGGACAGGGTGATGAAGGTGCATCTGAAGGGCACCTTCTGCTGCACCCAGCCGGTGTTCAAATGGATGCGCGACAATGGCGGCGGCGTCATCGTCAACACGTCGTCGACCTCGGGCCTGATCGGCAATTTCGGCCAGACCAATTACGGCGCGGCCAAGGGCGGCATCTGGGGCCTCTCCAACGTGCTGGCGATCGAGGGCCGCAAGTACAACATCCGAATCTGGACCCTGGCGCCGGGCGCGCTGACCCGAATGACCGCAGACCTGCCCCGCTACAAGGAGAACCCGGGCACGGCGCTCGGGCCGGATGGCATCGCGCCGGCCGTGCTCTACATGGTCAGCGACTTGTCGGGCGACCAGACCGGCAAGGTTCTCGGCGTTTCGGGCCCGCGCGGCGTCCGCGAGATGCGGATGATGGAGACGGACGGCTGGAAGCCGCCATTTACCGGCTGGAAGGCCGAGGATATCGCCACGCACGCCAAGGAGATCTTCTTCTCCGAGGAGCAGATCAGGATGGGCGCGCGGCGGTTCTAGGCTAAAACGTCATTCCGGGATGGTCCGAAGGACCAGACCCGGAATCTCGAGATTCCGGGTTCGCCCTCACGGGCGCCCCGGAATGACGAAAGAGGATAGAGGCAGATAATGACAAAACTCACCGCCCAGGCCGCAGGAACCTTTGCGATCGCGCCGACCCCGTTCCACGACGAGGGCCGTATCGACGAGGCATCGATCGACCGGCTGACCGATTTCTACACCGAGGTCGGCTGCGACGGCGTCACCGTGCTGGGCATTTTGGGCGAGGCGCCGAAGCTCGATGCCGCCGAGGCCGAGCAGGTCGCGCTGCGCTTCGTCAAGCGCGCCAAGAAGCTGCAGGTGATCGTCGGCGTCTCGGCGCCGGGCTTTGCCACGATGCGCTCGCTGGCGAAGAAGTCGATGGATGCGGGCGCCGGCGGCGTGATGATCGCGCCGCCGCCGCATCTGCGCACCGACGACCAGATCATCGGTTACTTCAAGCAGGCCCAGGAGGCGATCGGCGACGATATTCCCTGGGTGCTGCAGGATTATCCGCTGACGCTGACCGTCGTGTTCACGCCCGCGGTGGTCCGCAAGATCGTGATGGATTCGCCGTCCTGCGTGATGCTCAAGCACGAGGACTGGCCGGGCCTGGAGAAGATCTCGACGCTGCGCAACTTCCAGAAGGACGGTTCGCTGCGGCCGCTGTCCATTTTGGTGGGCAATGGCGGCCTGTTCCTCGATTTCGAGATGGAGCGCGGCGCCGACGGTGCGATGACCGGCTATGCTTTCCCGGAGTTGCTGATCGACGTCGTCAACCTGTCGAAGGCCGGCAAACGCGATGCCGCGCACGACCTGTTCGACGCGCATCTGCCGCTGATCCGCTACGAGCAGCAGCCCGGCGTCGGGCTGACGGTGCGCAAATACGTGCTGCAGAAGCGCGGCATCATCTCGTCCAGCGCCCAGCGCAAGCCGGGGGCGGTGATCACGCCGCAGGCGAGGGCGGAAGTCGACTATCTGCTCTCCCGCGTGGCGCGGGTCGATCGCCGCGCCAATCTGCAACCGCAATCCAGTGCAGCAGGCTAATCATGACCGAGATCGTTGCTCCGCGCCTTGCCTCGACCGTGCTGTTGCTGCGTGACGGCACGTCAGCGCGCGAAATTGAAATTTTCATGATGGTCCGCCATCACCAGATCGAGTTCAATTCGGGCGCGCTGGTGTTTCCGGGCGGCAGCGTCGACAAGAACGACAAGGAGATCGCGGCCGATCCGGCGCTCTATTCGGGCGGGGAAGGCCTCGACGCCGACGCACTCGGCTTCCGCATCGCGGGGATCCGCGAGACTTTTGAAGAAAGCGGCATCCTGCTGGCGCGGCCGCAGGGCTTGAAGGATCTGGTCGATGCCAGGCGCGCGAGCGAGATCGCGACCGCGCATCGCGCGGCCCTGAACGAAGGCAAGATCACCTTCCACAAGGTGCTGACCGACAACGGCATGGTGTTGGCGCTCGACGCGCTCGTGCCTTACGCGCACTGGATCACGCCGGAGGGCATGCCGAAGCGGTTCGATACCTGGTTCTTCCTCGCCGCCGCACCGCCCGAGCAGCTCGGCGCCCATGACGGTAAGGAATCCACCGACTCGATCTGGGTATCGCCGCGCGAGGCGCTGGAGGGCGGCGAGACCGGCCGCTTCAAGCTGCCGTTCCCGACCACGCGCAACCTGATCAAGCTCGGCAAGCAGCCGAATGTCGGCGCCGCGCTCGCCGACAGCAAGGGCAAGCCGATCGTCGCGGTGATGCCCGTGATGACCAAGACCGCCACCGGCCGCCAGCTCCGCATCCCCAAGGAAGCGGGCTATGACGGCGAGGTGTTCGAGGTCGGGGCGCTGGGGTAGTTCCGTCCTCGCACAGACCCGTCATCCTGAGGTGCGCCCCGTTGGGCGCCTCGAAGGATCGACGGCCACCAGCCGGGCCGCGCATCCTTCGAGGCTCGCTCCGCTCGCACCTCAGGATGACGGTTCGGCATCTTCACGCTTCTTCTGTAACGAAGTCGCGGCGCAGTACATTCGGTGTCGTCCCGGCCTAGTGCGCAATTGCGCACGGGAGCCGGGACCCATAGCCACCGATGTCCATTGTTGCGCGACGCTGGGGCCACACCTTTTTCCAACAATACAACCCTGTGGTAATGGGTCCCGGCTTTCGCCGGGACGACGATGGGAAAGAGAATCGCTTTCTCCACACTTCGGCCTGTAGCGAAGTATCATTCCTTCCCGCCGACGTAGGCTCCGTCTCAACATCGAGGCGGAATCTGCAACATGACCACCACCACATCGCGACAACCCGGCATGGCCTCCGAACTGGCCCTGCTGCTCGCGCTCGCCACCCTGTGGGGCGGCTCCTACACCTTCATCAAGCTTGGCGTTGCGACCATCCCGCCGATCACGCTGATCGCGGCGCGCACCGCGATCGCGGGGCTGCTGCTGCTCGTCATCATGCAGATGCGCGGCGTGACGATGCCGACGGATGGCGCGAGCTGGCGCCGCTTCATCTTCCAGGCCTGCCTCAACAGTGTCATCCCGTGGACGCTGATCGCCTGGGGCGAGCGCTACGTCGATGCCGGGCTCGCCACCATCCTCAATTCGGCCTCGCCGATCTTCACCTTCCTGTTCACCGCCGCGATCACCCGCCATGAGGCGGCGAGCCCGCGCAAACTGTTCGGGGTGATCGCCGGCATGGCCGGCATCTGCCTGATCGTCGGCGTCGATGCATTCCGCGATCTCGGCGAGGGGATCGTGGCCGAGGTCGCGATCGTCGCCGCCACCATCTGCTACGCCTGCGCCGCGATCTTCAGCCGCGGCTTCAAGGGGCTCGATCCGATGGCGCCTGCCGCCGGCTCGCTGATCGCGGGCGCCGCGATCCTCACGCCGCTCAGCCTCGCCGTCGAGCGGCCGTGGACGCTGACGCCCTCGACGAGCTCGCTTCTCGCTCTGCTGGCGCTTGCGGTGTTCTCGACCGCGATCGCCTTCGTGATCTACTTCCGCCTGATCCAGACCCTCGGCTCGGTCGGCACCACGGCGCAGGCCTATCTGCGGGTGCCGATCGGGGTTGCGCTCAGCGTCGCATTTCTGGGCGAGCGGTTGAGCCCGACGGCGTGGATCGGGCTCGCCTGCGTCGTGATCGGCGTCGCCGCGATGACGATTCCGGTGCGAAGGATCGCAACGGCCTGAGGTCATCGCCGCGATGACGATTCCGGCGCGAAAGATCGCCACGGCCTGAAGTTTCGCCAGCCGAAACCGGCGCCTTGCTGCCGCCGGCCAGTCCCTGCATCCTGCCCGCAACGAGATCACAGGGTAGGGAAAAGGGACGATGCTGCGGCGGATCAGCCTCATTGCCGGTGCGTGCCTGGCGTGGCTGGCGACGGCGGATGTGGTGCGCGCGCAGGATTTTCCGAGCCGGCCGATCCGCATCGTGATTCCCTATGCGCCGGGGAGCGTCGCCGACGTGTTCGCGCGCATCGTCGCACAGGACATGCAGGAGCAGTGGAAGGGCACGATCGTCGTCGAGGCCAAATCCGGCGCCAACGGCTCGATCGCGGCCGAGGAGGTCGTGCGCGCCGCGCCCGACGGCTACACGTGGCTGTTGGAACGACCTTCTTCACCGCAAGCCCGGCGCTCAGCACGCAGCTGCGCTGGGATCCGGTCAAGGACTTCGCGCCGGTCGGCCAGATTTGCCTCGCGCCGAACTTCTTCATCGTGCCGGCCTCGCTGCCGGTGAAAACCGTCGCCGACTACGTCGTGCTCGCCAAGGCCAAGCCGGGCACGCTGAACTACAGCCATCCCGGCAAGGGCTCGACCGGCCATCTCGGCTTCGAGCTGTTCAAGCGGCTGGCCGGGATCGACGTCACCGCGATCGGCTATCGCGGCTATCCGCAGATGGTGCCCGACATCGCAAGCGGCCTGATCACCTCGAGCTTCCTGTCGGCCAACCAGGCGCTGGCCCAGGTGCAGTCCGGCAGCATCCGGATCATCGGCGCGATCAGCGACGGCCGCTCGAAGTATTTCCCCGATGTGCCGACCTTGGCCGAGCAGGGCTATGCCGAGGCGCAGGTGACGCCCTGGTTCGGCTTCGTGGTGCCGTCGGCCACGCCGCGGCCGGTGGTCGAACGTATCAGCGCGGCGCTGGAAACGGCGCTGACCTCCGCCGCGGTGCGGCAAAAGCTCGATGTCGCCGGCTGCGACGCCAGGAGCGCGCCGCTTGGGCGCTTCGCCGACATCATCAAGGCGGATGTCGCCCTCTGGGCCAGGGTGGTCAAGGAAGCCGGCATCCCGCCCGACTAGGCCCGGCGTCGCCCTGTGCCGGAATCAGCCACCGGCTGCTATCATCGGGGTGACACAGATCACACCGCCGGCCGGCTCAGCCGCCTAGCATGTTTACCCAAAGCCCGTATTTTCCCGTATATTGGGCGTATTGGACCCCGGCCTTGATGACATGACCGCTGAATTGCCGCCGAATTCGCAAGCGCCGCGTGCGTTCTCCCTCTCAATTGGCCAGCTCACATTCGGCAGCTTCCTGCTGGTGCTGGCTGTGATCATCATCACATCCACGGCCAGCGTCATCGCGATCCGCCACATCGATACGACCTTTGCCGAGCTGCAGCGCCTGCAAAGCGTCGGCGACATCGCGGAGGACATCGACCGGCGCACCAACGAGCTGCGGCTGGCGGCGCGGGACTTCGTCACCGAGCCCGGCAGCCAGTCGCAGTCGGCCCAGGTCGCGCAGGCGGCCCAGTCGCTGAGCGAAATCCTGAAAAAGACCCGGATCGAGCTGGCGCCCGAGCAGCAGGACATGATCGACGGCGTCACCCAGCGGCTCGCGACCTATCGCGGCGGGATCGAGCGCATCTCGGCGCTGCTCAGCCGCCGCGCCGAGATCGTCGCCGGGCTACCGGCGCTGCGCGACGCCTTCGACAAGGCGGTCGACTCGAGCGGCGATGCGGCGCTGGCCAACGCGCTGTCACAGGACCAGAGCCGGA
Organism: Bradyrhizobium sp. 2S1; assembly: GCF_011516625.5. Taxonomy (NCBI): domain Bacteria; kingdom Pseudomonadati; phylum Pseudomonadota; class Alphaproteobacteria; order Hyphomicrobiales; family Nitrobacteraceae; genus Bradyrhizobium; species Bradyrhizobium sp. 2S1. The sequence goes on along the minus strand of NZ_CP147717.1, from coordinate 8,868,911 downwards.
TTGCCACCGCGCTCCTGGCGCACAACACTTCCGCCGCCGAGCAGGCCGCGCAAAGCATGCGGGCGATGACCGTCACCGACCCCGCCTTGCGCCGCGCCGTCGACAATTATGCCGAGGCGATCATCGCGGTCTCGGTCCGCGAGGGCCAGATCGCCGATATCGACCGGGAGGTGCTCGGCGCCGAAGGCCGGCTGATTCAGAAGGTGACCGAGCTGTTGCGCGAGCTCTCCAGCCGTCGCGGCCATGTGCTGGCGCGCGATTTTGCGCGGACGCTGGCGGAAGCGAAATGGCAGAGCATCGTGCTCGGCACGGCGGGCGTGCTGATCGGCCTGTTCGCCTCGGTGCTGGTGGTTCGCCGCACCGTCCGCCCGCTCGCCAGGATCGCCGGATCGATCCGCAAGGTCGCGGGCGGCGAGAAAAGCGCGTTCATTCCCGGCGCCGATCTCGACAACGAGATCGGCGACATCGCGCGCGCCGCCGAAGTGTTCCGCCAGACCCTGGTCGACGCCGACAACGCCCGCGAGGCGGCGCTGCGCGCGCTCGCCGAGCAGCGGCTCGCCGAGGAGAGCTACCACAAGCTGTTCGAGGCGTCGGTCGAGGGCATCTACGTCACGACGCCGGGCGGCACGCTGCTCAACGCCAATCCGGCGCTGGCACGGATGATGGGCTATGCCACGCCGCAGGACCTGATCAACGGCATCGACGACATCGCAACCACCGTCTATGTCGATCCGGCGGCGCGGGAGCAGTATCAGAAGCTGATGCAGCGCGACGGCACGGTGCGCGACTACGAATACCAGGTGCGCGCGAGCGACGGCACCATATTGTGGCTGTCGGATTCCGCGACCGTCGTACGCAACGACGAGGGCGAGGTGACCCGCTACGAGGGCACGGTGCGCGACATCACCGACCAGAAGCGCGCCGAAGACGCCATCGCCGAAGGCCGCCGCATGCTGCAGATGGTCATCGACACGGTGCCCGCCGTCATCAACGTCAAGAACAGCGAGCTGCGCTATGTGATGATGAACCGCTACATGGCGGGAATCTTCGGCATCGACCCGCAGGACGCGCTCGGCCAGACCACCGCCGAGCTGATGTCGCGCTACGGCGCGGCCAAGACCGACGAGAACGACAAGCGTGTGCTGTCGGTGCGGCGCGAGCTCGGCTTCTATGAAGAGGAGTACAAGGACTCGGCGGGCAACATGCGGCAATGGCTGGTCAACAAGCTGCCGATCCTGGACTCGCAGGGTGACATCGAGAACATCGTCACTGTCGCGCTCGACATCGGCGATCGCAAGCGCTCCGAGCAGGAGATGCGCAAGGCAAAGGACTCCGCCGAGGCCGCGCTGCGCAATCTGCGCGAGACCCAGAATTCGCTGATCGAGGCCGAGAAGCTCGCAGCGCTCGGCCGTCTGGTGGCCGGCGTCGCCCACGAGGTCAACAATCCCGTCGGCATCAGCCTGACGGTGGCGTCCGCACTGGAGCGCAAGACCGCGATCTTCGCGACCCAGGTCGAGCGCGGCGATTTGCGCCGCTCCAGCCTCAACGATTTCCTCAACACGGCGCGCGACGCGTCCTCGCAGCTCGTCGCCAACCTCAATCGCGCCGCGGAACTGATCCAGTCGTTCAAGCAGGTCGCCGCCGACCGCAACTATTCGGACCAGCGCACCTTCGATCTCGGCGACCTCACCGAGCAGGTGGTGATGAGTCTGCGGCCCGGTCTGCGCAAGCACAATCTGACGCTCAACGTCGATTGCGAGCCGAACCTGATCATGAATTCCTATCCGGGGCCGTACGGCCAGGTGCTGACCAACCTGTTCCTCAACGCGGTCGCGCATGCGTTCCCAGACGGCAAGGCCGGCGAGGTCGAGATCCAGGTGCATGCGTCCGGCGGCGACAATGTCGAGGTGATCTTCGCCGACAATGGTTGCGGCATGAGCCTCGATGTCCGCCGCCGCGCCTTCGATCCGTTCTTCACGACGCGGCGCGACCAGGGCGGCACCGGCCTCGGCCTCCACATCGTCTACAGCATCGTCACCACACGGCTCGGCGGACGGCTCTCGCTCGACTCCGCGCCGGGCAACGGCACGCGCATCCAGATGATCCTGCCGCGCGTCGCGCCGCTGGAGCAGGCCGCGGAGTAGGTGGGACTCGCGGTGGCCGGAACGTCATTCGCTTTTGCTCCGTCATCCTGAGGTGCGAGCGGAGCGAGCCTCGAAGGATGCACGGCCCCGCTGGTGGCCGTCGATCCTTCGAGACGCGCGCAAGAGCGCGCTCCTCAGGATGGCGGGTCCAACAAGCGCTCAAACACGACTAGAGCATTTTCCGACCGGAATGAATCGGGTGGGGATTCCCAAAACGGCGCGAGTCAGATTCAAGCTGCATGCTGGCGAGGGAGGCCAGCATGTATGGCCAGGGCGCTTTCGGTTGATCTTCGTCAAAGGGTGATAGCCGCGATTGACGGTGGCATGTCCTGTCGACAGGCTGCTGAGCGCTTTGGTGTCAGCGCGGCCAGTGCGATCCGCTGGCGCGGTCGCCTCAAGGAAGTTGGCGACATCGTTCCTAAACGCCAGGGCGGTGACCGCAAATCGCAGCGCATCGAAGCGCATTCGCAATTGATTCTGGAGGCAGTGACAGCGAAGCCGGATATCACGCTCGCCGAGTTGCGAGAACTGTTGAAACGTCGTGGAATATCGACTGGCATCGCGTCGCTCTGGCGTTTTTTCCAGCGCAGAAAGATCACACTTAAAAAAAGACAGCGCACGCCGCCGAGCAACGGCGCGGCGATATAAATGCCGCGCGTGAGGAGTGGTTCGAAGGGCAAATCGATCTTGACCCTGAGCGTCTCGTCTTCATCGACGAAACCAGCGCCAACACCAAAATGGCGCGGCTTTACGGCCGCTCGCCACGCGGCGAGCGATGTCGTGCAGCTATCCCACACGGACATTGGAAGACGACGACATTCACCGCTGGATTGCGCTCCGACGGTCTGATCGCGCCGCTTGTTCTGGACGGTCCAATGGATGGCGACGCTTTCCTGGCCTACGTCGAGCAATTGCTCGCCCCATCGCTGCGGCCGGGCGATACCGTTATCATGGACAACTTGCCCGCTCACAAGGTCCATGGCGTTCGAGAGGCCATCCGGGCGGTCGGAGCAAGCCTGCTCTATCTTCCGCCCTACAGTCCAGACTTCAACCCGATCGAAATGGCCTTCTCTAAACTGAAAGCCCTGTTGCGGGCCGCCGCAGCGCGCACCATGCCCGATCTCTGGCAAGCAATCGCCAACGCTCTCAAGCGCTTCTCACCCGAGGAATGCCAAAATTATCTCGTCGCGGCTGGTTACGACGCAACGTGATCGGAAAATGCTCTAGTCGAACGCAATCTCGTCGCGCCTAATTGATATCCGCGAGCTTGTGCAGCGTGGCGCCGAAGATCAGGCTGGCCTTGCCGACCAGCGCGGTGCCGCTCATGGTGCCGCGGGTGTCGGTGAAGGTGCCGGAGACACCGATGCCGACCGGCGCGGGCCCGCCGAACAGCGGGTTGTCGGTGTCGCGCGGCGTGGTGTGGCGTTGCACAAGGACCTCGCCCTTGAAGGCGTCACCTTTCACGGTGTAGCTGCCGGTGTAATATAGGTAGGCGTCGCCGCCCAGAATCTGGCCGTCGCGGAAGAGAATGACGCCGCTGCCCTTGCCGACGCGACCGTCCAGCAGGGTGACGTGAATTGAATAGAGCCCGTTCTTCATGACGTCCCGTTTGCTGGCCGCCGCCCACGGCAAGCCAGTTGGTTTTTTATGCCAAAGCGAGCAACCTCGTGCAATGCGGCAGGTTGATTCCCGGGTCTCCCCCGTTCGGGTAACCCTCGGTTCCTGCCAGGCAGTGTGACGGCGCGATGACAGCGGACCGTGCGCGCGAATCAAAGTGGCCCGCGAAATGCATAGCTCTGGTTGCACTGGCCGGTGAGTGCTGGAGCGAACACATGACAGACTGGATTGAGTCCGGCGGCCGTTTGGCGCGCCCTCGCAGTGCCAATGGAACTTCGGCCCGTCGTGCGGGCCTCATGATGGTGGTCCTCGGGTTGACGATGTCGGTGTTGGTGGCCGCCGTGCAAATCGCGCAGGCGCGCGATCCCGACGGCCGCTACGCCAATTCGCCGCTCAAGGAATGGTTCGACCGTCTGCGCAGCGGCAAGGGGCCGTGCTGCTCGGATGCCGACGGCAGCGCGGTCAGCGATGTCGATTGGGAATCCAAGGACGGGCACTATCGCGTGCGGCTCGATGGTGCATGGATCGACGTCCCCGACGAGGCCGTGGTCACCGAGCCCAACCGGGTCGGCCGCGCCATGGTCTGGCCGATCAAGAGCTACATGGGCGTGACGATCCGCTGTTTCATGCCGGGCAGCATGACGTAGCGAAGCGGTTCGTCGCTCACACGTATTTCTTGTCGCGCTCGAGCAGTTCGATCGAGATGCCCTGCGGGCCGCGGATGAAGCAGATCCGCACGCCGGGGCGGATCGTGGTCGGCTCCTTGGTGAACTCGACACCCTTGGCCTTGATCTCTGCCGCGACCGCGTCGATGTCCTTCACGGTCAGTCCGAAATGATCGAGCCCCTGATAGGGCGTCACCGGCGCGGCGTTGACGCCGTCGCCTTGCGTCACCTCGGCGATGAACACCTTGGCGCCGCCGAGCTGGACGTCGATCCGGCCGGGGCCGCGGATGATCTCGCCGCCGAGAATGTCGCGCAGCCAGGTTGCGGTGGCCTCGGGATCGGGGCTGCGCAGATGGACGTGGTCCCAGGTGACGACAGGCATTGCGATCTCCTTGTTGTTCTTGCGCCGCTGGAGGGCACGGCACGCGCTCTCGCGCGCGAACGTAGCGAGCGGCCCGCCGTGACGCCATCCCTCCGTCACCGCAGTCGCAAGATTGTCGTCCCGGAATGAAACCATTCCGCCCCTCAGAGATTGTTTCTCGCGTGGCCGCTCGACCTGCGGCCGTCCGGAAGCCGCTTGGCGCGATGCCTGCGTGGCTTCCTCGGTGTGCGGCGGCTCGATCGGGCGTCCAGGGGGTGAGGGCACCACGATGCAGATCGGCTTGTCGTTTCAAAGGACTGCCGCCGGACGTCTCGGTCAGGGCGGCTTCTATGCCAGCCTGCTGCTGTCGGTCATCGCCATTGCCGGGATCGCCGCGTGGTTCATGCTCCCCGAGCCGAGCGATGCCGGGGACCAGGAGCTGTGGCCGATCTCGCCCGCCGTCATCCGCACTGCGCAGTACACATCGACCGAGGCCGAGCCCGCTCAGCCCGCAAAGGCCGCCCCCACCGCGCTGGCAGATGAGCCGGCCACAGTCGGCATGGCGACCGCCCCGCAGGCGGTCGAGGCGGCGAAGCCGCCCGAGCAAGGCGCCGAACGGTCGCCGCTGGAGAAGCTGCGGATCGCCTCGCAATCATGGCGGCGCGGCGGGCTGGGCTCGAAGGCGCTGGTGACCCTGACGCTGCGCAACGCCAATGATTTCGCGGTCAAGGACATCGAGATCGCCTGCGCCTTCATCCGCCGCGACGGCAGCCCCCTGACCGAGCGCAAGCGGCTGATATCAGACACCATTGCCATGAAAAGCCGCAAGACCTACTCGCGGATGCTGATCGGGTTCGTCAACGTTAACGCAAGCAAGGCGAAATGCTCTGTCGTGACCGCCAGCCGTGTTTAATCCCCATTCCCGAAAAAGTGACCGGGAATTGACTTGCCGGGTGAACCGTAACGGCCAGGCAGGAACTAACTAATAAGCCGACCGTTAGAGAACGACCCGGGAGCGCGATGGCGTCTGTCCGGGTGATCATGCGCAGACGATGAGTTCGTTGCGCGATGACTGATGTCGTCGCGTCGAGATGAACCGCGCCCGAGGCGCGGGGGGAGCTTCCAAATGCCTGTGGCGCGTTATTTCCTGTACATGGGTGGTGTGCTGCTTGCGCTGCTCTTCGTCGTCAACCTCGTGGTGCCGCAAGAGGCCGTCGTCACCAGCCAGGGCCTGTCGTCGCCCGGCGTCGACAAGACCATGGTGCGCATCAAGTCGACCCAGAAATTGCCGGAGCGGGTGGTGTACGACACCAGTGTGCCGGCCATCGTTCCGCCGCAGGTGAACGCCGTCGCCGCTGCAGCCCCGCCGGCTGACCGCGATGCGTCGGCGCAGTCCCGCGTCCGCAATACGTTCGCCCAGTTCATTCCGCCGGAGAAGGCTGACGCGGGCAAGGGGCCGGTCGTGGCCGAAGCCAAGCCGGCCGAGCAGCCGGCGCAGGCCCAGCCGCAGGCACCGAAGAAGCGCAAGGTCGCGCGGTACCACCCCCATCCCCAGCAGCCGATGCGGCTGGCGCAGCCCGGGATGTACCAGCCCTACCGTATCGCGCAGCAGCAGCCGCGCATGGGCTTCTTTGGCGGCTTCGGGACCTGGTAAGCGGGATTTCCGTAGCCCACATCGATACGCCGCCGCGAATGCTCGCGGCGGCATTTTCATGTCCGCGATATCAGGCCGGTCGCCGGGCGCCGATTGCGCAGGTGGCGCGCTACGCGGTTACCGCGGCAGGCGCGGAATCTTGTCGGCAAAACCGTTGTAGCAGGTCAGCCGCTCGTCCTCTTCCTTGACGAAGCGGCATTCATTGACGCCCTTGGCAGGCGCCGCCTTCGGCTTGGGCTGCGGCTTGAAGATCTCGTCGTAGCAGAGCAGCCGCTCCTTGGTGGCGTCGTCGATGTCGCCGCAGGCCTGGAGCTTCTGCGCGACCGATTGCGGCTTGCCGGGCGCGGGCGGCTTCTCGCCCTTCTTGGCCGCCGGCTTCTTGCCGACCTGGACCAGCGGCTTGTCGCCGATCATGGGCTGGGCGGCCGCCGCCGGCTTGTCGGCCGCGGCAGGTGGGGTGGTGCCTTGGGCAAGCGCGGCAGCCGGATACAGGAGCGCCAGCGCGAGAATGATCTGTCTCATGTCGAAATGTCCGAAATGGCGTGATGACCGAAGGAGGGCGCCAGGGTCGGAAAGGCCGCGGCGTGGAACCGTGACTAACGCAAATTTTGGCTAAATCCTATCCCGGACTTGGCCTTTGGGGTATCAATCCACCGGCTCAGGCGGTGCCTATTTCGGCATGGCCTGCGCGACCAGGAACAGCGCGGCGGCACGTATTTTCGGGGCGTGGATCTGGCCGACAATCTGCAGCGCTCCAGCCACGTCGCCGGCCCTCGCGGTCGCTGCGGCAAGGCTACGCAGCGCGGTCTGCTGAGGCGGCGTTTCGGCCGGATCCGTCAGCAGCGACAGCGTCGTGCGGGCATCATCGGGCCAGCCGTTCGTGGCCTGCCAACTGGCGATGCTGGCGAGCATCATGTCCTTGTCGGTCACCGGCGTCAGCGATTTGGCGATGTCGAGGGCAAGCAGAAATTGCTTGGTCTCCAGCAGTGGAACGATGACCTGCGTATAGCCGACGAGGCGCTGGAGCTCGAATTGCGCGTCGGCAGTCTCCGCCTGCATCTGTTGCAGCGCCTGCTTGACCGGCTCGCCGTCGCCGCGCAGCGCCATCACTTTGATGATGGAGAAGCGAAGCGGGATTTCTCCGCCGCGTACCCTCAATTTGTCCAGGGCGGTGCGCAGATTCTTCTCGGCCTGGTCATAGAACTCCTTCGCGGATTTCGCATCGCTGCGCTTGGCGTAGGCACGCCCCAGGGCGACCTGCATGTCGGCCAGTTGCGATTCCGTGATGAAGCGCTGCTCCATCATCAGTGCACGGGCTTTCTCGATCTTGCCGACGTCTGCCAGCTCCTTCACCGCCTCGATCGCGATGACGCTGCGCGTGCCGTAGATGTTTTTTGGGTCGGGCGGCGGTTGCAGCCGATCGTCCAACGCCAGCGCCGTATCGAGATCGTCGGCCTTGACGAGGCTGCGCGCGAGCTCGGCGATTCCGATGAGCTGCGTCGACCCGCCGAAGGAGCCGACCAGATCAAGCGCCTGCTGTTTCTGGTTGGCGGCAACCAGTCCCTTGATGGCAATCAGGGCGTAGCTCGTCACGTTGGCGTTTTGCGCGGATTGCGACAGCTGTTGTGCCTCGGCGATGTCGGCGGCGGTGGCGTACTCGATATGAAGCAGCACGCTGGCCTGGATCAACACGTCCAGCCGCTCCTTGCCGGCGAGCGGCCTGCCGTTGCTGCTGAACGCCTCTTCGAGAACGCAGGCGCGCGTCGGCTTGCTCCGGCACGTCGCCCAGTCCGCATGGACCGGCAACGCGCCGCTCATTGCACACGCCAGTGACGCAAGCGCCGTCAACCAAAAGCGATGCCTGAAAACCGTCATTGTGCCCTCAATCTAGGCGTGCAGTCCGCCATGCTCGATAAGTTCCACACCTTGCAGAAGACCGCAAGTTGTCGCGCACGCTGCGCTTGCGCGGTCTGCCATTGCCTTTGGCAGGCCGGGCGGCTATGACCACGCCATCTGCGCGACTGGCGCTTGGATGGACCACCATCGGGGAGCGCAGAGACTGAACGCCGCGCGCCTGGGCACCGCTTCGAACCGGAGGTCCCATGACGGCGAATATTCTCGATGGGCATGCACATGCCCAAATTGTCATCGATCAGGTTGCAAGCGAACTGGACCGGCTGCCTCGCGCACCGGGGCTGGCGGTCGTGCTGGTTGGCTGTGACCCGGCGAGCCAGGTCTACGTGCAGAGCAAGGTCAGGATGGCCGAACGGCTCGGCCTGCGCGGCGAGGTCGAACGCCTGCCTGATGACGCCAGCGAGTCCGATCTGCTGGCCAGGATCGAGGCGCTCAACGCGCGTGACGATATCGACGGCATCCTCGTCCAGCTGCCGCTGCCGGCCCATGTCGACGCCTTGCGCGTGATGGCGGCGGTCGATCCCGCCAAGGATGTCGACGGCCTGCATGCCCTGAACGCAGGCCGGCTGTTTCACGGCGACGATGCGCTGGTGCCATGCACGCCGCTCGGCTGTCTCCGCCTGATCAAATCGATCCGGCCTGATCTCACCGGTGCGCATGCCGTGGTGATCGGCAGCTCCAACATCGTCGGCAAGCCGATGGCCGCGCTGCTGCTGCAGGAGCAGGCGACCGTGACGCAGACCCACATCCACACCCGCGGCATCAGCCAGATCTGCCGACAGGCCGATATCCTGGTCAGTGCGGTGGGGAAGGCTGGCCTCGTGCGCGGCGACTGGATCAAGCCGCAGGCCATCGTCATCGACGTCGGCACCACGCGCGTCGAGAAGCCGGACGGCGGCTACACGGTGTGCGGCGATGTCTCCTTCGACGAGGCGGTGCAGGTCGCCGGTGCGATCACGCCGGTGCCGCGCGGCGTCGGCCCGATGACGATCGCCTGCCTGATGGAGAACACCCTGAAGGCCGCCAAGGCGAGGGCGGCACGGCTGCAATAGCGCGGCATATGCGCCGCGTTGCGCGAGCGGCCGATACCGCTCGCGTCACGTCTTCGCATCCGGCGTCGCGTGCGCGAAGTTCATGACGTCAGAGGTCATGGAATGCCCGCAGCGATCGTCTATCGTCGTGCCGGAAAGCGGAGGTGCGCGATGCTGTATGCGGAAGATCTCACCGAAGGCCAGACGTTTGAGCTCGGCAGCTACACGATCGGCGAGGCCGAGATATTGGCGTTCGCCGGCAAGTATGACCCCGTGCCGATCCACACCGATCCCGCTGCGGCTGCGGCGGGTCCGTTCGGCGGCTTGATCGCCAGCGGCTTCAACACCATTGCGATCTATCAGCGCCTCGTGGTCGAGGCGATCTGGGGCAAGGTGGCGGGCATAGTCGGGCGGAGCCTGGAGATTCGATTGCCCAGTCCGGTCCGCCCGGGAGCCACGCTGACCGGCCAGTCGCAGATCCAGAGGATCACCATCAGGGCGGAGCGGCGCGACGCCGTCGTGATCTTCAGGACGGAGCTGGTCAACGACGAGCAGCGCCCTGTTCTTGTCGTCGTGCTCGACGCGCTGATTCACATGCGGCCGGCCGCGAAGGAGCGGGCGTAACGTCCGAGTTGATCGCCGATCGGGGGCCGTAGCCGGGATCATCGGGCTTGAAGCGATGTTGCTGGGACAAGTACCTTGCATTACATGGTACCTTGCTATATGTAGCTCCCAACACCCGCAGGAGTTCGATGGCGGAATCGACGATCCAGGTTCAGCTCAAGAAGGGAGCGCTCGAGATGTGCGTGCTGGCGCTGCTGGCCCGTGGCGAAAGCTATGCCTATGAGATCGCGAGCACGCTCGCTTCACGCATCGGCATGGGCGAGGGCACGATCTACCCCCTGATGCGCCGCATGCAGGATGACGGGCTGGTCGATACGCGCCTCGTCGAGTCGAGCAGCGGTCCGCCGCGGAAATATTACCGGCTGACGCCGGCGGGACGCGCGGCACTCACCGCCCAGAAGCGCGAATGGCAGGCGTTCACGGACGCGGTCGATCAGCTGCTCGGAGAGCGCAAATGAACCGGACGGCCTTCCTGCGACGTCTCTCCGACGGATTGGCCGGCCTTCCGGCGCGCGAGGCCGAGAGCGCCGGCAGGATCAGCGGCCTGCATGCGCTGCTGGTAAGCCGGGGCGGCAGGCTGGTGTTCGAGCACTACGGCAGGGGTGACGATGAGGCCGAAGGCCGCGGGCCGCTCGCCAACGTCGTGTTCGGCCCTGACGTGCCACACGACCTGCGTTCGGTCTCGAAGAGCGTGATCGGTCTTGCCTATGGCATTGCGCTTGCCGCCGGCAAGGTGCCGCCGCCGGAGGCGAAGCTGTACGACCAGTTTCCGCAATATGCCGATCTCGCGCGCGAGGCGGGCCGCGACCGCATCGCCATCCATCACGTGCTGTCGATGACGCTCGGGCTCGAATGGGACGAGCTCACCGTTCCCTATGGCGACGACCTGCGCAACTCGGAGATCGCGATGGAGGCGGCGCCCGATCGCTTCTGCTTCATCCTGGAGCGGCCGATTGTTGTGCCGAGCCCGGCACCAAATGGACCTATTGCGGCGGCGCGACCGCGATCCTGGGGCGCCTGATCTCGAACGGCACTGGCGAGGACTTGCTCGCCTATTGCCGCCGCGTCCTGTTCGATCCGTTGGGATTTGGCCCTGTGGACTGGGCGAAGGGAGTGGGCGACGGCCAGTATCGCGCGGCCTCGGGCCTGCGCCTGTTGCCGCGCGACCTCCTGAAGATCGGCGAACTCGTGCGCGCAGGCGGCGCGTGGGGCGGCCGGCAGATCGTGCCGCGCGACTGGCTGACGCGCGTGCTGGCGCCGGCGGTCGTGATGGAGAATGGCGGCCGCTACGGCTACCAATGGTATCTCGGCGCGTCCTTCGCTGCAGTATTGCCGCATCCCGAACGCTGGGCCGCCGGCATCGGCTGGGGCGGTCAGCGCCTCTATGTATTCCCCGCACTCGACCTTGTCGTCGCGCAATACTGCGGCAATTATGACAAGCCGGCGGCCGAACAGCGGCGCATCAATGATGCCATCATCGATGAGGTGGTGCTGCCCGGCATTTAGGCCGGCACTGCGCCGCAAGGCATTGGCTTGGACGGTGGCCGTGAAGAGCAGCAAGCAGAAGCGCGGGGAGATCGACGCCAAGCAGCGCAAGGCAGAGGAATGGCGCCGCTTGCAGGCGCAACGCGCCGCCGAGCAGCGCCGTCTCCGCGAATACAAGATTGCGCTGGCGCGCGGCGAAGTTCCGGTGGTGACGAGCGAGCTGGCGCCGTCGAACAGCTATTCGATCCCAGATTTCGTCGAGCGCGGTACCTATCGACCGGAGCCGTTCGTCTGCAAGGACTGCGGCGTTGCCGAGGTGTGGACTCCGTTGCAGCAGAAATGGTGGTACGAGACCGCCAAGGGCGACGTGTTCACCACGGCCGTGCGCTGCCGGGCCTGCCGCACCAGGGAGCGCGCACGCAAGACCGCCGCGCGCCGCGTGCATCTCGAAGGGCTCGCGAGGAAGAAGTCTCCCGCCTCGTAAGGGGCACGCTGCGCGCGGACAAGTTGCAACTCTCGCATCGATGGACATGGAACCAGCACGCCCGCGGTCAATGCGTCGCGCGCGCGGAACGTTTCGTTGCCTGATCGGTTCGAGACTTCGAAGCCCCCGAACGAGGGGCGTGAGCGGGGAGGAAGCCAGCCAAGGAAACTACCAAGGAAGCCAGCCAGGGAAGCCGGTCAAGGCCGGAACCAACACGAAGGAGCAGCGGATGAAGCTTAATGCCACGCAAGTCAAGCAGACCATGACGCAACTGAATGCCCAGGTGCTGCCGGATGATCATCCGGCGGTGGCGCAACTGAACAGCGTTTTCGGCGAGCACACATTCTTCGTCGATACCAGCGGACTCAAGGTGCTCGAGCCGGCGCAGACCTCGGACATGCCGGGGCAGACGGGCGAGGTCGTGAGTCTCGCCGAGTGGAGCGATCCGGAGCTGACGTCGCTTCGGCCTCACGAGCCCGAGCCGACCGGCGTGCTCATCACGCTCGAACCCAGCAAGCATTGAGCGCCGCAGCGCGCGGCACGGCGATCGGGCCTCTTGATGGTGACAGTCACCAACGTCACTGCAAGAGGTGCCGAAAGTCACATGGCAAATCAGCGCCGCCTGCGTATGCATCTGCGTGAGGTGGGTATCCAGGCGGTGAGGGGCAGATGGGGATCGTGCGGCGCTGGAGCTCGGACGAGGACGAGAAGCTCCGTGAGCTCGCCGGGGCCGGCAAGAATGCTCTCGAGATCAGCAACGAACTAACCCGCAGCGCGTCGGCGGTGCGCCGGCGCGCCGAGGTCCTGTCGGTTCTCATCATCGCCAAGGCGTTTCGCGCCCGCCCGTCTCATGTCGCCACCCATCTCGAGCGGGTCGCGATCGACGCGATCAAACATCGCCGGCCGTTTCCCGCGGGCGTCGGCCCGAGCACGCTAGCCGGAATGATCGACAAGGGCTGGATTATCCCGGAGGTGGGGCGGAGATATCGCGTCACCGACGCCGGCGTGGAGGCGGTGCGGCGCAAGATCCCGAGCAGTTGAAGGCGCTGCGTGGCTGCGCGCCCGGCGCGACCCGAATGTGGGTTGGCGGGTTTCCCGTAGATGCACGGGACGCCAGGCGGAATATTTGCGCCGAGCACAAGATTTTGCGCCCGAGACGGACGCGCTCGCCGTTCAACCATCGGGGGCGCATCAGCTGCGGTCTCCTCTTGCCCTTCCGTCCGAGTTGATGGTGCCGATGCTCAACGTCCCGCAGGCTCAAGCCGACCGATATCGGCGTTTTGCCGATCTCTCCGATTCCGTCGGTGAGGCAGTCGATGCGATCGCCGGACTGAGCGCAGCAGAGCGTACCGACGTGGCATTCCTCGAGCGGGAGTTCATCCCCGCGCTCGGCCTCAACGACGAGCTGCTGCGCGAACAGCCGCCGGAATTGTCGGCGAGCTTCGGCAAGGGCCTGCACCTCTGGCAGTATCCGAGCCAGCTCGCGCCGTATCTGGCCTGGCTCGCACGCAATGCGTCCGGCGTCTCATCGTATATGGAGATCGGCTGCCGATGGGGCGGCATGTTCATCCTGGTTGCGGAGTGGCTCCGGAACAGCGGTGCCGACCTCAAGACCGTGATCGCGCTCGATCCGATCGATCCGACGCCGTTCATCACGACCTATTTCGAGCTGCTGCGCGAGCGCGCGGAGATCGAGCCGGTCTATCTTCAGGCCTTCTCCACCGCGCCGGTCGTCAGCGCCTATGTCGATCGGGTGAAGCCGGACTTCGTCTTTATCGACGGCGATCACAGCCTGCGCGGCGCGATGCTGGACCATCTGCTGGTCCGCGCCCATGCCAGGATCATCGTGCATCACGACGTCCACTCCCAGGCCTGTCCGGATACGACGCTGCTCTGGACGGCGCTCAAGGAGTTCGAGGCGCCGATCTTCGATACGTTCGAATTCACCAGCCAATATCCGTCCGTCGGCGGTTCATTCCTCGGCATCGGCGCGATGAAGCGGCGGTCAGCGTAGACTGCACAGGACTCACGGTGTTGGCGGCGTCTCGAAGGCGCGCCAGTTGATCGCTCGGAGGTCGCCGCGCTGATAGGGCTGCGGGACGCGCTGCCGGGCCGGCATCGATAGCTGTCGATGTAACACCGGAAAGTTCTGCGCCAGTGTTCCGTTGGTGGGCGGATCCTGCGTATCGGTCGCGGTCAGGCTCACCAGACGATAGCCCGATCCGAACGCCCGCTCGAATGCGCCGGGCTCGAGCTTCCGGATCGTGTTCGGATCCTCGATATCGCCAAAGGTCACGATCATCGGCGTCCTGTTCGGTTGAAAGCTGCCATCGGCCTGTATCGATTCCGGCAGCAGGCTTCCCGAGATCGGCCTTTCGTCGAGCTGGTTGTTGATGGTGACGAACACATAGCGCCTGCCGCCAAGATCGGCGTAGGGCGCTTCGCCCCGCTCGGAGGCCGCGCCCTTCACCGCGGCCGGGTACCACCATGGTGCATGCGAGTGGACCATCTCGATCACGGAGGCGCCGCGTGCCGTGCCGGATGGTGTCGCCACCTCGATCGAAATCTTCTTGCGGATCGGTTTTGACGTCGACGATCCGCCGAACACCAAGAGATAGCCGCCGCCGAGCACGAGCAGCCAGATCACCAGGCGCCGGACCGCCCAGTTGAGCAGGTTCGTCCGCGGCATGCGCTGCTCCGCTCTACCCGGCGCGTTGTGCCGAGGCTGACGCCCCGTTGAGCGCGCGCGGCGCAGCGCGTCGCTCCTCGAGATAGGCGTTGCCCCAGCTCCACAGCGAGCGGATCACGGGTTCGAGCGAACGCCCGCGCGCCGTCAGCGAATACTCGACGCGCGGCGGCACCTCCGGATAGATCTCGCGGTGAATCAGGTCAGCGGTCTCCAGCTCGCGAAGCTGCCGCGTCAGCATGCGCTGTGAAATCCGCGACAGCCGCCGCCCGAGTTCGTTGAAGCGGATGGTATCGCCGAGCAGGTGATAGAGGATCACGGCCTTCCACTTGCCGTCGATCAGATCGAGCGTCGCCTAGACGGGGCAGCCGGCCGCACAATCATAGCTCTTCGCATCGCGCCCCTTCATGGTTCACTCCCTGATACTACCGGACATTCCTGTGCGTAATTGTCAGCGCCTAACTTAGCGCGCAACGTTGGTCCCGCAAAGCCGAACCTTGCCGATCAAGGCCGGGCCGGCGCGCAACGACACATCAACGGCAACAGGGAGGGGACCCGCGTGAAGCGAGGGATTTTGTTGATCGCCGCGATGACGGCGAACGTATTGCTATCAGCTGCGCGTGCGGACGAGCCGGCGGTCCGTGCCGAGATCGTGGCGCGGTTGCCCGAGTCGGTCGGCAACATCGCCATCACGCCGGACAACCAGCTGATCTTCAGCCATCACCCGTTCTTCAGTCCGGAGATCAGGGTCGCGAAGCTGACGTCGCCGACGACATTCCAGCCGTTTCCAAGCGCGGAGTGGAATACGCCGCGGAAGGGCACCGACCAGTATCTCGACAACGTGCTCGGGCTCCGCTCGGACGAGAATGGCGTGGTCTGGATCATCGACATGGGATTCCGCACCAACATCACGCCGAAGCTGGTCGGATGGAATACGCGCAGCGACCGGCTCGAGCGCATCTATTACATGCCGGATCCCGTGACGCGGACGGGGTCGCAGCCGCAGGACATCGTGATCGACCAGAAGCATCGCAAATTCTACATCGCCGACGAGAATATCGGCCCGGGCGGCGATGGATCGCATGCCGCGATCATCATCATCGACATGGACACCGGGCGCGCCAGGCGCGTGCTTGACGGAGACCGTTCCACGATCCCTGAAGACCTGCCGATCACGGTGGACGGCAAGGATCTCACGGTGTCGGGCAAGGACGGCAAGCCATCCATCATCAAGGTCGGCTGCGACGGCATCACCATGGATGTCAGGTCGGAATGGGTCTACTTCGCGCCGCTCAGCGGGCGCTCGATCTACCGCGTACGGGTCGCCGATCTCAACGACGAGAAGCTGACACCATCCGAGCTGAGCGCCAGGGTCGAGCGCTATTCAGACAAGCCGAACAATGGCGGGCTCTCGATCGACTATGCCGGCAATCTCTATCTCACCGCAGTCGAGAGCAAGTCGGTCGGCGTCATCGGGGCCGATCGCAAATATCGCACCTATCTGAGCGACGCCGAGATGGTCTGGCCCGACGGAATCACGGCGTCCGCGGACGGCTACATGTACGTATCGGCGTCGCAAATCTCCGCGGCCGCGATGTTTCACGGCGGCAAGGGCGAGAACAAGGCGCCGTATCTGATTTATCGCTTCAAGCCGCTCGCGGCCGGGTACGTCTCGCGATGAGTGCGGGCGCAGCGTGTTGACGACGACGCCCGGCCTGTTTTGCAGGCCGGGCGACAATTGCAATCACGAACTCGCCGGCCGGTCGCGCAGATTGAGCTTGCTCTTGTCGCCGCCGGCCCAGGCCAGCGTCTTCGGGTCCATCACGCGGAACCAGAGCGGCGGGATCGCAGCGAGCCCGAACATGCCGGTGTAGCCGTTCGGCAGCCGCGGGATGTCGTCGAAATCGCGCAGCGACTGGTAGGGGCGCATCGGGTTGGCGTGGTGGTCGGAATGACGTTGCAGATGGAACGTCATCAGGTTCGAGACGATGTGGTTGGTGTTCCAGGAGTGGCGCGGCTCGACCGCCTGGTAGCGGCCGTTCGGCAGTTTTTCGCGCAACAGCCCGTAATGCTCGACATAATTGGCCTGGGTCAGCGCATACCAGCCGAGGAAATGATGCGCGACGATGAACGGCGCCACCTTCCAGCCGAACAGCGCAATCAGAATAGCCGCGACCACGAATGTCAGCGCAAAGCCCTGCAGGATCTCATTGTTGACCGACCAGACCGGCTCGCCGCGCCTGGTCAGCCGCTCGGCTTCATTGCGCCAGCCGCGCTTGAAGGCGCCGGGCAATTCGCGCAGCGCGAACGCATAGATCGATTCACCGAACCGCGCGCTGGCGGGGTCTTCGGGGGTCGCAACCCAGGTGTGGTGGCCGCGATTGTGCTCGACGCGGAAGTGGGCGTATCCCACCGCACAGTTGGCGAGCGTGCCGAACAGGATGTTGAGCCTGTCCGGCTTGTGGCCGAGCTCATGCCCGATCAGCAGTGCACCGCCATTGATGGTGCCGACGCCGAGCAGCAGCGCGACGTAGGACCACCATGGCAGCTCTTGGGTGCCGAAGAAGGCGATCAGGGCGACGTAGTTGACCCAGGGAAATACCACGGTGAAGCGCGCGAGCCGCAGATAATACGGATCGGCCTCCATCGCGGTGACCACTTCCGCCGGCGGATTGTGGCTGTCTTCGCCGAACAGGACATCGAGCAGCGGGATCAGGATGAAGATGAAGACGAAGGGGATCAGCGTCACCAGCGGATTGTGCGTCCGCAGGAACAGCCAGTAGGACAATAGCGGGATCAGCGGCGGGATGAACGACAGCATCCACAGATAGCGTTTGCCGTCCCAATAAAAGATCGGGTCGCCAGCATCATTCTTGCCTTCGAAGATCATCGCATTCCCTCCAGCATCTCTCGTCGCGTCGGCATTCGCCGTTGTTAGCCTGAGCATGCCGCGAGGCGGGCCTGCGCCGCCAGTTCACAACAGGCCAAATTTGTGGCATTTTGCGCCAAACGTCAGACAGCCGGGGAGGCCGCCGACACCATGCAGCGATCGGATTCGGATGCCCTCCGCGCGCCGGTCACCGTGAGCTATGCGCGGGCGCTGGTCCGCGCCTTTGGCAAGACGCGCGGCGAGCGCGACGAACTGCTGAAGGGCACGGGGATCCAGCTTGAGGCGCTCGACCAGCCGGGCGCGCACATGCCGGTGTCCGCGCTGGTGGTGCTGGCCGCCAACATCACCCGCCGGCATGGCGAGCTGTGGCCGTTGTCGGCTGCTTCGGTCTGGTCGACATCGCTGCAGGGCGCGCTCGACGTCGCGACCCGGACGGCACCGACCATCGAGGATGCCTTGATCACCGGCGCCCGCTTCGGATCGACCCGCGCGCCCTTCATCCGCAACCGGCTGCGCCGCACCGCGCGCGCGATCCAGATCGAAATTTCTCCCGCGGTGGCGATGGATGACGCGCTGTGGCACGCCGTGGCGCTGGCGGTCAGCCTCAACGTGCACGCGGTGTACACGCAGCTGCTCGAGGATGCGATCGGGCAGGCGACGCTGCAATTTCCCTGGGCCCCGCCTGCGGACGCCGAGCGGCTCGTGCCGCATTATTCCTGCGCGGTGAAGTTCAACGCGGCCGCCTTCCTGTTCGATGTGCCGAAAGAGTTGTGCGCGCGACCGTCGCCGTTTGCCGATCCGGAATTGCACGCCAAGGCGATCGAAGCCTTGGAGGCGATCGAGAAGCCGCGCTCGGACAGTGAGGCGCTGACGCGGATCGTGGAGAACCTGATCGCGTCGCGCCTGCCGCAGCGGCTCGGCGAGGAGGAGGCCGCGCGCCTCGTCGGCACCTCGCGGCGGACGCTGGTGCGGCGACTGGCGGAAGGTGGCGGCGCCTTCCGCCCGCTGCTCGACGCCGTGCTGCGCGAGCGCGCGAGGGTGATGCTCGCGGCAGGCACCCAATCCCGCGACGAGATGGCCGCCGCGCTCGGCTACACCGATGCGACGAGCTTTAGCCGGGCGTGCCGGCGCTGGTTTGGGGAGAGGGGCGTGCGGGATTAGCGGATCACGGCGTGTTGCGCGGTTCGCGTTAGCCCAATACATCTGAGGCTGGCGCGCCTCGGTCGATGAAGAGGGTCAGTATTGCTTCAGCCGTGGCACATTGACGCGGCGGTCGCGGTCACGAGCATTGCCAGGATCATGATCCGGTTTCATACTCTGAAGGCCGGAAAGCGGAGACAGCGATGCTGTTTCGTCTCGCATTTGCTTTTATAGCGATGGCGGCGCTGCTGGTTGATCCGATTGACGCCATCGCGCAGGACATGCTGCGCGATGTCGACCTCAACAGTCCCGACATGACGACGTCGGAGATGACGCGCGCCGAGGTCGACGCGCTTCTCGAGACGGCACGTCAACAGCCGGCGAACCGACGCACGGCAGATTTGGAGGGAAAGCGGCTGTCGCACCTCGATCTCTCGGGGCTCGACTTCTCCGGTGGCAATCTTCGCCTCGTCAAACTCAACCGCGCCAGCCTGAAGGGCGCGCGCTTCGACGGGGCCATCCTGAACCAGGCCTGGCTGATCGACGCAGATTTGACCGGGGCGTCCCTCGTCAGAGCATCGCTGCTCGGCACCCAGATGCAACGCGCCAGGCTTGGCGGCGCCGATCTGAGCGGCGCTCGCATCACCGCCGATCTTTCCGGCGCCAGCCTGATCGGGGCCAAACTTGCGGGCGCCGATTTGAGCGCTGATATGCGCAACCAATCGATGGGCCTGATGCGCGGTGTGCTCAATTCCGCCGATCTCCGCAATGCGGATCTGAGCGGCGCCAATCTCTCGCGGGCCGATCTCGAATTCGCGAAACTGCAGAACGCCAATCTGGCAAATTGCAATCTCAGCCGCGCCAACCTCGTGGGAGCCGACTTGTCCGACGCCAATCTCGCCGGCGCCGATTTCACCGAGACCGACCTTGCGTCGGCCCTCCTGCCGGGCGCGGCGGCGCTGGCCGATACCCGCAATCTGGACAAGGCCCGGAACTTGAACCTGGCGCGGCGCCCAAACTAGCAGGCGAATTGCAGTGCCCGGCAACTGGACTTATGCTCTGCGTTGAGAACCACGCTACCGCTCATCGTGCGGCGGGCAGGACCACGGTGGATGGTTGCATGTCGCACCGGAGGTGACGTCATGACCATTTCTCCCACACTGCACAAATATCTTGCTGCCGAAAACATCGCGTACGACGAAATCCCGCACGTGCTCACGATGTCGTCCACCCATAGCGCCCAGGCATGTCACGTGTCAGGCGATCGCCTGGCCAAGGCGATCGTGTTGCGTCGCGACGGCGGCTACATGCTCGCCGTGCTGCCGGCCTCACATCACCTCAGGCTTGAGGATCTGAGGGCGAGATTCGGCGACGATATCGCCATGGCCGCTGAAAGCGAGATCGATCGTCTGTTCGCGGACTGCGCGCACGGGGCGGTTCCCGCCGCCGGCATCTGTTACGGGCTTGACGTGATCGTCGATGACAGCATCGAGATGCAGCCCGACGTCTACATTGAAGCCGGCGATCATGAGACGCTGCTGCATCTCGGTCGTGCGCAATTCGCACGCCTGACCGCCAACGCACTGCGCGGCCGCATCAGCGCGCACGACTGACGCGCTAGATGGCGGGACCATCCGTCGGTGCGCCCTGATCAAGGCGCGGCCCACATGCGGTCACGCCCGATCTGCTGTATAGTTGCAGGCGAGGGGGCTGCTGCCTTGCAAGGGAGGTCCTCCATGAAGGTCAAGGACGTGATGCACAAGGGCGTCGATTGGGTGAGCCCTGATACTCCGATCGCCGAAATCGCAAAATTGATGCAAGGGCACGACGTCGGCTGTATTCCGATTGGACGAGACGATCGCCTGATCGGGATGGTGACGGATCGCGATATCGTCTGCAAAGGTGTTGCGAGCAAGGACTTCAACCCGGCACGCGCCACCGCGCGGGATGTGATGACCGAAGGCATCCACTGCTGCCGGGAAGACGATGATCTGGCAAAGGCGGTGCACCACATGGAGACCCTGAAGGTCCGCCGGCTGCCCGTCATCAACAAGAGCAAACGGATGGTCGGCATGATCAGCCTGGGCGACGTCGGCCACTTCGCCGGTGCCGATCTCGTGTCCCAATGCATGAAGGGCGTGTCGGCTCATCATTGAGGCGAGGCCGGTCTGCCGGAAACGACCGGCAGATCGGCCGGCACCGTGGTCGCACGACAGAACGTCACGATGAATCTAGAGCGTGCTCAATACTTCCGGTTGCTGCGGGAGAAGCCGATCCCTGTTGCACCGACGCATCAACTGTCGAGCGATACATTCATGCCGATGGAATTTCTTTTGACTGATCGCGGACGGCCCGTTTTGCTGTGCCCATTATGTTTGACGCAGCGATTTCCATACTTTTCATTGTGAGTGTTGGCATCCTCCTCGCTCACGCGATCGATGCGTTCAGATCGTGACATCAGGCAGCAGTCTGCGTGAGTTAAGCGGACTATCAACCAGTGACGCCTTTGGCGAAATCAACCACTTCGCCCGATGCCAGACGGGTATCAACCCAGCCGACCTTGCCGCACGCGGCCAATCGCATGGACGGCTATTTGCCGTTCAAAACCCTTGCACAAACCGGGACGTCCTGACGGCGCGGCGTCTAATGATGCCCGAGTATCGAGAGGACGCGCTGGGCGGTGCTGCGGTTGGCCGAGCAGCTTGTGACCGGCTTCCTGTCTGGGGCCTGACCCGTCGAGGCAGGGTGTTTCAGGAAAAGACGCCGCCGGTTTCAAAAATACACGCCCGGCGGCGTTTCCTTCCTGAACTGGGACACTGAAATCCCCAGCATGGTCTCCATTGCAGCGCCCATGCCAGAGCGGTTCAGACTGGCGGGACCTGACGGCAGGTCGTGAGGATGAACCCTGCCTTGCTGCATTGCCACTCACTGCCGAGCGCAGCGCTCGATACCGGGTGAGGAGCGGCCATCGCCATCAAGATGACAGCCGCACCGGCCAGCAGACTTACGACCACCAGCATGCGTACTTTGTGGGTCCACATCGTCGTCGCTCCCTTGGGTCAGTGGGCCAGAAGCTTTGTGTCGGACTGCGTTGCAATCGCGTGCTTTCTGTCGGTCGCTCTCTGTTGGCGAGCGAGACGGAGATTCTGGATGTACTGCCGTATCCAGAGACCGAGGTCGGCCGAACGCCTGATCTGTGCGGTACGCAAAACCTGGTCGAGATCCTGGAATTTGATGCCGTTGTCTTGCTGCATGGCTTTATCCCGGAAATGTACAGGTGATGAAAAACACCGGGGATGCTGAGCGCCGTTTGTTTCGGGCTCGCTTCGAGGGGCAGGAAATGATGTTTCGTTCACGCGGAGGTTATTAGGCGGGTGGGCAAGGGGGCCCAAGGCACTCGCGCCCGTGGTTCACCGGCGCGCTCGGAGAGCCGGCAAGATCTTGATAAGATGAGTATTTATATTGTCATCGTCGCGAACCGCCCATTCTGGGCGCGACGCCTATCCTCCCGTGGCCCCGATGGCGATAAGCGAAAAACCCGCTGCCGTATGTCGAGTCCAGTGTCGGACCGGTTGCATAGGCGAGCGCGGCTTGGTCGCGCTCGAACCTCAGTCGCTCTTTCTCTGCCTCGATTTGCCGCATCTCGATCGCGCGCTGTTTATCAAGCTGCATTCTTTCAAAGGCGCGCTCGTTTCGTGCGCGCAGATCGGCGTCGTCGAGGACCTCACCGCCAGGCCCGTAGATATGCTCGATATCTCCCGTGATGACCCGCACCTGCTGAGCTCGCGATGGCGACGTTACAGCGAGACAGGTGGCGACGAAGATTGCTGCTCGGAACACGCCAAATCTCCCAAGCGTGGTGGTGTGCGAACCTGATGTAAGTCCCGACCTGGCGCCGTTTCAACATGACGGCATTCACGACGTCTCACGTTCGCGTTCGGCGCGCGGGAGCAGGCTCGTGACGAGCATCGTTGCCGTGACTTGAACCGTTCACAACCGCCGGGTGGGACTTGAATATGCTGGCGTCCACCGGAGGCCGGAAATGAGCTCTTTGCTGCGGCTACGCAGCTTCGTTGACGCTCGCGATCACGGTCCGCATATCGGTCGCCAGGTCGCGATAGCGCGCACCCAACCGCAGATATAGTTCGCGACTGCTCCCATCCTGCACACGGCTAGCGATCATCTCGCATTCGGCGGCAAGAACCTCAAATCGTTCCAGCTTTGCATGGAGAGCAGACATGGGGCGCGTCCCTGACTGATACTGAGGGACTTGCGACGCTACTCCTCTGATTGCGTCTGATTAAGCATTATTATCCGGTAGAACTAAAAATTCTTACCCGCCGCCGTTTCGGTCATTGTCGCTGTCGCTCTTCCGGGCACTGCTGACGAAAGGGGGCGCATGGCGGGGGGCTCATGGAAATGGTTTCATGCCTGCGCCGAGTTCTCTTTCTGAGAGACGTCTTTCAAGGGTGGCAATGGTTCCCTTGAGATTATAGTACCGCTCGTTCAGCGACCTCGCCAAAATCGGATACCTTCTGTCCGATCGGTCGGAAATCCCCGCGCGCACTTCCTCGGCCGTGATGTCGTCCTGGATCGTCTGACAGGCGAGGATCAGATCGGCCAGTATTTTGCTGATCGTCAACTCTCGTGGAGTGCTTTCGCGGGCTGTCTCAAAACGAGGATGCATGTTCATCTTGGTGCTCCGAATGTTTGAGTTCGGCACACCGGGAATGGTTGGCGCCGAACTGTTCACGCATGCGTCGCAAGTTGCTTGCCAGTGTCGGGCCCGTAAGAGCACGGTCGGAGCGGTCGCACGCGGGCTCGGCGCCGGCGGCGAGCTCGCTCCGGATTTTTACGGTGGAGAACACTGCCCCGGCAGAACCTATTCTCGGCGCCATGTTGGAATGCAGGCGCCTAGGAGCCCGTCCAGATATGTTTTCGTGACGGGCATTTGTTGTAGAGTAGCAGGCTCAGGCTGCGTTTGCGAGGTTGAACAGCTTGAGGAGGTTATGGACGGTGCAGATCATTGTCCACTCGGCGCGCACTTTCTCGATGCCCCGCAACAGGAACTGGCGGAAGCCTCTTGCCTGTTTGATCTGCCCGAACACCGGCTCCACCACTTGCTTTCGCAATCGGTAGGGTGTTTCGAAGCCGCCATCGTCGATCTTCTTTCGCATGGCCTGTGTCAGCGGGCCGCCGACTTTTCCGTTCGCTACTGTCGGGTGCTTGGCGCGTCCGGGCGCGACATAGCCATCGATGCTGCGTGTGTCGAGCGCTTCGAGATTGGCTTCGCTGCAGTAGCCGGAATCCGCTGAGGCCTGCCGCGGCTTGCGGCCAAGATTGCTCTCGATGGCCTCGATCAGGGGCACCAACTGGCCCTGATCGCTGCCGTGCTGGGTCAGTTCTTGCGCGACAATGATCTGGGCATGTGCATCGACGGCCGCCTGGGCATTATAGGCCTGAACGAAGCCATCCTTCGACTTCATGATGCGGCTTTCCGGATCGGTGAAGTTGCGTTGCGCCTTGGGATTGGGTTCCTCCGATGGCAGCGCCGCCGGTTTGCCCGGCTTCTTGCGGCCTTCGGCCTGGCGCTGCTGTTCCTTTTCGGCCTCGATGCGGCGCTCTTCCTCCGCCGCCAGTTTGGCGTCCGCTTCCAGCGCCGCCATCGCTTGCTGGATCTTCGCCAGCCGTTTCTGCTTGTCGACGGTCCAGTCCGGCAGTTCGTCGCTGTTGCCGAAAGTCTCATCCTCCGAGGCATCCGCCGCCTCGGCGGCCGCCAGCATGCGAGCGACCTCGGCCTTCAATTCCGCCTCGCGCTTCTTCATGCGCTCATAACTCATCGCCTTGTGTTTCGACGCGTTCGCCTTGATCTTCGTACCATCCAGCGCGACATGACCGAGCTTGACCAGCCCGGCCGTCTCGCACAACTTCAGAACCTGCACGAATAGCGCGCCGAGCGCCTTCAAATGTCGCTTGCGAAAGTCGCTGATCGTCCGAAAATCCGGCGCATCCAGCGCCACGATCATCACAAAATCGTTCCGCTCCCGGCAGGCCTTGGCAATCCGACGCGACGAATACAGCCCACTCGCATAGCTATGCAGCAGCGCCACCATCATCCGCGGATCAAACGGCGGCTGCCCAAGCCCGCTCACATAGCTGCCCATGATCTCCCTGAGATCGAGGCTCTCCCGCACCAGATCAACCATAAACCGCGAGACATGGCCTTTCGGCACGAAGTCCTGCACATTCGGCGGCAGAAGCAGCGTCTGATCGATGTTCCAAGGCCGAAAATACTTGCTCATCGCCCAATGTTGAATCAGACCCGACCAGATTTGAACAGCGACTATCCAGACAAGCTCCTAGCGTGGCGCGCTTGTAGTCTCGAGCTGCATTCTGATCTCCAGCTGTCTCGGCAAACCTGACCGCGGCCTCCAGGTCTTGAGCCGCAGACGCGCTATCACAGAACAGGCTGCGAACTTCAGCCCGGTATCGATATGTCCTGTAGTTCATCGGGTTGTACTGAAGCGCCAGGTTGTAATTGTTCTGCTCCTCGGTGGCACCTCGGCGCGCTTCATCAGACTGACTGTTGAAGTTGGCCAGGCGATTGAGCGCCTGGAGTGTCCCGAGCTCCGTGTAACGTAGAGACATCGCGCCAAAGGTCACTGGGAGCGCTTCGCCCGACGAAGGGAGTTGCTTCACCGGGGCAAGCGCGCGTTCAATTTCAATCTTCTTGTATTTGATGGCGTTGTTGTAGTCCCGCAGGCTTTGGAACACGCTCGATACTTCGCCATTGATCGGAGCGACATAGGCGGCCGGGAGTCGTCGATCCCCGAGCAAGCTGAGGCATGCCCGTATCTTTGCCTGAGGAGGCAAGACATCGCGACATTCCTTGTCGATCACACGCCACTCGTCCCGTGAATGCGCCGTCGGCCGCGTCTGCGCAGCGGAAGGCAGCACAATAACCAGTGCAAAGAAGATCGCTAATGTGCGACCGCGACTTAGGCCATCCATTTTATCTCCTCGCCGTTAGCCCGATCTCGACCCGCCGCCGGATAGCCTCGAAGCGGGTAGGAGCGTCGTCCTGGGCGTTGTCGCGGCGCTCACCGGGCGCAGCCCAGAGGACGTCGAGCGCATCTTGCAGGCGCACGATCTCGGCGGCAAATTCGAGTTGGCAGAGCAGGCCATGGTGGAGCTTGAGCAGCAGGTTAGCGGAACGTAAATTGCAAACCGGTCTGCAAGCCGGAAATACCGTTCCGGTTCTGTCTCAAGCCAATTGATGGACTTTATTGGCGCGCTCGGAGAGATTCGAACTCCCGACCCTCGGAATCGAAATCCGATCCTCGCCCCAGCAAAATCAACGCTCATTCTGAATTTTCCCGGTCCGTTCCCTCTTTGAATCCATTATTGTTTTCGGCGCGTTCAGAATGCCGACGCGGATATGCCAGCCTCCGCCGGCGCCTCGATCGCGTCCGGCTCCTGCGCCGTCTCGGCCTCGGCGAGGCGGTGTGCGTGCCGCTTCCGGGTGGCCGAGAGCATCCGCTTGGCGGTGCGCTTGGCATAGCCCTCATAGGCCTTCTGGGTCTTGTGGGTGGACAGCGCCCGACCCTGGCCGTCGGTCAGCTCAGCTTCCTCGAGTTCGGTCAGGCCGCCGTGCCGGCAGGCGTCCAGCGTGAAATGCGCTGGCACGCCGTCGATCTTCTTTCGCAGCCGGGCCACGACGTGATTGAGTGAGCTGTAAATCCACGGCTTCGACTTGCCCTTTCCGAGGTCCCTCAAGATCATCGGGATGCCAAGTTTCGGCAGCTTTGCCAGAATCTCCTCGGCCTCGGCATAGAACTGCACGAGGCCGTCCGGCATGACTTCTTCGAGCGGGTGTGGTGCCATGGTGCCGGTTTTGTGGTGCACCACCCGGATGATTGATGGAGCGCTCGGCGCCCGGTAGTCGGACCACTTCATGTGACCCGCCACGACGTTCTCCGGGCGCTGCAGCCATTCGAAGCAGATGACCGCGGTCGCGGCTGCCTCCGGATAGCCGGCATCCACAGCGCCCCACGCGAACGCATAAACCTCGTCCCGGGTGACTGCGGGCTTCTCGACCTTTGTCCGCACCTTCAGGGTCACGCCGGTCCAAGGATTGGGGACCTCCTTGTCGAACTCGGCGGGGAACAGGCGGTGCACGACGCGCCAAGCCTTGCGGCAGAGCCCGATCAGCTTCTCTCCGGTGCGCAGGCGCTGCGTGTTTTTCAGCTTCTTCTTGCCGGTGCCTTCAAGGAACTTGTCGTAGAGCTTGTCGGCCGCTCGCGGCGAGATTGTCTTGACCAGCCGGCCGCCGATGCGATCGCCGCTCTTCGTCTTGATATCGCAGATTTGGTCCATAGCCCACTCGTAGTCGCTGCGCGAGCGAGGGGCGACCTTCTCAAGATAGGCTTTGCTGATCTTGTATTCGCGGAAGAGCCAGTCGACCGTGCCGTATTTCGGCATCGCGGCGCCACCGGAGACGGGTAGCCCCTTGCGCGCCTGATCCCATTCGTCGAACTGATCGTTGAGCGTCTTGGCCCGGTCGATCATCTTCGCGAAGTCTTTGCCGAGCGGCTCGTTCGATACCGGGCATTTGAGGGCCCGGTACTTGGTCGGGACATTGTAATAGAAGGCCGTCGCACCCTTCGCGAGACGCTTTGGGATGACGTGACGCGGAAGATCCATGCTCACAGTTCCTCGGCGAGGTCGCCTTGGACGCCCTCCGGGGCTATCGCCCGATCCAGATCGTCGATCAGCCATAGTCGTCGTCGCCCCTCCGATACACGGGGCTGAGGATAGTCCTTCCCGACACGTTTGAGGAAGTCCTCGACGAACTTCTCCCCGACGTACCCAGCCGCAAGGTCAGCGCGCATCCGGCGCGGCCAGGAGCCAAGGGGAATGGTTGACGGGCGGGCGGTCATAAGTGGTCTCCTTGCCAGCACGGGGCCCGCCTGCGAAGCGGGCCCCGGCCGGGGTCTATTTTACACTTACTGCAAGCTGCTCACGCAGCTTCTCGG
Organism: Bradyrhizobium sp. 2S1; assembly: GCF_011516625.5. Classification (NCBI taxonomy): domain Bacteria; kingdom Pseudomonadati; phylum Pseudomonadota; class Alphaproteobacteria; order Hyphomicrobiales; family Nitrobacteraceae; genus Bradyrhizobium; species Bradyrhizobium sp. 2S1. The sequence goes on along the minus strand of NZ_CP147717.1, from coordinate 8,841,181 downwards.
TCTCTTGGTAGGTAGCGGCGATCGCACTCCTCTTCGAGGTCCGCGACCTGGCTGGCGTAGCGGGCGATCTCGGCCTTCGCCGCGCTCAAAGCCTCACCCGGCGTCAACACGTAGTCGACGAGCTGATGCGCCTCGCTCGCCGTGCAGCCGAGCGACTGGACGAGCTCCAGCGACTCTTCGAGGAAGCGGTGATTGCGCTCGATGCCGTCACGGCAGACGTCGATGGAGAAGCACGCCTTCATCCATTCCGCGACGCGACCCTGAAAGGTCACGGGCAGGGCCTCCAGCGCCTCGCGCGCGAGAAAGGCGGCGCGGGCCTCAGCGTCCAGCAGGATGATCTGTTGCAGTCTCTCAGTCGCAATGGTGCTCATTTGCCAAACCCCAAGTAGAAAAAGACGCTGACGACCGAGAGGGCCATCAGGACAACGACGATCTGTTCAACGCTCACTTCGATCTCCTCTCTTCCCTGACCTGCAGGCCGCCGGAGACGAACGCCATGAAGCCGCCCTCGTAGAGGTACTGGCCCATGCTCCGCGCAAACCTGAATGCGATGTACTTCGCCGCCGACGGCGAGGCCGCCTGCACGCGGAAGCAGTCGCCGCCGCTCCTGACCTCGTACTGGCGGACCGCGAGCGATGGCTGCCGGTTGCGCTGGCCCGCGCGCTTAGGCGCGGCGGGCGGCTTCTCGGCGGGCACGTCGATGACGCGCTCCTCGACATCCGGCAGGTCGAACATCTTCAGTTGGTCGGGCTTGGTCATCGGCTGAACTCCACCCCGTTCTGGACGCCCCACGCCTCGATGAAGGCGAGCAATTCCCCCATATCGACGGCCTTCATCTTCGATGACCGGCCCTCGTAGGGCAGGAAGGTCGAGCCATCGAGGGAGGGCATCATCTCCACCTCCTGGCCGCAGGCGTGCATCATCAGCAGCTTCCACTGCTCGGGCGCGTAGAACTTGGTGTTGCCGTTCATGTCGACGTGCGGCACCTGCTTGGACACCTCGCCGAGCATCGCCCACATCTTCTTGCGCTGAGCCTCGGAGGCGAGATCGACGTGCATCTCGATCAGGGTGCCGGGCTTGGCGTCCATCACCATGCGGCACAGGAAGATGCGATCCTCCTCGTTGGCGATCACGATCCCGCTCATGCTCTCACCGGTGTCCTTCCAATCACTTCGAGCAGCTGGTCAATTCGGTAGAGCAGGGCCACGTCCTTCGCGTCTCGAGAGCGCAGCAAACCATCGCGCGTGCAGACCAGACTGATCCGCAATGCCGCAGACTGGCGCTCCGTGAGCGCCAGTCCGTTGATCGTGACCTCGGCTTCCGCGACCGCCACTTCTCGAACCTCCGCAGTTACGCGTCCAACGCCTCGTCGAGCATCTCGGCGGTGACACCGGTGACGCGCTCGACAAAGCCGAGCGGATCGAACTTGCCAGTGGCGGCTTCCAGCAGCTCGAGGAAGCCGCCTCGCAGGCGGTCGATTTCTTCGTAGGCAGCGATCAGCTCTTCATCGCGGGCCATGCTGGCGCTCCTCAAAATGGAATGTCGTCGTCCATGTCGTTGTCGAACCGCGACTGCTGGCCGCCGTTGTCCTGGCCGCCGCGGCGTGGCGCGGCTCCGCCGCTGCTGTATCCGCCGCTGGGGCGATCATCGCCGCCGCCACCACGGCCGCCGCCACCATCCGAGAGCATGGTCATCGTGGAGTTGAAGCCCTGCAGCACGACCTCGGTGGAATACTTCTCGACGCCGCTCTGGTCGGTCCACTTGCGCGTTTGCAGCTGGCCCTCGATGTAGACCTTGGCGCCCTTCTTGAGATACTGCTCGGCGACCTTGGCGAGGCCCTCGTTAAAAATTACAACGCGGTGCCACTCGGTCTTTTCGCGACGCTCGCCGGTGCCCTTGTCGCGCCAACTCTCGCTCGTCGCGATCGACAGGTTCGCAATCGGCCTGCCATCCTGGGTGCGGCGCACCTCGGGGTCCTTCCCGAGATTGCCGACCAAAATTACCTTATTCACTGATCCAGCCACGTAGATGGTCTCCTTGATGGTGCTGGGCAGGGCCTGCGAAGCCCCGCCATAGGGTAGATTGTCAGCGCGACGACCACGCCGGAGCTGGCAGCGCCGACTTGGTCTGGGTGATCTCTTGCAGGCGCTTCTGGAAGATGGCCTTGAGGCGCATGTATGCGGGGCTGCGATCCCGTTCGGTCATGTTGCGGCCGACGAGCCACTGCAGGTAATCGCCGCTCGCCGAGACCGACATCAAACACTGCTTGAACTCGTTCTGGTTCAGCACCACGATGCGCTTGTTGCCCATCCGGTCGCGGTCGATAACGAGGCGACGGTAGAGCCACATGCAAAGCGAAAGGTTCAGGGCGCCCCACAGTCGATAGTATTCAGGGTCTCGTCCCCATGCCTGATGGGCGTTGCCGAGGAATTGGATCAACTGCCGAGCGCTGGTTTCGTCCGTGGTCTTGGCGAGCGACGAGACTGACTGACCAGCCATCGTTGATGTCGGCGTCTCACCGGCCGACCCGGCCCAACAGCGGAGGATGACGGACATGCCCACAATCGGCGCCCCGGTCGAGGCGCGCCGGATCTGGTCATAGCCGACGAAAGGACAATGCTTGCGGATAAGCTGCAGCGAGATGGTCGAGTCCTCCATGCCGCGCAGCAGGTCGTCGGGTCGCATCCGAACCAATGACGAGTTCAGCTTAACGAACTCGTTCGCCATCTCGGCGAAGTCCTCGAAGGTGACGACGCGAACATCGACCAACGCCTCCTCGATGCCGGAGATTTTAAAGCCCTCTATGCGGTGCTGGCCGTCAACGATGTAGTAGGCGAGGTCTCCCCTGACCTGGCCCAGCGTGATGACGCCCTCGATGGCTTCGTTTTCCCGTGTCGACTGCGCGGCCTCCTGCACCTTCGCATTGACCCGCACCGGACGCTGGAACGGCGGGACCTTCCACTGCTGGACACCGGAGATGGAGATGATCCGTGTCTCCATGCTGGAGCGAGAGTTTTTCGGGGCCTCTTTGGTCCCCTTCAAGTTGATGATCGTCGCCATGCTGGTTTCCCGACTAAAGTGTGTTCGGGCTACGAAGCCCGGCGATAAATGTCCCGTGGGGCGAGAAGGGCGGCTTCCCGCCCCACGGTAGATGCGCGCGTTGGTCGCCTTGTCCGGACCGTGGTCCACACCACGCGAGAGAGACTTACGAACCCCGGAGGCGCCTTTCGTCGTCAGAGCCGCGCGCGGTACCCCGTCAGGAGATTGGCTCTGCTCTCCGCGCTATCCCTTGTTGGTGTCCTTCTTGATGCGCGCGATGGTGTCCTTCATCAGCGCTTCCAGCTTCGTCAGCGTCGCCGTCTTGACGTTGACGCGCATCGACTTCTCGCGAGCCCAGCGGGCGCGCGCCTCCTCGACGACGGCGGCCTCGGCAAACCACGCGATGGCGTAGGCTTCGTATTCGGCCTCCGTCATCTGCGGCTCGTCAGGCTCGGATTTAGCGGAGGACGACGCGGCGGACGCTTCCGCGCCGTCCTCCGTCGCAGCTGCCAATGGCTGGGGGCCATCCTCGGCGGTCTGCGAACCCTGCGCGGGCTGATCGCCCTGCGCGCTGTTGTTGGTGCTGGCGACCCCGTCGGTGACCTCGCCGGTCTTGGGGTCGACGGTCTCCGTGTTGCCGTCCGCTTTGTTGGCGTCGCTCGCGAACTGCGACAGCTTGCCGTCGCCATCGGCCTTCTGGTCACCCTTCTTCGGCCAGGTTTCGTCCGCCGTCGCCATGCCGTCGTTGACGGCCTGAATTTCGGCGATGGTGCGCGCGACATCGGTGGCGAGCCAATCCTTCAACGGTCGACCGCGTACAGCCTCGACGCGATGGAGGTCGACCTCCATCTCGTCCAATCGGATCTGGACCCGGGTCTTGTACTTCTCGATCTGCTTGCCGACGGTCTCGACGACCGACATCTTCGCCTCTTGCCACGCGAAGGTGGTGAAGGTGTCGAGCGCGTTGGTCACGACGTTGCGGATCGCCTTCGATGTGCCGATCTGGTACGCGATGTCCTCGGCGCGCCCCGCATCGCCGCGCACGGTGGCCTGGGTCTTGCGTTGCTGCAGCGGCCGCGTCAGCGAGTAGCCGGTCTCCAAGTCCATGAAGCGCGCGTGGAACACCCAGTGGGTGCCGATGTCGACCGAGCGGCAATCGACATCGCAGTTGCCGAACAAACGCGCGACCGCGTTGGCGCACTTGATCGTCGGGCCTTCGATGTATTCCGTCTTGCCCTTATTTTTCACGGGAAAGCGGTAGTAGAAATATTCACCCGCAGCCGCCGCCAGCTCCTTGATCTTGCGCAGCACGTCCGGCTCGTGGCGCCGGACGGCCACCTGTTGGGCGCCGTGAACGCGATCCACCGGGGGCAGGAAGCTCTGCGGCTGGGTCGCAGGAAGGTTGGACGGGGCAGGGCCGGCAACACCGGCAAACGCCTCCAGCGTGCGCACCCGGCTATCGTCATTGTCGATGATCGTCGTCATGTGGATGGTCTCCGAATAGTGGGAATGGGAGGGGAGGAAGGCGCTCGTCAGAGCGCCTTGACTTCGCGCAGGCTGCGGAAGGAGTAGGGTGCGACGACCTTCTCCTTGACGTTGGTGACCTTGGCCGAGAGCCTGCGTCCGCCTGCGATGACTGCGAACGACGCATCGCCAATCTTGTGCATGATCGTCGTGGTGATCTCGTCGCGACGATCCTCGCGTTCCTTGATCTGGCGGCCGAGCTCGAGGCGCTCGTCAACCATCTCGGGAATCTCGTTGTCGCCGGAGAGGTCGATCGTGGTGCCGTCCGCGACAGGGTACAGCTTGCGCACCACGTCGTGGTCGCGGCTCGGGTCCAGCGCCGGCTGCTGGCCGTTGGCGATCATCTCCCAGAAGCTCTTGACGGTGGCGAGCGCCCGCTGTTCAGCGCCTTCGTGGCGCTGCACCGGGATCATGTGCAGGTCGGCGGTGAAGTCGCCGACCACAAGCGCGGCCAGGACCGGATGGATTTCGATCTGGAAGCGCGCCTCGGCGAGCATGGTCTCGGTCAACGTCTGCAGCTGATAGCCGAGCGGCACCTCGGGGGTGCCGCGATGCTTGTCGCCGCCGAGCCAGTCGTTGATGAACGTCGGCCGGGCAACGACCTTGCCCTGAATGAGCACAAGGCCCTTGCGTTCGGGGTCCACTGCCAGTGCATCCGGTGTCGCTCCAACGCGCAGCGACGGCGAGCGCAGATAGACCTTGGCAGGACGCAGCTGCCAGCTGGGCTCGCGGTCCTCGATGGCGCGCCAGATCGCGGGCTCGAGCCAGCGGCCGCGCTGCAGGATGGGGCTATCCGCCTGCGGCTGGGTCTTGCCGGTCTTTTCGGCCCAGACTGCGAGCGCCGAGCGGTAGCCGACGCCGCAGATCGACGCGATGTCGGAGGCGGTGATGTCGCGGGTCCGCATGGCGAGCCACGACGCGCGGTCGGTGACGGGGTGGCTGTCGACGGCGCCGAGCTGGATCTTGTCGACGACGGCTTGGGCGAACGCGCCCACGGGTTGGAACGTGTCGGTGTCGGTCACGGTTTGGTGCTCCCTCCCGGTCCCGCGAGCGTCAGTCCGTGTGCACCTGCGAAGTGCGGCGCGGCCTGACAGTCACCCTCGGAACCGGGCTTGCTGACGATGGATGGTGGGTTGGTCTCCCGGTGTGCATCCGATATTGCACCGGAAAGGTGCATCGTCAAGGGTGCAAATGCACCGAATCGAAAAAATCTGGTGCATTCCGTCTACGCGCGCTGGCACGGATTGCACAACATTAAATTCTGAAGTTCTTAGAAAATCTCTCAAAACAGAAAACAAACGGGGGCCCTATAGGGGCCCCCTTGTTCTGAGTTCTTGGAGATAGTTGATCTAAGAATCTTAGTTATTGGATATATTGCAAGCCGCGTGCCAGTTGAGCGATGTCCCCTTTGTCCCCGACCATGACGAAGCCCTGACTGCATCGCGCGCGGGGCGTCATCCGTAGTAATCCGGAATTGTGAGGCGAATCGCCGCGGCCTATCTCGGGGGTAGGTCCTGCCCCGGTCTCTCGAAGCCCAGCACCAACGCAACCGATTCGACGTGCGCGTCGTAGATCGGCGGCGCGTGATCGGTTTCGAGGTGGTGCAGACCGTTCGCAGCAGGCACGATTCGGCGCACCCAGACGGTGCCGTCGGTCAGGCGGCAGACGAATCGTTCGTTGTTGGCCTGCCTCGCGATGATGTCATCGGTGATCGGCTCGGCCTGGGTGTCGTCGTAGAGGAGGAGCCAGCCATCGAGCAGCATGGTCCTGTCGCGCACTTCGATCGCAACCGTGCCGGTCGGCCTGTTGGTCAGGCCTACGCGGTAAAGCGGCTCCTGCTGGAGCTCGATTTGCCGGCGCTCGTCGATCACCCCCATCACCGGGATGGGCCTCGCGGCCCACGGGTAGGCGTCCTCGTCGTCTGAATAGGCGATCAGGGCGCCGGGAATACCGCCAAGCACCGAACCGATTCGCATCGCCCAGTCGGGGGTAAGAACCTGATTGAGCTCTTCGAGTCGCTGGATGGTCTGGTGGGTGGTGCCGAGGAGAGTCGCAACCTCCTTCAGCGTCAAGCCCTTGCGCTGTCTGTAGTAGCGAATCGAGTTTTCCGGGGGCGGGTTCTTCAGGCGGCTATTGCCTGTCCGCCTGCGGCCGTCCGCGATCATATCCATCTCTGTGCTAGTCAAAGTTTCGCTCAACCGGGAGTGAAGAACCGTCGTAGCAGAGTCGCCCGGGCAGGGGACTATTCCGTGCGCTTGAAGTATTTTTTGAGTCACGCTGTTCGGTACCAAACGTGCTGCCATGTGTCATTTCACCGAAAAGGTGTAGGGGGCCGCGTGTGACATCTTGACCAGTGCACCTATCTGGTGCATTTGTTGGTGACGGACGCGCCCACCTCCATCACCGGAAAGCCAATGACGCTCGCAGAATACTACGCGGTTGCGTATCCCGACGTTTCGCCGTCGGGCGCCGACCAGCAGTTCGCCGACAAGATCGGCGTCGCGCGCTGGTCCGTCACCAGATACCGAAAATTCCTGCACTACCCGACGCCCACCGTCTGGGCGCGCATCAAGCACGCCACCAAGGGTCTCGTGACCGCGGACGATCATCTGCCCGCGATCGCCAAGACCCAGCCCGCCATGGCCGCACGCTCCAAGCCCGCGCAAAAGCGCGGCAAGGCTGCGGCGAAAAAACGGGCGAAGCGCTGATGGGCAGGCTACAGCGACAGCAGATCGTGCAGTGCCTGCGTGGGGTACTCGTTGAGTGCCTTCATCGCGAGGTTGATGCAGTGGACCATGCCCACTGCGTTCAACACGCTCGTCACGACCGCGCCGTTCCGGGTGCGGAACGTGAACTCGAAGCGGTCGGCGTCGATGTATTTCACCTCGATCGGTTGAAGCAGATCCTTGTCGAGGGTACGCACTTCCAAAGCATCTGTAACCATTATCGGCTCTTTCGGCCTTATCGCCAGTTGCGGCAATTCTATGACTGGTTGCGCCGTTCCAGCGCAAGCATTTCCTTACGACTTGGGTCATGCAAAAACTCTCGTACTCAAAAAAAGGTTCGGGCGTCACAGGGCTATAGTTTTAGTCTTAATGGTCTCAACGACGGCGATCTAAACGATCGTGGTGGCGCGTACTCGCTTCAGCAGGTGCGCGCATGAGCAACCTAACCATTGCGCTGGTTGATTCGAGCGCCGTCAAGTCCTTACGCGCAGAAAAGCCGTCCTCCCGCTCGGAAAAAACGTCCGAGATCGCCGCGCATCTCGCGAAGCGCGCAAGCGAGCCATGCCCTGCGGGGGACTACGTCAAGGCAGCAATCACTAGAACGTCAGAACGCACGGGCATCGCTTACGGGCGAGCGAGGGACATTTGGTATGGGGAAGCACGAAGAATTGATGCATGGGAAATGGACGTGCTGCGGGAAGCGGCCGACGCCGCCGAGTGGCGCATCGCCCTCGACGGGGTCGCGATGGCACGCCGGAAGCTGGAGGGCTCTACCGCGCCGCATTGCCGTGAAGCTCTTGCTTCGCTTGACGAAGTGCTTCGCATCCTGGGCGGCGACGCTGGCGGCGCGCAGCCGACCAGCGAAGTCTGAGGAGACCAATCGTGGGTGATTGGTCCGACACCATGATCGAGAAGCTCCGCCACTACGTGATGGTGGAGAAGATGTCCGCCGGCGAGGCGGAGGCTGCGATGAAGGCGGACGGCTACCAGCTGTCGCGCAACGCCGTCATCGGCAAGGTGCACAGGCTTGGGCTTTCGTTCTGGCGTAAGCCCTCCAACGTCGCCAAGGCGCGCAGGCCGAGTCCGGCTACACCGGGTGCGGTCAATACCGCGCCAAGGGTCGCCAAGGTCATCGCCGCACGCAAGGGCTCCACGCCGGAGCCTGCGATTATGGTCAATAAGAAAGCCGTCGTGCCCATCATGGAGCGCGCCGCCGACGCCGAAAGCGGCGAGCCGCGCTCGCCGACGCTGCTCGAGCTGCGCAACGACCAATGTCATTGGCCGCTCGGCAATTTTCACGACACGCCCCCGTACTTCTACTGCGGCGCGCCGGTAATTGGAGAAGGCTGTTCGTGGTGTTCGCAGCACCATCGGATCGCCCACGACAGAACGATCAGATTTTCCAAGGGGACCAGTCATGCCGCCGTTGGTGTTGAAGCGTGAGTATCAGTCGCATACCGCACTTCGTTCCGACGGTGTGCGATGACGACCAAGCCGTCCATCCTGACATTCGATCCGTCGCGTAAGCTCGGCTACGGCGCGGGCCCCATTGGGGGCACGCCCGAACTCGGCACGGTCACGCTCGGCAACGACAACACCCCGGACATCGAGGTGTACGGCCGGTGCGCGCGTACGGTCGACGATCTGATAGTGAAGCATCAGCCTGCGCTGATCGTGGTCGAGCAGCCCTTCTACATCAAGGGCGAGAGCAACTACGGCACCACTCAGCTCTTGCATGGATTGTATGGATGCATCTGCGGCATGGCACGCAGTCGCAACGTGCAATGCTGGTCGGTCGCGGTCCAGACGTGGCGCGCGGTGGCGCTCGGCACCGCCAAGTTTCACGGCCGCAACGGGGCCAAGCAGGCGATGCTGGCCTACTGCAAGAACGTCGGCTGGGTCGCCATCGACGACAACGCCGCCGATGCCGGCGGCATGTGGATCTGGGGCTGCTCGACCTTCGCGCCATACGGCCAGGTCCCGCGCGATGCGTTCACCGCGGGGGTGCTTGCATGGTGAGTACCCACTCAGTGAACTTCGACAGCGCGACCCGGCAGAAGGTCGTCCCGCATACCTCGCAGGGTCTCTGGGAGATTGCCTACAACGATTTCGTCTACGCGGAGACCATGCTGCAGGCGACGCGCACCAATCCCGACGCAACGCCGGCCGACATCGCGCGGCGCGAGAGCGACGTGCGCGCGCGCAAGGCGATCTGCAACGCGCTGAATTTCCTGATCACCAACAAGGAGGACGTGGACGCCGTCATCGACGCGAAAACGCGGAAGAAAGCGCCATGACATCGGAGGCGCCAATCAAGTGGGGTGACGCAGGCTGGGTCATCCATATCGAGCCGGGACAGGAACTCGTTTGCGGCCGCGTGTTCAATGAACTTCGCGGTTACTGCGTGGTCCTAAAATTCTCGACCTCGCGGAAGTGGAATGCCCTGACGACAGACGCGGCGCGCTCCATCGCCAAGGCATTCCGCACAGATGGCAAGGGCAGCGACGACGCCCTCGCCATGGCGGGGCTGATCGAGGAGCAGATCGAGTTCTGCGAACGACTGAACGCCGGGTGGGAGGCCTTGGGGCGTCCATCCGGTGGATACGACGGCCAGGTGTCCGGACACGCCTGATCGAGCATCACAAGGAGCGGGGGCTTGGGAATGTGCAGGAAGGTCGCGCCGGACGAGGCGCGGAAATCGACGTTGACGGTGCGAGTTACGCCGAACGTCTCGGTTGATTTGAGGGCAGAGGCAAAGAGGCGCGGTGTCGAATACGACGAGTTCGCGGCCTCCATCCTCGACGCTGTTGCGAACCACGGCCTTTACGCTGCCGTACTGGATATTTGAGAGATGGACCACTGGGGTAAGAATATCGAAGCGGTGGCCGACGCTCTGTTCGGCAAGCCGACGTCCAGCAAGAAGGACGAGCTGCGCTATGGCAAGCGCGGCTCGCTCCGCGTCAACACCGACACCGGCTTCTGGGATGACTTCGAATCCGGCGAGGGCGGTGGCACGCTCGCGCTGATCAAGCGCGAGATGGGACTCGAGGGCAAGGAGGCCATCGAGTGGATGCGGACCGAGCTGAAGCTGGAGATCGAGGATCGCGCACCCGAGCAGCGGTCTGAGCGACGCGATCAGCGCGATCAGCGCGATCAGCGCGAGCGTCCGGCTCCGGCACCGGCGAAGCCAAAGCAGGACGGTCCGAAGCCCAAGATCGTCAAGACCTACGACTATGTCGACGCCAGCGGCGAGTTCCTGTTTCAGGTCGTCCGTATGGAGCCGAAGAATTTCCTGCAGCGCCGCAAGCCGCGCAAGGATGACGACCCGAACGACATCAAGAACGGATGGGTCTGGAAGCAGGACGTCAAGCCGCAGGTCCCCTACCGGTTGCCCGAGCTGCTGGAGGCGATCGCCGACGAGCGCACCATCTTCGTCGTCGAGGGCGAGAAGGACGTCGACAATCTGTGGGCCATGGGCGTTCCCGCGACCTGCAACGCAGGCGGCGCCGGGAAGTGGCCCGAGGAGCTGACGCAGTATTTCAGGGGCGCCAACGTCGTCATCCCGCCCGACAACGATCCGCAGGCCAAGAACCCGCGCACCGGTGAGCCGCGCTTCCATCCCGATGGACGCCCGGTGTTGCCCGGCCAGGATCACGCCAAGCTGGTCGCCTCCAAGCTGGAGGGCGCCGCCGAGAGCATTCGCATCGTGTCGCTGCCCGACCTGCCGGAGAAGGGCGACACCTCGGACTGGATCGCCGCCGGCGGCACCTCGGAGGCGCTCTACCGGCTGGTCGACGAGAAGTCGTACACGGCGACCGAATACACCGCCGCGCTCGACCTCGCGTGGCTCAGCAAGAACTTCAAGTCGAAGTTCGGCGCCGTGGTGTGGGGCGAGCCGCGCACCGCGCAGCAGAAGTATGAATACATCATCAAGGGCCTGATCCCCCGCCGGGAGACCGTGCTGATCTACGGCGCGTCGCAGTCGGGCAAAAGCTTCTTCACCCAGGATATGGCGATGGCGGTCTCGCAGGGCGGGGAATACCTCGGCCGCAAGGTGCGTCGCGGGCTCGTGATCTATTGCGCGGCGGAGGCGGGCTCCGGCTTCGTCTATAAGCGGTTCGCGGGCTACGCGGCGGGCAAGGGCCTGCCTGACGATGTGTACCTGCCGTTCATCTGCCTGACCAAGAAGTTCGACCTGTTCGGCAACGACCAGCAGGTCACCGAGCTGATCGCCGAGTGCAAATACTGGGTCGCGTGGTGGAATGCGACCTATCCGAACGATCAGGTCGAGCTCGAAGCGGTCGTGATCGACACGCTGAACAAGGTCACGCCCGCGATGGACGAGATCAACGGCAAGGAGGTCGGCCTCGTGATGTCACGGCTCGACCGCATCCGCGAGGAGCTGAACACCGGACTGTGGCTCGTCCATCACATGAACGCATCCGGCACCGGACCGCGCGGCCACACCTCGCTCTACGCCGCCTTCGAGACCGCCATTCATGTCGGCCGCTACGACCACACCGAGAAGGATGCGCCGCCGAAGATCAAGGACGGCGACAAGCTGCGCGACCGTCGCTTCACCCGGATGTCCAAGCAGCGCGAGGGCGAGGATGGCGAAGTCACGGACTTCTACCTGCGCGGCGTGATCTGCGGCTACGACGAGGACAACGAGATCATCCCGGGCGCCGTGGTCGAATGGATCGACACGCCGAAGAGCCGCGAGGCCGACAAGACCGTGCAGGAGAGCGGTGTGCAGCTCACCGACCAGCGTGCCAACGTCTATCGCGCGCTGCTCCGGGCGATGGAGGAGAGCGGCATCGCGGCGCCGCCGAGCCTGCGGCTGCCGAAGGCGATCACCCGCGTCGTCAACCGCAGCTATTGGTTCGCGGCCTACCGAAAATACTATGCCGAGGATGACAGCGAGGACGCCGTCAAGAAGGCGCTGCAGCGCGCCAACGACTTCCTGATCCGCTCCGGCGTGATCGGTCGCGACAATCCGTGGGTCTGGATCACCGGCAAGCGGGTTCGCGGCGAGGCGCGCATGATCGCGGCACCCGAGCAGGAGACCGCGTCGCAGGCGGCGCCGGTCGACGAGGGCGATCCGGTCGATCAGAAAACGAAACCAATTGGGAGCAGTTCGACGGCGACGATGCGTCGCTGGTCGAGCCGGAAATGGAGCTGATGGAGCCCGTGCCCGGGCAGGAGACCGGGCAGAGCGTCGGCGAGCCGGAGCTGGAGGGAGCGAGCGAGTGATGGTGAACCTGAACCTTCATGAGCGGGTCTGGCATTATGGTCTGGTTGGCAGCCGGTTGATCGAGGCCGCCTCGGTCGTGCGCCGCACGCCGATGCGGATCTGGCCGAAGCAATTCGGCACGGCCTGGCCGCGCTTCGAGGCGATGACGGCGGCGGAGCTGTTCGCGTTCAAGCGCGAGCTGCAGGAGGCCGGGCAGCTGGAGGCATGGGAGCGCGAGCAGAACCGCCAGCGCATCCCGCCGTCCGGCATCGAGATCGAGTTGTGCGAGGAAGCGCTCGGCTGGATGCCGCGCTACTTCAAGCACGAGCCGGACGACGTGGCCCAGTCCGTCGGCTTCTGGGCCGCCAAGACCTATTCGATCGACGAGGCTGAAATCCCGCAATGGGGTGCTGTACGGCCTCAAGACCATCTCGCGCGGCCTGCGCCGCGATCGTGTTCGGGTGAGGGGTTGAAATGACGTCAAGGACCTATGCAATCGCGGACCTGCACGGCCGCTACGATCTTCTCGAGCGCGCCCTGTGGTCCATCAAGGCCCACGCCAAGGGCGTGAAGCACAAGATCATCACGCTCGGCGACTACATCGACCGTGGCCCGCAGAGCAAGGGCATCATCGAGACGCTGATGGAGGCGCAAGCACGCGGCCTGCCATTCATCTGCCTCAAGGGCAACCACGAGGACATGATGGTCCAGACCCTGCGCAAGCCGCTGGATCACAACTGGTGGATCGCCAATGGCGGCGGCACCACGCTGATGTCGTACGGTCATGTGAGGTACGGCGACTACGACCCGACGGTCGTGCCGGAGGCGCACATCGACTGGATGGACCAGCTGCCGCTGTATCACGTCGACGCGCACCGGGTGTTCGTGCACGCCTACGTCAAGCAGGGCGTGCCGCTGGAGCAGCAGGGCACCGAGTTGCTGCTCTGGTCGCGCTATCCGGTTGGCGCCGAGGACGGCTATCGCGACCTCCACGTGGTGCACGGCCACGACTGGTTCGAGGATGGGCCGAAGATTTTCAAGGGCCGCACCAACCTCGACACCCGCGCCTATCACACCGGACGGCTGGTCGTCGGCGTATTCGATGACGACCAGCCAGGTGGGCCGATTGGCGCCATCGAGATCAAGGGAGATCCCCGCTAACACCTCACCCGCCCCTGTTCGCAGCAGGGCAGAACAAGGAGACCGATCATGGTCCAGACCGGACACAATCGACGCCGCAAGGTCTCGCGCTCAAGCGCGAGCTCGAGCTCGTCGCGATCCACATGGAGCAGGGGCCAGCGGCCTCCGCTGAAGCATGCAGGGCGGAGGGATTACACCCCCGCTATGCCGCCACCTCCGCCTCCGTCCTCGGGCTTCGCAGGCCCGAGAAGCGCGGGCGGCCCAGCTGTCGCGACACCGACCCGAGATGGGCCCGGGCGATCGCGAACGGCCCGATCAACGTCTAACCCCAAGGAGACCAGAAGTGAGAGGCAATACCCAATTGTTCAACAGCGCGGACCTAGTCATCGAGAATGGCCGCGTCATCAAGGATCGTGGCGACCAGATTACCGTCGTCGTCGACGGCGTGCTGGTGCGCGACGAGAATGGCAAGGTGGAGGCGCGGCGCGACAGCATCATCGACGCGGTCCGCACCGACCTGCTGCAGCGCTCCCAGCTCGGCATCGCCAAGTACGGCAAGACGCTCGGCGAGCAGGCGAACTTCTCGCTCCGCGGCCGGCTGCAGCACGCCTACGAGGAGGCGCTCGACCTCGCCAACTATCTCAAGTGGGCGATCACTCGGCTCGATGCCGAGGAGGCGGAGCAGAGCGACTTCTGATGTCGACCTCCTGTCCTTACTGCCTCTCGCGGCGAGCGGAGGGTGACGCCAGTCAACCTCCGGACTCGAAGGTCGTCGATACGCGCGTGATGCCGTTTCCGACCAGCTTCAAGGGGGCACCTGTGGATGCGCAGACGGTGAGGCGCCGGCGTCAATGCGGGTGTGGTTATCGCTGGACCACCATCGAATGCGTGTTTGTTGAGGGAGCGGGGCCGACGACTTTCGGCATCACGCGCGCACCGCGCCGCAAGTCACAATGCGCGCGCGGCCACGCCTTCACTCCCGAGAACACCGTGTGGGAGACGGGCACGTCAGGGAAGCCGGTCCGCAAGTGCAAGGCCTGCATGAAGGTGCGTCGGGCGCGAAGGCGCAGAGAGATCGCAGACGAGAGAAAGCAACGTGAGACGAGGGTGGTTCAATCATGGTGACCGCAGCCGATCAGATCAAGGCGCTCAACAGCGGCGAGCGCGCCGTGACCTACGAGATGCGGTCGGTCGACATGGGGCGCGTCCCGGTGCTCGGCGAGTGGCGCTACGTCATCGGGTGGGGGCCAATCCCCGGCGATCCCGGAGCGATGTTGCCGACCGAGATGGTCCGCATCATCTGGACCGGCGGCGAGTGGGTGGTGAGCTGATGCCAGCGATGTGCCGACACGGTCACGAGCTGACCGGCGACAACGTGCGCGAGGAGCGCAACAGCGAAAGCCGCGGCGGCATCCGCCTCCGCTGCAAGACCTGCGTCAAGGAGCAGAAGCGGCGCTGGTACGGCGTCCGCGCCAACCGGGAGCTGCAGCTCTCCTACGCGAACAGGCACCGGCGCGGCCATCCGCAGGGTTGGTCCTGGCCGCAGGTGCGCGAGCAGCTGATCGCGGAAGGGATCGGGTCATGACGGATCGGGTGCGATGCCTTGTGCCGTTCTGCCGGCGCATAACGAAGCCGGGTCGGAACGGTGTCAATGTGCAGTGGATCTGCGGCAATCACTGGAAGGCGGTCCCGCTGGCCCAGCGCCGCGTCTGGGGCCGGCTGCGTCGTCAGTGGCGGCGCTACGGTCCGGAGGCCGGGGTCCACTTCGACGCACGCTGGTGGCGCGTCTGGGATCGTCTCAAGCGGAGTGCAATCGAAGCGGCGGGAGGGATCGGATGACCCTCACACCGCGCGAGCGTCGCTTCCTCACGCTGTTGCTGCCGGAAGGTGCCACCATCGCGATGGGCCTTCGCGTCGGCTCGGACCTGTGTCGTCGGGGATTGGTGCACATCGCCAAATATCGGCGGTATGGAATCACGGTACAGGGCCGGGAAGCATTGGCCGAACCGGACCGGCCCCGGGCCCCCGTAGGGGCCCCGGGCAGGGCCCGGAAACGGGCAGGGAACCGGGCCCCGGGGCCCTATGGAACCGGGCAGGAACCGGCCCCGGGAGCCGGGGCCCCGGAATGGCAGCTAACCTTACTTTAGGGCCCCGGAACCGGGGCCGGGAGGGCAGACAAGGGCGCGTTAAAACGGGCCCGGTGCTACCAAGGGCCGGGCCCGGCCCCGGGGCCCTGTACGGCCCTTAAAACGGTGGCATAGGTAAGCAATGCTTACCTATACCAAGATACCTATTTTTTGGAATACCTAAATACCTACGGAGGGGCAAAAAAACATGGCGCGGGAGACGGTCGTTTGCGGGGTCTACTTGCTGCGGTTCGGGGGAGGGGCGCGGTACATCGGATGTTCTACGAACGTCGGGACGAGATTCTCACTGCATCGTAAGGACATGCGCGAAGGTCGGCATACGCGCGACGTTCAGCGGGCCTTCGATGAATGGGGGTATCCGACGTTGGAAATCCTGCTCGAATGCGATCCGTCAGAGCTGAGGGAGCGCGAGGCGGAACTGATCCGCGAGATCGTTCCGGAGCTAAACGCGAAGCCGAGCGGGCGGCGTCCGCGGGGTCTGATGGTGAGGAGGCGAAAGACGGCGGACCCAGCCGCCTCAAGGAAGGTGGTTCCGTGTCGCGACTGGCACTGGCTGGACGCCGTCACCGGTCGGGAGTGACCCCGGCAGGGACTAACCCGCCGGGGCCCTTGGCCTTTTTCGGAATGCTATCGGAACAGTAGTTTGGTCAGCCCTTCCCATGGATGGCGCTCGCGGGCGATCTTGGCTTCGGTCTGGGCGCGATTGTTGCCCTTCGCGAATATCTCCCGGATCGTCTGCCGGATCGCGGCCGGATCGGCGCCGGCCGCCTCGTTGAGATAGACGATCATGTAGGCGTTGCAGAGGCGCGCGTAGACCGACCTCGCGTCAACATCCCAGCTGTTCCGGCCGTATCCACCGGGACCGTCGTACTCGCTTAGCCATGTGACCCAGTGCTGCTGGTGGGTCTGATAACCGCCGGTCGGAAGGGTGTCCGACTCGGGCATCTGCGCTGGTAGCCGTCGCACGGCGCCCAGCATTTCCAGGATCGTGTAGGACCGAACTGTCATCGTTTCGCGTATAGCAATCTCAATTGCTCCTCCTTATGTTGCATTTGAAAGCGACGCCGGTCGTGGGGATGGTCTCCTTGGGATCGGCAGGCGCTTATGATTGGGCGTGGCGACCTGCGAAGTCGCCGCGCCCAATTCCTTTGCGAGGTCCTACTCGGCAACCTCGAGGCTCTTCACTTTACATTCCTCCAGCACGTACCACTGTCGCCCTCGTCGCTCATGCGATTCCAGTAGGCTTCGACCAGATTGTCGTCCGATGGCCGGCTGGCGGCGCCGAACTCGCGATCCCACCACTCGTCGCAATAGTCGTAGAGGTGCTTGTCCGCAGCCTCCCTTGTCTTGAAGGTCTCCACGTCGGTTCCGTGCTGGCTGTCGATCACGAGGACCCAGACAGTATCCCCAGCTGAGACGAGATGTTCTTGCACCGTTTCGGTGTTGGTCACTTGAAGGTCTCCTTGTTTGTGTTAGGTGATGTGGATGCTCTTGGTTGATGGACCCCGTGGATGGTCTCCTTGGCGGTTTACCTCCCTTGAGCCGGGGCTGGAGCTGCGAACTCCAGCCCCACCTTTATTTCAGCGAGCGGGATTGACCGCGATCTCGACGATGCCGTCGATCTTCGAGCGGATGTGCTCGGCGATCTCGTTCGGGTGGTACGGGCAGGACCACCGTTGACTGTCCGGCATGTTGGCGGCGTAGACGCCGGGCTCATGGGGCAGGTCGCTCTCACGCGGTGCGCGGTGGTAGAGCTTCTCCACCTCGTCGACGAGGCCGGTGAGGGCCTCGTGCACGGCGTCGGCGCGCGTCTCGTCGCCCGGCCGCTCGATCTTCCATCCGAACTGCTTGAGGAACGCCTCGGCCGCCACGATGGCGCATTGCGGCGAGAAGCCCTCCAGCGTGTCGAACAGCGCCTGCGGCATCGTCCGGGTCCACAGGTCGGCGCCGTCGACCTTGAAGATGCGAGCCCACTCCTTGGCGCAGGCGTTGATGGCGTCGTTGCGCTTCTCCTCCTGCTCGTAGAGCCGCTTCTGCTCCGCCCCGATGAACTGCTCCTGCGGAGGGGTGATCCCGTCGAGGGTGGTCGCGAGATCGCGACCGAGCATCTGCTTACGTGTCGTCATGGTCTTTGGTCTCCTTGTTGAAGCCCGCTGCGAACGGGCCGGGGTCAGCCGTTGTCGGCGTGGTTGGCGTAGGTATTGAGGGCCAGCAGGATGCCGGCCCTCGTCGGCGTGATGTCGATCGGCTCAACGTTGGCGATCTGTTCGAGATCGTCGTCCCTCCAATCCGAGACGGCCCGATCGGCGGCCCGCTTACTGGTGAAGTATTCGTAGCCGGCGCTCTGGCCGCCTTCGGCGAGACGGTGGACTTGATAGAAGCGCACGATGATCTCCTCTGTTACTTCACGCTTCGCTTGAGGGCGTCAGCGATGCCGATGACGCCCTCCGTCTTGGGAGCCTGCGCGGCGCGCTCGCGACTGAGCTGGGCGCGCTCCTGCAGGCCGGCGGCAATCGACTGGGCTTGCCGCCGCTCTTCGCCGCTGAGACGCGCGGCGCTGAGGAAGTTGGCCGCCAGCGCCAACACCTTGGCGCGGGCGAGCCACTGCTCGGGGGACTTGGTCATTCGTCCTCCGGGAAGTCGCGGTCGTAGGCCTCGGCGAACTCGCCGAGCGTGCCTTGATGGCCGCAGACCTGGCACGTCACCGTGTCGTTCGAGTTGGCGGGGATCGGCGGCTTCACGATCATGTAGCGCCGGCACTTCGGGCACTTGTCGCCGTTGTACTGGAAGGCCATCAATTGCCTCCCCACTCTTTGAGCAGCTCTGTCGTCGTGTCGTGGTTCCAGAACCGGATGCGCTGCTGCGGCTCCATGATCTTCCACGCCACCCGCAGCAGGTCCTGCAGGTCGCCCACCTCATGGTCGGGTTCGCTCTCGCGGCCGTGCTTGGCCGCTGCGCTGATGATGTCCTCGATGATGCTCTTCTCGCTCATGACGCGGCATCCCTCAGCATCTCGCGGGTGTTCTGCACGGCGAGGTCGAAGTCGACCTTGTTCTCGTCGCACCACTCGATGATGTCGCCGAGAAGATGGGTCAGGATGATCTCGGAGTCGCCCTCCAGACCGGCGCGCGCCTGATGACGCGCCAGTATGGCGGCGACCCGGGCAGGGCCGTTTGTGATGTTGGACATCTCAGCTCTCCTCCGTCATGACCATGCCGTGCAGGCCGAGGGCGATCTGGTGGAAGGTCGATCCGCGCTCGGCGCGGCTCGCGACGTAGTCGTAGGGATCGAGACGCTCGATAGTGGCGTCGCGATCATGGTCGATCACGATCATGCCGTCGCCGCAGACGAAGAGGGCCCAGCCTTCGCCGCTGCACTCGGTGTTGATGCGGTCGATCAGCGCCCACTGCCGGGGCGCTTTATCGGGCCACGACACAAGGGCGTTGGCGATTGCCGTGATCACGGCGTGCAGCCTGATCCCGTGCTTAGCGCTGAGGGCGCCGTTGGCGATGTGGAACGTGACGCCTTGCTCGTTGAGCTCGGCCTTCACTGCTTGGACGGCGCGCAGCATCTGCGCGTCGGATAGGGGTCTTGATGGCATTGATGGTCTCCTTGAATGTGCCTGCTGCGAACAGGCGGTGGGGTGTCAGTCTTTGAGAGTGTCGTCGCGGACGAACCGCACGAAGCCAAGCCGCTGGGCGATCTGCCCCATGGCGAACTTGTCCTTGTGCCGGTTCCAGAAGCCGCGGCAGCACGCATCGTTCGAGTGGTGGCACACGCGATAGCCCTTGAAGCCGCCGTGCTTGTCGGCGACGTCGGCTTCGAGTTTTTTTAGATCGAGCGGGCTATCCTTGCGATAGATGCAAGTGGAGCACGCGCGGTCCTGGACGAGAAAGCC
Source organism: Bradyrhizobium sp. 2S1 (assembly GCF_011516625.5). Lineage (NCBI taxonomy): Bacteria > Pseudomonadati > Pseudomonadota > Alphaproteobacteria > Hyphomicrobiales > Nitrobacteraceae > Bradyrhizobium > Bradyrhizobium sp. 2S1. The sequence continues at coordinate 8,821,474 of NZ_CP147717.1, read as the reverse complement.
GCTACGGTCGGTCATCAAATACACTAACCCGTTGATCTCGTCGGCGACCTCCAGATTGTTCGACTGGATATGGGCGAACAATTCCTTGACGGTGCCGAATTTCTTCAGCGCTTTTTCGCGCCTCTCGCCGCCGTCGATGACCCATTGCAGCGGGTCTGAGGCGTTCGACATCCCGTTGAACTGGCGCTTGGTCAAAAGGAAGCATTCGGTGTCGCCTTCGCTGCCGACGCACACCGATATGTAGACCTGCTTTGATTTCGTCACTTGCCTCTCCTCCTAGTGCGTGTGCCAGGTCTTGCCGCCATCGTGGGAATGATGACCGCCAGCGAGCGCCTTCGCATCGACGCGGCGCCCGGCCAGTTGCTCGGCGCGGGCGAGCTGCTGCTTCGCCATTGCCGATCCGGTCGACATGATCCGGCGGTAGACGCAGGCGTCGGTGACGCCGCGCCGGTCGGTGACCGCGTCCAGTCCCTCGAAGGTGATCGCGCCCTGCGCGCCCACCTTGGGCTTGACGCGGCCCTTGACGATCTCCTGCGCGACGAGGTCGATCACGCGCTTGATCTCTTCCTTGCGTTCGGTGAGCGTCTGCCTCTCGTTGGCGCGCCATGTGTCACAAGCCATGTTGGTCTCCTTGAAATGTTGGGGTTTGAAGCGAAGCCGGCGGGCCTGCGAAGCCCGCCGGGTCGTTGTCGTTAGTCCATCTCGAGCTGGGGCACCTTGACGGCCGGAGCGGCCGGTGCGATCGGCGCAGCCTCCTCGTCGACCTCGGGCGCGGACGCGGGCGCCTGGCCCTCGGTCGGCTCGAAGTCGAGCGCGCGAGCGCCGTGCACGGGAGCCGCGATCTCGACGTTGTCGCCAGTGATGTCGAGGAACGCGGTGCGGCTCTCCGTGATCTTGCGGATCGCCTGCAGGTCGATCTCGGCCGAGCTCGTCTCAGCGGCCTTGACCATGTCGTTGGCCGCCTTGCGGGCGGTCTCGATGGCCTGCTTGACCCGCTCCGATGCGTCGTCGGAGAGCATCGAGCCGAGCAGCCGCGCTTTCTTGGCGGCATCGCGCACCGCCTTCGCATCGAGGTTCTGCAGGCCGGTCTCCATGTCCTGCATCAGCTCGCGGACCTCCGAGTTGATCGCCCGCATCGCCTCCACGTCATCGGCTGCCACCCGGCCCGCGATCACGAACACGTTGATCTGGGTCGTGGAGGCGCGGCCGTTGAACTCGTCGGCGAGCCGGCGCGCCTCGGTGAACGCCGCCTCGAGCTTCTCGACCTTCTCCTCCGAGCAGAGCAGGCCGAAGGTGGTCTTGATGCACAGGCCGGCGATGGTCTGCCGGACCTTGTCGCGCAGCGTGGTGGCCTCCTCGTATTCGTCCGGGTTGATGACGACGCGCTCGGTCTCCCATTTGGCGCGCTTGGCGCCGTCCGCCTCGACGCGCTCGGCCTCGATGACCGACTTGGTGTAGTTGACGTTCCCGGTGATCGTGGTCCGAAGTACAACGATGCGGCCCGGACGGATGGTGGTGTTGATGATCGACATAGTGTGGGTCTCCTTGCTGGAATGTGCGGTCTGCGAAACCGCGGTTTGATAGTACACGGGATGGACACTTCCCGCACTGTCGTAACAGTGCGGGTCTCATGCGGTTGTGGATCAGATGTCGAGGGCGCGGCCGGTTGAGCGAACCTTTGCCGTCTCCGCGGTCCACTCGTCGGTGGCGCGACGGGCCTTGCCAGCAGCCCAGTTGCGCAGCTCCGCGATCTTGTCCTTCGCGGTGACCGAGAGCGGGGTCACGGCCTTCGCCGCCTTCTCCAGATCGACACAGGTGATCTGACGGCCGCCGTCTGCGAACGCTGCGAACAGGGCGTCCGGGACGATGGCTGCGATCTCCGAGCCGGTGAAGCCGTCGGTCGCGGCGACCACGTTGGCGATCTCCTCGGCCTTGATGTCCGAGAAGCTGCGGCCGTGCGCCTTGAGCCCTGCGTTGAGGATCTCAACCCGCTCGTTCGGGTTCGGCAGGTCGACGAACCAGAACTCGTCGAACCGGCCCTTGCGGAGCAGCTCCGGCGGCAGGGTCGCCACCGAGTTGGCGGTGGCGATCACGAAAGACTCGCTGGTGCGCTCCTGCATCCACTGCAGCAGCGCGCCGAGCTGGTCCGACGAGACGCCGCCGTCCGAGCCGCCGGCGGTGGCCCCGGTCAGGGCCTTCTCGATCTCGTCGATCCAGACCACACAGCGGCCGATCGCTTCGATGGTCCGAAGCGCCTTGCGCATGTTGGCCTCGCTCTCGCCGACGAACTTGCCCTTGAGCGCGCCCAGGTCGAGCTTGAGCAGCGGCGCATCGAAGGCGGTGGCGGTCGCCTTCGAGATCAGCGACTTGCCGCAGCCCGGGATGCCGACGAGGAAGCAGCCCTTCGGCGCCGGCAGGCCGTAGGCGCGCGCGGCCGGGGAGTAGGCGAGCTTACGCTGCATCAGCCAGTCCTTGAGGTTGCCGAGACCGCCGACGGCCGCAAGGCCGCCGGGGATCGGGTCGAACCATTCGAGGACCTTCTCGCGAGCGATGACGCGCTTTTTCTCCCTCGACACGGCGGTCGGGTCGATCTTGCGCAGCTGCACAAGCGACTTCGAGTAGCAGGCCTGCGCTTCCTCGCCGGTGAGCCCGATCGCGGAGTCGATCGCCGCCTCCCGGGTGCCGTTGGGCGCGGCCGACTCCCGCATCTCGTCGGGCAGGCCGTTGATCGTGTCGTCCAGCAGGCTGGCGATCTCGGCGCGATCCGGCATCGGCCACTCGATCACCGTGGCGTGGTTGGCGAGCTCCGGCGGGACATCGCCCGACGGAGACAGCACGATCAGCGCCTGCGCGCCATCGCGCTCTACGCCCGGCAGGAAGCGGGCCAGGTTGCGCACCTGTCGGCACGTCACCATGCCGGCGGGGCCAACCAGCCACGGCGGCAGATCGCGCATGACCCACGCGCCGCGGTCGGACTTGGCGTCGGCCCGGGCGCGGATCGCGCCGAGCGTCTCACCGATGTCGTTGGAGCCGATGCTCTCGACCTTGGCCGCGACATCGGTGACGCCCTGACCGCAATCCCACATGCGCGGGACGAAGCCAGCAGCGGCGGCGGCGCTCACGAGGTAGCGCTCCGCCCGGGCCTCCTCCCGGGTCACGATCCACAACAGCGGATTGCGAGCGCGGAGCAGCGCCGCCACGTCGGCGGCGATCTCTTGGCTCCGGGTCAGGCTCGGTTTCTTGGCGGGAGCCGGGACCGCTGCGGGCTCCGGGTCGGGCGCCGTGGCGGGCAGCTCGGCCGCGACCTCGGCCTTGGCTTCGGCCTTGGCCTTGGTCCTGCGGCCCTTCGGGGCCGCGGCCTCGGCATCGGCGGCCGCCTCCGCGACCATCGCCTTGATCTCCGGCGTATCCATGGTCGTCGCCGGGGTCGGCCGGGTCAACATTCCGGCGTTGCTCCACGGCATCGGGCCGAACTGGGTCATGAAGCCGTCGTCGCCGACGGCGCGCACCTCGATACTCTGGATGCTGCCGCCCATGCGGAACTCGTAGCTCTCGCCCGCCTTGATGTCGGCGCGGGTCAGGCCGTTGATGGTGATGTCAGTCATAGTTGGTCTCCTTGTGGAATGATGGGGCCGCCTGCGAAGCGGCCCCGGTTGGGGTTTCAGATCAGATGTGGCAGTCGACGACGGCGAGCCAGGTCTCGGGCGGCAGGCCGTCGAGCAGGGCCGCGAACTCGCGCGACCATTGTTCGGAGTCCTTCTCGTCAGCGACGCAGCCGAACCAGCCCATCTCGCCGCGCTCGTACCACTGACCGTCCTTGACGACGGCGAAGGTGCGAAGCGCGTTGTTGCGAGCGCGGGTGGCCCGATCTGCGCGTGACATCCAGAACAGTCCGATGATCTCGTCGTCATCGAAGAAGCTGACCAGCTTGGCTTCCTCGAGGTCCTTGAGCACTTGCTGGCCGCGGTAGGCCTCGCGGGTCTTGTCGATGTCGCCGCCATTGTCGGCCTTGACCTCGTCCCACCGTTTGAAGCCCCGGCCGGCGATCACCTCCTGCGCCTTGTCGTGGAGCTTGAGCGCCTCGATCTCGGCGTGGTTGCGGATCGCCTCCAGCGGGATGTCCTTGAGCTGGGCGCGGTTGCCGATGTCGACCCAGCTGCTCGGCCACTTGACCGCAGTGCCCTTGCCATCGCACTTGTTGCAGACGATCTCCTCCGCCCGAAACGTACGCTGGCCGGAACCGCCACACAGGGTGCAGGTCTCCTGATTGGCCGGGTCCTTCTCGGGATCGTAGCCGGGAGCGGCGAACATGCCCGACCAGCGGCCGCCGACCGTCCAACCATCCCACTTCCGGTTCGGGTTGGTGCGGTCGATCATCCGGATCAGGTCGCCGTTCTCGGCAACGAGCGCGTGGCCGTATTTGTGCTCGCCCTTCCGGTCGATCTCGGCCTCGCTGCGAACGATCTTGCCGCTGTGCCACCAGTCGATAAACTCGGCGATGGTCATGACCTCACTGCACGGCACTTCCACCTTGCTATATCCGTCAGGCACGAAGTGCACCTTGCCGCGATAGCCCCGGCCGTCACCCCAGTCCTTGCTCGTCCACGACAAATCGCCGCGACTTCCCGTGCCCGGGACTTTGCCCATGATCTGCTGCTCCTGCTCGGTCGGGTTGCGGTAGAACCGATCGTCGTGGGCCGCGACCTGAATGCCGTCAGGGGAACGGATCATCGAGCGAGTCTGCTCGCGATATTCGGCGAGGACCTCCTCGGTCTTGTCGACATCGACGACATACTGATCGTCGACGCCGGTGCTCTCGAACTCATGCCACGGGGCCAGGATCGGCTCGAGGGCGTCGTCGGTAAGCTCGCTCGGCGAGATCACGAGAACGGTGAAATGACTCATAGTCTGGTCTCCTTGATGATGGGCCTGCGAAGCCCGTTGGGATTGGTTAGTGAAGCTGCCACCCGATCGCCATGAGGGCGCCGACAGCGGCGCCGATCATGAAGAACGTGAGGTCTCGGTCGAATGTGCTCAGAGGCTTTCGCAAGCGCATGCTGCGATCACCTCCGAGGTTTCCGGGCTGATGGCGGTCCCGCACTCCGGGCACTCGTCATCGCACCCGCAGGAGTGCTGGTCCTCCCACGACACGTCACACGCGTCGCAGTGGTAGCTGTTGAGGAAGGCGGGCTGACAGTGCGGCTCGCCTTCATGCTGATGCTCGCAGCCCGGCGACTTGAGGCGGCGGTGGGTCCATTCGTCTTGGGTGAAAGGGCCGCGGTCGTCGCGCAGGTGATCGGGGTCAGCGTCCTGCACGTCGTAGTCCTTGACGATGACGCGGACGCCGTCCGGGACGAGGGCGTCGATCACGCACCCGTCCTTGACGATGATGGTGACGACGAGTTCATCAGACATTGGACTTTCTCCTCCACCTTCGGCACCATGCGGTAGATCAGGGTGCAGTCGGCGGCGCGCAGCCGCTCGTCCCAGTGATCGAGGCGATCACCCGACGGCGTGATGGCGCCGATCGGCTCGCCCGTCTCAACCATCTCTGTGATGGTCAGCGGCGGGACGCGCTCGCTCTCGAACCGCTCGACATCCCTTATGAGCATCAGGATGCCGTTGCCGGCCCACGTTCGCAGGGTCGATAGATCGACCTGCGGTGTGTAGCCCTGCCCGGAGGCCGGGCACTCTTCCTCCTTCGCCATGCCGGGCGCCCAGATCGAGATGAAGGCGTCCCACTCGTAGCCAGCCTCGCAGTGCATCCAGAACGGCAGGCCGTTCTCCTTGCAGAAGGCGACGACCCTATCCGGGTTGCCGTAGACGTGCGCCTGCAGCTTGACGCTCTCGCCCTTGGCGACGATCGCACGAAGATCCTCTTCGTCGTCGGGCGCCTCCTGACATTCGTAGGAGAAGTCGTTCTCGATTGCTTCGAGGAACGCTTCGATCTTGTCGGACGGCAGCGCGCCGCCGACGTGCATCGTGGTCCATGTGGTATCAGGCATAGTCTTGGTCTCCTTGTGATGGGCCTGCGAAAGCCCGGGGCTCTAGGTGGTGACGGCCTTGATCTCGTCGAGCACGGCGTCCCACAGCTCATTGTAGGTGTCGCCGGTCGGCGGTTCGTCCTGTTCATCGGGGCCGAGGTCCCGGTAGTGGCTCTTGGTGACGCTCCGTCTCTCGATCTCCGCCATCCGTTTCAGGATGTTGACGAGGGCGACCGCGTAGGTTGCTGCGGGCTGGTCGACGTCGACCAGCGCATCACGGTAGCGCTGCAGTGGTCCGAGATTTGTCATGGCTCACCTCTTTCCCGGTTTGTGGATGCTGACGCACACCGTGTTGATGTTGGTGCCGCTCTCGGAGAACGACCCGACCGGGAGGTCGTGCCACGGATCGTTGTAGCGGTCCTTGCCGACCAGATCGTCGATCAGGCCGCTGTCACGCGCCGTCACTGGCAGGATCGCCGTGAGCGTGCCGCCGGGCTTGAGGAAGTCGTAGGCATGGCGGACGTGCTTGGCCCAGTGTGTGCCGTAGAAGGGCGGGTTCATCACCACCCGGTCGTAGATCGGGTTTGCCGCGCACTCGAGGAAGTTGGCGATCAGCACCGAGTGCCCCTTGGCGCGGGACTGCACGGCGCGCATCGGATCGACCTCGATGCCGTAGACGATGGCCTTGCGCTTGACGAGGGCGTCCAGAATGCGGCCGTCGCCGCACGACGGCTCCAGTACCCGCTCGCCCTCGAAGTTGCGGTACATGCGATCGAAGATCGTCTCGATCACCTTCACCGGCGTCGGGTAATACTGCAGGTCCTTGGAGACCGCCGTCGACTTCGCGTTGACCGGGTTCTCGTCCGGGGTGTCGGGCAGCACGTCGCCGTAGAACTCGGCGAGCGCCTTGTTGACATCCTTGAGCGTGTCCGGCTCGAAGAACAGGTGGCCGTTGCCATTATCGAACGTGCGCAGGCGGACGCCCCGGGCAGGGTGCTCGATCGTGGTCTTGTCGTACTTCGTCAGCGTGCCGGCCTTGAGCAGCGCGTCCTCGTTGTCAAAGATGGCGCTCAGCTCGACGTGATCGACCAATGGCTTGCCCTGATAGGCGGCCAGCGCGTTGAGGACCGTCTCCAGCTTTTCCCGGCCGTAGGTCGAATACTTGGAGAAGCCCGACATGATGATGCGCTTCGGCAGACCCTTGACGCCGATCTTCACGACGTCGTGGCTCTTGAAGGCGCGGTCCAGGCCGCAGAACACCTCGGCGAGGCCGCGGAGCATGTTGGCGCGGGGGTCGATCAGGAACCTGCCGAACAACTCGCGGATGTTCTCCAGCGTGAAGGGTGGCAGCTTCTCCAGTTGCTGCTTCCACAGACTCTTATCGGTCGGCGACGAGAGGATGGCGATGTTGCACCCCGGCATAGGCATGCAGCCAAGCCGACTTGAGGAGGTGAGCGTGCAGCTCGCGCTCCGACGGCAGCTTGAAGTCGAGGTGGGTGTCGCCGTAGACTCCGGCGAGGGTGGCCGTGGTCTGCAGGTCGAGATTGGCCTTGCCGCAGGCGCGCAGGCCGTCGGAGATTGCCTGCGCCTTCGCCTCGTATTCGGCGACGATCTCGGGCAGGCTGCGTTGGCGGGCGATCTCTTGCCCGATCTTGACATGAGCGTTCATTGATCTGGTCTCCTTGTGATGGGGAAGGGGCGCCGCCTGCGAAGCGGCGCCGTTGATCGTCAGATGTTGACGGGGTGGAAGGTCTTGGCGCCGGGCAGCTTGTGGAAGCCGTTCGGTGCGCGCTCGCCGCGACCGAGCGACATCGAGACGGCCGCGCCCTTGCCGGTGGCCTCGACCTCCGCGCAGTAGTCCTTGAAGGCAGCCTCGGCATCGGCGGTGCGGAGGATCTCAACCGTCCGCTGCGGAACGGGGCCTTCGGAGGTGATCGCGATGCCGACGGCACCGTTCTCGCGGGAGGCGGGGTAGCACTTGAGGATAAGTCGGGTCATGTTGGTCTCCTTGATGATGATGGGATGGGCCGCGCGGCGGCTCTGCGAAAGCCGTCGCGCGGTATCGGGTATCAGGCCGCCTTCACCGACAGGCGGTCGAGCAGCTCGGTGACGCTGTAGCAGAACTCGCGTCCGCCGTTCTCCGGCATCTGGCCGGGGCGAACGAATGCCGGCGGCTGATGCGCGTTGGCAGCGGGCGCCGGGAACAGCGTGGACAGAAGCCCCTCCTGCGTTTTGCCGATCCGCTCACTGCGCGCCTTGTCGAACGAGCCGTGCGCGTTCCAGATGTCCGGCTCGATGCGGTAGTTCTCGCGCCTCATGCTGCCCCAGCTCACCCAGTGGTCGCGTCGGAAGTCGACGCGCTTGCAGCCGTCCAGCCATTTCGCCAGCGCCTCGTGCGTGTCGAAGCGGTAGCTCTGCTTGCCCTTGAGCACGTAGCCGTGGCCGTCGATGCAGAAGTTGACCTCGTACTTCGGCTTGTCGCTTCGCAGGTTGATCCACGGCGCGCACCAGCGATCGTTCTCCATCAGCGTGAGCGGCAGGTCGAGGACGTTGCCATACTGCGGCAACGCCACCCTCGCCATGTCGAGGCCGGCGAGGAAGTCGGAGGTGTCGCCATCCGACGACACCGAGAACCCCTCGCTGCCGATGATCGGCTCGTGGGTCGTCGGCTCCTCCTTCCGTGTCACGGTCGCGAGATAGCACAGGCAGGCGACGACGACGCGGTCGTAAGGCTTGCGAGCCGTCTTGCAGAACGACCAGCCGAGTCGATCCTTGCTCTGCCACTCCTCCAGCGTCCGCTTCCGCTGAATGTAGAAGCTCTCGTGGCTGTCGTCGCCGAGCCCGTTGAAGGCGATCAGATCGTCGGTGAACTCCGGCGAGGTCTTGCCTTCGCCCATGGAGCCGGCGAGCACGATGCCCTCGACGTGCTGGGCGTGGGCCAGGATCGCCTTGAGGTCGACGATGATCTGCTGCCACTGAGCGATGGTGAAGTTGCGCTTCTGCGTCCAATAGTGGGTGTAACCCATGGTGATGGTCTCCTTGTGTGAAGTGATCCGGGTGGGGCCCGCGCGGCGATCTGCGAAATCGGTCGCGCGGGGTCGTCGTTATCCGGGCAGGTGACGCGGCCAGAGCTCTCTGGCTGCCTCCGCCCACTCCTTGGCCTCGGCAAGGGTCTTGCCGAAGCCGTATTGCTTGCCGTGCTGCCAGAGGTAGCCCTGCGGCGTCGGCTCGGTCCGCACGAGGCAGACCGGCTTTCCCGGGACGTGCTCCCATTTGCCCTTGGTCGCGCAGCCGTCGGGAGCGGGGAGCGGCTGCCAGTCGTGGGTCATGCGGGCGACCGCCGCCGCCAAGCCGCGATCCTTTTTGCGTTGATCGTGAGACAGGCGAGCCGCGCGTCGACGTTGAACCCGCTTCTCGTGTTCGATCCGGTGAGCCTCGATCGCCGCCGCCTGCTTCTCGTCAGGCGAGGGCATGGGTGACCTCCCAGACGTTCTCGCCGAACCGGTAGTCGCCGCCGCGCGCCATGAGCGGCAGTCGCCGGAACTCGTCGTCAGGACCGATGACGCCGTAGCGTTCCGGCTGCGCCTCCAGCTGGGCGAGCCACATGAAGTGCTGCTCCATGCGCCACTCGTTGAAGGCGTCGACGACCTCGGGGCGGACCTCGAAGGTCCACGAGCCGTCGGCGCGGCGGATGCAGCTGCACCGGCGCAGGATACCGACCCGGGACTTGACCTCGGAGCGGACGTCATCGCCGTTGCAGACCGACAGGTGGTAGCTGTTGGGACTGCGCATCGCGATCTCGACCAGATAGCTGCCGGTCTCGTCGTGAACCTCGTACTCGACGCCGCCCATGTAGGAGAGCTTCCAGCGGAAGGTGGGGGTGTTGCACTGCATCGCTCACTCCCTCGCCGCCGGAGTGTCCCAGCCGAACATCGAGCCGGACTTCATGCGCATCGCCTCCTCGGCGGTGACGCCGAGGCGATCGTTCAGCTCGTCGACAGCTTCCTCGACCGCCGACATCGGCACCTCGTCATTGTCGAAGTCGGTGAGGTAGTAGCCGGCCTCGCCGCGCTTGACGATGCCGATGCGGTTGCCCGGCTCATTGCCGGGCACCACGACGTAACAGAGTTCGGGTTTCTCACTCACGGTTGGTCTCCTTGTCAGATCATCAGGATGATGGGGTTGCAGGAAACAGCGAGGCTCTGGGTGAACAGGGCGGCCTCGCTGTAGCGATAGAACTTGCGATGGGTCGCAAGCACGTAGTGTGTGCCGGGCTCCGCCCGGCGCAGCACCATGTAGACGGGCTTGCTCATTGGTCGTGGTAGCTGTCGTGACAGCCCTTCGAGCAGAACAGGCCGCGATGATCGTGCGTGCGGCCGCCGTCGGTCTCAGTGCTGTAGCGGAACAGGGCCTGCAGCTTGCGGCCGCTGCGATAGCGGAAGCCGCCGCACCAATCGCAGTCCTGCGAGGTTGCGACGACCTCGCGGCACAGGTCCTGACGGGCGAAGGAATCGCGGGCGATCTGGATGCTCATGTGCGATCCCTCCGGCCGTCGGCGTGGAACTCGTACTCGTTAACGCGGATGGTGTCGTCCACGTACTCGTCCGTGTTCCGGTAGGTGTTCTCCTCCTCAAGCTCGCGGTAAATCCAGTTGGCGAAGGCAACGAAGCATTCGCGCAGCTCCTTCTCGTCATCGTCCGGAATGTCGATCGCCTCGCTGTCAGCGTCGAGCAGCTCGGCGTCCACGTCCATCGTATAGGCGTGGTAGTAGTTGCCCCGGTGGGTGATGATGGCGGTGAGGCGCTGCGAGCACTTCGCCTGCAAGGCGTCCAGCCTGCCGGCGATGCCGTGCAGCACCTCGTCGGTCGGGGCGTACTCCTTCACGCGATCCAGCGCGCTCAACGATGCCCACGCTTCCTTGCCTTCTCTGACCTCCGGTGCGCCGTAGCTGCCCTCGAAGCAGGCGCCATCGCCCTGAGACGAGAAGCCGCTCCACCAGATGCAGGGCTGCGTGAAGGTTCGGCCGCCGACCGTCTGGCAGGTCCGGAGCTTGAACGTGACGCCGAGCCGCGTGGCGATCTCGCTCGCGTCCTCGTAGATGCTGTCGGCGAAGTCGATGTCGCCGGCGCTCGCCTCGCGATACCAGTCGCGCGCCTTCACCTTGGCGGCGTCGCTCAATTCGTCGAACTGGAACAGCTCGATCGTTACGGTTCTCATGGGATGGTCTCCTTGTTTGAGGTTGCAGGTCTCCGGCCCGGGCCCTGCGAAGGCCCGGCGCCGGGTCGTGGAAGGCGACTAGTCGTCGCCCTCGGTGGTCACGTCGATCGCGTTGCGCCCCTTGACGGTGAGGCTCGTGGTCGGCGTGTATTTGGTGTGGGCGCGGATGAACTGCGGGGAGAGCTTCTGCTTCACCGCCTTCATGTTGAGGTTCTTGCGGTCGTATTCGGAGACGACCGCGCGGAACAGCTCGCCCTCGTAGGCTCCGGCGCCCATCGCCTTGATCTGGTCGCGGAGCGGCTGGGCCATGATCTCGATGTCGGCGATCCTGGCCTCCAGCAAGCCCAGCTCGTCGACCAGCGGTCCGACGTTGCTCTTTCTCATGGCAGGAACACCACCTGATTGCGCATCATCACGTCGCCGAACATCTCGCACGTGTTGATGAAGGCGCCGGCGGCATACTCGACGTCGTCGTACTTCTCGAACGTGGTGTACTCGCCGGGGATGTCCAGCGTGACGGCGAAGGCCTTGCGCTGGGTCGCCGGCTGGAACGGCGTGGCGGGCACGAGCGTGGTCCGTTCGACCAGCTTGATCTTCGCGCCGACCTTCGAGTCGGTGTATTGGTAGAGTGTTCTCATGTTGGTGGTCTCCTTGTGTTGCCGCGCTGCGAACGCGGGATGGGGTCAGAACTCGGTGGCGTCGTCGTGGGGCAGCTGCGGGACGATCAGGTCCCGCAGCCAGTGGATCATGCGCTTGACCATCGCGCGCTCCTCACCACCAGCCGACGAGGCAGCAGCCGGCGTCGGCGTAGGTCCGGAACATGGTGCGCAGGTCCTCGAACTCCTGCAGGCTGATGTCGTAGGGCCTGCGGACGATCTCCGTTTTCTCCAGCCGCTCCGCCATCACCTTCACGACGTCGTTGTCGATGACGTCCTGATAGATGTCGACGTTGGTCGCGGCCTTGATGAACGGCGCGTAGACCTTGCCGCGGAACGATCCGTCGCCGTGATCGGAGAACATGCCTCCGACCAGCTGCAGCTCGCGCGGCAGCTTCACGTCGTTGGCCTCTACGATCTGGTTGCCGGAACGGCGGCGCCAATAGCTATCAAGTCCCATAGTCAGTCTTCTTGTGTTGTCCGTCTGCGAAACGGGGCGGGGTTACAGGTAGGGGGTGAGCTCTTGCTCGGTCGTGCCCCGGTGCGTTGGCGCACTGGGGAAACATTCGATGCCGGCGACCTCGACGGGCAGGAACAGCTCCCACGCTCCGTCCTTCATGACGCTGAGGTAGGCGTTTTTGCCCTCGTGATAGTATTGGTCGAACTTGCGCATCCGAGGGTGCGCCTGCTTGATCCAGCCGCCGGCGCGGCCGATCGCCTCGCTGTAGATGAACGCTGTCATGGCGTCCTATCCTGCGTATTGAATGGCGAGTTGCTCCGCCACCTTCGGGAAGAACTTGCTGCGCTCGGCCCATCGCTTCGGGCCGGGTGCTGCCTTGTGGACGCGGTCGACGGGCTTCGCACCTCTCGGCAGGTCGAGCGCCTTGCGGCACTCTTCCATCGTCCGGTAGGTGGGCTTGAGCGGCGGCGCGTCCTCGCCCTCGAAGTCGGTCCAGAAGCACGTCCGCTTGGTCTCGAAGTCGCCGAACATCCACGGCTGGATCGACTGCGAAAACTCGCGGTAGCGGCGGATGCGTTTCTTGGCGTGCTTGTGCATCACCGGGTTCTCCAGCACCTTGCGCGGGATCTTCGCATTCCAGAGCGTGGAGAACAGCTTGGCGCCTTCCTCGAGCTTGAACCACATGAAGTCCAGACGCTCGCGCCGGTTCATCGTGGCGTAGGCTGCGATCTCCTTCGCCGAGTAGTGCTCGGCCGTCAGTCGGCCGGGCGGCTCGTCGAGCCAGCGCACGCCGCTGTTGGCGAGCCGGGTGCACGGCGGGTGCGCCACCATGAGGAAGTCCCAGTCCTCGTCGAGCACGTTGCGGACGTCGTCGACAATGTGGCGGTTGCTACCATCGAGCGAGGGCAGCAGATCGCAGGACCAGACATCATGGCCCCGTGCGGCGAACGCGCGCCGCACGGTGCCGGTAAATTTCACACGCGACTAAGACGCGCAGACTCGATTTCTTTCTCATGGTGGTCTCCTTGTTGCCCTCGCTGCGAACGGGGGGTGGTGAGTCTTTCGATTTCTAAATCCCACATCAGGTCGACGTCGAACCTGTTCTGTTTCGACCTGTTGCGGTAACGGGTGGTGATCCGAAGGTTGCCCTCAACATGAAGGCCGGACACCAGCTCGCCTTGAAGGGGATAGAAGTGGTCCACTTCGTGCGGCGTGCCGGTTTCGGCGGTCAGACGTGCCGCCTCGACATAGAATGCTTGAATGGCGGCAAGGTCTGCCCACGATGGCGTTCGCTGCAGCAACACGGCGGCGCGCTTTCGGGTGATCGCATTCCGCTTCCCCTTGTTGGTGGTCGACCACTTAGCGCCAGCCTTGGCGTTCATGGCCTTCACCTTTTCTGGGTTCCTGCGTCGCCAGTCCTTCTCGATCTCGCGTCGCTGCTTCGTGTTGTTGGCGACCCACTTCTGGCTGTATGCGCGGACCCGATCTGAGTTCTCCTTGCGCCAGGCCTCCCTGTATCCGGCTCGCTCCACGTTGCGGAGCCGCCACTGCGCTCGATTGAACTCGTTGCAGGCATCGCAGCGGCAGATGCCGTGTTTATCGCGGGGGCCGAAGCCCCCGCGCTTGCAGGGACGCACGGGGTCAGACCCTCCCGACCTTGATCGCGGTCCCCAGCTCGATCCGGATCGAGCCGACGTTGTAGGTGACGACGACGTTCTCGTAGAGGCCGAACGCCGCCTGCACCTTGGCGCCGGTGATGTCGATAATCGGCTTCTCGCCCTTGCCGGACACCTTGCCGTAGGTCTCGCGCTTCATCATCTCGGTGGTGCGCGGATGGATCTTCGACAGCACCAGCTCGCGATGCTTCTCGTTCCAATGCTTGGCGAACAGGTCGCCGACCTTGAAGCCGTGCTCGGTGAGGCGCTTGCCCTCGATCCAGATGCGCGTGCGGTCTCCGGCCCGGGTCTTGCCGAGCTTCGTCACGAATTGTTCCATGATGGTCTCCTTGTGATGCCGCCCTGCGAAGGCGGCGGGTGGGGTCAGTCGAACCAGCAGGTTTGCGGGTCGAAGTGGTGCGGGTAGCAGGGGCAGGGTCGCGTCTCGAACCGGGGGTTGTCGCCCCAGACCTGACGGACGGTGTCAGCGCTGTTGTTGGCGGTGACGGCGTCGATCCACGCTTGCGCTTCGGCTTCGGTAGCGAAGGTGTGGCGCCCCTGCGAGGGTGTCATCAGCGTGCGCTGGCCGTCACGGTTGATGTAGGTCCCGACGTAGCGGGTCACCGACGGCGGGTCGAGGAAGGCCTCGCAGTCGATGCAGCGGCCGCGGCCGTCGTCTCGGTGTTGGCAGGGCATGTGATCCTCCTCAGACCGCAAGGCCGATGATGAAGCCGAGCGCGACGTGCGCGGCCAGGATCATGCCGACCTCGATCCACGACACGGTGGCTTCGGAGGTGGCCCAGATGCGGACGCGAAGGTCCGTCTCGTCGGGGACGAGGATCGACTGCGAGGGCATCGGGTAGTTCGGGACGATGGACTTCATGGGATGGTCTCCTTGTTGCCGTCTGCGAAACGGCGGGTTGACGGTCAGAACAGGTCGGCGGGCTCGGCGCGCTTGGCGCCGAGCCGTGCCATCTCCTCGCGGAGATGGTGGTTGTCGAAGATGGTGACGGTCTGCTTGCTGCCGTCGGGCAGCGTCAACACCCAGTCGGTGGGACGCGCGTCCCGCTCATGGAAGTTCACGGGCGGGCCGCCTCGCCATCGAGCATCTCCTGAGCGGCAGCAATGCCGCAGCTCAGCCGGTCGGCCCTGATCGCCTCCTCCAGCCACTCAGAGGTGTGCATCCACTTCACACCGCTGCGGCAGATCAGGCAGGCGCCGCCACCGAACTCGCCGATGCGCGGCCGGCTGCAGGTCTCGGCCCACGTGAAGCCCTGACGGTCGGGGACTTCGGACATGGTGAGCATGGCGAAGCCGAGGATCAGCGCCGTCATCTCGATGTCGCCGCTCTCGTCGAAGCGAAGCCACACCTTGTGCGGCTCACCCTCGACGCGGTCGGCATCTGCGATGGTGAAGGCGAGATCGTCGCCGTCGAATATCTCCTCGCACAGCCCGACCATCATGTCGCGGAGGGCGTCCGGGTAGGGGTGCGTGGCATCGCCATTGATCCAGCAGGCGATCTTGGTGACGTTCTCGGGCGAGCCGCAGTCGAACTCGAACGAGGTCTGCGTGTAGTTGTTAGCCATTGTGGTCTCCTTGTGATGACCGCTGCGAACGGTCGGGGGTTTCAGCTGTTGATGACTTCGGCGGCGTCGAGCACCGCGAGGATCTTCTCGGGGCCGAGCAGCGCGAGCTTCTCGGCGATCAGCTTCTCGGCCGCCTCGCGATCGGTGAGGATCGCGTTGTGACCGGCGGCGCACATATGGCGGATCTTCAAGTCGTTGATCTTCCCGAAGATCATGCCGGAGGCGTGGTGGGTGAGATAGACCGCATCCGCCTTCGGGTTGGCGCCGGCGACCGCGCGGTGGTCGCCCTGCAGGACGAACTTGACCTTGCGCTCGCCGATCGTGAGCCAAGCGACCTTGCCGGATCGCTCATAGTGGTGGACCTTGCGGCCGCGCGGCTTGGTGCCCGGGACCTTGAACGTGATGGTAGTCATGGGGGTCTCCTTGAGTTGTGAGGTCTGCGAAACCTCGGTTCAGTTGCGAACAGGCCAGCCGCGCTCGGCTGCGAGTTCCTTGGCCTTGGCGATGGCGTCGGGGAATATGCCGCTCCGACCGATCAGGCAGCTCTCCAGCGAGTATCCGCTCGCCGGGGTGTGGAAGTGTCCGCGCTCAATGGTCACGGCGACGGGCCAGGTGTCGGCGATGCCGATGACCTTCTCCTTCGGGATCACGAGGATGTCGCCGGTCTTGACTTCGTACTCGCCATCATGGGCGAAGTGAATGCCGGTCTGGCAGGCGTCGTAGGCGTCGCCTGACGTGTGGAAGGTGTGGGTGCTCATGGTCACCTCCTCAGTAGAACAGGCCAGCGAACGGCGAGGAGGCGCGGCTGCGCACGGCGGGTGGAGATGCGGTCGCGGATCGAGCCGGCGTCGGCGAGGCCGCGCTCATGCAGGTCGACCAGCTTCTGCAGCGCCTCGGCGCGAGCCCGTGTCACGTAGACGGTCAGCGTCCGCTTGACGTGCGGACCGAGGCCGACCCTCACGACCTGGCCCTCGGCCGTCACGCCGTAGGTCCGGGCCTGCGCATCGGAACGATGCCGCGATCCCGGGTTGCGAATGTGCAGCGTGGTGATGATCCAGCCGAGGCGCTCGGTCTCGTAGAGCGTGAAGGTGTGCAGCACGTCGAACGGCTGCGGCTTGCGCCAGTCGTATTTCTTCGGCCGCTTCGGATAGGCGAGGTCAGCGGCCTTGAGGCCGAGCGGCAGGTTGGCGGGAGCGGCGGTCGGCTTGCGGGTCTTGGTGATAGCCATGGTCGTGGTCTCCTTGTTTGGTTCGGGGTTGGTGGATCAGGCGAAGCAGGCGCTGCGAACGATCTGCTTCGACTGGCGTTCGACGCGGCGAGCGAAGCCGCGGTCGGTCTTGGCGAACGGCGCGGGGTGCCGGTTCGGGTTGAGCGTCGCGGGCCCCACGTAGGGGCCCGAGACATGAAGCTGGATCGCCCAGCCGAGGCCGTAGCCGATGATGCGGCCGGTCGGCAGCGAGCGGGCGGTCGCGAAGTCGCGAGCCGCCTCGAACGTCGGCCAGTAGAAGATGCCCTTGCGGGTGATCGGCTTGTTGGTCATCGTGATGCTCTCCCTGATGTGCCGCGACGGCGGCGGAGGTACTCTTCCTTGCTGATCGAGCGACACCGGCGGCACACGCGGGCGCCGTCGGGTTGGACGTAGAGGTTCTTGCCGTGCAGGCGGTGACCTCGGATGCAGTGCGACTTCGGAGGATCGCGGCCCTTGTGCCGCCCCATCTCAGTCGTCAGCCAGCAGCAGCTGCGGCCGGACGTAGTAGGACGTCCGCGTCGAGGGCCGCATCACCCAATGCTTGCGGCCGTTGATCCGGGCGGTGCGCAACATGCGAGCGATCCACTTGCGCGCCGCCTCCGGGCTGTCGAAGGTCTCGCCGGTCCAGCCGATGTAGGGCAGCTTGACGTTGGCGTAGTAGGACATCGGGATCATGGGTCAGCTCCACGACGCCTGCTGGTGGGCCTCGGCGGGCGTCTTGCCCGCCGCGATCAGTTCGGCGTAGCTGCGCTGGAATTTGATCCAGCGGCGCAGATCGCTCACCTGCTCCGGTTGGCACTCGGCGCGGGCGATGAAGCCCTCGTCGTCGCCGATCTGCGGCCGCCAGTCGCGCTGCGCGGCGTACAGGCGAACCCGAGAGATCGCCTGACGCATGGTGAGGTTTCCGCCGAGGCCGTTCTGATAGAGCACCTTGCCGTCCTTCTCACCGGCGGGATCTACGATCTGATAGCTCCACTCGGCCGTCGGGCCGGAGCAGACGATCAGCACGAGGCCGAAGCGCACCTCGATGTGCGCTCCCTCGGCGTGGCAGAGGAAGTCGATCTTGCTCGCGAGGTCGGCATTGGCGAGCGTCTTGGGTGCGCCTTCGCCGACGACGCGGCCGCGCTGCACGGTGATGGTCTTGGTCTTGCGCATTGGTTGGTCTCCTTTGGTTTGCGGGATTGAACGGCGATGGGCCCGGGTCCGATGGGGCCGGGCAGGATTGACGGGCAGGGGCGGGGCCCCATGGCCTAGTACCCCGCCCAATCGCGCAACTCGTTGAAGGTGCCGCCCCAGACGAAATACTCGGCGTATGCCGATCCGTTGTAGGTGAAGCGGTCGATCACGACGACGGCGCCCATCAGCGAGCGCACCGCCCAGTCGTGGTCCATGATCCACTGGACCTGCGACTTGGAGAACTTGGTGCCGTGCTCGATCGACGAGGCGGTCTTGCGCATCGGGTCGACCGGCACCGCTTTCTGGCGCAGCAGCGGGATCATCTCGTTGCGCTCGATGCGGCAAATCTCCGCCCACTGCGCGCCGGTCTCGGCCTTGAGCACCATGGCGTCCAACCTGGCCTCGAGGTCCGCGATCTGCTCTTCGAGCGGGATCAGCGGCGCGTCGGCGAAGGCGTTGATGAATGCCTTCTGCGCAGCCGGGCTGCGGGTGTCGGCGAGGACGGTGGAAATGGCTTTGGTCGTCATTGGGATGGTCTCCTTGTGCAAAGGGCCGCCCTGCGAAGGCGGCCCGGGTTGAAGATCAGGGTGAGGGGTTGCGGATCAGGCGGTGAACACGACGGTCTCGCCCTCGACCGTGAAGGGCACGGTCTGGGTGACGAGCTTGATCGCTGCGGCCATCGGGACGCTCCACGTCTGAGCGTTGACGTTGGCGACGGTCTTGCGATCTCGCGGAAACTTGGCGCCGGCGATCGCCCATCGCACCATGCCGGGCGCGGACACCATTGGGGACGAGCCGAGGCGGAAGGTCTTGGTTTTGGTGGACATGGATCAGGCTCCAATGGAGTTGCGGGAGGGAAGGACGGTGAGCCAGCCGGAGAAGCGCGAGTAGCGATCCGGCCGGAGCGCGATCAGGCGAGTGAGATCCTCGCGGGTCATGGGGTTGGTCGGGTGGGTGACCATCTCCATGAAGGCCATGTTGGCGTCGGCGAGACGGCGGCGCGCCATCTCGTAGGTGCGGAGCTGGGTGCTGGTCATGTGCTCAGCTCCCGTCAGGCGCATTCGATGGCGACGATGGCGCCGGTGGTCAGGAAGATTTCGGCGGCGTGAGCGCAGGCGGTCTCCATGTCGGAGACGACCTCGCCGGCGACGACGAGCTTGATCGCCGCGCGCTCGGGCCATGTCGATGCCGGTGCCGATCGCGTCCAGCAGGTTGGTGGCGTAGTAGGCGGACGCCTCGGTCTTGGCCTCGGGGCCCTTGAAGGCGACGCGGTACTCGCCGTCGACCGATTTGATCGTCATGCCGTGCTGGGCCAGGATCGCCTTGGCTTCGCGGATGGTGTAGTGCGTGTTGGTGCCAGCCATGATGGTCGCTCCCCTCACTTCGCGTTGACGGTGACGACGCGGCCAGCGGCAACGTCGCGAGCGATGGAGGCGACGGCCGATCCGGCCCAGTAGGCATCGAGCGCCGTCTTGGCGCTGTCGCGGGCGGTGGCGTACTCGGTGTTGCGATAGCGAGCGAGTTCGTCACGGCGGATCAGGTCGAGGGCTTGGTGCTTGGTCATTGGGGTGGTCTCCTTGAGTTTGAGGAACCGTCTGCGAAACGGTCGTGCAGGAAGCGCACGCTGGAGCGCCGCACAGCGGCGGCGCTCGGACGTGAGTTTCAGCAACCAAATTCCTTGGCGTAGCGGTCGAGATCGGCGAGCAGTTCGGCCTTGGTCCTGTAGTGCGGGCCAACCGCCTGATCGGTGTCGGTGGCGATGATCCGCCACAGGTCCTTCGCGTGCTGGGCGTAGGCGAGTTCGGGAAAGCGCGTCCGCCGGTTGTTCGTGTTCATGTTCGCCGCCCCTCAGTTGATGGTCTTGAAGCCGTGGTTGGCAGCGGCCATCACGTTGCCGCTGCTCGCCATGCCCGAGAGGTGGAGGCCGAAGATCGCGGTGAAGCGCCCCTCCCGGTTGCGCACGATGACCGGTCGCATCTGGTCGAGGCCCAGGGTCGCGAGGGCCTTCATCAGGTTCGCTTCGGTGGCGTAGCTCTTGGCATTGTCGATGTTGCAGAAGTCGATCACGGGTGGTCTCCTTGTGTCGGGGGTTGCGGTTCAGATGTCTTGGACGACGTCTTGGCAGAACATCGTCGCGTGCTTGAACGTGGCGAAGCGCCACGACTTGGTCTTGTAGCCGCCGCGCTTCGGCGCCCTCTTCGGATCGAGATGGACGAAGAACCCGATCGGCGTGTCGGCGATGCGGAGGTTCCAGCGCTTGCCGTGATAGGTGAGCTTGCGTCGCTTGGTCATCGTGGCCTCCTCAGAAATCGCACTTGGCGAGCTTGAGCACGCGGCGATCGCTCGCCGTCGGGCGGATGGACAGGACGCGGCGGATGTCGGCGAGGAAGTCGATCGCCTTCATCCCGGCGCCGCACTCGGCGACGATCTGCTGACGGGACAGGCCACCGGCCTGCATCTCGCGGCGGATGAACCTGTTGGCGTTCTCGGCGGCGATCGCCGCGAGCTGGTGGGCGCGGCGCGACAGGTCGGTGTTGAGCGTGGTGGACATCGGGTGGTCTCCTTGGTTGAGGTTGGTGGTGGGGATCAGACGAGTGCGGACGCGGTGAAGTGTCCGATGTGGTAGATGCTGGTTTGTTTGAGGGAGCCATCGGCCTCGAGGTCGCGGATGGTCCAGAGGATCGCCTTGCGCGCCTCGGCCGAGTTGTGCGGCCGATGCTTGAGGCGGAAATCCTGATAGAACTTGTTCTTGAGCAGCGATCGCTCGACCTTGAGGACGAGTTCGCGCTTCTGCGTCGGGGTCAGCTTTGCGTTGGACTTTTTCGCCATGGTGGTCTCCTTGGGTCAGGCATGAAAAAGGCCCCGCTGCGAACGGGGCCGGGTGAAGTGGGTCGGGTGGATCAGGCGGCGCGGCGACGCAAGGCGCCGGGTCCGCCCTTGCCCTTGGGTGCATCGCGCCACACGCCGGGGTGCGCGGCCTGGATCGCTTTCTTGTTCGCCCAGAAGTCCTTGCCGGGGACGCGGAAGAACTCGACGCCATCGCACTGGAACACGATGAAGGCGATGCCGGGGATCGTGGTGAACTGGCCGGCGGTCCGGTAGCAGGCGGCCTCGCCTTCCATCGGGATCGCGTCCTTCGAGAGGGCCAGTTTCTTTCCGTTCCAGATTTCGCACTTCGCAACGTAGCGGGACATGGTGGTCTCCTTGGTTTTGCAGGCAACAAAAAACCCGCGCTTTTGGCGCGGGCGGTGAAAGATGGGGCTTTGATTGGTGCGGCGGACATGCGCCGCACTAAGCAAAGCCCCGGGGGCGGTATATGACGGCCCCCGGGGGCTTTAGCTGATTACCTTGCGCGCGGCTGGATGCAGCGCGCTTGGCTACCTAACACGGCCAAATGAATGGAACCGGGCGGGATACGTACAGCGCTGGAAACCAATGCCACGGTGCGGGGGCTAATGCGCTGATGAGGCGCGGCCTAAATGCGGGGGCACTACCAGACAGACCTAGACCACGCTGAAATTGCTTGCCCTGTGTTGCGTGCGCAAACGGAAGGGATTTTGCCGCTATGCATTTTGGACACCCGGCCCCGGGTGCCTGTATGAGGCATTGACCGGGACCGCGACCCTAAAGCGAAGCCCAATGAGAGGGCGGGGCACTACAAACAAAACAGCGCTAGTTGCTGTAAGGGCCATTGCCGAAACGTGGGGGCTGCTAACCTAGGCCGTAGGTATAGAGGGCCCCGGGAGGGCCCCCACGGAGATAATGCACCGAATGGGTGCATATAGTAAAGGGTAAAATGCACCGGAAAGGCGAATTTGTGCACCGGTTAACCCGTTGAAAATGCGCATTAATTTGCTGTTAAGGGCCGGAACCGGGATGCTGCGGGCCCCGGGCAGGGCCCCAAAGGGCCCGGGCGGGGCCGGTAATGCACCGGAACGGTGCAAAATGGCCCCTACGGGTGCACCGGAAACGCGAATGTACGGCCCCCCAAAGCCCGGGAATCGGGCCCCTAGAAACGCCGCTGATTAGGGAACCGGCCCCCGGCCGGACCTTGGAGGCCCGGAAACGGAAGGGCCCTAGCAGGGCCCCGGAAGCCCGGGAAACGGCATAGGGCCCGGAACCGGCCCCGGGAGGGCCCCCGAATCGGGCCCCGGGCAGGGAAAGCCCGGGAGAGGGCCCCGGCAACGGGCCCCGGGCAGGCAGGAAGCCCGGCCCCGGCCCCGGGAGAGATGGACGGGCCCCGGGCCCCCGAATCACGGGCATGGAAGCCCGGCCGGGCCCCCAAAACGGGCCCCAAAGGGCCGAAAACGGCCAAAAATGTCTGAAAAGCCGAAAAAAAAGCGGCCCCGGCCCGTCCCATCGCAGCCTGATGACGGCGAAGCCGTCGCCTTCACGTGAAGGGCTGAGATCGGGAGGGCGTCGAACCTGGCCGTCGCGTGAGCGGGGGCTATCGGACCGGCTGCTGGGATCGGCGGATCGCGCCGGTCTCCGGGTCAAACTCGTAGGTCGCGCCCGGCTGGAGATCGGATGCCAGCACGCGGGAGCCGTCGGTCATCGTCACCGGGAGGGAGCGCGATCGGCCCTCGCTGCGGGTCACGCTTACGGTCACGGCGCCATCTGGCTTGCGGGGTCTGGGCATGTCGCAACAATACCCGCGTGAGCGTTCGCGCGTCAAACGCCGTGCCACCTCTGCACCAGAGTGTTGCACGTGAAACAAGGGGCATCCATCAATGTCCACTGTCCACCCAATGTCCCCTAAGCATGTCCCCTCGGGTGTGCCGGCATCCCGCGCGGCTTTACGGTTCCGTACAATTACGGTGATAGACGAAAGGTCGTTGTCGAGGATTCTGCGAAGCAGATAAGCGAGATGTCCATGCTTCACAGCGTGTCGATCTCCTCTCCCAAAGGTCCCGCCCTCCGTCTCGCCGAGGATTTCCTGGAGCGGCTGGGTCTGACCTGCATCCTGATCGACCGGCTGCCGGGCGCGTCCAAGACGCGCATGGTCAGCCGCCGCATCGCCGCCATGAAGGCGCGCGGCACCAAGGTCTGGTTCCGGACCGAGCGTGAGGCCGCCGCCGTCCTGAAGCAGCTGTTCGAGGCCAACCGCCAGATCCAGCAGTCGAGGGACGGCCTGATGGTCGCGGCCGAGGTCGAGGCGGTGGTGGAGCTGGTCCGGGGCACGGCGTTCTGCGCCGGCATCACCCCGATCGAGGACTGCGACGTCACCACGACCTTCGCCAGCGTTGCCCGGAGGGTGGAGGAGGCGCTCGCCCGCTGGCAGCGCGACGGCACCATGAAGCGGATCAACCGCGAGTACACCCAGCTCAAGGACCGGGTCCACCGCACCCATGAGAACCGCGAGGCCTATGACGCGCTGACCGAGCTCTACAACGGGCTCGACCGCGCAGATCGCGACCGCCTCAAGGCCGAGTACAAGTCGCGCAAGGAGGGCTCGCCCAAGCTGTCGTGGTCGGCCTTCCTCGGGGAGAAGTTCGCCAAGGCCACCGTCAAGGAGCCCGGGCAGGGCGCCAGATCGCAGGGACATTCGCAGGGACATTCGACGGGACAATCAGGGGACAATGGGACATTGTCGGATGTCCCCCTCGACGAATCAGCTGTCAGCTACACCGAGTGGCTGGTCAAACGCCTCGGTTCCGAGCTTTCATCGTGCACCAGCATGGTGCATTTCACGAAAACGTGATCAGAGCCGATCCCGTCGATGCTTCAAGCCGCTTAGCCGGTGCATCGACCCTCTGTTCCAAGTCGTAAACGCAAATTAATCTTGTTTTTGCTGTCAAAACCGTGGCCTACACACGCCCGGGCGCGGCCACCACTGCGTCATGAGGCACCCCGAGCATCAAGCGAGGGTGTGCCGTTCACTCAGGAACATCGTCAGATTGATTGTGGGGGAAGGTATCCATGAGGGTACCTCCTAACGGGAAGCTGCGCCCGGTCACCCAGACCGGAGACCGCGCGGTCCCGATGGTCCCGCGTCACCCGAAGCGACGTCCCTCGTAGTCCCCAACCAGTTTCCCCCGATCCGGCCCTCCGATAGCCGGTCACGTGAGGTCAGCGCCAGCCCTCCTAGGCACGGCTGACGCTGGCCTCCGTCGCTTTCCGCCCCCGCTTCCGTCCCGCCCCCGCCCATCCTGGCCGGGAAGGGGGAGGCGGGGAAACACCATTGGACGTCCACGTCCAGTTCCGCCCAGCCCCCATCGTTGGACCCCGCCCGATGTCGAAAGACCTCACCGTCGGCTCGATCGTGTTCGAGCCGGCTCAGAACGCGCCTCGGACTGTCGAGGAGCTGTCGAAGCTCGTGCTTGAGCAGGCGCCGTCGCTGACCGAGTTCCACAGTCGGTACTCGGGGTCGGCGACCTTCCGGCCCGATGGCGTTCAGACGCAGCCCGAGGTGATCGCTGGCCGTCAGGCGCCCGACCCGCTCTCGCGGTACCGCTCCGAGGATGTGTTCAAGGTCCTCGACCCGGCGGTACTCGGTCAGGCCGCGGCCTCCGGGGTGGAGACGATGGTCGGGACCGGCGCAGCTCAAGCGAAGCCGGGCCCCGGCACGGGCGCTGACCTTAGCGACCTTCTGGTCGCCCCTCCGGGGTCCACCACCAAAGCTCCCGAGCTGGACCCCGAAGCCGTCGCCTACATGCGCGACGTGTTCGCGGCTCATGCGATGTCCGGGCTGTTGGCCTCCTGCGTCGTCGATCATCGCGACCTGGCCTCGACCGCTTACGACGTCGCCGAGCTGATGCTGGCCGAGCGCGCCCGACGTGGCTAACGGCGGCACCGGCTTCCTCTCGCTCGACGAGATCAGGCTCAACCCGTTTATGGCGATCGCCTACTGCGACGACAACCGGTCCTGCTGGTTCGTCGCGGCCTCCACCCGGGAGAAGGCGGTCGCCAAGGTGCACGAGCTGAAGCATCAGCTGGGCGTGCCCGAGTATCTCGTCGTCGCGCACTTCAAGGTCGCCGACCTCGAGCTCTACTTCGCGCACCCGGCGAACTACAGGCCGATCTGATGAAGAGCTTCCCGCTGCACTGCTCCGAGAGCTGCTTCACGCGCGCAGCCTGCATCAAGGACAGCTGCAAGGCGCCCGCGCAGCCGGACCTCCGGCTGGTCTGCGAGGAGTGCGAGCACTTCTTCGACGCGGCTGACCCGCGCGCGTCCGTCCTCAACACCGACGAGTTCGGCCCGAGGTGCCCGGCCTGCAATATCCAGTTGCACGGCGGCACCGAGGCGTGGGCCCTCGCCAACGACTGCCAAGGCATCTGGGGCGACACCATCCGGTGGACCAAGGCCGAGGCGGTCGAACTGCTGAAGGACACTCACAAGGATACCGAGAGCCGGGTGATCCCGGTCCGGGTCTATGAGGAAGCCGACAGCTATCGCATCGAGCTGCGCGAGTATCGCGAGCGAGAGTGGGAAAAGTCGCGGTGAGCCTCTGTGATCGCTGCTACGCGCCCGGTCAGTGCTGCCGGGTGATGCATCTGTCGCAGAACGGCGAGCCGCTGACGGTCTGGACCGACAAGGACGTGAGCGCGCAGGCGCGCGCGCACGGTCTGCCGTTCGAGCCCATCGCGCCGCTGTCGAGCTACGTCGATCCGGAGAGCGGGCGGTCTTACGCCACCTTCGAGTGGACGTGCCCGAAGCTCGGCGCCGACGGCCGCTGCACGATCTACGAGGACCGTCCGGACGTGTGCCGATCCTTCGAGGCCGGCTCCGATCCGCTATGCGTGCATTTCAACGGCGCCGAAGCGGGGACGCATGACTGAGCTCGAAGCGCTGCGCGATCGCGTTGCCCAGCTGGAGGCGATCCTCGGCGTCGACGAGCCGTTCCTCGTGCAGCTGCGCCTGGCCTTCGGCCTCACCGGTGCCACGCAGCCGAAGATCCTCGGCATGCTTCTGAACCGCTCCTTCGTCACCCACGACGCGCTCTACGCCATGCTGTACGGCCACCGGCCGGACTGCGATCTGCCGTGCGACAAGACGGTGGACGTCCACCTCAGCAAGCTGCGCAAGACGCTCAAGGGTCACGGCATCACGTTCCGCACCGTGGTCGACGGCGGGTACGCGATGGACACCGCGAACAAAATCAAGGTCCGCGCCAAGCTCGGGCTTCCCACCCAGTCGCGGCCCCATCCGGGGCACCCCGACTTCCCGGCGATCCAGACGGGGCGCTGACGGTGTCCAACGTCGTTCCCTTCACCACGTTTCAGTATCTGCGGCTGCAGCACGAGATCGAGCGCTTCACGCGCTCTCTCCCGCCAGCCGCGCCGCTGATCGGCTCGCGCCAGCAGCGCGAGCGCGACGCGCTCATCGACCTGATCGGTTTCGCCAAAGAAGGCGCCCCACCGGAGATCGCCTGATGTTCGCTGAACTACTCGACCTCATCAACATCCACCGCGCCAAGCGCAATCAGCGCCGCGCATCTCGTCCTCCGCATCTCTCGATGGAGCAGCGGATGGCTCACCTTGAACTGGAGCTGCAGCATATGTCCGCTGAACAGGATCATCTCACCACCGCCGTCGCCGCATTGCTTGCCGCGATCCCCGCCGCCGTCTCGATCATGCAGACCGAGACCGCCAAGATCGTCGCCATCGCGAGCCAGGTGCCCGGTGTCGACCCGGCCGTCGTCGAGTCCTCGGCCAACGCCATCGACGGCGTGGTGAAGGCGCTCGGCGATGCGGTCAACGCCGCGCAGACCGCGCTGGCTGGTCAGCCGGCTCCCGCTGCTGCTCCCGCTGCGGCCCCGGCTGCTGCTCCGACCGACGCCACTCAGGCGCCGGCGGCGGCTCCGGCTCCGACCGATCCGGCTGCGGCTCCTGCTGCTGACGCCGCCGCTGCTGCGGCTCCTGCGGCTCCCGCCGCGCAGTAACCGACCACGACAACGGCCTCGCCTCTGGACCAACAGGGGCGGGGCCACCTCTAGGCCATGGGGAGAGCCGCGTGCCTAGCCGACGAGATTGGTCTCCCGTCGGGCCCTCGCTGTGATGTCCGTGGGGGCGCATCCGGCTTTGAGAACAGCGGCAACTATCCTGATGCCCGGGCCCAGCCCGGGCATTTCCATGTCAAGCACCCACGCAGGTCCCCCACCATGTTCAAGAACGCCATCGCTTCCGCTGCCGCATCCGCCGCTGCCGCTGGCAGCTATTACTCGCGCCGTTACATGCGCTGGCTCACGCGCGGTCAGCGCACCGCCGCCTACTACAAGAACGGTCTCAACGGTCCCCGCGCAGTGGCGCGGCGGCTCCGCCAGATCGAGGCGGGCTCGCTCACCGAGGCCAACGGTCTGGTGCGCGCGTGACCCCGGTGGGAAGCGTCACGTTCCGCGATGGCTTCCGCGCCGTCGGTCCTGCGCGGACCGCCACTGAACGCGCCTTCGATCACGTGCGCGGCTACCGCGCCGGCATGACGGTCCGCACCAAGTGCTTCCCGAACACGCCGCGAGTGATCACCAAGGTGATCGTCCCCGAGATGGGCGCCCGCGTCTACGTGCTCGACGGCGGTAAGGCCTTCGTACCGCAAGACCAGATCGTGGATGCGTGGTGGTGATTTCTCACGATTTTCAATCAGAAAGAAGATGCCGGTTACCAAGAAGCAATTTATCGTTCAATACGTCTGCGAGCTGAGGGACTTCAACACGGCGGGCGTGGTCGCAGCGCATCTTGGTACGCCGTTGTCTAAGATGCGGCAGGACTACTACCCCGTTCACAATGATCCCGATGTGAAGGTGAACAAGTCTCAGCTCGTAGCGGGGCTCAAAGCTATAGATGAGGTGGTTTCCGCCATCGATCCCTAGCCCGTCCTATTCGTGAGAGTGCGTTTTTTTAGTCCGATTGATGTGGCCGCACATCTGCTCTGACGAGGCGCGCGGGATTGCCTTCGGCTTTTCACCGCCTGACGACCGGTACTTTGCAACGCGCTTGAGGGATGGGTTGGGCGAACGGGGGGCGGACGCGCAGAGCGGCAAGATCGGGTAACTGTCCGGCGTCCAGATCCATCGCGATCACCTCGGCGAGTTCTGCTTCGCAGGCGCGCTCGTGAGCCAGCGCCAGAAGCTCGACCGTCACCTTGCAAGCGCGCCGGTCATCATCATGCTCCCGCAAGGTCTCGAACAGACGTTTGTAAGCTGCACGCGGGAAGAGTTGGTCGCGATAAACGAGATTGAGGAGCGCCATTGGCTTGCGCCGCAGGGCATGGATGACGTGCCGGTAATCCACAACATGACCGCCCTGGCGCTCGGACACAGGCCGACCGCGCCGCAGCGTCACGACCCTAAGGGGGGCCGCACAATGGACCCCCTTCGAGCTCAATCGTCCGCCACCGTCTTATCGAGAGTGCTCTTCAAGCTTTGCAGCGCTCCGTAAGCCCAAGCGCGATGTTGCTCGGCGGGATGGCCGTTATCGATGTCAAAGCCGAGAGCGGCTCCAATGTGCCATTTTGCGCTTCCGATTTTCTCGAGTGCGTAGGTGTTTCCCCCCGCCTCATTCGCGACAAAGCCGTGCAGATCTGAAAGTAGAAGCCGAGCGCCAGCGTACAGTCCCGCTCGTTCGCCTTCTGTCGCGGCGATGGCAGTCTGTTTCACAATCTCATCTAACTTGCGGACAGCGAGCGCCCAATCATTCATGAACAAGCATCCCGTCAGGTATAGGGGCCCCATTTGCGGATGTTTAGCACCGCGTCGAGACATTCTTTGTAAGTCTCGAGCACCCAGTCCTTGGTCGCTCGTTCAGTACCAAGTGGCTTCTTCTCTGCGAGCGCGATGGCCTCCAAGAGCTTGTAAGCAACCGCTTGCGGTGAATCGCATTAATCTCGTTCGCCATGTTCGCTCCCTTATTTACCCGATTTAGGCGCTTCGGTGCTAACCGGAGCAGCCAGCGGTCTTCGGAGGATCTCGTTCTTCAGATCGGTGATCTGCGTCCCCACGCGCCACCAGATGATTCCCATAAACAGTGGAATCAAAAATGCAGCGGTTGCGAATGCGCCTCGAAACGTGCTCGCAGAAGTGCTTCCGTTCCCTATCGTACTACGCCACATCACTTAGTCTGGACAGCAGCAATCTCTTTGATGACGGCTAGAAAAGCCGCAATTGAAGATAATGTCAGGGCTGCGGTTATGGCGGACGCGACCAATATTAGGAATATTCTGAGTAGGATATCGACGCCGGTTGGGCCGCCTTCTCTCGCGGGTCCTAGATTGAACTGCGCTTGGTTGACGTATGCAAAAACGAACTGGTAGAGGGCGATGGCCCCGACTATTGCCAAGCCCCACATGTACCACTTCCCCGACATCTCAGCGATGAAGAACAGGAACGCGACCACGACGAAGTTGCGCAGGATATCCAGTACCCATTTTGCATATTCCTCGCCCAGCTTCCCGGCACGCATGCCATTCTCGTCAATGGACATAAACGGTAACTTCTTATTCTCAGCCATGTTTCCCCTCCGACTCGAGGCCTTCGCGAGAGTAGCAAAAAGTACTTCCTGCGAGAGCAATATGACTGGGATGCAGCGGAGAAGAAGCCCCGCCTTGTTAGCCCGTCCTATTCGTGAGAGTGCGTTTTTTTAGTCCGATTGATGTGGCCGCACATCTGCTCTGACGAGGCGCGCGGGATTGCCTTCGGCTTTTCACCGCCTGACCGACCGGTACTTTGCAACGCGCTTGAGGGATGGGTTGGGCGAACGGGGGGCGGACGCCCCGCCGGTCAAGGACCGAGCGGCAGCAGCGCGCCTGGCAAGCCGCGGATCAGGTCGGCTTCGGGACATGCCGCGGCAAACGCAAGGCGAATGCGGCTCGTGGTCTCGACGACACGGGCAGCGAGTTTCAAGAGACGAAGACGCAGCGTCGCGAACTCGGCTGTGGCCAATTCCCGGGCTTTGGGAATCGCGTCGCGCACGGTCAGCATCAGCCAATAAGCGGCGGTGTGGAGAACGAGGCGGACTTGATTGGCGAGCGCCGAACGGCAGCTGGTGCGATCGGAGGCGAGCTGTGTCTTATGCAGCTTGATCAGATTCTCGGCTTGGCCGCGCGCGCAATACAGGCTGTCGTAGATCCACTCGGCCGAGCCGACATCGAGGCTGGTGACGACGAAACGGATGTCGAGGCCGAGCATCGTCGCCTCAATACGGGCGACGGTACGCCGTTCGCGATCCCAGGACTTGGCCTTGTGGCGCGTCTCGGTATAGCCACGCAGAACCGGCAGGTTCTCGATGGCGCGTCGCGTGCGGATGTCGTCGGCGGCCTCGTCGAGTTTTCTGGCGAGCGGCTTGGTGCCGGACAGACCGAAGATGTAGTCGATGCCGTTGGTCTCGCACCACGCCATTGCCTCCGGCCGGGCATAGTGCCCGTCGCCACGGAACGTGATTCGCGTGTTGTGCCACCGCGTCCGGATATGCCGTATCAGGCGGCGCAGATGGGCACGCACCTCGACGCCGCCCGGCGTCTTGCCGGGCCGCAACACGACCGCCACGGGCCGGCTCTTCTCCGTGTCGTAGACGTGGATCGGCAGGAAGCAGCGTTCGTCATAATGAGCGTTGAACAGCGAGAGCTGCTGATGGCCGTGGACGACATCGCAGGTATCATCGATGTCGAGCGTGACGGATGCCGGCTCGCGCGGGTAGCTATCCATCCATGCGTCGACCAAAGTGTAGGTCAGTCGGATCACGTCGCGCAGGCGCGGAGCATTCTCCAGCCGCGACAGCGTCGGTTGGGAACACAGATCGCGACCCGTGTCCGGCAGCCGTCCGCAGGCCAGCTTGAATGCGGGATCGGACCGCAGATGATCGAGGTCGTCGGCGTCCTCGTAGCCGCAGCAGATCGCGAACATGCGCGCGCGGAACATATCGACAAGGCTGTGCACGACCCGCGTCGGATCGCGCCGATCCGGGAACACCCGGGCCAAATTGTCGGCCAAGCCGAGACGCCGCTCGGCCATCGCCAGAAGCATCACGCCCCCGTTCGAGGTCAGCCGACCGCCATCGAAGGCAGCTGTGACTTTCTTGGCGTGAACGGCTGGAAACGAGAAGGGCAGAATCGTATCATCGGTCATGGCGGGCCTGGCGTTCGCGGTTGAGGTGATGGGGTTGGCTTTGCAACCGAATCCTACGCCGCATCAGCGCTTTACACCACGCTCGCCAGCCTCTCAGGCGCACTCTGACGAATAAGACGGGCTAGAACAGAATACAGCGCCTTGTAGTGAGGGTCCTTATCCCAGATTTCATCACGGGCTATCGCGTAAGTTTCCAGCGCGTCCGACATGACTGACCTCAGAGAATCACTTCCTAGTATCACTAATTGAACCGGCTTAGCAGCAACGCCGTTAAAGCCCTTGCCGCTCCCCGCAGCCCGCGAGCGGCAATCATCCGAAAGTAGAGGTTGCATAGAGCAGCGACTCCAATCACCGGAACACGGGTATTGGGAGGTCGAAATGGACTCTTGGGAGTTTACGAAACGGACGGGAACTATTCTCAGCCTCGCGAGTGTTGTGACGGCGTTCGCTTGGTTCTGCTTCAGTACGGTTTCCCGGATCAGCACCCTCGAAGCACAGATGCAGGCGCTGACCATCTCAGTTCCCGCTCAACAGGCCGCGCCCAGCACGCCTGCCGTTCCGCCGCAGCCGGGATCACCTAAAAGCACGACCCAGCCGTTAGGCGAGACGGTGAGAGTAAACCCAATAGCGCAGGTTTGCGCTGACCTCGCTTTGCAGTTGGCCGACAAGCACAAAGGCAGCAACGCGATAGGTGCCTTGGACCCCATTGCGACGACCATGGATCACTTGAACTGCAAAGGGCAGCGCTAAGCACGTTGACGGCAGCAACTCGCCGCGGTCGACCAGAAGCAGGCGGCCTAGTGGCTGCGGTAGAGGTATGCAGCAATCGCAATTGCCAACCTCGTGAATGGCCCGAACATGCGGCGGAGAAAACTCTTGGCAGCAGGCGGCGTCGTGGTCTCCTCGACCTCTTCGGTGATGGTAAGCTTATAGGTACGTTTCATCAGACA
The DNA here is from genome assembly GCF_011516625.5 of Bradyrhizobium sp. 2S1. Classification (NCBI taxonomy): domain Bacteria; kingdom Pseudomonadati; phylum Pseudomonadota; class Alphaproteobacteria; order Hyphomicrobiales; family Nitrobacteraceae; genus Bradyrhizobium; species Bradyrhizobium sp. 2S1. The sequence goes on along the minus strand of NZ_CP147717.1, from coordinate 8,789,486 downwards.
AAGCTCCAGCGCGGCGCGAAGCGACATCGCGCGACAGGTTGACAGCGCGCCTGGAGGAAGCGACAACGGTCGCTGTCAGGGCGGGACAGTCATCGACTTCCCACCAGGCGGCGGGCGACGCCTCCAACAGCGTCGTCCGTCCACCCTTCTAAGGCCTGATTCTGCAAGCCGACACGCCGATTCGGCGTGTATCCACCGTTATACCCGAAAATCTTCGGGCCCGATTTTGACCACTTGGTAGTTGCTTTTTTGCCGATTACCGATTTTAGGTAAAATCCCAAAGCCTTACGTTGTGCATAAGTCGATGATCAAAGCCATTGACATTGAATAACTTATTTTTGCATCGCAACGACGATCAATAAGACCATCGCAATCGTCATCGCAAGCTCGTCGAGACGCGCGCGAACGGTAACCTCACGGGTGAGGCGGAGGCTGCCTGAAGAACGCGAGCGCCCCCATGAGACCGCCGATGATGCCCATTACGGTGCCGACGAGTTGCAACCGGCTCTGCCAATAGTCCCACCGAGCTTTCTGCTCCGACCGGATGTCTGAGCGGAGCTTCGCGGCCCCCTTCCGGGAAAGGTGCCTAGCTAGTTCCCAGAAATAGGGCCGGTTCGGGCTGGAAATCCTATTTTCCATCCCCATATCGAACCTGAAGCTGGAAATTTGGCACAAATTCCCCGGCGGAAGTAACCAAAGTGTCACTGTTTTGGGCTACTCCCGCCTTGCGGAAACAAAACCGCTATGCGAGAGTTTCCTTACGGAAGATCAGTTTTTGAGGTGAGAACGGCCTCCTCACGCGCCTGGTGATCGAACGTTCGTCAGGCAAAGTAGTCGGCTTGAAAACCCGGCGAAGAGATCTGGGTGTGGGCATCCCAGCAAAATCTAACCTCCCGGAAATATTCTAAAGGGGCTCCGACTTCGGTCGGGGCCCTTTTCTAGTCGCCCGTTAAGAAGCTTCCAGGCGACTGATCTGGAATCGTAATTTGGCTGGAATGACGTTCTGAGATTGCAAGGTTTTGGTGTTTTGTGCATCGGAAGCTTGCAATTTCGTTTTCGAGATTCCCTCGACGGGCGAAGCATGATTCCCTGTCCGCATCGGAGGGCACGATGCGGCCGAAGAAGCACAAAACGACGGGAGCGAACGATTTTTTCCGGGCGCGGCTCGACCAGATCATCAATCTGAAGCACGAGCTGGTCCGGCTCACCGGCAAGATCGATTGGGACTGGATCGACGGCGAGATCGCGCCGCTCTACAGCGAGAACGGCCGGCCGGGGATTGAGACCCGCTTCGTGATCGGGCTGTTGTTGCTCAAGCACATTTACGGGCTGTCCGATGAGGGGGTATGCGAACGCTGGGTCCACGACCCGTATTTCCAGTACTTCACTGGCGAAGAGTTCTTCCAGCACGCATTCCCGCACGAGCGCTCGGACCTGAGCCATTGGCGCAAGCGGCTCGGCGACAGACTGGAACTGCTATTGGCCGAGAGCCTGCGGGTGGCGCACGACGTCGGCGCGTTACGCGGCAAGGACCTTGAGCGGGTCACGGTCGACACCACGGTGCAGCCGAAGGCCATCACCTTTCCGACCGATGCCAAGCTGCTGCATGCGGCGATCCAGGGGCTCAACCGCCTAGCGAGGAAGCACGGAGTGCGGCTGCGGCAATCCTATTCTCGGATCGCCAAGGCCACCGCGATGATGGCGGGACGCTACGCCCATGCCAAACAGTTCAAGCGGCACCAGCGGCAGTTGCGCATCCTGCGCAGCCGCCTGGGCCGGATCATCCGCGACATCCGCCGCAAGATCGAAGGCCAGGATGCGCTCGAAGAGGCGTTCGCACTCCCGTTGAGCCGGGCCACGCAGATCCGCTCGCAGCAGCAGCGCCAGCGCGGCTGGAAGCTGTATTCCTTCCATGCCCCCGAGGTGGAGTGCATCGGCAAGGGCAAGGCCAGCGCGCCTTACGAGTTCGGCGTGAAGGCTTCCATCGTCACCAACAACCGGCCTGCTCCCGGCGGCCAGTTCGTGCTGCACGCCAAGGCGCTGCCCGATAACCCTTACGACGGTCACACCCTGCGGGACGTCATCGACCGAACCGAGACACTCACCGGCTGCGCGATCCAGTGCGCCTTTGTCGACAAGGGATACCGCGGCCATGACGCACAGAACCCGCGCCGCGTCTTCATCTCCGGCCAGAAGCGCGGCGTCTTCGGCACTATCAAGCGCCAGCTGCGGCGCCGCTCCGCTATCGAGCCCGTGATCGGCCATTTGAAGGCTGACGGACACCTCGGCCGCTGCTACCTCAAAGGCCGCGCCGGCGATGCCGCCAACGTCATCCTCTCCGCCGTCGGTTACAACTTCCGCCGCATCCTCGCCTGGCTAAGGGCTCTTTGGTACCTCTTCCTGGCTGCCTTCTTCTCAGTCACCAGCCACCGCACACCACTCAAATCGGCTTCTTAACCGACGACTTTCTATTCTAGGACGACGACCTTCAAGAACCCCTTGAGGCGACGTGCCTGCGCTTTCTTTTCCGATACCATATAGAAGCTAGATATCTGGTATCGCCCATGCTCATCGGGGATCAATTCAATCGCGACCAAAACCATTGTCGAGAGTGTCGCAACGTATCCCCAAATCTCTATCCCACTATTGGTGTGGTCATCGCCAATGTATCTAGGATTAGCGATGACATTAGCGAGATGCGGCAAGCACTTGGGGTAGTCTACAGGGTGGCGCTGATTGGCGTGCCGTTGCGCACCTCGCGTTAAAACGACCTCGCCGGCCTCCAGCTCAGTGCCAAGGGTCTTATTGACCGCGATCACCGGCATGAGCCCGATTATCAAGTCGGGATTTTTGGGAGGACGATGTTTCGACATAGCCACGCATTGAGTATCAGCAGAATAAAACTTGCAATAGAGTGAGGCCGCCTAAGTTGGCGGCCTCTTTCAATCAAATTCCCTTGCCGTCGTCCGCAGCCGGTTCATAGTCAAAGGGCAATTGGTACTGCTCGCTGTATCTTGGCCGGAAGCGGTCCAGCTTTTCAATGAAGTCCGGATAGTCCTTGCTGATAGTCATGTAAGCGATTGCAGCGTCAAGGTGCTCACGCAGTTTTGGGTAGGCCCACGTTTCGGGTTAAGGCCTGTGAAAGCGCCCCTTTCCGTCGCCCTGATTCAGTTTTGGGGATGACCTTCTTCAATTCGGACAGCACGCCGGGTGCAAGCCGCTTGTACACGATGTCGTTCGTCAGCGTCCCGAAATACTGAGGGCGCCTAACGGAGTCGGCGCGATAGTCGAGACCGCGCAGCCTGAATAGCTGCGCGTAATATTCATCGGGAAACGTCTTGACCCAAGGCTGCAATTCCTTCGCGACGAAGGCCTCCAAAATACGGGCTAGGGCAAATTTTGTTCTGCTGTACTGAAATCCGGTAGCCTCATCAACGAGGGCAATAATGCCAACGCGGGCGAAGCCGCGTACAAGCAACTCACATTGATCCGCGATATGTATCTGCTGCGGCATCAAAGCGCCCTGCTTGCGAGCACTCAGAACGACATCGCAAATGTCAGCCAATATCGTGGCTTCAAATCCGTAGGCCGCCCGTCTACTGCCGTCCGGCAAACGAAACTTTATGGGGTTTCTGATGCGCAAAGGCAGGTCTTTGACATCAATACCCTTTTTCGCAAATGAGTCGATAAAACCGGCCATCCGCTGCTCGCCGAAAGAGCCGCCGCTGATCGACATTCCGATGCCGGTCTGAAGTCCTCGTTGAGACAGAACGCGGGTTTCGTCATCAAGTGGACAACCACGTTGCAGCCGTCGCGCTGTACGTTGCGCACTACAATCTGTGCCGCACCCATGAAGCCCTGCGCACGACGCCAGCGAAGGCGCTGGGCGTGGCGGACAAGGCGTGGTCGTCGGAAGTTCACGGTAATTAAGGGTGGCAAGCAGGGGTGAGTCACTCTGACTCACGAAAAACCCTTGCTGAATCAATGATTCTGTTACTTTGCCATCAAAGGAGAGATTCGGATGGCAGATCCAACTTACAACTTGAACGGTGGCTTCAAACCTACAATGAAAAGGTTCGCTGACCTCAGCGGGCCTGATTTTTTCCCAACGCCGCCATGGGCAACGTTCGCCCTAATCGACAATGAAAAGTTCAGCGGCGAGATTTGGGAAAGCGCATGCGGCGATGGGACTATGTCCCGCGTGCTGGAGCAGACCGCACAGCCTGTCCGCAGTTCTGACTTGTACGATCGCGGCTACGGAGAAGCAGGCTTTGACTTCCTTCAACCGAAATGGACAGCCGACAACATCGTAACAAATCCGCCATACAATTGCGCTGAGGGCTTTGTCGCAAGCGGCGTCAAGCATTCGAACCGTAAGTTCGCGCTGCTTTTGCGACTGGCTTTTTTAGAGGGCGCGAACCGAGCAAATACAATCTTCGCTAAGATACCGCCCGCCCGAGTCTGGGTCTTCAGCGAACGCATCACTTTCTATCCAAGTGGGGTCGAGCCGAAAGGCAGCGGGACAACGGCCTATGCTTGGTTTGTTTGGGACAAGGACGCGCCGGGCCAAACCGAATTGAAGTGGTTCAAGCCCGGCTACAAGGCGAAGTTTGCCTAAGCCGCGTCTTCATGGCCGGGGAGCGCAAGGCCGCCACGAATAGCGACAAGCTTGCCTTCATAGATCGCATTGCCCGGCGACGACTTGTGCGAGGTAATGTTGCGGACTTGCTGTTCCCAGAGAGCCTCCCCCGTTCGCGTCGGAGATTGCGCTAGGTCTTCGGCCGACAGCTTGAGATGGTTTGGCACCTCTTCGATGAGTTCTCTGATCGTGGCACGACCGTTCGCACTCGCGGCCAAGACCTTTTCGACGGCTTCAGCAACCTCTGCTTCAGTAACGCGGGACATATTTCCTGCCTCCATTCTGGTGGAGTCCAAAAATAGGTTCGCGCTACGGTAGCGGGAGTCCGTAATATTACTGGCCTATGACAGTGGCCCTATTTCGCATCTGCGAATGGCCGCAAAACGACAAGTCCCAGCGCCCGGGGAAGAGCGCTGGGACCTAACGGTGAAGGCGGTCGGGGGCACAACCGGGGGCTCCCTCACCCAATTGGCTAATTTTCCAGGGGATCAAACGTTCCAAATCAGTGGCCTGTTTTGAAATGGCGAGTGGCCTATTTCGGCCAGTACCCGATCTTTCGAGCTGGTGTGCGGGCCACATAAGGGTGAATTTCTGATTTTCTTCGCCGCATTTCCGCCACCAACCGACGAATTTTGGGTCTGCGCAAGCCTGGAAATTCCGAAATGAACATTCGTCCAAAGCCCAACCCTCTGAATTTTCACGCGAAAATATTGGGGTGTTTATAAGCCGCATAACCTCAAAAAAAATTAGATTTAGCGCGCGGACCGGACCATACGGGGAAATCTCGTTTTTAAAGGGGGTTTTGAAATGTCCCGCGCGGCGCACGACTTTAAACGCACAAATCTAACGAGGGCTATCTTGGCGGTCCGGAAGGCGGGCCTTCAACCAACGCAGGCGCAAATTGACAAGGACGGAAAGATCACCGTCACATGGGCGAAGGACGGTGATGCACCGGAGCCGGCCGACGCTGCGGATGATCTCTACGCTTCTATGCCGATGCCGAGGAGGTGCTGGCTAAGCTGCCGCGGCTCGGAGTGCCCATGATCCTGCGCGACCTCGGCGACGGGAACGCCCAGAGGTGGCGTTACTCCTCGTTGAATCACGTCGTGGCCCGTCTTCGTAAGAAGATCGACGGTGTGCCGTCGCACTTCACGTTGGACGCCTGCCGGCATGGCGGCATGACCGAATTGGAGGAGGCCGAGCTGACCGATGGTCAAGGCCGTGCCCTGTCGACGCATAAGACCCAGCAATCTTACGAGGGCTACGCCAAGCGCACGGCCAAGCGGATGTTGTCGGCGACGCGGAAGCGGCACGCGCACCGCCTCGCGAACGAAACAGCGACATCCGTTCAGAATGAAGCATCTGACGGTGTTCAGAATGAAAAACGGAGGCCAGAGAAAATTGCTTGAATTACAAATAGATAAGTGGCGCGCTCGGAGAGATTCGAACTCCCGACCCTCGGAATCGAAATCCGATGCTCTATCCAGCTGAGCTACGAGCGCGTTGCGGGTCGATTATCAGACTTGGGCGGTGAGGGCCAGCAGCCCCGCGCGGCCGCCAGGCGGTGTCCGCGCGTCCGGCCGGCCGTTGCCGCAAGGCCCTCAGAAGCAGGGATGGCGGCGGTGATCCTGGCCGATATAGGCGGCCGAGCTCTGGTAGCACTTGTTGCGCGAGGGGCCGTCATAATAAGCGAAAGTGCCGGCGGCCGGGCCCGGGCCGTAATTGTGCAGATAGCTGATGTGGTAGGGCAGCCCCCAATGGGCGTGGTGGTGGTGATGCCGGTGGTGGCGCGGGTGGGCCGAGGCCGCCGGGGTGAGGGCCAGGACGGCCAGGGAAACAGTCACGGTGAGGGCGGCGAAAAGCTTGGTCTTGGTCATGGGCTGCCTCCGGGCATTCACACTGGAATCGGCATTTCGGGCCGATCCGAAGCCCATTTAACCCGGAATCAGGCGAAAAGCTGCGGGGAATCAGTCACAGCGCGCCAAATTTTGCCTTTTTGCGGATGCTTAACGGATTGCCAACACAGTCCGGCCAGAGTCTTGCGGTCAGGTCCGCCCGGATCTGGCATTCCCTCGGTCTCGAACGTTCCATGCGCATCACGCTCCTTGCCGCCTTGCTGCTCCCGGTTCTGGCTGCGACGCCCGCGCGGGCCGTGCTGCACATCACGCGCGACCATGGCGGCTATGTCGAGGAGTACAAGGCCAAGTACAAGCAGATCCGCGACCGCCGCGAGCGCGTCGTCATCGACGGCATCTGCAACTCGGCCTGCACGCTGGTGTTCGGCATCGTGCCGCTGAACAACATCTGCGTCACGCCGAAGGCCAGCATCGGCTTCCACCAGGCCTATTACGACAAGGCCTTCACCTTCGGCATCAAGGTCACCAGCCTCGAGGGCACCTCCGACCTGATGTCCTACTACCCCGACGCGGTGAAGAACTGGATCCGCCGCAATGGCGGGCTCACCACCGAGATGAAGAAGATCAAGAACGGGGTCGATCTCTGGAACATCGTCGATCCCTGTCCCGAAGAGTGGTAGGCGCGGGCGCGCTAGCTCTGACCGCAAAAGCGTTTGACGTAAAATCGGCATTGCTGCTTCAACTCGTCATGCCCGGCCTTGTGCCGGGCATCCACGTCTTTCCCTCCGGCGGAGCTGGAGACGTGGACGGCCGGGACAAGCCCGGCCATGACGAGAGCGGCTCAGGTCCTGGGCCTGACGTCGCCGTCCGACACCAGCGGTACTGACAGCCTCGACTTGCCGGGCTCAGCTTCGGCGATGCGGCCGTTCGCTCATGATCCGTTCATCGGCGTGATGGGATGGTGCTCCACCAGCGAGCTCGACCGCCGGAGCGGCAGGGCCTGGCGCGCACGCACAGGAGGTTGTGATGGCAACCAGATCCAATCTTTCGAAGGCTGAACTCGCTCGCAGCGTTGCCGGCGCCGCGTCGGCGCTGGTGCTGAGCGGGCTTGTGCTGTTCGTGGCCGCCCATCATTTCAGCGGCGGCTAAAGCATGAAAAGTGCGAAGCGGTTTTCCCTCGCGACAAACGCGGAACGCGTTTGCGCGGAGATCATGGCGCGATGACGATTCAACCCAATCTCATCGCGCTTCAGGGCGCGCGGGCGCGGGCGCCACATGGTCACGCGTGACGATGAATTACGAGAGCCAAAACACCCCGATCAGCAGACCGGCCGCAAACGCCCAAAGCCCCAGTGTGCAGGCCGAGATGACCCGCACAAAATTCCGCAAGTCGACATCTTGCATTGAATCGCGGGATCGGTCGCTCAATTGCAGGCACCCCCCTGCGGTGGCCGCCTTGGCATGCCATCCTGGCATCTCCGCAGAATAGCCTGTTCCCGATCGATGCCCAAATGAAGGCAGGGAACGGTCACGCAGGATCACGCATTTGCGAGGCCCGCCGGCCCGGCCGGGCAGCTGGGATGCCTGTTCCTGGCCGTATCTCCAGGGAATTTGGGCCGTCTCGAGACGGTACCCGGGGGCAGGGAACGTCTCGCCGGCCGAGTCCTTCGGCCTGACGCCGGTGTTGCCCTTCGGCTGCGCGGCCTTTGCGGCCTCGGTCGAGGCCCAACCATTGTCCGCGATCAAGGCGCGCGCTAGAGGAGGGGCCCGGCAAGCGAGAGCCCGAGAGAACGTGTCGTTCAGGATATCTGCCACCACCCGCATCGTGATCGGATCGGCGCTTTTTGCCCTGGCGTCGAGCGCATTGCTTTATCTGTTGCCTCCGAGCCCGGTCGATCGAACGCTCCGCGGCACATTCCGTTTTTTGCAGGGACACGCCTACCTGATCCCCGTCAAGTATTTCAGCGGCGAGCTCAACGCTGCGCGACTGTATGAAGACGATCGACCTCTCGGCCCGGCCAATAGCGACCAACGGGAAATCGAGTCCAAAGGCGCCGGCCGGTTCGAACTGCACCGGGACACAACAAATTGGTTCGGCCCGGTCCTGGTGTTCTCGACAAGCGACAATACCGACCCGAATAAGAATGGAAGAAAATATCGCCTCGAGTGATGACGGCGTTTTGAGGCTGCGCGAGGCTAGAGCATGATCCGGAAAAGTGCGAAGCGGCTTTCCCTCGCGACAAACGCGGAGCGTTTGCGTGGAGATCATGCTTAGACAAAGAACTATAGCGCGATGACGATTCGACCCAATCTCATCGCGCTTTAGGGAGCGATCCAAATGCCAAGCGCGATGATCGCGATGGAGATCGCGATCACCAGCATGTCCGTCGTGAGCCAGTCGGGCATTCCGGTTGATGGCTTGTCGCTCATGTCAGCGACTCCTCTGTTCGCGTCGAGCCCGCATCTTGGAATGCCTGCCTGCGAACGCAGGTGAAGCAGTTCACACAGAAAACGGGAAAGGTGTCAACTCGAATTTTGATCACCCGCGCGCGTTGAAGTTGCGGCGCGCGATGCGGATGTCGTCTGGGTTTCTGAACATGTTCTGCAGGCAAGGTCGGCGAGAGCGAGTGAGATCAAGGATGCAGGTTGCCGAACCCGATGTTGCGCTCATGCAGGCCGGTGGCGAACTGTTGTTCGGCGCGACAAGGCGACCGACGGGCAACTCAGCAAAACCTGTCAAGCCTCGCGCGCGAAAATGTTTCGCTTTATCAGAAATGCAACTCAGTGTATGGTTTGCCCGTCTCACCCGATCGAGGGGCGCTGCGCATCGTCACGGGTGTTGCGGTGAGATGCGGTGGACGCGGATCATGCAAGCGACGAACGCATGTGAGGCGGACGGTGAAGTCGTGTGGTCCTGACGCCCTAGCGGCAGGTGTCCTCTCGCAAAACGCGTAAGCGTTTTTGCGAAAGCGGTGACAAACAAGCAAAGCGGTGACAAACAAGCCAAGTCTCGCCGGGGAGAGCACGAAGTAAGCCGTAACCCATCGCGCAGGGAAAGCCGGATTGCTCCGGTTACACCTGTGGTCCTACCCCCGAGCTTTCTACCTTTTGCTCGGGGCCCATGGGTGCGATCGGCACCCGGCTTTCCCTGCGCCCTCTGTTCAAGGAGAGGGCGGAACGAGAAGCAAAACTCGGACAAGTCATGTCGCGAGAATGCGAAGCTGTGTCCCCACCCTCACTGTCATCGCCCGGCTCGACCGGGCGATCCAGTACGCCGCGGCCTCCCGGTTCAAGCTCCGGCGTCTCTGAAATACTGGATCACCCGCATGCGCGGGTGATGACACCGTCTGCTTAAACGCGAACGCCAATGGCATCGGCGCATCGCCCCCTCCAAAAATTCGCGATTGCCGGCTGCCTTATCTTCAGGCAATGACTGTCGGCAATGAACAAGAGCTTCGAGGAAACTGCCGCTCGCCTGGCGCCGGCGATCTTTGTCGTGCTGTGGAGCACGGGATTCATTGGCACCAAATACGTCATCAACAATGCGGAGCCGCTGACCTATCTGGCGATCCGGATGGCGTTCGTTGTGGTGGTGATGGCTGTCATCGCCGCGGTCGCGCGGCCGAAATGGCCGGACCGGACGGGCGTCTACCACAGCGCGGTGGCCGGCATTCTGGTGCACGGCTTCTATCTCGGCGGCACCGCGATTGCGATCGCGCATTCGATTCCCGCCGGGCTCTCGGCTTTAATCCCGGGGCTGCAGCCGATCCTGACCTCGACCATCGCCAACCGCTGGCTTGGCGAGCGCGTCACGCCGCTGCAATGGGGCGGGCTGGTGCTCGGCCTCGCCGGCGTCGTGCTGATCCTGCACAACCGGCCGATGACAGGCGAGGCGGGGTGGGGTTGGCTCGCCTCCGGCGTCTCGTTGATCTCGATCACGCTCGGCACGCTCTATCAGCGCCGCTACTGCAACCAGATCGACTGGCGCGCCGGCAATCTGGTGCAATACGTCGCGGTGACGATCTTCTTCGGCATCGGCGCGTGGCTGTTCGAGACCAATGTCGTGCACTGGACCAGCGAGTTCGTGCTTGCGCTGGCCTGGCTGGTGTTCGCGCTGTCGATCGGCTCGATCGGGCTGTTGTACTGGCTGATCCGCCACCATGCCGCGACCTCGGTCGCGAGCCTGTTCTATCTGGTGCCGGCAGTGACCGCGCTGATGGCCTATGTGCTGTTCGGCGAGCGGCTCGATCCGGTATCGATCGCGGGCATGGCGGCCTGCGCCGCGGCGGTGCTGCTGGTCAACCGCCGCGCTTAATCCCTCACGCGAATCTTCGCGTAGGCCGCAAGCGCACGTTCGCGGCCCTGCTTGTGATCGACGATCGGCCGCGGATAGCTCTTGCCGAGGTCGACCTCGGCGCCGGCGAGCTCGATCGGCGTCGCGGTCCAGGGCTGATGGATCAGCTCGTTGGGCAATCGCGCAAGCTCCGGCACCCAGCGCCGCACATAGACGCCGTCGGGATCGAACTTCTCGCCCTGCAGGATCGGATTGAAGACGCGGAAATAGGGCGCGGCATCGGCGCCGGAGCCGGCGACCCATTGCCAGTTCGCCGGATTGGAGCCGGCATCGGCATCGACCAGCGTGTCCCAGAACCATTGTTCGCCGGCGCGCCAGTCGATCAAAAGGTGCTTCACCAGGAAGGAAGCGGCCACCATCCGCACCCGGTTGTGCATCACGCCGCTGTGCCAGAGCTCGCGCATGCCGGCATCGACGATCGGATAGCCGGTCAGGCCGAGCTGCCAGGCCTTCAGCGCGTGGGCGTCGCGCTTCCACGGAAAGGCGTCGAACTGTTGCTGCAGATTCCGCTCGGCCAGGTCGGGGACGTCGAACAGCAGGTGACGGCAGAACTCGCGCCAGCCGAGTTCGCTGAGGAATTTGTCGATACCGCCGGCCAGACGTGGGTGCTTGGCGGCGGCGAAACGGGCGGCGTGCCAGAGCTGGCGCGGGCTGATCTCGCCGAAGCGCAGATGCGGCGACAGGCGCGAGGTGCCGTCGCGGTCGGGCCGGTCGCGGTCGTCGGTGTAGCCGCGGACGCGATCGTCGAGGAACGCCTTCAGCCGCGCCTGCGCCGCGGCTTCGCCGGGCGTCCAGTTCTCGCGCAGGCCGCCGGCCCAATCGGGCCTGACAGGCTCGAGGCCCCAGTCGTCGAGGGCTTCGCTGGCAATGCCGCCGATCGATGTGAGCTTCTTCGGCGCCGGCAACGGCTTTGGCGGATCGCCAAGCCCCTGCACACGACGCCAGAATGGCGTGAAGACGCGCAGCCCCCGGTTATCCTTGTTGCGGATGGCCTTGGGTTCAACGAGCAGGTCGCCAGGGAAATTCTGCGAGTCTCTTCCGTCACTTGCCAGCGCGGACTCAACGTCGGCGGTGACAGCTTGATGCGGCGCCTGCGCGACGTCATTCCAGAACACGGCGCTTGCATTGGTTTCGCGCGTCAGCGTGGCGATCACGGACGCTGCCGGTCCGGTGCGCAGCACCAGCGTTCCGCCGATCGCCTCGAGGCCCTTGCCGAGCGCGCGCAGCGATTGCGCCAACCACCAGCGCGTCGCGCCCCCGAGGGGGCGCGCGGCTGGAGGTTTCAAGGCAGCGCTTTGTTGGTCGCGGACATAGAGGCCAACGACGGGCACGCCGCGGCCGGCGGCTTCGTGCAGGGCCGGGTGATCCGACAGCCGCAGATCGTCGCGGAACCAGACGATAACAGGCTGCGCGCGGGCCACCCGGAGGATGCGTATCTGCCGTTACTTCGGGTGCGGCACGATGCGGATATAGGGCTTCGGCTCCTTCCAGCCCTGCGGATAGATCGTCTTGGCCTCGTCGTTGGTCACCGAGCCCGCGATGATCACGTCCTCGCCCTGCTTCCAATCGGCAGGCGTGGCGACCCGATGCTTGGCGGTGAGTTGCAGCGAGTCGATGACGCGCAGGATCTCCTGGAAGTTCCGGCCGGTGGTCATCGGATAGACCAGCACCAGCTTGATCTTCTTGTCGGGGCCGATGATGAAGACGTTGCGAACCGTCTGATTGTCCGCCGGCGTGCGGGTGAGGGGATCGCCGGACGTCGAAGCCGGCAGCATCTCGTAAAGCTTGGAGACGTTGAAGTCGGTGTCGGCGATCAGCGGATAGTTCGGGGCGGCGCCCTGCGTCTCCAGGATGTCCTCGGCCCATTTGGCGTGGCGATCCGCGGGATCGACCGACAGGCCGATCAGCTTAATGCCGCGCTTGTCAAATTCCGGTTTCAGCTTGGCCAGCGCGCCGAGTTCGGTCGTGCAGACCGGGGTGAAGTCCTTCGGATGGGAGAACAGCAGGGCCCAGCTGTTGCCGATCCAGTCATGGAACTTGATCTTGCCCTCGGTGGTCTGGGCCTCGAAGTCGGGAGCGGTCGCGCCAATCGGAAGTGTCATGATCTTACCTCATCTCATTGATGTTGCAGGATAATTTGTATCTGAGGTCGTCTGTTCCAGTATAGGACGGAACAAGGCTTAAGTGAACCGGTTCATGAAAAAGGTGAGATTGTTCTCATAGCGGGGGAATTCCAAGCAACTTGTTTTGATCGATATCCCTGCGGCGAAATATCAGATGCGGCACAAAAGCTTGGAAATGCCCAGATAAAGCCGCTTATCGCCGTCATCACGCCGGCCCCGGCTGCTATAGGACTGAACCACGAAAGCTTCCAAAGCGACCAAATGGCAACCATCTAAAAATCTCGGAACGCAAGTTTCGAATCATTAACCACTCGTTTACGCCCGCATGGAAAAGCTGGCCTGAGATAGGAATTGAAAGCTCCCACAATGTCTGCCCCAAGTACCAAGACCGCTGAGGCTCTCAGCGGTGCGTTGCATCCATCCTGCCGCAAGACCGCTGCCCATGCGCTGACCATCGTGCGCGACGGCGTGATCACCGGCGAAGGCCCGACCACCAAGGGCCGTATCCATTTCTCCCGCTCACTCGACGCCGATGACGCAGCCTGGTGCGCGCGCATCCTGACGGCGGCCGCGGTCGAGCATCAGCCGGTCAGCCGGGCCGAAATCGAGGCGCTGTTTTCGATCAACGAGGCCGCCGCCGAGCGCAGCGATGACGGCAGGTTCGACGATCTGCTCGCCAAGGCGATCGCCCATCATGCCGCCTCGGAGTCGGGCCTGCCGGTGCCGCCGCGCACGGTCGCGCTGTCGCCCGACACCGAGATCGATCGCTGGGCGCCGATCCAAGGCGCCAAGATCGACACCAAGGTATTGGAATGGATCGCGGGCCAGATGCGTGGCCAGCGCCGCACCGGCCGTGCGCTGGCGGCGATGGTGGCGACGCTGGTCGGCGCCGCCGCGCTGCCGCTCGCAGCCCAGCTGCCCAACGTGTTCGACATCGGGATGATGTGATCATCCGGGATGATGCGTGCATCATCCCGAACGAACGGCATCAAGCGAGAGCGGCGGGGATTACTTCCCCGCCGTTTTCTGTTTGCCGCCGGTCTCCTCGAGCCCGAGCGTCCGCCCCGGGAACCCGGCGACGTCGAAATAGCGGGTCGAGAGCACGCGCTGGAATTTCAGCACGGTGCGCAGGCCGTTGGCCGAAGGCTTCTTCGACATCAGGGTGCCCTCGGCCATCTTAGGCACGATGCCGTTCGGCAGCGCTTCCGACATCACCCGGCCGATCAGCCCGCCATTGTTCGGCGCGCGCAGGCCGAGCAGCTGCGCTGCGGTCATGCCGACATCGGCGTTGCTGACCGGCAGCGGATCGACATAGCCCGCCTTGAAGTCGGGCCCGATCGCGGCGGTAAAGTTGAAGGTGTCGCCGCGGCTGAAGCTGCCGTGCATGCCCTGGCCCTGGCGCAGCACGGTGTCGGCGATCTGCACCGAGCAATTGGTCGGGATCGCGCAGCCGCTCGACCAGGAGCGGAAGTTGACCACGATCGACGGGTTCGGCGTCACCGCCTTGCCCTTCAGATTGAGGTTCGACATCGGCAGCGTGCCCGGGAAGTTGCCGAGCTTGTCGTCGACAAACAGGCCGCTGACATAGTCCTGCTCGAGCAGCGCCTTGATGACGCGGTCGGCGAGCTTCTTGTCGCGGTTCGGCAGATAGATCAGGTCCGAGCCGCCATTGGTAGCGATCACGACATCGGGCTTGGCCGGGTCCTGGCCGAGCACGCCGTTGCCGGCCTTCGGATGGGCATTGTCGGCGACCTTGGCGTTCTTGTCGTTGGGGTCGAACAGCGGCAGGTTCAGCGCCTTGGCGAGATCGATCGCCAAAAAGCCCATAGGCAGGAAATCCTTCGGCGTGTCGTCAAAGGCGATCTTGGCCGAGGGGCTGGTCTTGCTCTCCTTCGAGATCGTCGAGAAGCCGTGGTCGGAGGAGACCATGATGTTGGTGTTGGCGGAAAGCCCGAGCTCGTCGAGCGCCTTGCGGAGCTGGGCGAGGTTGTTGTCGGCATTCTTGATGCCGGCCATCGAGGTCGGGCCATTGATGCCGGGGGTGATGGTGTTGAGGCTGTCGCCGGTGTTGTGCTGGCTGCCGTCCGGATCGCGCGACCAGAACACCAGCACGAACGGCTTGTTGCGCGCCTTGAACATCGGCAGCACGACCTTGGTCGCGACATCGGCCATGTAGGCCTGCTGGGCGACGTTGGCGACCGTCGTGCCTGGCGTCTTGGCGTCGCCCGCCTTGGCGTTATCGCCGCGGCTCGGGGTGGCGAGCGGCAGGCCGGCCTTGGTCAGTGCCTCCTTCACCTCGTCGGAGAGCGGCACGCCGGTCTTGCCGCCGGTGGAATCGTCGACCACGATCGTGTTCTTGCCGCGATCGGTGTGGTCGAACAGCAGGGTCGGGCCGACCTTGCCGATGGCGGCGGTGCTAAAGCCCTGGCCGCGGGCCATCTTCAACAGCGTCTCCTCGTTGAGGTAGTCGCCATTGAAGTGATCGTCGACATCGGCGAGCACGGCGTCGTTCTCGATGAACGGCACCACGGTGTCGCCGGCCGGAACCGAGGTGTAGCCGGTGTAGATCGTGTTCGAGAAGGTGCCGGTGTCGCCGAGATAGTGGCCGGTCGAGAGCGCCGAACTGTTCGCCATTGTGAAGGTCGGGAACAGCGAATGCGAATTCTTGAAGTTGACGCCCTTGTCGCGGATCTCGGCCATCGTCGGTGCCGTCTCCGGCGTCACGATGCCGCCGCGCAGACCATCCGGGACGAACAGGATGAGGTTGCGGGGCTTGGCGTTCTGCGCCGCGGCGCCGCCCGCTGAAAGCGCGATCATGCTCGCGGACAGTAACGTAATGGCTCGACGCATTCTTTAATTCCCCCAAATGAAGCCCGCGGCAGCCCGCCGCCGCCTTCGTTTAGTTTTGCCATATGACAGAAATGTTACAGCGCGTGGTCAGCGCTGTAACTGCCGGATTTTTCTTGGCGGCGGCCAGTCAACCCACCGTCATTCCGCGGGCTGAATCGCGGCTCGCTCATTGCGCGCAGCACTGCCGGCATGTCCGTACCGTGCATAGAGCGCCGGCAGCACGGCAAGCGTCAACAGGGTTGCGCTGATCAGGCCGCCGATCACGACGGTGGCGAGCGGCTTCTGCACCTCGGCCCCGGTGCCGGTGGCGAAGGCCATGGGCACGAAGCCGAGCGAGGCCACCAGCGCGGTCATCACGACGGGCCGGAAGCGGGTGAGGGCGCCTTGCTCGATGGCCTCCCGCAACGGCACGCCGCGCTCGCGCAACTGCCTGACGAAGCTCAGCATCACCAGCCCGTTCAGCACCGCAACGCCTGAGAGCGCGATGAAGCCGACCGCCGCCGAGATCGAGAACGGCATGTCGCGGAGCCACAGCGCCGCGATGCCGCCGGTCAGCGCCAGCGGCACCGCGCTGAACACCAAGAGCGCATCGCGCGCCGAGCCCATCGCGGCCAGCAGCAACAGGAAGATCATCGCAAAGCAGGCCGGCACCACGACGGCAAGGCGCTGGCGCGCTGCCGCGAGATTTTCCGACTGGCCGCCCCAGGTCATCCAGTAGCCGGGCGGCAGCTTCACCGATTGCGCGACGTTTGCCTGGGCTTCCTCGACCACCGAGCCGAGATCGCGGCCGCGGACATTGGCCGTCACCACGATGCGGCGCTTGCCGTTTTCGCGGCTGATCTGGTTCGGCCCTTCGGTGAAGGAGAACTGCGCGACGCGGTTGAGCGGCAGGCTCTGCACAGGTGAGTTCGGCGTTGCCTTCGGCAACGCGACCGGCAAATTGCTCAATGCTTCCAGATCGGAGCGCACGCTCTCCGGCAATCGCACCACGATGTCGAAGCTGCGATCGCCCTCGTACACGACGCCGGCATCCTGGCCGCCGACCGCGGCACCGATCACGTCGTGCACAGCGGAGACGCTCAAACCGCGCCGGGCGATCGCCGCCTTGTCGACCTTGATCTCGAGGATGGGGAGGCCGCTCGTCTGCTCGACCTTGACGTCGGTCGCGCCGCGCACGCTCCGTAGCGCCGCCGCAACCTGGTTGGCGGCCTTCTGCATCGGCTCGAACTCGTCGCCGAACACCTTGACTGCGATATCGCCGCGCACGCCGGCGAGCAGCTCGTTGAAGCGCATCTGGATCGGCTGGGTGAATTCATAGACGTTGCCCGGCAGCCGGCCGACCGCCTTCGAGATCTCCCCGATCAATTGCTCCTTGGTCAGCGACGGATCCGGCCACTCTGCGCGCGGCTTCAGGATGATGAAGGTGTCGGATGCGTTCGGCGGCATCGGATCGCTCGCCACCTCGGCCGTTCCGGTCTTGGAGAACACGAACGATACTTGCGGAAAGCGGCTGACCGCCCTCTCGACCGAGAGCTGCATCGCCTGCGACTGCGACAGCGCCGTGCTCGGAATTCTGAGCGCGTGCATGGCGATGTTCTTCT
The DNA here is from genome assembly GCF_011516625.5 of Bradyrhizobium sp. 2S1. Lineage (NCBI taxonomy): Bacteria > Pseudomonadati > Pseudomonadota > Alphaproteobacteria > Hyphomicrobiales > Nitrobacteraceae > Bradyrhizobium > Bradyrhizobium sp. 2S1. Next base: position 8,772,063 of record NZ_CP147717.1, on the reverse strand, counting down.
CGTCGAGCGAGGGGATGAACTCCTGGCCGAGGCGGAAGAACCCGAACAGGGCGGTCGCGAACAGCACGACCGCTACCGCGATGATGGGGACCGGCGTTGCGATCGCTCGGTGCAACAACGGGCTGTACCAGCGCTTCAGTGCCGCAACGAGCCAGTTTTCCTTCTCCTGCACGCGGCCGCTGATGGAGATCGCAATCAACGCGGGAACCAGGGTCAGCGACAGCACGAAGGCGGCGGCGAGCGCAAGGATCACGGTCAGCGCCATCGGCTCGAACATCTTGCCTTCGACGCCGGTGAAGGTAAGCAGCGGTACATAGACCAGCAGAATGATGGCCTGGCCGTAGAGGCTCGGCTGGACCATTTCGACCGCGGAGGCATGCACCGTCGCCAGCCGCTCGTCGCGCGTCAGCACGCGGCCGAGCGCGTGCTGCTTCTCGGCGAGGTGACGCAGGCTGTTCTCGGTGATGATGACGGCACCGTCGACGATCAGGCCGAAATCGAGTGCACCAAGGCTCATCAGATTGGCGCTGATGCGCCCCTGCCACATGCCGATGGCCGTCATCAGCATCGCGATCGGGATCACCAGCGCGGTGATCAGCGCCGCCCGGAAATTGCCGAGCAGCATGAACAACACCGCGATCACGAGCAGCGCGCCTTCGGAGAGGTTGCGTGCCACGGTGCCGATGGTCGCATCGACCAGCTGGGTGCGATCGAGTACCGTCTTGACCTCGATACCCACCGGCAAGGATGGGGTGATTGTGCGCAGTTTGGCGTCGACCGCGGCCGATACGGTGCGGCTGTTGGCGCCGATCAGCATCAGCGCGGTGCCGACCACGACCTCGCGGCCGTTCTCGCTGGCGCTGCCGGTGCGCGTCTCGCCGCCGATCGAAAGCGTCGCGAGGTCGCGGATCCGGACCGGGACGCCGCCGCGGGTGGTGACGACGACGGCGCCCAGTTCCTCGATGGTCTCGAGGCGGCCGCCGGAGCGGACCACGATGCCTTCGCCGTTGCGCTCGATATAGCGCGCGCCGCGGCTGACATTGTTGCTCTCGATCGCCTTGGCGACGTCGGCAAAGGTGAGGCCGAGCGCGATCAGCTTCGCCGCGTCGGGATGGACCTGATACTGCTTGAGGTATCCGCCGATCGAATCGACGCCGGCGACACCCGGCACCATCTTGATCTGCGGCTTGATGATCCAGTCCTGCACCGTGCGCAGATAGGCGTCCTTCTCGACATCGCTTTGCAGCATCTGGCCATCGGCCGTGAGGAAGCGGCCGTCGCTTTGCAGGCCCGGCGCGCCGTCGGTCTGCACAGGTTGTCCGGAGAAATGCACAGTCCACATGTAGATTTCGCCAAGGCCGGTCGAGGTCGGGCCGATCCGCGGCTCGATGCCTTGCGGCAGGCGCGCGCGGACTTCGGTCAGGCGCTCGCCGACCTGCTGGCGGGCGAAATAGATGTCGGTCGCCTCGCTGAACACCGCCGTGATCTGCGAGAAGCCGTTGCGGGAGAGCGAGCGCGTGCTCTCGAGCCCCGGCGCGCCCGCCAGCGCGGTTTCGATCGGGAAGGTGATCTGCTTCTCGATTTCCGCCGGCGACAGCGCTGGTGCGACGGTGTTGATCTGGACCTGCTTGTTGGTGATGTCGGGCACCGCGTCGATCGGCAGCCTGGTCAGCGCAAGGCCACCGAGGAACGTCGCGATCGCGGCGAGAGTGACGACGACCCAGCGCCGCTGGATCGCAAGGCCGATGATGCGCTCAATCATGGCCGTGCTCCGCCTCGTCCTTCTCGATTTCGGCCTTCAGCGTGAAGGTGTTCTGCACGGCGATGGTTTCGCCCGCAGCGAGGCCGGCGACGATCTCGATATCGTCGTCGTCTTCACGGCCGGTCCGCACGGACCTCGCCTCGAAGCCGTCGGCATCGCGCACGAACACGGTCGGCGTCCCCTTGATGGTCTGGATCGCCTTCTTCGGGACGATCACGGTCGATGGCGCGCCCGACAGCGGGACCTCCGCGGTGACGAACGTGCCTGGTTTCCAGCGGTGATCCTTGTTGGGCATGGTCGCGATCACGCGGGCGTTGCGGGTCTCGCGGTCGAGCAGGGGGCTGACGAAGATCACGCCGGCGCTGGCTTCATCCTCGGTGCCGATGGCGCGGATCTTCACCGAGACGCCTTCGCGGACTGCGTTGATGTCTTCGGGCGAAACCGCCAGATCGACCCAGATGTCGTCGAGATTGACGATGACGTAGAGCTCGCTTTCCTGCCCCTCGCGCCCGATCAGTCCGCCGAGGTCGACGCGCCGTTCGGAAACCCGGCCGCTGATCGGCGCGCGCAGGAACTGGGTCCGCAGGCTCTCCGGGGGCTGGTTGGGCAGGTCGGCGATCTCGCTTTCCGACAGACCCAGCGCAAACAGCTTCTGGCGCGCGCCGTCGAGCTTGATCTGGGCGTCGTTTGCGGTCAGCCGTGTGCGCAGGAACTCGTTCTCCGACACGATCCGGGTCTCGACCAGCGTCTTCTGCCTCGCATAGAGGGTCTGCTGCAGATCGTTGGTGAGCCGCGCGGCGAGGTATTCGCTCTTGGCGTCGGCCACCTCGCGACTTTCGATTGCAGCGACGATCTCGCCCTTCTCGACGACATCGCCGAGACGCTTGCGCAGTTCCGTGACCGTCGCGAGCACACGCACCGAGACGCGCCCGATATGGTCGGCATCGGGGATCACCGATCCCGGCGCGAGGAAATGCCGCTTCAGCATGCCGCCACCGGCTTGCGCGAAGGTGATGCCGGCGTCGCGAATCTGGTCTTCGCTCAGCTCGATATGTCCGGGAGCCTCATGGCTCGCCTCGGTCTTCGTGTGTGTGGCCGCAGTCTGCCGCGTCGTCGCCGGGAACTTGACCGGCCAGCCGATCCATCCGGCCGCCACAACGACCAGTGCGATGCCGGCGGCGACGCCAGCGAAAAATACAACAACCCGTTTCATATGCGCCTCTCCGCAGCGCATGCCGGTGGCCCTGCGCTGTCGCGACATCGATTTGTGCGGAAGCGTGCCCGCTGCCTGATGGCGGCGGCGCACGGCCGGTCATGTCGACCGGATCAGGCGCGGGGTGGTTTGAATGGAGAGAGGCGGTCGGCCGATGCGGGCTGGCGGATGCTGCTGTCGCCATAGCTATTCGGTGCATAGGCGATGGGGAACGCCGTCTCCTGCGGAGCCACCGAGGCGACGTGCGTCAGGCAGTGGTCGCCGTGCAGTGAAGCCGGATGCGCGGGAGCCTTGCCGCCGGTGTCGTTGATCGACTGTGCGATCGGGAAGCCGGGAGCTGCATCGTCATCGCCGTCGAAGGTCCAGCCGTGGAAGAACGACAGCACCAGCGCAAGCGAAATCAGTCCCGCAAGCAGGCTGCGCCAGCGGCGCGTTTCCGTTGCGTGAGAGGAAGACTGAATCATGGTGCGCGAAGCGGCCATGAGCCCTCATTAGCGCTGTGACTGCGCGCATTCAAGTTCGAACCCGCGACAGATTGGCCGTGGATACTATAACGTTACACGCTATCTGCGGTTCGGCGCATCAGCCAGCGGCGCGCCGCGACGATAGCCCAGATCGCTTCGACCAGGCCGAACGGCCAGGCGCCCTGCAGGAAGCCGTAGGCCGAGCCGAGCGTGCAGGAGACCGCGAAGGCCAGGATGAACCAGGGGCTGCGATCTTCGGCCGCATAGCAGACGAGCATCATGGTCACGGCGAACAATCCGAACAGCGTGAGCGCATCCATCGCGCAGGTGAACCCCGTTACATCGATGTTGATATCTGAACATGCCTGGGGTGGAATATCCATCCAGCGTCGCCGCCCGGAAGGACTGCCCCATGAAGCGCATGCATGTTCACGTCGCCGTCAAGGACATTTCGCAATCGATCGGCTTCTACTCGGCGCTGTTCGGGGCCGAGCCTACGGTCGTGAAGTCAGACTATGCCAAATGGATGCTCGACGATCCCCGCGTCAACTTCGCGATCTCGAGCCGCGGCCGCGAGCCGGGCCTCGATCACCTCGGCATTCAGGTGGAGAGCGCGGAAGAACTCGGCGAGGTCTATGGACGGCTGCGCAAGGCAGGCGGCGAGGTCATCGAGCAGGGTCAGACAGTGTGCTGCTATGCCAAGTCGGAGAAGTCGTGGATCGACGATCCCGCCGGGATCGCTTGGGAGACGTTCCATACGACGGGCGAGAGCATCGTCTATGGCGACGGCACCGGCGAGCGAACCGCGCGCGTCGCTCACGAGAAGCCGGGCGAGACACAAGGCGCGTGCTGCGCGCCGCAGCCCCAGATCGTGCCTTCTGAGGCATCGAACTGCTGCCGTTCCTGAACAGAACAATTCGCGTCCATGAATTGCGTCGACGCGTTCGTTGGTCATGGGCAATTCCGTCGGGCCATCGGATGGGACTTCGGAGCCCACTGCAATCGGCGGTGGTGGACTCGGCCTGCTGCCTATCGCCGCTTGAGTGCGGCGGTAGATTCTAGCCGATCTCTGCATGAAGACGGTCTGCGGCACCTCGCGGGCACTGACGCACCACGCTACCGCTGTAAGCAAAGGCTTAATGCCTGCTACATAATATCCCGCGGTCAACTGCCCCCCGCGCTAACCGCCGGTCAACCATGCGGCTTCTGCCACTCAAGGATCCCGAGCGGTCCTGGCGTCACATCAAGGCACAATGGAAGAAGGACGCTGAAGGCGTCGGTGAGGATTTTGTCACCATCGGAGGCATCACCGCTTTCGAGGCGCTGGCGTCGAGGGAGGGCGACAGCCAGGGGCTGTATCACCTGAGCGACGGCGAGCGCGTCCATGCGGTCTGCCAGGTCAGACGTCTCTTGATGAGCAAGTATACCGGGCCGGCGCTCAGCGCGCGGTTCGTCAACGTGTCTCCGATCTATGATCTCGGCCTCACCGATTCCGGCAGTTACGGGCAGATGCTTGTGGCGCTGTTCTCGGGTGTCGTCTGGCTGTCGAGGGATGCGCTGTCGGCCACCCATATCCGGTTTCTTCTGAAGAGCCCGGGCGATTCGCAATTCTTCGCTGCGCTCAAGGTCGCGACGCCATATTCACCGTTCTCGAAATTCACCATCGAGGGGGCGCTGATCGAGTGCAGCCTGAAGGAGGCCGGCGCGGCGTCCGGAGCTGTCTCCTGACGGTGGATCGCTTCTGGTCCGCATTCGTCTTAACCGTCCGATAACTGATTTTCCTAACCGCCCCTTGGGTTGTGTTCCCCTACAAGGGCAGCCGCAAGGGGCGGAAAATGTCGGTTGTCTCCACGAACAGCGCGATGCCGGAATACCGGCGGCTGTCGATCAAAGGTGTGTCGCGCGCCACAAGGATGGGCGCCATCCAGTGGCTCGTGTTGAGTGCCGCGCTGCTGGTGCTCGCGATCACGCTTGGCACCGGCTATCTGGCGCTGCAGTTTCGCGAGCGTGCGCTCGAGATGTCCGAACGCGAGCTCAACAACACCGCGCTGTTGCTGTCGCGGCATTTCGACCAGCAGCTTGTCGATCTCCAGCACGTCCACGACGACGTCGTGAATTATTTGCGGGCCGAGCAGGTCGAGACCGCCGATCAGTTCGAAAAGAGCATGTCCCTGCTGAGCGCGCACGAAATGCTGCGCACGCGGCTGGCGACACTGCCGCATGTCGGCGGGCTCAATCTGTTCAATGCCAAGGGATGGCTGATCAACTCGTCCGAGATGTGGCCGGTGCCCGACATCAGCGTCGCGGACCGGCGCTATTTCCAGGAGTTCACCTCGGGACGGCCCACGTCGCCCGTGATCGTCGAACCGGCGATGAGCAAGGTGACCGGCAACTGGACCACGATCTTTGCGCGCAAGATCACCGGGCGCAATGGCGAGATCATCGGCTTCGCGAGCCGCGGCGTCGAGCCGAGCCATTTCGAGGATTTCGTGGCCTCGCTGGCGCTGAACGGCGACACCGTGATCTCGATCATCCACCGCGACGGTACCATCATCGCGCGCTATCCGCAGGATGCCAGCGTGGTCGGTCGCAACATCGCCGATCAGCCGGCGTTCCGGAAGGTCATCAGTCTTGGCGGCAATCTGTCGGGACGCTTCGTCGGCGCGTCGGGCGACGAAAATGTCGGGGCCGTGAAGTCACTGTCGCACTTTCCGATCCTGATCCTCGCCACCACGCGAACCTCGAGCGCGCTGGAGGACTGGCGTGCCCAGACCAAGCTGCAGTTCTGCGCTGCGGTGCTGGCGGTGCTGATTGTCATCATGACGATCTTCCTGATCGTGCGGCAGCTGCGGCGGCAGCACGACGCGGCGCAGCGCCGGCTGTCCGAGCAGAGCCAGCAGCTCGACACCGCCATCAACACCATGACGCAGGGCCTGCTGTTGTTCGATGACTCGGCGCGGCTCGTGATCTGCAATCAGCAATATATCGACATGTTCGGCCTCTCGCCCGACATCGCCAAGCCGGGATGCCATCTGCGCGACCTGATCCTGCATCGCCAGGCGACCGGCTCTTTCGTCGGCGATGTCGATGCGTACTGCGCGCGCTTCATCAACCCGGACAGCGACAAAGTCCAGGACGCTGTGATCACGATCCCGGACGGCCGCAGCATCCATCTGATCTACAAGCGCTCGCCCGACGGCGGCTGGGCCACCACGCTCGAGGACGTCACCGAAGGGCGGCGCGCGCAGGCGCGCATCGAATATCTCGCGCATTACGATGCCCTGACCAATCTGCCGAACCGGACGCTGCTGCAGCGCCACGCGGAAGGGCTGCTGCTCGGGCCGACGGCGCGCGAGTTCGCGATTCTTTATATCGATATCGACGCGTTCAAGCGGATCAACGACACGCTGGGTCATCTGATCGGCGACGAATTCCTCCGGCGCGTTGCCGAAAAGCTGCGCCAATCGGTCGGCCCGGACGACTTCATCGCGCGGCTCGGCGGCGACGAATTCGCCATCGTCCAGCGCGACATTGTCTCGGATGACGACGTCAGCGACCTGGTTGCGCGCGTCTATCAGTCGCTGCGCACGCCGTTCGACTGTCTTGGCCATCGGCTGTCGAGCGATGCCAGCATCGGCATCGCGATCGCACCACGCCACGGCTCCGACCTGTTCGACTTGCTCAAATGCGCCGATCTGGCGATGTACGCCGCCAAGGCGGCCGGTCGCAGGACCTATCGGTTCTTCGACCCGGCGATGGAGAAGCACGCCAATCTGCGCCGGGCGCTGGAGGCGGACTTGCGAACCGCGCTGGCGGACGGCGGCTTCGAGCTGCACTATCAGCCGCTGGTCGATTTGCGCAGCGACGAGGTGACCGGCTGCGAGGCGCTGCTGCGCTGGCGGCACCCGGTGCGCGGCATGATCTCGCCGGCCGAGTTCATGCCCCTTGCCGAGGAAACCGGCCTGATCGAGGAGATCGGGCAGTGGGTGCTGCGCACTGCCTGCACCGAGGCGGCGGCCTGGCCCGCGCATGTTCGGCTCGCGGTCAACGTGTCCCCCGTCCAATTCAAGTCGGAGACGCTGGCGCTGAAGGTCGCGAGCGCGCTCGCCGAGAGCGGGCTCGACCCGCGCAGGCTTGAGCTCGAGATCACCGAGGCGGTGCTGATCGCCGACGATGATGCGGCGCTGGTCACGCTCGGCCAGCTCCGCGCGCTCGGCGTCCACATCGCGCTCGACGATTTCGGCACCGGATACTCGTCGCTGCAGTACCTGCAGCGCTTCCCGTTCGACAAGATCAAGATCGACCGCAGCTTCGTCAAGGAAGTCACCCGCAACAGCGGCTCGGCCTCGATCATCCGCGCGGTGGTCTCGATCGCCGCCGACCGCAACATGATCACGACCGCCGAGGGCGTCGAGACCGACCAGCAGCGCGACACGGTGCAGATGCTCGGCTGCACGCAGATGCAAGGCTATTTGTTCAGTAGGCCGGTTCCGGCGCAGGACGTCCGGATGCTGCTCGCGGCCGATGCGGTCGAGGACGCAGCCTGAGGGGCCGCCTGACCGTCATCTCCCCCCAATTTTGACGGGAACTGTTTTGCCGGAACCGCGTTCCCTTGCAGGGCTCGACCGGCAGGCGATCAATGAAAACCGCAGCTACGTCCGCGGCGATGCTGCTGTTTGCCTCGTCCATGGCAAACGCAGAGAGTGGCCTTGCGTCCTATTATCACGGCATCGGCAGGAGCGGCGAGATGACCTGTGCGCATCGCAAGCGCCGTTCGGCAGCATGGTCACGGTGTCCTATGGCGGGAAATCGATCCGGTGCCGCGTCAATGATCGCGGCCCGTTCATTCGCGGACGGATCATCGACGTTTCGACCACGGCGGCCCGCGCGCTTGGCATCCTTCAGCTCGGCGTCGCGCATGTGGTGATCGAATAGTTCGCGACCGAAGGCGGGATCAGGGCTTGGAAGCCCGCTGCTCGGCGATCGCCTTCCTGAGCGTGCGCGACAGCGCCTCGACCGAATAGGGTTTCTGGATCAGCTCGAAGCCGCTGTGCGCGTTCTCGGCGAGCACGTTGCTGTAGCCGCTGGTCAGCACCACCGGCAGGCCGGGAAAGCGATGGCGGATCACGCCTGCGAGCTCGACGCCGTTCATGCCGGGCATGATCACGTCGGAGAACACGAGGTCGGCGGCGAACTCGTTCTCCGACAGGATCGCGAGCGCTGCGTTGGCATTGGCGGCGCGCTTGACCGAATAGCCGAGATCCTCGAGCAGCTCGGTGGAGAATTGGCCGACATCATCATTGTCCTCCACCACGAGAACGCGATAGCCGCGGCCGATCGAGGTCTGCTCGGTGCCCGCGCTGGCTGCGACCTTGGTGTCGGCCGGGCGCATCGCCTGCGGCAGATAGATGGTGAAGGTCGCGCCGTGCCCGGGCGTAGAGGTGACTTCGATGTCGCCGTCGGATTGCTTGACGAAGCCGAAGGCCTGGCTCAATCCGAGGCCCGTTCCCTTGCCGACCTCCTTGGTCGTGAAGAACGGTTCGAAGATCGCGTCGAGGTTTTCCGGCGAGATGCCGGTGCCGGTATCCTGGATCGAGACCGTCACGAAATCGCCGCTGCGCGAGGCCTGGCCGCGCAGGGCAGGGATGCTCCTGGCCTTCCTGACGCGGATCGTCATCAGGCCTTCGCCGTTCATCGCGTCGCGGCCGTTGACCGCAAGATTGATCAACGCGGTCTCGAACTGGCCGATATCGGCGATCGCAAAGCAGTCGGGGTCGTCGATCCTGATCTCGATGTGGATCCGTCCGCCGACCAGCGGGCGGATCAGCTGGGTCACGCTGTCGACCTGGGTGCCGACATTGAACACTTCGGGATTGAGCGGCTGCCGGCGCGCAAACGCCAACAGCTGGGCGGTCAGCTTGGAGGCCCGCTCCACGGTCTCGGCGATCGCGTCGATGTAGCGGCGACGCCGCTCATCCGGCAGCTCGCGGCGGCGCAGGAAGTCGGTCGCCGAACGAATGATGGTGAGCAGATTGTTGAAGTCGTGCGCGACGCCGCCGGTGAGCTGGCCGACGGCCTCCATCTTCTGCGACTGCCGCAGCGCCTCCTCGCCGCGGCGCCGCTCGGTGATGTCGACGGCCTCCGGCACCGCGCCGACGATCGTGCCGTGCTGGTCCTGCAGCGGCCGCATCGCGAAATCGAAATAGCGCTCGCCCGCCGGCAGGCGCAGTAGCAGCTCGATCTTGACCTCCTCGCCGCGCATTGCGGTCGCGAAGGCATTCTGGATCAGGCGCGGCATGCCGTCGGTCGCGGCGAACCACGGCGTGTCCCAGAACGGCTTGCCGACGACATCGGCGGCATCGGTGCCGATGCCGGCGAGCGCAGTCTGGTTGGTGTAGAGCAGGACGCCATCCCGGTTCAGCAGCATCTGGTATTGATGGCTGGTTTCCAGGATCGCGCGGGTCTGGGCTTCGCGGGATTCGAGCTGCGCGGTGCGCTCGAGGATGCGCCGCTCCAGCGACTCGTTGAGCTTGCGCAGCTCGATCTCGGCTTCCTTGGCGGCCGTGATGTCGTGGGCGACGCCGATGAAGCCGATATGCTTGCCGGTCGGGTCCCAGCGCGGCTGCGACTCCGAACGCAGCCAGCGCCAATCGCCGGCCGCATTGCGGTAGCGCGCCTCGAGCACGAACGGCTTGAGCGAGAGCTCACCGGTGATCTGCTCCTGCAGGATATTCGGCAGATCATCCGGATGCAGCGCCTTGCGCCAGTCGAACACGACCGCTTCCTCGAATGGCAGGCCGAGGAAATCGAGATAGGCCTGGTTGGCGAAGGAGCGGGTGCGGTCGAGCTTGGTCACCCAGATCGGCACCGGCGCGCTGTCGGCGATCAGGCGGAAGCGTTCCTCGCTCTCGCGCAGGGTCTCTTGCGCCAGCATCTGGTCGGTGACGTCTAGATCGGCGCCGACCAGCCGCAACGCTCGTCCGCTGCGGTCGCGCTCGATCTTGGCGACGACGCGGATCCAGCGGCTCTCGCCGTCGTTCGGGCGGATGATGCGGTATTCGGCCGTGTAGTCCTCGCCGCCGGCCTTGAGCACGCCGAACAGATGCTGGATGGTGCGTTCGCGGTCCTCGGGATGAATGCGCGCGACCCAGTTCTCATAGGTCTCGTTGACCTCTTCGGGCGGCAGCCCGTGCACCAGGAGATATTCGGGAGAGCGGCGGTTGCGCACGCCGTCGCGGAAATCGATCTCGAGCCCGCCGACCCGCGCGATGCGCTGAATCCGCGCCAGCTCGGCCTCGCGCTCCTGGAGCTCGCGATGGGCGCGATCGCGTTCGCGCGCGATCTCCTCAAGGTGCTGCCGCAGCCGTTCGGCTGCCGCAGTTTCGGGGAGCACATCAGCGGGATCGGGTGGGGTCATACGCGCCGGCAACCTCTTGGCGCATTTTCACACAGGACAAGGCGGCTTTGCCAGCGTGATTTATCGCGGTCACTTGCTCTTCACTTGCGCTTCACTTGGTCTTGGCTTGGTCTTTGGGCGGACGGCAATTATAGGCCCTGCGGAACCCGGCGGCCTGGGCATCCTCCTCGGAGCAGAACCAGCGATCCGGATTGTTGAGGCCGGGGTAACTGCGGCACGCCTGCAAGTGATAGATGCCGACATTGCCGGTGACGCGGGCGCGCACGGCGTACTTGCCCTTGATGTTGCAACTTGCCGGCATCGGCAGGTCGTCGGGGAAGAGCGCATCGCGGATCTGCTTGTCGCGGTCGGCCGGACAGGCGTTGCCGAGCAGGGCGCCGTCCTTCTTGCCGGTCCGGAAATCGCGCGGCGCCACGAAGCAGCCTTTCCAGAGCCCGGCACGATTATCCCTCGCGGTCGCTTCATCCGGCTTGAATCGGCCAGTGGCCGACGTCTCGACATTGAGGGCGTAACCCTTCTGGACCAGCAGCTGGCTCAGGCTGGTCGGGTCGCCCTCGATCTTGCAGACGCCGAGGCGGCGCTTCTTGAAGGTGGGGTCGACGCCGATATCGTCGCAATGAATCGGCTTGCCGCCGATCAGCTTGGTGAGCTGGTCGCGCGCCTCGATCCCGCAGCTCCAGACATCGGCATGCTCGTCGATGCAGAGCTGATCGGCGGCCGGCGCGTCGATGCCGTCGAGCCGATAGGTCGTGTTGCCGAGCTGAACGGCGCCGGCATCCTTGATGACCGCTGAGGCGGCGAGGGCGGGGGCTGCAGACAGGCCAGGCGTCGCAGACAGGCAGGTCAGGAGAAGCGTCGTGGCGACCGGATTTCGAAACCGCATCATTCTCACTTCAGGTCTTTGGACGTCAGGGCTTGGGCGTCAGGGCTGGGCGTCAGATCTTGATGGCAGGTCTTCGGCGGGCAGCCGAACTTCTAGCACAGGCCGGCACGATCCAACCAAGGCCCGTTCGAGTGCGGGCCCGTTCGTGCGAGCCGCGTGCGTGGTGGCATCAGATCAAAGATCCGATTGACTTGGTGAGAACAAAATAGGAACATGATGCACCAACTGAATCCCGGATACCTCATGATGTCTGCACGGCCCGAATCTGACGACGATGACGGGCTGGAAGCGGCCGTCGATCAGGCCATCTCGGCCTGCGGCGGCAATTTGCGCGCGACCATCCGGGCGCTGATCGTTGCCAATGAATTCCTGGAGAACGAGGTCAGCGAGCTGATGAAAGCCGTGGCGAAGGCGCATTCGCGCGGCCGCTTCAAGACCTATTCGGGCTGAAATACCCCTCAGGCTACCGCCAAGGACTGGCCATGCACCCGGCAGGGTCTGCATTAGACCGTTGCCTCCGGGGCAATTTGCTGTACCACGGAGTGGCCAATCGCCCGTGCCGGATTGCGCGGGGAGGATCCTACCCAATAGACAAATTCAAGTCGAAAAAGCCCAAGCAAGAAGAGCATGTTCAAACGAATCCTGATCGCAAATCGCGGCGAGATCGCCTGCCGGGTCATCAAGACTGCGCGTCGTATGGGGATTGAGACGGTCGCCGTCTATTCCGAGGCCGACCGCGATGCGCTGCATGTCGAGATGGCCGACGAGGCCGTGTTGATCGGCCCGCCCGCCGCGGCCGAGAGCTATCTTTTGATCGACAAGATCGTCGAGGCCTGCCGCAAGACCGGCGCTGAGGCCGTGCATCCGGGCTACGGCTTCCTGTCCGAGCGCGAGGCGTTTCCGCGCGCGCTGGAAGCTGCCGGCATCGTGTTCATCGGCCCGAACCCCGGCGCGATCGCCGCGATGGGCGACAAGATCGAATCCAAGAAGGCCGCGGCCAAGGCCAAGGTCTCGACCGTGCCGGGTCATCTCGGCGTCATCGAGGACGACAAGCACGCCGTCCAGATCGCCGACGAGATCGGCTATCCCGTCATGATCAAGGCGTCCGCCGGCGGCGGCGGCAAGGGCATGCGCATCGCGCATTCGAAGTCGGAGGTCGCCGAAGGCTTCAACCTCGCCAAGGCGGAGGCGAAGTCGTCGTTCGGCGACGACCGCGTCTTCGTCGAGAAGTTCATCACCGATCCCAGGCACGTCGAGATCCAGGTGCTCGGCGACAAGCATGGCAATGTGATCTATCTCGGCGAGCGCGAGTGCTCGATCCAGCGCCGCAACCAGAAGGTCATCGAGGAGGCACCGTCGCCGCTGCTCGATGAGCAGACCCGCCGCAAGATGGGCGAGCAGGCGGTCGCACTGGCCAAGGCCGTGAACTACGATTCGGCCGGCACCGTTGAGTTCGTCGCCGGCCAGGACAAGAGCTTCTACTTCCTGGAGATGAACACCCGCCTGCAGGTCGAGCATCCCGTCACCGAGCTGATCACCGGCATCGACCTCGTCGAGCAGATGATCCGGGTCGCGGCCGGCGAGAAGCTCGCGCTCACGCAGAAGGACGTGACGCTGACCGGCTGGGCGGTGGAATCCCGCGTCTATGCCGAGGATCCGTTCCGCAACTTCCTGCCGTCGATCGGCCGCTTGGTGAAATACCGTCCGCCGGCCGAGGCCAGCCATGACGGCATCACCATCCGAAACGATACCGGCGTGCAGGAGGGCGGCGAGATCTCGATCCATTACGATCCGATGATCGCCAAGCTCGTCACCCACGCCCCGTCGCGCGCAGCCGCGATCGAGGCGCAGGCGACCGCACTCGATGCCTTCTATGTCGATGGCATCAGGCACAACGTTCCGTTCCTGTCGGCGTTGATGAACCACCCGCGCTGGCGCGAGGGCCGGCTCTCGACCGGGTTCATAGCAGAGGAATTCCCGAAAGGGTTTTCTGCGCGCGCGCCCGAGGGCGAGATCGCGCGGCGGCTGGCCGCGGTCGGTGCTGCGATCGATCACGTGCTGGGCGAACGCAAGCGGCAGATTTCCGGCCAGATGGGTGGCCGCGTGGTGCAGCGTGAGCGCCGCCGCGCGGTGTGGCTCGACCGCGCCGAGATCGCGCTCGACGTCGCGCGCGAGGATGACGCCATCGCGGTGCGCTTCATCGGCACCGACGGGCTGCCCGGCAATCCGCACAACCTCGTGTCGAGTTGGGCGCCGGGCGAGCCGGTCTGGCAGGGCACCATCGACGGCAATTTCGTCGCCGTGCAGGTGCGCGCCATCAACAACGGCTTCCGCCTCGCGCATCAGGGCTATGAGGTGCCGGTCTACGTCTTCACCGAGACCGAGGCGACCTCGGCGCGGCTGATGCCGGTGACCTCGGCGGCCGACACCGGCAAGAAGCTGCTGTGCCCGATGCCCGGTCTCGTGGTGTCGATCGCGGTGACCGAGGGCCAGGAGGTCAAGGCCGGCGAGACGCTGGTGGTCGTGGAAGCCATGAAGATGCAGAACGTGCTGCGCGCCGAGCGCGACGGCACGGTCAAGAAGATCCACGCCGCCGCCGGCGCCACGCTCGCGGTCGATGCGCTGATCCTGGAGTTCGCTTAAAAGAGCTCCGCCTTCGCGAAGGCATCGGCGGGCCAGTTGTCGCCGGCGCCGTCGCAAGGACGAACAAGGAGTCCCAGACATGGCTTTCCGCAAACGCCGCGAAGCACTGCGATCGATTCTGAGTGGGTCAACCTGCATTCGCCCGGGCTCGGTCTATGACGCGACCTCGATCCGGATTGCGGAGGATCTCGGTTTCGAACTCGGCATGTTCGGTGGCTCGGTCGCCTCGCTCGCCGTGCTCGGCGATCCCGATATCGCGCTGATCACGCTGACCGAGTTCGCCGAGCAGATACGCCGGATGTCGCGTGCCTCGACCCTGTCGGTGCTTGTCGATGCCGACCATGGTTACGGCAATGCGCTCAATGTTCGCCGCACCGTGCAGGAAGTGGAAGCCGCCGGTGCCGCCGGCCTCACCATCGAGGACACGCTGCTGCCGCAGGCGTTCGGCCAGGCCAAGACGCAACTGATCTCGCTCGAGGAAGGCGTCGGCAAGATGAAGGCCGCGCTCGACGGCCGCAGCGATCCGTCGCTCGTGATCCTCGGCCGGACCGGCGCCGTCTCGATCACAAGTCTCGACGACGCGATTGCACGCGCCAGGGCCTATGAAGCGGTTGGCGTCGACGGGCTGTTCTTCACCGGCATCAAGTCGCGCGGCGAACTGGAGGCGCTCTCGGCCGCGACGACGTTGCCGATCGTGCTCGGCGGCGCGCCGGAGGAGATGACCGCGCTGGACTATCTGGCCAGCCAGCGTGTCAGGATCGCGCTGCAGGGCCACGCGCCGTTCGCCGCCGCAACCCAGGCCGTCTACGAGACGCTGAAGGCGCTGCGCGAAGGCACCTCGCCGAAGAACCTCAAAGGCATCGCCTCTCCCGAACTGACCGGCCGCGTGATGCGCGAGGCGGAGACCAAGGCGCGCAGCGGCGAGTTCCTCGGTCTGAAGAAATGAGCGGCGTGATCCGCCACGTCACCATCAGCGGCCGCGTCCAGGGCGTCGGCTATCGCGCCTGGGTCGACGAGCAGGCGACCTCGCGCGGCCTCGAAGGCTGGGTCCGCAACCGCCGCGACGGCAGCGTCGAGGCGGTGTTTGCCGGAGCTGAGGACGTCGTCGCCGACATGATCGCAGCATGTAACCGCGGTCCGTTCTCTGCGCGCGTCGATGCCGTGCAGGCTACGGCGGTCAATCCCGATCTCTTGAACCAGCGCCGGGCAGGGGAGCGGTTCGCGGTCCTGCCGACGGTCTGAAGCACGTTGTTACGCGACGGCTGAAATCACCAGCGCCTGAATGCGGCCTTCGATCGCGCCATTGCCGAATCGGTTCGCCAGAGCCGATGCGGCGTGCTCGGTCGCAGCATCAAGGCCGATCCCGCCGCGCGCCTCGATTTCGCCGCGCAGCGGTGAGCCCTGGCAAAAACCGATCGCCGGATCGTGAGGCGCATTCGCCCGGCTTTGCTTCCGGACGGTATCGATCTCGATCTTGCTGAAGCCCGCGGCCGCAAGATCTGCCCGGATCGGGTCGACCGCATAGTGCCCATGAGGCGTGCGTGCCAGGAATCGCGGCGGATCGGCTGGAAAGACCTCTGCCAATGCCTGGGTCACCACGTCGGCAAACTCGTTGTCCTCGATGCGATCCCAGATGTTGAACAGGAAGCGGCCGCCCGGCTTCAGGACACGACGTGCCTCCGAGTAACCCTTGGGCTTGTCGGGGAAGAACATCGCGCCGAATTGGCAGGCGACGACATCGAAGCTCGCATTATCGAACGGCAGGTTGAGGGCGTCGGCCTGCCGCCACCTGATATCGGCAGCATCCGGCATCCGCGATTTCGCCCGTTCGAGCATCGGTTCATTCAGGTCGGTCGCTGTGATCCTCGTGGCGCGGCCGAGCGCCGACGACAGCGCGCGGGTGACGGCGCCGGTGCCTGCGGCCGTCTCGAGCAGGTCGTGCGGGCCAAGAGCCTTGGCGCTTTGCGCCAGATCGCGCGCATAGGGTTCAAAGATCATCGGCACCAGCAGCCGGTCGTAAAGCTCTGGAATGGACCCGACGAACTCCTTGTCTGACGCTGGCATCGGCAATCTCCCTGGCGGCCGTGAAGCTGGCTCACGTCGACAGCCCGGCGTACGGCCCAAAATGGTCGACCCGGTTCAGCTTGGCCGAAGACCTCGGCAACCACAAAGGAAAACTCGTCACCTGCGATCAATTGCAACACCGCTACGTCACACAGGGCAGGAGACCTTGCGGGTCGCGCGAGCCCCTCACGGCGGCGCTGGCGGCCCTTGACTTCTACTCCGAACAGTCTGATATTTCTGTTATGACAGAAACAACCGCCAAGAAAAAACTGCCTGCCGTCGTCGAGCGCTTCATCCTGCATTGGGGCGACATGGGCGACGAATGGGGCGTCAACCGCTCGGTCAGCCAGATCCACGGGCTGCTCTACCTTGCCGAGGCGCCGATGACGGCGGAGGACATCGCCGACACGCTCGGCATGGCGCGCTCCAACGTCTCCAATTCGATCAAGGAGCTGTTGTCCTGGGGCTTGATCCGGCGGGTGCCGATCCTTGGCGACCGTCGCGACCACTTCGAGGCCGAGACCGACATCTGGGAGGTCGCGGCCAAGATCGCGGCCGGGCGCAAGGAGCGCGAGATCGATCCCGCGCTTGCGGCGCTGCGCGCCTGCGTCACCGACGCGGCCGACGATCCCGCCATCAGTCCGGTTGCCAGCAAGCGGCTGAAGGAGATGCTGACATTCACCGAGCTGGTCGACCGCTGGTACACGCAAATGCTGAACGTGCCGCGGCCGCGCCTGGTCGCACTGATCAAGCTCGGCGAGAAGATCGTGAGTTTCCTGCCCACAGGCAGGGCCAAATAGAGGCGGCGTAACGGGAGTGTGCGATGGCGTCAGCAAGGATATCCAGCCTCAAGACATCGCCGGTCCCGGATACAAAACTGCTCGACGACCATCGCTTCCGCGCATTGCTGCCGGATGAGGATTGGGGACGCCTGCCGGTTGCGATCTGGCGGCGTTTTTCGAAACGCTTCGAGGACGGCAACACCGTCGTCTATGTCGGCGAGGTCGAGGAAGCTTCGAGCAGCCGCGCCGGCTGGTGGCTGGCACAGGCCGCACGGCTGATCGGCGGTCCGCTTCCGACCGGCACCGAGACCGGCGTGCCGATGATCGTCACGGTCACCGAGGACGCGGCGAGCGGCGGCCAGATCTGGACCCGCATCTGCGCGCGCCGCGACGGCTTCCCGCAGGTGATTCATTCCGCCAAGCGTTTTGCCGGCTCCACCGGGCTTGAGGAGTATGTCGGCTTCGGCGTCAGCATGGCGCTGCGGATCGCGGTCGAGCACGAGGCGCTGGTGTTTCACAGCGTCGGCTACTCGCTGCAGTTCGGCCCGTTTCGCCTGCAGCTGCCCGAAAGGCTCACGCCCGGCGCTCTCACCGTGACCCATTCCGATCTCGGCTGCGGCGACTTCCGCTTCACGCTCGAGATCATCCACCCGCGTTTGGGCCGGCTGATCCGTCAGTCCGCCGTGTTCAGGGAGGCCTCGTCATGACGCCGCTGCTTTGGAGGCTCGTCGCCATCCAGATCGCGATGGGCGCCTTCGACACCTTCTATCACCATGAATTCACCGAGCGGCTGGCCTGGCGTCCGTCGCAGCGCCATGAGCTGCAGCTGCACAGCGTTCGGAACTTGCTCTACGCGCTGCTGTTCCTGGTGCTGGGCTGGTTCGAGGTGCACGGCATCTTCGCGATCGCCATCATGGTGGTGCTGGTTGTCGAGGTCGTCATCACGCTGATGGATTTCGTCGAGGAGGATCTGAGCCGAAAGCTGCCGCCGAGCGAGCGGATCAATCACACGCTGCTGGCGATCAATTATGGTGCGATCCTGGTACTGCTGGTGCCGGTGCTGATCGGCTGGGCGATGCTGCCGACGGCCGTCGCGCCGGCCTCTGCGGGTCTGCTCAGCCTGTTCGCGACGGCCGCGGCCTTCGGCGCTGCGCTGTTCGGTGCGCGGGACTTTGCCGCGGCAAGACGCCTCGGACGGATGGCCAGCGTGCCGGCCACGACGCTGGTTGAGAAATTGCCGGCGCGGCAGACCGTGCTGGTCACCGGCGCGACCGGCTTCATCGGCAGCCGTCTGGTCGCAAGCCTCACCGCGTCAGGCCATCAGGTCATCGCGCTGATCCGCAATCCGGCGAAGGCCGAGATGCTGGCACCGCCGGTGACGCTGATCACAAGCCTCGACCAGTTGCCCGCCGACTCAGGGATCGACGCCATCGTCAATCTCGCGGGCGAACCGATCGGCAATGGCCTGTGGACCGAGGCCAAGCGGCGGACGATCCTCGCCTCGCGGATCGACATGACGGCGGAGGTCGTCAGGCTGATCGCGCGTCTCGAGCGCAAGCCTTCGGTGCTGGTAAGCGGCTCGGCGATCGGCTGGTACGGGCTCTGGCAGGACCAGGTGCTGACGGAGTCGGCGAAATCCCACGCCTGCTTCAGTCACGAGCTGTGCGAGGCCTGGGAGAATGCGGCGAAGCCGGCCGCCGATCATGGCGAGCGCGTCGCGTACTTGCGGATTGGTCTCGTGGTCGGCACCGATGGCGGTTTCATCACGCGGATGCTGACGCCGTTCGAGTTCGGTCTCGGCGGGCCGCTTGGCTCGGGCAAGCAGTGGATGTCGTGGATCGAGCGCGACGATCTGGTGCGCCTGATCGCGCATGTGATCGCGAGGCCCGAACTGTCCGGCCCTGTCAACGCGACCGCGCCGATCCCGGTGACCAACACGAAATTCACCGAGGAGCTGGGGCGCCGCCTGAACCGGCCCGCGATCTTCCGCGTTCCTGCCGTGCTGCTCCGCGCCGTCGGCGGCGATTTTGCCGATGAGCTGCTGCTGGGCGGCCAGCGGGTGCTGCCGAACAAGGCGTTGAGCAACGGTTTTGTGTTCCGGCACGAAACCTTGCGCAGCGCGTTCGATGCGATCCTGTGAGGAGGGCGATATGTCCAGTGGCTGTTCCCGTGCATTCGGAGGCTGGCTTGCAGGCTGCGGTGCCGCAACGGCGGTGATTGCTGCTATCGGCCAGACCGTGCTGATGTTTGCTGCGCGCGGCGATCTCGCCCGGCTTCTGTACGGCATCGTGGTGCTTTTGATTCCCTCGGCCGTGATCTTCGTCATCACATGCCTGCTGACTGCGATTCCCGCAGCGATCGCGATCTGGCTCAGCGAGGAGCTCCGGATATGATCCGCCGGGTTCTTCGCCGGCGCAGGCGCCGCGATCGGCGCGCTCAGCATCACGGTGCTGCTGCGGTCTCCGGCCGTCTGGACATCAGGACTTGTCTGTTTGTTCGCCGCAGCCGGATTTGTCGCAGGTCTGACTTACTGGTTTGTCGTGCGAGAGCTGGAAGCGGGCGAGCACTGCTCGTGATGCCACAGAGCCATGCCCGCACTACGCTGCAGACGCCACGCTGCGGAACGTCGCGGCCAGTGTCCGCAATGCCGCCAGCTTGACGGGATCGCTGACCTTCGAATGCAGCATCACCTTTGACGTGCCGAGCCGCGGCAGCTTGTGCGCGGGTCCAACGTCGATCAGACCCGGCGGCGCGATGCGGCGGACGAGCGGAGCAACTGCAAGCCCTGCGAGCGCAGCCGCCACCACCGCAGTGACGCCGCCGCCGCCGAAGCTTTCGGTCCACGCGATGCCGGCCTTGTCAAGTGCCCGCACGGCGAGGGCGCGCACACCGCACGGCGGCGCGAGTGTTGCGAGCGGCAGGGCGTCGCCGCGCGGCCACACGAACCGCTTGGTGGCAAACCAGCCGAATTCGTCCTCGGCCAGTTTCTCGCTGCCGCGCCGGCTGCCTTCCTGGCGCACGATGACAGCATCGAGCTCGCCCGCATCGTAGGCATCAAGCATCTCGCGCGAGAAGCCGATGGTCACGGCGAGCGCAAGCTGGGAGGCCATCGCGTGCAGCCGCTCCAGCAGCGGTACCAGCTCCGGACCTGCGGCATGGTCGCTGATCCCGAGCGTGAGCTGCTGCCGCGCCGGTTTCTCGCCGGAGAGTGCACGGTCATGCACCTCGATCAGCGCGCGGGCGTGATGCAGGAAGGCGGCGCCGTCGGCGGTCAGCCGCACCGCGCGCGGCGAACGCTCGACCAGCCGCTTGCCGAGCAGCGTTTCGAGCCGCTGCAACTTCATGCTGATCGCCGCCTGCGTGGTGCCGAGCGCCTCGGCGGCGCGGGTAAAACCCTGCAACTCGGCGACGAGGAGGAAGGCCTGCACGGTATCGATATCGAGCGTCGTCATTGATGATCAGATATTATTATCATTGCTATCCGTATAGATAAGATACCAAGATGATGGCGAAAGGTCTAGTGAGAGGAGGCGCGGTTGACCCGCGCCAACCGAATTCAAGGAGACCGATCATGCCGCTTATCACCGTCACCTATGCGACCTCGCGCGAGAGGCCGTCGCTGAAGTCCGACATCGCCGCCGCCGTGTCGGAACTCACCGCTGACATCCTGCACAAGGATCCCAAGGTCACCGCCATCATCGTCAAATCGGCCGCCGCCGCCGACTGGTTCGCCGGCGGCAAGTCGCTCGCCGAGCAGGGGCTCGCGAGCTACTGGCTCGACATCCACGTCACCGAGGGCACCAACACCAAGGACGAGAAGGCGGCCTATCTCGCTGCGCTGTTCAAGCGGATGGGCGAACTGCTCGGGCCGTTGCACACCGAGAGCTATGCCCATGTCGACGAGGTGAAGGGCGATGCCTACGGCTTCGGCGGCCTCACCCAGGAGCGCCGCTACATCGCCGGCAAGCTGGAGGTCGCGCCGCAGAAGGCGGCGGCATGATTGCCAGTTGTCCGGCTGGCGCGTGCCTCAAGGACACTGCCCGCCGATCGTGCTCTCGATCGTGCCGGTCCAGGCGGCATAGCCATCTGCGCTGAGATGGATGCCGTCCTCGACCTGGGGGCTCGCCTGCGTCTGCAACGTGCCGACATCGATCAGCGGGATCGAACGATCACGGGCGGTCTGCCGTATCACCCGGTCGATGTCGGCGAAGCGTGACCGGTCGATGGCATTGGCCAGCACGCCCGAGCCGGCAATCGGCGCCAGCGACACGACGAAGACCTTGGCGCCGAGTGCGCCGGCCCGCTGCACGATCTCCTGATAGGACTCGGCAAAGGGGCGCCGATCGACCACGAGGCCGTCATTGACGCCGACCGAGATCACGACAATGCCCGGGGAAAATTTGATGCGGTCGAACTCCTTGACCAGTTGAAGCACGCCGCTGGCGATCGCACCGGCATAACCCGCGTTGAAGACGGGTCGTCCGCAGATCGCAGGTGAAAAGTTGGCGCTTTCGACCAGGCTGTCGCCAACAAAAGCAACCGGCTTCTCGCTGCCATGACGCGCCATGAAATCCTGGACGCGCTGCAGTGTTGCGTTTTGTCGAAGTTTTTCGACCGGAGTGTCCAGCAGGCGATACACCAGGCTTGCGGAGGCCAGAACGATAAACCCGACCAGGAACCGCTTGCGCATCAGATCACAGCGCCGTCGCTTCCGGCAGGCGCGCCGCGGTGTCGCTGAACACCTCGGCGAAGGCTTGCCGGAGCGCGATGTCGACATCAGCCATCGTGACCGGCAGCCCGAGATCGACCAGCGAGGTGACGCCGTAGCGCGGATCGACCACGCCGCAGGGCACGATCGCCTGGAAATGCGAGAGGTCGGGCTCGACATTGATGGCGATGCCGTGGAACGAGACCCAGCGGCGTAGCCGGACGCCGATCGCCGCGATCTTGTCCTCAAAGCCCGGTCCCTTGTCCGGGCGCCGCACCCAGACCCCGACGCGGTCTTCGCGGCGCTCGCCGCGGACGTTGAAGGCGGCGAGCGTGCGGATGATCCATTCCTCCAGCGAGGCAACATAGGCGCGCACATCCGGCCGCCGCCGCTTGAGGTCGAGCATCACATAGGCAACCCGCTGGCCCGGGCCGTGATAGGTGACCTGGCCGCCGCGGCCGCTCTGGAAGGTCGGAAAGCGCGGGGCGAGCAGGTCATCTGCCTTGCCGCTGGTGCCGGAAGTGTAGAGCGGCGGGTGCTCGAGCAGCCACACCAACTCGGTTGCTTCGCCGGCGGCGATCGCCGCCACCCGGGCGTCCATCGCGGCGAGAGAATCGGGGTAGGGCACCGGACCGTCCGAAATCCGCCATTCGACCGCGCCGCCGCCCGAAGGGCGCGCAAAGGTCGTCAAATCGAGGCTTTGGCGGTCGTTAACCATTGGCTAACCCTAACGTGGTCAGGTGAATCCACAATTTAGTTCCCGTTCGGCGGTTCAGAAGTGCCCACCCTCGATAAAGTCAGCGTAGATCTCATGGTGGTCCTCGGCACGACCACCATGCCGATTCATCAGGTCATGCGGCTGTCCCGCGGCGCCATCATCGAACTGGATGCCACCGAGGCCGACGAGGTCAAGATCCTCGCCAACAACCTGCCGGTGGCCAGCGGCGTGGTGCTGGTCGACCGCAACCGGATTGCGGTCGAGGTCAAGCAAATGCTGCCGAAATCTCCCGGAGTTCGCAGTTAATTCTCGCATTTAGCGCCTTGTCCCTGCATGCATGATTTGTTACATCGCCCCGTCGATGCGGCGGCGCCTTAGGGTTCCATCCGACATCCTTAGCGCTCGTGGCGGAATTGGTAGACGCGCTGCCTTGAGGTGGCAGTGGGTAACACCGTGGGGGTTCGAGTCCCTCCGAGCGCACCATACCTCAGCTGATCCTTGAAATCGCTGGATTTTTCGAAGCAGGAGCGGTTGCTCCGGCTTCGCGGCAAGCCACGTCCCGAGCCAGGATCACGCTCTAATCGGGCACGCGCTTGCTGGCCGCCGCCGAGGCCTCGGCACGCGGGGTGCGCTTCTTCAAATTGGCGACTCGGACAGACGCGTTGCTCTCATTGGGCTGCGCGACAGGCCGGGGCGCGGCGTGGGCTCTGCTGTGAGCTGCAGCGGGAGGTTGATGCGCGGCCTGCTTCGGATGCCTGGCCTGGCGCGCGGAGATCGCCTGCGCACGCGGTGCGACAGCGCCCGGGGCAATTGTCGGACGCTGCGCGATCCGGCGACTGGCCGCCGATAGCGTCGCGAGCAGGGTCAGGTCCAGCGCTTCGGGAACACGAAACACGTCGGACGAGGGAATCGGCAATGTCGAGACCGCCGCCAGCTGCGCGAGCTGCGGCTGCGGCCACAGCGTGCGGACGGGCCCAGCGATTCGGCTGCGCTGTGCGTGATCGAGGATGATGTCGGCGTCGCGCCAATCCATGTCGGCAAACACCGGTGCTGGCAGCGTCCGCGTCGCGGTGAAGACGAAGTTCGGAATTTTCGGCCAGCGCGTGATCGCCACCGTCTCGGTCGGCGGATGCATGAACCATTGCTGCGGCTCGGTCGGTGTCGCCGGGCGGTCGGCCGTGGCGGGGACGACGTGAACGATGCGGTAGCCGCGCTCCTTCAGCGTGTTGAGGATTCGCGGCAGCGCCGCCACCGTGCGCGGCTGGATGTCGTGCAGCAGCAGGATGCCCTTGTGCTTGGCCTCGATGCGCTGGATCGCGAGATCATAGACCCGCTGCGGCGAGACGTGGCGCCAGTCGTCGGCCGGGAAGTCGGCGCTCCACACCTGGATGCCCTGCGACGCCAGATAGGCTTCCGGGATCTCGGCGCGCATCAGGCCGGGAATCCGGAAGAATGGCGCAAGCTTGCTCTTGTCGCCGTTGAGCGCGGCCAAGGTCGAGGCGATGCCGTCGTCGACCTCCTGCCGCACCTTTTCGAGCGGCATCTTGTTCATCGTCAACGGATGGTTCTGGCTGTGCGTGCCGACGGTATGTCCGGCCGCGATCAGCTTGCGCACGCCTTCCGGATTGGCCCTGGCCTGGCCGCCGATGGTGAAGAAGGTCGCCTTGACGCACTGGCTGGCGAGGATCGCCAGCACCTGGTTGCTGTATTTCGGCAGCGGGCCGTCGTCGAAGGTCAGGACCACCTCGTGATCGGCCAGCGGCAGTGTCTCCGGATACTGCATGGTGCCGATCCGCGGATGCTCCTTGGGATCGACGACGAGGGTTCGCGAGGTGCCGAGTGCGTTGGGGTTACCCGGGCAATCCGCGGCGCGGACGGCCTGCGGCGTCATGAAGCTGCAGCTGAGCAGCGTCGCGCCGATCACGGTCCGCGACCGCTTCCGGATAGTTACCAGGACGTTCGCAATCATCAAATTCGGCCGCATTCCAAACGCACTGACGAATCCTTAGGTATGGCGCCATGAACGCCGCCTTAACGGTCTGTAATCCAGTTCTGGTTCCGGGTTCAATGTGACCGGTCGGACACGGTCTTCATCGCCGCCGGGACGATGTGGACGACGTGATAATTATGCTCACGCAGATACCTTAAAAAGGCCGGCAGCATCTCGGCTGTTCGCATTTGCGCGTCATGCAGCAGGATAATGCCCTTGCGGTGGCCTTCGAGCCGCCCGGTGAGCAGCTTGAGTTCCTCCTCGGGCGTCATCTTGACCCAGTCGCTGGCCCAGAAATCGGCTCCGAACACCGCGATACCGCGCTTTTCCAGGTGATCCAGCAGGGTGGGCGTCGACTCGAAATAGGGGAACCGGAAGAACGGCGTGCTTGGGGTCGTGCTCTCGGTTCCGCGCAGGGCCTTGCCGACCGCCTCGATCCCCCGATTGATGTTCGCCTCGGCCTGGTCCAACGGGAGCTTGTTGAGATGCGGATGGTCCCAGGTGTGATAGCCGATGGTGTGGCCGAGGCGCGCGACCTTGCGGACCATATCGGGATGATCAGCCGCGTTGCGGCCGACCATGAAGAAGGTGGCGCGCACGCATTCGCTCGCCAGCGCTGCCAGCACCTTGTCGGTCGTGCCCGGTGTCGGGCCGTCGTCGAATGTCAGCACGATCTCGCCGTCGCGCAGCGGCAGGGTCTGCGGGAAGCTCTTCAGCCCGACGCGCGGATAGGTCGCAGGATCGACCTCGAGCACACGCGCGGTGCCGAGCGCGTCGTGGCGCTGGCACTCGGCGGCCCGCGCGGGGCTAAACAGTGCAGCCGGCACCACGGTAATCAGCGCCGCGACGACGCTCAGGCAAGTGTTCAGGATTGGCCGAGAGCCGCTCGACATATTTCTCATTGCGCTGGGCACCGCCGATTAGGTAATCCGTTCCGCACTCATCAGAGCAGTTTTTCCCCTCCTGTCAAACCGGCGAAACACGGCATGGCCGAGAATTTCGACGTTGCCGAACCCGCCGAGACCGACCCGCTGGCCCGGATGCCGATGCGGGACGAGGAGGGCGAACTGCGCCCCGAATTCGTCGCGGAGGTCACCCGGGCCATTCACGCCGCGGACCGGCCGCTGCTGTGCGAGGTGGTCGCGGAACTGCACGAGGCCGATCTCGGCGACCTGATCGCGGCGCTGGAGCCGGACGACCGCGTCACCCTGGTCGAGATCACCGGCACGGATTTCGACTTCTCGGCGCTCAACGAGGTCGACGAGACCGTCCGCGAGGAGATCCTCGAGGAGCTCGAGCCGGAGACGGTGGCGGAGGGTGTCCGCGAACTCGAATCCGACGACGCCGTCGAGCTCCTGGAAAGCCTCGACGAGGAGGACCAGGAAGAGATCCTGGAGAAGCTGCCGGCGGCCGAGCGCGAGGACATCGAGCGCAGCCTGCTGTACCCGGAAAATTCCGCCGGCCGGCGGATGCAGACCGAGTTCATCGCGGTGCCGCCGGACTGGAATGTCGGGCAGGCGATCGACTACATGCGCGACACGCCCGATCTGCCGGACCGCTTCTACGAGATCTATGTCGTCGACGCCGACAAGCATCTGCTCGGCGCCGTGCCGCTCGACGTGCTGTTGCGCACGCGCCGTCCGGTCGCGGTCAAGGACCTGATCGACGAGGACCGTCGCCGCGTCTCCGCGCTGGAGGACCAGGAAGAGGTCGCGCGGATGTTCGGCAAGTACAATCTGGTCGCAGCGCCCGTGGTCGACACCGTCGACCGGCTGGTCGGCGTCATCACCATCGACGACGTCGTCGACGTGATCGAGGAGGAGGCCGACGAGGACCTCAAGGCGCTCGGCGGCGTCACCCATCCGGAAGAGCTGTCCGACACGGTCTGGACCATCGCCCGCGGCCGATTCAACTGGCTCTTGGTCAATCTCGCCACCGCGTTCCTGGCCTCGTCGGTGCTCGGCCTGTTCGAGGGCCAGCTAGAGAAGATGGTGGCGCTCGCGGTGCTGGCGCCGATCGTGGCGAGCCAGGGCGGCAATGCCGCGACCCAGACCATGACGGTCGCGGTGCGCGCGCTCGCCACCCGCGAGCTCGGGTCGGCCAACGCGATGCGCGTCGTCTTGCGCGAGACCATGGTCGGTCTCGTCAACGGCCTCGCCTTTGCCGTGATCACCGGCATCGCGGCGGTGGCCTGGTTCAAGATCCCCGGTCTCGGCCTCGTGATCGGGCTTGCGATCATCTGCAACCTGGTCGCCGGCGCGCTCGGCGGCATCCTGATTCCGATCGTGCTGGATCGGGTGCGGGCCGACCCCGCGGTCGCCTCCGGCACCTTCGTCACCACCGTCACCGACGTGGTCGGCTTCTTCTCGTTTCTCGGCATCGCCACGCTGTGGTTCGGGCTGAAATAGGAGCATGATCCGGAAAAGTGCGAAGCGGTTTTCCGAAAAGATCATGCTGTTAGCGGGGGGCCAGCGGGCCGGTTTATCGTTAATCGCGCCTTAACGGGGTTGGCGGATGATGCTCGCATCTCCACGGGGGCCATTACGGGGGCCATCATGCAGCGCTTGCGGCTCAAGGCGGACGGACGGATCGTCGAACTGCGCGACGGACAGGAAATCCCGCTCGTGCCCGCACACCCGGCGGTGCCGGCGATGCAGCCCTCGGCCACGCAACCGGCCGTGCGGGATCTGCGCCGCCGCGCCCAACTCACCCAGCTCGAATTCGCCGCCAAGCTCGGTGTGCCCGTGGAAACCATCCGCAACTGGGAGCAGGGCAAGCGCGCCCCGCGCGGCCCCGCCCGCGCGCTGCTCGCCGTGATCGCCCATTCGCCGGAGACGGTGTTCGCCGCGCTGTCGAGCGAGCCGACGGCGGCATAGTCCGCCACAAGACGCCATCGCCCCATCCCCGGTGTCATCACCCGCGCATGCGGGTGATCCACTATTCCAGAGGCACCGGTTGTTGAGCCGCGAGGCCGCGGCGTACTGGATCGCCCGGTCGAGCCGGGCGATGACAGATGTAGTGCGGATGCAGTTTCGCGTTCTCGCGACATGATTGTCCGAGTCTTGCTTCTTTCGTTCCGCCCTCTCTTGAAGAGGGCGCAGGGAAAGCCGGGTGCCGATCGCACCCATGGGCCCTGTGCAACAAAAAAGCACAGGGGTAGGACCACAGGTGTAACCGGGAACTCCGGCTTTCCCTGCGCGATGGTTTTACGGCTTATACGTGCTCGCCCCGGCGAGACTGGGCTTGCTTGTCACCGCCCTCGCAAAAACGCTTGCGCGCTTTACGAGAGGACACCTGCCGCTAGGGCGTCAGGCCTGCACGACTTCGCCGTTCGCCTCTTGCGTCCTCGTCAGTTGCGCAATCGGCGTCCACCGCATCTCACCGCAACGTTCGTGACGATCGCGAGCGCCCCTCAATCGGGTGAGACGGCGGCATTAGACCGGTGAGTTGGGGTCCACGTCAAGAGCAAATTCGGAAAAAACGAAGTGGCTCGCGCCCAATCCCTCATCACCGGTTGCTCAATCGCAATGCTACAATGGAAAAATATGTTGTGATATCAATGTATTTTAATGAATTGCATGCAGAATACAAAATGTGCTTGTCGCCTCGCGCGGCTTGAAGCAGACTTTGCGCGGGCAGGAGAGACCGATGACCTTCGATGACGAGGGTAGTGCCAGGGGCACACTACAATCTGCCGGCAGAGGAGCGAGCAATGAGCGATCAGGTGTCCACCATCGCAATGGCAGATACGGCGAAGCCTTCCGGCGTGCGCTGGAAGATCTTCCTGCTGATGCTGTTCCTGATCTCGATCAACTATATCGATCGCGCCTCGCTCTCGGTCGCGATGCCGGTCATCGCCAAGGAGTTCGACATCGATCCGGCGATGCAGGGCCTGATCCTGAGCTCGTTCTTCTGGAACTACGCGCTGATGCAGGTGCCCGGCGGCATGCTCGCCGACCGCTTCAAGCCGCGCATCGTGATCGCTC
This sequence comes from Bradyrhizobium sp. 2S1, assembly GCF_011516625.5. Classification (NCBI taxonomy): domain Bacteria; kingdom Pseudomonadati; phylum Pseudomonadota; class Alphaproteobacteria; order Hyphomicrobiales; family Nitrobacteraceae; genus Bradyrhizobium; species Bradyrhizobium sp. 2S1. The sequence goes on along the minus strand of NZ_CP147717.1, from coordinate 8,743,433 downwards.
TGGCGACGCTATTCTGGGGCTTCTTCCAGGCGCTGGCGGCGCTGTCCACCAGTTGGATGCTGCTGCTGTTGACCCGGCTCGGGCTTGGCGCATCGGAAGCGCCGATCTATCCGGCCGGCGGCAAGCTCAACGCGATCTGGATGAGGCAGACCGAGCGCGGCCGCGGGGCCACTCTGCTGGACGGCGGCGCGCCGCTGGGCGCTGCGCTCGGCTCGATCGTGGTTGCCTGGCTGATGGCAGCGTTCAGCTCCTGGCGCGTCGCCTTCGTCGTCGCGGGTGTCGGCACCATGCTGTGCGGGCTGTGGGCCTGGTACTACATCCGGAACGCGCCGCGTGAGCATCCGTCGGTCAATGAGGCCGAGGCGCGCTATCTCGAAGCGGCGCATGCGATCGAGGACGCGGCGACGCCGGCCGCGTCGGGCGCCAGCTGGGTGGCCTATTTCCGCTTTCGCTCGGTGTGGTGCATGTGCCTTGGGTGGATGTTCTTCAACACCACCTTCTACGGCCTGCTGACCTGGATGCCGACCTACCTGTTCAAGGTGCACGGCTTCGACATCAAGGCGCTGGGCGGCGCCTCCTTCATCATCTTCTTCGCAGGCTTCGTCGGCGAACTGGTCGGCGGCTGGATCGGCGATGGCTGGCGGGAGCGGGGCGGGGCGCCGAACACCGTGTTCCGCACCCTGTTCGGCATCGCAGCGATCATGGCGACCATCTCGATCTTCCTCGTCGCCTACGTCACCAATCCCGTTGTGGTCGTGGTGCTGCTGTCGACGACGCTGTTCTTCCTGCGCTGGTGCGGCATGTACTGGGCGATCCCCTCGGCGCTGGCCGGCCGCGGCAAGTCCGGCTTCCTCGGCGGCTGCATGAATCTCGGCGGCAACATCGCCGGCATCACGACGCCGTTGATTGTCGGCTTCATCGTGCAGGCCACCGGCTCCTACTTCCTGGCCCTGATGTATTTCGCCGCCGCGGGCATTGCGCTGTTGATCTGCTCGCCCCTGATCGATTACAGCCGCAAGCTCCCGGTCTAGAGCGTTTTCGAACGAAGTGGATACCGGTTCGCGTGAAGAAAACGCGTCAAAAAAAGTATCTAGAGCCCAATTCCGATTCAATCGGAACGGAAGAGGCTCTAGAACGGATACGGCCGAACCTGCGTTGGGTTCGGCCGGTTGATGAGGTCCGTCCATGACACGTCCTATCCGGCTCGGCATGCTGACGCCGTCGTCGAACACCGCACTCGAGCCGATCACCTACGCGATGCTCGGTGGGATCGACGACGTATCGGCGCATTTCTCGCGCTTCAAGGTGACCGAGATCGCGCTGTCGGAGCAGGCGCTGCGCCAGTTCGACGCCACCGAGATTTTGCGCGCAGCAGAGTTGCTCGCGCATGCCAAGGTTGACGTCATCGCCTGGAACGGCACCTCGGCAAGCTGGCTCGGCTTCGATCGCGACGAGAGCCTGTGCGAGCGGATCACGGCTGCGACCGGGATCAAAGCCTGCACCACGGTGCTGGCCTATCGCGAGCTGTTGCGGCGGATCGGCGCCAAACGCGTCGGGCTGGTGACGCCGTATCGCAGGGATGTGCAGGAGCGGATCATCGCCAACTGGAATTTGGAAGGACTGCACTGCTTTGCCGAACGGCATCTCGCCTTGCAGGACAATTTCTCCTTTGCCGAGGTCAGCGAGGCCGAGGTCGCCGGGATGATCGAAGAAGTGATCCGCGAGGGCTGCGATGCCGCGGTCGTGCTCTGCACCAACATGCGCGGCGCCGGTGCCGCCGAACGGCTCGAGCGGCGATTTGGCGTGCCCGTGCTGGATTCGATTGCGGTGACGCTGTGGGCATGCCTCGCAGCTGCCGCCTGCGATCCGTCGCGCGTGCGCAGCTGGGGCAGCCTGTTCTCGAACCCCGATCTGCGCGCGGCGACCGCGATCCAGATCGAGGATGCGATCTCCAATCATGAAAATGAAGGCAAGCGGTGACTGAAGCCAAGACCGAAGTCAGGGCGACCAGACGCAACAAGGAACCCAAGCGCGCGATGACCGCGCTGCAACGGCGCCGCCTGCGCGTGCCGCGGGTCGGGCTGCATGAGCAGGCGGCGGCGCGGCTGCGCACCATGATCGTGCGCGGCGAGCTGGCGCCGGGGCAATCGCTGGGCGAAGCGGACCTGTCCGACGCGCTCGGCATTTCGCGCACCCCGCTGCGCGAGGCGCTGAAGCAATTGGCGAGCGAAGGCCTGGTCGAACTGCGGCTCAACCACAGCGCCGTGGTGGCGCCGTTCCGCCGCGCCGAGCTGACCGAATTGTTCGAAGCCGTCAGCGGCATCGAGCGCTGCGCCGCCGAGCTCGCCGCTTTGCGCATGGAGGGCGCCGACTTCGAACGGCTCGAGGCGCTGCAGGACAAGATCGAATGGCATCACCGCCGCGGTGAGCTGCGCGACTATTTCCAGGTCAACCAGCAGATCCATTCCGCGATTGTCGGCTTCGCCCGCAATGCGGTGCTGAAGGCAACCCATGAGGCGCTGCTGGCGCGGGCCGAGCGCGCGCGCTTCTTTGCGCTGTCGGTGCTCGGTCGCTGGGATGAATCGGTGCGCGAGCACCAGGAGATTCTGGCCGCGCTTAAGCGCCGCGATGCGGCCCGTGCCGGGCAGATGCTGGCGCATCACGTCCGCCGCACCGGCGAGATCGTCGCCGAAACGCTGGACAATACGCCGGAAGACGCGGCCGTGCCGGACGCACCCGCGAAGCCACGCGGCCGCAAGACGAGGAAAGTTGCGCCATGAAGATCCTGCTGCTCAATCCCAACACGACGGCAGCGGTGACCGATCTTCTGCATGCCGCCGGCAGCAAGGTGGCGTCTGAAGGTACCGAGCTGGTGCCGGTCACCGCCGCGCGCGGCGTGCCTTATATCGCGACCCGCGCCGAGGCGCAGATCGGCGGCGCGATCGCGCTGGAGATGCTGGCCGAGGCCGGCCCCGGCATCGACGCCGCAATCATCGCCGCATTCGGCGATCCCGGCCTGTTCGGCGCGCGCGAGCTGTTTGCGTTTCCCGTCGTCGGCCTCGCGGAAGCCGCGATGCTCACCGCCTGCATGCTCGGCCGGCGGTTTGCCATCGTGACTTTCGCCGGCGCGCTGGCACCCTGGTACGAGGAATGCGTCACCATGCATGGGCTGAGCTCTCGCTGCGCCGGGATCCGCGCGCTCGATGGAAGCTTCCAGTCGATCTCGGAGGTACAGGCCGAGAAGGAAGAGCTGCTGGTCGCGCTCGCCAACCAGGCGGTAGAGCAGGACAAGGCCGACGTCGTGATTCTGTCTGGCGCGCCGCTGGCCGGGCTGGCCGCAAAAGTCCGCGACCGCATTCCGGTGCCGGTGGTCGATCCGGTTGCGGCCGCGGTGCGCCAGGCCGAGACGCTTGCTGTGCTGAAGCCGCGCAAGGCGGTCGTCGGCACCTACCGCCGTCCCGATCCCAAGCCGACGCTTGGGCTCGCCGAGCCGCTTGCCGCAATCATCGAACACCGCTCACCGAAGGAGGGGACGCGCTGATGTCCTTCGACACCATCATCCGCGGCGGCACCGTCGTCACCGCCGCCGACACCTTCGCCTGTGACGTCGGCATCTGCGACGGCAAGATCACCGCGCTCGGTCATGATCTCGGCGCTGCGACCGAGATCATCGACGCCACCGACCGCCTGGTGCTGCCCGGCGGCATCGACAGCCACGTCCATTTCGCCCAGCCCTCCGGCGACGGCATCGTGATGGCCGACGGCTTTGCCAGCGGCACCCGCTCGGCGGCGTTCGGCGGCAACACCACCGTGCTGCCGTTCTGCCTGCAGGAGAAGGGGCAGACGCTGCGCGAGGCGCTGAAGCATTACCATGCGCTGGCGGAGGGCGAATGCCATGTCGACGTCGCCTTCCATCTCATCGTCACCGATCCGACCGAGCATGTGCTGGGCCAGGAGCTGCCGGCGCTGGTCGAGGACGGCTACACCTCGCTGAAGGTCTTCATGACCTATGAGGGGCTGGCGTTGTCGGATCGCGAGCTGCTCGAGACCATGTCGGTGGCACGTGAGAGCGGCGCCATGCTGATGGTGCATGCGGAGAATTTCGACGCCATCCGCTTTCTCACCGATCGGCTGGAGCGCGCTGGCAACACCGCGCCGCGCTTCCACGCGACCTCGCGGCCGATCCCGGTCGAGCGCGAGGCCACCCATCGCGCGATCTCGCTGTCCGAGCTGGTCGATGTGCCGATCATGATCGTGCATGTGTCGAACCGCGAGGCGATGGAGGAAATCCGGCGCGCGCAGCAGCGGGGCTTGCGTGTGATGGGCGAAACCTGTCCGCAATATCTCATGCTGACCGAGAAGGATCTCGATCAGCTCAACATGGAAGGCGCAAAATACGTCTGCTCGCCGCCGCCGCGCGACCTCGCGAGCCAGAAGGCGTGCTGGGAAGGCCTGCAGCAGAAAGTGTTCTCGGTGTTCTCGTCGGATCATTGCCCGTTCCGCTACGACGACCCGCAAGGCAAGCTCGCGCCGAAAGGGCGCACCAGCTTCCGCTGGGTGCCGAACGGAATCCCCGGCGTCGCGACGCGGCTGCCGATCCTGTTTTCCGAGGGCGTGGTGAAGGGCCGGATCGACCTCAACAGCTTCGTTGCCTTCAGCGCCACCAACCACGCCAAGATCTACGGCCTCTATCCGCGCAAGGGCACGATTGCGGTCGGCTCGGATGCCGACATCGCGCTGTGGGACCCCAAGCGCAAGGTGACGATCCGCCATGAGCTGATCCACGACGGCGCGGACTACACGCCCTATGAAGGGCTCGAGGTCACCGGCTGGCCGGTGCTGACCATGGTGCGCGGAAAGGTCGTCGTTGACGAGGGCGCCCTTGTCGGCAGCAAGGAGCACGGCACATATTTGCCGCGCGCCAAGCCGCCGGCGGGAGCAACCATCCCATAACACCCAAAGCAAGAAGGCAGGAGACCACCATGCCCTACGCAACAACTGATGACGGCGTCCGCCTCTATTTCGAGGAGACCGGATCGGGCCATCCATTGATCCTGGTGCACGAGTTCGCCGGTGATTTGCGCAGCTACGAGCCGCAGATGCGGCATTTCGGCAAGCGCTTCCGCACCATTGCCTACAATGCGCGCGGATTTCCGCCGTCTGACGTGCCGGAGCAGGTCGCGTCCTACTCGCAGGCGCGCGCCGCCGACGACATTCTGGCCGTGCTCGATCACATCGGCGCGCCCAAGGCCCATATCGTCGGTCTCTCGATGGGCGGCTTCGCCACGTTGCATTTCGGACTGCGCCATCCGGCGCGGGCGCTCTCGCTGTGCATCGGCGGCTGCGGCTACGGCGCCGAGCTCGACAAGCGCGAGACGTTTCGCGCCGAGGCCGATGTGATTGCGGGCATGATCCGGAAAGGAGGCATGCCGGCCTTCGCCGAGCGCTAGGCCTACGGCCCGACGCGCGTGCAGTATGAGAACAAGGACCCGCGCGGCCACGCCGAGTTCAAGGCCATGCTGGCCGAGCACTCGGCGGTGGGATCGGCCAACACCCAGCAGGGCGTGCAGAAGGAGCGTCCCTCGCTGTACACGCTGGTCGATGAGATGAAGCGCATCAATGTGCCGACGCTGATCATCACCGGCGACGAGGATTGGCCGTGCCTGCTGCCGGGCATCCTGATGAAGCAGAGCATCCCGTCGGCGGCGCTCGCGGTGATGCCGAACTGCGGCCACGCCATCAACATCGAAGAGCCCGACGAATACAACCGGATCGTCGGCGAATTCCTCTCGCAGGTCGAAAGCGGCCGCTGGCCGCAGCGCGATCCCAGAGCGGTGAGTGCCTCGATCACGGGCATGAAGGATTAGGGCTATTCGTATTCTCCCGAGGATTGGAGCAACTCCCGTAACACCGTTGAAGGTGCCGTGATGGAGCCTCTCCTGCGTCTTGATTCGATATCACCGGGTTTGGCCGGTTCATTTCGGCGGGCAAACGACGACCAACGGCGACATGCAGTTGTGGTGACCTGTCTCGTTGCCGTTGCGCGAGTGGGATTGCAGGGGGCCGAAGTGGACGCTGCCCTTGATCTCCTTCGTCATGGCGGAAGCGCCCCGCCCGATATCCGGCAGAAGCTCGACTCCTTAGCCGCGCAGTTTGACGAGCAGTACTTCAAGCTCAGCGGGGAATCTGACGCCACGACGTCAGAAGCTTTACTCGTATTCCGAAAAGCGCGTGCGGCGGCAGCGCTGGCATTTGCCCTCTCTCCCGACTCTGGACAACTTCACGAGGCAATGTACGAAGCGATCATTGCATCGGATGACCATGCGGAAGCTATACGGGTGGCGGATGCGGCACTGAGAGCAAGACAATAGGGTTGGGCTGCGTATAACGCCGGCGCGCGAGCCGACGCCACCGACACTGCAATCGCTTCAATGACATCGATTCAATATCCGTTCGGGCGCGCTGCAACCGCCGCGTGAATCGAATGCGCGACGATTATGTCGCGATGATGCGGCAATCGCAAAACCGACACAGAGCTGTTACGCGCGCTGGCTAATGTGTCGCATGTCGACGTCATAAATCCTTAAAAAATGGGGCAAGAAGTGAAGGCGAAATTCCTTTCAACGGTCGGATTCTGTGTGGTCGCCGCGGCGATCGCGAGCAGCGCTCCGGCGGCGCAAGACGATCACGACCGCGATCATCGTCATCCGCATGACATCCACCCGGCCAGGCCGATCAAGCATCTCGTGGTCATCTTCAACGAGAACCGTTCGTTCGATCATTACTTCGCGACCTACCCGAAGGCGGCGAATCCGTCGGGCTCGATTCCGTTCGTTGCCAAGCCGCATACGCCGAAGGTGAACAACCTCGCCAACGCCAATCTGTTGACCAACAACCCGAACCTCAATCCGGCCAACGGCACCGGCGCGACCAATCCGTTCCGTCTCGACCGCACCCAGGCCAACACGCGCTCGCAGAACCACTCCTACACGCCCGAGCAGCAGGCGGTCGACAACGGCAAGGAAGACCTGTTTCCGGAATTCACCGGGCGCGGCACTGCCGGCGGCGTCGGCGCCTTCGGCACCAACGGGCAGGTGATGGGCTATTTCGACGGCAACACCGTCACCGCGTTCTGGAACTACGCCCAGAACTTCGCGATGAGCGACAATAACTGGACCGACACCTTTGGTCCGTCGACGCCCGGCGCGCTCGAGGTGGTTTCCGGCCAGACCAACGGTGCGCAGAACATCGTCGGCACGTCATCGTCGATCGCCGATGGCCAGGGCGGCCTGACGCTGATCGGTGATACCGATCCTGCCTACGACTCCTGCTCGAGCACGACCAGCCAGGTCTTGATGACCAGCAAGAACATCGGCGACCTGCTCAATGCCGAGCAGATCAGCTGGGGCGCTTCATGGGCGGCTTCGACCTGACGCTCAAGAACGCCAACGGCACCACCAACTGCGGCCGCAGCACCTTCTCGAGCAACGTCAACGGCACGATCGTGGACTACATCCCGCACCACGCCTGGTTCCAGTACTACAAGTCGACCGCCAACCCGACCCATGCGCGGCCGAGCTCGGTGAACGCCGTCGGCCACACCTACGTTCCCGGCAGCAAGGCCGTCGATCCGGCCAATCACGCCTACGATCTCGACGACTTCTACGCCTCGGTGAAAGCCGGCAACTTCCCGGCCGTCTCCTACATCAAGATGCCGGCCTATCAGGACGGTCATCCCGGCAACTCCGATCCGCTCGACGAGCAGGCCGGCAATGTCGAGCTGATCAACTTCCTGCAGAAGCAGAAGGAGTGGGGCGAGACGGCGGTCATCATCACCTATGACGACTCCGACGGCTGGTACGACCACCAGTACGTTGCGCCGACCAGCGCCTCGTATGATCCGACCGCCGATCAGATCAACGGTCCCGGCCAGTGCGGCCGCGGTATCGGCAAGCAGACGCAGCCGAAGGGCCTCGACGGCAAGCCGGTGAACGGCCGCTGCGGACCGGGCACCCGCGTCCCGTTCCTGGTGATCTCGCCCTTCGCCAAGAGGAACTTCGTCAGCCACACCCGCATCTCGCAGGCCTCCGTGGTTCGCTTCATCGAAGACAACTGGCTGCACGGCCAGCGTCTTGGCGGCGGCGCGTTCGACGACAGCGTCGAATCGATCGCGGACATGTTCGATTTCGATCACGGCCGCGGTCACGACCACGACCACGACCATGACGATCGGCAGGATGCGCTGTTCCTCGATCCGACCAGCGGCACCGTGATCGTCAGCCCGCCCGACGACCACCATCATCACTAACGCGCTCGGATTACGGGACGTCAGATGAACGGCCGCACTTTGTGGCTCCTCGGCGCCGGCCTGCTTTGCATGGCCGGCGCTGTCGCTGCGGTGGAGACGCAGCAGCTTCCGGATGCAAGCCAGCTTCCGGGCGCCAATCCCAATCCGGTCCGGCTCGTGCGCCCGCCGGTCGCGCCGCTCTCGGCGATGGCGCAACTCGGCCGCGAGATATTCTACGACGCGTCGCTATCTTCGTCGGGCGCGCTGTCCTGCGCCTCCTGCCACAGCCCCGACCACGCCTACGGCCCGCCCAATGACGGCCCGGTGATGCTCGGCGGCCGCACGCTGACGCGGCAGGGCGCGCGCGCCGTTCCGTCGCTGACCTATCTCGAACGTCACCCGAATTTCAGCATCGGCCCCGAGAAGGACGAGGACGACAACGTCGTCGACCTCGCGCAGATGGCGGCGCTCGGCCAGCAGACCGCGCGCGCGAAGAAGACCGCGACCGCGACCGCCGCGTCGGCAGCGAACATCGTGCCGCAGGGCGGCCTGTTCTGGGACGGCCGCGCCGACACGCTGCAGGATCAGGCGATCATGCCGCTGCTCGACCCCAATGAGATGGATGGTGGCAGCCTCGACATCGTGGCCGACAAGCTGCGCCGCGAGCCCTACGCCAAGCGCTTCGCCGAGCTGTTCGGCGCCGGCATCTTCGACAACAGGCGGCTCCTGGTCGCGGAGGCGATGTTCGCGGTGGCGCGCTATCAGGTGGAGGAGGTGAGCTTCCATCCCTACACCAGCAAGTTCGACTACTGGCTGGAGGGCAAGGCGCGGCTGAGCGAGACCGAGCTGCGCGGCCTGCAATTGTTCAACGATCCCGAAAAGGCCAATTGCGCCGGCTGCCATACCTCGGCGCCGACCCGTGACGGCCTGCCGCCGCTGTTCACCGACCATCAGTATGAGGCGCTCGGCGCGCCGCGCAATGCCGCGCTCGCCGGCAACGCCGATGCCAATTACTTCGATCTCGGGGTCTGCGGTCCGCAGCGCACCGACGTCGCCGAGCAAACGCAATATTGCGGGATGTTTCTGACGCCGACCTTGCGCAACACCGCAACGCGCCGCGCCTTCTTCCACAACGGTGTCTTTAGCCCGTCTTATTCGTCAGAGTGCGCCTGAGAGGCTGGCGAGCGTGGTGTAAAGCGCTGATGCGGCGTAGGATTCGGTTGCAAAGCCAACCCCATCACCTCAACCGCGAACGCCAGGCCCGCCATGACCGATGATACGATTCTGCCCTTCTCGTTTCCAGCCGTTCACGCCAAGAAAGTCACAGCTGCCTTCGATGGCGGTCGGCTGACCTCGAACGGGGCGTGATGCTTCTGGCGATGGCCGAGCGGCGTCTCGGCTTGGCCGACAATTTGGCCCGGGTGTTCCCGGATCGGCGCGATCCGACGCGGGTCGTGCACAGCCTTGTCGATATGTTCCGCGCGCGCATGTTCGCGATCTGCTGCGGCTACGAGGACGCCGACGACCTCGATCATCTGCGGTCCGATCCCGCATTCAAGCTGGCCTGCGGACGGCTGCCGGACACGGGTCGCGATCTGTGTTCCCAACCGACGCTGTCGCGGCTGGAGAATGCTCCGCGCCTGCGCGACGTGATCCGACTGACCTACACTTTGGTCGACGCATGGATGGATAGCTACCCGCGCGAGCCGGCATCCGTCACGCTCGACATCGATGATACCTGCGATGTCGTCCACGGCCATCAGCAGCTCTCGCTGTTCAACGCTCATTATGACGAACGCTGCTTCCTGCCGATCCACGTCTACGACACGGAGAAGAGCCGGCCCGTGGCGGTCGTGTTGCGGCCCGGCAAGACGCCGGGCGGCGTCGAGGTGCGTGCCCATCTGCGCCGCCTGATACGGCATATCCGGACGCGGTGGCACAACACGCGAATTACGTTCCGTGGCGACGGGCACTATGCCCGGCCGGAGGCAATGGCGTGGTGCGAGACCAACGGCATCGACTACATCTTCGGTCTGTCCGGCACCAAGCCGCTCGCCAGAAAACTCGACGAGGCCGCCGACGACATCCGCACGCGACGCGCCATCGAGAACCTGCCGGTTCTGCGTGGCTATACCGAGACGCGCCACAAGGCCAAGTCCTGGGATCGCGAACGGCGTACCGTCGCCCGTATTGAGGCGACGATGCTCGGCCTCGACATCCGTTTCGTCGTCACCAGCCTCGATGTCGGCTCGGCCGAGTGGATCTACGACAGCCTGTATTGCGCGCGCGGCCAAGCCGAGAATCTGATCAAGCTGCATAAGACACAGCTCGCCTCCGATCGCACCAGCTGCCGTTCGGCGCTCGCCAATCAAGTCCGCCTCGTTCTCCACACCGCCGCTTATTGGCTGATGCTGACCGTGCGCGACGCGATTCCCAAAGCCCGGGAATTGGCCACAGCCGAGTTCGCGACGCTGCGTCTTCGTCTCTTGAAACTCGCTGCCCGTGTCGTCGAGACCACGAGCCGCATTCGCCTTGCGTTTGCCGCGGCATGTCCCGAAGCCGACCTGATCCGCGGCTTGCCAGGCGCGCTGCTGCCGCTCGGTCCTTGACCGGCGGGGCGTCCGCCCCCCGTTCGCCCAACCCATCCCTCAAGCGCGTTGCAAAGTACGGGTCGTCAGGCGGTGAAAAGCCGAAGGCAATCCCGCGCGCCTCGTCAGAGCAGATGTGCGGCCACATCAATCGGACTAAAAAAAGCACTCTCACGAATAGGACGGGTTAGCAGCCTCGAGCAGGTGCTCGATTTCTATAATTTCCGCGATACCAATCCGGAGAAGGTGTATCCCCGTGCAGCCGACGGAACAGTACGCAAATACGACGACCTGCCGGGGAAATACCATGGCAATGTCGACGTCAGCGATCCGCCGTTCGAGCGCCATTTGGGCGACACGCCTGCGATGACGGCGCAGGAGGAAGCCGACATCATCGCCTTCCTGAAGACGTTGACCGACGGCTACCAGGTGGAGCGGTAAGCCGCCGCGACCGCCTGCGGAACCGATACGTGAGTTGGCAGGCCGTTATCATGCGCGCATAATGGCCGTATGAATGTCGTCGAAGGCAACGGCGCCAGCATCCCCGCGATCGGGCTCGGCACGTGGGAATTGCGCGGGCGGACCTGCGCGCGCATCGTCGAGCAGGCGCTGCGGCTCGGTTACCGCCACATCGACACTGCCCAGATCTATGACAATGAGCGCGAGGTGGGCGAGGGACTGCGCGCCTCGGGCATCAAGCGCGACGCCGTGTTCGTGACCACCAAGGTCTGGACCACGCATTTCATGGCAAAGGATCTCGAACGCTCCGCCAGGGAGAGCCTGGCGCGGCTGCGCCTGACCGAGGTCGACCTGCTGCTGCTGCACTGGCCCAATCCGCATGTGCCGCTGGCCGAGACGCTCGGCGCGCTGGCGCGGGTAAAGCAGGCGGGACTGGCGCGGCATATCGGCGTGTCGAACTTCAGCGTGGCGCTGATCGAGGAGGCGGTGGCGGCGTGCCCCGAGCCGCTCGCCTGCGACCAGTCCGAGTACCATCCCTATCTCGACCAGACCGATGTGATCTCAGCCTGCGCGCGCCATGGCATGGGCTTCGTCGCCTACAGCCCGATCGCGAAGGGGCGGGTCAAGGGCGACCGTGCGCTGGGCCGGATCGGCGACCGCTATCGCAAGACGGCCGCCCAGGTCTGCCTGCGCTGGTTGCTGCAACAGAATGTGTCCGCGATCCCGCGCACCTCGAAGCTCGAGCGGCTCCAGGAAAACATCGACATCTTCGATTTCGAATTGTCGGATGAAGACATGCGCGAGATTTCGGCAATCGGCAGCGGCAACGCGCGATAGTCGGCGCATTGCGCATGGGCGCCTTGCCCGGCCACCGGGTGACCCGCTGCATCGCCTGACTGGTCTTCGGCCCTGCTTGCAATCTCTGGTTCCAAAATACCTTGACTTCGAAATCCTTTTCCGTTCGCCTTGCTGCGGCCGATCTCTTTTGCCCGATTTTCCCGGCCGACATTTTCAAGGGAGGTTTCGATGAAAATCATAGTCGTTCTCTTGAGTATTCTGTTCGCGGGTGCTGTAACGGCGCCGCTTTTAGTGACTGATGCGGTCGCCCAGCAGAACCCGCCGAAGGCCGGTGCCAAGAAGGCCGGGCAAACGACCGGGCAAGCCAACAACCGCCCCTGCAGGACACGCAACCGCGCGTGCTACTGAGACGTTGCTGCGCGCTGATGATGGGCGGTGGCTCCCGGCCGGGATCCGCCGCCCGAACCAGAATGGGATTGAGGCCGGTCCTGATTGCCCGCTATGGTGCCGGGCAGGGGAGCATCACGACGTGATCGAGTGGGATGAAGTTTCGGCCAAACGCGGATCTGATGGCGTCGGTGTTCGTGCACCTGATACTGCTCGCGCTGATTTTCCTTTATTCGGAGGTCCATCAGTTCGATCCCGTCGCCGCTGACACGGTGCCGGTCGAGATCGTGACGCCGCAGGAGGTCGCCAAGTCCGAGATCAAGGCCGAGCCCGAACCGGTGCCGAGCCCGTCGCCGACGCCCGAATTGCAATTGCCGTCGCTCGACAAGCCGATCGACACCGCCAAGCCGGAGCCCTCCGCGCAGGCGCCGGCACCACAGCCGCAACAGAACGCGCCGCAGCCCGCGCAGAAGCAGCCGAGCCCGCCGGCGCCCAAGCCCAGCCCGTCGCCGCAGCAGACGGCGGCGGCCGTGCCGCCCGCGCCGCCGACGCCTCCACTGACGCCGCAGCCACCGGCGCCGCCGGCATCACCCGCCTATGTGCAGCCCGAGCCGGATCTCTCGGTCAAATACAACGTCATGCTGGGCCTGCCGCCCGACATCTCCGTGCAGGCGCCCGCCGACGCGCCGGCCGGCCCCGGGCCCGGCAAGGACAATTTCGACGCGGCGGCGACCGAGAAGGCCGACGTCGGCTCCAGCGTAGCAGCCGAATTCCGCCGCCATCTGAAGAGCTGCATGAAGCTGCCGCCGACGCTGAGCAGCGGCGACGACGTCAGGGTCAAGCTCAGGGTGTTCATGAAGCCCGACGGCAAGCTCGCCTCATCGCCCTTGCTGATCGAGGCCAGCGCGTCGGCCAAGGGGCCGCTGTTGCTGAAGAGCGCGACCGATGCGCTGGAGGCCTGCCAGCCCTATGCGATGCTGCCGAGGGATCGCTACGGCGAATGGAAGGTGCTCGACCTCGACTTCACGCCGCGCGACTTCGCGTCGTAAGGGCAGGGACGAGCGTCAGCTTCCCATCGCCTGCCAGGCATTCGAGGCGAACTGCCGGCGCCAGATCACGATGACGACGGCGGCGGTGGTGACGAACAGCACCCAGGGGCTGACGAACCAGCCGAGATAGGCGAGCGCGAAGAAGAACGCGCGCTGGCCGCGGTTGAAGTGCCGGCCCGCCGTCTCGAACAGCCGCGTGGTGCGGACCACATGGGCCTCGGCCTCCGGCGTGTCGCGCTGGCCGGCCGGCGGCATCGCGCCGAACAGGATCGCCACATAGTTGAACAGGCGATAGGCCCAGGCGAATTTGAAGAACGTGTAGATGAAGATCAGGATCAGCCCGATGCACTTGATCTCCCACAGAGCGGGCGAGGGCGAGAGGTCGACCGGCAATGCGCCGAGCACGGCGAGCGCGTCGTTGGTGGCGCGCAGCAGCGCCAGCCCGCCGCCGATCGCGATCAGGCTGGTGGAGGCGAAGAACGCGGTGCCGTTCTGCAGGCTGGCCATGATCTGCATGTCGACCATCCGCGCCTCGCGATTGAGTAGATTGCGCACCCAGATCTCGCGATAGACATGCATTCGCGCCGACAGGCTGTCGCGCCCATAGGCGCTGTGCTCCAGCGTGATGGCGTAGACCAGCCATTCCAGCGCGAAGAAGCTGACGGCCAGGATGTCGGCCCAATAGCCGGTCATGGTGCCTTCCTTCGTGAACGCGCGGCTGCCTCTGTGAATGCGCGGCTGCCGCGCCGCGCGGCGTTCCGCGTCATGTACAGGTTGAACGCGTGCAATGCACTATGGCAACATGCGGTGACAACAGGATTCTCCGGACATGCTCAAGCTCGTCATAGGCAACAAGAACTATTCGTCATGGTCGATGCGGCCCTGGCTGGCGCTGCGCGCCAACGCCATCCCGTTCGAGGAAGTCTTCATTCCGCTCTACACCGACAACAAGGCCGACAAGGATCGCATCCTGAGCTTCAGCAAGGCCGGCAAGGTGCCGACGTTGATCGACGGCGACGTCACGGTGTGGGATTCGCTGGCGATCATCGAATACCTCGCCGAAAGATTTCCCGAGGCGAAGCTGTGGCCTGCGGATCGCGCCGCGCGCGCGCATGCCCGCGCGGTCTCAGCCGAGATGCATTCGGGCTTTGTGCCGCTGCGCAGCGAGTGCGGCATGAACCTGCACCGGCCGATCCGTGCCGTCGCGCTGTCGGACGACGCGCGCGCCAATGTGGCGCGGATCCAGGAGATCTGGGCCGAGTGCCACGCGCGCTACGGCAAGCAGGGCCCGTTCCTGTTCGGCGCATTTTCCGGGGCGGACGCGATGTACGCCCCCGTGGTGCATCGTTTCCGCACCTACGCGATCCCGGTGAAGGCCGAGGCGCAGCATTACGTCGACGCCATGATGTCGCTGCCGGCGTTCCAGCAATGGACGCGGGACGGCCTTGCCGAGACGCTATTGATCGATCGATTCGAGGACGCCTAACTGCGTCTTGCGCTTCCGAAATGTGACAGCGGCGGCAAAGATCGCGGCTTGACGCCGCGGGGCCGAAGACGTCGAATCCGAAGAACCGGTTTTGCAAGTCGTGAAAGGACTTAGACCATGGGCATTCTGGATTCCCTGGAGAACTCGCCGGAGTTGAAGGGCATGCTTGGCCAGCTCGGGGCGGCGGTGATCCCCGTCGTGCTCGGCGAGGTGATGGGCAATGGCGGGCAGGGCGGATTGTCGGCGATCGTCGCCAAGCTCCAGCAGGCCGGCCTTGGCGAGCAGGTCAAATCCTGGATCGGCACCGGCCAGAACCTGCCGATCACGGCCGAACAGCTTCAGGAGGTGCTCGGCAGCGACACCGTCAGGCAGCTTGCCGCCAAGTTCAACATTCCGGTCGACGAACTGTCCAAGGTGCTGGCCCAGCAACTGCCGACGGCGGTCGACAGCGCGAGCCCCAACGGCAAGCTGCCGCATACCGCCTGAGGGACGGTGGAACCCGGTTTCGGCCGGGTCTGCGGGCAATTTCCGGCTGGCACATAAATTGCTGCCTATCGCCCTGAAAAACCTGCAAAAATGGTACCTTTGCCATGCCCCAATGTTGCTGGATTTTGAGCCCTGCCCTGTGCTAGGTTGCCGCAGGGTTCTCAAAATGCCGGCCAGAGCTATCGGGACTGTCAGCTCAGCCAGCAATCTCTAAGAAAATGGAGAGGGCGTTGAAGCATAAGTACTCGATTGGCGAGACCGTCTATTTCACGGCCAGCAATGTGGCGCGCCCCGCCGCGAGCGGCACCTACCAGGTGATCCGCCTGCTGCCGACCGATGGTGACGACTGCCAGTATCGAATCAAGAGCTCGACCGAAGCGTTCGAACGGGTGGCCAAGGAGAGTCAGCTCGCGCTGTCCTGATGGAGTTGTGCGCAAGCCGGTGGCTGGAGCGGGTTCCGCGCCGTCGCCGTCAAAAGGCCCTGTTCGCAGACACATTCTGCTGAAGGTCGAGTGCCGGGGTGGCGGCGTTGGCCGTCGCCGATTGTGCTTACGCTGCGTTGAGGGACATCGCGCATGAACTGGGCTTGGACTTCGCTGGATCAGGTGTGGCGCTCGCCGACCTTCCCGATGTGGCTGACCTTGGCCGCCGCCGGGTTCTTTGGGGTGGTCGTTTTGGTCACGCTGCTGCGCGCGGAAAAATCCGTCGCCAACGGCGCGCTGACCGTCATCACGCTGCTGTCGATCGCGGTTGCGGTCGCCGCGACGATCCGCGGCTTCGGGCCGGGCGGAACGGCGTCGCCGGCCGAGACACGCACGGCGCAATTGACCGGCCAGACGGTGCCGGCGCTGGCCTGCGTCGACGACCTCGCGGGAGATGCCGTTCTCAATGCCTGCGAGAAGGTGCTGTTCGGCTCATCGGATACCGCGGCGGCGGCAGTCAGCTATGCGGCAGCCCAGGTCTCGCGCCTGACCGCGCTCGGCGACCTCGCCACGGCGGAGCGCAACGCGACCACCGAGCTGCAGGCACTGCGCCGCGCCATCGAGCATGACCGTTACGGCCTGGTCGCCTATGCGCTGATGGCGCGCGACCACTGCACACCGACCGCGTGCCCCGCGTTCCGCTCGCTCGGCGACAATCATCAGATCATCGCCAACATGAACGAGCGCACCTACGAGAACCTGGTCACGCGCTACGCCTCGTCCTGGAACGCGCCCGCCGGCCAGCCGTCGGCCGCCGGTCTGGTCGCGGCGCTGCCGCAGTCGATACCCACGGGCAGGCCAACCAACGCCGAGTTCCCGAGCGCGGCGTCGACGCCGCCGGTCAGCATCATGACGCCTGAACCGTCGGCGAAGCCGGCTGCCGCGGCTCCGCCGACGGCCGCCCGTGCTGCCGCCGCGCCGCCTCCCGCTCCGAAGCGGCCACCGGCGGCGAAGCGCCCGGTCCAGATCGCGCCGGCTCCCGCCGCGCCCGCGGCACCGGCCGCTGCGAGTGCGCCGGCGGCGGCCGAGGGCCAGGAATAAGCGTGATGATGAGCGCGATGACCGCGGCCTGAGCCGTCGCCATTGCACTGTTTCGCGCAGTAAATCCCGATATCCACCGCCGTGGATAGCGCTCCCTTTTCAAAGTGCGCGCCGGCCGCTACATCCGGCGCATGCCGCTTCATCTCATCAAGCTCGCCGTCGGTTGCGACTCCGTCAAGGAACTCAAGGGCTGGGTCGCCGAACGGATGGCGACCGCGAAGAAAAAGGGCCTGCCGCTCCGTCACGTCCACATCACGCGGATGACACCGAAGCGCGAGGAGGAGCTCCTTGCCGGCGGCTCGCTCTATTGGGTGATCCGCGGCGAGATCGCCGCGCGCGAGAAGATCATCGCCATCGAGCCATTCCGCGACAAGGACGGCATCGGACGCTGCCGGCTGGTCATGCAGCCCAAGGTGATCGCAGTTTCGCCGCGGCCGATGCGGCCGTTCCAGGGCTGGCGTTATCTGACCGCGGACTCCGCGCCGGCAGATCTCACCAAATCGAGCGCGGCCAGCGTGGCGTCGATGCCCGAGCCGATGCGCCGCGAGCTGCGCGACCTCGGATTGCTGTAAGCAATCGGATTGCTTTAGAGTGGCGCTGTGGTCAGATGCAGCCGCGTCCATTCGGACGGTGGCACATCGATGTTCTGTGCGGCCGCCGCACTTTGCTCCATCATATCGATCAGGTCTTTCCCGACGCCCATCTCGCGCAGATACGTGCGGTACTGCTTGGTATAGAGCGCGGTAAGGCCCTCACGGCGTTCTTCGGAGACGTTCGGCGCGATGCGGTGATGGATCGACATGCCGCTCACGACCACATGGCTGTCGGGCGGCAGCGTGCGATGCACACCGCCCGCGAGCATCAGCGCGCAGGCGAGGTCGCAGACGATCCTGGAGACATTTTCCTTGGCGTCCAGCGGGCCGCCCGGCCGTTTGAGCGCGAAGCAGTCGGCTTCGGACTTGCCGCTGCAAGCCTCGACCTCCGTGGTTGCAACTATGGCATCGATGCCGCGGTCGCGCAGGATCCGGCCGAGACTGACCGCGACGTTGAGGTTGGACGCACCCCGGCTATTGATCACGACCGGCAGCTTGCGGCCTGCCTGCCGGTCCAGGATCGCGATTAGCCGCTTGAAGGTATCGAACTGAATGACGCCCTCGGCCGCGATCCACTCCGAACAACCCGGGCCGCAGGCATCGGGGCCGCCATGGGCGACATAGAAGATCATCGCATCCGGCGCCGATCCGATGCCGCCAATCGGTGGCCGGGTCTGCGCCTGCGCCAGGCCCGCGGCCAGCAGCGCGATGCCGAGCAGAATGCCGTGCTTGAAGTAACCAGTCATTCCGACCGCCCCTGAAAGGCGCGATCATCCCTGCGTCGCGGCATCGGAGCAAGCTCAACCGGGCATGGCTACACAGCGATGTTGTCGATCAGGCGTGTGCTGCCGAGCCGTGCCGCCACCAGCATCCGCATCGGGCCGTCCTTCAGCGAGCCGATCGGCGCCAGCGAGGCGGCGTGACGAACCTCGAGATAATCGAGCACGAAGCCGACCTTGGTGATCAGCGCGGCGCCGGCGGCCATCGCGGTTGCGGTGTCCTCGCCGGCACGCAGGCGCCCCGCCGTTTCCTTCATCACCCGATGCAACTCCGGGGCGGTGCGCCGTTCCTCCGCCGAGAGGTAGACGTTGCGGGAGGACATCGCGAGGCCATCGCGTTCGCGCACCGTCCTGGACCCGATCACCTTGACGCCGAGGTCGAGGTCAACAGCCATCTGGGTGACGACCCGGAGCTGCTGAAAATCCTTTTCGCCGAAGATCGCAACGTCGGGCCGGACCTGGGTGAACAGCTTGCCGACCACGGTGGCCACGCCGCCGAAGAAATGCGGCCTGAAGCGATCCTCGAGTCCGGCGGTGGCCGGACCCTCCGGCACGATCCTGGTGGCGAAGCCGTCCGGATACATCGCCTTCACCTCCGGATGCCAGATCAGGTCGACGCCTTCGGCCGCGAGCTTGGCGACGTCTTCCTTCCAGGTGCGCGGATAGGAGCCGAAATCTTCCGTCGGCGCGAACTGGGTCGGGTTGACGAAGATCGAGACGACGACCCGCTTGGCGCGGCGCTTGGCAAGCCGCACCAGCGACACATGGCCGTCATGGAGGGCTCCCATGGTCGGGACCAACGCGACGGCCGCCTTCTTGGCGCGGAAGGCGTCGACGGCGCGACGAAGGGCAGGGACGGTACGAACGACGGTGGGATTTCTCGGCATCTGGTCTCAACTCGTGGGGCGATCCGGGTGGGATGTTTGCGGTTCGGCGGGTGGCGCAGCTTATCAAGACCGCACCGCTATCGGCAAACCGTCGCGTCGCGACCAGCCTTACCCGATCCCGGACGCGAGCGTATTACGCAAGTCATGCCGCCGATCGACGCAGCCATCTTGCCTGATCGATTCATCATTAAGGACGGCTGCAATTGATTTCCTCTCGCGGTGATGCATTTCACTTGACCGCAGCCGTGCGCGATTTGAAGATCATCGCCGGGGTTTGAATCATGTTGGTGCAGGCTAGTCAGGGTCAGTCCGGCTCCGCACATGTCATCGTGCTGGGCAACGAGAAGGGTGGTTCGGGCAAGTCGACCACCGCCCTGCATATCGCCGTCGCGCTCCTGAAGGCCGGACAACGCGTCGCCAGCATCGATCTCGATTGCCGCCAGCAAAGTTTCACCCGCTACATCAATAATCGCCAGGCTTGGGCGCGGCGCTCCGGGCTCGATCTCGAACTCCCGGCGCACCACTGCATCAAGTACGGCGAGACGATGCAGATCGAGGACAACGAGAACGCCGAGTTCCAGCAGTTCATGGCAGCCGTGAGCGCGGTGGAACGTGGCTATGATTTCATCGTCATCGATACGCCGGGCTCGGACAGCTACCTGATGCGGCTCGCGCATTCGATGGCCGACACGCTGGTGACGCCGATCAACGACAGCTTCCTCGATTTCGACGTGCTGGGCACCGTCGATGCCGCGACCTATGCAGTGACCGGCGAGAGCCACTATGCCGAGATGGTGCGCGACACCAGACGCAAGCGCCGCCAGCTCGACGGCGCCTCGACCGACTGGATCGTGGTGCGCAACCGCCTGTCGATGCTCGGCTCACGCAACAAGCAGCTGGTTGCCGACGGCCTCAAGCAGCTCTCGCTGCGGCTCGGGTTCCGTTCGGTCGACGGCTTTGCCGAGCGGGTGGTCTATCGCGAATTCTTCCCGCGCGGGCTGACGGCGCTCGACGACATCGACGAGGCGACGCTCGGTACCCGCCCGAATCTCGGGCACGTCACCGCGCGCGAGGAGGTGATGGGCCTGTTACGCCAGCTCAAGCTGCCGCTCGACGAGCGCGGCCGCCGCCGGGCCGCCAACCGGGCGGAATGGTTCAGCCAGGTCGACAAGCCGCTGGAAGTCCACGACATCATCGGCAGCTAGCGATCGTGAGCAGCAGCGCGTTGATGGCGATCGATCTGAGTTGTCGGGGCGCGGCCGTCGGATTGGCGTTGCTGATCGCCGGCGTGTTGCTGCGCGACCGCAGGGACGCGCCGGCGCGCCTGAGCGCCGCCCTGCTGGTCGCCGTCGCGGCATCAGCGATTTCCTCAGCGCCGGGATTTCCGCGGCCATGGCCATATTGGAGCCTGATCTTGGCCGCTCTTTCCAGCAGCGGGGCAGTCCTGCTTTGGCTCTGGGCGCGCGCGACCTTCGATGACGATTTCGTGCTGCGGCCCTGGCATGGCGCCTTGCTGGTCGCCATTGTCGGCACGCAACTGTTTGACCTCTGGCCCGCAAGAACCGTGCTCAGAGGCGACCTCGATCGACCGCTGTCGTTCGTCTATCTCGGCCTCGCTCTCCTGGCCGCGGCGCAGACGCTCGCGACATGGCGGCTGGACCTGGTGGTGGGACGACGGCGATTGCGCGCCGTCGTCCTGGTCGGCGCGGTGACCTATAGCGTCGCGGGGTTTTTTCACGGCCTTTGGCCCGCGTTCGGCTCCTCCGTTTGGAGCATCGCCAACGCGGTCGGGCTGTGGGCGCTGCTGAGCCTCAGTGGATGGAGCCTGTTTCAGGCGGCCCGAATGCAGCAGGCATCCGCTTTTCTGCCCACCACGGACAGGGTTCCGGGCGAGACCAGTGCTGTGGCACCTGGAGAGGACAAGCCGTCCGCGGTCGACGCCGAATTGCTGCGCCGGTTGCAGCGGCTGATGACCGTGGAACGCGCCTATCGGCGTGAAGGACTGACCATCGGCGCGCTGGCCGCAGAGCTCGGCGTTCAAGAGTACCGGCTGCGGCAGTTGATCAATGAAGGGCTCGGGCACCGCAACTTCAATGCCTTCCTCAATGGCTACCGGATCGATGAAGCCAAGGCGGCCCTGGCCGACCTCGGGCAAAAGCAAGTGCCTGTGCTGACCATCGCCATGGATGCCGGATTCCAGTCGGTCGGTCCGTTCAATCGGGCCTTCAAGGCGGCCACCGACCTGACACCGACTGAATTCCGGCGCGTCGCGCTCGCGAAGCACGCGTCCGGGGCGGGCAACCCGGATGACGTCCCAGGAATCGGCCAGCCGGACTGAGGAATCGGCCAACCGGGTTCAGAACCCGGCGCAGGCGCGGCCGGCTGCGTTTCGAATACGCCAGTTTCCAGGCCAATGACGATCCCGGCCTGAAGCTGGTCATTTACACCGAAATCGGTTGAAATCCGTGGTTTTCCGGTGATTTTTGCCACAGAGTGGCCAAAAAGCCGGAACAAAGCAGCCGAAATCCGGTTTGACTAGGGCGCCATCGCTCCCTTATCCGTCATGCCGGCGGGTGAGGTGCTGCGGTGCCATCGCGCCAACGCGGTAGAAGCAAATGCACAAACTATAGGTGCAGCGCACAACGTTATGGCGTCAAAGCCACAATATTTGGACTTCCTGTCACGGCGCTGTGACATATATTCTGAGAAAGGAGGCCGAAGAGCCTCCGGCGAAAATCAGCCCTGTAAGGCGGGCGCCTTGAGGACGTCATGAAGCGTGGAATTTCCGTTCTGCTTTCGCTCTGTGTGGTGGTCACGGCGGCTTACTTCACCGCGAGCAAGTGGGCGATCCGTCACGAAACCATCATGTTCAAGGATCCGACTCGCGATGCGCGACCGGTCGCAGTCGACGTCGCCGTGCGCTTCGACAAGGAGATGCAGGCCGACGCTGGCATGATCAAGTTGCCGGTTGCGATCCTCAATCATGGCAATACCGTCAAATTCACCGAATATTCCTTCCTCGCGAACGTGTTCGCGGCGCGCGGCTATCTGACCATCAGCATTCAGAACGACCTGCCGTCGGACGGACCGATGGTGACCAAGGTCGGCGAGATCTATGTCGGCCGCTTGCCGCAGTATCAGCGCGGCATCACCAACATCAAATTCGCGATCGAGGAGATGAAGAAGCGTCACCCGAACGCCGATTACAGCAAGCTGACGATGGTCGGCCATTCCAATGGCGGCGACATCGCGATGTATTTCGCCAAGCAGTATCCCGACGAAATCAAGAAGGTCGTGACGCTGGACAATCTGCGCGTGCCGTTCATGACCGACGGCAGGTTCAAGATTTTGTCGTTCCGTTCCCACGACTCGCAGTTCAAGCCTGATCCCGGCGTCGTTCCCGATGCCGAGGAGTGCGAGAAGGCCGGCATCACCGTTGTGAACACCAACTTCCAGCACAACGACATGCGCGACACCGGACCCGAGAAGGCCAAGGACTCGATCCAGGCGATGCTCGATAAATTCCTGGCCGACACCGACAGCGATGTCGCGGCGGTCGACACAAGGAATGCGCCGCCGAAGATTCTGGAGCCGGGTCCCGTCTCGCTCTACGTGCCGATCGAGAAGCGTCAGACCTTCACCGACAAGGTCAAGAAGTCGCTCTCGCTGACCAAGACCGAGACGAAGAAGGATCCGTCGATCACCAATTGACGGGGCCGCCCGGGATCCGATCCGGGCAGAGGGGTCCGCGATCTTGATCGATCCGCTACGTTGACCAACTCGACGGCGCGGCCCACATAGTGTTTGCTGCACGAGGCAAGCGCTGATGGCCGGCAAGACAATCAAACCGACATCCGGAAGCGATGTACGCCCGGCCGACACTCCGGACGTGCCGTCGTCGACCGCGAACGACATCGCCGCGTTCGTGGCGAAGGCGCGGGCGATGTCGCCGCATCGCGCCGGCGCACGCGGCCGGCTGGTGTTCGCGCTCGACGCCACGATGAGCCGGCAGCCGACCTGGGACATGGCATGCACGCTGCAGGCCGACATGTTCCGCGAGGCCGGCTTGCTCGGCAGCCTCGATATTCGCCTAGTGTACTACCGCGGCTTCAATGAATGCCGTGCCACCGGCTGGATCTCCGACAGCGCGCAGCTCGCGCGGCTGATGAGCAAGATCGATTGCCAGGGCGGCAATACCCAGATCGGCAAGGTCTTGTCGGAGACGCGTCGCGAGGCGGTCGCATCGGGCGTGCGCGCGCTGGTGTTCGTGGGCGACGCGATGGAGGAGAGCGTCGACGAGCTCTGCAGCAAGGCCGGCGAGCTCGGCCTGCTCAAGGTACCGGTCTTCATGTTCCAGGAAGGGCACGACGCGGCTGCCGAGCAAGCGTTCCGCGAGATCGCGCGGCTGACGGGCGGCGCATGGTGCAGGTTCGATCCCGGCGCGGCCGCGCAGCTCCGCGAGCTGCTGCGCGCCGCCGCGGCCTATGCCGCGGGTGGCCGCGAGGCGCTATTGCAGTTGGCCAAGACCGCAAGCGGTGCGGCGAAGCTGATCGGTCAGATGAAGTAGGGCGGCGCTGCGTCAGGCCCCGCCTGACGTCACGGTCTTTGCAATTGCGCCGAGCAACGCCGACATGGCGGCGGTCACCGCCTGGGTGTTGTCCGCGACGCCGTGCCGTTCGGCGAGCCAGGCCGGATCGTTGTAGGAGAGCCAAGTGTCGCCGCCGGCGTCCTGCCAGACCAGCGCCTTGAGCGGCAGATCGATCCCGATCGTTTGTGTGGCCTGCATCAGCGGGGTGCCGCCCTTCGCATTGCCGAACACGAAGAGCTCGGTGGGGCGGAGCGCGAGACCGGCGCCGTCGGCGCCCGCGGCGTGATCGATTTGCGCGAACAGGGTCAGCCCGCGCGCCTCGAGTTCGGACTTGAGCCGATCGGCCGTTTGCTTCGGCCCGACATTGCTGCGAAGGCTGATCAGTCCGTCAATCGCCATCAACTGTCCTCCGGTGCGGTCGGCGCAAGCTACTCAATGGCGGGGGCTGGCGCCACGCGGCTGCGCTTCACGCTCCGGTGAGACGAAGGTTCGCATGCTTTTTGTCGCCGGGCCGCCTATATTCTGCGCATGCCAACCCTGATCGCCGGCGTCGTCGCAATTGTCGTCCTGTATTCCGCGCTGCAGATGTTTCGTGCGGCCAATCCCGCCGTGCTCGCGCGCGCAATCAAGATCGGAGGCGGGGTGCTTGCGCTCGCCGTTGCGGCCTTCACCGGTGTGCGGGGCGAATTGGCGGTGGCCATTCCGCTCGGCATCTTCGGCGCCGGACTGCTCGGCTGGTCGCCGTTCGGCAATACCGGCTTCCCCAATTTCGGCGGCATGTTCGGCGGTTCGCGCAGCGCGGGGCAGAGCTCGCGGGTGCGCTCGCAATATCTCGACATGAGCCTTGATCACGGCAGCGGTGTGCTCAGCGGTCAGATCGTGGCCGGACCGCAGGCCGGCCGCATGCTCGACGAGTTCGACCTGTCGCAGCTCCTGGCGATGGTCCCGAGCTTCGACGCCGAGAGCGTCGCGCTACTTGAAAGCTATCTGGACCGCCGCTTTCCCGCCTGGCGTCAGGACGCGCAGGGCGACCGGGCAGGGCGGCAGGGCCGTGCGGCGGCGAGCGGCAAAATGACTGAGGAGGAGGCCTATCAGATCCTTGGCCTGCAGCCGGGCGCGTCGCGCGACGACATCAGCCGGGCTCACCGCACCTTGATGAAGAAACTCCATCCCGACCAGGGGGGCTCGACGTACCTCGCGGCCCGTGTGAACGAGGCCAAGGATACTCTGCTTCGCACGCATCTCTAACTCCGGCTACGCGAACAACGCCACAGCCGAGAGCTGCCTTCCGTCTCTGATCGATGCCCCATGTGGCCCGTCGCTGTCCGGCGTGACCGATGTTCTTTCGGGAAAACTTAACCGTAAAAGCTTGACGAGAAGTTTCATGATTGCGCCGCGCGCTGACGGCTCGGTTTTTCTTGCGGCGGCATGCCAAGCAAAAGGCCGGCGCTTTTGGCGCCGGCCCTTTGAGATCAGCGGTCAAAAGCGTTTTCGAGCGAAGTGAACACCGGTTCGCGTGAAGAAAACGCGTCAAAACAAGGAAGCGAGAGTTTCGGTTCTGATTCAATCAGAACCGAAACTCCGGCGTCGATCAGTTGCGAACGGTGATGCAGGAAATCTCGGCGCGCTTCAGCGTCTTGCAAGCCGCTTCGGCCTGGTCACGCTCGAGACCGGCAAAGCGGGCGCGGTAGAGCTTGCGATTGTCCTTGGCGACGACCTCGGTGAACGGATCCGCCTTGCTGAGCAGGCCGCGGGCCGAGCTGCGCGCGAGATCGATACGCTTGTTGGCTTCACCTTCGGTCTCCAGCGCACCAACCTGGATGATCCAGCCGGTGTGCGCGGCGCTCGGCTTGGCGGCGCTGGTCTGCGGCGCGGCCTGCAGGCTGCGGGTGGGCTCGATCGACGCCACGGCCTGAGGCGCCGGCGGGGCGGGCGCACGCACGGCCGAAGCCGGCAGCACGCCGAGGATGCCATTGCCGGTGCCGAAATTGGCCGGCTGCGGCGGCATCTCCGGCCTCGAGGTCTCGGCGGCGCGCGCCATCATCGCATTGGAGGTCTCGGGGATCTCGCCGCGCGACGGGATCGTGCTGGTGATCGGGGGCGCGGCCTGTGCCGGGCCGGCAGCGGCGAGCTTGATCTGGCCGGCCTTGACCTGGACGGTCTTCACCTTGACCGGCTTCATCGGTTCAGCCGAGCCCGGGATCGCGGCGATCGGCTGGGTCTGGATCACGCCTGAGGTCAGCGGCGCCGGCTCGGGCTTGGCCTGCGGCTCCGGCTTTGCCGGGGGCGGCGGCAGGGCGGCGGCTGCGGCCGCCATCAGGGAGGGCTTGGCCGGGCGCGGCGCCGGCATCGGCGCAGGCGCGGCGGGCTCCGCCGCTGCGACCGGCGTGGTCTCAGCCGAAGCGCGTGCATCGTCTGCATCGGCGACCTCGACATTGGCGTCGGCCGGATTGCGTTCGGTGATCGCTGCGGCCGTGCGGGTGGTCGCACCCTTGCCGATGTTCTCGGCCAGCAGGTTGCGCATGATGGCGTCGCGGGAGCCGCCGCTGCGGCCGCCGAGCACCACGCCGACCAGGAAGCGATTGCCGCGATGGATCGAGGTCACGAGGTTGAAGCCGGAGGCGCGGGTGTAGCCGGTCTTGATGCCGTCGACGCCCTCAACGCTGCCGAGCAGGCGATTGTGACCGGTGATGGTGTGGCCGCGGAAATTGAAGGCCGTCGTCGAGAAGTAGCGATAATAGCGCGGGAAGCGGTCCTGGATCGCGCGGCCGAGGGTCGACTGATCGCGCGCGGTGGTGATCTGCTCGTCGTTCGGCAGGCCCGAAGCGTTGCGATAGGTGGTCCGGCTCATGCCGAGCGCGCGGGCCTTGCGGGTCATCATGCGGGCGAAATCGTCTTCGCTGCCGCCGATCGCCTCAGCGATCACGACCGCGGCGTCATTGGCGGAACGGGTGACCAGGCCCTTGATGGCGTCTTCGACCTTGATGGTCTGGCCGGGCCGCAGGCCGAGCTTGGTCGGGTCCTGTTCGGAGGCGTGCTCGGACACCGGCATCTCGGTGTCGAGCTTCATCTTTCCGGAATCGAGGCGCTCGAACAGCAGATAGAGCGTCATGATCTTGGTGAGCGAGGCGGGGTGGCGCAGGCCGTCGGGACTATTTGATGTCAGCACCGAGCCGGTGTTGCCGTCGACGATGATCGTCGCGAATTGCGGGCTGTAGCTTTCGCGCGCGGGCTCGCTGTTGTGGTGCCGGGCGTAGTGGCGCCGGTGCCGGCGCGCCTCCGCGCTATCACTGGTGATCAGGATCGCCGTCGTGACGGTAACGAGCCCAAGAACGCCAACTCGCAGCGCCCGCGAGGAGGCCAAGGTTGTTCGAAGCATCTACTTCCCCGTCCCAATTTCTATCTAGATCACTGGCTCGTGAGGCGAAATTGTGCCCGGCGGCCATCGATCCTTGCCTGCGCAACCAACCACTTCGGGCAGAACCCATTCGCCGCGGTGGCCGCTCAGGTCGCTCTTCTAGCTAAGGTGTTGTTCACAAACAGCTTTCGGGGCCGTCTGTTGGAAGGCGAACAAGAGCCCGGGAATCAGGTTAGGCGGACCGAGTTTCCAAAAGATTAAGCAACCGTTGCGCAGTCGCCCGGGGTTTAGCGCAAATGCCGAAGATTCGGGCTGTGTGATTGTGCGTTGCACAATATTTGTTGACTTTATTGTGCGATGCGGTATTCTGATCAAGTCAGGGGGCCGGGAGCTTCCCGGCATGGGAAGCTGCGCGTTCAAGTCTGGGAAAAGGACATTCTATCCATGGTCAAGATCGAAGACATTCAGAGCTACGGCAAAGAGCATATGGAGTCGGTTACCGCCTCCGCGAACAACCTGCAGAGCGGCGTCCAGGCCATTGCCACCGCCTATGGCGACTATGCCAAGAAGTCCTTTGAGGACACCAAGTCGTTCGTCGAGAAGCTGTCGGGCGTGAAGTCGCTGGACAAGGCGCTCGAGGCGCAGACCGAGTACCTGCGCTCGTCCTACGAGACCTTCGTCGCGGAATCGCAGAAGATCGCCGGCCTGTACAGCGACTGCGCCAAGCAGACCTTCAAGCCCTATGAGGGCCTGGTCTCCAAGTTCACGCCGGCTGCTCAGTAAGCCCCGCTGATCGAGACAAACGAAAAGCCCGGCCGTTGCGGCCGGGCTTTTTTGTTGTGCCTGAAGCGGGCGGCTACTTCGCCAGCCGCAGCTTGCTCAGCGCCGTTCCGATCGAGTTGAACGCCGACACGATCTGGGTCGAGCTGGTCAGCATGTAGAATTTGTCGGCGCTGCTCGCACAGTTCTGCAAGACGGTCGAGGTCGGATCGGCAGGCGTACCGGTGTTCACCTGGATCGTGTAGATGGTGTACATCGGCCGGCCACCGCTATCCGTCGCGGCCTTCAGATTCTGGCACATCAGCGCCTGCCTTGCGTCGATCGGATTGCCGGATGCCTGCGAGCTGCCGTCGCCGTAGTCGGGCCAGCGGTCCTCGGTGTTCAGACCGTCGGACAAAAGGATGATGACCCGGTTGTAGGTCGTATTGGAATCTTCCGCCGGTGCGTTCAGCGGACCGCCCACCAGCAGTGACTGCCAGGCCCAGGCCAGTCCGACCGCCTGGTTGGTGCCGCCCGTCGGCTGCATGGCGTTGACCGCATTCTTGAGCGTAGTCCAGTTGTAGCTTAGCGGAATGATCGCCTCGAGCGGCGTCGAAACGCTGGTGTTGCAGTAGTACGTGCTGTTCTCATAGTACTCGTTGGCCGGGAACAGCGTGGTGACGTCGGACGACGCCGGCAGCACGCCGGTCGCATCGTTCGGCTGGGTGCGGTCGGCGACGCAGCCCGTCCAGTTGCTGATCGGATTGGTGGACGCCTGCCGCCAGTCGTTCTGCACGGTGGGTGTCTGAGTGGTCGCGGTCCATTTGTTGTTGGTCCATCCGACAACGGCGCTGACGCGGGGCTGGCCCGGATTGTCGGTCGTGTCGTTGGGGCCCGGCTGCGTCCAGTTGTGGGTATACAGATTGCCGGTGCACGACTTGACGCCACCGCTGGTGCTGCAGCTGCAGCCGGACACCGTAGTGCCGCTGGAATCCGTCGGGCAGGCGCAGGACGACGACCCCGTGCAGAATACGCCGGTGCCCGCCGCCGTGCTCACCCAGCAGCCATTGTAGCGCGTGTGAGAGTTCGCATCGACGCTCGGGCAGATGTAGCCTGAATAGGTGCCGCTGGAGGGGATGTTATTCGTGGTGGACGTGCTGGTCGGGTTCCTCACGCAGCTGAAGCCGCCGTTGCTGGTGGTCCAGGGGCATTTCGCGCCAGGTCCGACCGCATGCCAGTTCATCGGCAGGCTTGCCTGCATGGTGCCGTTGGCGGGCTGCGTGGTCGGCGGATTGAGCCAGTCGGTCCAGTCGATCCAGCTCTGGCCGGAATTGCCGGTGCCGACATTGACGACCTTGGCGAACGGAATGACGGAGATGTAGACGTCGCCGTTGCTCTTGCTCAGCGCGCTGAGCTGGTCGATCAGTCCGCCGGTTGCGGCCACCGCGTTGCGCAGCGCGGTAATCTTGCCGTCCTGGGCCATCGATCCGGTGTTGTCGAGGGCGAGCGCGACGCGCATCTTGACGTTGCCCCAGGTGGTGGTCGTCGAGCTGCTGAAATTCATGGTCGGGAAGCCGGCAAGCAGCATGAAGTCAGACTTGATGAAGCCGGATCCGCTCAGCAGAATGGTCGCCGCCGTGCTGGCGGTCGGGGTCGTATAGGTGGCCGAGACGGAAATGCCCTGGCCGTCCTTGTTGGTATAAAGGCCAGTGAAATAAGTCGTGGCCTTGCTCGGGATCTGGGCGGCCGTGATGCTGCCCATGGTCAGATCCTTGGACAGCATCAGTGCGGTGGAATCGAGCGCCGCCTGCATCGAGGAGCGGGCGTTGTTGGCGCGGGTGTAGTCGATCGCGGCACCCACGAAGGCGATCAGCGGCAGGATTGCGAGGGTGAAGATCACCGCGACATTGCCGTCGGTAGCCCTGGAAAACCGGCGGGCAGCCGAGCGGAAGCGATTGGAAATGGCTGAACCAAGCATGGCGCTCTCGTCAAAATGGATTGCTGGGCCATCTCTACGCGCGCGGCTAAACAGATGGTGAATCGGGCTGGGGAAACCCGGCAGCCGGCCCTGCGGAAGGGTCAAAATCAGGGCAAAAGCGCTCGCTATCCTCAATGGCGTCTAAATTGGACGCCCTGATCCTTTGTCAACCTTCCGAGGGTTGCCGCGCCGGGAATCGGACCGGTGGGCCGCCGGGGTTCTGCGCTTGCGGCAGGGCGTCGCGAGGCCCATATTCAGGAGGTCGATCCGGCCGCCGGATCGAACCGGGAGCGGCAATCTGGAAAGCATTGCTGGGGGTTCCGCGATCAGTCTTGCGGCCATCGCGACCACGTTCCAATCGCCAACCGGTTTCCCCTGGGGAATTCGAACGCCTGAGCCATGTTGCGACTTACGTCTACAGCCCTGATCTCCGAGCCGGTTTCGTCCATGCCGGCGGTCGCCGCCGCGCATGCGCCGACAATGAGCAATGACGACAACCGCAACGGCGCGGGCACCGGCCCGTCGACCTCGGTCATCACCAAGGTCAAGCCGAAGACCAAGCGGCCGAACCTGTATCGTGTCCTGATCCTGAACGACGACTACACGCCGATGGAGTTCGTCGTTCATGTGCTGGAACGATTCTTCAACAAGGACGCCGAGGCGGCGACGAAGATCATGCTGCATGTTCACCATCACGGGATCGGTGAGTGCGGCGTGTTTACCTACGAGATCGCCGAGACCAAGGTGACGCAGGTCATGGACTTCGCGCGCAAGCATCAGCATCCACTGCAATGTGTGATGGAAAAGAAGTAGTTCGCTGGAACGATTGACCCGCCGCGGGCCGCGGAACGGGTCTTGCATCGCGTTTCATGACGCAGCCGCACGTCCCGTATGATCACGGGCGTGGCCGCATGCGACGTTCCGGAGCCTGCAATTTAGAGGAAAACCATCGTGTCGGGGCCGGTCTTTCGCCACGATCCGTCGTAACTATATCAATGGCGATCACGAAGGTTGTTATTGCCTGACCCGGTAATGGCGATCATGATGGCCGGGGGCCATAGAGGACGCGAATGCCTACTTTTTCTCAAAGCCTTGAACAATCCTTGCATCGTGCATTGGCGATCGCGAACGAGCGTCACCATCAATACGCGACGCTCGAACATCTGCTGCTGTCGCTGATCGACGACTCGGATGCGGCGGCGGTGATGCGGGCCTGCAGCGTCGATCTCGACAAGCTCAGGACCAGCCTCGTCAATTATCTCGAGACCGAATTCGAGAACCTGGTGACCGACGGCGCCGACGACGCGAAGCCGACGGCCGGGTTCCAGCGCGTGATCCAGCGCGCGGTGATTCACGTCCAGTCGTCCGGTCGCGAGGAAGTGACCGGCGCCAATGTCCTGATCGCGATCTTCGCCGAGCGCGAGAGCCACGCTGCGTACTTCCTGCAGGAGCAGGACATGACGCGCTACGACGCCGTCAACTATATCAGCCACGGCATCGCCAAGCGGCCCGGCGTCTCCGAGGCGCGGCCGGTGCGCGGCGTCGACGAGGAAACCGAGACCAAGGGCAACGAGGACGCCAAGAAGAAGGGCGAGGCGCTCGATACCTATTGCGTCAACCTCAACAAGAAGGCGCGTGACGGCAAGATCGATCCGGTGATCGGCCGCAATGCCGAGATCAACCGTGCGATCCAGGTGCTGTGCCGCCGCCAGAAGAACAACCCGCTGTTCGTCGGCGAAGCCGGCGTCGGCAAGACCGCGATCGCCGAAGGCCTCGCCAAGCGCATCGTCGACAGCGATGTGCCGGAAGTGCTGGCGGCCGCGACCGTGTTCTCGCTCGACATGGGCACGCTGCTGGCCGGCACCCGCTACCGCGGCGATTTCGAGGAGCGGCTCAAGCAGGTCCTGAAGGAGCTGGAGGCGCACCCGAACGCCATCCTGTTCATCGACGAGATCCACACCGTGATCGGCGCCGGCGCCACCTCCGGCGGCGCGATGGACGCGTCCAACCTGCTGAAGCCGGCGCTGGCCTCGGGCACGATCCGCTGCATGGGCTCGACCACCTA
This sequence comes from Bradyrhizobium sp. 2S1, assembly GCF_011516625.5. Classification (NCBI taxonomy): domain Bacteria; kingdom Pseudomonadati; phylum Pseudomonadota; class Alphaproteobacteria; order Hyphomicrobiales; family Nitrobacteraceae; genus Bradyrhizobium; species Bradyrhizobium sp. 2S1. The sequence goes on along the minus strand of NZ_CP147717.1, from coordinate 8,711,363 downwards.
CAAGGAATACCGTCAGCACTTCGAGAAGGACCGCGCGCTGGTGCGGCGCTTCCAGAAGATCGACGTCAACGAGCCGACGGTGGAAGACGCGATCGCGATCCTCAAGGGCCTGAAGCCCTATTTCGAGGATTACCATCGGCTGAAATACACCAATGAGGCGATCGAGGCGGCCGTCCAGCTGTCCTCGCGCTACATCCACGACCGCAAGCTGCCCGACAAGGCGATCGACGTGATCGACGAGTCCGGTGCGGCGCAGATGCTGGTCGCCGAGAGCAAGCGCAAGAAGACGATCGGCATCAAGGAGATCGAGACCACGATCGCGACCATGGCGCGGATCCCGCCGAAAAGCGTGTCGAAGGACGATGCCGAGGTGCTGAAGCATCTCGAGCAGACGCTGAAGCGCACGGTGTTCGGTCAGGACAAGGCGATCGAGGCGCTGGCTGCGTCGATCAAGCTGTCGCGGGCCGGCTTGCGCGAGCCGGAAAAGCCGATCGGCTCGTATCTGTTCTCGGGCCCGACCGGCGTCGGCAAGACCGAGGTCGCAAAGCAGCTGGCAGCCTCGCTTGGCGTCGAGCTGTTGCGTTTCGACATGTCCGAATACATGGAGCGGCATACCGTGTCGCGCCTCATCGGCGCGCCTCCCGGCTATGTCGGCTTCGACCAGGGCGGCCTGCTCACCGACGGCGTGGACCAGCATCCGCATTGCGTGGTGCTGCTCGACGAAATCGAGAAGGCGCATCCGGATCTGTACAATGTGCTGCTGCAGATCATGGACCATGGCCGGCTCACCGACCACAACGGCAAGCAGGTCAACTTCCGCAACGTGATCCTGATCATGACCACGAATGCGGGCGCGGCCGACCTCGCGCGGCAGGCCTTCGGCTTCACTCGCTCGAAGCGGGAAGGCGACGACCACGAGGCGATCAACCGCCAGTTCGCGCCGGAGTTCCGCAACCGGCTGGATGCGATCGTCTCCTTCGCGCACCTCAATGCCGACGTCATCGGCATGGTGGTCGAGAAGTTCGTGCTGCAGCTCGAGGCGCAACTCGCCGACCGCGACGTCACGATCGAGCTGTCCGAGCCTGCCAAGGCCTGGCTGATCGAGCACGGCTATGACGAGCAGATGGGCGCGCGTCCGATGGCGCGCATCATCCAGGAGCACATCAAGAAGCCGCTCGCGGATGAGGTTCTGTTCGGCCAGCTCAAGGGCGGCGGGCATGTCCGCGTCGTCCTGGTCAAGGACGAGGCGACCGCCAAGGACAAGATCGGCTTCGAATATGTCGAGGGCCCGGTCACGCCGAAGCCGGAAAACCTGCCGCCGCGCAAGCGCAAGCCGCCGAAGGGCGGTCCCAACAACGGCGGCGGAGGCGGCACCAAGGGGCCGGCCTCGAAGGGGCCGATGGTCAAGGCCTGAGGCGCAGTGAGCAATCAAATGAAAAGGCCGGCTGAACAGCCGGCCTTTTTGTTTGGCGACGATTGGCGCATGACGCGATCAATCCGGATCGTGTGCCGCATCACTCGCCCTTCAAGCGCTGACCCTCATGAACCCGCACCTGTTCGGCGCCGCGGCTGCCGACCGATGACAGCCGCAGCGTGCTGAGCACGGCACCGACCAGCGCAAAGCCGACGCCGACCATCAGCGAGATCCTTGTGCCGTCGGTCGGAAACCGCGCCAGCAGCAACGCCACCAGGGCAGCACCGATGGTCTGTCCGAGCAGGCGCGCGGTGCCGAGCATGCCGCTGGCGCCGCCCGAGCGCTCGCGCGGGGCGGCGGCGATCATGGTGCGGTTGTTCGGGGTCTGGAACAGGCCGAAGCCGACACCGGCAAGCGCCATCCGCCAGATCACGTCGATCGGCGTCGCGTTGGCCGGCATGAATGCCAGCGTGCCCAATCCCAATGCGAACAACAGCAGGCCGATGCCGCCGAGCAGGCCGGCCGGATAGCGCTCGACCAGCCAGCCGGCGAGCGGGGCGGCGAAGGCGACCGCGATCGGCCACGGCGTGATCAACAGCCCGATCTGCACCGCGGAATATCCGAAATGGTTCTCGAGATAGAACGGCATCGCGACAAAGGCCAGCATCTGGCCGCAGAACGAGGCGATCGAGGTGCCGATCGACAGCGCGAAGATCGGAATCCGCAACAGGTCGACCGGCAGCAGCGGCGAGGGCAGATGCTGTTGCCGCCGGTACAGCAAATGCGAGGCAACCACGGCGACGGCGAACTCCAATGCGCAGAGATACAGCGCCTCGCCATGGCCGGCGCTATCGAGCGCGCTGATGCCAAACCCGAATGCGATGGCGCTCATCGCAGCGCTTTGCCAGTCGAAGGCGTGCACGGCGGGCATGGTGTGCGGCAGAAAGCGCCAGCCCAGTGCCAGCGTGATGATGCCGAGCGGGACGTTGATGGCGAACAGATAGGGCCAAGTCCCGATCGCCAGGATGAACGAGGCGATGGTCGGGCCGACCGCGGCCGAGATCGCGACGACCAGCGCGTTGACGCCGATGCCGCGGCCGAGCAGCGAATGCGGATAGATGAAGCGAACCAGCGCGGTGTTGACGCTGAGGATTCCGGCGGCGCCAAATCCCTGCAGGATGCGGGCGACGGTCAGCAGCGGCAGCGTGTGCGACAGTGCGCAGAACAGCGAGGCCAGCGCGAACAGCAACAGTCCCGCCAGATAGACCCGGCGATAGCCGATGATCTCGCCGAGCGAGGCCAGCGGCAGCAGTGAGATCGTGATCGCCAATTGGTAGCCGTTGACGATCCAGATCGAGAATGCGGGGCTGGCGTCGAGATCCCGGGCGATGGTCGGCAGCGCCACGTTGGCGATCGAGCCGTCGACGACGGCCATCACGAGGCCGAGTGCGATCGTGAGAATGGCCCAATTGCGCTGCGGCTGCGGCAGCCCGTCGGGATGCTCAATGATCGCGGACGACATGTCGTGAAGTTGCTTTCGGTTCCAGCATCGGCGCGCTTACCGGATGCTGGATTAGCCTGACCTTTGCAACCCCCGAAATGGCAGACGCCGGCCGCGATCGAAACGAGGCCGGCGAGCCGCGCGAGGACGCCTTAGTCCTGACCGAGCAACTCCTTGATGCGACGCTGCAGCTGCCGCTTCTTGATCTCGCTGCGGCGGACCCGCTCGTCGAGATCGCTGACCGGCGTGTCCGAGGTCATGATCCGGAACGCGAGGCCGACCTTGTTGGCCTGGCGCCAGATCAGGCGCGCCAGGAACGAGCGGCCCTTGCGCGCGATGCTTAAGTTCATCTCCTCGGGCAGGCGTGCGGCGTCGCCGAATTCGACGCAGGCTCCACTTTCGCTGATGTTGCGGACGACGCAATCCATCGTCGAGCCGCGCTCATTGATCTCCGCAACCGCACCGTAAAATACCTTGTCGCGTGGGCTCTGGCGCCGGTCCTGCATGCGAAATACTCCAAATGAACGGCAGGACTGTACCGGTCCGGACCTGCGAAAAGAAGGGCGCGGCGGGAACCGGTTGCAGTTAGCGTAAATTGTTAGCATCCGTGAGGGTGCGGATTCTCGGCTATTTTGCGCCGCAAACCGCCATCTGACGCTAATTCGGCAGCCGGCTGTGCCGCCAATCGCGCGGCGACAGGCCGTAATGGTCGCGGAACACGCGGCCGAAATGCGAGAGATCGTTAAAGCCCCAGGCGAACGCTATCTCGCCGATATGGCGATGCGCGTGCGCCGGGGAAGCGAGGTCGCGCTTGCAGCGCTCCAGCCGCTGCGCCAGCACGAAGCGCTGGAACGAGGTGTCCTCATCGGCCAGCAGGCTGTTGACATAGCGCGGCGAGATGCCGAGTGCGGCGGCGGTCTCGGTGTGGCCGAGATCGGGGTTTTGCAGGTGCGCGAGCACATGCGCCTTCAGTCGGTACAGCAGGGCGGAGCGGTGGGTCGAGGCCTGTAGCGCCACGCCGCCGAGACGTTCGCTTATCGCCATCGCGAGCAGGTCGGCGGCCTGATCGGCGAGGCGGATCGCGCTGTCCGGATCGAGCTTGTCGGCGACGTCGGACAGGCCCGAGATAAACTGCCAGGCCAGCCGCTGCACCGGACGATCCGATGAGAACGTGGTCGCGGTGAGGCCCTGGGTGCCGGCAAAGCGCCGGTGCAGCATCGCGCGCGGCACCTGGAAGATGGTTTGCGTGAAGTCGTCGTCGAAGCGCAATTCATAGGGCCGCGTCGTGTCGTAGAACGCGAACTCGCCAGGCTGGATCACGGTCTCGCGGCCGTCCTGCAGCACGGCGCCACAGCCGCGCTGGCCGAGCGCGACGAGGACAAAGTCCTCGCTGGCGCGCGCGATCCGCGACGGGGTGCGCAGCACCCGCTGCTGGCCCGACGAGACGACCGAGCATTTCGCCGCGCCGAGTTGCGCGCTGGTGATCGCGCCGTGGAAGGCGCTGCCGAGCTCGGACTTGCAGTCGAGCTGCACGAACACGTCGCAGACGATGTCCCGCCAGAGCGCGAGGCGCCGATGCGTGGGCGCGTTGTCCGTGGTGAACAGGGCCGGCATGATTTCCTCCCTTCACGAGTGCAAACGCTGGCCACTCCAACAAAGCAAGCTTCGTACCGGGGGCGGCTGGGGGAATCGCCTCCGCAGTCGAATTTTCCTTCCGTCCTGGTCGAACGGCATTCCCGGTCCCGGGGCAGCATGATGTCAGAGGCTGATAGGGCCGATCAAGTACGAACCGGCCGGAATGGCCGGCCGCGAGGAGGACATCATGGGTATCGAACATCCGAAATATCGCGTTGCGGTGGTGCAGGCAGCACCGGCCTGGCTCGACCTTGACGCCTCCGTTGCGAAGAGCATCGCGCTGATCGAGGAGGCCGCCGCGAAAGGGGCGAAGCTGATCGCGTTTCCGGAGGCCTTCATCCCCGGCTATCCCTGGTATATCTGGCTGGACTCGCCGGCCTGGGCGATCGGGCGCGGGTTTGTGCAGCGCTATTTCGACAATTCGCTGAGCTACGACAGCCCGCAGGCCGAGAAGCTGCGGCTCGCGGTGAAGAAGGCCGGCATGACAGCAGTGCTCGGCCTGTCCGAGCGCGACGGCGGCAGCCTCTATCTCGCACAATGGCTGATCGGACCCGACGGCGAGACCATCGCCAAGCGGCGCAAGCTGCGGCCGACCCATGCCGAGCGCACTGTCTATGGCGAGGGCGACGGCAGCGACCTTGCGGTGCATGACCGCCCCGGCATCGGCCGGCTCGGCGCGCTGTGCTGCTGGGAGCACCTGCAGCCGCTGTCGAAATACGCGATGTATGCCCAGAACGAGCAGGTCCACGTCGCGGCCTGGCCGAGCTTCTCGCTGTACGATCCGTTCGCGCCGGCGCTCGGCTGGGAGGTCAACAACGCGGCCTCGCGCGTCTATGCGGTCGAAGGCTCGTGCTTCGTGCTGGCGCCCTGCGCCACGGTCTCGCAGGCGATGATCGACGAGATGTGCGACCGCGAGGACAAGCACGGGCTGCTGCATGTCGGCGGTGGACACGCGGCGATCTACGGGCCGGACGGCAGCTCGATCGCCGAGAAACTGCCGCCCGATCAGGAAGGCCTGCTGCTCGCCGATATCGATCTCGGCGCGATCGGGATCGCCAAGAACGCCGCCGATCCGGCCGGGCATTATTCGCGGCCCGACGTCACGCGTCTCTTGCTGAACAAGAAGCCCTCGAAGCGGGTCGAGCATTTCGCGCTGCCGCTCGACAGTCTCGAGGAGATCGACGCGGCCGCGAGCTGAAGCATCGGGAAATCCAACCGGAGGCGACTGCCATGGAATCCGCGATTCCCACTCATCTGCAAGCAGAACGGTCGCGTCATCGTCGCGTGCCCGACGACTACGCGCCGCCCTATCCGTCGTTCGTCGCGCGCCACAAGCCCGCGGTCAAAAGCGTCATCATGGCCTATTTCGGCGTGCAGGTTCGCGGCGAGCCGACCGCAGCAGCGGCCGAGGCGCTGGCGCAAATCGCAAAGCGCTTTGCCGGGGAGAACGGCTCGACCCATTGGGATCGCGCGCAATATGTCGACCATGCCGGCTTCACCAATGTCGTCTCGGTGGCCTATTGGGACGATGCCGGGCGTTTCGATGCCTGGTTCGACGGCGCGCGCGAGGCCTGGACCGGCAGCGCCGCGGCGGGTGGCGGCGTCGGCCGCTTCATCGAGGTGCTGCGGCCGCATGTTGCGCGCTACGAGACGCTGTTCTCGTCGCTCGGCCGCCCGGAGGGCGTCGCCGTTCTTGCCGATGGCATGAGCGGCGAGGTGCAGGAGCACGCCTATTGGGGCGGCATGCGCGACCGCATCCCGCTGTCCCAGACCGACGCGATGACGCCGGGCGGGGAGCCTCGCGTGATCCGCGAAGGCGCGCGGATCCGCGTGGTTGCGCATGACAATCTCTGCCTGATCCGCTCCGGGCAGGACTGGAGCGACACCGAGGCGTCGGAGCGCAAGATGTATCTCGACGATGTCGAGCCGGTGCTGCGCGAGGGCATGGATTTCCTGCGCGACGAGGGCGTGCCGATCGGCTGCTACGCCAACCGCTATATGCGCGTCGTCGACGCCGAGGGAAGGCCTACCGAAAAATCCTACGGCCAGAGCTGGTGGAAGAGTCTGGCGGCGCTGGAGCGCTGGGCGAAATCGCATCCGACCCATGTCAGGATTTTTGGCGCGGCGATGAAGTATCTGTCGACCTTGGGACCGAACGCAAAGCTCAGGCTGTATCACGAGGTCACCGTCGCCGCCGCCGACGAGCAGTTCTTCGAATATCTCGGTTGCCACGAACGGACCGGCATGCTGGGCGCGGTGCAGGTCGCGACGGCGCAGCCGACCTGAGACGCTGTCTCAAAATGCAGCCGTTAGCCCCCGGGCCTTCCAACTAGCTCCGTCATGCCCGGCCTTGTGCCGGGCATCCACGTCTTTGCTTCCGCACGGCAAAGACGTGGATGGCCGGGACATAGGCGAGCAGAAGCGACGCCGTCCTTCGGACGGCTATGCCCGGCCATGACGAGACCATTAGCAGTCCCCGAAACGCCGGCGGTCAAGCACTGACGCGGTGTCGACCTACGGCCGCAGCCGGCCGCCGCGCTCGATGATCGCCTGCGCCAGTTCTGTGGCCGGGCCGCGCCGGGTCCGGCGGGCGGTGCGGACCACGAATTCAACGCTGCCGAGCGGCGGCAGGCCCGCCGCCGGCATGGCTTCGAGGCCGTCCGGGATCAGACCTTGCGCCTGCGGGGTGATGCCGAGACCGGCGAGCGCCGCGGCGCGCAGGCCGCTCAAGCTGCCGCTGGAGCAGACGATGCGCCAGGGCCTTCCGAATCGCTCCATTGCCTCCAGCACCACGCTGCGGCTGACGCTCGGCGGCGCGTAGAGGATCAGCGGCAAAGGCTGGTCGGGATCGAGCCGCATGCCCGGCGCGGCGGTCCATACCAGCCGGTCCTGCCACACCAGCTGCCCCGCTGCGTCGCCGGGCCGCCGCTTGCCGAGCACGAGGTCGAGCTCGCCGGCGTCGAGCTGCTGGTACAGCACGGCGCTCAAGCCCACCGTCAGCTCGAGATCGACCTGCGGATGGCGGCGGACGAAGTCGCGCAGCAAATCGGGCAGGCGCGAGCTGGCAAAATCCTCCGCGGCGCCGAACCGGACCTTGCCGCGTACCTGCGACCCCGCGAAGTAGTCGCGGGCGCGCGCATTGGCCTCGAGGATCGGGCGCGCGAAGCCGGTCATCGCCTCGCCGTCGGCAGTCAGCACGACCGAATGGGTATCGCGCACGAACAGGCGCCGGCCAGCGGCGGCCTCGAGCTTGCGGATGTGCTGGCTCACTGTCGACTGCTTCAGGCCGAGGCGGCGGCCGGCCTCGGTGAAGTTCTGCGTCTGCACCACGGTGAGGAAGGTTTCGAGCTGGGTCGGGTCGAACATGGCGGCCGGTCCGTCATTACGTAACGTAATGACAATAACACCGGTAAGCGCGGTTCACAATCGACCCGCAAAGACGCACTTTCCAGTCGAGGAAAGGAAGCCACCATGACCACCGCGCGCCTGCGTTCATTCGTGCCCGTCGCCCCCTACATCGCCGCCATCGTCGGCATGGTCGGCCTCGCCACGCTATTGCCGCTGCACGGGCAGGGCACCGTGATCGGCGGCTATGCTACGGATGCTGCGATCGCGCTGCTATTCTTCCTGCACGGCGCCCGCCTGTCGACCTCAGAGGCGCTGGTCGGCGCCCGGCACTGGCGCCTGCACCTCGTGATCTTTCTTTCGACCTTCGCGCTGTTCCCGCTGCTCGGGCTCGCGGCGCATGCGCTGGCGCCGCATCTGCGCTGACGCCGGCGCTCTGGGCCGGCGTGATCCTGATCTGCATCCTGCCGTCGACCGTGCAGTCATCGGTCGCCTTCACCTCGATCGCACATGGCAACGTGTCGGCCGCGCTGTGCTCGGCGACCGCCTCCAATCTGCTCGGCATCGTCGCGACGCCGCTCTTGGCGGGCGTGCTGCTCTCGAGCCATGGCGGGTTCTCCGGCAATGCCGCGCTCGACATCGTCGTGCAGCTGCTGCTGCCGTTCGTGGCGGGGCAATTGTCGCGGCCGCTGATCGGCCGCTGGGTCGCGCGGCACCATGCGATGCTCGGCCTGGTCGACCGCGGCTCGATCCTCTTGATCGTCTACACCGCGTTCAGCGACGGCGTCAGCCACGGCATCTGGCACCAGGTCAATGCGACCCAGATGGCCATCGTGCTCGGCCTCGATGCGCTGCTGCTCGCAACCGTGCTGCTGATCACCCATTTCGGCTGCCAGCTGCTCGGCTTCTCCCGCGCCGACCGCATCGCCATCATGTTCTGCGGCTCGAAGAAGAGCCTCGCGAGCGGACTGCCGATGGCGAGCGTGCTGTTGGCCGGCCAGTCGGGCTGATCGTGCTGCCGCTGATGCTGTTTCACCAGATCCAACTGATGACCTGCGCAGCGCTCGCGCGGCGTTATGCGGGCAACGACGACACGGCCTCACATGATGCGGTGCCGGTGCTGGTGAAGGCGCAGTAAGAGAGGCCTCTCGCCTGTCGTCCCCCGGCTTGACCGGGGGACCCAGTACGCCGCGGCTTCTCCATCACCGACTGGTGCCTCTGGAATACTGGATCGCCCGGTCGAGCCGGGCGATGACACTGTCGGTTTGGAAAAGTCTTCCACGCTCGGCCTTACGCTACGCGACGCGCAGGCCTTTGGCGATCTCCTTCTGCGCGTCGAACTCGCGGCGCAGCCGCGCCAGCTCCTCGGCGCTCAGCGCGTCGGCGTTGCTGTAGTCGCGCTTCCAGGACGCGTCCTCGCTCCAGCGCAGCGGCGATTGCACTGTGGTCTGCGGACCGGGGGCCTGCTCCAGCACGCGCAGCGCGAGCTCCAGCGTGAACGCCTGCGAGGCCTCGTCATGCGGCTTGCCGGCGGAGTTGCCGAGCGGGAAATCCGAGAACAGGAAGCGCGGCACCGCGGCGTGCTCGACGATATCCTTGGCGCAGCCCATCACAACGGTGGGAATGCCATTCGCCTCGAGGTGCCGCGCGACCAGACTGACGGTCTGGTGGCAGACCGGGCAGTTCGGCACCAGCACCGCGGCGTCGACCTTGTCGTCACGGCAGCGCTTGAGGATTTCGGGCGCGTCGGTCTCGATGGTGACGCGATGGCTGCGGTTGGTCGGGGCGCCGAAGAAGCGCGGGGCGACTTCGCCGATCTTGCCGGCCGCAGCGAGGTGCTTGAGCTGCGCCAGCGGGAACCAGGTGCCGCTGTCGGTCGCCGTGGTGTGCGTGCGGTCATAGGCGATGTGCGAAATCCTCAAATCCTGTGGCTGCGACGTGTCGCCGTCATAGACCGAATAGAATTTGGCCCCGCCATTGTATTTCGCGCCGGGACCTTGGTCGCCCCTGATGGGATCGAACGGTGCCGCTGTCGTGATGATGGCGACGCGGGACTGGCTCAGCGGTTTGTTCAGGGGCTGGAACGGGGCGGAGGTGTAATGCGCCCAGCGGTAGGGGGGGGTGTAGCCGATCGCCGCATAATAATCGCGGGTTCGCTTCATGTAGCCGATCGGGGCGTCGTCGTCGGGGGCAAAGCCTGCTTGATCGTCGGAGGCTGCGGCCATTTTGCGCTCCCTTTTGCGCGCCATCATTTCAGTCCATAGCTAGACCACGAGCCTGCGGTGTCAAGCCGCGTTGCGCGGGAACAGATTTGCGATGCGAACGGGTCTTTGCGCCGCATTGGTCATGCTTCTGACGCTGCTGCCGCCGGTCGGCGCCGGCGCGGAGGACGCGCCTGCCGCAGCCCCGGCGACGCCGCCAGGCCCCGAACAGCCCGCATCGCCGCCGGCGGACAAGCCGGCCACACCTGCCGAGACTCCCGCGGCTGCGCCAGCGGAGCAGCCTGCGACGCCTCCGGGGACGCAGGCCGACAAACCTGCGGCGCCTCCCGGGGACACGCCTGCGGCGGCGAGCGACAAGCCCGCAGATGACGCGCGCGAGAGCGACACCCGCGAGGCGATGTGCCTGATGATCGAGTCGGCGGCACGCGCGAATGATTTGCCGCTCGAATTCTTCGCCCGCGTGATCTGGCAGGAGAGCCGCTTCCAGGCCGATGCGGTCGGGCCCATGACCCGCAACGGCCAGCGCGCGCAGGGCATCGCGCAGTTCATGCCGGGCACCGCCAACGAGCGCGGGCTGCTCGATCCGCTCGATCCGGTGCAGGCGCTGCCGAAGTCGGCCGAATTCCTCAGCGAGCTGCGCAACCAGTTCGGCAATCTCGGCCTCGCGGCGGCCGCCTACAATGCCGGCCCGCGTCGCGTGCAGGACTGGCTCGCCGGCTCCGGCTACATGCCGCAGGAGACGCGCAATTACGTCTCCGCGATCACCGGCTCCAGCGTCGACGACTGGGCTGCCGCCGGCCGCAGCGGCAAGATGCCGGCGCGTGCGCCGACCACGAGCTGCCGCCAGCTGATGGCGCTGTTGAAGCGCGCGCCCAATCCGTTCGTGACCGGGCTCGAGCAGCACGTCACGCTGTCGGCAGCCAAGCTGTGGGGCGTGCAGCTCGCCGCCGGCTTCAGCCGCGACAAGGCACTCGCGATGTATGCTCGCGCCATCAAGCGGCTGTCGAGCGTGATCGGCGATCAGGATCCGAGCCTCTTGAGCTCGCGGCTGCGCACCCGCGGCAGCGCCACCTTCTACCAGGTGCGGATCGGCGCCGACACGCGCCCCGAGGCCGACGGCCTCTGCAGCCGCATCCGCAAGGCGGGCGGCGCGTGCTTTGTTTTGAAGAACCGGGCGTGATCCCGTAGATGGGGTAACGGGCCGGCCGCCCGCTCGCTACGGCGCGATTTGGAAGCGCGCTCGCGAGCGGCCTGTTGGTTGGAAGGCGGTCGTCCCTCAAACTGATGGTGTCAATAAACGGAGTCGGGCAAGCCCGCTCCAAGCATCATTAAGGGACGACCATGTACCACTATGCAGGAATCGACGTGTCTTTGGAATGCTCGAGCGTCTGCCTTGTCGATGGGACAGGTAAGATTTTGCGCGAGGCGAGGGTTGCGAGTGAGCCGGAGGCCTTGATCACCTGGTTGCGGTCGCTGGGGTTGGTGCTGGAACGGATCGGGCTGGAGGCTGGTCCGCTGTCGCAATGGCTCTACGCAGCGATGCGGGATGCGGGCCTGGCAGTCGAACTGTTGGAGACGCGGCACGTCCGCGATGCCTTCAAGGCGATGCCGGTGAAGTCGGACCGCAACGATGCCCGCGGGATCGCGCAACTGATGCGGCTGGGCTGGTTCCGGCCGGTGCACTGCAAGTCGATCGAAGCGCAAGAGACGCGGGCGGTTCTGACGGCACGCAAGCTGCTGCAGTCCAAGCTGCGCGACATCGAGAACAGCCTGCGCGGCGTGCTCCGCGGCTTCGGTCTGAAGGTCGGCACGACCACCGAGCGCACGTTCGCCGAACGCATCCGGGAGCTCGTAGCGGGCCATCCCGGACTTGAGATCGTGGCACAGGCGCTGCTCGAAGCCCACGCCGTGCTGCGGCGCGAGTTCAATGGCCTGGATAAGCACACCCAAAAGCTCGCCAGGTCGCACCCTCAAGCCCGCCTCCTGATGACGACACCGTCCGTCGGCCCGATCGTGGCGCTTACCTACGCCTCGGCGGTCGACGACCCGAAGCGCTTCCGGTCCTCGAAGGCGACGGGAGCGCATTTTGGCCTCACCCCGAAGAAGTACCAATCGGGCGAAACCGACTATACCGGCCGCATCAGCAAGATCGGCGATGCCTCCGTGCGCGAGGCGCTCTATCAAGCGGCTCACGTCATGCTGACCAAGCCGGTCAGGAACTGCTCGGCGCTGAAAGGCTGGGCGATGCGGATCGCCCGGCGCGCAGGCCTGCGCAAGGCCAAGGTGGCGCTCGCACGCAAGCTCGCCGTCGTTCTGCATCGCATGCTCGCCGACGCCAAACCGTTCAACCCGATGGCCAAGGCCTCGGCAACCTAAGCAAGGAGCAGCAATCGGTTCTGGGCGGGCCACGACACCAGGCTCTCCCTGAGCGAGGTCCCTGCGCCGGGACGATGGATTCGGTCAGGCCGCCATCCGGGAAGTGGCTCACAACCACGCTTCCGTAGATTGGCCGGCCGGCTCCTCAATGCACCCCATCAGGCGACGGCCTTCGCGCCGATCCCGTACAGAAGCAAGTGCCCGGCGAGTGGATCACGCAAAAAGGGATTGACTTACAAAGGCCCGTTACAGAAGCCCGGATGCAGCGAAGCGAAATCCGGGGCCGGTGCGCCAACGCGAGAAGAGTCCCGGATTGCGCTTCGCTCCATCCTGGCTACTGCATAGCAGCGCTGTGCCGTCACTTGCTTGACCCGTTGAGCATCGCGCCCTAAGCCGCCGCCATTGCAGAACCATCCGGTATCCCGTGGCGCTTCCTCCGCTCGATTCTCCGCAATGGCAGACCTCGTTCCGCGCTTTCCTGTGGGGCGCGCGGTCGATCGGCGCGACGGTGCTGACGCTGGTGCTGTTTGCGACCTATCTCGGCATCGGCGCGCTGGCGCATGATTCCGGCTTCTCGCTGGGCTGGACCCTGGCGAGCACGGCGTTCGTCTGGGCTGGGCCCGCGCAGATCATCGTGATCACGACGCTCGGCTCCGGCGCCACCGTGCTGCAGTCGGCGATCGCGGTCACCGTCAGCGCGATCAGGCTGTTCCCGATGGTGGTGTCCGTGTTGCCGATGATGCGCACCGAGGACACCAAGCGGCGGCATCTGATCCTGGTGGCGCATCTGACGGCGGTGACACTGTGGGTCGAATGCTTCCGCTTCCTGCCGCAGGTGCCGCGTATCAGGCGGATCGCCTTCATCCACGGGCTCGGCTGCGGGCTGGTCACCGTCTGCCTGATCGCCAACACGATCGGCTACACGCTCGCGGCCAACCTCACGCCGCTGCTGGCTGCCGGCATGCTGATGCTGACGCCGCTGGCGTTCCTGTTCTCGACTGCGCGCAACTGCCGCGAGCTCGCCGATGTCATCGCGCTGGTGCTCGGGCTGTTGTTGTTCCCTCTGGCGGCGATGCTGAACAGCGGCGTCGACATCCTGGTCAGCGGCGTCATCGCGGGAACTATTGCGTATGGTGTGCACCGGGCGAGGGCAGGCAGCGTGAGGGCTCGCGCATGAGCAGCTTCATCGGCGACTGGCACGCGCTGGCGATCCTGTTCGTTGCCGGCGTCATCCCCAACCAGATCTGGCGCATGCTCGGCCTGTGGTTCGGCGGCGGCATCGACGAGAATTCCGAGCTGCTGGTCTGGGTGAGGGCAGTGGCCACCGCGATCCTCGCCGGGATCATCGCGCAGATTGTGGTGCAGCCGCCGGGCGCGCTCGCCAGCGTGCCGGACTGGCTGCGCTACGGCGCCGTCGCCGCAGGCTTCGTGGTGTTCATGCTCACACGGAAATCGATCTTCGCCGGCGTGATCGCGGGCGAAATCGTGATGCTGGCAGGCAAATACTGGCTCGGCTGATTGCGGCGAGCGCATTATCCGCTAGTCTCGTTCCCCAAGAACAACAATGGGGGAAACGGCATGCAGCGGCGCGCATCATCGGCATTCATCGTTACTCTGGCCGCGCTGCTGGCGGCGGCGCTGCCGGTCCGTGCCGCCGATTATCCGGCGCGTCCGATCAAGCTCGTGGTGCCCTATGCCGCGGGCGGACCGACCGACGTGCTCGGCCGCATGGTCGGCGAATATCTCGGGCGCGATCTCAAGCAGGTGGTCGTGGTCGAGAACAAGGCCGGCGCGCAGGGCGCGATCGGCGCCGAGGCCGTCGCGCGCTCCGATCCCGACGGCTACACGCTGTTCGTGACGGCCGCCTCGATCTTCGTGCTCAATCCGCTGCTCTACAAGAAGCTGCCCTACGATCCCGCGAAAGACTTCCGCCTGCTCTCGGTGATCACGGATGCGCCGATGATCATGGAGGTTCATCCCTCGGTGCCGGCAACGACGATCGCCGAGTTTGTCGCCTACGCGAAAAAGAATCCCGGAAAACTCAATTTCGGATCGGCCGGCACCGGCGGCACCGTTCATCTTGCCGGCGAGATGTTCAAGCAGATGGCCGGCATCGAGATGACCCATGTGCCCTACAAGGGCGCCGGGCCGGCGCTGACCGATCTGCTGTCCGGCAATATTCAGCTGATGTTCGACACGCTCGGCACCGCGCTGCCGCCGGTCAAATCCGGCATGCTGCGCGCGCTCGGCGTCAGCTCGACCGAGCGGATCTCCGACTTGACCGATCTGCCGACGATTGCCGAGAGCGGCTATCCCGATTATGCGGTCAGCGTCTGGTATGGTATCGCAGCGCCGTCGAAAGTGCCTGACGAGATCGCCGACAAGATCAAGGCCAGCCTCGACCGGGCCTTGATCGACGAGGCGTTTCGCGCTTCGCTGGTCAAGATCGGTTTTCCGCCGCTGCGCCCGAAGAGCCTGGCCGAGATCGACAAATACGTAGGTGCAGATCGCGCGCGATGGGCGGGCGTGGTCAAGGCACTGAACATATCGCTGGACTGACACATGGTACGTGAAATGGAATTGCGCCAGGGCGAGGTCGCCGTCGACATGCCGGCGGCGCGCGATGCCGGCCTGGTCTTCATCGGCCGTATCCGCACGCCCTGGACCTCGCGGCTGGCGACGCCGCGGCAGGGGCGGCATGACGGCCCGGTGTGCCGGCTCGAGATCTTCGAGCCCTGGGTCGCCGCGATCAAGGGCGTCGATTTCTATTCGAACCTCGAAGTGCTGTACTGGCTGCACCAGTCGCGCCGCGACATCGTGCTGCAAAGCCCGAAGAACAACGGCAACACCCGCGGCACGTTCTCGCTGCGCTCGCCGGTACGGCCGAACCCGATCGGCACCTCGATCGTCAAGCTGGTCGGCGTGGAGGGCAACGTCATCCTGGTGCGCGGCCTCGACTGCCTCGACGAGACGCCGCTGATCGACGTCAAGCCCGACCGCTGCGAATTCACCCCACTCGCCCCGCCGCAGGCTGGGGATTTCGAGACGGAGTAGGATTTCTCCGTTGTCATTCCGGGGCGATGCGAAGCATCGAACCGGAATCTCGAGATCCCGGGTTCGTCGCTACGCGCCGCCCCGGGATGACGCCGAGGGCGTCACTTCAACGCCGCGATCAACTTCGCCGCATTCGTCTCCAGCACCTTGCCGTCTTCCTTGTGACTGGCAGGCGGCAGCAGCGCGACGCCGTCCTTGCGCGGCATCACATGCATGTGGAGATGGAAAACCACCTGGCCGCCGGCGGGCTCGTTGAACTGCTGCACCGTGATGCCGTCGGCCTCGAACGCTTTCATCGCGGCGGCGGCGATCTTGTGGGCGGCGCGCGCGACATGGGCGTAGTCGTCAGCCTTGATGTCGAGGATGTTGCGGGCAGGGGCCTTTGGGATGACAAGCGTGTGCCCGGGCGAGCGCGGCATGATGTCGAGGAAGGCAAGCACGTGCTCGTTTTCATAGACCTTGTAACAGGGGAATTCGCCGCGCAGGATCTTCGCGAACGGATTGTTGTTGTCATAGGCGGCGGGCATGGCGGCGGCTCCTCAAAGTCTGCAAGTCTAATGTCTCGGTCGCGGCTGAAACGTCAAGCGTCGTCGTCGACGGTCTTCCGGAACGGACCGGCCTCGGCCAGTTCGCGTCCGACTTCGGCGACATAGTCGCGCTCGCGCTTGAGGTAATCGGCAATCGCTTTGCGCAGGCCGGGGTCGGCGATGAAGTGTGCCGAATAAGTCGTCTGCGGCAGGTAGCCGCGCGCCAGCTTGTGCTCGCCCTGCGCGCCGGCCTCGACCACCTTGAGCCCGCGCTGAATCGCGAAATCGATCGCCTGGTAATAGCAGACCTCGAAATGCAGGAACGGGTGGTGCTCGACCGCACCCCAGTTGCGGCCGAACAGCGTATCCGAGCCGATGAAGTTGATGGCGCCCGCGATCCAGCGGCCGCTGCGCTTGGCCATCACAAGCAGCACGTCCCGGCTCATGCTCTCGCCGATCAGCGAGAAAAACTGTCGGGTGAGATACGGCCGGCCCCATTTGCGCGAGCCGGTCTCCATGTAGAATTCGAAGAACGCGTCCCAGGCGTCCTCGGTGATGTCGGAACCGGTCAGCCAGTGGATGGTGATCCCGGCGGTTACAGCCTCGCGGCGTTCGCGCTTGATCCCCTTGCGGTGGCGCGAGTTCAGCGAGCCGAGGAAATCGTCGAAGGTCTTGTAGCCCTCATTGTGCCAGTGGAACTGCTGGTCGGTCCGCTGCAGGAAGCCATGCGCGCCGAGGAATTTTGCCTCATCCTCACGGGCAAACGTCACATGCACCGACGAGGCCTCGGTGGCGTTGCAGAGCGCCCGCAGGCCCCGTGCCAGCGCCGAGCCGATCGCCTCGCGGTCAGCGCCGTCGCGGATCAACAGCCGTGGTCCGGTCGCGGGCGTGAAGGGAACGGAGACCTGCAGCTTCGGGTAATAGCTGCCGCCGGCGCGGTGATAGGCCTCGGCCCAGCCGCGGTCGAACACGTATTCGCCCTGCGAGTGCGATTTCAGATAGCATGGCACGATGCCGACGATCCGGCCATCGAGCTTTGCCACCAGATGCCGGGGGCCCCAGCCGGTCCGCGGGCAGGCCGAATTGGAGGCTTCGGCGGCCGCGAAAAAAGCGTGGGAAACGAACGGGTTATAGCTCGAACTTGCGGTCGCCTGGCAATTGCCTGCGGAGCCGGGCGAGGCCAGCGTGTCGAGGTGATGGATGCTGTCCGCGTCCGCCTTGGGATTGGCGCAGGCGTCCCATTCGGCGGCCGG
The DNA here is from genome assembly GCF_011516625.5 of Bradyrhizobium sp. 2S1. Lineage (NCBI taxonomy): Bacteria > Pseudomonadati > Pseudomonadota > Alphaproteobacteria > Hyphomicrobiales > Nitrobacteraceae > Bradyrhizobium > Bradyrhizobium sp. 2S1. Next base: position 8,694,036 of record NZ_CP147717.1, on the reverse strand, counting down.
AATGCCGCCGATGTCAGCTACAGCCTCTAGGGTGATTTCAGAAGACGCCATCGAGAATGAAGACCGGTGCCTCGTTCGAGCATGATCTTTCCGGAACAGCTGGCTCCACTTCCGGATCATGCTCCGCATTCCGCCATCGCCGATGACGACCAACGCTTGACCAACGCCTTACCAGCCCTTGCCAAGATCGTGCATCGCAGCGACGACTTCAAGGCTGCAAGGGGACATGTCAGGTTCCCGGTGTAAACCCCTCGAAAATGATCTGGTCGGCGTAGCGCGCCGCGCGCTCGCGCTGTTCCGGCGTCCGCACGGTCCAGGCCAGCAGCGGGCAGCCGAACACCTTGCGGGCGATCCAGGGCGCCGGCGCCGGTAGCTGGTTGACCCAGAAGGCGACGAAATGCGGCTCGGTTTTAAAGCCGTGGCGCAGATAGACCATGCTGTCGCGCTGCGCCTGCGTCAGCTTGGTCCAGGAACTGTCGTCATAGGTGCGCTGGGCGGTGATGCCGCGCGGCAGGCCCGGCATGATCTCGCGCAGCGCCAGCACCTGGTCGGGATCGAACGACATGCCGACCACGGGGCCGGAGTAGGACGACAGCACCTCGGCCATCCGAGCTACCAGCTTGCGGTCGCCGTCGAAATGGCTCTTCACCTCGACCACCAGCGGAACGCGGCCGGCGACCAGCGCGCAGAGATCGCTGAGCGTCATCATCTGCTCGGAGGTATTCTTGAACTTCACCGCCTTCAGCTCGGCTGCGGTCTTGCTCGACAGCAGGCCCGAGCCCTCGGTGAGGCGGCCGAGCGCATCGTCATGATGCACCATCGCCTCGCCGTCGGCGGTGAGCTGGATATCGCACTCGATGGCAAAATTGCCCGCGACCGCGGCGGTGGCCGCGGCCGGCATGTTCTCGATGATGCCGCGTGCGGCATCGTGCAGGCCGCGATGGGCGACCGGCCGCTTTGTCAGCCAATCAGGGGCGCGCATCGCTCAGGAGACTTCGAACACGCCTTCGACTTCGACCGCGGCATCCGCCGGCAGCGAGGCGACGCCGACGGTGGTGCGGGCGTGACGGCCCTTGTCGCCGAACGCCGCAACCATCAGGTCGGAGGCGCCGTTCAGCACCTTCGGTCCGTCGAAGAAGTCCGGCGCGGAGTTGATGAAGCCGCCCAGCCGCACCACGCGCACGACCTTGTCGAGGTCGCCGAGCGCGGCCTTGATCTGCGCCAGCAAATTGATCGCAGAGCCGCGCGCCGCCTCGGTGCCTTGCTCGATCGTGACGCCGGCGCCGAGCTTGCCCTTGGCGATCAGCTTGCCTTCGGCGTTGAAGCAGACCTGGCCGGACACGAACAGCAGGTTTCCGCTGCGGACGAAGGGGACATAATTCGCGACCGGGGAGGTCGGCTCGGGAAGTGTGATGCCCTGTGACGCCAGTTTCTGTTCGACGGTACCCGCCATTTTTGATCCCCAGATTGGATTTGAACGAAGCCTGAAACGCGGTCAGGGCCCGGTTTGTTTCGCGCATCATGCCGCCCGTTGCAAGCTAGGGTACGGCAGCAATGACGTTGCTGTTGCGAGTGGAATCGCACGGAAGCGGTCGAAATTGACGGCATTTTCACTGCGCACATTGCCATTTTGTAAAATTTGCCCCAGTTGCGGCGCAATACCACCGTCACTATTGTGGCGAATCCCTGCCTCCCTGAGGAGAAATCATGATTCTGCCGTTTCGGAAGCCGTCGCGTGCCCTGGTGCTGTCGATTGCCGTTGCCGCAGGGTCCGGTCTGGTTCAGGGGCCGGCCGCCGCTGCGGCCAGCGGGCCGTTTCTCGCGCATCAGGCGCTGTACGATCTGAGCCTGGTGAAGTCGCGCGGCTCCAATTCGGTCAACGATGCGCGCGGGCGCATCCTCTACAATTTCTCCGGCAGCTCCTGCGAAGGCTACACCTCCGAATTCCGCCAGGTCTCGGAGCTCGACAGCGGCGAGGGCAAGGTGACGCTCTCAGATCTGCGCTCCTCGTCCTGGGAGGATGCGGCGGGCAAAAGCTACCGCTTCAAGATCGACACCCGAATGAACGACAGCGAACCGGCGCCGGTGGACGGTATCGCCGAGCGCGTAGGCGATCATATCACCGTGAAGCTGACCCAGCCGGTGAAGAAGACGTTCAATATCGACGGCAAGGTCGTGTTCCCGACCGAGCAGATCCAGCACATCATCGTCGCCGCCCGCGACGGCAAATCGGTGCTCGAGCAGACTGTCTATGACGGCTCCGACAATGGCGAGAAGGTCTACAACACGCTGACCGTGATCGGCCGGCCGATCGCAGGCGACCGCGCGCCGTCGTCGCCCGATCCGTCGACGGCGAGCGATGCGATGAAAACGATGACGCGCTGGCCGGTGACGGTGAGCTATTATGACAGCGACGCACGGGCCAAGGACGGCGAGCAGACCCCGGTCTACGCGATGTCGTTCGAGTTCTACGAGAACGGCGTCTCCCGCGCGCTGGTGCTGGACTACAACGATTTCGTGATCTCGGGCGCGCTGGACAAGTTCGACGTCAGGGATTCCAAGCCCTGCAAGTGAGGGGCTAAGCACGCGATACAAACAGCCGTCGTCCCGGGCAAGCCAACGGGTCGGCGCGAAGCGCCGCCCGATGACAGGCTCCGCGCGACCCCGGACCCATAACCACAGGGTTGCGTTGTTGAAGGGGGCTGTGGCCCCAACGTCGCGCAACAATCACCTTCGGTGGTTATGGGTCCCGGCTTTCGCCGGGACGACAACGGAGCAAGCCTGCGGTCCCCGCGAGACCGCTCTGGCCGGAACCGTCCGACGCGAGTACGCTTCCCAAAACACGCGTGTCAGGGAGGCACATCATGAGCAAGCGCGACCATCTTCGGCCCAGCGGCCTTCATCACAATCCGGCTTACTCCCACGTCGTCGTCGCCTCGGGTGCGCGCACGATCTACATTTCGGGACAGGTGTCGGTCGACGAGGAGGGACGGGTGGTTGGCGCCGGCGATCTCGCCGCGCAGACGACGCAGGTGATGCAAAATCTCGGCATGGCGCTGAAGGCCGCCGGAGCCAGCTACGGCAACATCGTCAAGATCACGACCTACGTGGTCGGCTACAAGCCGGAGCTCCGCCCGATCATCGGCAAGGCGCGCTCGGCGTTCTTCGAAGGCATGGAGCCGCCGGCCAGTACGCTGGTCGGCGTCAGCGCGCTCGCGGCTCCGGAATGGCTGATCGAGATCGAGGCTGTCGCGGTCGCGGATTGAGGGCCGTGTCTCTGCCGGACGACGTCATTCCGGGGCGATGCGAAGCATCGAACCCGGAATCTCGAGATTCCGGGTCTGGTCCTTCGGACCATCCCGGAATGACAATCTCCTACTCCTCCGCCGGCTTTGCCGGCCCCTCATAAGCAATGCCCCTGATCACGGCGGCATTGCCGAACTTCTTGCGCAGATTGTCGATGGCGCGTTCGGCGTGCGCCGATCGGCGGTCGAGCATGTCGGAATCGTTGGCCTGCGAGCCTGGGCGCAACGCGCTGACGCCGGTGCCCATCAGGCGGAAGGCGGTGCCGTCGATCTCCTTCGCCAGCATCTCGCGCGAGACCGCGAAGATCTTCGCGGCAAGCTGGGTCGGGGTCTGGATCGATTGCGAGCGGGTGCGTTGACGGAAGTCCGCGGTCTTCAGCTTCAGCGTGATGGTGCAGCCGGAAAGCTCAGAGGTCTTCAGCCGCGCCGAGACCTTTTCGGACAGTTTCCAGAGCAGCCGTTCGAGCGTTGCGAAGTCGCGGATGTCGGTCTCGAAGGTGGTCTCGCTCGAAATGGTCTTGGCGCCGCGGTCGGGCACCACGCTGCGGTCGTCGATGCCGCGCGCCAGCCGCCACAGCCTGCGGCCTTCGCTGGCAAACTGCTTCATCAGCTCGTTCTCGTCGGCGCGCTGCAGGTCGGCGATGACGCGGAAGCCGCGCTGCACCAGCTTCTCCTGCGTGGCAGGGCCTACGCCGTAGATGAAGCCGACCGGTTTGCTTGCGAGCATCTCGCGCGCCTCGTCCTGGTCAAGCGTGGCGAAGCCCCTGGGCTTGTCGAGGTCGGAGGCGATCTTGGCGAGGAACTTGTTGCAGGACAGCCCGACCGAGACGGTGATGCCGATGTCGCGCTCGACATCGCGGGCGAATTTCGCGAGCACCTTGGCCGGGATCATGCCGTGGACGCGCTGCGTGCCGGCGAGATCGAGGAAGGCCTCGTCGATCGACAGCGGCTCGACCAGCGGCGTCAGCGCCTGCATCGCGTGGCGCACCTCGCGCCCGACCCGGACATATTTCGCCATGTCGGGTGGGATCACGGTCGCATCGGGGCACAGTTCCAGCGCCTTGAACATCGGCATCGCCGAGCGGACACCGTAGGTGCGGGCGATGTAGCAGGCGGCAGACACGACGCCGCGCTTGCCGCCGCCGATGATGACGGGGCGGTCGGCGATGTCGGGATTGTCGCGCTTCTCGACGGTGGCATAGAACGCGTCGCAGTCGATATGCGCAAGCGTCAGCGCGGGAAGGGTGCGATGCCGCACCAGCCGCGGCGATCCGCAATGGCTGCAGCGCTTCACCTTGATATCGAGATCGCCGAGGCAGTCCCGGCAGAAACTGAGGGGGCCGTCGTGAGCTGCCGCGGCCGTCGTCACGGCACGTCGCGCTCCCATTGCGGGTCGCCCAGCACCTGACGGGCGGCAGCGATGTTGGTCGGGTCCAGCTCGGAGGCCTTCGCGAACGCCGTCACGGTGGCGTCGTCGCGCATCACGAAATCGAGCACGCTCGCGAGAAATTGAGGGTCGGATGCGGCGTTCCGCAGCGTCTCTGGACCGATTCCAGTCTCGGCCAGAAACAGGCCCAGCCGCTCAGGATCGCCGGCAATAAAACCGAGCGCCTGAATCGCAACGATTTCAGCAACTTCCCGGGGGTTGTGAACAGGCTTTTTCAACGCGCCGGTTTGCCTTTCCGTTAACTTATGGTGTCTATTGAGAGGCCCATCATGCCTGAGTCTTCCGCACGTGTTCAAGCAACGGAAACCACACTGCGGACGTTTGGACTACGGGATTAACGGGTTAGACCGATTCTGGCGCTAGTTTGAATTCACTTTTTCGACGCGCCCCAAGCGCGGTGCGTGAGGTGCCGCAGCGGGGCCTGTCTCCTGGGTTTGGGAGGGACGGGATGGCCAAAACCGTCCTGATCGTGGAGGACAACGAGCTCAACATGAAGCTCTTTCGCGATCTGTTGGAAGCGCACGGCTATCAGACTTCGGGCACCAGCAATGGCTTCGAAGCGCTCGATCTCGTCCGCAAGCTGCGCCCCGACCTGATCCTGATGGATATTCAGCTGCCGCAGGTTTCCGGCCTCGAGGTCACGCGCTGGATCAAGGACGATCCCGATCTGCGCGCGATTCCGGTGGTCGCGGTCACCGCCTTCGCAATGAAGGGCGACGAAGAACGCATCCGCGAGGGCGGCTGCGAAGCCTATTTGTCCAAGCCGATCTCGGTCGGCAAATTTATTGAGACTGTCCGACGCTTTATCGGATAGGGGAGTTGTGGTGCCATGTCCGCGCGTATCCTCGTCGTCGATGACGTTCCGGCGAACGTCAGGCTGTTGGAAGCCCGCCTGTCAGCCGAATACTTCGATGTGCTGACTGCGTCCAACGGGACGGAGGCGCTGGAAATCTGCACCCGCGCCGAATGCGACATCATCCTGCTCGACGTCATGATGCCTGACATGGATGGCTTCGAGGTCTGCCGCCGGTTGAAGTCGAACCCTGCGACCCATTTCATTCCCGTTGTCATCGTCACCGCGCTCGACAGCCCTGCCGACCGCGTGCGCGGCCTTGAGGCCGGCGCCGATGACTTCCTCACCAAGCCGGTGTCCGACGTCGTGCTGATCGCGCGCGTGCGCTCGCTGACGCGGCTGAAGATGATGACCGACGAACTGCGCATGCGCGCCATCACCTCGCTCGAGATCGGCATGCAGGCGCCCGAGCGCAGCGCGATCGCCGACCGGGGCACCGGCGGCCGCATCCTCCTGGTCGACGACCGGCCGTCGTCCTACGAGAAGCTGGCGCCGATCCTGTCTGCCGAGCACACCGTCGATGTCGAAATCAATCCAGCGGACGCACTGTTCCACGCCGCCGAGGGCAATTACGACCTGCTGATCGTTTCGCTCAGCCTCGACAACTACGACGGCCTGCGGCTGTGCAGCCAGGCCCGCTCGCTGGAGCGCACGCGCCAGGTGCCGATCCTCGCCATTTCGGATGCCGACAACAACGCGCGGCTGATGTGCGGGCTCGAGATCGGCGTCAACGACTACCTGCTGCGTCCCGTCGACAAGAACGAACTGCTGGCGCGCGCGCGCACCCAGATCCGCCGCCGCCGCTACACCGATCATCTGCGCGACAATGTGCAGAACTCGATCGAGATGGCGATCACCGATGCGCTGACCGGCCTCAATAACCGCCGCTACATGGAGAGCCACCTCGCGACACTCGCGGAGCAGGCCTCGGTCCGCGGCAAGCCGCTGGCGCTGATGATCCTCGACATCGACTACTTCAAGGCGATCAACGACACGTACGGCCACGATGCCGGCGACGACGTGCTGCGCGAATTCGCCGTCCGGATCCGCAAGTCGATCCGCGGCATCGATCTCGCCTGCCGCTATGGCGGCGAGGAGTTCGTGATTGTGATGCCCGAGACCGACCTGCATGTCGCCGGCATGGTCGCCGAGCGGCTGCGCCGCTCGATCGCAGGTGAGCCCTTTTCCGTCGAAAAGGGCGGCAAGCGGATCACCGTCACGATCTCGATCGGGCTCACCACGCTGGAGCGCAAGGGCGAGCAGGTCACCGACGTGCTCAAGCGCGCCGACACCGCGCTCTATCGCGCCAAGCACGACGGCCGCAACCGCGTGGTTTCGGCGGCGGCGTAACGTCCGCGTTTCACACCATCATATACGTCGTCATACCCCGCGAATGCGGGGTATCCAGTACGCCGCGGCCTCTCGTTTTAAACGACACTGCCTCTGGAATACTGGGTCACCCGCATGCGCGGGTGACGACAGGATAGATGAACCTAGGAGCTTGTCTGGATAGTCGCTGTTCAAATCTGGTCGGGTCTGATTCAACATTGGGCGATGAGCAAGTATTTTCGGCCTTGGAACATCGATCAGACGCTGCTTCTGCCGCCGAATGTGCAGGACTTCGTGCCGAAAGGCCATGTCTCGCGGTTTATGGTTGATCTGGTGCGGGAGAGCCTCGATCTCAGGGAGATCATGGGCAGCTATGTGAGCGGGCTTGGGCAGCCGCCGTTTGATCCGCGGATGATGGTGGCGCTGCTGCTGCATAGCTATGCGAGTGGGCTGTATTCGTCGCGTCGGATTGCCAAGGCCTGCCGGGAGCGGAACGATTTTGTGATGATCGTGGCGCTGGATGCGCCGGATTTTCGGACGATCAGCGACTTTCGCAAGCGACATTTGAAGGCGCTCGGCGCGCTATTCGTGCAGGTTCTGAAGTTGTGCGAGACGGCCGGGCTGGTCAAGCTCGGTCATGTCGCGCTGGATGGTACGAAGATCAAGGCGAACGCGTCGAAACACAAGGCGATGAGTTATGAGCGCATGAAGAAGCGCGAGGCGGAATTGAAGGCCGAGGTCGCTCGCATGCTGGCGGCCGCCGAGGCGGCGGATGCCTCGGAGGATGAGACTTTCGGCAACAGCGACGAACTGCCGGACTGGACCGTCGACAAGCAGAAACGGCTGGCGAAGATCCAGCAAGCGATGGCGGCGCTGGAAGCGGACGCCAAACTGGCGGCGGAGGAAGAGCGCCGCATCGAGGCCGAAAAGGAACAGCAGCGCCAGGCCGAAGGCCGCAAGAAGCCGGGCAAACCGGCGGCGCTGCCATCGGAGGAACCCAATCCCAAGGCGCAACGCAACTTCACCGATCCGGAAAGCCGCATCATGAAGTCGAAGGATGGCTTCGTTCAGGCCTATAATGCCCAGGCGGCCGTCGATGCACATGCCCAGATCATTGTCGCGCAAGAACTGACCCAGCACGGCAGCGATCAGGGCCAGTTGGTGCCCCTGATCGAGGCCATCGAGAGCAATCTTGGCCGCAAGCCGCGGCAGGCCTCAGCGGATTCCGGCTACTGCAGCGAAGCCAATCTCGAAGCGCTCGACACACGCAGCATCGATGGCTATGTCGCGCCCGGTCGCGCCAAGCACCCGACAGTAGCGAACGGAAAAGTCGGCGGCCCGCTGACACAGGCCATGCGAAAGAAGATCGACGATGGCGGCTTCGAAACACCCTACCGATTGCGAAAGCAAGTGGTGGAGCCGGTGTTCGGGCAGATCAAACAGGCAAGAGGCTTCCGCCAGTTCCTGTTGCGGGGCATCGAGAAAGTGCGCGCCGAGTGGACAATGATCTGCACCGTCCATAACCTCCTCAAGCTGTTCAACCTCGCAAACGCAGCCTGAGCCTGCTACTCTACAACAAATGCCCGTCACGAAAACATATCTGGACGGGCTCCTAGATGCAGTTGCAAATGAGTTGCAATAACGAGTGAGTTCAGTCATGTTGGCTGGATGGACGCTCGGACGCCTGAAATGCCTTCTGTTTCTCTTCCCGTTACCGTGCCAGGAGGCTGGCGCGGCGACGCCGCTCATGCGCGCAGCCTGCCCGAGGTGAATGCGACCGTCGCGGTGCCCATTGGTGGCGTGTGGTGGCGGCGGCTGCTGGCGTTCGCCGGGCCGGGCTATCTGGTCTCGGTCGGCTACATGGACCCCGGCAACTGGGCCACCGATATCGCCGGCGGATCGAAGTTTGGCTACACGCTGCTGTCGGTCATCCTGCTGTCGAACCTGATGGCGATTCTGCTGCAGGCGCTTGCGGCGCGGCTTGGCATCGCCACCGACCGCGATCTCGCCCAGGCCTGCCGCGCGACCTATTCGCGGCCGGTCAATTTCGTGCTCTGGCTGGCCTGCGAGGCCGCGATCATCGCCTGCGACCTCGCCGAGGTGATCGGCACCGCGATCGCGCTGAAGCTCTTGTTCGGCATTCCCTTGATCGGGGGCGCGCTGCTCGCGGCGCTCGATGCGTTCCTGCTGCTGCTGATGATGAACCGCGGCTTCCGCTTCCTCGAAGCCTTCGTGATCGCGCTGCTGATCGTCATTGCGGTCTGCTTCGTGGTCCAGATCGCAGCCGCCGCGCCGCCGATTGCCGGCGTGATCGGCGGCTTCATGCCGTCGCGCGAGATCGTCACCAATCCGGAGATGCTCTACATCGCGATCGGCATCATCGGCGCCACCGTGATGCCGCATAACCTCTATCTGCACTCCTCGATCGTGCAGACCCGCGCCTATCCGCGCACCGAGGAGGGGCGGCGCGACGCGATCAAATGGGCGACCACCGATTCCACTATCGCGCTGATGCTGGCGCTGTTCGTCAACGCCGCGATCCTGGTGCTGGCGGCCGCGACCTTCCACAAGAGCGGCCATTCCGACGTCGCCGAAATCGACCAGGCGTTCGAGCTGCTGTCGCCGCTGCTTGGCCTCGGCATCGCCTCGACGCTGTTTGCCGTGGCGCTGCTCGCGTCCGGCCTCAACTCGACGGTGACGGCGACGCTGGCCGGCCAGATCGTGATGCAGGGTTTTCTGAACCTGCGGATGCCCAACTGGGCGCAGCGGGTGGTGACGCGCGGCATCGCGATCGTCCCGGTCATCGTGGTCGCCGTGCTCTATGGCGAGAGTGGCACCGCGCAACTGCTCGTGTTCAGCCAGGTCGTGCTGTCGATGCAGCTGCCGTTCGCGGTGATCCCGCTGGTGCGCTTCGTGTCCGACAAGCGCAAGATGGGCGCGTTCGCGATTTCGCTGCCGGTCGCGGTGATGGCCTGGATCGTCGCCGGCTTGATCGTGATGCTGAACGTGAAGCTGCTGATCGATACGTTCTTCGGCACCTAGAGCGTCTGATGCGCTAGTCCTGCGGCTCGGCCAGCGCTTCACCTGTGGCGTCGACGCGCAGCCAGCCCGACGGCGCGAGCCGTTGCTGCGGCAGGAAGCGGCCCTTGTAGTCCATCTTCTTCGAGCCCTCGATCCAGTAGCCGAGATAGACGTAGGGCAGGCCCTGGCGGCGGGCGCGGGCGATATGATCGAGGATCATGAAGGTACCGAGCGAGCGGCTTTCCAGCCCCGGCTCGAAGAACGAATAGACCATCGACAGCCCGTCGCTGAGCACGTCGGTCAGCGCCACCGCCATCAGCTCGTCGCCGCGGCCGGTGATGGCGCTGTCGGCATTGCGCTTGCGGTACTCGATGATCCGGGTCTCGACATGGCTGTCCTCGACCATCATCGCGTAGTCGAGCACCGTCATGTCGGCCATGCCGCCGTTGCGGTGGCGGCGGTCGAGATAGGCCCGGAACACCGAATATTGCTCAGAGGTCGGCACCGCGGTGCGCTGCTCGCCGATGATGTCGGCGTTGCGGGCCAGCACCTTGCGGAAGTTGCGGGACGGGCGGAATTCGTTGGCGACGACCCGGACCGAGACGCAGGCCCGGCAGGCGTCGCAGGCCGGGCGGTAGGCGATCGACTGGCTGCGGCGGAAGCCGCCATGGGTCAGCAAGTCGTTGAGATCGCCCGCCTTGTCGCCGACCAGGTGCGTGAAAACCTTGCGCTCGTGCCGGCCCGGCAGATAGGGGCACGGTGAGGGCGCCGTCAGATAGAACTGGGGGGTATCACGCGAGTGCTGGGTCACGTCAGATCGTCGGGCTCCACAAACAATACAGGCAGCCGAGTTAGCATCGCCCTCCGGAGGCTAACGGTCAATTGGTTTAGGCGGGCCTAATAATAGACCCGCGCGGCCGGGCTGACCGGGGTCCGGACCGAGCTGTTGATAACGACGGTTCCGAGGATGATGTCGTGCAACAGCCGGCGGCGGCCGCCGACGAGTCCGACCAGCAGCACCAGCGGCGACAGGAACGAAATCGTCACCCAGAACAGCACCGCATGGGTGGCGCCGAGCACGAAATAACCGCGCGCGCCGTACCAGGTGCGCAGTTCCAGATCCATCATGCGCATGCCGATGGTGGCCGAGTGCTGCCCGCCGATCGAGGCGCCGTAATAGACGATGGCCCAGACGATCGAGGCGGGCGACACCAGCCAGAACAGCGCCCAGCCGAGGCCGAGCGTGACCACGCCGAACACCGCGATGAAGATCACCGCCAGGATCACCGGCACCGACAGCACGACGAGGTCGATCAGGAACGCAAACACGCGTCGCGTCAGCACGCCGCGGAACAGGTCCGGCTGCATCAACGGGTCGAACGCGTGCGGGGGAACGCCGCCGTCGTTGCGCCAGGCTTCGTTACGCCAGGTGCCGCCGTCATTGCCATAGGACATGACCAACCTCCGATGAAAGTCCCGCGCAAGACATGGGAGCAGGAGGCTCGCCTGCCAAGTCCGCGCGAACATTAACTAGCGGAAATAATCAGGCGATTCGGCGGCCGGAAGCGCCCGCCCCGGTGTAGGCTGGAGGTTGTGCGACGGCGGGGGACATATGGGAACACAAATCGGGTTGCGCTGCCGCTGCGGAGAGGTTCGAGGCGTGGTCACGAACGCGGCACCAACGGCCGTCAATCGCGTCGTCTGCTACTGCGACGACTGCCAGGCCTTCATGCATCGGGTCGGCCGGGCCGATCTGCTCGATGTCCACGGCGGCACCGACATCGTCCAGGTCGCACCGGCGTCGCTCAGCTTCGTGCAGGGGCATGACAGGATCGTCGGACTGCGGCTGACGCCAAAGGGGCTGTACCGATGGCACACCACCTGCTGCAATTCGCCGGTGGGCAACTCGCTGACACCTGCCGTCCCGTTCGTCGGAATTGCGGTGCAGGCCTTCGACGGCGGCGCGTCGCGCGTGGACGAGGTTTTCGGCAAGCCAACCGGCGCAATCCTCGGCAAATATGCAATCGGCAAAGCCCCGAAGGGATCGACCGGCTTCAAGCCGTCGCTGATCCTGCGCGTGATCGGCAAGGTGTTGGGCTGGCGCCTGCGCGGCAGGACCTGGCCGCATCCGTTCTTCAAGCGCGAGACAAATGAGCCGATCTACCCGCTGACGGTGCTGTCGCAGGGCGAGCGCGAGGCGCTGCGCCCGCTGTGCGGTCCACGTCCAACCGCGCCGGCCGGACCCGTGTAGCGCCCTTACGATTCCGCCTTGATCTTCTCGGCGGCCTGCGGTGCGAAATAGGTCAGGATGCCGTCGGCGCCGGCGCGCTTGAAGCCGACCAGGCTCTCCATCATCGCGCGCTCGCCGTCGATCCAGCCATTGGCGGCGGCGCCCGCGATCATCGCGTATTCGCCGGACACCTGGTAGACGAAGGTCGGCATCGCAAAATTGTCCTTCACGCGGCGGACGATGTCGAGATAGGGCATGCCCGGCTTCACCATCACCATGTCGGCGCCCTCGGCGATGTCGAGCTCGACCTCGCGCAGCGCCTCGTCGGAATTGGCGCTGTCCATCTGGTAGGTGCGCTTGTCGCCGGTCAGCGTCTTGGCCGAGCCGATCGCGTCGCGGAACGGGCCGTAAAATGCCGAGGCGTATTTCGCCGCATAGGACATGATCTGCACGTCACCAAAGCCGTTGTCGTCGAGCGCCTCGCGGATCGCGCCGATGCGGCCATCCATCATGTCCGACGGCGCGATCACGTCGCAGCCGGCTTCGGCCTGGGTCAGCGCCTGCTTGACCAGCACCGCAACCGTCTCGTCGTTGAGGATCCTGCCGTCTTCGATCAACCCGTCATGGCCATGGCTGGTAAAGGGATCGAGCGCGACGTCGCAGAGCACGCCGATATCGGGAAATTCCTTCTTGATCGCATGCACCGCCTGACAGACCAGATTGTCGGGATTGAGCGCCTCCGAGCCCTGCTCGTCGCGCAGCGACGGCTCGGTGAAGGGGAACAGCGCGATGCAGGGAATATTCAGCCTGGCGGCGCGCTCGGCGTCGCGGACGATCTGGTCGACGGTGAGGCGGTCGACGCCCGGCATCGAGGCTACCGGCGTGCGGGTGTTGTGGCCGTCGACCACGAACATCGGCCAGATCAGATCGTTCGTGGTCAGCACGTTCTCGCGCACCAGGCGGCGAGCCCACTCGGTCTTGCGGTTGCGGCGCATCCGGATCGTGAGGTCGAGCGAGGGGGAGGCGAGGGCCTCGGTCTGGCGCCGCGGCGCATCGCGCAGTTCGATCGGGCGCCCGAATTTGATCGCCATGTCTTCTCTCCTCGGGGACGGCTGGTCTGGACCTGATATAAGTCCAGTTCTAGCACCTGACAGGGGCGCCGTCATTGCGCCGCTATTGCACCCCTATTGCATCCTTGGCGCCCTTGATTTGCCGCAACGGCAATTGATTTTGCGCGGCTGGCGGGCCAAGACTGCGCCATGAACCCCATTTGGCAGCCGTTCTGCGGCGATTCGGATGTCTGACACCTCTGCACGCGATCAGGCGCGGGACAACGCCATCTCGGTGAGCGCGATCTCATCCGACCGGATCGAGCCGGACGACAATGCGTGGACGCGGCGCCTCGTCATCTTCCTGCGCATCATGGCCGTCGTCTCGGTCGCCAAGGGCCTCTATCACTGGGCTCAGGTCACCGGCTTCGTCGGCGGCGAGGAGGAGGCGTTCGAGAACCAGTCGATGGCCTGGCAGACCGCGACGATCTATTTCGCTGTCATCGAGCTCGTCGCGGCCGTCGGTCTCTGGCTCGCGACGCCCTGGGGCGCCGTGGTCTGGCTGACCACTGTTGTCTCGATGGCGGTCATCGAGCTGATGTTTCCCGGCATCTATGGCGGCAGCCTCACCGTGGTCGGGCTCGAGGCCGTGATGCTCGCAGCCTATCTCGCGCTCGCCTGGATGGCGGCGCGCGAACGCCCGCCATAGATCCGCACGCCGCGACGGCGGGATCGACTGTTGCCTCGCCGCGACAGCGCGACGAATAGCGGATACCGGCTGCCAATATATGGCTGTCGTGCGCGCAACGAGAAGACAGCGCTATTGGTTCTGTTACGTGGGTGCCACAGATCGTACCCCTTTCGAGACACCCCATCGCGGGAGCGTCTCTGCGGGACCTGCCGTCGGGACCCATTTCTTTCGGATCTTGGCGCACGCGCTAGCCGGCTTTGCGCTGGTCGACGGCGGAACTGGTCTGCCTGCCGCAACACGTGGCCGGCCGCTTACGTGCATCGCGTGCACATCCCGCGACGTGACCCCATAAAATTTTCAGAGAATTTTCCGGTAACCGATCGGTCACCGTAAAGGGTTCCCTCATACCCGTTACGCCACCGTTTCGAATTCGAACGAAGCTGTTTCCGAATGTGACAGGGCAGGCAGACGAAGCGTGAACAGGGGGCTGCAACCGTCAATGAAAAGTTGCGAAAAGCCCTTGATCCATGGGCTTAATCCACGATTCACTGTCTTAAATTCATGATCTCTTTATTCTCTTATTTAAGCGGATATTCAAACGGCCCCCTTACGTTGGACCTATCAGGCGGGACACAAGTTTCGTCGAAATAAAGTCGATAAAAACGACAAACAGGGGAAGTGTCATGATGAAAGCCGTTGCGACAACGGCGGCGGATGCCGCCGATCGCGCTACCGGTCAAGCTCCGGTGCAGCCGCTCTATCTCGAAGCACTGACTTTGGTGGAGCGGCTGCATCGCCGCCTCCTCGACGTCATCAAGGACGAATTCGACCGCCGCGGCCGCGCCGACATCAATTCGGTGCAGGCGCTGCTGCTGTACAACATCGGCGACAAGGAGCTGACCGCCGGCGAGCTGCGCACCCGCGGCTACTATCTCGGCTCCAACGTCTCCTACAATCTGAAGAAGCTCGTCGAGCTCGGCTTCCTCGATCATCAGCGCTCGCGCGTCGATCGTCGCTCGGTCCGCATCCGTCTGACCCCGCAGGGCCAGGAAGTCCGCAAGATCGTCGATGCGCTCTATCAGAAGCACGTCAAGACGGTCGAGCAGGTCGGCGGCATCTCGAACGAGGAGTTCGCGAGCCTCAACAAGTCGCTGCATCGCCTCGAGCGCTTCTGGACCGACCAGATCCTGTATCGCCTCTGATCCTTCCTTTGTTCGCCTGATGGCCAAGCCGGCCGCCCAGAAGACCGGCAGCCTTCCTCCAGTCAACGCATCGGTCATGCCCGGCCGATGCGCTTTTCATGCTGCACCTGCGAAAATAAATCGGGCCCGGCAAGGAACCAAGGCGTTCCCCGAAGCTTATCCCTTGGCCAACAGAAAGGCAGGGATATGCTGGTCGAACGCGGGATCGAGGTGCTGAATGTCGAGGTCGTCGGTGACGCCTACGCGATCGCCTCGAACTATCTGCGCAAATCCGGTGCCATTCCCGACACTTTCGCCACCAATGAGCGCCTCCTCAGCATCATCGTGAAGCTGTTCCAGCGCGGTGAGTTGAACCGGCTCCGCCTCGCCAACAAGGCGATCGCGAAGTTCGAGGCCGAGACGCTGGTGGTCGCCTGAGCGTCAACCCGGAGACATCAATGGAAGCCGCGATCGATCGGATCATGCAGACGTATGATCTGCTGCTCAACCGCACGTCCGCCGCGAGCGACGAAGCGCGGGCGAAGGTGACGGAGTACGTGCAGACGCTGTTCGAGGCGGGCGAGCGTGATACGCATCGGCTGACCGTGTGCGGGCTGACCTATCTGCGCCAGCTCGACGGCAGCACCGATCATGTGAAGGCCGGGTATACCGGGCTGTGAGGTCAGCCTGGTTTCGCAGACCGTCTCCACGTCATTGCGAGCGAAGCGAAGCAATCCATGTTTCAACTTGACGATGCGATGGATTGCTTCGCCGCGTTGCTCCTCGCAATGACGGGGTGAGTTTCTGATTCAACTGTCAAACAGCTAGCCCGTCCTATTCGTGAGAGTGCTTTTTTTTAGTCCGATTGATGTGGCCGCACATCTGCTCTGACGAGGCGCACAGGATTGCCTTCGGCTTTTCACCGCCTGACGACCGGTACTTTGCAACGCGCTTGAGGGATGGGTTGGGCGAACGGGGGGGCGGACGCCCCGCCGGTCAAGGACCGAGCGGCAGCAGCGCGCCTGGCAAGCCGCGGATCAGGTCGGCTTCGGGACATGCCGCGGCAAACGCAAGGCGAATGCGGCTCGTGGTCTCGACGACACGGGCAGCGAGTTTCAAGAGACGAAGACGCAGCGTCGCGAACTCGGCTGTGGCCAATTCCCGGGCTTTGGGAATCGCGTCGCGCACGGTCAGCATCAGCCAATAAGCGGCGGTGTGGAGAACGAGGCGGACTTGATTGGCGAGCGCCGAACGGCAGCTGGTGCGATCGGAGGCGAGCTGTGTCTTATGCAGCTTGATCAGATTCTCGGCTTGGCCGCGCGCGCAATACAGGCTGTCGTAGATCCACTCGGCCGAGCCGACATCGAGGCTGGTGACGACGAAACGGATGTCGAGGCCGAGCATCGTCGCCTCAATACGGGCGACGGTACGCCGTTCGCGATCCCAGGACTTTGCCTTGTGGCGCGTCTCGGTATAGCCGCGCAGAACCGGCAGGTTCTCGATGGCGCGTCGCGTGCGGATGTCGTCGGCGGCCTCGTCGAGTTTTCTGGCGAGCGGCTTGGTGCCGGACAGACCGAAGATGTAGTCGATGCCGTTGGTCTCGCACCACGCCATTGCCTCCGGCCGGGCATAGTGCCCGTCGCCACGGAACGTAATTCGCGTGTTGTGCCACCGCGTCCGGATATGCCGTATCAGGCGGCGCAGATGGGCACGCACCTCGACGCCGCCCGGCGTCTTGCCGGGCCGCAGCACGACCGCCACGGGCCGGCTCTTCTCCGTGTCGTAGACGTGGATCGGCAGGAAGCAGCGTTCGTCATAATGAGCGTTGAACAGCGAGAGCTGCTGATGGCCGTGGACGACATCGCAGGTATCATCGATGTCGAGCGTGACGGATGCCGGCTCGCGCGGGTAGCTATCCATCCATGCGTCGACCAAAGTGTAGGTCAGCCGGATCACGTCGCGCAGGCGCGGAGCATTCTCCAGCCGCGACAGCGTCGGTTGGGAACACAGATCGCGACCCGTGTCCGGCAGCCGTCCGCAGGCCAGCTTGAATGCGGGATCGGACCGCAGATGATCGAGGTCGTCGGCGTCCTCGTAGCCGCAGCAGATCGCGAACATGCGCGCGCGGAACATATCGACAAGGCTGTGCACGACCCGCGTCGGATCGCGCCGATCCGGGAACACCCGGGCCAAATTGTCGGCCAAGCCGAGACGCCGCTCGGCCAGCGCCAGAAGCATCACGCCCCCGTTCGAGGTCAGCCGACCGCCATCGAAGGCAGCTGTGACTTTCTTGGCGTGAACGGCTGGAAACGAGAAGGGCAGAATCGTATCATCGGTCATGGCGGGCCTGGCGTTCGCGGTTGAGGTGATGGGGTTGGCTTTGCAACCGAATCCTACGCCGCATCAGCGCTTTACACCACGCTCGCCAGCCTCTCAGGCGCACTCTGACGAATAAGACGGGCTAGCCCGTCCTATTCGTGAGAGTGCGTTTTTTTAGTCCGATTGATGTGGCCGCACATCTGCTCTGACGAGGCGCGCGGGATTGCCTTCGGCTTTTCACCGCCTGACGACCGGTACTTTGCAACGCGCTTGAGGTGTAGGTTGGGCGAACGGGGGGCGGACGCCCCGCCGGTCAAGGACCGAGCGGCAGCAGCGCGCCTGGCAAGCCGCGGATCAGGTCGGCTTCGGGACAGGCCGCGGCAAACGCAAGGCGAATGCGGCTCGTGGTCTCGACCACACGGGCAGCGAGTTTCAAGAGACGAAGACGCAGCGTCGCGAACTCGGCTGTGGCCAATTCCCGGGCTTTGGGAATCGCGTCGCGCACGGTCAGCATCAGCCAATAAGCGGCGGTGTGGAGAACGAGGCGGACTTGATTGGCGAGCGCCGAACGGCAGCTGGTGCGATCGGAGGCGAGCTGTGTCTTATGCAGCTTGATCAGATTCTCGGCTTGGCCGCGCGCGCAATACAGGCTGTCGTAGATCCACTCGGCCGAGCCGACATCGAGGCTGGTGACGACGAAACGGATGTCGAGGCCGAGCATCGTCGCCTCAATACGGGCGACGGTACGCCGTTCGCGATCCCAGGACTTGGCCTTGTGGCGCGTCTCGGTATAGCCACGCAGAACCGGCAGGTTCTCGATGGCGCGTCGCGTGCGGATGTCGTCGGCGGCCTCGTCGAGTTTTCTGGCGAGCGGCTTGGTGCCGGACAGACCGAAGATGTAGTCGATGCCGTTGGTCTCGCACCACGCCATTGCCTCCGGCCGGGCATAGTGCCCGTCGCCACGGAACGTAATTCGCGTGTTGTGCCACCGCGTCCGGATATGCCGTATCAGGCGGCGCAGATGGGCACGCACCTCGACGCCGCCCGGCGTCTTGCCGGGCCGCAACACGACCGCCACGGGCCGGCTCTTCTCCGTGTCGTAGACGTGGATCGGCAGGAAGCAGCGTTCGTCATAATGAGCGTTGAACAGCGAGAGCTGCTGATGGCCGTGGACGACATCGCAGGTATCATCGATGTCGAGCGTGACGGATGCCGGCTCGCGCGGGTAGCTATCCATCCATGCGTCGACCAAAGTGTAGGTCAGTCGGATCACGTCGCGCAGGCGCGGAGCATTCTCCAGCCGCGACAGCGTCGGTTGGGAACACAGATCGCGACCCGTGTCCGGCAGCCGTCCGCAGGCCAGCTTGAATGCGGGATCGGACCGCAGATGATCGAGGTCGTCGGCGTCCTCGTAGCCGCAGCAGATCGCGAACATGCGCGCGCGGAACATATCGACAAGGCTGTGCACGACCCGCGTCGGATCGCGCCGATCCGGGAACACCCGGGCCAAATTGTCGGCCAAGCCGAGACGCCGCTCGGCCATCGCCAGAAGCATCACGCCCCCGTTCGAGGTCAGCCGACCGCCATCGAAGGCAGCTGTGACTTTCTTGGCGTGAACGGCTGGAAACGAGAAGGGCAGAATCGTATCGTCGGTCATGGCGGGCCTGGCGTTCGCGGTTGAGGTGATGGGGTTGGCTTTGCAACCGAATCCTACGCCGCATCAGCGCTTTACACCACGCTCGCCAGCCTCTCAGGCGCACTCTGACGAATAAGACGGGCTAGGAGCCCGTCCAGATATGTTTTCGTGACGGGCATTTGTTGTAGAGTAGCAGGCTCAGGCTGCGTTTGCGAGGTTGAACAGCTTGAGGAGGTTATGGACGGTGCAGATCATTGTCCACTCGGCGCGCACTTTCTCGATGCCCCGCAACAGGAACTGGCGGAAGCCTCTTGCCTGTTTGATCTGCCCGAACACCGGCTCCACCACTTGCTTTCGCAATCGGTAGGGTGTTTCGAAGCCGCCATCGTCGATCTTCTTTCGCATGGCCTGTGTCAGCGGGCCGCCGACTTTTCCGTTCGCTACTGTCGGGTGCTTGGCGCGTCCGGGCGCGACATAGCCATCGATGCTGCGTGTGTCGAGCGCTTCGAGATTGGCTTCGCTGCAGTAGCCGGAATCCGCTGAGGCCTGCCGCGGCTTGCGGCCAAGATTGCTCTCGATGGCCTCGATCAGGGGCACCAACTGGCCCTGATCGCTGCCGTGCTGGGTCAGTTCTTGCGCGACAATGATCTGGGCATGTGCATCGACGGCCGCCTGGGCATTATAGGCCTGAACGAAGCCATCCTTCGACTTCATGATGCGGCTTTCCGGATCGGTGAAGTTGCGTTGCGCCTTGGGATTGGGTTCCTCCGATGGCAGCGCCGCCGGTTTGCCCGGCTTCTTGCGGCCTTCGGCCTGGCGCTGCTGTTCCTTTTCGGCCTCGATGCGGCGCTCTTCCTCCGCCGCCAGTTTGGCGTCCGCTTCCAGCGCCGCCATCGCTTGCTGGATCTTCGCCAGCCGTTTCTGCTTGTCGACGGTCCAGTCCGGCAGTTCGTCGCTGTTGCCGAAAGTCTCATCCTCCGAGGCATCCGCCGCCTCGGCGGCCGCCAGCATGCGAGCGACCTCGGCCTTCAATTCCGCCTCGCGCTTCTTCATGCGCTCATAACTCATCGCCTTGTGTTTCGACGCGTTCGCCTTGATCTTCGTACCATCCAGCGCGACATGACCGAGCTTGACCAGCCCGGCCGTCTCGCACAACTTCAGAACCTGCACGAATAGCGCGCCGAGCGCCTTCAAATGTCGCTTGCGAAAGTCGCTGATCGTCCGAAAATCCGGCGCATCCAGCGCCACGATCATCACAAAATCGTTCCGCTCCCGGCAGGCCTTGGCAATCCGACGCGACGAATACAGCCCACTCGCATAGCTATGCAGCAGCAGCGCCACCATCATCCGCGGATCAAACGGCGGCTGCCCAAGCCCGCTCACATAGCTGCCCATGATCTCCCTGAGATCGAGGCTCTCCCGCACCAGATCAACCATAAACCGCGAGACATGGCCTTTCGGCACGAAGTCCTGCACATTCGGCGGCAGAAGCAGCGTCTGATCGATGTTCCAAGGCCGAAAATACTTGCTCATCGCCCAATGTTGAATCAGACCCGACCAGATTTGAACAGCGACTATCCAGACAAGCTCCTAGTACCCAGAATCAGAGCTGAGTGATACGGCGGCCTTTGAAACGGCGTTGACGGACCTTTTTCTTGGTCCAGACGAAGGGCTCGGCTCTGTCGTTGTATGCGTTGACGTAGGCATCGATGTGCTCCTGAAGCTGCGTGAGGCTTGTGAAGGAGGTGCCGCTGAGCGACTGCCCCTGCAAGATCGAAAACCATACCTCGACCTGATTGAGCCAAGACGCACTTGTCGGCGTGAAATGAAATTGCACGTTGGGGTGGGCCTTGAGCCAATGCTCGTTCTTCTTGTGGGTGTTGAGGTTGTCGAGGATGACGTGAAGCTTCCGGTTCGGAAAAGCCGCGGTGACGCTGTTCATGAAGTCGAGAAACTCGACGCGGCGTCGGCGTTTTGAATGCGCCGCGATGATCTTTCCGGTGGCGACTTCGAGCGCCGCAAACAATGTTGTGGTGCCATGCCGCTTGTAATCGTGGCTCTGGCCGGTCAAGGCGCGGCCATTGGGCAACTTCAGATAACCCTGCGCTCGCTCCAAAGCCTGGATCGAGGGCTTCTCGTCCACGCACAGCACAATGGCCTTCGCGGGCGGGGCGACATAGAGGCCGACAACATCGGCGGCTTTGGCCGTAAAGTTCGGGTCGTTGCTCTCACACCAGGACTTACGAGCCGCGAGGTCAATCTTGTGGCTGCGCAGGAACCGCCAGACATATTGGACGTCAACATCGCCCAGCGCCCCGGCCAGCAGGGGCCCGGTCCAGCGTGCGAACCCGTCCGGCGGCGGCTTGTCCAGCAGCTTCAGAATCCGCTTGTCGGTGGCCTTCGTATAGATTGGCTGCTTGCCCGGTCGCGGCTTGTCTTGCAGCCCTTCAAGGCCTTGGTCGGCATAGCGATGCCGCCAAAGGCTGACAATCCGCGGCTGGACCCCAACTTCCTTGGCGATCGACCGAGTGCTGCGTCCATCCGCCGCCAACAGAACTATCCGCGCCCGCTTCAAATCGCGCTGCAACGTCACCGGGGAGCGGCAACACGCCTCAAGCACCTTGCGATCTTTCCTCGAAAGGTGGACTTCTCTTGCTTCGGGTATCATCCCGACCTTGAATCACGACTCACGCTTTAAGAACAGTAGGTACTAGTTCGGTGTCATCAACCCGCGAAAGCGGGTGATCCAGTATTCCAGAGACAGGGGTGCTTGAGCCGAGAGGCCGCGGCGTCCTGGATCGCCCGGTCGAGCCGGGCGATGACAGTTGTGGGTGAGGCCACAGCTCCGCATTCTCGCGACATGATTTGTCCGAGCTTTGCTTCTCGTTCCGCCCTCTCCTTGAACAGAGGGCGCAGGGAAAGCCGGGTGCCGATTGCACCCATGGGGCCCGTGCAAAGGTAGAAAGCACGGGGGTAGGACCACAGGTGTAACCGGAGCAACCCGGCTTTCCCTGCGCGATGGGTTACGGCTTACTTCGTGCTCTCCCCGGCGAGACTTGGCTTGTTTGTCACCGCTTTCGCAAAAACGCTTACGCGTTTTGCGAGAGGACACCTGCCGCTAGGGCGTCAGGACCACACGACTTCACCGTCCGCCTCACATGCGTTCGTCGCTTGCATGATCCGCGTCCACCGCATCTCACCGCAACACCCGTGACGATGCGCAGCGCCCCTCGATCGGGTGAGACGGGTTATTCATACACTAAGTTTACTTTCCGATAAACGGAAATATTTTTACCGCGTGGGCTTGACAGGTTTTGCTGAGTTGCCCGTCGGGTTGTTCTGTTGCGGCCTCTCACCGATGAATTCGCTCGTTCGAACTCTGAGAGCCGGGTCTGCAGTCCGCTGCTCTACTGTCACGTTCAAAATTCACCGCACTGAGATCGTTGTGATGATCGAGAAGATGCGCGCCACCTCAGCGTGTCGTGGCTGTGAGCGATGTCACTGTCAGTCTCTGTCTCGCGTCGTAATGCCGCATTCGGAACCGGCAATGTGTGATCGGTTCGTTATGACGCTGGCCGCGCCGACACTACGCTTCCGCTCATTGAAGTGCCGGCCTCTCGAGGCCGTTTTGTCCAAGGCGGATTTTCAATTTTGCAGCGGTGACGGCGGCGAATTTCTCGATCGTGTCGAAGCTGCTCGCGCGTCATCGAAAGTGCATTGGAAAACGGCGACCCCGCAAGGAGTCGCCGTTCGCACATTCGTGGCCGAGCGGGGATCGCGGGCGCAACCAAAAGAAAGACGCGGGAGGGGGATACGCTGGGGCAAGGTTTCACTTTGCTCGTCAGGGCGGTCATCTGCGATACATCCTTGGCGAGTTTTATGCTTTGCCACTAGCTTGCGTTGAGCGGCTCGACGTTCGGCCGGATCGTTCGAATCTGCCATTTGAAGCTTTTGGAGCTGTTCTGCGATGGTTCCGCGACGGCGGCCGGCGGCTAAGCTTCTGTGGCCTAGGTCGAATTTCGCCGTGGCCCCATTTGCTCCATCGAGGCGTCGCGGTTTTGCCGCGCCGCGTTCGCTATGTCCCAACTCTGTTCATATACCTTACTAGGTAACACTGGCGTCATTTGTTCGCGGTCTGTTTCGGTTTTTGGACCGATTGTGTATCCGAGATGATTATACCTCCTCATGGCCGAGGCTTGCCCGCAGGCGTCAGTGACTGAGAAGCCGAACGCGCTGCCGCCGGCGTCATGACGGGGTCCGTCAACGCCCGCTTTAGCTTTTCGGCCTGCTCCCTCGTCAGCTTCTCGGCCAGGCTGTGATCTTGCAATAGCGCTGGCCCCTTGCGCTCTCGATCATAAACCCTCCAGCCGGTGCTTCCTTGCCGAACGAGGAACCTGGCCTGTCCAGTTGCTGTGTAACTCAATGGTACCGCCGATCTGCCGAATAAAATCCGCCGATTAATTCTTCGATCCGCGCGCCAGCTCATTCAACTAGGTGACTCTGGCTCACGTCTAATACGTCATCGCATCCGCGAAATCGTTCAACTCGAATGCTCCTAAATCACGACATATGCCGATCAATATAACGGCACCTCAGCCGGGCGTGCGGTCGTATCGTCCTTTGGTCTAATCCCATCCGAAGTGCTATTCACTTTGTGCCACGCGCAGCAAGAGAGCGAGGCGGATTGCGCGTTGCCGTGTGATGTTGGTTGTGGCGTCGGCTGTGCCGACATCGACGAGGCCTGGCGGCGAGCCGCTCGAAACAAGGCAAGCGAAAACCGACCGGTGAGGTGCGGCGATTTGCAGCACAGGGTAGCCGCGCCCTCCGGCTTGCCGAAGACTGTGGCGAATGGTCGCTAAGGGTGCGCAGACGCGCGATCGGCGAGCGATTCCTTCCCTGGCGGAACGGCGCTCTTCGATCGGCGCTGCGACCACGTGCCCGGATGCGGCCGACGATCAAGGGCTGCATCGGCAAATTCAGGAGGAAGCCCTATGATCTCGTCCCACGTGCGCCTGTTTGGCGCGGTCGTCGCGCTATTGCTTGGGGCGAGCGGTCCGGCGCCCGCGCAGCAGCTCGAGCTCAAGCTGATGGCGCCGGCGGCGCCCGGCGGCGGCTGGGATCAGACCGCGCGTTCGATGCAGCAGGCGCTGGTCGCGGCCGGTGTCGCGCGCAGCGTCCAGGTCACCAACGTCCCCGGCGCCGGCGGCAGCGTTGGCATCGCGCAGTTCGTCAACGGCGCCAAGGGCGACGGCAACCAGATGATGGTCAACGGCTTCGTCATGGTGGGCGCGCTCGCCATGAACAAATCGCCGGTGACGCTGGATCAGGTGACGCCGATCGCGCGCCTCACCGAGGAGATCCAGGTCATCGTCGTGCCGGCGAACTCGCCGATCAAGACGGCGCAGGATCTCGCCGCCGCGGTGAAGGCCGATATCGCCAAGGTGACCTTTGCCGGCGGCTCGGCCGGCGGCGTCGACCACGTGATGGCGGCGCTGTTTGCGGGCACGGTCGGCGCCGATGCGAAGAAGATCAACTACATTCCGTTCTCCGGCGGCGGCGAGTCGCTCGCTGCGATCCTCGGCGGCAAGGTCACGGCCGGCATTTCCGGTCTCAGCGAATACGACGGCCAGATCAAGGCAGGCAAGCTGCGCGCGCTCGGCGTGACCTCGGCGAACCGTTTGCCCGGCGTCGACATCCCGACCTTCAAGGAGCAGGGCATCGACCTCGTGCTGGCCAATTGGCGCTCGGTGGTCGCACCGCCCGGCATCACGCCGGAGCAGCGCAAGGTGCTGAGCGATGCGGTCGAGAAGATGGTGAAGTCCGATGCCTGGAAGGAGATCCTGAAGCAGAAGGGCTGGGATCGTGAAGTCATGACGCCGGACAGCGCTGCCGACAATCTGCCACGCGAGCCGGCACGGCGCGTCGATCGCGCCGGCGTCGTGATCGCGGCCGCGCTCGCTGCACTCGCTGCGGTGCTGGTGTGGGACGCCAGCAAGCTGCCTGCTACCACGATGTACGGAATGGGGCCGGAGGCGATGCCTGTTGTCATCGCCATCGGCCTTGTCATTCTGGCGGTCGGCAATCTCTTCGATGCGCTGCGCGGCAACCTGCCGCCGCGGGAGAGCATGGATCCGAAGCCGGTGTTGCTGATCATCGGCGGCCTTGCGCTCCTGATCGCCATCATCGGCCTCGGCGGCGGCTTCATCCTCGCCACTTCGGCGCTGTTCGTCACCACGTCGGCCGCGTTCGGCCGCCGCACCATCATGGCCGACACTGCGATCGCGCTTGTCATCACGACGCTGGTCTATCTCGCGTTCGACAAGCTTTTGACGCTGAGCCTTCCCGCCGGCCCGCTGGAGCGACTGCTGTGATGGACACTTTCGCCGCGCTGGCGCATGGCATGGCGGTCGCCGTGCAGCCGATGAACCTGCTCTATGCGCTGATCGGCGTGTTCCTCGGCACCGCGGTCGGCGTGCTGCCGGGCATCGGTCCGGCGCTGACGGTCGCGCTGCTGCTGCCGGTGACCTACAAGCTCGATCCCGGCGGCTCGCTGATCATGTTCGCCGGCATCTATTATGGCGGCATGTATGGCGGCTCGACCACCGCGATCCTGATCAACACGCCGGGCGAGAGCGCGTCGATGGCGACCGCGCTCGAGGGCAACAAGATGGCCAAGGCCGGCCGCGGCGGCCCTGCGCTTGCAACCTCGGCGATCGGCTCGTTCGTGGCCGGCACCATCGCCACCATCGGCCTCGCATTCCTCGCGCCATGGCTGGTCGATTTCGCGGTGCGATTCGGGCCGGAGGATTACTTCGCGCTGATGTGCGTCGCCTTCGTCACGGTGTCGGCAACCTTCGGCGACTCGCCGGTCCGCGGCCTCACCAGCCTGTTCATCGGCCTGACGCTCGGGCTCGTCGGCATCGACAAGCTGACCGGTCAGGCGCGGCTTGCGTTCGGCATCCCCGAGTTGCTCGACGGCGTCGAGGTGACGACGCTGGCGGTCGGCCTGTTCGCGGTGGGCGAGGCGCTCTATGTCGCCTCGCGCCGTCATCACGCCGAGGAGAAGCTCGAGCCGGTGCGCGGCTCGCTGTGGATGACGAAAGAGGACTGGCGGCGGTCGTGGAAGCCGTGGCTGCGCGGCACGCTGTTCGGCTTCCCGATCGGCGCGCTGCCGGCCGGCGGCGCGGAGATCCCGACCTTCCTGTCCTATTCCACCGAGCGGCGGCTGACGAAGCATCCGGAGGAATTCGGCAAGGGCGCGATCGAAGGCGTCGCCGGACCGGAGGCCGCCAACAATGCGTCCGCCGCCGGCACGCTGGTGCCGCTGCTGACGCTCGGGCTTCCGACCTCGGCGACCGCAGCGATGATGCTGGCGGGCTTTCAGCAATACGGCCTCAATCCGGGGCCGCTGCTGTTCGCCGAGCGGCCCGATCTGGTGTGGGGCCTGATCGCGAGCCTGTTCATCGCCAACGGCATGCTGCTTGTGCTCAACCTGCCGCTGGTCGGGCTGTGGGTGCGGCTGCTCGCGATCCCGCAGCCCTGGCTGTATGCCGGCATCCTGGTGTTCGCCACCACGGGCACGATCGCGGCCAAGCCGTCGGTGGTTGAACTGTCAATGCTGGCAGCGCTCGGCGTGATGGGCTTTTTAATGCGGCGGTTCGATTTCCCGATCGCGCCCGTTGTGATCGGCTTGATCCTCGGGCCGATCGCCGAAAGCCAGCTGCGCCGTGCGCTGGCGATCAGCCTCGGCGATCCCATGGTGCTACTGCAAAGCCCGATGTCGGCGACACTGCTCGGCATCGCGCTGATCGCGCTGCTGGCGCCGTTCGTGCTCAAGGGATTGGGGCGGTTCAGGGCGAACGAGGATTAGACCGTGGCATGACAGACTGTAAAAGGCCCGCTCCGGGGCTCGCATTTCGGAGCGGGCCAGTCTGGGCACGGCAAATGTTGCCGCGGCGCGAACCTAGCGCGACTAGCTGACACCATCCTGACAGCAGCCGAAAAAGAGAGGTGGCTGAACGCCGCCTCCCTGTTTCCAGGTTTTTCGTGAACTGAATGTTCAGCTCACCACTTGTAGGCGAGGCTCGCCGTGATGCGGCGGCGATCGCCGTAGTAGCAGGAGCTGATCGGCGCGCAGCTCGCGACATAGATCCTGTCTGTTACGTTCACGACGTTGAGCGCCGCGCGCCAGTGGTTGTCCCATTCGTAATGCAGGGCAAGATCGCCCAGCACGAAGGCGGGGACGCGCGCGGTGTTCGCCTGGTCCGCAAAGGACGAGCCGACGTAACGGATGCCGCCGCCGAGGCCGAAGCCGCGCAGCGGGCCGTCGCTGAAGGTGTAATCGGTCCAGACCGAGGCGAGCTGCCGGGGCGTGTTGGTCGGCACAGTACCGATCAGCGCGGGGTTGAGGTCCTTGCTGACGAACAGCTCGTAATTGGTGTAGCTCGCAACGAGCTTGAAGTCGCGCGTGATGTTGGCGACCGCCTCGAACTCGACGCCACGCGAGGTGACCTCGCCGTTCTGGGTCTGGAACAGGGTGTTGTTCGGATCGGTGGTCAGCGCGTTCTTGCGCTTCAGGTCGAACAGCGCGACGCCGAACCGTGCGTTGAGCCCGACCGGCTCGTACTTGACGCCGACCTCGGTCTGCTCGGAGGTTTCCGGCAGCAGCAATTGACCGGCCGCATTGGTGCCGATCACCGGATTGTAGCCGGTCATGTAGGAGACATAGGGCGCAACGCCAAAGTCGAAATTGTAGATCGCGCCGACGCGGCCGGAGAACTTGCTGTCGTCGCGGCTCTGCGAGGCGCCGATCCGGTTGTTGTTGTTGAGATCGACCCAATCCTGGCGGCCCGACAGCACCACGGTCAGGCGGTCGAGCTTGACCTGGTCCTGCAGATAGACTGCGGCCATCCCCTGCGTGAGATAGGCGTTCTGATACAGCGGGCCGCTATACGGCAGATTGGTGCCGTAGACCGGATTGAGCAGGTTGAGGTTCGTGCCCATGCCAAAGCCCTGGCGGTCGTCGATGCCGTAATATTTCAGATCGACGCCGGCGAGCGCAGTGTGCTGCAGAGCGCCGGTCGCGAAGCGATATTCGAGCTGGTTATCGAGGTTGAGCTGTGTGGCGATGCCGCGGGTGTAGAAATTGCCGCGCGTGATGTCGGCGGCGGCCGGCGTCGTCGCGTAGCCGAGCCCGTAGAGGCCGGCATAATAGACGTCGACATGCGCCATGCGCGCGTTCTGGCGGAAGTCCACGCTGTCGGAGATGCTCTTCTGGAACTGGTAGCCGACCATCTCCTGGTCGCGGCGGAACTGGTCGACGCTGGGATCGCCGACGAACAGGCTGGTCGGAATCCGGCCGAACGGCGCGTTGGTGACGGTGCCGACATAGGGCAGGAAGTTCAGCGCGCGGGTGTTGCTGTGCGAGGCCATGCCGAACACGGTGAGGCTGGTGTCGGCGTCGGGCCGCCAGGTCACCGACGGGGCGAAGAAGAAATTGTTGTCGTAGACATAGTCGGTCTGGGTGCCGCCGCCCTGGGCCTGGCCGACCAGGCGGTACTGCACTTGCCCGCCGCCGGGCTGCGCCGTCGCGCCGCCGATGTCGAACTGGGTATAGGCGTTGCCGAAATTGTTGATGCCGGTCTCGATGTAGCGAATGGGCTCGGCCGACGGCAGCTTGCTGACCGCGTTGACGAGGCCGCCCGGCGCCGAGCCGCCATACAGGATGCCGGACGGGCCGCGCAGCACCTCGACGCGTTCGAGATTGAAGGGCTGCAGCTTCCAGCTCGCATAGGAAGTGTAGAACAGTTGCAGGCCGTCGAGGAACAGCGACTCGTTCTGCGCGGGGAAGCCGCGGATCAAGAACCAGTCGTTGCGGAAGTCGGCGCCATAGGTGCCGCCGACCACGCCCGGCGTGTAGCGCAGCACCTCGTCGAACTTGCTGACGATCTTCTGGTCGCGGATCTGCTCGGCGCTGATCACCGTCACCGATTGCGGCGTCTGGATGATCGGCGTGCTGGTCTTGGTGCCGCTTGAACTCTGCCGCGCCAGATAACCGATGACCGGACCGTTGGCGCGTTCGTGTCCGCCGCTTGCGCCGGCGGCTTGCTGTGCGATTTGTTGCTGAGCTTCCGAAGGCGCGGTCGTGGTACGGCGCGCCGCACTTCGCGCACGCGCGGCGCGTTGCGAGGGCTGTTGCTGCGATCTCGCCGCTTGCCGGTGCGGCGCTTCGACGGTCACGGAGGGCAATTGCGTCTGGGCGAAGACGTCGTCCGCACCAGCAACCGAAAGCACCACCGTTGCCGAAACAGCGAGCTGCCTCGACCCAATCCACCTGCACGACATTTATTCCACGCTCCGTAAAAAATTCTCGAGCGAGTCGTTATCACGATGATTGTTGGGAACAGCCTGCGCGCAGTTAGAAGCTATCGAAGCTGTGCGCAAAGCGCGTGCGTGTGACCGGGAGACAACGATTTACGCTGACGTGTGCAGCGACATTGCGCGCATCGCGTGAGAGCTTTGAATCGATCCAGACTGGAACGCTTCGAAGATGCGCGCGCACAGCTTCTCACTAGCGCTTGGTTCGCTTAGCCCGTCCTATTCGTGAGAGTGCGTTTTTTTAGTCCGATTGATGTGGCCGCACATCTGCTCTGACGAGGCGCGCGGGATTGCCTTCGGCTTTTCACCGCCTGACCGACCCGTACTTTGCAACGCGCTTGAGGTGTAGGTTGGACGAACGGGGGGCGGACGCCCCGCCGGTCAAGGACCGAGAGGCAGCAGCGCGCCTGGCAAGCCGCGGATCAGGTCGGCTTCGGGACATGCCGCGGCAAACGCAAGGCGAATGCGGCTCGTGGTCTCGACGACACGGGCAGCGAGTTTCAAGAGACGAAGACGCAGCGTCGCGAACTCGGCTGTGGCCAATTCCCGGGCTTTGGGAATCGCGTCGCGCACGGTCAGCATCAGCCAATAAGCGGCGGTGTGGAGAACGAGGCGGACTTGATTGGCGAGCGCCGAACGGCAGCTGGTG
Organism: Bradyrhizobium sp. 2S1; assembly: GCF_011516625.5. Classification (NCBI taxonomy): domain Bacteria; kingdom Pseudomonadati; phylum Pseudomonadota; class Alphaproteobacteria; order Hyphomicrobiales; family Nitrobacteraceae; genus Bradyrhizobium; species Bradyrhizobium sp. 2S1. The sequence goes on along the minus strand of NZ_CP147717.1, from coordinate 8,663,949 downwards.
CGATCGGAGGCGAGCTGTGTCTTATGCAGCTTGATCAGATTCTCGGCTTGGCCGCGCGCGCAATACAGGCTGTCGTAGATCCACTCGGCCGAGCCGACATCGAGGCTGGTGACGACGAAACGGATGTCGAGGCCGAGCATCGTCGCCTCAATACGGGCGACGGTACGCCGTTCGCGATCCCAGGACTTGGCCTTGTGGCGCGTCTCGGTATAGCCACGCAGAACCGGCAGGTTCTCGATGGCGCGTCGCGTGCGGATGTCGTCGGCGGCCTCGTCGACTTTTCTGGCGAGCGGCTTGGTGCCGGACAGACCGAAGATGTAGTCGATGCCGTTGGTCTCGCACCACGTCATGGCCTCCGGCCGAGCATAGTGCCCGTCGCCACGGAACGTAATTCGCCTGTTGTGCCACCGCGTCCGGATATGCCGTATCAGGCGGCGCAGATGGGCACGCACCTCGACGCCGCCCGGCGTCTTGCCGGGCCGCAACACGACCGCCACGGGCCGGCTCTTCTCCGTGTCGTAGACGTGGATCGGCAGGAAGCAGCGTTCGTCATAATGAGCGTTGAACAGCGAGAGCTGCTGATGGCCGTGGACGACATCGCAGGTATCATCGATGTCGAGCGTGACGGATGCCGGCTCGCGCGGGTAGCTATCCATCCATGCGTCGACCAAAGTGTAGGTCAGTCGGATCACGTCGCGCAGGCGCGGAGCATTCTCCAGCCGCGACAGCGTCGGTTGGGAACACAGATCGCGACCCGTGTCCGGCAGCCGTCCGCAGGCCAGCTTGAATGCGGGATCGGACCGCAGATGATCGAGGTCGTCGGCGTCCTCGTAGCCGCAGCAGATCGCGAACATGCGCGCGCGGAACATATCGACAAGGCTGTGCACGACCCGCGTCGGATCGCGCCGATCCGGGAACACCCGGGCCAAATTGTCGGCCAAGCCGAGACGCCGCTCGGCCATCGCCAGAAGCATCACGCCCCCGTTCGAGGTCAGCCGACCGCCATCGAAGGCAGCTGTGACTTTCTTGGCGTGAACGGCTGGAAACGAGAAGGGCAGAATCGTATCATCGGTCATGGCGGGCCTGGTGTTCGCGGCTGAAGGTGATGGGGTTGGCTTTGCAACCGAATCCTACGCCGCATCAGCGCTTTACACCACGCTCGCCAGCCTCTCAGGCGCACTCTGACGAATAAGACGGGTTAGCCTTCAGGCACGCCGGCCAGACGCAAACCGGCGATGAACCGGTCGAGCCCGGCGAGATAGGCCGGATTGTTGCTGAACTTGTTGACCTGCAAGCGCCAGATGGTGAAGCTCGGGTTGACGGAAAGGCCTTCCTGCACAGCCCGTCTTGCTTCGTCGGCGTTCCCGAGCAAGCCGAGCGCCGCCGCGAGCGCAAAGTGTGCCCGCGGTAGATTGCGGTTGGTCTCGATGCTTCGCCGCAGCCAATCCACAGCCTTGGCATCTTCAGCGAGATAGATGAGCGTCTCACCCATGAAGTACTTCAGGTAATGCGCATCCACATGATGGGGGCCCAGACGAAGTGCTTCCAGGATGTGGCCTTCAGCCTCGGCTGCGCGGCCGATGAAGCACTTGGCGAAGCCGATACAGCCAAGGGCCGAAGTCATGCTGTGATCGAGCTCCATGGCTTTTTCGTAGGCAGCAATGCCCTGGTCGACCCGGTTCGTCAGCGCATAGATATTCCCCAGCACGAAATGAGCATGTGCGTTGTTCGGCACAAAGGAGAGCGCCTTGATGATGTTTGCCTCGGCTCTCGACAGAGTCGCGGCCGGATCGTCAGCCAAGAGAAAGAAGCACGTGTTGACGTCGATATTGGCCAGACCGATCAGCGCGACCGTGTAGCGGTTGTCGAGCGCGAGAGCGCGCTCGAAGAAGCCGCGCGCCAGCGCCGAGGACTGAGGGGGTAGCCCCTCACACAGGCTGGCCATGCCCTGGATGATAAGGTCGCCGGGGCTCGGAAACATCAGACGCTTCGCGCGCCGTGCTTCATCGAGGATAAGCTGGGTACTGACGAGGTGGGCAAGCCGCAAAGCGATCTCGTCTTGTAGGTCGAAGGGATCGAGGACTTGTTTCTCAAAGCGATCGTCCCACAGGTGTCTACCCGTCACGACGTCGATCAGCTGCGCATTGACGCGGAGCCGGTTTCCGCTGCGCTGAATCGAGCTTTCCAGCACGTAGCGGGCGGTCGCATCCCGGCCGGCCCGTCTGATGTCGACGGCCTTGCTCCCGGGCGCGTGCGGTTTGCGCCGCGCCGCGATGAACAAGTAGCGTGTGCGCGACAGGTCCGTGATCAGGCTCTCAGTGACGCCGTCCGCAAACGCAGCCTGCTCGGGGCCGCCACCAATGCTGGTTAGAGGCAGCACCAGGATTGACCGCCGCGGTGCAGGTTTTTCGTCCACGCGGGCTTCGCCCGCAGCGACGTCCTGATCGGACGCTCCGTCGATCGTTGCGTCGTCGTCAGCGAACAGGCTGGACGATGCTGCTGCCTCCCGGGCGCCGGCGTGCTCTTTGACTTCGTTCACGGGCGCAATAAAGCGGAAGCCTCGGCGAGGCATGGTCTTGATCCGACGCTGCTCGCTGCCGGAATCACCGATCGCGCTTCGCACAGCGTTCAACCTGGTCGTCAATGCGGCGTCGGACACAGCCCGACCACTCCAGATCGCGTCGATCAGTTCGTCTTTTCGGACGACCCGCTCTCGGTTGCGGATCAGAAACTCGAGCAGATCAAACACCTGTGGGGTGATCGAAACGAGCTCTCCCGCGCGGTGCAATTCGCGGGTTCCGGTGTCCAGGACGTGGCCCTCGAAAAAATAACGCAAGCAACCCGCCTCCTCAGGCGTGTCCAGCCGAGCTCCATCGATGGTTGCGGCAGGATAGACGGCCGTCGGGAAAATGTAAGGCGACGGGTCGCCTCGCCTCGGCGGAGCGGGCCAAGCGGTATAAGCGATGATTTGGCGGGCGGGCGGGGACCCGCCGTCCCCTCGCAATCCCCGCCATCCCCACCATATCTGGCATAATTGACCGCCGGGGACCGCAACCGCTTGGCCATTTTGGGGTGATGTGATAACGCTCTGAAACCAGCTTCGACCGCCACTCGTGACCGTCCGCATCCTGCCTAAGGGCTTGCGGCGGTGGAGATATTTCGCCGATGACCTCGTCCTCCAAAACCGCTTCCGCGCCCGATTCCTTCTTCACGGCTGGTCTCGCCGAGGCCGATCCCGAGATCGCCGCCGCGATCAAGGGCGAGCTCGGCCGGCAACGCCATGAGATCGAGCTGATCGCCTCGGAAAACATCGTCAGCCGCGCCGTGCTGGAGGCGCAGGGCTCGGTGATGACCAACAAATACGCGGAGGGTTATCCGGGCGCGCGCTACTACGGCGGTTGCGAATGGGTCGACGTCGCCGAGACCCTGGCGATCGAGCGCGCCAAGAAGCTGTTCGGCGCAGGCTTCGCCAATGTCCAGCCGAACTCCGGTAGCCAGATGAACCAGGCGGTGTTCCTGGCGCTACTGCAGCCCGGCGACACCTTCATGGGTCTCGACCTCGCGGCCGGCGGCCATCTCACCCACGGCTCGCCGGTCAACATGTCCGGCAAGTGGTTCAAGGCCGCGCACTACACCGTGCGCCGCGAGGACCAGCTGATCGACATGGACGAGGTCCAGAAGCAGGCCGAGCAGGTGAAGCCGAAGCTGATCATCGCCGGCGGCTCGGCCTATTCGCGCGCCTGGGACTTCAAGCGTTTCCGCGAGATCGCCGACAGCGTCGGCGCGTATCTGCTGGTCGACATGGCGCATTTCGCGGGCCTCGTGGCCGGCGGCGTGCATGCATCGCCGGTGCCGCACGCCCACGTCACCACCACGACGACGCACAAGTCGCTGCGCGGTCCGCGCGGCGGCCTGATCCTCACCAATGACGAGACGCTGGCCAAGAAGCTGAACTCGGCGATCTTCCCCGGCCTGCAGGGCGGCCCGCTGATGCACGTCATCGCGGCCAAGGCGGTGGCGTTCGCGGAAGCGCTGCGGCCCGACTTCAAGGTCTACGCCAAGAACGTGGTCGAGAACGCCAAGGCGCTGGCGGAGACGCTGCGCAGCCACGGTCTCGACATCGTCTCCGGCGGCACCGACAACCATCTGATGCTGGTCGACCTGCGCCCGAAGGGGCTGAAGGGCAACATCTCCGAGAAGGCGCTGGTGCGCGCCGCCATCACCTGCAACAAGAACGGCATCCCGTTCGATCCCGAAAAGCCGTTCGTCACCTCGGGCCTGCGTCTCGGCACGCCGGCTGCGACCACGCGCGGCTTCGGCGTCGCCGAGTTCAAGCAGGTCGGCGGCATGATCGCGGAAGTGCTCAACGCGCTGGCGCAGTCGCCGGATGGCAAGGCGCCGCTGGTCGAGGCCGCGATCAAGGAACGCGTCAAGGCGCTGACCGATCGCTTCCCGATCTACCAGTAGAGTTCGCTCGTAAGGGTCTCGTCGAATGCGTTGTCCGAGCTGCAACTCTCTCGATACGCAGGTCAAGGACTCGCGTCCGACCGAGGACTCCGCTGTCATCCGCAGGCGGCGCGTCTGCATGGCCTGCAACTTCCGCTTCACGACCTTCGAGCGGGTGCAGCTGCGCGAACTGACCGTCATCAAGCGCAACGGCCGCCGCGTGCCGTTCGACCGCGACAAGCTGGTGCGCTCGCTGCAGATCTCCTTGCGCAAGCGCCCGGTGGAGTCGGAGCGGGTGGAGAAGATGGTGTCGACCATCGTGCGCGAGCTCGAAAGCGGCGGCGAGGCGGAGGTCTCCTCGGAGGCGATCGGCGAGATCGTGATGGAGCATCTGCGCCAGCTCGACGACGTCGCCTATGTGCGCTTCGCCTCGGTCTATCGTAATTTCCGCGAGGCCAAGGATTTTGAGGCCGTGCTCGACGAACTGACCGGCGAAGAGGACCCGCGGGTCGCGACGTTGCGAAAATGATCTTCCGGATTCTGGAAGAGCAGCTCGGGCAGAAAGCCAAACAGGCCAAGGAGACGGCCAAGGCCGCTGATCTGCGCTTCATGCAGCTTGCGCTGGCGCTCGGCCGTCGCGGGCTCGGGCGCACCTGGCCCAATCCGGCAGTCGGCGCCGTTATCGTCAAGGACGGCGTGATCGTCGGCCGCGGCTGGACCCAACCGGGCGGCCGCCCCCATGCCGAGGTCGAGGCGCTCCGGCGCGCCGGTGAGGCCGCGCGCGGCGCGACGCTCTATGTCACGCTCGAACCCTGCTCGCATTTCGGCCGCTCGCCGCCCTGTGCTGATGCCGTCGTTGCGGCCGGGCTCGCCCGCGTGGTCTCCGCGATCGAGGATCCCAACCCGGAAGTCGCCGGGAAGGGACACGCCAAGCTGCGCGCCGCCGGGATTGCGGTCGATGTCGGGCTGTGTGCGGCGGAGGCCGCGCGCGACCATGCCGGACACTTCCGCCGCATCCGCGACAAGCGCCCGCATGTCATCCTCAAGCTCGCGGTGTCCGCCGACGACAAGATCGCAGCCGGCGGCCACAGGCCGGTTGCAATCACCGGCGAGGCCGCACGGAGGCGCGTGCATCTTTTGCGCGCGCAGAGCGATGCGATCCTGGTCGGTATCGGCACGGTCAGAGCCGACGATCCGCTCTTGACCTGTCGGTTGCCCGGCATGGCGGCGCGCTCACCGGTGCGGGTGGTGCTCGATCGCGCGTTGCGCATCTCGGGCGACAGCCGACTTGTGCATAGCGCGCGCGAAACGCCGCTCTGGGTGATGACCTCTGATCTTGCGGAGGCGCCGGCGGCCATGAAGCTCGGTGCTGCCGGGGCAGAGGTGATCCGCGTTGCATCCGGCGCGCCCGTGGGGCTCGACCTGCCGGCGGTGTTGCATGCGCTGGCGGAGAAGGGGATCACGCGGCTTTTGGTCGAAGGCGGCTCGCGCGTGGCAAATTCTTTCGTCGCAGCCGGCCTTGTCGATGAAATCTGGCTGTTGCGCGGACCTGGTACGGTCGGCGCCGATGGCGTTCCCGCGCTGGACGCATTGCCGTTCGACGCAATCACGCAGTCGCCGGGCTTCAAGGTTCGTGCTAGCGAAACCCTCGATAACGACAGTCTCACTATCTACGAGCGTGCGTAATGTTTACCGGAATTGTCACCGATATCGGTGAGATCACCAGCCTGAAGCCGGTGGCGCAGGGGCAGCTGCATCGGATGCGGATTGCCTGCGACTACGACCAGACCACGATCGCTGACGGCGCCTCGATTGCCTGCAACGGCGTCTGCCTCACCGTGGTCGCCTCCGGCACGGCTGACGGCAAGACCTGGTTCGACGTCGATGCCGCGGCCGAGACGCTCGGCTTGACCACGGCCAAGCACTGGGCGCAGGGCGGCCGGCTCAACCTCGAGCGCGCGCTCAAGATCGGCGACGAGCTCGGCGGTCACATCGTGGCCGGGCATGCCGACGGCATCGCCACCATCGTCAAGCGCGACGATCTGCCCGACATGGCGCGGTTTGAGCTGCGAACCACGCGCGAACTGGCGCGTTTCATCGCGGCGAAGGGATCGGTCACGCTGGACGGCGTGTCGCTGACCGTGAATACGGTCGACGACGTCACGTTTTCGGTGCTGATCATCCCGCACACGCTCGCCGTCACCACCCTGAGCGGCTGGAAGGCCGGCAGCGAGGTCAATATCGAGGTCGATCTGATGGCCCGTTACGCGGCGCGGCTGTCGGAGATGAAATAGTCCCGGCTTCGCCGGGCGTTGCAACCAAGACCGAAGTGGTTACTTGGTTGTCCGACCGGGGCAATTCCAGCCCGATGGCCCATGCATTGTGAGCCAAGCCGACCTGAAAAATCGGGCTGTTTGCGGTGACATCCGGGCCGCTATTGCCCTTGGCTTTGCCGTCCGCTGCGCCTAAAACGCAGCACAACTCTTCCCCAAGTTCCGATTGGTATTGCAATGGCTGACGCGCGGCGCGCACCCCTGAAGGACCAGACCGACATCACAGGCGCTCGCGTGCTGATCGTCGAGGCACGGTTTTATGACGACATCCAGGATGCGCTGCTGGAAGGCGCGCTCGCCGAGCTGAAGACCGCGGGTGCCTCCCACGACGTGATCACGGTGCCGGGCGCGCTGGAGATTCCGGCTGCAATCGCGATTGCGATCGATGCGGCGGCGGCGAACGGCAAGCCCTATGACGCGGCGATCGCGCTCGGCTGCGTGGTGCGCGGCGACACCATCCATTTCGAGATCGTCTCGCAGGAGTCCTCGCGCGGATTGATGGATCTGGCCGTGAGTCGGAAATTCCCGCTCGGCAACGGCATCCTCACCGTCAACACCGAGGCGCAGGCCTGGGCGCGGGCGCGCGCCAGCGAGTTGAACAAGGGCGGCGACGCGGCGCGCGCGGCGATTGCGATGCTGCGGATCAAACGCCGCCTGGCAAAGGCCTGACCATGCCTGACAGCAAGAAGCCCGCGAAAGCCCCCGACCGGAAAGCCAACCGGCGCGGCGCCGCACGGCTCGCGGCCGTGCAGGCGCTCTACCAGATGGACATTGGCGGCGCGGGTATCAACGACATCTTCGCCGAGTTCGAGAGCCACTGGCTCGGCAACGAGGTCGAGGGCGAGAAATATCTGCCGGCGGAAGCGGCGTTCTTCCGCGATGTCGTCTCCGGCGTGGTGCGCGACCAGGCCAAGCTCGATCCGCTGATCGACGAGGCGCTGTCGAAGGGTTGGCCGTTGAAGCGGATCGACGCGATTTTGCGCGCGGTGCTGCGCGCCGGTTCCTACGAGCTCGAGCACCGCAGGGACGTGCCGGGCCGCGTGGTGGTGTCCGAATATGTCGACGTCGCGCACGCCTTTGTCGAGAAGGACGAGACCGGCATGGTCAACGCCGTGCTCGATCAGATCGCGCGCCAGTTCCGCGGCGATGAGTTTGTGCGGGGCTGAACCACGAATTCCGCCGTCATCACCCGCGCATGCGGGTGATCCAGGACGCCGCGGCGATTATTGGCAACAAGCTTCCGCGGCGTACTGGATCGCCCGGTCAAGCCGGGCGATGACAGAGCTGAGGGTAAGGCGCGCGACATGACAGAGCGTCACGACAATCCCTCCGGCGAAGATTCCCTCATCGCGCGCTATTTCAAGCCGCTGGCGAGTGATCCGGGTGCGTTCGGGCTCGACGATGATGCCGCCGCGCTGCGGGCGGCCGGCGAGGACATCGTGGTCACCACCGATGCCATCGTCGAGGGCGTGCATTTCCTCAGCGGTGATCCGCCCGACACGCTGGCGCGCAAGGCGCTGCGGGTGAACCTCTCCGACATCGCGGCCAAGGGCGCTGCGCCCGCGGGCTTCGTGCTGACGCTGGCGCTGCGCCGCGCCGAGGAGGCCTGGCTCAAGCCGTTTGCCTGGGCGCTCGGCGAGGACGCCAGCCATTACGGCTGCCCGCTGCTCGGCGGCGACACGGTGTCGACGCCGGGGCCGCTGATGATCTCGATCACCGCGTTCGGCCGGCTGCCGCAGGGCAAGATGGTGCATCGCGCGGGGGCAAGGGCCGGCGACCGCCTGTTCGTGACCGGCACGATCGGGGATGCCGCGCTCGGGCTCGATGTGCTCCAGGGCGGTCCGGTCGCGGCTGATCTGGCGGACGATGCCGCCGGCCGGGATTTTCTTGCCGCCCGCTACCGTGTACCGCAGCCGCGCAACGCATTGGCCAATGCCGTCCGCGCCCACGCCAGCGCGGCGATGGACGTGTCCGATGGTCTCGCCGGCGATCTGGCCAAGCTTTGCGCAGCTAGTGGTGTGACGGCCGTGATCAACGCGCCGAGCATCCCGTTGTCATCAGCGGCCGCGGGGCTCCTCGCGCGCAAGGCGATCGGGTTCGAGACCCTGGTGGCCGGCGGCGACGATTACGAGATCCTGTGCGCGGTCCCGGGCGATCGCGTGGACGCCTTTGTGCGGGAGGCACGGCAGGCCAAGGTCGCGGTGACCGCCATCGGCGGCCTCATCGCAGGCTCATCGCCGCCGAGCTTCCTTGACGGACAGGGCAGGGAACTGGCGCTGAAGCGGCTGTCCTACAGCCATTTTTAAAGCGTTTTCGAGCGAAGTGGGCACCGGTTCGCGTGAAGAAAACGCGTCAATACAGGAATCTAGAGCCCCGTTCCGATTCGATCGGAACGGAAGGTTCTAGAACTGCTGCGCCTGACGGCGCCGATTCTCCTTCTAAATAGCTGCCGATATCGGCGTTTTCGGCCACAGGTGGCGTTGCACAGCGGTAACGATTTTGGCAAGGTCGCGCCCGATTTGAGGCAATCCGTTCTTGGGGAGGATTGTCCTCGCAAAATAAGCGCCTGCCGCCCCCTAGCGGCACAAGAAGGCGCGGGGGTTACATCAAGGATCTGAGGCAACATGACAGCTTTATGGTTGATTGTGCTCTGCGGGGCGCTTTCCATCGTCTACGCGATCTGGGCGACGCAGTCGGTCTTGAACGCGGATGCGGGCAATGCCCGCATGCAGGAAATCGCGGCCGCGGTGCGCGAGGGCGCACAGGCCTATCTGCGGCGGCAGTACACCACGATCGGCATCGTCGGTATCGTGATCTTCGTGGTGCTGGCCTACTTCCTGGGCCTGCTGGTGGCGATCGGCTTTGCGATCGGCGCCATCCTGTCGGGTGCGGCCGGCTTCATCGGCATGAACGTCTCGGTGCGCGCCAACGTCCGCACCGCGCAGGCAGCGACCACCTCGCTCGCCGGCGGTCTCGAGCTCGCCTTCAAGGCAGGCGCGATCACCGGCATGCTGGTTGCCGGTCTCGCGCTGCTCGGCGTCACCATCTACTTCATGATCCTGGTCAAGTTCATGGGTCTGGAGGCGGGCAGCCGCACCGTGGTCGACGCCATGGTGGCGCTCGGCTTCGGCGCCTCGCTGATCTCGATCTTCGCCCGTCTCGGCGGCGGCATCTTCACCAAGGGGGCTGACGTCGGCGGCGACCTCGTCGGCAAGGTCGAGGCCGGCATCCCCGAGGACGATCCGCGCAACCCGGCCACCATCGCCGACAACGTCGGCGACAATGTCGGCGACTGCGCCGGCATGGCGGCGGACCTGTTCGAGACCTATGCGGTGACCGCGGTCGCCACCATGGTGCTCGCGGCGATCTTCTTCGCCAAGACGCCGATCCTGGTGAACATGATGACGCTGCCGCTCGCGATCGGCGGCATCTGCATCATCACCTCGATCATCGGCACCTTCTTCGTCAAGCTCGGCGCCAGCCAGTCGATCATGGGCGCCCTTTACAAGGGCCTGATCGCCACCGGCGTGCTGTCGCTGGTCGGCGTCGCGCTCGTCATCAACTGGTTGATCGGCTTCGGCAAGCTCGACGGCGTCGACTACACCGGCATGGCGCTGTTCGAGTGCGGCGTGGTCGGTCTGGTCGTCACCGGCCTGATCATCTGGATCACCGAGTACTACACCGGCACCGACTACCGCCCGGTGAAGTCGATTGCGGCGGCGTCCGTCACAGGTCACGGCACCAACGTGATCCAGGGCCTCGCGATCTCAATGGAGGCGACAGCCTTGCCCGCGATCGTCATCATCGCCGGCATCCTCGTCACCTACAGCCTGGCCGGCCTGTTTGGGATCGCGATCGCGACCGCGACCATGTTGGCGCTGGCCGGCATGATCGTCGCGCTCGATGCCTTCGGTCCGGTCACCGACAACGCCGGCGGCATCGCCGAAATGGCGGGCCTGCCGAAGGAAGTGCGCAAGTCGACCGACGCGCTCGACGCAGTCGGCAACACCACCAAGGCGGTGACCAAGGGCTACGCGATCGGCTCCGCCGGTCTCGGTGCGCTGGTGCTGTTTGCGGCCTATAACCAGGACCTCAAATTCTTCATCAGCGACTCCGCCAACCACGTCTACTTCAAGGGCGTCAATCCGGACTTCTCGCTCAACAACCCCTACGTCGTGGTTGGTCTGCTGTTCGGCGGCCTGCTGCCGTATCTGTTCGGCGCGATGGGCATGACGGCGGTGGGACGCGCCGCCAGCGCAATCGTTGAAGAGGTGCGCCGTCAGTTCCGCGAGAAGCCCGGCATCATGCAGGGCACCGACAAGCCGGACTACGGCAAGGCGGTCGACCTGCTGACCAAGGCGGCGATCAAGGAGATGATCATCCCGTCGCTGCTGCCGGTGCTGTCGCCGATCTTCGTCTACTTCGTGATCTATGCGATCGCGGGCGGCGGCGCGGCCGGCAAGTCAGCGGCATTCTCCGCGGTCGGCGCCATGCTGCTCGGCGTCATCGTCACCGGCCTGTTCGTCGCGATCTCGATGACCTCAGGCGGCGGCGCCTGGGACAACGCCAAGAAGTACATCGAGGACGGTCACTACGGCGGCAAGGGCTCTGACGCCCACAAATCCGCGGTGACCGGCGACACCGTCGGCGATCCCTACAAGGACACGGCGGGCCCGGCGGTGAACCCGATGATCAAGATCACCAACATCGTGGCGCTGCTGCTGCTGGCGGTTCTGGCGCACTGAGTCCTTGGCGCACTAAGCGGCGCGAAACCAACGAAACGCAAAATCCCGCGGTGCGAGCCGCGGGGTTTTTGTTTTGCACGGACTTCGTTCGGTGTACTGCCGAATTGATCGGCTTTCCGCCAACGATATTCGTCGAGAACCAGACGCGAACGAAACGGAGATCAATCGATGTCGCTCTCATCCGCACGAAACTATGCGCTGCGCGCCTCCAAGTCGCAGGATCAGAAGGAGGCCATCGAGCTGCTGTCGAAGGCGATCCCGGAACTGGCCATGTCGATTGAAGCAACCGACGCCAAGATCAAGAAGATCAACAAGTCTTCGTAGAATCCCGGGGTAGATTAGCGAAGCGCAATCCACCAGTGGGTCTGACCGCGGCGGCGGATTACGCCTGGGCCTGTCATCGGGCCGCGCTTCGCGCGGACCCGGTGGGCTAATCGGCCCCACGGCGCCGTCGCTCCTCGCAGCGCCGCCGGGGCGATCCGCGTGTACTGAACCCTAGCCCGTCTTATTCGTCAGAGGGCGCCTGAGAGGCTGGCGAGCGTGGTGTAAAGCGCTAATGCGGCGTAGGATTCGGTTGCAAAGCCAACCCCATCACCTCAACCGCGAACGCCACGCCCGCCATGACCGACGATACGATTCTGCCCTTCTCGTTTCCAGCCGTTCACGCCAAGAAAGTCACAGCTGCCTTCGATGGCGGTCGGCTGACCTCGAACGGGGGCGTGATGCTTCTGGCGATGGCCGAGCGGCGTCTCGGCTTGGCCGACAATCTGGCCCGGGTGTTCCCGGATCGGCGCGATCCGACGCGGGTCGTGCACAGCCTTGTCGATATGTTCCGCGCGCGCATGTTCGCGATCTGCTGCGGCTACGAGGACGCCGACGACCTCGATCATCTGCGGTCCGATCCCGCATTCAAGCTGGCCTGCGGACGGCTGCCGGACACGGGTCGCGATCTGTGTTCCCAACCGACGCTGTCGCGGCTGGAGAATGCTCCGCGCCTGCGCGACGTGATCCGACTGACCTACACTTTGGTCGACGCATGGATGGATAGCTACCCGCGCGAGCCGGCATCCGTCACGCTCGACATCGATGATACCTGCGATGTCGTCCACGGCCATCAGCAGCTCTCGCTGTTCAACGCTCATTATGACGAACGCTGCTTCCTGCCGATCCACGTCTACGACACGGAGAAGAGCCGGCCCGTGGCGGTCGTGCTGCGGCCCGGCAAGACGCCGGGCGGCGTCGAGGTGCGTGCCCACCTGCGCCGCCTGATCCGGCATATCCGGACGCGGTGGCACAACACGCGAATTACGTTCCGTGGCGACGGGCACTATGCCCGGCCGGAGGCAATGGCGTGGTGCGAGACCAACGGCATCGACTACATCTTCGGTCTGTCCGGCACCAAGCCGCTCGCCAGAAAACTCGACGAGGCCGCCGACGACATCCGCACGCGACGCGCCATCGAGAACCTGCCGGTTCTGCGTGGCTATATCGAGACGCGCCACAAGGCAAAGTCCTGGGATCGCGAACGACGCACCGTCGCCCGTATTGAGGCGACAATGCTCGGCCTCGACATCCGCTTCGTCGTCACCAGCCTCGATGTCGGCTCGGCCGAGTGGATCTACGACAGCCTGTATTGCGCGCGCGGCCAAGCCGAGAATCTGATCAAGCTGCATAAGACACAGCTCGCCTCCGATCGCACCAGCTGCCGTTCGGCGCTCGCCAATCAAGTCCGCCTCGTTCTCCACACCGCCGCTTATTGGCTGATGCTGACCGTGCGCGACGCGATTCCCAAAGCCCGGGAATTGGCCACAGCCGAGTTCGCGACGCTGCGTCTTCGGCTCTTGAAACTCGCTGCCCGTGTCGTCGAGACCACGAGCCGCATTCGCCTTGCGTTTGCCGCGGCATGTCCCGAAGCCGACCTGATCCGCGGCTTGCCAGGCGCGCTGCTGCCGCTCGGTCCTTGACCGGCGGGGCGTCCGCCCCCCGTTCGCCCAACCTACACCTCAAGCGCGTTGCAAAGTACGGGTCGTCAGGCGGTGAAAAGCCGAAGGCAATCCCGCGCGCCTCGTCAGAGCAGATGTGCGGCCACATCAATCGGACTAAAAAAAACGCACTCTCACGAATAGGACGGGCTAGGTGCATGATCTGCGACAAACCTGCGGTGCAGGCCGTGGGTTTTCCGCCATGAAGTTCGAGATGACCAAATGCAACCAGTGCGGCAGCGAGATGCCGATGGGTGTCGACGTCTGTCCAAGCTGCGGCAAGCTGCAGGTCGGTATCAACAGGGTCGGTTCCTACCAGCCTCGGACGATGCTCGCCGTAGGGCTGGCCGCGGCGGTTCTCCTCATCTTCAACTGGTTCAAGACCCCGGCGCCGCACCCGAGCAGCCAGCTCACTTCACCTCCATCTGCAAGCCTTCCTTCTCGATGATCGCGGCGAACTTTTTGGTTTCCGCATCGACGAAATCGGAGAACTGCTGCGGCGTGCCGTAGTCGGCACGCGCGCCCATGCCGGCGATATTCTTCTTGATGTCGTCGCGCTCCAGCATTGCCTTGACCTGGCGGTTCAGTTCGTCGAGCACCGGCGCCGGCGCAGTCTTCGGCAGGAACACGCCAAACCAGGACGAGACGTCGAATTTTGCCAGCTCCGGCGCGCCCTCGCGCATCGTGGGTAGGTTGGGCGCGGATTCGCTGCGCTCGGGCGTCGTGACCCAGAGCCCGTTGAGCTTGCCGTCCTGCACCTGCGGCAGCGATGGATAGAGATTGTCGAACAGGATCTGGATGTCGCCGGCGAGCCCGGCCTGCAGCGCCGGGCCGGCGCCGCGGAACGGTACGTGCGTCATCTTCAGCCCGGTGAGCTGCAGGAACCAGGCGCCGGTGAGGTGAGGGCTCTGTCCGGTGCCGGATGAGCCGTAGGTCAGCTTGTCGGGGTTCTTCTTCAGATAGTCGATCAAGTCGGGGATCGATTTGAGCCCGGTCGACGGATGCGCCGAGACGATGTTCGGGATCCGGATCATGTTGGAGACCGCCTGCAACTGGTCGGCCTTGTAGGTCAGGTTTCGGAAGATGCTGAAGGCGATCGCGTTGGGGCCGGGATTGCCGATCAGGATGGTGTGGCCGTCGCCCTTGGCGCGGGCGACCTCCGATGTGCCGATGGTGCCGCCGGCGCCGGAGCGATTCTCGACGACCACCGACTGGCCCCAGATCGGCTGCAGATGCGCGGCGAGCAGCCGCCCCATCACGTCGGTGGAGCCGCCGGCTGCCGCCGGCACGATGATCCGAACCGTCTCAGACGGCCGCCAGTCGCCGGCACCACGACTGGCGCGCGGCAGGATCGCTGCCGTCGAAAGGGCCGCAGCCCCCGCAAGTACTCCTCGGCGAGAAAGATATCCCTTGGTCAATCCCCTGGTCACGACTTCGCTCCCTGCATGATTTTATTTTGCAGGGAGCGTAGGCATGGCGCGGCTGTCCGGCAAGCGGACGACTTGGCGCAGCAGACTTGGCGTAGCAGACCTGGCGCAGGCCTGCTTCAGGTCGGTGGCGCGGTTACACCAGCGCGTCGGCGTTCTTGGCGAAGGCTTCGTCGTTGGTGAACGGGATTTCGCTCACCTTGATGACTTCGGTCTTGTTGCTTCCGATAATCACGATCTCCTTGAGGAAGGATCCGGGGAAAGACCCTTTCACCGTGTAGGGCTTGGTGCCTTGGCCGAGCGGACCGGTCCATCCCATCACCCTGATGGCGAGACCACCGACCCATTGCTCGTCGCGGATGAGTTTGATTCCTGATGTGAAATTCGGGGCGTTCCCCTTGACGGTGACGGAGAAGAATCCCGGCGCGCCCAAGCCCGTCCAGACATAAACGGCCTGTGCGCTATCGAAAGGTTCCGGTCCATAAAAGCCCATGACGTTGATCTCCCTGCTGAATGAAGGCTGACGAGAGCCCTTGAAGAGCCGATTGGCATGATCGGGCTCATAGCGAGCGTAGCACGAGCATCGCTGCGAGCGTGTGAATATATTGCAAGCAACTATAAATTGATTGGAGCAATCGCTCGGTCGAAGCACGACAAATCAAAATCGCGCGAAGGAGCTGCGCTGTCTGTTTTGCTATCGCAGCGTTGCATTGGTTTTAAATTGAGCGCGCATGTGAAGCCGATGACCAACTTTTCGTGTTGAACAAGAATCGTTCTTGCGCTCAGCCTCTGTGCATGCATACTACCTCAGGGTGTAACTACCTAGAGAAGTATTTTCTAACAAATAAAGCCGAACATTGTAACAGTGCCTTGCTGCCAAGCGATTGGCGCGGGCGCTAACGACACCTCGTATTTTTGGATTGGACAGCGATGGGAACAGTCGACGCACTGATCGTTGTTGATACCGAGGGCGCGCTCTCCAGCGGATCGGCTGTCGACAATTCATTTCTGGTTGACAACAACGGCTATCTCGGGTCGTGGAACGAGGGAACGCCGACGCTCAACACGGTCGTGCAGGACGGCCAGGTCGTGAACTGGAGCGTCACTCCCGTCAGCCCCACGGGCCAGGTGTCGATCACCGGCTTCTCCGGTCAAATGATCTCCACGTCGGTCTGCAAGCCGGCTCCGCAGGTGGGCAACCCGGATGTGTGGTCCGGCCGGGTCGAATCCCACGGTCAATTCGCGTCCCTTTCTTACACGATCGCCCTGTCGATCGGTGGAAGGTCAATGACGCTCAACTCATCCATCAAGATTGTCTAACGCAGGGAGCAGCAGCGTGAGTGCAGATAAAACAGAGCGTGCAGCAGCCGCATTGAGTCAAGTCGATGTGTTGATCGTGGCGGATGTCGAAGGCGCGCTCGCCTCCGGCAACCTTCAGGACAACGTATATATGATCGACACCAACAAACACGCGGGCTCGGGCAGCGAAGGGCAGGCGGAGCTCTACACCGCGGTCAAGGACGGTCAGGTCCTCAACTGGAGCGTGGTCGCGGTGTCGCCATCCAGCGACGTGAACATCACCCAGTTCACCGGCCAGATGATCAACGACAAGATCTGCGTTCCGCAGTCGGTGACCACGCCCGACGGCACCTATTGGTCCGGCCGGGTCGAAGCCCAGGGCTTCAAGGGCAACCAGCAATATTCCTGCGTGCTGACCATGGACGGCAAGGCCATGACCTTCGATCCATTCCTGAAGATATCCTGACCATGCTGAGCCCATCGATCAACGTCGCGAACAGCCTGCTGGCCCAGGCGTTCAACGAGATATTGCGGCTCGACAGCTATTCGATCAGCGCGAGCGGCACGACCATCGGCGTGCTGGTGAAGGACCCCGACTGGCTGGCGCCGGTGCGCAACCGGGTCGGCATGTTGGGGCAGGCCGGCGCGAAATGGATCGAGGACAAGCCCTCGGTCTGGGGACCGGTGCTGACGCAGTTCAGCAACTATGGCAGCGCCTTCGCCGGCGTGGCCGATGCCAAGGCCACCACAAGCGATCAGTGGATCAAGTTGCTGAAGGAGGTTCTGCTCAGCCAGCTCAACAAGTCGATCGACGCCACGAACATCGCGGCGACGGCGCTGCAAGGCCACTATCAGGCTTTCAAGAACATCCAGCCGTTGCTGGAGAGCAGCATCAATGCGGGGTGGGCCGAGCTGCAGGACGAAGAGCAGCAGATGGTCAAGATCGCCGCGCAGCTCACGCGTCTGGAGGATCTGGTCGGCTCGCTCCAGGATTCCATCACCGCGGGCGACATCAGCACCGGCCAGAGCGTGGTCACGACTACGGTGAAGACACTCTACAACGTCGCCACCGGGGTCGGCGAATCCTTCTCCTTCCTCGGGATGGCCGCCGCCGCCTTCACCGTCGGAAAATTCTACTACGACATCATCACCAAGACCGCCGAAGTCGGCGAGACCTTGCAGCAGATCGCCAAGCTGCAGATCGAGGCGAGCCAGGAGGCACAGGCAGCCGCCGGCACCAAGCTCGTGCTGCGGCTGCTCTACAATCTCGAGCTGACATTCGGACGCATCGTCGACGTGATGCCCCAGATCGTGACGATGTGGAGCACCGAGCGCGACAAGGTGCAGCAGGCGATCCAGGCGCTTCAAGCCGGCGCCGACCCGGCGACCTATTTCGACATCTTCACCATCCCGATCGCGAACGCGAACTGGCAGGCGATCAGCAAGTTCGCAATCGCAATACCGGCGACCAAGACCACGGTCGGGCCGCCGGTGACGCTGGACCCGCAGCATCCGATCGCAACCTAGCACGCGCAGGAGAGAGATCATGATGGCACTAGCAAAACTGAAAGTAAAAGCAGCGCCGAAATTGGCGGCGACCACCAAGCTTGAGACCCAAACCCAATCGGCCTTCGTGATCTTGTCATTGATCACCCAGGCGTGTCACGGCATCCTGAACACGGTGTTCGTGCCGCCGTCGCCCAAGCCGAGTTGGTTCGACGACCTCAACAGCAAGCTCGACGTCGCCAAGACGCACGCGCAGGACTGGATCGACAATATCGGGCCCAGCGTCACCGGCGGCGTTCCGGTGCAGGTCATCAACTACGGCACGACCTATTCGGCCATCACCGGCACGATCCAGTCGATCGTTAACGCGCACCCGGACGCACAAGGCGCCGACAACCCCTACGTCAAGCAGGTTCATGAGCTGGTCGCCGCGCTGGAGCAGTCGGTGCAGGTCATCGTCACCAATGCCAACACCACACAGACGCTGATGAAGAACTGGGGCGACCTGATGCAGGCGTCGCACGACGCCCTGACCTCGGGTGCGGTCAGCATTCAGAAGGCGGAAGCGGATCTGAGCGCCGACATCAGCAAGATGAACGAAGCGATCAAGGTGCTCAACGACACCATTCATAACGAGAATATCGCGATCGCGGCGTCCGCTGGCGGCATCGCCATTGGATTGCTTCTCCTGGTGGTGGGTATCGCGCTTGCGCCTGAAACGGGCGGCGCCAGCCTCCTTGTTGCCGGCACCGGCGGCTTGCTGGTCGTCGGTGGCGCCGTGACGTGGGGCGTCATGCAGAGCAAGATCAACAAGCAATTCGACGAGATCGCCCAGGACCAGAAGGAGCTGGACGACGACAAGCGCCAAATGGTCGCCCTGCAGGGGCTGGGCTCCGCCTCGAGCCAGGCGATCCAGTACATCACCGACGCCAGCAACGCGCTGTCCGACTTCCGCACCAGCTGGACTGTGTTCCAGGGCGAACTGCAGGGCGTGCTGGCGAAGCTTGAATCGGCTGAAGCGGCGCTCAGCACCATCGTGGCGGGTGCTTTCACCACCGCTGCAGCCTCGGAATGGGCCGATGCGACGTCGTTTGCGCAGGGGCTGGTCAACGCCCCGGTTTCATATCCGGCCAAGGAACTGGCGATGGACGGCAAAGCCGCTTGATCATCTCGCGGGCACCGCCGCCTGCCGACGGTGCCCGCCTTGCTTGAAAGGAATTCGTCATGTCGAACGACAAGCCAGGCGGCGCACCGGATGTGGGCGGCCTGGGCAGGCTAACTTCTGCGTGCAAGGCGACCTTCGGGGGTCTCGCCGCGGTCACTGCAGCCTGCCATGGTTTGCTCAACGCGCCGCTGATCCAGCCGTCGCCAAAGCCCGACTGGTTCGACGACCTCAACAGCAAGCTCGATGCCGCCAAGGCGCAGGCGCAGGACTGGATCGACAATATCGGGCCTGATGTCACCGGCGAAGTTCTGGTGCTGGTCATCAACCACGGCACGACGTTTTCGGCGATCTCTTCGCAGGTCAGCTCGATTGCGGCTGATCATCCGGATGCGCAGGGCGCAGGCGATCCCTTCGTTGAAATCGGGCTCGAACTCGCCGGCCCACTGGATCAGTCATTGCACGTAACTGTCGCCGGCCTCGAAACGAGGCTCGCAACGATCAATGCATGGGGAGAGACCATGCATGCCCGCGATGCTGCGCTGCGCGCGGCGGCGGACCAATCGCCTGACGCAAAAGCCGCGGCGGCGCTTGCGCTGTCTGCCGCCGAGCAGGTGCTGGGCTCGACCGGCGATGCACTGACGCGTCTGCGTGAGCTCATCGGTGCCTGGGGCGCGCTTCGGGACGCGATGGGCGATGCATTGGCGGAGCTTAGGGCCGGCAAGGTCACGCTGGGCACGTTCGCGGCCGACACTTTCGGCTCGGCCACGCAGGCCGAATGGGCCGCTGCCACGCAGTTCGCGCAGAAGCTGGCGACCGCTTCGATCGGAATCCCCGGCAGGGCCGCGTAACAGAGGGGAGACGAGATGCCTTTCAGCGGTGCGGCGACGAATGCGGAGATCGACGCGAGCATGGGCGCGATCGTGCTGCTCAACTCGTCCTGCCAGGCGGTGATCGAGGCCGAGATCGCGGAGGTCGCTTCCCCCTGGTACGATCAGCTCGACCAGGAGCTCGGCGCCGCCGAGAACCTGGTCGTCGGCTGGCGCCGCAGCGGAGTGCTGTATTTCCAGACCGACATCCTCGATACGATTGCCGCCGCCGGGCAGGCGTTTGTCGCGGCAGCGCCGCAGATCGACGCTCTGTTTGCCGCACTCGAGCAACGCTTCTCGGCCGGCGGCAAGGCCGAACTGATCACCGCGATGCAGGCGCTTGAGCCGCCGATCCAGGCCATGATCGGACAGATCGCGGACTATCTCGGCAAGCTCCAGACGTTCGAGCAGGCGATGCTGCAGGCCGACCAGGCGATGCGCAACACGGTCGGGCAGGTACAGGCCCAGGAGCAGCAGATTCAGGGCGAGATCGATGCGATCAACAACCAGATCAAACTGCTCAACGTGCAAATCCAGACCGACCGCGAGGCGATCGCACGGGCGAAAGCCGCGCGCACGCGCGGCATCATCGAAACCATCTTCGGTGTCGTGTTCGCGCCGCTGACCGGCGGCGCGTCGCTGATCCTGGCCGGCATCGGCGTGGCCTCGATCGCCGAAGCCGAGGGCCAGATCAATGCCATGCAATCGGAGATATCGGGCTATCAGCAGAAGATCGCCTCTGATCAGTCGGCGCTCAGCGACGATCAAAGGATAGTCGCAACGCTGGGCGCGCTCACCATGAGCACCGGGCTCGTGCTGAGCGATATGGCGATGATCGAGAACGCGCTTGATTCGCTCCGGACCGGCTGGACCGCTCTGGACGGCGAGCTCGGCGGCGTGATCGCCAAGCTGCAGGCCGCGACGTCGGCGGCCGACCTCATCGTCAGTCAGGCCTGGTACACCGCTGCTTGCAACGAGTGGAATTTGATCGTCAGCCACGTCGCCGACCTTACCGGGCGGCAGATCGACACCAGCCGGGTGAGAATTGGTTGAGCGTCCCGGACTTTAGCGTCCGGGACTTGGGCGGGGCGCGATAGCTGATTCCGGTCAGTTGAAGCTGAGCAGCTTGAAGAGCGGTGTCAGGTAGGACATTTCCTGGCCCGACGTCGGCGTGGTGCGGCTGACGAAGTCGAAGATCTTGCCGTCCTTGAGGCCGTAATTGGCGAGCCGGCGCACCTGCCGGTTCTTGTCGAAATAGACCGCGATCACGCGCTGGTCGACCACCCGCTGGTTCATGAAGGCAACCGGGCGCGAGGTCCGCTGCGAGATGTAATAGAACACCTCGCCGTCCAGTGTTGCGACGGTCGAGGGCGTGCCGAGCACGATCAGCACCTGATCCTGGCTCGCGCCGATCGGGATCTGCTCGAGCGCTCCTTCAGGCAGGATATAGCCCTTCTGGAATTGTTCGCCGGCGCAGCCGCCGAGGGCGGCGCAGACCAGGCCAATGACGGCGATCGCGCGAAAGCGCGTGAAAAACCCGCGCGCGGAAGCGGCGCGAGACTGTCGTGGAAGAGTGTGGTTCATCGGCGGAACTGATCCGTCCCCTTGCATCGGCCGTGGCATTGACGTACCGGGCAGCTCAATGGATTGCAATCATGCCGCGCTCCAATGGGCGACCGCTCAACAGGTGTCCTTTGGGGAGCCGGCAGCCGGAACCCGTCATGCTTTGGCCGTTCAATCACTTCAGAAGACCCCCGGTGCCCGCGCGCAGCACCATTGAGACCATCTATGGCATGATCGTGACGCAGGCGCGAGAACCGTTATTTTACCGTGACTTGGGCGTTCCCGACACGGTTAACGGCCGTTTTGACCTGCTTCTGATGCATCTCTGGCTGGTGCTGCGGCGATTAAAGTCCGCCGAGGGCGGCGTGGGGCTGTCGCAAGCGCTGTTCGATCATTTCTGCATCGACATGGACGACAACCTGCGGGAAATGGGCGTCGGCGACCTCACGGTGCCCAAGCGCATGCAGGCGTTCGGCGAGGCCTTCTATGGCCGTACCGCGGCCTATGATTTGGCGCTGACCGACAGCGAGGAGGCCCTGGCCCAGTCGTTCTGCAAGAACATCCTCAACGGCCAGAATATCGACCAGGCGCGCGAACTGGCCGCCTATGCCGGGGAGGCAATGGCGGTGCTTGATCACACCGACCTCGCGGCGCTGACCGAGGGCGCGTGGCGCTTTCCCGCGCCGCAGGCTGCGGGGACGGCGGCATGAGCGGCGGGACCACAGGACGGCCCGATGCCGTGCGGGACCCTTGGCGCGTTCTCGTCAATGTCGCGCAAATCCCGGAGACCGGTCTGCATCGCGAGATCGTGGCCGACGAGGCGGTGCGCAAGGCGATGGCCGAGGCCGCGGAGTTGCGCGAGGTGATCTCGGCGCACGCGACGTTCGATCTGCAGCCCAAGCGCGACGGCAGCTGCCACGTCACCGGCAGGGTTTTGGCGAAGGTCGGGCAGACCTGCGTGGTGACGCTCGATCCGATCGAGAACGAGATCGATGAAGAGATCGATGTGATGTTCGCGCCGCCCGAGCAGATCCCGGAGATGGCCGACCTGGTCGACGACGCCGAGGCCGGCGATGAGGAAACGCCGGATCCGCCGGAGCCGATCACAGGCGGCTTCATCGACATCGGCCGGCTCGCCACCGATGCGCTGTTTCTCGGCATAGACCCGTATCCGCGCAAGGTGGATGCGGTGTTTGAACAGGAGGTTGAAGCCCCTGATCCGGAAAATCATCCCTTTGCCGCGCTGAAAGCGCTGAAGGAAAAGCCTAACGGCAAGAAGCCCAAGGGCAGTTGAGGGCGGCTAAGGGCAGCTTTTTTGTTTTGACGCGTTTTCTTCACGCGAACCGGGATCCACTTCCGCTCGAAAACGCTCTGAAGCCACATTTGAGGGGATGGCTTGCTTGCACGGCTTCGCGAGGGATGTCGGTGGTCACTTCAAATAAATGTCGCAATGCGTTGAAATATAATATATTTCTGGTATGTTTGGATGTGTTGCGTGACGGGTTTGACGGCTCGGTCGTTTGCGGTCAAGAGGTTGTGTCGGACCGCGGAAACGCTATTGTCGCGGCCCGGCCGGGACGCGAATTGGTGTTTGGCCGCGCGCCGTTGACAGCGGTGACTTCAAGCTCGCGGCCTGCGTTGAAGGGCTGTGGGAGAGCAGGTTTCCGGGACGTTCATGCCTCAAAAGGTTCGAATCGCGCTTGACGCCATGGGGGGCGATGTCGGCGCATCGGTGGTTATTCCCGGCGCCGCGATCTCATTGAGCCGTCATCCCGGCAGTGAATTCCTGCTGGTCGGAGACCGGGCCCAGATCGAGCCGGAACTCGCGAAGCATCCTGCGCTCAAGGCAGTATCGAAGGTGATCCATACCGACGTCGCCGTGAAGAATGACGAGAAGCCGAGCCAGGCGCTGCGGCGGACCCGCAGGGCGTCGTCGATGTGGCTGGCGATCGATGCGGTGAAGCATGGCGAGGCCGACGTCGCGGTCTCCGCCGGCAACTCCGGCGCCTTGATGGCGATGGGCAGCATCAATTTGCGGACGCTGCCCGGCGTCGACCGCCCGGCGCTCGCCGCGGTGTGGCCGACGCTGCGCGGCGATTCGGTGGTGCTCGATCTCGGCGCCTCGATCGGCGGCGACGCCCACCATCTGGCGACGCTCGCGGTGATGGGCAGCGCGATGGCGAGCGTGCTGTTCAACCTCGAACGGCCGACCGTCGGCCTGCTCAATATCGGGTCCGAAGAGATCAAGGGGCACGGCGAAATCCGCGAGGCGGCCGAGATGCTGCGCGCGATGAACTCGAACCAGTTCGACTATATCGGCTTTGTCGAGGGCGACGCGATCGGCAAGGGGCTCGCCGACGTGATCGTGTCGGAAGGTTTCAGCGGCAATATCGCGCTCAAGGCCGCCGAGGGAACCGCGCGCCAGATGTTCACGCTGCTGCGCGAGGCGATGTCGTCGAGCTGGCTGGCGCGGATCGGCTATCTGCTTGCCCGCGGCGCGTTCCAGAAGCTGCGCGACAAGCTCGATCCCAACAAGTCGAATGGCGGCCTGCTGCTCGGCCTGAACGGCGTGGTGGTCAAGAGCCATGGCGGCATCAACGCGGAAGGCTTTGCCTATGCGGTGGATGTTGGCTATGAGATGGCCCACTACGATCTCCTCACCAAGATCAATCAGATGCTCAACCGCGACGGCAGCGCCCTGGTAAAGGCACCGACCGCGCAGGAGGCTGTCTCGTGACTGCGATACGTTCGGTAGTGCTCGGCTGCGGCTCATATTTGCCGGAGCGGGTTTTGACCAATGCCGAACTGGCCAGCCGGATCGACACGTCGGATGACTGGATCGTGCAGCGCACCGGCATCAGCGAGCGCCATATCGCCGCAGATGACGAGTTCACCTCGCATCTCGCGATCAATGCGGCGCGCGCCGCGCTCGCCGATGCCAACATCGACGCCCAATCGATCGACCTGATCGTGCTGGCGACCTCGACGCCCGACAACACCTTTCCGGCCACCGCGGTCGCGGTCCAGCACGGGCTCGGCATCAACCATGGCGTGGCCTTCGACCTGCAGGCGGTGTGCTCGGGCTTCGTCTTTGCGCTGACCACCGCCGACAATTTCCTGCGTGCCGGCCACCACAAGCGGGCGCTGGTGATCGGTGCCGAGACCTTCTCGCGCATCCTCGACTGGAACGACCGCGGCACCTGCGTGCTGTTCGGCGATGGCGCCGGCGCGGTCGTGCTGGAGGCCCAGGAGCATTCCGGCACGATCAGCGATCCCGGCGTGTTGACGACGCATCTGCGTTCCGACGGGCGCCACAAGTCGAAGCTGTACGTCGATGGCGGCCCCGGCTCGACCAGGACGGTCGGATATCTCCGGATGGAAGGCCGCGAGGTGTTCAAGCACGCCGTCGGCATGATCACCGATGTGATCGTCGATGCGTTCAACGCCACCGGCTTTACCGCCGACGACATCACCTGGTTCATTCCGCATCAGGCCAACAAGCGAATCATCGATGCATCGGCCCACAAGCTGCATATTGCGCCGCAGAAAGTGGTCTTGACGGTCGACAAGCACGGCAACACGTCGGCGGCCTCGATCCCGCTGGCGCTGTCGGTCGCCGTGAAGGACGGACGCGTCAAGAAGGGCGATCTGGTGCTGTTTGAGGCGATGGGCGGCGGCTTCACCTGGGGCTCGGCGCTCGTGCGCTGGTAGCGCGTCATTAAAGAGTGCCAACAGGTTGCCGGTATCTTTCCGGCGTCCGGATGCTGGTCGCTGTTGACCATTGCGCGCTAAGCTTTTAATTTCAGTCAAGAAATTGTTCGCCGAGAGTGCGGGGCAGGCGATGACCACGGGAACCGGAAAAACAGTGACGCGTGTCGATTTGTGTGAGGCGGTCTACCAAAAGGTAGGCCTGTCGCGCACGGAATCGTCGGCATTTGTCGAGTTGGTATTGAAGGAGATCACCGATTGCCTTGAAAAAGGCGAGACGGTGAAGCTGTCGTCATTCGGCTCCTTCATGGTGCGCAAGAAGGGCCAGCGTATCGGGCGTAATCCAAAGACCGGCACCGAGGTGCCGATCTCGCCGCGGCGGGTGATGGTGTTCAAGCCGTCGGCGATCCTGAAGCAGCGGATCAATGGCCATGCCGTCACCAATGGCGACGGCAGCAAGGCCGACTAGAGCGTTTTCAAGCGAAGTGGATACCGGTTCGCGTGAAGAAAACGCGCCAAAACTAGAATCTGGAGCTCCGTTCCGATTCAATCGGAACGGAAAGGGTTCTAGCCATTGAGGCGAGAGGAGCGGGCATTTGGACAAGGCGCCGGATGCGTTCCGTACCATCAGCGAAGTCGCTGACGAGCTTGATATTCCCCAGCATGTGCTGAGGTTCTGGGAAACGCGCTTCGCGCAGATCAAGCCGATGAAGCGCAGCGGCGGCCGCCGCTATTATCGCCCTGACGACGTCGACCTGCTCAAGGGCATCCGCCGGCTACTCTACGGCGAGGGCTACACCATCCGCGGCGTGCAGCGGATCCTGAAGGAGCATGGCATCAAGTCGGTGCAGGGCATCGCCGACCAGACCGCGGCGGTCTCGTTCGGCGCGGTCGAGGAGGCGGTCGGCAACAGCATGGCCGAGCCCGACGAGCTCGAGAGCAATGACGGCCTCGATTTCGACGGCGAGGAGGGCGACGGCGACGAGCAGGGAATCGACTACCGATTCGTCGATCCCGACGAGGATCCGATCCTGTCGACCTACAAGGCGCACGCCCATCCGAGCAAGGCGTCCGCGCAGCCGGGCAAGGCGTCGGCTGCGGCGCCGCCGGTGCGCCCCTCCGTTCCGTCGGCCGATCGCGAGCGGCTCGAACGCGTGCTGCAGGAGCTGGTCGCCTGCCGGCAGATGATCGACGCGGCGATGAAGGACGGCTGAGTCGGGGAACCGGGGTCCCGATTGCGGCCCTGAAAGGCCTGCTTTGCCTTGCGCGAACACAGGATCGCAGCTAATGGAACGGCATCGGAGCGTGGCGCAGCCCGGTTAGCGCACTAGTCTGGGAGACTAGGGGTCGGAGGTTCAAATCCTCTCGCTCCGACCAATACTTAGCCGGATCTCTTATCGGTTAGATTGCACCCCGGGTAACGGACCGGGTAACATCCCATTGCAGCCCCGTGCCAATAACGGAGCGAGCGGTGTAAATCTGGGCAGAAACGCCAACGCTTGTTTCTGACGCGCGCAACCGCTGGTATATTTTAGCGAATCATCCCTCATATTTGGGCTTGAAATGGCTGATCGTTGGCTGGGCGTCGTCGTGTCGGGCGACAGAGTAGTTATGGTGGATGCCGAAATCGACGGCGCAAATCCGCTCATTTTGCAGAGCGACCAAACGCTAACGTTGCAGTCGGGCAACCGAGCTGAGGCCTATTCCACGATCGCTCACCATCTCGCCGACTATGTTCGCGAGCATTCGATCAAGCGCGTGGTGGTGAAAGAAAGCGCCATTAGCCGGAACGCTGCGACAAAAGCGCTTCTTCAATCGGCCGAGTTGCGTGGTGTGGTTATGAGCGCTTGTGGTGGTGTTGTTCGGACCGACGTGAAATCAAAAGCATCCATCAGTCGCACGTTTGGCGATCGTAAGGTGGACGAGTACGTCGCTGACAATGACTTTTGGACGAAGCAGGTTGCGGGAGCCAACTTGCGGATGGGCAGCCGCGAGGCTGCAATCGTTCTGCTCGCCGCGCGGAATGATCAGTGACCTTAATTTCCAACCTTAAAATCGGACCAAAGATAGGTAATGGGCACTTCGGTGAAGTGCATTCAGGCACCGATGACGTACACGGACTGGTCGCCGTCAAAATATTCACCCGGCTTGCGAGCGAGCCCGATTCAGATTGGCAGGCCCGGAAAAAGGGACTGCTCGCGGAAGGGCAGCGACTAAGCCGTGCAGAGCACGCCAATGTGGTTAAGGTCCACGGATTGCTCGAAAGCGCAACGAGCGACGCGGTCCATCTTGTCATGGACCATTGTTCGGGCGGCTGCTTACAGAAAAAGTTTGAGACTGGGCCGATGCCGCTTGCCGACGTCCGAAAGTACGCAAATCATGTCACAATGGGATTAGCTGCGCTGCATGCGAGGAACATGCTCCATCGTGACATTAAACCTGCCAACATCTTGCTCAACAAACACGGCGCAGCGCAGCTTGGCGACTTCGGCCTTGTCACTGACAACATCATCGTCGGGTATGCATCGGTGCAAGGTTACAGCGACCATTTAGCACCGGAGATCCACGGAGGCGGCGGCACAAGCATAAAAACTGACATCTGGGCGCTTGGCATGACTATTTATAGAATCATTCACGGTGCCGCATGGTATGCGCAACTCCCTCCACCCCGTCATGTCGTCGGTCGAGGAGGTTTCGCGAAAAATTTGCCGTTCCTCCCGCACGTTCCAAAGCCGTGGCGCACCGTGTTGAGGACAATGATGCATGACGACCCAGCCGCGCGATACCAGACTGCCAACGAAGCCTTAGCTGCATATTCCAGGCTCCACACGTTGCCGAGATGGGAGTGCTCTCAAAACGCCAACGAGATACGCTGGACGTGCGTGCACAAGAATCGAAGATACTTTGTAGTTTGGGAGCAGACGGCTTCAAGAATGTACAATTGGTCCGCCTGGAGCGAGCCAGTAGGTAAAGGCAACAAGAGAAACCTTGGCTCGTCGATTGGTGTCGGGCTCGACACAGCCGAGCGTGAATTGACCGCGCTATTTGCCAAAATGACGAAATGATCTTAGCGCGCCTTGCGCCAAACCCGCACGTACTGCCCTGTCAGATCATCCGCCGTTAACGGTTTGAGCGCGAACGTCTGCTTGGCAATTTCGCGCCGATCGCCCCGGCATCGATAGCAGTAGGCCTGTGCGGCCACCGTCCCCTGTCGGGGCTTCCACTGACGCTGGCAATGACGACATCTCGGAAATTGGAGCATAGTTGTTCTACCTGGTTCCGAAATCGACAATGGAACATAACAGGAACGAGCGAGTCGCGCAACCCAAAGCAAATATCACTTTTCACGGTTTTCGTTAACGAACTGCGCGTGGTCGCTCGGAAGTCCCTAAATCCGCAACGGCTCCTGGTAAAATGTCGGTCCCTGCGTCGCCATCCACAGCGTGATGGCGACCGACAGCACCAGGTCGTCATGGGCGCCGACGCGCGCGGCGTAGGTGGTTCGGCCGGCCTCTGAAATCTTCCGCTTGAAGTCCTTCATTTCTTCTTTGAGGGCGCTGGCGTCGTTCGCCCCCGCGGCAATGCGCAATTCGCCCGAATGCGACCGCGCCTCAAGGTTCGATATCAGCAACGCCTTGGGCACGTGCCAGGAATCGCCGCTGTGCTGCGTTGCCTCAAGGCCGGCCGTGATCGTGACCCGATAGGGATGCAAGCCGGCAGCGTTGAACATGTCCCCGACCGGCCGACCTACGCCCGTTTCGTCGATTACCAATTTCGGATTGAGCATGTTCAATGGCGGTCGCGCGAGCACGTTTGCAACGCGCTGAATTTGCTCTGGGTACGGCATACCCAAGGGCAACCGCTCCAAGTGGCGGACGTCGAAATGCTCGTCCTTTTTCTGTTTCCACAGTTCCGCCTTTTCGTTCATGGTCCAATCGTCGAGCGGCACCGATTTATGATGCATAACGGATATGGCGGTCGGGTCTGTGCTCTGCCCAATGTCGACTCCGACGTACCAGCGATCGACGGGACGAGCGGGGATCCGACGCCAATCAAATGACCTTTTCGCTATGTCCATAGCGGTCGAACCTCATTGGTGAATATCGAATCAATGATTGACGTCGAAAATGCCGAGTCCTCGCTGTCAACGAACGCTAGTTCGTATTCCTGCGAATAGCGGGTCGGGCCCAGCTCACGGAGCTGTTCGGCCAGGAATTCTTTCGAGATGCGCGGACAGTCGGTCGCCGGCACGCGAAAGCGCCGCCAACTATCATCCCCACTGTGCCACTGCTCATAAAACCACCCGCGCTTGCCGTTGGGTGTGCTGAGCGCGATCAACTGGCCGTTCGACACGGCCAACATGGGGCGCAGCGCTTGGATCAAGTCGTCGTTGGCAAACGCGGCTTCGTCGACAATGACCAGGGCCGGCGCAGACAGGCCGCGGATCGTCTTGGCGTCGCCGGGCAGCGCCAGGATCCGCGAACCGTTGACGAACTCCAGTGTCAATCGGCCTGCAAATTTGACCCCTCGTATTGCCTCAGGAAGTAATGTTACCCGGGATGAAGGTCTCGGTCTCGAGCCGCGGCCAGCTCGGTGGAGAGGCTGTGGGCGGGGCGGAGTGCTCATCACACGCAGCGCCGTCCACAGCCTCGGGCCGTATTTCATCCACGGGCATGGATACGATGGCTATCTCCGCCACCTTCCGCCGGAGGGACCGAAGCAGGCGCTGAACGATCGAATGCTGCTTGTCGCTGAACATCGAAGGATCGATCGTGGCGAGCCTGCCCACGATGGCCAGTGCAGTGAGCTGTGGCTCGACGGCGAGCCAGTTCTCGATGATCGCGAGATGGGGATCGAGCTTCGAGGGCATGCGAATACGCTTTTTATATCGCCGTTTCGGCCGGCGGTGCGTGGCCCGCACTTCGGCGGTGTTTGCCGCCGTGCCGAGCGATCGGGCAAACGAGAGCGGATCAGCCGGCGATACGGTGGGAACCTTCGCAAGACCGCGCTTGCCGATCCGTTCGCCGAGCTCTTCCTGCGCCGTGCGGATCGTGGCAAGCAATTGTATGGGATCGAGAGTCCGATACGTCTGGCGCAGACGGCGCTTGACCGCTGATGGGAGTTTCGGGTGCCCCAGTGCACGTTCGTATGGTGTGGCAGGCGGATGATAGCGTTTGATGATCTTGGCACCCTCGCGGCGCTTCTCTTTGAGCTTGAATGACGGCTGGAAGAAGTTCACCAGCAGGCGCGCCGCCGCGTAGAGACGTGCCATCACGCGGGCCGTCTCGACCCCGTCGAAGCGCCCGTATCCGACGAGCCGCCGGACCACCGCACCGTTCTTCTGCTCCACGAAAGCCTGATCGTTCTTTTTGTAGGCACGTGACCGCGTTACCTCGATCTTCTGTGCTCGGCACCATGGAACGACGACGTCGTTCATGAACGCGCTGTCGTTATCGAAGTCGGCGCCACAGATCACCCACGGGAACAGGCCCTGTGCTCGCGTCATCGCTTCCACGACGAGGCTGCCATCGCGTGTCACCAGGGGCAGGCATTCCGTCCATCCTGTTGCGATGTCCACCATGGTCAAAGTCTGGATAAACGAGCCGGCGACGCTGGTCCCACCGTGCGCGACCATGTCGATCTCGCAAAAGCCTGGCGGCGGGTTTGCCCAGTCATTGAAAGTGCGGATCGGCACCTCGCGTCGAATCGCCGAGTAGAATCCGACTCGCCGCCGGCGCCCCCCAGCAGCCGCAATTTTAACGTCGATCAACATCCGATCGATCGTCGCCGCGCTCAGAGTTGTCAGCAGCGCACGCTCTGCGCTCGTTGGCTTCAGCCGGCCATGCCGCTCGAGTGCGGGCAACAGCACTGGGATCATCGATACGAGGCGCTTACCGCAGACGCGATCGGAGGCTTCCCACAGCGCGATCAGCGCGTCGCGCACGCTGGCGTATTTGCGTCGCCGACTTGTCGCTGGTTCGGTTGGGCTCGTTGCCCCTTCGTCCAGTGGTGGTCTGGGCCTGTCCCTTCCGGCAACCGACAGTGCTCGCACCGCGTGCTTGCGGTGCCAACCCGTCGTTGCTGTCAACTCGTCAAGGATCCGTCCCTTCTCAACTCGTCCAGCCGCACGGTAGCGCCTCGCCACCGCGGCCAACACCTCGCGCCTTGCGCCCATGCTGATCCCGCTCGCCATTGGCGCCACCGACCTGATTCGGTAACGCCGCCCCAGTCATCAGCGGAATTGTTCGGTAACATTTTCGATGAGGCAATGCGCCCCTCATCGGCGTCCAATTTTGACCCCTTCGTGCGGCGGGCTTTGCTGGTAGCGCTCGTCTCGTCGGAGCTGGCCGGGATAGCGGAGGCGAGACGAGCGCGGGTGGCGTGATCGTCGTCTCGGCTCTTGAACCGCCAGCTATCGTTGCCGGTCTCGACAATGTCGCAGTGATGGGTCAATCGGTCGAGCAGCGCTGTGGTCATTTTGGCGTCGCCGAACACGCTCGGCCATTCGCCGAAGGCGAGATTGGTCGTCACGATGACGGAGGCGCGCTCATAGAGCCGGCTGACGAGGTGGAAGAGGAGCTGGCCACCGGACTGGGCGAAGGGCAAATAGCCGAGTTCATCCAGCACGATGAAGTCCATCCGGGTCAGATGCTCGGCGAGCCGTCCTTGCCGTCCGTTGCGGGTCTCGGTCTCGAGGCGATTGACGAGGTCGACTACGTTGAAGAAGCGGCCGCGGGCACCGGATCGGATGCAGCTTCTGGCGATGGCAATGGCCAGGTGGGTCTTGCCTGTGCCGGTGCCGCCAACCAGCACGACATTGCGTTGCTGGGCGATGAAGCCGCCGCTGGCGAGATCATTGACGAGAGTCTGATTGATCGGCGTGCCGTCGAACTGGAAGTCGGCGATGTCCTTGGCAAGCGGCAGCTTGGCAATGGTCAGCTGGTATTTGATCGAGCGGGCCTGCTTCTCGTTGATCTCGGCGTTAAGCAGGTCGCCGACAATGCGCTGAGGTTCGTGCTGGCGCTTGACGGCAGTTGCCATGATCTCGTCGAAGGCAGCCTTCATGCCGTAGAGCTTGAGCTCGCCCATGAGGTCGAAGATTTGGGTTCGTTCCATCAGATGGTCCTCCGGAGGTTGTCGTAGCGGGCACAATCGGCGATCGGTGCATGACGGAGCGTCAGTGCGGCCGGCGTCATGATGTTGGCCGGTGGGGCGGGTTCACGTTGACGGGCCAGGATGTTGAGCACGACATCGGCGGAATGGACGCCATGACCGAGCGCTTCGGCACAGGCCGCTTCCACCGCGGACAGACCGTCAGTCAGCACCGCGGTGAGGATGTCGACCATCTGCCGATTGCCATCGTCGGTGCTGGCAAGCTTGCGCCGGATCCGCTCGATCGCGGCCGGCAGCACCCAGTCTTTGAAGGGAGCGCCGTTGCGCAAGGCACCGGGTTTGCGAGCCAGCACCGGCACATAGTGCCAGGGATCATAGGTCGTCTCGCCGCGGCCAAAGGATCGCGGGTGCTCGGCAACGATGCGTCCATCCTGACGGATCACGATGCGGTCGGCATAAGCCTGGACTTCGACCGGCCGTCCGACTGCGCTGGCTGCGACCGAGTACTTGTTGTTGTCGAAGCGCACCAGGCAGGTCTTCGAGACCGATGCCGTCACCGCATGGAAGCCGTCGAAGCGGCCGGCATAGGGAACGAGCTTGGGACGCTCGGCTTCGAACACTTCCCAGATCGTCTGATCGA
Organism: Bradyrhizobium sp. 2S1; assembly: GCF_011516625.5. Classification (NCBI taxonomy): domain Bacteria; kingdom Pseudomonadati; phylum Pseudomonadota; class Alphaproteobacteria; order Hyphomicrobiales; family Nitrobacteraceae; genus Bradyrhizobium; species Bradyrhizobium sp. 2S1. Next base: position 8,631,156 of record NZ_CP147717.1, on the reverse strand, counting down.
CCAGCTCCGGGTGGCGATGAGCCTTGGCGTAGGCGATGCATTTGTCGAGCAGCCAGGCGTTTAACTCGTCGAGGTTTTTGAACCGCAGCCGCGGCGTGAAGAAGCGCTCCCGGACCAGCCCGACCTGGTTCTCGACCTGCCCCTTCTCCCAGCCCGACGCCGGCGTGCAGGCGACCGGATCGACCAGATAGTGGCTGCACATCTGCAGGAAGCGGCGATTGTAGAGACGCCCTTTACCGACGAAGATCGTCTCTACGGCGGTCTTCATGTTGTCGTAGATGCCGCGGGTGCAGGTGCCTTTGAACAGAGCGAACGCCCGGTCGTGGGCGTCGAACACCATCTCCTGCGTCTCCCGCGGATAGGCCCGCACGAACAGCATGCGGCTGTGACAGAGCCGGACATGGGCGGCCTTCACCATCACCGTGGTCCCGCTCAGCAAGACCACCTCGTGGCTCCAGTCGAACTGGTAGGCTTCGCCTGGGGCAAAGCTCAGCGGGACATAAGCCGCCGCGGTCGATTGCCCGCGTTCTTTGCTCCACCGCCTGGCGTAACGCCGCACGGCATCGTAACCGCCGTCGTAGCCGCGGCCGCGCAGCTCTTCGAAGATCCGGATCAACGTCAGCTGTTCACGAGCCGATTTGGCCGCGTTCGCCGCCAGCAATCCGTCAAGCTCTACTGCCCATCGTCCCAGCTTTGGCCGCGGCTGCACCTGCCGCTCGTACTCGAAGGAGGTCTCTCCCGACCTCAGCACCTTCCGGACCGTGTTCCGCGACACCTTCAGGTCACGGGCGATCTCCTTGATCGTCTTGCCCTTGATGAAGTGCTCGCGCCGGATCCGGGCAATTGTCTCCACGATCAGCATCCCCCACCACCTGCTTCGTTCCAAAGCAGGCAGCGCAACAGATCAATCTGTAGGGGGTCAATTTTGGACGCCGATCCCCCGGCTTAGGGGGTCAATATTGCAGGCCGAATGACAGACTATGCTGCGGCGAGCGCGCCGAGAATGTTCAACTCATTCGGTTCCTGTCGCCGATATACTTCATCGAAGTCCGCGCCGGCTTCGGTCAAAATCGGGTCAAGCAGCGGCTTTGCCCAAACGCGGAAGTCGGTCGAGTGCGCAACTTCTGCTGCCGATCGAATTTCCTTGTCCGCCTCCCGAATCAACTCGTCGGCGAATTCCAGAGTCGCCACATCGGTCGCAATCTTGGCCAGCTCGGTGCCGTGTGTTTTCCGGAGGATGCCGTTGACCAGTTCGTCATGGATGCTCTGAGGAACGCCACTCAACTCTGCAGGCGCCCTAGCAACTGCAGCGGCAATGAGAGCTGGCTCCGCAAATTCGGACAGTAGCTTGAGTGGATTTTCTGCCTGACAGCGGCGAGGATTCTTGCCGCGAATCAGGAGCGAAGATGACGAAGAAGAGCCGCCGGATGCATTCTCCGGCATTCAAGGCGAAGGTTGCTTTGGCTGCGGTCAAAGGCGACAAGACGCTGGCGGAGCTGGCGCAACTGTTTGATGTTCATCCGAACCAGATCACGATCTGGAAAAACCAGCTCCTGGAAGGCGCCGCCGGCGTGTTTGGGCATGACAAGGCGTCGGCCGAGACGCCGGTCGATTTGAAGGCGTTACATGCCAAGATCGGCGAGCTGGCGTTGGAAAACGATTTTTTGTCCGGCGCGCTCACCAAGGCGGGCCTGCTGAGCGCAAAGCGATGATCGACCGCGGTCATGATCTTTCTATCGTGCGCCAGGCGAAGGTCCTGAAGCTGGCTCGCAGCACGGTCTACTATGAACCTCGGCCAGTTTCGGCCGAGGACCTTGCCTTGATGCGTCGGCTCGATGAGCTGCATCTCGATTATCCCTTCGCGGGAGCGCGTATGCAGCGATCGTTGCTGCGGCGGGAGGGCGTATACGCCGGTCGCCGCCACATCGCGACGCTGATGAAGCGCATGGGGATCGAGGCGGTCTATCGTCGCCCGAACACGAGTAAGCCGGCACCGGGTCACAAGATCTACCCGTACCTGTTGCGCGGATTGAAGATCGAGCGGCCCGACCAGGCGTGGGCAATGGACATCACCTACATTCCGATGCGGCGTGGCTTCGTCTATCTCGCGGCGGTCGTCGATGTGTTCAGCCGACGGGTCCTGGCCCATCGCGTCTCGATCACAATGGAGGCGGCCTTCTGCGTCGAAGCGGTCCAGGAGGCGTTGGCGAAGCACGGCAGGCCCGAGATTTTCAACACGGACCAGGGCAGCCAGTTCACCAGCCTCGAGTTCACCGATGTGCTGCTGGACGCGAAGATCGCCATCAGCATGGACGGCAAGGGCGCCTGGCGCGACAACGTGTTTGTCGAGCGGCTCTGGCGCACGGTCAAATACGAAGAAGTTTATCTCCGCGCCTACGACAGCGTGTCCGAGGCGCGAGCGTCAATTGCCAAGTATCTGGCCTTCTACAATCAGGGACGCCCTCACTCGAGCCTTGACGGGCGCACGCCCGACGAGGCTTACTTCGGCACGCAAGCTATGGTGATGGCCGCATGACCGTCGCCGACGATTTTGTCGTCGCTCTGGTCGGGCTACGCCCTCCCGACGCAACGACAAAATCGTAAGGCCCCGCGTTCAGCATAACCCGGCAGGAATCCACTTAAATCCCGCGGGGCGCTGTCCAAACAACCGGCGCCAGCTCTTAGATCCACTCGGCCGAGCCGACATCGAGGCTGGTGACGACGAAACGGATGTCGAGGCCGAGCATCGTCGCCTCAATACGGGCGACGGTGCGTCGTTCGCGATCCCAGGACTTGGCCTTGTGGCGCGTCTCGGTATAGCCACGCAGAACCGGCAGGTTCTCGATGGCGCGTCGCGTGCGGATGTCGTCGGCGGCCTCGTCGACTTTTCTGGCGAGCGGCTTGGTGCCGGACAGACCGAAGATGTAGTCGATGCCGTTGGTCTCGCACCACGTCATGGCCTCCGGCCGAGCATAGTGCCCGTCGCCACGGAACGTAATTCGCGTGTTGTGCCACCGCGTCCGGATATGCCGTATCAGGCGGCGCAGATGGGCACGCACCTCGACGCCGCCCGGCGTCTTGCCGGGCCGCAGCACGACCGCCACGGGCCGGCTCTTCTCCGTGTCGTAGACGTGGATCGGCAGGAAGCAGCGTTCGTCATAATGAGCGTTGAACAGCGAGAGCTGCTGATGGCCGTGGACGACATCGCAGGTATCATCGATGTCGAGCGTGACGGATGCCGGCTCGCGCGGGTAGCTATCCATCCATGCGTCGACCAAAGTGTAGGTCAGTCGGATCACGTCGCGCAGGCGCGGAGCATTCTCCAGCCGCGACAGCGTCGGTTGGGAACACAGATCGCGACCCGTGTCCGGCAGCCGTCCGCAGGCCAGCTTGAATGCGGGATCGGACCGCAGATGATCGAGGTCGTCGGCGTCCTCGTAGCCGCAGCAGATCGCGAACATGCGCGCGCGGAACATATCGACAAGGCTGTGCACGACCCGCGTCGGATCGCGCCGATCCGGGAACACCCGGGCCAAATTGTCGGCCAAGCCGAGACGCCGCTCGGCCATCGCCAGAAGCATCACGCCCCCGTTCGAGGTCAGCCGACCGCCATCGAAGGCAGCTGTGACTTTCTTGGCGTGAACGGCTGGAAACGAGAAGGGCAGAATCGTATCATCGGTCATGGCGGGCCTGGTGTTCGCGGCTGAAGGTGATGGGGTTGGCTTTGCAACCGAATCCTACGCCGCATCAGCGCTTTACACCACGCTCGCCAGCCTCTCAGGCGCACTCTGACGAATAAGACGGGCTAGAGGAAATACGTACGCATTGGCAGGTCAGTGCTCAAATGATCTGTGATGCAAAGTGGCTCGGATCGGTTCGTCGAGATATCGCTTAACAAGAAAGCTAAAAGCGATTGCAACGAGAGTCATGGTTGGTACCGCTAGCGCTGCATGATTCTGCGCAACCCAACCTGCCGAAGTTCCGCCGAACAATAGCATGAGTAGAACGTAGTGGGTCATATAAAGCGGATATGAAAGATCTCCGATAAACTCGCTAAAACGGTTGATCGACGGACTCCCGATTGCATTAGCGCCCAGCCAAACAAGGAGCGGATATACGATTGTGACGATCAGGAAATCGTAGGGCTTCCAAAGGAAGGGCCAAAAGAAGGTCGCAAGCAGGATAAGTGGAAGGTAATATGCTGCCCGTGGCAACAGCGGTTGCCTGCCAATACGGTAAGCAACAACGCCCGCGATAAATGAAAAACCTACCCGTACAAAGCCAATCCAGAAGGTTCTGCGGTCGTAACCGCCGTTTAGGCTTCCGAAATCGTAGCACGTGTATGCCGTTGCAACCGCGGCGAAGGCGAGCATCGCTAGCAACCATCGAAGCGATAGTTGGCGCAGAAAAAGAGCAAACGTTAGGCTCGCCACATACTCGCAAAGCAATGACCAGGCGGGAGCGACTAAAGGAAAAATAGGAAAGCTGGGATCGCTGAGAAATAGGTGCGGCAATAGAAGTGCGCTGGAGGTGAGGAGAATAAAAAACTCCGTGACACTAAAATTGAATAATGCGGCAGCCACAGGCGCATAGAATCGTCCGATTACAGCCACAACGAAGCCCAACAAGGAGCCAATTACGACCAGCGGATGCAGTCGTATCAGACGCCGTTTAATAAGTTCTGTGGGTGACAATTCTACGCGAGAAGGGTCGTAGGCAAATGCCATTACATACCCTGACAAGCAAAAGAAAAAATCTACAGCGAGATAACCGCGAGGAATCCAGTTCTGAGGACCGAACTGAAAGGGTTCATAAAAATGTAAAAAGGCGACGCAGATGGCAGCAATTCCCCGCATGCCGTCAAGAATGCTCAGTCGCGCGACCCCTTTGGCAGCCAGCGACCCGGGGTCTTCGGGAAAGGCGTTGGGGGGCGGTAAATTCGGGAGGTCGTAGCTGGATTTGAGCATCGCGTTCGACATGTAAGATTCTGCGATTCTATTAACGCATCTGTCGCATTTTCTTTGCATATAATTGCGTATATTTGCATATGCTTTGCATATACCGTGTGCCGCTACACGGTCTGAGCACCGTCAGTTCTGATGCGCCCGATCACATTCGAGCAGGCCAAGGCTCGATACCCGCACCGCTTCACCATGGAGCATGTGCCGGCCTGGACGCGGGAGCGTCCGTGCAATCAGGGCGGGACCGAGACTTGGTTCTCGCTTGCGGGGGTGAGGTCGTACTTCTCGCCGAGCCACTTCACGAACTCGGCCGGCGTCTCGCCCAGCTCGAAGGACTGACGCATGCGCTCGCCGCCATCGTCGTTGACCAGGCCTTCGTAGGCCCACTGTTTCCTGGCCTCGCCCTTGCAGTCGTCCTCGAAGCGCAGCCAGGCAAACTCCTGCGCCACCAGCTGGGCGGCGCTATGCGGATCGATCAGCTCGCCGCCCATGTAGACGTAGTCGCCCCGGTACATCGACGCCTTGCCATCATTGCAGACGGCATGCTTCAGCATGGCCGGGATCACCTCCCAGTCGTACGTACGCATACGACGGAGGCCGCCTGATTGACGCATGCGCGCGGGCACGGCGAGGTCTATGATGGCATTGGGTGAAGGGTGAAGGTCAGGCGGCCTGCTGATTGGCTGGCTTGTCGGCCTGGCGCAGGAGCTTCCATTCCCAGGGCAAGAGCTCGTGCAGACGCGATGCGGGATGATCGGCGATACGGGCCAGGACGTCGGCGAGCCAGGCCTTGGGATCGACGTCGTTGAGGCGACAGGTCGTGATCATCGTCAGCATGATGGCGGCACGGTCGGCGCCGCGCTGGCTGCCGGCGAAGGTCCAGTTGCGCCTTCCCAAGGCGATGCCTCTCAATGCGCGCTCAGCGCAATTGTTGGTCAAGCAGATCCTGCCGTCGTCGAGGAAGCGGGCGAAGCCGTCCCAGCGCCTGAGCATGTAGTTAATCGGCTTCAGGACCTCGGAGGAACGCGAGAGGGTTTCGCGCTCGCGGAGCAGCCAGGCATGCATGTCCTCGAGAAGTGACTTACTCTGTTCCTGGCGAGCGGCACGCCGCTCGCCGGCACCGCGGCCGTTGATGGCGCGCTCGATCTCGAACAACGTATCGAGGCGTCTGACAGCCTCCAGCGCGATCGGGGAGACCGGTTTGCCTTTCTTGCCTTCCCGAGCATTTTTCTCGATATCAGCCAGCTCGAAGAAGCCCCGCCGCGCATGGGCCACGCAAAACGCCGGCGTAATCGGCAGCGCCTTCTTCTGCGGGTCGAACAGCGGCTCGAAGCCGCTGTAGCAATCCGCCTGCAAGATGCCGGCGAAGGCGGCCAGATGTCTCTGTGGATGCTCGCCTCGTCGGTCGCTCGAGGCGTAATAGACCGCTGCCGGCGGCGCAGGCCCGGCGAACGGCCGGTCATCCCGCACATAAGTCCAGATCCGCCCGGTCGTGCACTTGCCCTTCGCCAGAATACGGATGGTGGTGTCGTCGCCATGAAGGCGCTCGGCAGCGAGCACGTGGCGTTCGATCAAGTGGAAGAGCGGCATGACGGCGAAGGTCCCGTGGCCGACCTGGTCGGCCAGCGTCGACAACGGCAGGTCGATCCCCTCGGCCTTAAAGCGCGCACTCTGGCGGTTGAGCGGGATATGCATGCCGAACTTGTCGAACAGGATCGTCGCCAGCAATTGTGGGCCGATGAAGCCGCGCGGCGTGGCATGGAACGGCGCGGGCGGCTGGCTGATCTTCTCGCAATCGCGGCAGGTGAACTTCTCGCGTACCGTCTCGATCAGCTTGAAGCGGCGCGGGATCTCCTCCAGCGTCTTGGTCACATCCTCACCGATCTTCGCCAGCCGCGATCCACCGCAGCAGGCGCAGGTCGTTGGAGTCTCAATGACGACGCGCTCGCGTTCGATATCGTCAGGCCATGGCTTGCGCACCGGCCGCTTGCGCATGAAGGGGCGGACGTTCTGCGTCTTCGCCGCTGCGGCCTGTGCGGCAAGCTCATCCTCGCTCGCCGTGGTGACGAGTTCTTCGAGCTCCAACTCCAACTGCTCGAGCAGCCGTGCCGAGCGCTCGGATCGCTGCCCGTGCAGTTCGCGTTTCAGCTTCTCGATGCGCAACTCGAGATGAGCGATCAGCGCCTCGGTATCCGACAGTTTCGCCTGCGCATTCGCGGCTTGCGCCTGCCAGTTGGCGGCCTTCGCCTCGGCTTTCTGTCGCGCCTCACGCTCGGCCTGCAGCGCCGCCAGGGCACTGACAAGGTCCGATGGAAGATCATCCGGCTTCGATATCATGGAGCCATTGAATCAGATCGAGCAGCAGATTCAAACCGTAAAACGACTATCCGACCCGCGTCGGACGCTGGGTTTCTTGAGGGTTGCGCCAATCGATCCCGGACAACAGATAGCTCAACTGCGCCGGAGAGATCGTTACCGATTCACCAGCAACCGATGGCCAGATGAACCTGCCTCTCTCGAGTCTTTTGGTGAACAAGCAGGCGCCCTGGCCATCGTGCCAAATGACCTTCAATAGATCACCGCGTTTGCCCCGGAAGCAGAAAAGACCGCCGCCCATGGCGTCGCGCTTGAGCACTTCCTGCACGCGCAGAGCCAGGCTCGGAAAGCCGCACCGCATGTCGGTATGGCCCGTCGCCAGCCACACCCGCACGCCCGTCGGGATCGGGATCATCGGCGCGCCAGGCCCCGAGCAATTCGAACGACCGCCTCGATATCCGCACCGGGGCCGAAGACCACGCGCAGCCCCTGAGGGCTCACGATTTCGATCTGACCTGTCTCGACAGCTTCCGTCGTTGGCGGCGTACTTGCCGCAACTATCGCAGGGACGAATGTCGGGCCGATCGAATCCTCTTCGGCCGGATCATGACAGGTCCAAGCCTTGCGCCAGCTCAGCAGAAGCTGACGTGATATCCCATACCGGCGAGCCGTCGCCGACACCAGTCGTGGCCCCGAGAAGCTCTCCTCTACGATTCTGAGCTTCTCCGCACGCGTCCAGCGTCGCCGCCGACCGGTCTCCACCAAATCCATGCGGCTCAGCACCGCACTGTCCTTATGTCCGTCCATAAGGACAGTCAGCTACAGATCGGAAAAACTCGCAAGACGGCCGCCCTCGGACGGATACGAACGATCGACTGCGAGCGCATCTCGGCCGATCCACACTCCTCACGCATCTCGATCCATTCGACCCGAATGGCTGCAAGCGAGTTGGGGTGCTTCTCGCCGCTTTTCGAGCTTGGCAACCTACGCCTCGGTGCCGAGTGTCCACTCATTGAGACACTCCCAGACACAGAGCGCGGCCTCCACCTGCACCGCGGTGTAGGTCTCAGCCTGCTTTATCTTCTTCCTTTGCCATTGTTGATTTCCTCGAGAAGTTTCGCTCCATCGCTGCGCAGGCAGTTCATGTCGATGCGGCACGGGATGCCGTGGTGCTCTTGCACCGGGTTGACGAAAGCCTGGACGATGCCGAGCAGGCGCTGTGCGTATTCCTGAGAGATCATCGGTGGCCGATGGTCCACTTCGCGCTGTCGCGATATTGCTCGTAGAGCGGCTTCAGCGATGGCGCGATGCTCATGTCCACCATGTCATGGTGGCCGCAACACCAGCTGTCGTTCGGATAGCGGGAGATGCATGCCAGCTTGCCACTGTCGGTCTCGTTGTCGTTGAGGACACCGTCGAGCAGGTGGATGTCTTCCTTGATGCCGCAGTAGGAGCAGTGGCAGGCATCTTCAGGATTGTGCTTGAACGTCATCATCCGGCGGTCCTCGCGTTGATCTTCTCCTGGATTTCCTTCGCGACCATGCCGGACCACTTGTCGAGCGCATCGAGCACGAACAGCTGCGTCATTGCGCCGAACTGGCTGTGCTCCATCAGATCACGGACGAACTGAACGTTGGTCTTGGCCTTAGCCATTTGGAAGCTCCGGATGGATGCAGGCCTGGATGGACTCCGAGATCGTGAGCGGACGGTCGGACTTAAAGAAGCGATTGCCATCGCTGATGTAAGCGTGGAACGTCGGCGCGAGCTTGTTGTGGATCTCGCATACACGGTGGCTCACCGGCTCTCCCATCTGGAAGCCGCGTCCGGTCTGCATTGCGGGAGGAACAACGCCGAGCGCGTCGTAGTAGGTCTCTTCGTCGATCAGTTTCCAGATCACGTTCATGGCTCAGTCCTGTGGGAAGAGGAGGGCGACCGCCTCCAGCTGCGAACACATGGTGTGGTGGCCGACGTAGTTGCCGGCTTGCCAGCACCACCAGTGAGGGGTGAAGGCGAGATATGGGCATCTATCGTCGCCTTCGAGGCCGGCGAGGTAACCGGCTTCATAGATGTCGTGCGGCATCAGCTGAACTCGTAGAAGGCGACGGGGTGACCTTCGGGATCCAGCTGCTTGCGATCCGACCAGGCGATGCGGTCGTGCTTCTTGCGCGCGACCATCGTCTTGAAGTCGTCGATCGAGACGATGCAGCCGTACTCGCCCTTGATCTCGCGCCCTTGCAGATGCTCGAATCACTCCTTGGCGGTCGTCAGCGTCAGCTTCTCGTCTTCGTAGCCATGGAACAGGAAGGCCCAGCCGGCGCTGCTCTTGCCGATGTGGATGGCGGGATCGCTGCATCCACAGGTCGGGCAGAACGGGGCCGGCGTCGCGTAGTAGTTCGTTCCCATGTCAGTCCATCCATTTGTTGAAGTGGCGGTACACGCTGACGACAGAGACGGCCTCCATCTGGCGCTTGTGCTCTTCAGGGTGATCCTTCTCGCTGATCACATTCTGCGTCGCGAGATCGACGACGATGTTGAGCTGCATCCTGGGTCTTCATTCGTCGCTTTGGCATTTTGCGTTTGCCTTCATGCAATGCCCAAGGCGCACCTCGGGCGTGAATTTGATCGGTTCAGTTGTTCAGACCAGCGTACTTGCTCTGGTCATCCCAGGAAGCGTCCCACACGGCCCGCATCTGGTTGCCGTTCTCCATGACGGTGACACGCTGCACGCGGTCGCTATAGCTGATGCCGTTGCGATAGAAATCCCGCGCATCCATGAACGATTGGAAATCGTGAATGCCCCAGGATCCATTGGCGAAGAGGATGACCACCTGGAACGGGCTCGGCTTGTTCGAGCGAGAGAGCGATGCATACGGGTCGGTCATTAGGTCACCTCAAGAATTGCACCAGCGGATTGGTTTGCCTGCCGCTGGTCAGGCTGTGCGTCCGGTCGCTCGCGGCTTCACCGGTCCAAAAAACTCAGTCGTCGTACTCATCCGGGTTCACAGTGGGGGTCGATTACTTCTTCATGGCCATACTCCTGGTCTCGGGGTCTCTGTCACCCGACCGATCACTCGATCGCGATGAAGTAGTGCCACACGCCTCGCACTTGCCGGCGCCAGCATCGGGAATTGGCGAAGCCGCCATTGAGGTACCAGTCACGCTTTTTGGTGCGGCGGAATGAGTGAGCCCGGTCCTCATCACATGACTCCCACGCCCTCGCCGTCCTCGTCGAAGACGGCCACGTACCACCAGCCGTCCGACGCCTGTTGCGCGACGTAGGTCCATTCCGGATCGCCGTCGCGGTTCGCCTTGGCGACCGCTTCAGCATCGGCGTGATTGCGCCATTTGGTCTGATTGTTCTCGACGATCCGCGTGACTGTCATGATGGTCCTCGTTGATGCTCTTATGTGAGCGCGGTGGACATCCGATTTGGCAGCTACCGGCGTATACAGCCGGGCTTGCTTGCTGTGGTTGAGGATGACCGCGCTCGCATAAGAGCAGGGGATGGCCGGATAGCGCCGGCCTCGCCACTGCGTTTGGGTCGCAGCAACCTATGAGCGGTGTCCCGTTTCATCATGGTCATGGGTGGCCATCATCGCCAGGCGCGGACGAAACGCCGAAGCTAGGCCGTTTGAAAGTGCGAGACGGGATGAAACCGCTACTCGCCTCGTCCTGCGGGATTTTCCCCTGCCTTTGTGTGCAGACCCACTTCAACCACACACGGGACCTCATCGGCGAAAGATGGTCAGCATCGGCCTCTTTCACCTTCGCGAAAGACTCACTGGCATCCACCCGCCGCGGCCATCAATCGCCCAGCGGTTGGTCCGCCAGTAGAGATCGGACTCAGCGCACACACGCTCGCCGGCCCTGATGCCGGCCTGAAACTGCTCGAAGGTCTCAGGCATGACGTCCCTCCACCAGCAGCTTGCGATGCAGGTGCAGGTAGACCCGGCTCATCATGCGGTAGATGCGCCGCGCCGTGCGGTTGTCCGCCGCAGCGCGCCACATACGGGACAGCTTGCGGTGCAGCCGATCGGCATCGAAGGAGTCCAGCTTGTTCAGCGTGACCATCACAGCCTCCAATGCTGGGCGCGAGCCCGAGCCTCGTCGCGGTTGTCGTTGGCGATCGACGTCTCGACATAGTCGTTCGCGTCGATGCAGCCGATGAAGTCTTCGTCGATGTCGACCTGCATGTTCGCCAGCGGCAGCGAGCATGGCAGGCGGGCGGCGGCGTTGTAGGCTGCCTGGGTCTTTGCGGTCAGGATCACGTGATGAGCCCTTGTTCCTTGGCGAGGTTGTAGAGGCGAGCGAACTCGATGACCTTGTAGATGTCCTCGAACTCCGCTTGCCGTTCCTGTTGGATGACGATGTCGTCATCCTTCTTGGCTTCGCGCCAGCCATCCCGCCAGTCGGAGGCCTCGTAGGTGCCAGGCGAATAGGGGTTGTGGACGTCCGGATCGCCGCCACGATAGAAGGCTTGGCGACCTTCTCGGCGCCGACGTGATGGCCCGCCGCTCATGCTGCCTTGTCCTTCTTCTCGGCGTGTTCCAGCTCAGACTCGGCGCGCAACCACTTCTTGCGGTCCTCGTCGCGGACGATGGATTCGCCCTGGCTGGTGCCGACGATCTGCCCGACGAACGACCCTTTCGAGCCGACGCGGGCAGACTTCACCCAGTCCTTGTCCTTGAACTTAGGCACGACCGGCCTCACACCACGGCCGGTCCAGGGCTCGGACCATGCCTGGCGACGTGAAGGCGACGAAGGTGTCGAACTCCATGCAGCGGGCAGCGGTCGCGCGGTTGACGACGTAGTGCCGGCCGCTGTCGTCCTTGAACTCGAACGCATCCATCCCGCTCTCGCAGAACGCCCGCGTCAGCCTCGCGGCACGGTGCTGGCTCTCGATGATGGTCGGATCGGTCTGGACCCACACGTACATCAAGAGCACCGGCATCAAGTCGCAGATGGAGTGCAAGCTCCCGGGCGACGGCGCCGACTACGCGGAAGCGTCCAAGGAGTTCATGCGGCCAGGACCGGGTGAGACGCTCGGCGAATACCTCCGCACCCACCCCAATGTGAAGCGCGACGACCTCACCCAGCGGGACATCGACGCAATCGCCGAGGGCGGTTTCACCACCAATCCGTAACAACGAGTATCACATGTTCAGTCAAGAGATCATCGACGCCATCGTGCAGGCGGCGAAGGCCGAAGGTTGGCCCGCGTCGGCGCTGCTCGCCGTCGTGGAATGCGAAACCTCGGGCAAGCCGTTCGAGCAGGACGGCCATACGCCCTCGCTGCTCTTCGAGCGGCACAAGTTCTATTCCGAGCTGCAGAAGCACCAGCCGAGCAAGCTCAAGTCCGCCATCATGGCTGGACTCGCGATCCCGAAGTGGAGCCGCAACACCCAGTACAAGGACCAGGGCACCTCTACCGGCCGCCTGAACGTCATCGCGAAGGCGCGCAAGATCGACGAGGCCTGCATGGCCCTGCTCGATCGAGCAGAGAAGGAAGGCTACTTTTAATGGCCATGGATTTTTCTGAGGCCCTGCAGCTCGTGGGGCCGTTCATCGCCATTGCCGGCTTCGTCACCGGCATCTGGTGGAAGGTCGAAGGCAAGATCGATAAGGTCCGCTCCGACGCCGATGCTGCTGTCGCCAAGGCACAGGACAAGGCCGAGGACGCGATGAAGGAGGTGACCGCGTTCAAGCTCAAGGTGGTCGAGGAGTACGCCTCCTGGGATACCGTTAGGGCGATCGAGACTCGGCTCACCGAACGCATGGACAGCTTGTCGGACGCGGTCATGAAGATGCCCGATGCGATCGTCGATCGCATGGTCAACATGATCAAGTTGACATCCAAATAACGCTTGACTGCTCCGTTTGCATTCTGATATTTGCACGAATGCAAATAATGTGCTACCTCCGAGGCCGAAATCTCGGGGGTAGGCACACCCTCGTGGTTTCGGGTTCCCAACCAACCACAGGGTAAAATGACGCTCCTCACCACCGAAGAACGCGCTCGCAGAAAGCAGGTCATCGAAGATCTGCTCAAGCTGGGTTACCACCCGCAGGGGCAGCGTGGGGGCCTCGCCTCCGCCACCAAGACTGCGGAGCGCCGCGACGGCATCAACTATCCGAACTGGGTCCGCGCCGAAGAGGCGCTGAAGCGCAAGCGCCGCGAGAACTTCGCGGTCGACTGGTCGCTCTACATCCCGCCTGTAAAGACCGCCACCGTGACCCGCGGTGCCGAAGAAGCAGGCGAAGAACTGTCCGCCGAAGACCACGCGCACAAGCGTGCGGAATCCCTCTCCGCGGAAGTTACCTCACTCATCACCGCATCGAACTATCCGGTCATCAACCCGGATGCCATCATCATCGACTCCTACCTGGTGCGTCGTTACGACCGCAAGCTGGGAGCCTACGTCATCAAGGAGGGCACGCCCCGCACCTGGATGAGCGACACCCTGCGTGTCGAGCCCGTCGAGGACTCGCGTGGCCGCAGCTTCATCTTCACCGGAGCGCAGAACGACGCTCCGCTCCACGAGGAGTTCTGGGCCAACAGAGCTGGCGCCGGTTGTTTGGACAGCGCCCCGCGGGATTTAAGTGGATTCCTGCCGGGTTATGCTGAACGCGGGGCCTTACGATTTTGTCGTTGCGTCGGGAGGGCGTAGCCCGACCAGAGCGACGACAAAATCGTCGGCGACGGTCATGCGGCCATCACCATAGCTTGCGTGCCGAAGTAAGCCTCGTCGGGCGTGCGCCCGTCAAGGCTCGAGTGAGGGCGTCCCTGATTGTAGAAGGCCAGATACTTGGCAATTGACGCTCGCGCCTCGGACACGCTGTCGTAGGCGCGGAGATAAACTTCTTCGTATTTGACCGTGCGCCAGAGCCGCTCGACAAACACGTTGTCGCGCCAGGCGCCCTTGCCGTCCATGCTGATGGCGATCTTCGCGTCCAGCAGCACATCGGTGAACTCGAGGCTGGTGAACTGGCTGCCCTGGTCCGTGTTGAAAATCTCGGGCCTGCCGTGCTTCGCCAACGCCTCCTGGACCGCTTCGACGCAGAAGGCCGCCTCCATTGTGATCGAGACGCGATGGGCCAGGACCCGTCGGCTGAACACATCGACGACCGCCGCGAGATAGACGAAGCCACGCCGCATCGGAATGTAGGTGATGTCCATTGCCCACGCCTGGTCGGGCCGCTCGATCTTCAATCCGCGCAACAGGTACGGGTAGATCTTGTGACCCGGTGCCGGCTTACTCGTGTTCGGGCGACGATAGACCGCCTCGATCCCCATGCGCTTCATCAGCGTCGCGATGTGGCGGCGACCGGCGTATACGCCCTCCCGCCGCAGCAACGATCGCTGCATACGCGCTCCCGCGAAGGGATAATCGAGATGCAGCTCATCGAGCCGACGCATCAAGGCAAGGTCCTCGGCCGAAACTGGCCGAGGTTCATAGTAGACCGTGCTGCGAGCCAGCTTCAGGACCTTCGCCTGGCGCACGATAGAAAGATCATGACCGCGGTCGATCATCGCTTTGCGCTCAGCAGGCCCGCCTTGGTGAGCGCGCCGGACAAAAAATCGTTTTCCAACGCCAGCTCGCCGATCTTGGCATGTAACGCCTTCAAATCGACCGGCGTCTCGGCCGACGCCTTGTCATGCCCAAACACGCCGGCGGCGCCTTCCAGGAGCTGGTTTTTCCAGATCGTGATCTGGTTCGGATGAACATCAAACAGTTGCGCCAGCTCCGCCAGCGTCTTGTCGCCTTTGACCGCAGCCAAAGCAACCTTCGCCTTGAATGCCGGAGAATGCATCCGGCGGCTCTTCTTCGTCATCTTCGCTCCTGATTCGCAGCAAGAATCCTCGCCGCTGTCAGGCAGAAAATCCACTCAAGCTACTGTCCGAATTTGCGGAGCCAGCTCTCTGCCGTTGCCGCGCTTCTCGCTGCTGGAGCACGCAGTCCGGATCAAGCGCCCCGAGCTGGGCGAGCTGGTACAGTGGTGCGTCGACGGCTACAGCTTCCTGATCGACGGCATCGAGGTCGGCAACCACGGCTTCCGCGGAGCGAACGGTGCCAAGGGCACCGTGGCCGGATTTGCGCGGGCAGGTCGCAAGATGTCGATCGGTGACAAGCACAGCCCCGAGATCAACGAGGGCGTGTACGTCTCCGGCGTCATGAACCTGCGCCACGGCTATAACAAGGGCCTGTCGGGCTGGGCGGTCACCGTGACCATTCAGTATCCGGATGGGAAGCGTTCACTGGCCACGCTCCAAAAGGGCAAGTGGCGTCCGGGACGGCGGGTCATCCGCATGCCGGCTGCGTCTTGCGCTGTCTAATCGCTTGCACGAATGCAAACGATGGTATGCTAACGCTCGACCGACAACAGAAGAACCGGCTCTCCCGTCGCTACAAGGTGCTCAAGCACTACAGCGACGGCGATGAGCCGCGGTGTGCTTGCTGCGGCGAACACAGACTCGAGTTCCTCGCCATCGACCACATCGATGGCGGCGGAAACGAGCATCGTCGCAAGATTGGCAAGTCCACCCGCATGTTCGAGTGGTTGTCGAAGAACGGATTGCCGGAGGGATTTCGCGTCCTCTGTCACAACTGCAATCTGTCGATCGGCTTCTACGGCTACACGCCTCATGAGGCCGGCGAACTTCAGAAGCAGGTGATCGAGGACTACGTCGCCAACCGCCCAGGCCGCGGCGCTCGACATCATGCAGCAAAGCTATCCGACGACCAGATGCGGGTCGTGAAGCAGCGCGTCCTGGCGGGCGAGCGCTACGCAGTTCTGACGGCCGAATACGGCCTGTCCAAAGGCACTCTCAATCACATCAAGAAAGGACGTCAATGGAAG
Source organism: Bradyrhizobium sp. 2S1 (assembly GCF_011516625.5). Taxonomy (NCBI): domain Bacteria; kingdom Pseudomonadati; phylum Pseudomonadota; class Alphaproteobacteria; order Hyphomicrobiales; family Nitrobacteraceae; genus Bradyrhizobium; species Bradyrhizobium sp. 2S1. The sequence continues at coordinate 8,615,020 of NZ_CP147717.1, read as the reverse complement.
CATGTCTAGTGTACCTCGCTGGGCCAATCTCAGGATTGAACTTCGTCGGCGCGACCGACTGGCGCGAGTACGCGAAAGGCGAACTCAAGCAGTTCGGGGTCAAGGCGCTCTCGCCGCTTCGGGAGCAGGAGCACCTGAAAAGCGTCGGGACGTTTACGAACGCCGCCGCAGAGACCGCCAGGCTGCTGTCGCCGATGTCGACTCCGGTCGGCCTCACGACTCGTGATCGCTGGGACGCCACCCGCTGTGACGTCCTGCTCGTGAATCTGCTCGGCGCCAGGACGGTCTCGATCGGGACCGTGATGGAGATCGCCTGGGCCGACCTGGTGCGCAAGCCGATCGTCATGGCGATCGAGCCGGACGGCAGCAACCCGCATGAGCACGCGATGCTCAACAATTCGATCGGCTTCCGCGTCTCAACGCTGTGGGACGCAATCGATGTCACCCGGCAGCTTTTTGCTGCCTGAACGTTTGTTTGAATGCAAAGGAGTTGAAATGACGGTTATCGGTCTTTCGGGCTTCGCACAGTCGGGCAAGACGACGGCGGCGCTGTACCTGGAGAAGAAGTACGGCGTGCGCCGCAAGCACATCGCCGAGCCGCTGCGAGCGATGCTCGCGGTGCTGCTCCAGGCCAACGGCATGTCGTCAGACGAGATCACCCGATACCTGGAGGGCGACCTCAAGGAGCAGGTGATCTCGTGCCTCGGCGTGACCTCGCGTTACGCCCAGATCACGATCGGCACCGAGTGGGGCCGTGAGCTGATCAGCCAGGACCTGTGGGCCAACACCTGGGCGCGCGGCATCGCTGATGACGAGAGCGTCATGAACGACAGCGTGCGCTTCCCGAACGAGGCGCAGGCGATCCGCAAGCTCGGCGGCATCGTGATCATGATCAAGCGGCCAGGGACCAAGCCGGCGAGGTTCAAGTGGGGGAAGGTCGGGGAGTTCCTGCACGACAGGTTCGGTCTGATGTGGGGTGTCCACGACAGCGAGCGCATCGATCGGATCAAGCCGGACTTCATCATCCACAACGACTCCAGCGTCGAGCAGCTCTATGCCGATCTGGACGAGGCCATGTCGCTGCACTTCAAGAAGGTGCAGCAGACCTCGTTTGCTGGATCCCCGAAGGCGGCCGGTGCCGCTGTTGGGCTGGCGCTGGCAAGCGTGGTGGGACTGTAATGCAGTCCCGCGTCATGTCGCTGGTAGAGGTCGCGACGTCGAGCCTGATCGGGTTCGTCGGCCAACTGGGCGGTGCTGCCGATGTTCGGCATGCACCCCAGCTTCCATCAGACCTTCTGGGATCACCTTGATCTTCATGGTGATCTCGATCACGCAGCTACCTCGTGCGCCGATTCTTCGCCGTCTACGTGAAGCGCTTCGCCGCCTGGTGCCAGGAGCTAGCTAGCCCGTCCTATTCGTGAGAGTGCGTTTTTTTAGTCCGATTGATGTGGCCGCACATCTGCTCTGACGAGGCGCGCGGGATTGCCTTCGGCTTTTCACCGCCTGACGACCGGTACTTTGCAACGCGCTTGAGGTGTAGGTTGGGCGAACGGGGGGCGGACGCCCCGCCGGTCAAGGACCGAGCGGCAGCAGCGCGCCTGGCAAGCCGCGGATCAGGTCGGCTTCGGGACAGGCCGCGGCAAACGCAAGGCGAATGCGGCTCGTGGTCTCGACGACACGGGCAGCGAGTTTCAAGAGACGAAGACGCAGCGTCGCGAACTCGGCTGTGGCCAATTCCCGGGCTTTGGGAATCGCGTCGCGCACGGTCAGCATCAGCCAATAAGCGGCGGTGTGGAGAACGAGGCGGACTTGATTGGCGAGCGCCGAACGGCAGCTGGTGCGATCGGAGGCGAGCTGTGTCTTATGCAGCTTGATCAGATTCTCGGCTTGGCCGCGCGCGCAATACAGGCTGTCGTAGATCCACTCGGCCGAGCCGACATCGAGGCTGGTGACGACGAAACGGATGTCGAGGCCGAGCATCGTCGCCTCAATACGGGCGACGGTACGCCGTTCGCGATCCCAGGACTTGGCCTTGTGGCGCGTCTCGGTATAGCCACGCAGAACCGGCAGGTTCTCGATGGCGCGTCGCGTGCGGATGTCGTCGGCGGCCTCGTCGAGTTTTCTGGCGAGCGGCTTGGTGCCGGACAGACCGAAGATGTAGTCGATGCCGTTGGTCTCGCACCACGCCATGGCCTCCGGCCGGGCATAGTGCCCGTCGCCACGGAACGTGATTCGCGTGTTGTGCCACCGCGTCCGGATATGCCGTATCAGGCGGCGCAGATGGGCACGCACCTCGACGCCGCCCGGCGTCTTGCCGGGCCGCAACACGACCGCCACGGGCCGGCTCTTCTCCGTGTCGTAGACGTGGATCGGCAGGAAGCAGCGTTCGTCATAATGAGCGTTGAACAGCGAGAGCTGCTGATGGCCGTGGACGACATCGCAGGTATCATCGATGTCGAGCGTGACGGATGCCGGCTCGCGCGGGTAGCTATCCATCCATGCGTCGACCAAAGTGTAGGTCAGTCGGATCACGTCGCGCAGGCGCGGAGCATTCTCCAGCCGCGACAGCGTCGGTTGGGAACACAGATCGCGACCCGTGTCCGGCAGCCGTCCGCAGGCCAGCTTGAATGCGGGATCGGACCGCAGATGATCGAGGTCGTCGGCGTCCTCGTAGCCGCAGCAGATCGCGAACATGCGCGCGCGGAACATATCGACAAGGCTGTGCACGACCCGCGTCGGATCGCGCCGATCCGGGAACACCCGGGCCAAATTGTCGGCCAAGCCGAGACGCCGCTCGGCCATCGCCAGAAGCATCACGCCCCCGTTCGAGGTCAGCCGACCGCCATCGAAGGCAGCTGTGACTTTCTTGGCGTGAACGGCTGGAAACGAGAAGGGCAGAATCGTATCATCGGTCATGGCGGGCCTGGCGTTCGCGGTTGAGGTGATGGGGTTGGCTTTGCAACCGAATCCTACGCCGCATCAGCACTTTACACCACGCTCGCCAGCCTCTCTGGCGCCCTCTGACGAATAAGACGGGTTAGCTGCCTGTATGTAATACAGCCTAGAATTGTAACGCTGGGGGTGGGATGCCGGAGACTTGTTGGGGGCCTGTGTGCGAGTGGATTCATATCGTTGCACAATGGCTAAAAATACACGCCATTCCGCTCGCCCCGCTGGCCACTCCATTAGTAGCCATGCTAGCGGGCGCGATTGCGCTCTATTCGATCCATGTTACTCGAGTTACGGCTCGTAGGCGGGCCGCTATCGATTTTTTCCTAAAGACCGACATGGATAAGGGGATGGCGGAGATTTACAAGGCCTTCCGAGATTCCTTGGCTGTGTGGGAAGTTCACGCAGCCGCCAACAGGCCCGTTGAGGAGTTCATAAAGAGTCCGGATGGGAAGCTGACCGACGACTACAGAAACATAAACACCTATCTCAACATTCATGAACTGGTGGCGGTCGGCATCAGGAATAAGGTTTTTGACCACACTGTCTGTTACCATTTCTGGTCTGACGCGCTGGTAGGACATACCGAGCGAACGAAGGCGCTCATCGAGCACGAGGTATCTACCGAAGGGGGGGCCGCCGCCTATTGGGAGCTGCGAAACCTAAGCAGCAAGTGGAAGAAGAGGTTGTTAGCGTGGCAGGCCAAACAGACGAAGAAAGCTGTGCGTTGAGCCCTCTGCGGCGCGGATTTCCTGACAACCCACGCTCGCTAATGGCTTGGAAGATTTTTGCTAGCGGAAACCGCTAACCCTCGGCGGCGTGCGCGTCAGCGCCGCCAGCGCCAGGATATTCCGCCGACTACAATCGTCGAGCAGCCCCCCCCCCGCCCCATCAACGCTAAACCCGCCTAGTACCCAGAATCAGAGCTGAGTGATACGGCGGCCTTTGAAACGGCGTTGACGGACCTTTTTCTTGGTCCAGACGAAGGGCTCGGCTCTGTCGTTGTATGCGTTGACGTAGGCATCGATGTGCTCCTGAAGCTGCGTGAGGCTTGTGAAGGAGGTGCCGCTGAGCGACTGCCCCTGCAAGATCGAAAACCATACCTCGACCTGATTGAGCCAAGACGCACTTGTCGGCGTGAAATGAAATTGCACGTTGGGGTGGGCCTTGAGCCAATGCTCGTTCTTCTTGTGGGTGTTGAGGTTGTCGAGGATGACGTGAAGCTTCCGGTTCGGAAAAGCCGCGGTGACGCTGTTCATGAAGTCGAGAAACTCGACGCGGCGTCGGCGTTTTGAATGCGCCGCGATGATCTTTCCGGTGGCGACTTCGAGCGCCGCAAACAATGTTGTGGTGCCATGCCGCTTGTAATCGTGGCTCTGGCCGGTCAAGGCGCGGCCATTGGGCAACTTCAGATAACCCTGCGCTCGCTCCAAAGCCTGGATCGAGGGCTTCTCGTCCACGCACAGCACAATGGCCTTCGCGGGCGGGGCGACATAGAGGCCGACAACATCGGCGGCTTTGGCCGTAAAGTTCGGGTCGTTGCTCTCACACCAGGACTTACGAGCCGCGAGGTCAATCTTGTGGCTGCGCAGGAACCGCCAGACATATTGGACGTCAACATCGCCCAGCGCCCCGGCCAGCAGGGGCCCGGTCCAGCGTGCGAACCCGTCCGGCGGCGGCTTGTCCAGCAGCTTCAGAATCCGCTTGTCGGTGGCCTTCGTATAGATTGGCTGCTTGCCCGGTCGCGGCTTGTCTTGCAGCCCTTCAAGGCCTTGGTCGGCATAGCGATGCCGCCAAAGGCTGACAATCCGCGGCTGGACCCCAACTTCCTTGGCGATCGACCGAGTGCTGCGTCCATCCGCCGCCAACAGAACTATCCGCGCCCGCTTCAAATCGCGCTGCAACGTCACCGGGGAGCGGCAACACGCCTCAAGCACCTTGCGATCTTTCCTCGAAAGGTGGACTTCTCTTGCTTCGGGTATCATCCCGACCTTGAATCACGACTCACGCTTTAAGAACAGTAGGTACTAGCCCGTCTTATTCGTCAGAGTGCGCCTGAGAGGCTGGCGAGCGTGGTGTAAAGCGCTGATGCGGCGTAGGATTCGGTTGCAAAGCCAACCCCATCACCTCAACCGCGAACGCCAGGCCCGCCATGACCGATGATACGATTCTGCCCTTCTCGTTTCCAGCCGTTCACGCCAAGAAAGTCACAGCTGCCTTCGATGGCGGTCGGCTGACCTCGAACGGGGGCGTGATGCTTCTGGCGATGGCCGAGCGGCGTCTCGGCTTGGCCGACAATTTGGCCCGGGTGTTCCCGGATCGGCGCGATCCGACGCGGGTCGTGCACAGCCTTGTCGATATGTTCCGCGCGCGCATGTTCGCGATCTGCTGCGGCTACGAGGACGCCGACGACCTCGATCATCTGCGGTCCGATCCCGCATTCAAGCTGGCCTGCGGACGGCTGCCGGACACGGGTCGCGATCTGTGTTCCCAACCGACGCTGTCGCGGCTGGAGAATGCTCCGCGCCTGCGCGACGTGATCCGACTGACCTACACTTTGGTCGACGCATGGATGGATAGCTACCCGCGCGAGCCGGCATCCGTCACGCTCGACATCGATGATACCTGCGATGTCGTCCACGGCCATCAGCAGCTCTCGCTGTTCAACGCTCATTATGACGAACGCTGCTTCCTGCCGATCCACGTCTACGACACGGAGAAGAGCCGGCCCGTGGCGGTCGTGCTGCGGCCCGGCAAGACGCCGGGCGGCGTCGAGGTGCGGGCCCATCTGCGCCGCCTGATACGGCATATCCGGACGCGGTGGCACAACACGCGAATTACGTTCCGTGGCGACGGGCACTATGCCCGGCCGGAGGCAATGGCGTGGTGCGAGACCAACGGCATCGACTACATCTTCGGTCTGTCCGGCACCAAGCCGCTCGCCAGAAAACTCGACGAGGCCGCCGACGACATCCGCACGCGACGCGCCATCGAGAACCTGCCGGTTCTGCGTGGCTATACCGAGACGCGCCACAAGGCCAAGTCCTGGGATCGCGAACGGCGTACCGTCGCCCGTATTGAGGCGACGATGCTCGGCCTCGACATCCGTTTCGTCGTCACCAGCCTCGATGTCGGCTCGGCCGAGTGGATCTACGACAGCCTGTATTGCGCGCGCGGCCAAGCCGAGAATCTGATCAAGCTGCATAAGACACAGCTCGCCTCCGATCGCACCAGCTGCCGTTCGGCGCTCGCCAATCAAGTCCGCCTCGTTCTCCACACCGCCGCTTATTGGCTGATGCTGACCGTGCGCGACGCGATTCCCAAAGCCCGGGAATTGGCCACAGCCGAGTTCGCGACGCTGCGTCTTCGTCTCTTGAAACTCGCTGCCCGTGTCGTCGAGACCACGAGCCGCATTCGCCTTGCGTTTGCCGCGGCATGTCCCGAAGCCGACCTGATCCGCGGCTTGCCAGGCGCGCTGCTGCCGCTCGGTCCTTGACCGGCGGGGCGTCCGCCCCCCGTTCGCCCAACCCATCCCTCAAGCGCGTTGCAAAGTACGGGTCGGTCAGGCGGTGAAAAGCCGAAGGCAATCCCGCGCGCCTCGTCAGAGCAGATGTGCGGCCACATCAATCGGACTAAAAAAAGCACTCTCACGAATAGGACGGGCTAGCTCAGGTCTTTGAGACCGGGGACGGTAGGAGGCTAGGAGGGCTGATCTATCCCAGCTCAGTGCAGGACGGCGGAAAGAATCTCGTGGTGTTCCCCGAGGATCGATATACGTGAACCTCCTCCGAATTGATGGACACCTGTAGTAGGCTCGAAGAGCCAGGAGAGGTGTTGGATGGAAGGACGTCAGCGTAGGTCGTTTACGGACGACTATAAGCGGCAAGCGGTCGATCTGGTCGCTTCGAGTGGCCGCTCGATCGGATCGGTGGCCAAGGAACTTGGCCTGCGCGATTCAGTTTTGCGGCGCTGGGTGGAACTACGTGGAACTGGGCGAGAGCCGACGGCTGCGGCGCGGCGCCCCACAACGCAAGCGACGCTGCCGTCGGCGGACCACGCGGCGGAGATCGCTCGTCTGCAGCGAGAGAACGAGCGGCTGCGCATGGAGCGCGACATTTTAAAAAAGTCGATCGCGATCTTTGCTGGGGGGCCGAAATGAGATTCCGCTTCATCGAAGATCGCCGCGCCGACTATCCTGTGACGATCCTGTGCGACGTGCTCGGTGTCTCGCCGGCCGGCTATTATGCTTGGCGCTCCCGGCCGGAGAGCCAGCGATCGGTCGCCAACCGTGAGCTTGTCGACGACATCAAGCGCGTCCATCGCGAGACAAACGGACGCTACGGCAGCCCGCGTATCCATGTCGAATTGAAGGCCCAGGGCCGCGGGGCGAGCCGTGGCCGCATCGAGCGGCTGATGCGCCATCACGGTATCAGGGCCATCATGGCACGGCCTCGCCGGGTGCGGACGACCGATAGCCGTCACGACCTCCCGATCGCGGCGAACCTGCTCGAGCGCAACTTCACCGCCACTGCGCCGAACCGGATCTGGCTCGCCGATATCACCTACATCGAGACCGATCAGGGTTGGCTCTATCTGGCCACCGTCATGGATTTGTACAGCCGCAGGATCGTCGGCTGGGCGATGGCGGATCATTTGCGTGCCGAGCTGCCGCTGGCAGCCTTGCGGATGGCCGTCTCAGCGCAGCGGCCTGGCGCCGGTCTGATCCATCATTCCGATCGCGGCGTCCAATACGCATCGGCGGAATACCGCAAGGTCGTGCAATCTGCCGGCTTGAGGGCATCGATGAGCCGCAAGGCCGACTGCTATGACAATGCTCCAATGGAGAGCTTCTTTCACACGCTCAAAATCGAGCTCGTCTACCACACTCACTATGCAACACGCGCAGAGGCCACACGTGATATCTTTGCTTACATTGAAGGCTTCTACAATCGAACTCGTCGTCACTCCGCCATCGGCTATGTCAGTCCGATCGAGATGGAGCTAAAAGCAGCTTAACCTTGTCCATTTTTTCGGGGGAAGATCATACGGGGACATTTCACGGGCTGACGTTCGTCAGCGCTAGTGCCAAATCACGACCAAAAAGATTCAATATCCTTCACGAAATTTCGGCGAAGGGTCAGTAACGGGAAGTCCGGCGCGCAAATGCAAAGTAGCCGGTGCCGTTAGAGCGATAGCTGCATCGGGTCAAAGGCGATATCCGCTCACTACCGGCTTAGGTCAGCATTACACTAAGCAACGGGCATAAGAACTGGGGTGGTCAGGTGCCCGCTCCCTTAATCAGTGTCAATCGGCCTGCAAATTTGACCCCTCATCGGCGTCCAATTTTGACCCCTCGTATTGCCTCAGGAAGTAATGTTACCCGGGATGAAGGTCTCGGTCTCGAGCCGCGGCCAGCTCGGTGGAGAGGCTGTGGGCGGGGCGGAGTGCTCATCACACGCAGCGCCGTCCACAGCCTCGGGCCGTATTTCATCCACGGGCATGGATACGATGGCTGTCTCCGCCACCTTCCGCCGGAGGGACCGAAGCAGGCGCTGAACGATCGAATGCTGCTTGTCGCTGAACATCGAAGGATCGATCGTGGCGAGCCTGCCCACGATGGCCAGTGCAGTGAGCTGTGGCTCGACGGCGAGCCAGTTCTCGATGATCGCGAGATGGGGATCGAGCTTCGAGGGCATGCGAATACGCTTTTTATATCGCCGTTTCGGCCGGCGGTGCGTGGCCCGCACTTCGGCGGTGTTTGCCGCCGTGCCGAGCGATCGGGCAAACGAGAGCGGATCAGCCGGCGATACGGTGGGAACCTTCGCAAGACCGCGCTTGCCGATCCGTTCGCCGAGCTCTTCCTGCGCCGTGCGGATCGTGGCAAGCAATTGTATGGGATCGAGAGTCCGATACGTCTGGCGCAGACGGCGCTTGACCGCTGATGGGAGTTTCGGGTGCCCCAGTGCACGTTCGTATGGTGTGGCAGGCGGATGATAGCGTTTGATGATCTTGGCACCCTCGCGGCGCTTCTCTTTGAGCTTGAATGACGGCTGGAAGAAGTTCACCAGCAGGCGCGCCGCCGCGTAGAGACGTGCCATCACGCGGGCCGTCTCGACCCCGTCGAAGCGCCCGTATCCGACGAGCCGCCGGACCACCGCACCGTTCTTCTGCTCCACGAAAGCCTGATCGTTCTTTTTGTAGGCACGTGACCGCGTTACCTCGATCTTCTGTGCTCGGCACCATGGAACGACGACGTCGTTCATGAACGCGCTGTCGTTATCGAAGTCGGCGCCACAGATCACCCACGGGAACAGGCCCTGTGCTCGCGTCATCGCTTCCACGACGAGGCTGCCATCGCGTGTCACCAGGGGCAGGCATTCCGTCCATCCTGTTGCGATGTCCACCATGGTCAAAGTCTGGATAAACGAGCCGGCGACGCTGGTCCCACCGTGCGCGACCATGTCGATCTCGCAAAAGCCTGGCGGCGGGTTTGCCCAGTCATTGAAAGTGCGGATCGGCACCTCGCGTCGAATCGCCGAGTAGAATCCGACTCGCCGCCGGCGCCCCCCAGCAGCCGCAATTTTAACGTCGATCAACATCCGATCGATCGTCGCCGCGCTCAGAGTTGTCAGCAGCGCACGCTCTGCGCTCGTTGGCTTCAGCCGGCCATGCCGCTCGAGTGCGGGCAACAGCACTGGGATCATCGATACGAGGCGCTTACCGCAGACGCGATCGGAGGCTTCCCACAGCGCGATCAGCGCGTCGCGCACGCTGGCGTATTTGCGTCGCCGACTTGTCGCTGGTTCGGTTGGGCTCGTTGCCCCTTCGTCCAGTGGTGGTCTGGGCCTGTCCCTTCCGGCAACCGACAGTGCTCGCACCGCGTGCTTGCGGTGCCAACCCGTCGTTGCTGTCAACTCGTCAAGGATCCGTCCCTTCTCAACTCGTCCAGCCGCACGGTAGCGCCTCGCCACCGCGGCCAACACCTCGCGCCTTGCGCCCATGCTGATCCCGCTCGCCATTGGCGCCACCGACCTGATTCGGTAACGCCGCCCCAGTCATCAGCGGAATTGTTCGGTAACATTTTCGATGAGGCAATGCGCCCCTTCGTGCGGCGGGCTTTGCTGGTAGCGCTCGTCTCGTCGGAGCTGGCCGGGATAGCGGAGGCGAGACGAGCGCGGGTGGCGTGATCGTCGTCTCGGCTCTTGAACCGCCAGCTATCGTTGCCGGTCTCGACAATGTCGCAGTGATGGGTCAATCGGTCGAGCAGCGCTGTGGTCATTTTGGCGTCGCCGAACACGCTCGGCCATTCGCCGAAGGCGAGATTGGTCGTCACGATGACGGAGGCGCGCTCATAGAGCCGGCTGACGAGGTGGAAGAGGAGCTGGCCACCGGACTGGGCGAAGGGCAAATAGCCGAGTTCATCCAGCACGATGAAGTCCATCCGGGTCAGATGCTCGGCGAGCCGTCCTTGCCGTCCGTTGCGGGTCTCGGTCTCGAGGCGATTGACGAGGTCGACTACGTTGAAGAAGCGGCCGCGGGCACCGGATCGGATGCAGCTTCTGGCGATGGCAATGGCCAGGTGGGTCTTGCCTGTGCCGGTGCCGCCAACCAGCACGACATTGCGTTGCTGGGCGATGAAGCCGCCGCTGGCGAGATCATTGACGAGAGTCTGATTGATCGGCGTGCCGTCGAACTGGAAGTCGGCGATGTCCTTGGCAAGCGGCAGCTTGGCAATGGTCAGCTGGTATTTGATCGAGCGGGCCTGCTTCTCGTTGATCTCGGCGTTAAGCAGGTCGCCGACAATGCGCTGAGGTTCGTGCTGGCGCTTGACGGCAGTTGCCATGATCTCGTCGAAGGCAGCCTTCATGCCGTAGAGCTTGAGCTCGCCCATGAGGTCGAAGATTTGGGTTCGTTCCATCAGATGGTCCTCCGGAGGTTGTCGTAGCGGGCACAATCGGCGATCGGTGCATGACGGAGCGTCAGTGCGGCCGGCGTCATGATGTTGGCCGGTGGGGCGGGTTCACGTTGACGGGCCAGGATGTTGAGCACGACATCGGCGGAATGGACGCCATGACCGAGCGCTTCGGCACAGGCCGCTTCCACCGCGGACAGACCGTCAGTCAGCACCGCGGTGAGGATGTCGACCATCTGCCGATTGCCATCGTCGGTGCTGGCAAGCTTGCGCCGGATCCGCTCGATCGCGGCCGGCAGCACCCAGTCTTTGAAGGGAGCGCCGTTGCGCAAGGCACCGGGTTTGCGAGCCAGCACCGGCACATAGTGCCAGGGATCATAGGTCGTCTCGCCGCGGCCAAAGGATCGCGGGTGCTCGGCAACGATGCGTCCATCCTGACGGATCACGATGCGGTCGGCATAAGCCTGGACTTCGACCGGCCGTCCGACTGCGCTGGCTGCGACCGAGTACTTGTTGTTGTCGAAGCGCACCAGGCAGGTCTTCGAGACCGATGCCGTCACCGCATGGAAGCCGTCGAAGCGGCCGGCATAGGGAACGAGCTTGGGACGCTCGGCTTCGAACACTTCCCAGATCGTCTGATCGACCAGCTCCGGGTGGCGATGAGCCTTGGCGTAGGCGATGCATTTGTCGAGCAGCCAGGCGTTTAACTCGTCGAGGTTTTTGAACCGCAGCCGCGGCGTGAAGAAGCGCTCCCGGACCAGCCCGACCTGGTTCTCGACCTGCCCCTTCTCCCAGCCCGACGCCGGCGTGCAGGCGACCGGATCGACCAGATAGTGGCTGCACATCTGCAGGAAGCGGCGATTGTAGAGACGCCCTTTACCGACGAAGATCGTCTCTACGGCGGTCTTCATGTTGTCGTAGATGCCGCGGGTGCAGGTGCCTTTGAACAGAGCGAACGCCCGGTCGTGGGCGTCGAACACCATCTCCTGCGTCTCCCGCGGATAGGCCCGCACGAACAGCATGCGGCTGTGACAGAGCCGGACATGGGCGGCCTTCACCATCACCGTGGTCCCGCTCAGCAAGACCACCTCGTGGCTCCAGTCGAACTGGTAGGCTTCGCCTGGGGCAAAGCTCAGCGGGACATAAGCCGCCGCGGTCGATTGCCCGCGTTCTTTGCTCCACCGCCTGGCGTAACGCCGCACGGCATCGTAACCGCCGTCGTAGCCGCGGCCGCGCAGCTCTTCGAAGATCCGGATCAACGTCAGCTGTTCACGAGCCGATTTGGCCGCGTTCGCCGCCAGCAATCCGTCAAGCTCTACTGCCCATCGTCCCAGCTTTGGCCGCGGCTGCACCTGCCGCTCGTACTCGAAGGAGGTCTCTCCCGACCTCAGCACCTTCCGGACCGTGTTCCGCGACACCTTCAGGTCACGGGCGATCTCCTTGATCGTCTTGCCCTTGATGAAGTGCTCGCGCCGGATCCGGGCAATTGTCTCCACGATCAGCATCCCCCACCACCTGCTTCGTTCCAAAGCAGGCAGCGCAACAGATCAATCTGTAGGGGGTCAATTTTGGACGCCGATCCCCCGGCTTAGGGGGTCAATATTGCAGGCCGAATGACATTAATCAGACCTTTGAACGAACTTGCCCGCAGCAAACCCTCCGACGTGATGTCCCGGTATTCAACATCGGCATAGAACTTTGGCTCTACCCATGTTGCTTTCGGCTTCCGGAGAGGTCTGGTCAGCTTTGACTTCGGGCTGACCACAGTGTCGAGCTGCTTCCTGATCTGGCTAGAGACGGTGCGGGACCAGCCCGTCCCGACCTTGCCCATGTAAACAAGGTCTTTGCCTTCCTGCTTGCCGAGATACAGGGCGGCGATGCCGCTCGGGTCTTTGACAAAGCCGACGACAGGGAATTTCGCCTTCTGCACGGACTTGATCTTCAGCCAGTTTTCATTTCGCTCCGATCGATACGGGGCGTCCGCCCGCTTGGATATGATGCCCTCCCAATTCAGCTTGGCGGCATGTTCGAACATCTTCTGGCCGTCGCCGACGAGATGTTCGGAAAACAGCACGGGGAGATTGATGTCGTTCTCGCCTAGCAAACCCAGCAGCGCCTGCTTGCGCTCAAATTGAGGGAGTTTGCGAAGGTCTCCATCACGCCACAGAAGGTCGAAGGCGTAATAGACCAATCGATCCTGCCGACCGGCTGCCAGCTCGGCCTGCAATTCCGAAAAGTTCGTCCGGCCCTCGTGGACCACGACCACTTCGCCATCGATGATCGCTTGACCCGAAATATCGAGCGCGCCAGCTCTGACAGAGAACCGTTACTCACGTGAACCTGCACGCGATAGCCATCGTACTTGATCTCATGGAGCCACTGCTCGCCCTGCGGCGCTTTGGCTTTCAGGGTGGCGAGCTGGGGTCTAATGAACCCCGGCATTTCGATACGCTTTGGCACTCAGGAAACTCACAAATACTCGCCGGACCTTGGAGGCGATGCGAGCCATTTTTGCATACTTCCCGCAGAATCACGAAAAATCAGGAGACGTGACAGCTCTGACACCACCGATGCTATGCTATAGCTCCAGACGAGTTGTCGGATATATCCTCAGAACCCCGACCGAGCAGGCGCTGTCGATCCTATGCCACGAGACCGCGTGGTCTGCACCAGCTACGATCCCCAATGGATTGATAATTGGCCAACCAGATCGCGTGGCGCTCTCATGCCGCGATGCACCAGCGACGATACACCAAATGGTCAGGCCACTTCCCCGCTGGAAGCCCGGTCGACTGGATCGCAGCTGGCCACGTCACCTGCAGCATCCAGTGTCACGGTTGTAGCCGCATGGCCGATGTCACACTGGACAGCCTGCCCCAAGATCGTCCATGGACGCGGATCGGCTGGTATCTGATCTGCTCGGTCTGCGGTGCCACCGGCTCGGTGAATATTGTGCCGAACTGGCATGACATGAAGAGACATGCCGTGCCGTTTTCGCCGGGCTGGCGCTCGAGATGAAGCCATGAAATCCTGTGCAAGGTACGGGCGGTGAATTCGCAAACACACGGGTCATTCGCCCACCTCGATTCGTTGCGCCCACCTCCGACGCCAGTGGCGTGAGGTCGCCGAAGAGTCAACATTTGACCGATTGGGTTATAAGCATGACAGAGCGAGCATTGGGACGTCTTGAGCGCGTCGATCTCCGCGAAATTTGGCTGAGTGAGGCCACCGGCTTCACACCGTGGCTCGCCCGCCCGGAGAACATGGCCGTTCTCAGCGAGACGCTCAACATTGAGCTAGAGCTAGAGGCGCAAGAAAGATCTGTCGGTCCATTTCGTGCAGATCTCTTGTGCAAGGACATTGGCACCGACCGGTGGGTCCTGATTGAAAACCAGCTTGAGCGGACCGATCACACCCATCTGGGACAACTACTGACCTATGCCTCCGGTTTGGAGGCCGTCACAATAGTTTGGATAGCAGCCCGCTTTACCGAGGAACATCGCTCCACGCTCGATTGGCTCAACAAGATAACTGACGAAAGCTTTCGGTTCTTTGGCTTGGAAGTGGAACTCTGGCGGATAGGAACTTCCCCGGCTGCCCCAAAATTCAACGTGGTCTCTAAGCCGAACGAGTGGTCGCACTCGGTGGCGACCGCAGCGCGCGTGATCGATGACGGCGAGCTGTCCGAGAGAAGGCAGTTACAGCTCAGATATTGGACCGCGTTCAACGCGAAGCTTGAGACGATAGGCGGTCCGGTTTCAGGGCGCCGGAAGGCTCAACCACGGGCATGGATGGGATACCCGATCAGCCGAAGTTCTATGTCGCTGAATGGAGTGATCGTAGTTGGAAGGAGGCGACTGCGGGCCGAGCTGTATCTGAGGGGTCCGCAGGCGAAGCGCTTTTTTGCGCTGTTGTTTGAACAGAAGACCGACATAGAGCGAGAGCTTGGGTTTGGTCTCGATTGGCAAGAGCTGCCCGAGGGGCAGGATTCCCGCATCGCGTTTTCGATCGACGCGGACCCGGCCAATGAATCCGATTGGCCTCGTCAGCACGACTGGTTGGCGACACGGCTCAACGAATTTCACAGGGTATTTTCGCCACGAGTGCGCGACCTGGAACCGGAATGAACTGGAAGGATTCGCAACGTACGAGCGGCGGATGGCCCTCGTTGAGCGCTGTAATCTCTATCCTCTCGTTGGTTGGCGTTGCCTACGCTGCGGACCTCACCGGGCAGGCAAGCATCATCGACGGCGACACCCTAGAAATTCACGGCACCCGCATTCGGCTGTGGGGAATCGATCCTCCCGAGAGCGACCAGCTATGCCGGGGCGAGGACGGCCTGCCATATCGCTGCGGAGCGAAAGCCGCAAACGATCTCGCTGCCTTCATGGGTGACGGATCACGACCTGCGCCCCGGTGACCGTCGACCGATACGGTCGCACCGTTGCTTCTTGTTGGCGTTGGATTGGCCGCGATATAGCCAAGGCCGTTATGCCGCTGCTCAGGAACAGGCCCGCCGCGATGAACGCGGTATATGGTCAGGTAGCTTCGTCGAGCCGTGGCGGTTTCGGCAATGCCTCAGACTTGGCGGATGGACCGCAAAGTGCTCGGATGAGGCGCGTTAGACTGGGGCGCCGCTATGTTATCAGCGATAAATTCGTACTCGCGTCTTCATCGCTGTAAGGCCCTTATCCGTGATCCGGTAGGCCAATTCGTTTAACGTCCCTCGGTGCTCGACCCAGCCCTTGCTAAGCAGGTTTGAAAAAGTCTTCCTGCTCACAGGTAGCGTGGTTGCCATCACCCAATCGCGTCCGTGCAGATACTCCATCATTTGGCGCTCGCGATGCGTCGGAGTGGTCATTGCGCTTGTCAGGCCCTAGTTCGAATCGGCAGGCAATTTTTCGGCTCGCTGATGGCCGAGGTAGCAACGAAGGCGAGCCGTGAGAGCCTGCCTATCCTTAACCTCGCATTCCCAAATTACCAACGTTTGCCAGCCAGCTGCCTGCGCGGCCTCAAGTAGTCGTTGGTCTCGTGCTTTGTTTGTTGCTAACTTCTGTGACCAGAAATCCGATCTCGTCTTTGGCACGTGGTGTCCAGAACATCCGGTGTGAGCGTGCCAGAAACAACCATGCACGAATATAGCCTTGCGGCGAGCCGTGAATGCGATGTCTGGACGGCCAGGAACCTTGGCCAATTGTATCCTATATCGGTAGCCAAGTTCTGTAAGTAAGCGCCGAACGATTCGCTCCGGCCCTGTGTCGGAGCGCCGAATACGGGCCATATGTTCGCTGCGTTCCTGAAGTGTGAGCCGGTCAGCCATGTCGGTTCAAATCGGTTGTCTCCACACCTTAGTTCCGTTCCGAGCTGGGTGAGGCTTGAAGCGGTGGTCCGGTATGATAGTCAAGATAGGGAGTCGCGGGCTCCAAAATCAAGCAGGACTGCAAGCAGTCGCGCGATTTGGAATGGCGCAATGGACGTGGCCCAGAAGGAGCTTCGGTGAAGGCGTTAACCGCGTTTGAGACCTGAGCGTCGATAGCTGCGCTCATCAAGCCGGGCGCCGCTTCGGCGGTTACTTTCAAGCACTCCTCCCCTTTGGAATGGGAGGTATCTGGCGAAGCCACCGCTAGTGGTCGACAGACTATAGTATTCAAGTATTGCGGTGCTTGAGGTCCATCGTACCGTTGTTCAATTTAGGCCGCGCCGCTGCATCACGTTCGGCAGGTCTATCACCTTAGCCTGTTCAGCATTAACCAAACGGCGCAGTTCCGCAATCGCGACCTGATGCTCTGCCAGCTGATCACCGGTGTGACGGTCCTCAACCGACCGCAGATCGTTCACGCTCGCCAATTGCCTCAGCTTGGTGTCGAGAGCGCCGATGTTATCGGCCTGCGCCTTCATCTTCTCGTCCTGATCCTCGATCAGGGCCTTCAGCTCGGCGACTAATTCGACGAGGACCTCGCGATCAAAGCTGCGTCTGGCGTCGATTCGTGAGTCGCACCAGTTGTTCCAAGCGGACCAGTCAGGCTCGCGCTGTTTGTGGGTCATGACGTTCACCAGTTGACGTTGTTAACCCGTCCTATTCGTGAGAGTGCGTTTTTTTAGTCCGATTGATGTGGCCGCACATCTGCTCTGACGAGGCGCGCGGGATTGCCTTCGGCTTTTCACCGCCTGACGACCGGTACTTTGCAACGCGCTTGAGGTGTAGGTTGGGCGAACGGGGGGCGGACGCCCCGCCGGTCAAGGACCGAGCGGCAGCAGCGCGCTTGGCAAGCCGCGGATCAGGTCGGCTTCGGGACATGCCGCGGCAAACGCAAGGCGAATGCGGCTCGTGGTCTCGACGACACGGGCAGCGAGTTTCAAGAGACGAAGACGCAGCGTCGCGAACTCGGCTGTGGCCAATTCCCGGGCTTTGGGAATCGCGTCGCGCACGGTCAGCATCAGCCAATAAGCGGCGGTGTGGAGAACGAGGCGGACTTGATTGGCGAGCGCCGAACGGCAGCTGGTGCGATCGGAGGCGAGCTGTGTCTTATGCAGCTTGATCAGATTCTCGGCTTGGCCGCGCGCGCAATACAGGCTGTCGTAGATCCACTCGGCCGAGCCGACATCGAGGCTGGTGACGACGAAACGGATGTCGAGGCCGAGCATCGTCGCCTCAATACGGGCGACGGTACGCCGTTCGCGATCCCAGGACTTGGCCTTGTGGCGCGTCTCGGTATAGCCACGCAGAACCGGCAGGTTCTCGATGGCGCGTCGCGTGCGGATGTCGTCGGCGGCCTCGTCGAGTTTTCTGGCGAGCGGCTTGGTGCCGGACAGACCGAAGATGTAGTCGATGCCGTTGGTCTCGCACCACGCCATTGCCTCCGGCCGGGCATAGTGCCCGTCGCCACGGAACGTAATTCGCGTGTTGTGCCACCGCGTCCGGATATGCCGTATCAGGCGGCGCAGGTGGGCCCGCACCTCGACGCCGCCCGGCGTCTTGCCGGGCCGCAGCACGACCGCCACGGGCCGGCTCTTCTCCGTGTCGTAGACGTGGATCGGCAGGAAGCAGCGTTCGTCATAATGAGCGTTGAACAGCGAGAGCTGCTGATGGCCGTGGACGACATCGCAGGTATCATCGATGTCGAGCGTGACGGATGCCGGCTCGCGCGGGTAGCTATCCATCCATGCGTCGACCAAAGTGTAGGTCAGTCGGATCACGTCGCGCAGGCGCGGAGCATTCTCCAGCCGCGACAGCGTCGGTTGGGAACACAGATCGCGACCCGTGTCCGGCAGCCGTCCGCAGGCCAGCTTGAATGCGGGATCGGACCGCAGATGATCGAGGTCGTCGGCGTCCTCGTAGCCGCAGCAGATCGCGAACATGCGCGCGCGGAACATATCGACAAGGCTGTGCACGACCCGCGTCGGATCGCGCCGATCCGGGAACACCCGGGCCAAATTGTCGGCCAAGCCGAGACGCCGCTCGGCCATCGCCAGAAGCATCACGCCCCCGTTCGAGGTCAGCCGACCGCCATCGAAGGCAGCTGTGACTTTCTTGGCGTGAACGGCTGGAAACGAGAAGGGCAGAATCGTATCATCGGTCATGGCGGGCCTGGTGTTCGCGGCTGAAGGTGATGGGGTTGGCTTTGCAACCGAATCCTACGCCGCATCAGCGCTTTACACCACGCTCGCCAGCCTCTCAGGCGCACTCTGACGAATAAGACGGGTTAATAACCTGCGCGCCGCCCGGCGTGACCGCCCATGCCGCGCGGGCGCGCACTCGGATCGAGATCAGATCGGTTTGAAACGCGGTCTTGGTCGGCATCGCGACTACGCTGCCCGGACCAACGATGTCCAAGAGGCTTTCATCTTCAAAGTGGACCGTTGCTGTCTTGCTGGTCTCGATCTGGGGTGCGTCCTGGTAGCCTGACGCGACCGCAGCTGGCGCGAAGCAGGCCACCGTCTTTGCCGGGAGCCCCAGCGTGGAGAGAACCGGATGATCGAACTTCGGGCCGACCTTGGTTTTCATGATCGTCGCCTCACGCGGCGAGCAGACGAACACTGCACCAGAGGGATCTATATACGTCCTGGCTTTCGCCAGGACGACGGCGGAGAAACTTTGCGCCTACCCCTCCGCCTCGAGCCATTCCGCGGCGCCGCGCCACAGTGCGTCGCGGTGTTCGCTGCGGAAGAAGCCGAAATGGCCGATCGCCTTCGCGCCGGCATCCGCGGGGCGGATCGAGATGATCTCCGGCGTGGTCAAGGTGAATGCGGAGCACAGCAGCTCGACCGCCGGCCGCGTCGCCCAGGTGTCGTCGGTGATGCTGATGGCGCGGAGCTTGCCCTTGAACTTTGCAAAATTCTCGCGCGCGGCAAGCGTCGTGTCGTCGAGCAGATAGCGCTCGCGCATCACCCAGCTTGTCCATTGCTCGAACACGCCCCTCGGCAGGTCCATGCCGAGCCCGGCCCAGCCTGGCAGGTAGTCGAGCGTGCGCGTCAGCGGCAGGCCGATGCCGTTCATGAAGGCGACGACGCGATAGCGCTCGGGCGAGGCCATCAGCTTCCAGGTGGCGGCTTGAGAGGCGATCAGCAGTGCGCGCGGGATCTCGGCATTGTTCGGCAAGAGGCCGAGCGCCTGGCCGCCGAAGGAGTGGCCGACATAGGCAAACGGCAGGCCGCGGTAGCGCTCGCGCATCCAGCTCACGGCGGCGGTGGCATCGAGCGCGGCCCAGTCCGCCATCGTGGCCTTGAACCCGGCCTGCGATTTCGGCTTGTTGAGGCCGGTCGCCGCCATCGGCCGGCTATCGCCGGTGCCGCGGTAGTCGTAGGTCAGCACCGCCGCGCCGCGGCGGGCGAGGTAGCCGGCAAAGCCGCGATAGACTTTTCGGGACACGGCGGTCGCCGAATTGATAAGCACGGCGTGGCGCTTGGCACCGCGCGGCAGGAACAGCGTCGCGGCGAGCGAATAGCCGTCCGCGGCCGGCACGACGATGTCGTCGCTAAAAACGTCGTCAAGCGTGGCGGAGGCCACGGCGATTTCCCTGGCATTCATGGTATGGTCCAGCAAAGGCGAATCCGCATTTTCCTGCAAGAGTTTGACGGGATTGCAGGAATCCTTGTAGCGGGGGACCGGGCGGCTGTGTATAAGCCGGGCTTTCCCGTCGATTAAGTCGCGGTTTTTGCTCAGGAGTTGACCTCATGTCCGAGCGGTGGACACCCGATAGCTGGCGCGCCAAGAAGGTGTTGCAGGTGCCCGATTATCCCGATGCCAAGGCATTGGCCGATGTCGAGGCCCAGCTTGCAACCTTTCCGCCACTGGTGTTCGCGGGCGAGGCGCGCAGCCTGAAGAAGGCCCTGGGGCGGGTCGCCGCCGGCGAGGCCTTCCTGCTGCAGGGCGGCGACTGCGCCGAGAGCTTCGCCGAGCACGGCGCCAACAACATCCGCGACTTCTTCCGCGTCCTGCTGCAGATGGCGGTTGTGCTGACCTATGCCGGCGCGCTGCCGGTGGTGAAGGTCGGCCGCATCGCCGGCCAGTTCGCAAAGCCGCGCTCGTCGCCGACCGAGAAGCAGGGCGACGTCGAGCTGCCGAGCTATCGCGGCGACATCGTCAACGACATCGCCTTCACGCCGGAAGCCCGCATCCCCGACCCGCAGCGCCAGCTGATGGCCTACCGGCAGTCGGCCGCGACGCTGAACCTGCTGCGCGCCTTCGCCACCGGCGGCTTCGCCAATCTCGGCAGCGTGCATCAATGGATGCTCGGCTTCCTGAAGGATTCGCCGCAGTCCCGCCGCTACAAGGAGCTGGCCGACCGCATCTCCGATGCGCTGAACTTCATGCGCGCCTGCGGCCTCGATCTCGAAAGCCATCCCGAGCTGCGCGCCACCGATTTCTACACCAGCCATGAAGCGCTCTTGCTCGGCTACGAGCAGGCGATGACGCGGGTCGATTCCACCACCGGCGACTGGTACGCGACCTCCGGCCACATGATCTGGATCGGCGACCGCACCCGCCAGCTCGATCACGGCCATGTCGAATATTTCCGCGGCATCAAGAACCCGATCGGCCTGAAGTGCGGCCCGTCGCTGAAGCCGGACGAGCTGTTGAAGCTGATCGACATCCTCAACCCCGACAACGAGCCGGGACGGCTGACGCTGATCAACCGCTTCGGCGCCGACAAGGTCGGCGACCATCTGCCGGGCCTGATCCGCGCGGTGCAGCGGGAAGGGCGCGTCGTGGTGTGGTCGTGCGATCCGATGCACGGCAACACCATCACCTCGACCTCGGGCTACAAGACCCGGCCGTTCGACCGCGTGCTGTCGGAGGTGAAGTCGTTCTTCCAGGCCCATGCCGCTGAAGGCACCCATGCCGGCGGCGTGCATCTGGAGATGACCGGGCAGGACGTCACCGAATGCATCGGCGGCGCGCGCGCCATCACCGATGAGGATCTCAACGACCGCTACCACACGGTCTGCGATCCCCGTCTCAACGCCGAACAGTCGATCGATATGGCCTTCCTGATCGCCGAACTGCTGAAGCAGGAGCGTGCCGGCAAGGTCAAACCGATGCCGGCCGCTGCGGGGTTGTGATTTGGGGCAGGTGACTTGGGGACAGTGACTTGCTGAGGTTCTGGCGGGCCACCATCAACTCGCGCAACGGGCTGGCGTTCGCCATTCGCTCGGAGCAGGCGATTCGCGAGGAGGTGGTGGCGCTTGTGCTGTCGCTGCCGCTCGCCTGGCTGGTCGGCGCCACCGTGATGCGCCGGGTCGAGCTGGTCGCGACTGTGGTGCTGGTGCTGGTGATCGAGCTGCTCAACACCGCGATCGAGAAGCTCTCCGACCGCCTGACCATGGATCACGATCCGCAGATCGGCCGGGTCAAGGACATGGGCTCGGCCGCGGTCGGCGTCGCGCTGGTGATGGCCGGGGTGTTCTGGCTGTTCGCCCTCGCCGAGCGCATGGGGGCGTTCTGAGTCTGACCATGATCCGGAAAAGCAAAGCGTAGGAGGTCATCGTGAGCGCCAACAAGGCGATCAAGCTTGCGGTGATCGGACGCGGTCTGATCGGATCGGCGGCTGCGCGACATCTGGCCAAGATGGGCCACGACGTTGCACTGATCGGGCCCGATGAACCGGCGAATTTTTCGCAGCACAGCGGCGTCTTCGGCAGCCACTATGATGAGGGCCGCATCACGCGGACCTACGATCCGGGGCGTTCTGGCGACAGGCGAACCGCGCTACGATTTCGCGCTACGGCGAGATCTCGGCGGAAAGCGGTGTGGAATTCTACCGCGAAGCCGGCGCGCTTCACGTCGGCAACAGCCAAACCACCGATGTCGCTTCGGTCGGCACAATCTGCGCCGAGGACGGGATCGCTTGCGAAGAATATCGTGATGCGCGGCTCGCCGAGCGATTTCCGTATCTCAAATCAACCGCGGGAATGCAGGGCTTTTTCGAGCCGCGCAATGCCGGATACATCTCACCGCGCCGCCTGGTCCGGGCGCAGACGATCGCGGCGGAGCGGGCAGGCGCAGGGATCATCGACGAAGCTGCGCTGGGGATTTCGGAGAACGGCTCCGGCGTGACGATCCGGACGCGATCGGGCAGTGTGGAGGCCGAGCGCGTTCTCGTCGCGACAGGCGGGCATACAGAGTCGCTGCTCGGCCGCTCCCTGGGCTTCACGGTCTATGCGCGCACCGCGGCGCTGTTTCGGCTTGGCGCGGCGGAGGTACAGCGCCTCGCCGGAATGCCGTCGATGCGCTGTCTGGGGCCCAAGGGCGACAATCCCTATATCCTGCCGCCGATCCTCTATCCGGACGGCCAGACCTGGCTGAAGCTCGGCGGTGATCCGGTCGACATTGCGCTCGACAGCGAGGTCGACATCAAGGACTGGTTCCGATCGGGCGGATCGGTTGCCGTTGCTGATCACCTGCAAGGGCAAATCCTCGCCCGTATCAGCGACCTCACATTCGAAGAGCGCCGCGTGGTGCCTTGCATGACCACGTTTGGCGAGACGGGCCTGCCCTGCATCGGACCACTTTCGGAACGGGTGACGGTCGCATTCTGCTGCTACGGCAAGAGCGCGAAATGTTCGGACGAATTGGGCCGGTTGGGCGGCATGGCGCTGCTCGGCGAGGTCAGAGCCGAGCTTGCGCCCTGACCAGCCCCCGACATGGTGCGATTTCTGCAATCGCACCATGACCGGAAGGCGATTGAAGTTTGCCCTCGTGCGGGACAACATAAGAATATGAGCGAACAACAGATCAAGATCACCCTGGCGCAACTCAATCCGACGGTCGGTGACGTCACCGGCAACGCCGCGAAGGCCCGCGCCGCGCGCGAGAAGGCGAAGGCCGACGGCGCCGACCTCGTGGTGCTGTCGGAGCTGTTCGTCGCCGGCTATCCGCCGGAGGATCTGGTGCTCAAGCCGGCGTTCCAGTCGGCCTGCCGCGCCGCGATCGAGGAACTGGCGCGCGAGACCGCCGATGGCGGCCCGGCGATGCTGATCGGCACGCCCTGGGTCGAGGATGGCAAGCTCTACAATGCCTGCGCGCTGCTCGACGAGGGCCGCATCGCCGCGCTGCGTTTCAAGGCCAATCTGCCGAACTACGGCGTGTTCGACGAGAAGCGGCTGTTCGCGCGCGGCCCGGCATCGGGCCCGGTGACGGTGCGCGGCGTGCGCATCGGCGTGCCGATCTGCGAGGACATCTGGCTCGAGGAATCGGAGGAATACGAGAACGTCGTCGAGTGCCTGGCCGAAACCGGCGCCGAGATCCTGATCGTGCCGAACGGCTCGCCCTATGCCCGCGACAAGACTGATCTGCGGCTCTCGATCGTGGTGGCGCGCGTCACCGAGAGCGGGCTGCCGCTGATCTATCTCAACGAGATGGGCGGTCAGGACGAATTGATCTTCGACGGCGCCTCGTTCGCGCTGAATGCCGATCTCTCGGTGGCAGCGCAGCTGCCGGCGTTCGAGGAGAACATCACGACGCTGATCTGGCGCAAGACGCCGGACGGCTGGCGCTGCAACGGGCCGATCACGCCGCAGCTCGAGGGCGACAAGGCGGACTATGCGGCCTGTGTGCTCGGCCTGCGCGACTATGTCCGCAAGAACGGCTTTCCCGGCGTGCTGCTCGGCGTCTCCGGCGGTATCGACTCGGCGCTGTGCGCGGCGATCGCGGTCGATGCGCTCGGCGCCGACAAGGTGCGCGGCGTGATGCTGCCGTTCCGCTACACCGCGCAGGTCTCGCTCGACGATGCCGCCAAGCTCGCGACCGCGCTCGGCATCCGCTACGAGGTGCTGCCGATCGCCGATGCCGTGAACGGGTTCGAGGCGATTCTCGCGCCGGTATTCAAGGGGCTGGAGCGCGACATCACCGAGGAGAATCTGCAGGCGCGGGCCCGCGGCACGCTGTTGATGGCGATCTCCAACAAGACCGGCGCCATGGTGGTGACGACAGGCAACAAGTCGGAGATGTCGGTCGGCTACGCCACGCTGTACGGCGACATGAACGGCGGCTTCAACCCGATCAAGGACATCTACAAGACCGAGGTGTTCCGCCTGTCGAGCCTGCGCAATGCCTGGAAGCCGGACGGCGCACTGGGACCGTCGGGCGAGGTGATCCCGGTCAACATCATCATCCGGCCGCCGACCGCTGAATTGCGCGAGAACCAGACCGACCAGGATTCGCTGCCGCCCTACGACGTGCTGGATGCGATCCTCGAGCGGCTGGTGGAGCGCGAGGAGCCGCTTGCGACCATCATCGAAGCCGGCTTCGATCGCGACGTGGTGACCCGGGTCGATCGCCTGCTCAACATCGCCGAATACAAGCGTAGGCAGGCAGCACCAGGGGTGAAGGTGACGCGCAAGAATTTCGGCCGCGACCGCCGCTATCCCATCACCAACCGCTTCCGCGATTTCGGCCAGGCCTTGCCGGAGCCCGACAACAAGCTGGTGACGCGCACCTCGCGCGCGTCCGCCGAAGCGTTCGAGGGGTGAGCCTGCAACGAAACTCTTCTCCCTCTCCCGCTTGCGGGGGAGGGCGGGGTGGGGGTGTTGCCGCGAGTCAAATCCCCGATGCGGAGAAAGCCCCCACCCGTATCGCATCTTCGATGCGACACGACCTAAGAGCGAGCTTCGCTCGTCTCGACCCCCGCAAGCGGGAGAGGTGGAGCGAGTACGCGGATGGGCCGTCGTTACTTCTTCTGCGGAATGAAGGTCGGTCCGACGGTGCGGATCTGGCCGTCGCTCGCGGGCGCGGCCGGCGCCGTGGCGTCAGCGGCGGCGGGTTGCAGCGGCGCTGTCGCGGCCGGCGCGCCCTTCTTGCCGGCGGCGGCCTTGGTCTGAGCCCGCTGCTGCATCTTCCGCGCGCTCTCCTCGGTGACGATGATGTCACCCTGCTGCTCGGCGGATGCCTTGTCGTCGACGGCCTTCAGCGCCTCCGCCCAGCTCTGGCCGGCCGGCTTGCAGGAGCAGGACGGGTTGAACTCGGTGCGGTACTTGAAGGCGTTCGGCAGCGACGAGTAGGACTGGCCGTTGATCGAGACCGCCTGGTTGATGTCCTCGCCGGGATTCCGGTAGGTGAACAGGCTGGCTTCCGCGGCGGGGCACTGCGCCTTGCAGATTTGCTCGTCGGCGGCGAAGCGTGCCTGCGAGGTCGCGAACGAGATCGGGAAATAGGCGCCGTCGCAGGTGCGGACGCAGACGGTGCGGAAGGTGCCGGACTGTGCGCCATATTGCGCGTCGGGCGGGGGCAGCGGATTGGGATTGTTTTGGCCGCCGCCGAACAGGTTCTCGATGAAATTGCCGGGGCCGCGCGCGGCCGCGGCGTATTGCGGGCCGCAATTGTTCTGCGCGAGCGCGGTCAAGACCGAGCGGCGCTGGTTCTCGCGGTCGGCGCCGCCGAGTCCGCCGGAGCGCAGCCGCTCCAGATTCGAAGTGATCTGGTCGAGATTGGCGCGCATCTGCTGGATCTGGGTGTTGACCGGACCGCACTGCGCCGAGTTGTTATTGAACAGCGAAAAGAAGCCGGAACTGTCGCAGCCCATCCGCCGAGCCTGCGCTGTCACCCGATCGAGCTCGCCCTGCTGCCTTGTGGCCGCATCCTGATAGCGGCGGATTTGCTCGTCCTTGGCCGGATCGCCGGTGCCGCCGCCACGATCAATCGCCGCCAGCTGGCCTTCGAGCCGTCCGCACATCGGATTGGCTTGCGGATTTGCCTGCGCGCCCTGAGGGGCCGGGCCGGGCGGGCCCGGGGGCACCTGCGCGAATGCGCCCGTGGCGGGCAGGGCGATGCCGGCCAGCACGGCGCCGGTCAGAAGCCAGCGGGAGAAGCGAGAACAGGGGCTATTGGGCATATCCGGCCATTAAAACGACGCCGCGCGGCGATCAACGCCAAAGCGCGCGGCCAAGCCGCCTGCAATAGCCGTTTCTCGGGGCAGCGTCACGTCGTTTCCGGGGCGCCGGTGTGGCAATAACCCCGCTTGACCAGCGGCTTGCCGCGGCCTCAGCGCTGACAGGTGATGGCGACGTATTCGCCGCAGACATTGCCCGAGCATTTCTCGTTCGCAGCGTGCGGAACTGCGCCGGTGATCTCGTCCGGATCGACGCGGCGGTAATTGGTGGCCTGCGCAAAATCGCGTGACTGGCAATAGGCACGGGCGGCGGACGCACCGCAGCGGTCGCCGTGCGCCAGGCATTGGTCGATGCCGTAGCCGTCGGCCTGGTTGGCGATGATGAAAACGCGGCTGTCGGCCAATGCGGCCGAGGAGACAAGGACGAACGTGGAGGCAATCAATGCTGAAATGGGCCGCATGGTGCACCAGTGAAATGGCGGGGAATCCGCTGGCCCTTCCGATACGCCCAAATGCTTAATAATGATTAACCATGAGGGCGTTGGCGTGATTTTGGCCCGCCCCGGGCGCTGCAAATCGCCCGAAAACAGCCCCTTGACGCCATGCAGGGGGCATGAGACAGGATGGAACCATGAACGGCCACCTCGCCATCTGCAGCATTTGCCGCGAGATTATTAGCTAGCGATTCGCTGGCTGAGGCCGTCTTTTCTCAATCACCCTGAGATGATCGGACGCCCGGCCGCGAGGACAGGTGATCCATGGAATTGCGCCTTTACGATACGTTGACCCGGGAGAAGCGGCCGTTCGTGCCGCTCGATGCCAATAACGTCCGCATGTATGCCTGCGGACCGACGGTCTATGACTTCGCCCATATCGGCAACGGCCGCGCCGCTGTCGTTTTCGACGTGCTGTTTCGCATGCTGCGCCATCGCTATGGCGCCGGCCACGTGACCTATGTCCGGAACGTCACCGACGTCGACGACAAGATCAACGTCCGTGCCGCGCGGGATTATCCCGGCGTGCCGCTGAACGAGGCGATCCGCAAGGTCACCGAGCAGACCTATCAGCAATACCAGGACGACGTCACGGCGCTGGGCTGCTTGCCGCCCACGGTGCAGCCGCGCGCCACCGAGCACATCCCGGAGATGCGCGCGATCATCGAGAGACTGGTCGCCGGCGGCTTTGCCTATGTCGCCGAGGATCACGTGCTGTTCTCGCCGCAGGCTATGAACGCGGCCAATTCGGAGCTGCCGCGCTACGGTGCGCTGTCGAAGCGTTCGCTCGACGAGATGATCGCCGGCGCCCGCGTCGACGTTGCGCCCTACAAGCGCGACAACACCGACTTCGTGCTGTGGAAACCGTCGAAGCCGGGCGAGCCGTCATGGCCGTCGCCGGCAGGCATCGCGGTCGAGGGCCGGCCCGGCTGGCACATCGAGTGCTCAGCGATGGCCTGGAAGCATCTCGGCGAGAAGTTCGACATCCATGGCGGTGGCATCGACCTGGTGTTCCCGCACCATGAGAACGAGCTCGCGCAGACCTGCTGCGCGTTCAACTCCGACCGCATGGCCAATGTCTGGATGCACAACGGCTTCCTGCAGATCGAAAGCGAGAAGATGTCGAAGTCGCTCGGCAACTTCTTCACGATCCGCGATCTCCTGGCTGATTGGCCGGGCGAAGTGCTGCGGCTCAGCATGCTGCGGACGCATTACCGCTCGCCGCTCGACTGGACGCTGAAGAGCGCGGAAGAAGCCGCGCGAACGCTCGATGACTGGTACGCGGTCGCGGCCGACGCCGAGCCCGGCGCGCCGTCGCCGGCGATGGTCGAGGCGCTTTACGACGACCTCAACACGGCGCAGGCAATCGCCGTGCTGCACGGCCTGCGCAATGCCGCGTCGGCCAGCGAGCAGAGCCGCAAGGAATTTGCCGGTTCGCTACGGCTGCTCGGCTTCCTGTCGGAGAGCGCGGCCGCGTGGGAGGGGCGCAAGCAGCAGGCGAGCGGCGTCGATGCTGCCGCGGTCGAGGCGTTGATCGCCGAGCGCGCTGCGGCGCGCGCGCGCAAGGACTTCAAGGAGTCCGATCGGATTCGCGATCTGCTCGCCTCGATGGGCGTGGTGATCAAGGACGGCAAGGACGCCGACGGCAAACCGGTGACTACCTGGGAGGTTGCGCGATGAGCCGTTCCGCACCCGCATTGCGCCCGTACCTGCCCGACGACGCGCCGCTGCTGGCGGCGATCTTCACCGCCTCGATCATGGATCTGACCGGCGACGATTACAGCGAGGCGCAGCAGGAAGCCTGGGCGGGGGCCGCCGACGACGAGGAGGCCTTCGGCAAGAAGCTCGCCGGCCAGCTGACGCTGATCGCGACATTGCAGGGCGCGCCGGTCGGCTTCGCTTCGCTGAAGGGGGCCGATCACATCGACATGCTCTATGTGCATCCGAGCGCGGTGGGGCAGGGTGCAGGCAGCGCGCTGTGCGACGCGCTGGAGAAGATCGCGAGCGCCCGCGGTACCAAGGCCCTGAAGGTCGATGCCAGCGACACCGCGCTGGAGTTCTTCCGCAAGCGCGGCTACGTCGCGCAGCAGCGCAATACAGTCACCGTCAACGACGAATGGCTCGCCAACACTACGATGCAGAAGACGCTCGACGGTGTCGCGACCCCGGAAGGCCACGCATGAGCCGCGAACGCCTCTATCTGTTCGACACCACGCTGCGCGACGGCGCGCAGACCAACGGCGTCGATTTCACGCTGCAGGACAAGCAGGTGATCGCGGCGATGCTCGATCAGCTCGGCATCGACTATGTCGAGGGCGGCTATCCCGGCGCCAATCCGACCGATAGCGAGTTCTTCAGCAAGAAGCCCGCTTTCGACCATGCGCGCTTCACCGCCTTCGGCATGACGCGGCGGCCGGGCCGCTCGGCGTCGAACGATCCGGGGCTCGCCGCCATCCTCGCGGCCAGGGCGGATGCGATCTGCTTCGTCGCAAAATCCTCCGCCTACCAGGTCCGCGTCGCGCTCGAGACCACCAATGAGGAGAACCTCGCCTCGATCCGCGACAGCGTCGCCGCGGCCAAGGCACTCGGCCGCGAGGTGATGGTCGACTGCGAGCATTTCTTCGACGGCTACAAGGAGAATCGCGACTACGCGCTCGCCTGCGCCAAAGCGGCCTATGAGGCCGGCGCGCGCTGGGTGGTGCTGTGCGATACCAATGGCGGCACCATGCCGCATGAGGTCGAGACCATCGTCGGCGACGTGATCAAGCATGTGCCGGGCGCGAACCTTGGCATCCATGCGCATAATGATACCGAGCAGGCGGTGGCCAATTCGCTCGCCGCGGTGCGCGCCGGCGCGCGGCAGATCCAGGGCACCCTCAACGGCCTCGGCGAGCGCTGCGGCAACGCCAATCTCTGCTCGCTGATCCCGACCTTGAAGCTGAAGCTGGAGTTTGCCGAGAAGTTCGAGATCGGCGTCACCACGGAGAAGATGGCGACGCTGATGAAGGTGTCGCGCACGCTCGACGACATGCTGAACCGCGCTCCCAATCGCCACGCGGCCTATGTCGGCGAGAGCGCCTTCGTCACCAAGACCGGCATCCATGCCTCCGCGGTCATGAAAGATCCGCAGACTTACGAGCACGTGCTGCCGGACTTGGTCGGCAACCACCGCAAGGTGCTGGTCTCGGATCAGGCCGGCCGCTCCAACGTGATGGCCGAGCTCGACCGCGCCGGCATCGTCTATGACAAGGGCGACCCGCGGCTGACGCGTCTGGTCGAGGAGCTGAAGGAGCGCGAGGCCGCGGGCTTCGCCTATGAATCCGCCAACGCCTCGTTCGAGCTCCTGGCGCGGCGCACGCTCGGCAAGGTGCCGGAGTATTTCAAGGTCGAGCAGTTCGACGTCAATGTCGAGCAGCGCTACAACGCCAACGGCCAGCGCGTCACGGTCGCGCTCGCGGTGGTGAAGGTCGACGTCGACGGCGAGCGGCTGATCTCGGCCGCCGAAGGCAACGGTCCGGTCAATGCGCTCGACGTGGCGCTGCGCAAGGATCTCGGCAAGTACCAGAAATACATCGACGGGCTGAAGCTGATCGATTACCGCGTGCGTATCCTCAATGGCGGCTCCGAGGCGGTCACGCGCGTGCTGATCGAGAGCGAGGACGAGACCGGTGACAGCTGGACCACGGTCGGCGTGTCGCCCAACATCATCGACGCCTCGTTCCAGGCGCTGATGGATTCGTTGGTCTACAAGCTGGTGAAGTCGGGCGCGCCGGTGTGAGTGGCTAGGCCGTTATTCCGGGGCGCGTCGACGACGCGAACTATGGTGCGCAATTGCGCACCTGAGAATCTCGAGATTCTCAGATGTGCAATTGCACATCATAGTTCGATGCCTCGCATCGCCCCGGAATGGCAGCATAACGAGAAGGGCGCTTGCATGATCGACCACGTCTCCGTCGGCGTCCACGATCTCGAACGCGCCGCGCGGTTCTATGAACCGACGCTGGCCGCGCTCGGCCTGACCCGTCTGGTCACGCGGCCGGCAACGATCGGCTTCGGCAAGGCCTATCCCGAATTCTGGATCAATCTGCGCGCCGCCATGGCACCCGTGCCGCATGAGAGCGGCAGCCATATCTGCCTGCGCGCCAAGACCACCGCCGAGGTCGATGCCTTCCATGCCGCCGCGTTGGCCTCCGGCGGCTTATCCGATGGCGCCCCTGGCCTGCGCCCGCACGACCGCGTGCGCTACTACGCCGCCTTCGTCCTCGACCCGGACGGCAATCGCATCGAGGCCGTGACGTTTCCGAGCGAGTAGGGTGCGGCTTTCCGCCAGGTCGCGATGTTGCCAAACGCGTCATCCTGAGGTGCGAGCCCTTGCGAGCCTCGAAGGATGCACGGCCCGGCTGGTGGCCGATTCATCCTTCGAGGCTCGCCGAAGAGGCCTCGCACCTCAGAATGACGGTGAGAGGGCTGTGCAAGCCGGCACAGCTCGAAAACTTCTCGCCTACAGCCGCCGCGCCACTTCCGGCGCGAGTTCCTTCGCGGCTTCCGGTGTGCGCGCCACCGCCGAGCGCAGCCGCGGCAGGATGTCGTCGACGCGGTCGGCCATCAGGACGTTGATCGGCAGCGTCGCGCGGATGAATTCGGTCGTGCGCATGTGGCTCAGCAGCGAGAGCAGGGGTTCCCAGAAGCCATCAATATTGGCGAGCAGGATCGGCTTGTGGTGACGGCCGAGTTGCTGCCAGGTCAATTGCTCGACCAGCTCCTCCAGCGTGCCGATGCCGCCGGGCAGCGCCACGAACGCGTCCGAACGTTCGAACATCAGGCGTTTGCGCTCATGCATGTCGGGTGTGACGATCATCTCCTGAACCGAGGTCAGCGCGTTCTCGCGCGCGCGCAGGAATTCGGGAATGATGCCGGTGACGGAGCCGCCATGGTCGAGGGTGGATTTTGCCACCGCGCCCATCAGGCCGATCGAACCGCCGCCATAGACCAGGCGCACGTTGTTTTCGGCAAAGCTCTTGCCGAGCGCGACGGCAGCTTCGATGAAGCGGGGATTGTTACCGGGGCCGGAGCCGCAATAAACACAGACAGTCTTGATTTGGTTCATACGTTCCTTGTGGCACTGCAGCGTAAACAGGGTCAAGACTCGCATATGGGGATTGTGGGCCAAAAAACCCCGTAAATTCCCGCGAATCGCGAACAAATTTCGCCATAAGCCTGTACGTGACATTCAAACGATCTATATGACGAGCACAATGGCAAATCGTGGAAAAGCTGTGGCAGCGGACCGCCGCGCCGCGAACGCGCGGGCGGGCTCCTGATGGTGCCGCCGCAACCGAATGTGACCGCTGCTGCGCCGCCCGCGGCCATGGCGCCGGCCGTCGAGAAGGGGACGCTGCTCGGCACCCTCGTACATCTCTGGCCCTATATCTGGCCGGGCGATCGCGCCGATCTGAAGACGCGCGTGGTCTGGTCGGTGGTGCTGCTGCTGTTCGCCAAGCTCGCGACGCTGTCGGTGCCGTTCACCTTCAAATGGGCGATCGATGCGCTGAACGGCACGGGCTCGGCGCCGGTCGCGCCGTCGAACTGGGTGGTGTGGCTGATCGCCTCTCCGGTGCTGATGACGATCAGCTACGGCGCGGTGCGCATCATCATGGCGGTGCTGACGCAGTGGCGCGACGGCATCTTCGCCCGTGTCGCGATGCACGCGGTGCGGCGGCTCGCCTACATCACCTTCGTGCACATGCACGAATTGTCGCTGCGCTTCCATCTCGAGCGCAAGACCGGCGGCCTGACCCGCGTGCTGGAGCGCGGCCGCTCCGGCATCGAGACCATCGTGCGGATGGTGATCCTGCAGCTGATCCCGACCATCGTCGAGGTCGCGCTGCTGGCTGCGGTGCTGCTCTGGCAGTTCGACTGGCGCTACGTGCTCGCCGTACTGCTCACCGTCGTGGTGTTCATGTACTTCACCTACATCGCGACCGAGTGGCGGATCGAGATCCGCCGCAAGATGAACGATTCCGATACCGAGGCGAACACCAAGGCGATCGACTCGCTGCTCAACTACGAGACGGTGAAGTATTTCGGCGCCGAGGAGCGCGAGGCCAGCCGCTACGACCGCTCGATGGAGCGCTACGAGCAGGCCAGCGTGAAGACCTATACCTCGCTTGCGGTGCTCAACACCGGGCAGGCGATCATCTTCACCGCGGGCCTGACCGCGACCATGCTGATGTGCGCGTTCGGCATCCGCAACGGCACCCACACCGTCGGCGATTTCGTGCTGATCAATTCGATGATGATCCAGCTCTACCAGCCCTTGAATTTCATGGGCATGGTCTATCGCGAGATCAAGCAGGCGATCATCGACATCGAGAAGATGTTCGATGTGCTGGAGCGCAATCCCGAGGTCAAGGACGTGCCGGGCGCGAAGCCGCTCACGGTGTCCTCCGGCAGCGTGCGCTTCGAGGATGTCCGCTTCGCCTACGAGCCCGACCGGGCGATCCTTAAAGGTCTGAGCTTCGAGGTGCCGGCCGGCAAGACGGTCGCGATCGTCGGTCCCTCCGGCGCCGGCAAGTCGACGATCTCGCGGCTGCTGTTCCGGCTCTACGACGTTTCGAGCGGCCGGATCCTGATCGACGGGCAGGACATCAGGAACGTGACGCAGGCCTCGCTGCGATCGGCGATCGGCATGGTGCCGCAGGACACCGTGCTGTTCAACGACACCATCCGCTACAACATCCGCTATGGCCGCTGGGACGCCAGCAATGAGGAGGTCGAGGAGGCGGCACGGCTGGCGCAGATCGACGGCTTCATCCGGATGTCGCCGCAGGGCTATGAGACCCAGGTCGGTGAGCGCGGCTTGAAGCTCTCCGGCGGCGAGAAGCAGCGCGTCGCGATCGCGCGCACGGTGCTGAAGGCGCCGCCGATCCTGGTGCTGGACGAGGCGACGTCTGCGCTCGACAGCCACACCGAGCACGAGATCCAGGGCGCGCTGGAGCGGGTCTCGCGCAACCGCACCTCTCTGGTGATCGCGCATCGGCTCTCGACCATCGTCGGCGCCGACGAGATCATCGTGCTGGACCAGGGCCGGATCGCCGAGCGCGGCACCCATGCGCGGCTTTTGGCCGGCGGCGGCCTCTACGCCAGCATGTGGAACCGGCAGCGCGAGGCCGAGGAGGCCCGCGAACGGCTCGCCCAGGTCGACGACGATGGCCCGGCGCCGAATCGCCTGCCGCCGCCGGTCACCGAATCCTCTGACGATTCCACCCCGGTTGCGGGTGAGAAGCCCTTGCCGACCGCCGCGGAATAGTCGATTTAGGGCATGATCCGGAAAAGTGCGAAGCGATTTTCCGAAAGATCATGCTTAAACAACCAACTAAAGCGCGATGATCCCATCGCGCTTTAGGGCCTCTCCCGCCAAACCGGGCGGGGAAACGCAAGCGAGCTTTGATGTCGATCGCGAATTCCATCCGCGCGCAGATCCCGCCGATCCACCCCGAGGGCTATCCCTTCATCGGCGGCTTCGCGCTGGCGAGCCTGATCCTGTTCTGGATCTGGACCCCGCTCGGCTGGATCGGGACGCTGCTCACGGTCTGGTGCGCGCTGTTCTTCCGCGATCCCGTCCGCGTGACGCCGCTGCGCGACGGCATCGTGGTGTCGCCAGCCGATGGCCGCGTCTCGATGGTGGTGCAGGCGCTGCCGCCGGCCGAGCTCGGCCTCGGCGACAAGCCTTTGCCGCGCGTCTCGGTCTTCATGAGCGTGTTCAACTGCCATGTGAACCGTAGCCCGGTGGTCGGCCGCATCGACCGCATCGCCTATCGCCCCGGCGCGTTCATCAATGCCGAGCTCGACAAGGCGAGCGAGGACAATGAGCGTAATTCGCTTGTCATCTCGACCGCCAACGGGCGCATCGGCGTGGTCCAGATCGCGGGCCTGGTGGCGCGCCGCATCGTCTGCTTCGTCAAGGAAGGCCAGTCGATCGGCGCCGGCGAGCGCTTCGGCCTGATCCGCTTCGGCTCGCGGCTCGACGTCTATCTGCCCGAGGGCACCAAGGCTTTGGTCTCCGAGGGCCAGACCGCGGTTGCCGGCGAAACGATCTTGGCGGATTTCCGCGGCGCCGATCCGGGCCGCACCTACCGCGCCGATTAACTCTGTTTCGCCCGCTCAATCGGCCGGTTCCGGCCGCGATGGCGGAGCCGGGCCATGCTTGCTATATTACCAAGCATGATGCCATCCGATCCCAATTCCACCGAGTTTCGCCGCCGGCGGTTCCGCCCAATTCCGGTGCGGATGCTGGTCCCGAACATGATCACGCTGCTGGCGATCTGCGCCGGCCTCACCGCGATCCGGCTGTCGACGGAAGGGCGGATGGAGCTTGCGGTCGCCGCCATCGTGTTCGCCGCGATCCTCGACGGCATCGACGGCCGCGTCGCGCGCCTGATCAAGGGCCAGTCGAAATTCGGCGCCGAGCTCGACAGCCTGGCTGACTTCGTCAATTTCGGCGTCGCGCCGGGCCTGATCCTGTATTT
This sequence comes from Bradyrhizobium sp. 2S1, assembly GCF_011516625.5. Taxonomy (NCBI): domain Bacteria; kingdom Pseudomonadati; phylum Pseudomonadota; class Alphaproteobacteria; order Hyphomicrobiales; family Nitrobacteraceae; genus Bradyrhizobium; species Bradyrhizobium sp. 2S1. Next base: position 8,579,811 of record NZ_CP147717.1, on the reverse strand, counting down.
CTGGACGTTGCACGAGCTGAACAATGGCGGCTGGATCGCCGCGATGGTGTTTGCGATCTCCGGCGGCCTGCGGCTGGCGCGCTTCAACGCCTCGATCGACGATCCGAACAAGCCGGCCTTCGCCGCCAATTATTTCACCGGCATACCGGCGCCGGCCGGCGCGATCACCGTGCTGCTGCCGATCTATCTCGCCTTCCTCGGCGTGCCGATGCCGCCGGCGACGCTGACCGCGTTCTACACGCTCTTGATAGCGTTCCTGATGGTATCGCGGCTGCCGGTGTTCTCCGGCAAGACCGTGAAGATGCGCGTGCCGCCGGAGATGGTGCTGCCGGTGTTCGTCGCCGTGGTGTTCTTCGTCGCGCTGCTGATCGGCTATCCCTGGCACATCCTGTCGGCCGGCTCGGTGCTGTATCTGATCAGCCTGCCCTGGGGCTGGAAGTCCTATCGCGACCAGGAGCGCAGCCTCGCCGCGCAGACGCAGGCGGCGAGTGCAGCCGCGCCGGCATCGGCTGCCGCGCCCTACGCGGCACCGACCGCGGAGAGTGACCGGGACGATCGTCCGACGCATTTGCACTGACACATCTGCCTGACCCGTCATCCCCGCGCAAAGGCTTCGCCTTTGACGCTGGAGGAGCGCGTAGCGCGTCTCGAAGGATGCACGGCCACACTGGGGCCGTCGACCCTTCGAGACGGCCGCTGTGCGGCCTCCTCAGGGTGACGGTGATGAAGTTCGTTCGCGCTCTCCCAAATATCAGCCATGAGCGTGGCTCGGTTGGGTTCGCCGCCGATCTCGGCTATAGGCCTAAGACCGGCCAGCGAACGCCAAAAATCAGGAGAGAAACGCCGTGACGACATCCGCTTCCGCCCCGCTTCCTGCCTCCGTCCTTGAAGCGTTGGCGCGCTACGACACGCCGACGATCTGCAACGCGATGGAGATCGTCGCGCCGGAGCGCCGTCTGATCGGCTACACGGTGAAGCCGCTGGTCTGCCCGTTCCCGACGCTGCCGCCGATCGTCGGCTATGCGCGCACGGTCGCGATCCGCTCGGTGCTGAAGTCCGGCCTCTCGGCCGAGGAGCAGTCGAAGCGCCGCATCGAATACTACGAATATGTCGGCACCGGCTTCGGTCCGCGCATCTCGGTGATCCAGGATATCGACGGGCCCGACGTCGGCTACGGCGCGTTCTGGGGCGAGGTGCAGACCGCCGTGCACAAGGCGCTCGGCTGCCTCGGCGTCATCACCGACGGCTCGATCCGCGACATCCCGCAATGGGCCCCTGGCTTCCAGGCGCTGGCCGGCTCGATCGGCACGTCGCACGCCTGGGTGCATGCCGAGAGCTTCGGCGGCGAGGTCCGCGTCGCCGGCATGACGGTTCGCTCCGACGATCTGATCCACGCCGACAGCCACGGCGCGATCGTGATCCCCTACGAGGTCGCGGCCAAGCTGCCGGAAGCCGCCGAGCTCTGCGGCCGCCGCGAGACGCCGATCCTGGACATCGCGCGCTCCAAGGATTTCACGCTGGAGAAGCTGAAGGAAGCGCTGAAGCGCTCGGCGGAAATTCACTGAGGCGGCATGCGCTGTCGATTTGCGGAACGGCGGGCCGTGAGGCCCGCCGTTCTGCTTTCATGGTCACGCCGGCGCGACCTTGGCGATCTCGGACGCGCCGCGCACCGTCATGTCGATGGCGACATAGAGGATCACGGCCAGGCCGACATAGGCGATCCAGCGATGGTTCTGCAGCAGTTTTGCGATGAAGCTGGCGGCCGCGCCCATCATCGCGATCGAGAGCGCCAGCCCGAACACCAGCACGATCGGCTGCTCGCGCGCCGCACCTGCCACGGCCAACACGTTGTCGAGCGACATCGAGACGTCGGCGACGATGATCTGGGTCGTCGCCTGCAGCAGCGTCTTACGTGGCGTCTCGGTCCCGTCGGCGCCATGCACGGCCGTCGCCTCGTGTTCGGTGGCGCGCAGCTCGCGCCACATCTTCCAGCACACCCAGAGCAGCAGGATGCCGCCGGCCAATAGCAGGCCGACGATCTGCATCAGTTGTGTGGTGACAAGGGCGAACAGGATGCGCAGCAGCGTGGCGGCGCCGATGCCGATCAGGATCGCCTTGCCGCGTTGCTTCTGCGGCAGGCCGGCCGCGGCAAGGCCGATCACGACGGCGTTGTCGCCGGCCAGCACGAGGTCGATGACGACGACTTGCAGCAATGCGCTGAGGGCGTCGAGTGAAAACAGGTCGGACATGGATCATGCTCCCCTTGAGGTCGGGGAGTGGACCGGTTCGACGACGCCGGCTGTTGCCGTCATGCGGACGGAAAATCCGCCACGACGCTGGTCACGTCGTGGGTCGAAGCAGGGCCACTCCAACTGAGTTCCAGTCCGACATCGCAGCTTGTGGCTGCCAGAGGGGCCCGGCCTGGGATTACGGTCGCGTTACCGACGCAGCGCGGCCTGTTCCTCGAAGAACAGCGCCGCCTGATCCGGCTCGCCGAGGATCGCCGCCGCGCACCCCATGAAGGTGAACGCGCCGGCAAAATCCCACAGCGTGAGGTTCGCCGCGCTGCTGCGCACGTGGATCACGCACGCGGCCATCGCGGCAATGGCTGCCTCGGCGAACAACAACAGGCTGAGCGCGGGCAGCACGAGTGCGGGCTCAACCAGGCGGACCGTCAGGATGATCGGCAGCGCGGTGAGCACGCCGAACAGCAGGAGCATGCCGTACGGCTCCAGCGAGGGAGCCCTTCGCAAAATCCGGTCTGGAATGGTCGAGGACATTTCGATCCCTGCCGACCTTTGCCGATCCTGGCCTTGTCGTTCATCTCAACGATATCAGAATGCATTCACCTTGACGCGCGGCGCGGCGCCGCGCGTCGGCAGGTCGCGCGACAAGCTGACCATGCAGGCATCGTATTTGCACTGGTCAGCAACGCCCTTGGGACCGTCTTTCTGCGCGGATGAGGCTGTGTTTGGTGATAAAATCCCGAACCATCACGACGAGGAGCGCCGCCTGCGGCGCGTCGGGAACCAGGAGGCCGAGCAGATGCACGACTGCCGAGTGGGCCATGTGGCCGCTCTGGGTGACCAAGGAGCGGGAGGCCTTGGGCCAGCCATGATGGACGCCGTTTTGGCGCCGCCGGCGCCGTGGCATGCCATGGCAATGTCCGCAAGGGGCCTTTATCTTCGGTGGCAGCGCTGGGCGTACGATCGAAAGGCAATTTCGATGAATATGGCAGGCAAGACGGTGCTGATCACCGGTTCCACCGATGGCGTCGGCCGCTACGTCGCGATGAAGCTGGCTTCCGCCGGCGCCCGGGTGCTGATCCACGGCCGCGATACCAAGCGGGCGCAGACCTTGGCCGACGAGATCAAGCGGGTCTCCGGCCGCGAGCCGATGTTCTATCAGGCCGACCTGTCCTCACTGGCCGAGGTCCGCGAGTTCGCCCAGTTGGTGCTCGACGATCAGGAGCGGCTCGACGTGTTCATCAGCAACGCCGGCATCGGCTCGCAGAATGAGGGGCCGGCGCGGCAGACCAGCAAGGACGGCCACGAGCTGCGCTTTGCGGTGAACTATCTCGCCGGCTTCATGCTCGCACATCTATTGCTGCCGCGGCTCAAGGCGAGTGCGCCTGCGCGCATCGTCAATGTCGCCTCGCTCGGCCAGCACCCGATCGATTTCGACGACGTGATGATCACGAAGAACTACAGCGGCGCGCGCGCCTATGCGCAGAGCAAGCTGTCGCAGATCATGTTCACCATCGACCTTGCCGCGGAGCTGGAAGGCTCCGGCGTGACCGTCAATTCGCTGCACCCTGCGACCTACATGAACACCACGATGGTGCGCGCGAGCGGCGCCACGCCGATCTCGACCGTCGAAAAGGGCGGCGATGCCATCCTGCGTCTGGTCCATGACGACGATGTCGCAGGCCAAAGCGGGTTGTTCTTCGACGGCAGGCGCGAGGTGCGCGCCCATGCCCAGGCCTATGATGCCGAGGCGCGCAGGCGGCTGCGGGCGCTGAGTCTCGCGCTTACCGGCTTGCGGGCTTCCTGACACGGCGCGACGCCGGCGCGCCATGGGTGCGGTCTTGCGCGCGGATCGCCTCGAACAGACGCTTGCAGGCGGCCTGAACGCCGCGATCGGGCACCGTTGCAATGCCGAGCAGCAGGCCGGGTTGCGCGCGCTTCGGTGAGAGATACCAGGGCGAGAGCGGGGCGGGCGCCAGCCCATGCGCGAGCGCCTCGCGCGCGATTGAGACATCGTCGGCCTTGTCCGGCAGCGTCAGCATCACCGCGAGGCCGGCGACCCGGACATCGTTGCTCCACGTCCGCAGCGCAGTCGTCAGCGCATCACGGCTGTCGCAATAGGCCCGCTTGGTTCGCCGGAGATGGCGGATGTAATGGCCATCGCGCATGAACTCCGCGGTCGAAAGCTGTACCGCAGGTCCGGGGGCAGGGGCTAGACACGTCGCCACATCGGCGAACTGCGCCGCCAGCGCTTCAGGGGCAACCAGGAAGCCGAGCCGAAGCGTCGGCGAGATCGTCTTGCTGAAAGAGCCGAGATGGATCACGCGGCCCGCAGCATCGAGCGAGGCCAGCGCGGGCGCCGCGCGGCCATCGAGCTGCAACTCACCGAGATAGTCATCCTCAATGATCCAGGCGCCGGTTTGCGCGGCCCAGTCGAGCAGCTGCGTGCGACGCTTCGGTGACAGCGGCGGACCGAGCGGCGCCTGCTGTCCCGGCGTCACGACCGCGAGCGCTGCGTCGGGCGCGTGCCGCAGGCCGTGCTCGACATCGACGCCATTGGCATCGACCGGGATCGGCACCGGCTCGAGCCGGGCGAGCTCGAGGCCCTTCCGGGTCAGTGGAAATCCCGGGTCTTCCAGCCATGCGCGGCGGCCTTCGAGGCCGAGCACGCGCAGCGCGAGGCCGAGCCCGCCGCTGAAGCCCGACGTGATGACGATCTGCGCTGGCGAGCATTCAAGCCCGCGCGCGATCGCAAGGTGGGCTGCGATCTCGCGCCGGAGTTCGATCTCGCCGCGCGGATCGATGGTGCGCGTCACCGCGCTCAATTCCGCCCGCACGGCACGTGCGCGGATTCGCGCCAAGAGCTTGGCGGGGAGGGTCTCCTGCGCGGGGACACCCATGCGGAAGATGCCCTGACCGCTCAAATCCTGAAACATCTCCACGACCGAGCCGGGAACGACCGGCGCGTCGGGCTTTGCCGCTTTCCTCGGCCGCATCGCGACGGTGGTGCCGTTCGCCTTCGACGACACGATGTGCTGCGCGTCCGCCAGTCTGTCGTAAGCCGCCCGCACGGTGCCGCGCGCGACGCCGAGCTGCGCGGCGAGGTCGAGCCACGACGGCAGCCAGCGCCCGGCACCAGCACGCCATTGTCGATCGCCGCCGCAATCGCCCTGCGGATCTGCTCGGACAGCGGCGTCCGGGCCGACCGGTCGAGCGCGATGGGAAGCGGATTTGGCATGGCCCGTGGTACACCAATTCGGTTCATTCTTGGTGCTTCATTTTGGCCGTGTGCGCCCGCATCTATCCGATAGTAACGGAGGCATCAGATGAAAACCTTATGGACGACGCTGCTGGCCTGCGCCGCACTTGCGACCCCTGCGATGGCGCAATCGGTGACGCCGAAATTCGAGCACGCCATCACCAACATTCCCGGCAAATCGCTGATCGCGGTCGAGGTCAACTTCCCGCCGGGCGAGCCGTCGGCGCCGCACCATCACGCCAAATCGGCTTTCCTCTATGTCTACGTCCTGCTGGGCGCGATCGAGAGCCAGCTGGAGGGCGAGGCGGCGCACATCTATCGGGCCGGCGACAGCTTCTTCGAGCCGCCGGGCGCGCATCACGTGCTCGGCCGAAATGCCAGCGCGACCGAACCGGCGAAGCTGCTTGCGGTGTTCGTTGTCGACAGCAACGACAAGGCGCTGACCGTCTTCGACAAGGAGGGACACAAGCAGTGAGCATGCGGATCGATTACAACAAGGCCGCGCCCGCCGGCATCAAGGCGCTCGGCGGCGTCTACGGTTACATCACGCAGTCTGGGCTCTCCGCGGCGCTGGTCGAACTGGTCTATCTGCGCATCTCGCAGATTAACGGCTGCGCCTACTGCCTCGACATGCACACGCGCAGCCTGCAGAAAATGGGCGTCAAGATCGAGAAGCTGGCGCTGCTGCAGGTCTGGCGCGAGGCGGAGACGCTGTTCGACGCCGAGGAGCGTGCCGCGCTGGCCTGGGCCGAAACCGTCACGCGCGTCGCCGAGACCGCGATCCCGGACGCGGATTATCAGGCGGCTCGCGCGGTGTTCAACGAGAAGCAGCTGGTCGACCTGACCATCGCGATCGGTCTGATGAACACCTACAACCGGATCGCGATCGGCTTCCGCAATCCGCCGCAAGCGGTGGTCGAGCATTCGGCTGCGGCGTGATTTTGTAGGGTGGGTTAGCCGCCCACGAGCGCGGTCGTTCGGCAAGCGATGGTGCAAGGCGTAAGCCACCATCTTTGTTGCGCGTAAGGTGGTGGGTTACGCCTTCGGCTAACCCACCCTACGAATCCTGCTTTGCCTCGACCGGCTTCGTCGCGAATTGCGGAAAGGTCTCGGCGACGACAGGCCCATCCAGCCGCCACGAATAGCAGCCGCCGACGAAGAACGGCGGCTCTTTTACGTCGCGCTGGTGATCGAGTGCGCCGCGGCCCTGCGGGTCCTTGCCCGCGGTCGCGGTCTGGAACAACGTGGTCACCGCAGGACCCAGCAGCTCGGCGAGATGGGTGCAGGTCTCGAGCTTGCCGATCTTGCGCCTGATAATCTCGCGCCAGCCCTTGCCGATGCGCTCGCCGACCAGGCGCTGCAAGATGCCCTCGACATCGAGGCAGGACGGGTAGGGCGTCGAGGCCATCGTGGTGCCGGTCTCGCGGATGGTAAAGCTGTCGTCGACCGCGAGCCGCAGCCGGATGTCGTGCACGGGATCGTCGGGCTGCTGCTCGCCGCGATATTTGTCGTGCCGCGCATACGGCTTGGTGTCGACCAGCCGCGCCTCGACCTCCCACAGCCCGTCGTCGCGGAGATAGCCCAGACATTCGACGGAGCGGCGGTGCATCAGGCGGCGGGGCTTGCCGTCGGCATTGGTATCGGGTGCGGACATCGGAACTCGCTGGATTGAAGCAGAACCGATCCAATCGGCGGGATGCTCCGATGTCAACGCCTGCTGCCGCGCGGCGCTATGCGACGTCCAAGGGGACACCGTCATTCCGGGGCGATGCGGAGCATCGAACCCGGAATCTCGAGATTCCGGGTTCATCGCTGCGCGATGCCCCGGAATGACGTGATCGAAAGCCTTGATTGCCAGAAGCCCGCCTCAACTCACCCGCCGCTCCCTGTTTTCCCAATACGGCTTGCGCAGCTCGCGCTTCAAAATCTTGCCGGCGCCGGAGAGCGGTAAGGGCGTCGAGGTGATGTCGACGCTGCGCGGGCATTTGTAGCCGGCGATCAGCGTCTTGCAGTGCTCCATCAGCTCGTCCGGCGTGGCGCTGGCGCCGCTCTTCAGCACCACGACGGCATGCACCTGCTCGCCCCAGCGCTCGCTCGGGATGCCGATCACGGCGCATTGCGCCACCGCGGGGTGCTGGGCGAGGGCGTTCTCGACCTCGGCCGAATAGACGTTCTCGCCGCCGGAGATGATCATGTCCTTGACGCGGTCGACGACGTAGACAAAACCGTCCTCGTCCATGTAGCCGCCGTCGCCGGTGTGCATCCAGCCGTCGATCACCGCGCGCGCGGTTTCCTCGGGCCGCTCCCAATAGCCCATCATCACCATATCGCCGCGCACCGCGATCTCGCCGACGGTGCCCAGTGGCACGACCTTGTCTTCCGCATCGACGATCTTCACTTCAGCGCCGAGCGTGGCGCGGCCGGCGCCGCGGTGCCGGCCCTTGGCGCGACCGTCGCCGACATGCTCCTTCCAGTGCAACAGCGTCGCGATCGGCGACAGTTCGGTCATGCCATAGGCCTGGGTGAATTCGACATGCGGCAGCGCCTTCATGGCGCGCATCAGCACGGCGTCGCTGATGACAGAAGCGCCGTAGGAGATGCCCTTCAGCGACGACAGGTCATAAGTGCCGAGCGTCGGATGATCGACGAACATCTGGATCATGGTCGGCACCAGCAGCACGTCGGTGATGCGCTCCTTCTGGATCGCAGTGGCGACGCCATCGGGCGTAAAGCCCTGGATCACGACGTTGGATCCGCCGGACAGCAGCACCGAATACATCGCAGCGCCATTGGCGAGGTGGAACATCGGCGCGGCGTGCAGATAGATCGTGCTGCTCGGCCACAGGCCTTCGCCGAGCGCGTTGAGCGCATTGGCCATCAGATTGCCGTGGCTCAGCATCACGCCCTTGGAGCGGCCGGTGGTGCCGCCGGTGTAGAAGATGCCGGCGAGATCGTCGCGCGAGCGCATCGCGTCCGCCATCGGCTCGCTGCGCGCGATCAGCGTCTCGTAGTTCTCCATGCCCGCGGGCGTCTCGCCTTCGTCGGCATAGACCAGCCTGAGGCCAGGGATGGTGGTTGCGAGCGTCGCGCCGACCGGTGCAAACGCCTTGTCGACGAACAGGATTTTGGCACGGCAGTCGCGCAGCGCGTCCTCGTTTTCGAGGGGGCTCCAGCGGATGTTGAGCGGCACGATCACGGCGCCGGCCCAGCCGACCGCAAGGTACAGCTCGAGATAACGATCGGAGTTCAGCGACAGGATCGCGACGCGGTCGCCGTTGTCAGCGCCAAGGCCGCGGATCGCCGCGGCGAGGCGGGCGACGCGGGTGCCGACCTCGCGCCAGTTGCGTCGCCGCTCACCGCAGACGACTGCGAGCCCGTTTGGATTGACCTGCAGCGCGCGCCGCAGCCCGTGTGTGATGTTCACTTCCGTCCTCCCTTGGTGCGTTTCCATTGCGAGGCGGTTTGTCCGCCTTCTCTGCAGCCGGAACGGCTGCTTTGTGCGCCGTTGTTTTGCGCGTTGATGTCGTGGCGATCCCCTCGGTGAGGCGGATCGCGAATTCCTCGGCGACGGCGCGTCCGGTCAACTCACCGCCGGGCTGGAACCAGTGGCCGATCCAGTTCAGCGAACCCGCGATCGCAAACGCCGCGAGCTTCGGGTCACACGGTTTTACCGAACCGTCCTCGACACCCTGTACGATGTAGTCGCGGAAGGCGCGGTCGATCCGGCGCTTCGCGGTCTGCACGATCTTGCGGTTGTCCTCGCTGAGGTCGCGGATGTCGAAGCGGACCAGGCTCTTGCCGTAGTCCTCGGTCATCAGCTCGGCATAGCGGACCACCAGCTTGCGCAGCTTGGCAAGGCCGCTGCCGGCGCCGGCTGAGGTTTCGGCGATGCATTCGTCGACCAGCTCGTTGCCGATCGACCAGCACTCGAACAGGATCTCGTCCTTGCCGCGGAAGTAATTGTAGAGCGCCGGCTTGGTGATGTTGAGCCGCTTGGCGACGTCGTTCAGCGTGGCGCGGTGATAGCCCTGTTCGAGGAACAGTTGCACCGCGGCGCGCAGCACCGCCTCGCGCTTCTCGTCGCGGGCGCGGCGTCGGCTCTCGAAGGGCAGCCAGGGGGACTGGCCGGAGGAGGGGATGTGTCCGTCGTCCATGGGGTGAAGCCGGTGCCGCATTGACTCTGTGTGAGGTGCCGTATATTACCCATGGGTAATATATAGTCCAGCGGGTAATTTTCTGGAGGACACGCGATGACGTCACGCACCTATGTTGCCGGGGTTGGCATGATCCCGTTCGTCAAGCCCGGCGCCAACGCGCCGTATCACGTGATGGGCGCCGAGGCCGCCAGGCTCGCGCTTGCCGACGCCGGCCTCGACTACGACCGCGTGCAGCAGGCCTATGTCGGCTATGTCTATGGCGACTCCACCTGCGGCCAGCGCGCGCTGTATCCGGTCGGCATGACCGGCATCCCGATCGTCAACGTCAACAACAACTGCTCGACCGGCTCGACCGCGCTGTTCCTGGCGCGGCAGGCGATCGAGTCGGGCGCGGCCGATTGCGTGATGGCGCTCGGCTTCGAGCAGATGAAGCCCGGCGCGTTAGGGGCCGTGTTCACCGACCGCCCCAGTGCGTTCGACGATTTCGATGCCGCGGCCGACAAGCTGGTCGATGCGCCCGGCGTGCCGCTGGCGCTGCGCTATTTCGGCGGCGCCGGCTTGAGCCACATGAAGAAATACGGCACGCCGCTCTCCGCGTTTGCAAAAGTGCGCGCCAAGGCGAGCCGCCACGCCAAGAACAATCCGCTGGCATTGTTCCGCAAGGAGGTCACTGCCGACGACGTCATGAACGACCAGGTGATCTGGCCCGGCGTGATGACCCGGTTGATGGCGTGCCCGCCGACCTGTGGCGGCGCCGCCGCAATCCTGGTCTCGGAGAAGTTCGCCGACCAGCACGGGCTCAACAAGCAGGTCCGCATCGCGGCGCAGGCGATGACGACCGATACGCCGTCGACCTTCGGTGCCGACGACATGATGCAGGTGGTCGGCTACGACATGACGCGCGATGCCGCCAAAAAGGTCTATGAGGCCGCCGGCATCGGGCCTGCGGATCTCGACGTTGTCGAGCTGCACGACTGCTTCGCCCATAACGAGCTGATCACCTATGAAGGGCTCGGCCTGTGCGCTCAAGGTGAGGCCGCGAAGTTCATCGACGACGGCGACAATACTTATGGCGGCAAGTTCGTCACCAATCCCTCAGGCGGCCTGTTGTCGAAGGGCCATCCGCTCGGTGCCACCGGCCTTGCGCAGTGCTACGAGCTGACGCGGCAGCTGCGCGGCACCGCGGCGGCGACGCAAGTGGAGGGTGCGCGGCTCGGCCTGCAGCACAATCTCGGCCTCGGCGGCGCCTGCGTCGTGACGCTCTACCAACGCGCCTGAGGTCGTCATGGTCGATCAATCCGCTGTCGGGCGTGCGTTCACGCCGGTGACCGCACGCGTCGAGCTGGGTCGCCTGCGCTTCTTCCTCGACACGCTCGGCGAGAGCAATCCGGTCTATCGCGACGAGGCGGCCGCGCAGGCGGCGGGTTTTGCGGCGGCACCGGTGCCGCCGACCTATCTGTTCTGCCTGGAGATGATGGACGCAACGGTGCCGTTCGAGTTCCTGACCGCGCTCGGCATCGATCTCGCCCGCGTGCTGCATGGCGAGCAGCGCTTCGACTATCACGCCCCCGTTGTGGTCGGCGACACCCTGACGTTCCACCCGCGCGTCACCAGCGTGACCGACAAGAAGGGCGGGGCGATGACGCTGATCGTGGTCGACACCCCGGTCACCAACCAGAGCGGCGATCATGTCGCCGATGTCTCGCGCACCATCGTGGTGCGCAATGCGAGGCCGTCATGAGCGCTGCACATCCGTCGGTCGGCGACCGCATCGTCCACAAGGAATTCCCGCCGATCACCCGCCATCGCCTCGCGCTGTATTGCGGCGCCTCCGGCGATCACAATCCGATCCATGTCGATATCGACTTCGCGAAAGCGGCCGGCTTTCCCGACGTGTTCGCGCACGGAATGCTCGTCATGGGCTATCTTGGCCAGGCGCTGACCGACGCGGTCGCGCTGTCGCGCATCCGCTCGTTCTCGACCCGCTTTGCCGCCATCACCCAGCTCGGCGCCCAGCTGACCTGCGAGGGCACGGTGACCGAGCTGATCGAGCAGGGCGGCGAGAAGCGGGCGAAGGTCGCGCTGACGACGAAAGATCAGAACGGCGAGATCAAGCTCGCGGGGGAAGCGGTTATTGCGCTGTAGGGGATGAGGTCTCGCCGCGCGCGATTGTGTGCTCCCTCGCCCCGCTCTTGCGGGGAGAGGGTTGGGGTGAGGGGCTGTCTCCGCACACACGGTGACAGCAGGACTCGCGGAGGCTCCCCCTCACCCGGAACGCATCTGGCGATGCGTTCCGGCCTCTCCCCGCAAGCGGGACGAGGCAAGGTGGAGCTCGCGGAGATGATGTTGTTCTAGGGAGAGATCATGTCGAAACTGCAAGGCAAAGTCGCGCTCATCTCAGGCTCTGGCCGCGGCATCGGGCGGGCGATTGCGCTGAAGCTTGCGAGCGAGGGCGCGCGCGTCGTGGTCAACGACCTCGATGCCGAGCCGGGCAATGCCGTCGTCGCCGAGATCAAGGCAATGGGCGGCGAGGCGATCGCGGTCAATGGCAGCGTGACCGAGGCAGGCTTTGCCGATCGTTTCGTAGGGCACGCGATCGAGCAATTCGGTGGCCTCGACATCATCGTCAACAATGCCGGCTACACCTGGGACTCGACGATCCAGAAGATGACCGACGAGCAGTTCCAGGCGATGCTCGACGTCCATCTGGTTGCCCCGTTCCGGATCATGCGTGCCGCGTCCGAGCCGATCCGGCTGATGGCGAAGCGGGAGGCCGAGGCCGGCCGCGAGGTGTTCCGCAAGGTCGTCAACATCTCCTCGATCGCGGGCCTCTACGGCAACGCCGGGCAGGCGAGCTATTCTTCCGCAAAAGCCTCGCTGGTCGGGCTGACGCGCACGATGTGCAAGGAGTGGGGGCGCTACAAGGTCAACGTCAATTGCGTGGCGTTCGGCCTGATCAACACCCGCCTGACCCAGCCGATCGAGACCCAGCAGAAGACCATCGACGTCGCCGGCCGCGACATCAAGGTCGGCGTCCAGCCGCAGATGCTGGAGGCGATGGGCCGGATGATCCCGCTCGGCCGCGGCGGCACGCCGGAAGAGGCGGCGGACGCGGTCTATCTGTTCTGCGCTCCGGAATCGAACTACATCAGTGGTCAGGTGATCGTCGCGGGCGGCGGTCTTCTGATTTAGCACGAGGAAAACATGCACTACCGATCGTCCTGGATGACCGAGGAGCTGGACACGTTCCGTGACCAGTTCCGCAAATTCCTCGCCAAGGACCTTTTGCCGCACGCCGAAAAATGGCGCGAGCAGAAGCTGGTCGACCGCTCCGCCTGGCGCGCGCTTGGCGAGATGGGCGCGTTGCTGCCGAGCGTGCCGGAGGCCTATGGCGGCTTAGGGGCCAGCTTCGCCTATGATGCCGCGGTGCTCGATGACCTCGAGAGCACGGTGCCGGAGCTGACCACCGGCGTCTCCGTGCACAGCGCGATCGTCGCGCATTACATCGTCAATTACGGCTCGGAGGAGCAGAAGCTGCGCTGGCTGCCGAAGATGGCGTCCGGCGAGATGGTCGGCGCCATCGCGATGACCGAGCCCGGCACCGGCTCCGACCTGCAGGCCGTCAAGACCACGGCCAGGAAACAGGGCAATGCCTACGTCATCAACGGCCAGAAGACGTTTATCACCAACGGCCAGGCCGCTGATCTCGTCATCGTGGTGGCGCGCACCGGGGCTGCGGGCTCGAAGGGCATCTCGCTGATCGTGGTGGAGACCGCGGGCGCGGAGGGCTATCGGCGCGGGCGCAATCTCGACAAGATCGGCCTGCACGCCTCGGATACCTCGGAGCTGTTCTTCGACAATGTCACGGTGCCGCCGGAAAACCTGCTCGGGGCCGAGGAGGGCAACGGCTTCGTGCAGCTGATGCAGCAATTGCCGCAGGAACGGCTGGCGCTCGCCGTCGGCGCCGTCGCCTCGATGGAGCGCGCGGTCCGGATCACCGCGGAGTACACCAAGGAACGCACCGCGTTCGGCAAGCCGCTGCTCGAATTCCAGAACACCGCCTTCAAGCTCGCCGAGCGCAAGACCGAGGCGATGATCGCCCGCGTGTTCGTCGACTGGTGCATCGAGCGCCTGGTTGCCGGCGACCTCGACACCGTGACCGCCTCGATGGCGAAATGGTGGTGCTCGCAGAAGCAGGTCGAGACCGCCGACGAATGCCTGCAGCTGCACGGCGGTTACGGCTACATGCAGGAATATCCGATCTCGCGCATGTTCATCGATGCCCGCATCCAGAAGATCTATGGTGGCACCAACGAGATCATGAAGCTCCTGATCGCGCGCTCGCTATAGCGCTTCGCTCCGACCTCAAGCACTGTCATGGCCGGGCATAGCCGTTCGAAGAACGGCGTCGCTTCCGCTCGCCAATGTCCCGGCCATCCACGTCTTCCTTCACGCAAAAACCAAGACGTGGATGCCCGGGACAAGCCCGGGCATGACGGGTGAGTGCAAACGTTCCAGCCGGCCGCCGCCCGCTCTGCGGAAATCGGCGGGCGCGGCGCGCTGCCCTTTCCCTGCCGCATGGCTCGATGCCGCCGCCGCATCCCGCGGCGAGTTCGGCCTTGCGCCATATTGCCGTCTATCATACCCCCGTCGGACCATTTTCCGCGCGAGCCGCGCGCGCGCCAATGCCTGCAGGGAGCCCTCATGACCAAAAGCAATGCCCGCACCGGAGGCCAGATCCTGATCGACCAGCTGGTCGCGCAGGGGGTAGAGCGCGTCACCTGCGTGCCGGGCGAGAGCTATCTGGCGGCGCTCGACGCCCTGCATGACAGTCCGATCGACGTCGTGATCTGCCGCGCCGAGGGCGGGGCGGCGATGATGGCGGAGGCCTATGGCAAGCTCACCGGGCGGCCCGGCATCTGCTTCGTGACCCGCGGTCCCGGCTCGACCAATGCCGCGCACGGCGTGCACATCGCGATGCAGGATTCCACCCCGATGATCCTGTTCGTCGGCCAGGTCGACACCGGCATGCGCGAGCGCGAGGCGTTCCAGGAACTCGACTACAAGGCGGTGTTCGGCACCATGGCGAAATGGGCGGTCGAGATCGATCGTCCGGACCGCATTCCGGAGCTGGTCGCGCGCGCCTTCCGCGTCGCGCTCCAGGGCCGCCCGGGACCGGTGGTGATCTCGCTGCCGGAGAACATGCTCACCGAGACCGCGGCGGTCGCCGACGCGCCGAAGGTCGAGCCTGCGGTGACCTGGCCTGCGCCTTCGGATCTCGAACGCCTCGGCACGATGCTCGCCGGCGCCAAGGCGCCGATCGTGGTGCTCGGCGGCTCGGCCTGGACCCCAGAGGCCGCAAAAGGCATCGCGCGCTTTGCCGAGCGTTTCGACCTGCCGGTCGCGACCTCGTTCCGCCGCGCCTCGCTGTTCGACGCTGACCATTCGCACTATGCCGGCGATCTCGGCATCGGCCCGAGCCCGAAGCTCAGGGATCGCTTCACCGGCGCCGACGTCATTCTCCTGATCGGCGGCCGCATGTCGGAGATGCCGTCATCGTCCTACACGCTGCTCGACATTCCCGTACCGAGCCAGAAGCTGATCCATGTCCATCCCGGCTCCGAGGAGCTCGGCCGGGTCTATCAACCGGCGCTGGCGATCCAGGCGACGCCAGCCGCCTTCGCCGCGGCGGTCGAGACCATGAAGCCGTCGGCCGCGCCCGCCTGGAAGGGCGAGGCGGCGAAGGCGCACGCGGATTATCTCGCCTGGACCGACAAGCCGCGCGAGCTGCCCGGCCATTTCCAGTACGGCGAGGTCGTCACCTGGCTGCGCGATCGTCTGCCGAAGGATGCGATCGTCTGCAACGGCGCCGGCAATTACGCCGGCTGGATTCACCGCCACCATCGCTTCCACACCTTCGCAGCGCAGCTCGCGCCGACCTCGGGCTCGATGGGTTACGGCGTGCCGGCGGCTGTGATGGCCAAGCGGCAGCATCCGGATCGCGTCGTCGTCGCGTTCGCCGGCGACGGCTGCTTCCTGATGAACGGGCAGGAATTCGCCACCGCCGTGCAGTACGACGCGCCGCTGATCGTCGTCGTCATCGACAACGCGCAATACGGCACCATCCGCATGCATCAGGAGCGCGACTATCCCGGCCGCGTCGTCGGCACTCAGCTCAAGAACCCGGACTTTGCGCTTTATGCCAAGGCGTTCGGCGGCCATGGCGAGCGGGTCGAGCGCACCGAGGATTTCGCACCCGCCTTCGAGCGCGCGCTGGCCTCCGGCAAGCCTGCGATCCTGCACTGCCTGGTCGATCAGCGCGCGCTGTCGGTCGGCAAGGACTTTGCGCCGCAGCAGGCTGCGCGCTGATGGCGGAGCCGGCCGGCCGTCACGTCGCGATCATCGGCGCCGGCGCGGTCGGCGTGATCAGCGCCATCGAGGCGCTGCGCTGTGGTCACCGAGTCACGCTGATCGATCCGGGCGATCCCGGCGGTGAGCAGGCGGCGAGCTATGGCAATGCCGGCTGGCTGTCGTCGCATTCGGTGATCCCGCCGGCCGAACCCGGCACCTGGAAGAAGGTGCCTGGCTATCTGATGGATCCGCTCGGGCCGTTGTCGATCCGCTGGTCGTATCTGCCGAAGGCGCTGCCGTGGCTGATCAAGTACCTGCTGGCGAGTCGCACCGAGGCGCAGGTCGAGGCCACTGCGCGGGCGATGCGCGATCTCCTGAGGGACGCGCCGCTGCTGCACCGGCAACTCGCCGAGGAAGCCGGCGTGCCCGAGCTGATCGAGCGGCGCGGGGTTATGCATGTGTTTCCCTCGCGCGAACCGTTCGACCGCGACCTCGGCTGGCGCATCCGCAAGCGTGTCGGCATCGAATGGCTCGAGCTCAACGAAGACGAGATGCGCCAGCACGAGCCCGATCTGCATCCGCGCTACAAGTTCGGCGTCGTGGTCGAGGAGGCCGGCCGCTGCCGCGATCCCGGCGCCTACGTCGCAGCGCTCGCCGCCCACGCCATTGCGAACGGCGCCGAGCGTGTCGCCGCCAAGGCGGTCGGTCTCAGACTTGCGGGCAACCGGCTCGCCGCCGTGGTTACCACGACCGGCGAGATTGCCTGCGACGCCGCGGTGGTCGCGGCCGGCGCGCGCTCCAGGCAACTGACCGCGTCGATCGGCGATCCGTTGCCGCTGGAAACCGAGCGCGGCTACCACGTCATGATCGAGAATCCGGAATCCGGACCGCGCAATTCCATGATGGCCTCGGACGCCAAGATGGTCGTCAACTGGACCGACAAGGGCCTGCGCGCCGCAGGTACGGTGGAGATCGCGGGGCTCGACGCCGCGCCGAACTGGAAGCGCGCCGAGATCCTGCGCGAGCATCTCTTCAGCATGTTCCCGAAACTGCCGAGGGATATTCCGGCGTCGCGGATCAAGACCTGGTTCGGTCATCGCCCGAGCATGCCCGACGGACGGCCCTGCATCGGCCATAGCAGCGCCACCCGCGACGTCGTCTATGCTTTCGGCCACGGCCATGTCGGCCTGGTCGGCTCGGCCCGCACCGGCCGGCTGGTCGCGCAATTGCTCAGCGGCAAGGCGCCGGAAATCCCGCTCGGGCCGTTTGCGCCGTCACGCTTTCTGTAACGAAGCCAGATCATCGGAAGGCCTCGACCGGATCGAGCCGCGCCGCGCGCCAAGACGGATAGAGCGTGGCAAGCAACGACAGCGTCAGCGCCATGATCACGACCGCTGCGGTCTGCGCGATGTCGACCTCCGCCGGCAGCTCGGACAGGAAATAGAGCTCGGGCGGGAACAGTTGGATGCCGGTCAGCCATGACAGGAATTGGCGGATCGCTTCGACATGGCGGCATACGAAAAGACCGACCGCGAAGCCGACCAGCGTTCCCACCACGCCGATCGAGGCTCCGGTGATCAGGAAGATCCGCATGATCGCGCCTTGCGAGACGCCCATCGTCCGCAGGATCGCGATGTCGCTGCCCTTGTCCTTCACCAGCATGATCAGCCCGGACACGATGTTCAGCGCCGCCACCAGCACGATCATGGTCAGGATCACGAACATCACGTTGCGCTGGACCTGAAGCAGGCCAAAGAAGGTCGTGTTGCGCTGACGCCAATCCACCAGGAAGACCGGCCGCTCGGCCGCTTCCGTCACCGTTCTGCGAAACTGGTCGACCCGATCGGGATCAATGGTGAAGACCTCGATCCCGGTGACGTTCTTGCCGCGGTTGAAATAGGCTTGTGCTTCGATGATCGGCATGAAGATCAGACCGGCGTCATATTCGGACATGCCGATCTCGAATACGGCCGATATCGGGTACTTCTTGATCCGCGGCATGATGCCCATCGGCGTGGTCGCGCCGCGCTGCGCGACCAGCGTGATGCCGTCGCCGACATGCGCCGAGAGTTGATCGGCGAGCCGGCGGCCGATGACGATCCCCTGGCCCTCGTCAAAATGCTCGATCGATCCCTCGATGGTGTTGCTGACCGAGGGCAGGCGGGAGAGGTCGGCGGCGCGAATACCGCGCACGAGAACACCGGAGGCGTTGGACGACGATGCCAGTGCCATGCCGTCGACCACGGGGACGACGAGGCGGATGCCCTGCAGCTGGCTGATGCGCTCGGAAACGTCCTGCCAGTCGGTCAGGGGCCTTTCCACCGGCTGAATCAGAATATCGCCGTTGGAGCCGAGGATCTTGCCCAGCAGCTCCTTGCGAAAGCCGTTCATGACGGCCATGACGATGATCAACGTGGCGACGCCGAGCATGATGCCCAGAAACGAGAACCCGGCGATCACAGAGATAAAGCCTTCCCTGCGCCGCGCCCGCAGATAGCGCGCGGACAGCATCCATTCGAACGGTGCGAAGGGCGCAGTTTGCGATGGCTCTGCCAAAGTCCTGCTCATTGGCCGGAGAGACCGGCATTCTGTCTGCTTGCCGCGGGATTCGCCAGCGTCCCTGCGGCCGCGTCAGCTCTCGCCGGCCCAGGCGGTGATCGCCGCCGGTGCGATCACGCGCCTTGGGGTGTGCGGGTTGATCGTTCCGGCGCTGACATCTTGCGCCTGATCGAGCAGGGTGCGCGCGAATGCCTTGGCGTCCAGTTCGCTCGCGAAGGTGCGGGTCTGGCGTGGAAAGCGGTGGTGTCCGGCGTCGGAATTTCTCACCGCGAACGAGACGTACCAGATGGCCTTGTCCGTCTTCATCGCGCGTCTCTGACGGCGGTGATCCGCCCGCGCGATCGGGACGTCGTGCTCGGTGCCTGATATGCAAAAAGTGCCAAAGTGAAGGATCCTGAAATTCAACAGATGACGACTAAATGACTCCCCGGCGGATAGGCAATGCGACAGAATCGGCATTCATGCCGATACTGCCGCGATCTGACCGCTCAACCGATGGATGAAATGACAATGCTCCGCTGCTGGGTTGGTTCCAGCGAGCCGAATGCCGCGACTTTCCAGCGCTTTCGAACTGTACGAGCGCGCATGCCGTGCCGACAAGCAGCGGCGCCGGCCTGCGCCGCGATGGCGGTGTGATGATCCGGTTCGGCTCTCGTCGGCAAAATCTCCAACCGTCCACCGACGGTTGGAATTCTGTCGTGCAAGTGGAAACGGAAATTCGCGGAAGCAAAGCTGTTCAGTGTGGACGCGTGCTGCTGAGAGGAGCTGTGCCCATCGCGGTCGTTAAACTCTGAAATTCATTCTTCGCATTTTGACTCTCGGCGCGCTCGCGCCGCAAACATCGAATAAATCCCAAGTTGTGGCGTAGCTCACATGCACTGATCTGCGCAGCGTGTAGATTGCTGGCCATTGAAACGAACCGCTCAGTGATGCTGTCTGCTCCAGAAGGAGCCTCCGGCCAAAGCCCGGAGAAAGCCACGAGCGGGGTACGTGACGCCATCACTTGCGAGCAGCAATTCGACCAGGGTGAGCATGCAGGCGCGCGCGCCTCCGTGTGTAACCGCGGTGCAGTTGGCACGCGCTTGTTCGCCGCGATGACGGTCGAAAGTTTTTCAGTCTGACGAACGAAACAGCAGCGTCATTTATTTTGAGAGGAGTGCACTATGGGTTGGGCTCCGAATTGGGTCGGCGTCAGCGGCGGTGTTGCCGCGCCCGGAACGTCAATCACCTCGATTGCCAGGTACCCGCAGCATCTCGATGTCTTCTGTGTCGGCAGCGACAACGGGATCTACAGCGCGTGGTGGGATATCGCCACGGGATGGTCGAACTGGTTCAGGGTCGCCGGCGGTGTCGCTGCCCCGGGGACGACCATCACGGTGGTCGCCCGCAACCCCAACCATCTCGATCTGTTCGCAGTGGGGTCGGACCACGGCATCTACAGCATCTGGTGGGACGCCAACGGCGGATGGGCCGGGAGCTGGTTCAGGGTCGCCGGCGGCGCGGCTGCCCCCGGCACCTCGGTCGCGGCGATCGCCCGCAACCCCAATCATCTCGACCTGTTCGCTGTCGGAACGGACATGAGAATCTACAGCATCTGGTGGGACGCCAACGGCGGATGGGCGGGAAGCTGGTTCAACGTGAGCGGCGGGGTGGCTGCCCCGGGCACGTCGATCACGGCGCTTGCCCGCAACCCCAACCATATCGACCTGTTTGCCGTCGGATCGGACCACGGCATCTACAGCACGTGGTGGGACGTCAACGGCGGATGGGCGCACTGGTTCAGGGTCGCGGGCGGCGCCGCGGCGCCGAACACCTCCATTGCGGCCGTCGCAAGATATCCGACGCATATCGATTTGTTCGCTGTCGGTACCGACCACAGGATCTACAGCATCTGGTGGGACGCCAACGGCGGATGGGCGGCGAACTGGTTCAACGTGAGCGGCGGGGTCGCGGCTCCCAATACGTCGATCAACGTCGTGTCCCGCTCCCAACCACCTCGACGTCTTTGCCGTCGGCACGGATCATGGCGTCTACAGTGTTTGGTGGGACGCCAGCAGCGGATGGAGCAACTGGTTCAAGATCGCCGGCGGAGTTGCCGCCCCGAACACGTCCATCAACGCGCTGAGCCGCTATCCGGACATCCTGGACGTCTTCGTCGTCGGGACCGATCAGCACATCTATACGATCTGGTGGCTCGACGAGATGTACTTCTCGATGCAGCATCAGCAGCAGACCAACTGGTGCTGGGCGGCGACCGCGACCAGCGTCGCGCTGTTTTACAAGCCGGGAAGCGGGTGGACGCAGTGCGGGGTTGCCAACCAGGAGCTCGGCCGCAATGATTGCTGCGGCGCGGGCGCGTCCGGGGCCTGCAACGTGCCTGGCTATCTCGATCAGGCGCTCTCGATCGTCGGCCATCTCGACCATTGGGTGGGTGGCATTGCCAGCGTCGCCCAGGTCGAGACCGAGGTGACGTTCGCCCGCCCGCTCGGGATCAGAGTGGCCTGGTCTGGCGGCGGCGCCCACTTCCTATGCATAATGGGGCACTATCACGCCGGGGGGATCGATTGGATCACGGTCGACGACCCGATCTATGGTCGCTCGAACGTCAACTACACGACGTTGCAGACCAAGTATCAGGGCACTGGTTCGTGGACCCACACCTACTACACCAAATACTGAGGAGCGTTCGATGGCTGTTCTCACCCCGTCCCCCCCACCACAGGCGACCGAGGCTGTGCAATCGATCTTCCGCGACGCCCACCACAGGGCGCTCAGGTCCCCGGCATTGAGCAAGGCTGCCGGGCCGCTCCAGGCTGTCGAGCCCCTTCAAGTGTTCACGCTGGGTCTCGACGATCTCCTGGCCAAGAAAGACCTGCAGGCGGCAAAGTCGACCGGATGGATCTTTCTCGTGCACGACGGCAACCAAACGCTTGCGTCCGCGGAAGCGGTCCCCACCGGGACCGGCGATGAACAGGTGCTCTCCGCCCTCAATGAAGGGCGCGCCGTCGGGTCCACGGCGGAGGCGATCCGGACGGTTCGTGGCTTGCCCGAGGTGAGCAAGGACGATTTCGAGCTCCGGCTTCTGCGCGTTCCCGCTCTCTATGTCACCGCGCTCTGGCTTCACAAGACCGCGGGGACCGGCGATCTGGTCGTGCCGCTTGCACCATCGCCGGTGGACGCTCAGATCGGCCAGGCGGCGCCTGCCTCCCAGCTGATCGATGAGCTCAGGTACAAGGCCGGGCAAGCGAACCGGGCCGCGCCTTAAAGCGTTCGAGCGAAGTGGATACCGGTTCGCGTGAAGAAAACGCGTCAAACGAGAATCTAGGGTCCCGTTCCGATTCAATCGGAACGGGACCCTAAACCAGGCCGCAGCGCCCGGCTACGCGTCCGGGAGATCGCCGAAAACCTCGACCAGGCGAAAGCGTTCGCACATCAGCATCACGTCTTCGCTGAATCTTCCGAGGCGGCCGAAAAAAGCGCGATGCGCATCGCGCCAATAAGCCAGGCTTCGGTCGCCTTCGCCCTCGTCACGCGCGAAGCTGGCATCGACCTCACTGAAGCGCCGATACGTCACCTCGGTGGTTTCGATGACGCAGCGGGGCTCGCCGCGACCATCGAGCACGATCCAGCGCTCCCCGGGCGCCGAGGTGTTCGGCTCGTCTTCCGTGCTGCAGGTCGCGGTCTTGACGCCGTCGGTCACGAGTTCGACGAGTTGATCGGCGAGGGCGGGATTGTCGCCGAACGCGAACGCGCGGAGGTGCTGGTACCGTTCGGGGATCGGCTTTGGCATGGGGACAGCGTAGCCGGCCCGGGCCGGCACGCAAGCGCTGCGCGGGACGAACGTCTCTGGCCTGGGCGCGGTCAGCTTCGCAACGCAAGAATACGCAGAAGAATGGCGCGGCCGCCACGCGACAGGCGATCGTGAAACAATTCGGAGAGCCGGTCTCCTCGCTTCCGCAGTGAGAGCCGCCTCCGCAACTCATGGGCGCGAGGCAGCGAGCAAAACAGAAAGTCCCGACGGAGCTGGCGAAGGCGCTTGCCATAGCCTCTCACATCGGTGCTCGCATAGGCTTCCATTAAGGTGCGGATCAAATAGCCATCGCTCGGATCTGGATTGGATTCGTAGGCAACGCTCGATGATCGCATGGACACGGGTTCATCGGTCGTCGACAGAAATATGTTCATGCGGATCAGCCCATCTGATACGCCGGTCGCCTCTTTGCTGAAACTTCCGTAGTTCACTGAGGGCAAGGCAGCGAGTTGCCGGCGCAAATTTTCGAGCGTCGCCGACGGAATCTTCACGCCGTTGCCCGCGCTGGTGTCGAGCCTGTTGGCGCGCACCGTGGCATACAAGTCGCCCCAGAACTTGTCCCAGGCGGCTGTGCCGGTGCGGTTAGCGGATGGATTCTTGCGCACGCTATAGGTCGTTTGAGTGAGATAGGCCGCCAATTCGCCCATGTGGCGCGTAACGGTGCCATCAGGATCATAGACGTCGATCATGGCGTGGACGCATTCATGCAGCAGCAGCGCCCGATCACCGTCATTTGCGGGCGGTGACTTCTTCTGTGTCAGCAGAATATCCGCCGTTTGATCGTAGAAGGCGAGATCCTCGGTGCCGCCCTTGACCAGGATATTGCCGGCGCGAATGTGATCGCGAACTGTCGTCAAGTATTCGCCTTTAATGTGAATCTTAGAGCTGGCGCCGGTTGTTTGGACAGCGCCCCGCGGGATTTAAGTGGATTCCTGCCGGGTTATGCTGAACGCGGGGCCTTTCGATTTTGTCGTTGCGTCGGGAGGGCGTAGCCCGACCAGAGCGACGACAAAATCGTCGGCGACGGTCATGCGGCCATCACCATAGCTTGCGTGCCGAAGTAAGCCTCGTCGGGCGTGCGCCCGTCAAGGCTCGAGTGAGGGCGTCCCTGATTGTAGAAGGCCAGATACTTGGCAATTGACGCTCGCGCCTCGGACACGCTGTCGTAGGCGCGGAGATAAACTTCTTCGTATTTGACCGTGCGCCAGAGCCGCTCGACAAACACGTTGTCGCGCCAGGCGCCCTTGCCGTCCATGCTGATGGCGATCTTCGCGTCCAGCAGCACATCGGTGAACTCGAGGCTGGTGAACTGGCTGCCCTGGTCCGTGTTGAAAATCTCGGGCCTGCCGTGCTTCGCCAACGCCTCCTGGACCGCTTCGACGCAGAAGGCCGCCTCCATTGTGATCGAGACGCGATGGGCCAGGACCCGTCGGCTGAACACATCGACGACCGCCGCGAGATAGACGAAGCCACGCCGCATCGGAATGTAGGTGATGTCCATTGCCCACGCCTGGTCGGGCCGCTCGATCTTCAATCCGCGCAACAGGTACGGGTAGATCTTGTGACCCGGTGCCGGCTTACTCGTGTTCGGGCGACGATAGACCGCCTCGATCCCCATGCGCTTCATCAGCGTCGCGATGTGGCGGCGACCGGCGTATACGCCCTCCCGCCGCAGCAACGATCGCTGCATACGCGCTCCCGCGAAGGGATAATCGAGATGCAGCTCATCGAGCCGACGCATCAAGGCAAGGTCCTCGGCCGAAACTGGCCGAGGTTCATAGTAGACCGTGCTGCGAGCCAGCTTCAGGACCTTCGCCTGGCGCACGATAGAAAGATCATGACCGCGGTCGATCATCGCTTTGCGCTCAGCAGGCCCGCCTTGGTGAGCGCGCCGGACAAAAAATCGTTTTCCAACGCCAGCTCGCCGATCTTGGCATGTAACGCCTTCAAATCGACCGGCGTCTCGGCCGACGCCTTGTCATGCCCAAACACGCCGGCGGCGCCTTCCAGGAGCTGGTTTTTCCAGATCGTGATCTGGTTCGGATGAACATCAAACAGTTGCGCCAGCTCCGCCAGCGTCTTGTCGCCTTTGACCGCAGCCAAAGCAACCTTCGCCTTGAATGCCGGAGAATGCATCCGGCGGCTCTTCTTCGTCATCTTCGCTCCTGATTCGCGGCAAGAATCCTCGCCGCTGTCAGGCAGAAAATCCACTCAAGCTACTGTCCGAATTTGCGGAGCCAGCTCTCTTATCCACGTAGAACTCGATGCCAAGCGCTACCGGGTCGCTCAATGTATCCAGGACGTCGCCTTCGGTCAGTGGCATGACCTGCCTCCCTTACGAGATTGAGCAATGATGGTCCGGCCAATCTCTGGTAAAAGAAACCCCTCCTCTCAGGAGGAAGATCATCGAACTGCGCCTCTCCGATACCGCTTTTGGGCAGGCTTGGCGGCGTGCGGGGCGTGCCATTTTGATGCGGCAACCTCACCTGAGATTGCGTTTAAATGTGTCTGGCCAGGCGCACCAGGGTTCAAAGGGTATGCTGTGCCGTCGTACGAACGTTACCTTTCACAATCACTGAGGACACCATCATGCCGGAGAAGTCTGCAAAAGGCATCGATCGCCGCGATCTGATAATGGCATCCATTGCCACGGTCGGCTCCGCGGCCGCCGTCGCCGTCAACGCTGGTGCTGCGAATGCCCAGGGCGCAGCGACACCTCTTGGCAATCCGGCATCAGGAACGGTCTATACCGGCGATGTTATCGAAGGCAAAAAGGTCGTCAGTGCGCTCGACGTCAACGACCTAGAGCCCGGGAAGAAACACCGTTTGTATTTTCAGGGCGTTGAGATGCCAACCGGACAGCACTGGTATGTGTCTGTGACGGTCGCAAAGGGAGCAAAGCCGGGCAAGCGCGGCGTCCTGACCAGTGGCGTGCATGGCGACGAGATGAGTTCCGTGCATACGGTCCAGACCGTGATGAACCAACTCGACCCGGCGCAGATGTCGGGCACGGTGATGGCGGTCACGGACGTGTCCCGCCCGGCCCTGGAAAGCATGCAGCGCAGATGGCCCAACCAGGGCAGGGGCATCGATCTGATCGATATGAATCGGGAGTGGCCCGGGAACGAGAACGGCGCCACCGCACCCAGCCGACACGCCGGGCTTCTGTTCAAGCGGCTGCTGCGGCCGAACGCCGACTTCGCGATCGACTTCCACACAGGGACCACCGGATTCGAAGTTACCGCATTCAATATTGGCGGCATGGATGTGCCCGCGGTCAAGGCGATGGTTGAGCTCTATCCCGTCGGCCAGATCTTCGACAATCATGTGTATCCCGGTGTCCTGCACAACGCGTTCATGGACGTCGGCATCCCGTCCTTCACGCCGGAAATCGGCGCTGCGCGCGTCCTGGACCCTGAGATGATCTCTCTCTTCGTGGAAGGCACAATGAACGTCCTCAAGCATCACGGCATCGTTGCCGGGCCGATGGGACGTACAGGCAAGGACGTGACTGTCTTTGTCGGTAACAGCGCGTACCCGATCCTGGCCACCGCGGGCGGTCTCGTTGAGCATCTGGTCAAGCTCAACGACAAGGTCGAAGCCGGACAGAAAGTTGCGATCCAGCGCAATAGCTTCGGCGAGGTGATTGCGGAGTATACAAGCGGCGTGGCCGGAGAGATAACGGGCCAGCGCAGCGATGCAATGTCCGAGCCCGGCAACCCCTTGGTATTTATCCTTTTCAACAAGCCGGGGCCGAAGGACGTTCAGGTCTATCCGGAGTAGTTGCGTCACGCGCGAAGCCGGCATCGACCTCGCTGAAGCGCCGACTTGTCACCTCGGTGGTTTCGATCACGCAGCGGGGCTCGCCGCGCCCATCGAGCACGATCCAGCGCTCCCCGGGCGCCGAGGTGCTCGCCTCGTCTTCCGTGCTGCAAGTCGCGATCTTGACGCCGTCGATCACGAGTTCGAGGAGCTGATCGGCGAGTGTTGGGCTCAGCTGTTTTCCGAATTTGCAAACGGCAAGATGCGAATGCGCCTGCCGGTCGCCTTGAACATCGCATTGGCCACCGCTGGTCCGATCGGCGGAACGCCGGGTTCGCCGACGCCGGTTGGCGGAGCCGACGATTTGACGATGTGAACCTCGACCGCTGGCATTTCGTTGATTCTCAATACGTCGTAGCCGTCGAAATTGCCCTGGACGACCTGGCCCTTGTCGAGCGTAATCTGTGATTTCAGGATCGCACCAAGCCCGAATCCGATGCCTCCCTCCATCTGTGCGCGAACCTGATCGGGGTTCACGGCTATGCCGCAATCGACGGCGCAGACGACGCGGTGGACCTTGGGCAGTCCCTTGTTGTCGACCGAAATCTCTGCCACTTGCGCGACATAGGAGTGGAACGACTCGGCGACGGCGACGCCGCGAAAGCGTCCCGCAGGGGGCGGCGTGTTCCAACCGGCTTTTTCGGCGGCAAGCTGCAGGACCGCCGCGTGCCGCGGCTTGTCCTTCAACATGGCCAGCCGAAACTCCACCGGATCCTTGCCGACTGCATGCGCGATCTCGTCGATGAAGGCCTCGAGCGCGTACGCTGTGTGCGTGGATCCCACCGCGCGCCACCACAGCACGGACACCGGGGAAGTTGTTGTTGTCAGGTCGACGCGCAGATTTGGAATGGCATAAGGCTGGTTGGCCATCCCCGCCACCGACAGCACGTCCACTCCATTCTTGACGAGACCCGCCTCCATCACCGTGCCTTTGGAGATGGACTGGCCAACGAGTGTGTCGCGAAGAGCGATCAGACTGCCGTTCTCGTCGAGCCCCGCCCTCATTTTGTGGATGAAAGCTGGACGGTAGCGACCGGCGCGCATGTCATCTTCGCGGGTCCACTGGACCTTGACGGGCGCTTTCCATCCGATCGCTCTCGCCGTCGCGACCGCCTCGACAATGATGTCGGAATCGACGGAAGCGCGTCGACCGAAACCGCCCCCGGTCTTCATCACGCGCAAAATCACCTTATCCGGTGCAATGCCGGCAACCTTGGCTGCAACCGCCTGATAAAGGTCGGGCATCTGATGGCCGCCCCATACTTCGAGCGTCCCATCAGGATTCATTCTTGCGGCAGCGTTGATCGGCTCCAACGGAGCATGCGCCAAGTATGGGAATTCATACTGCGATTCGATCACCTTCGTTGCTTTCATAAACGCCGCATCGACGTCGCCGACATTGGCTACAACGACTTCGCCCCCTTTCTGGGCGGCAGCGCGATATTCTGCGGTGATCTCGCTAGAACCTCGCTTCTCGGCTTTGGTATCCTCCCACTCAACGCTGACGACCTCGCGGGCTTTCATGGCCTCCCACATTCCCGTCGCAACGACCGCGACGCCCCGCGGGATTTCGACAACGTCGACAACGCCCCTCATCGCCTTGGCTTTCGATCCCTCGAAGGATTTCAACGTCGCGCCAAAGAGCGGCGGATGGATCACCACCGCCGTGAGGATGCCAGGCTCGCGCAGGTCGATCGTGTACCGCTGCGTGCCGTTGGATTTGGGCCGGGAGTCGTATCGAGGCAGCGCTAGGTTGCCGATGTATTTCCATTCGCTGGGCTGCTTCAAGGCGACGCTCGTCGGAACCGGACCACTCGCGGCACTCGCGGCCAGCGCACCATAGGTCGCCGACTTGCCGGACGCGTGGCTCACAACGCCGTTCTCCGCCTTGATCTCGGCGACCGGCACATTCCAGTGTTCCGCGGCAGCCGCGATCAGCATCGTGCGCGCGGTCGCGCCAGCCCGGCGATAACGCTCCCAGGACGAGGCGGTCCCGCTGGATCCGCCGGTCATCTGAATCTTCCCGCCAAAGGGAATGTTGCCGTACAGCGCTGTATTCCCGGCCCCGCCGACCACGGTCACTTTCGACCAGTCGGCATCGAGCTCTTCCTGAACCAGAGTGGCAATGCCGTGATAGATACCTTGGCCCATGTCCATTTGCGACGAGTGGATCGTCACAGTGTCGTCTGGCGCGATCTGCACATATCCGACAAATGGGTTCGCGCCCGGCTTGGCGGCATCCGGTACTACATCAGACTTCGCTGAGAAGCCGACGACGAGGCTCGAACCGAGCGCTGTCGCCCCGATGAGGAACGAACGACGAGATGGCTCCGAGCCGGGCGGGAGCGAAGCAAGAGATGAGTCGTGCATGTCAGGCCTCCAGCAGCTTGGCGGCTTCGTGGACGGCAGCTCTAATGCGATGATAAGTGCTGCAGCGGCAGAGATTACCACTGAGCGCGTCATCGATGTCGGTGTCGGTCGGCTTCCGGTTCGCTGTTAGCAAGGCGATCGTAGCTACCACCTGACCCGACTGACAGTAACCGCACTGCGGGACGTCGAGTTTGGTCCAGGTCGTCTGAACGACCTCAGCCACCTTTCCGGAGACGCCCTCGATGGTGACGATGCTTCGGCCTTCAGCATCAGCGATCGTTGTCTGGCAGGCGCGCGCGGGTTGTCCGTCGATGAGAACGGTGCAGGCCCCGCAAAGAGCCTGGCCGCAACCGTATTTGGTGCCAACCAAACCGAGATCATCTCGCAAAACCCAGAGCAGCGGCTTGCCGGCGTCGAGGTCAATATCTGTCGTCTGCCCGTTCAAGGTCATTCGCATGCTGGCTCCTCCCATTAAACTTGCCGCTGCTGTCGGGCACGCGCGCTGTCTTTAGGCGGAAGCTGCGACTCGGTGATCTTCTCGACCGCGTTCGACACCAACGGCCAATAATCTCACCTCGAAGACATTCTCCTGATGCCCGAGCCGGATCGGCCGCCTCTGATATGCGCGACGGCGGCGTGCGAGATGGCCGAGAGCGCGGCGGCATCCGCCGCTAGTAGTTGAAAAAAGTTGCAGCGCGAAAATTGCATGACGGACCCCGAAGCGTGACCGCACGATCGCGTATTTGCAATTGTAAAGAATAGAGCTGGAACGCCTGCCGACAGCACCAGCGGCTGCCTATTGCAATCCTCGGGGATTTCGGCACGCCCCGGTGGCAGCTCTCACGGAAAAGACTACATCGATTGCCGGAAAGCTTGCAAGGGGCGTGACGTCTCTGGTTGGCCCCCGAGGGCGCGCTCCATCATGGCGGAGTATCCGACCACGTCGGCCGCCGGGATGGCTGCTAATCGCCTCTCAAAAGGACCTTCCACGGAACGTCCCTCCACAAGTGGCATCAAAGCACAATCGGGAGCCTAACCGCTAGCGGGCGCAGTCTGCCAAGTAAAGGGTGAAGAAGTCGTTCTGAGCTGCAAGCCACTCCGCAGCGATGTCGCCTTTAGCCGATTCCGTTGAAACAGACCGGCAGCATTCCATCGTAATGGCTGTTCCGATGTGGCTGCGCTAGCGGCCCGCCATTAGTCGGCCACCTTGATTGTCGTCGCGGTGGCGCCGAGTCTATTTCTGGCCCTTCGCAGACCTCGTGCAATGTTCGTTTCTGCGCCGCCGTTGGCGGACAAGTGGACGTCGCGGATTTCTGAGCACATGCATGCCCTAGCTGGCTTCGCCCTCTTTGCGGGCCGCGGCAATGGCCTTCTCGACTTCCGCGGCGAGGGCCGCAAGATCCTCGGCAAGCTTGGCAAACAGTTCGCGCTTCTGGATGTCCGTGGCCAGGTCGCGGATCAGGGCGCACTCCGCAGCGTCGGTGCGAAGTTTCTCGAGATGCGTCAGCATGTCCTGCATTTATCTGTCCCGCTGCCGTTTTCGGCAAACGGTAGGCGGCACGGAACCCGGCGACAATAACGTGTGATAGTGCCGGGCATGGGGCCGCGCGCCGGCTGATGCGTCCGCGAGCGGCCTCGACGACAGGCAACTCGGCATAACCCGGCAATCTCCAATGATAGCACGATTTCGTTTTTTTCGGAAATTCCTCTTGATGCGGCCCCCAACTCAGCAGTCTAATGCCGCCGTCTCACCCGATCGAGGGGCGCTTCGCGATCGTCACGAACGCGGTGTGAGATGCGGTGGACGCCGATTGCGCAACTGACGAGTGCGCATGAGGCGGACGGTGAAGTCGTGTGGTCCTGACGCCCTAGCGGCAGGTGTCTCGTCGCAACACGCGAAGGTGTGTTGCGACGGCGGTGACAAGCAAGCCCAGTCTCGCCGGGGAGAGCACGAAGTAAGCCGTAACCCATCGCGCAGGGAAAGCCGGATTGCTCCGGTTACACCTGTGGTCCTACCCCCGAGCTTTCTACCTTTGCTCGGGGCCCATGGGTGCGATCGGCACCCGGCTTTCCCTGCGCCCTCTTCAAGAGAGAGGGCAAACGAGATGCAAGACTCGGACGATTCATGTCGCGAGAATACCGATGCGTGGGTCACGTCACAAACGCTGCGACAATTTCAGTGTCGTCCCGGGCAAGCGAAGCGCGACCCGGGACCCATAACCACGAATGGCAATTATGCGAGCGACGCTGGGGCCATAGCGTGTTCAACAACAGAACCCTGTGGTTATGGGTCCCGGCTTTCGCCGGGACGACAGTGAGTATGACGTGACGGCGGTGTCCCTCCCGCTACCCGATCCGCACCACCATCTTGCCGAGCGCCGCGCGGGTCTGCATCGTTGTGAACGCTGCACGGAAATCCTCGAACGCAAACACCTTGCCGACCACCGGCGTCAGTCGGCCGTCGTTCAGCCATGCCGACAATTGCATCATCACGCGCGCCTGCGCCTCGGGTTCGCGGCGCGCGATCTGGGCGGCGTCGACGCCGATCAGAAGCCCACCTTTCAACAGCGGCAGATTGAACGGCAGCGCGGGGATGCTGCCTGCCGCAAAGCCGACCACGACATGGCGGCCGTTCCAGGCGATCGAGCGGAACGCCTGCAGCGAGACCTCGCCGCCGACCGGATCGAAGATCACGTCGGGGCCATGGCCGCCGGTTGCGTCCTTCAGCGCGTCGCGCCAATCGGGTCTCGTGTAGTCGACGACAGCATCAGCGCCAAAGCTTGCGGCGAAGTTGCGCTTCTCCTCGGTCGAGGCCGCGGCGACGACCCGCGCGCCGAGCAGCTTGCCGATCTGGATCGCGGCAATCCCGGTGCCGCCGGCGGCACCGAGCACGAGCAACTGCGCGCCGGATTGCAGCCGGCCGCGCTCGCCGAGTGCATAGAGCGCGGTGAGGTAGTTGGTGCGGAAGGCGGCTGCGGCCTCCATCGACAGGCCGTCGGGCATGATCTCGACGGCGGCAGGCGGCACCACGATCTGCTCGGCCAGCGCGCCCGAGCGCGCCGCGCCCATCACCCGCATGCCCGGCGTGATGCCGGTGACGTCGCTCGCGACCTGATCGACCACGCCGGCGAATTCCGCGCCGGGCGTAAAGGGCAGGGGATCCTTGGTCTGGTAGCGGCCCTCGACCTTCAGCCCGTCGACAAAGCCGATGCTCGCGGCGTGGACCCGGACGCGGATTTGTCCGGGGCCAGGTTCGGGAGTGGCGATCTCCTTCAACCCGATCTGATCGATGGGCGCATATTGCTCGACGACGACCGCCTTCATCCTGTCCTGCTCATTGGTTCGTTTCCTCTAGAGCCGTTTCCGTTCCGATGGAATCGGAACGGAGCTCTAGATTCTTGTTTTGACGCGTTTTCTTCACGCGAACCGGTGGCCACTTCGCTCGAAAACGCTCTGAGCCAACCTATCTCATGTCCGTTGTTCTACGGGGAGGCCTTTTGCGCATGCAGCGGCAGCGTCGCATGCGGAAAGCCAGCATCTTCAACGACATCGCGAAAAGACCGGCGTTTACCGTTGTTATCCCTACCAAATTCGGTAACGCGTCCTTAATGGCATTAACGTTAGGGTTTTTCCACGCGGCCCGCCTTGGGCTGCGCGCCGTCCAGGACAGGCGGGTTGCGTTCGCGTTGGAGTTTTTCATGGATATCATGACAGGCGCCGGGCTGTTGGCCGGCATCATCGTCATCGCGGTGATGATGTTCATGGGCGGCGACCTGCACATGTTCATCTCCGAACACGCCATGATCATCATCTTCGGCGGTTCGATCGCGGCGACGATGATCCGCTTTCCGCTCGGCGTGATGCTGCACGGCCTGCCGCTCGGAGCCAAATTTGCCTTCACCATGAGCCGGCTCTCGGCCCGCGACCTCGTCGACGAGCTCGCCCGCATCGCCGAGATCGCCCGCAAGCAGGGCCCGGTCGGCCTCGAGAAGGTCGAGACCGACGAGCCGTTCCTCGCCAAGGGCATCCGCTACGTCGCCGACGGCTACGACCTCGAATTCATCCGCGACAACATGGAACGCGACCGCGACAATTTCCTGATGCACCTCGACGAGGGCAGCAAGATCTATCGCGCGATCGGCGACTGCGCGCCGGCGTTCGGCATGATCGGCACGCTGATCGGCATGGTGCAGATGTTCGCCAACATGACCGACCCCTCCAAGCTCGGCCCGTTCATGGCGACGGCGCTGCTCGCGACGCTGTACGGCGCGCTGGTCGCCAACCTGTTCTGCCTGCCGATCGCCGACAAGCTGCACGGCAAGCTGCTCGACGAGGAGACCAACCGCACGCTGATCATCGACGGCATCCTGATGATCCGCGACTCCAAGAGCCCGGCGCTGGTGCGCGAGATGCTGCTCGCCTATTTGCCGGAGAAGCATCGCAACGAGGAAGGCGAGCCGGTCCCGGCCTGACCGGACGGCGCTTTCAGGAAACGCAGCGATGGCCAAGAAAAAGCGCGGCGACGCTCACGGTGGAGGTCACGGCTGGTTCGTGACCTTCGCCGACCTGATGGGCCTGATGATGAGCTTCTTCGTGATGCTCGTCGCGTTCTCCACCATGGACAACAACAAGCTGAAGATCGTCGCCGGCTCGATGCGCGACGCCTTCGGCGTGCAGACCGACGTGCGCTATTCCGGCATCGTCGAGTCCGACGGCCTGCCGACCCGGCCGAAGCTGAAGAATGTCGAACACATCTCGCCGGAGGAGTCCTCGGCCAATCCGACGCCGGACGAGAAGGAGCGCAGCCAGATCAACGGCGCGCGGCTGAAGATCGACCGCGAATTCGCGCTCGCCTCCGCCTCGCTGCGCCAGGCGCTGCAGGACATGCCGGAATTGACCGAGATTTCCAAGAACATCATGTTCGAGGAGACCAAGGAGGGGTTAAACCTCGAGATCGTCGACCAGGACGGCCGCTCGATGTTCGCCGACGGGTCCAGGGAGCCCTATGAGCGCACCCGCCGGCTGATCCAGAGGCTCGCAGCTCCCTTGAAGGCGACGCCGCTGCGGGTCGCGATCGTGGGGCATACAGCCGCAGGCTTCGTGCCGGCGCGCAGCGACTACGACGCCTTCGACCTGTCCGCGGACCGCGCCAATGCGGTGCGGCAGATCCTGGAGCGGGAAGGGCTGCCGCCGTCCCATATCTTCGCGGTTTCCGGCAAAGCTGACGGCCAGCCGCTGTTTCCCGACGATCCGACCTTGCCGGCCAACCGTCGCGTGACGATCACGTTGATGCGGGAAAATCCGCCGCTGCCGCCGGATCTGAAGCCGTAGCTCCGGGTTACATGCTACCGTCAAGCTCGTAATGTTGCGCGGTTGACACGCGGAGCGGAAGCGTCGATAGCCGCGCGGATCAAAATCAACCGATCGGGCGTTCCAATCTCGCCATGGCTGCCAGCGTCTCATCCACCGAAGCCCAGGAGGGGCAAGGCTCGGGCCAAGGCACAGGCCAAGGAACGGGCCAAGGCACCTCCGGCTTCTGGGCCCTGACACTGGGCAGCATCGGGGTGGTGTTCGGCGATATCGGAACGTCGCCGCTCTACGCATTCCGCGAGGCGGTCGGCGGCGCCGCGCATGGCCAGCCGGTCACCCGCATCATGGTGCTCGGGGTGCTCAGCCTGATCCTGTGGGCGCTGTTCACCGTCGTCACCGCCAAATACGTGCTGCTGCTGCTGCGCGCCGACAACAATGGCGAGGGCGGCACGCTGTCGCTGATGGCGCTCGGCCAGCGCGCGATCGGACGGCGCAGCTGGCCGCTGCTTGCGCTCGGCGTGGTCGGCGCCTCGATGTTCATCGGCGATTCCATGATCACGCCGGCGATCTCGGTGCTGTCGGCGGTCGAAGGTCTCAAGCTCGCCACGCCGCATCTCGAGCACTATGTGGTGCCGCTGACGATCCTGATCCTCGTCCTGCTGTTCTCGGTGCAGAGCTCCGGCACCGCCCGCGTCGCCTCCGCCTTCGGGCCGGTGATGGTGGTGTGGTTCGCCGTGCTGGCGGTGATGGGGCTGGTCCACATCACGGACGATCCGTCGGTGCTGGCGGCGATCAATCCGTATTACGCGCTCCAGTTCATGCTGACCCACGGCACCATCGGCCTGGTGACCTTGGGCGCAGTGTTCCTCGCGGTGACCGGCGGTGAGGCGCTGTATGCCGATCTCGGGCATTTCGGCCGCAAGCCGATCCAGTCAGGCTGGCTGTTCTTCGTGCTGCCCTCGCTGCTCCTGAACTATTTCGGGCAGGGTGCGCTGGTGCTGTCCGATCCCTCGGCGATCGAGAACTCGTTCTACCGCATGGTACCCGACGTGCTGTTGCTGCCGCTGGTCGGGCTCGCCACGGCCGCGACCGTGATCGCGAGCCAGGCCGTCATCACCGGCGCCTATTCGCTGATCAGCCAGGCGGTGCAGCTCGGACTATTGCCGCGCTTCGAGGTCCGCTACACCTCGGAGACCCATGCCGGGCAAATCTATTTGCCGCGCGTCAACCGGCTGCTGCTGGTCGGCGTGCTGCTGCTGGTGTTGCTGTTCCGCACCTCGAGCGGGCTCGCCTCGGCCTACGGCATCGCGGTCTCCACCACCATGGTCGCCGACGGCATCATGGGCTTCATCGTGATCTGGAAGCTGTGGAACTGGCGCGTGGCGTCGGCCGCGGCACTGATCCTGCCGTTTGTGATCGTCGACATGACCTTCTTCAGCGCCAATCTGCTGAAGCTGTTCGAGGGCGCCTGGGTGCCGCTGTTGTTCGGCGCCGTCATGGCGACGATGATCTGGACCTGGCGCCGCGGCGCCGCGATCTTGATCGCCAAGACCCGCCGCATCGAGGTGCCGCTGCGCGACCTGATCCACAGCTTGGAGAAGCGGCCGCCGCACATCGTCAAGGGCACCGCGGTGTTCCTGACCAGCGATCCCAGTTTCGTACCGACCGCGCTGTTGCACAATCTCAAGCACAACAAGGTGCTGCACGAGCACAACGTGATCCTGACCATCGAGACCGCACCGACGCCGCGCGTCGATCTGTCGGAGCGCGTCAACATGGAGAAGGTGAGCGACAAGTTCACCGCGGTGCGGCTCCGCTTCGGCTACATGGAATCGCCGAACGTGCCGAAGGCGCTGGCGGTCGCACGCAAGCTCGGCTGGCAGTTCGACATCATGGCGACGTCGTTCTTCGTGTCGCGCCGCTCGCTCAAGCCGTCGGCCCAGTCCGGGATGCCGCAATGGCAGGACCATCTGTTCATCGCGATGAGCCGCTCCGCCAACGATGCCACCGACTATTTCCAGATCCCGACCGGCCGGGTGGTTGAAGTGGGTACCCAGGTAACTATTTGATGCGGCAACGAATTCTACAGTTGAAAAGCCGTGATCTATGCGTGATATGCATGGCGGAGGCCTGAATCCGGGCTAACCTATGCATTCCTGCCGGGAGTATAGCCCTGCGACCCGGCATTGTGCGGTGCGGCAGAAGACAGAGGCGCAGCTTCCCATGTCATCCGAGAGTGCGATCACCGCGGCGGAAGCGCCGGCGGCAAATGGCCATGGCGAGGCGCATTCCACCGCCACCTTCAAGGCGCTGATGCTCGGCAGCATCGGTGTCGTCTACGGCGACATCGGCACCAGCCCGCTCTACGCGCTGCGCGAAGCCATTGTCGCGGCCAGCGGCGGTGAGGGCGGCGTGACGGCGCATGCGGTGCTCGGCGTGCTCTCGCTGATCCTGTGGGCGTTGGTCGTGGTCGTGACGCTGAAATACGTCGTGATCCTGCTCCGCGCCGACAACAATGGCGAGGGCGGGACGCTGGCGCTAATGGCGCTGGCGCAGCGCGCCGTGACCAAGGGCGCCGGCGCGATCGTACTGCTCGGCATCATCAGCGGCGCGCTGTTCTATGGCGACGCCGTCATCACGCCGGCGCTGACGGTGCTGTCGGCGATCGAAGGCATCAAGCTCGCGACCGCGACGTTCGATCCGTATGTCGTCCCGATCACCGTGGTCATCCTGCTGTTCCTGTTCTCGGTGCAGTCGCGGGGCACCGCGCGCGTCGCCGCTTTCTTCGGACCCGTGATGTGCGTGTGGTTCGCCGTGATCGCGATCGCAGCGCTGCCGCACATCGCGCGGCATCCCGAGGTGCTGTACGCACTCAATCCGCTCCTTGCGGTGTCGTTCATGCTGCATCACGGCGTGATCGGCTTCATCACGCTTGGTGCAGTCTTCCTCGCGGTGACCGGCGCGGAGGCGCTCTATGCCGATCTCGGTCATTTCGGCAAACGCCCGATCCAGGCCGCCTGGCTGTCCATCGTGCTGCCGTCACTGGCGCTGAACTATCTGGGGCAGGGCGCGCTGCTGATCGCCGATCCCAAGGCCGTCGAGAACCCGTTCTTCCTGATGTTCCCGGACTGGGCGCTGATCCCGATGGTCGCGCTTGCCACCGCGGCGAGCGTGATCGCCAGCCAGGCCGTCATCACCGGTGCCTATTCGCTGACCCGGCAGGCGATCCAGCTCGGCCTGATGCC
This sequence comes from Bradyrhizobium sp. 2S1, assembly GCF_011516625.5. Lineage (NCBI taxonomy): Bacteria > Pseudomonadati > Pseudomonadota > Alphaproteobacteria > Hyphomicrobiales > Nitrobacteraceae > Bradyrhizobium > Bradyrhizobium sp. 2S1. Next base: position 8,542,681 of record NZ_CP147717.1, on the reverse strand, counting down.
GCGGTTCGAGATCCGCCACACTTCGGAAGCGCATTCCGGGCAGATCTACATGCCGCGCATCAACCGCTTCCTGTTCATTGCGGTGATCGTGCTGGTGCTGATGTTCCGTTCGTCGAGCGCGCTGGCATCGGCCTACGGCATCTCCGTGACCGGCACCATGGTGGTGACGGCGATGATGGGCTTTGTGGTGATCTGGCGGGTCTGGAAATGGTCACCGATCGCCGCCGCCGCGCTGGTTGCGCCGTTCCTGTTCCTCGACATCACCTTCCTTGCCGCCAACCTGCTCAAGGTGTTCGAGGGCGGCTGGGTGCCGCTCGCGCTTGGTGGGGCCATGATCTTGGTGATGTACACCTGGCGGCGCGGCAGCCGGCTGTTGTTCGAGAAATCGCGCAAGCTGGAATTCCCGCTCGACGATCTCGTGAAAATGCTAGAGAAGCGGCCGCCGCAGCGGGTCTCCGGCACCGCGGTGTTCCTGACCAGCGACCCTGTCAGCGCGCCGACCGCGCTGATGCACAGCCTCAAGCACTACAAGGTGCTGCACGAGAAGAACGTCATCCTGACCATCGAGACCGCGCCGACGCCGCGGATCGATCCGTCCGAGCGGGTGCGGATGGAGCAGCTGAGCGAGACCTTCTCCAAGGTGACGCTGAAGTTCGGCTTCATGGAACAGCCGAACGTGCCGAAGACCCTGGCGATTGCCCGCAAGCTCGGCTGGCAGTTCGACATCATGTCGACCTCGTTCTTTCTGTCCCGCCGTGCGCTGAAGCCGGCGGCGCATTCGGGCATGCCGAGCTGGCAGGATCATCTGTTCATTGCGCTGAGCCGTTCGTCGAACGACGCCACCGACTATTTCCAGATCCCGACCGGGCGGGTGGTCGAGGTCGGCACACAAGTCACGATCTAGGAGCCCGTCCAGATATGTTTTCGTGACGGGCATTTGTTGTAGAGTAGCAGGCTCAGGCTGCGTTTGCGAGGTTGAACAGCTTGAGGAGGTTATGGACGGTGCAGATCATTGTCCACTCGGCGCGCACTTTCTCGATGCCCCGCAACAGGAACTGGCGGAAGCCTCTTGCCTGTTTGATCTGCCCGAACACCGGCTCCACCACTTGCTTTCGCAATCGGTAGGGTGTTTCGAAGCCGCCATCGTCGATCTTCTTTCGCATGGCCTGTGTCAGCGGGCCGCCGACTTTTCCGTTCGCTACTGTCGGGTGCTTGGCGCGTCCGGGCGCGACATAGCCATCGATGCTGCGTGTGTCGAGCGCTTCGAGATTGGCTTCGCTGCAGTAGCCGGAATCCGCTGAGGCCTGCCGCGGCTTGCGGCCAAGATTGCTCTCGATGGCCTCGATCAGGGGCACCAACTGGCCCTGATCGCTGCCGTGCTGGGTCAGTTCTTGCGCGACAATGATCTGGGCATGTGCATCGACGGCCGCCTGGGCATTATAGGCCTGAACGAAGCCATCCTTCGACTTCATGATGCGGCTTTCCGGATCGGTGAAGTTGCGTTGCGCCTTGGGATTGGGTTCCTCCGATGGCAGCGCCGCCGGTTTGCCCGGCTTCTTGCGGCCTTCGGCCTGGCGCTGCTGTTCCTTTTCGGCCTCGATGCGGCGCTCTTCCTCCGCCGCCAGTTTGGCGTCCGCTTCCAGCGCCGCCATCGCTTGCTGGATCTTCGCCAGCCGTTTCTGCTTGTCGACGGTCCAGTCCGGCAGTTCGTCGCTGTTGCCGAAAGTCTCATCCTCCGAGGCATCCGCCGCCTCGGCGGCCGCCAGCATGCGAGCGACCTCGGCCTTCAATTCCGCCTCGCGCTTCTTCATGCGCTCATAACTCATCGCCTTGTGTTTCGACGCGTTCGCCTTGATCTTCGTACCATCCAGCGCGACATGACCGAGCTTGACCAGCCCGGCCGTCTCGCACAACTTCAGAACCTGCACGAATAGCGCGCCGAGCGCCTTCAAATGTCGCTTGCGAAAGTCGCTGATCGTCCGAAAATCCGGCGCATCCAGCGCCACGATCATCACAAAATCGTTCCGCTCCCGGCAGGCCTTGGCAATCCGACGCGACGAATACAGCCCACTCGCATAGCTATGCAGCAGCAGCGCCACCATCATCCGCGGATCAAACGGCGGCTGCCCAAGCCCGCTCACATAGCTGCCCATGATCTCCCTGAGATCGAGGCTCTCCCGCACCAGATCAACCATAAACCGCGAGACATGGCCTTTCGGCACGAAGTCCTGCACATTCGGCGGCAGAAGCAGCGTCTGATCGATGTTCCAAGGCCGAAAATACTTGCTCATCGCCCAATGTTGAATCAGACCCGACCAGATTTGAACAGCGACTATCCAGACAAGCTCCTAGGGTCCACGATCCAGCGTTTCTGCGCAGCATCTAACCCGTTTCGGACGCTTGATTTTCTCCGCGCAAGAGGCGACTTTGCGGCCCGGAACGGCGAGCCGCGCGACGCTCGCCAACTGATTGTCGGGAGGATATTTCCGTGGCGGACCACAAGGTGGAAGATTTGTTTCCGGACGAGGTGTCAAAGGGCATAGCGGAAGGCCGCTATCTCCTGGTCGACGTCCGCGAGCCCAATGAGGTTGCCGTCGAGGCCTATCCCGATGGCGTCGTGGTGCCGCTGTCGACCTTCGACCCGGCTGCGATTCCCGATCCGCAGGGCAAGCAGGTGGTGTTCGCCTGCCGCTCCGGCAAGCGGTCGGTGACGGCCTCGCTGGCCGCCCAGGCCGCGGGCCTGCCTTACGACAAGCATCTGGCGGGCGGCATCATCGGCTGGAAGGCGGCGGGACTGCCGACCAAGACGGGCGGCTGATCCCTGACATGACCTCCATGAACAAGGTCTTCGCAGACCTTCCCGTCACGATCTTCGAGGCGATGTCGCAGGCTGCGCGCGACAACAACGCCATCAATCTCGGCCAGGGCTTTCCCGACGATCCCGGACCGGAGGACATTCGCCGCGCCGCCGCGGACGCTTCCGTCAACGGCTACAACCAGTATCCGTCGATGATGGGCATCCCGGAGCTTCGTCAGGCGATCGCATCGCATTACGGTCATTGGCACGGGCTCAAGCTCGATCCGATGACCGAGGTGATGGTCACCTCCGGCGGCACCGAGGCGCTGACCTCCTCGATCCTCGCGGTGGTCGAGCCGGGCGACGAAGTGGTCTGCTTCCAGCCGGTCTATGATTCCTATTTGCCGATCATCCGCCAGGCCGGCGGCATTCCGCGGTTGTTGCGGCTCGAGCCGCCGGAATGGCGGCTCAACGAGGAGATGCTGCGCAGCGTCTTCAACCACAAGACCAAGGCGGTGCTGTTCAACAATCCGCTCAACCCGGCCGCCGTGGTCTATCCGCGCGAGGACCTCGAGCTGCTGGCGCGGTTCTGCCAGGAGTTCGACGTGGTCGCGATCTGCGACGAGGTCTGGGAGCATGTCGTGTTCGACGGCCGCGAGCATATCCCGTTGATCACGATCCCGGGCATGCGCGACCGCACCATCAAGGTCGGCAGCGCCGGCAAGATTTTCTCGCTGACCGGATGGAAGATCGGCTTTGTCTGCGCCGCGCCGTCGCTGCTACGGGTTGCCGCCAAGGTGCACCAGTTCCTCACCTTCACGACGGCGCCCAACCTGCAAGCGGCTGTTGCGTATGGCCTCGGCAAGCCGGACGACTATTTCCTCGACATGCGCAAGGACATGGCGCGGAGCCGCGACCGCTTGACCAAGGGGTTGGAGAGCATCGGCTTTCCGGTGCTGCAGTCGCAGGGGACCTATTTCCTCACCGTCGATCTGTCGCCGCTCGGGCTCAACGAGACCGATGCTGAGTTCTGCTGGCGAATTGTGCATTACAAGGTCGCGGCTATTCCAGTGTCGGCGTTTTACGAACAGGATGCGGTGACGTCGGTCGTGCGTTTCTGTTTCGCCAAGAAGGACTCGACGCTCGACACCGCGCTGGAGCGGTTGTCCGACGCGGTGCATCGTCGCAAGAGGTAGACCAGAATGCAGAAGCAGAACCGTCGTCTCGTCAGCTTCGTCGGTACGGTCGCCACGGTTCTGTTGTTCGCTGTCTCCGCAAGCGCGGAGGAGCGCACGGTCAACTTCTACAACTGGTCGAACTACATGGCGCCGGGAGTCCTTGAGGACTTCACCAAGGAAACCGGCATCAAGGTCGTCTACGATACGTTCGACGCCAACGAGACGCTGGAGACGCGGTTGCTCGCCGGCAAGTCGGGCTACGACGTCGTGGTGCCGACCGGGTATTTCCTGCAGCGCCAGATCACCGCGAAGGTATTCCTGAAGCTCGAGAAGTCGAAGCTACCGAACCTCGCCAATGCGTGGCCGGTGGTGACCGGTGAGCTCGCCACCTACGATCCCGGCAACAATTACGGTGCCAACTACATGTGGGGCACCACCGGCATCGGCTACAACGTCAAGATGGCGGAGAAGATTCTCGGGCCTGATGCGAAGATCGACAGCTGGGACATGGTGTTCAAGCCGGAGAACCTCGCCAAGTTCAAGGATTGCGGCATCCACATGCTGGATTCCGCCGACGATATCCTGCCGGCGGCGTTGAGCTATCTTGGCCTCGATCCGAACTCGACCAAGCAGGCCGACCTCGACAAGGCCGCCGATCCCGTCATCAAGATCCGGCCCTATGTTCGCAAATTCCATTCGTCCGAATATCTCAGCGCGCTGGCCTCGGGCGAGATCTGCTTCGTGGTTGGATGGTCGGGCGACATCATGCAGGCGCGCAGCCGGGCGGCGGAAGCCAACACCGGCGTCGAGATCGGCTACACGATCCCGAAGGAGGGCGCGCAGATGTTCTTCGACAATCTCGCGATCCCCGCCGATGCCAAGAATGTCACTGAGGCCTATGAGCTGATCAACTATCTCTATCGTCCCGATGTCGCGGCGAAGAACTCGAACTTCCTGTCCTATGCCAACGGCAATCTGGCGAGCCAGAAGCTGATTGATCCGAAGATCTTCAACGACAAGAACATCTACCCCGACGCGGCGATGCAGAAGAAGCTGTTCGTGATCACGGCGCGCGATCCGGCGACGCAGCGGATCATCAACCGGCTGTGGACGCGGGTGAAGACCGGACGTTAGGGCTGGGGTGCGCGCACCAAGGCAATCATGTGCTATTGCGCTCGACGCGCTGAGATATTTCAGACGTTCACAAGTTAAATCGAGCAGTCACAACAGCTGATTGGACACCAGTGTACGTGTGTGTCCGATAGCCCTCGATGTTCGTTGCGATTGCCGCAGAAGCAAAGATGCCCAGTCAGCTGATTCATTTTGTCCGTGACGATCTCGAGTTTATTGCAGGCCGAGCGCTGGAGACTCCCATACGATCTTGCGCCGCGTTGGACGCGGCGACTGGGCGAATAATCTTCATCAAAGACGAGACCGTTCAGTATGGCGGTTCGTTCAAGTTTCGAGGAGCAATTCTCGGAACGAGAAACGCCGCGCGAGGAGTTGTCGCCGCAGGATCAGGAAATTTTCCAATTGCAGTTGGCCTGGCCGCTCAGGCGCTGGACAAGCCTGCTTGTTTGATCATGCCCGCGGACGTAGCGGCCTTCAAAAGGGAGCAGGCTCGAGAAACCGGAGCTGAGATAAAAATCGTCGAGCGGTCGGAGTTGGTCGATTGTGCGCGAATGGAGGCCCGTCAACGCGGTTGGCGTAACCTGCATGCTTTTGAAGACGTCGAGATGATTGCTGGAAGCTATACCGTGGGTTCGGAGATCGCAGCTGCCATTCAGGCAAGTGGCCCAGCGTCCGATGCAGTGATCGTTGCCCGTGGCGGCGGCGGGCTGGCCGCCGGTGTTGCCCTTGCTTTGCGTTCTTGGTCCATTCCGGCAGCAATCTATGTTGCCGAACCGGCGACCCACCAACGCTACGCGCGTGCCCGCGAGATTGGAATGCCGGTCCGGATTGATCCTCCCGGAGAGACGCTATGTGACGCCTTGCGCTCCCGCCAGATTGGAGCGCGGGCCTTCGAAATTCTGCAACGATCGAATGTTCAGGTGAGCGCCGTTAACGACGAATCTGTGCAACCCGCTGCCGGGCTGCTTCTTGGAACATGCGGTATCCGGGTCGAGCCCAGCGGCGCCTTGGCGATGGCGGCAGTCTTGGGAGGCGTCGTCGACAGCGAGCGATCGCGGGTATGGGTAGTCGCTTGCGGAGGGAAAGAGCTGGCGCCGGTTGTTTGGACAGCGCCCCGCGGGATTTAAGTGGATTCCTGCCGGGTTATGCTGAACGCGGGGCCTTACGATTTTGTCGTTGCGTCGGGAGGGCGTAGCCCGACCAGAGCGACGACAAAATCGTCGGCGACGGTCATGCGGCCATCACCATAGCTTGCGTGCCGAAGTAAGCCTCGTCGGGCGTGCGCCCGTCAAGGCTCGAGTGAGGGCGTCCCTGATTGTAGAAGGCCAGATACTTGGCAATTGACGCTCGCGCCTCGGACACGCTGTCGTAGGCGCGGAGATAAACTTCTTCGTATTTGACCGTGCGCCAGAGCCGCTCGACAAACACGTTGTCGCGCCAGGCGCCCTTGCCGTCCATGCTGATGGCGATCTTCGCGTCCAGCAGCACATCGGTGAACTCGAGGCTGGTGAACTGGCTGCCCTGGTCCGTGTTGAAAATCTCGGGCCTGCCGTGCTTCGCCAACGCCTCCTGGACCGCTTCGACGCAGAAGGCCGCCTCCATTGTGATCGAGACGCGATGGGCCAGGACCCGTCGGCTGAACACATCGACGACCGCCGCGAGATAGACGAAGCCACGCCGCATCGGAATGTAGGTGATGTCCATTGCCCACGCCTGGTCGGGCCGCTCGATCTTCAATCCGCGCAACAGGTACGGGTAGATCTTGTGACCCGGTGCCGGCTTACTCGTGTTCGGGCGACGATAGACCGCCTCGATCCCCATGCGCTTCATCAGCGTCGCGATGTGGCGGCGACCGGCGTATACGCCCTCCCGCCGCAGCAACGATCGCTGCATACGCGCTCCCGCGAAGGGATAATCGAGATGCAGCTCATCGAGCCGACGCATCAAGGCAAGGTCCTCGGCCGAAACTGGCCGAGGTTCATAGTAGACCGTGCTGCGAGCCAGCTTCAGGACCTTCGCCTGGCGCACGATAGAAAGATCATGACCGCGGTCGATCATCGCTTTGCGCTCAGCAGGCCCGCCTTGGTGAGCGCGCCGGACAAAAAATCGTTTTCCAACGCCAGCTCGCCGATCTTGGCATGTAACGCCTTCAAATCGACCGGCGTCTCGGCCGACGCCTTGTCATGCCCAAACACGCCGGCGGCGCCTTCCAGGAGCTGGTTTTTCCAGATCGTGATCTGGTTCGGATGAACATCAAACAGTTGCGCCAGCTCCGCCAGCGTCTTCTCGCCTTTGACCGCAGCCAAAGCAACCTTCGCCTTGAATGCCGGAGAATGCATCCGGCGGCTCTTCTTCGTCATCTTCGCTCCTGATTCGCGGCAAGAATCCTCGCCGCTGTCAGGCAGAAAATCCACTCAAGCTACTGTCCGAATTTGCGGAGCCAGCTCTGAACGTACCGTCGCCTGGATGCAAGGGTCAGTGACGCCAATAGCGGACCACTACCGCCACCGCCGGTGCAGCCAGAGCCATTGATCCGGATATTCGCGGACCCAACCTTCGACGACGTCGGTGATCGCCTGCATCGTGCCCTGGATGTCGATCTCGCCGGATGCGTCGAACACCGGCTTCACTTCCTCGGAGACTTCGCCGCGGAAACGGCCGTCGGGCAGGCGGATGATCCGCGTGCCGTGGATCGGGCAGTCGATCTGCCGGCGCAGGCGCGCCAGCAGCGGGTTCGCCGTGGTCTTGCGGCCGAAGAAAGTGACGGGAACGCCGTTGGTCAGATACTGATCGACCAGCATCGCAACGTGCTGGCCGTCTTGCAGGGCCTTTGCCAGCTTGAGCGGCGCGTCCCGGCCGGCCGGGACCAGCGTGCCCAAATTGACGGCCCGGATCCGTTCGATGGCGCGGTCGGCGGCTTCGATGTTCGGTCGCCGGAACAAGACGACGGCTTCGAGGCCATGCGCCGCGGCAGCGAGCGGAGACAGCTCCCAGTTGCCGAGATGTGCGGCAAAGAACAGCGCTGGTTTGCCGTCGTCCCGCAGCTGATCGAACAATTGCTTGCTGCGTCCGGAGAATTCGACACGGCCGGGCCTGTCGGGATGTGCGGGGTCGTGGTCCCAGATGCGATCGAGATGCGCAAATTCGGCACCGATGCGGCCGAGATTGTGCCAGACCCCGGTCAGGATCGTCTCGATCTCTTCCGGTGACTTCTCGGGGAAGGCCGCCTTCAGGTTCTCGCGGCCGATGCGATCCTCGCGCAGCCGGCGGCCGATGAAATGCGCGGCGTGACCGAAGAAATTTGCGGTCTTGTCCGGATCGAAATAGCGCGTGGTTCGCAACAGCCCGGTCGTCAGCGCGCCGATTGCAACGCCCGCCACAGGCTTGGCGGCGTCGCGGAGACGCGCACGGGTACGAAGGAGCAGGCGTTTCATCTGATGAGGCGAGGGCGCCGGCCTAGGCCGGCTCGCGCGTCAGGATCAGCGAGGCGTTCTGCCCGCCAAACCCGAACGAGTTCGACATCACGGCGGTCACCTTGGCGTCGCGCGCCTTGTTGCCGACCACGTCGAACGGGATCGCGGGGTCGGGCACCTCGTAATTGATCGTCGGCGGAATCCGCTGATGCTCGAGCGTCAGCAGCGAGAAGATCGCCTCGACCGCGCCGGCGGCCGAGATGGTGTGGCCAACCATCGATTTGTTCGACGACACCGGAATGTTCGGCGTGTGCTCGCCGAACACGGCTGCGGTCGCCAGATATTCCATCTTGTCGTTCTCAGGCGTCGAGGTGCCGTGCGCGTTGATGTGGTCGATCTGGTGCGGCTCCATGCCCGCATCAGCAAGCGTCTTGCGCACGCAGCCGATTGCCGGCTTGCCGTCGGGGGCCGAGCGGGTGCGGTGGAAGGAGTCGGTCAGCTCGCCGCAGCCGGCGACGACGCCCAGGATGCGCGCGCCGCGCGCCATCGCGGCCTCATAGCTCTCCAGCACCAGGGCGCCGGCGCCTTCGGCCATCACGAAGCCGTCGCGGTTCTTCGAGAACGGCTTGGAGGCGCCCTGGGGCGGATCGTTCTGGGTCGAGAGGGCCGAGAGCAGCGAGAAACGCACCATGGCTTCTGGGTTCACCGAACCGTCGGTCGCAATGCACAGCGTCGCATCGGCTTCGCCGCGGCGGATCGCCTCGACGCCGAGCTGGATCGCGGTCGCGCCGGACGCGCAAGCCGTCGAGAGCGAGATCGGCGAGCCCTTGGTGCCGAAGGTCTCGGCGAGGTTGAGCGCGACGGAGCCGAAGGTGAACCGGCGATGGAAATGCGCAAACTTGCCGCCGCTGCAGGTCGCCAGATAGTCGATGATTCCAAAGTCTTTGGTCGGGACGGAGCGCGCGACCTCGAGCCGCTGCGGCCACTCGGTCTCGATCGGCGCGACTGCCAGAAACAGCGGGCCGGGGAAGTCGCCCTTGCTGCCGATGCCGGATTGCTCCAGCGCTTCCTCGGTCGCAACCTCGGCCAGACGCTGCGACAGGCTGGTCGAGGAGAATGGGTCGACGGTGACGAAATCGACGGCGCCGGCCATCGTCGTCTTCAGGCTGTCGATCGGGAAGCGCGTCACGGTCCTGATGCCGGACTCGCCCGCGGTGAGACGCTTCCAATTGTCGGTCTTGCCGCCGCCGAGCGACGTCACGATTCCCATGCCGGTCACGACAACGATCGGTCGGCCGAATTTATCGCGTGGTGCTGTCATGGTTTCCCCGTCGGTACTTGCGCCGGACTTAAAGCGCGATGAGCCTCATCGCGCTTTAGCTATTTGTTTGAGCATGATCTCCGCGCAAACGCTACGCGTTTGTCGCGAGGGAAAACCGCTTCACACTTTTCCGGACCATGCCCTAACTGACGGCCTCGACCAGTGCCATGCCTTCGCCCTGCCAGTGGCCGACCCCCAACACGACAATCTGGGTTGGCGCTTCGGTCTTTTCAACCTCCAGCCCGGTCGGATCGTTGGCCGGATAGAGCGCGCCGCGCGAGATCGACAACGCTGCCAGCGCCAGCCCGAGCGGGAACTGCGCCTCCATGGTGTGCCCAAAGGTCGTTCCGGTGGCGCGCACGGCGAGACCGGGGTGCTGACCGAGGAATGCGCGCTCCTCAGTGGTCGCGGGCTCGGCGCCGGTCGCGCCCGTGATCAGCATGGCGTTGTCGTCGCTGACGCCGAGCTTCGGCCACATCGCTTGTAGCGATTTCGTCACGGCGCCGGGCTCCTTGCGCTTGGCAAGATCGGCGACCACCCTGGTCAGCCTGGCGTAGGGCTTGGCGCCGCGGGCCTCGGCGTGCTCGCGCGACTCCATCACCAGGAAAGCGCCGGCAGAGCCGATCGCGAAGCCCGGGTTGTTCCTGCGGGCCCATACCGCGCTATGCCGATCCTTGAGGGCGAAGTCGCCAAACGTGTAGAGCATCAAGAGGTCGCCGCGATCGCCATTATGCGCCGCGCCGACCAGCGCGATGTCGCTCTGTCCAGCGCCGATGCGCGCGACTGCGATCCGCGCAGCGTCGATGCTTGAGGCTTCCTCGCCCATGAAGGTGCGCGATGTCCCGCACACGCCGTGAACGATCGCGATGTTGCCGGCAAGCAGATTGGAGAGCTGCGCAAGGAACAGCGTCGGGCGCAGTTCGTTCATCAGCTTTTCGTTGAGCAGGGCAGGCGGCAGCTTGCCCTGCGCATCGGCGTTCATGATCGCCAGGTCGACATTGAGGTCACGCTCGCCGCCACCGGCTGCGATGATCATGTCCATCCGCGACAGGATTTCCTGATTGCCTTTGACGCCGGCGGAATCGAGCGCCAGCCCGGCGGCATAGGTGCCGATGCGCTGCCACATCTCCATCTGGCGCTGGTCGCCCTTCTTCGGGATCTGGGCGTCGAAGCTGACCGGGGCGATCGGATGGATCACGTAGGGCGCGAGACGCTTCTCGTCGGCATTGACGCGCCGTTCGCCAAGCGCCTGCCAATGCGCGTCCAGCCCTTCGCCGAGCGAGGAGAGCAGGCCGACGCCGGTGATCCAGACTTCCTTCTCAGCCATTGGTCATTGCCTGCATCGGAAAGCCGATCTTGTTGGCCATCGCATCCATGTGCACACGCAAGTCCGGGTGAGGGAAGGGGATGTGGCGGAAGGTCAGCTCGGCATTGCACTTGAGCTCTTTGCCGACGCGAACCTTCGCCGAGGTCACGGCGAAGCCTGAACCTTCGTGTTCGATCTTGGCTTCGATCCTCAGGACCGAGCCGGGGCTGACGAAGCCGCGCATCTTGGCTTCCTTGACCATGGCGAGGAAAGGCATGCGCTCGAACTTGGTCAGACCGAGGATCAGCCAGCCCGAGCTCTGGGCCATTGCCTCGGTCAGCAACACGCCGGGCATGATCGGGTAGCCCGGGAAGTGCCCCGCGAATACGGAGTGGCTCTCGGGCGGGACATCCGCCTCGACGACAATGGTTCTTGCGTCGAGGTCGAGGTCGACGATCCGGTCGATCAGCTGAAAAATTTCGAGCTGCATGATGGGCGATTACGAGCCCGTGCCCGTGCCCGCATTCTTGGCCGCAACCAACTCGTCGATGCGGTCGGCGAGATTCTTCAGCACGAAGTACTGCTCCGTCGTTGCCTTGCCGTCGTTGACCTCCTGGGTCCACTTCTCGAGCGGCATCTTGATGCCAAAGGCCTTGTCGATGGCAAAGGCGATGTCGAGGAAGTCGAGGCTGTCGATTCCCAGATCGTCGATCGCGTGGCTCTCCGGCTTGATCGTGTCGCGCGGGATGTCGCAGGTCTCCGCGATAATGTTGGCGATCTGCTCGAATGTGGAGGACATCATTAAGCCTTTGATATATTGAAGGTAATTCCGGGACTCTCGGAGGAGGCGGGCGCGTTGCCCCGGAATGCCCTTATTGCTGCTGCCGGAGTCGTGTGCCCGTATATCGGAGCAGGGCCGTTAGTTCAATGGAGCTTGGCCGGCCTGGCAAGGGCGGTTTTTGGGCAGGGTTCCGGCCAGCCTAGTTGCGCGGCATCACCGTAATCTTCGCGCAATCGCGGCGGCCCATCAGCACGCAGTCCTGGGTCTTGCGCAAATCGGCGATGCTCATGGCCAGCCAGATACCGATTGCGGTGAGCGCCACGGTGAAGGCGAAGGCGGCGATATTGGCGAGCATGCGCTGGCGGAAATCGTCCGGCTCCTCGCGCGGCTTCTCATAGCGAGAGAGATCGTTGGCAACGGAAGCGGGACGGGGCGATCGGATCGGCTGCTCGCGCTTGCCGGGCGGCTGCGCCGAGGTGCGCGGCCGGAATTTGAGCACCACGTGCTCGTCATCCGAGGAAATTGGCCGCTGCGTCTTCACTGTTGTCAGTCCGGTCGCGTCGCCGCTTATGTCTAGCATGTTCGCCGCGCTTCACATCTAAAATCTTGGTGCGCGCAGAGGTGGTATTCATCCTTCGATCGTCTCGTGGAACCGACTGTAATCGATCCTGAGACGGCCGTCGTCGGTCGCGCGCAAAATTTCCGCATAGCGATGGCCGAAGCGGATGTCGGAATGTTCGTACGATTTTCGCGCATGCACAGTTTGCGCTGCAACGTCGTCATAGCCGGATACGATGAGGCCGAGCCCGGCATTGACGGCTTCCAGGTCCGAGGCGCCGAGGCCGTGGAGCGGGCTGTCCTGGTCGATCACATGAAACACGGTCCAGCTCAGTGCCAGCGCCGGGCTTTCGCTGCGCACCAATGGCAGCTCGTAGAACCGGCGATAGGCCATGCCTTCCTTGCTGACGCCGCTCTTGAATAGCCACAGCCGCGCGGTGGCATTGGCGATGATGTTATGCCGCTCGTTGGCGAGACGGATCATCAGCGTCAGCCGTCCCTCATGGTTTGAGATCACGGGACTGTCGGCGAACAGCAGCCGCGCGCTCGGCCGCGAGAAGCGGGCGAAGATCAGCCCGGTCATCAGCGACATCGAGAAGATGCCGGTGAAGAGTTCGATGGTGGCGATGAAGTGCCCGTAATGCGTCTGCGGGTGCATGTCGCCGTAGCCGGCGGTCGAAAGCGTTTCGATGCTGAAATAGAGGTAGTCGATGTATTGGCCGTTGGGCACGTTAGCGATCGGATGATCGCCGAGCCAATAGAACAAGGCGAACACGGCGTTGAATACGACGAACACCAATGCTGCACCGCCGATAAAGGCGGGCCAGGATGCCGTCATGCAGCGATGACTTAATGTCTGCCCAGAAACTGAGCTCCAACCCCTCGGTCACGACCTCGCGGTTGCCGAAGCGGACCGTGCGGGCCTTCACGCGATCGTTTGCTCTCAAAGCCATCCGCCGAACCGGCTCTTTCACCTGTCTGCGACATCATGACATAATGGAACCTATTCCGGAGTGCCGGTCAAACGGGAGCACACATCATGGCCCATACGCGCGAGCCCTACGTCAAACCGGTCCCGATCATGTCGCTGCGACCGACCCAGATGACGGTCGGCATGCATGAGGTAAAGGAGAAGCGGAGGCGCTGGCGCGAGCACAAGTCCGACAAGAAGCGTGCCGAGCTTCTGGGCAAGCACATGATCCCGGTCGTCCATGGTCCCGACGATCGCTATTACGTGGTCGATCACCATCACATGGCGCGGGCGCTGCACGAGGAGGGCGTCAAGGACATCCTGGTCACCGTGATCGGCGATCTCACGATGGTCGAGCGTGACGTGTTCTGGGGCGTGATGGACAACAAGCGCTGGGTCTATCCTTACGACTCCAAGGGCGAGCGCCGGCATTTCAGGGACATTCCGAAATCGATCAAGGACCTCAAGGACGATCCGTTCCGCAGCCTTGCCGGCGAGATGCGCCGGGCCGGCGGTTTCGCCAAGGACACGACGCCGTTCAGCGAATTCCTGTGGGCCGATTTCCTGCGCCGTCACATCCCGCGCAAGACGGTGGAGAACAATTTCGCCAAGGCGCTGGAGAAGGGGCTGGCGCTCGGCCGCAGCGGGGGAGCGGTCTATCTGCCCGGCTGGTGCGGCCCGGCGTCTGACGACTGACCGGGCGCGGCCTCCGACTTGTGCTGGTCCTCCTTGCCGCCGAGCGCGTGGTGCAGCCAGCGCTCGGTGCGCTTGCCGAAGGTGAGCAGCAGGAACGCCAGCACGAGTGCGGTTGCGACGATCGGCCAATGTCCGGCGCCGCAGACGATCCCGATGCATGCGGCAAAGAACGCGCATGCGGCGCTGGTCAGGCCGCGGACCTGAAAGCGGTCGCCCTGCCGCACGATGACGCCGGCGCCGAGAAACCCAATTCCCGTCAGCACGCCCTGGATCACGCGGCTCACCGCATCGGTGAACTGGCCGGGCGCGGCGGCTTGCAAGGCCAGCAGCACGACCGTGGCGGTCGAGAGGCTGACGAGACCCAGCGTCTTCAGGCCGATCGGCTTGCCGCGCAGGTCGCGGTCGAGCCCGATCGCGCTGCCGGCAAGGGTCGCCACGCCGAGGCGCAGGATGATCTCGCTCCAGTCCGTCACCGCGCCCTCTATTTCGGCTGCCGGCCGAGCATGTAGAATGCGGCGTTCGGCCGCATGCCGGTGACGTTCGCGAGCCGGTTCGACAGCGCGAAGAAGGCCGCAACCGCGGCGATGTCCCAGACGTCGTCGTCGCTGAAGCCGTGGGCGGCGAGCGCCGCGAAGTCGGTCTCCGCGACCTCCTCGGCCGTGCGGCTCACCTTCATGGCGAAGTCGAGCATCGCGCGCTGCCGCGGCGTGATGTCGGCCTTGCGGTAGTTGACCGCGATCTGGTCTGCGATCTCGGGATTCTTGGCGCGGATGCGCAGGATCGCGCCGTGGGCGATCACGCAATACTGGCACTGGTTGGCGGCGCTGGTCGCCACCACGATCATCTCGCGCTCGGCCTTGGAGAGGCCGGAGTCCTTCTCCATCAGCGCGTCGTGATAGGCAAAGAACGCGCGAAACTCGTCGGGGCGATAGGCCAAAGTGAGGAATACGTTCGGCACGAAGCCGGACTTCTCCTGCACCGCCAGGATGCGGGTGCGGATATCCTCGGGGAGCTTGTCGAGAGCGGGTGTCGGGAAGCGCTTGGCAGTCGGCGGCGTCATGAGATGGTTCCGGCATGCCGCGGGAACGCGGCGTCAGGCGAAACCATAGTGGATGACGGCTCCGGCGCAAGGCGCATCGGCGCCTTGCGCGATCCCGCTAGCGCAGCGGCTTCTTCAGCAGCGAGAAGCGATCCGGATCGAGGCCCAGCGATGGCTGCAGCATCGGCGCCTCGGCCGGCGCCATCGTGCGCGGCGGCGCAGGCGAGGTGAGGCTGGAGTTGAGGCCGGGGTCGTTCGGCGCGGTATCGCGATGCGAGGTGGCGCCGCGCCAGCGTTCCAGCACGGCGCTGACGAAATGCAAATCATGCCCGGCGGTGACCGACGGCACGGTTGCGATGGTGGCCTCGCCGCGCGGCAGCTGGTGCGGCGGCACCTCCTTGAAGCGCAGCCGGGTCGGCAGCGCCACACCTTCGCCGAACGCCAGCACTTCGCGGGTGCCGAGCGAGGGCACGAACGACAGCAAATTGGCGGCCGCGTCCGAGACCGCGGAGCGCAGCAGCGCCTGGTCGCGGTCGTTGGCAAGGCGCATCGTGAACAGCGTGTTGCACTGGGAGATGATGGTCGCGTCGAGCTCGGCCGGACGCTGGGTGATCAGGCCGAGATAGACGCCATACTTGCGGCCTTCCTTGGCGATGCGCGACACCGCCTTGCGGGTCGGCCCGAACCCGATATTGCGGTCGGCGGAGGCGTAGCGGTGAGCTTCCTCGCAGACGAACAGCATCGGCGACACGCCGTCGCTCCACAGCCCGAAATCGAACGCCATGCGGCACAACACCGACACCACGGAATCGACGACCTCGGCGGGGAAGCCCGCGAGCTGCATGATGGTCATCGGCTTGCCGTTGGCGGGCAGGCGGAACAGATGGCTGATCACCTCGGCCATGGTGTCGCCGCCGACATTGGCATTGTCGAACATGAAGGCGTAGCGCGGATCGTTGCGCACCGCGTCGATGCGCGAGATCAGCTTGTGATAGATGATGCGCGAGGAGCGGTTCTCCAGCTTGCCCATGCGCTTGTCGATCAGCGAGATCAGGTCGACCAGGCGATAGGGCACCGGCGTATCGACGGTGTAGCCGACCTGCTTGGGGTCGACGCGCTTCAGCCCGAGACCGACCCGGTCGGAGTTCTGGTACTGGGTGTAGAGGCCCTTCGCCATCGGAATCACTTCGGCGAGGATGTCGAGCTCTTCAGCCACGCCGGGGCGGCCGCCGAACAACACGTCGACGATCTCCTCGAAGTTGAACAGCCAGAACGGCAGCTTGAGGTTTCGCGGGTTCAGCACCTGGGCGCGCTCGCCGAAGCAGCGGCCGTATTCATTGTGCACGTCGAGCAGGAAGATGCGCAGGTTCGGCCGCGATTTCAGGATCTCGTTGAGCAACAGCGAGACGCCGGTGGATTTGCCGACGCCGGTCGAGCCGAGCACCGCGAAGTGCTTGGAGAGCATTTCCTCGACGTCGACATAGGCGATGACCGAACGATCCTGCTGCAGTGTGCCGACATTGATCTGGTCCGAGCCGCTCGGCGCATAGACCGTGCGCAGCTCCTGGTTCGTGATCAGGTCGGTGCTGTCGCCGATGGTCGGATAGTGGGTGACGCCGCGCTGGAATTTCGGGCGGTCGCCGCCAAGGATTTCGCCGAGCAGGTCGACGGAAGCGGTCGCCATGTACTGGTCGGACGGCGGCAGGTGCTCGCACGACACTTCGGTGATCATGGCGACGATGACCGAGCTCGCGCAGCGGATGCTAACGAACCGGCCGACGGTCGCGCGCATTTCTGAAAGTTGCATCTGGCCGCCGGCCAAAAGCCCAACCCGGGCCTGCGAGCCGCGCACAGAGATCACACGTCCGAAGGATGTCACAGTTCTCGCCTGGCTCGTTCTCGAAATCTAAATGTCCGGACCAATATGCCAGCCCGGGGCTGGAAAAACCGTTAAGTCGCCGGGGGTTCGTATCGGCTAAATCTACACCTTCCCGGTGACGATTTGTTTCTGTCGTGTCGTGAGATCGCGCCCTGTTGCGCGCTCCGGCGGCGAAATCGTCGCTTTCCGGCACAGCCGCGATTGTTTCGCGGTTTTGCCGTTAACGCCGCATTCACCATCTCCGAGGAGTGAGCGGCGGCTCCGTAGGTTTACGGAGACTGCGGTGCGATTGGCCGCGCGCCGTGTCATGGTATCGTGTAACCGATTGCTAACTGCGACTTGTAACGTCCTTTCCATTTGTGCCGCGTAACGATGCCGCGCTCGGGGAGAGATCAGCGTGCGCATCGAACACCGCAATTCATTGTCAGGGAATGTCGACGACGGCTCGACCAAGGGGCTGGCGTTCTGTGCCGGCATGCTCGTGGGCAGCCTGCTCGGAAGCGCGACCGCGCAGTGGAGCGAGCGCGAAGGCCTGTTGATGGCGGCATTTGCGATCATGGCCGTGATCGTCTTCCTGTTGCTGAAGCGGCACCAGGTCTCGGACGACCGGCTCGCCGCCGAACGGCGCAATCTCACGACCGCCGTGAACAACATTCCGCAGGGGCTCGTGCTCTACGATGCGTCGGCGCGCATCATCATCTGCAACCGTCCCTATATCGAGATGTTCGGGCTCTCGCCCGATACCGCGAAGCCGGGCTGCACCATGCAGCGGCTGATCGCGCACCGTCAGGAGACCGGCTCGTTCGATGGCGACGTCGAGGATTTCTGCGATACCATCATCGGCAACGTGAAGCTTGGCCGGGCCACGCGTCAGCTCACGCGCGCGCCGGGCGGGCGCGCGATCGAGATCGTCAACAAGCCGCTGCCGGAAGGCGGCTGGGTGGCGACCATCGAGGATGTCACGGAGCGCACGCGCACCGAGAACAGGATCGCCTACATGGCGCATTATGATGCGCTGACCGATCTGCCGAACCGTGTGCTGTTCCGCGAGCGCCTGGAGCGGGCGCTGAAAGCGCTCCGGCCCGACGAGCAACTCGCGGTCATGTACATCGACGTCGACGAGTTCAAGAGCGTCAACGACGCGCTCGGCCATCAGATCGGCGACGAACTGCTCAGGGCGATCGCCGTTCGCCTGCGCTCCTGTCTCGGGGAGGGCGACGTCGCAGCGCGGCTCGGCGGCGACGAGTTTGCCGTGATCCAGACCGCCATCCGCGACCAGACCCAGACCATGCAGCTGCTGGCCGCCATCTATCAGGCGATCCGCCAGCCGGTCGACTGCAGCGGGCATCTGATCACTACCGATGCGAGCATCGGCATCGCGGTCGCGCCCGCCGATGGCCTCGACCTCGATCAATTGCTGCGCAACGCCGACCTCGCGCTCTATGGCGCGAAGAGCGACGGCCGCCGCACCTACCGGTTCTTCGAGACCGGCATGGATGCGCGCGCCAAGGCGCGGCGCAGTCTTGAGCTCGAGCTGCGCCAGGCGATCGCCGACGGCAACTTCGAGCTGCATTATCAGCCGCTGCTCCATCTCGAGGACAGCCGGGTCAGCTGCTGCGAGGCGCTGCTGCGCTGGCGTCATCCCGAACGCGGCATGATCTCGCCGGCGGATTTCATCCCGGTCGCCGAGGATACCGGTCTGATCAACGACATTGGCCATTGGGTGCTCAACACCGCGTGCCGAAGCGGTGAACTGGCCGGAACATATCCACGTCGCCGTCAACGTGTCTCCGATCCAGTTCAAGAGCCAGACGCTGGCGCTGAACGTCGCCGCCGCGCTGGCGGCGTCCGGGCTCGCGCCCTCGCGGCTCGAACTCGAAATCACCGAGGCCGTGCTGATCCGCGACGACGAGGCCGCGCTCGATATCCTGCATCAGCTGCGTGAGCTCGGCGTCCGCATCGCGCTCGACGATTTCGGCACCGGCTATTCGTCGCTGAGCTATCTGCAGCGCTTCCCCTTCGACAAGATCAAGATCGATCGTGCGTTCATCAAGGATCTCGCCGGGGCCGGCGCGTCGTCCACGATCGTCCAGGCCGTCGTGAACATTGCCGCCGCCAGCGACATGACCACGACCGCGGAGGGCGTCGAGACCGAGCAGCAGCGCAACATGCTGCGCATCCTCGGCTGCACCGAGATGCAGGGCTATCTGTTCAGCCGGCCGGTGCCGGCCGCTGACGTCCGCAAGCTGCTGTCGTCGCATCGCGAGGCGGCCGTCTCGGTCGCCTGACCGCCGGCCTCGATCGCTTTCACTGGTGTGATTCCGGCCGCGGACTGCAGCGCGGGCGCCGGCCATCTTGTCGATACGCACGCCGAATAATTTGTTGACGAGACCTAATCCTTTGTACAGTAGTACAAATCGACGCGCCGCCGCCCGCCCGAGCGAAAAGACGTCGATCCGGCGCCGCCGCGGAAGGAGACCGCCCCATGCAGCCGGAACCGATCTTCGATCTCGCTCATCTCGGGCACATGGAGCTGCTGACGCCGAAGCCGGACGACAGCCTGAAATTCTTCGTCGACGTGATGGGCATGACGGTCAGCGGCCGCAACGGCGAGTCGGTCTATCTGCGCGGCTGGGACGACTATGAGCGCTATTCGCTGAAGCTCACCGCGTCGAACAATTCGGGGATGGAGCACATGGCGCTGCGGGCCCGCAGTCCGCAGGCGTTGGAGCGCCGCGTCGCCGCGCTGAAAGGCTCGGGCTTCGATATCGGCTGGATCGAAGGTGACATGGGGCAGGGACCGGCATTCCGCTGCCGCGATCCCGACGGCCACGTCATCGAGCTCTATTACGAGACCGAGTGGTACGAGGCGCCGGCCGAGCTGAAGCCCGCGTTGAAG
Source organism: Bradyrhizobium sp. 2S1 (assembly GCF_011516625.5). Classification (NCBI taxonomy): domain Bacteria; kingdom Pseudomonadati; phylum Pseudomonadota; class Alphaproteobacteria; order Hyphomicrobiales; family Nitrobacteraceae; genus Bradyrhizobium; species Bradyrhizobium sp. 2S1. Next base: position 8,522,713 of record NZ_CP147717.1, on the reverse strand, counting down.
AACCAGGCGCAGCGCTTTCCGGCGCGGGGCGTCAATGTCCGCCGGCTCGACCATCTCAATTGTCTTGCGGTCGATATCAAGGCCAACCGCCTGTTCTTCGAGAACTACCTGGGATGCCGCACCACCGAGCAGATCGTGCTCAACGACGGCACCGAAGCCGCGATGTGGATGACGATGTCGAACAAGAGCTACGACTTCGCCTACACGCGCGACCACTACGGCAAGCGCGGCCGGTTCCACCATGTCACCTACGCGCTCGACAGCCGCGAGGAGATCCTGCGCGCTGCCGACATCTTCCTCGAACACGGCGTGCATATCGAGACCGGGCCGCACAAGCACGCGATCCAGCAGACCTTCTTCCTCTATGTCTATGAACCCGGCGGCAACCGCGTCGAAGTCGCCAACGCCGGAGCGCGCCTGATCCTCGCGCCGGACTGGAAGCCGATCGTGTGGACCGAGGAGGAGCGCAAGAAGGGACAGGCGTGGGGGTTGAAGACGATCGAGTCGTTCCACACCCACGGCACACCACCGGTGAAAGATTAGAGCGCGCGTTCGCCCGGCCGCCGCGCAATCGGCACGCTTGGCACAGTGCATCTCATTGCGGAATGCAGCACTGCGCATTGCAGCCTTGCCTCGCCTCGGCCGTTTGGTGTTAGGCTGCACCTCGTAACGTCAGAGGAAAACGTCGATGAGCGAACACACGACGGACAAGCGCGCGCGAGAGGCGTCTCGCAGGCAATTCCTTCAGGCGGGTGCAGCACTGGCCGGTGGCTCCGCGATGGCGGGAGTTGCCGGTTCTACCGCGCTTGCCGAACAGGGGAATAATCTTCCGCCCAATGTGCCGGAATGGATGAAAGCGCCCGGCGAGGCGATGGGAAGCCAGCCCTATGGCACGCCGTCGGTTCACGAGAAGGGCGTCGTCAAGAACATCTCGAAGACGCTGCCGCAATATATCTCCGCCTCGGGCCGCACGCCGTTGCAGGAGCTCGACGGCATCATCACGCCGAACGGCCTGTTCTACGAACGCCACCATGGCGGCGTGCCGACGATCGATCCGGCCGAGCACCGGCTGATGCTGCACGGTATGGTCGACCGCCCGCTGCTGTTCACGATGGAGGACATCCGCCGCTTTCCGTCGCAGTCGCGCATCCACTTCATCGAATGCTCCGGCAATCCGGTCTACACCAAGCCCTACGGCAAGACGGCCTCTGACCTTGTCGGCCTCGTGAGCTGCGCGGAATGGACCGGCGTGCCGCTCAAGACGGTGCTCGACGAAGCGGGGCTGCAGGCCGGCGCCAAATGGATCGTGGCTGAAGGCGCCGACGCCGCCGCATTGACGCGCTCGATCCCGATCGAGAAATGCCTCGACGACGCCATGCTGGTCTACAGCCAGAACGGCGAGCGACTGCGCCCGCAGCAGGGCTATCCGTTGCGGCTTCTATATGGAAGCCAAATCGATCATCACGCGGCCGTCCGGCGGCCAGAAGCTGACCACGCAAGGCTTTCACGAGATCACCGGGCTTGCCTGGAGCGGTCACGGCAAGATCAAAAGCGTGGAGGTCTCGCTCGACGAGGGCAAGAGTTGGCAGCAGGCCGAACTCCAGGAGCCGGTGCTGACGCGCGCGCTCACGCGCTTCCGGCTGCCCTGGCACTGGGACGGCAGCCCCGCGGTGATCCAAAGCCGCGCCATCGATGAGACCGGCTACGCGCAGCCGACGTTGGCCGAATTGGTTGCGGTGCGTGGTCTCAACTCCTTCTACCACAACAACGCGATCTGGCCCTGGCGCATCGCTGCAAATGGCGAGGTGAGCAATGGCCAGGCGTAATGTAAAGGTGGCCGCTTGGGTGAGCGCGATCGCGATGTTCGGCATCGCCGCGCATGCCGAGGAGCGCTACGGCATCGGCCGGGCGGCGACGCCGGCGGAGATCGCCGGCTGGAACATCGATATCGGCCGCGACGGCGCGGCGTTGCCGCCAGGCAGCGGTAGCGTCGAGCGCTGCCGCATCGTGTTCAGCGAGCAATGCGCGGCCTGCCATGGCGACAACGGGCAGGGCGGCGTCGGCGATCGCCTGGTCGGCGGGCAGGGCACGCTGGCGAGCCCCAAGCCGATCCGCACGGTCGGCAGCTATTGGCCCTATGCCTCGACCTTGTTCGACTACATCCGCCGCGCGATGCCGCAGAACGCGCCGCAGTCGCTGAGCAATGAGGACGTCTACGCGGTGTCCGCCTACATCCTCAGCCTCAACGGCGTCGTCCCCGCTAACGCCGTGCTCGACGCGAAATCGCTCGCCGCCGTCAAGATGCCGAACCGCGACGGGTTCGTCTCCGACCCGCGGCCTGACGTGCATAACCGCTGAAGCGCGGGGCGGACGTCCCTCGCGAACCGCGGTTGGCGTGCCGCGCAGACGGCTGCCTCGCGGCATCGTGACTTGCTGGTCCCTGTGCCCGGACGGTGGTCGTCACCACATCGATCGCGGGCACAGGGACGGCGCTGCCGTCCTTGCACAGTCTCTTGGACTATTTTCAATCGATGCATCGGAGAGATCGTATGGCCGGACTCAAGGCCGTTGCAGCCGCTGTGCTGCTGGTGGGAATGACGTTCACGCCGGTCTTGGCCCAGATGTCGGAGCCGGCACTTTTCGACGCGCAGAATCCTGGGCGTAGCGCGATCAACGGCGGCGCCCTGACGCCGTGGGGCGAGGCTCAGCTGGCGGCGCAACAGGGCGGCAACCCGGCCAACGCCTATGGAGCGATACCGGCGGCGCCGTCCGCCTCCTGCGCCCGCTACCGTTCGTTCGACCCTGCGTCCGGCACCTTCCTTGGCCGGGACGGCCGCCGCATCCCTGCCAATAGGGCCCCGCACACGCTTGGCGTAGTTCTTGGCCGTCGTTCTTGGCGGTGGATAAGCGCGCCGGCTGTCGCCTGGCGCCCGAACGACTGCGGGTCGGGCGCGTTATAGTCTGCCGATCGTGTCGGGTCCGCCGGACCCGAGCGGCGGAGGCACCTGACGTGACCGACACCCTGGCCGGTTTCTGGGACCGAAAGTCGACCTCGGACCTGTTGCGCGAGGCGGCGCGCGCGGACGGCGACGCCGAGACGCCGATCTTCAAGCGCTCGCTCTCGGCGCTGCAACTGGTCACGCTCGGCATCGGCGGCATCATCGGCGCCGGCATCTTCGTGCTGATGGGCCACGCGGCCGCCGCCAATGCCGGTCCCGCGGTCACGCTCTCCTTCATGCTTGGCGCCGTCGCCTGCGCGTTCGCCGGCCTGTGCTATGCGGAGATGTCGTCGACCGTGCCGATCTGCGGCAGCGCGTACACCTATGCTTACGCGACGCTCGGCGAACTGATCGCCTGGATCATCGGCTGGGACCTGATCCTCGAATACGCGGTCGGTGCGATCGCGGTCTCGGTCGGATGGTCCGGCTATTTCGTCAGCTTCATGCGCGATTTCGGCATCAACCTGCCGCAGCAATTCACCTCGGCGCCGCTCGCCTACGACGTCAACAGCGGTGCGTGGTCGGCGACCGGCGCGGTCATCAACATCCCGGCGATGGCGATCATCGCCTTTGTCACCGCGCTGCTGGTGGTCGGCATTCGCGAGTCCGCGCGCTTCACCGGCTTCGTCGTGGTGGTGAAGCTCGTCGTGATCGCGTTGTTTCTCGCGACCGCCGCATCCTCGGTGTCGCTGGCGAACTGGGTGACGGCGGGCAATCCGGACGGCGCGCTGATCCCGCCGAATGCCGGCCCTGGCGCATTCGGCTGGTCCGGTGTGATCCGCGGCGCGGCGGTGGTGTTCTTCGCCTATATCGGCTTCGACGCGGTCTCGACTGCGGCGCAGGAGGCGAAGACGCCGGAGCGCGACATGCCGATTGGCATTCTCGGCTCGCTTGTGATCTGCGCCGCGCTCTATGTCGCGGTCGGCTTCGTGCTGACCGGCATCGTGCCATACGACAAGCTCAGCGTGCCCGATCCGATCGCGGTCGGCATCGATGCGATCGGCATCGGCTGGCTCGGTCCGTTCATCAAGCTCGGCATCCTGTTCGGGCTGACATCGGTGATCCTGATCATGCTGCTGGCGCAGCCGCGGATCTTTCGCGCCATGGCGCATGACGGGTTGCTGCCGGGCTTTGCCGCCAAGATCCATCCGCGCTTCCGGACCCCCTATGTCTCGACCATCTTCTCCGGCACCGTCGCCGCTGTTCTCGGTGGGCTGCTGCCGATCGGGCTGGTCGGCGAACTCGTCTCGATCGGCACGCTGTTCGCATTCACCGTGGTCTCGATCGGCACGCTGGTGCTGCGGCTGCGCGATCCGGAACTGCCACGCCCATTCAGGGCGCCGGCGATCTGGCTGGTGGCCCCGGCCGGCGCTGGGACGTCGCTGTTCCTGATGTTCGGCCTGCCGCTCGACACCTGGATCAGGCTCGCAGTGTGGCTCGTGATCGGGCTGCTGATCTATGCCGCCTATGGTCGTCGCCACAGCCGGCTGCGGGCGAGGGGTGGGGTGTAGATTGGCCGCAGCGAGGATTCGCTTTGTTCGCGACATTGCGAGCCCGTTTCCGCGAAGAGACAATCGTCCCTGCGAAAGCACTTGCCCCGTCATCCTGAGGTGCGAGCCTCTTCGGCGAGCCTCGAAGGATCGACGGCCACCAGCCGGGCCGTGCATCCTTCGAGGCTCGCTCCGCTCGCACCTCAGGATGACGGGTAAGTCTCGCGCACTGTCAAAGAGCATTGAGGACGTGGATCCGCATTCTTGCGACACGATCTGCCCGAGCTTTGCATCGCTTCGCCGACTGCCCGAACTGGCCACGCGAGCGAGGCGCAAGTTGCGTCCGATCCGTGGCCGGTCGAGTTCGGCCGGGGCTCAGCCGATCGCGTGCAGCGCGCGGCGGATTGCTGCGAAGATGGCCTCGATCTGCTCCTCGGTGATGATCAGGGGCGGTGAGATCATCAATGTATCGGCGGCGGCGCGGATCAAGATGCCGTCGTCATCGTAGCATCGCCTAGCGCATTCGGTGCCGCGCGCGCCGACGGCGCCGTCGCGCGGCTTCAGATCGATCGCAGCCAGCAGGCCGATGTTCCTGACATCGATGACATGGGGAGCATCCTTCAACGCATGCGCTGCCGCCTCCCAGATCGGCGCAATGCGCCGGGCGCGGTCGAACAGGCCGAGGTCCTGATAGACGTCGAGCGCGGCCAACCCTGCCGCGCAGGCAAGCGGATGCGCCGAGTAGGTGTAGCCGTGGAACAGCTCGACGGTATTTTCCGGTCCGTTCATCAAAGCGGAATAGACTTTGTCTCTGACGATGACGCCGCCCATCGGCACGGCGGCATTGGTCATGCCCTTGGCGCAGGTGATGAGGTCAGGCGTCACGCCGAGCGCATTGGCCGCGAACGGCGCGCCGAGCCGCCCGAAGCCGGTGATCACCTCGTCGAAGATCAGCAGGATGCCGTGCTGGTCGCAGATCTTGCGTAGCCGCTCGAGATAGCCTGATGGAGGCGGGTAGACGCCGCCCGAACCGGTCACGGGTTCGACGATCACGGCCGCGACGGTCGAGGGATCGTGGATCAGCAAGAGCTTGTCCAGCTCATCGGCGAAATGCGCGCCCCATGCCGGTTGCCCGCGCGAGAATGCGGTGTGCTCGGGATCATGGGGGAGCGACAGATGGTCGACCTCGGGCAGCAGCGGGCCGAAATCGCGACGGTGACGGTAGAGGCCGCTCACCGACAATCCGCCCCAGCCCATGCCGTGATAGGCCTTGGCGCGCGAGATGAAGCGGATGCGGCTGGCTTCGCCGCGGGCGCGGTGATAGCCGCGGGCGATCTTGAGCGCGGTATCGACCGACTCTGAGCCCGAATTGGTGAAGAATACGTGGTCGAGGCCTTCAGGCGTGATCTCGGTGATGCGTCCGGCGAGCTCGAATGCGGCCGGGTGGCTCATCTGGAACGAGGACACGAAATCGAGCTTCGCGGCCTGCGCCTGGATCGCCTCGACGATCCGCTTCTGGCCGTGCCCGGCGTTGACGCACCAGAGCCCCGCCATGCCGTCGAGAATGCGCCGGCCGTCCTGCGTGATGTAGTGCATGCCCTCGGCGCCGGTGAACAGCCGCGGGTTGGATTTGAACTGGCGATTGGGCGTCATCGGCATCCAGAACGGCTCCATCGCCTCGCGGGTGAGGGGCGTGTTCGTCGCCGCGGCGTGCGGTGAATGCATGGAGGCCTCCTGTTACTTGCTGTTGTTGATGCGGCGGCCGTTGGCCGGATCGTCGGTGACGCGTTTGACCTTTGAGGCGCCTTCGAGATGGCTGCGCATCAGCGCGGCCGCGGCCTCGCGCTCGCCGGCCTCGAGCCGGTCGAGGATCGCAAGATGCTCGCGGCAGTTCACCAGCACGCGCTGATAGCCAAAGGTCCAGTCGTAGTTCGCGAAGCTGCGCAGCCGGTTCTGCTGCTGCACGGCGACCAGCAGGAAGCGGTTGCCGGACGCGGCCGCCAGTCCTTCGTGGAAGGCTGCGTTCATCTCGAAGAAGGCGATGCTCGCGGTCTCATTCCAGGTTTGCCTGGTCGCGTCCTGATGACGCCGGCGCATCTCGGCGGCCCAGCCTGGGTCGAGCTGAAAGCCCGGCTCCAGCAGGGCGGCCGGCTCGATCAGCATCCGGTAGCGATAGCTTTCGGCGCGCGCCTGCGCGTCGGCGATGATCGGCTGAAATCGCCAGCCATGCCCGGGCTTGCGCTGCACCGCCGCGACCTCTGCAAGCTTGGCCAGCACCCGCTGCACCACCGGACGCGACGCGCCGTAGCGCTGCATCAGGTCGCGCTCGGAGACGTCGACCGGAAGACGGCCGCTGCGCCGGTCGCGCGCGATCGCAACGAACAGCCGGTCGGTATCTGCTGGCGCGGGCTTGCCTGGTGTCTTCGGCGCTGGCGGTGCCGTGTCCGTCACGAAGTAGCCGCGGCTTGCACCGACCCGTACGAGGCGGCGGCCTGCCAATAATTTCAGCGCCGCGCGCACCGGCGTGCGTGAAACCTGCAGCCGCTCCGCCAGCGCCACCTCGGCAAGTCGCGTGCCGGGCGCGAGTTTTTCCGCCCGGATCAGCTCCAGGATGCCCGCGGACAGTTCGCGCTGCAGGCGGCTCGGGGCTGCCTTCGCAATGGGCGCAGATTTTTGTTTCATGTACTCACAAAATACATTAGTCTTTGTGGAAACGCAAAAGGAAGTTGGCGCAAACGATGGTCGAACCCTTTCCCCTGATCGAGATTTCCGGTCCGCCTCATGAGCGTGGCAAGCAGTACGGCCGCCAGGCGGCCGATCGCATCCGCAAGGGCACCTCGCACTACTTCTCCCAACTCAAGGAGCTTTCGCTCGACGCCGCCGGCGTGGCCGAGCTGGTGCGCGACTATCTTCCGGTGATCGAGGCGTTCGAGCCTGATTATATCGAGGAGATGCACGGCATCGCCGAGGGCGCCGGCGTTCCGTTCGAGGATATCGTGCTGCTCAATGCCCGCACCGAGATCCTCAAGCTCGCCGAGCCCTCGGTTCGGGCGCGGCTGAAGACGCCCGACGAGCCCGACGGCTGCACCGGCGTCGTCGTGCTGCCGCAGGCGAGCGCGTCGGGGCGGCTGATCCACGCCCAGAACTGGGACTGGAAGCGCGAATGCGCAGAGACCGCCGTCGTGCTGAAGGTGCGCCGCGACGATGGTCCTGATCTGATGACCTTCACCGAGGCCGGTGCGCTCGGCCGCTGCGGCTTCAACGCGGTTGGTATCGCCATCACCGCGAATTATCTGCAGTGCGACCGCGACTATCGTCAAATCGGCGCGCCGCTGGCGCTGATCCGGCGCAAGGTGCTGGAGAGCGAGCATGTCGCGCTGTCGATGCGCACGGTCTATTGCACCAAGAAATCCGCCGCCAACAACATGATTGTCAGTCACCGCGACGGTGTTGCGATCGACTTCGAATGTGCGCCGGACGAGACCTTCCAGGTGCATCCCGATCGCGGGCTGCTGGTGCATGCCAACCATTTCGTCAGCCCGGTCGCGCTCGGCAAGCTCAAGGACACCGGCATCGCCAGCACGCCGGACAGCCTCTATCGCGACATCCGGGTCCGCGATTTGTTGCAGCCGCATCTCGGCGCCATCAGCTTCGAGACCGTGAAGTCGGCGCTGTTCGACGATTTCGCCTATCCATGGTCGGTGTGCCGGCCGCCGCGCCGCAACCTCGGCAACAATCTCAGCGCCACGGTCGCGATGATCCTGATGGAGCCGGCCAGCGGGCTGATGGAGGTCGCGCCGCTGCCGGCGCTGAACCGGCAGTTCACCAGCTACCGGCTCGAGGTGGCGGCCAGCCCGCGCAATGAGGCGGAGCCATCAGCGATCGCGAGGGCGTCCTGATGAACCTGTGTCGGCCATCGCGTGCGATGATGGTCGGCCTGATGGCGCTCGCCGCGGTGGTCGCGGCGCAGCCGTCGCGCGCCGGCGCCGAGACCCTGTTGCGGGCGCGGCTCAACGCCGACATCCGCTCCACCGATCCCGGCACCAACCGCGACGCCAACACCGACGGCGTGATGGCGCATATCGTCGAGGGCCTGGTCGCGTTTCGCGACGATACCTCGATCGGTCCGATGCTGGCGGATAGCTGGACCACCTCGAACGACGGCAAGACCTACACGTTCCATCTGCGCCAGGGCGTCAAATTCCAAAACGGCGCGATCATGACGGCCGCCGACGTGGTGTGGTCGTTGAAACGCTGGCTCGATCCCGCCACGCAATGGCGCTGCCTGTCCGAGTTCAGCGCAACCGGCATCGCCCGGATCGAGGCCATCGAGACGCCTGATACGCAGACCGTCGCGATCAACCTCGACCGTCCGACGGCGCTGTTCCTGTCGACATTGGCGCGGCCCGATTGCGGGCAGACCGCCATCATCCATCGCGACTCGGTCGGGGCGGACGGCAAGTGGATCGCGCCTGTCGGCACCGGGCCGTTCAAGCTCGGCGAATGGAAGCGCGGCCAGTACGTCGATCTGGTGCGCTTCGACGGCTACGCCGCGCGCAGCGAGCCGCGCACCGGCTATACCGGCGCCAAGATCGCGGAAGTCGACCGGATCAGGTTCAACGTCGTTCCCGACGGCTCGGCGGCCAAGGCGGGCCTGTTGTCCGGCTCGCTCGATGCAATCGGCAATCTTGCGATCCCTGATGTCGAGGACCTCAAGGGGCGGCCGGACGTGCAGCTCAGCATCACGCCCGCGCTCGGTCTCACCGGCATCCTGTTCCAGACCCGCGATCCGCTGCTCAAGGACGTGCGGATCCGGCGGGCGATCGCGCTCAGTCTCGACACGCCGCAGATCATCGAGGCGGTGATGGAGGGCATCGCGCGCGCCAACAATTCGGCGCTGCCGATCGGAAGCCCGTTCTACGGCGAGGTGGAGACGCATGGCTACACCCAGGACATCGCCGAGGCCAAGAAGCTGCTGGCGCAGGCCGGGTGTCACGGCCAGCCGATCAGGATGATTGCCAACAAGCGCTACAGCTACGTGTTCGATTCAGCGGTGCTGGTACAGGCGATGGCGCAGGCCGCAGGCATCAATATCGAGATCGAGGTGCTGGACTGGGCCGCCCAGCTCGATCGCTACAACCGCGGCGATTATCAGTCGATGGCCTTCGTCTACTCGCCGCGGCTCGACTCGTCGCTCAGCTTGGAGATGTTGATGGGGCCGAAGGCTGTGCAACCGCGCAAGGTCTGGGACAATCCGGAGGCGCAGCGGATGCTGCAGGAGTCGATGATGATCGACGACAAGGCGAAACGCCAGCTTTTGTTCGACGAGCTGCACCGCCGCTTCATCGACGATGTGCCGATGATCGTTCTGTTCAACGGCGCCGAGATCGCCGCCCTGCGCAACAACGTCAAGGGATTTTCCGGCTGGCTGTTCGGGCAACCGCGCTTCTGGGGCGTGAGCGTGCAGTAGGGGAGGGATCGCGGCGATGCTGGGCTACCTCGCACGACGGCTGGCCATGACGATCCCGACGCTGCTCCTGGTGGCGGTCGCGGTGTTCACGCTGGTGCGTCTGATCCCGGGTGATCCGGTTCAGGTGATGCTCGGCGACAACGCCGATCCGGCGCAGGCCGCGCAATTGCGCGCGCAGCTAGGGCTCGACCAGCCGGTGCCGCTGCAATTCCTGTACTGGCTCGGCAAGCTTGCGACCGGCGACCTCGGTCATTCCATCACCAACAATCTTCCGGTGCTGCCGCTGATCCTGGAGCGCTTCCAGGTCTCGGCCGTGATCGTGCTGGTGGCGGTCGGCCTTGCCGCCTGCATCGCGGTGGTGGCGGGCCTGATCGCGGCCTGGAAGCAGAACAGCGCACTTGATCTTGCGATCGTCGGCGGTGCCACGCTGTTGCTGTCGATCCCGAGCTTCTGGCTCGGCCTTCTGCTGCTTTTGCTGTTCGGCTTGAAGCTGAAATGGCTGCCGGTGATCGGCTACGTGCCGTTCTCGGAGAATGTCTGGCAGGCGATGATGTTCATGGTGCTGCCGATCGTGACGCTGACCGCCGTCGAGATCGGCGTGCTGACGCGGATGGCGCGTGCGGCCTCGATCGAGGTGCTGCGGCTCGAATATGTCACGCATGCGCGCGCCAAGGGCGTTCCGGAATGGCTGGTGCTCGGCCGCCATGTGCTGCCGAACGCCTTCGCACCGACCTGGACGCTGATCGGGCTGGTGCTCGGCCATCTGCTCGGCGGCATCGCCGTGATCGAAACCGTGTTCACACTGCCGGGGCTCGGTCGGCTGCTGGTCGATTCGATCTTCGCGCGCGACTATCCGGTGGTGCAGGGCTGCCTGCTGTTCACGGCGGTGATCTATGTCGTCGTCAATTTGATCGTCGATCTCTGTTATCCGCTGTTCGACCCAAGGGTGGCCGTGGCATGAAATGGGTGGCCGTGGCATGAAATGGCGCGTCAACACCATGATCGGCGGCGTGCTGATCGCGCTGCTGCTCGGCACCGCCGTAACAGCCGCATTCTGGACGCCGTTCGATCCGCTGCGGATCAATTTGAAGGCGCGGCTGCAGGCGCCCTCCGCGCTGCACTGGTTCGGCACCGATGAATTCGGCCGCGACGTGCTGAGCCGGCTGATGACGGGAGCCGCCGCCAGCGTGGTGGTGGCGCTCGCCACCGTCCTGATCGCCGTCAGCATCGGCGTGCTGGTCGGCGGCGTTGCGGGCTACCTGCGCGGCTGGACCGACCGCGTCATCATGGCGGTCAACGACGCGCTGCTGGCGTTTCCCGGCATCCTGCTGGCGCTTGCGGTGATGATCGTGATCGGCGCCAACAAGTCCGGCCTCGTGCTGGCGCTGGGGCTTGCCTATATCCCCTCGGTTGCGCGCGTGGTCCGCGGCACCGTGCTGTCGATCCGCGAGAAGGAATACATCGAGGCCTCGCGCGTGATCGGCAACTCCGAACTCTATTCGATGCTCCGCCACGTCTTGCCCAATGCGATCGCGCCGGTGGCGGTGCTCGCGACCAGCATGTTCGGCTGGGTGCTGCTGGCCGAGAGCGCGTTGAGCTTCCTCGGTCTCGGCGTGCCGCCGCCGGCGCCGACCTGGGGCAACATGCTGGCGGCGAGCCGTCCCTATATGGAAACCGCGGCCTGGCTCAGCATTGCACCGGGGCTCTGCATCGCGCTGACATTGCTCGGCATTAATCTGCTCGGCGATTCCCTGCGCGATCGCCTCGATCCCAGGATGGCGCACGGATGACCGCGCCGCTCTTGACCGTCGATCATCTGCGCATCGAAGCCGCCAGGACCGGCGCTGTTGTCGTTGGCGATGTGTCGTTTGCGATCGAGCGCGGCGAATTCCTCGCCGTGGTCGGCGAGTCCGGCAGCGGCAAGACCGCGGCGGCGCGTGCCATTCTCGGCCTGCTGCCGCCGGGCCTGCGGCTGGTCGGCGGCGCGGTCCGGCTCGATGGCGAGGATCTCGCTGTTATCGCGCCTCAGCGCATGCGCGCGCTGCGCGGCCGCTCGGTCGGCATGGTGTTCCAGGAGCCGATGGTGTCGCTCAATCCGGCGATCAGCGTCGGCACGCAGATGGCCGAGGGCCTCGCCCTGCACGAGAAGCTGACGCGGGGCGAGATCAGGCAGCGCTGCCTCGACATGCTGGCGCGGGTGCAGATCCGCGATCCCGCGCGGACCTTCGATGCCTATCCGCATGAATTCTCCGGCGGGATGCGGCAGCGGATCATGCTGGCCTCGGTGATGCTGTTGAAGCCGAAGCTGCTGTTGGCCGACGAACCGACCACCGCGCTCGACACGCTGAGCCAGCGCGAGGTGCTCGACCTGATGGTCGAACTGGCGCGCGATCACGGCACCTCGGTGATGCTGATCACCCACAATCTCGGCCTGGTGTCGCGCTATGCGCAGCGCGCGGTCGTGCTGCGGCAGGGCAAGCTGGTGGAGACCGGCAGCGTCCGGCAGATCCTCTCTGCGCCGCGCGAGGCCTACACACGTCAACTGGTCGATGCGCTGCCGCGGCGGCGCGCCGCGACCGGGCGCCGCGCGGCCGGCGAGCCGCTGATCAGCGTGCGCGGCTTGAAGGTCTCGTTCGGCGGGCGGCAGCGGCTGTTCCGCAGGGATGCCGATGTTGCGGCGGTCAATGGTGTCGATCTCGAGATCGGCGCCGGCGAAACCGTCGCCGTGGTCGGCGGCAGCGGCTCGGGCAAGACCACGCTTGGCCGCGCCATGCTGCGGCTGATCCCGGCCGCAGGCGGCGAGATCCGCTTTCAGGGCAGGGACGTGATCGCGACGCGCGACCGCGCGTTTCGCCTTGGCCTCGCAGCTCGTGTTCCAGGATCCGTATTCGTCGCTCGACCCGCGCATGCGGGTCGGCGAGATTGTCGCCGAGCCGCTGCGGCATGTCCCGGCGCTTTCGTCCGCCGAGCGCGATCGGCGCGTCGCTGATATGCTCGACGAGGTCGGGCTTGCCGGCTTCGCGCAGCGCTGGCCGCATGAACTCTCAGGCGGTCAGCGCCAGCGCATCGCGATCGCACGCGCAATCGTGCGACATCCGTCCTTCGTGGTCGCCGACGAGCCCGTCTCCGCGCTCGACATGACGATCCAGGCCCAGGTGCTGAAGCTGTTCGAACGGCTGCAGGCGCAATACGGCTTTGCCTGTCTCTTCATCAGCCATGACCTCGCCGCAGTCGAGCAGGTCGCCGACCGCGTGGTGGTGATGCAGGGCGGCCGTATCGTCGAGCAGGGTTCGCGCGACGACGTGTTCGACCGTCCGCAGCATGCGTACACAAAGGCGCTGCTCGCCGCGACGCCGGTGTTGGATTTTTCCGGGCAAGCCGCGGCGCGCGCGTCGGGCTGATGGAACTCCAACGCTGACGCTGCGCGCGACGACCCCATAGTCCGCGGGCGCGCGGCCTGCTACACTTGCTCGCTCCGATAGAAGGAACTCACGCCGCACCCAGACGGCGGCAATCGGGGAACTCCCAATGCGGAATCCACGAACGGGCACGCGATGGATGATCGCGGCCATTGTCGCGATCGGCCTCACAGCTTCAGTCCCTGGCCGCGCCGCGTCGGTTGCGCCGGTCGCTGCCGAGAACGGCATGGTGGTCTCGGCGCAGCATCTCGCGACCCAGGTCGGCATCGAGGTGCTGAAGCGGGGCGGCAATGCGGTCGACGCCGCGGTCGCGGTCGGCTACGCGCTCGCGGTGGTCTATCCCGCCGCCGGCAATCTCGGCGGCGGTGGCTTCATGACCATCCAGTTCGCCGACGGCCGCAAGACCTTCCTGGATTTCCGCGAAACCGCGCCGAAGGGCGCCACCGCCAACATGTATCTCGACAAGGACGGCAAGGTCGTCAACGGCCTCTCCACCAAGGGGCATCTCGCCGTCGGCGTGCCAGGCTCGGTGTCAGGCATGGAATATGCGCGCGAGAAATACGGCACCATGAAGCGCGCGGACGTGCTCGCGCCGGCGTTGCAACTCGCCGAGGACGGTTTTGTGCTCGACCGCGGCGACATCGAGATGTTGAACTCCGCGGTCGACGATCTTCGCGAGGATCCGCCTTCGGCCGCGATCTTCCTCAACAACGGAAAGCCGTTCCAGGTCGGTGAGCGGCTGGCGCAGCACGAACTTGCCGAGACGCTGCGTGAGATCAGCAAGCGCGGCACCGACGGCTTCTACAAGGGCTGGGTCGGGGCCGCGATCGTGGCCGCGAGCCAGGCCGGCAAGGGCCTGCTCACGCAGGAGGATCTCGACCATTACAGGGTTCGTGAGCTCGCGCCGGTCGAATGCGACTATCGCGGTTACCACGTGGTCTCCGCGCCGCCGCCAAGCTCGGGTGGCGTGGTGATCTGCGAGATCCTGAACATTCTGGAAGGCTATCCGCTCAAGGATCTGGGCTACCATTCCGCGCAGGCGGTGCACTACCAGATCGAGGCGATGCGTCACGCCTATGTCGATCGCAACAGCTATCTCGGCGACCCCGACTTCGTGAAGAATCCGCTCGCGCGTCTGCTCGACAAGGACTATGCGGCGAATATCCGCGCCGTGATCGATCCGGCCAGGGCAGCCGTCTCCAAGGACATCAAGCCCGGCGTTCCGCCGCATGAGGGCAGCAACACCACGCATTATTCGATCGCCGACAAGGACGGCAACGCGGTGTCGGTCACCTACACGCTGAACGACTGGTTCGGCGCCAAGGTGACCGCGGCCAAGACCGGCGTGCTGCTGAACGACGAGATGGACGACTTCACCGCCAAGGTCGGCGTGCCGAACCTCTATGGCCTGGTGCAGGGGGAGGCCAATGCGATCGCCCCCGGCAAGCGTCCGCTGTCCTCGATGAGCCCGACCATCGTATCCAAGGACGGCAAGCCGGTCATGGTGGTGGGCACGCCGGGTGGCAGCCGCATCATCACGGCCGTGCTGCTGACGATGATCAACGCCATCGACTATGACATAAACGCGCAGGAAGCCGTGGACATGCCGCGCTTCCACCAGCAGTGGCTTCCCGAAGCCACCAATGTCGAGGATTTTGCGCTGTCGCCGGACACGCGGAAAATCCTGGAAGGCATGGGCCACAAATTCGGCCCGCCGCAGCCGGCCAACCATCTCGCGGTCATCATCGTCGGCGCGCCGTCGCTCGGCGGCAAGCCGGTCGGCAACAACCGCTTCTATGGCGCGAACGATCCGCGCCGCAATTCGGGGCTCGCCGCCGGCTATTGATTGTCGCTGTGCGATTGCGTGGTGGCGGCCGGGCAGGGCCCCGGCGCTTGCGAGATGGATCTCGCGTCAGGCGACCGCCGTCGACCTGCCGTCGCCGTCCTGGCCGCCGATAAGCAGCAAGCGCCGGCGGATCGCGTCCTCGACCAGCGCCAGCGATTGCCGGGCTTCACGCGCCTCGGCCTCGGCGGCCTGAGCGCGGAATTCGGCGGCGTCGATCTGCTCCTGCTGGGACTCGATGCGCCGTCGGGCCTCCTCGAGCGCCCGGGAGGCGTCCCCCAGCTTGCGCTCTGTGGCAGCGATGATTTCGAGCTGCGCCTGTTCGGCGGCCTCGGCGCGCGCCTCGCCGGCGCGGGCCCGGTCCTCGATGCTGCGGAACAAATCCGCCGCCTGATAGACGAGGTCCAGGGCTTCCGTGCCCACAGCCGATGTGGGTGGTCTTGGAAATCCAAGAACGGTTGAATCGGTTGTAAAAGGCCGTCTAAGTCCGCGCAGTGCCATCGGAAATCAGCCCGCCGCGAGTAACGTGAATGGCAGCAGCTTGCGGTAGTTATAGTTAACAAATCTTTAATCCAGCCGACCCGGCGGTACTGTCCACCGATTTCTGATATCGCACCACCCTCAACGGCAGCGGGGTAGTGCAAGCGATGGGGCGGGCCCGCGTTTTTTTCGCAACGCGCGCTCTGCGCAAGCGCAGCGGTTGGAGAACGGCGGGCAATTCGGTGAGGCGCGCGCGAATCGCAGTGCCGTGTATCGGAGATCGATGCAGCACCGTGGAGCGTCGCCCGGTCGGGATGTCTGCTGATTTGGCTTGAGCGCGCGAGCCGGGCTCTATGGCATAAGTTTGACGCCTGGCCTGGTTTAATTCTCCCGCGTTGAATTGCAGGTCCCTGGGGCGACCGATATACCGGGCATCCTAAGTGGCACGCAGCGCGCTCAGAACGAGCGACGCACTCGCCACGGAAAATCTGGTCGATGAAATTTCTGTTGCGGTTCTTCGGGTTCCTGTTCACCGCAGGAACCATCCTGTTCCTGGCTGGTCTGGCCGCGGTCGCAGGGCTGTTCTGGCATTTTTCCAAGGACCTGCCCGACTATTCGCAGCTGCAGAACTACGAGCCGCCGGTGATGACCCGCGTGCACGCGGCCGATGGCTCGCTGCTCGGTGAGTTTGCCAAGGAGCGCCGGCTTTATCTGCCGATCCAGGCGGTGCCGAAGCTCGTGATCAACGCGTTCCTCGCCGCCGAGGACAAGAATTTCTATGAGCACGGCGGCATCGACTATACCGGCATGGCACGTGCCGGCGTCTCCTATGTCCAGAACTTCGGTTCCAACCGCCGTCCACAGGGCGCCTCCACGATCACCCAGCAGGTCGCCAAGAACTTCCTTCTGACCAACGAGGTCTCGTTCAGCCGCAAGATCAAGGAAGCCCTGCTGGCGATGCGAATCGAGCGGGCCTATTCCAAGGACAAGATCCTCGAGCTCTATCTCAACGAGATCTATCTCGGCCTCGGCGCCTATGGCATCGCGGCCGCCTCGCTGGTCTATTTCGACAAGTCGGTGAACGAGCTGACCGTCGCCGAAGCAGCCTATCTGGCGGCGTTGCCGAAAATGCCGGCCAGCCTGCATCCGGTGCGCAACCGCGCGCGCGCCATCGAGCGGCGCAATTACGTGATCGACCGCCTGCAGGAGAACGGCTGGATCACCACTGCCGACGCCGACAAGGCGCGCAAGGAGCCGCTGACCGTCACCAACCGCAGCAATGGCGCACACACCTTCGCCGGCGAATATTTCTCGGAAGAGGTCCGCCGCGACATCTTCGAGCGCTACGGCGAGAAGAAGCTGTATGAGGGCGGCCTGTCGGTGCGCACCACGCTCGATCCCAAGGTCCAGGTGATGGCGCGCAAGGCCATGGTGGCGGGGCTCGTCAATTATGACGAGCAGCAGGGCTATCGCGGCGCGATCCAGAAGCTCGATCTGACCAGCGACTGGGGCGTGCCGCTCGCCGAGATCAAGTCGCTCTCCGACATCTCACCGTGGCGGATGGCCGTGGTGCTGGAGAGCAACGACCAGTCGGCGCGGATCGGCTTCCAGCCGGGCCGTGAGCTCGGCGGCGCCGTCAGCAAGCAGCGCGAGACCGGCATCGTCACGATGGACGGCGTGCGCTGGGCCAAGAGCAAGGGCAAGACGCCGACCTCGGTGGCGCAGGTGCTGCAGCCCGGCGACGTGATCTACGCCGACCCGCTGTTCAAGGACGGCCGCGCCGTCGAAGGCCAGTACCGGCTGCGCCAGATCCCCGAACTGTCGGGCGCGATGGTGGCGATGGACCCGCACACCGGGCGCGTGCTCGCGATGGTCGGCGGCTTCTCGTTCGACCAGAGCCAGTTCAACCGCGCGACCCAGGCCTATCGGCAGCCCGGCTCGACCTTCAAGCCGATCGTTTATTCGACGGCGCTCGACAACGGCTATACCGGATCGACCGTGATGATCGACGCGCCGATCGAGATCGACCAGGGGCAGGGCAATGTCTGGCGGCCGGAGAACTTCTCCACCGGCAAGTATCAGGGCCAGGTGACACTGCGCAACGCGCTCCGGCTGTCGCTCAACACAGTGACGGTGAGGCTGGCGCAGGAAATCGGCATGCCTGTCATCGGCGAATACGCCAAGCGCTTCGGCGTCTATGACGAGCTGCCGAACTATCTCGCCTATGCGCTCGGCGCCGGCGAGACCACGGTGATGCGGATGGCCACGGCCTATTCGATGATCGCCAATGGCGGCGTCCGCGTGAAGCCGACCCTGATCGACCGCATCCAGGACCGCTACGGCCGCACCATCTTCAGGCACGACCAGCGTGAATGCCGCGGCTGCGACGCCCCGGAGGGCTGGAAGAACCAGGCGGAGCCGCAGCTCGTCGACCGCCGCGAGCGGGTGCTCGACGCGATGACCGCCTACCAGATCACCTCGCTGATGGAGGGCGTGATTCAGGCCGGTACCGGCACCGCGCTGAAGGAGGTCGGCAAGCCGATCGCCGGCAAGACCGGCACCTCCAACGAGGCCAAGGACCTCTGGTTCGTCGGCTTCTCGCCGGACCTCGTGGTCGGCCTCTATGTCGGCTACGACAAGCCGCGCTCGCTCGGCCGCAACGCGCAGGCCGGCCACACCGCGGCGCCGATCGCGCGCGACTTCATGAAGCTCGCGCTGGCCGACAAGCCCGCCACGCCGTTCAAGCAGCCGGTCGGCATCAGGCTGGTGCTGGTCGATTCCAAGACCGGCCTGCGCGCCTCGTCCGGTCAGAACAGGGGCGTGGTGCTCGAAGCCTTCAAGCCGGGCCAGGCGCCGCCGTTCTATGATCCGACGATGGTCGCCGGTACCGATGTGATCGACGGGACCCAGCAGCCGATCTCACCTGACGCGGGCCGTGCGGTGATGCAGTCCAGCCCGAGGGGGCTGTATTGAGGGCGATTTTCACGCCCATTCCCCGCCAACAATGCTTGCCAAGCGTGGGACCAAGCAGGTAGAAGGTCGCACTCGCGCGGGCGCTGATTTGGCAAGCGAAGGCGCTGCACCGAGATGTCCAGTCATCCAGCTAAGCTGTTGATACCACGGACAATTCTTGGGGAATGGTGTAACGGTAGCACAACAGACTCTGACTCTGTTTGTCTTGGTTCGAATCCAGGTTCCCCAGCCAATCTGCCTTAGTGGCGCGAGCAACCCTCAAAATCCCGACGCGACTGCGCGGCGCAGCCTGCTCCTGATGGAGGACCGGTCGTCACCCAGCGTGCCCTCACGGCATCGAGGGTGGATTAGACCAGCGCAATCCACCATGGTCGCGCGCGGCTCCGGCCGCTGCAATGTTGCGACAAAGGTTTAAGCTGATGGACGAACTTCTTTATGCCCGCGAGCCGTCGATCGGCATCGACGAGTTCATCGAGGTGCTGCGCCAGTCGAGCCTCGGCGAGCGGCGTCCGCTCGCGGATACCGACCGGATGGAGCGCATGATCGCCAATGCCAATCTGATCGTGACGGCGCGGAAGGGGCACACGCTGATCGGCGTCTCGCGCGCGCTGACAGATTTCGCCTATTGCTGCTACCTGGCCGATCTTGCGGTCGATCGTCGGCACCAGGGGCACGGCATCGGCAAGCGGCTGATCGCGGAAACGCGGCGCCACGCCGGACCTGAATCGATGTGCCTGTTGCTGTCGGCGCCCGACTCGATCGGGTTCTACAAGTCGATCGGCATGCCGCAGCCGGACAACGCGTTCCTCTACAAGCGGGAGCGATAGCGCGGGCAGCATGCGCGGCCTTACTTGATCTTGTCGTAGACCGCCGCGAAGTCGGCGAGCGGCATCGGGATGCTGATAGTTTCCTTGGCGAGATTCTGGAACGAGACCTTGAGCTGCTTGCCCGATTTCAGCTGGCTCAGCACATCGGCCGCGATCGGCGCATTGATGTAGCAGCCGCGCGCCTCGCAGGTCTGGATCGGCACGTCGACGGCCTTGCCGTCGTCGACCTGCAGCTTGGCGCCAACGGGCAGGTTCAGCCCGAGCGGAAGCTGGATCAGCGCGACCGGCGTGCGGGTGTCGCCGGGAACGCGGATGTTGACCAGCACGATGAGCTGGCCGGTCTTGGTGAGTACCGCGGTCTGCTCCATCGCGCATTCGAGCGGCGCGTCGCGGCTTGCGCTGGTGCAGCGCGCGACCCAGCCGGTGTTATTGCCCGATGCGGCGTCGCCTTGCGGAGCTGCGGGAGCGGCTGCCTGAGCCGGCACGGGGGCATTCTTGGCCTTGGGCGTCTGAGCGTGGCCGAGGCCGGCCATGCCGAACGCGGTCAACAGGACGACAAGCGACTTTGCGACAATCTGCACGGTACCGGCTCCGAAACGAACATCTTTCGGATGTGCCGGTATGAGGGCAAAGTCAAGTCACTCGGCGGCCTGCTTGACCGATCCGTCTTCGCCGTCGTCAGCGTCGTGGTCGGCGCGCGGCGAGCGGCCCCAATTCGCAAACGCGTTGGAGAGCTTGTCGAGATAGAGATAGACGACGGGCGTCGTGAACAGCGTCAGCGCCTGGCTGACGATCAGGCCGCCGACCATGGCGTAACCGAGCGGCTGGCGGATTTCCGAGCCGGTGCCGGTGCCGAGCATCAGCGGCACGCCGCCGAGCAATGCCGCCATCGTCGTCATCATGATCGGGCGGAAGCGGAGCAGGGCAGCCTGACGGATCGCCGCCTCCGGCTCCATATGCTGGTCGCGTTCGGCGGCGATCGCGAAGTCGACCATCATGATGCCGTTCTTCTTCACGATGCCGATCAGCAGGATGATGCCGATCAGTGCGATCAGCGAGAAGTCGAAACCGGCCGCCATCAGGATCGCCAGCGCGCCGACGCCGGCCGAAGGCAACGTCGACAGAATGGTGATCGGGTGGATGTAGCTTTCGTAGAGAATGCCGAGGATCAGGTAGACCACCACGAGCGCGGCAAGGATCAACAGCGGCACGGTCGACAGTGATTGCTGGAACGCCTGCGCCGTGCCCTGGAAGCTTGTGCTCAGGGTCGCCGGCGCGCCGAGGTCGACCATCGCCTTCTGCACCGCTTCCGTCGCCTGGCCGAGCGCGACACCCTGCGCCAGGTTGAAGGAGATGGTGATCGCCGGGAACTGGCCCTGGTGGCTGATCGAGAGCGGCCGCACCGGCACGCTGGTCCATTTCGCAATGGTCGAGATCGGCACCTGTTCGCCGGTCAGCGGCGACTTGATGTAGATGTTGTTCAGCGTGTCGATCGCGCCCTGCAGCTCGGGCAGGACCTCGAGGATCACGTGGTAGCTGTTGAGCTGGGTGAAGTACTGCGTCACCTGGCGCTGGCCGAACGCGTCATAGAGCGTGTCGTCGATCAGCTGCGGCTGGATGCCATAGCGCGAGGCGGTGTCGCGGTTGATCTTCAGCTCGACCGTGGTGCCGTTGGTCTGCTGGTCGGTGGCGACGTCGCGCAGCTGCGGCAGCGTCTGCATCTTGCTGAGGATTTTCGGCGCCCACTGGTTCAGTTCGCTGAGGTCGGCATCCTGCAGCGTGAACTCGAACTGGGTGCGGGTCGGGCGGCCGCCGAGACGGACGTCCTGCGCCGCCTGCATGAACAGCCGGGCACCCTCGATCTTCTCCAGCTTCGGACGCAGCCGGGCGATCACTTGCTGCGCGTTGGCGTCGCGATCCTTGAGTGGCTTGAGCGTGATGTACATCGCGCCGTTGTTGCCGGCACGGCCGCTGCCGCCGATCGCCATCGCCACCGTCGCGACGGCCGGATCCGTCATCACGATCTTGCCGAGCTCTTCCTGTCTCCGCTTCATTTCGGCGAAAGAGATGTCCTGGCTGGCTTCCGACGTCGCCGTGATCAGGCCGACGTCCTGCTGCGGGAAGAAGCCCTTTGGAATGACGACGAACAGGTAGACCGACAGCGCCAGCGTCCCGAAGAAGATCATCAGCGTCGTGAACTTCCAGCGCAGCGCGAGATCGAGCCCGGACTGATAGCCGCGCAGCATCGCGTCGAAGCCGCGCTCGCTGAGCTGGTAGAAGCGGCCGTGCCGTTCCTCATTGTGGGCGCGCAGGAACCGCGAGGCCATCATCGGTGTCAGCGTCAGCGACACGAACATCGAGACGAAGATCGTCATCGCCAGCACGACCGCGAATTCGCGGAACAGGCGGCCGATGATGCCGCCCATCAAGAGCAGCGGGATCAGCACCGCGACCAGCGAGATGCTGATCGAAACGATGGTGAAGCCGATTTCCTGCGAGCCCTTGAAGGCGGCCGCCATCGGCTTCTCGCCCTCTTCGATATAGCGGCTGATGTTCTCCAGCATCACGATGGCGTCGTCGACCACGAAGCCGACGGCGATCGTCAGCGCCATCAGCGACAGATTGTCGAGCGTGTAGCCGAACACCCACATCAGCGCGCAGGCGCCAAGCAGCGCCAGCGGCACCGTGACGGTCGGGATCACGGTCGCCCAGAAACTGCGCAGGAAGACGAAGATCACCATCACGACCAGGAAGATGGTCAGGAGCAGGGTGAACTGGACGTCCTCCACCGCGGCGCGGATCGTGGTGGTGCGGTCGGAGATGACATCGATCTTGATCGCCGGCGGGATCGCCGCCACCAGCCGGGGCAGCGCTGCCTTGATCTTGTCGACGGTGTCGATGACGTTGGCGCCGGGCTGCTTGAAGATGACGAGGAACACGCCGCGCTTGCCGTTGGCCCAGGCGGCCTGCTTGGCGTCCTCCGGGCCGGTGACCGCCCGGCCGATGTCGCGAATGCGCAGCGGCCCGCCATTGCGGTAGGCGATGATGACGTCGTTCCACGGATCGGCCGTGAGCAGCTGGTCGTTGGCATAGATGGTGTAGGCGCGGGTGGCGCCGTCGATATTGCCCTTCGGGCTGTCGACGGTGGCGATGTTGATCGCGGCGCGGACGTCTTCCAGCGACAGACCTTTGGCGACCAGCTTAGCCGGATCGATCTGGACGCGAACCGACGGCTTCTGCTGACCGCCGATGATGACCTGCGCGACGCCGGAGATCTGGCTGATCTGCTGGGCAAGTTGCGCATCGACGGCATCGCTGACCGTGGTCAGCGGCAGCGTGTCTGACGTCGCCGACAGCAGCATGATCGGCGAGTCGGCCGGGTTGACCTTGCGATAGGTCGGCGGCGAGGGAAGGGTCTTCGGCAGCTGGCCGCTTGCCGCGTTGATGGCGGCCTGCACGTCGTTGGCGGCGCCGTCGATTGAGCGGTAGAGATCGAACTGGATGGTGACCGCCGCGGTGCCCAGATAGCTCGTCGAGGTCATCTGCGCGATGCCGGGGATCTGCGCGAACTGGCGTTCCAGCGGCTGAGCGACCGAAGTCGCCATCGTCTCCGGGCTTCCGCCCGGCAGCGTCGCGGTGATCTGGATGGTCGGAAAGTCGACCTGCGGCAGCGGCGCCACCGGCAGCAGCGGATAGGCGACGAGACCTATGAACAGGATGCCCGCCATCAGCAGCGAGGTGCCGATGGGGAAGCGAATGAATGGTGCGGAAATTCCGGCGCTCATTCCTGCGTGACCTTCGACTGGGATTGATCCGAGCTCGCCACCGCCGTCGTCACCAGGGTCCCCGGCGAGACCTTGTACTGGCCCGCGGTGATCACCTGCTGTCCCGGCGACAGGCCTTCCTCGATCACCGACTTGCCGTCGATCGACTGGCTGACCTTGATCTTGCGAAGCTCGGCCTTGTTCTCCTGATTGACTGAATACGCGTAGAGGCCTTCGGTGCCATGCTGCACCGCGTCATCCGGGACGACGGTGGCATCTTTCAAGGTCCTGACCAAGAGCCGGGTCGAGACCGACTGCCCTGGCCACAGCGCATGGTCCTTGTTATCAAACACCGCCTTCAGCCGGACAGTCCCGCTTGACGTGTCGACCTGATTGTTGATCAGCGCCAGGGGTCCGGTGGACAGCACCCGCTTGCCGTCGGTGGTCAGGGCAATGGTCTTGGGCGGCGCCACGGCCAGCGCCGCCTTGATGTCGGGCAGCTGGTCTTCGGGTGCGGTGAAGATCACCGTGATCGGCTCGATTTGGGTGATCGTCACAATGCCGGTCTGGGCCGAGGCGTTGACGATGTTGCCGATATCGACCAGTCGCAGGCCGACGATGCCGTCGATCGGCGACTTCACGGTGGTGTAGTCGACCTGGGTCTGGGCGTTGAAGATGGCGGCCTCGTCGGCGGCGATCTGGGCCGTGAGCTGGGCCACGGTGGAACGCTGGGTGTCGAGCTGCTGGCGCGTCGCGAACTCGCCGAGCTTGGTGTAGCGCTGCAGGTCGAGATTGGCGTTGGCGATATTGGCCTCGTCCTGCGCCTTCTTGGCCTTGGCCTGGTCGAGCGTTGCCTGATAGGGCCGCGGATCGATCTCGACCAGCGTGTCGCCGGCCTTGACGAACTGGCCTTCCTTGAAGGCGATCCTGGTGATCTGGCCGTCGACCCGGGTGCGGACCTGGACGGTGTTGAAGGCCTGCACCGTGCCGAGACCGGTGAGATAGACCGGGAAGTCAGCCTTCTCGACCGGAGAGATCTTGACCGGAACGGCCGGGCGCTGGGCAGCCCGCTTCTGCGCAGCCGCGATCGCCTGCTGGTTGTCGGTGTATTTCTGCCAGCCGAAATAGCCGGCCGCGCCGACCGCCGCGATCACTAAAACCCAACCGATGGTGCGTGACTTTGACATGCGGACTCTTGGGCTCGACGTAACAATAAAGGGTGATCGAAACGGTTCACAGAGCTTGCGGATATAATATGCGTGCACTTAATGTGTAAACACACCAAGGCTTGAGAATCCTAAACATTTGGAAAGGTTTAGGTCAGAAACGAGCAGAAACATTCCGTCTGGGAAACGCACCGAGGACCCCTATGTCGCTCGATCTCAAACGCCAGTTCATTGCGCAACTCGTGGAGAGTTCCAGGCTGCTGCGCAATTATATCGATCATCGCGCCAAGGCGCGAGGCACCACGCGTGCACAATGGATTGTGCTGTTCCGCCTGCGCGAGCAGGAGGGACCGTCCCAGGTCGATCTCGCCGACGTGCTCGAACTGCAGCCGATCTCGCTGGTGCGACTGCTTGATCGCCTTGTCGAGCATGGCCTGCTCGAACGCCGGCCTGACCCCAGAGATCGCCGCGCCAATCGCCTGTTCCTGACCAGGACCGGGCGCCGCCTCGTCGACGACCTCGACAGTCTGCGCGATGCGATCGCCGTCGACGTGCTGCGCGACGTATCCGACAAGCATGTCGAAAGCGGCCTCAACACGCTTCGCGAGGTCAAGGATCGCATCAAGGCGCTCGGCGAGCAGGCGGAGCACATCGCCGCGAAATAGCGCGGATCTCGTCGCGCGCAGATCTGCTTTCTTGTCCGTTCACCTGCTGCAGCTTGCGCGACGTGGTTGAAACGCCGCGTGATGTCGTTCATACGCGAGCGACGATGCGAGAGGATGAGGGCAGCGATGGATGAGTTGAACGGGCGCATGATGGCATGCCAGATCCTGGTCACCGGATTGATCGCGCGCGTCGCCAACGAGCAGCGCGACCCGCTGCGCTTCCTCACCGACTTCCGCGACGAGATCAAAGCTGTCGTCAACGGCGTCAATATCACGGGCCTGGAGAACAGCGACAGCGTGCGGCAGGTCGCGCAGCGAACCATCGACGAGCTGTTTTCGCTGATGAAGCCACCGAGCGCCGAGTGATCGGGACGACGTACAGATCAGCGCCTTGCAAGGCGGTGGCCGGTAACGCTTGGTTGCCACTTTAGAACAGTTATTAGAACGCTTAAAAACTAGAGTTTAGAACGATTTCAAAGCGCAGATTAGAATCGCTTTGAATTGGGGCGATTCAAGCCGATTGTGGCGCTGATCGCATTGATAAAAAAACTCACGCTCGATAACCGATGAAGACAGTTCGTCGCAGCTTCATTTCGCGAACGAACTGGATTTATCTGGGGCACGCAAAAAATGAGCAATGTGAAGGCGCCGAGATCGTTGCGCTTCGATGCAGCGAACGGTTCGGCTGATGATACGGGCTATTCCGCCACGAAGGTTTCCGCGGTCGCTGGTCTGATCGCGGTGGCGTCGTTTTCGGGGGCGGAAGCGCAGCAAACCAACCTTCCGCCGGTGAATATCGATGCGCCGGTCGCTCGGCCCAAGCCCGTCACGTCAAAGCCGACCTCGGACCAGGTGCGCGCCCGCAATGCGCTGCGTCGTGCCGCGCGCCACAACAATCAGCAGGCGCAGCAGGCACCGGTGCCGTTTCCCAACGCAGGCGGTCTTGCCGCCGATCGTGATCCCTACGCTGACCCGGCCGCGCCGTACAAGGGCGACCGCTTGCAGGCATCCGGCAAGTATCCCGAGCCGATCCTGAACACGCCGAAGTCGGTCACCGTGCTGACCAAGGACGTGCTCGAAGACAAGAATGCGACCTCGCTGAAATCGGCGATCCTGTCGACGGCGGGCGTCACGCTCGGCACGGGCGAGGGCGGCAACGCCTTCGGCGACCGCTTCTTCATCCGCGGCTTCGATGCGCGCAATGACATCTTCATCGACGGCGTCCGCGACGCCGGCGTCAGCGTCCGCGAGAACTTCTTCACCGAGCAGGTCGAGATCCTGCGCGGTCCGGGCTCGTCCTTTGCGGGACGCGGCACCACCGGCGGTGCGATCAACATCGTCACCAAGCAGGCGACGACGGAGAAGAGCTTCTACAACATGGACACCACGTTCGGCACCGATCGCACCAAGCGGGTGACGCTCGATGTCAACCAGGTGATCAGCCCGACGTTGGCGATCCGCGCCGGCGGTCTGTTCCAGGATGCCGGCGTTGCCGGCCGCAGCTACGTCACCGACAATCGCGATGGCGGCTTCGTCGCGGCGACCTGGAAGCCGGTCGATGCGGTCAAGATCACCGGCAACTACATCCACACCGAACTCACCGGTATCCCGGATTTCGGCGTGCCGTACTACCGGCCGAGCACGGCCGGTGGCCCGTTCCCGGACTTCGGCGTCAACCGCAACAATTTCTACGGCTTCGTCAACCGCGACTTCTTCAGGACCGGGCAGGACATCGGCACGATCAATGCCGAGGTGCAGATCACGCCGGATCTGATGATCAGCAACAAGATCCGGGAATCGCGTTCGACCCAGAAATACATCGGCACGCTGCCTGAATCGCCGACGCTGGCCGCCGGCGCGCCGTTCACGGCGTATACGCTGAGCGCCAATCCGCAGAGCCGCTTCCAGGTCACCGACGTGTGCGCCAACCAGACCGAGGCGACCTACAAGTCGGTCGACGGGCTCGGCTTCAAGCACACGACGACGGCCGGCGTCGAATACGACAACGAGCGGTCCTCGATTGACAGCTTCACCGGCCTGAGCTCCGAAATCACCACCGGCACATCGTCGTTCACGGGGAGCGGTTCGCTCTCCGGCGTCAGCGTCTTCAATCCGCAATATACAAATCAGCCGTTCGGGATACCGTCGCTCCTGGGAAGACCGACCAAGATCGGTATCGATACGGTGAGCGGATACGTCATGGATTCCGCCAACTACAACGACTTCGTCATCCTCAATGGCGGCGTCCGTTACGACGACTACAAGATCAACACGTCCGCATTCGCGACCAATGGTACCCTCGGCCAGCAGTCGGCCGAGTTCGGGATGCCGAACTTCAACCTCGGCCTCACCCTGAAGCCGCTCCCGAACGGCAGCGTCTATGCAGCCTACGCGACCTCGTCCAACCCTGTCGGCGCCGAGTTCGACGGTACCAGCACCGCCTATGGCGGCATCAATCCCAACCTTCCCGGCGGCAACACCCAGATCTTCGGGCCGGAAAAGAACAAGGCCATCGAGGTCGGCACCAAGTGGGAGCTGTTTGATCGCCACTTGCTGGTGACGGCGGCGCTGTTCCAGACCGAGAAGGAAAACGCGCGCGAAGCGCAGAATGTCAACAACGCAACCGCGGCTTCAGCGCTTGGATGCACCTACCCAGCCGGAACGACCGGCAACATCTCCTGCATCACGGCGGGAGCCGCCTATCGCATCCGCGGTATCGACCTCGGCGTCGGCGGCAAGATCACCGACAAATGGAGCGTGTTCGGCGGACTCGTGCTGATGCAGTCGGTCGTGACGAAGTCGCTCGCGCCGCCGGCCAACACGATCTTGTACTCCAGCAACGTTGGATTGCCGCTCGCCAACGTCGCGCCTCAGTCGTTCAGCATGCTGACGAAGTACCAACTCACCGACATGTGGGAGCTCGGCGGGCAGGCGGTGTACCGCTCGAAGGTGTATGGCGGCACGTTGCTCGCAGCGAACCAGGGCACGTCGATCCCGAGCTACTGGCGCTTCGATGCCTTCGCCGAGGCAAAGATCGACAAGAACTGGACCATGAAGCTGTTCGTCAACAACATCTTCGACAAGCGCTACTACGACGCGTTGTACCAGAGCGCAGCACCGTTCGTGCTCGAAGCACCCGGACGCGCCGCGTATCTGGTTGTTTCTGCGCGTTACTGACGGAGGCTTCGCGGCGGACGATGCTGGTCTGTGTTCCCAACGTATTGAGCAAGGCTGATGTGGCGGACTTCCGCCGCATCATGGATGCCAGCGGATGGGAGGACGGCCGCTCGACCGCCGGTGCTGCTTCCGCGCTGGTCAAACGCAACGAGCAGCTGCCGCCCGACAGCGAGGTCGCGCGGCAGCTTGGCAACCGGATCCTGAGCGCGCTGTCGGCAAGCCCGCGCTTCATCTCGGCGGCGATCCCGCTTAGAATCTTTCCACCCTTGTTCAACCGCTATGCCGCAAGCGACGGGCACCATTTCGGCCTGCATGTCGACAATGCGGTGCGCGGCGACAAGCTGACGGGCCTACGGATCCGCACCGACCTCTCGGTCACGCTGTTTTTATCGGAGCCGGAGGACTACGATGGCGGCGAGCTTGTGATCGAGGACCTCTACGGATCCCATGAAATCAAGCTGCCGGCGGGCGATCTCGTAGTTTATCCTGCTTCCAGCTTGCATCTGGTCACGCCGGTCACCCGGGGCACCCGGGTTGCGTCTTTTTTCTGGCTGCAGAGCATGGTACGGGATGCACACGTGCGCAGCCTGATCTTCGATCTCGATACGGCGATCCAGGCTCTGGTGGAGCGGCTGGGGCGCGATGACCCTGAAACGGTCAAATTGACCGGCATCTATCACAACCTGATCCGTCACTGGGCTGAAGTGTAACTGATGATGACATCCAAGTTCCCCGCTGCATCCGCCGTGATCGCCTCGCTGGCGATGTTGATGCTGGCCGCGCCGTCTTCGGCGCAGCAGCAAACGGCGCCTGCCGCGAAACCAGCGCCCGTGACCCAGTCTCAGTTGCCCGTGGCCCAGGCGCCCGCGGCCCAACAGGTGCCGGCGGCCCCATCCCCAGTGGCTGCGCCGGTGGCCCCGGCGGCACCCCAAGCGCAGGCCGCCCCGGTACCTGCCGCGGCGGCTCCGGCACCGACCGCGATCGATGCGTCGTCGGCCGCGCCCGCAGGCGGCGATGGCAAGTCGCTGAAGTCGACCGGCACCGGGCTGCGCGAATTGTCGCCGTGGAATATGTTCCTGAACGCCGATATCATCGTGAAGGCGGTGATGCTCGGCCTTGCCTTCGCGTCGCTCGTCACCTGGACGGTGTTCATCGCCAAGATGGTCGAGCTGACCGTGGCGCAGAGCAGGCTGCGTGGCGCGCTGGCCAAGATCGCTGAATCGCGCTCGCTGGCGGAAGCCCAATTCGCGCTCGGCGCCAAGGGCAGCGTGCTGTCGTCGTTTATCGCGGCCGCGATGCGCGAGGGACGTCTGTCGGCGGGGATCTCCAGCGACAGCGGCATCAAGGAGCGCGCCGCGTCGAGCTTTGCCGAGATCGTGCGCGCCGAAGCCCGCAAGATCCGCATCGGCATGGGCCTGCTCGCGACCATCGGCGCAACGTCGCCCTTCGTCGGCCTGTTCGGCACCGTCTGGGGCATCATGAACAGCTTCATCGGCATTTCGAAGTCGCAGACCACGAATCTTGCCGTGGTGGCGCCGGGCATCGCGGAGGCGCTGCTGGCAACCGCGATCGGCCTCGTCGCGGCGATCCCCGCCGTGATCATCTACAACCATTTCTCGCGCGTCACGAAGGTCTACCTCGAACTCGTCAACCGCGCCTCGGGTGCGGCCGGACGTCTGTTGTCGCGCGATCTCGATCGCACCCATGGCAGCGTTCCGCTCGGCACGCATGCGCGCGCCGCGGCGGCGGAGTAGGCGATGGCAGTCTCGATCTCCGAGAACGATGGCGACGACGATTTCGCGGAATCGCACGAGATCAACGTCACGCCGTTCATCGACGTGATGCTGGTGCTGCTGATCATCTTCATGGTGGCGGCGCCGCTCTCGACCGTCGACTTGCCGATCGATCTGCCGACCTCCAGCGCGACGCCGCAGAAGAAGCCGGACAAGCCGACCTATGTCAGCATCAAGCCGGACCTGACGCTGGCGATCGGGGAGAATTCGGTGAAGCGCGCCGACCTGGTCAATGCGCTGGATGCGGTGCCCGAGATGAGCAGGGACAAGTATGTGTTCGTGCGTGCCGACCGTGTCGTGCCCTATGGCGAGCTGATGGGTGTGATGGAGCTGCTGCGCGCCGGCGGCTACACGCGGGTCAAGCTCGTCACGCTCGAAGGCGTTCCGGGAGCGCCCGCGGCACCGCAGGCCGCCGAGCCGGCCAAACCCTGACGGGCGAACGACGATGTCCACCAACCCCGATCTCGATCTGCGGACGTCCAAGCGGCTCTGGGTGATCGCCGCGGTGACGGCGGTCGGGCTGCATCTGGGCGGCGCGGCGCTGGCGCTGACCAATTTACGCGACGACGGCGACGAGGGCCTTGGTGCTGCCGGCGCGGAATATGCCGTCGAGCTTGCCTCCCCGGATGTGCCTGAGGAAGCGGCACCGCCCGGAGCGCCGGCCGACGAGCAGCAGGCCGTGCAGGAGATGACCCAGCAGAAAGCGGAGGTCAAGGATACCGACCTGCCGCAGGCCCAGCCGATGGAGGCCGACGACCCCGATCGCATCGTCACCGAGGACAACAGCAAGAAGCAGAAGGAGGAGGAGGCCAAGGTCGCCAAGGTCGAGACCAACGCGCAGGAGGCTCAGCAGGCTTCGGAAGCGGCGGCGCCGACCAAGCTGGAAGACGCTTCGCGCCAGTCGGAGACCACCAAGGCCCCCAATCCCGGCATCGGCAAGGACAAGCTCGCGCTGACCGCCAAATGGGGCAAGAAGATCAGCGCCTATCTCGACCTGCACAAGAAATTCCCGGAGAACAAGATCAAGGATGCCAAGGTCAAGGTGGCCCTTGTGCTCAACCGCGTCGGCAAGGTGCTGTCGGTCGCTGTGATGGAATCGTCGGGTGACGCCGCCTATGACGACGCGGCGGTCTCGATGGTGCACCGTTCCGATCCGGTGCCGGCGCCCCCGGCCGACCTGACCGACGATCAGTTCTCCTTCAGCCTCGACGTCAAGTTCAACAAGCCGAAGAAGTAAGCGGAAAGACTCGCGACATAATCGCAAGTCTTCGTCATTCCGGGGCGCGACGAAGTCGCGAGCCCGGAATCCATTCCACCGTTGAATACGCTGCCCAGTCGCGTAGGGCGCGTTAGCTTTTCTTCACCAATGGGCAGACGCTCTTCTCGAGCGGCAAAAAGGCTTCATCGGCGGGGATGGTGGCGACCAGCTTGTAATAGTCCCACGGGTACTTTGACTGCGACGGCTTCTTCACCTCGAACAGATAGGCGGGGTGGATCTTGCGGCCGTCGATGCGGATCGAACCCTTGCCAAACAGCGGATCGTCGGTCGGCAATTCCTTCATCTTGGCGACCACGGCGCGGCCGTCATGCGGATTGCCACCGAGCGCCTCAAGCGCCTTGAAATAATGGATCAGCGACGAATACACGCCGGCCTGCACCATGGTCGGCGGGTTCTTCTTGAAGCGCTCCATGAACCGCTTGGTGAAGGCGCGGGTCTGGTCGTTCAGGTCCCAGTAGAACGTCTCGGTGAAGTTCAGGCCCTGCGCGACGTTGAGGCCGAGCGCGTTGACGTCGGTCAGGAACATCAGCATGCCCGCCAGCTTCTGGCCGCCGGCGACGATGCCGAACTCGGCCGCCTGCTTGATCGCATTGGTGGTGTCGCCGCCGGCATTGGCCAGGCCGACGATCTTGGCCTTCGAGCTCTGCGCCTGCAGCGGGAAGGACGAGAAGTCGGCGTTATTGAGCGGATGCTTGACGCTGCCGAGCACCTTGCCGCCATTCGCGGTGACGACCGCCGCGGTGTCGCGCTCGAGCGCCTGGCCGAACGCGTAGTCCGCGGTGAGGAAGAACCATGTGTCGCCGCCGGACTTCACCAGCGCCTTGCCGGTGCCGTTGGCCAGCATGTAGGTGTCGTAGACCCAGTGCACCGTGTTCGGCGAGCATTGCGCGCCGGTGAGGTCGGAGGATGCCGAGCCCGAGTTCAGGTTGACGACGTTCTTCTCCTTGGCGAGGTTGGCAATCGCAAGCCCGACGCCCGAGCTTGCAAGGTCGACGAACACGTCGACCTTCTCGACGTCGATCCACTGCTTGCCGATGTTGACGCCGACGTCGGGCTTGTTCTGGTGATCGGCCGAGATCACATCGATCTTCCAGCCCTTGGCGAGCAACCCGGAATCCTCGATCGCCATCTGCGCCGCCACCGTCGAGCCGGGACCGCCGATGTCCTGATAGAGACCGGACTGATCGCCGAGGCTGCCGACCCGGACAACCTTGTCCATCGTCTGCGCCAACGCAGTGCCGGCAAACACGAGGCTCGTGGTCATAATCAGGGCTGCAATGGAACGCTTCATCTTCCCTCCAGTATGATTTTGTTTTTTGAGTTCCACATTATGCCCGGCATCGGGCGTATCGCCTAGGTGGTGTGGACACTAGCGCATCCATAGAACGATGGCTGCGAGAGTGACGACGGCCCGGTAGTTCCGGGCCGTTTTTTCGAAGCGGGTTGCGACGCGGCGGAACTGCTTGAGCTTTGAGAAGCAGCATTCGACGAGATGACGCTGGGCATAGAAATGCTTGTCGAGTGGATATTTGAGCGCGCGTGACGGGTTGTTGGGGATCACGGCGAGCGCGCCTTTGGCGGCGATGGCTTGGCGCAAGTGATCGGCGTCATAGGCCGTATCGGCCATGACGACCTCGGCGGATAAGCCTTCGATCAATGCGGCGGCTTGCGGTGCATCGCCCTTCTGACCTGCGGTGAGCTTGAACCGCACCGGACATCCCAAGCCTCGAACGGCCATATTGTATCTTGGTGCTCAGGCCGCCGCGCGAGCGGCCGATCGCTTGATCTTCCGCTTGATCTTCAGACCCCCCTTTTTGGCGCCGGCGGCGTGCTGATGCGCCCGAACGATGGTGGAATCGACGATCAGATATTCGAAGTCCGGATCATCGGACATCGCCTCGAAGATCCGCCACCAAACACCCTTGATGCTCCATCGACTGAAGCGCCGGAACACGCTGTTCCAGTCCCCAAACACCTCCGGAAGCGCCCGGTGGAGCCCTTCTGATCGGGGCGCCCTATGATCAGCGGCGCTATCCGCTCCCACGCCGCGTCGCTCAATACCAAACGGTCCATCACACCCAAGGCGGCCTCCCCAAAAGCAGCCTTGAATCTGATTTGCTCCTAAAAGGGAATCCTTAGAGTCCACACCACCTAGGGCACTGGCGCGATCGGTCGCACGCGTTATTCCACGCTGCGGCGATATGAGTGGCCGGTGACGCGCGACGGGATGCCGCGGCGTCCGCGCGTCGATCATCAAAACGGGAAAGGGTTGAAGCGCGGCCTGCGCTATTTGAAGTAGTAGCGGATCGCGACGTAAACCACGACAAGACAGGCGAAGATCAGCGCGACCGGCATCGGGCGCTTCGCGTTCGCGTCGGAGGCGCTCGCCTTCTTCGCAGGCAGGCGGCGAAACGTGGTGACGTTGCCGGTGTCGGCGACCGGTTCGCGCGAGCGCGCTGGAACTTCCGGCGCTTTGCCGGCGCCGCCCATCTCCGCATAGTAGGTGCGATACATCTGCTGGATGGTTGCCTCGCCGGCATCGGCTTCGCTCATCTGGTCCACAAGCTTCTTGTAGATGGCGAGGAAATTCTGCGCCTCGGGCGGCAATGCGGAGGCGCCGTTCAGCTTGGCCATCATCTTCCAGGTCGCAAAGTCAGCCCGCGCGCGGGTGTCGGCGCGTCGTGCAATCAGCATATCGGCAGCTTTGATCACCATGGCCTCGAAGCGTTCCCGTTCCCGCGCATGACCCGGACAAATGGACGCCGGTTTTCCGATCAGGTCATGCCTAAAGCAAGGCTATGTGTTTCCGGTAATGAGGAGAAGGGCATTGATCACATAGCCGGTCAGAGTTCGCAGTATCGTTGAAATAACATCAAGATTTAGGCCGATCTGCCGGCCGACCACCGGCAGCAGGATCAACAGCCCGATCAGGATCAGCATGCCGTAGGGCTCGAGCCTGGAGAGCGGGATCGCCAGCGGCCGCGGCAACAGCCCGACCGCGACCCGGCCGCCGTCCAGCGGCGGAATCGGCATCATGTTGAAGATTGCGAGCACGATATTGATCAGGAAGGCGTTTTTCAGGTTGTCCGCGGTCCATTTTGCGGCATCGGCCGGCACCAAGGGCAGCGCGTGGAATGCCAGCGCTGCCGCGGTCGCCAGGATGATGTTGGTCACCGGGCCGGCCAGCGCCACCCACACCATGTCGAGCTTGGGATGGTTGAGCTTGCGGAAGTTCACCGGAACCGGCTTGGCGTAGCCGAATAGGAACGGCGAATGCGCGAACAGCAGCATGGCCGGCAGGATCAGCGTGCCGAACGGGTCGATGTGCTTCAGCGGGTTGAAGCTGACGCGGCCAAGCTGCCAGGCGGTGTCGTCGCCGAGCCGGTGCGCGACGAAGCCGTGTGCGGCTTCGTGGAAGGTGATGGCGATGAGGACCGGCAGCACCCAGACGGAGACGTCGTAGAGGGAAATATTCAAATGCGTGCCGCCTGTGCGTTCGGGACCAGACCGTCAGGCTAGCACGGATTCGCCAAAGACTTGGCTGGCAGGCGTTTGCCGCAGGTCAGCGCGGGTCAGGTGCGACGGCGGGCCCGGTTGCGTGCGCCTGTTGCGGCCGGGTGGTGGCGATCCAGATGCCGGCGAACACGGTGACGATGCCGGCGATCAGATTCCAGCTCAGCGGCTCGCCGAGCAGGACTGCGCCGACCAGCGAGGCCGCGATCGGGTTGACGGTGACTGATATCGCCACCCGGGTCGGCGTAGTCCGCTCCAGCGCGAAGGCCCAGAGATAGAATGTGAGCGCTGCGCCGAAGGCGCCGAGATAGATCGCGCCGAACCATTGCGGTGCGCCGAAATCGGCAACCGGCGCAAAGCTGCCGCGCACGAGCGAGGCCGTTATGAGGACCGCAGCCCCGGCCGCCATGGCGAGTGTGGTGAAGGGGATCGGGCCGGAACGGCGGATGAAGGGTTTCGACCAGATGCTGTAGAGCGCCATGCACAGCGCGGCGGCGACCATCAACAGGTCGCCGCGCCAGGCGCCCACGGGCGCCGTGGCGAGGCCGGAGAGCAGCGCCAGCGAGACGCCAAGGATCGTGACCAGCACGCCTGTAGTCTTGCGTGCGGTCAGCGGCTCGGCACCGAGTGCCGCGCCGACCAGCATCGTCAGCAGCGGCAGCGTCGAGAGCGCGAGCGCGCCGCGCGCGGCGGTCGTTGATATCAGCGAAGCGTTGAACAGGATCGGAAACGCCGCAAAGAACAACAGGCCAAGGCCGGCGACGCCGGGCCAGTCACGCCGCGGCGGCCAGCTCCGACGCTGCAACAGCGCCAGCGGCAGCAACGGCAAGACGCCGATGCCGAAGCGGAATGAGCCGATGGCCAGCGGATCGATGGCGCCGACCAGATACCGCGTCGCCCCGATCGAGGTGCCGCCGAGCGCACTCGACAGCACCGCCGCCAACACCCCAGAGATCTCGCCCATGCCGTTCGCCCCCGGTTTCGCTTGCGCAATCTAGGGAAGGGGAGATAATCAGGAAATGGAATAGATTTGATAAATCAAATCACGGTTCGTTATGACTGTTCCTGTCCTGGATCCGGATCTGCTGCAGGCCTTCGTCGCGGTGGCGGAGCATCGCTCCTTCACCCGCGCCGCCTCGGCGCTGAACCGGACCCAATCGGCCGTCAGCATGCAGGTGAAGCGGCTGGAGGAGCGGTTGCAGGCCGAGCTGTTCCACCGCAGCACGACCAATGTCGATCTGAGCGCCGCCGGCGAAGGGCTGCTTGGTTACGCCCGCCGCATTCTGAGCCTCAATGCGGAAGCAGTCGGCCGGGTGCGCGAGCGCGGCACGGACGGGCGGGTGCGCCTTGGCGTGATGGACGACTACGGGACATTGATCGTCCCGCCGTTGCTCAAGGACTTCATCGCCAACTATCCGCTGATCCATGTCGAGATGGAGACCGGACTGACCTCGTCGATGACCGACCGGCTCGGCGAAGCCTATGACCTCGTGATCGCGATGCACCCCGAGGGGCGCGGCGAGGGCGAGCTGCTGCGCACCGAGCAGGCGGTGTGGGCCGCGAGCCCCGCGTATCGCGTCGAGCAGCTCGATCCGCTGCCCGTCGCGCTCTATCCGCAGGGCTGCCTGTTCCGGAGCTGGGCGATGCAGGCGCTCGACGAGGCCAACCGGCCGTGGCGGCTCGCCTTTGTCAGCCACAGCCTGTCCGCCGTCGAGGCGATCGCGGCGCAAGGCCTTGCCGTGACCGTCGTCAAGTCGGGTACATTTCCGCCGAGCTTGCGGCGCCTGACCGCGCGCGACGGCATGCCGCGACTGCCGCGTGCGGAGATCCGCCTGCACCGCGCGCAAAATCTTTCGCGCGCCGCGGCATTGCTGGCCGATCATCTCGTCACGGCGCTGCGGCAGCCGGGGAAACGGGGCGCGTTAGAGCCAAGGTTCTGATCAGATCAGAACCTTGGCTCTAGTTGTTATTTTTTGACGCGTTTTCTTCACGCGAACCGGGGTCCACTTCGCTCGAAAACGCTCTAGTAAGTCGCCCGGCCGCCGGAGATGTCGAACACCGCGCCGGTCGAGAAGGCGCAATCCTCCGACGCCAGCCACGCCACCATCAACGCCAGCTCCTCGACCTGCACGAAGCGGGCCTTCGGAATCTTCGACAGCATGAAGTCGATATGCGCTTGCGTCATCTGGTCGAAGATCGCAGTCTTCGCCGCGGCCGGCGTCACCGCATTGACCAGGAGCTCCTTGCCCAGCGATTTCGTCAGCGCGATCAGGCCGGCCTTCGACGACGAATAATGCGCGGCGTTCGGGTTGCCTTCCTTGCCGGCGATCGAGGCGATGTTGACGATGCGGCCGTATTTCTGGCCGATCATGGTCGGCACGATCGCCTTGCAGCAGATGAAGGGACCCTCGAGATTGATGCGCATCACCCTGCGCCAGTCGTCGAGATCGGTTTCCCACACAGGCTTGTTGGTCCCGGTGATGCCGGCGTTATTGACGAGGATGTCGATCTTGCCGAACGCCCGCAGCGTCTGATCGCGCGCGGCGTCGACCGCGGCGGGCTCGGTGACATCGGTCTTGATCGCGATGACGTTCTCGCCGATCGCCCGCGCGGTCTTCTCGGCCAGCGGCTGGTCGAAATCCCAGATCGCGACCTTGGCGCCGGACGCGACAAAGCGCTCGGTGATGGCGCGGCCGAAGCCTTGCGCGCCGCCGGTGACGACGGCACAGCGGCCGTTGAGATCGATCCTGTTCATGCAAAATGCCTTTGATCGCGTGGAGGTCAGAGCATGAAGCCGCCGTCGACGACCATGTCGACGCCGGTGGTGAATGCGGCCTCGTCGCTCGCAAGATAGACCGCCATGGCCGCGATTTCCTCTGCGGTGCCGAGCCGGCCCATCTTCTGGCGGGCGACGAATTTCTCGCGTCCATCCGGGCCGGCGGCGGCCGCGCGATCGAGCATCGAGGGCGTCTCCACGGTGCCCGGGCAGATCGCGTTGCAGCGGATGCCCTGGGTGATGAAGTCGAGCGCGACCGCGCGCGTCAGCAGCGAAACCGCTGCTTTCGACGCGCTGTAGACATAGCGATTGGCCGGCGGCCGCAATGCCGCGCAAGACGAAATGTTGACGATGCTGCCGCCTCCGCCCGCCAGCATCGCAGGCAGGAACGCCTTGATGGTCCGGTGCATGGATTTGACGTTGAGGTCGAACGAGAAGTCGAAATCCTCGTCCGAGCACTCCAGAATCGTGCCGTGATGCACGAAGCCCGCCGCATTGAGCAGGATGTCGATCTTGCCAACGCGCTTGGCGAAGCTGTTGACCTCAGCGCTGCTGCGAACGTCGAGCCGGGCGGTCTCGGCGACGCCTTCCTTGCCCAGCGTGGCGATGCCGCTCTCATTGATGTCGGTGGCGATCACGGTTGCGCCTTCACGCGCGAATGCGATTGCGCATGCACGCCCGATGCCCGCCGCCGCAGCGGTGACGACGGCGCGCTTTCCCTTCAGTCGATCTGACATGCGTTTCTTCCTTCAGCTCTCGTATGTTTTCTGCTGTCATGCGCGGGCTTGACCCGCGCATCCATCTTGCGAAGAGCGATGGATTGCCGGGTCAAGCCCGGCAATGACGGTTTTGATGGTCTAGTGATTATCCCGCGCCACGCCGACCTTGCCGACGATGTCGTGGTAACGGGTCGCGAGCTCGAGGCAGGCGCCGGTCGCGTGCTGGCCGACGGTCTGGCGGTACAGCTCCTGCCACGGCGTCTGGTTGGCCGGCTGCGGGAAGCCGCCCTTTGCCTTCAGCTCGGCGCGGCGGGTGCGCAGCTCATCCTCCGAGATCAGGATGTTGGCGCTGCCCTTGTTGAGGTCGATGCGGACCTTGTCGCCGGTCTTCAGGACCGCGAGCCCGCCATCGGCGGCGGCTTCCGGCGAGGCGTTGAGGATCGACGGCGAGCCCGAGGTGCCCGACTGCCTTCCGTCGCCGATGCAGGGCAGGGACAGGATGCCGCGTTTGATCAGCGCCGCCGGCGGCTGCATGTTCACCACCTCGGCGCCGCCGGGATAACCGATCGGGCCGGTGCCGCGGACGAACAGCACGCAGTGCTCGTCGATGTCGAGCGCGGGGTCCTCGATCCGGGCGTGATAATCCTCGGGGCCCTCGAACACGATGGCGCGGCCCTCGAAGGCGTTGAGGTCCTTCGGGTTGGACAGATAGCGGTCGCGGAACTCCTTCGAGATCACGCTGGTCTTCATGATCGCGGAATCGAACAGATTGCCGCGCAGCACGAGGAAGCCGGCGTCCTTCACCAGCGGCTTGTCGTAGCCCCAGATGACGTCGCCGTCCGGCTTCGGCGCTTCCTTGCAATTCTCGCCCATGGTGCGGCCGTTGACGGTGAGGGCGCCCTCATGGATGCGCTTGTGCTTGATCAGCTCGCGCACCACCGAGGGCACGCCGCCGGCGCGGTGATATTCCTCGCCGAGATAGAATCCGGCCGGCTGCATGTTCACCAAGAGGGGCACGTCATGGCCGTATTTCTGCCAGTCGTCGATCGAGAGCTCGACGCCGACATGGCGCGCCAGCGCATTGATGTGGATCGGCGCATTGGTCGAGCCGCCGATCGCGGAGTTGACCACGATGCAGTTCTCGAACGCCTCGCGGGTCAGGAAGTCCGACGGTTTCAGATCCTCCCAGACCATGTCGACGATGCGCTTTCCGGTCTCGTAAGCGATCTGGCCGCGCTCGCGATAGGGCGCCGGGATCGCCGCGCAGCCCGGCAGCGAGAAGCCGAGCGCTTCCGCAAGCGAGTTCATCGTCGAGGCGGTGCCCATCGTGTTGCAATGGCCGACCGAGGGCGCCGAGGAGGCGACGATCTCGATGAACTGCTCATAGTCGATCTCGCCGGCGGCGAGCCGCTCGCGGGCCTTCCACACCACCGTGCCGGAGCCGGTGCGCTGGCCCTCGTGCCAGCCGTTCAGCATCGGTCCGCCCGACAGCACGATCGCCGGCAGGTTGACGGTCGCCGCCGCCATCATGCAGGCCGGCGTGGTCTTGTCGCAGCCGGTGGTCAGCACCACGCCGTCCAGCGGATAGCCGAACAGGATCTCGACCAGGCCGAGATAGGCGAGGTTGCGGTCGAGCGCCGCGGTCGGACGCTTGCCGGTTTCCTGGATCGGATGGGTCGGAAACTCCATCGCGATGCCGCCGGCGGCGCGGATGCCCTCGCGGACGCGGTGCGCAAGCTCAAGGTGATGCCGGTTGCAGGGCGACAGATCGTTCCCGGTCTGGGCGATGCCGATGATCGGCTTGCCCGACTGCAATTCCTCGCGGGTCAGCCCGTAATTGAGGTAGCGCTCGAGATAGAGCGCGGTCATGCCCGGATTGTGCGGGTTGTCGAACCATTCCTGGGAGCGGAGCCGGCGGCCCTTGCCCTGCTTGGTCTCGCCTGCGGCGCTGTGCCCGTTGGTGTGGGGTTTTGTCATTGGTTTCTCCCGCAATGCAAACTCTTGATGGGCCCATTCAAGGGCTCTGGTTCAACGTTGTTCTACCTTGCGCAAATCGTGGCGCATTACAAACCTCGACGATCACGCACAGGTGTTTCACTGGATGGATTGGACCTTAGTTGAAGGCTCTTGGGTGCGCTACCATTTTGTCATTTTTGCTTCCCTTGTGACGGGCTGTTGACGGGTGGATGTCAGGTGCGTCGCGCCGAGCTTTGCCGTTCCATGACACTGAAGCCGAGATCGACGACGGGCTCGGCGGGGCGGCGTCCTTCCAGCGTCTCGATCACCATCATGGCAGCGGTTCTGCCCATTTCGTAGCGATTGGTGCGCACGCTGCTCAGCGTCGGCTCGCTCGACGCCATGAATTCGAGGTCGTTGAAGCCGACGATCGCCATCTGCTCCGGCACCGCCACGTGACGGCGCTTGCATTCGAACAACGCGCCCAGCGCAAGGTCGTCATTGACGCAGAACACCGCGTCGATATCGGGCGCCTTGGCGAGCAGGTCGGCAAACAACGTGCCGCCGAGCGTGACCGAGGTCGGTATAGCCGTGGTGACGATCAGCTGTGGATCGAACAGCCCGGCCTCGGTCATCGCGGCGCGATAGCCGTCGAGCCGGCGCTGCACCCGCGGATCCATTCGCGCGCCGAGGAAGCCGATCCGCCGATAGCCCTGGGCGAGAAGATGTGCGATCGCCGCTTTTGCCGCGTCAAAATGCGAGAATCCGATCATCATGTCGATCGGGGCGGGGCCGACCTCCATGATCTGCACGATCGGGCAA
Source organism: Bradyrhizobium sp. 2S1 (assembly GCF_011516625.5). Lineage (NCBI taxonomy): Bacteria > Pseudomonadati > Pseudomonadota > Alphaproteobacteria > Hyphomicrobiales > Nitrobacteraceae > Bradyrhizobium > Bradyrhizobium sp. 2S1. Next base: position 8,481,582 of record NZ_CP147717.1, on the reverse strand, counting down.
TCGACCGTTTCCATGATGCTGCGGGAATCGGCGGTCTGATTGATGCCGGTGATGATGAGGCCTGCCGGCCTCTGTGCCAGAAAAAGACGCAGCAGGCGCTCCTCCTGGAGGATGCTGTAGCGGGTGTTGGCGAGCTGGATGCTGTAGCGGCTGCCATCGAGCGCGTCATAGATGCCGCGCAGCACGTCGGAGAACACATTGTTGGTCAACGACGGGATCAGGACACCGACCACCTCGGTGCGCTGCGATGCGAGCGCGCGTGCCGCGAGATTGGGCACATAACCGAGTTCTTTTGCCGCACTCTCGACCCGGGCGCGCTTGCCGAGTGAAAGCGCTTCCGGATTCCTGAAGAAGCGCGACGCCGTAATCGGGCTCACTCCAGCGAGCTTTGCGACCTCAGTGAGCCGGATCTTGCCTGGCGTGATGCGCTTTCGGGCCATTTGCCGCTCATATCACGACGTTCGTCGCAGACAAACTGATATTGACAGCGCTACCAAGCGATTGCTAATCGAACGATTGCCAAAACCGGATAAACTGCGGACAATAAGTTCAGTCCAACAGAGCCGCGCACCCAGCGCGGCCGGAACAAAACAGAGCGGTGGCGGCACTCGTCGTACGTCGTCGGGAACTTGAGGGAGGGAAGTGGATGTCGTCGGTCCAGATTCGCGACGTGCGGAAATCGTTCGGCAATTTTGAAGTCCTGCACGGCGTGTCGATCCCGATCGAGGACGGCGAGTTCGTCGTTCTGGTCGGCCCTTCCGGCTGCGGCAAGTCGACCCTGCTGCGCATGCTGGCCGGGCTTGAGAACATCACCTCGGGCACGATCTCGATCGGCGACCGCGTCGTCAACAATGTCCAGCCCAAAGAGCGCGACATTGCGATGGTGTTCCAGAACTACGCGCTCTATCCGCACATGACCGTCGCCGACAACATGGGCTTCTCGCTGAAGCTGCGCGGCGCTAAGCCTGAGGAAATCTCGAGCGGCGTCAAGCGCGCAGCGGAGATCCTTGCCCTGACGCCGCTGCTCGAGCGCTATCCCCGCCAGCTGTCAGGCGGCCAGCGCCAACGCGTCGCGATGGGCCGCGCCATCGTGCGCGATCCGCAGGTGTTCCTGTTCGACGAACCGCTGTCGAACCTCGACGCCAAGCTGCGCGTCGCCATGCGCACCGAGATCAAGGAGCTGCATCAGCGGCTGAAGACCACGACGGTCTACGTCACCCACGACCAGATCGAGGCCATGACCATGGCCGACAAGATCGTGGTGATGCATGACGGCATCGTCGAGCAGATGGGCTCGCCGCTCGAGCTCTACGACAAGCCGGAGAACCAGTTCGTGGCCGGCTTCATCGGCTCGCCCGCGATGAATTTCCTGAAGGGCAAGGTCAAGGTGAACGGCGCCGCGTATTTCGAGGGACCGAACGGCGTCAAGCTGCCGCTGAAATCGGCGCCGGCCAATTCCGACGGCCAGCCCGCGGTCTACGGCGTGCGGCCGGAGCATTTCACCATCGCCGATGATGGCGCCGAGGCCGAGATCGTGGTGGTCGAGCCGACCGGCTCGGAGACCCAGGTGTTCGCCAAGCTCGGCGGCGAGCAGGTCGTCGCCGTGTTCCGCGAGCGCCATCAGTTCAATCCCGGCGACAAGGTTCGGCTCAAGCCGGATCCGGCGCTGGTTCATCTGTTCGACGATTCTACGGGGAAACGACTGAATAGCTGACGGATCGATTGATCTGAATGGCCGACCAACAGGCCAGATCAAAAACAAGAAAAACACAAATCATTTGGAGGAAGGACGATGCACGATTTGACTCGCCGCTCGCTACTTCAGGGCGGCACCGCGCTGGCCGCAACCGGCATGCTCACCGGGCCGGCGCTGTTTGACTTCGCCAAGGCCTGGGCGCAGAGCGCGCCCTGGAAGGCGGAGCCCGGCGCCAAGCTCACCGTGATGCGCTGGAAGCGCTTCGTGCCCGCGGAAGATGACGCGTTCAACGCCATGGTCGCGGCGTTCAAGGCGGCGACCGGCACCGAGATGAACGTGTTCAGCGAGTCCTTCGAGGACGTGCAGCCGAAGGCGTCGGTTGCCGCCAACACCGGCTCCGGTCTCGACCTCGCCTGGGGCCTGCACACGCTGCCGCAGCTGTTCCCGACCAAAGTGCTGAAGATGAACGACGTTGCCGACTATCTCGGCAAGAAATACGGCGGCTGGACCGACGCTGCCGCGAAAACCTGCAAGCAGGGCGATGACTGGCTCGGTATTCCCGTCGCCACCATTGGCGGTTACCTGACCTATCGCAAGTCGGCGGTGGAGAAGGCGGGGTTCAAGCAGGTGCCGTCCGACTTCCCGGCCTATCTCGAACTGTGCAAGGCGCTGAAGGCAAACAACACACCGGCCGGCTTTGCGCTTGGCCACGCCACCGGCGACGCCAACGCCTGGGTGCACAACATCCTCTGGGGCCACAATGGCTGGACCGTCGACAAGGACGACAAGGTCATCATCAATTCGCCGGAGACGATGAAGGCGCTGGAATATGCCAAGGCGTTGTCGGACACCTTCATTCCGGGCGTGGCGTCCTGGAACGACTCCTCCAACAACAAGGCGTTCCTGTCCGGCGAGCTGTATCTGACCTCGAACGGCATCTCGATCTATGTCGCGGCCAAGGACGATCCGAGCAAGAAGGAGCTCGCCGAGGACATCGACCACGCGCTGTGGCCGGTCGGGTCGCTCGGCAAGCCGACCGAGCTGCAGCTTGCGGTTCCGATCCTCGCCTTCAACTTCTGCAAATATCCGAACGCGGCGAAGGCCTTTATCGCCTTCATGCTGGAGAAGGAGAATTTCGAGAAGTGGCTGTCCGGCGCGCGGGGCTATCTCACCCACACGCTCAATGCCTACGACACAGCGCCGGTATGGACCGCCGACCCGAAGAATGCCGTGTTCGGCCAGGCCTCCAAGCGCGCGCTGCCGGCCTCCGGCATCGGCACGCCCGGTGAGAAAGCAGCGACCGCGATCGCCGACTTCATCGTGGTCGACATGTTTGCGAACTACTGCACCGGCGCCAAGGACGGCAAGACTGCGATGGCGGAAGCCGAGCGGCAGTTGAAGCGCATCTATCGCTGATGTGATGCCCGCGAGCGGCGGACAGCCGCCGCCCGCGCCATCACTGGAATGCCATCATTGGAAGTTTGCGTGGTCATGCTCAATCGTTTGAGCAATCGGGACATCGCCTATGGCTGACATTGCCCTCGCGCCGCGACGTGCGAAGACGGAAATCCGCGAAGCGACCACGTGGGATCAGCTTCGCCACAACAAGAACTGGCTCGGCTTCTGGTTCATGTTGCCGGCGCTGGCCTTCCTGATCTTCTTCCTAGCCTATCCGCTGGGGCTCGGCATCTGGCTGTCGTTTACCGACACGCGGATCGGCCGCGTCGGTCATTTCATCGGCACCGAGAACTATGAGTGGCTGTGGGACGATTCCATCTTCTGGCTGTCGGTGTTCAACACGCTGCTCTACACCTTCGTCGCCAGCGCCATTAAGTTCGCGGTCGGGCTCTATCTGGCGCTGCTGCTCAATGAGCGGATGCCGTTCAAGGCGCTGCTGCGCGCTGCCGTCTTGATTCCCTTCATCGTGCCGACCGTGCTGTCGGCGCTGGCGTTCTGGTGGATCTTCGATTCCCAGTTCTCGATCATCTCCTGGTCGCTGAAGCATCTCGGCGTGATCACGCAAAACATCAATTTCCTCGGCGACACCACCTGGGCCCGCATCTGCGTGATCTTTGCCAATATCTGGCGCGGCGTTCCGTTCGTCGCGATCACGCTGCTGGCCGGCCTGCAGACCGTGCAGCCCTCGCTCTACGAGGCCGCGACGCTCGACGGCGCGTCGCGCTGGCAGATGTTCCGTTTCATCACCTATCCCTTGCTGACGCCGATCATCGCGGTCGTGATGACGTTCTCGGTGCTGTTCACTTTCACCGATTTCCAGCTGATCTGGGCGATGACCCGCGGCGGCCCGGTCAACGCCACCCATCTGATGGCGACGCTGTCCTACCAGCGCGCGATCATCGCGGGACAATTGGGCGAGGGCGCTGCGATCTCGAGCGCGATGATCCCGTTGTTGCTCGCCGCGATCATGGTGTCCTGGTTCGGCCTGCAGCGTCGCAAGTGGCAGCAGGGAGAGAACAATGATTGACCTCTGCCGCCTTGCTTATTTCTTTGCGCGAACGGGGCAGGCCCCGCGCGCGCTGGGAGAGAACAATGACTGACCTGCCCACCAGATCCATCGATCTCAAGGCCGTGCTGTCGGGCTCGACACCAACGGCCGATCACAGCGAGGGCATGAGCTACCTGCAGTCGGTGCCGCGGCGGATCGTGACGCTCTACATCCCGCTCTCGATCATCGTCATCATCCTGCTGTTCCCGTTCTATTGGATGGGCCTGACCGCCATCAAGCCGGACGACCAGCTGCTCGACCTCGACAAGTACAATCCGTTCTGGACCTGGAATCCGACCTTCAAGCACATCCACAAGCTGCTGTTCGAGAGCTACTACCCGCACTGGCTCTGGAACACGATGTATGTGGCGATCGGCGCCACCGTGCTGTCGATCGGCGCGAGCGTGCTCGCGGCCTATGCGATCGTGCGGCTGCGCTACAAGGGCGCCAACCTCGTCGGTGGTCTGATCTTCCTGGCCTATCTGGTGCCGCCCTCGATCCTGTTCATTCCACTTGCCACCGTCGTGTTCCAGTACGGCCTGTTCGACTCGCCGATGGCGCTGATCCTCACCTATCCGACGATCCTGATCCCGTTCTCGACCTGGCTGTTGATGGGCTATTTCAAGACCATCCCGTTCGAGCTCGAGGAATGCGCGCTGATCGACGGTGCCAGCCGCTGGCAGATCCTGATCAAGATCGTGCTGCCGCTTGCGATCCCCGGCCTGATCTCGGCCTTCATCTTCTGCTTTACGCTGTGCTGGAACGAGTTCATCTACGCGCTGACGTTCCTGCAATCGACCCCGAACAAGACGGTGCCGGTCGCCATCGTCAACGAATTCGTTGACGGCGACATCTATCGCTGGGGTTCCCTGATGGCAGGGGCGCTATGCGGCTCGCTACCGCTGGTTATTCTTTACGCCTTCTTCGTTGAGCATTATGTCTCGGCGATGACGGGCGCCGTGAAGGAATGAGCGCGCAAGGCCCGCATCCGAATTCGAAGAACAAGCCAAGAAGACGAGACAAGAAAAGGAGAGCAGGGTCGTGCACATTCTGATTCTGGGCGCCGCCGGCATGGTCGGCCGCAAGCTGACCGAGCGACTGCTGCGCGAGGGCCGCCTCGGCAAGCAGGACATCACCAGGATGACCCTGCAGGACGTGGTCGCGCCGGCCAAGCCCGCGAATGCCGCGATCCCGGTCAATGTCGTCGCCTCCGATTTCGCCGACGCCGGCGCTGCGGCGCCGCTGATCGCCGAGCGGCCCGACGTGATTTTCCACCTCGCCGCGATCGTCTCCGGCGAGGCGGAGGCCGAGTTCGACAAGGGCTACCGGATCAATCTCGACGGCACCCGCTATCTGATCGACGCGATCCGCGCGGTCGGTGGTGGCTACAAGCCGCGGCTGGTGTTCACGTCCTCGATCGCGGTGTTTGGCGCGCCGTTCCCCGAGAAGATCGGCGACGAGTTCTTCCACACGCCGCTGACGAGCTACGGCACGCAGAAGTCGATCTGCGAACTCTTGATCAACGACTACACCCGCAAGGGCTTGCTCGACGGGATCTCGATCCGTCTGCCGACGATCTGCGTGCGTCCGGGCAAGCCGAACAAGGCGGCGTCCGGCTTCTTCTCCAACATCATCCGCGAGCCGCTGGCGGGCGAGGAGGCGGTCCTGCCGGTCTCCGAGGACGTCCGGCACTGGCACGCCTCGCCGAAGTCTGCGGTCGGCTTCCTGGTCCATGCCGGCACCATGGACCTCAATGCGATCGGGCCGCGGCGCAATCTCAGCATGCCCGGGATGTCCGTGACGGTCGGCGAGCAGATCGCGTCGCTCGAGCGCGTAGCCGGCAAGAACGTCACCGCGCGCATCAAGCGGGTGCCCGATCCGACCATCATCGGCATCGTCTCCGGCTGGCCGCGCGATTTCGTTACCGACCGCGCGCTGAAGCTCGGCTTCACCACCGCCGAGAAGACGTTCGACGATATCATCCGTATCCACATCGAGGACGAGCTCGGCGGCAAGTTCGCCGCCTGAGCGACGTCCGGGCGAGCGCGGCTCTCGAGATGACCAGGGTTGCCAGCATCGGCGAATGCATGATCGAGCTGCGTCAGGCCCCGGGCGGCCAGATCGGCGGTCTGTATTCGCGCTTCTACGGCGGTGACACGCTCAACACCGCCGTCTATCTGTCGCGGCTCGGCGTCCACATCGATTACATCACGGCGCTCGGCGATGACGCGCTGAGCGATGAGATGATCGCCGGCTGGGCGAGCGAAGGCATCGGCACCAAGCATGTCGCGCGATTGGCAGGCAAGCTGCCGGGGCTCTATCTCATCCAGACCGACGACAAGGGCGAGCGGCGCTTCTTCCACTGGCGCGACAGCGCCGCCGCGCGCGAGCTGATGGATCTTCCCGAAACGGACGACCTGCTGAACTCGCTCGCGACCTATGACGTCGTCTATCTCTCGGCGATCACGCTCTCGATCCTGCGCGAGGACGGGCGGGAGCGGCTGATCGCGGCGCTCAAGCGCGCGCGGCTGCTGGGGACGCGCTTTGCGTTCGACACCAACTTCCGCGCCCGTGGCTGGCCGGATCTGAACGTCGCGCGAAAAGTCTTCAGCAGCGCGTTCGAGACCGCCGATATCGTGCTCGCCTCGACGGAAGATCTGGCGCCGCTTTATCCCGGCGAGAGCAACACGGCGCTACTGGCGGGCATCTCGAGCCCGGAGGTCGTGCTGAAGCTCGCCGAACCTGCCTGCATTGTGCGCTCTGCCGGCGGCACGCGCGAGGTGAGGGCGGAGCCGCTGCCAAAGCCGGTGGTCGATACCACCGCGGCCGGCGACAGTTTTGCCGCGGCCTATCTCGCCGCGCGGCTCGGCGGCGCCGAGCCCGAGGAGGCGGCGCGCGCCGGCCATCGGCTGGCCGGCGTCGTGGTGTGCTATCCAGGCGCGATCATTCCACGCTACGCCATGCCGCCGAAGAAGGCGCCTCGTCCCCCACCATCCCGCAAGGCCTCGCAATGACAACGACATCAAAGCAGGACCAGATTGCCGAACTGATCCGCCAGGCCTCCGTGATCCCGGTGCTGACCATCGAGCGGCTCGCGGATGCGGTGCCGCTCGCCAGGGCGCTGGTCGCCGGCGGCGTGCGGACACTCGAGGTGACGCTGCGCACGCCGGTCGCGGTTGACGCGGCCAGGGCCATCATCGCCGAGGTGCCCGACGCGATCGTCGGGATCGGCACGATCCTCAATGGCGACGATCTGGCGCGCGCCGAAGCGCTCGGCGCCAAATTCGGCATCAGCCCCGGCGCGACGCCCGAGCTGCTGAAGGCGGCCGCTGCCAGCCGGCTGCCTTTCGCGCCGGGGATCGCGACCGCGTCCGAGCTGATGCAGGCGCTGGCGCAAGGCTTTGACGTCGTCAAATTCTTCCCCGCCGAGCAGGCCGGCGGTATCAAGGCACTGCGGGCTCTGGCCGGTCCGTTCCCGCACGTCAGGGTGTGCCCGACTGGTGGTATCGGCGAGGCCAATGCGGCGACCTGGCTCGCCGAGCCCAATGTGCTGGCCGTCGGCGGCTCCTGGCTGTGCCCGGCCTCCGATATCCGCGCCGGCAATTGGGCAGGCATAACCGCCATGTGCGCGCAGGCGATGAAAACGCTGAAAGCGGCCTGAAGATACGCTACATAACTCCCTGAACAGGAACAGGGAGATACGGCCATGACAGCAGCCAGCATTGTGGGTTGGGCGCACACGCCATTCGGAAAGTTCGACGCGGAGACCGTCGAGAGCCTCGTGGTCAAGGTCGCGAATGAGGCGCTCGCCGATGCCGGTATTGCTGCGTCCGACGTCGACGAGATCATGCTCGGCCATTTCAACGCCGGCTTCTCGCCGCAGGATTTCACGGCCTCGCTGGTGCTGCAGGCCGATCCGGCGCTGCGCTTCAAGCCGACCACTCGCGTCGAGAATGCCTGCGCCACGGGATCGGCCGCTGTGCATCAGGGCATCCGCGCCATCGAGGCAGGCGCTGCGAAGATCGTGCTGGTGGTCGGCGTCGAGCAGATGACGCGGACGCCGGGTCCGGAGATCGGCAAGAACCTCTTGAAGGCGTCGTATCTGCCCGAGGATGGCGACACGGTCGGCGGCTTCGCCGGCGTGTTCGGCAAGATCGCGCAGGCCTATTTCCAGAAGTATGGCGACCAGTCGGACGCGCTGGCGATGATCGCCGCCAAGAACCACAAGAACGGCGTCGCCAATCCCTATGCGCAGATGCGCAAGGATTTCGGCTTCGAGTTCTGCCGCGCCGAGAGCGACAAGAACCCGTTCGTCGCGGGGCCGTTGAAGCGCACCGACTGCTCGCTGGTCTCCGACGGCGCCGCCGCGCTGGTGCTGACCGATGCCGAGACGGCCAAGACCATGGGCAAGGCGGTGAACATCCGCGCCACCGCGCATGCGCAGGATTTCCTGCCGATGTCCAAGCGCGACATCCTGCAGTTCGAAGGCTGCACCGTCGCCTGGCAGCGCGCGCTGCAGAAGGCCGGCCTGCAGCTCGCCGATCTCTCCTTCGTCGAGACCCATGACTGCTTTACAGTCGCCGAGCTGATCGAATATGAAGCGATGGGCCTGACGCCGAAGGGGCAGGGCGCGCGCGCGATCATGGAGGGTTGGACCCAGAAGGACGGCAAGCTGCCGGTCAATCCGTCCGGCGGCCTCAAGGCCAAGGGCCATCCGATCGGCGCCACCGGCGTCTCCATGCATGTCATGAGCGCAATGCAGCTCACGGGGCAGGCGCCTGAGGGCATGCAGCTCAAGAACCCGCAGATCGGCGGCATCTTCAACATGGGCGGCGCCGCAGTCGCCAACTACGTCTCGATCCTCGAGCCGGCCAAGTAGCTTGAACGTTGCCGAATGGCTGGCGGCGACGGCGCGGGCGCGTCCCGACGCGCCGGCGCTGCTGACCGGCTTCGACCTCGACGCTGACTACGCAACCTTTGCCCGCCGCGCCGCCTCGATCGGGGCGACGCTGGCGCGCGATCACGGCATTGCCGCCGGCGACCGCGTCGCGCTGTTTGCGACGAACTGCACGCAATATCTCGAATGCCTCTACGGCATCTGGTGGATCGGCGCCGCCGCGATCCCGATCAACGCAAAACTGCATGGCCGCGAGGCGGCGTGGATCTGCGGCAATGGCGGCGCGAAGCTCGCCTTCGTGTCCGATGATACGGTCGGCGCCCTGAGCGAGGCGAAGGACGACTGTCCCGCCGGCATGACCATGCTGTCGGTCGACAACGCTGCCTACAAGGCGATGCGAAGCGGCGAGGGCGCGCCCGCGCCGCTTCCGCGCGAAGTCAACGACCTCGCCTGGCTGTTCTACACCTCAGGCACGACAGGCCGTCCCAAGGGCGTGATGCTGAGCCACGGCAATCTGGTCGCGATGTCGCTGTGCTATCTCGCCGACGTCGATGCGGCGACGCCGAACGACGCCTCGCTCTACGCCGCGCCGATCTCGCATGGCGCCGGCCTCTACAATTTCCCGCATGTCCGCATGGGCGGCCGTCACGTCGTGCCGGAATCCGGCGGCTTCGATCCGGATGAGGTGCTCAACCTCGGCCGCCAGCTCGACAACCTCGTGATGTTCGCGGCGCCCACCATAGTGCGTCGGCTGGTCGATGCCGCCAAGAAGCGCGGCGAGAACGGCGAGGGGCTGCGCACCATCATCTATGGGGGCGGGCCGATGTATACCGCCGATATCCTGGACGCGATGGCGACGATGGGCCAGCGCTTCGTGCAGATCTATGGCCAGGGCGAGTCGCCGATGACCATCACGGCGCTGTCGCGCGACTGGCACCGGCAGAGCGATCATCCGCGCTATCTCGAACGGCTGGCCTCGGTTGGCACGGCGCAGAGCGTCGTCACCGTGCGCATCACCGACAAGGACGGCAAGCCGCTGCCCGCGGGCGAGACCGGCGAGATCGAGGTCAAGGGCGCAACCGTGATGCTCGGCTACTGGAACAACCCGAAGGCCAATGCCGAGACGCTGAAGGACGGCTGGCTGCGCACCGGCGATGTCGGCCGGCTCGATGCCGACGGCTTCCTGACGCTGTCGGACCGCTCCAAGGACGTCATCATCTCCGGCGGCACCAACATCTATCCGCGCGAGGTCGAGGAAGCCCTGCTGACCCATCCCGACGTCCGCGAGGTCTCGGCCATCGGTGTGCCGGATGCTGAATGGGGCGAGATCGTCGTCGCCTGCGTTGTGCTGGAGGACGGCGCCGCGGCCGACGACGGCAAGCTCGACGCGCATTGCCTGGCCTCGATCGCCCGGTTCAAGCGGCCGAAGCGCTACGTCTATCTCGATGCCCTGCCGAAGAATAATTATGGCAAGGTGCTGAAGACCTCGCTGCGGGAGATGATGGCCAAAGGGATAGGCCAAGCGATAGGCTAAGGGATAGGCTAAGGGATAGGCCGCCGGCTCCCGCCGCGCTAAGCTGTCTGCGCCTGTCACCGGGAGAACGGACCATGGGAATCGAGACGTCTCTGTCACTGTCGGAAGTGAACAATCGCATCGCAATTCTCCGGGACAACATCAGGCAGCTGATCGAGCAGGCCGCAGGCGCTGCGGGCGCCGAAGTCGAGGAGCGCATCGCCGACCGCCTCGAGCAGCAGAATGCGGAACTAGAAAAGCTCCTGAAAGCACGCGAGGCGATGACGGGGCAGTAACCGACGTTGGGGGCGGCGGACACGCTTCGGTTTTCCGCCGTTCCGCCGCGTGGAAACCGTCCGGCCGCCGCCGCGCATACGCCCATACGCCTGGCGCCGGTTGATCTCGGCAAAGACCTCCCGTTACTAGTACCCAGAATCAGAGCTGAGTGATACGGCGGCCTTTGAAACGGCGTTGACGGACCTTTTTCTTGGTCCAGACGAAGGGCTCGGCTCTGTCGTTGTATGCGTTGACGTAGGCATCGATGTGCTCCTGAAGCTGCGTGAGGCTTGTGAAGGAGGTGCCGCTGAGCGACTGCCCCTGCAAGATCGAAAACCATACCTCGACCTGATTGAGCCAAGACGCACTTGTCGGCGTGAAATGAAATTGCACGTTGGGGTGGGCCTTGAGCCAATGCTCGTTCTTCTTGTGGGTGTTGAGGTTGTCGAGGATGACGTGAAGCTTCCGGTTCGGAAAAGCCGCGGTGACGCTGTTCATGAAGTCGAGAAACTCGACGCGGCGTCGGCGTTTTGAATGCGCCGCGATGATCTTTCCGGTGGCGACTTCGAGCGCCGCAAACAATGTTGTGGTGCCATGCCGCTTGTAATCGTGGCTCTGGCCGGTCAAGGCGCGGCCATTGGGCAACTTCAGATAACCCTGCGCTCGCTCCAAAGCCTGGATCGAGGGCTTCTCGTCCACGCACAGCACAATGGCCTTCGCGGGCGGGGCGACATAGAGGCCGACAACATCGGCGGCTTTGGCCGTAAAGTTCGGGTCGTTGCTCTCACACCAGGACTTACGAGCCGCGAGGTCAATCTTGTGGCTGCGCAGGAACCGCCAGACATATTGGACGTCAACATCGCCCAGCGCCCCGGCCAGCAGGGGCCCGGTCCAGCGTGCGAACCCGTCCGGCGGCGGCTTGTCCAGCAGCTTCAGAATCCGCTTGTCGGTGGCCTTCGTATAGATTGGCTGCTTGCCCGGTCGCGGCTTGTCTTGCAGCCCTTCAAGGCCTTGGTCGGCATAGCGATGCCGCCAAAGGCTGACAATCCGCGGCTGGACCCCAACTTCCTTGGCGATCGACCGAGTGCTGCGTCCATCCGCCGCCAACAGAACTATCCGCGCCCGCTTCAAATCGCGCTGCAACGTCACCGGGGAGCGGCAACACGCCTCAAGCACCTTGCGATCTTTCCTCGAAAGGTGGACTTCTCTTGCTTCGGGTATCATCCCGACCTTGAATCACGACTCACGCTTTAAGAACAGTAGGTACTAGCTCCGTAACCAGAACATCCGGGAGCGAACAGGACGATGGGACCATTGCAGGGTATCAAGGTCGTCGACATGACGACCGTGCTGATGGGACCCTATGCCACGCAGATGCTTGGCGACTACGGTGCCGACGTTATCAAGGTGGAATCGCCTGACGGCGACGTCACGCGGCAGATCGGTCCGACGCGGCACCCCGGCATGGGGCCGGTGTTCCTCAATACCAACCGCAGCAAGCGCTCGGTCTGTCTCGATCTGAAGAAGCCGGCGGGGCGCGAGGCCGTGCTGCGGCTGATCGCGAAAGCCGATGTGCTGGTCTACAATGTGCGCCCGCAGGCGATGGCGCGGCTGCAGCTCGGCTACGACGTCGTCGCCAAGGTCAATCCGCGGCTGGTCTATGCCGGCGTGTTCGGCTTCGGCCAGGAAGGGCCGTATGCCGCAAAGCCCGCCTATGACGATCTGATCCAGGGTGCCACCGCATTGCCGGCGCTGATGGCGCAGACCTCGGACGGCGTGCCGCGCTACGTGCCGAACGCGCTGGTCGATCGCATCGTCGGCCTCACCGCGGTCGGTGCGATCTGCGCGAGCCTCGTGCATCGCGACCGCACCGGGCAGGGCCAGCGCGTCGACATTCCGATGTTCGAGACCATGGCCGGCTTCGTCATGGGCGACCACATGGGCGGCCTGACCTACGATCCGCCGCTCGACAAGGGCGGCTATGCCCGCCATCTGTCGCCGGACCGGCGGCCGTACAAGACGCTCGACGGCTATATCTGCGTGATCGTCTATAACGACAAGCAGTGGGAGAACTTCTTCAAGGCGACCGGCCGCGACGATCTGCGCAGCGATCCGAAGTTCGCGACCTTCGCCGGCCGCGCCAGCAACATCGATGTCGTTTACGCCGAGCTCGCGCGCATCCTGCTGACCAAAGCGACTGCCGAGTGGAACGAGATCCTCGAGAAGGCCGACGTGCCTGTGATGCCGATGCACGATCTCGAGAGCCTGCTGCAGGACCCGCATATGGTCGCGACAGGCGTCTTTCCCGTCATCGATCATCCGACCGAAGGCCGCATCCGCAGCATGACGCCGTCGGCGCGCTGGTCGGAGACCAAGGTTGAGCCGAGCCGGCTCGCACCGCGGCTTGGCGAGCACAGCGCGGAGATCTTGCAGGAGGCGGGTTACTCCACCGACGAGATCGCGGCGATGGTGCGCGACGGCGCCGCCAAAGCGGCGCAGGCATAGGAGCAGGACAGATGGATTTCGCACTCTCCGCCAACCAGGAATCGATCCGCGACGCCGTCGGAAAAATCTGTACGCGCTTTGATGAAGCCTATTGGCTGAAGAAGGACAAGGAGGGCGGCTATCCCTCTGACTTCCACCGCGCGCTGGCCGATGCCGGCTGGCTCGGCATCTGCATGCCCGAGGAATATGGCGGCTCCGGCCTCGGCATCACCGACGCGGCGATCATGATGCGCACGATCTCCGAATCTGGTGCCGGCATGTCCGGCGCTTCGGCCGTGCACATGAACGTGTTCGGGCTCAATCCTGTGGTGGTGTTCGGCACCAAGGAGCAGTGCCAGCGCATGCTGCCGCCGATCATCGACGGCCGCGACAAGTCCTGCTTCGCGGTGACCGAGCCGAACACCGGCCTCAACACCACGCAGCTCAAGACCCGCGCGGTGCGCCAGGGCGACAAATACATCGTCAACGGCCAGAAGGTGTGGATCTCGACTGCGCAGGTCGCCAACAAGATCCTGCTGCTCGCGCGCACCACGCCGCTGGAGGAAGTGCGCAGCCCGACCCACGGCCTCAGCCTGTTCTACACCGATTTCGACCGCAAGCGCGTCACCGTGCACGAGATCGAGAAGATGGGCCGCAAGCCGGTCGACTCCAACGAGCTGTTCTTCGAGAATTTCGAGATCCCGGTAGAGGACCGCATCGGCGAGGAAGGCCGCGGCTTCGAATACATCCTGCACGGCATGAACCCCGAGCGCATCCTGATCGCGGCCGAAGCGGTCGGGCTTGGCCAGATCGCGCTGAAGCGGGCGTCCGAATATGCCAAGGGCCGCATCGTGTTCAACCGCCCGATCGGCATGAACCAGGGGATCCAGCATCCGCTGGCGAAGTGCTGGATGGAGCTCGAGGCCGCCTGGCTGATGGTGCTGCGCGCCGGCTGGCAATATGACCAGAACCTGCCGTGCGGCCCCGCCGCGAATTCGGCAAAATATCTCGCCGCGGAGGCCGGCTTCCACGCCTGCGAGCAGGCGGTGATGACCCATGGCGGTTTCGGCTATGCCAAGGAATATCACGTCGAGCGTTATCTTCGGGAATCGTTGATCCCGCGCATCGCGCCGATCAGCCCGCAGCTGATCCTCAGCTTCATCGGCGAGAAGGTGCTCGGCCTTCCGAAGTCGTATTGAGATGATGCGCTCGCGCAGACACATCGCGCTCTTCTCCCTCCCCCTGAAAGGGGGAGGGCAGGGTGGGGGGCAGCCACAGGCGACAGCGCATGGTGCGGAGACAGATCCCCACCCGGCTTGCTTGCGCAAGCCGACCTCCCCTTTGCAAGGGGAGGTTAAAAGATGAGCTTCGTCACCGGCGTCGGCCTCATGTCCTACGGCAAGCATGAGGGCTCATCCTCGCTCGATTTGATGAGCAAGGCGGCCGAGCTTGCGATATCAGATGCCGGGCTGAAGCGCTCCGAGATCGACGGCATCCTTTGCGGCTATTCCACCGTCTCGCCGCACATCATGCTAGCGACCGTGTTTGCCGAGCATTTCGGCATCCGGCCGTCCTACGCCCACGCCGTGCAGGTCGGCGGCGCCACCGGGCTTGCGATGACCATGCTGGCGCATCACCTCGTCGACGCCGGCGTTGCAAAACACGTGCTGGTGGTCGGCGGCGAGAACCGGCTGACCGGGCAGAGCCGCGACGCCTCGATCCAGGCGCTGGCCCAGGTCGGGCATCCCGACTACGAGGTGACGCTTGGGCCGACCATCCCGGCCTATTACGGCCTGGTCGCGACCCGCTACATGCATGAATACGGCCTCACGCAAGAAGACCTCGCCGAGTTCGCGGTGCTGATGCGCAAGCACGCGCTGACGCATCCCGGTGCGCAATTCCACGAGCCGATCAGCGTTGCCGACGTGATGGCCTCGAAGCCGGTGGCGATGCCGCTCAAACTGCTCGACTGCTGTCCGGTGTCCGACGGCGGCGCCGCCTGCGTGATCAGCCGCGAGCCGACCGGCGAGCGGCGGGTCCGCGTCCGCGGCTGCGCCCAGGCGCACACCCATCAGCACGTCACGGCCGCGCCGGCGCTGAGTGAGCTTGGCGCGGAGATTTCGATCGCGAAGGCGAAACAGGCGTCGGGCATCGCGATCTCGGACGTCCGTTATGCGGCGGTCTACGACAGCTTCACGATCACGCTCGCGATGCTGCTGGAGGACCTCGGCCTCGCCGGGCGCGGCGAGGCGGCGGCGCGGGTGCGCGCCGGCTATTTCAATCAGGATGGCGAGATGCCGCTCAACACCCATGGCGGGCTGCTCAGCTATGGCCATTGCGGCGTCGGCGGCGCGATGGCGCATCTGGTCGAAACCCAGCTGCAGATGACCGGCCGCGCAGAAAACCGTCAGGTGCGCGACGCCTCGGTCGCGCTGCTGCACGGCGACGGCGGCGTGCTGTCGTCGCATGTCAGCATGTTCCTGGAGCGCGTGCGATGAGCGGACCGATCGCTGACTGGACCGAGGGCGCGGAAGCCATCGTCTATCAGAGCTGCAGCGCCTGCGGCGCGCGGCAATATTTCCGCCGCAGCTTCTGCGCGGCGTGCGGCGCGTCCGATCTCGCCGAGCATCGCGCGAGCGGGGCAGGGACGGTGTATGCGACCTCGCTGGTCTGCCGCGCCGCGACACCGGCGACGCGGGCGCACGTGCCTTACAACATCCTGCTTGTCGATGCCGACGAGGGCTTTCGCATGATGGCCCATGGCGACCACGACCTCGCCGTCGGCGACAAGGTTTCCGCGCGCTTCACGCAATTCGCGGGACGGCTGGTTCCATACTTCGCGAAGACGAAATGAGGGGCTGAACGATCCGATCAGAACGCGAGACCAGGCTGAATTGGTTCGCTCGCGCCCCTCATAGTTTGCGGATAACTTGTGGGCATGATTAAACCGCTACACACTTTTCCGGATCATGCCTCAGTGCCAATAAAAGACAAAGCTGGCGATGACGAGCATCGCCGTCACCGCCAGCATTTGCGCAAGCGCTTCCGAGGCCGCCCTCTTGGTGGCTTCCTTCATGCGTTTCCCCTAGACTTGGGCGTGACTCATCGTTGCGCCGAGAGAGCGCAAGACGGCCAGATTTTTGTACTCGGAACACCCCGCGTCGAGCATCCGCTTTTGATGAGTCCCCACTCAGCGAATATCGACTGTGACAAGGTTGTCTCGGAATGCGGCGGCAATTTGACTCGCGCGTGTTGCTCCTGCGACGGCCGCCCGTACAGAGCGTTTTCGAGCGCAGTGGATGCCGGTTCGTGTGAAGAAAACGCGTCAAAACAAGGATCTAGAGCCCCGTTCCAATTTCATCGGAACGGAAAAGGCTCTAGTGTTTCGGAACCCGACAGAAACAACGGCAAGATCAAGGTTAGGAAATGGCCCGCATCGACTACTCCGATCCCGCGAAGGCAAACCCGCGCACCCGCGAGATCCTCGACAAGAACCGCAACGCCAACATCTTCCGCATGATGGCGCATTCGCCGAGCTACTTTGAACAATACTGCCGGCTCGGCGGTGCGATCCGCCACAAGGGCGAACTCGATCCGATCGTGCGCGAGCTTGCGATCACGCGCACCGGCATTCTCTGCGAGGCGCCCTACGAGATCGTTGCGCACAAACGCATCGGCAAGAATGTCGGCGTCACCGACGAGCAGAACGCGGCGCTGGACAACTGGCAGTCCGCGACCTGCTTCAACGAGGTGCAGCGCGCGGCGCTCACCTTCACCGACGAGATCGTCAAGCTGAGGAAACCGACCGACGCGACCTTTAAGGCGATCGCGGCGATGCTGACGCCGGCCGCGCTGATCGAGCTGCAGCTCTCGGTCGGCTTCTACATCATGACGTCGAAATTTCTCGAAACGTTCGAGATCGACATGCAGCCGGTGACGGAAGTGGTGAGCTAAGGCGTCGCGCGGAGAGGCCGGAGCGCATGCACCCTCCGACGTTATGGCCGGGCTTGACCCGGCCATCCACGTCTTTCTTCACGGTTAGCAGCAAGACGTGGATGCCCGGGTCAAGCCCGGGCATGACGGAGTTGTACAAGTCCTCGCGCTGCATGATTGGAATCTACCCCGACGTCAGCAGATCCACCTTCGCATTCGCCAGGATCAGCCGCTCGGCGAGAATATGCGCGAGGTTGCGCATGATCCGCTCGCCGGCCCGCGGATGCTGCTCGCGGAAGCGCTCGAAATCCTTGATCGTCACTTCGTAGGTGGTCGCCGACATGTCGGCGACCACGTCCGCGATCCGCTTCGGCTCCAGCAGTCCCATCTCGCCGAACGCCATGCCTGCGGTCAGCGTCGCCAGCCGGATGCCGTCGGGCAGGGTGACGTGGACCACGCCGCTGCGCAGGAAGAACAGCGAGGTCGCCTCGCTGCCCGCGGCGATGATCTGCTCATTCGGCTGGTAGGTCCTGACCGTGCAGAGCGGGATAAGATCTGCAATCTCCTGCTCACTTAGTCCGGCGAGCAGCGGCTGCTCGGCAAGCTCCGTCGTCTCGAGGAAGTCGATCGAGCCGCCATAGCGGTAGACGATTTGGTCCTCCGCCCACTCGATCGCGGTGTCGAGCAGATAGAAATCCCTGATATTGCCGAGCCGGTTGGTCCACTCGCTGATCGTGGTCCATTCGCGCGAAGTCCGCTTGATGCCTGAGAGGATCACGGTGACGCCGAGCTCGGCCAGTTCCTGGAAGGCTTCGGCGACCAGCCGGGCGCCGGCGCGGGTCGTCGCGGTGACGCGGCGCAGATCGAAGATCACGAACTCTGGCCGCGGCCCGCCACCGAGGCGGCGCGCGACATAGTCGACATTGGAGAGCGACAGCGTGCCGACCAGCTCGATCACGCGCACCTCCTGGAAGTGCTTCGCCAGGATCTCCTGCTCCTGCGGTCGGCGCACCCGCCGCGACGGGTTCTTACCAATATTGTAGTCGGCGATGATGCTGTGGCGGGCGTCGTCGCTGCGGTTCAGCATGTGTAGGTCGTAATGCGACGACAGCGCCTCGCACACCTTGATGCCGCGCACGCTGTTGCCGTGCTTGTCTAGCTTCGGCGAGTAGCTGCCGAGCCCGAGCCGAGCCGGCAGCGCCGCCAGAATGCCCCCGCCGACGCCGCTCTTGGCGGGGATGCCGACCCGGTAGATCCATTCGCCGGCGTAGTCGTACATGCCCGACGACGTCATCACCGAGAGCGTGCGCGCGATCGCGTAGGGCGTCACCACTTGCTCTTCGGTCAGTGGATTGATGCCGCGGTTGGCAAGCGTCGCCGCCATCACGGCGGTGTCGCGCGCGGTGACCAGGATGGCGCATTGCCGGAAATAGACGTCGAGCACCGCAGGCACGTTGTCGGTGATCACGCTGTTGGTGCGCAAGAGATAGCCGATCGCCCGGTTGCGGTCGCCGGTGGCGCTCTCGGAGGCGTACACCGCCTCGTCGACGCCGAGCTCGCGGCCGGCGAAGCGGCCGAGCGCCTGGCGGATGAAGTCGAACGCGCCGTCGCCCTTGTCGGCGTGGAGCAGGCCGGAGCAGGCGATCGCGCCGGCATTGACCATCGCATTGAACGGGTGGTTGTCGGCATTGAGCCGGATCGAGTTGAAGGGGTCGCCCGACGGCTCGACGCCGATCACGCTCTCCACCCGCTCGGCGCCCAGCGTGTCCAGCGCCAGAGCGAACACAAACGGTTTTGACATCGACTGGATGGTGAAGGGCACCCTGGTATCGCCGACTTCGTAGACATGGCCGTCGAGCGTCGCGAGGCTGATGCCAAAATGGGCAGGGTCGGCCTTGCCGAGCTCGGGGATGTAATCGGCGACCGCGCCGGCGGCCTCCGGGAGGAAGTCTGCGTAACACGTGTGCAGAAACCGCAGCAGCGGCGGCTGCGAGCTGGTCCAGTTGACGGTGCTGGCGGTGACAGGCGGAGGCGATTGTTTCATCGCCTCCTGTTGTGCAACGCAATCAGGGCGCGCGCAACTGGTTCGCAACCAGCGCCTGGCGGCGCACCAGCACCAGCGCGATCAGGGTGGTCGGGGCGAGGATCGCAAGACCCAGCAGGGTGATCTGGAGCTGCGACAGAGGCATGATGCCGCCGCCGGGCGTCGCCACTACGAAACCGCCGATCACCAGCAGCACCCGCAATGGCCATTCCATGATGCCGGCCCTGCGCAGGTCGCCGACATAGGCCTGGTAGCCCTGAATGCCGCCGCAGATGAAGACGATGCCGAAACAGGCAAGGCCGGTGAGGCCGAGCGCCTCGAGATAGGGGTTGCTGCCCTGGAGCAGCAGGGCCGGGTTCAGCACGAAGAAGAACGGGATGAAATAGATGATGCTGCCGACCCACATCGATTCCCATCCGGTCTTCATCGCCGGCGCGCCGGCGATGCCGGCCGCCGCGAAGGAGGCGATCGCGACCGGGGGCGTGATCGATGAGAGCATGCCCCAGTAGAAGATGAACATGTGCACGGCCATCTTGTTCAGCCCGAGCTTCTCCAGCGCGGGGGCGACAAGAATGGCGAGGAAAATGTAGCAGGACGTCGTCGTCAGCCCGAGCCCAAGGATCAGGCTGGTGATCGCGCACATGATCAGCAGCAGGAAGGCATCCCCGGCCGCGATGCTGAGCAGATCGTTGGCGAGGCTCGAGATGACGCCGGTCAGCGAAAACGCGCCGATCAGGAGGCCGCAGCCGGCGAGGATCGCGATCAACTCGACGAAGGTCTTGCCGTTCAGCTCGAGAAATTGCAGCCAGCGGGCGCCGCCCCAGTTCTTGCCCGGGAAGAACTCATTGAGCGCTACAAGCAGGCACATTCCCCAGCACGGCGTTGAGCACGCCGAACCAGAGCATCAGCGCCGTCACCGCGACCGACAGGGCGAGCACCGCCGTGTTGCCGGCCTTCCACGGCGCCGGGCCCGACCATTGGTGCAGGATCACGAGCAGGGCGGAGGCATAGAACGGCGCGTGGCTTTCGCGCTTGAAGTAGAGCAGCATCACTACCAGCACGACGATGACGAACAGATAATACCAGCCCTCCATAAAGGCATCGCGGAACCGCGGCAGCTCGGCGCGCGGAATGCCTTCCAGTTTGTGGCGGGCGGCGTACGCATCGACCTGAGCGAACAGGCCGACATAGTAGAGCACCGACGGAATGGTCGCGGCGAGCGCGACGTCGGCGTAGCTCGTGTTCATGAACTGCGCCATCACGAACGCCGTGGCGCCGAGCACCGGAGGCGCCAGCACCGCGCCGGTCGAGGCGCAGGCCTCGATGGCACCGGCATAGGACGGCGTGAAACCGGTCTTCTTCATCGCAGGGATCGTCATGGTGCCTGCGGTAAGCACGTTGGACACGATGCTGCCGCCGACGGTGCCGAGCAGTCCCGAGGCGAACACGCAGACCTTGGCTGCGCCGCCGCGGAAGGTGCCGCACATCGCGAACGCGATATTGATGAAGAACTTGCCGGCACCCGTCATCATCAACGCGGTGCCGAACACCAGGAAGCCGATCACCGTGTCGGCAAAGGCCTGGATCGGGATGCCGAGCAGGCTCTCGCCGGAGAGCATGTGATAGGCCGTGGTTTGCTGCAGCGTCGACTGCGTGCCGCGGAATGGGCCGAGCCAGCTGGCGTCGGCAAACAGCGGATAGAGCGTGAACGGCAACACGCTCAGCAGCAGGCTCCAGCCGCCGGTGCGGCGCAACGCCTCCATCAGCACGAACCACATGATCAGTCCGGCAACGATGACATTGGTCGGCGCGCCGTCGAACTCCCATCCGGCCGCTGCAGCCTTGCGGATATTGGCCGTCAGCCAGATCGCCGAGCCGAATGTCAGCGCGAACAGCAGCAGGTCGTACCAGGGAATCCGGTCGAGCGGCGCGGTCTCGCTTCCCGGGAAGATCAGGAAGGTGAACGGCAGCATCAGCGCGATCAGGACGTAGAAATATTCGGTGTTGAGCTGGGTGTAATCGATGAAGAAGCGCAGCGAGAATTGCTGGTTGACGCACAGAAGGATGGTCGCAGCCGTGGCCACCAGCAGGGCCCAGCGCCAGGCGCCGCGCAAGGTGCGGATGCGCGTGACCTCGGACTCCTGCAGGTCGGCCGCCGCGGAGAGATGCGGATCGTCGAACTCGACCTTCTTCGCCGTCGCGGCCGCGCCGTCGGACATCGCGCTCCCCTCTCGATGATCTTGTTATCGCGGCAGCCTAACCGCCTTTAGTCGAAGCCATTAGGCATATTGGCTTTCGCAAGTGCCGCGGCGCGCGCCTTCATCCAGCCGTCGAGGAAGGCTTTTTCGTCGGAGGGTGGGTTGGACTTGCCGTAATCCGTCCAGGCCGCGCCCAGCACTTCCTGGCGCTTGTACAGCGCGTTGTTATGCGCGTCCTGCTCGTGGCTCCAGTAGCCTGCTTCCTTGAGCGCCTTCACCGCGCCGGGATGCACCGGGACGACCCAGTTCTTGGTCTGGCGGTCGGCGCTGAGGCCGCCGGCGCCGGGGGCCGAATCCTTGTAGGTGTCGTAGTTGATGATCATCGCCTTGGTGATCGCATAGATCTGGTCGGCCGGTTGCGCGGCGTAGGCGACGAAGATCGGGTAGGGGTAGTTGCCAAGCTGGATCGGCTTGTCCGGCGAGATGCCGGCGCCGCAGGTTGCGGTTTGCGGGAAGAAGAACGAGCCGACCTTCTTCACCCGCGCCCAGCCTTCCTTGTCGCTGGCGGGCAGCGGCGGCCACATCAATCCGCGCGGCGAGGTCTCGGCCTCCTTGGCGGGGCCGGTGATCGTGGTGCCGAAGGCGGCGTCGGTGTCGTTGTTGATAAGGCCCTTCCACATCGCGCCGTAGCTCGCGAACTCGACGATCTTGACGTCGTTCTGAGTGAGGCCGCCGAAGGCGAGCATCGCCAGCGAGTTCTGGTTCAACGCCGGCGAGCCGACCACGAAGCCGACGCGCTTGCCGCGCAGATCCTTCATCTCCTTGACGCCGGCATCCGCCGCCACGCCAAGGGCGCCGCAATTGCAGTCGACCGACGACAGCATCAGCTGCAGCGGCTGCGGGCCCCACTCCTTGGCGCCGAACTCGAACACGCCTTCCTGCGCGAAATAGGTCCCCGATCCCATCGCCGACGAGACGGCGCGCTTGGCGCGCAAGGGTGCGAGACGCGCGACGTCGTTGCCGGCCGGCAGCACGCGGACGTCGGTGCCGTATTTGTCCTTCATCATCTTGCCGACGCCGACCGCGATGTTGAAGCCGGCGGTGCCGGTGTCATAGGCGGTCACCGCCATGGTCGGCGGCAGCTTGATGTCCTCGGCCGAGGCGGGCAGGGCAGCGACGAGTGACAGGCCGGCAAGCGCGGCAGGCGCGAGCGCCATCAGCCGATGGATCATAATCCCTCCCTTTGTTTCGCTGTGCGAAACTTTTCCGGGCGGGATGATTGCATCGCGATCCGGCGATGGCAACGCCGCCTTGGCCGCAGGCCGCCTATTTCGGCCGCTGCATCACCGGACAGATTGTCGCGGCTGGCCGGAGGTTGCGAGATCTCAGGTCTCGACGATCGCGACCGCCTGGCCTTCGGCGATGACGTCGTCGATCTTGACCAGAATCGACTTGATTTTGCCTGCTGCCGTCGATGTGACCGGTATTTCCATCTTCATCGCCTCGACGAACGCAATCTCGTCGCCATCGCCGACGCTGCTGCCGGCCTCGACAGGAAGCGCGCAAACGCGCCCGGCAACTTCGGTCACGACCTTGATCTCTGGCATTCCACTCTCCGATACCGTCTTGCGGAAATTTCATCCGGCGAATGGCTTTTTGTTGTGGCGGCAGATTGCCTGAGGTAGCTTCATCTGCAAGTGGAATTTTATTCCGCAGGACGGAATGGAGACAAAACAAATGGGTCGGCGCTCGGAACGACTTAGCAGGCAGGGAATGCGCGCCAGCGAGACAGGCGATGGCGATGTCATCCAGGTGGTGTCGCGCGCCTTTGATGTGTTGCGGTGCTTCGAGGGGCACGAAGCCAGGCTCGGCAATCTCGAAATCTCCAACCGCTGCGGCCTGCCGCGTTCGACGGTGTCGCGGTTGACGCACACGCTGACGCGGATGGGACAGCTCGTCTATCTGCCGCGCGACCAGAAGTATCGGATCGGTCCGAGTGCGGTCGCGATGAGCACCACGATGATGAAGGGGCTGCAGCTGCGCAATCTGATCCGGCTGCGCCTGCAGGATGTCGCCGATCAATTGCCGGGCACGGTGGGCTTCGTGATCCCCGACCGCTTTCCAATGGTCTATCTGGAGTTCGCCCGCGCGGCGAACGCGCTCGGCCTGCATGAGGCCACCGGAAGCCGCATCTCGATGGCGACCACCGCCGCCGGCCACGCCTACACGGCCGCGCTCGATCCTGTGATCGGCGACGCGCTGATATCAGAGATGGAGGGCGAGTTGCCTGAGAGCGCCAAGATGCTGACGCCGCGCATCGAGGCCAACCGCCGTCACCTGCAGGAACACGGCTACGTCGTCGCCTGCGGCCTGTGGAGCCCGCACATCAACGGCGTCGCGGTGCCGCTGTGGTCGCCGCAGTATCAGACCTATGTGGTCACAACGATCGGCCTGCTCTCGGCGATGTATGACGAAGAGCGGCTGCACCGCGAGGTCGCACCGCAGATGGTCGAACTCGCCGCCGCGCTCGGCAGCCTGCTCGAAGGCGCCGACGGCGATATCTTCAGCAATCGCATCGAACGCAAGTCGCTTTCGGTCGCCGCCCATAACAACAACAAAATGATCAAGACGGAGGCAATGAATGAGCTGGAAGCCGGAACTCGACGACCTCGCCCGGCGCGAAGCGTTCGCGCGGGAGATGGGAGGCGTTGACAAGGTCAAGCGGCAGCGCGACCAGGGCCGGCTCACCGTCCGCGAGCGCATCGACAAGCTCGTCGACCAGAGCAGCTTCCACGAGGTCGGTGCCATCTCCGGCATCGCCGAATATGACGAGAGCAACGAACTCAAGCATCTGACGCCTGCGAACTGCGTGTTCGGCCGCGCCAGGGTCGACGGCCGCACCGTGGTGGTGGTCGGCGACGATTTCACCGTGCGCGGCGGCTCGGCCGATGCATCGATTTCCGCCAAGCCGCTGATGGCGGAGGAGATGGCGCATGACTTCCGCCTGCCGATCGTCCGCGTGATTGAAGGCTCGGGCGGCGGCGGCTCGGTGAAGACGATCGAGACCAAGGGCGCCGCCAATCTGCCCGGCGGCGTCGGCGGCACGCGCTGGTACTGGTACACGACCGCCAATCTGGCGCGCGTGCCGGTGGTCGGCCTCGGCCTCGGTTCGGTCGCCGGCTTAGGTGCGGCGCGGCTGGCGGCGACGCATTACTCCATCATGACCAAAAGCTCCGCGATGTTCGTCGCCGGCCCGCCGGTGGTGAAGCGCCTGGGGCAGGACCTCACCAAGCAGGAGCTCGGCGGCGCCGATATCCAGACCCGCGCCGGCGCGATCGATCAGGCGGTGGAGACGGAGGAGGAGGCGTTCGACTACGCGCGGCGCTTCCTGTCCTATCTGCCGTCGTCGGTCTACGATTTGCCGCCGACCATTCCCTGCACCGACGATCCGGAACGCGGCGAGGAGGCGCTGTTGAAGGCTGTGCCGCGCAACCGCAAGCAGGTCTACAAGATGCGGCCGATCATCGAGGCCGTCGTCGACAAGGGCTCGTTCTTCGAGGTCGCCGCCAATTTCGGCCGGCCTGTTATCACCGGGCTGGCGCGGATCGAGGGCAGGGCGGTGCTGCTGCTCGCCAGCGATCCGTTCCACTATGGCGGTTCGTGGACCGCGGACGCCTGCCAGAAGGTGGTGCGGTGGGTCGACTTCGCCGAGACCTTCCATCTACCGGTGGTCTATCTGATGGACTGCCCGGGCTTCATGATCGGGCTCGAGGCGGAGAAGTCGGCGACCATCCGCCACGGCGTGCGGGCGATGGCCGCAGTCAACCAGAGCACGGTGCCGTGGTGCACCATCATCATCCGCAACGCTTTCGGTGTCGCCGGCGTGGTGCATCAGCCGGCCAACCGGTTCTCGATGCGCTATGCGTGGCCGTCGGCCTATTGGGGCTCGCTGCCGCTCGAGGGCGGCATCGAGGCGGCCTATCGCGCCGAGATCGACGCGGCCAGTGATCCCGCCGCCAAGCTGCGCGAGATCGAGGATCGCCTCAACAAGCTGCGCTCGCCGTTCCGCTCGGCCGAGAAGTTCTGGGTCGAGGAGGTGATCGATCCGCGCAAGACGCGCTCGCTGCTCTGCGAATTCGCGCGTCTGGCCGAACCGATCCGCACCCCGGGCCCGCCGGGCAACATGTCGACGCGGCCGTAAGCGTCGCCGCAAATTCAGCAAGTCATGCGCGGGCTTGACCCGCGCATCCATCGTCCGCGCGAGCGGACGAGTAATTTGTCCGAAGCGGGATGGATTGCCGGGTCAAGCCCGGCAATGACGATGCTACTCGCTCTCCCGATGCACGTCGTGGATCACGATGCCCATGCCGTTCTCCGGCATATTGATCCATTCGCGATGCTTCAGCGAACGCTTGGTGTCCTCGTGTCCGCTCACCCAGTGCTCGCGCATCGAGGTGCCGGAGAATTCGTGGTCCTTGGCGTCGCCCTCATAGGCCTTCTGCTGATAGATCAGCTGCAGCAACGTGATTCCGGGCAGCCGGCTGTTCGCCTTCTTGAGCTGGCGCTCTTCATCCGAGAGCTGATCGTCGGGGATTTTCCCCAACGCGTTGTGCAGGGCGGTGCGCAGATTGTAGGTCTTGCGGTAGACGTCGGTGTTGTAGCGGGTGCGCGACGAATACATGATGTCCTTGTGGCGGGCCATCACGTCCTGGATGTCGCGCGGCAGCATGCCGCGCGCCGAGAACAGGTCGACCTGGAACACCAGCGAGTTGGCGGTGTCTTCCTGGTCCAGCAGGTGCTGCAGCGGCGTGTTGGAGACGATGCCGCCGTCCCAGAAATGATCGGTGCCGACCTTCACCATCGGCAGTGCCGGCGGCAGCGCGCCGCTCGCCATGATGTGCTCGGGGATGATCTCGTCATGGGCATTGTCGAAATAGATGAAGTTGCCGGACAGCACGTTCACCGCTCCGACGGCAAACCTCATCGTCTTGGAATTGATGCGGTCGAAATCGACCAGCTCGAGCAGTGATTCACGCAACGGCGTGGTGTCGTAATAGCTGGTGGCGGTGCGCGCGCCGGCCGGGCTGAACCACGGATTGGTCTGATGTGGGGTGAAGAAGCCGGGTTGCCCGAGCGTCGTCGTCAGCCATGAGCTGGTGAAATTGCGCGCCTTGCGGAAGACGTCGCCATCCGGCGTGTAGTGCCAGATCTTGCGGCTGGTGATGCGATCCCAGAATGTGTGCAGCCGCTCAAGCCGCTTCGAGGGCGGATTGCCGGCGATGATCGCCGAGTTGATCGCGCCGATCGAGACGCCGCAGACCCAGTCGGGCTCGATATTGGATTCATGCAGCGCCTGATAGACCCCGGCCTGATAGGCGCCGAGCGCGCCGCCGCCCTGCAGCACCAGCGCCACGCGATCGCAGCCTTCGGGGCGCCAGCCGGGCGTCGCGTGCTCGATATCGTCAAAATGAGGGGTTCGCGCGTCCATCTCAGACACTCCAAAAAATTCGCGGCGAGAATTCAGGGCGCCGATGACGCCGTGATGACAAACGCCGCGTCGGCCCATGGCGCATCCGCCGTGCCTGCCTGCATGGTTAGCATTGGCCTCATCAGCGAAACGCGGGTCATGCGGCTGACGGAAATCCCTCATCTCGCTGTCAATCTCGGCCGTTAGCTTCCGCGCAAGCTTTTCAAACAGGGGGTTATTGCGATGCGCAGGGAAGATCTGCTCAAGCTTCCGTCCATGCCGGCCGCCGGTCCGAGCTATCCCGCCGGTCCCTACCGCTTCATCGATCGCGAATTCTTTGTCATCACCTATGAGACCGATCCGGAGCTGATCCGTGCCGGCCTGCCTGAGCCGCTGGAGCCGATCGAGCAGGCGATCGTGCATTACGAATGGATCAAGATGCCCGACAGCTCCGGCTTCGGCAGCTACACCGAGTCCGGCCTTGTGATCCCCGCGCGCCTGCATGGCGAAGAGGTCAACTTCGTCTGCCAGATGTATCTCGACGATGATCCGCCGATCGCGGCCGGCCGCGAGATCTGGGGCTTTCCGAAGAAGTACGCCCACCCGAAGCTCGAGATCGTCAAGGACACGCTGACCGGCACGCTGGAATATGCCGGCCAGCTCGTTGCGATGGGCACGATGGGCTACAAGCACGAGAGCATGGCGGGCAATGGCGACAACACCCGCGCCACGCTGTCGAAGACGCAGATCAATCTGAAGATGATCCCCGGCGTCGACGGCCATCTCGAAATCTGCCAACTGGTTGCGATCAACCTGACCGACATCGCGTCAAGGGATCGTGGATCGGGCCGGGCCGGCTGCATCTGGTGCCGCATGTCAACGCGCCGGTCGCGGATTTCCCGGTCAAGCGCGTCGTCGGCGCGCACCATTTCCTCGCCGACCTGACGCTGCCGTTCGGCCGCGTGGTGCACGACTACAACAAGGAAGCCGCCGAGGCGGCGACGCCGACCGGCCTTGCGGCCGAGTAGGGCTGTCGCTGACATAAAACTGTAACGGGCGCGTCCTCCAATATGACGAAGGACGCGCCCGCCCGGTTTTGCGCGGCGGCGGGTTTTTGAGCATGTCATTTCGCGCGGTTGCCTTGAAGAGTCTTTTGGAGAGCGGCCATGCTGGCTGATCCACCTCCTGCTCCTGTCGGCTCGCTGCTGACGCGTGAGGCCGTCCCCGGCCTGGTCTGGGCGTTTCGCCTGCACCACGACGGCCGTGCCGAGGCGCTTCCGATCGACAAGCCGATCGAGCCGAGCCATGACGGACGGTTGTGGCTGCACTTCAACCTGAGCGATGTCCGCACCCGGGCGTGGCTCGCCAACATGCACATCCCGCAGCTCGCGCGCGACCTGCTGCTGTCGAACGACGAATTCCAGCAGATCCACACCATCGACAATTGCGTCTATGGCCTGTTTTCCGATCTGGTCCGCAGCATCGATGCGCCGACCGAGGAGACCGACTTCCTCCGGTTTGCGATGACCGAGCGTCTCCTGATCAGTGGACGCCACCAGGCGCTCTGCGCGGTCGACGCGACGCGCCGCGTGCTCGAAAGCGGCTATCGCGTGGATAGCGTCGCGGCGCTGCTGGAAAAGATCATCCACGAGGTCGCCGACACCATGGACCGCATGGCCGACAAGATCGGCACCGAGATCGATGCGATCGAGGACCGGGTGGTCGCCGGCGAAACCAATTCCGAGATGCGCGGCACGCTCGGGCGGATGCGCCGGACCTGCGTGCGGGTGCATCGCCAGCTCGCCGGCCTGCGCGTGCTGTTTCACCGGCTCGAGCTGAAGAACATGGACAATCTCAGCCCGGCGCTGCGGCTGCAGGCCGGCAAGCTGGCACAGCGGCTCGACGGCCTCGACCACGACATCGTCGAACTGCGCGAGCGCAGCCGCCTGCTGGAGGAGGAGCTGCGCTTCAAGCTCGAGGAGGAGAGCAACAAGCATCTGCATGCGCTCTCCGTCGTCACCATGATGCTGCTGCCGCCGACGCTCGTCACCGGCATCTTCGGCATGAACACCAAGGGATTGCCGCTGACCGATGTCGACAGCGGATTTCTGTGGGCGGCAGGCTTGTTGGTCGGATCGGCGCTCTTGGCTTATCTGCTGATGCGACGGCTGCGCATCGTCAAATAGCGCGATCGCACCGCGGCATCTCCGATGAGCAGAGCTCCTTCCCGCGCAACACTGGTGGCCGCGGCCCTCGCGCTCTGCGCCCCGGCGCATGCGGACGACAAGCCGGTCGCCGATCGCATCGCGGATACGCGCGCCGCGCTGGAGGAGGCCGGCTACCAGTTCAGCATGACCTATATCGGCGAGGCGTTTACCAACACCTCGGGAGGTGTGAGCAACGGTGCGGCCTATACCGGCCGTCTCGATCTCGGCACCACGATCGACCTCGAGAAGGTGATGGGCTGGACCGGCGCGACCTTCCACGCCAACATGTTCCAGATCCATGGCGACGGGCTGTCGCGGGGCTATGTCGGCAATTTGTTTCTGGTGTCCGGCGTCGCGTCGCTGCCGGCGACGCGGCTCTACGAGTTCTGGATCGAGCAGAAGCTCCTCGACGGCAGGCTCGCGGTGCGCGTCGGCCAGCAGGGCTCCGACGTCGAGTTCATCGACAGCCAGTACGATGACATCTTCATCAATTCGGCGTTGGGCTGGCCCGGCATCACCGGCGTCAATCTTCCGACCGGCGGGCCATCGCCGGCGCTTGCCGTGCCCGGGATCCGCATCAAGTCAAGCCTGACCGACCGCCTCACGGCCTATCTGGGGCTGTTTGACGGCTCGGCCGCTCCGCCGCAGGGAACCGAGAATCCGCAACTCCTCAATCCGCACGGGATCCTGTTCCGCGTCAACGATCCGCCCTGGTGGATCGGCCAGCTCAAATACAAGTTCGAGATCGGTGAGAGCAGGCTGCCGGCCACGATCACCGGCGGCGGCTGGTATCACATGATGTCGTTCGCCGATCAGCGCTTCGGGGCCGACGGGCTGTCGCTCGCCGATCCCAACAGCTCCGGCGACACCCGGTGGCTGCGACGGGACAACGGCATCTTCATGGTCTATGAGCAGTTGCTCGCGCGCGTTGAGCCGGACGCGGACAAGGGCGTCGCGTTCTTCATGCGAGTTTCGGTCAGCCCGTCGGACCGCAACCTCATCAGCACCTATGTCGACGGCGGCTTCCTGTTCACCGGCTTCAGCGACAAATATCCGGACGACCGGTTCGGCATTGCCGGGATTTACGGCAGGATTTCCGACGCCGCCCGCGCGCTCGATCGCGATACCCAGATCTTCACCGGCACGGCGTATCCGATCCGCGACTATGAGGCGATCCTCGAGATCACCTACCAGCACGTCGTGAATGCCAATTTCACGATGCAGCCGATGTTTCAATACATCGCCCATCCCGGCGGCGGCGCCGTCGACCCCAATGATCCGACGCAGACGCATCGGATCAAGGACAGCATCGTGTTCGGGATGCGCACCATCCTCTCGTACTGACCAGCGCAAGTCGCGCAGGCGAGGGCCTCAAGCCGCCGCCGGTTTCGGCTCGGCCGCTGGCTTCGGTTGCGGCCGTGCGATCGCCAGCGCGATCAGCGCGGCGAACACGCAGAGCGCGCCGGCAATGAAGAACGCCGGCAGATAGCTCTGATAGAGGGTGCGCGACAGGCCGGTGCCGAATGCGGCGGTGCCGGCGCCGAGCTGGTGGCCGGCGAAGGTCCAGCCGAACACCAGATTGGCACGCTCGGCGCCGAAGCGCTGCGCCGTGAGGCGCACCGTCGGCGGCACGGTCGCGATCCAGTCGAGTCCGTAGAACATCGCAAACAGCGACAATCCGTAGAACGTGAAGTCGGAGAACGGCAGGAACAGCAGCGAGAGGCCGCGCAGACCGTAATACCAGAACAGCAGATAGCGGTTGTCGTAGCGGTCCGACAGCCAGCCCGAGACGATGGTGCCGAAGAAGTCGAAGATGCCCATTGCGGCGAGCAGGCTGGCGGCCTGCACCTGCGGGATGCCGTAATCGAGACACATCGGGATCAGGTGGACCTGGACCAGGCCGTTGGTCGATGCGCCGCAGACGAAGAAGGTCGCGAACAGGATCCAGAACACCGACGATTTCGAGGAATCGCGCAGCGTGCCGAGCGCGACCGCCATGATCGGCGTATTGGCCGGCGGCGGCGCGGGGAGGGGCGCGGTGCCGTCATCGCCGAACGGGCGCAGGCCGACGTCGCTTGGCCGGTCGCGCATCACCATCAGCACGGCAAAGGCGGCGACGCCGAGCATGACGCAGACCAGCCCGAGCGCGACGCGCCAGCCATAACGCTCGGTCAGCGTCGCGAGCAGCGGCAGGAAGGCGAGCTGCCCGGTCGCGACGCTCGCGGTGAGGATGCCGACCACCAGGCCGCGGCGTCCGACGAACCAGCGCGCCGCGATCGTCGCGCCGAGCACCAGCGCGGTCATGCCGGTGCCGATCCCGATCACGACGCCCCACAAGAGCACCAGCTGCCAGACCTGCGTCATGGCGAGGGAGGCGAGCAATCCCGAGACCACGATCAGCTGTGCCGCCAGCGTCACGTTGCGCAGGCCGTAGCGGTTCAGCAGCGCGGCGGCGAACGGCGCCATCAGTCCGAACAGGATGAAGCGGATCGACAGCGCCGAGGAGATCTCGGCGGTGGACCAGCCGAACTCCTTCTGCAGCGGCACGATGAAGACGCCGGGCGCGCCGACGGTGCCGGCCGAGATCAGTGCGGCGAGAAAGGTCACGGCGACCATCACCCAACCGTAGTGGATGTTGCGGCGGGCGAGGGTGGAAGCAAGCCAGTTCGAGATCATTGGGCCCCAATTGAAATGCGATGAGGGTTCTGTTCGTGATGCGCAATATGGCACGAGGGAGCTATGTCTAAAATGACATAGTTCCCTCGTTTTCGGACTCGTGCCTCAGGTCAGTGCGCGACGCGCTCGACCGCGATCGCGGTGGCTTCGCCGCCGCCGATGCACAGCGCAGCGACGCCGCGTTTCAGATTCTGCGCTTCCAGCGCGTGCAGCAGCGTCACGATTAGCCGCGCGCCGGTGGCGCCGATCGGGTGGCCAAGCGCGCAGGCTCCGCCATTGATGTTCAGCCTGTCCCTGGGAATTCCGAGATCGCGCTGCGCCGCCATCGCGACCACGGCGAAGGCTTCGTTGATCTCGAACAGGTCGACATCGCCGACGCTCCAGCCGACCTTGTCGAGCAATTTTCTGATCGCCGGGATCGGCGCGGTGGTGAACCACTGCGGCTCCTGGCTGTGGGTGGCGTGGCCCTTGATCTCGGCCAGCACCGGCAGCCCGTCGCGGTCGGCAAGCGAGCGCTTTGCCAGGATTAGCGCCGCGGCGCCGTCGGCGTTGGCGGAGGAGGCCGCCGGCGTGATGGTGCCGTTGGCACGGAATGCGGGCTTGAGGCCGGGGATCTTTGCGGGATCGACCTTCAGCGGATGCTCGTCATTGGCGATGATGCGCGGGCCGGATTTTTCCTGCAGCGTGATCGGCGCGATCTCGGCCTTGAAGGCGCCGCCCTCGACCGCCTTGCGGGCACGGCTCAGCGTCTCGATCGCGTAAGTGTCCTGGTCGGCGCGGGTGAACTGATAGGCCTCCGCGGTCGCCTCGCCGAAATCGCCCATCGAGCGGCCGGTCTCGTAGGCGTCCTCGAGCCCGTCCATCATCATGTGGTCGATGATGCGGTCATGGCCGGCGCGATAGCCGCCGCGCGCCTTTTGCAGCAGATACGGCGCGTTGCTCATGCTCTCCATGCCGCCGGACAGCACGATCTCGGCCGAGCCGGCCTTGATGATGTCGTGGGCGAGCATGGTCGCCTTCATGCCGGAGCCGCAGACCTTGTTGACGGTGGTGGCGCCGGTGGCATCGGGCAGTTTTGCGCCGCGCGCGGCCTGACGGGCAGGGGCCTGGCCCTGGCCCGCGGGCAGCACGTTGCCCATGAACACCTCGTCGATCCGCTCGGGCGCGAGTTTTGCGCGTTCGAGCGCCGCGCCGATCACGTGCGAGCCGAGCTTGCGCGCCGCGAGCGGCGTCAGTTCGCCCATGAAGCGGCCAAGCGGGGTGCGGACGGCCGAGAGGATGACGACGGGATCGGCGCTGGATGCCATGGCAGGATTTCCTTCAATGCCGGGGATTTGATTGAATTATCTTCATCATATGATGCAATGCAAGAAATGCAACTGCGTGTCCGCCTGCCATGACAAAATGTCGTGTTCGCATGAGTTGGGGAGGGAGCGCGGGCTGCTGTTGCATCGATGTCCGCTGTCGTCCCTGCGAACCCCAACCCGGGATGTCATCACCCGCGCATGCGGGTGATCCAGTATTCCAGAGACAGCTTTGCTTGAGCCCAGGGGCCGCGGCGTACTGGATCGCCCGGTCGAGCCGGGCGATGACAGTGTGGGTGGGGACACAGCTTCGCGTTCTCGCGACATGATTTGTCCGAGCTTTGCTCTTCGTTTCGCCCTCTCACTTGGCAGAGGGCGCAGGGAAAGCCGGGTGCCGATCGCACCCATGGGCCCCGTGCAAAGGTAGAAAGCACGGGGGTAGGACCACAGGTGTAACCGGAAACACTCCGGCTTTCCCTGCGCGATGGGTTACGGCTTACTTCGTGCTCTCCCCGGCGAGACTGGGCTTGTTTGTCACCGCCTTCGCAAGACGCTTTCGCGCTTTGCTTGAGGACACCTGCCACTAGGGCGTCAGGACCACACGACTTCACCGTCCGCATCCGTCACACTCGTCAGTCGTGACGTCAGCGTCCACCGCATCTCACGCCGCGTTCGTGACGACCGCGAAGCGCCCCTCGATCGGGTGAGACGAACAGTTCATACACTGAGTTGGGTATTCAGATAAACCGAAATATTTTTGCTGCGGGGGCTTGCGCCGTCGGGCAACTCAGTGATCGAGATTTCGGCACGGAACCGTTGATTTTCGCCGAGCGGGAACACGTTGCCAAGAAACCACAGCCATCTAAGGGAATGGAAATTGGAGGCGTCATTTTCGTGGCGGCGCACGCGCTCGCGGCTTATTGGTTAGGGATCAAATCGGGCAGCGTGAATGATTTCCGGCCCGGCAGTTTGTTTCAGATGCGTGATTGATCAGAGCTGGAATTGGCATCAACCGATTCAAGAAGCCATGGAGCTTGTCGCGAAATGAATTTTGATAATCGATCCAAATCCAATTATTCGAACCACCCCCATTCGGCATCAGCGAACCCCGTCGGCGAAACGATTGAAAACCAGAACGCTGAGATGCGCTTTGGTTTCAAGGCGACGGACTTGATCGTGTACCCTGCGCACGGCGTCGGCCAAATTGTAGCGATTGAGGAGCAGACAGTGGCAGGGGCTTGCCTCGAGTTCTTTGTCGTCTATTTCGCGAAGAGCAAGATGACGCTGCGCGTTCCGACGAGGAAAGCGGCAAGCGCCGGAATGCGTAGACCGTCCGATCCCGCTGCCATCCAGCACATGCGACGAATCCTGGGTCAAGCGCCGCACAAAGCGCGGGGGAATTGGTCCCGACTTGCGCAGGAATACGAAAGCAAGATCAATTCGGGCAATATTGTCGCCATCGCGGAAGTCATGCGCGATCTCTATCGGCCCTCGGTCAATTCCGAACAGAGCTACAGCGAACGACAGCTTTACGCGGCGGCAGTCGATCGCCTGTCCGGAGAAGTCGCGCTCGTCAGCGGCATTACCGAAGCAGAAGCCGTCAGGGAGCTTGAAAGCCTGATGCTCGCTGAGGTCAGGCGGAGCGCATAGAGCGCTCTGCTCGGACATCGTCGGAACGTCCGCTTCCGCCTCCAGGCTGACGTTCCGGCGCCGCTGGCGCTCTAGGATGGCCGCTCGACGAAGGCGACGGCCTTGTTGCTATAGGTCCATATCGCGCCGTCGCGTTTGCTGATCCCGAGAAAGGCGGTCGGCGAACCGGCATATTTCATGTTCCGATTGCCGCCGTCGATGCCGTAGGCCCATGGGTCGAGGCACAGAAACTCGGTGATCTTGCCGTCGGCTCCCGAAGTGCGGTGGCCGACGATGCCGACATAATGGGCGCCGCCAAGGGAGGCCCGCACCGGCACCTTGTTTTCAAGATTCTTGATCGTCCAATCCACCGCTTTGCTGGGATCGCGGGCCGCGCTCACCTGGTCGCGCGCCGTCGGTTCGGCCATTTTCCAGCCCATGTAGCGGACGAACACGATCTTGATGATCGAACCGCACCAATATTGATTGTTCACCGCCTTGAGGAAGCCGCCATTGTTCTGGTTCCATGGCAGCCTGCTCTTCTTGTAGGTCTCCATCGACTCGTCCGCGGTCGCCGCCAGGGTGGGAAGGGTGTTCAGCGGTTCATCCACCAGCATTTCATAGACGCGATGGCGGCTGTCCAATTCGTCGCCGGGGTCTTGGTTGCTGTAGAACTTGCGATAGGCGGGCGTTTTGGCCGCCGTCGTGACGGTGTGGAAATAGTGCCAGATTAAATCGGTTGTCCACGAGGAGTCGCGGGTATGGGTGTCGGACATGGAAAGGTTCCAAATAGGGCATTCGGCTGCGGCGGCTTCGCGGCCGTTTCTCACTTGCGGTCAGACCAGCCGCGCTGAAAGGTTAGTCCCCGCTCGGTTGATGACGGTTCACTGAGGACTTCGCGACGCCCGATCTGGTCTTGGCAGGAACATTGATCAAGCAAACCGTCTTGGAAGCACCGGCCGCATGATCGAATAGCGTCTCTTTTTGGTGCACCGCTTGAGCCGGGATTTGGCCCTTGGCGGACCTGCGCGTGTCCCAGGCTGAGGTCGCGAATGACCCCAAAGCAGATTTCCGCGCCCGCCTACCGTGCGACCGAGCGAGCCGGTAGGCTTGCAAGAACTGGAGGGCCAGTTGCCGGAGTCACCCAGCGGAGGTGTGCCCGCGCGTCCGAGTGCACGGCGTTGATGACGGGAGTAACGAGATGATACTCAATCCTGACCATGTCACCATCGCAGTGGCCGACGCCGGCCCGGCGATCGCGTTCTTCGCGCTGCTTGGCTTCAGAAAGGCGCATGTCGCGACGATCGACGGTGGCGTGCCCGCTCAGTACATGGGCATGCCGGGCATGAAGGCGCAGCACATCACCCTCGCACTCGAGGGAGCGGATCCTCATTTCGAGATCCAGCTGCTCGCGTTCGACCCGCCGCCTGCGACCGATCCGGGTGCGCACCCAACGAATCTGCGACGACGGGGCTTCAACCACCTCGCGTTCCGCGTCGACGACATCGAGGCGGCCACCGCACACCTCGTGGCCAACGGCGTCACCATGCTGAGCGACGAGATGGATTACATCAGCCGAAAGCTCCGGCTGTTCGAGGGTCCCGAGGGCATCACGATCAAGTTGGTGCAGCGGGACGACTGAGACGCTTCCGATTAAGGGCCGTTACTCGGCGGGACGCCGACGGCTCGCGCCGGCGTTGACGCCCGGGCGTTTTGCCGCCATATACAACTCATGAACAAGCTTTTCTCAGCCGCTTTGACCACCACCGCGACCGCTGACGGCGGATCGCCTGCTGGTTGCGCGCGCTAGAGACAAGCGTCCTTCACCCAGAAAAGGCCCCGCCGGCGACGGACGGGGCCTTTTCTGTTTGGGTGGTCACCGTCCGCGCTGTTTCCCATCACAAGGAACAATAGCCATGGACGATCTCGACCACAGACATCTCGGCGTACAGCTCAAGCTCTGGCACCTTCAGGATGATGCGCCGGGCATGGTGTTCTGGCATCCGCGCGGCACCGCGCTCTACCGGGTGCTGGAGGACTATGTCAGGCGCAAGATGCGCCGCGCCTTCTATGCCGAGGTGCGGACGCCGCAGCTGCTGCCAAAGCTGCTCTGGGACCGCAGCGGCCACTGGGACAAGTTCGGCGCGCACATGTTCCGCGTCGATGACGGCGAAGCGGCGATGGCGCTGAAGCCGATGTCGTGTCCGTGCCATGTGCAAATCCTCAACAAGGGGCTGCGCTCGTGGCGCTAGCTTCCGATCCGTTATGCCGAGTTCGGCGCCTGCCATCGCAACGAGCCGTCCGGCTCGCTGCACGGCATCATGCGGACGCGCGCGTTCGAGCAGGACGACGCGCATGTGTTCTGCCGCGAGCAGGACGTCGAGAGCGAAGTCGCGTGCTTCATCGCTCTGCTTGATGAGGTCTATCGCGAGCTCGGCTTTCCCGACTACGAGGTGGCGCTGGCGACGCGGCCCGCGCTGCGCGCCGGCGACGATGCGAGCTGGGACTGGTCGGAGGCGAAGCTCGGCGACGCCGCGCGGCGCTGCGGCCTCGCGCCGCAGATCAATCCGGGCGAAGGCGCGTTCTACGGACCGAAGCTGGAATTCGCGTTGCGCGACCGTCTCGGACGATCCTGGCAGTGCGGCACGGTGCAACTCGACAGTGTGCTGCCGGAGCGGCTCGAGGCGTCCTATATCGCTCCCGACGGCAGCCGTGCGACGCCGCTGATGATCCATCACGCCATCTTCGGATCGCTCGGCCGCATGATCGCGATCCTGCTCGAGCATCACGGCGGTGCGCTGCCGTTCTGGCTGTCGCCGGACCAGGTTGCGGTGGCGCCGATCGATCTCGCAAGAGCAGGCGGCGTATGGCGCGGACGTCAAGGCAGCGTTCGAGGATGCCGGGATCCGGGCTGTTGACTACGACGGCGCCGACACGCTGTCGCGACGCATCGTGGCGGCGCATGACATGGCGGTGCCTGTCATGGCGATCGTCGGCAGGCGCGAGATGAGGGAGGGCCGGGTGACCTTGCGCGAGCGCGACGGCGCGCAGGCCGACATGCCGCTGGCCGATGCGGTGTCCCGCCTGCAGGCGAGGGCGCGGCCGGGTGCCGTGATGGCTGAAGCGTTGAAGCCCGCGGATGCAGGTCCCAAGCGAGCAGGCGCCAGGATAAGGGGGTCTTCGCCCGTTGGCCCACTGCGGACCTGCCGATCGGCGGCGCTGCCAGACGCTTTCACCGCTTTTTCTTGGGCGCGGCTTCGCTGCTCGCGGCTGCCTCGCGCTCCAAACGCTCCGCCTTCAATCGCTCACGGTTCGCATGAAACGCGTTCTGGACGCGTTGGTGTTCCGATGTCGCGCTCTTGGTCCCAGCTGCCCGGAACGCCTTTTGGGCCTCGCGCTGAGCCTGGGTGGGTCTCCTCGACTCATGGGTGTAAGGCATTTCTTCCTCCTTACCGGGGCAGTGCTCCCGACTTGGGCTCTCAGGGGCGTCGCTTGCCGGAGGCAAGAAGTCTACTCCCGATTCGCCCTAAAGTTCCATTTTGCGGTGCAGCGGATCGCACGCAGCGTTCGAAGACGCTGTCTTGTGTGCACCTCTGAGCATACGCGGAAGGCAGAAGGGGTGTCAGCCGGCAATCAATAGCGACCACCATCGCGCTTCTGTTGTGTGAGCCATTCCGACAGGGTCTTGGTTTTTGATCCTGGTTCGGCCGACGCCCCTCGTCTGATGCTCCCGCCGGAACGCGTTGTCCGAAGCCCGGTTGATTGAGTTTCCGTGACTGCCTCCGCGGAAGCGGTCGATCTCTCCGCAGCTTCCTTTTCGAGGCGCAGCTTTTTCAATCGCGCCATCTTGTCCCGCTCGGCCTCAGTTTCAGCTGTGTCCGACAACAGCGCCTTGTGGTGAGCGGTCTCTGCTGAACCCAGGACTCCGATAATCGTCGTCTCGCCAAGCGCCTTGCAGGCCTCGAGCCGATGCAATCCCTCGAGCAGAACGAGCCGGCCTTCGTCAGGCCGAACGAGAATGGGAATCTGTTGTCCTGATTCCAGAATACTCGCCGCGATTTCCTGAACGAGCTCAGGCCTCAGCGTTTTCCTCTTCTTGATGGGAACGTAAATCTGGTCGATTGGAAGACTTTCCGGGTCGAGCACAGTCATACTCCCTCCTCAGGGTCCGTCCACAATACGGTTTAGGGATGAAGCGCTATGCCGCCAAGGGATTTCTAAGGCATTTTTCATCCTGCGCTGCGGCGATCTGCACGAGTTCTTCTGCACTTGTCGCGGCCCGGGAGCGCGGTCCCGCATTCGATGCCACAAGGCCGGCGTGCCTCAGTCCGAACGCCACGCGCCGAGCAGGAATCGCCGCTTCGGTGTGGCGCCTGCCTGCTTGTGCAGATCGGGCAGATCGACGGCGTAA
The DNA here is from genome assembly GCF_011516625.5 of Bradyrhizobium sp. 2S1. Classification (NCBI taxonomy): domain Bacteria; kingdom Pseudomonadati; phylum Pseudomonadota; class Alphaproteobacteria; order Hyphomicrobiales; family Nitrobacteraceae; genus Bradyrhizobium; species Bradyrhizobium sp. 2S1. Next base: position 8,442,341 of record NZ_CP147717.1, on the reverse strand, counting down.
CGCTTCATCAGGAGCCGGATTGCGACCCCAAGGATCACAAAGGGCGTCAGATAGATCGCGAAAACTTCGAAGGCTGTCATGTGGTCCTCCGCAGCTTTGAAGCGGGCATGCTACCCCAAAAGCCAGCACGGCGGCACCTAAAACTGTACCGGTCACGCTGGGTCCGCGTTAACCGAATTCCCGAACGCCGATCAATTCAAGGTTGCGGCATGGTGGGTCCGTTTACCGACCGGATGCTAGGCATCGCCGATTGTGCAATGGAAAGTCATATCGCAATGTCCGTCATCGCTGTCGAGCAGTCGTCCGTGCGCATTCCGCTCTCCGTGAAGATCGGCTTCAGCGCCTTCATGGCCGTCCTGGTGCCGGTGTACACATATTCCTACGGGCCGACGAATTTTCTGTATTTCTGCGACGTCTGCCTGATCCTCACTTTGATCGGGGTCTGGACCGAAAGCGCGCTCTTGATTTCGATGTGCGCCGTCGGGCTGCTGGTGCCGCAGACCGTCTGGGTGATCGACTTCCTCGCGCATGTCGCCGGCTTTTCGCTGACCGGAATGACCGATTACATGTTCGACTCGAACCTCTCGCTGTTCCTGCGCTTCCTGTCGGGCTTCCACGGCTGGCTGCCGTTCCTGCTGCTGATCCTGGTCTGGCGTCTCGGTTACGACCAGCGCGCGCTGATCGCCTGGAGCGTGCTGGCGTGGGCGCTGCTGCTGCTCTGCTACTTCGTGATGCCGCCACCACGGCCGGACCCGGGCATGTCCCCGGTCAACATCAACTACGTCTTCGGCACCAGCGACAGGGCGCCGCAAGGCTTCGTGCCGCCGCTGGTGTGGCTCGCCGGCCTGATGATCGGCCTTCCGCTGCTCGCCTTCATTCCCACCCACTTCATGCTGCGGCGCGCCGTGCCGCGGACGTGAAGGACGTCGGCTTCCGCAGATCGAAGACCCCGCCGCTGATGCCACCGCGGCATGGCGGCATGCGGCGGCGCCGGAGTACGATCCGCTGTATCGGCATCCGCGGATGCGTTAACATCCAGCGGCGCCGTCGTTGCAGAACGAGCCGGGGCGGCGGCGCGGTCTGGCCGGCACTAGTACCTACTGTTCTTAAAGCGTGAGTCGTGATTCAAGGTCGGGATGATACCCGAAGCAAGAGAAGTCCACCTTTCGAGGAAAGATCGCAAGGTGCTTGAGGCGTGTTGCCGCTCCCCGGTGACGTTGCAGCGCGATTTGAAGCGGGCGCGGATAGTTCTGTTGGCGGCGGATGGACGCAGCACTCGGTCGATCGCCAAGGAAGTTGGGGTCCAGCCGCGGATTGTCAGCCTTTGGCGGCATCGCTATGCCGACCAAGGCCTTGAAGGGCTGCAAGACAAGCCGCGACCGGGCAAGCAGCCAATCTATACGAAGGCCACCGACAAGCGGATTCTGAAGCTGCTGGACAAGCCGCCGCCGGACGGGTTCGCACGCTGGACCGGGCCCCTGCTGGCCGGGGCGCTGGGCGATGTTGACGTCCAATATGTCTGGCGGTTCCTGCGCAGCCACAAGATTGACCTCGCGGCTCGTAAGTCCTGGTGTGAGAGCAACGACCCGAACTTTACGGCCAAAGCCGCCGATGTTGTCGGCCTCTATGTCGCCCCGCCCGCGAAGGCCATTGTGCTGTGCGTGGACGAGAAGCCCTCGATCCAGGCTTTGGAGCGAGCGCAGGGTTATCTGAAGTTGCCCAATGGCCGCGCCTTGACCGGCCAGAGCCACGATTACAAGCGGCATGGCACCACAACATTGTTTGCGGCGCTCGAAGTCGCCACCGGAAAGATCATCGCGGCGCATTCAAAACGCCGACGCCGCGTCGAGTTTCTCGACTTCATGAACAGCGTCACCGCGGCTTTTCCGAACCGGAAGCTTCACGTCATCCTCGACAACCTCAACACCCACAAGAAGAACGAGCATTGGCTCAAGGCCCACCCCAACGTGCAATTTCATTTCACGCCGACAAGTGCGTCTTGGCTCAATCAGGTCGAGGTATGGTTTTCGATCTTGCAGGGGCAGTCGCTCAGCGGCACCTCCTTCACAAGCCTCACGCAGCTTCAGGAGCACATCGATGCCTACGTCAACGCATACAACGACAGAGCCGAGCCCTTCGTCTGGACCAAGAAAAAGGTCCGTCAACGCCGTTTCAAAGGCCGCCGTATCACTCAGCTCTGATTCTGGGTACTAGTGCGCAGGCAATCGATTGTTGTGGAGTTCATTTGACCAAGCACTTTGACGAGATGGCCGTCGTGGTGGACTGGCTCGACTGCTGCAGGAGCCGCGATCTCGAGGCGCTGCTCGACTACTACGGTAGGCGGTTTGCGAGAGCAGGCCGTCGAGATCATTCAGACGCTGATCGATCTGCGATTGAAGGCTGAGGCCGGGAGCCTGGGATTTGGCATTGCGCAGCAACGCCTGCACGCTGGCCACTAGTCCCAGCTCCGTGACGTAGAGCGGGCTCAGTCCCTCCAGCACGCGCCGGTTGGCCTGCTGCAGGGCCTCGGCCGCGCTGAGGATGCCATGCGCCGGCGAGCCGGGCTCGGGAGGGCCCTCGGCCTCGGCCAGCGCCGTGGCGTTGGCGCGGATGGCGAACAGCAGCGGGCCCATCTCGTCATGCAGTTCGCGGGCGAGCTCGCGGCGCTCGTCGTCCTGCACCGCAACGAGCTTGCGCAGCAGCTCGCGATTGTCCTGGCTGAACCGCCTCAGCGTCGCGGCGAGCTGGTTGGCTTCCGCGCAGCTGTTGCGGATCTCGGGCGGGCCGGCCAATGGAATGGCGGCATCGTATTCGCCGTTTCGCATCCGGGTCAGGCCGGCGCCGAGCTGGGCCAGCGGGCGCAGCGCGGTGCCTGTCGTGAAATAGGCGCTGAGTGCGGCGAGCTGCATCAGCGCCATACCGGACGCCACGATGGCCAGGAAGCCCACCCATTTCTCGGAGATTTCGGCGGAAAGGTTGGGGCTGAAAACGATATCGCCCACATGCGCAGGTCCGATTTTGACCGGATGCGTTGAGCCAAGTTGGGGGACCTGCAGCAGAGCCGTGAACCAGGCGGGAACGTTGCCGCGATCGGTGTCCGAGGCCGTGCGGTGCGGCCTCGACCCCGACGGCACGAACTCGATCGCAGAAAGCGTGCCGAGCCCGCCCGCGAACGCATTGAGGGTCTGCTGCGGGTTGTGCGCAGCCGCGAGTGCGGCATTCAGGGCATCGGCTACAAGCTGGGCGGAGCGCGCACCCTGGGCGTTCTCCTGCTCGAATTGCTCGGGTGAAAAGGTCTGCAGGGCGAAGCCGGCGAACATCAGTGCGCCGATCATCATCGCCGCCATCGGCAGCAACAGCCGGGCGCGAAGGGAGAGGCGGGTCCAGAGTTTCGGCACGTCGGGCTCCGTTTTGGCGATTTCGCTTCCCATTCCCGCGCGAAGTTTCTATCAAGGCGGAGGGGTAGTCATGCACGAAACGGCCAAATCAGCCACCAGGGTATTGATCGTTGACGACCATCCGGTCGTGGTCTCGGGCTGCCGCTCCCTGTTTGCCTCCGACAAGACGGTCAAGATCGACGAGGCCGCCGATGCCAAGGCCGGCCATCGTGCCTTCATGCAGAAGCGGCCCGACGTCACCGTCATCGACATCAAGCTTCCCGATGTCTCCGGGTTCGCGCTGCTGCGCAGGATCCGCAAGGACGATCCGGACGCCCGCATCATCATGTTCAGCATGAATGACGACCCCGCATTCGTGGTGCGGGCCGTGGAGATGGGTGCGCAGGGCTACCTCTCGAAGAGCGACGATCCGCGCCTGTTCGTGAAGGCGGTGCGCAAGGTCGCGGCCGGCGAGCGGTTCATCTCGCCGCATCTCGCGGAGGCGATCGCCTTCGCCGGCGCCGCGATCAAGGCCAACCCCGCCTCACAGATGTCGGCGCGGGAACTGGAGATCCTGCGGCTGCTGGGCCGCGGCGACAAGATCGTCGATGTCGCCTCCGCGCTCGGCATCTCCTACAAGACCGTCGCCAACACCACCTCGCTGCTCAAGCAGAAGCTCGGCGCCAAGAACCACTCCGACCTGGTGCGGATCGCGGTCGAGCTGGAGCTGGGCTGAGCTTTGCGGAAGACGGCCATTCCTGCCTTTCGGGAAAAATATGCAGCCGGCTGGAACTGTTTGTCTCTGTCCTGTCCCGGTTGATGCTGTGCGTTAAGACACAATCAACTTCCCAATAAGACTCCGGCGCAGCTCCCCGGCTGCGCCGGAGCTAATTTTTGTGTGCAGTGGTGGAGCAGGAACGAGATCAGGCGCGGCGGTCGCGCCGCGCGGGAGACCACAGGCCTGAAAGAGCGTTGGTACCTGAACCCGCGCTAGGTGGTGTGGACACTAGCGCATCCATAGAACGATGGCTGCGAGAGTGACGACGGCCCGGTAGTTCCGGGCCGTTTTTTCGAAGCGGGTTGCGACGCGGCGGAACTGCTTGAGCTTTGAGAAGCAGCATTCGACGAGATGACGCTGGGCATAGAAATGCTTGTCGAGTGGATATTTGAGCGCGCGTGACGGGTTGTTGGGGATCACGGCGAGCGCGCCTTTGGCGGCGATGGCTTGGCGCAAGTGATCGGCGTCATAGGCCGTATCGGCCATGACGACCTCGGCGGATAAGCCTTCGATCAATGCGGCGGCTTGCGGTGCATCGCCCTTCTGACCTGCGGTGAGCTTGAACCGCACCGGACATCCCAAGCCTCGAACGGCCATATTGTATCTTGGTGCTCAGGCCGCCGCGCGAGCGGCCGATCGCTTGATCTTCCGCTTGATCTTCAGACCCCCCTTTTTGGCGCCGGCGGCGTGCTGATGCGCCCGAACGATGGTGGAATCGACGATCAGATATTCGAAGTCCGGATCATCGGACATCGCCTCGAAGATCCGCCACCAAACACCCTTGATGCTCCATCGACTGAAGCGCCGGAACACGCTGTTCCAGTCCCCAACCTCCGGAAGATCGCGCCAGGGAGACCCCGTACGCACGATCCACAGCACACCTTCCACGAACATCCGGTTGTCGCGCCCGGTGGAGCCCTTCTGATCGGGGCGCCCTATGATCAGCGGCGCTATCCGCTCCCACGCCGCGTCGCTCAATACCAAACGGTCCATCACACCCAAGGCGGCCTCCCCAAAAGCAGCCTTGAATCTGATTTGCTCCTAAAAGGGAATCCTTAGAGTCCACGCCACCTAGAGCGGGGCCCGGACCTGCGGCACGGCCGGCATTGCAGGGCTCCTTGCCGCCCGGGACTCGACGAACAGGCTGGATGTGACGATCAGCGCGATCGAGAACAACGCCACCACCGACATGCATGCGACCTGATCGCCAGCGCCCATTTCGCTCCTCCGCGGTTGCTTCGAATGGAGAACTTGGGGGAGATCGGTTCGTTCCTGTGATCGGGAAAAACCAGCAATACTCGCTTCGTCGTTGCCGGCGCTTCCGCCAACGCATGATCGGCTGCGGCTGATTCGGACCGGGTTTGACGCGAGGCCGTGACGCGAGCGGTGCGAAGAGGGCCGCGCCCGGCATGGCCGCATGCGGCGGCCGCGATTGACAGGGGCGGCGTTGGCGCTACGCTTCCGGCACAGGGAAGTTTTCCCAAACGTTTGCAATCAAGACCGGACCCATCACGACCAGACTAAGAGCCAACCAAGAACCAAGAACAAGGGCAGGAACGCCGTGAAACGCGTCATCGCGTCTTGAGCGGAGCCACGCGGACCTCCGCGCTCGCGCCATTTCGCATCCGCAGCTATCGCTTTCAATGGCCGTCCGATTTGCTCACCTCGTGGGCGTTCGAGGTCGAGACGCTGGTGCTCGGCTGGTACATCATGGTCGAGACCGGCTCGGTCTTGCTGCTGACCGTGCTCGCCTCGCTGCAATATGTCGGCACGCTGGTCGCGCCTGTGGTCGGCATGATCGGCGACCGCATGGGGCATCGCGATCTGCTCGCCGTGATGCGCTTTGCCTATACCGTACTCGCCGGCACCATCATGACGCTGGCGCTGACGGGGCATCTGGCGCCCTTGAACGTCATGATCATCGTCGCGATCATGGGCGTGATCCGCCCGTCGGATCTCGGCGTGCGCGGCGCGCTGCTCGCCGACATCATGCCGCCGGAGCGACTGGTCGGCGCCATCAGCCTGGCACGCACCACGCAGGATTCGGCGCGGATCGCCGGCGCGCTGACCGGGGCCGGATTGTTCGCGGCGCTTGGCATCGGCTATGTCTATGTCGGGATCGCCGGCTTCTATTTCATCGCGGCGATCCTGATGCTGTGCATGGGCCGTCCGAAATCACACGGCGCAGCCGATCTCGCGGCCGACGATCTGCCGGGTTCAAAACTGCTGCGGGACCTCAAGGAGGGCATTTTCTATGCCTGGAGCGGCCCGGGCATGCGCGCCGCGCTGTATGTTGCGTTCCTCGCCAATCTGACCGCGTTTCCGCTCACCAACGGCTTATTGCCCTATGTCGCGCGCGACATCTTCCACACCGACCAGACCGGGCTCGGCTATCTCTCGGCGAGTTTTGCGGTCGGCTCGCTGATCGGCTCGATCACGCTCAGCATGGCCGGCGGCGTGCGCATCGCGCGGCTCCTGATCGGCGCGACCTTGGCCTGGTACGCAATGCTCTTGGTGTTCGTCGAGCTCAGGACCATGCCGGTGGCGATGGCCTGCCTGGTGCTGGCCGGCATCGCGCAGAGCATGTCGATGATCTCGGCGGCGGTGATGCTGATGCGCAATGCCAGCGCGCATCTGCGCGGCCGCGTAATGGGCGTGCGCATGATGGTGATCTACGGCCTGCCGCTCGGCCTGCTCGCGGCCGGCAGCCTGATCGACCTGATCGGCTACACCGCAACCGGCACGCTGCTCGCCGCTGCCGGCTTCATCGCGATGCTGGCGATCGCACTGCACTGGCGCGCCGACCTCTGGCCGACGCATGCGCCGGCGAATGCAAGGTGAGGGGATGACGTCAGCGTAGCCCGGATGAGCGGAGCGAAATCCGGGGACAGACGATCCCGCATGTCGCTGCGCTCATGCGGGCTACAAGATGTCGCCCGCCTACCGCTTCCGATCCAAAAACCCCTGCAGCAGGCGCTGCGGCTCGCCGGTCTGGAAGGATTTGCCGAACACGTCGACGCTCAGATTCACCGACTCGGTCAGCGGCAGCTCTTCCCATTGCCGCAGCAAATCCTTCTGGATGCGCAGCGCTTCGGGACCGCATTCCAGCAGCGCCTTGACGGTGTGCTCGACGGCGTCGTCGAGGCCGCCGGGCTTTGCGACGGTGTCGACCAGGCCCCAGGCCAGTGCGGTCGGCGCGTCGATATTCTCCGCGGTCATCATCAGCCAGCGGGCGTGGCCCCAGCCGATCAGGCGCGGCAATAGCGCAGCGTGAATCACCGAGGGGATGCCGACGCGCACCTCGGGCATGCCGAACATCGCGTCATGCGCCGCGATACGGACGTCGCAGGCGGCCGCGACCTCGAGCCCGCCGCCGAGGCACCAGCCGGGCAGGCGGGCAATCACCGGCGCCGGGAATTTGCGCACGGCCTCGCAGAGGTCGCGCAGGCGGCTGATGAACGCTTCCGCGGATTTTTGGTCGAGCTTCGCCATCTCCTTGATGTCGGCGCCGCCGATCATGCTGCGCTCGCTTTCGCCTACGAGAATCACCGCGCGGATGCCGCGGTCGGCGGCGAGGTGCTCAAAACCCTCGCGCACACCGTTGGTCACGGCCGAACTGACGATGTTCAGCTTGCCGGCGTTGCAGATTGTGAGGCGGACGACGCCTCTGGCGTCGCGGTCGATGCCGCAGTGGGGGTTGAGCATGTCCATGGAAAAAGTCCCGGCGCAGGAATTGGTTCGCGCCATGTCCCGGACAAGCGCGCCTCTGTCAAGGGACCGGACTGGCGGTTGCGCCGCAGGGCGCGCATCTATAGAATTATATTCATCATACCAATGGAGCCGTCATGACCGCCGCCGAGACATCAGACCTTCATTCACCCGATCTGATGCGTACCCGCGTGGTGGAGTGGCAGGCGCCCGGGCCGGTCGCGAAGGCGGCGATGCCGATGTCCGGCATCGAGGCGATGCGCGCGATCCGTGACGGCCGGTTGCCGCCGCCGCCGATGGCGAAGCTGATCGGCTTTCGCATGGCCGTGGTCGAGCCCGAGCGGATCGTTATGGAACTCGAGCCGCATGAGAGCCTGGAGAACACCATCGGTCTGCTGCACGGCGCGACCGCCGCGGCGCTGCTCGACACCGCGATGGGTTGCGCGATCTCGACGGTGCTGCCGGCGGGGCAGACTTCGGTGACGCTCGACCTCAAGCTGACCTATCTGCGCCCGCTGTCGGTGCGCTCCGGCACCATTTCGGCGGAGGGCAGGGTAATCAAGCTCGGGCGGCAGACCAGCTACACTGAAGGCTTCGTTCGCGACGGCAGGGGCAATCTTGCGGTGCACGCGACTGCGACATTTTCCATGCTCGGCGGGGAACCCAAGACTCTGGGCAACAGTCGGGACCAGACACCGAATGAGACGAAATAAATGCAGCAACGCGGCCGCAAATCTGCTATTATATGATTAGAAACATTCCATGAGAGCGGCATGCGCTATTCGAAAGAGCACAAGCAGGAGACCCACGCGCGGATCGTGAAGAAGGCCGCGACGCGGCTGCGCGAGCGGGGTGCCCATGGCATCGGCGTCGCCGACCTGATGAAGGATGCCGGGCTGACCCATGGCGGCTTCTACGCGCATTTCGATTCGCGCGAGGCGCTGGTGATCGAGGCCTTCAGCTATGCGATGGACCGCGCCATCGAGCGCTGGCGCAAGGTCGCGGCGGACATACCGCCGGAGAAGCGGCTGTCGACCATCATCGACGGCTATCTGTCGGCGGTGCATCGCGACGATCCCGGCCAGGGCTGCGCGATCCCGGCGCTCGGCGCCGAGATCGCCCGCGAGAGCCCGAAGACCCGCAAAGCCTTTGCCCTCAAGCTCGACCAGATGATCGACATGATCGCCGACCAGATCCCCGACGTGCCGCGCAAGGCCGCGCGCAAGCAGGCGATGGCGGTTCTCGCGACCATGATGGGCACCATCGTGATGTCGCGGATCTCGGGCAACGGCGAAATGTCCGACGAGATCTTGAGTGCGGGCCGCGAGGCGGCACTCGGCCGCGTCGTCTCGGCCAAGGCGCCGGCGAAGAAGAAGGTGAATTAGGACGTAAGGGCGGGCCGCGACCTCACGATCATTCCGGAAGCCCCGCTTCGTGAAGGCCCTTGGCAAAAAGGGCAATATCCTCCGCTCGACGAAATGGTGCCAGATCTCCAAGGTTAGAGATGCGCAAATCGGGATTGCATTCGCGTGCACGTGCGATGCCTTTTTGTGCCAGTTCGAGGCGTCCGGTGAGCGCATTGCTTGCTGCGAAAATGCAGATTGCCAGCAGGAAATCCGGATTGTCGCGCAATGCCTTTTCGGCCCCTGACGACGCCAGATCATAGCGGCCCGAGAGAAAATGAGCGTACGACATGGCTCCGTGCATTGCGTACATAGACGGATCGAGCGGGCTCAGGCGCATGGCACGCGCAGCGTAGTCAAGTGCGAGGTCGGGCTCACCTCTAAAAGCTCTCACCCAGGCACCAAGATTCCAAGCGTGCGCCAGGTTCGGATTGATCGACAGTCCGCGATCCACGAAAGCAATAGCATCATCGAACTCATGGGCGATAAAGGCGAGTACGTATGCACCCATACACATCGCTGCGGGGTCATCTGCTCCCAGATGCACTGCTTTCCAGCCTAGCCGCGTAGCTTCCGCACTTTCCTGCTCACGATCGATCATCCAGCGACGCGCTTTGCGCTGGATGTAGCACCATCCGGCCATGCCATAGGCGCACGCCAGACCGGGGTCGAGCTCGATCGCCTTGCAAAAGAGCAGGAGTGCTTCGCTGTTCGCTTCCCTGGTCCAGCGACGAACGCTCGCCAACCCACGCAGGTAATAGTCGTATGCATCCAGGTTCTCGGTCGGCTTGCGCCTGGCTCGCCTGATTTCCTCGCGCTGCAGCATGGGCGCGATGGCACCCACGACGGTAGAGGTGACCTGGTCCTGCAAATCGAAGATATCCTCGAGCGCACCATCAAAACGGTCGGCCCAGAGATGCGCGCCGGTTTCGGCATCGATCAGCTGACCGGCGATACGAATACGATTTCCGGCCTTGCGCACGCTCCCTTCGAGGACATAGCGCACCGCGAGTTCGCGGCCGACCTGCTTGATGTCCACGGGCCGGCCCTTGTAGGTGAAGCTCGAATTGCGCGCGATCACGAGCAGCCAACGAAACCGCGACAGTGCCATCGTGATATCTTCCACGACGCCATCGGCGAAATACTCTTGCTCCGGGTCGGCACTCAGGTTCTGGAAGGGCAGCACGGCGATCGAAGGTTTGTCGGGGAGCGCGACGGTTGGCTTCGATAGTTCCAGCTCAGCGCCGGCCGTTGCCGCGCTTGCCGGCCCCCGATCTTCCCGGACCGCACCGACGAACCGGAAACCTTCGCGTGGCAGTGTCTTGATCAGGCGCTGTTGTTCGCCGGAATCACCGATTGCGCTGCGCGCGACGTTGAGGCGTGTGGTCAGCGCTGCATCGGACACGCTGCGCCCGTTCCAGATGGCGTCGATGACGTCGTCCTTGCTGACGACGCGCTCCCTGTTGCGGATCAGAAAGTCGAGCAGGTCGAATACCTGTGGCGTGACGGAGACCACCTCCGCCCCGCGATGCAGCTCGCGCCGGTCAGTGTCGAGTGCGTACTCCTCGAAGAGATAGCGCAAGCCGCGAATCCCTTGGGTGTGCCTCCGATGATCGTCATGAGGCGCCTTGGCACCGCCTGGAGCGCCAAGAATAAGCCGCCGGTGAGGAAAATGTAAGCCGCCGGTGAAGCGCGCGCGCTCATGCCGCGGCACCTTGTGCGGGTGAAGAGAACGTATCCCGGAGGTGCTGCAATGAGCACGACCTACAGTCCAACGCGTTCAGCCCGGACCACCGCATCGACGCCGCGCGGCCCCGGCGCCTTCAGGGGTTTTTGGGATGCAATCCAGGAATGGCGCAAATGGGAGCGGCTGCGCGCCGATCTCGCCAGTTTGAGCGATCGGGAGCTCATCGATATCGGGATTTCCCGTGGCGAGATCGACCACGTCGCCGGGAACCGGGACACCGACCCGCGGGGCATCCGATCCGCCTGACGATGTCGATATCCGGCGGCGGTCGGAATTGGACACAACCATGCGTCTCCTGGCGCAGATGCCCGCCCTGAACGGTCGGTTACGCTTCCCGCCTATGCTCTGCCGCAGGCGGGCTATCCGGCGGCCTGTGCCCAGTTGATGAACGCCGTGATCAAGTCCGTCTTCGGGTGTCCTGCGCGGTGCACGATGTAGAATCCGTAACCCGGCAGCTTGATCCGGGAGACCGGCACCAGCGTGCCGTTTGCGAGTTCGGGACCGATCAGGACGGTGCTGCAGATCGCCACGCCCTGGCCGGCGACCGTGGCCTCGATCGCATGCAGTTCCTCGCGAAAGCTCAGACTTGGCAGCGCCGCGAAATCGGGCGCGGAGCGATGGCGTCGGCTGGCGACGCGTTGCCAGTGCTGCCAGCGCGGCGCATCAAGATCGGCCGGTGGCCATTCGGCTTCGATCAGGGGAAATCGCGCCAGTTCGGCTGGGCTCAACGGTCGCTTGAGGTTGCCGACCAGCCGGGGACTGGCGACGACATAGAATTCGTCGCGAAGCAGCTCGACGGAGGGGCCGCCCGGCGGCGCCTTGCGGGCGTAGCGAACGGCAATGTCGGCCTCTCCGCTATCGAGATCGAGCACCGTGTCAGTGCCGATGATGTCGAGCTTCAGGCGTGGATAGGCGTCCCGCCAGTCGGGCAATCGCGGCACTAGCCACCGTGCGGTGAATGCGTTGGTCGCGGTCAGGCGGAGTCGTCCGCTTGTGCCGCCGCTTCGTATCCCGCTCAGCGCCTCGGCGAAGGTTTCGAAGCCGTCGCGAACTACGGGGAACAGCTGTTGTCCGGCGCGCGTGAGCGCCAGCGGCCGCGGCCGGCGGCGGAACAGCGACTGGCCGCAGTGACGCTCCAGCAATTTCAGCTGGTGGCTGATTGCGGTTGGCGTGACGCCCAACTCGGCCGCAGCCAGCTTGAAACTGAGGTGGCGGGCGGCGGCCTCGAACGCGCGCAGTTCGGTCAGCGGCGGCAATTTGCGCATGCGGCATTGTAGATGAATTCAGTTCACCTGCACCTGAATTCTTCGGATTTGCCGTGGCAGTTCCTGCTTTCTAGACTGCCTGTCGCGCGTGATGGAGGTGTCCATGCTGATGACGGCTCACACCGGTGTGTCGGATTATCTGGCCGCCGTGCAACGGCTCGTGCCTCTCATCGACGAGCATCGAGGAAGCTTCGATACGGAGCGCAGGATCCCCGATGCAGTGTTCATCGCGCTGGCCGAGGCCGGACTATTCCGCCTCTATCTGCCGAAGATACTGGGCGGTCCCGAACTGTCACCGTTCGATTTCATGAACGTCGTCGAAGCCGCTTGCGCGCTTGACGGTTCGGTCGGCTGGCTGGTTGGCAACGGCGCTGGAATGAGCCGGACCGGTGGCTATCTGCCGGAAGCGGTGGTTCGCGACTGGTTCGCCGACCCTCACACGTTCATTGCCAGCGCGACCGGAGCCGTCGGCGTGGCGGAACGCGTGGCCGGAGGCTATCGCGTCAGCGGGCGGTGGCCGTTTGGCAGCGGCGCCCATCACGCCACCAGGTTCATGGGACTGGCCAGCGTCAAGTCCGCCGACGGTGAGAGCGAGCCGCCATTGTGCTGCTATTTCGCGAAGTGCGATGTCACCGTTCACGACAACTGGTTCGTTTCCGGTCTGCGCGCCACCGGCAGCTGCGATTTTGAAGTCCGCGACGTCTTTGTCTCCGCCGACCACTCGCATCCGTTGGTCGACTTCAAGCCGACGCAACCGGGATTGATCTACCGCTTGCCCGGCCTGTCGGCCTTTGCATCGACCATCTCGGCCGTTCCACTCGGGATCGCGCGGGGGGCGATCGACGCATTTATTGCGCTTGCCGGCCGCAAGACGCGCGCTTGGGCAGCACCATGTTGCTGCGCGAGAGCGAGCTCGTTCAGGCGATGGTGGGGCGCGCGGAAACGGCGCTGCACGCCGCGCGTGCCTTGCTGGTCGATGCCATGGCGGAGCTCATGACGGCGACCGATATCGGCGGGGATCGTCTCTTGCAGGCGCGCGCCGCGTTTCGAGCGGCCTGCAGCAATGCAACCGAATGCGCGCTGCAGATTGTCGATAGCATCGCGGCCAACGCCGGCACCGCGGCCATCTTCGAGTCCGGAAAGCTGGAGCGTGCGGTTCGCGACGCCCAGGCGGCGGCCAAGCATGTGGCGGTCAGTCCAAACAACTACACCATCGTCGGGCGGCTTGCGCTGGGGCTCGAATCCGGCACCACGCGCGTCTGACCATCAGGCGTCAGCGCGTCGGGAAGGCCCGCTGAACAGCGCGCGCTCGGTTTCCACCGTCTCGTAGATGTAATCCGCCACCGCGCGGATGCGGGCGAGGTCCTTGCTGTCGGCGTGCATCAACAGCCAGAAGGTGCGGGAGATCCGCACCTCGTCCGGCAGCACCGGCGCCAACTCGCGGTCGCCATGAAGTGCGGCAGCACGGCGATGCCGAAGCCGGCGATGGTGGCGTTGAGCTGCGCGATCAGATTGGCGCTGCGGAATTTTGCCGAGATTTTTGGCGAGACTTGCGGCAGATAGTCCAGCTCCGGCGTGAACAACAGCTCCTCGATGTAGCCGACGAAGCGGTGCTGCGGCAGGTCGGCGCGCGCGGCGATCCTTGGCGCCTGCGCGAGATAGCCGGGTGCGGCATAAAGCCCGAGGGTGTAGTCCAAGAGCTTGCGGCCGACGATGCGGCCTTCCTTCGGCATGGTCAGGCTGATCGCGATGTCGGCCTCGCGCTTGGAGAGCGAGAACAGCCGCGCGGTGGCGACGAGCTGCAGATCGAGATCGGGATACCGCTCGGTGAACTTGACCAGCCGCGAGGCCAGGAAGTGGCTGCCGAAACCGTCGGGCGCGCCGATCCGCACCGTGCCGGTGAGGTGCGCGCGCGAGCCGCCGACCGCCTCCTGGTTGGCGACGATGGTGGATTCCATCGCCTCGGCGCTGTCGGCGACGCGCTGGCCGGCCTCCGTCAGCAGATAGCCGGTCTTGCGGCGATCAAACAGTTTTGCGGAGAGGTGGCGCTCCAGCCGGTCGACACGGCGGATCACTGTGGCATGATCGACGCCGAGTTGCTTGGCGGCAGCCGAAACCGACCCGCCGCGCACGATCGCCAGCACGAAACGGAAGTCGTCCCAGTCGATCGCGTCGCCGCCTTGATCCTGCATTTCCGCACATCTATGGTGCAATTTATCGGACTTGAATCCTATAAAATGCAGGGTCATTAGGGTTTGTAAAGTGATCTCGCCGCCAGCCGCGGCGATTCTGGTCCCCAAGGGAGGATATTCATGCGCTCGATCGGACATTTCATCGGTGGCAAGGAGGTCAAGGGCACATCGGGCCGCACGGCCGACGTCTTCGAGCCGATGACCGGCGAGGTCCAGGCCAAGGTGGCGCTGGCCTCCAAGGCTGAAGTCCGTGCCGCGGTCGAGAACGCCCGCGCCGCCCAGCCGGAATGGGCCGCCACCAATCCGCAGCGCCGCGCCCGCGTCATGATGAAATTCGTCGAACTGGTGCAGCGCGACTACGACAAGCTTGCCGAGCTATTGGCGCGTGAGCACGGCAAGACCGTTCCCGATGCCAAGGGTGACATCCAGCGCGGCCTCGAAGTCGCCGAGTTCGCCTGCGGCATTCCGCATCTGATGAAGGGCGAGTACACCGAAGGCGCCGGCCCCGGCATCGACATCTATTCGATGCGGCAGCCGCTCGGCGTCGTCGCCGGCATCACGCCGTTCAATTTCCCGGCGATGATCCCGATGTGGAAGTTCGCGCCGGCGATCGCCTGCGGCAATGCCTTCATCCTGAAGCCGTCGGAGCGCGATCCGGGCGTGCCGATGAAGCTTGCCGAGCTGATGATGGAAGCGGGCCTGCCGGCCGGCATCCTCAACGTCGTCAACGGCGACAAGGAAGCGGTCGACGGCATCCTCGACGATCCCGACATCAAGGCGGTCGGCTTCGTCGGCTCGACCCCGATCGCGCAATACATCTACGAGCGCGCCGCGCAGACCGGGAAGCGTTGCCAGTGCTTCGGTGGCGCCAAGAACCACGCCATCATCATGCCCGACGCGGACATGGACCAGACCGTCGACGCGCTGATCGGCGCCGGCTACGGCTCGGCCGGCGAGCGCTGCATGGCGGTGTCGGTCGCCGTCCCGGTCGGCAAGACCACCGCCGACCGTCTGATGGAAAAGCTGATCCCGCGCGTCGAGTCGCTCAAGATCGGCACCTCGGTCGATCCGTCGGCCGATTACGGCCCGCTGGTGACCCGCGAGGCGGTCGAGAAGGTCAAGAACTACATCGACATCGGCATCAAGGAAGGCGCGACGCTTGCGGTCGACGGCCGCGGCTTCAAGATGCAAGGCTACGAGAAGGGCTTCTATCTCGGCGGTTCACTGTTCGACAACGTCACCAAGGACATGCGGATCTACAAGGAAGAGATCTTTGGGCCGGTGCTCTCGGTGGTGCGCGCGCACGACTACAACGAAGCGCTGGCGCTGCCGTCGGACCACGACTACGGCAACGGCGTTGCGATCTTCACCCGCGACGGCGACACCGCGCGCGACTTCGCCGCCAAGGTCAATGTCGGCATGGTCGGCGTCAACGTGCCGATCCCGGTGCCGATCGCCTACTACACCTTCGGCGGCTGGAAGAAGTCCGGCTTCGGCGATCTCAACCAGCACGGTCCGGACTCGGTCCGCTTCTACACCAAGACCAAGACGGTGACCTCGCGTTGGCCGTCCGGCGTCAAGGACGGTGCGGAGTTCTCGATCCCGACGATGAAGTAGGGTTCGTCAGAGCGAGGCGATGATGCAGTTCGCTCTCAACGAGGACCAGATCGCGGTTCGCGACATGGCGCGGGCGTTTGCGGCGGAGAAGATCGCGCCGCACGCGCTCGAATGGGACGAGAAGAAGCACTTTCCGGTCGACGTGATGCGCGAGGCCGCAGGCCTCGGCATCGGCGGCATCTATATCAAGGACGATGTCGGCGGCTCGGCGATGACACGCTTCGACGCGGCGCTGATCTTCGAGGCGCTGGCGACGGGATGTCCGACCACATCGGCCTTCATCTCGATCCACAACATGGCGTCCTGGATGATCGATGCCTATGGCAACGACACCCAGCGTCACACATGGCTGCCAAAACTCTGCACCATGGAGCTGATCGCCAGCTACTGCCTGACCGAGCCGGGCGCCGGCTCCGACGCGGCCGCCTTGCGTACCCGCGCGGTGCGCGACGGCGATCATTACGTGCTCAACGGCCAGAAGCAGTTCATCTCCGGCGCCGGCAGCACCGACCTGCTGGTGGCGATGGTGCGGACCGGCGGCGATGGTCCGGGCGGCGTCTCGACTGTTGTCGTCGACGGCAAGACGCCGGGCGTGTCGTTCGGTGCCAACGAGCGCAAGATGGGCTGGAACGCGCAGCCGACCCGCGCTGTCGTGTTCGAGAACGCGCGCGTGCCGATCGCAAACCGGCTCGGCGAGGAGGGCATCGGTTTCAAGATCGCGATGGCCGGCCTCGACGGCGGCCGTCTCAACATCGCGGCGTGCTCGCTCGGCGGCGCGCAGTCAGCGCTCGACAAGGCGCTGGCCTACATGAAGGACCGCAAGGCCTTCGGCAAACGCCTCGACGAGTTCCAGGCGCTGCAATTCAAGATCGCCGACATGGCGACCGAGCTCGAGGCCGCGCGCACCTTCCTGTGGCGCGCCGCGGCCGCGCTCGACCGCAAGGACCCGGATGCCTCCATGCTCTGTGCAATGGCAAAACGGTTCGGCACCGATGTCGGCTTCGAGGTCGCCAACCAGGCGCTGCAGCTGCACGGTGGTTATGGCTATCTCAGCGAATACGGTGTCGAGAAGATCGTGCGCGATCTGCGCGTGCACCAGATCCTCGAAGGCACCAATGAAATCATGCGGCTGATTGTGTCGCGCAAGTTGATCGAGGGCGCGCGATGAACGATGCGGCTTCTGCCGAAGGCGACCTGATCGCGCGCAGGGAAGGATCGGCGGGCATCATCCGGCTCAACCGGCCGAAGGCGATCAATGCCGTGACGCTGGAGATGTTCCACGACATCGACAGGGCGCTCGACCTGTTCGAAGCCGATCCCGAGGTCGCGCTCATCGTGCTGGAAGGCGCCGGCGAGCGCGGCCTGTGCGCCGGCGGCGATATCCGCGCGCTGTGGGAAAGCTCCAAGGTCAGGGGTGACCTCGGCAAGATCCTGTGGCGCGACGAGTACATCCTCAACGCGCGGATCAAGACATTCCCAAAACCCTATGTCGCCTTCATGGACGGCATCGTGATGGGCGGCGGCGTCGGCCTGTCGGCGCACAGCCGCCATCGTGTGGTGACCGAGCGAACCAAGCTCGCGATGCCCGAGGTCGGGCTCGGCTTCTTCCCCGATGTCGGCGGCACCTACCTGCTGTCGCGCTCGCCGGGCGAGATCGGCACCTATTTTGGGCTTACCGGCACCACGATGAATGGTCCGGACGCGATCTACGCGAAGTTCGCCGACGCCGTGGTGCCGAGCGCCAAGCTCCCTGCGTTGCGCGAGGCGCTGACCAAAGTTGCGCCAGGCACCAGCTCGGTCGAGATCGATCGCCTGATCGCAGGCTTCGCCACCGGCGAGACATCCGGCCCTGTTGCCGCGATGCAGGCCAGGATCGACAGCTGGTTCGCGCGCGGACGGATGGAAGACATCATTGTCGCGCTGAAGGCTGATGGCTCCGACCTGGCGCAGGCCACGTTGAAGACGCTGGCTGAGAAGTCGCCGCGCGGCATGGTGGTGACGCTGAAGCTGCTACGATTGGCGCGCGCGACCGAGACGCTGGAAGAGTGCCTGGTGCGCGAATATCGTGCCGCGCTCGCGGTGTTCGCCAGCGACGATTTCCGCGAGGGCGTGCGCGCCGCCGTGATCGACAAGGACCGCAATCCGAAGTGGTCGCCGGCGAATATCGAGGACGTGACGCCGGAGATGGTTGCACCGTATTTCGCCGAGATCGGCGCCGACGAATTGAAATTTCCTGACAGCAAATAGAAACGTCGCAAGCGGAGGACTTCCCATGGCAAACGTCGCATTCATCGGGCTCGGCAATATGGGCGGGCCGATGGCGGCCAATCTGGTCAAGGCCGGCCACAAGGTGACCGCGTTCGATCTGGTCGCAGCATCGCGCGATCAGGCGAGGCACGACGGTGCCGCGATCGCCGAGAGCGGCGTCGCTGCCGTGAAGGGCGCCGATGTCGTGATCACCATGCTGCCCGCCGGCAAGCATGTGCTCGGCGTCTGGAACGAGGTGCTTCCCGCCATGAGCAAAGGCGCGCTGATCATCGACTGCTCGACCATCGACGTCGAAAGCGCCAAGCAGGCGCATGCGCTCGCCGCCAAGCACGGCATGGCCTCGGTCGACGCGCCGGTCTCCGGCGGCACCGGCGGCGCCAAGGGCGGGACGCTGACCTTCATGTGCGGCGGCGAGGCGAAGGCGTTTGCGGCGGCCCAGCCGATGCTGGCCAACATGGGCAAGAAGATCGTGCATTGCGGCGCCGGCGGCGCCGGGCAGGCGGCCAAGATCTGCAACAACATGATCCTCGGCATTTCCATGATCGCGGTCGGCGAGGCCTTCGTGCTGGCCGAAAAGCTCGGCCTGTCGCACCAGGCGCTGTTCGACGTCGCCTCGACCTCATCGGGGCAGTGCTGGTCGCTCACGACCTATTGCCCGGTTCCCGGCCCGGTGCCGACCTCGCCGGCCAACAACGACTACAAGCCGGGTTTCGCCTCCAACCTGATGGTGAAGGACCTGACGCTGGCCCAGGACGCCGCCAATGCCGCCGGCGCGGTGACGCCGCTCGGCAAGCATGCGCAGGAGCTCTACAAGACCTTCGACGCGTCGGGCCATGGTGGGGTCGACTTTTCCGGAATTATCCAGCACGTTCGCAGCCTCGCTGGGAAATAGTATTGGTTCCGTCATCCTTCGAGACGCCGCTTCGCGGCTCCTCCAGCGACAACGCGAAGCGTTGCGCGGGGATGACGCAAGAAAACGTGGTGAAGCCGGATGACCACATTTCAGGACGCACGCGCCTTTCTGCTCAAGCACCGCACTGACTACGACACGGCGGTGCGGGATTTTCGCTGGCCGGATCCGGTGCCGTTCAACTGGGCGCTGGACTGGTTCGATGCGGAACTGGCGCACAACGCCGGCAGCCGTGATCGGCCGGCGCTGTGGATCGTCGATGCCGCCAGCGGCAACGAGACCAAGCTGTCGTTCGCTGAACTTTCACGCCGCTCGAACCAGGTGGCGAATTTCCTGCGCGCGCAGGGGCTGCAGCGCGGCGATCATCTGTTGCTGCTGCTCGGCAATGTCGTGCCGCTGTGGGAGACCATGCTGGCGGCGATGAAACTCGGCGTCGTCGTGATCCCGGCGACCACGCTGTTGACTGCGGATGAACTGCGCGACCGGCTGGATCGCGGCCGGGCCAAGGCGGTGGTCGCGACGCTGGATCAGGTGGCGAAGTTCGCCGGCCTCGGCACCGACCAACTCGTCCGCATCGTCGTCGGCGCGACGCAGGCGCAGGACGGCTGGCTGCCGTTCGAGGGCGCCGCGAAGTCGCCCGAAGCCTTCACGCCCGATGGCCCGACCAAGGCCGACGACCCGATGCTGCTCTATTTCACCTCGGGCACCACGGCAAAGCCAAAGCTGGTGCGGCACAGCCAGCGCAGCTATCCGGTCGGCCATCTCTCGACCATGTACTGGATCGGCCTGCAGCCCGGCGACGTCCATCTCAACATCTCGTCGCCCGGCTGGGCCAAGCACGCCTGGAGCTGCTTCTTCGCGCCGTGGAACGCCGGCGCGACGATCTTCATCGCCAACCAGCCGCGCTTCGAGGCGAAAGGACTGCTCGCGACCATCGCCCGCTGTGGCGTCACGACGCTTTGCGCGCCGCCGACGGTGTGGCGGATGTTCATCCAGGAGCAACTCGCGGACTTCAAGGTGAGCCTGCGGGAAGTCTGCGGCGCCGGCGAGCCGCTCAATCCCGAGATCATCGACCAGGTCAAATCGGCTTGGGGGCTGACCATCCGCGACGGCTACGGCCAGACCGAGACCACCGCGCTTGCCGGCAATTCGCCGGGGCAGAAGGTCAAGGTCGGCTCGATGGGCCGGCCGCTGCCGGGCTATCGCGTGCAGGTCACCGACAATGACGGCCATGCGTCCAAGGAAGGCGAGGTGACGCTGTTGCTCGGCGCCGACAGGCCGGCGGGCCTGATGCAGGGCTATCAGGCCGACGACGGCAAGCTCGCCGGTGCCGATGGCGAGATCTATCGCAGCGGCGACGTCGTGTTCACCGATGACGAGGGCTATCTGACCTTCGTCGGCCGCACCGACGACGTGTTCAAATCCTCCGACTACCGGATCTCGCCGTTCGAGCTGGAAAGCGTGCTGTTGGAGCACGATGCGGTGGCGGAAGCTGCCGTGGTGCCGAGCCCGGACCCGATCCGGCTGGCGATCCCCAAGGCCTATGTGCTGCTGGTCTCGGGTGTCGAGCGCACGCCGGAGACCGCGCTGTCCATCTTCCAGCACCTGCATGCAAGGCTGGCGCCGTTCAAGCGCATCCGCAAGATCGAGCTGGTGACCGAGCTGCCGAAGACGATCTCCGGAAAAATCCGCCGGGTGCAGTTGCGCCGGCTCGAACATGACGATAATCGCAGCGATGCGTTGCGCGGAGTCGAGTTCCGCGAGGAAGAATTTCCGGAGCTGCAGAAGGTGCGGACCTCCGGTTAGCAGAGGTTAGCCAATGAACGAAGTCTGGAAGAAGCCGCCGGTGTCGCTGGAAACCTACCAGGGCATGGTCGGCAAGGAGATCGGCGTGTCCTCATGGCACCTGCTCGATCAGGGCCGCATCGACACCTATGCCGACGTGATCGAGGATCACCAGTTCATCCATGTCGATCCCGAGCGCGCGAAGAAGGAGACCGCGTTCGGCACCACGATCGCGCATGGTTTCCTCACGATGTCGCTGATGTCGATCATGTCCTACGAGGTGATGCCGGTGCTCGAGGGCACCGCGATGGGCGTCAATTACGGTTTCGACAAGCTGCGCTTCATCTCGCCGGTGCGCTCGGGAAAACGCGTCCGCGGCCGCTTCGTGCTGGCGGAAGCCACGCTGCGCAAGCCGAAGGAGCTGCTGTCGCGCACCAACGTCACGGTCGAGATCGAGGGCGAGGACAAGCCCGCGCTGGTCGCCGACTGGCTCGGCCTGATCTATTTCAGTTAAAGCGACGTAAGATCGTCTGAATAGTAGCCACGACGAGGTTGCGCTCCTACTCCCGCTCGCGGGCGGGGCGAGCGCAAATGACGTCTGAGGCTTTGAAACTGACGTTTCCACGTCGTCATGGCCGGGCTTGTCCCGGCCATCCACGTTTTCCTTTATGCCGAAACCAAAGACGTGGATGCCCGGGCCAAGCCCGGGCATGACGAGTTTCATAGGCGGTGAGTTGCTCGCCAAGTCCACTTGGCGCATTGACGGCGATGGTTCCTGGTGTCCATCATCCACCCTTTAGGCGGTGCGGTCCCGGAGTGGCAGCCATGGTGCAGAACATCGTCGCCGGACTTGTCGTAGTCGCTTTGATTGTGATTGGGGCGATCAGCTACGCCCAGGAGCATCATGAGTGCTGGAGCGGGCACCTGCTCAAAAGCCTGAAGCCCTGCGGGTCGATGACGCCTTCCGTATAGCGCGCCCGGTGGCCGCCTTGGACGGTCCTGGCCGGGCTTGACCCGGCCATCCATCGCTGCTCAAAAGCTGCCGATCGCGCGCGGCAGCACCCTCTCCCCCTGTGGGAGAGGGTGGCTTCGCGGAACGCGAAGCCGGGTGAGGGGTCTGCCTCCACACAAAGACTCTCGCTTGAGCTCTCGGAGACAGACCCCTCATCCGGCGCGCTGGCGCGCGCCACCTTCTCCCACAAGGGGAGAAGGGAAGTAAGAGCAGGAATGACAAGCATGGCAATCAGGTTTGACGGACGCGTCGCTATCGTCACCGGCGCGGGCAATGGTCTCGGACGGGCGCATGCGCTGGGGCTCGCCAGCCGCGGCGCCAAGGTCGTGGTCAATGATTTCGGCGGCGCGCGCGACGGCACGGGCGGCTCGCTGTCGCCGGCCGAGACCGTGGTCGAGGAAATCCGCAAGGCGGGCGGCACCGCGATGGCCGACGGCGCCGACGTCTCGAATTTCGAGCAGGTCACCGCGATGGTCGAGCGCGCTACCAAGGAGTGGGGTAGCGTCGATCTGCTCTGCGCCAATGCCGGTATCCTGCGCGACAAATCGTTCGCCAAGATGGAAGTCGCCGACTGGGACAAGGTGCTCGGCGTGCATCTCACCGGCACCTTCTACTGCTGCAAGGCGGTGTGGGCCGGCATGCGCGAGCGCAACTACGGCCGCATCGTGCTGACGACCTCGTCGTCCGGCCTGTTCGGCAATTTCGGCCAGGCCAATTACGGCGCGGCGAAGGCCGGCATGGTCGGCCTGATGAACGTGCTCGCCGAGGAGGGCCGCAAGAACAACATCAAGGTCAACACCATCTCGCCGACGGCGGCGACCCGCATGACCGAGGAACTGCTGCCGCCGCAGGCGCTGCAGCTGATGCGGCCGGAAGCGATCACGCCGGCGGTCGAATTCCTGCTCTCGGAAGATGCGCCGACCCGCACCATCATGGGCGCCGGCGCCGGCTCGTTCGCGGTGATCCAGGTGCTGGAGACCGAAGGCGTCAACCTGCCGCAATCCGAATGGACGCCCGACGGCGTCGCCGCGCACTTCAAGGACATCGCTGACATGTCGACCGCGAAAGCGCTGCAGGGCGCCTTCGAGCAGACGCAGAAATACGTCGCCTAGGCTGCCGCGCGGGCGGGGATCAAGCTCTGAGCATGGTCGTCGCCGTCATCGGAGCCGGACCTGCCGGCCTGATGGCGGCGGAGGCGCTCGCGCAAGGTGGCGCTGAAGTCACCGTCTACGAGGCGATGCCGTCGGCCGGCCGCAAGTTCCTGATGGCTGGCCGCGGCGGGCTCAATCTCACCCACTCAGAACCGCTGCCGGATTTCCTGAAGCGCTATCGCGAGGCGATGCCGCGCCTGAAGGCCGCGGTCGAGGCATTTCCGCCCGACGCCCTGCGCGCCTGGAGCGAGGCGCTGGGGCAGCCGACCTTCGTCGGCACGAGCGGCCGCGTCTTCCCCGAGGCGTTCAAGGCATCGCCGTTGCTGCGCGCCTGGCTGCGGCGGCTCGATGCTGCGGGCGTGCAGTTCGCATTCCGGCATCGCTGGACTGGATGGGACGCGGGCGGCGGACTGCTGTTCGAGACGCCGGATGGCCGGCGTGCGATCAGTGCCGACGCAGCCGTGCTCGGGCTCGGCGGCGCGAGCTGGCCGCGGCTCGGATCGGATGGCGCCTGGGCGGAGATCCTCGCCGAGAAAGGCGTTGCCGTGGCGCCGATGCGACCGGCCAATTCCGGCTTCACCGTCGCCTGGTCCGACATCTTCCGCGATCGGTTCGAGGGCCAGCCGCTCAAGGGCGTCGCGCTGACGATCGGTCCGCACACCGTGCGCGGCGAGGCCATCGTCACCCGCGCCGGCATCGAAGGCGGCGCCATCTACGCATTGTCGGCGGAGTTGCGCGAGGCGGTGCTCGACAAGGGAACGGCGACGCTCAGCGTGGCGCTGCGGCCCGACGCCGCGCGCGACGAGCTGATCGCGCGGCTGTCGGCGCCGAAGGGCAAGCAATCCTTCTCCAACTTCCTGCGCAAGGCCGCACAGCTCTCGCCGGTCGGCATCGGGCTGTTGCAGGAGGCGGCGGTCGCCTCCGGCCGGTCGCTGGCCGCGCTGTCGCCGGCCGAACTGGCCGGGCTGATCAACGCGGTGCCGATCAGGATC
Organism: Bradyrhizobium sp. 2S1; assembly: GCF_011516625.5. Taxonomy (NCBI): domain Bacteria; kingdom Pseudomonadati; phylum Pseudomonadota; class Alphaproteobacteria; order Hyphomicrobiales; family Nitrobacteraceae; genus Bradyrhizobium; species Bradyrhizobium sp. 2S1. Next base: position 8,418,136 of record NZ_CP147717.1, on the reverse strand, counting down.
ACCGGCGTGGCGCCGATCGCGCGCGCGATCTCGAGCGTCGGCGGGATCAGGTTCGACGAGCTCGACGAGCACTTTATGCTACGGCGCCTGCCCGGTGTTTTCGCCGCCGGCGAGATGCTCGACTGGGAAGCGCCGACTGGTGGTTATCTGCTGCAGGCATCGTTCGCGACGGGGGCCGCCGCCGGAAAAGGCGTGTTGGTGTGGCTCGCGCAGAAATCGTAGGATGGGTAGAGCGAAGCGAAACCCATCAACTTTCTTCCGCGCGGAGACATGATGGGTTTCGCTGCGCTCTACCTATCCTACGCGATGCTGCTCATTCCGAGCCGGTATTCGTCGCCATGTCGGTGACGAAGCCGAGCACACCGAACGCCGCAGCCACCGCGCAGACCATCGCCCAGCCGCCATAACTCCACGCCGCGGAGGCCGCTGCCGCGCCGATGGCGCCGCCGATGAAGAACAGCGCCACGAACAGGCCGTTGATCCGGCCGCGCGCCTCCGGCCGCAGCAGGTTGACGGCGCGGCGGCCGAGCGTCTGGTCGGTGGTGATGCCGAGATCGAGCAGGATGGTGCCAAGACTGAGCACGACAAGCGCTGCGATCCGGGATTCGAGCATGCCGGCCCAGGCGCACAGCACGAGCGAACCGATAATGAGAAGATGCGACACGATCAGCAACGGCCGCGCAAAACCCCTGTCGCCCCAGCGCCCGGCGATCGGGGTTGCCGCGGCCCCGGCGACGCCGATCAGCGCGAACAGCGCGATGCCCTTGGCATCAAGGTTGAACGGCGCGTCCGGCAGCCGCAGCGCAACGGCGGCCCAGAACGCGGTGAACGAGGCCATCACCAGCGCCGCGGTCCAGGCGCGGACGCGCAGCACCGGTTCCTCGTGCAGCAGTTTTGGGAACGAAGCCAGCAGTGCGCCGTAACCGACCTTCGCCGCCGGCTGCAGCGTCGGCAGGAAGCGCGCCAGCGCACCGGCGAGCACGGTCATCAGGATGGCGGAGGTGACGTAGTAGCCGCGCCAGCTCCAGGCATCCGCGATCAGGCTCGCCATCGGCCGCGCCAGCAGAATGCCGATCATCAAGCCGCTCATGACATCGCCGATCGCCTGTCCCCGGCGCTCCGGCGCGACCATCGAGGCGACCAGCGGCACCACCATCTGGATCGCGGCGCAGGACGCGCCGAGGATGAAGGTGGCCGCGAGCAGGATCAGCGGCGTCGGCGCCAGCGCGGTGCCGATCGCGGCGGCGATGGCGCAGGCGAGCGTGCGCAGGATCAGCCGCTTGTTCTCGACGAGGTCGACCAGCGGCACCAGCAGCAATAGCCCGAGCGCGTAGCCGAGCAGGGTCAGTGTCGAGATCAGGCCGGCCTGCAGCGCGGTCATGCCGAGCGAGCGGCCGATCAGACCGACCAGAATCTGCGGCGCAAACAGATTGGTGACGACGGTGCCGGTGGTGATGGCGCCGATCCAGATCAGGGGACGCACGGAGACGGCGCGCGCCGGGGAGAGCTTGGTGGCTTCGGAGATGGTCATGGGACCTCGCGATGGAGTGGCGAGGCCCCTTTAGGGGATCGGGCTAATATGCTACAATTCAAATAAGGTGATGATGAATATGCGAGATTGTTATGAACACGCATGACCTTGTGGCGTTCGTCGCCGTGGTGGAGACCGGATCGATCGTCGCGGCGTCGGCGCGGCTGAATCTGACCCAGCCCGGCGTGACGCGGCGGATCCAGAATCTCGAGGAGATGCTCGGCGCGCAGCTCCTGGACCGGTTGTCGAAGCCGCTGAAGCCTACGGCCGCGGGGGTCGAAGCCTATGAGCAGGGCCGCCGCGTGCTGCGCATGCTCGAGGACCTCAAGTCGGGCGTCGCCAATGACGGCGTGGTGCGCGGCGAGTTCAGGCTCGGCCTGACGCCGTTTTTGTCGGAGGCGGGGCTGACCGGACCGCTCGATGCGGTGCGCGGCGAATTTCCGGCGCTCGCGGTGCGCGTCGTCTCGGGCTGGTCGCCCAATCACATGGAGCGGGTCAGCCGCAACGAGCTCGACGCCGCCGCGATCTGCCTGCCTGACGGCACCGCGCCGCCCGATGATCTCGTGGCCTCCGATCTCGGCGCGCAGCCGGTGGTCTTCGTCGTCGCGCGCGAGATGAAGACGCCGAAATTCGTCGACCTCGAATGGCTGTCGCGGGTCGGATGGGTGATCAACCAGGATGGCTGCGGCTTCCGTCAGACATTGAAGCGCCATTTCGATGCGGCGCATCTGCCGTTCACCATCGCGGTCGAGGCGCTCGACAGCGAGCTGCGCCTGTCGCTGGTGGCGCGCGGCCTCGGCATTGGCCTCGTCACGCCGGTGGCGCTGAAGCGCAGCGCGTTCAGGAGCCGGCTCAAGACCGTGAAGATCGCGGACTTCAATCCCGCGGTCCGCGCCTGGATCGTGCATCGCCCACCCGCCGGCCGGCTGGAGCGGCCGATCGAGGTGTTTCGCGCGGCGCTCGACCGCGAACTGCAGGCGCTGATCCGAGGGTAGGGTAACGCGACTTCCCTGGCGCCGTGCGTCCCGCCGTCGCACTTCGAGGCCTCCGCTGCGCTACGGCACCTCCAGCGACAACGACTTCGCCGTTGCGCGGGTGTGACGGCTCAGAGAGAGCGTCATCCTGAGGTGCTCCCTTAGCGCCGCTAAGGGAGCCTCGAAGGATGCGCGGGCTCTCAGTCAGCGCAGCTTGCCTCTTGCCGCGACCGGCAGCGCGCCGATGATTTCGTCGCCGCGCACCATCACGACCTCGTCCATCATGTTGACGACGACGCAGACATGGTTCGGCACGATCCGCACGACGTCGCCCACGTTCGGGCGCGTGTTGCTGCGGGAGAGATCGAGGAAGCCGTGCTCCTCGGCAAAGCGCGCGATCTTGGCCTCGGGATGTTCGAGGATCAGGCCGTGGCCTTCCAGCCCGCCGGTGTCCGAGGTCAGCGTCTTGGAGCCGGCATCGAGGATGCCGCGCTCGGGGCCGGCGCGGCTGACGACGGTCGAATAGATATGCAGCGCGCAGTCGTCCCAGGTGGCGACGCCGGCCGCGACCTGCATGCGGTCGTTGTAGATATAGGTGCCGAAGCGGTGCTCGGTGCCGCCTTTCAGCTTGCCGAGATTGACCAGGTTCGGCGTGCCGCCGGTAGAGACGATTGTCGCGTCGAGGCCGTGGGCGCGGACGCCGGCCAGCGCCTCGTCGTAGAATTTCTGCGCATCCGCCCAGCCGGTCTCGGTCGGGTACAGCATGAAGCCCGCAAAGCTCAAGCCCTTCGAAGCGGCGATCTCGCGCGCCAGCGCGATCGCCTCGGCCGGCGTCTCGACGCCGGCGCGCTTGCGCCCGGTGTCGCACTCGACCACGACGGAGAGCGGGCGGCCGGAGGCGGCCGCGGCCCTCGGCAGGTGGCCGACGACGACGGAATTATCCGCCGCGACGGTGACGTTGGCCTTGCCTTGCAGCGCGCCGAGCCGCGCCATCTTCTCGTCGCCGAGCAGATTGTAGCTGATCAGGATGTCGTCGATGCCGGCATCCGCCATAATCTCGGCCTCGCCGAGCTTCTGGCAGGTGATGCCTTTGGCGCCGGCCTTGACCTGCAATTGCGCCAGCGTCGGATTCTTGTGGGTCTTGATGTGCGGCCGGTTGGCGACGCCGGCCTGATCACAGGCGGCCTGGATGCGCGCGATGTTGCGCTCGACCCGGTCCATGTCGATCACGGCGCAGGGCGTGCCGTACTCCTTGGCGATCTTGGCGGCGAGGGGCGTGGTCATCGGGTCAACTCCAGTTCAGCCTCGTAGGATGGGTAGAGCGCAGCGAAACCCATCGAATGCCTTCATTGTGTCGTGATGGGTATCGCTGCGCTCCCCCCATCCTACGCGTCACGCCTGTTCGATCTCTTCGCGCAGCACTTCGAGTTCGAGCCAGCGGTCCTCGGCTGTGGCGAGCTCGTCCTGCGCCTTGGCGATCGCGGCCGATGCGGCGTCGAACTTCTTGCGATCCTTGCTGTAGAGATCGGGATCGTCGAGCAGCTTCTGCTGTTTGGCGATTTCGGCGTGCAGCTTGTCGATCGTCTTTGGCAAGGTTTCCAGCGCGTGCTTCTCGTTGAAGCTCAGCCGGCGCCTGGGTGCCGCTTCGGGCGCCGTGGCGGTCACCGCAACCTTGGCTTCCTTTTTCTCCTCGACCGCGGCGTCTGCCTTCACGGTCTCGCGCTTCACGTCGGCGCCGCGCTGCGCCAGCATGTCCGAATAGCCGCCGGCATATTCGATCCAGCGTCCCTGACCTTCGGGCACGATCACCGACGTCACCACGCGATCGAGGAAGTCGCGGTCATGGCTGATCAGGATCACCGTGCCGTCGTAGTCGCCGAGCATCTCCTCGAGCACGTCGAGGGTTTCGAGATCGAGGTCGTTGGTCGGCTCGTCCAGAATGAGCAGGTTCGACGGCTTGGCCAGTGCGCGGGCCAGCATCAGCCGGCCGCGCTCGCCGCCGGAGAGGGCTTCGAGCGGCGTGCCGCGCTGCTCCTGCGCGAACAGAAAGTCCTTCATGTAGCCGATGACGTGCTTCGACTTGTCGCCGACCATGACATGGTCGCCGCGGCCGCCGGTCAGGGCTTCGGCCAGCGTCAGCTTCGGATCGAGGCTTTCGCGATGCTGGTCGAGCGTCGCCATCTCGATATTGGCCCCCAGCCGCACCGAGCCGGAATCCGGCGGATCGTTGCCGATCAGAAGATGCACCAGCGTGGTCTTGCCGGCGCCGTTCGGGCCGACGATGCCGAGCCGGTCGCCGCGTTGGATCCGGGTCGAGAAGCCGTCGACGATCGTGCGTTCGCCATAGGCCTTGGTGATGTTCTTCGCCTCGATCACGAGACGGCCGGATTTGTCGGCCTCGGCAGCGGCGAGCGTGGCATTGCCGGTGGCGCCGCGATAGTTGCGGCGCTGGTCGCGCAGCGCAAACAGATTGCCGAGCCGCTTGACGTTGCGCTTGCGGCGGCCGGAAACGCCGTGGCGTAGCCAGTGCTCTTCGTTGACGATTTTGCGGTCGAGCTTGTGCTGGTCGCGCTCTTCTTCCTCCAGCACCTCGTCTCGCCACGCCTCGAACGCGCCAAAGCCGCGGTCGATCTGCCGGATCTGGCCGCGGTCGAGCCAGGCCGTGCTGCGCGAGAGGTTAGTGAGGAAGCGGCGGTCGTGGCTGATCAGGACCAGAGCGCAGCGCCGGCTTTCGAGCTCGCCCTCGAGCCATTCGATGGTCGGCAGGTCGAGATGGTTGGTCGGCTCGTCCAGCAGCAGGATGTCGGGCGAGGGCGCCAGCACCCGCGCCAGCGCCGCGCGGCGCGCCTCGCCGCCGGAGACATGCGCCGGGTCTTCCTCGCCGGTGAGGCCGAGCTGCTCGAGCAGATAGCGCGCCTGGTAATGGTCGTCGCCGGGGCCAAGGCCGGCTTCGACATAGGATAGCGTCGTCTTGTGGTCGCCGAAATCAGGCTCCTGCGGCAGATAGCGGATGGTGGCGCCGGGCTGCACGAAACGGCTGCCGGAGTCCGGCTCGACCAGGCCGGCCGCGATCCGCAACAGCGTCGACTTGCCGGAGCCGTTGCGGCCGATCAGACCGACGCGCTCGCCTGCGGAGACCGACAGCTCGACGCCGGTCAACAGCGGCGTGCCGCCAAAAGTCAGGCTGATGTCCTTGAGCTGGATCAGCGGTGGGGCCATCGCGCTAACCCCCGTTCGCCGCCGCCTGCTCAGCGCGGCGGCGCAGGATGCGGCGGATGGTCTGGTCGAGCGTCGCGAGGAACGTCGAGCGGTCGCGCGGCGAGTAGGATTTCGGCCCGCCGGTGATCTCGCCCGACGAGCGCAGATCGGTCATCAAATTGCGCACCGCGAGCGTCATGCCGATCGACTGTTCGGTGAACGGCTTGCCGTTCGGCGCGATCACGTCGGCGCCGGCCTTGACGCAGCGGCTCGCCAGCGGAATGTCCGCGGTGATCACGACGTCGCCCTCATGCGCGCGTTCCGCGATCCAGTCGTCGGCGGCGTCCATGCCGGAACCGGCGGCGACGCGCTCGATCAGGGGATCCTGCGGCACGCGGATGAAATTGCCCGCGACCACGCTGACGGGCACGCCGAGCCGGATCGCGACGCGATAGATCTCGTCCTTCACCGGGCAGGCGTCGGCGTCGACATAGATGCGGGTGGGAGCAGGGGTTTCAGTCATCGATTCAATGGTTGGCAGGCGCGGCCTGCGTGTACTCCATGGTGCGGAAAATTGCGAGCAAAACGAGAGGCTTGCCACGCCTCCTTGTTCGACTACCATTGTCACCAGAAAAACAACGGAAATAAGGGAAAACCCCATGGACTCGCAGACCTACCGCGTCTCGGCCTACAACACCTCGAAACTGTCGGAGAACAAGATCCACGACGACACGGTGGCGCGGAAGTTCGGCTTTTCGGGCGGGCTGGTGCCGGGCGTCGATGTGATGGCCTACATGATGCACCTGCCGGTCGAGAAATGGGGCCGCGATTTCCTCGAACGCGGCCTGATCGAGGCGCGCTTCGTGAAGCCGGTCTATGACGGCGAGATCGCGGAATTGACCGGGCGAGAGACCGGCAATGGGCTCACGATCGAGCTCTCCAGCCGCGGCGAGCTCTGCGCCACCGGCACCGCATCGCTGCCGGCATCGGCGCCGAAATTTGTGCTCGATGGTTACAGGCAGGTCGCAGCGGTTGCCGAGCGCAAGCCCGTGAGCGCCTCGTCCTATCAAGAGGGCCAGTGGCTCGGCACCATCCCGCGCGACTGGTCCGGCGATGCCGCGAAGGAGTATCTCGCCGATATCAGGGAGACCGACCCGATCTATTTGCGCGAGGGTCTAGGCCATCCGGGCCTGTTGCCGCGGGTGATGAACAAGGTGCTGGTCGACAATGCGATCCTCGGCCCCTGGATCCATGTCGGCACCCGCATGCAGCTGTTGTCGGCAGGAAAGATCGGCGACGAGCTGACGGCGCGCGCCAAGGTCACCGGCAATTACGACAAAAAGGGCCATCGCTTCGTCGAGCTCGATGCGCTGGTGCTCGGCAACGGCACGCCGCTCGCGCATTGCTGGCACATCGCGATCACCCAACCGCGCGAGCAGGCCGCGGCTTAGAGAAGGAGCAAAACCCGTCCCGCACCAACAGGTGTCATACCCCGCGCATGCGGGGTATCCAGTACGCCGCGGCGTCTCGGCTCAACAACTGCTGTCTCTGGAATACTGGATCACCCGCTTTCGCGGGTGATGACAGTGGTGTGTGATGGTGAAGTCGTGCCTTACGCCGCCTTCGCTTTGGCGTCCTGGATCGCGCGCCAGACGCGCTCGGGCGTCAAGGGCATGTTGATGTGCTTGATGCCGTACTCTGACAGCGCGTCGACCACGGCATTGACGATGCAGACGAGGCTGCCGGCGCAGCCGGCTTCGCCGCAGCCCTTGGTGCCGAGCGGATTGGATTTGGCCGGCGAGGGATGATCGCCGACCTGCATCGAGGGCACGTCGCCGGCGCGCGGCAGCGCGTAGTCCATGAACGAGCCGGTGATCGGCTGGCCCGAGCCGTCGTAGCTGACTTCCTCCATCAGCACCTGGCCGATGCCCTGCGCGACGCCGCCATGCAGCTGTCCCGCGACGATCATCGGATTGACCACGGTGCCGAAATCGTTGACCGCGGAGTAGCGCACGATCCTGACCACGCCGGTGTCAGGGTCGATCTCGACCTCGGCGACGTGGCAGCCATTCGGGAAGGTCGACGCCGTCTCCTTGGTGGCGTGGTCGACGTCGAGCGTCTCGGGCGTGCCATCGGGCATCTTGGCTGTGCGCATCCGCTCGGCGAGCTCCATGATGCCGATCGAGCGGTCGGTGCCGGCGATGGTGAAGCGGCCCTGGCCGAACTCAATGTCGGCTTCAGATGCCTCCAGTATGTGCGCGGCGGCCTTCTTGCCCTTCTCGACGACGAGCGCCGAAGCCTCGACGATCGCCTGTCCGGTCGCGGTGATCGAGCGCGAGCCGCCGGTGCCGTTGCCGAAACGGACCAGATCGCTGTCGCCCTGTTCGAGCGTGATCTTCTCGAAGGGAACGCCGAGCTGCTCGGACAGCACCTGCGCGAACGGCGTGGCGTGGCCCTGGCCGTAGTCGAGCGTGCCGGTGGTGAGCTTCACTGAACCATCAGGCTCGAAGGTGATCTTGCCGAGCTCGCCGCTCGGCGGCGCGGTCACCTCGAGATAGGAGCCGACGGCGATGCCGCGCAGCCTGCCGCTCTTTTTGCTCTCCTTCTTGCGCCTGGTAAAATTCTCGTAGTCGGAGATTTCCAGCGCCTTCTGGAACACGCCGGCGAAATCGCCGCTGTCATAGGTGACGCCGGAGGCCGCCGGGAACGGCAGCTGCGACGGCTTGATGAAATTGCGCTTGCGCAAGGTGAAGCGGTTGATGCCCATCTCGTCGGCGGCGGCGTCGATCAGCCGCTCCATGTAGTAATTGGCCTCGGGCCGGCCGGCGCCGCGATAGGCGCCCATCAGCGTGGTGTTGGTCAAAACCGTCTTGATGTCGACGCTGAGCAGCGGCGTGCGATAGACGCTGGCGAGGTTCTTGCCGGTGTTGAGCGACAGCGGGCCCGGCGCGACGCCGGTGATGTAGGCGCCGAGATTGCCGTAGCCGGACAGCCGCACTGCGAGGAACTTGCCGTCGGCATCGAGCGCGAGCTCGGCATGGATCAGCTGCGCGCGGCCCTGGCTGTCGGAGAGGAAGCTGGTCGAGCGCTCGTCCAGCCACTTCACCGGGCGGCCGAGCTCGCGCGCCGCATGCGCGATGCAGGTGTATTCGGGATAGTTCATGTTCTTCATCCCGAACGAGCCGCCGACATTGGCGGTGAGAATACGAACCTTGTCGGCGGGCACGTTGAGGATCTTTGCAAACCCGGCCTTGTTGCCGGAGACGCCCTGGGTCGGCACCTGCAGGGTGAAGCGTTCGGTCTTCTTGTCGTAATGCGCGAGCGCAACGCGCGGCTCCATCGAGACCACGGCGACGCGGGTGTTGACGATGTCGAGTTTTGTCACATGCGCGGCGCCGGCGAAGGCGGCCTCGATCTTCGCGGTGTCGCCATAGTGATAATCGAGCGCGACGTTATCAGGGATGTTGTCATAGAGCTGCGGCGCGCCGGGCTTGGCGGCTTCGGCCGCGTCGGTCACCGCCGGCAACGGCTCGATGTCGACCTCGACGGCCTCGGCCGCATCGCGCGCCTGCGCCGCGGTCTCCGCGACCACGAAGGCCACGGGATCGCCGACGAAGCGCACCTTGTCGGTGACCAGCGCGGGGCGGTTGGTCTGCTTGAGCGGCGAGCCGTCGCGGTTCTTCAGCGGCAGGCCGCAGGTGAAGGGGTTGTAGCCTGCGGCTGCCAGATCGGCGCCGGTCCAGGCCCCGAGCACGCCCGGCATCGCCCTGGCGGCCGCCGTGTCGATCCCCTTGATGATTCCGTGGGCATGGGAGGAACGAACCATCCAGCAAGTGACTTGGCCGGGCAGGGAGAAATCGTCGGTGTATTTGCCCTTGCCGCGCACCAGGGTGTCGTCCTCCTTTCGTCGAACCGGCTGTCCGACACCGTATTTTTGCAGTGCGATAGCGTTCTCGAGGGAGGCGGGCGGCGTATGATCTTGCATCGGAAAATGACCTGAAATGCCCGGATTTGCTGGAGTTTGGGGGCGCTGAGGAGATAACGCACACCCCCCTTAACGACAACGCCCGATTAGGCATGGACCCAATGTGAACGGAGTTTGCGCAGGGCTTTGGCGCTGCTAAAGTTTCCGTGAACGACAATTCTTCGGCGGGCCCTATGGATTCCCCGTGGGCCCTGCGGAAAGACAGTATTTTGATGAATGACCATGTGCGGCTTTGTGACGGTCCTCCGGCCGGCGAAGCCCCGTCAGGCTTGGTTGCGGCAGGACCGGAGACCGGCGTCTACGCCGCGCTCGATCTTGGCACCAACAATTGCCGGCTCCTGATCGCCTGTCCGACCGGCGACGGGTTCCGCGTGGTCGATTCGTTTTCGCGGATCATCCGGCTCGGCGAGGGCATCGCTGCGACCGGCTCGATCAGCGAGGCGGCGATCGAGCGTGCGGTTGCTGCGCTCGCCATTTGCAGCGACAAGATCCGCTATCGCAAGGCCCGCCGGCTGCGGCTGATCGCCACCGAGGCCTGCCGTGCCGCCGGCAACGCCGAGAGTTTTCGCGCGCGCGTCGCGGCCGAGACCGGCATCAAGCTCGAGGTGATCGACCGTGAGACCGAGGCGACGCTCGCCGTGATCGGCTGCTCGCCGCTGCTCGATCCCAGGGGGCGCGGCGCCATCCTGTTCGACATCGGCGGCGGCTCGACCGAGCTGGTGCGGATCGAGCGCGATCCTGAGGCGCCCAATGCTCCGCCGCGCATCAAGGCGTGGATGTCGATCCCGCTCGGCGTCGTCACGCTGGCCGAGCATTTCGGCGGCAAGAACGTCACGCGGGATTTGTATGCCCAGATGATCGACGAAGTCGCGCGGCATGTCGCGCCGTTCGCGGCCGAGCACGGCAAGGACCTGCGCGACATGCACATGCTCGGCACCTCGGGCACCGTGACCACGCTCGCCGGCGTGTTCCTCAATTTGTCGCGTTACGACCGCCGGCGCATCGACGGCATCTGGATGAACGATGGCGACGTCACGGCGACGATCCAGAAGCTGCTCGGCATGAGCTATGAGGCGCGCGTCAACAACAGCTGCATCAGCGTCGAGCGGGCCGATCTGGTGCTCGCCGGCTGCGCGATCCTCGACGCGATCCGCAACGCATTCCCGATGCCGCGGCTCCGGGTCGCCGATCGCGGCCTGCGCGAGGGCATGCTGGTCGAGATGATGCGCGAGGACGGCGCGCTGCGGGCGTGCTAGATCGTCAATCCAAGTAAGCGTTCAGTTCACCTCGCCCCGCTCTTGCGGGGAGAGGTCGGATTGCGCAGCAATCCGGGTGAGGGGCTCTTTCCACGCATTCGCTGTGCGGAAGCAGCCCCTCACCCCAACCCTCTCCCCGCAAGAGCGGGGCGAGGGAGAAGAGAAAATGAAATGGCGAAAGACACCACCGGGCGGCTGCACGTCACGGTCAAGAGCGGCGGCAAACGAAAGCTGTCGTCAAAACTCTGGCTCGAGCGCCAGCTCAACGATCCCTATGTCGCCAAGGCCAAGGCGATGGGCTACCGCTCGCGCGCGGCCTTCAAGCTGCTCGAGATTGACGACAAATACCGCCTGCTCAAGTCGGGCATGACGGTGGTCGACCTCGGCGCTGCGCCCGGCGGCTGGAGCCAGATCGCGGCCAAGCGCACCGGCGCGGCCGACGGCAAGGGCAAGGTGATCGCGATCGATCTGCTGGAGATGGGCGAGATCCCCGGCGTCACCTTCGCGCAGCTCGATTTCCTCGACCATGACGCGCCGGCGAAGCTGATCGCGATGATGGGCGGCCGCGCCGATTTCGTGATGTCTGACATGGCCGCCAACACCACGGGCCACCGCAAGACCGACCAGCTGCGCATCATCGGCCTGGTCGAGACCGCCGCGCATTTTGCCGGCGAGGTGCTCAATCCCGCCGGCACGTTCCTGGCAAAAGTGTTTCAGAGCGGCGCCGACGCCGAGCTGGTGGCGCAGCTGAAGCGCGACTTCGCCAGCGTGCGCCACGTCAAGCCGTCCGCCAGCCGGCAGGATTCCTCGGAGCGCTATGTGCTGGCGACGGGGTTTCGCGGGCAGCAGCAGCCGTCATTGTGAGGCACTGAGGCCGCTTCTTGCAGGACTGGAAAATTGGGTAACGCAGGCGCATATCTCACATATGGCGACCATTGTTCAATGCATTTGCGGCGCCGAGTACAGACGCACTGAAGAGAAGTTCTTGGTGCCGCATACGGGTGACGCGATCTGCACGGTCTGCGGAGCTGCGCTGGAATCGTGGCTGGAAACGACCCACGTTCCCACATACGAACTTGTTGAACGTCCGGATCGAAGACAGCCAGCCGGAACGACCGGCCCCCCTAAGGGCCTGGCCGTGATCAGACGGCGGCCTGCAGCGTCCGTGCCTCGGGAACGGCTCGTTCGCTCGACTAGGGCCTGTTTGGATTCCGGATTCTCATCCTGGCTTGGTTGTGATTCAAGCTTGGGATGGACCGATTCGTTTTGACTGATGCCCAATGGGCGAAGATGGAGCCGCTTTGTCTTGGCAAGCCGGGTGATCCCGGCCGGAGCGGCAATAACAACCGGCTGTTTGTCGAAGCCGTGCTGTGGATTGCGCGCACGGGCAGTCCGTGGCGCGATCTGCCGCGCGCCTTCGGCAACTGGATAACCGTGTACACGCGCTTCCGCGACTGGGCCAAGGCGGGCGTCTGGAAGCGCATGTTTGATGCGGTCTCGGACGAGCCGGACATGGAGTACGTCATGGTTGATGCCACCATCGTCAAAGTCCACCGCCACGGACAGGGCGCAAAAGGGGGACGCAAAACCAGGCGATCGGCCGCTCGAAAGGCGGAATGACCACCAAAATCCTGGCACTGACCGACGCGCTCGGCAATCTCCTGCGTTTCGTGCTGCTGCCAGGACAGCGCTTCGACACGGTCGGCGTCCCGCCGTTGATCGAAGGGCTGACCTTCGATGCGATGATCGCCGACAAGGCGTTCGACAGCAACGCCATCATTGCCGACCTCGACGCACGCGGCGCCAAGGTCGTCATCTCCCAGCACCCGCGGCGCGCAAAACCTCTCGCCATCGACGCGGAAATCTACAAATGGCGACATCTGATCGAAAGTTTCTTCTGCAAGCTCAAGGAATTCAAGCGGATCGCCATGCGAGCCGACAAAACAGATATCAGCTTCGAAGCCATGATCAATCTCACCGCCGCTGTGATAAATTCAAGATGAATCCAAACAGGCCCTAGGAGCCCGTCCAGATATGTTTTCGTGACGGGCATTTGTTGTAGAGTAGCAGGCTCAGGCTGCGTTTGCGAGGTTGAACAGCTTGAGGAGGTTATGGACGGTGCAGATCATTGTCCACTCGGCGCGCACTTTCTCGATGCCCCGCAACAGGAACTGGCGGAAGCCTCTTGCCTGTTTGATCTGCCCGAACACCGGCTCCACCACTTGCTTTCGCAATCGGTAGGGTGTTTCGAAGCCGCCATCGTCGATCTTCTTTCGCATGGCCTGTGTCAGCGGGCCGCCGACTTTTCCGTTCGCTACTGTCGGGTGCTTGGCGCGTCCGGGCGCGACATAGCCATCGATGCTGCGTGTGTCGAGCGCTTCGAGATTGGCTTCGCTGCAGTAGCCGGAATCCGCTGAGGCCTGCCGCGGCTTGCGGCCAAGATTGCTCTCGATGGCCTCGATCAGGGGCACCAACTGGCCCTGATCGCTGCCGTGCTGGGTCAGTTCTTGCGCGACAATGATCTGGGCATGTGCATCGACGGCCGCCTGGGCATTATAGGCCTGAACGAAGCCATCCTTCGACTTCATGATGCGGCTTTCCGGATCGGTGAAGTTGCGTTGCGCCTTGGGATTGGGTTCCTCCGATGGCAGCGCCGCCGGTTTGCCCGGCTTCTTGCGGCCTTCGGCCTGGCGCTGCTGTTCCTTTTCGGCCTCGATGCGGCGCTCTTCCTCCGCCGCCAGTTTGGCGTCCGCTTCCAGCGCCGCCATCGCTTGCTGGATCTTCGCCAGCCGTTTCTGCTTGTCGACGGTCCAGTCCGGCAGTTCGTCGCTGTTGCCGAAAGTATCATCCTCCGAGGCATCCGCCGCCTCGGCGGCCGCCAGCATGCGAGCGACCTCGGCCTTCAATTCCGCCTCGCGCTTCTTCATGCGCTCATAACTCATCGCCTTGTGTTTCGACGCGTTCGCCTTGATCTTCGTACCATCCAGCGCGACATGACCGAGCTTGACCAGCCCGGCCGTCTCGCACAACTTCAGAACCTGCACGAATAGCGCGCCGAGCGCCTTCAAATGTCGCTTGCGAAAGTCGCTGATCGTCCGAAAATCCGGCGCATCCAGCGCCACGATCATCACAAAATCGTTCCGCTCCCGGCAGGCCTTGGCAATCCGACGCGACGAATACAGCCCACTCGCATAGCTATGCAGCAGCAGCGCCACCATCATCCGCGGATCAAACGGCGGCTGCCCAAGCCCGCTCACATAGCTGCCCATGATCTCCCTGAGATCGAGGCTCTCCCGCACCAGATCAACCATAAACCGCGAGACATGGCCTTTCGGCACGAAGTCCTGCACATTCGGCGGCAGAAGCAGCGTCTGATCGATGTTCCAAGGCCGAAAATACTTGCTCATCGCCCAATGTTGAATCAGACCCGACCAGATTTGAACAGCGACTATCCAGACAAGCTCCTAGTGGTTCAGTTGAAGGTTCAGTTGAAAAAGGCGGGGCGAGGGGGCCATTCATCCTGCCTCCGGCGGCGCTATTGCGGAACCGGCCAAACGCCCTAAATCCTGCCTGACGCTGGTATGCATCCGCCAGCGTTTGAGGTCTGCCGTGATCTACGTCCTTGCCGCTCTGCTGCCGCCGATCGGGCTGCTCCTGAACGGACAGCCGTTTTCGGCCATCTTCAACCTGGTCCTGATCGTGTTTTGCGCGGTTTTCGGGCTGTTTTTCCACGTGTTGCTGCTGGTGCCGTCGGCCCATGCGGTGATCGCGGTGCATATGAAGCGGGAGGACCGCCGCCACCGCGAGATGGTCGAGGCGATCCGCCGGCACGGGCCGCCGCCGGGTTACCGGGCCCCCTGAATTGGCGCCGTAAGCTGCCGGGCGCCTTAAAAAGCCTGTGCATGGCTGGCAAACGCTTTGATTCGTCATCCCGCCATGCTATCGACCCGCGTCAACCCCATCGATGGGCTCCGATTCGACGGTGACGCAGCAAGCGTCGCCGCGGACGGCGTTCATCCGTAAGACCATTGCGGCGGATGCCGCAGATAAGGAGTTGGCAATGGCCACGGGATTTCAGGCTATCCGCGAAGCCTACACGTTCGACGATGTGCTTCTGAAGCCCGGCCTTTCGGACATCCTTCCCTCGGAGGCCGACATTCGTTCGCGCGTCACCCGCGCGATCCAGCTCAACATCCCGATCATGGCGTCCGCAATGGACACCGTCACCGAGGCGCGGATGGCGATCGCAATGGCGCAGGCCGGCGGCCTCGGCGTCATCCATCGCAATTTCGACCCCGAAGGCCAGGCCGCCCAGGTGCGGCAGGTCAAGAAATTCGAATCCGGCATGGTGGTCAATCCGCTCACCATCGGTCCCGACGCCACGCTGTCGGATGCGCTCTCGCTGATGAAGGACCACGGCATCTCCGGCATCCCGGTCGTGACCGGTGCGGCCAAGAATTTGCCCGGCAAGCTGGTCGGCATCCTGACCAACCGCGACGTGCGCTTCGCAACCGATCCGCGGCAGAAGGTTTCGGAGCTGATGACGCACGAAAACCTCGTCACGGTGCGCGAGGGTGTCAGCCAGGACGAGGCCAAGCGGATGCTGCATCAGCACCGCATCGAGAAGCTCGTTGTCGTCGACGATCAATATCGCTGCGTCGGCTTGATCACCGTCAAGGACATGGAAAAGGCGGTCGCCCATCCGCTCGCCTGCAAGGACGCGCAGGGCCGGCTGCGTGTCGCCGCCGCCACCACGGTCGGCGAGACCGGTTATGAGCGCACCGAGCGGCTGATCGATGCCGGCGTCGACGTCGTCGTGGTCGACACCGCGCACGGCCACTCGCGGCATGTGCTCAACGCCGTCAACCGCATCAAGCGGCTCTCCAATGCGGTGCAGGTCGTCGCCGGCAACGTCGCCACCGAAGGCGGCGCGCAGGCGCTGATCGATGCCGGCGCCGACTGCATCAAGGTCGGCATCGGCCCGGGCTCGATCTGCACCACGCGCATCGTCGCCGGCGTCGGCGTGCCGCAGCTCACCGCGATCATGGACGCGGTGGCGGCGGCGAAGAAGGCCGACATTCCCGTGATCGCCGATGGCGGCATCAAATATTCCGGCGACCTCGCCAAGGCGCTCGCCGCCGGTGCCGACATCGCGATGGTCGGCTCGCTGCTCGCCGGCACCGACGAGACGCCCGGCGAAGTCTTCCTGTGGCAAGGCCGCTCCTACAAAGCCTATCGCGGCATGGGCTCGGTCGGCGCGATGGCGCGCGGCTCGGCCGACCGCTACTTCCAGCAGGACATCAAGGACACGCTGAAGCTCGTGCCTGAAGGCATCGAGGGCCAGGTGCCCTACAAGGGCCCGGTCGGCAATGTCATGCATCAGCTCGCCGGCGGCCTGCGCGCCGCGATGGGCTATGTCGGTGCCAAGAATATTGCCGACTTCCACGACAAGGCCGAGTTCGTCCGCATCACCGGTGCGGGCCTGCGCGAGAGCCACGTCCACGACGTCACGATCACCCGCGAAGCTCCGAACTATCCGGGCGGGGTGTAAGCGCCTCGTACGTCATTCCGGGATGGTCCGAAGGACCAGACCGCAGACACGCAATTGCGCAGGATGATGGCGCAAGCGCCACAAACGGGGCTGCCGTCAACTGAGGCGGCTTTACCATCCATTTCGTTCGGCTTGTTTTGCCATCTCACGCAGATGGCGAGCCAGCTCCAAGTAAATCTCTCGGGCGGCATGGTCGTGCACGCTTGCTGCCTTTGCCTCGGCTTCTTCGGCTTGGAGTCGGTACTCTTCCGCTTTCGGGTTTGGCATCCGGCATCAGGTCGGTGACTGCAATCCGGGTGAGGTCAACCAGTCTGTCATGTACGCCGCGGCTTCACGCTGCCGCGCCCTTCGGATCAGGGCTTCGCGCTCGACACCGTGCGGCATCTTCCCGGCCCGCGCGCGCAACTCTTCGGCTTCAATCGTCAGTCTCTCTTCGAGCGACAGGTCGTGCTTTACGCGGTGTCGGAGTTGTCCCATGCATTTTCCCTTTTCGGTTCCTGCCCGGAACGCAGAGTCTAATTGTCAGGCAGCCGTAAGGTTCCAATGCCCCTCAAATCTGCTCCACCACGAATGCCGATGCCGGGCGGGCGCATCGTCTCGAAATGACGGCCGTCATTTCAAACAGAATTTCAAACAAGTGCGGGCGAAAGAGCAAATCCATCTCCCTTGCGGGGAGCTGGATTGCGTGACTACGTGTCCGCCACGAACCAATCACCTCAAGAGGAAATCAGCATGTCCCAAGGAAAGCGCATCGTTCTTGCCTCGCGCCCGCATGGCGAGCCCACGCCGGCCAATTTCAGGCTCGAGGACTACACGCCGCCGGTGCCGGGCGCAGGCGAGGTGCTGCTGCGCACCATCTGGCTATCGCTCGATCCCTATATGCGCGGCCGCATGGCCGACGGCCCGTCCTATGCCGCACCGGTGCCGGTCGGTGGCGTGATGGAGGGCGGCACCGTCAGCGAGGTGGTCGCCTCGAACAATCCCGGCTTTGCCAATGGCGATATCGTGCTGTCGCGCGCGGGCTGGCAGACCCATGTGCTGTCCGACGGCAAGGGTCTCGCCAAGATCGATCCGAAGATCGCGCCGATCTCGACCGCGGTCGGTGTGCTCGGCATGCCCGGCATGACCGCCTATACCGGCCTGCTCGAGATCGGCAAGCCGCAGGCGGGCGAGACTGTGGTGGTTGCGGCCGCGTCCGGCGCGGTCGGCTCGGCGGTCGGCCAGATCGCCAGGATCAAGGGCGCGCACGCGATCGGCATCGCGGGCGGCAAGGACAAATGCGCCTACGTCAAGAACGAGCTCGGCTTCGACGAGTGCCTCGATCACCGCGATCCCAACCTTGCGGCCAAGCTCAAGGAAGCCTGCCCGAAGGGCATCGACGTCTATTTCGAGAATGTCGGCGGCGCGGTGTTCGACGCGGTGTTTCCGCTCCTCAACGCGTTCGCGCGGATCCCGGTGTGCGGCCTGATCGCGCACTACAACGACACCGAGGCGCACGCACCGAAATGGGCCGGCGCGATGATGCGCAACATCCTGACCAAGCGGCTGACCTTCCGCGGCTTCATCGTCAGCGACTTCGCCGCCATGCACGGCGACTTCCTGCGCGACATGTCGCAATGGGTGCGCGAGGGCAAGGTCAAGTACAAGGAGTTCGTGACCGAGGGGCTGGACAGCGCGCCGGAGGCCTTCATGGGCCTGCTCAAGGGCGCCAATTTCGGCAAGCAGCTGGTCCGGGTCGGGCCGGACAGAGCGTGAACCGGGGGGCTTTCACCTCCCAATCCGCGCAATAAAGTGTCAAAAACGCCACTATGACGGGATTTTGGGGGCTTTTTGGCCCCCATTCGCTTGACTGGGAACCGGAGCAATTGAAACAATATGGCTATATTTCAGAGTGTAGCCATGGTTTTTGAGCTTATTGTTTCCGGGGTCATTCTCCTCGCAGTCGGCTATTGGGCGACGATGTTCGTCATGGGCCGGCGCGACGACGTCTTGCATGGAAAGTTCGTGGAGCAGGAGGAGGACGCCGAGCCGCCGCGGCGCCAGATGCCGCCGCTGCCGCGCGCACGGCCCGTGGTGCAGGCCGCACCGCAGCCGAGCAAGGACTCGCTGCAGGCGCTGCTCACCGTCATCAAGCAGGACCTGCACGACGCGGCGCGGAGCTGACGCCTCTCAGGCCACCGGCTCTTTGCCGAGCAGCATGTCCAGGTCGACATCGACCTGGCCCTTGGCCCTGACGTGGCGGACCTCGAAACTGTCTGGCTGGAAACGGTACTCGACGAAACCAACTTCCTTGACGCCGATCCACTCCTGCTTGGCGTCGGGGACGGTGAAGCCGACCGAGGGCGCCCAGACATGTCTGATGTGCTCGAAAGTGTAGTCGCGGCGTTGGTGCACATGGCCGCAGCCGACCAGGCGCCAATCGACCTTGCCGAACATCTCGATCAGGCGCCGCCGCGCCGGTTGCGGCACGTAGCGGAACGAGGTCGCCTCGCGCTCGGCATCGTAGGGCACGTCGAGATAGAGCGGCTTGTGTATGAACAGCGCGACCGGCTTGCCGACGGCCTTGTCGAGTGCGGTGGCGAGCCAGTCGAACTGCTCGGCCTCGCTGTCGAGGCCGGTGTTCATGATCAGCGAGTTGAGGCCGATGAAGCACCAGCCGGCGGCGTCGAAATGCCAGCGGTCCTCGCCGACCACCGAGGTGAAGGCGTCGCAGGTCGCTTCGCTCGGCAGTTGCGCCGGCACCGCGCCGACCGCGGTCGGGTTGTCGCCGATGTCGTGATTGCCGGGCAGATAGAGGCAGTCGACCGGCAGCGCGGTGTGCAGCTGTTTGGCGAACACCAGATCGTCGCGGCTGTTCGGCCCGTCGAACGAGACGTCGCCGGAGTTGAGCACGAGGTCGGGACGCGTCGCGTCGATGTGCTCACTGACCCGATGAAAGTTGTCGATGAGCGGTTTGTGGCGGCGCGCGAGATGGGTGTCGGAGATTTGTGTCAGGCGAAATTGGGGCATGCATCGATCCTTTCGCACCAATCATAAGCCGGCGCGGAAGTCGGAACGATGACGATTTCAATGACTTATTCGATGCTCTGTTTGATGTCTTGTTTGATGACTTGTTCGATAATTTGGCGCGGGCCGGCGCGGGAGCTAGGACGCGGACTCATTGGCGCGCAGCCCTAGCCTGATCGATGCGAGTTGAACGAAGGCAAGGTAGTTGACGGCGGGCTTGTCATAGCGCGTCGCAACCCGCTTTGGTCGCGATGCGCCCGAAAGCGGACGCGTTATGCTCACTCTGAGTTTTGTCGTTCGTGACCCTGAGCGGACATTCATCCCCTGACGGGGCTATGTCTCCGCAACGGTCGGCCGTCAGCATGCCAGCGGGACAAGACCACGTCAAACCAACTTGATTTGCTTTGCAAACGCGCCGTTCCCGGGCGATTTGGCGTCGTCTCAACGAACGAGGGGGTATTCATGGCCAATCCTGCACCGACGAATGCCGCTGATGACACCGATCCGGCGCGGGTGGCTCCGGATATCACGAACACAACACCGGAAAACCAGGCGCCGACCTTCCGCAACCAGGACCAGATCTGGCCGCACCGCGTCTTCCGGCGCGGCGACGCAGTGCGGCCACTGCCACCGCACGCCCGTTCGCTCGCGGACCTGACGTTCGAGGTGGGCGGGGTGCGCGTCGGCCTCAGCGACTACATGGCCCGCCGCCGCACGGCTGGGCTGCTGATCCTGAAGCGCGGCGAGATTGCGCTGGAGCGCTACGGCATGGGCAACGGCCCGGAGAGCCGGTGGGCCAGCATGTCGACCGCGAAGTCGATCACCGCGACGCTCGCCGGGGCTGCGCTCCACGATGGCGCGATCGGCAGCCTTGACGATCGCTGCGAGCAATACCTGCCGCGGATGCGCGGCTCGGCCTACGAGGGCGTCACGATTCGTAATCTCCTGCGGATGTGCTCCGGTGTGGCCTGGCGCGAGGAAAACGATGCAGACGGACGCTCAGAGGACTATCGCCTCGGCAAGGCCATGGTGAGCCGGCGGCCAGGGTCCGTCCTGGACCTCCTGTGCAAACTGCCGCGTGCTCATCCGCAGGGCGTCGTCTTCAACTATTCGACCGGCGAGAGCTGCCTGATCGGCGCGCTGGTCGTGGCCGCTACGGGCCGGCCCTTGGCCGACTACTGCGCTGAGAAGATCTGGGGACCTGCCGGCATGGAGGCCGACGGATATTGGCAACTCGAGTCCGAGGGCGGGCTGGAGCTCGCCGGGTTTGGCGTCAGTGCGCGCCTGCGCGACTTCGGCCGCTTCGGTCAGCTGGTGCTGGAGGATGGCGAAGCGTTCAATGGCCGACGGGTGCTACCGCCCGGCTGGCGCGATCTCGCTGGACAGCCCGACAGCGCGCCCACTGGCTTCGGTCGGCTCATGCCCGGTTCACCGGCGGGATACGGCTATCACTGGTGGGCGGTGCCGCCCTTGCCGCGCGGCGTCAACAACGGTGCCTTTGCGGCGAATGGCGCCTTCGGCCAGTTCATCTTCGTCAATCCGACCGAGCAGGTGGTCATTGCACTTCAGAGCGCGTGGCGTCAGCCTCGCGACAGCGACGCCGCGGTCGAAAACATCGCGATGATCAGAGCCGCGGTACGCGCGCTCCAAACGGAGCCAGCGTCGTAGGCCGCGGCGCGGCGACTTCCGTCGCTAGCCTGGCCGACTGGTGGAAACATTACTCCGCGGCGCCGGACCGTCAGCCGTGTCCGGTCGAATTAGCACCGGGAGTCGACCCTGGCGGACAAGCCGACAATAAGAGCCGCCTACGGGCGGCGCTATCGGCCAATGTCCGGAATTGGCCCGAAGGCGAAGTGCCGCGATGTCCGCTCCCGCGCCGCTGTTGGGGGAGAAGCAGACATCTGGTGGCCGAGTCGCAGCAACCGACTTTACGAGTACGCACCCTAGATCGCCAGCTGCTTGATCGAGGGCGGGGGCGGGGCAGGCGGACCGAGGCGGCGTCCGAGCAATCCGGTGTCGGGCAGATTGGTCCCCGTGACTGATGGTGTCGCGGTGAGCCCGAAATAAGCGAGCGCATCGCGCCTGACATCGTAGACCGCAACGCCGATCAGGGTCAGCACCAGCGCCGCGGCGAGCCCATGCCTGACCATGTCGCGCGTCGAGCGATAGCCGCTGCGGAAATAGATCGAGAGCAGGATTGCGACCAAGAGCGCCGCGGCGACGCCTGCGAGCCCCGACATCACCATGCCGAGCCCGCCATCGGCTGCGTCATCGAACCAGCCGGTGGGGGGATCGATCGCCTGCAGCAGGGGTGTGGTGATATCGCCGAGAGTTTCGGTCGCCTGGGCCGCGCCGTCGAAAATCCGGGAGATGATGCTCATCGCGTCATCCATGAGGGGCTGAAACCGTCGTAACTCCTGAGAGTTGGTCATCCAGGCTCGGATGATGGTTCAACGGGCTCCACAGCTGCTTGATTGCGCCGGGCGGGGTTGGCGGCTAAGAGGACGACCGGGCGCTGAGGGAGATTCTGATGTCAGTTCAAATGGTTCTGTTACGGGTCTTCATCCAGATTGGGCTCACCTTCGCACTCCTGTTCGCGATGGCGACGACGCGCACCAGGGCGCTGACGAGCGGCGAGACCAGGATCAAGGACATTGCGCTGCGCGAGCCGAACTGGCCGGCCGGCGCCACCAAGTTCGGCAATTGCTTTGCCAACCAGTTCGAGCTCCCGGTGCTGTTCTATGTCCTGATCGCCATTGCGCTGCCGTTGCGCCGTGCCGATTTGTTCATCGTGCTGATGTCCTGGGTATTCGTGGTCACGCGCTTTGCCCATGCCGGGGTGTTCGTCACCTCCAACGACGTGCGGCCGCGCTCGCTCGCCTGGTTCGCCGGCGTGCTGGTGCTGGCGGCGATGTGGCTGTATTTCGCGCTCAAACTGCTGCTGCTGATCTGACGCGCCCAACCGAAAGAGACCAATGACCCCCGCTGCCCGGCTTTCCGCCGCGATCGAGTTGATCGCCACCATCGACGCACAGCGCATTCCCGCGGCGAAAGCGCTGAAGGAATGGGGCACCGCGCACCGCTATGCCGGCTCCGGCGATCGCGCCGCGATCTCCGGCCTGATCTGGGACGTGCTGCGCCGGCAATCCTCCGCGGCCTGGCTGATGGAGGATGACAGCGCCCGCGCGCGGGTGATCGGCATGCTCAAGCTCGAACGCGGCATGGATGTCGCCACGATCGCTGCGCTGTGCGACGGCGGACGCTTTGCGCCTGACGCGCTGACCGCGACCGAGGAGGCCGCGCTGGCCTCGCGCTCGCTGAAGGATGCGCCGGCGCCGGTCGCGGGCGATTATCCGGAATGGCTCGATCCCTATCTGGCAAAAGTGTTCGGCGAGGACCGCGCCGCGGAAGCGACTGCGATGGCGAGCCGCGCGCCGCTCGACCTGCGCGTCAACACGCTCAAGGGCAAGCGCGAGAAGATGCTGCCGCGATTGCATCATTTGGGTGCGAAGGAGACGCCGTGGTCGCCGCTCGGCCTGCGCATCGAGCTCGGCGCCGACGCGCGCAATCCCGGCATCCATGCCGAGGAGGATTTCATCAAGGGCGCGATCGAGGTGCAGGACGAGGGCTCACAGCTCGCGGCGCTGCTCTCGGCCGCCAAGCCCGGCGAGCAGGTGATCGATCTCTGCGCCGGCGCCGGCGGCAAGACGCTGGCACTCGCCGCGATGATGCAAGGCAAGGGCCGGCTGATCGCGACCGACAGTGACAAGCGCCAGCTCGTGCCGATCCATGAGCGGCTGTCGCGCGCCGGCGTGCACAATTGCGACGTCCGCACGCCGCGCGGCGAGGAGGAGGTGCTGTCCGATATCAAGGCGTCCGCCGACCTCGTGCTGATCGACGCGCCGTGCACCGGCACCGGCACCTGGCGCCGCAATCCCGACGCCAAATGGCGCATGCGCCCGGGCGCGCTCGAGGTGCGGCTGAAGGACCAGGCCGAGGTGCTGGAGCGCGCCGCGCCGCTGGTGAAGGGCGGCGGCCGCATCGCCTACATCACCTGCTCGGTGTTATCAGAGGAGAACGGCGAGCAGGTCAAAGCGTTCATCGCGCGGCATCCGGAGTTTGCGGTGCAGCCGCCGGAGCAGACCGCATCCGTGCTGTGGGACAAGGCCGAGACCTTTGCCGAGGCCGCGCTGCAATCGGCCGAGGGCTGGCTGATGACGCCGCGCCGCACCGGCACGGACGGGTTTTTCGTCAGCATCCTCAAACGCCAGGCGTCATCCTGAGGTGCACGCCGAGCGGTGCGCCAGCAACGCTCGGTGGGCCTCGAAGGATGAGGATGGAGCCGGGCCGTCGCCCTTCGAGACGCGCGCATGGGCGCGCTCCTCAGGGTGACGATACCGAACACACGCCCGCCGGCATCGGCGTCTTGCTCACCACGACGACCCAGTACAGCAGCGCACAGGCGCTGATCGCGGCGCCCAGCACACAGACCCCGAGCCAGCTGGCCGCTGCATAGGCCATCGTCGAGCCGATCGCGCCGAGGCCCGAGCCGATCGAATAGAACACCATGTAGGCGCCGATCAGACGGCTCGATGCGTCGGGGCGCGTCGCCACGATCAGGCTCTGATTGGTGACATGCACCGCCTGCACCGCGAAATCGATCATGATCACGCCGGCCAGCACCAGCCATAGCGAAGAGTGAAGGCAGGAGATCGGGATCCAGCCGGCGAGCATCAGCATCAGCGACAATCCGGTGGTGCGCTGCGCCCAGCCGCGATCGGCGAGGCGGCCCGAATTGCGCGCCGCCAGCGCGCCGGCGAGCCCGGCAATGCCGAGCATGCCGATCGTGGTGTGCGACAGCGACAGCGACAGCGGGGGAGAAGCGAGCGGCAACACGACCGAGCTCCAGAACGCGCTGAAGCTTGCGAAGATCAACAGCGCGAACACCGCGCGTTCGCGCAGCACCGGCTCCTGGACGACCAGGGCTGCGGTCGAGCGCAGCAGCTTGGTATAGGACGATCCGGCGAGCGGCTGCGGCTGCCGTCGCGGCAGCGCATGTGCGAGCAGCGCCGCCATCACCAGCATCAGCACGGCCGAAGTCAGGTAGACCAGACGCCATCCGCCGATGTCGGCCAGCGCGCCGGACGCGAAGCGGGCGAGCAGAATGCCCGAGACGACGCCGCTCTGGATGGTCCCGATGGTCTGGCCGCGTTCGGCCGGCGTTGCGAGTGTCGCGGCGTAGGCGACGATCACCTGGATGACGACGGCGAGCAGTCCGGCCAGCGCCATGCCGATGAACAGCACGATTGCGTTCGGCGCCATGCCGACGACGGTGAGGGCAACCGCGGACAGCATCACCTGACCGACGATCAGCCGGCGGCGGTCCCAGAGGTCGCCGAGCGGCACGATCAGCATCAGGCCGAGGGCGAGGCCGATCTGGGTCAGCGTCACGACGATGCCGATCGCGGCGGGGGTAATGCCGAGATCCTGCGCCATGGCGTCGAGCAGCGGCTGCGCGGAGTAGATGTTGGCGACGCTGAGCCCGCAGGCGACGGCAAACAGCAGGACGATGGCGGGCGAAAGCGGGCCTGTTGTCGCGTTGTCGGCGTCGTTCGCGGCTTCCTGGGCCGGTCGGGCCTCCGCCATGGTCCTGTTCGTCATCATGCCTCCGCTGCAGTTCGCAATCTCGTCTTATGATGAGACCAGTTGCGCCGGGCGCTGTCTAGTCCTATTTTAAGACCAGTTTCGGGAAAGTGATCGAGGAGAGGCTGAACGCGATGCAGCGGACCGGATTTGCGAAAGCGGACTGCCCGGTGGCCCGTGCGCTGGATGCGATTGGCGACTGGTGGTCGCTGTTGATCGTGCGCGATGCGTTCGACGGGTTGCGCCGGTTCGGCGACTTCCAGAAGAATCTCGGCATCGCAAAGGGCATGCTGACGGCGCGGCTGCGCAAGCTGGTTGAAACCGGCGTGCTCGAGCAGGTCGCGGCCTCCGACGGCAGCGCCTACCTGGAATATGTGCTGACCAAGCGGGGGCACGATCTCTTTCCGA
This sequence comes from Bradyrhizobium sp. 2S1, assembly GCF_011516625.5. NCBI lineage: Bacteria > Pseudomonadati > Pseudomonadota > Alphaproteobacteria > Hyphomicrobiales > Nitrobacteraceae > Bradyrhizobium > Bradyrhizobium sp. 2S1. The sequence goes on along the minus strand of NZ_CP147717.1, from coordinate 8,392,584 downwards.
TCGTGGTCTCCTTGCGGCAATGGGGCGAGGCGCATCTCTACGCGCGCGGCGAGCCGCATTCGGTGCTGCTGGATCAGGCCGGGCAGGCGGTCGGGCAGCTCGTGTTGCCGTCGAAGAGCGGCAAGGCGCTGAGCTGGTCGGATACAAAGGTGAGGAAGGTCGCGGCGCGCAGGAGGTGACGCGTGTGTACGCACAACGTCGTCGATATCCCCGCACTCCGCCGTCATCCTGAGGTGCGCGCCGAGCGATGCGTCAGCAACGATCGGCGAGCCTCGAAGGATGGGGAGAGAGCCGGGCTGTCGCCCTTCGAGACGGTCGCTTCGCGACCTCCTCAGGGTGACGGGAGAGAGTAGGGTCGCCGCGCGCCGGCGCTCAGCGGCCTTCAATCCACGATGAACAGCGTCGCGCCGGTCGTTGTCGACGAGCGGTGCGCGGCGTCGCCGAAATCGGAGACCTGGTAGCTCATGCCCGGCTTCAGCGTGAACCGGCGGCCGTCACGCAGCTCGGTGTCGAGCTCGCCCGTGACGACGTAGAGCACATGGCCGCGGTCGCACCAGTGATCGGCGAGATAGCCGGGGGAATATTCCACCATCCGCACCCGCAGATCGCCGATATCGAGCGTGCGCCACAGCGCTTGCCCGGTCTCGCCGGGATGCACCGTAGGCTCGAGCTGGCTCCAGTCGGTGATGGTGAAGGGCAGGGTCGGGATTTTCATGGTGCGCGTCCTATGCTCGATTTTTGCGTCTACATCCCCAAATGCTGACGTCATCCCCGCGCAACGGCGAAGCCGTTGTCGCTGGAGGTGCGCGTCGAGCGGTGCGACAGCAACGCTCGGCTAGCCTCGAAGGATCGGGATGGAGCCGGGCCGTCGCCCTTCGAGGCTCGCTTCGCGAGCACCTTAGGGTGACGGTCAGGCCTGGTGGTGCCACGTTCGTATCAATGCACCAGATGGTTCGCCGAACCCTGGCTGATCTTGCCGTCAGCATCGAGCCGCAGATATTCGCAGATCTTGTTGCCGCGTTCGTTCTGGTAGAACACGACGACGCTGTCGGGCGAGACGTAGAGGTCGATCAGCTCGAAATGCAGCTCGGGCAGTTTTGCGAGCGCGGCGCTCCAATAGGCGCGCAAGCTCGCCTTGCCGCGCACCGTGCCTGACGCGCCGAAGCCGAGCGCCGGAATCCGGTCCGAGGTCATCTCGGTATCTTCCGCATACATCGCCAGCACGCGCTCGAGATCGCGCGCATTCCAGGCAGCGATCCAGTCGTGGCCGAGGGTTTTGAGGCGGGACGGGTCATGGAAATCTGGCATGGGTTTCCTCCAACATTCCTTTTGGCTGAAGTAGGTCAATAATATTGACCTATATCGATTTGTCCATGCCCAAAGAAGAATGTGGGCGCCCCGCGCAGCGCGGTTGCGGGGGCGGGCGGTGTCGCGTATCTGCTTGCCATGACAGCCCAGCACACAGCCCGCGAACCGTCGACGCCCACCGTGGCCTCGGCGCATGACAAGATTCTGATTGTCGATTTCGGCAGTCAGGTGACGCAACTGATCGCCCGCCGCGTCCGCGAGATGGGGGTCTATTCCGAGATCGTGCCGTTCCAGAAGGCGGAGGCCGCCTTCAAGGAGATGAAGCCGAAGGCGGTGATCCTCTCCGGCGGCCCCGAGTCCGTGCACGAGACCGGCTCGCCGCGCGCCCCGCAGCTGATCTTCGAATCAGGCGTTCCCGTGCTCGGCATCTGCTACGGCCAGATGACCCTGGCCGCCCAGCTCGGCGGCGAGGTCGAGGGCGGGCACCATCGCGAGTTCGGCCGCGCCGATGTCGAGGTCAAGACCGACAGCTCGCTGTTCGATGGCGTCTGGGCCCACGGCGAAAAGCATCAGGTGTGGATGAGCCATGGCGACCGCATCACCAAAATGCCGCCCGGCTTCTCGGTGGCCGGCGTCTCGCCGAACGCGCCGTTCGCGATCATCCAGGACGAGAAGCGGAAGTACTACGGGCTGATGTTCCATCCCGAGGTGGTGCACACGCCCGACGGCGCCAAGCTGTTGCGCAACTTCGTCCGCAAGGTCGCAGGGCTAACCGGCGACTGGACCATGCGCGCGTTCCGCGAGGAGGCGATCGAGAAGATCCGCGCCCAGGTGGGCTCGGGCAAGGTGATCTGCGGCCTGTCCGGCGGCGTCGATTCCGCCGTTGCCGCGGTGCTGATCCACGAGGCGATCGGCGACCAGCTGACCTGCGTGTTCGTCGATCACGGCCTGCTGCGGCTCGACGAGGCAAAAACCGTCGTCGACCTGTTCCGCAACCACTACAACATCCCGCTGGTCCATGTGGACGCGTCGAAAGAGTTTCTGGGCGAGCTCGTTGGCGTCACCGATCCGGAAGTAAAGCGCAAGACCATCGGGCGCCTGTTCATCGACGTGTTCGAGGCGGAGGCCAAGAAGATCGGTGGCGCCGAATTTCTGGCGCAGGGCACGCTCTATCCCGACGTGATCGAGAGCGTCTCCTTCACCGGCGGTCCCTCGGTGACCATCAAGTCGCACCACAATGTCGGCGGCCTTCCTGATCGCATGAACATGAAGCTGGTCGAGCCGTTGCGCGAGCTGTTCAAGGACGAGGTGCGCGTGCTCGGCCGCGAGCTCGGCCTGCCCGAAGTCTTCGTCGGCCGCCACCCGTTCCCGGGCCCCGGCCTCGCCATCCGCTGCCCCGGCGACATCACCCGGGAGAAGCTCGACATCCTGCGCAACGCGGATGCCGTCTATATCGACCAGATACGCAAGCACGGCCTCTATGACGCGATCTGGCAGGCCTTTGCGGTGCTGCTGCCGGTCAAGACCGTCGGCGTGATGGGCGACGGCCGCACCTACGAATACGTCGTCGGCCTCCGCGCCGTCACCTCGACCGACGGCATGACCGCGGACTTCTATCAGTTCGACATGAAGTTCCTGGCCGAGACCGCGACGCGCATCATCAACGAGGTGAAGGGCGTCAACCGGGTGGTGTACGACGTGACGAGCAAGCCGCCTGGGACGATTGAGTGGGAGTGAGGTGCGTCGGCGGTTGAACAGCGGCCGTGCCGCTTCCTCTGCTGCTGCCTTCTCCCGAGACAATCGAGCTCTGGCAGTGCCATTGTCCCGGCATTTCGTTATACGTCGCGGTGGCGCATCGCGCCGGTTGAACAGCTGAGGCCAGCTCGACCGATCGATGCGCGCGGCGAGATCAATACGGACCCGGCTCGCAAGGGACGTTGTCGCCGGTCCAGGGTGCAGTGGCGAATGCACCGACGCGCGGCGCCGGAATGCAGGCGCGGCCGTCAACATAGACGGGCTCGTTGCGCGCGGCGACACCGGCCTCCGCGACATGCCGGGAAACGGCGTGGGTCTCACGCGCCATCGCCGGTGACGCGATCATGGCAACCGCGATGAAAGCAGCCGACAACAGTTTGACGTTGGTCATTGAGTTTCTCCGTTTTGGTTTTATGGGCCAAGGAGTCTGGCCTCGTCAGATAGATGTGCACGGAGAGGGCGCATTTGAACGCAATCCTTGCTCACGCCGGCTCAACGCTGCGTGAGTCACGCGATCGGTCGCCGCTGTATTTGAGAGACGGAGTTCCGTGCGCGGCTCAAAGCGGCAACCATCATTGGTTTGCTGGCCATCGTCCGCATCCTGGATGAACGAAACGTAATCCATCACGTCTTCGCGCGAAGCGCGTGAAGGCGGGCTACGCGATCGCTCACCCGCCGCCGCGAGCTATGTGAGCCTGAACATGCTCGCGTCCAGTTGCCCCGGCGCCCATCCGACCAGCCAGGCCGCGCTGCCGGCGGCATCGGTGATGATCGTGGTGTTGGTGCCAGGCACATAGAACTCCGCGGCCTGCACGTCGGCAAACGAATGCAGCGATGTGCCGGCGAAGTTCACGACGTCATTGACGCCACCTGCGTTGAAGTCCTGGATCACCATAGACCCCAACGTCGTGTCGTTGATCATGAATGTGTCCGAGCCGCCGCCGCCCCAGGCATAGTCGATCCCGCCGCCGCCGCTGATGACGTCTGCGCCGCTCCCCATCAGGAACACGTCGACGCCGCTGCCGCTGCCGCCGGTGACGGTGTCGCCGCCATTGGAGCCGTAGACATAGTTCTGGCCCGAACCGCCGTAGATATAGTTGCCGTCGGTCTCGCCGGAGGAAATGAAGATGTTCTCGCCCGAACCGCCGAACATGGTGTCGACGCCGGCGCAGCCGTAGAAGTAATTCGTCCCCAGGCCGCCGTAGAGGTCATCGCCACCGTTGCCACCATACATGACGTTGACGTCGGAGCCTGCCGTGCCGCCCGATCCGACCAGAATGTCGTTGCCGTCACCGCCAAACAGATAGTTGAAACCGGCGCCGCCGTAGATGCTGTCGTTACCGGCTTCGCCGAGGAGCACGTCCAGGCCATTGCCGCCGAACAGCACGTCATTGCCGGCGCCCGCATAGATGTAATCGTTGCCGTCGCCGCCATAGTTGACGTCGTCGCCGGCGAGGCTGACCAGAACGTCGTTGCCGGCAAGGCCGCTCAGCGTATCGTTGCCGCTGCCGCCATACATCAAATCGTTACCGGCGGTCCCGGTGCTGTTAATCGGCAGGTCGCTGACGTTCACCGTCATATCCGCAAACTGCAGATGTTCGACGTTGGTCAGCGTCACGACATTGGTGCCCGACACCAGGATCTGGCCGCCCGATTTGCTGATCGTGTAGCTGCTTCGATTGCCGGAGAACACCGCGGTGTCATCTCCAGCGCCGCCGTCGATAGTGTCGTTACCATTGCCACCGGTAATAGTGTCATTGCCGTCGCCGGCGCTGATCGAATCCGCACCGGCGCTGCCGTTGATGATGTCGGCCTGGCTCGATCCAATCACGGGAGTGGCGACAAAACTGACGTTGATCGTGATGCTGTCGACCCCCGCGGTCCATGACTGGAAGGACACGCCCGACAGATCGACCTGGCTGCTGTTGATGACGATCTTGTCGATACCGGCGCTGCCGACGATAGTCGGAACCGCCGTGACCTGCGTATTGCCCATAAAGGTGATGGTGGAGTTGCCGCTCAGGAACACCAGGCGTTCGACATTGGTGAGGCGGCCATCGCCATAGGTGATGTTGGCGGATTCGAGTTCGATCGTGTCGTTGCCGGCGCCGCCGTCGAGGTCTCCGCCAGCGCTGGAGGCGTTATAGATGAAGGTGTCGTCGCCGGCGCCTCCCTGAACGTTACCCGCGCCGTTCAGGGTAATGGTGTCGTTTTGATTGGTTCCGACCAGTGAACCAAAATTGCCGTTGCCGGTGATGATGTTGATCGTATCGACGCCGGGGGTCCACGACGTGAAGGTCAGATGCGAGAAATCGCTGTAGGCATTCTTGAAAGTGACGGTGTCGGCCTGCGCGCTGCCGATGAAGGTATTGATCTCTTGGTAGCCGGCGTGCACCCCTTGCCCGGAGTCGAAGGTGGCGCTCGAGACGCCGGTGTCGAACTTGACGGTGCTGATTCCGGTAAACGTTCCGGTGCTGAAGTCGACGCTGCCGGCATTCTCGAGATCGATGATGCCCGACCCGGTATCGCCGATCCCTTCGCCCGCCGCAAAGTCACCCGCGTTGAGTATGAAAACGTCGTTGCCGCCGCCGCCGTTCAGATTATCGGCACCGGCGCCGCCGGTGATGGTGTCGTCGCCCGTGTGACCCCAGATATGATCGGCCCCGGACGAGCCGACGATGCTGTCGTTACCTGCGAGGATGCCGGTGAAGAAATGTCCGGCCTGGTATCCGAGCGTGATGTTTGTGATGCTTTCGAGCACCGTGGTGCCGTCGGCCGCGACATGATCGACCGAGGTCAGCGTCGTCCATGTCGGGTCGTTCGAAACGGTCAGGCCGGTTCCGTTCAGATAGGTAAGCGTGCCGTCGCCGTTGTTGAAAATCAGCCGGGTCGAGGTGGAGTGCACCGAGTCGATGCTGCCGAGGCCGTCGAATGCCCAGGACGCGTTCGCAGTCCCGGAAAAAGCTGTCCAGGTCGCCATAAAATGCCCCCGTAGTATGTAAAAGTTCGAAAAAGCCGAGATTCTTCAGGAATATAGCTCAGTGTGTCAAATTGTCGCGATTAAGTCCAGTGGTAACATTCGAATATCCAAAGCGTGGTGAATGACGCGCGGGTTGGGGTGCTCGGCGTCGCGAATGATGCGCGGCTCATGGAGGGATCGACGGGGACAGGGCAGGGCGTACCTTGCCGCAGAGACGGCGTTGCCAGTCCGCCGTCTCGCGTACACGTCCGGTTTCTCTGACCTCCTGTGCAGTAGTCCCACTCGTTGGCGCGGCTGTCGTGCGCAGCCGAGTGCGGTGTTTGCCGTGAGCGGGCTAAATTCCTTTGGTCGAGACGATGGAGGGGAACGGCAGCCGTTCGGATGGCCGCAGATTCGTATCGTCGCCCTGCAGTCCCGATCTGAGGAACTGGTCGGCGTGCGATACGAAGAGTTCCGGGTACTGGTAGAACGATCCGTGATTTGCATCCGGGTAGAGGATCAGTTGCGCGTTCGCTAGTTTCTGCTGCAGGACATAAGAGTTCACCGTGGGGATGATGACATTGTTGCTGCCCTGCACGATCAGGGTTGGCTGACGGATATCTCTCAGATAGTCGAAGACGCTCTCGGCCGGCGCGATATATTTGCCGATCGCTTCGCGCTGCGCCGCCGCGGCTTCTTCGCTCATCTCGGGGTCGCGATCCAGACGGAGAAGCTTGCGTTTCAGAAAGGCAAGGCCAGCGGCCCGGCTCGAAGCGGACGGCGAAAAGTGAACCGCAAGCCAGAGGTGCTCGGGTGGATCGTAGGTGCCGCCGAAGATCTCTGCGGATTTGCTCGTTGACATATCGGCGCCGCGCGGCCCGGTGCCGACAAGAATGAGCCGGCGAACGAGATCGGAAGCCTGCACGGCGATTTCCTGAGCGACCATGCCGCCGATGGAAAAACCGAGGACGTCGACCTTGGCAAGTCCGAGAGCCTTGATGAAGGCGATGGCGTTTGCCCCCATCTCCTGAAAGCTCGTCGGGACCTGCCCCGAACTGCTGGAAACACCCGCGTTATTGAAAAGAATGACCTCGCGGTTCCTGGCCAGGCCGTCGGTGACGGCTGGATCCCAGTAATCCATGGTCCCGCGGAAATGCTGGTTGAAGACCAGCGGCACGCTGCCTGTCTTGCCAAAACGGCGATAGGCGAAACGGATGCCGTCGGCCTCAACGAATTGTGTTGGCACGGTCTGGTGGGTGTGAGTTATGTCTTGGCGCGGATGAATCATTTCTGGACGGGTGTGGATCACCATGATCTGAGCCTCGATTGTTGCCCGATCTCAGGGGCGTTCTTCGATCGCGTCGACGCGATCGGGGTAGAAGGCCAGGTGGTCCTTGATGGATACCACCGCCGGGTGGGGCGCCTCATACGTCCAGACGGCATTGGTCGAACGCTCGCCGCCGAGCGGAATGCTGAAATAGGCGCAATCGCCTTTATAGGGACAGTAGGTGGAGTGATCCGTCCGCTGAAGGAGCGCCATATCGACGTCCTTGCGCGGAACATAGTGGACGGCCGGATAGGCGGCCTCACGGAGCGTCAATGCGTCCCGCGTGCGGGCAATGATGCGGCCCGCCATCGAGATCACAACCTGATGGGGATTGCGCTCGATCGTGATTGGATGATCCGGCCCCGGAACCTTGATCGGCCCGGCGGGCGCATCTTTGATCTGTTGCATGATTTATCCTTTGGATCGTTCAGCGCGACGCGACCCTTCGCGCCCGGACCGGAGTTAGTGGCTCTTGCCACCATCGACATTGAGGACATGGCCGGTGATGTATGACGCTTCGTCCGACGCGATGAAGACGATCGCGTTGGCAAGCTCCTCCGAGAGGCCAAGGCGAGCCATCGGAACGGTCGTCACCAGAGCCGCCTTGTTGTCCGGCGTGCCGGTGAAGCGGGGCAGCATGCCGGTGTCCGTCGGGCCGGGCGCCACCGCGTTCACGCGGATTCCGGATTTCGCGAGCTCGAGCGCCACCGACTTGGTGATGCCTTCGACGGCGTGCTTGCTGCCGACGTAGATCGAGGCCCCCGCCGCGCCCTCGTGCCCATAGGTCGAGGAGATGTTGATGATAGTACCGCTGCGTTGTCCCTGCATGACGCGCGCTTCGTGCTTCATGCTCAGGATCACGCCGAGGACATTGGTGTCGAACGTCGCGGCATAGCTTTCCGCGGTCTGGTCCGTGATCGGGCCGGGTCGGCCTTCGGTGCCGGCGTTGTTGACCGCAACATCCAGCCGGCCGAACCGCGCGACGGTCTTGTCGACGAGGGAGCGGACGTCATCTTCCTTGCGAACATCGGCGTTGATGAACTCGGCCTCCGCACCGAGGTCACGCAGCTCGCTTGCCAACGCCTTGCCGGCCTCGTCGCGCCGGCCGGCAACGACGACTTTGGCGCCCTTCCTGGCGAAAGCGATGGCTGCGGCACGCCCGATGCCGGTAAGTCCACCTGTGATCAAGACGACGGGGTTGCTCATGGATCCAATCCTTCATTGCGTTGCGTTGGACCGAAGATGGGCTCCCCCGCAGGCTTGAAAAATGGGCTGTAGTTCCAAACATATCGGACTTGGTTGTCCGCAATGGAGCTTCGGTGGATGGACAGTCTGGGATCGCTACATGCCTTCGTTCAGGCCGCGGAAGCCCGAAGCTTCACGGTTGCGGGACGGCGACTCGGCGTGTCGTCGTCGGCGATCGGCAAGGCGGTGGCGCGGATGGAGGAACGACTCGGCGTGCGTCTCTTTCATCGCAGCACGCGCAGCATCACGCTGACCGTGGAGGGCGCCCTGTTTCTCGAACGCTGCCGGCGCATCTTCTCTGAAATCGAAGCGGCCGAGCTCGAACTATCGCAGACGAAGGACGTGCCGCGCGGCACACTGCGTGTCGGCCTGCCATTGGCCGGCATTCTGCTGATGCCAACTCTCGTTGCGTTCATGCGGGCCTATCCAGAGTCCTGCTGGATCTCGATTTCAGCGATCGGGTGGTCGATGTGATCGAGGAGGGCTTCGACGCGGTGGTACGCTTCGCCGATTCCGGTGACTCGCGTCTGATGTCCCGGGCTTTGGGCATCTATCGCCGGCGACTGGTGGCGGCCCCGGCCTACCTGGCGGCGAGGGGTGTTCCTCTGACCCCGGACGACCTCAAGGCTCATGCCTGTCTGCACCACAAGTTTCCGACCAGCGGAAAGTTCGAGCGCTGGCCGCTGCGGCCCGAGCATGCCGGCGTCGAGAGGGAGCTGCCCAGAACGGCCGTGGCAAGTACGCTCGAGCCAATCATCTTCATGGCCGAACAGGGCATGGGTATCGCCTACCTGCCGGACTTCGCCATCAGCAGGCAACTTCGTGAGGGCCTCCTCGTCACGGTGCTCGACGACTACACTGACCGCTCGGGGCCGCTGCGGGTCCTATGGCCGTCGAACCGGCATCTCGCTCCCAAGCTCCGCGTGTTTGTCGACTTTCTCGCCGCGAACCTCATCCCCGCCGTCGAAGGCGAAGCAAGGGCAGCTGTATAAGTTGCGGGGTAACAAACGTCGGGATGAGTGTCGCGAGATCTGAGGGTCCGCGCAACGCGCTCCGTTACGCGATTGATTTGCGTCGGATGGCGCAAATCAAATCCCGCTCCCTGGCCTGCGACAAATCACCCCGACGGGCAACTCAGCAAAACCTGTCAATCCCGCGATAAGAAAATATTCCGCTTGGCGTTTCACCCAACTCAGATGTTCAATCTGCGTGTCCCACCCGATCGAGGGGCGTTTCGCGATCGTCACGAGCGCGGTGTGGGATGCGGTGGACGCGGAGCGTGTGACTGACGAGAGCATGCGAAGCGGACGGTGAAGTCGTGTGGTCCTGACGCCCTAGGTGGTGTGGACTCTAAGGATTCCCTTTTAGGAGCAAATCAGATTCAAGGCTGCTTTTGGGGAGGCCGCCTTGGGTGTGAAGAGCTGGCGCCGGTTGTTTGGACAGCGCCCCGCGGGATTTAAGTGGATTCCTGCCGGGTTATGCTGAACGCGGGGCCTTACGATTTTGTCGTTGCGTCGGGAGGGCGTAGCCCGACCAGAGCGACGACAAAATCGTCGGCGACGGTCATGCGGCCATCACCATAGCTTGCGTGCCGAAGTAAGCCTCGTCGGGCGTGCGCCCGTCAAGGCTCGAGTGAGGGCGTCCCTGATTGTAGAAGGCCAGATACTTGGCAATTGACGCTCGCGCCTCGGACACGCTGTCGTAGGCGCGGAGATAAACTTCTTCGTATTTGACCGTGCGCCAGAGCCGCTCGACAAACACGTTGTCGCGCCAGGCGCCCTTGCCGTCCATGCTGATGGCGATCTTCGCGTCCAGCAGCACATCGGTGAACTCGAGGCTGGTGAACTGGCTGCCCTGGTCCGTGTTGAAAATCTCGGGCCTGCCGTGCTTCGCCAACGCCTCCTGGACCGCTTCGACGCAGAAGGCCGCCTCCATTGTGATCGAGACGCGATGGGCCAGGACCCGTCGGCTGAACACATCGACGACCGCCGCGAGATAGACGAAGCCACGCCGCATCGGAATGTAGGTGATGTCCATTGCCCACGCCTGGTCGGGCCGCTCGATCTTCAATCCGCGCAACAGGTACGGGTAGATCTTGTGACCCGGTGCCGGCTTACTCGTGTTCGGGCGACGATAGACCGCCTCGATCCCCATGCGCTTCATCAGCGTCGCGATGTGGCGGCGACCGGCGTATACGCCCTCCCGCCGCAGCAACGATCGCTGCATACGCGCTCCCGCGAAGGGATAATCGAGATGCAGCTCATCGAGCCGACGCATCAAGGCAAGGTCCTCGGCCGAAACTGGCCGAGGTTCATAGTAGACCGTGCTGCGAGCCAGCTTCAGGACCTTCGCCTGGCGCACGATAGAAAGATCATGACCGCGGTCGATCATCGCTTTGCGCTCAGCAGGCCCGCCTTGGTGAGCGCGCCGGACAAAAAATCGTTTTCCAACGCCAGCTCGCCGATCTTGGCATGTAACGCCTTCAAATCGACCGGCGTCTCGGCCGACGCCTTGTCATGCCCAAACACGCCGGCGGCGCCTTCCAGGAGCTGGTTTTTCCAGATCGTGATCTGGTTCGGATGAACATCAAACAGTTGCGCCAGCTCCGCCAGCGTCTTGTCGCCTTTGACCGCAGCCAAAGCAACCTTCGCCTTGAATGCCGGAGAATGCATCCGGCGGCTCTTCTTCGTCATCTTCGCTCCTGATTCGCGGCAAGAATCCTCGCCGCTGTCAGGCAGAAAATCCACTCAAGCTACTGTCCGAATTTGCGGAGCCAGCTCTTGATGGACCGTTTGGTATTGAGCGACGCGGCGTGGGAGCGGATAGCGCCGCTGATCATAGGGCGCCCCGATCAGAAGGGCTCCACCGGGCGCGACAACCGGATGTTCGTGGAAGGTGTGCTGTGGATCGTGCGTACGGGGTCTCCCTGGCGCGATCTTCCGGAGGTGTTTGGGGACTGGAACAGCGTGTTCCGGCGCTTCAGTCGATGGAGCATCAAGGGTGTTTGGTGGCGGATCTTCGAGGCGATGTCCGATGATCCGGACTTCGAATATCTGATCGTCGATTCCACCATCGTTCGGGCGCATCAGCACGCCGCCGGCGCCAAAAAGGGGGGTCTGAAGATCAAGCGGAAGATCAAGCGATCGGCCGCTCGCGCGGCGGCCTGAGCACCAAGATACATATGGCCGTTCGAGGCTTGGGATGTCCGGTGCGGTTCAAGCTCACCGCAGGTCAGAAGGGCGATGCACCGCAAGCCGCCGCATTGATCGAAGGCTTATCCGCCGAGGTCGTCATGGCCGATACGGCCTATGACGCCGATCACTTGCGCCAAGCCATCGCCGCCAAAGGCGCGCTCGCCGTGATCCCCAACAACCCGTCACGCGCGCTCAAATATCCACTCGACAAGCATTTCTATGCCCAGCGTCATCTCGTCGAATGCTGCTTCTCAAAGCTCAAGCAGTTCCGCCGCGTCGCAACCCGCTTCGAAAAAACGGCCCGGAACTACCGGGCCGTCGTCACTCTCGCAGCCATCGTTCTATGGATGCGCTAGTGTCCACACCACCTAGCGGCAGGTGTCTTCTCGCGGAATGCGAACGCGTCTTGCGAGGGCGGTGACAAGCAAGCCCAGTCTCGCCGGGGAGAGCACGAAATAAGCCGCACAACCATCGCGCAGGGAAGGCCGGGATGTCCCGGTTACACCTGTGGTCCTACCCCCGTGCTTTCTACCTTTTGCACGGGGCCCATGGGTGCGATCGGCACCCGGTCTTCCCTGCGCCCTCTGCTTCGGCGAGGGCGGAACGAAGAGCAAAGCTCGGGCAATTCATGTCGCGAGGATGCGAAAGTACGCCCCCATCCACATCTGTCATCGCCCGGCTCGACCGGGCGATCCAGTACGCCGCGGCCTCTCGGCTCAAGCACAGGCGTCTCTGGAATACTGGATCACCCGCATGCGCAGGTGATGACACCGCGTGGTGCGACAACTTGAATCGAGAACCATCCTCATCGTCGTCCTGGCGGAAGCCAGGAGGTGGATTCACACTCGAAGTGCAACACTTGGGAGAAGGCCTCGGCGGGAGTTTGGAAGTCAAGAGATTTGCGCGGGGTGTTGTTGTAGGCGTTGAAGGACTGATGGAAGCGGCGGGTCGGGAGGGTTGCGAGGTCGGTTTTGCGCGGGATGAAGCGCCGCATTCGACCGATCGCATTCTCGATGCCGCCCTTCTGCCAGGGCGCGTGCGGATCGCAGAAGAAGGTCTCGATCGCGAGGCGGTGCAGCGCCGTGTGGCAGGCGAACTCGGTGCCATTGTCGAAGGTGACGGTCTGGCACAGGTCCTGTGGCAGGGATGCGAACAAGCGAACGAGATGACGGGCGACCCCGCGCGCAACCTTGCTGGCGAGGCGGATGCCGAGCAGCAGGCGCGAGGTGCGCTCATGCACAGTCAGGACGGCCTGACCGTATTTGGAGAACATCATCAGGTCGGCTTCCCAATGACCGGGAGTGCTGCGATCGGCGGCCTCGATAGGCCGTTGATCCAAGGAAACACGGCCTTCGATGAAGCTTGCGGGGCTGCCGCCCTTCTTGCCGCGGTAACCGCGCTTGCTCTTGCCGCGCGGCAGATAACGCCGCCAGCTGAAGTCCGAGGTGCGTCGGATCTGGGCGTAGATGAAGCGGTAGATGGTCTCGTGGGAGATCACCTTGCGGCCGTGTTCGCGGGCCAGCCGGCCGGCGACCTGCTCGGGCGACCAGCCCCGACCCAGGCGTTCCAACACCGCACGGCGCAGGCCGGGCTCCCGTTCGAGGCGTACGCCCGTCCAGCGCCGTGCTCGCATCTGTTGCTGGGCATAGCCGGGTTTGTAGCCGACCTGGACGCCTCGATTGCGGGTCAGCTCCCGAGAGACCGTTGATGGCGAGCGATCCAGAGCTGCCGCGATTTGCCGGACCGAGCTGCCATTGGCCGAAAGCCGGGCAATCTCGCATCGCTCGTCCAGGGATAGCTGCTCGTAACTCCGCCCCATCGCAACACCTCCTCAAGGAAGTGTTGCACTTCGTTTGTGAACTCAGGGGACCCATTACCCCAGATGGCAATTGTTATGCGACGCTGGGGCCATGATCTCGTTGATAACCAAATTCCGTGGTTATGGGTCCTGGCTCCCGTGCGCAATTGCTCACTAGTACCCAGAATCAGAGCTGAGTGATACGGCGGCCTTTGAAACGGCGTTGACGGACCTTTTTCTTGGTCCAGACGAAGGGCTCGGCTCTGTCGTTGTATGCGTTGACGTAGGCATCGATGTGCTCCTGAAGCTGCGTGAGGCTTGTGAAGGAGGTGCCGCTGAGCGACTGCCCCTGCAAGATCGAAAACCATACCTCGACCTGATTGAGCCAAGACGCACTTGTCGGCGTGAAATGAAATTGCACGTTGGGGTGGGCCTTGAGCCAATGCTCGTTCTTCTTGTGGGTGTTGAGGTTGTCGAGGATGACGTGAAGCTTCCGGTTCGGAAAAGCCGCGGTGACGCTGTTCATGAAGTCGAGAAACTCGACGCGGCGTCGGCGTTTTGAATGCGCCGCGATGATCTTTCCGGTGGCGACTTCGAGCGCCGCAAACAATGTTGTGGTGCCATGCCGCTTGTAATCGTGGCTCTGGCCGGTCAAGGCGCGGCCATTGGGCAACTTCAGATAACCCTGCGCTCGCTCCAAAGCCTGGATCGAGGGCTTCTCGTCCACGCACAGCACAATGGCCTTCGCGGGCGGGGCGACATAGAGGCCGACAACATCGGCGGCTTTGGCCGTAAAGTTCGGGTCGTTGCTCTCACACCAGGACTTACGAGCCGCGAGGTCAATCTTGTGGCTGCGCAGGAACCGCCAGACATATTGGACGTCAACATCGCCCAGCGCCCCGGCCAGCAGGGGCCCGGTCCAGCGTGCGAACCCGTCCGGCGGCGGCTTGTCCAGCAGCTTCAGAATCCGCTTGTCGGTGGCCTTCGTATAGATTGGCTGCTTGCCCGGTCGCGGCTTGTCTTGCAGCCCTTCAAGGCCTTGGTCGGCATAGCGATGCCGCCAAAGGCTGACAATCCGCGGCTGGACCCCAACTTCCTTGGCGATCGACCGAGTGCTGCGTCCATCCGCCGCCAACAGAACTATCCGCGCCCGCTTCAAATCGCGCTGCAACGTCACCGGGGAGCGGCAACACGCCTCAAGCACCTTGCGATCTTTCCTCGAAAGGTGGACTTCTCTTGCTTCGGGTATCATCCCGACCTTGAATCACGACTCACGCTTTAAGAACAGTAGGTACTAGGCCAGGACGACAGTGGTGCGAGCAGAGGCGGTGCTGCGACAAACGCCATCCTGCAAATTATTTTCATCAGTCTGTTGCCGCGGTGTCGGCTGGCGTCTTCGCCAATCGTCCTGTGCACAAACCAGGAGACTGCAAATGACCGATCTCGTTACATGCCTTTGGTTCGACCAGGGCCGGGCGCGCGAAGCGGCGGAGTTTTACACCGCGACATTCCCCGACAGCCATGTTGATGCGGGCCACCCATCGCCGATACCGGGTATCGGGCAGGGCGACGAACTGACTGTGGAGTTTACGGTGCTTGGCCGCAGCTTCGTCGGGCTGAACGGCGGCTCCAACTACACGCCGAACGAGGCGGTGAGTTTCATGGTGCTGACCGACAGCCAGGACGAGATCGATCGCTACTGGAATGCGATCACCGGCAATGGCGGCAAGGAATTGCCGTGCGGCTGGTGCCGGGATCGCTGGGGCTTTGCCTGGCAGATCACGCCGAAGCGGCTGCTCGCGCTCGTCAACGGGGCTGACCGCGCCGCCGGACGGCGCGCGATGGAGGCGATGATGACGATGTCGAAGATCGATATCGCCGCGATCGAGCGGGCGGCAGTGAATGCGTAGGGTAGATTAGCCGAAGGCGTAATCCACCATGCCGTTGGGTCTTGGTCCATATGGCGGGTTACGCGAAGCCTGTCATCGGGCCGCGCTTCGCGCGGACCCGTTGGCTAACCCACCCTACGATTCCGGCCTAACCGGGCGACAGCTTCTCGAACCGCTTGATCAGGCGCTCCCGCTTCAAGCGGGACAGCCGCCTGATCCAGAACACGCCGTCGAGCTGATCGATCTCGTGCTGATGGCACACCGCGCGCAGGCCGTCGGACTCCTCGGTGTGCATGTTGCCGTCGGTGTCCTGATAGCGGATGCGGAGGCGCGCGTGCCGCTCGACCTCGTCATTGACGCCGGGCATCGAGACGCTGCCTTCTTTGTGCAGGATCATCTCGCCCGACGCCCAGATGATCTCCGGATTGACATAGGTGCGCGGGCCCTCGCTTGCGTCGAGCTCGAGCACCACGACCCGCAGCGCCACGCCGATATGCGGCGCGGTGATGCCGATGCCGGGCGCGGCGTGCATGGTCTCGAGCAGGTCGGCTGCCAGCTCGCGCAGCGCGTCGTCGAACAGGCTCACCGGCAGCGCGGTGAGCGCAAGCCGCGGATCGGGATAGCGGACGATGGGGCGGATGGTCATGCCAGCGTCTTAGGCCAGCGCGCGGCGCCGGACAACACGCGCTTGCAAGGGCGCCGCGGGGCGTGTCGTTCAGAGACGTTTTTCGAAGAACAGGTCGGGGTAGGGGTCGTCGTTGAAGCGCGGGATCTCGGTCCAGCCGCTCCGGCGATAGAGCTGACCGGCTTCCGCCAGTGCGCTGTTGGTGTCGAGCCGCAGCACCGCGACGCCAAGCTCGCGCGCGGCGCGCTCGGCCGCGTCCATCAGGCGGCGGCCGAGGCCGAGCCCGCGCGCGGCCGGCGCGACCCAGAGCCGCTTGATCTCCGCGAATTCGCCGCTGCTGCCCTTCAGCCCGACGCAGCCGAGCGGCAGGCCGTCCGACATCGCCACGATGAAGCTGCCGCGCGGACGCACCATGTCCTTGGCATCAGGATCGCGCGACAGCTTGACGTCAAACCCCTGTTTGAAGCGTCGCCCGAGCTCGGCGTAATATTCGCCGAGGCAGTAGCGCGCTTCCTCGCTGCGCGGGTCCATCTCTTGCAGAGCGGTGCCGTCGCGCCCCAGTGCCGAGGCGATCATGTCCATCGCCGCCAGCAGCGCCTCGCGTTGCGTGTGGTGGGCGAGGAAGTCCTTTACCTGCCGGTTGGAGATCGCCTCATAGGCGTTGAACTCGCGCTTGCCCGCCGGCGTCAGCCTGGCGATGCGGCGGCGCGCGTCGTCGCCATGCGCCGTGGTCTCGATCAGCCCCTCGTCCTCGAGGCTGCGCAACAGTCGGCTCATCAGGCCGGAATCGAGGCCGAGATAATCCCTGATCTCGCCCACGTCCGTGCGTCCATGCCCGATCGCGTTGAGCACGCGCGCGGCGCCGAGCGGCCGGCCGCGCCCGAGAAACGAGGTGTCGAGCGCGCCGACGGCGGAGGTCACGGCACGGTTGAAACGGCGGACGCGGGAAACGGGGTCGAGCATATATCTGACTTTAGTCAGATATCGTCTTGGCGTCAATCGCCCGCTGATCCGCTGCGTCCCTTCATGCCATGTCCGCGGTCACGCGACGGCCATCCTGACCTTGACGGCCTGTGGATCGACGAAGCCGCCGAAGCCGACCGCGATCCGGTTCCAGCCGTTGATGATGTTGATCAGCAAGGTCACCTTGACCTGCTCTTCCGCCGTGAAATGCGCCTTCAGCGTCTCATAGGCTTCGACATGGGTGTGCTGCTCGCAGAGCCGCGTCAGCGCCTCGGTCCAGCCGAGCGCGGCGCGCTCGCGGTCGGTGTAGCATGGCGCCTCGCGCCAGGCCGACAGCAGATAGATGCGCTGCTCGGTCTCGCCCTCGTCGCGGGCGAACGTCGTATGCAAATTGATGCAATTGGCGCAGCCATTGATCTGGGAGGCGCGGATCTTGATGAGCTCGGCGAGCCGCGGCTCGAGGCTGGCCGCGATCGCGACGGAGGCCTCGAACCAGATTTTCATAATCCTGGGGGCGGCGGCGAGGGGATCAAGTCTGACAGTCATGCTGGGGTCCTCGGTGTTGTCCGACATCAAGACGAACGAGGAACGGCCAAAGTGACATGATGGCGAGATTTTTCTGGAATCTAGTCCCGCGACAGCACCAGCACATTGCCGGCCAGGGTCGCGGCGGTGCCGGCGAGCACCGGCCAGCCGAGCGCAAGGTGCTCGAACAGCGCCGACAGCACCAGCGCGACCAGCGGCACCAGCGCGAGTGTGTAGGCGGCGCGGCCGGGGCCGAGGCGGCGCACCAGCTCGAAATACAGCATGAAAGTGATGCAGGACGCGGCGATCGCGAGATAAAGGAAGCTTGTGAGATAAGAAAGGGAAATGTCGGCCGCAAACGGCGTGCCGGTCGCTGTGGCCCAAAGTGCGCTCGCGGCTGCGCCGACAAATGCGCCCCAGGCCAGCACGGAGACGACGGGCAGTCCGGCGCGCTGGTTGCGCGCACCGACGGTTGTTCCGGCGCCGGTTGCGATCGCCGCGGTGAGCGCCCAGGCGAAACCCGCCAGCGGCGCGGTGCCATGCGCGGCGGCGCCGGGCAGGAAGATGATCGCCAGCCCAAGGATGCCGCACAGCGCGCCCCACACGAAGCGGGAGGAGATCGGAACGCCGAGCGCGGCGCGCGCGATGACGGCCGCGAACAGCGACGATGTCGACAGCACCAGCGCCCCAAGCCCGCTCGGCATCCGCGCGGTCGCTTCATAGAAGGCGATGGAGGCAATGGCGAAGAACAGCAGCCCCTGCAACGCGACGGCCGGACGATCTTTGCGCGGGATCGCCAGCGGCACGCCGCGCAGCCGGCCGTAGCCGACCAGGATGAGGCCCGCCAGCACCATGCGCAGCGCGACCGACCACGGCGCGGGCGTCACGCCGGCCTGCATCGCGGTCGCCAGCGCGCCGCCGCCCCACAGCAGTGCGGTGAGCGCGAACAGTGCGGCGGTCATGGCGCGCCGGCGTCGTCAAGCAACGCGTGCCAACCGCCGCCGTCGATCCGTGCGCTTTCTCCCTCAAGCCTGGTGAGGGCGGAATCCAGCGTCGTTCGCTCGCCCTCAGAGAGGCGCGCCAGCAGCCGCGCCTCGATCGCGCAGCCGAGCGCGGCGATCCGGTTGAAGGCGGCCCGGCCGCTGCGGGTGATGCTGACCGCGGCGAAGCGGCGATCGGTCTTGCCGGGGCGGCGCAGCGCGAAGCCGAGCTCGACCAGCTGGCCGATGCCGCGGCTAACCGCGAACGGATCGAGCGCGCAGGCGCGGCCGATCTCGGAGGCATTGGCGGCATTCCGTTCGGCGATGACGGCGAGGATGCGCCAGCCGGCCTGGCTCAGTCCGAATGTCTCGCCGTAAAAACTCTCGAGCGGGCGGGCGACCTGCGCGGCGACCAGGAACAGGCGGTAAGGCAGCCAGGCGCTGAGCTTGAGGCCATCATCGGACGCACGGGCGGTCTGTTTCATGGGGCAGGAGGCTCGCATGCGTAATTGCAAAGTGCAAGCATATCGCAAGGACGAAGTCGGGCATCGAGACGCATGCGGGAAAATCCCGACACACTTGTCACTCCCACCCGTCGCTGCCGCTGCGCCAGATTGCGGCATGGCCAATGACGAACGGCCGCGGACGTGGAACTGCGCAGTGGTCGCGGAGTTCGTCCAAATCGGAGACGGAGATCAATATGAGCAAATCAGCGGAAAACGATCGCGGCGGACTGGCGGCGATGCAGACCCCGCCGGTGGTGTCGCAGGAGGCGTGGGAGGCGGCGCGCCTGCAGATGCTGGCGAAGGAGAAGGCGCAGGTGCGGGCGCGTGACGCGCTCGCCGCCGAGCGGCGGCGGATGCCCTGGATGGCGGTCGAGAAGCCGTATGTGTTCGAGGGACCGAACGGCAAGGTCAGCCTGCTCGATCTGTTCGAGGGCCGCCGGCAGCTGATCGTCTACCGCGCCTTCTTCGAGCCCGGCGTGTTCGGCTGGCCGGAGCACGGCTGCCGCGGCTGCTCGCTCGGCGCCGATCAGGTCAGCCATCTCTCCCATCTGAACCAGCGCGACACCACGCTCGCCTACGCCTCGCGCGCGCCGCAGGCCGATATCGCGCGGCTGAAGGCGCGGATGGAGTGGGAGATGCCGTGGTACACCATCACCGACAGTTTCGATGCCGACTTCGGCGTCGCCGAGTGGCACGGCCACAACGTCTTCATTCACGACGGCGCGCGGATCTTCCGCACCTATCTCGTCAACAGCCGCGGTGACGAATCGATGGGGACGGTCTGGAGCTATCTCGACATCACGCCGTTCGGCCGCCAGGAGCTCTGGGAGGATTCGCCGAAGGGCTATCCGCAGGGCCCGACCTACAAATGGTGGAACTGGCACGACAATTACGATGCCGAGGCGACGCCGAATGCAAAATGGGCGGCAGTCACCGATGCCGGCGAGGCCGCGTTCCGTGAGATCGCGGAGCAGGAGCGCAAGGCCACTTGACGGGGTGGGGCAGGGAGGGCGCGCAGCGTCCTCCCTAGCGGCAGTTGTTCCTTGCGGCCGACAGCGTCTGCCGGAGCCCGCGGTCAAGGCGTTTGTCGCGGCGGATGACGACGGCGAGCCGGCGGTACAGCTTTGGCGACAGCGAGCGCACGACGAGATCGCGCTGTCCGGTCCTGGCGGGGACGGCCATGCCGGGCAGCACCGCGCAGCCGAGCCCGGCGCGCACCATCTCCTTGATCGCCTCGACGCTGCCGAGCGACATCAGCGGTTTCGACGACGCGCCGCCGCGCGCCAGCCACTCGTCCGCGGTGCGTCGCGTGTTGCCGCCGGGCTCGAACAGCAGGACCGGCCTGGTCGCCAGCACCTCGGGCGTGATCCGCGCCGGCAGTTGCATGTCGCGGGGCGCGATCAGCACGAACTCGTCGTTCATGACAGGGGTGATCTCAAAACTTCGTCCCGACACCGGCAGTGTGACCAGTGCGATGTCGATCGCGTTGTCCTCGACGGCTCTGGCGATCTCCGCCGTGTTGCCCGTGGTGACCGTGATCTCCAGCGAGGGCAGTGCGGCGCGTAGTTCTTTCAGGATCGGCGGCAGCAGGAAGATGCACGCGGTCGCGCCCGTGCCGAGCCGCACCCGGCCTGCCGTTCCCGTCGTCTGCTGCGCGACGGCGTCGACCGCCGACGTCACGGCCGCGTTGATCTGCTGCGCATGCGACAGCAAGGCGACGCCGGCGGCGGTCGGTCTGGCCCGCCGTCCGACCCGCTCGATCAGGGTTGCATTCAGGCTGCGCTCGAGCTGGCGCACCTGCAGGCTCACCGCGGGCTGCGTCAGCTGCAGCCGTTCGGCCGCCGCGGAGAAGCTGCCGCAATCGATCACCACGGCGAAGCTCTCGAGATAGTCGAGGTTGAGGCTCTTCATCAAAGTATCTCTTATGCGTCGCATAAGCTGTCAAAGCTTCACTTATATAACGCCAGGGCGCATGCTCGAGCAACATTGACGGCTTGGGTGAGAGACGGAATGGCGGTAGGCAGCAACGGCGTCGTGGTCCGCGACGCTGCGGACGGTGACATGGCTGACGTGCAGGGCATCTACGCCCATCACGTGCTCAACGGACTGGCGACCTTCGAGGAAGTGCCGCCGACGGTGGACGAGATGCGCAGCCGCCGGAACGCCGTTCTGGCGGCTGGGCTGCCGTATCTCGTGGCTGTCGTTGACGGCCGGGTGGCCGGCTATTCCTATGCGACATCGTATCGGCCGCGGCCCGCCTATCGCCATACGATCGAGGATTCGGTCTATGTATCGGAAGGCCTGCGCGGGCGCCGCATCGGCGCTGCTTTGCTCGAAACACTGATCGCGCGGGCAGAAGCAGGACCGTGGCGACAGATGCTGGCCGTGATCGGCAACAGCGGCAACGCCGGATCGATCGCGCTGCACCGTCGCTTGGGCTTTCAGCCGGTGGGCACCCTGACCTCGGTCGGCTTCAAGCTCGGCCAATGGGTCGACACCGTGCTGATGCAGCGGCCACTTGGGCCGGGCGCTGCCACGCTTCCTTCGGACCGGGAGACGCCTCGTTGATCGCACGCCGGGTTGTGGTCGCCCTCGGGCTTGCTCAACTGATATCGTGGGGCGCGACCTATTACCTGATCGGCGGCTTCGGCGAGCAGATCGTTTCAGATCTCGGCTGGAGCCGCGACATCGTCTACGGCGGATTTGCCGCTGCGCTGTTGGTGATGGGCGTGACGTCACCGCTCGCGGGCCGGTGGGTGGACGGGCGCGGCGGCCGCGAGGTCATGGTCGCGGGTGCCGTGATCAACGCGCTCGGCTGCGCCGGTCTCGCTGTCTCGCATCAGATCAGCACCTATTTCGTATCTTGGATCGTTCTTGGTCTCGGTATGCGGCTGACGCTGTACGATGCGGCGTTCGCGGCGCTGGCCCGGATCGGCGGACCGGAGGCACGCCGCGCGATGTCCGGCATCACCCTGCTCGGTGGCCTGGCGGCGACGGTGTTCTGGCCGCTCGGCCATACGCTCTCGGAACATTTCGGCTGGCGGGCCGCGGTGCTGGCCTATGCGGGCCTTGCGCTGCTGACGATCCCGCTGCATCTGCTGATCCCGAACCAGCGGTT
Source organism: Bradyrhizobium sp. 2S1 (assembly GCF_011516625.5). Taxonomy (NCBI): domain Bacteria; kingdom Pseudomonadati; phylum Pseudomonadota; class Alphaproteobacteria; order Hyphomicrobiales; family Nitrobacteraceae; genus Bradyrhizobium; species Bradyrhizobium sp. 2S1. The sequence continues at coordinate 8,370,392 of NZ_CP147717.1, read as the reverse complement.
TGCCGGCGTGCCGGGCTCCAGTTCGGTGGTGCCCAAGCAGCCGCGCGCGGTCGGCCGGCGGCAGCTTGCGGCGGCAGGCGGGCTCTACGCCGCGATCATGACCGGCGCGAATTTCCTGAATGCCGGGATGTCCGCGCACATGATCGCGGTGCTCTCCGGCCTCGGGCTCACCGTCACCATGGCGGTGTGGATCGCAACGTTCCGCGGAATTGGGCAATCCGCCGCGCGTCTCTGCGAAGTGCTGTTCGGCGGACGGATCGATCCGCTCGCGCTCAACCTGGTCGCTTGCCTGATCATGCCGCTCTCCTTCATCGCCGGCCTGTTCAGCGGGTCGTCGAAGGAGATGGGGATCGCCTTCGCGCTGCTGTACGGCGCCTGCAACGGCATTCTGACGATTACGAGGGGAACGCTGCCGCTGATCCTGTTCGATCATCGCAGCTATGGCACGTTGGTCGGCCGGCTGATTGTTCCGAGCTTCATCCTGCCGGCGGCGGCGCCGCTGGCCTATGCGATCGTGATCGACCGGCTCGGCGATGCGAGTGCGCTCTATCTGTCCACCGGCCTTGCCGCGATGACGTTGCTTGCGGCCGCCCTGCTGAAGCTGCTGTTTCCGCCGCGTCGTGAGGACGCGAAGCAATAGCTCAACCCGCCGTCGGCTCGCGAGGCAGCCACAGCGAGAGCCAACCGCCGACGGCCAGCAGCGCCACGTTGCAGCCGAGCGCGATCGTGAAAGCGTGCGCGTAATCGTCGGTCTGCGGATGCGGCCCAAGCAGGCCGTAGAAGACGCCGCCGATCACCGCGACGCCGAGCGCGGCGCCGATCTGGAAGGTCGAGATCATCATGCCCGATGCCAGCCCGGCATGGCGCGGGTCGATGCTGCCGATCACGGCCTTGATGACCGAGGGCATCACGGTGCCGAAGCCGAGCCCGCCGCAGATCAGGCCGAAGGCGAGGCTTTGTGGCAGCGCGCCGCCGACCGACAGCATGACGATACCAAAGCCGATCACCTGCAACGCAAAGCCCAACGTCAGCGTGCGGGCGCCGAGCCACTGCATCACCAGCGGTGACACGAGCGAGCTCACGAAGAAGCCGGTGGCAAAGGGCAGGGTGGCAAGCCCGGCCGCCAGCGGAGACCGATGCAGTCCGCTTTGCAGGTAGACCGCAAAGGTCAGGTAGAACGACGACAGCATGTAGAAGGCGAGGGCCATCACCAGGCCGATGACGAAATCGCTGTTGCGCAGCAGGTGCAATGCGACCAGCGGGTCGCCGCCGCGGGCTTCGAGCCGCGCCTCGAAGCGGACGAAGGCGGCGAGCACTAATGGCGAGGCCAGCAGCATCGCGATGATCCACGCCGGCCAGCCGAGTTCACGTCCCTCGATCAGCGGATAGACCAACAGGCCGAGCGTCAGCGACAGCAGGATGACGCCGCCGATGTCGAGCCGCTGGGCGTGCTCCGCGCGGGAGTCGGTGAGGTACAGCACGCCGCCGACAAACGCCACGAGGCCGATCGGCAGGTTGATGAGGAAGATCGCCTGCCAGACCAGTCCGAACGGATGGGCCGATACCAGAACGCCGCCCAGCACCTGGCCGCAGATGTTCGCAAGGCCGAAGGTCGCGCCGTAGAAGCCGAGCGCACGGCCCTGTTCAGCCTCCGGAAACAGCACGCGGATCGAGGCAAGCACCTGCGGCGCCATCACCGTCGCGGTGAGGCCCTGCAGGATTCGTCCGGCGACCAGCACCGTGGGCGACCATGCGATGCCGCACAGCACCGACGCGATCGTGAAGCCGGCGACATCGGTCAGGAACATGCGGCGACGTCCGAAGAGATCGCCGAGCCGGCCGCCGGTGATCAGGAACACCGCGTAGGTCGCGGCATAGGCCGAGATCACGAACTGGACCTCGCTTGCGCTGGCGCCGAGATTGTCGCGAATGGCCGGCAGCGCGAGATTGACGACATTGAAATCGAGGATCGGCAGGAAGGCGCCGGTGAGCAGCACGGGCAGGGCCAGCCATCGCCGCGGGTCCGCTGTCGCCGGCCGTGGGTCGTGCAGTTGCAACGTCTCGGTTGTCTCGCTTGTCACCTGCCAGCCCCTCCTCGGCAATCGGCAAGGCTCGGGTGGGGTGCGCGAGGCCGATTGAATAATGGAGAAGATGGCCTGTTCGCTCGCGATCGGATATTATTCAGATATGGCAAATGAGTTTGCAAAAATGCACAGTGCAGGAATGCACAGCGCGCTGGACTGGAATGATCTCCGGCTCGTCCTCGCCATTGCGCGGGAGGGTAGTCTTTCGGGCGCGGCGCGGAGGCTCGGCGTCACGCATTCCACGGTGTTTCGCCGTCTCGGCACGATCGAGCAAACGATCGGAACGCGGCTGTTCGAACGCTTCCGCGACGGCTATGCGCCGACGCCTGCGGGAGAGACCGCCGCGGCATCGGCGGCCCGTCTCGAGGACGAGGTGCTCGCGCTAGAGCGCAAGCTGGCGGGACAGGACCTCAGGCCGTCGGGTCCGGTCCGGATCACGACAACCGATACGCTCGGCGCGGTCTTGATGCGGCATCTGCCGGCGATGCGGGCCGCGCATCCGGAGATTCAGCCCGAGATCGCCATCTCGAATGCGATGGCGAACCTGACGCGCCGCGAGGCCGAGATTGCGATTCGGCCGACGCCCGCGCCATCCGAGCTGCTGGTCGGGCGGCGCGTTGCCGATATTGCGCATGCGGTCTACGGATCGCGGGCTTATCTCGCCCGGCGCGACGACAAGGATCTGTCTGCACACGACTGGATCGGGCTCGACGACGTGCTGGCGGGAACCGTGATTGCCGGCTGGATGCGCGACAAGTTACGTTCAACGCGGATCGCCTGCCGGGTCGATGCGCTTCCCGCGCTGCGCGACGCGGCCATCGCCGGAATGGGGCTCGCCTTGCTGCCCTGCTATGTCGGCGATCTCGCGCCCGCACTGCGCCGCGTAACCCCGAAGACGCTTGCCGAGCCGCGATCGGCGCTGTGGCTGTTGACGCATGACGATCTCAAGCGCACCGCGCGCATCCGCGCCACGCTCGATTTTCTGGCCAAGGCGCTCGCGTCGGAGCGCGCGCTGTTCGAGGGCAAGCGCGCCGACAGCGCGCGACGCTAGTCGGCATATGGTTCAGGACCCAGCCGCTTCCATGACGGCACGGATTTCCTCGGCTGCGCGATCTGCAGGCAGCCGATGATGCTCGCGAAAGGCGCTGACGAGCGTCTTCAGCACGACGCGGGATTTTGCATCCGATAACGCTGACAGCAGGACGATCTCGGACGGCGGAAGGGCAGGCAGGCCGAACCGGCGGCTGACCTCGATTGTGCCTGCCGGTGCGAGGCGGCACGAGAACACCAAGGTGGCGAGGCCGGCGGCGACCGCGTCGGCGACCGCAAAGGATCCGCAGCCGAGGAAGGTCTCCGTCCACGGAATGCTCGCCGCCGCCAGCGCCCGCGTGGCGATGTTGAGCACGCCGCAGGACGGCGAGGAGGCGGCCAGTCGCAGCGGCTCGCCGGCGCGATGGACAAAGTCCGGCGTGGCGAACCAGCCGTAGTGATCCGTCGCCAGCATCTCGCCGTCGCGGCGGTCGTCCTCGCGGCGGATGATCGCGGCGTCGATCTGGCCGCGATCGAAGGCGTCCAGCAGGTCGCGGGAATCGTCGAGTCGGACCTCGATGGTGAGCGCCGGGTCGTGCGCATGCAGCCGCGCCAGCAAGGTCGGGACCTCGGCGCCTCCGACATGGGTTGCGATGCCGAGCGAGAAGCGGCGGCGGCGCGCGGGTGACAGTCCCGCGACAGCGCGATCATGTGCGGCGAGCAGTTCGCGCGCCGGCACGAGGAATTCGGCGCCCTGTGCCGACAGGCGTACGAGCCGCGGTGTCCGCTCGATCAGCCTGTGGCCGACCCGGCGCTCCAGCCCCTTCAGCTTCACGCTGATCGCACCCTGCGTCGTGCCGAGTGCTTCGGCGGCGCGCGTAAAACTCCTGAGCTCGGCGATGGTCACGAAGGTCTTCACGGCATCGACGTCAAGCGTGGTCATGTCAGTCATCCGGAATTGTTGTCTCTGAAATATCTAGTCATCCAATTCACCAATGCTCAAGCCGTGACTAGAGCATTTTCCGACCGGAATGAATCGGGTGGGGATTCCCAAAACGGCGCGAGTCAGATTCAAGCTGCATGCTGGCGAGGGAGGCCAGCATGTATGGCCAGGGCGCTTTCGGTTGATCTTCGTCAAAGGGTGATAGCCGCGATTGACGGTGGCATGTCCTGTCGACAGGCTGCTGAGCGCTTTGGTGTCAGCGCGGCCAGTGCGATCCGCTGGCGCGGTCGCCTCAAGGAAGTTGGCGACATCGTTCCTAAACGCCAGGGCGGTGACCGCAAATCGCAGCGCATCGAAGCGCATTCGCAATTGATTCTGGAGGCAGTGACAGCGAAGCCGGATATCACGCTCGCCGAGTTGCGAGAACTGTTGAAACGTCGTGGAATATCGACTGGCATCGCGTCGCTCTGGCGTTTTTTCCAGCGCAGAAAGATCACACTTAAAAAAAGACAGCGCACGCCGCCGAGCAACGGCGCGGCGATATAAATGCCGCGCGTGAGGAGTGGTTCGAAGGGCAAATCGATCTTGACCCTGAGCGTCTCGTCTTCATCGACGAAACCAGCGCCAACACCAAAATGGCGCGGCTTTACGGCCGCTCGCCACGCGGCGAGCGATGTCGTGCAGCTATCCCACACGGACATTGGAAGACGACGACATTCACCGCTGGATTGCGCTCCGACGGTCTGATCGCGCCGCTTGTTCTGGACGGTCCAATGGATGGCGACGCTTTCCTGGCCTACGTCGAGCAATTGCTCGCCCCATCGCTGCGGCCGGGCGATACCGTTATCATGGACAACTTGCCCGCTCACAAGGTCCATGGCGTTCGAGAGGCCATCCGGGCGGTCGGAGCAAGCCTGCTCTATCTTCCGCCCTACAGTCCAGACTTCAACCCGATCGAAATGGCCTTCTCTAAACTGAAAGCCCTGTTGCGGGCCGCCGCAGCGCGCACCATGCCCGATCGCTGGCAAGCAATCGCCAACGCTCTCAAGCGCTTCTCACCCGAGGAATGCCAAAATTATCTCGTCGCGGCTGGTTACGACGCAACGTGATCGGAAAATGCTCTAGCTTTGCGCTCTGAAGCGCCGCGGCCACCCGATTCCTGCCGCTGCTGCCTCAATACATCGTGAGTCAATCGACCGACGCTGCTGCCAGCACCCTGGCAACAGCGTGCGGTATGCCGTTGGCTCGGCACAACAAAAGGCCTGATCATGTCTTCTGAACTGAGCCGCCGCGGCGCTGTCGTGCTGTCAGCCGTATGCCTTGCCTGCCTGATGTTTGGATTGGAGATCTCCAGCATCCCCGCAATCCTGCCGACGCTCGAGCAGGTGCTGCATGCCGACTTCAAGGCGCTGCAATGGATCATGAACGCCTACACGATCGCGGTCACCACGATGCTGATGGCGATCGGGACGGTGGCCGACCGCTATGGGCGCAAGCGCATCTTCCTGGTCGCGATCGCGGCGTTCGGCATCACCTCGCTGATCTGCGGCGTCGCGCAGAGCGTAGAAATGCTGATCGTCGCCAGGTTTCTGCAGGGCCTCAGCGGCGGGGCGCTGTTGATCTGTCAGATCGCCGTGCTGTCGCATGAATTCCAGGGCGGCCGGGTGCGTGCGGTCGCCTGGGGCTGGTGGGGCGTCATCTTCGGCATCGGTCTCGGTTTCGGGCCGATCATCGGCGGCGCCGTTGCCGCGGTGTTGAGCTGGGAGTGGGTGTTCCTTGTCCACGTGCTGTTCGCGGCTGTGGCGTTCGTGCTCACGATCGGTGGCGTCCATGAATCGAAGGACCCGAAGGCAAGCAGCCTCGACGTCGCCGGCATCGTGACGATGTCGCTCGCCGTGTTCTGCCTCGCCTTCTACATCACGCAGGGGCCCGATCTCGGCTTCCTAGGCACGAAGGGGCTCGCGATCCTCGGCGTCTCCGCCGTGAGCTTCGTCGCGTTCCTCGTCGCCGAAAAAGTCAGCCGGCGGCCGATGTTCGACTTTTCTGTGTTCCGTATTCCAGCCTTCTCCGGTTCGATCATCGGCTCGGCGGCGATGAACCTCAGCTACTGGCCGTCATGATCTATCTGCCGATCTGGTTTCACGCCGGCCTCGGCTATGACAGCGTGTCCGCCGGTCTTGCGCTGCTCGCCTATACGCTGCCGACATTGGTGATGCCGCCCTTCGCTGAGCGCCTGTCGCTGCGCTATCAGCCGGGCCTGATCATCCCAGTGGGGCTGTTCATCATCGGCACCGGATTCATGCTGATGAGGTTCGGCAACGCCGCTGCGCAGCCCGACTGGCTGACGATGCTGCCGGGCTGCCTGATCGCCGGAATTGGTCTCGGCATCACCAACACGCCGGTCACCAACACCACGACGGGCTCGGTGTCGAGCGACCGTGCCGGCATGGCCTCCGGGATCGACATGAGCGCGCGGATGGTCTCGCTCGCGGTCAACATCGCGCTGATGGGTTTTATCCTGGCGAGCGGTGTGCTGGCGCATCTGAAGGCGGTGCTGCCGGCACTGGACGGCGCGCAACTGCGCGTCATCGCCGAGCGGATCGCGGCCGGCGATGTTGCAGCGTCGCCCGAGCTGACCGGCCCGGTCGTGCATCAGGCGCTCGCCAGCGGCTTTGGCTGGGTGATGCTCTATGGCGGCGTCGGCGTGTGGATCATGGCCGCGACCAGTCTGCTGATCTTCAACGCGCGGCCGGTGCGGCAGGCCGAGGTTCAATGCACGAAGTGAAGGAGATATCGCCGCGCCCGCCCCGGGATAGGGCCGGGCAGGTGGCAGGCTTCACTTCACGAGAGAGAGCAGCGGCTTGTCCTTCTCGACAATATAGGTCGCAAGCTCGCTGGCGGTAACATTGCCGACGTTCTTCGCCGCATGGATCGTGCCTGCGGGGATGAACTGCACGTCGCCGGCCTTCAGCGTCGCCGGCGGCTTGCCGTCGACGTCGTATTCGAGCGTGCCGGCGAGCACATAGATGATCTCTTCGCCGGGATGGGAGTGCCGGCCGAACGCCTTGCCGGGCGCGATGTCGACACGCACCTGGACGGCTTCACGTCCGGGCACGCTGAGATCATGGCGCTGCAGGTCGGTTCGCGTGATGCCGGCCGGCTGCTGAGCCTGCGCGGTCGGGATCGTCAGGAAGCTTCCAGCGATCAGGGCCGCTCTTGCGAACAGGCGCGTCGCCTTCATCAGTCTGCTGGTCATTTTGAACTCCTGTGCTTCGTCGTCCGACCGCGAGCCGGCAAGTGGCCGGCCCGCGCCGGAGGTCGTCATGCGCGCGTCTCAGACAAGGGTGGTCGTGACGTCGATGTTGCCGTGGACCGCCTTGGAGTAGGGGCAGATGCCGTGGGCGGCTTCGATCAGCTGCTGCGCAACCTCGCGCTCGACGCCGGGAACGTGGACGTTGAGGCGCGCGCTCAGGAAGAAGGCGCTACCGGCCTGGTTCAGATCGATCTCGGCGTCGACCTCAGGCTCGCTCGCGAGCTTGACCTTGCGTTGTCCCGCGGCGAGTTGGATCGCGCCGATGTAGCAGGCCGACCAGGCGGCCGCGAACAGGTTTTCGGCGGCAGGGTGCGGCTGCGGCAGCTTGACGTCGAGGAAGCCGTCGCGCGAGCGGGCGGCGCCGTTCGCTCCGGCGGTGACGTGGGTCTTTCCGGTGACGAGAACCTTGGCATTGGCGGTCATGGCGAGCTCCTTTTGGATGTATATAGATCGTATACGATCTAATCGGATGCGCGTTGAAATAGACCTGGCGCCTGAGCGTGTCAAGCACTTCCGATTTAATCGGATACGATTTATATTGACCCGGACATCACGAACTCCGGAGACGCCCGTGACCCGCCCCTCCAAGGCCGACACCAAAGCCCGAAAACTCTCGAATTTTCTGTGCTTTGCGGTCTATTCGGCCAATCTGGCCTTCGGCCGCGCCTACAAGCCGCTGCTGGACGCGGTCGGCCTGACCTACACGCAATACATTGCCATGGTGGCGCTGGCGGAGGCCGACGATCTGACCGTCAGCGCGCTCGGCGAGAAGCTGTTTCTGGAATCCAACACGCTGACGCCGATCCTGAAGAAGCTGGAGCAGAGCGGCTATATCAGCCGCGTCCGCGATCCCGCCGATGAGCGGCAGGTGCGGGTCAACCTGACGCCGGCGGGAAGGCGCCTGCTCGACAAGGACATCAACTTCTCGCTGATCGAGGCGACCGGGCTCGGCGACGAATTTCCCGTCGTACAGAAGAGCGTTGTCAGGCTTCGCGACAATCTGCTGCACAACACGCGCGGCGATCCGAAGAAGGGCTGATCCCGCGGCGGCAAATTGTAACGCGCTGTATCCGCACCGGGGCCTTCCGCATTTTCGCCACGGCACGACCGGCAACTCCGGCCCGCGTCGCAATGATGCGGAGGAGGGATCAGTTTGCGCGGAAGATCGTCATCGATCTGCGGGATGATTGCCACGATGAGCCTGCTCTGCGCGGTCATCTCCTTCGCATCGGCTCAACCGGTTCCGTCAGATCAGGAGCATCGTCGCGAGGCGGGCGGAGATCGTTCGCCGGCGAGCGCAGCCGAGATCTGGGACGCCAATCGCGATGGCGTTTATACCTGCGACGAGTGGAAGGCCTATCTCGGACGGCTGTTCGATCGTGCCGACCGCAACCACGACGGCAATCTGACGCCTGCCGAGTTCGAAGGCGTTCGTCGGCCCGGCAGCGCGCTCGCCGACGCGGATTTCGGCTATTTCGACGAGAACCAGGACGGCAAGATCACGCGCAGCGAGTTCGTCGGCAAGCCGAACGAGTTCATTTTGCAAAACGACAAGAACGGCGACTGCCGCGTCACCCAGGACGAGCTCAAGAATACCGGAACGGACCAGAAGCGACCGGCAGGCAGAGGCAAGAAATCCTGACGCTCAGCCTATCCAAGGGCGTCCTCGTGAAGCAGTCGGCGCGACGAATTCGACCCGCTGCGATCCGGCTCCTGGCGCGGCGTTCCTGGCAGCTCAATGCGGACGAGCAGGCCGTGCGGCACGTTGTTGTGCAACGAGAGCCCGCCGCCATGCCCGCGGACCACGGCGTCGGCGATCGAAAGGCCAAGTCCGAAGCCGCTTTTCTCATCCATGGTGCGCGCCTCGTCGCCGCGCACGAAGGGCTTCAGCATTTCGGCGCGGCGGTGTTCGGGAATCCCCGGACCGTCGTCCGCTACGTCGATGGTGGCCCGGTCGGCCGATGCGGTCAGCCGAATCTCCACCTCGCTTCCGAAGCGCAGGGCATTCTCGACCAGGTTGGTCACGGCGCGGCTGATCTCGCCGGAGCGGATCATCAGGGACGCCCTGTTCGGGCCCTGGTAGCGCACGACATGGCCGCAGTCGGAGAACTGCTCGCTGATCGTCTGCAACAGGGCAGCCACGTTGACGAGGGTCGGCTTCGCCGCGCTGCCGCCGCTCAGAAATGACAGCACGGATTCCAGCATCGCCTGCATCTGGTCGAGGTCGTGAAGGGTTTCCGCGCGGTGGGCGTCGTTCTCGATGTATTCCGATCTGAGCCGCAGCCGGGTGATCGGCGTGCGCAAATCGTGGCTGATCGCGGCGAGCATGCGCGTGCGGTCGTTCATCAGGCTGGTGATGCGTTCGCGCATCTGATTGAGCGCGACCGCCGCCGCGCGGATTTCCTCCGGGCCCGTCTCGGGAAGCGGTGCAGCCGCCTGGCTGATGCTGAAATTCTCGGCGGCGCGGGCGAACGCGGACAATAGAGCGCTGAGCGCGCGCCCGGCCCACACGCCGAGCAGCGTGACGCTGACGAACAGGAACAGGAACGTACTCAGCCAGAATGCGCCGATGAAGGGCGGCATTTTCGATGGGCCGATCGTTGCCTCGAACAGGGCGCCGTCCGGCAACCGAACCGCCGCCGGTGCGGTCTTCGCGGAAAACTCATCGACATCGTCGACGGCTGGCGCATTGGCATCGTCAGACAAACCCGGGCCGGCGTCGCGCAATGTGAAGTGCAGCCGGGGAAAGGCCCGATCGGCCGCCTGTAACAGCGTTGCGCGATTGGCCGCAGGGGTCACAGCCAGAAGCTTGGCAATCAACTGGAACTGATGGATCGGCCGGTCAGCAAACGATCGCGGCTTCTGGCTGGTGAAATACAGTCCGATCAGCGCGTGGATCAACACCAGCGAAAGCAGGATCAGCGCGGCGATCTGGCCGCTGATCCGCCGGAAACTGAAAAGCGCGGCAATCCTGCGGGTCCAGTTCATGCGTCTTCCACATGCGGCGTGAAGATGTATCCGCCGGTCCGCACTGTCCGGATCACGGATGATCCTTCGTTCGTATCGAGCTTGCGACGCAGCCGGCTGACCAGCACATCGATGCTGCGCCCGAACGGACTGGCCGGCCGGCTGCGCGTCGTGGTCAGCAGGCCATCCCGCGTCAGGATACGGCCGGGCCGCTCGCAAAATGCTTGCAGCAGATCGAACTCCGCGCTCGTCAGCGGCACCTGGGCGCCTTCGGGATCGCGCAGTTCGCGCACGCGCAGGTCGATGGTCCAGTCCTGGAAGCGCAGCCGGGTCGAGCTCTGGCCGGAGCGCCCGGCAAGATCGGCCTGGGCCTGACGGCGCAGCACGGCGTTGATCCGCGCCAGCAGCTCGCGCGGATTGAATGGCTTGGCGAGATAATCGTCGGCTCCCATCTCGAGCCCGAGGATCCGGTCGAGGTCCTCGCCTTTCGCCGTGAGCATGATGATCGGGATCGTCGAATCGCCGCGCAGGCGGCGGCACAGCGTCAGCCCATCCTCTCCCGGTAGCATCAGGTCGAGCACGACGAGATCGAGCGAATGCCCGGCAAGGTAGCGATCCATCTCCCGGCCGTTCGAGGCGGTGGCTACCAGGCAGGATTGGTCGCGCAGGTAGCGGGCAATCAAGTCCCTGGTTTGCTGATCGTCCTCGACGACCAGGATCTTTGGCGTATGTGCAAGCATGGTCCGTGTCTGGGCCCTGGTCATGATGTCATCTGGCGCGCGTTCTGGTGCGCGTTCAGCCACCAATCGACCAGCATACGCGTCGCTTGTGGGCGGCATTGTGCCTTTTCGTCAGTATAGTGTTTCTGGAGTGTAACCGGCGCGCGCCCGCCGGAAACAAACCGGGCAAGGGCTGCGTCGCGTCGCGCTTACAGTCCCAAACCACTGGAAATAAACCCGCAACCTAGCAGCCACACCGCAGCCATCACCGTCCCTTCACAACGGGTGGCTTGTTCGCGAGGTGTGGAATGAAGACGTGGCGGAGCCTTGTCGTGGCGGTCGTGCTCTCGGGTTTGTCGATCCCGGGAACGCCGGGGACATGGCTGTTGGTGGCTCCAGCGGCGGCGCAATCGGTCGATGCGATCACCGTCGAAGGCAACCGGAGAATCGAGGCGGAAACCGTCCGCTCCTATTTCAGGCCGGGGCCCGGCGGCCAGCTCGATCAGGCCGCGATCGACGACGGCTTCAAGGAGCTGCTCGCGACCGGGCTGTTCCAGGACGTCAAGATCAATCGCGCCGGCGGCCGGATTGTCGTCTCGGTGATCGAGAACCCGGTGATCGACCGGGTCGCGTTCGAGGGCAACAAGAAGATCAAGGACGAGCAGCTCTCGGCCGAGGTGCAGTCGAAGTCGCGAGGCACGCTGTCGCGGCCGATGGTGCAGTCGGATGCGTTGCGGATCGCCGAAATCTACCGGCGCTCCGGCCGCTACGACGTGCACGTCACGCCTGAGATCATCGAACGGCCGAGCAACCGCGTCGATCTCGTCTTCACCGTCGAGGAGGGGCAGAAGACCGGCGTCAAGACCATCGAGTTCATGGGCAACAACAGCTTCTCGGCGGCGCGCCTGAAGGACATCATCAAGACCCATGAGTCGAACCTCCTGAGCTTTCTCGGCAACGGCGACATCTACGACCCCGATCGCGTCGAGGCCGATCGCGACCTGATCCGCCGCTTCTACCTCAAGCATGGCTATGCCGACGTGCAGGTCGTGGCCGCGCTCGCCGAATACGACCCGGGACGCAAGGGCTTTCAGGTCACCTTCAAGATCGACGAAGGGCAGCAGTACCGCGTCGCGACGGTGAGCTTCCGCTCGACCATCGCGGGATTCGATCCAAATACCCTGCGCTCGCTCTCGCGTGTCAGCGAAGGTTCGCTCTACAACGTCGAAGCCATCGAGAAATCGGTCGAGGACATGCAGATCGAAGCCTCGCGCCGCGGCTATGCCTTCGCCGTGGTCCGTCCGGACGGCAGCCGGAATTTCGAGGCCCACACGGTGGGGATCATGTTCCGCGTGGAGGAGGGGCCGCGGACCTATATCGAGCGCATCGACATTCGCGGCAACGGCCGCACGCGCGACTACGTGATCCGGCGCGAGTTCGATCTTTCCGAGGGCGATGCGTATAACCGCGCGCTGGTCGATCGTGCCGAGCGGCGGCTGAAGAATCTCGACTACTTCAAGACGGTCAAGATCACCACGGAGCCCGGCTCATCGAGCGACCGCGTCGTTCTGGTCGTCAATCTGGAGGAGAAGTCGACCGGCGACTTCTCCGTCTCGGGGGGCTATTCCACGACCGACGGCGCGCTGGCCGAGGTCAGCATCTCAGAAAGCAATCTGCTCGGCCGTGGCCTGTTTGCGAAGGCAACGGTCAGCTACGGCCAGTACTCGCGCGGCCTGTCGCTGTCCTTTGTCGAGCCGTATCTGCTCGACTATCGCGTCGCGCTCGGGCTCGATGCCTATTACAAGGAGCAGTTGCCGACAGATTACACGACCTATGGCGTGAAGACGATCGGGTTCTCACCGCGGTTGGGTCTGGCACTGCGCGAGGACCTGACGCTCCAGCTTCGGTATTCGCTCTACCAGCAGGAAATCTCGCTCGATAGCGCCTACGCGAACTGCAACAACAACGCGTCCAACCCGTCGCTCGCGTTCAATCCCACGCCCGCCTACATCCAGAGTGTGCTCGGCGGCGTCGATCCGACCAACTCGGTCTCGTCAGGGCTCTATGGATATGGTTGCTACGGCGACGGCGAATCCACCTTGCCCGTGCGCAAGGAACTGGCTGCCGGTGCGACCTGGACCTCGCGCTAGGCTACACGCTCAGCTACAACACCCTCGACAACAACAAGAACCCGACCGACGGCCTGCTGATCGACTTCAAGCAGGATTTTGCCGGCGTTGGCGGCGACGTGACGTATCTAAAGAGCGCGGTCGACGCCAAATACTATACGCCGCTGGTGTCCGACCTTATCGTGCTGATCCACCTGCAGGGCCGCCTGCTCACCAAGATCGGAGACAACGATCTGCGCATGCTGGATCATTTCCAGATGGGGCCGAATCTCGTGCGCGGCTTCGCCACCAACGGCATCGGTCCGCGTGACATCACCTATGCGAGTCTCGGGGGGGGGGGGCGGGGATGCGCTCGGCGGAACCAAATATTGGGGTGCTTCGATGGAGCTGCAGATGCCATTCTGGTTCCTGCCCTCGGAGGTCGGGCTCAAGGGCGCGGTCTATGCGGATGCCGGCTCGCTCTGGGGTTACCAAGGACCGACGTCGTGGGCCGCGACCGGCGAGGTTAATACGGCTGCTTGCAAATGCGGCCTCCAATACGACGACGAGAATGTCGTGAGAACCTCGGTGGGCGTCGGACTAATCTGGGCGTCGCCGTTTGGGCCGCTGCGTTTCGACTACGCGGTGCCGATCACCAAGGGCAAGTACGACATCGTGCAGGAGTTCAGGTTCGGCGGCGGGACGTCGTTCTGAGCTAGTGGCGCCGACCTGACGCGACGCCTGCCATGCGGCGCTGCGGCTTGCGGCGCCTGCCGAAGCGGGGCAGGCTGCGTCGGTTCAGTTCCGATCCGAGGCAAGATCCATGTCACGCGTGTCCATCAAGACCAAGAACGACCTGCCGGCCGAGCTCAAGCCGCTGTGGGACAAGATGACGACCTATGGCGCGTTCGAGAACCAGGCCGGCGTCATGGCGCAGCGCCCGGCGATCTTCAAGCACACGTGGTCGCTGCTGGTCGATCTTGCCGACGAGGCGGTACTGTCGAAACGGCATCTCGAACTCGCGCTGGTGACGGTGTCGCTGTTGAACAAGTGCGAATATTGCGTGTCGCATCATGCGCCGAAGCTCGCGATCCAGGGCGTCTCGGAGGCGGGCGCCGAACGGCTGCTCGACTATCAGGATCATCCCGAGCTCGACGCGCTCGACAAGCTCGTGGTCGAATATGCGATCGCCGTCACCAACAACTGGAACAAGACCCGCGACGAGATCTTCGCGCGGCTGCGCGCGCATTTCTCGGAAGCCCAGATCGTCGAACTGACCTGGCGGATCGCGCTGTGCGGGGCCTTCAACCGCTTCAACGATATTTTGCAGCTCGATGGCGAGCAGGGCATTCAGCAGCGCGAGGCTGCGGAGTGATGGCCTGATCAGGCAACAGGTGTGATGCAGCCGCCGAGCGTCGCCAGGACGAAGTCGACGCGCTCAGATGATGAAACCTTCGGCAGGCTGATCACGTCGTAGTCGAGCGTCGGAAGCGTCTCTATCAGGTGCTGATTCTCTGCCGTCGCCACCTCGAACCCGTGCCGGCGCTTCGCTTCTGGAAGGCATGCTATGACTATGTGGCAGTCTGCAGATACTCTTCCGTCGAAAGCGCAAATATATGAGTACTGGAGGCATCGATTTTCGCGGTTGTACTTGCATGTAGAACCGAGGAAGCCTCGCTGTTGGGCTTGCGGATTTCACTATGGCACAAGGTACGACATCAAGCGGCCTGACGTGGGTTGGGACGAAATACTGCGATGTTGGAATCGCATTCCTCTTCAACGCTGTCACATAATCCCAAGATCGCTTAACGGAAGCGACAATGTGTCAAATTTGTTCTTGGTGTGCCGCGAGTGCCACGACCAGATGCCAAACACGAGCATTCCTGAGGTGTTCTTCAGGTGGGTTCGCTCACAAAACTGGGAGTCTCGTGAGGATGCCAAGATTCGAGATGCGATGAGGGCTTTCGGCGTGGACACAGTCAGCTTTCAAGATCTCGATCAGGTGATCGGCTCGTCTGAGTTCAAATCCTGGATCTCGGGCAAGTTCGGGTTGCATCGTCCACAATCGAACTACGCGCCGATTTCTTCGCGGCTCACGCCGGCGACGTTTGTAGGGTTGGCTGTCCTTTATCATCGCGAATTGGCCGATACCTCTCGGAGGTCGCGAGGCAATTCCGCAACCAAGCAATACCTGCGGGATTGCCCCGGCGGTTGCGCTCTTAACCAATCCTTTCGAGCCGCGCAGCTAGGCTCGGCTGACGTTGCGCTTGTCGGCGGTGCGAATCGAGGACACATGGCATCACGCACGATCACGTGCATCGCGCTCGCGTTGCTGCTCGGCTCCACGGCGCTGCGACCTTCGCGCGCAGCGGACGCCGGCGGACCGATCCGCGTCGGCGCGGTGCTGCCGTTTTCCGGTGGCGTCGAGCTTTATGGCCAGCAGGCGAAGCTCGGGCTCGATCTCGCGGCGCGCGACATCAACGCGGCGGGCGGGATTCTCGGCCGGCCGGTCGAGATCATCTATGCCGACGACAAGACGCGGCCGGAGGCCGCCGCTGACGCGATGCGCTCGCTGGTCGAGAAGGACGGCGCGCTGGCCGTGGTCGGTCCGATCACCTCGCGCAATTTGAATGCGCTGGTGCCGCTGGCCGAGAGTTCGAAGACGCCGCTGCTCTACGCCACCAATTACGAGGGCGGCAAATGCAGCCGGTATCTGTTCTCGTTCGGCGCGGTGCCGAACCAGGAGCTCGGCCAGCTGCTGCCCTACATGACCCAGACCTTCGGCAACACATACTTCCTGCTCGGCGCCGACCGGGTCTGGCCGCACCAGATGTTCGACATCGCGCAGCCCTTGATCGAGAAGCTCGGCGGCAAGGTGGTCGGGACCAAATACACGCTGGGGACCGAGACCGACTTTTCGCCGTTGATCAAGGAGGTCGCGGCGAGCAGGGCCAAGGTGCTGCTGTTCGCGCTGAAGGGCGACGGCATGGATTTCATCCGGCAGGCCGACGAGGCCGGGTTGCTGAAGGAGATCACGGTCGCTTTCCTTGGATTGTCGGAGGTCGATCTCGGCATCTTCCGCGGCAAGGGACAGAACATGGTGACCGTGGTGCCGGCGGTTGCGGCGAGCGACGACCCCTCGGTCAAGGCTTTCGTCGCCAAGGCGCGCGCTGCGGCCAGTGCCGGTGTCGCAGTGTCGAATTACGTGATGACGCACTACAACACCCTGATCGCGCTCAAGGTGGCGGCCGAGAAGGCCGGCAAGCTCGACAAGGAGGCCATCATCGACGCGATGGCGGGCCTCACCATTGCGTCGCCGACCGGCCCGGTGACGCTCGGTCCGGATCACCACGCGGCGATGAACATGTTCATCGCCAGGACGCAAGGGAGCGAGCTGGTGCAGGTCCGCGCGCTCGGCGAGATCGCGCCGCAGCCCGGATGCAGTTTGGCTGGTCGCTAGGCGCCGAGGGGGGAGGGGCGCGGTTGCGGCCATTGGAGGCTGCCTCGCTCGCAAAAAAGTGAGCCGGAGCGGATCGCCGGCTGTCGGTTCCTCGCCGTCCCGCTCGTCTTCCATCCAGAACGAGCTGAATGGGAGTTCCGGAATGAGCAATTCGACCTATCGCTGGGTGATCGTCGCGGCCGGCGGCCTGCTCGGCTGCGTCGCGATCGGCGGCATGTTT
This sequence comes from Bradyrhizobium sp. 2S1, assembly GCF_011516625.5. Lineage (NCBI taxonomy): Bacteria > Pseudomonadati > Pseudomonadota > Alphaproteobacteria > Hyphomicrobiales > Nitrobacteraceae > Bradyrhizobium > Bradyrhizobium sp. 2S1. The sequence continues at coordinate 8,353,549 of NZ_CP147717.1, read as the reverse complement.
TCGCTGCCGGTGTTCCTCCAGCCCATGGCGCGGGAGACCGGCTGGTCGGTGACCGGCATCTCCAGCGCGATGACGATCGGCTTCCTCGCGATGGCCTTCACCAGCATGATCTGGGGCACGCTGTCCGACCGGTTCGGGCCGCTCCCGGTGGTGCTGACCGGATCGGTCGTGCTGGCGTCGAGCCTTGCGCTGGCAAGCCAGGCCACGTCGTTGCTGGCGTTTCAGTTCGTGTTCGGCGTGCTGGTCGGCGGGGCCACCGCCGCGATCTTCGCCCCGATGATGGCCTGCGTCACCGGCTGGTTCGACACCCATCGCAGTCTCGCCGTCTCGCTGGTGTCGGCGGGCATGGGCATGGCGCCGATGACGATGTCGCCGCTTGCGGCCTGGCTGATCTCCCACCACGACTGGCGATCCGCGATGCTGATCGTAGCAGGCGTGGTCGGCGCGATCATGATCCCGGTCGCGTTCCTGGTGCGTCGTCCGCCGGCGTTGCAAGGCGACCACGCTGAGGCGGTCACCGAGAACGGGGAGCCGCCGATGTCGCTGGCGCAGGCGCTGCGCTCGCCGCAATTCATCATCCTGACCGCGACCAGTTTCTTCTGCTGCGCCACCCATTCGGGCCCGATCATCCACACCGTCAGCTACGCAATCACCTGCGGCGTCCCGATGATCGCAGCGGTGACGATCTACAGTGTCGAAGGACTGGCCGGCATGGGCGGCCGTATCGCCTTCGGCCTGCTCGGCGATCGCTTCGGCGCCAAGCGCTTGCTGGTGTTCGGCCTGCTCGCCCAGGCGTTCGGCGCGCTCGGCTACGCCTTCGTCCGCGAGCTTGCCGCATTCTATGCGGTGGCGGCGGTGTTCGGATTCATCTATGCCGGCACCATGCCGCTCTATGCCGTGCTGGTCCGCGAGAATTTTCCGCTGCGGATGATGGGCACTGTGATTGGCGGCACGTCGATGGCCGGCAGCCTCGGCATGGCAACCGGCCCCTTGCTCGGCGGTCTGATCTACGATGCCTTTGCGAGCTACACGTGGCTCTATGTCGGCTCCTGGGCCATGGGCATCGGCGCGTTCCTGATCATGATGACGTTCCGGCCGATGCCGGCGGCGCGGCCCAATGCGGTGCCGGCGCCGGCGTGAAGTTTGCCATGCGTCATGCAGCGCGCCGCCCGGACCGACGTATTGTTCTTGCCGAGCGGCAGGCGAAACGGCAACGTTGTGGCATCATTGGATCGGTCGGGCGCTCACCCGCCCGAACGCCATTGCAGTGACCGTCATCACTGCGCCAACGAAGTCCGCGAGAGCCCACCATGTACCATGATCTCGAATGGTCCCCGGCCGAGAAGAAGATCGCGCGCAAGGCCTACGATTCAGCGCTAGTGTGCGCACTCGCCAGGGTGATGGCCGAATTCAAGAGCAGGGCCGGCGCAGCAGGGACGCCGTCGGAGATGTGGGAAGTTGGTGACTATCTGCACCGGCAAAGGAGGGAGATCGACGAGATGTTCGATTACCGGTACTCGCAGCTGCCACTTGTCTTCGCGCGGCTCATTCGAGAAGAGCATCTCGACGAGGCGCTGCTCGCGGGTTTGTCGGACGAAAAGCGTCGGATCATCCGCTCTATTCTTTCCCTGGCCGCGAAGTGATCACAGATATCCCTGAATAGGCCATCGTCATCCGGCGCGCGCTCCTCGCTTCGGCCGCCGGATGGCGCGCACCTTGTTGTTGGTGGAGCCGCTGCCGCAGAAGAACCGGTCCTTCCCGTCGGATTCGAGCCCGGAGACGAACACGCCCTGCGGCATCTCCAGCCGTTCGATCACTTCGCCGGTCTGCGGATCGATCCGCCGCACGTCGCTCTGGTCCTCCTCCCATGTGCCGTGCCAGAGTTCGCCGTCGACCCAGGAGACACCGGTGACGAATCGGTTGCTTTCGATGGTGCGGAGAATCTTGCCGGTCTCCGGATCGATCTGGTGGATCGTGCGGTCGCGATACTGGCCGACCCACAGCGAGCCTTCCGCCCAGGCCATGCCGGAGTCGCGGCCGCCGCCGGGCGCGGGGATGGTGGACACCACGCGTCCGCTGTCCGGCTCGATCTTCAGAATGCGGTCCTCGGCGATCTGATAGAGGTGCTTGCCGTCGAAGGCGGTGCCGGCATGGGCCGCGATGTCGAGGATGCGGGTGGTCTTGCCGCTGTCGGGATCGAACGCGATCAGCCGGCCGCCGGCGGCGAACCAGACCTGCTCGCCGTCGAAGCTGACGCCGCCCACGCTCTCGACGCCTTCGAAGGCATATTCCCGGATGATCTCGGCTTCGAACTTCTTCATGCGGCGCTCCTGGTTCTTGTTTTGACGCGTTTTCTTGACGCGAACCGGTACCCACTTCGCTCGAAAACGCTCTAATTGCGCCCTGATGCTAGCCGTTCGGCAGCGGGGCAGGGAGTAACAACGTCGTCGTGAATCCCGGCACCGGCGGCGTCATCCAGCGCCGGGCGCGGGCGCGGCCAACCGACTGCACCTTGCCTGTGGCGGCCAGCGCGTCGAGCGCGCGCTGCACGGTGCGCTGGCTCGCCCCCAGCGCCACCGACAGCGCCGAGCTCGACCAGGCCTCGCCGTCGGCGAGGAAGGCGAGCACTTCCGCATGCTCCTCCTCGACCGGCAGCGCCAGCACGGCGACGTCGCGCCGGTTGTGCGGTTCCAGCACGAAGCCGTCGGGCGTCGCACTGAGATCGGCGAGCGGCTGCAATGCCCGGCGCAGACGTCCGATCTCGACCCGCAGCCGCGCGCGGTGCGATTCATCGGCGTGCTTGCCGCGAAATGCGCGCGCGATCAGCGTGCCGCGCGACACGTCCTGCGGCCAGGCTTCGCCAAGTGCACGGGCGAGCGCGAACAGCACTGGCCGCCGCGTCAGCGACACCGTGGTGCTGATATCGCGCACGACATAGCGGCAGGCATCGACGACAAGCGCCTTCGACGCCAGCAGGGCCTCGACCTCCGCGAGCAGCAGCGGCCGCTCGCTGCCGCGTGCGATCAGACGCGCCGCCGGCGTCGCGAGCAGCTGCGCGGTGCCTTCGACCTCCGCCGCGAGTTCGGCGATGCCGGCGCGTCGCGCCGCATCCCTGGCCCTCGCCAGCGCTTCGCGTGCGGGCTTGGTGCGCAGCCGCCGCATCGCGATCCCGGCCACGACCAGTTCATGGCCGACCCGCAGCGCCGGCGGGAAGGGCGCTGGGTCGAGGTCGTCGAGCATGCGCTCGGCCGCATCGAGGCTTCCGATCAGCAGCAGGCGGCGGATTTCGAGATAGCCGGCATGCGCGGCGTTGAGCGCATCGCCATGCGCTGCCAGCGTCGCGCGCGCCGCGGCGAGCGCCTTCTTGGGAAAGGAGAGATCGCGCGACACCACCGCGATCTCGGCCTCGGCCACCACGCAGCGCGCCCGTGCGATGGCTTCCCGCGGACCGAAGGCCCGGCCCGCCCGCCGCAGCAGCTCCTTGGCGCGGGCGAAATCGCCGAGCCGGGCCATCGCTATGCCGCGCAGCGCCAGCGCCGGCGCATCGTCGCGCAGGGCCACCCGTTTCAGTGCGCCGAGGGGATCACCCGCCGCGAGCGCGCGCGCCGCAGCTGTAATCAGCGAGTCCATTCGAATCCCGACACACTTGTCACTCTCGCCCTCCGAGGCCCGGTCCTAACCTAGCACATGACGACATGGATCAGCTCCAGAGAGATCGAACGATGAGCGGTATCGAAACACGTGAGGATTGGTCGAGGGGCGGGCTTGGCGGGCGCGGTCCGATGGTGGCGCGCTGGCTCTCGCTGGCGGCGGCGCCGACCTTCGCGCTGATGGCGCTGGTTGCGGCGATGGCGCCGGCCGACATGATCTGCGGCGGCATGCAGGGGCCGCTTTCACTGCAGGGGATGGTGCCGATGTATGCGCTGATGAGCGCCTTCCATCTGGCGCCGTGGCTGCGGCTGTTCCGATGACCGGCTCATCCCTCGGGCAAGGTGAAGACCGCACATGGCCGTGCGATGCCGCGCAGCTCGTGGGTGCCGAGTGCGATCAGCGGCATCTCGGTCTCGGCGGCGAGTGCGCCCGAGACCAGCACGGTCTGCTCGAGCGGCTTGCACAGTCCTTCCAGCCTGCTGACCAGATTGACCGCGGCGCCGATCGCCGTGAAGTCGAGGCGGTCGGCCGCGCCGATATTGCCCCAGTGCACCTCGCCGAGATGCAGCGCCGCGCCGAATGGCAGCGGCGGCAGGCCGCGGCCGCGCCGCTCGGCATCGAGATGCGCCATGCCGACGCGCGCCGCCGATACCGCGCGCAGCGCCGCCTCGCATGCGCCGCGCGCGCTGGTCGTGACCGGAAAGATCGCGAGCAGGCCATCGCCAATGAATTTCAGCACCTCGCCGCCGAAGGCATGGATCGCGCCGGCGATGCGGTCGAACCAGGCGTCGAGCGCCGCGATCACCTCGGCAGGCGGATGGCTTTCGGAGAGCGCGGTGAAGCCCCGCAGATCGGCAAACAGCAGGGCTGCACGGATGGTCTCGCCGGTGTTGCGCCGCAAGGGAGACGCCAGCACGCGCGCCGCGCTGCGCCGGCCGAGATAGGCTTCCAGCGCCGCGGTGAGTGTCGCGCGCGCCGCGAGCGCGGCAAGCGGTGCGGCCGTGAAGCGCGCCGCCTCGCGCAATTGGTCCGCCTCGGCGGGCGTGAAGGGGCGTGTTCCGATCCAGCCGAGGGTCGGGCCATCCGGTCGCGTTCCGATCGTGTTCTCGTGGATGGGGCCGGGCGCAAGGCTGCCGAGCCAGCGCCGGCCGGCATCGCCGGATCCCACCAACTCGGGCATCGCAAAGGGTTGTTCCGGCGCGAACCCGAGCGCCTCGATGACCTCGCCATTGCCCGAGCGCCACAGCCAGGTGCGCCGTTCGATCAGGGGATGCGGAACTTCGAGTGTCAGCGCGCCGCCGGCAAGCGGCAGGCCATCCGTGATAAGGTGGCTCCCGAGGTCCGCCAGCAACCGGTTGGCGCCCGCGGTCTCGGCGGCGGCGTCGACCAGCCAGCTCAGTGTCGAGGACAATCGCATCACCCATCATGGAGTTGATGCGCCGCCCTTGTCACGAATTATCCCGAAACCTGACCGCCCATGGAGGATCAACCGATGACCGAAGCCTTCATCGTTCAACGCGAGATGCAGATCGCAGCTCCGCCCGCAACCGTGTTCGCCTTCCTGACCGATCCGCAGAAGATCGTCAGTTGGATGGGGCTCGAGGCCGAAACCGAGCTGCATCCCGGCGGGCTCTATCTGCTCAAGGGCGTCTCCGGCGATCTGTCGCGGGCGGCGCGCGGCGCGTTTCGCGAGGTCGTGCCGGTGCATCGCCTGGCCTACAGTTTCGGCTGGGAGGGCGGCGCCGAAGTGCCGCCGGGATCGAGCCTGATAGAGATCGACCTGATGGAACAGGACAACGGCACGCTGTTGCGCATGACCCACAGCGGCCTGCCAAATGCGGCGCAGTGCGCGAGCCATGACAAGGGTTGGACGCACTACCTTGCCAGGCTCGCGCTCGCGGCCGGTGGGCGAGCTCCAGGCCCTGACCGCGGTCCGCACGCCTGAACCGCGCCGGGTTCAGTCTGCTCGCATCGAGGAGATCGGATCGCTGCAGGGAAAGCTGTCCTCGAGCGCGACGTCGAGCCAGTAGTCTTTATGGATCGGCTGGTCGTTGCCGCGAAACGCTGGCTCGGCATGCAATGCCGCGGAGGCGTCGCGATTGATCTCGAAAGCGGTCATTGTCGTTCTCCCTGATATGCCTGCTGTTGGGCGGTCCTATTTCACGTCGAGCGTCGCGCGCAGCATCCAGGCGTGCTTTTCGTGAGCGGCGGTGCGGGCGTTGAGCATGTCCATCGTCGCTTCATCGCTGGCAGACTCGGCGACTGCGAAGGCGCCGCGGATGGCCTTCACGACGGTCTCGTTGTCGAGCAGCAGCTCAGCCACCATGGCGTCGGAGTCGAGGCTGGCGTGGCCGTCCTTGATCGCGGTGAGATTGGCGAACGCGGAGTAAGTCTGCGGCACCAACTCGCCGAGGGCGCGAATGCGCTCGGCGATGTCGTCCAGCGCCTGCCACTGTTCGCTATATTGTCCCTCAAACAGCGTATGCAGGGCTTGGAACGTCGGACCCGTTACGTTCCAGTGGTAGCCATGCGTCTTCAGATACAGCGCATAGGTGTCGGCAAGCACCTTCGAGAGCGCCTCGGCGATGCTGGTCCGTTCGGCTTCGGCGAAGCCGGTGTTGACGGCGATGGACATGGTTGTCTCCTTCGCGACTCGAATTGCAATTCGGCGCGGCGTCATGTCGGCCATTTCGAGCCGAGGATGATCGAGCAGAAGTTCATCCTTGTGTAATTCATGTCCTTCAGCGCCAGCACGACGGCCTTGACGTTGCCGAAGGTGGTGAGCGGCTTCTTGATCGTGCCGGCAGCGAAATGGTCGATGATGTTTTCCTTGAAGTTGGCCTCGCGCGGATGGTGCGCGCAGACGTGGTCGCGGTGTTCGTGCGCGAAATCGTCATATGCGATGCCGAGCACGTCCATCTCGACGCCGGCGGTGACCAGTGCAATGGTCGGGCGCATGTGCTCGGGAACGCCGGGCGTGGTGTGCAGCGCGATCGATGTCCAGACGTCCTCGATGTCGCGTTCCGACACGCCGTAACTCTTGAGGAAGTCGCGCGCGGCGTTGGCGCCGTCCACCTCGAAGCGCAGGTCCGGGCTCGCATGCGCCGCCGTCAGACCCATGTCATGGAACATGGCCCCGATATAGAGCAACTCGGAATCGAATTTCAGCTTGCGGCGGTTGCCGGTCAGCGCGCCCCAGAAGAACACCCGGCGGCTGTGGTTGTAGAGCAGGTAGTCCTCGGTATCGCGCACCAGCTGGGTGGCGGCGCGGGCCATGACACTGTCGGGTACGCGGATGCCGGCGATGATCTCGGTCATTTCAAGACGCTCCTCGATATGGCAAGACGATGCCGTGGCGTGCGAACGCGCGGGCGCCAGCGCTCGTCTCTGCGGTGGGTTCGGATCGCCCGGTGGCGTGATCCGTGGGGTCTATGTCGCCCGTTTGGCCTGATCTCGCAACGATCGCGCGCCGCCGGATCGGGCCAACGAGACGTCGTTTTGCGCCAGCTGAGCAAGGAGAAGGTATGGCGGTTCAGAAGATTGCGATCGCAATTCATGAAGGGGTGCAGGCGCTCGATGTCGCTGGTCCCGTCGATGTGTTCGCGGAGACGAACGGCTTTGTACCCGCTGGCCATGGCTACGAGACCGTGCTGGTCGGCGCCAACCGCGAACCGCTGCGCGCATCGAACGGCATGAAGATATCCGCCGACCTCAGCTTCGACGAGGCAAACGAGAAGTTCGATATTCTGCTGGTCGCCGGCGGGCCTGGATTGCCCGACGCCGATCCCGATCCCGAACTGACGCAGTGGCTGCGCGGGGCGCCCGGGCGCGCCGAATTGTATGGTTCGATCTGCACCGGCGCGTTCGCGCTCGGCCATGCCGGGCTGCTCGACGGCCACAAGGTGACGACGCATTGGCAGAACGCGCAGCGGCTGGCGGCGCGCTTTCCGGCCGCCGAGGTGATCTTCGACCGGATCTACATCCGCGACGGCAAGCTGATGACCTCAGCCGGCGTGACCGCTGGGATCGATCTTGGATTGGCGCTCGTCGCCGAGCGTCATGGGCCACAGGTCGCGGTCGCGGTGGCAAAGCGGCTGGTCGTGGTGGCGCAGCGCTAGGGCGGGCAGTCGCAGTTCAGTCCCTATCTCACCGCGCCGGTCGACGAGGATTCGCCGATTGCGCGCGCGCAGGCGCATGTCATGCAGCGCGTCGGCGAGCGCCACTCGCTGCAGTCGCTGGCCGAGGCCGTCGGCATGAGCGTGCGCAATTTCGGCCGCAGCTTCGCGCAGGAGACCGGCATCACGCCGCACGAATACGTCGAACGCGCGCGGGTCGACGCCGCGCGCCGGCTGCTCGAGGGCTCGGACCGGCCGCTGAAGGCGGTTGCGTTCGACTGCGGCTTCGGTTCGGCAGATCGGATGCGGATCGTGTTCTCCGAGCGGCTCGGCGTTTCGCCCGCGCAGTACCGCGCGAGTTTTCGCAAATTGTGATGCCGTTCATGAAGCGGACGCTTGATCGGGGGTAGGATCGATGTCGCCGACGCCGTTTCCCCCCGCATATCCTTCCCCACGAGGCCGCCATGGACGCGCTCACGCTCTTCATCATCCGTCATGCCGAAAAGCCTGATGATGGCTTTCCGGGGCCCGGCTTCACCGCGGACGGCGTGTCCGATACCGAGTCACTTGTGCTCCGCGGCTGGCAGCGCGCGGGTGCCTGGACCGCGTTGTTCGGCACCGATCTCACCGGCGGTGACTATGCCAAGCCTGACGCGATCTACGCCGCGACGCCCGGCACCACGCCCAACCAGCCGCCAAGCAGCCGTCCGGCCGAGACGATCTCGGCACTCGCCGCGCGCCGCTCGCTGGCGCCGAACGAAGGCTTTGGCAAGGGTGATGAGCCGGCGCTGATGCAGGCCGTGCTGGCGCTGAAGGGCGTCGTGCTGTTGTGCTGGGAGCACAAGGCGATCATCTCGGACATCCTTCCGCTGATCCCGGTCAGCAAGGGTACGCCGCCGACCAAATGGGAGGGTAGCCGCTTCGACGTCGTGCTGCGCTTCGACCGCGCAAAGGGCGACGACAAGTTCGCCTTCAAGGAGCTGTTTCCGAAATTGCTGTCGGGCGATTCCGACAAGCCGTTGGGTGGTTGAGCGGCGCTGCGGTCGGAGCCTTTGCCGTTCCGATTGAATCGGAACGGGGCTCCAGATTCTTGTTTTGGCGCGTTTTCTTCACGCGAACCGGTATCCACTTCGCTCGAAAACGCTTTTGCCGGTCACGCGAGCCCGAGCGCCTTGCGTGATTTCCGCGTCAGCTTCGCGGCGATCAGGGCATGCGCCTGCGCGAGATAGGCCTTGAGCTCGGCGTCGGGCAGGGCGTCGTTGGCCGCCAGCTGCACCCATGTGGCACGCGCCAGATACGGCGCCGGCCGCGCCAGGCCCTGCTCGATCAGCAGCTGATAGGCCATGTTCGAGGTCTTGAACATGAAGCCGCCGGTGCTCTCGATGTAGCCGCCGGCCAGCGCGAACATCTTGCCGCCGACAGAGCTGGCTCCGCAAATTCGGACAGTAGCTTGAGTGGATTTTCTGCCTGACAGCGGCGAGGATTCTTGCCGCGAATCAGGAGCGAAGATGACGAAGAAGAGCCGCCGGATGCATTCTCCGGCATTCAAGGCGAAGGTTGCTTTGGCTGCGGTCAAAGGCGAGAAGACGCTGGCGGAGCTGGCGCAACTGTTTGATGTTCATCCGAACCAGATCACGATCTGGAAAAACCAGCTCCTGGAAGGCGCCGCCGGCGTGTTTGGGCATGACAAGGCGTCGGCCGAGACGCCGGTCGATTTGAAGGCGTTACATGCCAAGATCGGCGAGCTGGCGTTGGAAAACGATTTTTTGTCCGGCGCGCTCACCAAGGCGGGCCTGCTGAGCGCAAAGCGATGATCGACCGCGGTCATGATCTTTCTATCGTGCGCCAGGCGAAGGTCCTGAAGCTGGCTCGCAGCACGGTCTACTATGAACCTCGGCCAGTTTCGGCCGAGGACCTTGCCTTGATGCGTCGGCTCGATGAGCTGCATCTCGATTATCCCTTCGCGGGAGCGCGTATGCAGCGATCGTTGCTGCGGCGGGAGGGCGTATACGCCGGTCGCCGCCACATCGCGACGCTGATGAAGCGCATGGGGATCGAGGCGGTCTATCGTCGCCCGAACACGAGTAAGCCGGCACCGGGTCACAAGATCTACCCGTACCTGTTGCGCGGATTGAAGATCGAGCGGCCCGACCAGGCGTGGGCAATGGACATCACCTACATTCCGATGCGGCGTGGCTTCGTCTATCTCGCGGCGGTCGTCGATGTGTTCAGCCGACGGGTCCTGGCCCATCGCGTCTCGATCACAATGGAGGCGGCCTTCTGCGTCGAAGCGGTCCAGGAGGCGTTGGCGAAGCACGGCAGGCCCGAGATTTTCAACACGGACCAGGGCAGCCAGTTCACCAGCCTCGAGTTCACCGATGTGCTGCTGGACGCGAAGATCGCCATCAGCATGGACGGCAAGGGCGCCTGGCGCGACAACGTGTTTGTCGAGCGGCTCTGGCGCACGGTCAAATACGAAGAAGTTTATCTCCGCGCCTACGACAGCGTGTCCGAGGCGCGAGCGTCAATTGCCAAGTATCTGGCCTTCTACAATCAGGGACGCCCTCACTCGAGCCTTGACGGGCGCACGCCCGACGAGGCTTACTTCGGCACGCAAGCTATGGTGATGGCCGCATGACCGTCGCCGACGATTTTGTCGTCGCTCTGGTCGGGCTACGCCCTCCCGACGCAACGACAAAATCGAAAGGCCCCGCGTTCAGCATAACCCGGCAGGAATCCACTTAAATCCCGCGGGGCGCTGTCCAAACAACCGGCGCCAGCTCTCACCGACGTGCCCTCCCATTGCACCACCTTGGTGGCGGCGGGCAGGCGCAGGCAATGGGTTTCGAAGGTTTTGGGGCGCATGAGTCGCAGAAGTTGGGAAACCTTCTGAAGCCATAGGCCAGCTGCGCGAACGTCGACAAGCCCAGTCGTTCCCAGCGAGCGTGGCCGTCGCGGCGTCGGGCCGCCGGGCTCCTCACGAAAACGTGGGTTGTTGCCCTCTCATCGGTAGATATATCGTAAGATATGTTTTTAGTAAGGAACCAGCAATGAGAAAGCAGATGTTTCGTGACCGGGACGATGATGGATTCCGGTTTGGGTTCTTCGCCATGGGCCGGCACGGCCGAGGTGGCCACCGCTTTGGCCGCGGCGGTCCTGGCTTCTTCGGACGAGGCGGAGGCGGCGACTTTCCGGGATCGCGGCGGCTCTCGTCGCAGGATCTGCAGCTCGTCATCCTGGCGCTGCTCGGCGAGCAGCCCGCGCACGGCTATGAGCTGATCAAGACCATCGAGGAGAAGTCGGACGGTTTCTACAGCCCGAGCCCGGGCGTGATCTATCCGGCGCTGACATTCCTCGAAGAGATCGGCCATGCCAGCGTCACCCAGGATGCAGCGCGCAAGCTCTACAGCATCACCGAGCAGGGCAAGGCGCATCTCGCCGACAACCGCGCCACCGCGGACACCATTCTCGAAGCGCTGTCGCGGATCGGCCGCCGCATGGAGGAGGTGCGCGAAGCCTTCGCCGGCGTCAGCGATCTCGATGGCGAAGCGTCCGACGAAATGCACCGCGCTCGTCACGCGCTGAAAAGCGCGCTGCGCCAGAAGCGCGGCAGCGATGCCGCCGAGGCGCGGCGCATCGCGAAAATCCTGGAGCGCGCTGCCGCCGAAATCCTGCAGCAATGACACAGTCGCAGCGAAGGAGACCTTTCATGTACAACGCTGAACCGCACAGCGCGATTACTGACGCCCGCGTTGCTGCCGTCGTCGAGCGCCTGCAGGCCACGCGCCGGGCGCCCGTGCGGGGCAATCCGATGCAGAGCGGCAGCCGCGATCCGCACGACTATGCCGGGCAGGGATTCTCGATCCATCCCGAGCAGGGCGAACTGATCTATCTCTTGTGCCGCGGCCTGCGCGCCAAACGCGTTGCCGAGTTCGCGACCTCGGTCGGAATGTCGACGCTGTATTTCGCCGCCGCGATGCGCGACAATGGCGGCGGCACGGTGATCGGCTCGGAGATTGTGCCGGCCAAGGTCCAAACCGCGCAGCGCAATCTCACTGATGCCGGCCTTGCCGACTACGTCGAAATCCGCGAGGGCGATGCGCGCCAGACGCTGCGCGATCTCGGCGGTCCCGTCGACTTCATCCTGATCGATGGCTGGCCGGGCGACAAGGGACCGACGCTGGCGCGCCAGGTGATCGAGATCGTCGCCCCGCAGCTTCGGGTCGGCGCCTATGTCATGAACGACAATGCCGAGGCGGATTTTCTGGAGTTCGTGCGCGATCCGAAAAATGGCTTCGTGTCGATCACGCTGCCGCTCAAGGGCGGCACCGAGCTCTGCCTCAAGGTGGCGTAGCCCGGCCGACGGCATCGCTTGACCGGCGGCTGGCGTGATTGTGAGCCGCATCCGCATCACGCCATGCTGGATTTTGCCGGCGCTTCTTGCTCTGTTCGAGGAAAATCAGGAGCGAAGCGCCGCATGTCCGCCGTACCGCCACTTCATCCGCTCGATCGCCCGATCTGGAGCGCGCTGACCACAAGACAACGCGGCCTGGCGGAGGGCGGCACCGACGCCCGGCGCTTTCCGCTCGCGATCGCACCCTTCGCCGACATGGTCGACATGTCGCCAGAGAGCTTTGCGGCGCTCGGCGCGCTGTTGTCGGGACCTGAGATCGCGGTGCTGTTCACGCCCGATCCGGTCACCGTGCCGGCGGCGTTCAAGGTGCTGCTGGCCGAGACCGGCGAGCAGATGATCGGCACACCCGCAGACTTTGCGCTGTCCGGCGTCGAGATCGTCACGCTCGGCGCCGCCGACGTTCCTGCGATGATGGCGTTGACGGAGCTGACAAAGCCCGGCCCGTTCAGTGCGCGGACGCATGAGCTCGGCACCTTTCTCGGCATTCGCGTGAACGGCGAGCTGGTCGCGATGACCGGGGAACGCATGAAGCCGGGGAACTTTACCGAGATGACCGCGGTCTGCGTGCATCCGGACTATCGCGGCCGCGGCTACGCGCAGGCGCTGCTGGCGGCGGTCGCCCGCCAGATCGTGGCGCGCGGCGAAATTCCCTTCCTGCACGTTTTCACCAGCAATGTTTCGGCGATCGCGCTGTACCGGCGCCAGGCATGGAAATCCGCCGCCGTCTGCACATCACGGTGTTGCAGAAGCAGGGGTAGGGCTGAAGTGTTATCTCTGCTCAATTCGGCGCTCGTTCATGCCAGCCGGTTGTTGGCGAGATGCACCGTGCGCTTGTCGCAGCTGGGATCGATCGCGACGGCATTCGCCGCGATCCGGCCGCGTGCGGCGACATTGTTGCTGATCTCGACGTTCCTGGAGTGGCCGACATAGATCGCGCTGTCGGGCCTGATCCGGAAGAACTCGCCGGCCCCGAACGCATTGCCGCGCACAAATGTCTGGCCGATCACATTGTCGGCGATCTTGAGGCCGTCGGCATTGCTGACGAAGATCGCGTAGATGCAGGAATCGTCGATATGATTGCCTTCGATGATGACGCGCCGGTTCTCGAAATTGTCCTGAAATCCCTTCGCGCTCTCCGGCTGCACCATGCCGACATAGATGGTGCCGAGGGTCCCGCTGCCGCCGGTCAGCTCGTTGGCGCCGTTGACGCAATGGCTGAAGCGGTTGCCTCTGAACACGAGGTTCTCGGCAAAGCCTGACTCCGACCAGAAGCCGATATCGCTTCCGGCCTGTAGCGCCACCCCGGTCGAGAACGTGAACTGGCAGTTTTCGACGATAGCGTTCGGCGCCTTCATCAGCACCCGGCCGCAGGCGTGGAAGCTGCACCTCAGCACCGTGGCGCCCGACCCGGCATGCGTCAGCGAGGTGATGGCGTCGCCGACCTTGAGCGGCAGGTCCTGCTGCAGGGTGACGTCATAGACCAGGTCCGGCTCGGTTGTCGGGCTCCTGTTGTTCCAGAGCTGGGCGATCTTCGCCTTCAGCTCCGGCGCATGGCGCTTGGTCAATTGCGCGACCTTGCCGCGCCCCAGTGAACGAAACGTCGCGTGATCGCAGCTCTCGATGTCGTCACCGGCCACAAGCCCGATGTCCCATTTCGGGCTGAGCAGAAACCGCCGCGGCGCGGTCTTTGCCACGACGTAGTAGTAGAAGCCGTGAACATTGACCGCATCGTCGGAGGTGTTGGCGAAACTGCAATCCTCGATGGTCGGACCCCGCGCGACCGCGGAGAAGTGCGAACCGTCGGAGTTGGTCGAGATCAGCCGGTCGGTCGTCGCGCCCTTCGGCCGGGGTCCCGGAACGACCGAAACTTTTTGCAGCATCATCGAGCCTTCGCCGCCATTCTCGATGATGCCCATGCCCGGCGAGGCCAGGAGCTTGAGGTCGATCAGGCTGGTTGCGACGCTGGAGTCCACCGTAACGGCGTGCGCGCCGCCGTTGGAGATCGCGACCACGTCGCCGATCGCGATCGGCAGCTGGCTCGGGAAGCGGTCATTCGCGCTCCACTGCAGCCGCACATTGATCAAGCCGTCACTGATGCGCGCGACGTGGCTCGGCGAGAGGAAGTCGCTGGCGCCAGTCTTCAGCGCCCGGTTGTGGCGGTCCATCACCTTGAAGAAGCCGCCGGCCATGGCGGCGAGCAGGGCGGCATCATCGGGATAGCCCGGATCGATCCTCACCGTGATCTCGAGTGCGGCCTTGTCGAAGGCCGCGATCGTACCCTGCGTGAACGGCAGCGGATCGTAGTCAATGCTGAGGTCACGGATCGTGAGGTGGCTGCAACCCGAGATCACGAAGGTCCCGCTGCGCGTCGTGTGGATCAGCTGCGCGCCATTGCCGTTAAGCTCGAAGCCGTGCAACTGCCGGAACGCGATCGGCCGCTTGATCCGGTAGCTGGCGTTCTTCTCTAGGTTGAGAACGATGTGAACCGGTCCAGCCTTGCTGGCGTCAGCCGCTGCCTTGGCAACGGCAGCCAGCGCCTTGGCGAAGGCCGCGTCGGCGTCGCCGCTGAAGGTGGCCGTGAAGCTGGCCATGTCGAAGGTTGCAGACCCAGGGAGCGGCGCCGGTTCGGCGCCGCTTTCGGCGCCGAGCAGCGGGCTCGCTATGACGAACGAGGCAAGCGTCAGCGCTCGCCGGCGGCTGATCGGCATCATGCACGACTCCTTGCGCGACCGCGATCGGTCGCGCGCACTATCCGGCCGCGGAGATGAATTGGAGCCAAACGACGCGGAGGTGGCGCAGGGGCTCTCGACGTTGTGATGAATATCGCCGCTGCGTTCCCTCAGGCTGCACCGGTCCGGCGCCGGGTTTCCCCCCCCCCCGCGAGCCATTGAGGGAAATCCCTCATTCGTGATTTCGGGGCTCGTGCTTACCTTTGCAGGACCGCAACACGATGAGAGGATATCGCGATGTCCGAGCAATCCCAGGACAAGCGTCCCGTACCCGATCCGGCGGAGAACAACGCCTTTTTTCCGTCGCCTTACTCGCTTGGGCAATTCACCTCGGCCAAGTCGGATCTCTCCGGCGCGGACTATCCCAATGCCTACAAGGGGGGCCGCTGGAAGATTCTGATGATCGCCGCGGATGAGCGCTATCTGCTGTTGCAGAATGGCACGATGTTCTCGACCGGCAACCATCCGGTCGAGACCTTGTTGCCGATGTATCACCTCGACAAGGCCGGTTTCGAATTCGACATCGCGACCGTCTCGGGCAACCCGGTCAAGATGGAGCTCTGGGCGTTTCCGAAGGAGGACGACGCGATCAAGAGCATCTACCAGAAATATCTCGGCCGGCTGAAGCAGCCGCTCAAACTCTCCGACGTGATCGAAAACAAGCTCGGCAAGGAGTCCGATTACATCGCGGTCTTCATTCCCGGCGGCCATGGCGCGCTGATCGGGTTGCCCAAAAGCCTCGATGTGAAGGCCGCCCTGAAGTGGGCGCTCGACAACGACAAGCATATCATCTCGCTTTGCCATGGCCCGGCGGCGCTGCTGGCGTCCGCGGTCGGCGAAGCCAAGGGCGATTATCCCTTCAAGGGCTACAAGATCTGCGCATTTCCCGACGCCATCGACCGCACCACGCCAGACATCGGCTACATGCCGGGCGCGCTGACCTGGGCCTTCGGCGAACAGCTGCAGGTGCTCGGCGTCGAGATCCTGAACAAGGACATCACCGGCAAGACGTATCAGGATCGCAAGCTGATCACCGGTGACAGCCCGTTCGCTGCCAACAATGTCGGCAAGGCGGCGGCAAAGGCCTTGCTCGATACGCTCGGCGGCTGAGGGGGGCTTGGCCATCGGCCAAGCCAGCGCACGGCGAGGGCAAACCTCGCCGCGTCGCCCGCGACCGGCAGACGATGGTGACGCGGCTTGAGTGACGCGGCTTGCGGGTCGGCTTCGGCTGAGGGAAAGTCCTCAATCGGCCGGGCCGCGCCCGGCGAGACTTTCCGGGACACGATGGCATCGACATGGAC
Source organism: Bradyrhizobium sp. 2S1 (assembly GCF_011516625.5). NCBI lineage: Bacteria > Pseudomonadati > Pseudomonadota > Alphaproteobacteria > Hyphomicrobiales > Nitrobacteraceae > Bradyrhizobium > Bradyrhizobium sp. 2S1. The sequence goes on along the minus strand of NZ_CP147717.1, from coordinate 8,337,339 downwards.
CGCTACATCGAAGCCGTGGTTGCGATCGAGGGCAGCGAGAGCTTGTCCGCGATCCAGGCGGTTGTGCGGTCGGCGTGCGTGCCGCTCGGTTACGACCGGTTCGTGATGTTCTCGGCATCCCCGGCGCGGGAGGACCTGGTCGACAGGATTTATTGGGTCGAGGGCGACTGGTTCGGCAAGGGCGTGACGGTCGATGCCGAGACCTATGTCCGGCACTGTCCCGTGACGCGCAATTTCCTCAATGTGGACGAGCCGTTTTTCTGGACCAAGGTGCTGTCCGCTCGTGGCGAGAAATACCGCGTGGTGCGCGCGCCACGCGGACCGGGTTTCCATGGGCTGCAGGTCCCGGTGTTCGGGCGCACCGGCCTCGAAGGCGCGATGAGCTTCGCCGGCATACGTATCGACGCGTCGCCGCGGACGCGGGTGGCGCTGGCGATGATCGGCGCCGCGGCCTTCCGCGCCGCTCGCCGGCTGATGGAAGCACGCGAGCCGGACGGTGCGTCGAGCCTGTCGCCGCGCGAGCGCGAGGTGTTGCGCTGGATCTCCACCGGACGGCGGCAGGCCCACATCGCGGCGTCGCTTGGTCTGTCGGAGCGGACGGTCGAAAACCATTTGCGGCGGGCCCGGCTTCGGCTCGGCGTCGCGACCACCGCGCAGGCCATCCGGCTCGCGATCCGCAGCGGCGAGATCGAGGATTGACGCGAGCACGAACTGGCTGCCGCTTCTTAGCGCTTCTTCGCCGCCCTCGTTTTGATTTTTGGCTGGCTGCTGCGCGCAGCAATCCGCGTCAACGCCTCCGCAAACGCGCGCGCGGCGGGGCCGAGCGGCTCGTCGAGCCGGTGCGCGAGATAGGCTTCCATCGCAAGCGCGGCGTTGCGGCCGAGCGCGCCGGTTTCGACCCGCACCAGGCGGCGTTCGCTGAGGTCGCGCGCCACCTGCCAGAGCGGCAGCCGGCCCCAGCCGAGCCCGGCCAGGATCATGGCGTGCTTGGTGTCCTGATTGCTGACCCTGCAAATCTGCGGCGAGAGCACGCCGAAGCTGCGGCCCTCCGACAGCGGTGTCGGATCCGACAGCACGATCTGCAGATGATCGGCGAGGTCGGCGACGCTCTTGCGGCCGCGGCGCGCGAGCGGATGGCTTGCGGCGACGACGGCGACCATCTGCACGGCGCAGATCGCATCGAGTGCGAGGCGGGGATCGCGGAAATCTTCCCCGACCGTGACGGCGAGCGCGCTGCGTCGTTCGGTCAGGGCGGCGATCGGCCCGCCCATCGGTTCGACCGCAAGCCGGACGCCGACCGATGGATAGGCCGCCCGCATTTCCGTCAGCGCCGCGCCGATGGCGGCGATCGGAAACAGCGTATCGACGACGAGCGAAAGTTCCGATTCCACCCCGTCGCCAAGGCCGCGCGCCCGCGCCCGCATCGCGTCGACGCGGAGCAGGAGGTCGCGCGCATTGCCGAGCAGCGCCTTGCCCTCGGCCGTCAGTGCCGGGCGGTGGCTGGAGCGATCGAACAGCATGAGGCCGAGTTCCGCCTCGAGGTTGGCGATGGCGTGGCTGACCGCGGATTGCACCCGCGTCAGCTTGGTCGCCGCGGCGCGAAAGCTGCCGTTCTCGGCGATGGCGACGATCTGGTCGAGCGTGAGGTTATTGAGCATGATCTATGAAATCGATCAACTGGATGCAAAACATATCACTCCTGTCGATGATCGGGAAACGCTACTCTGGTGAATTGGGCTGGGGCAGGGTTAACGCATGACGATCGAGACGGCCGTGGTGCAGCAAAGCGAGGCGAAGCGATGGGCGACGGTCGCCGTCGTGATGGGCTGCGGCATCGGCGCCGCCCTGCAGGTCGGCAAGGTGCCGATTGCGGCGTCGATGCTGCAACAAAGCCTCGGTATCGACCTCGCCGCGGTCGGCACCGTCGCCGGCATCTTTGCGGTGCTGGGGCTCATCGGCAGCGTCCCGGCCGGCGTCGTGATTGCCGCGGTTGGCGCGCGCCGGGTGTTATTGTGCGGCCTCGCAGCCATTGCGCTCGGCGCGGCCTCAGGCGCGCTCGCGCCGTCGCTTGCGGTGCTGCTTGTGTCCCGTCTGCTGGAAGGGCTCGGCTTCCTGCTGGTGATGGTCGCAGCCCCAGCACTGCTCGATCGCGTCGTCGATGTCAGCGCGCGCGACGTCACCATGGCGGTGTGGAGCTGCGTGATGCCGTTCGGGATCGCGCTGGCGCTGGTCGCTGGCCCGATCTTCGATGGCTGGCGCGCGATCTGGTGGGCCAGCGCCGCCTTTGTCGCCCTGCTGTTCGTGCTCGCCGGCGTCATCGTGCCGGAAGTGGCATCGCGGACCGGCCCGGCGCGAACTGGCCTGATGCAGGAAGCCGCGGCGCTGGCGCGGCGACGTACGCCTGCGCTCCTGATGGTGCTGTTTGCGCTCTACAGCCTGATGTTCTTTGCGCTGTTCAGCTTCCTGCCGATCCTGTTGACCGAGCGGCTCGGTGTGTCCAGCCAGAGCGCCGGCGGGCTTAGCGCGCTCGCGGCGGCCGGCAACGTCGTCGGGAATCTCGCCGCCGGCAATCTGCTCGCGCGCGGCGTCAGCCGCATCGTGCTCATCGCGGTGGCGGCCTTTGTGATGGGCGCCTCGGCGCTCGGAATCTTCCTGCCGTTGCTCGGCGGGTGGGGGGCATTCTTTCTGTGCCTGCTGTTCTCCGCGACCGGCGGCCTGATCCCGGCGACGTTGCTTGCAACCGCACCCGCGGCGGCGCGTTCGGCAACGATGGTCCCCGTCATGATGGGACTGTTGATGACAGGCAGCAATTTCGGCCAGGTGACCGCACCGATCGCGGTCGGCGCTGTGGTCTCGACATGGGGCTGGGGCGCGGCCTGTATCATGGTGGTTGCAGCGGCCATCCTTGCCGGTCTCGCGGCGTGGATGCTGGCGCGCGGCGATCACAAGCGCGTGGGTGAGGCGAGGGACCCGGCTTGACGCCGCTGGCGCAGAGGTCGAAGGAGTGACGGTCTCTCACGCCAACGACAACAGGGAAGCTTCATGACACGCGTGCGCTGTATCACCGAAATGGGCATGGGCGTCGACGTTCACGGCCGCGACGCCACCAAGGCCGCCAAGCGCGCGGTCTCGGACGCGATCCGCCATTCCAGCCTCGGCTTCTTCCGCATGCTCGGCAAGACCGCGAACGACATGTTCGTCGACGTCACGATCGCCGTGCCGAATCCCGAAGACGTCGATATCGAAGCGGTCGCCAAGGAACTGCCCTATGGCACCAAGACGGTGAAGGCAATCGCGGGCGGGCTCGAAATCCCGTCTGATCTCGGCAACGACCCGATCCTGATCGCGAACGCCGCCGTCATCGTCAGCTTCGACGACGGGAAATGATGAAACGGGCAGGCGACTGGTATGAGTGCGCTACTCGCCGCCCCTAAAATAGTCCGGCTTGCCGGTCGTCCAGGTCTCGCCCCAATGCTGGCCGCCGCCATCGACGGTCAGCGTCTCGCCGGTGATGAACTTGCCGGAAGGCGCGGCGAGATAGGCGGCGGCTTCCGCGATGTCCCAGGGCGTGCCCGGGCGCATCATCGGGTTGGAGCGCGGATAGGCGGCGCGTGCCGCTTCGCTGTAGACGTTCCAGCCCTCGGTCTCGATCGCGCCGGGCGCGATGCAGTTGATGCGGATGTCCAGCGGCGCCCATTCGACCGCGAGCGCGCGCGACAGCCCGATCACGCCGGCGCGCGCCGCGATGGTGTGCGCGATGCCGTAGAGGCCGTGTGTCGTGACCACGACGATATTGACGATGCTGCCGGGATGCTTGCGGTCGCGCCAGCGCTGCGCCGCAGCCTGCATCATGTACCAGGTGCCGTTGAGGTTGGTGTTGATGACCGCATTCCAGCCCTTGATCGAGAAATCGATCGCGGCCTGCGGGAACTGGCCGCCGGCGCTGTTGACCAGATGATCGATGCGGCCATGCGCGGTCCACAGCGTGTCGAACATCGCGCTGACTGCATCGGGATCCCTGATGTCGGCGACATGCGCGGACGCCTTCAGGCCGCGATGGCCGAGATGATCGACCAGCGCATCGAGCTTGTCCGCATTGCGGCCGACCACCACGACGTGAGCGCCGAGCCGGGCGAACAGCCAGGCGATGGCGCGGCCGATGCCGCCGGCACCGCCGGACACGACGACCACCTGACCGGCGAGCGCATCCGCCGCGAACACGGTCGGTTGATCAGCGAGTTCGTCATCGGAGAGGCCGAGACTTGTGCCCGTTCTTGCGTCTCTCTGTTGATCGTTCATGGCCGGTTGCAGACCTTGCGGCTTTCACTGAGCTCCGTACATTAGCCACCCAACAACAACCCTGCAAAGAATGTCGACATGACCGACCTGTCAGCCTTTCCCATCACAAAACGCTGGCCCGCCCAGCATCCGGATCGCCTCCAGCTCTACTCGCTTCCGACGCCGAACGGCGTGAAGGTCTCGATCATGCTCGAGGAGATCGGGCTGCCCTATGAGGTCCATCTCGTCGACTTCGGCAAGGACGACCAGAAGACGCCGGAATTCCTGTCGCTCAATCCGAACGGCAAGATCCCGGCGATCCTCGATCCCAACGGTCCAGGCGGCAAGCCGCTGCCATTGTTCGAGTCCGGCGCCATCCTGCAATATCTCGCCGAGAAGACCGGCAAGCTGCTGCCGGCTGATGCGGCGCGCCGCTACCAGGCCATCCAGTGGGTGCATTTCCAGATGGGCGGCATCGGACCGATGTTCGGCCAGGTCGGCTTCTTCCACAAATTTGCCGGCAAGGATTATGAGGACAAGCGGCCGCTGCAGCGCTATGTCGACGAATCCAAGCGCCTGCTCGGCGTGATGGAGATGCATCTCGCCGGGCGGCAGTGGTTCATGGACGATGAATACACGATCGCCGATATCTCGATGATCGGCTGGGTGCGCAATCTGATCGGCTTCTACGGCGCGCGCGAGCTCGTCGCATTCGACCAGTTCAAGCACGTCGCCGGCTGGCTGGAGCGCGGTCTCGCGCGGCCGGCCGTGGAACGCGGGTTGAATATTCCGAACCGGCCTTAGGCCGCTCGCTTCAGCAGCTCATAGACGACCGGATTGTCGGCACAGGCGCCAAAGCCGCATTCGAGCAGGGTGGAGAGCACGTTCAGCGCCGTCAGCACGACCACGAGCCACACGGCACCTTGCGCGAACTTGCCGGGCGAGGCGCCCGGCGCCGCGCGGTGGTTGAACTGGCCGTCGAACAGCAGCATGGCGGCGAGCAGGACGATTGCCGCAATGAAGGCGATCAACGCCCACGTATAATAATGATAGCCGAGCAGCGCCGAACCGTAGCCGGCGTCGCCGGGGAGGATGTGCAGCAGCACCTGCCGGGACGAGACCGTGGCGCCGAGCACGGCCGTCAGCAGGGACATGGCATAATGGCTCGGCCGTGGTCCGAAGGGGATGTTGAGGATCGGCCCGATCGCCAGCAGGGCGAAAAGGATGCGCTGCAGCAAACACAGCGGGCAGGGCAGCTCGTGCAGCACGAGCTGCGCGGCAAAGGCTGCGGCCAGCAGCAGCGCAAGGCCGTAAAGTGCGAGCGCGTTCAGGGTGACGGCCTGCGTATCGTTCATGGCTGGCCTCAGAACGACAAAGTGAGACGGTCGGTGGCGTGGTGCAGCAAGGTCGCAACGCAGGCGACCAGGATCACCGCGAACAATCCAATCGCGACAGGACGCGGACCACGCCAGGCCACCAGCATGGCGATGGTGATGGCGAGAAACAGCACGGTGAATTCCATCCTCAGCCTCCGGATGCGAGCTTGGCCGTAGTCAATGACAGATTCGTGTGCGCTCGCGGCGGGCCTGAATGGGCATTGTCGCTTGCGCAGTGCTCGGCCAAGATGGCATCACCAGTTGAATTCATCCTAACCCGGGGCACCTCATGACCACAGACGCGATCAGGCCCGCCGCCCAACGCCATCATCAGCCCTGGTACAAGATCCTCTACGTCCAGGTGCTGATCGCGATCGCGGCAGGCGTCCTGATCGGGTACTTCTATCCAAATCTCGGCAAGGAGCTGAAGCCGCTCGGCGACGGCTTCATTGCGCTGATCAAGATGATGATCGCGCCGGTAATCTTCTGCACCGTGGTGCACGGCATCTCTTCGATGGGCGACCTCAAGCGCGTCGGCCGGGTCGGGTTGAAGGCGCTGATCTATTTCGAGGCGGTGTCGACGGTCGCGCTCGCCGTCGGCCTGCTGATCGGCGAAGTGCTGCAGCCCGGCCGCGGCTTCAACATCGATCCCTCCACGATCGATCCGAAATCGGTCTCCACCTATGTGACGCAAGCGAAGGAGCAGGGCATCGTTTCCCATCTGATGGCGATCATCCCCGACAGCTTCTTCGGCGCGCTGGCGCGCGGCGACCTGTTGCAGGTGCTGCTGATCTCGATCCTGTCGGGATTTGCCATCGCCTTGATGGGTAAGCCCGGCGAGCCGATCGCCGAGGCGATCGACAAGGCATCCAAGATGTTCTTCGGCATCATCCGCATGATCGTCCGGCTTGCGCCGCTCGGCGCCTTCGGCGCCATGGCTTTCACGGTCGGCGCCTATGGCCTCGGCTCGCTGGTGAATCTGGCGGCGCTGATCGGCACCTTCTACCTCACCAGCGTGCTGTTCGTGCTGATCGTGCTCGGCGCGATCGCCCGCCTCGCCGGATTCTCGATCATCCGCTTCATCGCCTATATCAAGGACGAATTGCTGATCGTGCTCGGCACCTCGTCGTCAGAGACCGTGCTGCCGCAGATGATCCAGAAGATGGAGCATCTCGGCGCCTCGCGCTCGGTGGTCGGCCTCGTGGTGCCGACCGGCTACAGCTTCAATCTCGACGGCACCAACATCTACATGACGCTGGCGACGCTGTTCCTGGCGCAGGCCACCAACACGCATCTGACGATCTGGCAGGAGCTCGGCATTCTCGGCATCGCCATGATCACCTCGAAGGGTGCCTCCGGCGTCACCGGCGCCGGCTTCATCACGCTCGCCGCGACGCTGTCGATTGTTCCCGACATCCCGATCCAGTCGATCGCGATCCTGGTCGGCATCGACAAGTTCATGAGCGAGTGCCGCGCGCTGACCAATCTGATCGGCAATGGCGTCGCCTGCATCGTGATCAGCCTTTCCGAAGGCGAGCTCGACAAGGACGCGCTGCACGAGGCCATGGCGCATCCGCTCGAGCTCGGCGAGGCGCTGGAGCCGGGCGGGGCGGGCTAAAGCAATATGGAGTTATGGGGCCGTCGCAGGGGGGCGTTGCCAAAATATCGAAAACAACCCCATGCAAAGTAGTCGGCGGCGGTCGGCGTTCGACCAGGCAACTTGACACGTCGGGCAATTCAGGGATATATTTCTAATATGCAGAAATTGCCAAAATGTCCCCTCGCGCAAACGCAGTCGCATATGGCATTTGCGGGCTTCTGCAACTGAGGCTTCCACGTCGCAGGCGGGAGAGGGAACGCGCCGTATTCGCGGCCGCAGCCTGGGTCGGGAACCCATAAAGTGGGCAGGGCCCGCACGGTAGGATGACGAATATGCGCCAAGCCTTCAGCACATTATGCGCCATCGATAGTCCGTTGCGCGGCTGGCTTACCTCTGCGAGTTAGTACATCTAGCCGAATCCAGGAATGCTTAACTATGCTCACCGTCTATGGCGAAGGTCGTGGCTTCCGTGTTGTTTGGCTGCTCGAGGAATTAGGATTGGCTTATCGGCTGCGCCCGGTCGATCTGCTGGCAGCCGAGAAGGATCGCGATTTTCTCGCGATCAACCCCGCCGGCTTCATTCCCGCACTGCAGGACGGCGAGACGATCATGGTCGAATCGATCGCTATTCTTGTGTACCTGCTCGCCCGCCACGGCTCAGGCTCGCTTGCCGTCGCCCCGGACGATCCCGCCTTCGCTTCCTATCTGCAATTTCTCCACTTAGGCGAGGCCGGGCTTGCCGGGCCGATGAACGCCGTCATTGTCGGTCGCCAACTGGCGCCCGAAGCCGAGCGAGATGCCCGGGTAACCCGCTGGGCACTCGAGACCTTCGAGAGCCGGCTGGGGTTGGTTATCCGCCGCCTCGCGGATTGCCCCTATCTCGCCGGTGACCGATTCACTGCTGCCGATATCTCGGTGAGCTACGCCCTCCTGCTCGGCCTGCGAACCGGCAACTACGTCCCAGGTTCTACCGAGCGGGACTATCTCGCCCGCACGACGGCACGCCCTGCCTACGCCCGAGCGATGCAAAGCTGCCAGGCCACCAAGGCTTGGGCGGCAAGATCACCGGGATTGTAGTGCTCGCTTCATCGGAGCGGCCAAGCGACGGGAGTAGTACTGCGTAAGCCGTGTACTCATTGAGCGGCCGGCGCCTGACGTCCGCTTAACCGCAACAGCGGCGGAAAAGCGGACATCTCCCGAGATCGCCGAAGGGCCAGAAGCGGAAGCAATCCAGACAATACAGCCGGAGCCGATTATGCCCCGGCGTCAGCCCGGGCGGAGACTCGGGCATTAACTTCGGGGGCTAGGCTGAGGCGTCGGCAAAGCTTCTCTGCTTCTGCGTAGCTTTTCATCGCCACTACGGACGTCCGTGATCGATTTTGGATGGAAACGATATGGCCCCGCGTCGACGCGGGAGGGAACTTTCGGTTTCGCTCCGAGTCATATTTGTGACGAGATGCGGCCTGGCGCGGAGGGGGGATCATGTCGAAGTCCCGCATTGGAATGGCTGCGGCCGGCGTTGCCATGGTCGCTCTGGGCGCGCTGCCGAGCGCGGCCGAGGCGGGCTTCCGCCTGCGCGTTGGTGGCCCCGTCGGTGTCGCGCGCTTCGCGATGGCCAGCATGCTGTCGGTCGCAGGTCTCCGCCACGCACGCATGGCAGCACGCCACAGCCGCGTCCGAACCGCCGCCTTAAGACCGCAAGATCTCCGCTCCGCCGCCGAGTCGATCCACCCGAGTGCGCGTGCGCAGCTCACTGCCGTGGCGGCGCTGGCCGGCTGGCAGGGCGGCCGAGCTGCGCAAGGCTGGTGGCAGCACGCCGACGGTTCATACGGCTGGGTCGGTCCGCTGTTCTGGCCGTTCGCCTATAGCGATCTTTATGACTACGCGCTTCTCAGTGACGGTAGCGGCTTCTGGGCCTATGGCTACGGCGATCTCTACGCCGCGATCTTCTCACCTTACGCTGCCAGCGATCTCTCAGCGTTCGCGGCCGAGCGCCCTGCCGGGAGGCGGCATCGCAAAGCGCCCTCGGTGCAGGAGCTCTGCGGCGCTGACACCGCCAAGATGACCGGCCTTCCCTTCGAGCGGATCGGCCGGGTGGTCGCGGCGAACGAGGCACAGCGCACAGCCTTCGACGAGCTCGCGAGCGCCTGGACTTCCGCCGGCGACACCATCCGCGCCTCCTGTCCAACACAGGCCGCAACCACCGCGCTGGAGCGGTTCGCGGCCATGCAGAGCCGCGTCAACGCGATGCTGAGCGCGGTTGCGGCCGTTCAGCCACCGTTCCAAAAATTCTACGATCTCCTGAGCGATGAGCAGAAGGCGCGGCTCAACGCGCCCCAACGCGACCGCCGCGCCAACGCCGCGGCCGCGAAGCTGAAGGAGATGCAGGACGCCGCCTGCCAGGCGAGCCGCGAACTGCAGGACGAGCAACAGGCCGAAAAGCAATACCGCGAGCTGGTCGCCCAGCAATGGCCCCTCGACGACATCGCCGCCAGCCTGAAACTGAACGATAGCCAACTCGCCGCTCTCGAAGTGGTGCAGGACACCACAATGGGTACTATGGAAGCCTTAAGCGCATGCCCGCCAAAGGACGCGCTCACCCCGCCGGCCCGCCTTAAGGCCGCAAAGGCGCGGTTGGAAGCGATGCGAGAGGCGATCAGAAGCGTGAACGACGCGGTCGACGATTTCCATGCGAACCTGAGTGACGAGCAGAAGACGCAGTTCGAGGGGCTCGGGCCGAAGATGCGGGGGGTATGATTTTTCCATCCCCAAACGAGACTTTTTCACGAAAAGGGCCAACAGCAGACAGTTGGCTTCGGCGCGATCCGTCAGTTGCCGAAAGACCCTTAACGCTCACGCTCCCAATTGAGGGTGCCAACAACTCGCTTACCGGGAAGAACTGCGCTGGCCTGTTCGGCTGTTCGAATGGAGAGCTTGTCTCCTTCCAGCTTGAAGAACCGGACTTGGGACGTACCGGTCAAAAGCTCGTTCCACGATAGATCGACGTCGGTCGTAAGCTTGTCCCCGTCGATGGTAAATTTTCCGGTGTAGACCATCAGCGATTTGAGGAGCGCGGCCGAGTCCGCATCATTCGTTGCCGGCTTGCGATCTGGCCTAGCGATCATGAACGCCGAGAACCCGTCCGGCGTAAAGACCGCCCTACCTTTGGGTTTGGGACCGAAAGGCTCTGTAGCGTCTCCGCCGATAATCTGAATCGTCCATGAAGTTAGTTTCCAACTACCGGCAAGTCGTCCCGCGATATCCTCCGCAAGGGCAAATCCAGATTGAAAACAGAAGCATACAGCGACAAGGACACCGAGACGCATCATCTTCGTCCTCCTCCACCACTAACCAGTGCATCAAGTAATGAGCAGACTGCCCTGAGCGACGAAACGCGCGAGGGCAAGGCTTAGGGAAGTCCGCTTCGGGTCAAACTCGACAAAACTCAAAGTGAGCATAATGCGTCCGCTTTCGGGCACATCGCAACCGCTCCCGTCGGCACGGGCTCATTGAGCCTGACTGCCGAGCCATGATTCAAATCTTTGACCGAAGCGGGCCGAATCATGCGCTACGAACTCTACGACGAGGGATGCACCGCCATCAGGCCGATGCTGCCAAACAAGCCGCCCGGCGCACCACTGGTGAATGATCGTCGCGTCCTCCGAGCAGCATCAATCCGGGACGCCGGCCGCCTTGAGGGTTTCACGATAAGTCGCGGACATCGCTTCCACCGGGAACGGAATCCGTGACAGGAAGCCGGAGACCGTGAACTCCGGGTCGACCTTCAGCAAATCGCGCGCGATCTGCGTCGCGCGCTCGCGCTCGCCGGTCTTGACCCGCGCCACGATCAAGACGCGCAGCGCGACCGCGAAGCGGCGGTTCTGCGCCAGCGCCTTGTCGGCCCAGATCACCGCCCCAGTGAAATCCTGGTCGAGCACCGCGCAGATCGCCAGCGCCGCGGAGGCGAACCAGCCGCGCGGGTCGCGCGGGTTGAGCCGTTGCGCGCGCTCGATCATGGCACGGCCGGCCTTCTGGTTGCCGCGCATCGCCTCGATCCAGCCGCCGAGCACGAGCGCCATCGCCGAGTTCGGGTTAATCGCAAGCGAACGCTCGAACAGTTCACGCGCGGGCTCGATCTCGTCGGCCATGTTCCAGATCGCGAACGCTGCCATCCACAACACCTGCGGATCGCCGGGCGCAAGCTCGACCGCGCGCCAGGCCTGCGCGACCGCGCATTCCCGGTAGACATCGTTCGGGTTCAGCCAGCCCTGGAAATGGCGCAGCGCGTGACAATAGGCCGACGCCGCCAGCGCCGGCGCGTAAGAAGGGTCGAGCGCCAGCGCCTGGTCGAGGCAAGCGAGCGCGGCGGTCATGCTCTCGGGCGTGAACTCGTAGCGCAGGCTGTAGGCGCGCAGCAGCAGGTCGTAGGCGTCGAGCTTGTGCGGCGGCGCCGCGCGCAGCCGCTCGGCCTCCGCGACAAGCAAGGTCGGCTCGATCGCGCCGACCACGTTCTCGGTGATGCGGTCCTGCAGGTCGAACACGTCGGTCGCCGCGCCGTCGAACCGGTCGGCCCACGGATGCGCGCCGGAGACGGCGTCGATCAACTGCCCGGTGATGCGCAGCCGATCGCCGCCGCGGCGAACGCTGCCCTCGAGCACATAGCCGACACCGAGGTCGCGTCCGACCTGGCGGATATCGACCGCCTTGCCCTTGTAGGTGAAGGCGGAGTTGCGCGCGATCACGGTGAGGCGGCTGCAGCGCGCGAGCGCGGTGGTGATGTCCTCGGCGAAATAGTCCTGCTCGGGATCGCCGCTCATATTGGTGAACGGCAGCACCGCGATCGACGGACCCTCGCTCGGCCGCGGCGGGGTGACGTTGTCCGAGATCGGATGATCTGATGCGATGTCCTCCCTGACATCGCCGACAAAGCGGAGGCCTTTGCGGGGCAGGGTGCGGATCAGCCGCTGCTCCTCGCCATTGTCGCCGATTGCCGTCCGCGTGGCGTTGACCCGGCTGCTTAGCGTCGCTTCCGAGACGATCCGGCCGTGCCAGACCGCGGCCAGCACCTCGTCGCGGCTGACCACCCGGTCGCGGGCGCGGATCAGGAACTCGAGGAGGTCGAAGACCTGCGGCTCGACCGCCACCAGGGCATTGCCACGGCGCAGCTCTCGGCGCTCAGGGTCGAAGGTCAAGTCATTGAAATGGTAAGCCAAATTCGATAGTCCGGCGGCCGGCAGCTGACTGCGTGGCGGAACCTAGCACAGCCGGCCCGGAGCCAAAATCACGACGCTCTGAAGGACAAATCCACGTCCTCTGAAAGCAGACGCGGTCGGTCTCTGCAATATTCAAACCCGACACCAGACGCAGGAGATCGCCATGTCCCAATCCATCAATCAGCAACGCCGCCGCTTCCTAGGATTCGCCGGCGGGATCCTCGCCGCGTCCAGGTTCGGCTTGATCGGATCGGCCCCGGCCCAGTCCAAGCCGGCGCTGCCTGAGGTCAAGGTCGGCGCCCATACATCGATCGGTCCGGTCAAGCAGATCAATGCCGGCGTGCTCGACACCGGCTATGTCGAGATGGGGCCGGCGTCCGGTCCCGCGGTGATCCTGCTGCACGGCTGGCCCTACGACATCCACAGCTATGCCGACGTCGCGCCGGCGCTGGCCGAGGCCGGCTATCGCGTGATCGTGCCGCATCTGCGCGGCTACGGTACCACGCGCTTCCTCTCCACCGACACGATGCGCAGCGGCCAGCCGGTCGCGGTCGCCGCCGACATCATTGCGCTGATGGATGCGCTGAAGATCGAGAAGGCTGTGCTCGGCGGCTATGATTGGGGCGCGCGGACCGCCAACATCATGGCGGTGCTATGGCCGGAGCGCTGCAAGGCGATGGTGTCGGTGAGCGGCTACCTGATCGGCAGCCAGCAGGCCGGCAAGATGCCGCTGCCGCCGAAGGCCGAGCTGCAATGGTGGTACCAGTTCTATTTCGCGACCGAGCGCGGCCGCGAGGGCTATGCCAAGAACCGGCACGATTTTGCCAAGCTGATCTGGCAGCTCGCCTCGCCGCAGTGGAAGTTCGACGACGCCACCTATGACCGCAGCGCTGTTGCCTTCGAGAACCCCGACCATGTCGATATCGTGATCCACAATTACCGCTGGCGGCTTGGGCTCGCCGAGGGCGAGGCGAAGTACGACGCGTTCGAGAAGACGCTCGCCCAGGCGCCTGTGATTGCGATCCCGACCATCACGATGGAGGGCGATGCCAACGGCGCGCCGCATCCGGAGCCCGCGGCCTATGCCAAGAAGTTCTCCGGGCGTTATGAGCATCGGACCTTGACCGGCGGCATCGGTCACAATCTGCCGCAGGAGGCGCCGCAGGCCTTCGTCCAGGCCATCATCGACGTCAGCAAGGTCTGAGCCGAGAGCGGACCAAAGATCATGAAACAGGTTGTGAAATGGGCAGCTGCCGCGATCGCGGCAGCCAGCATCAGCGCCGCATTGCCGTTTGCCGTCGGGCGTGCCGACGATGCTGCACTGGCATCGCCGATCTTCGGCGTGACAATTCCCCAAGGCTATCGCGACTGGAAGCTGATCGCGGTCGGTGAGGAGACCGGGCTTGACGAGCTGCGCGGCGTGCTCGGCAACGCCACCGCGGTGAAGGCCTATCAGGACGGCGCCGCACGATTCCCTGACGGCACCGTGCTGGTGAAGCTCGCCTGGAAGCGAAAGCCGGTTGCAGGTCTCAATGGTGCCTTCATCACGGGGCCCGCGACCACCGTCCAGGTGATGGTCAAGGACTCCGTCAAATATGCCGCGACCGGCGGCTGGGGCTTTGGTCGCTTCATCGACGGCAGGCCGGTCGATGCCGCCCAGCACGAGACCTGCTTCGCATGCCACGAGGCCCACGCCAGCGATCACGATTTCGTCTTCACGCGCTACGCCCACTAGGCGAGCAATATCGGTGTGGAGACCGTCGCGGTCCGATCTGGCGCTGTGGTTGCGGCGGGGCTAGTTTCCCCGCTGCAAATCGCATCCGGGGAACGGCTTTGACCATCACCATCTACGGCATCAAGAACTGCGACACGATGAAGAAGGCGCGCGCCTGGCTCGACGATCATGGCGTCGCCTATGACTTCCACGACTACAAGACCACGGGGATCGCCAAGGACAAGCTCAAGCAGTGGAGCGACGAGGTCGGCTGGGAGACGTTGCTCAACCGCGCCGGCACGACCTTCAAGAAGCTGCCCGATGCTGACAAGGAGGGATTGAACGAGCGCAAGGCGCTGGCGCTGATGGCCGAGCAGCCGTCGATGATCAAGCGTCCGGTGCTCGATCTCGGGCCCAGGCGCGTCGTCGGCTTCAAGCCGGATATCTACGCCAAGGAAGTGCCGGTCAAGGCGCGCAAGAAGGGCTGAGGCTTTCCTGCGAAGTGGAGACCGGTTCGCGTCAGGAAAGCGCTTCAAGACAAGAATCTAGGGCGTGTACTCATAAATCCGATCAGCCTACACGAAGGCATGTCATGTCCGCCTTGCCCTCAGGAGCGGACATGGTCAGCTCGCTCAAGCTATTCGGCTATGTGCCAGTAGCCGACCGACATGATAATAAGAGGCCAAGGGACCTTACGTCGGCGCTTGCAGTTGTCCACGAGCGCCTTCATGGAAATGACACGTGAGATCAAAGCGGCTGAAGAGCATTCGGCTGCGGATAACTGAAGGGTCAGCAAACGAAGTCAGAGCCGGACCCAACAGGTCGCAAAGGCTGACTAATAGCGACTAGATCACAACAGCAAAACTACCAGTCGTCTTGCATTCCGAGCACTGGAAGGTGCGGACTTCCTGACCGGGTTGAGCAGGCTCGATGCAAGCCAACCGCATAGGCTTGCCACACTTGGAACACGGAAGAATCCCGATCTCCGCGCGGCTGTATAGTGGCTCCGCGCGGCTGTATAGTGGATTTGGTTGGATAGATGACATCATGCTTCCCCTGTATTGGGCGGGAGCATTATCGATCTCTCTGTCGCCGATAACTGCACTATTCGGACGCCGATGGATTCAGTCTAGCCCGTCCTATTCGTGAGAGTGCGTTTTTTTAGTCCGATTGATGTGGCCGCACATCTGCTCTGACGAGGCGCGCGGGATTGCCTTCGGCTTTTCACCGCCTGACGACCCGTACTTTGCAACGCGCTTGAGGGATGGGTTGGGCGAACGGGGGGCGGACGCCCCGCCGGTCAAGGACCGAGCGGCAGCAGCGCGCCTGGCAAGCCGCGGATCAGGTCGGCTTCGGGACATGCCGCGGCAAACGCAAGGCGAATGCGGCTCGTGGTCTCGACGACACGGGCAGCGAGTTTCAAGAGACGAAGACGCAGCGTCGCGAACTCGGCTGTGGCCAATTCCCGGGCTTTGGGAATCGCGTCGCGCACGGTCAGCATCAGCCAATAAGCGGCGGTGTGGAGAACGAGGCGGACTTGATTGGCGAGCGCCGAACGGCAGCTGGTGCGATCGGAGGCGAGCTGTGTCTTATGCAGCTTGATCAGATTCTCGGCTTGGCCGCGCGCGCAATACAGGCTGTCGTAGATCCACTCGGCCGAGCCGACATCGAGGCTGGTGACGACGAAACGGATGTCGAGGCCGAGCATCGTCGCCTCAATACGGGCGACGGTACGCCGTTCGCGATCCCAGGACTTGGCCTTGTGGCGCGTCTCGGTATAGCCACGCAGAACCGGCAGGTTCTCGATGGCGCGTCGCGTGCGGATGTCGTCGGCGGCCTCGTCGACTTTTCTGGCGAGCGGCTTGGTGCCGGACAGACCGAAGATGTAGTCGATGCCGTTGGTCTCGCACCACGTCATGGCCTCCGGCCGAGCATAGTGCCCGTCGCCACGGAACGTAATTCGCGTGTTGTGCCACCGCGTCCGGATATGCCGTATCAGGCGGCGCAGATGGGCACGCACCTCGACGCCGCCCGGCGTCTTGCCGGGCCGCAGCACGACCGCCACGGGCCGGCTCTTCTCCGTGTCGTAGACGTGGATCGGCAGGAAGCAGCGTTCGTCATAATGAGCGTTGAACAGCGAGAGCTGCTGATGGCCGTGGACGACATCGCAGGTATCATCGATGTCGAGCGTGACGGATGCCGGCTCGCGCGGGTAGCTATCCATCCATGCGTCGACCAAAGTGTAGGTCAGTCGGATCACGTCGCGCAGGCGCGGAGCATTCTCCAGCCGCGACAGCGTCGGTTGGGAACACAGATCGCGACCCGTGTCCGGCAGCCGTCCGCAGGCCAGCTTGAATGCGGGATCGGACCGCAGATGATCGAGGTCGTCGGCGTCCTCGTAGCCGCAGCAGATCGCGAACATGCGCGCGCGGAACATATCGACAAGGCTGTGCACGACCCGCGTCGGATCGCGCCGATCCGGGAACACCCGGGCCAAATTGTCGGCCAAGCCGAGACGCCGCTCGGCCATCGCCAGAAGCATCACGCCCCCGTTCGAGGTCAGCCGACCGCCATCGAAGGCAGCTGTGACTTTCTTGGCGTGAACGGCTGGAAACGAGAAGGGCAGAATCGTATCATCGGTCATGGCGGGCCTGGTGTTCGCGGCTGAAGGTGATGGGGTTGGCTTTGCAACCGAATCCTACGCCGCATCAGCGCTTTACACCACGCTCGCCAGCCTCTCAGGCGCACTCTGACGAATAAGACGGGCTAGCCCAATACGTCAATGCGGGGCTGGTCAATATTGCTCACATCGGAAAAGTTGAACGAAGGCGCACGAAATCAACTCCAACTCGCAAATGAAATAAATCCATTATCGCAGGAACCTCTTATCGCCCGACTCTATTTGCCTCCTGTCTCTAACCAGGAGGTAGACACCATGACGAAAGTTCTTTTGGCGACGGTTGCTGTTATCGCATTCACTGCACCTTCATTCGCGCAGCAGGACAAAACTACCGGTCAAGCGCCACCATCAGGCGCCTCCTCGTTCTACGTGGCTCAAGATACCGCGACGATGAAGTGTCAAGTTGTCAATACCCAGCCTGCCGCTGGAGGCACGATGAAGGTCATCGGTACGGCACACCCGACACAGGCATCAGCACAAACAGCCTTGGTGGCTGATAAGACTTGCAAGGAATGAAGTGACGGCGCGAGTACAGGGGCGGGTCGATTGGTTCCACAGAACTACTGACCCCCCCCCGCTACCTATGTTGCCCGATGGATGCATTTTCGGACCTGCGCGCGCAGTTGCGAGGTTCGGTTTATACCGATGAGCCGACATCATCAGACCGCTCCCGGAGGTCTGAAGAGGGCCAAAAGCGGATGTCGCCCAGCGTTTTCCTTATTGTGGCTCCCTCAGATGCCGTTCGCCATTTCGGCGCATTTATGGGTACGCCCTAGCCCGTCTTATTCGTCAGAGTGCGCCTGAGAGGCTGGCGAGCGTGGTGTAAAGCGCTGATGCGGCGTAGGATTCGGTTGCAAAGCCAACCCCATCACCTCAACCGCGAACGCCAGGCCCGCCATGACCGATGATACGATTCTGCCCTTCTCGTTTCCAGCCGTTCACGCCAAGAAAGTCACAGCTGCCTTCGATGGCGGTCGGCTGACCTCGAACGGGGGCGTGATGCTTCTGGCGATGGCCGAGCGGCGTCTCGGCTTGGCCGACAATTTGGCCCGGGTGTTCCCGGATCGGCGCGATCCGACGCGGGTCGTGCACAGCCTTGTCGATATGTTCCGCGCGCGCATGTTCGCGATCTGCTGCGGCTACGAGGACGCCGACGACCTCGATCATCTGCGGTCCGATCCCGCATTCAAGCTGGCCTGCGGACGGCTGCCGGACACGGGTCGCGATCTGTGTTCCCAACCGACGCTGTCGCGGCTGGAGAATGCTCCGCGCCTGCGCGACGTGATCCGACTGACCTACACTTTGGTCGACGCATGGATGGATAGCTACCCGCGCGAGCCGGCATCCGTCACGCTCGACATCGATGATACCTGCGATGTCGTCCACGGCCATCAGCAGCTCTCGCTGTTCAACGCTCATTATGACGAACGCTGCTTCCTGCCGATCCACGTCTACGACACGGAGAAGAGCCGGCCCGTGGCGGTCGTGTTGCGGCCCGGCAAGACGCCGGGCGGCGTCGAGGTGCGTGCCCATCTGCGCCGCCTGATACGGCATATCCGGACGCGGTGGCACAACACGCGAATTACGTTCCGTGGCGACGGGCACTATGCCCGGCCGGAGGCAATGGCGTGGTGCGAGACCAACGGCATCGACTACATCTTCGGTCTGTCCGGCACCAAGCCGCTCGCCAGAAAACTCGACGAGGCCGCCGACGACATCCGCACGCGACGCGCCATCGAGAACCTGCCGGTTCTGCGTGGCTATACCGAGACGCGCCACAAGGCCAAGTCCTGGGATCGCGAACGGCGTACCGTCGCCCGTATTGAGGCGACGATGCTCGGCCTCGACATCCGTTTCGTCGTCACCAGCCTCGATGTCGGCTCGGCCGAGTGGATCTACGACAGCCTGTATTGCGCGCGCGGCCAAGCCGAGAATCTGATCAAGCTGCATAAGACACAGCTCGCCTCCGATCGCACCAGCTGCCGTTCGGCGCTCGCCAATCAAGTCCGCCTCGTTCTCCACACCGCCGCTTATTGGCTGATGCTGACCGTGCGCGACGCGATTCCCAAAGCCCGGGAATTGGCCACAGCCGAGTTCGCGACGCTGCGTCTTCGTCTCTTGAAACTCGCTGCCCGTGTGGTCGAGACCACGAGCCGCATTCGCCTTGCGTTTGCCGCGGCATGTCCCGAAGCCGACCTGATCCGCGGCTTGCCAGGCGCGCTGCTGCCGCTCGGTCCTTGACCGGCGGGGCGTCCGCCCCCCGTTCGCCCAACCCATCCCTCAAGCGCGTTGCAAAGTACGGGTCGTCAGGCGGTGAAAAGCCGAAGGCAATCCCGCGCGCCTCGTCAGAGCAGATGTGCGGCCACATCAATCGGACTAAAAAAAGCACTCTCACGAATAGGACGGGCTAGATCAGCTCGACTGAATCTTGGCTCGCCGGATGATCCACCGGCACGAACTTGCGGTCGATCACCGCGCGCACGGTCACGATCGGGATCGACTTCGGCGTCACGCCCATCAGGTTCTGCAGCCGAAATCCGCCCTCGATGCTGATCGCCTTGTACGAGCCGATGATGTGCTCGACGGTATCGCCGCGTCCGAACGGCAGCAGCAGCCGTTCATAGGAGACGTCCTTGCCGTCGGCGTCCGTCACCTCCGCAACCGTATAGGTCGGACGCTTGCGCGTCAGGCAGGCACGGTAGGACAGGATCACGCCGGCATAGCGCTCCGGGCCGATCGCATCATCCAGATAGCGGTTGGTGCGCAGCCGCGGATCGACATGCTCGTTGCCGTAGGCTGTGGTCAGCCTTGCGCCTTGTTGGGTGATCAGGAAGCGGGCGTCCTCGCCGCTGCCGACCACGTCAAAGCCCATCATGTCGGCGCGCTCGTCAGCGGTGCCCTCGGTATGGAAGTCGCTCAGCTTAGGGAGCGCGTCCGGCTTGCGCACCGCGCGCAGCCAGGCATTCAGCAGCACCCGCTGCGTGATCGATTTGACCACCGATGGATCGGCACTCTTGAATGGCATCGGCTAACCGAATTCAAGCACATCCCCGAGCGGGATGCGGCCGGGGGCACGGTGGTACAGGTCGCGGTCGATGATCGCGCACAGCTTGAGCTCGGCAGCACGAAATTGCCGCGCATCAGATTGCGGATTTCGAAATGGCCGTTGTCGCTGATCGTCTTCAGCGACGCGACCAGATGCGTGACAGCGCCGCCGTCCGAGAACGGCAGCAGCAGCCGTTCATAGGGTAAGCGGCAAAGAAACCCCGTCTGGCGGAGTGGTAAGCGATCGGCTATCGGCTGCTGAGTTTGTGAGCCGATGTGAGCTTCTATGTCTGCGCCTAGTTCTGGAACTAGAACCTTCCATATGATCGAAGCGGTCGCCGACCGTCTTGAGGGAGCGCCGCGGCAGCTTCGCCGACGCTGGTCGGACGAGTTCAAGGCGCAAATTGTGACAGAGGCGCTGGAGCCTGGCGCGAGCGTCTCGGCGATCGCCCGCCGGATCGGCATTCACCCGTCGCAGCTGTTCGCTTGGCGCCGTGATGCTCGGGCCGAGCGGCATTATCGCTCGCGGCACTCGAGTTGCGAGGGCGTGGTGGCGTCTGTGGCAGGCACAGTGATTGAGATTGCCATTGGCGAGGTCGTCGTGCGTGCCGGCGTGGACGTCGACGAGGCGCACTTGCAGCGAGTGATCCGGGCGGTGCGTTCGGCATGATTCCCTCGGGCGTGAAGGTGTTCCTCGCCAGCCATCCAGTCGACTTCCGCAAGGGTATCGATGGCCTGGTTGCGCTTGTGCGCGATGCGGGCTCAGATCCGTTCGACGGTGCGCTTTATGTCTTCCGGGCCAAAAGAGCCGACAGAATAAAGATCGTATGGTGGGATGGCTCCGGCGTGTGCCTCTATTTAAAACGTCTCGAAAAGGCGAAGTTCTGCTGGCCGCGGATCGGGCATCATCGGGTGCAGATGAATCCTGCGCAGTTGATGGCACTGGTGGATGGAATGGACTGGAAGCGGGTCCGGACCGTGGCGGTCAAGCCGCCGGAGATTGTTGGGTAAAAGCGCTGCGGCGAAGTGAATCAGTGAGCTGAAAAGGCAAGAGAACCGGGGCAAAATGTGCTCTGGTCGGGCCAATGACGCCGCCCGATCTCAACCTCCCGAATGACGTAGAGACGCTGAGAGCCATGGTGCTTGCCCTGGCCGAGAGGGCGGCCCGCGCCGATGCTCTGGAGAGCGAAGTCGCCGATCTCAGGGTGCGCAACGCCGATGCCGATGCGCGTATCGAGCGGCTGACGCAGATCCTGAAGGCCTTCGACCGCGCCCGGTTCGGCCGACGATCGGAAAAGCTCGGCTCTGCGAACGGCGACGATGAACAGCAGGCCTTTGTCTTCGAGGAAATTGAGACCGGCATCGCTGCAATCAAGGCCCAGGTCAGCAAGGGCCGTGAGCAAGCGGATGGCAAGCGTGCACCGCGTCGGCGCAAGGGCTTTGCGCCCCATCTGGAACGGATCGAAACCGTCATTGAGCCGGAAGACCTTGCTGAGCATGCCGGCAAGCAGAAGGTGGTGATCGGCGAGGACGTGTCGGAGCGTCTGGATGTGGAGCCAGCGAAGTTCCGTGTGATCGTCACGCGCCGTCCCAAGTATGCCTTCAAGAACGCGGACGGCGTAATCCAGGCGCCGGCTCCGGCCCATATCATTGAAGGAGGCATTCCGACGGAAGCGCTTCTGGCCAGATCGCGGTCGCCAAATACGCCGATGGCATGCCGCTCTACCGGCAGGAGGCGATCTACGCGCGCGATCATGTCGAGCTCGACCGCCAGCTGATGGCGCAATGGATGGGCAAGCTCGGCTTCGAGCTCGAGATCATGGCCGACTACATCTTCAGCGAGGTCAAGAAGGCCGAACGGGTCTTTGCCGACGAAACCACCCTGCCGACGCTCGCTCCCGGCTCCGGATCGACGAAAACGGCCTACTTATGCGCCTATGCCAGAGATGACCGCACCTTTGGCCGCAGCGGTCCCCCGATGGTGGCTTATCGCTTCGAAGACAGCCGCTCCGGCGAATGCGCGGTCCGCCATCTCAATGGTTATCGGGGCATCCTGCAAGTGGATGGCTATGCCGCCTATAACAAGTTGGCGCGCGCCGATCGCGGCAATGACGGCATCACATTGGCTGGCTGCTGGTCACACAGCAGACGCAAGTTCTACGAGCTGCATGTTGCAGGAAGCTCGAAAGTGGCAACGACGACGGTCGAGCGGATGGCAAAGCTCTGGCAGGTCGAGAAGACCGTGCGCGGTCAAAGTCCCCACGCACGCGTTGCCGCGCGTCAGCAAGCCTCCGCGGCGGTCGTCGCAGATTTCTTTGATCTCTGGCAGCAGACCTTGCGGCGGATCTCCGGCAAATCAAAACTGGCCGAGGCAATCCGCTATGCCGTCTCGCGCCGTGCCATCTTCGAGCGCTTCCTGACCGACGGCCGCATTGAGCTCGACTCCAACATCGTCGAACGCGCCATCAGGCCACAAACAATTACGAGAAAGAATAGCCTCTTCGCTGGCAGCGACGGCGGCGGACGAACCTGGGCGACCATCGCGACACTGCTGCAGACAGCGAAGATGAACAACGTCGATCCGTTCGCCTGGCTCACCCTCACGCTTCAGCGCATCGCCAACGGCTGGCCGAGCAGCCAGATCGAGGCGCTTATGCCATGGAACCACGCCGCGTGAACGGCCTCAGCTTGCCGCTTACTTCATAGGCCACGACGTGACCGTAGATGTCGTCGATGTCGGTGATGGTGTAGGCGGGGAGGCGGCGGGCGATGCATTCGTGGTAGACCGGCATCACGACCGGCGCGAGCCGCGGTCCGAGATAGTCGTCGAGCAGGCGGCCCTTGCCGCTGTGTCCGTAGGCGGTGGCCATCCGCGTGCCGTCGCTCTCGATCGTCAATCGCTGCGGCTGGGCCGCGGCGTCGACGCTGAGGAACACGGTGTCCGGCAGATCTTCCTCGATCCGCTCCGGCTGAAATTCATCCATGCGCGGGATCGTCTGGCTGCGGGCATAAAGTCGCAGCCACGTGTTCAGGAAATCACGTTGCCGGATCGACTTGACGACCGAAGAATTGGCGCTCTCGAAATGCAAGGCTCTGGCCATTCTCAATGCAATGGCCGGAGCTTCGGCGACAGGCGGAAATATTCTATGAAAGTGACGGTCCGGAGGAAAACACCGTTAACGGCCGCTTGCCCGAGGCGCAAAGCGCGCCCAAATGCCATTCGACTAACCCGTCTTATTCGTCAGAGTGCGCCTGAGAGGCTGGCGAGCGTGGTGTAAAGCGCTGATGCGGCGTAGGATTCGGTTGCAAAGCCAACCCCATCACCTTCAGCCGCGAACACCAGGCCCGCCATGACCGATGATACGATTCTGCCCTTCTCGTTTCCAGCCGTTCACGCCAAGAAAGTCACAGCTGCCTTCGATGGCGGTCGGCTGACCTCGAACGGGGGCGTGATGCTTCTGGCGATGGCCGAGCGGCGTCTCGGCTTGGCCGACAATTTGGCCCGGGTGTTCCCGGATCGGCGCGATCCGACGCGGGTCGTGCACAGCCTTGTCGATATGTTCCGCGCGCGCATGTTCGCGATCTGCTGCGGCTACGAGGACGCCGACGACCTCGATCATCTGCGGTCCGATCCCGCATTCAAGCTGGCCTGCGGACGGCTGCCGGACACGGGTCGCGATCTGTGTTCCCAACCGACGCTGTCGCGGCTGGAGAATGCTCCGCGCCTGCGCGACGTGATCCGACTGACCTACACTTTGGTCGACGCATGGATGGATAGCTACCCGCGCGAGCCGGCATCCGTCACGCTCGACATCGATGATACCTGCGATGTCGTCCACGGCCATCAGCAGCTCTCGCTGTTCAACGCTCATTATGACGAACGCTGCTTCCTGCCGATCCACGTCTACGACACGGAGAAGAGCCGGCCCGTGGCGGTCGTGCTGCGGCCCGGCAAGACGCCGGGCGGCGTCGAGGTGCGGGCCCACCTGCGCCGCCTGATACGGCATATCCGGACGCGGTGGCACAACACGCGAATTACGTTCCGTGGCGACGGGCACTATGCCCGGCCGGAGGCAATGGCGTGGTGCGAGACCAACGGCATCGACTACATCTTCGGTCTGTCCGGCACCAAGCCGCTCGCCAGAAAACTCGACGAGGCCGCCGACGACATCCGCACGCGACGCGCCATCGAGAACCTGCCGGTTCTGCGTGGCTATACCGAGACGCGCCACAAGGCCAAGTCCTGGGATCGCGAACGGCGTACCGTCGCCCGTATTGAGGCGACGATGCTCGGCCTCGACATCCGTTTCGTCGTCACCAGCCTCGATGTCGGCTCGGCCGAGTGGATCTACGACAGCCTGTATTGCGCGCGCGGCCAAGCCGAGAATCTGATCAAGCTGCATAAGACACAGCTCGCCTCCGATCGCACCAGCTGCCGTTCGGCGCTCGCCAATCAAGTCCGCCTCGCTCTCCACACCGCCGCTTATTGGCTGATGCTGACCGTGCGCGACGCGATTCCCAAAGCCCGGGAATTGGCCACAGCCGAGTTCGCGACGCTGCGTCTTCGTCTCTTGAAACTCGCTGCCCGTGTCGTCGAGACCACGAGCCGCATTCGCCTTGCGTTTGCCGCGGCATGTCCCGAAGCCGACCTGATCCGCGGCTTGCCAAGCGCGCTGCTGCCGCTCGGTCCTTGACCGGCGGGGCGTCCGCCCCCCGTTCGCCCAACCTACACCTCAAGCGCGTTGCAAAGTACCGGTCGTCAGGCGGTGAAAAGCCGAAGGCAATCCCGCGCGCCTCGTCAGAGCAGATGTGCGGCCACATCAATCGGACTAAAAAAACGCACTCTCACGAATAGGACGGGCTAAGGATCAACCGGAACTGGTCGCGCCGATACCGCACCGCACAGCTTTCGACCTTGCGTAACCGCCGCAGATGACGGCATATTCCGGCCCGGAGGCGACGGGCCCCGGACGGTTTCCAAGACGGTCGGACAACCTGTCGAGCACGAAAAAAGCTGGCCACGCGGGCGACGGGCTTCGCGGCGATGGCGTATGGGGGATTCTATTTGGCCGATGAGTTCATTCTCGAAACCAGCGGATTGACCAAGGAATTCGCGGGTTTCTTCGCCGTTCGCGACGTTGCATTGAAGGTGCGTCGCGGCAGTATTCATGCGTTGATCGGGCCGAACGGCGCCGGCAAGACGACCTGTTTCAATCTGCTGACCAAATTCCTGAAGCCGACGGGAGGGCAGATTCGCTACAAGGGCCAGGACATCACCGCGATGCCGCCGGCCGACGTGGCGCGGCTCGGGCTGGTCCGCTCGTTCCAGATTTCTGCGGTGTTTCCGCATCTGACCGCGCTCGAGAACGTTCGCGTGGCGCTGCAGCGCCAGCACGGGTCGTCGTTCGATTTCTGGCGGTCGAAAACCGTGCTCGACCGCTTCAATCCGCGCGCCCACGAGCTCTTGAACGACGTGGGCTTAAGCGAATTCGCCAACACGCCGGCGGTCGAGATGCCGTACGGCCGCAAACGCGCCCTTGAGATTGCAACGACGCTCGCGCTCGACCCCGAGATGATGCTGCTCGACGAGCCGATGGCCGGCATGGGCCACGAGGACATCGACAAGATCGCGGCGCTGATCAAGCGGATTTCCGCCAAGTACACCATCCTGATGGTCGAACATAACCTCTCGGTGGTGGCCAACCTCTCCGACATCATCACCGTGCTGACGCGCGGGCAGGTGCTGGCGGAGGGCAACTACGCCGACCTCTCCAAGGACGAGCGCGTGAAGGAAGCCTATCTGGGAGCGGGTCATGGCTGAGGCGAAACTGGCGGAGAAGCCCGTGGCTGCGGCCGGCGCCGAGGTGCTCACGGTCAAGGATCTGCAGGCCTGGTACGGCGAATCCCACATCCTGCACGGCGTCAATTTCAACGTGAAGGCCGGCGAGGTGGTGACGCTGCTCGGCCGCAACGGCGCCGGCAAGACCACCACGCTGAAGTCGGTGATGGGGGTGATCGGCAAGCGTTCGGGGTCGATCCGCTTCGACAACAAGGAGATCATCCGCGCCACCTCCGACCGCATCGCGCGGCTCGGCATCGCATTCTGCCCCGAGGAGCGCGGCATCTTCGCAAGCCTCGATGTGAAGGAGAACCTGCTGCTGCCGCCGGTGGTGCGCCCGGGCGGTCTGCCGCTCGACCAGATCTTCACGCTGTTTCCGAACCTGAAGGAGCGTCTCACCAGCCAGGGCACCAAGCTCTCGGGCGGCGAGCAGCAGATGCTGGCGATCGCGCGCATCCTGCGCACCGGCGCGCGCTTCCTGATGCTGGACGAGCCGACCGAAGGGTTGGCGCCGGTCATCATTCAGCAGATCGGTCACACCATTGCGCGCCTGAAATCGCAGGGATTCACCATCCTGCTGGTCGAACAGAATTTCCGTTTCGCCTCGACCGTTGCCGACCGCTACTACATCGTCGAGCACGGCAAGGTGATCGACGGCTTCGCAAATTCGGAGCTGTCGGCCAACATGGACAAGCTGCATACCTATCTCGGCGTTTAAAACCGCCAGAGCCAGAAAATTTAAAGACCGAGGAAATCCGACATGAAGAATACCATTTCTGCGCTCCTGCTCGGCACCGCGATGGTGCTGTCAGCTGCAAGCGTCGCCTCCGCTGACGACAAGACGGTCAAGATCGGCGTGCTGTCGGATCAGTCCGGCCTCTATGCCGACCTTGCCGGCCCCGGCTCGACGCTGGCGGCGCAGATGGCGATCGAGGATTCCGGCCTCAAGGCCAAGGGCTGGACCATCGACCTGATCTCCGGCGATCACCAGAACAAGCCCGATATCGGCACCACCATCGCCCGCCAGTGGTTCGACGTCGACAAGGTCGACACGGTCGTCGACGTGCCGAATTCCGGCGTCGCGCTCGCGGTCAACAACGTCGTGAAGGAGAAGAACGGCGTCTACATCAATTCGGGCGCCGCGACCTCCGACCTCACCAACGCGCAGTGCTCGCCGAACACCGTGCACTGGACCTACGACACCTACATGCTGGCCCACGCCACCGGCCAGGCGCTGGTGAAGGCGGGCGGGGACACCTGGTTCTTCCTGACCGCGGACTATGCATTCGGCGCCGCGCTCGAGCGCGACACCACGGCTGTCGTGACCGCCAATGGCGGCAAGGTGGTCGGCGGCGTCAAGCATCCGCTCAACACCGCTGATTTCTCCTCCTTCCTGCTGCAGGCGCAGGCCTCCAAAGCCAAGATCATCGGTCTTGCCAATGCCGGCGGCGACACCACCAACTCGATCAAGCAGGCCGCCGAGTTCGGCATCGTCAAGGGCGGCCAGAAGCTCGCCGCGCTGCTCTTGTTCCTCACCGACGTCAAGGCGATCGGGCTCGAGACTGCGCAGGGCCTCAACTTCACCGAGACGTTCTACTGGGACCTCAACGACAACACCCGCGCCTTCTCCAAGCGCTTCTCGGCGCGGATGAAGAGCGGCGCGCCCCCGACCATGGTGCAGGCCGGCGTCTATGCGGGCCTCATGCATTACTTCAAGGCGCTGGAAGCGCTCGGCGGCAATCCGCATGACGGCGCCAAGGTGGTCGCGAAGATGAAGACCATCCCGACCGACGATCCGCTGTTCGGCAAGGGCGAGGTCGAGGCCAACGGCCGTGTCACCCACGACGCCTATCTGTTCGAAGTGAAGAAGCCCTCGGAGTCCAAGGGTCCGTGGGACTTCTACAAGCTGGTCGGCACCGTGCCGGGCAACCAGGCCTTCACGCCGCTCGACAAGAGTACCTGCGCGCTTCTGAAGAAGTGACGGTCATGCCCGCCGGCCATGAGCGTGGCCGGCGGGCTTCATCTATCTAGCGAAAGCTCATTCGATGCAGGCTCTCTACGCACAGCTTCTGGTGGGACTGATCAACGGCTCGTTCTACGCGCTGCTCAGTCTGGGGCTCGCCGTCATCTTCGGCATGCTCAACATCATCAATTTCGCGCACGGCGCGCTCTACATGATGGGCGCCTTCGTGGCGTATTTCCTGCTCAACCTGGGCGGCATCAACTACTGGTGGGCGCTGATCATCGCGCCGGTCATAGTCGGCATCTTCGGCATGATCCTCGAGCGCACCATGCTGCAATGGCTGGCCGGCCTCGACCATCTCTACGGACTGCTCCTGACCTTCGGCATCGCGCTGATCGTGCAAGGCGTGTTCCAGAACTATTTCGGCTCCTCCGGTTTGCCGTATTCGATCCCTGATCAGCTCAAGGGCGGCGTCAATCTCGGCTTCATGTTCCTGCCGATCTATCGCGGCTGGGTCGTCATCTTCTCGCTGGTGGTGTGCCTTGCCACCTGGTTCCTGATCGAGAAGACGCAGCTCGGCGCCTATCTGCGCGCCGCCACTGAGAACCCGACGCTGGTGCGCGCCTTCGGCATCAACGTGCCGCGCATGATCACGCTGACCTACGGGCTCGGCGTCGGCCTCGCCGCGCTCGCCGGCGTGTTGTCGGCGCCGATCAACCAGGTCCGCCCGCTGATGGGGGCCGATCTCATCATCGTGGTGTTCGCGGTGGTCGTGATCGGCGGCATGGGCTCGATCATGGGCTCGATCATCACCGGCTTCGCGCTCGGCGTGATCGAGGGACTGACCAAGTATTTTTATCCCGAAGCCTCCAACACCGTGGTGTTTGTCCTGATGGTGGTGGTGTTGCTGGTGAAGCCAACGGGACTGACGGGACGGGCGGCCTGATATGTCAGCATTGACCGACGATACACTTCCGGTGACGCCGCGCGCGATGCGCGACGAGATGATCGTATTCGCCGTAATGGCGGCGCTGCTGGCGGTGGTGCCGTTCACGGGGATCTATCCTTTCTTCGTGATGCAGGCGCTGTGCTTTGCGCTGCTCGCCTGCGCCTTCAACCTGCTGATCGGCTATGGCGGCCTGCTGTCGTTCGGCCACGCGATGTTCCTCGGCACTGCCGGCTACGTTACCGCGCATGCGCTGAAGGTGTGGGGGCTGCCGCCCGAGCTCGGCATCGTGGTCGGCACCGCCGCCGCGGCGTTGCTCGGCCTCGTCACCGGCTTCATCTCGATCCGCCGCCAGGGCATCTACTTCTCGATGATCACGCTGGCGCTGTCGCAGCTGCTCTACTTCATCTATCTGCAGGCGCCGTTCACGCACGGCGAAGACGGCATCCAGGGCATCCCGCAGGGACGACTGTTCGGGATCTTCGACCTCTCGAAGCCGATGGTGCTTTACTACGTCGTGCTGGTCGGCTTCCTCGCCGGCTTCCTGCTGATCTACCGGACCATCAACTCGCCGTTCGGCGAGGTCTTGAAGGCGATCCGCGAGAACGAACCGCGCGCGATCTCGCTCGGCTACAAGACCGACCAGTACAAGATGCTCGCCTACATCCTGTCGGGCACGCTGGCGGGCTTCGCCGGCTCGCTGAAGGTGTTCGTGGCGCAGAACGCCTCGCTCACCGACGTGCACTGGTCGATGTCCGGTGAAATCGTGCTGATGACGCTGGTCGGCGGTCTCGGCACCATCTTCGGACCGGTGGTCGGCGCATTCGTGATCATCGCCATGCAGCAATATCTCGCCGGCTTCGGCCAGTGGGTGACGGTGATCCAGGGCGTGATCTTCGTCGCCTGCGTGCTGCTGTTCCGGCGCGGCCTGGTCGGCGAGCTGGCCCATATGCTCCGGCGGTCGCTGTAGGGCAGGGCGCGGCCCGCGATTTTCCGCTGACATAGCGGTGGACGACCGCCCGTTCGGGCGGTCGATCGGTGCTTTCCCCGCCAGATGCTCTATGACAGTTCTGTGACAGTCGCTAAAAGGGCTGTCCCGGAACGATGGAACTGAGACATGCTGCGCTGGTTTCGCGCCTTCCTGCCCAAGGAAGAGCGGTTTTTCGACCTGTTCGCCCGCCACGCCCAGACCTCCGTGAAGTGCTCGCTGGCGCTGCAGGACATGCTGAAGGGCGGCGAGGAGACCCCGGTCTTCTGTCAGCGCGTCAATCAGTTCGAGAACGACGCCGATAGTGTCACCCGTGAGGTGCTGACCGCGGTTCGCCGCACCTTCATCACCCCGTTCGACCGCGGCGACATCAAGAACCTGATCACGGCGATGGACGACGCGGTCGACCAGATGCAGGCGACTGCAAAGGCGGTCATGCTGTTCGAGGTGCGCGAGTTCGAGCCGCCGATGCGCGAGATCGGCACCCTGATCGTCGAATGCGCCAATCTGGTCGTCCGCGCGCTGCCCTTGTTGCAGGCGATCGGTCAGAACGTCTCGATGCTGACCCAGATCACCGAGGAACTGACCAAGCTCGAGGGCCGGGTCGACGATCTCCATGATATCGGGCTGAAGGAATTGTTCCTGAAGCACCGCAACGCCAACACGATGGACTTCATCGTCGGCGCGGAGATCTACGATCACCTCGAGAAGGTGGCCGACCGCTTCGACGACGTCGCCAACGAGATCAATTCGATCGTGATCGAGCAAGTATGAGCATGATCCGGAAAAGTGTGATGCGGTTTTCCGGCGCGACAAACGCGGAACGCGTTTGCGCGGAGATCATGCTCAAAAAAGCACAATAGAGCGGGGCCATCACGTGGACGCCACGCTGGGTCTTCCGGTTCTCACCATCCTGATCGCGGTCGCGCTGCTGTTCGACTTCCTGAACGGCCTGCACGATGCCGCGAACTCGATCGCAACCATCGTCTCGACCCGCGTGCTGCGGCCGCAATATGCGGTGTTCTGGGCGGCCTTCTTCAATTTCGTCGCCTTCGCAGTCTTCGGCCTGCACGTCGCCAACACCATCGGCACCGGGATCATCGACCCGTCGGTGGTGGACGCGACCGTGATCTTCGCCGCGCTGGTCGGCGCGATCGTCTGGAACGTGATCACTTGGGCGCTCGGCATCCCCTCGTCGAGCTCGCACGCGCTGATCGGCGGGCTGGTCGGCGCCGGCATGGCGAAGGCGGGCATTTCGGCTGCGGTGTGGAGCGGGCTCACCAAGACCTTGCTCGCGATCGTGCTGTCGCCGCTGGTCGGCTTCCTGCTGGCGCTGGTGCTGGTGGCCGTCGTGTCCTGGCTCTCGGTGCGCTCGACGCCGTTCGCGGTCGATCGCGCCTTTCGCATCCTGCAATTCGCCTCGGCCTCGCTCTATTCGCTCGGCCATGGCGGCAACGACGCGCAGAAGACCATGGGCATCATCGCCGTGCTGCTCTACTCGCAGGGCCATCTCGGCGACACCTTCGAAATTCCGTTCTGGGTCGTGCTGTCCTGCCAGAGCGCGATGGCGCTGGGCACCTTGATGGGCGGCTGGCGGATCGTGCGCACCATGGGGCTGCGGATCACCAAGCTGACGCCGATGCAGGGCTTTTGCGCTGAGACCGGCGGCGCCGCGACGCTGTTCATCGCGACCTATCTCGGGGTTCCCGTATCGACCACCCATACCATCACCGGCGCCATTGTCGGCGTCGGTGCGGCACGGCGGCTCTCCGCCGTGCGCTGGAATGTGGCGAGCTCGATCGTCTATGCCTGGGTGATCACAATCCCGGCGTCGGCTGCGGTCGCCGCCGCGACCTATTGGGCGGTGCAGATTCTGAAGTAGCGTTTTCGAGCGAAGTGGAAGCCGGTTCGCGTTAAGAAAACGCGTCCAGAAGAGATTCATCCGACGAGCTTCAGCCCGACGATGCCGGAAACGATCAGGGCGATGCTGGCGAGCCGCATCGCGGTCGCGGGTTCGCCGAGCAGGATGATGCCGAGCGCCGCAGTGCCGACCGCGCCGATCCCGGTCCAGACCGCATAGGCGGTTCCAATCGGCAGCGTCTTCAGCGCAATGCCAAGCAGGATCACGCTGCCGGCCATCGCCGCGAGCGTCAGCACCGACGGCACCAGCCGCGAGAAACCCTCGGTATATTTCAGCCCGATCGCCCAGCCGATCTCGAGCAGGCCAGCGGTGAACAGAATGGCCCAAGCCATCACGAACCCTCCAGAAAAGGCAGGGTCGTCCCCGCTGACGGTATGGTGAGGAGAAGGTCGTCCTTCTCGTACCTATATGGGGATGGTGCGCCCGTCCGCATTGCGACAAAACGCCCTTGATTGCGCCCGTTTTCCCTGCCAAACGCTGCCCCGCCATGTCCGATACCGCTGCAACAACCGAATCGCCGTCCCGCTCGCCACTGTCAGAGGAAGTGGCGCGACGGCGCACCTTTGCGATCATTTCCCATCCGGACGCCGGCAAGACCACGCTGACGGAAAAGCTGCTGCTGTTCGGCGGCGCCATCAACCTCGCGGGTCAGGTCAAGGCCAAGGGCGAGCGCCGCAACACCCGCTCGGACTGGATGAAGATCGAGCGCGAGCGCGGCATCTCGGTCGTCACCTCGGTGATGACCTTCGAGTTCAACGACCTCGTGTTCAACCTCTTGGACACGCCGGGCCACGAGGACTTTTCGGAAGATACTTACCGGACGCTGACCGCGGTCGACTCCGCGGTCATGGTGATCGACGCCGCCAAGGGCATCGAGGCGCGGACGCGGAAGCTGTTCGAGGTGTGCCGCCTGCGCGACATCCCGATCATCACCTTCATCAACAAGATGGACCGCGAGAGCCGCGACACGTTCGACCTGCTCGACGAGATCGAGAAGACCCTGGCGCTTGACACCACGCCGATGACCTGGCCGGTCGGCCGCGGCCGCGACTTCCTCGGCACCTATGACGTCGTCAATGGCGGCGTGCGGCTGCTCGAGGGCGGCGGCGCCAAGACCGGCGCCACCGAGCAGATCGACATCGCCGATCTCGGCAAGCGCAACCCCAATCTCGACGTCGCCGAGGTCAGGGACGAGCTCGCGCTGGCCTCGGAAGCCTGCAAGCCGTTCGAGCTCGCGGCGTTCCGCGAAGGGCATCTGACGCCGGTCTATTTCGGCAGCGCGCTGCGCAATTTCGGCGTCGGCGACTTGCTCGAAGGCCTCGGCAAGTTCGCGCCGGCGCCGCGTGCGCAGGATTCGGATCTGCGCAAGGTCGAGGCAGCCGAGCCGCGCATGAGCGCCTTCGTGTTCAAGATCCAGGCCAACATGGATCCGAACCACCGCGACCGCATCGCCTTCGCCCGGCTGTGCTCGGGCAAGCTGAGCCGCGGCATGAAGGCCAAGCTGGTGCGCACCGGCAAGAACATGAGCCTGTCGAGCCCGCAATTCTTCTTTGCCCAGGACCGCTCGGTGGCGGACGAGGCCTTTGCCGGCGACGTCGTCGGCATTCCCAACCACGGCACCTTGCGGATCGGCGATACCCTGACCGAGGGCGAGGATCTGACCTTCGTCGGCGTGCCGAGCTTTGCGCCGGAAATCGTCCGCCGTGTTCGCCTGACGGATGCGATGAAGGCGAAGAAGCTGAAGGAAGCCCTGCAGCAGATGTCGGAGGAGGGCGTCGTGCAGGTGTTCCGCCCGCGCGATGGCGCACCGGCGCTGGTCGGCGTGGTCGGCCCACTGCAGCTCGACGTGCTAAAGGCGCGGCTGGATGCGGAATATTCTCTGCCGGTCGAGTTCGAGATCTCTGAATTCTCGCTGGCGCGCTGGATTTCCTCCGACGACCGCAAGAAGCTCGATGCCTTCGTCGCCGCCAACAATTCCGGCATTGCCGACGACGTCGACGGCGATCCCGTGTTCATGGCCAAGAACGAGTTCTATCTCGGCTACACCCGCGAGCGCGCCGAGGGCATCACCTTCT
Source organism: Bradyrhizobium sp. 2S1 (assembly GCF_011516625.5). Classification (NCBI taxonomy): domain Bacteria; kingdom Pseudomonadati; phylum Pseudomonadota; class Alphaproteobacteria; order Hyphomicrobiales; family Nitrobacteraceae; genus Bradyrhizobium; species Bradyrhizobium sp. 2S1. The sequence continues at coordinate 8,303,701 of NZ_CP147717.1, read as the reverse complement.
CCAACGTCAAGGACGTGAAGAAGGCGTAAGGCCCATTCCTCGGTGTCGTCCCCCGGCTTGACCGGGGGACCCAGTACGCCGCGGCCTCTCGATTGATCACAACCGTCTCTGGAATACTGGATCGCCCGGTCGAGCCGGGCGATGACAGTTGGGTTATGACGCGAAAAGCGCGAGGACGTGAAGAAGCGGGCGTAGTGTCGCCAAGCCTGCCGCTGTCGTCCCCCGGCTTGCCGCCTTCGCTAAAGCTTCGGCGTGCCTGGGATTCGTGGCCTCGTCGAAGCCTTGGCGTAGACGGGACCGGGGGACCCAGTACGCCGCGGCTTCTCAATGACACACCGCCGCCTCTGGAATACTGGATCGCCCGGTCAAGCCGGGCGATGACAGCGAGTTTGTTGCTACCCGGAGCGGCGCTACCGAGCAAGCGCTCGGTTCGCGCCGTGTAGGCTATCGGCCAACGTTTCGACCAGGATGGCCTTCAGTCGCTCGGCGGCGGGCGACAATTCCCGGCCGGCATCATGCAACGCCAATCGGATCGTTGGGGCAGGCGGGAGGCCGGAGGATTCGTGCAGCACCGTCAGGGAGCGAGGCAAACCGACGACCGTGCGCAGGGTAATGCCAAGGCCCGCATCGACGGCGGCCCATAGCCCGTGCAGGCTGGTGCTTGTGAACGATGTGTGCCAGGCGATGCCGGCCTTGTCCAAGGCATCGATGCTCGCCTGACGGAAGAAGCAGGGAGGGCTGTACACCACCAGCGATATCGGCTCGCTCGTCTTGATCACAGACTCTTTCGATACGGGGCCAATCCACGTCATCGGCAGCTCGGCCAATTGATGCGCATCGGCACGTGGACCGCCGCCAAATGCGATCGCAAGATCAAGCTGTCCCTTATCCAGCCGCTCGAGCAGCAGCGCGTTGCGCTCGACGACGACCTCGATCAAGACAGCAGGATGGGCGCGCTTGAAGTGCCCCAACACTTTCGGCAACCACGTCTCGGCGAGGTCGCTCGGCAAGCCAAACCGGACGGTCCCCGCGATCGCGATTCCCCGCACCGCGGCGATCGCCTCGTCGTTGAGATCGAGGATGCGACGGGCATAGCGCAGGATCACGTCGCCGGCTTCGGTGGGGACCAACCCTCGTCCTTCCTTGCGGAACAAGGCCTCGCCAACCTGCTCCTCCAGTTTCCGGACTTGCTGGCTGACCGCTGACTGAGACCGGCCGACCTGGTCGGCAGCGCGGTTGAAGCCACCCAGGTCCTGGGCAGCCACCAAAGTCCGAAGGATGTCCATGTCGAGGTTGCGCATAGTTCAGTTAAATGAAATTGTTGGATAAGGAATATTGGTTTTTCTTATCATATGTCCCGAGCTATTTCCAGTGGCAACGCCACAACTGGAAATCGCGCCATGGATGACCTTTCTCAGCTGACCGCAACGGACGCCACTCGCCGCATTCAAAGTGGCAGGTTGAAGCCGGCCGACCTTCTCGAAGCGTGCCTCGCGCGTATCGCCGATCGCGACCCGGCGGTCCGGGCGCTGGCCTTCCATGATCCGGATCAGGCGCGAAGTGCCCGCGCAAATCCAGGGCCGCTCCATGGCATCCCGATCGGGGTCAAGGATGTCATCGATACGCACGACATGCCGACCGAGCATGGTTCTCCGATCTGGAAGGCGTGGCGTCCGAAAGCCGATGCGGCCGCCGTCACTTGGGTACGCGCCGCCGGGGCCGTGGTGATCGGCAAGACGGTCACCGCGGAGTTCGCCATCCGCACGCCTGGTCCAACGGTTCACCCGCTGACGCTCGGGCACACCCCAGGTGGATCGAGCAGCGGCTCGGAGAGCTGGCTCCGCAAATTCGGACAGTAGCTTGAGTGGATTTTCTGCCTGACAGCGGCGAGGATTCTTGCCGCGAATCAGGAGCGAAGATGACGAAGAAGAGCCGCCGGATGCATTCTCCGGCATTCAAGGCGAAGGTTGCTTTGGCTGCGGTCAAAGGCGACAAGACGCTGGCGGAGCTGGCGCAACTGTTTGATGTTCATCCGAACCAGATCACGATCTGGAAAAACCAGCTCCTGGAAGGCGCCGCCGGCGTGTTTGGGCATGACAAGGCGTCGGCCGAGACGCCGGTCGATTTGAAGGCGTTACATGCCAAGATCGGCGAGCTGGCGTTGGAAAACGATTTTTTGTCCGGCGCGCTCACCAAGGCGGGCCTGCTGAGCGCAAAGCGATGATCGACCGCGGTCATGATCTTTCTATCGTGCGCCAGGCGAAGGTCCTGAAGCTGGCTCGCAGCACGGTCTACTATGAACCTCGGCCAGTTTCGGCCGAGGACCTTGCCTTGATGCGTCGGCTCGATGAGCTGCATCTCGATTATCCCTTCGCGGGAGCGCGTATGCAGCGATCGTTGCTGCGGCGGGAGGGCGTATACGCCGGTCGCCGCCACATCGCGACGCTGATGAAGCGCATGGGGATCGAGGCGGTCTATCGTCGCCCGAACACGAGTAAGCCGGCACCGGGTCACAAGATCTACCCGTACCTGTTGCGCGGATTGAAGATCGAGCGGCCCGACCAGGCGTGGGCAATGGACATCACCTACATTCCGATGCGGCGTGGCTTCGTCTATCTCGCGGCGGTCGTCGATGTGTTCAGCCGACGGGTCCTGGCCCATCGCGTCTCGATCACAATGGAGGCGGCCTTCTGCGTCGAAGCGGTCCAGGAGGCGTTGGCGAAGCACGGCAGGCCCGAGATTTTCAACACGGACCAGGGCAGCCAGTTCACCAGCCTCGAGTTCACCGATGTGCTGCTGGACGCGAAGATCGCCATCAGCATGGACGGCAAGGGCGCCTGGCGCGACAACGTGTTTGTCGAGCGGCTCTGGCGCACGGTCAAATACGAAGAAGTTTATCTCCGCGCCTACGACAGCGTGTCCGAGGCGCGAGCGTCAATTGCCAAGTATCTGGCCTTCTACAATCAGGGACGCCCTCACTCGAGCCTTGACGGGCGCACGCCCGACGAGGCTTACTTCGGCACGCAAGCTATGGTGATGGCCGCATGACCGTCGCCGACGATTTTGTCGTCGCTCTGGTCGGGCTACGCCCTCCCGACGCAACGACAAAATCGAAAGGCCCCGCGTTCAGCATAACCCGGCAGGAATCCACTTAAATCCCGCGGGGCGCTGTCCAAACAACCGGCGCCAGCTCTCGGTGGCGGGTGTTGCGGACTACTTCTTCCCGCTTGCATATGGGACGCAGGCGATGGGCAGTCTGATCAAGCCGGCCGCCTATTGTGGCGTGGTGGGTTACAAGCCGAGCTTCGGAGTGATCAATCGCGGCGGTGTGAAGCTGGTCGCCGAGACCGTTGACACGGTTGGCGTTGTCGCCAGATGCGTCGCTGATTGCGCGCTCTTGGTCGGGACCGTCAGCGGCCTGCCGCTCGGCGATCCTGATCGGAAGCCTGAACGCGCGCCTCGCATCGGAATATGCAGATCGCCGAGCTGGGACAAGGCGCTGCCCGAGACCCGCAAGCTTCTTGCTGACGTAGCGACGGCGTTATCGCGCGCGGGTGCCGTGGTCGTCGATCGCGAGCTGCCGTCAGCGTTCGATGCATTTCACACTGCATTCCCCAAGGTGCTCAATCGCGAGGCCGCTCAAGGGCTCGGCTGGGAGCTGGCGCATGCACGAGACCAGATCAGTTCGCCTCTCCGGCAGCAACTCGACGCAGGATTGGCCATTTCCCACGCCGACTATCTCGAAGCGGCGGAGACACTTTCGCAGCTGCGCCGCCGGTTTCCGGCGACGATCGAGGATCTTGATATTCTGGTCACGCCCGCCGCGACCGGCCAGGCTCCCGAGGGCCTCGCTTCCACCGGGGACTCGTCGTTCAATTCACTTTGGACCGCCTTGCATGGCCCTGCCATCACCGTTCCTGCTGGAGCCGGCCCCGAGGGGCTGCCGCTTGGAATTCAGATCGTTGCCCGACCCGGTGCCGATCGAGAAGCGCTCGCCTGGGCGCAATGGGTCGCTGCCGCTCTGGCCTGATGAACACTGCGCAGCCGCTGACCCTAGCCATCGAAAGATTTTCCAAAAGGACTAGCCATGAACAGAATCCTGTACACGATGATCCGCGTCGGTGACCTCGAACGAAGCATTTCGTTCTACAAGCAGCTCGGCATGACGGAGCTCCGGCGCCGCGATGTTCCGGAAGGGCGATATACGCTTGCGTTTCTCGGCTACGGCGAGGCGGCCGGTTCGGGACTCGAGCTGACATACAATTACGGCATCGAGACTTATGAACACGGCAACGCGTTCGGCCAATTGGTCATCGAGGTCCCGGACATCTACGACCTCTGCGGCAGCCTTCGCGCGGCCGGAGTCAAGATCAGACGGGATCCCGGCCCGGTCAAATTTGGCACGTCGATCATCGCCTTCGTCGAAGATCCGGATGGCTACAAGGTCGAGCTCATTCAACACGCGCGAGCCGCGTCAGCCTAGCATCGCAGCATGAAACACGCGCGGGGACGTGAACGCGGCAAGGCTTGAACCTGCCCGCCGCGTTTCACATCTTGGTTGGACCGCCTTCCAGGGCTCGTCCATGCTCCGACGCATCGCCATCTACCTCGTTCTTGCCGTGCTGGCCATCTGCCCTGTGGGCGTGGCCGGCGCGCAGGAAAGGCAACAGACCAACCCGGTGCCGTTCGCGCACACACCCTGCAGCGTGCTCGACGGCGGGCCCTGCACGCCGTCTTATTGCAGCGTGTTCAACCACGGCCCGTGCCTTCCCGAGATGGATTATCCGTACGGCGAAAATCTTCAGCTCACGATCCTGACCGTGCCGCCCGAGGGGCAAGCCCAGAAGTACCGCAAGCCGGACCATGATCTCGATACCATCGGCGATCTCTTCGCCGCGCTGCGTTCCTGCTGGGCGCCGCCGCCGCCCGACGACGCGCGCGAGGGCATGCAGATGTCGGTGCGCTTCAGCTTCAAGCGGACGGGCGAGATGATCGGCGCGCCGCGCCTGACATTCGCGACGCGGGGCGTCCCGACGGACACCCGCACGACCTACCTCAATGCCATCAACGCCTCGCTCGGCGCCTGCCTGCCGCTGAAATTCACCGGCGGGCTTGGCGGCGCGCTGGCCGGCCGCCCGATCATGATCCGCTATGTCGACAACCGCGAGTTCGGCAAGCAACCAGAGAGACCTTGAGGCTCGTCATTCCGGGGCGATGCGGAGCATCGAACCCGGAATCTCGAGATTGGTTTGCGCGCCCGACAACTTCGAGATTCCGGGTCTGGCCCTGCGGGCCATCCCGGAATGACGGAATATGGCGGTGGGGGTGATGCATTGCCTACCGCCCGGCGAAGATGTTACGCGAAGACACCAATCAATCAGGGGAGGAACATCGTGGGACTGCTCGTCATGATCCTGGGTCTCGTGCTGTTCCTCGGCATCCATGTGCTGACCAGCCTGCGCGACCTGCGTGCCGGCCTGATCAAAACGATGGGCGAGGGCGTCTACAAGATCGTTTATTCGCTCGCCGCCGCGGCAGGGCTGTTCCTGATCGTCTGGGGCTTCGGCCATTATCGCGCGACCGGATGGATCGACGTCTGGACGCCGCCGACCGCTTTCAAGCACATCGCGGTGGCGCTGATGCTGCCCGCCGTCATCCTGGTCGTCGCCTCCTATATCCGCGGCCGCATCTATACCACGCTGAAGCACCCAATGCTGGCGGGCGTGAAGCTGTGGGCGTTTGCGCATCTGCTCGCCAATGGCGACCTCGGCTCGATCATCCTGTTCGGCTCGATTCTCGGCTGGGCGGTCTATGACCGCATCTCGCTGAAGCGCCGCACGGATGCCGGCGCGCCGCCGATCCCGGTGGGCGGCCCAACCAACGACCTGATCGCGATCGCGGTCGGTGTCATCGCTTATCTGGCGCTTGCGTTTGCGTTCCACCCGGTCGTGATCGGCGTGCCTGTCATGGGAGCCTGAGAATGTCTGTTCAATCCGCCATCAAGCGCAAGACCGCGCCAGATCTGCGCGCCCGCAAGAACGGCGAGCCGATCGTGATGCTGACGTCCTACCACGCGCACACCGCAGCATTGGTCGACCGTCATTGCGACGCGATCCTGGTCGGCGATTCCCTCGGCAACGTCATGCACGGCTTCGAGACCACGGTGCCGGTCACGCTCGACATGATGATCCTGCAGGGCCGCGCCGTGATGCGCGGCTCGCAGGCGGCCCTCGTCGTGGTCGACATGCCGTTCGGCTCGTACGAAGGCTCCAAGGAGCAGGCGTTTCAATCGGCGGTGCGGATCATGAAGGAAACGCTGTGCGGCGCGGTCAAGCTCGAGGGCGGCGCGCGGATGGCGGAAACCGTTGCGTTCCTTTCCGAGCGCGGCATTCCCGTGATGGGCCATATCGGCCTGACGCCGCAGTCGATCAACACGCTTGGCTCGTTCCGCGCCCAGGGCCGCGAGGAGACCAACTGGGCGCCGATCGAAAACGACGCTCACGCGATCGCGCAAGCCGGCGCGTTCTCGATCGTGGTCGAGGCGGTCGCCGAGCCCTTGGCGCGCAAGATCACGCAATCGATCGCCGTGCCCACCATCGGCATCGGCGCCAGTGCCGCCTGCGACGGCCAGGTGCTGGTGCTGGAGGACATGCTCGGCCTGTCGCCGCGCGCGCCGAAATTCGTGCGCCGCTACGGCAATCTCGGACCGATGATCGAGGAAGCCATCGCGGGCTATGCGCGCGATGTGAAGAGCCGCGCCTTCCCGGGGCCGGAGCACGTCTACGGCATGAAGAAGAGCTGACGAGGGCGCGCATGGACTGGTCGCAACACGCACTGCCGCCGATGCGGCTCGAGCCGCGCTTCGGTGACCGCGTCGTGCCGGCGTTCCCGGAACGGCCGGGCAGCCTGTGGGCGATGGTCACTGAGGCCGTCGCGCAGAACGGCGACGGCGAGGCGCTGGTCTGCGGCGATCAACGCCTGAGCTGGCGCGAGGTGGCCGAGCAATCGGCGAAGGTTGCGGCGGGCGTTGCCGCGCTTGGTCTTGCGCCCGGCGACCGCGTCGCGATTCTGCTCGGCAACCGCATCGAGTTCGTGCTGACGATGTTCGCCGCCGCCCATGCCGGGCTGGTCACGGTGCTGCTCTCCACGCGCCAGCGGAAGCCCGAGATCGCCTATGTGCTGAACGATTGCGGCGCGACGCTTCTGGTCCATGAGGCATCGCTTGCCGATCGCATCCCGGACGCTGCCGATATTCCAGGCCTCAAGCATCGCATCTCGGTCAGCGACGACGGCGCGTCGCAATTCGCTCGTCTGCGCGACAATGCGCCGGCCGAGGCGCCGGCGGAGGTGAGGGAAGAGGACACCGCGATGATCCTCTACACCTCGGGCACCACCGGCCGGCCGAAGGGCGCGATGCTCGCCCATTGCAACATCATCCACTCCTCACAGGTGTTCGCGTCGTGCCTGAAGCTAACCAAGGATGATCGCTCGATCGCCGCGGTGCCGCTCGCGCATGTCACCGGCGCGGTCGCCAACGTCACCACCATGGCGCGCTGCGCCGGTGCGCTGATCATCATGCCGGAGTTCAAGGCGGCGGAGTATCTCAAGGTCGCGGCGCGCGAGCGGGTCACCTACACGGTGATGGTGCCGGCGATGTACAATCTTTGCCTGATGCAGCCGGATTTCGACAGCACCGACCTGTCGAGCTGGCGGATCGGCGGCTTCGGCGGCGCGCCGATGCCGGTCGCCACCATCGAGAAGCTCGACGCAAAAATTCCCGGGCTGAAGCTCGCCAATTGCTACGGTGCGACCGAGACCACGTCGCCCTCGACCTTGATGCCGGGCGAACTGACCGCGGCCCATATCGACAGCGTCGGTCTGCCGTGTCCCGGCGCCGAGATCATCGTGATGGGGCCCGACGGCCGCGAGGTGCCGCGCGGCGAGATCGGCGAGCTCTGGATCCGCAGCGCCTCGGTCATCAAGGGCTACTGGAACAATCCGAAGGCGACCGCGGAGAGTTTCACCGCCGGCTTCTGGCATTCCGGCGATCTCGGCTCGGTCGACGCTGCTAACTTCGTCCGCGTGTTCGACCGCCAGAAGGACATGATCAACCGCGGCGGCCTGAAGATCTATTCCGCCGAGGTCGAGTCGGTGCTTTCAGGCCATCCCGCCGTGGTCGAGAGCGCGATCATCGCAAAGCCGTGCCCGGTGCTCGGCGAGCGCGTCCACGCCGTGATCGTGACCCGTACCGACGTCAACGTGGAGAGCCTGCGCGCCTGGTGTGCCGAGCGTCTGTCGGACTACAAGGTGCCGGAGACGATGGCGCTGACCGCCGAGCCGCTGCCGCGCAATGCCAATGGCAAGGTGATCAAGCGCCAGCTGCGCGAGAGCCTGGCGGGGGCGTGAGCCCGGGGCAGGACAAACTTCCCCGGTTAACGCTTTGATCCGCCTCGCTTTGCCTTGCCTCCGCCACACCGTTAGGGTAACGCCGCCGCGATGTGGGGATCGGGTGCGGGCATGGCCCACCGAGATTCACGGTCCCGAGGGGATGGGATAGCCTTAAGTGTCTGAATTATTTGACGAAGTCGACGAGGAAGTCCGTCGCGATCAGCTCAAGAAGCTGTGGGACAAGTACTCGATCTTTATCATCGCGCTGGCGATCCTGGTGGTCGCCGGCGTCGGTGGCTGGCGTGGCTACCAATATCTCGAGGCCAAGAAGGCGGCCGAGGCCGGTGCGGCGTTCGATCGCGCGGCCGAGCTGTCCGAGCAGAACAAGCACGCCGAGGCTGAGGCTGCCTTTGCCGACCTCATCACCAAGGCGCCGTCCGGCTACCGCAATCTGGCGCGGCTGCGCATGGCCGCCGAGGTCGCGACCCGCGACCAGCCGGCCGCCGCGAAGCTCTACGACGAGATCGCAGCCGACCGCAGCGTCGGTGGTCCCGAGCAGGATTTGGCGCGGATCCGCGCCGCGCAGATCCTGATGGAAACCACGACCTATCCGAACATGCTGCAGCGGCTCGAGGCGACGGCCGCGGCGAAGGATCCGACCTTCCGCCACTCCGCGCGCGAGCTGCTGGCGCTGTCGGCCTTGCGCGCCAACGATGCCACCGCCGCGCGGCAATGGCTCGAGCAGATAGCCAATGACGGCGAGACGCCGCCGAGCCTGCGTTCGCGCGCCGAAGCGCTGCAGGCCTTGTTGCCGCCGGTCGCCAAGAGCTGAGGAGGCATGATCCGCAAAAGTGGGAACCGGTTTTCCCTCGCGACAAACGCGAAGCGTTTGCGCGGAGATCATGCCCAGACGAACCCGAGTTTGAGTGAGAGATCGACCATGCGCCGCTCGCAACGCCTGATCGCAGCCGCAGTTCTCATCGCGCTTTGCAGCGTCTTGGCGGGCTGCGGCGGTGGCGGTATGGCCAATTTCGATCCGAGCGACCTGCTCGACTTCCTCGACACCAAGAAGAAGCTGCAGGGCGACCGCAAGCCGGTATTCCCGGAAGGCGTGCCCGGCCTCGAGCAGGGCGTGCCGAAGGAATTGTACAAGGGCTCGCAGCAGGAACAGCTCGACCAGCAGAACGCCGCGGCAGCAGCGGCCCAGGCGGCTCCGCCGCCCGAGCCGCCGAAGAGCGCCAAGAAGAACGCCAAGGGTAGGGCGGCGCCGGCCGCAGCCCCCGCGGCGGATCAGGCGGCGGCTCCCGACGCTGCGCCGGAGGAGGGCGCGCCCGCCGCGCTGCCGCCCGAGCCGAAGCCGAAGAAGATCGTCCGCCGCCGCGCCACCGCGCCACCGGCCGACGACCAGCAGGCGCAGCCTGCGGCGCCGGCCCAGACCCAGACCTCGCAACAATCCGGCGGCGGCTTCCCCGCGCCGGTGCCGAGCGGCGGCTTTACACGCTAACCGTTAAGCTGAGTTCCACCTCGCCCCGCTTGCGACGAAGGGGCAAGGTGCCCGATCATTTGCTTCGACCGACCAACATTCCTGCTGTAGTTCTTGCCAGCACCTTGACCCGCGCGTCGCAGACCGCGCCTGGATGATCCATGTCCTTCACCATCGCCATTATCGGCCGGCCCAATGTCGGAAAGTCGACGCTGTTCAACCGGCTGGTCGGCCAGAAGCTCGCGCTGGTCGACGACGAGCCCGGCGTCACGCGTGACCGCCGCGAGGGCCAGGCCCGGCTCTACGATCTCGACTTCACCATCATCGATACCGCGGGTCTCGACGAGGGCGTCAAGGGCTCGCTGACGGCGCGGATGCAGGAGCAGACCGAGACCGCGATCGAGCTCGCCGACGCGCTGATGTTCGTGATCGACGCCCGCGTCGGCCTGACGCCGACCGACCGCGCCTTCGCCGACTTCGCCCGGAAAGCCAACAAGCCGGTGGTGCTGGTCGCCAACAAGGCCGAGGGCAAGCATGGCGAGATCGGCGCGATGGAATCCTACGCGCTCGGCCTCGGCGATCCCGTCCAGATCTCGGCCGAGCATGGCGAGGGCATGGGCGATCTCCACGAGGCGCTCAGTGCGTTGATGCCGGAGTCTGCCGAGGAGGAGGAAGAGGAGATCGAGGGTGTCGAGGATTGGTCGGACGAGGAGATCGCGCAGCGACCGATCCGGGTTGCGATCGTCGGCCGGCCCAACGCCGGCAAGTCGACGCTGATCAACCATCTGCTCGGCGAGGAACGGCTGCTGACCAGCCCCGAGGCCGGCACCACGCGCGATTCGATCGCGGTCGAGATCACCTGGCAGGGCCGCCAGTTCCGCGTGTTTGATACCGCAGGCCTGCGCCGTCGCTCGCGGATCGAGGAGAAGCTGGAGAAGCTCTCGGTCGCCGACGCGCTGCGCGCGGTGCGCTTCGCCGAAGTCGTCGTGATGATGATGGACGCGCAGAACAGGTTCGAGGAGCAGGATCTGCGGATCGCCGACCTGATCGAGCGCGAAGGCCGCGCCATCGTGCTCGCGGTCAACAAATGGGACCTCGTCGAGCGCAAGCCCAACCAGATATCGCAACTGCGCACCGATGCTGACCACTGGCTGCCCCAGGTCAAGGGCGTGCCTGTTGTCGCCGTCTCCGGCCTGATGGGCGAGGGCATCGACCGCCTGATGATTGCGATCCAGGAGGCCTATGCGGTCTGGAACCGGCGCTTGCCGACGGCCGCGCTCAATCGCTGGTTCGAGCAGGCGATCCAGGCCGCTCCGCCGCCGGCGGTCTCGGGCCGCCGGTTGAAGCTGAACTACATCACGCAAGTGAAGGCGCGCCCGCCGAGCTTCGTGCTGTTCTGCTCGCGCGCCGACGCGATCCCGAGATCCTATTTGCGCTACCTCACCAACTCGCTGCGCGAGACCTTCGATCTGCCGGGCACGCCGGTTAGGATCACGTTGCGCGAAAAGGCCAACCCGTTCGCCCACAAGCGCAAACGCCCGTCATGAGCGGAGAGGTGGCGCTTAGCGTTTTCGAGCGAAGTGGGTACCGGTTCGCGTGACGAAAACGCGTCAAAACGAGAATGACGCAGCGGACGCGCCGCAGGCGCGCGGTGCCGCCGTCATCTTCATCTTCGTCACCATCCTGCTCGACACGCTCGCGCTCGGCGTGGTCATCCCGATCCTGCCGAAACTGATCGAGAGTTTCGTCAACAACGACACCGCGAACGCCGCGCGCATCTTCGGGCTGTTCGGTACGATCTGGGCGTTGATGCAGTTTTTCTGCTCGCCGATCCTGGGTGCGCTGTCCGATCGCTTCGGTCGCCGGCCCGTGGTGCTGTTGTCGAACTTCGGGCTTGCCGCCGACTATGTGGTGATGGCGCTCGCGCCGACGCTGGGCTGGCTGTTCATCGGCCGGATGGTCTCGGGCATCACCTCGGCGAGCATCTCGACCGCATTCGCCTACATCACCGACGTCACCGCGCCGGAGCAGCGCGCCGCCGTGTTCGGCAAGATCGGCGTCGCCTTCGGCGCGGGATTCATCCTCGGGCCGGCGCTGGGCGGTTTGCTCGGCCAATTCGATCCGCGGCTGCCGTTCTGGGTCGCAGCCGGCCTGAGCTTCGCCAACGGCCTCTATGGCCTGCTGATCCTGCCGGAGTCGCTGCCTGCCGGGCGCCGCTCGCCGTTCCGCTGGCGGAGCGCCAATCCTGTCGGCGCATTGCATCTGTTGCGCTCGAACCGGGTGCTCGCCGGGCTGTCGCTGGTGAATTTCTTCGCCCAGCTTGCCCATGTCGTGCTGCCGTCGGTGTTCGTGCTCTACGCGACCTATCGTTATGGCTGGAGCACCGGCACCGTCGGCGCGACGCTGGCGCTGGTCGGCGTCTGCGCCATGATCGTGCAGGGTGCGGCGATCGGCCCGATCGTCAAGCGCTTCGGCGAGCGCAAGACGCTGTTCCTCGGCCTCGGCTTCGGCGCGGCCGGTTTCTTGATTTTCGGTGCGGCGCCGACCGGCCATTGGTTCTGGGTGGGCATTCCCGTGATGGCGCTGTGGGGCGTCGCGGGCGCCGCGACCCAGGCGCTGACCACGCAGCTCGTTGCGACAGATCAGCAGGGCCAGCTGCAGGGCGCGACGTCAAGCGTGCAGAGCGTCTCGCAGCTGATCGGCCCGTTCCTGTTCACGCTGACATTTGCGTATTTCATCGGCGATAGTGCGCCGCTGAAGATGCCCGGCGCCCCGTTCTATCTGGCGGGCGCGCTGCTGCTGCTCGCGCTCGCGATTGCATGGCGTTCGACGGCGAAGGCGCCTGCGCAGGGTGGGTGAGTTAGTTCGGCCGAAGGCCTCACCCGGCCGACGCGCGCGCAGTCTCGGCGTGGTCAGGTCGCGTGCTCGATCTTCCGGGTCAGCGCGGCCGCTTCGGCGTCGGCCTGGCGCATCGGATTGAAGCTTGCGTCGGCCTTGGTGAGCGCCGCATAGAAAGTCCCCTGCTGCGAGCGAAGCCAGCCCATCAGCAGTCGCGGCGACGGCGTCAGGTTCTTGTCGAGGAACGACGCCGCATCGATCGGCGCGCCGGCATAGTCGAAGATCGACTGCCGCCGTTCCGAGCGATAGACCATCTGTACGACACTGGCGAAGAACTCCTCCATATTGCGATAGCTGCCGCTGACCGGCGCCTGAAAGGAAAGTCCCTTCGCCAGCCGCGCGGCATGCACCAGCTCATGCAGCAGTGCATCGTCGGCGCCCATCGGCTGATCGTCGAAGCGCTGCGCCGTATAGAACATATAGACGCCTGTCCCCGCACCGGTGGCCGGATAGGTGAAGTCGAGACGACTCCACTGCGTGCCCTTCAGCATGCCGTCGAGCTGCGGCTGCAGCGCCGCGGGTGGAACCGCGGGATTGGCCCGCCAGGCGGCGATCATCTCCGGCGTCGGCATGATCACAGTCGCCTCGGTCGCGGCCGCCGTCTCGGATTTCCACTGCCCCGAGGGCAGGAAATCGAACGGAAAGATCGTCACCTTGTGCGACGGCTTGCGGCCGATTTCCGCAAGCACGGCGCGGCCAGTGGCGCGCTTGGGGATGAGATCCAGCTGCGCCTTCACGGTGCGCTCATGATGGCCCTTCATGTCCTGGTAACGGGATTCCAGCGCCATGACGTCGCGATAGATGCCCTGCTCGTTGGGCATGCGCAGCGGGCCCGGCTGGTACAGCGCCAGCCAGTCCAGCCGATGCGGATAGCCGATGACGATGTCAGGCGCCGCCGCATACGGCGTTTCCTCGATCGGCCTCGTGATTGCGAATTTGGGTCGATTGGCCATCTGTCCAGCTCCCGTGTCGAGCTCCCGTGTCGAGCTCGGGCTTGGCCGCCCCTTCTCCTCGGTCGCCCCCCGGGAGGAGCGGGTTCACGCCGTTAGGCAAAATAGCTGTCGGCCACATCACGACACAAAATGCCGAAAGCTTGCGGAACGATGTGTGCGTCGCGCGCTCCATGCTGGAGCCGTTGGATGCAATGTGATCCGTCACACTGAGAGGATCTGAGGCAATTTCCGGCCAGGCACGAGTGAGGGCACACATCAATCCGTCGCGGGCACCGAATGGTGCTCGTGCGTGATGCGCCAGCCGTCGCCGACCTTGCGCAATCCGATCGTCAGCCTGAACTGGAAGGTGGCATCGGGCGGGCCGCAGCGCATCACCGCAGCCGCGAAGGCGACATCCTCACCGGCCGTGATCGCGATCTCCTCGATATCGAAGGCGTAGCCAGGGCGATTATATCTGAAGAACAGATCCCAGGTCTTGCGGTATTCATCCAGTCCACGTGACAGCAGCGGCGGCGGCACGTCGAACATCACGATGTCCTGATCGTGATGGGCGAGCACGCCGGGATAGTCGTGCCTGCGGACGGCGTCCGCCCAGGATTCGATGAGTGCCCTGATTTGGGTTGTCTGGCTTTGTGACATCGCTCGCATGCTCCAAGTGCTGGCTGATCGATGCTTCGAGGACGAATGCGCGGGCGGCTATCCGACAGGCCGATGCGCCCGATCGGCCGAATCTGGCGGATTGCGCCATTTTGCCCATTTACAAACCATCCGGTTGGTTTGTATAGAGGTTGGTATTCTAGACGCGCGCCTCGCCCCGGGGCCGCGCCGGCAGGAGAAACAGGGTGAACGACGAGGCCGTTGATATCTGCGATGAATTGAGCCGCTTCAGCGACACGCAGGCGGCGCTGCTGACGTCGCGCGGCCTCGTCTATCTCACCGACCTGAAGCTCGAGGGGAACAGGCACGGCACGATCGTCGCCGCCAGTTATGCCGATGCAGAGTCTGTTGCCCGCGCGCGTGGTCGAGGGGAAAGGGTCATCGGCCGTATGGCGCACGGTTTCCTTCACGGCCTGCGTCGCTGCTTGCTGCAGACGGTTCGCGGCACCGTACGCGCGTGCGCGTGAGCGATCAGATAGCGCAATGATCGATTCGTTCGCATGATGCGCCACCCCGATGCCGACGCCGGCATTCCGGGTACGTCGTTCGCGCTGCCTGGCAGAATCGGATGCAGCGCTTGAGATTGACCGAGGCCGCTGAGATACTGTGCGCTCAAGCGACTCCTTCCTGAGTAAGTAACCGCATGGATAATCCTTCTCGCTCGGAACGCTCCCGCAACGCCGCACTCGAGGCCGCGATCACCATCGTGACGCGCGATGGTCCGGGGCGCCTGACGCTGGACGCGATCGCGCGCGAGAGCGGGCTCAGCAAGGGCGGCGTGATGCATCAGTTCCGCACCAAGGAAGCGGTGCTGCGCGCTTTGCTCGAGCAGCAGATGGCGCATTTCGAGGAGTTCTCGAAGCGCTACATCGAAAAGGCGCGCGAGACCACGGACCAGCCCGAACTCGCGGCGCAGATCGCCACGCTGCGGGAGGCGATCTCAACGCCGCGAGCCGGGGCGTTCGCGCTGCTGGCGGCGATGAACGAGAATCCCGAATTGATGGCGATGCCGCGCGATGTCGACGTCCAGAAGATCGCGCTGATGAAGGCCGAGGCGCGCGATCCCGATCTCGCGCTGCTGCGCTGGGCGGCGGCGAGGGGGCTGCTGCTCAGTTCGTTGTTCGGCCTGTCATCATTGAGCGATGCCGAGCGCGATCGCCTGTTCGAGCGATTGCTCGATGACAGCAAATGGGCTCCGATCGAGCAGGGCGCGACGGCGGCTGCAAAGCCGGCCAGGACGGTCGCGGCGCGCGCGGCATCGCAGGCTCCGGCCGCAAAGCCGGCCGCGGCCCGCAAGCGCAGCTGAATCTCGCTGATAGCCCGGCGCTTCGAGCGCCGCATTTTTCTGATGCGTTTCCTGCGATTGCAACTTTACAAACCAACTGGTCGGTTTTATAGTTCGTGGCACTGAGGCAAGATCTGGCGGCGCCGGGACGGCGAGCCAGATCGGCAGTGGCGGCCGCAGCCGCACTTTCAGCCCCGGACGCGGCTGCGGCCGAGCTGCTTTTTCCGCTAGCTCGGATGAGGAGACTGGAATGGAGAGCTCGATCGCCGCGCGCGGTCTGGGAGCGATGGCGCTTTGCGTCATCGCAGCAGGATGTGCCGCCGTCACGCCGGTGGCTTATTCGGAGGTGGCCTCGTCGGCCTACATGACGCCTGACACGTCGGATTCTTCCGGCCGTGTGCCGTATCGCTATGCGCCGCCGGTCGACTGGCGGAGCTACAACAAGGTGATGCTCGATCCGGTCGTGGTCTATCGCGGCGCGGATCATCAGTTCGGCGACATGTCCGACAAGGACAAGGAGACGCTCGCCGCCTACATGCAGACCCGCTTCGCCGACAAGCTGCGCGGCCGCTTCACGCTGGTGAACACGCGCGGGCCGAACACGTTTCGGCTGCGGCTGACGCTGACCGGCGCTGTTGCCAACACGCCGGTGCTCGGCACGCTGTCGCGGTTCGATCTGGCCGGCGCTGTCTACAACGGCGTCCAGGCGGCGCGCGACGGCGAGGGCACCATGACGGGCTCGGTGATCTACGCCGTCGAGATGTTCGACAGCGCGACCTCGCGGCTGCTCGGCGCCTACGTCAGCAAGCAATATCCCAACGCCTACGACATCAAGGCCAGCGTCGGCGATCTCGCCGCCGCCACCGCCGGCATCGACAAGGGTGCCGATGCCTTCATGGCGCAACTCAAGTGAGGCGCGCGTCGCGCGTCCTTAAAACCATCCCGGCAATGAAAGGTCCTCTGCCATGAACTTTCTGGTTCGCATGTTTCTGCGCAGCCTCGTCGCTGCCTTGCTGATGAGCTCGACCGGCCGCGCCGAGACGATTGCTCCGGTCGATCCCGGCGGCACCTGGTTGACCGAGGACGGGCGCGCCCGCATCCGTCTCGAGCGCTGCGGTGTTGCACGTGACCGCATCTGCGGCTTCATTGTGTGGATGAAGGATCCGCTGGATCCACGCGGCCAGCCGTTCCGCGACAGCTTCAATCCCGATCCCGACAAGCGAACGCGCGCGCTGCTCGGCCATCAACTGATCCTGGGATTGAAGCTGACGCCAGAGGGCCGGTTCGACGGCGACATCTACAATGCCGAGGACGGCAAGTCCTATTCGGTCTCGCTGTGGCGCGACGCGTCCGACCGGCTGAAGCTGAAGGGTTGCCTGCTCAAGCTGCTGTGTCAGACCCAGACCTGGACCCAGACGCTCGACGTGCAGGCTGGACAGCTCGTCGGCCTGACCGGCGATCCCGGCGGCCCACGCGCCGACAGGGAATGGGCGTCGTTGCCGCCACCGGCGAGGAAGGCAGCCGCGAAGTGATGGGGGTGGAGCGAGTCATTCCGGGGCGCGCAAAGCGCGAACCCGGAATCTCGAGATTCCCCGGGGCGCAATTGCGCCCCTGAGGTCTGGTGCTTGCGCACCATCCCGGAATGACCGCTACGCGGTCACTTCTTCACCAGCGGACACTCGCTGGCCTCGAGCGGCTTGGCGGCGTCATCCGGCGAGATGGTGGCGATCAGCTTGTAATAGTCCCAGGGATATTTCGACTCTTCCGGCTTCTTCACCTCGAACAGGTAGGCCGGAATGATGCGGCGGCCGTCGATGCGCAGCGGGCCCTTGCCGAACAGTGGATCGTCGGTCGGGATCTCCTTCATCTTGGCGACGACCTTGGCGCCGTCATGCGGATTGCCGCCCATCGCCTCCAGCGCCTTCAGGTAATGCAGGACGCCGGCATAGACGCCGGCGACCGTCATCGACGGCATCGCGTTCTTCGGCGAGACCTTCTGGAAGCGCTTCGACCAGGCGCGGGTCTGGTCGTTCATGTCCCAGTAGAACGACTCGGTGAAGGTGAGGCCCTGGGCGATCTTCAAGCCCAGCGCGTGCACGTCGTTGACGAACAGCAACAACGCCGCAAGCTTCTGCCCACCCGCGGTGATGCCGAATTCGGAGGCCTGCTTGATCGAGTTGGTGGTGTCGCCGCCGGCATTGGCGAGGCCGATGACCTTGGCCTTGGAGGCCTGCGCCTGCAGCAGGAAGGAGGAGAAGTCTGCGGTGTTGAGCGGATGCTTGACGCCGCCGAGCACCTTGCCGCCGCTGGCGGTGACGACGGCCGTGGTGTCGCGCTCCAGCGCATGGCCGAAGGCATAATCGGCGGTGAGGAAGAACCAGGTGTCGCCGCCCGCCTTGGTCAGCGCCTTGCCGGTGCCGTGGGCGAGCATGTAGGTGTCGAAGGTGTAGGAGATCGTGTTGGCGTTGCAGGCCTTGCCGGTGAGATCGGCGGTCGCTGCGCCCGAATTGAGCACGATCGAGTTCTTCTCCTTGGCGAGGTTGCTCACCGCCAGCGCGACGCCGGAGTTCGGCGTGTCGGTGATGATGTCGACCTTCTCGTTGTCGATCCATTGGCGCGCGATGTTGACGCCGACGTCGGGCTTGTTCTGATGGTCGCCGCTGACCACGTCGATCTTCCAGCCCTTGGCACGCAGGCCGGAATCTTCGACCGCCATGTTGGCCGCGGCCACCGAGTTCGGGCCGCCGATGTCGGCATAGAGGCCGGACATGTCGTTCAGCACGCCGATCTTGACGTTCTTGTCCTGAGCAAAGGCAGGCGTTGCAAGGCCGAGCGCAGCGCAAGCGAGAAGCACGGCGTGGCGCCGTGCGAGCGTCGTCGTCATGAGTATTCCCTCCATTGTCATTTTCCGGACGGCCCTCTTGTGGAGCCTTGTGCCGGTCGTTCGAGTTCCCGCTTACCCTGTCCGAGGCGAAGCGGCAATCCGCATAAAGCCTGATGAACTGCGTCGAAGCGTCATCCAGCTGCAATCCTCACTTCAGCGCATCCGAGGTCAGCTTGAACTTCTGGATCCGCTTGCCCTCGACCTCGCCGGTGTAGACGTTGCCTTTCTGGTCGACCGCCATGGCGTGCAGCAGCGCGAACTGGCCGGCATTGCGGCCGCTATGGCCGAACGTGCCGACCACAGTGCCGTCGTCGCGCTTGAGCACGCGGATCTCGTTGTTGGCGCCGTCGGCATTCAACAGATAGGTCTGCTTCGGATCGGGCCACAGCGCGAGGTCGAACACCGCGCCGTCGCCGCGGGTGTTCTTCTCGTAGAACCATTCCCTGACGAAAGTGCCGTTCTTCTGGAAGACCTGGATGCGGTCCTGGCTGCGATCGCAGACATAGACCAGCCCGTCATTGGCGATCTTGATGCAATGCACGGGATTGCCGAACTGCTCCTGCACTGCGGCGTTCGGATCGTAGGGCTGCTGCTTGTCGTCGGTGGGAAGCTTGCCATAGCCGCCCCAGTGCCGCTTGTAGGCCAGCGTGGTGGCGTCGAACACGATGACGCGGCGGTTGCCGTAGCCGTCGGCGACGTAGAGCTCGTTGGCATCCTTGTCGATCGCCATCTCGGCGGGGCGGCCGAGCTGGGTGGTGTCGTTGCTGTTGGTGCGCGGCCCGATCTTGCCGATCTGGCCGAGATACTTGCCGTCGAGCGTGAACTTCAGGATCGCGCTGTCGTCATCGGCATTGCCGCCGATCCAGACGAAGCCGCGCTCGTCGACCTCGATGCCGTGCTCGCGGCCGACCCATTGATAGCCGTCGCCGGGACCACCCCAGGATCGCAGCAGATTGCCGTCGACGTCGAACTCGAGCACCGGCGGCGCCGCCACGCAGCATTTCGCGCGCGGCGGCGTGAGGCTCAAAGCCTTCTCGCCATCGGTCAGCGAGCGCGGCCGGTGGATCACCCAGATATGCCCCTGCCAGTCGACCGTGATGCCGCCGATCTGGCCGATGATCCAGTTGTTGGGAAGCTGTTTTGGCCAGGACGCATCGACCGCGAAGGTCGGGACATCGCCGGCCCTGGCGGGGAAGGGCAGAGCGAGGAGGGATGAAGATGCGATACAGGCAGAGAGAATGAACCCGGACAGTTTTAAGCGCGCGCGATTGAGCTTCGGCGTCATGATTGTCTCCCGAGATTTTCTTGGCGGTCGTCCCGCTTGGGAGCGCAGTCAATCGTGGGGCGGGGGAGGAGTCAATTGCATCGCAAAGGCAGGCCCACGCGTCAGAAGAGGTGTCATCGCCCGGCTTGCCGCCTCCGCGAAAGCTTCGGCGTGCCAGGGATTCGTAGCCTCGTCGAAGCCTTGGCGTAGACGGGACCGGGCGATCCAGTACGCCGCGGCTTCTCGATTCAAACGCAATCGCCTCTGGAATACTGGGTCCTCGCATTCGCGGGGATGACAATGGAAGGCGCGGCTCACCTGTTACTCCTTACGCCGGCGGCTGAAAACTCCGCAGCGTGCGCGCCTTGTAGTCGTAGAGCTTACCGGTCTCGGTCCACGCGGGCGAACACATCGGCACGATGTATTCGGCAGCCATGTCGGGCGTATCCAAGGTCATCGGGTCTTCGCCGGGAAATACCTGCGCGCGCATCCGCGTGCGGATCGGACCGGGGCTGAACAGATTGACGCGCAATGCCGTATTCGCGGTCTCATTGGCCCAGGAGCGCACCAATGCGTCCAGCGCCGCCTTCGAGGCTGCGTAGGGGCCGAGATAGGCGTTGGCCTTGTGCGCGGCGCCCGAGGTCACGAACACCGCGCGGCCGGCGTCGGATTGGCGCAGCAGCGGGTCCATGCAGCGGATCAGCTGGAAGTTGGCGGTGACGTTGATCGCGAACACGTCGTTCCACGGCTTCAGCTCGATATGGCCGAGCGGCGACGACGGTCCGGCCGTGCCGGCATTGCCGACCAGGATGTCGAGCCTGCCGTGCCGCTCATGCAACGCGAGCCCGAGCCGTGCGATGCCGTCGTAATCGGTGAGCGAGAGCGGCACCAGCGTGGCGCTGCCGCCGTCCTTCCGGATCGCGTCGTCGAGTTCTTCCAGCCCTCCTTGCGTGCGCGCCACCGCCACGACATGGGCGCCGGCCTTTGCCAGCGCGACCGCGGTCGCATAGCCGATTCCGCGCGAGGCGCCGGTCACGAGGGCGATACGGGAGGCGAGGGGTTTTGTCATGAGCCGTTCTCTTCGTCACGCCCGGCCTTGTGCCGGGCATCCACGTCTTTGCGGCGGGTATTACAGACGCAGATGGCCGGGACAAGCCCGGCCATGACGGAAAGAAACGTCATTCCGGGATAGCCCGAAGGGCCAGACCTCAGATGCGCAATTGCGCATCGGGGAATCTCAAGCTTTGAGGCACGGACGCAAGACAACTTCGAGATCCCGGGTTCGATGCTTCGCATCGCCCCGGGATGACGCTTCGCGTCAGCTCGCCTCCGCCAGCAGCGAGAGTTGGCGCGGCGGGGCCTCGGTTTCGCTCTGGTCGGTGAGGTGGGTCGGATAGGCGCCGGTGAAGCAATGGTCGGCAAATCTCGGATTGGCCGGGTCGCGCCCCTCATAGCCCATCGCGCGGTACATGCCGTCGATCGACAGGAAGGCGAGCGAGTCGGCGCCGATGATGTCGCGCATCTCCTCGAGCGAATGGGTCGCGGCGAGCAGGCCACCGCGGTCGGGCAGGTCGATGCCGTAATAGTCGGGATAGAGGATCGGCGGCGAGGCGAGGCGGAAATGCACCTCGCGGGCGCCGGCGTCGCGCATCATGCGCACGATCTTCTTCGAGGTGGTGCCGCGAACCAGACTGTCGTCGATCAGGATGATGCGCTTGCCCTCGATCGCGGCGCGGTTGGCCGAATGCTTCATGCGCACGCCGAGCTCGCGCACGCTCTGGGTCGGCTGGATGAAGGTGCGGCCGACATAGTGATTGCGGATGATGCCGAGCTCGAACGGCACGCCGGAATACTGGCTGTAGCCGACCGCGGCGGGCACGCCGGAGTCAGGCACCGGCACCACGACGTCGACCTCGGGATGGCTCTCGCGCGCGAGCTGCGCGCCGAACGCCTTGCGCACGTCGTAGACCGAGCGGCCGCCGACGATGGAATCCGGCCGCGCGAAATAGATGTATTCGAAGATGCAGGGCCGGGCCGGCTTCGGCGGGAACGGCTTGTGGCTGTGCGCGCCGGTCTCGTCGAACACGATGATCTCGCCGGGCTCGATGTCGCGGACATATTTCGCGCCGATCATGTCGAGCGCGCAGGTCTCCGAGGTCAGGATCGGATGGCCGTCGAGATCGCCGAGCACCAGCGGACGGATGCCGAGCGGGTCGCGGGCGCCGATCAGCTTCTTGTTGGTCAGCGCCACCAGCGCATAGGCGCCCTCGATGGTGCGCAGCGCCTCGATGAAGCGGTCGATGAAGCGCGCGCGCTTCGACTGCGCGACCAGATGCAGGATCACCTCGGTGTCGGTGGTCGACTGCATCATCGCGCCGCCCTTGACCAGCTCGCGGCGCAGGGTCAGGCCGTTGGTGAGGTTGCCGTTGTGGCCGACCGCAAAGCCGCCGGCGCTGAGCTCGGCGAACAGCGGCTGCACGTTGCGCAGGATGGTGCCGCCCGTGGTCGAGTAGCGGACATGGCCGACCGCGGCATTGCCGGGCAGGCGCTCGATCACCTCGCGGCGGGAGAAGGCATCGCCGACCAAGCCGAGGCGGCGTTCACTGTGGAAGCGGCCGCCGTCGAAGGTGACGATACCGGCGGCCTCCTGGCCGCGGTGCTGCAGGGCGTGCAGGCCGAGCGCGGTGATCGCGGCGGCTTCGGGATGGCCGAAGATGCCGAACACGCCGCATTCCTCGCGGAGCGTGTCGCCATCGAGATCGGGGTGGTATCTGAGAGGGTCCTGCAGTTCGATCGGGCCGAGGTCGAGATCCATCTGGTCGGCTTGATCCGAAGGGGTCTGCATCTCGTTCATCGCCTCTCGTAAGGGCCCAAATAGTTTATCGGCCCGCGGGTTTCTCGATCAGCTTTTTCAAGCTGTCACGCGCAGGTTTGCTATAGCCATCACCCGACGCCGGCGTCGCCTGATCATTGGTATCGGCCGCAGAATCGTCGTCTGGCTTATTCTTCTTGAACTTCTTTAAGATGGTGTTCTCGGGGTCGTCAGGCAAGAGCGTCATCAGCCAATCCCCGGTTCCCTGCAGCACCACGCGGGACTTCGCCCCGGTGACCCAGTCGGGCCGCTGCTTGTCCGGAACCAGCCAGGTGAAGAACATGAACGCCACGACCACGATCAGGAGGCCGCGGGCGAGCCCGAACAGGAAGCCGAGGGTGCGGTCGAGCGCGCCGATCCGGGAATCGAGGATCATGTCCGAGATCCGCACCGTGATCACCGAGACCACGATCAGCGTGCCGATGAAGGTGCCGGCCACCACCACCACGGCCGCGACCGTGTCGTTATTGAAGTAAGTTTTGGCGGTCGGCAGCAGCTTCGAGAAAGCATACAGCGTGACCAGGGCGGCGGCGCCCCAGGCCGCGATCGACAGGATCTCGCGCATGAAGCCGCGCACCATCGCCAGCAGGCCCGAGATCAGCATCACGCCGAGCAGGACAAGATCGAGTATCGTTACGGGCATCGGCTGGTCAGGTCCGCTGGTACGTTTCGGTACGCTGTTAAGGGCTTACGCTGTTAATGGCTCTCGCGAATCGGCAAAGTCGGTGCCGTCCTAAATGAGGCGCATCGGGGGCGTCCGGCAAGTCCGCAACACCACCTGTCCCGCGCGGCGGATGTATAGCGGCGAGGGGCTGAGACGTCACGCCCGCTTTAGCCGTTGTCGCGACGGAATCGGGCCGGTGTGGCATTTTTCCCAGCCGATTCAGCGCGCCCAGAACCGTCTTGGTCGCCCGAAGACGGATTCCGGCCGCCTCTGGGCGTTCCGCGCGCGGCAATTTCGGCGACCAGCGTGGTCAGATTGCCGACGCTGTTCAGCGCCAGGCCGGCATCGCCGCCGCTCTCACCGCGGACCGATTCGGGCAGGATGGCGCGGCCGAAGCCGAGCTTGAGCGCCTCCTTCAGCCGGGCCGGGGTCTGCGCCACCGGGCGGATCGCGCCCGACAGCGAAATCTCGCCGAAATAGACCGCATCCGTCGGCAGCGGCGCGTTCACCAGCGAGGACACCAGCGCGGCCGCCGCGGCGAGGTCCGCGGCCGGCTCCTGGATGCGCAGGCCGCCGGCGACATTGAGGTAGACGTCATGTCCGGACAATTTGACCCCGCAATGCGCTTCCAGCACCGCGAGCACCATCGACAGCCGGCTCGGGTCCCAGCCGACAACGGCGCGGCGCGGGGTGCCGAGCGAGGTCGGTGCCACCAGCGCCTGCAGCTCGACCAGCACCGGGCGGGTGCCCTCGATGCCGGCGAAAACAGCCGTGCCGGGGCTGCCGAGTTCGCGTTCGGAGAGGAACAATTCCGAGGGGTTGGTGACCTCGCGCAGGCCAAGCCCGGTCATCTCGAACACGCCGATCTCGTCGGTCGCGCCAAAGCGGTTCTTCGCCGAGCGCAGAATACGGAACTGCTGCGAGCCTTCGCCCTCGAACGACAGCACCGCATCGACCATGTGCTCGACCACGCGGGGGCCGGCAATCTGGCCGTCCTTGGTCACATGCCCGACCAGGATGATCGTTGCCCCGGTTTTCTTGGCGAACCTGATCAGGGCCTGCGCCGAGGCGCGGACCTGGGTCACGGTGCCCGGCGCGGATTCGACGGTGTCGGTCCACATGGTCTGGATCGAATCGATCACGATCAGCCGCGGCACTGCGCCTTCCGAGAGCGTCGAGACGATGTCCTCGACCGATGTTTCGGACGCCAGCTGCACCGGCGCGTCGGCGAGCCCGAGCCGCTCGGCCCGCAGCCGCACCTGGGCGACCGCCTCTTCGCCGGAGATATAGACCGCGCGGTGGCCGGCGCGCGCCATCATGCTGGTGGCCTGGGTCAGCAGCGTGGATTTTCCGATGCCGGGATCGCCGCCCACCAAGAGCACCGAGCCGCGGACAAAGCCGCCGCCGGTGACGCGGTCGAGCTCGGCCATGCCAGACGACAGCCGCGGCGCGTCCTGGGTCTTGCCGGAGAGCGATTCCAGCGCGAACGTCCGTCCCTTGCGCTTGGAGCGGATTGAGACCGGCACCGAGCCCGTGGTGTCTTCCTCGGCCAGCGTGTTCCACTCGCCGCAGGAATCACACTTGCCCTGCCAGCGATTATACGCTGCGCCGCAGTTCTGGCAGACGAAGGAGAGGGTGGATTTGGCCATGGAGAAGCCGATGATGCTTTCGAATCGGAGCCGTGGATAGCATGGAAAGAGGGAAAGGCAGGAGCGACCTCGATCTCGGATGCGGTCGCGGTACGCGCTCTCCGGCTAACGGGCCTCCACGATGCGACGCGATCAGTCCATAGCCCAGCGCTCCCCGATGGTCACTTGCTTGCGGTGAGCGCAAATTTCTCAAACTCTGTTAGAACTTCGATGTGCTCGGATGATTTCATATTTGCAAGGCAGAAGTAGCGATTCACATCGTAGGATGCAGCCGCTCGCCGTTCGATCCGGAAAAGTGACGGATTAACTGTTCGCCATCTCGGATTGGAGATGAGCGATGCGTCAAAGTTTGTTGCGAAGGTGAAGAGTTGTGACTCCCCTTCAATCGGCATCGCCTTAGAAATTTTTTGCAGCAAGCTCTTTGGAATGATGTTCTCCAGTGATGAGTCGAAGTCCGCTACGATGATGCTCTGAAAAAAGTGAACAGGCTCGCTTGTTGGGCGTCGAACACCAAGATCAAAGAAGAACGCAAGCGCGTGCTGCAACACAACTTCTGCGTCGTCCGTAGTGGTTGGGACGTGAACATTTATGCCATCAGCAAAGACAGCCAACTTCGTTATCAAAATATCTTGGTCTTTATGGCTTAATCGTCCGTTCAGAAACTCTGCGCCCCCGCCTTGCACTTCAGTTGGCGTCGACGGAAATCGAAAAACTGATTGAAGGCCGGAAACCATCTTCGGTCCATCTATTCCGCGAACCGGGCGGATCTCGTCTGGCTGCACAATCCACCAAACCTGGGCTTCTGTGATTTGAATTTTCATGCGGCTGCATTTCTCGCGGAAACTGCACTGCCAACGGCAGTGCGGGCTCCTTCAGGAGAAGCTTGATTTAACGAAATTGCGAGCAAATTCGCATTTGCTGGAGAAGGGGGTAATTGGCGCTGCCCGGTCGCGAGATTGCTCATGGACTGAGCTGCTGCCCAAGCCGCTGCTCCCGACGTTGCAATAGGTGGGGCCTCGTCTGCTCTTCTAGCTTGCGTAACGAGCGATTCCAAATCGAACCCTGAACGCCGTGTTTTCTGATCGGGGAAATCTGCCGTAAGCGTGAACCATTCTTCCCACTTCGGCATGTCGACCCAGACGGGAAGATCAAAAGCTGCTGCAATATCCAGCAGCGACTGAAGGGACATCTTGCCGTAGTTTGGATCTTCGAGGCGAGATATGACGTTCTGTGTCTTACCGGCCCGTTCGCCAAGTTCGGTTTGCGTCCAGCCGCGGTCAGGTTGTTCTCGCAGTGTTCGGATTAGCTGTGCGATCCTTGCTCGGACTTGGTCGGCAACAAACTCGCTCCGAACATCCTTGTCCGCGAGTTGCCGTACGAATTGTTCACTCCAGGGCGAGCCAAAGGGCATGCTTAAGATTTCCGTTGTTCAAGACTTGTGCTTTGCGCCGAAGCGCAATCTCGCAAGCCTTTTTCGGGACGAACTTGTCACCTTTTTCGCGAGCCCAGTAGAGAATGACAAACTCAGAATCTGAGATATGAAATCCCAGTGGCCTTTGCTGGACATTGTCAGCTTCAAATCGGATTTCCCAAAGACCTTCGCAAGCGCCGGATAGCTTCTTGAAGTAGCCTTCGTGCCATTGTGACCGCGGAAGTCCAGCCAGTATCTTCAGTCTTGAAAGTGTCCGAGCTTTTAGGCGCGACGTGCCTGCGTCGTACGTGTTCTTGACGTCGCTCTTGATCGCTCCAGCGTCGCTTTCGCCATAGTAGCTAAACGACGACACCAGAGGCAAGGCCATATTCCATTTTTGCGATATTTTCGTTATTGGTAAATGCGAGAAGAAAAAGTTCCTGCTTTATCAAGGCTTTCGGCGCGGCTTTTCGGTTTGGCGGATAGGCTTCTGTTCAGCTTACGGCCTCGCGGATTGCTGGCGAGAGGGTTGATAGCCAGTCAGTTGGTTGTCAAGTCAGCTGCCGCTGCCTGCGAGTTGTATTTGTGGAGAGTTCGATCGGCCGCAGCATGGACGTGAGGCGGCGTGGCCCGTTGTGACTCAACTACCTCTGTTGCGTTGTGTGCGGTTCGCGGTATTCGACGGCGCTGTTGTCAGCGCTCTACGACCTCGCCGCCGACCACAGCAGCGACACGCCCGCCGCCAGCATGATGCCGTCCATGATCAGGCGGAACGCGTCCGGCTTCAGATGTAGCACGAAGCGTTTTGCGATGAAGGCGCCCGCCATCAGCGAGGCGCCGGCGATCAGGCCCTTCACTGCGATATCCGGCGTCAGCGCGCCGAACCGCTCGAACGTCACCGACTTGCTGACATAGAGCCCGAGCGAGCTTGCCGCTTCGGTGGCGAGGAACGCGCCCTTGCTGAGGCCGTAAAACAAAAACAGCGGCACGCTGAGCGGGCCGGTCGAGACCACGACGCCGGTGAGATAGCCGATCACGGCGCCGCCGATGGCGAGATGCCAGAGATTGGCCTTCAGCTCGTGCCGCGCCAGCCAGTGCCGTACCGGCACCATCGCGATCAGGAACACGCCGATCGCGATATCGACCGCATGCGAGGGCAACGCGAGCAGCGTCCGCGCGCCGAGCGCTGCGGCCGGAATGCCCGTGATCGAATAGGCCGCGCAGGCCCGCCAGTCGACCTCGCGCCACCAGGCCAGGATGCGCGACAGATTGGCCATCACAGCGGCGACCGCCATGATCGGCACCGCCTGCTTCGGCCCGTACTGATAGACCAGCACCGGCATCAGCATGATCGACGAGCCGGTGCCGACGATGCCGGAAATGGTGCCGGCGACCAGGCCGACGATGAGGACGAAGAGAAAACCCATCTGCGCACTCCGGGACGTGGTCCCGAGCTACGCTTGATGCGTGTCTCGAGAGCCGCGCTTCACTGTGACCCAATGGTTCGAAGCAGCGCAAGGCGCGTCTGAACCACAGACAAGCATCGTGAGGCGCGTCAGTACTTCGCGACGACCGGGCCGCCGAACCGGTAGTTGACCCGCACCGTCACCATGTCGACGTCCTGGCGGATGCGTTCGTCATGGTTGAGCGCGGCGATGAAAGCCGGATCGTAGGTCATGCGAACATTGTTGGTGCCCATGAACAGATGGTCGTATTCGACCGCCAGCGACCAGTTGCGCGCGATGCCATATTCGGCGCCGGCGCCGATCGCGCCGCCCCAGCGCGTCTCGGCGCCGCGATCGGCGATGAATCCGACCGGCACGCCGGGGCCAAATCCTGTCGTGATGAAGCTCTCGTAGCGATCGCGCACCACGGCCGCGCCGCCCTTTGCGTACAGCAGGAACGAACCCCAGGAATAGCCGACCTGTCCGGTGAACAGGCCGATGGCATCGATCTTCGAGCGGTTGGCGAAGCCCGCGAACAGCGGGGCGACGGACGGGTTCGAGCCGGAGAGGTCGGCCCAATTGCCCTGCGCTTCCACGCCGAACACCCAGGCCGCCTGCTGCCAGCGATAACCGATCTGGCCGCCGGCGGTCGCGCCAGAGGCCGTGTGGCAACCTTCGGGGCCGGCAAAATTCAGCACGCCGAGCGTCGGATTGGTGATCGTGAACGGCACCACGTCCCAGCATTTCCGGCTCCAGCTGCCGCCGCCGTTGGCGCCGACATAGAACCCGCTCCAGTCATAGGCGGTGGCGACGATCGGGACCGCCTTGGTGGTGGGGCGGGCGGCGAGGTCGGCAGCGGACGCGCTGGCAATGCCGAGCATGAGCATCGATGCGGCGGCGAAATAAGACTTCATGGGCAGACCCAATGCATGAATCAAATCGGCGCGACTGTAGTCGATTTGCACGACCCCAGGCTGTACCCGGTCCGCCACATCCGCCGCGCATTCGCCCACATCGGGTGGCCTCGGCGGCCGTGCAAAAACTGCCCGTCGGGCAAATGCGAAGCTGCGTCCCCATCCACAACTGTCATCGCCCGGCTTGACCGGGCGATCCAGTACGCCGCGGCCCATCCGCTCAACTACGACTGTCTCTGGAATACTGGATCGCCCGGTCAAGCCGGGCGATGACACCGAACGAGCTGTTTGACAGGTTGAATCGAGAACCATCCTGATCGTCGTCCTGGCCTTCGCCAGGACGACGTCAACAATGAGCATCCATCACTTCAACACCACCCACGCCGGCGCATGGTCGCTGGCGCCTTCCTCGCCGCGGATGTCGCGGTCGACGCCGGCTTTCGCCAGCCGCGCAGCAACTGCGGGGCTGAGCAGCAGATGATCGAGCCGGAGGCCGGCATCGCGCGGCCAGCGGTTGCGCTTGTAGTCCCAGAAGGTGAACATCTGATCATCCGGATGCAGCGTGCGGATCGCGTCGCACCAGCCCTGATCGACCAGCGCCTTGAATGCGGCGCGGCTCTTCGGCTGGATCAGCGCGTCCTTGTCCCAGGAGCGGGTCGGATAGATGTCGAGAGGCGTTGGCGCGACGTTGTAGTCGCCGGCGAGCACCACAGGGACGTCCTGCTTGAGCAGCTTGGCGGCGTGGGCGCGCAGCCGCTTGAACCAGGCGAGCTTGTAATCGAATTTCGGTCCCGGCTGCGGATTGCCGTTCGGCAAAT
Source organism: Bradyrhizobium sp. 2S1 (assembly GCF_011516625.5). Classification (NCBI taxonomy): domain Bacteria; kingdom Pseudomonadati; phylum Pseudomonadota; class Alphaproteobacteria; order Hyphomicrobiales; family Nitrobacteraceae; genus Bradyrhizobium; species Bradyrhizobium sp. 2S1. Next base: position 8,274,116 of record NZ_CP147717.1, on the reverse strand, counting down.
AGAGGCTGGTGACGACGATGCCGCGCACCGCGGCCTCGATGTAGCGCGCCTCATGGTCGTCGCGGTCGCTGGGCAGGGCGGTGCGGATCAGGACCGGCTCGGCCTTGCGCGCGAGGATGGCGACGCCGTTCCAGGTCTTCTGTCCCTGCCACACCGCGCCGTAGCCGGCCTTCTCGATCGCCGCAGCAGGAAACTCTGCGTCGGACGCCTTGAGCTCCTGCAGGCTGACGACGTCAGGTCTGGCCGACTTCAGCCAGCGCAACAGGTTCGGCAGCCGGCGATTGATGTTGTTGATGTTGAAGGTCGCGATCTTCATGCGTGCAGCCGATCGCGCCGATCGATCGCGTCAAGCGGATGGCGGGGTCGGTTCGGCGGGCAGCGGTGGCGGCGCGGCCGGTGCTGCTGTCGGCAAGGCCGGAGGCGCCACGGGCGTGGCGGGTGCAGCGGCCTCGCCCTTCTCGGCGGCAGCTGGCTCGCTCTTCTCGGCTGTGGCGTCGCCGCCCTTGTAGATGCGCACGAAGCGGCGGCCGAGGCTGGTCAGCACCTCATAGCCGATGGTGCCGAAATGATGCGCGACCTCGTCGACCGTGATGCCTTCGCCGATCAGCGTCACCATGTGGCCGCGCCGCACGGCATTCTTGTCGAGGTCGGTGACGTCGACCGCGATCAGGTCCATCGAGACGCGGCCGGCGATCGGGCAGCGCTTGCCGGCGACCACGACCTCGGCGCCGCGGGTGCCGTCATTGGCGCTGGCGGCGCGGAAATAGCCGTCGGCATAGCCGGCGGAGACGATCGCAAGCCGGGTCGGCCGGCGCGCGGTCCAGGTGCCGCCATAGCCGACGGTCTCGCCGCGATCAATGTTGCGGATCTGTACGATGCGTGCCTTGAGGTCGACCACAGGCTGCATCGGGTTGTCGGCCTCGGGCGTCGGATTGACGCCATAGAGCGCGCAGCCCGGCCGCACCATCTCGAACTGGAACGGGGCGCCGAGGAACACGCCGGAGGAGTTGGCGAGCGAAGCCGGCACGCCGGCGAACAGGCTCGCGATTTCGCGGAAGCTCGCAAGCTGCCTGGCGTTGGCGGGACTGTTGAGCAGTTCGGCGGAGGCGAGGTGGCTCATCACCAGCGTGATGCCGTGATCGCCGGCATTGATCCGCGGGATGATGCCCTGGGCCTCGCTGACGGTGAGCCCGAGCCGGTTCATGCCGGTGTCGATATGGATGGCGGCGCCGCCGGACCAGCCGGAGCGGCGGCAGAACACGTCCCATTCGGCGAGCTCGTTGAGATCGCCGATCACCGGCTTGCAGTCGATCCTGGCGTAGGCGTCGCCGGTGTTCTGGAAGAAGCCGCCCAGCGAATACACCGTGGCCTCGGGAACGGCCGCGCGCACCACGGCGGCCTCCTCGACGGTGGCGACGAAGAAGGTCTTGCAGCCGGCCTTGGCCAGCGCCTGCGAGACGTGCTCGGCGCCGCAGCCATAGGCGTTGGCCTTGACCACGGCGGCGCATTCCGCCGGGACTGCGGTCTTCTCGAGCTTGCGCCAGTTGGCGATGATGGCGTCGAGGTCGACGGTGAGGATACCGCTGGCGGTCGGGTGGGCCGCCAGCAAACTGGCTTCGGGCGTCAGCTGCGATTTCGCGTCAGTCACGATGTTCATGCCGCATTTCTACGCGTCGCGCTTGCGGCGTTCAACCGCGTCAGAGCATCAATAGTGGCGATCCGGAACCTGGCCGTCGGGTGCGAGGTCGCCGAAGCGCGTCACGCTGGCCTCGAAGTGCAGATCGACCGTGCCGGTCGGGCCGTGGCGCTGCTTGCCGATGATGACTTCGGCCTTGCCGTGGGCGAGGTCCATGTCCATCTGCCACTTCTCGTATTCCGGCGTACCCGCGCGCGGCTCCTTGTTGGCGAGGTAATATTCCTCGCGATACACGAAGATCACGACGTCGGCGTCCTGCTCGATCGAGCCGGATTCACGCAAGTCGGAGAGCTGCGGCCGCTTGTCTTCGCGGTTTTCGACCTGACGCGACAGCTGCGACAGCGCGATGATCGGGACGTTCAACTCCTTGGCCAGCGCCTTCAAATTGGTGGTGATCTCGGTGATTTCCTGCACGCGGTTGTCGTTGCCCTTCTTGCCCGAGCCCTGCAACAGCTGGATGTAGTCGATCACGATCAGGTCGAGACCCTTCTGACGCTTGAGCCGCCGCGCCCGCGCGGTGAGCTGCGAGATCGAGAGGCCGCCGGTTTCGTCTACGTAGAACGGCAGCGATTGCAACTCGATCGAGCAGTCGCGGATCTTCTCGAAATCGAGCTCGGAGATGCCGCCGCGGCGGATCGAGCTCGAGGGGATCCCGGAGCGTTCGGCGAGAATACGGGTGGCGAGCTGCTCGCCGCTCATTTCGCAGGAGAAGAAGCCGACTGCGCCGCCGTTGATCGCCTTGGTGGTACCGTCCGCCTGCACCTCGCCCTCATAGGCCCTGGCGACATTGTAGGCGATGTTGGTGGCGAGCGAGGTTTTGCCCATGCCGGGACGGCCGGCAAGGATGATGAGGTCGGAGGATTGCAAGCCGCCCATCTTGGCGTCGAGGTCGCGCAGGCCGGTCGAGATGCCGGACAATTTGCCGTCGCGCTGAAACGCCTTCGCCGCCATGTCGACGGCGACGGTGAGCGCCTGCGCAAAGCGCTGGAAGCCGCCATCGTAGCGGCCGGTTTCGGCGAGGCTGTAGAGCTGCCGCTCGGCATCCTCGATCTGCGCGCGCGGCGCGAAGTCGACCGGCGCGTCGAACGCGACGTTGACGATGTCCTCGCCGATCCGGATCAGGTCGCGGCGCAGGCTGAGATCATAGACGGTACGTCCGTAATCCTGCGCGTTGATGATGGTGGTCGCTTCGGCGGCGAGCCGCGCCAGGTATTGGCTGATGGTCATGCCGCCGATGTCGGTGTCGGCCGGTAGGAATGTCTTCAGGGTCACAGGGGTCGCGACCTTGCCCATCCGGATCAGCGAGCTTGCGGTCTCGTAGATCGTCTGGTGCAGCGGCTCGAAGAAGTGCTTCGGCTCCAGGAAGTCGGAGACGCGATAGAACGCGTCATTGTTGACCAGGATCGCGCCCAGAAGACTCTGTTCCGCTTCGATGTTGTGCGGCGCACTCCGATAGGTCGGGGACGCGGCGTCGGGCGCGAGCTTGTGGACGTTCGAATCAACCAAGGCCATGGACAAGCTTATTCTTCTGATTTCGTCGTTACTGCGATTTTCGGATGTGGGGCGGCGATCAAGCGCCAGCCCGGCACGAAGCGAAAGGACGGATGTGCCTTATGCACGATTCACACAATGCGATGTGTGAATCCGCCACGGCCGGATGCATTCCGCTTGACGGGGTTTTGCTCGAAACCGGGCGGAGCTCGGCCGATCTGTGATGTCGTTGGTAAAAATTCGACGCGGCCTGAACCTTTTGCCGGGTTGCCGCGCCCAATCGGAAGCGAAGTCGCTGCTGGCCCCGGTTCCTCAGACCAGAATGAGGAAAGCCAGTGCGATCAAGGCGGCCGCCACGCCGGTTGCGATCAGGGCGTAGTCGGTCACGAGGTCGCGCTGCGGGTCCAACATCGTCTGGTGCGTTTCTCGGGTCATTCCGGACCTCTACGACAGACCGGGACGGACCTCTGTGAAGCAGATCACACCTGGCGCACTTTCTTTGCGTCAGGTTCGCGGGAACGACCCGGCGGATTCCGGGTTGTATTCGCTCAGGGAAGATACGGGGACCATGGCTCACGAGTTTCAGACAGCGCGAATTCAGCCCGGCCGGGCAGGTGGCATGGACCGCCGCTGGCTGGCGGCGCTTGTCGAGGCCATGGAGCAGGCGGCACGTCCGGAAGTTCGGGGTGTTCCCTGCGATGCCCGGCTGATCTCGGCGGCCGCGGCCCATCTGGCGCGTCCGGCCCCGACCTTCGCCCATTGCGGGTCCGCCTTCAGCCTGCGCAACTAGCAGCTGGCATTATTTCAGACTTATTCGCCGGCGAGTTGCAGCCGGGGCTTGGCGGCGCCGGCTTCCTCGAGCCGCAGCCGGGCTTCCTCGCGCCCGATATAGTCGCGGGTCATCGGGACCACGCCCTGGCGCTTGGTGAGCTGCAGCTGGAAGTTCATCATGTTCTGCACCCGGAACGACATCTCCGAGGCCGCCAGATAGAATTCCCACATCCGGGCAAAGCGCTCGTCGTAGAGCCGCACAGCTTCCTCGCGCCGCGCCATGAAGCGCTCGCGCCACGCCTTCAGCGTCTCGGCGTAGTGCAGGCGCAGGATCTCCATGTCGCAGATCAGCAAGCCGGCCTTTTCGATCGCCGGCACGACCTCGGAGAGCGCGGGAATGTAGCCGCCGGGGAAGATGTATTTGCGGATCCAGGGGCTCGTGACATCGGGCCCGGTCGAGCGGCCGATCGAATGCAGCATCATGACGCCGTCGTCGCTCAGGAGCTCGGCGCAGCGCTTGAAGAAGGTTTCATAGAAGGCGACGCCGACATGCTCGAACATGCCGACCGAGACGATGCGGTCGAACGGGCCGGGGATGTCGCGGTAGTCCTCGAGCAGGAAACGCGCCGAATGCGACAGGTTTCGCTCCGCTGCCCGGGCGTTGGAGATTTGCAGCTGCTCGGTCGACAGCGTGACGCCGGTGACGTCGGCGCCGCTCATCTCGGCGAGATAGAGCCCAAGCCCACCCCAGCCGGAACCGATGTCGAGGATGCGGTGGCCGGGCCTGATCAGGAGTTTTGCGGCGAGGTGGCGCTTCTTGGCGAGTTGGGCATCGTCCAGCGTCGCGTCCGCCGTCTCGAAATAGGCGCAGCTGTACTGCTTGTCCGCGTCAAGGAACAGGGAATAGAGCCGGCCGTCGAGATCGTAATGGCTGGCAACATTGCTCCTCGAGCGGCCGCGCACATTGATCTGCTGGGCGCGCCGTCCAAGGAAACGAACCCAGGCCTGCAGCCTGGCAAAGTTCGGCAACATGGCCGCCTGGCCCATCAGGACAGACAGCACCTCGGCGATGGTGCCTTGTTCCACCACGAACGTGCCGTCCATGAAGGCTTCGCCGAGATAGAGCTCGGGATCGACCAGGACGCGGACTTCAGCCCCTGGGGTCATGAAGCGCGCGGCAACGGGTTCGCCGGTGCCGTCACCGCAGGTGAATTGGGCGCCGCTCGCGGTCGTGAACGTGATCGAGCCGCGGCGGATGAAGCGCCCCAAGAAGACTCGCAACAATCGGTCCATCGAAACACCAACGGAACGGCAAGCTGCACACCGACACCACCGGAGCTGATCACTCCAATGTGTCCCCATCCTCAACATAGGCAGGGAATTAAAAGCCGCTATTGCGTTGTGGTCAAAGCCGATATTCCAAAATGTGACAATTGCGTGGATGCGTCATGCGCGCGCTTCCATTCGCGTGATAATCGGCTAAAAGGTCACCGCCGCGGCCTATCCATGAGGCGCAGGCGGCGATTTTTCCGGAATCTGGAGACTTAAGGAATGTTGAGCCGAGCCCTCAGTCTGGCGACGGTGACGCTTCTGATTGGCTGCCTGTCAGCCGTATCGGCGCAAGCGCAAAACCTCGAGGCCGGCAAAAGCCCCTCCCAGATCTTCGCAAACACCTGCACAGCCTGCCACAAGAGCCCGCGCGGCCTGCTGAAGACCGTGCCGGCCGGTTCGCTGCCGGGTTTCCTGCGCCAGCACTACACGACGTCCAGCGACATGGCCGGAGTGCTTTCATCCTTTCTGATTTCGAACGGAGCCAACGACCCGCGCTACCAGGCCAAGGATCAGCCCAAGGGGGCCAAAGGCAGCAGGGAAGGCCGGCAGGAGGCGAACCAGTCGCCGGAGCAGCAGCCGCCTGAGCGTCCGTCGCGCCGCCAGCATCAGGGTGCTGCGCCGCCGGAAGGCGCCAAGGAAGCGTCGAAGCCCGACGCGGACGGTCTGACGCCGGCTCCAGATGAAGGACGCCATCGCGGCAGGCGCATGGCGCGCCCCACCGAAGCGCCCGAGGGCGTCAAGCCGGACGACGGCCAGACCCCGCAGGCCTCCGGCGAAGGCAAGCCGTCGCGCCAGAAGCACGGCCGTCGCGGTAAACCGGTCGACGAGCCGAAGTCCGACGAGGCGCCCAAGGGAGAGGCGAAGGGCGCGGCGACGGGCGACGAGCCCAAGGCCCAGACCGCCGTCAAGCACGAGGACAAGGGTGAGACCGAGAAGCCGGCGAAGCCCGCCAGCGAGCTTGATACGGCCAAGGTCGATGCGCCCAAGAGCAGCGGCGAGCCGGCCGCGGTGCGGCCCGATCCGGTTCCGCAGGTGACGCCGGTAGCACCCGCCGCTTCGTCATCACCCGAGCCCGCCGCAGCCGCGTCTCCCGCTCCGGCGCCCGCCGCGCCGCCGGTGACCGCGACGGCGCCGCCGCCACCACCGCCCCCGACGACGCCGGGCTCCGGTCCACCGGAAGCTCCGACCTCGAGGTAATTGCCAACGCCGGGCCGCGAGGTCCGGCGTTATCGTTTGACAGCCATTAGAGCAAAACTCTAGAGTAATGATCTAGTCAGGGGGAAGACAGGTTGACCACGGCGCGCGAAGATCTGCTGGCGGCGGGACTGGCGGTGTTCGACCGCGACGGTTTCGAGGGCGCGACGGTGGCCGAGATCCGGTCCCGGGCGCGCGCCTCCAACGGCAGCTTCTTCCATTTCTTCGCCTCGAAGAAGGAGCTCGCCGGAACCCTGTTCCTGGAGATCCTGCAGGCCTATCACGCCGCGATCATCACCTCGGTCGACGCCACATGCGGCGCCGCCGAGGGCGTTGCGCGGCTGATCCACGCCCATCTCGATTGGGTCGTGACCTTCAGGCGCGAGGCGCGCTTCCTGTTCGAGATTTCGCGCAGCGAGTGGGGCGAGGAGGTGCGCGGCGCACAGCGCACCGAGAATTCGCGGCTCACTGACGGCATCGAGCGCTGGCGCGGGCCGCTGCTCGCGCGCGGCGAGTTGCTGCCGATGAGCGCTGTGCTGTTCTTCAGCCAGATCATCGGGCCGGCGCAGATCTTCTGCCGCGCCTATCTGTCGGGCCGCCATCAGAGTGATCCGCGCGAACAGGTCGAGACGCTGATCGCCTGCGCGATCCGCGCGGTGGTGGCGCGGGGGGCGTCGGAGCGAGCAGGAGAAACGTCATGAGCGAGACCGATCCGGACTTTGCGCCGATCGCAACGCGGATTCGCGACAATGTCGGCCGTCAGGGATTCATGGGGCTGGTTGGCGCCGAGGTGGCCGAGCTGTCGCGCGGCGCGTGCACGCTCGCGGTCGACCGGCGGCCGGAGCTGTTGCAGCAGCAGGGCCTGTTTCATGGCGGGGTGACGGCGTTCCTGGTCGACAACGCCACCACGATCGCGGCGGCGACGTCACGCGGCCAGCCGGCGCTGACGGCGGAGTACAAGCTCAACCTGCTGTCGCCAGCGTCGGGCGATCGGCTGATCTGCCGGGCGCGGGTGATCAAGCCGGGGCGGCAGGTCGCCGTTGTCGCCGCCGACGTGTTCTGCATCATCGACGGCAAGGAGAAGCACACCGCGACAGCACTGGCGTCAATTGCGATGCTTGACGACAAGGCGGCGGCACGAATCCAAAGCCCGGCCTGATGGGCCGGGCTTCAGTCGGTGGAGTGATGAAGCGAAGCTTACTTCTCTTCGGCAGCCGGGGCCGGCTCGGCTTCGTCGTGCTGGGCTTCCGGATCGAAGAACTCGCCGGCGGCGGCGATCGCCTCGGCGGCAGCGTCCTGGTCTTCCTGGCGGGTCGAGATGTCCTCGCCGCGCTTGATCCGATCGGCCTCTTCGGCGGAGCGGGCGACCGTCACGGTGACGCTGGTCTCGACCTCGGGGTGAACCGCGATCGTCACCTTCTGCTGGCCGATCGTCTTGATCGGCGAGTCGAGCCAGACCTGCGGACGGGCAACCGTGACGCCGTCGGCGGCCAGCGCAACGACGATGTCGCGCACCGTGACCGAGCCGAACAGCTGGCCGGATTCGGAGGCCTGGCGGATGATGACGATGTCACGGCCGTCGATCTTCTCGGCGACCACGGCGGCTTCGCCCTTGGCCTTGATGTTGTTGGCCTCGAGCTCGGCCTTCATGCCGTCATACTTGGCGCGGTTCGCGTCGGTGGCGCGCAGCGCCTTGCCGCGCTTCAGCAAGAAGTTGCGGGCGAACCCGTCCTTGACGCGCACGACTTCGCCCATCTGGCCAAGCTTGGCGACGCGTTCGAGCAGAATGACTTCCATTTTCGTTCTCCTTTAGATGCAAAGTATCGGGTTGAAGTGGTTGGATCGAATGTCACGCCACCGGCAAAGGCGGCGGTCTTGTTTGCAGATAACGCTGGCGCAGTCCGAACACGGCGTCGGCGATGCCAAGCGCAGCCATCACGAGGATCAGTCCGCTGAAAACGAACATGACGGCATAGACGCAAACGAGCCACAGGGTGCGGTTGCTGGCCGACAGGGTCAGGACATGCAGGACGGCAAAGCCGACGAGCGCGTAGGCGAACAGCAACGCGGTCGCGACCGCCTTTGCCAGCATTGCGAACGTGCCGCCGACAAAGCAGAACGCGACGGCCGCGGCCAGGATCGCGAGCGTGACCGGCGGCAGCGCGGTGCTTCGCAGGTCCGGCCATGGCCGATGCAGGCGTCCGGATGTCAGTGCGACTTTCGCCGCCAGCCACAGGTTCAGCGTGAACATCATCGTCACGCTCACCGGCAGCGCCAGCGGGGCAAGGAACACGAACAGCCTCGCGAGCTGATCGATTTGCTCGGCCGTCATATTGCCGTCGGTCTGGCGCATCATCTCGCGCAGGCCCTGCCGGATGGTCTCGGCGATGGCGTCGACGTCTGCACCGAACGACAGCAGGATGCCCGCCGTCGTAAGGACCGCTATGGCCACGATCCAGATCAGGATGCGGCCGACCGGATACCATTCGAGATTGGCGGCGCTGCCCGCGACCGCTGTGGTCGCGCCCGGCCGTCCGAGCATGGCGAGATGGCCGAGCCACCAGGCCGGCAATGCGACCCCGATTGCGAAGCCGACGCCGTGGGACAGGCCGAGGAGGGTTGTCAGCGCGGCGGTCGCGATGATGCCGCTGAACACAGCGGCAAGCGGACCCCAGCCGAGCGCCACCACCATGAGCGGCAGCGGAGCAAAATAGGCGAGCAGCAACGAGACCGCCGCGCCCGAAACGATCGAGGCGAACATCAGCGCCGACGCGGCGCCGGCTGCAAGTGCAACGATGAGTATCGCGATCATCAGCTGTCCCGCTCCTTTCGAGCGGTTAGAGGCACTCTGTCGAGAACCCCAACCATCGGCGACCGGACGACCCGGAAGCCTTATGAGAATAAGCGGCCGGCGGCGCGTGCCGCCGGCCGGAAACGTTTACCTGATAACGTAGGGCAGCAAGCCGAGGAAACGCGCGCGCTTGATGGCGCGGGCGAGCTCACGCTGCTTCTTGGCGGACACCGCCGTGATGCGGCTCGGCACGATCTTGCCGCGCTCGGAGACGTAACGCATCAACAGCTTGGAATCCTTGTAGTCGATCTTCGGCGCGTTCGCGCCCGTGAACGGGCAGGACTTGCGGCGACGGAAAAACGGACGGCGGGCACCAGCATCAGCCATGATTCATTACTCCTCGGTCGCAGCTTCTTCTTCGCGCGGACGGCGCGGGCCACGGTCGCCACGGAAACCACCCTCGCGGTCGCCACGGAAGCCGCCTTCGCGGTCGCCGCGGAAGCCACCGCCGCGGTCATCGCGCTCGCGGTCACGGTCGGCCTTGCGCATCATCGCGGACGGGCCTTCCTCGTGCTCTTCGACGCGCACGGTGAGATAGCGGATGACGTCTTCGTTGATCCGCTCCTGGCGCTCGATCTCGGTGACGACAGCCGACGGTGCGTCGATGTTCAACAGCACGAAATGCGCCTTGCGGTTCTTGTTCATGCGGTAGGTGAGGGAGCGCACGCCCCAGCTCTCGGTCTTGGTGACCTTGCCGCCGCCCTGCTCGACGATCCCCGTCATCTGGGCCGTCAGCTCATCCACCTGCTGGGTGCTCGCATCCTGACGCGCGAGAAAAACATGCTCGTAAAGAGGCATGGTTGTCCTTTCCTGTGTTGGCGCGGGTTTCCGGCGACAAGCCCTTCGAGACCTTCGGAAAGGACTCGAGCTGCTCAGAAGGCGGGAGCACGGGACGACGGGCCGACTGGCCCTGCCACATCAAAATCAACGGGTGAATTTGCTGAGACCGTCCGTTCAGCTCCCGGCCGGAGCCCACGAATGGGGCGCTTTATACGGATTTTGGCCGCGAAGGCAAGGGTTGTCGGCCCTGGGATTTCGCGAGGAGGCGGGCCCTCCGGCGCTCCATAGCCCAATTCAGTAGTTCCATGTTGATTTCTTTGTTTGTATATCATACAAATATATCCGAGAGGAAGATCAATGGGTTCGGAGACCACCAGCGTCATGTCCGCGTCCGATCCGAAGCACGCCGTCCGCGCGACACGGTCGGCAGGGCGCAAGATGCGCTCGTTGCTGCTCGATACCGCCAGCCGCCTGTTCAAGGAGCGCGGGCTCTCGGGCACGTCGATCTCCGATATCGCCGCAGCCGCCGACGCCTTTCCGAGCCAGATCACTTACTACTTCCGCACCAAGGAGGCGCTGTTCGTCGAAGCCGCCAGCCGCGACATGCTTTATCTGGCGCGCGCGACCGAGCAGGCTGCGCTGCAGGCACAGACTCCGCGGGAGTACACGCACGCTTTGGCCGAGACCGTGACGGCAACCGACACGGTCGCCTTCTTCGCCGAGGCTTTGACGCTCACGCGGCGTCGCCAGGATCTCGCGCCGCTGGTCGAGCGCACCATCGAACGTCTGCACAGCGAAGGTGCGCGCGCCTATGCGGGGCAAGTCGAACGGCACGGCTGGCGCTCGTTGCGCGCCCCCGAGGAGAGCTCGCGGCGCTTCTGGGCGATTGCGATCGGCGTGATCGTCGAAGGCTTCGCCATGGGCCGCGCCTCCGAGGAGATGCGCCGCGAATTGCTGCGCGCGCTCGGCGAGCAGGCGACCGCAACATCGACGTCCGCCAATGATGGATCGCGCCTGCGCCTGGTCGGCCATCGCGACAATTCACCCTCCACGGACGGGGAGACCAGCTCATGACCGCGCTTCGCATGCGTGCCCGCGATTTTCTCACCGAAGACGAACTGGTGGCGGTCCGTGAGCGCACCACGTGGAAGGGCGTCGCGCTGATCGCGCATGCCTGGGCCTTGATCCTGGGGGCGATCGCGCTGGTCGCATGGTGGCCCAATCCGCTGACCTATCTGCTTGCGGTCGCGATCATCGGCTCGCGGCATCTAGGAGCTTGTCTGGATAGTCGCTGTTCAAATCTGGTCGGGTCTGATTCAACATTGGGCGATGAGCAAGTATTTTCGGCCTTGGAACATCGATCAGACGCTGCTTCTGCCGCCGAATGTGCAGGACTTCGTGCCGAAAGGCCATGTCTCGCGGTTTATGGTTGATCTGGTGCGGGAGAGCCTCGATCTCAGGGAGATCATGGGCAGCTATGTGAGCGGGCTTGGGCAGCCGCCGTTTGATCCGCGGATGATGGTGGCGCTGCTGCTGCATAGCTATGCGAGTGGGCTGTATTCGTCGCGTCGGATTGCCAAGGCCTGCCGGGAGCGGAACGATTTTGTGATGATCGTGGCGCTGGATGCGCCGGATTTTCGGACGATCAGCGACTTTCGCAAGCGACATTTGAAGGCGCTCGGCGCGCTATTCGTGCAGGTTCTGAAGTTGTGCGAGACGGCCGGGCTGGTCAAGCTCGGTCATGTCGCGCTGGATGGTACGAAGATCAAGGCGAACGCGTCGAAACACAAGGCGATGAGTTATGAGCGCATGAAGAAGCGCGAGGCGGAATTGAAGGCCGAGGTCGCTCGCATGCTGGCGGCCGCCGAGGCGGCGGATGCCTCGGAGGATGAGACTTTCGGCAACAGCGACGAACTGCCGGACTGGACCGTCGACAAGCAGAAACGGCTGGCGAAGATCCAGCAAGCGATGGCGGCGCTGGAAGCGGACGCCAAACTGGCGGCGGAGGAAGAGCGCCGCATCGAGGCCGAAAAGGAACAGCAGCGCCAGGCCGAAGGCCGCAAGAAGCCGGGCAAACCGGCGGCGCTGCCATCGGAGGAACCCAATCCCAAGGCGCAACGCAACTTCACCGATCCGGAAAGCCGCATCATGAAGTCGAAGGATGGCTTCGTTCAGGCCTATAATGCCCAGGCGGCCGTCGATGCACATGCCCAGATCATTGTCGCGCAAGAACTGACCCAGCACGGCCTCGATCAGGGCCAGTTGGTGCCCCTGATCGAGGCCATCGAGAGCAATCTTGGCCGCAAGCCGCGGCAGGCCTCAGCGGATTCCGGCTACTGCAGCGAAGCCAATCTCGAAGCGCTCGACACACGCAGCATCGATGGCTATGTCGCGCCCGGACGCGCCAAGCACCCGACAGTAGCGAACGGAAAAGTCGGCGGCCCGCTGACACAGGCCATGCGAAAGAAGATCGACGATGGCGGCTTCGAAACACCCTGCCGATTGCGAAAGCAAGTGGTGGAGCCGGTGTTCGGGCAGATCAAACAGGCAAGAGGCTTCCGCCAGTTCCTGTTGCGGGGCATCGAGAAAGTGCGCGCCGAGTGGACAATGATCTGCACCGTCCATAACCTCCTCAAGCTGTTCAACCTCGCAAACGCAGCCTGAGCCTGCTACTCTACAACAAATGCCCGTCACGAAAACATATCTGGACGGGCTCCTAGGGCTTGCGATCCTGATGCATGACGGCGCGCATGGCTGTCTCTCGGCGGACGAGAAGACCAATCTCATGCTGAGCCAATGGTTCTGCGCCTATCCGATCTTCGCCGAAACCCGCGGCTATCGCCGCTATCATTTGCAGCATCATGCGCGGACACAGCAGGAGGACGATCCGGATCTCGTGCTGTCGGCGCCGTTTCCGATCACGCGGATGAGCTATCGCCGGAAATTCTTCCGCGATATCACCGGGCAGACCGGCTACCAGCAGCGCAAGGCGCAACTGCTCAATGCACTCGGGCCGAAGGACTGGCCGTTGTCGCAGCGTGCCGCGAACTTCTGGGACAAGCTCGGGCCGCAATGCGTCACCAACGCGCTGCTGTTCGCAGGCCTTGCCGCCGCCGGCGTGTGGTGGGCCTATCCGCTGTTGTGGCTGGTGCCGCTCTTCACCTGGATGATGGTGATCACGCGGATCCGCAACATCGCCGAACATGCCGTCGTGCCCGACAGCTCCGATCCGTTGCGCAACACCCGCACCACGCGCGCCAATGTCCTCGAGCGGCTGTTCATCGCGCCGTACTACGTGAACTATCACCTCGAGCATCATCTGCTGTTCTACGTGCCCTGTTACAACCTGCCGCGCGTCCACCGCATCCTGAGCGGAAGCCGCTATGCCGACCGGATGGAGGTGCAGCCGGGCTACGGCGCCGTGCTGCGGCTAGCGACGGCCAGGCCCGCCCACGAGGATCGTCCGGGGCAACTGGTCAACAGCGCGCGCCGGGCGCAGGCCGGCGCCAAGGTTAACGCCGACCAGAATGCCGGTGGGTTCTAGCCGAAAGCCCGTCCGGCATCCCCAGGGTTCCGTGCGCGCGGCTTGACATCGCGCCCCCCATCAGTGTCTTACGGCCCGGTCCAGGGCCGGGGTGCACGGCAGGCCCGGACCCGCTGTGGCGCGTTTCGCGCGACGCGGATACCGTTTCCCCTGCGGCGGGCGCAAGGCGCCTGCGCGGGGATCACGCTCAACAAGGTGGGGATCGCCGATGACGGCAGCATTTACGTTTCCCGGGCAGGGCTCGCAGGCGGTTGGCATGGGCAAGGCCCTGGCCGACGCCTTTCCGGTCGCCAAAGCGGTGTTCGACGAGGTCGATTCCGCCCTGGGCGAGAAGCTGACCGCGATCATCTGGGATGGTCCGGGCGAGACTTTGCAACTGACGGAAAATGCCCAGCCGGCCCTGATGGCGGTCTCGATCGCCACCCTGCGCGTGCTCGAGAGCGAAGCCGGCTTCTCGGTCGGCCGCAACGCGGCCTTTGTCGCCGGGCACTCGCTCGGCGAGTATTCGGCGCTGGCCGCCGCCGGCAGCCTGACCGTCAGCGACACCGCGCGGCTGCTGCGCACCCGTGGGCTCGCGATGCAGAAGGCGGTGCCGGTCGGCGCCGGCGCGATGGCCGCGCTGCTCGGCCTCGACTACGAGGCGGCGGTAACGGTCGCCAATGAGGCGGCGCAGGGCCAGGTCTGCCAGGCCGCCAACGACAATGGCGGCGGCCAGGTGGTGGTCTCCGGCGACAAGGCAGCGGTCGACCGCGCCGTCGAGATCGCCAAGACCAAAGGGGCAAAGCGCGCCATGCTGCTGCCGGTGTCGGCACCGTTCCACTGCAAGCTGATGCAGCCGGCGGCCGATGCGATGGCCGAGGCGCTGTCCGGCGTCACCATCAAGGCGCCCGCGGCGCCGCTGGTTTCCAACGTGCTGGCCTCGGCGATCACCGATCCCGACGAGATCCGCCGCCGCCTGGTCGAACAGGTCACGGGGACGGTGCGCTGGCGCGAGTCGGTCGCCTATATGGCAGGGCAGGGCGTGACGCGGTTCTTCGAGATCGGCGCCGGCAAGGTGCTCAGCGGCCTCGTCAAGCGCATCGCCGATGGCGCGGTCGGCGTATCCGTCGGCGGCCCGAACGATATTGCTGCGGCCAAGGACGCGCTTGCAGCTTCGGCTTGAAGCAGCCGGGAGGAGAATTCGATGTTTGATCTGACTGGCAAGACGGCGCTCGTCACGGGTGCAACCGGCGGCATCGGCGGCGCGATCGCCCAGGCGCTGCATGCGCAGGGCGCGACCGTTGCGATTTCGGGGACGAGGCGCGAGGTGCTGGACGGCTTTGCGGCCAAGCTCGGCGAGCGCGTTCACGTGCTGCCGTGCAATCTCTCCAGCAAGGACGATGTCGAGGCCTTGGTGCCGGCAGCGGAAGCCGCGATGGGGCAGGTCGACATCCTGATCGCGAACGCCGGCATCACCCGCGACAATCTGTTCGTGCAGTTGCGCGACGAGGATTGGGACGACGTGATTGCGGTCAACCTGACCGCGACATTCCGCCTCGCGCGCGCGGCGACCAAATTGATGATGCGCAAGCGCTTCGGCCGCATCATCGCGATCACCTCGATCGTCGGCGTCACCGGCAATCCGGGGCAGGGCAACTACACCGCCTCGAAGGCCGGCATCATCGGCCTGATCAAGACGCTCGGTGCCGAATACGCCAAGCGCGGCGTGACCGCCAACTGCATCGCACCGGGCTTCATCAAGACGCCGATGACGGATGCGCTCAACGACAAGCAGCGCGAAACCATCCTGGCGAAGGTTCCTGCGGCGCGGCTTGGAACGCCCGAGGACATCGCTGCGGCGGCGGTCTATCTGGCCTCGAACGAGGCTGCCTACGTCACCGGACAGACCATTCACGTCAACGGCGGGATGGCGATGATTTGAGCTGCTTACTGGCTCTCGCAATGCGGCGAAAAGCCGTTTTCGGGAGCCGGTTCAGGCGTGTAGTCAAGGCTTGGGAAGTATGATAGCTGAACCCCCCATGGATGGGCAAAGAACGCCATTGCAGGATTTTGAAACCCTGTATATTGGCGTGGCGACGCCTGCCGTTCGCCGGGGCTTTAGTCGGCTACGACCGGGCCGAATCAAGACTATGCGCGACTGAGTAATCGAGACGACCACGATGGCTCGTATCGTCTTGGGGTCGGGTCCAATGGAACAACGAGGTTGAACGATGAGTGAGATTGGCGAGCGGGTTAAGAAGATTGTGGTCGAGCACCTTGGTGTCGAACCCGAGAAGGTGGTCGATGGCGCGAGCTTCATCGATGACCTCGGCGCCGACAGCCTCGACACGGTCGAGCTCGTGATGGCCTTCGAAGAAGAATTCGGTTGCGAGATTCCCGACGACGCGGCGGAGACGATTCTCACCGTCGGCGACGCGACCAAGTTTCTTGAGAAGAACGCGAAGAGCTGACGCCGATCGCGGAGTTGATGGGGCCGGACGGACCGCGGTTGAGCGGTCCCCCGGTTTCTTACTATTAGCCGCCCATTGCTGGCCGGAGACGTGGAAATGAGACGGGTTGTCGTCACGGGGCTGGGCATGCTTACACCGCTCGGCTGCGGCGTTGACGCAACCTGGACGCGCATCCTGGCCGGCGAGAGCGGCGGCAAGAAGATCGACACGTTCGAAGTGTCCGACCTGCCGAGCCAGGTCGCCTGCTACATTCCGCGCGGCGACGGCTCCAACGGCACCTTCAATCCCGATCAGTGGATGGAGCCGAAGGACCAGCGCAAGGTCGATGACTTCATCCTCTACGCGATGTGCGCCGCTAGGCAGGCGCTTGACGATGCCAACTGGCATCCGAAGTCCGATGAGGACCAGTTCGCCACCGGCACGATGATCGGCTCCGGCATCGGCGGCCTCACGGGCATCGCCGAGACCGCGGTGCTGCTGAAGGAGCGTGGACCGCGCAGGGTCTCTCCCTTCTTCGTTCCGGGCCGCCTGATCAATCTGGCGTCCGGCTACGTCTCGATCGAGCACGGCCTGAAGGGGCCCAATCATGCGGTCGTCACGGCGTGCTCGACCGGTGCGCATGCGGTCGGCGATGCGGCGCGGCTGATCGCGCTCGGCGATGCCGACGTGATGCTCGCGGGCGGCGCCGAATCGCCGATCTCCCGCATCGGCATCGCCGGCTTCTGCGCGGCTCGCGCGCTGTCCACCGGCTTCAACGATACCCCGCAAAAGGCATCGCGGCCGTACGACAAGGATCGCGACGGCTTCGTGATGGGCGAGGGCGCCGGCGTCCTCGTGCTCGAGGAATACGAGCATGCCAGGCAGCGCGGCGCGAAGATCTACGCCGAGGTCACCGGCTACGGCCTGTCGGGCGATGCCTTTCACATCACCTCGCCGCCGCCGGACGGCAATGGCGGCTTCCGCAGCATGAGCATGGCGCTGAAGCGCGCCGGCCTCGCGGCATCCGATCTCGACTACATCAATGCGCATGGCACCTCGACGCAGGTCGGCGACGAGATCGAGCTCGGCGCGGTCGAGCGCCTGCTCGGCAATGCGGCCTCGAAGGTTTCGATGTCGTCGACCAAGTCCGCGACCGGACATCTGCTGGGAGCGGCCGGCGCGATCGAGGCGATCTTCGCGGTGCTTGCGATTCGCGACAATGTGGTGCCGCCGACCATCAATCTCGACAACCCGTCGGTGCAAACGGCGATCGATCTTGTGCCACATACGTCGCGCAAGCGTGACGTGAATGTGGCGCTCTCCAATTCCTTCGGTTTCGGCGGCACCAACGCCTCCGTGATCGTGCAGCGCGTGACCAATTAGTAGGTCTTTAGAACTAGTCCACCGTTTTGCCGTATTCCGCGGTGACTCCTAATAGCGGGCGTATGCTATTGGCAGGGCAGGGGTTTGTCCGGCCACGATTCAACCGGCAGGATATTGGTTTGCATC
Organism: Bradyrhizobium sp. 2S1; assembly: GCF_011516625.5. NCBI lineage: Bacteria > Pseudomonadati > Pseudomonadota > Alphaproteobacteria > Hyphomicrobiales > Nitrobacteraceae > Bradyrhizobium > Bradyrhizobium sp. 2S1. Next base: position 8,256,519 of record NZ_CP147717.1, on the reverse strand, counting down.
GATGAGTGAGAGGCCGCCCATTTCACCGAGGAGTCCACGTGCCGCGCTGGAGCCCGAACAGGTTCCGCCGCCGCCCAAGCGCTCGGATCGTGCCCGCAATCCCTTCGTGATCGTCGGCAATGCCATCTTCACCATCCTGATCATCCTGATGATCGGCGCCGGAGCGACGTATTACTACGGCAGGCAGACGCTGGAATCCCCGGGTCCGCTGCAGGAAGACAAGATCGTCAACATCCCCGCGCGCGCCGGCAAGCGTGACATCGCCGACGTGCTCTCGCGCGAGGGCGTGATCAACGTCAATCCGTGGATCTTCATCGGCAGCGTGTTCGCACTGAAGGCGAGCTCCGATCTCAAGCCCGGCGAATACTCGTTCCAGAAGAATGCCAGCCTGCGCGACGTCATCGCCACCATCGTCGACGGCAAGGTGGTGCAGCACGCCATCACGATTCCCGAAGGTCTCACTTCGGAGCAGATCGTGACGCGGCTCACCGACAACGACATCTTCACAGGCTCAGTGCGCGAGATTCCGCGCGAGGGCACGCTGCTGCCGGAGACCTACAAATTCCCGCGCGGCACCACGCGCGATCAAGTGATCCAGCGCCTGCAGCAGGCGCAGAAGCGCGTGCTTGCCGAAATCTGGGAGCGCCGCAACACCGACACGCCGCTGAAATCGCCGGACCAGCTGGTGACCCTGGCCTCGATCGTCGAGAAGGAAACCGGCCGCTCCGACGAGCGCAGCCGCGTCGCCGCCGTGTTCGTCAATCGCATGCGCCAGAAGATGAAGCTGCAGTCCGATCCGACCATCATCTACGGATTGGTGGGCGGCAAGGGCACGCTGGGGCGCCCGATCAAGCGCAGCGAGATCACGCAGCCGTCGCCCTACAACACCTATGTGATCGACGGCCTGCCGCCCGGACCGATCGCCAATCCCGGCCGTGCCTCGCTGGAGGCAACCGCCAATCCGGCGCGCACCCGCGACCTGTTCTTCGTCGCCGACGGAACCGGCGGCCACGCCTTTACCGAGACCTACGACCAGCACGCGAAGAACGTCGCCAAGCTGCGCGCCTCGGAGAAGCAGATCCAGAACGACACCGTCGAGCCCGCGGATGATCCGGCGCCGGCTGCCGCGGCGCCGGGCGCAGCCGACAACAATCCCACGGCGGCCACGCCGCCGAAGCCCACCAATCAGAAGAAGCCGCCGCGCAGCGGTCGTCAGGGCGCAGCCCAGCAGACCAATTCGCCGCCCGTCGTGCAGCGCTAAGGCGCGCTGCAATGGGGCTGTATTGTCGTCGCGCTTTGGCTTCTTGTTTGGGCATGATCTTTCCGGAAAACCGCTGCACGCTTTTCCGGATCATGCCCTAGCTCTGCATTTTCCGGGGGGGGGGGACGTAATTCCACTTTCACGGAATCCGTTTTAAGGTCGCACCGGCTCCCCCCGAGTCTCGTTAGGCTCCGGGTGAGTGCCATATCCTTCTGTTGGAGAGTTTCACGCGATGGCGCTGTCGAGCATGACTGGCTTTGCCCGAAGCCATGGCGGAAGCGGTCCCTACACGTTCGAATGGGAGCTGAAATCGGTCAACGCCAAGGGCTTTGACCTGCGGTTGCGGCTGCCGCCGGGCTGGGACGAACTGGAGGCCCTCGCCAAGAAGCGCGCCGGCGAGCTGCTGTCGCGCGGCACGGTCTACGCCAATCTTACCGTCAAGCGCACCGATGCAGCGCAGACCATCCGCATCAACGAGGACGTGCTGGCCGCCGTCGTGAAGGTCGCAGGTGAGCTCGCGCAGCGGATCGACGCGGTGGCGCCGAGCATCGATGGGCTGCTCGGCATCAAGGGCGTCATCGAGGTGGTCGAGCCTGACAGCAACGAGGACGAGGACAAGGCGGCACGCGAGGCGGCGGCGAAGGCCTTCGAACAGGCGCTTAGCAGCCTCGTCGAGATGCGCCGCCGCGAAGGCGATGCGCTGGGCGCGATCCTGATGCAGCGGATGGACGAGATCGAGCGGCTCGCCAGGCGCGCGGAGGCGGCGCCCGGCCGCAAGCCCGACGCGATCAAGGCGCGGCTTGCCGAACAGATCGCAGCGCTGCTGGAGACCTCCGATCGCTTCGATGCCGACCGGCTGAGCCAGGAGGCGATCCTGATCGCCACCAAGGCCGATATCCGCGAGGAGCTCGACCGCATCGCCTCGCATATCGCCCAGGCGCGCGAGATGATCGGCAAGGGCGGCCCGGTGGGACGGCGGCTCGACTTCCTCGCCCAGGAGTTCAATCGCGAGGTCAACACCGTCTGCTCGAAATCGAACGACGTCGAATTGACCAATACCGGACTTGAGATGAAGAACGTGGTCGAGCAGTTCCGCGAACAGGTCCAGAATCTGGAGTGAATGATGACGGCGCAGGGTTTTGACGGCGTTGAGCGGCGCGGACTGATGTTCGTCCTGTCGTCGCCCTCGGGCGCCGGCAAGACGACGCTGTCGCGCATGCTGATCGAACGCATGCCGGATCTGAAAATGTCGGTGTCGGCGACCACGCGCGCGAAACGGCCGGGCGAGGTCGAGGGCCGCGACTACTTCTTCGTCGACAAGGCGAAGTTCGAGACGATGGCCAAGCAGGGCGAGCTCTTGGAATGGGCCACCGTGTTCGATAATCGCTACGGCACGCCACGCGCGCCCGTCGAGGCGGCGCTCGCGGCCGGCCAGGACGTGCTGTTCGACATCGATTGGCAGGGCACCCAGCAGTTGCGCGAGAAGGCGCGCGCCGACGTGGTCAGTGTCTTCATCCTGCCGCCGTCAGCCGCCGATCTCGAGAAGCGGCTGCATACCCGTGCGCAGGACTCGGAGGAGGTCATCCGCGGGCGGATGAACCGCGCCACCCATGAGCTGAGCCACTGGGCGGAGTATGATTACATCGTCGTCAACCAGAACGTCGACGACGCGTTCGCCGAGGTGCAATCGATCCTGAAGGCCGAGCGTCTCAAGCGCGAGCGCCGCACCGGCCTCACCGAATTCGTGCGCGGCCTGCAGCGTCAGCTCGAGAAGTAGCTGACCGCGATCGTGATGCGATCGCGGGGGTCGCATCACGTCTCATACCCTGTTCAAGCGCGCTCTAGGGCCTGTTTGGATTCATCTTGAATTTATCACAGCGGCGGTGAGATTGATCATGGCTTCGAAGCTGATATCTGTTTTGTCGGCTCGCATGGCGATCCGCTTGAATTCCTTGAGCTTGCAGAAGAAATTTTCGATCAGATGTCGCCATTTGTAGATTTCCGCGTCGATGGCGAGAGGTTTTGCGCGCCGCGGGTGCTGGGAGATGACGACCTTGGCGCCGCGTGCGTCGAGGTCCGCAATGATGGCGTTGCTGTCGAACGCCTTGTCGGCGATCATCGCATCGAAGGTCAGCCCTTCGATCAACGGCGGGACGCCGACCGTGTCGAAGCGCTGTCCTGGCAGCAGCACGAAACGCAGGAGATTGCCGAGCGCGTCGGTCAGTGCCAGGATTTTGGTGGTCATTCCGCCTTTCGAGCGGCCGATCGCCTGGTTTTGCGTCCCCCTTTTGCGCCCTGTCCGTGGCGGTGGACTTTGACGATGGTGGCATCAACCATGACGTACTCCATGTCCGGCTCGTCCGAGACCGCATCAAACATGCGCTTCCAGACGCCCGCCTTGGCCCAGTCGCGGAAGCGCGTGTACACGGTTATCCAGTTGCCGAAGGCGCGCGGCAGATCGCGCCACGGACTGCCCGTGCGCGCAATCCACAGCACGGCTTCGACAAACAGCCGGTTGTTATTGCCGCTCCGGCCGGGATCACCCGGCTTGCCAAGACAAAGCGGCTCCATCTTCGCCCATTGGGCATCAGTCAAAACGAATCGGTCCATCCCAAGCTTGAATCACAACCAAGCCAGGATGAGAATCCGGAATCCAAACAGGCCCTAGTTCGCCGCGCTGCGCGCCAGCCGCTGCAGCATGGCTGCGATCTGCTGGTTGTCCTGCTCCCTTTGATCCAGATCGCGCGCGGTCTCGCGGCGCGCAACCGGCGTCTCGGTACGACGCGCAGCAGCCGTCTCGGCGCGGCGCGGCACCGGTGTCTCGGAGCGGCGCGGCGCCGCCTCGGACAGGCGCAGCGGGCGGTCCCGGCCGACCACGGACATCGGTGGTGCCGGCTCGGTGTGGAGTGAATCCCAGGGTGCGCGCCACTCTTCCTTGATCTCGTAAGGCGGCGTCCGCGTTCGCGTCAGACCGAACACCAACGCGCTGACGAGGCCGGCCAGCGCCAGGGCGCCGACCATCACGATCAGCAGCATCTGGGTCGAGGACGACGATTTCTCCGCGGGCGCCTCGGCCGCGGCAGAGGCGGCAGGAGCTGTCGCGGCCGCCTGTTGCGGCGCTGTATCCGCCTGCGCGACCACGGTCGGCTGGTCTGCGGTGTGCCGGGTTCCGTTGGTTCCGGCCATGCTCGACGCGTCCAGCCATCTCGTGTTCACGGCCGACGGCTGGGCGGTAGCGTCGGGCGGCGCAGCAGACGCCGCCGGATCGGTTGCCGTCGTGCTGCCGGCCTGGCCTGCAGGGCCCGCGACAGGCGCGGCAGCAGCCTGCGGCGAGGGCCACTCGGCATGTGCATCGGAGACCGATTTGCGCATCGCCGGCTGTGGCGCCGGCTTGCTCGGTGGCGGCGCCGCGTCGGCCGTCGCCGTGTCGGGCGCGGCTGCCGGCTGCTGCTGCGTGGTCGCGGTCTTGGCAGCCTTGTTCTTGGCCTCACCGAGATACCAGCACTTCTTCTTCGTGCGGTCGAGATGGTAGAACCAGTGGCTTCCCGCAGGCGCGGTTGCCTTGGGAGCGGACAGACAGGTGTCCGCCGTATTCGCCGTATTGGCGGCCGTCTGGGCCATGGCGCTGAAGCTGGCGCCGGCCAGGATGCTGGCGGCAAGCGCCGCAGCGAATTTCGCTGAACGATTTGACATACGCGTCCCCGGTATTCTTTTTTACGCAAACGCTGGTGACGCCAATCTCGGTAAAGAGTTGGGTCGCAATGCGCCGCAAATCCGGAGCGGGTAGGGCTTAATTGCGGCTTGCGGCGCCCCGCAATTGCGGCGCGCCGGTGGTCAGAAATCGTGCTGGTTCGATCAGGGAACGGCCTACCGCTTTGACGCGGTCCAGTGGCCCTTGCATCCGTCAGATCGCACGAACGAGCCGGAACCGCTGCGGCCCGAGAAACGGCCCGAGCTGGTCCAGCTCAAGCCTCCGGCGGATCCGCTTCCCGTCGTGGACCCATTGGGGCTGACACGTCCGGAACTCAGCTCTCCCGAAATGCTGCCGCCTGAGATCACCAGCCGTTCGGTGCTGGAGCCGCAAGGCGACCCCTCGGCGACAACCACCCACGAACCATCGAAATTGCCGCCACCGCCGCCCTCGCTGCCGGTTTTCCTTGTGGCGCGGCGCGGCGCCTCCGAGCTTCGTGCAGGCTTCGACGGCGCGACGGCGCGCGGCGCCTGCCGGGTCCCGGACAGCGACTTCTCGTCATTGCCGATGCTGCCGCCGCTGCTGCCGGACTGCGCCAGCGCGGCCGCCGAGCCGGTGAGGCAGAGCAGGGCAGAGAACAGGGTCATTCGAACGTTCGGCTGAAACATCGCTTGCATGGTCGGGCGTGTCCAAATTCTTGATCTACAAATTCAGGGTCCGGACAGCGCTATTGTTTGGTGGCGGACCAGGTCCCGCCGCAGCCGTCGGAGCGGCGGAACGTTCCCGAACCGCTGCGGCCGGACAGGCGACCCGACCCGATCGAGGTCAAGCCGTTGGCCTGGAAAACGGAGCGCGCCGCGCCGCTGGCGCTGACGGATCCGGTGAGCCCTTCGCCGATGATCCTGCCGCTCGTGATCACGACCGCGCCGGAGCCGGTGCCGCCGCAACCGACTGACGTGACGACCCAGGCGCCGTCGACGCTACCGCCACCGCCGCTCTTGCGCGCGGCGCGGCGCGGCTCGTCCGCTTCCGGCTTGCTGCGCCGGGCCGGTCGATCGGTCTCGACTGAGCGCGGCGCAGCGCGCGAGCCGGACAGCGACTTCTCGTCATTGCCGATGCTGCCGCCCGAGCTGCCGGACTGCGCAAGCGCGGCCGTTGAGCCGAGGGCGGAAAGCAGCAACGCGGAAAACAGGATCGATCGAGGTATCGAGTGAAACATGCTTGTCATTCTCGGCCTTATTCAAAATGATCGTCAGCAAATTCAGTGTCCGGCGCCGTCGGCGCAGACGGCATCGATAATGCGACAGGATTTCCCGGCCTTGCCACACTCGTCAAGTGCGGTGGCCCTGGCGCGATCGAGCGTGTCGCGCTGGATCAGCGACCAAGACTTGCTCGATATCGCAAACGCGCCGCAGCGCGAGCCGTAGAACGAAAGCTCGAGGGTGCATTTGGCGCCGCCGCATTTGTCGCGCGCGTCGTCGACCGCGGCGCGCCGTGACGCATGCTTCCAGGAGATGCCCCATTTGTCGATGTCGGGGCCGTAGACGATCGATCCCCAGGGCTGCAGGTCGTCCATCTTGCGCAGCCGTGTCAGCACGCCCTCGGTCGCTTCGCCGGTCGGCGTCATCGCGACCTTCTCCTGGAATTTGCTGATCGCCGCGCGCATGCCGTTCTTGCTGTCGATCGGCTCGGGATCGAAATTGTGCTCATAGAGCCGGTCGCTCAATTCGCGCAGCAGTGCCGGATCCCTGATCTGAATGCGGTCGGGATCGGGCCGCAGCGTGCCCGGCGATTGCGGCTCGGGCTGCGGCGCGACCGCAACCTTCTGCTCGGCCGGGGCCGCCGGCGGCACGAAATAGAAGGTCCCGTCGATCGGCGACGACGAGACCCAGGGCTGCTGCGATCCGCCGGTCGCGCGCTTCACGGCAAGGCCGACCTGGTTGAAGGTCTGGAAGATGTCGAGCCCGGCGAGCTTGATCGTGGAGGCCAGTGCCCTGGTGTAGGGGCTGTGGCCGTCGGTGCCGTCCTGCGCAACGTTGCCGGGCTGCGTGGCGTAGGAAATCAGCGTGCCCTCGGGCGCGCGCATTTGCGCCAGGCCGCCGTCGGCGGCGCGCAGGCCGCGTCCGCCGAACGGATTGTTCCGGCAGGCATCGAGGATCACCATGTTGAGCCGCGTGCCGGAGCCCTGCATCTGCCTCAGCACCAGGTTGACGTCGAGCATCTGGAAATCGACGTCAGCCTCGCGCGTGGCGTTGGCGTTGACCGGCACCAGGTAGTTCGCGCCGGACACCTGAACGCCATGACCGGCGTAATAGAACAGCGCGACGTCGGCGCCCTGCACCTGCCGGCCGAAGCTCTGGACGGCGATGTCCATGCCTGGCTTGTCGAGATCGAGCTGGGCGCGGCCGCCGATCAGGGTGAAGCCGAGGCTTGCCAGCGTCTCGGACATCAGCGTGGCATCGCTGCGGGGATTATCGAGCCGGGTGACGTTTTGGTAGGCGGAATTGCCGATCACCAGCGCGACGCGCTTCTCGGTGGCCGCCTGCGCCACGCCGATCAATGCCTGCCACAGCAGCGCCAGCAGCGCTGCTGCTGCCAGGATCCTGCCTTGCACAGCCCCGTGCATCCCCGTGATCCTCTCAGCCTCGCTGGCAGACTACCAGCGGGCGCGGGAGGACAAAAGCAGCAGTCCGGCCGGCCGGGCGCGACCAATTGCGCTCAGTGACATCGCACAGGGAGTACCCCGCCGGGGGCTTGCGCGGCGGCGGGGCGTCTTCGTTAAGCGCGCATGGTCTTTTCGGAAAACCGCTTCACACTTTTCCGGATCATGCGTTAAATCTTCAGGACGATGCGTCCCACGACCTTGCCGGCGCGCAGTTCGTCGATCCATTTCTGGACGTCGGCCATCGGCTCTTCCTTCATCGGCGTCGGCTTGATCTTGCCGGCACGCGCAAGCGCCATCAGCTCCTGGCCTTCGGCCAGCGTGCCCACCATGAAGCCTTCGATGGTCATGCGCTTGTAGACCCACTGCACCATCGGCAGCGTGAACTGGCCGCCCATCAGGCCCGAGACCACGATCTTGCCGCCGCGCGCCACCGTGGAGACCGCAAACGCCATCGACTTCTCGTTGCCGGCAAAGTCGACGACACCGTCGAAGCCGCCGTCGCTTTCCTTCAGCATGCGCTTGACGACATCGGGCTCCGCCGGGTCGTACGCCGCTGCGGCACCATTCTTCAGCGCGGTCTCGCGCGCCGCGGGGCTGAGATCGGCGACCGTGATCTTTTGCTTGAACATCGCCTGCGCGAACGACAGGCCCATCATGCCGACGCCGCCAAGCCCGATCAGCAGCAAATTGCGCTGGCGCGGGCGGTCGACCAGGCGCTTCAGCGCGCCGTAGGCGGTGACGCCTGAGCACATCAGCGTGGCGGCCTGGTTGACCGGCAGCGGATCGTAATCGAGCAGGTATTTTGCGTCGGGCACCAGCACGTGGGTGGCGAAGCCGCCGTCGATCGAGACGCCGAGGAAGCGCTGCTTGACGCAGAGGTTCTCGTCACCGGCGAGGCAGTCGCGGCACTGGCCGCAGCCGATCCAGGGGAAGACCGCCTTCTTCGATCCGACCAGATCCTTCGGCGCATCGGGGCCGACCTCGTCGACGACGCCGGCGATCTCATGACCGAGCGTGAAAGGCAGGGTCATGCCGCGGGTGGTGTCGAGCTTCTTGCCGCCGCCGAGATCGGCGTAACCGTCCTGGATGTGGAGATCGGAATGGCACAGGCCGCAGCGCTCGATGCGCACCAGCACCTCGCGCCCTTGCGGCTTCGGTGTGTCGACGATGGTTTCGCACAGCGGTGCATCGAATTTGACAAGGGATTGGCGAACCATACGCGCCATTACGTTTTCTCCTGATGTTCTATTTTGTGGACCGTATATCGGCCAATTCCCGAGCCATGGCAACAAAGCCCGCGACCGGAATGGTTTCGGCGCGCCGCGTCGCATCGACCTGGGCTGCGGCGGCAAGCCGCGCCGGATCGGCCGACAGCGATTTCAGACTCTGTCGTAGCATCTTGCGGCGCTGGCCGAAGGCGGCGGTCGCCACCTGCTCGAGCATGCGGCGGTCGCACGGTTCGGGCGCGGCGCGCGGTATCAATCGTACCACCGAGGAGGTGACCTTCGGTTGCGGCACGAACGCTGCGGGCGAAATGTCGAACAGGATTTTGGTTTCGGCGCGCCAATTTGCGAGCACCGCGAGCCGGCCATACGCCTCCTCATCCTCATGGGCGACGATGCGCTCGGCGACCTCGCGCTGGAACATCAGCACCATGGTGTCGTACCAGGGCGGCCACGGCTCGATCGACAGCCAGTCGACCAAGAGCTGGGTTGCGATGTTGTAGGGCAGGTTGGCTATGATCTTGGCCTTGCCGGCATCAAGCAGGGGACGCGGATCGAAATCTTGCGCATCGCCATGCACGATCTCGATGCGGCCGGGATAGCGCTTGACGATGTAGTCGAGCGCGGCAAGCGCCCGTTCGTCGCGCTCGATCGCGATCACGCGCTTGGCGCCGAGTGCAAGCAGTGCGCGTGTCAATCCGCCGGGGCCGGGCCCGACCTCGATCACGGTGCAGTCTTCCAGCGGACCCGCGGCGCGGGCAATCCGCGCGGTGAGATTGAGATCGAGCAGGAAATTCTGGCCGAGAGATTTGCGCGCCGACAGCGAATGCTCGCGAATGACGTCGCGCAGCGGTGGCAGATCGTCGATCGCGCTCACGTCGTGCGCGCGGCCGCCATGCGCGCGGCGAGCCGGAGCGCAGCGATCAGGCTCGAGGGATTGGCCTTGCCGGTGCCGGCGATATCGAACGCGGTGCCGTGGTCGGGCGACGTCCGGATGAAGGGCAGTCCCAGCGTGACGTTGACGGCGTCCTCGAACGCGACGGTCTTGATCGGGATCAGCGCCTGGTCGTGATACATGCAGATCGCGCAGTCATAGGTTTTTCGCGCGGCGGCGTGGAACATGGTGTCGGCCGGCAGCGGGCCGCGGACGGCGATGCCGTCGCGGCGCAGGATCTCGACGGCGGGCGCGACGATCTCGACGTCCTCCATGCCGAGCGTGCCGTCTTCGCCGGCATGCGGATTGAGGCCGGCGATGGCAAGCCGCGGTGCCGCGAGGCCGAACCGCGCCTTCATGTCCGCGACCACGATCCGCGCCGTCGACACGATCAGATCGGTCGACAATTGCGCCAGCGCCTCGCGGACCGAAACGTGGATCGTCACCGGGACGACGGCGAGTGCCGTCGACCACAGCATCATCACCGGCTGCGGTGCGCGCCCGCTGCGGGCGGCAAGCTCGGCGAGGAATTCGGTATGGCCGGGATGACGGAAGCCGGCGCGGTACAGCACGTTCTTGGCGATCGGATTGGTGACGACGGCGCCGGCCTTGCCGGACGCGACATCGGCGACGGCCTGACGGATCGAGGCCAGCGCGGCGGCGGCACTGCTGTCGTCCGGCTTGCCCGGTCGCGCCGTCGCCGCCTTGCCGGTCGCAACGACGGGCAGGGCGCGTGCAAACGCCGCGGACGCCTCCTCGGCGCTGACCTCGGCAAACTCGACGGCAAGCCCGACCGTCCTGGCGCGTTCGGCAAGGGAGGCGCGGTCGCCGAGCAGGTAGAACGGCGGCAGATCGAGTTCGCGGCGGCGCAGCCACGCTGCGAGCGTGATGTCGGGGCCGATGCCTGCGGGCTCGCCGGATGTCAGTGCGAGAGGTTGAGCCATGCGTCAACGATAGTCGATCATCGCCCGCCTGGGTATTCGATCATCGCGGCTTTTCGGACTTCCTGCAGATAGGCCTTCGACTTCGCCTCGTACTTCTGCACGTACATCTTGTCCCGCACCTCACGCTTCTTCGGCGTGTCCACGGTGGTTGCCTTCCTGCCGCAGAGCGCGACCATTTCGATGCCCTGCTTGGTGACTTCAGGAGGGGTGAGATGGCCGACCGGGGTCTTGTCCAGAATGTCGCGCAGCGCCTGCGGCAGGTCGGCCGAGGTCTTCACGACGATTTCGCGGATCGCGGCGTTGCGCATCGACTTGAAGGAGGTGTTGGCCTCCTCGCAAGAGGTCACGCGCTCGCGCAGGCTCTCCGCTTCCTTGCGGCGGCCCTCGAACTCCGACTGCGGCGCGCCGCGGGGGATGATCAGGACGACCGGCTGCATCCTGTATTCGAACGCTTCGGCGTCGGTGGCTTCTCCGGTCTCCTTGACCGCGTTGGCCACGTCCTTTTCGCCGACCTGCAGGCTTTCCTTGAAGCGGCCGCGGACCAGGCTGGTCCAGACCATGTCGGCCCTGATGCGCTGTTTCAGCGTATCCGGGCGGATGCCCTTGCTCTCCAGCACCTTGGTGAGCTGATCGTTCGAAAGCCGCATCCGCTGCGCCATTCCGCCGTACGACTGTTCGATATCGTTGGCGGAGGGATCGACGCCAAATTTCTTGGCTTCCTTGATCTTCAGCTTCTCATCAATCAGATCGTCGAGGACGGCCTTTCGATCGGGGGCCTTGCCGCCGGTGAGGGCGTTCAGCTTGGCGCGCATCTCAATGTCGTAATTGGTGATGGGTTCGCCATTGACCATCACGGCGATGGTCTGGGCGTGCAATCGCGCAGCGCCTCCCAGCAGGAGGGCAAGCGCCAGCACGGAACTCAACAACAGGGAATGGCGGCGCGTCGGCGGGCTAGCAGTCGTCATTATTGTCATGTCAGCCGTTTAAACCAATTCAAGCTGGAGCCACAGGCCCCCGGGCAATTCAAGCCCCTTGCCAAGCCCTTCGCCAGTACCCTCGCTCGCTACTGCACGCCAGCCGAACTGCTGGTCGTGGAGGTTTGCGCGATCGTCCGCAGGCCGATCTGGAACATGAACGCGTGGCTGAGGACGGGCGGCGTCGAGCCCGCCTGATAGGTATAGGAAGTGACATAGTTGGCCGCCAGCACGAAGCAGTCGTCCACATAGCCCGCGCCGAACGCATACTGGTTGATTTTGTTCGCTTCAAGGTCCCAGCGGGCCGCGCCCTGAACCACCCAGTTCGACGCCACCTTGACTGATCCACTGGTGAGAATGCCTTCGCGGCGCGTCAGGTAGCCGAGTTCCGGCTGCGCTGCATAATCGCCGTACGTGACGGCGACTGACCAGCGGTCGAAATTCGCGCTTGCCGTGGCCTCGAACCGGTTGATGTTCCAGGTTGCCTCGTCCATCCGCGAGCGCACGCTGAACGCATAGGTGCGGTTCGGCGAATAGGCGACGCTTGCGACATAATCCGAGCGCGGGTTCTGCAAGCCGGAGTCGACGCCGGTGTTGGTCATATCGGTGACCGCGAACGAATTCAGCCCGAACATCTGGTAGGACTGCCCGAACATCGTCTTGACGCTGCCGCCGCGATCGAACTGCGTGGTGGCCTGCACGCCGACATTGGCGCGGCTGCCGCCCTCGACGCGGTCGTAGCCGGAGAACTTGTCGACCGCGAACAGGTTGCTGGTGTCGAACACCAGGCTCTGTGCATCCTCGTTCGGCAGCTTGCCGGCATCAGGCTCGTTGGGCCGGATGATGACCTGCGCAATCGGCTCGACGGTGGTCGTGCCCCACGGCTGCACATTGATGAACGGGTAGCGGTATTCGAAGCCGACGGTCGGCATCACGCGGACCGTCTGGGTGTCGCCGACCGGCAGGAAGTTGGAAACGCCCGGCTGGTTCGAGACGTCGGCGTTGATGGCGTCGGCGCGGATGCTGGCGAACGGCGTCCAGATCTGGCCGAGCGGGTCGGTGTAGGACTTGCGCCACTGCGCCTCGGCCGTCAGCCTGGTGTAGGTGCCCGGCATGCCGCGCAGCAGGCACTGCGACGGCGTCCGGGCCAGCGGATCGGCGGACGTCAAACTGCACAGGCCAGCGGTGTTGGCGATCGTCGTGATCGGATCGAACACCGCGGTTTCGCGGGTCAGGTTGACGAAGTTCATCTTGTAGCTGACTTCGCCACCCAGGACCGGGCTGTTGATCACGTTGTTGTAGTCGATGACAGGGGCGACCACGGGCACCTGGTTCTGGTTGCCCGAGTAGCTGAGGTAGTAGATCGCGCGCGCGTCAAAGTAGCTGCGGTTGCCGACACCGGTCAGATAGAGCTGCGAGATCGCCTCGGTGGGCAGCGACAGGAACGATCCGAACGGGTCCTTGTACTGGGCGAGCCGGTAGTCGGACATGAAGAAGTAGTCGGACAGCACCACGCCGTCCCAGCCCCAGACCCATTTGTCGTTCAGCGCGAACTGGCCCTTGGTGTCGACGCCCCAGCGGAATTGGCGATCGCCGGGCTGGCCGGTAAAGGCGCCTTGATCGAGCTGGTCGATGCCATATAGCCGGACCTGATAGGAGCCGCTCGACAGACGCTGGCGGAATTCGCTCTGGAACAGCACGCCCTGCCGCGACGTGATGCGCGGATTGAAGGTGGCGTCCATGTCAGGCGCGATCGCCCAATAATAGGGGATTTCGACGCCGTAGCCGAAGGCCGTGTACGAGGTGAAGCCCGGCATCAGGAAGCCGCTCTTGCGCTTCACGGTCGGATCGGGCGTCGAGAAAAAGGGCAGATACGCCATCGGAACGCCGAAGAACTCGATCTGGGCGTTCTCGAAATAGAGCATCTTCTCGGTCTGGTCATGGATGATGCGCGCGCCCTTGACCTGCCAGAGCGGCGGCTTCTTCGGGTCATCCTTACAGGGCGCGCAGGCGGTATAAACGCCGTTGTCGAACACCGTGTAATTGCCGCTGGACCGATCGGCGCGGGTCGCCGCCATCCGGGTCTGGTCTTCAGTATCGACGCGCAGCGAATCGACGAAACCGTCGCGGTAGTCGTCGCTGAGATCCATGATGTTGGCGTAGGTGATCTTGCCTTCCGCATCGGTCATGCGGATGTTGCCTTCGGCATGAAGACGCTTGGTCTTCTGGTCGTAGATGACCTTGTCGGCCTCCACGCTGGTGCCGTTGTAGAACATCTGCACGTTGCCGACGGCCGAGATGCGGCTGTTGTTGTAGTCGTAATCGACCTCGGTCGCCTGAACGAGCATCTGCCCGTCGTTCTTGGCCGGCGGGCGGGTCGGCTTCGGCGGACGCGGATTGTAGGTGAAGGACTGCGCGTGCGCCGGCGTCGCCACGACGATGTCGAGCGCGCCGACCACGACGAACGCGGTGAGGAGTGCGGAGATGGTGGCGCCAAACGCGGCCACGCGGCTCCGTTGACGGCGCAGGGCACTGCGCCGCCCGAATGCAGGCGACATCAACTGGCGGGCGGCGACGGTAGCCACTACCCGTCCTCCTGGTACAGCAAGGCTAAGAAGCCGGTGAGGCTACCCACAACGACAGGTAACCACGCCGCAGCGATGGGATGCATCAACTCAGCCTTGCTCAAATCTTCAGTTACTTTCGACAGAACGTAGAGCAGAAAGCCTGCGCCCACGCCACTCAAAACCATCTTCTGCACGCCGCCCATCCGGAAGAAACGAAGGCTCACAGAAGCCGCCAACATCACCATCGCAGCCAGCAAAAATGGCTGCGCGATGAGCTTTTGATACTGCAAGCGATAGCCCGCCGTCGCGAACCCTGAACTCTCCGACGAACGGATGTAGGTCGGCAGTTGCCAAAAGGACACAGTTTCGGGGGTCGAGAAACTGTTGCGCACCTGTGCCGGAGTAAGAGTGGTGGTCAGGTAGAAGGTGTCCTGGTCCTGCGGAGGCTTGTCGAGGGTGTATCTGCGTACGCCCTTGAACACCCAGCGCCCCTCTTCGAGCGCCGCTTCGCGAGCTTCGATTCGCTCCTTGAACTGCAGCGCAGTGTCGAATCGAAACACGGTGAGGCCGGTCAGCCGGACGCCCTGCTGCTCGCTGCGGGCGGCATTGATGATCGCCTGACCCTCGTCGTTGATCTGGTTCAGCCAGAAGCCGGCCGCATCCTGGATGCCGCCGCCCGGCGCCGAGCCGAACAGCTCGGCTTCCATCCGCTTGGAGAGCTCGCGCAGATTGGCCGATACCGGATTGTAGGCCGTGGTCGCGAAGACGCCGAGCACGATCGCACTGACCAGCGCCGGCGAGATGAACTGCCAGGCCGAGACGCCGGCGGCGCGCGCCACCACGAGCTCGAGCCGCCGCGACAAAGCGAGATAGCAGGTCATCGCGCCGATCAGCACGCAGAACGGCATCAGCTTCTCGAGCAGTTGCGGCACGCGAAACAGCGAGGTCTCCGCGACCGTGATCGCGGAGGCCCCGACGAGGCCCGAGGTCTTGCGGACCATCTCGATATAATCGACCAGCACGAGCAGCACGAAGATGCCCGCGAACACGCCCACCGCCGCGACGACGAAGCGGCCGGCGAAGTAACGCCCGAGCGTGTTTGTCACTATGCTCATGCGGTTGCCGGCCTCCGGAAGAGGCGCGCAATGCGCTCGTTGTTCCTGTTGATCGCTTCCATCAGCGCGGCCGGCGGCTCGACGACCACACCGCCGACGATCATCCAGATGCCGATGCCGATGCCGCCGAACAGCATCAGATACTGCACGAGTGCCGCCAGCGGCGTCTTCACCGCCACGACCGAGCAGGCGAATCCGACCATGCGCAGCCCGAACACCGCGAACACCGAGCCGCCGATCGAGAAATTGCGGCTTTGGCGCGTGGTGCGCGGCGCGCCGAGGAAGGCAAAGGTGAGGGCAGCGAATGCGAACGGATAGATCGGCGCCATGAAGCGATCATGCAGCTCGGCGAAGAACTGGCCCGACAGCTGTTGATAGGTCTGATCGTTCTCGTCGGGCCACATCAGTTCCCAGAGGTAACGTTCGCGAATCCCGAGCGTGACGTCGCGGCCCTGGGAGAATTTCGACATGTCGAAGGCGTAGCGCTGAAACACCACCAGCGTCGGATCGCGCTTGCCGACTTCGAATCGCTCGAGATTGCCGTCCTCCAGCACGAGATACGAGCCGCTCTCGTTCTTCAGCACGGTGCCGTGGTCGGCAACGATGGTGACGCGCTGCTGCGGATCGCGGCGGTCGTCGACGAAGACGCCGCCGAGCACGCCGCCGGGCAGGCGCTCGCGGATCCGAATCGTCAGATTCTGGTCGAGTTGGGCGAAGCGGCCGGGCTGCAGGATGTTGGTCAGCACGTCGGCGGTGATCTCGGCATCCCACTGCTTGATTCGGCGCATGCCGTCGGGGGCGAGATAGGCGCCGATGAAGGCAACCAGCGCCGCGACCACGCAGGTGGCAAAGAAGAACGGCCGGAACAGCCGGAACGGCGAGAAGCCCGCCGCGTTCATCACGATGATTTCGGAATCGGTCGCGAGCTTGTTCAGCGTGTGGGAGATCGCGATCATCAGCGCGATCGGGGCGATGATCAGGACCAGGGCCGGGATCACGAGACCGGTGATGCCGAGGAAGGTCAGGATGGTCTGACCCTGGCTCGTCATCAGGTCGATGCCGCGCAACGCCTGCGTAATCCAGATCACGCCGGTGAGGCTGACCAGGACAAGCGCAAACGACGCCAGCGTCGTTTTGAAGATGTACTTGTCGATCGACCCCATCGCTACCGCACGACCCCCACGACCCCCTTCGCACGCCAAAACGCACGGCTTTCGACCAATCCCGTCAACCCGGGTTCCCCTTTGGTCGAGCCGCGGATCCGTCCGGCTCACACTCTGACTACCATCCCTTTGATCCATCAACAAAATGGCCGAGCCAAGGCACGCTTAATTTATGGTTAATTATTCGCTTTTGTGACCTTCCGGCCACGCCGGCGCTTGGCAGCAGCGCGGCCGACAGGCCATAGTGTGTCACCAGCCCGGTCCGGGGCATTCCGGACCGCTATCGCAATGCTCACCCCGCGTGCCGGAAGGACCGTCTCAGGTCCGAGCAACACCCTGAGTTCTGGAGGATTTTCCTATGTCCGACGCCGTCAAGGTCGGCTTTGTCCCATTCTCCGCGTCTGCTCGCGGCATGCTGGTGGTCTTTTGCGACGAGCAGTTGAAGCTGGGAGCCGCCACCCGGAAGGCGCTGGGAGCTGCCGCCGAGACGGTGAAGCGGGCCGCGGCCGCCAACCAGTTCAAGGGCAAGAGCGGGGCAACGCTCGACATCCTGGCTCCAGAGGGAATCAAGATCGAGCGGCTGATCGTGATCGGCACCGGCAAGCCGGCCGACCTCAAGGAGAAGGATTTTCTCAAATTCGGCGGTGTGGCGACCGGCAAGCTCAACGCCGGCAGCGCTGCGATGACCGTCTTCGCCGAACTGCCCGATGCCGCGATGGCGGCTGGCCAGGCGGCGGCGATCGCCACCGGCATCCGCCTGCGCGCCTACAAGTTCGACCGCTACAAGACCAGGAAGAAGGACGAGGACGGCGCCGTGCGGGCCTATGTCTCGATCGCGGTCGACGATGTTGCTGCCGCCAAGAAGGCCTTCGCACCCGAAGCCTCCATTGTCGACGGCGTGAACCTGGCGCGTGAGCTCGTCAACGAGCCGCCGAACGTACTGTACCCCGAAGAGTTCGCGCGTCGCGCGAGCCAGCTTCGCAAGCTCGGCGTCAGTGTCGAGGTGCTCGACGTCAAGGCGATGACCAAGCTCGGCATGGGCGCGCTGCTCGGCGTCGCGCAGGGATCGTCGCGGCCCGGCCGCACCGTAATCATGCGCTGGAACGGCGGCAAGAAGAGCGAGGCGCCGGTCGCGTTCGTCGGCAAGGGCGTCTGCTTCGACACCGGCGGCATCTCCATCAAGTCGGCCGGCGGCATGGAGGATATGAAGGGTGACATGGGCGGCGCAGCCTGCGTGGTCGGGCTGATGCACGCCCTCGCGGCGCGCAAGGCCCGCGTCAATGCGGTCGGCGCCATCGGCCTCGTCGAGAACATGCCCGACGGCAACGCGCAGCGTCCCGGCGACATCGTCACCTCGATGTCGGGCCAGACCATCGAAATCATCAACACCGACGCCGAGGGCCGCCTCGTGCTCGCCGACGTGCTCTGGTACGTCGCCAGGAAGTTCAAGCCGAAATTCATGGTCGATCTCGCAACGCTGACCGGCGCGATCATGGTCGCGCTCGGCACCGACCACGCCGGCATGTTCTCCAACAACGACGAACTCGCCGAGCGCCTGGCCAAGGTCGGTATCGAGACCGGCGAGAAAGTGTGGCGCATGCCGCTCGGTCCCGAATACGACAAGCAGATCGACTCGCAATTCGCCGACATGAAGAACACCGGCGGACGCAATGGCGGCTCGATCACGGCCGCGCAATTCCTGCAGCGTTTCGTCGACGGTACGCCGTGGGCCCATCTCGACATCGCCGGCACCGCGATGGGGGCGCCGAAGACCGAGATCAATCAGAGCTGGGGGTCGGGTTATGGCGTCCGGCTGCTCGAGCGGCTGGTCTCCGAGTATTATGAGGCCAGGAAATAAAGTGTCAGCCGCCGCATGACCGAGGTTCTGTTCTACCATCTGCAGAACATGACGCTGGAAAGCGTGCTGCCGCCGCTGCTCGAGAAGTCGCTCGAGCGCGGCTGGCGCGTGGTCGTGCAATCGACGTCGCAGGAGCGCGCCGAGACGCTCGACGCGCATCTGTGGACCTACAGCGACGATTCATTTCTGCCGCACGCGACCTCGCGCGTCGCCGACGCGCAGGACCAGCCGATCATCCTGTCGATCGAGGAGGGCAACCCGAACCGGGCCAATGTCCGTTTCCTGGTCGACAATGCGGCGCTCCCGGCCGACTGCGACAGCTACGAGCGGGTGGTGCTCGTGTTCAACGGTGATGACCCCGACGCGCTGGCTTCGGCCAGGGAAAGCTGGACCGCTTGCAAAGCGCGCGGCTTCGAGGTCACCTATTGGCAGACCGATGAGCGGGGGCGCTGGCAACGCCGCCAATAGCGATATCAACCAATTAATGATAATTCGAGGTTTCCTTCGGGGTTTCCTGGGGCGGGTCACGGTCATGCCGCAAAGTGATGTTCGGACAAGCCCTTAGGTAAAGGGGTCAGGAGCCTTGTCGATCGTGCGAGACGGAACATTCAGTCGGAAGTCGCTGCTGGCCTTGCTGGTGCTTGCGCCGGGTCTTGCCGGCTGCTCGAGCGCATCCGACATTTTTTCGCGCGACGCGGACTGGTTTTCGCGTCCCGGACGGGTGTTCATCCGCAACATCTCGATCGAATCGCCGCCGCTGACGCCCGACAAGCCGGTGACCAACGACGATCTCGTCACTGCTGACGGAGGCTGTCCGGGCATGGCGCCGCCTGCCGGAGCCGCCGGTGCGAACGCGCTGGCCGACGGTGCTGCAGCGGCACCGCCGCCGCAGCCGTCGGGCGGCAGCGTCGCGCTGGGTCACACCGAATGCGACGTCGTGCGTGGCATCGGTGCCCCCGACAGTGTGAACTTGTCGAGCGGGCCGGGCGGCGAGCGCGTCGCCGTCGTGACCTGGTCGCGCGGCGCGCGCGCCGGTATCTATACGTTCAACTCAGGGCGTCTGACGTCGGTCGAGCGTGGCCCGGATCCCGCGCCGGAGCCGAAGGCAGTCAAGCCGAAGAAGAAAAAGACCGCGCACGGCTAGGAGCTTGTCTGGATAGTCGCTGTTCAAATCTGGTCGGGTCTGATTCAACATTGGGCGATGAGCAAGTATTTTCGGCCTTGGAACATCGATCAGACGCTGCTTCTGCCGCCGAATGTGCAGGACTTCGTGCCGAAAGGCCATGTCTCGCGGTTTATGGTTGATCTGGTGCGGGAGAGCCTCGATCTCAGGGAGATCATGGGCAGCTATGTGAGCGGGCTTGGGCAGCCGCCGTTTGATCCGCGGATGATGGTGGCGCTGCTGCTGCATAGCTATGCGAGTGGGCTGTATTCGTCGCGTCGGATTGCCAAGGCCTGCCGGGAGCGGAACGATTTTGTGATGATCGTGGCGCTGGATGCGCCGGATTTTCGGACGATCAGCGACTTTCGCAAGCGACATTTGAAGGCGCTCGGCGCGCTATTCGTGCAGGTTCTGAAGTTGTGCGAGACGGCCGGGCTGGTCAAGCTCGGTCATGTCGCGCTGGATGGTACGAAGATCAAGGCGAACGCGTCGAAACACAAGGCGATGAGTTATGAGCGCATGAAGAAGCGCGAGGCGGAATTGAAGGCCGAGGTCGCTCGCATGCTGGCGGCCGCCGAGGCGGCGGATGCCTCGGAGGATGAGACTTTCGGCAACAGCGACGAACTGCCGGACTGGACCGTCGACAAGCAGAAACGGCTGGCGAAGATCCAGCAAGCGATGGCGGCGCTGGAAGCGGACGCCAAACTGGCGGCGGAGGAAGAGCGCCGCATCGAGGCCGAAAAGGAACAGCAGCGCCAGGCCGAAGGCCGCAAGAAGCCGGGCAAACCGGCGGCGCTGCCATCGGAGGAACCCAATCCCAAGGCGCAACGCAACTTCACCGATCCGGAAAGCCGCATCATGAAGTCGAAGGATGGCTTCGTTCAGGCCTATAATGCCCAGGCGGCCGTCGATGCACATGCCCAGATCATTGTCGCGCAAGAACTGACCCAGCACGGCCTCGATCAGGGCCAGTTGGTGCCCCTGATCGAGGCCATCGAGAGCAATCTTGGCCGCAAGCCGCGGCAGGCCTCAGCGGATTCCGGCTACTGCAGCGAAGCCAATCTCGAAGCGCTCGACACACGCAGCATCGATGGCTATGTCGCGCCCGGACGCGCCAAGCACCCGACAGTAGCGAACGGAAAAGTCGGCGGCCCGCTGACACAGGCCATGCGAAAGAAGATCGACGATGGCGGCTTCGAAACACCCTACCGATTGCGAAAGCAAGTGGTGGAGCCGGTGTTCGGGCAGATCAAACAGGCAAGAGGCTTCCGCCAGTTCCTGTTGCGGGGCATCGAGAAAGTGCGCGCCGAGTGGACAATGATCTGCACCGTCCATAACCTCCTCAAGCTGTTCAACCTCGCAAACGCAGCCTGAGCCTGCTACTCTACAACAAATGCCCGTCACGAAAACATATCTGGACGGGCTCCTAGCACTACTTTGGCAGAATGTGTTTGCGCCACTGTTTTTCAAGGATTTGTTTTCGGCAGTATGGACACCTTTGAGACGGTGACCGAAGGATGAGATTGACGATAGCGTGACGTACGGCGGGCATGGTTGGCTGAGGCGGAGGTCCGTTGATTCTTTTTTTTCCGCCCCGCGTGTGCGAGGCGACGATGTTGTAGGAAGGCGTAGGCAATCATTGTCATCAGGGCGTGGCGATGAAGACCCTGCCATGATCGCCCTTCGAAGTGATCAAGTCCAAGCTCTTCCTTCAACTGCTGATGCGCCTGTTCACAAATCCATCTTGCCTTAATGGTGGCGGCCAGTGTGCGCAGATCCGTCGCCGCAGGGAGGTTGGCGAGATAGTATTTCTTCTCCCCCGAGGCGCGTTGCTCGCCGATGAGCCAAGCTTCGTCGCCCGGGAGATGCTGCTGACCCTTATCCCAAATCCGCTGCGGAGGGCCGTCGGCGGTGCGGACACGGAGAGCAGCAAATCGGGCTTTCAGCCGACCTTTCGTCCCGCTGCGCCAACTCAGGGTTTTCCATTTCGCGCTGGCCAACATTTGTTCTGCCGCAATCGATAAGATATCTGGTGGTGCTTTCGTGGTTTCCCGCGGACTTTGGTAACCGGCCAAATGAGCTGGACATTAACCGGGTACACCTTGAGGTGCCGCGGGATGCCGACAGCCCAGGCCAGCCCGCGTTCTGTTAGCCCTTGTCGAAACGGTGCGCTGAGCCCGTATCCTGCATCCGCCAGCACACATCCAAAACGCACGTTGGCTGCCATCGCGCGGTCAATCTCCGCCAAAGCAATTTCCGGCTTGGACCGTGCCGTTCGGTGTTCGACCGGCACGCGAGCGCGCTTTAGACGAGACACGTTGCTCGTCCAGATCTCGGGCAGAAAGAGACGCAGCGCGACCATTACCGGCACTTCGCCGCGCGCGAGTGTCAGCGACACCAGCGTTTGGCAATTTGCCGTTTTGCCAAGGGAGGACGCATATTGAGGCGCGACGCCAACCGAGCGTTCGCCCTTCTTCGGCATTGCCGTGTCGTCAATAACGAGCACCGCATCCTTGCCGCCGACAAGCCGGTCGGCTTGGTTTAACAGTTCAGATTCCAGCGGTGTCGCGCTCCAGACACCATCGGCGATGAAATGGTGCAGCTGATCGTAGTTGCCCGATGCAACGCGTTCCGCCATCGGCTGAACGCTCTTGCGATCGCCGGGACCGATCAATCCCGCAACGTACAGCGGACACATCCGCTGTCGGGTCTTATGACCCAACCGATCCAGAAAAGGCTTCAGCCAGCGTTCGAGTTCGTCTTCCCATTCCGCCATGGTCAGCCCTCCAAGAGCCGACCACCCATGAATCATTGAAAAATCGATTCGGGAATCCTAATCAAACGCCCGAATCTAACAATCTGCCAAAGTAGTGCTAGGGCGCGGACTCAATAAGGCGCAGCCATAGCCTGATTGACGCGACTTGAACGAAGGCTAGATGGTTGGCGGCAAGCCTATCGTAGCGCGTCGCCACCCGACGGCATTGTTTGATCCTGTTGAAGAACAGGTCGACGTGGTTGCGAGCGTGGTAGACAGAAGCGGACATTAACCAACCGACAAACTCAGCCGAAATCGTCGAGAATGACCCGTAGCGGACACCCACGCGTTGCCGAGATAGTAGTTCGTCGCCACGTTACGTTGCAACGCGCAACTGATCGCGGTATTTGACTTCTTCTGGACTGTCTGTGGGCAAGAAGGCTCGTCTTGGGTTAGCTGAGATGAACACCGCAATTGAGGGCGCCATCTTCCTCGGAGTGATGGCGGTGTTGTTCCTGCCGGTTTCGATAAGCTTATTTGGTCGTGGCATCGCTTCGCAGTTGGGCTGTTTTTGCACGACCGTAGCCGGGTGCTTCGCTCACTTCACTTGGACAACACTATTGCTTTGGCTCACTGCTTGGCTATTTGCTGGCGTCTGCCTTTGGAACGCTGCAGCTGCGCGACGTGCCAAGCGCATCGAAGATGCAATCCAGTCAGGCACACCTCGCGCTCTTCTTCCGCCGCTGCCCGCTATCAAGCCGCGGAAGCAATACCCAGCCATAGAACGTGGGGCACGGATAGCCGCGCATTTATGATTTTGGAGCGCGATATTGGCGCTCACGGTTTTTTTTGTATTCATAAAGCCCGACTTTTGACGCCTCGCAACACTCCTTCACAAAGTCGGCTATTGGCCCATCGCGACATTTGCTGCGGTTGTACAAAGGCGGCCGGTATCGCAGCAAAGCGGACATCGCGAATAATTGATTGAGTACGTGTCCTAGTTCGCGGCCTCGTCAAGTGCGGCGCTGGCTTCCAGCCACTCTTCCTCGGCGCGCTGCAAAGCGCTTTCGGCGCCGGCGCGCGCCTTGGTCAGCTGTGCGGCCTGCTTGGGATCGCGCGTGAAAATATCGGGCAGCGCCAGCGCGGTATCGATCTTGGCAATGATGCCGTTGATGCGCTCGATCTCGGCCTCGGCCTGCGCGATCCGTTGCCTCGGCGAAGAGCGCTTGTCATTGCGGTTGCGTTCGGGCCTCGCCGGCTCCTTGACGCGCTCACGTGATGCCGGCCGGCCGTCATTGGCCGACAGTATCATGCGGCGGTAGTCGTCGAGATCTCCGTCATAGGCGGTGACGGTCTGATTGGCCACGACCCACAATCGGTCGGCGCAGGCCTCGATCAGGTACCGATCGTGCGAGACCATCATCACGGCGCCGGGGAAGTCGTTGATCGCCTCCGCCAGCGCGGCGCGGCTATCGATATCGAGATGGTTGGTCGGCTCGTCCAGGATGATCATGTTCGGGCCGTAGAACGTCGCAAGCCCAAGCAGCAGCCGCGCCTTCTCGCCGCCCGACAGGCTCCTCACCAGCGTGTCGCCGGCCTTGCCTGAGAAACCGATCGCGCCGACGCGGCCGCGCACCTTGCTCTCCGGCGCTTCGGGCATCAGCTTGCGGATGTGATCATAGGGCGAGCCGTCGAGATTGAGCTCGTCGACCTGATGCTGGGCGAAATAGCCGACCGACAGCTTGTCTGCCTTGGTGATTCTCCCCGAGAACGGCGCGAGCTTGCCCGCCAGCAGCTTGACCAGCGTCGACTTGCCGTTGCCGTTGGAGCCGAGCAGCGCGATGCGGTCATCGGTGTCGACGCGCAGCGTCACGCGGTTGAGCACCGGCTTGCCGGGCTCGTAGCCGACCGAGACGTCATCGACCGCAATGATCGGCGGCGACAGCAGCTTCTCCGGCGCCGGAAACGAGATCTCGCGAACATCCTGGGTCACCAGCGCGGTGATCGGCTTCATCCGCTCCAGCATCTTGACGCGCGACTGCGCCTGCCGCGCCTTGGAGGCCTTGGCCTTGAAGCGGTCGACGAAATCCTGCAGGCGCTTGCGCTCGTCGGCCTGCCGCTTGGCGTGCTTTGCGTCGAGCAATTCGCGCGAGGCGCGCTGCTCCTCGAACGAGGAATAGGTGCCCTTGTAGAGCGTCAGCTTGCCGCGATCGAGGTGCAGGATCTGATCGACCGAGGTGTCCAGCAGATCGCGGTCGTGGCTGATCACGATCACGGTGCGCGGATAGGTGGCGAGGTGGTTCTCCAGCCACAACGTGCCTTCGAGATCGAGATAGTTGGTCGGTTCGTCCAGCAGCAGCAGATCGGGCGCGGAGAACAGCGTCGCCGCCAGCGCCACGCGCATGCGCCAGCCACCGGAAAATTCCGCGCATGGCCGTGCCTGGTCGGCGGTCGAGAAGCCGAGGCCGGAGAGGATCGCCGCGGCGCGGGCGGGAGCCGAATGGGCGTCGATGTCGACCAGCCGAGTCTGGATATCGGCAATCCGATGCGGATCGTGCGCAGTCTCCGCCTCGCGCAGCAGCGCGTCGCGTTCGAGATCGGCCTTCAGCACGACATTGATCAGGCTTTCGGGGCCGTCGGGCGCCTCTTGCGCGAGGCTGCCGATCCGCCAGCGCGGCGGCAGCGCGATGCTGCCGCTCTCGACCGGAAGGTCACCGCGGATGGCATGAAACAGCGTCGACTTGCCGACGCCGTTGCGGCCGACAAATCCGACCCGCGCGCCGGGCACAATTTGCACAGAACTGTGATCAATCAACAGCCGTCCGGCGATCCGGACCGAGATGTCAGTGATGGAGAGCATGCAGCGTTGTCACCGGACGCGCTGCCAAACGCAACCCATCTGTTCGTAAAATCTCTTCGTAAAGTCTCTTGGGGGAGCTGTTGGAAAAGCGCAACTGGGCTGCTGGACAGCCCCCAACATCTAATGCTGATCGTTTTCCCGTCGACGCATCTCGTCGAGCAATCGCTGCAGGCGGGACGAAAGCGCCGGCTCCGGCCGGATATTCTGCTGAAGCCGTTCGCCCACGGCATCGCAGATGTAACGGCAGGTCTTGTGATCGATCTGATCGGGATCGTTGTCGATCTGGGTCATTGTCATGGCACGTCTTTCGGCGAGTTCCACCTCGCGTGTTCGAGTAAATCCTTGTCATGACAAGTCGCGACCCCGAATTTGGTTTCCCGCCCCCTTGCTCTCGCCTGGAAGTAGTGCGGCCCGTCACAGGGCGGCGGGTTCCCGTAGACGTGAAAAAAGCCCCGGCGCAGGGCCGGGGCGAGGCAAGTCAGGGAGCATAGGGGAAGTCGGTCAGATCAGTAGCAGCGGTTGACCAGGCGCCAGCGCGGTCCCCAAGGCGTCGGCACCACGCGGCGGACATAGCAGCCGCCACCGTAGCCATAACCACCGTAGTAGGCGGGACCTCCGACGATGACGCGCGGTCCGCCCCACCAGCCGTGGTGCCATCCACCGTGCCCGCCGCCATGCCAACCACCCCAGGCGGAAGCGGAGGTCGGGGCGAGCGCCGCGGCACCGAGCGAAACCGCGGCGACTGCGGCAAGCGAAATTTTGCGTAACATGATCGTCTCCTCGAGGTATGGGCGCGTGATGCGCCCGCGGTGACATCGTTTCCCGAGACGTCCTGTGAGGCTTGCGGGTGGGCCGGCAAGGCGTCCGATCGATGGAGAGCCTAGCGGGGTGAGCTGAACGACAGCGGCACGACGCTGACAGAATGGGTTCACCTAGGTGAAATCGCGGTAAGTCGGCCGAACCTGCGTCCGCCCGGGGACCGCCCAGATGACGGTTTTCGTTGCGAAAATGCGTCAAAACTAAAGGCTAACGCGTCACAGGGTCGCTTGCCGTCACCCCATCGCGCCGATATAAGCCCCGGCAACTCCCAGCCACCGTTTACAAGGACGAAATCATGGCGATTGAACG
Source organism: Bradyrhizobium sp. 2S1 (assembly GCF_011516625.5). NCBI lineage: Bacteria > Pseudomonadati > Pseudomonadota > Alphaproteobacteria > Hyphomicrobiales > Nitrobacteraceae > Bradyrhizobium > Bradyrhizobium sp. 2S1. The sequence continues at coordinate 8,230,219 of NZ_CP147717.1, read as the reverse complement.
CACCTTTTCGATCATCAAGCCCGACGCCACCGAGCGCAACCTGACCGGCGCGGTCAATGCGGTGATCGAAAAGGCGGGCCTGCGGGTCGTGGCGCAGAAGCGCATCCGCATGACCCGAGGCCAGGCCGAGACCTTCTACGCCGTTCACAAGGCGCGCCCGTTCTTCGGCGAGCTGGTCGACTTCATGACCTCGGGCCCGGTGGTGGTTCAGGTGCTGGAAGGCGAGGGCGCGATCCCCAGATATCGCGACGTGATGGGCGCGACCGATCCGTCGAAGGCCGCCGAGGGCACCATCCGCAAGCTCTATGCGAAGTCGATCGGCGAGAATTCGGTGCATGGTTCGGATGCGCCGGAGACCGCGGTGATCGAGATCGCGCAATTCTTTGCCGGCAACGAGATCGTCGGCTAACGCCGTCCAACTGAAGGGGCACGGTCCTCTGACGGGACCGTGTCGAACTAAACTGGGGAGCGGCGGACGACCGCCGCCAGGGGCGGCCGCAAGGCCGAATAGGACTCGCTGTGGATTGGCTGTGGCAGATCTTTGATCCCGCGTACATCGGCGCGTTCTTCACCCAGTTCAAGAACGAGATGGCGACGCCGACCTTCTGGGTCGCCGTCGGCAAGATCATCTGGATCAACGTTCTGCTGTCGGGCGACAACGCGCTCGTGATCGCGCTCGCCTGCCGCGGGCTCGCGCCGCGCCAGCGCCTTTGGGGCATGATTCTCGGCGCCGCCGCGGCGGTGCTGCTGCGCGTCATCTTCACCGGCATCGTCGCCAGCCTGATGGAGCTTCCATATCTGAAGCTGGTCGGCGGACTGGCGCTGATCGTGATCGCCGCCAAGCTCTTGGTGCCGGAGCAGGAGGACGAGGACAGCGTGCATGCGGCCTCGCATCTGTGGGCCGCGGTTCAGATCGTTGTCGTCGCCGACATCGTGATGAGCCTCGACAATGTGATCGCGGTGGCCGCCGCCGCCAACGGCAGCGTTCCGCTGCTGGTGCTCGGACTTGCGATCAGCGTTCCCCTGATCGTGGCCGGCGCGGCGCTGATCATGGCGCTGCTCAACAAGCTGCCGGTCCTGGTCTGGGCCGGTGCCGCGCTGCTCGGCTGGATCGCGGGCGACGTCATCGCGACCGATCCGGCGGTGCATCCGAAGCTGGATGCGCTGTTCGCCGGATCGCTCGGCGCCAAGCTCGATTCCTGGCTGGCCGCAGTCGGGATGTCGCCGCAATTCGGCCATGGCGGCAACGGCGGCGAGATCACGCTCGCGGTGCTCGGCATCGTCGTTGTGCTGGTTGCGGGATCGCTCTGGCGCCGCCACGCGGTCCGGAAGGCCAAGCACGCCGCCAAGGCGGCGTGACGGGGCAGAGGCCCAAGAGCGATCGCTTAGTCCGGTCCTCGACGTCGCCCGGTACAAGGCCGCTGGGTGTTAGACTCCCCGCGGAAGAACTCAAGCGGTGGATGGGTCAGACCCTTGGCGTTGCCATTGGTGATCCCTGATTCGTAACGACACATCGCTGATATCGGATCTGCCCTTAATTCCGCCCGAACTGCATGCGATGCTTCTGGACAGTCCGTTCCTGCGGCTCGCGGCGACGCCCGCGGCATCAAAAGATGACCCGACATCTGGGCCGCCAATCATAACGTCATCCACACCTGCGATGAGTGGAAGAGTTACCTTGCACGGCTGCTTACCCTGACCGATCGCAACTGCGACGGGCATCTCGATCCATCCGAATTCACACTCATCGGTCGGGCTGCAGGGCGAAATGAAAGCTGAAAGCACAGATCAGAAGGCACCGAATGCCGGGCGCCGCTGCTGATGTGGATTTCAGCAGATGGGCCGCCGCGGTGTTTATTTTCAGCACTGTGCCAACCAGGAGACAGTTAGTGCTGCAATCCGATATAGCGGCGAGGCGACGCTTTCAGCTCATCCTGGTCAAGCCGTCTCACTACGATGATGACGGATACGTGATCCGATGGTGGCGCGCCATGACGCCGTCGAATTCGCTGGCGGCCGTGTATGGCATTGCGGCGGATTGCGCCGAACGCCGGGTGCTCGGGCCCGATGTCGATTTTGATATTGAAGCCATCGACGAGACCAATACGCGCATCGACATCCCGGCGCTCCTGAGCCGCTTCAGGAGTCACGGCGGTTTCGGATGTGTGGCCCTGATCGGCGTTCAATCGAACCAATATCCGCGCGCCCTCGACATCGCCCGTTCGTTCCGGGCAGCCGGGATTGCCGTCGCCATCGGTGGTTTTCATGTCTCGGGTTGCCTGTCGATGCTGGATGGCCGCGCCGTGGAACTCGACGCTTGCCGGGAGATGGGCGTCGCCATATTCGCGGGTGAAGCCGAAGGGCGTCTTGAATCCGTCATTGCCGACGTAGCTGCTGGACGCCTCGCGCCGCTCTACAACCACATGAAAGAGTTGCCGGGCATGGACGGCGTGCCGGTGCCGTTCCTCCCGAAGCGATATATCGAACGGACGCTTGGCTCCAGCGCCAGTTTCGATGCCGGCCGCGGCTGCCCCTACCAGTGCTCGTTTTGTACCATTATCAACGTGCAAGGCCGCAAATCGCGCTACCGATCGGCCGACGATGTGGAGCACATCGTGCGCCTCAACTGGGCCCAAGGCATTCGAAAATTCTTCATCACCGACGATAACTTTGCGCGCAACAAAGAGTGGGAATCGACCTTCGATCGCCTCATCCAGCTCCGCGAAATGGACGGCATCCCGCTCGGCCTGATGATCCAGGTCGACACGCTATGCCACAAGATCCCCAACTTCATGGAAAAGGCAAAACGCGCCGGAGTAAAAAAGGTCTTCATTGGACTTGAAAACATCAACCCCGACAATCTTGCGCTAGCGAAGAAGCGGCAGAACAAGATCACCGAGTATCGAAAGATGCTGCTGGCCTGGAAGGAGCAGGGCATCTTGACCATCGCGGGCTATATCCTGGGCTTTCCAGCCGACACGCCGGAGACAATCAAACGCGACATCGCCATCATCCAGGAAGAACTGCCGATCGACCTTCTCGAGTTCTTTTGTCTGACGCCGCTGCCCGGCTCCGAAGATCACCAGACGCTCTGGAAAAACGGCACAGCCATGGAAGCGGACCTCAACAGCTACCATGTCGAACACGTCTGTACGGCCCATCCCAAGATGAGCAAGCAAGAGTGGCAGGACATCTATCACGAGGCCTGGCAGCTCTATTATACGCCCAAGCACATGAAGGTTCTGCTGCGACGCGCCGCGGCCACCGGCGTTCCGATCGGCAATCTCGCAAAGTACCTACTCACTTTTTCGACGACGGATCGCCTCGAAAAGGTACATCCCCTTCAGGGTGGGATTTTCCGCCTCAAGCATCCGTCCGAGCGGCGACCCGGCTTGCCGCGCGAGAACTCCTGGCTGTTCTGGCTGCGCTTTGGCTGGGAGACGCTCGTGAAGCACAGCGTCCTCACCGTGGCGATCGGACGGTTGTTGATTTGGAAAACGGTCATCGCCTACACCCGGGGGCCAGCAACTATCTTGACCGCGCGCTCACGCCGGTCAGCGACGACGGTGATGAGACGCTCGACCTTCTCACCAAGACGGCGGGCGCCCGCGCTGCGGTCGCTCATTTCGAGAGAATCGCCGGACTGACGGGCACCCAAGTCGCTTGATGCAAGGCCCATTTTAGGTCGAGCTGTTGCGGATGAGCTTCGACACACGTCCGGCGAAGCTCGTCTCGGGCGTGTGACGGAAGGCGAAGTCCTCGTTTCGGTTCACCGGTTCACCGAACGCTGCCTGTCATAGAACCAGGGTTAGCGCCGCACGATCGAGCCGGTGCGCCCGACCAGCCGTGCCAGCTGCTTGAAACGGCTGCCGACGCGGTCGGCAACCAGATCCACCATCCGGTGCTCGAACACCAGCATCAGCTTGCGGCCCTGGGTGCGGAAATGGGTTGCCGGCAGCACGCCGGTGCGCGCCGCCGTGATCAGATGCGCGACGCGGAACGCGGCGCCGAGCACGCGCGCGCGCTCGTCCATCGCCGGCGTCACCAGCGCGCGGATCTGCGACGGCGGTTCGTTTTCCTCGCTGAGGCCGGCGTAGCGATAGAACACCGAGAGCGCGACGAAGGCGCGCCCCTGATGGGTGATCGAGCCGAAATTGCCGTTCATGATCAGGCTGAGGGTTTCCTCGCCGCGATGATCGGGATGCACCCGCCAGCCGATGTCGGAGAGCAGGCAGGCGACGTGACGCAGCCTGCGGTCTTCCTCGGTCTCGCGCAGCCTGACGACGCGCACCAGCCGGTCGGTCCACGCCGTCAGCTCCTGGGCGTGGCGGGCCGAGCGCGACAGCAGTTCGTTGAGATTCTGCGCGGCGCAGACCAGCCCGTCCTTGGCGCGCTCGGCCTGCGGCAGCATCTCGTAGAGCAGGCCTTCGCGCACGCCGAAGGTCGAGAACACGATGGTCTTCGGCTGCGCGACGCGGATGATGTATTCGAGCACAAGCGCGGCATAGCTCAGCAGGGGCCGCCGCGCATCGGCGACCGACTCGATGTTGGCCAGCATGTTGGTGGCCGCCAGCCGCCGCAGCCGCTGCGCGAAGTCGAGCGCGTCGGCCGCCGGGATCGAGTAGCCGTGCATCACCTTGAGCGGATAGCCGCTCTGGATGATGTGAATGCGCGCCAGCGCACGCCAGGTGCCGCCGACCGCGTAGAAGGTGCGGCCGCGCCCGGTCTTGAGCTGGGCAACGCCGAGCAGCTCGTTCTTGACGATGCGTTCGGCGCGCTTGATCGATTTGTCCGAGAGGTCCTGCAGCGCGAGGCTGCCGAGCGGGAGCGTCACGCCGCTGCGCACCCGGTTGCCCTTGACGTCGATCAGTTCGAGCGAGCCGCCGCCGAGATCGCCGACGATGCCGTTCGGATTGTGCACGCCCGACACGACGCCGAGCGCGGACAGTTTCGCTTCACGCGGTCCGGACAGAATCTCGATCTTGGCGCCGCAGATGCGCTCGGCCTTGGCGATGAAGTCGGGACCGTTCTTGGCGTCGCGGCAGGCCGCGGTCGCGATCGCATAGACGCGGCCGACCTGCTGTATCCTGCACAGCGCGCGAAAGCGGCGCAGCGCGGTGAGCGCCTTGTTGACCGCATCGGTCGCGAGCAGGCCGGTGCTCTGCACCTCGCGTCCGAGCCCGCACAGCGCCTTCTCGTTGAAGATCGTGACGAGGCTGCGCGCCATCGCCTCGTAGACCACGAGACGAACCGAGTTCGAGCCGATATCGATCACAGCGACGCTGGAAGCGCGCTTGCGCGGCCGCTTCACAGGAAAGCCCCCTTAAGACGATGGCTGCTGACGCTCGTTACGACGCGTGAGCCGGCGCGGTGAAGATTCCTTGAGAGACTTACCACGGCCGGACAGACTCGGATTTGTCATGAAGTAGTCATGCAGGTTGAACGGCTCTTCGCCTTTCGCGGCTTTCATACGCGTTGACGACCCGTCCGGCAACAATTGCCAGCTCTGCTCGGTGTCCTTCAGGTTCGCGACCATGATCTGTTCGAGAACCTGCTGATGCACCGTGGGATTTTGCAGCGGACAGAGAACCTCGACGCGGCGGTCGAGGTTCCGCGGCATCATGTCGGCGGACGAGATATACACAGCAGCTTTTGTGCTCGGCAGGCCCTGACCCATGCCGAAGCAATAGATCCGACCGTGTTCCAGGAACCGGCCGATCACCGATTTGACGCGAATATTCTCCGACAATCCTGGCAGCCCCGGCCGCAGGCAGCAGATGCCGCGCACCACGAGCTCGATCGCGACGCCGGCCTGCGAGGCCTCGTACAGGGCGTCGATGATGTCGGGATCGACCAGCGCGTTCATCTTCATCCAGATCGCGCCGGGCCGGCCATGTTTGACGTGGGCGATCTCGCCGTGGATGTGCTCGATGATCCGCTTGCGCAATGTCAGCGGCGACACTGCCATCTTCTCGATGTCGCTCGGCTCGGCATAACCGGTGATGTAGTTGAACACCCGCGCGACGTCGCGGCCGATGATCGGGTCCGACGTAAAGTAGGAGACGTCGGTGTAGATGCGGGCGGTGACCGGATGATAGTTGCCGGTGCCGGTGTGCACATAGGTCGTGAGATTTCCGCCCTCGCGGCGCACCACCATCGACAGCTTGGCGTGCGTCTTCAGTTCGATGAAGCCGTAGACGACCTGCACGCCGGCGCGTTCGAGGTCGCGCGCCCAGCGGATATTGGCCTCCTCGTCGAAGCGCGCCTTCAACTCGATCAGCGCGGTCACCGACTTGCCGGCCTCGGCGGCATCCGCCAGCGCGCGCACGACCGGCGAGTTGTTCGAGGTGCGGTAGAGTGTCTGCTTGATCGCGACGACGTCGGGGTCACGCGCCGCCTGCTGCAGGAACTGCACGACGACGTCGAAGGATTCGTAGGGGTGATGGACCACGAGGTCCTTCTGCCTGATAGCGGCAAAGATATCGCCGCCATGGTCGCGCACCCGCTCGGGATGGCGCGGCACATAGGGCGGGAATTCGAGGTCCGGGCGATCGAGGCGGGTCAGCTGCGACAGCTCGTTCATCGCCAGCACGCCGTCGACCAGGATCACTTCATCATCCGCCGCCGACAGAGCGTGCTGCACGAAGCTGCGGAGCTCTTCCGGCATCTTGGCTTCGATCTCGAGCCGGATCACCGATCCGCGCCGGCGGCGCTTCAGCGCCGTCTCGAACAGGCGAACGAGGTCCTCGGCTTCTTCCTCGATTTCGAGTTCGGAGTCCCTGATGATGCGAAACGCGCCCTGGCCCTTGACGGTGTAGCCAGGGAACAGGCGGCCGATGAACAGACCAGTGGCCTGCTCGAGTGTGATCAGCCGCGCCGGACCGCTTTCCTTCGTGGAGGGAAGGCGGATGAAGCGGTCGATCTTGCCGGGCATGCGGATCAGCGCGTTCATCGCCTTGCCGTCGGATATCCGCGACAATTGCAGCGCCACGGTGAAGCCGAGGTTCGGGATGAACGGGAAGGGATGGGCCGGGTCGATCGCCAGCGGCGTCAGCAGCGGGAAGATGTTGTGGAGGAAGTGATCCTCGATCCAGGTGCGTTCGGATTTGGTGACGTCGCGCCCGTCGACCAGCTGGATGCCGACCTTGGACAGGATCGTCCGCAGATCGCTCCAGATCGCCTGCTGGTCGGAGGCGAGCTGTGAGACGGTCTTGTTGATCATCACGAGCTGCTCGGCCGGCAGCAGGCCGTCCGGGCTGCGCTCGGCAATGCCTTCGCGGACCTGCGCCTTGATGCCGGCGACGCGGACCATGAAGAACTCGTCAAGGTTATTCGCCGAAATCGACAGGAAGCGGACCCGCTCCAGCACGGGATGGCCGGTATTGACCGATTCCTCGAGCACCCGGCGGTTGAAGTGCAGCCAGGAGAGCTCCCGGTTGATGAATCGCTCGGGGCTGGATGCAATCGCCGGGACGGCGGGTAGCTCCGCCTCTTTTTCTTTGATTTCAGTAGCTTGTGCCGAGTCCATCAAGTGCTGGTCCAATTCGGGGCAGGGAGCCGGAGCGGTGTAGCCGAGGGCCGCACAGACCATGTGATATTGCGATGACGTTTCGATGACATTGATGTTCCGCCCGCCTGCGCCGTCAAGCCGCGGGACCCGTCAGGCATCGCGCAACAGTTCCGCCGCCAGCGCCCGCGTCACCGGGCGGCCGAGCCGCAGTGCCTCGGTGTCCAGGAGCTCGACCGCCTGCCGGACGGCGGTATAGGAGCGCTCGATCCGGTTGCAGAGGTAGCTGACCAGCGGCTCGTCCACGCTCATCTGGCGGTCGGCGCAGAACTTCACGATCAGGCCGCGGAACAGCTGGTCGTCGGGCGGCAGCAGCGTCACCGTCGGCACCGCGCGGAGCCGGGAGCGCAGGTCGCGCAATTCGATCTCGAACGCTGACGGCGGAATGCGCGCCGTGATCAGCACGAAGGCATCGTCCTGGCGCGCGAGATTCATCAGATGGAACATCGCGCGCTCGTCGAAATCCGACGGCCTCAGGTCCTCGACCACCAGCGCGCCGGTCGCAAGCGCGGTCGGCACCGCCTCGGCGGTCAGCGCATGCGCGGCGGTCGAGCGAGCGCCGGCGCTCTCGGCCCAGATCGCGGCGAGGTGGCTTTTACCGGAGCCGTCCGGTCCCACCAGCAGCATGATTCGGTTCGGCCAGTCGGGCCAGCCATCGATCAGCGCCAGCGCAGCCTCATTGGCGGGCCCCTCGAGGAAATCGTCGCGGGTCAGTTTCTCCTCGTGCGGCAGGGCCAAGGCCAATTGACGAGGTTGAACGCTACCGGCCACGCAAGTCTCCAAACCACTTTATTTTAGCAGATTATGCTCTACCGAGCTTCGATCGTGCTCATGTGCCGCACCCACTCCACGAGATAGAGGGACACCGAACCCAAAGTAAAGATCGTGACCAAACCCATCAGGATCAGGTCGTAGGGGTGCGGCTGGAAGCCGAAGCCGAGCGAGGCCAGCACCAGCGCTGCGAATGCGACCTGCGCCACCGTGTTGAGCTTCGACACCATCAGCGGCTTCATCTCGACCGGCTTGTCGAACAACCATGACACAATCACGGCGGAGACGATCATGATGTCGCGCGACACCACCAGAATCACGATCCAGCGCGGTACCGCGCCCCAGATTCCGAGCGCGACATAGATCGACACCAGCAGCGCCTTGTCGGCGAGCGGGTCGAGCAGAGCGCCGAGCTCGCTCGTCATGTTGAAGCGCTTGGCGAGGAAACCGTCGACTGCGTCCGAGACGCCGGCGATCACGAAGATCGCGAACGCGATCTCCATCTGGCTGGACACGATGGCCCAGACGATCACCGGCACCAGGATGATGCGGCCGAGGGTGATGATATTCGGAATGCTCAACTTGAATCGCTTCCCGGCTAGAAGCCTGATTTTACTCGATATCCGGCTCTTTTGCGCAGTGGCCGGATGTTATCTACATAGTATCGCAGCAGCATTGCCGCGAGCCATTGCGCGGGGGCGGAATTCCTCGTAACCAGCCCCTGATCATCTGGAATTGGGCATGACCGAGCGCAAAAACGGGCTCACTTACGCGGATTCGGGTGTCGATATCGACGCCGGCAATCGTCTGGTCGATCTGATCAAGCCGATGGTGCGGGCCACCGCGCGGCCGGGTGCGGACGCCGAGATCGGCGGATTCGGCGGGTTGTTCGACCTCAAGGCCGCCGGCTTCAAGGATCCGGTCCTGGTGGCCGCGACCGACGGCGTTGGCACCAAGCTGAAGATCGCGATCGAGACCGGCATCCATGGCGGCATCGGCATCGACCTGGTCGCGATGTCGGTCAACGACCTCGTCGTGCAGGGCGCGGAACCGCTGTTCTTCCTCGACTATTTCGCCTGCGGCAAGCTCCACCCGGAGGCTACCGCACAGATCGTCGCGGGGATCGCCGAGGGCTGCCGCGAATCCGGCTGCGCGCTGATCGGCGGCGAGACCGCCGAGATGCCCGGCCTCTACAAGGACGGCGATTACGACCTCGGCGGCTTTGCGGTCGGCGCGGCCGAGCGCGGCACCCTGTTGCCGACGGCCGATATCGCGGCGGGCGACGCCGTGATCGGGCTTGCCTCCTCGGGCGTGCACTCCAACGGCTATTCGCTGGTGCGCAAGATCGTCGAGCAATCCGGCGTTGCCTATGACGCGCCGGCGCCGTTCGCGCCGGTCATGACGCTCGGCGCGGCGCTGCTGACGCCGACCAAGCTCTATGTGAAATCCTGCCTGCGCGCGATCCGCGAGACCGGCGCGGTGAAGGGGCTCGCCCACATCACCGGCGGCGGCTTCACCGACAACATTCCGCGCGTGCTGCCGAAGCACCTCGGCGTCGGCATCGATCTGGCGCGGCTGCCGGTCCTCCCGGTGTTCAAATGGCTGGCCGAGCAGGGCGGCATCGCCGAGCTCGAGCTGCTGCGCACCTTCAATTGCGGCATCGGCATGATCGCGATCGTCAAGCCGGACGCGGTCGATGCGGTGACCGAGGCCTTCACCGCCGGCGGCGAGACCGTGACGCTGCTCGGCGAGGTGATCGAGGCCAAGGGGGCGCACCAGGGTGAGCATCGCGTGATCTATAACGGTCATCTCGATCTCTCGCGATGAAGCGCCGCGTTGCCATTCTCATTTCCGGCCGCGGCTCCAACATGGCCGCGTTGATCGAGGCTGCCAAGGCTGCGGATTTTCCGGCCGAGATCGTTGCCGTGATCTCCAACCGCGCCAACGCTGGCGGGCTCGAGAAGGCGGCCGCGAGCGGCATTCCGACCATCGTCATCGAGAGCAAGCCGTTCGGCAAGGACCGCGCCGGCTTCGAGGCGGTGCTGCAGAAAGCGCTCGACGACAGGCAGGTCGAGCTGATCTGCCTCGGCGGCTTCATGCGGCTGTTCACCGCCGATTTCGCGCGGCACTGGTACGGCCGGATGCTCAACATCCATCCGTCGCTGCTGCCGTGTTTCCCCGGCCTCGATCCGCACGGCCAGGCCTTGCGCGCAGGGGTCAAGCTGTCGGGAGCGACGGTACATTTCGTGATCCCGGAGACCGATGCCGGTCCGATCGTGATGCAGGGCGCGGTCACGGTGGCTGACGACGACACGCCCGAGACGCTCGCCGCACGCGTGATCGGAATCGAGCATCGCATCTATCCGGAAGCGCTGCGGCTCCTGGCGTCCGGCCGGCTGAAGCTCGAAGGCGAGCGCTGCACGACGCAGGGCAGCGCGGCGACCGACAGCACGCTGATCGCGCCGCAGAGCTAGGGCACGCTCGCGCCGAAGGTAATCCCCCGGGGTGATGCGGCCGGGGAGGCATCAGGATGAAATCCGCCGACAGCGGCGTTCAGTGAACCTTGAGGTTCTCTGCCGACGCCTTGCCGCGGTTTTCCACCAGCTCGTACTCGACGGTCTGGTTCTCGTTGAGTGTGCTCAGTCCGGCGCGCTCGACCGCCGAGATGTGGACGAACACATCCTTGTCGCCGACGGCCGGCTTGATGAACCCGTATCCTTTGGTCGGGTTGAACCATTTGACGGTACCCTTCGGCATCGTCTCTCTCCCAGTTTAGACATAAAAAAGACGCGGCCACGTTTTCCACGTGCCACGCCACAAGCGGGCTTTCCGCTGTCTGCTCAATTCGGGGGTCTTCAGATCCAAAGTCTTCAAGTCCGAAGTTTCGCCTCTCGAAGCCTTGGATATCAACGTCGCGAAACGCACAGTCGAACGGCCGCAATCCGATTGTGAAGCGATTGCAACACGAAAATTGCGCCTTAGCAAGCCAGCTCGCCGCGGTAGTTTCGCGTGACGCAACCGGAGCCTGTGGCCGGCGGGGGCCGCGATGGCGCATTCGGCCACTGGCCGACCGTGCGGGGCGCTGCCGCTTCGCGCGCAGCAGAGGGCTCCGACCCGACGTGAGCTAGCTCCGATCCACCCGCACCACGCGGCCCTTGTCGATCGCGAGGGCGAGCTGGCCGTGCTTGAGCTTGAGCGCGGCCTCGCCGAACAATTCGCGCCGCCAGCCGTGCAGGGCGCCGACCTCGGCCTGATCGTCGGCCGCGATCTGCTCGAGATCGTCGACGGTGGCGATCACCTTGCTGGCGACGCCGTGGCGTTCCGAGGTCATGCGCAGCAGCACCTTCAGCAGCTCGACGGTCGCGGCACCATTGGAGTTGTTGCGGGGCTTTTCCAGCTTGGGGAGCGACGCCTGGTCGCGGGCGAGCCCGCGCTGCACGGCAGCAATGATGTCGGCGCCCCATTTCGAGCGCTCAAAACCCTTCGGCAGCGAACGCAGATTGCCGAGCTTGTCGAGCGAGGTCGGCGCATGGGTGGCGATATCGCCGACCGCATCGTCCTTGAGCACGCGCGAGCGCGGCACGTCGCGGCTCTGCGCCTCCTGCTCGCGCCAGGCCGCGACCTCGATCAGCACCGCGAGCTCGCGCGGCTTGCGGACGCGGGTCTTGAGCCGCTCCCAGGCACGCTCGGGATGGAAATCGTAGGTCTTCGGCGAGGTCAGGACCTCCATCTCCTCGCTGACCCACTCGCTGCGGTCGCGCTTCCTGAGATCGGCGTCGAGTGCTGCGAAGACTTCGCGCAGATGGGTGACGTCGGAGACCGCGTAATGCAGCTGCTCCTCGCTCAGCGGGCGGCGCGACCAGTCGGTGAAGCGATGGGTCTTGTCGGGGCGGTGGCCGGTGACGCGATCGACCAGCTGGTCATAGGCGATGCTGTCGCCATAGCCGAGCACCATGGCGGCGACCTGGGTGTCGAAGATCGGATGCGGGATCGTGCCGGAGAGATGCCAGACGATTTCGATGTCCTGCCGCGCGGCATGAAACACCTTCAGGACGGCCTCGTTCGACATCAGATCGAAGAACGGCTTGAGGTCGATGCCGGGCGCCAGCGCGTCGACCACGACGGCTTCGTCCGCGCTCGCCATCTGCACGACGCAGAGCAGCGGATAGTAGGTCGTCTCCCGCAGGAACTCGGTGTCGACGGTGATGACCTTGTGTTGAGCGAGCCGGTCGCAGGCGGCGGCGAGGTCGGGGGTCGTGCTAATCAGATCCATGAACAGTCCATGACGGCTTGACCCCACGCGTTCTGCCGAAAGGGCAGCTATGTCAAGGGTCTTGCTGGGATTTTGGCCCTGCACGAGGTGAGGGGCAGGGCAATTTTGAATTGATTGGGCGCGATTCGAGGGCGTTTTCGGCCGGGTCGGGCCGCGAATTCGTCCGTCATCCTGGCGAAAGCCAGGACCGATAACCACCGAAATTCGTTGGCCGGGGGATCGCGGCCCCCGACTTCGTGCGGCAATTGGCACTTGGGGTAATGGGTCTTGGCTCCCGTGCGCAATTGCGCACTAGTACCCAGAATCAGAGCTGAGTGATACGGCGGCCTTTGAAACGGCGTTGACGGACCTTTTTCTTGGTCCAGACGAAGGGCTCGGCTCTGTCGTTGTATGCGTTGACGTAGGCATCGATGTGCTCCTGAAGCTGCGTGAGGCTTGTGAAGGAGGTGCCGCTGAGCGACTGCCCCTGCAAGATCGAAAACCATACCTCGACCTGATTGAGCCAAGACGCACTTGTCGGCGTGAAATGAAATTGCACGTTGGGGTGGGCCTTGAGCCAATGCTCGTTCTTCTTGTGGGTGTTGAGGTTGTCGAGGATGACGTGAAGCTTCCGGTTCGGAAAAGCCGCGGTGACGCTGTTCATGAAGTCGAGAAACTCGACGCGGCGTCGGCGTTTTGAATGCGCCGCGATGATCTTTCCGGTGGCGACTTCGAGCGCCGCAAACAATGTTGTGGTGCCATGCCGCTTGTAATCGTGGCTCTGGCCGGTCAAGGCGCGGCCATTGGGCAACTTCAGATAACCCTGCGCTCGCTCCAAAGCCTGGATCGAGGGCTTCTCGTCCACGCACAGCACAATGGCCTTCGCGGGCGGGGCGACATAGAGGCCGACAACATCGGCGGCTTTGGCCGTAAAGTTCGGGTCGTTGCTCTCACACCAGGACTTACGAGCCGCGAGGTCAATCTTGTGGCTGCGCAGGAACCGCCAGACATATTGGACGTCAACATCGCCCAGCGCCCCGGCCAGCAGGGGCCCGGTCCAGCGTGCGAACCCGTCCGGCGGCGGCTTGTCCAGCAGCTTCAGAATCCGCTTGTCGGTGGCCTTCGTATAGATTGGCTGCTTGCCCGGTCGCGGCTTGTCTTGCAGCCCTTCAAGGCCTTGGTCGGCATAGCGATGCCGCCAAAGGCTGACAATCCGCGGCTGGACCCCAACTTCCTTGGCGATCGACCGAGTGCTGCGTCCATCCGCCGCCAACAGAACTATCCGCGCCCGCTTCAAATCGCGCTGCAACGTCACCGGGGAGCGGCAACACGCCTCAAGCACCTTGCGATCTTTCCTCGAAAGGTGGACTTCTCTTGCTTCGGGTATCATCCCGACCTTGAATCACGACTCACGCTTTAAGAACAGTAGGTACTAGTACCCAGAATCAGAGCTGAGTGATACGGCGGCCTTTGAAACGGCGTTGACGGACCTTTTTCTTGGTCCAGACGAAGGGCTCGGCTCTGTCGTTGTATGCGTTGACGTAGGCATCGATGTGCTCCTGAAGCTGCGTGAGGCTTGTGAAGGAGGTGCCGCTGAGCGACTGCCCCTGCAAGATCGAAAACCATACCTCGACCTGATTGAGCCAAGACGCACTTGTCGGCGTGAAATGAAATTGCACGTTGGGGTGGGCCTTGAGCCAATGCTCGTTCTTCTTGTGGGTGTTGAGGTTGTCGAGGATGACGTGAAGCTTCCGGTTCGGAAAAGCCGCGGTGACGCTGTTCATGAAGTCGAGAAACTCGACGCGGCGTCGGCGTTTTGAATGCGCCGCGATGATCTTTCCGGTGGCGACTTCGAGCGCCGCAAACAATGTTGTGGTGCCATGCCGCTTGTAATCGTGGCTCTGGCCGGTCAAGGCGCGGCCATTGGGCAACTTCAGATAACCCTGCGCTCGCTCCAAAGCCTGGATCGAGGGCTTCTCGTCCACGCACAGCACAATGGCCTTCGCGGGCGGGGCGACATAGAGGCCGACAACATCGGCGGCTTTGGCCGTAAAGTTCGGGTCGTTGCTCTCACACCAGGACTTACGAGCCGCGAGGTCAATCTTGTGGCTGCGCAGGAACCGCCAGACATATTGGACGTCAACATCGCCCAGCGCCCCGGCCAGCAGGGGCCCGGTCCAGCGTGCGAACCCGTCCGGCGGCGGCTTGTCCAGCAGCTTCAGAATCCGCTTGTCGGTGGCCTTCGTATAGATTGGCTGCTTGCCCGGTCGCGGCTTGTCTTGCAGCCCTTCAAGGCCTTGGTCGGCATAGCGATGCCGCCAAAGGCTGACAATCCGCGGCTGGACCCCAACTTCCTTGGCGATCGACCGAGTGCTGCGTCCATCCGCCGCCAACAGAACTATCCGCGCCCGCTTCAAATCGCGCTGCAACGTCACCGGGGAGCGGCAACACGCCTCAAGCACCTTGCGATCTTTCCTCGAAAGGTGGACTTCTCTTGCTTCGGGTATCATCCCGACCTTGAATCACGACTCACGCTTTAAGAACAGTAGGTACTAGGAGCCCGTCCAGATATGTTTTCGTGACGGGCATTTGTTGTAGAGTAGCAGGCTCAGGCTGCGTTTGCGAGGTTGAACAGCTTGAGGAGGTTATGGACGGTGCAGATCATTGTCCACTCGGCGCGCACTTTCTCGATGCCCCGCAACAGGAACTGGCGGAAGCCTCTTGCCTGTTTGATCTGCCCGAACACCGGCTCCACCACTTGCTTTCGCAATCGGTAGGGTGTTTCGAAGCCGCCATCGTCGATCTTCTTTCGCATGGCCTGTGTCAGCGGGCCGCCGACTTTTCCGTTCGCTACTGTCGGGTGCTTGGCGCGTCCGGGCGCGACATAGCCATCGATGCTGCGTGTGTCGAGCGCTTCGAGATTGGCTTCGCTGCAGTAGCCGGAATCCGCTGAGGCCTGCCGCGGCTTGCGGCCAAGATTGCTCTCGATGGCCTCGATCAGGGGCACCAACTGGCCCTGATCGAGGCCGTGCTGGGTCAGTTCTTGCGCGACAATGATCTGGGCATGTGCATCGACGGCCGCCTGGGCATTATAGGCCTGAACGAAGCCATCCTTCGACTTCATGATGCGGCTTTCCGGATCGGTGAAGTTGCGTTGCGCCTTGGGATTGGGTTCCTCCGATGGCAGCGCCGCCGGTTTGCCCGGCTTCTTGCGGCCTTCGGCCTGGCGCTGCTGTTCCTTTTCGGCCTCGATGCGGCGCTCTTCCTCCGCCGCCAGTTTGGCGTCCGCTTCCAGCGCCGCCATCGCTTGCTGGATCTTCGCCAGCCGTTTCTGCTTGTCGACGGTCCAGTCCGGCAGTTCGTCGCTGTTGCCGAAAGTCTCATCCTCCGAGGCATCCGCCGCCTCGGCGGCCGCCAGCATGCGAGCGACCTCGGCCTTCAATTCCGCCTCGCGCTTCTTCATGCGCTCATAACTCATCGCCTTGTGTTTCGACGCGTTCGCCTTGATCTTCGTACCATCCAGCGCGACATGACCGAGCTTGACCAGCCCGGCCGTCTCGCACAACTTCAGAACCTGCACGAATAGCGCGCCGAGCGCCTTCAAATGTCGCTTGCGAAAGTCGCTGATCGTCCGAAAATCCGGCGCATCCAGCGCCACGATCATCACAAAATCGTTCCGCTCCCGGCAGGCCTTGGCAATCCGACGCGACGAATACAGCCCACTCGCATAGCTATGCAGCAGCAGCGCCACCATCATCCGCGGATCAAACGGCGGCTGCCCAAGCCCGCTCACATAGCTGCCCATGATCTCCCTGAGATCGAGGCTCTCCCGCACCAGATCAACCATAAACCGCGAGACATGGCCTTTCGGCACGAAGTCCTGCACATTCGGCGGCAGAAGCAGCGTCTGATCGATGTTCCAAGGCCGAAAATACTTGCTCATCGCCCAATGTTGAATCAGACCCGACCAGATTTGAACAGCGACTATCCAGACAAGCTCCTAGGGCCGACGCCGACCGCATGGATTTTAAGCGGGCGGCGTTGTGCTATCGGGGCTCGCGAACATCGCAATCGGGACGGCCGCCGGCGCGTCTTCCGGGGCTAGGGCGGCGGGCGCCGAAGCCGTCCCAATCACAGCGCTCCGATCTGGAACGCAATTTCATTGTATCGGCAAAAGGCGGCAACGGAGATGCCCTCCCGGGTTACCTCAACTTGACAAGTGTCCAATAACCGTCCCGCGGGATCGGGCTGCGACAAAACAACCCGACGGGCAACTCAGCAAAACCTGTCAATCCCGCGCAGCCAAAATATTTCTGTTTCTCGGAATACCCAACTCAGTGTATGAGCTGTTCGTCTCACCCGATCGAGGGGCGCTTCGCGGTCGTCACGAACGTGGTGTGAGATGCGGTGGACGCCGATTGCGCGACTGACGAGTGCGCATGAGGCGGACGGTGAAGTCGTGTGGTCCTGACGCCCTAGCGGCAGGTGTCTTTTCGAATTGCGCGATGCGCGTTGCGAAGACGGTGACAAGCAAGCCCAGTCTCGCCGGGGAGAGCACGAAGTAAGCCGTAGCCCATCGCGCAGGGAAAGCCGGGATTGTTTCCGGTTACACCTGTGGTCCTACCCCCGTGCTTTCTACCTTTTGCACGGGGCCCATGGGTGCGATCGGCACCCGGCTTTCCCTGCGCCCTCTGATCAAGGGGGGGCGGAACGAAGAGCAAGGCTCGGACAATTCACGTCGCGAGAATGCGCAACTGCGTCCCCACCACAACCGTCATCGCCCGGCTTGACCGGGCGATCCAGTACGCCGCGGCCTTCCGGCTCAAGCACCGGCGTCTCTGGAATACTGGATCACCCGCATGCGCGGGTGATGACAGCGCGTGGTGTGACGCCTTGAATCGAGAACCATCCTCATCGTCGTCCTGGCCTAGGGCCTGTTTGGATTCATCTTGAATTTATCACAGCGGCGGTGAGATTGATCATGGCTTCGAAGCTGATATCTGTTTTGTCGGCTCGCATGGCGATCCGCTTGAATTCCTTGAGCTTGCAGAAGAAATTTTCGATCAGATGTCGCCATTTGTAGATTTCCGCGTCGATGGCGAGAGGTTTTGCGCGCCGCGGGTGCTGGGAGATGACGACCTTGGCGCCGCGTGCGTCGAGGTCGGCAATGATGGCGTTGCTGTCGAACGCCTTGTCGGCGATCATCGCATCGAAGGTCAGCCCTTCGATCAACGGCGGGACGCCGACCGTGTCGAAGCGCTGTCCTGGCAGCAGCACGAAACGCAGGAGATTGCCGAGCGCGTCGGTCAGTGCCAGGATTTTGGTGGTCATTCCGCCTTTCGAGCGGCCGATCGCCTGGTTTTGCGTCCCCCTTTTGCGCCCTGTCCGTGGCGGTGGACTTTGACGATGGTGGCATCAACCATGACGTACTCCATGTCCGGCTCGTCCGAGACCGCATCAAACATGCGCTTCCAGACGCCCGCCTTGGCCCAGTCGCGGAAGCGCGTGTACACGGTTATCCAGTTGCCGAAGGCGCGCGGCAGATCGCGCCACGGACTGCCCGTGCGCGCAATCCACAGCACGGCTTCGACAAACAGCCGGTTGTTATTGCCGCTCCGGCCGGGATCACCCGGCTTGCCAAGACAAAGCGGCTCCATCTTCGCCCATTGGGCATCAGTCAAAACGAATCGGTCCATCCCAAGCTTGAATCACAACCAAGCCAGGATGAGAATCCGGAATCCAAACAGGCCCTAGTACCCAGAATCAGAGCTGAGTGATACGGCGGCCTTTGAAACGGCGTTGACGGACCTTTTTCTTGGTCCAGACGAAGGGCTCGGCTCTGTCGTTGTATGCGTTGACGTAGGCATCGATGTGCTCCTGAAGCTGCGTGAGGCTTGTGAAGGAGGTGCCGCTGAGCGACTGCCCCTGCAAGATCGAAAACCATACCTCGACCTGATTGAGCCAAGACGCACTTGTCGGCGTGAAATGAAATTGCACGTTGGGGTGGGCCTTGAGCCAATGCTCGTTCTTCTTGTGGGTGTTGAGGTTGTCGAGGATGACGTGAAGCTTCCGGTTCGGAAAAGCCGCGGTGACGCTGTTCATGAAGTCGAGAAACTCGACGCGGCGTCGGCGTTTTGAATGCGCCGCGATGATCTTTCCGGTGGCGACTTCGAGCGCCGCAAACAATGTTGTGGTGCCATGCCGCTTGTAATCGTGGCTCTGGCCGGTCAAGGCGCGGCCATTGGGCAACTTCAGATAACCCTGCGCTCGCTCCAAAGCCTGGATCGAGGGCTTCTCGTCCACGCACAGCACAATGGCCTTCGCGGGCGGGGCGACATAGAGGCCGACAACATCGGCGGCTTTGGCCGTAAAGTTCGGGTCGTTGCTCTCACACCAGGACTTACGAGCCGCGAGGTCAATCTTGTGGCTGCGCAGGAACCGCCAGACATATTGGACGTCAACATCGCCCAGCGCCCCGGCCAGCAGGGGCCCGGTCCAGCGTGCGAACCCGTCCGGCGGCGGCTTGTCCAGCAGCTTCAGAATCCGCTTGTCGGTGGCCTTCGTATAGATTGGCTGCTTGCCCGGTCGCGGCTTGTCTTGCAGCCCTTCAAGGCCTTGGTCGGCATAGCGATGCCGCCAAAGGCTGACAATCCGCGGCTGGACCCCAACTTCCTTGGCGATCGACCGAGTGCTGCGTCCATCCGCCGCCAACAGAACTATCCGCGCCCGCTTCAAATCGCGCTGCAACGTCACCGGGGAGCGGCAACACGCCTCAAGCACCTTGCGATCTTTCCTCGAAAGGTGGACTTCTCTTGCTTCGGGTATCATCCCGACCTTGAATCACGACTCACGCTTTAAGAACAGTAGGTACTAGGGCCTGTTTGGATTCCGGATTCTCATCCTGGCTTGGTTGTGATTCAAGCTTGGGATGGACCGATTCGTTTTGACTGATGCCCAATGGGCGAAGATGGAGCCGCTTTGTCTTGGCAAGCCGGGTGATCCCGGCCGGAGCGGCAATAACAACCGGCTGTTTGTCGAAGCCGTGCTGTGGATTGCGCGCACGGGCAGTCCGTGGCGCGATCTGCCGCGCGCCTTCGGCAACTGGATAACCGTGTACACGCGCTTCCGCGACTGGGCCAAGGCGGGCGTCTGGAAGCGCATGTTTGATGCGGTCTCGGACGAGCCGGACATGGAGTACGTCATGGTTGATGCCACCATCGTCAAAGTCCACCGCCACGGACAGGGCGCAAAAGGGGGACGCAAAACCAGGCGATCGGCCGCTCGAAAGGCGGAATGACCACCAAAATCCTGGCACTGACCGACGCGCTCGGCAATCTCCTGCGTTTCGTGCTGCTGCCAGGACAGCGCTTCGACACGGTCGGCGTCCCGCCGTTGATCGAAGGGCTGACCTTCGATGCGATGATCGCCGACAAGGCGTTCGACAGCAACGCCATCATTGCCGACCTCGACGCACGCGGCGCCAAGGTCGTCATCTCCCAGCACCCGCGGCGCGCAAAACCTCTCGCCATCGACGCGGAAATCTACAAATGGCGACATCTGATCGAAAATTTCTTCTGCAAGCTCAAGGAATTCAAGCGGATCGCCATGCGAGCCGACAAAACAGATATCAGCTTCGAAGCCATGATCAATCTCACCGCCGCTGTGATAAATTCAAGATGAATCCAAACAGGCCCTAGGCCAGGACGACGATGAGGATGGTTCTCGATTCAAGGCGTCACACCACGCGCTGTCATCACCCGCGCATGCGGGTGATCCAGTATTCCAGAGACGCCGGTGCTTGAGCCGGAAGGCCGCGGCGTACTGGATCGCCCGGTCAAGCCGGGCGATGACGGTTGTGGTGGGGACGCAGTTGCGCATTCTCGCGACGTGAATTGTCCGAGCCTTGCTCTTCGTTCCGCCCCCCCTTGATCAGAGGGCGCAGGGAAAGCCGGGTGCCGATCGCACCCATGGGCCCCGTGCAAAAGGTAGAAAGCACGGGGGTAGGACCACAGGTGTAACCGGAAACAATCCCGGCTTTCCCTGCGCGATGGGCTACGGCTTACTTCGTGCTCTCCCCGGCGAGACTGGGCTTGCTTGTCACCGTCTTCGCAACGCGCATCGCGCAATTCGAAAAGACACCTGCCGCTAGGGCGTCAGGACCACACGACTTCACCGTCCGCCTCATGCGCACTCGTCAGTCGCGCAATCGGCGTCCACCGCATCTCACACCACGTTCGTGACGACCGCGAAGCGCCCCTCGATCGGGTGAGACGAACAGCTCATACACTGAGTTGGGTATTCCGAGAAACAGAAATATTTTGGCTGCGCGGGATTGACAGGTTTTGCTGAGTTGCCCGTCGGGTTGTTTTGTCGCAGCCCGATCCCGCGGGACGGTTATTGGACACTTGTCAAGTTGAGGTAACCCGGGAGGGCATCTCCGTTGCCGCCTTTTGCCGATACAATGAAATTGCGTTCCAGATCGGAGCGCTGTGATTGGGACGGCTTCGGCGCCCGCCGCCCTAGCCCCGGAAGACGCGCCGGCGGCCGTCCCGATTGCGATGTTCGCGAGCCCCGATAGCACAACGCCGCCCGCTTAAAATCCATGCGGTCGGCGTCGGCCCTAGGAGCTTGTCTGGATAGTCGCTGTTCAAATCTGGTCGGGTCTGATTCAACATTGGGCGATGAGCAAGTATTTTCGGCCTTGGAACATCGATCAGACGCTGCTTCTGCCGCCGAATGTGCAGGACTTCGTGCCGAAAGGCCATGTCTCGCGGTTTATGGTTGATCTGGTGCGGGAGAGCCTCGATCTCAGGGAGATCATGGGCAGCTATGTGAGCGGGCTTGGGCAGCCGCCGTTTGATCCGCGGATGATGGTGGCGCTGCTGCTGCATAGCTATGCGAGTGGGCTGTATTCGTCGCGTCGGATTGCCAAGGCCTGCCGGGAGCGGAACGATTTTGTGATGATCGTGGCGCTGGATGCGCCGGATTTTCGGACGATCAGCGACTTTCGCAAGCGACATTTGAAGGCGCTCGGCGCGCTATTCGTGCAGGTTCTGAAGTTGTGCGAGACGGCCGGGCTGGTCAAGCTCGGTCATGTCGCGCTGGATGGTACGAAGATCAAGGCGAACGCGTCGAAACACAAGGCGATGAGTTATGAGCGCATGAAGAAGCGCGAGGCGGAATTGAAGGCCGAGGTCGCTCGCATGCTGGCGGCCGCCGAGGCGGCGGATGCCTCGGAGGATGAGACTTTCGGCAACAGCGACGAACTGCCGGACTGGACCGTCGACAAGCAGAAACGGCTGGCGAAGATCCAGCAAGCGATGGCGGCGCTGGAAGCGGACGCCAAACTGGCGGCGGAGGAAGAGCGCCGCATCGAGGCCGAAAAGGAACAGCAGCGCCAGGCCGAAGGCCGCAAGAAGCCGGGCAAACCGGCGGCGCTGCCATCGGAGGAACCCAATCCCAAGGCGCAACGCAACTTCACCGATCCGGAAAGCCGCATCATGAAGTCGAAGGATGGCTTCGTTCAGGCCTATAATGCCCAGGCGGCCGTCGATGCACATGCCCAGATCATTGTCGCGCAAGAACTGACCCAGCACGGCCTCGATCAGGGCCAGTTGGTGCCCCTGATCGAGGCCATCGAGAGCAATCTTGGCCGCAAGCCGCGGCAGGCCTCAGCGGATTCCGGCTACTGCAGCGAAGCCAATCTCGAAGCGCTCGACACACGCAGCATCGATGGCTATGTCGCGCCCGGACGCGCCAAGCACCCGACAGTAGCGAACGGAAAAGTCGGCGGCCCGCTGACACAGGCCATGCGAAAGAAGATCGACGATGGCGGCTTCGAAACACCCTACCGATTGCGAAAGCAAGTGGTGGAGCCGGTGTTCGGGCAGATCAAACAGGCAAGAGGCTTCCGCCAGTTCCTGTTGCGGGGCATCGAGAAAGTGCGCGCCGAGTGGACAATGATCTGCACCGTCCATAACCTCCTCAAGCTGTTCAACCTCGCAAACGCAGCCTGAGCCTGCTACTCTACAACAAATGCCCGTCACGAAAACATATCTGGACGGGCTCCTAGTACCTACTGTTCTTAAAGCGTGAGTCGTGATTCAAGGTCGGGATGATACCCGAAGCAAGAGAAGTCCACCTTTCGAGGAAAGATCGCAAGGTGCTTGAGGCGTGTTGCCGCTCCCCGGTGACGTTGCAGCGCGATTTGAAGCGGGCGCGGATAGTTCTGTTGGCGGCGGATGGACGCAGCACTCGGTCGATCGCCAAGGAAGTTGGGGTCCAGCCGCGGATTGTCAGCCTTTGGCGGCATCGCTATGCCGACCAAGGCCTTGAAGGGCTGCAAGACAAGCCGCGACCGGGCAAGCAGCCAATCTATACGAAGGCCACCGACAAGCGGATTCTGAAGCTGCTGGACAAGCCGCCGCCGGACGGGTTCGCACGCTGGACCGGGCCCCTGCTGGCCGGGGCGCTGGGCGATGTTGACGTCCAATATGTCTGGCGGTTCCTGCGCAGCCACAAGATTGACCTCGCGGCTCGTAAGTCCTGGTGTGAGAGCAACGACCCGAACTTTACGGCCAAAGCCGCCGATGTTGTCGGCCTCTATGTCGCCCCGCCCGCGAAGGCCATTGTGCTGTGCGTGGACGAGAAGCCCTCGATCCAGGCTTTGGAGCGAGCGCAGGGTTATCTGAAGTTGCCCAATGGCCGCGCCTTGACCGGCCAGAGCCACGATTACAAGCGGCATGGCACCACAACATTGTTTGCGGCGCTCGAAGTCGCCACCGGAAAGATCATCGCGGCGCATTCAAAACGCCGACGCCGCGTCGAGTTTCTCGACTTCATGAACAGCGTCACCGCGGCTTTTCCGAACCGGAAGCTTCACGTCATCCTCGACAACCTCAACACCCACAAGAAGAACGAGCATTGGCTCAAGGCCCACCCCAACGTGCAATTTCATTTCACGCCGACAAGTGCGTCTTGGCTCAATCAGGTCGAGGTATGGTTTTCGATCTTGCAGGGGCAGTCGCTCAGCGGCACCTCCTTCACAAGCCTCACGCAGCTTCAGGAGCACATCGATGCCTACGTCAACGCATACAACGACAGAGCCGAGCCCTTCGTCTGGACCAAGAAAAAGGTCCGTCAACGCCGTTTCAAAGGCCGCCGTATCACTCAGCTCTGATTCTGGGTACTAGCCACCGGATATTGCCCCGGCGCCGACAATCCTTTCCGGATACCGTTTTTCCTTTTCCATTTTCCGGTGCAGCCGACACGATGAGTTGGTCGTGATGAATTTGTCGGGCCGTCTGGCGATGGGGATGATGCTTCCCGTCGTCGCGCTCCTGCTTGCGCTGGGCTTCATCCATGGCGTCACCTGGCCCGGCATTCTGCTCGCCGGCGGCGCGATTGTGGTGGTGTTGATGACTGCTGAGATGATTGCGAGGTCGCTGTCCGGAACGCCTGCCCAGCTGGTGCGGGCGGCGGAAGCGCCGTCGCGCGGCGAGCAGGCTCCGAAACGCGCAGCCGACAGCGACGAGGCCGCCGAGCTCGCCGCCACGCTTGCCGAACTGTCGGCGCAATTGGGCAGCAGGCAGCACCTGCTCGAGAAGACCGTCGAGAGCATCCGCGATCCGGTGGTGGTCGCCGATGAGCACGGGATGGTCGTGATCGCCAACGCCGCGGCGCGGCGGCTGTACAGTGTCGAACCCGGTTTTGACACCCTGACCGGCGTTCGCACCTTCCAGAACTATTATCCCGACGGCACGACCGTGATGCCGATCGCGGACACGCCGATGGCGCGCGCGCTGCGCGGCAATGACGTCGACGATTTCGAGCTGATCGTAAGGCCCCAGGCGCCGGATCCGGAGGTCTGCCTCGTCGCCAATGCGCGGCCGCTGCGCGACGATACCGGCAATCTGCGCGGCGCGGTCGCCGTGCTGCACGATGTCACCGCGCAACGGCGGGCGCACCAGGCCCTGGTCGAGGGCGAGCAGATGGCGCAGGCCATCATCAGGACCGCGCTCGATGCCTTCGTCCAGACCGACCAGGACGGCATCATTCTCGACTGGAGCCCGCAGGCCGAGGCGCTGACCGGCTGGACGCGGTCCGAGGCGGTCGGTTACCGCGTGGTCGAACTGGTGTTTCCGGAGGAGCTTCGCCTCGCGCACCGGCAGCGGATCACCCGCTTCCTGCAGGAGACCGCGGCCGGCGGCATGGGCATGCGCTATGAAACCGCGTCCGTGCACCGCGACGGCCACCGGTTCTATGTCGAGGTGTCGCTCAATGCGCTGCGCCGCGGCGACGGCTGGATCATCAATTCCTTTGTCAGGGACGTGACCCAGCGCCGGATCGCCGAGGAGCAGTTGATCCAGGCGCAGAAGACGGAATCGCTCGGGCGGTTGACCGGCGGCATCGCGCACGACTTCAACAACATGCTGACCGTGATCACCGGCACGATCGAGATCCTCGCCGACGGGGTCAAGGACAACCCGCAGCTTGCCGCGATCGCCAAGCTGATCAGCGATGCCGCCGATCGCGGCGCGCAGCTCACCTCGAGCCTGCTGGCATTCGCGCGCAAGCAACCGCTGCAGCCGGCCGAGACCGACGTCAACGACCTGGTCGGCGAGGTGGTGCGGCTATTGTCGCAGACGCTGGGTTCGCAGACCGAGATCAGGACGGAGCTCGGCCGCGACGCCTGGCTCGCCTTTGTCGACCGCGGTCAGCTCGGCGCGGCGCTGGTCAATCTCGCCATCAATGCGCGCGATGCGATGCCTGATGGCGGCACGCTGACCTTTGCGACCCGCAACATCCAGCTCGGGATTCCCGAGGCGGTGGCGCACGGCGTCGAGCGCGCCGGCGACCATCTCGTGATCGAGGTGATCGACACCGGGGTCGGGATTTCGCCGTCGCATCTGGAGAAGATCTTCGATCCGTTCTTCTCCACCAAGGAGGTCGGGCAGGGCACCGGGCTCGGGCTCAGCATGGTGTTCGGCTTCGTCAAGCAGAGCGGCGGCGGGATCGAGGTCAGGAGCGAGCAGGGGCGCGGCACCAACTTCAGGATCTATCTGCCCAAGGCCGACGGCATCGCGCAGCGCGCGGCCGAGCAGGACGATCTGTCGGTCAAGGGCGGCAACGAGACGATCCTGTGTGTCGAGGACGACCCCACGATCCGCGACTACGTCACGGGCCAGCTCGAAAGCCTCGGTTACAAGGTGCTGGTCGCGGCGAATGCGGACGCCGCGCTCGCGATCGTCAACCGTGGCACTGCGTTCGATCTTCTGTTCACCGACATTGTGATGCACGGCAGCATGAACGGCCGGCAATTGGCTGATACGCTGATGGCCGGGCGTCCGGCACTGCGGGTGCTGTTCACCTCGGGCTACAGCGATGGCGTGCTGCCGGCCCAACAGGGCCGTGGCGGTCACGGCATTCCACTGCTGACAAAACCCTATCGGCGCAGCGAGCTGGCGCGGATGCTGCGGCGCTGCCTCGACCTTCAGGTCGACTTCCAGGGCGATCCGGTTCCGCAGCCTTACTCCGTGCAGCCCGATCTTGAACGCTTCCTGCGCGAGAATCCGCCGGACAAGAAATAGGGTGTGGACTCGTCAGCGTTGCCGTAGCCTGAGCGAGGCAAGTTGGACGAGGGGGCAGCACGGTGCAGGCAAGCGGCAAGGTTGCGATCTTCGATGGCCACAATGATGCCGTTCAACACCTCGCCGAATACCGGGAAGGCGGGCGCGATTTTCTGATGCGCTCGGAGGAAGGCCACCTCGACCTGCCGCGTGCGCGCGAAGGTGGCATGATCGGCGGTCTGTTCGCGATGTTCGCCGGGGCGGAACATCCACGAGAGGGCGGTTTCACGCGAACGGCTGACGGATACGAGGTCCGTCTTGCGGACCCGCTCGATCCGGCTTACGCGCGCCGCACCATCAATGCGCAATTGAGTGCGCTGGAGACCATGGTGGCCCGCGCCGGCGGAAACATCCGATGGGCGCGAACCGTGGATGAGATCGAGGCGGCGCGCGAAGATGCCGCGTTCGCGATCGTGTTGCATCTGGAGGGCGCTGAAGCGATCGGCGCCGATCTGGACGGGCTGGAGCAGCTCTACGCCCGCGGCCTGCGTTCTCTCGGCCCGGTCTGGAGTCGCCCCAATATCTTCGGCCATGGCGTGCCGTTCGCCTTTCCGCGCTCTCCCGACACCGGTCCCGGTTTGACGGACGCGGGGAAATCGCTTGTGAAGGCCTGCAACCAGCTCGGCGTCATGGTCGACGTGTCTCACCTCAACGAGCGCGGCTTCTGGGACGTCGCTGCAATCAGCACCGCGCCCATCGTGGCGACCCACGCCTGCGCGCATGCGATCTGCCGCGCGACGCGCAACCTGACCGACCGGCAGCTCGACGCGGTCAAGGCGTCAGGCGGCCTCGTGGGTTTCAACTTCAGTGTGTCCGAAGTGCGCCCGGACGCGCAGCGTGATCCGGACATCCCAATCGCGACGGTGGTCGACCACCTCAGCTACTTGGTTGAACGGATGGGCGACGACCATGTTGCGCTGGGGTCCGACTTCGATGGCGCGCTCGTGCCCCTCCCGGTCAGGGATGCCAGTCATCTGCCGAACCTGATCCAGGCCCTGCGCGCGCACGGGTTCGATGACGCCACAATGCGCAAGATCGCCTTCGACAATTGGATGCGGGTGTTCCGCCAAAGCTGGCGATGAAAACCGCTGCACATGTCCATCGATCATGATCTATCATCGCTGCACAACAACGGCGCGGCCGGTCAACGGCCCGATCTCAGGGAGCATGGAATGCAGGACCGCAAATGGTCGAGACGCGACTGGCTCAAGGTGACGGCGGCGACCGCGGCCGGCATGGCGTTCGCCGAACCGCTACGGGCCGCCGCGCCTCCGGCCGAGGCGGTGACGCCGGAGCTGATCGCAGCCGCCAAGAAGGAAGGCAAGATCTCGTTCTACAGCGCGCTTGAGCTCAACACGGCCGAGCGTCTCGCGCGCGACTTCGAGCAGAAATATCCAGGCATCAGCGTCCGCGTCGAGCGCTCCGGCGCGGAGCGGATTTTCCAGCGCATCGCGCAGGAGCAGGGCAGCGGCATCAATGCCGTCGACGTCGCCAACTCCACCGATCCCGCCCATTACCTCGACTGGAAGAAGAACGACTGGCTCGCCGCCTATGTGCCGGAAGAGGTCGCCAGGCATTTTCCAGCCGACCAGATCGATCCCGACGGCACGTCAGCGACATCCTGCGCCTGGTTCGAGGTGATCGGCTACAACACCGAGCAGGTGAAGCGCGAGGAGGCGCCGAAGAGCTACGCCGACCTGCTCGATCCGAAATGGCGCGGCAAGATCGTCAAGGGCCACCCGGGCTATTCCGGCGCGATCATGACCGCGACCTTCGTCTTGGCGCGCGATCTCGGCTGGCCCTATCTGGAAAAGCTCGCGCAGCAGCGAGTGATGCAGGTGCAGTCGGCGGCCGATCCGCCGAAGAAGATCCTGCTCGGCGAGCGCGCCGTCATGGCCGACGGCAACGACTATAATCTTGTTCTGGCCAAGGATCAGGGCAAGCCGGTCGAGGTGATCTATCCGACTGAGGGCGCGCCGCTGATCATCGTGCCGAGCGGCATCTTCAAGAACGCGCCGAACCCGAATGCGGCGCGGCTGTTCCAGAGCTATGTCTTCAGCGCCGAGACCCAGCAGCTGCTGGCCGACGAGTTCGCGCACCGCTCGTTCCACGGCAAGGTGAAGGAAAAGGCCGGCCACGTGCCGCTCGGCAAGCTCAAGATGCTCAAGGCCGATCCGGCCCAGGTGCAGGCGCAGAGCGAGGAGATCAAGGCAAGGTACGCGAAGCTGTTCCGGGTGTAGTTCGATGGCCCACAACGGCCTGATCCGTCATCCCCAGGGAGCGCGCATCGCGCGCGTCTCGATGCACGGCCACTGTCGGGCCGTCGGCCTTCGAGACGGCCGCTTTGCGGCCTGCAGTGGGCGCTGCGGACCGCTAACCTCCGACTTCTGCGCTGAGCATGGGCCCGAACAGCTCCCATCTCTCGTCCTTGAATCGTCTGAGCTGCATCTGCTTGATCAGCGCGAAATCGATCGGACTGGTGTTCATCGTGATGCCCGGCAGCAGGTTGGCGGTCCTGAAGTCCTTCAGGTTGGCTGCCTGCTTCATCACGTTCTCGCGCGTGAGATCGTCCCCGCACTGCTTGAGCACCTGCGCCAATGTCTGGGCGGCATTGTAACCTGTCACCACCAGGCTATCCGCCCGGTTGCCCTCGGGGAAGTATTTGGCGAGGAATTCGTCGAACGCCTTCATGCCGGGAGCCGCCCTCCATTGCGGATCGAGCGGGTCCATCAGATAGGCGACCGAAACGATCCCCTGCGCGTTCTCGAAGCCGGCAGGCTGGATCACGGCACCGATCGAGGCACTGATTGAGTTGAGGATGTGTAACGGCTTCCAGCCGATCTCGGCCACCTTCTTGATGGCCTGCGCTGCGAATTTCGGCGTCGCGATGTCGACGAATACATCAGCATTCAGCGATTTCATCTTGACGATATGCGTGTCGATGGTCGGCTCGGCTATCTCGTAGGCATCCTCGGCGACGATCATCGACGCCGCCTTGTCGCCGAGGCCGTCCTTCAGGCCCTTGAGGTAGTCCTTTCCATAATCGTCGTTCTGGTAGAGGATCGCGATCCTGCCGCCCGGCTTTTCCTTCAGGATGTGCTTGGCGTAAATTCGTCCCTCGCTCTGATAGCTGGGCTGCCAGCCCATGGTCCAGGGGAAGTTCAGCGGATCGTTCCACTTGGTCGCTCCGGACTGGACAAATAGCTGCGGCACCTTCTTTGCGTTCATGTACTTCTGAATGGCGCTGTTGGATGCCGTGCCGAGTGGGGCGAAGATCAGCAAGACCTCGTCGCCTTCGACCAGCTTGCGCGCCTGCTCGACCGCTTTCGGCGGACTGTAGCCGTCGTCATAGGAAATGAAGTTGATCTTGCGGCCATTGGTGCCATAGGCGGATGCCGGCCCGCTGTAAGGCATGATGTTGCCGATCTTGATTTCAGTGTCGGTTGCGCCGGTGTCGTATTTCTTCTGGGCAAATGCGCCGCCTGCGCCGGCAGCGAGGATGATGATGACGGTCGAAAGCGCCGCCATTCGTCGTGCGACGAAAGACATCTCGTTTCTCCCCATGCATAAATGAATGTGTCTGTTTTTATCGGAGACTGCTTTGAGTCCTTGTTGCCAGTGAACACCCGACCCCGATTATTGTCGATCCCGAAGCGCCAGCCGGTGCGCCGGTTCGCGTCGTTTCATTGGGTTCGTCAGTGTTGCTGACCGTAGTCTTCCGGGATTGCTACGGTTGCGCCGCGCGCATCGATCGCTGCGCGCGGTAGGCCTGAGGCGAGGTCAGCGTGAGCTTGCGGAAGGCTTTGCGAAAGCTGCTCTCGTCCTCATAGCCGGTGGTGCGGGCGATGGACTTGATCGGCTGCGTCGTCGTCTCCAGCAGCGTGCGGGCGTGCTCGACGCGGCGGCGCATGATGAAGGCCTGCGGCGGCTCGTGGGTCAGCTCGCGGAAGCGCCGGTTCAGCGTGCGTTCGCTGAGGCCCAGCGCATGCGCGAGGCCGCGCACCGTGATCGGCGCCTTGCCGGTGCGGCGCACCAGCATGTCCGCCTTCATCAGCAGCGGGTCCTGCGCGAGCATGTAGCCGAGCGGCATGAAGATCGCTTGCGTGCGCTGCGCGGTGTCGATCACGGCATAGTCGGCGCAGACCTTTGCGACCTCCGGGCCCTCGACGATCTCGATCAGCCGCAGCAGCAGATCGACCCAGGACATCGGGCCGGCGGCGCAGACCAGCCGATCGGCCTGGGTGAGGACGGCATCGCTGGCGAGATCGACCCTGGGATGGCGGCGGCGGAGCTCGCTCTGCAGCCACCAGGTGATGGTGGCACGGCGGCCGTCGAGCAGGCCGGCATTGGCGAGCAGTAGCACGCCGCTGCAGAACGCGCCGATCAACTTGCCGCCGGCATGCTGCTGGCGCAGCCAGGCGCCGGCGCGGTCATATTGCGGCTGCAGGCGCTCGGCGGTCAGATGATCGACCAGGCTGCCCGGCACGATGATCGCGTCGCAGGACGTCCGCCCGCTGACGGCGCCGTCGACCGCGAGCAGCTTGCCGCCGCCCGCGCGCACCGCCTTGCCGTCGAGCGAGAGCGTCTGCCAGGTGAAGCGCGCCTTGCTACCGCGCAGCTGCATCACATGGTTGGCGAGGGTGAGGATGTCGGCGATGCCGGCGACCGCCGACTGCATGCAGCCTTCCAAGGTGAGGATCGTAAGCTTCATGGGACCTCCTGAAATTGCCGTCATCCTAGCCGATCGGCGCAATCGGGCTGCGGCAGATATTGCCCGATCTCTGTCCGATCGGCCACTGCCTGATTGAGCCCTGCCGGTCCATCTTGGTTGCGTCGTCACCACCTCAGCAATGGAGAGAGACCATGCCTTACGTCACCATTTCCACCGTCCGCGGCATCTTCGACGTCGCGCAGAAGAAAGTGCTGCTCGAGCGCGTCACCGACCTGATGGTCGAGGTCGAGGGCCAGGGCAACCCTGACTTCCGCCGCAACGTCTGGGTCAAGATCGAGGAAGGCGAGCCGGCGAGCTGGTCGCTCGGCGGCATGATCCCGACACCGGACATGATCGCGGGCACCTTCGGCGCGCTCGACGCCGGCGGGCGCAGGATCGCCAAGGCGAGGGTGTAACCGCCGGGACTGGGACAAAAGGCGCTTCCGCCGGAAGCGCCTTTTGCACGCGCCGCCGGGAGATCGACGCTGGCGCTACGCAGCAGGCCCGCTCGCACCGATCGCGGCCGCGGCGCGTTCGGCGATGAGAGCTGGCGCCGGTTGTTTGGACAGCGCCCCGCGGGATTTAAGTGGATTCCTGCCGGGTTATGCTGAACGCGGGGCCTTACGATTTTGTCGTTGCGTCGGGAGGGCGTAGCCCGACCAGAGCGACGACAAAATCGTCGGCGACGGTCATGCGGCCATCACCATAGCTTGCGTGCCGAAGTAAGCCTCGTCGGGCGTGCGCCCGTCAAGGCTCGAGTGAGGGCGTCCCTGATTGTAGAAGGCCAGATACTTGGCAATTGACGCTCGCGCCTCGGACACGCTGTCGTAGGCGCGGAGATAAACTTCTTCGTATTTGACCGTGCGCCAGAGCCGCTCGACAAACACGTTGTCGCGCCAGGCGCCCTTGCCGTCCATGCTGATGGCGATCTTCGCGTCCAGCAGCACATCGGTGAACTCGAGGCTGGTGAACTGGCTGCCCTGGTCCGTGTTGAAAATCTCGGGCCTGCCGTGCTTCGCCAACGCCTCCTGGACCGCTTCGACGCAGAAGGCCGCCTCCATTGTGATCGAGACGCGATGGGCCAGGACCCGTCGGCTGAACACATCGACGACCGCCGCGAGATAGACGAAGCCACGCCGCATCGGAATGTAGGTGATGTCCATTGCCCACGCCTGGTCGGGCCGCTCGATCTTCAATCCGCGCAACAGGTACGGGTAGATCTTGTGACCCGGTGCCGGCTTACTCGTGTTCGGGCGACGATAGACCGCCTCGATCCCCATGCGCTTCATCAGCGTCGCGATGTGGCGGCGACCGGCGTATACGCCCTCCCGCCGCAGCAACGATCGCTGCATACGCGCTCCCGCGAAGGGATAATCGAGATGCAGCTCATCGAGCCGACGCATCAAGGCAAGGTCCTCGGCCGAAACTGGCCGAGGTTCATAGTAGACCGTGCTGCGAGCCAGCTTCAGGACCTTCGCCTGGCGCACGATAGAAAGATCATGACCGCGGTCGATCATCGCTTTGCGCTCAGCAGGCCCGCCTTGGTGAGCGCGCCGGACAAAAAATCGTTTTCCAACGCCAGCTCGCCGATCTTGGCATGTAACGCCTTCAAATCGACCGGCGTCTCGGCCGACGCCTTGTCATGCCCAAACACGCCGGCGGCGCCTTCCAGGAGCTGGTTTTTCCAGATCGTGATCTGGTTCGGATGAACATCAAACAGTTGCGCCAGCTCCGCCAGCGTCTTGTCGCCTTTGACCGCAGCCAAAGCAACCTTCGCCTTGAATGCCGGAGAATGCATCCGGCGGCTCTTCTTCGTCATCTTCGCTCCTGATTCGCGGCAAGAATCCTCGCCGCTGTCAGGCAGAAAATCCACTCAAGCTACTGTCCGAATTTGCGGAGCCAGCTCTGTATTCTCGAGGGTGAGCGCGACGCCGAAGGTCGCGATCATGATGGTGGTCTCGAAGGTTTCGGGGCTGCGGCGCGACAGCGGATAGGCGACCAGCATGAAGATCAGCGCGCCGATCACGCCGCCGACCGCGGCTGCGGCAAGCACCGCGAGCGGCAACGGCAGGCCGAGCGTCGCCAGCGCGTACAGGGCGCCGGTGGTGATCCCGGCCACGATGACGGGTCCTATGATCTCCAATTCGTCAGCCTCCGAGATAGGTTGCGAGCAGCTCGTCGCGCTGCAGCAGGACGGACGGTTCGCCCGACCAGACGAAGGCGCCGTTGTCGAGCAGGTGAATGCGGTCGGCGATGTCGGCGACGCGCGCCGGATTCTCCTCGACCAGCAGGATGGTGCGGCCGCTCGCCTTCAGCCGCGCGATCACCTCGTAGATCTGCTCGATGATGATCGGGGCGAGGCCGAGCGACGGTTCGTCGATCAGCATCACCGTGCCCTTCATCATCAGGCCGCGCCCGATGCCGACCATGCGCCGCTCGCCGCCGGAGAGGCTGGCAGCGATCTGGGTCTGGCGCTCGGCGAGCTTGGGCAACAGCGTGAAGACCTCATCGAGACGCCGGGCCACCGCTGCCTGATCGGAATCGAGATAGGCGCCCATCAGGAGATTCTCGAGCACGCTCATCCCGGCGAACAACAGATCGCCCTGCGGTACGTGGATCACGCCGCCTGCCGCGACGCGATGCGCCGGCAGGCCCGAGATCACCCGGCCATTCAGCGACACCGAGCCCTTGCGCACCGGCAGCAGGCCGGAGATCGCGCGCAGCAGCGTGGTCTTGCCGTGCCCGTTCGGGCCGACGACGGTGACGAGCTCGCCCGCATTGAGCGACAGCGACACGCCGGTCAGGACATTGCGGCCGTCATAGCCGGTCACCAGACCGTTGACGGCGAGGCAGGGGACGCTCGACGGTTCAGTCATGGGCGCTCAGCTCCGGCTGCTTGACGAAGAAGGCCTTGAGGCGGTTGGTCGCGGCCTTGCCGAGATAGGTCTCGACCACCGTCTGATCATCGGCGACCGCCGAGGGCGCGCCTTCGAAGATCGATTTGCCGTGGTGCATGATCACCACGCGCGTCGACAGCGAGAGCAGGAAGCGCATGACGTGCTCGATCAAGAGGATCGCGATCCCCGATGCCGACAGCCGCTTGACGACGTCGGCGATGCGATCGACCTCCGACGGGCTGAGGCCGCCGACCGGCTCGTCGAGCAGCAGCAGTTGCGGGGAGGTTGCAACCGCCCCCGCGATCATCAAGAGCTTGCGGTCGAGCACGGGCAGGTCGCGTGCGATGCGCTGCCGGCCGGAGAGGCCGACCAGATCGAGCGCCGCGGCAGCGCGCTGCCGGGCGGCCCGGCTGATCGCAAAGCCCGGGAAGCGGCTGTTGGTGTCGCCGAAATGGGCGGCAACCTCGATATTCTCCTCGACCGAGAGGCTGTCGAACGCCGCATTGAGCTGGAAGGTGCGGGCGATGCCGGCGCGGCACACTTCGTGCGCCGCAAATCCGGTGATATCGCGCCCCGCAAACAGGATGCGGCCGTCGGTGATCTCCGTGACGGCGGTGACGACATCGAAGAATGTCGTCTTGCCGGCGCCGTTCGGCCCACCGAGCCCGACCACCTCGCCGGGTCGAACGGTCAACGACAGACCATCCACCGCACGGAGCGAACCGAAGGTCTTGGTCACGCCCTCGCAGACGAGCAGCGGGCCGTTCGTCTGGTCAGGGGAGCTCACCGCGTCAACCTCTTACGCCTTGATCCATGGCGGCAGCTTCATCGTGTCAGTTGCATAGAGCGCGGGGGCGATCAGCTTGGGATCGGTGCGGTAGTCCTGGTGCTGCAGGAACTGATGCGCCATGCCGAGCGAAGGATCCTTGATCTGGGTCGGATAACAGAAGGCGGACTGGCCCTTCGGGTCGGCGTGGTAGATGCCGTTGACGCCGCGATAGATCAGCCGCTTCATAGCCTCCGAGATTTTGCGGGTCTGCTCCTTGTTGCTCGGCTCGCTGGCGCCGCCGGCGAGCGCCGCCGACAATGCGTAGTGCCAGAGCCCGTCATAGGTCTGCGAGCCCGTGATGAAGGCGGCGTTGGCGCCGAACTTCTCGCGATAGGTCTTGCGATAGGCCGCGGAGAATTCGTCGGGCAGGCAGCCGATCACCGTAGAGTAGATCACGCCGTTGATGGCTTCCTTGCCGATCTCGCGGAAGGCCGGAAGCGACGGTCCGTATTGCATATAGACCAGGCTCTGGGTCGGCTCGGGCAGGAACTGGGTCATGAACTGCGCCAGGTCCTGCGGCAGGAAGTGCGTCACCGCAATCGCGGCCGGCGGGTCCTGACGCAGCTTGGCAAGCGTCGGTCCCCATTGGTTGGTCGGGAAGGGCACGGTCTCGTAGAGCCCGAGCTCGAAGCCGAATTCCTTGACGCGGTCGCGGATCGCGTTGGCGATCACGATCGAATATTCGTTCGCCGAGGGGATGATTGCGATCTTGCGGTTCGGCGGGTTCCACTGCTTGTTGTCGATCAGCGATTTCAAGAACAGCAGGAAGCCGGGGCCGTAGTAGAACTCCGGCGGATCGCCCTGGAAGCAGGAATAATAGCGCTGCGGGTCGCTGAGGAATTTGGTGTTATGCGAGATCAGCGTGTTGTAGTGCACGAAGATGACGTCGTTGTCTGCGGCGACATCCATCTCCACCATGTTGGTGCCGACATTATATCCGTTGATGATCGCGCTCGCCGAGTGACGATCGATCAGGCGCTGCATCGCCTGGGTCACGATATCGGCGCCCATCTCCTTGGTGTCTTCGATCGCGATCTGGATCGGACGTCCCAAGATACCGCCGGCAGCGTTGATCTCTTCGGCGGCGAGCGTGAGGCCGTTCTTGAACTCGATGCCGTCAGCGGCGGCGAATCCGGACATCGGCAATGCCGAGCCTATCTTGACTGGCCCGCCTGCGGCACGGGCTTCCTTGTTCAGGCTTGCCAGCATTGCAATCGAGCCCGCGCCTGCGGCAACGCCGCCGAGAAGTGAACGTCGGTCAAGCATGATCGTCAGTACCCTCGTCTACGGCGCGGACAATCCGACGCCTCCCTCTAAAGCAGGAGATGCACGGCAGCAGTTCTTGCACGAACCGTGCCATGGCATCCGTCGATTGCTTCCACCAATCCCATCGTCAACGCGCAGCAGGCAGCCGGCTCACGAGCGCCGCGGCCGCATCGATCACCGCCGCCTGATGCGGCTGCAGCTCATTGCCGCCCCACGCGGCCATCAATGGCTCCCAGGGATCTGCGATATCAGTCTTGATGCCGGACAACTCCTCGAGCACCGCGAGCCCGCAATAGGGCGCGTACATTTCCGAGTAGCCGCCCTCATGCGTCATCAGGATGCGGCCGTTGCACAACGTCTTGGCAGCGGCGCGCAGCATGCGCGTCATCTCGCGATACGCCGCCGACGACAGCATCATGCGGCCGAGCGGATCGACGCCCGACGCATCGAAGCCCGACGCCACCACAATCATGTCGGGTGCGAAGCGATGCAGTGCGGGCAGCACGACGCGTTCGAACGCGCTGCGATAGGCACCGATGCCCGAGCCGGGCGGCAGCGGTACATTGATGTTGTAGCCATCGCCTGCGCCGTCGCCGTTCTCGGCAAGTGAACCGGAGTTTGCCGGGAACAGATTGTCCTGGTGCAGCGAGATCGTCAGCACGCTGGGGTCTTCGTAGAACACCGCCTGGGTGCCGTTGCCGTGATGCACGTCCCAGTCGACAACGGCGACGCGCGAGACCTGGCCCGTGGCCTGCAAATGCCGGATCGCGATGCTTGCGTTGGCGAACAGGCAAAATCCCATGCCGAGCTCCGGCCGCGCATGATGCCCCGGCGGGCGGATCAGCGCATAGGCGGTCTCGACCGCGCCCGATGCGACCGCATCGGCAGCCGTGATGGCGCCACCGGCCGCGAGCAGCGCGATCTCGTAGCTGCCGGCGCCAAGCGGCGTCAGGTGGCTGGCGTCGCCGCCGCCGGCGTCGCTGAGGTGCTTGATATGGGCGATATGGTCCGCGGTGTGGACGCGGGCGAGCTCTGCCACTGTCGCTGCGCGCGGCTTGATCTGCACGAGATGATCGAGCAGGCCGCTGACTTCGACCAGATTGCGGAAGCGGCGCTTGGTCTCCGGATTCTCCGCATGGATTCCGGGCTGGATCGTCAATCCCGGTGGAAACACCTGGGCCCAGTTGCCGGTGTTGTGCCACATGTAAAGTTCATGGCAGACGAACCCAGTAGCCATGCGAGCAATCCCCTGTCCTGGCGCGCCGACCTCGTGTGATCTATTCGACTGCGCTGATCGCCTCGTCGAACGTGTCCGCGATCTTGTCGGCGTGTTCGGTCGTGAAGGTCAGCGGCGGGGAGATGATGAACGTGTCGGCCAGGTTGCGGATCAGGACGCCCTTGGCGACGCAGCGCTCCCAGATCCGCTGGCCGAAATTCTCCGCCAGATCGAACGGCCGCTTGGTCTCGGGATCGGCGACCAGCTCGATGCCGAGCATCAGCCCCTTGCCGCGCACGTCGCCGATATTGGGGTGGCGCTTCTGGACGTCCGTCAATCGTGCCAGCAGATAGGCGCCGACTTTCCCGGCATTGGCCGGCAGCTCCTCCTGCTCGACGATGCGCAAATTGGCGATCGCGGCGGCGCAGGCGAGGGGATGGCCGGCATAGGTGTTGCCGTGCATGAAGGCGCGCGGCGTGAATTGCGACTTGTCGTCGGACTGGAAGGCGGCTGCGACCTTCGCGTTGATCAAGGTGGCACCGAGCGGGATGTAACCGCTGTTGATGCCCTTGGCGAACACCATGATGTCGGGTTTGACGCCCCAGGCGCGGCTGCCGAACATGCTGCCGGAGCGGCCGAAGCCGGTGACGACCTCGTCGGCGATCAGGAGCACGCCGTGGCGGTCGCAGACCTCGCGCAGCAGCGGCCAGAAATTCGCGGGCGGCACGATCACGCCGCCGGCACCCTGCACCGGCTCGGCCATGAAGGCCGCGACGCTGCCAGCTCCCTGATAGACGATCTCGCGCTCGAGCAATTCGGCGCAGAGGCGGCCGAGCGCCTCCGGGTCCGACGTGAACGGGTTGCGATAGGCGTGCGGCGTCTCGACCTGGAAGAATCCCGGCAGCAGCGGCGTGAACTGCTCTTTGTAGACATTGACGCCGCCGGCCGACAGCGCGCCCAGCGTCACGCCGTGATAGGCGCCGCGCAGCGAGATGATCTTGGTGCGCAGTGGTTCGCCGGCGAGCCGCCAATATTGCTTGGCGAGTTTGATCGCGGCCTCGTTGGCCTCCGAGCCGCCGGACGAGAAGAACGCGCGGACCATGCCTTCCGGCGCGGCCAGCCGGCAGAGCTCGTCCGCCAGCGCCACCGACGGGCTGTTGGTGGTGTTGCCGAAGGTCGAATAGAAGCTGAGACGATCGAGCTGTTCGATGATCGCCTGTTTGATCTCGGGGCGGCCATGCCCGACATTGACGTTCCAGAGCCCGGCCTGTCCGTCGAGATAGCGGCCGCCATGGCCGTCCGAGACGTAGACACCTTCACCGCCCTCGATGCAGATTGGCGGGTTCTCGGCGAGGAAGTTGGCATTGGCGAAGGGGTAGACGACGTGACGAGTCAGCGTGTCGTTGTTTCGAGCAGCTGCTGTGGTCATTTTCTCGTTCCTCTCGACATTTGTTTCCCCCGGGACCCCGGTTCTCATTGCCGCAAGGATAAACACAGGCGATAAAATTGGTCAAATGACCAATTTTGTGCAACATGCAAATTTGTGCGGCACGGGCCGACGCGTTTTCGAGCGAAGTGGATACCGGTTCGCGTGAAGAAAACGCGTCAGAACAAGAGTCTAGAACTCCGTTCGGATTCCATCGGAACGGAAAAGGCTCTAGACAATCGTCGTGCGCATTGGAGAGACGGATGACAATCGCAGGACGTGAGCAGGTCGGCGCCAAGAGCGAACCCAAGAACGAACCCAAGGGCGAACGAACGCGGCGCCAGATCATTGAGGGAGCCTTGCAGGCGCTCGGGACCGGCGGCGTCGCGGCGACGACGACGCGCGACATCGCGGCCGGCGCCGGCGTTCGCCTCGCCACGCTGCACTATCATTTCGAGAGCAAGAGCGCGCTGCTGCTGGCGGTGCTCGAACACCTGATCGATGAGACGACCGCGGCGCTGCGCGAGGAAACCGGCGATACTGCCGACATCGCGAGCTGCATCCGCGAAGCCCTGCGCGCCGGCTGGCGCTATCTCGAGCGAACGCTCGAGCTGCAGATCGTGCAGTATGAGCTGACGCTGTACGCGCTTCGGCGCGACGACGCTGCCGGGCTCGCAGCCTATCAGTATGACGCCTATGTCAAGGTCTATCAGGACATCCTGCAGGGCGTTGCCGTACGAACCGGCGAGCTCGACGCGGCGGGATGCGCCGATGTCGCACGCTTCATGCTGGCCGGCATCGACGGGTTGCTGTTGCAGGAACTGGCGAAGCCCAACAAGGCCCGGTCGTCACGTGCGATCGAGACGCTGATCGTGGCGACACAGGGGTTCGCAAGCGGGTTGTCGAACGACCGCAAGACGCCGAAATTGGGGAAGCGCGCGACGCGAGGATAAGTGTCGAGGTGCGTAGCCCGGATGGAGCGAAGCGTAATCCGGGGCAGCTCTCAGCATTGGCGCGACCGTTCCCGGATTTCGCTCCGCTTCATCCGGGCTACGCGGATCTACCCATCGGGCGTTCATCCAAAAACAAAAGGCGCCTCCATCGGAAGCGCCTTTCGCATTTCACGGTGCCGTAGGTCTTACAGCGAGTAGTACATCTCGAACTCGACCGGGTGCGGGGTCATTTCGAAACGGGCGACCTCGGTCATCTTCAGCTCGATATAGGCGTCGATGAAGTCGTCGTCGAACACGCCGCCGTTCTTGAGGAAGCCGCGGTCCTTGTCGAGGTTCTCGAGCGCCTCGCGGAGCGAGCCGCACACCGTCGGGATCTGCTTCAGCTCTTCCTTCGGCAGATCGTAGAGGTCCTTGTCCATCGCCGGACCCGGATCGATCTTGTTCTTGATGCCGTCGAGGCCGGCCATCAGCATCGCGGCGAAGCCGAGATAGGGATTGGCCATCGGGTCGGGGAAACGCACCTCGACGCGCTTGGCCTTCGGATTCGCGGTGCAGGGGATGCGGCAGGACGCCGAACGGTTGCGCGCCGAGTAGGCGAGCAGCACCGGAGCCTCATAGCCCGGGACCAGACGCTTGTAGGAGTTGGTCGACGGATTGGTGAAGGCATTGATCGCCTTGGCATGCTTGATGATGCCGCCGATGTAGTGCAGGCAGGTCTCCGACAGGTCGGCATACTTGTTGCCGGCGAACACCGGCTTGCCGTCCTTCCAGATCGACTGGTGGACGTGCATGCCCGAGCCGTTGTCGCCATAGACCGGCTTCGGCATGAAGGTGGCGGTCTTGCCGTAGATGTGGGCGACCTGATGGATGCAGTACTTGTAGATTTGCATCTGGTCGGCCATCAGCGTCAGCGTGTCGAACTTCATGCCGAGCTCGTGCTGGGCCGAAGCGACTTCGTGGTGATGCTTCTCGACCTTGACGCCCATCTTGCTCATGGCGCCGAGCATTTCGGAGCGCATGTCCTGCACCGAATCCTGCGGCGGCACCGGGAAGTAGCCGGCCTTGGTGCGGATGCGGTGGCCGAGATTGCCGCCCTCATATTCGGTGGCCGAGTTGATCGGCAGCTCGGAGGAATCGAGGCGGAAGCCGGTGTTGTAGGGCTCGGCCGAATAGCGCACGTCGTCGAACACGAAGAACTCGGCCTCGGGGCCGACGAACACGGTGTCGCCGACGCCCTGCGACTTCACCATCGCCTCCGCCTTCTTGGCGATGCCGCGGGGGTCGCGGTTGTAGGGCTCGCCGGTGGTCGGCTCGAGCACGTCGCAAACGATGACCATGGTGGTCTCGGCGAAGAACGGATCGATCGTCGCGGTGAGCGGGTCGGGCATCAGGCACATGTCGGATTCATTGATCGCCTTCCAGCCGGCGATCGAGGAGCCGTCGAACATCTGGCCTTCGGCAAAGGTGTCCTCTTCGATCATGCCGACGTCGAAGGTCACGTGCTGCCATTTGCCGCGCGGATCGGTGAAGCGCAGGTCGACGTATTTGACGTCGTTGTCCTTGATCGATTTCAGGACGTCTTTGGCGGTCTTCATGAATACCCCTTTTGGATTTGCGGGCCGGTTTCCAGCGGTGAGCGACGTTATTCTCGCTTTTGGCGAGTTCGTGTGACTGCTCAAACGAAATCAGGCTGCCGAAGCAGCCTTTTTTCTCTTTGCCGTCAGAAATTCCCGGATAGCACCGGGCTCAAATAGCGTCCAGCCCGGATTCGCCGGTCCGGATGCGGATCGCTTCCTCGATATTGGAAACGAAGATCTTGCCGTCGCCGATGCGTCCGGTCTGGGCTGCGCGGCGGATCGCGTCGATCGCCTTCTCGACCAGATCGTCGCCGATCACGATCTCGATCTTCACCTTGGGCAGGAAGTCGACGATGTATTCCGCACCGCGATAGAGTTCGGCATGGCCCTTCTGGCGGCCAAATCCCTTGGCCTCGGTCACGGTGATGCCTTGCAGTCCGACTTCCTGGAGCGCTTCTTTGACCTCGTCGAGCTTGAAGGGCTTGATGATGGCTTCAATCTTCTTCACTGAGCGCCTCCCGGGCATTGCAGATTGCAGGGTCGAGTTCGATGCGCGTGGGGCGCAGTCTAGGTTGGTCTTGAGCCTTCCGGCGCCGGGCCGGAAACACGCGCAATGGTCGCATGGAGCGGCACTGCGCGCGGCTTCCTCAAAAGCAGGGTCTATGCCAAGTTGTGAAAGCCCCCGATTTCGGAATGTTATCAGCCTTTTATCAGGCAATCGGCTGATATCGAACCACATGGGCTATGATATCCAAGCCTAACAAATAGGCAAATAGATCAATCCATATGCAGTCGGCCAGTAGAAACCCCGCGAACGTCACAGGAATTGCCTCTCGAAAAGGCGAAGCGATTGAGGATTCGGCATGGACGTTCTGACCACGACGGAGATGGAGCGTGCCGACCGGCTGACCATCGCGGGCGGCACGCCGGGCTTCTCGCTGATGATGAGCGCAGGCCAGGCGGTCGCTGAAGCCGCGATGGAGCTGGTTGAGGAGGGGCCGATCGTCGTGGTCGCCGGCCGCGGCAACAATGGCGGCGACGGCTTTGTCGCCGCCGCCGAGCTCGCCGCGCGCGGCCGCGAGGTCTCGGTGATCCTGCTCTGCGAACGCGACAGCCTGCAGGGCGACGCGGCACTCGCGGCGAAGGGCTGGAAATATCCGGTGCTGCCGTTCAACCCGCAGGCGCTCGGCAAGCCGGCGCTGATCATCGACGCGCTGTTCGGCGCCGGCCTCAATCGCCCGGTGAAGGGCGATCCACTGGAGATGATTACGGCCATCAACGCCAACGGTACGCCGGTGTTGGCGGTGGACCTGCCGAGCGGCATCAACGGTACATCAGGCGCGGTCATGGGAGCGGCCGTGCAGGCCATCGAGACCGTCACCTTCTTCCGCAAGAAGCCGGCGCATCTGTTGCTGCCGGGTCGGATGTATTGCGGCCGGGTCCGCGTCGCCGATATCGGCATCGATCCGCAGGTGCTCGACGAGATCAAGCCGCTGACCGCGGAGAACCTGCCGCAGGCCTGGCGCTGGTCGTTTCCGATGCCGCGGATCGACGGCCACAAATACGCAAGGGGGCATGCCGTCGTGGTCTCCGGCGATCTCGCCTCGACCGGGGCAGCGCGGCTCGCCGCGCGCGCGGCGCTGCGCGCCGGCGCCGGCCTCGTGACGCTGGCCTCGCCGCGCGACGCGCTCGCCGTCAACGCGGCGGCGCTGACCGCGGTGATGGTGCGCACAGTCGACAACCCGATCCAGTTCGCCGAACTGCTGGATGACAAGCGCCTCAACGCCTGCGTGATCGGACCCGGCGCCGGCGTCAGCGCGCGCACCCGCGACTTCGTCCACACCGCGCTGTCGGCACAGCGGCATCTGGTGCTCGATGCCGATGCGCTGACGAGCTTTGCCGGCACGCCGGACCGGCTGTTCGAGACGATCAAGGCCGCCGACGGCCTTGGGGTGGTGCTCACGCCGCATGAGGGCGAGTTTCCGCGGCTGTTCAGCGACATCTCCAACAAGCATCCCGGCCGCTCCAAGCTCGAGCGCGTGCGCGCGGCTGCCGAGCGCTCCGGCGCGGTGGTGCTGCTGAAGGGCGCCGATACGGTGATCGCGTCGCCCGACGGCCGCGCCACCATCGCCGCCAATGCGCCGCCCTGGCTCGCCACCGCCGGTGCCGGCGACGTGCTCGCCGGCATCATCGCGGGCTTCCTGGCGCAGGGCGTCGCGGCCTTCGAGGCGGCCAGCATCGGCGTGTGGTTGCACGGCGAGGGCGCCAGCGAGGCGGGCCCCGGCCTGATCGCGGAGGATCTCACCGAGGTGCTGCCGGCCGTGTTCCGCCGCCTCTATGACGAGTTCGGGATTGAGTATTAGGCAACTCGCGCTTGCCGACATGGACGCCGCCGCACGCGTGCATCGGGCGGCGTTCGATCACGCGCTGCCGTGGCTCGCCGGCCTGCATACGCCCGACGAAGACCGCTGGTTCTATCGCGAGCGGATGTTTGCGGCGTGCACGCTGTGGGGCGCGTTCGACGGT
This sequence comes from Bradyrhizobium sp. 2S1, assembly GCF_011516625.5. Classification (NCBI taxonomy): domain Bacteria; kingdom Pseudomonadati; phylum Pseudomonadota; class Alphaproteobacteria; order Hyphomicrobiales; family Nitrobacteraceae; genus Bradyrhizobium; species Bradyrhizobium sp. 2S1. The sequence goes on along the minus strand of NZ_CP147717.1, from coordinate 8,186,600 downwards.
GCGGCGATGAGCGGCGTGATCGCGTTCCGCGACGACTGGATCGAGCAGCTCTACGTGCTGCCTGCCGCGCAGGGAAGCGGCATCGGCGGTGCGCTGCTGGAGATCGCGAGGCAGGGCGCGGACCGTCTGCAACTCTGGACCTTCCAGCGCAATGTGCGGGCGCGCCGCTTCTACGAGGCGCGCGGCTTTGCGCCAGTCGAGCAGACCGACGGCAGCCGCAACGAGGAGAAGGAGCCGGACGTGCGCTATCTCTGGACGCGCGTGGGCGCGTGAGCGTCCGCCGGAGGCAGCTGCTGCCGACGTCTTTTCATTCCGCGGCGGAAATCAGCGCGGATTGGTTCACCCGCGTCTCGCCCTTGAGGTTGTCGACGGTGACGTGCGTGTCGTACCAGGTCAGCCGCGGCCGGGCTCCGAACCGTTCAGTCAGCTCTGCGATCTTGGCCTCGGTGAACCAGGCCTCGGCCGCCGCGCGGCTCTCCCACAGGTAAACACCGCCGGTGCCGGTCTCACCGTTGAGATAGTCTTTGCGGATCAGCCCCTTTGTCGCGAGATTTCGACAGATGGGCGCGCTGCCCATGCCGCCCTTGATGGCCTGTTCCTCGGTTCGCTTCGGGAGGTCGAATTGAACGATGACGATACACTGTGCCATCCTGGTTCTCCGATCTGTCACATGGTGTCAGGTTCGTTCGGCGGCACGCCGATCAGCCGCGACCATACAAGATCGGCCGTATCCTTGTCCCGCATAGATCCAATCCCTCCGCTTCCGGCGGAGGGCGCGGGGAGGCTCGCCAAGTGCTCAACTCCCCAGACACGAGACTTTTGGTGGACGCGTGGGAAGAGGCGGGCTAAAGCCCCACGACATTCCCTTGCATCCCGTGAATCCCGCTCGTGAGTGCCACGCAGAACAATTTCCTCGCTCAGGCGCTGCAACAAGGCGCAATGGCGTTGCGGGCGCGACAGTTTGCTCAGGCCGAGCAGATCGCCGCCAGCATCCTGAAATCCAACCGCACCGACAGGAACGCGGCGCTTCTCCTGGCCCATGCCCTGATGGGACAGGATCGGGGAGGCGAGGCGATCGCATCGCTGGAACGGATCGCGCGTCGCGGCGACGACGGCGAAGTCGAGACCCTGCTTGGCGCCCTGCTGTGCGGCGCCGGCCGCGCGGCCGATGGCATCGCGCAGCTTCGCCGTACGGTCGCGCGTCGGCCGCCCTATTTTCCCTCGTTCCAGGAACTCGCGGGTCAGCTCGTCAAGGTCGGTCAACGTAGCGACGCCATCGGCATCGTCGAATCCGGCCTTGCGCTGGCGCCCGACAATGTCGACCTGAAGCTCAGCCTGGGACGCCTGTTTCACGAGAACGGTGAGCTCGCGAAAGCGCAGAACGTCTTGACCCGCGCCCGCAACAGCGCGCCGGGGCGGCCGGATGTCGTCAACGAACTTGGCCGGATCCTGATCCTGCACGGCGACTACGCGACTGCGGCCGATGCTTTCCGCCAGGTGCTCGCGCAGTATCCGGACGACCGCTCGGTCCGCGCTCACCTCGCCACGTGCCTTCTCGAGCAGGGCGAGCGCAATGCCGGTGAGGCGGCGCTGCGCTCCGTCACGCGCGGCCAGCCTCAATTGCTGGGCCGCGCGGCGTTCGTGATGGCCGCCTCATCGCATGGCCGCTTCTTCTTCGACCGGAGCGCGGCTGCGAAATTCCTCGGCGTGGAATCGAGCTGAGCGCTTTCCGCGAAATCCCGGAAGACGCTTTCGCGGCGCCTCAGGCCCTGAAGTTTCTCCGGTAGAGATTGGGCTGCCGTCTGAGCTCAGCGCGGAATTCGTCGACGCGCTTGGCTTCGTCCGCCGTGAAGGACGAGGCCTGCGCGGTCCAGCTGTCGCGCTTGACTGGAATGCATTGCGCGATCGGAGTTCCCTTCGGGAGCACGCCTTTGAAATTTCGGTCGTGCCAGTACGCCGGAAAGTGCACCCAGTTGTCGGCATAAAGGTCGGAATTGACCAGGCCGCTCAGCGTGGTGAACGGCAGGTCGAAGCGATTGACGGGATGCGTGAAGTAGACGGCGTAGCCTTCCGGGGCTTCGACGGTCCACAGATTGTGGAGTTTGATAAAGAAGCGGCCCTCTTCAAACAGCGGCGTGCCGCTGACCTGACCCGGGTCGTGGAAGCCGATCGGCGAACGTGGAAATTCGGGCGTGCCTCCCGGCGGCAGGTCCTGGTCCCAGGTGATTTCGCCGTTTTCGACCCTGAGGTCGCAAACCAGCGGCAGCAGGAATCCGCAGGTCATCGCATCCACGAACGGCGGACAGCGCTTGATGGTGTCCTCGTCGTGCAGGTTGATCGAGCTGTAAGCGGTCGCCGGCATCGTCTTGAGCCAGTCGGGAACGCCCTGGGCCGCCGGCACGGGCGGCGGAATCAGGCCTTCAAGCTCCGTGGGACAGCGAAACTTGAGCGTCAGCTTGTTGTTGGTGGACATGGGGCGCTCCGATGTCCTGACGACCTACATGAATACGTCGCAAAGGTGAAGCGCACGATCGATTGAGGGCGCGTAGCAACCATTAAGTCGCGGACGCCTGTTCGCGCCAAGGCGTTCCGCGCTGGATGACAGTGTTGGCATAGATCAGCAGCTTTCGCGCGCAAGCGATGAGAGCTGCGTTGTGGGCCTTTCCGGCTGCGGTTAGGCGTCAGCGGAATGCCGCCGGAAGCGCCGCAGCAAACAGCGAACGTCGCAGCCGAGCCCGACCGCCGGCGATGCGCCGTTGGCCTTTATGTTGCCCACTGTCGTTGTCGAAGGGCGCGAGCCCCGCGAGGGCCGCAGCCTCCTCGCGGCTGACACGGCCGAGTTCGGGCATGCGGATCAAGAGCGCGAGTGCGGTGCGTTCGCCGATCCCGGGAATGCTGAGCACGAGGTCAAGGCGGGCAGCGAGATCGCGGTGAGCGCGTAGTTGCCTGGCAAGGTAACGGATCTGGGCGAGCCGCCGTGCCTTCAGCCGGGCAATGTCACCCAGCACCAGGCGTCTCAGCGCGGGCTGATCGATATGCTCCAGCCGGGTCTTGCAGCGCTTGATGTCGTCCTCGATCTGCTCGAGGAAGGTCAGATGTTCGGCCAGCTCCGCCAGGCGCGGATCGGGCGCATCTCTGACCTGCTCGATCGCTGCCGCGCAGGCGGCGATCAACACCGCATCCAGCACATCGTTCTTGGCGCGTCGCAGATGCACCCGGCCGAACGCCTTGACCTGGATCGGCTGCAGCACCAGCACCGTGAAGCCTGCCGCACGCAGGTGTTCGACCGCGCCGCGCTCATAGCCCCCGGTCGCTTCGATACCGATTCGGCTCACGTCAGCCTCGGCCAGTTTGGTCGTCAGAATACGCCATCCCGCCAGTGAGTTGGCGACCTGCCAATGTTCGGTCCGGCCGTGAACCGCAACATCGAGCTTGCTCTTGGACGTATCGATTCCAGCCGTCCTTGTGCTAGTCTGTGTCATCCTCGTCGACCCCGCCTTGTGAAGCGAACCTAACCGTTCCGGCAACCATCCGGGTCCGATGAAGGTGCTGGCGCGATCCTGCTACGGGGCAGCCACGAACTGCTCAGGATGGGTGCGATCCGATCGCCAGCGGCCTGTCGCGGTCGCTAACCGCGACAGGCCATTCCTCTCGGAATATGCCGACGATAACCGATCGCGTTATTACAAGGATGGGTAGAGCGACTTGTCCGCCGTAGCTCGAAGAGCGAAGGCGGAAGCGAAACCCATCATCTCACCGCGTCGAAAGAAAGTTGATGGGTATCGCTGCGCTCCACCCATCCTACGACCTACGGCACCAGATATTTCGCGACCGCCGGCTCGTTCCACTCGATGCCGAGCCCGGGACCGCGGGCGGTCACCGCGCCATCGGTGATCTCGGCTGGCCTTGCGAGGATCGCGCCGGCGAAGTCGAGGAATTCGAGCCAGTGCGCGGTCGGCGTCACCGCGAGCAGATGCGCGCTGACTTCCGCGAACAGATGGCTCGACATCGGGATCGATGCGGCATCGGCCTGTCCGGCGACCTGCATCCAGCCGGTAACGCCGCCGACCTTCATCACGTCGGGCATGATGAAGTCGGATGCGCCGGCCGCGATCGCCTCGGCAAAGCCGCGCGGAAACCACCAATTCTCGCCGGCCTGGATCGGCGTCGGCGAGGTCTCGCGGACTTTTGCGTGACCAGAGAGGCTTTCCTGCGGCACCGGCTCCTCGATCCAATGCAAATCGTAGGGCGCAAGCCGCGCGATGCGTTGTGTGGCCTCCGCCGGATCGAGCGACTGGTTGAAGTCGATCATCAGCGCAACGTCCGGGCCGAGCAGGGCGCGCACGCCCTTCACGACACGCTCGTCATTGGCGGCGTCGCCGTCGCCGCCCTTGATCTTGATGCCCTTGAAGCCCTGGTCGAGCGAGCGACGCAACGCGCGCTCATCGGCAACGGGATCGACCGCGCCGTAGCTGTCATAGGCCTTGATCGGCTTCACCGAGCCGCCGAGCAACTCGACCAGGGGCCGGCCGGCGAGCTGGCCGAGCACGTCCCAATAGGCCATATCGAGGCCCGACACGGCCATGCCGACCAGACCCTGCGCGCCGAGCAGCCGGAATTTGGCGTCCATCGCCTTCATCAGGTCGAACGGTGCGACCGGCTTGCCGACCAGCTCGCGGCCGATCTCCTCGATCAGATAAACCAGTGGTTTAAGCGTCAGCCTGCTGTAGGCGAAGATGTAGGTGCGGCCGGTAACGCCTTGATCGGTCTCGACATCGATCAGGACCAGCGGGCCGGAATCGATCACGCCGAACGCGGTCTTCACCGGGCGCTTGAGCGGCACCACGACGCTTCGTGCCTTCACTCCGCGAATCGCTGCAACTGTCTGGCTCATGAGCGTTTCCTCATTCTTGTTATTGGACACTGTACCATCGGACGAGCCGCGGCGCGGCCCAGTCGGTCGCGACCTGCTCGATCAAATAGCGGCCGGGATATTCGGCGAGGAAGGCGATGCGCTGGGTCTGGCCCGGTTCGACTGCGAGCGTGTCGAGCCAGAACGGCTTCCAGCCGTCGTCGAGCCGGTCGAGCAGGCGGAAGTGATGGCCGTGCAGATGAATGACGCTGGCGATCGCGCCGCGATTGGTCAGCGCCAGCACCACCGGCCGGCCGGCTTTGGCCTGAAAGGCCGGGGCGGCTGACGGTTTGAAATCGGCCGGCCGGAACCATTCGGTCGGCGTGCCCAATGCCAGATCGAACCGCGCCGCGCTCCTGAGGTCGAGCTGGTCGGGCATGTCATTGCCGGGAAGCGGCGGGGCCGGCGGGAACGGCGCCGGCCGCAGCGGCGGATCGTTCGAGATCGCGAGCCTGCCGACCGGGCGGGCCTGCTTGCCGTCGTGCAGCAGGATCGGGAAGCTTGTTCCCGGCGTCCCGGCCGCATCGACAAAGACATCGGTGCGGCTTCCGGGCGCCAGCACCAGCGCGCCGTTGCGGGCCGAAAACGGTTCGGCAGGCTGGCCGTCGATCGCCATTACCCGGACTTCGAGGTTCTCCAACTTGACCGCCAGCACGCTGCGTTGGCTGCCGTTGATAAAGCGGAGTCTGAGCCGGGCGTTGGCCGGTGCCGAGATGTCGTATGAGGTTTTACCGTTAATTGTTTGAATTGCCGAGCTATCTTTCGGGTCATCCCCTGGCGGGATTGCGCTCCCATCCCCCCGCAGGCGCCACTCCTCGATCAGCAAGACCTCGTCGCGATCGACCGCAACCGGCGAGGTGCCGGTCACGATCAGCGGCCGCGGCCGCGCCGGGGCCGTGCCGCCATTGCCGAGCAGCGGCTCGCACAGGAAGGTGCCGGCATGCCGAAGTGGGAGCTGGAAGGTATCCTTTGCCCCCGCGGCAAGCGGCGCCCGGGAGGCGAGCGGCTCCGCGGCCGGGACGCCGTCGAGCCCCCGACAATCGAGCGCGGCCGCGACCGGCAATTCGTTACCGAACGTCACATCCAGCACCTCGCCGCGCCTGAAGCGGAGGTCGCCGCTGCCCAGCGACCAGACCTCAGTCGCTGGACCGTCAGGACGAAGCCGGATGTGGTCGGTTTTGGCCTGCAGCGCGACCGCCGTCCGGCCCTGCGCCGAGCCCGCGGCCGGCAGAGCGGGGCACAACGCCGCGGCGCCGAGGGCGGCCATCAGGTCGCGCCGGGTGAGGGAAAATTCGGGAGAGAATTCGGGACTTGCCATCCGGCCGATGCGGACCATTTTCAAGTGGGCCTGTCCAGTCGCGATCGGTCGCAGGGTGGGCTGCACAGCGGCCATTTTTTTGCTGCGAACCGGTGGACGCATGTTATAAGCCCGCCGCCCGCGGCACCGCGGCCGAATTGGATGCTTTTCTCGCGGGCGTGGCGGAACTGGTAGACGCGCTGGATTTAGGTTCCAGTGACGAAAGTTGTGGGGGTTCGAGTCCCTCCGCCCGCACCAAGCGCTTACAGCGTTTGCATGACGATTCCTTGGAGAACCTTTAGCCCCGAAGGGGTGGCGGTTCGCCGAACCCACAGACGTTAGGCCGCCAGGCTCCGCGTCGAACAGATTGAACACTGCAACGGCCGCTCGGGCCGCGGCAAAAGCGGAAGAAGATTGATACCATGCAGGTCACCGAGACCCTCAACGAGGGACTGAAGCACGAATTCAAGATCAGCGTTCCGGCATCCGATCTTGATGCCAAGGCGGGCGCCAAGCTGGTCGACCTCAAGGACAAGGTCCGTCTCAACGGCTTCCGTCCGGGCAAGGTGCCGGTGGCGCATCTGAAGAAGATCTATGGCCGCTCTGTGATGGCCGAGACCATCGACCAGACCATCCGCGACACCAACACGGAGATCTTCACCGAGCGCGGCTTCCGCCTCGCCGGCGAGCCGAAGATCACGATGCCGACCGAGAAGGACGAGGTCGAGGAACTGCTGTCTGGCAAGACCGACCTGACCTACACGGTCGCGATCGAGGTGGTGCCGCAGATCCAGCTCGCCGATTTCAAGTCGTTCTCGGTCGAGAAGCCGGTGGTCGACGTCTCCGACGCCGACGTCGACGATGCCATCAAGCGCATCGCCGAAGGCAGCCGCCCGTACAATGCCAAGACCGAAGATGCGAAGGCGGAGAAGGGCGACCGCGTCACCATCAGCTTCAAGGGCACCATCAACGGTGAAGCCTTCGAGGGCGGCACCGGCGAAGGCATCCAGGTCCTGATCGGCGCCGGCCAGTTCATCCCGGGCTTCGAGGAGCAGCTGATCGGTATCGGCACCAACGAGACCCGCACGCTCAAGGTCCCGTTCCCGAAGAACTACCTCAACGAAAAGCTCGCCGGCCAGCCGGCCGAGTTCGAGACCACCGCGACCCTGATCGAGGCGCCCGGTGAAACCACGATCGACGACGAGTTCGCCAAGACGCTTGGGCTCGAATCGCTCGACAAGCTGAAGGAAGCCGCGCGCGAGCGCCTGACGGCCGAGTTCGCCGGCGCCACCCGTCAGAAGGTCAAGCGCGCGCTGCTCGACCGGCTCGACGAGAGCCACAAGTTCGAGGCGCCGCCATCGCTGGTCGACGAAGAGTTCAAGCTGATGTGGAACTCGATCAAGGCCGAGATGGACTCGTCCGGCAAGACTTTCGCCGACGAGAACACCACCGAGGATGCGGCCAAGGAGGAGTACCACAAGATAGCCGACCGCCGCGTCCGCCTCGGCCTCGTGCTGTCTGAGATCGGCGAGAAGAACAAGATCACAGTGACCGACGACGAGGTGTCGCGGGCCGTGATCGAGCGCGCGCGCCAGATGCCCGGCCGCGAGAAGGAAGTCTGGGACTATTACCGCAGCAACGCCCAGGCGCTGGCCCAGCTCCGTGCCCCGATCTACGAGGACAAGGTCGTCGACTTCGTCCTCGAGCTCGCCACTGTGACCGAGAAGAAGGTCACCAAGGATGAGCTGTTCAAGGATGAAGATGCCGAGAAAACTGCCGCTTAATTCCGGCACCTCGCGTTAATGATGAACCGCGAAAGCGCGCCTCGCGACGGATCCCGTCGCTAGGCGCGCAGATGCGAATCAGCTTGAACTTCCGCGACCTGCCCGGATGGCTAGTGCCGGTCTTGTCGGCCGGAAATTGGCCCATATCTGGGTTAAGCCTTAAAGTTCTGCATCACCCCTAACCCCTGGGTTGTCCCAATGCGCGATCCCGTTGAAACCTACATGAACCTCGTGCCGATGGTCGTCGAGCAGACCAATCGCGGCGAACGCGCCTACGACATTTTCTCGCGTCTCCTGAAAGAGCGCATCATCTTCGTCACCGGTCCGGTGGAAGACGGCATGGCAACGTTGACTGTCGCGCAGCTGTTGTTCCTCGAAGCCGAGAATCCGAAGAAGGAAATCTCGATGTACATCAACTCGCCGGGCGGCGTGGTGACGTCGGGCCTTGCGATCTACGACACGATGCAGTTCATCCGCCCTCCGGTGTCGACGCTGTGCACGGGCCAGGCGGCCTCGATGGGCTCGCTGCTGCTGGCGGCCGGCGAGAAGGACATGCGCTTCTCGCTGCCGAATTCGCGCATCATGGTGCACCAGCCCTCGGGCGGCTTCCAGGGCCAGGCCACCGACATCATGCTGCACGCGCAGGAGATCCTGAATCTCAAGAAGCGCCTCAACGAGATCTATGTGAAGCACACCGGCCAGACCTACAAGGCGATCGAGGACGCGCTCGAGCGCGACAAGTTCCTCACCGCTGAGGACGCCAAGGCGTTCGGCCTCGTCGACAAGGTCATCGACAAGCGTCCGGAAGACCCGTCGGCTGCGAAGGCTGCCTGACAAGGCCGCCCGATCGGAACAGGCCTCTGAGGCGTCGGTGTGATCTCCACATTGACGCCTCACATAACCGGCAAAGCAGAACGGGCGGACCGGCCGGCAGGTACATGCGCGCGGGCGGAAAGTTCCGGTTTCGTGCTCCTATGCTGGCGTGGTAATCCCGCAACGTTCCGAGGATTTCAGCGCGTATTCCACGTGCGATCGTTGAAAATCACGGTATTGTCACGGTCTTGAGCCGGCCATCCGATTAGCGAATTCTTGATAGTCGGGTGCCAGCATGGTTGGCTGTAATGCGCCGGCCGAGATCGCGGAGATTCGAATAAACCGTGATTCGCACGGTCAGTATTGCGTAGGCTCTTTTTTGGTGCGGAATTTGCTCTATCTACCCTTAAGCTCCGGTTTGGTGCCGGATTGGGTCGATCTGGCAAATGATCGAACGGCGGACGGAGATAATGAATGAGTAAGGTCGGCACGAGCGACGCCAAGAACACGCTATACTGCTCGTTCTGCGGCAAGAGCCAGCATGAAGTTCGCAAGCTGATTGCCGGACCGACTGTCTTCATTTGCGACGAGTGTGTCGAACTGTGCATGGACATCATTCGCGAGGAGAACAAATCCTCGCTGGTGAAGTCGCGCGACGGCATTCCGACGCCGAAGGAGATCTGCAAGGTCCTGGACGACTACGTGATCGGCCAGAGCCATGCCAAGAAGGTGCTCTCGGTCGCCGTCCACAATCACTACAAGCGGCTTAACCATCAGACCAAGCACAACGACGTCGAGCTGGCGAAGTCGAACATCCTGCTGATCGGTCCGACCGGTTCGGGCAAGACGCTGCTCGCGCAGACGCTGGCCCGCATCCTCGACGTGCCGTTTACCATGGCTGACGCCACAACGTTGACCGAAGCCGGCTACGTCGGCGAGGACGTCGAGAACATCATCCTGAAGCTGCTGCAGTCGGCCGACTACAACGTCGAGCGCGCGCAGCGCGGCATCGTCTATATCGACGAAATCGACAAGATCAGCCGCAAGTCGGACAATCCCTCGATCACCCGCGACGTATCGGGCGAGGGCGTCCAGCAGGCGCTGCTGAAGATCATGGAAGGCACGGTGGCCTCGGTCCCGCCGCAGGGCGGCCGCAAGCATCCGCAGCAGGAGTTCCTGCAGGTGGATACCACCAACATCCTGTTCATCTGCGGCGGTGCATTCTCGGGCCTCGAGAAGATCATCTCCGCGCGCGGCCGTTCGACCTCGATCGGCTTCGCGGCGCAGGTGCTCGCGCCGGAGGATCGCCGCACCGGCGAGATCTTCCGCCACGTCGAGCCGGAAGACCTGCTGAAGTACGGCCTGATCCCGGAATTCGTCGGCCGTCTGCCCGTCGTCGCGACGCTGGAGGACCTCGACGAGGCCTCGCTGAAGAAGATCCTGACCGATCCGAAGAACGCGCTGGTGAAGCAGTACCAGCGGCTGTTCGAGATGGAGAACATCGAGCTGACCTTCGCCGACGAGGCGCTTGGCGCGGTCGCCCGCAGGGCGATCGAGCGCAAGACCGGTGCGCGCGGCCTGCGGTCGATCCTGGAGAGCATCCTGCTCGAGACCATGTTCGACCTCCCGGGCCTCGAAGGCGTCGAGGAAGTCGTGATCTCGCGCGAAGTGGTCGAGGGAACGGCGCGTCCGCTCTACATCTACGCGGATCGTTCCGACCGCGCCGTCGAGAGCAGCGCGAGCGCTTAAGAAGCGCTCGTCTCTATCCGCCAAAAATGCAGGGCTGCCGGGCAATCCGGCGGCCGTTGCGGCGCAGCAGCAACGCCCTTGTGGCATCGCAGTAAATGCCTGTTTAGCCTGAATTTCCGGGCACTTCTCAGACTTGACACCCCCGGCCTGATAGCCACCTAATGCTATCGGCGAGGGACCTCATGTGTTGAGATTCGTCGCTTTACGATGCGGAATAAGCGACTGCTGACGGCAATCTTTTTCCGGATCACCAAGGCACCTTGTGGCGGTTGCGCAAGCAGGCGGACTGCGTGCAAGGGGGCAAAACAAAAGGATAAGGCCATGACGACCTCAAAACCCCGGCCAACGATCGTCCACGGCGAAAGCCATTCCTATCCGGTGCTGCCGCTCCGCGACATCGTCGTCTTCCCGCACATGATCGTGCCGCTGTTCGTCGGCCGCGAGAAATCGATCCGCGCGCTGGAAGAGGTGATGAAGAACGACGCGTTGATCATGCTCGCGACGCAGAAGAACGCGTCCGATGACGATCCGGCGCCCGATTCAATCTACGAGACCGGTACGCTCGCCAGCGTTCTGCAGCTCCTGAAATTGCCCGACGGCACCGTGAAGGTGCTGGTCGAGGGCCTCGAGCGCGCACGTATCGAGAAGTATTCCGATCGCAGCGAATATTACGAGGCGACCGCGGTCGCGCTCGCCGACGCTGACGCCACCTCGGTCGAAGCCGAGGCGCTGTCGCGTTCGGTCGTGTCCGACTTCGAGAGCTATGTGAAGCTCAACAAGAAGATCTCCGCCGAAGTCGTCGGCGTGGTCCAGGCGATCACCGATTTCGCCAAGCTCGGCGACACCGTTGCCTCGCATCTGGCGGTCAAGATCGCCGATCGGCAGGCCATCCTGGAGACGTTGTCCGTCACGCAGCGCCTGGAGAAGGTGCTGGGCCTGATGGAGAGCGAGATCTCGGTGCTGCAGGTCGAGAAGCGCATCCGCTCGCGGGTCAAGCGCCAGATGGAGAAGACCCAGCGCGAGTATTACCTGAACGAGCAGATGAAGGCGATCCAGAAGGAGCTCGGCGACGACGAAGGTCGCGACGAGCTAGCCGATCTGGAGGAGAAGATCTCCAAGACCAAGCTGTCCAAGGAAGCGCGCGAGAAGGCACAGCACGAGCTGAAGAAGCTGCGCCAGATGTCGCCGATGTCCGCGGAAGCGACCGTCGTGCGCAACTATCTGGACTGGCTGCTGTCGATCCCGTGGGGCAAGAAGTCCAAGGTCAAGAAGGACCTCGAGGCCGCGCAGGCGGTGTTGGACTCCGATCACTACGGGCTCGAGAAGGTCAAGGACCGCATCGTCGAGTATCTCGCCGTGCAGTCGCGCGCCAACAAGCTGACCGGACCGATCCTGTGCCTGGTCGGGCCTCCCGGCGTCGGCAAGACCTCGCTCGGCAAATCGATCGCCAAGGCGACCGGCCGCGAGTTCGTGCGCGTGTCGCTCGGCGGCGTGCGTGACGAGGCCGAGATCCGCGGTCACCGCCGCACCTATATCGGCTCGATGCCCGGCAAGATCATCCAGTCGATGCGCAAGGCGAAGACCTCGAACCCGCTGTTCCTGCTGGACGAGATCGATAAGATGGGCGCCGATTTCCGCGGCGATCCGTCGTCGGCGCTGCTTGAGGTTCTGGACCCCGAGCAGAACTCGACCTTCAACGACCACTATTTGGAGGTCGATTACGACCTCTCCAACGTGATGTTCATCACGACCGCGAATACGCTGAATATTCCGGGCCCGCTGATGGACCGCATGGAGATCATCCGGATCGCCGGCTACACCGAGAACGAGAAGGTCGAGATCGCGCGCAAGCACCTGATCCCGAGCGCGCTCTCCAAGCACGGTCTGGACTCCAAGGAATGGTCGATCGACGACGCGGCCTTGCTGTTGATGATCCGCCGCTACACCCGCGAAGCGGGCGTGCGTAATTTGGAGCGTGAGCTCTCCACACTCGCCCGCAAGGCGGTGAAGGAGCTGATGATCTCCAAGAAGAAGTCGGTGAAGGTCACCGAGGCGAACATCGAAGAGTTCCTCGGCGTTCCGAAGTATCGCTACGGCGAGATCGACGAAGAGGACCAGATCGGTATCGTCACCGGCCTCGCCTGGACCGATGTCGGCGGCGAGCTGTTGACCATCGAAGGAGTCATGATGCCCGGTAAGGGTAAGATGACGGTCACGGGCAATTTGCGCGACGTGATGAAGGAGTCGATCTCGGCGGCGGCGTCTTACGTCCGCTCGCGCGCGATCGTCTACGGCATCGAGCCGCCGCTGTTCGATCGCCGTGACATCCACGTTCACGTGCCGGAGGGCGCAACCCCGAAGGACGGCCCGTCCGCGGGCGTGGCGATGGCCACCGCGATCATCTCGGTCATGACCGGCATTCCGGTCCGCCACGATGTCGCGATGACCGGCGAGATCACGCTGCGCGGCCGCGTGCTGCCGATCGGCGGTCTGAAGGAGAAGCTGCTGGCTGCCGCGCGCGGCGGCATCAAGACGGTGCTGATCCCGGAGGACAACGCCAAGGATCTCACGGAGATATCCGATGCGATCAAGGGCGGCATGGACATCATTCCGGTCTCGCGGCTGGATGAGGTCGTCGCCAAGGCGCTGACCCGCGTGCCCGTGCCGATCGTCTGGGACGAGGAGGCCAGCAAGGTCGACGTCAAGCCCGATGCTTCGGACGAAGCGTCCGGCGGCCTGACGGCGCACTAAGTGAGCTCCAGTCGAAATAATAAAACGGCGCCTTCGGGCGCCGTTTTTGTTTTGGTTGCTTGCGAGTGGGGTCAGGAAGCAGGCGGCCTCAGTCGCCACCGGGAGCGGGGCGGGCGCCGGACTACTTCTTCTTCTCGACGACGAAATTGCCGATCGCCCCGAGCGCCATTAGCACGCTGGTTCCCAAAAACACCGCGCGCATGCCGATATGGCCGCCGATGAATCCGCCGGCGAGCGGGCCGATCACCTGACCGGCATATTGCGCCGAGATCGAGTAGCCCAGCATGCTGCCGGTGACGGCGTCGGGCACGTTGTGCCGGATCACGCTTGCGATGCAGGGCAACAGGCCGCCGAGCGCGAGACCCATCAGGAAGCGCAGCAGGATCAGTTGCCAGCCGCTGATCACGAAGGCCTGCGGGATCAGCAGCAACGCCGAGACCGCAAGGCAGATGATGATGATGATCCGCCAGTGGCCGACGCGATCGGCGAGCTTGCCGAGATGCGACGAGGACAGCAGGCTGCCGAAGGCCGCCGCCGACATCACCAGGCCGGCGACGAAAATCACCTGCGGCGCCTCGACCAGTTGCGCGACATAGACCGTGATGATCGGCTCGATCGACATGTTGGCGATCATCAAGAGCAGGCCCGTTCCCCACATCGCGATCACCGGGCGCTTGTCCGGAACCAGCGACCAGCCGCCGCGCGATTTGGCGCCTTTCGCGGTCTTCGGACGCGCCTCCTCGCGGATCAGGAAGGTGGTGCCGAGGAACGTGATGAAGATGACGCCGCCGATCAGGAAGAAGGTCGCGCGGATGCCGATCAGCCCGGGCAGCACGCCGCCGATCAAGGGACCGACCAGGCTGCCGGCCATGATGCCGGCCGACAGCACGCCGATCGCCCAGCCGGACCGCGCCTTCGGCGTTTGCGCCGCGACCAGCACGGTCGAGCCCGAGGCGTAGCCGCCTAGCAGGCCGGTCAATAGCCGCAAGCCGACCAGCTCATAGACATTGTGCGCCATGCCGATCAGCGACATGGCAATCGCCATGCCGAGGCTGGCGCGGATCAGCATCAGCTTGCGGCCGTAGCGATCGGCGAGCCGTCCCCACAGCGGCGCCGTCAGCGCCGCGCTGAAGAACGTTGCGCCATAGGCGATGCCCGACCACTGCACGATGGCGGCATGATCCGATATGCCGAGCTGCTCGACATAGAGCGGCAGGAACGGCAGCAGCAGCGTCATTCCCACGATGGTGGTGAACGAGCCGACCACGCAAACGATCAGGTTGCGCTTCCAGGGGCCGGCGTCGAGGATGGCTTCGCGATCGACTTCGGCGTCCATGACTTGAGCGTCCAATACTTTAACGTCCAATACTTTAGCGTCCATGTCAGCGCAGTCCGATAACAGCGAAGCCGCGCGCGCGCAGGCCGCGGCGATCCTCGTTCAGCGAACGCAGCAGCCGATCGCGCGTGGCGGTGATGTGGTCGGCAGCCTCGCGCGCGGCAGAATCCGGATCGTTGGCCTTGATGAAGCCGAGGATGCGGCGGTGCTCGCGCCAGGCCTGCTCGCGCGAGGGTTCGGTCCACACTTCGAGCCAGCGTGCCCGCGACAGCCGGGTCATCGCGCCGGCGATCGCCTTGACGATGAAGGGATTGCCGGAGAGCCGCGCGATCTCGACATGGAAATCGGTGCCGACGCGGTGCCATTCCTCGCGCGGTGCGCCGGACTGGCAGGCATCCAGCATCTCCTCGACGCCGGCGATGTCGGCCGCGCTCGCCCGCGCGCAGGCGAGGCGGACGGCCGTCGTCTCCAGCGGAATCCGGAATTCGGCCAGCGCCTCCAACTCGCCGAGATCGATCGGCGCCACGATCCAGTTGCGGCCGTCGCGGCGGACCAGCTCCTCGCCTTCGAGCCGCACCAGGGCGGCACGGATCGGCGTGCGCGACCCCTCGAACCGGCTCTCCAGCCAGCGTTCGGTCAGCCGCTCGCCGGGGCCCAGGTCGAGCGAGAGGATCATCTCCCGGAGCTGGTCGTGGATCTGGAGCATCTGCGACATGGGGTGTCCCTCGGCGAGTGCACGGGATCGAGTTTCTGGCGGCGAGCGTATCCCGAGTTGGTATCCCAAACTAGGCTGATCCGGGATACCAGGATTGCTCGCCGAGGGGGGCGGGAGCCGAGCCGTAGACGATGGAACCACGCCCCAGGGAGCCCGCTTGTTTGACGGAATTGGGAGAACGCGGATGCGAATCGACGGGCAATGCCATTGCGGGGCTGTGACCTATCAGGCCGAGATCGATCCCATACGAGTATCGATCTGCCATTGCACCGACTGCCAGACGCTGACCGGCTCGCCCTATCGCGTCACGGTGATCTGCGCCGCCGAGCAGGTCCGGCTGACCGGAGGCGCGCCGAAAGTGTACGGCAAGCGGGGTGACAATGGCCGGATCCGCTTCCAGCATTTCTGCGGCGATTGCGGTTCCCCGTTGTTCACGAGCGGCGAGGACGGCGGCCCCGACGACTGGGGCATCCGCTGGGGCAACATTCGCCAGCGCGGCGAATTGACCCCGCGACGCCAGCTCTGGTGCCGCTCCGCCGCGCCGTGGGTCAATGATCTCGGGGGATTGCCGGGGCGGCCAACCGATTGAGGCTTTGCGGCCTTGCACCTCGGGGGCGGGCGAGGCTAAAGAGGCGCGCAGGTAAGGGCGGCTAGCTCAGCTGGTTAGAGCATCTCGTTTACACCGAGAGGGTCGGGAGTTCGAATCTCTCGCCGCCTACCAGCCTTCGCCCTGCGGGCTACGGCTCGGCAGGCCAGCCTTTGCGAAGAAATATCCCACTTGCTCGGTGCCGCAGGGCGAAGGCTGTCACGCCGAAGCTCGAAGAGCGCAGGCGGACTGGCTCATCACCGATCACTGCTGTTCCCCTGCGGACCAAAGTATGATTCCTGTCATCGTCATTCTCGCCGCGCATTGGAATCGACCTCGCTGCGATGCTATTATCTCAGCCTAACCGGGAACCTGATGCATGCGCAAACTCGCCGCGATTCTTTTTCTTGCCATGATTGCCGGACCTGCCTTGGCGCA
This sequence comes from Bradyrhizobium sp. 2S1, assembly GCF_011516625.5. Classification (NCBI taxonomy): domain Bacteria; kingdom Pseudomonadati; phylum Pseudomonadota; class Alphaproteobacteria; order Hyphomicrobiales; family Nitrobacteraceae; genus Bradyrhizobium; species Bradyrhizobium sp. 2S1. The sequence continues at coordinate 8,170,219 of NZ_CP147717.1, read as the reverse complement.
GGACCATGTGCAGCGCTATCGCGAAGAGATCGAGAAGTCACCGGCGGATACCGCCAACGAACAGCGGCAGCAGCGCGCCTACCAGCGCGCGCTCAGCGGCGTGCCGGATCAGAAGCCGACCGACCCCTGGGGCATCGCGCGCAGCGATGGGCAGGGCGCGCCGAAGGCGAATGCCGCCAAGACCACTGCGAAGACGCCTGCGCCGAAGCAGGCCAAGCCGACGAGCGCAGCCGCCAAATAATCCGAGACCGCGGGCCAGGTCGATGAAGTATTACGTCTGTAAATTGACCGGCCCGCGTCCGACCTTCCCGCAGGACATGACGCCTGAGGAAGCCGCGATCATGCAGGCGCACGTCGCCTATTGCGGCGAATTGCTGCGGGCCGGCAAGGCGCTGGTGTTCGGTCCCGTGGCCGATCCCGCCGGCGTCTGGGGGGTTGGGCGTGCTGCAACTGTCCGACGATGCCGATCCGCAGGAGATCGTCGCCAACGATCCCGTCACCAAGGCCAACGCCGGATTCACCTATCAGGTGATGCCGATGCTGCGCGCCGCGACGCGCGCGAGCTGTTAGCTTCGCCGGAAGCTTCTCAACAAAGGTTTTGTTCGCATGAACGCAGGCCATCCGCAAAACGCCGATCAGATTGCCTATTGGAACGGGCCGGGCGGCCAGCGCTGGGCCACCAGGCAGGCCGCGCAGGACATCGTGCTGCAGCCGGTGCTCGACCTCTTGATCGATCGCGCCGCGCCGAAAGCCGGCGAGCGCGTCGTCGACGTCGGCTGCGGCAGCGGCGCCTCGAGCTTTGCGCTGGCGGCGAAAGTCGCGCCAGATGGCCACGTGCTCGGTGTCGACGTCTCGGAGCCGATGCTGACGCGGGCGCGGCAGAGCGCGCCGCAGGGATTGCCGGTCGAGTTCGCGCTCGCGGATGCGACGGTCTATCCGTTCGCGCCCGAGAGCTTCGACCTGCTGGCCTCGCGCTTCGGCGTGATGTTCTTTGCCGATCCGGCGGCGTCGTTCGCCAATCTGCACAAGGCGATGCGGAAGAGCGGGCGTCTCGCCTTTGCCTGTTGGCAGGAGCCGCGCGAGAATCCGTTCTTCATGGCGCCGCTGCAGGCGGTCTACAAGCACGTGCCGAAGCTGCCGCAGCTCGGCCCCGAGGATCCCGGACCGTTTTCGTTTGCGTCCGAGGCGCGGGTGAAACGGATCCTGGGCGAGGCCGGCTTCTCCGGCATTGCCATGGAGCCCTGCAAGGTCGAGCTCGACGTCGCTGTTGGCGGTGGCATGGATGCGGCGATCCAGGGCGCGCTCGAGATCGGGCCGGCCAGCCGTGCGCTGGAAGGGCACCCGGACGACGTGCGCGCCGCCGCCATCGCATCGATGCGCGAGGCACTCACGCCGTTCGCGAAGGGCGATGCCGTGCCGCTGCCCGGCGCGATCTGGATCGTGACGGCGCGGGCCTGATCAGGCCCGCTCCTCCCAGATCATCGCCAGATGCACGATGGTCTGCACGGCCTTTTCCATGTCCTGCCGGCTGACCCATTCGAGCCGCGAATGGAACGCGTGCTCGCCGGCGAAGATGTTCGGGCAGGGCAGTCCCATGAAGGACAGCCGTGAACCATCGGTGCCGCCGCGGATCGAGGTCTTCACCGGCGTCAGACCGGCGCGCTCGATCGCCTCGATTGCATAGGCGACGATCTGCGGGTGGCGCTCGATCACCTCTTTCATGTTGCGGTATTGCTGCTTGACCTCCATGCGGTAGGTCGAGCGCGGATACGCCTTCATGACGTCCTGCACGATCTCTTCGAGCAGGGCTTCCTTCTGCTTCAGGCCGGCCTCGGTGAAATCGCGCACGATGAACTCGATCCGCGCGTTCTCCAGCGCGCCCGAAATCGCGACCGGATGCAGAAAACCTTCCTTGCCTTCGGTGGTCTCGGGCGAGCAGGTATGCTTCGGCAGGCGATCGACGATCGCGGCGGCGATCTTGATCGCGTGCTCCATCTTGCCCTTGGCGAAGCCCGGATGGGTCGCGACGCCTTCGATGATGATGCTGGCGCCGTCGGCCGAGAAGGTCTCGTCCTCGAGATGGCCGGCGGTCTCTCCGTCCATGGTGTAGCCGAAGTCGGCGCCGAGCTTCCTGATGTCGACCTTGTCGACGCCGCGGCCGATCTCCTCGTCCGGCGTGAACAGGATCTTGATGGTGCCGTGCTTCACCTGCGGATTGGTGATCAGGAAATGCGCGGCATCCATGATCTCGGCGAGGCCGGCCTTGTTGTCGGCGCCGAGCAAAGTGGTGCCGTCGGTTGTGATGATGTCGTTGCCGATCTGGTCGGCCAGCGCTTCATGCTCGGCGGCGCGGATCACCTGCGAGGAATCGGCAGGCAACACGATGTCGCCGCCGCGATAGTTCTTCACGACCTGCGGCTTGACGTTCTTGCCGGTGCAGTCGGGCGAGGTGTCCATGTGCGAGCAGAAGCAGATCACCGGCACCGTCTTGCCGGTGTTGGCCGGGATCGTTGCATAGACGTAGCCATGCGGATCGAGATGCGCGTCCGCTACGCCCATCGTCTGCAACTCGGCGACCAGCAGGCGGCCGAGATTCTTCTGCTTCTCGGTCGAGGGCGTGGTGGGAGAATCCGGGTCGGACTGGGTGTCGATCACGACATAGCGCAGGAAGCGCTCGGTGACGGTGTGCTTGAAGTCGAGAGCCGGTGCCAGCATGAAGACCGCGCAGGGGTGGGGACGAGAATAGGGAGCTTAACAGAAAAGCGCCACTCCGGGGCCGCGTCGCGAGCCGGAATGGCGCTTTGTCTTAACGGAGAGAGTACGAAACCTTAGACGGCTTCCTTCAGCTCCTTGGCGGCGCGGAAGGCGACCTTCTTGCTCGCCTTGATGTGGATCTGCTCGCCGGTCGCCGGGTTGCGGCCCATGCGGGCGGCGCGCTTGCGGACCTGGAGGATGCCGAGCCCGACGATCCTGATACGCTCGCCCTTCTTGAGGTGCTTGGTGATCCGGTTGACCATGTCGGTCAGGATCGCCTCGGCCTGCTTCTTGGACAGCTCCTGCTCTTCGGCGATGGCCGCCGCCAGGTGCTTCAGCGTGATCGTCGCCGGTGTCGCTGCTTTCTTCGCCATGTCTGGCCCTCCTCGTTGCTGAATGGCTGGATTGCTTGCTGCTTTCGCGCGAATGGCGTGCCGTTCGCGTCGGGAAAAGTGCGTCCGAAAAAGTCCTGAAACCGCCGGTTCTGGGAACGGGCAGCGCCGGGCCGGCCACAGGAAACCCAGACCTATCAGGCCTTAGTTGATTCGGGGCTTTACTGACTACGCCGTTTTGCCTGAAAACAGCCGACAACTCGGGCCTTGAGCGCAAAAATGCCCGTGCTGTGCAGGGATCCGGAACGTCCTTGACTAACGGGAAGAGGCCCTTTATGCCCTCGGTCCTGCGCGGATCAATCCGATGATCGGCATCCGCGGGAGTAGCTCAGTTGGTTAGAGCGCCGCCCTGTCACGGCGGAGGCCGCGGGTTCGAGTCCCGTCTCTCGCGCCATTTATTTCAATAGCTTAGCAGAGATCGCGGTTCCCAAGGGCGTTTGCTCGGGCGCCGCTGAAGTCGTTTTTGCCGCCTTGTTCCTCGAGCGGCCTGGCTTTGGGATCATCGACCGTCAGGACGGCGCGTGGTCGGAGCGTTCCTCCCTTGAAATGAACCTGCGGTTTTCGTCCCTGATATCTGCCGCGGCCTGGTCGTAGAGGAACGGCAGGAAGGCGTAGCGCTTGCCGCGCGTGACGAGGCTGACGGCGTGCAGCAGCGAGCAGGAGAACACGACGGCGCATCCGGTGGGTGGCTTGAACGACTGCGGCCCGTATTCAGGGAAGCAAATTTCGCCGCCGTCAAAATCGTCGTTCAGGTTGATTGAAACGGCGAATCGGCGGTGCGCAGTGCCCTTGGTCGTGTTGTCTCGATGCGGCGCAAAGTGCGCGTTGTCGGCCGCGTCGTAACAGCCGACCATATAACGCTCGATATGCGTCGCCTTGAACTGGTGAACCTTGGCGATCTCGGGAACGATCGCGCGCTCGATCCGCAGATCGACCTGACGTCTGAGCTCGGCGTCTTCAAGCAGAAAGTCCCTGCGCGCCTTGAACCGGAGATCCCTGACGCCGACCGTCTTGCCGTCGATCTCGCGCATGACGCCGGACATTTCGCCGCCGTTGCTTTCGTAGAGGTTGATCAGATGTTTGCAGAAGGCCGGCTCGAACACCTGCGGCAGGTACAGGATCGGGGCCTGCAGACGTATTCCACTGCAGCGATCCGGCGGCGGCAGGGTGCGCAGGCGTGAGATCAGCGCGGCGGTCTGCCCGAACGGAGCCAAACCCATCACACGCAGCGTTGGATCGATGAGAACCCACATCCGCTTGTATCGGGATTGCTCGCCCGGCGCCGAGGCCCGCGGAACTGCGCCGTAGAGGCGGCTGACAGCCCCGTCGAAATCCAGGAAATATCTGATGCCGTTTCGCTCGAACAGCGTCTCGTTGGCCTTGTCCCGCGCATCGATCGTCACGCCAAAAAACGCCGCGCGCTGCCCGTCGAAAACATCTGTTGCGTCCAGGACCTGCTGGATCACTTCGCGTGCGCTGTCGTCCCCGGCGCTGCCGAGAAAGCACAGCGCAAGATAGCGGCCGCCGGCACTTGAGAATGAATAATTCGGAAGCGAAAGCGTTTGCTGCGAAAACCACGGTGCGGCACTTCCCGGACCTAACGCGGTCGGCCCTCCCTGCGCGCTCTGAACCACTTCAAACTCCGATGAAAAATGGGCGCTGAAAAATGGAGAGCGTATCGTCTCCCGGTGTCGTCGTCCACCTTGGCCCTATCGCAGGAGCAGCTGGGTGACGACGGCCCGGCAGTGATCACATAAAGCGGGATGCTCGCCCGGATCAGGACGCCGCAAGGCCTGCAACGCTGGTCGGCTGATCGGCCTGCCTGGGCTGTGCGGAGCGCGCCATTCGGGCGTCAGCCACCACAGCACTAAATGGACACTCCGGTATCTGGAGCCGGCCTTCATACGCCTCCGGGCGGGGCCGACTTTTGTTGTCTTGTCGTGACAATCAGAAGTTGATAAGCGCAATCACTTGCCTTTTGTAGAGGCCGTATTTCGAACTATTTCCTCGGGGTCTTCATGTCGACCATTACCTACAAGACTCTGACGGGTACAAACTCGTCCGAGACGCTTACCGCTGACGTTAGTTATGACTCCCAGTCGGATACTTATGAAGTCATCAACAGCATCGTGGCCTACGGAGGGGACGACACGCTGACGGCGCTGTCCATGCCGGTTACCGTCAACGGGCAGACGCTGGATTTCGGAACGACACTTGATGGCGGTAACGGAAACGATGTGCTCAATGGCGGTAACGGAAACGATGTGCTCAATGGCGGCAATCGCAACGACGTTCTGTATGGCGGCCTCGGTTCGGACGCGATGTACGGCGGCGACGGGGACGACGTCCTGACTGGCGGCGGTGGCGGCAATGATGCGTACTACGGCGGCGATGGCAACGATCTGTTCTCGTTCGGTGACACCGGTTCTGACATCTTCGACGGCGGCGCGGGCAACGACACGCTGGCCATTTTCGGCGGCGATCTGAGCCACAGCACGATCACCGGAATCGAGACCCTGTCGATCGGCAACGGGACCTACTTCCTGGCGACTGCGGCGGAGATCAACAGCTTCACGACGGTGAGCCTCGGCGGCGGCGGCGGCGCCGGCTTCGCACTCGGCCTGACGGCTGCGGGCAGCATCGGATCGAACTTCAGCACGGTGAACGGGGCGGCATGATCAGCGGCTCGTCGGGAGCCGACACCATTGATCTGTCGTCGCAATCCTACGACTGGACGCTTTATGCCGGCGACAATTCGGGCGGCAACGTCCTCTCGGGCGGCTCCGGCAACGATCTGCTCAACGCCGGCAATGGCGGCGACACGTTGAACGGCAATGGCGGCAACGACCGCCTCAACGGCGGCAACGGCAACGACTACCTGAGCGGGGGCACCGGCAATGACACGCTCTATGGCTACCTCGGCTCCGACTCAATGTACGGCGGCGACGGCGACGACGTCCTGGACGTCCTGCTTGGCGGCGGTGGCGGCAATGATGCGTATTACGGCGGCAACGGCAACGATCTGTTCGTGTTCGCCGACGCCGGCTTCGACACCTTCGACGGCGGTGCGGGCAACGACACGCTGGCCGTTTACGGCGCTGACCTGAGCCACAGAGCCATTACCGGGGTAGAGACCCTGTTGATCGGTGCAACCTCATTTGCGGCGACAGCGGCTGAGATTAACAGCTTTACGACGGTGAGCTTCGGCGGCGGCGCCTCCTTCTCGCTGACTCTGACGGCTGCGGGCAGCTCGGATCGAACTTTGGCACGGTGAACGCATACGGCACGATCACCGGTTCGTCGGGGGCCGACACTATCGATATGTCGGCGTCCAACAGCCAGGGCTGGTCGCTCTATGCCGGCGATGATTCGGGCGGGAACAACCTCTCGGGCGGCTCGAACAACGACGTGCTGTTCGCGGGAAACGGCGGCGACACGCTGAACGGCAATGGCGGCGATGACCATCTGACCGGCGGCAACGGCAACGACTATCTGAGCGGAGGAATCGGCAACGACGTCCTTTATGGCGGAGCCGGCAACGACACGCTAAGTCCCGGAACCGGCAGCAACACGATCAGCGGCGGCGCGGGCAACGATACCGCAGTTTACACCGACGGAACGCGTGCGGGCTTCACGGTGACCGACCTCGGCAACGGAAGCTTCCAGGTCGTCGGTTACGGCCATGACGACACGCTCTCCGGCGTGGAATTCCTGCAGTTCTCTGACCAGATCATGGTGATCGGAGCCGGGACATCGGGCAATGACCTGCTTTATGGCGGCGCCGGCGACGACATTCTCTACGGTGGCGGGGGCAACGATGTCCTGGTCGGATATGGTGGCGACGACGTCGGCTACGGCGGCGACGGCAACGACTATTTCTACGCTGGGGCCGGCGATGATTTGCTCGTCGGCGATGCCGGCCTCGACGTTTTGCTTGGAGAGGCCGGTAGCGACATCCTTTATGGTGGAACCGGCTTCAACTACCTGTTCGGCGGTGACGGCAATGATCTTGTCGTGGGATCGGGCGGCACCAGCTTCGACGTCAACGTGATGTTTGGCGACACCGGCGCGGATCTACTGCTTGGCGGCCAGGGCACCAACTACTTCTATGGCGGCACGGGCGTCGACACCATGTTTGGCGGCTCCGGCCTCAACATCTTCATTTCGTCCGGCGAGAGCGACGGCAACGTCATCTATGGCGGGTCCGGACAAAACTATGTCTACGGCTCCAATGGCGGGGACACCGTCACCGGCGGGAGAGGGGTCGACGTCTTCCTGATGGGCTCGGGCGCCGACTACATCAGTGGTGGCGGCGGCGTCGATTATGCCTGGGGCGGTGGCGGCACCGACACGTTCGACATCAACGACACGCGACCCGAGGTGATGGTCATCCAGGACTTCAATACAGGCGGAGTGAACGACATTCTCAACTTCGCTGCGACGTCACTCCACTCTTACGCCGACGTCCAGGCAGCCGAAACCTATGTCGCCGGGATCAATACCACCATCATCACCGATGCCGCGGGCAACGCGGCATGGCTGATAGGTCTCGCGCCCGGGCAGTTGGACGCCAGCATGTTCAAGTTCAGCTAGCTGGATTGGATCGGTAGATCCCGATGACGGCGCGCTCGACGGGCGCGCCTGATGGTTCTTCGCGCCATTCGGGCGTCAGCCACCACAGCAGGAACAGCAGCGCGATCCCGTTCGACAGAAGGCTTGTCGTCAGCGGCACGTTCATGATCGTCGGAACGGCAATGCCAGAGGAAACCGCGATGAAGCGCGGTGGCAGGTGGCGCGAGACCATCGATCCCACCGACAGGATCAGGCCGCAGACCAGCGCCGAAACCGGGGCGAGCGCAAGACCGACCGATGCGATGCCCTCGGTGGCGAGGAACGAGGCATTGAAATTGCCGTCCTGATAGACCGCTCCCAGCGTCGGGCCGAGCGCGCCGTAGGGGCAGGCGATGATGTGCCGCAGGATGGATATCTGGCAGAAGCGCGTCAGCTCGCGGTGCGCGAAGAAGTCGGCGTATTGATCCAGGGCGAGTGACGGGATCGCGGCGAAGCGCAAATTGATGGTGCCGAATACGATGTAGCCCCTGTCGGCAACGAGAACAAAGAACGCTGTCAGACCGATCATCATCGGGATCAGGAAAGCGAGCACCGTCGCCAGCCGCGGGCTGAACCGGCCGAACAGCCAGAACAGAAACGGCAGCCAGACCGGCAGCAGCAGAATGGTCTTGTTGTTGAGGACCGGATAGAAGCACAGCGCAAACAGCAACACGGCCGCCGCCGCCAGCCATTGCCGGCGCGACGCAAGATGCGCGAACACATAGGGCAGAACCGCGCCGATGATGATTCCGGTCAGATAGTTCAGCAGCACCGGCCGTGTGACGGCGTTGCGGGCTTCTCCATAGGGATCGCCCACATTGGCGCCGCAAGAGATGTCGGCAACCAGCACGGCGAAGGATGCCCCGAGCAGCAGGACCACGATGCGCCTGATCGTCGCCTCGGACAGGTCGGGCCGCCAAAGGGGACTATTCTGGAACAGGAGAGGGATGATCGCCGCAGTCAGCGCGGCGATCATGGCCCAGCGCGCGATGGCGTGCGGATAATCGAACGCGCTGAAGAAGCTGAGCCAGACGAAGCCGAACACGGCCGACAGCAGCGAGAAGCCCACCAGGTAGCCGAAGCTGAATCGTCCCGCGACGAACGCCGGGACGAAGACGGCCATGATGGCCGTGCCGAGGATGGCCTGCGCGGTGATGTCGGATCGCCAGACATGCATCTCCGGAAACGCGCGCGCGCAGGCGATCATCGAGGCGATGCTGAGGATGAAGAAGGCGGGGATCGCGACCCCGACAATCAGGTCGTCGCGCGTCAATTTCATCGGCCCGTCCGAATCCGAAAGCTGCGCGACAGCTAGCCGGTCGTCCCTGGACGAAGCAAGTTACGCAAAGTTAAGCCAAGGCCAGGCAACGTCCCGGTCTGTGTTGTTGTGTTTCCGCGCAGCGCTTTGTCACGGCGGCGCCGCATTGAATTTACAGACAGCAACACGTTGCCTCAATCAGGCAAAGAATGCGGCAATCGCGGCGAGGTCGGGCTGTCCGGGCGCGTCGCCGCGCAAATTGGCGTCGATGACGCGGCGGCAGGCGTCGACCGTGTTTGTGTCGCCCAGTTCGTTGGCGGCCTCGAGGATCGACCACACCGTTTCCAGGGGGACATCCAGGGGAACGTCGCTCTGCATGGCGGTTTTCGGGTCTGACAGCATCGGCGCGGCCCGGGTTAGAATTCGAACAGGTCGCGGCCGCGCCGCGCCAGCACGTGCAGGTCCGCAACCGTGCCGCGCACCGCGTTGCAGCGGCGACATTCGATGATGGTGTCGCCGGAGGCGTGCGCCGGATCGGCGACCTTGATTGCCAGGCTACCGCAATCCGTGCAGATGATCTTGAAGCCGGTCGAAATTACTTGCTGCTGCAAATTCATTGTGGGCCTGCGCCTCTGTTGACGCCGACCTTAACGGAACAATTTTTAAAACTGGGATCGCGGAGCGGATCGCAATCGAACGACCGCGTTAGGATGCGGTTAAGATTTCACCGTGGCGCTGCGGCCCTGCAGGTGAAGCGTCGATTTGCCGAGCGCGGCTGCGGCGCCGCGCACGGCCTCAGACGCATTGACGGTGATGATTCCGGCGGCGTGGGCCCAGACCGCGAGGTCGGAGGCGCTGTCGCCGGCATAGATGAAGCCCTCGGGAAACGTCTTCAGCAACAGGTCGGCCTTGTTGGCGCCCTTGAGATTATGTTCGCCGTCGGAGGCAAGCACCTGGTCGATAAATGAAAGCCGCGATGCCAGCTTTTCCGCGAGCAGCGCATCGGCCGCGGTCGCCAGCACGATACGGCGGCCGGCGGCTTTCTCGCGCTCGGCCAGTGCTGCGACGTCCTGGTGGAGTTCGATCCGGCTCCAGTCGATACGCTGGCGCAGCGCCAGTTCGCGCTTCAGCGCGGCACGGCCGCGCACCAGCCATGCGGCGCATGACGCGACGATCAGCGGATTGCGGCGCAGGATCGAGAAGAAGCTCAGATAGAGCAAGTCGCCCCTGATCAGCGTGCCGTCGAGGTCGAGCACCAGGGGCAGCGCCGTCGGCAGGCCAAGCAGCGCGCCCGCTCCGTCAGTGGAGCGCTCGTCCTTCGGCTTCGCAGCGGTTTCGCCGGCGAGGCGATGCTCAGTCATTCGCGGCGCTCAGCCGGGTTGCGACCTTGCACACGTCGATCTCGCGCGCCCCGGTCTCGGTGGTCTTGCAGTCGGGGTAGCCGAACTTGTCGGCAAAGGCCACACCGTCCCGGTCGGAGCTCGAGACGATCAGGACCTGCGGCGCGCCATGATTGGCGGCGCGGAACCTGGCGACCGAGGCGACATCGGGTGCATCCTGCCAATCCGGCGTGGCGCGCATGAAATCGCGCGCCTCGACATATTGCAGCGGGAAGTAACCGAAATAGCGCGTCGAGGGCAGCGGCGAGGACAGGCCGACGCCGCGGCTCGCGAGTGCCGCTGTCTGCGCGGCGTGCAGGGTCGGACGAATGCGCCAGGCGAACAGATGGCTGTCGCGCTCAGCGATCAGGTCGGCATTGGCGAAGCTCTGGCCGGGATTGTCGCGGCCGGCGGCGAGCTCGCTCTCCAGCGTTGGCGCCCAGCTCTGGTAGGCGACGGCGCGAACCGCGGTCTGTCCGATCAGGCCCGACAGCGCGGCCAGGCAGAGCGCACGGGAGAGTGCCGGCGCAGGCTGGCGGCTTGCGATCGCCAGCACGATCGCGATCCCGCTATAGGGGGCGAGCCGTTCCGACAGCAGCGCCGAGCCGGTCTTGAGATTGAGCAGCGACAGCGCCAGCACCAGGACGAAGAAGACCGGCCACAGCAGGTCGCCCGAACCGAAGCGCCGCAGCGCGATGAAACTTGCCAGCACGATCGCGCCAAGTACCGGCGCGAGCGCGATCACCTCCCACCAGGTGAAGGTGAAGAGATAGGTCGCGGCCACGATGCGGCGGATGATCTGGGCAACGCCGCCCGCGGTGCTCGCCGTCTCGCCGGCAATGTTCTGATAGGCGAACAGGAAGCTTGCGATCAGCAGCAGGACCGGCAGCGCCGCCGCGGCAGCCCACACGCCGTCGCGCAGCAGGCGCAGCGCCGCAGCCCTGGTGCCCTGCCGTTCGAATGTCGCGACCGCGCGCGCGATGCCGTCGGCGGCGAGCAGCAGGCAGGCCGCGACGACCGAGGTGATGTGGGTCAGATAGAGCGCGGCCAGCAACAGCGCAGTCGCGACGAAGGCCAGCGCATCGCGGCGCCCGCCGAGGCCGCGCCAAAAACTCGCAAACAGCAGGAACAGCGGGATGCCGAGCGCGAAATTGTAAAAACCCCAATGGATGAAGACGCCGAAGGCGATCGGCAACAGCAGCAGCGCCGGCAGCAGCGGCCGCTCGGTCTCGGCGCGGCTGGAGGCGAAGGCCGCAACGATCCAGACAAGGCCATAGAGGCTGAGGAACAGGCTGTTGGCGACCAGCGCATCGCCGGTCAGCCGGATCAATCCGGCCAGCAGCAGATAGATCGCCGAGTTCGGCTCGATCCGCGGATTCCATTGATAGAACGACGCCGCCGGCTCTTGCAGCGCGCCGCCCCAGCCGAACCGGGCGATCAAATCGGCCTGCGCCAGATGCACCGGCCCGTCCTGGGTCGGCACCAGCTTCACGAGCCAGATCGGACCATCCAGCAGCACGAGCAGCCCCGCGAACAGCAGCGCCATGGCAATGACACCGAGATTTGCCTTCGGCGTCTCGAACGGAGTTGCGATCGACATGTTAGCGGATCCCGCCGAGACGGATCAGGTCGGAGCTGGTCAGGCTGTTCAGCCAAGGCAGGTCGACGAAGGTCAGGACACCGAACAGCGCCATGGTGACGGCGGCCGCGATCAGCATCGCCGGCTGCCGCATCAATTCCTCCGGCCGCGCCGCGGCGGAATCCGGCGTCAGCGCGAGCCGCATATAGGCCGCGAACAGCGCGATCAGCATCGGCACGACGACGAGATATTCGATGCGGTACTTCAGCAGGAAGATCGCCATCATGAAGGCGAAGCCCTGGGCATAGACGAGGCAGCTCGTGACCAGGCTCGAATGGGTATAGAACGCGAAGGAGGGCCGGTAGGCGGCAAGGTTCGCGGTGCCGCCGGCCTCGACGATCGCACGATGCTCGGAGACCCGCTTGGCGGCCATCAGGAAGGCGCCGCCGAACCAGTAGGCGAACAGGATCGACACCGGAGGGGCGATGCTCGGCACCACGGCGAACCAGCCGAACAGGAAGCGCAGCGGATTGTTGAGGGACTCGACGATGACGTCGACGAAGGCGCGGTCCTTGGCTCGGATCGGACGCACGTTGTAGATCACGCCGAACACCGCAAAAACGGTCGCGGTCGCGGCGAAGGCGTAGCCGAGCCGGTTGGCGGCAAAGATGCCGACGGCGGTGAGCAGAACGTATTGCGCAAGCACGATGGTCGGCGACATCGCGGTCTGCACCGCCGGGCGTGCACGCTTGGTCGGGTGCATGGCGTCGAACGGCGCATCGAGCCATTCATTGATGGTGTAGTTCGCCGACGACAGCGCCATCGCGACGAACAGGCAGATGACGAGGCGCTCGGCGAGCGTCGCTAGCTCGATCGGCCCGGTCTGCGACATGATCAGCGCAAACGCGACGCCCGGGATGATCAGCACATGCTTGATCCAGTGGTCCGGCCTCGCGATCGCAATATAATCGGTGATGCCGGCAGCCGGCTGGGCGTGGTTGGTGACGGACATCGCAATCCTCCAAACTCTGCCTGTCCCACGTCGGGGCGCCGGCGGGGCAAGACGTGTTGAAAGGGGCCGCGATCGTGCCGCCGCGCGACGACCGGCTGCCGGTCGAGGCATCAGGCGTGCAACGCGGTTAACGCCGGTAGTGGAGGAGGGGCTTGGCGCGGTTTCCGGTCGGCTCGTCCGGCATTTCGTTCGGTCGGCTCGCGCGCCGCTGTTTGGTTTCAGCGACCATCTTTCGGCGGTCTGCGCTGGAATGGGACGGGGCCGCGCACAACAAAAAGCCGCCCGAAGGCGGCCGTTCTGTTTGCCGAAGCCTGAAGAAATCTTAGCGGACCGTCGAGGTGCCCGACGAGGTGATCGCCACCGGCTTACCGGCCTTGATGACCTGGGTCGTCTGGGCGGTCTGGGTGAAATCCGCGTTGTTCCGGGCCGAAATGCCGAAAGCCGCAACCGCGATGCCGGCAACGAGGGCAACGACCACAATCTTCAGATGGGTCGAGCGGTCCGCTGAATGGATCGAGTGGTTCATGGTCGCCTCCGGGCGTCTGTGCGCCGTCTATGGCAGCTACTGGTAAGGCCGATCTGTTTCCGGATCGTTTCGTGAGTTCCCTGAAATGGTTTCGTGCCACAGGAGGATTGGTTTCACTGTGCCTTGCGTCACGGAGGCGGAGAGCCGAAACTGGGCACAGGCGCGGGACAGCGCTTGGGAGAAAAATAATAATGAAAACAATGAAGATGACCCGCAGGGGCCTGTTGGGAACTGGCTCTGGTGCGGTCGCTGCGGCGATGTTTGGCAAACGAGCCGTTGCCGCCGCCGAGTTCGATTTTAAGCTCGGCGTTGACACCCCGGAAACCCACTCGTTGACAATCCGTCTCGTCGAGGCCGCCAAGGCGGTGGCCGAGCAGTCGGCCGGCCGGGTCAACATCACGGTGTTTTCGAACAGCCAGCTCGGCGGCGATCCCGAAATGCTGTCGCAGGTCCGCGCCGGCGGTATCGAGTTGATGGCGGCGCCGAGCCTGACCCTGTCGATCCTGGTGCCGCTGTCGGGCCTGCCGAGCATCGGCTTCGCCTTCCAGTCCTACGACCAGGTCTGGGCAGCGATGGACGGCGGCGTCGGCGAGACCGTGCGCGAGGCGATCGGCAAGACCGGCCTGGTGCCGATGAAGAAGGTCTGGGACAACGGCTTCCGCCAGATCACGTCATCGTCGAGCCGGCAGCTCGGCAGCGTCGACGATCTCAAGGGTTTTAAAATTCGCGTGCCGGTGACGGCATTGCTGACCTCGCTGTTCTCCGGGCTCGGCGCGCTGCCGTCGAGCATTTCCTACAGCGAGCTCTATTCGGCGCTGCAGACCCACATCGTCGAAGGGCAGGAGAATCCGCTGGCGCAGGTCTCGACCGGAAAGCTGTACGAGGTGCAGAAATACTGCGCGCTGTCGAACCATTGCTGGAGCGGCTACTGGATCATCGGCAACCGCCGCGCGATGGCGAGCCTGCCGCCCGATCTGCTCGAGATCATCAACACTGCGTTCGACGCCGCGGCGGTGAAGGAGCGGGCCGACCTCGTCGAGATGGACCGCTCGCTGCAGGCCGAACTGACCGAGAAGGGCATGACCTTCAACAAGCCCGATCCGGTGCAGTTCAGGGCCGCCTTGGTGAAGGCCGGCTTCTACACGCAGTGGCAGAAGACCTATGGCGCCGACGCCTGGGCCGCGCTGGAGAAATATACCGGCAAGCTGACATGACGGCGTCGGACGCTTGGCATCGGACGCTGGCGGCGATGCAATTGCAGATTGTGTGGCGCAGAAGGCACATCAAATGGCTTTCGAATCCATCGTTGTCTTTTGGTCGTGCGGCAGAATGTGTCGGAGGGTAAATTGCGTTGAGGCGTTTTGGTTGCCGCGTGACGCGCGGCCGGAATTTGGAATGCCATGTGCGTGCGCTTACGATTCCCCCGTTTGCAACGGGTTGCTGTAACTCTCGCACTGGTCGTTACGCTCGGGACATCAGCGCATGCGCAAACGGTGCTGACCGCCAGCGATGCCACGAGCCTCGTCACCGCGCTGACGACGATCGACAGTAATCCGGGCACCAGCTACCAGCTCAACATCACGAACAACATCACGCTGACCGGCACGACCACGCTGCCGGTCATCAATTCAAGCAGCAATGTCACGATCAACGGCGGCAACTTCACGCTCGATGGCGGCGGCGTGCAGCGCGGATTGTTCGTCTACTCGGGCACCGTCGCGGTCAACAATCTGACGATCCAGAACGCCGTGGCCAAGGGCGGCAATGGCGGCAGCGGTCTTGATGGCGGGGGCGGCGGCGGGATGGGCGCCGGCGGCGCGCTGTTCGTCGCCAGCGGCGCCAACGTCACAGTGAGCAATGTTTCACTCGCCAGCAATCAGGCTAATGGCGGTAACGGCGGCAATTACGGCTCAACCGTCGCCGGTGGCGGAGGTGGCGGCGGGCTCGGCGGCAATGGCGGCAGCGGCGGCAATTTCGGTGGTGGCGGCGGTGGCGGGATTGGCCTCGGCGCCAACGGCGGGGCCGGCCAGACTGGCTCGGCGGGTGGCAACGGTGCTGCCGGCATCGTTGTCGGCGCCGCCGGCGGTGGCGCCGGCGTTACCGACCCCGCGAGCGGTGCTACACCAGGCGTAGGGGGCGCCAATGGAGGCGGCGGTGGCGGCGGGGCCGAGGGGGCTGGCCTCTCTGGCGGCGGCGGCGGCGGGATCAGCGGCAGCGCTGCTACCTCCGTCGGAGGCTTGAGCGGCGGCGGCGGTTCTGGCGGCTTCGGCGGTGGCGGCGGTGGCGAAAGCGGCAATTCCGGTCAGACGTGTGGCAGTCTCGGCGGCTTCGGCGCAGGCAATGGCGGTAACGATTCCCAAGGCGGTGCGGGTGGCGGGCTTGGCGCGGGCGGCGCCGTATTTGTCCAGGGTGGTGGAACGCTGATTGTTTCGGGGGCCTTCACCGTCAACGGCAACAGCGTCAGTGGCGGCGCTGGCGGTGTCGGCGCCGGCAATGGCTCGGCTTTCGGCTCGGGTCTGTTCCTGCAGGGCAGCGGGACGCTGACCTTCAGTCCCGCGGCCGGGCAGAACCAAACCATCTCCGATGTTATCGCCGACCAGACCGGCAATGGCGGCACCGGTGCCAACGCCGGCAGTTGGGGCCTTAGCAAGTCGGGTACCGGTACGCTCACGCTCACGGCGGCAAACACCTATTCGGGCGGCACGGCCGTGAGCGGCGGCCTGATCAACTTCAACGCAGCGAGCAATTTCGGCTCGGGCCACATCACGCTCAACGGCGGCGGCCTGCAATGGGCGAGCGGCAATACGGCCGATATCTCGGGCCGGCTGAACGCAATCGGCTCCGGCGGCACGACGTTCGACTATAACGGCAATGCCGTGACGCTCGGGACGCAACTCACCGGCACCGGCGGAGTGACCATCGCCAACTCCGGCAGCGGCGGCACGCTGACGCTAGCGGCAGCCGAGAACTACACGGGCGCGACCACGATCAACGCTGGCGCAACGCTCGCGTTGTCCGGTAGTGGCGATATTTCCAGCTCGAGTGTCGTGACGGTCAACGGCACATTCGATATTTCGGCGCAGGCGCTTCTCTTCGGTGCGATCACGACACTGGCGGGCAGCGGATCGGTCGTGCTTGGCACCAAAGTACTGGTCATTACCGGCGGTTCAACGGAATTCTCCGGCGCGATCAATGGCGGGGGCGCCCTGGAAATCGCTGGCGGCATTCAGACCTTGTCTGGTGTCAATGGCTATGCCGGCGTCACCCAGATCGATGGCGGCGCGACGCTGGCACTTAAAGGAAGCGGCTCGATCGCCAATTCGCTCTATCTTGGTTTTGCATCGGGCTTGCTTCCTGCAACACTTGATATTTCGCAGACCAACAGCGGCGCCAGCGTTACCGGCCTTTATGATCCGACCGGCCTCGGCGCCATTTCCCTCGGCTCCAAGACACTGACCATCACCGCCCACGTAGGCCCGTTCAACGGTACCATCCAGGATGGCGGCATCGGTGGTGGCGCCGGCGGCAACGTGACGATCGCCAATGGCGCTGTGGCGACCTTCGGAGGCGTCAATACCTTTACCGGCCTCACCACGATCAACAGCGGCGGCGAACTGTTTCTGACCGGCGCCGGCAGCATCGCGTCCTCGAAGGCCGTGATCAACAACGGCTACTTTGACATTGCGGGTCGCGCCGGCGATGGCTCGATCGCAGGTCTTTCCGGCACCAGCGCCGGCGTGGTGAATCTGGGCGCCCACACACTTACCTTCACCAATGCGAACGGAACGTTTGCCGGCATCATCCAGGACGGCGGAGCGGGCGGCGGCGTGGCGATCACCGGCGGCAAGCAGATCCTGGCCGGCATCAACACCTACACCGGCGCGACCACCGTCAACGGCGGCACGCTGGAAGTGGACGGCTCGATCGCCAGCTCATCGAACATGACGGTCAATTCCGGCGGCACCCTGAGCGGCACCGGCGTTGTCGGTCGTGCAACGGTCACCGCTGGGAGAGATGGCGGCGCCACGTTCACGTTGGCAAACAGCAATCTCGGCGGGGTAACCATCACCGGCGGCACGGATTTGGTGAACAACCTGGTCGCCAATTCCAGCGCCCCCTTGCGCGGCGGCGTTGATCCGGCGGCCACAACCATCATGAGCGGCGGCACATTGGCGCCCGGCAATGCCGCAAACCCGACCGGCACGCTGACCGTCAATGGCAATCTCGCCTTTCAATCCGGCGCGATCTATCTGGTTCAGGTGACGCCGACACTTACAGCGTCGACCAATGTCAGCGGGACAGCGACGCTCGGCGGCGCTGCCGTGAATGCGGTGTTCGCCAACGGCAGCTATATCTCGAAGCAATACACGATCCTCAGCGCCGGCAGCGTCAGCGGTACCTTCGGCTCGCTCGCCAACAGCAATCTGCCGGCGAATTTCAGCGACACGCTGAGCTACGACGCCACCCACGCCTACCTCAATCTGACGCTGAACTTCGTGCCGCCTTCCGCTCCGAACTTTGGCGGCGGCCTCTTCATCAACCAGCAAAACGTCGCCAACACGCTGGTCAATTTCTTCAACACGACCGGCGGCATTCCGACGGTCTTCGGTACGCTCGCGCCGGCGGGGTTGACGCAGGCCTCCGGCGAGTTGGCCACCGGCTCGCAGCAGACGACGTTCGATGCCATGAACCTGTTCATGGGCGTGTTGACCGATCCGTTCATGAACCGGAACGGCGGAGCCGATACGGCCCCGGGCGCTTCGGGCTATGCGGAGGAGAGCGGTGCCAGCGCCTATGCCGCAGCCAGGAAGACCGATGCATTCGCGATGTTCACCAAGGCGCCGCCCGTACCGTTCGTGCAGCGCTGGAGCGTCTGGGCCGCCGGCTTCGGCGGTTCGCAATCGACCAGCGGCAACGCCATTGTCGGATCGAACAACACCACCAGTAGCGTTTATGGCACCGCGATCGGCGCCGATTATCTGTTCTCGCCGAACACCATTGCGGGATTTGCAATTGCCGGCGGCGGCACCAACTTCTCCGTCGCCAACAGCGGCGGCGGCCGATCCGATCTGTTCCAGGCCGGCGTCTATGTCCGTCACACCGAAGGACCGGCCTATATTTCCGCAGCGCTCGCTTACGGTTGGCAGGACATCACCACCAACCGCACCGTGACGGCCGCCGGCATCGACCAGCTACGCGCCGAGTTCGATGCCAACGCGTATTCGGGCAGGATTGAAGGCGGCTATCGCTTTGCCGCGCCGTGGACCGGCGGCGTCGGTATCACGCCTTACGCCGCGGGCCAGTTCACGACCTTCGATCTGCCGGCCTATGCCGAACGGGTGATCTCGGGCTTGCCGACCTTTGCGCTTGGCTATGCCGGCAAGAGCGTGACCGACACGCGCAGCGAACTCGGCTTTCGCACCGACAAGTCCTTCCCGGTGCAGGACGGCGTCCTGACGCTGCGCACCCGCTTCGGCTGGGCGCACGACTACGATCCCAACCGCGCGATCGCGGCGACCTTCCAGGCGCTGCCCGGCGCGAGCTTTGTCGTCAACGGCGCAGCGCAGGCAAGCAACTCTGCGTTGACCACGGCATCGGTCGAGATGAAATGGCGAAACGGCTGGTCGGCCGCCGCGACGTTCGAAGGCGAGTTCTCCGACGTCACCTCAAGCTACGCCGGCAAGGGCGTGGTGCGGTATCAGTGGTGAGACGGATACCGAAGGAATATTTGGCAAGCTGAGGTCGTTTTAAAACGCGGTCAGGGGGCGGATTCGTTCGTCGGTCGTTTCGGCCCCTTATTGATGTGCCGCCAACCGCGCAAATCCGTCGTCGCTCCAGCCTTCGCTACCGACGCCGTGCCGCACGAAGAACAGGCCGGCCGGATCGTACTGCTGCTTGATCTCCAGAAGCCGCTTGTAGTTCGCCCCCCAATAGGCCTGCTGCCATTTAGGTTCGAAGAAGCTGCTTTCCGCAAGATAGGCACCGCCATCCGGTGCGACCTTTCTGAGTTCGCCGACTGCCTTCGCGATCGCCGCGGCATTCTTGCGTGCGTCAGCCAGATCAGGCTCGTGGCCGCTGAGGCCGGAATAGGCCGGCGGTCCCTCGCTCGCGATGATTGCGAGCACGAAGGCGTCGATGACAGCGGGGTTCGTGGCGGTCTCTTTCGCCGAGGCGATGGCAGCCTCCGATCCGCCGGCCAGCCCTTTCTGAAAGTGCAGCTCGACTGTCGCATGCTGTGCGGCTGCGAGCAGCGCTTCGACCAACCGCGGGCGCTCCACACCGCCCAGCAGTGAGGCGGGAAGCCAGAGCGATTCAAAGCCGTGGATGAAATGCCCGGCTTCGCTCAGATTGGCGGCCCAGAACACGTTCTCCGCCGGTGCGCCGGGACGGTCGTCGGACAGGATCGCCTGCGGCGCGCGCTGCCTGATATAGGCGGCGTCCCAGCGGTGCGTTGCCGGACCGCTGCGGATCGACGGCGAACGGGTGAAGGTGAATTCGCCCCCGGCCTCGGCAACGAAGCGAATGAAGGGCTGCCACAGCTCGTCGGCCTGCTGCTTGCTCAGCCCCTGGAACGAGAGCTGGATGTCGAGCAAATTGCCGGGCTTGATGTTGACGATCTCGCCCCAATGGCGGGTATGCAGGCGATCGGCGTAGAGATTCACGAACGTGCCGACGAGCTTGCGGAATGACGCCCCCGATGCCGCCTGGATCGTCATGGAGGCGAAGCCGAAGATTTCGGGCAGGTCAAGGGTCCGCAAGGTGAGGCGGGTGACGACACCGAAGGTGCCGCCACCGCCGCCGCGCAAGGCCCAGAACAGGTCCGGGTTGCTGCGGGCGTTTGCGATCCGGACGACACCGTCCGCGGTGACGATTTCGGCTTCCAGCAGGCTCGCCGCGGCGGTGCCGTAGTTCTTCGAATAGCTGCCGCAGCCGCCGCCCTGGACATAGCGGCCACCCCGCGTCGTCACCTCGTTGTAGACATGCATCCAGATCGCGCCGGCGCCGACGGAGACGGCCGGCTGCGGCGGATCCTCAGAGCCTTGCGCGACGAAGCTGTCGTGCAGCGTGATGTCGTTCATCGCCCGTGTCCAGATCATCAGCGAGTCCGGTGCACTCGATGTGCCGAGATAGGAGTGGCCGCCGCCTCTGACGACCAGCCGCAGATTGTTGTCGCGGGCGAAATTGACGGCAGCGACGACATCGGCTGTCTTGCGCGCCGCGACCGCGTAGACGCTCGGCTGCGACGCCCAGGCGTCGAGATAGCCCGTGGTCTGGGTCAGCGCCGCGTCGTCGCCGATGTAGTAGGGATTCTTGAGCCCCTTGAACACATCGCGGCAAGCAGCGCCGGCAGGATTGTCCTGACAGGCCACGAGCGGCGACTTCACCGCAATCAGCTGCCCCCAGGTCTGGTCGTTGAGCTGGTTCCAACTGGCTGCCGACGGCCATTTTGGATCCGAGGGGCGCGTTCGCCGAAGCATTTGCGACGAAATGCTCGCGCCTTGCGCGGCGGCAACCGGCCTCGGCACCATCCAGTGCGCCATCGGCGTCAGGGCCGCGCCGATCAGGAGTTCGCGGCGATTCATCGGCCGGTCACCGGTCCGTGAGCAGAGCCGATTTTCAGTCCGTCCGGACGGCTCACCGTCCTGCTTTGCGGGACGACGTTCGCTTGCCTGTGATAAAGACCGGCTTGAGTGACGGATCGCAATTGGGTCCCCGAGTTGACCAGCGGGGCAGATGACTTGACGAGTTGCACCATCTATTCCTTCCCGACATGCCGACGACGCAGCCAGAGAATTCCATTGAACCGGTGACAGGTCGTCGCGTCGAGCGGGCTTGGGACGAGCAACCCGATTCCAGGGACGAAAATCGACCCGATGTGACGGTGATCCGATGGAGCGGGGCGGAGCG
Organism: Bradyrhizobium sp. 2S1; assembly: GCF_011516625.5. Classification (NCBI taxonomy): domain Bacteria; kingdom Pseudomonadati; phylum Pseudomonadota; class Alphaproteobacteria; order Hyphomicrobiales; family Nitrobacteraceae; genus Bradyrhizobium; species Bradyrhizobium sp. 2S1. The sequence goes on along the minus strand of NZ_CP147717.1, from coordinate 8,148,800 downwards.
CGCGTCGATGCCGGCCTATGGCTGGGTAGCGCTGCTGATCGTGGCGAGCGGCGTGGTCAACGTCTTCTCCTCGGTCAACGAGTTCAAGCCGTCCGCGGGGTTCGCACCATTGCGCGTGCCCGTGCTGCTCGAGGTGACGAGCGCCGTTGCGTGGATCTTGTTTCTGCCGCTGCTGCGAAGCGGCGTCGCACAATTGCGTCTTGGGCGCAGCCGCGTGATGGCCGTCACGCTGGCGGGGGCGGCGACGCTGCTCTACGCATTCGCGCATCTCGTCACCATGGTCGGGTTGCGCAAGCTGTTGCTGGCCGATGTCTATTCGTTTCACTGGTCGACGGCATTTCCGCATGAGTTCCAGAAGGACATTGTCTCGTCTGTGATGGTGGCGGTGGTGATCTGGTTGATGGATCGCAGGGGCGCGGTGATATCAGCGGCGCCGGCGCTGCCGGCCGAGGTGGCGGCACGGCCGGTGGCCGAGCCGCCTGTCGACGCCGCCAACCCCAGCCTCTGGCTGCGGGATGGCGCGACGAGCTTTCGGATCGATCCCCGCGACATCGTGGCCGTGACATCCGCCGGCAATTATGTCGAATTCAGTCTTCCCAACGGACGCCGTCTCATCCGCAGCACGCTGGCGCGCGAGCAGGATCGGCTCCAGCCGTTCGGCCTCGTCCGCGTGCATCGGGCGAGGCTGGTCAATCCGGCGCGGGTCGTGGCAGTCGAGCATCGCCCGGCAGGGGACTTCGTCCTGCGCATGGACAATGGTGAGACGCTTGCCGGCAGCAAGCGTTATCGGAGCGTGGTGGCGACCTTCACAGAAAATACGAACAGGTAAGACCCGCGCAGGGTTGGTGTCGCCAGCCCGATTACCTCGCGCGTAATCGTGCGCACGACCTCGCTTTGCGATGATCGGTCTATGGACGGCGTCCACGTCACGGCCGATCCGCAAGGGAGATCTGAGATGAGCAGTCGAACAGTCCTCGAAGCAACCGCTCTGGCGCAGCCGTCGCGCGTGACGGCGAGGGATGGTACCTCGCTGTTCGTGCAGGACTGGGGCTCGGGCCGTCCGGTGCTGTTCCTCGCCGCCTGGACGTTCAATTCCAGCGTCTGGGGCAGCCAGATCGTGGCGCTCAATGCGAAGGGTTATCGCTGCGTCGCGCCTGACCGGCGCGGGCACGGCCGCTCCGACATGCCGATGACGGGCTATGATTTGGACACGCTGACCGATGACGTCGCCGATGTGATCGAGCAGCGCGACCTGCGCGACGTGACACTGGTCGCACATTCGATGGGATCGATCGAGGCGGTGAACTATCTGGCGCGTCACGGCGCGGATCGCATCGCGCGATTGGTCCTCGTGGCGCCGACCACGCCGTTTCTGGTGCAGACGGAGGACAATCCCGACGCGATTCCGAGGCCGATGATCGACGCGCAGAACGCCGCGATCGCGCAGGACTTCCCGAAATGGATGGGAGAGAATGAGGCGACGGTCTTCATGCCCGACACGCCAGAGGTCACGCGGGCCTGGATCAGGGAGATGATGCTGGGCGTGCCGCTGCCGGTGGCGCTGGCCTGCCGCAAGACCATCTCCTTTGCCGACCTGCGCGCGGCGGCCAGGGGGATCGATCGCCCGACGCTGATCGTGCACGGCGACAAGGATGCCAGCGCACCGCTCGAACTGACCGGCGCCAAGACCGCGGCGCTGATCAAGAGCAGCAGGCTTTCCGTCTACGGAGGCGCGCCGCACGCTTTGCCGCTGACGCACAGCGCGCGCCTGGTGTCCGACCTGCTGGCCTTCATGGCGAGCTAGCTGGCGCGCGCGATGTCCGATCGGATCGAGCGCGCGGCCAAGACGAACAGCAGCGCGCCGAGCGTCGTCGTCACCGCCGCCGACAGCAGCGAGTAGCGAACGGCGTCCGCGCCGTCCGCGCCCTTCAGCGCGTCGTTGATCATGCCGACGGCGAGGGGGCCGACGCCCTGGCCGAAGCAGGTGGCGGTGAGAAGGACGATCGCGGAGGCCAGCGCGCGCATGCTGGGCTTTGCCACGGTCTGGGCGATGGCGAAGATCGGGCCGAGATGGAAGCCGACCATGAACGAGGTCAGCGCCAGCGTGGCGACCATCAGTGTGAAGCTTGGGGTGAGCATGCACAGCGCGAACACCGGGCCGGCGAGGCCGGACATGATCGCAGGCGCCCACAGCTTCCAGCGGTCGTCGCGCCGGCCGATCTGCGCCACCACGAGGCCGCCGACCAGTGTCCCCGCCATGCCGGAAAGACCCTTGAAGGTGCCGGCATAGGTGCCGATCTCGGCGCTGGTGAGATGATGGATACGCGCCAGGAACGGCGGGATCCACACTGCGGTGGCGTAGTTGGTGTACGTCGTCAGGCAGAAGCCGATCAGCACGATGACGAAACTCGGCTGCGATATTAGGAAGCGCAGCGTCGGCCCGATCGGCTCCGCCTTGAAGGTCTCGGCCATCGCGCCGCGCGCAGGCTCTGAGATCGTCAGCCACAACACGGCGGCGAGCGCGATGCCCGGCAGGCCAGCGGTGAAGAAGGCCATTCGCCAGCCATAGTGCTGGTTGACGTAGCCGCCGATGAAATAGCCGAGGAAGACGCCGAGATAGGTGCCGATCGCATAGATGCCGAGCGCGCGCGGCCGCTCATTCTTGTCGAACAGATCGGCGATCATCGATTGCGAGGCCGGCGTTCCCGCTGACTCCCCGATGCCGACGCCGATCCGCGCCAGCGCCAATGTCGTGACGCTGGAGGCGAGGCCGCACAGATAGGTCATCGCGCTCCAGAACGCGAAGGCGCAAGCGACGATGTTGCGGCGGTTGAGGCGATCGGCCATCCGCGCGATGGGAATGCCGAGCAGCGAGTAGAACAGCACGAAGCCGAACCCGGCGAGCAGGCCCATCGTGGTATCGCTGAGGAAAAACTCCTTCTTGATCGGCTCGATCAGCACGTTGAAGATCGTGCGGTCGAGGAAGTTGAGGGCGTAGATGATCGTCAGCAGAGCGAGGACGTAGTAGCGGCGCCCGGCAGGCCTGGCGCCGGCTTGCGCTTGCGCAGCCGCCTGCGGTGCGAGATCGACCATGCTTCCCCTGCTGATCTTTGTTGTTGTTGTTTGCTGGCGCGCGGGCCTTATGCTTCGCGGATGAAATTCCCAGCCTCGAATTCGACCGGTCCGGCGTCGGCGTCGAACGACACGCCGATCGGGTCGCGGCCGGCGGCGAGCGCCTCGAGCTGCTCGCCAAGCATCCGGCGGACCATCAGGATGCCGCGGTCGCTCTGGCCAAAATGCTCTTCGGAATGGACCGTCACCGGCCCCTGGCCGACCTGCGCCTCGTAGTCGCCGGGGAATTGCTGGTGCTCCTGCTCCGTCATGTCCCACCAGAACTTGCCGTTGAACTTCGAGCGCATGCGGCCGATGTCGCCTGATTTCTTGACCCGGCCGGCGACATAGATGCGGAACGAGTTGTCGTCGATCGGCAAGGTCCAGCCGATCGATTCGACGCGGGCGAACTGCGCGACCCGCGGATTGGGCACGACGCGCAGCGTGGGGAGGCGGCCTCGGTGACGCGGTAAAACACCTTGCCGTCGTCCTGCCTGCGGATCGAACGCACCGCGACGCCACGCGGCGACATCTCGAACTTCACCTCGGGCATCGAGGCCATCATGGTGGTGAACTGCGGCCCTGAGAACGAGCCGTGCAGCACCGGCACGTGGTAGGGATCGGCGACGTTCTCGAAATGCTGCAACCAGTTGCAGGGGATCACGGCCGGGCCGCCGCCGCCGATCGATGAATCGTCGGCCTCGACGAACTCTCCGTCGTCCATGGTCTCGAGGCACTCGTAGCGCGGCAGCACCGGCTTCTTCTCGGCCGGGCCCATGTACGCGAAGATCAGCCCGTAACGTTCCTGCACCGGATACCAGGGCTGGCGCACCTTGTCCTTGAACAGGCCGCCTTCGGGCTCGCAGGGCTGTTCGAGGCAGCGGCCTTCGGTGTCGAACTTCCAGCCGTGATAGCAGCAGCGAATGCCGTCTTCCTCAACCTTGCCGTAATAGAGAGTGGTTCCGCGATGGCAGCAACGGGCATGCAGCAGTCCGATCCGGTCATGCCGGTCGCGGAACAGGATCAAATCCTCACCGAGCGCGCGGACTTTTCTGGGGATATCGGTGGCATCACCGGCGAGGCCGACCGGGTGCCAGTAACGGCGCAGCAGTTCGCCCATCGGCGTGCCACGGACGACGGAGGTGGGCTCGGTCCGGGTGGTGGACGGCTTCATCGCATAGGCCGTGCCGAGATCGCGGTCCCGCTGGGTGATCGTCATGTTGTTCCTCCCGCCGCTGGTCTGGTGCCCGCGGTCGCGCTGTCGTTGATGAAGTCAATGATATATCGATGACAATGTCAACGATCTCGACTAGCTTGGCAGCGCGTGGCTTTGTTGGCAGAGGTTGGCGATGACCGAGAAGCTCAGGACGGAGAGGGCGTTGCCGCCGGAAGCCGTGGTCGACGCCGAGCTGGCGCCGATCACCGCGATGATGTCGTCGCGGCTGATGGTGCTGGCAAACCTGCTCAAGCGCGGTGCGATGTTGCGTTACAAGCGGCTCGCCGGGCTCTCCTCGGTCGAGTTCGGCCTGGTCGCCTCGCTCGGTCGGCGGCCGCCGATGAGCGTGGTGCGGTTGGCCGAAGCCGTCGGCATGGACAAGGGCCAGATCAGCCGGGCGCTCGCCGAGCTCGTCGCGCGCAAGCTGGTGGCCAAGTCGGCCAACCCGCGCGACAACCGCGAAACCCTGGTCTCGCTGACCAAGACGGGCCTCGCCGCCCATGACGCGATCGTCGCCGGCGCGCAGGAGCGAAACCGGCGCCTGCTGGAACAGCTTACCCCACAGGAACTTGCGCTGCTGCTCGGACATGTCGATCGGCTGACCGAGATCGCCGCCGAGATGCTCGCCGCCGAGCGGGAGCTGGGCTGATATGGCGAGCGCGCAGGGCACCGGATCGCCGGCGCAGCGTTGCCGATTGAGGCAAGTGCTGCCACCTGATCGGGCCGACAGCCCGCGGGGAAGGACGGCAAAAGCGTCAAAATAGCTTGTCTTGCGCCCCCTGTTGCGCTGCGCTAAAGCCTCAAGAACAATTCCAATCAACGAATCTGCGGCACGTCCGAAACCGCAGCAAGAAGGCCTCGCCGATGACCGGCATCCTGCAAAATTACCTCCCACTTGTGGTGTTTATCGGAGTCGCCAGCCTGATCGGTCTGGCGCTCCTGATCGCGCCGTTCCTGGTCGCGTTCCAGTCGCCGGACCCGGAAAAGCTGTCCGCCTATGAATGCGGATTCAACGCTTTTGACGACGCCCGCATGAAGTTCGACGTCCGCTTCTATCTGGTGGCGATCCTCTTCATCATCTTCGACCTCGAAGTGGCGTTCCTGTTCCCCTGGGCGGTGGCGTTCGGAAAGCTCGGTGCGACCGGCTTCTGGTCGATGATGGTCTTCCTGGCCGTGCTGACGGTCGGGTTTGCATATGAATGGAAGAAAGGCGCGCTCGAATGGGATTGAGCCCCACCGCCGCATCCTCGCAGCCGGCGATCGCCAAACCTGAGATCGCCATGGCTCCGAAAGGAATCATCGATCCGTCGACCGGCAGGCCGGTCGGCGCCAATGATCCGTTCTTCCTCGAGGTCAATCACGAGCTGTCCGACAAGGGCTTCTTCGTCGCCGCGGCCGACGACCTGATCACCTGGGCGCGCACCGGCTCGTTGATGTGGATGACCTTCGGTCTCGCCTGCTGCGCGGTCGAGATGATGCAGGTCTCGATGCCGCGCTACGACGTCGAGCGCTTCGGCTTTGCGCCGCGTGCCTCGCCGCGGCAGTCCGACGTGATGATCGTCGCGGGCACCCTGACCAACAAGATGGCGCCGGCGCTGCGCAAGGTCTACGACCAGATGCCGGAGCCGCGCTACGTCATCTCGATGGGCTCCTGCGCCAATGGCGGCGGCTACTACCACTATTCCTACTCGGTGGTGCGCGGCTGCGACCGCATCGTGCCGATCGACATCTACGTGCCGGGCTGCCCGCCCACGGCGGAAGCGCTGCTCTACGGCGTGCTGCTGTTGCAGAAAAAGATTCGCCGTATCGGCACTATCGAACGCTAAGGTTTCAGGCATGGACGACGGCAAGCTCGACGCCCTTGGGCAGACGATCGTGAGCGCGCTTCCGGGCGCCGCCACCGCGCACTCGGTCGCCTTCAATCAACTCACTATCGACGTCGAGATTGGCAGAATCGTGGACGTCGTTACGTTTCTGCGTGACGACGCCGGCTGCCGCTTCGTCAACTTCACCGATGCGACCGCGGTCGACTATCCGAGCCGCGAGAAGCGCTTCGACGTCGTCTACCATCTGCTGTCGCCGACCCTGAACACCCGCATCCGGCTGCGCGGGCAGGCCGACGAGACCACGCAGGTGCCCTCGATCATCAACGTGTTCCCGGGCGCCGACTGGTTCGAGCGCGAGACCTACGACCTCTACGGCGTGATCTTCACCGGGCATCCGGACATGCGCCGCCTGCTGACGGATTACGGCTTCGACGGCCATCCGCTGCGCAAGGATTTCCCGCTCACCGGCTTCGTCGAGGTTCGCTACGACGACCAGGAGAAGCGGGTGCTGTACGAGCCGGTCCGGCTCAACCAGGAATTCCGCAAGTTCGATTTCCTGTCTCCGTGGGAGGGGGCTGACTACCCCTTGCCGGGTGATGAAAAGGCGAAGGCGGAACCGAAGGCCTGATCATGAACGAACAGAATCTTCGCAACTTCACCATCAACTTCGGTCCGCAGCATCCGGCGGCGCACGGCGTGTTGCGCCTCGTGCTGGAGCTCGACGGCGAAGTCGTCGAGCGCGTCGATCCGCATATCGGCCTGCTTCACCGCGGCACCGAGAAGCTGATCGAGCACAAGACCTATCTGCAGGCGATTCCCTATTTCGACCGGCTCGACTACGTTGCGCCGATGAATCAGGAGCATGCGTTCTGCCTCGCGGCGGAAAAGCTGCTCGGCATCACGGTGCCGCGCCGCGGCCAGCTGATCCGCGTGCTGTATTGCGAGATCGGCCGAATCCTCTCCCATCTGCTCAACGTCACCACGCAGGCGATGGACGTCGGCGCGCTGACCCCGCCGCTGTGGGGCTTTGAAGAGCGCGAAAAGCTGATGGTGTTCTATGAGCGCGCCTCGGGCTCGCGCATGCACGCGGCGTTCTTCCGCGTCGGCGGCGTGCACCAGGACCTGCCGCCGAAGTTGATCGACGATATCGATGCGTGGTGCGATCCGTTCCTCAAGGTGGTCGACGACCTCGATACGCTCCTGACCGGCAACCGCATCTTCAAGCAGCGCAACGTCGACATCGGCGTGGTGCCGCTGAAGGAAGCCTGGGAGTGGGGTTTCTCCGGCGTGATGGTGCGCGGTTCGGGCGCGGCCTGGGACCTGCGCAAGTCGCAGCCTTACGAGTGCTACGCGGAGATGGATTTCGACATTCCGATCGGCAAGAACGGCGACTGCTACGACCGCTATCTGATCCGCATGGAAGAGATGCGTCAGTCGGTGCGCATCATGAAGCAGTGCATCCAGAAGCTGAAGGCGCCGGACGGCCAGGGCCCGATCGTGGTCGAGGACAACAAGATCGCGCCGCCGCGCCGCGGTGAGATGAAGCGCTCGATGGAAGCGCTGATCCATCACTTCAAGCTCTACACCGAAGGCGTGCACGTGCCGGCCGGCGAAGTCTACGCCGCGGTCGAGGCGCCGAAGGGCGAGTTCGGCGTCTATCTCGTCGCCGACGGCACCAACAAGCCCTACAAGTGCAAGATCCGCGCGCCGGGCTTTGCCCATCTGCAGGCGATGGATCACATCTGCAAGGGCCATCTGCTGGCCGACGTTTCCGCCATCCTTGGCTCGCTGGACATCGTGTTCGGCGAAGTCGACCGGTGATGATGTCCGCATCCGCGCCGCCCGCAATGAGAGTTTGATCGATGTCCGTCCGCCGCCTTGCCCCGAAAGAATTGCAGCCCGCGAGCTTCACGTTCACGGACGAGAATCTCGCCTGGGCCAAGAAGCAGATCGAGAAATATCCGCCGGGCCGCCAGGCTTCGGCCGCGATCGCGATCCTGTGGCGCGTCCAGGAGCAGCACGACGGCTGGGTGTCGGAAGCGGCGATCCGTGCCGTCGCCGACCTGCTCGAGATGCCGCATATCCGCATGCTGGAGATCGCGACCTTCTACACCATGTTCCAGCTCTCGCCGGTCGGCAAGAAGGCGCATGTGCAGGTGTGCGGCACCACGCCGTGCCGGCTGCGCGGCGCCGCCGACCTGATCGAGGTCTGCCAGCATCGCATCCATCATGATCCGTTCCAGCTGTCGAAGGACGGCAACTTCTCCTGGGAAGAGGTCGAGTGTCTCGGCGCCTGCGTGAACGCGCCGATGGTGCTGATCTGGAAAGACACTTATGAGGACCTGACCAAGGAAAGCTTCGGCAAGGTGCTCGACGGTTTTGCCGCCGGCAATCCGCCGAAGCCGGGTCCGCAGATCGACCGTCAGTTCTCGGCTCCCGCAGGCGGCCCGACCACGCTGAAGGAAACGACCTGATGCGGGCCACTCAGGTGCAGGCAAACGGGCAGGAAAACAATGCGGGGAGGGGCGCTGCGATGAAGGCCTGGCGCACGATCGCCCTGCATAGCTCGGTCGCGGCCGGCTTCATGTTCCTGCTGCAACGTTACGGCCTGAGCGCGACGCTGGAATCCAGCCTGTTGTGGGCCATCGTGTTCGGCGGCTGCGCCGCCGGGCTCGCTTACTCCCAAGCCAATCGGTGATGTTCGGAAAGTTTTGAGCATGCTCGACGACAAGGACCGCATCTTCAAGAACCTCTACGGCCTGCATGATTGGGGCCTCGAGGGCGCGCGCCGCAGAGGCGCCTGGGATGGCACCAAGGGGATCATCGACAAGGGCCGCGACTGGATCATCAACGAGATGAAGGCCTCGGGTCTGCGCGGCCGCGGCGGCGCGGGCTTCCCGACCGGCATGAAGTGGTCGTTCATGCCGAAGGAGTCCAAGGACGGCCGTCCGAGCTATCTCGTCGTCAACGCCGACGAGTCGGAGCCCGGCACCTGCAAGGACCGCGAGATCATGCGGCACGATCCGCATCTTTTGGTCGAGGGCTGCCTGCTCGCGAGCTTCGCGATGGGCGCGCATGCCTGCTACGTCTATATCCGCGGCGAATTCATCCGCGAGCGCGAGCACCTGCAGGCGGCGATCGACCAGGCCTATGAGGCCAAGCTGGTCGGCAAGGACAACATCAACGGCTGGCCGTTCGACATCTATGTCGCCCACGGCGCCGGCGCCTATATCTGCGGCGAGGAAACCGCGCTGCTCGAGAGCCTCGAAGGCAAGAAGGGCCAGCCGCGGCTGAAGCCGCCGTTCCCGGCCAATGTCGGCCTCTATGGCTGCCCGACCACCGTCAACAACGTCGAGTCGATTGCGGTCGCGCCCGACATCCTGCGCCGCGGCGCTGCCTGGTTCGCCGCCATCGGCCGTCCGAACAATGTCGGCACCAAGCTGTTCTGCATCTCCGGTCATGTCGAGCGGCCCTGCAACGTCGAAGAGGCGATGGGGATTCCGTTCCGCGAGCTGATCGAGAAGCATTGCGGCGGCATCCGCGGCGGCTGGGACAATCTGAAGGCGGTGATCCCCGGCGGCTCGTCGGTGCGCATGGTGCCGGCCGAGCAGATCATCGACACGCCGATGGATTTCGACAGCTTGAGCAAGCTGCGCTCGGGCCTCGGCACCGCGGCCGTGATCGTGATGGACAAGTCGACCGACCTGATCCGGGCGATCGCGCGCATCTCCTATTTCTACAAGCATGAGAGCTGCGGCCAGTGCACGCCGTGCCGCGAGGGCACCGGCTGGATGTGGCGCGTCCTGACCCGCATGGCCGACGGCCGCGCCCACAAGCGCGAGATCGACATGCTGCTCGAGGTCACCAAGCAGGTCGAGGGCCACACCATCTGCGCGCTGGGTGACGCCGCCGCCTGGCCGATCCAGGGCCTGATCGCGCATTTCCGTCATGAGATTGAAGAGCGGATCGACCAGTATTCGCACAAGGCCGATCTCGACGATCAGGGCGTTCGCGATCCCGTGCACATGGTCGCTGCGGAGTAATGACGGCGATGACGCAAAAGGCCGCATGGTGGCAGAGATACGGGACGCTTGCGCAGATGGCGCACGCGACCGTGGCGCTGCTCGGCTTTTGCGCCGTCCTGCTGCAGATCAACGAGATCCGTTCGTCGAGCCGCGCCTCCGCTGCGCGCACGGCGTTTCTGGGCTACACCGATCTCGCCTTCAAGAATCCCAAATTCGCGCAGCCCGACTACGAGGCTATCAAAGCCGGCAGTCGCGAAGAGCGGTCGCAGTATGAGAGCTTTGTCTCGTACTTCCTCTATGCCTGCGAGGAGACCTTCGCCGCATTCGCGGACAAGCGCGAATGGCAGGCGTCCTGTGACTACGATCTGAAACCGCATTTGCCGTTCCTCTGCGAGAAGAACCAGGCGCAGCCCGCCTATCTCGCGACCTACGGCACCGACACCCAGCAATGGGTGAAGACCTCATTGAAAACCGCCAGCGTCGCACCGCCCGACTGCAAGCTCGGAAAGACTTGAGACAGACATGAGCAAGATCATCATCGATGGCAAAGAGATCGATGTGCCGCCGGAGTACACGCTGCTGCAGGCGTGTGAGGCGGCCGGCGCCGAGATTCCGCGCTTCTGCTATCACGAGCGGCTGTCGATCGCCGGCAATTGCCGGATGTGCCTGGTCGAGGTGAAGGGCGGCCCGAAGCCGGTCGCGAGCTGCGCCTGGGCCGTGCGCGACTGCCGTCCAGGCCCGAAGGGCGAGCCGCCGGAGATCTCGACGCGTTCGCCGATGGTCAAGAAGGCGCGCGAAGGCGTGATGGAGTTCCTGCTGATCAACCATCCGCTGGACTGCCCGATCTGCGATCAGGGCGGCGAGTGCGACCTGCAGGACCAGGCGATGGGCTACGGCGTCGACACCAGCCGTTTCGCCGAGAACAAGCGCGCGGTCGAGGACAAATATCTCGGTGCGCTGGTCAAGACCTCGATGAACCGCTGCATCCAGTGCACGCGCTGCGTCCGTTTCTCCGCCGAAGTCTGCGGTGCGCCGGAAATGGGCGCGACCGGGCGCGGCGAGGACATGGAGATCACCACCTATCTGGAGCAGGCGCTGAGCTCGGAGCTGCAGGGCAATCTCGTCGACATCTGCCCGGTCGGCGCGCTGACCTCGAAGCCCTATGCGTTCGCGGCGCGGCCCTGGGAGCTCGGCAAGACGCAATCGGTCGACGTCATGGACGGCGTTGGTTCTGCGATCCGCGTCGACACCCGCGGCCGCGAGGTGATGCGCATCCTGCCGCGTATCAACGAGGCGGTGAACGAGGAGTGGATTTCCGACAAGACCCGCCACGTCGTCGATGGCCTGCGCACGCAGCGCCTCGACCGGCCCTATGTGCGCGAGAATGGCCAGCTCAGGCCGGCGACCTGGCAGGAAGCCTTTGCTGCCATCGCCGCCAAGGCCGGCCGCACCGACGGCAAGCGGATCGGCGCCATCGCGGGCGATCTCGCCGCGGTCGATGAAATGTATGCGCTGAAGGAGCTGCTGGCGAAGTTCGGCTCGGTCAATCTGGCGGTGCAGGGCGGCGACGCGTTCGACGCCAAGGCCGGCCGCGGTTCCTACATCTTCAACCCGACCATTGCCGGCATCGACCAGGCCGACGCGATCCTGATCATCGGCTCGCATCCGCGCAAGGAAGCCGCGGTGCTGAACGCGCGGATCCGCAAGCGCTGGCGCACCGGCGCCCTCAAGGTCGGCATGATCGGCGCCAAGGCCGATTTCACCTATGACCACGACTATCTCGGTGCGGGCACCGACACGCTGGCCGATCTCGCCGCCGGCAAGCACTCCTTTGCCGACGTGCTGAAGAACGCCAAGAACCCGATCATCCTGGTCGGCGCCGGCGCCTACACCAGGCATGACGGCGCGGCGGTGCTGGCGCAGGCGGCGAAGCTCGCCGTCGATGTCGGCGCGCTGAAGGATGGCTGGAACGGCTTTGCCGTGTTGCAGGATACCGCCTCGCGCGCCGGTGCGCTCGATATCGGCTTCTCGCCGGCAGCCGGCGGCCTGACCACGGCGCAGATGACCACCTTCGGCACGCTCGACGTGCTGTTCCTGCTCGGCGCCGACGAGATCAAGGCGCCGGACGGCACCTTCGTGGTCTATATCGGCACCCATGGCGACAAGGGCGCGCATCGCGCCGACGTCATCCTGCCGGGCGCGGCCTACACCGAGAAGTCCGGCATCTACGTCAACACCGAGGGCCGGGCGCAGATTGCCAACCGCGCTGCATTCCCGCCGGGCGAGGCCCGCGAGGACTGGGCGGTCATCCGTGCGCTGTCCGACGTGCTCGGCAAGAAGCTGCCGTTCGACTCGCTGCAGGCGCTGCGCCAGGCGATGTTCAAGACCTATCCGCACCTGATGCGGCTCGACCAGATCGAGGCCGGCAAGGCTGATGACGTCAAGGCGCTGGCGGGCAAGGGTGGCAGCGTCGACAAGGCGGCGTTCAAGCCGACCGTCGAGGATTTCTATCTGACCAACCCGATCGCGCGGGCCTCTGCCGTGATGGCGGAATGCTCGCGGCTGGCGTCGGGCCGAATGCTGACGGCAGCGGAGTGAGCGTGACCTGATGGCTGATTTCTTCGCAAGCTCGTTCTGGACCGGCTTCCTCTGGCCGCTGATCATCATGGTCGCGCAGAGCCTGTTGCTGCTCGTCGTGCTCCTGATCGCGATCGCCTACATCCTGCTCGCCGACCGCAAGATCTGGGCGGCGGTGCAGATCCGCCGCGGGCCTAACGTGGTGGGCCCGTGGGGCCTCCTGCAATCCTTCGCCGACCTGCTGAAGTTCGTGCTCAAGGAGCCGGTCATCCCGTCCGGCTCCAACAAGGGCGTGTTCCTGCTGGCGCCGCTGGTCTCGTGCGTGCTGGCGCTGGCCGCCTGGGCCGTGATCCCGTTCAATCTCGGCTGGGTGATCTCCGACATCAATGTCGGCGTGCTCTACATCTTCGCCATCTCGTCGCTGTCGATCTACGGCATCATCATGGCCGGCTGGTCGTCGAACTCGAAGTATCCGTTCCTGGCGGCGCTGCGCTCGGCGGCGCAGATGGTGTCCTACGAGGTCTCGATCGGCTTCGTCATCATCACCGTGCTGCTCTGCGTCGGCTCGCTGAACCTGTCGGCGGTGGTCGAGGCGCAGAACAGCCGCGGGCTCGCGCATCTGATCGGCCTGCCGCAGCTCACCATCCTGAACTGGTATGTGTGGCCGCTGTTCCCGATGTTCGTCGTTTTCTACGTCTCGGCGCTGGCGGAAACCAACCGTCCGCCGTTCGATCTCGTGGAAGCGGAATCCGAGCTGGTCGCCGGCTTCATGACCGAATACGGCTCGACCCCGTACCTCTTGTTCATGCTCGGCGAGTATGTCGCGATCACCACGATGTGCGCGCTGGCATCGATCATGTTCCTGGGCGGCTGGCTGCCGCCGGTCAACCTGCCGCCGTTCACCTGGATTCCGGGCATCGTCTGGTTCGCCCTCAAGGTGTTTTTCATGTTCTTCATGTTCGCGATGGCGAAGGCGATCGTGCCGCGCTACCGCTACGATCAACTGATGCGGCTCGGCTGGAAGGTGTTCCTGCCGCTGTCGCTGGCGATGGTGGTGATCGTGGCCGGTGTGCTGCAGTTCGCCGGCATCGCGCCGAAGTGAGGCCGTCATGAGTGTCAATGTCAACGCAACTGCCCGCTCGCTCCTGTTGTCGGAATTCGTCTCGGCGTTCGTTCTCGCGATGCGTTATTTCTTCAAGCCGAAGCCGACGCTGAACTATCCTTTCGAGAAGGGCCCGATCTCGCCGCGCTTCCGCGGCGAGCACGCGCTGCGCCGCTATCCGAACGGTGAGGAACGCTGCATCGCCTGCAAGCTGTGCGAGGCGATCTGCCCGGCGCAGGCGATCACGATCGAGGCCGGCCCGCGCCGCAACGACGGCACCCGCCGCACGGTGCGTTACGACATCGACATGGTGAAGTGTATCTATTGCGGCCTGTGCCAGGAGGCATGCCCGGTGGACGCCATCGTCGAGGGACCGAATTTCGAATTCGCGACCGAGACCCGCGAGGAACTCTACTATGACAAGGCGAAGCTGCTCGCCAATGGCGACCGCTGGGAGCGCGAGATTGCGAAGTCGATGGCGCTCGACGCGCCGTACCGGTGAGGTGAGGGCATGATCCTTCCGGCGCTGTTCTTCTATCTGTTTGCTGCCGCCTGCGTGGCCTCGGCGGTCATGGTGATTGTCTCGCGCAATCCCGTGCACTCCGTGCTGTATCTGATCCTGGCGTTCGTCAACGCTTCGGGCCTGTTCATCCTGATGGGCGCCGAGTTCCTCGGGATGATGCTGATCGTGGTCTATGTCGGCGCGGTCGCGGTACTGTTCCTGTTCGTGATCATGATGCTCGACGTCGACTTCGTCGAGCTGCGCGAGGGCTTCATCCAGTACCTTCCGATCGGCATTGTGATCGGCGGCATCTTCCTGTTCGAGCTCTTGCTGGTGGTCGGCGCCTGGGTGATCAACCCGTCCGTGACCAAGACGATCACCGCCGCGATTCCGACCAATGTCAGCAACACCGAGGCGCTCGGCCTCGTGCTCTACACGAAGTACATCCATTACTTCCAGCTCGCCGGCATGGTGCTCTTGGTCGCGATGATCGGCGCCATCGTGCTGACGCTGCGCCACAAGGCCAACGTCAAGCGGCAGAACATCAACGTGCAGAACGCGCGCACGCCCGAGATGGCGATGGCGATGCGCAAGGTGGCGTCGGGGCAGGGCCTGCAAGATGCCGACGCGGCGGAGTGGGTGAAATGACGATCGGGCTCGGACACTATCTGGCGGTCGGCGCGATCCTGTTCACGCTCGGGATCCTCGGCATCTTCCTCAACCGCAAGAACATCATCATCATCCTGATGTCGATCGAGCTGATCCTGCTCTCGGTCAACATCAACCTGGTGGCGTTCTCGACGTTCCTCGGCGACATCGTCGGCCAGGTGTTCGCGCTGCTGGTGCTGACGGTGGCGGCGGCCGAGGCCGCGATCGGCCTTGCCGTGCTGGTGGTGTATTTCCGCAACCGCGGTTCGATCGCGGTTGAAGACGTCAATCTGATGAAGGGCTAGCGCGCAGATGTACCAGGCAATTGTCTTTCTGCCGCTGCTGGGCGCCATTCTCGCGGGGCTGATCTCGATATTCGGCGCGCATGCCCGCAATCCGAGCGGCGACACCGTCGACCACCACGACGATGCGCATGGCGACGCTCATGCCTCCGCCGCCCACGACGATCACGGCCAGGACGACCATGGTCATGACGACCACCACGTCTCCGAACCGGCGGCGGCGGGCTCGCGGCTGGCCGAGCTGATCACCACCGGCCTGCTGTTCGTCTCGGCGGCGCTATCCTGGTTCGCGCTGGTCGATGTCGGATTCATGCATCACGACGCGCGGATCGCGCTGTTGCCCTGGATCAGCTCGGGCGACCTGCAGGTCGCCTGGTCGCTGCGGATCGACACCCTGACGGCGGTGATGCTGGTCGTGGTCAACACCGTGTCGGCGCTCGTCCACCTCTATTCCATCGGCTACATGGACGAGGACCCGAACCGGCCGCGCTTCTTCGGCTATCTCTCGCTGTTCACCTTCGCGATGCTGATGCTGGTGACGTCGGACAACCTCGTGCAGCTGTTCTTCGGCTGGGAGGGCGTGGGCCTGGCGAGCTACCTGCTGATCGGCTTCTGGTACCAGAAGCCGTCGGCCAACGCCGCGGCGATCAAGGCCTTCGTGGTCAACCGCGTCGGCGACTTCGGCTTCGCGCTCGGCATCTTCGCGATCTTCGCGCTGGTCGGCTCGACCGATTTCGAGACCATCTTCCACGCCGCGCCCGGGCTGACCGGCAAGACCATCGACTTCTTCGGCTGGCACCCTGACGCGCTGACGCTGACCTGCCTGTTCCTGTTCATGGGCGCGATGGGCAAGTCGGCCCAGTTCCTGCTGCACACCTGGTTGCCGGACGCCATGGAAGGCCCGACCCCGGTGTCGGCGCTGATTCATGCCGCGACCATGGTCACCGCCGGCGTCTTCATGGTGGCGCGGCTGTCGCCGCTGTTCGAGCTGTCACCGACCGCGCAGGCGGTGGTGATGTTCTTCGGCGCGACCACGGCGTTCTTCGCCGCCACCATCGGCTTGGTGCAGAACGACATCAAGCGCATCGTCGCGTATTCGACCTGCTCCCAGCTCGGCTACATGTTCGTGGCGATGGGAGCAGGGGCCTATTCGGTCGGCATGTTCCATTTGTTCACGCACGCCTTCTTCAAGGCGCTGCTGTTCCTGGGTTCCGGCTCGGTGATCTACGCGATGCATCACGAGCAGGACATCCGCAACATGGGCGGCCTGTGGCGCAAGATCCCGTACACGTTCGCGGTGATGTGCATCGGCACGCTGGCGCTGACCGGCTTCCCGCTGTTCGCCGGCTACTTCTCCAAGGATGCGATCATAGAGGCGGCCTATGCAGCGCATAATCCGTTCGCGACGTATGCCTACGGGCTGACGATCGCGGCCGCCGGCCTGACCTCATTCTACTCCTGGCGTCTGATCTTCAAGACGTTCTTCGGCGAGCCGCACGACCAGAAGCACTACGAGGCGGCGCATGAGAGCCCGATCTGGATGCTGGTGCCGATCGGCGTGCTCGCCGCCGGCTCGATCCTGGCGGGTCTGCCGTTCAAGGAAGTGTTCGCCAGCCCACACGGCGTCGAGGAGTTCTTCCGCGAATCCGTCAAGATGAACCCGCACATTCTCGAGGACATGGAGCACATGCCGGGCTGGCTCGCGCCACTGCCGACCGTCATGATGGCCCTCGGCCTGTTCATCTCCTACATGTTCTACATCAGCAGGCCCTACCTGCCGGTCGAACTCGCGAAGCAGCAGCCGATGCTGTACCAGTTCCTGCTCAACAAATGGTACTTCGACGAGCTCTACGACTGGATCTTCGTGCGTCCGGCCAAGTGGCTTGGCTACACGCTGTGGAAGAAGGGCGACGGCTTCGTCATCGACGGCTTCGGTCCGGACGGCGTCTCGGCCCGCGTGCTCGACGTCACCCGCAATGTCGTCAAATTGCAGACCGGCTATCTCTATCACTACGCTTTCGCGATGCTGATCGGGGCCGCCGGATTGATCACCTGGTTCATGTTCGGCTTGGGAGGCCAGTAAAATGACAACCTGGCCCATCCTTTCCGTCACGACCTTCCTGCCGGCGGTCGGCGCGATCCTGGTCTATCTCTTGGCACGCGGCGGCGACGAGACCGCGGGCCGCACGGCGCGCTGGATCGCGCTGTGGACCACGCTGATCACCTTCGCGGTGTCGCTGATTTTGGTAGCGCGCTTCGATCCGGCGCAGACCGACTTCCAGTTCGTCGAGAAGGCGTCCTGGCTCGCCACCGGCATCACCTATCACATGGGTGTCGACGGCATCTCGCTGCCGCTGATCATCCTGACCACCGCGATCATGCCGCTCTGCATCATCGCGAGCTGGAAGTCGGTGACGCAGCGCGTCGGCGAATACATGATGGCGTTCCTGATCCTGGAAACGCTGATGGTCGGCACCTTCTCGGCGCTCGACCTCGTGCTGTTCTATTTGTTCTTCGAGGGCGGCCTGATCCCGATGTTCCTGATCATCGGCGTCTGGGGCGGCCCGCGCCGGGTCTACGCCTCGTTCAAGTTCTTCCTCTACACCTTCCTCGGCTCGGTGCTGATGCTGCTCGCCATCATGGCGCTGTACTGGAACGCCGGCACCACCGACATCCCGACCCTGATGCACACCGCGGTGCCGCGCTCGCTGCAGACCTGGGCGTGGCTGGCGTTCTTCGCCTCGTTCGCGGTGAAGATGCCGATGTGGCCGGTGCACACCTGGCTGCCCGACGCGCACGTCGAGGCGCCGACGGCAGGCTCGGTGATCCTGGCCGCGATCCTCCTGAAGATGGGCGGCTACGGCTTCTTGCGCTTCTCGCTGCCGATGTTCCCGCTGGCCTCGCACGACTTCGCGCCGTTCGTGTTCACGCTGTCCGTCATTGCCATCATCTACACCTCGCTGGTGGCGATGATGCAGGAGGACATGAAGAAGCTGATTGCGTACTCCTCGGTCGCGCATATGGGCTTCGTCACCATGGGCATCTTCGCGGTGACGACGCAGGGCGTCGCCGGCGGCATGTTCCAGATGATCTCGCACGGCATCGTCTCCGGCGCGCTGTTCCTCTGCGTCGGCATCGTCTACGACCGCATGCACACCCGCGAGATCGCGGCCTATGGCGGCCTCGTCAACCGGATGCCGCTCTATGCGATGACCTTCATGGTCTTCACGATGGCCAATGTCGGTCTGCCCGGCACCTCGGGCTTCGTCGGCGAGTTCATGACGCTGCTCGGCACCTTCAAGATCTCGCTGCCGACGGCGTTCTTCGCCACCACGGGCGTGATCCTGTCGGCCTGCTACGCGCTCTGGCTCTACCGCAAGGTGGTGTTCGGCGCGCTGGTCAAGCCGTCGCTGATGTCGATCAAGGATCTGACCTTCCGCGAATGCGTGACGCTGTTCCCGCTGATCGCGCTGACCATCCTGTTCGGCGTCTATCCGAAGCCGGTGCTCGATATGTCGGCCGCCTCGGTGCAGCAGCTCGTCAACAATTACAACACCGCCGTGACTGCCGTGAAGGCAGCCGCGCTGGTTACGCAGTAAGGCCTTAGCCCATGAGCTTTTCCAGTGCAGGTTATCAGTTGCAGCCGGTGCTGCCGGAGCTGGTGCTCGCGGTCGGCGCCATGGTGCTGTTGATGATCGGAGCCTATCGCGGGCATGGGACGACGCGGCTGATCACGGCGCTTGCGGTGTGTCTCTTGGTGCTGACCGGGATGCTCGAGCTCTGGCTGCCGGCCGGCAAGCTCGTGACCTTCG
Organism: Bradyrhizobium sp. 2S1; assembly: GCF_011516625.5. Lineage (NCBI taxonomy): Bacteria > Pseudomonadati > Pseudomonadota > Alphaproteobacteria > Hyphomicrobiales > Nitrobacteraceae > Bradyrhizobium > Bradyrhizobium sp. 2S1. Next base: position 8,129,679 of record NZ_CP147717.1, on the reverse strand, counting down.
GCGGCAGCTTCATCGTCGACGACTTCGCCCGCTTCCTGAAGATCCTCGCTTTGATCGCTTCGGCAGCGACGCTGATCCTGTCGACCGAGTACCTGTCCCAGCCGTCGAGCCGCAACTTCGAGTTCTCGATCCTGGTGCTGCTGTCGACGCTCGGCATGATGGTGCTGATCTCGGCCGGTGACCTGATCTCGCTCTATCTCGGCCTCGAGCTGATGAGCCTCGCGCTCTACGTCGTCGCCGCCAGCCAGCGCGACAATGCCAAGTCGAGCGAAGCAGGTCTGAAGTATTTCGTGCTCGGCGCGCTGTCGTCCGGCATGCTGCTCTATGGCGCGTCGCTGATCTACGGCTTCACCGGCACCGTCAGCTTCGCCGGCATCGCGGCGGCTGCGACCACGGGCAGCATCGGCATCGTGTTCGGCCTGGTGTTCCTGCTCGCCGGCCTCTGCTTCAAGGTCTCGGCGGTGCCGTTCCACATGTGGACGCCCGACGTCTACGAGGGCGCCCCGACCCCGGTGACCGCCTTCTTCGCGTCCGCCCCGAAGGTCGCAGCACTCGCCGTGTTCACCCGGGCGACGCTGACCGCGTTCCCCGGCATCGTCACCCAGTGGCAGCAGATCCTGGTGTTCGTGGCGATCGCCTCGATGGCGCTGGGCTCGTTCGCGGCGATCGGCCAGAGCAACATCAAGCGGCTGATGGCCTATTCCTCGATCGGCCATATGGGCTTTGCGCTGGTCGGCCTGGCCTCCGGCACGGTCGAGGGGGCGCAGGGCGTGCTGATCTACATCGCGATCTATGTCGCGATGACGCTCGGCACCTTCTCGATCATCCTCGCCATGAAGCGGAACGGCCAGGCGCTGGAGCAGATCAGCGATTTTGCTGGCCTGTCCCGCACCAACCCGCTGATCGCGTTCGTCTTCGCGATGCTGCTGTTCTCGCTGGCCGGCGTTCCGCCGCTCGCCGGCTTCTTCGGCAAATGGTACGTGTTCGTCGCAGCCATCAAGGCCAATCTGTTCACGCTCGCGGTGATCGGCGTGCTGACCAGCGTGGTGGGCGCGTTCTACTATCTGTCGATCGTCAAGGTGATGTATTTCGACCAACCGCTCGGCAAGCTCGACCCGGTGCGCGTCGAGCTGCGCACCGTGCTGGCGGTCGCAGGCATCTTCAACATCTTCTTCTTCGCCTATCCGGGCCCGCTGGTCAGTGTGGCAACGGCGGCGGCGAAGTCGTTGTTCTAGCGCGCATGGTTCCGAAAACAGGATGCTGGCTTTCGGAACCAATCATGCGCATAACTCCGACATGACATTCACGCTCGGACCCCGGGCCATTGCGGCGGGCACCAAGCTCGCCGCCTTCGACCAGATCGGCTCGACCAATGCCGAGGCGATGCTGCGCGCCCGCGCCGGCGAGCGCGGGCCGATGTGGTTCGTGACGCCTGAGCAGACCGCGGGCCGCGGCCGACGTCAGCGGGTCTGGGTCGCGCCGCGCGGCAATCTCGCCAGCAGCCTCCTCGAGGTGACCGACGTTCAGCCGGCAGTCGCCGCCACCCTCGGCTTCGCCGCCGGCCTGTCGCTCGAAGCCGCGTTGCAGAAGGTCAGCATCGAGGCGGCGCTGCGGCTCGGGCCGGACAGCCCGAAATACACCCTGAAATGGCCGAACGACGTCCTGGCCAACGGCAAGAAGCTGTCGGGTATCCTGCTGGAGGCCGAGGCGGTGGGTCACCGGCTGGCCGTCGTCGTCGGCATCGGCACCAATGTGGTCGCCGCGCCCGAGGGGACGCCGACACCTGCGGTATCGCTTGCCGCGCTCGGCATCCAGATCGGTGCCGAAGAGCTGTTTGCCGCGTTGTCGGACGCCTGGGTCGAGTTTCGCGGCATCTGGGACGACGGCCGCGGTTTCCCGGAAATCCGCCGGCTGTGGCTGGAGCGTGCCGCCGGTCTTGGCGAGAGGGTCGCGGTCCAGACCGGCACCGCGACGGTCGAGGGCATCTTCGACACCATCGACGAGACCGGCTGCCTGATCGTCCGCACCGCTGATGGAGAGCGCATGCAAGTGACCGCCGGCGAGGTCTATTTCGGCACTGCGGCCTCGGTGAGGGCTAACTGATGGCGCGTCCGGACGAACTCACCTTTGCGCCGCTCGGCGGCGTCGGCGAGATCGGCATGAACCTGTCGGTCTATGGCCTGGGCAACCGCCACCAGCGCTCGTTCCTCGCGGTCGATCTCGGCGTCTCCTTTGGCGACGAGGAGCATCTGCCGGGCATCGACCTGATCATGCCGGATGTCCGCTTCCTCGAGAAGGAGCGCAACAATCTGATGGGGCTCGTGCTGACGCACGCCCATGAGGACCATTTCGGCGCGATCATCGATCTCTGGCCAAAACTCGGCTGCAAGATCTACGCGACGCAGTTCTCTGCCGCGCTGTTCGAAGCCAAATGCGCAGCCGAGCGCAATCCGCCCAAAATCTCGATCACTGTGATCCCGTCGGGCGGCAAGGTCGATATCGGCCCGTTCAATGTCGAGTTCATCCCGGTCGCGCATTCGATTCCGGAATCGCACGCGCTGGCGATCAGGACCGATGTCGGCACCGTGCTGCACACCGGCGACTGGAAGATCGATCCGACCCCGGTGATCGGCCTGCCGACCGACGAGCGGCGGCTGCGCGAGCTCGGCGACGAAGGCGTGCTGGCACTGGTCGGCGATTCCACCAACGCGGTGCGCGACGGGCGTTCGCCGTCGGAGACCGAGGTTGCCGCCACGATCAAGAAGCTGGTCAAGGCGGCCAAGGGCCGGGTCGCCGTCACCACCTTCGCCTCCAATGTCGCTCGCGTCCGGGCGGTGGTGGACGCCGCAATCGCCGCCGATCGCGAGGTCGTGGTGGTCGGCCGCGCCATGGAGCGTGTGGTGCAGGTGGCGCGCGAATGCGGCTATCTCGACGGCTCGCACAAGTTCCGCAGCACCGACGTCTACGGCCATTTCCCGGCCGACAAGGTGCTGGCGCTGTGCACCGGCAGTCAGGGCGAGCCGCGCGCGGCGCTGGCGCGGATCGCCAATGACGACCATCCGCAGGTGACCCTGAACAAAGGCGACACCGTGATCTTCTCCTCCCGCACCATTCCCGGCAACGAGAAGGCGGTCGGCGGCATCATCAACGGGCTGGTGACGCAGGGCGTCGAGGTCATCACCGACCGCGAGCACCTGGTGCATGTCTCCGGCCATCCGCGCCGCGACGAGCTGCGCGACATGATCTCCTGGGTGCGGCCGCAGCTTTTGATCCCCGTGCATGGCGAGGCGCTGCATCTCGCCGAGCACGCCAAGCTGGCGCGCGCCGCCGGCGTGCCCAAGGTCCTGACCTGCCGCAACGGCGACCTGGTCAAGCTCGGGCCCGGCGACCCCGGCATCATCGGCGAAGTGCCGGCCGGGCGGCTCTACAAGGATGGAACCATCCTGGAGGATTCCAAGTCGCGTGCCGTGGTGGAACGGCGGCGGATGGGTTTTGCCGGCTGCGCCTTCGTCGCCATCGCCATGACCGCGCAGGGCGAGCTCGTCGACGATCCCGAGGTTGATCTCGTCGGCATGCCGGAGAACAATGCCGCGGGCGAGCTGCTCGACGACATCGTGTTCGATGTGGTGGTATCGACGATCGAGGGGCTGCCGAAGCCGCGGCGGCGCGATCCGGACGCGCTCGGGGAATCGGTGCGCCGCGCGGTGCGGGCCGCGCTGAACGAGCAGTGGGGCAAGAAGCCGATCTGCATCGTGCACGTTCTGACGGTTTGACGCGCAGCATCCTTTCGAGGCGCGCGTAACGACAAGGGAGAGGATCATGCTGGGCCGGCTCAATCATGTCGCGATCGCGGTCAAGGACGCCAAACAGGCCGCGAAGATCTACGGCACCGCCTTCAATGCCGAGATTTCCGATGCGGTGCCGCTGCCGGAGCATGGCGTCATCACCGTGTTCGTGACGCTGCCCAATACCAAGATCGAGTTCATCGAGCCGCTCGGCGAGGCCTCGCCGATCGCAAAATTCGTCGAGCGCAACGCCGACGGCGGCATCCATCATGTCTGCTACGACGTGCCCGACATCATCGCGGCCCGCGATCGGATGATCGCCGAGGGCGCGCGGGTGCTGGGCGACGGCCAGCCGAAGATCGGCGCGCATGGCAAGCCGGTGCTGTTCTTCCACCCCAAGGACTTTTCCGGCGCCTTGGTCGAGATCGAACAGGCTTGAGGCCAAATGGCGTACCAGATCTCCACCGGGCTTGCGATCTACTTCGTCCTTTGGTGGCTCGTGCTGTTCCTGACGCTGCCGTTCGGCGTGCGCAGCCAGCATGAGGACGGCGTCGGCGCGCCCGGCACCGACCCCGGCGCGCCGATCATGGCGCGGATGGGCCGCAAGCTGTTGTGGACCACGGTGATCTCGGCCGTGATCTTCGCGATCGCGATGTGGGCCTATTACGCCGGCTATCTCTCGATCGAACGGCTGTCGAAACTGATGGGGATGCCGTTCTAGAGCCCGTCTTATTCGTCAGAGTGCGCCTGAGAGGCTGGCGAGCGTGGTGTAAAGCGCTGATGCGGCGTAGGATTCGGTTGCAAAGCCAACCCCATCACCTCAACCGCGAACGCCAGGCCCGCCATGACCGATGATACGATTCTGTCCTTCTCGTTTCCAGCCGTTCACGCCAAGAAAGTCACAGCTGCCTTCGATGGCGGTCGGCTGACCTCGAACGGGGGCGTGATGCTTCTGGCGATGGCCGAGCGGCGTCTCGGCTTGGCCGACAATTTGGCCCGGGTGTTCCCGGATCGGCGCGATCCGACGCGGGTCGTGCACAGCCTTGTCGATATGTTCCGCGCGCGCATGTTCGCGATCTGCTGCGGCTACGAGGACGCCGACGACCTCGATCATCTGCGGTCCGATCCCGCATTCAAGCTGGCCTGCGGACGGCTGCCGGACACGGGTCGCGATCTGTGTTCCCAACCGACGCTGTCGCGGCTGGAGAATGCTCCGCGCCTGCGCGACGTGATCCGACTGACCTACACTTTGGTCGACGCATGGATGGATAGCTACCCGCGCGAGCCGGCATCCGTCACGCTCGACATCGATGATACCTGCGATGTCGTCCACGGCCATCAGCAGCTCTCGCTGTTCAACGCTCATTATGACGAACGCTGCTTCCTGCCGATCCACGTCTACGACACGGAGAAGAGCCGGCCCGTGGCGGTCGTGTTGCGGCCCGGCAAGACGCCGGGCGGCGTCGAGGTGCGTGCCCATCTGCGCCGCCTGATACGGCATATCCGGACGCGGTGGCACAACACGCGAATTACGTTCCGTGGCGACGGGCACTATGCCCGGCCGGAGGCAATGGCGTGGTGCGAGACCAACGGCATCGACTACATCTTCGGTCTGTCCGGCACCAAGCCGCTCGCCAGAAAACTCGACGAGGCCGCCGACGACATCCGCACGCGACGCGCCATCGAGAACCTGCCGGTTCTGCGTGGCTATACCGAGACGCGCCACAAGGCCAAGTCCTGGGATCGCGAACGGCGTACCGTCGCCCGTATTGAGGCGACGATGCTCGGCCTCGACATCCGTTTCGTCGTCACCAGCCTCGATGTCGGCTCGGCCGAGTGGATCTACGACAGCCTGTATTGCGCGCGCGGCCAAGCCGAGAATCTGATCAAGCTGCATAAGACACAGCTCGCCTCCGATCGCACCAGCTGCCGTTCGGCGCTCGCCAATCAAGTCCGCCTCGTTCTCCACACCGCCGCTTATTGGCTGATGCTGACCGTGCGCGACGCGATTCCCAAAGCCCGGGAATTGGCCACAGCCGAGTTCGCGACGCTGCGTCTTCGTCTCTTGAAACTCGCTGCCCGTGTCGTCGAGACCACGAGCCGCATTCGCCTTGCGTTTGCCGCGGCATGTCCCGAAGCCGACCTGATCCGCGGCTTGCCAGGCGCGCTGCTGCCGCTCGGTCCTTGACCGGCGGGGCGTCCGCCCCCCGTTCGCCCAACCCATCCCTCAAGCGCGTTGCAAAGTACGGGTCGTCAGGCGGTGAAAAGCCGAAGGCAATCCCGCGCGCCTCGTCAGAGCAGATGTGCGGCCACATCAATCGGACTAAAAAAAGCACTCTCACGAATAGGACGGGCTAGAAGCTAGAGCATGATCCGGAAAAGCGCCCAGCGGTTTTCCGAAAAGATCATGCTCAAACAGGCCGATGTGGGAGGAGGCGACCAGATGAACCTGCAGGCGCAACCAGGCTCCTCCGGGGCCAGCCAGTATCGAATCCTGCGGGAAGCTGACCTCCGGGACTATCTGGCCGGAGTTCCTGCCATCGTCACGCAGCTTGGCGGCGCGTCGGCCGAATGGTCGATCAGCGAGGTCGGCGACGGCAATCTCAACCTCGTCTTCATCGTCAAGGGCATGACCGGCGGCATCGCCGTCAAGCAGGCGCTGCCCTATGTGCGGCTGGTGGGCGAGAGCTGGCCGCTGCCGCTCTCGCGCGCGCACTACGAACACATGGCGTTGGTGCATCAGGCACGGCTGGCGCCAAAGCTTGTGCCGGCGGTGCTGCATCACGATGCGGAGCTTGCGCTCACCGCGATGGAGCTGCTCGAGCCGCACATCATCATGCGCAAGGGCCTGATTGGAGCCACGCGCTATCCGCGCTTTGTCGATGATATCTCGACCTTCCTGGCGCAGACGCTGTTCTTCTCGTCCGATCTGGCGTTGTCGGCCGCGGCGAAGAAGCAGGGGATCGCCGATTTCGCCGGCAACCATGCGCTCTGCAAGATCACCGAGGATCTGATCTTCACCGATCCCTACCGGATCGCCGAGCAGAACCGCTGGACCGCGCCTTATCTCGACGCGACCGCCGCGGCGTTCCGCGAGGATCTCGACCTGCATGTCGCGATCTCCAGGCTCAAGCTGAAATTCATGGCGAGCCCGGAGGCGCTGCTGCACGGCGACCTGCACACCGGCTCGATCATGGTCACCGAGAGCGAGACCAAGGTGATCGACCCCGAGTTCGCCTTCTACGGCCCGATGGGGTTCGACATCGGCGCCGTCATCGGTAACCTCCTGATGGCCTATCTGGCTTCCGCAGGGCACGAGCGCACACAAGGCGAGCGCGCCTCGTTCGAAGCGTGGCTGCTGGAAACCATCGAGGGCGTCTGGACCGGGTTCTCCCGAAAATTTCTCGCGCTGTGGCGCAGCGAGGCTGATGGCGACGGCTATCCGTTGTCGCTGTTTACGGGCGAGGCGGGCGCCGCGCGGCTGGAGGCCGAGCGGCAGGCCTACATGGCGCGGCTGTTCCGGGACACGGTCGGCTTCGCGGCGGCCAAGACCATCCGGCGAATCCTCGGCCTCGCGCACAACATCGATTTCGAGTGGATCGCGGACGAGAAGCAGCGCGCGATCTGCGAGGCACGGGCCCTCAAGCTCGCACGCGGCATGATGCTGGAGGCCGGGTCCTACACGACGATCGGCGCAGTCACTTACGCAGCACGCGAACTGCGCCACTGGCAGCCCGCTTTTGCCAGATGATCAGGGAGTACCGATCGTCGTGTACGGTAAGTTGCACTCGCTTCCATTCGGGATCGGCAAGGAGGTTCGGCGAGCCATGAGCTGCCGCGGCACGAACTAACTTTCGGCCGGACGCACGAAACAGAGAATGCCGGCCTCGGGCGTGAAGCAGACCACGGCGCGGTTCGTCGGGTTATCGGTTCTGTCGATGATCCTGTTCGGTGGGACCCGCAGCCAGAATGGAGCCGACATCTTCCAGCGATCATCGATCAATACCTCGTAGCCGTCTCGGTCCTGTCGGAACTCTACCGTTCGGCAATCCGCAATCGAGCAGCACGACGCACCGGTGCCTGGTTGCTTCAGGCTCTCAAACCATGGGGCAAGCGCGGGATTTGGGCTATCGGGCGGTGCTGCTACCGCGGCCTGACTGAGAGCAAGTCCGACTGCAACGGCGATTTTGCTGCCGATCCTCCCAGTTATCTCGCGATGTGCCGTAGACACTGACAAAAGAGTAACCCTCCGCCGTCCACCAGAGGATAGCGCTGACTCGGCCGGGCTTCTTCGGAAATTTTAGCGCAACTGCTACGGCGCATGAGTTCGGAAGTGGCCATGTGCGGACCTTCGGCCCGGCCGCCTCGACGTCTGCTTTCAGGGTACGAACGGACGCGGGCGGGGAGGGGCACAACTTCCGCTCAAGACCCGAATCCGACGTTTCGGACCCGTGGGCGGTAGGTTGATCTAGATCAACTTAAGCGTTGCGGCTTTGTGTCTCGGATAGGCGTCCATGGGTTCTGTCGTCTCCAAGAGGGAGCTTTCAATGACCGGTACTCGTCACGATGACGATAGTTCAAAGCCGGAAGGCCGCTTACAAAACCGCCGCAACTTGCTGCTTTGCGGCACCACCCTCACCGCCGCTTATTTGCTGTGCGCGCTGGGGACAACCAGCCTCGCGCAGCAAACCACCGGCGCGCCGGGTTCGCCGAGCGCCACGACAACCATCGATGGCAAGCAGCTTCCGCCGGAGCCACCGAAGTTCGGCGGCGTGATCAAGGAAGATGCCACGGCCTCCAAGCCATACTGGCCACCGTCCGTCGTGCCGCCCAAGGGTGCGCCGAACGTCCTGTTGATCATGACTGACGACCAGGGTTATGGCGTGTCCGGCACCTTCGGTGGGGTGATCCCGACGCCGAACATGGATCGCGTCGCCAAGGCGGGTCTGCGTTATACGCAGTTTCATTCGACAGCGCTCTGCTCGCCGACGCGGGCGGCGCTCATCACTGGCCGCAACCACCATTCGGTCGGCTACGGTGTCATCGGTGAAATGTCCACCGGCTATCCGGGCTACGATTCCGTAATCGGCCCCGAGAGCGCCACGATCGGAACTATTCTTCGCGACAACGGATATGCCACGTCGTGGTTTGGCAAGAACCACAACACTCCCACCTATCTTTACAGCGCGGCCGGGCCATTCGACCAATGGCCGGTCGGCATGGGCTTCCAATACTTCTACGGCTTCATGGGCGGCGAGACCGACCAGTGGACGCCGTATCTTTATAAGAACACGACCCAGATTTTTCCGTGGATCGGCAAGACCGGCTACAACCTCATAACCGACATGGCGGATGATGCCATCAACTACATGAACGGACTGAACGCGGCCGCACCCGACAAGCCGTTCTTCCTCTACTACGTGCCCGGCGGCACGCATTCGCCGCATCAGCCGAAGAAGGAATGGATCGACAAGTTCAAGGGCAAGTTCGACATGGGCTGGGAGAAGTTGCGCGAGCAGATCTTCGCCAACCAGAAGCGCCTCGGGGTGATCCCGGCGAACACCCAGCTCACCGCTTGGCCGGATACCCTGCCGAAGTGGGACTCGCTCTCGTTCATCCAAAAGAAATTATACGCGCGCGAAGCCGAGGTGTTTGCCGGCTATGCGACGTATACCGACTACGAAATCGGCCGCGTCATCCAGGCGGTCGAGGACATGGGCAAACTCGACAACACGCTGATCATCTACATCAGCGGCGACAACGGCACGAGCGCCGAAGGCACGCTTGAGGGCACGCCGAACCAGATGACCGCCTACAACGGCATTTTGAAGCTGCCCGAAGCCGAGCTGATGCTGCATTACGAGAATTGGGGCTCCGACAAGACTTACCCGCATATGTCGGTGGCGTGGTCGTGGGCCTTCGATACCCCGTTCAAATGGACCAAGCAGGTGGCATCGCACTTCGGCGGGACCCGGCAAGGCATGGTCATCTCATGGCCCGGCCACATCACGGACGCTGGTGGCATCCGCACCCAATTCCATCACATGATCGATATCGTGCCGACGATCCTCGAAGCCGCGGGCATCCAGGCTCCCGCCACGGTCAATGGCATCACGCAAAAGCCCATCGAGGGCGTGAGCATGGCCTATACGTTCGACAAGGCCAACGCCAACGCACCCTCGAAGCGCGACACGCAGTATTTCGAAATGTTCGCGAACCGTGGAATCTACCACGATGGTTGGTACGCTTGCCACAACGCCCCCCGAGCCGCCTTGGCTCTTGGGAACGGCCAAGCTGCCTGAGATTAACGACTACAAATGGGAACTCTACAACATCGCTGACGACTACTCGCAAAACAACGACCTCGCAGCCAAGAATCCCGACAAGCTCAAGGAGTTGCAAGCGTTGTTCCTGTCGGAGGCGGCGAAATACCAGGTCTTTCCGCTGGACAACTCGGTGCTGCCCCGCATTGTGACACCGCGCCCGAGCGCGACTGCAGGGCGAACGGTTTTCACCTATTCTGGTGAGATTGCTGGAATCCCCGACAGTAGCGCTCCGAGCATCCTCAATAAGAATTACACCATCACCGCTGAGGTTACTGTTCCTCAAGGCGGCGCGGAGGGAATGATCGCCACTCTTGGCGGTCGCTTTGGCGGATACGCCCTCTACTTGCTCAAAGGCAAACCAGTCTTCGTCTATAACCTGCTCGATCTCGAACGGTACCGCTGGGAAGGCGGCATTGGTGGTCGCGACTTGTTTAGCGATGCCCTCAAACCCGGCAAGCACACGATAGTATTCGACTTCAAGTACAACGGACCCGGCCCGGGCAAGGGTGGCACCGGTGTACTGACGGCCGATGGCAAGCTGGTGGCCGCAAAGACGATCCCGCACACGATTCCGTTTCTTATGGCCATCGACGAAACGTTTGACATCGGGAGCGACACCCGCACGACGGTGGACGACAGTTACAAACTTCCTTTCCGCTTCACCGGCAAGATCGACAAGCTCACTTACAAACTTGGTCCCGTACAGATGTCAAGTGATGAACAAAAGCTGATGCGGCACGCGCTTGAAAAAGCGAGAGACTGAGCGCGATAAGTCGTGGCGATTCGTGTCGGACCCAACGCCACGACTTATTCTTCTTCGCTAAGAAATCGTTCCGGCCCGCTTCGAAAGCCCTGCGCGAAATATCATCGCGCATAGAAGGGAGTGTCGGCAGTGGATTCTTCATTCGGCGCTTTGGATGCGTTCGCGTTTGTCGTGTTCGCTGTTCTGATTTTTGCTGGCGTCATCATTGTCGTCAATCTGGGCAAACTTCCGGGTCAACTCGCGCGCAAATGGAATCATCCGCAGGCCAGCGCAATCAATGCCATGAGCTGGGTCGGGATCGCGACAGGCGGCTTGCTATGGCCGGTTGCGTTCATATGGGCGTTCACTACGCCGTTCGGAGTTAAATCAGCAAAAAGCGATTTTCAGCCCCACGGCGTAGCACCCGACACGGGTGACGGTGCGACCGCATCGCGTCAGCTCTCAGGGGACAAGGAGATGCGACCGTGATCGCAATGCTGATCATCGTCTACGTTGCGATCGTTCTCGTGCTGTTCAAGGTCCTGCGCATCAAGCCCACGGCCTATATCATCGCGGCCTTGATCGTCGCGGGCGTATTCATGATCGGTGGCGTCGTGGTGGTCTGGACGCAGTCGGCACCGATTACGGACAAGATGGTGACCAGCCAGTACGTGGTGCAGCTCGTTCCTTATGTCAAAGGACAGGTGAAGGCGATCCACGCCGAGGCAAATCAACGGGTGAAGAAAGGTGACTTGCTGCTGGAAATTGACCCGGCGCCGTACCAGTACACGGTGAACCAGGTCGAGGCGCAGTTGGCCGCGTCGAAGGCGAACGTAATGCAGGCCGAAGCCGCGCTGACGACCGCAAAAACAGCGATACCGAATGCACAGGCCATTCTTGCGAAAGCGAAGGCCGCCGACGAACTAGCCAAGACCCAGGAACAAATCGCCCTCAACATCCAGCGTGTGGACAAAGCTGCCATTAGCCAGCTTAACGTAGCCAAGGCTGCGCAAGAACGCCAGGAAGCGGACGCCGCTGTTCAGCAGGCTGAAGCGGGTCTCGCTCAAGCGCAAGCCTCGGCTCAACAGGCCGCCGCGGCCTTGCAGTCGGCCCAGAGCAATGTTCCTGCCATCGAAGCTCAATTGGACGACGCGCGCTTTAACCTCGCACAGTGCAAGATGACGGCGCCGGCTGATGGATACGTCACGAATTGGCAGGTGCAGATCGGCACCATGCTTGTGCCGATGCCGCTTGCTGCGGCGGGAACATTCGTCAACGTGTCCGATACCGCCGTCGCCGCTGTGTTTCCCCAGAATTGGCTCTCGAATGTGGAGCCGGGCGATGATGTGGAAATGGTGCTTAACCCATATCCCGGCCGCCTGTTCTTTGGAAAAGTGGACTATGTGATCCCGGCAACCGGGGGAGGGCAATTCACAACCAGCGGCACAATCCCGAACGCGGCCCGGATCGGATCTGACGGGCTTTATGCAGTACGGATCAATTTCGCCGACGATGCCGTAGCCCGCAAGCTGTCCATCGGGTCAGGTGGATCGGCGGCGATTTACACGCAGAAGGGCAAGGCCACGCACGTTATTTCGAAGGTCACGATCCGGATGAAGAAATGGTTGTTGTACGTCATGCCCTCTGTGGAAAAGCCGCCATCGTAGCGTGCGGCGCGACAATGAAGGGATACAGTCAGGTCCACGTGCGTGGGGAGCGAAAGCCTTGGAGACGCAGTATCAGGCACCGTTTGGGCGACAGCGTAACGTCGGCGCTATTCTTGGCTGGTCAAGTCATTGGCTGCTTGTGGCTGCACTTCTCCTGCCAACCGTGGCATGTACGATTGGGCCGGATTTTGCAGCGCCTGTCGCTCCGCTTGCCGAAAAATTTCGTGGCGCAGACAATCGCTCGGTTAAGTCCGGCCCGCGTGAGTACGAACATTGGTGGGAAGGCTTTCGTGATCCAACCCTCAACAAGCTGATCCAGATTGCGTACTACCAAAATCTAACGTTGGAGAGCGCAGGGACTCGGGTGCTGCAAGCACGTGCGGTGCTGGGAATAGCCATCGGCATAAGCTATCCGCAGGTGCAGCAAGGCGTGGGGTCGGTAATTTACAATCGGACCAGCGCGGCGACGCCGCTGGCAGGGCCAAACGCGACGCCTTCATATTTCTGGACCGATGCTCTTGCTGCGCAGGCAGCCTGGGAGCTCGACTTCTGGGGCAAGTTCCGCCGCGGAGTTGAATCTGCCGATGGCGTGTACCTTGCGTCGATCGCGACTTATGACGGCGTTCTGGTGTCCCTTTTGGCCGATGTTACCGCAACATATATCGGTATTCGCACCACAGAGCAGCTGATCGGAATTGCACGGGCCAATGTCCGCAGGCAGGAACAGGCCCTTAGCCCGTCCTATTCGTGAGAGTGCTTTTTTTAGTCCGATTGATGTGGCCGCACATCTGCTCTGACGAGGCGCGCGGGATTGCCTTCGGCTTTTCACCGCCTGACGACCCGTACTTTGCAACGCGCTTGAGGGATGGGTTGGGCGAACGGGGGGCGGACGCCCCGCCGGTCAAGGACCGAGCGGCAGCAGCGCGCCTGGCAAGCCGCGGATCAGGTCGGCTTCGGGACATGCCGCGGCAAACGCAAGGCGAATGCGGCTCGTGGTCTCGACGACACGGGCAGCGAGTTTCAAGAGACGAAGACGCAGCGTCGCGAACTCGGCTGTGGCCAATTCCCGGGCTTTGGGAATCGCGTCGCGCACGGTCAGCATCAGCCAATAAGCGGCGGTGTGGAGAACGAGGCGGACTTGATTGGCGAGCGCCGAACGGCAGCTGGTGCGATCGGAGGCGAGCTGTGTCTTATGCAGCTTGATCAGATTCTCGGCTTGGCCGCGCGCGCAATACAGGCTGTCGTAGATCCACTCGGCCGAGCCGACATCGAGGCTGGTGACGACGAAACGGATGTCGAGGCCGAGCATCGTCGCCTCAATACGGGCGACGGTACGCCGTTCGCGATCCCAGGACTTGGCCTTGTGGCGCGTCTCGGTATAGCCACGCAGAACCGGCAGGTTCTCGATGGCGCGTCGCGTGCGGATGTCGTCGGCGGCCTCGTCGAGTTTTCTGGCGAGCGGCTTGGTGCCGGACAGACCGAAGATGTAGTCGATGCCGTTGGTCTCGCACCACGCCATTGCCTCCGGCCGGGCATAGTGCCCGTCGCCACGGAACGTAATTCGCGTGTTGTGCCACCGCGTCCGGATATGCCGTATCAGGCGGCGCAGATGGGCACGCACCTCGACGCCGCCCGGCGTCTTGCCGGGCCGCAACACGACCGCCACGGGCCGGCTCTTCTCCGTGTCGTAGACGTGGATCGGCAGGAAGCAGCGTTCGTCATAATGAGCGTTGAACAGCGAGAGCTGCTGATGGCCGTGGACGACATCGCAGGTATCATCGATGTCGAGCGTGACGGATGCCGGCTCGCGCGGGTAGCTATCCATCCATGCGTCGACCAAAGTGTAGGTCAGTCGGATCACGTCGCGCAGGCGCGGAGCATTCTCCAGCCGCGACAGCGTCGGTTGGGAACACAGATCGCGACCCGTGTCCGGCAGCCGTCCGCAGGCCAGCTTGAATGCGGGATCGGACCGCAGATGATCGAGGTCGTCGGCGTCCTCGTAGCCGCAGCAGATCGCGAACATGCGCGCGCGGAACATATCGACAAGGCTGTGCACGACCCGCGTCGGATCGCGCCGATCCGGGAACACCCGGGCCAAATTGTCGGCCAAGCCGAGACGCCGCTCGGCCATCGCCAGAAGCATCACGCCCCCGTTCGAGGTCAGCCGACCGCCATCGAAGGCAGCTGTGACTTTCTTGGCGTGAACGGCTGGAAACGAGAAGGGCAGAATCGTATCATCGGTCATGGCGGGCCTGGCGTTCGCGGTTGAGGTGATGGGGTTGGCTTTGCAACCGAATCCTACGCCGCATCAGCGCTTTACACCACGCTCGCCAGCCTCTCAGGCGCACTCTGACGAATAAGACGGGTTAGTTCAGCGTGCTCTTGCCCGCGCCGTTCTCGCCGACGAGACCATGGATCTCGCCGGCGTGAAGCGCGAAGTCGACCCCACGAAGGGCTTCGACACCGCCGAGGGCCTTCGTGATCTGGTTCAACTCGATGATCGGGGAGCGTCCCTGCGACATGAGGGCCGCTCAGATCAGGAAGTGATCCTCCATCCACTGCATGCCGGCGGCGTTGGCCTTGGTCACGACGGGGCCGTCGGTCACGACATTCTTCGGAATGCCCTGGCCGCTCTTCTCGCCGCCGACCACGGCCGCGACACCCGCGACGATCGCGCCGCCATGGATGCGGCAGGACGGATTGCGGACGGTGGCGAACATGCGGCCTTCGCTGACCGCCTGGATCGCCGGCGGCATGGCGTCGACGCCGCCGATCAGGATGTTGGTGCGGTTGCGCGCCTTCATGATGTTGTAGGCGGCGAGCGCCATGTCGTCATTGTGGAAGAACGCCGCGTCGATCTGCGGATATTTTGTCAGATAGGTTTCCCAGAGCCGGGCGGTCTTGGAGACGTCCCAGTCGGCGGGCTGGGTATCCAGCACCTCGATGTTCGGGAACTGCTTGATGACGGAGTTGAAACCCTTGGCGCGGCCCTGCGCGCCGGTGTGGCCGAGCGCGGCCTGGGTCATGATGACCTTGCCCTTGCCGCCGATCGCGTTGCACAGCGCCTGCGTCACCGAGGCGCCCATGAACTCGTTGTCGGGCGCGAGGAACGAGTGGACGTTGATCTGGTCGAGCGGCGCAATCAGCGTGTCCATGTCGATCACGGGGGTGCCGGCGTCGATCATCTTCTGCACCGGCTGGGTCAGCGTACCGATGCCGAACGCCTGGATCGCGACGAAATCCCATTTCTGCGAAGCCATGTTGTCGATCGCGGCGCGCTGCTTGACGGCGTCGAGCTGACCGTCGAACCAGGTCACCTCGACGTTGAACAGCTTGCCCCAGAACTCGGCGGCCTGCTTGCCCTGCGCGCACCACGTCGCCTGCAGTCCGGCGTTGGAGAATGCGGCCTTCAGCGGCTTTTCCGAGCGGCCCATTTCGGCTGCGAGCGCGGACGTCACGCCCATTCCGCCGAACAATCCCGCCGCAGCTCCACCGGCCGCCGCCAATTGCAGAAGGTCGCGCCGCGTCGTCGACGCCTTGTCCATCCCCTTGTCGATGCCCTTGTCGATTCCTGGCATTGTTTGCTCCCTCTTCATTTTTTCTCTCCGTCGGCGTCAGTTGCACGCGCCGCGGATAAAGGGAGTGTGTCACAATCGGAACGGTGACGCTACGCCCTGTCGTCCACGAGATGTTTCTGCTGCACGACGGCCGCGATGTCGCGGAGCAACTTGTGCCACGCAGCATCGATCTCATCGGACCATTGCTCGCCGAGAATTTCGCGCAAGCAGTCCGCAATCACGGCGAAGAAGGCGACGAACAGTTCGCGCGGTGTTCCGTAGGCGTCGTGCGAGAACACTTCCGATTCGATCAGGCGAAAATGTCCGCGGCGCTCGCCGGCGAAATCGATGATGGCTTGTATCGTCAGCGACAGCATCGATCCCCTCACCGGCTCGCTGCCTTCGGTGCGAAACATCGCCTGCGCTTCGGGATGTTCGCGAAACAGGCGTCGGTAAACGGACAGCATCAGATCATCGCAAGCCGCGGCTGCGAGTTCGAAGCTGCGTTCGATTGGGTTCGATGATGGAGTCATAGCGCCTTGCGATCATCACATAAAAAAAGAGCAGGGCTCCAAGCCCTGCTCCAAAAATTGTGTCGACCCTATTTGCCCCAAGAATTCGATTTGATCTTGATTAATGGGGTGACGCTGCTTGTGCGCGTCGGGCTCCTCCCGAGACTTGGACCACCAGGACTAACCTCGCGGCTGGCCTGAGCCCGAATTGGTAGACCATCTTTCCAAGCTTGTCATCATTTTCGGCAACGATTGTTCAAATTTCGAGCAATTTGCGAAATGATTGGGATGGTGCCACCGCCGGTTGCGAAAGCGGTCCAAAAACACGTGGCTGGGTAAGGGGATACGTCCGCTTGCGAAGCAGCCGTGACGCAAGTGTCACCCTCAGCTATTTCCGCGAGCTGGAAGAAAAGGTGGCAGTCGCGATCTCGACTTTCGGCACCTGTGGTGGTTAGTTCCATCCCGGATGGGTTTTGCGATGCGCCGGCGGCTGAAGAATTTTCTGCCCATAGTCCTGGTTGCCCTCTTGGTGCAGATTTTTGCACCGATCGGGGCCTGCTGGGCGGCGAGCCTTGCCGCGTCCGATCCGCTCGCGGCCGCCACCATCTGCCACGGCAATGCCGACTCAGGCACCGGGCAGGGCGACCAGACCGGTCACCGCGCCCATGACGGCTGTTGCTCTGTATGCAGCGTGCTGCAGACCGGTGCGCCGGTTGATAACCCGCAAGTTGCGGCCCAGGCCGTCGAACGCCTGCCGCGCCGGATCGTATGGCTCGATTTCGCCAGCGAACGCGATCGTTCGCCGGCCGGTCTCTCGGCGCAAGCCCGCGCGCCGCCGCTGTTTTCCTGACGACGTTCTCGCTGCCGGTGCGCGTCCCGCGCCGGCGAGTGCCCTTGAACAAGCCGGCCGAAGAGCCGGTGTCAGGAACCATCCATGTTTCGGCTTCAACCGCACGGCGGGGCCAGTGCGCTCATGCTCGGCGCGGCCCTTTCCACGATCAGTTGCTGGGCGAAGGCCCAGACGGCGCTGCCCTCCGTCACCGTTGAGGCACCCGCGGCGGCGGCGCGTGCCAAACGGGCAGGGCCCAAGCCGCGCGCTCGAGCGGCATCCGTCCGGCGGCCACCCAAGTTGGCGACAGCGCCGACCGTGGCCGCGGCCCCAGCGGGCGGCGCGAGGCCGGGCGAGACGCTCGCAGCGATCCGCGACGGCTTGAACCGGGCGCCCACGGGCCAGACCCAGACCACCATCGACCGCAGCCAGTTCGACAATCGGCCGGCATTCTCCGTCGCCGACGTGTTGCGCGACAGTCCCGGCATCTCGATCAAGCAGGGCAATGGCCCGCGTGATTTCGGCATCTCGATCCGCGGATCGAATGCGCGGAACGGCTTTGGCATCCGCAACCTCGTCATCTTCGATGACGGTTTCCCGGTCACCCAGCCGGACGGTCTGTCGCGCAGCGACCTGATCGATCCGCGCGCCTATGGCGCGATCGATGTGATCCGCGGGCCGTCATCGGCGCTGTACGGCAATTACGCGACCGGCGGTGCGCTGAATTTCCGGACCCGGCCGGGCGGCACGATCGACGGCGTCGAGTATGGCGTCGACGGCGGCAGCTTTGGCTATCTCAACAACTATCTTGCCGCCGGCAAGAAGGTCGGCAATTTCGAGGGCTCGCTGTTCGCGAGTGACGCACGCGGCGACGGCTATATCGGGAACAGCTGGTTCAATACCCAGACCGTCAATTTCCTCGGCACGCTGCAGGTCACGCCGGACGACCGTTTCACGGTGAAGCTCATCAACAACGACCTGACGACACGCCTGCCGATCCGCTCGTCGCTCAATCAGTTCAACCAGAACCCGTTCCAGCAGGGCTGCACGACCGGAGCGACGGCGGCGGCGGGATGCGGAACCGTGACCTTGTTCAACAACGGTTTCAATTCGGCGGCTGGGACCGACAAGGAAACCGCGGTCCAGGCGGGCCTCGGGCGCGACGACCGCCGCACCATCGTCGGTGGCCGCTGGGAGCACGATTTCGACAACCAGACCACCTGGCGCAACCAGTTTGTCTTCGACGACCGCAATATCAGCCAGCCGACGGGATCGACGAGCGCGATCGGCGACTTCCCGTCCTACAACTACATAAGCGACGTCGTCAGGCGCAGCGAACTGTTCGGGATGGATTCGACGACCTATTTTGGCGGCTTCTACAATACACTCACGGCTTCAAGCGATACCCGCAATGTGATGCCGGGCGGAAATGCGACGCTTGGAAGCCTGTCCAGCAACCTGTTCAGCACGACGACGAATTACGGTCTGCGCGCGCGAGAGGAACTGAAGCTTACTCCCGCGCTGACGGCTGTTGCGGGTATCGGCTGGGAGACCACCAATCTCACAGGACGAAACACCGCCTATAGCTACGCCGGCGCGGCCGGGGCGACGACCACGGCGATCACGACAGCGGACCGGCAATTCCAGAACACCGCGCCCGAGCTGGCGCTGCTGTACCGGTTGAACAGCGAGTGGCAATTCCGCGGGCGGGTGGCAACGGGATATGGCACGCCCCAAGTGAGCAACCTGTTCATCCTGCCGGACGGCACGTCGGGCAATAACACCCAGCTGCGGACGCAAAAGAACCTCGGTTACGACCTCGGAGCCGATTGGACCCCGAACAACGCGGTCAAGCTGAGCGTCACCGGGTTCTACGAGTTCTTCAAGGACGAACTGGTTTCCCGGGCAACACCGCTCGCGGGCATCTCCTACACGTTCAATGCGCCGAGGTCGGAGCATCGCGGTGTCGAACTGGCCGCTGACTGGAAGTTCCTGCCGGGCTGGCGGTTCTCGGCCGCCTACACCTATCTCGACGAGGTCTACACCGAATACGTCGAGAACATCACGAACGGCACGGTCTTCAGCTTCAATCGCGCCGGCAACAAGATCCCCGGCATTTCGCCGAACGAGCTCACGGCGCGGTTGGGCTACGACGAGTTGTCAGGTCCGTTCCAGGGACTGGGCGGGTTCGCCGAGGTCCAGTGGAAGGATAGTTTCTACATGGACAACGCCAATCTCTTGAGGGCGCCCGGCTACGAGCTCGTCAATCTCAACCTGCACTACAAGACCGATCTCGTCTCCGACTATTTCAAGGCGCTGAACCTGTACATCGAGGTGCGGAACGTGTTCGACCGGACCTACATCGCTTCCGCGAACAATATCGCGAACTCGGTAACGGCGGGCGGCATTCAAAATCCCGCGAGCGTACTGGCGAACACGACCAACTCGATCTATGCCGGATCGCCACGTGCCTTCGTGGCGGGCATGAGGATTGCGTTCAAGTGAGGGGCGCATCGATGACATATCGCAAACCTGCGGCTCTGACGGTGCTGGCAACGGTGCTGCTTGCGGTCTTGCCGAACCCGGCCAATGCACAGATGAGCCACCAGCACGCCTCCGAAGCGGCGTGCGAAGAGACCGTGTTGCGCTGCGCGACCAAGGTCACTCCCGCCTTTGGGCCGGATGGGACGTTGTGGTTGGCATGGATGGCCGGCGGCCAAATCTCCGTCGCGAGCTCGAGGGATCAAGGCAAGAGCTTTTCCGCGCCGGTGCAAGTGACCCGGGACCGGCTCAACCTGGATTGGGGACCGGACGCGCGGCCGAAGCTTGCGGTCGACGCCAAGGGAAACATCGCGCTGGCCTTCTCGACCTTCCGCGATCAGGCCTTCAACGGCCAGGTGCTGACCACGCGATCGACCGATGGGGGGCGCAGCTTTGATCCGCCGAGGCCAATCACTGCAAACAACGAGAGCCAGCGGTTCGAGGCGATCGGCTTCGATCCCGCGGGCGCCGTGTTCGCGGTCTGGCTCGACAAGCGCAACCGCGTGCCGGCCCAGCAGCGCGGCGAGAAATATGACGGTGCCGGATTGTTCTTCGCTTCCTCGAAAGACGGTGGCGCGACCTATTCCGATGCGCGGCTCGTGGCCGACAACACCTGCGAATGCTGCCGTCTTGGGCTGGCGTTCGATGGGGCAGGCCATCCAGTCGTGGTGTTTCGGAACATTTTCGAAGGCGGCGTGCGTGACCATGCGATCGTGACCTTCACCGATCTGGCCACCCCCGGCGAGGTGCATCGGGTGAGCCGCGACGACTGGCAGATCGCGGCATGTCCGCACCACGGTCCGAGCCTGACCATTTCGCCCGCAGGAACCTACCATGTGACGTGGTACACCAACGGCAAGGCGCGCAAGGGATTGTTCTACGCGCGGTCGCGCGACGGCGGCAAAACCTTCTCCGATCCGCTCCCCGTCGGTCAGCTGAACCGCAGCCCGTCGCGGCCGCAGATCATCGCAGGGCCGCAAGGGCTTGTGATGGCCTGGAAGGAGTTCGACGGGCAGAAGACGTCGATCAATCTGATGACATCGCACGACGATGGAGCGACATGGTCGAAGCCCACTGATATCGCCGACACCGCCGACAGCTCCGACCATCCGCTGCTCGTCTCGGACCGTCTGCAGACCTATTTGTCGTGGATGACCAAGGCCGACGGCTACCATTTTCAGGCGATCGAGGGCGAACCATGAAACGTCATTTGCTCGCGGCTGTTATCCTGCTCGCAACGCTGCCGTCCGCACTGGCGGCGGGCGAGAGCGCGCCAAAGCCGTTCGAGCGCGGCAGCTGGCAAAAGCTGCTGCATGCGCATGCCGGGCATCCGACCCTGGTGCATTTCTGGGGCGTCACCTGCGGACCATGCAAGGTCGAGTTGCCGCAACTCGGCCAGTTCATGAAGGATCATCCTGATATCGATGTTGTGACGATCAGCGCGGATCTGGTTCCGAACCTGCCGGAGGCGACCCGATCGATGCTGGACCGGGCCGGGCTCGCATCGGCCGAGAACTGGATTTTCGACGATGGCTTCGCCGAGCGATTGAGATTTGAGATCGATCCGGCCTGGCAAGGCGATATTCCGCGAACCATGCTGATTGCGCGCGACGGAACGGTCACGACGATTGAAGGATCGGCTGAGATCGCCGATTTGAACAAATGGTCTGACGTGCAGGCTGCAATCCGATAACACGACGACTTCAACCCGAAAGGAATCCGCCGCCATGAAGACGATCTCCCGCATCCTCGCCCTCGCAGCGCTGGCTGCTGCACTCGCGTCGACGTCCGCGCGCGCCGAGGACGTCAAGGCCGGCGACCTCGTGATCACGCAGGCCTGGACGCGGGCAACGCCGAATGGCGCCAAGATCGGCGGCGGCTATCTGACGATCGAGAACAAGGGCACGACGGCGGACCGGCTGGTGTCAGGCTCGGGCGACGTCGCCGGCAAGATCGAAGTCCACGAGATGTCGATGGACAACGGCGTGATGAAAATGCGCGCGCTCGACAAGGGGCTGACCATCGAGCCCGGCAAGACCGTGAAGCTCGCGCCCGGCGGCTATCATTTGATGATGTTTGACCTGAAGAGTCAGCTGAAGCAGGGCGACAAGGTGCCGGTCACGCTCGAATTCGAGAAGGCCGGCAAGGTCTCGGTCTCGCTGGACGTGCAGGCCGTCGGCGCGCAGGCTCCGGGCGGCGGCGATCATTCCGGCCATGGCGACCATTCCGGTCACATGGACATGAAGAAGATGTGAGGCAGCCATGCGGTCACACTCGCTCCTCATTGCCACGGCGGCGCTGTTCGCAGCGTCGCCGGCGATCGCGCATGTCACGCTGGAAGGAAAGCAGGCGCCGGTCGGTTCGTACTACAAGGCGGTGTTTGCCGTGCCGCATGGCTGCGCGGGATCGGCAACGATCAAGCTCCGCGTGCAGATTCCGGAAGGCGTGATCGGGGTGAAGCCGATGCCGAAGCCCGGCTGGGCTCTCGATACGGTCACCGGCCAATACACCGCGCAATACGACTATCACGGTGCCAAGCTCTCTGAGGGCGTGAAGGAAGTTGCCTGGAGCGGCGGCAAGCTCTCAGACCAGAACTACGACGAGTTCGTGATGCAGACGTTTCTCACCGATACGTTGAAGCCCAACACCACGCTGTACTTCCCGGTCGTGCAGGAATGCGAGCAGGGCATCAGCCGCTGGATCGACATCCCGGCCGACGGGCAGGGCGGCGGGCACGACCATGGCAGCAAGACACCGGCGCCCGGCGTCAAGCTGCTGCCGAAGTCGTAAACCGTGCGGTGGGTCGCAAGTCTTGCAGCAAGCCTCGCAGCAAGTCTTGCCGCGCTGCTCGTGGTGCTGTGCCTTGCGACCTCGGCCCATGCGCATGCCGTCCTGATCGCCGCCGAGCCGGCCGATGGCAGCGTGCTGACGGAGGCGCCGAAGACGGTGGTGCTCCGTTTCAACGAAACGGTGGCGCCGACCGCGGTCAGCCTGCTCGACGCTGCGGGCAAGCCGCGCGACGTCGCGATCCGCGCCGTCGATCAATCTGTGATGGTGACGCTGCCGGCGGGCCTGCCCCAGGGCACGCAGGTGATCAGCTATCGCGTGGTGTCGCAGGATGGCCAACCGGTCGCCGGCTCGCTGCTGTTCTCGATCGGCGTCGTCACCGGCTCGGCGGCGCCGTCACGCGACAGTACGCTCGATGCGCTGATCTGGCTGGCGCGGCTCGGGCTCTATCTGGGGCTGTTTGCCGGCGTCGGCGGCGTGTTCTTTGCCGCCTGGATCGGGCAGGGCCCGGCCGGCGAACGGCTGATCATGTGGTCGCTTGCAATCGGCCTTGTCGGCGCGATCGCCTCGCTTGGCTTGCAAGGCGTCGACCTCTTGAACCTGCCGCTGTCAGGCATGCTGACATGGGCGGCATGGGCCAGTGCCGCCGGCACCAGCCTGTTTCCGGCCATGCTGCTCGCGATCGCCGCGATGCTGATCGCGGCGATTGCCTGGCGCAGCCCGTCGTTCAGCGCAGCCTTTGTGCGCACCGCGATCGCAATGATCTGTGTCGGGCTGTCGTTTGCGGTCAGCGGCCACGCCGCCACCGCCTTACCGCAATGGCTGACCCGGACCGCGCTGTTCATCCATGGCGTTGGCCTCGCGTTCTGGATGGGCTCATTGGCGCCACTGGCGGTGCTGGCCTGGCAGCGCAAGGAATCGCTGTTGCGGGTCCTGCAGCGTTTTTCGACGATCGCGGTGCCGGTCGTCGCCTTGATCGCTCTGTCGGGCCTTGCACTCGCCGTCGTCCAGCTCGAAAGCTTTCGCGCGCTGATCGATACTGGATACGGCAACATCCTTCTGGTGAAACTTGTGCTGGTGTTGCTGTTGCTCGGGCTTGCTGCGCTGAACCGCCTGGTGTTCACGCCGGCGATCGCACGCGAATTCCACCGCACACGGCCGTTGCAGCGCTCGATCGCGCTCGAATTCGTGCTCATGATCGCCATTCTCGGTCTCGTTGCGCTCTGGCGCTTCACGCCGCCGCCGCGCGCGCTGGCGATGTCGACCGACGTTCCGCTCGCGGTTCACATCCACACCGATGCGGCGATGTTCCAGGTGCTGATCGCGCCAGGCAAGGTCGGGCAGAACGACTTTGTGCTGCAGCTGATGAACGGCGATGCCAGCCCGTTCGCGGCCAAGGAGGCGACGCTGACGCTGAGCCTGCCTGATCGCGGCGTCGAGCCGATGGAACGCAGCGCGGCGCTGGGTCCCGACGGCTATTGGCACGTGAAGAAGGTACCGTTGCCGGTCCCGGGCCGCTGGCACATGCAGATCGATGCCCTGGTGACCGATTTCAAGAAAGTGACGCTGGAAGACGATTTTGAGGTCAGGTAAACGCACGATCAGCGCGCCGGGCAGGTCGGCGGGACGCAATTCGTTCAAATGGCCGAAAATAGCCTGATTTGAAGGGCTTTTGTCATTTGGCGGCCCTTGTGTTTTCACACCCGATCCGGTTTCACTGCAGCTCTTCCCACGCTTTCCTGATTCCCGAGTAACGCCATGCGATTGTCGCGGTTTTTCCTGCCCATCCTGAAAGAAAACCCGAAAGAGGCGGAGATCGTCTCGCATCGGCTGATGCTGCGCGCGGGCATGATGCGGCAGGAGGCGGCCGGCATCTATGCCTGGCTGCCGCTCGGCTTCCGGGTGCTGAAGAAGATCGAGCAGATCGTTCGCGAGGAGCAGGACCGCGCCGGCGCGCTCGAGCTTTTGATGCCGACGCTGCAACTCGCCGACCTCTGGCGTGAAAGCGGCCGCTACGACGCCTATGGCCCGGAGATGCTGCGCATCCTCGATCGTCACAAGCGCGAGCTTTTGTACGGGCCGACCAACGAGGAGATGATCACGGAGATCTTCCGCGCCTACGTCAAGTCCTACAAGAGCCTGCCGCTCAACCTCTATCACATCCAGTGGAAGTTCCGCGACGAGCAACGTCCGCGCTTCGGCGTGATGCGCGGCCGCGAATTCCTGATGAAGGACGCCTATTCGTTCGACCTCGACGAGGCCGGCGCGCGGCGCTCCTACAACAAGATGTTCGTGGCCTATCTGCGCACATTTGCGCGGATGGGCCTCAAGGCGATCCCCATGCGGGCCGAGACCGGTCCGATCGGCGGCGATCTCAGCCACGAGTTCATCGTGCTCGCGGAGACCGGCGAGTCCGGCGTCTACATCAACCGCGATGTGCTTGACCTGCCGGTGCCGGGCGCGGACGTCGATTATGACGGCGACCTGACGCCGATCATCAAGCAGTGGACCTCGGTCTATGCTGCGACCGAAGACGTCCACGAGGCCGCGCGCTTCGAGCAGGAAGTGCCTGAAGCAAAGCGGCTGAACACCCGCGGCATTGAGGTCGGCCAGATCTTCTATTTCGGCACCAAATATTCCGACACCATGAAGGCGATGGTGGCGGGCCCCGATGGCGTCGACGTGCCGATCCATGGCGGCTCCTACGGCGTCGGCGTGTCGCGTCTGGTCGGTGCGATCATCGAGGCCTGTCACGACGACGCCGGCATCAAATGGCCCGAGGCGGTCGCGCCGTTCCGCGTTGCGATCCTCAATCTCAAGCAGGGCGATGCCGCCGTCGATGGCGCCTGCGAGCAGCTCTATCGCGATCTCTCGGCGAAGGGCGTCGACGTGCTCTATGACGACACCGATCAGCGCGCCGGCGCCAAGTTCGCCGCGGCCGATCTGATCGGTATCCCCTGGCAGATTCTGGTCGGACCGAAGGGGCTGGCCGACGGCAAGGTCGAGGTGAAGCGCCGCAGCGACGGGTCACGCGACAACATGAGCCCCGCCGACGTGGTCGCGAAGCTCGCGGGCTAAAGTTTATTCACGCCGCGCTTATCGACGGGGTAATCCGGCCACATTTGGTCCGAATCATGGGATTATCGACAGATGGATGAGACCATGAACGAGCCACTCCGTACCCGGCCTTTTGCGCCATTCGAATGGCTGCTGTCCGGACGCTATCTGCGCGCACGCCGCAAGGAAGGGTTCATTTCAGTCATCGCCGGCTTTTCGTTCCTCGGCATCATGCTCGGCGTCGCCACGCTGATCGTGGTGATGGCCGTCATGAACGGCTTCCGCAAGGAGCTCCTGGACAAGATCCTCGGCCTCAACGGACATCTTCTGGTGCAGCCGCTGGAATCCCCGCTGACCGACTGGAAGGACGTCGCCGACCGCATCAGCCAGGTGCAGGGCATCCGGCTGGCCGCGCCTGTCGTGGACGGGCAGGGACTCGGTTCGTCGCCATTCAACGCCGCCGGCGTGTTCATCCGCGGCATTCGCTCAGACGATCTCAACAACCTCACCTCGATCGCCAAGAACATCAAGCAGGGCACGCTCGAGGGCTTCGATGAAGGGCAGGGCGTCGCGATCGGCCGCAGGCTCGCCGACCAGCTCTCGCTGCATGCCGGCGACATGATCACGCTGGTCTCGCCGAAGGGCGCGGTGACGCCGATGGGCACCACGCCGCGCATCAAGCCCTACAAGATCACCGCGGTGTTCGAGATCGGCATGTCGGAATACGATTCGACCTTCGTGTTCATGCCGCTGGCCGAGGCGCAGGCCTATTTCAACCGCAACAACGACGTGTCCTCGATCGAGGTGTTCACCACCAATCCGGACAAGATTGACACCTATCGCAAGCTGGTGACGGAGGCGGCCGGCCGGCCGGTCTTCCTGGTCGACTGGCGGCAGCGCAACTCGACCTTCTTCAACGCGCTGCAGGTCGAACGTAACGTGATGTTCCTGATCCTGACCATGATCGTGTTGGTCGCTGCGCTCAACATTGTCTCGGGCCTGATCATGCTGGTGAAGGACAAGGGGCAGGACATCGCGATCCTGCGCACCATGGGCGCCTCGCAAGGCTCGATCATGCGGATCTTCCTGATCACGGGTGCCTCGATCGGCGTGGTCGGAACGTTGACCGGCTTCGCTGTCGGCATGCTGATCTGCCTGAACATCGAATCGATCAGGCAGTTCCTGTCATGGCTCACCAACACTGAGCTGTTCTCGCCGGAGCTCTATTTTCTCTCCAAGCTACCGGCCGAAGTCGATTTCGGCGAGACGCTCGCCGTCGTAATCATGGCGCTGACGCTGTCCTTCCTGGCGACGCTCTACCCGTCGTGGCGCGCCGCGCGCCTCGATCCGGTCGATGCGCTCCGGTACGAATAAGGGGCGCACATGGCGGAGGGGGCGGAAGATACACCGGTCATCTATCTTCATGATATCAAGCGGGAATACCGGCAGGGCGAAGCGACGCTGACGATCCTGAACGGCGCCAAGCTTGCGCTGTGGCCGGGTCAATCGGTGGCGCTGGTGGCGCCGTCAGGCTCGGGCAAGTCGACCTTGCTGCACATCGCGGGCCTGCTCGAGAGTCCAGATGACGGCGAGGTCTATGTCGCGGGTACGCCGACCTCGCAGATGTCCGATGTCGACCGCACCCAGATTCGCCGTTCCGACATCGGCTTTGTCTATCAACAGCACCGGCTGCTGCCGGAATTCTCGGCGCTCGAGAACGTCATGCTGCCGCAGATGATTCGGGGCCTGAAGCGCTCCGAGACCGTGAAACGGTCGACCGAGATCCTGTCCTATCTCGGGCTTGGCGACCGCATCACTCATCGTCCGGCCGAGCTCTCGGGCGGCGAACAGCAACGCGTGGCGATCGCGCGCGCAGTTGCCAACGCACCGCGGGTGCTGCTTGCGGACGAGCCGACCGGGAATCTCGATCCCGGCACGGCCGATCACGTCTTCGGCGCGCTGATGCAACTCGTCAAGGCGACCCGGGTCGCGATGCTGATCGCGACCCACAATATGGATCTCGCCGCGCGGATGGATCGCCGGGTGTCGCTGTCGAACGGACAGATCGTCGAGCTCGAATAACGCCTTTCGGAGCGAAGCGGCCAACCGCTTGCGCAAAGAAACCGCGTCAAAACAAGAGGCTGGAGCCTTCGCTTCAAGCGCAACGCAAAAGGCTTCAGCCCTCAATAGACCGGGCGGGGCCGTCTGCCAGGTTCTCTCGGCCGACGGTCGACCGGCGGCCCGGCATAGTAGGGGTTGTCGATGCACATCGCCGCCAGGCCGGACGCCGAGGCCTGGCACTGCGCCATCGAGGTGTAGCCGCAATCGGTGTCCTCACCGCCCCATCGGTAGTTGTGTTTGCAGATCGGCGAGGTCGAATCGTATTTCTGCGCGCTGGCCGGCGCGATCGCGACAGTACCCAGCGCCAACAGTGCCAGAATCAGGCTGCGCATCGAGAGATCTCCTGTCGATCAGGCGCCGGCGACGCTCATGCTGGAGCGTGCGCGTGGAGTGGCATCGGCGCGGGTGTGCATCAACTCACATTCCCGCGCCCGTGCTTGGCCCAATCGGCCGTCAGTGGATGAACAGGTCGAAGAAATTGCCCTCGC
The DNA here is from genome assembly GCF_011516625.5 of Bradyrhizobium sp. 2S1. Taxonomy (NCBI): domain Bacteria; kingdom Pseudomonadati; phylum Pseudomonadota; class Alphaproteobacteria; order Hyphomicrobiales; family Nitrobacteraceae; genus Bradyrhizobium; species Bradyrhizobium sp. 2S1. The sequence goes on along the minus strand of NZ_CP147717.1, from coordinate 8,101,267 downwards.
GCCGCTCCCGCGGCGACACGTTCAGATAGGAGCGTGGGTCGTTGTCGCCGGCATAATAGGGGTTGGCGATGCAGTTCTGTCCGATGCCCGAGGCGGTGGCCAGGCACGCCTGATAGGACGGGTAGGAACAGTTGCTCAGACCGGGATAGCGATCGCCCTGAATGCAGAACGGGTAGCGCACGCCGACGGCATGAGCGGGCACGGTCCCCAGGGTCGCGAGCGCGACCACAGATGCCGCAGCAAGAATCATCGTCCGCATGTGCATTCCTTTGCTGCGAAGATTCGATCTCGGCGATGATCCAAATCGAACAAGCCGGTTCCGGTCAACACCGTCTTGCGAGGGCTTACGGTCGGGAACTCTGCACGCAGGTTTGAATTGTGAAAATTATACGGCAGTTATGTGGCAAAACTTCCAAGAAGTGCTTGTAATACAGTATTAACTTCAAATTTGAGCGAAGTCGTTTGGGCCTGCCTGTTGCAGCGAAGTTACAGCAATTCCGTTCGAGGCTGCTATGACGGTGTCTCGCGGCCTTGGGGGCCCTGTAGAAAAAGTTGGAACGGGAAAAATGAAGAAGATTTTGCTTGTCACCGCCAGCCTGCTCGCGCTCAGCGCGACCGCTGCCTCCGCGGCTGACCTCGCGGCTCGCCCTTACACCAAGGCTCCGCCGCCCATGGTTGCCGCTGTTTATGATTGGACCGGCTTCTACATCGGTATCAACGGTGGTTGGGCCCAGAGCCACGACAACCGTTCGGTGAACGGCATCGGCACCGCTGGCAGCTACGATGCCAACGGCGGCACCGTCGGTGGCCAGGTCGGCTACCGCTGGCAGACCGGCGGCTGGGTGTTCGGTCTGGAAGCTCAGGGTAACTGGGCTGACGTCTCGGGCAACACCAACAACCTGCTCGTCCCGGGCGCCGTCGTTCGCTCGAAGATGGATGCGTTCGGCCTGTTCACCGGTCAGATCGGCTACGCCTGGAACAACGTCCTGCTGTACGCCAAGGGCGGTGCTGCGGTCACCGATCGCAACTACCAGTTCCTGGCTCCCGGCGGCGCGCTGGCATCCGAAACCGGCTACGACACCCGTTGGAGCCCGACGGTTGGTGTTGGCCTCGAATTCGCCTTCGCCCAGAACTGGTCGCTCGGCATCGAGTACAACCACATCTTCGAAGACAGCCATGGCGCAACGTTCGTCACTCCGGCTGGCGTCGCTGTGACCGGCTTCACCACCGGTGGCGACACCGACATGGTGCTCGGCCGTCTGAACTACAAGTTCGGTGGCCCGGCCATCGCGCGCTACTGAGTGTTCGCTTAATCCAAGCGACGTCGAAAACCCCGGGCCTTGGCCCGGGGTTTTTTATTTGGCCTGGCCGATGAGCCATCGGCGATGAAGGGCGGGACGGGGGTTTCGCACTAGCCACCAACACCGCATATTCGGATGCATGACGGAACGACGGGTGATTTCCGAACTGACCTGCCCATCCTGTGGCCATGTCTCTGCCGAGACCATGCCGACTGATGCCTGCCAGTTCTTCTATGACTGCAAGCGCTGCGGCGTCCGGCTCAAACCGAAAGCAGGAGATTGCTGCGTTTATTGCTCATACGGAACCGTGCCGTGCCCGCCAATGCAAGCCGGGAATTGTTGCGGGTAAGCCGCGACTCTCCCGCCGTTCACAATGATCCGGTGGGTGAACTCGTTGGGCCTTCTGTGGCGTTGAGGGTCGTGTTGGCGCGGGCCAGGTTGCGGCTACTGCGCGTACAACGCGATGCCGATGATCACGAGCGGGCTTAGCCCGAGTAGTACGATGCATACGCTCTCAAGTATGCCATTGCCCATGACACAACCCCTGCGTTGGAACAGAAGCCTACGCCCAATGGAACTCGGTAAGCCAGTGCAGTTTGTGCCTTGGCAACGGCGCGAAATAGAAATCGCCTTCGTTCACCGCCCGACCAATTAACCAAGGAAAATCTTTCGGGATCAGATATCAACGACCGTCGCTTGGGTAGTGGGTCAGTTTGATTGTGGCGGCCGGCCGGGCTGGAATATTGACAGTCAACGGCGCATATTCGGAGGATGAGCAAATCTCCTCGTGTCACCTTCACTCCCAAGCGGATCGCCGAGGGCAATTGGCAAATTGAAGCCAGTGTCCCGGGGGCGGAAATCAGGATCATCGACGGCCTCACAAGCAACGAGGACGCCCGCGCGTGGATAGATGGGAACCGCAAGATATCTTGGCTAAGATCGCAGGGTTATGCGAAATGACCCCCAAACGCCCTAGAGACCCCAACCAGCTCGCCAAGCGAATCATTGATATCGCTACAGGCGAGACGCCAGACCGCGATCCTACGCCGGAGGAAGAGGACAAAGACCCGGCTGCGGTGGAGCTAGGGCGAAAGGGCGGGAAGGCGCGCGCTGACGCTATGAGTCCCGAGCGTCGCACCGAGATTGCTCGGAAGGCTGCTGCGAAGCGGTGGCGTCGTCCCTAAGCTCGACATTGATGAAGCCACCCACCAGCTTTTGCTCTCCGACGATTGCAACCGCTCGAATCTGACCGGCACCAATCAGGGGAAAATCATCAAGGCGTAGCCTTGCGTTGATTTCAACATGTGGCGCCTTCTGCCTTTTGGTCCTCGCAATGAGACGCTCTAAGCTCTCCGCCGAAAGCCCATCTTCATCCACAATTTGCACGTCGCTCACGCCGTCAGCGTCTAGGTTGATGAAGATGCGCTCGCTTGGATCGTGGTCAAGCGGCAGTCTTATTCGGTAATAGACCGAGAACCTGCGGAGCGCTCCCGGAAACTTAGAGACGCGAATTGCGGCTGGCATCACCCCAATTATGGTGTCACGGCCATTGCCTTCTCGCCTTATGTCCTCACAAAAAAGAGCAAAGCAAACCGGGGCAATCATAAGGCGTATTCAATTATGGGGCGCCCGTTGTCATTAACTGGATCGCGCGCAGTTTCGAACGCTGGAGGGTCAACAAGCTCCTCGCACTCTTCCTCTAGAAAGTAATTCGCGTCCGCCTTCAATTCCGGATCGACTATTTTGACATCGATGTCGTGACCAAGCGCCCAAACCATATCGGCGATGGTTTCAATGGTCATGTTTGTTGTGCCGCTCAGGCGATTATGTATTGCCGAACGGTTCACGCCCAATTCTCTTGCTATACCGGACTGAGTGAGCCTGCCTGCCTCATGTCTACGCGCGTATGCATCCCGAAGTTGGCTTTCGATCATTCCGGCCAGCTTGAGGAACATTTTACGTCGAGGGTTTGGCTTTGGGCGGGAAGAGGGCAAGGTAGTCTCCCATAAATATGTGCTTTGTTAGCTTGCTTGCTTTGATGAAGCCAATAACTTCATCTCTCTTTTTGTTGCTTATGTTTCCGTCGCTCTTGTCTTTCGTGGCACTCTCTGTCGCTCCATAGATAATTGCTAGACATTCTTCGCGGACAGCCCATCCGTAGAGCCGCGACTTTGGGGGGTGCAGTTTCCAGACGTGTTTTTTTGTCGGCATCATCTTGCGGACGTCGCCAGCACCTGGCCGCTCTGAGCACCTCAGATCGCAAAACATTTGGATGATGTGCTCACCTAAAGTTTTGCCGCCACTCTTGCGCTTGAGGTCGTGCAGGGCCTCCTCCGCATCAAACCACTCCCAAAACGATGGCGCGATCCACAGCTGTCGGATGGGCAATCTAGCCCGTCCTATTCGTGAGAGTGCGTTTTTTTTAGTCCGATTGATGTGGCCGCACATCTGCTCTGACGAGGCGCGCGGGATTGCCTTCGGCTTTTCACCGCCTGACGACCCGTACTTTGCAACGCGCTTGAGGTGTAGGTTGGGCGAACGGGGGGCGGACGCCCCGCCGGTCAAGGACCGAGCGGCAGCAGCGCGCCTGGCAAGCCGCGGATCAGGTCGGCTTCGGGACATGCCGCGGCAAACGCAAGGCGAATGCGGCTCGTGGTCTCGACGACACGGGCAGCGAGTTTCAAGAGACGAAGACGCAGCGTCGCGAACTCGGCTGTGGCCAATTCCCGGGCTTTGGGAATCGCGTCGCGCACGGTCAGCATCAGCCAATAAGCGGCGGTGTGGAGAACGAGGCGGACTTGATTGGCGAGCGCCGAACGGCAGCTGGTGCGATCGGAGGCGAGCTGTGTCTTATGCAGCTTGATCAGATTCTCGGCTTGGCCGCGCGCGCAATACAGGCTGTCGTAGATCCACTCGGCCGAGCCGACATCGAGGCTGGTGACGACGAAACGGATGTCGAGGCCGAGCATTGTCGCCTCAATACGGGCGACGGTACGCCGTTCGCGATCCCAGGACTTGGCCTTGTGGCGCGTCTCGGTATAGCCACGCAGAACCGGCAGGTTCTCGATGGCGCGTCGCGTGCGGATGTCGTCGGCGGCCTCGTCGAGTTTTCTGGCGAGCGGCTTGGTGCCGGACAGACCGAAGATGTAGTCGATGCCGTTGGTCTCGCACCACGCCATTGCCTCCGGCCGGGCATAGTGCCCGTCGCCACGGAACGTAATTCGCGTGTTGTGCCACCGCGTCCGGATATGCCGGATCAGGCGGCGCAGGTGGGCACGCACCTCGACGCCGCCCGGCGTCTTGCCGGGCCGCAGCACGACCGCCACGGGCCGGCTCTTCTCCGTGTCGTAGACGTGGATCGGCAGGAAGCAGCGTTCGTCATAATGAGCGTTGAACAGCGAGAGCTGCTGATGGCCGTGGACGACATCGCAGGTATCATCGATGTCGAGCGTGACGGATGCCGGCTCGCGCGGGTAGCTATCCATCCATGCGTCGACCAAAGTGTAGGTCAGTCGGATCACGTCGCGCAGGCGCGGAGCATTCTCCAGCCGCGACAGCGTCGGTTGGGAACACAGATCGCGACCCGTGTCCGGCAGCCGTCCGCAGGCCAGCTTGAATGCGGGATCGGACCGCAGATGATCGAGGTCGTCGGCGTCCTCGTAGCCGCAGCAGATCGCGAACATGCGCGCGCGGAACATATCGACAAGGCTGTGCACGACCCGCGTCGGATCGCGCCGATCCGGGAACACCCGGGCCAGATTGTCGGCCAAGCCGAGACGCCGCTCGGCCATCGCCAGAAGCATCACGCCCCCGTTCGAGGTCAGCCGACCGCCATCGAAGGCAGCTGTGACTTTCTTGGCGTGAACGGCTGGAAACGAGAAGGGCAGAATCGTATCATCGGTCATGGCGGGCCTGGCGTTCGCGGTTGAGGTGATGGGGTTGGCTTTGCAACCGAATCCTACGCCGCATCAGCGCTTTACACCACGCTCGCCAGCCTCTCAGGCGCACTCTGACGAATAAGACGGGCTAGGGCCTGTTTGGATTCATCTTGAATTTATCACAGCGGCGGTGAGATTGATCATGGCTTCGAAGCTGATATCTGTTTTGTCGGCTCGCATGGCGATCCGCTTGAATTCCTTGAGCTTGCAGAAGAAATTTTCGATCAGATGTCGCCATTTGTAGATTTCCGCGTCGATGGCGAGAGGTTTTGCGCGCCGCGGGTGCTGGGAGATGACGACCTTGGCGCCGCGTGCGTCGAGGTCGGCGATGATGGCGTTGCTGTCGAACGCCTTGTCGGCGATCATCGCATCGAAGGTCAGCCCTTCGATCAACGGCGGGACGCCGACCGTGTCGAAGCGCTGTCCTGGCAGCAGCACGAAACGCAGGAGATTGCCGAGCGCGTCGGTCAGTGCCAGGATTTTGGTGGTCATTCCGCCTTTCGAGCGGCCGATCGCCTGGTTTTGCGTCCCCCTTTTGCGCCCTGTCCGTGGCGGTGGACTTTGACGATGGTGGCATCAACCATGACGTACTCCATGTCCGGCTCGTCCGAGACCGCATCAAACATGCGCTTCCAGACGCCCGGCCTTCGCCCAGTCGCGAAAGCGCGTGTACACTGTTATCCAGTTGCCGAAAGCCCGCGGCAGATCGCGCCACGGACTGCCCGTGCGGGCAATCCACAGCACGGCTTCGACAAACAGCCGGTTGTTATTGCCGCTCCGGCCGGGATCGCCCGGCTTGCCAAGACAAAGCGGCTCCATCTTCGCCCATTGGGCATCAGTCAAAACGAATCGGTCCATCCCAAGCTTGAATCACAACCAAGCCAGGATGAGAATCCGGAATCCAAACAGGCCCTAGTCTCCCAATCGGGGAGATCAAAAAGCTCCAGTCCAGCCGCTTTTAGATCATCCTCTATTGTTGCCATATAAGTCAACAAATGTTAATTGCAATTGAACCGGGCGATTCAAACTGCCGCAGGTTGTACGTGGAACAGGGAGGTGTCCAGCCCAGAAGACCCTCGACTTTCGAATTGATTTCTAAGGTGGCTTTCTTTCTTGACGCTAAGCATAAAGGGTCATATAGTCCGGCCATGAACAAGCTGGACCGAAGGGCGCGCGCCCAAATCCTGCACCTCCTCTGCGAAGGGCAGTCGATCCGCGCCATTACGCGTCTGACCGGGGCCAGCAAGAACACGGTTGCCAAGCTGTTGGTGGATGCTGGCCACGCCTGCGCAGCCTATCAAGACAAGATGCTGCGGAACCTGACCTGCAAGCGCGTCCAGATGGATGAAATCTGGTCGTTCGTTTACGCCAAGGCTGCGAACGTGAAGGGCGCTAAGGCCGCTCCGGCGAGCGCTGGCGACGTTTGGACGTGGACCGCCATCGATGCCGACACAAAGCTGATTGTGAGCTGGCTGCTTGGCGCTCGCGATCTGGACGCGGCTATGGCGTTCACCCATGATCTTGAAAACAGGATCGCCAACCGAGTCCAGCTAACGAGCGATGGGCACGCGCCTTACCTGCAAGCCGTTGATGCTGCGTTTGGCGGCGAGGTGGACTACGCGATGCTAATCAAGCTGTATGGCGCGGCCCCGGAGGCGGAAGTCCGTTACAGCCCAGCTAAGTGCATTGGCGCTCGCAAAGAGCCAAAGAGCGGCAACCCGGAGTGGAAGCACATCAGCACGTCCTATGCTGAGCGCAGCAACCTCACCATGCGGATGCACATGCGCCGATTCACGCGGTTGACGAACGCCTTCTCAAAGAAAGTCGAGAACCACGCTGCGGCGATTGCGCTGCATACGATGTACTACAACTTCGTTCGCATCCATCAGACGCTCAAGGTGACGCCTGCAATGGCTGCTGGCGTGACTGACAAGCTTTGGGAGATGGAAGACCTGGTTGTGATGTTGGAGCAGTGGGAGCTGGCGAACTTCAAGCCTGAGTATCAGTTCGTCGTCCGTCAGTACGCCATCGGCAAGGGCCACTCGGTCAGCGTCATGTGGCGCGGCGGAGAAGTGGATAGCGTCTTTGGTTTCCAAAGCGAGAATGAAGCGCTTGAATGGATCAAGGACAAGTCGCGCGCGTGGCTCGTTGAGAATGGAAAAAAGAACTAGACCTTTCCTTGATAAATAACTTGGTTCTTCACCAGCCCATGCATTTCCAGATCATTCGTGGAATGGAATCGACCACTCGGCGGATCGTATTTGAACCGATTGTGCAGGCGGTTGTCCTTCATCCAGATATCTAGATGATCGTTAGCGTAGCTCCATCGCCATTCGTTATGATTTCGGCCATAGCCAATCGTGCCGTCCTCTTTGAACGAGAGGTTCTTGCGGCCCCTAGGATTTGAGGGGTTGTAGACTAGAACCCATTCCCTTGTGTACAGCCCGGACGGGACTGGAGAATTTGTCGTCTGATTTTTGAGGGACAACCAACATGGGATTGACCGGCGCGCGTAGCCACCGGCGCGCAGCAATTTCCAACGCGATCCATACTGCAAAGGCCGTGACGCAAAGGAGCAGCCAAAAAGCCAAGTGATTGCTGAGGACGCCCATCGTTAAGTCTGCGAACCAGACTTCCGGATAGAACCCAGAGCGGTAGCAGATTTCGAAAGCCGTTCTTGCGACGAGCGTGCTGACGCAGGCAAGCGCGATCCCCAAAGCGATTCTTGCTGGCAATCCCATGCGCCGACTTTAGCTATAGGTTTCCTATATGGGCGAGTCCGCATCCCGATCTCCGCAATTAACCAAGCGAAATTTTTCGGGGTCAGTTTTCAAACTGACCCACTACCGTCGCTTGACTCCCAGAACAAAAAAGGAACAATGTTCTGCATACGTTCCAGTTCAGGGAGAGCGGCCATGTTGAAGATTTTCGTGCAGGAAGCTGCAGCGCTGGCATCGATCACGCTGTTCGTCGGGATGATCGCGGTTTGGGCTCAGCTGATCACCCAGTTCTGAAAATGTGCTCGCGGGGACAGGGGCATAGAAGGCGACTTGGCCGGCTCCTGGGGATAAGCAGGAGGACCGGCGGCCTTGTCCGGTTCGGCGTGGACTTGGCAAGGTCCATCGCCCACGATGGAGTTGCGAGTCGGGTCTGAAGCTCATCGAGTTCCGGCTTTGGCACTCGCTCCATCCCTGACTTAAGAGATCCCGTAAGCAGCCATGCCGAATGCCGGATTCGTCCACCTTCACGTTCATTCCGCCTATTCGCTACTGAAGGGCTCGATCAAGATCGCCAAGCTGGGCGAGCTTGCGAAGGCCGACCGCCAGCCGGCGCTGGCGCTCACCGATACCGACAACATGTTCGGGGCGCTGGAATTCTCCGACAAGATGGCCGGCTACGGCATCCAGCCGATCGTCGGCTGCGAGCTTGCTGTGGATTTCGGCGACGTCGACCCCAATACACGCAGCATCCTGGCGACGGCGCCGACGCGGATCGTGCTGCTGGCGGCGCGCGAGCGCGGCTATCGCAGCCTGATGCGGCTGAACTCGCGGGCGTTCCTGGAGACGCCGGTCAACCAGACCCCGCATATCAAGATCGATTGGCTCACCGACGACGCCGAGGATCTGATCGCGCTGACCGGCGGTCCCGACGGGCCGATCGCGCTGGCGCTGCGTGCCGAACAGGCGGCGCTGGCGGCGACCCGTTGCGAGCGTCTGGCGAGCGTGTTCGGCGATCGCCTCTACATCGAATTGCAGCGCCACGGCATCGACAAGGAGCGCCGCACCGAGGGCGGGCTGATCGATCTCGCCTATAGCAAGGGCCTGCCGCTGGTTGCGACCAACGAGCCGTATTTCGCCAGCACTGACGATTACGAATCGCATGACGCGCTGCTGTGCATCGCCGGCGGCCATCTGATCGCCGAGACCAATCGCGAGCAGCTGACCCCGGATCACCGTTTCAAGTCCCGCGCGGAAATGGCGGTGCTGTTTGCCGATATCCCGGAGGCGCTTGCCTCGACGGTCGAGATCGCCGAGCGCTGCTCGTTCCGGCCGAAGACCCGCAAGCCGATCCTGCCGTTCTTCACCGTCGGTGCTGCGGCGAGCTCGGACGCCGCCGCCGACGAGGCCGCCGAGCTGAAGCGCCAGGCCGAGGAGGGGCTTGCCAATCGCCTGCGGGTGCACGGTCTCTCGCCGGGCATGACGGAGGAGGACTACAGCAAGCGCCTCGCCTTCGAGCTCGACGTCATCACCCGCATGAAATATGCGGGCTACTTCCTGATCGTGTCGGACTTCATCAAATGGGCGAAGGCGCAGGGCATTCCGGTCGGACCGGGCCGCGGCTCCGGCGCAGGCTCGCTGGTCGCCTGGGTGCTCACCATCACCGATCTCGATCCGATGCGCTTTGCGCTGCTGTTCGAGCGCTTCCTCAATCCCGAACGCGTCTCGATGCCGGACTTCGACATCGACTTCTGCCAGGACCGCCGCGGTGAGGTGATCCAGTACGTGCAGGACCGCTACGGCCGCGACCAGGTGGCGCAGATCATCACCTTCGGTACGCTGCAGGCGCGCGGTGTGCTGCGCGACGTCGGGCGCGTGCTGCAGATGCCGTACGGGCAGGTCGACAAGCTGACCAAGCTGGTGCCGCAGAATCCCGCAGCGCCGGTGACGCTGGCGCAGGCCATCGAAGGCGAGCCCAAGCTGCAGGCGTTCCGCGACGAGGATCCGGTGGTGGCGCGCGCCTTCGACATCGCGCAGCGCCTCGAGGGGCTGACTCGCCACGCCTCGACCCACGCCGCCGGCATCGTGATCGGCGACCGGCCGCTGAGCGAGCTGGTGCCGATGTACCGCGATCCGAAATCGGACATGCCGGTCACCCAGTTCAACATGAAATGGGTCGAGCCGGCGGGCCTCGTGAAGTTCGACTTCCTCGGCCTCAAGACGCTGACGGTGCTCGACGTCGCGGTCAAGCTGCTCAAGCAGCGCGACGTTCATGTCGACCTCGCGACGCTGCCGATCGACGACGCGCCGAGCTATCAGATGCTGGCCCGGGGCGACGTCGTCGGCGTGTTCCAGGTGGAAAGCCAGGGCATGCGGCGCGCGCTGATCGACATGCGGCCGGACCGCTTCGAGGACATCATCGCGCTGGTGGCGTTGTACCGTCCCGGTCCGATGGCGAACATCCCGACCTATTGCGCGCGCAAGCATGGCGACGAGGAGTCGGAATATCTGCATCCGATCCTGGAGCCGATCCTGAAGGAGACCTTCGGCGTCATCATCTATCAGGAACAGGTGATGCAGATCGCGCAGCAGATGGCCGGCTACTCGCTCGGCCAGGCCGACCTGCTGCGCCGCGCGATGGGCAAGAAGATCCGCGCCGAGATGGACAAGCAGCGCGACGTCTTCGTCGCCGGCGCGATGAAGAACTCTGTGCCGAAGGGCCAGGCCGAGACGATCTTCGAGCTGCTCGCCAAGTTCGCCGACTACGGCTTCAACAAGAGCCATGCGGCGGCCTATGCGCTGGTGTCGTACCACACCGCCTACATGAAGGCGCATTACCCGGTCGAGTTCCTCGCGGCGTCGATGACGCTCGAACTCAACAACACCGACAAGCTCTCCGAATTCCGCTCGGAGGCGCAACGGCTCGGCATCAAGGTCGAGGCGCCCAACATCAATCGCTCCGGCCCGACCTTCGAGGTCAGCGGCAACACGATCTACTACGCGCTCGCGGCGCTGAAGGGCGTCGGCATCCAGGCGGTCGAGCAGATCATCGAGGAGCGCAACAAGAAAGGCGCCTTCACCTCGCTCGCCGATTTCGCCGCGCGGGTCAGCCCGCGCGCCGTCAACAAGCGCATCATCGAAAGCCTCGCGGCGGCGGGCGCCTTCGACACGCTCGAGCCGAACCGCGCGCGCGTCTTCGCCGGCGCCGATGCGATCCTCGCCGCCTGCCAGCGCAGCCACGAGGCGGCAACCTCGGGCCAGAACGACATGTTCGGCAGCGCTCCGGATGCGCCCAGCATCATGCTGCCGCAGGTCGAGCCGTGGCTGCCCGCAGACCGGCTGCGGCGCGAGTATGACGCGATCGGCTTCTTCCTGTCGGGCCATCCGCTCGACGATTACGCGACCGCGCTGAAGCGGCTGCGCGTGCAATCCTGGGCGGAGTTCTCCCGCGCGGTGAAGACCGGCGCCACCGCCGGCAAGGTCGCGGCAACCGTGGTCTCGCGCATGGAGCGGCGCACCAAAACCGGCAACAAGATGGGCATCATGGGCCTGTCGGACCCGACCGGCCATTTCGAGGCGGTGCTGTTCTCCGAGGGGCTTGCGCAGTATCGCGACGTGCTCGAGCCGGGCGCGGCCGTGCTGCTGCAGCTCGGCGCCGAGCTGCAGGGCGAGGACGTGCGGGCGAGGGTGCTGCACGCCGAGCCGCTGGATCACGCCGCCGCCAAGACGCAAAAGGGCCTGCGGATCTTCGTGCGCGACACCAAGCCGCTGGATTCGATCACCCGCCGACTCAACATGCCGGACGCGGCGCCCGCCCCGGGTGGCGGCGCGAAGGTCCCGGCGGCAAAGCCCGCGCCGGCAGCCGCGCCGCCGGCAGGCGCTGCCGATGGCGACGTCTCGCTGGTGATGATGCTCGACCTCGAGACCGAGGTGGAGATGAAGCTGCCCGGTCGCTACAAGGTCTCCCCGCAGATCGCCGGCGCGATCAAGGCGGTGACGGGCGTCGTCGACGTGCAGACGCTTTAGACGCGATCGCGCTCCGTGCTTCGCGATCAGTTGATCCACCGTTGCCGGGCCCGCCTGCCGTTGCAACCCAACCGTGTGTCTGTTTAACATGACGTCGGGTTGGCTTTGGGGGCGCAATGTTCTGGCGGGGAATGGTGGTGTTGGCTGCGGCCGCGCTGTTGTGCGGCTGTGAAACGACGCAGCGGAATGGGCTCGACTATGCGGCGATGACGCAGAAGGTGGGCCCGCCAAAGGCCGGACACGGGCGCATCGTGATGCTCCGGGAAAAGGACTTCGCCAACATCGCCGACAGGGCGTTTGAGTTCCAGCTCGACGGTACGCCGATCCAGGGCCTCAAGACCGGAACCTACGTCTATGTCGATCGTCCGGCCGGCCAGCATCAGCTGACGGCGAGCGAGGCCGGCTTTCCCGGCGTGACCGAGCGGGCCGTCGCGATTCAGGCGGGCCAGACTCAGTTCTATCTGGTTCGGATGAGCGAGAGAAAAAGCGCCATCTTGGCATCATCAGCGAATACCGGGCTGTTGGGCCTCGCCCTCAGTACCGCCATCACCTCGGGCTACAAGAATTCCGGGCCGCTCGATTTCCTTCCTTTGGAGGAGGGCGCAGCCCGAACCATGATCGCGGAGCTGCGGCTGGCAGAATAGGGCCATTTTGGCACGATTTAAGCCCATCCGGCCGGCTTAACCGGCCGTATTTTCTTGCTTATGGCGCAAATCGCGCTATATACCGCGCCATCTCACACGGAAACATGGCTCTCAAAGGCCGTCCGGTGGCAACCGGGCCAGTCAGGCTCGCTTGCTCACACGTTTCCGGAGGAACCAACCGGAGAATTAGAACTATGTCGCTGCCCGAATTCAATATGCGTCAGCTTTTGGAAGCTGGTGTTCACTTTGGTCACCAATCCCACCGCTGGAACCCGAAGATGCAGGATTACATCTTCGGCGCCCGCAACAACATCCACATCATCGACCTCGCGCAGACTGTGCCGATGCTGCACCGTGCCCTGCAGGCGGTCAGCGATACCGTCGCCAAGGGCGGCCGCATCCTGTTCGTCGGCACCAAGCGCTCGGCCCAGGACGGCGTTGCCGATGCTGCCAAGCGCTCGGCGCAGTACTTCGTCAATTCGCGCTGGCTCGGCGGCACGCTGACGAACTGGAAGACGATCTCGGCCTCGATCAAGCGGCTGCGTCACCTCGACGACGTGCTCGGGTCCGGCGAAGCCAGCTCCTACACCAAGAAGGAGCGGCTGACGCTGCAGCGCGAGCGCGACAAGCTCGACCGCTCGCTCGGCGGCATCAAGGACATGGGCGGTCTTCCCGACATGATCTTCGTGATCGACACCAACAAGGAAGACATCGCGATCCAGGAAGCGCAGCGGCTCAACATCCCGGTCGCCGCGATCGTCGATACCAACTCGGACCCGAAGGGCATCACCTATGTGGTGCCGGGCAATGACGACGCCGGCCGCGCGATCTCGCTGTATTGCGACCTCGTGGCGCGCGCCGCCATCGACGGCATCTCGCGCGCTCAGGGCGATTCCGGAATCGACATCGGTGCGTCCGCGACCCCCGTGCAGGAAGAGCTCCCGGCGGCTGCACCGTCCGGCTTCCAGGGCCTCGCCGGTCCGCGCGGCACCGCCGACAACCTCAAGAAGCTCACCGGCGTGTCCGGTACCATCGAGAAGAAGCTCAACGACCTCGGCATCTTCCACTACTGGCAGCTCGCCGAGCTCGACCACGACACCGCGCACAAGATCGGCGAAGAAGTCGGTCTGCCGAGCCGTGCCGACGCCTGGGTCGCCCAGGCCAAGACGCTCGCCGAAGCGGAATAATCGTTACGCGGCGTGGCCGGAACTCACCCGGCCGCCGCTTCACTTCCACGAACAACGATTTCCCTGTCGCTGACGGCGGCGCCATCGGGCGCCGCGGTTTCTGTACAGGCAAGAAGGACATTGAACGATGGCAACGATCACAGCAGCGATGGTCAAGGATCTCCGCGAATCGACCGGCGCGGGCATGATGGATTGCAAGGCGGCGCTGACCGAGAGCAACGGCGACATGCAGGCCGCGCAGGATTGGCTGCGCAAGAAGGGCCTCTCCAAGGCCGCCAAGAAGGCCGGCCGCGTGGTGGCCGAGGGCCAGATCGGCGCGCTGACCTCCGGCACCAAGGGCGTGCTGGTCGAGGTCAACTCCGAGACCGACTTCGTCGCGCGCAACGAGCAGTTCCAGGGTCTGGTCAAGATGATCGCCCAGGTCGCGCTGCATAACGCCGCCGATGTCGAGACGATCAAGGCGGCCAAGGTCGGCGACGTCACCGTCGAGACCGCGATCTCCGACGCCATCGCGACCATCGGCGAGAACATGACGCTGCGCCGCGCCGCTTCGCTGGAGGTGAGCAAGGGCGTGGTGTCGAGCTATGTCCACAACGCCGTCGTCGAGGGCGCCGGCAAGATCGGCGTGATCGTGGCCCTTGAGTCGCCCGGCAAGACCGACGAGCTCGCCGTGCTCGGCCGCCAGCTCGCCATGCACGTCGCCGCGGCGAAGCCGCTGGCGCTGGATCCGGCCGGGCTCGATCCCGAGACCGTCAAGCGCGAGAAGGACGTGCTCGCCGACAAGTACCGCCAGCAGGGCAAGCCGGAGAACGTCATCGAGAAGATCGTCGATTCCGGCCTGAAGACCTACTACAAGGAGGTCTGCCTCCTCGATCAGGCCTTCATCCACGACAGCGGCAAGTCGGTTGCCCAGGCGGTGAAGGAAGCTGAGGGTAAGGTCGGCGGGCCGATCAAAATCGCTGGCTTTGTGAACTATGCTCTCGGTGAGGGAATCGAGAAGCAGGAAAGCGACTTCGCCGCCGAAGTCGCGGCCGCCAGCGGCAAGAAGTAACCGCTGACACCAGGCGTCCGGCGCACGCGCCGGAGGCCTACCTGCGCGGATAGGAAAGCGATCGCATCAATGGCTGAGCCGATCTATCGTCGCGTGGTGATCAAGCTGTCCGGCGAATATCTGGCCGGCTCCCACGGCTTCGGGATCGATCAACCGACGATCGACCGCGTCGCCGACGACCTGATCGCGGCCCGCAAGCTCGGCATCGAGGTCGCGGTCGTGATCGGCGGCGGCAACATCGTCCGCGGCGTCGAGGTCTCCTCACGCGGCGTGTCGCGGCCGACCGGCGACACCATGGGCATGCTTGCTACCATGATGAATTGCCTGGCGCTTGAGGCGGCGATCGAGCGCAAGGGAAGCCCGGCGCGGACCTTGTCGGCATTCGTGATGCCGGAGATTTCCGAGCTGTTCACCCGTACTGCGGCGCACAAATACCTCGCCGAGGGACGGATCGTCCTGCTCGGCGGCGGAACCGGTAATCCGTTCTTCACCACCGACACCACGGCCGTGCTGCGCGCGGCCGAGATCGGTGCGCAGGCGGTGTTGAAAGCCACCAATGTGGACGGCGTCTACAGCGCCGATCCGAAGAAGGACCCCAAAGCCAAGCGCTTCGATCGCCTGACCCATTCGCAGGCGATCGAGGGGGGCTACAAGGTCATGGACGCGACCGCTTTCGCGCTTGCCCGCGAGACGTCGCTGCCTATCATCGTGTTCTCGATCGCGGAGCCCGGTTCGATCGGTGCGATTCTGCGCGGTACCGGACACGGCACGGTCGTCGCCGGCTGATTGCCGCGCCTCCGGGCGTCGACAGCCGGTTTCTAAGTGAAAGGGAGAAGGTCATGGCCGCAGCTGGTTTTGACATCAACGACGTGAAGCGCCGCATGCAGGGTGCCACGCAATCGCTCAAGCACGAACTCGGAGGTCTGCGCACCGGCCGCGCCGCGGCCTCCATGCTGGAGCCGGTCCAGGTCGAGGCTTACGGCTCGCATATGCCGCTCAACCAGGTTGCGACCATCAGCGTACCCGAGCCGCGCCTGCTCTCGGTGCAGGTCTGGGACAAGACCATGGTGAAGGCGGTCGAAAAGGCGATCGTCGATTCCAACCTCGGACTGTCGCCGGCGACCGAAGGTCAGGTGCTGCGCCTGCGGATTCCCGAGCTCAACGAGGAGCGCCGCAAGGAGCTCGTCAAGGTCGCGCACAAATACGCGGAGGCAGCGAAGGTCGCCGTGCGCCATGTGCGCCGCGACGGCCTCGACGTCATCAAGAAGCTCGAGAAGAATCACGAGATCTCCGAGGACGATCAGGAGCGCCTGTCGAACGAGGTGCAGAAGGCGACCGACGGCATGATCGCCGAAGTCGATCAGCTGCTTGCCGCCAAGGAGAAGGAAATCCTGACGGTCTGAAGGCGCTACGGAAACCAGCCGATGTCGAACGCTGCCGCCCCAGCAACTGACGGACCGGATCGCTCCGGTGCTCCGTTGCATGTGGCGATCATTATGGACGGCAACGGGCGCTGGGCGGCGTCGCGCGGCCTGCCGCGCGTCGAGGGCCATCGCCGCGGCGTCGAGGCGCTGCGCCGCGTGGTGCGTGCGGCCCATGAACTCGGCATCGTCTATCTCACGATCTTTTCCTTCAGCTCGGAAAACTGGTCGCGGCCGGCGAGCGAGATCGGCGATCTGTTCGGCCTGTTGCGCCGCTTTATCCGCAACGATCTGGCGACGCTGCATCGTGACGGGGTGCGGGTGCGCGTGATCGGCGAGCGGGACGGGCTCGACCCCGACATCTGCGCGCTGCTCAACGAGGCCGAGGAGCTGACCAGGAACAACGACAAGCTCAACCTTGTGGTCGCTTTCAACTACGGTTCGCGGGCGGAGATCGCCGCCGCCGCGCGGCGCCTTGCGCGCGAGGTCGCCGAAGGCAAGCGCGACGCCAACTCCATCGATGCCGACACGCTCGGCCAATATCTCGACGCGCCCGACATTCCGGATCCCGATCTGATCATCCGCACCAGCGGCGAGCAGCGTCTGTCGAACTTCCTGATGTGGCAGGCCGCCTACAGCGAATTGGTATTCGTGCCGATTCACTGGCCGGATTTCGACAAGGCCGCGCTCGAAGGCGCGATTGCCGAATACGGCAAGCGCGAGCGCAGGTTCGGCGGCCTCGCTGCGAAAACCGGCTCGTGACCGAGGGCGAAGCCGCACCGGCGGCAGCGAGCGAGCAGGGATCGCGCAATCTCGTGATGCGCGTGGTTGCGGCGCTGGTGCTGGCGCCGCTCGCGATCGCACTGGCCTATCTGGGTGGCGTCGCCTGGTCGCTTCTGGTGACGCTGGCGGCGGTCGGATTGTTCGCCGAATGGCTTGTTGTTACCGGCCTCGGACGCGAGCTCCGCGTCGTGGTGCCGGGCGTCGTCGCGCTGCTGCTTGCCGGACTTGGCCTGATGGCGGGTCGGATCGATGTCGCCCTGATCGTGCTCGCCGTCGGCGCCGTCGTTGTCGCCCTGACGTCGGGCGCGCGGCGCAACTGGGCCGTTGCGGGATTGCTCTATGCGGCGGGGGCCGAGGTCGCATCGGTGCTGCTGCGCCTCGATGCGGCGAAGGGATTCGCCGCGCTGATGTTCGTATTGCTGATCGTGTGGGTCACCGATATCGGCGGCTATTTCGCGGGCCGCGGCATCGGCGGACCGAAGCTCTGGGTGCGGGTCAGTCCGAAGAAGACCTGGGCCGGCGCCGCCGGTGGTTTCGTCGCAAGCCTGCTCGTTGCCGCCGGCTTTGCCGCCTTCGAGATCGGCACGACCGGGCCGCTGCTGTTGCTCGGCGCCGTGTTGTCGGTGGTTTCGCAGCTCGGCGATCTCTTCGAATCCGCGGTGAAGCGGCGGTTCGGCGTGAAGGATTCGAGCCACATCATTCCCGGCCATGGCGGCCTCCTAGACCGCCTGGACGGATTTGTCGCGGCCGTCATTGTGGCGGCGATTTTCGGCTTTCTCCGTGGTGGCGCCGATGGCGTCGGGCGCGGTCTTATGGTTTGGTGATGAGATGAGCGCAGTTCCGTTGCGTAACAACAAGGCCGGGGCGGCATCCGCCGCGCGGACCGTGACCGTCCTCGGTGCCACCGGCTCGATCGGCGACAGCACGATGGATTTGCTGCGGGGCGCGCGCGACCGCTACCGGGTCGAGGCGCTGACCGCGAACAGCAATGTCGAGGGACTGGCGAAGCTCGCCAAGGAGTTCGGCGCGCGGTTCGCCGCCATTGCCGATCCTGCCAGGCTTTCCGAACTGAAGGACGCGCTCGCCGGAACCCGGATCGAATGCGGGGCCGGGGAGAGCGCCATCATCGAAGCGGCCGCGCGGCCGGCCGAATGGGTGATGGCGGCGGTCAGCGGCGCGGCCGGACTAAAGCCGGCGCTTGCCGCGGTCGATCGTGGCGCCACCGTCGCGCTCGCCAACAAGGAATGTTTGGTCTGCGCCGGCGATATCTTCATGGAGCGGGCCAAGAAGGCCGGCGCCTGCATCCTGCCGGCGGACTCCGAGCATAATGCGCTGTTCCAGGCGCTGGCTTCCGGCAATCGCGAGGAACTGACGCGGGTGATCATCACCGCGTCAGGCGGGCCGTTCCGCACCTGGGCCCCCGCCGACATCGAGCAGGCGACGCTGGAACAGGCGCTGAAGCATCCCAACTGGAGCATGGGGCAGAAGATTACGATCGATTCCGCCTCGATGATGAACAAGGGCCTCGAGGTGATCGAGGCGTCCTACCTTTTCGCGCTGGCGCCCGACGAGATCGACGTGCTGGTGCACCCGCAGTCGATCATCCACGGCATGGTCGAGTTCTCCGACCGCTCGGTGGTGGCCCAGCTCGGCACGCCCGACATGCGGATCCCGATCGCGCACTGCCTGGGCTGGCCTGATCGCGTCGTCGGCCCGTCCGCCAAGCTCGATCTCGCCAAGATCGGCCAGCTCACCTTCGAGGCGCCGGATTTCCAGCGCTTCCCTGGGCTGCGGCTGGCCTACGAGGCGCTGCGGAGCGGGCACGGCGCGACCACCGTGTACAATGCCGCGAACGAGATCGCAGTCGCAGCCTTCATCGCCGGCAAGATCAAGTTCGGCGCGATCGCCCGGCTGGTCGAGGCGACAATGAACGATTGGATCAGGTCGGGGAATCAGCCACCACTGCACTCGGCGGATGATGCGATTTCCGTTGACCATATCGCGCGAAATAAAGCTGCCGCCCTATTGCCTCAAATTGCCTTAAAGGCAACCTAGAGGGTTGGGGACGGAGCCTCTGGCTCTTGTCGAGGGAAATCGAATGCCCGAATTTTTTCTTCATTATTTCAATGCGTTGAGCCACGGGCTCATCGGCTACATTGTTCCCTTCTTATTCGTCCTGACGATCGTTGTTTTCTTTCACGAGCTTGGCCATTTCCTGGTTGCGCGCTGGGCTGGCGTGAAGGTGTTGACCTTCTCGCTGGGGTTCGGGCCGGAGCTTGCCGGCTTCAATGACCGGCATGGCACGCGCTGGAAGCTCTCCGCGATTCCGCTCGGCGGTTACGTCAAGTTCTTCGGCGACGACAGCGAGGCGTCGACGCCGTCGACGGAGACGCTCGCCTCCATGACGGCTGAGGAGCGCCAGGGCAGCTTCCACCACAAGTCGGTCGGAAAGCGCACCGCCATCGTCGTCGCTGGTCCAGTGGCGAATTTCATTCTCGGCGCCCTGATCTTTGCGGGTATGGCGCTCTATTACGGCAAGCCGAGCACGATCGCGCGGGTCGATGGTCTGGTCGCCGAGAGCGTTGCCGCGAACTCAGGATTCAAGGTCGGTGACGTCGTCGTCGAGATCGACGGCAGTGCGATTCAGAGCTTTGCCGACATGCAGCGGATCGTAGCTTCGAATGCAGGTTCAGCTCTTGGGTTCAAAGTGAGGCGTGATGGGCAGATTGTCTCGCTGACCGCCTCGCCGGCGCTCAAGGAGGTCAAGGACCCCTTCGGCAATGCCCACCGAATCGGCGTGCTCGGAATCGAGCACAAGGCTCAGACTGGCGAAGCAACCAGCGCCTCCGTCGGCGTTCTGGAAGCCCTGAAAATCGGCGTCGAGCAGGTTTGGTACATCATTGCCAGCACCTTCAAGTTCCTCGGGTCGCTGTTCGTGGGAACCGGCAATCCGGGCGAGGTAAGTGGGGTCATCGGAATCGCAAAGCTGTCCGGTCAGGCCGCGAGCGCAGGTTTCCAATTCGTTGTGAACCTTTGTGCCATCCTGTCGGTCTCGATTGGCCTCTTGAACCTGTTCCCGATCCCGCTCCTGGATGGCGGCCACCTGCTGTTCTACGGCGCGGAGGCGCTCCGTGGACGCCCGCTGTCGGAGCGGACGCAGGAGGTGGGTTTCCGAATCGGGCTGGGTTTGGTCCTGATGCTGATGGTGTTTGCGACGTATAACGACATCCTCAGGATCGCCGGGTCCTAAAGCGGGCTTTTCTGTGGCGTTGCCGATGAGCAACGTGTTGGTACGAAAATGGAAATGTTCGGCTGTAGTAAGTTTGCCCCCTTGGCAAAACTGGTTACAAGCTGGGCGGTAGGTTGGGAATCTGTCGGGGCGTTGGGGAACGATCCGGCATCGCTAAGATAAGGGCGCGCAGCGCATGATGTTTGGAATGCGAGTGAGGGGGGGGCTGTTCGCCGCCTTGGTCATGTTCGCCGTGCCGGTGGCTGCCACCTTGGCGGCCGTAGCTGTTTCTGCGCCTGCGTATGCGCAGACCGTCGATTCGATCACGGTGGAGGGGAATCGCCGCGTCGAACTCGAAACCATCCGCTCCTATTTCCATCCCGGACCGGGCGGTCGGCTGGGCCAGGCCCAGATCGACGACGGCCTGAAGGCGCTGATCGAGACCGGTCTGTTCCAGGACGTCCACATCGACCAGCGAGGCGGACGCCTTGTCGTGGTCGTGGTCGAGAACCCGGTGATCGGCCGTGTCGCCTTCGAGGGCAACAAGAAGGTCAAGGACGAGCAGCTCACTGCCGAAGTCCAGTCGAAGCCGCGCGGCACCTTCTCGCGCCCGATGGTCCAGTCGGACGCCCTGCGCATCGCCGAAATCTACCGTCGCTCCGGCCGTTACGACGTGCGGGTCAATCCGCAGATCATCGAGCAGCCGAACAACCGCGTCGACCTGATCTTCGAGGTCAATGAAGGCGTGAAGACCGGCGTCCGGTCGATCGAGTTCATAGGCAACAACGCCTATTCGGCGTCCCGCCTGCGCGACATCATCAAGACCCGCGAATCGAACCTGCTGAGCTTCCTCGGCGGCAACGACGTCTACGATCCCGACCGGGTCGAGGCTGACCGCGATCTGATTCGCCGCTTCTACCTCAAGAACGGCTATGCCGACGTCCAGGTCGTGGCCGCGCTGACCGAATACGATCCCGACAAGAAGGGCTTTCTGGTTACCTTCAAGATCGAAGAAGGCCAGCAATACCGCGTCGCCGCCGTCAACTACACCTCGTCGATCTCAACGCTCGACCCGAACGCGCTGCGCACCTATTCGCGCGTCAATGTCGGCTCGCTCTACAACGCCGAGGCGCTGGAGAAGTCAGTCGAGGAAATGCAGATCGAGGCGTCGCGCCGCGGCTATGCCTTCGCGGTGGTCCGGCCGCGCGGTGATCGCAATTTCGACAATCACACGGTGTCGATCACGTTCGCGATCGACGAAGGACCGCGCACCTATATCGAGCGTATCAATGTCCGCGGCAACAGCCGCACCCGCGACTACGTGATCCGCCGCGAGTTCGATATCTCCGAGGGTGACGCCTACAACCGCGCGCTGGTCGACCGTGCCGAGCGCCGGCTGAAGAACCTCGACTTCTTCAAGACCGTCAAGATCACCACCGAGCCGGGCTCCTCCAGCGATCGCGTCATCCTGATCGTCGATCTCGAAGAGAAGTCGACTGGCGACTTCTCGGTGTCGGGCGGTTACTCGACCACCGATGGCGCGCTGGCCGAAGTCAGCGTGTCCGAGCGCAATCTGCTCGGCCGCGGCCTGTTCGCGAAGGCGTCGGTGACCTACGGCCAGTATGCCCGCGGCTATTCGTTGTCGTTCGTCGAGCCCTATCTGCTCGACTACCGCGTCGCGCTCGGTCTCGACTTCTATCAGCGCCAGCAGCTGTCCAACAGCTACATCGCGTACGGCACAAAGACGCTGGGCTTCAGCCCGCGGCTCGGCTTCAGCCTGCGGGAAGATCTCTCGCTGCAGCTGCGCTACTCGATCTATCAGCAGGAAATCACGCTGCCGTCGACGTTGAACAACTGTAACAACGTGCAGACCCTGCCGGATGGAACGCCGAATCCCGCGTTCAACCCGAGCCCGGCCTATGCGAACCTCAACGGCATCGATCTGACGTCGACCAATGGTCTCGGCTGCTACTTCGACGGCGAAGCCTCGCTGCCGGTTCGCAAGGAGCTGGCGGGCGGCAAGACCCTGACCTCGGCGCTGGGCTATACGCTCAACTACAACACCCTCGACAACAACAAGAACCCGACCGACGGTCTGATCGTCGACTTCAAGCAGGACTTCGCCGGCGTCGGCGGCGACGTCAGCTACATCAAGAGCGCGGTCGACGCGAAGTACTACACCCCGCTGGTCTCTGATCTCGTCGGCCTGATCCACGCCCAGGGCGGCATCCTGAACAAGCTCGGCAGCCAGGATCTGCGCATGCTGGATCACTTCCAGATGGGCCCGAACCTGGTCCGCGGCTTCGCGCCGAACGGCATCGGTCCGCGTGACATCAATCCCTACGGCACCATGGACGCGATCGGCGGCACCAAGTATTGGGGCGTGTCGGCGGAACTGCAGATGCCGTTCTGGTTCCTGCCGAAGGAAGTCGGGCTCAAGGGCGCGGTCTATGCCGACGCCGGCGGCCTGTACGACTACAAGGGCCCGACCTCGTGGGCGGCAACCGGCGAGGTCAACGTGCCCGGTTGTATCAAGCCGACGACGAACCCGCCGACTCCGGGCACCTGCCTTGGCCTGAGCTATGATGATAGCAAGGTCGTCCGTACCTCGGTCGGTGTTGGCCTGATCTGGCAGTCACCGTTCGGCCCGCTGCGCTTCGATTACGCAGTGCCGCTGACCAAGGGTGCGTATGACCGCACGCAAGAATTCCGGTTTGGCGGCGGTACGACGTTCTAAGACCGATTGCCGACCGGACTGCGACGGATGGAATGGCGCAGCCGATCTTCTTCAAGAGTCCCCCTTCGTCAACGCTGGCTGAGATCGCCGCGCTGACGAAGGCGCATCTGGTCGACCCCGCAAGGGGCGCGCATAAGATCAGAGGGCTGGCCTCGCTCGACGAAGCCGGTCCGATGCATCTCGCCTTCTTTGACAATCTCAAATATGCCGACCAGCTTGCCGTGACCAAGGCCGGCGCGTGCCTGGTCAGCCCGCGCTTCGAGGCGCAGGTGCCCAAGGGCACGGCCGTGCTGCGGGCCAACAAGCCGTTCCAGGTCTTCGTCGAGCTCGCCCGCGAATGGCACGCCGATGCGCTGCGGCCGCAATCCTGGTTCGATACCGAGGGCATCGCGCCGTCGGCGATCATCGATCCCACCGCGCGTCTCGAGGACGGCGTCATCGTCGATCCCTTGGTCGTGATCGGCCCGCGGGTCGAGATCGGCGCGGGCACGATTATCGGCGCCGGCGCGGTGATCGGGGCCGACGTCAAGATCGGCCGCGACTGCAATGTCGGCGCCAAGACCACCATTCAGTTCGCGCTGATCGGCAACAACGTCCTGATCCATACCGGCTGCAATATCGGCCAGGACGGCTATGGCTTCATCTTCTTCGGGCCGGCGGGCCATGTGAAGGTGCCGCAGACCGGCCGCGTGGTGATCCAGAACAATGTCGAGGTCGGCGCCGCCTCGACCATCGACCGTGGTTCCCTGCGCGACACGGTGATTGGCGAGGGCACCAAAATCGACAATCAGGTCCAGATCGGCCACAATGTGACCATCGGCCGGCATTGCCTGCTCGCGGCCCAGATCGGGCTCGCAGGCAGCCTGACGATCGGCGACAACGTCGCGCTCGGCGCCAAGGTGGGAATCAACAACCACCTCAAGATCGGCGACGGTGCCCAGGTGACGGCGATGAGCGCGGTCAAGGACGACATCCCACCCAACGGCCGCTGGGGCGGGCATTTTGCCAAGCCGACCAAGCAGTGGTTCAGGGAAATCATCGCGGTGGAGCGGCTGGTGCGCGACAACGAAACGAAGGGCGAGGGGAAGGAGTGATGGAGGAGGCACCGGTCAAATTCGAGCTGGTGGATATCAACGATATCCTCAAGACGCTCCCGCACCGCTTTCCGATGTTGTTGATCGATCGGGTCGTCAAGATTCGCACCGACTACAGCGGTATCGGCATCAAGAACGTCACCTTCAACGAGCCGCCGTTTCAGGGGCATTTCCCGGACCGCCCGGTTTATCCCGGCGTGATGATGATCGAGGCGATGGCCCAGACCGCCGGCGTGATCGGCATCAAATCCGTCGAAGGCACCGAGAAGCCGCGCGCGGTGTATTTCCTCACCATCGACAAGTGCAAGTTCCGCAAGCCGGTGATGCCCGGCGACACCATCGAGTACCACATGCGCTCGCTCGGCCGGCGCAAGACGATGTGGTGGTTTCACGGCGATGCCAAGGTCAACGGCCAGGTCGTCGCCGAAGCCGATGTCGGTGCGATGCTGACGGATTAGAGCGTTTTCGAGCGAAGTGGACACCGGTTCGCGTGAAGAAAACACCTCAAAACGAGAAGTTCTAGACGATCGAGTCAGGACGTTCGGCAGAGATATCGGCCGTCGGCACCGGCGATCCGCAACACGCGATTGAGGAAGACGCCCATCGACGGCGCGTTTATCAGCGCGTCGAAGGTCTCAGTGGGCACGCCGCAATAGTGCTGGTAGCTGCCCCTGACCGCGACCAACAGCGCGCGCTCGCCTGCGCTGTAACAGACCCGCTGGACGATCGTGCTGCGATTGATATCGCGGCATTCGAAGCTCGCGAGATCGACGGTCGTGCTGTTGCCGAGATCGACCGTCTCCGGGCCGATCGGCGCAGAGAGCAGGCTGAGGATCAGCGCGGCGGCCCGGACCATGGATCGGTTGCGACCTTCTCATTTGCAACAGGCCGTCATCATACGTCACTGGACAGGGCAGGCAAAGTCGCGCTAACGACCGCCCAACTGACAGCATAGCGCTTTGGCGCCATTAACGAATTCCGGACCTGAACTGCATGAGCATGATCGACCCCACTGCGCGGATTGCGGATGGCGCTGTGATCGGGGCCGGCACCGAGATCGGTCCGTACTGCATCATCGGCCCCAATGCCGTGCTCGGCGAGAACTGCAAGCTGATCGCGCATGTCACGATCAGCGGGCATACCAGGATCGGCGCCGGCTGCGTCATCTCGCCGTTTGCCGCGCTCGGCGGACCGCCGCAGGATCTCAGCTATCGCGGCGAGCCGACCCGTCTCGAAGTCGGCGAAGCCTGCACGATCCGCGAGGGCGTGACGATGAATGTCGGCACGATCAAGGGCGGCGGGCTCACCCGCGTCGGCGATCGCGGCTTCTTCATGAACAACAGCCATGTCGGCCATGATTGCATGGTCGGCAATGGCGTGATCTTCGCGACGTCGGCGACGCTCGGCGGCCACTGCGAGATCGGCGACTTCGTCTATATCGGCGGCCTGTCGGCGGTGCACCAGTTCACCCGTGTCGGCTCGCAGGTGATGATCGGTGGCGTTTGCGGCGTGCGCGGCGACATCATCCCGTTCGGGCTTGCCAACGGACAATACGCGGTGCTCGAAGGCCTCAACATCATCGGCATGCGGCGCCGCCAGTTCACCAAGTCGCGGCTGGCGACGGTGCGCGCGTTCTATCAAAAGCTGTTCCACGGCCCCGGCATCTTCGCCGAGCGGCTGGCCTCGGTGCAGCCGCTGGCGGCAGAGGATCCCGCGATCGCCGAAATCCTTGCCTTCATCGAGGGCGGCAAGCTCCGGCCGCTCTGCCTTCCAGCCGACACCGATTGAGCATGGAATGGCCGCCAGCATGACGTCAGCGGCTCCCTCGCTTTCCTCGCCGGTCGGTGTCATCGCCGGCGGCGGCGCCATGCCGTTCGCGGTCGCGGAGTCCCTGACCTCGCGCGGCATCACGCCGGTGTTGTTCGCGCTGCGCGGCGCCTGCGATCCCGCGCGCGCGCAGCGCTTTCGTCATCGCTGGATCTCGGTCGGCCAGCTCGGGCGGGCGACCCGGCTATTCCGCGATGAAGGCTGCCGCGACCTGATCTTCATCGGCACGCTGGTGCGTCCCGCGCTGTCGGAGATCCGGCTCGACTGGTGCACCCTGCGCCTGCTCGGCCATGTCGTGCGCGCGTTTCGCGGCGGCGACGATCATTTGCTGTCGAGCGTCGGCCGCATTCTTGAGCAGCAGGGATTCCGCATGGTCGGAATCAAGGATGTCGCACCCGATCTCCTGATGCCCGAGGGCGCCGTGACGCGCGCCACGCCGGACAGTGCCGCGCTCGCCGACATCGCGCGCGGCCGCGGCGTGCTCGACGCGCTCGGCCCGTTCGACATCGGTCAGGCGGCGGTGGTGATCGACGGGCACGTGGTTGCGGTCGAGGATATCGAGGGCACCGATGGGCTCTTGGCGCGGGTGGCGCGGCTGCGCGCCGAGGGCCGGATTCGCGCCAAGGCCGGCCGCGGCGTGCTGGTGAAGGCGCCGAAGAGCAGCCAGGACCTGCGCTTCGATCTGCCGACCATCGGTCCGCGGACGGTCGAGGGCGTGGCCGCGGCCGGCATCGCCGGCATCGCCGTGATCGCCGGCAACACGCTGGCCGCCGAACCGCAGGCCTTGATCGAGGCCGCCGACGCCAGGGGGCTCTTTGTCATCGGACTGGCGGGCTGATGCAGGCGCGCCCTCCCAGCACGCCCCGCAAGATCTTCCTCATCGCGACCGAGGAATCCGGCGATCGGCTCGGCGGGGCGCTGATGAAGGTGCTGCGCCAGCGTCTCGGCGATGGCGTGCAATTTTCCGGCGTCGGCGGCCTGGCGATGACAAGCGAGGGTATCACGCCGCTGTTTCCGATCGAGGAACTCTCGATCATGGGCTTTGCCGCCGTCGTGAAGCAGTTGCCGAAGATATTGCGATTGATCCGCCGCACCGCCGATGCGGTGCTCGCTGATGCGCCCGATATGCTCGTCATCATCGACAGCCCGGACTTCACCCACCGCGTCGCCCGTCGCGTCCGCGCCCGCAACCCTGATATCCCGATCGTCGACTACGTCTCGCCGTCGGTGTGGGCGTGGCGGCCGGGCAGGGCGCGCGCGATGCGGAGCTACGTCGATCACGTGCTCGCGCTGCTGCCGTTCGAGCCCGAGGAATATCGCAAGCTGCAGGGACCACCGTGCAGCTATGTCGGCCATCCCCTGACCGAGCAATTCGCCTCACTGCGGCCGAACGCGGAGGAGCAGAAGCGCCGCGACGCCGAGCTGCCGGTCCTGCTGGTGCTGCCGGGCAGCCGCCGCAGCGAGATCAGGCATCATCTGGCGCTGTTCGGCGCGGCGCTCGGTCAGCTCGGCAAGCAAAAATCGTTCGAGCTCGTGCTGCCCACCATGCCGCATCTCGAGGCAATGGTGCGCGAAGGCATCGCGTCGTGGCCGGTCGTGCCGCGGCTCGCGGTCGGTGAGACCGAGAAGCGCGCCGCATTCCGCGTGGCGCGCGCCGCGCTCGCCAAGTCGGGCACCGTGACGCTCGAGCTCGCGCTGTCGGGCATTCCGATGGTGACGGCCTATCGCGTTGGCGCCGCCGAAGCGTTCATCCTGCGCCGTGCGATCCGGGTGTCGTCGGTGATCCTCGCCAATCTCGTGATCGGCAGCGAGATCATCCCGGAATTCCTGCAGGAGGACTGCACGCCGGAGAAGCTCGCGCAGGCGCTGGGCGAGGTGCTCGCGGACACGCCCGAGCGTCTGCGTCAGCTCGTGGCGTTCGCGATGATGGATGCGAAGATGTCGACCGGCGATCAGCCGCCGAGCGTCCGGGCGGCGGACATCGTGCTGGCGACGATGAACGGGCGGCCGGGCTAATCATCGACAACGAGCTTGCCTGCGGCGGCATCCCGCCGAAGCGGTTCCGCTTGCATTGTACGTGCCGGCTGCCGCGTCTTGACGCACTCGCGATCGTAGTTGCGCGGGGCAAACGAAAACGGCGCCATCGGGGATGATGGCGCCGTCTCGGATTCTCTTGAGGATGAAGCTTGCTTGCGAGCTTACTTGCGCTTGTCGATCGTCACATAGTCGCGGCGCGCCACGCCGGTGTAGAGCTGGCGCGGACGGCCGATCTTCTGCTGCGGATCCTCGATCATCTCGCTCCACTGGCTGATCCAGCCGACGGTGCGGGCGACCGCGAACAGCACGGTGAACATCGAGGTCGGGAAGCCCATCGCCTTCAGCGTGATGCCCGAATAGAAGTCGACGTTCGGGTAGAGCTTGCGGTCGATGAAATAGGGATCGCTGAGCGCGATCTTCTCGAGCTCGAGCGCGACCTTCAGCATCGGGTCG
Organism: Bradyrhizobium sp. 2S1; assembly: GCF_011516625.5. Classification (NCBI taxonomy): domain Bacteria; kingdom Pseudomonadati; phylum Pseudomonadota; class Alphaproteobacteria; order Hyphomicrobiales; family Nitrobacteraceae; genus Bradyrhizobium; species Bradyrhizobium sp. 2S1. Next base: position 8,072,822 of record NZ_CP147717.1, on the reverse strand, counting down.
TCGCCATGGCCGGTCTCGGCCAGCACCGCGTGACACATCTTCTGCATGATCTTGGCGCGCGGATCATAGTTCTTGTAGACGCGGTGACCGAAGCCCATCAGGCGGACTTCGCTGTTCTTGTCCTTCACCTTGGCGATGAACTCGGGAATCTTGTCGACCGATCCGATCGAGGACAGCATGGCCAGCGCCGCTTCGTTGGCGCCGCCATGGGCCGGGCCCCACAGGCAGGCGATGCCGGCCGCGATGCAGGCAAACGGGTTGGCGCCGGAAGAGCCGGCGATACGCACCGTCGAGGTCGACGCGTTCTGCTCGTGATCGGCATGCAGGATGAAGATCTTGTCGAGCGCGTCGGCGAGCACCGGGTTGATCTTGTATTCCTCGCAAGGCACGCCGAAGCACATCTGCAGGAAGTTCTCGGCGAAGGACAGCGAGTTCTTCGGATACATGAAGGGCTGGCCGATGGTGTACTTGTAGGCCATCGCCGCCAGCGTCGGCACCTTCGCAATCATCCGCATTGAGGCGATCATGCGCTGCCGCGGATCGTTGATGTCGGTGGAGTCGTGGTAGAACGCGGCGAGTGCGCCGACGGCGGCAACCATGATCGCCATCGGATGGGCGTCGCGGCGGAAGCCCTGGAAAAAGCGGGCCATCTGCTCATGCACCATCGTGTGATGAATCACGCGATGGTCGAAATCCTTCTTCTGCGCCGGGGTCGGAAGCTCCCCGTAGAGCAGCAAATAGCAGGTTTCGAGGAAGTCGCCGTGTTCGGCGAGTTGCTCGATCGGATAGCCGCGGTATTCGAGGATACCGGCGTCGCCGTCGATATAGGTGATCTTCGACTGGCAGCTGCCGGTCGAGGTGAAGCCGGGGTCGTAGGTGAACACCCCGGCCTGGCCGTAGAGCTTGCCGATGTCGATGACATCAGGCCCAACCGTGCCGCTCAGGATCGGGAAATCGTAATTCTTGTTGCCGATGGTGAGTGTGGCTGTCTTGCTGGATTTTGCGTCCATCGCGATATCCCCGATGAATTCGTTGCGAAAACCGACCTTGCCCAGTCGCTAATTTGCGGCCCGTGGCGGGGCGGAACGGCTTGTGAAGAAAGCGTCGGGGGATGGGTAGCTCATTGCAATGTGCGCTGCAAGATGGACCCTGGAGGGGGTCCATGCAGGATTACGCCGCCTGATCGGCGAGACGGGCAAGGCACTCCTGGCGTCCCAGCACGGCCAGCACGTCGAATATGCCGGGCGACGTTGTCCGTCCCGTCAGCGCCACCCGCAGCGGCTGGGCGACGGCGCCGAGTTTCAGGTTGTTCTGCTCGGCGAAATTCCGCATGGCGGTCTCGGTGGTTTCCGCCGTCCAGTCGTTCACGACTTCCAGCGCGGTGCGCAGCCGGCCGATCAGCGCGCGCGTTTCCGGCGTCAGCAGCGCCGCCGCCTTCGGATCGAGCTCGAGCGGACGATCGGCGAAGATGAAGTAGGCGCCGGAGATCAGCTCGATCAGCGTCTTGGCGCGCTCCTTCAGGCTCGGCATCGCCCGCAGCAATTGCGCGCGGGTGGTGTCGTTGAGCTTGGCCTTCAGCGCGGCGCCGTCAGGAACATAATCCAGCACGCTCTCGAACTGGGTCACGAGGGATTGATCGTCGCTCTGGCGGATATAGTGACCGTTGAGGTTTTCCAGCTTGGCGAAATCGAACCGCGCAGCCGAGCGGCCGATCCCCGAGAGGTCGAACGCGTCGATCATCTCCTGGGTCGAGAATATCTCCTGATCGCCATGGCTCCAGCCGAGCCGCACGAGGTAGTTGCGCAAGGCGGCCGGCAGATAGCCCAGCGCGCGATAGGCATCGACGCCGAGCGCGCCATGGCGCTTCGACAGTTTCGAGCCGTCGGGGCCGTGGATCAGCGGGATGTGGGACATGCTCGGCAGCTCCCACTCCAGCGCGTCGTAAATCTGCTTCTGACGGGCGGCGTTGATCAGGTGGTCGTCGCCGCGGATGATATGGGTAACGCCCATATCGTGGTCGTCGACCACGACCGCGAGCATGTAGGTCGGGGTGCCGTCGCCGCGCAGCAGGACGAGGTCGTCGAGGTTCTCATTCTGCCAGACCACGCGGCCCTGGACCTGATCCTCGATCACGGTCTCGCCGGTCTGCGGCGCCTTGAGGCGGATGGTCGGCTTGATGCCCGCCGGGGCCGTCGCCGGATCGCGGTCGCGCCACATGCCCTCATAGAGGCGGGTGCGTCCCTCGGCGCGGGCCTTCTCGCGCATCGCGGTGAGCTCTTCCGGCGAGGCATAGCAATAATAGGCACGCCCGGCGGCGAGCAGGCTTTCGGCGACCTCGCGATGGCGGGCGGCGCGGCTGAACTGGTAGATGACGTCGCCGTCCCAATCGAGCTCCAGCCACTTCAGGCCGTCCAGGATGGCGTCGATCGCCTCCTTGGTGGAGCGTTCGCGGTCGGTGTCCTCGATCCGGAGCAGCATCTTGCCGCCGAGCTTCCTGGCGTAGAGCCAGTTGAATAGCGCGGTGCGGGCGCCTCCGATGTGGAGGAAGCCGGTCGGTGAGGGGGCGAAGCGGGTAACGACGGAATTGGTCATGATCAAGCGAGACGTATGCGGGAACGGCGGTGGTGTATAGCAGGAACCGGACATAACTAAAGCTTTGGTTGACGTTTTGCCCGCCAGACCAGGCTCCAAACTAGGCTTGGCCCGACCGCGCGAATTTGGCAGAAAGAAGGTTGAGCTGACTCCTCCAGGGAACCCTTTGATGACGACTGATACGGCGACGGCAGAGGCAGGGCGCGACTTCATCCGCGACATCGTCCAGGCCGATCTCTCCTCCCACAAGCACAACCGGATCGTGACCCGTTTTCCGCCGGAGCCGAACGGCTACCTGCATATCGGCCACGCCAAGTCGATCGCCCTGAATTTCGGCATCGCCCAGGAGTTCGGCGGCCAGTGCAATTTGCGCTTCGACGACACCAACCCGACCAAGGAGGAGCAGGAGTACATCGACTCCATCCAGGCCGACGTCCATTGGCTCGGCTACGATTGGGGAACCAACCTCTTCTTTGCGTCTGATTATTTCGAGCGCCTGTACGATTGGGCCGAGGGCCTGATCAAGGCCGGCCACGCCTATGTCGACGATCAGTCGCAGGAGGAGATCCGGCTGTCCCGCGGCACGCTGACCGAGCCCGGCAAGAACTCGCCGTTCCGCGACCGTTCGGTCGAGGAGAACCTCGACCTGTTCCGCCGCATGAAGGCCGGCGAGTTCTCGAACGGCGCCCGCGTGCTGCGCGCCAGGATCGACATGGCGGCCGGCAACATCAACCTGCGCGATCCCGTGCTGTACCGCATCCTGCACGCCCACCATCCGCGCACCGGCGACAAATGGTCGATCTATCCGAGCTATGACTACGCGCACGGCCAGTCCGACGCGATCGAGGGCATCACCCATTCAATCTGCACGCTGGAGTTCGAGGATCACCGGCCGCTTTATGAGTGGCTGCTCGACAAGCTGCCGGTGCCGTCGAAGCCGCGGCAGTATGAAATGGCGCGGCTCAATTTGACCTACACGCTGCTGTCCAAGCGCGTGCTGACCCAGCTGGTTCGCGACGGTCACGTCTCGGGCTGGGACGATCCGCGCATGCCGACGATTGCCGGCCTGAAGCGGCGCGGCGTGCCGCCGGCTGCGGTGCGCGAATTCATCAAGCGCATCGGGGTTGCCAAGGCCAACAGCGTGGTCGATGTCGGCATGCTCGAGTTCTGCATCCGCGAGGAGCTGAACCGCACCGCGCTGCGCCGCATGGCGGTGCTGCGGCCGCTCAAGGTCGTGATCGAGAACTATCCGGAAGGGCAGGTCGAGGAGATCGAGGCGATCAACCATCCCGACAATCCGGAGGCCGGCACCCGCAAGATCGCGTTCGGCCGCGAGCTCTATATCGAGCGCGACGACTTCATGGAGAACCCGCCGAAGAAGTTCTTCCGCCTCTCGCCCGGCAACGAGGTGCGGCTGCGCTATGCCTACTTCATCAAGTGCACCGGCGTGGTGAAGGACGACGCCGGCGAGATCGTCGAGCTGCGCGCGACGTACGATCCCGCGACCAAGGGCGGCAATGCGCCCGACGGCCGCAAGGTCAAGGCGACGATGCACTGGCTGCCGGCGGCGCAGTCGAAGCCGGCGGAGATCCGCATCTACAATCAGCTGTTCGCCAACCCGAGCCCGAATGCGGCCGATTTCGCTGCCGACCTCAATCCGCAGTCGCTGGAAGTGCTGACCGGCGCGCGGGTCGAGCCTGCGATCGCCGAGAGCAATTCACCCGACGTGATGCAGTTCGAGCGGCAGGGCTATTTCGTGCGCGATCCGGATTCGTCGCCGGACAAGCTCGTGTTCAACCGCACCATCGGCCTGCGCGACACCTTTGCCAAGGAAGTCGGCGGCAAGGGTTAGCGCGGTCCAGCGCAAAGCAAGTAGGGGGAGGCGATCGATGCCTGATGAAGCCGACGATATCGCCTCCGCCGTCATCGCAAAATGGTCCGCAGGCTTCAGCAAGCTCGATGCGGACGCGCTTGCTGCGCTCTATTCGCAGCACGCGTTCTTCTTCGGCTCTAACCCGACGCTCTATCGCGGCCGCGACGGCGTGAAGGCGTACTTCAACGGCCTGCCGCGCTGGAATACACCGCGCGTCCAGTTCAGCGAGGTCAGGACCGAGCGGGTGAACGACGGCCTTGTCAACATGGCCGCTATAGCGTCCTTCTTCCTTGACGGAGATGCGCCCTCGCTCGCCGTCAAGATCACCTGGGTGATCGCGCGCGAGGACGGCGACTGGAAGATCTCCTGCCACCACGTCTCGTCGCAGACGCCATTGATCTAAGCTTCGCGCTGGATCGTGACACAAAGGTCGAGGGCCGGCGGGCGCTCGTAGTCAGGGAGAGTGCATAGGCGGTGCGTGGGGCCGAGCGTCGTGCGCCTCGCGGCTCCCGCTTGTCCAAGCGATCTTGCACCCAACTTGCAGGCTATCCGGATCTCGCTGCATGGCGAGGAGGGACCAAGGTCGTAGGCCGCGGGGAGCGCTTTCCGGGTGTTGGACCGCCCCGACTGGACGGGCGACTCCGGTATCCCACGCCGTTGTGGCGGGAGGCGAGCCCCCCTGATTGAGCACTCGGTTGGTCCGCACAGAGCGTGCGGTCGCCGCTAGATGTCGTAGTACAAATGGAACTCGTAGGGATGAGGTCGCAATCTGATGGGATCGACCTCCTTCTTCCGTTTATAGTCGAGCCAGGTTTCGATCACGTCCGCGGTGAAGACATCGCTGCGCAGCAGGAACGCGTGATCGCGTTCGAGCGCATCCAGCGCCTGGTCCAGTGACCCGGGCGTTGACTTGACCTCCTTGGCCTCGGCGGGCGGCAGGTCGTAGAGGTTCTTGTCGATCGGGCTGCCCGGGTCGATCTTGTTGTTGATGCCGTCGAGACCTGCCATCAGCATCGCGGCAAACGCCAGATAGGGATTGCAGGAGGGATCCGGCGAGCGAAATTCGACGCGCTTGGCCTTCGGGTTCGGCGAATACATCGGAATGCGGCAGCAGGCCGATCGGTTGCGTTGGGAATAGACCAGATTGATCGGAGCCTCATAGCCCGGCACCAGACGTCGATAGGAGTTGGTGGTCGGGGCGCAAAGCCCGCACAATGCCCAGGCATGGGTCAACAGGCCGCCGATATAGTGGCGGGCGAGCTGGCTCAGTTCGGCATAGTCGCCCCTGTCGTAGAACAGGTTGGTCTCGCCCTTCCACAGCGACTGATGAACATGCATTCCAGACGCGTTGTCCTCGAACAACGGTTTTGGCATGAACGTTGCGGTCATGCCGTTCTGGCGGGCAGTATTCTTCACCACGTATTTGTAGATCATCAGATTGTCCGCCATGCGCGTGAGCGTGGTGAAGCGCATGTCGATTTCGTTCTGCCCACCGGTCGCGACTTCATGGTGATGGGCTTCGATCTGGATGCCGAGCTGCTCCATGGTCAACACCATTTCGGTGCGGAGCGCCTGCATGCTGTCCGTCGGGGGTACCGGAAAGTATCCCTCTTTCGGGCGCGGCTTGTGTCCCAGATTGGGCGCTTCCTCCGAGCCGGTGTTCCAGCTGCCCTCATCGGAATCGATTTCGTGGAAAGCGTAATTGATGCCCTGTCCGTAGCGCACGCTGTCGAACACGAAGAATTCCGCCTCCGGACCGAAGTAGCTGATATCGGCGTGGCCCGTGGCCTTCAGGTGGGTTTCGGCTTTCTGGGCGATGTAGCGGGCATCACGGCTATAGGATTGACCGGTCACGGGGTCGCGGATGTTGCAGATCAATACCAGGGTGGATGCAGGGGAATACGGGTCGAGGAAAGCCGTGGTCGGGTCCGGGACGACCAGCATGTCGCTTTCATGGATTTCCTGAAAGCCGCGGATCGATGAACCGTCGAATCCAATCCCTTCGCTGAGGGCGTCGATGCTCGCCGCGCTCGGCGGGACCGAAAAATGTTGCCATAGCCCCGGCAAATCGGTGAAGCGCAGATCGATCATCTGCACTTTCTCGTCGTTGATCGCCTTCACGAGATCTTCGGCTGTTGCGCACGTCGGAAACATGGCTTCACTCCTGTTATGGAGAGCCGCGTCGTTGAAATTGTGCTGCCGTTCAGTCGCCACAAGGCGGCTTGAGACGGATCCTGCTCCACGTTCTGCGCTGCGCGCTGGCGGCCTCAGCTTTGGTGCGGCCCGCGCATCAGCTTCATGGCGTCTTCGATATGCCGCCAGGTTCTGGCCAGCTCGGCCTCGCCTTTTGCTTCGAGCTCGATGGCGTTTTGGGCAGCTTCCGCAATGGCCCTGACGCCATGTGCCTCAAGCAATTGCCGCGCATAGTCGTGGATTTCGGTTTCTCGCATGGCGTCATACTCCTCTCGTCCTGAGCGCAACCGTGGGACACCGGTCGGGCCGCGAACCGCAGACGTTGACACCTGGTCAAGCGCACACAGTGCGCATCCTGATGCCGCGCGATTGCAAGAGCGCTTTCCCGCCCGGAGGGACGTGGCTTTGCGGATCAGCAGCGGCAACACATCGCAGGTCGGATAGATGCTTTTTTGTCCCCGCCGCACCATGTCTTCGGAAGAAGGAGGTGAGGATTATGCGCATTCAACACTGGCAGGATGCTGCCAGCCTGTTGGTGGGCGTCTGGCTGGTCGCGTCGCCGTTTGCACTGGGCTTCTCCGGGGCAGCTCTCTGGATCTGCATCGCGCTCGGATTGGGCGTCGTGCTGTTTGCCGTGGAGGCATTCATCATTCCGTCCTATCTGGAGGAATGGGGCGAGATGCTGATGGGCTTGGCTCTGGTGTTGGCACCCTGGACGTTCAGCTACGAACAGGGATCGGTCACGACGAGCAGCGTGCTCGCCGGCATCGTGGTGATCGTGCTCGCTTGCTGGGAGCTGGCGATGGATCGTGATTTCGCCACCTGGTGGCACGATCGCTGGCATCACCGAGTTGGCTGAGCGGAAGCCGACTGAAACGTTGGCCTGACCGCTACTGGCGGCCGGAGAGGTTGGAATTGCGTGGAGCATATCCCCTCCAGGCCGCGTCGACGTAACGCGGATGCAGGCTCTGGAGAGAAATCACGCCAGAGACGGCGAGTACGGGACGATTCAGAACTATCGTCCGCACTTGCTGAAAGGCGGCCATAACTCTTGCTGCAGGGGTAGAGGGTTTTCGAGCGAAATGGATACCGGTTCGCGTAAAGAAAACGCGTCAAAAACAAGATTCTAGAGCCCCGTTCCGATTCCATCGGAACGGGAAATGCTCTAGTCGCCCCTCAGCAGGGTCGCTCCGTCACGACGCGACTCTCTCCTCGATCTGCTCCCAAATTCTGGTCTTGCGTGTCTCCGGCATGATGAAGAGGGCGATCACGAAGCACACCGCGGGAACGACAATCGGGTAGATCAGCGCGTAGCCGATGCTGCCGGTCGCAGCGAAGGCGGCTGATGTGATGAACGGCACCAATCCGCCGCCCCAACCATTGCCGATATGATACGGCACAGAGACCGAGGTGTACCTGATCCTCGCCGGGAAGAACTCCGCCAGGAACGCGCCGACCGGCCCGTACACCATCCCGACGTAGCAGACGAGGATGAAGATGATGAAGACGGCGACCGGATAGTTGATGTGCCCCGGCTGCGTGACCATGCCGAGCCACAGATACAGCGGATAGTAGGTGATCGCGGCAAGCAGCATTCCGCCGAGGATCACGGATTTGCGGCCGATGTGATCCGACAACCAGCCAAAGAAGATCAGGCTCGGCGTTGCGATCAGCAGTGCGGTTCCCACGATGTAGGCCGAGGTAATCGCATCGACCTTGGAGACCTGCTGCAGGAAGTACAGTGCCCAGAATTGACCGCTGTACCAGACCACGCCCTGTCCGATCAGGACGACGATGGCGATCAAGATGTACTTGATGTTGGCGCTGAGGAAAGCTTCCCGCCAGGGATTCCTGGTCATCTGTCCGCGCGCCTTGATCTCCTGGAAAATCGGCGTCTCCTGGAGCTGGAGGCGGATGTAGATGGCGATGGCCACCAGCAGGAACGAGACCAGGAACGGAACGCGCCACGCCCATTCGTCGAAGGCCTGATTGCCGGCCCATGTCCGGGTCAGAACGATCACGGCCAGCGACACCACGATACCGAGCGTCGGCGAGGTTTGTAGCCAGCCCGTGTAGTAGCCGCGGCTGTCGTCCGGAACATGCTCGGCGACGTAGGTGATGGCGCCACCATATTCGCCGCCCAAGCATAGACCCTGGATCATCCGCAAGCCGAATAGAAGGAATGCGGCCGTCAGGCCGATTGACTCATAGGTTGGGATCAGTCCGATCGCTCCCGTTCCAAGGCCCATTCCGGTCAGCGTAATGAGGAATGTATATTTGCGGCCGACCCGATCGCCCATCCATCCGAACAGGAAGGCCCCCAGCGGACGGATCAGGAATCCCGCAGTGAACAGCGCGATCGTGCTCAGCAGGGCTGCGACGGGGTGGGATTGCTCAAAGAACTTGACCGACAGAACTGCGGCCAGGCTGCCAAAGATATAGAAGTCGTACCATTCAATGATGTTTCCCACTGACGCAGCGACAATCACGCGACGAAAATCGCTAGGTACTTGAATTGTCATGTGCTGCTCCTATCAAATGCAAACGCTACTCCTCGCGTTTTTTCAGCGATTGATCCGCTCGCGGAGTGCGCGTGGTGCGCGGCGTTACAGGCGAGATTTGCGAGTTCGTCCGCAACGCCTGGTCTCAGGGGAGTTGTGAGCCACCTGAGAGGAGCTCCAGCGGCCTTCAGGTGCCGCGAGCTATCACTGCCTTATCCCTGGCTGTCCGGGAGTGAAGGCATCAGGGCAGTTTAATCCCAATGGGATCGGTACCTAATGAGACTTTCGGCTCGATCGGTTTGACGCAGGCGGCAGCTGTGGCCCGGCGCGGGGTAGGCGAGGTGCAGGACGATCCAGGTATCCGGCCTTGCCGGTCCGTATTCTGCATTCGTTCCGCTAGCGGCGAGGTCACAGCTTCCGGTAGTTTCGCGTCCCGGCAGGGATCGCAAGCGGAATGGCGGAGCAGGGCACGACGCCGGGCGGCAAACGCGGCTACGCGGGGACGTGGCCGCCGCGTGCGGCTGCGCCCGTCGGCGGCTATGTCCCGGCGCGCGCCAGCATCTGGCAGCCTTTCATCGAGACGTTGCAGCAATGGGCGCGCGCGGAGGCGGGCGCCGGCCGGCTTTTGCCATGGGTGCCGGTGGCGTTCGGCACCGGCATCGCCTTCTATTTCGCGGCCGAGCACGAGCCGGTGCTTTCGGTCGCGGCCGGCGTCGCAATTGCGCTCTGCCTGCTGGCGCTCTTGCTGCGGCGGCGCCGCGTGTTTCCCGCCATCGTGATGCTGGCTGCGGTCGCGGCGGGCTTTGCGACAGCGACGTGGAAGACGACGCGAATTGGCCACACGGTGTTGGCGCGGCCGATGTTCTCGGTGGCGCTGACCGGCTTCGTCGAGACGCGCGACATCCGCGAGAAGACCGATCGCTTCGTGCTGCGCGTGGTCTCGATGGAGAGCCCGCGCGACATGACGAAGCTCGAGCGCGTCAGGCTCTCGGTGAAGAAGGGCACCGCGCCCGATGTCGGCAGCTTCGTCGAATTGAAGGCGCGGCTGATGCCGCCGCTCGGGCCGCAGCGTCCGGGTTCCTATGATTTCGGCCGCGACCTCTATTTCCAGGGCATCGGCGCCTCCGGCTTCGTGATGGGCGCGGTCAAGACCAGGGAACCACCGGCAGCCGGCGGCTTGGCGCTGCGCTATGCCGCCTTCATGCAGGGCCTGCGTGACGCCATCGACGCGCGCATCCGCACCACGCTCGACGGCGATCAGCGCGCGATCGCAACCGCGCTGCTGACCGGCCGGCGCGACGCGATCTCGACGCCGGTCAACGATGCGATGTTCATCTCGGGGCTCGGCCATGTGCTGTCGATCTCCGGCTACCACATGGCCGTGGTCGCGGGCGTGGTGTTCTTCGCGGTGCGCGCGCTGCTCGCGCTGTTTCCTGCGCTGACGGCGGGGCATCCGATCAAGAAATGGGCGGCCGCGGCCGCGCTGATCGCCGCGGCGTTCTATCTCTTGCTGTCGGGGGCGGAGGTCGCAACGCAGCGATCGTTCTTCATGACGGCGGTGGTGCTGATCGCGGTGATGGTCGACCGCCGCGCGATCACCTTCCGCACGCTGGCGGTGGCGGCGCTGATCGTGCTCGCGATCGCGCCGGAGGCGCTGGTGCATCCGAGCTTCCAGAGCTTGGACACGTCTCCGACCTAAACCGAATTTCGGTCTACAAACCCTTTGAAGTAAAGGGGTTTTTTAGCGCAGGCCGATTCCAACTCAGCGAACAAAAACCGATCAAAACTGGGCAAAAGCCCCGGAGAGGCGGCAAAGAGTCCCGGATAAAGTCCCGGACGTCCGCGGAGCTGTTCTGCCGGGAAGGCTTCAAGAGCCGCATTCGCTTGCTGCGCTCGCCGCTCAGGGGCCGATCGCGAACGAGGCCCCCGACATGGTCCAAGACGATCACGGTGGATGGTCTATGGGCTGCCACGACGATGCACCCGGCCCATTTCAATCGCGCCGCCACGCCGAATCCGTCGCCGCCCATGAAAACGGGAGTGGCAAGCGGAAAACGGCTTCATTCAGGACGAGGGCGCCGGCGATCCCGGCAGAACAGCCACGCCGGAACGGGTCAAGCGGTTGGGGCTGGCTCACCTCGTAGAGAGCCGACATTGTACTTCAAAGGGTTTTTCGGCCGGTGGCTCGCCGATTGTGGTCGAATCCGACCACGGTGGGCACCGGATCGGGCTCGATGGTCCAGGTCCATTTCCGAGCAGCGCCTTTGCCGAGGCAGTGGGGGAGGCGCACTTTGGGACTTCCTAAAGCACGAAGCCCCGCCGCGGTGAAGAGCGGCAGGACCCGTAGCGAAGAACAGGGTTTGGTGACCTCTGGATCTTCAGGATACGTGGCCCGCGAATCAGTTGCAACCGCAACCTTCATGGAGGTGGTGCACGACTGACCGCATTCGGTAGGTCGTGCGCCCGTGGTTGCGGGCCTGCACGGTGGATCCCGCCGCATTCACGAACACGATCGACCGGCCGCGAGAATTGCGGACGGGTTTTGATCCTGCCTTTCCCTGACCGCCGGCGAGATCCGAGACGATCTGCCGCCCCCGATAAACGACAGCAGCGCGCTCGGTCGCATCATCCCGAGCCAGAAAGCCGGTTCTGACCCATAGGACACCGGCAATATCGCGGGCTCTCGCCCTGACGGAACGGACGACGAAGCCGCATGTCAGGTTCTCCGGCCCCGCGCGCAGTATCACGATCGGCGCGCGATAAACCGAGGCAAACTCATCCCCCGTTCGAACAGGTCCGACCCCTGTTCGGAGGACCGCTTGAGCGCACGTCACGCCCTGCCCGGATAAAGCGATCGGAAATCGTGGTCCGAGACCGTGTCTCTTCCCCGCCGCGGGGAGGGGAGGACTGACGGAGGCGGAGGTATGCCTAGATGGAAGGAGGCTTCGATGAGTCGAAAGCAGCGCGACTTTGTTGGTTTTTTTCGGGGGGCGGCTACCACTTCCCGACAACCGACAACCGACAACCGACAACCGACAACCTGCACCACATCCTCGACGCTGACGGCAGGTCGACGTCTTTGACAGTCGAGGAGGCAAGGGCGTTTACGTGGCGCTACCGGAATGAGGATGGTTCGGCCACCGGACCGCCGCCGAACATGGTTCAATAGTGCGCGAAGGGCCTTATCGCTTCTTCGGTAGCGCGATGCGCAAGCACTTCAGTTTCCTCGGCTATCAAGTCCCACAGCTGACTTCTCATCAAGAAGAGCCGGTCTGCCAGCCTATCCAGTTCACCCGGCTCGCCGAAAAAATCCCGTTCTTTTAGCGAACTCCGCGACGTGTGCACTGCCAATCCCGCAGGCTTGTTGATGTACCAGGAGCCATGCGCCAGCGGGAGCCGCGCAGTCGTGTTGATCGTCATGCCCTCGTTGATGATCTCCTTCAACTGTTCCAGCTTCGGTGAACCCGGAAACAGTACGGCATAGAGAGTTTTGCAGGCGGTGCAGAGAAAGGCGAAGTCAGAGCTGGCGCCGGTTGTTTGGACAGCGCCCCGCGGGATTTAAGTGGATTCCTGCCGGGTTATGCTGAACGCGGGGCCTTTCGATTTTGTCGTTGCGTCGGGAGGGCGTAGCCCGACCAGAGCGACGACAAAATCGTCGGCGACGGTCATGCGGCCATCACCATAGCTTGCGTGCCGAAGTAAGCCTCGTCGGGCGTGCGCCCGTCAAGGCTCGAGTGAGGGCGTCCCTGATTGTAGAAGGCCAGATACTTGGCAATTGACGCTCGCGCCTCGGACACGCTGTCGTAGGCGCGGAGATAAACTTCTTCGTATTTGACCGTGCGCCAGAGCCGCTCGACAAACACGTTGTCGCGCCAGGCGCCCTTGCCGTCCATGCTGATGGCGATCTTCGCGTCCAGCAGCACATCGGTGAACTCGAGGCTGGTGAACTGGCTGCCCTGGTCCGTGTTGAAAATCTCGGGCCTGCCGTGCTTCGCCAACGCCTCCTGGACCGCTTCGACGCAGAAGGCCGCCTCCATTGTGATCGAGACGCGATGGGCCAGGACCCGTCGGCTGAACACATCGACGACCGCCGCGAGATAGACGAAGCCACGCCGCATCGGAATGTAGGTGATGTCCATTGCCCACGCCTGGTCGGGCCGCTCGATCTTCAATCCGCGCAACAGGTACGGGTAGATCTTGTGACCCGGTGCCGGCTTACTCGTGTTCGGGCGACGATAGACCGCCTCGATCCCCATGCGCTTCATCAGCGTCGCGATGTGGCGGCGACCGGCGTATACGCCCTCCCGCCGCAGCAACGATCGCTGCATACGCGCTCCCGCGAAGGGATAATCGAGATGCAGCTCATCGAGCCGACGCATCAAGGCAAGGTCCTCGGCCGAAACTGGCCGAGGTTCATAGTAGACCGTGCTGCGAGCCAGCTTCAGGACCTTCGCCTGGCGCACGATAGAAAGATCATGACCGCGGTCGATCATCGCTTTGCGCTCAGCAGGCCCGCCTTGGTGAGCGCGCCGGACAAAAAATCGTTTTCCAACGCCAGCTCGCCGATCTTGGCATGTAACGCCTTCAAATCGACCGGCGTCTCGGCCGACGCCTTGTCATGCCCAAACACGCCGGCGGCGCCTTCCAGGAGCTGGTTTTTCCAGATCGTGATCTGGTTCGGATGAACATCAAACAGTTGCGCCAGCTCCGCCAGCGTCTTGTCGCCTTTGACCGCAGCCAAAGCAACCTTCGCCTTGAATGCCGGAGAATGCATCCGGCGGCTCTTCTTCGTCATCTTCGCTCCTGATTCGCAGCAAGAATCCTCGCCGCTGTCAGGCAGAAAATCCACTCAAGCTACTGTCCGAATTTGCGGAGCCAGCTCTTTTTTTCAGATACGGCACAGCGGAAAGAACGCCCTCAATCTTTGGGTCGGCCCACACCTCATGATTGCCCACACTCATGAAAAAGCGCCCATCCAGACCGGCTGCGCGCATCTCGTCATCCGGCGCCGGTAGCTTCTTCAACATCGTATCATTCACGCGCTTCCAGTATGGGCTGTCACTGACGGTCAGGCCTTGATTGCCCCACCAGACGGCGTCACCACTATTGACCACGAATTTGGCGCGACTGGATTGAACGTCCTTCACGATTTCACGGGTCACCCATTCGCCGCCCTGAAGCCGGAACATCGTCCGATGCACTCCAGGAAGCAGTTTCAAGTCTTCAACGGATGCCTCAGTGACCCAACCTTTATCTACCGTCAGGGTCATCACTTCCGTCTTGGATGCGAACGGCATGACTACCTTGATCAGGTCTTTGGTGACCGGATCGAAAATCATCTTTACATCCTTCGCCACAACGGCTTCAGCGACCTTCTCCGGCATCACCAACCCGAACATTTCGACGAAGAACTTGTTGAGGTCCGGCTGCCCCTCCTTCAACGGGAGGTACATCATCGGACGGGTATCGCCGACCGCTGCGAACGAAAAACCGGCCCCCGCGGCAATTGGTGTCTGCGCTACAGTAGTCCGCACACTTGCGACTAGCGGCATGGAGACCACGGGCAGCGCAGCGAGCGTTTTGATTAAGAGGCGGCGGCTTGGTTTGTTGGGTGATTTGGATGATGGCATGATCGCTAATCCCTAGATTGACGAGCGGGAATGACCTACGCCTGCTGCGTGCGGCAAACGACTTCAAGCACGCACGGAACATTATATCCCGACCTCGCGATATTGTCCTTAAGGGAAACAACGGTTACCCGACCCGGGTTGCGCGAATGTCCGCTATTGGCGGTGAGTTCAACCGATCGCTGCAACACATTCTGCGAACTTCTCAGCCGGCGTCTGATAGAGCAAGGTCTTTCTCGGCCTTTCATTGAGCTGTCTTGCGATGGCACTGAGCTTGGCCTGGCTGTGCAAAGACAGATCGGTGCCACGCGGAAGATACTGGCGCAGCAATCTGTTGGTGTTTTCGTTTGAACCGCGTTGCCAGGGAGACCGAGGGTCACAAAAATAGATTTCGACCTCGGTGGCCAATGCCAGGCGCTGATGGTCGGCAAGCTCTTTGCCTCTGTCCCAGGTCAGCGACCGGTAAAGCTCGCTAGGCAATCGCTGCGATTGCTTGATCAGCGCCGCTTCTGAGGCTCCACCGGATATGTGCGCTTTAGCCAGCCGGCAATCTGCTCCGGCGACCATTGCCGCCGCAGCAAGGTCGATACTGTCCGCCTCAGGAACGGACGGCAAGCCAGCTTGCAAAGCTTCGGACGCCGCGCCCGATCCCAGGCGGCTTGATCGGACCCTGCAGCTCGATAGCTATCCGCCCCGCCATTGCGCTCGACTTCACGGCTGATAGTTGACGGAGATCGTCCCAAGTGGCGCGCAATCGAACGTAACGAGCAGCGCATGCTGAGCCATCGAGAGATTTCCTCTCGTTCCGAAAGGCTGAGCGCACGTCTGGCACGGTGCCGATCCGGAGGACGGATTCCACCGGTCGGCGAGATTACCGAGAAGACCGACGAGGACTCTCGGTCAAACCGGCGTCCGATCGAACTCATTGGTTCGCCGGCCTGCCAGCGATCCCAGATCTCGGACCGCTGGGCGGCCGAGTAATAAATGCGACGCCGCTGTTTCATGTCCACACCCCATCTTTGCTAGAAGATTAGAGTGTTGCGCTGACCAATTGAGCCCGCCGCCCTTATCGGACATGCCGCACTGGCTATCGAAAGTCCGGTGTCGGGGGTGAAGCGGACTTCACGGTTGTGCGTTCCGACTTCCGAGTGTGACCCCTTGGCGGACATTCACCCAAGCATCGTCGATGTCTGCTTTTGAGGGCAACGGGCACCTCGCCAGTCCAGCACGCGCGTACCGGATTTATGAGTACACGCCTTAGCACTACTTTGGCAGATTGTTAGATTCGGGCGTTTGATTAGGATTCCCGAATCGATTTTTCAATGATTCATGGGTGGTCGGCTCTTGGAGGGCTGACCATGGCGGAATGGGAAGACGAACTCGAACGCTGGCTGAAGCCTTTTCTGGATCGGTTGGGTCATAAGACCCGACAGCGGATGTGTCCGCTGTACGTTGCGGGATTAATCGGTCCCGGCGATCGCAAGAGCGTTCAGCCGATGGCGGAACGCGTTGCATCGGGCAACTACGATCAGCTGCACCATTTCATCGCCGATGGTGTCTGGAGCGCGACACCGCTGGAATCTGAACTGTTAAACCAAGCCGACCGGCTTGTCGGCGGCAAGGATGCGGTGCTCGTTATTGACGACACGGCAATGCCGAAGAAGGGCGAACGCTCGGTTGGCGTCGCGCCTCAATATGCGTCCTCCCTTGGCAAAACGGCAAATTGCCAAACGCTGGTGTCGCTGACACTCGCGCGCGGCGAAGTGCCGGTAATGGTCGCGCTGCGTCTCTTTCTGCCCGAGATCTGGACGAGCAACGTGTCTCGTCTAAAGCGCGCTCGCGTGCCGGTCGAACACCGAACGGCACGGTCCAAGCCGGAAATTGCTTTGGCGGAGATTGACCGCGCGATGGCAGCCAACGTGCGTTTTGGATGTGTGCTGGCGGATGCAGGATACGGGCTCAGCGCACCGTTTCGACAAGGGCTAACAGAACGCGGGCTGGCCTGGGCTGTCGGCATCCCGCGGCACCTCAAGGTGTACCCGGTTAATGTCCAGCTCATTTGGCCGGTTACCAAAGTCCGCGGGAAACCACGAAAGCACCACGTACCAGATATCTTATCGATTGCGGCAGAACAAATGTTGGCCAGCGCGAAATGGAAAACCCTGAGTTGGCGCAGCGGGACGAAAGGTCGGCTGAAAGCCCGATTTGCTGCTCTCCGTGTCCGCACCGCCGACGGCCCTCCGCAGCGGATTTGGGATAAGGGTCAGCAGCATCTCCCGGGCGACGAAGCTTGGCTCATCGGCGAGCAACGCGCCTCGGGGGAGAAGAAATACTATCTCGCCAACCTCCCTGCGGCGACGGATCTGCGCACACTGGCCGCCACCATTAAGGCAAGATGGATTTGTGAACAGGCGCATCAGCAGTTGAAGGAAGAGCTTGGACTTGATCACTTCGAAGGGCGATCATGGCAGGGTCTTCATCGCCACGCCCTGATGACAATGATTGCCTACGCCTTCCTGCAACATCGTCGCCTCGCACACGCGGGGCGGAAAAAAAAGAATCAACGGACCTCCGCCTCAGCCAACCATGCCCGCCGTACGTCACGCTATCGTCAATCTCATCCTTCGGTCACCGTCTCAAAGGTGTCCATACTGCCGAAAACAAATCCTTGAAAAACAGTGGCGCAAACACATTCTGCCAAAGTAGTGTTAGAGCGTTTTCGAGCGAAGTGGCGACCGGTTCGCGTGAAGAAGCGCGTCAAAACAAGAATCCAGAGTCCCGTTCCGATCGATCGGAACGAAAAAGGCTCTGGCTTGTTGCAGCGCTGATCGAGGGCTATCCGGCAGGGGGCGATTCCATACCGCGCCCCAGGGCGAACTGGCCGACCGGTCCCTCGACGTGAAAGTCGAGGCCGGTCATCTTCGCGAACAGATCGATATTGGCGGTGCCGATCGCGCAGCCGCCGAGGCCGAGATCGGTCGCCACCAGATATAGCGTCTGGGTCAGGACGCCGACATCCTTCAGGATCAGCGCATAAGCGATGGCCCTGTACTTCCAGGAAATCCGGCCGAAGCGCGCGGCGATCGTGATCAGGATCTGCGGCGGAGACGGCGCGTCCATGGCAAATCCCGCGCTTTGCATCATGGCCTCGACATGCTGCGGGCGGACGTCGATGGCGGCCAGCGCGTGTGCATCGGCGTCGTAGTGATAGAAACCTGGCGTGAGGCCAGCGCAATTCGCGACGGCCAGATAGAGCTCGAGCTCGTAGGCGCTGCCTGCTGCGGGGTACGGCCTGCTGGTGTATTCGATGTCGGGACCGTCGTCGGCAAACTCAAGTGGGCTGCTCCATTTCGCCCGGACCCGCGCGACGCTGTTCAGGAACATCGAAAGTTCGGCCAGCGTGATCGGCTTCTGATCGTCGAACTCGCGCGTCGAATGCCGCTCGTGCAGCAGTTGGTCGAGTGGCGAGGCGATCGGGTCGGATTCCGGCAGCTTGATGGTTTTGCCGGGCCAGGCAGGCCGGATCGCGGGCAGCGGCGCAATCAGGCCGGTGTGCGGATAAAGGCCACCCAGCGGACTGGCCTGTCGTCCCTCCGTGCTACGGGCATGGAACAGCAGGTCGTGAAAATCCCAGAGCACGAGGCCGTCATCGCCCTCCGCCTGCCGCAGCGTATCGGGTTTTGCCGCGTCGACCTTGATCAGGATTTGGCAGTCCAGCAGCAGGGAGAGCAGTGCAGGGCCCGGATAGCCATCCAGGCGCCGGATGCGGCTGATCTTCTGCGGCGTGGCAAGGATGGTCAGCAGGGCCGCAATCCGCTCATCGCAGATGCGCAACAGCGCGCCGACCCGTGGCGATTCCAGAACCATCTCGGTGCCGCGCCGCCGCAGATAGGCGAAGCGTGACAGCACGACGGTTGCCGCATCGTCGAGCTTCGGCGTGCGCGGCCAGTAATCAGGGGTCTGCGGCTCGACCACAACGAGATCACTGGCGTCGGCTGCACGCGCCAGGCGATATTCCAGCAGGCCGCGGCGTGCCAATTGCCGCATCAGCCGCTCGACCTCTCGCGTGACCGCATCGCCGCTCTCGGAAGAAGGCAGCGGCAGGCCTGATCCCAGCTTCCGGGCGCGTTCCGCTGCGGCCGTGCTGAATGTCCCCAAAGGCTCCGAATAGCCTTCGACGTGAGCCGCTATGCTCCCGTCAGGTTGCGCTTCGAGCGCGACAGCCGGGTTGAGCCGAACGAAGAGGGCCGGCGGCGCGGCGCGTGGCGATTTCTTCTTCTCGTTGGTTTTCCTGGACGCGCGCACGCCGGCATCACCTCAGGTGTGCGGGAGGAATGGCGTCAGCTCGCTTTCCAGCGATGGTCGATCGCGCAATCCGAGCTTGACGGGCACATCATAGAGCCGTCCCGGCGCGAAGCGGCGATAGAAATGGCGCATCCCGGGAACGATGACACGGACCACCGGAACCTCGACGTCGGGCCGCGTCTGGTCGAGAACGAGGAAGTCGAGACCTGCGCGCGCCGCGATGTCGACGCAGGCATCGACTTGTGCACGGGTGTTGTCGAGCGGCACGTCTGCCGCGGCAGCCGGCGGGATCACGGGATTGGCGCTTGGAATCAGGAACGGATGTTCGTCGAGCCGCAGCGGATTGACGCCATCGAGGCTCGGCTTCTCGCCGCTGCCGCCGCCCATCAGGCCGATCGAGAGGAACTGGTTCAGCTCGGTCAACGACCGCAGCAATGCGATGCGCGGATCGAAGTGCGCGCCCGAACCGAACTCGATGTTCTCCTGACCGTTCTGTATCCAGTGCACGATCGCGACATAGGTCGGGACGTGGAGATCGCTGGTGATATCCAGCACCCAGAGCCGGCGGCCCGATTCCTCGAGTTGGGTCTTCAGATCACGGACGTAGGAATCGTCGAACTGGTTCAGATCGACCGCGGCGCGTTGCGACCGGTTGTACCACCAGATCGCGTAGGCATCGCGCTCCATCAGTTCGAGGAAGCCCTGCACGATGGCTTCCTCGCGAGTATTGCCGGCCGCGCAGCCGTTGGAATCGGCAGCGAAGGGGGCGGGACCCTCGTAGAAGAAATACAGCAGGCTGGTTGGAATGTGCCTGAACCGCTTGTCGCGCAACGACCAGACCGGCGTCCATTCGATCCGGGCTGACGGATCAAACGGCTCCGGGGCCGGTTGGGTGTGGTGCGAGTCGCGGTGGTTCGGCTCAGCCCTGCCGCGGTACTGTTCGTCGCTGAACAGCAGGATGTCGTTGGGGCGGATGGCATCGCCCGACGGAAAGTCGGTGAAGCGCTTGCGCGCCCGGATCTCGTCGCCCTGGAAAATTCCCGAATACCGCTCGATTGCTTCCATCAGCGCGCTGGCTTCGCCTTGCTCGGCCGTGCTGCCCTTGCCGAAACTGCCGCCGCTCAGCCCTGCGCGAAGCTGGTCCACATTCTGCGCCGGTGCGGAGAAATTGTGCTGCGCGTAGAAATTGGTGTTCATCGGCAGGTCGACCTCGATCCGCTCCAGCCGTGTCACCACGCCGGTGAGGGGGCTGACATGCTTCCTGAAGCGCGCCACCGTGGCGCCTGACGTCACCGTACGATAGCCGCCGCTGGTCATGACAAGCTTGGCGCCGGGCCCCAATTCAATCGGCTCCGGTGCGCGTCGCGGGTTCTGCAATTTCTTGCTTCCGCAGGTCGGACATTGCGGGCGGGCTGCCACGTAGTGCCTGGCGATGGTCGAGCCCAAGAGGTCGAGACTGACGATGTGATTGCGCAGATCGGTGCGGAAGCCGCTGGCGATCGCCTTGGCGATTTCAACGGCAGCCAGCTGAATGGCGCTCTGCCCAACCGGGTGCTGCGCGAGTGGAGAAACCGCGACCGGCCGCGCCGCGCCGCGATCAAGGAAGCCCTTGACCTCGCGGTTGCGGATCATCCGATCGAACAGGCAGGTCCAGCACGCGGTCTCGCCCGGATTGAACACAGGGCCGACCAGGGGAAATACGCCGGACGGCTGCACCAGCAGCCAGGGTGATCCGTCGGATACGCGCTGCAGGTTGCGCTCGGCAAGCCGCCGGTCGAGATAGTCGTTCACCAGTGTGACCGTGAGGTCGGCCGATGTCTTGACGACGCGGACGCCGAGCTCCTGCAGCGCCTTGCTCAATTCGGCGGCGCCCTTGACGTCGATCGTCTCAAGTCGCACGCGGCAGTTGTGAAGGTTTTGTTCGGCGGCCGTGTCGGGAAGGCCCAGGCTCGCCCAAAGCCCGGCAACCGTGTTGGCGTGAGTTGGTGCGTGACCTGCCGGCTTCGAGATCACATAGCGACGGTCGAGCAGTCGCTTGATGGCTTCATTGATGGCCTCAGGCGGAAATTTTCGCGCGAGCTCGTCGGCGAGCTTGGCGGCGCTACATCCCTTGGTGCCGATTGCGGACGCAAGTGCGCAGTAAAGCTCGCCATGGAGAAAGAACTTGCGGTCTTCGGAATAGAGGCAGACGACATCCGGAGGCAGCACATAGGCCGTGAAATTCGGTGCGAACTGCAGAACGTCCTTGTTGGCGCGCTGGCTGGATTTTCCTGACAAAGAATCGTTCCTGTGCAGCTTGTGGGGCGATTGTGGAATCGGGCGAGGCGCCGGCCTCGACAGCTCCGCTCCGTTGGGCGAAGCGAGCCGCGCAACGATACGGGGACAACATGATTTGGCCGGGTCGACATGTGTCGGACCCGGCCATAACGATCGATAGATGTCAACGCGACGCTGTCTGGATCAGCAGAGGCGGCAGGCGCCCCACGACAGACAGCAGCCACCACCGCAACCACCACAGCCACCGCAGCGGCAGCCACGGCAAGCGCGACAGCCACGGCAACCTCTGCAGCCGCCGCATCCGCGCCACGCCACCTGGACGCCGGCACCGGCGGTCTCCTTGTCGAACAGGTGGAATGTCGCCAGGCTGACGTCGGCGATTTCTTCTTCGCCGAGTGTGATGGCTTGCGTCGGGGTGTACTTCTGGATCTGCGGCGCGTCTGCTGCCGGCACGGCGGCCGCCGACGCACTGCCCACCAGTGAGAAGGTCAATCCGGCTGCACCCAGAGCGGGCACAGCGGCCTTGGTCACACGCTTGCTGGTCACGCGCTTGCTCTTGGGGGCTTGCTTCACTCGTGGCATACTCGCATCCTCCATTCCTGACGTGGAATTCAACTCTCGCGTAATTGTACAATCCGTCGCAGCTGCATGCAAGACGCGCTGCGCACACACACTCGCGAGGTGCTAGCGTGTATCAAGTGTTGTCGTTCATCTTCGTTCCTAGGTTCATCTTGATGAACACGATTATTGGCCGGCGCTCTCGCGCAGCCGCAATCGTTAACACTTCGAGAATCTCCATGCTGCATTGCGATCACGCGACCGCCGAAGCGAGGAATAGGCATGCCGGATGATGGCGCGAGCTTCGCCTGGTACGAGCTGCTGACCACGGACGTGGACGGTGCGAGTGCCTTCTACGGCAGCGTCCTCGGCTGGGTGACGAAGGATGTGTCCACTCCCGCGCTTTCTTACAGATTGTTCATGTCGGGCGAATTTGCCCGCAGCGGCCTGATGGAGTTGCCGGAGGAGGGCAGACGCCAGGGCGCGACCCCGCGATGGATCGGCTATGTCGGT
Source organism: Bradyrhizobium sp. 2S1 (assembly GCF_011516625.5). Classification (NCBI taxonomy): domain Bacteria; kingdom Pseudomonadati; phylum Pseudomonadota; class Alphaproteobacteria; order Hyphomicrobiales; family Nitrobacteraceae; genus Bradyrhizobium; species Bradyrhizobium sp. 2S1. The sequence continues at coordinate 8,050,383 of NZ_CP147717.1, read as the reverse complement.
GTCGACGACGTCGACCTTGCCGTCCGCCGCATGCAGGAACGCGGCGGCGCCGTTTACGTGCCGCCGACCGCCACCAATATCGGCCGCGTCTCGATCGTTGCCGATCCGCAGCGGGCGACGTTCGGATTGCTGAGCGGATCAAGCATCGCGCGTCCTGCGGCCGAAGGCCTCGATGCCCTTGGCCGCGTCGGCTGGCACGAGCTGTTGGCGGCCGACTGGCGCAAGGCCTTTGGTTTCTACAGCGAGGTGTTCGGCTGGCGGCAGGCTGCTGGCGGCAACGCCCCGGCCGAGACCTATCAGTTGTTCTCGGCCGGTGGGCAGACCGTCGGCGGAATCTTCAACAAGCGTCCGCTCGAGCCGATCGCGTTCTGGCTCTACTATTTCAACGTCGACGACGTCGACGCCGCCATCGTGCGGGTCAAGGCCGGTGGCGGACGCGTCTATGAAGGGCCGCTGGAGCTGCCGAACGGGAGCTGGATCGTCCGCTGCCTTGATCCGCAGGGCGCCACGTTTGCCCTGGAGGGAGCGCGCAGCCCCGACGGCATCGCGAAGGCGCCGGCGGCCGAATATCGCTGGACCACCACCTGGGATGAGTTCAGCTCGAAGGGCAGGTGGCGCAGCGGCCAACCGGGCGGCAAAGGGCGGCCGCCCGGAAAATGAGGCGGATCGTCAGCCCGCCGCCTTAGCCTGCGCCTTAGCCCGCCTTGGCGGCCGGCGCGGCGGGTTTCGGCGCCGGCGGCTTGACCGGCTTGTCCTGCCGCTTCGACCACGAGATGTAATAGGCCACGATCGTCATGATCGCGATGCCGGAGATGCTGACGAAGATCTGCGCGAGCAGCGAGCCCGAGCTCATCGAGAGCTCGAAATGTCCGACAAAGGACAGGAACACGCCGACGCAGAACACCGCGAGCGACTGCTGGCCGCAGACGATCAGGGGATCGAACACCTTCCACTCCAGCGCTGCCCAGTCCTTCGGGATGAAGCGGATCACCAGCACCGTGATCACCACGAAATGCAGGAAGCGATAGGGCGCGAGGTTGGTCTTGTCGTTCGGGTTGAAGGTCGCATAGAGCCAATGCGGGAACATCGCGCCGAAGTCCGGGAAGCGGCCGGCCATCGTCATGACGAGCGCGAAGATCATGTAGGCGATGCAGAACCACAGCGTATAGGGCGAGTTGATGATGTGCATGTTCTGCCGTGCGCCACCCATCGCGCACCACGAGCCGAACACGAACAGCACCTGCCAGGCGAACGGATTGAAGTACCAGGTCCCGGCCGGGTAGGCCGGCAGGTTCCAGCCCATCTGGCGCGATACCAGCCACAGGATGATCGAGGCCGCCATGGTCCAGTTCGGCTGCCGCAGCATGAACCACAGCACCGGCGGGAACAGGCCCATCAGCACGATATAGAGCGGCAGCACGTCGAGATTGACCGGCTTGAATTTCAGGAACAGACCCTGCCGCAGCGTCTCGGTGGCGTTGTCGACGAGACCCGCGACGTTGAACTCGTTGATGATCTCGGAATCGCCGAAGCGCAGCGCCAGATAGCTGATCGAGGCGATGTAGATCACGAACAGGATGATGTGGGCGACATAGAGCTGCCAGACCCGCTTGGTCAGCCTTGTCGCGCCGACGATGAAGCCGCGCTCCAGCATCATGCGGGCATAGACGAAGGATGCGGTATAGCCGGAGATGAAGACGAACAGATCCGCGGCGTCGCTGAAGCCGTAATTCCGCGTCGTGATCCAGTTCACGACATTGTCGGGGATGTGATCCAGATAGATGTACCAGTTCGCGACCCCGCGGAACAGGTCGAGCCGGAGGTCACGTCCTTTTTCGGGCAGGGTGGCGTGGATTTCCATGGGAGCGCCGCTTCCTCGATGTGATGTTGTCGAGAACACCGCGCCGCCGGCCCAAGGGACTCCTAAGGGAAGCCTCCCGGGGCCAGATTGTCACAGCGCGGCAGAATGACTATACCGGTCCGGCGAAGGCTGCCTCCGAGATCGAGGAATCACCGATCAGATCGTTGATTGGTGTCTCTATACTATCCCGGCGGTCTCCTTCAAATCGCTTCCATGTCGCACATCCCACGGGGCCGACCATCCATGACCGCACGCATTTTTAAGCCCGCCAAAAACGCGATGCAATCGGGACGTGCCAAGACCAAAGAGTGGCAACTGGATTTCGAGCCGGAGCAGCCGCGCACCGTGGAGCCGTTGATGGGCTGGACCTCGTCCACCGACATGAAGCAGCAGCTCACGCTGCATTTCGAGACCAAGGAGGAGGCGACAGCCTATTGCGAGCGCAAGGGCATCGCCTACCAGGTGATCGAGCCGAAGGATTCGGCGCACCGCCAGATTGCCTATGCCGACAATTTTGCGTTCCGCCGCTGGGAGCCTTGGACGCACTAGGTTGGACGCACTGAGGTCCCGACCGATCAGGTCGCCGTAGGAGCGGCGAGGACGCCCGGGATCGGCAGTGGCGCGTCTTTGGAGACGCCGAGCACCGGAAAGCTTCTAATTTTACGCACGTTCGGCAGGCCGGCAAATTGCAGCAGCTGCTGGCGCATGTCGTCGACGCTGGGGGCGACGCATCTCAGCACAAAATCGGCGTCGCCCGAGATTCGCCAGCATTGCAGGAAGCGCGGCACGGCCGCCACCGCGGCCTCGAACGCCTCGATCGCAGTCAGGGTCTGGCTGTCGAGCTGGATCAGGACGAAGGTCGTCACCTCATAGCCGAGCAGCCGTTCGTCGAGCGTGGCGCGGATCGCCTGGACCACGCCGCGGGTGCGCAGGGCGCGGACCCGGCGCAGGCAGGGCGGGGCGGTGATGCCGACCCGCTCGGCCAGCTCGTTGATCCTGATCCGGCCGTCCCGCTGCAACTCGGACAGGATCCGCAAATCGATGTCATCGAGCTGTGGGCGTTCTGTCACAGTCACGAACCCGCCACCGCGGTCCGCGGGCTCTTGCTGCCGGCACGGAGCTGGGCGATCGCGACCTGCGGTGCGACGCCCGACAGCACCAGCTTCTCATGCGCTGCGATGATGGCGTCCCGGGTCAGGCGGCCGCCGGGGCGGTACCAGGTGCAGAGCCCGGTCAGCATCGCGATGATCGCGAAGGTCCCGACCTGGATGTCGACCACCTCGAACACACCCTCGGCCACGCCGTCGGCGAGGATCTGCGCCAGCCGCTGCTCATAGGCGCCGCGCAGCGCCACCACCGCGTCATAGTTCTTCGGCTCGAGGCTGCGCAGCTCGGAATTGGCGATGAACACCTCGCGCTTGCGGGTCATGTGGTAGCTGACATGGAAGGCCACGAAGGCGCGCAGCTTCTCGACCGGATCGGCCTTGCCCTCCAGCGCCAGATCGAGCTCGCGCAGCAAATCATTAATATGATCCTGCACCAGATCGAACAGCAGCTCCTGCTTGGTTGAGATATGATTGTAGAGAGAGCCGGCCTGGATGCCGACCTCGGCGGCGAGCTGGCGCAGGCTCATTGCCTCGTAGCCGCGCTCGAAGATCAGGCGCACGCCGGCCTTGCGGATCGCCTCCAGCGTCGTGGGGCCATGTGAGCCGATCGTGCGTGCCATCGCGGGCCTCGGATGGGTGTTGGCTTGCTGGAAGCGGAGGAAACAAGCGAACGACCGTATGTTTATTGCATGAAATCCCAGCAGATTCAATGCGCTGCCGATTTCATGCGCAAACCATAGCACGGTTGCTTGCGAAGCCAAGAAAAAAACGTATGATCGTTTAATTGCAAGATGAATCTCACGGGAGGGATCATGGCCTCAAACCGGGCGGCAGTGTTCAATTTCGACCTTGGCGAGACCGCGGATGCGATCCGCGAGACGGTGCACGATTTCTCCAGCAACGAGATCGCGCCGCGCGCCGCCGAGATCGATCGCTCCAACAGCTTTCCGCGCGACCTCTGGCCCAAGATCGGCGCCCTCGGCCTGCACGGCATCACGGTCGAGGAGGAGTATGGCGGCAGTGGCCTCGGCTATCTCGAGCACTGCATCGCGGTGGAGGAGATCTCGCGGGCATCCGCCTCGATCGGACTGGCCTACGGCGCGCATTCCAATCTCTGCGTCAACCAAATCCGCCGCAACGGCAACGAGGCGCAGAAGCGCAAATACCTGCCGAAGCTGATCTCGGGCGAGCATGTCGGGTCGCTGGCGATGTCGGAGCCCGGCGCCGGCTCCGACGTGGTCTCGATGAAGACCCGCGCCGAGAAGAAGGGCGACCGCTTCGTGCTCAACGGCAACAAGATGTGGATCACCAACGGTCCGCACGCCGAGACGCTGGTGGTCTATGCCAAGACCGATGCGAGCGCTGGCCCGCGCGGCATCACCGCCTTCATCATCGAAAAGGGCATGAAGGGGTTTTCCACCGCGCAGAAGCTCGACAAGCTCGGCATGCGCGGCTCCGACACCTGCGAGCTGGTGTTCGAGGATTGCGAGGTGCCGGAGGAGAACGTGCTGAGCGAGGTCGGCCGCGGCGTCAACGTCCTGATGTCAGGCCTCGACTATGAGCGCGCGGTGCTGGCGGCCGGTCCGATCGGCATCATGCAGGCCTGCATGGACGTGGTGCTGCCCTACGTCCACGAGCGCCAGCAGTTCGGCGAGCCGATCGGCTCGTTCCAGCTGGTGCAGGGCAAGATCGCCGACATGTACACCACGATGAACGCTTCGCGCGCCTATGTGTACGCTGTTGCCAAGGCATGCGACCGCGGCGAGACCACGCGCGAGGATGCCGCCGGCGCCATCCTTTACGCCGCGGAGAAGGCCACTCAATGCGCGCTGGATGCGATCCAACTCTTGGGCGGCAACGGCTACATCAATGAATATCCCACCGGCCGGCTGCTGCGTGACGCAAAACTCTACGAGATCGGCGCCGGCACCAGCGAGATCCGCCGCATGCTGATCGGCCGCGAGTTGTACGCCAAGACGGCCTGAGCTTCGCACCTGCTGCCGCGCTCCCGGCGCGGCGGCCTGCCTTCAAAAAATCCCGACGGCTCCTCCAACGAACGTGCAACACAGATGCCGCTTCATTCGACGATCGATCCCGCATCTTCTGAATTCGCCCGCAACGCCGATGTGATGCGCAGCCTGGTCGCGGAACTCCGCGACAAGCTCGGCAAGGTGGCCCATGGCGGCGGCGAGACCTCGCGCAAGCGCCACACCTCGCGCGGCAAGATGCTGGCGCGCGATCGCGTCGATCTCCTGGTCGACCCCGGCACCGCGTTCCTGGAGCTGTCACCACTGGCCGCCAACGGGCTGTATGGCGGTGACGTGCATTCGGCGAGCGTCATCACCGGCGTCGGGCGCATCTCCGGGCGCGAATGCATCATCGTCGCCAACGACGCCACCATCAAGGGCGGCACCTATTACCCGATGACGGTGAAGAAGCATCTGCGCGCCCAGGACATCGCGCGGCAGAACAATCTGCCCTGCGTCTACATGGTGGATTCCGGCGGCGCCTTCCTGCCGTTGCAGGACGAGATCTTTCCCGACGAGCGGCATTTCGGCCGCATCTTCTACAACCAGGCGCAGATGTCGTCGCAGGGCATCCCGCAGATCGCGATCGTGATGGGCTCCTGCACCGCCGGTGGCGCCTATGTGCCGGCGATGTCGGACGAGAGCATCATCGTGCGCAACCAGGGCACGATCTTTCTCGGCGGTCCGCCGCTGGTGAAGGCTGCGACCGGCGAGGTCGTCACCGCGGAAGAGCTCGGCGGCGCCGATGTCCATTCGCGACAGTCGGGGGTAACAGATCATTATGCGCAGAACGACGCCCACGCGATCGGCATCGCGCGCCGCATCGTCGGCACGCTGAAGCAGCCGGCGAAGGCGCCGCTCAATATGCGCACCGTCCAGGAGCCGCTGTTTCCGGCCGAGGAGATCTACGGCGTCGTCTCCGCCGACGGCCGCAAGCCGTTCGACGTGCACGACATCATCGCGCGGATCGTCGACGGCTCCGAATTCGACGAATTCAAGAAGCTGTACGGCACCACGCTGATCTGCGGCTTCGCCCATATCTGGGGCTATCCGGTCGGCATCATCGCCAACAACGGCATCCTGTTCAGCGAGAGCTCGCTGAAGGGCGCCCATTTCATCGAGCTGTGCTGCCAGCGCGGCATTCCCCTGGTGTTCCTGCAGAACATCACCGGCTTCATGGTCGGCAAGAAGTACGAGGCCGGCGGCATCGCGCGCGACGGCGCCAAGCTGGTGACCGCGGTTGCGACCGCCGGCGTGCCGAAATTCACCGTCGTGATCGGCGGCTCCTACGGCGCCGGCAATTACGGCATGTGCGGCCGCGCCTACAGCCCGCGCTTCCTCTGGCTGTGGCCGAACGCCCGCATCTCGGTGATGGGCGGCGAGCAGGCCTCGATGGTGCTCAGCCAGGTGCGCCGCGACAATATCGAGGCCAAGGGCGAGAGCTGGTCGGCGGAGGAGGAGGACAAGTTCCGCGCGCCGATCCGCGCCCAGTATGAAAGCCAGGGCAATCCCTATTACGCCACCGCGCGGCTGTGGGACGACGGCGTGATCGATCCGGCCGATACGCGCCTCGTGCTCGGGCTCGGATTGTCGGCCGCCGCCAATGCGCCGATCGAGCCGACGAAGTTCGGCCTGTTCAGGATGTGACCCAGGAACTGACCATGGACCGCTCAAAACTCTACCGGCGTTTCCGTACGCTTCTGATCGCCAACCGCGGCGAGATCGCCTGCCGCGTCATCCGCTCGGCGCGTGCGATGGGGCTGCGCACCGTTGCGGTCTATTCCGAGGCCGATCGCGACGCGATGCATGTCGCACTCGCCGACGAGGCCGTGCTGCTCGGGCCCGCGCGGGCGCGCGACAGTTATCTCAACATCGAACGCGTGATCGCGGCGGCCAAGCAGACCGGCGCCGAGGCCGTGCATCCCGGCTACGGTTTCCTGTCTGAGAATGCCGAGTTCGCGCAGGCCTGCCTCGAGGCAGGTTTGGTGTTCGTCGGCCCAACCGCCGCGATGATGACCGCGATGGGCTCGAAGTCCGGCTCGAAGGCGCTGATGGAGAAAGCCGGCGTGCCGCTGGTGCCGGGCTATCACGGCGAGGCCCAGGACGAGGCGACCCTGGCGGAGGCTGCCAACCGGATCGGCTTCCCGCTGCTGGTCAAGGCCTCGGCCGGCGGCGGCGGCCGCGGCATGCGCGTGGTCAATTCGGCGGGCGAGCTGTCGGCCGCGATCACGAGCGCCAAGCGCGAAGCCAAGGCGGCGTTCGGCGACGACCGCATGCTGATCGAGAAATACGTGCAGAACCCGCGCCACATCGAGGTGCAGATCATCGGCGACAGCCATGGCAATCTGCTCTCGCTGTGGGAGCGCGAATGCACGCTGCAACGCCGCCACCAGAAGGTGATCGAGGAGGCGCCGTCGCCGACCCTGAACGCCGCACAGCGCGATACAGTCTGCGAGGCCGCGCGAAAAGCGGCCGGCGCGGTCAACTATGTCGGCGCCGGCACCATCGAGTTCGTCTCCGATGGCAAGGACGTGTTCTTCATCGAGATGAACACGCGCCTGCAGGTCGAGCATCCCGTCACCGAGCTGATCACCGGCGTGGATCTGGTCGAGTGGCAGCTACGCGTCGCCTTCGGCGAGGCGCTGCCGCTCAAGCAGGACCAGATCACGCTGAACGGGCACGCCATCGAGGCCCGGGTCTACGCGGAAAATCCGCAGAAGAATTTCATGCCCTCGGTCGGCCGCATCAAGACCTGGCGGACGCCGCCGGAGGGCGACGGCCTGCGCATCGACGCCGGCTATCGCAGCGGCGACAATGTCTCGCCCTATTACGATGCGATGCTCGCCAAGGTGATCGCCTGGGCGCCGACGCGCGAGGGCGCGATCGAGAAGCTCAATCGCGGGCTGCAACAGACCGATGTCCGCGGCATCGTCACCAACATCCCGTTCCTGTCGGCGCTGGTGACACATAAGGACACGCGGGCCAATGCGATCGATACCGGGTTCATCGAGCGCGAGCTGAAGAACCTGACGGCCGGCACCGGCGGGGCTGGTGAGTTCGAGCTCTGTGCGGCGGTGGCTGCGATCGTCAACGCTGAGCAGAAGGCGGCGCGAAGCGAGGCGAACTCGCCGTGGCGGGCGTTCGGCTGGATGCCGGTCGGCCGCCGCCAGCGGGTATTTTCGTTCCGGCAGGGCCATGAGCCGCCGCATACGATTACGCTGCACTATGGCCACGGACCGATGACGCTGTCAGTCGGCGGGCACGAGCTCGCCTTCGCGATCTCGTCATCAGGCGACGATGGCTTCGACCTGACGCTTGATGGCCTCAGGTCGCGCGTCGCAGCGGTCGTCGAGGGCCACGAGCTTTACTTGCGCACCCGCAACGGCCGATTCGACCTGCATTGGGTCGACCCGTTCGGCGGCGAGAGCGAGGAGCAGGCCGGCGAGGACAAGATCGTGGCTCCCTTGCCGGGCACCGTGGTCGCGCTGCTGGCCGAGGAGGGCGCGACGCTGGAGAAGGGCGCGCCGATCCTCACGTTGGAAGTGATGAAGATGGAACAGACCCTGCGCGCGCCCTATGCCGGCGTGCTGAAGAAGCTCAAATGCAAGGTCGGCGATATCGTCGGCGAGGGCGTCGAACTGGCCGAAGTCGAGGCTGCGGCCGCGTCATGAGCGATCAGATCCATATCGTCGAGATGGGGCCGCGCGACGGCCTGCAGAACGAGAAGACGCCGGTCAGCGTCGAGGCCCGCATCGCCTTCGTCGAGGCGCTGGTGGCGGCAGGGCTCGGCACCGTCGAGGTCGGCGCCTTCGTGTCGCCGAAGGCGATCCCGCAGATGGCAGGCTCCGACCAGGTGCTGCGCGGCGTCAACCACCTCAAGGGCGCCGAATTCCATGTGCTGGTGCCGAACGAGAAGGGCTATGACGCCGCGCGCGCGGCCGGCGCGAAGGTGGTCTCGGTGTTCGCCGCAGCCTCCGAAGGTTTTTCGCGCGCCAACATCAATTGCTCGATCGCGGAATCGATCGAGCGCTTCAAGCCGGTGCTGGCGCGCGCCAAGGACGACGGCGTCAAGGTGCGCGGCTATATCTCCTGCGTGCTCGGCTGTCCGTTCGACGGCGAGATCAAGCCGAAGGCGGTCGCCGACCTCGCCGTGACCCTGTGGGATCTCGGCTGCTACGAAATCTCGCTCGGCGACACCATCGGCGTCGGCACGCCGCTCAAGGCCAGGGAGATGCTGCGTGCGGTCGGCGCCGAGCTTCCGGTCGGCAATCTCGCGATGCACTTCCACGACACCTACGGCCAGGCGCTCGCCAATCTCTATGCCGGCATGGAGGAGGGCGTCCGCGTCATCGATGCCGCCGCCGGCGGCCTCGGCGGCTGCCCCTATGCCCCCGGCGCCACCGGCAACGTCGCGACCGAGGATGTCGTCTACATGCTCGACGGCATGGGCGTGAAAACCGGCGTCGACATGGACAGGCTGCTGGCCACGACCAATGAAGTCGCAAAGTTGCTCGGCCGCCCGCCGGTGAGCCGCGTTGCCTCAGCGCTCAACGCGAAGCGAAAGCGGCTGAATGGGTGAGCTAAGATTGCGGATGGGTGGAGCGAAGCGATACCCATCGTGTCTCCGCACAAATTGATTGACATGATGCGCTCCGCCCATCCTACGAACCCATTTCCGTCCGGCGGGGGCGTGTCGAATTGACGACGCGCGCGCTTTCGGCCGTACGGATGTGGCCGGTGACTCGTGTCTGGGCATGATCGGCTTGATGGCAACCCATTCATAATCGGCGAGTTCGTAGCGGATGATTCGAGCCCCAGTTTGGGAGTTTGAATCACGAGGTCTGGCCGAGCGCAACGCTCCTGGGCGGTCTTCGTTCGGCGCTTAGGGGCAGAAGCGGACATCAACCAAACGACAATCCCTGCTGAAACCGTCGAAAATCATCTGAGCGGACGCCGCAGCCCCTTTGGCTGCCACATCTTTGCAGTGATCGGAACGAGAGGGAAACTTGGTCGAGACCGCAATCGGCAGAGGGCAGTCGCATTGATCTAGATCAAGGTCGCCTTAATCGAGTGAGTGTCACCTGATTTGGGTTCAAGGCGGCTAACCATAGAGATACGGATATTCGACCAAGGTCCCCGCACAAGGGTTTTGCCACGTAGCGTGTAATACGTCGGCCCGGAGGTGACGCCTTGACAGCGAAGCCCAAGCGAACACGCGATATCGTCATTTGCGATGATCCGTCAGATATCGACAAGATGATCTGTATACCCGGCGGGACATTCCGCATGGGATCGGACAAACATTATCCAGAGGAGGCGCCGGCACATCGGGTGACTGTCGACGGCTTCTGGATGGATCGCCATCCCGTCACAAACAAACAGTTCAGAAAGTTCGTCAAGGCGACAGGTCACGTTACTGTGGCCGAGATTGCGCCCGACCCGAGAGACTATCCCGGGATCCTACCGCATATGGTCTATGCGGGCTCACTGATGTTCTTGCCGCCGGGACATCCGGTCAGCCTGCGCGACTTCAGCCAGTGGTGGACCTTCGCCAAGGGTGCTGACTGGCGCCATCCCTACGGACCGAATAGCAATATCCATGCGCTCGACCATCATCCCGTCGTGCACGTGGCCTTCAACGACGCGCTTGCCTACGCGCAATGGGCTGGCAAGGAATTGCCGACCGAAGCGGAATGGGAGTTTGCGGCACGCGGCGGGCTCGACGACGCCGAGTATGCGTGGGGCGACGAATTCATGCCGCACGGCCATCAAATGGCCAACACCTGGCAGGGTGATTTTCCGCACCAAAACACCAATGCCGACGGTTTCGAACGTACCTCGCCGGTCACCGCATTCCCGCCGAACGGCTTCGGCCTTTACGACATGATCGGCAACGTCTGGGAATGGACGGCCGACTGGTATTCCCCAAAGCATCGGGCAGATGCTCCGAAGGCTTGCTGCATTCCGGAGAACCCGCGCGGCGGCCGCGAGGCCGACAGCTACGACCCCAGAACCACCAATGTGAAGATTCCACGAAAGGTCATCAAAGGCGGCTCGCATTTGTGCGCGCCGAACTACTGCCGACGCTACCGGCCGGCAGCGCGCCATGCGGAGCCGGTCGATACTTCCACCAGTCACCTTGGCTTTCGATGCATCAGGCGAGGAGCCACTGACCCATCATAAGAAGGAAAGCGACGCCATGTTGGATTCCATATTCAATGACAAGCCGCCTTCTGCCGCAACGCCGCCAAGCAAGGCGTCTGGTTGTCTCAAGCGATCCTGCGCCGCCCTGTTAGGCGCATCGATGTTGATGCCACTGTCCGCACTGGTCAGCGCGCCAGCGGTGGCGCAGCAACCGCCACAGAAACCCAATATCCTATTCATCATGGGTGACGACATAGGACTCTACCAGCCAAGCATCTACCATCGCGGCTTGATGGTCGGCGAGACGCCCAACATCGATCGCATCGGCAATGAAGGCGCGATATTCACACATTATTATGCCGAGCAGAGCTGCACGGCCGGTCGCAACGCCTTCTTCACCGGCATGCATCCGCTGCGCACGGGCATGATTCCTCCGCAGCTTCCCGGCAGCCCGTCCTATCTGCGGCCCGGTACGCCGGCGCTTGCCAAGTTCCTGCTCGATCTCGGCTACAACACCGGCGAGTTCGGCAAGAACCATCTCGGCGATCACACCGACGCGCTGCCGACCGCGCACGGCTTCCAGGAATTCTGGGGCTACCTGTATCACCTCGACGCCATGCAGGGCGTGAGCTTCCCGGACATCAACAAGACGCCAACCCAGCAGACGGTTGCCCCGCCATGCAAGAACACGCCGATCCCGGGTCTTGCGGAAGTACCGGGCGCAGTTGATCCGAAAACGTCGGCGGTTTGCCTGACGCCGCCGCGGCCCGTGCTGGCATGCAAGTCCTCTGACGGTACCGCCAAAAACATGACATGCGAGGACCAGGGTCCGCTGACACTGGAGCGATCGAAGGGCGTCGATGAGGAAATCTCGGCCAAGGTCGTTGACTTTCTCGATCGCAACGACCCCAAGAAGACCAACAAGCCGTTCTTCGCCTGGTATAATCCGGCCCGCATGCACATCACGACCGTGCTAAATGACAAATACGCAGGCATGATCGGCGAGGCAGGCGGCAAGGACTGGGGCCTCAACGAGGCCGGCATGAAGCAGTTGGATGACAACATCGGCGTTGTCATGAAGAAGCTCCAGGACATGGGCCAGCTCGACAACACGATCGTCGTGTTCACGACCGATAACGGCGCCGAGACCATCACCTTTCCGGACGGCGGCACCACTCCGTTCAAGGGCGGCAAGCTGAGCACCTGGGAAGGCGGCATGCGCGCTCCGGCGCTCATTCGCTGGCCGGGGGTCATCAAGCCCGGCACCATCAAGAACGACATCTTCGCTTCGCTCGACTGGCTACCCACGTTTGTCAATATCGCGGGTGGCGCAAAAGGAGACGCGCTGAAGAAACAGATCGAGGCCGGAAGTTATCCCGGCATCGTCAAGACGACACTCGATGGCGTCGATCAGGTTGAATATCTTTCGGGGCGTTCGGAAAAGTCGGCGCGCGATACCTTCTTCTATTATTCGGGCAAGGACCCGTCGGCGGTCCGCTACAAGAACTGGAAGATCTACTTCACGATGGTGTCCGACAACCCACAGGGCTTTATTGCCGGAGCGCTTCCCTATCACTGGGCCCAAGTCGTCAATATCAAGCGAGACCCGTTCGAGACCTCGATTGGTTCACAATACAAGACGCTCATGGGTATGGGCGGCGTAATCGGCTCCGCTTCTACAGCCTACGTCTACGACTGGAACATGCTGCCGATCGGGCAAGCGCTCTGGCTGAAGGAGCTTGAGAGCTATATTCCGTACCCGCCGCTGCAGGACCCGGCGAGCTACAACCTCGACCAGGTGCTGCAACAGGTCAAGCAGGCCAAAATTGCCGGTCGCAGCGACTAGTCGCTCGATGCTAAATTGGCGGGCGTCACTTTCGGCGCTCGCCAATCTACTGCGCTCAGAACCCAACTGCTCACGAAGCTGCATATCGGCAAGCGTGCGACGAACAGCAGCGATACACCAGCCTCGCACTTGCCCTCAATGTTGACCAGTGCGGGCCATCGAATCGGACCGACAATGAAACGGATCATGCGATTTCCACGCCTTGACCGTCGCGCGCTGCTCTCGTCTCTGGCAATGCTTCCGTTTCTATCTGCCGCTCTGCGTTCCACGTCTGCCATGGCCCAAACGCAAACCGGTCCTCTGCCATCTTGGAATGAGGGTCCGACGAAAGCATCGATCGTCGATTTCGTCGAACGGGTCACAGAGGATGGTGGATCCTATTTCGTACCGCGCGATCAACGCATCGCGACCTTCGACAACGACGGGACGCTTTGGATCGAGCAGCCGATGTATGTGCAACTCGCATTTGCGCTGGATCGCGTGAAGGTTCTTGCGCCCATGCATCCGGAATGGAAGGACAAACAGCCCTTCGCGGCAGTCCTGAACGGCGACTTGAAGGCGCTCGCAGCTTTCGGCGAAAAGGGCGTGGCCGAGCTGGTGGCGGTGACTCACGCCGGTATGACGACAGCGGAGTTTGAGAAGATCGTCATAGATTGGCTTGCGACAGCGCGTGATGATCGCTTCAAACGCCCCTATACCGAACTCGTTTATCAGCCCATGCTCGAATTGCTCGCTTACCTCCGCGCCAACGGCTTCAAGACCTTCATCGTGTCAGGTGGCGGCGTCGAGTTCATGCGGCCATGGACCGAGACGATTTATGGAGTGCCTCCTGAGCAGGTCGTCGGATCGTCAATCAAGACCCGATATGAAATGCGCGACAGCACGCCGGTTCTATTTCGCTTGCCCGAGATCGATTTCATCGACGACAAGAAGGGCAAGCCAATCGGGATCAATAGCCACATTGGCCGCCGCCCCATTGCGGCCTTCGGCAATTCAGATGGCGATCTCGAAATGCTGCAATGGACGACACTCGGCGTCAACGGCGCGCGGTTCGGCCTGATCGTCCACCATACCGACGTGGAACGCGAATATGCCTACGACCGCCAGTCGCATTTCGGCAAGCTCGATGTCGCTCTCGATGCCGCAGCGCTGAACAGGTGGACCGTTGTGGACATGAAGAAGGACTGGAAAAGGATATTCCCGTTTGACTAGCGGCGGAATCGCGACGTTCGTGGCCGCGCGGATGCGGCGCACAGCCAACCCCAATGCCCGCCATCCGGCGGTATTCCAGTCGGAGCATATGATCCCAGCCGATCCCGGTAGGATTTTTAAGGCGGCTTATAGCCTGATCGCAGGGTGTATCGATCCGGTTGTTTTAAAAGGCCAAGCTTCAACATGATTGGCTCAAAGTCCAGCACGCGGCCCGCCATTGCTTCCGCTTTCGGCGGCATAGCGGACTTGGCCGGGCTTGCTGTTGGCGCGACCTGGTCGCGAATGACCCGAAACAGACATCAGAGCGGCAGGCTAACCACGGTGGTTGCCCTAAGGGGCAATACCGCCCCTCACAGGTTTGGGACTAAGTTGGCCAACGCCCTAGCATGCGCGTGGCGGTGAGGCGCGATTTCAGTCCGCGGGTCGCACTGCGGTTTCGCTGCGGAAGGTGGACCATGCTCCAATGTTCGCGACGAATGCTTGGCGCCTTGCTGCTGGGATCATGTGTTGCGGCATTGCCGGGCGCGGTGGCGCTGGCCCAGCAGCCGAGGCCCAACATCCTCTTCATCCTTGCGGACAACCTCGGTTACGGCGACCTCGGTGTTTACGGCGGCGGCGAGCTGCGCGGGGCGCCGACACCGCGCATTGATGAACTCGCCGCTGAAGGACTGCGTCTAACACAGTTCCTCGTTGAGCCGGGATGCACGCCCTCCCGAGCCGCCTTTATGACAGGGCGCTATTCCATTCGCTCGGGCTTATCGCTTGTCGCAGTGGAGGGAAGCACTACGGGTTCGCTTCCGGCGACAGAAATCACGATGGCCGAGATGTTGCGCGATGCCGGTTATGCGACGGCGTTGTTCGGTAAATGGCATCTCGGAAGCGCGCCCTCGGCTCAGCCGCAAAACAAGGGTTTCGACGAATACTATGGCATCCCGCCCGGCGTTAGCTGGGACGCGTTCCTCGCAATTCCGCAGGGCCGTCAGACCAAGACGACCGATATCCCGCTGGACAAAGGGCCCCAGATCGTTGAGGCCAAACGGAGCGAAACGCTGAAGGAGGTAAAGCCCTACACCGAGGAGGTACGACGCGAGATCGACTGGGAGCTGGTGGAGCGAGGCATCGACTTCATGAGGCGGCAAAAAGCATTGGGCAAACCATTCTTCCTCTATCTCCCGATATCCCGCACGCACTACCCTAATTTGCCGTCAAAGCGCTTTGAAGGCCAATCGCGCATAGGCCAGTTCGGTGACTCCTTGATGGAGGGAGATGCTATCGTCGGAAGGATGCTCGACGCCTTGAGGGACGTCGGCCTCGACGATAACACGATCGTCGTCTTCGCCTCCGACAACGGTCCGCAAGGCTCGGTAGTGCGTGAGTTCGGCGGCGGCATGCCGGACATGGGATCGCCGGGACCTCATCGCGGCGAGCTGGGTGATGTAAGCGAGGGCTCCATCCGCACTGCTGCGATGATCCGCTGGCCCGGCCACATCAGGCCGCGTTCATCGTACACGATGTTCTCGATCATGGATTTCTTCCCGACATTCGCTCGCCTCGCGGGAGGCAAGGTGCCGAACGACCGCCCAATCGACGGCGTCGACCAGACCGACTTCCTGCTCGGCACGAACGATGGCGGACGGCGGGACACTCTGCTGACCTTCGTTGGTCCCGATCTCGTGGCAGTGCGCTGGAAGCAGTTCCGCGCGTATTTCGCCGACGTTGCGCCGGGCCGCAGCGGGTGGGGCGGCGCGAACCTCTTGGCGGGAGTCGGCGGTAGTGCGGCGCCGATGAACGGCTACCCCAAGATCTTCAATATCGAGTCGGACCCGCGCGAGGAGTACAACATCGGAGCAAAGTACGAGTGGGTGATCGGGCCGGTATTGAAGGCGGTAGAAGAATATAAGGCGAGTCTCGTGAAGCATCCGAACCCGCCGGCCGCGAACTTGACGCGGTTCTGAGATTTCCGAACACGCTATCGGTGCATAGCGGACTTTGACAAGCCGTCCGCCGGCAGATTTATGGGTTCGCGGCCTAACCAAGCCGCGATTGCCGCGCTCTATCGTTTCGTTAACCGCTGCGTTGGGCTGTGCGAAGCGGCCGCAAAACAGTCGCCATGTTGCGAACGGACGACCCATTGTAGCGGGCGCCCACCGTTGGGTGACGAGCCACCACGATATCGAATTCGCTCGGATCGCCTGGGTGCGGCCCTGCGGGCCTGCCCGAAATGACGGAACGAGGTGCGACAAAACAACCCGACGGGCAACTCAGCAAAACCTGTCAATCCTCGCGCGTGAAAATATTTCGGTTTATCGGAACGATGACTTGGTGTATGAATTTGCTGTCTCACCCGATCGAGGGTGCGCTTCGCGATCGTCACGAACGCGGTGTGAGATGCGGTGGACGCCGAGCGCGCAGTCGACGAATGCGTGTGAAGCGGAGGGTGAAGTCGTGTGGTCCTGACGCCCTAGCGGCAGGTGTCTCGTCGCAACACGCGAAGGCGTGATGCGAAGGCGGTGACAAGCAAGCCCAGTCTCGCCGGGGAGAGCACGAAGTAAGCCGTAGCCCATCGCGCAGGGAAAGCCGGATTGCTCCGGTTACACCTGTGGTCCTACCCCCGAGCTTACTACCCATTGCTCGGGGCCCATGGGTGCGATCGGCACCCGGCTTTCCCTGCCCCCTCTGCTCAACGAGAGGGCGATGACCAGGCAATCAACTCGGACGAGTTTCGTCGCGAGACAGCAATCTCTCGTCTGCTCCGTCAGGCGCGCGTCAGGTTCCCATAAGGATCGATAATACATGGTTGCCCGGGGGCCACGATTGTTGCGCAACTGCTACGGTACTTAACCATTTAACCCTAAACACAGCCGGTCCGTAGTCGCGCCGCTTTTTAGCCACACCCCGACATGAAAGGATATTCACGTAGCTGAATTGCCAGCGCTCCGACGGCGGGACTTTTGATGGGTTCCGGCGTTGATGAAGCAAAGAGCGCTGGAAACAGGATCGCGATTGGACGCCAGGATGGACGCCAAGACGAACATCAAGGGCAGGCTGCCGAGCCGTCACGTGACGGAGGGGCCCCAGCGCGCGCCGCATCGTTCCTATCTCTACGCGATGGGACTGACGACAGCCCAGATTCATCAACCCTTTGTCGGCGTTGCTTCATGTTGGAATGAAGCCGCTCCCTGCAACATTTCACTGATGCGCCAGGCGCAGGCGGTGAAGAAGGGCGTGGCCTCTGCCGGCGGCACCCCGCGCGAGTTCTGCACCATCACCGTCACCGACGGCATCGCGATGGGCCATGACGGCATGCGCTCGTCGCTGCCGTCGCGCGAATGCATCGCCGATTCGGTTGAGCTGACCGTCCGCGGCCATTCCTATGACGCGCTGGTCGGGCTCGCCGGCTGCGACAAGTCGCTGCCGGGCATGATGATGGCGATGGTCCGGCTCAACGTGCCCTCGATCTTCATCTATGGCGGCTCGATCCTGCCCGGCAACTTCCGCGGGCAGCCGGTGACCGTGCAGGACATGTTCGAGGCGGTCGGCAAGCACTCGGTCGGCGCCATGTCGGACGAGGACCTCGACGAGATCGAGCGGGTGGCGTGCCCGTCGGCCGGCGCCTGCGGCGCCCAGTTCACCGCCAACACCATGGCGACCGTCTCCGAGGCGATTGGCCTTGCGTTGCCGTATTCGGCCGGGGCTCCGGCGCCCTACGAGATCCGCGACGCCTTCTGCTCCGCCGCCGGCGAGAAGGTGATGGAGCTGATCGAGAAAAACATCCGGCCCCGCGACATCGTCACCAGGGAAGCCCTTGAAAATGCTGCAGCTGTGGTTGCAGCCTCAGGTGGTTCGACCAATGCTGCACTGCACCTGCCGGCGATCGCGCATGAGTGCGGCATCAAATTCAATTCGTTCGACGTTGCCGAAATCTTCAAAAAGACTCCTTACGTCGCGGATTTGAAGCCGGGCGGCCGTTATGTTGCCAAAGACATGTTTGAAGTAGGTGGCATTCCGCTGCTGATGAAGACGCTGCTCGACAATGGCCACCTGCACGGGAATTGCCTCACCGTCACTGGCCGAACGATCGCCGAAAACCTCAAAAGCGTGAAATGGAATCCGCACCAGGACGTGGTGCGGCCCGCCGACAATCCGATCACCGTGACAGGTGGCGTTGTCGGGCTGAAGGGTAATCTCGCTCCGGAGGGTGCGATCGTGAAGGTCGCGGGAATGTCCAACCTGAGGTTCACCGGTCCGGCCCGGTGCTTCGACCGCGAGGAAGACGCCTTCGAGGCGGTGCAGAAGCGCACCTACAAGGAAGGCGAGGTTATCGTGATCCGCTACGAGGGGCCGAAGGGCGGCCCCGGCATGCGGGAGATGCTGGCCACCACCGCGGCGCTGACCGGGCAGGGGATGGGCGGCAAGATTGCCCTGATCACCGATGGCCGGTTCTCCGGCGCCACCCGTGGCTTCTGCATCGGACATATTGGACCCGAAGCGGCCGTCGGCGGGCCGATCGGGTTGTTGCAAGACGGTGACATCATCGAGATCGATGCGGTCGCCGGCACCCTTAACGTAAAATTGAGCGACGCCGAACTCGCAAATCGTAAGACCAAATGGGCCCCTCGCGCGACGAACCATACATCTGGTGCGCTGTGGAAGTACGCCGAGCAAGTGGGGCCGGCGGTGGATGGCGCAGTCACCCATCCGGGTGGCGCGTACGAGAAACAGTGTTATGCGGACGTTTAGGCGTACGATAGTTGCGTTGGCGTTAGGGGCCATTCCGATGGCGGGCCCCGGATTCGGATTCGACGGTGCCCCGGTCAATCCCCAGGATACGGTCCTTCCGGTGGTTTCCCCGCAGCCGGGGACGGCCGGCGCGCTGAAGCGGGCCACGACCCCGGTGACCCCGGCGGCGACCTCGCCGACCTCATCCTTCAGCACGCTGCAGTATCAGGCCGAGGGCGGCCACCCCGTGGCGCAGTGGAAGCTCGGCAAGATGTACGCCGAGGGCGATGGCGTCATCCAGGACGACATGCGCGCCTTCGAATATTTCAGCCGGATCGCCAATGCGCATGCCGAGGACTCGCCGTCGGCGCCGCAGGCCTCGATCGTGGCCAACGCCTTCGTCGCGCTCGGCCGCTACTATCTGAACGGCATCCCCAATTCCAAGGTGAAGGCGGACACCGAGCGGGCGCGGGAGATGTTCTCCTATGCCGCGTCCTATTTCGGCAATGCCGACGCCCAGTACGACCTTGCCCGGCTGTATTTGAAGACGCCGGACGCCTCGCGCGACGATTTCCGCTATGGCGCGCGCTGGCTCGGGCTCGCCGCCCAGAAGGGCCAGCATCAGGCGCAGGCGCTGCTTGGCGCGATGCTGTTCAACGGCGACCGGCTGCCGCCGCAGCGGGCGCGCGGCCTGATGTGGCTGACCTTGGCGCGTGACAGCGCCACGCCCGACGAGGCCTGGATCAAGGAAAGCTACAACCGGGCGATCGCCAAGGCCTCCGAGGACGACCGCGCGATGGCGCTGCAGATGCTCGAGCACTGGGTGCAGGGCCGCCGCGATTAGAGGCCGCCGGGATTGATCTCCCGGTCGGCCCGCCGCGCTCAGGCGGTCTCGAAATCCAGATCGGCCCAGACCGGGACATGGTCGGACGGCTTCTCCCAGGCACGGACATAGCTGTCGATGCCGACATCGATCAGCCGGTCGCTGGCCTGCGGCGACATCAAGAGATGGTCGATGCGCAGGCCCCAGTTCTTCTGCCAGGCGCCGGCCTGGTAGTCCCAGAAGGTGTACTGGCCGGGCTCGTCATTGACCGCCCGCAGCGCGTCGGTGAGACCGAGGCCGAGCAGCGACTGGAAGGCCTCGCGGGTGGCGGGGCGGAACAGCGCGTCGTCGGCCCAAGCGGCCGGATTGTAGACGTCGCGGGCCGCCGGAATGACGTTGAAGTCGCCGGCCAGGATCAGCGGCTCCTCGGTCTTAAGCCGCTCCCGCGTGTACTCAAGAAGCCGCGACATCCATTTGAGCTTGTAGGGATATTTGTCGGTATTCGCAGGATTGCCATTGGGCAGATAAAGGCACGCGACCCGCACCACGCCCTGCTTCAGCGTGACGACGCCTTCGAGGAAGCGGGCATGGGCGTCCTCGTCGTCGCCGGCCAGCCCCGATTTGGTCTCGTCGAACGGCAGCTTGGAGAGCAGCGCGACGCCGTTGAAGGTCTTCTGGCCGTGGGTGACGACGTTATATCCGAGTGCCTCGACCTCGAGCCGGGGAAACGCGTCGTCGACGCATTTGATCTCCTGCAGGCAGACGATGTCGGGGGAGCACTCCTTCAGCCAGCTGACCAGAAGCTCGATCCGTTGCCGGACCGAGTTGACGTTCCACGTAGCGATGCGCATGCAAATGACCGGGATTGAGCCGCACGATTTTACTTAGGTGGCATACCATGGGCGGTGCGCCTGTGCTAACCCTCTCCGGAAACAAGGCGTAACAATTGCCGACGGGGGAGTGACGAAGCGTTCCGGCCTTCAAGGGTGGCCTGTGGCGCACGTGCAAAACATATGAAAAAACGCAGTTTGGTTCTGACTGTCGCCATTCTCGGCATTGCGGCCGGGGCGGCTTACATGACCCGCTCTTCATGGATGGCTGGCGGTGCCGCCACCGCGCAAGGGACCCCGCGGCCGCGTGTGGTGTCGGTGGATCTCGCCAAGGCCGAACGCAAATCGGTGCCGGTCGACGTCGACGCCATCGGGACCGTCACGCCGATCTCCAGCGTGGCGTTGAAGTCGCGGCTGGAGACCACCATCGTCTCGGTGCATTTCGAGGACGGCGCCAAGGTCAATGAGGGCGACCTGCTGTTCATGCTCGATGCCCGCCAGATCGACGCCCAGATCGAGCAGGCCGTGGGTGTGCTGGCCCGCGACCAGGCCCAGCTCGAAGGCGCGCAGCGCGACCTCCGCCGCTACACCGAACTGGTCGGCAAGGGCGCGACCACCCAAGTCAATCTCGATAACGCCAAGACCCAGTCCGACGTGCTGATCGGCACCATCAAGGCCGACCAGTTCGCGCTGGAAAATCTCCGCGTCCAGAAAAGCTACACCGTCATCCGCGCACCATTCGCGGGGCGGATCAGCGCCGCCAACGTCAAGGTCGGCAACTTCGTTCGTCCCGCCGACACCTAGCCGCTCGCCGTCATCAACCAGATGGCGCCGGTCTATGTCACCTTCGCGATCCCGCAGCGCGCGCTGGTCGATCTGCGCGACGCGATGGGGAAGGGCGATTCGAAGGTGATCGCGACCATTCCCGGCCACCAGCGCTCCGAGAGCGGCAAGGTCGCGATGGTGGAGAACGCCGTCGACGCGACCACCGGCATGGTCACCGTGCGCGGCATCATGAACAATGCGAGCGAGACGCTGTGGCCCGGCACCATCGTGCAGACCAAGCTGATCATCCGCAGCGAGGACGCCGTCGTGGTGCCGACGGTCGCGGTCCAGCGCAGCCAGAACGGCAATTTCGTCTTCGTCGTCAAGGACGGCGTCGCCAAGGTCCAGCTGGTCAAGGTCGATCGCACCTTCCAGGGTAGCTCGGTGATCTCTGAGGGACTGGCGGGCGATGAAAGCATCGTCGTCGACGGTCAGCTCTTGCTCTCGGAAGGATCGCGGGTCGAGCAGCGGGCGCGCAAGGCCGGAGCCTGACCGATGACGCTCTCCGAACTCTGCATCCGCCGCCCGGTCATGACGACGCTGATCACGGCGTCGATCATCGCATTCGGCGTGTTCGGCTTCCGCCTGCTGCCGGTCTCGGCGCTGCCCAAGGTGGACTTCCCGACCATCGCGGTCACCGCGACCCTGCCGGGCGCCAGCGCCGACACCATGGCCGCTTCCGTTGCCGGCATCATCGAGCGCCAGCTCTCGACCGTTTCCGGCATCTCCTCGATGAACTCGAACTCCTCGCAGGGCACGAGCGTCATCACCATCCAGTTCGACCTCAACCGCAACATCGACGCCGCCGCGCTCGACGTGCAGACGGCATTGACCATCGCGCAGCGCCGGCTGCCGATCGAGATGACGATCCCGCCGAGCTTCCGGAAGGTGAACCCGGCGGACTTCCCGGTGCTGTTCGTCTCGCTGGGGTCGGCGACGCTGCCGCTGTCGAGCGTCAATGAATACGGCGACATCACGATCGGGCAGGCGCTGTCGCAGCTGCCGGGCGTCGCCCAGGTCCTGATCTACGGCACGCAGAAATTCGCGATCCGCGTCCAGGCAGATCCGGAGGCCGCGGCCGCCCGCGGTGTCTCGATGGAGGATATCCGCGCCGCGGTGTCGCGCGCCAATTCCTCGACGCCGGTCGGCACACTGAACGGTCCCAAGCAGGATGTTGCGCTGCAGGCCTCCGGCCAGATGGACAAGGCGGCCGACTACCGCAAGATCCACGTGGCCTGGCGCAACGGCTCGCCGGTTCGGCTCGACGAGATCGCCAAGGTCTATGACAGCGTCGAGAACGACAAGATCGCGACCTGGATGAACGACGAGCGGGCAATCGTGCTCGCGATCCAGAAGCAGCCCGACGCCAACACCGTGGCGGTCGTCGATGCCGTGCTGGCCAAGCTGCCGGCGCTGCGCGCCGCGATCCCGCCCTCGGTGACCATGCAAGTCATGATGGACCGCTCGGTCTCGATCCGCCAAGCGGTCAGCGACGTCGAGGAGACCCTGCTGATCGCGGTCGCACTGGTGATCCTCGTGATCTTCCTGTTCCTGCGCTCGGCGTCGGCGACCTTCATTCCGGCGCTGGCGGTGCCGATCTCGCTGTTCGGCACGTGCGCGGTGATGTACGCGCTGGACTACTCCATCAACAACATGACGCTGTTGGCACTGACACTCTCGGTCGGCTTCGTGGTCGACGACGCCATCGTCATGCTGGAGAACATCGTCCGCCATATCGAGCACGGCATGAAGCCGTTCGAGGCGGCGCTGAAGGGCGCCCGCGAGATCGGCTTCACGATCATCTCGATCACCTTCTCGCTGATCGCCGTGTTCATCCCGGTGCTGCTGATGGGCGGCATCGTCGGCCGCGTGTTCCGCGAATTCGCGGTCACGATCTCGGTCGCAATCATCGTCTCCGGCTTCGTCTCGCTGACGTTGACGCCGATGCTGTGCGCCCGCGTGCTGCGCGCGCATGACGCGACCAAGCGGCCGAACGTCGTGCTGCGGGCGTTCGAGGCGATGTTCGAGGCCTGGCTGCGCGCCTACGAATGGGCGCTGGACTGGGTGCTGGCCAAGAAGGTCCTGATGCTGGTGGTGACGCTCGCGACGCTCGGCGGCACCATCTACCTCTACATGATCGTGCCGAAGGGCTTCTTCCCGCAGGAGGACACCGGCTTCCTGATCGGCGTGACGGAGGCGGCGACCGACACCTCGTTCGAGGCGATGAGGGTGCGGCAGCAGGCGCTGGTCGAGGTGCTCCGGACCGATCCGGCGATCGACTACATCAACTCCACGGTCGGCTCTGGCGGTCCCAACCCGACCACGAATTACGGCCGGCTGTTCATCGCGCTGAAGCCGCAGAAGACCCGCGACAACGCCGTTGTCGTGATCGGCCGTCTCAGGCAGAAGGCGCGCGAGATCCCGGGCATGCAGGCGTTCTTCCAGAGCGTCCAGAACCTCAACATCGGCGGCCGCATCTCCAAGAGCCAGTATCAGTATGTGATGCAGAGCGGCGATACCGAGTCGCTCTACCGGCTGGCGCCCGAGATGCGGGACAAGATCGAGAAGATTCCGGGCCTGCTCGACGTCACCACCGACCTCTACATCAAGAACCCGCAGATGACGGTCGACATCGACCGCGAGAAGGCGGCGGTCTACGGCGTCACCGTCGATCAGGTCCGCAACCAGCTCTACAACGCCTACGGCGCGCGGCAGGTCGGCACCATCTACATGCCGTCGAACGACTACCAGATCATCCTGGAGGTGCAGCCGCAGTTCCGCGTTGATCCGTCCGATCTGTCAAAACTCTACATGAAGACTGGCAACGGCCAGACCATCCCGCTGGATGCGGTGGCGAGGCTGGTGCCGACGGTCGGGCCGCTGCAGATCAACCACCAGGGCCAGCAGCCGGCCGTGACAATTTCGTTCAACCTCGCACCGGGCACTTCGCTCGGCTACGCGGTCGACAAGATCACCGAGCTCGAGCAGACCGCGAACCTGCCGCCGACGATCGCGACCGGCTTCTCGGGCACCGCGCAGGTGTTCCAGGATTCGCTGCGCGGGCAGGGCGTCCTGATCCTCGCTGCGGTGTTCGCGGCCTTTGTGATCCTGGGCATTCTCTACGAAAGCTTCATCCATCCGATCACGATCATCTCGGGTCTGCCGTCGGCCGGCATCGGCGCGATTCTGACGCTGATGATGTTCGGGATGGAGCTGTCGGTAATTGCGATGATCGGCATCGTGATGCTGGTCGGCATCGTCAAGAAGAACGCGATCATGATGGTCGACTTCGCGCTGGAGCGCCGCCGCGTCGGCTTGAGCGCCGAGCAGGCGATCCGCGAGGCGGCGCTGCTGCGCTTCCGCCCGATCATGATGACGACGTTTGCGGCGATCTTCGGCACGCTGCCGATCGCGCTCGGCGCCGGCGCCGGCGCAGAGCTGCGTCAGCCGCTCGGCGTCGCCGTGGTCGGCGGCCTCTGCGTGTCGCAGCTGCTGACGCTGTTCATCACGCCTGTCATCTACATCTACCTCGACCGCATCGACCGCCGGCTGCGGCGCAAGCTCGATCCGCAGGCGGAGGCGGGCGGCGACGTCGAGCGCCCGCAGGTCGCGGCAGAATAGCCGCGCACCCCGGCGAGCCGGTTAGCGTCGGGGAAACGCGTCAGAGCGTCGGGTGATTAGACCGAGAAGCTGGTGCCGCAGCCGCAGGAGGCGGTGGCGTTCGGATTGACGACGCGGAACGAGGCGCCGATCAGGTCGTCGACGAAGTCGACTTCCGAGCCCGCGAGGAACGGGACCGAGGCGGGATCGATCAGCACCACGGCGCTATCGCGTTCGATCACGAGGTCGTCATCGGCCTGGGTGCGCTCGACGTCGAATTTGTACTGGAAACCGGAGCAGCCGCCGCCCTCGACCGAAATGCGCAGCTTGGCGCCTTCGCCTTCCTTGCTGAGGATCTGCCCGATCTTGCGGGCGGCCCGTTCGCTGACGGTGATGGCAGCAGTCATGTCGGTCTCCGAAACCCTATTTGAGCATGGTCTGATCGGATCATGCCCGGCGTCATACCCAATTCATTTGGTCGGCCGCCTCAAGCATAGTTAAGTGCGTCGGACCATGGAATCAAATGGATAAGGACTAAAATACCGTGTCGGTCGGAATGGCTGCCCCCCGCGCGCCCTATGCCTGCGACCCCGATCGCAGCCGGGGCCGGCTGGTCGCGGAGCCGCCGAGCCGGACCCGGAGCCCGTTCCGGCGCGACTGCGACCGGGTGATCCATTCCACCGCGTTCCGCCGCCTCAAGCACAAGACCCAGGTTTTCGTCTTCCACGAGGGCGATCATTACCGCACCAGGCTGACCCATTCGCTGGAGGTGGCGCAGATCGCCCGCGCGCTGGCCCGCCAGCTCGGGGTCGACGAGGATCTGACCGAAACGCTGGCGCTGGCGCATGACCTCGGCCATCCGCCGTTCGGGCATGCCGGGGAGCGGGCGCTCGACGCGTGCCTGAAGGATGACGGCGGCTTCGACCACAATGCGCAGGCGCTGCGGGTGGTCACCTCGCTGGAGCATCGCTATCCCGAGTTCGGCGGGCTGAATCTGACCTGGGAATCGCTCGAGGGGATCGTCAAGCACAACGGGCCGCTGACCGAACGCAGCGGTGCGCCGGCGGGCCGCTACCTGGAGAGCGGCATTCCGGTCGGGATCGCCGACTACAACAGGAGCTACGATCTCGAGCTCTGGAGCTACGCTTCGCTGGAGGCGCAGATCGCTGCCTTCGCCGACGACATCGCCTATGATGCCCACGACATCGACGATGGTCTGCGCGCCGGTCTGTTCGCGGTCGACGACCTCAAAGAGATGCCGCTGACCGCCGAGATCATCGCCGAGATCGACCGGCATTATCCCGGGCTCGACGAGGTCCGGCGTGGCGCCGAACTGGTGCGCGAGCTGATCTCACATTTCATCAATGCCGTCTTCACGGAGGCGAACCGGCGCCTTGCGGCGGCCCGGCCGCAATCGGCCCACGATGTGCGCCACCACAATGCGCCGCTGATCGCATTTCCGTCCGAGGTGGCCGAGCAGGAGGCGGCGATCAAGGCGTTCCTGTACCGGCGGATGTATCGCCACCAGCGGGTGATGATTGTGATGCGGGAAGCGGAGCAGGTGGTCCGCAATCTCTTCGAGCGCTACCGGCAGTCGCCTGAAGACCTGCCGGCGGAATGGATCGAGGGCAGCGCCGAGGAGACCGGGAGTGCGCGGAACAGGCGGATAGGCAATTTCATTGCCGGGATGACCGACCGTTTCGCCCTGATCGAGCACCAAAGGCTTTTTGACTCGACCCCGGATTTGCGTTAGCGCCCTGCCATGGCCGACATCACTGCTTCACCACACCTTTTTGCCGACATTCTGACGCGCGTGCACGCGATCTGTGCCGCTGTCGCAGCCGAGGATAGCTGGCCCGCCGGCATCGATCTCTCCCGCGTCGTGGTGGAGCCGCCGCGCGACGCCAGCCATGGCGACATGGCGACCAATGCCGCGATGGTGCTCGCCAAGGATGCCAAGGCCAAGCCGCGCGAGCTCGCCGACAAGATCGCCGAGCGGCTGCGCGCCGACGCACTGGTGGCCTCAGTCGATGTCGCCGGTCCCGGCTTCATCAACCTGACCTTGAAGCCGCAGGTCTGGGCCGACGCGCTGCGTGCCGTGCTGGCCGCAGGTTCAGCCTATGGGCGCAGCGGCATCGGCAAGGACGAGAAGGTCAATGTCGAATACGTCTCGGCCAACCCGACCGGGCCGATGCATGTCGGCCATTGCCGCGGCGCCGTGTTCGGCGACGCGCTGTGCAGCCTGCTGCAATTCGCGGGCTTCGGCGTCTGCCGCGAATATTACATCAACGACGCCGGCGCCCAGGTCGACGTGCTCGCGCGCTCGGCGTTCCTGCGCTATCGCGAGGCGCTTGGCGAGGACATCGGCGCGATCCCGGAAGGGCTCTATCCCGGCGATTACCTCGTGCCGGTCGGCGAGGCGCTCGCGAAGGAGCATGGCGACAAGCTCCTGACCTTGCCGGAAGCCGCGTGGCTGCCGATCGTGCGCGACAAGGCGATCGCCATGATGATGGAGATGATCAAGGGCGATCTTGCCGCGCTCAACATCCATCACGACGTGTTCTTCTCGGAGCGCTCGCTGATCACGTCAGGCAATAACAAGGTCGCCGAGACCATCGATTTCCTGCGCGCCAAGGGCGACATCTACGAGGGGCGTCTGCCGCCGCCGAAGGGCAAGCCGGTCGAGGACTACGAGGACCGCGAGCAGTCGCTGTTCCGCGCCACCGCCTATGGCGATGACGTCGATCGTCCGCTGATCAAGTCGGACGGTTCGTACACTTATTTCGCATCCGACATCGCTAACCACCGCTACAAGTTCGAGCGCGGCTTCACCAATCTGATCGACGTGTTCGGTGCCGATCACGGCGGCTACATCAAGCGGATGCAGGCGGCGGTGAAGGCGGTGACCGCGGGCAAGGCTGCGCTCGACGTCAAGATCGTGCAGCTCGTCAAGCTGCTGCGCGACGGCGAGCCGGTGAAGATGTCGAAGCGTTCCGGCGAGTTCGTGACGCTGCGTGAGGTGGTCGACGAGGTCGGCTCCGACGCGGTGCGGTTCATGATGCTGTTCCGCAAGAACGACGCGGTGCTCGATTTCGACCTTGCCAAGGTGATCGAGCAGTCAAAGGACAATGCCGTCTTCTACGTCCAGTACGGCCACGCCCGGGGCCATTCGATCTTCCGCAATGCGCGGGAGGAGGCGGTTCCAGACCTGCCGGAGACCGACGAGGCGCGGCTGGCCTATCTGCGCAATGCCGCCGTCGAGCGGCTGACCGATCCGGCCGAACTCGATCTGCTCAAGCGTCTTGCGCTTTATCCACGGATGATTGAGGCGGCGGCCATTGCACATGAGCCGCACCGAATCGCTTTTTATCTCTATGATTTAGCCAGTGAATTTCATGCACTCTGGACCAAGGGGCGGGATTTGCCCTATTTACGCTTCATTATCAATAATGATGCAGAGATCACGAGGGCGCGACTGGCAATGGTTCAGGGCGTCGTCTCGGTTCTGGCATCGGGCTTAGCTGTTCTAGGCGTCCAAGCTCCAACCGAGATGCGGTAGGTAGGGGCATTTGGCCCTCACGAGTGGGGATTTGTGAGGGCATCTGGCAGGGGCCAATTCGTTCGGACCAGCAGCGCCGGCGATCCTGGCGCTGTCCCGGAGGGGATGCATCATCACAATGGCTGATCGTTATCAGGACCGAGATTTTTCCGCCGACACGGCCCAGAGGGCCGAGGCCGATCCGCTCGCCGAACTGGCCCGGCTGATCGGCCAGACGGATCCGTTCGGCAGCGCCAACAAGCCGCCGCCACCGCATCCGCTGCAGTCGCGCGCCAACGTGCGACCACAGCAATATCAGCCGCAGGCGGACGACGAGGATGCGCCGCCCGCAGGCCCGCCGCCCTGGATGCAGCGCGCGCGGCAGGAGGCTGTCGTTCCGCCCCCTGTGCAGCTGGCACCCGTGCAGCAGCACGCCGAGTACGACGAGCCTGAGCAGGACGACCAGCCGAAGCCGGTCCATCCGTTGCACCGCTACACAGCTCAGCAGACGCAGCCCGCGCCTGCGCCGGTGGCGCAATATCGGCCAGTCGAGACCCCCCGGCAGCCCGAGACATTTGACGAAGAGCCGCACTATCAGGGCGCCGGTCAGAATGGCGATCCGTCGCGCTATGACGATGCGCTTTATGGCCAGCTGGAAGCCGGCCAACAGGATCTCCAGCGTGACCCGGCCTATCCGGACGATCCCTATGCCTATGAGGGCTACGAGGAAGAACCCGAGCCGCGCAAGCGGCGCAGCGGCCTGATCACGGTCGCAGCGGTGGTGGCGCTTGCGGTGGTCGGCACCGGCGCTGCGCTCGGCTATCGCAACTATGTCGGCTCGCCCCGCAGCGGTGAGCCGCCGATCATCAAGGCCGACAACACGCCAACCAAGGTGATCCCGGCCCAGGCCGATGCGCCGGCCAAGACGCCGGACCGCATGGCAACGGGGGACGGCACCGAGAAGATCGTCTCGCGCGAAGAAGCCCCTGTCGACGTCAACTCGAAGACCGCCGGACCGCGCGTCGTGTTTCCGCCGCTGAACGCCAATGCGAATCCGCCGCCGGCGGCGAGCGTGCAGACGACGCCGCCCGCGCCGGCCCCGGTCAATGCGAACGGCACCTTGCCGAACAACGAGCCGCGCAAGATCCGCACCCTCGCGGTCAAGGGCGATGGACCTGATGGCACGCAGGCCACGGCGGCCGTGCCGGCCAAGCCTCCGGCGGCTGCGAAGCCCCCGGTGTCACGCGGCAACCCGGCTGCGGCCAATGCCAGCGTGAACGCGCCGATGTCGCTGGCACCCGGTCAGGCTGAGGCGGCGCCTACCGCGCCTCCGACCCGGGTGGCATCGACCTCGACGGCCTCGGTCGGCGGTGGTGGTGGATATCTGGTTCAGGTGTCGTCGCAGAAGAACGAGGCCGACGCGCAGTCTTCGTTCCGGACGCTGCAGGGCAAATATCGCAGCGTGCTCGGTTCGCAGCCTTTGGTGGTGAAACGCGTCGATCTCGGCGAGAAGGGCGTCTATTATCGCGCCTTCGCTGGCCCGTTTGCCTCCTCGGAGGAGGCGAGCCAAGTGTGCAAGAGCCTGATGTCGGCTGGTGGGCCGCAGTGCCTCATCCAAAGAAATTAAAGTCCGTTTCCTTGACCCGTGAGCTGCATACGGCCTAATCGGCCGAATGACGAACCGCGCATTCATCACGGGCGTATCCGGGCTGACCCTCAATGACGCTGAACGCGAATTCATTCGCGCCGAGCGGCCATGGGGCTTCATCCTGTTCAAGCGCAACATCGAGAGTCCTGCCCAAGTGGCCGCTCTTGTTGCGGAACTCAGGTCTGCAGGCGGTGAGGCCGATGCTCCGGTCCTGATCGACCAGGAAGGCGGCCGGGTACAGCGGCTCGGCCCGCCGCATTGGCCGGTCTATCCGCCCGGCGCGAGCTTCTCGGCGCTCTACGACATCGACCCGAAGCTCGGCCTTGCGGCGGCCAGGCTCAGCTCACGGCTGATCGCAGCCGACCTGATCGACCTCGGAATCACCGTCGATTGCCTGCCTTTGGCCGACGTTCCCGTGGCCGGGGCGGACGCGGTGATCGGCAACCGGGCCTATGGAACCGAGCCCGGCAAGGTTGCGGCCATCGCTCGTGCCGTCACGGAAGGGTTGGAACAGGGCGGTGTGCTGCCGGTTCTCAAGCATATTCCCGGCCATGGCAGGGCCACGGCGGACAGCCATTTCCGGCTTCCGACGGTCGATACCGCCAAAGGTGAGCTGGAACGGAGCGATTTTGCCGCGTTCCAGCCGCTTGCGGACCTGCCGATGGCCATGACTGCACATGTTGTGTTTAGCGCGCTGGACCCCGTCCATCCGGCAACGACTTCTGCGACAATCATCGAACAGGTGATTCGCGGCCTGATCGGGTTCCAAGGTTTGTTGATGAGTGATGACGTGTCGATGAATGCGCTGGCCGGATCAATTGCCGAGCGGACCCGCGCCATCGTCAGCGCCGGTTGCGACGTGGTTCTGCACTGCAACGGCAACATCGACGAGATGCGCGAAGTGGCGCGGGAGACGCCGGAACTGACCGGCAAGGCGCTTGAGCGCGCCAAGGCGACGCTCGTGGCGCGGAAGCAGCCTCAGCCGCTCGACCGGCAGGCGGCACGGGCTGAACTGGATGCGTTGTTGGATCGGGTAGGGACGGCATGACCGCTGAAATTCTATCGTTTGAGACCGGGCGGCCGGCTGACCTCGCCGAGGGCGAGCCGGCGTTGGTGGTCGATGTTGAGGGCTATGAGGGCCCGCTCGATCTGCTGCTGACGCTGGCGCGGCAGCAGAAGGTCGATTTGTCGAAGATCTCGATCCTTGCGCTTGCCGACCAGTACCTTTCGTTCATCGAGGCGGCGCGCAAGATCCGCCTCGAGCTCGCGGCCGACTATCTGGTGATGGCGGCCTGGCTTGCGTTCCTGAAGTCGCGGCTGTTGCTGCCGGAGCCGCCTAGCGCGGAGGGGCCGAGCGCCGAGGAAATGGCGACCGCGCTCGCCAACCGGCTGCGCCGGCTGGAGGCGATCCGCGAGGCGGCGAACCGGTTGATGAACCGGCCGCAGTTCCAGCGCGATATCTTTCCGCGCGGCAATCCGGAATCGATCGCCGAGATCAAGCATCCGAAGTTCACCGCGACCTTGTACGACCTGCTGTCGGCCTATGCCACGCAGCGCGCGTCGCGCGTGCTGACTTCGGTGCATCTGGCCAAGCGGACGGTGTGGTCGCTCGCCGAAGCGCGCGCCTCGCTGGAACGGCTGGTCGGCCTCGCTGAGGACTGGAGCTGTCTCGACGAGTATCTGATGAACTACGTCGCCGATCCCAAGCAGAGAGCGACGGTGTTCGCATCGAGCTTCGCTGCCGCCCTCGAGTTGGTTCGCGAGGGCGAGATGGAGATCAACCAGAAGCAGGCGTTCGCGCCGATCTATTTCCGAAAGCGTCCAGCGCAAGCCGCAATGGCGGCGCCGGACCTGTCGGTTGAGTAAGTGGAAGAAGGAGAGCAGGCCCATGGCAAGCTTGGCGGAAGTGCGCAGAGAAGAGCCCGAGGAGGAGGTTTCTCCTATGGATCCGGTGGCGCGTCCTGAGGAATTGCGGCTCCTGGAAGCCCTGTTGTTCGCATCGGCCGAGCCGATCGATCAGGCGACGCTCGCAAAGCGGATGCCCGACGGCGTCGATATCAAGGTGGCGCTCGCACAGTTGCAGGCGGAATACGCGCCGCGCGGCGTCAATCTGGTTCGTGTCGCCAACAAGTGGACGTTCCGGACCGCGGGCGATCTGTCGTGGCTGATGACGCGCGAGAGCACCGAGACCCGGAAGCTGTCGCGTGCAGCGATCGAGGTGCTGGCAATCGTCGCCTATCACCAGCCGGTGACCCGCGCCGAGATCGAAGAGATTCGCGGCGTGGTGACGTCGAAGGGAACCATCGACGTGCTGCTGGAGACCGGCTGGATCCGCCCGCGCGGCCGCCGCAAGACGCCGGGCCGTCCGCTGACCTTTGGAACCACGGACGGATTCCTGTCGCAGTTCAGCCTGGAAGCGCTCGGCGATCTGCCGGGACTCGAGGAGCTGAAGGGCACCGGTCTGCTCGACTCGCGCCTGCCGACCGGGTTTTCCGTTCCGTCGCCCTCGGACGACGCGACGCTGCGGGAAGACGAGGAGCCGCTTGAGCCGGGCGATACGCTGGAGCTGCTGCTGGCGCCGGCCGTCGAGCCGGAGGCCGAGGAACCGAAGACCGCAACCGAAGCGTCGGCTGAGGCTGAAATGACGGTCGAGGCCGAAATCGAGATCGAAGCGGACGTTGCCGCCGAATCGGAAGCGGCCGAAGCTGACGCCGACGAACCGGATTCCCGCGGCGACGAGCGCGGCGAGGCCGACCCCGAGGACAGGGGCGAATAGCGGCCAAATATTCCCGGTTAAGGCTAGCAATATTACGTAGCCGCGACAGCGATTTGCCGCGGCCGAGGTCCTTGTTTTTGACACCCCGCGGGCCTACCTTCCGGCAAAGTTCAGGCCGGCCCGCCGGCCATTTCTGGAGGGTTGCAGGATGGGTTCACTCAGCATTTGGCACTGGATCGTCGTGATCGCAGTGGTCCTGCTGCTGTTCGGGCGCGGCAAGATTTCGGACCTGATGGGTGACGTCGCCCAGGGGATCAAGGCCTTCAAGAAGGGCATGCAGGACGACGACAAGGTCGCCGAGAAGACCGAGCCCACCAAGTCGATCGATCACAATGCGGCGCCGTCAGCCGCGCGCCAGGATGTCGGCAGCAAGGCCGTCTGACGCGCCTGTACCGACACATATTTCGACGTTTATCTTTGCGCGAAACGGTGACGCCGTCGCTCGGAAGCGCTATTGACGCCGATTGAGAAAAGGCGCCGGCGGCCCCAAATCCTGTTAGGACCGATGGGGCCGATCGCGGCGGGCTAGGCGGAAGAATTCATGTTCGATATCGGGTGGAGTGAACTGGTCGTCATCGCGGTCGTCGCGCTGATTGCCATCGGCCCGAAAGAACTGCCGGGCGTGCTGCGCATGGTCGGGCAATGGATGGGCAAGGCCCGCAAGATGGCCTCGGAATTCCAGGGCCAGTTCCAGGAAGCCATGCGCGAGGCCGAGATGGCCGACATCAAGAAGAGCTTTGACGAGGTCAGGGAAGCCGCAACCGGCATCACCAGCGGCAACATCATGACCTCGCTGCAGAAGGACGTCAGCGACGCGCTGCAGATCGACAAGCTCGTCGATGCGCAGGTCGCCTCCGCGATTGATGCACCCGTGACGTCAAGCGACGCACCGGTCACGCCAACAACACCCGCAGCGCCGACGCCGGAGACTTTCGTCGAGGCTGAGACGCACGCTGCCACAACTGAGCCGCTTGCGATCACCAGCGAGGTGAAGCCCGAGCCGGCACCGTCGCAGGATGTGACGCCGGCGGAGCCTGAGGTGCTCAAGGACGCGAGGGCGTCATGAGCGCAGAAGATATCGAGGCCAGCAAGGCCCCCTTGATGGATCATTTGATCGAGCTGCGCTCGCGGCTGATCAAGGCGCTGCTCGGCTTCGGCGTGGCCTTTATCGTCTGCTTCTTCTTTGCCAAGCAGATCTACAACGTGCTGGTCTGGCCGTTCGTGCTGGTGGCGGGGCCTGAGAATTCGAAATTCATCTACACGCAGCTGCTGGAATATTTCATCACGCAGTTGAAGCTCGCGATGTTCGGCGCCGCCTTCATCTCGTTCCCGATCGTCGCCGGACAGATCTACATGTTCGTGGCGCCCGGCCTCTACAGGCACGAGCGCAACGCCTTCCTGCCGTATCTGATCGCGACCCCGGTGTTCTTCGTGATGGGCGCGATGTTGGTCTATTTCGTCGTGCTGCCGATGCTGGTGCGGTTCTCGCTCGGCATGCAGCAGGCCGGCAGCGCGGAGACCGCGCAGATCCAGCTGCTGCCCAAGGTCGGCGAGTATCTGTCGCTGATGATGTCGCTGATCTTCGCCTTCGGCATCGCTTTCCAGCTGCCGGTGATCCTGACGCTCTTGGGCCGCATCGGCATCGTCACCTCGAAGATGCTGAGAGAGAAGCGGCGCTACTTCATCGTGATCGCCTTCATCATCGCCGCGGTGCTGACGCCGCCGGACGTGCTGAGCCAGGCCTCGCTCGCGATCCCGCTGCTCGCGCTCTACGAGGGCGCCATCATCGCGGTCCGGATCGTGGAGAAGAAGGCCACGACCAAGGCAGCCTCGTCCAGCGTCCCGCCGGCGGCCAATCCGGCCGAGTAGGGCCCGTCTCCCCCGAAACAGGTGTCATACCCCGCGAAAGCGGGGTATCCAGTACGCTGCGGTCCCTCCGTCACGGACGGACGTCTCTGGAATACTGGATCACCCGCTTTCGCGGGTGATGACGGTCGTGGTAGTGGAAACATACAACGCAAACGTTGGCATACAACGTTATCTGCAAGCGCGCCGTTAGGACTTCCTGCCATGCACGACATTAAAGCGATCCGCGAGAACCCAACAGCGTTCGACGCCGCCCTCCAGCGCCGCGGAATCGCTCCAGAAGCGGAACGATTGAGCTCAATTGAAGGCAGGAGGCTTGCGATTAATCGCGTGTTGGACGGTTGGAGGACGCGTCGCAAGGAGGCGTCCGATAAGATCCACCAAGCCATCAAAGCAAAGGCTGAGGGAGAAGTTCAAAAACTCAGAGCGGAGGTTGCTGATAGCAAGACTTCGATCGCGACCCTGGAGAAGGAACAGAGAGAAGTTGAGAAAGAACTCAAAGACGCCCTAGCTGCAATCCCGAATCTGCCCCTACCGGCACCCGAAGTGCCTGACGGTTTCGACGAACATAGCAATGTTCTTAGCCATCGGTACGGAGATTTTCCGCAATTTCGGGAAACGACAGGCGCTTCCTATCGAGCTAGGTCACACGATGAACTCGGTGCTCGCCTTGGCTACATGGACTTTGAGGCGGCCGCAAAACTATCGGGCGCACGTTTCGTCGTTCTAAAAAAGGGTCTAGCGCGGCTTGAGCGTGCGATCGGACAATTCATGCTGGATCTCCACACGGAGAAGCACGGCTATGTTGAAGTCGATCCTCCACTAATGGTCCGAGACGACGCTATGTTCGGCACGGGACAATTGCCAAAGTTTCGCGATGATCAATTTGGGACAAAAAGGCCAGTCGATATCAGCGACCTGGCGGAGAAAGTTGCAAGCAACTATTCAGTTGGAAGTTCATCGATGGATGCGCTCCTGGCGAAGTCGATTATCGAAAAGTTTTTGAATGACGGCATTTCGACCGATGACGAGTTGTTTCGGAGTGTTGATGGGGTAGAGCGATTGCGATTTATGAATTACATCTGGGAGAGCCTCCAAGATGTATGGAAGCAATTGAAGGGGGATCAAATCAATCTTTGGCTGATCCCAACCGCAGAAGTCCCATTAACGAACCTAGTTCGTGATTCAATCCTCGATGTGAAGGAACTGCCGTTGCGCCTGACGGCACTGACACCATGCTTTCGCGCTGAAGCTGGTGCTGCAGGGCGAGATACCCGGGGAATGATACGCCAGCATCAATTCAAGAAAGTTGAGCTGGTTTCAATTACGACGCCCGAAACCAGCAAGGAGGAGCATGAGCGCATGCTGTCGTGTGCCGAGGAGGTGCTAAGAAAGCTCGAGCTGCACTACCGTGTAATGACATTGTGCGCGGGCGACATGGGCTTCTCAGCGCAGAAGACGTACGACATTGAGGTGTGGATGCCGGGGCAAGGTGAGGGTGGTGCCTATCGCGAAATATCGAGCTGCTCGCTGTGTGGCGATTTTCAAGCGCGCCGCATGGATGCTCGTTATCGTGCTCCTGAAGGCAAGCCGCGTTTCGTGCATACACTGAATGGCTCCGGCACGGCAGTGGGGCGCGCGCTAATTGCTGTGATGGAGAGCTATCAGCAAGAAGACGGATCGATCGCGATACCGAAGGTGCTGCAGCCCTACATGGGCGACCTAGAGAAGATCGAACCCGAGAAATAAAGCGAGGGCCAGTGTGATGCCGCTCCACCGTGACATCCACTGGCTTGGTCGACAATGGGCCGTCACGGGCCATGGTCTGCAGCTGATCAATCAGAAGCAGATGGGCTATTACGACATCGAGGCCGCGCGCCTGTGGGAGGCGCGCGTGACCGAGGTGCAATCGAAGGCCTGGATCGACAGGCCGGACTTCGACAACGCACTGGAGCTCGCACGCGCCAGGTTCGCCCACCTGGCGCCGGCCGATTTTTCGCCATCAGCGGCGGTTGCGCCGCCGCCACCGGTCCGGACGCCACCGCCAGCCGCGCCGCGCGCTCCGCTTGAACCGTCATCGGTGCCCTCGATCGAGGAGCTGCTGGCCAGGCTGAAATCGAAATCGGCTGCGGCAGCGCCGGTCCCAACACCGGCCGAGGCACCCACTCCGGCTCCGCCCGAACCCGAACCACCCAAACCCGAACCGCCTCGGATTGAGCTTCGCCAGGTTGAAGCGAGCACGTCAGAGCCTGCCAAATCAGAGCCTCCCAAATCAGAGCTTCCCAAGCCAGAACTTCCCAAGCTCGTGCTTCGCCGAGCTGCGCCCCCCGAGCCACCCGGGCCTGCCCGGACGTTTGAACCTCCGAAGGCTCTGCCTGCCAAGCCCGTGGTTCTCAAGCCCGAGCCTCCCAGACCTGCGCCCGGCAAGTCCGAAGCTGGCAAGTCCGAAGCCAGTAGGTCCGAGCTTCTGAAATCGGAGCCTCCGATCGCTCCCAAGCCGGAGTCTCGCCAGACAGCGCCGGTCGCCCCTGGGCAGCCCAGCTCCGAAGCACCTGGGGTTGAACCTGCCAAAGCTGAAGTCGCCAAGCCCGAGCTCGCCGAGCCTGCGTCTGCCGAACGCGAGGGCCCCAAGCCTGAGTATCCGAAGCCAGAGCCTCTCAACGCCGAAACTGCCAAGCCCGACGTGCGCCGGCCCGCCGTTGTGCTTGTGCGGCCGCGAGCCGGGCCCGCCTGGCCGGCGTTCGACGGCAAGATTGCCGCGACCGGCAGATTTGTGCGTCCATGGCGCGTGACGTCGGCGCAATGGCACGGGCCTTCGGCGGGTTTGCCTCCGCGGCCCTAGCCGGTTAAGACGGCAATCAACCCAAGAAACTGCAACTAACCCGCGTCGAATCGGAACAAAGGGCACTTTGACGGATGCGAATTCTCTGCACCAATGACGACGGCATCCACGCTCCCGGCCTGCAGGTCGTCGAGCAGATCGCGCGCTCCTTGTCCGATGACGTCTGGATCGTTGCCCCCGAGCTCGATCAGTCCGGCGTCTCGCATTCGCTGTCGCTCAACGATCCGCTGCGGCTGCGCGAAGTCAGCCCGCGTCACTTCGCGGTGCGCGGCACGCCGACCGATTGCGTCATCATGGGCGCGCGCCACATTCTCGGTGACAAGCTGCCCGATCTCGTGCTGAGCGGCGTGAACAAGGGCCGTAACGTCGCCGAGGACGTGGTCTATTCCGGCACCATCGCCGGCGCGCTGGAAGGCACCATTCTGGGCTTTCCGTCATTCGCGTTGTCGCAGGAGTTTTCGATCGAGACGCGGAACGCGCCGCTGTGGGAGACCGCGCTGAAATTCGGACCCGACATCATCCGCAAGGTCATTGCTGCAGGCGTTCCCAGGAACACCGTGGTCAACGTCAACTTCCCGTCCTGCATGCCCGATGACGTCAAGGGCATCAGGATCACGCGGCAGGGCAAGCGCAATCAGGGGTTTCTGAAGATCGATCGCCGTCACGACGGACGCGGCAATCCGTATTTCTGGATCGGCTTCGAGCGCGCGGCGATGATGGATACGCCGGCCGAAGGCACCGATCTCGCCGCGCTTGCGGCGCGCTACGTCTCGGTGACGCCGCTGCGGCTCGACCGCACCGATGAAGCGTTTTCGGAAACGCTGGCCGCGACGCTGAAGTAACTTTTCGTAGATGGGGTAACGGGCCGGCCGCCCGCTCGCTACGGCGCGATTTGGAAGCGCGCTCGCGAGCGGCCTGTTGGTTGGAAGGCGGTCGTCCCTCAAACTGATGGTGTCAATAAACGGAGTCGGGCAAGCCCGCTCCAAGCATCATTAAGGGACGACCATGTACCACTATGCAGGAATCGACGTGTCTTTGGAATGCTCGAGCGTCTGCCTTGTCGATGGGACAGGTAAGATTTTGCGCGAGGCGAGGGTTGCGAGTGAGCCGGAGGCCTTGATCACCTGGTTGCGGTCGCTGGGGTTGGTGCTGGAACGGATCGGGCTGGAGGCTGGTCCGCTGTCGCAATGGCTCTACGCAGCGATGCGGGATGCGGGCCTGGCAGTCGAACTGTTGGAGACGCGGCACGTCCGCGATGCCTTCAAGGCGATGCCGGTGAAGTCGGACCGCAACGATGCCCGCGGGATCGCGCAACTGATGCGGCTGGGCTGGTTCCGGCCGGTGCACTGCAAGTCGATCGAAGCGCAAGAGACGCGGGCGGTTCTGACGGCACGCAAGCTGCTGCAGTCCAAGCTGCGCGACATCGAGAACAGCCTGCGCGGCGTGCTCCGCGGCTTCGGTCTGAAGGTCGGCACGACCACCGAGCGCACGTTCGCCGAACGCATCCGGGAGCTCGTAGCGGGCCATCCCGGACTTGAGATCGTGGCACAGGCGCTGCTCGAAGCCCACGCCGTGCTGCGGCGCGAGTTCAATGGCCTGGATAAGCACACCCAAAAGCTCGCCAGGTCGCACCCTCAAGCCCGCCTCCTGATGACGACACCGTCCGTCGGCCCGATCGTGGCGCTTACCTACGCCTCGGCGGTCGACGACCCGAAGCGCTTCCGGTCCTCGAAGGCGACGGGAGCGCATTTTGGCCTCACCCCGAAGAAGTACCAATCGGGCGAAACCGACTATACCGGCCGCATCAGCAAGATCGGCGATGCCTCCGTGCGCGAGGCGCTCTATCAAGCGGCTCACGTCATGCTGACCAAGCCGGTCAGGAACTGCTCGGCGCTGAAAGGCTGGGCGATGCGGATCGCCCGGCGCGCAGGCCTGCGCAAGGCCAAGGTGGCGCTCGCACGCAAGCTCGCCGTCGTTCTGCATCGCATGCTCGCCGACGCCAAACCGTTCAACCCGATGGCCAAGGCCTCGGCAACCTAAGCAAGGAGCAGCAATCGGTTCTGGGCGGGCCACGACACCAGGCTCTCCCTGAGCGAGGTCCCTGCGCCGGGACGATGGATCCGGTCAGGCCGCCATCCGGGAAGTGGCTCACAACCACGCTTCCGTAGATTGGCCGGCCGGCTCCTCAATGCACCCCATCAGGCGACGGCCTTCGCGCCGATCCCGTACAGAAGCAAGTGCCCGGCGAGTGGATCACGCAAAAAGGGATTGACTTACAAAGGCCCGTTACAGAAGCCCGGATGAGCGAAGCGATATCCGGGACGGTCTGAGCAATGAATCCCGGATGTCGCGGAGCCTGTCACCGGGCGCGCGTTCGCGCGACCCGTTGGCTCATCCGGGCTGCGCAGTGACGTGACCCTTAGACCGGCGCGCTCTTCATCGCGCTTGATATCACCTGGGCCAGCGTTTCCAGCTGGAAGGGCTTTTGCAGCGCCGGGCGGTCGCGATACTCCGGAGGCAGGCCGGAAGAGCCGTAGCCGGTCGCGAAGATGAAGGGGCGGTTGCGGGCGTTGATCAGCTCGGCGACCGGGGTGATCACCTTGCCATTGACGTTGACGTCGAGGATCGCGAGGTCGAATTCGGTGGATTGCGCAAGCCTGACCGCCTCGCCGATTTCGCCGGCCTCGGCCGCGACCGTGTGGCCGAGCTCCTCCAGCATATCGGCGACCATCATCCGGATCATGACCTCGTCCTCCACGAGGAAAACTGAACAGCCCGCCGGCCGTATCGCTGTCATGATGGAATCCTTGCCCTACCCTGAAATAGGCTCGCAAATAACATTACAGCGCGCAACGCAAACGTTTGGGATTTGGTCGTTTTCCAGCGCCGACCGCCGTTCGTCGTATCGCCCCGCTGAAGCATTACCCGGCAGTCAGCGAGGTGTGGCGATACGGCCAGATATCCCGGTCGGCGGCAGCTGGGCGTTAACCGCGCGGCGTTGCCGATTATATGGGATGGTGCCAACGCCAAATCAGGGTGCTGGTTCCTGACGGGGAACAAAACGCAACGGGAAATTTTTCCTTAACGCGGTATTTCGGATTTCAATGGCATCAAGCAGAGCAAGATTCCGCGCTGCTGCCCAGAGACGCTGACGACCATGGCCGTGAAGTCAGATCCGACCGAGAAGATGATGTTTCAGCTCACCCTGCGGCGGCGCGGCGTGAGCGATCAGGCGGTGCTCCGCACCATGGAGGAGGTGCCGCGCGAGCTGTTCGTCGATCCGCGCGATCGCAGTGAGGCCTATCGCGACAGCGCGCTCGCGATCGCCTGCGGGCAGACCATCAGCCAGCCCTTCGTCGTGGCCTACATGACCGAGCAGCTGCAGCTGCAGAAGGACCACCGCGTGCTCGAGATCGGCACCGGCTCGGGCTACCAGGCGGCCGTGCTGTCCCGGCTGTGCAAGCAGGTGCTGACCATCGAGCGCTACCGGACGCTGGCCGACGGCGCCCGCAAGCGCCTCGAAAATCTCGGCTATTACAACATCGAGGTGCTGCTCGGGGACGGCTTCGACGTCCCGGCGGGAGCAGGTGATTTCGACCGCATCATCGTCACCGCGGCGATGGAGCAGATCCCGGAGAAGCTCTTGGAGCGGCTCAAGCCGGGTGGCGTCCTGATCGCCCCGGTCGGGCCGCATCAGGGCACCCAGACCCTGGTCCGCGTGGTGCGGACGGAGAACGGCTTCGACCGCAAGGAGCTGGTCGACGTCCGCTTTGTGCCGGCGCTGCCGGGAATCGCGCGCGAATTGTAAATTTCGCGATTTGCCGCTTGGTGCCAACGCCTTATTCGCAGGGTTAAGCGGTTATTTACTCGGTACGTGTTTACTCAAAACAGTCTTTTGTTGCGTACGAGTGAGTAACCATGTCTGGGGTTGTCGAGTTGCTTCGCTCGCGTCGCGTGCCGCAGGTTGCGGTGCTGACGCTGATGTCCATCGCTTTTGCCGGTTGCAGCGCCGATATGTCGTCGCGCTTCTCGCAAAACTCCTACTCGCAAAATCCGTTTGCGCTTGATCCGCAGCCGACCGGCACCGTGCAGCAGCAGGCACAGCCGCCGCGCGAGCTGCCGCAATACGCACGGCCGCGCACCCAACCGCAGTATTCCCAGTATCAGTCACAGCCATTGCCGCCGCCGGTTGCGGCGCCGCAATCCTATCCGGTCGCCGGCGCTGGCGTCTCCGGCGGAGGGCGCGGGCTTTCGTCCTACACCCCGCCGCCCGCGCGCCCGCAGATCGAAGCCACCGGCACCGTTCCGCGTTCGGTCGCCGCGGCGCATGCCGGGCATAACGGCACCACCATCATCGTCGGCACCAGCGATACGCTGGACGTGCTGGCGCGCCGCTACAACGTCTCGTCGGCCGAGATCCTGCGCGCCAACGGTTACAAGGGACCGCGCGCGCTGTCGCCTGGCCAGCAGCTGATCATTCCGCGCCCGACGGCGTCAGCCGCGGCACCCGCGATGGCGGCGCCGGCCGCGCGTCCTGTTGCCGTGGCAGCCGCGCCTGCCGGCATCCACTATGTCAATCGCGGCGACACGCTGCACAGCATCGCGCGCCAGCACCACATCCCGGTCGCCGAGCTTGCCCGCGCCAATAATCTCGATCAGTCGGCGCGGCTCAGCCTCGGCATGAAGATCGTCGTGCCCGGCGCCAAGACTGCGATGGCGGCTCCCGCGCCCGTTGCGCAAGCTGTTGCTGCTGCGCCCGTCGCAGCGGCCCCGGTGCCGGCCCTGGCAGCTCCGAAGGTCGTCGCCACCGCGCTGCCGCAGCAGAGTGCGCGGCTGGTTCAGCCGACCGCGACTGTCGAACAGCCCGTTGCTGCCGCAGAAGCGCCCGCAGCCACCAAGTCGAGCGAAGCCACCGGCGCATTGCCGACCTTCCGCTGGCCGG
This sequence comes from Bradyrhizobium sp. 2S1, assembly GCF_011516625.5. Classification (NCBI taxonomy): domain Bacteria; kingdom Pseudomonadati; phylum Pseudomonadota; class Alphaproteobacteria; order Hyphomicrobiales; family Nitrobacteraceae; genus Bradyrhizobium; species Bradyrhizobium sp. 2S1. The sequence goes on along the minus strand of NZ_CP147717.1, from coordinate 8,007,778 downwards.
TGCGCGGCAAGGTCATCACCGCCTATGGCTCGAAGACCAACGGCAAGGTCAATGACGGCATCAATGTCGCTGTGCCCGAAGGCACGCCGGTGAAGGCGGCGGAAGACGGCGTCGTCGCCTATTCGGGCAACGAGCTGAAGGGCTACGGCAATCTGGTGCTGGTCCGCCATTCCAACGGCTACGTCACCGCCTACGCCCATGCCAGCGAAATCCTGGTCAAGCGCGGCGATACCATCAAACGCGGCCAGGTGATCGCCAAATCCGGCCAGTCGGGTGAGGCGGGTTCGCCGCAGCTCCACTTCGAAATTCGCAAGGGGGCGTCTCCGGTCGATCCGCTCCAGTTCCTCAACGGCGCATAAGTTACGCGCCGGGACTTCCAAGGGACTTCCAAGTCTCACAGCAAAGACAACGGGGGAAGCGCAAGCCTCCCCCGTTTTGTTTTGATCGTTGATGCGATTACTGGCCGGCGAGCCGCACGCCGAGCCGGCCCGCCAGTTCCTGGGTGTATTGCCAGGCGACGCGGCCGGAGCGCGATCCGCGGGTGGTCGACCATTCGAGCGCCTCGCGCTCGAGTTCGTCTTCGGCGATCTTGATGCCGTAGTGGTCGCAATAGCCCTTCACCATTGCGAGGTACTCGTCCTGGCTGCAGCGATGGAAGCCGAGCCAGAGGCCGAAACGGTCAGACAGCGAGACCTTTTCCTCGACCGCTTCGCCCGGATTGATCGCGGTCGAGCGTTCGTTCTCGATCATCTCGCGCGCCAGGAGATGCCGCCGGTTCGAGGTCGCATAAAGGATGACGTTGTCGGGGCGCCCCTCGATACCGCCTTCGAGCACCGCCTTCAGCGATTTGTAGGAAGCGTCGTTGCCGTCGAAGGAGAGGTCGTCGCAGAACACGATGAAGCGGAATGACGAGCTGCGCAGCAGCTCCATCAGGCCGGGCAGGCTCTCAATGTCCTCGCGGTGAATCTCGATCAGCTTGAGCCGGTCGGCCGGCTTGCGGTCGACATTGATGCTGGCATGGGTGGCCTTCACCAGGGATGACTTGCCCATGCCGCGGGCGCCCCACAGCAGCGCATTGTTGGCGGGCAGTCCGTTGGCGAAGCGCTCGGTGTTCTCCATCAGGATATCGCGCATCCGGTCGACTCCCTTGAGCAGGCCGATCTCGACGCGGCTGACGCGTGGCACCGGGGCCAGGCGCCCATCCGGGTGCCAGACAAAGGCGTCCGCGGCACTGAGCGACTCGGCCGGATCGGCGGCCGGGGAGGCAGCCGAAAGCCGGCTCGCAATGGTCTCCAGGGCGTTCGCGATCCGCTCGGCGGTCGCGCCGTCGAGCGGCGTTTCCGGGCGTTTTGTCGCGGCTTTCGCAGCGCGTTTGCCGGCGGTTTTGGGGGCTGCTTTACTGGTGGTTTTTTTGGCTTTTTTCGGCATTTGTCCAGTTCCTGACGGCGCAGCCTTATCGGGCTGGCGGCGGTCCCGCAAGCGCCCTAAATGAAGGTCCGTTAACGTTGCAATTGGGACCGCGGCCGCTATAGTCCGCGCGAATTTGTCCGGACCGCCATACCGCCCCGAACCTGAGGGCGCTGCCGGTTCTTTCCCGTCTTATCCGAGGATCGTCCGAATGCTGATTACTCCTGCGTTTGCTCAGGCTGGAGCTGGCACTGATACCAACAGCATGTTGATGTCGCTGCTGCCATTCGCGCTGATCTTCGTCATCATGTACTTCCTGATTCTGCGCCCGCAGCAGAAGAAGGTGCGCGATCACGCAGACCTCGTGAAGAACATCCGCCGCGGCGACACCGTGGTGACCTCGGGCGGCCTCGTCGGCAAGGTGACCAAGGTGGTCGACGACGACCAGATCGAGTTCGAGATTTCGGACGGCGTTCGCGTGCGGCAGATGCGCCAGATGATCTCGGGCGTGCGGACCAAGGGTGAGCCGGCGAAGGGCGACGCCAAGGACGAGGCATCCGCGAGCTGATCGCCGCGGAGCCTTTTGCCGAATCTGACAGGTCAATTCGATGTTGTATTTCACGCGGTGGCGAGCGCTGGGGATCATCCTGACAGCGCTGGTGGTCTGCCTGTGCGCCGTGCCCAATTTCTTTCCCGAGGCGCAGGTGAAGACCTGGCCGGCCTGGGCGCAGCGGCGCCTTGTGCTCGGCCTCGACCTGCAGGGCGGCTCGTATCTGCTGCTCGAGGTCGACGCCAACTACGTGAAGAAGGAGAAGCTCGAGCAGGTTCGCGACGATGCCCGGAAGGCGCTGCGTGACGCCCGGATCAGTTTCACCGGGGGCGTGCAGATCCGCAACGACGGCGTCGAGGCTAGGATCGCGAAGGAGGCCGACGTTCCAGCGGCGTTGGCGAAACTTCGCGAGGTCGCGCAGCCGATCGGCGGCCTGCTTGGCTCCAGCGGCCAGCGCGACGTCGACGTGACCGATGCGGGCGGCGGCTTGATCCGTCTGACCGTGTCGCAGCCCGCGATGATCGAGCGGATGCGCAAGACCATCGAGCAGTCGATCCAGATCGTCGAACGCCGCGTCAACGAGCTCGGCACGGTCGAGCCTGTGATCCAGCGTCAAGGCACCGACCGCATTCTGGTGCAGGTGCCGGGTCTGCAGGACCCGACGCGGCTGAAGAAGCTGCTCGGCGAGACCGCCAAGATGGATTTCCGGATGGTCGACACTTCGGTGTCGCCCGATCAGGCCCAGCAGGGCCGGGTGCCGCCGGACTCCGAACTGTTGATGAGCGCGTCGCCGCCGCCGGTTCCGTATGTCGTCAAGAAGCAGGTTCTTGTTTCCGGTGGCGAGCTCTCCGACGCCCAGCCCGGCTTCGACCAGCGCACCGGCGAGGCGATCGTCAGCTTCAAGTTCAATACGTCGGGCGCCCGCAAATTCGCTCAGGCGACCGCCGATAACGTCGGGCAGCCGTTTGCGATCGTGCTCGACAACAAGGTGATCTCGGCACCCGTGATTCGCGAGCCGATCACCGGCGGACAGGGCCAGATCTCCGGCAGCTTCAACGTGCAGTCGGCCAACGATCTGGCGATCCTGATGCGCGCCGGCGCGCTACCGGCGCCGCTGACCGTGGTCGAGGAGCGCACCGTCGGTCCCGGCCTCGGGCAGGACTCGATCGAGAAGGGCGAGCTCGCGGCCTATGTCGGCTCGATCCTGGTCATCGTGTTCATGCTGCTCACCTATCGGCTGTTCGGGGTGTTCGCCAACATTGCCGTGGCCATCAACGTCGCCATGATCTTCGGGCTGCTGTCGCTGCTCAACGCCACGCTGACCTTGCCCGGCATCGCCGGCATCGTGCTGACCGTCGGCATCGCGGTCGACTCCAACGTGCTGATCTATGAGCGCATCCGCGAGGAATTGCGCGGCGGCCGCAACGCGATCTCGGCAATCGACGCCGGCTTCAAGCGGGCGCTGGCGACCATCCTCGACTCAAATATCACCACCTTCATCGCTGCCGCCGTGCTGTTCTACATCGGCACCGGACCGGTGCGCGGCTTTGCCGTGACGCTCGGTATCGGCATCATCACCACGGTGTTCACCGCCTTTACCCTGACGCGCCTGATCGTCGCCGGGTGGGTGCGGTGGAAGCGGCCGCAAACCGTGCCGATCTGAGAGGCCTGTTGTGACTCATATCGTTCTCATTGGCCTTGGCATCCTGATCGCCGTGCTGACCGTGGTCGCGGTGCTCGGCCTGCTGCCGGCGCTGCGTATCGTGCCCGACGATACGCATTTCGATTTCACGCGCTTCCGTCGCATCAGCTTCCCGATCTCGGCGCTGCTCTCGATCCTCGCCATCACCCTGTTCTTCACCCACGGCCTGAACTTCGGCATCGACTTCAAGGGCGGCACACTGCTGGAAGTACGGGCCAAGTCCGGCACCGCCGACATCGCCGGGATGCGCACGACCTTGAACGGTCTTGGTCTCGGCGAGGTGCAGTTGCAGCAATTCGGAGGTCCGGCCGAAGTCCTGATCCGTGTCGCCGAACAGCCCGGCGGCGATAAGGCGCAACAGGATGCGGTGACGAAGGTGCGGGGCGCGCTTGGCGAATCCGTCGAATACCGGCGGGTCGAAGTGGTAGGACCGCGGGTCTCAGGCGAACTGCTGGCGTTCGGCATGCTCGGCCTGATGCTCGCGATCGTCGGCATCCTGATCTATCTCTGGTTCCGGTTCGAGTGGCAGTTCGCGCTCGGCGCCATGATCGCTAACGTCCACGATATCGTGCTGACGATCGGTTTCATGTCGATCACTCAGGTCGATTTCGATCTCACCAGTATCGCGGCGCTGCTGACAATTCTCGGTTATTCGCTCAACGATACCGTCGTCATCTATGATCGTATCCGCGAGATGCTGCGACGTTACAAGAAGATGCCGATGCCGCAGCTTCTCAACGAATCGATCAACTCGACGCTGTCGCGCTCGATCATCACCCACGTCACCGTGACCCTGGCGCTGCTCGCGCTGCTGCTGTTCGGCGGCCAGGCGATTCACAGCTTCACTGCGGTGATGATGTTCGGCGTCGTGCTGGTCGGCACCTACACCTCGATCTTCATCGCGGCGCCAATCCTGATCTATCTTGGTGTTCACACCACGCGGGGCGAGGCGCAGGATGCGCCGGCCAAGAAGCCGGACGCGGCGGCAGCCAAGAAGTAGCCGGTCATGAACAACTCCTCGGACGCTCCCCATCTTCCGAGGTCGGCGCCGATCGAGGCTTACGGCAAGGGCGGCTTCGCGTTCGCCGATATGTCGCACCGCGGCTCGCTGCTGTGCCTGCCTGACGCGATCTGGGCCTGGCCGGTGACCAGGCCGCAGGAGATCGACGAATATTCGCTGCAGAAGGTGTTCGCATCAACCAATGCGATCGACACGCTGATCGTCGGCACCGGCACCGAGGTCTGGGTACCGCCAAAGGGCCTGCGCGAGGCCCTGCGCGCGGTGCGGGTGGTGCTCGACCCGATGCAGACGGGGCCTGCGATCCGCACCTACAACATCATGCTTGGCGAGCGGCGCCGCGTCGCGGCGGCGCTGATCGCGGTGCCATGAGCGCGGCGGAGGCGCCAAAGGACGGCGCGGCCTTCTGCGCCGATCTGGTGCGCACCCATGACTTCGTGCGCTACGCGTCGACCCTGTTCATGCCGGGGCCGGAACGCCGGGCGCTGCTCGCGCTCTACGCCTTCAACATCGAGGTCTCGCGCGTGCACGAGCAGGTCAGCCAACCGCTGCCCGGCGAGATGCGGCTGCAATGGTGGACCGACATGCTGGCCGGGGCGGGGCATGGCGGTGTCGAAGGCAATCCGGTCGCAGCCGAACTGCTGCAGGCGATCCGCAATCACCGCCTGCCGGTCTCGCCGTTGTCGCAGCTGGTCGAGGAGCACCAGTTCGATCTATACAACGACCCGATGCCGTCGCTGGCCGCGCTCGAGGGCTATCTTGACGCTACGGCGTCTGCGCTGTTCTCGGAGGCCACGCGCATCGTGGCGCGGCCATCGGAGGCGATCGATCACCTGGCCCGTCATGCCGGCCTTGCCCAGGGCATGGCGCAGGTCATCGCGGCGCTGGGCCGCGACGCCTTGCGGCAACAGCTGTTTCTGCCGCTACCGCTGCTTCAGCAGCACGGCAGCAGCAAGGAAGAGGTGTTTCTCGGCAAGCCGACGCCGAACATCCGTGCGGCGATCGATCAGCTCGCGGACGAGGCGCAGGCCCATCTCAAGACCGCATTCGGGCTGCTTGCGGATGTCCCGTCGGGCGTGCGGCCGATCTTTCTGCCGCTCGCTCATGTCAGGCGCGAGCTGAACCGGGCGAAGAGGGCCGACAACGATCCGTTCCTGCCGCAGCCGGTCTCGCGCCTGCGCACGCTCTGGACCTTGTGGCGAGCTGCGCGCACCGAGGAATTCGGTCGCTAAAGCATCATCCCGAAAAGTGTGAAGCGGTTGCGCGGAGGTGATGCTCAACTTTGCTCTTTCGCGATGTGCTTGGTGAAGATCCGGATCGTTGCGCCCCTGACCACCGGACCGCTTTCAAAGATGTCGGACGCGATCATCTCGATGGCGTCGCGCAGCGCAACGAATTGCGCCTGCCGGGCCAGGCTCGGTGTTCCGCGCGTGCCGGCCAGCTCGTCCATTGCGGCATCGCTGATCTGGCATTCAATTTCCTGATCGCCGTGCATCATGGTGAATCCGAACGCCAGGCGTTCGGAATTATATCCCCCGATACGGCCACGGGTGAGTGGCATTAAGCTTGTTCCTTGAGGCGCGCTAGCCCCGCAAGATTGGCGCGTCGAGCTGCGTTTGTCGAGAGTGTGCGCGCTAAAGCGCGATGAGATTGGGTTGGATCGTCGTCGCGCTTTAGCTTGTTGTTTGAGCATGATCTTTTCGGAAAACCGCTTCGCACTTTTCCGGATCATGCTTTAGCGCGCCGGCCGATCCATCTCGGCTACTTCAAAATTGAAGCGATCGCGCAGATTCTTGCGCTGCTCGAGGATGTCCTTGAGGAACTCGCGATCGGCGTCGCTGCGCATCATCGGCTCGATCAGGTCGATCTGGTTCATGGCGACGAGCTGCAGGATTTCGGTGCGCGGCTTGCCGGCCGCATCGCGCGGCAGCGCATGCACGATCTGGATGTGTTCGGGCGGCTTGACGCCCTTGGCTGCAGCAAGCTCGCTGCGCAGCGTCCGTTCCAGCGCGGACTGGTCGGCCTCGACGAAGGCATAGAGCCCGACGCCGACGCGCCGGTCGGCAAAGGCGACGATCGCGGTGTCGCGCACATCAGGATTCCTGCGGATCAGATCGACCAGCACCGGGGCGTCGTTCACCAGCCGCCGGCCGCCGCCCTCGCGGTCGGTGAAATTGAAGATGCCGCGGGTCACAGCCTGATAGACCTTCTTGCCGGTCCTGAGCCAGATGCTGGCGACCGCCGACTTCTTGGCGAGCACCTTGCGCTCCTTCGGCGTCAACGCCTCCGGCGCGTAGCTACGCTTGTGCTTCAAGAGATGCCGCAAATCCTCATAGGCCGCGATGCGGAACAGCCGGCTTCGGCTCTTGAAGCAGGCGGCGAGTTGGAAGTCGGTGAGGTAGGCGCGGCCGTCGCGGCCGACCAGCCAGTTCTGCTCCTTGGCGAGGTCGTTGTGGCAGATGCCGGCGCGATGCAGCTTGCGCAACGCGGCCTTGGCGGAGCGGAAATAAGCGACGTCGCCGTGCGGCTTCGCCAGATGCAGCGCCGCGCCGTCGATGAAGCCGCGCACCAGCGCGCGCTTGCCGGCCCACAGCAACTTGGGACCGACGTCGAGGTCGCGCGCCAGCGTCAGCGCGCGGCGTTCGCGCGAAAACAGATGCAGCGCCACGAGGAACGACCAGAACGGCACCTGGTCGAGCCGGCGCAGCACGCCGTCGACCTCGCCGTCGTCGGCGCGGAAGCGGCCGCGCTCGACGGTCGAGAACACATCGCGCTTGAGCAGGACACCCTGGCGCCATCGCGCCGACAGCGTCGCGTCGTCGTCTTTCGGCAAGCTCATGATGGTCAGGCCGCCGCTGCAATGCGCAGGTGCTCTGCGATCCAATGGTCGAGGTCGGCGAGCGCCCGCGCGCTGATCGCCTGCTTCTTGGCGACCGTCTTCTCGTTGCCGCGCAGTCGCGAGCCGTCCGGCTTCTTGGTCGGAGGACTGGCCAGCGGCGGGAACAGACCGAAATTGATATTCATCGGCTGGAACGAGCGCGGGCCGGATTCGATGGTTTCGATATGGCCGCCGGTGATGTGGCCGAGCAACGCGCCGAGTGCGGTCGTGGCCGGCGGCGGCGTCAGCGCGGCGCCGCGCATCTCGGCGGCGGCGCAGAGCCCGGCAATCAAGCCGACGCTGGCCGACTCGACGTAACCCTCGCAGCCCGTCATCTGCCCGGCGAAGCGCAGCCGCGGCTGCGCGCGCAGCCGCAATTGCCCGTCGAGCAACTTTGGCGAATTGAGGAAGGTGTTGCGATGCAGGCCGCCGAGGCGGGCGAACTCCGCCTGCTCGAGGCCCGGGATGGTGCGGAACACACGCTGCTGCGCGCCGTGCTTCAGCTTGGTCTGGAAGCCGACGATGTTGTAGAGCGTGCCGAGCTTGTTGTCCTGCCGCAGCTGGACGATCGCATAGGGCTTGACCGTCGGATTGTTCGGATTGGTCAATCCGACCGGCTTCATCGGCCCGTGGCGCAGTGTTTCGTGACCGCGTTCGGCCATCACCTCGACCGGCAGGCAGCCGTCGAAATAGGGCGTGTTGGTCTCCCAATCCTTGAAGTCGACCTTCTCGCCATCGAGCAGCGCCGCGACGAAGGCGTCATACTGCTCCTTGGTCATCGGACAGTTGATGTAGTCGGCGCCGGTGCCGCCGGGGCCGACCTTGTCGTAGCGCGACTGAAACCAGGCCACCGACATATCGATGGAATCCTTGTGCACGATCGGCGCGATCGCGTCGAAGAACGCGAGCGCGCTCTCGTCGGTCAGCTGCCTGATGGCGTCGGCGAGCGGCGCCGAGGTGAGGGGACCGGTGGCGATGATGACGTTGCTCCAGTCGGCCGGCGGCAGGCCGGCGACTTCCTCGCGGCTGATCTCGATCAGCGGATGTTCGTTCAGCGCCTTGGTAACGGCGGCGGAAAAGCCGTCGCGGTCGACCGCCAGCGCGCCGCCGGCGGGCACCTGGTTGGCGTCGGCCGAACGCATGATCAGCGAGCCCAGCCGCCGCATCTCGGCGTGCAGCAGCCCGACCGCGTTGTTGGCGGCATCGTCGGAGCGGAAGGAGTTCGAGCAGACCAGTTCGGCGCAGCCTTCGGTCCGGTGCGCCTCGGTCATCCGGTGCGGGCGCATTTCATGCAGGACGGCGCGGATGCCGGCTTTGGCGACCTGCCAGGCGGCTTCCGAGCCGGCGAGCCCCGCGCCCACGATGTGCACGGGTTGGGAAGAGGATTGATGCGGTGTCATCGCGCAGCGTTAGCGCGTTTTGATTCCATATGCATCTGAAACCGCGCCAAAAACGATAACGCCCGCTGCAGGAGCGGGCGTTATCCGTTCATCAGATGGCTTGCGGCCGATTAGCCGTTGTAGGTACCGGCGGCAACGCGCGGAATGTCCGAGCGGTCGAGGCCGATATCGGCCAGTTCGCGATCGCTGAGCTGGGACAGTTCGCTGACATTGCGCTGATAATCCCGGAAAGCCTGGATCATGCGGATGAGCGAGAGCAACATGGTAGTCTCCTAGTAGTTCCGATTCAGCTTTTCAACGCCTCATCGTTGAAGTGAATATAGATGATATGGTGCAGCGCGGTAGTTCCAATGGTGCGATGCAGCTAAGCTCAAACGCATGGCGGAGGTAAGCTTCGATTAACCGTTCCGGACATCCGGGCCAGGCCCCCGGACGGACGTTCCGTAGGATCTGCATCTCCCGGAGAAATATTCCTGAGATCAGTAGGTTAATGGAATTTTAGCGTGTCTAAGGACTTTGCTTGTATGGTAAGCAAGGACCGTTCAATCAACTTCTGGCGCACCCATTAGAGACGGATCACTTCGATGTGTTCCATGCGTGATTCGCATGCAGAATCGTGTCATAAGAATGATCTTAAGTTCACTGCATCATCTCGACGGCGCTGAATGATTGCAGCGTCAATCGGTCGCATTGACCCGAGAGGTAATTCGATCCTGTGGCCGCCTCATATTCGGCATGTTACGCAGATCGACTTGCTGATTACCGGAAACGCGCTTCGGTTGAAGTGAACAGCTGCAGCAAAGCTAATGCGGCGGCGCTTCCTTACCGACATGTAATCAAAACACTATGCAACGCATGCGCGATCCGCGCGCAACGCTCATCACATTTGGATCGCACGAAGTTCATTCTGAACGCTGCCGGGAACAGCGATAAATCGTTCTGCAGATTCCGCAATCACGCTGGTCTCTGTTCAAGAACAAAAGATGGAACATCTCATGATCAAGACATTGATCGCAGCAGCCACCGTAGCTGCCGTTGCTTACGCCGTCGCTCCCGCTCAGGCCGCGCATCATCATCATGCGGGCCTCGGCTGCAGCGGTGACAACCTCGGCAAGACCGAAGCCGCTGTCGAAGCTATGGCCGACAACGAGGTCAAATTCGCGGCGGAGAAGGAAGTCTCGCTCGCCCAGGATGCGATGCTGAACAACAAGTGGGGCGCATGCGGCGCGCACCTCAGCAAGGCTGCAGAAGCCAGCATGGCGAAGTAAGCTTTTGATCATGGCGATAAGGGCCGATTGCCTGGGGCGATCGGCCCTTTTTGATTCATCCGGGCAGGATCAGCGCTGATCGAACCGGCGCCGAAGTTCGGGCTTCTCGTCTTGGCTGTCGTTCCTGGCTCGCCGCCACGCAAGCTGGTGCGAACTCCAAAGCGCTATGGCGCCTTGGCGAGTTGGGTGGCGAAGTAACCGATCGTCCGAGCGTAAATCTCGCTCTTGTTCCACTGCTGGATCACCGCAAAATTCTCGCTGCCGGGCTCCCAGCCCTTGCCCTGCTTCCAGCCATGGCTCTTCAGGAAATTCGCCGTCGACGCCAGCACGTCGGGCACGTTGCGCAGGAGATCGCGCTTGCCGTTGCCGTCGAAGTCGACCGCGAACTTGATGTAGGACGACGGCATGAACTGGGTCTGGCCGAGCTCGCCAGCCCAGGCGCCGCGCATCTCCTGCGGCGCAAGATCGCCGCGCTCGACGATGCGCAACGCATCCATCAGCTCGGCCTTGAACATGTCGGAACGGCGGCAATCATAGGCGAGCGTCGCCAGCGAGCGCATGGTCGCAAACTTGCCGGTGTTGACGCCGAAATCGGTCTCCAGCCCCCAGATCGCGACCAGGATTTCGCCCGACACGCCATAGGCCTCCTCGATTCGCGACAGCACCGAGCCGTAGCGCTTCATCATGTCGGAGCCGCGGTTGAGGCGCGGCGGCACCATGCGGCCGGAGAACTGCTCGAACGTCTGGCTGAACACCTGCTGCGAGTGGTCGCGGGCCAGGATCGCCTTGTCCTGCGTGACGCCATTCAGCCCGGCCTGGATCGCGTTCTGCGAAATGCCCTTCGCCGCAGCCTCCTTCCTGAAATCGTCGAGCCAGGACTCGAACGTGCCCGTGCCGCACGGGGCGGCGAGCGCAGACGCCGTCGAGGTCACGAGCCACGCCCCGATGGCGAGCGTGCGAAAGGAAAGGTGAGAGGTCATCGGGCAATTCACTCCGGAGTCTGCGATGTCATCGATTGGTCGCGGAATCCGGCGGTATGTTCGCGGCAACAGCGGCCAAAACAAGGCTCTTGATCGATCGATTTATCTCAGATGGCGCTGCAAATGCCACGCCAATCTCAAATCCATTTGACGGTCAGGGCAACAAAACCGCCGGCCAAGCATCGGCCGGCGGTTGCTTTGACGTTCACGAGTTCACATTCGGCCAGCGCTTACCCGCGATCGCTGCGCCGCCACGGGAACAGGTTGGCGGGGAAGTCCGCGGCGGGCTTGCGCTCGCGCGGCTCGGGAATCACCGGCCGCGCATTCGGATCCTTGACGATGACCTCGCGATAGAGATGCCAGGTGGCGTGACCAAGCAGCGGGATCACGACGGCAAGCCCGAGGAAGAACGGGATCGAGCCGAGCAGTAGCAGCACCGCGACGATCAGGCCCCAGGCGGCCATCGGCACCGGGTTCTGTGCCACGGCGCGCATCGACGTCACCATCGCTTCGCCGGCGCTTGCCTGGCGGTCCAGCATCATCGGGAAGGCGACCACGCTGATGCACAGCGCCACGAGCGCGAACAGGAAGCCGACGCTGCAGCCGACCACGATCAGCCACCAGCCTTGCTGGGTGGTCAGCACGCGCGCGGCAAAATCGGGGATGTTGGCCGCGGTCTCATAGCCGAACACCGCCGTGTAGATCGCCTGGGCGGTCGCGATCCAGGTCACGAACAACGCGAACAGCAGCGTTCCGCCCCCGAGCATCGCGCCGAACGACGGCGACCGGAATACCTCCAGGGCGTCCCACGCGGACGCTTCCCCGCCGTCCTCGCGGCGGCGGCTCATCTCGTACAGACCGATCGCGGCAAACGGGCCGAGCAGGGCAAAGCCCCCGGCCAGCGGAAACAGCAGGGGCAGCACGGAATAACCGTGCACCGTGCGCGCCAGCACGAGGCCGAGCACGGGATAGATCAGACACAGGATGATGGCGTGGCTTGGCACCGCCTTGAAGTCTTCCCAGCCGAGACGCAGCGCATGATGCAAATTGGACAGGCCGATGGTGCGGATGACAGGCGCAGACGCGGTGCCTTGTCCGCTCGGCGTCATCGATGTGACATTGCCTTGGTATTGACTGGCCATGGTCGTTGTCTCCCTCTGGACGGTCGCATTTTGCGCCCGGCACGCGGGCACAAACGTACCGCCTCTCGAAACGATCACGAGCAAGCCAGACGCGAAAGACAAAGCAGGGAACTGGCCGTGTCGCGAACTGTGCATTGAGGCTACTCCCAAACCGCGCCAAAAGCACTCACGCTTAAGTGAAATGTCGCATTGGCAGGCTATGGTGGGGGCGATACACTTTATCGGCGACCTCGGTCAGGCGTCCCAGCGCCGTCTGGCCTTCACATCTCAACTCTCTTGGGAGCGAACGATGAGCATTTTCGGAAAAATCATGGGCGCGATCTTCGGCAGCAGCGCGAGTGCCGCGCCCGCCGGCGGCACCACCACAGCTCCCGCCGGAGGATCCGGCAGCACGTCGCCGTCTCCCGCCGCAGTGCCGGCCGGTGCGGCGCCCGCCCAGTCCGTTGACGTCGCCCCGATCCTCGACAAGGCGGTCGCCGCGAAGGGCGAGAAGCTCGAGTGGCGGACCTCGATCGTCGACCTGATGAAGGCGCTCGACATCGATTCCAGCCTGTCGGCCCGCAAGGAGCTCGCCAAGGAGCTCGGCTATTCCGGCGACACCAGCGATTCCGCCAGCATGAACATCTGGCTGCACAAGCAGGTGATGGGTAAGCTCGCCGCCAATGGCGGCAAGCTGCCTCCTGATATCAAGCACTGACGGGACAGCGATCCCGCACACGGCCAGGGCCCGCGCCAGCGCGGGCCCTTTTTCATGGGGCGGCGAACATCTATAGATCGGCCAACAACAAGGAGAACGCCCATGACTGATCTCGACCGCCGGACCATGCTTGCGACCGGCGCCTTTGCACTGGCCGGCGCCGCCGCGCAATCCGCGCCGGCCCACGCGCAGGCCGGACCGAAGGCGATATTTCCGGTGCCGGCGGTGACGATCCCGATCGTCGGCGAGGCCGAGGTGTTCCAGGTCCGCCGCATCTACTGCATCGGCCGCAACTATGCGGCGCACGCGATCGAGCGCGGCTCCGATCCGACGCGCGAGCCGCCGTTCTTCTTCCAGAAGCCGACCGACGCGATCCAGAACGTCGCCGTTGGTACCGTCGCCGATCATCCCTATCCCTCGCTGACCAAGAATTACCACCACGAGGTCGAGCTGGTCGCGGCGCTGAAATCCGGCGGCACCAATATCCCTGCCGAGAAGGCGCTCGATCACGTCTATGGCTACGCGCTCGGGCTCGACATGACGCGGCGCGATCTGCAGAACGGCATGGCCGCGGAGAAGAAGCCGTGGGAGATCGGCAAGAGCTTTGACCACGCGGCGGTGCTTGGGCCGATCCACCCGGCTGATAAGATCGGCCACTTCACGCAAGGCGCGATCTCGCTCGCGATCAACGGTACGGTGCGGCAGAGCTCGGATCTGAAGAACATGATCTGGAGCGTCGCCGAGCAGATCGCAAAGCTGTCCGAGGCGTTCGAGCTGAAGGCCGGCGACATCATCTATTCCGGCACGCCGGAGAATGTCGGCCCGGTCGTCAAGGGCGACGTGCTGCTCTGCAAGCTCGAGGGCGTGCCGGACATGTCGATCAAGATCGTCTGACGGATAAGGCGCTAGCCCGCAAGATCCGCATATTCCGGATGCTTGCCGAGATAGTCCACCACGAAGCCGCAGCCGGCGATCACCTTGTGGCCGTCGGCGCGGATCAGCTCCAGCGCCCCCTTGACCAGCTCCGAGGCGATGCCGCGGCCGCGCAGGGCGCGGGGCGTCTCGGTATGGGTGATGATCACGGCCGACGGCGTTCGCCGGTAGTTCGCAAAGGCTGTACCGCCCTCGGTGTCGAGCTCGAAGCGCCTCTCGGCCTTGTTGTCGCGGACGGCAGCCATCGCAAAATCCCGGTTGATTCACAGGCCCTGATCTAAGCGCGTGAACCCGCCGGTGCAAAGCCGCGACCAACCCGCAAATTGGCATTTGTGGATTGACGATATGCGCATTTTGGCCTGCCTGACCGCCGCATTGCTCGGCGCCGCCCTGACGCTGCCAAATCTGCGGCAAGCCGCCGCCGGCGACGATCCGAACTGGCAGGCCTGCGTCGGCCTGACGACGGCGCCGGGTGACCGTGTGACGGCCTGCAACGCCGTGATCGACGGCAAGACCGAGACCGGCAAGCGGCTGGCCGGGGCCTATTGCAACCGCGGCCACGGCCTGACCGAGAAGCGCGAGCTCGACGCCGCGCTCGCCGACCTCAACGAGGCGATCAAGCTCGATCCTGCCTACGCCTGCGCCTATTCCAATCGCGGCCGCGTCTACGCCTTCAAGCGCGATCTCGATCATGCGATGGCCGACTACGACGAGGCGATCCGTATCGATCCGACCTTCGCGCTGGCCTACAACAATCGCGGCGACGCCTGGGCTACCAAGGGCGATCTCGACCGTGCGCTGGCCGATTTCAGCCTCGCCATCAAATACAATCCGCAGCTCGCGACCGCCTATGGCAATCGGGGCTTTGCCTATTTCCGCAAGCGCGATGCGGCGCATGCGATCGCCGACTACACCACTGAGATCAAGCTCGAGCCCAACGTGCTCGCCTATATCAACCGCGGCAATGTCTATCGCGACATCAATCAGCTCGACCGCGCCGCTGCCGACTATGGCGAGGCGGCGAAGATCGCGCCGACGGACGCGCGCGGCTGGCGCAACCGCGGCCTGATCCGCCTCTATCAGGACGACATCAAGGGCGGGATCGCCGATTACGACAAGGCGCTGCAATACGATCCGAATGACGCCTATTCCTGGAGCAACCGCGGGCTAGGCAAGATTCAGCTTGGCGACAAGAAGGGGGCCGCGGCCGATTTCCGCAAGGCGCTCGAGCTGCGGCCGGATCTCAAGACCGCCCAGGAGGCGCTGGAGCGCCTCGGCGCGGCACGGTGAGGTTCGATCCGGTCGGCCGGCGCTTCTGCCGCGTCGCACACAGCTTGCCAGGGCCTTGCGGGCCGATACGGTTCGATTAGGTTTGATATCAGACATACGCCCCTGACGCGGCCGGATGGTCTGTCGGTACGGAGTGGCCGCTGACGTATGCCCCTTGTCGCAAGGAGGTTGGTCATGTCGAACAATCGTTTCTTCAACATACATCGCCCCTGGGAGGACTGGGTCGGCATGCTGCTCGGCGTGCTGATCATGGTCTCGCCCTGGTTTCCGATGCAGGTCAGCGGCGCCGTCGATATCGAGCGCAGCCATCTCGTCCTCAACAGCTTCATGGTCGGGATGCTGGTGCTGGGCGTCTCCCAGCTCGAATATGTCGCACTGCATCGCTGGGAGGAGGTGGCGAGCATCTTGCTCGGCCTCTGGCTGATGGCATCGCCGCTGGTCTTCGGCTACTCCGAAGATCAGGCGCTGCAGTTCTGGCACATCCTGCTCGGCGCGCTGGTCGCCATGATCGGCGCGTTGCAGCTCTGGCAGGACTGGAACCTGAGCGAGCAGGAACTGGCCAGGCATCCGCAGTAGCGGTCCGGTCCAAGACCAACGGATTGACCGCCGCCGCGGTATCATGGCGCTGCGGCGGGCGGGCCTTGCCGAAGGCTGCGGCTTGGCGATAAACCGGACAGCACCATCCCCTTGCGGCGCTTGAAGACGCCCGGTTCTGACCGAGGAAACACCCGATGACCGTCCTGATCCTGCCCAGTCTGCTGTGCGTGTTGGCGGGGCAGCAATGAGCAGGGAGGCTTCGACCGCGCCGCGCGGCGGGATCGCGCGGGTGTCGCGCCGGGTGATGAACCTGGCCTACATCCTGACCCAGAACGCCCGCCGCCACGGCGATCGCCCCGGCTTCATCTGGAACGAGAAGGCCTGGTCGTGGCGCCATATCGACCAGAACGTCTCGGCGCTGGCGGCGGCGCTCGCCGCGCGCGGCATCGTCAAGGGCGACCGTATCCTGGTGCATTCCAAGAACTGCGACGAGATGTTCTGGTCGATGTTCGCGGCCTTCCGGCTCGGCGCGGTCTGGGTGCCGACCAATTTCCGCCTGATGCCGGACGAGGTCGCCTATCTGGCGGCAGCCTCCGGCGCCAAGGCGTTTCTGTGCCACAGCGATTTCCCCGAGCACGCCAAGGCGGCCGCCAATCCCGCGCTCGAATTCGTCTGGCGGATCGGCGAGGAGGGCACGTTCGGCGAGGCGACGCTCGGTGACGTCATCGCCAAACACGCCGGCGCTGCGGTCGAGAACGTCGCGATCGAGTACGACGACCCCTGCTGGTTCTTCTTCACCTCCGGCACCACCGGCCGCTCCAAGGCCGCGGTGCTGACCCATGGCCAGATGGCCTTCGTGATCACCAACCATCTCGCCGACCTGATGCCCGGCACCACCGAAGACGACGCCTCGCTGGTGGTGGCGCCGCTGTCGCATGGCGCCGGCGTGCATCAATTGGTGCAGACCGCGCGCGGCGTGCCGACCATCCTGCTGCCGTCGGAAAAATTCGACATCGCGGAGGCGTTCCGCCTGATCGCCAAGCACCGCGTCAGCAACATGTTCACGGTGCCGACCATCCTGAAAATGATGGTCGAGCATCCCGCTGTAGACCAGCACGATCATTCCTCGCTGCGCTACATCATCTACGCCGGCGCGCCGATGTATCGCGAGGACCAGAAGGCGGCGCTGAGCAAGCTCGGCGGTGTGCTGGTGCAGTATTTCGGGCTCGGCGAGGTCACCGGCAATATCACCGTGCTGCCGCCCGGCCTGCACGATCCCGAGGACGGCCCGCATGCGCGGATCGGCACCTGCGGCTTCGAGCGCACCGGCATGCAGGTCTCGATCCAGGGCGACGACGGGTGCGAGCTGAAGCCGCACGAGACCGGCGAGATTTGCGTGATCGGCCCCGGCGTGTTCGCCGGCTATTACGACAACCCCGAGGCCAATGCGAAGGCGTTTCGCGACGGCTGGTTCCGCACCGGCGATCTCGGCCATATCGACGAGGAGGGCTTTGTCTACATCACCGGCCGCGCCTCCGACATGTACATCTCCGGCGGCTCCAACATCTATCCGCGCGAGATCGAGGAGAAGCTGCTGACGCATCCTGCGGTCGGCGAGGTCGCGGTGCTCGGCGTGCCCGATCCGTTCTGGGGCGAGGTCGGCGTCGCCGTCTGCGTCGCGCGCGAGGGCACCGAGGCCGTCGGCGAGGCGGAGCTTGCGGCGTATCTCGCGCCAAAAGTGCCGCGCTACAAGATGCCGAAGCGCTTCTTCTTCTGGGAGGCGCTGCCGAAGTCGGGTTACGGCAAGGTGCCGAAGCGGCTGATCCGCGACGAGCTCGAGGCGCGCGGGCTGCTCGAGGTGATCGCCAAATCGACGGGTGCGTGAGGCGATGCGCAGCATCGCCCAGCCTGGCGCTCCCACCCCCGAGCGCATCCAATGGGTCGCCGCGCGCGGCCGCGCCTTTTCATTCGTGCTGGAGGCCGGCATTCCCTTGCTCGAGGCCGTGCGCCGCGGCTTTGCGGCGGAAGGATTTGCCGGCGGCGTGCTGAGCACGAAGGCCGGCGCGCTCGGCCCGTTCGCCTATGTGATGCCGGCGCTGTCGAAGGATGGCGTCAACGCAGCGTTCTACAGCGACACATTCCGCCCTGATGGCGTGACGCGGCTCAAGCTCGCGGCGCTGACCTTCGGCGAACGAGACGGCGCACCGTTCTTTCACTGTCACGGATTGTGGACCGAGGCCTGTGGCCGCTTCAACGGCGGCCACATGCTGCCGGATGAGACCATCGTCGCCGAGCCGTTCGAGGTGAATGCGTTCGGGATCGACGGCGCGACGTTTCTGGCGGAGCCCGACAGCGAGACCAATTTCAAGCTGTTCGGTCCGGTCGCAACCGAGCCGCGCGGGGCGAAGACCACGCGCCATGCCTACGCGTTGCGGCTGCGGCCGAACCAGGATTTTGCCTGCGCGCTGGAAGGCTTTTGCCGCCAGCACGGCATCCTGCGCGCGCGAGTTCATGGTGGTGTCGGCTCGACCATCGGCGCCATCTTCACCGACGGCCACAGCGTGGTGCCGTTCGCGACCGAGCTTGCGGTGACCGCAGGCGAGATTGCGCCTGATGCGGATGGCCGGCTGCACGCCGAGCTCGACATCGCGCTGGTCGATTATCTCGGCGGCATCGCCGAGGGACATCTGGTGCGCGGCGACAATCCGGTGCTGATGACGATGGAGCTGGCGCTCGAGGTGCTGGAAGAGACGGAGCGGCCTTAGGGGTGGGGTGTTGTCTCGGTCGGGTTGTCCCTGCTTTCGAAAGCAGGGACCGATATCGCCGCTTCACCGTCGTCGTCCCGGCGAAGGCCGGGACCCATACGCCGCGGCAGATGTAGTGAACGGCACCCGTCGTTCCAGCGTAGCGCAACAATCAGCACTCGTGGTTATGGGTCCCGGCCTGCGCCGGGACGACACGGAGTGTGTTGCGCGGTCTGCGAGTCATACATGGCATTCTCGCGACATGATTTGCCCGAGCTTTGCTCTTCGTTTCACCCTCTCATCGAGCAGAGGGCGCAGGGAAAGCCGGGTGCCGATCGCACCCATGGGCCCCGAGCAATGGGTAGAAAGCTCGGGGGTAGGACCACAGGTGTAACCGGAGCAATCCGGCTTTCCCTGCGCGATGGGCTACGGCTTATACGTGCTCTCCCCGGCGAGACTGGGCTTGCTTGTCACCGCCTTCGCAACACGCAATTGCGTCTTACAAGGGGACACCGGCCGCTAGGGCATTTTCCGATCACGTTGCGTCGTAACCAGCCGCGACGAGATAATTTTGGCATTCCTCGGGTGAGAAGCGCTTGAGAGCGTTGGCGATTGCTTGCCAGAGATCGGGCATGGTGCGCGCTGCGGCGGCCCGCAACAGGGCTTTCAGTTTAGAGAAGGCCATTTCGATCGGGTTGAAGTCTGGACTGTAGGGCGGAAGATAGAGCAGGCTTGCTCCGACCGCCCGGATGGCCTCTCGAACGCCATGGACCTTGTGAGCGGGCAAGTTGTCCATGATAACGGTATCGCCCGGCCGCAGCGATGGGGCGAGCAATTGCTCGACGTAGGCCAGGAAAGCGTCGCCATCCATTGGACCGTCCAGAACAAGCGGCGCGATCAGACCGTCGGAGCGCAATCCAGCGGTGAATGTCGTCGTCTTCCAATGTCCGTGTGGGATAGCTGCACGACATCGCTCGCCGCGTGGCGAGCGGCCGTAAAGCCGCGCCATTTTGGTGTTGGCGCTGGTTTCGTCGATGAAGACGAGACGCTCAGGGTCAAGATCGATTTGCCCTTCGAACCACTCCTCACGCGCGGCATTTATATCGCCGCGCCGTTGCTCGGCGGCGTGCGCTGTCTTTTTTTAAGTGTGATCTTTCTGCGCTGGAAAAAACGCCAGAGCGACGCGATGCCAGTCGATATTCCACGACGTTTCAACAGTTCTCGCAACTCGGCGAGCGTGATATCCGGCTTCGCTGTCACTGCCTCCAGAATCAATTGCGAATGCGCTTCGATGCGCTGCGATTTGCGGTCACCGCCCTGGCGTTTAGGAACGATGTCGCCAACTTCCTTGAGGCGACCGCGCCAGCGGATCGCACTGGCCGCGCTGACACCAAAGCGCTCAGCAGCCTGTCGACAGGACATGCCACCGTCAATCGCGGCTATCACCCTTTGACGAAGATCAACCGAAAGCGCCCTGGCCATACATGCTGGCCTCCCTCGCCAGCATGCAGCTTGAATCTGACTCGCGCCGTTTTGGGAATCCCCACCCGATTCATTCCGGTCGGAAAATGCTCTAGGGCGTCAGGACCACACGACTTCACCGTCCGCTTCACACGCATTCGTCGACTGCGCGCTCGGCGTCCAGGCATATTGCGGCTTCTCAGGCTGCCACCACCGCGCGCGCAACTTGATCGCAGCGACCACAGGCCAAGCGCCGCCGCCTGGTCAACTCAGGCGACGACGCCCGTCTGAGGGCCTCAGGGCGAAGCCCGCGCTCAGCGTAGGCAGCCGTTATGAACGGTTCGTATACCGGCGGGCAATACGACCGTGGTTCCCCTAGAACGAAGCGTATGCGTTTCGGAACGCAATGGCGCCAGCGAGTGATCGTGGCCGTGTGCGCACGGCATGGCCGTCGTTGCCGCTCTGTACGATCCACTGGCCGTTCTGCTGGCCCACGATCTTGCCGACGTGGTGACGCCAAACCACGATCGCGCCGACCGAAGGGCCACCCGCATTGCTGCCGTATCGCGCCCAGGATCGCGCCAGGTTGAACTGCGGACCCGGATCGCTACCGACCTGGGTGCGCATGAACCATCCGCACCACGCGGCTGGACGGCCGGAATGTGCATGATGCCGATGACGGTGATGGCCGCGGGCTTCGGCGGCAGAAGAAGCAAGGGCCGAAAGCACGGCAACCGCAGTCAGAAGTTTACGCATTACAAAGTCCTTCTTGTTGTTGGCAGAGGATCCTTGGTGTGGGGAGGGGCGCAGCGATAATCTGCGTTTGGTAGCGAAGGGACCGCATCGGTCCGGCGACGCTCGCGAGGCGGGAACATGGCCCGCTCAGGCCTTTAAGAAATAGGCTATGGCCAAAATATGGCCGGGGTTCCCCAACTGGCATGCGCGCGACAGGGCCGCGACGCGAGGCGGCGGCGCGTGTCTGTCACCGCATCGTTCCTGTTATGTTCTTGACGGTGCTGTGGCCATCTGAGACCTTGGTTGGCGCGGCCGCTGAGCGCTGGGAGGCAGGACGAATGGCCAGAGGACGAAACCGCCCGATTAACATGCCCGCGCCATACCTGCGGCGGGTCTGGCTCGACCCCGCGCGTATTCCCAACCGCGAGGCCTACCCGTTCGTGCTGCCGCTGCTGCGCGACGATTTCGAGCTGAGCTTCGACAAGGCCATCACCATCATCGTCGGCGAGAACGGCACCGGCAAGTCGACGCTGCTCGAGGGGATCGCCGTGATGGCCGGCTATGACGACGCCGGCGGCGGCAAGGGCTACATGCCGGTCGATCACGGCAACGCGGTCGAGAAGATGGGAGGCTCGCTTGCGACCGCGCTCCGCGCGAGCTGGCTGCCGAAAATCACCAAAGGTTGGTTCTTCCGCGCCGAGAGCTTCTTCTCGGTCGCCAGATATCTCGACTCCGTCGCCAGCCCCTATGCCGACTTCCTATCGCATTCGCATGGCGAAGGCTTTCTGCGCTTCTTCGAGGAGCGCTGCCAGCGGCAAGGCATCTTCATCTTCGATGAACCGGAGTCGGCGCTGTCGCCCGCGCGCCAGATCGAATTTCTCAAACTGCTGCAGCAGATGGACAGGTCCGGCAATTGTCAGGTCATCATGGCAACGCACGCGCCGATCCTGATGGCCTATCCCAACGCAACGCTGCTGCGGCTGACGAAATACGGGCTCGAGCCGGTGAACCTGAGGGATACGGATCACTACAAGGTCGTGCGCGAATTCTGCGACGACCCGAAGGGGTTCGTCGAGGCGGCAATCGCGGAGTGAGGGGGGCCAGTCAGGCTTGCCTCCCGGGGAAGAACGCGCCTGCGACTTCGCTCTGGTGCAAGCGGCCGGTCCCCGATCCGGTCTAAACCTCGCCCCATAAGCTTCGGCACCCACTTGGCAGGCCGACAGATCAGGGAGAGGACATGAGGAGAGCGATCGCGCGAGCTGGCGTCGTGGTGGCGGCATTGGCCGTGCTGGGGGCCGCCTGGGCCCACGGGCCGACCCGGCAGAAGGTGCGGGAATCCATCGAGATCGACGCGCCGCAGGCCAAGGTGTGGGCGGTGATCGGCAATTTCCAGGACATGAGCTGGCTTGCCGGCGTCACCAAGACCGAAGGCGAGAAGGGCAACGAGATCGGCGCCACGCGGCGGCTGACGCTTTCGCCCGGTGCCACCGTCGACGAGGAACTCTACAAATACGAGCCCGAGATGATGAGCTATTCGTACCGGATCACGGCGGTCGACGTGAAGGTGCTGCCGGTCACCAATTATTCCTCGACGCTGTCGCTGTCGCCGGCGCCCGGCGGCAAGACGAAGCTGGAATGGACCGGCGCGTTCTATCGCGGTTTTCCCAACAACGACCCGCCGCCGGAGCTGAGCGACGAAGCCGCGGTGAAGGCGGTCTCCGGGCTTTACCGCACCGGCCTTGAGGCGCTGAAGAAGAAGATCGAGAGCGGAAGCTGAGCATGCGGGCGATCGTTGTCGCGGCGCTGCTCGGCCTCGGCACCGCCCATGCCGAGGAGGCGTTCGTCACCAACCAGCTCAGCGACGATCTGACGGTGGTCGATCTCGCGACGTCGAAACCGGTCGCGACCATCGCGATCGGCGGCAAGCCGGCGGGCGTTGCCGTCAGCAATGACGGCCGCTTCGCCTATGTGACGAGCCCCGACGCCAAGGCGCTGACCGTGGTCGATGCGTCAGCGCGAAAAGTAGTCGGCCGGGTCGATGTCGGCGGCGGGCCGCTCGGCATCGCGGTCGCGCCCGACGGGGCAACGGTCTATGTCGCCGACTGGTACGCCGCCGCGATACGGGTGATCGATGCCAGGGAACAGCGGGTCGCCGCCAGCATCGCGGTCGGCGCATCGCCGTCCGGGCTCGCCGTGACGCCGGATGGGCGCTTGCTGCTCTCGGCGGACCGCGACGATGACAGCGTCTCGATCATCGACACCTCGACGCGCGAGCGGAGAGGGATCGTGAAGGTCGGCACCCGTCCGTTCGGCGTCACCATCGACGCCGAGGGCAAGCGCGCCTACACCGCCAATGTCGGCTCCAACGACGTCTCCGTGATCGACATCGCGACCGCGCGCGAAATCGGCCGCGTCCATGTCGGCCTGCGCCCCTACGCCGTGGCGCTGGCGCAGGGCCGCGGTTTCGTCACCGACCAGTATGACGGCAAGGTCAGCGTGTTCGACCTCGCGACCTTGCAGCCATTGAAGCGGATCACTGTCGGCGATTACCCCGAAGGCATCGAGGCGACGGCCGACGGCAAACGGATCGTGGTCGCGAACTGGGAGAGCAACACGCTCAGTGTGATCGATGCCGCCGAGCTGAAGGTGGTCGGCGAGATCAAGGTCGGCGACGGGCCAAGGGCGTTCGGGGCGTTTCTCAGGAGGACGGAGTAGGGGCTGTAGCCCGCATGAGCGAAGCGACGTGCGGGACGATTTGACGCGATCTTCCCGGATATCGCTGCGCTCATCCGGGCTACTTGTCTGCACATCCGGCGTGCGCTGGTGCTATAATCTCCGCCGAACAAGGGAAGACAGGGAGGATGCCATGCATCATACCTTGGTGCCCAGCGACCGCGTCGAGCATGTCTGCGTGTTCGGGCGCGACGGCACGAAGCTCGGATCGATCGAGCGGCTGATGCTCGACAAGGTGAGCGGAACGGTGGCCTACGCCGTGATCAAGACCGGCGGCGTGCTGAGTACCCACCACCACTATCCCGTCAGATGGACCGCGCTGCGATTTGATCCCGAGCGGCAGGCCTTCGAGGCCGAGGTGACGCTGGAGGACCTGCGCACAGGGCCGTCCGAGTTGGACGGCGACGCCTTCGACTGGGGCGACCGCTACACGCACCCGAATTACTGGGCGGTGTAGCGAGAGGCTGAGGTTGTCCGAACGTCGTAGCCCGCATGAGCGAAGCGACATGCGGGATCAGCTGTCATCGTTGACAGCAGGTCCCCGGATATCGCTTCGCTCATCCGGGCTACTTGCTTGCTATACGATCGCGGCAAGTCGTTCCCTGATGTCGCGGTAACTTGACCCTATGACGCCGAGCTTCGGATGATACCGCAGTCCGGATACCTCTTTGTCCGCGGCAGCAAGAGCCGTGCGTGCGGCGTTCCTGGCCGAGTCGGTCAGTCCGCAAGCACTCTGAATGAGGGCGCGGCTGCCGTAGAAGCGGAACGCAGTAACTGGAAACAATGGTGGTTGACTTCCGAACTCATCAAGTATCGCGAGGGCCGTCTCGTAGTAGTTCGAGAGTTCGTTTGTCGCGACGATCCACACAAAATCAAGCCATGCCCATGTCTGATTATATGGCTTGATGCGCATCGTCTGGATCGCGCGTTCATAGTACGCGAGGGCGCCCTCAATGTCCCCCGACGCGGCAAGACAGTCGGCTTTTGCGGAGAGCGCTTGTACGAATCTGATCGAATCTGAGTAACGATCGATCACGTAGTCGAAAAGCTCTATCGCGCTGGCGTAGTATTGAGGACCTGTCTCCAATAGCGTGAAGCCTTGGATAAAGACATACTGCGGCCGATTTTGTTCTCGCGCTTTGCGCAAGCGGTGCCAAAATTCGGTCTGATCTTCTTGCGACCAAGATTGCCTTCGGAACCAGTCAACACCTATAAGAGCAAGCCAGAAGTGTTTTGACGCCTTGGGACATCAGGGATCCCAATCTACTCCGCCGCCTCGCTCGCTGAGCTCTTCCTCGGCTTGCTGTTGGCCTTCTTCAGCACCGGCGCCAGAAACTTGCCGGTGTAGCTGCGTGGCGCCTTGACGATGTCCTCCGGCGGGCCCCAGGCGACGATCTCGCCGCCGCCGTCGCCGCCTTCGGGGCCGAGGTCGATCACCCAGTCGGCGGTCTTGATGACCTCGAGATTGTGCTCGATCACGACAACCGTGTTGCCCTGCGCGACCAGCTCGTGCAGCACCTCGAGCAGCTTTGCCACGTCGTGGAAGTGCAGGCCGGTGGTCGGCTCGTCCAGGATGTAGAGCGTGCGGCCGGTGGCGCGCTTTGACAATTCCTTGGCGAGCTTGACGCGCTGGGCTTCGCCGCCGGACAGCGTGGTGGCCTGCTGGCCGACATGGATGTAGTCGAGGCCGACGCGGTGCAAGGTCTGGAAGGTCTCGCGCACCCGCGGCACCGCCTTGAAGAAGTCGGCGGCTTCCTCGACCGTCATGTCGAGCACGTCGGCGATGCTCTTGCCCTTGAACAGCACCTCCAGCGTCTCGCGGTTGTAGCGCTTGCCCTTGCAGGTGTCGCAAGTGACGTAGACGTCGGGCAGGAAGTGCATCTCGATCTTGATGACGCCGTCGCCCTGGCAGGCCTCGCAGCGGCCGCCCTTGACGTTGAAGGAGAAGCGCCCGGGCTCGTAGCCGCGCGCCTTCGCCTCGGGCAGGCCGGCGAACCATTCGCGGATCGGCGTGAAGGCGCCGGTATAGGTCGCAGGGTTGGAGCGCGGCGTGCGGCCGATCGGCGACTGATCGATGTCGATGATCTTGTCGATGTGCTCGAGGCCCTCGATGCGGTCGTGAGGTGCGGCGCCTTCGCTGGCGTTGTTGAGCTTGCGGGCGATCGCGCGGTACAGCGTGTCGATCAGCAATGTCGACTTGCCGCCGCCGGAGACGCCGGTGACACAGGTGAACAGGCCGAGCGGGATCTCGGCCGAGACGTTCTTCAGATTGTTGCCGCGGGCGTTGATCACCTTGATGGTGCGGCGGTGGTTCGGCGGCCGCCGGTCCGGGATCGCAACCGACAGCTCGCCGGTCAGATATTTGCCGGTCAGCGATTTCGGGTTGCGCATGATCTGGTCGGGCGTGCCTTCGGCCACGATGTGGCCGCCATGCATGCCGGCGCCGGGGCCGATGTCGAGCACATAATCGGCGAGGCGGATGGCGTCCTCGTCATGCTCGACCACCACGACCGTGTTGCCGAGGTCGCGCAGCCGCTTCAACGTGTCGAGCAGGCGGGCGTTGTCGCGCTGGTGCAGGCCGATCGACGGCTCGTCCAGCACGTAGAGCACGCCGGTCAGGCCCGAGCCGATCTGCGACGCCAGGCGGATGCGCTGGCTCTCGCCGCCCGACAGCGTGCCGGAGGAGCGCGACAGCGTCAGGTAATTCAGGCCGACGTCGAGCAGGAAGGTCAGGCGCTCGCGGATCTCCTTGAGGATACGCGCGGCGATTTCGTTCTGCTGCGCGTTGAGTGCCGCCGGCACCGTCTCGAACCATTCGCCGGCGCGCCTCACCGAGAGCTCGGAGATCTCGCCGATGTGCTTAGCCCCAATCTTGACGCACAGCGCCTCGGGCTTCAGCCGGTAACCGTTGCAGCCGGCACAGGGCACGTCGGAGAAATACTTGCCGAGCTCCTCGCGCGCCCACTCGCTCTCGGTCTCGCGATAGCGGCGGTTGATGTTGGTGATGACGCCCTCGAACGGCTTCTTGGTGTCGTAGGAGCGCACCCCGTCCTCATAGGAGAACTTGATCTCGTCGTCGCCGGAGCCGTGCAGCAGCGCGGCCTGCACCTTCTTGGGCAGGTCCTTCCACTTGGTGTCGAGCGTGAACTTGTAGTGCTTGCCGAGCGCGGTCAGGGTCTGGATGTAATAGGGCGAGGACGACTTGGCCCAGGGCGCGATTGCGCCCTTGCGCAAGGTCAGCTCCTTATCGGGGATGACGAGGTCCTCGTCGATATGCTGCTCGACGCCGAGGCCGCCGCAGGCGGGACACGCGCCATAGGGATTGTTGAATGAGAACAGGCGCGGCTCGATCTCGGGGATCGTGAAGCCCGAAACCGGACAGGCGAACTTTTCCGAGAACAGGATGCGCTCGGGGCCGCTCTTGTCGTGGATCTTTGCGGTCTTCTTCTTGTCCTCTTTCTTCTCGTCCTGCGCGGCCGCCGGCGCGTCGGCATATTCGATCACCGCGAGGCCCTCGGCGAGCTTCAGTGCTGTCTCGAAGCTCTCCGCGAGGCGCTGCGAAAGGTCGGGGCGCACCACAATGCGGTCGACCACGACGTCGATATCGTGCGGGAATTTCTTGTCGAGCGCCGGCGCCTCCGACAGCTCGTAGAAGGTGCCGTCGATCTTGACGCGCTGAAAACCCTTCTTGAGGTACTCGGCGAGCTCCTTCTTGTACTCGCCCTTGCGGCCGCGCACGACCGGCGCCAGCAGATAGAGGCGGGTGCCTTCCGGCAGCGCCAGCACGCGGTCGACCATCTGCGAGACGATCTGGCTTTCGATCGGCAGCCCCGTGGCCGGCGAATAGGGCACGCCGACGCGCGCCCAGAGCAGGCGCATGTAGTCGTAGATCTCGGTGACGGTGCCGACGGTGGAGCGCGGATTCTTCGACGTGGTCTTCTGCTCGATCGAGATCGCAGGCGACAGGCCATCGATCTGGTCGACGTCGGGCTTCTGCATCATCTCGAGGAATTGGCGCGCATAGGCCGAAAGTGACTCGACGTAGCGGCGCTGGCCCTCGGCATAGATGGTGTCGAACGCGAGCGACGACTTGCCCGAGCCGGACAGGCCGGTGAACACGACCAGTCTGTCGCGCGGAATCTCGACGTCGATGTTCTTCAGATTGTGTTCGCGCGCGCCGCGGATCGTGATGGCGCGCGATGAGGAGCCGGCGTTCTGTTGGCGCTTCGCCTTGAGCACTTCATCCATTGCGACAATTCCGGGCGCATGATCGGGCGCCTTTTGGGCGCGCATCGCCGGTGCTGCCGGGACCTTGCGCCGATGGGTGAGAAGACTGGAACGTAGGAAGAACGGCGGCAGATTTCTAGTGCTGAGTCGTCTCCATCAACGGATAGTTTGCCCGATGGCAGCAGCCGTCAGCAGGGCTGGTTCCGGCAACGAAAAAGGCCGGCGTTAGGCGCCGGCCTTCCGTGTGAGGTCGTAGCGAAACGACCAGTCCCTGGCTCAGTACTTGGCGACGATCGGGCCGCCGAAGTGATAGTTCACGCCGAACTGGACGCTGTGCAGGTTGAGGTCGCCGGAGGGCACGCCGAAGTAGTTTTCGCTGCTCAGGCTGCGATACAGGTACTCGCCCTTGATCGACCACTGCGGCGCGATGAAGGCTTCGATGCCAGCGCCGACGGTCCAGCCGGAGTGGAAGTTGCTCTGCGAGGTAGTCAGGCCGAAGCCGCTAAGGGTAATCTTGTTGTCGATCCAGGCATAGCCACCGGTGCCGTAGAACAGCACCTTGTCGACCGCGAAGCCGAGGCGGCCGCGCACGGTGCCGAGCGCGTCGATCTTGCTCGTCGCGGTGATGCCAAAGCCGGTGGCGGAGGCATTGACGTCAGCCCAGGCGCCGTCGGCCTCAAGGCCGTACACGATGTTGCTGGCCTGCCAGTTGTAGCCGATGGTGCCGCCACCGAAGCCGCCTTCCATTCGGATTGCCGGAATCCTCGCTGGCATAGCCACCGAAGCCGCCGATGTAGAAGCCGGTCCAGTTGTAGATCGCGGCCGGCGGCGGAGCCTTCACGTAGGGGGCGCGTGCAGCCATGTCGGCGGCCATCGCAGGTGCAAAAGTGCTCAGTGCGAGCATGCCGGCCGATGCCAGCAAAACATTCCTGATTTTCAAAGTCCGAGTCCCGTTTTCTTGCCCATTTTCTTGTCCCTCCAAACATTGGAGGGAGCGTCACGGCAATGTTGCGTGACGAGCAAAAGTTTCTACACAGAAATCGCGGAGGTTGTGTAACCGGGAAACCACAATGCACGGAAAACGAGCGCGCGAGGTGCGCACGTACCAATAGGAGAGCCGGCGCGAGGCTGGCTCCGGTCTCCGATGCTATGGACCGGGGCGTTCGGCCGTTCGATCGCGCAAACAAAAAGGCCGGCGCAACGCCGGCCTTTCGTCTGGATCAAATCCGCTGCGTGCGATCAGTAGCGCGGAACGACCGGGCCACCCCACTTGTAGTTCACGCGGACGGTGACGAGGTCGACGTCCTGGCGGTCGCGGATGGTGCTGAACAGCGCGCCATTCGGGGTGGTGAGGTTGTAGGTCTTGTCCTGCATGAACAGGTGGTCGTATTCGATACCAGCGGTCCAGTTCGGCGCGAAGCCGACTTCGATGCCGGCGCCGATGGTGCCACCCCAGCGGGTGTCGGTGGCGCGGCCGCCGAGCGCGCCGGTCGGCGTGAAGTAGGTGCTGAAGCGGTTGTCGGTCAGCGCTGCACCGCCCTTGGCGTAGAGCAGCACGTTGTTGACGGCGTAACCGATCTGGCCGGTGAACAGGCCGAACGCGTCGATCTTGCTCTGGTTGGTGAACAGGCCCGGGAAGATCGCGCTGCCGTTGCTGCCCTTCAGGTCAGCCCAGTCGCCCTGCGCTTCGAGGCCGAACACCCAGGTGCCCGCCTGCCAGCGATAGCCGATCTGACCACCGGCGACGCCGCCCGTCGCATCGTGGCAACCATCCGATCCGATGAAAGTGCCGCCCGGGAGCTGATCCCAGCAATTGTGGCTCGAACCCCAACCGCCGTTGGCGCCGATATAGAAGCCGCTCCAGTCATAGACGGCGGCGATCATCGGCGGCGCCTTGGTATAGGGGCGGGCAGCCAGATCGGCCGCCGCCGCCGGCGCGGCGAAGGCAATCAGAGCAACGGTCGCGAGCAAAAACTTCTTCATCATCAATCCCCCGCTTCCCAAATCGGCTTCCAACTGGTCCCGAAGCACGATCTCAGACGCGAGCGCCCGCGCCATGGTTGGAATCTATACGCTGATTCAACCGGAAACGCCGTCTCCCAAATGCAACACTCGCGGAAGAAGTGCCGACAGCGCAAGGTGCTGATTTTGTTGCAAGTTTTCTGAGTGATCACCGCGAGGCAACCGCTGATCCTGTGACCGGCGGCCACGCCAACGCCGTCGCCGGCTGCTACGGCAGGTTGTGGTGAACAAAACTGGAACAATGCCGGCGGCGATGCTATATCTCGATCTCAATAATCGTGGATAACCGCGCGACGGCAAAGGCGTCGGGCCGGCGCCGGCGTATAGGGGCATCCACGACGCCTGCAACGTAAGTGGCGAAGGTTGAGAGTGGCGGCCGATGTCCGGCGCCCGGTTTTTGAGTGGAGATGATGCGATGGCGGGAAGCGTGAACAAGGTGATCCTGGTTGGAAACCTCGGCAAGGATCCGGAAATCCGGCGGACGCAGGACGGCCGTCCGATCGCAAATCTGTCGATCGCCACCTCGGAAACCTGGCGCGACAAGGGCACCGGCGAGCGCAAGGAAAAGACCGAGTGGCACCGCGTCGTGATCTTCAACGAAGGTCTCTGCAAGGTCGCCGAGCAGTATCTGAAGAAGGGCGCCAAGGTGTACATCGAGGGTCAGTTGCAGACCCGCAAATGGACCGACCAGAGCGGCGTCGAGAAGTACTCGACCGAGGTCGTGCTGCAGGGCTTCAACTCCAACCTGACGATGCTCGACGGGCGCAGCGGCGGCGGCAGCTTCTCCGATGATGGCGGCAGCGATTTCGGCTCGGCCGGACCGGTCAGCTCGGCGCCGCGCCGTGCAGTCGCCGCCGGCGGCCGCAACAGCGATATGGACGACGACATCCCGTTCTGACGGGATCGCGCCTCCCACATTTTGTCAGGCGTCACCCCCGTGAAGATCATTTCCCGGGGCGGCGGTACAACGCGCGAGGGAAGTCATTTGCGTGGATTACGAGGATAACCTCGTATCAATCTGATATTACGTGATTATCGGAAGAGGCCTTCGCGGGTTCCCCGTGCTTTGACACAGGCTGATGTGAATGATATTTACATCGGCCTGCGGCGAGCGATGCCTGGCCGCGCGCATCACCCGAGGGCCGCCATCATGAGCCTCGCGCCATTGCTCGACGCTGCGCCTGCGATCCCGCTCCATGCCTTCGCGGCGATGGCCGCCTTCGTGCTCGGCTCGATTCAGCTCGCCGCACCGAAGGGCACGCTGCCGCACCGGACGCTCGGCTGGATCTGGGTGATCCTGATGCTGATCGTCGCCGGGAGCTCGTTCTGGATCCACCAGATCCGGCTGCTGGGCCCGTGGAGCCCGATCCACCTGCTGTCGATCTTCTCGCTGGCGATGCTGGTGCTCGGCGTGACGGCGGCACGGAGCCACAATGTCCGCCGCCACAAGTTCACGATGATCGGCATTTTCTTCGGCGCGCTGGTCATTGCCGGGCTGTTCACCTTCATGCCCGGGCGGATCATGCACGCGGTGATTTTCGGCCAATGAAGGTGCGAAAGAGGGCATTGCGAAGCCGGTTCCGCCCGGTCTTCGCCAGCTCGCATTCGCCACGCAGAGCGGGCCCGCCGGGAACCTGCAATGTCGCCGGTAAGTGCATGAAAAAATGAAGGGAAAAACGGCTTGCCGGAGCCGCGTAAGGGTGGTTATCAGGCCCTCGATACGCTATATGATTCCCCAGCAGAACTGACCGGATTTCCCCTTTGTCCGAACCCGAAGACGACAAGCCCGGCGAGCCGCCGGTGCCCTCAGATATTCGTCCCGTTTCCATTCTCGACGAGATGAAGAAGTCCTACCTCGATTACGCGATGAGCGTGATCGTGTCGCGTGCGCTGCCCGATGCGCGCGACGGGCTCAAGCCGGTGCACCGGCGCATTCTCTACTCGATGCATGAGCAGGGACATACGCCGGACAAGAAGTACGTAAAATCCGCGCGCGTCGTCGGCGACGTGATCGGTAAATATCACCCGCACGGCGACCAGTCGATTTACGACGCGATGGTCCGGATGGCGCAGGACTTCTCGCTGCGCGTGCCGCTGATCGACGGACAGGGCAATTTCGGCTCGGTCGACGGCGATCCGCCTGCGGCCTATCGATATACCGAGGCACGGCTGACGAAGGCGGCGCTCGCCGTTCTCGCCGACATCGACATGGAAACCGTCGATTTCCAGCCGAACTACGACAATTCCGAGCAGGAGCCGTCGGTTCTTCCGGCCAGGTTCCCGAACCTTCTGGTCAACGGCGCGGGCGGCATCGCGGTCGGCATGGCGACCAACATCCCGCCGCACAATCTCGGCGAGGTCGTCGACGCCTGTGTGGCGCTGATCGACAACCCGGCGCTTTCGATCGACGAGCTCATCAACATCATTCCGGGACCGGATTTCCCAACCGGTGGCGTCATCCTGGGACGCCAGGGCATCCGCTCGGCCTATCACCTTGGCCGCGGCTCGATCGTAATGCGCGGCAAGGTGGCGATCGACACCATCCGCAAGGACCGTGAAGCGATCATCATCACCGAAATTCCCTATCAGGTGAACAAGGCGACGATGGTCGAGCGTATCGCCGACCTGGTGAAAGAGAAGAAGATCGAGGGCATTGGCGATCTGCGCGACGAGTCCGACCGCGACGGCTATCGCGTCGTCATCGAGCTGAAGCGCGAAGCGGTGCCCGATGTGGTGCTCAACCAGCTCTATCGGTTCACGCCGCTGCAGTCGAACTTCCCCGCCAACATGCTGGCGCTGGATTCCGGTCGTCCGCAGACGATGAATCTGAAGGACCTGCTCACCATCTTCGTCGCGTTCCGCGAGCAGGTGGTGACCCGGCGGACCAAATTCCTGCTCGGCAAGGCGCGCGACCGCGCCCATATCCTGGTCGGCCTTGCGATCGCGGTCGCCAATATCGATGAAATGATCCGCGTCATCAGAACCTCGCCCGATCCGAACACGGCGCGCGAGTCCCTGATGTCGCGCGACTGGCCGGCGCGCGACGTCGAGGCGATGATCACGCTGATCGACGATCCCCGGCATCGCATCAATGACGACGGTACGCTCCGGCTGTCGATGGAGCAGGCCAAGGCGATCCTCGACCTGCGGCTGCAGCGCCTGACCGCGCTGGGGCGGGACGAGATCTCCGAAGAGCTCGACAAGCTCGCGGCGGAGATCGCCGACTATCTCGACATCCTGCGGTCTCGCGCCCGCGTTCAGGCGATCATCAAGACCGAACTGGCCGAGGTGAAGCAGCAGTTCGCAACCCCGCGCAAGACCGTGATCATCGAGCAGGAAGGCGAGGTCGAGGACGAGGACCTGATCCAGCGCGAGGACATGGTCGTGACGGTGTCGCACGCCGGCTATGTCAAGCGCGTGCCGCTCTCGGCCTACCGGGCGCAGCGCCGCGGCGGCAAGGGCCGCGCCGGCATGCAGACCCGCGACGAGGATTTCGTCTCGCGCCTGTTCGTGGCCTCCACCCACACGCCGGTGCTGTTCTTCTCCTCGCGCGGCCAGGTCTACAAGGAGAAGGTCTGGCGGCTGCCGATGGCAGCGCCGAACGCGCGCGGCAAGGCGCTGATCAACATCCTGCCGCTGGAGCAGGGCGAGCGTATCACCACGATCATGCCGTTGCCGGAGGATGAATCCTCCTGGGGCAATCTCGACGTGATGTTCGCGACCACCAGCGGCACCGTTCGCCGCAACAAGCTGTCCGACTTCGTCGATGTCCGCCGCTCCGGCATCATTGCCATGAAGCTCGGGGAGGGCGAGGCGATCGTCGACGTGCAGATCTGCACCGAGCGTGACGACGTGCTGCTGACCGCCGCGGGCGGGCAGTGCATCCGTTTCCCGGTCACCGATGTGCGCGTCTTCACCGGCCGCACCTCGATGGGCGTGCGCGGCATTGCACTGGCCGACGCCGACAAGCTGATCTCGCTCTCGATCCTGCGCCATGTCGAGACGACCTCGGACGAGCGCTCGGCGTACTTGAAGATGCGCCGCGCGGTGGCCGGCGAGACTGGGGCCGAGGAGCCGGTCGAGGCGGAAGGCGAAGAGGCGGCGAATGCGATCCAGCTGTCGCAGGAGCGCTATGCCGAGCTGTCGGCGGCCGAGCAGGTGGTGCTCACGGTCTCCGTCAACGGCTTCGGCAAGCGGACCTCGTCCTACGAGTACCGCACCACCGGCCGCGGCGGCAAAGGCATCGTCGCGATGAGCGTCAACAACCGCAACGGCAATTTGGTGGCGTCGTTCCCGGTCGAGGACGCCGACCAGATCATGCTGGTCACCGACAAGGGCCAGCTGATCCGCTGCCCGGTGGCCGACATCCGCGTCGCCGGCCGCTCCACCCAGGGCGTGATCGTGTTCGACACCGCCGAGGACGAGCACGTGGTCTCGGTCGAGCATATTCCAGAAGAGGAAAACGGCGCGAACGGCAACGGCGAGTAAGGCCGTTCTCGAACGTGGTTCGTTGCATGCGGCTCGAGGTCAGGCCCCCGCCGCGGGTTGATACATGCCTGATTGCCTGGGCGGGCCGGGCTGCGCCTGTGCGTCGTTTCGCCGAGCTTGAGGCACTTGCTTCTCTGTTCGTCGAAAAGCGACCCGCTCAGGGCGTTTGGGAGGCAGATAGCATTGTGAACAGTGCGTTATCGCCGTCTCTTTGCGCTGTTTCGCGTGACGTCGCGTAGCCGTGCACGAGCTCAAGACCGCCTTCGGAAATATACCATTTCCAGCGCGTGGGCTCGTTCTGCGCAATCACGGTAACCTCAAGGAGGCGAACGCGGCTTTGTTTGGCCATCTTGCCGATATGCGTCCTGGGCGGCCCGTCTGCCAGTGCGGCCGATTTGGTCGAGCAGGGGTTATCTCTTCTTCTTCGGCGGCGGCGGTGGCGGATCGATCTCGGCGATTTTACGCAGGCAATCGGCTTCGGTGTCATGCGGGCCCGTCACGAATGTTCCGCTGACCTTTGTGGAGTACCAACCGGAAATCACGCCGAGGCGGACGGACTCTTCAGTCTTGACGTGGCGAGGCGAGAGATTTTGCATCAGGGTCTTTCGGTGAGCGCGTTCCGAAACTGTGTCGAACGCACGGAGGAGGCTTTCAAGCATCCGACTCGAACATTCGTCGGGTTCGACTCGCGCTGGCAAGCCGCGCCAGCTCGGCAAGCGCTGCCGTTCCTGCGCGCTATTGCGGCAAATAGCCATCATTTTCTCGCGCGATGCGGGTATTTGTCCGACGAGGCAGATCGTACCTTGTATTCGCCCGCTTCGTAGCCATGTCGGTGGTGCAAAGAGGATGTACTTCGGATGAAGCTTCGCGTCGGATTCGAAATGCACTACGAGTTCCCGCAGCCGACGCCCATCATCATGGTGCTGGGCACGCACTTCACGCGCGCGTCCGACATCATCGTCCCCGACTACCTGACCACTACCCCCTCAGTGCCGATCACGCCGTATCGCGACGGATTCGGCAATTGGTGCAGCCGTATCGTTGCGCCGGCCGGTCCGATGCGGCTGGCGGCCGATGGCGTCGTGCGCGACAGCGGCGAGCCTGATCCGGTGTTTGCTTCGGCCGGCCAGCACGCGGTCGAGGACCTGCCGTCGGACACGCTGGTCTATCTGCTTGGCAGCCGCTATTGCGAGACCGACCGGCTGTCGGAAATCGCATGGAAGCTGTTCGAGGGCACGCCGCCGGGCTGGCCGCGGGTCCAGGCCATTTGCGATTTCGTCCATCGCCACATCACTTTCGGCTACGAGCACGCCCGCGCCACCAAGACGGCGTGGGAGGCCTTCAACGAATGCAAGGGCGTGTGCCGCGACTACGCGCATCTCGCTATTGCCTTCTGCCGCTGCATGAACATTCCGGCGCGCTATTGCACCGGCTATCTCAGCGACATCGGCACCCCGCTGCCTTGGGCAGCCGGTGATTTCGCCGGCTGGTTCGAGGCCTATATCGGCGGGCGTTGGCATATGTTCGATCCGCGCAACAACGTGCCGCGGATCGGCCGGGTTCTGATCGCACATGGACGGGATGCGTCCGACGTTCCGATCACGCAGACGTTTGGGCCAAACACGCTGATTTCGTTCAAGGTCTGGACCGACGAGGCCGCGTCGTGACGGATCATCCCCAAGCCCTCAGTTCGGACGAGTTCGCCTCCCTGGTCGAGGTCGGCAAGGGCGAAGCGCAACGGGAGATTCCCCAGTTGCACTGGGAGCGCCTTGTCGGTCTCGGCTACGCAGTCAGACGGCTCGGTGAACTCGGCCTGACTGCATCCGGCATTCGTCGTCTCGCGGCGGGCGAATAGACCTTCAGGCCCTTCGATGTCGACGTCCGATTTGGGTCAATGAGCCAAGCCCTGACCGGCCGAATTCTCGAGTTCTCTGGTGAGGGCGGAGAGCGCGTCCGCCCGGCCGATCTGGGCGAACCAGCACCAGAGCTCGAGCGTGCAGGCGAGCCGGTAGAGCGTGATCGTGGCTTCCCAGTCGGGGCGGTCGCGGGTGCCGTGGCCCGCGAGCAATCCGTCGCGCTTGGGCGCATCCTTCGGCGTGAAGTAATAGAGCGCCTTGGCGATATCCATCAGGGGATCGCCGGCGGTGGCATTCTCGAAATCGACGATGCCTGAGAGTTGCGGTGTGCCTTCCGGCGTCACCAGCACGTTTCCGGCATGGAGATCGTAGTGGCACAGGCGGGGCCGGTCGGCGGCGTCGAGCAGGTCGCTGCGTGCGGCAATGCTGTGCCGGAGCCGCCCGGCGAGCGCCGGGTCGCCGCCGCGCGTGCAAAACTCCGTCAGCTTTCGCTCGAACTGGGCGGACATGTAGGCGCGGTTGGTTGGGTGCGGCGTCCAGACCCCGTGCGGGCCGATATAGCCGAAGCTGTCG
Organism: Bradyrhizobium sp. 2S1; assembly: GCF_011516625.5. Classification (NCBI taxonomy): domain Bacteria; kingdom Pseudomonadati; phylum Pseudomonadota; class Alphaproteobacteria; order Hyphomicrobiales; family Nitrobacteraceae; genus Bradyrhizobium; species Bradyrhizobium sp. 2S1. The sequence continues at coordinate 7,971,137 of NZ_CP147717.1, read as the reverse complement.
AGCGTGACGTCGTTGATGCGACGGAGCGCTTCGCCCATGGCAGCGTAGATCACAAACAGCTGCTGATCGGTCAGGGCCCGCTCGCGGCCGCCGAGCACGACGCCGTGGAGCTTCGTCATAAGCACGAAGCTGAGGTCGATCACCGAGCGCGTGTCGTCGGCGACGAGAATACGGGGAACAGGGATGTCGACCTCGCGCAACAGCCCTAGGAGCTTGTCTGGATAGTCGCTGTTCAAATCTGGTCGGGTCTGATTCAACATTGGGCGATGAGCGAGTATTTTCGGCCTTGGAACATCGATCAGACGCTGCTTCTGCCGCCGAATGTGCAGGACTTCGTGCCGAAAGGCCATGTCTCGCGGTTTATGGTTGATCTGGTGCGGGAGAGCCTCGATCTCAGGGAGATCATGGGCAGCTATGTGAGCGGGCTTGGGCAGCCGCCGTTTGATCCGCGGATGATGGTGGCGCTGCTGCTGCATAGCTATGCGAGTGGGCTGTATTCGTCGCGTCGGATTGCCAAGGCCTGCCGGGAGCGGAACGATTTTGTGATGATCGTGGCGCTGGATGCGCCGGATTTTCGGACGATCAGCGACTTTCGCAAGCGACATTTGAAGGCGCTCGGCGCGCTATTCGTGCAGGTTCTGAAGTTGTGCGAGACGGCCGGGCTGGTCAAGCTCGGTCATGTCGCGCTGGATGGTACGAAGATCAAGGCGAACGCGTCGAAACACAAGGCGATGAGTTATGAGCGCATGAAGAAGCGCGAGGCGGAATTGAAGGCCGAGGTCGCTCGCATGCTGGCGGCCGCCGAGGCGGCGGATGCCTCGGAGGATGAGACTTTCGGCAACAGCGACGAACTGCCGGACTGGACCGTCGACAAGCAGAAACGGCTGGCGAAGATCCAGCAAGCGATGGCGGCGCTGGAAGCGGACGCCAAACTGGCGGCGGAGGAAGAGCGCCGCATCGAGGCCGAAAAGGAACAGCAGCGCCAGGCCGAAGGCCGCAAGAAGCCGGGCAAACCGGCGGCGCTGCCATCGGAGGAACCCAATCCCAAGGCGCAACGCAACTTCACCGATCCGGAAAGCCGCATCATGAAGTCGAAGGATGGCTTCGTTCAGGCCTATAATGCCCAGGCGGCCGTCGATGCACATGCCCAGATCATTGTCGCGCAAGAACTGACCCAGCACGGCAGCGATCAGGGCCAGTTGGTGCCCCTGATCGAGGCCATCGAGAGCAATCTTGGCCGCAAGCCGCGGCAGGCCTCAGCGGATTCCGGCTACTGCAGCGAAGCCAATCTCGAAGCGCTCGACACACGCAGCATCGATGGCTATGTCGCGCCCGGACGCGCCAAGCACCCGACAGTAGCGAACGGAAAAGTCGGCGGCCCGCTGACACAGGCCATGCGAAAGAAGATCGACGATGGCGGCTTCGAAACACCCTACCGATTGCGAAAGCAAGTGGTGGAGCCGGTGTTCGGACAGATCAAACAGGCAAGAGGCTTCCGCCAGTTCCTGTTGCGGGGCATCGAGAAAGTGCGCGCCGAGTGGACAATGATCTGCACCGTCCATAACCTCCTCAAGCTGTTCAACCTCGCAAACGCAGCCTGAGCCTGCTACTCTACAACAAATGCCCGTCACGAAAACATATCTGGACGGGCTCCTAGGACGTGGACCTCCTTCGCCATCTTCCATTGCAGCTGCGCCGGATAGACCTTGAGGATGCAGCCCGGCGCGTCCGCCAGCACGATCTCGAGGATCGTGCTGATCTCGCCGCCGCGCAGCTCGATGACGTCGCGCACCGTTGCGCCCGGCGCGACTCGGTTGACGATGGCCTGCGCCTGGTCGATCGAGACCGCCAGCCGCGGCTTCAGCTGAAGGGGCGGATCGTCTGACATTCCCGGAGATCACTCGTAGCCCGGATGCAGCGAAGCAAAATCCGGGGGCTTGCGATACGGCCGTCACTTGTCCCAGATTGTGCTTCGCTGCATCCGGGCTACGCAGACGTTGAAATCAGATCTCGATCTCCGTGCCGAACTCCACGACCTGACCGGTCGGCACGCCGAAGAACGCCGCCGTCCGCTCCGCATTGCGCTGCAGGAAGGCGAACAGCGATTCCCGCCACACCCACATGCCCGGAACGTCCTCGCGCGGGATGATGGTCTCGCGGCCGATGTAATAGGTCACGTCGGAAAGATCGATACCGGGCAGCTTGCTCTGCTGGCAGGCGAGCTTCAGCCCCTCATAGATCGTCGGATACTGCATGAAGCCATAATGCAGGATGATCCGCGTGATGCCCGGGACGATCTCGACCACCTCGGCGCGCTCCTCATCGGAAATCCTTGGCCGCTCCTCGATCAGCACGGTGACCAGCAGCACGCGCTGATGCAGCACGTGGTTGTGCTTGACGAACTGGGTCAGCGCGAGCGGCACGCCGTTGGGGGCCGACGCCAGGAACACGGCGGTGCCGGGCAGGCGGGCGCTGCATTTGTTGACGGCGGTCTCGATCAGATCCTCTTCCGGCTGCCGCAGCTTGCCGCGTGCCTTCTCGACCAGCTTCACGCCGCTGCGCCAGGTCAGCATCAGGAACGCGACGGCGGCCGCGAGCAGCAGCGGGAACCAGCCGCCCTCGAACAGCTTGGTCGAGTTTGCCGCAAAGAAGATCGCGTCGATGATGAAGAAGAAGCCGTTCACCGCGATCACGATGATCGGCGAATAGCCCCACTGGATCGCGACCAGCGCGGCGAGCAGGGTGGTGATCGCCATCAGCAGCGACACCGCGATGCCGTAGGCGCCGGCCAGCGCGTCCGAGGTGCCGAACGCCAGTACCGCGCCGAGCGTCCCGGCCGCGAGCAGCCAGTTCACCAGCGGCACGTAGATCTGGCCGATCGCATCGCTCGTGGTGTGCTCGATATGCATGCGCGGCAGGAAGCCGAGCTGGATCGACTGCTGGGTCAGCGAGAATACGCCGGAGATGATGGCCTGCGAGGCGATCACGGTGGCGATGGTCGCGAGCAGGACGAGCGGGTAATGCGCCCAGTCGGGCGACAACTGGAAGAACGGGTTGTCGATCGCGGTCGGGTCGGTGATCAGGAGCCCGGCCTGGCCGAAATAATTCAGCACCAGCGCGGGCAGGCAGATGGCGAACCAGGCGAGCCGGATCGGAAAGCGGCCGAAATGCCCCATGTCGGCATACATCGCCTCACCGCCGGTGACCGCGAGGAAGGCGGCGCCGAGAATGGCAAAGCTGACGTGAAAATCCTGATGGATCAGGAAATCGAATGCGTAGAACGGGCTCAGCGCAACCAGCACGCCGGGCGCCTTGACGATGCCGTGAATGCCCAGCACTGCGAGCACCCCGAACCAGAACAGCATCACCGGGCCGAAGATCTTGCCGATGAAGCCCGTGCCCTGCTTCTGCATCATGAACAGGCCGATCAGGATGACGACGGTGACCGGCACCACGGCCGGCGCCAGCGATGGCGCGTCGACCTTCAGGCCCTCGATCGCCGAGAGCACCGAGATCGCCGGCGTGATCGCGCCGTCGCCGTAGAGCAGCGCGGCGCCGATCAGCCCGACGACCAGAAGATGGGCGCGCCAGGTCCCGGGCGCCGCGTTGCGCGCCGACAGCAGCGCCAGCAGGGCGACGATGCCGCCTTCGCCGCGGTTGTCCGCGCGCAGGATCAGCAACGCATATTTGACCGAGATGATGAGGATCAGCGCCCACAGGATCAGCGAGACCACGCCGAGCACCGCGCTCTCGGTGAGCGGTCCGCCATGGGTGGCGGCCTTGGCGGCTTCCTTGAGGGCGTAGAGGGGGCTGGTTCCGATGTCGCCATAGACGACGCCCAAGGCACCGAGGGTGACGGCAACCGGGATCGGACTGCTCGGAGGGTGGCCAGAAGAAACGATCGCGGGCGTACTCGTCACGGCAATCCCCTGATGGCTTGCGCCCGCCGGATCATCCGGACGGGCGCCTTAGACGATAGTCTGCGACGGGACGCCGCAAATTACCATTGGGATTTGTGTGACGGCCTGAGCTTACGCCAGGCTGACGAGGGCTGTCCGTTCCGGTGACGTCGGAGCGGTGTCTGCTTTGCTTGGAAACGAACTACGGGGTGCGGTCGGCGGTGACGAGGCGGGCTTCGCGAACCACCGTCTTGGTGCCGGCGGAGCGCAGGCAGGAGGCCTCGAAATTCGGCCAGGCCTGCTGCGAACAGTCCTTGCCGACCAGATGGATATCGAGACGATCGGCCTTGGCGAGCGGCCGCGGAGTGGAGGCTTCGACCTGCGGAGCAAAGCCCGGCAGAATGGTGAGCGCGGCGGCGATGAACGCGGCAACAGCGATGGCGGAAAATGCCTTGATCATGACGGTCCCCATGTGAACGAGCCCCCCGGGCCCGTCGTTTCGTTGTGCAATCTCTACCGGCCGCACGTTTCCTGGTGTCTTCGCCACCGCGGGAAATGGTTTCGTCGGGGGCCGGTTTTGTTTCGTCCGCCAGCGGCCGACGAAACATTCACCCACGTAGACGCTGGCATCCCAGGACTCGTTCACTGGACGAGCGACAAAATGTTTTGTGGGTATCGATGGAACCAAGGCCGCTTGCCGGGGCGAGCGGGGCGGGTTAGGACGGGCTATGCCCCGTATCGCGATCTATCCTGGTTCCTTCGATCCCGTGACCAACGGCCATCTGGACGTGGTCCGACAGGCCGTCGGCCTGTGCGACCGCCTGGTGGTTGCCGTCGCCATCAACGCCGGTAAAAAGCCGCTGTTCACGACCGAGGAACGGCTGGACATGCTCCGCGAGCTGTGCGGCCCGATCGCCCAGCAAGCGGGCTGTGCCTTGGATTGCACCACCTATGACAATTTGACGGTGACGGCGGCGCGCAAGCTCGGCGCGACCATCATGATTCGCGGCCTGCGCGACGGCACCGATCTCGACTACGAGATGCAACTCGCCGGCATGAACGAGGCGATGGCGCCCGAGGTGCATACCGTGTTCGTTCCGGCGTCGGTCGCGGTCCGCCCGATCACCGCCACACTGGTGCGCCAAATCGCCCAGATGGGCGGCGACTTCTCTGCATTCGTGCCGTCATCGGTCGCCGCTAGCCTGAAGGCCAAATTCGCCGGCTGACCCCGGCTGCCTGCCACATCCCGAACGTCCAGAGATCCGGAGTTTCCATGATCCGCATTCTTGCATTCGTCGCCGCGCTGCTTTGCGTCGTGCCCGCGGTCGCGCAACCGCTGCCCGCCGGTCTCGACAAGGCCAATGCGATCGTGATCGACACCACCAAGGGCCGCATCGTCATCAAGCTGCGCACCGACATCGCGCCGAAGCATGCCGAGCGCATCAAGCAGCTCGCGCGCGAGGGCTTCTACGACAACGTGCCGTTCCATCGGGTGATGGACGGCTTCATGGCGCAGACCGGCGACGGCCAGAATTTCAACGGCACCGGCGGCTCGAAATATCCGAACCTGAAGCAGGAGTTCTCGCAGGTTCCGTTCAAGCGCGGCATCGTCGGCATGGCCCGGCGCGGCGATAGCGTCGACAGCGCCAATTCGCAGTTCTTCATCATGTTCGCCGACGGCCCGAGCCTCAACGGCCAGTACACCGTGATCGGCGAGGTGGTGTCGGGCATGGACGTGGTCGACAAGCTGAAGAAGGCGCCTGCGGGCTCGCCCAGCGGCAGCGTCACCGATCCCGACAAGATGGTGAAGGTGCAGGTCGCATCCGACGTCAAGTGATCCGCGATGGCGGCGCGCAGCAGACCACTTGCCTGGTTCGCCGCGCCGCTCGCGGTGTGGCTCGCGCTGCCCGGGTCGGTGGCGGCCGAGCCGGAGCAACTCAATACGATTAAGGATGTGGTGCTGGCCATCCACCGCTGCTGGCGGCCGCCGCCGGCGGACAAGGCCGGCCCGATCGACATTACCGTCATTGTCAGCTTCAACCGCGAGGGCGCGATCCTCGGACATCCGAGGATCAGCTATGAATCGCAGGAAGCCACCGACAATGACCGGATCGCATACCGGGTCGCGGTGATGGAGGCGTTGCAACGCTGCACGCCGTTGCCATTTACCGAGAGTCTGGGCGGCGCGGTGGCTGGCCGTCCGTTCGCGATCCCGTTCAGGAACAAGAAGTATCCACCCCGAAGCCAGGAGAAGCGAGCATGGCTGCTACCGAAAATACTCTGATCCTCGAAACCACGCAGGGCCCGGTCACGATCGAGATGCGCCCGGACCTCGCGCCCGGCCATGTCGCGCGGATCAAGGAACTGGTGCGCGAAGGCTTCTACGACGGCATCGTGTTCCACCGCGTGATCGACGGCTTCATGGCGCAGACCGGCTGTCCGCAGGGCACCGGCATGGGCGGCTCCGGCAAGAAGCTGAAAGCCGAATTCAACAAGGAGCCGCATGTCCGCGGCACCGCCTCGATGGCCCGCGCCGCCAATCCGGATTCCGGCGACAGCCAGTTCTTCATCTGCTTCGACGACGCCTCCTTCCTCAACGGCCAGTACACGGTCTGGGGCAAGGTCACCGAGGGCATGGAGAATGTCGACAAGATCAAGCGCGGCGAGCCGGTGAAGGATCCCGACAAGATCGTTAAGGCGCGCATGGCCGCCGACGCGGCTTGAGATGCAGGTGGTCATGCCCGGGCTTGACCGGGGCATCCATCGATCCTTGGAAGTTTGTTCGTAGATGATGGATTGCCGGGCATAGGCGAGCGGAAGCGACGCCGTTCTTCGAACGACTATGCCCGGCAATGACAGCTTGACCATGCGCACCGATCTCTTCGACTTCGAGCTCCCGCCCGACAGCATCGCGCTCCGCCCCGCGAGCCCGCGTGATGCCGCGCGGATGCTGGTGGTGCATCCCGACGGCGTGCTGCGCGACGCCACCATCGCCGAGCTGCCGCATTGGCTGGAGCCGGGCGATCAGATCGTCGTCAACGACACCAAGGTGATCGCGGCCCAGCTCAAGGGCCGCCGCATCGGACGCGAGACCGAGCCGAAGATCGAGGCGACGCTGATCAAGCGGCTCGACGGCTCGCGCTGGCAGGCGCTGGTGAAGCCGGCGAAGAAGCTCAGCCCCGGCGACACCATCCGCTTCGGCAATGAGGGCAAGGTCTGCCTGCTCGGCCATCTCGATGCGACCGTCGAGGCAAAGGGGCAGGAAGGCGAGGTGACGCTGTCATTCTCGTTCCATGGCCCCGCGCTCGACCAGGCCATTGCAGATGTCGGCGTCACGCCGCTGCCGCCCTACATCGCCTCCAAGCGCACGCCCGACGACCAGGACGTCAGCGACTACCAGACCATGTTCGCCGCCAATGAAGGCGCGGTCGCAGCGCCGACGGCGGGGCTGCATTTTACGTCGGCGCTGCAGGCCGCACTGAAGAGCCGCGGCGTCGACCTGCATCAGCTCACGCTGCATGTCGGGGCAGGGACGTTCCTGCCGGTCAAGGTGGACGAAACCTCCGAGCACAAGATGCATGCCGAATGGGGCTGCATCACCGCCGAGACCGCCGCCGCGCTGAACGCCGCGCGCGCCAGAGGCGGCCGGATCGTCGCGATCGGCACCACGTCGCTGCGGCTTCTGGAAAGCGCTGCCAATGCCGACGGCACGCTCCAGCCGTTTGCGGCCGAGACCTCGATCTTCATCACGCCGGGCTACCGCTTCCGCGCGGTCGATATGCTGCTGACAAACTTCCATCTGCCGCGCTCGACGCTGTTCATGCTGGTCTCGGCCTTCTCAGGCCTCGAGACGATGCAGCGCGCCTACGCGCACGCGATCAGGGACGGCTACCGGTTTTATTCATACGGCGATGCCTGTTTGTTGTTCCGCGACAAGCAGGACCGGTAAAACCCCAGGATGGGCGAGGTCCGCCCATCACGGCTCTGGTGTCCCGGAGAAGAGCCGGACAGATGCCCGGCTCCTTCAGCGTCAGGTGAACGTGAACATGCTCGCACTGAGCTGCGAGGGGCCCACGCCGATCAGCCAGGCCGCGTTGCCGGCGGCATCGGTGATGATGGTCGTGTTGATGCCCGGCGAGTAGAACGAGGCGGCCTGCACGTCGGCAAATGAGTGCAGCGACGTGCCGGCAAAATTCAGCAGGTCGTTGACGCCACCCGCATTGAAGTCCTCGATCACCATGACCTCGGGAGCGGCATCGGTGATCACAAAAGTATCCGAACCGCCGCTGCCCCAGGCATAATCCACGCCGCCGCCACCGTTGATGACATCGTTGCCAAAGCCCATCAGGAACGCGTCGACGCCGCTGCAAGCCCCAATTGTCGGGTGGAATCTCGATCAGAACGGTCTTGATCTCATTCGCGGGCACTCCGAGGGCGGAGAGGTTCGCCACCACGGCGCTGTAGAGGGCTTTCTTGGCTTCCAGCGATCGTCCGGAAAACAGGAAAATCTCGATGCGTGTATAGCGCTCCGATCGGCCCGTTGGAACGATCCGGGTGGCGTCATCATGGAGGTCGAGCACGACATCGCGGTCGTAGTCAGGGATTTTAGCGCGGCGAGCAGGGCGTCCTGGACGGCTCCGATCACCTGGGCCTCGATGCCGCGGGCCCAAATGCCGGTCGTGATCCGAGTGCTTGGCATGATACGTCCTGCTCTTGCTTGTTGGGTTGAGGGTGGGCGCGGCGCTCGCGCGCCTTGCCCACCTTCCATTATCGCTCACGCCATCGCGCGTTCGGGCAAGAGCTCGGCGATCTGCACCGCGTTCAGCGCGGCGCCCTTGAGCAGCTGATCGGCCGCGACGAACATCGAGATCGAGTGGCCAGAAGGATCGCTCAGATCCTTGCGGATGCGGCCGACCAGCACGTCGTCCTGACCGGAGGCGTCGATCGGCATCGGGAAGTAGTTCTTGGCGCGATCGTCGACGATCTTGACGCCCGGCGCCTGCGCCATGATCGCGCGGACCTGGTCCTCGGTGATCGGCTTCTCGCATTCGAAGGTGATCGCCTCGCAATGCGCGCGCAGCACCGGCACCCGCACGCAGGTCACGCCGATCGCAATCTTGTCGTCCTCGAAGATCTTGCGGGTCTCCTTGATGACCTTGGTCTCTTCGTCGTTGTAGCCGGTCTCGGGGTCAACAGCCGTGTTGTGGTTGAACAGGTTGAAGGCGTAGGGGTGCGGCATCACCTTCGGCGTGTAGACCTGTCCGTTGAGACTGGCGCGGGTCGATTCGACGAGCTCTTCCATTGCAGCAGCACCGGCGCCGCTCGCGGCCTGATAGGTCGAGATGATCACGCGCTTGATGCGGTTCTTCTGGTGGATCGGCCATAGCGGCACCAGCGCGGTGATGGCGGCGCAGTTCGGGTTGGCGATGATGCCCTTGTGGTCGCGGATGCGGTTGGCGTTGATCTCGGGGATCACCAGCGGCACGTTCGGATCCATCCGGAACGCCGAGGAATTGTCGACCACGACCGCACCGGACTTCACTGCCAGCGGCGCGAACTTCTTCGAGATGCCGCTGCCGGCCGAGAACAGCGCGATGTCGACACCCTCGAAGGCGCGCTCGGTCAGCTCCTCGATCACGACCGGCTTGCCGCGGAACGCGACGGTCTTGCCGGCCGAGCGGGCGCTCGCCAGCGCCTTCAGCTTGCCGACGCGGAAGCCGCGCTTGTCCATGGTGGCGATGAATTCGGCGCCGACTGCGCCGGTGACGCCGACAATCGCGACGACGGGATCGTTACTCACTTTGTCCTCCATTCGGGGTTTGAGCGTGATCTTGTCGGAAAACCGGTTTCCACTTTTCCGGATCAGGCTGTGCTGCAGACAACAAAAAAGCCCCGGACCTTCATCAGGCGGGGCTTCGGGTAGAGAGATGCGGTTCGACCGACTACGCGCGCACGCCTCCCGAGGCCCCGGAGGGCTTGGTGGTTTTGGTGGTGCGTTTGGTCGCGGTGATCATGGTTCGGACTTATGCGGCAGAGATCGGCGTCCGTCAACGGCTTTTGGGCGAAAATCTGGCAGGCCTCACCGTCGCCGTGCGCCGGGCGGCTCGAGGATCACCTCTTTCAGATCGCTGCCGGCGAGCACCACGATCACGAAATTCAGCTTGCCGCGCTCGCGCATCAGGCCGCCGCTGATCGCCTTTCCCGAGGTCGAGCGTTCGGCGACGCGCACCGCATCCGACAGACGGTGCCGGAGCGCCTTGAGCACGACGAGGTTGCCGCGGTCCTCGGCGCCCAGCGACGTCAGCGGCGAGGCGGCCTCGCCACCCACCACTTCACCGGTCGCAGCGTCGATGGCGTGGTGCCAGATGCGGTCCTGCTGCATGGTCTTGACCCGGTAGACCGCGGGAAGCGATGCGCCGTCAAAGCTGATGTCGGCGGTGATCGCACCGGAGTGCAGCGCCTCCGCAATCGCCATCGCCTTGCGCAGCGAAATCTGGGCGGCCTGGAAGCTGTCGAGCTCGCGGCGAACCGCATGCACGTCGAGCGCGTTGTCATTGTCACGCGGGGTGAGGGCCGCGGCAGCCGAACTCGTGATCGCATGGGCCGGCGCCGCGAAGGGCAGGGCCAGCAGCGCGGTTGCAAGCAGCCGCGTTCCCAATGCCAAATACCTCAATGCGCGCAATCGTCCTGTCCTCATCGTCGAACCTGTATCGAACTTTGCGCGTTGCCCGCGCTTGCAGCGGCCGCGCGGGCCGAGAAAGGTGCGGCCGACCCCGGTTAGTCAGAGGTCGGCCGCCGAACGTTCAGACAGAGCGATGGCGGCAGCCCCGTCGTGACGGTCGAAGTTACAAGTCGGCGCCAAAACCCTTGGGGGGCTGATCCGGATTCTGCGCCTCGTTGCAACTAAACAATACGGTTTCGTTCTGTTTCGTTCAAGGCTCATCACGGCAACGTGTAAGACGATGCAATGATCCTATAAAAACTGTCAGCGGGCCGGCCGGCGGCGCCCCTTTGCTACCTCTTTGGCCGCCTCCTTGGCGGCCTCGCGCAGCCGATCCTGCGGCCCGACGGCGCCCGCAAGGAACAGCCGGATCGAGACCTCCATCCGCGTCTCGGCGGTCTTCATGTCGATCGGGATCCCGAAGGTTGCCATCCGATGGGTGTGGCCGACCACCATGTTGAGGAAGGTCTCGGCCGCGATCGTGGTGTCCTCGAGATCGAGGGCGCCCTTGTCGACCAAGTGCTCGAAGAAATCCGCCGTCGTGGAAACCGCTTTCGACCAGCCCTCGTCGACGGCAAGTTTGGCGACCTCGGGGAAGTTGATCGCCTGCGCGGTCAGGATCCGGCTGAAGGCGATGGAGTCCGCGCTGCAATTCAGCACCAGCAACTGGCGGCCGAGATCGATCAGCCGCTCCTCGACCAAACCATCGCAATTGCCGTCGCCCTGCATTTCGGCAGCCGCGGCGGCGAGTGGGGCAAGCCAGCGGGCAATTTCGCGCCGTAGCACCGCGGCGAACAGGCCGCGCTTGTCGCCATACTGTCCATAGACGGTAGGCTTGCTGACGCGGGCGGCCTCGGCCACCGCATCGATCGACGTCGCATCAAAGCCACGCTCGAGGAACAGGCGGGTGGCAACCTCGATCAGCCGCTGGTCGCGCTCGATCGCGGCATCCCGGGTCGGCCGGCCGCCGCGTGACTTGATCACGCCGCGTTTGGCCGGCTGTTTGGCGCCCTTGGCCTTGGTTGCGGTCAATCCCATTGCCCATTCATCTCGTTGTGCGTCGGACGGGTCTGTCCGGTCTATAACCCGCGCGGTACGGATTCGTCCATTCGGTGGTACCGGAGGCGGGCCGCTCATGGCGGCGTCGCGGTCCAGGCGTACCCCGCGGCGGCCTTCTCGTATCCGTACTGATACAGCGCGCGCATATAGGCCGTATCGAAGCCTTGCGTCTCCGGCGCCGGATAATCGCGCTCGATATAGGACAAATGGAAGCCGAGGCGGTTGCGCTGGGCGAAATCATAGGTCGAGAGGATCACGGAGCGGGTTTGCGCCTGTGTGATCGCCGAAATGCTGCGGGAGGCGACGTCGATCGTGGAGTTCGACACCAGCTCGAAGTTTCCCTCGAGCTTCTTGTTGACCAGGATGTAGATGTTCATCCGGCTATTGGCCGGCCAGCTGCGCTCCCGGAACAGGAGTGCGTCCGGCAGCGTCAGCACCGGTGCCGTCACGCCGCCATCGACATGCATCTCCTGGAAGCGTTTTCCCTGGCCCTCGGCATCGATCATGATCGGCGGAAACACCAGCGGGATGCTGGCGGAGGCGGCCATCACGTCACGAAACAGCTGCAGCGCCTCGGGCGTTCCCACAGTGGCGATCCGCCCCATGTCCCAGATCACCGTGCGCTGGGTGTCGAGATCGGTGGTGACGATCAGGAGCTTTCGGCCCTTGGCGTTTTCGCGCGCCACCTCGCTCAGGATGTCCTGGCCGACGTAGCGCGCCACCAGCTCGCGCAGCCGCTTGTTGCCGAACAGGCCGGAGCTGAACAGCACCCGCATCAGGCTCGGGTCCTGCAGCAGGCTCTCCGCGATGCCTGAGGTGTAGACCTCCTTCAGCGTGTCATCGTAGCGCGGGCCAAGGAACGCAAAGGGCGCAATGAGTCCGCCGGTGCTGACGCCGGAGACGACCGAGAAGGCCGGGCGATTGCCGGCCGCGGTCCAGCCGTTGAGGACACCCACGCCGTAGGCGCCGTCGGCGCCACCGCCGGAGAGGGCGAGATAGGTCTTGATCGGGGCGACGTCGCTCTTGTCGAGCCGGAATTTGGACGCAGGCTCGTCGGCGTAGCGGCGCAGCCCGTCGAGATCGAGCACCCGTGAATTGACGGCGTCGGCCGCCGTGTAGGGCGTCCGCGGCAGCGAGCTGCAGGCCGCCAGCGCGAAGGCGAGGCCGCACAGCAGAGCGGCATGCCGGATCGCGCCGGCAGCCGTCGTGCGAGGGCGGATGCCCCGAGGCCGGGCGCTAGGGTGTGAAAACATCTCTGCCAGTCACGTCTCTGCGTGGATTGCGGCACGGCGGGAAGCCCGTTGCCTCATTATCGACATAAAACGATACGGTTTCGTTTTGTTTAACGTGGTGGCTGGCCCGAAGCAAGCGTCGATCCGGGTGCCGGCGTTCACGAAGTCGGGCGAGAGGCGTTATCCGACGGGTTGATCGGGCGTCAGTGACACGCAATAAGCAGCCGCATGAATCTTCCCAATCAGTTCGAGCTATTGGCAACCGACGGCGCTGCCCGCACCGGGCGCCTGACCACGCCGCATGGCCTGGTGCGAACGCCCGCGTTCATGCCGGTCGGCACGGCCGGCGCGATGAAGGGCATGCATTGGCGCGAGGTGCGCGATGCCGGCGCCGATATCGTGCTCGGCAACACCTATCATCTGATGCTGCGGCCGGGTGCCGAGCGGATCGCCGGGCTTGGCGGCCTGCAGCGCTTCACCGGCTGGGGCGGTCCGATGCTGACGGACTCCGGCGGCTTCCAGGTCATGTCGCTCTCGGAGCTGCGCAAGGTGACCGAGAAGGCCGTGACCTTCCGCTCGCATATCGATGGCGCCAAGGTCGAGCTGTCGCCGGAGCGCTCGATCGAGGTGCAGCTTCTGCTCGGCTCCGACATCGCGATGCAGATGGACGAATGCGTGCGGCTGCCCGCCGAGCGCGCCGACATCGAGCGGGCGATGCAGCTGTCGCTGCGCTGGGCCGAACGCTCCAAGCGCGCATTCGAGGCGGCGCCTGACGGCTACATGCTGTTCGGCATCGTGCAGGGCGGCGATGTCCCTGATCTCAGGCACGCCAGCGCGCGCGGGCTCACCGATATCGGCTTTCACGGCTATGCGATCGGCGGGCTGGCGGTCGGCGAGCCGCAGGCGGTGATGTTGTCGATGATCGAGGAGACCGCGCCGGCGCTGTCGGCCGATCGGCCGCGTTATCTGATGGGCGTCGGCACGCCGGAGGACATTCTCGAGGCGGTAGCGCGCGGCGTCGACATGTTCGACTGTGTGATGCCGACACGGAACGGGCGCCACGGCATGGCGTTCACCCGCTTCGGCCAGATCAACCTGCGCAATGCCCGGCACGTCGACGATCCGCGCCCGCTCGATGAAGAGAGCCCGTGGCCGGCGGCACGCAGCTATTCGCGCGCCTATCTGCACCATCTGGTGCGTGCGGGCGAAACGCTTGGGGCAATGCTGCTGTCCGAAATCAACGTCGCCTATTACCAGGAGCTGATGCAGGGCATCCGTGACGCGGTCACAAACGGCACATTTGAGACGTTCAGAACGAAAACGCGCGCCGGTTGGGCGCGCGGGGACATCGCTCCGAGGTGAGCTGTGTGATCAGTTGCACACGATCGGTTTGACCGTGTGCTTGGTGACGAACCCGTAACCACAGGTGTCGCAGGTCCAGAGATAGCTGATCAAATTGTCTTGGAGGTACGCGGACGCTTCTGCCGCGATCATGGAGTCCGCACACACCGGACAGGTCGGCAAATCGCTGCCGCGCGGATCGGGCCTGGACGCTGCGGTCGACAGAACTTCAGCGAGAGCTGGCATGTGACCTCCTTTGCGTTCTGAGCTGCACCTGACGAAAGTATATAGACGCACTTGTTTGACCTTGTCGCAACACAAATGCGTAGGTTTTACGTTATTTGCGCAGGTTCTCATTTTTGCGATGCAACGAATTTGTGCCTCGGCGGTTTCTCACTTGCGCGTCATGATGCGCTGCTTCTAATGAGAGAAGACCGCATATTCCCAGCATATCCCGCAACAGGAGCCGCCTGAATGGACGCGCCGTCGACAACGAGTGCAGTGCAACCCGGACGCGGCCGCGTCTTCGACTCCATCGTCGATGCGATCGGCTCGACCCCGATCGTACGCCTGCGCAGATTGCCGCAGGCGGGTGGCGTCCACGCGACGATCCTCGCCAAGCTGGAATACTTCAATCCGGCGGCCAGCGTGAAGGACCGCATCGGCGCGGCGATGATCGTGGCGATGGAGAAGGCGGGCATCATCAACGCCGACACCGTGCTGATCGAGCCGACCTCAGGCAATACCGGCATTGCGCTCGCCTATGTCGCCGCGTCGCGCGGCTATCGGCTGAAGCTCGTGATGCCGGAATCGATGTCGATCGAGCGGCGGCGCATGCTGGCCTTCCTCGGCGCCGAGATCGTGCTGACGCCGGCCGCGCAGGGCATGAAGGGCTCGATCGCTGCCGCGGAAGAACTGGTGCGCACGACGCCCAACGCGGTGATGCCGCAACAATTCAAGAACCTCGCCAATCCTGAAATCCATCGCCGCACCACCGCCGAGGAGATCTGGAATGATACCGGCGGCGACATCGACTATTTCGTCGCCGGCGTTGGCACCGGCGGCACCATCACCGGGGTCGGGCAGGTGCTGAAGCCCCGCAAGCCGTCCTTGCGGATCGTCGCAGTGGAGCCGGAGGAGAGCCCGGTGCTGTCGGGCGGCCAGCACACGCCGCACAAGATTCAGGGCATCGGCGCGGGTTTCATCCCTGACATCCTCGATCGCTCGGTGATCGACGAGATCGTCAAGATCAACAGCGCGACCGCGATCGAGACCTCGCGCGCGCTGGCGCGCAACGAAGGAATCCCCGGCGGCATTTCCTCGGGGGCCGCGATCGCGGCCGCCTTGCAGATCGGCAAGCGGCCGGAGGCTGCGGGCAAGACTATCCTGGCGATTGTGCCGTCGTTCTCGGAGCGCTATCTCTCGACGGCGTTGTTTGAAGGAATTTGAGACACAGGAATCCAGGATATGGCCGATCAGCCGAGGCGACCGCGAACCCTGAACGATGCCCGCAGCGAGGCCGAGGCGGCGTTCAAGCGCGCCACCACCAAGGTCGCGGACGCGGTGCCAAAGACTGTCGCCGTCCCCGGCGTCCGCGAGCAGGTCACGCTGCGGATCGATCAGGACGTGCTGCAATATTTCCAGGAGGGCGGCCCCGGCTGGCAGGACCGCATCAACGCGGCGCTGCGCAAGGCCGCCGGGAAGTAGCGCACTTCCAAAACAAGCAAGCCCGGGATGGTCCCCGGGCTTGTTGTTATGCGGCGGCCTGCGCGGCGGGCCGCGAGTGTCACCGTGCGCGCGCCAGCGCCGCTGCGCCCGGCTTCAGGTTCAGGAGGTTGCCGGCCAGGATCATGGCCGCGCCGAGCACCGTGTAGGCATCGAGCTGCTCGGCGTAGATCAGCCAGCCGACGATTGCCGTCAGCGGCACGCGGATGAAATCCATCGGGATCACCACGGTTGCGTCCGCGTGGAGCAGGGCGCGCGCCATGCAGTAATGCGAGAACGTGCCGCAGAACGCGATCGCAGCGAGCCAGCCCCAGGTCGAGAGCGGCGGCCAGGTCCAGACATAGAGCGCGGGCCCGATGCTCGCGAGCGATTGCACCACCAGCATCCAGAATAGGATCGTCAGCGTCTGTTCGGTCCGCGTCAGCGACTTGACCACCGCGACCGAGATCCCGAAGCCGACGGCCGCGGCGAGCGCGATCAGCTGGCCCGGATTGATCGCGCCGGTCGCCGGTCGCACGATGACGAACACGCCGACCAGGCCAAGCACGATCGCGACGATCTTCCAGGACGTCATCCGTTCGCCGAGAAAGCTTGCCGCCAGGATCGCGGTCCAGATCGGCATCGTGAACTCGATCGCGACCACCTGGCCGATCGGGATCAGTGTCAGCGCATAGAACCAGCCGAGCTGCGCGCAGAAATGAACCAGGTTGCGCGCGATGTGGACGTGCACGCGTGCGGTCTTCACGATCGCGAACCCGCCGTTCATGTGGATCAGCGGATAGAGCATCACGAAGCCGAGCACGCCGCGAACCGCCATCAGCTGGAACACGTTGACCTCGCGCGTCGCCTCGCGGCCGGCCACCGCCACGATCAGCATGAGCGCGAGCCAACCCGACATCCACAGCGCTGCGCGGGTTTTTGAGGGTGTGCGATCCATGACGGGAAACGAGGTGAGGGGTACCCGGTATCGGCGAGCCGATACGAATTTGCAACGTGCAATTCTGCCGGCGTGGTGATGTGTCGACCACGTGATCTCTGCTAAGCAGCATCGACCATGCTGTCATTCCGGGGCGCACGTGAAACGGGCGAACCCGGAATCTCGAGATTCTGGGTCTGGCTCTACGAGCCATCCCGGAATGACAATCACATCAGGAGGATCTGCTCATGCGTGTCTTGCAACCGGCCGAATGGTCGAAACCCCGCGGCTTCTCGCACGGTGTCGCGTTCGACGCTCCGGGCAAATGGATCGTGCTGGCGGGGCAGACCGGCGGCGACGAAAAGGGCGACTACGTCCCCGACATGGCAGCCCAGGTCGGCACGGCGCTGAAGCGCATCGTCAGGCTCTTGAGCGAAGCCGGCGCCGGTCCCGAGCACATCGTCCGCCTGACCTGGTACTTGACCAGCCGCAGCGAATACGAGGCCGCGGGCGCCGGCATCGGCGCGGCGTGGAAGGAGACGCTCGGGCGCAATTTCCCGCCGTCCACGCTGCTCTATATCGACGGGCTGGTCGATCAGCGCGCCAAGGTCGAGATCGAGGTCACGGCGTTCGTGCCCGCCGCATAGAGCGTTTTCGAGCGAAGTGGACGCCGGTTCGCGTGAAGAAAACGCGTCAAAAAAGGAATCTAGAGCATTCTCGGTTCTGATCCAATCAGAACCGAGAATGCTCTAGCAACGCCGAGACGCGTGCGACGTCATTGTTGCGCGGCCAGCAAAAAGCCCTCGGGGATGACCCGAGGGCTTTATCTCGTCGGCAGAGCGATCGATTACTTCGACAGCGTGATGTTGGCGCCGCGGAACTGGCTGTCGGGCCTGATGGTGACGGACTGCTTGTTGCCGGAGGTGCGCATCGAGATGTCGGCGTTGAAGCCGGGAGCGCTGGCAACGACCTGGAAGTTGCCGCCGCCGCCGCGACCTCGCAGGTCGCCGCTGACATTGCGGCTGGTCTCGCTCCACGAGCCTCTGACGGCGCTGCCTTCAGCCTGCACGTCGGCAGCCAGGTTGAACTTGTAGGCGTCGCTGGCGCAGGTCAGGCTCATGGTCATGTTCGGGCCGCCGACACGGTAGGTCGCGCGGCAGCGAATCCGCTCGCTGGAGCCGTCGTCGAGCGTGACCGAGCCGCCGCCCGACCAGGTGCCAGCCATGCCGGCGAACGGGCTGGACTGCGCATGGCCTGCGGTGCCGGCCAATGCAGTCACGAAAAACGCGGCGGCTGCAAATGCTGGCCGCCGCGCGCTGGCGAAGAAACTTGATAGGCTGGTGATCTTACTGACGGGACGCTTCCCATCGGCCGCTGCACGGTACGCCAGCTGATGCCCCATTCCACTTCCCCGATCCGGAGTTGCCACTGAGTTGTCCGTTCGCATATGCACCATTGATCGAGACTCGCACAAGTCCCCCGCTGCCCACGGTGCCGGAGATCGCCGCACCCTGCGCCGAGATCTTTCCTTCGACGACATTCACCGTCGAACTGGACGACGGCTCGCAGCTACCGGTCTTCGTGACGACTGTGACGCTCCAGAGGCCGTCATAGGGCTGCTGCGCGGACACGGGAGCAGCGGTGAGGGCAGCAGCCGAAGCGACCGAAGTGACCAAAATCAGGTCGCGAATGCGGATCGAACGCATGAATCAAATCCCTGTAATTTCGTGTGATGACGCGGCTTATCCTGTCACAATGTGTTCAAAATTTGCTGCGTCGCGGGAGCCCCAGAATGTTCCTGTGAACTCAAACACATCATGGTGAATCTGGTTCCGGATCAGGAACGAGAAATTTGCCTACGCGACTCACGAAATGAGGTATCTAAGTACCTTATTTCGCCTTAGTGCTTGGTACCGCTTAGGTTTGGCGCCTTGGTTGCAAACTGCTCATCCTGCGGCTTGGCCGGCAGCGAGCCGTTGACCTTGCCGTAGTCGATGACCTCGGCGAGCAGACGCAGACCGAGCGGCGCCAGCGCGCGCTCCCACAGTTCGCGGGCGGTCTCGCCTTTCTTGACGAACACCCAGTCCTGCGCCGCGATTGCGCCCGCGTCCATGCGGTCGGCGAGGTGATAGATGCTGCCGCCAGCGATCGGATCGCCTTCCTTGATGGTCCACTCCACCGCCGCGATGCCGCGGTGGCGGGGCAGCAGCGATGGGTGGTACCCGACACCGCCAAGCTTGGCCACGGCAAGCGCCTCCTTGCTGACGCGGGCGTGGCTGTGGGCGGTCACGATCAGATCGGTGCCCGGGGCGATCTCGGCGGCCGTGACCAGCTTGGGGGCGGCCTGAACGACGACCTCGATGCCGGCCGCCCTGGCCGCTGCCGCCAGCCGGTCCTCGCCGTCATGGACGACCACCCTGACGAGCGTGACGTGATGCTCGCGCAGCATGTTCAGGGTCGTCACGCCGAAATGGCGGGAACCGACAAGGGTAATGCGCATGGGATGAATTCCGTGGGGGTTATTCTGGGTCTATTCGGGCTGCCGCTATGCCGATAGCACACCGCGGCGGCCTGTTTTGCTGTCCTGCCCGTTATCAACAAGCCGGCCGGGTGGCAATCTCAGGCCGCCGGCTGCTTGCTCACCAGAACCTTGTCGATGCGCCGGCCGTCGAGGTCGACGATCTCGAATTCCCAGCCCTGCGCCGTGGTTTTGGCGCCGACATCGGGGATGGCGCCGAATTCATGCAGCAGGAAGCCGGCCGCGGTCTGGTAGGGGCGCGGAGAGGGCAGCGCGATGCCGAGCAGTTCGCTGAATTCGAGCGCGGGCATCCAGCCCGAGATCAGATAGGAGCCGTCGTCGCGCCTGACATAAGCGGGCTCGGCCGGACCTTCCTCGGTATGGAAGGCGCCGACGATGGCCTCAAGGATATCGGCGCTGGTGACTACGCCCTGGAAGGTGCCGTATTCGTCATGCACGAGGCCGATATGCACTGCGGAGTCGCGCAGGATCGCGACCACGTCGCGGGCGTCCACCGTTTCCGGGATGATCGGCGCATCGCGCGTCAGCGCGCGGATGTCGGGCGCCTGGCCGGCGAGGTAGACGTCGAGCACGTCCTTGGCCTGCACGATGCCGAGCGCATGATCGCGGTTGCCGTCGAACACCACGCAGCGCGAGTGGCTGCTCTTCTGCAGCGTTGCGAGGATCTCGGGCGCGGGAGCGGCGAGGTCGATCAGGCTGACTTCGTGGCGCGGCGTCATCACGGCGCCGACCGGCAGATCGCCGAGCCGCATCACGCCGGCGATCATCTCCTTTTCGCCGGGCTCGAGCACGCCGGCGTTCTCGGCTTCCACCACCAGCGTCTTGATTTCGTCCTCGCTGACGCGGTCCTGCGCATCCTCGCGATGGCCGAGCAGCCAGAGCAACGCCTTGCCGGAGCGGTCGAGCAGCCACACCACCGGCAGCGACAGTTTTGCCATCACCGTCATGGCAGGCGCAGCCTTGACCGCGATCGACTCCGGATCGCGCAGCGCGATCTGTTTCGGCACCAGTTCGCCGACGATCAGCGAGGCATAGGTGATCACGCCGACGACGATGCCGACACCGGCGGCGTCGGCGACGTTTGCCGGCAGTCCGAGCTCGAACAGCCATTGCGAGAGGCGCTGGCCGAGCGTTGCGCCCGAGAAGGCGCCCGACAGCACGCCGATCAGCGTGATGCCGATCTGCACGGTGGAGAGGAATTTTCCGGGATTGGAGGCCAGCGCAAGCGCACGGCGCGAACCGCTGACGCCGCGTTCGACCAGCGCCGCGAGGCGCGCCGGACGAGAGGAGACGATGGCGAGTTCCGACATCGACAACAGACCGTTGACGACGATCAAGACCGCCACGATCGCGAGTTCCAGATATAACACGGGAGTCCCTGAGCTTGGGCGGCGTCGGCCGCTGCACGACGCCCTATATAGGCATACCGGCGCGGCTTTGCTGCGCCCTGTCGGACGTCCCTGCACAAGCAGAGCGTGCGTATGGCGCGCATGCAGCAGGAGATCGCGGCATTTTGGCGCGCGGGCTGATGTGGCGATTGGAGCCGCGGTTCGTGGATGCCCGCGTCACGGTATCAAGCTCTACGCGAGTATCCGCAGCTCCGGTTTGGCGAACTTTCTTGCAGGCGATGCAGGCTGTCTCGGCGCTCGTTCGGCAGCCTGCAGCTGCGTGCGCAAATCGGCACTGCACTGCTTCATCTGGTTGCGCAATTCGCGGCGGGAAAACGCGGTGAGCGAGGGGTCCGCAAGCTGCTGCCAGGCCTTGCGCAGCCATTCCTGCAGCTCGCGAATATTCCGATCCAGAATCTTCTGATCCAAAATCTTCTGATCCAAGACGTCGGGCTGGGTCATGCCGCCAAATCCCACGAAGTGATCAGTTGCAAGGTAACGCTGATTCGCGCCGTTTCACCTAACGCTATGTTGCGCGGGTGAGCTTGAGGCGGCGAGAGCTGCACGGGCAGGCGTGCCGATATCCGCGTCAGCTGGCGTTGCCGGATCCTGCGCGCAGGAAATCCACCACGATCGGCAGCGCGAGGACGAGCGCTGCCAGCACCGAGAGATGGCGCGTCTGCGCGGTGGAGAGGCCGAGATCGTATTGAGCTAGATAGGCAAGCATGATCGCTGCGTAGGCAGCAACGCAGACCGCCACCACGATGCTCACGAAATCGGTCTTGCTCTGCATGACGACACCGCGTTGTTGCCGACGCGGTGTAGCGCGGCTCAGCCTTTGCCAACTATGAGCCGGTTCACGGGCGCGGCGCCCGCCGTGCCAACGAGCTCCGCGGATCGCTGCGGTCAACCGCCGGCAACGTTGCTCACGCGTACCGCAACAGGGAGTCCGCGCCGTCGCGCGGGCGATGGAGAATTCTGGCGCGCTGTGGCGACCTGGCCTGCTGCCAGCAGGCTTCGCGAGGAGCGTTGCCTTGAGCGTTGCCTTGGCTTCCGCGCGGAAGCTTGACCGGGATGTGGGGCGACGTGCTCACCACACGCGGGCTTCCGTCGGAATGGGTCTGGCCGTTAAGCAACGTCTCGAGCAACAGAATGAATTTCTCGGCAAGCATGGGCGTAGCCTTCGTCGTCCAATTCCTGTAAGTCGCGGCTTCCTCTCGAAAATTCGATCAACAAAATGCGAGCCGCAGCCGACTTGGCAATGCTGCGCCGCGAGCCCGTCCATGTGCAATCCGGGAGACTACCGGCGTCCGCCGGCTCAGGTCGCGCGCTGTTGAGGCGAGAAGGCGGGTCTGGATCCCTCGCAGCCAGCAGCCGCGGGGCCATGAGCCAAACCCTCGAAGCGCCAAAGCGTCGTCAGCGATACCGTGCCACAGCGCTCGCAGCGAAGCGGTGTGTCGCCATGCAAATATCGTCCGCGCCGGAACAGTTGAGGCGACGCGATTTCCTTGCAACTCGGGCAAGCCAGCGCCAGCTTGCTCGTCTTCCAGCGT
The DNA here is from genome assembly GCF_011516625.5 of Bradyrhizobium sp. 2S1. Taxonomy (NCBI): domain Bacteria; kingdom Pseudomonadati; phylum Pseudomonadota; class Alphaproteobacteria; order Hyphomicrobiales; family Nitrobacteraceae; genus Bradyrhizobium; species Bradyrhizobium sp. 2S1. The sequence continues at coordinate 7,948,764 of NZ_CP147717.1, read as the reverse complement.
CGAAATAATCGAAACACCGTACCCTCAGCGTTTCCGAGACGTGCGATGGGGGCTATTTAGCGATCGACACCCCTGCGTGGAAAGGTGCTGAACGTCGCAGCTGCGGGTTTTGTAGCATCCGGCCCACGGGGCCTTTGCCGAGAATCGGGACGGAATGGTTGCCAAATCCCTACCGGCGGGCCACCCAGCGCGTGATCTCATCACACCGTTCCTTCAAGGATGTACGCTAGCGATAGCGACCATGGATCGGCAGCAAGATATTGATGAGGGTATCGTACCGGCGCTGCGCCGCAGCTACGGGCGGGTGGCCTGGTGGATCGTGCGACTCAATCGCGTATTCGAGCCGTCGCGCGCCGCCGAGCCGTCACGGACCGAGGTGCCGTCGCGCACGGCCGTCCCGCCACGGCGACCGGTCCCGCCGCGCCCGGAATAGTCATCACCAGAATACCGGTACCCCCTGTATCGGCCGCTCGACCGGACTGCTATGCATGCGCCATCCGCGGACTTTCGGTCCGCCGTTTTTGACGATGCAGCCGCGCGGCGGCGCAAGCGACGGGAAGGACTGACACAATGATCGAGACGGTTGGCATCATCGGCGCCGGAACCATGGGTAACGGCATCGCGCAGATCTGCGCGGCGGCGGGGCTTGCTGTCACCATGGTGGATATCTCCGACGCGGCGGTGCAGCGCGGCCTGAAGACGGTCGGGACCAGCCTCGATCGCCTGGTCGCCAAGGAGAAGATGACGGCGGCCGATCGCGACGCGACGCTCGGGCGCATCACCGCGACCACCGACAAGTCGAAGCTTGCCGCCTGCGATCTCGTGATCGAAGCGGCGACCGAGAACGAGGAGCTGAAGATCAAGATCCTGAAGGATCTCTGCGCCGGGCTGAAGCCGAGCGCGCTGGTTGCGACCAACACCTCGTCGATCTCGATCACCCGCCTGGCGGCCTCCACCGATCGTCCTGATCGCTTCATCGGGATGCACTTCTTCAATCCGGTCCCGGTGATGGCGCTGCTCGAATTGATCCGAGGCTTGCAGACCTCCGACGACACCGTCGCCAAGGCCGAAGCCTTCGCCAAGCGCGTCGGCAAGGTCGCGATCACGGCGAAGAACAGCCCGGGCTTTGCGGTCAACCGCATCCTGTGCCCGATGATCAACGAGGCGATCTTCGCGCTGCAGGAAGGCATTGCGACGGCCGAGGAGATCGATGCCGGCATGAAGCTCGGCTGCAACCATCCGATCGGCCCGCTCGCGCTTGCCGACCTGATCGGGCTCGACACCATGCTGTCGGTGATGGAGGTGTTCTACACGGGCTTCAACGACCCCAAGTACCGGCCGGCGCCGCTGCTGAAGGAGATGGTCGATGCAGGCCATCTCGGCCGCAAGACCGGGCAGGGGTTCTATAGCTACAGCAAGTAAGGTCGCGCCGCGCGGCCAACACCGTAGTCATCCGGGATGGATCGCGCCTGTGACCTGACGTAAACGCAGACCTCTGATCCGCCACGTGAGGCGGGGGACATCAGACACGAGGCCCGGGCTCCTAGGCACACCGGGCCTCGTGTTTTTTGTGGGGTCCTGAACTCAGTTCGCGGAGGCGACCGGCGTGATGCGGGTTTCTTCGGGATCGGCGCCGAGCAGGCCGACGAGATACTTCTAGTCGTCCGGCATCTTTTCCTCGAGCGTGGCGGGCGTGTAGGGCTCGTGCCCGGAATCCTTGCTGGCAAGGAAGACGCTCGCGGTCACCGCGAAGAACTCCAACTGGTTCTTCAACGCGTAGGCCTCCTTGGCGAACAACTCCTCTGACTTGGCCTGGCCGAGGAAGCTCTTAGGCTTGTTCTCATGGCCATCCGGCATCAGCCGGCCTGTTCATGCTGAAAAGGGCCTTGAACCTTCCTTACAACGCTCGCTCACAGCTTCTTGAGGCGGCGACCGGAAACCTCGCACATCTCGCCGGCGTACCTACATCAGTAGCTGGGTGCCGATTGAGGAAGGAAGCAGGATCATGCGCAGGACGAATTGGGCAATTCTGGCGTTTGCGGCGCTCGGAACGAGCTGGATTGTCGGCTCCGCATCGCCGGCGGTCGCCGATTCCTATGATTATCCCTGGTGCATCCAGGGCAAGCAGGAGGGGTATCCCGGCTATTGCGGGTACCAGACCTACCAGCAGTGCCAGGCGGCGGCGTCAGGCCGCGATGCCTATTGCGGCGTCAACCCGCGCGTTGCGTTCAGCCAGCAGCGGATGGCGCCGCGGGCGATCCGCTAAGCGGCCGTCGGCCGTGCGGCCATCAGGCACGATGATTGCATTGCCAATAGTCAGACAGTTACCCCCTCGGAGGGCAGACCCTCTTGGAGAGCAAATGGGCGAGATCATCAGGTTTATCTCGAAGTCCGAACGGGAGCGCGCGTCTGATCCGCGAGGCCCGGGCGAACTACGAGCGCATCTTTCCATCGGCCGGTTCGACCGACGTGGAAGGCGCGGCGGTCGAGGGCGACGCAGGCGGGGCCTCGTCGAAATCGTAGCGTGCCGGTCTTGCACCCGAGTTTTGCACCCGAGAGACGGCTGACGCCGCAATGTGGAAACGAATCTGGCAAACTTGGACGATTGACAGGCCGGCCGCGTTTGGCGATTGGCTCTGGCAGGTTCTGGTCGTGGAACTCGCTGCCTTGCTCGACCGGCTGACACTGCGCAAGCTGATTGCGCTGATCCCGGTCGTCATCTTGATCGGCGCCTATTGGCATCGGATTCCGCTTCCTCCCGAGTTGATGCTGGTTGGCGATGTGCTGGCCTATATCGACATTTTCTCGATGATCTTCCTGATCGGCTTCTTCACGCGCGTGGCGACCGTGCTGGCCGTCGTCCGCCAGGCGATCGATTCTATCAGCTGGATGCTGCGGCGTGTGCCGACGGCGCTGCGCAGGCTCGATATCCGTCACCGTCGCGCAAGCGACACCATCCGCGGCAAGCGGTCCACGCGCGCGAGCACCGACGAGGAGGACGCCGCTGTCATACCCGGTCTTGCCTGGGCCTAATCCGGGACGATGTGCGGTGAAGACCGCGAGTGCTCCGCTAGCGCGGCTGCCCGGCCTGCTCATCGCCGTCGTCGGCCGGCAGCCGGGCCGGGCTGCGCGCGGAGGCGCCGTTCTGGCTACGCCGGTGCGAACTGGAGAGATCGGTCGCGCCCTGCCGGGATCGATGAAATGCGAGACCCATCTGGAAGCTCCAGACACCGAACAGCACGGCACCTGCCACACAGGCGGCCACGAAGGCCCAATCGCGCTTCTTCATCTGCTTCAACAACGCCAAATCAATGCCGCGCCGGCCGCGGCCCGCTCCAGCGAAATCTCTCGCAACGATGCCTGCAAAGCAAAACTCCGGCAGTCTGAAACGATCGAACGCGCTTGCCGATCCGCGCAGCTCACTCCCGCGCCGGTCACGGAGCGGTGATTATCAAATCATGCATCCAGAAACACTCGGACCAGCTAGTCCGGCCCCCGCAACAATCTTGCCAAACTTTCACTAGGTCGCGGGCGCAGTGAGTTCGACAATGCGGAACCTAATCGGACGAATCGCAATGACCGAACTTGAGGAGCTTCGATACTTCGAGCATCAGTGCCTGGAGATGGCGAAGCAATCCACGCTGCCGGACGCGCGTCGCGCGCTCCAGATCCTGGCGCGCAACTACGCCACCGCGGCCGAGGTCCTCGAACGGCGCGCACAATCTGCCAACACCGCGCTCGCGCAATTGTTTCGATGCCTGAGACTGTGACGAGGGGAGGTACCGGCATGGCCCGAGGCCGCGCGGATGATCGTGGTATCGGAGGTGACAGTCGCTGCGGTCTCCTTGAATGCGTTCAACATGCGCGAGAATGCGGTCTTTGAGGCAAGCTACCGCGACCGCGGCTTCGTGATCCGCGGTCATGACTGGGACGACGAGCAAGTCCTGAGCACATCTTACGGTAACACAAAGAGGGCCCCGCTTCGGCGGGGCCCTCTTTGTGGGCCGCAAGGCACGTGCCCGCTCATACAGCTAGGAACTTTGGCTTCTCGGCCAGATTGTCCGGTCGGAATTGAGCGGAGGAGGCTTGCATGAACCAGTTGATTTATCTGGTCGGACTGATCGTGGTCATTCTTGCGGTATTGTCGTTCTTTGGATTGCGGTAGACGCATCATGGACACCGATCGAAGCGTTGCTGACGTCGTCGACAATAAGGGCGGCTTGCGGCTGCAATGGAGTCCGGTTTTCGCGGGCGCGCTCACCGCTTCGGCCTTGTCGCTGATCCTGATCAGCTTCGGAGCAGCAGTTGGATTGGGCGTGAGTTCGAGCTCGCCATCGTGGCGTGATGCATCGGCCGCGCTCGCGCTGCTATCCGGGCTGTACCTGATCCTTCAGGCCCTGGTGAGCCTTGGCGTCGGCGGCTACATCGCCGGCCGAACGCAACGTGTGGTCGGTGCGACGCCGGCCGACGTGGTCGAAAGCAACGACGGACTTCATGGGCTGACCACCTGGGCGCTCGCCGTTGTCATGGGCGGGACAATCATCGCGCTGGTTGGCTTGTCGGCCGCTCGCCCGGTGATCCAGAGCCGGCCTTCTGCGACGGCTGCGGAGCAGTTGCTGAGCGCCGAGCTCGATCGCTTGTACCGTTCGGTGCGGCGTCCGGCCAATCTCGACATCGGTTACGAGCGGGCGGAGGCGGGCCGCATCCTGCTGACCAGCTCCGGCCACAGCGGCGTCAACACGGAAGATCGCAGCTATCTGATCCAGCAGGTCGCGGCCGCGACCGGTCTGCCTGCTGCCGAGGCCGAGAAGCGCGTCGACAGTGTCATCGGTGATGCCAAAACCGCCATCCAGCGATCGCGGCGCAGCTCTGTAATCCTTGCATTCTCGGTTGCGGCGGCGCTGTTGTTCGGCGCGGTCGCAGCCTGGGCCGCAGCCTGTGCAGGCGGCCGGCACCGCGACGGCGCGGCGCTGCCGGAGTGGATGGGCGGCACGCCAAGAAACCAAGTGCCGGTGGTCTGATGCAATCGTGAATGTGCTTCGATGGAGAGGATAATGGCAACGATTTTGGTTATGGATCACACCGGCGACACAAGGCAGTATTTCGATCCCGAGGACGGCGAACAACTGGCCTGGGCGAATGCGCGCTTCGCCGAGCTGACATCGGACGGCTACACCGCCGCAGTGCGAAGATCTTCCGGCGAAGCGGCGCTCGTCCGCGCGCTCGATCCAACCGCCGAGGAAACATTGTTCTATCCCAGGCTGGTGGGCGGCTGACGCCATGATCGCCCGCCTGCGCGGCGTGTCTCCGCTGTCCGTGCTGCAGCACGCCGCCGGCACGCTGCGTGCGACGCTGGTCGCGATCCGGGAGCGCTGGCAGGCTTATGAACGAAAGGAGGCGCGCGGGCTGGCGCTGATGTCCGCATGGCTCTCGCCGGAGCAGCGATCGCAATTTGAAAAGCACAACCGCTTCGACGTCATCGGCTCGGAGTCCGGCAAGCGTTATCGGATTTGCTACGGCACGTCGACCAATGTCTATGAGATGGACGGCCGCGACCGCGTTGTCCTCGGCTGGTGCTTCCGGCCTGTCGGTTCGCTGGTGGCGGGCGACGTGATGCTTGCCCAGAAGATCGCATTGGAAACCGATGAGCGCGCGACGCTCATGGTGGCGCGGCCATTCCCGAGTTCCTCTCCGCCACGCGCGACGCTCCCTCAAGCCCGGTAAGCCCTAGGTCCGCTCGCCGGCCACACGCTACCGCGAATGCAACTTTCCCTGGCGTCCCGATCCTGCTGCGCAACGGCTCGGTATGGAGTAGCGCCATCATCAATCACAGCACCTATCCCAACTTCGGTGAAGTGAAGGTGTCCTTCCCGGTCTGTGCGGGCAGACCGATCGAGCGCATCGGCGAGCAGATTCTGAAGCATTGCGCGAGGACCCGCGGATCGAGGCGCGACCCGCGCCCGAAGTGCACGTCTCGAAAGTGGCCGACATCTCCGATGCCGTGCATCCGATCGTCGAACTTGACGGTCAGTGCAAAGGCAGAGCCGGCCGATGCGGACCCCGTGAAGCATCGGCTCTTGGACCTCGTCACCACAATGCTCACCGACGCAAGCGCCACGCGGCCGAAGCCGTGACGCGCAGCGGGGTAAGGAACGTCGATCACCCTGCCGGGTTGTCCGATGCCGACTTGCAGTGGACATCGCCATGCGCGCCAACGCCCGACCGTCACCCAACCTCATCGCCCGATCTTACCTCGCGGACTTGCGACAATGGAACGGGCACCTCGTGACCGGCTACGCGCTGGCATGCGGCTTCATGCGCTTCAATCGTCCGCGCGACGCCATTCAGGACTAGCGATGGCCCCCCGCTCGAATTGGCCGAACGACCTGATGCTCGCTGGCGCAGCCGCGCTGGCGACCTTGGCGATCTATCGCCACGTGTCACGATCGGAGACGCCGTGCGTCCCAGGGCGGCGTGCGGAGCCCGTACTCGCCGAAGCGCAAGAGCGTGGACGGCTGGCTCACACGCCGCTTCAGATTCCGGCCGCCGGCTGGAAGGACATTCTGCTGCGTACCTATCAGCAGATCGACGAGGACCGGCTGCTGGCGACCGCCGCCGGCGTCGTGTTCTACGGGCTGCTCGCGATCTTTCCGGCCATCACGGCGCTGGTCTCGAGTTACGGCCTGTTCGCCGATCCGTCCACGATCTCATCCAATCTGCAAAGCCTGGCGCTGATGCTGCCGGAAGGTTCATTTGCCATCGTCCAAGACCAAGTCGCCCGCGTGCTCGCGAAGGGGTCTTCGACGCTCGGCCTTACCTTTGCCTTCGGTCTGCTGATCGCGATCTGGAGCGCCAACGCTGGAATGAAGGCGGTCTTCGATGCGCTCAACGTCGTCTATGAGGAGAAGGAAAAGCGCGGCTTCGTCAAACTGAACCTGATGTCCCTCTCTTTCACAATCGCAGCGCTCATTTCGGTCATGTTGATGGTAGGGGCCGTGGTGGTCGTGCCGCTTCTGCTCCAGCAGGTCGGACTGGGCACACGGGCCGAACTCATCATCCGGCTCGGGCGGTGGCCCGTCCTGGTCCTCCTGCTCCTCGTCGCGCTGGCGGTGCTCTATCGCTACGGCCCCAGCCGGAGCACGCCGCGCTGGCAATGGCTGAGCGTTGGTGCCGTTGCCGCGGCCGTGCTGTGGCTGATCGGTTCGGCGCTGCTGTCTTGGTACCTCGCGAATTTCGGCGATTACAACGCGACCTACGGCTCGCTTGGCGCGGCCATTGGCCTGATGACCTGGATGTGGATGTCCGCCATCATCGTGCTATGTGGGGCAGAATTGAATTCAGAAATCGAGCATCAGACTACCATCGATTCGACCGTGGGCCGCGGGAAGCCGCTCGGGGTGCGCGGCGCAAGGATGGCGGATACGGTCGGCAAGGCTTCGTAGCGAGACCGACGTCGCCGCTGCACCGGCAAGCTTTCATTAACCCGACTCACACAAGGTTCGTTCTAGGCCGTCTGGATGGGCCGCTTGCGGAAGGCCGCCACGCGTAGCAGCGTGGCGGCTTTTTGCGTCTAACCGCGTTACAGGAGACGACCGATGGACTACGGCGCCTTCACCGACGCCAGCTTGAAGATGATGTATGAAGCCGTCCGCGGCGCGCTCGCGGCCGACGATGAGTTCGAGGCCTACGGCGAAGAGCCAAAATTCCGGGTCCGCTCGACGCCCGAGTGGAAACGGCATGCCGGCAGTCTTGAGGCCGAGATGCTAAGGCGAGGGCTCCAGGTCGACATCATCGACTGGACGGGCGGTCAGGGCGAGCTTCCGCTGACCGACGCCTGAAGTCAGGCCGCAGAAGGTGTGTCGCGCCCGCAACGCCACAAGAGTTCCGTTAGGCGTTGGAGCTTTTCGGACTTCACTGTGTGGCAATTTCCCGATCTAATAATGGCGGACCTGAGGCGAATATTTTTACTTCCAAGGCGTTCATTTTAGGTCAGGTTCAGGAGGCCGCTGTCCAGCGCCAGCGGCTTCCTCGTATTGCTTCATTTCGTATTGCTTCATTGATTGCAAAGAGATTGTTCGATGCCCCTGCAGGTGTGGACCCTTGTCGCATCGATCGGCTGGACCGCCATTGTGGGCGTGATGCTGCTCTATATGATTTTCGGACCGAGCTAACGGGATCGAGACGTTCGGGTCTTGAGACGTTCAAGTCTTGAGAGGTTCAAGTCTTCGCGGCAGCGGATATGGCTATCCGCTTCAATTTGCAGAAACAGCTGACGGGGCAGAGGCGGCCTCAATTCAGCTTCTTCCGATCGAGCAGCTCACACTCAAGACAGACGGAACAGGGACGATGATGGCGTAGCGCCGGCTGCCATCGATTGCCAGCCTGATCCGGCCGACGCTTGGGCGCGAGACGGCATCAACCGCCCGAACGGGCCGCGCGCAGCAGCACGAGCGAATTCTGTGATGCAGGGTCCTCAGGTTCCAGGTTCCCGAGACACGAAATCTTCGCCACCGACAAATTGTCGCACTGGGCGAGTTCCGCAGCATCGTCTCGTACTTAATGTCAAGCCTTTGGCCGGGGACTACCTCTAAATCTCCCGCCTAAATTGTCTTTTTCATTGTTCAATCAATCACTGCATATTGAGTGGGGAGATTTTTCATTGCCGCTCCAATCCGCCTGAACGGCCTCGATTGGATTTCCGTCACCCGATCAGCTCGACCCCCTACCTGAGCCCAGCAGCTTTTCGCTGCTGTACGGTGTTCGCATTCCTGGGCTCTCGAGCGGTTCATTCTGGTTCGGTGATTAGCACGCAGGTTCTTCTGCCGATTTCTGAGTTCTGCCGACTACGCGCATTGCACAGCCACCATTGATGACGGGAAGAGAATTTCACCATGGCAACATTCACAGGCACGTCAGGTCCAGACACCCTGATCGGAACACCCAACGGTTCGAACACAGACGACACGCTGTCGGGGCTCGACGGCAATGACACGCTGATCGGCGGCGATGGCGCCGACTCCCTTGACGGCGGCAACGGATTTGACTTCGCATCCTACAGCGACTCCGGCACCGGGGTTGTGGCAAGCCTGCTGAACCCGGGTAATAACACGGGCTTTGCGGCCGGGGACACCTACACATCGATCGAAGGGCTGATCGGCAGCAACTTCAACGACACTCTTGAAGGCAACGGAACCGGCTCTTTCCTGCAGGGCGGACTGGGAGCTGACTCGATCAGAGGCGATTCAGGCATCGATTACGCCGACTACGCGAATTCGGTCGCCGGACTTGTGGTCGACCTCGCCGATCCCACCCAGAACACCGGGGAAGCGGCCGGCGATACATACTTCGACATCAGCAACATCAGTGGGTCGGCGTTCGACGACACGCTGATCGGCGATGCCAACAGCAATTTCCTGCGCGGCGGCCTTGGCGCGGACTCCCTCGATGGCGGAGCAGGCTTCGACTATGCCGATTATGGCAATTCGTCTGCCGGCCTCGTCGTCGATCTCGCAGACCCTACGCAGAATACGGGTGAAGCTGCCGGAGATACGTTCACATCGATTGAAGCCATCCAGGGAAGTGCCTTTGACGATACCCTGATCGGCGACGCAAACAGCAATAACTTGCGCGGCGGTGCCGGTGCCGACTCGCTCGATGGCGGCGGAGGCACTGACTACGCAGACTACGGCAACGCTGCGACGGCAGTCGTTGCAAGTCTCGCAAATCCGGCCAGCAACACCGGCGATGCTGCTGGTGATAGCTATACCTCGATCGAAGGCATCATCGGCTCGGACTTCGACGACACGCTGACGGGCGATGGGGGAAATAACAATCTGCGCGGCGGTCTCGGCGCCGACGCGTTGGACGGCGGAGCCGGCAATGACGTTGCCGAATATATCACCGCCAGCGCTGGCCTGCTTGTGAGCCTCGCAAATCCTGCCTTGAACACGGGCGAGGCGGCCGGAGACACTTACATCTCGATTGAGGGGCTGAGAGGGTCAGACTTCAACGATACCTTGATCGGTGATGCCGGGGACAACCTGCTGGACGGCGCAGGCGGGGCAGACTCGCTCGTCGGCGGTGCGGGCAATGACATCTATATTCTCAATGACCCCGGCGATGTCATTACCGAGAACCTGGGAGAGGGTACCGACACTGCGGTTGTCACAGGCAACTTCAACTACACGCTCGCTGCCAACGTCGAGAACCTCACGATTGAGACCTCTGCGAATGTTTCTGGCACCGGCAACGCGCTCGCAAATGTCATCACTGGCGGGGCGGGCAACAATGTGCTGGACGGCGGAATCGGCGCCGACACCATGGCCGGCGGGCTCGGCAACGACACCTATTTCGTCGACAATGCCGGCGATGTGGTGACCGAAAACCCCGGCGAGGGCACCGACACCGTTCACTCGACCATCGACTACACCCTGACCGCCAATGTCGAGAACCTGATCCTCGACGGCACCGGCAATCTCGCCGGCACCGGCAACGCGCTCGCAAATACCATTACCGGCAATTCCGGCAACAACACGCTGGATGGCGGGGCTGGCGCCGACACGATGGCCGGCGGGCTCGGCAACGACACCTACTACGTCGACAATGTCGGCGATGTGGTGACCGAGAACCCCGGCGAGGGCACCGACACCGTTCACTCGACCATCGACTACACCCTGACCGCCAATGTCGAGAACCTGATCCTCGACGGCACCGGCAATCTCGCCGGCACCGGCAACGCGCTCGCAAATGTTATCACCGGCAATTCCGGCAACAACACGCTGAACGGCGGGGGTGGCGACGACACGCTGGATGGCGGGGCTGGTGCCGACACGATGATCGGCGGGCTCGGTAACGACACCTACTACGTCGACAATGCCGGCGATGTGGTGACCGAGAATCCCGGCGAGGGCACCGACACCGTTCACTCGACCATCAACTATGCGCTGACCGCCAACGTCGAGAACCTGATCCTGGACGGCACCGGTAATCTCGCCGGCACCGGCAACGCGCTGAACAACGTCCTGACCGGCAATTCCGGCAACAACACGCTGGACGGCGGAATTGGCGCCGACACCATGGTGGGCGGGCTCGGCAACGACACCTATTTCGTCGACAATGCCGGCGATGTGGTGACCGAGAACAGCGGCGAGGGCACCGACACCGTTCACAGCACCATCAACTACACCCTGACCGCCAACGTCGAGAACCTGATCCTCGACGGCACCGGCAATCTCGCCGGCACCGGCAACGCGCTCGCAAATGTTATCACCGGCAATTCCGGCAACAACACGCTGGACGGCGGAATTGGCGCCGACACGATGGCCGGCGGGCTCGGCAACGACACCTACTTCGTCGACAATGCCGGCGATGTGGTGACCGAGAACAGCGGCGAGGGCACCGACACCGTTCACACCACCGTCACCTACAGCCTGGCCGCAAACGTCGAGAATCTGATCCTCGATGGATCCGGCAACCTCACCGGCAGCGGCAACGCATTGAACAATGTTTTGACAGGCAATGCCGGCAACAATTCCCTCTACGGCAACGACGGTAATGATACCGCCTACGGAGGTGCTGGAGCTGACATCCTCGTTCTCGGCAACGGCGACGACTATGGCGATGCCGGCGACGGCAACGACTACATCTATGCGGGAGCCGGCAATGACGTTCTGATCGGCGGCGCCGGTCTCGACGTTCTGCTGGGTGAGGACGGCAATGACGTGGAGTATGGCGGTTCCGGCTTCAACTATCTGTTTGGCGGTGCCGGCACCGACACCTTGATCGGTTCGGGAGGTACTGCCGCGAGCGATGTCAACGTGATGTATGGCGAAGCCGGTGCCGACTACCTCTATGGCGGGCAAGGCACCAACTACTTCTACGGCGGCACCGGCGTCGACACGATGTTCGGCGGCTCAGGCCTGAACATCTTCATCTCGTCGGGCGAGACCGACGGCAATGTCATCTACGGCGGTTCTGGCCAGAACTATGTCTACGGCTCCAACGGCGGCGATACGGTGACCGGCGGCAGCGGCGTCGACGTGTTCCTGATGGGCAGCGGGGCCGACAACATCACTGGCGGCGGCGGGGTCGACTATGCCTGGGGGGGCGCTGGCGCAGATACCTTCAACATCAGCGACGCCAGCCAGGAGATCATGGTCATCCAGGACTTCAATACAGGCGGAGTGAATGACTTCGTGCGCTTCGCGGGCACATCGCTGCATTCATTCGCCGATGTCCAGGCCCACGAGACCTACGTTGCCGGGATCAACACCACGATCATCACCGACGCCGCGGGCAGCGCGGTTTGGCTGATCGGCGTCGCGCCGGGACAGCTGGACGCGAGCATGTTCAAGTTCAGCTGAGAACCGACGCCGTGATCGCTTGAACTTGTCAGACCTACGAAAGAAGGCCGCCCGTCGAGGCGGCCTTCCTGTTTTCAAACGTCCAGCGCTGGGCCGTGAATTCCCGGTGCCGATAGCGCGGCAAGGACCACGCCCATCAACTGTTGCTTCGTTCACACAAACTAAGAAGAGCAGGTGAGGCTTTTTTTTCGCGAACTGCAACGCGGCGCGGCCGCCAATGTCGGGAATGCGGTAACGCAGAAACAAACTGACGCACTACCTTTGCGGCCAAACGATCTCGCCCAGATGCAAGATTGCGTATTCGCCAGGTGGTGAGTTCTTCACGTTGGAGAGCGCTTCATTCAGCGAGCCAAACGGGCTAAGCAAGTCTCGATAGATTCCGTCGATCCGCTCCAATACAAAAAAAGGAAACTCCTCGTCGATCGGTGTATCCAACCGCTTTTCTGATGGCATGGGCGGACGGCCCCACCGCATGAAGGCTATCTTGCCATCGGGGGCGAGCTTCAAGGTGGCCATCAGCAGCTCGTCGCGAGCGATATACGAAATTGAAGCCCCGTCGCTTTCGGGCACCAAGTCGTGCACCTCGATCGAAGCGCCACAGTCTTTGAACCGTTCAGGCCAAAACGCCCTCAACGGCTCTTTCCCGACGACCGTCTCGGAAACACAACAGGTGCATTCGAGGATCGCTTCGTCCCCAAACAATGACATGAGAGTATCGAGGTCGCGCGAGCGGTAAGCATCCAGCCAATCAATAGCGGCGGCCATCGGGTCACAGGACATATTCCCACCTAAATGCCGTTCTCTCCAGGTGATATTTAGAGCATTTCCAGGCCGGGGCCTATACGGAATAACCATATTCTTTGGGAGGCGGCTCGTCGGCGGTCCTTGAGGAAAAGAGCGCAACCGGTTTTACTTGCTTCGAACGCAGGAGCAATCGCCCCATGTGCGCGCGGTGCGCAGAGTTGGATAAGAAAATCGGGCACCTCACGGAGCTTGCCGGGCGCATCTCCGATCCGCTTACGTTGGACGACATCAGAGACTTGCTAGCCGAACTCCAGAGCGCGAAACGCGACATACATCCGGAGCCACCAAGAGAGTGAGGCTATCGTTCTCCAAGCGACCAGGTGGGTGGTCGATTTGCGGCCGAGACCTTGGTCGTTTGCAACGCCACCAGATGACTGCGCCTGAAGGGGGCTGTGGGCCCCGGGCAATTACGGGTGATGCTACAAAGCGCTTGCAGGAGTGCTGCGCAAAAAGCAAAAGGAAGGAATTTTAGAGATCGGCTTTTTTTTCAATGTCATTACAAAAGCAAAAGATCACCAAAGACCAGCTTCATGAATTGATCCTAGAACGGTTTGGATTGACCGCCTTCTTTCAAATCAGCGAGGACAAACGGCTCGGGTTTCGCACAACTGTGGTTGCCGCGCCGCAGGATCTCTATGAATTACATGATCGGCTCGAGCGCATCTGCAGAGAGCTGCGCTCGAAATTTGAGTTGGTTGCCGAGTTGGAGCGCGATCGAACGTAGTCGTCTGAACAGCTGTTGTTGCAATGTGCATCTCATAATCGCTCTTTTATGAGACGTCGCTTGATCGCGTCGAGACTGACCATGGTGATGGCCTCATCCAGGAGCTCGAGGCGCGCTTTGAAGATTGAGATGAGGCTGAGGTTGTCCTCTCGGCTGGAAACAAGCTGTCTGCGTGTAGCCGCGGTGTAGATGGACCGGAGGCCTTGAAGCGCCGCTAGGTTACCTTGGGTAATGTAGCCATCCACCAAGATGACGAAGGCAGGACTGTACTCGGTCGCCGCTTCGCCATTTCTGTCGTCGATCATTCCTCAAGGTCCCAATGATGCGCGCGCCCGCCCCGGTGCAGTCGTATTCTCTCGACGTGCCTTCTTTAGCCCGTCTTATTCGTCAGAGTGCGCCTGAGAGGCTGGCGAGCGTGGTGTAAAGCGCTGATGCGGCGTAGGATTCGGTTGCAAAGCCAACCCCATCACCTCAACCGCCAGGCCCGCCATGACCGATGATACGATTCTGCCCTTCTCGTTTCCAGCCGTTCACGCCAAGAAAGTCACAGCTGCCTTCGATGGCGGTCGGCTGACCTCGAACGGGGGCGTGATGCTTCTGGCGATGGCCGAGCGGCGTCTCGGCTTGGCCGACAATTTGGCCCGGGTGTTCCCGGATCGGCGCGATCCGACGCGGGTCGTGCACAGCCTTGTCGATATGTTCCGCGCGCGCATGTTCGCGATCTGCTGCGGCTACGAGGACGCCGACGACCTCGATCATCTGCGGTCCGATCCCGCATTCAAGCTGGCCTGCGGACGGCTGCCGGACACGGGTCGCGATCTGTGTTCCCAACCGACGCTGTCGCGGCTGGAGAATGCTCCGCGCCTGCGCGACGTGATCCGACTGACCTACACTTTGGTCGACGCATGGATGGATAGCTACCCGCGCGAGCCGGCATCCGTCACGCTCGACATCGATGATACCTGCGATGTCGTCCACGGCCATCAGCAGCTCTCGCTGTTCAACGCTCATTATGACGAACGCTGCTTCCTGCCGATCCACGTCTACGACACGGAGAAGAGCCGGCCCGTGGCGGTCGTGTTGCGGCCCGGCAAGACGCCGGGCGGCGTCGAGGTGCGTGCCCATCTGCGCCGCCTGATACGGCATATCCGGACGCGGTGGCACAACACGCGAATTACGTTCCGTGGCGACGGGCACTATGCCCGGCCGGAGGCAATGGCGTGGTGCGAGACCAACGGCATCGACTACATCTTCGGTCTGTCCGGCACCAAGCCGCTCGCCAGAAAACTCGACGAGGCCGCCGACGACATCCGCACGCGACGCGCCATCGAGAACCTGCCGGTTCTGCGTGGCTATACCGAGACGCGCCACAAGGCCAAGTGTCAATCGGCCTGCAAATTTGACCCCTCGTATTGCCTCAGGAAGTAATGTTACCCGGGATGAAGGTCTACGAACTGCCCCAGACCGGTCTCGAGCCGCGGCCAGCTCGGTGGAGAGGCTGTGGGCGGGGCGGAGTGCTCATCACACGCAGCGCCGTCCACAGCCTCGGGCCGTATTTCATCCACGGGCATGGATACGATGGCTGTCTCCGCCACCTTCCGCCGGAGGGACCGAAGCAGGCGCTGAACGATCGAATGCTGCTTGTCGCTGAACATCGAAGGATCGATCGTGGCGAGCCTGCCCACGATGGCCAGTGCAGTGAGCTGTGGCTCGACGGCGAGCCAGTTCTCGATGATCGCGAGATGGGGATCGAGCTTCGAGGGCATGCGAATACGCTTTTTGTATCGCCGTTTCGGCCGGCGGTGCGTGGCCCGCACTTCGGCGGTGTTTGCCGCCGTGCCGAGCGATCGGGCAAACGAGAGCGGATCAGCCGGCGATACGGTGGGAACCTTCGCAAGACCGCGCTTGCCGATCCGTTCGCCGAGCTCTTCCTGCGCCGTGCGGATCGTGGCAAGCAATTGTATGGGATCGAGAGTCCGATACGTCTGGCGCAGACGGCGCTTGACCGCTGATGGGAGTTTCGGGTGCCCCAGTGCACGTTCGTATGGTGTGGCAGGCGGATGATAGCGTTTGATGATCTTGGCACCCTCGCGGCGCTTCTCTTTGAGCTTGAATGACGGCTGGAAGAAGTTCACCAGCAGGCGCGCCGCCGCGTAGAGACGTGCCATCACGCGGGCCGTCTCGACCCCGTCGAAGCGCCCGTATCCGACGAGCCGCCGGACCACCGCACCGTTCTTCTGCTCCACGAAAGCCTGATCGTTCTTTTTGTAGGCACGTGACCGCGTTACCTCGATCTTCTGTGCTCGGCACCATGGAACGACGACGTCGTTCATGAACGCGCTGTCGTTATCGAAGTCGGCGCCACAGATCACCCACGGGAACAGGCCCTGTGCTCGCGTCATCGCTTCCACGACGAGGCTGCCATCGCGTGTCACCAGGGGCAGGCATTCCGTCCATCCTGTTGCGATGTCCACCATGGTCAAAGTCTGGATAAACGAGCCGGCGACGCTGGTCCCACCGTGCGCGACCATGTCGATCTCGCAAAAGCCTGGCGGCGGGTTTGCCCAGTCATTGAAAGTGCGGATCGGCACCTCGCGTCGAATCGCCGAGTAGAATCCGACTCGCCGCCGGCGCCCCCCAGCAGCCGCAATTTTAACGTCGATCAACATCCGATCGATCGTCGCCGCGCTCAGAGTTGTCAGCAGCGCACGCTCTGCGCTCGTTGGCTTCAGCCGGCCATGCCGCTCGAGTGCGGGCAACAGCACTGGGATCATCGATACGAGGCGCTTACCGCAGACGCGATCGGAGGCTTCCCACAGCGCGATCAGCGCGTCGCGCACGCTGGCGTATTTGCGTCGCCGACTTGTCGCTGGTTCGGTTGGGCTCGTTGCCCCTTCGTCCAGTGGTGGTCTGGGCCTGTCCCTTCCGGCAACCGACAGTGCTCGCACCGCGTGCTTGCGGTGCCAACCCGTCGTTGCTGTCAACTCGTCAAGGATCCGTCCCTTCTCAACTCGTCCAGCCGCACGGTAGCGCCTCGCCACCACGGCCAACACCTCGCGCCTTGCGCCCATGCTGATCCCGCTCGCCATTGGCGCCACCGACCTGATTCGGTAACGCCGCCCCAGTCATCAGCGGAATTGTTCGGTAACATTTTCGATGAGGCAATGCGCCCCTCATCGGCGTCCAATTTTGACCCCTTCGTGCGGCGGGCTTTGCTGGTAGCGCTCGTCTCGTCGGAGCTGGCCGGGATAGCGGAGGCGAGACGAGCGCGGGTGGCGTGATCGTCGTCTCGGCTCTTGAACCGCCAGCTATCGTTGCCGGTCTCGACAATGTCGCAGTGATGGGTCAATCGGTCGAGCAGCGCTGTGGTCATTTTGGCGTCGCCGAACACGCTCGGCCATTCGCCGAAGGCGAGATTGGTCGTCACGATGACGGAGGCGCGCTCATAGAGCCGGCTGACGAGGTGGAAGAGGAGCTGGCCACCGGACTGGGCGAAGGGCAAATAGCCGAGTTCATCCAGCACGATGAAGTCCATCCGGGTCAGATGCTCGGCGAGCCGTCCTTGCCGTCCGTTGCGGGTCTCGGTCTCGAGGCGATTGACGAGGTCGACTACGTTGAAGAAGCGGCCGCGGGCACCGGATCGGATGCAGCTTCTGGCGATGGCAATGGCCAGGTGGGTCTTGCCTGTGCCGGTGCCGCCAACCAGCACGACATTGCGTTGCTGGGCGATGAAGCCGCCGCTGGCGAGATCATTGACGAGAGTCTGATTGATCGGCGTGCCGTCGAACTGGAAGTCGGCGATGTCCTTGGCAAGCGGCAGCTTGGCAATGGTCAGCTGGTATTTGATCGAGCGGGCCTGCTTCTCGTTGATCTCGGCGTTAAGCAGGTCGCCGACAATGCGCTGAGGTTCGTGCTGGCGCTTGACGGCAGTTGCCATGATCTCGTCGAAGGCAGCCTTCATGCCGTAGAGCTTGAGCTCGCCCATGAGGTCGAAGATTTGGGTTCGTTCCATCAGATGGTCCTCCGGAGGTTGTCGTAGCGGGCACAATCGGCGATCGGTGCATGACGGAGCGTCAGTGCGGCCGGCGTCATGATGTTGGCCGGTGGGGCGGGTTCACGTTGACGGGCCAGGATGTTGAGCACGACATCGGCGGAATGGACGCCATGACCGAGCGCTTCGGCACAGGCCGCTTCCACCGCGGACAGACCGTCAGTCAGCACCGCGGTGAGGATGTCGACCATCTGCCGATTGCCATCGTCGGTGCTGGCAAGCTTGCGCCGGATCCGCTCGATCGCGGCCGGCAGCACCCAGTCTTTGAAGGGAGCGCCGTTGCGCAAGGCACCGGGTTTGCGAGCCAGCACCGGCACATAGTGCCAGGGATCATAGGTCGTCTCGCCGCGGCCAAAGGATCGCGGGTGCTCGGCAACGATGCGTCCATCCTGACGGATCACGATGCGGTCGGCATAAGCCTGGACTTCGACCGGCCGTCCGACTGCGCTGGCTGCGACCGAGTACTTGTTGTTGTCGAAGCGCACCAGGCAGGTCTTCGAGACCGATGCCGTCACCGCATGGAAGCCGTCGAAGCGGCCGGCATAGGGAACGAGCTTGGGACGCTCGGCTTCGAACACTTCCCAGATCGTCTGATCGACCAGCTCCGGGTGGCGATGAGCCTTGGCGTAGGCGATGCATTTGTCGAGCAGCCAGGCGTTTAACTCGTCGAGGTTTTTGAACCGCAGCCGCGGCGTGAAGAAGCGCTCCCGGACCAGCCCGACCTGGTTCTCGACCTGCCCCTTCTCCCAGCCCGACGCCGGCGTGCAGGCGACCGGATCGACCAGATAGTGGCTGCACATCTGCAGGAAGCGGCGATTGTAGAGACGCCCTTTACCGACGAAGATCGTCTCTACGGCGGTCTTCATGTTGTCGTAGATGCCGCGGGTGCAGGTGCCTTTGAACAGAGCGAACGCCCGGTCGTGGGCGTCGAACACCATCTCCTGCGTCTCCCGCGGATAGGCCCGCACGAACAGCATGCGGCTGTGACAGAGCCGGACATGGGCGGCCTTCACCATCACCGTGGTCCCGCTCAGCAAGACCACCTCGTGGCTCCAGTCGAACTGGTAGGCTTCGCCTGGGGCAAAGCTCAGCGGGACATAAGCCGCCGCGGTCGATTGCCCGCGTTCTTTGCTCCACCGCCTGGCGTAACGCCGCACGGCATCGTAACCGCCGTCGTAGCCGCGGCCGCGCAGCTCTTCGAAGATCCGGATCAACGTCAGCTGTTCACGAGCCGATTTGGCCGCGTTCGCCGCCAGCAATCCGTCAAGCTCTACTGCCCATCGTCCCAGCTTTGGCCGCGGCTGCACCTGCCGCTCGTACTCGAAGGAGGTCTCTCCCGACCTCAGCACCTTCCGGACCGTGTTCCGCGACACCTTCAGGTCACGGGCGATCTCCTTGATCGTCTTGCCCTTGATGAAGTGCTCGCGCCGGATCCGGGCAATTGTCTCCACGATCAGCATCCCCCACCACCTGCTTCGTTCCAAAGCAGGCAGCGCAACAGATCAATCTGTAGGGGGTCAATTTTGGACGCCGATCCCCCGGCTTAGGGGGTCAATATTGCAGGCCGAATGACACGCAGGCCAGCTTGAATGCGGGATCGGACCGCAGATGATCGAGGTCGTCGGCGTCCTCGTAGCCGCAGCAGATCGCGAACATGCGCGCGCGGAACATATCGACAAGGCTGTGCACGACCCGCGTCGGATCGCGCCGATCCGGGAACACCCGGGCCAAATTGTCGGCCAAGCCGAGACGCCGCTCGGCCATCGCCAGAAGCATCACGCCCCCGTTCGAGGTCAGCCGACCGCCATCGAAGGCAGCTGTGACTTTCTTGGCGTGAACGGCTGGAAACGAGAAGGGCAGAATCGTATCATCGGTCATGGCGGGCCTGGCGTTCGCGGTTGAGGTGATGGGGTTGGCTTTGCAACCGAATCCTACGCCGCATCAGCGCTTTACACCACGCTCGCCAGCCTCTCAGGCGCACTCTGACGAATAAGACGGGCTAGTCACGATCCGCCGGCTTCACCACCGGCGGGTTTCGTCCCGCAATTCCGGCCAACACACGGTTCCGGGAACCGCGGCCGTAACGTGCGATTAACCGCGTCACGCGGGGACAGCCGACGGACATAATTGGCCCGCAATGATTGAGGAAATGGCCAATCATGTTTGTTGTGTATTTTCATCAGCGGCGAACTGCATTCGCCGCGGGGATGTTGTTGTTGGGCCTGTCCCTTTGCGGCTGTGCGACCTCCACTGGTTCATCGCTGATGGATGCCCGGGCCGAAATGCCCGCGCGCCCCAAACCAGGCACTTATCTCCCGGTCGAAGATTTGCCGCCGCCGCGCAAAAATCCCGCCATGACGGCTGACGAACGATCGAAGCTTCAGGGTGAACTGATGGCCGCGCGCGACCGCCAGGCGGCGACTGCCAAAGCCCAAGGCGGACCGATCACCGATCCCGTGAAGCCGTAGCCAACGGCGATCCACGACCATCGGAGCGCTTGACGTCCGTTCGTTTGAGGGCGCCTGATGCGGTACGATGAAGAAGGCTCGCCAAGCTACCGCGTGCTCAGTCACACTTGCTCTCGTGGGGCTCTGTGTGACTAGTTGCGCCAGATCAGAGCGCGCCACTGCGCCTCTCACTGGCGAGCCATGGGCGCGAAACCTCGGTGAGTTGCCTCCGCAGCGAACCTCCGCCGACGATGAAGTCTCGCGCGCGAAGGCGGACCTGACTGCGGCGCGAGAGAGAGCGCAGCGTTAGGCCCCCGCAGGAAACGAGTGAGCTACGTCCCCGCGCATTCCTTTGAGGCGGACTTACTGTCGGCCTCTGCGCTCGGCGCGAGCATCGAAATAGATGATCACCGCTAGTGTGGCTCCTACAGCCAAGACGCCAACGCACCCGGTAATCAAGAATATCGCCACCATCGCGAGTTCAGTATTTCTACGGGCGTCAGTGCGAGCAATTCACGAATAGTTAGCGTTTGGAATACTGCCGCAATGCGTCGGATTGCTTGGACGATGTGGCTACGACGGCACAGTTTTACCTGGACAATGGTGTTAATCCGCCAACCTACGAACGACGGCAGGAGTGCATCATGTCGGGATCCGATAGTTGGAACGGAGCAGAGAGATCGTGGCCTCGTCTGCGCGATGAGCAGCGGGTTGACGGCTATCATCAGTTCGACGGCGGCTTCTCGCGGCCGACGCAGAGTTCAAAAACAGTGATTTTGGATCGAGACAATCCGCCCGTTCGGCATAGCCGTTCTGATCCCTGAAAATCGGGATCGGTCCACAGCTATACACAATCGGGATCCGTTGCCGCGTCGTCGACGATGGTGCAAGCTCCAAGGGTGGATCCTAGCGAAAGCCGGAACCCACCCCCGTCCGGAGAGCCATCTCGGTGGGGAATGGAGGGCCGGCGACGCAACCGCCGGCCTTCTGCTTTTCACCGAGCGAATCCATCGTAGGCGACGGGCGCCCGCTTGATTTCCGCGCCGCGCGCGCTCGATTGCGGCCGGTTTCAAACCAGGCAGGCGCGGCGGCCGTTCAAGACCACGCTCATCGCATCAACTCGAATAGTTCTTTCACCTCGCTCAGCCGCAGCTTGGTGCCGGCCGGCATGTGCTCGAGCAGCATGTGCCGTGTGCCGACCGCGATCCGGTCGCGTCGAATGTCGTCCTGCTCGGCGTGATAGGCCTGCATATCCGCAGCGAACTGGCGGCGACCTTTGGTGGGATCTCGATCGGCTTTCGGGTGATGGGCATACCGGGAAGATAGGTATCGGGGGGCCGTTTGCCGAACCCAACGAAGCGGCCCCAACCTGGGGGCCGCCAACCCGAGCGATACGGGTTTTCCTCCAGCAGTCGGGGGGCGCCCTTGGCTGGAAGCTTCATATAGACGTTCGGTCGGTCCGATCGTTCCTTATCTACCCGGTTCATCCGGGAGAAAGTGGCAATAGAGCATATCTGCCCGGCCTGCAATGGAACGGGCTTCCCGCCGGTTGAGCAGCCTGCTCGGGCGGGCCACAAAATCTATCCGGTTAAATGCAAGGCCTGCGACGGCAAGGGCAAAATCACAGAAGACGACTGAGACGGCCTTAGCCGTCCCAGGTTCGATTACCGGGGAGGGCGGCTTGTGGGCACTTCATCCGAGAAGGAGCCAAGCCACGCTTGCGATCAGAGCCACAAAAGACACCGCCGCTGTGCAGACAAAGGCGGCCTCGATGCCGTCAATAGGGTGGTGGTTCGTGTGCATCGGCGCGCTCCTAGATTGGAGCCCGTGGGCCGGGGGACATGAGCCACTGGGTCAAATGAGCAGTGGTCTCGTTGTGCCGCGCCCTTCTCAGCAATACTTCCCGCTCTCGGCATGGGGGAAGCTTTCTAGCTCGCTGGCGTAGCTCTTTGGCTTCTTGGCCAAGACGGTCTTCAAGGGGGATAATTTGCGTAGCCCGCCGGCGTCGTCTTCGCTTCATGGCTCCTCTCTCCAAAGCTGACGTTGCCTGCCCAAAACGGAATCAATAAGCGCGAAAAAGCGAAAAGTTCCGCAGGGCGCCGGTCCCAGCATCATCCAGATACCCCCTTGGCGAAGTCGATCACCTCGCCCCAGTCCAGGCGAGTGTCGACCCAGCCGACCTTGCCGCGGGCAGTGCACTTGAGGTGCGCCGAGATGTCGTGCCAATCCCAGTCGGGGAGGTCGGCAAGCTTCAGCCGGCCGTTGTGGTGCTGGCAGCCGACGCAGAAGATCAGCACCGTTTTGAAGTCGCCGTTGCGATCGACCGGACCAGTCCAGTAGCGGAGGAATTGAGCGGGCTTGCGGCGCCAGGGCATGAACCGATGATCGCGCCGATCGCGTTCGGAGAGAAGCCGCTAGGAATCGGTCGCCTATGGGTGGCGATCACCAATGGTGGGTCAATCGTCTAGCGCGGTTGGTCCGGATTTTCTTGCCACGTCGTCGAGTGCTCAGAAATCCACTTGGCCGCGTCGTGCTCCGTAACAAAACCCTTGATGACTTCTGTTTCGCCATCGGGCCATAGAATATCGATCCTCCAGCCGGTGCCGGGATTCTTGGAAGCCATGAAAGCTGGTCGCTGCTCGATCATCGGGGGACTATGCGCCGACGGTGGCCGGCTACAAGCCAGTGATCCTGCCACACTTCGCTTTCTGGCCCCGCAATCCTATTGGCGCTGAAATCCCGATCGACGCCGATCCTTTCAGTGATCGGGAGCTCCGGTAGTCATCCCTCGATAATGAGGCGACCCAGGAACGCATTGCAGGCCCGCTCGGCTTCAGCGAACGTGCTGAAGGGCGATCCGGACACTTGAGCCGCGGGCATATTCAGAAAGTCTGGGCGATATGACGCAACAAAACCGGGCTCTCCATGTAGGCCAGGTCCACTTCGGCTCTCGCTGCTGATAACGAATGAATAGTCGTCGCTGCTTGCGATCCAAATTTCCAGATCCTCAGCAGTATCCACGCGGCGAAAGTGCAGGGCCATTTCACCCTCCACCAGGCAGAGGTCCAGGCTTGGTCCTCCGCGGTCATCCAGATGACGCTTAACCTGCTTTTGTGCGGTTGGCCGCTTCAGCCTCCCGCGCCAGCCGCTCCGCCTTTAGGCGCTCTCGATTGTCGTGGAGTGCTTTTTGCGCTTTTGGTGCCCGTCGGCTTCGGTCGTTAGTCATTGTTGACCTCCCATTTGGGCTTAACCGGTCAACGCATAGATATGGCTTTCGATCCTGTCGGCTAGCGGGTGCGCGAACTTCTCGTCCGCTGCCGGCTGTTTTGCGGCATCGACGGGTGCTCCCTGGGGCTTGGCAGGGGACGCGGTTGAGGGCAGGCTGCGGGGGCAGGGAGAGCGGCCATGCCAGATTTCAGGATCATCGAGGGCAGCGGGCCCGACAAGGAAGAGCGCGAGAAGCAAGAGCGGGACGCTGAGGCGCAGCGCGCGCTAGAACGCGTGAAAAACGACGTTGAGCGGACTATCCGCGATGTCGCAGCAAACATGCTTCGCATCATCCGCGGCGCCGGCAAGCCGTATGAGATTTTGATGCAGATGAAGTCGGTGATCGACGCCGCCCGGTTGCTGATTTGCTAACGGGCAGATCAAGTGCGCGTGAGATGTAAGGCCGTTCACATTTGAAAATCGCGAGTCGATCTAACGAACGGGCCAAACCCCGGTGTCGGAGAATCGCGATGCCATTATTCAGCAGCGAAAACTGGTCGAGAACGGCCGCAGCTTCGGTGGCTGGAGTTCTCATCGTAGCAGTGCTTGCCTTTGCGGTCGTTGGCTATGTGGAGTGGTCGTCGGACGCCAATCTGGACCAGTTCATGGGCAGGACGACCGAGGCGGCTGCTGTTACGTTGCCGCTCAAGGGACGAACAGGTTGCGAGCAAAAGTCGCCCTCGGCGCTTTCTCTTCCGCTCGACGACGAGTGAACGCCGTCAGTTGTTTGTCGGCATTCACCCAATCGGGTGATGAGCATACGCTGGCAAGCTCCTAATGATGCGCAGTGCAAAGGTCGGAGGCTTCCAGGCATGAGGAGCGAGAAGATCGCGACAAAGGCCGTATTGGCTGCATCGGCTATCGCCGTTGCCGTTTGGGCAACCATGGGACCGCCGCAGCCAAGCTCAAATTCGCCCGTGCACGTCGCTAGTAGGCAATGACGGGATCGCGGTGGTGGCGGCCGCGATTTGGGACACAATCCTCGATGGATGGCGGCGGGCCGCATGTGCCCTGCGGGGTACCCCGTGAGACCTCGGCAGGAACGCTGCGACGTCGAGTACAATTCGGGCCGCCGGGATGTACCGGCGTTCTGCCGAAGCGAGGCGGCCTGCTCACTGGCGCCCGCGCCCCCAGCAGAGACGGAATGACGGCCCCGGCAATCCCCATGCTGGGGCCGTTTCGTGCCTGCACTTCGGAATGAACGAGCTGACCGCGTGCCCGGATCATCCAGATTAGCGGGACTGCTAGCGTTCAATTGCAGGGCGTCATGACCCACGCTCCGTCGTATCTCCGGAATCCGCATTTGGAGGTCTGAGGGGGCAACGCGGCGGCCGGCTGCGCTCGTTCTTCCAGTACTTGCCGGCGAGCTTCAGCAAGACGATCTCGGATCGTTTGCTTGAGGTTTAATTTGAAGCCAACGATGACCTGGTTTGCTTGCGCAGAGGTCACGCCTGCTGCCCCCGCTGTGCCCCTGAACAAAATCTCGGTAGCTAATATTTCGAGTTAAGTATTTGATTTTATTGGTGAGCGCGGAGGGACTCGAACCCTCGACCCCATGATTAAAAGTCACGTGCTCTACCGCCTGAGCTACGCGCTCACTCACCTGAACATCGGATCCGGACGTCAGCAGGGTAACCCGCAGGTTAGCCCGCACTTGGGATCTTGCTCCAGCCCGCGCTGTGTAGGGGGCAGGGCCCATCGGGTCAATAGCCGAGGGGCGGTCAATTGTGCATCGATCCGCCGGATTTGCTGTTCCCCCACCTGTGGTTAGGGCCGTTTCTTGAAGTCGGCTCAGCCGTCGTGGCGGATTTCCGATCCGACCGGCTGCGACGGGGCGGCGACCGAGGGCAGGCTGACCGGGCGCAACCCGATCAGTTCCGCCGTCCGGATCGCGCTGTTGCGCCAGAACGAGAACTCGTTGATCCGCGAATTCTCCAGGATCGCGATGGAAACCGCGGCAAGGAACGGCAGGCTTTGCAGCACCAGCACGCCGGCGAAGATGTAGATCTCGCGCACCTGCTTGTAGCCGTTGGTGACGACAAGCACGATGGCGCCGACCAAGAGCAGCACGCCGATCACGGCTTCCCAGAATGCCTGGAACTCGATCGACATCCGAGACAGGCCGCCCTTGGAGGTGCGGGCGAAGGCGAGATGCTCGGTGATCAGGCCCTGCGCCACCGCGCGCGACACCGTCCACTGCACGCTCATCGCCGCGATCATGGCGCCCAGCATCTGGGCGGCCTTGATGTTCACCCGCAGCCGGTAGAGCGCGACAAAATGCACCAGCGAGACGATGAAGGAGGCGATGATCGGCAAGGTCAGGATCTTGTCGGGGATCGCGATGTCGGCGAAAGCGACGATCGGCACCCAGATCAGATTGAGGATCGCGACCACCACGCCGAGGCTCTCGGCGCCGAGCCAGTTGAGCCAGCCGAGCGAGAATTCGCGGCGCTGGTCGGGCGTCAGCCGGCTGGCGCCGGGCAGGAAGCGCCGCCAGTGCTTCTTGACGATCTGGAAGCCGCCATAGGCCCAGCGGTGGCGCTGCTTCTTGAAGGCCTCGTAGGTGTCGGGCAGCAGGCCTTCGCCGTAGCGCACATTGGTGTAGTGCGTGAGCCAGCCCTGCTGCTGGATCGAGAGGCCGAGATCGGTGTCCTCGCAGATCGTGTCGCTGGACCAGCCGCCGGCCTTGTCCATCGCGGCGCGGCGGATCAGGCACATCGTGCCGTGCACGATGATGGCGTTGAACTCGTTGCGCTGGACCATGCCGATGTCGAAGAAGCCGGCATATTCGCCGTTCATGATGTAGTGCATCAGCGAGCGGTCGCCGTCGCGATGCTCCTGCGGCGCCTGCACCAGGCCGACGCGCGGATCGGCGAAGGCCGGCACGAGATCCTTCAGCCAGTCCGGATGCACGACGTAGTCGGCATCAATGATGCCGATGATCTCGGCATCAACGGCAGTCCGCTCCATCGCGATGCGCAGCGCGCCGGCCTTGAAGCCCTGCACCTTCTCGGCATTGATGAACTTGAAGCGCTCGCCGAGCAGCCGGCAGTGATCCTGGATCGGCCGCCAGAAGTCGGGATCGGGCGTGTTGTTGATGATGCAGACGCACTCGAAATTCGGATAGTCGAGCCGCGACACCGCATCGAGCGTCTGCTTCAGCATCTCGACCGGTTCGAAATAGGCCGGGATGTGGATCGAGACTTTCGGGAACGTCACGCTCTCACCGACCGTGGCGGGCGCGAGCGGCTCGCTTTTGCCGATCAACCGGCGCGGGCCGCGACCGAATGCCACCGCAGCGATCTCCTCGATTCGCGCCATCGCGATCAAGACCAGCGGAACCAGCAGCACCAGGCCAAGGCTGAGCGCAAAGGCCGAGCCCCAGACGAAGTAGTGCGTGGTCCAGTAAGAGAACACGGTCGCAACCCACGCGCCGACACCGTTGGCAGCGGCCGACAGCAGCAGCGCCTGCATCACGGTCGGCTGGTCCAGCCGCAGGATCGGCAGCGACATGAACAGCCCGACAAGGACGGCGACCAGCGCGATCTTCCAGTAGTTCAGATCGGTGACCGGGCCGGTCCAGGAAAACTTCGCCTCGCGGTCGGCGTTGAGGATGCCCCAGTACGGACCGACGCCGCCTTCGTTGAATTTCCAGGGCTGATCGATGGCTTCGACGATGTTGTAGTCCATGCCGATGGCTTCGGCCCGCGCGACGAAGTTGCGCAGTACGGTGGCCTGCTGGAATGGACCGGGCTCGGCGCTGCGCAGATTGTAGCCCTGGCTCGGCCAGCCGAATTCGGCGATCAGGATGCGCTTGCCGGGGAATGAATCACGCAACAGGTTGTAGCGATCGACCGCCTGGTCCACCGCCTGCTTGTCGGTGAAGTTTTCCCAGTAGGGCAGCACGTGCGCGGCGATGAAGTCGGACGAATTGGCGAGCTGCGGATGGTCGCGCCAGATGTTCCAGATTTCACCGGTCGTGACGGGAACGTTGACCGATTTCTTGACCGCCTGGATCACCCTGATCAGCCGGTGCACGTTGTTCTCAGCAATTGCCCATTGCTTCGCCTCGGCGCGCTTGTCCTCGGGCTGGGCTTCCACATCGTGGAGGCGTGCGTCCTCCTCGCGCTGAATGCGCGGGGCGTCGTCGCGAAGGAAGCGAGCAAAATCCTCGCGATAGCGCTCGGCCTCGTCAGGGCTCGGGTCGTCCGCCTTGGGCAATGGTCCGAGGTTCTCGATCGGGACCTGCTCGCCGCGGAACACAGTTTCGTTGCCGACGACGATGCCGATGACATTGCTGTTGCGCTTGGCGAGATTGATCGCACTGAACAGCTCGCGGCTGTTGCGGTTGGCGTCCTTGTCGATCCACGCGCCGACCGTGACCTTCATGCCGAACTCGGCGGCGACCGGCGGCACCAACTCATTGCCTTCAGTCGACGAATAGAGACGGACCGCCTTTGTGAGCGTGGAGAGCTTTCTCAGGTCGGTGCGCACCTTCTCGGTGTCGGCGGCGACATCCGCGACAGTGTGGCCTGGCTCGAACGGGGCGTAGGACAGGCTCGGCAGCGTGCCACGGAAATCGGGCGCCGACTGCTTCTCCTGGAAGAGACCCCACAGGGCGGCGTGGGCGGCGGTGACAAGCAACAGGACGGCGACGACGGCGCGCATCGCGGTTAAACCATACGGGGCCTGAGAGTGAGGACGAAGCGAACCCGTCCCCTGGGTTCGACCAACACGGCGGCGGAGGCAAAGATATCTCCGCCATCCGATTTAACAACTGGTGTGCCGCGATGGCGTTTTAAGGGCGCAAGCCGTTCCAGCCGCGAAAAAAATCGCGGCCGGACCCGATCGCGGAATCCGGCTATTTCGATGCCGGCGCCGGTGACGCTGACGGGGTCGGCGCGGGCGAGGGCGAGGCGGCCGGCGCAGGCGCAGCGTTGCCAGCGGTCGCTGGTGCCGGGGTGGGCGCGGCGGCCGCAGCCGCGGCCTGCGGCTGGGCGCCCGGATTGATCCAGCAGGCGTGGATCCGGCCGTCGAGGCTGCCGCGCACCTTGTCGTCGATCTGGGCGCCGAACCGGGTCAGGCAGCGGAACGCAGCCTGGACGTGGCCGCCGGGGCAGCCGAACCGGTCATAGAGGTCGAGATGGCGGAAGGCGGTGTCGAGGTCGTCGTTCCACATCAGACGGACCACGCGGCGGCCGAGCCAGACGCATTCCGGGTTGCCGGCCGGACCGTTGATGGCCTGCTGGGCCTCGACGAATTCCTCGACCTTGCGCTGGTTGGCTTCCTTCGCTGCATTGGCAGCGGCGTCCGGATTTCCGGACTGCTGTTTGGCCTGATCCGGCGGGTTTGGCGTGCCTGACTGGGCGAAAGCGCCGCCGGCTCCGGTCAGGAGCGCAAGGCTTGCCACAAGGCCCGTTACGGCAAGGTGGCGCAAAGCAGTGTTCTTCAACTCAAGCAGCCGTCGACGCATGCATTCCCCGATACGTTCCTGCCCCCGCGGGATCATCCTAACGGCTCGCGTGATGCCGTCCAAATAGGGCTCCAGCGCGGCGGAGACTCTGGCGGAATCCCATGACTGGAATTTGGTATTTTGTCCAGCAAACTCACAACTTTATCGCACCAGCGCAAAACTGTCGCAGGACAACCATGGTATTGACCTAATCCTACTCTTGGCAGATGGGCTGTGACCGGCTAATTCGACGGTCCCCCGGAGGATGGAACCGATTTCGCTTCGTACGCCGCTGGCGCTTCTCCTGATCTCGCTCGCCGTGATTGCAGCCGTGTGGTGGTGGCTCGCCACGCCGATCACGCTCGCGCGCGCGCCGATCGATCCTGCCGCGAAGCTGCAATGCGTGTCCTACACGCCGTTCCGCGGCGCCCAGACGCCGCTGGATCCGACCACGCAAATTCCGGTCGAGCAGATCGAGCAGGACCTCGCCGATCTCGCCAAGGTCACCGATTGCGTGCGCACCTATTCGATCGAGAACGGCCTAGACCAGGTCCCCGGCGTTGCGGCCAAGGTCGGGCTGAAGGTGATGCAGGGCATCTGGCTCGGCAGCAATCGCTTCAAGAACCTGCAGCAGATCGCGATCGCGGTGCGGCTGTCCAAGGAATATCCGGGCGTCGTCAGCGCGCTGATCGTCGGCAACGAAGTGCTGCTGCGCGGCGAGATGACGGCCGCCGATCTCGCCGGCAACATCCGCGCGGTGAAGGCGGCAGCGGGCAATGTCCCTGTCACCTATGCCGACGTCTGGGAATACTGGCTGAAGAATCGCGAGATCTATGAGGCGGTCGATTTCGTCACGATTCACATCCTGCCGTATTGGGAGGACATCCCGATCAAGGCCAAATACGCCGCAGCCCATGTCGACGACATCCGCAAGCGGATGGCGGTGACGTTCCCGGGCAAGGAGATCCTGATCGGCGAGACCGGCTGGCCGAGCACGGGGCGGATGCGGGAGGGCGCCTTGCCGTCGCGCACCAACCAGGCGCGGGTGGTGTCCGAGA
Source organism: Bradyrhizobium sp. 2S1 (assembly GCF_011516625.5). Taxonomy (NCBI): domain Bacteria; kingdom Pseudomonadati; phylum Pseudomonadota; class Alphaproteobacteria; order Hyphomicrobiales; family Nitrobacteraceae; genus Bradyrhizobium; species Bradyrhizobium sp. 2S1. The sequence goes on along the minus strand of NZ_CP147717.1, from coordinate 7,918,599 downwards.
TCCTCGATCTCGCCAAGCGCGAGGGGTTTCGGGTCAATTTGATCGAGGCCTATGACCAGCCCTGGAAGCGCAGGCTCGAGGGCACCGTCGGCGGCTATTGGGGCCTGTTCGATTCGATCAAGCGGCAGGTGAAGTATCCGCCGGGCGTTGCGATCAGCAACTATCCCGCCTGGAAGCTGCAGATGGCGGGTGGCATGGCGCTGTCCGTCGCCACCTTCTTTGTGGCCTGGCTGACGCTGCGCCGTAGGCCCTGGACGCCGCGGCCATCGGCCTGGTTCGCGGTCGCCATTTCGGCGACGACGGCGGGGACGCTGCTCGGGATCGCCGGCGACAAGATGTATTATGAGAGCTACGGCGCCGGCGGCTGGCTGCATTGGGGCGTGCTGCTCGCGGCCGCGATCGCCTCGCCCTTGCTGACGGCGCATGCGCTGATCGCCGGGCGCTCGCTGCCGACCTTCCTGGAATTGGTCGGGCCGCGCGACTATCGCGGCAAGGGCGCGATCGGCGCGTTGCTGGCGATCGTGCTGGCGGTGACCACCGTGATCGCGGCCGAGACCGCGCTCGGTTTCACTTTCGATCCGCGCTATCGCGATTTCCCGTATGCTTCGCTGACCATGGCCGTGGTGCCGTTCGCGCTGCTGACCATGCTCAATCGCCCGAAGGAGGGCGTCCGGCCGATCGCCGAATCCGTGTTCGCCGGCCTGTTGGCGATCGCAGCCGGCTACATGTTCATCAACGAGGGCACCATCAACTGGCAGTCGGACTGGACCTGTGTGATGTATCTGCTGCTGGCGGCTACGCTGTGGCGGGCGCGGGCCGCGCAAAACCCAGGATAAACAGTCCGATCGCGAGCCCCGACAGCACGACATTGTAGAGCACGATGCCGAGCCCGGCGGCGATCAGCCCGACAGTCAGCAGCACGATCGACGGCCGCGTCAGGTTCAGCACCGCGATCACCAGCGCGGTGATGCCGAACACCGAATTCTTGAACAGCACGGTCGAGAGCGCGCGCGCCTTGCAGAGCATGTTCTGCGTGCCGGCGTCGCAGGCCAGCGCAACGGGCGAGAATTCGATCGCCAGATAGCGCACATACAGTGCGTAACCGACGGTGAGGAAGCCGATGACCAGCAGGAACTGGACCTGATAGGGCGAGAGGCGGAACGGAGGTTTTGTCATCGCGGCACTATGGTCGGGAAAAGGTTCTGGGACAAGGCTCGGTCAGAGCAGCGAAATCGGTTGAGAATTTGGCCGTAATCCCTTGCCGGACATGATTATTGGCTGTTCCGCCGGAACATCGAGGAAATCGTCGTCGGCTCCGGCTTCTTGTCCTCGGCCACAGGCTGCGGGGGTGGTGCAGCGGTGCGCTTCGGCGCCATCCGCCGATGCGCCGGGACAGGCTTGCTGCCGGCCGGCGGCTCGTTCAGGGCGAGCCGCTGGCCGTCATAGATCGCCGTCTCGCAGGTCCGCTGGATCAGGCTGAGGCCCGCGCAAATCTTGGCGGCGGTGCCGGCGTCGTTCAGCGGTCCGGCCACCAGGCGCAGCTGCATGCCGAGCCCGTTGCTGCCTTCCTTGATCACGATGATCGGCCGCAGCGCGGCCAGCGGCGCGTTGGCCTTGGACTTCAACAGACCGCGCCACAGCGCGCGTAGCCCGTTGACTGAATTCGCGGTGCCGAGATCGACGCCGAAATCGGTGCGCTGGATCTGCGCCTTCGGCGCGCCGGCATCGTCGTCGACGTCGGAGTCTGGATCGGGGGTGATGACCAGCGGCGGCATCGGTGCTGCGGTCACGTCGTTGGCGGTCGGCGGCTTGCCGGCCTCGGTGGCCTTTTTCGCCGCTGGCTCAAGTGATGCCACGAGCGGCTTGTCCGCGACCGGCGTGGCCGGGGGCACAGACGCAACCGCTTTTGCATCCTCGGCGCTGGCAGCCGCGGCCGCCGTCATCGGGCTCGCAATCGATGCTGCAAAGCCGGAGCCCGGTTGCGAAGAGGCCGGCTGCGAATTCTCCGCGGCCGGCGGCTTCTCGGACACGGCCTGCGGCTTGGTCGCGGGAGCAGGTTTCTTGTCGGCTACCGCGGGCTTCTCGACCGCAGCAACTGGCTTCTCGACCGGTCCAGCCGGCTTGCTGTCGGTTGAAGCAGCCGTCTTGCCTGATATCGCCGACTTGTCCGGCGCGGCTGGCGGCGTGGTTGCGACCGGGGCGACGGCCGGCACGGGCGCCGGAACGGCGGGCGCTGAATTGGCGGGAGCGGGTTGCGTGGGGGCCGCCGCTGCAGAGCTCGACGGCGCCGGTGCCGTGGCCTGCTTGGCGATCGTGCCGGTCACGGAGTCGAGGCCCTGTTCCAGGCTGGTGATGCGTGAATAAAGCCGGTCGCGGTCGCCGCTCAGCGTATCGATCGCGGACGCCAGCCGGCGCGTCTCGTTGTGGCTCTCTTTCGCCAGCGTCTGCAATTGCTGGGCCTGGCGTGCAATGTCCGACGCTGCGACCTGGTCGCGCTTCAGCGTCAGCGCCGACTGGTTGGCCATTACGGAGACGATCACGGCGCCGACCGCGGCGACGCCCCACGAGCCGAGTCGCCATAGCATGCGGCGATCGAAAGCTTCCTCCTCGGCTAAAAAGCCGGTGGTGCTCTCGGTGTCGAAATCCGCCGCCAGATTGTCGCGATCTTTGGCCAAAGCCCGCTTGGCCCTCCTCAAGGCCCGCCGAATCACGAGGTAAAGATTAACAGGAAATGGACCAGGAACTTGATTCTGAGCGGCGGCGGCGGCGAAACGGTTTCTTCTGCCGGGGAAAACAATTAAAGACGGCCTCAAAGTAAGCTTTGCGCAGCGAACTGCGCGGGAGATCGAGGATTGCGAATGACTGCGCGAACCAGCCTGACTGTGGTGCTTGCGGCCGGTGAGGGCACGCGGATGCGCTCGTCGCTGCCGAAGGTGCTGCACCCGGTGGCCGGGCAGGCGCTGCTGTCGCATGTGCTCAATGCCGCCGCCGCCGGCGAAGGATCGCAGCTTGCGGTCGTGATCGGCCCGGACCACGAGGCAGTCGCCGCCGAGGTGCGCCGGGTGCGTCCCGATGCGCAGACCTTCGTGCAGCGCGAACGGCTCGGCACCGCGCATGCAGTTCTGGCGGCGCGCGAGGCGATCGCCCGCGGCGCCGACGACCTGCTTGTCGCGTTCGGCGACACGCCGCTGATCTCGGCCGAGACCTTTGCGCGGATGCGCGCGCCGCTGCGCGACGGTGCTGATCTCGCGGTGCTCGGCTTCCGTGCCGCCGACCCGACCGGTTACGGCCGGCTGGTGGTCGAGAACGGCAGGCTGGCCGCGATCCGCGAGCAGGCCGACGCCAGCCCTGAGGAGCGCAAGATTACGCTGTGCAATGCCGGCGTGATGGCGTTCGGCGGCAAGAGCGCGCTCGCCATCATCGAGAAGATCGGCAACGCCAACGCCAAGGGCGAATATTATCTGACCGATGCCGTCGGCATTGTCAGGGAACTGGGACTGGAGGCCGTCGTGATCGAAACCAGCGAAGACGAAGTGCGCGGCATCAACACCAAGGCCCAGCTCGCGGAGGCCGAGGCCGTGATGCAGGCGCGGCTGCGCAAGCAGGCGCTCGAGGCCGGCGTGACCCTGATCGCGCCGGAGACGGTCTATCTCGCGGCCGACACCAAATTCGGCAACGACGTCACGATCGAGCCGTTCGTGGTGATCGGCCCCGGCGTTTCGATCGACGACGGCGCCGTGATCCATTCCTTCTCGCACATCGTCGAGGCCAGCATTGGCAAGAAGGTATCAGTCGGTCCCTATGCGCGGCTGCGGCCCGGCACCTCGCTCGGCGACGGCGCGCGGATCGGCAATTTCGTCGAGACCAAGGCCGCGACGCTGGAGGCCGGCGTCAAGGTCAACCATCTCTCCTATGTCGGCGACGCCCATGTCGGCGCCAATTCCAACCTCGGCGCCGGCACCATCACCTGCAATTATGACGGCTTCCTCAAGCACAAGACGCTGATCGGCGAGGGCGCGTTCGTCGGCACCAATACGTCGCTGGTCGCGCCTGTGACGATCGGCAAGGGCGCCTATATCGGCTCGGGCTCGGTCATCACCAAAGACGTCCCCGACGACGCGATGTCGATTGAGCGTAGTGAACAATCCATCCGCGAAGGCGGCGCCGCGCGCTATCGCCAGGCCAAGATGAAGGCGAAGGCTGCGAAGGGGAAGTGAGGCAGTCGCGTCATCACGAGCCCGTCTGTGCGAAGAGATGCCGTCCCTGCGTATCCCAACCCGGGATGTCATCACCCGCGCATGCGGGTGATCCAGTATTCCAGAGACGTCCATGCTTGAGCCGAAAGGCCGCGGCGTACTGGATCGCCCGGTCGAGCCGGGCGATGACAGTTTGGGTTGGGACGCATCTTCGCATTCTCGCGACATGATTTGCCCGAGCTTTGCTCTTCATTCCGCCCTCTCTTGAACAGAGGGCGCAGGGAAAGCCGGGTGCCGATCGCACCCATGGGCCCCGAGCAAAGGTAGAAAGCTCGGGGGTAGGACCACAGGTGTAACCGGAGCAATCCGGCTTTCCCTGCGCGATGGTTTTACGGCTTACTTCGTGCTCTCCCCGGCGAGACTGGGCTTGTTTGTCACCGCCTTCGCAAGGCGCAATTGCGTCTTACAAGGGGACACCGGCCACTAGGGCGTCAGGACCACACGACTTCACCGTCCGCTTCGCGTGCTCTCGTCAGTCACACGCTCGGCGTCCATCGCATCCCACACCGCGTTCGTGACGACCGCGAAGCGCCCCTCGATCGGGTGAGACGGGCAGATCTATAACACTGAGTTGCACTTCTGATAAAGCGAAATATTTTTTGCTGCGGGGGCTTGCGCCGTCGGGCAACTCAGCGCTAGGGGGCGCCACCAAGAACGCGATCGTATCGTCGGCCGGCCGACGCGGTTCAGGCGGCACTCTTCGCCTGGCGCGGCGCGTCGGTGTTCGGCTGGACCGGTCCGAACAGGATGCGCCGCTGCATCTCGTCAAAAGCGAGATTTGCGTTCTTCTCCCGCGTGACCAGCGAGAGCAGGATCGCAACCGCAAACGATAGCGGCATGCTGATAATCGCAGGATTGCGCAGCGACACGAACCACCATTCATGCTGGATCGCGGCCAGCGGTTTGCCGAGAATGTCGACCTGGATGGTGGGCGACAGATAGATCAGCACCAGGGAGCTCAGCGTGCCGACGAGGATGCTGGCCACGGCTGCAGTCGTCGTGAAGCGGCGCCAGGTGATGGCGAGCACGAGCGAGGGGAAATTCGCGGCGCAGGCGATCGAGAACGCAAGCCCCGCCATGAAGGCGACGTTCTGGCCTTCGAACGCGACGCCAAGAATGATGGCGAGGATGGAAATCATCACGGTCGCGACGCGCGCGACCTTGAGCTGCTCGGCCTCCGAAGCGGTGCCGTCCCGGATCACATTGGTCCAGACGTCGTGGCAGAGCGTTGCGACGCCCGACAGCGTCAACCCCGCGACGACGGCGAGCATCGTCGCAAAGGCGACCGCGCAGATGAAGCCGAAGAACGCATTGCCGCCGACGGTGAGCGCTAGCAGGGGCGCTGCCATGTTGCCGCCGCCTCCGGCCTTTGCTACGGCCTCGGGGCCGACCAGCACCATGGCGCCGAAGCCGATGATGAAGACCATGAGATGAAATACGCCGATCAGGCCGGTGGCATAGAGGATCGACAGCCGCGCGGCCTTGGAACTTCACCGTATAGGCCCGCATCAGCACATGCGGCATCGCGGCGGTCCCGAACATCAGGCCGAGCCCGAGCGAGATGGCATCCCATTGGCCGGAGATCACCTTCGATCCCGGCTGCAGAACCTTGGTGCCGTATTTCTCGGACGCCGCGGCGAACAGCTTCAGCGGGTTCATGTCGAAATGGGTCAAGACGAGGAAGGCGAGCAGGATGCCGCCGCCCATCAGCAACGCAGCCTTGACCACCTGCACCCAGGTGGTCGCCAACATCCCGCCAAACAGCACATAGACCAGCATCACGCTGCCGACGATGACGACCGACCAGGTGTAGGGCAGGCCGAACAGCAGCTTGATCAGCGATCCCGTCGCGACCATTTGGGCGATCAGGTAGAACAGGATGACGGCGAGTGTACCGACGGCGCCGGCGAGGCGCACCGGGCGCTGACGCAGGCGATAGGCCACGACGTCGGCGAAGGTGAAGCGGCCGACATTGCGCAACGGTTCGACGATCAGGAACAGAATGATCGGCCAGCCGACCAGCCACCCGATCGAATAGATCATGCCGTCGAAGCCGTTTGAGGTGACGATGCCGGCAATTCCGAGCAAGGCGGCGGCGCTCAGGAAGTCTCCCGCGAGTGCCCAGCCGTTCTGCCACGGCGTGACCTGACCACCGGCGGCAAAGAAGTGCTCGGTGGTGCGCGTGCGCCGTGCGGCCCAATAGGTGATCGCCAGCGTCAATGCCATGAAGGCGAAGAAGAATCCGATAGAAAGCGCGCTGCTGCCCATTTTTTCTGCCCCTTTAGCGAAGGTTGCGGATGCCGGCGTCGAACACCCGGTTCGCCCACAGCACGTAGACCAGGCAGAGCGCGAAGGACGAGATGATGACGAGCGGGCCGAGCACAATGCAGAGCGTCAGGCCGGGCATCAGGATGGTGCCGAGAAGCGGCTTGTCGAACGCGAAAAGCCCCATGAAGCCGAAATAGATCACCATCATCGCGACGCTGAGAACGAGCGCGACCGTTAACCGCTTCTTGGCCAAGGCGCCGACGCTCGACGCCGGATCGACATTGCCTGACGTAACCACCTTCATATTTGGCCCCTCAAAACTTCAGCGCGCCCTGCCTGGCGCCAATCGGAGGAGCTTCAGCCGGGCTCCGACGGAAGGGAATTATGGATTTTTGCAATCTGCCGTGCGCGGCTACGGCACGGCATCGGCCAGGGTGACCTGCATGTCGGGGTCCTGCTTCAGGGTATTTTTCAGAAACGCGCGGACGGCGCGGATGCGCGGGGCAAATTGCAGGTCACTATGGACATTGAGCCACACCTCCCGAACGGTGCCGGCGAGGGCGGGCAGCACGGGTATGAGGTCGGGCCGGTCGTTTGTGGCAAAGCTCGGCAGCATCACGATGCCGAGGCCGCCCGCCGCAGCGTTCATCTGCGCGATCATGCTGTTGGAGTGGAAGGCGATCTTCGGCTCTTCGATGACGTCGGCGAGCCAGCGCACCGAATCGACCTGGACCAGGTCCTCGATGTAGGAGACGAACCAATGATCCCCGAGGTCGCGAAGGCTTGCCGGCGTGCCGTGATGGTCGAGATAGCTCTGGCTCGCGAATAGCCCAAGCCGAAACTTGCCGATGCGCTCCGAGATCAGGCCCGGACCGGGTGGCCGGAAGAACGACACGAACAGATCGGCCTCGCGCTTGTGGACGTAGACCGTCTGGGCTGATGTGACGAGTTCGACGGCGAGTTGCGGCGTGGTGCGACGCAGCTTGGCAAAGCGTTGCGCAAGGTAGAGCGAGGCGATCCCCTCCATGGTGGCGAGCCGCACGTTCCCGGCGAGTTCCTGGGTGTCGCCGGCGCTGGCCTCCTCGCGAATGGCGATCACCGCGCTCTCGACCCGCTCGGCATGACGCAGCAACCGCTCGCCGATTTCGTTGAGCTTGAGACCGGTGCGGTGGCGTTCGAACACCGCAACCCCGAGGGAAGCCTCCATCTGGGCGATGCGCCGGCTGACGGTGGAATGGTCCAGCCGCAGCCGCTTTGCTGTCTGGCTCAAATTTCCGGCGCGGGCGGCGCAGAGAAAGACCCGCAAATCGTCCCAGTTGATCGTATCGAACATGACCTGCCTCCCGATTGCGGATCTTGTCAGCAAAGCAATTCCCGTTCCAACACCCGGTGGCTCCGATCCTTCGCAACCGACCTTGCGACAATTCCGATGCACGCCGGGAAGGCAGGGATGATAGCGCTTCGCCCACCCATCCTAGCCGGGATTTTCGATATGCTCCCTCGTTTCAAGGCTGCTGCCGTCCACGCTGCGCCCGTCTTCCTCGACAGCCGGGCGACCACCGAAAAGGCGATCGCCATCATTCGCGAGGCGGCCAGGGCCGGCGCCGAGCTGATCGCGTTTCCAGAAACCTATATTCCCGCCTTTCCGGTCTGGGCCGCGCTGTGGCCTCCGATCGACAATCACGATCTGTTCGTGCGCATGGCGGAGCAATCCGTGCTGGCGGACGGACCGGAAGTGGCGCAGCTTTGCGCCGAGGCGCGCGCCCTCGGCGTCACCGTCTCGATCGGCATCAGCGAACGCTCAACCGTCAGCGTCGGGGGGCTGTGGAACTCGAATCTGCTGATCGGGGAGACCGGTGAAATTCTGGTCCACCACCGCAAGCTGGTTCCGACCTTCTATGAGAAGCTGGTGTGGTCGTCGGGGGATGGTGCGGGCCTTAAGGTCGCGGAGACGCGGCAGGGCCGGATCGGCGGGTTGATCTGTGGCGAGAACACCAATCCATTGGCCCGCTTCGCGCTGATGGCGCAGGGCGAACAGGTGCACATCTCGAGCTGGCCGCCGATGTGGCCCACAAGGCGTCCGGCAGGCGGCGGCAATTTCGACAACGTCGCCGCCAACCGCATCCGGGCCAGCGCCCACTGCTTCGAAGCCAAGGTCTTCGGGATCGTGACCGCCGGCTATATGGATGAGCCGATGCGTGCCTTCCTCATCGAACGCGATCGAAATATCGCCGACGTGATCGACCGGACACCACGTGCCGCGAGCTTCTTCGTCGATCCGACGGGCAACGTGTTTGGCGATCAATTGCAGGACCAGGAGGGGATCGCCTACGCGGAGATCGATCTCAATCATTGCGTCGAGCCGAAACAGTTTCACGACGTGGTCGGTTACTACAACCGCTTCGACATCTTTGACGTGACGGTCGACCGCAGCCGGCTGACCCCGGCACGATTTCGCGATGAAGAACAGCCAATGGCGGAAGCGCAAGACGAGGCAATTCTATCCGTCGATGCTGACGCTGGTTCGAACGGACAGCGGCGCGATGTGAGCAACTTCAATCGCAGTCGCACCTTTGGTTCCTGACGGCGGTTCGAACGAAATGGGCGATCGTAGGCGGCTTGGGTAGCTGCATGCCGGTGCTGTTGCCAATAGGGGAATGGTTGATTACGCTTTACCCCAGGTTGGCACCCCAGCGCTCTTTCGATCGGCCGGACGCTCATGCCCAAATTCCTTCGCATCGGAGTCCATCAGTCGAACGTTTCCGGATACACGTCAAAGGCATGGTGCATTCGACGGGTTGGTTCGACGGTCTTCCTGAAATGGGGCGCCGTGGAGGTTCAGGGCGCTGGAGTCGGGCGCAAGGTCTACTGGACGTTTCCACCGCAGGAAAAAACCATTCGCTGCCGCGCGGTGCAGCGTGCCCAGGACTACACAAAGGCCGCAATCGCGCGGCGGCGCAGCCATCGCTATGAGCCACTGACCGGAAATATTGCGAACCGGCGGCGAACCGCCGATCGAAGCCCGGAGCTCAAACAGGCGCTCGCCACGATCCTCTTTGTCGATATCGTCCGATCGACCGAAAAGGCCGCGCGGCTCGGCGATTCACGTTGGGCGCAGGTGATGAATCACTATTACGCCGCCGTTCGTCGGGAGCTGAAGGCCTTGCGCGGCAAGGAAGTCGTGACGACAGGAGACGGCGTGCTGGCGACGTTTGGCGCGCCGGCCGCCGGGATCCGTTGCGCGACCGCGATCCGTGACGCCGTGCGCACGCTGGGACTGGAGATCAGGGTCGGACTGCACGCGGGCGAATACAAGGTGAGCGGGGCGGAGGTGATCGGTCTCGCGTTTCACATCGGCGCGCGCGTCGCCGCCAAAGCCCATGCCGGCGAAGTGCTGGTCTCGAGCGCGGTCAAGGATCTGATGCCGGAGTCGGGAATCCGCTTCAAGGATCGCGGCGCGCACCAGCTCAAGGGCGTGCCGGAGCGATGGCGGCTCTACCGGGTCGAACATTAGGCTGTCGCTGCGGGCGTGGACGCCTGCCTTGCATCTTGCAGCCCGCATGAGCGAAGCGATATGCGGGACCGAAGACCCGGATGTCGCGGAGCCTGTCATCGGGCGCGCGTTCGCGCGACCCGTTGGCTCATCCGGGCTTCTGTAACGGGCCTTTGTAAGTCAATCCCTTTTTGCGTGATCCACTCGCCGGGCACTTGCTTCTGTACGGGATCGGCGCGAAGGCCGTCGCCTGATGGGGTGCATTGAGGAGCCGGCCGGCCAATCTACGGAAGCGTGGTTGTGAGCCACTTCCCGGATGGCGGCCTGACCGGATCCATCGTCCCGGCGCAGGGACCTCGCTCAGGGAGAGCCTGGTGTCGTGGCCCGCCCAGAACCGATTGCTGCTCCTTGCTTAGGTTGCCGAGGCCTTGGCCATCGGGTTGAACGGTTTGGCGTCGGCGAGCATGCGATGCAGAACGACGGCGAGCTTGCGTGCGAGCGCCACCTTGGCCTTGCGCAGGCCTGCGCGCCGGGCGATCCGCATCGCCCAGCCTTTCAGCGCCGAGCAGTTCCTGACCGGCTTGGTCAGCATGACGTGAGCCGCTTGATAGAGCGCCTCGCGCACGGAGGCATCGCCGATCTTGCTGATGCGGCCGGTATAGTCGGTTTCGCCCGATTGGTACTTCTTCGGGGTGAGGCCAAAATGCGCTCCCGTCGCCTTCGAGGACCGGAAGCGCTTCGGGTCGTCGACCGCCGAGGCGTAGGTAAGCGCCACGATCGGGCCGACGGACGGTGTCGTCATCAGGAGGCGGGCTTGAGGGTGCGACCTGGCGAGCTTTTGGGTGTGCTTATCCAGGCCATTGAACTCGCGCCGCAGCACGGCGTGGGCTTCGAGCAGCGCCTGTGCCACGATCTCAAGTCCGGGATGGCCCGCTACGAGCTCCCGGATGCGTTCGGCGAACGTGCGCTCGGTGGTCGTGCCGACCTTCAGACCGAAGCCGCGGAGCACGCCGCGCAGGCTGTTCTCGATGTCGCGCAGCTTGGACTGCAGCAGCTTGCGTGCCGTCAGAACCGCCCGCGTCTCTTGCGCTTCGATCGACTTGCAGTGCACCGGCCGGAACCAGCCCAGCCGCATCAGTTGCGCGATCCCGCGGGCATCGTTGCGGTCCGACTTCACCGGCATCGCCTTGAAGGCATCGCGGACGTGCCGCGTCTCCAACAGTTCGACTGCCAGGCCCGCATCCCGCATCGCTGCGTAGAGCCATTGCGACAGCGGACCAGCCTCCAGCCCGATCCGTTCCAGCACCAACCCCAGCGACCGCAACCAGGTGATCAAGGCCTCCGGCTCACTCGCAACCCTCGCCTCGCGCAAAATCTTACCTGTCCCATCGACAAGGCAGACGCTCGAGCATTCCAAAGACACGTCGATTCCTGCATAGTGGTACATGGTCGTCCCTTAATGATGCTTGGAGCGGGCTTGCCCGACTCCGTTTATTGACACCATCAGTTTGAGGGACGACCGCCTTCCAACCAACAGGCCGCTCGCGAGCGCGCTTCCAAATCGCGCCGTAGCGAGCGGGCGGCCGGCCCGTTACCCCATCTACGCGAGCTGTACCACAAACAGTAGGCGCCGGCGGGGGCCCGCTGACGCACTCTTGCCAAAATAGTTAGCCCCGATTAACCAGCCTTTTGCATCAACCTTGCCGTTTAAGACTGTCGCAATTGGCAATAATTATTGAGTATCTTGCGGCCGGCGATTCCCGTTAAGGGACCGTGTCGCCACTTCGGCAAATTTTCGGCGATTTTGGGGATAGTGAACCGCATGTGCGGCATCGTCGGCATTCTTGGACGCGCTCCGGTCGCGGAGCAATTGGTGGATTCGCTCAAGCGGCTGGAGTATCGCGGCTATGATTCCGCGGGTGTCGCCACGCTGGAGAATGGCACCCTGGCGCGGCGCCGTGCCGAGGGCAAGCTGAAGAATCTGGAGGCCCGGCTGGAGGCCAAGCCGCTCGGCGGCCACACCGGCATCGGCCACACCCGCTGGGCCACCCACGGCAGGCCGACCGAGAACAACGCGCATCCGCACGCCACCGAGCGCGTCGCCGTGGTGCATAACGGCATCATCGAGAATTTCCGCGAGCTGCGCGAGGGCCTCGAGGCCAAGGGCGCGGTGTTCTCGACCGAGACCGACACCGAGGTCGTGGTGCATCTGGTCGACAATCTGCTCAAGGGCGGCGTCAAGCCGATCGAGGCGGTGAGGGCGGTGCTGTCGGAGTTGCGCGGCGCGTTCGCGCTCGGCTTCATCTTCGCCGGCGAGGACGATCTGATGATCGGCGCCCGCAACGGCCCGCCGCTCGCGGTCGGCCATGGCGAGGGCGAGATGTATCTCGGCTCGGACGCGATCGCGCTCGGGCCGTTCACCGACACGATCAGCTATCTCGAGGACGGCGACTGGGTGGTTCTCAACCGCAAGGGCGCCACGATCTTCGACAAGGACAACGCCATCGTCCACCGCGAGGCGATCAAGCACACCACCGCGACCGCGCTGGTCGACAAGGCCAACTATCGCCACTTCATGGCGAAGGAGATTCACGAGCAGCCCGAAGTGGTCGGGCACACGCTCGCGCGCTATGTCGACATGGCGACCGAGCGCGTCACCATGCCGGTCAAGCTGCCGTTCGATTTCAAGGATATCCAGCGCATCTCGATCACCGCCTGCGGCACCGCGAGCTATGCCGGCTTCGTAGCGAAATACTGGCTGGAAAAGCTGGCGCGGCTGCCGGTCGAGCTCGATGTCGCATCCGAATTCCGCTACCGCGAGGCGCCCTTGCGCAAGGGCGACCTTGCGATTTTCATCTCGCAGTCGGGCGAGACCGCCGACACGCTGGCGGCGCTGCGCTACGCCAAGTCGCAGGGCGCGCACACGCTGTCGGTCGTCAACGTGCCGACCTCGACGATCGCGCGCGAGAGCGAGACCGTGCTGCAGACGCTGGCCGGCCCCGAGATCGGCGTCGCCTCGACCAAGGCCTTCACCTGCCAGCTGATGGTGCTGGCCTCGCTCGCGGTCGCCGCCGGCAAGGCGCGCGGCGAGCTGTCCGATGCCGACGAGGCCAAGCTGGTGCACGGCCTGGTCGAGATTCCGCGCCTGATGTCGGAAGCGCTCACCACGGAAGTGCAGATCGAGAAGCTGGCGCGCGAGATCTCGAAATCGCGCGACGTGCTCTATCTCGGCCGCGGCACCAGCTATCCGCTGGCGCTGGAAGGCGCGCTGAAGCTGAAGGAAATCTCCTACATCCATGCCGAGGGCTACGCCGCCGGCGAGCTCAAGCACGGGCCGATCGCGCTGATCGACGAGCACATGCCGGTCGTGGTGATAGCGCCCTACGACAAGGTGTTCGAGAAGACCGTCTCCAACATGCAGGAGGTCGCCGCCCGCGGCGGCAAGATCATCCTGATGACCGACGCCAAGGGCGCGGCGGAGGCCACCATCCAGTCGCTGGTGACGATCGTGATGCCGGACATGGGGGCGACCTTCGCGCCGATCGTTTACGCCGTTCCGGTGCAGCTGCTCGCCTATCATACCGCCGTGGTGATGGGCACCGACGTCGATCAGCCCCGGAATCTGGCCAAATCGGTCACGGTCGAATAGCCGCAAGCCGCGGCTTCACGCGGCCCCTTCAAAAATGCGTCAGAATGGCTTAGCTGGGTGTTGGACTACGGCCGCTTCGACGACCTAGGAACCGCAATGACTTCCAACAAAGTGCCTCCCCCCGCGCCAGGTGACCTGCCCCCGGACGCTCCCCGAGGGCTGATGGCGCGGTTTCGCAACTATTTCCTGACCGGCCTGGTGGTGGCCGGTCCGATCGCGATCACCTTCTATCTGACCTGGTGGTTCGTGAACTGGGTCGACAATCTGGTCCGGCCGTTCGTGCCGACGGCCTACCGGCCGGAAACCTACCTACCGTTCGGGCTGCCCGGTTCCGGCCTGATCGTCGCCGTCATCGCGCTGACGCTGCTCGGCTTCCTCACCGCCAATCTGATCGGGCGAACCCTGGTCGATCTGGGCGAACGGCTGCTCGGGCGGATTCCGGCGGTGCGGGCGATCTATCGCGGCCTGAAGCAAGTGTTCGAGACGCTGTTCTCCGGCAACGGCTCGAGCTTCCGCCGCGTCGGCCTGGTCGAGTTTCCGTCGCCCGGCATGTGGTCGATCGTGCTGATCTCGCAGGCGCCGAACCCTGAACTCGCCGCCAGCCTGCCCGCAGAGGAGGAGCACATCTCGGTGTTCCTGCCCTGCGCGCCGAACCCGACCACCGGATTCTTCTTCTACGTGCCGAAGAGCAAGATCATCGAGATCGAGATGAGCACCGAGGATGCCGCGACGCTGATCATGTCGTGCGGCGTGGTACAGCCCGGCGGCGCCAACGATCAGAAGCGCGCCGCGGCGCTCGCCGGCATGGCCAATGCCGCGCGCATCGCCAACCAGGCCTCGCTGCAGCCGGCCACACAGCCCGCGCCGGCGAAGGTGGAGGGATAGGCGACGTCATTCCGGGATGCGCGAAGCGCAGACCCGGAATCTCGAGATACCCCGATGTCACTCGCACATCTGAGGTTCGCATCTTCGATGCGCCCCGGAATGACCGCTCAAATCACCCCGCGCCGATCAGCGGCACGGCCTCGTCGCGTTCGTAGAGATAGAGCAGGGCGCGCAGCGCCTCGCCGCGCTCGCCCTTCAGCTTCGGATTGTCCTTCATGATGCGCAGCGCCTCGTCGCGGGCCTGGGTGATCAGCTGGCCATGCACCTCGGAGCGCGCGATGCGGTAGCCGGGCAGGCCGCTCTGGCGGATCCCGAGCACGTCGCCTTCGCCGCGCAGCTTCAGATCCTCCTCGGCGATCCGGAAGCCGTCGGTGGTCTCGCGGATCACTTTCAGCCGCGCCTTCGACATCTCGCCGAGCGGCTCCTTGTAGAGCAACAGGCAGGTCGAGGCCTCCGAGCCGCGGCCGATGCGGCCGCGCAGCTGATGCAGTTGCGCCAGACCAAAGCGTTCGGCGTTCTCGATCACCATGATGGTCGCGGCCGGGACGTCGACGCCGACCTCGACGACGGTCGTTGCGACCAGGAGCCCGATCTCGTGCGCGGCGAACTGCGCCATCACGCGATCCTTGTCGGTGCCCTTCATTTGGCCGTGCACGAGGCCGACGCGATCGCCGAACCGCTTTTGCAAGCTCTCGAAACGCTCGGTCGCGTTGGTGAGGTGCTCGGTACCTTCGGCCTCCGATTCATCGACCAGCGGACAGATCCAGTACACCAGCTTGCCGGCGCCAAGCGCGCGGCCGACGCCGTCCATCACATCCTCGATCCGGCTCATCGGCACCGCGCGGGTGTCGATCGGCTGGCGGCCGGCCGGCTTTTCGCGCAGCTCCGAGACGTCCATGTCGCCAAAATATGTCAGCACCAGCGTGCGCGGGATCGGGGTCGCGCTCAGCACCAGCACGTCGACGGCCTCGCCCTTGGAGGTCAGAGCAAGCCGCTCGCGCACGCCAAAACGATGCTGCTCATCGACCACGGCAAGTGCCAGCGCCTTGTAGATCACATCGTCCTGGATCAGCGCATGGGTGCCGACCAGCAGATCGATCTCGCCGGCCTCGAGCTGCGCCAGCAGTTCGCGGCGCTCCTTGCCTTTCTCGCGGCCGGTGAGGATCGCAACCCGCATGCCGGCGCGTTCGGCGAGCGGCGCGATGGTCTTGATGTGCTGCCGCGCCAGAATTTCGGTCGGCGCCATCAATGCGGCCTGCTTGCCGGCTTCCGCGACCGCTGCGGCGGCAAGCAGCGCCACCACGGTCTTGCCGGAACCGACGTCGCCCTGCACGAGGCGCAGCATCCGCACCGGCTGTTGCAGGTCTGCGATGATCGCGGCCACTGCCTCCTGCTGCGACTTGGTCAGCGCATAGGGCAGGGCGTCGATGATCTTGTTGCGCAGATGGCCGTCGCCAGCATTGCGGACGCCGGCGGGGCGGCGCAGCGTGGCGCGGACCAGCGCCAGCGCAAGCTGACCGGCCAGCAGTTCGTCGAAGGCGAGCCGCGACCAGAACGGGCCATCCGGCAAGATGTCGGTCAGCTCGACTGGAACATGGACGCGGGTCAGCGCCTCCCGGATCGGCGGGAAATTGCAGCGGCGCAGCACTTCGGGGCTGATCCACTCCGGCAGATCCGGCAGCCTGGTCAGCGCCTGCGCAATCGCGCGGCGGAGCGAGCCGATCGCAAGCCCCTCGGTCAGCGGATAGACCGGATCGATGCCGGAGAGCTTTGCAAAGCCGGCTTCATCGACGACGCGATCGGGATGCACGATCTGCGGGATGCCGTCATACATCGCCAGTGTGCCGGAAACGTAACGCTTTTCGCCGACTGGCAGCAGCTTCTCGACATAGCCGGGCTGGGCGCGGAAGAAGGTCAGGACGACGTCGCCGGTGTCGTCGCTGGCATAGACGAGGTAGGGCGCGCGCGCATTGCGCGGCGGCGGCGGGCGATGGCGGTCGACGGTGACCTCCAGCGTGACCATGGTTCCGACCGCAGCGTCGCGGATCTTCGGCCGCGCGCGGCGGTCGATCACGCTCGCCGGCAGATGCAGCAGGAGATCGACCAGCCGCGGCGTCTCGCTGCGGTCAAGCAGATAGCGCAGCAGCTTGTCCTGCTTCGGGCCGACACCCTGGAGGGTCGTGACCTGGGCAAACAGCGGATTGAGCAGGGCGGGGCGCATCGCGAGAATCTAAGTCCGTTTCACTCCGTCATGCCCGGCCTTGTGCCGGGCATCCACGTCTTTTTTAGGCGAGCATAGACGGCCGGGTCCCGTCTACGCCAAGAGCCACGCCAAGGCTTCGACGGGCGCACAAGCCCGGCAATGACGGCATTCCCCCCCAAGCAACCCCCAAAAGCGACGGATGAGGGCTGACATCGGCCGTCGCCGTCGCTATATCAAGGCCCGCCCGGCACGTCCGGGCTTTTGGCGTTCGATGGATTTTGGGACATGACGGGATCGACACGATCGAGCAACGGGCTCGATGACCGCCGCAAGCGGCTTTTGTTTCGCTGCTGGCATCGCGGCACCCGGGAGATGGACCTGATCCTCGGCCGCTTTGCCGACGCGACCATTGCGGATCTGTCGGATCAGGAGATCGGCGAGCTCGAGCACCTGATCGAGGTGCCGGATCCCGACCTCTATGCCGCGCTGACCGGCGACAGGGTGCTGCCGGCCGAATACGCGACCGCGCTGTTTGCCCGCATCAAGGCGTTCCGGGTGGCGGATCACGGCGCATGAAACAGCCGATGAAATCTCCGGCCGCGATGCTCGCGGCGGGCCGGGTGCTGACCATCGCCAATGTCGCCGAGGGCGCCGAGGGGCTCGTCATCTCGGATCTGGCGCGCGCCATCGCCGCGCAGCCGAAGCGGCCGGCAGTCAGCCTCGCCGTGGTGTGCCGCGACGGCGCGCGGATGCAGCAGCTCGCCCGCGCGCTTGAGTTCTTCGCGCCCGATATCGCGGTGATGCAGGTTCCGGCCTGGGACTGCCAGCCCTATGACCGCGTCTCGCCGCATTCCGGCATTCTGGCGCAACGCCTGACCGCGCTGGCAAAGCTGTCGCGGCTGGTGGGCAGCGACAAGCCGCTGATCGTGCTGACCACCGTGAACGCCGCCGTGCAGCGGGTGCCGGCGCGCGGGTTGGTCGCAGCCCAAGCGCTGTCGGTTGCGCCGGGCAATGTGGTGCCGATGGATTCGGTCGTGGCCTGGCTCGAGCACAACGGCTACACCCGCTCGTCCACGGTGCGCGAGCCCGGCGAATACGCGGTGCGCGGCGGTATCCTCGACCTGTTTCCAGCCGGCCTCGATCAGCCGGTTCGCTTCGACTTCTTCGGCGACAGCCTGGAATCGATCCGCACCTTCGATGCCGAGACCCAGCGCACGCTGCTCGACATGCGCGGGCTCGACCTCGTGCCGGTCTCGGAATTCCAGCTCACGACAGAGACCATCCGCCGCTTCCGCATGGGCTATGTCGCAGCGTTCGGCGCGCCGGAGCGCGACGACCAGCTCTATGAGGCGGTCTCCGAGGGACGCCGCCATCCCGGCATGGAGCACTGGCTGCCGCTGTTCCAGGAGCGGATGGACACGCTGTTCGACTATCTCGACGGCGCCGCAATCGCGATCGAGCCGCAGGCCGAGGACGCCGCGCGCGAGCGCTTCACGCAAATCGCCGACTATTACGAGGCGCGGCGCGAGGCGCTGGAGCATCCGGGCAGCGGCGCGATCTACAAGCCACTGCCGCCGGACCAGCTCTATCTGACCGAGGCCGAATGGACAAAACTGCTCGGCGAGGCGCCGCTGGCGCGGCTGACGCCGTTCGCGGTGCCCGAAGGCTCGCCCGACATGTTCGACGCCGGCGCGCGGCAGGGCCGCAATTTCGCGCCGGAGCGCGCCGACGGCAACGTCAACGTGTTCGAGGCCGTGGTCGGCCATGTCGGCGCGCTGCAGTCGCAGCGCAAGAAGGTCATCATCGCGCTGTGGAGCGAAGGCTCGCGCGACCGCATGGGCGCGATGCTGCGCGACCACAAGCTGCTCAACACGACCAGCGTCAACACCTGGCGGATCGTGCAGGCGACACCGCGCAACGAGACCATGCTGGCCGTGGTCGGCATGGAGTCCGGCTTCGAGACCGATGAATTCGCCGTCATCAGCGAGCAGGACATTCTCGGCGACCGTCTGGTGCGGCCACGCAAGGCGAGCCGCAAGCTCGACAATTTCATCTCGGAGGTGACGAGCCTGGCGACCGGCGATCTGGTCGTGCATGTCGAGCACGGCATCGGCCGTTTCGTCGGATTGCAGACGCTGGAAGTCTCCGGCGCGCCGCATGACTGCCTCGAGCTGCATTACGCGGCCGAGACAAAGCTGTTCCTGCCGGTCGAGAACATCGAGCTGCTGTCGCGCTACGGCTCCGACAGCGCCAATGTCGAGCTCGACCGTCTGGGTGGCGGCGGCTGGCAGGCGCGCAAGGCGAAGCTGAAGAACCGCATCCGCGAGATTGCGGGCGAGCTGATCAAGATCGCCGCCGAGCGGCAGCTGCACGAGGCGCCGAAATTCCCGCTGCAGCCGCATGTCTATGACGAGTTCTGCGCGCGCTTCCCTTATGAGGAGACCGAGGATCAGCTAGGCGCCATCACCTCGACCTTGAAGGACCTCGAAATCGGCCGTCCGATGGACCGGCTGATCTGCGGCGACGTCGGCTTCGGCAAGACCGAGGTGGCGCTGCGCGCGGCATTCGCCGTGGCGCTGGAGGGCAAGCAGGTCGCGGTCGTGGTGCCGACCACGCTGCTGGCGCGTCAGCATTCGCGGACCTTCACCGAGCGCTTCCGCGGCTTCCCGGTCAACATCGCGCAGGCCTCGCGGCTGGTCTCGACCAAGGAGTTGAACCAGGTCAAGAAGGGGCTCACCGACGGCCAGGTCGACATTGTCGTCGGTACCCACGCGCTGCTCGGCAAGGCCATCAAGTTCAAGGACCTCGGCCTGCTGATCGTCGACGAGGAGCAGCATTTCGGCGTCAGCCACAAGGAGCGGCTGAAGCAGCTCCGCGCCCAGGTCCACGTGCTGACTTTGTCGGCGACCCCGATCCCGCGCACCCTTCAATTGGCACTGACCGGCGTCCGCGAACTCTCGATCATTGCCTCGCCGCCGGTCGACCGCCTCGCGGTGCGCACCTTCGTCGCGCCGCACGATCCCCTGATGATCCGCGAGGCGCTGCTGCGCGAACGCTATCGCGGCGGGCAGGCGTTCTACGTCGTACCGCGGATCGAGGATCTCGCCGGCGTCAAGGATTTCCTCGACAAGAACGTGCCGGAGATGAAGGTCGCGGTCGCCCACGGCCAGATGCCGCCGACTGTGATCGAGGACATCATGTCGGCGTTCTACGACGGCAAATACGACGTCCTGCTGTCGACCACGATCGTCGAGTCCGGTCTCGACATTCCGAACGCCAACACGCTGATCGTGCACCGCGCCGACATGTTCGGTCTCGCCCAGCTCTACCAGCTGCGCGGTCGCGTCGGCCGTTCCAAGCTTCGTGCCTATGCGCTGTTCACGCTGCCGGCGCAGCACAAGATCACGGCGCAGGCGGAGCGGCGGCTCAAGGTGCTGCAGTCGCTTGAGACGTTGGGCGCCGGCTTCCAGCTCGCCTCGCACGACCTCGACATCCGCGGCGCCGGCAATCTCTTGGGCGAAGAGCAATCCGGCCACATCAAGGAAGTCGGCTTCGAGCTGTACCAGTCGATGCTCGAGGAGGCGATCGTCAATCTGAAGGCCGGTGTCGCCGAGCCCGCCGCCGACCGCTGGTCGCCGCAGATCACGATCGGCATGCCGGTCCTGATCCCCGAGGACTATGTCAACGATCTCAGCGTGCGGCTCTCGCTCTATCGCCGTCTGGCCGATCTCGAGACCGACGAGGAGATCGACAATTTCGCCGCCGAGATGCGCGACCGCTTTGGCGTGCTGCCCGACGAAGTCCGCTATCTGTTCAAGGTCGCCGCGATCAAGGCTTACTGCCGCAGGGCCAATGTCGGGAAGGTCGACGCCGGGCCGAAGGGCGCCGTGATCGCATTCCGCGACAACAGCTTTGCCCATCCGGAACGGCTGGTAAGCTTCATCCGCCAGCACGGCCAGGCCGCCAAGGTGCGGCCCGACATGAAGGTGGTGTTCTTCCAGGAATGGGATACGCCGGAAGAGCGGCTCGCCGGCACCACCGAGATCCTGCGCCAACTCGCCAATCTCGCGGAGAGCAAGAAGGCGGCTTAGGTCGCTGCACTTGCTCTTACTGCCGAATGCGAGGCGCCGTCGTTGTCATGGCGGGAATGGGTGGGATCAAGGTCCTGCAGGGCGAGGATGCGTTAACAAGCTATCGCTTTCATACCGGATCAGCGCAGCGCTTCTTCTGCTCTCGCTGCGGAATATACACACATCGTCAACGACGATCTAACCAGAATCTTTATGCCGTAAACGTGGCTTGCCTGGACGGGGTGAGCCCATTCGATTTCTCTAAGGTGCCCGTCATGGACGGCGTCGACCACACGAACGACACCGGCAGGCCAACGCGTCGAGCAGGCACACTCCGCCTCATCTCAGCTGTCTAACTATCGCTGTCCGCCGACGACCGCTGGGCAAGGCTCTCGCCTAGAAGATGACCGTCTCCAGCTACGCCGTGAACCCAGTCTGCCAAGGCAGACGGCTTGCCAGAGTCTGCTATGCACCTTTAGCGACCAAATTCTGCAGCGCAGCCAAATGACGCAACGGGCCCAAATGCGGAAATTGTCAAACCAGAATGATGCAAGCGTTCGGTCACTATCGCGGCAAATGCAGCTTGTCAGGA
Source organism: Bradyrhizobium sp. 2S1 (assembly GCF_011516625.5). Classification (NCBI taxonomy): domain Bacteria; kingdom Pseudomonadati; phylum Pseudomonadota; class Alphaproteobacteria; order Hyphomicrobiales; family Nitrobacteraceae; genus Bradyrhizobium; species Bradyrhizobium sp. 2S1. The sequence continues at coordinate 7,897,183 of NZ_CP147717.1, read as the reverse complement.
GGACCGACCGGACCAAGGTCCGTCCAGAGAGTTTCATCGGAGAGTTTTTTCAATGTATGCGCGGCAACCTTGCTCGGGGGATGGACGTCATACCGGAACCATCCAGTTGTGCCCGCCGTGTCATTAGCTTGGATGCGCTTGCGGCGCGAAGGGTGCACATCCCAAGCTTTGGCCTTGGCTGCTGGTATAGTCTTTCCCCAATGCGTGACGATCCCATCCAACGGACACTGTGCGATCTCGATCACGTAGCCTCCGCCGTGGAGATCAAACTGGAATGTCAGCAGATCAATTGCGGACTGACCGATTCGGCGCAGATGCGGAAAAGATCCCTTGAATCCTTGAGTGCGTAGCCAGGGAATAATGGCAGTTTTGATTTCTCGATCCATGTCAGCCCGCGAGTCGCCCACCTTTGCTCCTTGCAGCTGCGCTAACCCGCCCGGCACAATTGCCTCGGTCTCGCTAACCCTTACCGCGATTTATCCAAGCCTGCACTCTCGCCGGTATCGAAGTTGTCCGCTTCGGGTCATTCGCGACCGAGACGAGCGGCAGCGAATCCGGTCATGTCCGCCGTTCTGCTGAAAGCGGAAGTAATTTCAAAGGATTAGTCTAGCGGCACGCCATGAGGCGTTGCTGGCGCGCCGCGAGACGTGATTCAAGCCCTGAAACCGGAGCCTCGAATCATACGCTACGAACTCAGCGATTGCGGATGGACCACCATTAAACCGGTGCTAGCGAACAAGCCGCATCGAACGTTCTTCAATCCGATTAAGCAATGTCGGCATGTTGCGGACCCGATACGACAAGCGCGCGGCCAACTATCTGGCGTTCATCGAGCTCGCATCAATCCGCGTTTGGCTGCGTGCTAATGAGTCGTCGCTCTACGACGCAGCCCGCTCCGGCATCCCGAACAGGCGCCCGAGCAGCGACATCGCGGAATCAGTCGGCAACAGCGTTGCGACGCTGACGGCCGGTTCGGATCTGACGTCGCGGCGGCCGTTCTGGGTGTGGCGCATCACGCTCGCCAATCGCCGCGTGATCGCCTGCGCGTTGCGCAGGTCGGTGCCGGCGAACGCCACCACGATCGAGCGGTCGTCATGCACCGCGCCGAAATCGGTCTGACGCATCAGCCGGCTGATGATCCGCGCGCCGTCGAATTGCGCGCGGGGCTGCGCGTTGTCGAAGGTGAACCGCGCCACCGAAAGCGCTCCGCCGCGGTCGGCGGTCTGGTAGACGGCGGTCGCAAAATCGCGCTCGAACGCGGCCTTGGTGAGCAGGCCGGTGCGGGCGTCGATCAGGCCCTTGGCGTCGATCGCGCGCAGCATGCGGCCGAGCCGCGCCTCGAAGGCGTGCTGCCGGATCATCGGCAACACCATGTCGGCGACGCGCGTCGGCCCGGCCGTGACGATCTCGAGATTAGGCAGTTCGTAGCGCGGCGTAAGCTCGGCCGAGGCGACGATCACAGGCAGCGGACGAAAGCGGACGTCCTCGGTCAAGACAGTCAGGAAGGCATCCATCACGCGCGGTGTAAAGCCTTCGGCCAGCACGACGCCATCGATATCGCGGTTGCTGAGATGCTTGGCCGCGGCCTCGATGCTGAGCGCCCCGACCACGCCGGCGCGTTCGCCGAGCGCAACCGACAACGTCGGGTAGGCGCCGCCGCGGCCGATCAACAGCGCGGTGGCTTCCCCGACTGGATCGATATCCGTCAGTGCGACCGGGGTCGGCGGAACCAGGCGGCGCATCACCGTCGCATGCAGCGCGCGCACCCGCAGGCTGGCGTTGAGCCGGGCGGTCAAGCGATCCGGCAGGCCCGGCTTCTGGAAGAATGCGATCGCGGTGTCGGGCAGGGTGGTCGCGGGATCGACCGCGATCAGCGGCAGATAAGGCGCGCGGGCGGCGGCGCGCCTGGCGAGGCCGGACAGGGTGACGAAATCGACGCCCTCGGCGGCCGCGATGATCGCTGCCGGCTTGACCTGCTCGATGGCCCGTCCGGCGTCGCTCCAGTCGGTGACCACGACCGGGAACAGCTTGGTCTCATCGAGGACCGCGGCAAACGGCGGCCTGGCTGCCGCCGATACGATCAGGACCGGACCTTGTTGGGACATTCGAACGCTCGAAACCAATGCAGAGTTCAGCAACGGCTTCGATGCTAGTTCGCATGGCTTAATGCGGCGTCAACACAATGATAAGACTAACGCAATGATAAGATTTTAACCCAGTCCAGCGCGGCCGCGGTCGCGAAATGCCTCGACCATCAAGGGGTTAAGGCCAAGTTCTGCGAGCGTGTCGCGGGCCCGTGCATTGTCCTGCGCACGTCCTGCGAGCCGGTGGCCGCTGAGGCGGTCGGGCAGCGCCGTCAGCAGCGCGCCCTGGCCGAGGCGGCGCGACCATTCCTGCAGCTCCTGCGCAAGGAAGCGGTAGCCGCCGACCGTCATCACCCCCGACGGCGGGGCAGTGATGTTGATGGCGCCGGTCACGCAATCGACCCGCGCGGCATATTCCGTATCGACATAATCGCGCGGCGGCGGCGCGATCAGGGTGTCGCCCGGCGGAGGCGGCGGCGCATAGGCCGCGACCGGCACCATCGGGCCGCGCAGGCCGAGCGTGCCCTTCGGCGTCAGCAGGATCTCGCCGGCGATCGATGCGCCGGGAGCTTCACGCGGCGCGCTGTGCGGACCGGGCTTGATCTGGGCCGGCGAGCCGTCCTCGGCGGTGCGGCGGGCGCCGAACAGCCCGGCCTCGCCGAACAGGTAGACGTCGGTCATGGTCACGCGCCGCGAGGTCCAGTGCGCGCTGGAGGCAACCTGTTCCGGCGTGCGCCAGAGCCCGATCACGTTGCGCAGGGTGGGCAGGCGCTCCGACAAGCCGCGCTCGTCGAGCCGCAGCGCGAGTTGCGCAGGCGCGATCAGCGTGTCGCAGCCGTGGTCGTTGAACTGGGTCTCGAACGCCTCATCGTCGAACGGGTGATGCAGCACGAGCGTGCCGCCCGACACGAGCCAGGCCACCAGCGACGAGCAGACGCCGGCAAACGACATCGGCGCAAACGCCGACATGATGGTGGCGCCCTGCGCCAGGTCGCTCTCCAGCGACATCGCAAGCCCGCCGGCGATCAGTCCGAAATGGGCGCGCGGTACCGGACGAGGGCCTTCGCTGGTGACGTCGAAGGAGATCAGCGCCGGCTTGCGGCCGTCCTGAAGCATCGGCCGCGAGGTCCGCGAGTCCTGCAGGATCGCCTGGTCGAGCGACGCCATGCCTTCGGGCAGATCGGTGCCGAAGCCGCAGACATGGCGGATCGAGAAGGCCTCCGCCGCGGCGTTCATCGCGATGTCGGCATAGGAGACGCCGTCGATCCTGCCGCAGGTGACGATTGCCCGCGCCGCGGTGCGGTTGAGGGCGGATATCAGCTCGGCCTGCCGCCACAACAGCGGCAGCGGCACCACCACGAGGCCGACCCGATAGGCGGCCAGCACCGTCAGGGCGAACTCGACCGTGGAAGGCATCTGGACTGCGATCACGGTGTTGGCCGGCAATCCGTTCTCGACGAAGTGGGCCGCGATCGCCGAGATCGCCCGGTCGGCCTGGGCGTAGGTCAGGCGCTTGCGGGTCTGTCCGGTGATGCGCTGCTTGTTGAGCGGGTCGACCAGCGCCAACGCGTCGGGCTGCCGCGCCAACGTGCGCTTGAACAGGGTATCGAGCGTTGGCGAGGTGATCGACTGGTTCACGGGTTCAACGTCGGTTGCATCGCTTCGATCGGACCAGGTCATGCCGCGTCGGGTGGTATCGCATCACGTCACGTGACATCACTTGGGTTGCGCGCTGGGCCTCTCCCACCAGGTCTCCGGCAGGTAGCCGGTCAACGCCGTGGTCGAAGGCCGTTCTATCCGATTCCAGCGCGCGATCCATTGCTCTCCCGAGTTAAATAGGGGGATAGCGTAGAAGCCCGACATCAAGGCCCGGTCCAGCGCACGCACCGCCGAGACGAAGGCCGGCTGCTCCCGCGCCGCCAGCAGCGCCTCGATCATGGCGTCGATCGCCGGATCCTTGACGCCCATGTAGTTTCTCGTGCCCGGCACGTCGGCGGCCTGGCTGCCCCAGTAGAACCACTGCTCGTTGCCCGGCGACAGCGACTGGTCCCAGCGAATGGGGATCATGTCGAAGTCGTAGGCGACCCGGCGCTGCTCGAACTGGACGGCGTCGACCACCCGCACCGCGGCGTCGATGCCGGCGCGCTTGAGGTCGCGCTGGTAGGCGAGGGCGATCCGCTCGTGCTCGCGGGTCGTGACCAGAATCTCGATCCGGAGCGGCGTCCCGGTCGAGCGCTGCTTCAACACCGTGCCGTCGAGCGCGTAGCCCGCGTCGGACAGCAGCGCCAACGCATTGCGGAGGACGGTCCGGTCGCGCCCTGAACCGTCCGTGACCGGCAGGCGGTAGCGGCCATCGAGGATGTCGGGCTGGATATGCGACGCATACGGCTTCAGGAGCTCGCGCTCGCGCGCGTCGGCGGGGCGCTCATAGGCGGACAATTCCGATCCGGCAAAGTAGCCGCCCGCGCGCGAATAGAGCTCGAAATAATAGTTGCGATTGACCCATTCGAAATCGAACAGCAGCGCCAGCGCCTGACGCCCCCTGACGTCGGCAAATTTTGGCCGCCGGCTGTTGAACACCAGATATTCGGAGGGCCGCGGCGTGCCGATCTTGATGGCGTCGCGGAGCACCTCGCCATTCTTCGCCGCGGGGAAGTCGTAGCCGTCGTGCCAGCGCAGCGGTTCGGGTTCGGTGCGGAAGTCATAGAGGCCGCGCTTGAACGCCTCGAACTGGCTGTTGGCGTCGCGGTAGTAATCGAGCCGGATCTCGTCGAAATTCCACATGCCGCGGTTGACCGGCAGCTCGCGCCCCCAATAGTCGGGATTGCGGGTGAAGGTCACGCTGGCGCCGGGCCTGACCGCCGTCACGCGGTAGGGGCCGGAGCCGATCGGCGGCGCAAATGTCGTCTCCTCAAATTTGGCGACGTCGGTGGCATGGCGCGGCAGGATCGGCATCAGGCCGAGGATCAGCGGCAATTCGCGATCCGAGACGCCGCCAAAATCGAATCGCACCGTGAGCGGGTCGAGCACCTCGGTCTTTGCAACTTTCGAATAATACTGGTGATGCAGCGGCCGGCCGTGATCGCGGAGCAGCGTCAGCGAGAACACCACGTCGTCTGCGGTGACCGGTTGCCCGTCCGAGAAGCGCGCGCGCGAATCGATATGGAAGGTGACGTAGCTCCTGTTGTCGTCGGTCTCGACGCTGCGGGCGAGCAGGCCGTACAGGGTGAACGGCTCGTCATTGTTCCGCACCATCAGGCTTTCGTAGACATAGCCGCGCTCATAGGCGTAGCCCCTGAGCTGCTGCACAGCGAGACCCCTGACAATCAGCGGATTGAGGCTGTCGAAAGTGCCGTCCCGGGGGCTGAGCACCAGCCGGCCGTCCTTGGGGGCGTCGGGATTGGCATAGGGCAGATGGGTGAAGTCCGGCGGCAGCGCCGGGGCGCCATGCATCGCGATCGCGTGGCTCTCGGCGGCTGCCGCAGGGGCAAGCCCGGTCGTCAGGAATGCCAGCACCAATGCCGAGGCGAGCCAGCGTGCGGCCGACGCGGCGCGCCCCACACGCCCGGGAACGCGTCTGTGAGGCGCCGGTTTTGATTCGCGAAACGTCACGTCCCAAGGTTTATCACAGGCTGCTGAAACCCGCCGTGACAAGCGCGCAAATGCGCTTGTCGGCATTGATCTTTCCGTGCGCCGCTGTATTGAAGGCGTGCAATTGGATGGGCGGGAACGCCAGTCACGTATCCGCCTCAATTGACTAGGAGACAGCCGCCCAAACGGCTATGTGTCGGCGCCTGCAGCGGTTTCGGGCGCTGCCGTTCAGAAAGGGTTTTCCGCAATGAATTTCCGTATCTTGGCCGCCCCGGTCCGGCCGCATGGGCGAATTGTCGCCCTGATGGCGGCGACGGCTCTGTCTGCAGCGCTCCTGGTTCCTGCCGCTCAGGCCCAGCAGCCGGCAGCGCCGGCGCCCGCGCCTACGGCACCGAAGGCAGCGCCCAAGGCGGCACCCAAGGCAGCTCCGAAGGCGCCGGCTCCGGCAGCTCAGGCGCCGGCCCAACAAGCACCGGCCGCCGGTCAGCCGCCCGCTGCGACCGCCCAGCAGCCGCCCCAGGACCAGCAGATCCAGCTGATCTACGCCCCATGGACCAAGTTCTGCCTGAAGGGCCAGGAAGCCAACGCCAAGCAGGTGTGCTTCACCGGCAAGGACGGCCGCATCGAGTCCGGCCAGCCGGTGATCGCCGCAGTGATCATCGAGCCGGAAGGCGAGCCGAAGAAGATCCTGCGCGTCACGCTGCCGCTCGGCATGCAGCTCGTTCACGGCACCCGCATCATCGTCGACGGCAACCCGCCGCAGCAGGCGCCCTATGTGATCTGCTTCCAGAACGGCTGCATGTCCGACTATGAGGCAACGCCCGAGCTGATCGCCAACATGAAGAAGGGCCAGAACCTCGTGGTCCAGGCGATCAATTCGAACGGCGCGCCGCTGACGCTGCCGCTGCCGCTCAACACCGAATTCGCCAAGGCCTATGACGGCCCGCCGACCGATCCGAAGGTGTTCGAGGAAAACTCGAAGAAGCTGCAGGAAGAGTTGCAGAAGCGTGCCGAAGAGCAGCGCAAGAAGCTGGAAGGCGCGGGCGGCGCTGGCGCTACGCCGGCTCCGGCGCCGGCCAACCCGGCTTCCAAGTAAAAATACTGTCAAGCGTTCAAAACAACGCGAGACCAGCAAAAGGCGCCCGGAAGGGCGCCTTTTTTGTCATGCGATACAGACTGGCTGATGGCAGCCTGCCGCGCTGGTTGTCGTGCACATCGTGTGCGATGTTCGTTGCAGGCACTTCGATTGCGCCGAGCTGCGAGCGCGCATCGTTGGTGTCTTGTCCGGACAATTCGGGCGTCAAAGCACAATCATAAATCCGATACGGGAGGCCAGACGAAAGCGCGGACAGCGCGCCTTCGACGCGCAAGCACGCGCGTGCGGTTCCGCGAACCCTGGCTGCCGTGCGGACAAGTGATGACGCGAGACGATCGGACATCCGTCGTTCGCAGTCATGGAAGTCGCTCAATGTCCCACCAAGTCAACACGCAGCGGCGCGAGCCGGTCTCCCGGCCTTCGCAGCAGCCAATCGGCCGTGCTGCGGCGGATGCTGGTGTCCCGCGTCAACCAGGACAATGTCCCGAGCGCATTTCATCCCGGCATCGTCCATCTCGCGCTGGCGATGGGCGGGTTCGCGATCGGCATCGCCGAATTCGCGACCATGAGCCTGCTGCCGTTCTTCGCACATGACCTCCACATCAGCGAACCCCAGGCTGGCCACGCCATCAGCACCTATGCGCTCGGCGTCGTCGTGGGTGCGCCGGTGATTGCGGTGCTGTCGGCACGCATGAGCCGGCGGACGCTGCTGATCGCGCTGATGGGCTTCTTCGCGCTGATGAACGGCCTCTCCGGGCTCGCGCCCGACTACCACACGATGCTGGCGCTGCGCTTCCTCGCCGGGCTGCCGCATGGCGCCTATTTTGGGATCGCCATGCTGGTCGCGGCCTCGCTGGTCCCGATCGACAAGCGCACGGCGGCCGTTGGCCGCGTGCTGCTCGGGCTCACCATCGCGACGACGATCGGCGTTCCACTCGCCAACGGGGTGGGGCAGGCGATCGGCTGGCGCTGGGCCTTCGCGATCGTGGCCGGTCTCGCGCTGCTCACCGCGATCCTGGTCCTGATCTTCGCCCCGCGCGACGCCGCCAACAGCAACGCGAGTCCGTTGCGTGAGCTGTCGGCGCTCGGGCGCAAGCATGTCTGGCTGACGCTTGGGATCGGCGCGATCGGTTTCGGCGGGCTGTTCTCGGTCTACACCTATCTGGCATCGACCATGCTGGCGGTGACGCACACATCGCCCGCACTGGTGCCGGTCACGCTGTGCGTGTTCGGCGCCGGCCTCACCGCCGGCAACATCATCGTGCCGCGCTTCGCCGACCGCGCGCTGATGGCCACGGCCGGCGGGCTGCTGCTGTGGTCGGCGGCGACGCTGGCGCTGTATCCGCTGGCGGCAGGCAATTTCTGGACGCTGAGCGCCGACGTGTTCCTGATCGGACTGGGCGGCGCGCTCGCCACCGTGTTGCAGACCCGGTTGATGGATGTCGCAGGCGAGGCGCAAAGCCTTGCTGCGGCGCTCAACCATTCCGCCTTCAACGTCGCCAATGCGCTGGGGCCGTGGCTCGGCGGCATGGCGGTTGTCGCCGGCTATGGCTGGACCTCAACCGGCCTCGTCGGCGCGGGACTGGCGCTGGCGGGCTTTGCCGTCTGGGCGATCGCCACGGCGCTGGCTGTGCGGGAGGGGGTATGAACAGCCGGGACGTTGCCGCGCGGAAGCTGCGGCAATCGCCGGGCGGGCAACAGGCGTCAGTTCAGCGACGGATTGCGCGGACGGTAGCCGCCCGACTTGTCCTTGACGAAGATCTCAGCCACCTGCGAATGCCGGATCGGCTCGCCGGAATCGTCGGGCAAGAGGTTCTGCTCGGACACATAGGCGACGTACTCGGTCTCCGAGTTCTCCGCGAGCAGGTGGTAGAACGGCTGGTCCTTGTGGGGCCGCATATCCTCGGGGATCGACAGCCACCATTCCTCGGTGTTGTTGAACTCCGGGTCGATATCAAAAATCACGCCCCGGAAGGAGAACACCCGGTGACGGACGATCTGCCCGATCTGAAACTTGGCGGTGCGCGCTTTGATCATGGTTCGTCGATAGACCAACATTGTGGCCGATGCTAGGGGCATGGCGGCGAATTAACCCAGGGTTTACCGATTCCAGCCCTGCAAAAACGACCCAGAATCCGGCCGAGAAACTACTTTCAGAATGATCGATATCCTCAATCTGGCGCTGCCGTATTTCGGCTTGATCTTCATCGGTTACGCGTGCGGCAAAGCCAAGGGTTTGCCCGAGAGCGGGCTCGCCTGGATGAATTTCTTCCTGCTTTACGTTTCGTTGCCGGCGCTGCTGTTCGGGATCATGTCCAAGACCCCGTTCGCGGAGCTGAACAACCCGCCATTCCTGATCGCCACCACGCTCGGAACCGTGACCGCGTTCTTCCTGGCGATGCTCGCAGGCAAGCTGATCGGAGGGCTCTCGCTGCGCGAGGCGACGCTCGCGGGCCTGTCGGGCGCCTACGGCAATATCGGCTATATGGGCCCTGGCCTCGCGCTCGCCGTGCTCGGCACCAAGGCGGCGGCGCCGACCGCGCTGATCTTCTGCTGCGACAGCATCTTCCTGTTCTCGATCGTGCCGCTCCTGATCGAGCTCACCGACCGCGACCATCCCTCGCTGCTGCACGCCTTCGGCGTGGTGCTGCGGCAGATCGTGCAGAACCCGCTGATCATGTCGGCCGTGTTCGGGGCGCTGGTCGCCGCATTCCACATTCCGCTGCCGGTTGCGCTCGACCGCACCATCCAATTCCTGGAAAACGCCGCGGCACCAACGGCGCTGTTCGTGCTCGGCATCACCGTGGCGCTGCGGCCGTTCGAGCGGGTGCCGTGGGAGGTGCCCGGCGTGGTTGCGATCAAGCTCCTGATCCATCCCTTGCTGGCATTCGGGCTGATGCTGCTGTTCGGCCCGTTCGCGCAGCCCTGGGCTGCGACCGCGGTGCTGATGGCCTCGCTGCCGCCGGCGCTGAACGTGTTCGTGATCGCACGGCAGAACGACACCTGGATCGAGCCGGCGTCGGTCGCGGTCTTGATCGGCACCTTCGCCTCGGTGGTCACGCTGACCAGCGTGATGTGGTTCATCCAGAGCGGGCGGCTGGTGTTTCCTTAGGGCGTGATGAACTTGGGTTGAACCGGTCCAACCGTGGATTCGGTTCACCTCTCCCCGATGGGGAGAGGTCGATTTGCTCAGCAAATCGGGTGAGGGGCCGTAGCTCCAACGATAGACCGCAATCCCTCACCCGGCGCTACGCGCCGACCTCTCCCAAGGGAGAGGTGTAGTTCACCGCCGCCATGACGGCGCGAGGCCCTCGCGCATCGCGAGCCGTCGCAACGGACCGAATGCGCCGATCAGATGCAGGCCGGCAGCGCGGGCCATCTGCACACCGAGGAAATCGCTGAGCAGCGACCGGTTGGCGATGTCGATCGCCCAGGTCCGGCTGGCGACGTCAGGGCGCCGCGCCGCCTGATAGCGCGACAGCACATTTGGCGCGCCAGGATCCTCACCGCGCGCGATCGCTTGCCCCACGATCTCGGCGATATCGGCAGCGTCACGCAGTCCCATATTGAGGCCCTGCGCGCCGATCGGCGGCAGCACATGCGCGGATTCCCCGACCAGCGCGATGCGGTCTTTGGCAAACTGCCGGGGCCGCTCGATGGCGAGCGGAAATATGTGGCGGCCGGGCTGGACTTCGACGCGGCCGAGGATCGAATGCGATTGTCGCTCGGCGGCATCGGACAATTCGCCGTCGCCGAGCGCCATCAGCCGTTCGGCCTCCTTGGGCGCCGAGACCCAGACCACGCTGCTTCTGTTGCCGGCAAGCGGCACGAATACGCAGGGGCCGTGCTCGGTGTGAAACTCGGTCGAGATGTTCCGGTGCGGCCTTGTATGGGTGATGTTGAAGGTGAGGGCGGACTGCCCGAGCTCGCGGCTGACCACCTCGATGCCGGCGGCCTCGCGGGACAATGAATTGCGCCCGTCGGCGCCGACCACGAGCCGGGCCCGAAGCGCCTGACCCTGCCGCGTCACCACGGCGACCGCGCGATCATCCGGCTGCACCGAGGCGGCCTCGTCGTCGAATCGCGTCAGCGTGCCCATCTCGCCGGCGCGGTCCTCGAGCGCTGCGACCAGCGAGCGATTGTCGATGTTGAAGCCGAACTGCTCGCGGCCGATCTCCTCGGAGGTGAAGCGCACCTCGGGCGCGCGGATCAGCCGGCCGGTGTCGTCGACGAGGCGCATGGTCTTGAGCGCCGCCGCCTTGTCGCTGCAGCGCCGCCAGACGTCGAGCCGGTCCAGGCTATCGGTCGAGGCGCCGAGCAGGGCGGTGGTCCGGTTGTCGGCATAGGGCACGCGGCGGGCCAACAGCGCGGTCCGCGCGCCGGTATCCGCCAGGGCGATCGCGGCCGTCAAACCGGCCGGACCGCCGCCTATTACGATAACGTCATAATCCTGCGTGCTGTCGATCATATCGGGACATTTGACATGGTTGGCCCGATTTTCAAGCCATCGGTAACCAGCAAAAGTTTCCAACGGTTTGCGCGGCGGAACGCCGCAAGACTGCATATGCAAAGCGGGCCGATTCCTGATAGCACTTCGGCCGATGGACCACACCAGCCAGGGGGATGCGTTGCGAGAGCGGATGCGGACCGCCGCATTCTCCGTTCATATTCTCACGGCACTCGGCGCCGGGGTCGCGCTGCTGGCGATGCTGGAAGCCGTGCGCGAGCACTGGGCCAATATGTTCGCCTGGCTCGGGATTGCGCTGATCATCGACGGGATCGACGGCCCGCTGGCGCGCCGGTTCGACGTGGTGCGGCTGCAGCCGAACTGGTCGGGCGAGGTGCTCGACCTGGTGGTTGATTTCGTCACCTATGTGTTCGTGCCGGCCTACGCGATCACCGCGAGCGGCCTGCTGCTGCCGCTGGCCGCGCCGATCCTCGGCATCGGCATCGTGGTGTCGAGCGCGCTGTATTTCGCCGACCGCCGCATGAAAGCCGACGATAATCATTTCCGTGGCTTCCCGGCGCTGTGGAATGCGGCGGCGTTCTATCTGTTCCTGCTGCATCTGCCGCCGGTGCTGTCGACGATCGTGGTCGCGGCGCTGATCGCGCTGACCTTTGCCCCGTTCCATGTGCTGCACCCGCTCCGCGTGGTGCGGCTGCGCTGGCTGACGCTGTGGCTGCTCGGCGCCTGGGCGCTGCTCGGCGCGTACACGCTCGCCAACGATTTCGTGGTCGGAGCCCCGATCACCTTCGGTCTCTGCGCCATTGCCGTCTACATCGTCGGCAGCGATACCGTGATCCGCCGGATGAAAGCCTTCAGAGCATGATGCAATTGATCACCAGCCCGGAAGCCTGGGCTGCGCTGTTGACCTTGACTGCGCTCGAGATCGTGCTCGGCATCGACAACGTCATCTTCCTGTCGGTGATCGTGTCGCGGATCCCGCCCGCGCAGGCCAAGCGCGCGCGGCAGATCGGCCTGATCCTGGCGCTGGTGTTCCGCATCCTGCTGCTCAGCATCCTGGTCTGGCTGATCGGGCTGACGCAGCCGGTGATCACCATCAAGGACGTCGCGCTGTCGTGGCGCGACATCATCCTGATCGGCGGCGGCCTGTTCCTGATCGCCAAGGCGACCCACGAGATCCACGGCGAGGTCGAGGCGCGTGAGGCGGAGGCCGACGACAGGCCGAGCGCCAACGCGTTCTTCTGGGTGATCGTGCAGATCATCATCATCGACCTGGTGTTCTCGCTGGATTCGATCATCACCGCGATCGGCATGGCGCAGGATATCGAGATCATGATCGCGGCGGTCGTGATCGCCTGCGCCATCATGTACATCTCGTCCGGGCCGGTGGCGCGGTTCGTCGCGCAGCATCCGACCACCAAGATGCTGGCGCTGGCGTTCCTGGTGCTGATCGGCGTGGCGCTGGTGGCCGACGGCTTCCAATTCCACATTCCACGCGGCTACATCTATTTCGCGATTGTATTCTCGGTCGCGGTCGAGATGTTCAACGTGCTGGCCAAGCGCAACCGCAGGAAGGCGGCGCGCCAGGGTTCCGGGCCGCTTGGTTGACAAGCCGGCGCCGATGGCATTCGCTCGCGTGACGCTGATATCTGAGGGGAGCGACCGACATGACCAAGGCTGTGCGCGTGCACAAGGTGGGGGGCCCGGAAGTCCTGACCTATGAGGACGTCGAGGTCGGCCCGCCGGGGACGGGCGAAGTCCGGATCCGCCAGCACGCGGTCGGGCTGAACTTCATCGACGTCTATTTCCGCACCGGCCTCTACAAGGCGCCCGGCCTGCCGTTCATCGCCGGCAACGAGGCCGCGGGCGAGGTTTTGGCCGTCGGTCCAGGGGTGACCAATTTCCATCCCGGCGATCGCGTCGCCTATTACTACAACCTCGGCGGCTATGCCTCCGAACGCGTCATCCCGGCGGACAAGCTCGTCAAGCTGCCCGACCACATTACGTACGAGCAGGGCGCCGTGCTGATGCTCAAGGGGCTCACGGTCTGGTATCTGCTGCACAAGACCTTCAAGGTCGAGCAGGGCCATCGGGTGCTGATCCACGCCGCGGCCGGCGGCATCGGCCTGCTGGCCTGCCAGTGGGCGCACGCGCTCGGCGCCAATGTTATCGGTACCGTCGGCTCCAAGGCGAAGGCCGACATCGCGCTCGCCAATGGCTGCGACCACGTCATCCTCTACAACGAGGAGAATTTCGTCGAACGCGTCAAGCAGATCAGCCGCGGCGAACTCTGCGATGTCGTCTATGACGGCGTCGGCAAGACCACCTTCCCGGGATCGCTGGCCTGCCTCAGGCCGCGCGGCCTGTTCGTCTCGTTCGGCAATGCGTCGGGTCCGGTACCGCCGTTCGCGCTCGCCGAGCTCAACAACCACGGCTCGCTGTTCGCGACGCGGCCCAAGCTCAACGACTATGTCGGCACCCGCAAGGAATTGCTCGAAGGCGCCGACACGCTGTTCGCGGCCGTGATCAACGGCAAGCTGCACGTGCCGATCAATCACGCCTATGCGCTGAAGGATGCGGCGAAGGCGCATATCGAGCTGGAGAGCCGGGCGACCACGGGCGCGGCGATCCTGCGGCCGTAGTTTTTCGCGTCATTGCGAGGAGCGAAGCGACGAAGCAATCCATTGTTCCGAATACTCGGAGGGATGGATTGCTTCGCTTCGCTCGCAATGACGTTGCGGGGACCGGTTAGGCCACCCGTCGTGCCGCGCCCACCTTCGTCAGCACCGTATCCAGGCAGTCGGTCATCGCAAGAATCTCCTCCCGCGTGACGTTGAGCGCCGGCATGAAGCGCAGCGTGTCCGGCTGCGGCGAGTTGATCAGCACGCCGGCGGCAAACGCCTCGGCGACGACGGCTGCGCCGATCGGCATCTTGAGATCGAGCGCGAGAAGGAGGCCACGGCCCCTGATCTCGCCGAGCCCGTGCCGCGCCGACAGCCGCTGCAATTCGCGCTCGAGCAAGAGGCCGGCGTCGACAACCGATTTCAGGAAATCTGGCTGACCAACCTGATCGAGCACGACAAGGCCGGCGGCGCACATCAGCGGATTGCCGTTGAAGGTGCCGCCCTGATCGCCATGATCGAAGCAGGAGGCATGCTCGGTCGCGAGCAGCGCAGCGAGCGGCACGCCGCCGCCGATGCCCTTGCCGAGCGTCATGATGTCGGGTGTGATCCCGGCATGCTCGTAACCAAACAGCTTTCCGGTCCGGCCCACGCCGGTCTGGATCTCGTCGACGATCAGGAGCAGCCCGCGCTGCTGGGTGAGCGCCCGCAACTCCTGCAGAAACTGATCCGTCGCGGGCCACACGCCGGCTTCGCCCTGGATCGGTTCGAGCATGACCGCAACCGTGGACGACGTGATCAGCTGCCGCACCGACTCGATGTCGTTCAGCCTGGCTTTGCGGAAACCCGAGACCTTCGGCTCGAACAGCGGCTCGAACGCCTTCTTGCCCGAGGCCGACATGGTCGCGAGCGTGCGGCTGTGGAAGCCGCCCTCGAAGGTGATGATCTCGTGCGCGCCGTTCTTGTACTTGGCGCCGTATTTGCGCGCGAGCTTGATTGCGCCTTCATTGGCCTCCGCGCCGGAATTGGCAAAGAACACCTGGTCGAAGCAGCTGTTGTCGACCAGCATCTTCGCCAGCTTCAGGCTCTGCTCGTTGTAGAACGCCGGGCTCGGCGTCAGCAGCCGCCGGGCCTGCGCGGCGAGCGCATCGGCACGATGGTCGGAGAGTGGCCGAGGGGATTCACGGCCCAACCCTGCACGAAATCGAGAAAGCGGTTGCGGTTATGGTCCCACAAATACGAGCCGGCGCCGCGCACGAACACGACTTCAGGGCGGGCAGTGATGTCCATCAGCGCGTCGAACGGATGCGTGGCGTTGGTCATATCGATCTCCTCTGGGTCAGTGTTGGGAAAGGGCAGGCCGAAAAGCGAGAAGGCCGCGCTTTGGGGGCGCGGCCTTCTCGAAAACCTTGGCTGATTTTAGCTAATCAGCGCTGGCGTCGGACATGGCGCAGCCCATCATCGTCGCGGGTGCGACGACGGCGGATGGCCTGGCGGTGGGTCCGGTTCAGCTTCATGGCGCAGGGCCATACAGCGGGAGGGCAGGCGATGTCAAGCGCCGACAGCGCGTCACTCGACGCCGTAGGGCGCGAATTCCCTGGCGATGTCGGCCTGTGCCGCGTCGGCGTCGCCCTTCTTGCGCCGTGCGACGCCGCGGCCATAGAGAGAGCTCGGCAGTTTCGGGTTGATCTTCAGCGCCGCATCGAAATCGGCGATCGCGGCGTCGAGCTCGCCAAGCTTCATGCGGCAGATTCCTCGGCTGTCGAGCGTGTAGGGATCGTCCGGCTTCCATTGCAGCGACTGCTCGCAATCCGCGAGCGCCTGCTGCGCCTGGCCCAGGATCACGCGCGTCAGGCAACGCGCGTTGAGTGCTGCCGCGTATTTCGCATTGAACTTGATCGCGTTGCTGAAATCGTCGAATGCACGCGGGTAATCCTGCCGTCCAAGATGCAAATTGCCACGCGCGTAATAGTCGCGGTAGCCGGCCGGATCGAGCCGCAGCGATTGATCGAGATCGGCCAGTGCCCGATCGATATCGCCACGATCGCGAAACAGCCGGGCGCGGTTGCCGTAGGCCGGCGCATAGCGGGGATCGAGCCGGAGCGACGTGTCGTAGTCGGCCATCGCGCGGTCCGGTTGTTTGGCGTCGATGTAGGAGTTGCCGCGATTGTTGTAGTACCAGGCATCCTTCGGGCTAAAGCGGATGGCTTCGTTGTAGTCGGCGATGGCGAGATCAGGTTCGCCACGGTCGCTGTGGGCGATGCCGCGGTTGTAGTATGCGATCGCATCCCTGGGATCGAGCGCGATGGCCCGATCGAGATCGGCGATCGCCGCAGCGACATCGCCCTTGCGGCGATAAGCCTCGCCGCGGTTGGCCAGCCCCTTCGCGCGCATCGGCTCGTACTTGATCACGTCCGTGAAGTCGGCGATCGCGCGGTCGAGATCGTTGCTTTCGAGAAAGGCGCCGCCGCGGTTGAGGGAGGCGCCGGCGCGCTGCTTCTCCCGCAACTTGCGCAGGGCGAGGAGGAAGCTGCAGCCCCCGATGCGCTGTGCGGGATCTTTGTTGCCGAAGCACCAGGCCTGTGCCGCGGCTTCGGATGATGGCTGAGGCCCGGCGAGAGCAGCCGTGGCGGCGAGCCCCGGCGCCAGCCAGATCAGGACGGCGGCCGCCAGCCG
This sequence comes from Bradyrhizobium sp. 2S1, assembly GCF_011516625.5. Lineage (NCBI taxonomy): Bacteria > Pseudomonadati > Pseudomonadota > Alphaproteobacteria > Hyphomicrobiales > Nitrobacteraceae > Bradyrhizobium > Bradyrhizobium sp. 2S1. The sequence continues at coordinate 7,880,650 of NZ_CP147717.1, read as the reverse complement.
GCCGCGTACCAACAGTCGCTTCCATGATCGCCGCAAGACCAGGCTCCGTACGACCGAATGGCCGCCACTGCTTTGTGAGCCCAGGCTGTCGCCGGGTTCACTCGAACGGGCGATGCCCGACACCCGTGGAGGTCTTGAAGGAATGGCCTGGAGCTAGAATCCGGCGACGCTGCCGTGCAGGTCGTATTGGTCGGAGCGCTCGATCTTCGCGGTGACGATCTCGCCAACCTTGAGCGGGCGGCGGCTGGTGAGATAGACGGCGCCGTCGATCTCGGGCGCGTCGGCCTTTGAACGGCCTTTTGCAACCGTCGGGCCGACCTCGTCGATGATCACCTGCTGGCGGGTGCCGACCTTGCGCTTCAGGCGCCGGGCCGAAATCTTCTGCTGCCGCGCCATCAGCGCATTCCAGCGCTCCTGCTTGACCTCGTCGGGCACGGCATTGCCGATCGCGTTCGATGTGGCACCGGCCACCGGCTCGTATTTGAAGCAGCCGAGGCGGTCGATCCCGGCCTCATCGAGCCAGTCGAGCAGATAGGCGAAATCGGCATCGGTCTCGCCGGGGAAACCGACAATGAAGGTCGAGCGCAGCGTCAGGTCCGGGCACTGCTCGCGCCATTTCTGGATCCGTGCCAGCGTCTTCTCCTGCGCGGCCGGCCGCTTCATCGCGCGCAGCACGTCCGGGCTCGCATGCTGGAAGGGGATGTCGAGATAGGGCAGCACCTTGCCCTCGGTCATCAGGCCGATCACCTCGTCGACATGCGGGTAGGGGTAGACGTATTGCAGCCGCACCCAGGCACCGAGCTCGCCGAGCTCTTTCGCGAGATCGAAGAATTTGGCGCGGACGCTGCGATCCTGCCACGGGCTCTCGGCGTATTTCAGGTCGACGCCATAGGCCGAGGTGTCCTGCGAGATCACGAGCAATTCCTTGACGCCGGCCTTCACCAGCTTCTCGGCCTCGCGCAGCACGTCATTGGCCGGCCGCGACACCAAATCGCCGCGCAGCTTCGGGATGATGCAGAAGCTGCAGCGGTTGTTGCAGCCTTCGGAAATCTTCAGATAGGCGTAGTGCCGCGGCGTCAGCTTGACGCCCTGCGGCGGCACCAGGTCGATATGCGGATTGTGCGCCGGCGGCAGCGCGCGGTGCACGGCATCCAGCACGCTCTCATATTGCTGCGGCCCCGTGATCGAGAGCACGCCGGGATAGGCACTCTCGATCTGCTCCGGCTCGGCGCCCATGCAGCCGGTGACGATGACCTTGCCGTTCTCGGCCATGGCCTCGCCGATCGCGGCCAGCGATTCCTGCTTGGCGCTGTCGAGGAAGCCGCAAGTGTTGACGATGACGATGTCGGCGCCATCATGCTTGCGCGCGAGTTCATAGCCTTCCGCGCGCAGCCGGGTGATGATGCGCTCGGAATCGACCAGCGCCTTGGGGCACCCCAAGGACACAAAGCTCACTTTCGGCGCGGCCGCCTCTTGCATATCTACCCAAATCTGCCTGATTGATGGGCAGGAGCTAGTCCCAATTGCCGAGAATTACAACCCTTTCCAGGGGCTTCCGGCATGTTATGGATGGCTTTGCCGGGTCCTTAAGAGTCGTCGATGAGCGCTGAGTCGTCTCCCAAGATCGTCATAGTCGACGAGAGCCCGATCCGCGCAGCCATCCTTGAGGAGGGGCTGCGGGAGGCCGGCTATACCGACGTCGTCCATATCAGCGAGATGCAGAGCCTGCTCTCGCGGATCTACGCGCTCGACCCCGATATCATCGTCATCGACCTTGAGAACCCCAGCCGCGACGTGCTGGAACAGATGTTCCAGGTCAGCCGGGCCGTGCGCCGGCCGATCGCGATGTTCGTCGACCAGAGTGACGCCGCCTCGATCCAGGCGTCGGTGGAGGCGGGCGTCTCGGCCTATATCGTCGACGGCCTCAAAAAAGAACGCATGAAGCCGATCCTCGATCTCTGCGTCTCCCGCTTCAATGCCTTCTCCAAGCTGCAGGACGAGCTCGACCGGACCAAGCATGCGCTGGAGGAGCGCAAGGTGATCGACCGCGCCAAGGGCATCCTGATGAAGGTGAAGGGGCTGACCGAGGAGGAGGCCTATGTGCTGATGCGCTCGACCGCGATGCGCGAGAAGAAGAAGATCGGGGAGATCGCGCAATCGATCCTGACGGCGTCGGAGCTGCTGAAATGACCACACCCTTGCGCATCGGATTCATTCCGCTGGTGGACGCTGCCGCGCTGATCGTAGCTGTCGACAAGGGTTTTGCCGCGGCCGAAGGCCTCGACGTCACGCTGGTGCGCGAAGTGTCGTGGTCGAACGTCCGCGACAAGCTCAATATCGGCCAGTTCGACGCCGCCCATCTGCTGGCGCCGGTCGCGATTGCCTCAAGCCTCGGGCTCGGCCACGTCAAGGTGCCGATCGCGGCACCCTTCAATCTCGGGCTCAACGGCAACGCCATCACGGTTTCGCCGGCGCTGCACGCAGCGCTGATGGACGAGATCGACGGCGACCGCTTCGACCCGATGGCGACCTCGCAGGCGCTTGCCCGCGTGGTGGCGAAGCGGCGCAAGAGCGGGGCGGAGCCGTTGACCTTCGGCATGACCTTCCCGTTCTCGACCCACAATTATCAGCTGCGGTTCTGGATGGCGGCCGGCGGCGTCGATCCCGACGAGGACGTTCAGCTCGTGGTGCTGCCGCCACCCTACATGGTGGACAGTCTCGCCAACGGCCATGTCGATGCATTCTGCGTCGGCGCGCCCTGGAATTCGGTCGCGGTCGATCTCGGCATCGGCCATATCCTGCACTTCGTCTCCGACATCCTGCTCAGTGCGGTCGAGAAGGTGCTGGCGGTCCGCCAGGCCTGGTCGGAGAAGCATCCCGACGCCGTGGCGTCGCTGGTGCGCGCGCATCTGCGCGCCGCGGAATTCATCGAGCGGCCCGAGAACCGATCCGAGGTGGCGCGTATCCTCGCCCAGCCGGAGCGGATCGGCGTCGACGCCAGCGTCATCCAGCGCACGTTCGATGGCCGGCTGAAGATCGCGCCTGATGGCACCATGCGCGAGAGCAACCGCTACCTCCTGGTCGGGCGCGAAGCGGCTGCGCGGCCCGATCCGGCACAGGCAGCCTGGCTCTATGCCCAGATGGTCCGCTGGGGCCAGACGCCATTCAAGCCGGAGGCGCTGAAGGCTGCCATGGCGGTGTTCCGGCCCGATCTCTACGACGCCGCATCGGGCCGGCCGGTCGGCGCCTCCAATGCTATCGGCGCGTTCGCCGGTCCGCCCTTCGATCCCGCTGACGTTCTGGGGCATCTGGCGGCCTTCAGGATCGGGCGCTGGAAGCCCTGAGCGCGACGCAGCGGCCGCTTCCACCGGGACGTGCACAGCCGGTGCGTTTTGTTGCTGGGACAAGGATGAGCAACAGACGCGGCAGCGGCCGCGCCTCAACTATCCACCTCCGGCTACTTTGCATGGGGTTGTTTTCGAGATTTTCGGTTATTGCGGGACTGGCGCAGGTTCCCGACGCCTCGAACTGCAACGAATAAGATTCTCGAGCCAGCGCGCGAGAAAGAATATTCCACTCGGAACCCAGTTCCCCGAGGTGGCGGCATCGCTATTTTCGCCGCCCGCTTGAATCGCGGAGCGAACGCTATTCCATATGCCCGAGAATGGGGCGTTGGAGATCGACCATGCGCGAGCTATCGGCGGAAGCCCGCCTGCACTTTTACGCGCGACAAGTTTCAAGGAAGTCCGGAAGCGGAATTCATACCGCGGCGCTCTACAGCGCCTTTGCGGTGATCGCGGCCATCGTGTTCGGCACGCTGTCCGTCCATCCGTTCTGACGTCTTCAGAAAATTCAAAAGCCGCCGTCTGATGTCCTCAAGCGGCGGCTTTGTGTTGGCGGGATGCTGATCGTTCAGTATCCGGAGCCGTATCCATATCCGTAGCCGTAACCGCCGCCACCGCCGCAGGTGTTGCAGGTCGGCTGCACCGGCGCGTAGTAGGAATACCCCGGCGAGACCATCTGGGTGCGCTCCTGGGTGGCGTATTGCGGCGCGATGCGCTCATAGGCGACGCCCTCCGGCGCGACCATCACCGTCCTCGGCACCATCACGGTACGATACTGCGCCGGCGTGCGATGCGCGATCACGCGGCCCGGCGATACCATCACGGTTTCCTGCACCGTGCGATATTGCGGCGGCACGCTCTGCACCTGGTAGCAGGTCGTGCAGGGCTGGGGCGGCGGCGTGTAGCAGCTGGAGCAGCCGGCGGATGCTGCGCTGGTGAAGGCGGCCGTGGCAACCGCGGCAATTGCGAGGGAGAGGCTGGTGCGGAACATGCTTTCATACCCAATTTTCCTGAGAGGACAATCAAAGGCTCGGAAGCTGCACCTAGGAGCCCGTCCAGATATGTTTTCGTGACGGGCATTTGTTGTAGAGTAGCAGGCTCAGGCTGCGTTTGCGAGGTTGAACAGCTTGAGGAGGTTATGGACGGTGCAGATCATTGTCCACTCGGCGCGCACTTTCTCGATGCCCCGCAACAGGAACTGGCGGAAGCCTCTTGCCTGTTTGATCTGCCCGAACACCGGCTCCACCACTTGCTTTCGCAATCGGTAGGGTGTTTCGAAGCCGCCATCGTCGATCTTCTTTCGCATGGCCTGTGTCAGCGGGCCGCCGACTTTTCCGTTCGCTACTGTCGGGTGCTTGGCGCGTCCGGGCGCGACATAGCCATCGATGCTGCGTGTGTCGAGCGCTTCGAGATTGGCTTCGCTGCAGTAGCCGGAATCCGCTGAGGCCTGCCGCGGCTTGCGGCCAAGATTGCTCTCGATGGCCTCGATCAGGGGCACCAACTGGCCCTGATCGCTGCCGTGCTGGGTCAGTTCTTGCGCGACAATGATCTGGGCATGTGCATCGACGGCCGCCTGGGCATTATAGGCCTGAACGAAGCCATCCTTCGACTTCATGATGCGGCTTTCCGGATCGGTGAAGTTGCGTTGCGCCTTGGGATTGGGTTCCTCCGATGGCAGCGCCGCCGGTTTGCCCGGCTTCTTGCGGCCTTCGGCCTGGCGCTGCTGTTCCTTTTCGGCCTCGATGCGGCGCTCTTCCTCCGCCGCCAGTTTGGCGTCCGCTTCCAGCGCCGCCATCGCTTGCTGGATCTTCGCCAGCCGTTTCTGCTTGTCGACGGTCCAGTCCGGCAGTTCGTCGCTGTTGCCGAAAGTCTCATCCTCCGAGGCATCCGCCGCCTCGGCGGCCGCCAGCATGCGAGCGACCTCGGCCTTCAATTCCGCCTCGCGCTTCTTCATGCGCTCATAACTCATCGCCTTGTGTTTCGACGCGTTCGCCTTGATCTTCGTACCATCCAGCGCGACATGACCGAGCTTGACCAGCCCGGCCGTCTCGCACAACTTCAGAACCTGCACGAATAGCGCGCCGAGCGCCTTCAAATGTCGCTTGCGAAAGTCGCTGATCGTCCGAAAATCCGGCGCATCCAGCGCCACGATCATCACAAAATCGTTCCGCTCCCGGCAGGCCTTGGCAATCCGACGCGACGAATACAGCCCACTCGCATAGCTATGCAGCAGCAGCGCCACCATCATCCGCGGATCAAACGGCGGCTGCCCAAGCCCGCTCACATAGCTGCCCATGATCTCCCTGAGATCGAGGCTCTCCCGCACCAGATCAACCATAAACCGCGAGACATGGCCTTTCGGCACGAAGTCCTGCACATTCGGCGGCAGAAGCAGCGTCTGATCGATGTTCCAAGGCCGAAAATACTTGCTCATCGCCCAATGTTGAATCAGACCCGACCAGATTTGAACAGCGACTATCCAGACAAGCTCCTAGCAATCAAACGGCAAGTTTGGGTTTAAGAAGACTCTTAACGGAATCTAAAAGGGCCAGCGCGACAGCCGGCCCCCTTGTCAGTCGATGCGTTGGTGGCTCAGTGCGCGGTCTTGAACGGCGCAACCGTGATGCCGGCCTTGCTCAGCGCCTCGCGCAGGCCGCGCGCGATCTCGACGGCGCCATGTGTGTCGCCATGGATGCAGACGGTATCGGTCTGCATCTTGATCACCTTGCCGGTGACCGACACGACGGCGCCATCCTGCACCATCCGCACCACGCGCTCGGCGATCGCCTTGGGATCGTGCAGCACCGCGCCGGGCTTCTTGCGCGACACCAGATTGCCGTCGTCCTCATAGGCGCGGTCGGCGAACACCTCATGCGCCATCCTGAGATTGGCGGCTTCGCCGGCGCGCACCAGCTTCGAGTTCGCAAGCACCACGAAGATGAGATTGGGGTCGACCGCCTTGATCGCATTGGCGATCGCCCTTGCGGTCATGTCGTCCTCGCAGGCGACATTAGAAATCGCGCCATGTGCCTTCACATGGGTGACCTTGTGGCCGGCCGCGGTCGCGATCGCCTGCAAGGCGCCGATCTGGTAGGCGATGAGGTTCTCGATCTCCGAGGATGTCAGTCCCGGCATCGGGCGGCGGCCGAAGCCGTGCAGGTCGCGATAGCCGGGATGGGCGCCGACGCTGACGCCGCGCGCCTTCGCCAGCTCGACTGTCTTGCGCATGATGTCGGCATCGCCGGCATGGAAGCCGCAGGCGACGTTGACCGAGGTCGCAAGCTCGATCATCGCGGCATCATTGCCCATTTCCCAGGGCCCAAAGCTTTCGCCGAGATCGCAATTGAGGTCGATGGTTGAGGTCATGACAACAGATCCCTTGTTGTTGGTTTGATTTTACGGGACGGCGACCTGCCACGTCGCGGCGTCGATGGCGCTGACTGCGTGGCCCGCGACGTTAGCATCTCTCAGTGCCTCGATGTTGAGGCCAAAGTCTTCGATGCCGCGGAGACGGTTGGGCAGGGACCGCAGCAGCTGATGGAACTTGATCGCCTCAGCCTGCGCTTCCGCCATCGTCACCGCCTTGAAGCGGAACGGCCGGCCGGCCGAGATCTGCGCGAAGCGGCCGAAATCGGCCGTGATCACGGTTGCGATCTTCGGATAGCCGCCGCTGGTGCCGCGGTCCGGCATCAGCACGATCGGCTGGCCGTTGCCGGGCACCTGGATGCTGCCGTTCACGGTGCCGTCGGAGACGATGTTGTGGCCGTCGAGGTGTTTTATCACCGGGCCTTCGAGGCGGTAGCCCATCCGGTCGCTGGTCGCCGAGATCTTCCACTCGCTGTCGGTGAACAGCTTCTTGTTTTCTTCGGCGAACTCGTCGTCCTGCGGGCCGAACACGATGCGGATCGGCGCATCGGTGGCGGCCGGCAATTCGATGCGGCGTTCGGCGGCGCCGCTGGCAGCCTGCGTCTTCAGCTCGTCGCCGCTCTGCAGCGGCCGCGGGTACGGACTGCCGAGCCCGGCGCGGGCGTTGACGGCGAGGCTGCCGAACATCGGCTCGCCCTCGATGCCGTGCTCGATCGCGAGATAGCTGAACGAGCCGCCGCGTGCGAACCCGAGAGTGAGCGTCTCGCCCTCGGCGAGGGTGGCCGTACCGTCGAAGGCAACCGCGCGGCCGCCGATATCCGCATTGCGCGGCGCGCCGGCGAGCCCGACGCGCACGGCGCCGCCACGCGCGGTGAAGGCCGCGCCGAACGGGCCGATCTCGACGGCGGCGGCGAGCAGATCATTGCCAACCAGCGTGTTGGAGGCGGCAAGCGAAAGCCGGTCCATCGCGCCGCTCGGCGTCAGGCCGTAACGCTGCGAGCCCGGACGCCCGCCGTCCTGCACCGAGCTTGCCGGGCCGATCGAGCTGACGACGAGCTTGCTCATGGCGTCACCAGTTCTGCGACGAACTCGCCGGCCTCGGCGGCGCGATCCTGTTCGGCAAAGGTCTTGGCATCGACCGCCGCGAAGGTGATGGCATCGCCCGGCTCCAGCAGGAAGGTCGGATCGCGATGCAATTGATAGGTGCGCACGGGGGTGCGGCCGAGCAGGTGCCAGCCACTCGGGCCGGCCAGGCACTGCACGCCGGTCTGGATGCCGCCGATCGAGATGGTGCCGGCCGGGGTCAGCAGCCGCGGGTCCTTGCGCCGGGGCATGTGCAGGAATTTCTCCAGCCCGCTGAGATAGGACCAGCCCGGCGTGAAACCGATCATCGCGACGCGATAATCGCCGGCGACATGGCGCGCGACGATCTGGTCCGGCGTGGTCTGGAGCGCCTTCGCCACATCCTCGAGATCGATGCCGTGCTCGCCGCCATAGGTGACCGGGATGCGCCAGCGTCGCGTTCCGGTTTCGCTCGGCGGCGCCTTGGCGGCGCGCGCGAGCAGTTGCTCGCCGAGCACATCGAAGGTGATCTGCACGGGATCGTAATGCACCAGCAGCGAGCGGTAGGTCGGCACGGTTTCGGTGATGCCTGTGATCGGCTCGGCTGCAATCAGGCGGTCGAGCGCGAGTACCCGCCGGTTGGCGGCGTCGTCGATGGTGCGGCTGAATTCCACCGTGATGGCGCTGTCGCCACTCGGCAAAAGGCGGGGAGGAGCTAGCGTTTCGGCCATTGGATCAAACGGACTCGTTGGCCATCAAGCTAGCGTGTTTTGCAGCGAAACGGAATTCGTCTCGTGCAAAAAGATACAGCAACTTCAATAAATTAATCGGCATGCCGGCGATAAGTTTCGATGATCGCAGCATTTTCGCGCAGCCCTTGACGCAACGCCTTTGCCCGGCAACATGCGCCGGTCTTTTCCTCCCATCGGAGCAACCTTTCCAGATGTCACTGTCCGCCGAAGCGATCGCGACGCTGTCGCACGTGTCCACCGCCACCATCACCACCGTGCTGCTCAAGAAGGGCCTGCGCAACATCTGGATGCGCGGCACCAAGCCGCTGAAGCCGGGGCAGAAGCGGCTTGTCGGACCCGCCTTCACGCTGCGCTTCGTGCCGGCCCGCGAGGATCTGGCGACGCCGGAATCCTGGTCGTCGCCGATCTCGACCCGTACCGCGATTGAGGCGATGCCTTCGGGCTGCATTGCCGTGATCGATGCGATGGGCATCACCGACGCCGGCGTTTTCGGCGATATCCTCTGCGCGCGCATGGTCAAGCGCGGGGTGACGGCGCTGATCACCGACGGCGTGGTGCGCGACGTCGAGGGCGTGCTCGGCACCGGCCTGCCGGTGTGGTGCGACGGCTACGCCGCTCCACCGTCGGTCGCAGCCTGACCTTCGTCGGCTGGGGTGAACCGATCGCCTGTGGCGGCGTTGCCGTGTTTCCGAACGACGTGGTGGTGGCCGACCAGGACGGCGCGGTGCTGATCCCCCAAGCCTTCCTCGATCATGTACTGGCCGAAGGGCCGGAGCAGGAGCGGATGGAAGCCTGGATCGTCAACGAGGTGAACAATGGCGCGCAACTGCCGGGCCTTTATCCGATGATATGCCGAGACCAAGGCGCGCTACGCCGCAAGCAAGAAATAACTTCAAGAGAGGGAGGTAACCCCATGGATATCCACGTTTCCGGCTCGCGGCCGACCCGCCGCGCGCCGAAGGAGAACTTCACCGGCAGCGTGCTGCAGGACCCGATCAATATGGCGCCCGCCCCGGCGCGGCTGAACGCCTCGCGCGTGTCGTTCGAGCCCGGTGCACGCACGGCTTGGCACACCCATCCGCTCGGACAGACGCTCTACGTGATATCAGGCATCGGCCGCGTGCAGGCCAAGGGCGGCCCGATCAGGGAAATCCGCCCCGGCGACGTCGTCTGGATCCCGCCGAACGAGAAGCACTGGCATGGCGCGTCCCCCGGCAACAGCATGACCCACATCGCCATGCAGGAGGCGCTCGACGGTGTGTTTTCGACCTGGATGGAGCACGTCACCGACGAGGAATACAACGGCCAGGTCGGCTGAGACGTCGCAGCCAGCCAAGAAAAAAGCCCCGCTCATGAAGCGGGGCTTTTGCTCTTCCAATGGAGGCGATCAATTCACCCGCGTCCAGGTCTGGCCGCCGCAGAACATGCCGCCGAACGCGCAACCCTGGACGCGCAATGTATCGGAGCTCTTCATCGCGATGGTGGAATCGTAGGTGCTGCCGCTGCTGGGATCGAAGATGCGGCCGCTCCACTTGTCCTTGCCGGGCTTCATGTTGATCAGAATCTGTTCGCCGTTGACGTTCGACTTCTTGTCGACGGCGTAGCCGCAGAGATTGGCGCCGCATTGCTCGATGCGGACCTTGCCTTCCTTCTCTTCAGTCAGCCAGACGCCGAGTGGATTCGATGCCGGCTTGGGAGCGGCCGGAGGCTGCACGACGGCACCGACCGTCGGCGCCGTGGCGGGCCTTGTCGCCGGCGCAGCGCTTTGTTGCACAACTGGCGGCGCGGGTGGCGGAGGTGCGGTCGCCGCAGCAGCCGGAGGCGGCGTGGCCGCGACGCTGGTGCTGGCTGGCGCTGTCGGCGTCGCTGGCGTAGGCGCTGCCCGGGCCGTGGCCTGATCAACGGCAGCCGGAGCGGCCGCTGCAGCCGCAGGCGGCGCGCCGGGCGCGGGCTGGGGATTTGTCGTGGGAGCTGTCTTGGCGTCAGTCTTGGCTTCGGTCGAAGCCGGCTTGCGCTTCTGCCCGGTGTCCTCGCCCTTGGCGCGCTTGGTGCGGCGGGGGGTATTGTCGTAGACGCCGGGGATCGAAACCGTTCCGCGATCCGGATCGATCCGGATGGTGCGGCCGTCATAGTCGAAGGTGTATTGCGCCTGCGCGGCCGCCGTGCCCGCCAGCAACAGCGTGGCGATCGCGAGAAGCTTCCTCATCTCGACCTCCAGTGCAGGAATTCCGTCCCGAGGCTACCTGACAAAGCTACGTAGGGACCGCCTCGTTGAACGTGACCAAATCACGCCCAAGATATGAGTCGTAGCCTCACGGCTTTGGTTCAAATGCCTGGATTGCAGTCTGGTTTCAGACCGAGCGCGTCAATTCATGCACGCGTTTGCCGCACGCTATTCAAACCACGCAGCATAGATTTTCGCGTAGCTGCCATCCTCGCGCGCGATATGAAGCCACTGGTCGACGAACGCTTTCAAGGCGACGTCGCGCTGCATCCAGTAGGCCTTCTCCGCGAAGTCGAACGGCTTGTCGGGGTGCACGGCGCAGAGCACGCCGGGATGCAGCTTCTGCTGATAGCGCGTCTCGGACGCATCGGTCATCATCAGGTCGGCGTCGCCCTTGGCGATCTCGTCGAAGATTCTTGTATTGTCGTTGAAGACGCGGATCTCGGCGGTCTTCACATTGGCGCGGGCAAAGCGCTCATTGGTGCCGCCGGGATTGACGATGACGCGGGTGCCCGGCTTGTCGATCTCGGCGATCGTCTCGAACTTGTCCTTGTCCGCACACCGCGCGATCGGGGTCTTACCCTCGCGCATGATCGGGGTAGAGAACAGGCCCTTCTTCTGCCGGTCGAAGGTGATGGAGACGCCGCCCATCGCGATGTCGAAACTGTCGGCCTCGAAATCCATCATCATCTGCGGCCACGATGTCGGCACGAACTCGACCTTGACGCCGAGCGCCTTGCCGAGCGATTGCGCCATGTCGACGTCGAAGCCGCGGAACGCCTTCGTCTCCTTGTCGAGCGCCGTGAAGGGCAGGTAGTCGCCGGTCATGCCGACACGCAAGGTGCCGCGCTTGACGATCTCGTCGAGCCGCGACGGCGCCTGCTGCGCATGCGCGGCAGACAGGAGCAAAGCGAGAGCGAGGCCGGCAAGCGCGCGAAACATCTGATGTCTCCGTCAATTCCCATGACATGTCGTTGCGGAGCATTTAGACCAGATGGGACGATCGAGCCAGCATAGCGGGTACAAAAGTGACCATCTCGCTCCATGAAGCATCCGTCGGCGTCTATGTGCCGTATCTGCGCAGTCTTTCCGCGCTGCTCGATCATGCGGAGGCCCACGCCAGGGCTCGCAACATCGATCCTGACGTGCTGCTGGCGATGCGGCTTTCGCCTGATATGTACAGCCTTCGCCAGCAAGTCGGAGAGGCGAACCGGCACGTCGTCCTGAGCTGCGCGTTGCTGGCGGGCTGCGCGCCGCCGGCCTTCGCTGAGGCGGAGCCCGATATCGCCGAGCTGAAAGCACGGATTGCGGCCACGATCGATTTTGCGCAAAGCCTGCCGCAGGCGGTGATCGAGGCCGCCGACGACAAGGACGTCGTCTTCACATTCCGGAGCGGCGCGACCAGGCCGTTCACGGGCAAATCCCTGATTCTGACCTTCAGCGTTCCGCAGTTCTTCTTCCACGTCGCAACGGCCTACGACATCCTGCGCCACGCCGGTGTCGATCTCGCGAAGAAGGACTTTCTGGGACCACCAAGGCCGCCGCAGGGCTAGGTGGTGTGGACTCTAAGGATTCCCTTTTAGGAGCAAATCAGATTCAAGGCTGCTTTTGGGGAGGCCGCCTTGGGTGTGATGGACCGTTTGGTATTGAGCGACGCGGCGTGGGAGCGGATAGCGCCGCTGATCATAGGGCGCCCCGATCAGAAGGGCTCCACCGGGCGCTTCCGGAGGTGTTTGGGGACTGGAACAGCGTGTTCCGGCGCTTCAGTCGATGGAGCATCAAGGGTGTTTGGTGGCGGATCTTCGAGGCGATGTCCGATGATCCGGACTTCGAATATCTGATCGTCGATTCCACCATCGTTCGGGCGCATCAGCACGCCGCCGGCGCCAAAAAGGGGGGTCTGAAGATCAAGCGGAAGATCAAGCGATCGGCCGCTCGCGCGGCGGCCTGAGCACCAAGATACATATGGCCGTTCAAGGCTTGGGATGTCCGGTGCGGTTCACGCTCACCGCAGGTCAGAAGGGCGATGCACCGCAAGCCGCCGCATTGATCGAAGGCTTATCCGCCGAGGTCGTCATGGCCGATACGGCCTATGACGCCGATCACTTGCGCCAAGCCATCGCCGCCAAAGGCGCGCTCGCCGTGATCCCCAACAACCCGTCACGCGCGCTCAAATATCCACTCGACAAGCATTTCTATGCCCAGCGTCATCTCGTCGAATGCTGCTTCTCAAAGCTCAAGCAGTTCCGCCGCGTTGCAACCCGCTTCGAAAAGACCGCCCGAAATTACCTGGCCGTCGTCACTCTCGCAGCCATCGTTCTATGGATGCGCTAGTGTCCACACCACCTAGCCCTCGTTGCTGTTCTTGCTCGCCCGAAGCGCGGTCGCGCTACGGCTGATCATCTCGTGCTTGAAATGCTCAAAGCGCCGCCGCGCTTCGGCCTCGCGTTCGTCGACGAACTTGATCGCGGCGTCGCTGTCCATCGGGCCGTTGACGTGAGGGCTCGATCCTTCGCCGACGGTCTCGTCGACATAGTAGCGGCCGTCGTCCTCGCGCACCGTCCAGCGGAAGCGCAGCGCGGCCATCGGGCCTGGGCCGGACTTTGAATAGCCGTTGGCCTCAATTGGGTGGGGCGGCGGTCGGACGGGCTCCGGCTCGCTCGGCACGGGTTCGACTGACTCTGCTTCGACTGACTTCGGTTCGACTGACTCTGGTTCGACCGGCTCAGGCTGCTCGATCGGCGGCGGCTCGACGGGCGCGACCTCGACGGCTTCGATGGAGACGACTCCGATGGTCGATGGCAGAGGCGGTGGCATCGCCACGGAGACCGGCGGCTCCTCGACGGGCTCGGCTGCCTTGTCCGCAGTCTTGTCCGCCGACTTGTCGGCTGCTTTGGCCGTCTCGGGAGGCGTCGTCGTCTGATCGAGAATGCTCGCGATTGCGGCGAGCGCATTGTCGGTCGGGTCGCTCACGGTTCGGTCTCCCAGGCATGACGCCGGCGGAATCGTGCCGACGCCCTTCCTATCTACCTGATCTGGCTACCCTTTGTCAGCCTGGAGCTTCGGCTCTGATTGAATCAGAGCCGAAGCTCCAGGGCTCTTTATCTGACGCGTTTTCTTGACGCGAACCGGGACCCACTTCGCTCGAAAACGCTATTAGGCCGAGACCGGCGGGCGGCGGTCCTTCCAGGGACGGACCTGTTCGAGCTGGCCGGCCAGCCGGAACAGCAGACCTTCCTGGCCGAGCTTGGCCGCGAACATCATGCCGAGCGGCAATCCGGTCTTGTTCCAGGCCAGCGGCACCGACATCGCCGGCTGCCCGGACATGTTGAACATCGAGGTCCCCGGCATGTAGCGGCGCAAGACCGGTGCAATGTGGGTCAGATCCTCGGACATCGTGTTCAGTTCGCCGAGGCGGAGCGGTGGCGCGCACAAGGTCGGGCTGAGGAAGATGTCGCAGCCCTCGAAGAAGGTCGCAAGCGCGCGCGAGATCTGGAATGCCGCAAGCTGCGCGGCGACGTAGTCGACCGGTGTCAGCTTGACCGAATTCTCGGCGCTCGCCAGCGTCAGCCGCTCGACGTCGTCGGAGGTCAGCTTGCGCCCGACGCGCTGCTCGAGCAGGCGGATCGTCAGCGCCGTATTGCCGCCGACGATCGTCGTCATGGTCGCTGCCGGATCGGCCGCAAGCGGCGGCGCGCGCTCTTCGACATGATGGCCGAGGCCCGCCAGCAGCTTGGCAATGTCGCGGACCGCCGCGGCGATCTCGGGATCGATGGCGTCGCCATAGGGCGACTTGTCGGTGAAGCTGATGCGCAAATGGCCGGGATCGCGGCCAACCTCCTGGGAGAACGGCCGTTCCGGCGGCGGCGCGACGTAGAGGCTCGACGGCTCCGGGCCATGGATCGCATCCATCATGACCGCGCTGTCGCGGACGCTGATGCTGAGCACGTGACCAACGGAAAAGCCGCCCCAGCCTTCGCCGCGATCGGGACCACACGGGTTGCGGGCACGCGTCGGCTTCACGCCGAACACGCCGGAGGCGGAAGCGGGAATCCGGATCGAGCCGCCGCCGTCGCTGGCATGTGCGACGGGCAGGATGCGGGCGGCGACCGCAGCCCCCGCGCCGCCGGACGATCCGCCGGAGGAGTGGTCGAGATTCCAGGGATTGCGGGTCGGGCCGAACAGGCGGGATTCCGTCGTCGGCATCAGGCCGAACTCGGGGCTCGCGCTCTTGCCGAAGATCGTGAGGCCGGCGTCGAGGAAGCGCTGGGCCAGCGTGCCGTTGTGATCGGCAACAAAGCCCTTCAGCAGGCTTGCGCCCGACGTGGTACGCGTGCCCTCGAGCAGGTCGAGGTCCTTCAGCAGGAACGGTACGCCGGTGAAGGGGCCGTCAGGCAATCCCTTGGCAATCTGGCGTTCGGCGTAGTCGTAATGCTTGACGACGACCGCGTTGATCTTCGGATCGACGGCGGCCGTGCGCGCGCCGGCCTCGTCGAGCAGCTCCTTTGCCGTCACGTCCTTGTTGCGGACGAGCTCGGCCAGACCGACCGCATCGTAGTTGCCGAATTCCTTGAAAGCCATGTGGGTACTCCGCATCGCCGGGCCGATCGCAAGGATCAGCCGCGGCGCAAGAGGAAGGCTGAACGGTCAGCCGAGGACGTCCTGGTTGATCACATTCTGGCGCAGCGGATTGCCGTCCAGCACGCTCAGGATATTGCGCGCGGTCTGCTCGCTCATGCGATCGACGGCCTCGACGGTGACGCCGGCAACATGCGGCGCCATGATCACGTTCGGCAAAGCGTGCAGGGGCTGGCCGACCGGTGGCGGTTCGACCTCGAACACGTCGAGGCCCGCGCCGGCGATCTTGCCCGATACCAGCGCGTCGTGCAGCGCCTTCTCATCGACGATGCCGCCGCGGGCGGTGTTGATGAGATAGGCGGTCGGCTTCATCAGCCTGATCCGCGCCGCGTTGAACATGCCGACGGTCTCGGGCGATTTAGGGCAGTGGATCGTGACGAAATCCGCCCGCGGCAATGCCGCCTCTAAGCTCGGCACCGCCTCGCAGCCGGCCGCCGTGATCTCGCTGGCGGGCTTGTAGGGATCGTAGACCAGCACGTTCATTTCCATCGCAAGGCAGCGCTTGGCGGTGCGGGTGCCGATGCGGCCGAAGCCCACGATCAGGGCCGTCTTGCCGTAGAGATCGAACGGTAGCACGCCGAGCCGGCTCGCCCAGGTACCGTCCTTGACCATCGCGTGCATT
This sequence comes from Bradyrhizobium sp. 2S1, assembly GCF_011516625.5. Lineage (NCBI taxonomy): Bacteria > Pseudomonadati > Pseudomonadota > Alphaproteobacteria > Hyphomicrobiales > Nitrobacteraceae > Bradyrhizobium > Bradyrhizobium sp. 2S1. The sequence continues at coordinate 7,864,642 of NZ_CP147717.1, read as the reverse complement.
TCGTTCGCGCGCTTGGCCAGCGTCAGCATCATGAACAATGCCTGTTCGGCGACGGAGGGCGAGTTCGCGGTGCCTGCGACCATCAGCGGCACCTTGCGGCGGGAAAGTGCCGGCACGTCGACGGCGTCGTAACCGACGCCGATCCGGGTCACCACCATCATCCCCTTGGAGGCTTCCAGCTCTGCCTCGCCGAACCGGGTGGCGCCGAGCGCCACGCCATGGACCGGTGCATGCTGCTCCAGCATGGACTGGAAGTCCTTGGCCGAGATCAGGTTGGGAAATTCGATCAGTTCGACGTCGTCCCGCTCGTTGAGGAGCACCCGTGCCCCCGGCGACAGAGTCTGGGTGATAAAAATCTTCTTCTTGTTGGTGGCCATTTCCTGCCCTTGAGGTTTCTTGTACGCCGTCAAAGGACGGCGCCGGTCACCTCATTTAGCAAATGCATATTGTTGAGGTCCACAGCCAATCGGAGCGGGCTGCCATCCTGCGCGCCGGCGTTGGGATTGACCCGGCCGCAGAGCTGGGAGCCTTCGAGCGTGAAATAGACCAGCGTCTCCATCCCCATCGGCTCGGTGACGTCGAGCACCGCATCGAACGGCTCGATACCGGGCTCGGCATGCGGGCGGGCCTCCATGACATGCTCGGGCCGGAGGCCCAGCAACAGCTTGTCGGTGCGGGAAAGCGCCTGGTAGCGGGCGGCGCGCGCCGGCGGCAGCGGGAAGGTGAGGCGATCGGTCAGCCGCACGTTGAGCTTGCCGCCGACATCCTCGAGCCGGCACGGCACGAAGTTCATCGCGGGCGAGCCGATGAAGCTTGCGACGAACTTGGTCGCCGGCTTGTGATAGAGCTCGTTGGGCGTGCCGATCTGCTCGATCCTGCCGTGGTTCATCACCACCACGCGGTCGGCCAGCGTCATCGCCTCGACCTGATCGTGGGTGACGTAGACGGTGGTGGTGCGGACCTTCTGGTGCACCTTCTTGATCTCGATCCGCATCTGCACGCGCAGCTTGGCGTCGAGGTTGGACAGCGGCTCGTCGAACAGGAACACTTTCGGGTTGCGCACGATCGCGCGTCCCATCGCGACGCGCTGGCGCTGACCGCCGGAAAGCTGCTTCGGCTTGCGGTCGATCAGGTCGGTGATGTCGAGCATGCGGGCGGCTTCGGTGACCCGGCTCTTGATCTCGGCCTTGGGATAGTGCTTCAGCCGCAGCCCGAACGACATGTTTTCGGCGACCGTCATGTGCGGATACAGCGCGTAGTTCTGGAACACCATCGCGATGTCGCGGTCCTTCGGCGGCACATCGTTGACGACGTCGCCGCCGATCATGATGTCGCCGTCGGAGATGTCCTCGAGGCCGGCGATCATCCGCAAGGTCGTCGACTTGCCGCAGCCGCTTGGGCCCACCAGCACCACGAACTCATGGTCGGCGATATCGAGGTCGATGCCGCGCACCGCCTCGACCTCGTCGTAACGCTTCACCACCTTACGCAAACTGACGTCAGCCATGAGTCCTACCTTTGTCGCGTTCAACCCTTTGTCGCACCGGCGGTCAGGCCGGCAATGTAGTAGTCCATCAGGAAGGCATAGATGATCAGCGGCGGCGCGGCGCCGAGCAGGGCGCCGGTCATGATCTGTCCCCAGTTGAAGACGTCGCCCTTGATCAGGGTTGTGATGATGCCGACCGGCAGCACGAGCTGATCGGTCGAGGTCGTGAACACCAGCGGATAGAGGAACTGGGCCCACGACACGGTGAAGGCAAAGATCGTCGCCGCGATCAGGCCGGGCAGTGCGACCGGGATGAAGATCCGCGTCAACGTCTGGAACCAGCTCGCGCCATCGATGATCGCAGCCTCGTCGAGCTCCTTCGGGATCGAGGCGAAATAGCCGATCATGATCCAGGTGCAGAACGGTACCGTCAGCGTTGGATAGATGAACAGCAGCACGTACCAACGATTGATGAGCTGGATGCCGGTCCCGTCGCCGATCACGGCGAACATCTTGAACAGCGGGATGAACAGCAGGCTGTCCGGAATGAGATAGGTCAGGAACACCCCGGTCGCGAGCGTCGCCGAGCCCCAGAATTTCATTCGCGCCAGGGCGAATGCCGCCGGCACGCTGATCAGCATCGTGATGGTGACCACAATGATCGAGACCCACGCCGAATTCCAGAAGAAGCGGAGGAACTGGTTCGAGGTCAGCAACTCAGCGTAGTTGGAGAGCGTCGGATGATATACCCACCACGGGTTGGTCGCCGCGGAAATCTCCGCACTGCTCTTCAGCGAGGTGATCAGCATGTAGAGCGGCGGCACCAGCGAGAAGATCGCAAACAGCGTGAGAAAGAAGTAGGACCAGCGCAGCGCCCAGGTCCGATCGCGGCTCATGCTGCTGTATTTGACCTTGCGGGTCGGTCCGGACTTGTCGATCGTCACCGTGCTCATCAGGATTCGTTCCCGCGTTTGGTGATGTCGCGCAGGATGAAGATCGCCGCGACCGCGAGGATCGGCACCATGAACAGCGAGACGCTGGCGCCGAGCGGAATGTCACTGCCCTCGATGCCGACGCGGAACGCCCAGGTCGCAAAGATGTGGGTGTGGTCGAGCGGCCCGCCGGCGGTCAGGATGCGCACGATGTCGAAATTGGCGAAGGTTACGATCAGCGAGAACAGCGTCGTGATCGCGATGATGTTGCGCATCATCGGCAAGGTCACGTACCAGATGCGCTGCCACCAATTGGCGCCGTCGATCGCGGCCGCCTCATAGAGCTGCTCGGGCACCGATTTCAACGCCGCCAGATACATGATCATGAAGAACGGCGCGCCGTACCAGACGTTGACCAGGATCACCGAGAAGCGCGCCCACATGGCGTCGCCGGTCCACGGGATCGGCCCGATGCCGAAGAAGGAGAGCGTGTAATTGAAGGCACTGTAGGACGGATCGAACAGCCACAGCCAGGCCAGCGTGCTCATGGCCGGCGGGATCACCCATGGCACCAGCAGCATGCCGCGCCACTTGCGCTGCTTATTGGCCGGCACGTTGTGCACGAAATGCGCGACGATGAAGCCGATCAGCGCTTTGAAGACCACCGCCGAGATCGCGAAAATGCAGGATTGCTTGACCACCAGCCAGAAGGTCTCGCGCTTGAACAGGAACTCGAAGTTGCCAAGGCCGACGAACTTGGTCATCGCCTTGTTCAGCGTCGCCAGATGCAGCGAGTAGATGGCCGGGTAGAGCACGAGAATCGCGATCAGAAGGATCAGCGGCAGCGTCATCAGGAACGCGGCCATCGACTTGCGCCGAAGCGCGTTGCGCAGACCGGTGCGCCGGCGCCCTGCCTGGGCTGCGGCTGTGCGGTTGGATTGGAATGCGACGTCAACCATAACGCAGGTCCCTCGCGCGGGTTGGTTGCACGGCTCGCCGGTTCGGCGGTCGGGATGTGAAGACGAGACCTCGCGCGGCCGGCACTACGGGCGGTCGCGCGAAAGCCCGCTTGTCGTCAGCTTCGCATGAAGCCTTCACACTCGCCCTCGGCCCAGGCGAGCGTCTTTTCCATGCTTTCACCCTGGTAGTAGCGCAGGCACATCTTGGTCAGGGTGGCCTGGAAGTAGATCTGCTGCGCGACCTTGGGCGGCGCAGGCGAGGCCGCCATCGACAGCGTCTGGTGTTTGAAGGGGTTCGGGTAGTGGTAGAGCGTGCCCTTGGGCGGCCCTACCTCTTCCCAGACCTTCAACGTCGTGAGCTTTTCGTAGGCCGGCAGGTCGTAGCCGCCGCTCGCGACCACCATCTTCTCGATCGATGCCGGTTGCGACAGATGGGACAGCAGGCTCTTGGCCGCTTCCTTGTTCTTCGAGAACGACCAGATCGACCAGAAGAACGGCAGATAGGGCGCGAACCGTCCCTTGGGCCCGGCCGGGAAGCCGTGGGTCCAGCATTGCTCCGCGACTTGCGGGGCATCGCGCTTGGCGACCGCCCACGCGCTCGGCGGGTTCATGATCATCGCGCCCTTGCCCGCGACCAGCCATTTGTTGTTGGAGGCATCGTCCCATGCGGAGACGTCGGGCGGCAGGAAAGCGAGCAGCTTCTTGTAGAACTCAAGCGATTGGCGCACCGCGTCGGTCTTGACGGTGAGGTTGCCCTTGGCGTCGACCAGTTGCGCGCCGAACGAGTTGAAGATCGCGCCGGCGGTGTCGACATTGTCGCTGGTTTCGCCGAGACCGATGCCGAACGGGAAGCCGGCCTTGTGGCAGGCTTCGGCCGCCTTGAGGAACGTATCGAGGGTCCAGTTGTCCGCCTTCGGCGGGCTTCCGGCCGGATACATCTCCTGGACGTCGATGTTGGCGTGCTTCTTCATCAGATCGATGCGCGAGCAGGGGCCCTTGATCTGGCTGCCGACGCTGGCAGGAACACCGAGCCATTTGCCGTCCGCCTGGCCGAGATATTTCACCGTGCCGTTGACGTCGCCGTTCAGCTTGATGAGCGGGTCCATGATGTCGTTGACCGGCTCGAGCAGCTCGGCATTGGCCTGTGGCCACCAGGTCGGCATCTGGAAGATATCGTGACCGGATTTCGCCTGCGCCTCGGCGGCGATGGTGACGATGTTCTTGTTGCCCTGGCTGGTGATGTAGTCGATCTGGACCTCCACCTTTTCCTTGGCGGCCCATTCATTGACCAGCTCGGTGGAGGCACTGTTCGCGCCCGGCACCCAGTGATCCCAGAAGCCCATCGAGAGCTTTCCGGCTGCGTAGGCGCCACGCACGTAGGGGGCTGTAATGAGCGCCGCCGATGACAGCGCTGTCGCTGCAACGAATTCTCGGCGCGAAAGCTTCTTCCGTGACATGGCATTCCCTCCCTGGTAGCCAACGGACAAAAGACTTTTTGAATCCCGATGTTCTTTTTTGTGCGTCGCGTTCGCGCGACATCGCGGGATTTCGTTGCACCAATCAGAACAGAATTGCCGGCCGCTGTCGAGAAACGTAATGCCTGTGCCACGTAGAACTAACGTTGTGGTCAAATCGCAGGCAGTGTCGTCAGCCTCACTGCAATTTCCGGCGGTTTGCTGCACGCCTTGCGATCATGTTGCGACGCACGCACGAGTTGCCGCTTATACATTCGCGGACGGTGCGCCGTTGCGCCGCAGGTTTCCGGTCAAGCCTGATCGAGCCGTGTTCCGTCATGTTGATGCCCCGCGCGAGCAATAGACTTGCCGAAGCTGGAAACGATAATGTCCGGATTCGTCGAACCTACCCCCGCATCAGTTCTGTATTCCACCATCGATCACGGAGACCCGATCATGCTCAACCCGGTAGCGAAGCTGCGAGCACAATGGCGATTGTGCGCCGCGGTTGGGGCCGCCACCGTCATGCTGCTTGCGGTGCCTCGTATCGTCGATGCGCAGATCGTGCAGGGCGTCGAGAAGGGCGCGCGCGAGGGCAACAAGGCCGCCGGACCGGTTGGCGGCGTTCTGGGCGGCGCGATCGGCGGGGTCGTCGGGGTGGTGACCGGCGTGACCGGGGTGTTCACCGGCAACAATGCCAACAACCCCAGCCCCAATGCTGGCGGCGGCAAGAATGCACAGGCTCCGGCCCCCAGTGACAAGCAGGGCGCCAAGGGCACCAAATCGGCCAAGGCCGCCGCCAAGGACAAGGGCGCGAAACAGCAGACGGCCGTGCTAACCCAGGATGGGGCGCCGCAGCTCACGGCTGAGCAGATGGTCGCCAACAGCGACGCCAACATCGAGCGGATCAAGAAGGAGCTGAATCTGACGCCGGAGCAGGAGAAACACTGGTCCGGTTTCAACAGCGCGATGCACTATCTCGGCCACAACGGCGCCGATCGCCTCAACCTGCGCATTGCGCGCGCGCAGCGCGATCCGCCTGACGACATCATCGAGCAGATGCGCAATGAGGCCCAGTTCCTCAACGACCGCGCGGTCGATCAGCGCGGCGTCGCCGACGCCGCGGAGCCGCTCTTTGCGAGCCTTGACGACAAGCAGAAACAGATCTTCATCAACGAAATGGTCCGCCTCAGCCACGAACGCGGGCTCGACTAAAGGATCCATCGTCGGCGAAGTGGGGACGAATAGCCGGGCCACCAAGCCCTGGGGTAGGTTAAAGGCGCAGCACCCGGCTATTCTGCCGCAGCGGCGCGGCCCGGTTAATTCGTCATTCAATGTTGAAGAAAAACGGACCGGATCGCGCCCGAGTGATGGCCGAGTCAGGGCCTTGTGGGGAACTATCCACAGCGCAAACACTGCCGCGGATAGCAGCAAATGGCCGGGACATAGGCGAGCGAAAGCGACGCCCCACTTCGGACGGCTGTGCCCGGCCACCGCGATCCGAAAAGCGCTGGCGCTCAGCTCTTCGGGAAGTTCAGCTCCACGCCGACGCCGTCGGGATCGTAGAGGAAGATTTGGGTATCGCCGGTGCGCGGCACGATCTGCTCGCGGAATTGAACCTTCTTGCCTGCAGCCGCTTGCGCACCCCGTCGACGTCGGACGCGGCGAAGGCGATGTGGTCGAGGCGGCCGGTGTCCTCATATTTCTTCTCGGTGCCGCGCACCACGATGCCGTCGCGCGGCTTGCGGGTGCCCATCAAATGGACAGTGGCCTGGCCGCCGGAATAGAGCCAGTAGCCGGGGAAATCGAGCGGCGGCCGATCGCCATTCTCGAGCCCGAGCACATCGCAATAGAACTCTTTGGTCTTCTCCAAGTCGGTGAAATGCTGTAGTCCGCCCAGTGGCATGGTTCTTCTCCTTGAGAAATCGGGTTAAACGAAGCTGAGGTCGGCCTCGACGCCGAGCATCCCGGCGCCGACGGTCTCGAAATGGCTGAACCGGCCCTGCAATTGCTGGGTCACGGTGTGGATGTCGCGGAAGCGCCGCTCCAGCGGATGGCCGTCGAAGATCGCGATGGCGCCGGCGGCATTGTAGGCGAAGTCGACCGCCTCGCGCCCCTTGTGGATGGCATGCGTGGCCGCCATCCGGATCGTCATGCGCTGCGCGACCGTGATGCTGTTGCCGGCGACCAGGTCCTTCCAGATGTCGGCCATCGATTGCAGCAGGAACGCGCGGGCGGCGCGCAGATTGACCTCGGCCTGGGCGAGGCCGGATTGCACGACCGCATTGTCCCGCAACGTCTTCTTCATGCCGCGCGGCACCTTGTTGCGGGCGACGTCGACGAAATTGTCCACCGCGCTGCGGGCAATGCCGCAGGCGACCCCCGGCAAAGCCGATCTGATAGCAAGTGTGGTTGCTCATCCGGTACAGCGGGCCGTGCTCGCGGCATTCGCGGTCGAACTCGCGGGTGATCGAATGGTCCGAACGGACGAAGAAGTCGTTGAGCGCAAACTGGTCGCTGGCGGTGCCGCGCAGCCCGACCGTGTTCCAGATGTCGGTCCATTCGACGTCTTCGGTGCGCACCAGCATGGTGCGTTCGACCTGCTCGCCATTGGCGTCACGGCGCGGTGCGCCGTCGGCGGCATAGATCGGGCAGTGGGCGCCGAGCCAGGTGGCGTGGCGTCCGCCGGAGGCAAACGACCAGACCCCGGTGACGCGGTAGCCGCCTTCGCACTCGATCGCCTTGACCTTCGGGCCGGGACCCCAGGCGAGCACCGCGCGTGGGTCGGCAAACACCTCCTGCGCAACCGGCAGGTCGAGATAGGCGGCCGACATCGCACAGCCGCCGGCCTGGCTCAGGCACCACGCCGTCGAGGCATCGCCCTTCGCAATGGTCTCAATGACATGGAAGAAGGTGACGGGATCGGTCTCGATCCCGTTGGTCGACCGCGGCAACAGCAGGCGGAACAGCCGCGCCTCATGCAGCCGGTCGAGCAGGTCGGGTGGCAGGCGGCGCGTCATCTCGATATCGTTGGAGGCGGCTGCAACCGCGTCCCTGATCGCCTCGGCGCGAGCGATCACGTCGCGGTCGCCCGCAAGGTCGGCGGAAGTCACGCTCATATTCGTCTCCCTCAGGCGCGCCGGATCGTTGCGGACGCGGCGACGTCAGCCGTCGCGTTGAGCTCCTTGTCGATCTGCTCGATCGACTTGCCCCGGGTCTCGAGCCCGAAGAACAGATAGACGGCGCCCGCCATCAGGAACCAGCAGCCGAGATAGACGAAGGCGGTTGGGATCTGGGTCAGCGGCACGTCCGGCTTGAGATAGTTGTTGGAGCCGACGATCAGGGCAAGCCCGACCGGCCCGATGATCTTGCCGATGCCGCCGAAGCCATAGGCCGACCCCATGCCCGTGGTGCGCAGATGCGACGGCCAGACCTCGGCCGCATAGGGGCCGACGATCGCAAAGCCGCCGTCGGCGAAGAAGAAGGCGGCAGCGAGCAGCAGCCAGAACGCCGACATCCCGAACAGCGTCACGTCGTAGTGATAGCCGGCAATGATCGTCAGCGCCCCGGCCCCCAAGCCGAGCAGGCCGCCGGCGACGCGCCGTCCCAGCAGTTCCGAGAACCAGGAGAACGAGATGCGGCCAAGGAAACCGGTGACGCTGAGCAGGATCATCATCTTGGCGGCCTCCTGCGGCGTCACCTTCAGGAGCAGCACGAACAGCGCGGGCGCCCAGAGTGTGATGCCGTAGACGCCGGTCTGCGCGCCGGCATTGCCAAGCCAAGAGACGATCAGGCTGCGCGGATATTTGAACAGGTCGAACCAACTCGTCTTGACGATCGGACCGGCGTCGGCTGCGCTCGGCAATGGCAGCTCCGACGGCGACATCTGCAGGGCCCAGGCAAGCGACTTGCGGGCTTCGTCATAGCGTCCCTGTCGGCAGAGCCAGCGCGGCGATTCCGGAACCCAGAGCCGGACCAGAAGCACCAGGACCGCCGGCAGCACGCCGATCGCAAACAACAGCCGCCACTGGTCGGCGCCCATCACGGCTCCCAGCACCGCGCCGAGCCCGACGCCGAGCGGGATCACACAGGTCACCAGCCCGCCGACCCAGCCCCGCTTGTGCGAGGGCATGAACTCCTGCACCAGCGGCAGGTCGACACAATAGAGGCCGCCGACGCCGACGCCGACGCCGACGAAGAAGCGCAGGATCGCTAGGTAGACCCAGCCGTTATCGGGCGTGAAATAGAGCAGGCCGGTCGCGATCGAGAAGTTCAGGACGGTACCGATGAAGACGATGCGGCGGCCGATCCGGTCGGCGAGCCAGCCCCAGAGATAGGCGCCGATGATGGCGCCGATGCCGGAACTCATCAGCACGGTGGCCGATTGGCCAAAGGTGAGTTTCCACGGTCCGATCAGGAACGCGAGCACAAAGCCGATCAGGAAGTAGTCGAAGAATTCCAGCGCATCGCCGATGATGGCCGCCGCAAGGATCTTGATCTGGTTGCCGGTCAGAGTCGTCCGGCGATCGAGAATCTCGAACATGGCGCGTTTTCCCCATGGCGCCTGTTCATTGTTATCAGGAGCGTGCGTCGCGCCAGCGCTTCGCCCATAGGGTGAGGCTATCCTCGCGCCATCGCGAACGACAAGCCCGCGCTGACGCGGGGCTCATCTGCAGTGACGCGATAGGCAATTCGGCCTACTGCTTCACACAAATCGTGGTGCGAAAGCCCGATCCGGCCTGTCGGAGCCGTTGACTTCGGCAATGCCGATCGCCCACGCTTGTGTGAAGGAAGTTGGGGGGAGGCTGGGTGGACGAAAAGCGCAGGCATCCGCGAACCGAGGTCAATGAACCCGGCTATGTTTCATCGGGCGGTTCGGTCATGCATTGCACGATCGTGAACATTTCGCCGGAGGGAGCCGCGATCGAGGTCGAGAATCCGGCCTTCGTCCCGCATCGCTTCCGCCTGGTGATGGCCAAGGACGCCTCTGTTGTCTACGAGTGCCAGGTGGTGTGGAGCAAGAAGACGCGGATCGGACTGAGCTTCGTGACGCCGACCTGAGCGCGGCGCGCTGCAAATCCCGGCCCGGACGTCCTGGATCGCCCGGGTTTCGTTGCTGGAACGACTGGTGGTGTGCCGATGACTCCGGAACCTGCAACGATCTGCCTCGGCTGCTGGCAAAACCTGCATATGCCGATTCCCCTGCGCGGCCCGTTGTCGGCGCCGTTCCGCCTGTTTGGCGTCAAGCCGAGCCGCATGAACCCGAACACCTGCACGCTCTGCGAGATGGCCTTCTCGAAGATCATGAAGGCGCGCGCCGTGACAATCGACGCCACCATCCTGTTTGCCGATCTGCGCGGCTACACCACGCTGACCCAGACCATCGCGCCGGACGGACTGACATCGCTGCTGGATGCGTTCTACGATGACTGCGCCGCCGCGATCTGGCGCTATGACGGCATTCTCAACAAGACGATCGGCGATGCCGTGTTCGCGATCTTCAACTTTCCGGTGCGGCGGGACGATCATGCGGTGCAGGCCTTGCTGGCCGCGCGCGACATCCAGCGCCGCTTCCAGGAAAGGCACGACGCGCTGGTGCGGACGATCGGCGCCGGCGACATCGAGATCGGCATCGGAATCGGGATGGACAGCGGGGACACCAATTTCGGCGAGTTCGGCCAGACCCATCGCGACCTGACGGCGGTCGGTACCGTCGTGAACCGCGCCGCGCGCGCCCAGGCGGCGGCGAAATCCGGCGAGATCCTGGTCACGACGGCGGTGCGGGAACGAACCGGCGACATGATCACGGCAGCCGGTTCCGATCACGCGCTGAAGGGCTTCGACCAGCCCGTCAGATTGTTTCCTGCGTGAATTGACGCGGCGCAAAAAACGACGGCTCCAGCGCGAAACTCCGCGCCGAAGCCGTCGGGGATGGTCGTTTGCCGATTACGAACGCGGCTTCAACGCGAGGCCGGCGGCTTCGTTCCAGGCCGTCTGAAAAATCTTTCGCAACCGGCGTCAGCGCCACATGCCGCGCATCCGGGCTCCGATGTCGATCGGCGGCGCGCGGCTGGCGGACGCGGCCTGCGCGGCGGCGGCGCGCGGCCAGGTGGTCCGCTCGAACATCGGCAGCAGCCGTTCCGGGATGAAACGGGTGCGCGAGGCGTACATGTGGCGGTCGCCCTTGGCGGCCTGGCCGTGGACGAAAAAGCGCTGCGGCACCAACAGGTGCAGATCGTCCTTGGCGCGGGTCATGGCGACATAGAGCAGGCGGCGCTCCTCCTCGAGTTCCGCCGATGTGCCGGCGCCGAGATCGGAGGGCATGCAGCCATCGACGACATTGAGCACGTAGACCGACTTCCATTCCTGCCCCTTGGCGGAGTGGATCGTCGACAGGATCAGGTAATCCTCGTCGAGCAGCGGCACGCCGGCCTGGTCGCTGGTCGCGTCCGGCGGATCGAGTGTGAGCTCGGTGAGGAAGCGTTCGCGTGACGGATAGCCGGCGGCAATCTGCTCCAGTTGGATAAGGTCGGCGCGGCGGACCTCGCTATCCTCGTGGATGCGGTCGAGATGCGGCTCGTACCAGTGGCGCGCGCGTTCGATGTCAACAGGCCATTCCGAATAGCGGAGGTTCTCGATGGCTTCGACGAACAGCCGCCAGTCGGCACCGGCGCGGGGCGGGGCGGGCAGTGCTGCGAGCGCCGCGATCGGATCGGCGGCCTCGGCCATGCGGTCGAGCACGCGCTGCGCCGAGGCCGGCCCGACGCCGGGCAACAGATGCAGGATCCGAAAGCCCGCGACCCGGTCGCGCGGATTGGCGGTGAAGCGCAGCAGCGCCAGCATGTCCTTGACATGCGCTGCGTCGAGGAATTTGAGGCCGCCGAATTTCACGAACGGAATATTGCGGCGGGTCAGCTCGACCTCGAGCGGTCCGCTATGCGAGGAGGTACGGAACAACACCGCCTGGTGCTTGAGCAGCGCGCCTTCTTCGCGGTTGGCCAGCACCTGCTCGACGATGTAGCGCGCCTGATCGGCCTCGTCGCGGATCGTGACGAGCAGCGGCTTGCGGGTCGAGGTGCGATCGGTCCACAGGTTCTTGGTGAAGCGTTCCTTGGCGAGCGAGATCACGCCATTGGCTGCCGACAGAATCGGCTGCGTCGAGCGATAGTTGCGGTCGAGCGTAACGATCTCGGCAGCCGGGCTGAACTGCGACGGGAAGTCGAGGATGTTGCGCACGGTGGCGGCACGGAACGAATAGATCGACTGCGCGTCGTCGCCGACCACGGTGAGCCCGCGCCCCCCAGGCTTGAGCGCAAGCAGGATGGAGGACTGCAGGCGGTTGGTGTCCTGATATTCGTCGACCATCACATGGTCGAAGCGGCCGCCGATCTCCTCAGCCAGGGCAGCGTCCGTCACCATCTGCGCCCAATAGAGCAGGAGGTCATCGTAATCGAGCACGTTCTGCCGTTGCTTGGCTTCGACATAGGCCGCGAACAACTGCTTCAATTCGCTGGCCCAGCCTGCGCACCAGGGGAAGAACTGACCGAGCACGGTCTCGATCGGCATCTCCGCATTCACGCAGCGCGAATAGATCGCAAGGCAGGTGCCCTTGGTGGGAAACCGGCTTTCGGTGCGGGAGAAACCGAGGTCGTGGCGGACCAGGTTCATCAGGTCGGCGGAGTCTTCACGATCATGGATCGTGAAGGCCGGCTCGAGGGCGATGCGTTCGGCGAATTCCCGCAGCAGCCGCGCGCCGATGCCGTGGAACGTGCCGGCCCAGCTGAGTGCATCGGTCATGATGGAGGCGCGATCGCCGAGTACGCGCCGAGCGATGCGCTCGACGCGGCCGGCCATTTCGGCGGCGGCGCGCCGCGAAAAAGTCATCAGCAGGATGCGGCGCGGATCGGCGCCTGCGAGAAATTAGATTGACATTAACGCGGCGCGGCGCACAACCGCGCCATGGGTGACGTATCCAAATCCGACACGCCGCTGAAGGCGACGTTCAAGGTGCGGCTGAACGGCGAGACGGTGACGCTTGCGACCGTCGGTCAGGCCTACCGCTTCATCAGCAATCTCAGCGCCGTCGAATGGATGGAATTCCGCTCGCTGCATGACGAGGCGTTGGTTGCGCTGGAGAGGGCGGCCGGGAATGCCATGCTGACGGTGCAAGCGACCAGCGCGTTGCGGACGCTGTTCGTCCGCGCCAAATTGCTTTGAAAGAAAATGGGCCGCCTTGGCCTTCCTTTGGCGCTCCGAGGCGGCCCTAGATTAGCGGCCGAAGCGCAATCCGCATCCGGCCGTCGCGTGTACCGCCGTTACCTTGTTTGCGGCCATAACGAACAGCGACTTACGAGACCATCGCCGATTCGGCTGTAGCCGCCGCACCACAATCAGGGGCCGACGTCGTCGACGAGGCGGTCATACACCAGCGCGGACCGCAGATTCATGGTCGCGATCTTCAGATAGCCCGGTTCGCGCATGGCGTTGTTGATCGCCGTCTTCCAGTAACCACGCTCGCGCTGATCGATATTCAGCGTCGACAAATAGTCCGCGGCGTCGCCGACGGTCGCGAGCGTTCGCCCGTTTTTCAGCGCGATCGGGAACGCTAGTGGCGATCGCTTCTCCAGCTCCAGCACGTAAGGCTCCCCCAAGCAAAGCTGCGATAAAGACAAAGCAGCAACGACAGAAACAGAACTAGCTGCGCCGCTATATCAAAGCCTTAAGGGGGTGTCCGGCCCGGTCCGGATGGGGAGTTCAGAAAGAGTCCGCCAGCGCGATCTCGGCCCTGAGGGCATCGATGCGCCGTTCGGCTTCCTCGGACGTCAGGTCGCGCGCGTACTGGTTCGGCTGATACGCCTCCTCGGCAAGGTTCCTCAGCCGCAGCGCCTGGGCACGGGTCATCAGCCCGCCAAGGCGCTGCGCAACCCCGCCAAATCTTACCGCTGCCATGCTCATTGCCTACCTCGTTTGCTGGATCGTGACTTGACAATATGTTCCATTTTTGTTCTAACAAGCTATGGACAACAAGATCAATGAAATTCGTCGAAGGATCAGCACCTTGCGGGCTGAAATGACCCTGATCGAGGCGTCGATCCGTGATCAGATCAACCGCGACCTCGATTGCAGTGAGGCGTCATGCCGGCTGATGGCGATGCGGGCCGAAGTGGCCGAGCTCATTGGTCGATGGAAAGCCTCCGGCGGCGGCGACCGCCTCCCGACGGTGCGGGAGCGGCTAAGCCGAAGCTTTGCGGACCGCCCTGTTGCGACCGTCAAGCCGACCCCCGTCAACTCGAAGAAGGCCCCGCCCAAGCCGGGCCACAGCAACGCGAAGGTTTGATCGGCCTGCCCGAGCTGGAGGGCGCGCCTCAGACCGGCTTGAGCCCAAATCTGGTTTCGAGGCGGGAACCGGAGCCACGGATGGGCATTTTCTTGTGGTGAGAGCCAATTCCATAGCATCGTCCAGCGCCATGATCGCCGATCCGACCGCGCCACCGCGGGCATCGATGAATGACGATCGCAGCCCGTTGCTGACGCTGATTTCCTGTATCAGCTGCATCAGGACGATGCGGCTTGAGAGCAGCCACCCGGGCACCGAGGGCAGGGATATTCTCCAGTACCGCTGCGAGCAGTGCAGCCGCATCGAGCGGGTGCAATTGGTGCGGCGAAGCTGGCCGGCCGAACGCTAGCCCTTGGTTTTTTAGGAGTGCGCTTTTGCCTTTGGTCTGAGCGCAACGTCCCGCGCGGCGGAATCGAACTCGCCCACAGCGCCTGCGGACGGGTTGCCCATGACGCCGCCCGAGCCTTGTCCGGTCAGTTTCGAGAGTTCGCGGCTGAGATCGTGGATGCGGTACGGCTTGCGCAGGACCGGAAAGTCGGACCTCACGTCGCGTGCACTCTTGCTGTAACCGGTCGTCAGCAGGATCGGCAGCTCGGGCTTCCTGTCGCGGATCGCGCGTGCCAGCTTCAGACCGTCCATCCTGCCGGGCATCACGATGTCGCTGAACACCACATCGACCCCGTTGGTGTCGACTTCCGATAAGGCAGCCTCTGCGTTGGATGCCCAGCGCACGGTGTAGCCGAGTTGTTCGAGCAGGCCCGCGCTTGCGTCGGCGACGGCAGGATTATCCTCGATCAGCAGGACGGTGGCGGAGCCGCGCACGCTGCGAGCCGCAGCCGTGCGCTTTACGGCCCCGGTCCCGCGTGGCAGGTAGATGCTGACCGTCGTGCCCTTGCCGAGCGTGCTTGTTATCTCGACCCGGCCGTCGGCCTGGTGCGCAAATCCGTGGACCTGGGACAGCCCGAGGCCGGTCCCTTTGCCGACCGGCTTGGTGGTGAAGAACGGGTCGAAGACCTTGCTCAGCACGTCCTCGGGAATGCCTTCGCCGGTATCGGCCACGCTGACGGCGACCTCGACGGTCTCGGGTACGTTGCGGGCCGAAACGGTCAGCGTACCGCCATTAGCCATCGCGTCCCGCGCATTGACCACAAGGTTGATCAGCGCGGTCTCAAACTCGTTCGGGTCGACGAACACCGGCCAGAGATCCGGCTGGATCTCCATGTTCAGCTTGATCGCGCCGCCGAGCGCGCTGCTCAGCACCTCGCGCACCGCGGCGATCCTGTCGGCGACGTCGACGGTCTGCGGATTGACGCTCTGACGGCGCGCGAAGGTGAGCAGCTGGCTGGTCAGGGAGGCGGCTCGCTCGGAGGCGGTGTCGATCGCGCTGAGCGCGAGCTGGCCGCGCTCGCTCGTCACCTCGCGCTTGATCCGGTGCAGATTGCCCGAGATGATCATCAGCAGGTTGTTAAAGTCGTGCGCGACGCCGCCGGTCAATTGACCGAGCGCATCCATCTTCTGCGATTCCGCCAGCTGACGCTGCACCAGTTCGAGCTTCTGTTGCGCCTCACGCCGCTCGGAAATATCCCGTGTGATCTTGGCAAAGCCGACCAGGCTGCCGTCGCTGTCGCGGATCGGATCGATCACGACGCTGGCCCAGAAGAACGAGCCGTCCTTGCGGACCCGCCAGCCATCCTCCTCGTAGTGCCCGGTCTCTTCCGCGATCTTGAGTGCGCGGGCCGGCTTGCCCGCGGCCTGGTCGGCCGGCGTGTAGAATCGCGAGAAGCTCTGGCCGATGATCTCGCCTGGCGAATAGCCCTTAATGCGCTCGCCGCCGGCGTTCCAGTTGGCGACGATGCCGGCCGGCGTCAGCATGTACAGCGCGTAGTCGGTGACGTTGCTCACCAGCAGGCGGAACTGGCTTTCGCTGGCATCGAGATCCGCGCGCGCTTGCTGTCGCTCGGTGATGTCGCGGGTGACCATCGCGTAGCCGACGACCTTGCGCTTCTCGTAAATCGGGTCGATGACGACAGAGGCGTGGAATTGCGATCCATCCTTGCGGATGAACCAGCCCTCCGCCGCGGCATGCTTTTCCTTCCGCGCGATCTGCAGCGCCTTGGCGGGAAGGCCGGATGCGCGATCCTCCGCAGGATAGAAGACCGAGAAGTGCTTGCCGAGGATAGCTTTGGCGGAATAGCCCGTGATGCGCGCGGCACCCTTGTTCCAGTTGGTCACCCGTCCATCGGGGGCGAGAATGCAGATCGCGTAGTCGATCACGCCCCCGGCCAACAGCCGAAAGTTGCGCTCGCTGTCGAAAATGCCGCGCTTGAGTCGATCCGATTTCTTAACCATCACAAATCCTGCCATCGGCCGGAACGTTTCGCAGAGGCGAATGTTCCAATGCGATCAGATGCGACCGTGGGGACCAGGCAATACGAACGGCTTACGCTGCTTTGCGAAAAAGTTCCATTCCGCGTTGGAACTTTAGGTTCCATTAGCGATTAAGCTACTCGGTTTGCGTCACAAATCGCGGTTTTGGCGTTTTCCCGCTTGAATAGAACACGGGCAGTAATTCTTATGGTCACACTGGCTTTTCCGAGTCTCTCGACAGGGGGCCAGCGCGTAGGGGAAATTCCATGACCGATCTCGGTTCGCCGCCTCGTCCCCGTGCTGATACCCGCCGCGCCCAATCATCCAACGGAAGCCTCGATTCCTCGCACGACCTGCTGCAATCCCTGCAGGCGATGCGCGGCGGCGACTTCTCGGTTCGCATGCGCGGCGACTATCTCGGGATCGACGGCAAGATCGCGGACGCCTTCAACGAAATCGCCGCGGCGAACGAACGTATGGCGCAGCAATTGGCGCGCGTCGGACAGGTGGTCGGCCGCGAGGGGCAGACCCGCCAGCGCGTCAATTTCGACCTCGCCAGCGGCGCCTGGGCCGATATGGAAAGCTCGGTCAACACGCTGATCGACGATCTCTTGTGGCCGACCCGCGAGGTCACTCGGGCGGTCGCCGCGGTGGCGCAGGGCGACCTGCTGCAGACCGTGCAGCTCGACGTCGAGGGCAGGCCGCTGCGCGGCGAATTCCTGCAGTCGGCGAACATCGTCAACACGATGATCAAGCAACTCTCGGTATTCACCTCGGAGGTCACGCGCGTGGCCCGCGAAGTCGGCACCGAGGGCAAGCTCGGCGGCCAGGCCCAGGTGCCGGAAGTGACCGGTGTCTGGAAGGACCTGACCGAGAGCGTCAACTCGATGGCCAACAATTTGACCGGCCAGGTCCGCAACATCGCCGAGGTGACGATCGCGGTCGCCAATGGCGACTTGTCCAAGAAGATCACGGTCGACGTCCGCGGCGAGATCCTGCAGCTGAAGGAAGCCATCAACACGATGGTCGATCAGTTGCGCTCGTTTGCGTCGGAAGTGACGCGCGTGGCGCGCGAGGTCGGCACCGACGGGAAGCTCGGCGGCCAGGCTATCGTGCCCGGCGTCGCCGGCACCTGGAAGGACCTGACCGACAACGTCAACTTCATGGCGTCGAACCTGACCGCGCAGGTCCGCAACATCGCCGACGTCGCGACCGCGATCGCCGGCGGCGACCTGTCGAAGAAGATCACGGTGAACGTGTCGGGCGAGATCCTTCAGCTGAAGGAAACCCTCAACACCATGGTCGACCAGCTCAACGCCTTCGCATCCGAAGTGACGCGCGTGGCGCGTGAGGTAGGCACCGAAGGCAAGCTCGGCGGCCAGGCCAACGTGCTCGGCGTTGCCGGCACGTGGAAGGATTTGACCGACAACGTCAACTTCATGGCGTCGAACCTGACCGCGCAGGTCCGCAACATCGCCGGCGTCACCACCGCGGTCGCCAATGGCGACCTGTCGAAGAAGATCACGGTGGACGTGCGCGGCGAAATCCTCGAGTTGAAGGACACCATCAACACGATGGTGGACCAGCTCAACGCCTTCGCCGGCGAAGTGACGCGCGTGGCGCGCGAGGTCGGCACCGAAGGCAAGCTCGGCGGCCAGGCCGAGGTGCGCGGCGTTGCCGGCACCTGGAAGGATCTGACCGACAGTGTCAACTCGATGGCCTCGAACCTGACCGCGCAGGTCCGCAACATCGCGGAGGTTGCGACCGCGGTCGCGAAGGGCGACCTGTCGAAGAAGATCACGGTGAACGTGTCGGGCGAAATCCTTCAGCTGAAGGAAACGCTCAACACCATGGTCGACCAGCTCAACGCCTTCGCCGGCGAAGTGACGCGCGTGGCGCGCGAGGTCGGCACTGACGGCAAGCTCGGCGGCCAGGCCGAAGTGCCCGGCGTCGCCGGCACCTGGAAGGATCTGACCGACAGCGTCAACTCGATGGCCGGCAACCTCACGGCACAGGTCCGCAACATCGCCGAGGTGGCGACCGCGATCGCCGGCGGCGACCTGTCGCGCAAGATCACGGTCGACGTGCGCGGCGAGATCCTTCAGCTGAAGGAAACACTGAACACGATGGTCGATCAGCTCAACCGCTTCGCGGGCGAGGTGACGCGCGTGGCGCGCGAGGTCGGCACCGACGGCAGCCTTGGCGGCCAGGCCAACGTGCCCGGCGTCGCCGGCACCTGGAAGGATCTGACCGACAGCGTCAACTCGATGGCCGGCAATTTGACGGCGCAGGTCCGCAACATCGCTGAAGTGACCACCGCCGTGGCGCGCGGCGACCTGTCGCGCAAGATCACGGTCGACGTGAAGGGCGAAATCCTTGAGCTGAAGAACACCATCAACACGATGGTCGACCAGCTCAACGCCTTCGCCGGTGAAGTGACGCGCGTGGCGCGCGAGGTCGGCACCGAGGGCAAACTCGGCGGCCAGGCTGAAGTGCCCGGAGTCGCCGGCACCTGGAAGGATTTGACCGACAACGTCAACTTCATGGCGTCGAATCTCACCGCGCAGGTCCGCAACATCGCCGAGGTCGCGACCGCGATCGCCGGCGGCGACCTGTCGAAGAAGATCACGGTGGACGTGCGCGGCGAGATCCTGCTGCTCAAGGACACCCTGAACACGATGGTCGAGCAGCTGCGCTCGTTCGCCGCCGAAGTGACGCGCGTGGCGCGCGAGGTCGGCACCGAGGGACGGCTGGGCGGCCAGGCCGTGGTGCCCGGCGTCGGCGGCACCTGGAAGGACCTCACCGACAACGTCAACCTGCTGGCCGCGAACCTGACCACGCAGGTCCGCAACATCGCCGAGGTGACCACTGCTGTGGCGCGCGGCGACCTGTCGCGCAAGATCACGGTCGACGTGAAGGGCGAGATCCTCGAGCTGAAGAACACCATCAACACGATGGTAGACCAGCTCAACGCCTTTGCCGGCGAGGTCACGCGCGTGGCGCGCGAGGTCGGCACCGAGGGCAAGCTCGGCGGCCAGGCCGAGGTGCGCGGCGTCGCCGGCACCTGGAAGGATCTCACCGACACCGTCAACGTCATGGCGGCGAACCTGACCGAGCAGGTGCGCGGCATCGTCAAGGTGGTGACCGCGGTCGCCAACGGCGACCTGAAGCAGAACCTGACGGTGAAGTCGAAGGGCGAGGTGGCCGCGCTCGCCGACACCATCAACAACATGACCGAGACGCTCGCGACCTTCGCCGAGCAGGTCACCAGCGTGGCGCGTGAGGTCGGCGTCGAGGGCCGGCTCGGCGGTCAGGCCAACGTGCCCGGCACCGCCGGCACCTGGAAGGATCTGACCGGCAACGTCAACCTGCTGGCGGCGAACCTGACCTCCCAGGTGCGCGCGATCGCGGAAGTGGCGACCGCGGTCACCAAGGGCGACCTGACGCGCTCGATTCAGGTCGACGTGCGCGGCGAGGTCGCAGAGCTCAAGGACAATATCAACACGATGATCGGCAACCTCCGTCTCACGACGGAGCGCAACACCGAGCAGGACTGGCTGAAGACCAATCTGGCGCGCTTCACCAACATGCTGCAGGGCCAGCGCGATCTTGCGACCGTCGGCCGTCTGCTGCTGACCGAGCTTGCGCCGCTGATCAACGCGCATATGGGCGTGATCTACCAGGTCGACAATCCCGAGAATGCGCAGCTGCGCCTGTTGTCGGCCTATGCCAGCGACAGCAGCAATCCGCATCCGCAAATCGTCCAGTTCGGCGAGGGATTGATCGGTCAGTGCGCGCTCGACAAGCGGCAGCGCTTCGTCTCCGATATTCCCGGCGATGCGGTGCCGATCAATTCGGCGTTGATGCGGGTCATGCCTAAGAACCTCGTCGTGTTCCCGGTGCTGTTCGAGAACCAGGTCAAGGCGGTGATCGAGCTGTCCTCGATCTCCTCGTTCACGACCTCGCAGATCACCTTCCTCGAACAGCTCACCGACAGCATCGGCATCGTGCTCAACAGCATCGAGGCGACGATGCAGACCGAGGCGTTGCTCAAGCAGTCGCAACAGCTCGCCGGCGAGCTGCAGACCCAGCAGAAGGAATTGCAGCAGACCAACGATCAACTCGAGCAGAAGGCCCAGCAGCTCGCCGAGCGCAACGTCGACGTCGAGCGCAAGAACCAGGAAATCGAGCAGGCGCGGCGCGCGCTGGAAGAGAAGGCGACCGAGCTGTCGCTGACCTCGAAGTACAAATCCGAATTTCTCGCCAACATGTCGCACGAGCTGCGGACGCCGCTGAACTCGATCCTGATCCTGGGCCAGCAGCTCACCGAGAATCCGGACGGCAATCTGACCGGCAAGCAGGTCGAGTTCGCCCGCACCATTCATGGTGCCGGCACCGACCTGTTGAACCTGATCAGCGACATCCTCGACCTCTCCAAGATCGAGTCCGGCACGGTGACCGTCGATGCCGAGGAAATTCTGACGTCGAGCCTGCTTGAGACCGTCGGACGGCCGTTCCGTCACGAGGCGGAGAACCGGCACCTCTCCTTCAGCATCGATGTCGACGCCAATCTTGCGCGCAGCATGGTCACCGACTCCAAGCGGCTGCAGCAGGTGCTGAAGAACCTGCTCTCGAACGCGTTCAAGTTCACCGCGGAGGGCGGTGTCAGCCTGACGGTGTCGGCCGCGCTCGGCGGCTGGAGCGCCGAGCATCCGATCCTCAACGCGGCGCCCGCCGTCGTAGCGTTCGAAGTGTCG
This sequence comes from Bradyrhizobium sp. 2S1, assembly GCF_011516625.5. Classification (NCBI taxonomy): domain Bacteria; kingdom Pseudomonadati; phylum Pseudomonadota; class Alphaproteobacteria; order Hyphomicrobiales; family Nitrobacteraceae; genus Bradyrhizobium; species Bradyrhizobium sp. 2S1. The sequence continues at coordinate 7,843,350 of NZ_CP147717.1, read as the reverse complement.
GATACCGGCATCGGCATTCCCCAGGAGAAGCAGAAGCTGATCTTCGAGGCGTTCCAGCAGGCCGATGCCGGCACCAGCCGCAAATATGGCGGCACCGGTCTTGGCCTTGCCATCAGCCGCGAGCTGGCGGGCCTGCTTGGCGGCGAGATCCATCTGCGCAGCGCACCGGGCAAGGGCTCGACCTTCACGCTCTATCTGCCACTGAAATATGCCGGACCGTCGGCCGGGCTGCGACCGCAGGCTCAGCCGCTACAGATGCCGCACACCACGGCACCGTCGCTACAAGCATCAGGCACGCAGGAGCGTGTGATCGAGCAGCTTCCGGATGACCGGCTCAATCTCGAGCCCGGCGACACCATCCTTTTGATCGTCGAGGACGATCCGCATTACGCGCGGGTCCTGATCGATCTGGCGCGCGACAAGGGCTTCAAGGTTCTGGTCGCAGCCCGCGGCGCCGAGGCGCTCGATCTCGCCAAGCAGTTCCAGCCGAGCGCGGTCTCGCTCGACGTCTTCCTGCCGGACATGCTGGGCTGGACCGTGCTGAGCCAGCTCAAGCACAATCCACTGACCCGTCACATTCCGGTCCAGATCATTACGCTCGACGAGGACCGGCAACACGCGCTGGCCCGCGGCGCCTTCTCCTTCGTCAACAAGCCGACCACGACCGAAGGCGTCAGCGCCGCGCTGTCGCAGATCAAGGAATACGCGAGACCGCGCCGCAAGCGCCTGCTGATCGTGGAGGATAATGCGGCGGAACAGCTCAGCATCACCGAGCTGCTCGGGCACGAGGATATCGAGATCTTGACCAGCGGCACCGGGGCAGGGGCGCTCTCGACGCTGCGCGAAAATCCGTGCGACTGCGTCGTGCTCGATCTACGGCTGCCCGACATGAGCGGTTTCGAGGTGCTGGATCAGATCCGCCAGGACGAAATGCTCTCCAATATTCCCGTTGTCGTGTTTACGGGCCGGGAACTTTCGGCCGAGGAAGACGCGGAACTGCACACGATGGCGCGCAGCATCGTCGTCAAGGGTGTGGAGTCGCCGGAGCGGCTGCTCGATGAAACGTCACTGTTCCTGCACCGTGTGATCACGGAATTGCCCGTCGCAAAACAGAGGATGCTGGAGAAGCTCAATAGTTCCGATGAGGACCTGATTGGCAAGACGGCGCTGCTGGTCGACGATGACGCCCGCAACATCTTCGCGCTGTCGAGCGTGCTGGAACGGCGCGGTATGAAGGTGTTGACGGCGACAACCGGTCATGAGGCGATCTCGCTGGTCGAATCCAACCCGAAGATCGCGATCGTGCTGATGGACATCATGATGCCGCAGATGGACGGTTACCAGACCATCGGCGCCATCAGGCAAAATCCCGCCTTTTTGCGGTTGCCGATCATCGCGCTGACCGCGAAGGCGATGAAGGGCGACCGCGAGAAATGCCTGGAGGCAGGCGCGTCCGACTATCTCGCGAAACCCGTCAACACCGAGCAACTGCTGCTGGCGATCCGCATGTGGCTGCACCGCTGATCGGCGATCGAACATGATGGACCACGAAAAGGTAAACATCCTTCTGGTCGATGACCAGCCGGCCAAGCTGCTGGCTTATGAGGTGATCCTGAAGGAGCTCGGCGAAACGCTTGTCGCCGCCTCGTCGGGCCGCGAGGCGCTCGAGTTTCTGCTCAAGAACGAAGTCGCGGTCATCCTGGTCGACGTCTGCATGCCCGAGCTCGACGGCTTCGAGCTTGCGGCAATGATCCGCGAGCATCCGCGTTTCCAGAAGACCGCGATGATCTTCATCTCGGCGATCCAGGTCAGCGATATCGACCGGCTGCGCGGCTACGAGATGGGCGCGGTCGATTACGTGCCGGTGCCGGTCGTGCCCGAGGTGCTGCGGGCAAAGATCCGCGTGTTCGCCGAGCTCTACCGCAAGACACGCCAGCTCGAACGCCTCAATGCCGAGCTCGAGGACCGTGTGCGCGCGCGCACCGCCGAGCTCGAGCAGTCGACCTCGCGGCTGGTCGAAAGCGAGGCGCGCCGCAGCATGGCGATTGCCGCCGGCAAGATGGGCTCGTGGGACTGGGATTGGGTCAACGGCGACTGGATGTGGGACGAGGGGCAGTACAAGATCTTCGGCGTGGATCCGAAATCCTTCGCGCTGACCTCCGACAATATCCAGGCACTGTTTCACCCCGACGATGTCGAAGAACTCCGGCAAGTCTGGGCCGGGTTCGGCAATGGGCAGACGTCCTATGAGGCTGAATTCCGCGTGATGCGGCCGGACGGCGAGGTTCGCTGGTGCGTCGGCACGGCTGCGGCGACCAGCGACCGGAATGGCAGAGTGGTGCGGGTCAGCGGCGTCACCGTCGACATCACCGATCGCAAGAAGGCCGAGGAACGCCAGAGCCTCCTGACCCGCGAGGTCGACCATCGCGCCAAGAACGCGCTTGCGCTGGCGCAATCGATCGTGCGGCTGACTCGCGCGCAGAACGTCACCGCCTATGTGCGGGCGGTCGAGGGCCGCATCACGGCGCTGGCGCGCGTCCACACCGTGCTGTCGCTGTCGAGCTGGCAGGGCGCGGAAGTCCGGCGGCTGGTAACCGAGGAGATCGCGCCCTATTCCGAGGCCGGGCAGATCCAGATCGCCGGCGGCGAGGTGCAGTTGCAGCCCGCGACCGCGCAGACGCTGGCGTTGGCGCTGCATGAGCTCGTCACCAACTCCGCGAAATACGGCAGCCTGTCGGTATTGTCGGGCCGGCTCGCCATCACCTGGGAAGTGCACGACGAGACGCTGATCCTCGCTTGGGTGGAATCCGGCGGGCCGCTGGTGACCAAACCGAAGCAGAAAGGTTTCGGCACGCGAAGCGTGATCGCCAGCATCGAGACCCAGCTCGGCGGACGGGCCGACTTCGATTGGCGCGCCGAAGGCCTAATATGCCGGCTCACGGTTCCTCTCAAGCCGCCGCTTGGAGAGACGCCGGCGTTTCGCGAGCCGTCGACAGCCGAGCGCAAGCCCATGGTCCGTTCGAGGGCCGTGTAACGCATCTCGCGAAGCGCGCGTCGATTGATGTGACGACGTCTCCCCAACGGACATTGATGCGACGACATTGTGAACGCGGCCAGCGGTCGAATTGCGCTATGAGCAGCACGACTGACAGGGATCGCGCGAGGAGCATATGCGTAAGTCAAGTCTTGCCGGCGTCAGCATTGCCGCCGTTATCCTCGCAGCAATCAGCATCACGCGGTCGGGCGCCGAACAGGTGCTCAGAGGTGCCGAGGCCTTTGGCGACTGGCAGCGCGACAAGCCCGGCACGGTGCGCCTGATCACACCGCAGGACCTGCCTAGGCCAGGCGCAATGGCCTCCAGCAGCAATTCGTCGCGCGTCGTGCAGCGACCTGCCTCGGCGGTGCCGCAGGTGCCGGCAGGGTTCAAGATCGAGTTGTTTGCAAGCGGGCTGAGCGGGCCGCGGATCATCCGGACTGCGCCCAATGGCGATATGTTCGTCGCGGAGACCGGCCCCGGCCGCATCCGCATCCTGCGCAGCGCCGATGGTGCTGCCAAATCCGCGACCAATGACGTCTACGCGACCGGACTGAACCGACCATTCGGCCTCGCATTCTTCCCGAGCGGCGACAATCCGCAATGGCTCTATGTTGCCAACACCGACAGCGTCGTGCGCTTTGCCTACCGCAACGGCGATCTCAAGGCGTCGGGAAAGCCCGAGGCGGTCGCCCGGCTGCCGCACGGCGGCAATCATTTCACGCGTGACATCGTGTTCACGCCCGACGACAAGCGGATGCTGGTGTCGGTCGGCTCCGCCGGCAATGCAGGCGAGGGCCTCGGTCAGCCGCCGCAAGGCGTTGAGGCCTGGAGCCGTGATCATGCGCTTGGCGCGCCCTGGGGGATCGAGACCGACCGCGCCGCCGTGCTCGCCTTTGACCCTGATGGCAAGAACCAGAAACTGTTCGCCACCGGAATCCGCAACTGCGTCGGATTGGCGATCCAGCCCGGAAGCGGCACGCCGTGGTGTTCGACCAACGAGCGCGACGGCCGCGGCGATAACCTCGTGCCCGACTATGTGACGCGGGTCCGCGAGGGCGCGTTCTATGGCTGGCCGTGGTACTACATCGGCGCCAACGAAGACCCTGCGCATGCCGGCGCGCGACCCGACCTCAAGGACAGGGTGACGGTGCCCGACGTCCTGCTGCAGGCCCACTCGGCCTCGCTCGGCTTGACCTTTTACACCGGCAGCAGCTTTCCGCCCGAATATCGCGGCGATGCCTTTGCGGCCGAACACGGTTCGTGGAATCGGTCGAAGCGTACCGGCTACAAGGTCATCCGCATCAGGCTGAAGGACGGCGTGCCGACCGGCGAGTACGAGGATTTCGTCACAGGCTTTGTCATCGGCGACAATGAGGTCTGGGGCCGCCCGGTCGGGGTGACGGTGGCGCGTGACGGCGCGCTGCTGGTCTCGGAAGACGGCAACGGCACGATCTGGCGCGTCAGCCGCGAATAGTGGTTCGGCGGTCAGTCAGCCGCCGCCGCGGCCGCTATCCCAGTCCATCCTTGAGGCCGTATTCCTCATAGATGGTCAGCGGATCGGTATCCGGAAACAACCGGCACTTGGCCTGCGCAAGATGCAGCGTGACGGCGCCGGCCTCACATCGCGAGGTCAGGATTTTCCGGACATCCTCCATATGCGCGCGCGGCTGATGTTTCGACGGCAGCTGCTCGAGCGCGACCAGCGCCGTGGCCAGGGCCTCCGTGACCACCCAATCGTCGTGTCCGGTAATTCCCTTTCGCGGCATCACCACACCCTCCGTAGCACCGGCTGCGACATTGTAGCGCGAGATGGGTGGGGGCTGTCATCAGCCAACATGGGCAGGGCGGCGGGGGAACCGGTTCGAGCTGGGCCTGCCACGATGCGCCGCAGGGAGCAGCCGTGGCAGTGCGTGCAGGTGTGATGACTAGAAAGACGGGGGCTCGTTTCTCCATCCCCGGTCAATCCACCTGATGTTCGAACCCTATCTCGCGGCCTGGAGCCTCGTCCCCGACGGCCACCCGATCATGACGCACGCCGCGCGGTTGCTGCCGGTGCGGCGGCACGGCGAACCCGCAATGCTCAAACTCTCGAGCGAGCCGGACGAGTGCTTCGGCGCCATCGTCATGGCGTGGTGGGACGGAGACGGCGCGGCGCGCGTCCTCGCCCACGATGGCAACGCGCTGTTGCTCGAAAGGGCGACGGGTTCGGCTTCGCTCAGCGCGATGGCGCGAACCGGCCGGGACGATGAGGCCTGCAGGATTCTCTGTGCGACGGCCGATCGGCTCCACGCAGAGAGAGCAAAGCCGCGGCCGGATCTGACGCCGCTGACACACTGGTTTGGTGAGCTATGGCCCGCTGCGAGGGCGCATGGCGGCATCCTGAACCGATCGGCTGAAGTGACCGAAGCCCTGCTCGGCAATCAACGCGAGATCGTGGTGCTGCACGGCGACCTGCACCATGACAACGTGCTCGACTTTGGCGCGCGGGGCTGGCTCGCGATCGATCCGAAGCATCTCGTCGGCGAGCGAGGCTTCGACTTCGCCAACATCTTCACCAATCCGGATCTCGCCGACCCGGCGCGGCCGGTTGCGACCGAACCCGGGCGCTTTGCGCGGCGTCTCGACATCGTCGTGGAGGCTGCACGGCTCGATCGCCGGCGTCTGCTGTCATGGATCGTCGCCTGGACCGGCTTGTCGGCGGCCTGGTTTCTCGGCGACGGCGATCCGTTGGCCGAGATCGACCTTGCGATCGCACGGCTTGCCGCCGCCGAACTCGACCGAACAGGCTAGCGTTTGTGGAAGCTTACGCGGCCATCGCGGCGGTGGTCACTGAAACACTGAGAATCCGCCACTTCGAGGTATCGAAGAAGTAGGCGGCCTTGATGTGCGCGGAGGCTGAATCAGGGGCCTGAATCACCGTGTGGAATTTCCGCGTCCCATCACTCAGCGAAATCCGGAATGTCTGCATTGGTCATACCTCCACGCGCGGATGCTGCGGCAAGGAGGGTTAATATCCGGTTGCTGTCACGGAGCGTGCGCATCGCGGCGCTTCTCACGCGGTCTCTTTCTAGGGCGACGCGGGCGGCAGGCGGACCATCGTGTCCTCAGCGCCAACGACGCGTCCGTCTTGCGCGCGCAGCTCCAGCCGCCGTACCGGCTGCCCGGTCTTGCGGTCGACCAGCAGCACATGCGCCTCGTCGGGTTCGAAGAAGAAATCCTCGCCCCACTGCCGGAGCGCGACAAGAAGCGGGAAGAGCCCGCGTCCCTTCTCGGTCAGGACGTACTCCTGATAGGGGCTGCCGTCCGCCGCGGGTACGGTTTCCATGATGCCGTGCGCCAGGAGATTGCGGAGCCGGGCCGAGAGGATGTTCTTGGCGAGCCCGAGGCTCTTCTGAAACTCGCCGAACCGGCGCAGCCCGTCGAACGCATCGCGGACGATCAACAGCGACCACCAATCGCCGATCGCATCCAGCGGTCGTGCCACGCCGCACATGGAGTCTTTGTGGCTCACTCTTTTCGCCATCGCGATCCGCCTGCCGCTCCTCATCTCGATTGATCGGCTGAATGGCGCGGTTGGAGAGACCGTCAACCATCTCGGGCTCGATATACCGGTTGCAAAGTAAAACCACAAGCGATACACGATGGTTTCAAATTAAAACCATGCGAGGTCAGTCATGATCCAACCCGACGCCACGTTCGACGGGACCTTTCCCTTCGCGCCGCATTTCACCGCAGCTCCCGGCTTCCGGATGCATTATGTCGACGAGGGCCCGCGGGACGGCGAGGTGGTGCTCTGCCTGCATGGCGAACCGACCTGGGGCTATCTATTCCGTCACCTGATTTCAGGCCTGAGCATGACCCATCGCGTGATCGTTCCGGATCACATGGGGTTTGGAAAGAGCGCGACACCGCCGCAGCGCAGCTACTGGCTGCAGGACCATGTCGACAATCTCGAAGCGCTGGTCCTCGCGCTGGATCTCACCGGCGTCACCCTGATCATGCATGATTTCGGCGGCCCGGTCGGCATGGGACTCGCGGCCCGGCATCCGGGTCGCATCCGCCGCATCATCTCGGCCAACGGGCCGACGCCGTTCGGGCAGAGCGATCTGTTCGAGCGCGTCACGGCGAATGCGCTAGCTTCGCCATGGTTTCAATGGATCGCCAAGGCCGAGGCGAGCGGCGAGCTCGAGCCGGTTCTCGGACAGCTCGGCTTCAACATCCTGAGCACGCTCAAGCTCAACGGCTTTGAGAACAACGCTGTGATCACCGACTCATGGCTTGCGGCCTACGGCTCGCCCTTCGCGCGTCCCGCCGACTGCCTCGGTGCGATCGGATGGGCCAAGGGGTTTGCGACCGGCGCGCACACCTTCGAGACGCCCGGTCCGGCCGCCGACCGCGCGATCCGCGGCAAGCCGGCGCTTGCGATCTGGGGCGAAGCGGATCGCACATTGCGTGCCGAACATTTCCTGCCGCTGTTTTCCGCGATCTTCCCCGCGGCGCCGGTCAGGCGTCTCGCCGGCGTCGGCCATTACTGCTTCGAGGATGCCCCGCAGCAAACCGGCGGCCTGATCGCGGAGTTCATCCGGCAGACCTGAGGGCTCGTCGATCGAGGAGGGCAGGAGCGCCGCGAGAGCTACCTGCGCCAGGTTGTACCTCGCGCGAGACTCGCGTCAACACAATCAGGCTGCTAACATTCCGGCGTTGCATTCAGCTCCGGAAGGAAATTTCTGGTGACCACCTACGTTGGAACCCTCGGCGACGACAACCACACGGCCGCTGCTGGTGAGGACGTCCTTTACGGTCTGGACGGCAACGATACGCTCGCTGCCACGATGACCGGGAGCGTTGTCTATGGCGGCAACGGCAACGACAGTCTCAGCTCGAGTTCTTTTCATAACGACACTGTCTATGGTGGCGAAGGCGACGACACTGTTTCCGGCTTCGACGCCACCGTAACGGGAGCTGGCGGCGACGACTCGATCCAGGCGTCGGGTGGCATCGCCTACGGTGGCGAAGGCAATGACATAATCTCCACCGGCTGGGATGGTTTTTTCGACACGGGCCGCGCTTATGGCGGCCTCGGTAACGACACCATCACTGGACAGGGCTCCGCGATCGACGGCGGTGGCGGCGACGATACGATCTATGACGGGCCGATCGGCTTAAGCGGCCTCATTGTCATCCAGGGCGGCGACGGAAACGATGCGATCATCGTCAGCGGGTCTGGGTCAGTTGCCGAGACCGTGATGGCCTACGGAGGGCAGGGCAACGACAGCATCTACGGCGGGCAAGGTGCAGACATCCTGATTGGTGATCAGGGTGTCGACCTTCTCGAGGGCAACGCGGGCAATGATTACCTGTACATGCCTTCCGGCGGCGGCACGGCCTATGGCGGCGCCGGCAACGACTACTTCGACGGCGGCACCGGCGTGAACTACTATTTTGGCGGAGGCGGCAACAACACCTTCGTTTCCAACGATGTCCCGAGCATCCAGGTGGTTCAGGACTGGACTCCAGCCACCGATACCGTGCAGCTCAACGGCAGCGGCTTCACCTCATTCGCCGACGTGCTCTCGCACTCATATCAGAACGGCGCTTACTTCGTGGTGCAGATCGATACCGACACTGCGGTCTGGCTGAACGGTGCCACCGCGGGCACGGTCACGGCGGCGAATTTCACGATCGTGAGCTAGCGCGGCTGGGCGGCACACTGCCGGCGTGGCGTTGATATTCGCTCGGAAGAGCTCAAGACCTTTAGGAGGGAAGCTTGGTCACATACGTAGGAACGTCGGGGGACGACAGCCATACGGGCCCCGAAGATGCCATGTATGGCCTGGATGGAAACGATACACTTGCCGGCGGGTACGGTGGGCTGGGTCCCCAAACGCTTTACGGTGGTGAGGGAGGTGACAATCTTTCTCTCCCTGAAGGGGGATTTGGCGGCGCGGTTTACGGTGGATCTGGCAACGACACCATCTCTAGCGTCGGCGCATTGTATGGCGACGCGGGGAATGATCTGATCACGGTCGTCGGCCAGGGAGGAGGTTATGGTGGTGACGGCGACGACACCATCAATGCTCTCTTCAACGCAAACTACGATGGCATTGCATATGGAGGCGGCGGCAATGATCTTGTCACCGGGTTCGCTGTGCATTGGGATGGAGGCGACGGGAACGATAGCCTTTATGGGTCCTACGATCACGACGATGGCCCCCAGCCAGTGGTCCTGGGCGGCAATGGGGATGATGTGATTGCATTCACCGGCAATGGGCTGGTTGGCAGAGCATCCTTCTACGGCGGGTTGGGCAACGACAGCATCTATGGTGGCGCGGCAGAAGAGAAATGGACCCGCGGAGCGGGACCGCTTGAGCCGGTTTGTTAGTTGGAAACTGACCGCTCCTGATTACTTCCTATCACGCTGCCAGAGACTCTGTCTGCTGCTGTTGCTGGGGCATGTGGTCAACGCGTCAGCGTTGTCCACCATGTCCACAGCCTTCGCGGCCTGCATCCGTTCGCGCCAGACCGCCATCGGCGTGCGATAGCCGAGCGCCTGATGAAGGCGACGATCGTTATAGAAGGCGATCCAGCTCGCGACCCCTGCCTTGGCCTCGCGGCCGTCGGCATAGCCCTTGAGATAGATGTCCTCATGCTTGAGCGACCGCCACAGCCGCTCGATGAAGACGTTGTCCATCCAACGACCGCGGCCATCCATGGAGATCTTGATCCCTGCGCCCGCCAACGCGCCGGTGAAGGCCGCGCTGGTGAACTGGCTGCCTTGGTCGGTATTGAAAATCTCCGGCCTGCCGTACTTCGCCAGCGCCTCTTCCAGAGCCGCCACGCAGAACGAGACGTCCATCGTGTTCGACAACCGCCACGCCAGAACCGCACGGCTCGCCCAGTCGATGATGGCGACGAGATAAAGAAAGCCACGGCCGATGGGCAGATACGTGATGTCGGCGGCCCACACCTGGTTCGGCCGGTCGATCGTCATGTTGCGCAACAGATAAGGATAGATCTTGTGGCCCGGCGCCGGCTTCGTCGTGTTCGGCTTCGGTCCCAGCGCCGCGATGCCCATCTTGCGCATCAACCGCTGCACGCGCTTGCGATTGACCTGAAGCCCCTCAGCCTTCAGCATTGCGGTCATTCGCCGCGAGCCCAGGAACGGCCAGGCGATGAACAGCTCGTCGATCCGCCGCATCAGGGCAAGGTCGTTGTCGTTGGCCGGCCGGGGCGGCCGGTAGACCCCGGAGCGCGCGATGCCAAGCAACAGGCATTGCCGACGGATCGACAGCGCCTTGTCGGCGCGATCGAGCATTCCTCGACGGTCCGGCGTGCTCATCTTCCGGACCTCCGCGCTAAAAAATCGCGCTCGACCGTCAGTTGTCCAATCTTGGCGTGCAGCTTCTCGATCTCGCGTTCGCGCGTTTCCTCGCTCTCGCGCCCGACACCCGCATCAAAGGCCCGCGCCGCCTGGTCCAGCAGTTGCTTCTTCCAGGCATAGATCTGGTTCGGGTGAACCTCATAGCGCTGGGCCAGATCGGCCACCGTCGCCTGCTCCCGCACCGCTTCCAGCGCAATCTTTGCCTTCAGTGCCGCGTCGATCTTGCGTCTCGTCTTCGTCGTCATCATGCCCTCCGTCTATCAAACGGAGCGGCCCTTTTCCAACTTAACCTCTGGTCCCAAAATCGGGGTCCATTTCAGTCCATTCACGTTGGGACGAGTTAACCAGCAGGCGCTCCGGACCTGAGGTCGACGCCGAGCCGGCGCTGCCGATCTTTGTCGACGCGCCGTCCCCACCGGCGAACTGGTCCGTAGCGGGTGAGCCGCTTAATTTCGTGCTCGACAACCGCAACGATGAGGCGGGTCGCATTCGTCGCGCCTGGGCGCGGACGCGCGATCCGCTCGACCGACCCACGTTGCTATCGCGGCTCGCCGAGAGGCGCGCTGCAGCACCGGCATCGATGACAAGCCAAGAGGTGCTCGCGCTCTGCTCGACGGATGAGAAAGTTAGCTTGCGCAGCGCTCGGCGCGCGGGCGCGCTCGCAGCGATTGCTCGTGCGCTGCACACAGCCATGGTCCAGCGCCTGAAGGACGGATGTGATGACGCGATGGCTGATGCGCGTCTCTGGCTCGATACCGCCGTGAAAAATTACGCCGCCGAAGCCGCCAAGCTCGACTTGGTGAGGTTAAAGGTTGACGTTCATGACGTGGACAAGCTGGTAACCCTGATCGAGGCGACCCAAGCTTGGCTTGCAGATGGCGCGGGAGACTTTTCCCGCTTGCAGCCAATCTACAGGAAACGCGAAATGGATCAAAAGCCCGGCCGCGCGTTGCTCGCGCCGACCTCGGATGAGCGCCGAGCATCTTGGAAGCCGCGCGAACTGGGCCCACTAACTTACCGCTGGGAGCACGTGGCCGCCTTCCTGAACCAACTGGCTCCCCAATGAGCGGGTCGGGCTTTGAACGCGAGGCGGCGTACTCGGTCTTTGAGGCCCTTCGGCCGATGGCGGGTCAGGTGCTCGACCGGCTCGTGTTTGCGACGTACTCACTCGACCTTGTCGCGATCGCCGCACTTATCCTATCCCTTAGCAAAGCTGGCGAACAGGAGCTCGAAGCGGGACCTCTGAGCTTTATTGAGGCGCTTAAGGAAATCTCGCCGCGGATCGATATCGTACATCAGAAAGATCGATTGCGGCCTACCGACCTTCACTACAAGATTCTCCACGTACTCGATCGCCGGCTGCACGCGATCCAGCCACCGCGCGGGGCATCATATCATCCGAAGCTCGCCCTCGCGCGATATGTTGGGCGAAGCGAGACAGTCCACTGGAGAATTTGGATAGGCAGCCGCAACCTGACAGGAGGCACGGATCGTGAGGCCGGGCTGCTGCTTGTCGGCAGCGTGGGCAGCGGGCGTCGCGCTCGCGTGCCAAACATCGCTGCGATGGCAAGCGAATTGCTTGCGCCGGTCCAGTGGATCGGCGGGCTCGCAGCCGAGTTGGCCAGCGTTCGCTGGAGTGCGCCCTCGGGCGTGAGGCTCCGCGGATTGCAATGGCGGCATGCGGGCGAATACAAGCCTTTCAACACACATTTCCCGCGACCCGATCGGACCTTTGCAATCAGCCCGTTCGTCGATGACGACGGCTGCCACTTATTCCACGGCAGCAACGACAATCGTTTACTCACCACTGAGCCTGCGGCGCGTGCGCTGAGTGTTCACTCCAACCTGGCGGTGTCGGTGGCGCGTTCCCCGCTCGCCGCGCCGCCGATGCCGGTCGATCCACTGTCACCCGATGGGGAGGCGCCCGAACCACCTGAGCCACCGGGGCTTCACGCCAAACTGCTTTTGCGCCAACGAGGGCGGCGATCGCGACTGTGGATCGGTAGCGCCAACCTCACACGCCGAGGGATGAACGGTCCCAACGCGGAGGTACTCGCCGAGCTTGATGTCTCGAACCAGCTTGCGGAGGACCTAATCAGCTTTGTCCATTCCCATCCGCCGCTCGGCGACGGCGCCGTTGATCCCGTCGAGGCGGCACGTCGCGCGGCAGAGCGCGCACTCGATGAAGCAGCAGTGATCCTGCTCGAAGCGCGATTCACCCTTTCGCGGGAGGAGGAAGGGCTTCACCTCACGACTGAGGGGTCTCTCGACCCCTTCCTCGCCGAGCATCAGTTGGACGTTTGGCTGCTCACCCGTCCCGATGCCATCGCGTGCTGGCCGGCTGGAGCTCAGTCGGTGCTGCTCGTGCCAGGCGGCGTACCGGTCAAGTTCGAGACCGTACTGGTTTGCTTCTCGGCCGCAAGGCTCGCGGGTGATTGTGCCCCGCGGCGCTGGGCGCAGGCTGTGACTTTCCCTGGACACGACGCTGACGCTCGCGACCGCGCAGCGACCGCCGCATATATCGGCCTTTCGGGCGCGAGCGCTTGGGTACGTGCGCAGCTCGAAGGAATACTGCCCACTGAGCCTACCACCTGGACTGGCGCGCGGCGGTGGGTTGGATCCGAGCACAATCGTGCGGCCGAGACGCTGCCGTTGGCGCTTGAAGAGGTGCTCGCTGCATGGGCGCGGAATCCCGACAAGTTCGAGGCACGTGCGCGCGAGCTCGAGACGACGCTCAAGGCGCTGAGGGAAGAACTGCGCCAAGGAGGCGAAGATGGGCCTGACGCCGAGGCCGTGGCGCAGTGGCAGGAGGTCGTGCATTTCTGGGGCGTGATCCGGGAAGCGATCGGAGCCAAGCATGTCGCTTGAGCGCTTCCAGGAGGAGACAGTCCATGCCGCCGTAACTGCGCTCACACGCGCTTCTCGGCGTTTTCTAATAGCCGACGAGGTTGGGCTAGGGAAGACCGTGTCAGCAAGGGCAATCGCCGCCGAGTTGCAAAAAACCCGCGGTGCTCGGCTAAATATTGTTTATCTCTGCCCTAATCTCGGCATCGCCGCGCAGAACCTCACTAAGCTCCAGGCGCTCGCGCCTGGGTGGGAGAAGCCTGAGGATCGCTTATCACTGGTACTGCAGGAGCGATCTCGCCGCGGCGGCAGCGATTTCGGTATCTACTGCTACACACCCGACACCAGCTTGCCGGGATGGAAGGCGGGGCAGCGCACGGGGCGGGTCGTCGAACGTTCGTTGATCGCAGCGCTTCTCTGCGATCTGACGCCGAGGCTCTGGCGCGACCTACGCTCGGTCGAACGCGCGCGCCAGGCGGCAGGAAAATCCGGCTGGTTTCCAGCGGACCCTAGCGATCCTCCGGCTCATCTTAAGCGCCCGTTTCAAGCTGCGCTGCGAGACGTGATGAAGCTGGGGGGCAAGCCGCTCGACGACGGCCTCACTGACTGGTTCAGGCAACCAAAGAATGATACTCAGGAGTTGATCCTGCGTGCCCGAGCCGCTTTGGTACTTGCCGTGAACCTCCTCCGAATTGATGGACACCTGTAGTAGGCTCGAAGAGCCAGGAGAGGTGTTGGATGGAAGGACGTCAGCGTAGGTCGTTTACGGACGACTATAAGCGGCAAGCGGTCGATCTGGTCGCTTCGAGTGGCCGCTCGATCGGATCGGTGGCCAAGGAACTTGGCCTGCGCGATTCAGTTTTGCGGCGCTGGGTGGAACTACGTGGAACTGGGCGAGAGCCGACGGCTGCGGCGCGGCGCCCCACAACGCAAGCGACGCTGCCGTCGGCGGACCACGCGGCGGAGATCGCTCGTCTGCAGCGAGAGAACGGGCGGCTGCGCATGGAGCGCGACATTTTAAAAAAGTCGATCGCGATCTTTGCTGGGGGGCCGAAATGAGATTCCGCTTCATCGAAGATCGCCGCGCCGACTATCCTGTGACGATCCTGTGCGACGTGCTCGGTGTCTCGCCGGCCGGCTATTATGCTTGGCGCTCCCGGCCGGAGAGCCAGCGATCGGTCGCCAACCGTGAGCTTGTCGACGACATCAAGCGCGTCCATCGCGAGACAAACGGACGCTACGGCAGCCCGCGTATCCATGTCGAATTGAAGGCCCAGGGCCGCGGGGCGAGCCGTGGCCGCATCGAGCGGCTGATGCGCCATCACGGTATCAGGGCCATCATGGCACGGCCTCGCCGGGTGCGGACGACCGATAGCCGTCACGACCTCCCGATCGCGGCGAACCTGCTCGAGCGCAACTTCACCGCCACTGCGCCGAACCGGATCTGGCTCGCCGATATCACCTACATCGAGACCGATCAGGGTTGGCTCTATCTGGCCACCGTCATGGATTTGTACAGCCGCAGGATCGTCGGCTGGGCGATGGCGGATCATTTGCGTGCCGAGCTGCCGCTGGCAGCCTTGCGGATGGCCGTCTCAGCGCAGCGGCCTGGCGCCGGTCTGATCCATCATTCCGATCGCGGCGTCCAATACGCATCGGCGGAATACCGCAAGGTCGTGCAATCTGCCGGCTTGAGGGCATCGATGAGCCGCAAGGCCGACTGCTATGACAATGCTCCAATGGAGAGCTTCTTTCACACGCTCAAAATCGAGCTCGTCTACCACACTCACTATGCAACACGCGCAGAGGCCACACGTGATATCTTTGCTTACATTGAAGGCTTCTACAATCGAACTCGTCGTCACTCCGCCATCGGCTATGTCAGTCCGATCGAGATGGAGCTAAAAGCAGCTTAACCTTGTCCATTTTTTCGGGGGAAGATCACCGCGCTGCGCGATCGCGGCTGCCGGCCTGATCTTCTCATCCTAGATGAATTCCATCGCTACGCTGACCTTATCATCCCCGCACGCGAGCCGCCCAAGAGTGACGTGCTCCGCACCGAGCGTCACCGCGTTCATCGGTTACTGATCGATACACTGATCGGCGATGGGGAGGAGGGGCCTGCGCTATTGCTGCTCTCAGCTACGCCCTATCGGCTGCAGCGGCTCGACCGCGGCGAAATCCCTGGCGGGCGCTACGGGCACTTCGCGCAGCTTGTTCGGTTCCTCTACGGGCGCGTGGGCACCTCCAGAGCGGCCGAAATCGAGGCGGCGATCGGGGCCCACCATGCCGCCCTCGAGCGGCGCGGCGATGCCGCGGAGGCGCTCGCGGCGGTGGCCGACGCAAAGCGCGCGCTGGAGGCATTGCTGCATCCCGTGATCGCGCGAACCGAGCGTGCGACGGCTATAACTGGCGAGTTGTTCGAGCGCTTCGAACTGCAGGCTAAGGTGGAGTCGCGCGACTTAGTGACCTTTCGGCATCTTGCGCGTGCTGTAAACAAGAAAGCCAAGACGTTGTGCAGTTGGGTGCAGCCCCTCTGGTCATCTGTGCCGTACCCCGCTGAGATGCTCTTCAACTACAAGATTTGCGAGGCACTCGGACGCGACCTGCCTCCCGTCACAATCACGGGCGAGAGAGGCAGCCCGGCGCACCCCCAGCTCCGCGCGCTGGTTGCCGAAGAGGGGCATCCTACGGCAACACTGAGTTGTGACGTCCTGAGCTTGCCCTGGCTCTCGCCGACCCAACCCTGGTGGACCCTTGGCGGCCGCTGGCGCGCGTCTGCTGTCGGCGAGCGCATCGGTGGAAAAGCGCTACTGTTTAGCCGTTATCGGGGAACGCCGGCGGCGGTTAGTGCTTGGCTGAGCACTGAAGTGGATCGTCGCGCAACCCGTCAGCCGACGAAGGGCAAATTCACCGCACAGGCTTACCTCCGACCGGACGCAAAGGCGCCATGGCCCCTCGTCGCTCTATTTATGCCTTGGCCAACACTTTCAGGGGCGCTCGAGCCTAGCTATCCATCCATGCGTCGACCAAAGTGTAGGTCAGTCGGATCACGTCGCGCAGGCGCGGAGCATTCTCCAGCCGCGACAGCGTCGGTTGGGAACACAGATCGCGACCCGTGTCTGGCAGCCGTCCGCAGGCCAGCTTGAATGCGGGATCGGACCGCAGATGATCGAGGTCGTCGGCGTCCTCGTAGCCGCAGCAGATCGCGAACATGCGCGCGCGGAACATATCGACAAGGCTGTGCACGACCCGCGTCGGATCGCGCCGATCCGGGAACACCCGGGCCAAATTGTCGGCCAAGCCGAGACGCCGCTCGGCCATCGCCAGAAGCATCACGCCCCCGTTCGAGGTCAGCCGACCGCCTTCGAAGGCAGCTGTGACTTTCTTGGCGTGAACGGCTGGAAACGAGAAGGGCAGAATCGCATCATCGGTCATGGCGGGCGTGGTGTTCGCGCTGAAGGTGATGGGGTGGCTTTGCAACCGAATCCTACGCCGCATCAGCGCTTTACACCACGCTCGCCAGCCTCTCAGGCGCACTCTGACGAATAAGGCGGGCTAGACGACATCGCCGATGCAATAGGCGTTTCAAGATTAATACTGAATTGTAAGGCACCAAAAGTTGGTTGCGTTTCGATTTTGACTCGCGCGTTCAGCGCATCCTGTCAAGATGTTGGCTGGAGATAGTCCTCGCCGCGAAAGCTGGCCGTACGCCTCACCGATGAGAAGCAGTATTTTGTCTCTGAATCTTCGGTCTATCGGCTGTTGACGGCGAAGCGCGCAGGTCATGCACCATGCTCGCGGCACGTTGTCGTCATCAGTTTCTCGACAGCTTCCCCATTTAACAGGGTTGGTCGCACTGGAAGCACATCGGCTGCCGATGCTCACGGTGCGTGCCTGTCGAGGGCTGTAAAGGGTGGTTTGTTGCTGATTCCCAGCATGTCAGATCGAAGGCTCGGTTCATAATTTGAAAGGGAGAAGGGATGGATTTCCCCTCGATCAAGTGGGTGCGTGAACAATCGGACAGCACGGGCCCGCAAGAGAGTTCACCCGCCGCGCCGTCCGCAGATGCGGCGACCTTTGAGCGGCAACTGAGCGAGATCGCCAATTCAAATGGAGGTGGTGGAGCAATGCCGGCCGCCTCGGCGCTGCAGCCGGCTCAGTCAACGGGGGTTTTGATAGGGCGGAGCAAGCAGCCTCTTTATTCCGAGGACGCTCGCCTTATTTCGGGGCTTGAGGAGGCCCTCCGCAATGGCAACGCCGCCAACCAAACCGTCTACGGCTATGTAAGTTCTCTTCGCAGCTTTGGCCGCTGGCTCTTCGCAAATAACAAAGATCCGATTGCTGCTCGGCTCGACGACCAGTCGCTGACCGATGATGCGCGCGAGGCCATCGAAAAGGGTCATAACAAGAGACTCCGTCCGGCAATAGACCATCTCCGGACCTTCCAGTCGACGGGCGGAGTCGTGCCGATCACAGGCCGCTCTGAGCTAAATCCTCCCCCTCAGGACGTGGCTCTCATCAAAGAGTACAAAAACGAAGCAGCGACAGGGACCGGCAAGAGGCATGCAAGTGTTCTTCGCAGTTTCAGTGACTACCTGCGTAAAAGCAGCAAGCCGGGCATTGCTGCTCGGCTTTCCGGCAACACGTTGGATGAAGATGTTAAGCGCTATAGGAAGGACGCCGGTGGGGATCCGAATATCGGTGCCGCACTGGCTGATCTCCGAAAATCGCAGGCCGGCGCTAAAGCGATGGAGCTCGAGCGCCATATTTCCCCAGTTCCTGATCCCGAAGACGCGGCACTGATGGAGCCGTGGCGCGTCGGCGACGCCGCTGCGCAGCACAGCGCGCCGCAGGGAGCTGTCAGTCAGCCATTGGTCCTCCCGGAAGGTTACGATCAGGATTTGCTTTGGGAGCTGATGGACGAACCCGGCCCGTCGTCATCTCTCGAGCCAGCCGCGCGCCATGACCAGTCATCGGATCCCGGAGAGTCCATTCATCCCTTGAACTGGGGCTACGACCGCCAGCAGTTCCTGGACGAGCCGATGGGTGCACTTGCCAGGAGCAACCTCCCGCCAAGCGAGGAGGTCCTCATCAACGATGAGCATGACGCAGCTGAGTTGAGGCCAGCGAAGAGGCCGAGGACCCTAGACAATCTGCACGGCCTTGCCAGCGAGCGGCAGCTGAGCGAGATCGCCAATTCAGGTGGAGGTGGTGGAGCAATGCCGGCCGCCTCGGCGCTGCAGCCGGCTCAGTCAGCTGGGGTTTTGATAGGGCGGCAGAGCAAGCAGCCTCTTTATTCCGAGGATGCTCGCCTTATTTCGGGGCTTGAGGAGGCCCTCCGCAATGGCAACGCCGCCAACCAAACCGCCTACGCCTATGTAAGTTCTCTTCGCAGCTTTGGCCGCTGGCTCTTCGCAAATAACAAAGATCCGATTGCTGCTCGGCTCGACGACCAGTCGCTGACCGATGATGCGCGCGAGGCCATCGAAAAGGGTCATAACAGGAGACTCCGTCCGGCAATAGACCATCTCCGGACCTTCCAGTCGACGGGCGGAGCCGTGCCGATCACAGGCCGCTCTGACCTAAATCCTCCCCCCCAGGACGTGGCTCTCATCGAAGAGTACAAAAACGAAGCAGCGACAGGGACCAGCAAGACGTATGCATTTTCTCTACGCAGTTTCAGTGACTACCTGCGTGAAAACAACAAGAAGGGCATTGCTGGTCGGCTTTCCGGCAACACGTTGGATGAAGATGTTGAGCGCTATAGGAAGGACGCCGGGGGTAATCGGACTATCGGTGCCGCACTGGCTGATCTCCGAAAATCGCAGGCCGGCGCTAAAGCGATGGAGCGCGAGCGCCATATTTTCCCCGTTCCTGATCTCGAAGACGCGGCCCTGATGGAGCCGGGGCCCGTCGGCGACGCCGCTGCGCAGCACAGCGCGTCGCAGGACGCGGGCAGTTGGCCAGAGGAGGTGCTTCCTGTAGAAGGCTACGATCAGGATTTGCTTTGGGAGCTGATGGACGAACCCGGCCCGTCGTCATCTCTCGAGCCAGCCGCGCGCCATGACCAGTCATCGGATCCCGGAGAGACCATTCGTCCCTTGAACTGGGGCTACGACCGCCAGCAGTTCCTGGACGAGCCGATGGCTGCACTTGCCAGGAGCAACCTCCTGCCAAGCGAGGAGGTCCTCATCAACGATGAGCATGACACAGCTGAGTTGCGGCCAGCGAAGAGGCCGAGGACCCTAGACAATCTGCACGGCCTTGCCGGCGAGCGGCAGCTGAGCGAGATCGCCAATTCAGGTGGAGGTGGTGGAGCAATGCCGGCCGCCTCGGCGCTGCAGCCGGCTCAGTCAGCTGGGGTTTTGATAGGGCGGAGCAAGGAGCCTCTTTATTCCGAGGACGCTCGCCTTATTTCGGGGCTTGAGGAGGCCCTCCGCAATGGCAACGCCGCCAACCAAACCGCCCACGGCTATGTAAGTTCTCTTCGCAGCTTCGGCCGCTGGCTCTTCGCAAATAACAAAGATCCGATTGCTGCTCGGCTCGACGACCAGTCGCTGACCGATGATGCGCGCGAGGCCATCGAAAAGGGTCATCACAGGAAACTCCGTCCGGCAATAGACCATCTCCGGACCTTCCAGTCGACGGGCGGCGGAGCCGTGCCGATCACAGGCCGCGCTGAGCTAAATCCTCACCCCCAGGACGTGGCTCTCATCGAAGAGTACAAAAACGAAGCAGCGACAGGGACCGGCAGGATGTATGCAGCTGTTCTTCGCAGTTTCAGTGACTACCTGCGTGAAAACAACAAGAAGGGCATTGCTGGTCGGCTTTCCGGCAACACGTTGGATGAAGATGTTAAGCGCTATAGGAAAGACGCCGGGGTCGGGGGTAATCGGAATATCGGTGCCGCACTGGCTGATCTCCGAAAATCGCAGGCCGGCGCTAAGGCGATGGAGCGCGAGCGCCATATTTCCCCCGTTCCTGATCCCGAAGACGCGGCACTGATGGAGCCGGGGCCCGTCGGCGGCGCCGCTGCGCAGCACAGCGCGTCGCAGGACGCGGGCAGTTGGCCAAAGAAGCGGCTTCCTGCAGAAGGCTACGATCAGGATTTGCTTTTGGGGCTGATGGACGAACCCGGCCCGTCGTCATCTCTCGAGCCAGCCGCGCGCCATGACCAGTCATCGGATCCCGGAGAGACCATTCGTCCCTTGAACTGGGGCTACGACCGCCAGCAGTTCCTGGACGAGCCGATGGCTGCACTTGCCAGGAGCAACCTCCTGCCAAGCGAGGAGGTCCTCATCAACGATGAGCATGACACAGCTGAGTTGCGGCCAGCGAAGAGGCCGAGGACCCTAGACAATCTGCACGGCCTTGCCGGCGAGCGGCAGCTGAGCGAGATCGCCAATTCAGGCGGTCGCCTGCTGACGTCGGTGGCCCCCACCCATCAACAGGGTGCATCGCCATGGCAGGCGCAGCCGATGATGCAGGCGAGCGGGCACGAAGATGCCACGGCGCCGCATGCGGTCGCGACGTACGTCGGAGGCGCCCCTGCGCACAGCGCGCCGCAGGGAGGTTACGATCAGGATCTGCCTTTGATGGTGGAAGACGGCCCACCGTGGTCCGGGGTTCCCCCTGAGCAGGCGCAGGAGATAGTCCAAGCTCGAGAGCAGGAACCTGCCAGGTCCACCTCAACCTGGTCGCCGCAGATGCCGCTCAACTTTGATTGGAGTATGTGGCCGACCCTGGAAGCAGCGTCAGCGCACTCTGCCAGGGCTCCTTCAGACATCGAAGGCGGTCTTGAGGCAGCGGTTCATCCGAATCCGCCCGCACCGTTCGAGTTGCGTGACAATGCTTGGAGCCCGGCGCCTGACTTTCCGCCGCCGTTTGCCGGGCCAGTACCGGGTCATCACCAGGGCGTTCGACAGCCCGGCTCGCCGCAGGGGCTTTCTCCGGCGCCAGCCTTCTCGGATGATGAAGCT
The DNA here is from genome assembly GCF_011516625.5 of Bradyrhizobium sp. 2S1. NCBI lineage: Bacteria > Pseudomonadati > Pseudomonadota > Alphaproteobacteria > Hyphomicrobiales > Nitrobacteraceae > Bradyrhizobium > Bradyrhizobium sp. 2S1. The sequence continues at coordinate 7,822,106 of NZ_CP147717.1, read as the reverse complement.
TTGGCGTGGTTGCGCGAGGAGCTGGCGCGGCGGCAGATGCAAGAGCCGGCCTCACCATCAACCAGCAGGGCTCCGTCAGACACCTACGGCGGTCTTGAGTCTTTTGTTGATCTGGATGCGCCCACGTCGTCCGAATCACGCGACGATGCTCACTTTGAGCCGGCGCCCGCTGCCAAGTCTCGCTCAGACACCTACGGCGGTCTTGAGTCTTTTGTTGATCTGGATGCGCCCCCGCCGTCCGAATTGCGCGACGATGCTCACTTTGAGCCGGCGCCCGCTGCCAGGTCTCGCTCAGACACCTACCGTGGTTTTCCATTGGTTGATCTGACTGCGCCCACGCCGTCCGAATCACGCGACGATGCTAATTCTGTACGGCCGTTTCCGAGCACCTCCGCTGATGCTCAGATCGGGGCTTTAGGTCCGACAGCCTCGTCCCACGGCCGCGGGCTGGTGCTCGAGGACACGGAATGGCTGGGCGACGAGCATATCGACAGGGATTACCGGCTCCAGGAGCAGGATTTGCAGAGGTACCATCCGGATCTCGCCGCCCGGACGCGGTTCGTGAATCCCCTCATCGTCCTAAATTATCTGCGCTCTAACGACGATGGCGTCGTGCGAACCGAATTCCAGCGCATCGTCTACGATAATGGTAACGATACAGCCGACTTCCTGTTCCTGCCCGTGATTAATGCCGATCCTCAAGATCCTAATAGCCTCGGCAACCATTGGTCGCTGCTGTTCGTTGATCGCCGCGACCGGGGGCGGCCGGTCGCCTATCACTACGATTCCTACGGGGGACTCAACCACAAGGATGCAGAACATCTCGCAGGTCGGCTGGACCTCCGCCTGGAGCCAGCCGGCATGGCCCGGCAGCGGAACGGGTATGATTGCGGCGTCTTCGTGGTGGACGGCACGCGGGCGCTGGTTAGGCAATTGGAGCAAGGACGGGAACCAGACCTGCTGAACCTCAGCAACCTCGTTGCCAATCGGCAGGCACTGCAGAACCGACTCAGGGGCTGATGTCGCCATGGGCGGATAGCTCAGGCTGGAGCGGCTCACGCCGACGGCCTGGGCCCCCGGGCACGAAGGACCGGAACCAGCGCAGCGTCGCGAACTCGGCTGTGGCCAATTCCCGGGCTTTGGGAATCGCGTCGTGCACGGTCAGCATCAGCCAATAAGCGGCGGTGTGGAGAACGAGGCGGACTTGATTGGCGAGCGCCGAACGGCAGCTGGTGCGATCGGAGGCGAGCTGTGTCTTATGCAGCTTGATCAGATTCTCGGCTTGGCCGCGCGCGCAATACAGGCTGTCGTAGATCCACTCGGCCGAGCCGACATCGAGGCTGGTGACGACCGAAGCGGATGTCGAGGCCGAGCATCGTCGCCTCAATACGGGCGACGGTACGCCGTTCGCGATCCCAGGACTTGGCCTTGTGGCGCGTCTCGGTATAGCCACGCAGAACCGGCAGGTTCTCGATGGCGGGTCGGGTGCGGATGTCGTCGGCGGCCTCGTCGACTTTTCTGGCGAGCGGCTTGGTGCCGGACAGACCGAAGATGTAGTCGATGCCGTTGGTCTCGCACCACGTCATGGCCTCCGGCCGGGCATAGTGCCCGTCGCCACGGAACGTAATTCGCGTGTTGTGCCACCGCGTCCGGATATGCCGTATCAGGCGGCGCAGATGGGCACGCACCTCGACGCCGCCCGGCGTCTTGCCGGGCCGCAGCACGATCGCCACGGGCCGGCTCTTCTCCGTGTCGTAGACGTGGATCGGCAGGAAGCAGCGTTCGTCATAATGAGCGTTGAACAGCGAGAGCTGCTGATGGCCGTGGACGACATCGCAGGTATCATCGATGTCGAGCGTGACGGATGCCGGCTTGTCATTCGGCCTGCAATATTGCCCCCCTAAGCCGGGGGATCGGCGTCCAAAATTGACCCCGCATTGCCTCATCGAAAATGTTACCGAACAATTCCGCTGATGACTGGGGCGGCGTTACCGAATCAGGTCGGTGGCGCCAATGGCGAGCGGGATCAGCATGGGCGCAAGGCGCGAGGTGTTGGCCGTGGTGGCGAGGCGCTACCGTGCGGCTGGACGAGTTGAGAAGGGACGGATCCTTGACGAGTTGACAGCAACGACGGGTTGGCACCGCAAGCACGCGGTGCGAGCACTGTCGGTTGCCGGAAGGGACAGGCCCAGACCACCACTGGACGAAGGGGCAACGAGCCCAACCGAACCAGCGACAAGTCGGCGACGCAAATACGCCAGCGTGCGCGACGCGCTGATCGCGCTGTGGGAAGCCTCCGATCGCGTCTGCGGTAAGCGCCTCGTATCGATGATCCCAGTGCTGTTGCCCGCACTCGAGCGGCATGGCCGGCTGAAGCCAACGAGCGCAGAGCGTGCGCTGCTGACAACTCTGAGCGCGGCGACGATCGATCGGATGTTGATCGACGTTAAAATTGCGGCTGCTGGGGGGCGCCGGCGGCGAGTCGGATTCTACTCGGCGATTCGACGCGAGGTGCCGATCCGCACTTTCAATGACTGGGCAAACCCGCCGCCAGGCTTTTGCGAGATCGACATGGTCGCGCACGGTGGGACCAGCGTCGCCGGCTCGTTTATCCAGACTTTGACCATGGTGGACATCGCAACAGGATGGACGGAATGCCTGCCCCTGGTGACACGCGATGGCAGCCTCGTCGTGGAAGCGATGACGCGAGCACAGGGCCTGTTCCCGTGGGTGATCTGTGGCGCCGACTTCGATAACGACAGCGCGTTCATGAACGACGTCGTCGTTCCATGGTGCCGAGCACAGAAGATCGAGGTAACGCGGTCACGTGCCTACAAAAAGAACGATCAGGCTTTCGTGGAGCAGAAGAACGGTGCGGTGGTCCGGCGGCTCGTCGGATACGGGCGCTTCGACGGGGTCGAGACGGCCCGCGTGATGGCACGTCTCTACGCGGCGGCGCGCCTGCTGGTGAACTTCTTCCAGCCGTCATTCAAGCTCAAAGAGAAGCGCCGCGAGGGTGCCAAGATCATCAAACGCTATCATCCGCCTGCCACACCATACGAACGTGCACTGGGGCACCCGAAACTCCCATCAGCGGTCAAGCGCCGTCTGCGCCAGACGTATCGGACTCTCGATCCCATACAATTGCTTGCCACGATCCGCACGGCGCAGGAAGAGCTCGGCGAACGGATCGGCAAGCGCGGTCTTGCGAAGGTTCCCACCGTATCGCCGGCTGATCCGCTCTCGTTTGCCCGATCGCTCGGCACGGCGGCAAACACCGCCGAAGTGCGGGCCACGCACCGCCGGCCGAAACGGCGATACAAAAAGCGTATTCGCATGCCCTCGAAGCTCGATCCCCATCTCGCGATCATCGAGAACTGGCTCGCCGTCGAGCCACAGCTCACTGCACTGGCCATCGTGGGCAGGCTCGCCACGATCGATCCTTCGATGTTCAGCGACAAGCAGCATTCGATCGTTCAGCGCCTGCTTCGGTCCCTCCGGCGGAAGGTGGCGGAGACAGCCATCGTATCCATGCCCGTGGATGAAATACGGCCCGAGGCTGTGGACGGCGCTGCGTGTGATGAGCACTCCGCCCCGCCCACAGCCTCTCCACCGAGCTGGCCGCGGCTCGAGACCGGTCTGGGGCAGTTCGTAGACCTTCATCCCGGGTAACATTACTTCCTGAGGCAATACGAGGGGTCAAATTTGCAGGCCGATTGACACTCGGAAGTTTTGGCTCACAACATCGAAATCACGCTGCAATCTCGCGATCCCAAGGTCGCCCGCTTTGAGCCGGAACAGTAAGGCCGCCTCAGTTGGCGGCTTCTTTCATTCCTCATCTGGTTTCTGACGCGCCCCCGCCATTGCGCAGAGACGCGGCCTCTGCGAGCAGCCGGTCGATGCGGGCCTGGGCGAGGTTTTCCTGCCGCTCGCGTTCCCTTCGCTCAAGCTCGAGGCGCTGCTGCCTCAGCTCCTCTTCCAGCTGGGCCTTGCGTCGCACGCGCCGTTCGAAGTCTCGTGTCCCCCGGGTGCTGTCCTAATTAGGGGAATTATATACTTGAGTACGACCCTAACGGTCGAGTATGCATGTTTCGCGGGATCGTGAGCACGGATTTCAGGGGATCGTGAGCAGAGATTTCAGACGATCGTGAGCACGGATTTCGCGGGATCGTGAGCAGCTTTTCAGCGGCTCAGCCCGCTTCGGCCGACAACTCAACCGGCTTAGGAACTGCCTCGTCAGTGAACGAGGAAGGCCGATGCCCACCCAGAGATTGTCGATGCGCCGGATCAAAGAGGTTCTCCGCTTAAAACATGTTCAAGGCTTGCCGGAGCGAGCCATCGCGCGCACCCTGGGCATCAGCAACGGAGCCGTGCACAGCTATCTGCGCCGAGCCGGGGCTGCCGGACTGAACTGGCCGTTGCCGGTCGGAATGACCGACGAAGACCTGGAGCTGCTGCTTTTCCCTGCGCCGAGGCCTGCGTCACAGAGCCCACAGCGGCCCGTTCCCGACTGGGGCTATGTCGACAAGGAGCTGCGCCGGCGCAACGTGACCCGCCGGCTGCTGTGGGACGAGTATCGCGCCAGCCATCCCGATGGATTCGGCTACACATGGTTCTGCACGACCTACGAGGCCTGGAAGGGGCGAGCCCGGCCTTCGATGCGGCAGACCCATCTGGGCGGCGAGAAGGTTTTCGTGGATTTCGCCGGCGACACCATCGACGTCATCGCCCCCTCAAGTGGGGAAGTGCAGTCGATGAAGCTGTTCGTCGCAGCGATGGGCGCCTCCAACTATACCTACGCCGAGGCCTGCCCAAGCGAGGGGCTCGCCGACTGGATCCGGGTCCACATCAACCTTTTCGCCTTCCTCGGCGGCGCGCCGACATTCGTGGTCTGCGACAATCTCAAGGCCGCCGTCACCAATCCCGACCGCCACGATCCTGGCCTCAACCGAACCTATGCCGAGATGGCGAGCCATTACGGCACGGCCATTCTCGCAGCCCGGCCGCGGCGCCCAAAAGATAAGGCAAAGGTCGAAGTTGCGGTGCAAGTCGCCCAGAGATGGATTTTGGCGCGGCTGCGCAACCAACGCTTCTTTTCGTTGGCGGAGCTGAACGCAGCCATCAAAATACTCGTCGTCGAACTCAATGCCCGGCAGATGCGCGACTTTGGCGCCAGCCGCGCCGAACTGTTCTCCGAACTCGACAAGCCCAAGCTCACAAAGCTGCCGGATCAGGCTTACGCTTTCGCGCGCTGGAAGCGATGCCGGGTCGGCCCCGACTATCATATCGAGATCGATGGACACTGGTATTCCACGCCATATCGGCTCATCCGTGAGCTTGTCGATGCCCGCATCGACGACAGGACGGTCGAGATCTTCCACAACGGCCGCAGGATCGCCAGCCACGCCCGCGCGCCCAACCGGCGGGGCCACACCACCACCGCCGACCACATGCCCAGCGCCCATCGGCGCTACGGCCAATGGACGCCCGCCGGAGTGATCGCCGCCGGCGAGCGGATCGGTCCGTCGACCGCCGCCTTCTTCCAGGCCGTGATCGCGGCCCGGCCGCATCCCGAGCAAGGCTTTCGCACCTGCCTCGGCATTCTGTCGCTGGCCAAAAGCTACAGCGCCGAGCGCGTCGACGCGGCCTGCCGGCGCGGCATTCTGATCAAGGCGCGATCCGTCGCCTCGATCCGCTCCATCCTCCAGAACGGCCTGGATCGCACCTTTCTCGACGAGCCCTCCGAACCCCAACCCCTGCGCCACGGCAACATCCGCGGCCGGGATTATTTCCACTGAAGCCAAGGAGACCTGTATGCTCACCCATCCCACCCACGAACGCCTGATCGAGCTCGGCTTGAGCGGCATGGCCAAGGCCTTCGAGGAGCAGCGACGATCACCTGATCTCGAAGCCTTGCCGTTCGAAGATCGCATCGGCCTGCTGGTCGACCGGGAAGCCGCGGAACGCGACACCAGGCGGCTCACTACGCGCCTCAAGCTGGCCGCGCTCCGCCAGAATGCTTGCTTGGAGGACGTCGATTTGCGCACGCCGCGGGGTATCGACCGGGCCGTCTTCGCCAAGCTGGTCAGCGGCGACTGGATCGATCGCCACGAGAATTTGCTCATAACCGGAGCGACCGGATTGGGCAAAAGTTGGTTAGCCTGTGCCCTCGGCCACAAGGCCTGCCGCGACAATCGCTCGGTTCTCTATCATCGCGTCCCAAGATTGTTCGAAGCGTTGGCACTCGCGCGGGGGGATGGACGTTATGCCCGCTTGCTCAAAACCCTTGGCCGCGCCCAGCTTCTGATTTTGGACGATTGGGGATTGTCAGTGCTCACCGCTGCCGAACGGCGCGATCTACTGGAAGTCCTTGAGGACCGCCATGGCCGCGCCTCCACCATCGTAACCAGCCAACTCCCTGTGGACACATGGCACGAAGTTATCGGAGACCCAACCTACGCCGACGCTGTCCTCGATCGCCTCGTCCATAACGCTCACCGCCTCCAGCTTGCCGGCGAAAGCATGCGAAAACGCAACGCCAGAACCATCACCCTTGACGAGCAGCCAGAACGCTGACTCTATCACCGCCTCGGCCGGAGCGGGCTGCTCACGATCGTCTGAATTCGCCGCTCATGATCGCGCGAAATCGCTGCTCACCATCACTGAAATATGCACGAGTAACCGTTTCCATAGTGGCAGGATTACATCAAACGGCGAGGCGAGCCGCAGCTGCCTCATAACGGCCCCGTGAATTTTTTCGCTGGTTTGGCTGCCCGGGGTCATCCTCGCAAGATTGCGAAGATAATCACCAGCGGACCGAACATAGCAGCGCCGAGACCCAAGCCAACGGCTGAGCAACAGTTGGGTAAAGAACGAATTCGAAATGGAATAGGCAACAAGAGCAGCTCCAGCCTTCTCGTAAGCGATTTGTCGTTTTTCCAACCACTCCCTCGTCGGCGGCTCCTCTTCCGGATTGCCTGTCCATAATCGACTATGTTCAAATTCTGCTAAAGCCGTCGCCACGTCTTGCCGCAGTTGGATAAACTTCTGAAAAGGCTGCGCTAGCGCCGTGGTGAACAGCCATCCAATCACACCGCCAGCAAAGCCAGAAATCAGCGGCCAAAGCATCATTTTTGCTTGCGAGGCTCTGGCTTCTTCGTCGCCAGCCGCTTCATGAGTTCGTCGGCCGCCGACTTGTCTTCATCCGCTTCGATCTCGCGAGCCTTGTCAATGAAGGCTTTCGATTGCTTCGGATCGTCGGGCTTTGGTTTAGCGGGCTTCATTTTGGCTGCTCTCTCTGCGATCTGCCGCCTTGAACAAATCGTCTGCCTCTTGCTCTTTTTGCCGCTTTGCGGCGCGCTCTGCACGGATTCTCGGCTGATCCGCCTTTTGTCGCTCTATCTTCTCAAGCTTCAAGTCATGATTGGGGACTGAGCGTAACTTTGCGCTTTCCGTCTTTGGCCATGTTGCCGGTATATGCCAGAACGAAGATGGCTTGGCAGTCTTTAGTTGCTTCACGATCATTGGCCACCAGTGCAACAGCAACGAGCACTTGTGGAAATATCCCCACTGATTCCATGCATTCTCAAAGAAGAGCACGATCATGCCTTCTTCCACCAGCGCAAGACGCTCGTGGGAGTTGACCTTCATCAGTGTATTTCCGGACACAATGACCTTGCCCCCGGCCTTGGAAAATCTCCTGATCCAGGGGACATCGTTGCGCCTCAAGTAATCAGGGTCGCTCGGCTTCGGGTAATAAGTCTGGGCTTTTTCGAGAACTAGATCGGCGCTGAGTTTTAGCAACTGCTTATCGCTGGCGAAGGTTTGAAACACCTTCACCATTGTCGGAGGAATGTGCTCGTCAAAAGCTATTTTCAAGCGGCCTTATGCAAAGATTGTTCAAATTTGATTGCTTCGCGAACTTCTTTCTCTGTCACCTCATACATCCATGCCGCCGCCCTTGCGCTCTTCTCTGCTTTAGCAGCGGCTGCAATGGTGGCTGTCGGAATATGGCTGCGCTCTAGTATGGGACGACCGAAAGAGAAAGACGGATGAACTACAACGTTGGGCGCGATCTTACGGCGCGGACGCCACGCCGTAGCCTCTCCACGCGGATCATAGATTACATCGTTCTTTAGAGACTTCATCACAACTGGATGCATCTCGTAGTTCTTGCTGCGAAGATCGTAGATGTCCTTGACACCGTTTCTGCGTCCGATCTCAGCAACGATTTTTCTTCCGTCAGTTCGGAAAACAATCTTCGTTGCGAACGGATGAGGATGATCTAGAGAATGACGAACCTCACTCATGATCGCACGAATGTCTTGCAGGCGCACTCCGGCGCCATGAAACAGCGCAACGAAGCGAAGCTCCATCAAGTTGTGAAAGCTGACGGCCACCTTGCCATGCACGCGACCAAGATCATTGACGATGACTGGCTCTTGTTTTCCTTTGTGCCCGCCAACCCAAATGCGAACGAGCTGCGCCGGAGCTTCTACAAGCTCGGCAGCATCAGGCACCGTATAGATGCCAGATTCCAGTAAGTCAGCACCGGCCATGATCTTCGTCCGCTTTCCTACGAGTCCCGGTAGGTCAACCGTTTCCCGACGATACCGCGAAGCGCCTTGGTCGTGCGAGCTTCATCGGACACGCCGAGAGCCATTCTTTCATTATACCTAAAGTCGAATTCAGCCAGATAGCGCTTCAAGTGCTGCTGGCTAACGTGGTGATACGTGCCGTTGATGCCACGTTTCAGGATGGAGAAATAACCTTCAATCGTGTTCGTGTGTGCGCCGCCGCGAACATACTCGCCGGCGCCGTGGTTAACGGTTTCGTGTAGGTCGTAGTCGCAGCCTATGGTCTTGGTGACAAGCCCCTCGTCGGTCATCACGGCCGTCTTGCCATCCACCTGCGCTTGCAGGATGGGGCGCAGGGTCTTTGCGGTCACTTGCGCGACGTGATGAGAGCGAACCTTTCCGCCGTGCTCGACCAAAGAAAAAACAGCTTCCTTGCCCGCGCCGCCCGTTCCCAGATGCTTGCGCTTGCTGCGGTGCTTGTTCTTTTCCCACCCACCTGCGTAGGTCTCATCGATTTCGACCGTCTTCCTTCGCCGCCCATCAGAAAGTGGCCCTCGCGCAGGCGATGTTCCATGAACCAAGCCGTCTTATAGGTCACCTTCAGCGTCCGATGCAGTTGGTGCGCGCTGATGCCCTTCTTACTGGACGCCATGAGATGCGCGGCCTGAAACCAGATGTGCAGCTTGACGTGGCTGCGCTCGAAGATGGTTCCGACCGTGACCGTAAATTCGCGCTTGCAGGGGCCGCAGCGGCGCAGGCCAGCCCGGCCGCCCCTGACGTCCGTAATGCGGTCAAAGCCGCCGCAGCGCGGGCAATGAGGCCCCTGCGGCCACACAATCTCCTCCAGCCGCGCGATGGCTGCGGCCTCATTGTGGAAGTGCGGTGCGGACAGGACGGACATGGCGGATTCCCTCTCTGGTTGACTCAACCACTCACCGCCCGTACTTGTCAAGTATATAATTGCCCTAATTAGGACACTCGCGGCGGGGAATTAGGACAGGCGGTCGAACCCGAAGGCATTGCAGCGCCTGCCGAAGACCTTGCGCGCTGGAGCAGCTGGGCGCTCGCGCAAGCCGACCGCGTCGATCCTGTGAAGAACACACAATTTCTTCAAGCATTTGAAGAGGGTGACTACAGCGAGAAATAATCGTGGGGTCAGATGTGGGGTGCCTCACGAACGATCAAAACAATCCAGCAATATCAGTATGTTAGATGGTGTATTGGCGGAAGGGGTGGGATTCGAACCCACGGTACCCTTGCGGGCACGCCGGTTTTCAAGACCGGTGCCTTAAACCACTCGGCCACCCTTCCAAAACTTGAAATCGTTAGGCTTTTTGTCGGTGTCGGCAGCACAGATCTAGAACTGTGCTACCAGCTTGCTACCCAACGGTCGTCGCTTTCTATGCAGCAAGCGCTCAAACGTCAACGCGCTGTACCCGAGCGCGTACGGGGTGGGCTAATCGTCCTTCTTTGGGCGCTTTAGGTCCAGCCGCTCGATGCGCTCATCGATCAGTCATCCTTCCGCGTATCCCTCCTGTAGAGGCTACCATGCAGGCCAATGGCAACGAGGCTCAGGACAACAGCAAGGACCAGGAGATAGTAGGACCAGTCCATGTCGGGCAGCTTCTCTGCACGTGCCAATGAGGAGAGAGCAGGGGAACCTGCGGTGAATTTTCACGGTTTTCCGATGTCGAGCTCAAGATAGCTTTGATGAAGGCTGACCGGCGTTTTCATGCCGTCAAAGAGCACGCGAACAGCTAATTTGCTTGCTTTGCCCGCGCCAACGACCGATCCGGTCGTATAGAGGGCTCTCTTCATTCGACTAGAGCATTTTCCGATCACGTTGCGTCGTAACCAGCCGCGACGAGATAATTTTGGCATCCTCGGGTGAGAAGCGCTTGAGAGCGTTGGCGATTGCTTGCCAGAGATCGGGCATGGTGCGCGCTGCGGCGGCCCGCAACAGGGCTTTCAGTTTAGAGAAGGCCATTTCGATCGGGTTGAAGTCTGGACTGTAGGGCGGAAGATAGAGCAGGCTTGCTCCGACCGCCCGGATGGCCTCTCGAACGCCATGGACCTTGTGAGCGGGCAAGTTGTCCATGATAACGGTATCGCCCGGCCGCAGCGATGGGGCGAGCAATTGCTCGACGTAGGCCAGGAAAGCGTCGCCATCCATTGGACCGTCCAGAACAAGCGGCGCGATCAGACCGTCGGAGCGCAATCCAGCGGGTATCCGTCCGAGGGCGGCCGTCTTGCGAGTTTTTCCGATCTGTAGCTGACTGTCCTTATGGACGTACATAAGGACAGTGCGGTGCTGAGCCGCATGGATTTGGTGGAGACCGGTCGGCGGCGACGCTGGACGCGTGCGGAGAAGCTCAGAATCGTAGAGGAGAGCTTCTCGGGGCCACGACTGGTGTCGGCGACGGCTCGCCGGTATGGGATATCACGTCAGCTTCTGCTGAGCTGGCGCAAGGCTTGGACCTGTCATGATCCGGCCGAAGAGGATTCGATCGGCCCGACATTCGTCCCTGCGATAGTTGCGGCAAGTACGCCGCCAACGACGGAAGCTGTCGAGACAGGTCAGATCGAAATCGTGAGCCCTCAGGGGCTGCGCGTGGTCTTCGGCCCCGGTGCGGATATCGAGGCGGTCGTTCGAATTGCTCGGGGCCTGGCGCGCCGATGATCCCGATCCCGATGGGCGTGCGGGTGTGGCTGGCGACGGGCCATACCGACATGCGGTGCGGCTTTCCGAGCCTGGCTCTGCGCGTGCAGGAAGTGCTCAAGCGCGACGCCATGGGCGGCGGTCTTTTCTGCTTCCGGGGCAAACGCGGTGATCTATTGAAGGTCATTTGGCACGGTGTGCTGCAGAGCATGAAGGAGGTGAATAACCGAATTTAATGCGTACAGCTTTATGAGAGATGGAGGATGGCCCTCCTGCATCGGCGTTTCAGGCGCAGATGCAAAACCACGACACTGTGGCTTCGCTTAAAAGGCGCGGTCATGAGCAAGTGTTGCAAAAGTCCCGGGTGTACGGGGCAGGTAAGTATCCAGAAGGCGAGCGAAAGCGAATCTTCCGATGACGCGTCGAAAATTACTAAGGCGTCGCCAAAATCAGGGGCGCGTGCCATCCCTGAGATCAATCCGTGAGGCGCCTGGATTACTGCGCGGATGGCGACCGGCGTTTAGGGGACGCGATCTGGATACAGGCTCTTGTAGAGAACTGCAGGAACCAGTCGTTGTGATGCCAAGGGAGAAGTTCAAGCGGCGCACACCGCGAGACGAGAGTACCGAAGCACAACACTGGGGCGGATCGGCTCGTAGTAGTGATGAAGGTGCTGTAATGGGACTGGAGCGAAGGGGCCGAAACAAGTGGGTTGCTCCCATATGCAACTGTGATGAGCAGGAGGACATGTGAGTGTAACCGGACGTAAGCAGTACGATATCGACAAGCAGACAGTGATGAAGGCCTACCGATTGGTCAAAGCCAATGCGGGCTCGGCCGGCGTGGATAAGGTGTCGCTCAGAGCTGGCTCCGCAAATTCGGACAGTAGCTTGAGTGGATTTTCTGCCTGACAGCGGCGAGGATTCTTGCTGCGAATCAGGAGCGAAGATGACGAAGAAGAGCCGCCGGATGCATTCTCCGGCATTCAAGGCGAAGGTTGCTTTGGCTGCGGTCAAAGGCGACAAGACGCTGGCGGAGCTGGCGCAACTGTTTGATGTTCATCCGAACCAGATCACGATCTGGAAAAACCAGCTCCTGGAAGGCGCCGCCGGCGTGTTTGGGCATGACAAGGCGTCGGCCGAGACGCCGGTCGATTTGAAGGCGTTACATGCCAAGATCGGCGAGCTGGCGTTGGAAAACGATTTTTTGTCCGGCGCGCTCACCAAGGCGGGCCTGCTGAGCGCAAAGCGATGATCGACCGCGGTCATGATCTTTCTATCGTGCGCCAGGCGAAGGTCCTGAAGCTGGCTCGCAGCACGGTCTACTATGAACCTCGGCCAGTTTCGGCCGAGGACCTTGCCTTGATGCGTCGGCTCGATGAGCTGCATCTCGATTATCCCTTCGCGGGAGCGCGTATGCAGCGATCGTTGCTGCGGCGGGAGGGCGTATACGCCGGTCGCCGCCACATCGCGACGCTGATGAAGCGCATGGGGATCGAGGCGGTCTATCGTCGCCCGAACACGAGTAAGCCGGCACCGGGTCACAAGATCTACCCGTACCTGTTGCGCGGATTGAAGATCGAGCGGCCCGACCAGGCGTGGGCAATGGACATCACCTACATTCCGATGCGGCGTGGCTTCGTCTATCTCGCGGCGGTCGTCGATGTGTTCAGCCGACGGGTCCTGGCCCATCGCGTCTCGATCACAATGGAGGCGGCCTTCTGCGTCGAAGCGGTCCAGGAGGCGTTGGCGAAGCACGGCAGGCCCGAGATTTTCAACACGGACCAGGGCAGCCAGTTCACCAGCCTCGAGTTCACCGATGTGCTGCTGGACGCGAAGATCGCCATCAGCATGGACGGCAAGGGCGCCTGGCGCGACAACGTGTTTGTCGAGCGGCTCTGGCGCACGGTCAAATACGAAGAAGTTTATCTCCGCGCCTACGACAGCGTGTCCGAGGCGCGAGCGTCAATTGCCAAGTATCTGGCCTTCTACAATCAGGGACGCCCTCACTCGAGCCTTGACGGGCGCACGCCCGACGAGGCTTACTTCGGCACGCAAGCTATGGTGATGGCCGCATGACCGTCGCCGACGATTTTGTCGTCGCTCTGGTCGGGCTACGCCCTCCCGACGCAACGACAAAATCGTAAGGCCCCGCGTTCAGCATAACCCGGCAGGAATCCACTTAAATCCCGCGGGGCGCTGTCCAAACAACCGGCGCCAGCTCTCTCGAAGCTTTTGAGAAGGACTTGAAGGGCAACCTTTACAAGGTCTGGAATCGAATGTCTTCTGGCAGCTACTTTCCACCTGCCGTTCGGGCTGTCTCCATTCCCAAGAAGAACGGCGGGCAACGCATTCTAGGTGTGCCGACAGTAGCAGATCGCGTGGCGCAAACGGTCGTCAAGCTGCAGATTGAACAAGCACTCGAGGAAATCTTCCTTCCCGATTCCTACGGCTACCGGCCCGGAAAATCCGCGCTGGACGCCGTCGGCGTCACCCGGCAACGGTGCTGGAGGATGGACTGGGTGCTGGAGTTCGACATCAAAGGCCTGTTCGACAATATCAGCCACAAGTTGCTTATGAAGGCCGTCAGGAAGCATGTGCAAGACGAATGGGCTCTGCTCTACATCGAACGCTGGCTAACAGCGCCGATGCAAGACAGAGACGGAGCGATCACCGCTCGCGACCGGGGCACACCCCAAGGCGGCGTGATCAGTCCCGTCCTTGCCAATTTGTTCTTGCATTATGCGTTCGATACATGGATGGCGCGGAACTTCCCGCAGTCGCCGTGGTGTCGATACGCGGACGACGGGCTCGTTCATTGCCGAACCAAGGCTGAAGCGGAAGCCATCAAGGCGGCGCTGCAAGCAAGGTTTAAGGAATGCGAACTCGAAATGCATCCCGACAAGACCAAGATCGTCTACTGCAAAGACAGCAATCGCCCGGGTAGCCATGCCAGTCAGTCATTTGACTTTCTGGGATTTACCTTTCGACCGCGCAGGGCAAGAAACCATCAGAAGAAAGAAAACTTCTGTACGTTCTCGCCAGCGGTCAGCAGGGCGGCGATGACGTCTATGCGTATGACGATCCGGCAGCTCCGCCTCAGGCTTCGCTCGCAGACGGAAGTCGACGCAATTGCCTTGGAACTGAACCCCGTCCTTCGTGGATGGAGGCAGTACTACGGCAGATATGGGCGGTCAGAAATGCACAACCTGTATCGATATGTCGACGAATCTCTTAACCGCTGGGCGCGACGCAAATACAAAGGGCTGAAGAATGGAAAAGTCAGAGCCTCCACCTGGCTCAGATTGATCCGCTGCCGCAGGCCGAAGCTGTTCGCTCATTGGGCGATGTTGAGTTCTGCCTCGTTACTTGTTGAGAGCCGTATGACGTGAGAGCGTCACGTACGGTTCGGAGAGCGGCTCCGGGTGCAACCCCCGGGGCCGACTCACGATGGCCAGGGCGCCTGCTTGTTCACCAAAAGACTCGAGAGAGGCAGGTTCATCTGGCCATCGGTTGCTGGTGAATCGGTAACGATCTCTCCGGCGCAGTTGAGCTATCTGTTGTCCGGGATCGATTGGCGCAACCCTCAAGAAACCCAGCGTCCGACGCGGGTCGGATAGTCGTTTTACGGTTTGAATCTGCGGCTCGATCTGATTCAATGGCTCCATGATATCGAAGCCGGATGATCTTCCATCGGACCTTGTCAGTGCCCTGGCGGCGCTGCAGGCCGAGCGTGAGGCGCGACAGAAAGCCGAGGCGAAGGCCGCCAACTGGCAGGCGCAAGCCGCGAATGCGCAGGCGAAACTGTCGGATACCGAGGCGCTGATCGCTCATCTCGAGTTGCGCATCGAGAAGCTGAAACGCGAACTGCACGGGCAGCGATCCGAGCGCTCGGCACGGCTGCTCGAGCAGTTGGAGTTGGAGCTCGAAGAACTCGTCACCACGGCGAGCGAGGATGAGCTTGCCGCACAGGCCGCAGCGGCGAAGACGCAGAACGTCCGCCCCTTCATGCGCAAGCGGCCGGTGCGCAAGCCATGGCCTGACGATATCGAACGCGAGCGCGTCGTCATTGAGACTCCAACGACCTGCGCCTGCTGCGGTGGATCGCGGCTGGCGAAGATCGGTGAGGATGTGACCAAGACGCTGGAGGAGATCCCGCGCCGCTTCAAGCTGATCGAGACGGTACGCGAGAAGTTCACCTGCCGCGATTGCGAGAAGATCAGCCAGCCGCCCGCGCCGTTCCATGCCACGCCGCGCGGCTTCATCGGCCCACAATTGCTGGCGACGATCCTGTTCGACAAGTTCGGCATGCATATCCCGCTCAACCGCCAGGTGCGCGCTTTAAGGCCGAGGGGATCGACCTGCCGTTGTCGACGCTGGCCGACCAGGTCGGCCACGGGACCTTCGCCGTCATGCCGCTCTTCCACTTGATCGAACGCCACGTGCTCGCTGCCGAGCGCCTTCATGGCGACGACACCACCATCCGTATTCTGGCGAAGGGCAAGTGCACGACCGGGCGGATCTGGACTTATGTGCGGGATGACCGGCCGTTCGCCGGGCCTGCGCCGCCGGCAGCGGTCTATTACGCCTCGAGCGACCGACGAGGCGAGCATCCACAGAGACATCTGGCCGCCTTCGCCGGCATCTTGCAGGCGGATTGCTACAGCGGCTTCGAGCCGCTGTTCGACCCGCAGAAGAAGGCGCTGCCGATTACGCCGGCGTTTTGCGTGGCCCATGCGCGGCGGGGCTTCTTCGAGCTGGCTGATATCGAGAAAAATGCTCGGGAAGGCAAGAAAGGCAAACCGGTCTCCCCGATCGCGCTGGAGGCTGTCAGACGCCTCGATACGTTGTTCGAGATCGAGCGCGCCATCAACGGCCGCGGTGCCGGCGAGCGGCGTGCCGCTCGCCAGGAACAGAGTAAGTCACTTCTCGAGGACATGCATGCCTGGCTGCTCCGCGAGCGCGAAACCCTCTCGCGTTCCTCCGAGGTCCTGAAGCCGATTAACTACATGCTCAGGCGCTGGGACGGCTTCGCCCGCTTCCTCGACGACGGCAGGATCTGCTTGACCAACAATTGCGCTGAGCGCGCATTGAGAGGCATCGCCTTGGGAAGGCGCAACTGGACCTTCGCCGGCAGCCAGCGCGGCGCCGACCGTGCCGCCATCATGCTGACGATGATCACGACCTGTCGCCTCAACGACGTCGATCCCAAGGCCTGGCTCGCCGACGTCCTGGCCCGTATCGCCGATCATCCCGCATCGCGTCTGCACGAGCTCTTGCCCTGGGAATGGAAGCTCCTGCGCCAGGCCGACAAGCCAGCCAATCAGCAGGCCGCCTGACCTTCACCCTTCACCCAATGCCATCATAGACCTCGCCGTGCCCGCGCGCATGCGTCAATCAGGCGGCCTCCGTCGTATGCGTACTCCAGCGGTGAATGTCGTCGTCTTCCAATGTCCGTGTGGGATAGCTGCACGACATCGCTCGCCGCGTGGCGAGCGGCCGTAAAGCCGCGCCATTTTGGTGTTGGCGCTGGTTTCGTCGATGAAGACGAGACGCTCAGGGTCAAGATCGATTTGCCCTTCGAACCACTCCTCACGCGCGGCATTTATATCGCCGCGCCGTTGCTCGGCGGCGTGCGCTGTCTTTTTTTAAGTGTGATCTTTCTGCGCTGGAAAAAACGC
Organism: Bradyrhizobium sp. 2S1; assembly: GCF_011516625.5. NCBI lineage: Bacteria > Pseudomonadati > Pseudomonadota > Alphaproteobacteria > Hyphomicrobiales > Nitrobacteraceae > Bradyrhizobium > Bradyrhizobium sp. 2S1. The sequence continues at coordinate 7,805,191 of NZ_CP147717.1, read as the reverse complement.
CAGAGCGACGCGATGCCAGTCGATATTCCACGACGTTTCAACAGTTCTCGCAACTCGGCGAGCGTGATATCCGGCTTCGCTGTCACTGCCTCCAGAATCAATTGCGAATGCGCTTCGATGCGCTGCGATTTGCGGTCACCGCCCTGGCGTTTAGGAACGATGTCGCCAACTTCCTTGAGGCGACCGCGCCAGCGGATCGCACTGGCCGCGCTGACACCAAAGCGCTCAGCAGCCTGTCGACAGGACATGCCACCGTCAATCGCGGCTATCACCCTTTGACGAAGATCAACCGAAAGCGCCCTGGCCATACATGCTGGCCTCCCTCGCCAGCATGCAGCTTGAATCTGACTCGCGCCGTTTTGGGAATCCCCACCCGATTCATTCCGGTCGGAAAATGCTCTAGCGCCGAGTTCGCTCAGGTGGACCCGATCGCCGATCTGAAAAATTGGCTGTTCGGTTGGCAAATGATTGAAGCCGCGCAATTGAAAAACCTCGATCCGGAATTCCCTCTCCATCTTGTTTGGTGAAGTGGGCGGGACCGTCGCTCCGTGGCCCGGAGCGGCGATCCCTTATCGCGCGATGGTCGGGGTGTGGTGTGGATGTCGGCCAATCCGCACGACTAGGGATACAGTAAATCTGCAAATGCTCGTGGCAATTGCCATTCTGAACTAGCCCCAACCAGCGGCGCGATAGTCTGGCCCGTGGCGCAAAGGTGGTAGCGCGCTGCAGCAACAGCGAATCCTGATGGATGAAATTAGAAAGAGTCGTAACGTCATGGTCGGAGGTTGGCCGCTACAGCCTCCGGTGTCGCCGTTAGCCCCAGCTCGCCCCCTGAGCTGGGGCTCGCCGTACCACTGCTTCTCGAATTTTCTCCTCGAATATTCGGATCGTATCCAGGCTCGTTGGGATCGGTGATCGCAATTTCAACAGGGAACTATCCGCCCCCAGAATGATTAACCGAGTTAATCTTGGAGACTCGAGAATGTCGGATGAAGACATCGCTCTGCAGGCCGTAAGCGCCGCCCAGGAAATCCTTGAAGAGTATCTCGAACCTCGGCCGCGCACCAATGAACGGCTGATCCTTGACCGACTGGTTGAGGTACTTGAACAGCCCAGTCTTATCGTTGCAGTAAATCGGATGCAGCGCGGCTATCGCTGAGCGTGCAGTCTGTGATTGAGTTGGACTGCGCGAGCGCTAGCCAATCTCTGGCCAACGCAAGCCATGCGATGCGATCGTCGGCGCTTCCGAAGCGCGCCTTTCACAATGCGCTGCCAACTCACGTAAACGAGCCAGATCGTCGAGCAGAACGGGGCCAGCGTAGCGCGACGTCATGGTACGCGCTCTGGATTGGGTCGGGATACCTGCGCAATGAGGGATTCCGTCAGCGTCTGCTTGACGTATTCGGCCTGCTCCTTCGTTAGCTTCTCGGCGAATGGGCCATTTTTTTTGAGCTGCGCCGGCCCCTTGAGTTCCCGATCATAAACCATCCAGTCAGCGCTTCCTCGCCGAACGAGGAACCTGGCTTGTTGATGTGCTGTGTAATGCAACGATACCTCCCAAATGGCGGTCCGCCGGTCCTAAGTATACACACCAGGTGACCGCTTATTCCCGAACCGGGACACTGAAATTCCCGGCAGCCAATCAGTTGCACAGTTCATGCCACTCCAATGCGGTTAGCTCGACCACTCCAGCAATCCTGGCGGTTGGAAAATCCGGCTTGACCGACGTCTTGCGCCAGAAACAGCCCCGTGCGCCAGTTGTCGTAGATTGTGGCCCGCACCAGGGATCCGCGGTTCACTTGCACGGTCGCCGGCAAGCGAGGTTCGATCATTCGTTCGGTGGACGCGCCGCCCAAAATGCGTACTGGTCACGTCGCTGCCGCGCCCGATCGCGCGTAGGGTGTTTGTGACCTGAACGACCTGTCGGCCGGAATGATCCGCAGGCGAAGATCAGCCAGCGCGGTGTTCATGTTTCAGACGGAAACATGAGAGGCCGACGACATCCATCTTCAATGGGTGTGGATGGCGTCGTAGACGTGGGCGCTAAAGATAGCCGCGCTCAAAAGCAGCAGCCCGATGACTGTGGCTTCGATCATGACACTTCCCCTTATCTTTTGCGGACGGTTTACCGACCAAATGTTTCAGGCCTGTTTCGCGGGCCGGTTAAAATGGTTTCACGGGGTAGGGATTAGGCTGGGTGCCGCGGCCGACTGCGCGTCGTGGGGAGGGATAGAATGCCCAAGTGTGGCCGAAATGGCCGGCATGCTGGCAAACGCCATTCTGCCGGCGTCACCAAACCCGGGCTGCGGCTCATTGCGGCATGCACGCAACGGCGTTGACCGCGAGCGCCCGGCTTGGCCATCATGATGCTCATGAAGCGAGTCCTCTTCCTTTGCACCGGCAACTACTATCGCAGTCGATACGCCGAGGAGCTGTTCAATCACCTTGCAAGCGCCGAACGGCTGGTGTGGCGCGCATTCTCCAGAGGCGCGGCCGAACGCGGATCGCCCGACAATGTCGGGCCGATGTCAGGCTTTGCTGACGAGCGTCTCCGCGCAACGGGCATCATACCGGAGGGCGCGGCACGCTATCCGCAGCCATGTTCGCTGGCTGACTTTGGCGATGCGGACCTGGTGATCGCGCTCAAGGAGGCGGAGCATCGTCCGCTCATTGAGCGCCGGTTCCCCGAGGCTGCCGGCAGGGTGACGTACTGGCATGTCGACGATATCGACGTTGCGCTTCCCTCGGTTGCGCTGGCCATGATCGATAACCGCGTCCGCGAACTGGTTTCAGCCCTCAGGTAATCGGTTCGCGTTTCAGGAAGATCGCCAGCGCATACTCCGCGGGGGCCGCCAGCGTGCCGCTGAGACGTTCGAGTTCGTCGATGGCGACGATCACAAGGCGGCCTTCGGTGACGGTCAACCTCTCGGCGGGCACGTCCTGCGCGAGAAACACCTCGCCGCGAAGGCTGCCGTCTGGCGTTGAATAATCCGGTCCGGAATACCGGCCGATGAGCTCAAAACGCTCGGGCGGCAGGTAATAGCCGATCTCCTCGTGGACTTCGCGCACCACGCATTCCAGGAAGGTCTCTGTGCCTTCCCGGCGTCCGCCGAAGAGGCTGATCTTTCCCGGATCGGAGATGTGAGGAAGGTCGTCGCGCCGCTGCATCAGAAGGCGGCCATCGGTGCTGACGAGGAGGGCGGATGTTCCCTCTCTTACTTTCCCGCCCAAGACATTCAATTGGGCATCCAATGGGTCAGCCGAAAGCGAAGGCCAGCAGGCTCGAGCACAGCAGCACAAGGCTTGCTGCGGTCAGGGTCAGAAACCCGTCGGAGACCAAATCGTGATTACGCATGATACACCTGCCTTGATGTGATGCTCATCCGAATTGATTAAAGCTTTCCGAACATTCGCTCCAGGAAAGGGTGACGCGTCTTTCCGCCGTTCAACGGACCGTCAGGCCCGGTACCGATAGCCTTCCACGGCATGCGCCAAGAAGATCGCCGCACTCACCAGGCCCATCACCGCTGTAACCGTCTCGATCATCGCAAACTTCCTTTGCGCCCCACGCTCGGGAGAAAACGATTGCAGGCTTGCACAGTCAAAAAGATTCAATTGTTGGAATCGAAGATGCCCCCCAACTGATGATTTGCTGCAACAGTGTGTCTGATCGCGGGACAGGCGAGGGCGTTTTGGACGGCGCAGGCTCCGTAGAACAACTGAGGAGGCGCAACAGGCAATTTACCAAGGTGCCATAGCCTTGCGGCTCACCGCATTTCCGCCGTGTTCCGGTTGCGATATCGTCAAGCGCTGGTGCGGAGGTGGGCCGCATCGTGACGAAAACGATCCCGACGCCTCGGAGTAGGCGCAGGTCCGGCAGAATGGTACTTGGGGCAGATGGGGACTAGACGGCCAGATTCGATGATCCGGACGGCGCGCGGCGCCGTTGCGGTGGCGACGTGCCTCGTCCTCGCCAATTGCGCCGCCTCGAACCAGTTCGCGAGCCGCGTCGATCCCAAATACGGCGTGTCGTCGAGCCCGCGCGTCGTCGCGCTCGGCGATCCCGCGCCAAAGGGCGGCGGCACCTACCGTGTCGGCAAGCCCTATGTCGTGGCCGGCCGCACCTATGTGCCGGAGGAGAACGAGAACTACCGCGCCGAGGGCATGGCGTCCTGGTACGGCGACGATTTCCATGGCCGCCTGACCGCCAATGGCGAAGTGTTCGACATGGGCTCGCTCACGGCAGCCCATCCGACCTTGCCGATGCCGAGCTATGCGCGCGTCACCAATCTGAGCAACGGCAAATCGCTCGTCGTTCGCGTCAACGACCGCGGGCCGTACCACGGCAACCGCCTCATAGACGTCTCGAACAAAGCCGCCGAACTGCTTGAATTCAAAGGCAATGGCGTCGCCCGCGTCCGCGTCGAATATGTCGGCCGGGCGCCGCTCGAAGGGTCCGACGACCGCCAGCTGATGGCGACCTTGCGGACCGGTACGCCGGCGCCGTCACCGTCCATGGTGCGGGTCGCCTCGGCACGGCCGTTCGTGCCGGAAATGACGTCCTCGGCAGGCCGTATCCGCGGCGATGTTCCGGTGCCAGAGGGGCGGCCGTACAGCCTCGGCAACACCCAGGCCGACTATGCCTCGGTGAACGCCACCTCTGAAATGTCGGCCTCGAGCCGGTCGCACCGCCGCGCCCTGAACAATCCGCGCGAGGTCTCCTACGAGGGTGACGCGCGCTATGCCGCGACCCCAAGCCCGGCGGCAGCCTATGTGCCGATCGACGCGCGCGGACCGGCCGAAGTCCTGAGCGGACGCGGGCTCTACTGAATCAAAGTGTTGTGAATCAAGTCCTTGGCCTGATTATTTCAGAAATGCGATCAGCGCCGAATTGACCTCGTCAGGGCGCTCCTGCTGGATCCAGTGGCCGGCGCCCTCGATGATCAGCTTCTGCCGCAGGTTCGGCAGCACACGCTCCATGTCGGCAACCCGCTTGGCGCCGATCAGCCCGGTAATCACCGAATCATTCGAACCGGCAATGAACAGCGACGGCTGATGGATCTGCGCATCCTGCCAGGGCGCGGTCAGCTCCCAGTTGCGGTCGAGATTGCGATACCAGTTGAGGCCGCCGCGGAAGCCGGACTGCCGGTAGCCCTCGGCGAATTCGGCGATGTCGGCCTCGGTCAGCCAGGCCGGCAGCGGCATTCCGGTCGGCAGCTTGCCGAGAAAGCCCTTGGCCTCATCGACGAACATCGAGCTCGGATCGGAGACACCGCGCCCCAGCACCAGCCGCATGGTGTGGGCGATGTCGCGCTCGAACTCGGCCTCCGCTACGCCGGGCGGCTGGAAATACTGCCAATAGAAATTGGTGATGCCGCTCTCGCGCAGGGTCTCGAGCGGACGACCACGCCCGCGGAACGGCGGCGGCACGCTGAGGCCGGCGACCTTGGTGAAGATATCCGGTCGGAACAGGGCCGCGTGCCAGGCCACCGGCGCCCCCCAGTCGTGGCCGACGATCATCGCCTGCTTCTCGCCCAGCGCGGCCACCAGCGCGACCATGTCGCCGACGGTATCGAAGATCGTGTAGGCGCCAATGTCGGCCGGTGCGCTGGTGCGGCCGAAGCCGCGCATGTCAGGGGCTGCGACCCGAAAGCCGGCCGCGGCGAGGGCTGCGATCTGGTGCCGCCATGAATAGGACAGTTCCGGCCAGCCATGACAGAGCACGACCAGCGGGCCTTGCCCGGCCTCGCGCACGAACATGTCGATGCCGTTGGCGGAGATGGTGCGGGAGGGTGACATCGCGTTTCCGCCTTGTTTGCCGGTTCTGGTGTCGTGAGCTGGTTCGAAGGATACGGATGTTCGGTACAGCCGGCAATCCAACCGGCGGTGCACAGCGCAGAAACCTCAGTTGTTTGCGATACTTCCACCTGTTAGAACGCAGCCTTTCAGGACATCGCCGATGGCAGCCCCAACCGCAGTTCCCAGCACGTTCCTAGCTTGCGGCTGGCGTGAGCTGGTCGCGGCTCTGGTTGCGCTGGCGATCGGCTGCGGCGGGGTGGTCTACGCCGCCAACAACAGTGTCCAGGGCGCCAAGAAGGACGAGGGCGGGTTCGACGGCGATGCGCCGACCGCGATCCTGGTTGAGGCCTCCTCGGGCAGCGTGCTGTTCGAGAAGAACGCCGACGAGCTGCGCGCGCCCTCCAGCATGATGAAGTTGATGACGGCCGAGGTGGTGTTCGACGCCATCAAGAAGGGCGACGTCAAACTGTCAGACGAGTACCGGATCAGCGAAAATGCCTGGCGACGGGGCGGCGCGCCGTCCGGGACCTCGACGATGTTCGCGGCAATCAACAGCAAGGTCTCGGTCGACGATCTCCTGCATGGCGCGATCATCCCGAGCGGCAACGACGCCTGCATCGCGCTCGCCGAAGGCATTGCCGGCAACGAGCATACATTCGCGACCGACTTCATGACCAAGCGTGCCCGCGAGCTCGGCATGACGAAGTCGACCTTCGGCAATTCCAACGGGCTGCCCGATCCCGCCAACAAAATGACGGTGCGGGAACTCGCGCTGCTGGCGCGGCACATCATCCTGACCCACCCGGACCGCTACAAGCTGTTTGGCGAGAAGGAATTCACCTGGAACAAGATCCGCCAGCAGAACCGCAATCCGCTGCTCAACGCCTTGCCCGGCGCCGACGGATTGAAGACCGGCTACACCAAGGAAGGCGGCTACGGCATGGTCGGCTCGGCCGTGCAGAACGACACAAGGCTGATCGTCGTGGTCAATGGCCTCGAGGATTCGGAGGACCGCGCGACCGAAGCCAAGAAGATGCTGGAATGGGGGTTCCGCAGCTTCGAGACCCGGGTCCTGATCGCGGCCAACCAGCCGGTCGGCTATGCCCGGGTGTTCGGCGGCGAGAGCCGCTCGGTCAAGCTCGTCAGCCCCGATCCGATCAAGGTGATGGTGTCGAAGAACGGGAACGACAAGCTGCTCGCGCGCGTCGTCTATAACGGTCCGGTCAAGGCGCCGATCACGGCCGGCCAGAAGATCGGCGTCGTCCGGGTCTGGCGCGGCGGCAATGTCGCGATGGAGACGCCGGTGTTCGCGGCGGAGGCCGTCGGCACCGGATCGACGATGCGCCGTGCGCTCGACGGCGCCCAGGAGCTCGTCATCGGCATGTTCCGCGCCGGCGTCGAGAAGCTCTGACATGACGGAAGCAGCAGCCGAACGGCCGAGCTTGCGCGGTCGCTTCATCACCTTTGAGGGCGGCGAGGGGTCGGGCAAATCCACCCAGATCCGCAAGCTCGCCGAACGCCTCGATGCCGCCAAGCTGCGCGCGATCGTGACCCGCGAGCCCGGCGGCTCGCCGGGAGCGGAGATCATCCGCCATCTCGTCCTGTCGGGGATGGGCAAGCTGCTCGGACCGGACGCCGAAACGCTGCTGTTTGCCGCCGCCCGCGACGATCATGTCCGCACCGTGATCCTGCCGGCGCTCAATCAGGGCATCTGGGTATTGTGCGATCGCTTCTTCGATTCCACGCGCGCCTATCAGGGCCAGCTCGGGCACGTGTTGCCCGGCCTCGTCAACGCCATGCAGCGCGTCACCATCGGCGATCTCAAGCCTGACCTGACCTTCATCCTCGACGTGCCGGTCGAGGTCGGGCTGCAACGCGCCGCCGCGCGCCGCGGCGATGCCACGGCCGATCGCTTCGAGGCCGAGGGCATCAAGTTCCATCAGGATTTGCGCGAAGCGTACCAAAGGATCGCGGCCGAAGACCCGCAACGCTGCGTTCTGATCGATGCCACGGCCGACCCTGATACGGTCGCGGGCAGGATATGGGCCGCGCTGCGCGAACATTTGCGCTCGACGTTCACGGCGGACAGCCCCGCATGAGCGCGCGCAAGGTCGAACAGGAGATTGCGGCCCGGCATCCGCGCGCAACGCCCGATCTGTTCGGGCATCGCGAGGCGGAGACCGCCTTGCTCGATGCCTATCGCAGCGGACGAATTCCGCATGCCTGGCTGATCGGCGGCGCGCTAGGCATCGGCAAGGCGACGCTGGCCTACCGCATGGCGCGGTTCGTGCTCGCGTTCCGCAATCCGAAGTCATCCCAGGTTCAGGCGGCGCCGACGTTGCGGGTTGATCCCGCCGATCCGGTGGCGCGCCAGATCACGGCTGGCGCACATGGCGGGCTGCTGGTGCTGGAGCGGGGCCTCAATGACCGCGGCGTGATGCGAACCGTGATCACCGTCGACGAGACGCGGGAGACGATCTCGTTCTTCGGCTCGACCGCCGCAGTCGATGGCTGGCGTGTCTGCATCGTCGACACCGTCGACGAGCTCAATCCCAACGCCGCGAACGCGCTGCTGAAGATCCTCGAGGAGCCGCCGCAGCAGTCGCTGTTCCTCCTGGTGAGCCACGCGCCGTCCCGGGTGCTGCCGACCATCCTGTCCCGCTGCCGCAAATTGCTGCTGCGGCCGCTGGAGACGGGCGACGTGGTGCGCGCGGCCTCGGCCGCAACCGACATGGCCGCCGACGATCCTGCGCTGGCTGAAGCCGCGGCCGCCTCCGAGGGCAGCGTCGGGCGGGCGCTGGCGCTGCTCGGCGGCGACGCGCTCAAGCTGCAGCAGCGCACGGCCGCGCTGCTCGCGACGCTGCCGAGCGTCGATCCGCGCGAGCTGCATGCACTGGGTGACGCGCTCGGCACCAGCGACCGCGTCGCGCTCGCCGCTTTCATCGACGGCATCGATCGCTGGATGAGCGAGCGCATGCGCAGTGGCGATGCCAATGCCAATCTGCCGCGCCTTGCACGGCTGGCGGAGGTATGGGAAAAGATCGTCCGCGCCGCACGCGATACCGAAGCCTACAATCTGGAGCGCAAGCCGCTGGTTTTCTCGGTGTTTTCGATGCTCGCGGAAGCGACCCGATAGACGGCCCGTCTGAAGACACACCTGTCCGACAACACACTCGTCTGAAAAAACTCCCGACAATCTCGTTTCGATCTGCAAAGGATTCCGTGGTGGCGACCGCTAACAAGAAATCGTCGAAGAAGGCCAAGAAGACGAAGAAAGCATCGCCAGTTCGTGGGTCGAAGAAGAAGGCCGCGGCGAAGTCGCGTGCCGCCAAGAAGGGTGGGCGCGTTACCAAGAAGGTGAAGAAGGCGGTCAAGGCCAAGTCGGGAGCCAAGAAGTCGGCGACGAAGAAGGCAGCTAAAAAGACCGTCAAGAAAGCCGCGAAAAAAACAACCAAGAAGGCTGCCGCGAAGGCCACCAAGGCTCCGCCGAAAAAGGCCGCCGCAGCGGCCGTGGCACCGGCTGCAAACAAGCCAGTTCCTCCGAAGCCCCCGGCTGCCGAGAAGGCCCCGAAAGCGGCAACGGTTCGTGCGCCGAAGCAACCCAAACCGGCTGCGGCTCCGGCGCCTGCATCCGTCTCGGCGCCCGCCGCGGACCGCGGCAACGCTTTCTACATCACGACCGCGATCGCTTATCCGAACGGCCAGCCGCATATCGGGCACGCCTATGAGGCGATCGCGACCGATGCGCTGGCGCGCTTCCAGCGGCTCGACGGCAAGGACGTGTTCTTCCTGACCGGGACCGACGAGCACGGACAGAAGATGATCCAGACCGCGCAGGGCGAGGGGATGACGCCGTTCGATCTCGCCACCCGCAACGCCGCACGGTTCAAGGAGATGGACGAGCGGCTCAATGTCTCGTTCGACCGTTTCATCCGCACGTCTGAACCTGCTCACCACAAGTCGGTGCAGGAAATCTGGCGCCGCATGCAGGACAATGGCGACATCTATATCGACGCCTATGCCGGCTGGTATTCGGTGCGCGACGAGGCCTATTACGCCGAGGATGAAACTGTCGTCGGTGAGGATAATGTCCGCCGCGGCCCGCAGGGCACGCCGGTCGAATGGGTCGAGGAGAAGAGCTACTTCTTCAAGCTCTCGGCCTACCAGGACAAGCTCTTGCATCTCTATGAGAGCCAGCCCGATTTCATCGGCCCGGACTCCCGCCGCAACGAGGTGATGAGCTTCGTGCGGGGCGGGCTGAAGGACCTCTCGATCTCGCGCACCACGTTCGACTGGGGCGTCAAGGTCCCCGAGGATCCCGAGCATGTGATGTATGTCTGGGTCGACGCGCTGACCAACTACATCACCGGCGTCGGCTATCCCGACGAGAGCGATGAGCGCTGGCGCTACTGGCCGGCCGACGTTCACATCATCGGCAAGGACATCATCCGCTTCCACGCGGTGTACTGGCCGGCCTTCCTGATGTCGGCCGGCATCCCCCTGCAGAAGCGCGTCTATGCGCACGGCTTCCTGTTCAGCAGGGGCGAGAAGATGTCGAAGTCGGTCGGCAACGTGGTCGATCCCTTCAATCTGGCCAACCAGTATGGCGTCGACCAGGTGCGCTACTTCTTCCTGCGCGAGGTGCCGTTCGGCCAGGACGGCAACTACAACCACGAGGCCATCGTCGCGCGTATCAATGCCGACCTCGCCAATGATTTCGGCAACCTGGCGCAGCGCTCGTTGTCGATGATCGCAAAGCAGCTCGGCGGCGTGCTGCCGGAGCCCGGCGAGTTCAGCGACAACGACAAGGCGATGCTGGCGCAGGCCGACGCCATGCTGGAGGCGTCGCGGATCGCGATGGCGACGCAGCAGATTCATCAATGGCTCAACACGGTCTGGGCCGTGGTCGCCGAGGCCAACCGCTACTTTGCCGGCGAGGCGCCGTGGGCGCTGGCGAAGACCGACCCTGCGCGCCAGAAGACGGTGCTCTATGTCACCGCCGAAGTCGTGCGGCAGATCGCGATCATGGCGCAGGCCGTGATGCCCGAATCCTGTGCCAAGATGCTCGATAGCCTCGGCGTCCCCGCGGACGCGCGCAGCTTTGCGGCGATTGCCGAGCGGATCAGGCCCGGGACGGTTCTGCCGGCGCCGGTCGGCGTCTTCCCACGCTATGTGGAACCGAAGACCGAGTGAGCGGTTCGAAATTCATGCTGGTCGACAGTCACTGCCATCTCGATTTCCCTGATTTCGCCGACGATCTCGACGGGATCGTCGGACGCGCCGAGGCCGCCGGCATCGGCCGCATCGTCACGATCTCGACCCGGGTGAAGCGGCTCGGCGACCTGCTTGCGATCACGGAGCGCTTTCCCGACGTCTACTGTTCGGTCGGCACCCATCCGCATCACGCCGATGAAGAGGATGGCATTCCCTCGAGCGAACTGATCGAGCTGACGAAGCATCCGAAGGTGGTCGCGCTCGGCGAGGCGGGGCTCGACTATTTCTATGAGCATGGTTCGCGCGAGGCACAGGCGCGCGGCTTTCGTGCGCACATCGCCGCGGCGCGCGAAACCGGTCTGCCGCTCGTCATCCATACAAGGGAGGCCGACGTGGATTGCGGCCGCATCCTGGAGGAGGAAGTTGCGAAGGGCCCGTTCAAGGCCGTGCTGCACTGCTACACCGGCGGCCGCGAGCTCGCGATGAAGGCGATCGCGCTCGGGCTGTCGATCTCGTTCACAGGCATCCTGACCTTCAAGAAGTCGGACACCTTGCGCGCGCTGGCAGCCGAGCTGCCGGCCGACCGCATCATGGTCGAGACCGATGCGCCATATCTTGCGCCCGGAATATTCCGAGGCAAGCGCAACGAACCATCTTATGTGGTCGAGGTCGCCAAGGTGCTCGCCGAAACCCGCGGCGTCTCGCTGGAGGAGATCTCGCGACAAACCACTGAAAATTTCTTCCGGCTGTTCTCCAAGGTGCCGGCGCCGCCGAAGGTTGCTGCATGACGCTGACACTGACAATCCTGGGCTGCGGCTCTTCCGCCGGCGTGCCGCGCCCGGCGCTCGGCTGGGGCGCCTGCGATCCGAACAATCCCAGGAATCGTCGCCGCCGCTGCTCGATCATGGCCGAGCGCACCATGGAGCATGGCACCACGCGGGTCGTGATCGACACCTCGCCCGACCTGCGCGAGCAGCTGATCGACGCCGACGTCGAGCATATCGACGCGGTGTTCCTGACCCATGAGCATGCCGACCAGACCCATGGCATCGACGATCTGCGCTCGGTGGTGCTGCATCAGCGCCGCCGCATTCCGGTCTACTTCAACCAGTCGACCGCCAAGGACATCATGGCGCGGTTCTCCTATTGCTTCATCTCGCCGGAAGGCAGCGACTATCCGCCGATCCTGACCCGGCATTCGATCGAAGACGGCGAGAGCCATACGGTGCAAGGGAAGGGCGGCCCGCTGAAGCTCGAGGCCTTCCTGGTGCAGCATGGCCGGATTCCAGCGCTCGGCTACCGAATTGGCGACGCCGCCTACACGCCCGATCTGCACGACATCCCCGCGGAGAGCTGGCCGGCGCTTGAAGGCCTCGACCTCTGGATCGTCGATGCCTTGCGCTATGCACCTCATCCGAGCCATTTCAGCTTGGCCGATGCCCTGTCATGGATCGAGCGCTTCAAGCCGAAGCAGGCGGTCCTCACGAACCTGCATTCCGACCTCGACTATGAGGTGCTGCGGCAGAGCCTGCCGGCCGGCGTGATCCCGGCCTATGACGGCATGCGCCTGACGCTGGATCGGGCGGGCTGAAAGCTCAGGCCGAGATCGCCTTCGCCGAGCCGACCTCGTTGCGCAGCAGGAATTTCTGGATCTTGCCGGTTGAGGTCTTCGGGATCACGCCGAACACCACTGACTTCGGCGTCTTGAAGCCCGACATGTGCTCGCGGCAATAGGCGATGATTTCGGCCTCGGTCGCCTTGGCGCCATCCTTCAGCTCGATGAAGGCGCAGGGCACTTCGCCCCATTTCGGGTCCGGCTTGGCGACAACAGCCGCGAATAGCACGGCCGGGTGCTTGTAGAGGATGTCCTCGACCTCGACCGAAGAGACGTTCTCGCCGCCGGAAATGATGATGTCCTTCGAGCGATCCTTGATGATGACGTAGCCGTGCTCGTCGAGCACGCCGAGATCGCCAGTGTGAAACCAGCCGCCGGCGAAGGCTTCCTGCGTCGCCTTCTCGTTCTTCAGGTAGCCCTTCATCACGATGTTGCCGCGGAACATGACTTCGCCGATGGTCTCGCCGTCGCGCGGCACCTGACGCATGGTCTCGGGATCGAGCACCGTGACGCCTTCCTGCAGCGGATAGGACACGCCCTGGCGCCGCTTCAGCTGCGCGCGCGCATCGGCCGACAATTCGTCCCAGCCCGGCTGCTCGGCGCAGACGGAGGCGGGGCCATAGACTTCGGTGAGACCGTAAACATGAGTGAGCTTGATGCCGATGCGCTCGGCGCCTTCGAGCACTGCAACCGGCGGCGCCGCGCCCGCGATCAGGCCGACGACCGGCTTGGCCTTGCCGCCCGTGAGCGCACCCGGCGCGTTGATCAGCGTGTTGTAGACGATCGGCGCGCCGCACATGTGGGTGACGCCGTGCTCCGGGATCAGTTCGAAGATCTTGCCAGGATCAACCTTGCGCAGGCAGACATTGACGCCGGCGGTCGCCGCGATCGTCCAGGGGAAGCACCAGCCGTTGCAGTGGAACATCGGCAGCGTCCAGAGATAGACCGGATGCTGGCCGAGATTACCGGCAAGGATATTGCTGACCGCGTTGAGATAGGCGCCGCGGTGATGGGTGACGACGCCCTTCGGATTGCCCGTCGTGCCCGACGTATAGCTCAGCGCGATCGCATCCCATTCGTCGGCCGGCGGCCGCTCCACGAAGCCAGGATCGCCTGACGCCACCGCCGCCTCATACTCGATCTCGCCGATCCGCTTGCCGCCGGCAAACGCAGCGTCATCAACGTCGATCACGAACGGTTTTGAGCCCTTCATCAGGGTCAAGGCTTCCGCGATCACGCCGGAGAATTCAGGATCGACCAAAATGATCTTTGCGCTGCCATGGTCGAGCTGGAACGCGATCGACGCCGCGTCGAGGCGGATGTTGAGCGCGTTCAGCACCGCACCGGTCATCGGCACCGCGAAATGCAGCTCGTTCATCGCCGGAATGTTCGGCAGCATCGCCGCGACCGTGTCGCCATGGCCGATGCCGTGGCCGACGAGATAGGCCGCAAAGCGCTTGCAGCGCTCGTAGGTCTCTTTCCAGGTGAAGCTGCGGCCCTCACAGACCGCGCTGACATGGTCGGGATAGACCGCGGCCGAGCGCGCCAGGAAGCTCAGCGGGGTCAGCGGCACGTAGTTGGCAGGCGTCTTGTCCAAGCCGATCGTGTACTGGTTTTGAGCTGCACTCATGGCTCTATCCCATCCGCAAGGTGCTTAGAGGAAACCGATCGATATCCAGGGGAAGATGGCGACGATGATCAGGCCGATCAACAGCGCCAGCATGTAGCCCCAGATCGGCCGGATACCCTCGGCCGGATCGACGCGCCCGATGGCGCAGGCGGCATAATAGCCGACGCCGAACGGCGGCGCGAACAATCCGATGCCCATCGCCAGGATGATGATCATGGCGTAGTGCACCTCGTGGACGCCAACCTGGCGCGCAATCGGAAACAGCAGCGGCCCGAACAGCACGATCGCCGGAATGCCCTCGAGCACGCTGCCGAGGATCACGAAGGCCAGGATCGAGACCGCGATGAAGGTCGCCGGACCGCCGGGCAGCCCGGCCATCGACGCCGCCAGCGCCCGCGAGAAGCCGGACTGGGTCAGGCCCCAAGCCATGCCGGTCGCGGTGCCGATGATGAAGAGGATCGCACCCGACAGGCAGGCAGTGTCGATCAGCATCGGCAACAGCCGCCGCCAGTTGAACTTGCGGTAGATCAGAAGGCCGATGACGAAGGCGTAGACGATGCCGATCGTCGAGACTTCGGTCGCGGTCGCGATGCCTTCGACCACGGCATAGCGGATCACGAAGGGTAGGGCCAATGCGGGCAGGGCGAACACCAGCGCCTTGCCGATCTCGCTGCCGGTGGCGCGCTGGACGTGGCTGAGGTCCTCGCCGCGGTAGCGCCACCACACAAGCCCGGACAGCGTGATCGCCAGCACCACGCCCGGCAGCAGGCCGCCGGTGAACAGCGCCGAGATCGAGACGCCGGTGACCGAACCGATCGTGATCAGCACCAGGCTCGGCGGAATGGTTTCGGTCTGCGCGCCGGTGGCGGCGAGCAGGGCGACAAGATCGCCCGGCTTGGCGCCGCGCTGCTTCATTTCCGGGAACAGCACGGGTGCGACGGCTGCCATGTCGGCGGCCTTCGATCCGGAGATGCCCGAGACCAGGTACATCGCGCCGACCAGCACGTAATGCAGGCCGCCGCGGACATGGCCGAGAAGGCTCGCCAGGAACGCCACCATCGCGCGCGCCATGCCGGTCATCTCGATCAGGAGACCGAGGAAAACGAACAGCGGCACCGACAGCAGGATCAGGTGGCTCATGCCCTCGTCCATCCGGCCGACCAGCACCATCAGCGGCGTCCGCGTCGTCAGCGCCAGATAGCCGAAGATCGCCATGCCGAAGGCAAAGCCGATCGGCACGCCGGCGAACACGCAGAAGCCGACCACGCCGACGAAGAAGATGATCAGATTGAGGTTGCCGAGCGGCCGCAGCATCGGCTGCGCCAGCCAGAACACCCCGATCAACGCCGCCACAGTGAGCGCGGCCAGCAGGAAGGTCTTGAAATCGCCGACCCGCGCCAGCCGCAGCAGCGCGAACAGCGCCATCAGGCAGGTGCCGACCGGCAGCGCTGCGGCGCGCCAGGTGTTGGAGATCTGCAGCGCCGGCGTCGTGATGAAGCTTTCCTCGTAGGCGTATTCATAGGCCGGCCGCACGATCAGGATCAGGAAGGCCAGCGCGGCACAGGTCGCAACCACGTCCAGATAGGCCCACAGCCGCGGTCCGGCACTCGCGACCAGCGCCGTCATCCGCATGTGCTCGCCGCGGCGGAACGCGACCGCCGAGCCCAGCATGGCAAGCCACAGGAACAGGATCGACGCCAGCTCGTCCGACCAGATCAGCGGCGCATGCAGCGCGTAACGCGCCACCACGCCCGCGAACAGGATCACCACCTCGGCGACCACAAGGATCGCCGCCGGTATTTCCACCAGCAACCCGAGGGCGGCCTCGATGGAACCGAGTACGGAGCGGCGGCGAGGGGGCTGCGACGCCGCCTCGCCGGCCACGGCCGGCGTCATCTCGACATGAGCCATGGCAAGCCTCCCGCTTGATCGATCAGGACAGTTTGCCGACCGACTTCTCGAGCAGGTCCCAGGCCTTGTCGCCGTACTTGCCCTTCCACTCGGCGTAGAAGCCGGCGGCGCGCAGCTTGTCGCGGAACGGCCCAACCTCGGGCTGGTTGAACATGAGCCCCTTGCCCGCGAGCTCCTGCTTCACGGTGGCGTTCAGCTTCTCGGTGTCCTCGCGCTCCTTGACGGCCGCCGCGTTGACGTTCTTGGCGACGATGGTCTTGATATCGTCGGGCAGAGCCGCCCAGGCACGACGGTTCATCAGGAACCAGAAGCCGTCCCACATGTGGTTGGTCAGCGAGCAGTACTTCTGCACCTCGTACAGCTTCGCGGCCGAGATCAGCGCCAGCGGATTCTCCTGGCCTTCGACGATCTTGGTCTGCAGCGCCGAATAGACCTCGCTGAAATTGATCGAGGCGGGCGATGCATCGAACGCCTTGAACATCGAGGTCCACAGCGGCGACACCGGCACGCGGATCTTGAAGCCCTTGAGATCGTCGGGACCGTTGATCGGCTTGGTCGACGACGTGGTCTGGCGGAAGCCGTTGTCCCAGATCTTGTCCATGACCTCGAGGCCGGCCTTGTTGATCTCGCCGCGCACATAGGCGCCGAGCTCGCCGTCCATGGCCTTCCAGACCGTGGGATAGTCCGGGAATGCGAAGCCGATGCCGTTGATCGAGGCCGCCGGCACCAGAGTCGCCAGGATCAGGCCGGACAGCGTGAAGAACTCGACGCCGCCGGAGCGCACTTGGCTCAGCATGTCGGTATCCGAGCCGAGCTGGCTGTTCGGGAACACCTGCAGGTCAAACCGGCCGTTTGTCTCGGTCTTGATCGCCGTGGCCATCTCCCGGGCGCGCGCCACGAACGGATGCGACTCCGGCAGGTTGTTGGCGAACTTGTAAGAGAACTCGGCCGACTGGGCGCGCGCGACATGGGGCGCGCCAATCCCGCCCAGGACGGCGGAAGCGGCGGAGACCTTCAGCAGCGTGCGTCGTGAAAAGCTCATTGGTTTCTCCCAAGAGAGGCTTGTTGTTGTTCTGAGATGCCATCCTATACGGACCTGATGCCGCGGGGTCACCAGCGATCTCTGCACAGCTGGGGCTTATTGCAGCGTCCGTACGCCGCGGCAATATCGGCTTTCAGACGAGACGCGCGGCCGTGGATCGCTGCGGCCTGGGAGCAAACCAAACGGATCGTCGGACGGCCCTCGGGACGGCGCTAACTTGCGGACTGGTGCGAAGATTTCCCACTAAATATCTGATCTAATTGTAGATATAAATATTCCATAATATACCTTATGCGAATTACGGATATGGGGGTTTACGCCGTGGCGGGGTCCGAACAGCGTCGGACCCCGTGCACTCGCCATTGAACGAAGCACCGCGGTGCCCTCCGCGACTTCTCCCGATCTCCGAGGCTCACGACATCGACGCGATCACCTCGAGCATCACCTCCGTCGCGCCGCCGGCAATGGGCAGGATGCGCGCATCACGCGCGATGCGCTCGATCGGACTCTCGCGCATGACGCCCATGGCGCCGTGGAACTGGACGCAGGCATACGCGACCTCGTTGACGAGTTCGGCGCAGATCGCCTTCAGCATCGAGATCTCGCGCAGGCAATCGTCGTCGGCCGCCAGGCGCCAGGCGGTGGCATAGAGAAGCGCGCGGTTTGCCTCCACCTTCGCGGAGAGCATCGCCAGACGCTGACGGATCGCCTGCATGTCCCACAGGACGCCACCGAAGGCGCGGCGGGTCTTCACGTAGGTGAGGGTCATATCGATCGCCGCCTCGGCCATCCCGATCGCCATGGCGGAGAGGACCAGGCGCTCGTTCTGGAAGTTGCGCATGATGGAGTAGAAGCCCTGCCCCTCCGCGCCCAGCACGTTCTCGGCGGGGATCCGGCAACCGTCGAAGACGAGCTCCGCCGTGTCGGAGGAGCGCCAGCCCTGCTTGTCCAGCACCCGTCCGACGCTGAAGCCCGGCGTGCCTTTCTCGACCAGGAACATCGTGATCCCGTTGCCTCCTGCCGCGGGATTGGTCTTGGCGGCGACGCAGTAGAGATCGGCGTGGACGCCGTTCGTGATATAGAGCTTGGTGCCGTTGAGGACGTAGGAGTCGCCCTCTCGCACCGCGCGCGTGCGGATGGCCTTCACGTCTGAACCGGCATCCGGCTCCGTGATGGCGACCGCGGTGACCACCTCGCCGCTGACAATGCCCGGCATCCAGCGGGCCCGCTGGGCTTTGGTCCCGTCGTGAAAGACATAGACCGACGCCATGTCGGCCTGGACCAGCATCGCGTCGGCGACGCCGCCATAGGTCGAGCGCCCGAGTTCCTCGGCGAAGACCGTTGATGCGACCGCGTCCATCTCGGCACCGCCATATTCGGCCGGGTAGCGGATGCCGAAGAAGCCGAGTTCGCCCATGCGGCGCAGGACCGGACGGGGAATGAACCCCTCCTCTTCCCAGCGATCCGCACAGGGCTTGATCTCCTCCTCGACGAACCGGCGGACCTGATCCCGCAACAGCTCATACTCCGCCGCCATCCAAGGCAGTCCCGGTCCTTGCGGCGGCACCCAAGCTTTGTCCATCGTGTTCGTCCGCTCTGCCAGCAGCTAGGAGCCCGTCCAGATATGTTTTCGTGACGGGCATTTGTTGTAGAGTAGCAGGCTCAGGCTGCGTTTGCGAGGTTGAACAGCTTGAGGAGGTTATGGACGGTGCAGATCATTGTCCACTCGGCGCGCACTTTCTCGATGCCCCGCAACAGGAACTGGCGGAAGCCTCTTGCCTGTTTGATCTGCCCGAACACCGGCTCCACCACTTGCTTTCGCAATCGGTAGGGTGTTTCGAAGCCGCCATCGTCGATCTTCTTTCGCATGGCCTGTGTCAGCGGGCCGCCGACTTTTCCGTTCGCTACTGTCGGGTGCTTGGCGCGTCCGGGCGCGACATAGCCATCGATGCTGCGTGTGTCGAGCGCTTCGAGATTGGCTTCGCTGCAGTAGCCGGAATCCGCTGAGGCCTGCCGCGGCTTGCGGCCAAGATTGCTCTCGATGGCCTCGATCAGGGGCACCAACTGGCCCTGATCGCTGCCGTGCTGGGTCAGTTCTTGCGCGACAATGATCTGGGCATGTGCATCGACGGCCGCCTGGGCATTATAGGCCTGAACGAAGCCATCCTTCGACTTCATGATGCGGCTTTCCGGATCGGTGAAGTTGCGTTGCGCCTTGGGATTGGGTTCCTCCGATGGCAGCGCCGCCGGTTTGCCCGGCTTCTTGCGGCCTTCGGCCTGGCGCTGCTGTTCCTTTTCGGCCTCGATGCGGCGCTCTTCCTCCGCCGCCAGTTTGGCGTCCGCTTCCAGCGCCGCCATCGCTTGCTGGATCTTCGCCAGCCGTTTCTGCTTGTCGACGGTCCAGTCCGGCAGTTCGTCGCTGTTGCCGAAAGTCTCATCCTCCGAGGCATCCGCCGCCTCGGCGGCCGCCAGCATGCGAGCGACCTCGGCCTTCAATTCCGCCTCGCGCTTCTTCATGCGCTCATAACTCATCGCCTTGTGTTTCGACGCGTTCGCCTTGATCTTCGTACCATCCAGCGCGACATGACCGAGCTTGACCAGCCCGGCCGTCTCGCACAACTTCAGAACCTGCACGAATAGCGCGCCGAGCGCCTTCAAATGTCGCTTGCGAAAGTCGCTGATCGTCCGAAAATCCGGCGCATCCAGCGCCACGATCATCACAAAATCGTTCCGCTCCCGGCAGGCCTTGGCAATCCGACGCGACGAATACAGCCCACTCGCATAGCTATGCAGCAGCAGCGCCACCATCATCCGCGGATCAAACGGCGGCTGCCCAAGCCCGCTCACATAGCTGCCCATGATCTCCCTGAGATCGAGGCTCTCCCGCACCAGATCAACCATAAACCGCGAGACATGGCCTTTCGGCACGAAGTCCTGCACATTCGGCGGCAGAAGCAGCGTCTGATCGATGTTCCAAGGCCGAAAATACTTGCTCATCGCCCAATGTTGAATCAGACCCGACCAGATTTGAACAGCGACTATCCAGACAAGCTCCTAGAGTTCGATTTCCTCTCGCGGTCCCGCCGAGGGTGCGGTGGCATCGGAATCGGCCAGCCAGCGCATTCCGTCGATCACTTCCGCAAGCTCGGCCAGTGTCGGGCGCTCGAACAGGTTGCGCAGCTGCACGTCGACGCCGAAGGTCTTTCGCATGCGCGCCACCGTCCGGACCACCAGCAGCGACTCGCCGCCCAGATCGAAGAAGTTGTCGTGGCGTCCGATCGACTTGACCTTCAGGAGATCGCACCACAGCGCGGCCAGCGTCTTCTCGGTCTCTGTCGATGGAGCGACGAATTCCTGCGCTGGCTGGATGTTTTCCGCCGTCGGCTCGGGAAGCGAGGCGCGGTCGACCTTGCCGTTGGGCGTGAGCGGCATCCGTTCGAGGCGAACATAGTGCGTCGGAATCATCGCCTCCAGCAGCTCTTCGGCGAGGTGAGCGCGCAGCTCCGCCACCGTCAGAGGTTTCGACGCGACATAGTAGGCCGCAAGTCGTGCCATGCCGCCTTCGGCCGCTGACGGTTCGATGACAGCGACGGCGCATTCCTGCACCTGCGGGTGCTTGAGAAGCCGCGCTTCGATCTCGCCCAGCTCGATACGCGCGCCGCCGACCTTCACCTGATGATCGGCGCGGCCGAGAAATTCCAGGCGCCCTTCCGGGCTCCAGCGGGCGAGATCGCCCGTCTTGTAGAGCCGCAGCTTCGAATATCCGTCTCGCGGATCGATGGCGGTGCGGAAGCGCTCGTCGGTCAGGTCAGGGCGATTGAAATAGCCTCTCGCCAGACCGTCGCCGGCAATGAACATCTCGCCGATGATGCCGGTGCCGGTGGGCTGATAGGTTTCGCTGAGGACGTAGATTCCCGCATTGGCGGCCGGCACGCCGATCGGCACCGACGCGGATTGATCCCGCTCGATGTCGAAACGGTGAATCATGCAGCCCACCGTGGCTTCGGTTGGTCCGTATTCATTGTAGATCTCGACCGGATGCGGGATGGCTTTCGTGATGTCGCGAGCCAACTCGGTCTTGAAGTCCTCGCCGCCCACGATGAACTTGCGAAGTCTTGTGGTCTCGAGATCGCGGTCGCGGATCATCGCGAGATGCGCCGGCGTCAGCTTCATGATGTCGACCGCATTGTCGTCGACCACCTTGAGCGCGACCATGTTCTGCACGCCGGGATCGCCAAGATAGACCACGATGCGGCCGCCGGTGATGAGCGGCGTGAAGAGCGTTGTGACGGTCAGGTCGAAGGCGAGAGATGAGAACAGCGGCCATGCGAGAGGTTCGCCGGAACTGTAGACCCGAGCGGCCCACCAGATGTAGTTCACCAGGCTCCGGTGCGCGATCTCGACGCCCTTCGGGGTGCCGGTCGAGCCGGAGGTGAAGATGATATAGGCGGTGCCGTCCGGCGTGGCAGCGGACGGCCGGGCTGAGTCCGGCTGATTCAAAATCGAGCCGAAATCGGCGTCGAGCACGAAAATATCGGCGAGATCGGGGGAAATGACGGATTGCAGGCGCGCTTGCGTGATCGCCACCGGCGCCCGCCCGTCGGTGCCGTTGGAGATGTCCTTCAGGATTGTTGCGATGCGCCCCTTCGGCGTCGCCGCATCCACCGGCACATAGGCTGCGCCGGACTTCAGCACGCCCAGGATCGCGACAACGACCTCAATGGAGTGTTCCATGAACACAACGGCAATCCGGCCCGGCGCCAGCCCGGTCGAGCTCAAATGCGCGGCCATCTGATTGGAGCGTTCGTCGAGCTGCCGGTAGGTCAGCGCTACATCGCCGAAGCGGATCGCTTCGGCGTCAGGGCTGCGCGTCACCTGGTCGCGAAAGAGATCGATGATCGTCCGGTCTGACGGGTAGTGCGCCGCCGTGGCGTTGTACTCGACAACCAGCGCCTGATGATCGGCATCCTTCTGCAGGGGAAGCGCTACGCCCTCCTCCACAATGGGCAGGACTTCATTCATGACTACGCTCCAATTGGGCAAATCAAATAATCAAATCACACGTCAATCGTTCAAATCTTGGCCTTGCGATAAAGCTCTGCGATGGCCGGCGCTTCGGGGTCCTCGAGCATGGAGGCTGCGTGACAGCCCTCGGGCCCAAAATAAAACTCGGCATTGGGCACCACGCGAAGCCATCGGCGCGGTCCCGCGCCCGATCGCAGCCAGGCCTTGTTCGGAAGGAATATGCAGACCCGACCCGAATACGGAGTGGGATCGTACCGCTGAAAAGCCGCGAGCGCCGTCGATTTGAGCCGAGCTCTGCTCGCCAGCACCGGATCTGTCGCGACCGGTTGTTTGCTTCCGAGGGCGCGGAAACGCTCGCGAACGCAGCTGCCGAAATATCGCAGACGAGCGCTGAATGTCGGCAGCTTCGCCATCTCTCGCAGCAACGCTTCGGCGGTTTCCCTGGCTGAGAAATACAGCCAACGCGGCAGTTCCTGATAGGTGGTGGGATGAAGCGGGCCAAACAGCGCAATGCATGGGACCTCTGCGCCGCGGCGTCCCAGGATTTTCGCCAGTTCGAAAGCTGTTGGAGCGCCGGAGCAATAACCGGCGATGATGTACGGACCGGTCGGCTGAAATTCGACGATCTGGCAGGCGAAGTCCTCGGCGATATCTTCGACGCGGTCCATCGGCTCGCTCTGCCCGTCGTAGCCGGTCGGTTGGAGTGCGTAGAAAGGTTGATCGCCGCCCAGGTGCTTCGACAGGTCCGAGAATGTGAAGGGGGCGCCGACATGGCCGGGCACGGCGTAAATCGGCGTGCGTGTGCCGCGCGACTGCAGGGGGATGATTGCAGGCTGCTGCGTGGCCGCTGCCGTGGCCATGTTCAGAAACGCGATGATCTCGCCCTTCCGGTCTTGCAACTGCCCGCGAAGCTCCGCCGTCAGTGCGCCCGCCGGAGCGTTGCAGCGCAGCCGGTCGCCTTCCACCCAGACCTTGATGTCCTTGACCGCCAGGTCTGCGAGAAGCTCCGAAAACTGCATCAAGTTCGCTGACATAGGGCCGTCCCGAATGAACTCCCGTGCAGTCCAATGGAATTCGCGGAGACACCTCGTTTAGTGCGTCGTGACATCGCGCGAACGCCAGTTCCGGATGACCACGCTCCCGATATACCCACTTCGAGGTACGAACCGTCGAACAAGCCAATCCTCTTCATCCCAGGAAATGGGCTGTCCCAGGCCGCACCCCAACGCCTTGGAGACAGCCTCCAGCTGGGTCCAACACCGGAAGAAGCCTTCCAGGCGGCCTTCCGGACCAAGGCCGGTGTAGGACCCGTACTCGGAGGCGGAAAAGCAGAGCGTTGCGATCTCGTCCGCTTCGGGCACAGGGACAACCGCCTCGATGTCCACCCCGACCTCTTGCGCGGTCGAGAGGGCGACGACTGCCACATCTTTGGATCGCGAGACGCTGAAGCGCAAATCGCGGGCGGGCATGCGGTGCGAGAGCTGAGGTTTGCCCAGCGCTCCATATTCGAACTCGACGACGGACGGCGCAATTCTCAGTCTGGAAGCGAGGACCCGGCGCAGCTGGCCGCGGGCAACAACAAAGCGGCGGCGGTCCCGCTCCAGCCTCAACCCCGCGGCGCGCCGACGCTCCTCGTCGTTGAGGCAAAAGCCTGTCGCGCCCACGATGTCCGGCTCAACATCGAGCGCGAAGGCCAGGACCTCCAAGCCATCACCCTCGAGAACCGGCATGATGATCCCGGATCTCAGCTCGACGGCCTTGTCCAAATAGCTCGGAGTCGGCACTGCTGGCTCCCTGCCCGCGCCGGAAGCCTGGCCAAAGTCGAGCTCAGGGCAGCAGTCAGACGTCATACCTGCATTCCGATCGCAGAAGCGCTCATGCGCACGAGTCTATCGCGTCCGACGACAGCAGCGCCGTTCGCGCGGATTTCCTTGATTAAGCAATCGCATAGGCGCGAAAGCAAGGAGCGCCGGTGGCTATTCGGATGTATGGATGGGCTACCCCTCACGGCCATATTGCATTCAGCAGTTCGGCCAACCTCGCTCCGCCCTTGGCGAGTTGCCGGCGCTTGATCGCGTCGGCGGCCTGCAGATAGTCCATGTGGCTGCCGAAATTGACGATCCATTTGGACGGCACCGGCGGCGACGTCGGGCCGAAGCTCAGGCCCTTGAACGCGACATGTGCGACCAGCAGCGTGTCGGTCGCCCAGGCCGCCGGCCAACCGTCCGGCGTACCCGGGCTCGCCGGGACCGCCTTCGCCGCGTCGATCAGTTCACCCGTCGCGGCATCGCCGAGGTCGGTCGGGATGTCGTCCCATTCATGGTGCAGGTTGATGGTCTGGAACGGGACCGCGACGCCATCCTGGATCGCATTGCCGCCGATCGTATCGCTCCCGGGATCGACCTGGTGACTAACGTCCGGGTCGACCGGCTGGCCGTTGGGATCGAGATAGACCGAGCCGACATGCAGCGGCTGGTGCAGGTCGCCGATCAGATGCGCGAGCAGCAGCAGCGCCTCCTTCTTGTCCTTGATCGAGAACGGGAACGGCGGCGGGATCGGCTTGTCCTGAAGTACTGCGATGGCGGCGCTGATCGCCGCGACCAGATCGTGCGGATTGGTCCCCTGCAAGCTGCGGTCGAAGGCGCTGCGCTGGATCGCGACATCGACGAAATGGAAGGTGTTGTGACAACCGCGCTCGAAGCCGTCGGGCTTGTAGGAACAGGTCGACCAGTTGCCGGCGACATAATCCACCATGCGCGCCCTCTCCCGCGCCGAGTTGAACGGCGTGCAGGGCACCTCGTAGTCGAGATGTTCGGGGTCGACCTCGTAATGAAACCGGCCGTCGTCGTGCCGGGCGACGCTCTTCACGCAATCCAGCCAGGGTCCGGACTTGCGCAGGTCGATGCCATGCGTATCGCCCTCGTTGAGGAGTTGCTGGACCTTCGCCTTCGCGGCGGGCTTGAGCAATTGGTCGGCGATCGCACCGACGACGCGATGGCCCTCATAGCCCCAGGCCGACGCCGCGGTCGGGTGAAGCGCAATGGCGGCAAGCCAGCCCAACAAGGCGCCCAGGAACCAGCCCGATGCAACGACCGTTCTCGACATCGCGCGACCTCGCAATTGTGCCAAACTTCCTGTGGTTGTCCGATACTGGCGCAACAATCGTAAGACAATGCGCGTCAGCGCCCCCTGAAGCGTGGGGGCCGCCGCCCGAGGAACGCCGCGACGCCCTCCTTGTGGTCTTCGGTCAGGCTCGCCATCGCGAACTGGTCGAGATCCATGTGGCTGGCGAGATCGTCGAGCGCATGCGCCAGCCGGTTGACCGTCAGCTTGGTCATCGCCACCGAAATCGGCGGCTGGGCGGCGACCTTGGCCGCGAGCGCCATCGCGGCGTCATAGGATTTGCCGGGATCGGCCACCTGCTCCACCAGGCCCCATTCATAGGCCTCGTCGGCCGAGATGCGGTCATCGGCCAGGATCACCGCCTGCTTGGTGCGCGCCGGGCCCATCAGATGCAGCATGCGCGGCACGCTCTGCCAGCTCATGTTCATGCCGAGCGCAATCTCCGGCACGCGCAGATGCGCATCGCGCGCCATGACGCGGAAATCCAGCGCGACCGCGAGCGCCACACCTCCGCCGACG
Source organism: Bradyrhizobium sp. 2S1 (assembly GCF_011516625.5). Classification (NCBI taxonomy): domain Bacteria; kingdom Pseudomonadati; phylum Pseudomonadota; class Alphaproteobacteria; order Hyphomicrobiales; family Nitrobacteraceae; genus Bradyrhizobium; species Bradyrhizobium sp. 2S1. The sequence goes on along the minus strand of NZ_CP147717.1, from coordinate 7,779,313 downwards.
CAGAAGCCCTCGATCGCGCCGATCGTGACCTGCTCCATGTCCTGCCAGGCGCGCGTCAACCGCGGCCCGAGCTTGAGGTGCCGGTGCAGCGTGCCCATGTCCATGGTCTGGCGCGAACGTCCTTCGGGGTCCTTCAGGTCGAAGCCGGCGCTGAACGATTTGGCGCCGCCGGTCAGCACGACCACCGAGGTTCCGCCGTCGTCCTCAAAACTGCGCGCGGCATCGGTCAGCTGCCGCAGCGCTTCCGGCGACAGCGCGTTGATACCGTCGCCGCGGTCGAACCGCACCACCGCGATGCGGCCCTCCGGTCCAAGGCCCTTCTCGATCGTCACATCATCAACCACGCATACCTCCCTGCTCGCATTGTTGTGTACTGCTTGCCTCGACATAGCACGCCCGTTTCGCCTATTCTGTGGGCATGAGCGAACATGATCACCACCACCACGATCACGACCATTCCGACCTGTCGGAGACCGAACTGCGCGTCCGCGCGCTGGAATCGATCCTGACCGAGAAGGGCTATGTCGAGCCGGCCGCACTCGATGCCATCGTGCAGGCCTATGAGACAAAGATCGGCCCGCATAACGGCGCCCGGGTCGTCGCCAAGGCCTGGACCGATCCCGCCTTCAGGAAGGCGCTGCTCGAGGACGCCACCAAGGCGGTCGGCACCCTCGGCCATGTCAGCCGGGTCGGCGACCATCTGGTCGCGATCGAGAACACGCCTGGCCGTCACAACATGGTCGTCTGCACATTGTGCTCCTGTTACCCCTGGGAAATGCTTGGGCTGCCGCCGGTCTGGTACAAGGCCTCGCCGTATCGCTCGCGCGCGGTCAAGGATCCGCGCGGCGTGCTCGCCGATTTCGGCGTCAGCCTGCCGAAGGACATCGAGATTCGGGTGTGGGATTCGACCGCGGAGACGCGCTTCCTCGTGCTGCCGATGCGGCCCGCAGGCACCGAGGGCTGGAGCGAGGAACAGCTCGCCGAACTCGTGACGCGGGATTCCATGATCGGCACGGGATTCCCGAAAACGCCGGGAGCCCCGTCGTGAACGGCGTCCACGACATGGGCGGCATGGACGGGTTCGGCAAGGTCGAGCCCGAGCCGAACGAGCCGATGTTCCATGAAGAATGGGAATCGCGGGTGCTCGCGATGGTCCGCGCGATGGGTGCGGCCGGCGCCTTCAACATCGACGCATCGCGCTTCTATCGCGAAACCCTGCCCCCGCAGGTCTATCTTTCGAGCTCCTATTACAGGAAATGGCTGCTCGGGCTCGAAGCCCTGCTGCTCGCCAAGGGCTTCATCTCGGAGGACGACGTCGCCGCCGGACATTCCGTCGCGCCGGCGAAGCCGCTCAAGCACGGCAAGTTCTCGATGGCCGATGTCGAGCGCATCATGGTGCGCGGCAAGTTCGGCCGCGCGGCACCGGGGGCCGCGAAGTTCAAGGCCGGCGATCGGGTGCGGGCGAAGAACATCCATCCCGCCACCCACACGCGGCTGCCGCGCTATGTGCGCGGTCATGTCGGGGTAGTCGAACGCGATCATGGCTGTCACGTGTTTCCCGATACGGTGGCGAACGATGCCGGCGAGCATCCGCAATGGCTGTACACCGTCGTGTTCGATGGACGCGAGCTGTGGGGAGCGGACTCCGATCCGACCCTCAAGGTGTCGATCGACGCGTTCGAGCCGTATCTGGAGGCGGTGTGATGGATACGACCGCCGCAGCCCGCGCCACCAGCGCCGTATCCAGCATTCCCCGCGACCAGGACGGTCCGGTGTTCCGCTCGCCCTGGGAAGCCCAGGCGTTTGCGATGGCATTGAGCCTGCATGACCGCGGCGTATTCACCTGGAGCGAATGGGCCGCAGCGCTCGCCGATCAGATCAAGCGCGCACAGGCCGCCGGCGATCCCGACACCGGGGAGACCTATTACCAGCATTGGCTGGCGACGCTCGAACACCTCGTCGCCGCCAAGGGCGTCACGACACCAGAGACCCTGCACCGCTACCGCGACGCCTGGGACCGCGCCGCCGACCGCACCCCGCACGGCAAGCCGATCGCGCTGACGCCGGCGGATTTTGAGTAGCGGCGTACTCCCCTCGTTGTCATTTGCACGCTCGAACAGCTTGTTCGGTGTCATCACCCGCGCATGCTGGTGATCCAGTATTCCAGAGGCACCTGTGCTTGAACCGAGAGGCCGCGGCGTACTGGATCGCCCGGTCGAGCCGGGCGATGACAGATGAGGTGAGGACGCATTCTCGCGACATGATTTGTCCGAGCTTTGCTCTTGGTTCCGCACGACGAAGACTGGCTTCCGAAGCCGCGAATTGGTCGCTATATCCGAGTGCCCAGATGCGAGGCAGAGCGATGAAATCACGCGTTCAGACGTTTACGCCGCCGAACACGCCCACTCCGATCGGGCCGTATCATCACATTGCCAAGGTTGGAGACCAGATTTGGATTGGAGGAACCGCCGGAGTCGATCCTGCAACCGACGCCTTGGCGGGACCGGACGTCGGTGCTCAGACGCGGCAGATCCTGAAATCGTTCGCCGTGATGCTCGCGGCGGCGGGTTCCGACCTGGACCATGTGACTCACGTCAACATCTTCCTTCGCGAGATGTCCGACTTTGACGCGATGAATTCGGCCTATGTGGAGATGATGGGAGATCACCGGCCCGCCCGCACAGTGATCGCGGTTCGCGAGCTGCCCAAGCCCGGCGTCTTGCTCACGATGAATCTCACCGCGGTGACCAGGCAGCCGTGATCTGGCCGAGCGTACGACCCCGGCAACTCAGTGATCGGGGCGATCGCCTCGCGCCACATACCCCCGCCAGCCCTTGGCGCGCAGGCTGCACGCCGGGCATTCGCCGCAGCCATAGCCCCAATCGTGCTGCGCGCCGCGTTCGCCGAGATAGCAGGTGTGCGAGTGCTCGCGGATCAGGTCGACCAGCCCTGCCCCGCCGAGTTCGTGCGCGAGCCGCCAGGTGGCGGCCTTGTCGAGCCACATCAGCGGCGTATGCAGCTCGAAATCCCTGGCCATGCCGAGGTTGAGCGCGGACTGCAGCGCCTTGATGGTCTCGTCGCGGCAATCCGGATAGCCGGAATAGTCGGTCTCGCACATGCCGCCGATGATGTGGCGGACGCCGCGGCGATAGGCCAGCGCCGCGGCGAAGGTGAGGAACACGAGGTTGCGGCCAGGCACGAAAGTGTTCGGCAGCCCGTCCGCGCCCATCTCGATCGCAACGTCGCGGGTCAGCGCGGTGTCGGAAATCTCCGACAGCGTCGGGATATCGAGCGTATGGCTGTCGCCGAGCTTCGCCGCCCAGTCCGGCCGCATCTGCCTGATCCCCGCCAGCAGGCGGTCGCGGCAGTCGAGTTCGATTGCGTGGCGCTGGCCGTAGGAGAAGCCAAGCATTTCGACGCGCGCAAAGCGCGACAGGGCCCAGGCCAGACAGGTGGTGGAATCCTGGCCGCCGGAAAACAGCACCAGGGCGGTGTCGGAATTGTTCTGATCGCTCATGGAACGCGATTTAGCACCTGATGATGCCGCGGCCAATCCGTGGACAGCGCCGTGTTTCCGGCGTGTTTTGCTGGGATCGGCAGAGCCGATTTGGCATAAAGCCATACCCCCTCAGAGTGCGGTGCCCGATGACCCCTTCCCGCGACATTTCCCGCCTGATCGAGATCATGGCTGCGCTGCGCACGCCGGTGACGGGGTGCCCATGGGACCTCGAGCAGGATTTTGCGACGATTGCGCCCTACACGATCGAGGAGGCCTATGAGGTCGCGGATGCGATCACGCGCGGCGATTTCGACGATTTGCGCGAGGAGCTCGGCGACCTCCTGCTGCAGGTGGTCTATCACGCCCGGATGGCGGAGGAGCAGAACGCCTTCGCGTTCGGCGATGTGGTCGAGGCGATCACCAGGAAGATGATCCGCCGTCATCCGCACGTCTTTGCCGACAAGGACGGCAATATCCAGCCCGCCGGCGTCAAGAGCGCCTGGGAGCGCATCAAGGCCGAGGAGAAGGCCGAACGCGCCGCCCGGCGGCCGCCGGAAGAGACCGCGCACAAATCGCTGCTCGCAAGCGTGAAGGCGGGCCTCCCTGCCCTGACCCGGGCGATGGAGTTGCAGCGCAAGGCATCTACCGTCGGCTTCGACTGGAACGACCCGCGCGCCGTGCTGGCCAAGATCCGCGAGGAGGCCGACGAGATCGAGGCCGCACTCGACGGCAAGGACAAGGAGGAGCTCGCAGCAGAGACCGGCGATCTGATGTTCGCCGTCGTCAACCTCGCCCGCCACGTCGACGCCGATCCGGAAACGGCGCTGCGGGCGACCAACGCCAAATTCGAGCGGCGGTTTGCCTATATCGAGAAGGCGCTGGCGGCGAAGGGCCGCTCGCTCGATGGCGCGTCGCTGGAGGAGATGGACGCGTTGTGGAACGAGGCGAAGGCCGCTGTTGTCCTTGCGAAGGCGGGAACTCAGACCGCTTGATCGTCGGTCGATCAAGCGGGCGGAATCGCAAATGCGAACATCGTCAGTTGTACATCGGGGGAGAATACGAACGGTGTGGCGCCGATCTTGTTGGCGCCAAGGCGGGCGTAAAAGTCGACCGAGGTCGGGCTCGAATTTATCAGGATCACGTTTCCTGCCATCTTTCGCGAGAGCTCGACTGCTGTCGCAAAAAGCCGTGTGCCGATGCCCCTTCGCGAATGGTCCGGATCGACGAATATGCCTTCCAGAAGGATCAGGCCGCCAATTCCAGTGGGCCTCAACGACACGTAGCCGGATGGAACGCCGGTTTCGCTCTCGGCCACAATGACCAATCCGGCGGCGATGAGCGCGAGGTTGACTTTGAGCCCAGGCATGAAGCGGACGATAGCTTCATCGTCGAAGCCGTCGTTCTTTGTCGCACGTACTGCGATTTGCGTTAGCTCCGCAGCCTCATCTACATGTGCAGGCCTAACGCGATCCGTCATGGTTTGCTCCCATCTCAGATATCATCTGAGATGGTCGGAGCGGGTCAAGTTGCAAGGGGGTGCCGCGATGGCGTCCCTCGCCTACAACAGCGTCCCGCGCAAAATGACGGCCGCCACGCCGAAATAGATCACGAGCCCGGTGACGTCGACCAGCGTCGCGACGAACGGCGCCGACGCGCTGGCGGGGTCAAAACCGATGCGCTTGAGGATGAATGGCAGCATCGATCCGCACAGCGAGCCGAAGGTGACGATGCCGACCAGCGCGGCGCCGACGGTCGCGGCCACCAGCACCCAATGCGGGCCGTAGTCGAACAGACCGAGCGTCTGCCAGAGCGTGATCCTGACGATGCCGATCACGCCGAGGATGGCGCCGAGCACAATACCGGTCGGCAGTTCGCGCACGGCGACACGCCACCAGTCGCGCAGCCGCACCTCGTGCAACGCCAGCGAGCGGATCAGGAGCGATGTTGCCTGTGAGCCGGAATTGCCACCGGAGCTCATGATCAGCGGGATGAACAGCGTCAGAACGATAGCCTTCTCGAGTTCGGTCTGGTACGACTGCATCGCCGTCGCGGTCAGCATTTCCGAGAGGAACAGCGCGCACAGCCAGCCGGCGCGCTTCTTGATCATCTCGCCAAAACCGATCCGCAAATACGGCTCGTCGATCGCTTCCATGCCGCCGAACTTCTGGGCGTCCTCGGTGGATTCCTCGACGATCGCGTCGATGACGTCGTCGACCGTGACAATGCCGAGGATGTGGCCGGGACCGTCGACGACCGCGACCGCGAGCAGATCGTAGCGCGAGATCAGCCGCGCCGCTTCCATTCGGTCGGCTTCGGGGGCGATCATCAGCGGCTTTCGCGCCGGCGCTGCGGTGAGCACGTTGGCGTGCGGATCGGCCGAGATCAGGCGGCGCAGCGGCACGGCCTGGATCAGGGTCTTCTTGACCGGGTCGGTCACGAAGATCGAGTAGACGGTCTCGCGGGTGCGCTCGACCATCCGGATGTGATGCAGAACCTCGGCGATGGTCCAGTTCGAGGGCACGCTGACGAATTCGGTCGTCATGATGCTGCCGGCGCTGCGCTCCGGATAGGCCAGCAGCCCCGAGATGACGTTGCGGGTTTCCGGGTTGAGGCCGTTCAACAGCGTGGTGCGCAGCGGCTCGACCAGTTCCTTGAAGATGTCGGCGGCGCGGTCATCGGAGACGCCGGACAGCAGCGCTACCGCGGTGTCCTGCGGCAGCTCGGCCAGGATCTCGCAGGTGTTGTCGAGCCCGGGCAGGTCGAGCACCTCGATCGCCTTCTCGGCCGGCAGCGATCGCAGCAGCGTTGCTGCATCAGCCGGCTCCCGGGCGTTGAGGGCATCGACGATCTCGGGGGCCCGCGCATGGGCGAGATCGCCGTTCTGGCCGGCGAGCGTCTCTTTGGTGATGGTTTCGCTGGTGTCCTGCATCGATCGGCCTCGGCTTTGCGTCCCGCAGCGCAATGAACCAAGGCGGCGCGGATTTCAAACAGAAAGTGCGACCGCCCGTCGCAGGCGCACCGGAGTGAGGCCCCGTCACGGTGCCGTCATATTTCAGATGATTGCGGGGTCCCGGATTGGCGGCTTACGCCTCGTGGGGCACCGCGGCGAACCGGCTCACGACGATGTCGCGCTTGGTCTCGTCGACCCGCACCGTCATGTCGAAGCGCTCGCCATTGAGCTCCTTGTTCAGGACCTCGGCATTGCGGTGCAGCCAGCTGATGCCGGCGCCGTCGGAGGCGTCGATCGAAAGCTGCAGCGTCGCGCGCTTGGCCGCGAGGCGGTCCTCGATGGCCGTCAGCAGCGCGTCGATGCCCTCGCCCGTCACGGCGGAGACCAGGAAGCACGGCCGTTCCGGCGGACGGCGCGCGGCGATGTTGCGCAAATTGTCCCGCTCCTCGGGATCGAAGCGGTCGATCTTGTTCCAGACCTCGATGATGCGCTGGCCGCCATCGGCGTCGGGATCGATCCCGAGCTGGCGCAGCACGCCCTCGACATCGCGCTCCTGCGCTTCGGCATCTTCATGCGAGATGTCGCGGACGTGCAGGATGATGTCGGCCTCCAGCACCTCCTCCAGCGTGGCGCGGAACGCGGCCACCAGCTGGGTCGGCAGATTGGAGATAAAGCCGACCGTATCCGACAGCATCGCGTTTCCGCCATGCGGCAGGTTGAGCGCGCGCAAGGTGGGATCGAGCGTCGCAAACAGCATGTCGGCGGCTTGCACGTCGGCCCGCGTCAGGCGGTTGAACAGCGTCGATTTGCCCGCATTGGTGTAGCCGACGAGCGCCACCACGCGGTACGGCACGCGCTGGCGGCCGGCGCGATGCAGTCGCCGCGTCCCCTGCACCTTCTTCAGCTCGTTCTCAAGCCGCGTGATGCGGTCGCCGATCAGGCGGCGATCGGCCTCGATCTGGGTTTCGCCGGGACCGCCCATGAAGCCGAAGCCGCCGCGCTGGCGCTCGAGATGGGTCCAAGAGCGCACCAGACGGCTGCGCTGGTAGTTGAGATGGGCGAGCTCGACCTGCAGCGCGCCTTCCTTGGTCTTGGCGCGGCGGCCGAAGATTTCCAGGATCAGGCCGGTGCGGTCGAGCACCTTGGTGCTCCAGGCCTTCTCGAGATTGCGCTGCTGGATCGGCGACAGCGCGCAATCCATCACCACGAGCTCGACCTTGTCGCTGGCGACGAGGCCGTTGATCTCCTCGACCTTGCCCTTGCCGAGATAGGTCGCGGGCCGGATCTGGCTGATCGGCGCGACGACGGATTCCACCACGGTGAGGTCGATCGCGCCGGCGAGGCCGACGGCTTCCTCGATCCGCGCTTCGTAGTCGCGGACAGAGGAATCCGTTTGCGCATCGCCGTCGCCACGGCGCATGCGCAGGTACGGGCCGATGACGATCACCCGCCCGGTGCTAACGTCCCCCGCCGACCGCGGACGGTCGGCGCCCCCTTCACGATTGAAGGGTTCCAATCAGTTCACTCTCAAGCCGGTGCGTCCTCGCCACCCTCGAACAGCTGAATCGGAGCGCCGGGCATGATGGTCGAGATCGCATGCTTGTAGACCAGCTGCGAGTGACCGTCGCGCCGCAGCAGCAAACAGAAATTGTCGAACCAGGTGACAATGCCCTGCAGCTTTACTCCGTTGACCAGAAAGATCGTCAGTGGCGTTTTTGTCTTACGAACGTGATTAAGGAAGGTGTCTTGTAGATTTTGTGCGCGGTCTGCCGCCATTGTTTTTGTCCCGCAAGCTTGTGCTTCTTTTTATTGAACCGGTTGCTGCTCTCTGACGGAGCCTCCTCCGGCTGCCCACCTGCCCTGAGATCCCCCTCCGGCAGGCATAGCAGGTAGGATTAGAGGCTACGCGCGGTTTTTAGGCAAGCCAGTTCGCGCAGCAGTCGGTAGGAACACGGTGGCAATTCTAAGAAAGTGCAGGGAAAGAGACGAATATTCTCGCGGGGAGTGGATAAATCCCCGCTTGCAGCGGCCTCATTCTCGCCTCGCCCATCATCCCGACCCGACCGCGAGGGCCGGGCACCGCTCTGGCGGGTGACCGCCGGGGTTTTGCTTCAAGCTGCCGGCCGATGGCCCGACCCAGCGCGCCAGGGTCAGCCGACCCCGAGCGCCTTCAGCTTGCGATGCAGCGCCGAGCGCTCCATGCCGACGAACTCCGCGGTGCGCGAGATATTGCCGGAGAAGCGGCTGATCTGGGCGATCAGATAGTCGCGCTCGAACACCTCGCGGGCCTCGCGCAGCGGCAGGCCCATGATGTGCTCGCCATTGTTGGAGGTCGGCATCGCCGGCACCATCGAGCCGACGTCCTGCGGCAGCATGTCGGCGGTGATGATCGCCTCCGGCCCGCCGCCGGCCAGGATCATCACCCGCTCGACGTTGTTGCGGAGCTGGCGGACATTGCCCGGCCAGACATGCGACTGCAGCACCGCCATCGCATCCTGCCCGATCTGCCGTTTCGGCAGGCCTGTGGCGGCCGAGATCTGGTCCATGAAATAGTCGATCAACTCGGGGATGTCCTCGCGGCGCTCCGACAGCGGCGGCACGCGGATCGGCACCACCGAGAGGCGATGGTAGAGATCCTCGCGGAAACGGCCCGCGGCGATCTCCTCCTCCAGATTGCGCGCGGTCGAGGAGATGATGCGGACGTCGACATGCACCTTGCTGGTGCCGCCCTGGCGCTGGAAGGTCTGATCGACCAGCACGCGCAGGATCTTGTTCTGGGTCTCGCGCGGCATGTCCGCGATCTCGTCGATGAACAGCGTGCCGCCATGCGCTTCCTCGAGCGCGCCGGCCTTGCGCTGCTGCTCGCCGTTCGATCCCTCGAAGCCGAACAGCTCGATCTCCATCCGCTCCGGTGTGATCGCCGCCGCATTGATCACCACGAACGGCCCCTCGGCGCGCCCGGAGGCATGGTGCAGCGTGCGCGCGGCGAGCTCCTTGCCGGCGCCGGAGGGACCGACGATCAGGATGCGGCTGTTGGCCTTCGCGGCGCGGTCGATGGTCTGGCGCAGCTGGTTCATGCAAGCGGAGCGGCCGGTCAGGACGCTGGCCGCCGGAGCCAGTTGCTTGAGCTCCTTGACCTCGCGCTTGAGCCGGGAAGTCTCCAGCGCCCGGGTCGCGACCAGGATCAGCCGGTCCGACTTGAACGGCTTCTCGATGAAGTCATAGGCGCCGCGCTTGATCGCGGCGACGGCGGTTTCGATGTTGCCGTGGCCGGAGATCATCACGACCGGCAGGTCGGCATTGTCCTTCTTGATCTGCTCGAGCAGCTGCAGGCCGTCGAGCTTGGAGCCCTGCAGCCAGATGTCGAGGAAGACCAGGTTCGGGCGGCGGTTGGCGATCTCGGCAAGCGCCGAATCGCTGTCGCGCGCGGTGCGCGTGGAAAACCCCTCATCGTCCAGAATACCCGCAACGAGGTCGCGAATGTCTGCTTCGTCGTCGACAATCAGAATGTCACTGGCCATGGGTTACACCTGTCTTGTCAGTAGCCCGTCGCGGCTTTGATTTTTGGCTGTTGCGCATTTGGTTCTTGGATTGGCTGTTCGATCGGCTTTTGGATTTTTGCTTCATTGTTGGTCGCCTCTGCCGGGCCGCTGGTCGGCTCTTGCGGCGGATTTTTTTCACTGCTGGGGTCGGTTGATTCCGGTTTGACGTCCGGACTTTGTTCCTTGGTCTCGGGCTTCGTCTCGGGCTTGGCCGCCTGGCCCGTGACGGCAAAGCGCAGCCGCATCCAGGCGCCGCGCTGGCCCTCGCGGAAGTCGGAGGCGTCCTTGAGCTCGATCCGGCCGCCATGGTCCTCCAGGACGCGGCCGACGATCGCAAGCCCGAGGCCGGTGCCCTTCGCCCGGGTCGTGACATAGGGCTCGAGCAGGCGCGCACGGGCGACCTTGGGCAGGCCGATGCCGTTGTCGATGACGTCGATCAGGATGTCGTCGTTCTCCTGCTGCGCCACGACGTCGATCCGGCCCTTGCCGAGCTCCTCTCGTGGCACCTGCTCGATCGCTTCGGTGGCGTTCTTGATGATGTTGGTCAGCGCCTGCGAGATCAGGCGGCGATCGAACTGCGCGGGCAGCGGCGATTGCTTGATGTCGGCCTCGATGTCGAGATCGGGATGGGCGACCTTCATCAGGAACACGGCCTGGCGCACCACGTCGGCGACGTCCTCGCCTTCCATCACCGGCTTCGGCATCCGCGCAAAGCGCGAGAATTCGTCGACCATGCGCCTGATGTCGTCGACCTGGCGCACGATGGTGTCGGTGCACTGCTCGAAGATCGACTTGTCCTTCGGCTCGGTGATGGTCTTGCCGAACTTGCGCCGGATGCGCTCGGCGGAGAGCTGGATCGGGGTCAGCGGGTTCTTGATCTCGTGGGCGATGCGGCGGGCGACGTCGCCCCAGGCCGAGGTGCGCTGCGCCGACACCAGCTCGGTGATGTCGTCGAGCGTGATGACGTAGCTGTCGCGCGACTGGCTGGTCTGCTCGGCGGATATCCGCACCGACAGATTGCGCTCATGGCCGTCGCGATTGATCGTGACCTGCCCCTGCACCAGCCGCTGGGTGCCCTCGCGCGCGGTCTTCATCATCTCGTCGAGCTCGGCCAGCACGTCCGACAGCGGATGATCGAGTGTCTCGGACTCGGCGTGCCCGATCAGCTTCTCGGCCGAGCGGTTGAGGATGCCGACGCTGCCGGAGGCGTCGACGCCGATGATGCCGGCGCTGGCCGAGGACAGCACGGCCTCGATGAAGCGGCGGCGGCTGTCGATGGTTTCGCTGGCATTGACCAGTTCGTCGCGCTGGGTGCGCAGCTCCTGCGTCATGTTGTTGAAGGTCTGGCCGAGCTTGGCGAGATCGCCCTCGGATTTGGACACCGGCACCTGCACGTGCAGGTCGCCAGTCGAGACCTGGTTCGCCGCACTCATGATGTTGCGGATCGGCTCAACCAGTCCGTTGGCGAAATTCAATCCGATCAGCACCGAGGCCATCAAGATGGTCAGCGCGATCACCGCGAACATCAGCGCGAAGTTGACCTGGATGCCGAGCCGGCGCGATTCGATCTCGGCGTATTCCGCGACACTTGCCTGGGTCTGCTTGAGTTGAGCAACCACGGCTGGATCGAGCAGACGGGCGACGTAGAGGAAGGTGTCGTCGAGGCCCTTGAGACGGACTACGGAGGCGACGTAGCTCTCCGGGAATACCGAGATTTCGGGGTCGGTATCGCTGACCTTGCTCAGGAAATCCGGCGGCGGCAGCGCATAGTTCAGGCTCACCCCGGTCTCGGCGCTCTCTAGGATCTTGCCGTCCTTGTCCATCATCACCGCGACCGGCAGGTTGCGTGAGGCCGCGGCTGCCGTCAGGAACTCGCGAAACGACAGCCGATCCTGATCATAGAGCGGCGTCATGCGCGCGCGAGAGATGTCGCTGGCCATCCCCAGGATGTCGCCACGAATAAGCTGGGCGTGCTCCTGCATATAGGCGCTGGCAATGGTCAGCGAGTTTTGGATCACCTGTTTCGTGGGGCCCGAAAACAGCCGATCGAGGCCGCGGTCGAGCGTCAGATTGGCGACGATGGCGACCAGGACCGCCGGCAGCACCGCGATGATCGAGAACAGGCCGACGACTTGCACATGAAGCCGCGCCGCCGCCCTGCCCCGCCGCCGGGCCTGGAGCACCTTCCAGACCTCGCGCGAAATGATCCCGATCAGCAGCAGGATCGAAGCCGCGTTGATCAGCAGGAACGAGTAGACGATCTCCTTGGTGGCATCGATCGGCGTCATGCCGGTCAGCACCACGAAGGTCAGCAGCGCCGAGAACAGCGCCGTGACCGCCGCGAACGGCGCCAGCCACCTCCGCAAGGGAAAACCCTTGGGCTCGGCCGCCGGGGACGCGTCTAACGTAGTAGCGGTGGTCTCTGCGCTGGTCATACCGGCAATTGAGCTGAAGGCCTTCGCCCGCGGGAATTGCGAACTGATGCAATCATATCACAATGTTGCCGAATTGCGACATTTCCGCGGCGCAAACCGCGGTGCGGCGCCGTGTCCTCAACACCTTTTGTGACTACTCAGTAAAGGCGGCGGGAGCAGCGCCCCGCCGCCGTCAGCCTAGGAGCCCGTCCAGATATGTTTTCGTGACGGGCATTTGTTGTAGAGTAGCAGGCTCAGGCTGCGTTTGCGAGGTTGAACAGCTTGAGGAGGTTATGGACGGTGCAGATCATTGTCCACTCGGCGCGCACTTTCTCGATGCCCCGCAACAGGAACTGGCGGAAGCCTCTTGCCTGTTTGATCTGCCCGAACACCGGCTCCACCACTTGCTTTCGCAATCGGTAGGGTGTTTCGAAGCCGCCATCGTCGATCTTCTTTCGCATGGCCTGTGTCAGCGGGCCGCCGACTTTTCCGTTCGCTACTGTCGGGTGCTTGGCGCGTCCGGGCGCGACATAGCCATCGATGCTGCGTGTGTCGAGCGCTTCGAGATTGGCTTCGCTGCAGTAGCCGGAATCCGCTGAGGCCTGCCGCGGCTTGCGGCCAAGATTGCTCTCGATGGCCTCGATCAGGGGCACCAACTGGCCCTGATCGCTGCCGTGCTGGGTCAGTTCTTGCGCGACAATGATCTGGGCATGTGCATCGACGGCCGCCTGGGCATTATAGGCCTGAACGAAGCCATCCTTCGACTTCATGATGCGGCTTTCCGGATCGGTGAAGTTGCGTTGCGCCTTGGGATTGGGTTCCTCCGATGGCAGCGCCGCCGGTTTGCCCGGCTTCTTGCGGCCTTCGGCCTGGCGCTGCTGTTCCTTTTCGGCCTCGATGCGGCGCTCTTCCTCCGCCGCCAGTTTGGCGTCCGCTTCCAGCGCCGCCATCGCTTGCTGGATCTTCGCCAGCCGTTTCTGCTTGTCGACGGTCCAGTCCGGCAGTTCGTCGCTGTTGCCGAAAGTCTCATCCTCCGAGGCATCCGCCGCCTCGGCGGCCGCCAGCATGCGAGCGACCTCGGCCTTCAATTCCGCCTCGCGCTTCTTCATGCGCTCATAACTCATCGCCTTGTGTTTCGACGCGTTCGCCTTGATCTTCGTACCATCCAGCGCGACATGACCGAGCTTGACCAGCCCGGCCGTCTCGCACAACTTCAGAACCTGCACGAATAGCGCGCCGAGCGCCTTCAAATGTCGCTTGCGAAAGTCGCTGATCGTCCGAAAATCCGGCGCATCCAGCGCCACGATCATCACAAAATCGTTCCGCTCCCGGCAGGCCTTGGCAATCCGACGCGACGAATACAGCCCACTCGCATAGCTATGCAGCAGCAGCGCCACCATCATCCGCGGATCAAACGGCGGCTGCCCAAGCCCGCTCACATAGCTGCCCATGATCTCCCTGAGATCGAGGCTCTCCCGCACCAGATCAACCATAAACCGCGAGACATGGCCTTTCGGCACGAAGTCCTGCACATTCGGCGGCAGAAGCAGCGTCTGATCGATGTTCCAAGGCCGAAAATACTTGCTCATCGCCCAATGTTGAATCAGACCCGACCAGATTTGAACAGCGACTATCCAGACAAGCTCCTAGCCGCCGCTGCGGTAGACTTGGATATCGAGGTCGCGGATCTTCTTGCGCAGCGTGTTGCGGTTCAAGCCGAGCAGATCGGCGGCCCGGATCTGGTTGCCGCGGGTCGCCGCCAGCGCCGCGGTCAGCAGCGGAATCTCGATCTCCTTGAGGATGCGATGGTAGAGGCCCGGCGGCGGCACGCCGTTCGGGAAGCCGGAGAAATGCGAGGACAGATAGGCCTCAACCGCGCCGCCGAGATTGTCGACGCCGACGGTTGCCGTGCTGCCCGAGGTGACCGCCGGCGGCGCCAGCTCGCCGTCAATCACGGAGGCGGTGATGACGTCCTGTGGATAGAGCGCGGCAAGCCGGCGGGCGAGGTTTTCCAGCTCGCGGACGTTGCCCGGCCAGCGGTGCTGCTTGAGCCGCTCCAACGCCTGGGTGTCGAGCTTCTTCGGCGGCAGGCCGTCCTTCTCGGCGAGCGAGAAGAAGTGCCGGATCAGGTCCGGCAGGTCCTCGATGCGCTCGCGCAGCGGCGGCAGCCGCAGCGGCACCACGTTGAGGCGGAAGAACAGATCTTCGCGGAACAGCCCCTGCTGGATCAGGATGCGCAAGTCCTTGTTCGAGGCGGCGACGATGCGGACGTCGGTCTTGATCGGGGTGCGGCCGCCGACGGTGGTGTATTCGCCCTGCTGCAGCACGCGGAGCAGACGGGTCTGCGCCTCCATCGGCATGTCGCCGATCTCGTCGAGGAACAGCGTGCCGCCCTCGGCCTGCTCGAAGCGGCCGGAGGCGCGGGTGTTGGCGCCGGTGAACGCGCCGCGCTCGTGGCCGAACAATTCGGACTCGATGAGGTCGCGCGGGATCGCCGCCATGTTGACCGCGACGAACGGGCCGTTGCGGCGCCTTCCGTAGTCGTGCAGCGCGCGGGCGACCAGCTCCTTGCCGGTGCCGGATTCACCCGAGATCATCACGGTGAGGTCGGTCTGCATCAGCCGCGCCAGCACGCGGTAGATTTCCTGCATCGCCGGCGAACGGCCGACCAGCGGGATCGAGTCGAACTCGCCGTCATCGGCGGGGCTCGAGACCCGCTCCTTCGGCTCGGCCAGCGCGCGGCCGACGATGGTGATCAGCTCCTTCAGGTCGAACGGCTTTGGCAGATATTCGTAGGCGCCACGCTCGGAGGCGCGGATCGCGGTCATGAAGGTGTTCTGCGCGCTCATCACGATGACCGGCAGGTTCGGCCGCATCTTCTTGATCCGCGGCAGCAGATCGAACGCATTCTCGTCGGGCATCACCACGTCGGTGATGACGAGGTCGCCCTCGCCCTGGCTGACCCAGCGCCACAGCGTGGCGGCGTTGCCGGTCAGGCGCACCTCATAGCCGGCGCGCGACAGCGCCTGGTTCAGGACGGTCCGGATGGCGGTGTCGTCGTCAGCGACAAGTATGCTACCTGCGGGCATTGTTGTTCCTCATCGTGCGTCCTGAGAGGCAGGCGACGGCGTACCCGGAACGTCATCGCGGTTGCTTTGGTCGTGGTGCTTGGCGGCGCTGTACATCGGCATCAGCACGCGGAAAGTGGTCTTGCGCGGCTGCGACTCGCATTCGATGATGCCGCCGTGATCGCCGACGATCTTGGCGACCAGCGCGAGGCCGAGCCCGCTGCCGGTCTGCTTGGTGGTGACGAAGGGATCGAACAGGTTCGGCAGCAAATCTTCCGGCACGCCTGAGCCGTTGTCCTTGACGCAGAATTCGAGCGGCAGCGAGACCCGCGATTTCTTGCCGGGCACCGACAGCCGCACGCCCGGCCGGAACGCCGTGGTGAGCTGGATTTCCGCGTCGGTGCCGAGATCGGCGACCGCTTCGGCCGCATTCTTCACCAGATTCAGGAACACCTGGATCAGCTGGTCCTGGTTGGCCAGCACCGGCGGCAGCGACGGATCGTAATCCTCGATGAAACGGACGTTGCGGGCAAAGCCTGACTGCGCCAGCCGCTTCACATGGTCGAGCACGGAATGGATGTTGACCGGGCCGCGCGCCACCGGGCGGTCGTCGCCGAACACTTCCATGCGGTCGACCAGCGTGACGATGCGGTCGGCTTCGTCGCAGATCAGCCGCGTCAGCAATCGGTCCTCGGAGGAGGCCTGCTGCTCGAGGAGTTGCGCGGCGCCGCGGATGCCCGACAGCGGGTTCTTGATCTCATGGGCGAGCATCGCGGCCAGCGCGATCACCGAACGCGCCGCGCTGCGATGGGTCAGCTGGCGGTCCATCTTGTCGGCGATGGTGCGCTCCTGCAGCATCACCACGATATGCCCGGGACGCTCGGTCAGCGGCGCGACATGGAGGTCGACCTGGCGGTCGCCGCCGATCCGCGGCGTGCCGAGATCGACCTTGTATTCGTTGACCGGCGAGCCGTTGGTCCGCACCTGCTCGATCAGCGCGAGCAGCGGGCTGCCGAACGGCACCAGCTCCTTCAGCGACTGCCGGCGCAGGAACTGCGTGGAGATCTCGAAGAAGGATTCGGCGGCGATGTTGGCGTCGACGATGCGCCCGTCGGGTGCGACCAGCAGCACCGGATTGGGCAGCGCATTGAGGATGGCCTCGCCATCGGTGGGCACGGGCCGGCGAAATTCCATGGCTGACGTCATGCGGCAGCACTCCAGGCAAAATCGTCGTAGGCTTGCTCGAGCGAGCGGTGCACGCTGGACGGCTCCTCAGAGGTCAGGATGGCCTGCCGCCAGGTCTTCAAGGTTGCCGCGGGGGCGCAGCTGTAAGCCGCCGCGGTCTCGAGCGCCCAGCCGAGATGCTTGCGCGCATGCCTGAGGCCGACACGCAGGCCGTAATGGCTGCAGACCTCGTCATAGAGCGCGCGGATATGCTTGAGCTGCTCCGCGAGCGACGGCGCGGCCTCAGGGATCCCGCCCTCCAGGCGGCGGCCGATCTGGCCCGGCAGCCAGGGCTGGCCCTGCGCGCCGCGGCCGATCATGACGGCGTCGGCGCCCGACTTCTCCAGCGCGCCGACGGCCTTGTCGAACGAGGTGATGTCGCCGTTGACCACGACCGGGATCGTGACGGCATTCTTGACCACGCGCACGGCATTCCAGTTCGCCTCGCCCTTGTAGAACTGGCAGCGGGTGCGGCCATGCACGGTGATCATCTGCACGCCCGATGCCTCGGCGCGGCGCGCCAGTTCGGGCGCATTGAGCGAGCGATCGTCCCAGCCGAGCCGCATCTTCAGCGTCACCGGCACCTTGACGGCAGCGATGGTCGCGTCGATCAGCGTGACCGCGTGGTCCAGGTCGCGCATCAGGGCCGAGCCGGACTGGCCGCCGGTCACGTGACGCGCCGGGCAGCCCATGTTGATGTCGATGATGTCGGCACCGGCGCCTTCGGCAATCCGCGCGCCCTCCGCCATCCAACGGGTCTCGCAACCCGCAAGCTGGACCACATGCGGTCCAATTCCGGCTGCCTCGCAGCGCAGCTTCGAGATCGGCTTGCCGTTCACCAGATCGTCGCTTGCCGTCATCTCCGAGACCACCAGGCCGGCGCCCAAGCGGGCGGCGAGTCGCCGAAAGGGCGCGTCGGTGATGCCGGACATGGGCGCGAGGAGAACCCGGTTGGCGACAGCAATGTCGCCTATCTTCAATGGGTTACAAGCAGTACTTTGTACGCCGGTCACAGCCGTCTCGTCGTTCTGTCAGCCACGTCATTGCAGCGGACGCTGTTCATTTTGCGCACAATTCTTGTGCAGTCAAGGCTCGTGCCCACGGTTTAGACAGTTCTACCACCAGCGCAAGTGCACCGCAACAAAATCTGCTTTTCCCACAGTCATCGGCAAACGCTCTGTTTTTGCGCAGCGGTCATGCTAAGGGCTGTCCGCGGCGATCCCGCCGCCCTCTCCACATCCCCGATTCGTCTGTCATTGGTTCAAAATGCCGAAGTCTGAGCGTACCGCAGCCATCCTTGTCGCAGCCGGCCGTGGACTGCGCGCCGGCGCCGGCGGGCCGAAGCAATACCGGACGATCGGCGGCCAGACGGTGATCTACCGCGCCATGGAGGCGTTCTCCGGACATCCGGACGTGTTCGCGGTGCAGCCGGTGGTCAATCCTGACGACGCCGCGCTGTTTCGCGAAGCCGTCGCGGGCTTGCGCCATCAGCCGCCGACGCCGGGCGGCGCGACCCGTCAGGCCTCGGTCCATGCCGGGCTCGAGGCACTCGCAAGCGAGAAGCCGGACATCGTGCTGATCCACGATGCCGCGCGCCCCTTCGTCACCGCAGCTGTCATTTCGCGCGCGATCGCCGCAGCCGGCCGAACCGGCGCCGCGATCCCCGTGATTCCCGTCACCGACACGATCAAGCTCACGGGCGATACCGGTGATGTCGAGGCGACGCCGGAGCGCGCGCGCCTGCGCATCGCGCAGACCCCGCAGGCGTTTCGTTTCGACGTCATCCTGGAGGCGCATCGTCGCGCTGCGCGCGAAGGCCGCAGCGATTTCACCGACGATGCGGCGCTTGCCGAATGGGCGGGATTGACGGTTGCGACGTTTGAAGGTGATCCTGCCAACATGAAACTCACCACACCCGAAGACTTCGTGCGCGAGGAAGCGCGGCTCGCCAGCCAGCTCGGCGACATCAGGACCGGCACCGGCTACGACGTGCACGCCTTTGGCGACGGCGACCATGTGATGATCTGCGGCGTGCGCGTGCCGCACACCAGAGGATTCCTGGCCCATTCCGACGGCGACGTCGGACTGCACGCGCTGGTCGATGCGATCCTCGGTGCACTGGCCGACGGCGACATCGGCTCGCATTTCCCGCCGAGCGACGCCAAGTGGAAGGGCGTCTCCTCCGACCAGTTTTTGAAATATGCGGTCGAGCGCGTCACGGCGCGCGGCGGGCGGATCGCCAATCTCGAGGTGACGCTGATCTGCGAGCGGCCGAAGATCGGCCCGCTGCGCGACACCATGCGGGCGAAGATCGCGGAGATTTCCGGCGTCCACATCTCGCGCGTGGCGGTCAAGGCGACCACCAGCGAACGGCTCGGCTTCACCGGCCGCGAGGAAGGCATCGCGGCGACCGCGAGCGCCACGATCCGCCTGCCCTGGAACGAAAACGGCTGGAGTGCCTGATATGGGCGGCAGCGACGCTCGTGCCCTCTCCCGCTCGCTGCTCGACCTTTGCCGGATGCGCAAGCTGACCATCGCGACTGCCGAATCCTGCACTGGCGGCCTGGTCGCGGGGGCGCTGACCGACATCCCCGGCTCTTCCGACGTCATCGACCGCGGCTTCGTCACCTATTCGAACGAGGCCAAGCGGGTCATGCTCGGCGTCAAGGCGGCAACGCTGGAGACATTCGGCGCGGTCAGCAAAGAGACCGCGACCGCGATGGCGATCGGCGCGCTGGAAAAGGCCGGCGTCGACCTCGCGGTCTCGATCACCGGCATTGCCGGTCCCGGCGGCGCGACACCGGGCAAGCCGGTGGGCCTGGTGCATTTCGCCGTCGCCGCGCGCGACGGCCGCATCCTTCATCGTGAGCAGCGGTTTGGCGCAATCGGCCGCAGCACCGTCCGCCAGCGCTCCGTCGTCGAAGCGCTGCGCATGCTGATGGAGCTTGCGCGGCCGCCGCAGGCCGCCAAGCCGCGCCGCGAGACCGCCAGCCGGCTGCGGCCACGAGTGGCCCGTTCGCCGCGCAGCCACGCCGCGAAACGCCGCCGGCCGCCGCGCGGATAAGCCCTACGAGAGTCGAGTCGCGCGAACGGCCGCTTCACACTACCTTGTGTCAACTGCGGCCCAGTGACGCCATCTCAGGTGGAACTTTGACGTCGCCTCGCCGTTTTCTGTTCTTCCAACTCTGCTGTTTCAATTGTTCTTCGAACAGCAAAATCCCACAACAAGGAGAAAATGATGAAGTTGGGAACCTTGGTCGTGGCCGCAATCACCACTGGCGCCATGACGCTGTCGACTGTCGCCCCCTCGTTCGCCGCTCCGCTCGCGCCTGCGCGGTTGCAGGACCAGCCCACCTCCGTCGAGCATGTGCAGTACCGTCACTGGCATGGCGGCGGCCCGCGTTACGGTTATCGCGGTGGATACCGGCATGGTGGCGGCGGAAACGGCGCGGCGATCATCGGCGGGCTTGCCGCCGGCGCGATCATCGGTGGCGCAATCGCCGCGAGCCAGGCCAAGGCCAACAACGACGCCTATTGCTCCCAGCGCTTCCGCTCCTACGACCCCGCTTCGGGCACCTACATCGCATCCGCCGGCGTGCGTCGCTCCTGCCCGTAAGGACAGCGCGCACCATACGCATCATCCGTCATGCCTGGCCTTGTGCCGGGCATTTGCGTTCCGGGGAAGCCACAATTTGAGCCGCGGACGAAGCGGGTTCGTTATGTCGACAGCTGAGGCTTCCCGTAAACCTGGTCCGCGCGCTTCTCGAACGCCGCGGCGAAGCGCGAGAACGCGGCGTCGAACATCGAGCCCATCAGCATCGCCAGCATCCGGCTCTTGAACTCGTAATTCAGGAAGAAGCCGACATCGCATTCGGTCTCCGACTTCGGCTCGAAGCTCCAGCGATTCTCCAGATTGCTGAACGGGCCGCGCAGATACTCGACCAGGATCTTCAGATTGGGCCGGTCGAGCGTCACCCTGCTGGTGAAGGTTTCCCGCACCAGCTTGAAGGAGACCGTCATGTCGGCCACCACGACTTCGGTGCCGTCGTCCCTGGGCGTGCGCTGGCGGATCTTGAGCGACTGGCACAGCGGCACGAACTCCGGATAGCGCTCGACGTCGGCGACAAGATCGAACATTTGAGGTGCGGTGTGGCGGACCCGCCGCTTGCTTGAGAATCGAGGCATCAGTGGATACTCGCACGGTTTTGCTTGCGTGCGAGGTCGCCGAGGTAGGCGTCGGCTTGCGCCCGGCGCGTAAAGCAGACGAAAGATTGATCGGGACGCAAGCCTTCGAAGAATTCGATCAGGACGGGCCGCTGCTGCCGTCGGTAGGTCCAGACATAGCGGAAGAATTCGAGATCGATCTTTTCGGGACAGCCTTCCGCCATCTCGGGCCTGACCTTGCCATAGCTCTTTGCGATCCGCGTCAGGATGCCGACCATGCAGGTCGACCGTGGCAGGTCGAACCAGATCACCGTATCGGCGAGTTGCCGACGCAACTCGCCTGCGCTTTTGGTGTAGTTGCCGTCCATGATCCAGCGCGGCTGCTGGGTCACCTCGGTCATGCGGCGCCCGAATTCCTCCCGGTTGGACGCAACCCAACCGGGTTTCCAGAACAGCGCGTCGATCGACACGGCCGGAATGCCCGTCATCTCGGACAGCCGCCGCGCAAAGGTCGACTTGCCGGATCCCGACGATCCCATCACCAGAACGCGTTGCATTGGTTCAGTCCGCAGCTCAATCAAGCAATAGGGCGCGGTGATGCCGGTTCACCGCACGTGTTTAACGCACCTGGCATCTAGCGGCCGCGGGCCGTGCGCGCCGCCTGCAATTTCGCAAAATCCTCGCCGGCATGATGCGACGAGCGCGTCAGCGGGCTAGCCGACACCATCAGGAAACCCTTGGTATAGGCGACGCGCTCATAGCCCGCGAATTCGTCCGGCGTCACGTAGCGCATCACGGCGTGATGCTTGCGCGTCGGCTGCAGGTACTGGCCGATGGTCAGGAAATCGACCTCGGCCGAGCGCAGATCGTCCATCACCTGCAGCACCTCGTGCCGCTCCTCGCCGAGCCCGACCATGATGCCCGACTTGGTGAAGATGGTCGGGTCCATCTCCTTGACCCGCTGCAGCAGCCGGATGGAGTGGAAATAGCGAGCGCCGGGACGGACCGTCAGGTAACGCGACGGCACGGTTTCCAGATTGTGGTTGAAGACGTCGGGCTTGGCCGCGACCACGCGCTCGAGCGCGCCGTCCTTGCGCAGGAAGTCGGGTGTCAGGATCTCGATCGTGGTGGTCGGACAGCGCGCGCGGATGGCGCGGATCGTCTCTGCAAAATGCGCGGCGCCGCCGTCGGCGAGATCGTCGCGATCGACCGAGGTGATCACGACATGGGCCAGGCCGAGCTTGGCGGTCGCCTCGGCGACGTATTCCGGCTCATGGGCCTCAAGCGCGCCGGGCATGCCGGTCTTGACGTTGCAGAATGCGCAGGCGCGCGTGCAGGTATCGCCCATGATCATGAAGGTGGCGTGCTTCTTGTCCCAGCACTCACCGATATTGGGGCAGCCGGCCTCCTCGCACACCGTGACGAGGCCGTTCTCCTTCACGATCTTGCGGGTGTCGGCATAGCCGCGCGTATTCGGCGCACGGACCCGGATCCAGTCCGGCTTCGGCGGCGACACGGCATCCGGCCGGTTCACCTTTTCGGGGTGACGCGGGCGGACGGGCGTGGAGGAGATGGTGTCGACGATAGTGACCATAAGGAGCCTGCAAGTCGCGAGAGCATGATCCGGAAAAGTGGCGACCGGTTTTCCGACCAGATCATGCTCCCAACCAAAGGGCTTAGCTAATCGGTGTTGGCGCGGCTCGCAACCCGCGCGGCGACCCTAGCAGACCAGCCGATATATTGGCAGTCTTGCGGCCCGTTCCACGCCGATTCCCACCTCAAAATGGCTCAAAAACCCCGATCGACAAAACCCCGATCGACCCCTGCGACCGCGCCGCGCCTCGGCAAGGCGCTGAAACGCTCCTTCTTCGATCGCAGCGTCCACGAAGTCGCGCCCGACCTGATCGGCACGACCTTCCTGGTCGACGGCGTCGGCGGCATCATCACCGAGGTCGAGGCCTACCATCACACCGAACCGGCAGCCCATTCGTTCAACGGGCCGACCCCGCGCAACCAGGTGATGTTCGGCCCGCCGGGCTTCTCCTACGTCTACCGCTCCTACGGCATCCATTGGTGCGTCAACTTCGTCTGCGAGCAACCAGGCTCGGCCAGCGCCGTGCTGATCCGCGCGCTCGAGCCGACCCACGGACTGGCCACGATGCGACGGCGGCGCGGAGCGGAGGACGAACGCGCATTGTGTTCGGGACCCGGCAAGCTCTGCGAGGCGCTCGGCATCACCATCGCGCACAGCGAATTGCCGCTGGACCGTCCGCCGATCGCGCTCCACGCGCGCCTAGAGGCACCCGACATCGTCGCTGGCGTGCGGATCGGCATCACAAAGGCCGTCGACCTGCCCTGGCGTTACGGGCTGAAGGGATCGAAATTCCTCAGCAAGCGGTTCTGAGAGTCACACGGCGTGATGGCAGACGGCCTCGATCCGGTTGCCGTCGGGATCGCGCAGGAAGGCTGCATAGTATGAGGTGTGATAGTCGCGCAGGCCGGGCGCGCCGTCGTCGGTGCCGCCGGCAGCGATCCCGGCATCCCAGAACGCATCGACCTGAGTGCGCCATTTCGCCTTGAAGCACCAGTGGCGGCCCAACGCCTCCTCCGGCCTCGCGCCCTTGCGGATCGAGAGATAGACGCGGTCCGGATAGGCCGGCCGCGCCCGCTCGCCATAGCCGAGCCAGTCGTCGCGGCGGCCGACCTTGACCACGTCGAGCACCTTCATGATGGCGTCGTAGAAGCGTTCGGCCGCGGCGATGTCGGAAACCGTGATGGAGACGTGGTCGAGCATCGCCGCTTCCGTCCGCTATGACGCCTTCTTCAACCGCTCGATCGCTTCGAGGATCTTGGCGCGACGCTCCAGCGCGGCTTCGCGCTTTTCCTTCTCTTCCTCGACGAGCTCTTCCGGCGCGTTGGCGACGAACTTCTCGTTGGCGAGCTTGGCGTCGACCCGCTTGATGTCGGCGTCGGCCTTGCCGAGCTCCTTCTCCAACCGGGTGCGTTCGGCCGCGAGATCGATCACACCCTTCAGCGGAAGCGCGACGACCTCACCGCGCACGAGAAGCTGCACCGCGCCTTCCGGCGCCGCGTCGGCGAAGGAAATGTCCGACAACCGCGCCAGGCGCTTGATGGTGTCGTTCCAGCGCCGCGCGCGATCCCGCGTCTCCTCGGAGGCGCCCGCGATCACCAGCGGCGTCAGCGTCGACGGCGGGATGTTCATTTCCGCCTTCACCGAACGCATCGCGGTGACGAGATCGACGACCCAGCCGATCTCGGCCTCGGCTGCGGGATCGTTGAACTCGTCCGCATCCAGCGCGGCAATCACTGGCGGAATGATCGGATCGACAACCGGACCGGCGGTTGCGATCGCCACCAGCTGCTCGCCGGTCACACCCGACTTGCGCGGCCAGGACGCCAGCACCAGCAGGCCGTCGCGCTTGGCCGTCACGGCCCACAGCTCTTCGGTGATGAAGGGCATGAACGGATGCAGCAGCTTGAGGATCTCGTCGCGCGTCCAGGCGATCATGGCGCGGGTCTCGGCCTTGGCCGCACCCTCCTCGCCCATCAGCACCGGCTTTGCGAGTTCGAGATACCAGTCGCAGAACACGTTCCAGACGAAGCGGTAGATAGCGGCCGCCGAATCGTTGAAGCGATGATCCTCGATCGTCTCGGTCACCTCGCGGGTGACGCGCGAGGTCTCGTGCGCGATCCAGCGGTTCAGCGTTTCCTTGACGCCCTTCGGATCGAAACCGTCCGGCTTCACGCACTCGTTCATCTCGGCGAAGCGGCAGGCGTTCCAGAACTTGGTCGCAAAATTGCGGTTGGTCTCGACCAGATGCGGCGACAGGCGGATGTCGTGGCCCTGCGCCGCCTCGCGGGTCAGCGCGAAGCGCAGCGCGTCGGCGCCGTACTCGTCGATCACGCCGAGCGGATCGATGACGTTGCCCTTCGACTTCGACATCTTGGCACCCTTCTCGTCGCGGACGAGACGGTGGATGTAGACGGTCGAGAACGGCGCCTGCTTCATGAAGTGGAGGCCCATCATCATCATGCGGGCGACCCAGAAGAAGATGATGTCGAAGCCCGTGACCAGCGTGTTGGTCGGGTAGTAGCGCGCGACCTCCGGCGTGTCGTCGGGCCAGCCCAGCGTCGAGAATGGCCACAGCGCCGAGGAGAACCAGGTGTCGAGCACGTCCTCGTCCCTGACGATGAAGCCCTCGCGCTTGGCGGGGTCAGTGGCCATGTCGTGGCCCTGCTCCGGCGTGATGACCTCCTGCTCGACGTAATAGCCGAGCGCATTGCCGACCGCCTCTTCCTCGGTCTCGGCGACGAACACCTTGCCGTCGGGCCCGTACCAGGCGGGAATCTGATGGCCCCACCAGAGCTGGCGCGAGATGCACCAGGGCTGGATGTTCTCCATCCACTCGAAATAGGTCTTTTCCCAGTTCTTCGGCACGAAAGTGGTTTCGCCCGAGCGCACCGCCGCCATCGCCGGCTGCGCCAGCGTGTGGGCGTCGACGTACCACTGGTCGGTCAGATAGGGCTCGATCACGACGCCGGAGCGGTCGCCATGCGGCACCATGTGGGTGTTGGGCTCGATCCGCTCGAGGAAGCCGAACTCCTCCAGCCGCGTCACGATCTTCTTGCGCGCGGCGAAGCGCTCGATGCCGTGAAACTCTGCAGCGAATTCGGCGGCGCCTTCCGGCAGGCCGCGCAGATAGTCCTCATTGTCGACCAAGCTGAGGCTGCCCTCCTGGTCGAGCACGCTGATCTGCGGCAGGCCGTGGCGCTTGCCGATCTCGAAGTCGGTGAAGTCGTGCGCCGGCGTCACCTTGACCGCGCCCGAGCCTTTCTCCGGATCGGCCACATCGTCGCCGACAATCGAAATCTTGCGGCCGACCAGCGGCAGGATGACGTGCTGGCCGACCAGATCGGTGAAGCGCTCGTCGTCCGGATGCACCGCGACCCCGGTGTCGCCCAGCATCGTCTCCGGACGCGTCGTCGCGACCACGATGAAAGATTTCGGATCATCCGGGCTGAAACTGCGGCCCTCGATCGGATAACGCAGGTACCAGAGGCTGCCCTTGACCTCGACCTGCTGCACTTCGAGATCGGAGATCGCGGTGAGCAGCTTCGGGTCCCAGTTCACAAGGCGCTTGTCCTTGTAGATCAGCCCTTCGCGGTGCAGCTCGACGAACACCTTGACGACGGCGCGCGACAGGCCCTCGTCCATGGTGAAGCGCTCGCGCGACCAGTCGCAGGACGCGCCGAGGCGCTTGAGCTGGTTGACGATGGTGCCGCCGCTCTCGGCCTTCCACTGCCAGACCCGCTCGAGGAATTTGGCGCGACCCATGTCGCGGCGGCCCGGCTCCTGCCGCTCCATCAGCTGGCGCTCGACCACCATCTGGGTGGCGATGCCGGCGTGGTCGGTGCCGGGCTGCCACAGCACGTCACGGCCGCGCATCCGCTCGAAGCGGCACAGGATGTCCTGCAGCGTGTTGTTGAGCGCATGGCCCATGTGCAGCGAGCCGGTCACGTTCGGCGGCGGGATCACGATGGTGAAGGGCGCGGCGTCCTTGCGCTCAGGCCGGCCGGCCTTGAACGCACCGCTCTCCTCCCAGATCTGGGCCATGCGGTGCTCGATATCGGCGGGCTGGTAGTTTTTCTCGATCATGACAATGCGCTGTGGACCATGGGAAAGGTTAGAAAGCCGCCGGAGCGCACCAAGTCAACCGGACCGGCACGTCAAAACGGCGTTGAGAGCGTTTTCGAGCGAAGTGGATACCAGTTCGCGTGAAGAAAACGCGTCAAAACAGGGATCTAGAGTTTCGGCTCTGATCTTATCAGAAGCGAAACTCTGGGGCATTTGGGGGCTGAATGAGGGCTGCCAAGCCCCTGCGGCAGGGGCTATCGCCCGCGGGATACCCGCTCGATCTCGGCCTTGACGATGCGCTCGACCAGCCCCGGCAAATTGTCGTCCAGCCAGGACTTCAGCATCGGCCGCAGCATCTCCTTGACGAGATCCTCCAGCGTCCGGGCATTGTTGCTCAGCACGGTGTTGGCCAGCGAATTGAAGGCGGATTCGACCGCCCGCATCGTGGTTCCCGAGATGATCTGCTGCATCGGCGCGGTCTCGATCGCCGGCGGCTCGCGGACAGGTTCTCGCGCTGGTTCCGGAGCCGGCGCACGGGTCCGGGCTTCCGTGAACTCGACATCGTCCTGTGGCTCGACCTTGCGGAACGAGGGCGCGGGTGCCGGGTCAGGCAGCGCCATGTCGTCGGTGAGCTCGAACACATCGGCTTCGGGCTGCGATGGTCTGATCTCGGCTGCGGGCGTCGCCTCGTCGAGGCTGGCCAACAGCGAATCGATATCGTCCTGGCTGTTGCTGGCCGCAGCAGGCGCAGGCGGCGGTGCCTTCGGCGCGGGCGCGGCGGCCTTCGCGGCCGGGGGCGATGCGGGCGGCGGGCTCTTGATCACGGGCTTGGCTGCGGGTGGTGCCGGCTCGACCTTCGGCGGCGGTGCCGCGGCAGCTGCCGGCTTGTCGGCCGCGCCCGGCTTCGCCTCGTCGTCGGCAATGATGCGACGGATCGATGCCAGGATCTCCTCCATCGAGGGCTCTTGGACCTTCGCAGGTTGCGTCATCTCCGACTCCACATCGAAACGATTTTACATCAAGCCCGAGAGGATTCGCCGGTTCCGATGATGCGTGCGGAGAATTTCATTGCTCCCGCCCGACTTGTCCCCAGATCAAGCCCGCCCGAGGCTTTGTGCAAGCTTCGTGTCGTCCAATGCAGCGTGATCACAGGTGGCGTCGCACCTGTCATCACGCTGCGCCAGCTCGCCGCGAATCGCCTTGCTGCCCGACAAAACGGTATGTCAGGGCAAATATCGATTGCAAGCAGACGCGCCAGTTCATGGTCCTGATTAACTCAGAACCACAAACATGGCGCGACAAGCGAAGATGACCTGAAGGTGTTTAGCGGCCGTCGGGCGTGCGCACGCCGGCCCAATTGTCACGAACCTGCTGATAATGCACGCTCGGATCGTAGACGCTGGTCGGAAGGCCCATCACCTGCGGCGACAGACGACCGATGAAGTTCAGCACGTTGTAAGACGCGACGACGCGGTCGTGCTGCGCGGTAACGAGCGAATTGCGGGCGTTGACAAGCGCCTGCTGCGCGTTGAGCACGTCGAGCGTGGTGCGCTGGCCGGCCTTGGCCTCTTCACGGACGCCGTTCAGCGCGATCTCGGACGCGGACACCTGAGCCTGCGCCGATGCCACCTGCGATTTGCCGGCGACCAGCTGGCCCCATGCGGTGACCACGTTGGCGCGCGCCTGATCCCGCGTCTGTTCCAGAACCTGGCGCTGCTGCGCCAGCGATTCCTTGGACTGCCGGATCAGCGAGTATTCGCCGCCGCCCTGATAGATCGGCAGCGACACTTGAACCCCCGCCGAGGCATTGAAGAGGCGGTACACGGTCAACTGCGTTTCATAGCCCTGGCTGACCGACAACTGCAGCCCAACTGTCGGCAGCAGCGCGCCCTCGGCAACCTTGGTCTGCAGGTAATTGATGTCGACGCCGTACATCGCGGAGGTGACGTTCGGGTTCTGGGTCAGGCCGAGTTCGACAGCAGCCGAGAGCGTCGCTGGCAGGAACCGGTCGACTGGCGAGCCCGGTGCGAGATTCTGCGGCTCGGTGCCGATGATGCGGCGATAGTTCGACCGCGTCGTCGTCAGGTTGGATTCCGCGGTGAGCTGCTGGGTCTTGCCGGCCGCGAGCTGGGCCTCGGATTGTGCAACGTCGGTCCGCGTCACTTCGCCGACGTTGAAGCGGTCCTGGGTCTGCTTCAGCGTCTGTTCCAGCACGCGCGTATTGCTGCGCTGGACTTCGACGATCGCGGAGTCGCGGAGATAATCCATGTAGATGGTGGCCGCGCTCAAGAGCACGGTCTGCTCGAGCGCACGCAACGCTTCACGTGCCGACGATACCTGGCTTTCGGCAGCGCGCACCCTCGGCGCGTTCTGCGCATTGTATAGCGACTGGCTGGCGGTGATGCCAACGCTCCGCGGCCTGCTAACGCCGGACAGAGCCGGGGTCCCCGGCGTCAATTGCTCATCGGTGTATTGTCCCCCGGCAGTCGCGGTCAGCGAGACCTTCGGGCGGTAACCCGAGAGCGCTTGCGGAACGTTTTCGTCAGTCGAGCGCACCAACGCACGCTGTGCGTTGAGCTGGGGATTATTCTGGTAGGACCGCACCAGCGCGGACTCGATCGTTTCGGCGAGCGCGGGCACAGGGCCCATCTCCGCCAACAGAAGGACGGCAGTCGCAGCCGCGGTGATAACCTTCACCCCACGCATCCCCGGTAATCCAATCATTTAGTCGCCGTCTCCCCACGCACGTCAGTCCGGCGGTCGCTTCAGTCGAAGTGAGTCCGGCCTCACCTTAGTCCGCAGCTAAGGCCAACGGAACCACCCAGCAACGGATCACGGTCGAAACTCTTCACATGGGGCAAACGGGCCACACTTCTGATTCGGAACGGGATTTTATCAGCCACTGCGCCGCGGTAGTGGTCAGAAGACGAAGGCGGGAAGCCGCTCGAATCCGGGCAAAACGGGGGCCGTGGCGTCGAACAGCTCGCGATGTCCGAAATCGCCGTGGGAGTGAGTCACAAGGGTGGCCCGCGGCGGCGGCGTCAGGCCGAACACCCCGACCAGCCGGCCCCCCTCCTTGAGCTGGCCAAACAGCCCGGCCGGAATGATCTCGGTCGCGCCATTGAGGACGATGACGTCAAACGGCGCGCCAGCGGCATCGCCGTCGGCGGCCGCTGCGGCCTTGCCCGTCGCATTCTGGATGCCGAGCTGGGCGAACGCTGCGGTCGCTTTTGCGGCGAGCGCCGGATTGCTCTCGGTCGCGCAGACCTCGGCGGCGAAGCGCGCCACGATGGCGGCGGCGTACCCGGTTGCGCAGCCGACCACCAGGACGCGGTCGGTGGCCTTGATCTCGGCGGCCTGCAGCATCCTGGCGAGCAGCGCCGGCGTGATCAGGCAGCGCTTGGCCGCGCCGCCCTCGGCCACATCGAGATCGAGGTCGAGATAGGCCAGGGCCTGCTTGCTGGCCGGCACGAACACCTCGCGGGGCACCGTCAGCATGGCTTCGAGAATGCGATCATCGGTGACGTCGCTCGGACGCACCTGACCATCGACCATGTACTGGCGCGCGGTCGAAAAACCGGTCATTGGCTGGACCCTGCAAGGCGCGGCATTGCCGCTGGAGAAGCTAGAACAGGGCCATCTTTTGAAACAAGCTCCGCCAAAACGCAACACGCCGTTGGCGTGCAAAATGCGCCCCGCTGTGCCGTCTATTCGATCGTGACGGCAAGCCGGCCGATCAGGCGGGCCACTTCATCGAGATGCTCGGAATCATGCTCCTCGACCGCTTTCGCGAGCCGGCGGACGCACTCATCGTCGCTGATCTCAGGCGCATCATTCGGAACGAGCGTCGGCTGCGGCATCGACAGGTCGATCAGGTTAATGGACATCGAAATCACCTCTCAAGACCCGGCAAGAGGAAGTGTCGACCGCTATTGAGTCGATTTGACGACGTTTCTTCTCTGTCCGCAGCAGGCCACGGGCTTGTGATCGACGATGAGGGCTATTGATGGGGCCAAAACTGGCTCCCCGGGCTGGATTCGAACCAGCGACCATTCGATTAACAGTCGAATGCTCTACCGCTGAGCTACCGAGGAATAGGCGAACATATGTTCGCGAGCGGGCAGCGTATAACAAAGCCTTTCGGCCTTGCAAAGAACCAAATGGGGGACCCGGTGAAACTTTAGCGGAGACGGTAAACCGCTGACGTACAAGGGTTTGCCCCCATCCCGGCGTGAAATATGCTTGGCCCGCCCGCCCCGGCCGCCCAAGCTGCAGGCGCCGGGAACACCGCCGGCGCGACGATCGCGCCGCGCCCGTGATTCTGTCTTGGATTCCATCTTTTGGATCCCGTCTTGGGCACCACCCGCCCCCGACATCACTCTGCAATGAACGAGGTCGTCTTGGTGCCGGGGTCGTAGCGCAGCCTCAGGACGTTCAGCTTGCAGAGGTTGACGTTCTTCCACAGCACCGACTCGTCGTAATTGGCCCAATCGACCTTGATGTTCCAGACGCAGCCTTCGTCGTCGTTGCCGAACTCGACATAGGCAGTTTCCTGGTTCTTCAGGGTGGCCTCGAGTTCGTTCTCCCATTCGTCGAGGCCGTCGTCGGGCCCGTTGAAGCCGAGAAACTTGATGGCATATCCGGTCTCGTTGACCACGGAAACGTTGCGGTTATCAGCGGCCCGCGCGGGTGTCGTGACCAGCGCCAGTCCCATCACAAGCAATGCCGGCAAAATAGACTTCATCGAAATCCTCCTGGCAGTCGGCCGCACATCGGCGTGCGGTGTCACCTCCTTAGCGACCGTGCCGCACGGGTACAAATCGTGCACAGAATGCGAAGAGCTGGGTTTAGCGCGCGGCGATCGCGACGATGAACAACGCGGTCGCGGCAATCGAGGCCACCGTTCGCACGTGGTTCCACAAGGTCCAATCGGTCAGATAGAGCGCCCAGACCGGTGCCGCCGCCGCGCTCGCGGGGGCCGTCGCCGCAAGCTGGTCGTTCAGCGGCACATTGAAGACAACAGTGACGACGAACATGCCGACGACATAGATGACGCCGCCGCCAATCATCGCAATCGCGCCCGGCTCCTGCCATCGCAGGGCGCCGAGCACGACCAGCGCGGCGCAGGACAGCGTGGTGCCGAAGAAGACCGGCATGAACAGCGAGCGGACGATGTCGACATTGATCGCGTTCATCGCCGAGATCCCGGCAGCCTGGTCGATACGGCCGAGCGCGGTCATGACGAACGCGGAAAAGGCGAAATAGAGCCCGGCGAGCAGGCCGCAGCCGAGCGCGGAAAACCACAGCAAGCCCCAGGTCAGGACATGGCGCATCGTTCCAGCTCCAAATGCGAGGGATACTCGTATTTGTGAAATGCGATAAACTCTCGTATTAGAGACGTCAACCCGGTTGCGGAGGAGAAGGATGGCGAGACGAAAGGCCGCGCCTGCGGCAGCGGCAAGGGCCGCGCCCTCGGGAGAGGCTCCCCTGCCCGGGCTGGCGCGGCTTGCCCCGACGCAGCAGCGCAGCCGCGAGCGCTTCGAGCGCATCCTCGCCTGTGCGACCGAGATCATGGCGGAAAAGGGCAGCGAGGCGTTCCGCATGAGCGACATCGTCGAACGCAGCGGCGTCGCATTCGGCTCGCTCTACCAATATTTCCCCGACAAGGCCGCGATCATCGGCACGCTGGCGGAACGCCATAACGCCGTCGGGCGCGATTGCGTCCGGCGCGATCTGGCGACTGTGACGGCCGCGCGCGACCTGCACCCGGCGCTGTGCCGGATCGTCGACAGCTACTACGAGATGTTCATGCGCGAGCCTGTCATGCGCGACATCTGGCAGGCGACCCAAGCCGATCGCGCCCTGCAAAAGCTCGATGCGGACGACATGGCCGTGCTCTCCGCCCTGCTGTCCGATGCGGTCAGACGGGTTGCGCCCGGCATGCCGGCCGCCACCCTCACCAATTTCTCAGGGCTGACCATGACGCTGATCGCCGCCGCCGTGCGTCACGCAATCACGCTGCCGCCGAAGAAGGCCCGCCAGGTGCTGACGCAGTTCAAGACCATGCTGCCGCAGGACCTTGCCAGGCTGACGTGACCACAATCGCGCAGACGTCGGGAATTTCCTCTGCGCAGAGGCGATAGACAGCGGGCCTACGCCGTTCGAGACCCTGCCCGCGGCGCCCGACACTGTCCCGCTGGCGAACCATGCCGAGGATCGATGCCGCATGCGATTGGCGACTATCCTGCGATCCTTGCCTCACTGTCACGGCTTCCTAAAATTGTTGCTACATTTGACGGCTATGAATATCGCCGGGAATTCCGGGAAGAGTTTTTCGCAAGATGTGATTTGTCTCACACGAGGTGCGGCCATGCCGACCTAGGTTCCCCACGGGGTCAGGGATTCATTAACCAAAGCGGGCGCCATCGTTCTTTTCATAAAATTCGAACGATTCGCTCAATCCGGACCGAAGACAGTTTTGCGACCATGGCGCTCTCGAACCTCGGAGAGCGCGATGAGCGACGTCGAATTTGATCTGCTGCTGGACGCCGTGCGAACGGCGATCGCGCCCATTGCTCAGGAGGATTTCGTGGCCCAGCCTTCGCCCCGCATTCAGCCGCCGCCGCGCGCTGCCAATGACAACCAAGCGCCGTGGCCGCTGATTCCGTTTCCTGAAGGTTGGTACGCCGCAAGCTGATGCGGCTTCTCATGTGTTGGCTGCAAGCCATTGATGAGATGAGTGGAGGCCACGACCGGAATTGAACCGGTGTACACGGTTTTGCAGACCGTTGCGTCACCACTCCGCCACGTGGCCCCAACGCGGGCGGATCAATATAGACCTTCAAGGGCTTAGGCAACTCCCCTCACGTCGTTTCCCGCACAGTTCTGAAACTCGAAAGCCGTGGGAATTCTGAAACTGGCGTGCCCGGTCTGTTCTTGCTTCGAAATTCCAGTTTCCCTCTCCTCGTTCAAAGGTCGAACTCGAGCTCGCTGGTTCCGTAGAGGAATCAATGGTAGGCGGGGCTTTGACAATCCATGCGTGCAGGCCATGCCGCACTCTTCCCATGAAGCGAATTAGCCCAGTCCAAAAATCGCGGCGTCTTGCTCTCCTGCGTCGGCGGCGGCGACGGGAGCACAAGCATCAGTACAACAAGGTGATCAAGGCCCTCCGTGCTGCGCACCGCACGGCTCGCATTGCCAAGTACCAAAAGGAGTTTGGAGCCCGTTATCAGGTTGAGGTGCCCAGCCACAGAGAGCGGGTTCCGATCATGATCCCTGAGACGCTCTCTCTCCGCGACAACTACGACGAAACGGTCGCCGTCCTTGAAACCATGCGAGAACTTGTCTTGGGTCAGAGGACTCCGGTCTTTCTGTATTTCAATCAGTTGAAGCACTTGGAACCGGCTGCGGCGCTGCTACTCGTCGCGGAGGTTTTCCGCTGTCGCCAGCTCCGGATCTGGCGGCACGAAGCATCGATCACGGGGAATTACCCAGTGGATTCCGCGATCTTCTTTCAGCTTCGCGAGATGGGCTTTTTCCACGTCCTGGGTCTTACCGCTATGGAGGAGGTGACCGACAAACGTCCGCAAGGCGAACGCCCGTATTACGTTCACTTCCGAACGATGAATTCAGTCCATCCAGAGCTGGCAGCTCGATTTTGCGACCTCATAGCACAAGGCGCCTTTGAAATGACGCCACTAGCCAAGAACCGAATGGTGGCGGCCCTGAAGGAAGCGATGGGAAACGCGCACGAGCACGCCTACGTGATGAAAAGCGAGTACGACTACATGCCCCGCCGCTGGTGGCTGGCGGGCTACGTTAACCCTGCCCACAAGGAAATGATGGTCCTGATCTTGGATCAGGGTGTTGGAATACCAAGAACCCTGCCGCCGACCGCATTTGAGATGCTCACCGCGATTTTGAACGCCAGCTGGGGCCCTACCGACGGAAACATGATAGCAGCGGCTACCGAGTTGCACCGCACATCAACGGAACAAAGGGGCCGCGGCCGAGGTTTCCAGGACATGAAGAGGTTTATCGACACCTGCGACGATGGGGAACTCCGGGTTTGCTCGAACCGGGGCGCGTATACATATACCAAGGAGCACCAGACGATCGCCGATTTTCCCTCGTCAATCGGTGGAACACTGGTACAGTGGCGTGTCAGGCACGAAGGAGCGGCGTTGGAGATTGTAGATGAGTGAACGAACGATCTCACTTGCTCGCGATTTCAGCCGCCACATCGGCCCTCGTTTCATTTCGCAGGGCCCCTTTAGCGGCGAAAAATTCCGCAAGCAAATACTCCAAGAGCTGAAGAAGCACGACACGATCGTGGTGGACCTTGATGGCACTACAGGCATCGGTTCGTCTTTTCTTGACGAAGCGTTTGGCGGCCTTGTATTCGCCGAAGGCATGTCGAAGGTCGATGTGCAGCGACGCGTCAAGGTGAAGTCTAATCTTGATGAAAGCTATCTTCTGACGGTGAAGGAAGCTATCGAACTAGCCAAGCCTGGTGCAGCTTCGAACTCGCGCGTCGACGTGCACGCGCATTGACGGCATGGCCGACCCGGTTGTTATCAACGTCGGACCCAGTTCTCAGACGCAATCTTTCACCATTCACTTGGACCAGCGCCCACCGAGCTGGACAGATCTTGCGGTCTATGCGCCAACACTTCCGGGCTTGGTGGTCGCTCTGTTCGGATTGTGGGTAGCCCACAAGTTTGCGGCGATGCGCGATCGTCGCAAAGAAATCCTGGAGCTTCGAGAGTCCACCAAGGATGCGCTGATGGAAGCCGAGGAGGCGTGCGTAGCGGCGTGGATCACCCCGCAGGGCGCCGATCGACAAGCGGCAGTACTGGACGCAAAGAGCAAGCTCCAAACGCTAGGCACTAGGAGCTTGTCTGGATAGTCGCTGTTCAAATCTGGTCGGGTCTGATTCAACATTGGGCGATGAGCAAGTATTTTCGGCCTTGGAACATCGATCAGACGCTGCTTCTGCCGCCGAATGTGCAGGACTTCGTGCCGAAAGGCCATGTCTCGCGGTTTATGGTTGATCTGGTGCGGGAGAGCCTCGATCTCAGGGAGATCATGGGCAGCTATGTGAGCGGGCTTGGGCAGCCGCCGTTTGATCCGCGGATGATGGTGGCGCTGCTGCTGCATAGCTATGCGAGTGGGCTGTATTCGTCGCGTCGGATTGCCAAGGCCTGCCGGGAGCGGAACGATTTTGTGATGATCGTGGCGCTGGATGCGCCGGATTTTCGGACGATCAGCGACTTTCGCAAGCGACATTTGAAGGCGCTCGGCGCGCTATTCGTGCAGGTTCTGAAGTTGTGCGAGACGGCCGGGCTGGTCAAGCTCGGTCATGTCGCGCTGGATGGTACGAAGATCAAGGCGAACGCGTCGAAACACAAGGCGATGAGTTATGAGCGCATGAAGAAGCGCGAGGCGGAATTGAAGGCCGAGGTCGCTCGCATGCTGGCGGCCGCCGAGGCGGCGGATGCCTCGGAGGATGAGACTTTCGGCAACAGCGACGAACTGCCGGACTGGACCGTCGACAAGCAGAAACGGCTGGCGAAGATCCAGCAAGCGATGGCGGCGCTGGAAGCGGACGCCAAACTGGCGGCGGAGGAAGAGCGCCGCATCGAGGCCGAAAAGGAACAGCAGCGCCAGGCCGAAGGCCGCAAGAAGCCGGGCAAACCGGCGGCGCTGCCATCGGAGGAACCCAATCCCAAGGCGCAACGCAACTTCACCGATCCGGAAAGCCGCATCATGAAGTCGAAGGATGGCTTCGTTCAGGCCTATAATGCCCAGGCGGCCGTCGATGCACATGCCCAGATCATTGTCGCGCAAGAACTGACCCAGCACGGCAGCGATCAGGGCCAGTTGGTGCCCCTGATCGAGGCCATCGAGAGCAATCTTGGCCGCAAGCCGCGGCAGGCCTCAGCGGATTCCGGCTACTGCAGCGAAGCCAATCTCGAAGCGCTCGACACACGCAGCATCGATGGCTATGTCGCGCCCGGACGCGCCAAGCACCCGACAGTAGCGAACGGAAAAGTCGGCGGCCCGCTGACACAGGCCATGCGAAAGAAGATCGACGATGGCGGCTTCGAAACACCCTACCGATTGCGAAAGCAAGTGGTGGAGCCGGTGTTCGGGCAGATCAAACAGGCAAGAGGCTTCCGCCAGTTCCTGTTGCGGGGCATCGAGAAAGTGCGCGCCGAGTGGACAATGATCTGCACCGTCCATAACCTCCTCAAGCTGTTCAACCTCGCAAACGCAGCCTGAGCCTGCTACTCTACAACAAATGCCCGTCACGAAAACATATCTGGACGGGCTCCTAGCGCTACAGATTTGAAGCGACGCACCAAACGGGGATTGTGGACTCACGTTCGACATGTTTTTGTTGATTGCGATCTCGCCGTAGATGCAGTCAACGACGTTGGACGACTTCGAAACCTCGTCACCAACGATCCGTTCGATGACCCAGCTAGGACCATTGACGCTACGAAAGCCGCCGACATCGCGGCATTGTCGAGCGAAATTCGAGCTCGGATAGATCAGCAGTTTCATCAGATCTATGGCTGAGGCCCTTCTTGCGTCCCGCGACCCGGTTGCGCGGCGACAATCCCGGTTATTGACCAATCACTAGCCGGTTCAATGCGTACGCATACGACGAAGGCCGCCTGATTGACGCATGCGCGTGGGCGTGGCGATCTGTAAGATAGCGTTGGGTGAAGGTCAGGCGGCCTGCTGATCGGTGGGGTTGTTGGCTTGCCGCAGGAGCTTCCATTCCCAGGGCAGCAGTTCGCGCAGACGCGAAGTGGGAAGATCGGCGATCCGGGCGAGGACGTCGGCGAGCCAGGCTTTGGGCGCGGTCGGCGCCGCGCAGGCTGCCGGCGAAGGTCCAGTTGCGCCTGCCCAACGCGATGCCGCGCAACGCTCTTTCAGCGGCATTATTGCTGAGGCAGATCCTGCCATCATCGAGGAAGCGGGAGAAGTCGTCCCAGCGCCTGAGCATGTAGTTCATGGGCTTCAGGACCTCGGAGGAGCGCGACAGGGCTTCTCGCTCGCGGAGCAGCCAGTCGTGCAAGTCATCGAGAAGCGGCTTGCTCCTCTCCTGGCGTACGGCACGCCGCTCGTCGGCATTGCGGCCGTTGATGGCGCGCTCGATCTCGAACAGAGCGTCAAGACGCCTGACCGCCTCCAGCGCGATCGGGGAGACCGGTTTGCCCTTGCGGCCTTCCCTGGCCGTTTTCTCGATGTCGGCCAGCTCGAAGAATCCCCGCCGCGCATGGGCCAGGCAAAATGCGGGCGTGATCGGCATCGCTTTTCTTTTCGGATCGAACAACGGCTCGAAGCCGCTATAGCAATCCGCCTGCAAGATACCGGCGAAGGCGGCCAGATGCTTCTGGGGATGTTCGCCCCGTCGGTCGCTCGAGGCGTAATAGACCGCCGCCGGCGGCGCAGGCCCGGCGAACGGCTGGTCATCCCGCACATACGTCCAGATCCGCCCAGTCGTGCACTTGCCCTTCGCCAGGATGCGGATGGTGGTGTCGTCGCCATGTAGGCGCTCGGCCGCGAGCACATGGTGCTCGATCAGCT
The DNA here is from genome assembly GCF_011516625.5 of Bradyrhizobium sp. 2S1. NCBI lineage: Bacteria > Pseudomonadati > Pseudomonadota > Alphaproteobacteria > Hyphomicrobiales > Nitrobacteraceae > Bradyrhizobium > Bradyrhizobium sp. 2S1. Next base: position 7,741,195 of record NZ_CP147717.1, on the reverse strand, counting down.
GGAACAGCGGCATAACGGCGAAGGTTCCGTGGCCGACCTGGTCGGCCAGCGTCGACAGCGGCAGATCGATCCTCTCGGCCTTAAAGCGCACGCTCTGACGGTTGAGCGGGATATGCATGCCGAACTTGTCGAACAGGATTGTCGCCAGCAGTTGCGGACCGATGAAGCCACGCGGTGTGGCATGGAACGGCGCGGGCGGCTGGCTGATCTTCTCACAATCGCGGCAGGTGAACTTTTCCCGCACCGTCTCGATCAGCTTGAACCGGCGCGGGATCTCCTCCAACGTCTCGGTCACATCCTCGCCCAGCTTCGCCAGGCGCGATCCGCCGCAGCAGGCGCAGCTCGTTGGCGCCTCAATGACGACCCGCTCGCGTTCGATGTCGTCCGGCCAAGGCTTGCGCACCGGCCGCTTGCGCGTGAAGGCCCGAACGTTCTGTACCTTTGCAGCCGCGGCACGCGCGGCGAGCTCATCCTCACTCGCCATGGTGATGAGTTCTTCGAGCTCCAATTCCAATTGCTCGATCAGCCGCGCCGTGCGCTCGGACCGCGGCCCGTACAGTTCGCGTTTGAGCTTCTCGATCCGCAGTTCGAGATGTGCGATCAACGCTTCGTTGTCCGACAGCTCCGCCCGCGCGCTGGCGGCATCCGCGACTGCGATATCGCGCTCAACTTGCAACGCCTTGCGCTCGGCCAGCAGCGCCATGTAGGCGCTCGCAAGATCCGCAGGAAGATCGTCTGGCTTCGAGCTCATGAAGCCATTGAATCAGATCGAGCAGCAGATTCAAACCCAAAACGGTTATCCGACCCGCGTCGGACGCTGGGTTTCTTGCGGGGTGCGCCAATCGATTCCGGACAACAGATAACTCAACTGCGCCGGCGAGATCGTTACCGTTTCACCGCCAACCGATGGCCAGATGAACCTTCCTCGCTCGAGTCTTTTGGTAAAAAGGCATGCTCCTTGGCCGTCGTGCCAGATCAGCTTCACAAGATCGCTGCGGCGACCGCGGAAGACAAACAAATGACCGCTGAGCGGGTCTTTGTGCAGCACCTCCTGCACTTGGAGCGCCAACGACGGAAAGCCTCGGCGCATGTCCGTGTAGCCTGTCGCGAGCCACACTCGCGCGCCCGTCGGAACCGGGATCATCGGCGGACCAAAGCATCGAGAACGCGACGTAGCGCATCTCCATCAACGTCGCCATCGACCCGGATGCGGTGCCCGCTACCAAGATCAATCTCGATGATGCCCTGGCTCTTGCGTCGACGCGCCGTTGGCGTCAACGCCGCTTCGGCCACCTCCCGCGGTAGCGCAGACGGCCCAATCTCGACCGGAACAAACGGCGCTATGCTCGCTTCGCCGTGCCTGCAAAGCTCCTTACGCCACCTGAACAGCTGGCTCACATGAAGCCCGGCCACGCGAGCCACCTCGGAAACATTGGCGCCGGGCTCGAGCGACGCTGCGACGAGCCGTTCCTTCTCATCCTGCGACCACCGGCGCCGCCGCTCGACCGTTGTGATCACCTCCGCCCTCGAAATCGTCATAGCGCTTCTCCTAGGATTACCCCTAGGACCTGCAGCGCTCGCGCCCATCAAACAAGGCGGCCCTTAGCGGAGGAATACTTCAATGCATCGGGCCAACGAGCATTAGCGGCTTCCCCGGCGCCGGAATCGGCGCGATCATGGGGCATGGCTCCGAAGCACCACCCCATGCCCCTCTCCGGCGGCGACCGCAAGGCGCTGACCAAGGAGCTGGCGACCCGCCCGGGCGGTGACGACAATCCTTGCCACGCGATCGGCCGAGAAGCGCACTGCCGGCGAAGCGCTGATCCGGGAGGCCGACGACCTCCTCTGCCAGAGCTGGAACGAAAGATGTGGGCCGACGGCGGACCGGTCGACCCGTCGCCCTCGATCGACCAGGCCATCAACGCCGGCTATCCGTGGCTCGAGATCAAGTGCTCCCGCTGCAAGACGCCGCGTGCCGTCGATCTGGCCGCCCTGCGCCACGTCCCGTCCACAATGGTGCACGATCTCGCCGGGCGCCGTCGGTGCGTGAAATGCAGCGCTGCGGGCAAGCGGCCAGCCGCCGAGCTGCGGCAGCTATGGCAGCGGCGTCCGGTCGGAGACGAGACATGACAGCGCTGTCGCGCCGGCGCGACGTCGAAGCGACCCGGGAGAAATGGGACATTAAATATGGCGACGTCCGCATTGGCTCGATCGGGCTACGCGCCGGCGTTCCAAACCACGTCGACCAGTGGGAGTGGAAATAGGCTTCTATCCCGGCTGCGACCGGTCGACAGGCGGCCCGGCCGGGACGTTCGACGAGGCACGCGCTGCGTTCGAGGCCGAATGGCAGCAGCTGCTGCCGACCCTGACAGAGGCGGACTTCCAGGCTTGGCGCCACCAGCGCGACTGGACCGCGCGCAAGCAGGCCATGTGGGCGCGCGGCGAGAAGCTGCCTTCTCAACAGCCGTCTTCGCTGATGCGCTGTCCCTGCGGCGCGACGTTTGATAGCCACCGTCCGGCTGAAAGCCAGATTCACACCCCGCACATTTATGCCGCGCAAAAGCGCGATGGAATCCGACGATGAAGATGAAGGAAGAACGCCGCTGGGCAGACCCCGAAGCAGCCGCCCGCAGGATCATGGATATCGCCCGGGCGTTTGAGCCGATCCAGGATGGCCGCATCTATATCGAGAAGATCAACTACCCGTTCATCGACAAGGATGGCGCGACGCCGGCCGAGTACGGCGCTGGCATTCAGTTTTGCCTCGACCGTCTCTGGTTGATGCGCCACGAGAGCGGAACCTATGTGAAGATCCTGCCCGCCGGAAACGACGCGTTCGCCTGATTCGACAACCGCGACTGCCGTACCTATCTTTCCGCCGGGCGGGGCGTGTGGAGTTGCGTATGCGTCAGTCGCAATGGACGCCGGCGATCGTCCCCGGCACCGATCAGACCGTCTACCTAGTCGCCGACGGAAGAGCCGACTCGCCAAGCTGCTGCGGCGCCGGCCGGAAGGCATCTTCGTTGCGCCCTTCGAGCTAGGGGAGATCGGCCCGGTCCTGTTCCGCGCGGCCTGCGACATGGGCCTCGAGGGCCTGGTCTCAAAGCACAGCGAGCGGCGCTACCGGCCGCGGACGTGTGACTGGATAAAGGTGAAGAACCGGGCGCATCCGGCGATGTACCGTGTCATGGATGCTTTGTCATGACCGAGACTTCCGCCTGCCCGGCGGGCAATGATCTGGCCGACGGGGCACTCTGCCCGGACTTTTCGCCGAGCCACCGGCAAAACGTTGGCAGCTTTTCCCAGTCGCGCGTTGCTGCAGTTCACAAACGAGATAGTCACCGTTTCCGTCAATCTGACAAATGACTTGGATTTGCCCAAAATGACCCTCATCGCGTCCATGAACGATTTTCCGCTCATGCTGTCCGATTTAGCTGCGAGCACCGACAAGCTTGAGCAACCAAGCGAAGTTCAATTGCCGACATTCGCGGAGGGAATCCAATTCACGCACAGAGGCCGCCAAATTGCCGGCCTCGTACAAAAGTCGATCCTGCTAGCGCCCGATCTCGCGTTAAGTTGGTCGGGCCGGCTAGATCAGGCGCGCGGCGTAGCCAAACGTCTGTTCGAGGATGCCCCGTTTTGAGAACGACGCCGCGGTGATCGAGTCGATCAAAAGCGCGCTCGCCGGTCGCACGGCCGATCTATCCATTTTCGTCGCCACAACGACGACGACGTTCTTCGCCACGTTTGGTCCGCAAACGCGTTGCCTCGTGCACGGCCACACCATGACACTTGCGGGAAGCGGGACGAAGCACTTTCAGCAAGTGTTGAACGAACTAAACGAGAAACATCGCGCAGAGGAGATGGAAGACGGGCAACGCTATATGACGATCGTTCAAGGTCTAGCCGGAGCAGCAGCAGTCGCGCTGGTTGCAGAGGCACAAAATATGGGGACACTCGAGGAACACTATGGTGGCGGATTCGAACTGATTTTGCGCGAGGAGGACGAGTCCGGAAAGTCAAAACTCCGCAAGGTACCGATGACTACGGTCTTTTGGCGAACCCGACGTGGTGCGAAAGGGATAGAACTGGGAATTTCGATGATCATTCAGCAGTTCTACTCTGGCGAGGATCTTTATTATCGAGCAATCCACCTAAATTCAGAGGTCCGGCCGGCCGGCTGCAAGCCCCGTCGTGGGGGCATCTACATTCCTTACCAAGACAGCCCCGGGCTCGTTCACAAGCTGATTAAGGTCGAGCCAATCATACGGATCGCGCCAGCGGACCCCGTACCCATCTTAGATGACAATACTCCCGAGCGGATTTACACGCACATCATACTGGAAAACGAAGAGCTCGCGACCGCAGCTTCAACCGCGGCCTGCGTGACGAACGTAACACCCGAAACACCAATGTATTTCGAAATAGAGCAGATGCAGCACGGAGTAGACCTAAGATACAGTCCTCTTTTTCTTGAGGATCTGAAATTGTCCGTAAAGTATCCTGATCTTTAGCCTCGCTCCTATATACAAGCCTACCCGACCGATCACCGCACCAGACTCCGATCGCAAGCCAGGCTGGCCAGGCCGATCGCCGCGATGCCGAGCGTCGACCAGGACCGCGACGATCGCGAACGCAATCGCCGCATTGTTGAAAACGCTCTGCAGCGCAGCGGCGTCGTAAGCGAAATCAATCGCGTTCATGGTGCCCCCGATGGATCGACGATGATGAAACCGGCGAGCGAACGCGCATGCAGGCGGGTCAGGCCACCGCCGGAGTTTGAATCGTGGACGAGCCAGATCTCGGCCTCGAGCTGCTCGACCAGGACGAAAACATGATGCCGGCGCACGGCCGCCATTCGCGGCGCCGGCCGAGCTCGCGGGAAAGCGAACCAGGCCGCCGCCAGGTTGAGCCGCGGAACGATGCGGCCGAACAGGTACAGGCTTGCGCCGCAGCCGCAGAACGCATGCGGACAGCCATGCGGCCGGTCGCCGAGCGTTTGCGGCGCAGGCCAGGCGCGCGCCAGGCGTGGCCGCGCCTCGGCCGCCGAACTCGCGACGATCAGCGCGAGCGCGGCGGCGACAACGATGCGAAGCATCAGCGCTTAAGATGGATGTCGACGAGGTTCGTAATGATCCAGACCACGCCGCCACTCAGGAACGCCCCGGCGCCCCAGATCCATTTCGTGACGTTGCGCACGCCCGTTGCTTGGACCGCGACGTTTTCGACCGCCTGGACAACCGGCTTCATTGCGGCGATGTCTTTGATCGCTGTCTCGACCTGCGCCCCCATCTTCACCATGTCGCCGCGCAGCCCGTCGACCTTTGTCGAGACGTCGGAACGGAGCGCCTCGACCTTTTGATGCAGATCGCGACGCCCGTTCGATGCGCTTTGCTCCTGCTGCTGCCACGTCGCCGTTAGCGTCTTGACCGTCGACTCGAGCCCGCCGATCGCGCGCGCCATCTCGCGCAACGCCGCCTGTGTCGCCTCGTCGCTCATTTCGCCTTCTTTCGCTTGAACAGGCCGAACTGAGGCGCCGGCTTTTCCGCCGGCGCAGTACTCTCGCATGCCACACCCTCGACGCGGCCGATCCCCTCGCGGACGTCCTGGTATTGGCAGACGGCGCGCCGCAGGCAGGCATTGACCTTTGCCAGTGCCGCGCGGTCGGTTTTCCAGAGCCGCTCGATGTCGCCGGCGTTGAGGTCGCGGTCCGGCGTATCGACTGGCGTCCGCTCGCATGCAGCAACGTCCGCAGGCATCGCCGGAATGTTCGGCGCGTCAGGAGGCGGAGCCTGCAGCCGCTCCTGGCTACCGAACACCGCGCACCCGGCGAGACATGTCGCGAGTAAAACACTTGTTAGCGTTAGCTGGCGTTGCATCGATTGCCCCCTGGTTAGACTTGATCTGCGCCTCGGCCTCCGCGTCGCGCTGTTGCAGGGCGTTGGCGAAAACGAGCTGGCGATCCTTTTCCTCTAGGCGCGCCTGCAATTGCGCATTCTGCTCGGCGACCTGCGCCGCCTCGCACTTGGCATCCGCCGAGCTAAAGCCGGCGTTGTAGAGATGCGCGCCGCCGGCGATTGCAGCGCCGCCGGCGAGCACGGCCAGGCTGCCGGCGAACAACGCGCCGGCGGCAAATGGCGAGAGGCTGACGCCGGCGAAGCCCGCCAGGCGCATGACGATTGCGACGATCCAGCTCATGCGTGTTTCCCCGCGCGATAATCAGCCAGGCGGCGCTGCTCGAGCGTGTCGGCCACAAACCAGACCAGGACGCCGACGCCGGCGACGACGACCAGGGCGGCGAGGCCGATCGCGATCGCCTGGACCGCGCCAGGCGTCAGGCCGAGGCCGCCGACCGCTTCCTTTGCCGCCGAGACCTGCGTCGCGCGATCGGTCACCCAGGCGAGCGCGCCGGCTGTGCCGAGGCCGCTCGAGCCGCCGAAGATCTTGCCGGCCCACCCCTTGGCCCGATCGGTCAGCGCGATCGTCTGCGAGCCCTCGTCGCGGATCCTCGACGGTCGCAGCCGCCCGCGTCTCGGCGACCTGGCGCGGCGCCTGCGGCTTGCCGAGCTCGGCGATCAGCTGGTCGTCGATTGCGGGCGTGAGCGGCAGGCCGCGCGCGTTGCGATAGGCCAGGACCATGCCCTCGGTCCGGCCCTGCGGCGATTGCTCGCCGTCGACCTGGCCGACGTCGTAATAGCCTAGCTCGCGCAGCCGCGCCTGGACATGCGCGACGACGTCCGGATCTACCGGCGCCGGCGTCGTCGCGAGCTTCGCATGCTCTTGCGGATGCGACGTCGCGAGGCCGTGCTCGAATAGCGCCGCCTCGTCGTCGCGGCGAATGCGCAGGCCCCTGCTGTCCGGCCAAAGCCGTTTCATCGAGCGGATCAGGCCAGGGATCTTGGCGAGCTCGCCGCTGCCGATCGCCGCCTTGATCTGGCGCATCTCGGTCCAGCGCGTGCCGGGCTTGTTGAACCCGCCGGCGTCGCGATTAAACGCGATCGAGAGGACGACGCCTTTGCAGTCCGGCGAGAGCTCGTCGAAGCCAGGCAGCAGCCGTCGGCAGATCGCGAGATAGCGCGGGATGTCATGGTTTGCGAAAACCTCGAGCGCGACGTCCCACGGGATATCGACGACACCGCGCAGCTGGCGCGCCAGCGCAGCCGCGGCCTGCCCCGTGACGCCGCAGCACTTCGCCAGTGCCTTGAGCATGGCATCCGGGATCTTGCCGGACCAATCGGCGAGGAACTGCTGGCGCGTCGCCTGGCCGACGTCATAGCCGCAGCCGATGGTCACGCCGGATTGTTCGCCGGGCCAGGTCGGCCAGCGCAGATGCTTTGAATACCAGGCTTCGCTGGTGACCTCGGCGGCGACGATCAAGTCGAAAGCCGCACGCGAGATCCCATGCAAATCGATAGCGCTCGCAGAAATGACTGCGTTGGTCATCGTGATAATCCTCTTGTGGAATGAAAGAGCGCGGCCCGGTCAGACCAGGGCGTTTGCGCGTATCAGCAGTTGGTCGCTGTCGGAGGGGCCGCGATCACCCGCTGCAACAGGCCGTAGATCGCTTGATCTGAGTAGCTGGGTCCGCCGGTCAACGGAGCGGATGGTCGACTTCGGTCAAAAGCCGACTTCGGTGGCCAATGCGCCGATGTTCGCTCAGGGGCACGAGGGACTTCGGACTGGTTCTCTACATTCAGAGCTGATGGCAACGAAAATTGCGCCCGCCTCGGCCGGCGCCTTGTCGCCAAAGTAGCATCGTCTCAAAGATGCAGTAGCGAGCAGGCCATCGAGGCGTTCCCACCGTCCAGGAGGGGCCGTGCTCTACCTATACCTCTTTCGCGAGCGATGTTCAGCCAACCGGTCCGGGGATCCAATAGTCGCCGGACAGCGGCCTAACTGTTACGCCATGAATCACCCCGAGCTGCAGGCTTGGATCGAAATAGCGCATAGTCTGCTCATTGAGGTCAATGACGCGACCAGGCGTTAGTGGCCCCACGTCATTTATCTTGACGATGACCTTCTTGCCTACAGCCTCAACGAGGGCATACTTCGGCCTCGCGCCATATTGGACCCCACCAAATTTCTGACGCAAGCTCGTCTTGATGGCAGCCGCCCAGACGGAGGGATCATAGCGCTCGCCGGAGGCTGTGTTCGGGCCGCCCTCCTGCGATCCGGGCCGGAACGGGTTGTACATTGATGCAGCGCCAACGATCGCATCCCCACAAGCATCATTGACGACGGCGCTAGAATGAACTGCTTCGATTTCACTTCGAGCAACGGTTACGGAAACGGCAAACGCGACTACGGCGCCGCAAGTTGCGGCGCTCGATCGAAACAGCATTCATAACTCCTTGACTGATTGTTTTCGATTGTTCGGTTCCCGATGCCGCAAAACATGGCCAAACGAACGCGGAGGCGTTCTCGAACTTGCGCCAATTTTTTGCGGATTCGTGCCGATCGTGGCGACGGAACCGATGAGGGAACCAGGGCGGCCCCCCGCACAGTGTTCTTAGTTCTCACCAACTAACGCAGAGATTGCGTCAGCAGCATGACTGAACGGAGCATTGGATAGGCCGATGCCCGCTAAGAAATACGACTTTGGTTGCGGGCGCGTGTCGATATCCGCGCAGGGGCCGCACGCCGCCCGGTTAGACCAGGGTGTTCGCGCGAATCAGCAGTTGGTCGACCTGCTCGTCGGAGAGGTCGACGACCGCGATCATGTGCTGCACCAGAGGATCAGCTCGCCGGATCTCGGTCGCGAGATCCCATTCCTCCTGGACGGCCGCATCCGCCGCGATCTCGGCCTTGACCGTGGCCCAATTGCCGAGCTCATCAAAGGCGCGTTTCAGGCCGAGCTTGGTGCAGGAATCCGGCGGAGGCGGAGGCGGCAGCGGATCAGCTGCCGGCGGCCCCGGCGGCGAGTACACGCCGCCGACCAGCGTGCCGCCGATCGCGTACTCTCCGCCCATGACGAGCGTGTGGCCGTCTGGCGGCGTGAACTCCGCAGGCTCGTCGTCGAACACAAGCGCGCTGACAATGCTTCCCTGCGCGTCGAGAATGTAACCGATCATTGTGCGAGAAACTCCCAGATGTTGATTAAGCCGGACGAGCCCGCGCCGCCGGCAATGTTGGACGCGGCCGACTGGTTGGAGAGACCGCCGCCGCCGCCGGCGCCGAACCCGGTTGCCGCGTTCCCGTTCGATTGATAGGCCGTTGCGTTGCCCATGATCCCGACGCCGCCGCTGCCATACGGGCTATCAGCACCCTTGCCCTTGCCGACGATGATGTTTGTCGTCGAGGCCATCTGCTGATAGTGGCCGTTGTCTCCCGTGTTTCCCGTAAAGCCATAATCGCCTGTCGTGATGGTGCCGCCGCCACCTGGCGCGCCAACCGAGCCGGTCGACATGGCGCCGCCTCCGAGACCGCCGGCAGCGACGACGAGCGATCCCAGGCTCGTCGGCGAACCCGTGCCGCCGGCGCCGGCGGAGTTGCCCGCTCCGCCGGCGCCGATCGCAACCGTCTGTGCGGCGCCGAGCTGCGCGGCTGTCAGCCATCGGAGCGACCTTCCGCCGGCGCCGCCGCCAGGCCCCGCGAGCACATAAGACGAATTCGGCGAAACGCCGCCGCCGGCGCCGCCCCCGCCGAGCGCTTCAACCAGTGCACCGATGATATTCGCGGACGAATTGTATGTGCCTGACGCCGTGAACCGCAGCAGGTTGAGCCGGCCGACCGCGCCGAGGTTTGTCCTGGCGGTAGCCTTGTTCGCCAGAGCGGCCAGGTTGTCGTCATGTGCAAGCAACAGGCGCCACGGATACCAGGTGCCGGCCTGCTGCACCCTGAAATAGGTTTGCGTATTGGTAGGCGTGCCGTTGAGGACAACTGCGCGCTGCTCGACATAACCTGCGAGACTATAGGCCAGCACTTCGAGGTACCACAGCGCGCCAGCGAACGGCGCGTTTGTGTTTGTCGTGTTGCTGACCTGATAGCTGCCGGTATTCGTAACGGCGTTGAAGTCCCAGCCTGGACCGCTCAAATCGATCACCTGGCGGATGCCGAGATTGAGGCGCGCCGTCGCAGGGTTTGCCACATCGGAGAGATTGTTCGCCGAGCTCAGATCGCCGGCGCCAGGCTGGCCGACGATGTTGAAATTCCAGCTCGCGATCGTGCCGGCGCCGTTGGTCTTGTCGACTGTGATCGTCAGCGTCGTGCCGGCATAGGTCGCGAGGCCCTCCATCCAATTCGACGGATTGGCCGTCGAGCTCGCACGAACACGCGCGCCGTTTTGGTAAGCCAAGCCGGCCTGCGTCGTGAACGCTTGCGCGCCCGTGCCGATCGTGAGCGACGTCGTCGATGTTCCGCCGTAGCCCGCCCCCTGAATGCCCTGCGGTCCCTGGTCGCCCTTGCTGGCGAGCAGCGCCCAATAGGTCGCGTTGGGCGGCGCGAGGCCCGACCCCGGCGCGAGGTTGATCCAGACGTAGGACGAGCCGCTGATCGTGGCGACATCCATCAGGTTGTAGGTTTTCGCGTTGTCGTAAGGCGCCGGCGAGCCGAGGCTTTTGTAAACGCCGAGGAAGGACCAGGCGCCGGCGTCTTTGATCCAGAGCTTTCCTGTCGACGCCTGGAATGCATATTGCCCGTCGTCGCCATAGGACGGATCAGGCACGGTCGCGCTGCTCGGAACGAAGATATAGAAGCCCTGCGTCTGGAATGCCGCGACAAGCGTCTGCACATCCTGCATCGCCCTGGCGCCGGCATAGCGCTGCGGCGATCGCCAGACGATCGTATAGGCGACGTTGACCTTGTTTCCGCCGGTCCAGGGCGTCCAGAGCGAGACCTGCTGCGCATCGATATCAATATCCTTGATCTCGATCCCGGCGCCGCCGTCGATAAAAATGATGTCGCCCCCGCGCGCGTTGGTCTCGGACCAGACCGCGCCGCCGCCGGCGGACACAACCGCCACGCCATTCGCGATCGAAACCGTGCCCGTGGAATAGCTCCCGAACGCCGTCATTTCACAATTTCCCTATGTCTTGAATTTAGCGACGCAGATCCTGGACGCGCAGCATGCCGCTGCCCTGCGGAGAGCCCATGGTCAGGCCGCCGCCGGCGTAATCGAGCGAGAACGTGTGGTTTCCACTCGAAAGCCCCTGGATCTCGGCGCACATCGTGAACACGGTTTGGATACCGCCCTGTGGAACGCCGAACTGCCACGTCCTCACTGTTGCGCCGTCAACCTTGAGATAGACCGTGGCATAGTTGAACGCGCCCGAGTTACTGACCGACATGCTGTCGGCGATCCACCAGAAGGTTGCCGTTCCGGATTTGACGTTGAGCGTCACCGATGGATTGTTCACGTTGCCGCCGATGATCGCGCCGCTGTAAGGCTGCGAAGCTTGCGCGGTCGCGGCGCCGGCGATCAGATTGGTGATGTCGACGCCATTGACCGCGAGCTGCACCGTGTTGATCGAGCCGGCGACGATCGACCGCGCGTTGAGCGTTCCGTCGAGGAACATATTCGCGCCGTTGAGGCCGACCGCGGCGACGCCGTTGATCGTGCCGACCGTCATCATCGGGATCGGCGCGCTGCCATTGTAGCCCGGCAGCTGGATCTGGAATTTGTCGGCGACAATGGTGAAGGTCGAGACGCCTGCGCCGCCATTAATCAGGCTAAAGCCGGTCGCGTAACCGTTGGTATTCAGCGTGACCGAGTATTGCGCGCCGATGCCGGCGACCGCCGTCGAGACACTGCTGACGGTCGAGAAGGACGTCCCGAATGTCGCGGCAACGTCGAGCTTGTATTGCGCCAGGCTGCCGTCTCGATCTGTGAACGATTTCACGACCGTCTGGACGCTGGAAAACCCCGGACCGAGCTCGGTCTGCACGGTATCGACGCGCACGCCGAGCGCGCTGTTGGCGTCGGTCAGCACCTGCGAAACGCTGCTAATTTCTGCAAAGGCCGCATCCGATCGCGACTGGATCTGCGAGCGCAGCTCCTGCTTGTCGAGCGGATTGCGAACCACGGCATCCGAGACGGCCGAGGCGAGCTGCTGAATCAGATTGTTGATCTCGTCAGCCTTGTAGTCCTGCAGCTGCGTGATGTTGTATTTGATCCCCGCAACCAGCGAATTCAGCGCGACGATGCCCGGCGAGATCTCGATCGTCGGCGCCTCGAGGTCGACGGCCGAATAAGGCCCGCGAACGGCGCCGACCGCCTGGACGCGCAGCCGCAGCGCCGCCAGCGTAACGACTGCATCAAATTTGTTATCGACGCCCTCGTAACACTGCGCCCATGACACGCCGCTGTCATAGGAGACCTCGGCAATGTAGTAGAGCGCGCCGGCGGCCGGGAACCAGCTCGCAGACAGTTTCGGCTCGGCCGTGCCCTGGCCGAACCTGGCGTTCAGCGCGACGATTAGCGGCACCTTGCCATTGGCAGGGAATTGCCAGCTAGGAAGGATTGGCGGCGAGCCGAGATCCGTCGCATGGACGCGCTCGTCATCGACGACCAGGTTAAGCGTGCATTTGTCGCCGCTGGGCGCGCCGCTCAGCACGACGCAGAGCCGCGACTGGCTCACGCCCGTACCGAGCTCAAATGACGGATCTTCGCCGCCGTCCTCGCGCGCCAGGACGGCCGCGAGCGTCGTCGCCTGCGCGGCCTCGGCCGCGGCCAGGCTCGCAGCGTCGAGCACCGCCAGCGACGAATCTCCGCCCTCGGAGCAAAGGACAGGCCCGAATGATTTGCCCGTCGGACGGCGCAGGCGCAGATAAAACGGCCCGCTGTCCCAGACCGGCGCCGGGTTGAGCGTCAGCGTGCGATCGGCGACCTCAGTAACTGCGCCGCCGTAACCATAGGCCATCGGCAGCTCAGACTGGACGCGCACGACCGAGCCGAACGTGATCGCCCTGCCCTCATATTCGGTCTGCAGCTGCACATTCTCGCGGCGATAGATCGATTGCAGATACAGGAAAGCGGCCTCCCGGAAGGCCTGGTCGCGGTTGACGATGCCATCGATCCGCTTGGTCTCGGCATAGGCCGAGGCAAAGGTCGGCCCCTCCGGCGGATACTGCACCCGCGCCGGCAGCCAGGTATTCTCGTCGACATATTCGATGACGACCGCGTCCGGATCTTCATCGCCGAGCATGGTGAACGTGACCTGCGTGGTATCGCGCGCGATCTCCCGATCGGTCAGCATCATGGTCGGCACGTCGCGCCATTCGTCGCGCACGACCGAGATCGTGTCGCCGAGCCAGAAATGCTTTGCACGCGCTGCGCCGAGGATCTTGTCAAAGGCATCCGGCACGGCGACGGCCGTCGTAAAGCGATAATCGAACGTGTCGCCGCGGCTATCGCAGCCGCCGGCGAAATTAACGATCGCGTTGAAATCACTCTTGGCGACCGAGACGCCGGAGCCGTATTGCGCATTGATCGCGGCGTCCAGGAAGGCCCATCCGGGATTGCGCGTCGCCTGCGTCACGAAGGCCGCGCCGTTCCAGACCGGCAGCTTGCGCGTGCCGAGGACGCCGAACTTATAGGCGCCCTGCGTCGACTGCGATGCCTTGAGGCGGATCGCGATCGTCGACACGTCGGCAAAGGAATTATTCCCCTTGAGGAACGAGCGCAGGCCAGCCCAGATCACAGCATTGGCGCCGCTGCTGCCGGAGAGCTCGGCGTCCTCGCGGCGAAAGCGCACCAGACAGCGACCTGCCGGCAGGTTGGTCTTGACGCTGTCGCGGATCGGAGACTGCGACGCATAGGAGCGCGTAATCGAGAACAGCGTCGAGAACGGTCCGGTCTGCGCGCCGGCGTCGTCGCAGGTCGCATATTCCGCCGTTACGCCGACCGTCGCATAGCCAATGTTGCCGTTGTCTTTGTTGTAGGTGAAGCAGCCGGCCGGAAAGACGAAATCGAGCGCGACGGCCTGCGCCTGCGTGCCGGCAGGGTTTGCAACGAACGGCCCCAGCCAGGCGCCCGGCGACACCGCCTCGCCGCCCATGTACGCGCCGCCGAAAAAGCCGCCGCCGGATGGCAGCTGCTGACCGGAGACCTCGGCCGACTGGTCGACGTTGGTCGGAAACAGCGTGACCGGCGCACCAGGCTCATAGAACGCGATCTCGGCGCCGGCGAATGTCGCCGACAGCCCGTTCACCGAATCCCAGAGGATGGTATCGTCGACATAGACTGCCTCATATTCCAAGCTGCCCATCGTCGGCGACAGCAGCACGTTGAGGTACTGGTCGTTGGCGACGAACTCGCTCCAGGGCGTCGCGGCGAAGTCTGGATAGTCCTTTAGGCGGCCATACCAGACCGGCAAGGGTTGGCCGAGCTTGGCGACGTTGCCCGTCGCCGCGACGGAATAGATCTGGTCCTGCGTCGAGGTCGGCGTATTGGTCGCGCCGGCTTTCGGCGCCACCAGGGCGTTGACCAGGAGCGAACCGGCGACGGTTATCGCCGCCGTGGTCGCGATCGCGGCGAACGAACCGGCCGTCAGACCGAGCAGCGCCGGCGCGCCGAACGCAAAGGCGCTGACGGCGACCAGCGCGAGCAGGCCGATCACCTGCTTTGCACCGCCTCCGCCGCCACTGCCGAGCGGTCGGGAAATGAAGCGAACGACGTCGGCCGAGCCGATGCGCCGGCGCCGCCAGTCCTCGCGCAGCACCGGCTCGCCGTTGATCGTGACAATGGTCGGTAGGTCGCCCTTGAACCGCCAGCCATACTGGCGATCGCGCCCGGCCCATCCGGCGCGGCGCAGGAATACCGAGATCGTCTCATTGGCGCGCGGTTCGGCGCGCGCGACCTCGAGGCCCGGCATCACCAGATGCAGGACAGGTTGGCGCGCGGCCTCGGCGCCGCCCCGGCGACGCCGGCGCGAGCTCGAGGGCGAGCTCGAGGGCGAGCTCGATCGAGCTCGAGACGACGGTTTCACAGATCCGTCCATGGGGCAGTCAGCCGGCTTTCACGGTCAGCGGCTGACCGAGCATATAGTTGACCTGGACCACCTGGACCGGCGCGGCCGGCTTGGTGAAGGCGAGCACGGCGCGCGCCCTGAAAACCTTGAATTGACCGTGATGCGACGCGGCGATCTCGGTCCCGGCGGCAGCCGCCAGGTCCTCGGTATCGAACACGCCGAAAACCCGCTGCAGGCCCTCGTCGCCTGTGACGTCGGTCCGCGCGACAAAATACAGCTCCGTGATATCAACCACCTGTTTCCCCCATCGGCTCAAAGAAGCGCAGCTTTTTCCAGCCCATCTGGCGCAGCGCGAGCGTGGTTTCGCAGGCGACGCCAGTCTTGCTGTCGCAATGGATGACGCGCTGTTCCGGCCGCAGCCAGACGCCGATATGAGCGGGAAAGCGCAGATGGGCCATCAGCACCAGGGCGCCGTCAGCGGCCATCACCAGCCCGCCGGGACCGTCTTCGACCTCGCTCCAGCGCGCCCGCTCCGGATGCGCCTCAAACTCGTCGAGCACCCAGCGCCGGCTGAATTCGGCCGGGACCGGGATCTGCGGCAGCTCGCGGCCGAACAGCTCGCGCTCGACATGGCAGGCGAAATCCCAGCAGTTGCGCGCTTGCCAGGCCCACGGCTCGCCAATTAACGGCGACAGGAGCGCCGAACGCGCGGGTTGGATCATTGTTCTCACTGATGATTTCTGTTCCGTCTCGGAGGCAGAAACTGCACTGGCCTACCGAGCCCTTCGGGGGTAGCCTCAACTTTTAACGCAGGAGTTGGTGTCCATGGGCAATGGCATACTTGGAAGCGTTTGCATCGTTCTTTTCGGGCTGAGCCCGCTCGCGATTATCGGCATCGCGATGTACCTGCTGTAGACCGCCACCTGGCCCCGCTCCACCGGGCCGGTAGATGGCCCCAGCAGCCAGCCTCCCATGCCCCCAAGGTTGCTGGGGCCGCTTACCGACAGGCTGCTCTAGCCGGCGTTCCCGTGGACAGGCATTTAATCCGATGAAGGAAATGGCGGCCTATTTGGAAAAGCTTCGGGTCGAAGAGGAGGAGTGCGAACTCATCAGTAAACTCGCAACCGATCAGAGGAAGAAAGTCTTGTTCGCCAAGCTGGCTGCCCATCACCGCTCGCTGGCAGACGAGGTCGAGCTCACAATGAAGAATTCTCAATCGGACGTTTAAAGCGCCTTCACGGCAGCAGGCTCGCGAACTGGACATAGTCGTAATTCTTGGTAATGCGCGGAAACCGCTTGTTCTGCAGGTTCTTGACCATGACTTCGCCGGTCAGCGAAGCGCCGACCATGACGACGTTGCGCAGCTCAAACTCGACCGGCCCATAGGCCGGCTCTGACAGATCCGGCGTGCAATACTCGCGATAGATGACCTGGATATATTCGCGCGCCCCCTGCGCCGTGCGGATCTTCGGCACCAGCTCGCGCGCGACGTTGTCGACCTTGATTTTTGTCGAAGGCGGCTTTCCTGCGCTCTGTTCCGGGTATCCGGCCTCGAGCGGACAGGCGATGAACTTCACGGTCTCGCCGGCGTTGCGCGCCGCACTGGCCTCGATCCCGAAAGCCATGTCATCGCCGACATTGGCGACGATGCGCGCCGGCACATCAAACGAGGATTGCCAGAGCTCGAGCGTGTAATAGGTACGCGAGCTCGGCGGACAGGAGGCGCAGGCCTCGAGCCAGGAGTCAGTAAACGTTGGCATGGCTAGACGTCGTAAACCCGCAAGGTCATGCGAACGTCGACCTGGCCGGGATTCGGCCAGCTCGCAACCAGGCTGCTGCCTGGCTTGACGAACTGGCAGACCTTGTTGACCAGTGACGTTCCGAGCCAAACATCGATTGTGAAACGAGCCGATCCGAGATTGAGCGTCGTCTTAACCCACTCGACGAAAGTATCATAGTCAGCCGTGTAGAAACGGACCGTCTGCGTCACAGTGCCGACATTGTCGCCAGGTCGCGGACGCTGGCGCACGTTGCCTTGCTCCATATCGGTCGCGATCGGATCTCGCGCGCGCTGCAGATTGAAACCGTCTTTGAGGATAACGGCGTTTGCGATCGGAAATGCCGGCAAGGCCATGGCTTATTGCCCCGTGAACGGTTTGACGCCGTACTGGTCGCCGAGCACGCGCCGGCCAGTGCCGGTCGACAGCGAGTCGCCGACCGCGCCGTCGACCATCTTGCGCAACGTCACCGTGATGTCGCCGTTCGGCGCCTGCTCGACGCTGGGCGTCCCATCCGTGTAATTGTTAATAGTGACCTGCGGCGAACGGCCGCCGCCGGCGCCGGCGGCAGCTCCGAGCGCAGCCATCTGGCCTGGCGTAAAGACGCCCTCGCCGCGCTGTGCGATGATCGGGACCTCGTTGCCGGCGATGCCGCCGCTATGAAAACGCTTCGCGTCGTCGAAATACGCCGAATGAATGTAACGCATCGACGTCGGCTCCGAGCCGATGATGCCGCCCGTGTGGTAGAGGCCGCCGAGGCCGCCCGTAAAGCCAGTCGACGACGCGCTGCCGGCGGACGCGCCGCCGATCGAAAACCCGCCGAGGCCGCCGGCTGCCGATTGCAGCGACCGCATCAGCGGCTCGACGATCGTGATCTTGATAATCATCTGCTCGATCGCGCGGATGATCTGGTTCGACATATCGGCAAAGCCCTGCCCGGCCGACTTTGCGCCCGTGCTGATATCGGCCAGGCCGTTGACCAGGTCGCTCTCGATCGCCCCCGAAATCCCCTTGAAGGCATTGTTGGTCCGGATCGCAGCGGCATACGTGCTGTCCAACGCTGCCGGAACGTCATTGCCATAGATCCCCTTGAGCTGCGTCGCGATCGCGACGTCGTCGGAGGACAGGAAAGCCGTCTTACTGCTGAAATCGATCTGCGAGCTCACCTTGGCCCGCGCCAGGGCGTCAGCAGCCGCCGCGGCGCGATCGCGCAGATCCGCGAACCGCGCCGCCTGGCCGGCGGTTTCCTTACCGCCGTTGGCCTGCACTGCCGAGGTCTCGGCGGCCGTCGCACGGAAGGCCGCGAGCGCGGCATCGCCGAGGCCGACTGCCCTGGTATCGGCCTCCTGCGTCTCGGTATGACGACGCAGCGTATTGATCGCGCGATCGACCGGATCATCCGCCGCGTCCTTCGATGCGACGTTAGACCGCGAACCGAACTGCAGGCCGTTCAGGCCTGCCTGCATCGACTTGAGCGATGCAGCCTGGTTCTGCCAGGCCCAATCGCTCTGCGCGTTGCTTGTGTCGGAGATCGAGGAGCCGGTCCCGGCGTACCACTTGATCTCATCAGGCGAGAGCGTCCTGATGTTGGCTAACGGCTGGTTGGCGGAAACGATGCCGAGCAGCTTAACCCAGCCGTCCCACAGCGAGCCGGCATTCGAGAGCTCGTCGACCGCCTGCTTTGCCTCCGGCGTGATATCGATCCTAAGCCCGACCGTTTGATCTGCGTTAGGACCGCCGACACTGTTGGACAAGGCGCTGAGCTGCTCGCTTGCGGCCTTCTCGATCGAGTCACGGTCGAGCGACTTGAAGAACTTGGCGGCCCGCTCGATCAGGTCATCCATGACTGGCAGCAGGCCTGCGGCAGCCTCTTTCATGTAGAGCGACCACTGGATCGAGCTCTTGCGCCACTGCGCATCGAAATCGGCCGCGCGCTTCACCGTCTCGTCGTCGATGACGACGCCGGCGGCCTGCGCCTGGTTGCCGAGATCCGCCATCGCGCCGGTGCCCTGTTGCAGCAGCGGCACCCATTCCTTGGCAAAGCCGAGCATTTGCGCGATCGCGGTCGCGTCCTGCGGATTGCGTGCGCGGCTGACCAGGTCGGCCGCGATCTGCAGCAGCTGGTTTTGGCTAATCAGCTGCCCGTTTGCGTTGCGCAGGCTGACGCCGTTCGCATCGAACTCTTTCGACAGCGAATTAGCATTGCGCTGCGCGTCATTGAGCAGCTGCGCGGACTTCTCTAGCCCGGCGTTGACCTGGCTTTCGGTCAGCCCTGCGATCTGGCCGCCGAACTGGACGCCCTGCAGATCCTTGAGCGACAGGCCGACGCGATCGGCAAGCGCCCCCATGTCGGCGAGCGACTTGTTAAAGCTGACGACATAATCCAGCGCCTTGTTGACCGTCGCCGCCGCAGCGACCGCACCGGCGCCGAGCGCGATCAGGCCGACGTTAAAATCCGTCGCCGCATCCGTGCCGCGTTGCGCGGCGCCGGCGGCACTGTCCATTGCCCGCTCGTAATCGGCCGCGCCTTGCGTATTCGCGTCGATAACGAGCTCGGTCACGACCTGGTCGGCCATCAATCCACCTGCAGTTTTGAGTAATCGACCAGATAGAGATCATCCAACATTTCGATGATCTCGAGCTCCCATGGAGCCAGGTCGGTTTGCGTCCGACGCAGGAAAGCGTCGATGTCTTGCCATTCCAGCGGCGACAGCGCGAAACCGTTGCCGCCCTTGCGCCGGCGGATCCGGTCATAGATGCGCCAGAGATAAAGCAGGCCCCGCGGTATCGGCGGGACCTTTAGGATCGCTTCCCGCTCGGCCCTGCGCTTTGGATCGCGCGTTCTAAGCAGGAGGCCCTCGAGGACCTGGCGATAGCTCTCGCCGGCGTCGCCGGCCCTCGAGGACAGCAGGAAACTGCGCTCGGCGTATGCCCTCAAGTCTGACTTGAGGGCCTCGTAAAAGCCCGCTCGCTCGTCAGGTACTCAGTGACCTGGACGAAGAAACTGCCGAGCTCCGGCCGCAGGAACAGATTGACCGCGCTCTCGAGCATGAACGGGATGGGATCTGGCGAAACCGTCGTGAACGTTGGATTCGGCGACCAGCCGACGATCCGGCGGCAAACCTTTGTTACGTTCTGCCGGCGCCGATCGGCGACCGTCTCATCCTCGGTTTTCCATTTGCGGCCGTTGACCTGCGCGAACTCGATCGCCTTCTCCTTCTCGATCGCGTCGCGGGTCGATTCATTGTTGAGCGCGATCGTCTGCGGATGCGCAGGTCCGGCGAGCTCGATCACCCAGCCGATCGGCGTATCCGTGCCAGGCTTGCGGATCTGCAGCTTGAACGTGTCGACGGGCAAATGCGCGGAGAGATCGAGGATTGCAGTTGATTCAGTCATGTCGGGTTGCCTTTTGTCGGAAAGGTTGGCCGCAGGGTCCGACAACCCTGCGGCCGGTTCTCGCGAGAACATTCCATCGGCCTATGGTCGGCGCCGATCACTCAAACGCTACGCTGCGGTAGTCTGGAACGAGATCATGCTGTTATTGCCGGTCGCCGAGGTATCGATGCCGACCAGCGCCGGCGGGACCGTGATCGTCTGCGTGCGACCGCCGCCCTGCTTGGAAAGCGCCGACGGATCGACGCCGCCGAGCGTGAAATTCGGCACCGTGATCGACATGAAGTCTTTCGGCTCGCTCATGTTGTCGACGGCCAGGATGTTGAGGGAATACTGCGTTTCGCTGACGAAATCGGCCAGCAGCTGCAGATCCTTGCGCAGCATGGTCAGGTTGAGCGAAACCCGCAGCGGCCCCGTGAACACGTCCGGCGCATACTTGATGTTGCCGGAGCCGAACGCATCCGGCGCGCTCGGCTGGATATCCAGCGACAGATCGAACGAGGTCAGCTCGACCAGGTCGACGCCGCCGAGCCGGATCGTCGCGTCGACGACGGCGAACGGCGTCCCGGCCGTCTCCGCCGGGTTGGTGAAGTATGCGGCCTCCAATGGCCGGATCTTGCCGGTCCCGATGCCGCCGGGATCGAACGTGATGATCCCGTTCGGTGCCATCGAGAATTTGCCCGTGCCCCAGACGAAATCGTCGAGGACGGTCGCCTTGCCGATGTCGCTCTCGAATTCCTCGATCCCGAAATAGCGCCGGACCAGCGCGGCCGGGTTGACCAGGCGCTTGCCTGGCCGCGTGATCGTGCAATTCGTATCCGGCGCTGCATTGGCGATCAGCGTCTCCGGCACCGTGATCTTGTTCGCGGAGAGCGCGGAGATCCGCAGATTGCGAGCATTGTTGCCGGCGTCCGGCAGATTGGTGGCGCGGATGATATCGCCGACCTTAAAGCCCATGTCGATCGGCGAGCCGTTGGCGAAAACGATGCCGTCCGCGGCCGTCGTCAATGACGTGAAATCGGCCTGCGTCTTGCTAAGGGGCGCCGCATCCCAAGTGCCGCGCATGATCGCCTCGAGGATCGCGTCATGCGAGCCGAGCCACATTTCAGCGTTGTAGCTCGACGAGGTTTTCTGCGTGCCGTGACGGCCGCGGATCGACATGCCGTCGTTGCGGATCGTCTGCGATTCCGTGGCAGCTTTCGACAGCTTGGCACCTGGACCGCCGGAGATCGGCAGCACAGTAGCGCCGGCGCCGCCCGCGGCGATCTGGCCGAGGCCAGCCTGCGCCTTGTAGGCGACGCGGCCGGCGGAATTGCTTTGATAGACCATGCGATCAGTCTCCCGTTTGGATCAGCCGATGAAAAAGAACTGGAAAGGAATCACGACGACCAGGCCGAACCAGTTGCCGTCGTCGGAGGCGCTGTCGCCGCCCTGGACGGTCGGCCCCTCGCCGTTCTCGCCCCAGCAGCGCACGCAGGCGCCGGGCTCGGCGTTGTAGAACGTCGCATCCTTGAAGAGGTCACCGGCCTGGCCGGCGAGCGCGAGATGCGCGGCGAACCCGTAGCCCTTAGGCACGAATACATGCACGAAGATGTTGCCCGTGATTAGCCAGGTCTGGTTGCCTGGCGTGCCGACGCCGCGCTTGCGCCGCAGGGTCTCGACGACCTCGAAATAGCACCAGGGCGTGCCCTGCGGCGGCCAGGGTGTTTGCGGCGAATCTTCATTCTGGAACGAGCTCGGCGCCGCCGTCAAGCCGTCTACATAGCGCGCCCGCATCGCGGCGACGGCGCCGGCATAATCAGCCATGGAATAACCTCTAGCGTGCCCGGATCTCGAGGGCCGGCTGCCGGACGAGCCAGTCCTGGCGCGCCTTGTCCGACATGTGGCGCCGGCCGGCCTTGATCTGCTGCGAGAAGGCGGCATAGGCCGCGACGTCACCGAACCGGACCGGCATGAACGTAAATTTCACCGCGGCGCGATTGCCGAACCGCGCAGCGACGAGCAGCGCAGTTTCTTGGTAGACCTTCGGCTCGACCTTCATTTTCATCCGGCCGATCTCGATCTTGCGCGCGTAAGGGACCGGGTTGGAGATATTGATCTGGTCGCCGCGCCGGAATGCCGAAACGTCGCTGACGACATGACCATTTAGGAAAACCGTGTGGCTATCGCGGTAGAGACCGGGATGCGGATCGTCGACAGATCCGACCGGCGATCGCTCTCGCAACGTCTCGAGCGCGAAATCGACGATGTCTTGCATCGCCAGGTAGCGAAAAACGATTCGCATCAGCCATCGACCGAGACGATCTCGTCATGCGGGCCTGTGACGATCTCCTCGACCTCTGTCGGCAAAACGCCGTCGCGGTCGCGATCGGTCATCTCCTGGTCGATACGCTGCAGCATTTTGGCACGCGCCTTCATCAGCGCCCGCTCTTTCGCCTCCTGGAACGCCTTGCGCGCGTTGAGGCCGGCCAGGTCGCCCGTGATGACGAAACGGGCCTCCTCACTGGTCGAGATCCCATTGCGCGCAGCGTCGAGCCTGCGCTGATAGTCGGCCTCGTCGAATACCTTGCCCATCAGCCGCGGACCTGACTCTCGAAAGCGATGATCTGGCCCTGGACGCGCCTGGTCGCGTCGTCGACGCCCTTGATGCTGACCTCGGCGCCGGCGATCACCAGGAAATCTCGATCCGTCAGCGGCAGCATGGTCGACAAGGCAACCTTACCGTCCGGCACTGCCGCCGAGGGATCATTCAACAGGATGACATGCCGGTCGCCCTGGCGGATCAGGTCGCCGAGGTCGCCGAGCGTCGCACTATGCTCGTTGAAGATCAGCGGACGGCCGAGGAAAACGCCGCCATCCGGCGCGCCGGCGAGCGGCTGATTCAGCGGCAGCCAGGCCGGCACGTTGCCGATCGTCAGTTGACCGAGCTGCGGCAGAATGTCGGAATTGCCGAGCCACATCGGCCGGCCGCCCATCCGCAGCAGACGCGAATACATCTTGAGGACGTTCGCGACGTTGATCGTGTCGGCCGCCTGCCCGCCCTCCTTTGCGACGGTCACCAGCGCCGGCGCGTTCATGAAGCCGAGCGGCTTGCCCTTGCCGTCGCCGGTCATGACGGCCTCGAAAGCCTTCCAGCGGATCGCGTTGGCAGCCTGGTTAAAGATCCGGTTCTGCAGCCGCGGCGCATCGTCGAGGACCTCCTGCGACGCCAGCACGAAGGCGTAGAGCTCATGCAGCTGGATGATCTCGCCGGTCGCCGCAGCCTTGGTCGCGATCAGCTGCGTGCCCTCCGAGCGCCAGGCCGCCTGGACGCCGGAGGCGCCCCAGGGCGTGGTCTCGTCCTTTGCGATCGCGATCGAGTTGCCCTGCGTCGGCTCCGGATTGCAGAAGCCGAGCAGGTTCTGGTCGTCGAAAACGAGCGCCCAGATCTGCTCGCGGTACTCGGTCGGCACCAGGAAGCCCTCGCCGCTGCCGTCCTGGTTCTGCTGGAAATTGGTCGGCGCCGCACCGAGGCGCGGATCGAGGCCGCCGCCGGTCATTGCATTGCGAACCGAAACCGCGAATTCCGCGACGCTGCGGAAGCCGCCGGTCCGCTCCGGATTGATGTCGTTGACGACGGTCGCCAGCGCCGGACCGCCGAGCGCGGTCGAGGAGCCGAACAGTGCCGTCCGGCGCAGCTTCTTTTCCTCGGCCGAGATCTGCTTGTCGAACTCGGCGACCTCGGCCTCGAGCGCGTCGACCTTGGTCTCGAGCTCGCCGACCTGCGTGGTCTCGGCCTCGGTCGGATTGGCCTTGCCCTGCAGCGCGTTGAGCTGCTCGAGCGCGGTTTTGCCTTCCCTTGCTTTATTGGCGCGGGCCTGGCGCAGCTGCTTGATGTCCACTCGCATGGATCAATGACTCCTGGTTGGTTGTGTGGTTTGCCTGGACGGAGAAAGAGCCCGCGTTCCCGCTGTCCAGGCGACGGCGCGGGTCGAGCAACTCAGGAATTGAAATGAAAAGGCCTCGGCGGCTGGCCTGCAATGGGTGAGCGGCCGCCTTAGGGCGCGCTAACCGGACACGCGCGTCCGCTCTTCACCAATGAACTGCAGGCGACATGAACCGAAGATGAGAGAGCCGCCAACTGAGGCGGCCTTACTTTTTCGGAAAGAGCTTGTCCCTGACATACCGGGACGTGGGCGTAAGTCGAATGCCGCGCGGCTTACGCCAGATGGCTTTGTCGATCTCTTTCTTGTCGCCAATGGTCAGGGGACCGGATGTTTTTCTGGCGACAAAGATCGCGTCGCTCATCTTTCTGCCTGAGCGGCGGTTCTTTGATTTTACTTCCTTCCAGAGCCGGACGCGCCCGAGCTTGAGCTTGGGTAGCTCCTCTTTGATTTCTCTTCGCAGGCAGTCTTTGTCAGTCTCGCGTGGCCGCTTGCGACCGCCAGGAAACATCCAAAGCCGGTCACTCTTGCGCCGCACCAAAAGAACCTTACCGCGCTTTACGGCTATGAGTTTTGAGGACTTCGCCATTTCCATTTTCGCCGACCAGAATCGGTGAGCAACTATAGCACAATATGGGTTAAGCCTCAGTTTCCGCAGGCTTAAAGCTAATGGGGCACATACTCGTAAACGACGAGAGCCCCAAGTCCGATCATGGCGACCAGAACGGCTATTGCGAGAAGGGACTGCAGGCGCATCAGCATCCTCCTGCTTCCAAAGGACATTCGCCAAGCTACCTCAGTAGTCCGCTTTGGGGTCATTTGCAGGCGTTTCTGAGTCGGTCGAGCCATGTCCGCTCTACGCCTATACGCGCACGACCCGGCTAATCAAATACCAGCGCCGATCGCCGGCGCGAGTTCGGCCGCGGCGAGCGCTGCTGCAGCATGCCGCCGATCACCTGGTCGAGCGTTGCGATCCGGTCGGCCATACCGCGCGCGACGGCCTCGCGCGCGCCGACCATGCGGCCCTGACCGAATTCCTCGCGGACCTTGGTCTGCGACACGCGCCGGCCGCTCGCGACCGCCTTGACGAAATCCGCGCCAGCCTCGTTTGCGCGGCCCTGCAGATAGGCCCTCGCCTCGTCCGACAGCGGCGCAAACGGATGCGCCTCGTTCTTATTCGGCGATTGCTCTGAGCGGACGATCGTCATCTTGATCCCGACCTGGTCGAGCCAGCCAGAAATATCCTGGTGCATGATCATCGCACCGATCGAACCGACGTCCGCGGACGGCGTCATCACCAGCTCGCCGGCCTGTGAGGCGATCCAATAGGCCGCCGAGGCCGCCAGCGTGTTTGCGATCGCGACGACCGGCTTTTTCGCGGCTGCTGCAGCGACTGCAGTCGCCGCCTCGACCGTCCCCGAATCCGCCATGCCGCGCTGCATGGATTCGATCTGCCGGCCGAGATCGGCCTGCGCCTTGACCAGTTTCGAGAGCTCGAGCTGTTTTTTGAATCCGACCCACCAGGCCGGCCGCGCCTCGCCCATGATCGCGTCGAGGATCTTGTCGCCGACGTCGGACTGCAGCAGCTTGGCTTGGAAGGCGCTGCCGAGATCCCGATCGCCGGCGAGGCAGCGCTCGCAATGACGGATCTCGGCGCCGGTTCGGATCGCGAGCTCGGCCGCGGTCTGATGCGGGAAAAGCCTGCGGAAAACCTGCATCGCCGGCGCGATCGTCCGGCCAGCTGGCCGGTTTGTCCCGGCCTGTTGGCCGGTCCGCTTTTTTGCGTTCCCGGCCGGAACTTGTGTAGCCTCTCGCCCTATGTTGCCCCTGCGCGAAAAACCGTTAGTGACGCTTGCGACGCGGCGCCGGCCGGATGCCCCAGAGCTCCGGCGGCGCCGTCAGGCCGCGCTCCGCGAGCTCGGCCCCGAAAATCAGAAATGTCGTGGAAGGCAGGCAGCCGCGGGCGATCGCGTTGGAAATCGCCGGCGGTTTGCAACCTGCGAGAGCAGCAGCCCTGAAGGTGCCGCTGACCGCGTCGACGACTTCCCTTGCACTGCTCAATTTTTTGAACCGCGAATCATTCATGCCGCCCGGAACATACTTCACAGATTGTGAAGATCAAAACAGTTCACATTCGGTAAATGGTAAATGTTGGCAGCATCAGCGACATTGCCGCTCGTTA
The DNA here is from genome assembly GCF_011516625.5 of Bradyrhizobium sp. 2S1. Classification (NCBI taxonomy): domain Bacteria; kingdom Pseudomonadati; phylum Pseudomonadota; class Alphaproteobacteria; order Hyphomicrobiales; family Nitrobacteraceae; genus Bradyrhizobium; species Bradyrhizobium sp. 2S1. Next base: position 7,715,013 of record NZ_CP147717.1, on the reverse strand, counting down.
TGGCGGCCAAAGCAGCAGACCAAAATCCCGAGAACACCGAGGCAGTTGCGCATCGCCTCAAGCGGACGCGCGAAGCCATGAAGCTAAACCAGGCGGCTTGGTGCCGCCTGGTTGGGATCGATGGGCCGCAGTGGAATAACTATGAGGTCGGCGGCCGCCGCATCACGATCGACGCCGCCCTCAAGGTCTGCAAGGCGACCGGCGTCGGCCTCAATTGGATCTATCGCGGCATGGCAAACGACGTCCCGGTCAACCTGGCGACGGCGATCCAGGCGCTGGAGCGAGCCGCACGCAAGCGCTCATAGCCGCCGCGCGCAATGCCGCCGAGTGCCTGGCAATGGTCGGTACCACGATCGCCGCGACGGCATAGCAACCACCAAAGACGAGCTCGCGCGCTGTCGGAATAGATAGCTCGAGCGCCGGCGGCACGATCAGCAGATTATGCGCGACGCCGGCCAGGACGCCGACCAGGACGCCATAGCGCCGGCCGAACACCATCGAACAGCCGGCCGCCAGCGGCGCCATCAGTGGGATCTCAACCGCCTGGATACCCACCAGCGAAACGAGCGCCATAGCGACCGGCATCACCGGCAGGAACAGCGCCACGGTCCAGAACAGCGCCAGCCCGGCGCGGTATGGCGGATCCAGCGCCATGACCTGCCGCTCCCATAGCGGCCGAGGCCCCGGCGCCGTCATGTAACCCTCGAGCAGGACGGTGAGCTCGTCGACGACCTGCCGCGCATCCTCGGCAGAATCAGAAGGCAGCTGGATCGCGAGCTGCAAAGCAAGGTGACGGTTTGCCTCCGATGACCGCAGGCGGCTCGACATAAGTGTTTTCATTGTTGTTTTTCCACTGGCATTCACACGCCGTTAATGCTGGCGTTGCAAATATTCACGTTTTGTGATTATCCATGGCTCCCGGCATTCGAGCCGGGAACGCGAATGTTTCTAGTGGGACAATCAACCGGATGCCTACACCGCAAATTTACGGGTGTGGATTGAGTGACAAGGTCACAGCCGCCCCTATGCAACCAGAAGATTCAAGCGGCGCGGCTCCTCAACCTGTTGCAATTCCGCCCCGCGCACGCATCGCGCGAAACGGAGCCCCTTCCACGATTCATTACCGCGCCGGCATCGCCGTTGAGGCGGGCATGCGGCGCTTTCGGGAGCACTGGCAGACGCCGGACGGCATCGAGTATTTCGCATGACCCATCGCCCCGCGGCCCTCCTTCCCGGCGTTTATCCCCCGCGCCAGCCGGCCGCCATGGCCGCCGGCTATTGCGGCGAGATCTCCGTTGAGTCTTTCTTGCGTGAGGTGAAAGCGGGAACCTACCCGCAGCCCGCGATCAAGAGAGGACGGCGTCAGATATGGCTGACAGCGGAGCTGGACAGGGCAATGGCCCAAGCAGGCCAGCCTTGCGCAAACGAAACCGCGGCGGACGTCGCGGCGGATTTCTGACCGTGAGCCGCCCCCTGCCCCGTTTCGTGCTGACCAAGCAGGTCAAAGGCCGCACCCGCTACTACTGGACGCTGCCGACCCATTACCGCCGCCAGGGCTGCACCCTGCACGGGGAGCACGAGACGGCACTCGGCGACGATTACGAGGCTGCTTGCGGCAAGGACGGCGCCGGCGGCCGTGCGGCCGTCCTGAATGGCCTGTTCGACGACTGGGACCGGATACGGCTTGGCGAGCCGCCGAAGCCAAAGGTCGAGATCCGCGCCGGCACCGTCGACTGGCTGTTCAGAACCTACAAGACCTCGACCGACTGGAAGAACCGTGTCTCCAAGCGCACCGCGCCGGACTACGAGATCACGATGGATCTGCTCGCCGATCTCGTCGGCGCGTCCGGAATCCGGGTCGGCGACCGTATGGTCACATCGATCACGCCGGTGGTCGCCGACAAGCTTTACGAGAAGATCCGCACCACGCCGGTGCGCAAGGGCAAGTCGGAGCGGCCGCGCTCGGCCGAGAAGGTCGTGGTCCTATGCCGGCACGCCTGGCGCGCCGTGCAGCGGTTGCATCCGGCGATGTTCATCGACGGCCCCGCATGGAATCCGTGGGACGGCGTCGCGATGGAGAAGCGGAAGCACGCCACCAAGCCGGCCGTGTCCCGAGAGGACGTCTACGCCTTCGCCTGGGGTGCCATAGGGCTCGGTCAGGTTCAGCCCGCCGCTGCAGCCGTGATCTGCTTCGAATGGCTGCAGCGGCCTGAGAACGTGCTGGCGGGCTATGTCACATGGACCGGGTACCGCGGGCAGTCACACCCCAACCAGATCCGGATCGAGCACCACAAGACCGGCGAGATGGTGTTGCACCCGCTCGAGGAGGCCGTTGAGGGCGAGCAGGTGCTGTTCTACGAAGAGGCCGAGCAGGTGCTGGCGAAGCTGCCGAAGCTCGCCACCGGCCTGATCATGAAGCCCGGCCGCACGCCGAAGCACGTTGCGACCACCTGGGACATCCATACCATGGCCCGCCACGTGCGCAAGCTGCGCGAGGCGCTCGGGCTGCCCGACACCTTCACGCTGGACGCCTGCCGGCACGGCGGCATGACCGAGCTCGAGGAAGCCGAGCTGACCGATGGCCAGGGCCGCGCGCTGTCAGGGCACAAGTCGAAGGCTTATGAGGGCTATGCGAAACGGACCGAGAAACGGGCCCTGGCGGCGACGCGGAAGCGCTATGCGCACCGGGCGTCAATGGACGCTGGGGCGGAGTCGACGCCGGCGATCGAGGCGCCGGCATCGCGCAAGCGGTCATGACCGAGGAACGCAACCTAGTTTTTATAGTTTTAATGCCGAGGAGATCAAAAATGTTATTTTTCATTGATTTAGCGTTCGCGCCTTTGCAATTCGTGGCTTCGGTTTGCGATGAACTGACGAGGCCAAACGTCACCCTTACTATCCGCACGGTCGTGCTCGGCCCCGCCCAGGTGATCCACATCACCCCGGAGCGCCGTGCGCGCCGGGAGCGCAAAATCCTTCGGCGTCTAGGAGGGTTAGTTAGATGATTTGCCGCCGAACGATGAGCGAATGCCAGACCGCCATCATGTGCGCCCCGTATGGCGGTTGCGCCGAGGAGAAGCCGATCTCTGACAATGTAGCACAACTTCCACGCCGCGATCTGATCGCTGAAATGACTGGACCCACGCGGTTCGGAACATAGGTTCGTTTGGAGGGCCGGTTGATTCCCAACATGCATATTTGGCAGGGAATCGAACATCACGCGGCCATCCAAGCTGAACTCGATCTAATCTCGCTCCGGTCGTCGGTCGTACATAACCAATGGGACGTTCGCCTTTCCCGCGATGGCGGTCGGCGCAGGATGCGACCCGCTGAATTTCAAGCCGGTCGACTTTGCGAAAAAGGTAGTCGGCTTATAACCGTTCTTGAGCCGCGACCGTTCTTGAGTTCTGAAACTCGAAAATAATCCAGCAAGATCAATGAGGCAAAAACCGCCCGTTTTCAGAACTTGGCGTTGAAATTGCTTGCAAACCCATCTGCTTTGCAGACCGTTGCGTCACCACTCCGCCACGTGGCCCCACGCGGCGCTTCATATACGCCCTCTCTCAGATAGGCAACCAAGCTGGAAGCTAGCGTCGGCGCTTGCGGAAATCCCGTTTCTTCGGTTTTGGGGCCAATTCCGGCATTTCCGCCTGTACTTCGTGGAATTTTGCCAGCATCCGCTCGAAACTACCTGACAACGTTGCGGCAATATCCGGCCGCTTCTCCAGCCCCGCCAGCAGAAGCGCGGCCGCCTCGATGGTCGCAAGGCCATCGCGCCGCGGTTCCCGGCGCAGCTGGCCGTAGCGCGAGGGCCGTTTCGGTCCGAGAATCACCCGCTGGCACTTCAGCATCCAGGCATTGCGCCACCACAGCGCCTTGGCCTGACTCCAGGTGCCGTCAAGCAGCACGATGCCCTCGATATCCGACAGGATGGCGCGCTGATGCGGCTCAAGCTCGCCCTTGCGGTTGATCGCGACGATCTCGGCATCGGTATCGAGATCCTCGACCTTGGCCGACCCGAGATACAGCACGGCCCAGCGCGACGGATCGGCCACCGGCCGACCGAGCGCCTTTGACAGGCTCGGCCAGGACAGCCCGATCCGGACCACGGCGCTCTTGAAATGCCGCGCCGTCAGTCGCGCGGTGCCGAGCGCCCTGTCCTGCTCCTGCGGATGCTGCAGGATCAGGAGCTGAATGCGGCTTTCGATCGGCGTGACGCTGTCGCAGATGCAGAGCGGCTTTGGCTTGCCGCAATGCGGGCAATCCTCGATCTCGGCGGCAATCTCGGTCTTGGCTTCGGTTGGTTCGGACATCGCTTCGCTATACGCGCGCGGAGCCGTTCAATTCAACCTATTCCGCTGGCGCGTGCACGCCTGACGGCGCCGGGCGCCGGCGCAGGCGGTCGATCAGGAGATAGATCACCGGCGTGGTGTAGAGGGTCAGGATCTGCGACACGAACAGGCCGCCGATGATGGTGATGCCGAGCGGCCGGCGCAGTTCGGTGCCCGGGCCGGTCGCAATGACAAGCGGAATGCCGGCGAACAGCGCCGCCATCGTCGTCATCAGGATGGGGCGGAAGCGCGCCCGGCAGGCCTCGAAGATCGCATCCCGCGACGACAGGCCCTGATGCCGCTCGGCCTCGAGCGCGAAGTCGACCATCATGATGCCGTTCTTCTTGACGATGCCGATCAACAGGATGATGCCGACGAAGGCGATCACCGTCAGCGGCGTGTTGGTCACCTGCAGCGCCAGCAAGGCGCCGAGACCGGCCGACGGCAAGGTCGAGATGATCGTGATCGGATGGGCCAGGCTCTCATAGAGCACGCCGAGCACAATATACATCGCGACCAGCGCGCCCAGAATCAGCAGCGGCTGGCGCCCGCTGGTCTTGTTGAAGTCGCCGGCATTGCCGTCAAAGCTGCCGCGGATGCCCTCCGGCATATGCAGCTCGTTGACCGCCTGCTGGATGTTGGTGGTCGCGACCTCTAGCGGCACGTCCGGCAGCAGGTTGAACGACACCGTGGTCGAGGGGAAGCCGCCGGAGTGAAACACCGCGAGAGCCGACAGACCGCGCTCGTAGTGCACCAGCGCCGACAGCGGCACCTGCACGTCATTGGCGCCCGCGACATAGATGCGATCGAGGTTCGACGGGTCGCTCTGGAATCTCGGATCGATCTCGAGCACCACCATGTACTGGTTGCGCTGGGTGTAGATGTACGAGATCTGCCGCTGCGAGAAGGCGTTGTTGAGCGCGTTGTCGATGTCCTGCACGCGGACGCCGAGGCTGGAAGCGGTCTTGCGGTCGATCACGAGGTTGAGCTGCAGGCCGCCGGGATCGCGGTCGGAGGAGACGTCGGTGATGCTCTCCACCGTCTCCATCCGCTTGGCGACGATCGGCGCCCATTTCTGCAACAGATCGAGATCGGTAGAGGCGAGCGTGTACTGGTAGTCGGAATCGCTCTGCCGGCCGCCGGTGCGGATATCCTGGGCGGCGAACATGAACAGGCGGATGCCCGGCACCATGAACAGATTGCGGCGCAGCCGGTCGATCACCTGCGTGGTCGAAAGCCCGCCGCGCTCCTCCGGCGGCTTCAGGCTGATGAACATGGTGCCGCGGTTGGAGGTGGCGCCGCCCGGCCCGCCGCCGGAGCCGACCGACGAGCCGATGCCGGCCACCGCGGGATCGGCCATCACGATGTCGGCGAGCCGCTGTTGCAGCAAGAGCATCGCCTGAAAGGAGATATCGGCGGATGCGCGTGTCGAGCCAATGACAAAGCCGCTGTCGTCGGTCGGGAAATAGGCCTTCGGCGTCTTGACGTAGAGCACCACCGTCAGCGCGACGGTGGCGGTGAACACCACCATCGTCAGCCAGGGGTATCCGAGCACACTCCGCAGCGTCCGGGCATAGAACGCCACGACCCGGGACAGCGTGCCCTCGATGGCGCGGTCGTACCAGGTGGCGTGATCCGAGGTCGCCTCCTTGATGTAGTGCGCGCAGATCATCGGCGTGACCGTCAGCGACACCACGGTCGAGACCGCGATCGCAAACACCAGCGTCAGCGAGAATTCCCGCAGCAGCCGGCCGACAATCCCGTCCATGAAGATCAGCGGCGTGAAGGCCGCGACCAGCGACAGCGAGATCGACAGCACCGTGAAGCCGATCTGCTTGGCGCCCTCGACCGCGGCCGGATACGGCGCCATGCCCTGCTCGAGATTGCGGTACATGTTCTCGATCATGACGATGGCGTCGTCGACCACGAAGCCGACCGAGATCGCGAGCGCCATCAGCGACAGATTGTCGATCGAAAATCCGGCGAGCCACATCCCGGCGCAGGTGCCGGCCAGCGCCAGCGGAACCGAGACGCCGGCGGCGATCGTCGGCACCAGGCGGCGCAGGAACACGAACACCACGACCATCACGAGCACGATAGTCGCCAGCAGTGTGAACTGCATGTCCTCGACGCTGGCGCGGATGGTTCCGGTGCGGTCGACCAGCGTCGAGATCTCGACCCCGGCCGGGATCCATTGCTTCAGTTCCGGCAGCAGCTTGCGAACATTGTCGACGGTGTCGATGACGTTGGCGTCACCCTGCTTGGTGATCTGGATCAGCACGGCCGGCTGCTTGTTGAACCAGGCGATCGAGCGCGAGTTGCGGACGGAGTCCTCGACCTCGGCGACATCAGAGAGGCGGACGAAATTGCCGTTCGAGCTCTTGATGACGATGTCGCGGAATTCGGCCGCGGTGCGCATCTGCTTGTTGATCGACAGCGTCTCGCTCAGCCGGTCGCCATTGAAGATACCGACGGGGCCGAGTGGATTGGCATTGATGATCGCGAGCCGGACGTCGTCGGTCGCGATCCCGGCGTTGGCCAGCGACACCGGATTGAGCGCGATGCGCACCGCCGGCTGGTCGGCGCCGCTGACCGTCACCTCGCCGACCCCCGGCACCTGCGAGATGCGCTGCGCCAGTACGGTATCGGCGACGTCGTACATCGCGCTGGTCGAGATCGTCTGCGAGGTCAGTGCCAGCACGAACACCGGCGCCGCGGCCGGATTGGCCTTGCGGAATTTCGGCAGCGACGGCAGGTCGCTCGGCAGATCGGCGAGCGAGGCGTTGATCGCGGCCTGCACGTCGCGCGCGGCGCGGTCGATGTTGCGGCCGATCGAGAACTGCACCTGGATGCTGGTGGTGCCGAGCGAGCTGGTCGAGGTGATCTGGTCGATGCCCGAGATGGTGCCGAGCTTGCGCTCCAGCGGCGCGGCGACGGTCGCGGCCATCACCGACGGATCGGCCCCGGGCCTCGACGCCGACACCCGGATGGTCGGGAAGTCGACATTCGGCACCGACGACACCGGCAGGAACTGGTAGGCGACGATCCCGACCAAAAACAGCCCGATCGCAAGCAGCGTGGTGCCCACCGGCCTGCGAATGAAGGGCTCGGAGATCGAGATCACTGCATGCCCTCGGTGGCGCCCGCGATCGGCGGCCCGCTGGGACCAGCCTCCGGCACGGCCCGCTCGATCCGGCGGTTGAGCCGGTCGAGCGCGAGATAGATCACCGGCGTGGTGTAGAGCGTCAGCAGCTGGCTCAGCAACAGGCCGCCGATGATCGAGATGCCGAGCGGGAAGCGCAGCTCGGCGCCGGTGCCGCTCTCGATCGCAAGCGGCAGCGCGCCGAACAGCGCCGCCAGCGTCGTCATCATGATCGGGCGGAAGCGCAGCAGGCAGGCCTGCACGATCGCGTCATAGGACGACATCCCCTTGTGACGTTCGGCCTCGAGCGCGAAGTCGATCATCATGATCGCGTTCTTCTTGACGATGCCCATCAACAGGATGATGCCGATCAGGCCGATTACCGAGAGGTCCTGCCCACACAGCATCAGGGCGAGGATGGCGCCGACGCCGGCCGAGGGCAGCGTCGACAGGATGGTGATCGGGTGGATGTAGCTCTCGTAGAGCACGCCGAGCACGATGTAGATCGTGATGATCGCGGCCAGGATCAGCCAGGGCTGTCCGGCAAGCGAGCGGGCGAATTCGGCGGCGTCGCCGGAATAGATGCCGACGATGCTGCCGGGCATTCCGATCCGGGTCTCGATCGCTTTCACCGCCTCGACCGCGTCGCCGAGCGCCTCGCCTGGCGCCAGATTGAAGCTGAGCGAGACCGACGGGAATTGCGCCTGGTGCGAGATCGCGAGCGGCGCCGTGGTCCTGATCAGCGTTGCCACCGCCGACAGCGGCACCTGCGCGCCGGCGGCGCCGGGCAGATAGAGCTTGTCGAGGATCGACGGGTCGCGCTGATACATCGGCAGCGCCTCGAGCACCACGCGGTACTGGTTGGCCTGGCCGTAGATCGTCGAGATCTGCCGCTGCGCGAAGGCGTCGTTCAGCGTGTCGGTGACGCCCTGCAGATTGACGCCGAGCTGGCCGGCGCGCTGGCGATTGACGTCGAGCGCCGCGCGCAAGCCGCCCTCCTGCGCCTCCGACGAGACGTCGCGGAAGATCGGGTCGCGCCGCATCTCGGCCACCAGTTTCTGCGCCCATTGCGAGACTTCGGCGGCATCCGTCGCGGTCAGCGTGTACTGGTATTGCGAGCGGCTCGATTGCGTCGAGATCTGCACGTCCTGCACCGGCTGGAAGTAGACGGTCATGCCCGGCACCGTCGCGACCCTCTGCTTGAGGCGCTCGATCACCTTGACGACGCCATCCCGCCGCTCGTCGAGCGGCTTCAGCGTCATCACCAGCCGGCCGACATTGGTGGTCGGATTGACCGAGCCCGAGCCGATCACCGAGACCACGCCGACCACATCAGGATCGGCCTTGATGAGGTCGGAGACCGCGGTCTGCCGCCGCTGCATCTCGGCAAACGAGACGTCGGGCCCCGCCTCGGTCACCGCCGTGATCGAGGAGGTGTCCTGCAGCGGGAGGAAACCCTTCGGCGCCAGCACATACATGATCAGGGTCAGCGCGATCGTCGCGAACGTCACCAGCAATGTCGCGCGCTGGCGCTGCAGCACCCAGAGCAGCGTGCGATGGTAGAACTCCACCATCCGGTCGATGAAGCGGCTGACTGCGGCGAGGCCCGGGACCGCCATCTCCTCATGAATGTTCTTGAGCAGCCGCGAGCACATCATCGGCGTCAGTGTCAGCGAGACGATCGCCGAGGTCACGACAGCGATCGTCAAGGTCAGCGCGAATTCGCGGAACATGCGACCGACCAGGCCGGACATGAACAGCAGCGGGATGAACACCGCGATCAGCGACACCGTCAGCGAGATCACGGTGAAGCCGATCTCGCTGGCGCCCTTCAGCGAGGCCTCCATCACGGTCTCGCCGTTTTCCATGTGGCGGACGATGTTCTCGATCATCACGATGGCGTCGTCGACCACGAAGCCGGTTCCGATGGTCAGCGCCATCAGCGACAGATTGTCGAGGCTGAAGCCTGCGAAATACATGACGCCGAAGCTTGTGATCAGCGACAGCGGCAGCGCGACGCCGGCGATCAGGGTCGCGCGCAGCGACCGCAGGAACAACAGCACCACCAGCGTTACCAGCACCACGCTCAGGATCAGAGTGAACTGCACGTCGTGGACCGAGGCGCGGATCGTCACGGTGCGGTCGGAGACGATGGTCAGCTTGACGCCGGCCGGGACCGACCGCTGCAGCCGCGGAATTTCGGCGCGGATCTGCTTGACGACGTCGATGACGTTGGCGCCGGGCTGGCGCTGGATGTCGATGATGACGGCCGGCGTGCCCTGGTACCAGCCGCCGGTGCGGTCGTTCTCGAGCCCGTCGACGATCAGGGCGACGTCACCGATGGTGACCGGCGAGCCGTTGCGATAGGCGATGATGATCGGCCGGTAGGCGTCGGCGGCCGCGATCTGGTCGTTGGCGGCGATGGTGTAGGATTGCTGGGCGCCGTCGAGCGATCCCTTCGGCCCCGACACGTTGGCGCCGGCGATTGCGTTGCGCAGATCCTCCATCGCGATGCCATAGGCCGCCAGCCGGGCCAGATCGGCCTGTACGCGCACCGCCGGCTTCAGGCCGCCGAGGATCGAGACCCGGCCGACGCCGGAAATCTGGCTCAGCCGCTGCCCGAGGATGGTATCGGCGAGATCGCTCATCGCCCGCAGCGAGGTCGTCTCCGAGGTCAGCGCCAGGGTCATGACCGGCGCATCCGCCGGGTTCACCTTGGCGTAAACAGGCGGATACGGCAGCGTCTTCGGCAGGATGCCGGCGGCGGCATTGATCGCGGCTTGCACATCCTGCGTGGCGCCGTCGATATCGCGGTTGAGATCGAACTGCAGCGAGATCTGGCTGACGCCGAACGAGCTCGTCGAGTTCATCGACGACAGCGATGGGATCTGGCCGAGCTGCCGCTCCAGCGGCGCCGTGATCAGCGAGGCCACCACGTCGGGGCTCGCGCCGGGCAATTGCGTCGACACCTGCACGGTCGGGAAGTCGACCTGCGGCAGCGCGGAGACCGGCAGCGCCCAGTAGCCGAGCGCGCCGCCGATCATCAGCGCGATGCCGAGCAGCGAGGTGGCGATCGGCCGGCGGATGAACGGTTCGGAGACGCTCATGGTTGCGTACTCGCTGTAAGGTCGGACATTACGAGGTCAGGATGCCGGTCATGGCTGCGCCTTCGGTGCGCCACCCGACTGTTCGCCCCCTGCTGCCGGCGCAGGCGCCGGTCCGGCCTGCCCCTTCTGATCGCCTTCGCCATGCTCGTGCCGGCCGCGATGCTCGCCGTTCTTGCCTTGCCAGTCCTTCTTGCCGTCCTTGCCCTGATCCTTGCCCGGAGCTTCGCCTTGCGCTCCGCCTCCCTGCGTGCCGCCTTGCGCTCCACCTTGGCCGCCACGCTTGCCGTCAGGATTGCGGCTGCGCTTGCGCGGCGCGAGATCGGCGGTCGGCGCCGCGTCATCCTTGCCGACCACGACCTTCGCGCCATCGGCGAGATTGGCAAACCCCGTCGTCACGACGCGGTCCGATGTGGTCAGGCCGTTCGCGATGACGGCTTCATACTCGTTCTGCTGGGTGACCGTGACCGGCTTGGCGGTGACAATGTCGCCCTCGCCGATCACGTAACTGAACGTGCCGGCAGGACCGCGCTGCACCGCAGAGGTCGGCACCACAATGGCCTGCGGCAGCGTCTCGACCTTGAGACGCACATTGACGAACTGGCCGGGCCACAGCTGGTAGCTGGCGTTGGGGAATTCGGCCTTCAGCTTCAGCGTGCCGGTGGTCGGATCGACCTGGTTGTCGATGCCGGTCAGCTTGCCGGTGTCGATCACGGTGACGCCGTCATTGCCGAACACGTCGACCGCAAGCTGGCCCTTCGCCGCGGCGGCGTTCACCCGCATGATCTGCTGCTGCGGCAGGCTGAACCACACCGCGATCGGCTGCAGCTGGGTCAGGATCACGAGCCCGATGGTGTCGGAGGCGTGGATGATGTTGCCCTGGTCGACCTGGCGCAGGCCGGCGCGGCCGGAGATCGGCGCAATGATCTTGGTGTAACTCAGCGTCGCCCCCGCATTGTCGATCGCGGCCTGGTCGGCCTTGATCAGCGCTTCCTGCTGCGCCACCAGCGCGCGCTGCGTGTCGGCCTGCTGCTTGGAGCCGGCATTGCTGGCGGCGAGCTGTTCATAGCGCGCGAGGTCGAGCTTCTGGTTGGCATGCAGGGCTACGTCCTGTGCCTTCTTGGCGACGGCCTGGTCGTACTGCGCCTGATAGATCGCGGGATCGATCTCGCCCAGCACGTCGTCCTTCTTGACGTCCTGGCCCTCGACGAAATTCACCTTGAGCAGCTTGCCGTCGACCTGCGAGCGCACCGTGACCGTGTTCAGCGCCTTCACCGAGCCGACGCCGTCGAGATAGACCGGCACGTCCTGCACATGCGGCGTCGCCGCAAGCACCGGCACCGGCAAATCGGGCCGCCCGTTGGCGCCCCGCCCGCCGCCACCGTTTTGCTTGGGCTGGAAGGCGAGCCAGCCGAGATAGCCGAGCCCGCCCAGGATCACAAGCGTGATGAGCAGCGACACCATGCGCCCGAGCAGGCGCGAGAGGAGGCCCCGCTTGCGCGGCGCCGTCCTTTTCTCGTCGTCCGTCGAGTCGGGCTTAAAGAGCATCGACCGGTCTTTCCATCTTCGGTTCCCAGCCGCCCCCCAATGCCTGGTACAGACTCACGATCGCCAATAGCCGGGCCAGCTGGGCCTGGGAATAAGCATCTTCCGCCTGAAACAGAGTCAGCTGCGTGTTTAGCACAGTTACGATGTCGGCAGTGCCGGCCTTGAGCTGCTGCTCGGCGAGGTCGAAGGCGCGCCGCGAAGACGACAGCACGTCGCGCTGCAGCTGCAACCGCCGCGTGGTCTCGCGTATGGCAACCAGCGCATTGTCGACGTCGGTGAACGACTGAACCACCGTCTTTCGATAGGTTTGCAGCAGCTCGTCCTGCTTGGCCTGGGTGTACTCGAAATTGCCGAGGATCCGGCCGCCATCGAAGATCGGCTGGGTCATGCCGCCGACCAGGTTGAAGAACGCCGCATGCGGTTGGAATAGCGAGACCAGCGCCTGGCTCTGATAGCCACCCTGCCCGGTCAGCTGGATGCTTGGAAAGAACTGCGCCCGCGCGCTGCCGACATTGGCGGTGGCGGATGCGAGTTGCGCCTCCTGCCTGCGGATGTCGGGACGCTGGGTCAGCAATTCCGACGGCAATCCCGGCGTGACGCGCAGAATCCCGACTGCGTTGAGTGAGCCTCCGATGACGCGCACGCTTTCCGGCGGCCGCGACACCAGCACCGCGAGCGCGTTGATGCTCTGGTCGAGCGTCTGCCGCAGTGGCGGCACCAGCGCGCGCTGGTTGGCGAGCACAGTTTCCTGCTGCGCGACGTCGAGGTCGGAACCGGTGCCGGCCTTGAAACGCTCCTTGATCGCGTTGAGGATGCGCTCGGCGCTGGCGATGTTGCGCTGTGCCGTGCGCAGCCGGTCCTGGCTGGCGAGCACCGTGAAATAGGCGTTGGCGACGCTCGCCAGCGTGGTCAGCGCCACCACCTCGCGGTCGAACCGGTTGGCGACGGCGGTCTCCTCCGCCGCTTGCGCGGCGTCGCGGTTCTGGCCCCAGAAGTCGAGCTGGTAGCTGGCGCTCAGCGAGGCGCTATAATTCACCACCTCGCGCCCGCCATTGGTGAGGCCACTGGCGCTGGAGCCGGAGGTGCGGGAGTAGGTTTCCGATCCGTTGAGATTGAGGGTCGGCAAAAGCGCCGCGCCGGCCTGCCGCGCCAGCGCGTCGGCCTGGCGGAATCGCGCGACTGCCGCGGCGATGTCGAGATTGACGGTCTGCGCCTCCTCCATCAGCTGTGTCAGCTCCTTGGAGCGGAAGCCGCGCCACCAGTCGAGCGTCGGCAGCGCGTCCCCCGGCCGGCCGAGGCGCGCGGCCTTGTAGCCCTGCGGGACGTCGAGCGCCGGATCGGGGATGTCCTGGGTCAGGATGCAGCCGGCCGAGCCCGCAACCAGGCCAAGCGCGAGGAGCGACCGGGTCGCGAGCCGTCGCGCGCGGACGGCGAGGCCAAACCGGCCTCCAGGCACCGTGACGGACATGGACTGGGTCACACCCGTTCTCCGCCGCAGCCAGCCTTCGCCCGCGGCGCACGAATGGCGCGTTCAGCGATGATCTGGGTGACGTTCACGGGTCATGCTTCCAATGGTACCTGACTGTCCCATCCTACCCTTGGGACGATGGGGCGGACAGCCCCGTCACGATCGCGCGACGTCGCATCGCAAGCGATTCGGGGCCACCCCGAATGCCGACTTTCCCCTATTTTTATGGCATTTCCGCACATTTCGGAGCCGTGCCGGAAGTCACGATTCTTACAAAGATTTCATGGGGATTTCTCAGCCCTGTTGCGCCGAATCCGCAAGGATGTGCCGGAGCAACGCCCATCTTGCAGTATCGCGCCCCGCGCCGTCGGGTTTTGATCGGGTCTGCCGTGCGCAACTGACGCAAAACCGCGGATCGCAGGACGATTCTGCTGGGCGTCCCGACCCGCAAAACGCCGTTCTCCCGATGCCCGTGATATCCGCGCCCGCGCGGCAAAGCGTGTTGGGCCCGCCATTTGCCGCAGTGCAAAAGCCCTTCCCTTTTTCGATCAGCACACTAGGTTCGCGGCAAGCAAGACACAGACCGGCAAAGAAATTCCCCGACATGGTATTCAACAAAGACGTCATCGAAGCGATCGGCAACACGCCGCTCATCAAGCTGAAGCGCGCATCCGAACTGACCGGCTGCACCATTCTGGGCAAGGCCGAGTTCATGAACCCCGGCCAGTCGGTGAAGGACCGCGCCGGCAAATGGATGATCCTGGAAGCCGAGAAGCGCGGCACGCTGAAACCGGGCGGCCTGGTGGTCGAGTCGACCGCGGGCAATACCGGCATCGGCCTTGCGGTCGTGGCGAGTGCGCGCGGCTATCGCACGCTGATCGTCATTCCGGAGACGCAGAGCCAGGAAAAGAAGGACATGCTGCGGCTGTGCGGCGCCGAGTTCGTCGAGGCGCCGGCGCTACCGTTCTCCAACCCGAACAACTACCAGCATCTGGGCAGGCGTCTCGCCGAGCAGCTTCGCACGACCGAACCGAACGGCGTGCTGTTCGCCGACCAGTGGAACAACCTCGACAATCCCAAGGCGCATTACGACTCGACCGGACCGGAAATCTGGCAGCAGACCGACGGCAAGGTGGATGGCTTCATCTGCTCGGTCGGTACCGGCGGCACGCTGGCCGGCATCAGCCGCTACCTGAAGGAAAAGAACCCGGCCATCGTCACCGCCTGTGCCGATCCGCACGGCTTCGGGATGTACGAACTGTTCAAGAATGGACAGGTCAAATCGACGCCGGGCGACTCGATCACGGAAGGCATCGGGCTCGGACGCGTCACGCCTGTGGTCGAGACTGCGAAGGTCGACACCGCGTTCCTGGTCTCCGACGAGGAAGCCGTGACCATCATCTACGAGTTGCTGGAGCACGAAGGCCTGTGCCTCGGCGGCTCGACCGGCATCAACATCGCCGGCGCGATCCAGCTCGCCAAGCAGCTCGGCCCGGGCAAGACCATCGTCACCATTCTCTGCGACTCCGGCAACCGCTATCAGTCCAAGCTGTTCAACCCGGCCTTCATGCGTTCGAAAAATCTGCCGGTCCCGGAATGGCTGGAAAAGCGCAGCAAGATCGAGCTGCCGCTGGTGTGATTGGCGAATGATGCGTGGCGAATAGCGAGTGGACTCCTCATTCGCTACTCGCCCTTCGGTATTCGCTCATCTCAGGATCTGACTTAGGAACAGCTTCGACCGTGCGTGCTGCGGGTTAGCGAAGAACTCCTGCGGCGTGTTCGACTCGATGATCTGGCCGGCGTCCATGAACACGACGCGGTTGGCCACCTCGCGGGCAAAGCCCATTTCGTGGGTCACGACCAGCATGGTCATGCCCTCCCTGGCGAGATCGACCATGGTGTCGAGCACCTCCTTGACCATCTCCGGGTCGAGCGCCGAGGTCGGCTCGTCGAACAGCATCACCTTCGGGTTCATGGTGAGCGCGCGGGCGATCGCGACGCGCTGCTGCTGACCGCCCGACATCTGGCCGGGGAACTTGTTGGCCTGGTGCGGGATCTTGACGCGCTCAAGGAACTTCATCGCGGCCGCCTCGGCATCCTTCTTCGGGATGTTGCGCACCCAGATCGGCGCCAGCGTGCAATTGTCGAGCACGGTGAGATGCGGAAACAGGTTGAAGCTCTGGAACACCATGCCGACTTCGCGGCGAACCTCGTCGACGCGGCGCAGGTTCGGGCCGAGCTCGATGCCGTCGACCACGATCTCGCCCTCCTGGAATTCCTCCAGCGCGTTGATGCAGCGGATCAGCGTCGACTTGCCCGAGCCGGACGGGCCGCAGATCACGATGCGCTCGCCCTTGCCGACCTCGAGGTTGATGTCGCGCAACACGTGGAAGTCGCCGTACCATTTGTTGAGCGCGGAAATATTGACGATCGGGGTTGTGGACATGGTGACCCTTGTTCAGTGGCGGCGGTGGGCGTTGAGCCGATTTTCGACGAACAGCGAGTAGCGCGACATTCCAAAGCAGAACACGAAGTAGATCAGGCCGGCGAAGGCGAAGCCGGTGAAGGCCGTCGTCGGCGTGGTCCAGACCGGATCGGCGAACGACGCCCGCAATGAGCCCAACAGATCGAACAGCGCGACGATCGATACCAGCGAGGTATCCTTGAACAGCCCGATGAAGGTATTGACGATGCCGGGAATGACGTAGCGCAGCGCCTGCGGCAACACGATCAGCGACGTCGTCTTCCACCATGACAGGCCAAGCGCGGACGCGGCTTCCGGCTGCCCGCGCGGCACGGCCGCCAGGCCGCCCCTGATCACCTCGGCGAGATACGCGCCGGTGAACAGTGCGACCCCGATCAGCGCGCGCATCAGGCCGTCGACGGCGAAATTGCCCGGCACGAACAGCGGCAGCATGTAGGTCGCGAAGAACAGCACCGTGATCAGCGGCACGCCGCGCCAGAATTCGATGAAGGTGATCGAGAAGATCCGGATCAGCGGAATGCTCGACCGGCGGCCGAGCGCAAGCGCGATCCCGATCGGCATCGAGGCGACGATGCCGGTGATGGCGATCACCAGCGTCACCAGAAGGCCGCCCCACAGCCGCGTGTCGACGATCGGAAGGCCGCCGCGGTCGAGCCCCATCAGCTTGATCACGACAGCGATCCCGGCAAACGTCGCGAGGCTGCCAATCAGCGCCCGGCGGCCGGTGCGCACGCCACCTCCGAGAACGAACAGAACGGCGGAGACGATCACGGCGGTGACGAGAAAGTCGACCCAGACCGGTTGCGACGAGGCCTGCATCTGGTCGCGCAGCCAGCTCAGCGGATAGATCAGCCAGTGGATCAGCAAGCCGATCAGGACGATCAGCTTGCCGAGCCCCCAGAACAACGGAGCGATCGCCGAGGTCTTGCTGAGATTGACCAGGAGTTGCCCGGCGCCGCCGATGCTCTCGTCGAACAGCTGCAACAGGCCGGCCGCCCAGCTCACGCCGAATCCGGCGATGCCGCCACCATGCAGCAAGAACAATGCCACCGCCGGAAAGGCGAAGAAGAACAGGCCGGAGTTCACGCCCTTGGCCGGCAGTCGCGGAACGAGCAGCGGCAGCAGCAATATTGCGGCGAGCAGGAAGGTCAGATTGACGCGCCAGCGCTGGGCTTCCGGATAGAAGCCATAGATCAGCTGTGCCAGCTTGGCCTGGATGTAGGGCCAGCAGGCGCCGACCGCGTGTCCGGCGTTTTCGGCGAGGCACGCGGTGCGGTCCTTGCCGGTCCAGACCGCGTCGACCAGCAGGAACCTGAACGCAGGGATAACCGTGTACCAGACCAGCAGCAATCCGAGGATCGTGAGCAGGATATTGCCCGGCGAGCTCAGCCGCCGCGAACGCACCAGGCCGATGAAGCCGGTGGTCTTTGCCGGCGCGGGGCGCTCGGGGACCAGATCCTGCCGGACAAAGGACGACGCGGCCATATCCGTCATGTCGCCAGGCTCCGGTTGATGCGCCAGCCGTAGATGCTCATGATGGCGCTCGTCGTCAGCGAGAGCAGCAGATAGACGCCCATTGTCATGGCGATGATCTCGATCGCCTGCCCGGTCTGACTCACCGCCGTGCCGGCGAACACCGACACCAGATCCGGATAGCCGATGGCGACCGCGAGCGACGAGTTTTTGGTGAGGTTCAGGTACTGGCTGGTCAGCGGCGGCACGATGACGCGCATCGCCTGCGGCACCACGATCAGCCGCAACGTCGTACTGCGGCTCAGGCCGAGCGAGGAACCCGCCTCCATTTGTCCCTTGTGGACCGACAGGATGCCGGCGCGGACGATCTCGGCGATGAAGGCCGCTGTGTAGGTCGACAACGCCACCGTGAGCGCGACGAATTCTGGGATGATCCGCGCCCCGCCGGCGAAGTTGAAGCCTTTCAGCTGCGGCAGCTCGAAGGTGACCGGCCGGCCGAAGATCAGCATCGCGACCAGCGGCAGGCCGACGAGACAACAAGCGACATAGGGCCCGATCCGGATCATCTGCCCGCGCTGGAACAGAGCGCGCTTCGCATAGTGCCGCAAGCCCAGCGCCGCAATGATGCCGATCGCGAGTGCAGCCAGGAACGGATCCAGCCCCGGCTCGCTGACCGGTCGCGGCACGATCAGGCCGCGGTTGTTGAGAAAGAACGCACTGAAGATCGAGATGCTCTGCCGCGGCGCCGGCAGCGCGGCGAGCACCGCGAGATACCAGAACAGGATCTGGAACAAGAGCGGCAGGTTTCGGATGATCTCGACATAGATGCCACCGATCCGCGACAGCAGCCAGTTCGGCGACAACCGGCAGAGTGCCACGATGAAGCCGATCACGGTCGCGAAGACAATGCCGATCACCGAAACCAGGATCGTGTTCAACAGGCCGACGAAGAACACGCGCCAATAGGTGTCGGCATTTGTGTAGGCGATCAGGCTCTGACTGACGTCAAAGCCCGCATTATAGTTGAGGAAGCCGAAACCCGACGCAATGTGCTGGGTCTCCAGGTTCAAGCGTGCATTCGCCACGATCTCATAGGCGATCCAGGCCAGGATCGCGGCGAAGCCGATCTGGGCGGCCAACCCGTTCCAGCCGGCCTTGCCGCCAAGCGTATGCCTCAGCCTGAGGGCAAATTGCAGCGGTGGTTTTCGGGGCGCGATGCTCATCGCGGCAGCCGTTGGCTGGGCCGATCAGCGGATCGGCGGTGCGTACTGGATCCCGCCCTTGTTCCAGAGATTGTTGACGCCGCGGGCGATGCCGAGGGGCGAGCCGGTGCCGACATTGCGCTCGAAGGTTTCGCCGTAATTGCCGACCGCCTTGACGATGCGCACGACCCAGTCCTTGGTGAGGCCGAGCTGTTCGCCCAGATTGCCGTCGGTGCCGAGCACCCGCTTCATTTCCGGCTTGTCCGATTTCAACATCGCGTCGACGTTCTTCTGGGTGATGCCGAGTTCCTCGGCATTGATCATCGCGAACAGCGTCCACTTCACGATGTCGAACCACTGGTCGTCGCCGTGGCGCACCATCGGCCCCAGCGGCTCCTTGGAAATGATTTCCGGAAGCACGATGTGATCGGCGGCATTCGCGAGCTTCAGGCGGCTGGCATAGAGTCCGGAGGCGTCGTCGGTGAAGACGTCACAGCGTCCGGATTCATATGCCTTGACGGCCTCGTCGATGGTGCCGAAAGCGATCACCTCGTACTTCATGTTGTTGCCCTTGAAGAAGTCGGCGAGATTCTGCTCCGTCGTGGTGCCGGTCTGCACGCAGACAGAGGCGCTGTTCAGCTCGAGCGCCGAATTGACCTTGAGCGACTTCTTCACCATGAAGCCCTGCCCGTCATAATAGGTCACGCCGGTGAAATTGGCGCCGAGCGAAGTATCGCGCGACACCGTCCAGGTGGTGTTGCGCGACAGCACGTCGATCTCGCCGGATTGCAGCGCCGTGAAGCGGTCTTTGGCCGACAGCGGCACGAACTTGACCTTGGTCGGGTCGTCGAAGATCTCGGCCGCAATGGCCCGGCAGACGTCGACATCGATCCCGGTCCAGTTGCCCTTGTCGTCGGGCGATGAAAAACCAGGCAGACCCTGGCTGACGCCGCAGGACAATTGACCGCGGTCCTTGACCGTCTTGAGTGTTTGCGCCGAGGCCGCCTGAACCGACAGGGCGGCGGCGGCAGCGGCTAGGATGACAGCCAGGGATACGCGTTTCATGGGCAGGGCCTTTCAGGGTCGTCCGTTGGACGTTTGCTTTGTGATCGCCTCGCGTTCACGGGCCATCCCAGTGATCCCTTGCAGCAAAAAGATGCCTCATCTGACCGGCAGTTTTGCGCGCAAACCGGTCAGGCAACGGATCGTAGGTCGCGGCAGGCCCCTCAACGTGCGGCGACTGGTAGTTGCGCCGCATCACATAGCGACTGACGAGCCGGGTCAAGGGGTTGACGCATGTCTTCTGCGTCCTGTTAGTAACACCTCCCGGCGTAGCCCTGTCCTCCCGACGCGTTGCGACCTCGGCAAAAAGTCTAATGGCAGCGATCCATGACCTCCTCCGACGGCTCCAAGCCCTCCCATCCGCAACATGCCGCAACCCGCCTGGTCACGGCCGGCCGCGACAGCAAAGCCCAAAAGGGCTTCGTCAACCCGCCGGTCTTTCACGGCTCGACCGTGCTCTATCCGACCGCTGAGGATCTCCACGCCCATCGCGCCGAATTTACCTATGGCCGCCACGGCAGCCCGACCACGCGGGCGCTGCAGGACGTGCTGATCGCACTGGAAGGACCGCAATGCGCCGGCGTTGGCCTCGCCCCGTCGGGACTGTCGGCCATCAGCACCACGCTGCTCGCCGTGCTGAAGGCCGGCGATCATCTGCTGGTGTGCGACAACGCCTATCGGCCGACCCGCAATTTCTGCGACAATATGCTCAAGCGCTATGGCATCGAGACCAGCTATTTCGATCCGCTGATCGGCGCCGGCATCGAGACGCTGTTCAAGCCGAACACCCGCGCCGTGCTGATCGAGGCGCCCGGCTCGCAGACCTTCGAGATGCCCGATGTGCGGGCGATAGCGGCCGTCGCGCACGCCCGCGGCGCGCTCGTGATCGACGACAACACCTGGGCGACGGCGCTCTATCACCGCTCGCTCGAACAGGGCGTCGACATCAGCATGCAGGCCGGCACCAAATATGTCGGCGGCCACTCCGACATCATGTTCGGCACCATCGCGGCCAATGCGAAGGCCTGGCCGCTGGTGCAAGAGGCGATCCGACTGCTCGGCGTCTGCGCCGGCCCTGACGACGTCTATCTCGCGCTGCGCGGGGTCCGCACGCTCTCGGTGCGGCTTGCGCAGCACCACCGCTCCGGGCTCGAGATGGCGCGCTGGCTTGCGGCGCGGCCCGAGGTCGAGCGCGTGCTGCACCCTGCCCTCGAGACCGATCCTGGGCACGCGATCTGGAAACGCGACTTCACCGGCGCCTCCGGCCTGTTCAGCATCGTGCTGAAGCCTGTGCCGCAGAGCGCGGTCGACGCGATGCTCAATTCGCTGACGCTGTTCGGCATGGGCTTTTCCTGGGGCGGCTTCGAGAGCCTCGCGATCCCGTTCGACTGCAGCGACTATCGCACCGCGACCAAATGGTCGCCGGGCGGGCCGGCACTGCGGCTGCACATCGGGCTGGAAAATCTCGACGACCTCAAGTCCGATCTCGATCGCGGATTTGCGGCGTTGAAGGCAGCGCTCTGATCCTGACGCGCGCCTCGCGCGTTAGACGATATTTAACCACGACCGACCGGCCGTGACGCCGCGCTGCGACCGACGACGCGCGCGTTGAGCACGCTCGATCTCCGGGATTCTGCGGAGAAGTGACGACGCCGATAACTCGCCGTTCACCATCCCCACCAATCCCTTAATTGTCCGGACCTTCAATCAAGTTCCCTTATACTTTTGCGGCCGTAGTGATGCTCACGGGAAGGGCTGTCGGTGCCGCAAGGACGTGACTGCCCGGCGTTAAGGGCATTCAGACAATCGCATGAAGACGGCACGCATCGTGGTCCTCGGCATCGCCGGCGTCGCAGGCCTCGCGGCCATGTATCTCGCAAGCGTTGGCGATCGCAAACCGGCACCACCGCCGCCGCCGGTGGCGCAGCTGCCGACCGTCGAGGTGCTGGTGGCGAAGTCCGACATCGGCCTCGGTCAGTCGCTCAAGGCCGAAGACGTGCAGTGGCAGCGCTGGCCGGCTGAAACCGCGAGCAGCGCGTTCCTGCGCCACGACACCAATGCCGACGCCATGAACGAAGTGATCGGCTCGATTGCGCGCGCCCCGTTCATCGTCGGCGAACCGATCCGCGAGCAAAAGCTGGTCAAGGCCAATGGCAGCGGCTTCATGGCCGCGATCCTGCCCTCCGGCATGCGCGCGATCTCCACGGAAATCTCGCCGGAGACCGGCGCCGGCGGCTTCATCCTGCCGAACGACCGCGTCGATGTGATCCTGTCGCGACGCGACAAGAATCCCGATCAGCAGCAAGGCGCCCGCGACATCGTCACCACCGAAATCCTGCTGTCCAACGTCCGCGTGCTGGCGATCGACCAGGCGCCGAAGGAGAAGGACGGCAACAACTCCCTCGTCGGCAAGACCGTGACCCTCGAGCTCAAGCCCGAACAGGCCGAGACGCTCGCGCGCGCGCGGCAAACCGGCACGCTGGCGCTTGCGCTACGCAGCATCGCCGACGTCAACGAGACGATCGATCAGACCAACGACCATGCCCGGAAGCGGGGCGAGAGCATCAAGGTGGTGCGCTTCGGCGTCCCGAGCTCTCAGACGACACAGAAGTGATGGGGGCTTCGACATGACATCGGGTGCAAGACAACTGGCAACGCCGACCACGCTGGTCCGTTCGCTGTCATTCTCTGCGGTGACCGCACTGATGCTGATCCCTGCCCTCGCCATCGCGGCCGATCCCGACAAGAACGCGGATGTCGCGGTGACGAGCAGCATTGCCGCCAAGACGCGCTTCGTCTCGCTCGGCGTCGGCAAGTCTGTCGTGGTCGACCTGCCGCGCGAGGCCAAGGACGTCCTGGTCGCCGATCCCAAGATCGCCAACGCCGTGATCCGCTCGGCGCAGCGGGCCTACATCATCGGCGCGGCGGTCGGCCAGACCAACGTGGTGTTCTTCGACGCCGACGGCAACCAGGTCGCCTCCTACGACATCGCGATCAAGCGCGACCTCAATGGCATGCGCGCCGCGCTGAAGCAGATGCTGCCGGGCGTCCAGATCGAGGGTGTCGGCGAGAGCGTGGTGCTGACCGGCACGGTTGCGAGCCCGGTCGAAGCCCAGCAGGCCGGCGAGATCGCCGCGAAGCTGGTCGGCCGCGCTGACAAGGTCGTCAACTCCATCGTGGTGCGCGGCCGTGACCAGGTGATGCTCAAGGTCACCGTCGCCGAAGTGCGCCGCGATGTCGTCAAGCAGCTCGGCGTCGATCTCAGCGCCAACATGAACTACGGCACCGCCGCGGTGGTCTTCAACAACGCCAACGCCTTCACCGCCAACAACGGACCGCTCGCCCCCGGCAACGTGCTGACCGGAGCGGCCCTGAACAAGCTCGGCGTGCCGACGGTCACTGCCACGCTGCGTGCGATGGAGAGCGCGGGCGTGGTCAAAACGCTGGCCGAGCCGAACCTCACAGCGATCTCGGGCGAGTCGGCGACCTTTGTGTCGGGTGGCGAGTTTCCGATCCCGACCGGTGTCACCTGCCAGACCACGACGTCGGGCACGATCGGCAATTGCGTCCAGACCGTCAGCTTCAAGAAGTTCGGCATCTCGCTCAACTTCACTCCGGTGGTGCTGTCGGAGGGGCGCATCAGCCTGAAGGTGATGACCGAGGTCTCCGAAGTCTCGATGGAGAACGCGCTGACCGGCGGCCAGGGCGGCACGACGATTCCCTCGATCAAGACCCGCCGCGCCGACACCACGCTGGAAGTGCCCTCCGGCGGCTCGATCGCGATGGCTGGATTGATCCAGGAACAGACCAAGCAGGCCGTCAACGGAATGCCCGGGGTCGATCAGATTCCGGTCCTCGGCCAGTTGTTCAGGAGCCAGGACTTCGTCAACAACGAGACCGAACTCATGGTCATCGTGACGCCCTATGTGGTGCGTGCGGTCGCGCAGAAGGAATTGTCCCGTCCGGATGACGGATTTGCCCCGGCGTCCGACGCGCAGTCGGCGCTGCTGGCGCGGGTCAATCGCATCTACGGCGTTGCCGCACGTGCCGAACCGATCGGCGCCACACCGGTCAATTTCGGCTTCATCATCGACAGAGGCGGGAACCTAATGGGGTTGGGGGATCGAACGATGACACACAACACACGGAACGGTCGGGCCAGGACGCTGCCGCTGTTCGGCGCCCTCCTCGTCAGCGCGATCGCGCTCGGCGGCTGCAATCTGACCGGCGATAATATGACCACCGGCACGGTGCCCGATGACTACCGGCAACGGCACCCGATCGCGGTCACCGAGGGCGAGCAGTCGATCGTGGTCTTCGTGGGCCGGGCCCGCGGCAATCTCACCGAAACCCAGCGCGATGACGTGATGGGGCTGGCCCGTACCTGGCGCCGCGAAGGCACCGGCGCGATTGCGATCGACGTGCCGGCCGACACCCCGAACTCGCGCTCGGCGCAGGCGGTGTACCAGGAGATCCGCGGATTGCTCGCGTCGATGGGCGTGCCCGCTCACGCCATCACCAGGCGTGCCTATCGCGTGGACGATCCGCGCGCGCTTGCCACCATTCGCCTCAGCTATCCGAAGATGGCCGCAGTTGCCGGCCCCTGCGGGTTGTGGCCGGCCGACCTCGGCCCCTCGATCTACAATCGCGCCTACAACGAGAACAAGCAGTACGACAATTTCGGCTGCGCCACGCAGCGCAACCTCGCCGCGATGGTCGCCAATCCGTCCGACCTCGAACAGCCCAGGACGGAGACTGCAGCCTACACGCCGCGCCGTTCGATCGCGTTCGAGAAATATCGCAAGGGCGAAACGACCGCGACCACCTATCCCGAAGCCGAGAAAGCCAAGCTGAGCGACGCCGCGAAATGACCGCCGAACAACAAGACGAGCCGCAGCACGGCAACGACTACATCGCGCCGGCGCCGCGGATTTCCGTGCAGGCCTTCTGCGCCAGCGTCGCAACCGCCACCACCGCGCGCGCCGCTGCCGACGACCGGCGGCTCGCCAAGGCCCACCTCTCCGTCCATATGGGCGGCATCGCCGCGGCGATCGACACCTATCACAAGGCGCCGACGCCCAACGTCATCATGCTGGAAACCGAGCCGGACAGCGATTTCCTCGCCGGTCTCGACGAGCTTTCCACGGTCTGCGATCCCGGCACCCGCGTCGTCGTGCTCGGCACGCCGGGTGAGGCTGCGCCGTATCGCGAACTGGTGCGGCGCGGCGTCAACGATTACGTCATCGGGCCGGTCAAGGTGCTCGACATCGTGCGCTCGATCTGCAGCCTGTTCTCGTCCTCCGAAGCGGTTTCCGTCGGCCGCCTGATCGCGGTCGCGGGCGCCAAGGGCGGGGTCGGCGCCTCGACCATCGCTCACAATGTCGCGTGGACCATCGCGCGCGACCTCGGGCTGGATTCGGTCGTCATCGATCTCGACCTCGCCTTCGGCACCGCCGGCCTCGACTACAACCAGGATCCGGTGCAAGGCATCGCCAACGCAGTGTACGCACCCGAGCGTCCGGACAGCGCCTTCATGGAGCGCCTGCTTTCGAAGTGCGGCGATCATCTCAGCCTGCTGGCGGCGCCTGCCACGCTCGATCAGGTCTACGATTTCGGTGCCGAAGCGTTCGATGCCATCTTCGACACGATGCGGATGACCACATCCTGCATCGTGCTCGACGTTCCGCATCAATGGACCGCCTGGACCAAACGCGTGCTGGTCGGCGCCGACGATATCCTGATCGTGGCCGAGCCCGACCTCGCCAACATGCGCAACACCAAGAACATGATGAACCTGCTGAAGACCGCGCGGCCCAACGACCGGCCGCCGCTGTACTGCCTGAACCAGGTCGGCATGTCGAAGCGTCCCGAGATCGAGGTCAAGGACTTCGCCAAGACGATCGATAGCCAGCCGATCGCGGCGATCCCGTTCGACTGCAGGCTGTTCGGCGAAGCCGCCAATAATGGTCAGATGATCGCGGAAGTCTCCGCACGCCACCGCACCACACGGACTTTCCTGCAGATCGCCCAGCGCCTGACCGGCCGCGCCGACCTTGCGGAAGCCCGCGAGTCGTTCCTGTCGCCTATCCTGAGGAAGTTGCAGTCACGCCGCAACGACGGCCGCCGGGCCGCCGGCTAGCATTCCTGATCCCAGGTTTCGCTATCTCAGGTATCGTTCGACCTAGCCCGTCCTATTCGTGAGAGTGCTTTTTTTAGTCCGATTGATGTGGCCGCACATCTGCTCTGACGAGGCGCGCGGGATTGCCTTCGGCTTTTCACCGCCTGACGACCCGTACTTTGCAACGCGCTTGAGGGATGGGTTGGGCGAACGGGGGGCGGACGCCCCGCCGGTCAAGGACCGAGCGGCAGCAGCGCGCCTGGCAAGCCGCGGATCAGGTCGGCTTCGGGACATGCCGCGGCAAACGCAAGGCGAATGCGGCTCGTGGTCTCGACGACACGGGCAGCGAGTTTCAAGAGACGAAGACGCAGCGTCGCGAACTCGGCTGTGGCCAATTCCCGGGCTTTGGGAATCGCGTCGCGCACGGTCAGCATCAGCCAATAAGCGGCGGTGTGGAGAACGAGGCGGACTTGATTGGCGAGCGCCGAACGGCAGCTGGTGCGATCGGAGGCGAGCTGTGTCTTATGCAGCTTGATCAGATTCTCGGCTTGGCCGCGCGCGCAATACAGGCTGTCGTAGATCCACTCGGCCGAGCCGACATCGAGGCTGGTGACGACGAAACGGATGTCGAGGCCGAGCATCGTCGCCTCAATACGGGCGACGGTACGCCGTTCGCGATCCCAGGACTTGGCCTTGTGGCGCGTCTCGGTATAGCCACGCAGAACCGGCAGGTTCTCGATGGCGCGTCGCGTGCGGATGTCGTCGGCGGCCTCGTCGAGTTTTCTGGCGAGCGGCTTGGTGCCGGACAGACCGAAGATGTAGTCGATGCCGTTGGTCTCGCACCACGCCATTGCCTCCGGCCGGGCATAGTGCCCGTCGCCACGGAACGTAATTCGCGTGTTGTGCCACCGCGTCCGGATATGCCGTATCAGGCGGCGCAGATGGGCACGCACCTCGACGCCGCCCGGCGTCTTGCCGGGCCGCAACACGACCGCCACGGGCCGGCTCTTCTCCGTGTCGTAGACGTGGATCGGCAGGAAGCAGCGTTCGTCATAATGAGCGTTGAACAGCGAGAGCTGCTGATGGCCGTGGACGACATCGCAGGTATCATCGATGTCGAGCGTGACGGATGCCGGCTCGCGCGGGTAGCTATCCATCCATGCGTCGACCAAAGTGTAGGTCAGTCGGATCACGTCGCGCAGGCGCGGAGCATTCTCCAGCCGCGACAGCGTCGGTTGGGAACACAGATCGCGACCCGTGTCCGGCAGCCGTCCGCAGGCCAGCTTGAATGCGGGATCGGACCGCAGATGATCGAGGTCGTCGGCGTCCTCGTAGCCGCAGCAGATCGCGAACATGCGCGCGCGGAACATATCGACAAGGCTGTGCACGACCCGCGTCGGATCGCGCCGATCCGGGAACACCCGGGCCAAATTGTCGGCCAAGCCGAGACGCCGCTCGGCCATCGCCAGAAGCATCACGCCCCCGTTCGAGGTCAGCCGACCGCCATCGAAGGCAGCTGTGACTTTCTTGGCGTGAACGGCTGGAAACGAGAAGGGCAGAATCGTATCATCGGTCATGGCGGGCCTGGCGTTCGCGGTTGAGGTGATGGGGTTGGCTTTGCAACCGAATCCTACGCCGCATCAGCACTTTACACCACGCTCGCCAGCCTCTCAGGCGCACTCTGACGAATAAGACGGGCTAGTCGCGACGGACGGTGGCGACCGGAATCTTGTCTGTATCGCTCCGGCTCGCGTCCCTGCGCGCCAACAGCCGCTTCAGCGCGGCGACATTGGCCGAGCCCTCTTCCGGCGACAAATCCGCCTTCATGATGGTCTCGGCCTCGGACTGGCGGCCCTGCAGGCCGATCACGACGGCAAGGTTGGTTCGCACCCGCATGTCGCCGGGCGCGCGCTCCCGGGCACGGCGCAGCGTCTCCTTGGCCTTCGGCAGATCCTTCGACAGCAGATAGGACAGGCCGAGATTGGAGAGCACCGACGGATCGTCGGGCACGATCTTGAGCGCACTCGCGTAGTACTGGCGGGCCTCGTCGTGGCGATCGAGCTGATCGAGCACGGCGCCTTGCGCCGACAGGATGCGCCAGTCCGGATCTTCCGGGGTGTGCGCGCGCCCGAGCACGTCGAATGCCTGCTGGAAATTGCCGTTGTCGGCGAGCGCCCGGCCGTAGCCTGCAAGCAGCGCCTTGTTGCTCGGCTGCGCCAGGACCGCCTGCTCCATGACCGCGACCGCCTGCGCTCGCTGGCCGGTGGCGCGCAGCGCCCGGGCGTATTTCAGTGCGGCGTCGGTGTCTTTCGGGTTGGCGCGGACACGCTCATGGAAGGTCGCGATGTCGCGACGGGGATCGGCCGGAGCCGGCGTGGCCTCCGCAGTGTCGCCCAATGACCCCGTGATGTCGGACGGACCCGAGGTCTGACAGGCGGACAGCCCGATCAGCAGGATCACGGCGGATACCGAGCTGGCGAGACGGCGCGCGCGGCCTTTCGGTCGGGGTAGTTTCTCAGACATCAATGAGACTCGGAACAGCGAAGGTTCCGGGATGCTCACAGCTTAACCCTAAGTTCCGGTTAAGGATGCCATCATGTCGCCGTCATTGCCCGCCCGCGAGCCGGCACGGGCCGTTCGCGGGTCGTCGGCGTCGTGGCCGATCAGTCGACGAACTGAGCGCCGAATTCGTGTCCGATCTGCCAGGCCAGGCGGCACTGACGCGGACTGCCGGTCGACAGGATGATGGTGAATTCCGGCGGGATTTCGAGATATTCGGCGATCACCTTGACACCTCCGGCGGAGATATCCGTGATCATGCAGTCGCGTGGCAGCGACCCCGTGCCCAACTGAATTTTGGCGACGCTCCGGCACGCGCGGCGTTCGCTCTTGCGGCGATTCATGAACATACTGATCCCCAAGCCCTCGGCTGGATAGTTTCTCGTTCCTACCGTCATAACGGGGAAAGATTGGGAACTGCCTAGCGGAACCAATCGCAATTGAGCGGTCGTGTTCGAGAATCATTTACCGGGGGCGCGGCCTCGCCCCGGTGTGCCGCCGGCATGTTTTGACCGTGGCGCCCACCCAATATTAACAATCTCCTAAATGCATTGCCGAGCGTGCTCACCCTGGGATAGCATTTGCTGTTCCCGACAATTGGGAGGCAAACAGCCATGAAAGCCTCGTCACTGCTCGTCGCAGCCATCGTGTCAGCGGCTCCGGCGTATGGCGGGCCCCCGCAACGCGCCAACAACATGACGATCACTGCGGACACCCGCATCGGATGCAACGGCACGACCGGGTGGGGCGGCACGGCGGTGCCGTGCAGGAACTACTACAACTTCGCCAACGTCAACGATTGCCATTCGAAGCTGCTCAGCCTCGGTTGGGATAACAACGCCCTCGCCTGGTACTGCACCAATCTGGGCCTGAAGTAGCCCGTCGGCACCCATAGATCGATCGAGGCCGCCTCGGTTGGCGGCCTCTTTCATGACGGCCCCTCCCCGTCATCAGGTTCCAACGGGAACAAAAAGGGGTTGATATCAGGTCATTTGACTATAGCGTGCGCCCCTTCGACTCGAATTTTCCGGGATATCAGGAAGTATGGGAAGCCTAGGAGCTTGTCTGGATAGTCGCTGTTCAAATCTGGTCGGGTCTGATTCAACATTGGGCGATGAGCAAGTATTTTCGGCCTTGGAACATCGATCAGACGCTGCTTCTGCCGCCGAATGTGCAGGACTTCGTGCCGAAAGGCCATGTCTCGCGGTTTATGGTTGATCTGGTGCGGGAGAGCCTCGATCTCAGGGAGATCATGGGCAGCTATGTGAGCGGGCTTGGGCAGCCGCCGTTTGATCCGCGGATGATGGTGGCGCTGCTGCTGCATAGCTATGCGAGTGGGCTGTATTCGTCGCGTCGGATTGCCAAGGCCTGCCGGGAGCGGAACGATTTTGTGATGATCGTGGCGCTGGATGCGCCGGATTTTCGGACGATCAGCGACTTTCGCAAGCGACATTTGAAGGCGCTCGGCGCGCTATTCGTGCAGGTTCTGAAGTTGTGCGAGACGGCCGGGCTGGTCAAGCTCGGTCATGTCGCGCTGGATGGTACGAAGATCAAGGCGAACGCGTCGAAACACAAGGCGATGAGTTATGAGCGCATGAAGAAGCGCGAGGCGGAATTGAAGGCCGAGGTCGCTCGCATGCTGGCGGCCGCCGAGGCGGCGGATGCCTCGGAGGATGAGACTTTCGGCAACAGCGACGAACTGCCGGACTGGACCGTCGACAAGCAGAAACGGCTGGCGAAGATCCAGCAAGCGATGGCGGCGCTGGAAGCGGACGCCAAACTGGCGGCGGAGGAAGAGCGCCGCATCGAGGCCGAAAAGGAACAGCAGCGCCAGGCCGAAGGCCGCAAGAAGCCGGGCAAACCGGCGGCGCTGCCATCGGAGGAACCCAATCCCAAGGCGCAACGCAACTTCACCGATCCGGAAAGCCGCATCATGAAGTCGAAGGATGGCTTCGTTCAGGCCTATAATGCCCAGGCGGCCGTCGATGCACATGCCCAGATCATTGTCGCGCAAGAACTGACCCAGCACGGCAGCGATCAGGGCCAGTTGGTGCCCCTGATCGAGGCCATCGAGAGCAATCTTGGCCGCAAGCCGCGGCAGGCCTCAGCGGATTCCGGCTACTGCAGCGAAGCCAATCTCGAAGCGCTCGACACACGCAGCATCGATGGCTATGTCGCGCCCGGACGCGCCAAGCACCCGACAGTAGCGAACGGAAAAGTCGGCGGCCCGCTGACACAGGCCATGCGAAAGAAGATCGACGATGGCGGCTTCGAAACACCCTACCGATTGCGAAAGCAAGTGGTGGAGCCGGTGTTCGGGCAGATCAAACAGGCAAGAGGCTTCCGCCAGTTCCTGTTGCGGGGCATCGAGAAAGTGCGCGCCGAGTGGACAATGATCTGCACCGTCCATAACCTCCTCAAGCTGTTCAACCTCGCAAACGCAGCCTGAGCCTGCTACTCTACAACAAATGCCCGTCACGAAAACATATCTGGACGGGCTCCTAGTTCTGCTCGATCTGATGGGGGGCGTCGCGCTCCTGCTGTGGGGCCTGCACATGGTCCACAGCGGGATTCTGCGGGCTTTCGGGCCGGATTTGCGGCTGTTGCTGGCGAGAGCGCTAAACAACCGGTTCAGCGCCCTTGGCGCCGGCCTTGGTCTGACCGCTCTCCTGCAGAGCTCGACCGCCACCGCCCTGATCACCAGGCACCACGCTGATCGTGCAGGTGCTGTCGTTCAATGTTGCCGCTGTTGCGCCGGTTCTATTCATCACCGGCCTGGTCGCGTTCCGCAGCGGGCCGCGCTCCCGGATCAAGGATCTCGGCCGCGTCTCGATCGGCCTCGGCCTGATGCTGCTGGCGCTGCACATCCTGCTCGACACGATGGCGCCGGCCGAGAACGCGCCCAGCGTGCGCGTGTTCCTGGGCGCGATCACCGGCGATCCCGTGCTCTGCATCTTCATCGGCGCGGTCGTCACCTGGCTGGTCCATTCCAGCGTCGCCAGCGTGCTGCTGGTGATGTCGCTGGCCTATTCCCAGTTCATCTCGCCCTACGCGGCGTTTGCGCTCGTGCTCGGCGCCAATCTCGGCAGCGCCATCAATCCGTTGATGGAGGGCGCGCGGCGCGACAATCCGGCGAGCTACCGCCTGCCGGTCGGCAACCTCGTCAATCGCGTTGTCGGCATCCTGCTGGTGGCACCGTTCCTGCGCCCGATCACCGAGTATATTCATGCCTGGCAGCCCGATCTCGCCAAGGCGACCGCGCTGTTCCACATTGCCTTCAACGTTGCGACCGCGCTGCTGTTCATCGGCGTGCTCGACCACATGGCGCGGCTGCTCGAACGTCTGTTGCCGAAGCGGGCGCAGGAGACCGATCCGTCACGGCCGCGCTATCTCGACGAGAGCGCGCTGGAGACGCCGTCGCTCGCGCTGGCCGATGCTGCACGCGAGGTGCTGCACATGGGCGACCATACCGAGGCCATGCTGCGCAAGGTGATGGCGGCGATGATGACCAACGATCGCGCCCTGGTCGACCAGGTCTCGAAGATGGACAACACCGTCGACCGTAAGCGGCAAAGAAACCCCGTCTGGCGGAGTGGTAAGCGATCGGCTATCGGCTGCTGAGTTTGTGAGCCGATGTGAGCTTCTATGTCTGCGCCTAGTTCTGGAACTAGAACCTTCCATATGATCGAAGCGGTCGCCGACCGTCTTGAGGGAGCGCCGCGGCAGCTTCGCCGACGCTGGTCGGACGAGTTCAAGGCGCAAATTGTGACAGAGGCGCTGGAGCCTGGCGCGAGCGTCTCGGCGATCGCCCGCCGGATCGGCATTCACCCGTCGCAGCTGTTCGCTTGGCGCCGTGATGCTCGGGCCGAGCGGCATTATCGCTCGCGGCACTCGAGTTGCGAGGGCGTGGTGGCGTCTGTGGCAGGCACAGTGATTGAGATTGCCATTGGCGAGGTCGTCGTGCGTGCCGGCGTGGACGTCGACGAGGCGCACTTGCAGCGAGTGATCCGGGCGGTGCGTTCGGCATGATTCCCTCGGGCGTGAAGGTGTTCCTCGCCAGCCATCCAGTCGACTTCCGCAAGGGTATCGATGGCCTGGTTGCGCTTGTGCGCGATGCGGGCTCAGATCCGTTCGACGGTGCGCTTTATGTCTTCCGGGCCAAAAGAGCCGACAGAATAAAGATCGTATGGTGGGATGGCTCCGGCGTGTGCCTCTATTTAAAACGTCTCGAAAAGGCGAAGTTCTGCTGGCCGCGGATCGGGCATCATCGGGTGCAGATGAATCCTGCGCAGTTGATGGCACTGGTGGATGGAATGGACTGGAAGCGGGTCCGGACCGTGGCGGTCAAGCCGCCGGAGATTGTTGGGTAAAAGCGCTGCGGCGAAGTGAATCAGTGAGCTGAAAAGGCAAGAGAACCGGGGCAAAATGTGCTCTGGTCGGGCCAATGACGCCGCCCGATCTCAACCTCCCGAATGACGTAGAGACGCTGAGAGCCATGGTGCTTGCCCTGGCCGAGAGGGCGGCCCGCGCCGATGCTCTGGAGAGCGAAGTCGCCGATCTCAGGGTGCGCAACGCCGATGCCGATGCGCGTATCGAGCGGCTGACGCAGATCCTGAAGGCCTTCGACCGCGCCCGGTTCGGCCGACGATCGGAAAAGCTCGGCTCTGCGAACGGCGACGATGAACAGCAGGCCTTTGTCTTCGAGGAAATTGAGACCGGCATCGCTGCAATCAAGGCCCAGGTCAGCAAGGGCCGTGCGCAAGCGGATGGCAAGCGTGCACCGCGTCGGCGCAAGGGCTTTGCGCCCCATCTGGAACGGATCGAAACCGTCATTGAGCCGGAAGACCTTGCTGAGCATGCCGGCAAGCAGAAGGTGGTGATCGGCGAGGACGTGTCGGAGCGTCTGGATGTGGAGCCAGCGAAGTTCCGTGTGATCGTCACGCGCCGTCCCAAGTATGCCTTCAAGAACGCGGACGGCGTAATCCAGGCGCCGGCTCCGGCCCATATCATTGAAGGAGGCATTCCGACGGAAGCGCTTCTGGCCAGATCGCGGTCGCCAAATACGCCGATGGCATGCCGCTCTACCGGCAGGAGGCGATCTACGCGCGCGATCATGTCGAGCTCGACCGCCAGCTGATGGCGCAATGGATGGGCAAGCTCGGCTTCGAGCTCGAGATCATGGCCGACTACATCTTCAGCGAGGTCAAGAAGGCCGAACGGGTCTTTGCCGACGAAACCACCCTGCCGACGCTCGCTCCCGGCTCCGGATCGACGAAAACGGCCTACTTATGGGCCTATGCCAGAGATGACCGCACCTTTGGCCGCAGCGGTCCCCCGATGGTGGCTTATCGCTTCGAAGACAGCCGCTCCGGCGAATGCGCGGTCCGCCATCTCAATGGTTATCGGGGCATCCTGCAAGTGGATGGCTATGCCGCCTATAACAAGTTGGCGCGCGCCGATCGCGGCAATGATGGCATCACATTGGCTGGCTGCTGGTCACACAGCAGACGCAAGTTCTACGAGCTGCATGTTGCAGGAAGCTCGAAAGTGGCAACGACGACGGTCGAGCGGATGGCAAAGCTCTGGCAGGTCGAGAAGACCGTGCGCGGTCAAAGTCCCCACGCACGCGTTGCCGCGCGTCAGCAAGCCTCCGCGGCGGTCGTCGCAGATCTCTTTGATCTCTGGCAGCAGACCTTGCGGCGGATCTCCGGCAAATCAAAACTGGCCGAGGCAATCCGCTATGCCGTCTCGCGCCGTGCCATCTTCGAGCGCTTCCTGACCGACGGCCGCATTGAGCTCGACTCCAACATCGTCGAACGCGCCATCAGGCCACAAACAATTACGAGAAAGAATAGCCTCTTCGCTGGCAGCGACGGCGGCGGACGAACCTGGGCGACCATCGCGACACTGCTGCAGACAGCGAAGATGAACAACGTCGATCCGTTCGCCTGGCTCACCCTCACGCTTCAGCGCATCGCCAACGGCTGGCCGAGCAGCCAGATCGAGGCGCTTATGCCATGGAACCACGCCGCGTGAACGGCCTCAGCTTGCCGCTTACCGTCGACCGGCTCAATGAGGCGATCAAGCTTTACGTCACGAAACTCACCCGCGGCAGCCTCGACGAGCGCGAGGGCCAGCGCGCCATGGAGATCGTGTCCTTTGCGATCAATCTCGAGCATATCGGCGACATCATCGACAAGAATCTGAGCGAGCTCGCGACCAAGAAGATCAAGCACCGCCTGCAATTCTCCGCCGAAGGCGCCGAGGAATTGTCGGCGTTCCACAAGCGCACGATCGACTCGCTGCGGATCGCGTTCGGCGTGTTCATGTCGGGCGACGCCAACGAGGCGCGCAAGTTGCTCAGCGAGAAGGCGGCGCTGCGCGCGGCCGAACTGACCGCCGTCGAGCGGCATCTGGTGCGCCTGCGCGAAGGCCGGCCCGAGACCATCGAGACCACGTCGCTGCATCTCGACGTGCTGCGCGATCTTCGCCGCATCCATTCGCATATCTGCTCGGTCGCCTACCCCGTGCTCGACGCCGCCGGCGAGACCGCCGCCGATCGCGAGAACGCGGTTGATACGGCCGAACTTCCGGCACCCGGGCGGCTCTGATTAAATGAAGGCGCGCCGGAGCAGCACCGCGTGCTGCGATCTCCGCTACGTCGGCGGCCGGTGTTCGGAACCGGGATGCCGCTGTGGAAACGCGGAGGCGGCAGCGAGCTGGTCGATGCTGTCGCGTTGGCGGTCGAACGCGCCAAGGAGATCGCCCTGCAGCACCCGGCCGCCTGACAATCTCATCCGAAGCGGATCGACGTTGCGGCCGTTGATCCGCACCTCGTAATAGAGATGCGGTCCGGTCGAGAGCCCGGTCGATCCGACATAGGCAATCGTCTCGCCTTGGCGAACCCGATCGCCGATCTTCAGCCCGGGCGGGAAGCTCGCGACGTGGGCATAGGTCGTCTCATAGCCGCGATCGTGAAGCACACGGATATATTTCCCGTACCCGCGTTCGTACCCTTCGGTCTCGACAACGCCGGCGCCCGCGGCCGCAATCGGCGAACCATAGGGCGCGGCATAGTCGACGCCCTCATGGAAGCGGCGGTCGCCCAGGATCGGATGAGTACGCCAGCCAAAACCGTCGCCGAGGCGCCCGCTCACGACCGGCTTGCGCAACAAGAATTTGGTGATGGACTGGCCAGCCTCATCGTAGAAATCGGAGCTGCCGTCGTCCGGCGCCGTGAAGCGGTAGTAGCGGTGCGTCTGCCCGCCCGCGGTCAGGTCAATGAAGACCAGCTCTGGTTGGCCAATTTCGTTGGGGGCATACATGATCTCAGCCACATCGGCGTCGCCGAGTGGCTCATCGAGGTCGAAATCGCGGCCACACAGGCGCATCAGCTCGGCAACGATCCCCTCATCGACGTGATTGGAGCGTGCAAGCGCGTTGAGACCATCACGTAGCGTTTCACCGGGAACGGAATGCGTGTCGATCGACTCACGCAGCAAGCTCTCGCTCCGCAAGGCGACATCTGGCTGTTCCGGCACGATCGCCTGGTACTGGCCGCTATCGGCGCGACCGACGGCGGACACACTGGCGTCCGCCCGTTCAATCGACACTTTAGCGACATGGCCAGGTGCCGAACCGGCCTCTCCGTCTTGTTCGACGATCGTGATTTTCTCGCCACCCGACAGCGTCTCCTGGCCGCCGGCCGACGGGAAAGCGGCAAGGATCGCCGGCGCGTCCGCAGCAGCCGCAGTTAGCGCCCGCAGAATGGCCGACAGCGTATCACCGCTTCTGGCGATAATGACGTGTCGGTGGTGAAGAGACGGCGAAGGAGATTTGGGAAGGCTGGTGACGTTGATCGCCTCACCTGTCAGCGACGGCGGACGCGGCGCGTCTTCATCGTCTGCGTAGGCGCTGGTGCCGCCAGGCAGCCCACCGCGCGATGGACCTGCTCGCATGATCGATGGCAACTCCGGCAGCAGCGAACTCGCTCGCTGGTCGTCCTTGCCATCTCCCGGTGCTTCGCGACGATGGTCCTGTTGTGGTTCGGGATCGATCTCCGCGAGTCGCGCTGACACGCGGGTAAATCGACGGACCGAACCGGCATCGCTCAACTGCTCGATCCTGAGCGCAGAGGGATTGCCTTGCGCGCCGGGCCTGCGATCCAGACGGTCGCCGCGCCGCGCCTCGTCAACCACCTGCCCTGTGAAGCGCGGAAGTGACACGACCGGCGATACTGCGAATCGCATGTGATCGCCGAATGCTCCGCGAAGCGCGCCAACAAGGAGCGCGACAGCAGCGGCGCCAATCAGAACCGTCCCCGCCATCCAGCGGAGACTGACCGCGCGCCGGTCCGGCGGCTCGCCCTCGCCGGTCAGCGGCGGCTCGTCAAGCGATGGGATATTGCGGACGCTCGATCGATGACTACCCGCTTTGGTCGCTTCGCCACGGCCGGTCATCAACGCCCCTCATCCCCTTGGCGCACGATCTCGGAATGCCGTCACGCCCGCGGCAAGCCGTAGATGCCATACGCCTTGGGGCGATTGTTTGACCTTCGTTCAGGTGCGGTCCAATTATTGCCGAGCCGGGCCGACGCTGCATCTGTCGAGACTCGGGAGGAGGCTCAGCATACCGCTCGCCGCGCCGACAGCCGCAGGGATCAGCGCTCAAGCGTCCTCGACGCGGAGCCCCGGCTCTTCACGATCAGCATGATGTTGCGGATGTAGATCAGCGTGGCAAGGCCTTGCCCGATGATGATGACGGGTTCGCGCTTGGCGAGCCCGTAGATCAGCGTCATCAGACCGCCGCCCATCGAGAAGAACCAGAACGCCATCGGCACCACGCTCTGGCCGGCGCGCTCGCTGGAAATCCACTGCACCAGGAAGCGCGCGGTGAAGAGCAATTGCGCGACGAGGCCGAACGCCAGCCAGAAGTCGAACTTG
The DNA here is from genome assembly GCF_011516625.5 of Bradyrhizobium sp. 2S1. Classification (NCBI taxonomy): domain Bacteria; kingdom Pseudomonadati; phylum Pseudomonadota; class Alphaproteobacteria; order Hyphomicrobiales; family Nitrobacteraceae; genus Bradyrhizobium; species Bradyrhizobium sp. 2S1. The sequence goes on along the minus strand of NZ_CP147717.1, from coordinate 7,677,579 downwards.
GCGACGAACACGTCGTAGAAATAGGCGCTCAGCGCCTGGCCGTACTGAATCAGCATCACTTCACCTTGGTCACGACCGGCACTTCTGCGACGCCCGTCACTTCGGTGACATCAGGCACTTCGGTGACGACCGGTGTCGGCTTCTTGCGGCGGATCAGCCACCATACGCCGGCGAGATCCATGATCCCGATCCAGAGCCGGTCGAAGAATCCGTAATTCGACACGCCGGAATGCCGCGGGCGATCGACGACGTCGACATAGGCGATCGTGAGCCCCTCGCGGCGGACCAGCGCCGGCAGGAAACGATGCAGCCCGTCGAAATAGGGCATTGCCAGGAACACCTCGCGTGGAAACGCCTTCAGTCCGCAGCCGGTGTCGCGGGTGCCGTCACGCAGGATGACGCTGCGCACGTTATTGGCTATGCGCGATTGCAGTTTCTTGAAGCCGGTGTCCTTGCGCCCGACGCGCTGGCCTGCGGCAAGCCCGACGCGGCCGTTGCCGCTCGCGATCGCCGCGATCAGGTCCGGCAGGAATGCGGGGTCGTTCTGGCCGTCGCCATCGAGCGTCGCCACGATCGCACCGCGCGCGGCACGAACGCCGCTGCGCACGGCGGCGGACTGGCCCGACGAGACGGCGTGGCGGAGCTGCCGCAGATTGGGCCGCTGCGCCATGATCGCGCTCAGACGTTCGCCGGTGGCATCGGTCGAGCCGTCATTGACGTAGACGATCTCGTAAGCCCAGCGCCCGTCGAGCGCGGCCGCGATCTCGGCGATCAACGGCGCGATATTGTCCGCCTCGTTGCGCACAGGCACGACGATGGAAACGGCGACCGGCATCTGGTCGGGAGCAGGCAAATCGGCACTCGTGGTTGGTGTTATCAGCGATGGAACCAGCCCGATCCGGCCGTCGGGCGACCGCTTTTATGGGGCGAAGGCGCTCCTCGCAACCCTTTTGAGGCGCCCTTCCGAAGGCCCGGACAGGGCCACAACGGTGCCATCGTGATGAATGGCGAAACCAAGGCGGCGGGCAGCGAACCAGTAGCGCACGGCCATCGCGCCGATCACGCCGACCAGCGCGCCGGCCACCACGTCGCTCGGATGATGGGCCAGCAACACCAGCCGGGTCGCGGCGATGATCAGCGCATAGACCAGCATCGCAAGTCTCGCACCCGGCCACACCGCTGACACGGCAAAGGCCAGCGCGAATGCAGTGATCGAATGTCCCGACGGAAAGCTCGCATAGGCCTCGGTGCCGGCGAAGTGCTGGAAGTTGAAGGCATTGGCCTTGCCGCCGACAAACGGCCGCCCGCGGCCGACGATCCACTTGATCACTTCCCCGAGCGCCACCGACAGCACGACAGACAGCAACAAATATTGCAGCCTCGTCCCGAGGCCGAGCAGGGTCGCGCGCGGCACGCCGCGCAGCGCCGGCGCTGCCAATGCGACCACAACCAGCAGCAGGCCGAGCGCGCACAGCACATATTCGTCCTTGCCGAAATCAGTCAGGATTCGCACCCACCGGAGGCCCGGCGTACCGCGCGGGGGCATCGCGCTGATTTCGGCGACGTCCAACGCGTACATCAGCGTGATGATGACGGCGCCGACGATGACGACGAGCAGGAGCACGTGGCGCGCGGAACGCCGCGCCGCCTCGGCCCGGCGCGAATGCGACGGCGCGCGCACCAGTTGGGCAAGTGACAGCCAGACCAGCGTCAGCAATCGTCCGAAATAATTGGCGGATTCCAGGGTGGCTGGCGGCGCCGGCATATCACTCCGTCCCTTCGGAGCGGAAGATCGCGATCGAGACCGCCTTGCCTTGCGAGATGTTGTAGCCTTCGACGCGCACCGGCGCGTTGTAGCGCAGACCGATAGCCTCGGCACGCTGCACGAAGGACCGCTCCGAGCGCTGCTCGACCAGCGCGAAGCGACAGGAGCCCTGCCCCAGGAAATCAGCAGCGCCCGATCCGTCGGTGAGCAGCGTCGAGGTATCGGTCATGAACACCAGGCTCGGCTCGTGGAAGCCCGCGGCCGCCGCTTTCGGACCAACGCAGGTCACATTGCGCAAGGCGCGCGCGACCTCCTGGCTCGGAAACACGGTGGTGAGCCGCGGCAGCACCACACCATAGGTGCCGGCCGCCATCAGCGCCGCGGCGATCACCGCATTGAGCAGCGAGCGCTCGGCGCGGCTGTCCTCGAACATCCACCAGGCGATCAGGCCGAACACCATCGCGACGGCGAACAGGGGCCAGGCCGGAAACACCGGCTGATGGATCGCCTTGATGGCGCCGACGATCACCAGCACCGAGGCGCAGGCGGGGATCGCGAACCACCAGGCGGCGCCGCGCAACAGCCAGGAGGAGCGCGACAGCACGCGCCGCTCCAGCGCGCCCACGGTCAGGATCGCGATCGCCGGATAAAGCGGCAGCACGTAATGCGGCAGCTTGGTCAGCACGGCCTCGAACACGATCCAGGACGGGACCAGCCAGGCCAGCAGGAATTGCGCGCCCGGCTCACGCCGCGCGCGCCAGATCGCCGGCGCCGCCATGCCAGCAAGCGGCGCGCCGGGCCAGAACGTGATCCAGAACAGCAACAGATAGACCCCGGGCGGCGCGCCGTGGGATTCCTGTGCGCCAAGCTTGCTCAGCATGTCGCCGCCGACTGAGTCGGCAAAAAAGGTCTCACCGGCGCGCAGGAAGATCAAAACGAACCATGGCAGCACCAGCACCAAGGTCCACATCAGGCCCCAGACCGGGCGCATGCGCCAGAACCACGCCGCCGATCGATCGAGTATAGCGAGCGCGGCCATCGCGAGGCCGACGAACATCAGGATCAGCGGCCCCTTGAGCAGGATGCCGACCGCCAGCGCCGTCCAGAAGATCGCAGGCGGCGCCCATGACGGACGCGCCGGATCCTCGCCGCGCTGCCAGGACAGATAGACCCGCGCCATCGCCCCCATCGCGGCGGTGACCGTCAGGAGCAGCATCGCATCGGTCTTGGCAAGCCGTGCCTCGACCCCGAGCAGCACGCAACTTGCCATCATCAAGGCGGCCAGCGCCGCCCCTTGTCGCGTCACGAAGGCGAGCGCCGTCCAATAGGTCAGCAGGACCGCGCCGATCGCACCAATCAGGGACGGCAGGCGGTAGACCCAGATGCGGACCTGGGCGCGGGGCACCCCGAGCGCGGAAATCGTCTTCAGCGCCGCGGCCTGCATCCAGTAGATGCCGACCGGCTTCTTGTAGCGGACGTCGTCCTGGAAGCGGATATCGACGAAATCGCCGCTCTCGACCATTTGCTTGGTCGCCTGGGCAAAGCGCACCTCGTCGCGGTCGATCGGCGGGATGGTGAAGAAGCCCGGCAAGAACAACACCAGGCAGGTCAGCGTCAGGAACAGGATCGAACGCCATTGGCTGGCCGTTGCGAACTCGAACGCCATGAACAGCCTGCGGCTCGAATGCGCAGGTTTTACAGACTGTTGCCCTGCTCCGAAGCGCCGGGGTTGGAGGCTATCCACCATGGGTTTCGCATACGATGAAACCGCAGCGCAAACAACCGTGCAGTTCCGCTTTCCTGCGCGATCATTGCACGCGGATCACAACGGTATCGGCTGCCCCGGTGGCATCGATCACGGTGAGCCGCGCGAAGCCCGGTCCGGGCGGGTCGATCAGGCGCTGGCGCCGGCTGTCGATGTCCCCGGCTGAGACACCATTGACGAGCACGGTCAGAGGCAGCACACCGCCGGCGACCTTGACCGGCATCGGCGCATTACCGCCGCTTTCGGAACGTTCGACGTCGATGCGTGAACCGTTCAGCGGAAACTGGATGTGCGGCGCCTGGTCATTGCCGCTGCGGATCAGTTCGCCGAGCGGCCGGAATCGGCGCAGCGGCGGCGGTAATTTCGCGTTGGAGGCGACCAGCACGCCGCGCGGCGGCTTCGGCAAGGCCGCCGGGATCTTGCCGGTGCGCGCAAAGGCATCGAACAGGATCGGCGCGGCAGCGGTGCGGCCCACCAGTCCCGGCACCGGCGCGCCGTCGGGGCGGCCAACCCAGACGCCGATCGTGATGCGGCCGTCGAAGCCGACCGACCAGGCGTCGCGATAGCCGTAGCTGGTGCCGGTCTTGAAAGCGATCCGGTTGTGCACGCCATTCTCCGGCGGCGGCGTGCCGAGCAGGACATTGCCGACCTGCCAGGCCGCAGCCTGGTCCATCAGCCGCATCGTGTCACGGCTATCGCTCGCCTGCATGATCTCGCGCAGCGGTTTTGTCGCACCGAGCCGCGCCAGGCCAGAGTAGAGCTGGGCGAGATCCTGCAGCGTGATGCCGACGCCGCCGAGCCCCATCGCAAGCCCCGGCGCCTCGTCCTTCGGCAGCACCAGACTGGTGCCGGCCTGCTTCAGCCGTGACGACAGCCGGCTCGCGCCGACCCGGTCGAGCAGCGCGATCGCCGGCACGTTCAGCGACAATTGCAGCGCCTTGCGGATCGGCACCGTGCCCTGGAACGTCATATCGAAATTTTCCGGCGCGTAGGAGCCGAAGCGGATCGGCCGATCCTCGATCAGGCTGTCGGGATGGACAAAACCATCCTCGAAGGCGAGGCCATAAATGAAGGGCTTCAAGGTCGAGCCCGGCGAGCGCACCGCGCGCGTCATGTCGACCTGCCCGGCCCGCCGCTCGTCGAAATAATCCGCCGAGCCGACGCGCGCGAGCACGTCGCCCGTTTCATTGTCGACCACGATGATCGCGACCGAGACGTCAGGCCCCTGCGCGATGGCGCGGTCGCGCGCCAGCGCCTCCAGGTTTCGTTGCAGCGTGGCATCCAGCGTCAGCTTGATGACGGGCGTATCCTTCATCGTCGCGATCGCCTGATCGGACGAGTGCGGCGCCAGGATCGGTATCTGCTTGCGCATCTTCGGCACTGCCGTCGCCCTGGCCTGCGCGGCGTCCTCCTTCGACACCACGCCATCCTCGACCATGCGGTCCAGGACGCGGTCGCGCGCGGCATGGGCGGCTTCGGGGAAACGGTCGAGCCGCCGCCGCTCCGGCGATTGCGGCAGCGCCACCAGCAGCGCGGCTTCGGCAAGCGAGAGCCGTTTCGGCTCCTTGCCGAAATAGGCGATCGAGGCGGCTCGCACGCCCTCGAGATTGCCGCCGAACGGCGCCAGCGCGAGATAAAGATCGAGGATCTGGTCTTTCGAGAGCTGTCGCTCCAGTTCGACCGCGCGCACCATCTGCCGCAGTTTTGCGTAGACCGAGCGCTGGTGCCGCGGCTCGATCAGCCGTGCCAGCTGCATCGTGATGGTCGAGCCGCCGGAGACGATATGACCGCGGGTGAGAAGCTGGAATCCGGCGCGCGACAGCGCCAGCGGATCGACGCCGTGGTGCTCGTAGAAGCGCTTGTCCTCATAGGCGAACAACAGCTTCAGATAAGTCGGATCGACCGACGTCTTCGCGTCGACCGGCAGCCGCCAGCGCCCGTCCGCCATCGCATAGGCACGGAGCAGTTTTCCATTTCGATCGACGACCGTGGTCGAGACCTGCTGCGCCTGCGTGAGCGGCAGCGGCCGGAGCGAGATGACCCTGGCGGCGAAGGCGCCGGTGATCGCGATGAGCACAACGGCCATCGCGGCAAAGAGGCGCAGCGCCAACCGCCCATCACACTTGACATGCCCGGGCTTGACCCGGGCATCCACGTCTCTCTTGCCAGCGGACGCGTCCGTGGATGGCCGGGTCAAGCCCGGCCATGACGAGAAGAGTTTTGGACGCGCGTCCTTACTCATTCCGCGATCACTCATTTCGCTGGCTTGACCTCAACCGCACCGGTGCCGCTACGGCCGTAGCGCGAGGGGTTGTACATGTCCTCGACATAGGCCTGCGGCAGCACATATTTGCCCGGCGACACCGCGCGTACCACATAGGCGACCGTGAACACCGACTTGTCGTTTGCGCCCCGGTCGATTGCCGCGGTGAAGCGGTCATCGCGGAACTCGGTGTTCTTCGGCTCGACGCCGTCCTCGATCCACTCGAGCGTACCGGAATCACCCGATGACACCAGGTTCGGATTGTCGATCTCGAGCCCGGCCGGCAGATAATCGGCCACCATGATGTGGCCGAACTCCGGCTTGGCTTCCGTCACCTTCAGCACAACTGCGAAGCGGTCGTTCTGCTTCGCCTTGGTGACGTCGGCCGGCTTGCCGGCGAGCGTGTAGTAGGCACGTTCGATCTTGAAGCCGTTGGAAGCCGCCGGCTCCGGCGTGACCGGCGAGCCCGACACCGAGACCACCGCCTGCACCGGCGCGTCGCCGGTGTTGGTGATCCGGAGCGGCTGGCCCGTCATCTCCTCGGCCTTGTAGCTGCGATAGACCGCGGTCTTGACCGGCTGGCCATTGATGTCGAGCGCCAGCGTTTCCTTGGCGAGCGCGCGCGCCGCCAACACCATCCACGCATTCTCCTGCGTCGACGTGTAGGGCGACAGACCCCGCGCCGCTTCGACCCGCAGCACGGCCTGGGTCAGCGTGGTGCGCGGCGCATTGCCCTCGCCCGCAAGCGAGACCAGCGCAGCCGCATCGCGTAGCGCCGAGCCGTAATCGACCCGGCCGAACTCGATCACGGGTTTGGGGTTCAGCGCATCGAGCGCCGCGCCATAGACCCGCTCGGCCCTCGCCTTGTCGCCGACCAGCGCCAGCGCCGCCGCCAGCTGCGCCTTGGAGATCGGCGTCGCCAGATTGTTCAGCTTGGTGTCGGCGAGATAGCGCAGATCACCGATCGGCGCCGCGCCATTGCGCGCGAGCACGTAGAGGCCGTAGGCCAGGTCGCGGCCGCCGTCCTTCTCCGGCTCGTTGGCATTGACCACCGAGTTCCTGACGCGGTCGAGCGCGCTCTTGAACAGCACGTCAGGCACCGCAAAGCCCCTCTCCCGGGCCCGGGTCAGGAAGTCCGTGACATAGGCGTCGAGCCAGGCGTCGTCGCCGCCCGCCGACCACAGGCCGAACGAGCCGTTGGAGCCCTGTCGCGCCAGGAGACGCTCGATCGCGTCGCGGATGCGCTGGTCGACCGCGGTGTCCATCGCAAGATGGGCGCCGGCGGCGAGATCGTTGACATAGAGCAGCGGCAGCGCGCGGCTCGTGATCTGCTCGGAGCAGCCATAGGGGTAGCGGTCGAGCGCCTTCAGGATGCTGGCAGCATCGAGCGCGGTTGACAGGCTCGCCGAGATCGAGACGCTGCCGGTACCCGGGACGAGATCGGAGAACATGTCCGAGGTCAGCGTCAGGCTCTCGCCCTTCGCCAGTGTGCGGATCGAGCGCCGCGCCAGCACCTGGGTCGCCGGCTTGACGTCGAGTGCATAGTGACGCACCAGCGTCAGCCCGTTCGGCCCCGAAATGTCGACGTCGAAATCGGCACGTCCCGCGCCGCCGGCCTCGAGGCCGAGCGACAGCGAACTGCGCTGCTTGGCGGCGAGTTTCACCTTCGTGGTCGGATTGCCCGAGGCCTTGATCGGACCGCTCGCCTTGACGCTGATCGCGTAGTCGCCGGCGGCGCCTTCGACATTGTCGATATCCATGCTGATGGTGCCCTTGTCACCGGTCAGCAGGAAGCGCGGCAAGGTCGCGGTCAGCACCACGGGATCGCGCACGATCACATCAACATTGGCGCGGCCGAGTTTGGTGGCGCTCCACGCCACCGCCATCACCCGCGCGGTGCCGGCGAATTCGGGGATGTCGAAGCTCACTTCGGCAGTCCCATCAGGGCCGACCGTGACGATGCCGGAATACAGCGCCAGCGGCTTCTGCGTCGGCGGCGAGCCCTGCAGTTCGGCACCGGCGGCGTCGCCGCCGCTGCGGATCTGGCCGCGGGTGCCCTGCACGCCGTCGATCAGCTGGCCATAGAGGTCGCGGATCTCGGCGGTCAGACGGCGCTGGCCGAGATAGTAGTCGTCCGGCGCCGGCGGCTTGTAATTGGTCAAATTGAGAATGCCGACATCGACCGCGGCCAGCACCACCTTGGCGTCCTCGCCGGGATTGAGCCCGCCGAGCTTGACCGGGATCTTCAACGTCGAGCCGGGCCGCACCAATGCGGGCGGCGACAGCTCGACGGCAAGCGTGCGCGTCTTCTTGTCGATGCCGAACCACTTCAGCCCGATCGCGCGGCCCGGCATGCGCCCGGCGGCGGCATCGAGCGGACGGCGCAGCGTCGTCATCACATACGCACCGGTGCCCCAGTCCTTGCCGACCGGGAGCTTGACCTGCTGGGTGCCTTCCTTGACGTCGACGCTCTGGGTCGTCAGCAGGCGGTCGCCGAGCACATAGACGGTGAGCTTGCCTGAGGTGCGCGCGTTGACCGACACGGTCAGGGTATCGCCGGATTGATATTCCGGCTTGTCAATCGAGGTTTCGAGCAGGTCGGGCGTGTCGGCGCTGCCGTCGGAATACCAGCCGACGTCGAACTGCACCGAGGTCACGGGACCGTCGGCGTCGGTCGATTTCACGTCGAGCCGGTAGCGACCCGGCTGCGGCTGGAAGCTCAGGCGCATCGGCTTGTCGGCAGCGAGGTTGACGTCGCCATCGGCAACGCGGCGGGTCGACTTGACCGGCTCATAGTTCCAGGACGAGTTCTGCCGGTACCATTGGTAGCGCGACTCCAGCTTCAACAGCTCGTAGCGCAGCCCGTTGCGCGGCAGCTGCTTGCCGTCGGGCGCGACGAACACGACGTCGAACTCGGCCTTGTCGCCCTCGGCGACGCTCTTGTCGCCGAACAGCGGCTTGACGCCGATCAGCGAGGCTACTGGGGCCACCGGCAGCACGATCTTGCGCTCGACCGAGCGGCCGCCGGTCTCCGCCATGCGGACGAAGATCTGAGCCTCCTGCGGCCGGGTCGAGGTCGGCACCTTGTCGAGCTTGACCGGGAAGGTGGCCGCGCCATTGGCATCGGCCTCCGGCAGGTCCTCGATCGGGGTGCGCTCGTTGCTCGCGGTCTGCTCGTCGTCGACGCCGAACTGGTAGCCGGCATAGCCGGGCCGGCCGGCCGCCGCCGGTGCGACCAGCATGTCGCCTTCGAGCTGCAGGCCCGAAGCCGGCGCGCCATAGAGGAAATGGCCCGAGACCTGAAGTTCCACTGGAACTTCAGCTTTGATCATCTTCTCCTTGCTGGTCAGATCGAATTCGACCCGCTCGGGGATGTAATCCTCGACCATGAAGGTGGTCTCGCCGACCGAGGAGCCCTTGGGATCGGTGAAGACGCGGGCCCGCCAAGTGCCGGTAGGCACCGCCGAGTTCAGCGCCACCGCCAGCATGCGGCCGCCGGCACCCTGGTCGGGCAGCACGGCGCGGCGGAATTCCACCCCGTCGGGGCGCTCGATCACCATGGTCAGCGGCGTCCCGGTGAGGGCGTTGCCCTGCCCGTCGCGCAGCAGCGCGGTCGGGTAGACGGTCTCGTTGGAGCGGTAGACGCCGCGCTCGGCATAGACGAAGGCGTCCGCGCCGGCCGGGATCGCCCGCCCCGCGACGCCGCGGTCGGTCAGGTCGAAGGCGTTGGTCTTCAGGCTCAGGAAGGCGTAGTCGGCCTTCTCGCCCGTCACCGTGAGCAGCGCCGGCGACAACCCGCCCTCGCCGCGGGCCAGCCCCTGCTCGAACAGCACATGGCCGGCCGCATCGGTCTTGCGGGTGGCCAGGATCTCGTTGTTGCGGGCAACCAGCTTCACTTCGGCGTTGGCGACCGGCTCGGTCGAGGCCAGCGAGTTGACGAAGACGTGGATACCGTCATTACCGGAGAACGCCGACAGGCCCATGTCCGAGACGATGAACCATTGCGTCGCCAGCGTGCCGTCGTCGTCGGTGCCCGGCCCCTTGGCCGCGGCGATCATGACATAGACGCCCGGCTGCAGATCGCCGAGCGCCTGGTCGACCGGAAACGCCGTGATGACGTCCTGGTTCAGCGTGGTGGCAGTCGCAAGCTCGCCGGACCAGACCTTGACGCCGCGCTGGTCGCCGAGATCGGAGAGCTGGTAGCGGCTCAGCGTGCCCTGGAAGTCGCTGTCGATCACCGTGTTGATCAGGTTGCGGTCGCCGATCCGGAAGACGTCGACCGTGACTGCCGGCGTGTTGACGCTGACCACCGGGATACCGCGCTGCCCGGTCCGCGGCAGCACATAGGCCCGCCCCGTGAACCGCACGAACGGCTTGCGGTCGCGGACATAGATGTTGAACTCGGCCGATTTCGGCAGGGTCTCCTTGACGGTCGACGGCAGGCCGGCGCGCAGATTGATGTTGTAGCGCTCGCCGTGCTTCAGTCCGTCGACGCAGAGCTGCTGGCCTTCCGCTGACAGCGCCGGCTTGTCGGTGCCGGCCAGTGCGAGGTAAGGCGCGAAGTCGACGCGCTTGGCCAGTTCCTCGGAGAACTGGAAGCAGGCCCGCGGCGAGGCCGCGTCGGAATCGACGGTGTAATCGAGCAGCCGGAAGCCGTGCTCGTCGCGCATCTTCTCATACTGGCCGCGGACATCGGCCACCTCGCGCAGGTCGAGCGACATCCGCAACGCATCCAGCGCCGGGCGCCACAGCTTGCGCTCGGCGAGTGCCTTGCCGAGCACGGCCAGCGCGTCGGCCTCCTCACCCGGATTGCCGGCCCGCTGATAGGCGATGTAGGCGGCCGTGGAGGCGCGCTCCATCAGGAAGGTCTGTTCGCTGGAGCTGGCGGTGCGGATCTGGAACACGGTCCTGGCGAGCCGCAGCCAGTTGGCGCCGTCCTCCGGCGTGGTCGCCGCGATCTGGCCGAGGATCTGCAGCCCTCCGCTGAAATCATTGCGCTTGAAGGCTGAGTCCGCATCAGTGCGCAAGGTCGCGGCCGACTTGTTGACCGCGCCGGCCTCGCTCTTGATCTGGGCCTCCAGCTTGATCGCGGAATCGGCGAGATCGTCGCGCTTGAAGGCCTTGTCCGCGGCTTGGGCGCTCATTTGGGCGCTCACCAGGCCAAGCACCAGCGCGGCGCAGACTGCGGCGGCACGAACCAATCCGATCATGATGGAGCTCCTGAACGCCCCGCGGTCGAACGCCGCGTTGGGGCCAAAAATGCGCGAAAAGGTGACGGAGTGAAGGCGCTGATATGAACGGACGAAAACGTCGCAGATCGCATTGCCGACATCCTTTGACCAGCCCCGGCGGCAGCTCATGCCGGCTCGGCGGACTGGACAGGCCAACGCAGGGCGGGGACCCCTGCTCCGCTTTGTCGTCCGCCCCCAGAAATCGGTTCGGACGGACTTGGCGGCAAAGCGGATTTTTCATATTGCGGGTGCTACAAGGCGGCCACGGTCCCGTAGCTCAACTGGATAGAGTAGCGGATTTCTACTCCGCGGGTTGCAGGTTCGAATCCTGCCGGGATCGCCACCTCATTTTTTCACCTCAACGATTTCAGTGTCTTGGTCATCGCTTTGGCTCACAGAGGTGATCGGTGAGCCAATTCCCGTTCCTGTAATGAGCCTCCCTGTCGCCTGCGACAGCACCTTTCCGCGGGCCTCCTTGGTGTAGACTTGGGCCTGGGAGATGGACGACCAGCCGAACCACGCCATCAACTGAAGGTCGGTCGCACCCAGCTCTGCCAGATAGGTTGCCGCCGCCTTGCGGAGCCCATGTGAAGTGCAACGCGCCGGCAGCTTCGCCTCGCGGCACATGTCGCGGAACCAGTTGCCAAAACCCGCCGCAGTAAAGCCGTTGCCTTCGCCAGTGATCAGAAACGTCAGATGGTTGCTTGCCGGCATCGCATCGATCGCAGCTTGCAGGCGCGGTGTGATGTCGACATTGAACGGCGTCCCGGTCTTCTGCCGCTTCATGGTCATCATGCCCTTGCGGACGTGCTGCCGGCCCATCCGGACGACGTCGCACTTCGATTGCCCCGCCTGGAGTAAAAGTTCGTAGGCCAGCCGCGCGCGCGTTCCGACGGGGTGATGCGCTTCAAATTGTTCGCACTCGGCTGTTTCCCAAGGATGATGACCGACCGTCTTCATCTTCGAAAATTTTGCGCCTGCGAGCGGATCAACCTTCATCAGCTTGACGGACAAGCAATAATCGACAAACCCCCGAAGCGCCTTCCTGAAATTCCTTTGTGCTGCAGGCGTCTTGCCGTTAAGAATGTTCTGGATAGCGGTCGAGTGCATCATAACTGCGCGCTTTTCGCCGTGGTCGTTGCGGAACCGTTCAAGCTCGGCGCGTCGCATCTTCTGCGAACTGTCGGCAAGCCCCGTAAAGAAATTCGATCTGTAGTAGCTGACTAGGCCGTGACTCACGGTGCCTTCAACGGTGCGCTTGGCACCGATCTCTATCTTGCCGGCATCGCCTTCGAGGGCACGCTCGCGCGCCTCCATAAACTCTGGAGACCACGGTAGTCCCGGCAGCGGTGTCTTCGCGTAGCCGGGGCGGCGAAGATAAAAGCGCGGCAGTCCGTGCTGATCGGTATAGCTGTGAGTGAACTTTGGATTTCTGCGCCTCATTTCACGGCGTCCCATTCATTATCTTCATGAGAACCGGGGGACACCTTTTCGAACAAGTATAGGTCGATCCGACCATCTGGTCCGATTTCGACACGCTGCACCCTTGCACCGGCCTTCAAGGCGCCTTTGAGAGCTTTCGCAATATTCGATTGTTTGACGGCTTGTGGTCCTCTGGACATCAGATGACCATCCGAATTGGATGGAAGCTTCGAGTGCGCATGGGACCTCCTCAAGCGGTGGCCGAACCGTGAGAAGGTCGCACTCTCGCCCTCATCGGCCTGAGGGGAGCTAAGGCGCAATGCCTTGAGCGTTGGAAGAAGCTTCCTATGCGAGGATCTGATCAAAAACAAGTCGAATTTGTGACAATGGAGTAAAAATCTAACATTTAGCGACTATACTGCCGCGTTCGACTTTTAGCGGCATTTGAGCCCGATCCGATTCATCGCTACCGTCCCCCGTTTTTTTCTCTTCGCGTCTATCCAATAGGCAAGCGCTATGAGGCCCGCAATAATTGCAACAGCAGCCAGTGGCCCACCGTGAATGACAATCGCCGGTGCGAACAAATATTTCTGATTGCCAAGAGAAGCGTACTGCAGATTGCTAGCTAAGACATTGGAGCCAATGGCAAGCTAGCTAGAAAACGTCGTTGACGAGCCGCGGTATAAAATGACGATGGGAAGGGAATTGCAATATCAGGAGTTTGTAATTTCCAAATTCAGATCAAAGTACCTTGTCGAACAAGCCTTCAAATTTCACGTACCTGTACCTCAAGACGAAGATAGTTGGGAGCAGGGCGCTCGAACAGATGAGACGTATTTGACGGCTGCTGCTGCGCAAAAGCTGAGGGCCGATAAGAGCTGGCGCCGGTTGTTTGGACAGCGCCCCGCGGGATTTAAGTGGATTCCTGCCGGGTTATGCTGAACGCGGGGCCTTACGATTTTGTCGTTGCGTCGGGAGGGCGTAGCCCGACCAGAGCGACGACAAAATCGTCGGCGACGGTCATGCGGCCATCACCATAGCTTGCGTGCCGAAGTAAGCCTCGTCGGGCGTGCGCCCGTCAAGGCTCGAGTGAGGGCGTCCCTGATTGTAGAAGGCCAGATACTTGGCAATTGACGCTCGCGCCTCGGACACGCTGTCGTAGGCGCGGAGATAAACTTCTTCGTATTTGACCGTGCGCCAGAGCCGCTCGACAAACACGTTGTCGCGCCAGGCGCCCTTGCCGTCCATGCTGATGGCGATCTTCGCGTCCAGCAGCACATCGGTGAACTCGAGGCTGGTGAACTGGCTGCCCTGGTCCGTGTTGAAAATCTCGGGCCTGCCGTGCTTCGCCAACGCCTCCTGGACCGCTTCGACGCAGAAGGCCGCCTCCATTGTGATCGAGACGCGATGGGCCAGGACCCGTCGGCTGAACACATCGACGACCGCCGCGAGATAGACGAAGCCACGCCGCATCGGAATGTAGGTGATGTCCATTGCCCACGCCTGGTCGGGCCGCTCGATCTTCAATCCGCGCAACAGGTACGGGTAGATCTTGTGACCCGGTGCCGGCTTACTCGTGTTCGGGCGACGATAGACCGCCTCGATCCCCATGCGCTTCATCAGCGTCGCGATGTGGCGGCGACCGGCGTATACGCCCTCCCGCCGCAGCAACGATCGCTGCATACGCGCTCCCGCGAAGGGATAATCGAGATGCAGCTCATCGAGCCGACGCATCAAGGCAAGGTCCTCGGCCGAAACTGGCCGAGGTTCATAGTAGACCGTGCTGCGAGCCAGCTTCAGGACCTTCGCCTGGCGCACGATAGAAAGATCATGACCGCGGTCGATCATCGCTTTGCGCTCAGCAGGCCCGCCTTGGTGAGCGCGCCGGACAAAAAATCGTTTTCCAACGCCAGCTCGCCGATCTTGGCATGTAACGCCTTCAAATCGACCGGCGTCTCGGCCGACGCCTTGTCATGCCCAAACACGCCGGCGGCGCCTTCCAGGAGCTGGTTTTTCCAGATCGTGATCTGGTTCGGATGAACATCAAACAGTTGCGCCAGCTCCGCCAGCGTCTTGTCGCCTTTGACCGCAGCCAAAGCAACCTTCGCCTTGAATGCCGGAGAATGCATCCGGCGGCTCTTCTTCGTCATCTTCGCTCCTGATTCGCGGCAAGAATCCTCGCCGCTGTCAGGCAGAAAATCCACTCAAGCTACTGTCCGAATTTGCGGAGCCAGCTCTGATATTCGGTCCGAGCAAAAAGCGGACTGGGACTACTGGGCGAATAGGGTGACGCTTACTCTCGCTCTCATTGGCAGTATCTTCGGCGTCCTGGCATTTTTCAAAAAATAGGATTCCCCATGTGTCAGGATTGGTGTTCCGTCATTGGCCAAGTTCTCGACCTTGTCGGGTTCTCCTTCATCGCTTGGGAATGGTTTCACCAGCTTAAGCGCGACCATGGCCGCCGTATGGGCGAGCTGCAAAAAGCTTACGATCAACAGAGCGCTGAGTTAGAGGGAAGGAAATATGTTGACGCCGACGCAGACAAAGACAATTGGCGCATCTACCAGCCGTTGTTCCTGAAGGAATGGGCTTGGCGCCGGACGATGTTCATCTTCGGCGCCGGATGCTTCCTGCTCGGCATAATTTTCCAAGTGCTTGGTAGTTGGCCAAGCCTGTCTAGTTAAACGGCTGGAATCCCGCTGATTTGCGGGCAATCGGTGTGGCAACTCGGTTGTGATTCCGAAGATTCCATCACATTTTCCGGGTTTAATGCAGTGGGAACCAGAACACCCCCTTGACCTTCGAAATCAAACGGCGCCACATAATTCTACCCCCTTAAAGCATTGGTTCGGCCTTCAGAGACCTTTCTGAATGGAGAACTGTGTCATGAGCGGACGTGATCCCCCAAAGCTGACTGTGAAATTCTGGCCCCCCAGCGTCACCGCGGAGGGCGTGCCAGCCATTAACGCCATTCGCAAGCCGCTGGCCTTCGCAGTCTATGCCAGTCCGGTCGTCGCGGTTACATCTTCGGTCTGTCCGGTACCAAGCCTCTCGCCAGGAAAGTCGACGAGGTCGCCGACAACATCCGCACGCGACGCGCCATCGAGAACCTGCCGGTCCTGCGTGGCTATACCGAGACGCGCCACAAGCCACAGTCCTGGGATCGCGAACGGCGCACCGTCGCCCGTATTGAGGCGACGATGCTCGGCCTCGACATCCGTTTCGTCGTCACCAGCCTCGATGTCGGCTCGGCCGAGTGGTTGAATGAAGCCCTCGTCGTTAATCATCGTGCGGTCGCTGATGATTGCCGCGATGCCATCGCGTAAGTCAGATATATCAGTCATGTCGTCACTTCCTTTCCAGCAAGACGCAGGTCCAATCGATCCCCTCTTGTCGCAAAGGTCGATCCATCCATGTCGCTCACGTGATAGTTCCCGCGTGTCGCATGCGAGTACAGAAACCCGCGTTGACGCCAGCCTGCACGCTCGGCAAGCGCTTTTGCGCGGTCTCGGTCGGCGTCCGCGGCATGATCAAAGTCAATCTATCCATTACTCCTCGGTCAGAATCGTTTGATTGGGCTTTGCCGTATCGAAGTTACTTCCTTTCCAGCAGGCCGGCACGAACCATGCTGGCGCCAAGGTCCTTGCAGGTGCCGGCCTTGTTCTGAGACAGCAAGGCAATGGTGACCATAGTTGCGGCCCTCGTCGCCTTGGTGATTTCAGGGATCATATCCCCAGCGCGGTACGACGCCCCGGCAAGATCCTGGATAGCCGCAAACACGGCGTTAACCACATCTTGGCGGTCGGATCCTGATCCGCGCGACATTTCGTAGCCGTCGCATTGCGTCTTGATAACCATAGCGCCCGCCAGCTTAGCGGCGAACTCGGTGTCGGCGCTGGCGCGCGCAGGTGTGGCTATGAGGGCGGAAACGAGAGCGGCTGTGAGAACTGCGTATTTCATGACTTAGGTTCCTTTGAAAGCCTTGGCTCTTACGGTCGTTAATCTTGCGTGGTCGCGGCTTCAATCATACCGGCCTTCCGATCGGCGTCAGCCTCATCTCCCATCATCGGCGCATCCGCCGAGCGAGATAGAGATTCACCCGCGCGCGGCGCAGGCTATCTCCACAGCTATGGGCCAATTTCGAGATACCAGCGACGCCCGTCGACGTAGGGCGATCGTATCGGATCGCCATCGCAATCTCGCGCCACATGCGGGCCTGAAACAGCCGGTCATGAAACGGCATGCCGGCCGGAGGCATGTTGACGATCAGACCGCGAGACCAGCACGGCGGCTGTGAAAACAGCCATTCCGTGATTTCGAGCGGCGACGGATCGCGCGGATAATGCCTACCCATGTTTGTGGGACGGCAAGAATTACTATCTCGATTGGGACGATGCCAATGAGGTGACGATCGTCCACATGCAGTGGATGGAGCGGGAGCCGTATTTCCTGGTCGGGGACGAGGCGACAAACACGAAAATGGAGATGTCGCCGAAGGAATATCGGCTACTCTCGCGCCGCATGATGCTGTTGGGCATGCCAAAGCCGGACGCCGTTCGGATGACGAAACAGGTCTACAAGCAGGCATTTCTTGGGAATGAATACCTCGGGGGCGGCGCGGCGCCGCTCGGCGACCAGTTCTCCTGGGCCGTCATCACCGGCGAGTGGGACGCCAAGAAGCGGCAATGGTTCGGCCTGACGCGCGTGCTGCGCGATCCGCCCCCAACGAGCTAGGCTCTGACGTTCCTTGCCGCAGGTACGATCCAAGTCGCACACATTTCCGTGTTGTGCTCTGCTTTGTACACAATCGTCAGTTGTTTTATGTCTATGATCTTAGGGTGGCGCCTGGAGCCGCTACAATCTTAGAGTGAGGGCAAGATATGAACAAGACAATCGAGAAGAGCATCACAGACGTAGCATCGGCCGCCCAAACCATCTCGGCAAACTACACGTGGTACCTGAACGCGTACCAACTGCACGGCAATCTGTGGTTGTCCTGGTCGACAACCGCCCCCTTCAGGGCTCATCAGGGGCAAATCATGGTCTATTCGACCCCGAGTTTTCCTTCCAACCCGCAAGACAACGTCAAGGTATGGCATTGGGATAGCGACAATTCGGGCGGATGGGATACAGGTTTGCCGTGGGGGAGCGACTGGTATTGTGCGTGGAACGCACAAAGAAGCCCGAACGGGCCTTATGCCTACGCCGTGCAGTTGATCACGAAATAGAGCCGGTAGACGCCGCGTATCGAGGATTCGCTGCCGACAGGCAAAAGCGTGCGGCAGCGAATTATCAGATGGAAGCCGTTCCGGCGGCATCCGGGGCTTGGTCGTCCGATGTGGAGCGCCCGCCAGAATGACGTTTGGCGCGCGGCCCAGCCTCATGTAGCAACCACACCAATTACCCGCCGCAACCGGGTAGAAAGGCGAGTAATGGGGGGCGAGCCCCCAAAGATTGTGCCAGAGCGCCCGTGGTTGACTTCGTCGGTACGGTAGCCCTTCGGCCGCGAGGCCGGCAGCCCATTTCTGTCGGCCAATCTGTCGGGAAGAGCTACTTCTAACACCAGCTAAGTGTTGGGAGGCGGCGATGATCTAACGCAACGCCTCCAGCCTTTCTTGTCGAACTCGACCCGGGTGCCCGCCGGCGGCCGAGGCGGTTGGGCTAGCAGACCGTTAATCAATCGGAATTCGGTTCGTCGCGTCATCTCTTACCCAAATGCCCCCGCAGCGTTTCCGCGAATTCAGCATTGATCACGCAAAGCGCGCAAAGAGCTTATTCTCGGACCCACCGCCTCCGCCCGGCAATATTGCTTATCATTCAAGAAGCCGCGCTGAGATCTACTGTTTCGAGATGACCTCGTGCCGAATCTCGACATCGCCAGAGGATAGTCCGTCCGCCGCAGATATGGTGATTAGTGGCTCGATAAGGTGCGGATCCATTCGCCTGGTAGGCTCAAAGTGCGACGGAGACGCTAGTCCTCTATTTTCATTACGCCGCCAACCGCCTCGCGAGGGCACACTGTCGATGCCTATGGGAAACACAGTAATTTCATTTCCCCTTATACGTAGTCTCAAGAAACTCCTGTACCCATCGAGCTTCATCGCGCTGAATGCATCATTGTGATTTCGATCGGCGTACTTACAGGTAAGCTTTAGGTAAAGGCCAAAGATCAAGCTCGCGATCCTCGCTCCAATCGGAATAATCGCCGCCGCCAGGAGCGGCAACCATACGAACCAAGGAATTTTCCATGATGACAACCCGGCCAGCCAAAGAGCGGCGCACGCGAAAAACCAAATAACAACTGAGTGCGCGAGGGCCTGGGCGACAGAATAGGCTAGTGTTTCTCCGCTGAATTTTTCTTCCTGATACCGCGAATAACCCCAAAGGATAACACCAAGGAGAAGCGGCACCACGAGGAACATTTCCCAGGCAGGCGCATAGGTGATCGCGCTAGCGAATATCCAGTAGAGCGTCGATAACGTGTATCCGAATTCCTTGTTGTTTTGGAAGAACTGCAAATCACCGTTCAGCAACTCTCTGCTCAGCTCCTTCGAGGGGTATACGTGTTTCAATTTCAGGGCCTGTGGCGTGCGTTTGAGCCAGGGAGCGGCGATTGCGTCCTTCAGCCCGTGCGTTCCGTGGAGAAATGCACCGCCCCCGCCGGACGTTATGAATTGGCCGTCCTGCCCCTCGTACCTTGCGTAATGATGTGAATCTCCTGAAATGATGAGCGGTATCCTTAGATTTCTTTCCGCATTCTTCGCGATGCTGGCCGCGTAGTCTAGCGTGCGAAAGGAATCACCCTCGCGTTCGGCTTCATACCAGCCAGGCTCCGCACTACACAGAATAATGTTGGCGCCGGACGGCATATTGGTAGCTGCATCAACGAAATAGTCGGCCTGCGGCTGATCCATATCCCGAACGAGGGCAATGTCTATTCCCCATACCCACCAGTTCTCCGCCACTTTCGCAGAGAAATAGCTGCGCCTCTGCCGCGTCCGCCAATTGCCTATCTTGGAAGCTTTCGTCCTACAAAAAATCGCAAGAAAGACGACCAATCCGTCATACCAATCGTGATTTCCGGGCAAGGCAAATACGGGAGGACCGTCTTTTTCGAACGTGTCCGGCCACGCCATCGAGTAGGGTTTTCGTAGTTGGTTGTTGTAGGAGTCACGTGACGCCGTTGGATATACTGCGTCGCCGCCCATGATGAGCGCGCTGGCGCGCGGGATTAGCTCAGTATACCCGCGTATCTCCAAGTGCGGCTGCGCTAGCAGATAAGCCATGGCGTAAGTCGCATCGAATCCATCACCCAGATCTGCGATGTAATCAATCCACACGTCCCCATCGTCTCGCTGGGTCTCCTTCGTGACGTCGGTCCAATCGCGACTTTCGCTGGGCGACTGTTTATCGAGGGCTGCGTGCACCAAACGGCGATCGGCATACTGACCGAACATTTGCGATACTATGACGTTCAAGAGAAGTTTGAGCAGAAGTTTGGGTTCGAACCATCCGGTCATGCCGGGGAATTTGGCGAGGTGCTCGGCGCAGAGATCGTTAAGATCGAGGCGCATAATTTTCTTCAGGCTCAATGCCTGCTCACTTTCGTCTGCCCCCTCATTCATCGAAGCACCTCAGAAGCTTTATGGTTACCGTCGAACGCCTCCACACAGTGAAGGGTGAAGGGAAGCTCTTCAATCTGGGCGGCCAAGATAGATCCACATTCTCCAGATGATCATTTGACACAACCCAAAATGCACGAACTGCGCGACAGCGAATTTGCTTGCAAAAGAGACGAATGTCCGCACGGAATTCTGAGGAACGTCCATGCCGGAGCGTCGCTCCTCTTCTCAGAGCGGACCCGCCACCTTCTGCTCGCGTTTGATCCAGCCTATTTGGTCACGATACTGGACGAACAACCAATCGCCCTTTCGCAATAGCATTCGAGATCCGGCAGAATTGGCAAAGCTCTTGGGCGGTTGGCGTTTATATCCGTCTGACGGGCCCGCATAAATCGCGTTGCTGGCGCTCGTTGAGTTGCTGGCGCTCGTTGAAAGGCCCAAAGGAGTCGACGACGTATAAACGTCAGCCGTTTTAATTTCCCTCAGAATCGATTGGGCCGTGCTCGCGTCCCCTCCGAATACAACAGCAGCAGCTTGGGCCAAATGCAAAGGATTGGAGGGATAAGGCTCTAATGCACCCGAAATCGAGTCAATTACTTGCTGAAAACTGCTTTTGGCCGCAGCGTCATTCTTTATTTTTTCTCTCTCGACGATAGCCCTCGCATACCAAAGCATTGCTTCGTAAGCTTTAGCGCTTTCTCCAAGAGCGGCTTTGTTTATCCAGCGGAAAGCAGCCTTGAAGTCTCCGCCGATAGCAGCGGCAATGGCTGTGCCTTTCTGGTCGCCCTCGGGAACGTCGAGCCATTCAACAATCCTACCGTAGTGGAAGAACGATGCGGCGATGGCAAGTCGCTCTCTTTGACTGCTTGAGAGCTGATCTTGCCTCTCTACCTGTTCGCTAAAGAGGTTGCCAAAGTGATCAACTGGAAGGTTTCGAACAAAGCGAGTTGCCTCCGTCCGAACTGGAAGATCTTCTGATTTCAGAAGATCGAAAACGACTCTGTAATCGCTTGAACTCAGCAATGGTAACGACTTAAAAAAATCTCTCTTGTTGGATCCGGTCGGCTGCCAATACACCGCGTTTGCTTCAAGACTGTTGTTGATAATGGCATTCACGGTGAATTTAATTGCGCGCGAACGCTCAATGACATTGGAGCTACTCTTTACAAGCGGCCAAACATAGCTGAGCTGCTGCCGGTTTGATGGACACCGAGATTAGGTGTTTCATGAAGCCGGAGGTGGCGATGAAAAGACGGAAGTTCAGCCGCGAGTTCAAGGTCGAGGCGGTCAAGCTGGTGCGGGAACGTGGGGTGTCGGTGGCGCAAGCTGGCCGTGACCTGGATGTTCATGAGAATGTTCTCCGCAAATGGGTGAAGGAGTTGGGCTCCGACCCGGCGCAAGCCTTTCCCGGCCACGGGCAGATGAAGCCGGAGCAGCAGGAGATCGAGCGGCTGCGCCGTGAGGTCGCCAAGCTGAAGGCCGAGCGGGATATCCTAAAAAAGGCCGCAGCCTACTTCGCGAAGGAAGCGACATGAAGTTCGCCTTCGTCGCGAAGCACCGGACGATCTGGCCGGTGGCATGGCTATGCGATGCGCTGGGAGTGTCGCGGTCGGGCTTCCATGCCTGGCTGAACCGCTCTCCCAGCGCCAGATCCCGCAGCGACGAGGAGCTCGGCGGCAAGGTCAAGGCCAGCTTCGCCGCCAGCGACCGCACCTATGGCGCACGCCGGGTGTGGCGTGACCTGCTCGCCGACGGGGCGGATTGCGGCCTGCACCGGATTGAGCGGCTGATGCGCCTGCAAGGCTTGCGGGCGCGGCCGCGACGTCGGCGCTTACCGAAGGACAGCGGCGATCGACAGCTCGAGACCGTACCGGCGAACCTCCTTGACCGGCAGTTCGCCGCCGAGCGGCCGAACCAGAAGTGGATCGCCGACTTCACCTATCTCTGGACGGCCGAAGGCTGGCTCTATGTCGCAGCGGTGATCGACCTGTTCTCACGCCGCGTGGTGGGCTGGTCGATGAGTGCCTCCATGACGGCACAGCTCGTGACGGACGCATTGTTGATGGCCGTCTGGCGGCGCGGCAAGCCGGATGCGCTGTTGCATCACTCCGACCAGGGCAGCCAGTACACCAGCGAGCAGTTCCAGCGCCTGATGGCCGACCACGGCATCGTTTGCAGCATGAGCCGCTCCGGCAACGTCTGGGACAACGCGGCGATGGAGAGCTTCTTCTCCTCGCTCAAGACCGAGCGTACGGCCAACAAGATTTATCAAACCAGAGATGAGGCACGCGCCGATGTGTTCGACTACATCGAACGATTTTACAACACGACCCGCAGGCACTCGACCATCGGCTATCTCAGCCCGGTTGAGTTCGAGCGCAAGGTGGGATTAGCTTAAGCGGGTGTCCATCAAACCGGCAGCAGCTCATAGCAGTGCAGATTGCCCCACTGCTTATACAACTCCTTGCGCTCGTTCGCATCGAGATCATCTCCTACCATGAACTTGTCCAAGCTAAGACGTTGTGCATCTGTAGCGCCACATCCGCTTACCTGTCGCGTCGGCTTTGCCACCTCAATCGTTGAAGCTGTTTTGTTTAAAGGTGAACTACTACCATTCGCCCGCGCCTTCTCACCTACTGACAATTCGCCATTCACCACTTCGGGCTGCTTCGCGACAGATTGTTCAGTGGGTGGAGCCGAAGTCTCCACGACGTACCAGAGCTCTTGACCAAAGTAGCCCTTCAGTCGTGATACATAGAACGGAACAGATACTCGGTCTTCAATTAACGGCCCATGACCGTCTAGACGGCTTCTTCCCTTGAGACACATCACATCGCTTGCGGCTGCACCCTTTTTGAGGGCCTCCTCCACTTCTTTGAAGAAGTTTGGGTTGAACTCAAGTTCGTATCGCAGCGGCTCCGATTCAATGAGCTGATATTTTCTTACCCCCGAACTTGGGGGGAGTCCAAGCTCGGCTCCTATCGTGCAACTCCATGCAAATTCGAATTTCTGAGTGCCATCCAGGTCCAAGCGGTAGAACTGCAAGACGACCTTGAAGCCATCTTTTGATTTATCCCTCGCTCCAAATCTGAATTTGAGATCTCGCGTTGTTCCCTCGTTCGCCCGTTCTACGGTTGTCGTAACGGAGGTTGAAGTGGTGTCATACAGCCCAATGTACTCGCGCTTCTTGTTCGCTCCATTATGGACAACCGATATGGAACCGGACGCGGGAAAACGCTTGAGAATGATGGCGTGCTTTGCTTCGCATTCGGAGGGTTGAGAAAAATGGGCGATCGCAAACCCGAGGAGAGCTCCGGCTATCCCGCCCGCTGCTCGCATCCTAGCCTTCTCGCCGAACAGTGGGAGATTGCCATCTATGACAATTGTACCGCCCAAAATCAGGCCAAGGGCACCGAAGACAAAAGGATAGACCAACTTGATAATGAAGTAGTCATCACAGGCCGCTAGTTGAGGCGCGAAATATAGGACGACGATGAAGATGAAGAGCAACGCGGCAATGGGTATGATCACTCCAAGTACAACGTTACCCCCGGCGCCAGCGCCTATTTGTCCTTCGTTGGTTGGTGGTAGGGGATTTGTGCCTGTAACCTGAGCGGGATCCTGATTTGCCAATTCGGCCTCCCCACTTGAACAACAATAAAAAGATATCCTCAGCGGGAATGGCGAGTGTGTATTAGCAACGCAGGTTATGCAACCACTAATTGCTGGAGCTTGACAACAGCCATGTTACGCCCGAGCTGCCCGAGCTAGCCCGTCTTATTCGTCAGAGTGCGCCTGAGAGGCTGGCGAGCGTGGTGTAAAGCGCTGATGCGGCGTAGGATTCGGTTGCGAAGCCAACCCCATCACCTCAACCGCGAACGCCACGCCCGCCATGACCGACGATACGATTCTGCCCTTCTCGTTTCCAGCCGTTCACGCCAAGAAAGTCACAGCTGCCTTCGATGGCGGTCGGCTGACCTCGAACGGGGGCGTGATGCTTCTGGCGCTGGCCGAGCGGCGTCTCGGCTTGGCCGACAATTTGGCCCGGGTGTTCCCGGATCGGCGCGATCCGACGCGGGTCGTGCACAGCCTTGTCGATATGTTCCGCGCGCGCATGTTCGCGATCTGTTGCGGCTACGAGGACGCCGACGACCTCGATCATCTGCGGTCCGATCCCGCATTCAAGCTGGCCTGCGGACGGCTGCCGGACACGGGTCGCGATCTGTGTTCCCAACCGACGCTGTCGCGGCTGGAGAATGCTCCGCGCCTGCGCGACGTGATCCGACTGACCTACACTTTGGTCGACGCATGGATGGATAGCTACCCGCGCGAGCCGGCATCCGTCACGCTCGACATCGATGATACCTGCGATGTCGTCCACGGCCATCAGCAGCTCTCGCTGTTCAACGCTCATTATGACGAACGCTGCTTCCTGCCGATCCACGTCTACGACACGGAGAAGAGCCGGCCCGTGGCGGTCGTGCTGCGGCCCGGCAAGACGCCGGGCGGCGTCGAGGTGCGTGCCCACCTGCGCCGCCTGATCCGGCATATCCGGACGCGGTGGCACAACACGCGAATTACGTTCCGTGGCGACGGGCGCTATGCTCGGCCGGAGGCCATGACGTGGTGCGAGACCAACGGCATCGACTACATCTTCGGTCTGTCCGGCACCAAGCCGCTCGCCAGAAAACTCGACGAGGCCGCCGACGACATCCGCACGCGACGCGCCATCGAGAACCTGCCGGTTCTGCGCGGCTATACCGAGACGCGCCACAAGGCCAAGTCCTGGGATCGCGAACGGCGTACCGTCGCCCGTATTGAGGCGACGATGCTCGGCCTCGACATCCGTTTCGTCGTCACCAGCCTCGATGTCGGCTCGGCCGAGTGGATCTACGACAGCCTGTATTGCGCACGCGGCCAAGCCGAGAATCTGATCAAGCTGCATAAGACACAGCTCGCCTCCGATCGCACCAGCTGCCGTTCGGCGCTCGCCAATCAAGTCCGCCTCGTTCTCCACACCGCCGCTTATTGGCTGATGCTGACCGTGCGCGACGCGATTCCCAAAGCCCGGGAATTGGCCACAGCCGAGTTCGCGACGCTGCGTCTTCGTCTCTTGAAACTCGCTGCCCGTGTCGTCGAGACCACGAGCCGCATTCGCCTTGCGTTTGCCGCGGCATGTCCCGAAGCCGACCTGATCCGCGGCTTGCCAGGCGCGCTGCTGCCGCTCGGTCCTTGACCGGCGGGGCGTCCGCCCCCCGTTCGCCCAACCTACACCTCAAGCGCGTTGCAAAGTACCGGTCGTCTGGCGGTGAAAAGCCGAAGGCAATCCCGCGCGCCTCGTCAGAGCAGATGTGCGGCCACATCAATCGGACCAAAAAAACGCACTCTCACGAATAGGACGGGCTAGCCCCTCAGCGGCGGCGAACCGGGCGATAGCCTCCTTCTGGGCTTCGATACCCAAACCGCTCCTGCCCTGCTTCCCGGTCGATACTCGGATGCAGCTGACGATTGGTCTCATGGTCCCGTTCCTGCCTGCCCGAGCAAGAACTATACGGTCGTTTAGAAATTGGGTATTTGGCGATAGCTACGACGGCAAACAGGCATGCGAAGATTCCGAGCTTACTTTCGGAATTAGTTGAATAACCTTTTTGTCAGGTTTCTTTGCGCCGCGGCATTTTTTGCCTGCCTTCGGGCCCCTGGGCCAATGCATGGTCGTAACGACCGAACCGAACTGCGTACCTGTCATATGTTCGCGACCGCATCCACTTTGGCTTTGGCGGCATGGCCGTGTGGGTTACACAGTCCTTGTGAGCTAGAGCCATTACGATCTTTTCTTTGCCGCGGTGAGCCCGATCTGTCCAAGACCCGATTTGGGTGATGTACGCGACGGACTTTCCCCAACCCCGCCTGCTGCGGAATTCGGTAGCGCCAGGCGGGCGCCAAAGGACGGACGCTTTCTGCCTTGTCGCTGGACAAACAAAGTATCGTTGGCATCCACCGAAATGACGACTTTCGGAAATGACTTCAAAACGCTGTTTTTTTCCTTCTATATCGACTTGGATCCACCCCTGATGACCAATCAGGTTCGAGGATATTTTACCGATTACGACGTCACCCGGAGAACTGCCCCAGCTAACGTTTCCGAACAGGGTCAGGTCTCCAAATCGGACCGTGCCCCAGCGAGCAAGCAGATTGATGTTTAGACTGAGCCCCTGTTCGAGGCAGGCACGTTTCCGCCTAGGCAACATAACGGCCCCTCCCCGATATATCGAGAGTCGTATGGGTTTCCCCACCATGGCCTGTAGGCTGGGTTTCCCCACTATGCTTTTCCGGTTTTCGGTGCGGGTTTTCCACCCCAACATTCATTATTTTCCCACCTTGGGGTTTTAATTTTCGCAAGCTCGCAGTCCTCGCTGATTTTGCGAGTAGTTCAGCTTCCGAAATACTGTCGATCCGCTTCCATTCGTTGGTGCCATAAGTTCGAACGTCCTTGCTCGACCGGTAAGTCAGGCGAAATAAATTTGGCAACCTCCATTCCGCATTGCCGGCCCGCCCCTTTCGCGTTATTTCCAAAAATCCGAGCGCTACGAGTTCGCGAATAGCAGGAGCGATTGCTTGTCTGTCTATCCCGAATTCCTGAAACTGGTCATATGTAACCGGTAATTTTCCGTTATCTACACCTCCATGATGCGCAAGCTCGATCTCTAGCCTATCAAGTATCCGACGAGCGGACAGGCTTAAAACTCGGAAGGCTGGGGACTCCAGCATTTCGATAGTACGAGCCGCAAATTGCCCGCCTATTTTTGTTCGGCGCTCTCGGTTCTTCATGTACAACCGCCGGGTAAATCTTGCTTCGTCACCCACAATGCCGCCCGTATGGCCGCTTCCATGGCTATCGTCTCAAAAGCGATTTGACGTTCAGCGATCCCCTTTCGGCGCATAGATTCGGCTTGGCAACTGACCTGCTGTCGAATGTACCGTTCACCGGCCACTGTGTTTAGTTCGGCTACTCGCGTCGCCTGTCGACGAATGAAGGCTCGTCGTCGGACAATTGGGAAAGCGATTATGTCAGCCATCGGGATTCCCCAAGGCTCGCGTCTGCGGACGTGGCCCCGATCGGGCACCAGGTATTGGCTTTGATTTTTTCGATGCTTTGGCAGGTGTCGCGCGGGGCCATTGGTTGTTCGCGGGCAGTCCCCCCTTGGTCTCGAAATAACGCATGGGCGGGCCGACCGCCGACGAGGGAAAGGGCTTCCAGGGCGCAAAGCAGGTCTTCGACTCGTCTACGGTGAGGCTCGCTGCGATCCCGAGACGCGCCCGCAACGCAAACGTTGACGCGCCAGTCCTCGTGAGCGTCATGCGGAGACCACGCGCTGAGGGTTGATCTGGTCGGCTAGGAAGATCTCGCGGAATGGTTTGTCGCGAGGTCACAATGTCAAAGGATAGTCGTAAGGATAGCGATAAGGATAGGCATATGCCTATCCTCGAACACGGCGCCGACACGCTGCAGCGTGTCGAGATCATCACCGGGACGGGCCGACGTCGGCGCTGGTCGACCGATGCGAAGGCGGCGATTGTTGCGGAGAGTTTTGCGCCGGGTGCAAGCGTGTCCGCAGTGGCGCGGCGACACGACATCAGTCCAAGCCTGTTGTTTCTCTGGCGTCGCCAGGCTACGCGGGCGCAGGTCGCGGAGCGCGGGGACAGAGGCATGCCACCTGGCTTTGTGCCGGTCGCGATCACCGGCTGTGGGCGCCCGAGTGAGGAGCAGGCGGCGATCGAGATCGAGGTCGGCGCGATTCGCATCCGTGTCAGGGGGACAGTCGACCGGGAGGCACTGTGCGAGGTGCTGGCGGCGGTCGGGACGGTTGGTCGATGATCGGGCTTCGAGCTGGGTTGTCGATCTGGATTGCGACGCAGCCGGTCGATTTCCGCCGCGGCATGGACTCGCTGGCGATGCTGGTGAGCGAGGCCTTTGGAGCCGATCCGTTCGACGGCGGACTTTATGTCTTCCGCTCCAAGCGCCGAGATCGCGTGAAGATCCTGACTTGGGATGGAAGCGGCCTTGTCCTTTACTACAAAAGAATCGAGGGGCAGTTCACCTGGCCGCCGATCAAGGAAGGCGTCATGTCGCTATCTCATGCTCAGCTCTCGGTGCTGCTCGATGGCTCGGACTGGAAGCGTGTGCCGATGCGAGTTGTGGATCAGCCGATGCGAGCTGGTTGATCATTATCAAGAGTCGTTCGTCACTCATGCGGAGTTGTTGTAGAATCGCTCTGCATGAGTGATTTGCCTTCCGATCCAGCATTGCTCCGACAAGCCGTGATGACGCTATCGTCACGGCTTGCGGCGTTGTCGGAGGAATGCAGCACGCTGGCGACCGAGCGTGATGCAGCGATCGCCCAACGCGACGCTGCGATCCAGGAGAACGACAAGCTCCTGATGATCCTGTCCCAGTACAAGCGCACGATCTTCGGTCCGCGCTCCGAGACACTGGATATCGGACAGCTGTCTCTCTTCACCATCAGGGCACAGGCGGTTCGTGCCGCCGCCAACGACGACGTGACCGGAGGCAGGCTGCCTGACGGAGCGGAGGGCCGTGGAAAGCGACCGGCGCGACGCAACCGGGGGAAGCTTCCGGAGCATTTGCCGCGCATCGATGTCGTGATCGATATCGAGAGCCACATCTGCCCTTGCTGCGGCGAGCAGCTGCACAAGATCGGGGAGACCGTCAAGGAAGCCTTCGACGTCATTCCGATGCAGTACCGGGTCAAGCGCATCATGCGTCCACGGTACGGCTGCCGGGGATGCCGCCAGGGTGTTCTGCAGGCACCCGCGCCGGCCCAGGCGATCGACGGTGGAATGGTGACGGAAGCCTTGCTGGCCCACGTCGCGGTGATGAAATACGGCTACCAGCTGCCGCTGTATCGCCAGGAACAGATGTTTGCCGCCCAAGGCATCACGCTCGACCGGCAAACGCTGGCCTCGTGGATGGGCCGCGTCGCCTGGTGGCTGAAGCCGCTTCACGCGCTGTTGCGCCGCGCAGTGATGTCCTACCCGCGGCTGTTTGCCGACGAGACGCCGCTGCCAGTTCTCGATCCCGGCCGTGGCAGAACCAAAGTCTGCCAGTTCTGGGCGATCGCCACCGACGACCGCCCGTGGGGCGGCCCGGCGCCGCCGGCAGTAGTCTACGTGTTCGCCGAGGATCGCAAGGCAATCCGCGCCAGGCAGCTGTTTGGAGACTACGACGGCATCCTGCAGGTCGACGGCTACGCCGGGTACAAGGGGCTGATTAAAAACGGCGGCCGTCTGGTACAACTGGCGTTCTGCTTCGCGCATGCGCGGCGGAAGTTCTGGGACGTCCACATCGCGACGAAATCGCCGATTGCCGCGGAAGCGCTGCAGCGGATCGCGATGTTCTACGCCATTGAGGATCGCATTCGCGGTTTGCCGGCGACGCAGCGAGCTGCGGTGCGACAATCCGACACCAGACCGCTGATCGAGGACTTCAAGCCCTGGCTCGAGGCGCGACTGCTGGAAGTCTCGAAGAAATCCGGCCTTGGCAAGGCGATCCGCTACACCCTCAACCATTGGGATGGCCTGACGCGATTCATCGATGATGGGCGCATCGAGATCGACAGCAATACGGTCGAACGCAGCATCAAGCCGATCGGGCTGGGAAAGAAAAACTATCTGTTCGCAGGCAGTGAGGGCGGCGCCGAAACCTGGGCCACTCTCGCATCACTCATCAACTCCGCAAAGCTTCACGACATCGACCCACGGCACTATTTTACTGATGTTCTCGAGCGCATCGTCTCCGGACGTACCAAGATCAATCAGCTGAACACGCTGCTGCCGTGGAATTGGAAAGCCGAGCGCGATGGTTCGGAGCCAAAGCTCGCCGCTTGATCAGTTCGACGGCACGGCGTCGGGAACTTCCTGCGCATCGCTGGCGTCGTCGTAGATCTCTTCGCGGATCACGCGCAGCGTTACCTCGTGCAGATACACTTGCAGCGCACCCTCCAGCTCGGTGAACTCGGGCAGCAGGACTCGATCAACGAAGCCCCGTGACGCACGGACCATCACCGTGTTACGTCGCTGTCGGCGATAACGAAACGGCCGCAGCCCATATCGGCGGCAAAGCGCCAGAAACAGGTGCCGAGACCACTGGTCGGGAAGTGAGAATTGCTGTTCGATCGGTGGATCGTGGCGAGCAAGTTCCTCGACCCGGGCCCGCACCCGCTGCAGCGCGGCTTCCGCTGCAAGGCGCTCACCAGCAGTTCCGGCCCCCACGAACAACGCCTCGATCTTCCGAAGCTTCTCGCGCAGCTGCGACTCGCTGGTCATTCTGATCCCCGTTGCCCGCTCCGAACCGGGATCAACCCATCACCGCGCGCCGGCGGCGTCAATCATCCCGACCGCGCTATCCAGAGCATTCCGCGCAAGTCAAGCCCAGGCACCCGTGATCCTCTCGTGACGCTCACCAGTCCTCCATCCTTCGAGCCAGCTCTTGGGATCACAACCTAAGGCGATAAGAATTCTTGCCGCGTCCAAAAAGGGCTGCCGACTAGACATTACTAGAATTGCCCGGTCGGCCAGCTCAGCTTTATAGCGACCCTTGCGGTCAATCGGCAGCAGTAGGATTTTGATTATTGAAGGTTCAGAAGCGTTTAGTGAGCCACCGCTAGGAATAGCTTTTAGATTACAATTGGGCTCTTTAGCGAGGTGAGCCACTCTAAGTGATTGATCTACGCTGCCATTTTCGTCCTGCCGGGATCGCCAGCCATTTCAATGCGATCCGCTCATGGCATCGACCCTGCAATTTGGGCTGTGCTGGAAATTTCAGCGTCCCAGATCCGTAAGAACGCCGCCGGGCGTGTATTCGTAGCACTCTCATCGGCGGTCGAGACACCAATCGGCCCACGTCTCATCACGATTTTCCTCCGGACATGAACACAGTTCCACCTCGGGGCCGCGCTTAAAATCGCGGGACAGTTCAGGAGGGGCGAGCGTATAAAGGAAGGATGATGTGATGCGCAGGCTGCATGCTCATCGTTGGGAAGCTTAGGCTGCAATACCCACCGGCGTCCCGTTGAATGTTAGCTCACCGAAGGGCGGATCTGCTCTCAAGGCGGGTGCCATTGCATTTGATACGGAGCACCAAATGGATTCCACGCTGGACGACAAGGTCGCGGAAGGGCGGCTCACGAGCTTGGAGCAGCAGCTTTTGAACCTCGCGCGCGAAGCGGGAGTCAGTCCTTCAGGCCCACCGATCGGCGTGAAGCCGCTTCGCGCGCCGCGGGCAACGATTCATCAATTGGCGGATTGGCGACTGCCGGCTTTTGTCGGTGCTGTGTTGGCAGCCTCCATCGGTGGCGCTGCTTGGTGGTGGGTGTCCTCCGCCGATACGGCGATGATGCCCCCCTCAAAATCCACACCCCTGACACAAGCCGGGCCGAAAGACGTTGCGCCGACTGCCGTCGCACCTTCTTCCGACTTGGCGCAGCAGCTTCAACCGATGGCGCGCGATCTTGCTGCCTTAAGGCAGGTGGTTGAACAGCTTCAGGTGAGGCAAGAGCAATTGGTCCGCGACAATGAAAGCGTAGCGAGTCAACTCAAGGCGAGCCAGGCAGAAACGGCACGCAACAACAATATCATCGACCAGATAAAGGCGAACCAGCTTCAGATGGCGCGAGAAAGCGAGACAGTCACCGAGCGGCTCAACGCAAGCCAGGAACAACTGGCCCGTGTTCTCGCCAACGCTTCAGAGCCAAGGGTGATGCCTGAAGAACCAAGGGTGATGCCTGAAGAGCCAGGGGTGATGCCCGAAGGGGCAAAGGTGAGCCCCGAACAGCCAAGGGCAATCCCCGAAGTACCGATGCCGCGTCCGCGGCGATCGACCAATGTTGCCCAGACGCACAAGCCGGCGCCACCTCCGGCACGGCCGCGAACCAACAAACCGCAACCATCGGCATTTCCATGGTCAGTGCGCTAGAACCATGACGATTGCAGACGAGCATGATGCAGTCCCGGTGCAGGCCAAGGCTTGTCGGCGCATGAACGAGACGCCCCATAGTGCATGGGCGATCGGGTATTTGATTTTGCTGAATGTCAGAAATATTTCTGTTCGCGGGTTGCCAGGTTCGACTCCTGCCAGGATCGCCACCCCTCCCCGCCCTGAATGAAACCATTTTCCAGAAGCCGCGAAGCTGGCCGGAAACAAAGGCGGCCTAGCCTGCCAGCATTGGACCAGAGGGGATTCGGTCATGTGGGATTTCATCAACGAATTGTATCGGGATTTTTGCCTGGCGCGCCTGCAGGAGATGCGGAAGCTCGAGCATCACGGCTGATTGGGCGGCGTATGGACAACGATCAGCCGCTGGCCGGCGCCATTCTGACGGCGATGGTGATTGCCGCGGTCGTGTGGGCACCCCTTGGACCTCCGCCAGTGCACGAGAAGGTCAGTCACGAACACCAGGCGACCGCCGGACGCTAGAGCCCGTATGACTACGGATCGCTCGAACCTTGGCCCCGGCCTTGCTGACATAACCCTACTGGGATTGCGGGCCCAGATTGAAACAGGGCGCCGCCGGGACAAGCCATTTCGAGCCCGGCGGCGTATTTTCTCGGGACGCGCGCATTGTCGGTGATCCGAACGGCGTGGCGGCACGCCACGGCCGATCCCTGGCCTTTGCTCTATTGCTCCCGTCAGCTGCCGAGCGCTGGCTTGCTCGCGCATTCATCCCGATCATCGCTGACGCGCAACGAAGGTCAGTTGGCAGCCGAACCGCTAGCGGCGCCTTCTAAGGCCCTCTTAACCACAAGCGCAGGACGCGCGCGGGGCGATGGCGCGATTGCGCACCCATTCGCGTTGTACGGCACCATGCGTAGAACGGGTCATCTGATCTTCTTCGCCGCCTGTGGCGCGGCCGTCTTGGCTGCGCCGATCCGAACCGCCGATGCACAAGAGGTGCAGGTCGGAACGCTTGCGTGCCGGGGTGGCCCCGACACGGGGTTCATCGTGGGCCCGATCACCAATCTCGAATTGCGTATTGCACGTCGATAGCGCGCCGGACAGTCGCTTCGTTGCGGCCATCAGGAATCTCGGCGTGTTCATCGGCGATCAGGACGTCGCATTGACCTGGAAGGTGATGGGACCAGTGCCGTGGCTCGGCAGCGACGATCTCGCCGGTGGCTACACCCACCCTAGCGGCGCCCGCGTCAATGTGCTGGCCGGCGGCACCAATTCCCCTGTTACGCTGACTCCGTCGAACGAGCACAATGGGGCGGCCCAGCCGGTGAGGATCGAGAGCCTGGAGATACGGCCGATGGATCACTGATCACCGAGCGCGCGACCGCCAAAATGCACAACGCCGCCCGCTTGAAATATATGCGGACGGCGTTGGCCCTAGCCCCAGGAAGGTGATGCAAAATCCTGACGGCGCCAAGTATGTACAATTTGTGCCAAAGGCGCATGTCCCAAATTGGCTATCACGGGACGCCCGGAATGGAACTCGTTGCCCGGGAAACGCGCAATTGCGCCTCTGTGCGGTCCCAAGCGCGATGCAGCGGCTTCGGCGCGTCCGTTCATGTGAGAGGCTTCACAACGGTATCGCAGACCGGGTGCTACACTGCAGGAATTCTTGCAGACATTTTTTCTGACCAGTTTCATGGCGAGACTTTTGACGGTTGCGGCAATCGCGCTTGCTGTTCTGGCGATGGTGCGAGGCCAGCCGAACACATTTGTTCCACTACCGACGAAGCCGATGCCGGCCGTTCTCATTCCGTGATGTCATGGGCCATATCGAACAGGCAATGTGTCTCATGCTGCTCTGTGGCTGGCTGAGTTCTTGTCCCGGATGGGCCTTCTACGAGATCGAGCTGTGGCGATATCGGCAGCGTGACGAGCTGACCTCGTTCGTAACGCAATGAAGTTCGTCGTACCGCAGCCTGGAGGTACGCATACGACGGAGGCCGCCTGATTGACGCATGCGCGCGGGCACGGCGAGGTCTATGATGGCATTGGGTGAAGGGTGAAGGTCAGGCGGCCTGCTGATTGGCTGGCTTGTCGGCCTGGCGCAGGAGCTTCCATTCCCAGGGCAAGAGCTCGTGCAGACGCGATGCGGGATGATCGGCGATACGGGCCAGGACGTCGGCGAGCCAGGCCTTGGGATCGACGTCGTTGAGGCGACAGGTCGTGATCATCGTCAGCATGATGGCGGCACGGTCGGCGCCGCGCTGGCTGCCGGCGAAGGTCCAGTTGCGCCTTCCCAAGGCGATGCCCCTCAATGCGCGCTCAGCGCAATTGTTGGTCAAGCAGATCCTGCCGTCGTCGAGGAAGCGGGCGAAGCCGTCCCAGCGCCTGAGCATGTAGTTAATCGGCTTCAGGACCTCGGAGGAACGCGAGAGGGTTTCGCGCTCGCGGAGCAGCCAGGCATGCATGTCCTCGAGAAGTGACTTACTCTGTTCCTGGCGAGCGGCACGCCGCTCGCCGGCACCGCGGCCGTTGATGGCGCGCTCGATCTCGAACAACGTATCGAGGCGTCTGACAGCCTCCAGCGCGATCGGGGAGACCGGTTTGCCTTTCTTGCCTTCCCGAGCATTTTTCTCGATATCAGCCAGCTCGGCAGCGCCTTCTTCTGCGGGTCGAACAGCGGCTCGAAGCCGCTGTAGCAATCCGCCTGCAAGATGCCGGCGAAGGCGGCCAGATGTCTCTGTGGATGCTCGCCTCGTCGGTCGCTCGAGGCGTAATAGACCGCTGCCGGCGGCGCAGGCCCGGCGAACGGCCGGTCATCCCGCACATAAGTCCAGATCCGCCCGGTCGTGCACTTGCCCTTCGCCAGAATACGGATGGTGGTGTCGTCGCCATGAAGGCGCTCGGCAGCGAGCACGTGGCGTTCGATCAAGTGGAAGAGCGGCATGACGGCGAAGGTCCCGTGGCCGACCTGGTCGGCCAGCGTCGACAACGGCAGGTCGATCCCCTCGGCCTTAAAGCGCGCACTCTGGCGGTTGAGCGGGATATGCATGCCGAACTTGTCGAACAGGATCGTCGCCAGCAATTGTGGGCCGATGAAGCCGCGCGGCGTGGCATGGAACGGCGCGGGCGGCTGGCTGATCTTCTCGCAATCGCGGCAGGTGAACTTCTCGCGTACCGTCTCGATCAGCTTGAAGCGGCGCGGGATCTCCTCCAGCGTCTTGGTCACATCCTCACCGATCTTCGCCAGCCGCGATCCACCGCAGCAGGCGCAGGTCGTTGGAGTCTCAATGACGACGCGCTCGCGTTCGATATCGTCAGGCCATGGCTTGCGCACCGGCCGCTTGCGCATGAAGGGGCGGACGTTCTGCGTCTTCGCCGCTGC
This sequence comes from Bradyrhizobium sp. 2S1, assembly GCF_011516625.5. Classification (NCBI taxonomy): domain Bacteria; kingdom Pseudomonadati; phylum Pseudomonadota; class Alphaproteobacteria; order Hyphomicrobiales; family Nitrobacteraceae; genus Bradyrhizobium; species Bradyrhizobium sp. 2S1. The sequence goes on along the minus strand of NZ_CP147717.1, from coordinate 7,642,155 downwards.
GGCCTGTGCGGCAAGCTCATCCTCGCTCGCCGTGGTGACGAGTTCTTCGAGCTCCAACTCCAACTGCTCGAGCAGCCGTGCCGAGCGCTCGGATCGCTGCCCGTGCAGTTCGCGTTTCAGCTTCTCGATGCGCAACTCGAGATGAGCGATCAGCGCCTCGGTATCCGACAGTTTCGCCTGCGCATTCGCGGCTTGCGCCTGCCAGTTGGCGGCCTTCGCCTCGGCTTTCTGTCGCGCCTCACGCTCGGCCTGCAGCGCCGCCAGGGCACTGACAAGGTCCGATGGAAGATCATCCGGCTTCGATATCATGGAGCCATTGAATCAGATCGAGCCGCAGATTCAAACCGTAAAACGACTATCCGACCCGCGTCGGACGCTGGGTTTCTTGAGGGTTGCGCCAATCGATCCCGGACAACAGATAGCTCAACTGCGCCGGAGAGATCGTTACCGATTCACCAGCAACCGATGGCCAGATGAACCTGCCTCTCTCGAGTCTTTTGGTGAACAAGCAGGCGCCCTGGCCATCGTGAGTCGGCCCCGGGGGTTGCACCCGGAGCCGCTCTCCGAACCGTACGTGACGCTCTCACGTCATACGGCTCTCAACAAGTAACGAGGCAGAACTCAACATCGCCCAATGAGCGAACAGCTTCGGCCTGCGGCAGCGGATCAATCTGAGCCAGGTGGAGGCTCTGACTTTTCCATTCTTCAGCCCTTTGTATTTGCGTCGCGCCCAGCGGTTAAGAGATTCGTCGACATATCGATACAGGTTGTGCATTTCTGACCGCCCATATCTGCCGTAGTACTGCCTCCATCCACGAAGGACGGGGTTCAGTTCCAAGGCAATTGCGTCGACTTCCGTCTGCGAGCGAAGCCTGAGGCGGAGCTGCCGGATCGTCATACGCATAGACGTCATCGCCGCCCTGCTGACCGCTGGCGAGAACGTACAGAAGTTTTCTTTCTTCTGATGGTTTCTTGCCCTGCGCGGTCGAAAGGTAAATCCCAGAAAGTCAAATGACTGACTGGCATGGCTACCCGGGCGATTGCTGTCTTTGCAGTAGACGATCTTGGTCTTGTCGGGATGCATTTCGAGTTCGCATTCCTTAAACCTTGCTTGCAGCGCCGCCTTGATGGCTTCCGCTTCAGCCTTGGTTCGGCAATGAACGAGCCCGTCGTCCGCGTATCGACACCACGGCGACTGCGGGAAGTTCCGCGCCATCCATGTATCGAACGCATAATGCAAGAACAAATTGGCAAGGACGGGACTGATCACGCCGCCTTGGGGTGTGCCCCGGTCGCGAGCGGTGATCGCTCCGTCTCTGTCTTGCATCGGCGCTGTTAGCCAGCGTTCGATGTAGAGCAGAGCCCATTCGTCTTGCACATGCTTCCTGACGGCCTTCATAAGCAACTTGTGGCTGATATTGTCGAACAGGCCTTTGATGTCGAACTCCAGCACCCAGTCCATCCTCCAGCACCGTTGCCGGGTGACGCCGACGGCGTCCAGCGCGGATTTTCCGGGCCGGTAGCCGTAGGAATCGGGAAGGAAGATTTCCTCGAGTGCTTGTTCAATCTGCAGCTTGACGATAGAGCTGGCGCCGGTTGTTTGGACAGCGCCCCGCGGGATTTAAGTGGATTCCTGCCGGGTTATGCTGAACGCGGGGCCTTACGATTTTGTCGTTGCGTCGGGAGGGCGTAGCCCGACCAGAGCGACGACAAAATCGTCGGCGACGGTCATGCGGCCATCACCATAGCTTGCGTGCCGAAGTAAGCCTCGTCGGGCGTGCGCCCGTCAAGGCTCGAGTGAGGGCGTCCCTGATTGTAGAAGGCCAGATACTTGGCAATTGACGCTCGCGCCTCGGACACGCTGTCGTAGGCGCGGAGATAAACTTCTTCGTATTTGACCGTGCGCCAGAGCCGCTCGACAAACACGTTGTCGCGCCAGGCGCCCTTGCCGTCCATGCTGATGGCGATCTTCGCGTCCAGCAGCACATCGGTGAACTCGAGGCTGGTGAACTGGCTGCCCTGGTCCGTGTTGAAAATCTCGGGCCTGCCGTGCTTCGCCAACGCCTCCTGGACCGCTTCGACGCAGAAGGCCGCCTCCATTGTGATCGAGACGCGATGGGCCAGGACCCGTCGGCTGAACACATCGACGACCGCCGCGAGATAGACGAAGCCACGCCGCATCGGAATGTAGGTGATGTCCATTGCCCACGCCTGGTCGGGCCGCTCGATCTTCAATCCGCGCAACAGGTACGGGTAGATCTTGTGACCCGGTGCCGGCTTACTCGTGTTCGGGCGACGATAGACCGCCTCGATCCCCATGCGCTTCATCAGCGTCGCGATGTGGCGGCGACCGGCGTATACGCCCTCCCGCCGCAGCAACGATCGCTGCATACGCGCTCCCGCGAAGGGATAATCGAGATGCAGCTCATCGAGCCGACGCATCAAGGCAAGGTCCTCGGCCGAAACTGGCCGAGGTTCATAGTAGACCGTGCTGCGAGCCAGCTTCAGGACCTTCGCCTGGCGCACGATAGAAAGATCATGACCGCGGTCGATCATCGCTTTGCGCTCAGCAGGCCCGCCTTGGTGAGCGCGCCGGACAAAAAATCGTTTTCCAACGCCAGCTCGCCGATCTTGGCATGTAACGCCTTCAAATCGACCGGCGTCTCGGCCGACGCCTTGTCATGCCCAAACACGCCGGCGGCGCCTTCCAGGAGCTGGTTTTTCCAGATCGTGATCTGGTTCGGATGAACATCAAACAGTTGCGCCAGCTCCGCCAGCGTCTTGTCGCCTTTGACCGCAGCCAAAGCAACCTTCGCCTTGAATGCCGGAGAATGCATCCGGCGGCTCTTCTTCGTCATCTTCGCTCCTGATTCGCGGCAAGAATCCTCGCCGCTGTCAGGCAGAAAATCCACTCAAGCTACTGTCCGAATTTGCGGAGCCAGCTCTGACCGTTTGCGCCACGCGATCTGCTACTGTCGGCACACCTAGTACCCAGAATCAGAGCTGAGTGATACGGCGGCCTTTGAAACGGCGTTGACGGACCTTTTTCTTGGTCCAGACGAAGGGCTCGGCTCTGTCGTTGTATGCGTTGACGTAGGCATCGATGTGCTCCTGAAGCTGCGTGAGGCTTGTGAAGGAGGTGCCGCTGAGCGACTGCCCCTGCAAGATCGAAAACCATACCTCGACCTGATTGAGCCAAGACGCACTTGTCGGCGTGAAATGAAATTGCACGTTGGGGTGGGCCTTGAGCCAATGCTCGTTCTTCTTGTGGGTGTTGAGGTTGTCGAGGATGACGTGAAGCTTCCGGTTCGGAAAAGCCGCGGTGACGCTGTTCATGAAGTCGAGAAACTCGACGCGGCGTCGGCGTTTTGAATGCGCCGCGATGATCTTAGAGCTGGCTCCGCAAATTCGGACAGTAGCTTGAGTGGATTTTCTGCCTGACAGCGGCGAGGATTCTTGCCGCGAATCAGGAGCGAAGATGACGAAGAAGAGCCGCCGGATGCATTCTCCGGCATTCAAGGCGAAGGTTGCTTTGGCTGCGGTCAAAGGCGACAAGACGCTGGCGGAGCTGGCGCAACTGTTTGATGTTCATCCGAACCAGATCACGATCTGGAAAAACCAGCTCCTGGAAGGCGCCGCCGGCGTGTTTGGGCATGACAAGGCGTCGGCCGAGACGCCGGTCGATTTGAAGGCGTTACATGCCAAGATCGGCGAGCTGGCGTTGGAAAACGATTTTTTGTCCGGCGCGCTCACCAAGGCGGGCCTGCTGAGCGCAAAGCGATGATCGACCGCGGTCATGATCTTTCTATCGTGCGCCAGGCGAAGGTCCTGAAGCTGGCTCGCAGCACGGTCTACTATGAACCTCGGCCAGTTTCGGCCGAGGACCTTGCCTTGATGCGTCGGCTCGATGAGCTGCATCTCGATTATCCCTTCGCGGGAGCGCGTATGCAGCGATCGTTGCTGCGGCGGGAGGGCGTATACGCCGGTCGCCGCCACATCGCGACGCTGATGAAGCGCATGGGGATCGAGGCGGTCTATCGTCGCCCGAACACGAGTAAGCCGGCACCGGGTCACAAGATCTACCCGTACCTGTTGCGCGGATTGAAGATCGAGCGGCCCGACCAGGCGTGGGCAATGGACATCACCTACATTCCGATGCGGCGTGGCTTCGTCTATCTCGCGGCGGTCGTCGATGTGTTCAGCCGACGGGTCCTGGCCCATCGCGTCTCGATCACAATGGAGGCGGCCTTCTGCGTCGAAGCGGTCCAGGAGGCGTTGGCGAAGCACGGCAGGCCCGAGATTTTCAACACGGACCAGGGCAGCCAGTTCACCAGCCTCGAGTTCACCGATGTGCTGCTGGACGCGAAGATCGCCATCAGCATGGACGGCAAGGGCGCCTGGCGCGACAACGTGTTTGTCGAGCGGCTCTGGCGCACGGTCAAATACGAAGAAGTTTATCTCCGCGCCTACGACAGCGTGTCCGAGGCGCGAGCGTCAATTGCCAAGTATCTGGCCTTCTACAATCAGGGACGCCCTCACTCGAGCCTTGACGGGCGCACGCCCGACGAGGCTTACTTCGGCACGCAAGCTATGGTGATGGCCGCATGACCGTCGCCGACGATTTTGTCGTCGCTCTGGTCGGGCTACGCCCTCCCGACGCAACGACAAAATCGTAAGGCCCCGCGTTCAGCATAACCCGGCAGGAATCCACTTAAATCCCGCGGGGCGCTGTCCAAACAACCGGCGCCAGCTCTCTTTCCGGTGGCGACTTCGAGCGCCGCAAACAATGTTGTGGTGCCATGCCGCTTGTAATCGTGGCTCTGGCCGGTCAAGGCGCGGCCATTGGGCAACTTCAGATAACCCTGCGCTCGCTCCAAAGCCTGGATCGAGGGCTTCTCGTCCACGCACAGCACAATGGCCTTCGCGGGCGGGGCGACATAGAGGCCGACAACATCGGCGGCTTTGGCCGTAAAGTTCGGGTCGTTGCTCTCACACCAGGACTTACGAGCCGCGAGGTCAATCTTGTGGCTGCGCAGGAACCGCCAGACATATTGGACGTCAACATCGCCCAGCGCCCCGGCCAGCAGGGGCCCGGTCCAGCGTGCGAACCCGTCCGGCGGCGGCTTGTCCAGCAGCTTCAGAATCCGCTTGTCGGTGGCCTTCGTATAGATTGGCTGCTTGCCCGGTCGCGGCTTGTCTTGCAGCCCTTCAAGGCCTTGGTCGGCATAGCGATGCCGCCAAAGGCTGACAATCCGCGGCTGGACCCCAACTTCCTTGGCGATCGACCGAGTGCTGCGTCCATCCGCCGCCAACAGAACTATCCGCGCCCGCTTCAAATCGCGCTGCAACGTCACCGGGGAGCGGCAACACGCCTCAAGCACCTTGCGATCTTTCCTCGAAAGGTGGACTTCTCTTGCTTCGGGTATCATCCCGACCTTGAATCACGACTCACGCTTTAAGAACAGTAGGTACTAGAATGCGTTGCCCGCCGTTCTTCTTGGGAATGGAGACAGCCCGAACGGCAGGTGGAAAGTAGCTGCCAGAAGACATTCGATTCCAGACCTTGTAAAGGTTGCCCTTCAAGTCCTTCTCAAAAGCTTCGAGCGACACCTTATCCACGCCGGCCGAGCCCGCATTGGCTTTGACCAATCGGTAGGCCTTCATCACTGTCTGCTTGTCGATATCGTACTGCTTACGTCCGGTTACACTCACATGTCCTCCTGCTCATCACAGTTGCATATGGGAGCAACCCACTTGTTTCGGCCCCTTCGCTCCAGTCCCATTACAGCACCTTCATCACTACTACGAGCCGATCCGCCCCAGTGTTGTGCTTCGGTACTCTCGTCTCGCGGTGTGCGCCGCTTGAACTTCTCCCTTGGCATCACAACGACTGGTTCCTGCAGTTCTCTACAAGAGCCTGTATCCAGATCGCGTCCCCTAAACGCCGGTCGCCATCCGCGCAGTAATCCAGGCGCCTCACGGATTGATCTCAGGGATGGCACGCGCCCCTGATTTTGGCGACGCCTTAGTAATTTTCGACGCGTCATCGGAAGATTCGCTTTCGCTCGCCTTCTGGATACTTACCTGCCCCGTACACCCGGGACTTTTGCAACACTTGCTCATGACCGCGCCTTTTAAGCGAAGCCACAGTGTCGTGGTTTTGCATCTGCGCCTGAAACGCCGATGCAGGAGGGCCATCCTCCATCTCTCATAAAGCTGTACGCATTAAATTCGGTTATTCACCTCCTTCATGCTCTGCAGCACACCGTGCCAAATGACCTTCAATAGATCACCGCGTTTGCCCCGGAAGCAGAAAAGACCGCCGCCCATGGCGTCGCGCTTGAGCACTTCCTGCACGCGCAGAGCCAGGCTCGGAAAGCCGCACCGCATGTCGGTATGGCCCGTCGCCAGCCACACCCGCACGCCCGTCGGGATCGGGATCATCGGCGCGCCAGGCCCCGAGCAATTCGAACGACCGCCTCGATATCCGCACCGGGGCCGAAGACCACGCGCAGCCCCTGAGGGCTCACGATTTCGATCTGACCTGTCTCGACAGCTTCCGTCGTTGGCGGCGTACTTGCCGCAACTATCGCAGGGACGAATGTCGGGCCGATCGAATCCTCTTCGGCCGGATCATGACAGGTCCAAGCCTTGCGCCAGCTCAGCAGAAGCTGACGTGATATCCCATACCGGCGAGCCGTCGCCGACACCAGTCGTGGCCCCGAGAAGCTCTCCTCTACGATTCTGAGCTTCTCCGCACGCGTCCAGCGTCGCCGCCGACCGGTCTCCACCAAATCCATGCGGCTCAGCACCGCACTGTCCTTATGTCCGTCCATAAGGACAGTCAGCTACAGATCGGAAAAACTCGCAAGACGGCCGCCCTCGGACGGATACATTCTTCCGTAGTTCTCCGTGCGTGAACAAAGTTCCGATCGCGCTCGAGAGGCATGCTCGGTGCGTCGCCGGTTCCAATTCTCACTGTGATCGCTCGCGCCGCTTCGCGATTTCTTAATCGGCAATTGCTTCCTCTGGGAGATTGCGAGCGCCCGCGCTGTTCATCGATATTGGAATTGTCATGGAAGATTCCGTCCAGGTCCGTTGCACACGCTGCAAGAACGTTTTTCGCGATCGCGCGAGGCGACTGCAGAACGGTTACACGCGCCAGTGCCCGAGCTGCGAGATCGTCCTGTTCTTTGATGAGGACTCGCCCGATTCAAACATCAAGCGAGTGATGCGATTGGCGCGGCGCGCACGAAAGGAACTGCGTGAAAGCGAGGGCGGGAATCCGAGAAAGGCTGCAGCCGCTCCGCGGCAATATGGCGGCCGCTCGGCATCGAACGCGCGGGGCACCGAAGAAGAGGACGGCGATTGAGCCGCCGCCACTGGTGGCAGTTCGACTAACCGCCCAGGCCGACACCGGACGAAGCATTGTCAAGCCATTGGCGGGTCGACTCATCACTCCAGCCGGGAACCGCGAAGCGCGCCCGCGGCGTCACGTCCACGAAGGAGCGAGCGGTTGCGGGTTGGCGTGCGTGGGAATGCCGCTTTGTTGCGGCGGTCGCCGAAGCGGACATGATGATCAACAGGCCAAGTGCCAAAACAATGCGCATCGCATTTTGCTCCTGACGATCATCGCGACTACGCCGAGAGTACGGTCACCTCGTCCGTTTGCTCGGCCGGTGCTCCATTCCCATGTAAACCCCGCCGGCTTTCAATTCTTCCAGCATCTGGTCGATCCGCTTGCGCTTCGTGGCGGCCCGCACGCTGCGCGCGATCCAGTACAGATAGTCGTTGCGCTGATATGGCGGGCGCTCGTTGAACGCCTGCATCAGGCCGCCGGCATCAAATTCGCGCCGGATGCTCGCCGCCATCGTCGCGCGGGGTCGTTTCAGCATCACGTCATCCGTTCGCGCGGCGCGGCGACCGCGCCTGGCGGGCGTTCGGCCTCCGGCACCAGCCATTCGGTGATGAAACGGTCGGAGGCGTGGATGTCGACTTGCAGGAGTCGGCCCGGTCCGGGATTTTCGAACGTGTGGGCCGCATTCGGCGGCGCCACTACAACCGAGCCGGCGGAGGCCTCGACGTCCCTGCCCTCGATCGTGAACCGCGCGCGTCCCTCGAGCACGACGAAGGTTTCAGCATACGGGTGCCGATGCAACGCCGGCCCCGGTCCGGGCGGCATGTCGACGACGATCACCGAGCTGTCGGATCCGCTGATCCGCCCCTCGATCTCGCTGGCAGTTCCGAGCTGCCAGACCTTGAGCGCGTCGATCATGCCGTCCTCCAATCGCCGGATCAGGACCGTCGCTTGGCTTCGACGTAACGCTTGAAATTGTCGAGCATGGCCTGCCAGCCACCGCGCTGCTGCTCGACCGAATGGGTGTCCTCGCTGTCGAAGGAGACCTGCACCTTGACGCCGCCGGCCTCGGGCGTGAACCCAACCTGGGCGGTACGATCGCCGAACGAATATTCGAGCAGCCGCGGCGCTTCAACCTTGGTGTAGGTGCCGGCGAAATCGAACCCCATGCTGCCGTCCTTGGCCTCCATCCGCGACGAGAAGGCGCCGCCGGCGCGCAGGTCGACGGTCGCGGCGGTGGTGTGCCAATCGTCGGAGGCCGCGTTCCACTGCTTGATGTCGTCGGGCGTGGTGTAGGCACGCCAGACATCCGCGATCTCCGCGGCAACGGTTGTTTCGACGGCAATCTTCATGTGCGTTCCTTCGTCCGTGTCACGTTGAGCCGATGCGCCCCGCGCGTCCGGCGGCGGCGCCGGACCGCGGACAGTCTACTAAGGCCACTCGCAGCGATCCACAAAGGCTCCCTCAGGACCAGATCGTCGCACCTGCGCGGACCGCCGTGAACATGAGGAGACCGGGCACGCCATTCAACGAACCAAATGGTGCGCGGCCGGCACAAGAATTTCGTCAGGAATGACCGTGTAAGGAAGGCGATCCAACGCCCGGAGAGGACGCCATGCGGAACCTGAACACTGTCCTGAGCAAGCTCAACGACCGCCTGCTGCGGCTCGAAGGTGAGTTGTTCGTGCTGCGATCGATCGCCCGGGCCGCCCTCACCGCCGGCGACGAGTCCGCCGTCCGCACCCGCAAACTGCTCGAAGGCGCCAAGCTTGCACTATCGGACGAGGCCGAACGGCCGCTGGACGCGGCGACCGAGAAATACGTCGCCGCAGCGATCGCGATGGTCGAGGAACTGCTCGAAAATCCCCGCGAGGCGGCGCCGCTGTTCCGCGTGATCGACGGCGGCAAGCGGGACGATTAGCACACGCCTAGCCCGCGGCTTGTACGGCCGCATCATACGCGTCGATCGTCACCTTTGCCCTGACGGCGACATCCGCGGCCGTCATGCCCGGCTTGTAAAGGCTGCTGCCGAGGCCGAAGGCGCGGACCCCCGCCTTCACATATTCAACGAAATTCTGATCCGAGACGCCGCCGACCGCCGCGATCATCAGATCCGGCGGCAGCACGGCGCGGATCGCGGTAATGCCGGAGGCGCCGAGCACGCTGGCCGGGAAGAATTTCAGGCCCGAGGCGCCCGCGCGTGCCGCGAGCAGCGCTTCGGTCGGCGAGAACACGCCGGGCATCGTGACCATCGCGTGGTCCCGGGCCCGCCGCAGCACATCGACATCGACATTCGGTGACACCATGAGGCGGCCACCGGCGTCGTGCAGGCGATCGACGTCCGCGGTGGTGAGCACCGTGCCGGCACCGATCAGGACATCGGCCGGCGCCCGCTTCACCGCGATCTCGATCGAACGGAACGGCTCGGGCGAGTTCAGCGGAATCTCGATCGCGGTCATGCCAGCCTCGAGCAACGCGCTCACAATGCCCAGGACCTCGTCCGGCTTGACGCCGCGCAGGATCGCAACCAGCGGACGCTTCATCGGCGGAAACGGAATGCTCATGCGCTGATCCCCTTCACTTCTTCCAGATCGCCACCGCTGCGCCAGTGAGCCCGCGGCGAACCGCCTCCTCCGCGTCCATGATATTGACCGGAATCGAAAGGCGTTCGAGCGCGATTTGATAGAGCTGCTGCAGGCGGCCCGATGCAATCAGCGTGACCGACGTTGCTATTTCCCGTTCCGCAAGCCCCGCCGCGAGCTCAACCCCGATCAACGTGCCCGAGATCGTCTCACGCGCCGCCTGGGCGCTGCCGCCAAACAGCAGCTGCCGGGATCGCACGCGAAACAGCAGATTGGCCGAGTGCGCCGGCGCCGCGAACGCCTCCGCGACGGCCGAGCTGAACGCATCGCCGTCAACCGCCTCCGCGGCGCCGGCGACGGCGTGTGACAGGATGGTGTCGCGTGCGATCGCGCTGAACAACTCGCCGGTCATGAAGGTCGCAAAGCGTTCGACCGTCCCGCCACGCAGGCGCACCCATTTGGAATGGGTTCCCGGCATGCAAACCAAGGCCTCGCCCGGTGCGTCGAGACCGAGCGCACCGAGCAGCTGGGTCTCTTCGCCGCGCATCACGTCGGGAATTTTGGCATCGCGCTGCGCGATCCCTGGCAATATGCGGATGTCGCGCGCCTGACCGCCGACCACGACCGCATGTGTGAGGACGTCGGAGAGATGCGCCGGCGTGTCGATATAGCCGGCCTCGACCCAGCCTTGCCGCGCGCCCGCCATGCCGCAGATCACAACCGGCAAATCGGCCGCGACGCCGAGCGCACCAAGATGGGATTGCAGAACGGACGCAAAGCCGGTCTTAGAGCCGTTCTTGGCGGCTGCCGTCATGCCCTCGTCGCTGCGGCGCTCGCCGAGCACCTGGCCTGCCGCATTGATCAGCCAGAGGCGGAAGCTGCTCGTGCCCCAATCGACCGCGACATAGCAAGGCCCGCTCATCGAGCTCTGTTCCACGCTTTCAGGTTCCGGCGCGACAACGCCGCTGCCCGGACCCGATAACGGCGTTCATCCCGCCGCGCAAGGTGCGCCGCGCGCCAGCAAATGGCGCAGGCCGTGATCGACCGGGCCGCCGACGCCATCGACGTCGCAGCACGCGCAAGCACGCCCGTCAGCCCCGGCTCGCATCAGTGAAGACGCGGATCGACTACCGCGCGCCCTTCAGCGTACAGGAGGTCGTGCAGGTCGTTACATTGCCGCGGTCACATTTGATGCAGACGTTAACGCACTGATCCATGACCTTGGGATTGTACTGACTATAAAGATTGGCCGCACAGCTGTTGGTCGATCCCGTGACCTCCGGGTCGGACCAGCAACCGGACAGTAAGAATGCTGCGGCACTGAAAATGGCGACCTTGCGCATAAGGCCTCCTGCCACGCCTAAACCTCAGTAACCTTGATGGGTTAGGTTAAATTCGGGTTTCAATTGCGACCTTATTCGGAAGCAGTATTGCTTATCCACCGGACATTTCCCCAAGGTCCGGGCCCACACCGGCAAGGCCGCCAGGCGACCCCGCCTGGCGGCTTTGTTGCCGAGCAATGCACAAGGATAGCAGCAAGATGGCCCGAAAGCCGCGCTGGTCGTTCAAGGAGGACCGACGACTGATGGAACTGGCGCGCTCCTCGAAGTCGTTGGAAGAGGTCGTGAGGGCGACCGGCCGTTCGCCGGAGCGAATCAAGAAGATGGCGATGCGCCTCGGCCTGTCGATCAAGCCGCGCAGCACCGCCAAGAAGTAACTGACCAGCCGCCGCCGGGGTGACCCGGCCGATTACGGTTCCGGACAATCGTCCTTCGCCCGCACCGGAATCGCCTCCCGCACCGGGATCGCCTTCACCTCAGCATCAGCCTCGGTCGCACGGGTGCACGTGGTCAGCACGAAGGCCACCCGGTTGCACTGCCATTCCGGCCCGAGCCCCGCGCTGGACACCGGCTCGGGCGACGCCAGCGTCAGCAATAGATACGCTACCAAAACGGCACCCGCCGCGCCTGCGGCAGCCAGTGCCGCGCCCTTTCCGGACCACAGCTTCGACATCATGGCCTTGGTTCCCGCCGATCTCTGGGGATAGATGACACTGCCCACCTGTGACTGGAATCACAATCAGGACCAAACAGTTCAGGCTGAGTCTTCACGCTGGATGTGGGGTCGATATTGCACTGCCGCAAGACAGGGTCAGCGTGCGGGCTCGATCACATTACAGTTGGTCCGGCCCGACATCAGGCAGTCCTGAAGCTTGCTCGCCGCGGTGAGCTCATGCGCGAGCCACAGACCGACTCCGAGCATGACCACTGCGACCAGCAGTCCGATCAGCGCGCCACGGCGGCTGCCACCGTCTTCGGATTCGCTCATGCTCGCTTTGGTTCCAGATTGCGCTCGTCCCACATCATGACGGTTTGCACGGTGGCGTGCGATCAATTTTGCAACAGTCGCACAATGAAATGCGCGGTTGCAGCTCGCGGCGCTGCAATTCCGTTGCGGGCTTCCGCGACTCGCGAAAAACTGCTCGCTGAAGTGGAGCGCGTGTGCGGGGCGTGCCGGTGAGCGAACAACAATCAACCTACGACTATCAGCGTTACAGGCAGCTGCTCTCGGAAGCTGTCGACGAGACCAGCCGGCTACGGCTGATCACCCTCCTGATCACGGAAAAGGCCCGCGACAGGCTGGAAGCCCAGCGCGCCTCGGACCGCAACGCGATGACCGCCGAGACGGTCGCCAGGGTTCTGGGCAACGGGCGGCGCGAGCCGTTTCAGCGCGGCTAGAGCGTTTTCGAGCGAAGTGAATGCCGGTTCGCGTGAAGAAAACGCGTCCAAACAAGAAATTGGAGCTTTGGTTCTGATTCAATCAGAACCAAAGCTCTAGACTCGTCGGCAGGTTCGGTGACCAACCACTCACCACGCCGGCACCCGTCGGGCGCAAACACGGCCGTCGGCCGTTTGCTGTGCGCTCATATCTCTTTTGCTCCACAGCCCGCTGTTCGCCACTGGCATTTTCGCCGCCGTTCACCTATTGAAGCGACGAACCGAACCCCAACCATCAACGAACAGAAAGCAGCAGGCTTCCTCTATGAGTGGCTTCAAGGAACCGGGTTTTGCCGACCGCCAAAAGGCGGCGCTGCAGGCGCGGCAAAACCTCCTCAACAAGTTTCGTACCCAGCCGGGGGCCGACGATCCGAGCGTGAAGGCGCGGGCCGAGGAGCGCGCGGCGATCGCCGAGCGCCGCGCCAAGGCCAAGGAAACCCGTGAAGCCGAGAAGGCTGAGCGGAAGCGCCGCGAGGAAGAGGCCGCCGCGGCCGAGGCGGAGCGGATCGCGCGGGAGAAGGAAGAGGAAACCGCAAGACTGGCCGCGCTCGAGGCCGAGCAGAAGGCCAAGCGTGACGCCCGCTACGCAGCGCGCAAGGAGCGCGGCAAGAAGAAGCGCTAAGGCGTAACCAGGCCCGCCACCTTGGCGGGCCTGCGAATGATGAGCAGTGGCGGCGTCAGTTCTTCTTCATGCCGTCGTCCTTCTTCATCATGCCACCATCCTTCTTCATGGCATCCTTGGACATCGTGTCTTCCTTCTTCATCGCGTCGTCCTTGCCCATCTTGTCCTGAGCGAAGGCGGCCGGCGCCAGCGCCAGGCTGAACGAGAGCAGCGCGGCGGAAAGGCCGAGGCGGGTCTTGGTGGTCATGTTGGTGATCCCTTGTGTGGTCGAATGTGAGCGCGACGACTTGCCGCTGTCTACTCGACGCACTTGCGCTGGCCGTTGTTACCTCCAATAACAAATTCTTGAAGAATCGCGGCGCGGACGCCCGACGGTTCGTCACGTGAGGGTTGGAGTGGCGACGCGGGCGCAGTGTGCGCCGCAACAACGCCAGGACTTGCGACCAGGACTTGCGACCAGGACTTGCGGCCACATGTCGGCTCGCACTATCAGGGCGCCTCGAACTATCAGACTAGAGAATGTTCAGGTGAAGACCGGCTAAGCTGAAGCGCCGCGCCGGCCTAACAGCCACTCAAGAAGCTCTCAGGGGAAAAAACCATGCTCACACGCCGCCACGTCCTCGCTTCCGCCCTCGCCGCTCCCGCCGTCCTGCGGATGGGCATCGGCACCGCGCATGCCGCGACCACCCTGAAGATCTCGCACCAGTTCCCCGGCGGCACGATCGACAAGGGCGACTTCCGCGACCGGCTGTGCCGGATGTTCGCAGCCGAGATCGCCAAGCGTTCCGGCGGCGAGCTCGCCGCCGAGGTCTATCCGAACTCGTCGCTGATCAAGACCAACGCGCAGTTCTCGGCGATGCGCAAGGGTGCGCTCGATCTCAGCCTCTATCCGATGCCCTATGCCGGCGGCGAATTGCCGGAGACCAATATCGGCCTGATGCCGGGCCTGGTCACGACCTACGACCAGGGCCTGCGCTGGAAGAAGGAGCCGGTCGGCAAGGCATTGAGCGATTTCCTCGCCGACAAGGGCATTCTTTTGATCTCCTGGGTCTGGCAGGCCGGCGGCGTCGCCAGCCGCTCCAAGGCGATCGTGGCCCCCGAAGACGCCAAGGGCCTGAAGGTGCGCGGCGGCTCGCGCGAGATGGACATGGTGCTGCAGACCGCCGGCGCCGCCGTGCTGTCGGTGCCGTCCAACGAGCTCTACGCCGCGATGCAGACCGGCGCCTGCGACGCCGGCATCACCTCCTCCACGAGCCTGATCTCGTTCCGCCTCGAGGAGGTCGCGAAGTCGCTGACCTCGGGCGCCGGCGCCTCCTACTGGTTCATGCTGGAGCCGCTGATGATGTCGAAGGCGATCTTCGACAAGCTGCCGAAGAACCAGCAGGACATCATCCTCGCTGTTGGCACCGAGCTCGAGGCGTTCGGCCGCAAGGGCGCGCAGGACGACGACACCGAGGTTACCAAGGTCTACGAGAAGGCCGGCGCCAAGGTCAGCGTCCTCGATGCCGCCATTGTCGGCAAGTGGCGCGACATCGCGCGCGACACCGCCTGGAAGGACTATGGCGCCAAGACGGCGACGTCAGCCAACCTGCTGAAGCTCGCAAGCGACGTCGCCGCATGATCCATGGTCCGGTCGCGGATCAGGACGAAAGCGCAAGCCTGGCCGCGGGCAACACGCCCGTAGCCATGCTTGAGCGCGCGCTGTCGGTCTGCAACAACATCATCGTGGTGTTCGCCGCGCTCGCTCTGATCGCGGCCTGCGCGATCCTGAGCTACAGCGTGCTCGGCCGCGCCGTGTTTCACATGGCAAACTACTGGCAGGACGAGGCTGCCGTGTTCCTGCTGGTCGGCGCCACCTTCATGACCGCGGCCTATGTGCAGAGCCAGCGCGGCCATGTCAGCATCGAGGCGTTCGTCGGCCTGCTCTCGCCGCGGGCCAACAGCATCAGGCTGTGGCTGGTCGACGTCGCCAGCTTCGCGTTCTGCGCCTTCTTCGCCTGGAAGTCCTGGACCCTGGCGCATGAGGCCTATGTCGACGGCCAGGTGTCCAACTCGATGTGGTCGCCGCCGCTCGCCATCCCTTATGTGCTGATGGCACTGGGCATGACGCTACTCTGCGTGCAGATCCTCTTGCAAATCATCCTTCCGTTGACCGGTGGCGCGCGCCGATGACCGTGTTTGGTATTGGCATCTCCTACGGACTTGCCACTTTGTTTGCGATGTTCTCCGGCATGCCGATCGCGTTCGCGCTCGGCGCGGTCGCGGTCGTGTTCATGGCGATCTTCATGCCGGCGGCCTCGCTCGATACGGTGACGCAGAACGTCTACGAGGAGATGGCCTCGATCACGCTGCTATCGATCCCGCTGTTCATCCTGAAGGGTGCGGCAATCGGCAAATCGCGCGCCGGCCAGGATCTCTATTCGGCGCTGCATGCCTGGCTGCACCGCGTGCCTGGCGGCCTCGGCGTCGCCAACGTGTTCGCCTGTGCGCTGTTCGCGGCGATGGCCGGCTCCTCGCCCGCGACCTGCTCGGCGATCGGCTCGGCCGGCATCCCGGAGATGCGCAAGCGCGGCTATTCCGGCGGCTTTGCCGCCGGAATCATCGCCGCCGGCGGCACGCTCGGCATTCTGCTGCCGCCGTCGATCACGATGATCCTGTTCGCCGTCGCCGCCGAGAAATCGCTGGGGCGGTTGTTCCTCGCCGGCATCGGCCCCGGACTGCTGCTCGTGACGCTGTTCGGCGTCTACGCCGTGTACCGCTTCCGCAAGGAATACGCCATGGCGCGCGCCGTCTATGACGCGACCGGCAAGGACGCCGCGATCCTGCAGCACGACGAATTCACCATGGCCGAGCGCTTCAGCGCACTGCCGCGCGTGATCCCGTTCGTGCTGCTGTTGACCGGCGTCATGATCGCGCTCTATGGCGGCTACGCCACGCCGTCGGAAACCGCCGGCCTCGGCGGGCTCTTGGCGCTGGCGCTGATCGCGGTGATCTACAGCGTGTGGAAGCCGAGCGACCTGTCGCCGATCCTGAAATCGACCATCCGCGAATCCACCATGCTGATGCTGATCATCGGCATGTCGCTGCTCTATTCCTATGTGATGAGCTATCTGCACATCTCGCAATCGGCGGCGGAGGCGATCGTCGCGATGCACCTGCCGCGCTGGGAGTTGCTGTTCGCGATCCTCGTGATGGTGATCGTGCTCGGCTTCTTCCTGCCGCCGGTCTCGATCATCCTGATGACCGCGCCGATCATCCTGCCGCCGCTTCGTGCGGCCAATTTCGACATCATCTGGTTCGGCGTCGTCATGACGATCGTGATGGAGATGGGCCTGATCCATCCGCCGGTCGGCCTCAACATCTTCGTCATCCGCAACGTCGCGCCGGACATCCCGTTGAGCGAGGTGATCTGGGGCACGCTGCCGTTCGTGCTGCTGATGATGTTCGCGGTGCTGCTGCTCTGCTTCTTCCCGGAGATCTCGACCTGGCTGCCAAATCTGGTGATGGGGCCGGACGGCGGACGCTAGATCGTCTTCGAGCGAAGCGGATACCGGCTCGCGTGGGGCAAACGCGTCAAGACAGGCGCCTCAGGCCGCCGCCTGCTCGCTTGCGGTTTCCCTTGCCGCCAGCGCCTTCTCGATCCGGCGGATCATTAGCGCCGTCGGACGCCCCTCCCGCTGCAGCCGGCGGAGCTCGTTCCATAGCCTGATGATGTCGCGGTCTCTCTCGGCGTCCATGGGCGCTCCTCCCGGAGCGCACCAATCTGAACGAAACGAGAACATAATTCAAGACCAAAGCGAACCGTCTTGCCGAACGGGGAGCAGCTCAGGGATAGCCGTCACCTGGCGTGTCGACCTCGCCCACATCGATGCGCGACACCGATTTGCCCTTCCGCAGTTCCTCCTAGGACGTCTCCGCGCTAAGGCAGAACAGCGTCCGGCGGTCGGCACCGCCGAGCGCACAGGCAAGCGCGCGGCGGCCGGCGACGCCGATACGCTCACGCTCCACACCATCGCGATCGATCCGAACAAAGGCATCTTCCGTGAACGACGCGACCCAGACCGCGCCGTCGCGATCAAGGCAGATGCCGTCGGGATCGTTGATGCGGCCGAGCCGCCCGCGCAGATGCAGGCTGCCGTCCGCCGCGATGTCGTAGTCGGCGAGGCAGGCGCCATCCATTTCGGCGACGACGAGCCGACGATGGTCGGAGGAAACCGCAATGCCGTTGGGAAAGCGCAAGCCGTCCGCGACGATGCGGGCGCTGCCGTCAGGCATCACGAGGATGATCCGGCCGACGGCGCCGCGGCCCTCCGGCGGCGGCAGGTTGAAGCCGAGGTCACCGACATAGGCGCGCCCCTGGCCGTCGATGATCATGTCGTCGATCGTGCCGGTCGCGACCTCAGAGAGATCGGCATAGAGCGACGGTGCGCCATCAGAAAACCGCAGCAGCCGCTTCCTGAACATCGTCAGCACGACGATGTCGCCGTCAGGCAGCACGCCGAGACCACAGGGCGTGTCGTCGGTCACCGCCGCGTGCTGCTGCAGCTCGCCCGACGGGCTGATGCTGAGCTGCGTCCGCGCCATGCAGTCGACGAACCAGAGCCGCCCGCGATGCCAGCGCGGGCCCTCGAAATAGCGGCCGCCGTCATGGATGGTGGTGAGGCGAGCGGTCATGACCGACCGGCCGGCAATAGCTGTTCTATCAGTGACATCGGTCCCCCACGGCGCGTTCTGTCGCGAGGATACAACCCAGGAGGGATAGGTCAAAGCGTGTGGCGGCCGCGCCTCACTGCCCGAGAGAACCCCGGTTCCCGCGGGTTCCACACGTCACATTCCATATTTCGCCGTGTTTTCCCTGTTGAGTTGCAGCAGCGTTAACACTCGAGAATCGAGGGTAGTGGTAATTTGCGGCCGTTGTGCCGTGTACGACGCGTTCCGTTTGTGCCTGATGGTTTCAGGGGGGCCAGGGAATGAACCGTTGCCTACGTCCGCTGGCGTGTTTCGCCACCGCCGCCGCGCTTGCGCTGCTTCCGGTCCAGGCGACCGCCAAGCCGCATCACCAGCACCAGGCCAAGAGCGGCCACGCCGACAAGAAGGCGCACGGTGCCAAATCCGCACGCGAGAGCACCTCCGGCAAGCGCCGGCATGCCAGGCACGGCGCCGACAAACGCAAATCGGCCAAAACAAAATCGAGCACCAAAACTGCGACCTCGAAGGTATCAGAGCCCGAGAAACCCGCTGGGCCGCAATTGTTAGGCGATCTCGCCACTATCAGGGACGCGATCGTTGCTGCACGCAGGGGCAAGACCAGCGAGGCGACCGATATCCAGGCGAAGATCACCGACCCGGTCGGGCGGAAGCTCGTCGAGTGGTATCTACTGCGCCACTCCGAGTCGAACGCGCCCTACAGCCGCTATGCGGCGTTCGTCACCACCAACCCGGACTGGCCAAGCGTCACGCTGCTGCGCCGCCGGGCCGAGGCACGGATTTGGCAGGAGCGCAGCGATCCGGCCACGGTGCACGGCTTCACCCTCGATCAGCCTGTTAGCGCCAAGGGCAAGTTCGCGCTCGCCCGCACGCTGCTCGCCGAAGGCGACCGCGACGGCGCCACCAAGCTGGTGCGCGAGGCCTGGCGCTCGGAGGATTTGTCCGACCGCACCGAGAGCGACGCCTATGACGCATTCAAGGACCTGCTGACGCGCGACGATCATCGCGCGCGCATGGACAAGCGGATCGGTGCCAAGGACCTCGCCGCCGCCAGGCGCGCGGCGCAGCGGCTCGGCAGCGATGAGCTGGCGATCGTGAAGGCGTGCGGCGCGGTTCGCGGACAATCCAGCAAGGCAGAAGACGCACTCAACGACGTGGCGGCCGATGCCCACAGCGACCTCGGCTACACGCTGTGCCGGATCCAGTGGCTGCTTGCGAAGAACAGGATCGACGATGCAGCGCGCGTGACGATCGCAGCCGCGCCCGAGACGATGGCGCAGCAGGACACCGACCAATGGTGGCGCGAGCGTCGCATCCTCTCCCGTAAGCTGCTCGACCAGGGCCAGTACCAGACCGCCTATGACGTGATCCGCCCGGCGGCGGCGCCGGACAACCCCTATTACCGCTCCGACATGCACTTCATGCGCGGCTGGATCGCGCTGCGTTATCTCAACGACGCCAAGACCGCCGCGGCGCATTTCGCGCGGATCGACGAGGGCCAGACCAATCCGACCGTGCTGGCGCGTGCCGCCTATTGGCGCGGCCGCGCCGCCGAGGCACTCGGCAACACCGCGGCAATGCGGGCCGACTACCAGGCCGCCGCGCGTTACCCGACCGCCTATTACGGTCAGCTCGCACTGGCCAAGCTCGGCCGTGACGGCGTCGAGCTGCGCGCGCCCTCGCCGGCAGCGAGCGCCGGCAGCACCGCCACCGACGAGCGGGTCCGCGCCGCCGACATGCTCTATGCGATCGGCGAGCCCGACATCGTGCTCTATTTCGCCGCAGACCTCGCCGAGGAAAGCACAGATGTCGGAATGCTCGAGGCGCTCGGCGAGCTCGCCGGCCGCCGCAACGATGCCCGCGCCATGCTGCAGATCGGTAAGATCGCGCTCGGCCGCGGCTTTGCCTTCGACCATTACGCCTTCCCGGTCATCGGCATTCCCAAGCACACCCCGATCGCCCCCGATATCGGACGCAGCATGACCTACTCGATCGCGCGCACCGAAAGCGCATTCGACCAGCGCGACAAGTCGCCGGCCAACGCGGTCGGCCTGATGCAGGTGACGCCGGAGGCCGGCCGCGACACCGCAAAGCGTTTCGGCGTCAGCTACGACTGGAGCAGGATGGTCTCCGATCCCGTCTACAACACCCAGATGGGTGCGGCCGAATTGAGCGCGCTGCTGTCGGAATATCGCAACTGCCACATCATGACGTTTGCCGGCTACAACGCCGGCCGCGGCCGCGTCCGCGACTGGGTCAAGGCTTATGGCGACCCGCGCGATCCCAACGTCGATCCAGTCGACTGGGTCGAGCGGATTCCGATCTCGGAGACGCGCAATTACGTGCAGCGCGTGATGGAGAATTTCGCGGTCTATCGTGTGCGCTTCGATGACGCCGGAACCGC
Source organism: Bradyrhizobium sp. 2S1 (assembly GCF_011516625.5). Classification (NCBI taxonomy): domain Bacteria; kingdom Pseudomonadati; phylum Pseudomonadota; class Alphaproteobacteria; order Hyphomicrobiales; family Nitrobacteraceae; genus Bradyrhizobium; species Bradyrhizobium sp. 2S1. The sequence goes on along the minus strand of NZ_CP147717.1, from coordinate 7,621,706 downwards.
GGTGGCCAAGAACGAAGCGCGTGTCGTGACGCAGGAGACCAATGCGGAGCCGGCGGCTACAACGCCGCCACAGTGAGATTAACGGACGGCCTCGCACAATCGTCATTGCGAGGAGCGCTAACGGCGAAGCAATCCCTGCCTCCACAAGCGGCAAGCTTCAGCGGACATGCGGCTTCGCTGGCAATGTGGCGGGCTTCAGCCACGGGCCAGCGCAGCCGCTTGCTCCAAGCTGATGCGATGCACAAGCGGATCGGCGTGTCGATGCACCAGGTGCCAGTCGGCGTCACTCCGACGGTAAACCAACGTCACGCGCAGCGACCAGTCCTGGTCGGGCAGGCCACCGACCTCGCCATGCTGTCGCTCGATCATCGAAAGCACAATGATGTCGCGCGACGCGTAGGACTTCACCAATTCCAGTTTCGTTTCTCCTCCCTTGAAGTATCCGGCAAGCCTCGCGATGTGCTCGGGGCTGGGATCGAATCCTTCCGAGGGGGAGCCGCCGAATGGCTGCATCAAGGTAAAGTCGTCACCGTGCTTGATCAGGCCAAGATAGGTGGTCGTGTCGCCGCGCATGAACGCTGACATCGCTTGCTCGGTGCGCCGGATGAGTTCAGCGAGGGCGTGGTGAGCGACGTCCTCCGCCCGGCTTGGTGTGCGCTCGTCCGCCGCAGCGTGAACCGCCAGCGGCAGCGCGAGTGCCGCCGCCACTGCTAGCCGCCTGCAAATCCGATCCGATCTGCTCCCTTGAGAGGATTTGTTGTTGCGGTCCGCCCCGCCATATACTGGATGGAACATCGAAGAATTCCTCATTGATTTCAGCGCCTTGGATATTCTGCACCTGACAAGACTTCTCACTTCGTCTGACCTGAATCCAGTGATATGATTTCAGCGACATGCTGAATGAAATTGATCTTTCCCGTACCGATCTCAATCTGCTGGTCCTGTTCGAGATCGTCATGGAGGAGCGTCATGTCGGCCGATCGGCCGAGCGATTGAACCTGTCGCCGTCGGCCGTCAGCCACGGGCTTGGACGTCTGCGCACGCTGCTTAGCGATCCCTTGTTTCTCAAGACGCCGACGGGCGTCGTTCCGACCGACCGGGCGACCGAACTCGCCGCGCCGATTTCGGAGATACTCGCCCGCGTCAAAGCTGTGATCGACAGTGTCGAACCTTTCGACCCCGCGCGCTCGTCACGCCGCTTCACGATTGGTGCCCCTGACGGCGGTCATCGGTCTTCCTGTGGCAGCTGCCCCACGACTTGCCCACGCTGGCGCCGCGCATCGATATCTGCATTCGCCAATTGCTGCCGCGGCAAGGCCAGCCTGTACCGAGCTTCGCCTGGAGCGACGCGCTCGCCGAGCTCGACAACCGTGCCATCGACATCGCGGTCATCCCCCTCGGAGACGTCCCCGCACGCTTCACGACGCGCACGCTTTATGAGGACGACTTCGTCATCGCGATGCGGGCCGGCCATCCGCTCGCAGCCAATCCCACTCCGGCAAACTACTACGCGTCGCGGCATCTCGTGGTTTCGCACTCCGGCGATCCGCATGGCTTCGTCGACGTTGCGCTGGCGGAGCGCGGCTTGTCGCGCCGGATCTCGCTGACCGTTCCGAATTTCATGTTCGCCCTCGCCGTCATCGCCGAGACCGACCTGGTCTCGGCGATTCCACGCCGGTTCGCCGCCATGCACGGCTCCCGCTTCGGCGTGACCTACGTCGATGCGCCGATCGCCCTGCCCCGCTTTGACATCACCTTGGTCGTGCCAAAAGTTGCGATGATGGATGCGGGCGTGGCGTGGCTCGTCAGCACGCTGGCGCAGTTCAGCCCGTCCGCGCCCGCGAGCAGTGGCGAGCGGGTCGTGACCCAGGGGACAAATGCAGCGTCGGCGCAGTGAGCGTCGTCGTCATTGCCGTGGTCGCGCGACTGCGCGCGATCGAGGGATCACTGGCCTCGCTCGGCGCGCCAGGCCAGCGCCCGGGCGGTGGTCGCTTCAACGAACGCGCTCTTGCCGTTGCGATACGCGGCGATGTCGTCCCTGGACGTGCAGGCGAGTTCGCGCTTGACGTCCGCGTAGGCGCGCGCGGCCTCGGGATGGGTGCGGAGATAATCGCGAAACAAAATCAGTTGCTGCCAACGCGGGTGGGACAGCGGCATCACGTGGACATGGTGGGTCCAGGGCCCGGGCGGTCCCTTGCGGAAGAACAGTTCGCCCGGCAGCCATGACTCGTACTGCGGCAAATAGATATAGCCGAGCGTGGCCATCGGCTCGACATAGCGATGTTGCGCGTCGTCAAAATTTGGCACACCAACCAGCAGATCGATGATGGGTTTGGACGGCAACCCCGGCACCGCCGTGCTGCCGATATGCTCGACGGCGAGCGCAAGACCTCCGAGCGCAGCCTGGATCCTCGCCCGCTCCTCATCGAACAACGCCGGCCAGTTAGGATCATAGGCGGAGACAACGATCGCCCCTGCGCCGTATTTCTCCATGAGCTGTCCTTATCGTATGCGTGCCTGAATCGCCAACGGTGCTCAATCCACCTTCACATTGGCGGCCTTGATCATCGGCCACCATTTTGCGATTTCCGCCTTCTGCCAGGTGCCGAGCGCTTCCGGCGTGAGCTGATCCTTCGGCGGCATCTGCAGGCCGAGATTCTCGAGCTGCTTCTGCACGGCGGGGTCGGCCAATGCCTCGACCGCGGCGGCGTTGAGCTTGGCCACGATCTCCTTCGGCGTGCCCTTCGGCACCCAGAGGCCGGACCACAGCGTCATGTGGAAGCCCGGCAGGCCAGCCTCATCGACGGTCGGGACGTCGGGCGCATTGGCGACGCGTTTGGAATCGGTGACCGCATAGGCGCGGATATTGCCGGCACGGACCTGATTGATCGAGTTCGAGGTCTGATCGACGATGATGTCGATCTGGCCGGCGACGAGGTCGTTCAGCGCCGGCCCGGTGCCGCGATACGGCACGTATTGCAGCTTGATGCCGGAGACGTTCTCGAAATAGAGCCCGGCGATATGGCTGCCGCTGCCGGCGCCGGCGGTGCCCGCGGTCGGCGGCGCCGGCCGCGACTTCAGCCACTCCAACAGCTCCTTCAGCGACTTCGCCGGCACGGCGTTCTTGCTGACGATGATCATCGGATTGCTCGGCAGCAGCACCACGGGCTCGAGGTCAGCGACGAGGTCGTAGCCGAGCTTGTAGATCGCGCCGTTCGCGACATGGGTGCCGAGATGGCCGAACGAGACGGTGTAGCCGTCGGGCGCCGCGCGCACCGCGCGGCCGACGCCGATCGAGCCGCCCGCTCCGGTCACGTTCTCGATCAGCAGCACCTCGCCGAGCGACTGCTTCATCCGCTCGCCGAGGATGCGCGCCATCGCATCCGACGGACCGCCGGCAGCGAACGGCACGACGATGGTGATCGGGTGCGCGGGATAGGTTTCCGCGGAACTGGCCCCCGTGAACGCCAACATCGTCAACACGGCCAAAACCAGCTTCCGCATCACGCTCTCCCTCAATCTTCTTTGTTGTATCATTTTTGAAGGGCCACCTTTCGACAAGATGGCCCTTCGGATGAGGCGTCAGAACTGCGCGAAGTCGATCGGCTTGTGCCGGTCCAGCGTGCGGGTGACCGGTGGCAGCGGGTATTTCAGGCCGCTGGCGCAATTGAACAGCATCACGCGGTCGCTCTTCGAGACGCGGCCGTCGGCGAGGCTCTGCTTGTAGGCGGCATAGGTCGCGGCGCCCTCTGGGCAGAGCAACAGCCCCTCCTCGCGCGCGACCTCGTTGAGCGCCGCGGTGATCTCGTCGTCGTCGACGGCGATCGCGAATCCCTTGCTGTCGCGCACCGCGCGCAAAATGAGGAAGTCGCCGATCGCCTGCGGCACGCGGATGCCGGAAGCGATGGTGTGGGCGTCCTCCCAGCGCGCCGCATGCTCGGTGCCGGCCTCATAGGCCCGCACCATCGGCGCGCAGCCGGAGGCCTGCACCGCGACCATGCGCGGGCGCTTTGATCCGATGAAGCCTATCTTCTCGAGCTCGTCGAACGCCTTCCACATGCCGATCAGGCCGGTGCCGCCGCCGGTCGGATAGAAGATCACGTCGGGCACGTCCCAGCCGAGCTGCTCGGCGAGCTCGAGTCCCATCGTTTTCTTGCCCTCGATCCGGTACGGCTCCTTCAAGGTCGAAGTATCGAACCAACCGACCTTTGCCTTACCCTCGCCGACGATCTTGCCGCAATCGTCGATATAACCGTTGACGCGGTAGACGGTGGCGCCCTGCAGCTCGATCTCGCTGACATTGACCTCCGGCGTATCGGCCGGGCAGAAGATCGTGGTCTTGATGCCGCAGGAGGTGGCGTAGGCGGCCAGCGCCGCGCCGGCATTGCCGTTGGTCGGCATCGCCATGTGCTTGATGCCGAGCGCCTTGCCCATCGACACCGCCATCACGAGGCCGCGCGCCTTGAACGAGGCGGTCGGCAACCGCCCCTCATCCTTGACGATGATCTCGCCGCCGCCAAGCTTGGCAGAAAGCCTCGGCAACCGGATCAGCGGCGTCGTGACTTCGCCGAGGCTGACGATGTCCTTGCATTTTCGCACTGGCAGCAGCTCGCGGTAGCGCCACAAATCGGCCGGCCGCTGGGCCAGCGCGTCCTTCGTCAGCGCCTTCTTCACCCCGGCCAGATCGTAGCGCACCAAGAGCGGCTTGCCGGCCTTGGACAGGTTGTGCACCTGGTCGGCGGGATAGTGATCGCCCTCCATCGCGCATTCGAGGTGGGTGACGAAAGTCGGGCGTTCGATGGTGAGGTTGTCGTTGTCTTTCACTGGATCTGCTCTTTCTTGTTCTTTGTGAATTCTTCACTGCCGGACCCGTCACCCTGAGGAGGCCGCGAAGCGGCCGTCTCGAAGGGCGACAGGCCCCGCTGCTCGATCCGGGCCGTGCATCCTTCGAGGCTCGCTGCGCTCGTACCTCAGGATGACGGGAGTTCTATCTGCGACGCGTCCGCTTGTTAGATATTCAGCACACGCCCGTAGGCGTCGAGCACCGCTTCCTTCATCATTTCCGACAAGGTCGGATGCGGGAAGACGGTGTGCATCAATTCCTCTTCCGTGGTCTCCAGATTCATCGCCACCACATAGCCCTGGATCAGCTCGGTGACCTCGGCGCCGATCATGTGGGCGCCGAGCAATTGCCCGGTCTTCTTGTCGAACACCACCTTGACGAGGCCCTGATCCTCGCCGAGCGCGATCGCCTTGCCGTTGCCGACGAACGGGAAGCGGCCGACGCGGATCTCGCGGCCGCCTTCCTTGGCCTTGGCTTCGGTCAGGCCGACGGAAGCGACCTGCGGGTTGCAATAGGTGCAGCCCGGGATCAGCAGCTTGTCCATCGGATGCGGATGCAGGCCCTTGATCGCCTCGATGCAGATCACGCCTTCATGCTCGGCCTTGTGCGCGAGCATCGGCGGTCCCGCGACGTCGCCGATCGCGTAGATGCCGGGGACGTTGGTCTTGCCGAGGCCGTCGATCACGATGCAGCCGCGGTCGGTTTTGACGCCGAGCTTCTCCAGTCCGAGATTCTCGATATTGCCGACCACGCCGACCGCCGAAATCACGCGCTCGAACTCTACCGCTTGCGGCTTCTCCTTGCCGTCGTCGATGGTCGCAACGACGCTGTCGGCCTTCTTCTCGAGTTTTGTCACCTTGGTCGAGGTGAGGATCTTGATCCCCATCTTCTCGAAGCGCTTGCGCGCGAGGCCCGCGATCTCGGCGTCCTCGACCGGGAGGATCTGCGGCAGCACCTCAACCACGGTGACGTCGGCGCCCATGGTGTGGAAGAACGAGGCGAACTCGATGCCGATCGCACCCGAGCCGACCACCAAAAGCGACTTCGGCATCCGCTCCGGTACCATCGCCTCGAAATAGGTCCAGATCAGCTTTCTGTCGGGCTCGAGCCCGGGCAGCACGCGCGGCCGCGCGCCAGTCGCGATGATGATGTGCTTGGCCTGATAGCTGCCCTCGCCGCTCGCGCCCTTCGGCGCCTCGACCGCCGACTTCTTCACCGTGATCTTGCCGGGCGCATCGATCGTCGCATCGCCCCAGATCACCGTGACCTTGTTCTTCTTCATCAGGAAACCGACGCCGTCATTGAGGCGCTTCGAGACGCCGCGCGAGCGCTGCACCACCGCCTTCGGATCGAACGAGACGTTGTCGGCCGACAGCCCGTAATCCTTGGCATGCTGCATGTAGTGGTAGATCTCGGCCGAGCGCAGCAGTGCCTTGGTCGGGATGCAGCCCCAGTTCAGGCAGATGCCACCGAGATAGGATTTCTCCACGATCGCGGTCTTGAAGCCGAGTTGCGCGGCGCGGATCGCTGTCACGTAGCCGCCGGGGCCGGAGCCGATGATGATGACGTCGAAAGATGTGTCGGCCATGGCGGCTCCCGTTCAACTCAACCTGTGGCGCCGCGGGCGCGGCTTCTTGCGATCAATGTCCTGACCAGCCATTCGAGCCCGACCACCACGGCCATGATGGCCAGGGCCGTCAGCACGATGGGCTGGGCGATGTTCCGCGCCAGCTGTTCGCCGGCGAAGAACGCGGAGTGCAGCAAATCCAGCCCGACCGGATTGCACACCAGCGCGGCCGACAGCAGCAGTGAGATCCAGGGCCAGCGCGTGCGAACCGTGCCGGTCATTTACCCGTACTCCCGCCATACCGCACCGAGGAACACGGACCACGCCAGCGCCAGCACAGCGGCGCCGATCATCATGATCCTGAACTGGATCGTCGATATCAGGTCGCGGTTGACCGCGACGAGCAACGCGACGGCGATGGCGGCGAGCAGGACGTACGGACCTGACATCACGTACATGGCTGATGCCCGTCACACCATCATCATCACGGGATTCTCGATCAGCTGCATGAAGGCGCCGATCAGCTCGGCGCCGAGCGCGCCGTCGATGGCGCGGTGATCGCACGACAGGGTCACGCTCATGATGTGCGCGATCTCGATCTTGCCGCCGCGCACCACCGGACGCTCCTCCGAGGTGCCGACCGCGAGGATCGAGGCGTGCGGCGGATTGATCACCGCGGTGAAGTGGTTGATGCCGTACATGCCGAGGTTGGACACCGCGGTGGTGCCGCCCTGATATTCTTCCGGCTTCAGCTTGCGGGCGCGGGCGCGCGCGGCAAAATCCTTCATCTCGTTGGAGATGGTCGAGAGCGTCTTGGTCTCGGCCTTGCGGATGATCGGCGTGATCAGGCCGCCCGGCATCGCGACCGCGACGCCGACGTCGGAATGCTTGTGCTTGACCATGCCGCCTTCGGTCCAGCTCACATTGCAGTTCGGAATCTTCTGCAGCGCGACCGCCATCGCCTTGATGACGAAGTCGTTGACCGAGATCTTGTAGAGCGGCTTCTTCTCCTTGTCCTTCGGTGCTGACGCGTTGATCTCCTCGCGCGCGGCGAGCAGCTTGCCGATATCGCAGTCGATGGTGAGGTAGAAGTGCGGGACGTTCTGCACCGAGGCGGTGAGACGCTGCGCAATGGTGCGGCGCATGCCGTCATGCGGCACGATTTCGTAGGAGCCCGGCTCGAACAGCGCGAGGATCTGCTTGTCGGACATCGACGGTGCGATGCTTGGCCCCGCGGCGGCGGGCGCGGCCGCCGGCGCCTTCAGGCCCTTGCCGGACTTGGCCTCGTCGACGTCGCGCGCGATGACGCGGCCGTGCGGACCGGTGCCGGTGATGCGCCCGAGATCGATGCCGGCTTCTCTTGCCAACCGGCGCGCCAGGGGCGACGAGAAGACGCGGGCGTGACCGTTGGCCTGCGCGGCCGGCTGAGGCGCCGCTGCGGGGGCTGCGGCCGGCTGCGGTGCGGGCGCAGCCGCCGGTGCGGGAGCCGCAGCAGGCGCGGCCTGCGCGACGGGCTTCGGTGCTTCGGCGGGCTTGGCCGCCGGGGCAGCGCCACCGCCGGCGCTGGCCGCCGCCTTCACGTCCTCGCCGTCTCCGGCCATCACCGCGATGACGTCGTTGACCGGCACGTCCTGCGTACCCTCGGGCACCAGGATCTTGGCGATCGTGCCTTCATCGACCGCCTCGACTTCCATCGTCGCCTTGTCGGTCTCGATCTCCGCGATCACGTCGCCGGACTTGACCTTGTCGCCCTCTTTCTTGAGCCACTTGGCGAGATTGCCCTTTTCCATCGTCGGCGACAGCGCGGGCATGAGAATATTGATCGGCATTGTCAGTGACCTTGTTGCGACCGCGGTTTGGTTTGGCCCATGTCGGTCGGCCGGGCGATTTCGGCTTCGAACATCTCGACGATGCGCGCGAGCGCCTCGTCCTCGGTGTATTCGCTCTCGCGCGCATAGGCGCGTGCGGCGTGGCGGGCGATGTCGACGAGCATCAGCCCCCACATGTCCGGCTCCTCGAAGGCGCGCTGGAACGCGATCGACAGGCCGCCGTCGACGACAAAGGCGCGCAGCACCTCGATGGCGTCCTCGCGGCCCATCACGTCAGGCGGCAGCGGCTGCTCCTTGGGACCGGCCATCGGCGTTACCGGTAGGACACGGCCTTGGCGGCCGCGACCACCTCGGCGACGGAAGGCAGAGCGAGTTTTTCCAGGTTGGCGGCATAGGGCATCGGCACGTCCTTGCCGGAGACGCGCGCCACCGGCGCATCGAGATAGTCGAACGCGTGCTCCATGATGCGCGCCGCGACCTCGGAGCCGACGCCGCTCTGCTGCCAGCCCTCCTCCACCGTGACCGCGCGACCGGTCTTCTTCACCGAGTTGATGATCGTCTCGGTGTCCATCGGACGGATGGTGCGCAGGTCGACGACCTCGGCCTCGATGCCTTCCTTGGCGAGTTCATCGGCGGCCTTCAGCGCATAGGACATGCCCATCGCCCAGGAGACGATGGTGACGTCCTTGCCGGCGCGCGCAATCCGCGCCTTGCCGATCGGCACCACGTAATCGGCAAGCTTCGGTACCTCGCCGGTGTGGCCGTACAGCATCTCGTTCTCGAGGAAGACCACCGGATTGGGATCGCGGATCGCGGCCTTGAGCAGGCCCTTGTAGTCGGCGGCCGAGTATGGCGCGATCACCTTCAGGCCCGGGATCTGCGAGTACCAGGCCGCGTAGTCCTGGCTGTGCTGGGCGGCGACGCGCGCGGCGGCGCCGTTCGGGCCGCGGAACACGATCGAGCAGCCCATCTGGCCACCGGACATATAGAGCGTCTTGGCGGCAGAGTTGATGATCTGGTCGATCGCCTGCATCGCGAAATTCCAGGTCATGAACTCGACGATCGGCTTCAGCCCTGCCATCGCCGCGCCGACGCCGATGCCGGCAAAGCCGTGCTCGGTGATCGGGGTGTCGATGACGCGCCGGGCGCCGAATTCCTGCAGCAGGCCCTGCGTCACCTTGTAGGCGCCCTGATACTCGGCGACCTCCTCGCCCATGATGAAGACGTCGCCGTCGCGCCGCATCTCCTCGGCCATCGCATCGCGCAGTGCCTCGCGGATGGTCTGCGTGACCATCTCGGTGCCTGCGGGAATTTCCGGATCGGGCAGCGCCTCGCTGACCGGCGCGGCCGGCGCCTTCGCCGCGGGCTGCGGCGCTTCCGCCCTGGCTTCAACAGCAGGCGCGGCCTCCGCGGCCTTCGGCTGCGGCGCGGGAGCCGCGGGCGCCTTGGCAAGGTCGGCGGCGCTTTCGCCGTCGGCCAGGATGGTGGCGATCGGCGTGTTCACCGCGACGTCGGCGGTGCCTTCCGGAATCAGGATCTTGCCGAGCGTGCCCTCGTCGGTTGCCTCGACCTCCATCGTCGCCTTGTCGGTCTCGATCTCGGCGATGACGTCACCGGACTTGATGGTCTCGCCTTCCTTTTTCAGCCATTTGGCGAGGTTGCCCTTCTCCATGGTGGGCGACAGCGCAGGCATCAGCACTTGAATGGGCATATCGGCTCCCGAAATCGGTCTTGAAATTTAGTCTGCGCGGATGAGGTCAGCGGTAGATGTCGGTGTAGAGCTCGGACGCATCGGGCTCCGGATCGTGCTGCGCGAAGTCGGCGGCTTCGTTGACAATCTCGCGCACCTCGGCGTCGATCGCCTTCAGATCCTGCTCGCTGACGCCGGCGGCGAGCAAACGGTTGCGCACCTGCTCGATCGGGTCCTGGTCGTGGCGGACCTTCTCGACCTCCTCGCGCGTGCGGTACTTCGCCGGATCGGACATCGAGTGGCCGCGGTAGCGGTAGGTCTGCATCTCCAGAATCATCGGACCATTGCCGCCGCGACACCAGGCCGTGGCCTCATCGGCGGCGGCCTTCACCGCGCGCACGTCCATGCCGTCGACCTGCTTGCCGGGAATGTTGAAGGAGGCGCCGCGCTTGGAGAAGTCCTGCTGCGCCGAGGCGCGCGACACCGCGGTGCCCATCGCATAGCGATTGTTCTCGATGACGTAGATCACCGGCAGCTTCCACAGCTCCGCCATGTTGAAGCTTTCGTAGACCTGGCCCTGGTTGGCCGCGCCGTCGCCGAAATAAGTCACGCTGACGGCATCGTTACCGCGATAGCGGTTGGCGAACGCCAGGCCGGTGCCGAGCGATACCTGCGCGCCCACGATTCCGTGACCGCCGTAGAAATGCTTCTCCTTGCTGAACATGTGCATGGAGCCGCCCTTGCCGCGGGAATAACCGCCGCGACGTCCGGTCAATTCGGCCATCACGCCCCTGGCTTCCATGTCGCAAGCCAGCATGTGGCCGTGGTCCCGGTAGCCGGTGATGACCTCGTCGCCCGACTTCAGCGCCATCTGCATGCCGACCACGACGGCTTCCTGACCAATATAGAGATGGCAGAAGCCGCCGATCGCACCCATGCCGTAAAGCTGACCGGCCTTCTCCTCGAAGCGCCGGATCAGGAGCATGTCCCGCAGCGCCTTGAGCTCCTGCTCCCTGGTGAATTCGGGCGGCGAGCCAGCCTTCTCCTGCCCTGATTCTTTTGCGACGCTTTTCTTGGGTGCGGCCATGGCAATTCCGGGTGAGAGAAGTCGAAGAACCCTCTCTAACCCAACTCAAATCGCCTTGGAAGGATTGCGTTCGCCGGATGGAATTTTGCTATGCCGCACTGCAACGCAGCGCGACATTTTTGTGATAGCGCGCGCGTGTTTTTGAAATTTGAGAACGCGTCAGTTCGACTTGTTGACCCGAACCAGATCACGCGGATTTGCGTAGTCGAGCTGAAAGCGCGCACGCTCGTCCAGCATGTCGGGATCGACCCGGTCCGACCGCAACAGCGACACCCGCTGCTCGCCCTCGGCCCGCTCCTTCTTCAGTCGCGCCAGCTCCGAGGTCAGTGCGATGATTTCCTGGTCGAGCTCCTGCCGCGCGTTCAGGCCATATTTGCCGGTGTAGGCGTTGACGCCGAAATAGCCGACCATCAGCGCTGCCAGCGTGTAGAGGGCAAGGCCGGACAGAATCGATTTGAGGCGCGTGCGGGAAACCATGGCCGCGAAGATGCGGCCATGGCGGTTAATGGAATGCTAAATTTGATTAGCCGTTCTGCTTCTCGACGAAGGCTGCGAAGGCGACGAGGTACTGCTGCAACACGGTCTTGAGCGAGTCCTTGGTCAGCTCGCCCTGGTCGTCGAAGGCATCGCCGACGCCGTTGAGGTAGATTTCCGGCTGGCCGAGGATCGGGCCAGAAATGCCCGGCAGGATGTTCTGCAGGTGCTTCGCCGCGCTGACGCCGCCGAGCGGGCCCGGCGAGTTGGAGATGATGCCGGTCGGCTTGCCCTGGAATGAGCTCTTGCCATAGGGCCGCGATGCGACGTCGATGGCGTTCTTCAGCACGCCCGGGACCGAGCGGTTGTATTCAGGGGTCACGAACAGCACGCCGTTCGACTTCTGCAGCTTCTCGCGGAAGGCCAGCCAGTCCGCCGGCGGCGCCGCCTCGAGGTCCTGGTTGAAGAAGGAAATGCCCTCGAGGGTCGTCACGTCGAGCTTCAGCGAGGCCGGCGCGAGCTTGGCCAGCGCATTGGCGATCTTGAGCGAGAAGCTCTGCTTGCGGATGCTGCCGACGATGGTGACGATGTTATAGGCCATAGCTAGTCCCCTGGGGTGCACGTGAAACCGGATTGGTGGTCCTCACCTACCGATACGCCGAGAAAGATGCAAGTGCATGAATCGCCCAATTCTGGAAACGCAGCGTTTGCAAAACTGACCTGAACACCGTTGCCTCGCCCATCCAGGTGGCCCTGAAACGCCGGTCTGGAGCATGTGTAGCAAATTGTCGACATCTTCGTCCGAGCATACTGCCGCGGATTCCTGCATCACCTGCCTACCGCCGAGAGGCTAAACAATGCCAGAGCGCAAGACACGGGTCGCAATCCTGTTCGGTGGCCGTTCCGCCGAGCACGACGTCTCGCGGGCGTCGGCCGCCAACGTGCTTCGCTCGCTCGACCCGGATCGCTATGACGCCACCGCGATCGGCATCACCCGCGATGGCCGCTGGATTGTCGCCGATGCGGGAAACGGCGCCGGCGCAGGTGGCGGCGCGTTGACCATTCCGGACAATGGACCGCAACTCGCGCTGCTGCCGGGCGGACAGGGCCGCGTCGTGGTGCTTCAGGAACAGGCGACGGGGCCTGCGGAATTGCCGGCCTTCGACGTCGTCTTCCCGGTCCTGCATGGCCCGAACGGCGAGGATGGCACGGTGCAGGGCGCGCTGGAATTGTCTGACGTCGCCTATGTCGGCTCGCGCGTGATGGGCTCTGCGGCCGGAATGGACAAGGACGTCGCCAAGCGCCTGATGCGCGAGGCGGGATTGCCGATCGTCCCCTTTGTCGCGATGTCGAGCGCGGCTCCCATCAGCTACGACGACGCGGTCAGCGCGCTGGGGTCGCAGGAGGTCTTCGTCAAGCCGGCCAACATGGGATCATCGGTCGGCGTGTCGAAGGCGCGCACCGCGGAGGAGTTCGAGGCCGGCTGCAGATTGGCATTCCGCTTCGACACGAAGATCCTGATCGAGCGCTGTGTCGCGCCGATCCGGGAGGTCGAGTGCTCCGTGCTCGAGGATGCCGAGGGTCGCATCCGTGCCTCCCAGCTCGGAGAAATCGTTCCGTCCGACAAGCACGGCTTCTACTCCTACGACGCGAAGTATCTCGATGCCGATGGCGCGCTGCTTCAGGTGCCGGCCAAAGTGCCGGCTGCCATCGCCGAAACCATCAGGGAGCTCGCGATCAGGACGTTCAGGGTGCTGGGCTGCGAAGGCATGGCGCGGATCGACTTCTTCCTGCACGGCGAGCAGGCATTCGTGAACGAGGCAAACACCCTGCCCGGCTTCACCAACATCAGCATGTATCCGCGGCTGTGGGAGGCCAGCGGCCTGCCGCAATCCGGGCTGATGGATGTTCTGATCGGCCACGCCCTGGAGCGCCACAAGCGCTCCAGGAAGCTGGCATTCGAGCGCGAATAGAGGCCGTCCGTTACTTGTTCGGGTTGATCAGGAATTTCTCGCCGGTCGCGCGCTTGCCATAGACCGCGATGTTGTCGAGCTGCAAGGTCTCCTGCAGCGAGACCACCTTGGTGTAGTGGCTGGCGAAAGTGGTCTTCAGCTCGGCCACCACGCGCTGGCGCAGCTTGTTGCCGGCCTCCGGACCGATCTTCATCAGGAACGGGAACAGCAGCCAGCCGCCGATACCCCAGGCCATGCCGAAGCCGCGCGGCAGCTGGATATCGCGGGTGTCGAGGCCGCCATAGACATAGACCTGCTTGTGCACGTTCGAACCGTAGCGGCTGTAAGCCTTGGCGGTCTTGTTGATCGCGGTCTCCATCGCGACCAGGATCTGGCCCGCGAGCTTGCCGCCGCCGATCGCATCGAAGGCGATGGTCGCGCCGGTCTCGACCAGCGCGTCGGTGAGCTTGTCCATGAAATCGGGCGCGCTGGAATCGACGACATGCTTGGCGCCGATCCTGTGCAGGATCTCGGCCTGCTCCCTGTTGCGCACGATGTTGACGAGGCCGATGCCGTCTTTGAGGCAGATCTTGTTGAGCATCTGGCCGAGGTTGGATGCGGCGGCCGTGTGCACCAGCGCCTTGTGCCCCTCGCGCCGCATCGTCTCGGTCATGCCGAGCGCGGTCAACGGATTGACGAAGCAGGACCCGCCTTCCGCCGGGGTGATGCCGTCGGGCAGCGGCAGGCATTCGTTGACGCGCAGCGTGCGGTATTGCGCATACATCGCGCCGCCGATCATCGCGACGGTGCGGCCCATCAGCGCTTTCGCCGCGTCCGACGAGCCGGTCCTGATCACGACGCCGGCGCCTTCATTGCCGACCGGCATCGACTCGTCGAGCCGCGCGGCGAGGCCAGGCAGCGCCGCTTCCGGCACGCGGGCGGTCACCACAGGCAATTCCCTGCTGCCGGAGGCCTTGGCGGCCGCCATGTCGGCCGGGCCGATCAGGAGCCCGAGGTCGGACGGATTGATCGGGGTCGCCTCGACCCGGACCACGACCTCGTCGGGTCCAGGCTCGGGGGTCGGGACATTGACCAGCGATATCTCGAGTTCGCCATTCTTCTTGAGCAGCGAACGCAGCTGCAGACCGCTCTTGCCGTCACTCATCCCGACCTCCCTTTTTTGCGTTTGTTAGGCTCCGATCAAGTTGGGGCGTTACGCCAGTGCCTTCAAGGCCGCCCTGCCCGCGTATTTCGCCTGGGTACCGAGTTGCTGCTCGATCCGCAGCAGCTGGTTGTACTTGGCGGTGCGGTCGGAGCGCGCCAGCGAGCCGGTCTTGATCTGACCGCAATTGGTGGCGACCGCCAGATCAGCGATCGTGGAGTCCTCGGTCTCGCCGGAGCGGTGCGACATCACGGCGGTGTAGCCCGCCTTGTAGGCCATCTCGATCGCGGCGAGCGTCTCGGTCAGGGTGCCGATCTGGTTGACCTTGACCAGGATCGAATTGCCGCGGCCGTTCTTGATGCCGTCGGCAAGCCGCGTCACGTTGGTGACGAACAAATCGTCGCCGACCATCTGGCACTTCTTGCCGATCGCATCCGTCAGCTCCTTCCAGCCGTCCATGTCGTCCTCCGACATGCCGTCCTCGATGGTGACGATCGGATAGCGGCTAACCAGGTCGGCCAGATACTTGACCTGCTCCGAACGCGAGCGGGTCTTGTTCTCGCCGCCATAGACGTAGGATCCTTCCTTGAAGAATTCGGTGGAGGCGCAGTCGAGACCGAGCAGGACGTCGCCGCCGGCCTTGTAGCCGGCCTTGCCGATTGCGTTCATGATGAACTCGAGCGCGGCGTCGGCCGACGGCAAGTTCGGCGCAAAACCGCCCTCGTCGCCGACATTGGTGTTGTGGCCGGCCTTCTTCAGTTCGCCGCGCAGCGTGTGGAAGATTTCCGAACCGCAACGCAGCGCTTCGGCAAACGACGTGGCGCCGACCGGCAAGATCATGAATTCCTGGAAGTCGATCGGATTGTCGGCATGCACGCCGCCATTGATGATGTTCATCATCGGCACCGGCAGCGTCCGCGCCGAGGTGCCGCCGACGTAACGATACAGCGGCATGTCGAAGGATTCGGCGGCCGCCTTGGCGCAGGCGAGCGAGACGCCGAGGATGGCATTGGCCCCGAGCCGGCTCTTGTTCGGCGTGCCGTCGAGATCGATCATGATCTGGTCGATCGCGACTTGCTCCTCGACCGAGTGATCGCTGAGCGCCTCGAAGATCTCGCCATTGACGGCGGCGACCGCCTTCTGGACGCCCTTGCCGAGATAGCGCGCCTTGTCTCCGTCGCGCAGTTCCACCGCCTCATGCGCGCCGGTGGACGCGCCCGACGGCACCGCCGCGCGGCCGATTGACCCATCCTCGAGCACCACATCGACCTCGACCGTGGGATTGCCGCGGCTATCCAGGATTTCGCGGCCGATGATGTCGATGATGGCAGTCATGAGAACCTCTTGTGGCAGTGAGGGGGTCGGATGGCGCTGCTTCTACCGCAATGCATCGAGGGGGAAAAGGCCGGGTGACGGGGGCGCCATCATTGGCTAAGAGGACGCCACGGAGACCCGAATGGCGAAGAAATCCAGCAAATCAACGACCTCCCCCGGCCTGCAACTCGGCCGTGCGGTGGAATGGCCCGACGCGCCGGAAAAGGCACAGCTCGACCGCGTGCCCAATCCGCAGGCTGGTACCGATTATCTGGTGCGTTTCACGG
Source organism: Bradyrhizobium sp. 2S1 (assembly GCF_011516625.5). Lineage (NCBI taxonomy): Bacteria > Pseudomonadati > Pseudomonadota > Alphaproteobacteria > Hyphomicrobiales > Nitrobacteraceae > Bradyrhizobium > Bradyrhizobium sp. 2S1. The sequence continues at coordinate 7,605,501 of NZ_CP147717.1, read as the reverse complement.
TGCCGGAGTTCACCTCGATCTGCCCGGTGACGGGACAGCCGGATTTCGCCCATCTGGTGATCGACTATGTGCCGGGCCGCTGGCTGCTCGAATCCAAATCGCTGAAACTGTTTGCCGCGAGCTTCCGCAACCATGGCGCATTCCACGAGGACTGCACGATCATGATCGGCCGGAGGATATCAGACGAGATCAAGCCGAAATGGCTGCGCATCGGCGGCTACTGGTATCCGCGCGGCGGCATCCCGATCGACGTGTTCTTCCAGACCGGCCGGCTGCCGAAGGGCATCTGGGTTCCCGATCAGGGCGTCGCGCCCTATCGCGGGCGAGGCTAGGCCGGGCACACGTTAATTTCGGCACCCCGGCCTGCCCTCGGAAAGGCGACGAGAATGCATATCGGTCTTGGGCCCGAAGCGGACCTCTCCGCATGATCCGCATCTGATCGAGATCAGGCCTCGCTGTGGTGGTCGGATACATCGCCGCCACCGGTCTTCGGCCTGGAAATCGGAGGGATGCAGCTACCGAAGCGCGGATCGAGCGGATCGTAACGCGACCTCGTTCTCGCGACGATATACAGCACCGCCAGCGCGAACGAACCGAGCAGCAGCACGATCCACGCAGGTGGCCGACTTGCGATCAAAAGCACCGTTGCTCCGACCAGTATCAGCGCGACAGAGCCCAAAGACAGCTTTGAAGCCATGACCCGGCTCCGCGGTAAGCTCGAGGACGGGACATTACCGTTGAAGTCGATATATTTGTGAGAGGCCAACTGCGACACTCCAGCGCAGCTATCCGCACACACGATCGACCAGGTGGCTTCGGACGTTGGCACCGGGTTTTCACGAAACTCGTGCTCCCAAGCCCGCAATCGCAATGATGACGCCGTGGATGTCGGCTTCGGATCAAACGCCGTCGATAATGGTGAGCTCGCGAACAAGCTGACGCTATTGAGTACACGTCCAGGAGATCGCCAGGGCTCGACCTCCTCACCTCGTCCGGCGTCAACGCCCCTCACCAAATTTCGACTAGATCAGCGAATGCAAAGCCTTGACCGCAGCCTCACGGCTCTCCACCGGAACAAAGAAACTTACGGAATGCGACGACAAAACATACTTGTCGGCGATAATCCCGTGACGTTGCAGAATCTGAATCGCCTTGTATGGCAAGTCTGAAGAAATGCCGCCGAAGCAAGTGAGGCTCACCGAACTCAGAGTCTCGCGCTGTTTGCGCAAGTCTTTGCTCCCTTCCAGTGTGCGCAGCAACGTGTCGAGTGTCTCCGAATCGCAAGTCATCATGATGCGGGTTTTTCCGGCGGTGAAAGCCGAGGCGAGGAGTTGCGGCCAAGGCAAGCCATTTTGCTTGAGATGCTGCGCGAACTTCTCAAAGCCTTGATTGAGGTCCGCCGAATCGATCTCGACATGCTCAATGCGAGCCATCGAGTTGACGGCCAAGACTTTTCCGTTCTCCATGTCCGCAACCTCCTGCATCACTTGTGTGCTGTGCCGGGCGCCGCCCCACTTTCTCAAGACCAAAGGGACATTTTGGCTGTGGGCCAGCTCCACGCTGCGAAAATGCAAGACCTTGGCGCCCCAGAAACACATTTCGGATAGCGATGCGAAATCCAGCTGACGCAAGGGTTTTGCATCCGCGACGATGCGCGGATCAGCCGAGCAAACTCCGTCGACCTCCTTGATAATTTCACAGCACTCCGCTTTGAGCGCCGCAGCCATGGCGACCGCGGTGGTATCGCTGCCGCCCCGGCCCAACGTCGTGATTTCTTTGGTCACCGGATTCACGCCCTGAAAGCCTGCCAAAACCACGATGCGTCCGCGATCGAGCTCTTCGATCACGCGAACGGGCCGCACATCCAGAATGCGTGCGGAGGAATGGGATTCGTCGGTCATCACTCCGGCTTGACTGCCGGTAAAGCTGATCGCCGGCACGCCGAGATCAGACAGCGCCATGCTCATCAAGGACATGCTGATGCGCTCGCCGGTGGTCAATAACATATCGAGTTCCCGGCGATTGGGATGCGGGCTGACCTGATAGGCCATCCTGACGAGTTCGTCGGTGGTCTTGCCCATCGCTGAAACGATCGCCACGACACGATGACCACGGCCATGCAAATCGGCGACACTGCTCGCGACTGCGCGGATTTTTGCCGGTGTTTCGAGACAGGCGCCCCCGTATTTTTGCACGATGATGGGATTGCTACGCATTCTTGCCCGCGTCGTGTTGAAAGGCGCAGCTGAACCGGATCAGATCGTTCTCCCCTTCGACACTTTGGCGGTTTTTCGTTGTTTCGCTACGACCCGCAGAGCGAGCCGGTTGCGCTTCTTGACATCCGCTTCCGCTTGTTGAGCTTTCGTCCCGCCGCGACGGGCGGTGTATTCCTTGCCGTCTATCGGTGCGACATGCGGCGGATCCCGATCGAGATAGGGTCGCCCGATGCCAAAATCCGATCCGCGCGCATCGATCCATTTCCAAAGGGCCTCAGTGGAAACCCAACGCTGCGCCCGTGTCGCGCCGTTGACGCTGACGACATCGGCGGCAAGCCCGTGGCCATAGCCACCACGGAAGCTCCCTCCATGGTATGACTTGTCGCTCGCCGCCTTCAGGCCGCTCGCGATCGATTGACGGTAATCATCGCGGAACGCGCTGGTTATGCCGGGCGACAGCCCGGCCTGCTCAGCCGCGTAAAGCGCATGAAAGAGCTTGAGCTTGAAGCTCCGATCCATCCCTCCAATCACGTAGTCGATCATCGGCATGCCCATTCTTTCCGCAGCCTTCGGATCCTTCCACGTGAAATCGTTATCGACGCGCCTGGTGAAGGTCCTGGTGACAGTCACCGTCTTGCGCTTCCTCTTGACTGTCACCTTCCGCCGCTCTTGCACACTGATGGTGTCTTCCTTGGGCGTCCGCTCGTAGAGCGCCCAAAGGTACCGGTCGATGCAGACATCAACGACGAGGCATTCATCGAAAATTTCGAGGCGGCTCGTGGCCTCCTTGGTGTCGCTCGACACTGGAGGCGTGCTCGCTGTCGCCGCCTGCACCGGCGATGTTTCGACCGGCAGCATCTGCGACGAATCCGGCAACGCAGCCACGACAACTGATTTTGGCTCGCTCGATATCGCCGCCGCATCAGGGGCCGTCGCCGGCTTCGATTCGACCGCCATCGCCACATCGGCGCTAGCGACAACGACGGCCTTGCCCATGATGGCGGCCTGCGGCGTGTCCGTCGTGTCGGAGGCCGATCCCGTCACCGGTTCGGCAGCCATCCCCACGTCGGCGTTCAAACTGGCGACCTTGCCGATTGCGGTTCCCTGTGGCGCATCAGCCAGTTCGGCGTCGGCGGTGAGAGATGGTGCGCGGCTGCCCTCGATCGACATTGCCGCGGTGTTCTCGATGCCGACAGAGCCAGCAAGCCAGGCAAAGAGCCAACCTGCGAGAATAACCGTCCCGCACAACTCCGGCGTCACCGTCGCAATTCGCCGCGGGTTCATCATCCCGTAGCCTCCAAAGGGCTCGATCCGAGCCTTGCTGCACAGCCAAGCACGCGACGGCATCGATCATTCGGATCAAAATGAAGCCGCGCAATGGCGGAAACCATTGGCCCCGCGCTTTCCAAGAAAGTGTTGCTCCAACGCAACGCGCGGCCGCTAGCAACCTGTTGTGCATTCTCCGAGGTAAACGTGTTCAGCCATCGCGCCGACGTTGCGTTACGCCGCGCTGCCCCAGAAACGTTACGAGCAAATGACCTAAGAGAACGTTAGGGCTCGCCGTCGGGCCGTGCCGCGGCGTCGGCCGGCCGGGTTTGCCGAAGGAATTTCGCGCAGACAAACCCGAGCACGACCATCACGGCAGCGGCCGAGACGAGCGTCGCGGTCTTGCCGGTATGCTGCAGGCCGAAGCCATAGGCGATCGGGCCGACGGTCTGGCCCATGAAGAAGAAGAACGAATGCAGCGACAGCGCGGTGGCGCGCGCCTCGACCGACAATTCGCTGGCGAACACCTGCAGGCAGCCGTGGATCATGTAGAAGCCGAGGCCCATCACCAGGAGGCTCGCCATCTGCAGCTTCCAGTGCAGCCCGAAGGCCGCGCCGGCCAGTTGCATGGCGACCAGCGTCGCGCCTGCGATCATCATGCCCCTCACGCCGAGCCACGGCAGCATGCGCGACACCGTCAGCGTGTAGAGCAATCCGCCGATGGCGAATCCCGCGATCACGATGCCGGCGATCGACAGCGAGGTCTCACCGAGCTCGAACAGGAACGCGGCGACGAAGGGAAACAGCCCGAGCACGCAGCAGCCTTCGATGAAAACCGCCGAATAGCAGATGCGCGCGTTCGGATTGGTTAAGATGGTGCGATAGCCGTGGCGCAGCGCCTTCAGGCTGGGGCGCGGCGGACGGTTCAGCTCAGCGCCGCGGAAGCCGGCCGCAACCGCAAGCGCGACGATGATCACGAGGCCGCCGAGCACCGCGAGCACGCCGCGCCAGCCGAGCAGATCGCCGATCAGGCCGGAAGCCGTGGCGCCCAGCAGATTGCCGGTCATCGAGCCCGCGAGCGTCCGTCCGATCGCAAGCTGCCGCTTGTCCGGGCCGACGAGATCGCTGGTCAAGGACAGCGCCACCGGAAACACGCCGCCTGAGCCGATGCCGGCGAGGATGCGGGTCACGAACAGCATCGGGAACGAGGTCGAGAACGCGCCGAGGATGTTAGCGATGCCGAGCAGCCCGAGGCAGATCGTCATCAGCCGCGCCTTGCCGAACAGATCGGCGGCGGCGCCGATCGCCGGCTGGACCGCGGCAAAGGTGAAGGCGAACACCGCGGCAAAGCTCGCCGCAGTCGCGATGCTGACACCGAAATCCTCCGCGACATGCGGCAGCACCGGATCGAGCGCCCGCACCGACAGGCTCGCCGCGAACGTCGCCAGCGTGATCACATTGAGGGCGGGCGGCATGCCGCTGGTTGCGGTCACGTCGTTGTCCGCCGGTCAAGCTGCCGTCTTGGCGAGCGCGTCGAACTGCATCAGCCGCTTGACGAGGGATTCGAATTCGCGGAGCGGCACCATATTGGGGCCGTCGGACGGCGCGTGATCCGGATCGGGATGGGTCTCGATGAACACGCCGGCGATGCCGACCGCGACCGCCGCACGCGCCAGCACCGGGACGAATTCGCGCTCGCCGCCCGACGAGGCGCCCTTGCCGCCCGGCTGCTGCACCGAATGGGTGGCGTCGAAGATCACCGGCGCGCCGGTGGTGCGCGCCAGGATCGGCAGCGCGCGCATGTCGGAGACCAGCGTGTTGTAGCCGAACGACGCGCCGCGCTCGGTGACCAGCACATTGGCGTTGCCGGCGCCGGTGATCTTGCTGACCACATTCGTCATGTCCCAAGGCGCCAGGAACTGGCCCTTCTTGACGTTGACGACCTTGCCGGTCGCGGCCGCCGCGAGCAGCAGATCGGTCTGCCGGCACAGGAAGGCCGGAATCTGCAGCACGTCGACCGCCTGCGCCACGTCGGCACACTGGCCGGGTTCATGTACGTCGGTCAGCACCGGCAGCCCGAGCGACGACCGAATTTCGGCAAAGATCGGCAGCGCCTGCTTCAGCCCGATGCCGCGCTGGGCTGACGCGCTGGTGCGGTTCGCCTTGTCGAACGAGGTCTTGTACACCAGACCGATCTTGAGCCTGATAGCGATCTCCTTCAGCGCCGACGCCACCTCAAGCGCGTGTGCGCGGCTCTCGAGCTGGCAGGGGCCTGCGATGATCGAGATAGGCAAGGCATTGCCGAACTTGGCCGATCCGACGGCAACGAGCGGCGCGGCGGCGGGCGCGGAAACCTGATGGGTCAAAATGCTGCATCCTTTCGACGGCGACCATGCAATCCCGCGCCGGATGGATCAAGCCATCCCGCATGATGAGGGGGTTGCGCTGACGCCGTGGGTACGCTGCTGCCCCAACCGCCCCTTCTAGAGCGTTTTCGAGCGAAGTGGGTACCGGTTCGCGTGAAGAAAACGCGTCAAAACAACAAATCTAGAGCCGTTCCGATTCAACCGGAACGGAAAAGGCTCTAGCCCGTCTTATTCGTCAGAGTGCGCCTGAGAGGCTGGCGAGCGTGGTGTAAAGCGCTGATGCGGCGTAGGATTCGGTTGCAAAGCCAACCCCATCACCTTCAGCCGCGAACACCAGGCCCGCCATGACCGATGATACGATTCTGCCCTTCTCGTTTCCAGCCGTTCACGCCAAGAAAGTCACAGCTGCCTTCGATGGCGGTCGGCTGACCTCGAACGGGGGCGTGATGCTTCTGGCGATGGCCGAGCGGCGTCTCGGCTTGGCCGACAATTTGGCCCGGGTGTTCCCGGATCGGCGCGATCCGACGCGGGTCGTGCACAGCCTTGTCGATATGTTCCGCGCGCGCATGTTCGCGATCTGCTGCGGCTACGAGGACGCCGACGACCTCGATCATCTGCGGTCCGATCCCGCATTCAAGCTGGCCTGCGGACGGCTGCCGGACACGGGTCGCGATCTGTGTTCCCAACCGACGCTGTCGCGGCTGGAGAATGCTCCGCGCCTGCGCGACGTGATCCGACTGACCTACACTTTGGTCGACGCATGGATGGATAGCTACCCGCGCGAGCCGGCATCCGTCACGCTCGACATCGATGATACCTGCGATGTCGTCCACGGCCATCAGCAGCTCTCGCTGTTCAACGCTCATTATGACGAACGCTGCTTCCTGCCGATCCACGTCTACGACACGGAGAAGAGCCGGCCCGTGGCGGTCGTGCTGCGGCCCGGCAAGACGCCGGGCGGCGTCGAGGTGCGTGCCCACCTGCGCCGCCTGATACGGCATATCCGGACGCGGTGGCACAACACGCGAATTACGTTCCGTGGCGACGGGCACTATGCCCGGCCGGAGGCAATGGCGTGGTGCGAGACCAACGGCATCGACTACATCTTCGGTCTGTCCGGCACCAAGCCGCTCGCCAGAAAACTCGACGAGGCCGCCGACGACATCCGCACGCGACGCGCCATCGAGAACCTGCCGGTTCTGCGTGGCTATACCGAGACGCGCCACAAGGCCAAGTCCTGGGATCGCGAACGGCGTACCGTCGCCCGTATTGAGGCGACGATGCTCGGCCTCGACATCCGTTTCGTCGTCACCAGCCTCGATGTCGGCTCGGCCGAGTGGATCTACGACAGCCTGTATTGCGCGCGCGGCCAAGCCGAGAATCTGATCAAGCTGCATAAGACACAGCTCGCCTCCGATCGCACCAGCTGCCGTTCGGCGCTCGCCAATCAAGTCCGCCTCGTTCTCCACACCGCCGCTTATTGGCTGATGCTGACCGTGCGCGACGCGATTCCCAAAGCCCGGGAATTGGCCACAGCCGAGTTCGCGACGCTGCGTCTTCGTCTCTTGAAACTCGCTGCCCGTGTCGTCGAGACCACGAGCCGCATTCGCCTTGCGTTTGCCGCGGCATGTCCCGAAGCCGACCTGATCCGCGGCTTGCCAAGCGCGCTGCTGCCGCTCGGTCCTTGACCGGCGGGGCGTCCGCCCCCCGTTCGCCCAACCTACACCTCAAGCGCGTTGCAAAGTACCGGTCGTCAGGCGGTGAAAAGCCGAAGGCAATCCCGCGCGCCTCGTCAGAGCAGATGTGCGGCCACATCAATCGGACTAAAAAAACGCACTCTCACGAATAGGACGGGCTAGTACCCAGACTCAGAGCTGAGTGATACGGCGGCCTTTGAAACGGCGTTGACGGACCTTTTTCTTGGTCCAGACGAAGGGCTCGGCTCTGTCGTTGTATGCGTTGACGTAGGCATCGATGTGCTCCTGAAGCTGCGTGAGGCTTGTGAAGGAGGTGCCGCTGAGCGACTGCCCCTGCAAGATCGAAAACCATACCTCGACCTGATTGAGCCAAGACGCACTTGTCGGCGTGAAATGAAATTGCACGTTGGGGTGGGCCTTGAGCCAATGCTCGTTCTTCTTGTGGGTGTTGAGGTTGTCGAGGATGACGTGAAGCTTCCGGTTCGGAAAAGCCGCGGTGACGCTGTTCATGAAGTCGAGAAACTCGACGCGGCGTCGGCGTTTTGAATGCGCCGCGATGATCTTTCCGGTGGCGACTTCGAGCGCCGCAAACAATGTTGTGGTGCCATGCCGCTTGTAATCGTGGCTCTGGCCGGTCAAGGCGCGGCCATTGGGCAACTTCAGATAACCCTGCGCTCGCTCCAAAGCCTGGATCGAGGGCTTCTCGTCCACGCACAGCACAATGGCCTTCGCGGGCGGGGCGACATAGAGGCCGACAACATCGGCGGCTTTGGCCGTAAAGTTCGGGTCGTTGCTCTCACACCAGGACTTACGAGCCGCGAGGTCAATCTTGTGGCTGCGCAGGAACCGCCAGACATATTGGACGTCAACATCGCCCAGCGCCCCGGCCAGCAGGGGCCCGGTCCAGCGTGCGAACCCGTCCGGCGGCGGCTTGTCCAGCAGCTTCAGAATCCGCTTGTCGGTGGCCTTCGTATAGATTGGCTGCTTGCCCGGTCGCGGCTTGTCTTGCAGCCCTTCAAGGCCTTGGTCGGCATAGCGATGCCGCCAAAGGCTGACAATCCGCGGCTGGACCCCAACTTCCTTGGCGATCGACCGAGTGCTGCGTCCATCCGCCGCCAACAGAACTATCCGCGCCCGCTTCAAATCGCGCTGCAACGTCACCGGGGAGCGGCAACACGCCTCAAGCACCTTGCGATCTTTCCTCGAAAGGTGGACTTCTCTTGCTTCGGGTATCATCCCGACCTTGAATCACGACTCACGCTTTAAGAACAGTAGGTACTAGACTGGGTCGGAATGGATTCCCATGAGGAACGACATGCGCATCTTGCTAGCGATCGGAGCCATGGCCGCCTTGTCGGCGATGTCGGGCTTGGCCTACGGCCAGAGCACCAGCCAGCCAGGGGTCGTCACCAGCGGCGCCGCCGGCGTCACCATCAACGGCAAGCCGGCCGCGCGCAGCGGCGACACCAGCAATGGCGGCCCGCTGGTCGAAGGCGTGCCCAACGTCCTGATCAACGGCAAGCCCGCGGTCGTGATCGGCGACCGCACGCATTGCGGCGGCAAGACGACCTCGGGCAGCCATGGCGTCTTCATCAACGGCAAGCCGATGGTCCGCGAGGGCGATCAGACATCGGGCTGCGCGGACTAGGCGTCCCGCGGTCGGGCGCGACGCGTTGTCGTCATCGCGCCCCTCGCCCCCGCCTGGCGTCACTTGACCGACGAAAACGACGTCGGCACCAGCAGCTGGTTGACGATGTTGAGAACGATCTGGCCGTCCTCCTCGGTCTTGGCGCGCGCGGTGATCCATTCCGGATCGCTTTGGAACGCGGTCCACTTCTTCTCGCGCTCGGCAAGCGATTCCCAGGCCAGCAGATAGGTCAGTTCCTGGTTGGATTCCCCGACCAGCGTCGTGAAGAAGCCGGCCTGCTTGATGCCATGCTTCTCCCACAGCTTCAGCGTGATGGTCTCGAAGCGCTTGAGCAGCGCCGGCAGCCGGCCCGGCAGGCAGCGATAGACGCGGGTCTCGTAGATCATGGCGGTCCTCCCAGATTGTTGTGCGGGCGGTTATAGCCAGCCGATTCCGGGCTGTCTTGGGGGGGTGACAACATGGCAGCGTTGCCGACCCAAATCGATGACCGCCTTTTGCCCCCCAACGAACATCGGCCGTGGCCCCTTTGGTCCAAGCCACTGGGTTGACCTAGCTCAAAGTCGGTCCGCTCAGTGCGATTATCTGGCAAAACCCTTTGCCGTCGAGGAGCTGCTGGCGCGGCTGCGCGCCGTGCTGCGCCGTCCCGCCGGGCTGCAGCTCGAGATCATCAGGGCCGGACGCGTGGCGTTCGACTGCGCCCATCGCGAGGCCAGCGTCGACGGCCACCCGCTCGAGCTGCCGCGGCGCGAGCTGCTGGTGCTGGAGACGCTGCTGCGCCGCATGGGCCGCACCGTGCTGCGCGCGACGCTGGAGGAAGCCGTCTACAATTTCGAGGACGAGATCCAGTCGAACGCACTCGATGCCCATGTCTCGCGCCTCAGGCGCAAGCTCGCCGACAGCGGCGCCGGTGTCGAGATCCACAGCATCCGCGGCGTCGGCTATCTGCTGAAGCAGGTATCATGAGCGAAGCAGCAGATCACTATTGCCTGCGTTCCAAGTTGAGCTGGCGGCTGGTGACGCTGCAAGCCACGTTGTTGATTGCCATCATCGCACTTGTGGTCGGCGCGCTGTGGGCCTGCGGCCTGCCCGTCATCGAGCGCGACGAGGACCGCGTGGTGGACGTCGTGCAATGGGCGCTCGGCCGCGACGGCAACGGCAGACTGGTGCTGCGTCCGACCGCGGAGCTTAAGCAGCTGCGCGAGGAAGCGCCCGACCTCTGGTTCTTCGTGCGCGACCGCCAGGGCGAAACACTCTCCGAGGGCAAGGTGCCGGACGAGTTCAGCAAGATCGGCGGCGCGCTCGACCATATCAGCCAGGCGCGGCTCGGCTGGCAGATGTTCGAGGACGATCCGCGCAAGCCGCCGGCGCGCATGAAGCGCGTCAACACCGATGCCGGCAATGTGCAGATCATCACCGCGACGCAGGGACGGATGACCGGCGCCAAGGCGCTGTTCGCGGCCTCCCTCACCTTCCTCGTCGTCACCGTGCCCGGCTTGCTGCTGATGGCCGCCGCGACCTTCGTGGCGACGCCGATGGTGATCAAGCGCGCCCTCTCGGGCCTCGACACCGCCGCCGACGAGGCGCGCCGGATCGATTTCCGCCAGCGCGGCAGCCGGCTGTCGGCGGACCATTTGCCGCTCGAGGTCGCGCCGCTGGTGACTGCCGTCAACGATGCGCTGAAGCGGCTCGACGACGGCTATTCGCGCCACCAGCGCTTCGTTGCCGATGCGGCACATGAATTGCGCACGCCGATCGCGATCCTCAATACGCGGCTGGAATCGCTGCCTCCAGGCCCCGAGAAAACCCGCCTGCTCGAAGACTCCGCCCGGCTTGCGACACTCGCCGAGCAACTGCTCGACATCCAGCGCTTCGACCAGTGCCGCAATCCGTTCGTCCGCGTCGACCTCGTCGCCGCTGCGCGCAGCGTCGCCGCCGACCTGGCGCCGCTCGCGATCGCGGCCGGCTACGAACTCTCGCTCGATACCGCAGCCGATCGGGTCGAAACGCTAGGCGACCGCGCTGCGCTGGAGCGCGCGCTGACCAATCTGGTGCAGAACGCCATCCAGCATGGCGGCCGCCGCGGCACCATCACCATCCATGTCGGCAGCGCCGCGACCATCGACGTATCAGACGAAGGCGACGGCATCCCCTGGGATCAGCGCACGCGGATCTTCGACCCGTTCTACCGGCTCGCGCCGCTCGACCGCGGCGCCGGTCTCGGGCTGAACATGGTGCGCGAGATCGCAAGGCTGCATGGCGGTCACGTCTCCGTGCTCGATGGACCGAAAGGCGGCGCGTGCTTCCGCATGACGTTACCGCCGGCGCCGTTCGTGTCGTGACACCAGAGCGTTTTCGAGCGAAGTGGGTACCGGTTCGCGTAAAGAAAAACGCGTCAAAATAAGAATCTAGAGCCCCGTTCCGATTCGATCGGAACGGGGCTCTGGCAACATCGCGCAATGTTGTCGCAATGCAGATCCCGCAAACAAGACAACACGCTTCGCAACTGAATAGAAGCGTGACGTCACCTTGCTGGGAATCCCAATGTCACATGATCTCATCTCTTTCTTCACGGCCTGGATGGCAGCCCCCGGCCGCGTCGGCGCCATTGCGCCGTCGTGTGCTGCGCTCGCCGAACTGATCACGCGCGACATCAGCGCCAACACCGGTCCGATTCTGGAGCTCGGTCCGGGCACGGGCGCCTTCACCTATCAGCTGTTGAAGCGCGGCGTGCGCCAGCAGGATCTCACGCTGATCGAGTACGGCTCGGATTTCATGCGGCTGCTGCAGCTGCGTTTTCCCGGCGCGCGCGTGCTGTGGATGGACGCGGCGCGGCTGGCCTCGGAACGGCTCTACGACGGCGCACCGGTCGGCGCCGTAGTCAGCGGACTGCCGCTGCTTAACATGTCGCCGCGCAAGGTGATCTCGATCGTCGGCGGCGCGTTCAGCTACATGCGTCCTGGCGGCGCGTTCTATCAATTCACCTATGGCATGCGCTGCCCGGTGCGGCGGCCGATCCTCGACCGGCTCGGCCTGCGCGCCACGCTGGTCGATCGCGCCATCCTCAACGTACCGCCCGCCGCGGTGTACCGGCTGACGCGACGCCCGCAATACAGACTGATCACGCGCGACGCCGCGCCGGCGGCCGATGCAGGCGTTTCACCGATCACAAAGCAGCGCCGAGCCAGCGAGGCTGCCCCCGCCTGAGCGCCGCGGTCACGGCCAGCGCCGGCTCAGACCAGCCGGCTCTGCTTCGCCGCCGCCTCGATGAACGACGCAAACAGCGGGTGCGGCTCAAACGGCCGCGACTTCAGTTCGGGATGGAACTGGACGCCGATGAACCAGGGATGGTCCTCGTATTCGACGATCTCCGGCAGCACGCCATCCGGCGACATGCCGGAGAAGCGCAGACCGTGCTGCTCGAGGCGATCCTTGTAGGCGGTGTTGACCTCGTAGCGATGGCGGTGCCGCTCGGAAATCTCGGTCGCGCCGCCATAGACCTGCGAGACGCGGCTGCCGCGGTTCAGCGCTGCGGCATAGGCGCCGAGCCGCATGGTGCCGCCGAGGTCGCCGCTCTGCGAGCGCTTCTCGAGCTCATTGCCGCGCAGCCATTCGGTCATCAGACCGACCAGCGGCTCCTTGGTCGGGCCGAACTCGGTCGAGTTGGCCTCCTCGATGCCGACCAGATTGCGCGCCGCCTCGATCACGGCCATCTGCATGCCGAAGCAGATGCCGAAATACGGCACGTTACGCTCGCGCGCGAACTGCGCCGCGCGGATCTTGCCTTCGGCGCCGCGCTGGCCGAAGCCGCCGGGCACCAGGATGCCGTTGACGTGCTCGAGGAACGGCGCCGGGTCCTCGTTCTCGAACACCTCGCTCTCGATCCAGTCGAGATTGACCTTCACCTTGTTGGCAATGCCGCCATGAGAGAGCGCCTCGATCAGCGATTTGTAGGCGTCCTTCATGCCGGTGTACTTGCCGACGATCGCGATCGTCACCGCGCCTTCCGGATTGCGGACGCGCTCGTTGATGACGTTCCAGCTCTGCAGTGCCGGCGGAATCTTCGCGGTGATGCCGAACGCGGCCAGCACCTCGTCGTCGAGGCCGGCGGCGTGATAGGCCTCGGGCACCGCGTAGATATTGTCGACATCGCGCGCCTCGATCACGGCGCTTTCGCGCACGTTGCAGAACAGGCCGAGCTTGCGCCGCTCTTCCTTGGGGATTTCGCGATCGGTGCGGCACAGCAGGATGTCGGGCTGGATACCGATCGAGCGCAGCTCCTTCACCGAATGCTGCGTCGGTTTTGTCTTGAGTTCGCCGGCACTTGGAATGTACGGCAAAAGCGTCAGGTGAATGTAGACCGCGTGATCCCGCGGCAGCTCGTTCTTGAGCTGGCGGATCGCCTCGAAGAACGGCAGGCCTTCGATGTCGCCGACGGTGCCGCCGATCTCGACCAGCACGAAATCGTACTCGTCATTGCCCGACAGCACGAATTCCTTGATCGCGTTGGTGACGTGCGGGACCACCTGAATGGTGGCGCCGAGGTAGTCGCCGCGGCGTTCCTTGGAGATGATGTCCTGATAGATGCGACCGGTCGTGATGTTGTCCGCCTTGGTGGCAGGACGACCGGTGAAGCGTTCGTAGTGGCCGAGATCGAGATCGGTCTCGGCGCCGTCGTCGGTCACGAACACTTCGCCGTGCTGATACGGCGACATCGTTCCGGGATCGAGGTTGAGATAGGGGTCGAGTTTGCGAAGGCGGACTTTGTAGCCCCGGGCCTGCAGCAAAGCGCCGAGCGCCGCTGATGCCAGACCCTTTCCGAGCGAGGAGACCACGCCGCCGGTGATGAATATGTACCGCGCCATGGGACCTTACCTTTAATCCGACTCCAGCGATTCGCAAAACGAATCGGCCATTCCCGGCAAACAAATCACCGGGCTGTGGGTTGCGTTAAATTGAAAGCGATTTCAGAGCACTAATGGGGATTTCTGATGCAGGACACCAGCGCTGTATCCTGCATGGCCACCCTGCTTTATTGCGACCGTGGCGCCTGCGGGCCGCTCGGGGCCGGCTGGCCCTGCTGCTCGTCGGCCTTCTTCAGCGAATCGAGGACACCGCCGGAGGTCGGCGCAGTGATCGGCGTGCCGCCGGCCGGCTGCGTCTGCGCCGGTGCGCCGGTGCCGATGATCGAGCTCGGCTTGCGGTCGTAGCCGGCATACCAGGACAGGAACAGGCTGGTGAGGAAGAAGCCGGCCGCGAGGATCGCGGTGGTCCGCGACAACAGATTCGCGGTGCCGCGGCTCGACATGAAGCCGGCGCCGCCACCCATGCCGAGGCCGCCGCCTTCGGATTTCTGCAAAAGCACCGCGCCGATCATGACGGCAACGATCATGAGATGAATAATGATAACGACAGTCTGCATCGCAAGCCTTCCGTCATAAGCCGCCAAGCGGCCAGACAAACGGCGTTATCGGCTTTGCGGGTTTTCGTGAAGTCGCGCCCTGTTACACGATTGCACCGGGCATTGTCACCCCCGAGATAGTCGCAATGGCGATGATCACAAGCGGTGCGGATTGCGCTCGGCGGAGCCTTGATCGGAACCGAATAATTCTATTATAATTGACGAATGGATACTTTCGTGGACGATCTGAGCCAACGCCTGGCGCAGCGCATTCGGCTCGAACGCGACGGCCGGGGCTGGTCGCTGGCGGAGCTCGCCGAACGCGCCGGCGTCTCGAAGGCGACGATCAGCAAGATCGAGCGCGCCGAAGTCAGCCCCACCGCGGTGGTGCTGGTGCGCCTCGCCTCCGCCTTCGACCTCACGCTGGCCGGGTTGATGCTGCGCGCCGAGGGCCAGGGCGAGCGGCTGTCGCGCGGCACGACGCAGCCGGTCTGGCGCGATCCGGAGAGCGGCTATCTGCGCCGCCAGGTGTTCAGCCGCCCCGATCATCCGGTCGAGCTGGTGCGGGTCGAGCTGCCGCCCAAGCAGGCCGTCACCCTTCCCGCCTCGTCCTACGCCCATATCCGCCAGCTGGTCTGGGTCCTGAACGGCAGCCTTGTCATCACCGAAGGCGGCGCGCGTCATCTGCTCGCCGCCGGCGATTGCCTCGGCTTCGGCCCGCCGGCGGAGACCACCTTCGCCAACGAAACCAACGCCTCCTGCACCTATGTGGTCGCCCTCGCCCGGAGCTGATGCATGTCGCCCTTTGCCATCAAGCCGCTTGAGGATGCGCCGGAGATTCGCAGCGCACTCTGCGAGCTGTTGATTGAGACCGTCGCCAGCGGCGGCTCGGTCAGCTTCATGCACCCGCTGTCGCCGGGTGACGCACAGGCGTTCTGGCAGGACTCGCTGGGCGCAGCCACGCGCGGCGAGCGGGTAGTGCTCGGCGCGTTCGACGGCAGAGAACTGATCGGCACCGTGACGCTGCTGCTAAAACTGCCGCCGAACCAGCCGCATCGCGCGGAGATCGCCAAGATGATGACGCGCGTTGCGCATCGCCACCGCGGCGCGGCGACCGCATTGCTGCGCGCCGCCGAGCAGCTTGCGATCGATCGCGGACGCACGCTGTTGGTGCTCGACACCGCCGTCGATGACGGCGCCGCGCGGCTCTACGAAAAGCAGGGATTTCAGCTCAGCGGCATCATCCCGGACTACGCGCTGAAGCCGCATGGCGGCCTCACCGGCACGATGATCTACTGGAAGCGAATCGGCGCGGCTGCGGCCGCCTGATTCTATAGCCAAGCAGATGCTGATGGCAGCTGGCTTCGCAATACTGCCAATCCCGTCCCCCCGCGCAAAGGCGAGGCCTTTGTCGCTGGAGGAGCGCGTAGCGCGTCTCGAAGGGTCGACGGCCACCAGCCGGGCCGTCGCCCTTCGAGGCTCGCTCCGCTCGCACCTCAGGGTGACGGTGTGGGACGTCAGTGCGCAACGCGGCGACGGGCTAACACCCCGCGGCGATCGCGAGGAAGTCCGAGGCCTTCAGGCTGGCGCCGCCGACCAGTGCGCCGTTGACGTTGGCGACTGCCATCAGCTCGGCCGCGTTCGACGGCTTGACCGAGCCGCCATAGAGAATCCTGATCTTGTTTCCCTCGTCCTTGAAGCGATCGGTGAGCTGACCTCGGATAAACCTGTGAACTTCCTCGACATCCTTGGCGGTCGGGGTCAGGCCGGTGCCGATTGCCCAGACCGGCTCATAGGCAACCACCAGATTGGCCGCGGTCGAGCCATCGGGCAGCGAGCCGGCAAGCTGGGTGCCGCAGACGTCGAGCGTCTTGCCGGCGTCGCGCTGCTCGCGCGTCTCGCCGATGCAGACGATCGCGGTCAGCCCGGCGCGCCAGACCGCCTCCGCCTTCTGCCGAATCAACGCGTCGGTCTCGCCATGGTCGGCGCGCCGCTCGGAGTGGCCGACGATGATGGCGACCGCGCCGAGATCCCCAAACATTTCCGCCGAGAGATCGCCGGTGTGGGCGCCCGATGCCTTCGGATGGCAATCCTGGGCGCCGACGGCGACTTTCGAGCCGCGGGCCTTGTCGGCAAAGGCGCCGACCAGCGTCGCCGGCGGACAGACCAGGAGATCGGCCTTCCCGGCGACATCGCCGGCCCCGGCCAGCATCGCGTCGAACTCGGCAAAAGAGGATTTCAGGCCGTTCATTTTCCAGTTGCCGGCGATCAGCGGCCGGATGGCGTCGGTCATGTCGGATGTCCCATCGTTCAAGCGTACCCTTGCGCTATCAGAGCCGGGCGGCGACTTCCAGATACCGCCCTCGCCCATCCCTTGCGGCTTCCAGAGCGTTTTCGAGCGAAGTGGCCACCGGTTCGCGTGAAGAAAACGCGTCAAAACAGGACTCTACCCGCTTCAATCCGCCCGCGCGGGCGAGGTTGCGGGGGGACACGAGCCACTTTATAAGCATTTTCAATTCGGTGACGCCCTGCTGCCGGACAAAAGGTCCCGACTTTTTGCTCCCACTTGGGCACAACCCGGTTCCCCACCTGCAAAACAAGTTGGACCCATGCTTCGAGGAATGCGGAAAGCCTCATCAAACTGGCTCGGCAAGACGATTATGGCCGTTGTGATGGGCGTTTTGATCGTCAGTTTCGGAATTTGGGGCATTGCCGACATTTTCAAGGGGTTTGGCCAGTCGACCTTCGCCAAGGTCGGCGGGACCGAGATTTCGGCCGAGCAGTTCCGCCAGATCTATACCGACCGGTTGCAGCAGCTTGGCCGCCAGTTCGGCCGTCCGCTGACGCCCGACCAGGCGCGCGCCTTCGGCATTGACCGCCAGGTGCTGCAGCAGACGCTCGCGGAAGCCGCGATGGACGAGGAAGCGCGCCGGATGGGCCTCAACGTGTCCGACGCCGAGGTGCTGCGCCAGATCTACAATGATCCGAACTTCAAGGGTCTCAACAACCAGTTCGACCCGCAGCGCTTCCAGGCCGTGATCCGCAACTACGGCTATACCGAGGGCCGCTACATCGCCGAGCAGCGCCGCGTTGGCCTCAGGCGGCAGATCGCCGGCACCATCTCGTCGGGGATCGAGCCGCCGAAACCGCTGGTCGAGGCGCTGACCCGCTTCCAGAACGAGCAGCGCTCGATCGACTACATCACGCTCGGCGCCGCGCAGGCCGGCACCATCGACCCGCCCTCGCCCGAGGCGCTCGCCGCCTATTTCGAGGACCACAAGGTCCAGTTCCGCGCGCCCGAATACCGCAAAATCTCCTTCGTCGCGATCACGCCCGAGGAAATCGGCAAGTGGGAGACGGTGTCGGACGAGGACGCCAGGAAGATCTTCGAGGAGCGCAAGGATCGGCTCAGCACGCCGGAGAAGCGCGAAGTCTCGCAGATCGTGTTTCCGGACGCCGGCGAGGCGCAGGCCGCGCGCGGCCGGTTCGCGTCGGGCACCTCGTTCGACGACATCGCCAAGGAGCGCAACCTCAATCCGGCCGACGTCAATCTCGGGCTGGTCGCGAAGTCGGCGATCCTCGATCCGGCCGTCGGCGATGCCGCCTTCGCGCTTCCCTCAGGCGACGTCAGCCAGCCGGTCCAGGGTCGCTTCGGCGTGGCGCTGGTCAAGGTCGGCAAGATCGAGCCCGGCGTGACCCCGAGCTATGAGAGCCTCGCGCAACAGGTCAAGAACGAGATCGCCTCCGAGCGCGCCCGCAGCAAGGTCGCCGAGCTGCGCGACAAGATGGAAGACGAGCGCGGCGGCGGCTCCAGCGTCATCGACGCGGCGCAGAAGCTGAAATTGACCCCCGTCACCATCGACGCGATCGATCGCTCGGGGCGTCTGCCGAACGGCCAGCTCGCGACCAACATTCCGCGCGGCCTCGACGTGGTGTCGCAGGCCTTCAACAGCGACGTCGGCGTCGACAACGACCCGATCCAGTTCAACAACGGCTATGTCTGGTACGACGTGCTGGGCATCACGCCGTCGCGTGAGCGCAGCCTCGACGAGGTCCGTGACCAGGTCGAGGCGAAGTGGCGCGAGGACCAGATCTCCGCCAAGCTGCGCGCCAAGGCGACCGAGATCGTCCAGAAGCTTGACGGCGGCGCCAAGCTCGCCGACGAGGCCGCTTCTGTCGGCGTCAAGGTCGAGACCGCTGCGAACTTCAACCGCGAGGCCTCGCTGCCAGCCGTGCCGGCCGGCGTGATTGCGGCGGCGTTCCGCACCGCCAAGGACGGCGACGGACAGACCTCTGCCGCCGGCGGCAGCCAGTGGGTCGTGTTCCGCGTCACCAACGTGACCGTGCCGCCGGTCGACTTCACTTCCGATGCGGCCAAGCAGCTCACCGAGGCGCTGCGGCGCTCGCTGAGCGACGAGCAGGTCGCGCAATACGTCACCAAGATCGAGTCCGATATCGGCGTAACCATCAACCAGGCAGCCTTCGCACAGGTGACAGGCGCAAATAATTGAGCATGATCTAAGCCGCAGACGCTTTCCACGTTTGTCGCAGCGACAGCCGGTTCTCCGCGCGACCACGCGACGCGCGGAGATCAAGCTCCAACAACAGACCCTGAGCCAGCGAATGGACGACCTGAAATCGATCATCGGAAAAGTCGCCACCGGCGCCACGCTGACGCGTGAAGAAGCGGCGTCTGCGTTCGACAGCATGATGTCGGGCGAAGCCACGCCCTCGCAGATGGGCGGGCTGTTGATGGCGCTGCGCGTCCGCGGCGAGACCGTCGATGAGATCACCGGCGCCGTCAGCGCGATGCGCGGCAAGATGCTGCCGGTTAAGGCGCCGGCGGAGGCCGTCGACATCGTCGGCACCGGCGGCGACGGCTCCGGCTCGGTCAACGTTTCGACTTGCGCCGCCTTCATCGTGGCCGGCGCCGGCGTGCCCGTCGCCAAGCACGGCAACCGCGCGCTGTCGTCGCGCTCGGGCTCGGCCGACGTGCTGGCCTCGCTCGGGGTCAAGATCGATCTGACACCGGAGCGCGTCGGACGCTGCGTCTCGGAAGCCGGCATCGGCTTCATGTTCGCGCCCGCACATCATCCGGCGATGAAGAATGTCGGTCCGACCCGGGTCGAGCTCGCCACCCGCACCATCTTCAACCTGCTCGGGCCGCTGTCGAACCCGGCCGGCGTCAAGCGGCAGATGGTCGGCGTGTTCTCGCGGCAATGGGTGCAGCCGCTGGCGCAGGTGCTGAAGAACCTCGGCTCGGACAAGGTCTGGGTGGTGCACGGCTCCGACGGCCTCGACGAGATCACCCTCACCGGCCCGACCTTCGTTGCAACGCTGGAGAACGGCGAGATCAGGACATCGGAGGTGACGCCGGAAGACGCCGGGCTCGGCCGCGTCGGCGGCGAGGCGCTGAAGGGCGGCGATGCCGATACCAATGCGATCGCGCTGTCGAGCGTGCTCCAGGGAAAGCCGAGCGCCTATCGCGACGTCGCCCTGCTCAACGCCGCCGCCGCGCTGATCGTGGCCGGCCGCGCCAAGGATCTGAAGGAAGGCGTTGCGATCGGCGCGCAGTCGCTCGACAGTGGTGCTGCCGCGACGCGGCTCAAGCATCTGGTCGCGGTTTCCAACGGCTGAGCATGATCCGAAAAAGTGGGAACCGGTTTTTCGAATCAGATCATGCGCAAGCAAGGCGGTAAGCGATGGCCGACATCCTGACCAAGATCGAGGCCTACAAGCGCGAGGAGATCGCCGCCGCAAAGCGCGCCCGTTCGCTCGCCGACGTCGAGGCGCAGGCGAAATCGGCTTCGCCGCCGCGCGGCTTCGTCCGTGCGCTGAAGGACAAGCATGCAAGCGGCGACTACGCCTTGATCGCGGAAGTGAAGAAGGCCTCGCCCTCGAAGGGGCTGATCCGGGCCGACTTCGATCCGCCGGTGCTGGCAAAGGCCTATGAGGCCGGCGGCGCCGCCTGCCTGTCGGTGCTGACCGATGCGCCGTCGTTCCAGGGCCATCTCGACTTCATGGTCGCGGCCCGCGCGGCGACCAACCTGCCGGTGCTGCGCAAGGATTTCATGTTCGACCCCTATCAGGTGGCGGAAGCGCGCGCCCATGGCGCCGACTGCATCCTGATCATCATGGCGGCGCTCGACGATGCCGCGGCCAAGGACATCGAGGATGCCGCGCTCGGCTATGGCATGGACGTACTGATCGAGATCCACGACCGCGCCGAGCTCGACCGAGCCCTGAAACTCCGCTCGCCGATGATCGGCGTCAACAACCGCAATCTGCGCACCTTCGAGACCACGCTTGCGACCAGCGAGGCGCTGGCGCCGCTGATCCCGCGCGACCGCCTGATGGTCGGCGAGAGCGGCATCTTCACGTCAGAGGATCTGGCCCGCCTCGAGCGGGTCGGGATGTCGACCTTCCTGGTCGGTGAAAGCCTGATGCGCCAGCAGGACGTCACCGCGGCCACCCGCGCCTTGCTGACGCGGTCGGCCGCATCGCGCGCCACCGGAACGCGCTGACGCGATGGCGCGGAAGAGCAAGGCCAAGAGCAAGGCTGCTACCAAAGCCGAGCCGTCCGGCTCCGGCGCCGCCCTCACCCATATCGATGCCAGGGGTGAGGCACGGATGGTCGACGTCTCGGCCAAACCCGCCACTGAGCGGATCGCCGTCGCCGAAGGCCGCGTGCTGATGAGCAAGGCGACGCTCGCGCTGATCGAGCAAGGCCAGGCCAAGAAGGGCGACGTGCTGGCGACCGCGCGGATCGCAGGCATCATGGCGGCGAAGCGGACCTCTGAATTGATCCCGCTCTGCCACCCGCTGGCGCTAACTAAAGTGACGATCGATATCGCAACCGACGCCAAGCTGCCCGGCTGCATCGTCCGCACCAGCGTCAAGGTGACCGGGCCGACCGGCGTCGAGATGGAGGCGCTGACCGCGGTTTCGGTCGCGTGCCTGACGATCTACGACATGGTCAAGGCGGTTGACCGTGGCATCCGCATCGAAGGCATTCACCTGATCGAGAAGATCGGCGGCAAGTCCGGGCACTATCGCGCCGGCGAGTGAGCTCCCGGTGCGCTCGGTTACTTCAGTGAGCCGCTGATCGAATTGAAGGTGCCCGAGAGTTTTGTGCCGACGCCCTTCACCGCGGCAATGATGGCGATCGCAATGCCGGTTGCGATCAAGCCGTATTCGATCGCGGTGGCGCCGGTTTCATCGGCACAAAAATTCCGAACAAGCTTCTTCATGATGACACCCCTCACGCACTGAACCTCGCGGAACGACACGCAAACTACGTGCCGACGGTCAGTTTGAGCATCGTCATGGACTTAGATCGTAAACGGACGATTACATCGACTTCACACTCGGCAAGGGATTCCGGGTAGCCGCACTGAGCGGCAAAAACTGCAGTTCCGCTTCGGGAACTTTTTGTCCCGTCGTCGATTAGCTCGACGCATCGATTTCGTGACGATTATCGGTGGCAATTTCCGCGCCTTGTTCGATCGCAAGATGCAGGCCTGCCGCGCGCGGCAATCCCAAATCGGAACACTCAGAACCTCCGTCGGTTATCGCCAGGGCGATGACGACGAGGAGGATTTGGTGAAAGGATTGCTGATAGCCGTAGGAATTGTCTTTGTTCTTTACATAATGGATCAGAAGTTTGCGCAGGGGCGATATACCGACGCTGTCCAACGCATGACGATTCAGATGAGGCATTCTTTCGGGGTCTAAGGTCGCCTCGGTTGGTGGCCTCTTCCAGATCGGCTCCGGATCACCCGGAGAGCCGTGGCTTCTCGCCGCCTCCAGCAACCATTCGTTAACCAACCTCGCTAACCGCAACTCCATCTCGTTTCGGTACGACTTTCGCGGGCCGGAGGTGCACTGAACCTACCTCCGGGTGAAACGCCTGGAAGCGATAGCGTCAGATGAATCCAAACGGCAGCGCCTCGTTCAACGTCGCCTCGGTGATCGGCCGCGGTCCGATCCGCTGGCTGATCCTCGGCGGCGCCGTGCTGATGGCCGCGATCGCGATCGGCGCGACCCTGATGGCCGAGAACTTCCGCGAGCGCGCTTTGCACAACAGCGAGTGCGAGCTCGAGAACACCGTGCTGCTGCTGGCGCGGCATTTCGACCAGCAGCTCGACGATCTCGAGGTGGTCCAGCGCGACGTGATCGCTTTCATGCGCGACAACGGGATCGCGACGTCGGAGAACTACCGGCGGCGGATGTCGGCCGCCGACATCCATGCGATGCTCAAGTCCAAGATGGACGCGCTGTCCAATGTCGGCAGCCTCAACGTGTTCGATGCCGACGGCGTGCTGATCAACAGCTCGGGCGCCTGGCCGCTGCCGCAGGCCAGCATTGCCGACCGCAGCTACTTCCAGATCTTCAAGTCGAGCCCCTACTCGCCCGACATGCAGGTCGCACCGGTGATTAGCCGCATCAGCGGGCTGTGGACCACCGTCATCGTCCGCAAGGTCACCGGGCCGCATGGCGATTTCCTCGGCGTGGTCGGCCGCGGCATCGAGCCGGCGACCTTCGAGAAATTCTTCTCGACGGTTGCGCTCGGCGAAGGTTCAGCGATCTCGATGCACCATCGGGACGGCACGCTGCTGGCGCGCTACCCCCATGTCGAGGAGCTGATCGGGAAGAATTTCCGCACCGGGCCGGTCAACCAGCAGCAGGTGTTCGAGCTGCCGCAGAGCACCACGCGGTTGGCCAGTCCGGTCGACGGCAAGGACCGCCTGGTATCGTCGCGGGCGCTGACCAAATTCCCGATCGTCGTCGTCGCGACCACCACGACGGAAGCGGCGCTCGCCAACTGGCGCGAGCAGATCGCCATCCTGATCGCGGTGACCAGCATTTCCGTGCTGGCGATCGCGATCCTGCTGACGCTGGTGGTGCGCAAGCTCGTGCAGCAGCATCGCGCCCAGCAGCAGCGCCTGACGCTGGAGAAGCTCCGGCTCGACACCGCCGTCAACAACATGACGCAGGGGCTGTTGCTGTTCGACGCCGCGCAGCGCCTGGTGATCTGCAACAAGCGCTATGTCGAGATGTACGGGCTGTCGGCCGACATCATCAAGCCCGGCTGCAGCTTCCGGGACGTCATCGTGCATCGCCACCAGACCGGCTCGTTCCAGGGCGACGTCGAACGCTACGTCAACATCGTGCTGCGCGACGTCGCTGTCCGCAACACCATGGTGATCACGACGCCCGACGGGCGTTCGATCCAGGTCGTCAATGAGCCGCTGGCCGACGGCGGCTGGCTTGCGACCCATGAGGACGTCACCGAGCGCCGCCGCGCCGAGGAGCGCATCACGCATCTTGCCCACTACGATGCTCTCACCGACCTGCCGAACCGCGCGCTGTTCCACGAGGAGATCAAGCGCGAGCTGCCGCATGTCGCGCCCGACAGCCAGCTGGCGGTGCTCTATATCGACATCGACGAATTCAAGGGCGTCAACGACTCGCTCGGCCACATGGTCGGCGACGAACTGTTGAAGTCCGTTGCAAGGACCCTGAGCGGCGTGATCGGCGACGGCGATTTCGTCGCCCGGCTCGGCGGCGACGAATTCGCGATCGTGCAGACCGGGGTGAAGAACGAGATCGAGGTCACAGACCTCGTTGCGCGCATTTACGAGGCGATCCGCTTGCCCTATCAATGCCTCGGCCACCAGGTCACCACTGATGCCAGCATCGGCATCGCGCTGGCGCCGAAGGACGGCACCGATGTCGATCAGATCCTGAAGAACGCCGACCTTGCGATGTATGCGGCGAAGTCGGCCGGCCGGCGCGTCTCGCGCTTCTTCGAGCCGGCTATGGATGCCGACGCCCGCGCCCGCCGCGAGCTCGAGATGGAATTGCGCCAGACCATCGCCGCGGGCCACGGGCTCGAAGTGCATTACCAGCCCTGCGTCGACCTGCGCAGCAACGAGATCACCGGCTGCGAGGCGCTGGTGCGCTGGCGCCATCCGCAGCGCGGCATGATCTCGCCGGCCGACTTCGTGCCGATCGCGGAAGAGACCGGCCTGATCAACCAGCTCGGCGAATGGGTTTTTTGACGGCCTGCAAGGAGGCCGTCAACTGGCCCGATCATGTCAGGCTCGCGGTCAACGTCTCGCCGGTGCAATTCCGCAGCGGCACGCTGGCGCTCAAGGTGATCGCGGCGCTCGCGGCGTCGGGGCTGTCAGCGGGCCGGCTGGAGCTCGAGATCACCGAGGCCGTGCTGATCCGCGACGACGAGACGGCGCTGGCCGCGCTGCACCAGCTCCGCGCCATCGGGATCCGGATCGCGCTCGACGATTTCGGCACCGGCTATTCGTCGCTGAGCTATTTGAAGCGCTTCCCGTTCGACAAGATCAAGATCGACCGCTGCTTCGTCACCGATATCGCCGATCCGCAAGGCTCGGCCGGCATCGTCGAGGCCGTCGTCAACATCGCCGCCGAGCGCAGCATGACCACGACCGCGGAAGGCGTCGAGACCGCGCAGCAGCAGCAATTGCTGCGTGAGCTCGGCTGCTCGGAAATGCAGGGCTATCTGTTCAGCCCGCCGAAGCCGGCGGCGCAAATCCGCGAGCTGCTGGCCGGGCACCGCCGTGGCCCTGCCGCGGGCGAAGGCCGTACGCGCCGACGCAAACCTGTCGCCGGCGCGGCGTAGGCGTTACGCCACTACGTAAAGCTGAACATGTTGGCGCTGAGTTGTCCGGGCCCTGTGCCGATCAGCCAGACGGCGCTGTCGGTGATGATGGTGGTGTTGATGGCGGCATTATAGAACGAGGCCGCCTGCACGTCGGAAAACGATTGCAGCGAGGTGCCCGCGAAGTTGACGACATCGCTGATCCCGCCGGCGTTGAAGTCCTCGATCACCATGACTTCGTTGGCCTGATCGTTGATGGAGAAGATATCCGAGCCGCCGCCCCCCCAGGCGTAGTCGACGCCACCGCCGCCTTCGATCTGATCTGCGCCCGATCCCATCAGGAATACGTCGGTGCCACTGCCGCCAGTGACGGTGTCGCCGCCATTCGATCCGTAGACGTAATTCTGGCCGGAGCCGCCCTGGATCACGTCGCCATCGGTCTCGCCCGATGCGATGAAGATGTTGAGCCCCGCGCCGCCGGTCATCGTGTCGCTGCCGGCGCCGCCGTAGAAATAATTCGTTCCAAGGCCGCCCGAGAGAACGTCAGCGCTGGCCGCGCCATACATGACGTTGACGTCGGTCGCGGCAATTCCGCCGGAACCGTCCAGCGTGTCCGTGCCGTCGCCGCCGAACAGATAATTGAAGCCGGCATCGCCGTGCAGCGCGTCGTTTCCGTCATCGCCGATCAGGATATCGTTGCCGTAACCGCCGAACATGGCATCGTTGCCGCCGAGACCATACAGATAATCGTCGCCCCAATATCCGTAGAGCGTGTTCGGGCCGGCCTCGCCGATCAGGATGTCGTTGCCGAGGCTGCCGACCGCGACCTGGACATTGAACACGCCGTCATGTCCGATGACAGGGCCGATCGCATAGTGATTGCCGAGGTCGAGCGTCACGCCGCCGCCGACACCGGAAAAACTGACGGTGTTGATGCCGGCGCCGCCGTCGTAGACGTCGCTCGCGCCATCGTCGCGTCCGGCGGACAGATAGTCGTTGCCATTGCCGCCGTTCAGCGTATCGGCGCCGCCGTTGCCGTAGATGACATCATTGCCGTCGCCCCCGTTCAGCGTCTCGCTTCCGTCCTCTCCCGCCAACAGGTCGTTGCCGCTGGTGGTGCCGACCTGTTGCAAAAGCGACGTGTCCGTTGCCTTGAACTGCGTGGTTATGCCACTGGGCTTCTCGGTTTCGCTGATGCGGGTTCCATCAACGAGATAGAAATTGCGGAAGAAATCCCAATCCGGCAAAAAGGGCTCGTAATCTACAAATTCATCGATGACGTAGGCGACATCGAACAGCGATCCCAGGAACAGCACCGTATCGCTGCCGCCCCAGGGAGCAACAGCGTCGGTGCCACCCCCGAGTTCGAACGCGAACGTGTCGTTGCCCGCTCCACCATAAAGGCCATCGTTGCCGGCTCCCCCGTCGAAATAATCGTTGCCGCCCATGCCGTAGATGCGGTCGTCGCCGGCGGTCCCAATCAGGGTGTCGTCGCCGGTCGTTCCGTTGATGGTGTCCATGAAAAACTCCTGAAACAAGAAGCAACGATGCCAGCCAAGGTCGCCAGTATCATCGGGTAAGAAAACCGCTTGGTAAGACCCCGTGCTTTAGACGGGTGGCAATGTGCGAGATCTAATTAGCACTCCGGGGTTGAGTCAATCTTGGACACAAATGGAGACACCCGGACATAAAGACGCTGCATCACCTGATTGGGCGATGAAATCCCACCACCATCGCCGACATGGCGCAGCCCCCCGGGGTTTACGGACATCGCCACCCCAGAAGCAAAAAAGCCGCCCCTCGGGGCGGCTGTTCGCTGTTCGAACGTTGAACTAGTTCGGCACCGGCCGCTTCTGCGTGGCCTTGGTGTCGGCGTTCTTGGCGTCGGCGTTCACGGTGACGCCGCGCAGCTGGTTGAAGGCCGCGGCCAGCGCCTTGTCGTTCTTCTCGTCCGGCGGCACGTAGGATTGCGAGCCGGTCTGCTCGGCGCCCTCGGCTGCAAGATGGCCGCGCATCTTGGCCTCGCTGATGATCTCGGAGCGGGTCTTGAACTCGTCGGGCACGTCCTGCAGCACCTCGATGTCGGGCTTGATGCCCAGCGCCTGGATCGAATGACCCGACGGCGTGAAGTAGCGCGCCGTGGTCAGCGCCAGCGCACCGTTGCCGGTGCCGAGCGGAATGATGGTTTGCACCGAGCCCTTGCCGAACGAGCGAGTGCCGATCAGGGTCGCGCGCTTGTGGTCGTGCAGCGCGCCGGCGACGATCTCGGAGGCTGAGGCCGAGCCGCCGTTGATCAACACGACCAGCGGCTTGCCCTTGGTCATGTCGCCGCCATGCGCGGTGAAGCGCTGGGTCTCTTCCGGATTGCGGCCGCGGGTCGAGACCACCTCGCCGCGCTGCATCAGGGTCGAGGTCACCGACACCGCCTGGTCGAGCAGGCCGCCCGGATTGTTGCGGAGGTCGACGACATAGCCGGCGAGCTTGTCCTGCGGGACCTGCTTCTGGATCTCGGCGATTGCCTTGCGCAGGCCCTCGGTGGTCTGCTCGTTGAACGAGGTGATCCTGATGTAACCGATGTCGCCGCCCTCGACGTGATACTTCACCGGGCGGACGCGGATGATCTCGCGGGTGATCGAGACCTCGATCGGCTTGTCCGCGTCCTTGCGGATGATCTTCAGCCGGATCGAGCTGTTGGGCGCGCCCTTCATCTTGTTGACGGCCTGGTCGAGCGTCATGCCCTGAATCTGGTCATCGTCGATCGTGGTGATGACGTCGCCCGACATGATGCCGGCGCGCGAGGCCGGCGTGTCGTCGATGGGCGCCACCACCTTGACGAAACCGTCCTCCATCGTGACCTCGATGCCGAGCCCCCCGAACTCGCCATGCGTGGTCTCCTGCATCTCCGACCAGCCCTTCTCGTTCATGTAGCGGGAGTGCGGATCGAGCGAGGAGATCATGCCGTTGATCGCCCCTTCGACGAGCTTGGAGTCCTCGGGCTTCTCGACGTAGTCGCTCTTGATCTTCTCGAACACCTCGCCGAACAGGTTGAGCTGCGAATAGGTGTTGCTGGTGTCCGAATGCGCGGCGGCATTGGCGACGGCGAACAGATGCGCCCCCTGCGGCGAGGCCACGAGCAGGGTGAGGCACGCACCCGCAACCGTCCCGAGGAAGAAGCCAACATGTTTGCGCATTATCCGCGATCCTTTTCGCTACCGGCCGGCAACGTTCCGCAACGCTCGCCTGCCCCACCCCGACCGGGGCACCACACAACGGCTTTTTGGTCGGATCAAGGCCGCCTTGTCACCAGACCATTACGGTCCTGTCACGCTGCCTTGGTCAGCTCCAAATCAGCACTTAATCACCCTAAAGCCGGTCTCAAGTCAGCTCCCGGTCGGCCTCTGGCCCAGCCTCCCGCAACCCGTTCTGCCAGGTCGACGGCCGGGTCCCGAATCCGCGCTTGGCCCGCGTGCCCAACCAATAGCCAAACTGCGGGGGAACATTGCGAAATGGCCCTTCAACCCCGAGTTTTTGCGCGGCGTCCATCGGCCAGTTGGGGTTATTGAGGATTTCCCGGCCGACCGCGATCAAATCTGCTTGTTTGTCACGCAGAATCTGCTCAGCCTGGTCACCATGGATGATCAGGCCGACCGCCATGGTCATGATATCGGCATGCCCGCGGACATATTCCGACAGCGGCACCTGGTAGTTGTATTTGATCTCCTTGCCGAGAATCGGCGCCATCTCGCTGATTCCGCCCGACGAGCAGTCGATCACATCGACGCCCCCGGCTTTCAGAATCGTAGCCAGCCGCGCGCTCTGCTCCGGCCCCCAGCCGGCATTGTCCTCGACCGAGAGCCGCACGAACAAAGGCTTGTGCTCCGGCCAGTGCGCGCGCACGGCCTCCGTCACCTCGATCAGGAAGCGCATCCGGTTGGCTTCCGAGCCGCCATAGTGATCGCTGCGCTGGTTGGAACGCTCGGAGAGGAATTCATGCACGAGATAGCCATGGGCGCCGTGCAGTTCCAGCACCTCGAAACCGGCCTCATGCGCGCGCCGCGCCGCCTGCCCCCAGGCTGCGACGAGATCCTTCACCTCATGCGTTTCCAGCGCCCGCGGCACCGGCCAGCGCTCGCTATGGGCAATCGCGCTCGGCGCCACTGGCGTCCAGGCGTCCCAATCCTCGATCTCGGCGGTGCGCTCCAGCTGGCGATCACCCTCCCACGGGCGGCTCGCACGCGCCTTGCGGCCGGAATGGCCGAGCTGAATGCCGGCGACCGCGTTCTGCTGCTTGATGAAGCCTGCGAGCCGGCTGAGCGGCGCGATGAATTTGTCGTCCCAGATGCCGAGATCGCCGATCGTGCCGCAGCCGCGCCGCTCGACCTTGGTCGATTCGACGATCACGAGACCCGCGCCGCCGGCGGCAAACTTGCCGGCATTCATCAGATGCCAGTCGGTCGGAAAGCCCTTCTCGGCGGAATATTGGTGCATCGGCGGCACCACGATGCGGTTCTTCAGCGTGACGCCGCGGATGGTGATCGGCGAAAACAGCAGCGTGTCCGACATGGCTTCCTCATCTGGCGTCGTTACCCGGCGCGCCGGGCCGATATTTTGGCCGATCTTGTCTTGTGTTTGGCGCCGACGATACAATGGCCGATAGGGGCACGCTGCCGACCTTTTCGCACACGGCATCGAGGCGAGATCAATGGAGCTGTCTGATTTTTACTGAGCGGTTTTCCGGTTCGCGGACACGTCCGTCGGGCAGTTGGCCCCGCATTCGATCGGCTTCTTCTGGTCGGCAACCCGCCACACGAGCAGCGCGACCAGGACAATGATGGTGACGGTCAGCTTGGCCAATGCGTCGTGATTCAATTTCAGCTCCGCAGAACAATCGGCATAGCTAAGAAAATCGGTTGCATGCGAAATCGGGAGGTGTTGGAGGCCGGCGTCGTCGACCAGTCCCGACCTCGAGTCGGGTTGGTCGACGTCATCATGATACAGTCTTGGTGCGGCCCGCAACCTTTTCAGTCTGCATGGCAGCACGGCACAGCCGGCCGCGGCCGTGCTGCAACACCACCTCCACAGCTGCGGCCTTCACGCTGGGTCGCAAATGACCGGAGTTCCACGCGAAGTGGAATCGGTCGGCGGAGAGCACAGCGCCTTCCGGGAACCCGCACGCCGGTGACGCGGCGCCTGCCCGCTTGCCGCCTCACCCATATGGGCCATGTCGTTGCGGCCGTCAGGATCTCGCAAGCCTGGCCGCGCCGGCGGCGATCACCTCGTTGAAGCTCGTGTCCCAGAATTGTCCAACCTCTGCGCGCGCGTCGAGCACGCCGAGCTTGAGGAAGGTATCGGCGACCTTCTGATGCGTCTCCGGCACGTCGGGCGTCACGCCGGCGAGCGAGAAGTCGTCGCTGCGGCGGGCGAACTGGTCGAGAATGTCCTGCAGCGGCAGATGGGTCTCCGCCACCTGCGCCGCCGCATAGAGGGGGAAATTCTTGTTGGCGAACGCATAGGCGCGCTGGATCCGCAGCAGGAAATCGGCCACGGCGGCGTGGCGCAGCGGATCGTCGACCGCCTTCGGATTGGCGTAGATCGGGAAATTGCCGGAGAGATAACCGACGCCGGTCTTGAGCAGGCGCGCGCCCTGCTTGGCGATCGCGAGCTGCCCGTTATAGCCGTAGATCGCCCAGGCATCGAGCTTGCCCGAGGCGAACGCCGAATAACCATCCGACGGCGTCAGGTTGATGGCCTCGATATCGCCGAAGGAAAGCCCGGCTTCCTCAAGCTGCTTGGCGAGGAAGTAATGCGCCGTTGTCGCGCGCACGTAGCCGACGCGCTTTCCCTTGAGGTCGGCAATGGAATGGATCGGCGCGTCCCTTGCCGCGACCGTGACCTGGATGTTGAGATCCTCATGGGTGACGGCGATGAAGCGCACCTTGGCTTTCTGGCGCGCAGCGAACATCGCGGGAATCTCGCTGCCCGATCCGATATCGAGCGCATCGCCGTTCAGTGCCTCGATGTGGAGCACGCCGTTGTTGAGCTCCTTCCATTCGATCTTGTACGGCGTCTTGTCCTCGCCCGCCGCCTGCAGCAGCGGACGCCAGCCGCCCTTGTAATAGGCAACCCGCAGCGTCACGCCGCCGAGATCGGGACCTCCGCCCGCCCCGCTTTCCGCGCGAGAGGTGCTCGCAATCAGGCTTCCGGCCAGCACGCCGAGCGCGGAACGTCGAGCGAGAGAAAATGGCGTGGTCACCGGCGTGGGCTCCTGATCAGCGATTGCAACGTCGCAAGCTTAGGAGAAAACCGGCCGAAGTATATGAGACGCTATTTCGTTTTTCGCATCGACTGCAAAAGACCATTCCAAGGATTGCGGTCCCTGCGCGGCAAACTGCTTTTCGGCGCCGCAAAACCTGACCCGGATCAGCGAAAGTGATATCCGCCGCCGCCCTGTCCGTGCCATCTTGTTGATCTAGGTCAATGGACAGGTGCGGAAGGAACGGAATCTAGGGAGCGGTGGCTGCCCTCGCGCGAGCTCTTCCCATGGGTATTTTGATCCGAACTCTGCTGGCCGGCGCCGTCGCGCTGGCGTCGCTCGGCGCCATCACGCAGCAACTGCGCGACCAGGGCGTTTCCGACACCGAAATCCGGATCGGCAATGTGATGCCCTATAGCGGCACGCTGGAAATTTTCGGCCAGATCGGCAAGGCGGAAGCCGCCTATTTCGATGTTATCAACGAGCGCGGCGGAATCGGCGGCCGCAAGATCCGCTTCATGTCCTACGACGATCTGTCCGATCCTTCCAACGCCATGGACCTCACGCGCATTCTCGTCGAGACCGACAATGTGCTCCTGATGTTCGGTTCGTTCGGAACGCCGGGGAACCTGGCCGTGCGGAAGTACCTCAACGAACGGCAGGTCCCGCAACTCTTCGTTGCCTCCGGCGACCAGCAGCTGAGCGACCCGTCGGTCTATCCGTGGACCATGGGCTGGCAGCCCTCCTACCGCGAGGAGGGGCGCATCTACGCCAATTACATCCAGGCTTTCTATCCCGGGAAGAAGATCGTGGCGCTCTGGCAGAACGACCAGTTCGGGCGGGATCTGTTCAAGGGGTTGGAGCAAGGACTGGGTGATGTCGCCCATAACATCAGGGTCGACATCGCCTATGATGTCGACGATCAGCATCTCGACGGCCACGTGTCCGTCCTGAAGCGATCGGGGGCCGAGATCTTCGTGTTTGCCGGGGTGCCGGAGAATGCCGCCAAGGTGATCCGGGCCGCCGCCGAACACGGCTGGCGGCCAGTGTTCATCGTCAACCAGATGGCAGCATCGATCGAGACGGTGCTCAAACCGGCCGGCACGGAGAACGCCACCGGCGTCATCACCGCCGCCTTCCTGAAGGATGCGAGCGATCCGGCCTGGAAGGACGAGCTCGGCAGCGGCGCCTGGCGCAGCTTCATCGAGAAGTATGCGAAAGCCGGCGGCAAGGATGACGCTGCCGCCGTCTATGGCTATGCCGCCGCCGAAACGCTGGTCCAGGTGCTCACGCAATGCGGCAACGACCTGTCGCGGGAAAACGTCATGAAGCAGGCCGCCGCGCTCAGGGATTATCAGGCGTCCGCGCTGCTCCCCGGCATCAAGATCAACACCGGTCAATCGGACTTCCGGCCCGTCAAGCAATTGCGGCTGTTTCAATTCGATGGCCGCAGCTGGCAGTCGATCGGCGATGTGCTCGATACGGCGTTCGTCGATTCGACCGGGAAATAGCGACGCATGGCGCGGAGTTTTCCATTCCGCGCGTTCGCGTAACCCGCTGGTCCAAGCTACTTCGCAACCTCGTACACATCAGGATCGAAACTCGAGCTCGGATGGGCAAACGCATTGCGCAGCGCCGGCGAGATCGGGACGTTGTAGTTGATGCCGTTCGGCGGGGTCGGCTGCTCCAGCCACCTCTTGTACATGACCTCGATCTCCGGGCTCGCGTAGAGCTCCGCCGTCGCGCGGTCGGCCAGTGCTTTGAACGGCGCGTCCTCCCGGCGCAGCATGATCCCGAACGGCTCGGCCTTCGAGAAGGCCTCCTCGCTGATCATGTAGAGCGCCGGCTGCTTCGACCGCGCGATCGCCACGGCGAGCTGGACGTCGTCGAGCGCGTAGGCCTGGGCGCGATCGGTCTCCAGCATCAAAAACGCTTCGGCCTGATCCTTGGCCGGGAGAACGGTGATGCCGAGCTTGCGCTCGGTATTGACCTTGATGAGCTGGGTGAGGTTCACCGAGCCTGCAACGGCGGTGACCGACTTGCCTTTGAGCTCGTCGATCGTGTTGATACCGGCCGATTTCTTGGCGGCAAAGCGCGTCGCGCTCAGGAAGTGCGAGTTGGTGAAGGTCACCTGCTTCTGGCGCTCCGCGCTGTTGGTGGTCGCCGAACAGTGCAGGTCGATCGTGCCGTTGACCATCAGCGGGATGCGGTTCGACGAGGTCACCGGGAGATAGTCGACCGCGATATCCGGCATGCCGAGCTCCTTCTTCACGGCATCGACGATCTTGAGGCAGATATCGAGCGCAAAGCCGATCGGCCGCTGATTGTCGTCGAGATAGCTGAAGGGAACGGAGGCCTCCTGAAAGCCGAGCGTGACCTTCCTGGTCTCCTTGATCTTCTGCAACGTGCCCGACAGCTCTTCGGCGGCCACGGGGCTCGCGGCGAACATGAGAGCGAAAAGGACGGCGGGCAAACGCATCGGCGGCTCCTGTGCGGGGATCAATGGCGGTAATAGCCCACGCACAGGCCCGGAGGTAGATGACGATGTGTCTAGCAGTTATCGCGCTTTGCGATGGTCCGACTGACTATCGCTGCGCCCCGCCCTCGAGCAGCCGGTCGCCGACCAGACGGACCGCGCCGCGGGTCCAGGAATAATCGGCGCCCATCCGCAGGCCGCTGTCGCCGCGTGAGAGGACCGTGCCGCTGCGGGCGTCGCGCAGCTGGAAGCCGAGCGTGTATTCGGTCCGGCTGACCCGCCTGATCACGCCGATCAGCGCTTGATCCGCGCCGAGCTTCTGCGCAATCGCGGCCTCGCAGCCGTCGCAATCGCGCAGCGCACGCGCCTTGACAGGCTCCGCGGTCACGCCGCCGGTATCGACCAAGCGGTAGCGGCCCGACTGCGCAAGCCGGTCACGCACGCCCCTGGTCACATCGGCCAGATAGGCTGCATCGGAGCCGGCAAGGCCAGACGCCGGTGCCGCGGTGGTGTCCTCGAGCTCGAACTCGAACACCGCAAGCCCGATTGGCGCAGCAGTGGCGGTCGCTTCTGGCGGCAGCGCGGCCGCAAGGGCGCCACGCACCTCGCGCGACAAGAACATCGCCGCGTGGTCCCACGCCTCGTCATTGTCGCCACGAAACGTGTAGAGCCTTTCGTACAGCACACGGGTCGCGCCGGCATCGATGACGGCGACCTTGGCCCACTGCACCAGCGTGCTCGTCTTCTGCACGCCGCCGATAACCTTGATCCGCGCCTCGTCCGTGGCCGAAACCAGGCGATAGCGCGGCTCCGCGGCGACATCGGCGCGCAGCCTCCGCATCAACGCATCCAGCCGCCGCTGGTGCGCAGCGGTCTGATCGATGACCTCGCCCGAGGTGTCGACATAGCTGAAATCGTCGATGCTGACGCTGAGCGGGGACGCAGCCGCTGGGCCGGTCTCGGCGCGCAGAGGACAGCTTCCGGCGAGCAGGCCGATCAGGGCAAGGGCGTGCAGAGCGAGACGGGACTGGCGCATGTATCCGGGCCTTTCGGGTGCTGGTGCGGCGGGTCGGTCGCAGCCTAGGCCGGCTGGCCTCTACGCCGCAGCGGAGCGGCTCCCGGCCGGTGCCGGGAAAATTTCACGACGATGGTCCACAGCCAAAGAACACCCAAGGCGGCGCTTCTCGACGCTCCCGTTCTGCCGTTTAATGTGCGTGACGGCCCTGCCCGCCACCGGGCGCCGAGGGCCGTCTGCGACACGAGGATGCGCCGATGTGGATTTGGTCCGGAAGCGATCTTAAGCTGCGGCTGACCTTGCGCGTGGCCGCCGTGTCGACGCTGTGCTTTGCCGCCATCTCAGGCTACTTCCTGATCGACTCCGACCGCGCGGCGCGCGCCAGGATCGCTGCCGTTGCCGATGTCGCCGCCAGGACGCTCGAGCTGCAGCAGAGCAAGATCCAGTGGCTGAACAATCCGCGCGCCGAATTTCCCGATCTCGACAGCATTGCCGCCACGGTCATGACGCCGGGGCTCTGCCTCGCATTTCGCAGCCATAGCGGCGAGATCAGCCAGCGCTTCTGCGGCGGCGCGCAGACCGACACGGCCGCGCCGCCGCTGGCCTTTGCGGCGCTCTATCGCCGCCTGTTCGATCCCGGCCGCGAGGCCGTGCGCCCGGTGGTGTCGCGCGGCAACGATCGGCGAGGCTGTGGCCTGGGTCGATCCGGCGGTGCCGACCGCCGAGGCCTGGCACGATGCCGGCCGGCTGATGGCGGCCTTCATGATCGCGCTGCCGCTGCTCTGCGCCCTGGTCTACGCGGCGCTGTCGCGCGCGCTGCGTCCGACGCTATTGATCCGCGACGGGCTCGAGCGGATCGCCGCAGGCGACCTTGCCACGCGGCTGCCGCCGTTCGATCTCGCCGAACTGTCGGCGATCGGCGACGTGTTCAACCAGCTCGCCGAGCGCCTCGCCGCCGCGCTCTCCGACCGCAACGCGCTGACGCAAAAACTGATCCTGGTGCAGGACGAGGAGCGCCGGCATCTCGCGCGCGAGCTGCATGATGAGTTCGGGCAGTCGCTGGCCGCCATCCGCGCGCTGGCCGCCTCGGCGCGCCAGACCGCGGCCCAGGATTGCCCAACCCTGCTCGCCGAATGCGACGGCATCGCGCGGACCGCGACCGACATGATGGAGACGTTGCGCGGCGCCCTCTTCAGGTTGCGGCCGCCCGATGTCGACGAACTCGGACTTGCGGCGAGCCTCGAGGGCCTGATCGCCGGCTGGAACGGCCGCAGCCGGGGAGCGCCGCGGTTCGAGATCACCATCTCGGGATCGTTCGAGCGCCTTCCCTCCTCTGTCAGCGCCAATCTCTACCGCATCGTACAGGAGGCGCTCACCAACGCGGCCAAGCACGCCGGCGCCACGCGCGTGATGCTGCGGCTTCAGATGCGCGAGGCGGCGCCTAGCGGCGACAGTGAAATCACGCTCGCGATCGACGATGATGGCCGGCCCGGCGATCCCCAAGGGAATCCCCAAGGCGATCTCAAAGGCGATCCCCAGTTCAAGTTCGGCATGGGCCTGCTCGGCATGCGCGAGCGGGTCGCTGCGCTCGGCGGGCGGCTGAGCTTCGAGGCCGGACAGCCCAACGGCTCTGCGCTCCGCGTCATCGTTCCCGTCATTGCCAGCCGGGAGGCCGCACCCGTGGACCGCGCGGCATGAGCAATCCGGTGCGAACCATCATGCTGGTCGACGACCACGCCGTCGTTCGCGAGGGCTACCGGTCGATGCTGCAGAAGCAGCCCGGCCTCTCCGTCGTCGCCGAAGCCTCCAACGGCGTCGAGGCCTACCGCCTCTACAAGGAGGCCGAGCCCGACCTCGTGATCATGGACCTGTCGATGCCCGGCATCGGCGGCATCGAGGCGATCCGGCGCCTCAGGCAGTGGGACAAGCGTGCAAAGATCCTGGTGTTCACCATGCACCAGAATGCGGCCTTTGCCGTGCAGGCGATCCGCGCCGGCGCCAGCGGCTATGTCACCAAGACCAGCCCGCCGGAGACGCTGGTGCACGCCGTGATGGATGCGCTGTCAGGCAAGATCGCGATCAGCCCGGATATCGACCACGAGCTTGCGCTCAGCCACCTCGCCGGCGAGACCGCAGCCGCCGACCTGCTGACCGCGCGCGAGTTCGAGGTGATGCGCATGCTGCTCGCGGAAAAGACCACCGACGAGATCGCCGCGGCGCTGCACGTCAGCCCCAAGACGGTCGCGAACCTGCATTCCCTGATCAAGGACAAGCTCGGCGTCGGCACCGATATCGAACTGGTCCGCCTCGCGCTGCGGCAAGGCATCCTGACGCAGATCGATCTCGCCGAACGCTAAGCCCGCGGCGGCGATCATTCCGCGGGTGCGGATGCACGTGCCGAAGATGTGCGAGGCAGCAACGCCAGGGCGATAAGTGCCGACAGGCTGAGCCCTGCCGACACCACGACCACCGCCCGTCCCATCGGCTCGATCAGGAGCCCAAACGCCAGCGGAGCCAGCGCCTGGCAGATGCGGGACGGTGCCCCGATCAATCCGAGCCGGTAGGCATAGTTCTCCGATCCGAAGATCGCGAGCGGCAGCGTTCCGCGCGCAATCGTCAGAATGCCGTTGCCCGCGCCGTGCAGCAGCGCGAACGCGGCGGCGGCACCGCCGCCGAAGATGCCGATCACGCAGGCCCCGATCGGATGGGTGATGCAGGCCAGTCGCGTCGAGAGCAGCGGATGGAATCGACTGAGCAGGCTCGCCTCGAGAATGCGCGCACCGACCTGCGCCGGACCGATCATCATCTCGGCGAATACAGCCTGCGCCGGCGTCGCTCCGAAGGTTTCCACGATCCGCGGCAGATGCGCGGCCATCGCCGACGTCACCGTCCAGGCGGCGGCGAATGCGAAAGAAAGCACCACCATGGTCCGGTCGATCGGAATATGCGGTTTTGCGGGCGTGCCTTGCGAAGATACCGAACGTAGCGTGCGCGGCAGCAGCAGATTGAGCGGCAGTCCGATGACGAGATGCGCAATCGCCCAAGCAAAGCAGGTCTCCCGCCAGCCGATCGTGGCGAGGCCAAGCGAACTCAGCGGCCAGCCAACCGTGCTGGCGAATCCCGCAATCAGCGTGATGCCCGTGATCGAGGCCCGCGCATCGGCGCCATAGATGCGTCCGAGCGTGCCGAATGCCGCATCGTAGAGCCCGAGCCCCATGCCGATGCCGAGCAGCAGCCACGCCGCCGACATCGTCCACACCGATCCGGACACGCCGAGCAAGGCGAGCCCGGCGGCGAGGACGACGTTCGACGCACAGAGCACCTGCCGCCCGCCGACGCGATCGATCTGGCGGCCGACCCGCGGGCCGAGCAACCCGGAGATCACAAGCGACGCCGAGAACGCCGCAAAGAACCAGTTGCTGGAAATCCCGAGGTCGTGCGCGATCGGATCGGCGAGGATCGCGGGCAAATAGTAGCTCGACCCCCAGGCCAATGTCTGGGCCGTGCCGAGCGACGCGATGATGGTCAGTCGACTGCGGTCCATCAGGAACAGCCACAACCGGTGCGACCCGCCGCCTTGGCGGATGCGTCATCCGCGCAGCAAGCGTCGGCTTGAACAGGAGCCGGACCACCGCAACAGCCGCTCGCAGCGCCACCGCCTTCGACGCCCCCGCGCCTACAGACACCTGTCTCGGGCAGTTCCAGCTCCACGCGTTCGGCCGCCTCGCGATCTCCCGCGATATCGGCGGCGATCGAGCGCACCTGCTCGTAGCCCGTGATCATCAGGAAGGTCGGCGCGCGGCCGTAACTCTTTATGCCGGCGAGGTAGAGGCCGGGATCGTCCTGAACCAGTTCGCGCGCACCATGCGGCCGCACCGTTCCGCAGGAGTGCTCGTTCGAATCGATCAGGGGAGCCAACGCCGTCGGCGCTTCGATTGCCGGATCGAGGCGCAGACGGACCTCGCCGAGGAACGACAGATCGGGACGAAAGCCGGTGGCGACGATCAATTCGTCGACAACGATGCTGCGTCCGCAACAGGCCGCGGATGTCGCGATCCGGACCCGGCCATCCAAGCTGCCGATCGCGGCGACCGGAAAGCCCGCCTCGACCTGAACACGGCCCGAGGAAACCAGCGAAGCAAAGTGCGCGCCCAATTCGCCCCGGGCGGCCAATTTGTCATTCGCGCCACCACCAAAGGCTTTCGCAGGGTTGGTGCCGCGAAGCAGCCAGATCGGACGCGTGCCCGGCGCCTGCTCCGCCAGCATCGTCAAATCGATCAGCGTGCCGATCGCGGAATGCCCGGCCCCCAGCACGGCAACCGCCCTGCCCGCATATCGGTCCCGGTCCTTGCCGAGCACGTCAGGCATTCCGTAGGTGATATTCCCTTGGGCCTCGCGCTCCCCGATCGCGGCAAGCCCGTTTGCACCAGCCGGGTTCGGCGACGACCAGGTGCCGGAGCTGTCGATCACGGCGTCGGCGTGGATCGTCTCGGGACCTCTGCCGTTCTGATAGCGAATTTCGAACGGCGCCTTTTCGCGGTCCTTCGTCTTGGCCTTGTCAAAGCCGGCGCGCGACACCGCGGTGACACGGCTCGACGTCCGGATCACGTCCTTGAGCGGCGTCCGGGTCGCGAGCGGAATGAGATACTGATCGAGCAGTTCGCCGCCGGTCGGGTACACCTTGGGATCGGGCCGATTCCAGCCGATGTCAGCAAGCAGCCGCGCGGCGGCTTGATCCACATTGTATTCCCAGGGCGAGAACAGCTGAACATGCTGCCATTGCCGAACCGCATGGCCGGCCCCGGCCCCCGCCTCCAGCACCACCGGCGTCATGCCGCGCTCCATCACATGCGCCGCCGCCGCAAGGCCGACCGGACCCGCTCCGATGATCGCGACCGTCTTTGCTGGCATCTGCTCATCCCGTCTTTCTGGAATTATGGAATGACCCGACAAAAAATCAGGCCGCCGTCTGCGCCGCGTTGCATTGCGATTCCTCGGCGCAACACTCCGCCACGAGGAAATCCACCAGGGCTTGCATCGTGGCGTATTCGGCGTGGCAGACCAGCGTGGTCCCCTCGCGCAGCTGCGAGATCAGGCCAACGGAGACCAGTGCCTTGACGTGATGCGACAGCGTCGACGCCGGAATCTTCAGCCGCTCCTGCAGGCGCCCCACCGGCATGCCGGCATGGCCGGCGCGGACAAGGGCTCGGTAAATCTTGAGCCGGGTCGGATTGCCCAGCGCTTCCAGGCGTGCTGCCGCGTCGTCGATCTTCATCCGCAAAGCATGCGTCCTCGCCCGACCTCCATCAATCGATATTTCTGGAATATTCGAAATACATGATGCAGCCGTTTGAAGCGGAATCCCGCGTGACCTCAATGCGATATTTCCATAAATCTGGATATATGGAAACAGAAGAAGCAGTGCTGGCTCTCGCCGCACTTTCGCAACCGACCCGGCTGGAGGCGTTTCGGGCGCTCGTCAAACACGAGCCCGAGGGACTCGCGGCCGGCGACCTCGCCCGCCTGCTGGAGGTGCCGCAAAACACCCTGTCGGCGCATTTGTCGATCCTCACCCGCGCACGCCTGGTCACCTCCGAAAGGCGAAGCCGATCGATCGTCTATCGCGCCAACCTCGACGAGTTTCGCAACGTCGCGGTGTTCCTGCTGCGCGATTGCTGTGACGGACGGCCGGAGATTTGCGCGCCGGTTGTCGAGAGCTTGCAGCCATGTTGCCCACCGCAGCGAAAGGAGCGGACGCGTGGCTGAGCAAGGCGCGATCGATTTCGCCGGCCGCGCAATTCATCCAGAGCCCAGGGCCAATTGATGGACACGTTCGACCTCCCCCGGCGCCTTGCGGCCGAGGCGCTCGGCACCGGCATTCTCGTTGCGACCGTGGTCGGATCCGGCATCATGGCCGAAACCCTGACCAAGGATGTCGCTCTTGCGCTTCTCTGCAACACGTTGCCGACAGGGGCGATCCTCGTCGTCCTGATCACCGTGCTCGGTCCGATTTCCGGTGCCAATTTCAACCCGGCCATTACGCTCGTCTTTACCGGCCGGCGCGAGCTGCCGGTGAACGAGGCCGTGCTCTACATCGCAGCGCAGATCGCAGGCGGCGCCGTCGGCACGATGGCGGCACATCTGATGTTCGCTCATCCCTTGATCGACCTGTCGATGAAGGTCCGGACCGGCGGAGCGCAGTGGTTTGCGGAAGCCGTGGCCGCCTTCGGCCTGGTCGCCACCATTCTGGCCGGCATCCGCTTTCAGCGCGCGGCCGTTCCCTGGCTGGTCGGGCTCTACATCACAGCCGCCTACTGGTTCACGGCATCGACGTCGTTCGCCAATCCGGCCGTTGCGATCGCACGCTCCCTCACCAACACGTTCGCCGGTATTCGGCCCATCGACCTTCCGGGGTTCATTCTCGCCGAGCTCTGCGGCGCGATGGCCGGCATGTTGCTGATGAACTGGCTGCTCGGCCGTCCCAAACTGTCCGGCGGCGTTGCCATTGCGGAGACACGACCATGACCGTCACGATTTATCACAACCCGGATTGCGGCACCTCGCGCAACACGCTCGCGATGATCCGCCAGAGTGGCACCGAGCCCGTCGTCATTGAATATCTCAAGACGCCGCCGTCGCGCGAAACACTCAAGGAGCTGATTGCCGCGATGGGAATCTCGGTGCGCGCCCTGCTGCGCGAAAAGGGAACGCCTTACAAGGAGCTCGCTCTCGACCAGCCGAAATGGACGGACGACGAATTGCTCGATGTCATGCTTGCGCATCCCATTCTCATCAATCGTCCGATCGTGGTGACGCCGAATGGTGTGCGGTTGTGCCGGCCGTCAGAGGCCGTCGTCGACCTTCTGGACGCTCCGGTTGGACGGTTTGTGAAGGAAGACGGCGACGTGGTCGAGGCGCGGTAAGCGGCCGAGGCCCCATGGCAACCCAATTGAGAGGGTCTTCCCATCGGTGGTTCCCCGGACAAGGCACAAGTTTCCTCGGAAGGAGCCGGAACGGACACGGACCCACGTTGGTTGAACAGATTGATTTTCGAAAAGGGAGCGTCATCACCGTGACCCGGAAAACCTTACAGGCACGCTCCGAGCAAGCGCTCGTCGTCATCATTCTCAGCACCGGCGCGCTCATCGCCTATTTCGGTCTGGCGCTTTCGAGGATGTGAAAGGGCGGCTCCGAAGTAGCTTGATGCGCCAAGGCCGGTGCCCCTGCCACTGAGTTGCCCGACGGCGCAAGCCCCTCGCGCAAAGATATTTCTGTTTATCGGCACACCCAACTCAGTGTATGAATTGTCCCGTCTCACCCGATCGAGGGGCGCTGCGCATCGTCACGGGTGTTGCGGTGAGATGCGGTGGACGCCGATTGCGCGACTGACGAGTGTGCATGAGGCGGACGGTGAAGTCGTGTGGTCCTGACGCCCTAGTGGCCGGTGTCCCCTTGTGAGACGCAATTGCGTCTTGCGAAGGCGGTGACAAAAAAGCCAAGTCTCGCCGGGGAGAGCACGAAGTAAGCCGTAACCCATCGCGCAGGGAAAGCCGGATTGCTCCGGTTACACCTGTGGTCCTACCCCCGGTGCTTTTTGTTGCACCGGACCCATGGGTGCGATCGGCACCCGGCTTTCCCTGCGCCCTCTGATTTTAGAGCGGCGAAACGACAGGTAAGACTCGGGCAAATCATGTCGCGAGAATGCGGAACTGTATCTCCGTCCTCACTGTCATCGCCCGGCTCGACCGGGCGATCCAGTACGCCGCGGCTTCTCGGCTCACACACCGGCGTCTCTGGAATACTGGATCACCCGCATGCGCGGGTGATGACACCGCGCAAGAATGGACCGAGCCGGAATGAACGTCAGCACCCTGGTCGCATGCCTGCCGCACAAATCGGGGACATTGCCGCCTGCCCGCAATTTTCGTACATGGTTTCACGCAATGACCTCGCAACTCACCCCCGACTCCGCCGACGTGCTGCTGTTCGATATCGGCCGCGTCGTGCTCGATATCAGCCTCGACAAAGCGATCACGCACTGGGCACAGCATGCCGGTTGCGCGCCGGCCGACCTCGCCGGCCGTTTCGTCGTCGACGACAGTTACAAGCATCACGAGATCGGCCGGATCGACGACGCGGCGTTCTTTGCGAATTTGCGCCAGTCGCTCGGCGTCGAGCTCACCGACGCGCAATTCCTCGAGGGCTGGAATTCGATCTTCACCGGCGAGATGCCGGGCATCGCCCCCCTGCTCGCGGCCGCCGCCAGACGAATGCCGCTCTACGCCTTCTCGAACACCAACCCGGCCCATGTCGCGCATTTCTCGGTCGCCTATGCCGAGCTGCTCAGCCACTTCCGGACCGTGTTCCTGTCCTCGAGCATCGGCCTTCGCAAACCCGACGCCGCGGCCTACGATCATGTGATAGAAGCGATCGGCGTGCCGGCGTCGCGGATCCTGTTCTTCGACGATCTGGCTGCCAATATCGAAGGTGCGCGGGCGCGCGGCCTTCAAGCCATCCACGTGACATCGACGGATGACGTGGCAAGGGCGCTGACCGCACTTGGTATTTGACCATTTGCCTTGAGGAGTTTTGCGCGTGGCCCTGATGCCGGTTGCCGATGCCCTGTCCGCCATTCTTGCCGGTGCCGAACCGCTGCCGGGGGAGATGGTCGCGCTCGATGCCGCCTACCATCGCACGCTGGCGCACGACCTCGCGGCGCGCCGCACCCAGCCGCCGGAGCCGATGTCGGCCATGGACGGCTACGCGGTGCGCGCCGCCGATGCGGCTGATCTCAAGTCCCGGCTCAAGGTGATCGGCGAAGTCGCCGCCGGCCGGCCGTTCGAGCGGACGCTCAGTGCCGGCGAAGCGGTGCGGATCTTCACCGGCGGCGTCATCCCCCATGGCGCCGATGCCGTCATCATCCAGGAAGACACCCGGGTCGATGGCGACCACATCTCGATCACCGAGGCAGCGAGCCCGGGACGGCACATCCGCCCGGCCGGCGTCGACTTCCGTGAGGGCGACCTGCTGCTCAACGGCGGCAGCCGCCTGTCCGACCGCGCGCTCTCGCTCGCGGCCGCCATGAATTATCCGGAACTCGCGGTGCGCCGCCGCCCGAAGGTCGCGGTGCTCGCCACCGGCGACGAACTGGTGATGCCGGGCTCCCAGCCCGGCCCCGGCCAGATCGTCTATTCCAACGGCTATGCGCTGCGTGCGCTGGCGCGCGCCGAAGGCGCCGAGACCGTCGATCTCGGGGTGGCCGCCGACACGGTGGCCG
Organism: Bradyrhizobium sp. 2S1; assembly: GCF_011516625.5. Taxonomy (NCBI): domain Bacteria; kingdom Pseudomonadati; phylum Pseudomonadota; class Alphaproteobacteria; order Hyphomicrobiales; family Nitrobacteraceae; genus Bradyrhizobium; species Bradyrhizobium sp. 2S1. The sequence continues at coordinate 7,561,250 of NZ_CP147717.1, read as the reverse complement.
CGACCACGGCCGGTATCCGCCGGGCGCGGGAGGCCGGCGCCGACATCCTGATCACGACCGGCGGCGCCTCGGTCGGCGACCACGATCTGGTCAAGCAGTCGCTGGAGGCCGAGGGCGTCGCGATGGCGTTCTGGCGGATCGCGATGCGGCCCGGCAAGCCGATGATGCACGGCCGGCTCGGGGCCATGCGGGTGATCGGCCTGCCCGGCAATCCGGTGTCGTCCTATGTCTGCGCCTTCCTGTTTCTGGTGCCGTTGATTCGGGCTTTGAGCGGCCGGAACACGATCCATCATGTCCGCACGACCGCCCTGCTCGGCCGCGACCTCGCCGCCAACGACCAGCGCGAGGACTATCTGCGCGCGCGTCTCGAGGAGCGCCAGGACGGCGCGCTGATCGCCACGCCGGTGATGCAGCAGGATAGTTCGCTGCTCGGGAATCTCGCTGCGGCGCGGGCACTTCTGGTACGTCCGCCGTTTGCGCCCGGCGCCGCCAAGGGCAGCGAATGCGAGATCCTCACACTGCCCGACTGAGGTTTTCGCGGGCTGCCGATTGCGCGCCGCCTGATGCGTTCACCGGAAATTAAGTGGTTGCGGAACACATATCGAACATATAGTGTCCGTTCATGATTTGTTTCGAGTACTGGTGTCTACAATCGGGAAGCCGCTAGGGAGCATTGCGCTCCCGAGATCAGGCCCCGTCTGAAAGGCCCCACCTGAAGAGTCTCGGAATCGAACGACGCTATCAACCGGGGGAATGCTCGAGATGCTCACGCGCAAACAGTACGAACTTCTGCGTTTCATCAATGAACGTCTGAAAGAGGCCGGCGTGCCGCCCTCCTTCGACGAGATGAAGGATGCGCTCGACCTGCGCTCGAAGTCCGGTATACACCGCCTGATCACTGCGCTGGAGGAGCGCGGCTTCATCCGCCGCCTGCCCAACCGCGCCCGCGCCATCGAGGTCATCAAGCTGCCCGAACTGGCCGCCGGCGGCGGCAACGGTCGCCGCGGCTTCACGCCGAGCGTCATCGAAGGCACCCTCGGCAAGCGCAGCAGCACGCCGCCGATCGCCGAGGACGACGGCAACCGTCCGGTCGCCGTCCCCGTGATGGGCCGGATCGCGGCGGGTACGCCGATCGAGGCGCTGCAGACCCGCAGCCACACCATCAGCGTGCCGCCCGATATGCTCGGCTCCGGCGAGCACTATGCGCTGGAAGTGCGCGGCGATTCCATGGTCGACGCCGGCATCCTCGACGGCGACATGGCGCTGATCCAGCGCAACGACGTCGCCAACACCGGCGACATCGTGGTGGCGCTGATCGACGAGGAGGAAGCCACCCTGAAGCGCTTCCGCCGCCGCGGTGCATCGATCGCGCTCGAGCCGGCCAACACTGCCTATGAAGTGCGCATCCTGCCGCCGAACCGGGTCCGCATCCAGGGCAAGCTGATCGGGCTGTATCGCAAATACTGACGGCGGCGGAGCATGATCCGGAAAAGTGCGGAGCGGTTTTCCGAAAAGATCATGCTCGAACAGACATATGGAGCGGGATGACGATTCGAAGAAAAGTCATCCCGATCCGGGAACGAGCAACAGATCGGATCGTTCCTTGGAAGATAGTGCGACGTGCGGACCACCTAGGATGCGCCCTGATACCTCTCGCGCATTGTAGCGCGTTTGTGATTGAGGCGTTCGACGGCCAGTCGTACAATCGCCCAGAAACGAGCAGACACTCGTTTGCTATCGTCCACTCTGGTAGAGGCCTGCGCCTCAAGGAGAGGCACGGGTCGCTACCTCGAAAAGAGGAGCCATCCGATGTGTGACTATAGTCTGCACGCCGTGGCATCGCGCCCCGCCATTGTCGGAGAGACGCTGATCACCACGACTTTCCGCGGCACGTCGACCCGCGGCTTTGCTTCGGAGAACGATCCCACTGTCGCGGTCTGCATGCTGCCGGGCACCGAGCTCGCTTTCGCCGAGAACGTTCGCTACGACAGCCGCTGGATCTGGACCAAGACTATGAATTTCCGCGTCGGCGTGTTCAACGAAGTCGAGCCCGACGTGCCCGATCGCCATCATGACGCGGTCGAATTCCCCGACGGCAGCCACGTTCTGGTGACCCAGCTCGTCGAGGGACAGCGCGTCAGCGTGCTGCAATTGCCGGCACTGCATCCGCCGGTCGAGCACAAGCCGAAGGTTGTGGAGAGGCGGCCCTCCGCATTCGCGTCGCTGTTTTTGGGTTGAGCGCATCGTCGCCGCGGAATGAGCCATTCGGCGGCGGATGACCTTAGGCGATTTCGAGCGACCCCGGATTTCCGCTTCCGGGGCGCAGCAGGAGATTTGCGTCGGCGAGCGCCTTGGCGCATCATCGCGTACGGAGGACGTGCACTCACGGAAACCTGCGCAGTGGTCGACAAGGTCACATGGCAAAAGGCTGGACGCGTCACCGAGCCGGGCCGCTACATGTTCCGGTTCGGCTGGCTGACAGTGACGGCCGATGATCTCAAGGTCTGGGAGCAGTTTCCCGAGGCCGTCTTCACCCTCGTCAAGAAGCCCGACGCCGGCCCCGATTCCGACGAGTACCATCTCGGCCTGTTCGAGCTGCCGACCGGCCCCTCGCCCGGCAACGGCTGAAGCGTTTTCGAGCGAAGTGGACACCGGTTCGCGTGAAGAAAACGCGTGAAAACAAGAAACTAGAGTTTTGGTTCTGATTAAATCAGAACCAAAACTCTAGTCGTCGCCCTGCAGGTCGGTCTCGGCCGGGGTCGCATCGACTGCGCGCCGCGGCGCGTCGGCGGGTGTGCGGAGGACCGTCTCGCTCTCACCGTCACCGGGAACCGCCGGCGACCACGGCCGGTCGATGCCGCCGGGCTTCACCGCGTCAATGGCGTAGCCGGCGCTGGTCCGCCGCAGCACCAGCGCACCGTGGCTCCGCAGCCGCTCGGCATCGATCACCGAGGCCGCGCAACCCTGCGGCGCCGGCCGCGCGGTGACGATCAGCGCCGCCCGCTCGCAATCGTCGGCCAGCGCCTCCGGCCGCATCGCCAGCGCGACGAAGGCGCCGCCCGGGCCCTGGGTGACGCAGCCGCTCGGATCGCAGGAGACGCCCCCGCCGAGCGACGCATCGGCGGCGGTCCGCGCATCGGCATCCGCCGCCAGCCATTCCTTGACCAGGAATGCATCCTTCGCGCTATGCATCAGATGCAGCCGCCCGTCGCCGCCGCGCACCGCGACGTTGCGGCCGTCGGCAGAAATCAGCACGTCCGGCAGCGGCACCCGCACCGCCCAGACCGTGGCCACCACCAGCAGCACCGCGCCGGACCAGCGCAGCGGCGTGCGCAGCAGCCCAAGCAGGATGATGCCCGCGCTTGCGACGATCAGCGGCCCGATGCCGAACGCCGCCATCCGCCCCACCGCGCCAGGCAGCGCGGCGACCCATTGCGTCACCAAAATCATCCAGTCGATGCCGAAGCCCATGATCGCCCAGAACACGCCATCAAAGCCGAACGGCATGGCGAGGAGGCCGAGCAGGCCCGCCGGCATCACGATCGCCGACACCACCGGCATCGCCGCCAGGTTGGCGAGCAGCCCGTAAGGCGTCACGCGATGGAAATGGAACGCGGCGTAGGGTGTCGTCGCCAGCCCCGCCACCAGCGAGGCCAGCATCAGCATCGTGAGCTCACGGCCGCCCCACAACGCAACCCGCGCGGTCGCCGAATGGTCGGGCGAGGCCAACAGGTTAGGCAGCCCGATCTGCACCAGCGCCACCAGCCCGAGCGTCGCGGCAAACGACATCTGGAAGCTTTGACGCCTGTTCAGATATCGTAAATAACATCAGCATCTTAGGCTACCTTGCGGACCTTCCTCCGGGACAAATTCCGGGACTTTGCGATGCGCTCGACGGCGGCGGCGACATCCTCATCAAGCACATGGGCGTAGCGCAGCGTGCTCTTGATGTCGCGATGATTGAGCGCCTTCTGCACCAGCTTGAGATTGCCGCTGTCGCGCAACAGCTTGGTCCCGAAGTCGTGGCGGAAGTCGTGGAAGCGGAAGTCGGCGACACCGGAGCTGGCGCGCATTCGCTGCCATGCGCTCTTGGTGCCGTTGTAGGTCAACTGATAGCGCTGGCCCCTCACCCGGCCCAGCTTGCGGTTGCCGTAAATCGCCACGTAGGTAAAGCAGAACTCGGGGTGCTGCCCCTGCAACGGGAACAGAATCTCCCGGACCTCCGGGGTGATCGGGAACACCACGCGCCGGCCGCCCTTGCCGATGCGGACAATCTGCCTGGTCCCGAAGTTGACCTCGGACCACCGCAGCGTCACGCACTCCCTCAGCCGTATGCCGGAAGCCACCGCGAAGCGGAAGAACGGTTCATAGTCGGCGCGCATGGCGTTATCGAGCGCTACCGCCTCCTCGTCCTGCAGCTCGCGCACCCGCTCCTCTGGCTCGGGCAGGATCAGCTCATCCCATTTCGGCTCGCTCTCGAAGATCGTGCCCTCGGCCTTGGCGAACGAGAACAGCCGCTGCAGGACTTTGGTGGTCGACCGGTTCACGGTCGCATTAGAGATCAGCGGCAATGCCTCTCCCTCCTCCTTCGTCCGCTTGCCGCGACGTGAGACGCGGTGACCGCGGCGCCATGCCACCATGTCCTTGGCGGCCTTGTGATCGATGTCGGTCAGTGGCTTCGACTGGCCGAAGTATCCGATCAGCCGCGCCAGATTGGTCTCGGTGGCCTTCGGGTCGGCGTCGTATTGGGCGCTGTCGTGCCAGAGACGGTCGGCGACGTCATCGATCGCCAGCGACGTCTTGGAGCGCGCCATCGCCTTCACCAACGCCTTGGCCTTTTCCAACTCTAGGGCTTCAAACCGTTCGGCGTCTTTCCGAGCCGTGCATTTCGTCGAGCCGTGAAACCGATGACCGTCGACCTGGAAATCGAACTGGTAGTACGGGGAACGCTTGTCCCGATAGACCGACATTGCGGTGCCTCGCTCTTCTCGCGGAATGCTTGCAGGTCGGCCGGATCGAAACGTAGTCTCGGCCGCTTCTGGCCCAAACCGACATTGATGGCTTTTAGCCTGCCATCGTGCACCAAGTTCCGCAGGTGATCCACCGTCACCCGGAGGTTTTCGGCGGCCTCCTTTGGGGTTAGGAGCGGGGCAGACATCAGGACTTCGCCTTCTTCCGCCGATCCAGCGCGGGCGGCAGGTCCAGCTCGTCATCGAGCGTGGCGGACGGTTTGTCGGCGGCCTGTTCGGCCATGGCACTGACTGCTTCATCCCATCGCCACGCCGGCTTCTTTTTCAGAAGGTTGGTAATCTGATCGGCGAGGTCTTCGGGGACGCCGATGGGGTTTTTTGTAGCCTGTTTTCGATTAAAAAGATCGGACATCCCCGGCTCTCTCCTGGCCCGTTCGTTCAATTCGGGCGACCGCGAGACAATTAGGGAATGGACTGCCCAGAAATAGTCGTCACGGAAAAACTGGCGTGACGATTCCACCGCATCGATTGCGGACCTTTGGGAAATGCGCGATTTTGCGGCGTTTTCCTGGTGTCCGTCCGTATAGTGATCTGAACGCGGGGGACGAAATGGCTGAGCATGCGGGAAAGTGGGTCTCGTACCTCCGGGTCTCGACCGATCGGCAAGGCCAATCCGGGCTTGGATTGGATGCACAGCGCGCAGCGGTACTTGCGTTTCTCAATGGCGGAAAATGGGCGCTCGAAGCCGAGTTCGTCGAGATTGAGAGCGGGCGGCGTAGTGATCGGGCCCAGCTCTCAGCGGCCCTTGCGGCCTGCAAGAAACATCGAGCCAAGCTCGTGGTCGCAAAGCTCGACCGATTGAGCCGAAATGTGGCATTCATCTCGAAGCTCATGGAGTCGGGTGTCGAGTTTGTGGCTGCCGATATGCCGCATGCCAATCGGCTCACCGTTCACATCCTTGCCGCAGTAGCGGAGCATGAACGCGAAGCGATCAGCACCAGGACCAAGGCAGCTTTGGCGGCAGCGAAGGTCCGCGGGACCGTGCTCGGAGGTCCGAAGATTGCAGAAGCCCGTGCTCTCGGGTCTGCTGCTAACAAGACCTCGGCGAACCGCTTTGCGGCAAACATCGTCCCCTTGATCCGTCAAATACAGGAGAGCGGTGTTACCTCTTTGCGAGCCGTTGCGGCAGCACTTTCCGCCCGCGGCGTTCCCACCGCTCGGGGCGGCCGATGGAATGCTGCCCAAGTCGCCAACGTGCTTCGCCGTGCGCCGACGTGATTTCGGAAAATACTGATCGCGGCCACATCGCCACTTTTAGTGAAGAATAGCCGTGCGCGGCGGCTGCACTTTGTCAAAAAGAGTGAGTCTCAAAAGGCCGCCGTCAGTCCCAAATCAGCTATTCCAACCGCAGCGCCCGTATCAGCTTGCAGGGATCGAAGCCGATCGCGTCCGCAACGTCGAGAAGCTCTAGGATATCAAGCCGGCGATCCCCACCCTCGTATTTTGCGACGTACGAACGCGGCTTGCCAAGCCGCTCTGCAACGATCGTTTGGGTCAACCCGGCCGCCCTGCGCTGCTGTTTCAACAGCTCGCAGAGCTTCTTGTGACGCGCGGTGTAAATCGATTTTGGCAATTCGGAAGACCCAGGAGCCCGGGCTTCCGATGAACATCAGGCTGGCAGATTCTCCCAAAATAGAAGAAAATCTCCCTTGCCTCCTTCTGATTGTGCCTTCCCGCGGTGGATTAAACCCGCTTTTTTTTCGCGAGCAGTCATGTTTTTCATCTTGTTCGTTTGGTCCCTTGTCGCGCTGGTCATCGCGAGCGCGGCTTGCCAGCTGGGACGCAGCAGAATCGAGTGGCTTATCCTGGTTTTGGTGCCGACAATGGTCTGCGCCGGCGCCGGGGCAAAGCAAGAGCGGGAACTGAAACCGTACACGCGTCAAACGACCACCGCTCAGCTCACGCCGCCCCAGCAACAATGGGCGCCAGTATCCGCAGATAATGGCGCTGCATTCGCGATCAAGCTCGACACTGTCGGCGGCCCAGAAAAGGGCATTGCCGCCGCGACGATGTGCCAAATCGACGTGGACGGCCATCACTGCGTAGGTGGTGATGATGCATGGGTGTTGAATGCCAAGATATTCTGGTTCGATTGCCGCGGCCATTTTGCCGATGTGACGCATCCAGCCGGAAGCGGATGGCAGGTCGCCCCTCCTTACTCGGTTATCGGTCGCGCCTCTCAGATCGTTTGTGAAAAAGCGGGAGTAGACCAAACTACCAAACCGCATCATGAATCAAACATCCAACCTGATGCGCAGGTACCAACTTCCGTGGCGACGCCGGAATCATCGCTCGGGCCCGTCTCGCTTGGAAATATGCCGATAGACTTCGTCGGAGATTGGTGCTCGCCATTCCGCGACAAAGGCTCGTCGATGTACACGCTGCCCAGTTGGACGGACGGGGGCAAATGCGCCGATATCCTCTCGATCGACAAATACGGATTCTACTTCAACAGCGAAAAAATTCACTGCGAGCCGGTAAACTGTCAATCGGCCTGCAAATTTGACCCCTCGTATTGCCTCAGGAAGTAATGTTACCCGGGATGAAGGTCTCGGTCTCGAGCCGCGGCCAGCTCGGTGGAGAGGCTGTGGGCGGGGCGGAGTGCTCATCACACGCAGCGCCGTCCACAGCCTCGGGCCGTATTTCATCCACGGGCATGGATACGATGGCTATCTCCGCCACCTTCCGCCGGAGGGACCGAAGCAGGCGCTGAACGATCGAATGCTGCTTGTCGCTGAACATCGAAGGATCGATCGTGGCGAGCCTGCCCACGATGGCCAGTGCAGTGAGCTGTGGCTCGACGGCGAGCCAGTTCTCGATGATCGCGAGATGGGGATCGAGCTTCGAGGGCATGCGAATACGCTTTTTATATCGCCGTTTCGGCCGGCGGTGCGTGGCCCGCACTTCGGCGGTGTTTGCCGCCGTGCCGAGCGATCGGGCAAACGAGAGCGGATCAGCCGGCGATACGGTGGGAACCTTCGCAAGACCGCGCTTGCCGATCCGTTCGCCGAGCTCTTCCTGCGCCGTGCGGATCGTGGCAAGCAATTGTATGGGATCGAGAGTCCGATACGTCTGGCGCAGACGGCGCTTGACCGCTGATGGGAGTTTCGGGTGCCCCAGTGCACGTTCGTATGGTGTGGCAGGCGGATGATAGCGTTTGATGATCTTGGCACCCTCGCGGCGCTTCTCTTTGAGCTTGAATGACGGCTGGAAGAAGTTCACCAGCAGGCGCGCCGCCGCGTAGAGACGTGCCATCACGCGGGCCGTCTCGACCCCGTCGAAGCGCCCGTATCCGACGAGCCGCCGGACCACCGCACCGTTCTTCTGCTCCACGAAAGCCTGATCGTTCTTTTTGTAGGCACGTGACCGCGTTACCTCGATCTTCTGTGCTCGGCACCATGGAACGACGACGTCGTTCATGAACGCGCTGTCGTTATCGAAGTCGGCGCCACAGATCACCCACGGGAACAGGCCCTGTGCTCGCGTCATCGCTTCCACGACGAGGCTGCCATCGCGTGTCACCAGGGGCAGGCATTCCGTCCATCCTGTTGCGATGTCCACCATGGTCAAAGTCTGGATAAACGAGCCGGCGACGCTGGTCCCACCGTGCGCGACCATGTCGATCTCGCAAAAGCCTGGCGGCGGGTTTGCCCAGTCATTGAAAGTGCGGATCGGCACCTCGCGTCGAATCGCCGAGTAGAATCCGACTCGCCGCCGGCGCCCCCCAGCAGCCGCAATTTTAACGTCGATCAACATCCGATCGATCGTCGCCGCGCTCAGAGTTGTCAGCAGCGCACGCTCTGCGCTCGTTGGCTTCAGCCGGCCATGCCGCTCGAGTGCGGGCAACAGCACTGGGATCATCGATACGAGGCGCTTACCGCAGACGCGATCGGAGGCTTCCCACAGCGCGATCAGCGCGTCGCGCACGCTGGCGTATTTGCGTCGCCGACTTGTCGCTGGTTCGGTTGGGCTCGTTGCCCCTTCGTCCAGTGGTGGTCTGGGCCTGTCCCTTCCGGCAACCGACAGTGCTCGCACCGCGTGCTTGCGGTGCCAACCCGTCGTTGCTGTCAACTCGTCAAGGATCCGTCCCTTCTCAACTCGTCCAGCCGCACGGTAGCGCCTCGCCACCGCGGCCAACACCTCGCGCCTTGCGCCCATGCTGATCCCGCTCGCCATTGGCGCCACCGACCTGATTCGGTAACGCCGCCCCAGTCATCAGCGGAATTGTTCGGTAACATTTTCGATGAGGCAATGCGCCCCTCATCGGCGTCCAATTTTGACCCCTTCGTGCGGCGGGCTTTGCTGGTAGCGCTCGTCTCGTCGGAGCTGGCCGGGATAGCGGAGGCGAGACGAGCGCGGGTGGCGTGATCGTCGTCTCGGCTCTTGAACCGCCAGCTATCGTTGCCGGTCTCGACAATGTCGCAGTGATGGGTCAATCGGTCGAGCAGCGCTGTGGTCATTTTGGCGTCGCCGAACACGCTCGGCCATTCGCCGAAGGCGAGATTGGTCGTCACGATGACGGAGGCGCGCTCATAGAGCCGGCTGACGAGGTGGAAGAGGAGCTGGCCACCGGACTGGGCGAAGGGCAAATAGCCGAGTTCATCCAGCACGATGAAGTCCATCCGGGTCAGATGCTCGGCGAGCCGTCCTTGCCGTCCGTTGCGGGTCTCGGTCTCGAGGCGATTGACGAGGTCGACTACGTTGAAGAAGCGGCCGCGGGCACCGGATCGGATGCAGCTTCTGGCGATGGCAATGGCCAGGTGGGTCTTGCCTGTGCCGGTGCCGCCAACCAGCACGACATTGCGTTGCTGGGCGATGAAGCCGCCGCTGGCGAGATCATTGACGAGAGTCTGATTGATCGGCGTGCCGTCGAACTGGAAGTCGGCGATGTCCTTGGCAAGCGGCAGCTTGGCAATGGTCAGCTGGTATTTGATCGAGCGGGCCTGCTTCTCGTTGATCTCGGCGTTAAGCAGGTCGCCGACAATGCGCTGAGGTTCGTGCTGGCGCTTGACGGCAGTTGCCATGATCTCGTCGAAGGCAGCCTTCATGCCGTAGAGCTTGAGCTCGCCCATGAGGTCGAAGATTTGGGTTCGTTCCATCAGATGGTCCTCCGGAGGTTGTCGTAGCGGGCACAATCGGCGATCGGTGCATGACGGAGCGTCAGTGCGGCCGGCGTCATGATGTTGGCCGGTGGGGCGGGTTCACGTTGACGGGCCAGGATGTTGAGCACGACATCGGCGGAATGGACGCCATGACCGAGCGCTTCGGCACAGGCCGCTTCCACCGCGGACAGACCGTCAGTCAGCACCGCGGTGAGGATGTCGACCATCTGCCGATTGCCATCGTCGGTGCTGGCAAGCTTGCGCCGGATCCGCTCGATCGCGGCCGGCAGCACCCAGTCTTTGAAGGGAGCGCCGTTGCGCAAGGCACCGGGTTTGCGAGCCAGCACCGGCACATAGTGCCAGGGATCATAGGTCGTCTCGCCGCGGCCAAAGGATCGCGGGTGCTCGGCAACGATGCGTCCATCCTGACGGATCACGATGCGGTCGGCATAAGCCTGGACTTCGACCGGCCGTCCGACTGCGCTGGCTGCGACCGAGTACTTGTTGTTGTCGAAGCGCACCAGGCAGGTCTTCGAGACCGATGCCGTCACCGCATGGAAGCCGTCGAAGCGGCCGGCATAGGGAACGAGCTTGGGACGCTCGGCTTCGAACACTTCCCAGATCGTCTGATCGACCAGCTCCGGGTGGCGATGAGCCTTGGCGTAGGCGATGCATTTGTCGAGCAGCCAGGCGTTTAACTCGTCGAGGTTTTTGAACCGCAGCCGCGGCGTGAAGAAGCGCTCCCGGACCAGCCCGACCTGGTTCTCGACCTGCCCCTTCTCCCAGCCCGACGCCGGCGTGCAGGCGACCGGATCGACCAGATAGTGGCTGCACATCTGCAGGAAGCGGCGATTGTAGAGACGCCCTTTACCGACGAAGATCGTCTCTACGGCGGTCTTCATGTTGTCGTAGATGCCGCGGGTGCAGGTGCCTTTGAACAGAGCGAACGCCCGGTCGTGGGCGTCGAACACCATCTCCTGCGTCTCCCGCGGATAGGCCCGCACGAACAGCATGCGGCTGTGACAGAGCCGGACATGGGCGGCCTTCACCATCACCGTGGTCCCGCTCAGCAAGACCACCTCGTGGCTCCAGTCGAACTGGTAGGCTTCGCCTGGGGCAAAGCTCAGCGGGACATAAGCCGCCGCGGTCGATTGCCCGCGTTCTTTGCTCCACCGCCTGGCGTAACGCCGCACGGCATCGTAACCGCCGTCGTAGCCGCGGCCGCGCAGCTCTTCGAAGATCCGGATCAACGTCAGCTGTTCACGAGCCGATTTGGCCGCGTTCGCCGCCAGCAATCCGTCAAGCTCTACTGCCCATCGTCCCAGCTTTGGCCGCGGCTGCACCTGCCGCTCGTACTCGAAGGAGGTCTCTCCCGACCTCAGCACCTTCCGGACCGTGTTCCGCGACACCTTCAGGTCACGGGCGATCTCCTTGATCGTCTTGCCCTTGATGAAGTGCTCGCGCCGGATCCGGGCAATTGTCTCCACGATCAGCATCCCCCACCACCTGCTTCGTTCCAAAGCAGGCAGCGCAACAGATCAATCTGTAGGGGGTCAATTTTGGACGCCGATCCCCCGGCTTAGGGGGTCAATATTGCAGGCCGAATGACAGGTGGAGCCGGTGTTCGGGCAGATCAAACAGGCAAGAGGCTTCCGCCAGTTCCTGTTGCGGGGCATCGAGAAAGTGCGCGCCGAGTGGACAATGATCTGCACCGTCCATAACCTCCTCAAGCTGTTCAACCTCGCAAACGCAGCCTGAGCCTGCTACTCTACAACAAATGCCCGTCACGAAAACATATCTGGACGGGCTCCTAGGAGGCTGGCATGAGCGGCAGCGGGAAGTTTTACATACGCAACAACTACATCTATGGACCCAAAGATTCCGGAAAGTTCTGGATCGCGAACAATTATATTAACGGTCCACGGAACAGCGGAAAATACTACATCGCACAAAACTACATCCACGGCCCGCATTCGTCAGCCAAGTGGTATATCGCAAATGGTTATCTCTATTGCACGTCCGGCGAAGAGTACCCGCCGTTTATGGCAGACTGAACGTTGCCTCGAACAACTCCGGCTACGGCCCCTCGCCCTAACGATTGCGTTGCGTCCGACTTGGCGCGCGGGCGGTTGCCCCGGTATCGCCGATCAGATTGCGGCTTCGCTTTGAGGAGCCTGCTAAAGGCCGTGTGATGGGAAACCGGGTGCGGTTCGGAGCCCAAGATATCCCGGATCGCGCCGCCGGCTGCGACGCGTTGCCACCGCCTTGGCGTGAGGAGCGAGCCGCTTGTGGAGCGCGGCGTCGTAACGCACCAAGCGAACAGGATCTTCGCTGACGGCCCGGACGAAGCGGTCGCGGCTAGGATCCGCGGCGCACGCCGCCCTGACGGACATACCGGAGTCGATCGAGCCGAGGATTTCTTCGATTACACTTGCTGGATGTTCGGACGGCACCATCGTCAGATTATGAATCTGCGGGCGCTGTTTCGTCAATCTGATATCGTGTCCGCTCTAACAACGGGGGCGATCATCAATGCCGACGCGGGAAGAAAATGTCGAAATGATCGAGAAGCGGTTCGGATGCGAGCCAGATACGCTTTACAAGTCGATCGGCCGCTTCGTGTTCAATTTCTCGAGGTTCGAGGACGTCGTGCGTGGCCGGGTTGTCGACATGATGAGCCTTAACCAACATGGTCGGCTGGTGCTGACAGCAGCGGCCGACTGAGCTGGCCCCGCAAATCTGAACAGTGCGATAAGTGGAGTTTCTGCCTGACGGCGGGCAAGATTGACCCGCGAATCAGGAGAGACGATGAGCAGACGAGCACGGCGGAACCACACTCCGGCTTTCAAGGCGAAGGTGGCGCTTGCCGCCGTCAAGGGTGACCGCACGCTGGCGCAACTAGCGGAGCAGTTCGACGTTCACCCCAATCAGATCACATCGTGGAAGGCCCAGCTCGAAGGGAGCGCTGCCGATGTTTTCGGTCCGGGCGGCGGGAGTCGGATCGCCGAACCCACCGTCGACGTGAAGTCGCTGCATGCCAAGATCGGCGAGTTGACGCCCGTTTATATCCCACAGGGGGCGCGCAGCGCCCGCTCAGTTTTTTAGAAGGAGCGCTCACCAAGGCGGGATTGCTGAGCGCAAAGCGATGATCGACCGTGAACACGATCTGCCGATCGGCAAGCAGGCGGAAGCTCTGAACATCAGCCGCGGCAGCGTCTACTATCTGCCGCGTCCAGTGCCGCCCAAAGACCTCGCGCTGATGCAAAGGCTCGACCGGATGCATCTGGAGTTTCCCTTCGCCGGTTCGCGAATGCTGCGAGGCCTGCTGGCTGCCGAGGGGTGCAAGATCGGCCGCCGGCATGTCAAAACGCTAATGCGGCGGATGGGGATAGAGGCGCTCTATCGCCGTCCGCGCACCACCCAACCCGAGCCCGGCCACAAGATCTATCCGTACCTGCTGCGTGGTATGGAGATCACGCGTCCGAACCAGGTCTGGGCGATGGACATCACCTACATCCCGATGGCGCAAGGCTTCGTCTATCTGGCCGTGGTGCTGGACTGGGCGACCCGCCGGGTTCTGTCGTGGCGGTGTCGATCACCATGGAGGCTGCATTCTGCGTCGCGACACTGGAAGATGCCCTGGCTCGTCACGGCAAACCGGAGATCTTCAACACCGACCAAGGCTCGCAGTTCACCGGCGCGGCGTTCACCGGCGTGCTCACCGACAACGGCATCGCCATCAGTATGGACGGCCGGGGCGCCTGGCGGGACAACGTGTTCGTCGAGCGGCTGTGGCGCAGCGTCAAATACGAGGAGGTTTATCTGCGGGCCTACGAGAGCGTCAGCGAAGCTCGAGCCTCGATCGGCCGATACCTCGACTTTTACAATGGCCGGCGTCCCCACTCGAGCCTTGACCGCGGCGCTCCGGATCAAGCCTACTTCAACTCGCTGCCGCTCCGCATGGCAGCCTAACCACGGCAGACGCTCCACCTATCAACGCGGAAATTCTGTCCAAACAACCGGGGCCAGCTCTGGATGCCGGTGTTTACGGGAGTGAGGTTCTGGCGACAGCTATTCTGATCATTCACGGCTTGGTCGCGGTCGCACTGCTTGGCGCGATAACACACCAGACTTTAGCGGCATGGGGATCGGCGGACGCGCGACCCGGCTCGTTCTTTGGCCGCTTTTGTTCCATACCGTCGGCCTCGTTCGCCAACGCCGTCGTCATCTTGTACGTGGTCTCCGCGCTACTGGGCGCAATCTTGTATCTGCACTTCCGCCTCGATGTCAGGCCTGAACTAGAGCGCGCCGGTCACTGGCATGTCCTCGGCTTCTTCGACCTCAAGGAGCACTTCACGGCCATCGGATTGGCCTTGCTACCCGCTTACTGGGTTTGCTGGCGACAACCGCATGCCGATGAGTTTGCCCAAACACGCACCGCGCTCACCTCGATCCTTGCCTTTATTGTCTGGTGGAGCTTCCTGACCGGTCATTTCGCAAACAACATCATGGGCTTTGGTTCATGACGTCATCGGCCTCGTTCCGCCGCTTTGGATTTGCGTTCGGCACGACATTCGCGGTCCTTTACGTGGTTGCCGTCGCCAAGGATATGGCGCTGTTCACCGTTTTTCCCTCGCTGGGCGTTGTGCTCGCGGGCACGCATCATACACGAGACGTCGCCGACCCCGCGATGGGCTTCCTCGCACCGGCGATCTACTGGTATGGCTGGGCAGCAACGGCCGCGCTCGGGGCATCGACGTTCGGCTTTGTTGCCACGCTTTTGCCCGGGCGGTGGACGCGAGCCTTTTGGCGAGGATGGGTATGGTTGGTTCCCGCGCTCTCGATGATCGCGTGCGTCTATCTCACGCTGCCTTGGTTTCGGCTCTGACGGGGCGCGATTTCCGAATTGGGCCACAAGGCGACATCCCTGCGGCCGCCTGTCCGCTTTACCTCTCGAAAGCGGACATCCCGGATTTATGAGTTAGTTGGAAGATTGTGATCAGCCACCGCGACTGCCGTCCTGCGTGGTCGAGGAGACAATGTTGGCGACGTCGCCGAACGTCGCCATCACGGCGTGACGACCTTGTGCATGGCGGTCTTCGACACCAGCGTGTCGTACAGCACGAAATGGTCGATCCCTGTGGTGAGGAAGCAGCTTACGGCGTCCTCAGGCGTTTCGATGATCGGCTCGCCCTTGACGTTGAACGAGGTGTTGATCAAGACCGGCGGCACGCCGGTCGCGATTGCCTGCGCGATCTCCAAGGAGCGCATCGCTCGCGAGAGGCACGCCTCGGGCTTCAACAAGGAAGTGATCGACAACCGTCCGGCCAAGATAAGCGATCAAGACGCGATATTGCAGACAGAGATCATGTGTGTCGGTTCCGGCGCGCCTGATTTTCTTTTGCGGGCATGATTTTCTTTGAAGTGATGGCCGACCTGGCGCGCGCAAGAAAGAGCCCCGGAAGACGCCGGGGCTCTAGTCACGGGAGAGAACGCTTCGGAGGTCAGGACGCGAGGACGAGCCGCCGGCCCGATCACCCAATGCATCTACGACGTGCATGAAAGCAGATTCGGCTGCCTCAGGCTGTAGCCGTGCCGCAACAACCTGATGGAATGATCGGCTTGTCCACCGGTTCCCTAAACTGGCGGAAACCCCGAAAACGCCTAACCGTCGAGGATCGCGACCGCCCTCGTCCACCCCGCCGAGGCACGCTCGATCTTCACCGGGAAGCACGACACCATGAACCCGGTCGACGGCAACAGCTCCAGATTGTGCAGCTTCTCGATGTGGCAATAGCCGATGTGGCGTCCGGCCTTGTGGCCTTCCCAGATCAGGCTGGCGTCCTTGGTCTCGGCATATTTCTTCGCGGTGAAGACGAACGGCGCGTCCCAGCTCCAGCCGTCGATGCCGGTCAGCCGCACACCGCGCTCGAGCAGATACATCGTCGCCTCGTAGCCCATGCCGCAGCCCGAATTGACGTAATCGGGCTGGCCGTATTTCGCGCCGGCGCTAGTGTTGACGACGACGATCTCGAGCGGCGACAGGGTGTGACCGATGCGCTTTAGCTCGGCCTCGACATCGCCGGCGGTCGCGACGTAGCCATCAGGCAGATGCCGGAAGTCGAGCTTCACGCCCGGCTGAAAGCACCATTCCAGCGGCACTTCATCGATGGTCCAGGACCGCTCGCCGCGGTTCATGGTCGGATGAAAATGCCAGGGCGCATCGAGATGCGTGCCGTTATGGGTGGAGAGCGAGACCTGCTCGACCGCCCAGCCCTGCCCGTCAGGCAGGTCCTCGGCCTTCAATCCATCGAAGAACTGCAGCATGCGCGGCAGCCCTTGCTGGTGGTCGATATATTGAATGGTCGGGTGATTGCCCGGCGGATCGGCCGGAACGTCGTTCTGCAGGGGAACGGAGATATCGATCAGTCTGCGCGCCATGGCCGTTCCTCTCTGATTGTTGTTGTCGAGCTGGGCTAGCTGCCGATCGATACCGCTAAGAACGTCTGCATTCATTTGGCGGTGCTCACACGCCGGCCCCCGATCCAGCAAGCCCTCTCGCCGCCGGGACACTAGCAGGCAACCGGAACGGGACAAGTTGCCGCATCCCGTTCGACCGCCGGGCCCCATCATCTGCTCGTGATGCTGCGCACACCCTGCGGCCTGCCGCAGCGGCAAGGCGCCGCAACGTTGAACCTATTGGTCACCGGGGCGACCCATGGGCACTGGGGATTTCAGGGCCCAGTAATTCGACGGCGCCGTCTGGACGAGCATATTCCGTCCAGGCGGCGTTGTTGCATCAGGCGTACAATTTCGACCCGGGGTTTCCCGCCGCGCGCGCAGGGCCAGCGCGGCACGTTCATGGCGACAAGTTCTTGGCAATTTGCCTTGGGATGATGCCTCGGGATGGGATGGTCGGGGCAGCTGGATTCGAACCAACGACCTGCAGTACCCAAAACTGCCGCGCTACCAGGCTGCGCTATACCCCGACATTTCCGAGAAGCCCCGTGGATACACGCTTCAGCCAGCGCCAGCAAGGCGCCGATGCGGGGCTTGTTGCAGCGAATCGGCACCGGTTTCGGGCCGGAAATCACGTAGTAGCAGAGAGCTAGCGGCCGCCGAACAGCGGATGGGCGACCCGGTCGCCGGGCTGGATGCCGTATTTCTGCGCGGTGCCCCCGATCACTTCGAGGACGCCCTTGGCGAGCCCCCGCGACGGGATGATCTTGGTCGACAGCGGCTCGGTGTTTTCGGCGATCCGCAGGATGCGCCCGTCGGCGCGGATGAAGATCATGTCGAGCGAGATGTAGGTGTTCTTCATCCACATCGACACCTCCTGCTCCGGCGAGAAGTCGAACAGCATGCCTTTGCCGTCCGCGAGCTCCTTGCGGTACATCAGGCCGGTCTCCTTCTCCTGCTCGGTGGTCGCCATTTCGACCGCGAAGACGTGCACCCCTGACTTGGTGACGATCTCAAGCGGCTGGACGCTTGCAGCCTGCGCGGCCGGAGCCAAGAGCGCTCCGAACATGACGACGAGGCCGGCCAGCAGCAACGGGCGAAGCCGCCCTACAACACGATCGAAATGCATCGACAAAACTCGCACCGAGAAGATTTTCCGGCGGACCCTAACCCGATGATTGCGGCAAATGCCAGAGCCCAGGAGGCTCGCCGGCGGCTCACGTTTCCGTCAGGGCGTCCGGCGTCGGCTCCAACTTGCGCTTAACGCGCGATCGCTCCGCGCTTGTCGCGAGGGAAAGCCGCTTCGCACGTCTTGAAGATCACACCTTAGTGCGACGACAGCGCCGACGGGCCGGTCTCCGGGTGGATCTCGGCGGCCATCATGCCCTTGGAGCCGGGCCCGAACCGCACCAGCACATACTGGCCGGGTCGCAGCTCGGTCATGCCGAAGCGGCGCAGCGTCTCCATGTGCACGAAGATGTCGGGCGTGCCCTCGCCGCAGGTCACGAAGCCGAAGCCGCGCAGCCGGTTGAACCACTTGACCTGCGCGCGCTCGAGCCCGCTGGTCGCGGTCACCGTGACATGGGTTCGCGGCGGCAGCATCTGCGCCGGATGGATCGCGGTCGACTCGTCCATCGAGACGATGCGGAAGGCCTGGTAGCCCTTGGCGCGCTGCACGCATTCAACGATCAGGCGTGCGCCCTCATAGGCGGTCTGATAGCCGTCGCGGCGCAGCACCGTCACATGCAGCAGGATGTCAGGCCAGCCATTGTCGGGAACGATGAAGCCGTATCCCTTCGAGGCGTCGAACCATTTGATGACGCCGGAGACTTCGACGAGGTTTGCCGCAGCGTCG
This sequence comes from Bradyrhizobium sp. 2S1, assembly GCF_011516625.5. Taxonomy (NCBI): domain Bacteria; kingdom Pseudomonadati; phylum Pseudomonadota; class Alphaproteobacteria; order Hyphomicrobiales; family Nitrobacteraceae; genus Bradyrhizobium; species Bradyrhizobium sp. 2S1. Next base: position 7,542,804 of record NZ_CP147717.1, on the reverse strand, counting down.
CCGAGACCGGAGAAGGCATCCATCGCCGGGTCGCGCGGCGCGCTGCCGCCATACTCGCCTTGTCCAATCCTGCTTTGCCCAACCCCGCCGGTCGGCGGTCCGCCGAGCTTCTTGGACTCAAATCCGTCCGACCCCATGACCCCGGACCCCACACATCAAATGCAAATCGCCGTCGTTGCGGCGCACCCTGTACACGCTGCTCTCCATGACCCACTCACTTGGACACTCATCTGGACGCTGCGCGAATCTCTCAATCAAAAGATAACACTCCCGGTTGCCGGGCATAGCTAAAAATCGATTCTTGCGGGAACTATGAACAGCCTTGCACAGCCGCGAATCAATCGGGCATCAATTGCCTACGAAAGGACCAAGCGTGTCGCCGATGTCGTGGCGGATCACCAGGTCGGCGATGTCGTCCTGATCGGTCGGCTCGTTGTTGATGATCACGAGCCGCGCGCCGCTCTCCTTCGCCATCATCGGAAAGCCTGCGGCGGGCCACACCACCAGCGACGATCCGATCGCCAGGAACAGATCGCACTGCCGAGAGAGTTCCGCCGCGCGGCGCATCGCATCCTCGGGCATCGATTGCCCGAACGAGATGGTCGCGGTCTTCACCGGATCGCCGCAGTCCGCGCAGTCGGGCGCACACCCGGTCTTGTCGAAGTGCAGCTTCACCCACGAGAGGTCGTAGTCCTTGCCGCACCCGATGCAGCGGGCGTAGGTGGTGTTGCCGTGCAGCTCGATGACGTCGTCGGCCTTGAAGCCTGAGGTCTGATGCAGATTGTCGATATTCTGCGTGATGATGCCGGGAACCTTGCCGGCCCGGTAGAGCGAAGCAAGCGCGCGATGCCCGCGACCGGGCTTTGCTGCAGCAAATGTCGGTTCCATCGCGAAGCGGCGGCGCCATGACTCGGCGCGCGCTTCCTGGCTGGCGACGAACTCTTCGAACGGGATCGGCCGGTTGCGGGTCCACAACCCGCCCGGCGAACGGAAGTCCGGAATGCCGCACTCGGTGGAGATGCCCGCCCCGGTGAAGGGCACGATCGATGATGCCTCGGCAATCATGTTGCCGAGTTGCTCGACGCCGCTGCGCAAGTTTTTTGCAATCACTTCTTTTGCAATCATTATTTTTGCAATCACTGGGAACGATTAGGTTGGCCGGTCGCGACTATAGCATGGTCGAAGCGATTGCGAGCTCAACCAGGACGTGAGCGTCAGGCCGCAGCGATGCCGGCTGCGTGGGCGACCTGCTCCGCCGGCGCATCAGTTTCGTCGCTCCTCCGCTGCCTTGGCTTCATCACAATCCTGCAAAGCCTGCTCCGCATTGACGCCCAATTCACTGATGCCAATGCGCGGCGGGGATAGGACCACGACGAAGAGGATGGGTAATGGCCGATCAGGAAGACACCGTCGCGCGCGAGCGCGAGGAGATCGTCGCACGCGTTGCCAGCTTCCGGGCCACGCAGCAGAAGTTCGAGCGCGATCGCCAGGAATATTACGACAACACGCTCGGCAATGTCTGGAGCGGATTTCAGCGCAAGAGCGCTTGATCGCAGCAGCACGCTTGATGTCGCGCGGAAGCGAGCGTGCTCATGGTCCGACGATGCGGGAAGCTGCCGTTGATGCGCCTGCTCGCACGCAATCACGCCATGAGGCGCGATTGAGAAAGCCCGGAGCGGTGTGCTCCGGGCTGATCGCCGTTACCAATAATGGCGGTAGTAATGGTGCCGGTAGTACGGACCCCGATAATAGGCGTAGCCGGGATCGCCGTAGTAGCCGTAACGCGGGCCATAATAATAGCCGGGCCCGTATAGTGTGGGCCGTACGCATACGCTCCGGCCGCGCCCGCGGCGAGCGCACCGGCGGCCAAACCAAAGGCCAGACCAGGACCAATACCGCGCGCCCGCGCCGGCGCGCTGACCATCGTCGCGCCAACGGTCGCAACCGTCGCTAAAACTGCCAATGCCTTTTTCATCGCAACCTCCTCACGTAGGTTCGAAGGGCTAACGTCGGCCCGATGGGACTGTTGCAACAGGAGTGGGTTCCGGGGCGCGCGTTCTGGTTCCGCAGCCATGCGATTGCGCAAAGCTACCATCGGTTAGCGCGGGAACAAAAACACAACCTCAAAGATTATCTTCGGTGGTGAAAGAGGTTGGCATCGATGCCAGTGTGGATGGAACTGCTGCTGAATGTGCTGGGCTTCGCCGGCTTTATCGGCATCGCGATGTATCACAAGCATCCGAACGGGAAATCGCCGGACTGAGCGCCGGCGGCATTGGAGTTCGCCAGTCCTAGTTTGACTTGCGTGGCTCTCCCGCGGTCCGGACCAGCCGGTCCGCCTTCACCAGCACCTTGCCGTTGTCCGGCTGCGGCCGGAGCCAGAAGCTGATCACGACAAACGCCGAACAGAACAGCAAGCCCACCACCATCACTCGCCGGTGGGTCGGTCGGTCAGCGTTGTGGAACGATGGCGTCATGGCTGTCACCTGCAGCCATCCTCGATGCAATCCCAGGTCGTGACAACACGATGCTGCCCTTAACCTAACCAGGTAGGGTTAGCGGTGGCCCGGTATGGTCTGCGACGACGCCCCCTCGCAGGCGGTCTGCGCTGATCCACAGCGATATCCCGCCCTTGTCCGCAGCAAATCCACAGCCCCGGCAGACGCATTTACCCAACAAGATGCGCATCTTGCTGCGCACTCGTCCACAGGCTCGTGGCGATCATGCATCCGCCAGCCATTTCAGGGTTGCCTGGAAGCTCATGCTGCGGGTTCCAACCAGCACGGTCCCGAACACCTCGGCCTCGTCACCGCTGAACGTGCCGGAGAAGCCGCTCGTCACCTCCTGCCCGGCGAAGAGTGGCCGGACGAACGGATCGGAAAAGGGGGTGTGCTGGTTGGTGCTGAGATAGCCCTTCCATGTTCCCTCGCCGACCGTATAGGCCCCGATCGACCAGTAGTGCGGCCCGCCGCCGATCAAGAGACCGTCGCGCAGGATAAGGACGCTGCTGTCGCGGCCCTGCACGCCGTCAGTCATGTGGAGATGGACCGAATAGAGCCCGTTCTTCATCGATCATGCCATGTTCCGAAAGGCCCACATTATGGCCCCAACCGGCGCCGCACGCGAGCGGGCCGGCCGGTTCGGCCACCGATTCGCGCCCAAAAGGGCCCGATCCGGGCGCTTACAAATCGTTAAGAAACTGACAAGGTTCGTCAGCCGGAGGGACAGAGCCATGCTGGTTTACCCCATACCTGCCGAAGTGACGCAAGCCAGGGTGCAGCTCGTCGTCGACCAGACGGCGAAGGCGCAGCCGCGCGTCATCAGCGAGGACCTGCTTGACGTCTTCGCCGCCAAGAACCAGGCCGTTCGCGATGCCGTCGAGACCATCCTCGACATCAAGGTGTGAGGACCGGCGATCGGCGCCGGGTTGCTCGTGAGATGTAAGCGACGCGCACCCGCGCAGATTGCACCCCTGCGTTTGGAAGCCCGCGCGAAATCCTCCTAACGGGTTTTTCTTTTGAACCTTCGGCGCAATTCGAAGACAAACCGGCACTGGGGATTTCAGGGCCCAGTGTCTGGCGCAGCGCTGTGGGACGAAGATACTCCGTCTACGCGGCGCTGTTGCATTTTATGAATTCAACCTTAAGTTTGGCTCCCAACAGTTGACGGCTCACGCCCTGAGAGATCCCCAGTCCGTCAGCTGGGAAAGCCCCGCATCCAGCCTGCGGGGCTTTCCATTTTTTGGGATGGGGGAGCCTTCCGCCGCCCGCACTGTTGTGTGTCCGGTTGCCGGCACGATCTCCCCAAGGCCGGTCGGCAGCAGACCTCGCGAGCCCGCTCGCGGGGTTTTCTTTTTAGAGGACGTCCAACCTCGCGCGTCCTTGATTGGCCGTGATGAGCGATTGGTGAGATAGAGGCCGCGCCTCCAAGGCGTGACTACAAGGCTCGACCACGAAAGCCCCGTCCCGGAAATTTTGCCGGGCGGGGCTTTCTCGTATCTCGTCCTGTGCAAGCGTGTCGCTGAGCCAGTCGTTGGTGTCGACCGCATTCTGAGCAACCGCATCCGCGCGCTTTATCACCAGGCTGAGTGATGGCAGGGTCTCTCGACCCGGAGCGCGATCGCCGCCGCGCGTTGAAAGCTCGCGAAAGCTTGAGAATGCGAGGGACCTGAGGGGTCGGCAAAAGTCGTGCAGACCCCTGCCCCATGTCGCATTTTGCTGCTATTTCTTGGCCCGTCTCGCCCGAGCCCAAACAAAATCGCTGAATCCTCAGGAGGATAAAAAAATGCGTTATCTCCACACCATGCTGCGCGTTCGCAATCTCGATATCGCGATGAAGTTCTATCAGCACGCGCTGGGGCTGAGGGAAGTGCGCCGCATCGACAACGACAAGGGCCGCTTCACGCTGGTGTTTCTCTGCGCGGAGGAGGATTTCTATCTGCTCAAGTCGCTGCCGCAAAGCCGTGGCGCGCCGCTGGTCGAGCTGACCTACAATTGGGACGAGGAGAAATACGGCGAGGACCGGCATTTCGGCCATCTCGCCTACGAGGTCGACGACATCTACGCGACCTGCGAGAAGCTGATGAAGATGGGCGTCACCATCAACCGGCCGCCGCGCGACGGCAACATGGCGTTCGTCCGTTCGCCCGACCTGCACTCGATCGAGATCCTGCAAAAGGGCGAGCCGAAGGCTCCGGCCGAGCCGTGGGCCTCGATGCCGAACACCGGGCACTGGTAAACGCCCCGCTTGCGTGCCCGTTCCCGATCCGCGTTTGACCCGTGGCCAACGCGGAGCAAACGATAGGAACATGGCGCGAGCCCTGACGTTGCCTCCCCATATGGCGAATGCGAGGAGGCGACGAGATGGGAAAAGGTGTTTTGCTTTGGCTGTTGGGTGTGCCGATCCCGGTGATCATCGTGCTGTGGTTGCTGTTCGGTCACTGACTGCGTCTTGATGCGCAACGCGTATGAACGAGGCTCTGCCGCGATGCGGCGGAGCCTCTTTTTTTGTGTTCTTTTTTGCTCTCGGTACAAATCATCCCGCGCATTTCCGGATCGATTCCGCTAAGAACGCGCGCAAAGCACAACAGCGGGAAGAAACGCGTGATGGACAGCAAGCCGCAACTGACGATCTGGGGCCGGGCCAATTCGGTCAATGTGCAGAAGGTGCTGTGGTGCCTCGCCGAGCTCGACCTCCCCTACCAGCGCATCGATGCCGGCATGCAGTTCGGCAAGAACGATCAGCCTGATTATCTCGCGATAATCCGAATGGCCGCGTCCCGACCATGGTCGACGGCGACTATGCGCTGTGGGAATCCAATTCGGTGATGCGCTATCTCTGCATGGCCTATGGCCAGAGTTCGCCGCTCTATCCGCAATCCCCGAAGGCGCGCGCCGCCGTCAACCGCTGGCTCGACTGGACGCTGTCGACGCTGCAGCCGGTCGACCGCCCGGTGTTCTGGGGACTGGTGCGTACGCCGCCGGAGAAGCGCGACATGGTTCAGATCCAGAAGGACGCCGATGCCGAAGGCGTGGTGTGGCGCGTGGTCGAGGCGCAGCTTGCAGCGCGCCGCTTTGTCGAGGGCGATCAGTTCACGATCGCCGACGTCGCGCTCGGCGCCTTTGCGCGGCGCTGGTTCGGTGTCGAGGGGGTCACCAAGCCGAAGCTGCCCAATCTCGAACGCTGGTTCGGCGAGATCGCACAGCGGCCGGCCTTTGTGCGCGTCGTCGCGCCGCCGATGTCCTGAACCGCAAGCCTTTCAGCGCCCGCTGGACATCCCGGCACCGACACTGACGGCGCCACCGAGCTTCACGCAGGTGTCGGAGCCCTCGACCTTGACGAAGCCCGGTCCGTACGAGGCGCAAGGATTGCTCCGCGTCGCGGATTTCGACGGCAAGGTCTTGCCGGCGTCGGGGGGCGTCTGAAAATTCCGGCGGTCGCCGGCTTGCGCGAACGCAGCGGCGGGAAGCAGGACGGCGACGATGGCGAAGCTGATCTTGCGCATCCGGCCTTTTATCGCGCGCAACCGGATCAGGCTAGCGCATGATGCGATTTGGAGGAATCGCATCATGAGCTAGCTCATTCTTTTGAGCATGATCTGTTCGGAAAACCGGCCTCCACTTTCCGGATCATGCTCAGCGCACGAATTTGACGCCGAACGTCTTACCCTTGCGCCAGACCACTTCGCAGGCGCGCCCGGTGCGGGCATCCCGCGCAAACGCCAGCCGCAGCTTGGCCGGCAGCGTGTTGTTGTCCTGGACGGTGATCTTTGCACCCGTCGAGGAGATGTCCTCGACCATGCAGGGACGCGCGGCGAATCCGCCGTCGAGCGTGATCCAGCCGGATTGACGCAGCGATTTGCGCGTTTCGCGCTTCTTGGACCCTAAAGCCATTCCATCATCCCCAGGCTCACGCCTAGGAGCCCGTCCAGATATGTTTTCGTGACGGGCATTTGTTGTAGAGTAGCAGGCTCAGGCTGCGTTTGCGAGGTTGAACAGCTTGAGGAGGTTATGGACGGTGCAGATCATTGTCCACTCGGCGCGCACTTTCTCGATGCCCCGCAACAGGAACTGGCGGAAGCCTCTTGCCTGTTTGATCTGCCCGAACACCGGCTCCACCACTTGCTTTCGCAATCGGTAGGGTGTTTCGAAGCCGCCATCGTCGATCTTCTTTCGCATGGCCTGTGTCAGCGGGCCGCCGACTTTTCCGTTCGCTACTGTCGGGTGCTTGGCGCGTCCGGGCGCGACATAGCCATCGATGCTGCGTGTGTCGAGCGCTTCGAGATTGGCTTCGCTGCAGTAGCCGGAATCCGCTGAGGCCTGCCGCGGCTTGCGGCCAAGATTGCTCTCGATGGCCTCGATCAGGGGCACCAACTGGCCCTGATCGCTGCCGTGCTGGGTCAGTTCTTGCGCGACAATGATCTGGGCATGTGCATCGACGGCCGCCTGGGCATTATAGGCCTGAACGAAGCCATCCTTCGACTTCATGATGCGGCTTTCCGGATCGGTGAAGTTGCGTTGCGCCTTGGGATTGGGTTCCTCCGATGGCAGCGCCGCCGGTTTGCCCGGCTTCTTGCGGCCTTCGGCCTGGCGCTGCTGTTCCTTTTCGGCCTCGATGCGGCGCTCTTCCTCCGCCGCCAGTTTGGCGTCCGCTTCCAGCGCCGCCATCGCTTGCTGGATCTTCGCCAGCCGTTTCTGCTTGTCGACGGTCCAGTCCGGCAGTTCGTCGCTGTTGCCGAAAGTCTCATCCTCCGAGGCATCCGCCGCCTCGGCGGCCGCCAGCATGCGAGCGACCTCGGCCTTCAATTCCGCCTCGCGCTTCTTCATGCGCTCATAACTCATCGCCTTGTGTTTCGACGCGTTCGCCTTGATCTTCGTACCATCCAGCGCGACATGACCGAGCTTGACCAGCCCGGCCGTCTCGCACAACTTCAGAACCTGCACGAATAGCGCGCCGAGCGCCTTCAAATGTCGCTTGCGAAAGTCGCTGATCGTCCGAAAATCCGGCGCATCCAGCGCCACGATCATCACAAAATCGTTCCGCTCCCGGCAGGCCTTGGCAATCCGACGCGACGAATACAGCCCACTCGCATAGCTATGCAGCAGCAGCGCCACCATCATCCGCGGATCAAACGGCGGCTGCCCAAGCCCGCTCACATAGCTGCCCATGATCTCCCTGAGATCGAGGCTCTCCCGCACCAGATCAACCATAAACCGCGAGACATGGCCTTTCGGCACGAAGTCCTGCACATTCGGCGGCAGAAGCAGCGTCTGATCGATGTTCCAAGGCCGAAAATACTTGCTCATCGCCCAATGTTGAATCAGACCCGACCAGATTTGAACAGCGACTATCCAGACAAGCTCCTAGCGCCGCTGGCTTTACAAAGGGTTGCGAAATCGCGGCGGATTGCAGCAATCGCGGGGTTGTACACATCGGCGCACAGCAGTCCGGCGAAGCGTCCGCTCCTGCGCTAATTTGTTGAGTTTGCTGGATTTTCGATTTGGCGCCAAATCTGCACTGCGCCCGCGGCCGATCCCCCAATTCGGGCGATGGCCCCCCGCCTCCCGCACTCCACCGCAGCCATTGCGATGAGCGGTCAGTTGCCCAATTCTTTCTTGGTTGCGCGAAGAATGTCGTCCGACAGCTTGGGATCGTTCACGGCCCGCGCGAGCACAAGCGCCCCAACCAGGGAGGCGACGGTCGCGAGCGCCTTCTCCTCGCGCTGCCGTGGCTTCAGCCCGGAACCCATTCGGCCGCTCAGCAGCCCGATCATGCCCCGCACTCCTGCCGTGAAACGCTCTCGCACACCGCTGCTTTGGCGCGGCATCTCACAGCACAGGGCTGCGAATGGGCAGCCGCTTCCCGGCATGTCCCGGTGCGCGTCGGAAAGGTATTCTGAAATGTAGTCGGAGAGAGCAAATACCTCAGGCACTTCCTGCCCTTTGGTGGCTATCGCATAGGCCACCACTTCCTCGACGAGCCGCTCCTTGGAGCCAAACTGGCTGTACAGGCTCCCGTGCGTCATCCCGGCCGCCTCGGTCAGCGCGTCAACGCCTACGCCGGAGATGCCGCGCTCTCGCATCAGGCGTGAGGCGGCCTTGAGGATACGCTCGCGATTTTCGGCAGCCTGCTCTTTTGAAACGCGCATGTCGCAGTTCCCGGGGTTGGGGCGGGGTCTTGACAATTATAATTACGATCGTCATGTAAATCAATAGTTACGATCGTCATCAAAAACGATGGGATCGGCGCCCTGTCAGGAGAAGGCCATGACCAGGATCGAGGAAAAAATCGCGCTCGTGACCGGCGCTTCGTCAGGCATCGGCGAAGCCACGGCGGAGCGGCTCGCGAAAGCTGGCTACAAAGTCTACGGCACCAGCAGACGGGAAGCCCGAGCAGGCAAACGATCGTTCGAGATTCTACCCCTCGACGTGACAAGCGACGAATCCGTGGAGGCTGCCGTCAGCGAAGTGATACGGCGCCACGGTCGCATCGATCTGCTCGTGAACAACGCCGGCTTCGGTGTTGCGCCCGCCGGCGCGGAAGAGAGCTCGCTCGAACAGGCCCGGTCGATCTTCGAAACAAACTTCTTCGGGCTTGTCCGGATGACGCGCGCCGTCGTGCCTCACATGCGACGGCAAGGCAGTGGTCGCATCATCAACATCGGCTCCGTGCTCGGCTTTCTGCCGATGCCGTATGGCGCGCTCTATGCCGCCACCAAGCACGCAGTGGAAGGCTATTCAGAATCACTCGACCACGAGCTCCGCACGAGGGGCATCCGGGTCTCGGTCATCGAGCCTGCCTACACGAAGACGCCATTCGACGCGAACTTGATCGAACCGGATGCCAAGCTCGATGAGTATCGCGAGGCCCGTGCGGGCGTAAGCAAAAGGGTGAGCGAAGTGATGGCGACCGCCGAACCGCCTGGCGTTGTTGCAGACACCGTGCTGAAGGCGGCCAACGCGGCGCGTCCGAAGATCCGATACGCTGCCGGTCGACTTGCGAACCGGTTGCGATTGCTTCGCAGATTCGCGCCTGCACGCCTGGTGGACGCCGGGATTCGAAAGGACCTTCGGCTGGATGCACCAATCGCGTCGCAGCCCGCCCGCCCTGCCCGTGCTTTCTAACGGCGTGCGCGCGGTGCATGCGTCTACTGTCGTTGCCACAGTCAAGCCCCCAGGGACATCGCAAAGCATGAGAGCACTTGTCTTGAAGCGTTATGGCAAGCCGGATCAAGTCGCGTTGGTTGATGCTCCCCGGCCAGTGCCAAAGCCGGATGACATTCTCGTTCAGGTCCACGCGGCGGGATTGAATCCAATCGACAACATGATTCCGAAAGGAATGTTCAAGCCCATCCTCCGGCTTCAGCTGCCGGCCACGCTGGGCAGCGATTTGGCCGGGGTCGTTGTGGAGGTTGGAAGTCGCGTGACTCGCTTCAAGCCGGGCGATGCCGTCTTCGCCAGTATCTTCGACCTGGTCGGCGGCGCGCTTGCCGAATTTGCGCTCGTGCCCGAGAGTGCCGCCGCACTCAAACCGCCAAATCTCGACTTTGTGCAAGCGGCCTCGATCCCGATGGTCGGGTTGACGTCGTGGCAGGCGCTCAAGGAGCGTGCGCACCTCAAGCCGGGTAACAAGGTGTTCATCCCCGCAGGCTCCGGGGGCATTGGCACGTTCGCGATCCAGCTCGCGAAATACCTTGGAGCAAAGGTGGCGACGACGACCAGCACCGGAAACGTGGATCTGGTGCGGAGCCTCGGCGCCGACGAGGTGATTGATTACAAGAAGCAGGAATTTGAGGATGTGCTGCGGGACTATGATGCCGTGCTGGGCACAGTCAGGGGCGACGCTCTCGAAAAATCCCTCCGGATTCTGAAGCCTAAAAGCACCGTCATCTCGCTTATCGGCCCGCCCGACGCCGTATTCGCTCGGGCCCGAGGCATGAACTTTCTTATGGTGTCCTTGTTCGGGTTACTGAGCCGCAAGATTATTCGCCGCTCCAAAAAGTACGGCGTCGCCTACTCGTTCCTGTTCGTGCGCCCGGACGGTGGTCAACTCGCAGAGATCGGTGAGCTTCTCAAGGCTGGGCACATTCGGCCGGTGATAGATCGGGTATTTCCATTCGAGCAGGCAAAGGAAGCGCTTGCGCATCTCGATCAGGGTCGAGCCAAAGGAAAGGTCGTTGTCCGGATGACGTAATGGCGTCGACGTTGGCCGTCGATTGCGGTTCCCTGAACTGAACAGGACCGCATCATGCATTGTCGCAGATCATCGCGGATTGGCGCCGATGGCGCTCCCTAGCGGCGCGAGCGGCGTTGCCGACGATCCTGTTGAAATCTCGGGATAATCCGTAATTTATTGACTTCTGACGGCAACTCCTTCGATGCTGGCGTGCAACAAAACGTCCAACAGGGTCCGATGCCGGAGCGTCTCACCAAGCGAAAAGGGTACTGGCATTTCGTGCGGCGCGTACCGCCCGAATTCGCCGCGGTCGATCCGCGTGGCATCGTCAAGCAATCGACCAAGATCCGCGTCGCCCACGACCGGTCAGGCATCCGTGCCGGCCGGGTGGCTGACCAGCTCAATATCGACCTGGAGGCATCCTGGAGAGCCGCCGCGGGCCAGGGAACCCGCGACGCCATTGTCGCACTCGATGAGGCCCGGCAGCGGGCGCAAGCCCTGCAGCTCACCTACAGGCCGGTTGACGACGTCGCGAAAGAGGCCCTTGCGGAGATCCTCCGCCGGATCGACGCCCTCTCGGTTGGCGATCGTAGGCATGACCCCGCCACGGCCGCTGCCACCCTCGGCGGCGTCGACCTTCCGGAGATCATGCTGTCCGGCCTGTTCGACGAGTTCGAGGTCGCCAAGAAAACGACGATCGCCAGGATGTCGCCCGGCCAATTCAAGAAATGGAAGAACGGCAAGCGACGGGCGGTCGAGCTGCTGATCACGGTCATCGGCGATAAGGCCAGCGACTGACGCGCGATGACGCGCTGAAATATACCGACCACTGGACCGAGCGCGTGGTCGATGGCGCGGTGCTGGCCGCGACAGCCAATCGCAACCTGACGCACATAACGGGCATGCTGTCGGCCGTCTCGAAACGCCACCGGCTGAACCTCGATCGCGTGTTCGCCGGCGCCAGGCTCGAGGGCGACGCGTCGCGGCCTCGGCCGCCTTTCTCGCCCTGGTGGATCGTCAACCGCCTCCTGGCGGCCGGCGCGCTGGAGACCATGAACGATGAGGAGCGCTCCGTGGTCATGGTGATGATCAACACCGGCGCCCGGCCGAGTGAGATCATCAACCTGCGCCGCCGACATATCGTCCTGGACGCGCCAATCCCCCATATCCGCGTGCGCCCAGACGATCGCGTCCTGAAAACAGCCTTCTCCGATCGCGACATCCCACTGATCGGGGTCTCGCTCGAGGCGATGCGCCGATTCCCTGACGGCTTCCCGCATTACCGTGACAAGGGCGACACCCTGTCGGCCGCAGTCAATGCGTACTTCTCCGATCACGGCCTGCGCGAGACCGAGAATCACACGCTTTATTCGCTGCGGCACGGCTTCAAGGACCGTTTGCGCAGCGTCGAGACGCCGGACGAACTCAAAGACGAGCTAATGGGCCACGACACCAAAAAGCCGAAGTACGGAGACGGTCACGGGCTCGACCTGAAGCGGAAGTACATCCAGCTGATCGCGCTAGCACCGGGAATGCAGGTTCCCGCTCCGCTGCAGCTGGTGGCGGCGATCAAATGAGCTGAGATGTTTTTACTATTGGCGTTTGCATCTCGCCAATATGACCCCAAACCGGATCGATTCCCAGACATCCAAGCCGCCACGATCCAAACTGCCTACGATCCGTTCAAGACGCCGCGTGTCGTCGACCGCGGCCCTTCGCCTCGTTCCAACGACCAGTATGACCTAACGACGACCAAGGTCGTCCCGGCCGCTGCTCCCGCCGCTCAAGCTACCCGAAGAACGCTCCCGCCATCATCCCGACGGAAGTCGCAAGGCCAGCCGCGGGTATCCATATCGGAACGGTGACGTGGGGACCGATCGACCGCACGCCGCGATACCTAAGCCGTAGCAACGCAAGATTTACCAGTGCGAATACCGCCAGCGTCGCCAGCGAGGTGCTTTCGGCAAGCCGCGTCAGAGGGAAGAACAATGCCAGCGGAAAGCTGGCCGCGGCAACGCATACCGTGGCGATCAGGGGCGTGCCGGTTCGAGCATGCACTCTGGCAAGGACCAATGGCAATTGGCCTTCCCGTGCAATCCCGTAGATCACTCGAGCCGCCATTGTCATCTGTGCAAGGATTGTGTTTAGCGTCGCAACGATCGCGATCGCGCTTATCGTCGCGGGACTGACGCCTGCGACTTCACGAAACACCAAGCTAAGCGGCGCCGACGAGGAAGCCAATCGCTCGGTCGACACGGCGCTAACGGCCACGGCCGCGACTAGAACATACAACAACGTCGAAATGCCGAGCGTAAGCACCATGGCGCGGGGAATATCCCGAAGCGGGTCTTTCGCCTCCTCGACGATATTGGCCAGGTCTTCGAAGCCGATGAAAGCGAAGAAAGCAAGCAAGCAAGCTGCCAAAGCCGATGCCGGTAAGAAGTGACGCGTCAAGCGGCGGCGATGCGATCGTCGAAGCGATGGGAAGACCGGCATGATTGCCCACAACGATGACGGTCAGCAATCCACCGACCTCGATGACGGTGAACAGGGCAGCGAGCGCGACGGATTCCAGAATGCCCCACGCCGCGACCGCGGCCAGCGCCGCGATGACGATGACGGCAATGACCCCCTGAGGAAGATCGACAAATTGCTGGATATAACCGGCCGATCCGAGCGTCACGGTCGCCGATGACACGACACCAGTTGCCGCGGTCAAAAGACCGATTGCCGTCGAAAATGTTGGAGACTGGAAGGCAGCCCTAACATAAGCGGCTTCGCCCGCACTGACCGGATAGCGCGTCGAGAGTTCTGCGTAGGAGGCAACGGTCAGCGCCATGACTACCGCCGCTAGCAAGAATGACCATGGGGCATACACTCCTGCTTGACCAGCAACGGCGCCGATCAACACGTAAATTCCGGCACCCACCGTGATGCCGGTGCCATAGAGCACCAGCAAAAGCAGCCCAAGACGCCTCCGCAGCGGAACCGCGGCCTCCATCGATGGGTTACGCTGCATTGGGGACTAAAACCTAGTCTGCAAGAGGTTACCGCTTGCCGCCCGGAAGCATCCGAACGAGCGTATTGTCGCCGAAAACAATGTGATGAAGCAGGGCTGCGATAGCGTGGAACATCGCGACGATCACAAGCGCATGAGCGGCAATTTCGTGAATCTCCCTTACCGAATGCGCGAAAGCGCGATCTCGTACCCACGGTGACGCAATTTCGACGACCCCGAACAACGGCAGAGCGTCCCCTCTCCCGAACTGCGCAATGATTCCGAGCACTGGAACGGCAACCAGGAGCATGTAAAGCGTGTAATGCGCTACGCCTGCTGCCGGGTCCGCCCAGCGGCCAAGCCATCTACCAAATTCGTTTCGCTCTGGAGCCGGCGCCGGATCGGCAATGCGCCAAATTACACGCGTTGCCAGCGCAACTAATATCAACAGACCGACCGAAATATGAATGACAAGGCCGGTTGCGCGAGTGGCCCCCTTCGGCAAGTCTTCGCCGAAGACGCCAAGCGCCCAGGCAACAATTACAAGCACCACAGTCAGCCAGTGCAGAAACTGGGGAACGGCGCCGTATCGATCTCTAGAGTTCGTCAACTGCATGTCTCGATCTCCAAGCTCATCCTAGGTCGATGCGCATGGTCCTCAATGCGAAAACAGAATCGGGAGCGGTGGCTTAGACAGCAGGCTCCTGGTTGCTCCGCCAAGAACAAATTCCCGCAGGCGGGAGTGCCCGTACGCACCCATCACAAGCACATCCACCTCATGGGCAGAAACATAGGAGTTGAGAACCGCGTCAATCGACCTGCCCCTGGTGTCAACTAGATCGAGCACGACGTCAATGCCGTGCCGCGACAAGTTCTTCGACAATTCTTCGGCGGAATGCTTGCGATCGAGATGCTTCTCGTTGAGTACGGTGACCACGCGGACTTTGCTTGCCTTTTCCAATAGCGGAAGCGCGTCCGATACCGCACGCGCCGCCGCGCGGCTGAAATCCCAAGCCACCGCGACCGTGACGATCTTGAACGGGCGAGATCGCGGATTTCGCGGCATCGCCAGAACCGGCCTGCCAGACCCGAAGATTACGGCCTCGGCGTTCGATCGGTCGCTAGACTCTGGCATGATGGTAAGATCGCGAAGCCGTGCATATTCGCACAGGAGTTCAGGGACCTCGGTGGTCTTACATCTCTGAATGATGGATTCGCAGGAAGCGCCATTCTTTCTCGCGGCATCGTCGAATGCTGCAATAAGGCTTTGTGCATCCTTATGGCTCTTGGCGGTTTCTCCTGCTATGACTGCGGGCAGACCCACCACAGAGCCCGAGAGGAAGTGGCCGGGTACTTCAACGTGAACTTCGCAGGACAAGGCCGTGATGTGAGCTTCCAGGGCGGCTGCGACCGCGATCGCCTCCTCAACAGCCGATATCGGCGTCGGGTCCGGGTAACTCGTCAACGCGACCAGAATGTCTTTAATCGACATGGAACCCTCGTATCATTCCATCAAGCTAATACGGAACTGACCTTGGAGGTTTGATACAGCTCAATATATTGAGCTCCGGAAATGCACTGCCGAACGAGCGCCAAGCGTGGCCGCGCTTGGGCGCCGAGCTCGAGCAGCGCGAGCACGACGACGACATGATGCGAAATATCAGTGCTTAAAGTGAATGTCTACGAAGTTGTTGACGACCCAAACGATGCCGCCGCTCAATGCGACCGCAGCCCAATAGATCCAGCGGCTGACGTTTCTGACGCCGTCTGCTTGCACTCGGACGTTTTGGACAGCCTGGACGGTCGGTTTCATCTCGGCGATGTCTTTGGTCGCCGTCGAGATTTGCGCGCCCATCGTCGTGACCTCGGCCCGCAGCGCCTCGACCTTTTGATGCAGATCCTTGCGGCCCTCGGATGCCTTCTCTTCCATCCGCTGCCAGGTCTGCAGCAGCGTCGAGACGGTCGACTCGAGGCCGCCGATCTTGGCGGCCATTTGCAGCAACGCAGTGTTTACGCTGGCCGTGTCGTCGCCGCTCATTTCGCCTTCTTTCGCTTGAACAGACCGAACCGAGGCGCCGGCTTTTCCGCCGGCGCCGTGCTGTCGCAGGCGACGCCGTCGACGCGGCCGATGCCCTCGCGGACGTCCTGGTACTGGCAGACGGCGCGCCGCAGGCAGGCATTGACCTTTGCCAGCGCAGCGCGGTCGGTTTTCCAGAGCCGCTCGATCTCGCCGGCGTCGAGCTCGCGATCCGGCGTATCGACCGGCGCACGCTCGCAGGCCGCAACGTCCGCCGGCATCGCCGGAATGTTCGGCGCGTCAGGAGGCGGAGCCTGCAGCCGCTCCTGGCTACCAAACCCCGCGCACCCGGCGAGACATGTCGCGAGTAAAACACTTGTTAGCGTTAGCTGGCGTTGCATCGATTGCCCCCTGGTTAGACTTGATCTGCGCCTCGGCCTCCGCGGCGCGTTTGGCGTCGCGCTGTTGCAGGGCGTTGGCGAAAACGAGCTGGCGATCCTTTTCCTCTAGGCGCGCCTGCAATTGCGCATTCTGCTCGGCGACCTGCGCCGCCTCGCACTTGGCATCCGCCGAGCTAAAGCCGGCGTTGTAGAGATGCGCGCCGCCGGCGATTGCAGCGCCGCCGGCGACGACAGCCAGGCTGCCGGCGAACAACGCGCCGGCGGCAAATGGCGAGAGGCTGACGCCGGCGAAGCCCGCCAGGCGCATGACGATTGCGACGATCCAGCTCATGCGTGTTTCCCCGCGCGATAATCAGCCAGGCGGCGCTGCTCGAGCGTGTCGGCCACAAACCAGACCAGGACGCCGACGCCGGCGACGACGACCAGGGCGGCGACGCCGATCGCGATCGCCTGGACCGCGCCAGGCGTCAGGCCGAGGCCGCCGACCGCTTCCTTTGCCGCCGAGACCTGCGTCGCGCGATCGGTCACCCAGGCGAGCGCGCCGGCTGTGCCGAGGCCGCTCGAGCCGCCGAAGATCTTGCCGGCCCACCCCTTGGCCCGATCGGTCAGCGCGATCGTCTGCGAGCCCTCGTCGCGGAGATCCTCGACGGTCGCAGCCGCCCGCGTCTCGGCGACCTGGCGCGGCGCCTGCGGCTTGCCGAGCTCGGCGATCAGCTGGTCGTCGATTGCGGGCGTGAGCGGCAGGCCGCGCGCGTTGCGATAGGCCAGGACCATGCCCTCGGTCCGGCCCTGCGGCGATTGCTCGCCGTCGACCTGGCCGACGTCGTAATAACCGAGCTCGCGCAGCCGCGCCTGGACATGCGCGACGACGTCAGGATCTACCGGCGCCGGCGTCGTCGCGAGCTTCGCATGCTCTTGCGGATGCGACGTCGCGAGGCCGTGCTCGAATAGCGCCGCCTCGTCGTCGCGGCGCAGGCGCAGGCCCCTGCTGTCCGGCCAGAGCCGTTTCATCGACCGGATCAGGCCAGGGATCTTGGCGAACTCGCCGCTGCCGATCGCCGCCTTGATCTGGCGCATCTCGGTCCAGCGCGGACCAGGCTTATTGAATCCGCAGGCGTCCCGGTTAAACGCGATCGAGAGGATGACGCCTTTGCAGTCCGGCGAGAGCTCGTCGAAACCAGGCAGCAGCCGCCGGCAGATCGCGAGATAGCGCGGAATGTCATGGTTCGAGAAAACCTCGCGCGCGACGTCCCAAGGGATATCGACGACGCCGCGCAGCTTGCGCGCCAGCGAAGCCGCGGCCTGCCCTCTGATGCCGGCGCACTTCGCGAGTGCCTTGACCATCACATCCGGGATCTTGCCGGACCAATCGGCCAGGATCTGCGCGCGCGTCTGTGTGCCGAAGTCGTACCCGACGCCGCCAGTCACGCCGGACTGTTCGCCCGGCCAGGTCGGCCCGCTCAGATGCTTTGAATACCAGGCTTCGCTGGTGAGCTCGGCGGCGACGATCAGATCGAAGGCCGCACGCGAGATCCCATGCAAATCGATAGCGCTCGCAGAAATGACTGCGTTGGTCATCGTGATAATCCTTTTGTGGAATGAAGGAGCGCGGCCCGGTCAGACCAGAGCGTTTGCGCGTATCAGCAATTGGTCGCTGTCGGAGGGGCCGCGATCACCCGCTGCAACAGGCCGTAGATCGCTTGATCTGAGTAGCTGGGTCCGCCGGTCAACGGAGCGGATGGTCGACTTCGGTCAAAAGCCGACTTCGGTGGCCAATGCGCCGATGTCCGCTCAGGGGCACGAGGGACATTCGGACTGGTTCTCTACATTCAGAGCTGATGGCAACGAAAATTGCGCCCGCCTCGGCCGGCGCCTTGTCGCCAAAGTAGCATCGTCTCAAAGATGCAGTAGCGAGCAGGCCATCGAGGCGTTCCCACCGTCCAGGAGGGGCCGTGCTCTACCTATACCTCTTCCGCGAGCGATGTTCAGCCAACCGGTCCGGGGATCCAATAGTCGCCGGACAGCGGCCTAACTGTTACGCCATGAATCACCCCGAGCTGCAGGCTTGGATCGAAATAGCGCATAGTCTGCTCATTGAGGTCAATGACGCGACCAGGCGTTAGTGGCCCCACGTCATTTATCTTGACGATGACCTTCTTGCCTACAGCCTCAACGAGGGCATACTTCGGCCTCGCGCCATATTGGACCCCACCAAATTTCTGACGCAAGCTCGTCTTGATGGCAGCCGCCCAGACGGAGGGATCATAGCGCTCGCCGGAGGCTGTGTTCGGGCCGCCCTCCTGCGATCCGGGCCGGAACGGGTTGTACATTGATGCAGCGCCAACGATCGCATCCCCACAAGCATCATTGACGACGGCGCTAGAATGAACTGCTTCGATTTCACTTCGAGCAACGGTTACGGAAACGGCAAACGCGACTACGGCGCCGCAAGTTGCGGCGCTCGATCGAAACAGCATTCATAACTCCTTGACTGATTGTTTTCGATTGTTCGGTTCCCGATGCCGCAAAACATGGCCAAACGAACGCGGAGGCGTTCTCGAACTTGCGCCAATTTTTTGCGGATTCGTGCCGATCGTGGCGACGGAACCGATGAGGGAACCAGGGCGGCCCCTCGCACAGTGTTCTTAGTTCTCACCAACTAACGCAGAGATTGCGTCAGCAGCATGACTGAACGGGCCGATGTCCGCTAAGAAATCCGACTTCGGTTGCGGGCGCGTGTCGATATCCGCGCAGGGGCCGCACGCCGCCCGGTTAGACCAGGGCGTTAGCGCGAATCAGCAGTTGGTCGACCTGCTCGTCGGAGAGGTCGACGACCGCGATCATGTGCTGCACCAGAGGATCAGCTCGCCGGATCTCGGTCGCGAGATCCCATTCCTCCTGGACGGCCGCATCCGCCGCGATCTCGGTCTTGACCGTGACCCAATTGCCGAGCTCATCAAAGGCGCGTTTCAGGCCGAGCTTGGTGCAGGAATCCGGCGGAGGCGGAGGCGGCAGCGGATCAGCTGCCGACGGCACCGGCGGCGAGTACACGCCGCCGACCAGCGTGCCGCCGATCGCGTACTCAGAGCTGGCTCCGCAAATTCGGACAGTAGCTTGAGTGGATTTTCTGCCTGACAGCGGCGAGGATTCTTGCCGCGAATCAGGAGCGAAGATGACGAAGAAGAGCCGCCGGATGCATTCTCCGGCATTCAAGGCGAAGGTTGCTTTGGCTGCGGTCAAAGGCGACAAGACGCTGGCGGAGCTGGCGCAACTGTTTGATGTTCATCCGAACCAGATCACGATCTGGAAAAACCAGCTCCTGGAAGGCGCCGCCGGCGTGTTTGGGCATGACAAGGCGTCGGCCGAGACGCCGGTCGATTTGAAGGCGTTACATGCCAAGATCGGCGAGCTGGCGTTGGAAAACGATTTTTTGTCCGGCGCGCTCACCAAGGCGGGCCTGCTGAGCGCAAAGCGATGATCGACCGCGGTCATGATCTTTCTATCGTGCGCCAGGCGAAGGTCCTGAAGCTGGCTCGCAGCACGGTCTACTATGAACCTCGGCCAGTTTCGGCCGAGGACCTTGCCTTGATGCGTCGGCTCGATGAGCTGCATCTCGATTATCCCTTCGCGGGAGCGCGTATGCAGCGATCGTTGCTGCGGCGGGAGGGCGTATACGCCGGTCGCCGCCACATCGCGACGCTGATGAAGCGCATGGGGATCGAGGCGGTCTATCGTCGCCCGAACACGAGTAAGCCGGCACCGGGTCACAAGATCTACCCGTACCTGTTGCGCGGATTGAAGATCGAGCGGCCCGACCAGGCGTGGGCAATGGACATCACCTACATTCCGATGCGGCGTGGCTTCGTCTATCTCGCGGCGGTCGTCGATGTGTTCAGCCGACGGGTCCTGGCCCATCGCGTCTCGATCACAATGGAGGCGGCCTTCTGCGTCGAAGCGGTCCAGGAGGCGTTGGCGAAGCACGGCAGGCCCGAGATTTTCAACACGGACCAGGGCAGCCAGTTCACCAGCCTCGAGTTCACCGATGTGCTGCTGGACGCGAAGATCGCCATCAGCATGGACGGCAAGGGCGCCTGGCGCGACAACGTGTTTGTCGAGCGGCTCTGGCGCACGGTCAAATACGAAGAAGTTTATCTCCGCGCCTACGACAGCGTGTCCGAGGCGCGAGCGTCAATTGCCAAGTATCTGGCCTTCTACAATCAGGGACGCCCTCACTCGAGCCTTGACGGGCGCACGCCCGACGAGGCTTACTTCGGCACGCAAGCTATGGTGATGGCCGCATGACCGTCGCCGACGATTTTGTCGTCGCTCTGGTCGGGCTACGCCCTCCCGACGCAACGACAAAATCGTAAGGCCCCGCGTTCAGCATAACCCGGCAGGAATCCACTTAAATCCCGCGGGGCGCTGTCCAAACAACCGGCGCCAGCTCTCTCTCCGCCCATGACGAGCGTGTGGCCGTCTGGCGGCGTGAACTCCGCAGGCTCGTCGTCGAACACAAGCGCGCTGACGATGCCGCCCTGCGCATCGAGGATGTAACCGATCATTGTGCAAGAAACTCCCAGATGTTGATTAGGCCAGACGAGCCTGCGCCACCGCTAATGTTGGACGCGGCCGACTGGTTGGAGAGACCGCCGCCGCCGCCGGCGCCGAACCCGGTCGCCGCATTGCCGTTCGATTGATAGGCCGTTGCGTTGCCCATGATCCCGACGCCGCCGCTGCCATACGGGCTATCAGCACCCCTGCCCTTGCCGACGATGATGTTCGTCGTCGACGCCATTTGCTGATAATGGCCGTTGTCTCCCGTGTTTCCCGTAAAGCCATAATCGCCCGTCGTGATGGTGCCGCCGGCGCCGGCGGAGTTGCCAGCTCCGCCAGCGCCGATCGCAACCGTCTGGGCGGCGCCGAGCTGCGCCGCGGTCAGCCATCGGAGAGACCTTCCGCCGGCGCCGCCGCCCGGTCCCGCGAGCACGTAAGACGCATTTGGCGCAACGCCGCCGCCGGCGCCGCCGCCGCCGAGCGCTTCAACCAGTGTACCGATGATATTCGCGGACGGATTGTAAGTGCCTGACGCCGTGAACCGCAGCAGGTTGAGCCGGCCGACCGCGCCAAGGTTTGTCCTGGCTGTAGCCTTGTTCGCCAGAGCCGCCAGGTTGTCGTCATGTGCGAGCAACAGGCGCCACGGATACCACGTGCCGCCCTGCTGCACCCTAAAATAGGTTTGCGTATTGGTAGGCGTGCCGTTGAGGACAATCGCGCGCTGCTCGACATAGCCTGCGAGACTATAGGCCAGCACTTCGAGGTACCACAGCGCGCCGGCGAACGGCGCATTGACGTTCGTTGTGCTGCTCAGTTGGTAAGAGCCGGTTGTAACGATCGCGTTGCAATCGGCCGCGCCGCTCAAGTCGATCACCTGGCGGATGCCGAGATTGAGCCGCGCCGTCACAGGGTTTGCCACGTCCGAAAGATTGTTCGCCGAGCTCAGATCGCCGGCGCCAGGCTGGCCGACGATGTTGAAATTCCAGCTCGCGATCGTGCCGGCGCCGTTGGTCTTGTCGACCGTGATCGTCAGGATCGTGCCGGCATAGCTCGCGAGGCCCTCCATCCAATTCGACGGATTGGCCGTCGAGGTCGCACGAACACGCGCGCCGTTCTGATACGCCAGGCCGGCCTGCGTCGTGAACGCCTGCGCGCCGGCGCCGATCGTGAGCGACGTCGTCGACGTTCCGCCGTAACCCGCGCCCTGGATACCCTGCGCGCCCTGGTCGCCCTTGCTCGCGAGGACGGCCCAATAGGTCGTATTCGGCGGCGCCTGGCCGGAGCCCGGCGCCGGATTGATCCAGACGTAGGACGAGCCGCCAGAGGTTGCGACGTCCATCAGGTTGTAGGTTTTCGCGTTGTCATACGGCGCCGGCGTGCCGAGGCCGCGATAGATCCCGAGGAAGGACCATGCGCCGGCGACATGAACCCACATTTTCCCGGTCGACGGCTGCAGGGCAAATTGTCCATCCGAGCCGAGCGACGGATCTGGCGCAGCGAGCGACGCATCGACAAACCAAAAGAAGCCCGTCGTATTCAGCGCAGCGACCAGCGTCGAAACGTCGACCATCGCCTGCGCGCCGGCGATGCGCTGCGGCGACACTTTCCAAACCACATAGGCGACGCCGGCTTGCGCGCCGCCGCCCCATGGCGGGATAACGAGATGCGTCGGATCAGTGACGTCAGCGATGATCGTCTGAAAATTGCCGATCTGCAGGATGTCGCCAGGCCGGACGTTCGTGCCCGACCAGATCGTCGCCGATCCGGTCACAACGGTACCGTTGGCCGCAACGGAAATCGTTCCGGTCGCGTAACTGGCAAGCGCCGTCATCTCGATAACCTCTCGATTGTCTTTTTGGGTTTTGTGGAGCGGAGGCCGCTGGACTAAGGCAGCAGGGCCAGCCGCTGGTCCTCGTAATGCGCCGGGACACCGTTATCGGCGAGGATCTTATTCAGCTCGGCCAGGCTGTGCGCGTTCCGGACCGCGACGATCAGCCCCCTGCGCTTGTTTTCCTTGACCATGAGCTCGTCCGGTTTCGCCAGGATGACGGCCGCGAGCTCCTGCGCGGTCCTGCCCTCGATCCGCGCGGCCTCCTCGAATTCCGCGGTCGCAGCGGCGCCATTCTGGACGGATAGCGCCAGCATATGCTTGCGCGCATGCGCGACGTCATGGCCGTCGACCATAAGGAACGTGTTGATCCGGCGCTCGGCGCGCTTCTTCTCCTGCACCAAAGGCGCAATCTGAATTCTCATTGCGCGACCACCTCGAAGGCGCCGACCTTGTAGGGCTGCGCGGCGACGATCGTCACCCGGAATGCACCAGCCTGGTCGATCGCGAACTCAATCTTTCCATCGGCGACGTCCTCCTGGTGGACCAGCTTGCCGTCGTACCAAACATAAACCGCGAACGTTTCCGGCTGCACAGTCAGATGCAGAGCATCGACGCCGTCGGCCTTGATCGGCCGGATCTCGCCGCTGATGACAACCTCCGGCTTGGGTCGAATTTCCGGCGGATCAGTCGACAGGTCGACATAAGCCTCTTTGATATCGACAGGTCCATCATAGAGAATGTGATCGATGCCGGCCTCCGCGAACGACTTGGAGATCTCGTCCATGGGTCGCGCGGCGTC
Source organism: Bradyrhizobium sp. 2S1 (assembly GCF_011516625.5). Classification (NCBI taxonomy): domain Bacteria; kingdom Pseudomonadati; phylum Pseudomonadota; class Alphaproteobacteria; order Hyphomicrobiales; family Nitrobacteraceae; genus Bradyrhizobium; species Bradyrhizobium sp. 2S1. The sequence goes on along the minus strand of NZ_CP147717.1, from coordinate 7,519,530 downwards.
GAGAATGACCTGCGTAATAATTCCGTTCTCGTCGTGCCGGATCAGCGTCTTGGTCTTGTTGACCGCCTCCGGCTCCTCGATCGTGACCGCAATGGCCTCTGGACTGACCGCGACCGCCTCTCCGCCGACGCTCGCCGGCGTGTAGCCAGGCACCGCCCATGCCGCGTCGAGTGTCACCCCCGTCATCCTGCGATCCTCCTGAACAGCGAGAAATAGAGCCGTCCCTGCTGGTTGCCGAACTTGAACCGAAACACGATGGACGAGGTCGTCACGGCCGCGTAGATCCAGAAATCAGTGCCGCCGCCGCGGTAGGCTTCGCACTGCAGATATTGTGCGCCAGGGTTTAGAAGGACGCTCGGATCGCAATAACCCAGCATGAACGGCGGCGCGTCGAGCGTCTCCCCGAAGTTCAATTGAGCTGTACTATCGTTGATGCTATCCAGGGTGCCGCTCAAATAGAACTGGTGACCAGACCAGCGGGAATCGAACACCGTTTGATCCAGGTTGGCGAGCGCTGCGTCAACGCCAGGCTTGCTAACGACGAGCCTCGCGCCAGCTCCGCCCTGCATAAAAACCCGCTGCGTCACCCAAGGCTCCGATTGAAGATCATGTAGTCGACATAAATGCCGTAGGACTCAGAAATCAGATTGTTGAAAGTCATGGTGTTGTTCTGGATCTGAAATCCGTTCTGGATCTCGTAATAGACGACGCCGCCGATCGTGATGTCCCTCGGCACCGCCATATCCAGTCGGTAAGGGTAGGACACGACGCCCGAGTCGATGTAGGTGCGAAACGAGACAAACGGGTTTTGCGGTAGCGTCGCCGGATACGGAATCGCAACCGCTCCGCTGAGAGCCGGCAGGAAGATGCTGCCCGACATGATGACCTGCTCGTTCTTGACGTCCGATTTCAAAAGGAACTGCGCTGCGGCAGTGGCCGTGACGACGTCGACAGCAGGCACGGAAAGCCAGACGCCATATTGCCCGAGGCTCGGATGCAGGCCCAACAGGAACCGGCGAGCCATTACCAGACCTTCCAAGCGATATAGAACAGATTGAACGCGAGCCCGTGCAAGCGGGAGTACCTTGCGAACACCAGGCCAGAATCATCCGGCGTAAACCCATCCCTCGCGCAAAGCACAGCGAACGGCGAGCGCTGAATGGCGGTAGAGCTGTTGGCGTCCCGCATGACCAGCGTCTGACCGTATCCCGCGACTCCCGAGGACAGACTGTAAGGGACGATGTCCACCGCCGGCGGCGTCGGATACGTGCCCGAATAGAATATCTTGGTGCCACTCAGGAACGTGTAGGCTGGAATCAGCCCCACCTCGAGAGGCCTGCCCTGGTTGAACCGACTGTCGAGCGACAGATACTTGTAATCGACGGCCGGCGGAAACTGCGCGTCGTATCCGGGCTTCGATACTGTCACCCGCGAAGCATCGATATAGATCCGGACCGCCATCGTCCGGTCACTCCGAAATAATCAGAGTGCCGGCGGTCAGGTTGAGGACCACCCCTTGCCGTCCGAGCTCTGGATCACACCAGCGGTCAGCGTGCCGACGTTGGCCGTGATCGCGCTCAATGTGCCGACGTTCATCATGCGTGCCGTCAGGACGCCGTCGAGATACATATTCGCCGTGATGCCGATCGAGGCGACGCCGTTGATCGTGCCAACCGTAAAAACAGCCTTTGGCAAATTGCCGTTGTAGCCCGGCAGCTGGATCTGGAACTTATCGGCGACGACCGTGAAGGCCGAGACCCCAGATCCGCCATTGACCAGCTGAATTCCGGTCACATAGCCGTTGACGCTGAGCGTCAGAGACCAGGCAGCCGCGGCATAGCCGTCGATCCTCGAGATCGCGCTCGACTGCTCGGTAATCGATGCGTTGACGTCGCCAAACTGAGCGCTGACCGACGTCGTGAGATCAGCGACCGCCTGCTGCGCGTCGACTGCCACGGTCTGGACTGTCGAAATCTGGGCGAAGGCCGCACCGACGCGGGCAGAGATTTCCGACTTGATCGACTTTTTGTCGAGCCAGTTGCGGGCGTCCTGGTTAGCAGCGGTCGACGAGATCAGCTGCAGGGCCGCATTGATCTCGTCGTTATCTTGATCCGCGACCGCCGTGACCTGATTTTTCAGGGCCGCATTGAACGACTCGAGCGTGACCATGCCCGGCGACAGCTTGCGGTCGGCGCCTCGACGTCGACGGTCGAATAGGCGCCGCGCATCGTCGCATTGACCGCCTGGACGCGCAGCCGCACCGCGGCCAGGCTGACGACCGTGTCGAATTGGTTCTCGGCCCCCTCATAGACCTGCGTCCAATTCTTGCCCTCGTCATAGGAGACGCCGGCGACGTAGTAGATCGCGCCCGCGGTCGGAAACCAGCTGGCGAACAGCCGCGGCTCGGCCGTGCCCTGGCTCATGTAAGCATTGAGCCCAAAAACCAGCGGGACCTTGTCGTTTGACGGATATTGCGCGCTCGGCGGCACCGGCGGGTTGCCGAGATCCGTCGCGTGAACCCGCTCGTCATCAACCACCATGTTGAGCGTGAACTGGTCGCCGTTCGGCGAGCCGTCGAGGACAACGCACAGGCGCGATTGGCTTGCACCCGTGCCGAGGTCAAATGACGGATATTCCGCACCATCCTCGCGGGCCAGGACGGCCGTCAGCGTCGTCGCCTGCGCGCTCTCCGCGGTCGCCAGGCTGGCAGCGTCGAGGACCGCATGCGCGACGTCGACGCCGCGGCTGCAAAGCACCGGACCAAAGAATTTCCCGTTCGGCTTCCGCAACCGGATATAGAACGGCCCACTATCCCAGACCGGCGCAGGACTGAGCGTCAGCGTCGCGCCGGCGACGCCGACGACGGCGCCGCCGTAACCGTAGTTCTCCGGCAGATCGGATTGAACCCTGACCACAGATCCGCGCGTGATCGCCCTGCCCTCATACTCTGAGCCGAGCGCGACGTTTTCCCGCCGATAGATCGACTGCAGATAATAAAACGCGCATTCCCGGAATGCCTGGTCACGGTTGACGATGCCGTCGACGCGCTTGGTCTCGGCATTGACCGACGTAAATGTGTCGCTCTCCGGCGGATATTGCACCTGCGCCGGCCGCCAGGTGCTCTCGTCGACATACTCGACCATGACAGCGTCGGGATCTTCTTCGCCGAGCATGGTGAAACTGACCTGCATCGAATCCCGCACGATCTCGCGATCGGTCATCAGCATGGTCGGCACGTCGCGCCACTCGTCACGGACGATTGAGACGGTATCACCGAGCCAGTAATGCTGCGCTCGAGACGGCGCCAGGATCTTGTTAAGCGCATCCGGCACGGCGACGGCCGTCATAAATCGATAATCGAACGTGTCGCCGCGAGCGTCGCAGCCGGCCGCATGCGCCACAACGGCGTTAAAGTCGACCTTGGCGATCGACAGCCCAGATCCATACTGACCGCTGGTGACTGCGTCGAGGAAGGCCCAAGCCGGGTTACGGGTTGCCTGCGTGACGAAGGCCGCCCCATTCCAAACCGGCACCTTGCGCGTGCCCAGCACGCCGAACTTATAGGCGCCTTGCGTCGACTGCGACGCCTTCAACCGGATCGCGATCGTCGAGACGTCCGGAAACGAATTGCTGCCTTTCAGGAACGAGCGCAGGCCCGCCCAGAGCACGGAATTACTGCCCGCGGTCCCGGACAGCTCGGCGTCCTCGCGGCGAAAGCGGACAAGATAACGGCCAGGCGCGACGTCGACCTTGACGCTGTCGCGGACCGGCGCCTGCGATGCATACTGCCGCACGATCGAAAACAGCGGGTTGAACGGTCCGGTTTGCGCGCCGGCGTTGTCGCAGGTCGCATATTCTGCGGTCAGGCCGACATTAGAAAAACCGATAGAGCCATCCTGGCCGTTGACCGTGTAGCAGCCGGCCGCAAAGACGAAATCGACAGCAAGCGATTGCGCCAGCGTTCCGGCCGGGTTTGCCGCGAACGGTCCAATCCAGGCGCCAGGCGTTCTCGCCGAGGCGCCGAACGGCAGGCCGTTGGCGTCATATTGTCCGCCTGATGTTCCGGTCCCCGATGGCAGCTGCTGGCCGCTGACCTCGGCCGACTGGTCGACGTTGGTCGGAAACAGCGCGACCGCACTGCCAGGCTCATAAAATGCGATCTGCGCATCCGAGAACGCTGCCGCGATCCCGTTGGTCGCGTCCCAGAAAACGGTATCGTCGATATAGACGGCCTCATACTGCATGCTGCCCATCGTCGGCGACAGCAGGACGTTGAGGTATTGATCGTTGGCAACGAACTCGCCCCAGGGCGTCGCGGCGAAATCCGGATAGTCCTTTACGCGCCCATACCAGACCGGCAGCGGCTGGCCGAGCTTGGCGACGTTGCCCTGCGCTGCGACCGAGTAAATCTGGTCCTGCGTTGCGCTCGGCGTATTGGTCGCGCCGGCCTTTGGCGCCACCAGGGCGTTGACGAGCAGCGAGCCGCCGATGCCGATCGCCGCGGTCGTCGCGAGCGCGCCAAACGTACCGGCGCCAAACAGCGCAGGGCCGGCCCAAATGGCGAAGGCCGAGACCGCGACCAACGCGACCAGGCCGATGATCTGTTTGGCCGTATTGCCGCCCTGGCCGCCGCCGAGCGGATAGGACATGAAGCGAACCGCATCGGCCGGCCCGATGCGGCGCGACCGCCAATCCCTGCGCAGCACCGCCTCGCCGTTGATCTCGAGCACGGTCGGCAGGCCTTTCTTGAACTGCCAGCCGAAAGCCCGATCGCGCGTTGCCCAGCCTGTACGCCGCAGGAAGGCCGCGACGGTCTCCCTCGGCCGCGGCTCGGCGCAACCGACCTCGAGGCCAGGCATCACCAGATGCAGCACCGGCTGACGCGCGGCGGCGCTGCGGCGCTCGCGACGAGCTCGCGGACGCTCCGGCGAGCTCGCCGGCGGCTTGGGCAATCGCTTCACAGATCCGTGCATGTCACCGGCTCACAGAACATGAGGTTTTTCCAACCGACCTGGCGCAGCGCCAGGACGGTTTCGCAGGCGACGCCGGCCTGGCTATCGCAATGGATCACCCGGCCCTCTTGGCGCAGCCAGACGCCGATATGGGCGGGAAATCGCGCATGGGCCATCAGCACCAGCGCGCCGTCAGCGGCCATCACCAGGCCGCCGGGACCGTCCGGCACCGGGCGCCAGCGCGCGCGCTCCGGATGGCCGGCGAACTCCTCGAGCACCCAACGCCTGCTGAAATCCGCCGGCACCGCGATTTGTGGCAGCTCGCGGCCGAACAGCTCGCGCTGCACATGGCAGGCGAAATCCCAGCAGTTGCGGGACTGCCAGGCCCATGGCTCGCCGATCAGCGGCGACAGGAATGACGAACGATCAATAGACAAGAGCCCGTTTCCTTCCAAACGACTGGGCGGATAACTCGACGTAGGTCAGCTCATTGAGAAAGAGCGGACGTCGGTTAGCTTGACCGCCATGGGCGGCTTTTGGACCATTGCGGAAAGGGGGGCGCCCTAAACCTTCGTATCGTTCCGTTCACCCCTCAAGATGCCGGGCGATTACCTACGTTCAGTTGAGCTGTTGATCGTGATCGTCTTAGGCTGCATGCGTTTGGAAAGGCGCACAGGTTCATCAAGTGCGACAGTGAAAAAGGATGATCGACGAACAGCTGCGATAAGGCCAAGAGGAGACTACAATGCTCAACTGCTCCGAAAGCATTAAATCTGGCAGTGCCGCGCGATGCGCAGTTTGTGATGGCAAGTTCGGTCTCGTCCGGCACTACTCGTGGCGAACACCTCTTTGTTCCAAGAAGTGCGCCGATCGCTTCAGAGCTCGCAGGGAAAGTGACCGCAATTGGGTGGGTTGGCTCCGGATCACCTTCAACCAGCTGCTAGAGCACCGCGCGAGGACTTTGTGATGGTCGAGGTCTCACAACGAGGCAAGGCATATTTAGAGACAGCATGGACTTTGCTCCGCGCAGCCCAAACCATGACCGACTCAGCGAGTGCGGGTCAGCTCAAGGCCCTTGCCGACGACTACGAGCGGCGAGCTGAGAAAGCTACTTCGCATGTTGATGCGGCCAAAGCATTCGCCCGATCGGCTGCTAGCGCTGAACGTCGAATGGCGTGCATGACCGGGTGGGCAGCTTCAAACATGTCCCCCGAATTCTGTACCATTGAAGCGCTGAACCTGCGCCCCGGCTCCAAGGAGCTGGAGGCATTCAACGTCGAGCGTGTGCGCGGCTACCTCGAATGCAATCTCGGCTGCAAGAAGAAGGAAGTGATCCGCGCGCTAGGCCTGAATCCGCGCACGGTGGCCAAGGCCATCAAGATCATCCGGGCAAATGCTCATCGCAGCGATGGGGCTCTCCAGCCGTAATCAAGATCATCGCCGTGCTCTGCAATCTCTCCTCTCCGGCAAATTGCCACGAGCAGACCGTTACCACCTCAGACTTCGCCGACGTCTCGATGAGTCCTGCCTGATGGGTGCGCCGCAACTCGCTGCGTGGATGAAGGAGCTCCCGGCCGAACGCCTTGCGGCATGGCGCTGCGTGATCGGCAAACAGGATGGCAGGGGAGCTTAGGGTGGAAAGCCGCTTCCCCGGTTGCGTTGAACCGCTCCAAAGGGTGCAATTACTGACTGAGACCGTTCGATAGCCACCAAGGCCTGCCGATCGAGTGAGTCCTTGTTTAAGGTGCATGAGTCCGGAAGTGGCCCAAGGCTGACATTCGACGATACCTTGTGCAAGGTCGCTTTGTGAAGCTAAAGCGGACTCCGGCACCTTAAGCCAGTAAGGATGGAAACTGCACGTAATCATAATTCTTGGTGATGCGCGGAAACCGCTTGTTCTGCAGGTTTTTCACCATGACCGTTCCGGTCAGCGACGCCCCGACCATCTGCACACTGCGCAGCTCGAATTCGATCGGCCCATAGGCCGGCTCGGTCAGGTCGCTGCCGAGATACTCGCGATAGAGCACCTGGATATATTCCCGCGTCCCCTGCGCCGCGCGGATCTTTGGCACCAGCTCGCGGTTGACGTTGTCGATCTTGATCGTCGTCGACGGCGGCTGGCCTTCCTTTTGCTCCGGATAGCCGGCCTCGAAAGGGCAAGCGATGAATGTCGCGGTCTCGCCGGCGTTGCGCGGCGCACCAGCCTCGAGCCCAAAGGCCATATCATCGCCGACATTGGCGACGACCCGCGCCGGCTGATCGAATGACGACTGCCAGAGCTCGAGCGTGTAATAGATCCGCGCGCTAGGCGGACATGAGGCATAGGCCTCGAGCAGCGCTTCATTGTGCGTCGGCATGGCTAGACGTCGTAAACCCGGAGCGTCATGCGGACGTCGACCTGGCCCGGATTAGGCCAGCTGGCGACGAGCGTTGTGCCTGGCTTGACGAACTGGCAGACCTTGTTCGCCAGCGACGTTCCGAGCCAAACATCAATGGTGAAACGAGCCGATCCGAGATTGAGCGTCGTCTTAACCCACTCGACGAAAGTGTCATAGTCAGCCGCGTAGAAACGGACCGTCTGCGTCACAGTGCCGACATTGTCGCCAGGTCGCGGACGCTGGCGCACGTTGCCTTGCTCCATATCGGTCGCGATCGGATCCCGCGCGCGCTGCAGATTGAAACCGTCTTTGAGGATAACGGCGTTTGCGATCGGAAATGCCGGCAAGGCCATGGCTTATTGTCCCGTGAACGGTTTGACGCCGTACTGGTCGCCGAGCACGCGCCGGCCAGTGCCGGTCGACAGCGAGTCGCCGACCGCGCCGTCGACCATCTTGCGCAACGTCACCGTGATGTCGCCGTTCGGCGCCTGCTCGACGCTGGGCGTCCCATCCGTGTAATTGTTAATAGTGACCTGCGGCGAACGGCCGCCGCCGGCGCCGGCGGCAGCTCCGAGCGCAGCCATCTGGCCTGGCGTAAAGACGCCCTCGCCGCGCTGTGCGATGATCGGGACCTCGTTGCCGGCGATGCCGCCGCTATGAAAACGCTTCGCGTCGTCGAAATACGCCGAATGAATGTAACGCATCGACGTCGGCTCCGAGCCGATGATGCCGCCCGTGTGGTAGAGGCCGCCGAGGCCGCCCGTAAAGCCAGTCGACGACGCGCTGCCGGCGGACGCGCCGCCGATCGAAAACCCGCCGAGGCCGCCGGCTGCCGACTGCAGCGATCGCATCAGCGGCTCGACGATCGTGATCTTGATAATCATCTGCTCGATCGCGCGGATGATCTGGTTCGACATATCGGCAAAGCCCTGCCCGGCCGACTTTGCGCCCGTGCTGATATCGGCCAGGCCGTTGACCAGGTCGCTCTCGATCGCCCCCGAAATCCCCTTGAAGGCATTGTTGGTCCGGATCGCAGCGGCATACGTGCTGTCCAACGCTGCCGGAACGTCATTGCCATAGATCCCCTTGAGCTGCGTCGCGATCGCGACGTCGTCGGAGGACAGGAAAGCCGTCTTACTGCTGAAATCGATCTGCGAGCTCACCTTGGCCCGCGCCAGGGCGTCGGCAGCCTCCGCGGCGCGATCGCGCAGCTCGGCAAACTTCGCGGCTTGCGCGGCCGTCTCCTTGCCGCCATTGGCCTGCACTGCGGACGTCTCGGCGGCCGTCGCGCGGAAGGCAGCGAGCGCGGCATCGCCGAGGCCGACCGCCCTGGTATCGGCCTCCTGCGTCTCGGTATGACGGCGCAGCGAGTTGATCGCGCGATCGACCGGATCGTCGGCCGTGTCCTTCGATGCGACGTTAGACCGCGAACCGAACTGCAGGCCGTTCAGGCCTGCCTGCATCGACTTGAGCGATGCAGCCTGGTTCTGCCAGGCCCAATCGCTCTGCGCGTTGCTTGTGTCGGAGATCGAGGCGCCGGTCCCGGCGTACCACTTGATCTCATCAGGCGAGAGCGTCCTGATGTTGGCTAACGGCTGGTTGGCGGAAACGATGCCGAGCAGCTTAACCCAGCCGTCCCACAGCGAGCCGGCATTCGAGAGCTCGTCGACCGCCTGTTTTGCCTCCGGCGTGATATCGATCCTAAGCCCGACCGTTTGATCTGCGTTAGGACCGCCGACACTGTTGGACAAAGCGCTGAGCTGCTCGCTTGCGGCCTTCTCGATCGAGTCACGGTCGAGCGACTTGAAGAACTTGGCGGCCCGCTCGATCAGGTCATCCATGACCGGCAGCAGGCCTGCGGCAGCCTCTTTCATGTAGAGCGACCACTGGATCGAGCTCTTGCGCCACTGCGCATCGAAATCGGCGGCGCGCTTGACCGTCTCGTCGTCGATGACGACGCCGGCGGCCTGCGCCTGGTTGCCGAGATCCGCCATCGCGCCGGCGCCCTGTTGCAGCAGCGGCACCCATTCCTTGGTAAAGCCGAGCATTTGCGCGATCGCGGTCGCGTCCTGCGGATTGCGTGCGCGACTGACCAGGTCGGCCGCGATCTGCAGCAGCTGGTTTTGGCTAATCAGCTGCCCGTTTGCGTTGCGCAGGCTGACGCCGTTCGCATCGAACTCTTTCGACAGCGAATTAGCGTTGCGCTGCGCGTCATTGAGCAGCTGCGCGGACTTCTCTAGCCCGGCGTTGACCTGGCTTTCGGTCAGCCCGGCGATCTGGCCGCCGAACTGGACGCCTTGCAGATCCTTGAGCGACAGGCCGACGCGATCGGCAAGCGCGCCCATGTCGGCGAGCGACTTGTTAAAGCTGACGACATAATCCAGCGCCTTGTTGACCGTCGCCGCCGCCGCGACGGCGCCGGCGCCGAGCGCGATCAGGCCGACGTTAAAATCCGTCGCCGCATCCGTGCCGCGTTGCGCGGCGCCGGCGGCACTGTCCATTGCCCGCTCGTAATCGGCCGCGCCTTGCGTATTCGCGTCGATAACGAGCTCGGTCACGACCTGGTCGGCCATCAATCCACCTGCAGTTTTGAGTAATCGACCAGATAGAGATCATCCAACATTTCGATGATCTCGAGCTCCCATGGAGCCAGGCCGGTTTGTGTCCGACGCAGGAACGCGTCGATGTCCTGCCATTCCAGCGGCGACAGCGCGAAACCGTTGCCGCCTTTGCGCCGGCGCATCCGGTCATAGATGCGCCAGAGATAGAGCAGCCCCGCCGGCATCGGCGGGACCTTGAGGATCGCTTCCCGTTCGGCCCTGCGCTTTGGATCGCGCGTCCTTAGCAGGAGGCCCTCGAGGACCTGGCGATAGGTCTCGCCGGCGTCGCCGGCCCTCGAGGACAGCAGGAAACTGCGCTCGGCGTATGCCCTCAAGTCTGACTTGAGGGCCTCGTAAAAGCCCGCTCGCTCGTCAGGTACTCAGTGACCTGGACGAAGAAACTGCCGAGCTCCGGCCGCAGGAACAGATTGACTGCGCTCTCGAGCATGAACGGGATGGGATCTGGCGAAACCGTCGTGAACGTTGGATTCGGCGACCAGCCGACGATCCGGCGGCAAACCTTTGTTACGTTCTGCCGGCGCCGATCGGCGACCGTCTCATCCTCGGTTTTCCATTTGCGGCCGTTGACCTGCGCGAACTCGATCGCCTTCTCCTTCTCGATCGCGTCGCGGGTCGATTCATTGTTGAGCGCGATCGTCTGCGGATGCGCAGGTCCGGCGAGCTCGATCACCCAGCCGATCGGCGTATCCGTGCCAGGCTTGCGGATCTGCAGCTTGAACGTGTCGACGGGCAAATGTGCCGAGAGATCGAGGATTGCAGTTGATTCAGTCATGTCGGGTTGCCTTTTGTCGGAAAGGTTGGCCGCAGGGTCCGACAACCCTGCGGCCGGTTCTCGCGAGAACATTCCATCGGCCTATGGTCGGCGCCGATCACTCAAACGCTACGCTGCGGTAGTCTGGAACGAGATCATGCTGTTATTGCCGGTCGCCGAGGTATCGATGCCGACCAGCGCCGGCGGGACCGTGATCGTCTGCGTGCGACCGCCGCCCTGCTTGGAAAGCGCCGACGGATCGACGCCGCCGAGCGTGAAATTCGGCACCGTGATCGACATGAAGTCTTTCGGCTCGGCCATGTTGTCGACGGCCAGGATGTTGAGGGAATACTGCGTTTCGCTGACGAAATCGGCCAGCAGCTGCAGATCCTTGCGCAGCATGGTCAGGTTGAGCGAAACCCGCAGCGGCCCCGTGAACACGTCCGGCGCATACTTGATGTTGCCGGAGCCGAACGCATCCGGCGCGCTCGGCTGGATATCCAGCGACAGATCGAACGAGGTCAGCTCGACCAGGTCGACGCCGCCGAGCCGGATCGTCGCGTCGACGACGGCGAACGGCGTCCCGGCCGTCTCCGCCGGGTTGGTGAAGTATGCGGCCTCCAATGGCCGGATCTTGCCGGTGCCTATGCCGCCGGCATCGAACGTGATGATCCCGTTCGGCGCCATCGAGAATTTGCCCGTGCCCCAGACGAAGTCGTCGAGGACGGTCGCCTTGCCGATGTCGCTCTCGAATTCCTCGATCCCGAAATAGCGCCGGACCAGCGTCGCCGGATTGGTCAACCGCTTGCCTGGCCGCGCGATCGTGCAATTCGTATCCGGCGCAGCGTTGACGATCAGCGTCTCCGGCACCGTGATCTTGTTCGCGGAGAGCGCGGAGATCCGCAGATTGCGAGCATTGTTGCCGGCGTCCGGCAGATTGGTTGCGCGGATGATATCGCCGATCTTAAAGCCCATGTCGATCGGCGAGCCGTTGGCGAAAACGATGCCGTCCGCGGCCGTCGTCAATGACGTGAAATCGGCCTGCGTCTTGCTAAGGGGCGCCGCATCCCAAGTGCCGCGCATGATCGCCTCGAGGATCGCGTCATGCGAGCCGAGCCACATTTCAGCGTTGTAGCTCGACGAGGTTTTCTGCGTGCCGTGACGGCCGCGGATCGACATGCCGTCGTTGCGGATCGTCTGCGATTCCGTGGCAGCTTTCGACAGCTTGGCACCTGGACCGCCGGAGATCGGCAGCACAGTAGCGCCGGCGCCGCCCGCGGCGATCTGGCCGAGGCCAGCCTGCGCCTTGTAGGCGACGCGGCCGGCGGAATTGCTTTGATAGACCATGCGATCAGTCTCCCGTTTGGATCAGCCGATGAAAAAGAACTGGAAAGGAATCACGACGACCAGGCCGAACCAGTTGCCGTCGTCGGAGGCGCTGTCGCCGCCCTGGACGGTCGGCCCCTCGCCGTTCTCGCCCCAGCAGCGCACGCAGGCGCCGGGCTCGGCGTTGTAGAACGTCGCATCCTTGAAGAGGTCACCGGCCTGGCCGGCGAGCGCGAGATGCGCGGCGAACCCGTAGCCCTTAGGCACGAATACATGCACGAAGATGTTGCCCGTGATTAGCCAGGTCTGGTTGCCTGGCGTGCCGACGCCGCGCTTGCGCCGCAGGGTCTCGACGACCTCGAAATAGCACCAGGGCGTGCCCTGCGGCGGCCAGGGTGTTTGCGGCGAATCTTCATTCTGGAACGAGCTCGGCGCCGCCGTCAAGCCGTCTACATAGCGCGCCCGCATCGCGGCGACGGCGCCGGCATAATCAGCCATGGAATAACCTCTAGCGTGCCCGGATCTCGAGGGCCGGCTGCCGGACGAGCCAGTCCTGGCGCGCCTTGTCCGACATGTGGCGCCGGCCGGCCTTGATCTGCTGCGAGAAGGCGGCATAGGCCGCGACGTCACCGAACCGGACCGGCATGAACGTAAATTTCACCGCGGCGCGATTGCCGAACCGCGCAGCGACGAGCAGCGCAGTTTCTTGGTAGACCTTCGGCTCGACCTTCATTTTCATCCGGCCGATCTCGATCTTGCGCGCGTAAGGGACCGGGTTGGAGATATTGATCTGGTCGCCGCGCCGGAATGCCGAAACGTCGCTGACGACATGACCATTTAGGAAAACCGTGTGGCTATCGCGGTAGAGACCGGGATGCGGATCGTCGACAGATCCGACCGGCGATCGCTCTCGCAACGTCTCGAGCGCGAAATCGACGATGTCTTGCATCGCCAGGTAGCGAAAAACGATTCGCATCAGCCATCGACCGAGACGAGCTCGTCATGCGGGCCTGTGACGATCTCCTCGACCTCTGTCGGCAAAACGCCGTCGCGGTCGAGATCGGTCATCTCCTGGTCGATACGCTGCAGCATTTTGGCCCGCGCCTTTTGCAGCGCGCGCTCTTTTGCTTCCTGGAACGCCTTCCGCGCGTTGAGGCCGGCCAGGTCGCCCGTAATGACGAAACGGGCCTCCTCACTGGTCGAGATCCCATTGCGCGCGGCGTCGAGCCTGCGCTCATAATCAGCCCCGTCGAACACCTTGCCCATCAGCCGCGGACCTGCAGCTCGAATGCGATGATCTGCCCCTGGATTCGCCTGGTCGCGTCGTCGACGCCCATGATGCTGACCTCGGCGCCGGCGATCACCAGGAAATCTCGATCCGTCAGCGGCAGCATGGTCGACAAGGCAACCTTGCCGGCCGGCACCGGCGCCGAGGGATCATTCAACAGGATGACGTGCCGGTCGCCCTGGCGGATCTCCCCGACGATCTCCGCCGGCTGATAGCCCTTGACCTTCGCCAGGACAGCCGCCTCTTTCGCGACGGCCCGCGCTGGTCCGACGCCGGCATAACGGCGGACCAGGACGGTCTCGCCGTTCTCCTCGAGCGAGCGGATATGCTGGTCGAGAGACTCGTCCGGCGTCACTGGCCGTCAACCTTGCTGGTGATGACCTGGCCGACCTCGGAGCCGCTCGAGCCGGCCTCGCCATCGTTTGGGCCGCCATTGTCCCCCGCGATCATGGTGCCGAGCAGCTGCTCGAGCTGCGCCGAGTTGTTCTCGAGCTCGCCGGCATGGCCCTGTAGCGCCTTATGCTGCTCGTCGATCTTGTCGAGCACGCGATCATAGCGCTGGCCCGTGACGCCGATATCCGTCTCGAGCTTCCTTGCCCGCGCCAGGCGCGAGCGCATGCCGGCGAGCTCGATCGGCCGTTTGATGTCGATCATGTCGATTCCCTCCAGGATCTCCGGATGCCGCTCGAGCAGCTCGAGCCGCAATTTCAGATGCGCGATCGCGACCAGCGCCGTGACGCGGTCCATCGCGCGCTCATTTCGCGCGAATGCGCAGCTTGACAACGCGCTCGAGCTGCTGCCCGTTCGCGGTCTCGATCCGGTTTGCGATGCTGTAGACGCGGCCGAGCTCGCCGCCGGTCAGCGTCACCAGGGCGACGGTCGCCGTGTTGCTCGAGGCGCTGGCGACGATGCCCAGCGGTAGAACGTAGCTCGAGGCCTTGATGCCGGCCGCAGGCGTCACGGTCTCGCCGGCGGCCAGGCGCGCGCGCTCGGCCGGCGAGAGCAGAACGTCGGACCAATCGAAACCCCGCTCGACGACCTCGTCCGGCGCTTTGGCCGGCCAGATCAGCAGCGTCCGCGCGTTGCGTGGCGCCTTGAGGATGCGATCGGCCATCACCAGACCTCCGACAGCATGAGCAGCGTGACCGCATCAGGGATCAGCGTCTTGACGTCTGGCGACAATTGCCAGGCCTTGTCGCTGACGCCGATGACGAGATCGCGCACCAGCGCGGGATTTGTCTCGCCGATGCTGTAGAGATGCCGGATCTGCAACAGGATGCAGGTTTTGACGATCGCCGGCAGATCGTCGAGATCCTCGTAACCGGCGTCGAATTCGATAACGATCGGCTCCGGCGCATGCGAGAACGCGAGCGGCCAGGACATGCCGAATTTCGGAAAGATGCGGACGCTATCGCACGCGGTTTGCACGACATAGCTCGCGGGATCGAGCGTCTGCTGCGTCTCGGTCGCCCAATCGACATACTTGATCGAATGGATCGCATCATAGACGACCGGCGCGATCGGGATCTCGATCACCGGCCGCCAGCACGGCAGCCCCCATTGGAACGTCCGCGGCACGAATGCGCGCTGGACCAGCGCCTCACAATGCCCCGTTGCCGCGCCGATCAGGCCGGAAATCAAAGCGTCGTTTTTCGTGCTCGAGACGCGCAGCTCCTCGACAACGGCCTGCATGAACGGCGACAACGGTCGACGGATAACGATCAATTGTCAAAACGTCCTTTGCTAGGAAATCCGACGTAACCTCAGCAAAATGAACTGGCGCATAGAGATGATCCGGCACGATGACGAGATCGCCCTTCTTCATTTTACCAAACATCTTCCGAACGTTTGCGGCTAATGTCGTCTGACCTCCTCCCTTAAAGGGAGCATCCGAGTAATCGGATAGATTTCGAGAGGGCGCCTTGGTCGGCGACGTCGCCCTTAGGTAGTCTTCTATTGCGGAAGACAGTCGAACACGCTGTCGGACGGCGGCGATGTTGTTGGAAATCTGTGGTGTCAGATTGATCCCTGGCGTTTCCAGAAAAATTGCATCGTTGCCGAGAAAGATTTTTAGGTTGCGACGCGCTCGACCCGGAAAGACGACCCAAATTGACGTTTCAGGCGCGACAATTTTTGTCGCAATATCGACCTTAATCATGCCCCCTCCAATTCCTTGGAGAGGCTACTACAACCGCAAGCTGTTTAAAGCAAAACGTCTCAAGGCCTTTCGCACACCGCCTTTGGTCGTAGCCATGTCAGTCTTGGCTCTTCCTACGGCTTCCTATCCAACTGCCCAAGGGTGCAAGTCCCTCTATCTCGTGGGGGTCAAAATTCCCGGTACGTCTGGTTTATAATCGCCATCGCGTGCGAGAATGGACAGCATCGAGCTGTGGAACATCAGGGGAACGGACGGTCGATACAGCGTGTCCAACAAAACGTCCAACAGCAAAAGCGCTAGGACGCTAACAGTTTGTTTTCACTATCAGATTTCTTGGAAGTTTGCGCAGTGGCGCTCCCTAGCGGAATCGAACCGCTCTCTCCACCGTGAAAGGGTGGCGTCCTAACCGATAGACGAAGGGAGCAAAACTCCCGGCAAATCAATACGTTAGACGTAAGACATGCCAGATTGGCCGCTACCGGCGAACGGCTGCGACGGCCGAACGTATAGTGGCGATTGGGCGGACGGGCAAGCGTCGAGAATGCTTTTCCCGGATTCCCGCCCCCCGGGTCACTGGCAGGACAATCCGGCCTCGATCGAGGTCCAGAAGCCGCAATGCAACGGCACATGCGCATGGGCCCGCGAACCGCCCACATGAATCAGGATGGCGGCGGCAAGCGCAACGACGACGGCGGGAACAATGAATCTTCGGAGCGACATGAGGCTGCGCATCGAACGATATCGTGGCCTAACTAAGGCCAGCGGACATCGATCGAAATCTGGGAACGGCGCACGCCTCGCGTTGTTTGGGCATGATCTTTCTCGGAAAACCGCTTCGCACTTTTCCGGATCATGCCGCTAATGATTGGCCGCGCTCGCGACGTCCTGGCCCTGGCGATTGCTCGCTTGCGCCACGGGAGTCGGCTTGATGCAGGTGCTGCAGATCACGAGCTTGCGCGCCAGCCGAGCGTCCGCATCGGCTTCCGACATCTGCGCATCCGGCGTCTCCGCGACGGCCGGTGACGCATTGCGGGCGTGGCGCCGCGACTGCGGGAGATTGGGGTCCTGTCCGGCACCGTCCCAGGCCAGTGGCCCGGTCCCCGCCGGCGGTGTGGTCATGCTGTATTGCTGCGAATATTGCGCGCAGGCGCCGAGCGCGATCGGAAGAAACAGCACAGCGGCCTTGCGAGCCCAGTTCCGGAATGCAGACATCATCACACTCACACGCTATTCGTACTGTCGTACTGCGACCTAAGAGCAGAACCGCTAAGAAATCGTTTGCCCCGATTGTTCCGTCGCATCCAACCGCGACGGCATCAAGACGGGATTGAGGCGCCAACACGTAAGATCAAGACGCAAATCCGGAGTCCAACTCATGCCAGGCATCAACACTCGCTTCGACGGCAAGCGCGTGCTCGCCGATCTCAATGCGTTGCGCGCGATCGGCGCCTACAAGACCGGCGTGCACAAGCCGACCTTCTCGGAACCGCATCTGCGCTCACTGGACTGGCTCGCCGGACATTTGCCCGACGCCGGCCTTGTCGCGACGATCGACGGCATCGGCAATGTGCTCGGCAGCAGCGCGAAGGCGGGACCGAAACTGCTCGCCGGCTCGCATCTCGAGAGCCAGAACCACGCCGGCTGGCTCGATGGGCCGCTCGGCGTGATCTATGCGCTGGAAGCCGCGCGCGTCATCAACACCGATCCCGGCACGAACGGCGCAGTCGAAGTCGCTGCGTGGTGTGACGAGGAAGGACATTTCGGCAGTTTCCTCGGCAGCCGGTCCTTCGTTGGCGCCGTGACCGAAGCCGACATCGATGCGGCGCGCGACCGCTCCAGCGATCGCACCATGCGGCAGGCGTTGCGCGATGCGGGCTTCGCCGGCCGAGCGCGCCTCAACGCCGAGCCGCGCCGCCACATCGGCTATCTCGAGGCCCATATCGAGCAAGGCGACACGCTGGAAAGCAGCGGGCTCAAGATCGGCGTCGTCACCTCGATTGTCGGCATCTGGCAGTATCGCATCAGCTTCACCGGCGAGCAGAACCATGCCGGCACCACGCGGATGGCGGTGCGCAAGGATGCCGGCCTGGCGCTGGCGCGGTTCTGTGTCGCGATCGACGACAGCTTCCCTGCCTTGTGCGGACCGCGCACGGTGTGGAGCACCGGCCGCATCACGCTGGACCCGGGTGCGCCGAGCATCATCCCCGGCGGCGCCGACATGCTGTTCCAGATCCGCGACGACAATCCCGAGGTGATCGCGCGTCTGGAGGCGCAGCTGCATCGCCTGGCAGCCGAGGCCGCTGCGCAGGGCCGCTGCGCCGTAGAGGTCGAGCGCATCCGCACCGGCGTGCCTGCGATGATGACGCCTGCCTTCCAGGATGCGATCGAGGCCGCGAGCGCAGCCTGCGCCGGCGGCAAATCGATCCGGATGCCGAGCGGCGCCGGCCATGACGCCCAGGTGCTCGCCACCATCATGCCGGCGGCGATGCTGTTCGTGCCGTCGATCGGCGGCATCAGCCATCACTGGAGCGAGAACACCGATGATGCCGACATCGTCACCGGCGCCGAGGTGTTCGTCGAAACCTGCCGGCGTCTGCTCGCAGGTTAGCCAACGCCGTCCCACGGCATTGCCGCCATCAGGTCGGACCGCCCTGGTTGCCCGATCTCAGCGAAGCTAACGCGTGCGAGCCCTGCGCGGTCCCTCTCCGCGCGGTGAAGAAGACGTACAACAAGCAGACGTCGATCAGGATCGTGCCGGCCATGATGCTGTAGGCCCACGGGCTTTCCATCAGCTTCACTTCGATCAACACGCGCGACAGGCCGAATCCCACGACCCATGCATCAAAGCTCATGCAGATCCGGCGAAACGTCTCCGCATCCAGCCGCCGGATGAGATAGGCACCGAGCGGTATGCCGACGACAACGCAGGGAACGAGCACGAACAGGATGCTCCGGCTCTCTTCGATGAACAGACCGAGCTTGTAGTATGCGATCGCAGTCAAGCTCGACTCCGTCACCCGAACCAGCGCGAGACCGGCGCGAAACTCATCTTTGACGAGGCCCTGATTGTTGAAAAGGATCGCCAGCGGCGGTCCCGAGATGGTCGTGACCGAGTACAGGACACCGAGCGCCGCGCCAAAGGGCAAACCGACGAGCCATTTCGACTGCATCGGCTTCCGCCAACCGGCCGCCTGCAGCAGGATAAGCGGCAGAATGATCGAGTAGGTGGCGAATTTGATCCAGCCGGGCTGGAGCGACGTCAGAGCAAAGGCTCCGACTGCGATGCCGGGCAGCATGCCGATGAGAATAGGCAGCACGCGCCGCCACACGGCCGGCACGCCGCTCAGATTGATGCACAGAACATACAGGTTGACGAAGACTTCGACGATGACGACCGCAGGATTGAGAACGCGGTTGGTATAGAAGACCAGCGCGACCGGCACGGTGAGAGAGGAAAACCCGTAACCAAGCGCCCCGTTCACAAAGGCCGCAAACAGAGCGATCACGGCAAGAACGATCACCGCAGAATCAATCGAAGGCATCTTTGGCTTCTACCGGATCAGTCGCTTTGCCCGCGGCATTATAGCCCAACGAAAGCCATGCGGTGCCAAAACTTGCGGGCTTTGCGCGAAGGACCGGTGCTCGCCGTGACGGCGGATCGCACCATTCGCCAAACGAAAGCGCGGACGCATCGCGTCTGCCTGACCGAGAAGCGACTTGCGCCCGCGAGAGACCATCGGCCGCGTAGCGCTCCGCCGCGCGCCGTGAAATTCGCCGCGATCTGCGGATCGGTGATGTCGTCATGGCGCGGTGCGCCCCCCAACCTCACAGCGACACGCCGTGCGGCTCGCGACATTCAAGCGAAACCGGTTGGCCCCACAGGTCGCCAGCCCACTAGGGTTCGGGGCACCGAAGCTCTGCGTCTGGACCGCCGCATGCGGCGCCGTCGGGAACCCGCCCGGCGGCCGGTAGCCGCCCTCTGCTTTGAGCTGACCGAGACCCCGCTACGCGACGCTTCCGCCGCGCTTTCGCAGGCACCGTGGCATTTTGGACACGAGAACGGCGGTCTGTCGAACCGATTCTCCCCATCGCTCGATTTGCAATCCGCTGAACTTGCTGCCATTTCTTCGGGACGCATCGCTTTGGTGCCATCAAAGGGGCCCGTCCGGCTCATGTTGTTGCTTGAGTCGCTTCCAACGGTAATCGGCGCCGCCGCCATTGCCCCCGCATTGCTTGTGTTGTGGCTCGTCATCGCCGCCGATGAGCGCCCCGGACCGCCGGTGCAGGTGTGGCTCGCCTTCGTGCTCGGCGCGGCCAGCATCTCGCTGCTCGGCCTGGCGCGAATTCCCTTCAATGCGCTTCTCGCCATTCCCGACAATCCCTGGGCGACGCAGGCGGTGCGCGCGGCATTCGGCGTCGCGGCGCCGGAGGAGATCGTCAAGGTTCTCGTCATCGTCGCGATCTCGACGCGGCGCCGCGCCTTCGCCGATCCGATGGATACGGTGGTCTATGGCGCGGCCGCCGGTCTCGGCTTCGCCGCTTATGAGAACCTCGCCTATCTGGTCCAGCACAAGGACATGTGGCGCGCGCTCGCGGCGTTGCGCAGCGTGCTCACCGTGCCGTTCCACGGCGCGCTCGGCATCATCGCCGGCGCCTATCTCGCCATCGCGCGCTCCGGCGGCGCGCTCGGCGCCTATCGCGGCCACCGCGACTGGGCGCGCATCACGAACTGGGCGCTGGTGCTGGTCGCGCCGGTCGCGCTGCACGCGGCGTTCGATTTTCCGCTGCTCGCGCTGCAGCGCATCCCCGATCTCGGCTCGACCACGCGGCTGCTGCTCGGTTCGGCCAGCGTGCTTACCGGCTTCTCCTCGATCGGTTTTGCGATCCGCCTGGTGCGCCGCCTCGGCAAGCATCATGCGCCGCGCACCGACGTTGCGCGCGAGCGGCTCAGCCAGCTGCGGCGGATGTGGGCGCTGCTCTTGATCGGCGGCGGCACCGGCTTTGCCGGCGTCTGCTTCCTGCTCACCTCGCTGCATCACTGGTACGTCAATCCCGAGCGCAATGCGTCGTTCATCCTGGTCCCGATCGGCTTCACCTCGATCCTGATCGGGCTGGCGCTGCTGATCGCGACCACCGCCGTCTACCTGTTCGGCCGCAACCGGATGCGGACCGCCGCGGAGGGCTTTCCGTCCGCGCCAAGCCAGGGCTAGGATGCGCCGCACGCGCGCAAACGTCTCGTTCGCAGATTTGGAGAGCCGCGATGACCCTGTCCAACGACCTCGACAGACTGCGATCGGAGATGCAGGCCGCAGTCAAGCAACACTGGAAGGCGTTCCTGTTCGAAGGCATCCTGCTCGCGATCCTCGGCATCGCGGCGATGATCGTGCCGGCCCTCGCGAGCCTCGCCGTCACCATCTTCCTCGGCTGGATGTTCCTGATCTCAGGCATCGGCGGGCTGATCGTGACGTTCTGGGCGCGCAACATGCCGGGCTTCTGGTGGTCGCTGATTTCAGCCGCGCTCGCCGTGCTGGCCGGGATGGTGCTGCTCGCCCGTCCGATGCAGGGCGTGCTGACGCTGACCATTGTCATCGGCGCCTATTTCGTCGCCGAGGGCGTCGCCACCATCATGTACGCGCTGGAGCACCGCCGCGAATTGTCAGGACGCTGGTCCTGGCTCCTGATCGCCGGGCTGATGGACATCGTGATCGCCTTCTTCGTCATCGCGGGCCTGCCGGGCTCGGCGGAATGGGCGATCGGCCTCCTGGTCGGCCTCAATCTGATGTTCGGCGGGGCGACCCTGATAGGTATGGCGTTGGCGGCGCGCAACACCTGACGGTGAACCGGCTGCCCTCGCGGATTTGGGGGTGACAGGTCCAAATCCCTGCGCTATAGAGCCGCCCATGATCACCGTCGCCACCAGCTATTTTTGGTACTTTAGCTACGACAGCTCGCTGGCGGCAGGAGGATCGCGCTCAATCTGAAGAATTGCAGCAAACGTCCGAAACAAGCCGCCAGACCTGGCGGCTTTTTTTATGCGCTGGCAGGTCCCAAAAATCCAAAGGAGCCAGCCGTGTTGAGTACGACAGACGATCTTCGCATCAAGGAATTGAAAGAGCTCAGTACGCCCGAAGAGGTGATGCGGGAAGTTCCGCGCACCCTGACCGCGACACGCGTCGTGATGGGCGCCCGCAACGCCATCCACGCGATCCTCAACGGCAGCGATGACCGCCTGCTGATCGTCGTCGGCCCCTGCTCCATTCACGATCCCGCGGCGGCCGTCGATTACGCCGAGCGTCTCGCCGGCCTGCGCGAACAGCTCGCCGACCGCCTCGAGATCGTGATGCGGGTCTATTTCGAGAAGCCGCGCACCACCGTGGGCTGGAAGGGCCTGATCAACGATCCCGATCTCGACAACAGCTTCGACATCAACAGGGGCCTGCGCCTCGCCCGCAGCGTGCTGTCGGCCGTGAACAATCTCGGCCTGCCCGCCGGCACCGAATTCCTCGACATGACGACGCCTCAATACATCGCCGATTTGGTCTCCTGGGCGGCGATCGGCGCGCGTACCACCGAGAGCCAGATCCATCGCGAGCTGGCCTCCGGCCTGTCCTGCCCGGTCGGCTTCAAGAACAGCACCGATGGTGGTGTGCGGATCGCTGCGGACGCGGTGAAGTCGGCCTCGCACCCGCATCACTTCATGGCGGTCACCAAGGGCGGCCGCTCGGCCATCGCCGCCACCGGCGGCAATGAGGACTGCCACGTCATCCTGCGCGGCGGCCGGGTGCCGAACTATGATTCCGCAAGCGTCGATGCCGCCGCAGCCGAGCTCGGCCACGCCGGTGTCGCAGCACGCCTGATGATCGACACCAGCCACGCCAACAGCAGCAAGAAGCCGGAGAACCAGCCGGTGGTCGCCGCCGATATCGCCCGCCAGGTCGCAGGCGGCGAACAGCGCATCGTCGGCGTGATGATCGAGAGCAATCTTGTCGCCGGACGCCAGGACGTCGTGCCGGGCAAGGCGCTGATCTACGGTCAGAGCATCACGGACGGCTGCATCGATCTGGCGACGACGGCCGACGTGCTGAAGCAGCTCGCCGACGCCGTCGACGCAAGGCGCAGCGTGCAGCGCGACGGCCTTAAGGAGCGTTCGGCCTGACGCCGCCGAACCGATTGAGCGCTGCCGGCGGGACGCAATGTTGCGTTCCGCCGGTCTCCCGCGTGTGAGGCCGCGGAGCCGTCAGGGCCAAGCGGACATCAACCAGCCGACAATCCCGCTGAACCGGTCGAAAATGCCCCCGAAGCGGCGACTTGCGATTTCAAGACCAATTGGTCTATATATTGGCGATGAGCCGCCAAACCCCTGTGCAGTTGCCCCGTGGCCGCCCCCGAAGTTTCGACGTGGACGCTGCTGTCGAACGCGCAATGGGCGTGTTCTGGTCGCGCGGCTATCATGCCACCGCGCTGCCGGACCTGCTTCGTGCGACGAAGCTCTCGCGCGGCAGCCTTTACGCCGCTTTCGGTGACAAGCACTCGCTGTTCTTGCGAGCGCTTGATCGCTACATCGCCGATGCCGTGACACGGATGGATATCGAACTCGCCCCCGGCAGAGAGCCGGTCGACGGCCTGCGGGCCTACCTTGCCGGCTACGTCGACCGCACCAGCGGTGCCAATGGCCGGCGCGGATGCCTGCTGGTGGCCACAGCCATGGAACTGGCCGGCCAGGATGCCGACGTTGGCCGTCGCATCGCGAGCTTCTTCAAAGTCATGGAGGCCAGAGTGGCGGATGCACTTTCCCGCGCAAAGGCAGTCGGCAAGCTGGCCGATGGCGTGGAGCCTTCGACCGCCGCCCGAATTCTCGTCTGTTTCGTCGAGGGGCTGCGGGTGGTCGGCAAAACGGCGCCGGCACGGATCACATCGCAAGCCACCGCCGACGCCCTTCTCGACCGTTTCACCAGGTAAGCAACCCACGGACACTCCGGCTCTGAGCGCGCCTAAATCTGGACCGAATGGTCTTGAAAGAAAGGATGCCATGTCTGCCGTTCAGATGGTCTGCGCAGTGGCCGTTCCCTTGCTGTGGGGTTATCAGTTCGTGGCCATCAAGGTGGGAGTTGCGGAGTTTCCGCCGCTGTTCTTCCTCGCGCTGCGCTTCCTGGCCATCGCGCTGCTGCTTGTGCCGTTCGTCAAGAGACCCACGCGCCAACAATTCGGCCCTGTCGCCGCTATTTCTCTTTTCCTTGGCGGCCTGAACTTCGGGCTGTTCTATGTTGGCCTTGGGCTCGGCTCGGGAAGCATGTCGGCCATCGCCTATCAACTCGCCACGCCCTTCACGGTCCTGCTGGCCTGGCCGCTGCTCGCGGAGCGACCGTCGCTCATCACATCAGCCGGAGTGGTGCTCGCATTCGCCGGCGTCGTCGTGCTGGCAGCGGAGCCAGGCCTGTCGGCGAACCCGCTTCCGCTGCTGCTTGTGGTTGGCGCAGCCTTCGCATTCGCCGTATCCAACGTCTTGACGAAACGCTATGGCCCTTTTGATCCCCTGATGTTGATGGGGTGGTCGTCGCTGCTCACCGTGCCGCAGGTCATGGTGATGTCGCTGCTGCTCGAATACGGACAGCTGGCGAGCCTTGTCACGGCGGACGGACGCGGTTGGCTGGCACTCGCCTACACAATCTTCATCGGAGGAATTGTCGGGTTTTGGCCTTTGGTTCTGGCTGATTGCCCGTTGCTCCATGGGCCGCGTCGCACCATTCGGCCTGCTGCTTCCGGTGTTCGCCTTGATTTCGAGCGTGTTGTTCCTTGGTGACCGCATGACGCCAAAGTTGATTGTCGGTGGACTGCTCGCGATCTCCGGCGTCGCCATGACCCAAGCAAGACCACGCGCTCGACCCGTTTGAACCCGGAAGTCTCGCCGCGGCGACTTCCGGGTTCGGCCGATCGCATCATTTTGCGCGCTGGCACAAGATCGCCGCTATCGGAGCGAAGCCGGCGTCGTCGAAGTTAATGAGAACGCAGCCTAGCACTACTTTGGCAGAATGTGTTTGCGCCACTGTTTTTCAAGGATTTGTTTTCGGCAGTATGGACACCTTTGAGACGGTGACCGAAGGATGAGATTGACGATAGCGTGACGTACGGCGGGCATGGTTGGCTGAGGCGGAGGTCCGTTGATTCTTTTTTTTCCGCCCCGCGTGTGCGAGGCGACGATGTTGCAGGAAGGCGTAGGCAATCATTGTCATCAGGGCGTGGCGATGAAGACCCTGCCATGATCGCCCTTCGAAGTGATCAAGTCCAAGCTCTTCCTTCAACTGCTGATGCGCCTGTTCACAAATCCATCTTGCCTTAATGGTGGCGGCCAGTGTGCGCAGATCCGTCGCCGCAGGGAGGTTGGCGAGATAGTATTTCTTCTCCCCCGAGGCGCGTTGCTCGCCGATGAGCCAAGCTTCGTCGCCCGGGAGATGCTGCTGACCCTTATCCCAAATCCGCTGCGGAGGGCCGTCGGCGGTGCGGACACGGAGAGCAGCAAATCGGGCTTTCAGCCGACCTTTCGTCCCGCTGCGCCAACTCAGGGTTTTCCATTTCGCGCTGGCCAACATTTGTTCTGCCGCAATCGATAAGATATCTGGTGGTGCTTTCGTGGTTTCCCGCGGACTTTGGTAACCGGCCAAATGAGCTGGACATTAACCGGGTACACCTTGAGGTGCCGCGGGATGCCGACAGCCCAGGCCAGCCCGCGTTCTGTTAGCCCTTGTCGAAACGGTGCGCTGAGCCCGTATCCTGCATCCGCCAGCACACATCCAAAACGCACGTTGGCTGCCATCGCGCGGTCAATCTCCGCCAAAGCAATTTCCGGCTTGGACCGTGCCGTTCGGTGTTCGACCGGCACGCGAGCGCGCTTTAGACGAGACACGTTGCTCGTCCAGATCTCGGGCAGAAAGAGACGCAGCGCGACCATTACCGGCACTTCGCCGCGCGCGAGTGTCAGCGACACCAGCGTTTGGCAATTTGCCGTTTTGCCAAGGGAGGACGCATATTGAGGCGCGACGCCAACCGAGCGTTCGCCCTTCTTCGGCATTGCCGTGTCGTCAATAACGAGCACCGCATCCTTGCCGCCGACAAGCCGGTCGGCTTGGTTTAACAGTTCAGATTCCAGCGGTGTCGCGCTCCAGACACCATCGGCGATGAAATGGTGCAGCTGATCGTAGTTGCCCGATGCAACGCGTTCCGCCATCGGCTGAACGCTCTTGCGATCGCCGGGACCGATTAATCCCGCAACGTACAGCGGACACATCCGCTGTCGGGTCTTATGACCCAACCGATCCAGAAAAGGCTTCAGCCAGCGTTCGAGTTCGTCTTCCCATTCCGCCATGGTCAGCCCTCCAAGAGCCGACCACCCATGAATCATTGAAAAATCGATTCGGGAATCCTAATCAAACGCCCGAATCTAACAATCTGCCAAAGTAGTGCTAGTACCCAGAATCAGAGCTGAGTGATACGGCGGCCTTTGAAACGGCGTTGACGGACCTTTTTCTTGGTCCAGACGAAGGGCTCGGCTCTGTCGTTGTATGCGTTGACGTAGGCATCGATGTGCTCCTGAAGCTGCGTGAGGCTTGTGAAGGAGGTGCCGCTGAGCGACTGCCCCTGCAAGATCGAAAACCATACCTCGACCTGATTGAGCCAAGACGCACTTGTCGGCGTGAAATGAAATTGCACGTTGGGGTGGGCCTTGAGCCAATGCTCGTTCTTCTTGTGGGTGTTGAGGTTGTCGAGGATGACGTGAAGCTTCCGGTTCGGAAAAGCCGCGGTGACGCTGTTCATGAAGTCGAGAAACTCGACGCGGCGTCGGCGTTTTGAATGCGCCGCGATGATCTTTCCGGTGGCGACTTCGAGCGCCGCAAACAATGTTGTGGTGCCATGCCGCTTGTAATCGTGGCTCTGGCCGGTCAAGGCGCGGCCATTGGGCAACTTCAGATAACCCTGCGCTCGCTCCAAAGCCTGGATCGAGGGCTTCTCGTCCACGCACAGCACAATGGCCTTCGCGAGCGGGGCGACATAGAGGCCGACAACATCGGCGGCTTTGGCCGTAAAGTTCGGGTCGTTGCTCTCACACCAGGACTTACGAGCCGCGAGGTCAATCTTGTGGCTGCGCAGGAACCGCCAGACATATTGGACGTCAACATCGCCCAGCGCCCCGGCCAGCAGGGGCCCGGTCCAGCGTGCGAACCCGTCCGGCGGCGGCTTGTCCAGCAGCTTCAGAATCCGCTTGTCGGTGGCCTTCGTATAGATTGGCTGCTTGCCCGGTCGCGGCTTGTCTTGCAGCCCTTCAAGGCCTTGGTCGGCATAGCGATGCCGCCAAAGGCTGACAATCCGCGGCTGGACCCCAACTTCCTTGGCGATCGACCGAGTGCTGCGTCCATCCGCCGCCAACAGAACTATCCGCGCCCGCTTCAAATCGCGCTGCAACGTCACCGGGGAGCGGCAACACGCCTCAAGCACCTTGCGATCTTTCCTCGAAAGGTGGACTTCTCTTGCTTCGGGTATCATCCCGACCTTGAATCACGACTCACGCTTTAAGAACAGTAGGTACTAGCAACCGCGGCAGATGTTCTTGATCTTCCTGTCGAGCGCGGCGTCTTCCTTGTTCACCGCGCTGTTCGGATCGTTGAGGTTCTTCTCGTTGGGAACGTCGCCGCGGCGTGGCTGACGATGTCCGATCGGCGCCTCCGGCAGCGGCGCGCTCTTCTGCATGGAGGACGATCCGCCCTGCTGCTGCGCCCAAGCCTGGGGTGCTCCGATCTGGGGCGCTCCAAGGGCAACCATCATCAGAGCCATCACCAAAACTGTCTTCCGCATCTCGCGTCTCCGCTGCTTCTAAACCCTATCGCGCCCGTTCCGGCGCCTCGACGGTAACACAATTGCGTCGTCCCTGCGCTGCGCAAT
Source organism: Bradyrhizobium sp. 2S1 (assembly GCF_011516625.5). Taxonomy (NCBI): domain Bacteria; kingdom Pseudomonadati; phylum Pseudomonadota; class Alphaproteobacteria; order Hyphomicrobiales; family Nitrobacteraceae; genus Bradyrhizobium; species Bradyrhizobium sp. 2S1. The sequence goes on along the minus strand of NZ_CP147717.1, from coordinate 7,492,125 downwards.
CCTGCACTTTCCGTATATCGGCCATCGTGCCAAGGAGCCAGATTCCCACGGCGACCAGCACCGCAAAGAAGCCGAACATCACAGCATTTTCGATGCTGCGGTTGCTCTCGTCCTCGGGCGGCTCCTGCCGTCCGTCCCCGGCCCCGCTCATGACCGGCTCACGATTGCGGTGGGTAGAGATGAACGTCACCGCAATAATCGACGATACGGTAGCGCCGTTCCGCGGAATCTTCACGTTCGCGCGAAGCCGACTGCGACAAATAAGCCGGGCCGATCGGCGCCTTGCCGTGGCCGCCGGGGATGTCGAGCACATAGTCCGGCTGACACAGTCCGGAGACCCGCCCGCGCAAGGCCCGCATCAGCTCCTGCCCCGCTTCGATCGTGGTGCGCAAATGCGCGGTGCCCGGCGCAAGGTCGCCGTGATGCAGATAATACGGCTTGATGCGGCACTCGACGAAGGCGCGCATCAACGCCTCGAGGGTCGCGGCATCGTCGTTGACCCCGCGCAGCAGGACCGACTGGCTGACCAGCGGGATGCCGGCATCGGCAAGGCGCGCGCACGCCGCGCGGGCATTGACGCCCAGTTCACGCGGATGGTTGGCGTGAACAGCAATCCAGGTCGTCGCGCCCTCGACCCGCAGCGCCGCGATCATGTCGGAATTGATGCGGCCGGGATCGGCGATCGGGACGCGGGTGTGGATGCGGATGATCTTCACATGATCGATGGCAGCGAGATCGGCCATGATCTCGGTCAGCCGGCGCGGCGACAGCATCAGGGGATCGCCGCCGGTCAGGATGACTTCCCAGATCTCCCGATGGGCCCGGATGTAATCCAGCGCCGCGCGATAGGCGTCGTCGGACAAGGCCGAGGCCTTTCCCGGCCCGACCATTTCGCGCCGGAAACAGAACCGGCAATAGACCGCGCAGACATGCACGAGCTTGAACAGGACCCGATCAGGATAACGATGCACGATCCCGGCCACCGGCGAATGCGCATCGTCGCCGATCGGATCGGCGTTCTCGCCCGGCTGCTCCACGAGTTCGTCGGTGCTCGGGATGAACTGCCGTGCGATCGGATCATTGGCGTCGGCCGGATCGATCAGCGCGACAAGCTCCGGCGTCACCGCGACCGCGTAGCGCGCAGCCACCTGTTCGAGCCCGGCAAGCGCATCGACCGGCGCGAGGCCGGCATCGACCAGTTCGCGCGGCTGGCGCAGGGTCGCCGCCATCTTCGGATCGATCCTGTTCATGTCTCTCCTGCAGGCGGTGTCCAGACCACCTGATCAATTCGTGGCGCGCCGCTCGCCAGCATCACCAGCCGGTCGAAGCCGAGCGCAACCCCGCTGGCCTCCGGCATCTCGCCGACCGCGGCAAGGAAATCCTCGTCGAGCGGATAGCGCTCGCCGTAACGGCGGGCCTTCTCGTCCATATCGGCGGTGAAACGATGGCGCTGCTCGACCGCATCGGTCAGCTCGCCAAAGCCGTTGGCGAGCTCGACGCCGCAGGCATAGACCTCGAAACGCTCGGCGACCCGAGGTTCGCCCGGCTTGGTGCGCGCCAGAGCGGCCTCGGGCGACGGGTATTCGAACAGTACCGTCAGACGGCCCTGACCGAGATTGGGCTCGACATGCTCGACCAGCACCTTGCTGAAGATATCCGACCAGGTGTCGTCGTCGGCGATCCGCACCCGCCCCTTCGCCGCCGACGCCAGCGCCTCGCGATCGCCCTTGCGGCCCGCAATCGTTGCCAGCAGATCGATGCCGGCGAAGCGCTCGAAGCCGGCCGCGACCGTCAGCAGCTCCGGCTCGGCAAACGGATCGGCCATCCTGCCGCGGAAGGAAAACCGCCCGATCCCGGTCGCCTGCGCCGCATGCGCGATCACGACGATCGTGTCGGCCATGATGGCATCGTAGGGGGCATTGGCGCGGTACCATTCCAGCATGGTGAATTCGGGCAAATGCAGATCGCCGCGCTCGCGGTCGCGGAACACCCGCGCGAACTCGTAGATCTTGGGCTCGCCGGCCGCGAGCAGCTTCTTGCAGGCGAACTCCGGAGAGGTGCGCAGATAGCGCGTCGCATGCGAACCGTCGGCCCGCGTCAGCTCGGTGCGCGGCGCGTGCAGATGCGTCTCGTTGCCCGGCGAGATCTGCAGGATGGCGGTCTCGACCTCAGCGAATCCCTGCTCCTCGAACCAGCCGCGGAGCGCCCGCGTGATCGCGGACCGCGCCTGCAGGAATGGCCGGCGGTCGGCATAGCGCTGCGGCGTCCACCACGGCGAGGTCTGGTCATGACCCGTCATTGCCGGTGCACCCCGGATCTCATGGATTCCACATCAACAAGCCGCCGGCTCCACTTAAGAGTCGGGAACAAGTGACTGATTTCAAATGACTTCATGGCCCACACGACCTTGGTCTCCGCGCCACCCGGCTTAGCTGATCCCTTCATGTCGAAAGACGCCCGCCTTGTCCATGTTCGCGATCCGCTGAACCTGAACACCGGTTCGCGCGTCCCACCGCCAGTTGCGCGAAAACGGGATGCGCCCATGGTCGGCTGGTTACGAAGTGCAGGACTGCTGCTGTTGCTCGGCTTGGCCGCGGCGACGCCGGCAATGGCCGACAGCCCGGGCAGCGAGTTCAAGCGGGTTGCGGACGCAAGCTTTACCTCGCCGGATCGAACGGTCCGCGTCGAGCAGTATGCGAAGGACATGGGCGATGAAGGTCTCCTCTTCCAGTTCTGGACCTTCGACCGCGCCCGCAAGCACGGCGCGCTGCTGAACCAGGGCGAAGGCACCGACGCGGCCGGCTATCAGGCTGGCTTCCGCTTCAGCCCGGACAGCCGCTGGCTGGTGCGGATGCAGAAGCTCGGCGCCGGCTACCACACCCTCTACCTCTACAAGCGGACCGGCGAACGGTTCGTGCCGGCGACCGAAAAGCCGCTTGGCGAGGCGGCCTGGGACTTCTTCTACACCCAGCCGGCAGCCGAAGGCGTGCGCCGCGACCCGGATGACCCCTATACGCTCGACCATATGCAGATCGGCCTGATCAAGGGTTTTGACGAGAACTACGCCTGGCTGGGCATGAAATGGCCCGACAGCCGCTACCTCGTGCTCGGCATGTCCTTCGACATCCAGGGCGAGCATCCCCCCTTCCCATGGGTCGAGGACTGGCGCTGCGTCTACGATCTGAAGACCGGGACGTTTTCGGTTCCTGCAAGCTTTGCCGAACACAACGCGAAGGCCCGCAATATCCCCGGCAAGGACCAGCCATAACGGCCCGTTCCGGGCCGGTTTCAGCGGTTGGCAAACTGCCAAAATCGGCCGCAAAAGGCTGGCATCTCAGGGACAAATCAGTATGTTGCAGCCCGAAATCGCCGCCATGGCCGAGGGGCTGCCATCCGGTTTGCGCCCCCGCCTCCCAAATTCAGGAAAACACCTTTGAAAGTCATCGCCAGTTCCATCCGCAAGGGCAACATCATCGAGCAGGACGGTCGGCTCTATGTGGTCTTGTCCGCCGAGAACATTCACCCCGGCAAGGGCACCCCGGTCAGCCAGATCGAAATGCGCCGCATCGGCGACGGTGTGAAGGTCTCCGAGCGCTACAAGACCACCGACCAGGTCGAGAAGGCCACCGTCGAAGACCACAACTACAACTACCTTTATGAAGACGCCGACGGCTTCCACTTCATGAACAACGACAACTACGATCAGGTCCAGGTCTCCAAGGAGATCGTCGGCTCCTCCTCGCCGTATCTGCAGGAGAACATGACTGTGAAGCTCTCGATGCACGAGGGCAACCCGGTCGCGATCCAGCTGCCGCAGCGCGTGACGTTGGAAGTGGTCGAGACCGAGCCCGTCACCAAGGGGCAGACCGCCTCCTCGTCCTACAAGCCCGCGATCCTGTCCAATGGCGTGCGCACCGGCGTGCCGCCGCACGTCGCCGCCGGAACGCGCATCGTGGTCATGACCGAGGACGGCTCCTACGTCGAACGCGCCAAGGACTGAGCGCTGAGGCGCGGTGTAATTTAGAATGAATCATCGCCGCGCATCAGCTCGTTGTTTAAGCATAAAGTTTCCGGAAAACCGCTACACAGTTTTCCGGATATTGCTTTAGAATCCCCGGCGGTCAGACATGAGCCCGGGGGTGCAGTGAACAGGAAGGTTGTCAGCTTCATCAGTTGCTGGCTGGCAGTCCTGCTCTCGCCTCCTCCCAGCGCTCATGCCGACGAATTCCGAACGGCGTCGATCTCGGCCATGCGGGTCGAATGGCGCGCGGTGCTCGACCAGTTGCGGCAGGAGATCGGCACCCGCCCGGCGATTGCCTCCAACTTCGCCTTCGCCGGCCAACGCCGGGTCCCGGCCACCGATCCGCGCGCGACCCCCGCGCTGGTGCAACTGAACGCGCTGACGTCGCCGCTCTTCCCCGGCATCGCGCGCAGCCCGATCCCGGTGCTGCTGCCGTTCGACCCCGCAAGCTATCTCGATGCGCGGCAAAGCGGTGCGCCGGACAGCCTCTCGGTCGCGCGCTATCAGGCCGATTTCCGCGCGGCCGATATCTTTCATGCCGGCACGTCCGGCTACGACGCGGTGTTCTCGCTCGACCCGGGCGCCGGCGACGGCATGCCGCCGCGGACGTTTGCCAAACCGGTCGAGGTGCAGATCTCGGGCTCGATCCTGGTCTACGACCTCGCCGACCGGCTCGGCGGCAAGGGCGAGCCGGTCAAGACGCTGGCCGCGCAGTTTCCGGACATCCGCCGCTTCATCCGCGAAGGCTATGTCCGCTACGCCTTCACCCGTTTCGGGATTCCCTATGTCGTCTCGATCCAGTGCCTCGACAGCGCGCCGCGGCCGAAGCGGCTGGCCTGTCGTGAGGCCTATCCGGTCGCCGAGCGCTTCCTGAAGGCGTTGCACATCGCAGGCGGCCAGCCGTCGCGGTCGCGCAGCGACATCGCCTCCGACATCGCCGAGCGGCCGGCGGCCGCATCGGCTGACTTCATCTACCGCCCGAGCGGCGACATCATCGCGGGCAGCGGCGGACACAGGCAGCAAGGGGGCCACGCCGACCTCACCGTCTATTCGCAGATCCGCTTTCCACTGGAGAAGGCGCCGGCCTTCGCACACTCGCAATCCTTCGCCAGGCGCAAGGCGGGCGCGACGGTCGACGTGTATCCCTGGCAGGACAATTTCTGCGAGGCCCGCAGCTTTGAGGTCGGCCAATGCACCAGCGGCTTTGGCCATCAGGGCCAGGATATCAGGCCAGGCGCCTGTCCCGCAGACAGCAAGGACGGTTGCGACCCCAAGCAGCAGGGCGTGGTCGCGGTGCGCGACAGCATCGTGATCCGCTCGCCGCAGCAGCAGGCCGCGACATTACAGGTCAACACCCGCACCGAGCATATCCGCTTCCGCTACATGCACATGAACCCGTCGGCGATGGATGCCGATGGTTTGCTCAACGGACGCCGCGTCAGCGAGGGCGAGAAGATCGGCGTGGTCTCGAACTATCTTGACCACCCCAACGGCACCTCGCGACATCTGCACTTCGACGTCCAGGTGTTCACCCGCGACGGCTGGCTGTGGGTCAATCCGTACACCACGCTGGTGTCGGCCTATGAGCGACTGATCCGCGGCCGCGGCCGCGAGATCGGACCCGAGCCCGGACCTGCGGCCGCCGTGGCGCACGCCCTGCCCGACGACGTCGTGCATCGCATCGACACCCTGGAGGGTGGCGGCAACTAGAGCGTTTTCGAGCGAAGTGGGCACCGGTTCGCGTGAAGAAAACGCGTCAAAACAAGAAGCTCGAGCTTCGGTTCTGATTCAATCAGAACCGAAGCTCTAGGAGCCCGTCCAGATATGTTTTCGTGACGGGCATTTGTTGTAGAGTAGCAGGCTCAGGCTGCGTTTGCGAGGTTGAACAGCTTGAGGAGGTTATGGACGGTGCAGATCATTGTCCACTCGGCGCGCACTTTCTCGATGCCCCGCAACAGGAACTGGCGGAAGCCTCTTGCCTGTTTGATCTGCCCGAACACCGGCTCCACCACTTGCTTTCGCAATCGGTAGGGTGTTTCGAAGCCGCCATCGTCGATCTTCTTTCGCATGGCCTGTGTCAGCGGGCCGCCGACTTTTCCGTTCGCTACTGTCGGGTGCTTGGCGCGTCCGGGCGCGACATAGCCATCGATGCTGCGTGTGTCGAGCGCTTCGAGATTGGCTTCGCTGCAGTAGCCGGAATCCGCTGAGGCCTGCCGCGGCTTGCGGCCAAGATTGCTCTCGATGGCCTCGATCAGGGGCACCAACTGGCCCTGATCGCTGCCGTGCTGGGTCAGTTCTTGCGCGACAATGATCTGGGCATGTGCATCGACGGCCGCCTGGGCATTATAGGCCTGAACGAAGCCATCCTTCGACTTCATGATGCGGCTTTCCGGATCGGTGAAGTTGCGTTGCGCCTTGGGATTGGGTTCCTCCGATGGCAGCGCCGCCGGTTTGCCCGGCTTCTTGCGGCCTTCGGCCTGGCGCTGCTGTTCCTTTTCGGCCTCGATGCGGCGCTCTTCCTCCGCCGCCAGTTTGGCGTCCGCTTCCAGCGCCGCCATCGCTTGCTGGATCTTCGCCAGCCGTTTCTGCTTGTCGACGGTCCAGTCCGGCAGTTCGTCGCTGTTGCCGAAAGTCTCATCCTCCGAGGCATCCGCCGCCTCGGCGGCCGCCAGCATGCGAGCGACCTCGGCCTTCAATTCCGCCTCGCGCTTCTTCATGCGCTCATAACTCATCGCCTTGTGTTTCGACGCGTTCGCCTTGATCTTCGTACCATCCAGCGCGACATGACCGAGCTTGACCAGCCCGGCCGTCTCGCACAACTTCAGAACCTGCACGAATAGCGCGCCGAGCGCCTTCAAATGTCGCTTGCGAAAGTCGCTGATCGTCCGAAAATCCGGCGCATCCAGCGCCACGATCATCACAAAATCGTTCCGCTCCCGGCAGGCCTTGGCAATCCGACGCGACGAATACAGCCCACTCGCATAGCTATGCAGCAGCAGCGCCACCATCATCCGCGGATCAAACGGCGGCTGCCCAAGCCCGCTCACATAGCTGCCCATGATCTCCCTGAGATCGAGGCTCTCCCGCACCAGATCAACCATAAACCGCGAGACATGGCCTTTCGGCACGAAGTCCTGCACATTCGGCGGCAGAAGCAGCGTCTGATCGATGTTCCAAGGCCGAAAATACTTGCTCATCGCCCAATGTTGAATCAGACCCGACCAGATTTGAACAGCGACTATCCAGACAAGCTCCTAGCGCGCACCATCGCTGTGCAGTGCCGTCGACCGGCTATTTCGCGACCATGCGCTGGAGCGAGCACCGCATGGTCAGCGCGTGCGCTTACTTCTTCCAGGGCGCGTCGCCGCGCGCGGCGGCATCGGCGAAGATGCCCTGCTCGTAGTCGATGAAGGCGCGCACCATCGCGCGATAGGCGGCTTCGGCAACCTTGGGCGACAGCCCGTCCGCTTCCGCGAGCGCCGTCGCCTTCTTCACCACCGCCTCGGCGCGCTCCGGCGCCTCGACTTGCGCGGGGTTGGCCTTGAAGCGGGCAGCTTCATGAACGTAACGGCCGCGCTCGGCTATCAGGCGCACGATCTCGCGGTCGAGCCGGTCGATATTGCTGCGCACCTCGCCAAGCGTCTTGCAGCACGCGCCATTGTCGACGGTGGGACTGCCCCACAGCGCAGGCGCATTGGTTGCCGGCTCCTCGGCCCAGGCCATCGCGGGAACCAGAAGCGTCAACAGAATTGCCGGCAATCGCATCGAACACCTCCGGGCTAGCGAGCACACCTAGAGCTTCGGTTCTGATGGAATCAGAACCGAAGCTCTAGTTTCTTGTCTTGACGCGCTTTCTTCACGCGAACCGGCGTCCACTTCGCTCGAAAACGCTCCAGCGATTGTTATGCCGATTTTGCACGCCGATGGAAGCCACGACGCCAGCGGGACGACCGCGGGCTCCATTCGAAATGGCATCGATGCGCGCCATCACACCGTGTGATGCGATCAACCGATGTCCATTCCGGCCAACACCTCACTGATCTTCTTCTGGGCGTCCGCGGGCAGCGGCAAGATCGGACGCGGCGGCTCGGCCACGCAGACACCTCTGAGATTGGCGATCGCGTAGACAACGCGCAGACCCGAGAATGTCTTGAACAGATCCCACATCGGCTGCAGACTCGCATTGAGCTGCCGCGCCCGGACCGCATCGCCGCTCGTCACGGCACGGACGATGTCCACGCAAACCTTGGGGAAAATGCCTGCAAGAACGCTGTACCAGGTGTCCCCACCTGCCAACAGCGCCTCGGTGCAATTCCAGTCGGCGCTGTAACCCAACGCGAGGCCGCCTGGAACGACAGCCCGCAATTCCCCGAGATGGCCGGACACAGCGGACGCGTCCGGCGCAGGACTCTTCACCGCGACGATCCCCTCGACGCAGCTCAAACGGCCGATGAGTGCCGGCGTGAATCGGAAATGGGTCGTTCCGGGATTGTCGTAGATGCAAATCGGCAGCCCGCTCTCGCGGGCCACGGTTTGAAAATGCTCAAAGACCTCGTCGTCGGTCAAAGGCGTATAGGAAACCGCCGCCAAAAGGCCGGCCGTCGCGCCGGCCGCACGCGCATCCTGGGCCAGCCGCACCGTATCGTCGGTGCGCAGTGCGCCGATGCCAACCAAGATCGGCATTTGACCTTCGGCCGGGGCAACAGCTGCCTGAACGGCCCGCCGCCGCTCGTCGCGGCTGAAATACGGATATGAACCGGTACTTCCGAGCAGCCCGATCGAATCCACCTTCGCCGCGATCACGGGCTCGAGCAATGCGCGGAGAGCTCCCACATCCACCCGCCCATCCCGGTTCGAGGGCGTAATCGGGAAGGCGGAGAGCCCCTTCAGACTTGTCATCGGTTTGTTCCTCGTCAGTAGCCTGCGCAGCAACCTGTCGCGCAATCAATCCACGCACCGCATTGCGCGCAAGGTCCACTTTCACGCGAGTTCGGCACCGAACTGGTCCAGTGCGCGCGTCTTGCAAGACCTGAGCCCCGCCGATCGCTATTCGAGCATCGTGGTCAGCTGCGCGCCCTCATCCGCGACGAACACGGCGATCAGCTCCGCCGGCTCCGTGGTGCTCGCATTGGCCGACACCATGTGGGTCGAGCCCGGCGGCTCGAAGAAGGACTGGCCGACCTTGAAGGTCTCGACCGGTCCGCCGCCGAGCTGGGGCCGGATTTCACCCTTGGTGATGTAGGCGGTCACCGAACCCGAATGACGGTGCGGCGGCGTGAACCCGCCGGGACCGTAGAACACGCGCACCACCGTGACCCGCTTGCCCGCCACGTTCGGCAACGCATGCGAGGTGATGACCTCGACCTTGTCGAGCGGCGACGCCGCATTCGCGCTCGCGCATAGCGGCGCGATCACCGAGGCGATCGCATCCATCGGCGTCGGCAAGGCCTTGCCGATCACGAAGGCGCAGGCCAGTCCCGCTGCTATGGCCAGCGAGACCGGCCGCGGCGATCGCGCGAATGGAAGAAATGGTGTCATCACGATCGAGGTCATTGGTGTTTCTCCCCTGTCAGTTGCTGCTTCATTCGTCGCGCGCGGTCCGGCTCACGAAGCCGCCGCGTTCTGCCTGCGCGGCGGCGGCGTCCAGCGATAGGCTGCGCCGAACCGGTTCCAGACATTGATCGATGCGATCGCCGAGGTGAGATAGGTCAGCTCCTGCTCGGAGAATTCGGCGGAGACCTCGGCATAGACCTCGTCGCTGACACCGTTCGGCAAGGTCGTCAGCGCTTCGGTCCAGGCCAGCGCCGCGCGCTCGCGGGCCGAGAACTGCGGCGCCTCGCGCCACACCACGACGAGGTTGAGCTTGTCTGTGGGCACGCCGAGGCTCTCGCCTTGCAGGATGTGGTACTGCACGCAAAACGCGCAGCGGTTGATCTGCGAGGCGCGCAGCTTGACGAGCTCGAGCAGCTGCTTGTCGAGACCGGCCTTGGCCGCGAACTGGCCGAGCGCACGCACGGTGGCGAAGACATCGGGCGCGAGCTTCTCGAAGTCGGTGTATTCCTTGCGGGCATGTGACATCGGCCTGGCCTCATGTTATCAGTGTACTGATACATTATCAGAGCTCTGATACTGAGCAAGATGCGGACATCGGCGAAGGCGGCATCGGACGACATGGCGGGAATGCAGAAACGCGGGAAATCGGGCGTCGCCGAGCGGCGGCCGGCGGAGAAAACGGCGGCCGGCAAGGTTACTGTCGGGACAGGATCGGCCGCAGACGCCCTGCTCGCCACGCCCATCCCGCCGCCCGGCGAAGGCAAGCGCGGCGAACAGGGCTATCTCGCCTATCTGCTGCGCCAGGCGCACGCGGCCTCGCGGCTGTCGATGGAGCGCGCGCTCGCGCAGCTTGGCGTCACCTCGCCGCAATTCGTCGTGCTGACGATGCTGAAGGCCTATCCGGGGCTCTCAGGCGCCGATCTGGCGCGGGTGGCGTTTCTGACCCCGCAGACCGTCAGCGTGATCATCCGCAACCTCGAACGCGACGGCGCGATCCGCAAGACGCCGCACCCCCTCCACGGCCGCGTGCTGCAGTGGACGCTGACCAGCCATGGAACCGCGCTGCTGGAGAAATGCCGCCATATCGCCCAGGCGCAGGAGCGCCGGCTCGCCGCCAGCCTTGACGGCAAGTCGGAACAAATTGTCCGCCAATGGCTGTCAAAAATCGCCACAGATTTGCAGGATAGCTAGTCCCTGCGGCGGCGTGGCTTTTGGCCCATTTCGACGGCGCCGCTAGACTGGCCGCATGAAACAGCCTGATTCTTTGAACTCCCCTACCCGTCGCGACCTCCTGAAGGCGGGGCTCGCGGCAGGCGTCGCGCTGACCAATCCGCTCGACGCGCTGGCGGCCGCGCCTCCTGGCTTCGACCAATGGCGCGACAATTTTCGCGCCCGCGCCCTCGCAAAGGGCATTTCGGAGGCGACCTGGAACCGCTGCATGGGACGGGTCGAGCCCGACATGAGCGTGTTCAGGCAGATGCGCAACCAGCCCGAATTCCACGAGCAGATCTGGCAGTACATCAACCGGCGCGTCTCCGACTGGCGGATCATCCACGGCCGCGAGGCGCTCAAGAAGAACGAGGCGCTGTTCGGCCGGATCGAGCGCGACTTCGGCGTCGAGCGCGGCACGCTGCTCGCGCTGTGGGGCGTGGAATCAGCCTATGGCGATCCGCTGGTGCAGCAGAACCACATGACGCCGGTGTTTCCCTCGCTTGCGGCGCTCGCCTGGAACGAGCCGCGTCGCAAGGCCTATTGGGAGACCGAGCTGATCAACGCGATGAAGATCGTGCAGCGCGGCTGGAGCACGCCTGAGGAGATGAACGGCTCCTGGGCCGGCGCGATGGGCCATTCGCAATGGATGCCGGAAGTCTGGCTCAATGTCGGCTTCGACTATGACGGCGACGGCAAGGTCTCGCCGTTCGGCCGTCCCGACGACGCGCTGGGCTCGACCGCGAAATACCTGGTCAATCGCGGCAAGTGGCACCGCGGCGAGCATTGGGGCTACGAGGTCCGCGCGCCCGGCGGTGCCAGCGGCAGCCGCACCTACGCGGCCTGGGCCAGCGCCGGCGTCGTCAGAGCCGACGGCCAGCCGTTTCCGCAGCCGAACGCGTCAGCGCAGCTCTGGATCCCGGTTGCCGGCGGCCCCGCGTTCCTGCTCGGCCCCAACTTCAATTCGGTGAAGAGCTACAATCCCTCGATGAACTACGCGCTGGCGATCTGCCATCTCGGCGACCGCTGCCTCGGCGGACCGCCCTTCATCCAGCCCTTCCCCGGCTCGGAGCGCGCACTGACGCTCGCGGAGGTGCAGGAGATGCAGACGCGCCTGACCAAGGCCGGCTTCGACACCGGCGGCACCGACGGCCGCGTCGGCAACGACACCATGAAGGCGATCAAGGACTATCAGGTCAAAATGGGCCTGTTGCCCGCCGATGGTTACGGCGGGCTCAAGGTGCTGGCGCGGCTACGGCAAGGCGGCTAGGCCGTCTTCCGATGACGCCGGCAGCATCACGCACCGGCGTTAATGTCCGCTCATGGAGCGATGTGGTTGCTGAGCAGCCCCGAAATGACGCGATGGACGGACAGCAGGCAAGCCGAAAACCTTATAGACACTTGCCGTATCTGCTATTTCGAGCTTGGCTTCCATTCGCTTGCGAGATTTTGTGCTTCAGCAATTTGAGAAGGGGTCATCCGTTTTGCCAACATTTCTCGCGCTTGTGTGGCCTGATTTGCGAAGCCTGTTGTCGACACATCAGATTGATGCGCAGCCAGCGTGAAATACTTATAGGCGTCCACACCAAGCCCGTCGGCTAACATCAATCCGAGATTGTATTGCGATTGAGCCGTTCCTTGCTCAGCGGCCTTGCGAAACCAGGTCGCTGCCTCAGCAAGGTCTTGTCGGACGCCTGTTCCAGCCAAAAGCATTGCGCCAAGATTGTGTTGAGCGCTGGCTTCGCCTTGCTCGGCCGCCTTGCGGAACCACAGCACCGACTCAGAGGCACTCCGTGGCACCCCTTGCCCATCGCGCAGCAGCACTCCGAGGTTTAACTGCGCTTTCGCATCACCCTGTTCGGCCGCCTTGCGAAACCACACTCCGGCGTCGGCATAGTTCTGAGGTAAACCTTGCCCGGCGACCAACATCACACCGAGATTGTACTGCGCTTTGGTATCCCCTTGCACAGCCGCCTTGTGAAACCACGTCGCCGCCTCCGGGTAACTCTGCGGCACCCCTTGTCCGGCGAGCAAGGCTGATCCGAGTTCAGATTGCGCTTTTACATTCCCCTGTTCAGCCGCCTTGCGAAGCCACGCGACAGCCTCAGCCTGATTCTGGGGCCCGCCGTACCCATCGCGCAACGAAACTCCGAGATTATACTGAGCCTGAGCCACGCCCTGCTCCGCGGCCTTGCGAAACCATGCCATCGCCTCGGCAGGATTCCGTTCAACATTTTGCCCCGAAAGAAGCATAACGCCCAAATTGTATTGTGCGGGTGCAAGGCCCTGTTGCGCGGCTTTCCGAAACAACGTCGCCGCCTCGACGGAATTTTGTGGAACGCCAAGCCCATCGCGAAACATTACGCCGAGGTTGTGCTGGGCTTGAGACATGCCTTGGCGCGCGGCACTACGAAACAATCGTTCCGCCGCAGCGTAGTCCTGCGGTACGCCTTGTCCGGATAGGTACATTGCTCCCAAATTATATTGGGCTTTGGCGTCGTCCTGCCCAGCCGCCTTGCGAAACCACACCGCGGCCTCGGCAGCATCCTGCGGTACCCCTCGCCCATCGCGAAGCATCACACCGCGACTATACTGGGCATTGACATCGCCGCCGTCAGCCAGCGGGCACAAAAGCCGATATGCAGTTGTGAAATCGTTTCGCCGATAGGCTGCCTCCCAGTCCTGCAACTGCTCGGCCATCGCCGAAGCCGTCAAGCCGATCGACAAGGATAAGACCAGGAGGATCGTGTTTAATACGGTCGGCATGATTTTCCCTTCAAGCGACCAAACTGATCGGCGCTACATTTCGCCGACGATTGATACCGGGCAGCTCCTCATTCGTCCATAGGTTGCATCCCATCTCGATGCGTAAGGTCAAAACGGCAAGGCCGCTCGCCATCCGCCATCATTGCGGGCGGAGCGAAGCAATCCATCAATCCGCGCGTGCGGCAGCATGGATTGCTTCGTCGCGGAGCCAGCCATCCGGCGGCGCTTTGCGCCGACCGGGTGGCTTCTCGCAATGACGGAGATTATTTCGGCTGCCGCACCACGCCGCCCGCGTTCATGCCGCCGTCGATCACGAGCTCGGTGCCGGTGACGTAGCGCGACGCATCCGAGGCGAGATAGAGCACGCCCTGCGCGATCTCGATGGCCTGGCCGGCGCGGCCGAGCGGCGTTGCGAATTTGGCACGCTCCTCCGGATCGATCGGCGCGTTCTGGCCGGCGCCGGTCGCACCGGTCGGAATCTTGCCCCAGATCGGCGTGTCGATGATGCCGGGATGCACGGAGTTGACACGGATGCCGTCGTTCACCTGTGCGCATTCCATCGCGATCGACTTGGCGAACAGCCGCACCGCGCCCTTGGTCGCGCTGTAGCCGGCGAGGTTCGCGGCTCCGCGCAACCCAGCGAGCGACGACATCATGATGATGGAGCCGCCGCCATGCTTGCGCATCAGCGGCAAGGAATGCTTCACCGACAGGAACACGCCGTCGATATTGATCGCGGTCTGCCGGCGCCAGTCGGCGAGCGACATCTCGACAATCGAAGGCGCGCCGATGCCGATGCCGGCGTTCGACACCATGATATCGAGGCGGCCATAGCGCTTGCCGATGTCAGCGACGACCTCGATCCAGCGCTCCTCGCTGGTGACGTCCTGCGGCAGAAAGATCACCTCGCGACCCGCCTTCTTGAGCCGCGCGGCGAGCTCCGGTCCCCGCAACTCATCGATATCGGTCGCAACCACGGTCGCGCCTTCCTGCGCGAACAATTCGACGATGGCCTCGCCGATACCCGACGCGCCGCCGGTCACCAGCGCGACCTTGCCCTCAACCTGTCCAGACATGTCCTCTCCCAACGCTTCTTATCGGATCACCGTCGGGCCCTGATCCGGCACCGCGACGTCGAGCACACGGAATTGCACACGTTCGGTGCCTTGCCAACGGTCGACTGCGAGAGAGCCTGCCACGTGCAATTGCTGGCCGCGATTTTGCGTCAAGGCGCTGCCGAGCTTCTGTCCGACGGAGCGGAATGCGATACCGTTGACGATCGAGCCGTCGCCGGATTTGAAGCGCAGCCGCAGATGCGCCTGCCCGACCTCGTCGGCATAGACCAGCTGATGCGACGGCAGCGCAATCACCGGCTCCGGATTGGCGCTGCCGAACGGGCCGGCGCGATTGAGCGTCGCGGCAAATTCCGGCGTCATCGCGCGCGCGGTGACAGCGCCATCTATGAAGAGCTCGTTCTCGTGACGCGAGTTGGCGACGTCGGCCGCCAGCGCGCTTTCCATGTAGGCGCGGAATTCGGCGAGCTTCTCCTTGCGCAGCGTGACGCCGGCCGCCATCGCGTGGCCGCCGCCTTTCATCAGCAAGCCGTCATGCACCGCCTGCCGCACCGCCTTTCCGAGATCGACGCCGCCGATCGAGCGGCCCGATCCGGTGCCGATGCCCCCCGGCTCGAGCGCGATCGCAAACGCCGGACGCGCGAACTTCTCCTTCAGCCGCGCCGCGACCAGCCCGACCACGCCGGGGTGCCAGCCTTCCGCCGCGGTGACGATCACCGCGCCCTTGTCCTCTAGCCCGAGCGAAGCCAGCGCCTCGGCTTCGGCCTGCGCCTCAGCCGCCTGCTCGATCACACGCCGTTCGCCGTTGAGCCGGTCGAGTTCGGCCGCGATCCGCGCTGCCTCCGAGACATCGCCCTCCAGCAGCAGCCGCACGCCGAGATCGGCGCGCCCGATGCGCCCGCCGGCATTGATGCGCGGCCCCAGCATGAAGCCGAGATGCCAGGCCTCTGGCGGCCCGTTCAGCCGCGCCACATCCATCAGCGCGGTATGGCCGACATGGTCGCGGCGGCGCATCGCGATCAGGCCCTTGGCGACGAAGGCGCGGTTGAGTCCGATCAGCGGCGCGACGTCGGCGACGGTGCCGAGCGCGACGTGATGCAGCATGCCGAGCAGGTCCGGCTCCGGCATCTCGCTGCTCCAGAAACCGCGCTGGCGCAGCTCGCGATTGACCGCGACCAATGTCACCAGCACGAGCCCGACGGCTGCGAGATGACCCAACCCTGAGAGATCGTCGGGCCGGTTCGGATTCACCAGCGCGTCGACCTCGGGCAGCTCATCGCCGGTCTGGTGATGATCGATCACCACGACCGACATCCCGAGCTTCTTCGCCTCCGCCAGCGGCTCGATGCTGGTGGTGCCGCAATCGACCGTGACCAGCAGCGTCGCGCCCTTGGCGGCCAGCGCGCGGACAGCGTCGATGTTCGGACCGTAGCCTTCGAAGATGCGGTCGGGAATATGGATCAGGGGATCCAGCCCGCAATGGCGCAGATGCCAGGTCAGCAGCGCCGCCGAGGTCGCGCCGTCGACGTCATAGTCGCCGAAGATCGCGACCTTCTCGCCGCGCACCGCGGCATCCGCGATGCGCTTGGCGGCAAGCTCCATCTCGGTGACCGTGTGGGGATCCGGCATCAGCTTGCGGATGGTCGGGTCGAGGAAGTCGGCGACCTCATCTATCGCGACGTCGCGCCCGGCCAGCACCCGTGCCAGCATCTCCGGCAGATTGTGACGCTGGACCATCGCAAGCGCCCGGGCCGCCCCGCGCGCATCCAGCCGGTCGCGCCAGAGCTTTCCGGTCAACGACCGCGTCACGCCGAGGAACGCCGGCGGCGCCTCGACGGGCAATGCGGATGCGTGCAGCGTCATGATCCCTTCTGGAGCCAGAGCGATTTCGAGCGAAGCGGCCAACGGTTCGCGTGAAGAAAACGCGTCACAACAAATCTAGAGCTCCGCTTCCGACCCAATCAGAACCGACGCTCCAACCAGGAATCGTAGCGCTTCAATGATTCGCAGACCAGTTCTAGCAGCCCATCCGGGTCGCGATTTCCCCGAAATCCTTGGCCACGATGTCCCATTCGCCGGTGGCTTCGAAATCGTATTTCTGCAGGGGTCCGTATTCGGCCGGCCGCGCCACGAAGGCGGTCTTGAGGCCATGCTTCTGCGCGTGCTTCAGATCGTAATTGTGCGCGGCGACCATCATCACCTGCTCCGGCGGCAGGCAGAGCAGTTTTGCGGCGCCCAGATAGGTTTCCGGATCGGGCTTGTAATGCTCGAACAGCTCGGCGGACATGACCAGATCCCACGGCAGGCCTGCGAACTTCGCCATGTTGGTGAGCAGCGCGACGTTGCCGTTGGAGAGCGGCGAGATGATGTATTTGGTCTTCAGCCGCGTCAGCCCGGCGACGCTGTCGGGCCACCCGTGCAGGCGATGCCAGCCCAGCGTCAGGTGCTGCAGGTCGGCTTCGGTCAGGCCCTTGACGTCGAACTGCGCGACCAGCTTCTCCAGCGAGCGGCGGTGCAGCACGTCGAGGATCACGTAACCGTTCTGCGGGTTCTTGCGCACCTCGTCCATCGAGGCCGCGTAGACCGCGCGCCAGCCATCGACCAGCGCGGTCCAGTCGGCCTTGATGCCGCGCGTCTCGCCCCACTTGGCGAAATCGTTGATCAGGCTGGTGCGCCAGTCGACGACGGTTCCGAACACGTCGAACACCAGTGCCTTGACGCCGGACAGATCGGACATGCTCGTCTCCCTTCTTCTTGTTGTTATTTATCCCGTCGTTCCGGGATGGTGCGTAAGCACCAGACCCGGAACCTCGAGGTTCCGGGTTCGATGCTACGCATCGTCCCGGAACGACAGCGGATATTAGTCTAGGTGGAACTTCTCCAGCTGCCGGTGCTCGGCCTTGATGTAGCGCACGGTGCCGGTGACCGAGCGCATCACGACCGTCTCGGTCTCGATCACGTCCTTCTTGAACTTCACGCCCGTGAGCAGCGAGCCGGTGGTGACGCCGGTGGCGGCGAACAGGCAGTCGCCCTTGGCCATGTCCTCGATGCCGTAGATCATCTTCGGATCGATGACGCCCATCTTGTGCGCGCGCTCGCGCTTCTCCTCGGTGTCGAGGATCAGGCGGCACTGCATCTGACCGCCGATGCAGCGCAGCGCAACCGCCGCCAGCACGCCCTCGGGCGCGCCGCCGGTGCCGATATACATGTCGACGCCGGTCTCGTCGGGCTTGGCACAGTGAATGACGCCGGCGACGTCGCCGTCGGTGATCAGCTGTACGGCAGCGCCCGTGGAGCGCACGCTGTTGATGATGTCGGCATGGCGCGGACGGTCGAGCACCAGCACGTTGATGGCAGTCGGATCGACGCCCTTGGCCTTGGCGAGGCGGCGGACATTGTCGGCCGGCGGCGCGTCGAGCTCGATCACGTTCTTGGCGTAGCCGGGACCGATCGCGATCTTCTGCATGTAGACGTCGGGCGCGTGCAGCAGCGTGCCGCCGTCGGCCATCGCCATGGTGGCGATCGAGCCCGGCATGTTCTTGGCGCACAGCGTGGTGCCTTCGAGCGGATCGACCGCGATGTCGACCTTGGGACCGGCATTGAGGCCGACCTTCTCGCCGATGAACAGCATCGGCGCCTCGTCGCGCTCGCCCTCGCCGATCACGACCGTGCCCTCGATCGGCAGCTTGTTGAGTTCGCGCCGCATCGCGTCGACCGCTGCCTTGTCGGCGGCCTTCTCCTGGCCATGGCCGCGCAGCCGCGCGGCAGAGACCGCCGCGCGCTCCGTCACCCGCACGATTTCGAGCGTCAGGATGCGCTCAAGCAACATTTGCGGCGGAACGGAAATATGGGTCGACATCAGCGTACTCCTTAAGCCTCGGGGACAGGCCAGCCTGCCCGCATCAATCGTCTCACGCCCGACCCGTTCAGGCCATGCGCTAGTTTTTCTCGATCCGGATCACCTGCGGCCTGCCGCTGATGACCTTATCGCGTTGCACTGCGGCCAGCGCGCGATGCACGGCATCCTCGCTGGTCGCATAGGTAATCAGAATGACCGGGACCGGTGAAGGTTTTTTGGCCGCACCGTTCAAATCGACGCCATCCGGATGCCGCTGCACGATGGACTCCAGAGATATCTTCTGTTCCGCAAGCCGGGTGGCGATTGTTGCGGCAGTGCCTGCAAGATCGCGCGCCATCAGGCGGATATAATAACCACCCTCATGACGTTCCATCGGCGCCTTGGCGGTGTCGCGCAACCGCTCCACCGGGCGCCCGAACGGCTTGGCGCGGATGCCGCGGGCGACGTCGGCGATGTCGGCGACCACGGCCGAGGCGGTCGCGCCGCCACCGGCGCCCGGGCCGACCAGCGTGATCGGCGGAATGCCCTCGCCGTCGATCGCCACCGCGTTGGTGACGCCCATCACCTGCGCGATCGGGGACGATTTCGGCACCATGGTCGGATGCACGCGCTGCTCAATGCCCTTTGCCGTGCGCACCGCGACGCCGAGCAGCTTGACCCGGTAGCCGAGTTCCGCGGCCGCTTTGAGGTCCTCCGGCGTGATCGAGGAGATGCCCTCGACGTAGACGGCGCTTTCGGCGACCTTGGTTCCGAACGCGAGGCTCGCCAGGATCGCGAGCTTCTGCGCGGTGTCGTGACCATCGACGTCGAACGACGGATTGGCTTCGGCATAGCCGAGACGCTGGGCGTCCTTCAGGCATTCTTCAAAAGACAGACCCTCCTCCATCCGAGTCAGGATGTAATTGCAGGTGCCGTTGAGGATGCCGTAGACGCGGTTGACGCTGGTGCCGGCGAGGCCCTCGCGCAGCGTCTTGATGACCGGGATCGCCGCTCCGACCGCCGCCTCGAAATTCAGCGCGCCGCCGTGCTTCTCGGCGGCTGTCGCAAGACGCAGGCCGTGCTTGGCGATCAGCGCCTTGTTGGCGGTGACGACCGACTTGCCGGCCTTCAGCGCCGTCTCGATCGCAGAGAGCGCAGGATCGCCGGCCCCGCCCATCAATTCGACGAAGCAGTCGATATTAGGATCCGCGGCCAGCGCCTCGGGGCTCTTCGCCCACGCGATGCCGCGCAGGTCGAGGCCGCGCTTCTTGGCTTTCGAGCGCGCCGTGACGGCGACGACGCGAATGCTGCGGCCGCTGCGCTCGGCCAGCGCCCGTCCTTGCGTTTCGATGAGGCGGACGACATCGGCACCGACGGTGCCGAGCCCCGCTATGCCCACGTTCAGGGGTGCGACCATGAGATTAAGCAACCTGGAAGGATTAGCGCCGGTTGGCGAGAGGAACGACGTTGTGCAACGTTTCGATGCCGCTTTCAAGGAAGCGGCGCACGCCACGCGCGGCCTGCCGGATACGCTGCTCGTTCTCCACCATCGCGATGCGGACATAGCCTTCGCCGTGCTCGCCGAACGCCACGCCGGGCGACACCACGACGCCGGATTTCTCCACCATCAGGGTTGCGAACTGCATGCTGCCGACCGCCTCGAACGCCTTGGGCAGCGGCGCCCAGGCGAACATCGAGGCCTGCGGCGGCGGAATCTCCCAGCCGGCACGGCCAAACGACTCGACCAGCGCATCGCGGCGCTTGCGGTAGGTGTCGCGCATCTCGCGGATGCAGTCGTCAGGGCCGTTCAGCGCGGCGGTCGCCGCCACCTGGACCGGCGTGAAGGCGCCGTAATCGAGATAGGATTTGACCCGCGCCAGCGCTGCGATGATGCGCTCATTGCCGACCGCAAAGCCCATGCGCCAGCCGGCCATCGAGAACGTCTTCGACATCGAGGTGAACTCGACGGTGACGTCGATCGCGCCGGGGACCTGCAGCACCGATGGCGGCGGATTGTTCTCGTCGAAATAGACTTCCGCGTAGGCGAGATCGGACAGGATGAAGATGTCGTGCTTCTTCGCAAACGCGACGAGATCCTTGTAGAAGTCGAGGTCCGCGACATAGGCGGTCGGGTTCGACGGATAGCAGACGATCAGCGCGATCGGCTTCGGGATCGAATGAATGATGGCCCGCTCGACCGCCTCGAAGAACTGCGGCGTCGGCTCCGACGGCACCGAGCGGATCACGCCGCCCGCCATCAGGAAGCCGAAGGCATGGATCGGATAGCTCGGATTGGGGCACAGCACGACGTCGCCGGGCGCGGTAATCGCCTGCGCGACGTTCGCAAACCCCTCCTTCGAGCCGAGGGTGGCCACGACCTGGGTATCGGGGTTGAGCTTGACGCCGAAACGGCGGGCATAATAGGCGGCCTGGGCCTTGCGCAGGCCGTTGATGCCGCGCGAGGCCGAGTAGCGGTCGGTCCGCGGCTTGCCCAGCGTCTCCTTCAGCTTCTCGATCACATGCGGCGGGGTCGGCAGGTCCGGGTTCCCCATGCCCATGTCGATGATGTCGGCCCCGGCGTTGCGCGCGGCCGCCTTGGCCTGGTTGACCTTCTCAAAGACGTAAGGCGGCAGACGGCGAATGCGGTAAAAATCTTCCATGGGACCCTTGCTCCGACAACCGCGATGCCAGAATCGACGCCCTTGGGATCGATGCCGAAGCCTGCTCGGGCTCTTACAGAAATCGCGCTAAATCAATAACTTAGAGCGAATTCAGGCGCACGATCTGAGGGCTGCGGCCGGATATGCGGTTGAATTGAGGTTCTTTTAGCACGGACACCGGGCGGCGCCAGCGCTGATCGGCCACCTGGAACGCCTACTTCCCGCTCTGGGCTGTCGTCGCGCTTGGGGCTGGCGTCCCGCTCTGGGCTGCCGCCGACGCCTGGCGCTCGCGCGCGGCGATCAGCTCCTGCTCGATCTTGGCCTGATCCGCCGGCTTGATGGTCGGATCGGCGCGGTCGGGCGGCAGATCGTGGACCGGGAGGTAGCCGGTGGCATCCTTCGGCCGCGCCGGAGCGTCGGCCGGCATGGTCATATCGGCAATCGTGCTCGAGCAGCCGCTCAGCGCCGTCAACGACGCGAGCAGCGCTGCGGCAACGAGCGCCCTTTTCATCCAATCGATCGGCATGTGCCGAATTGTCCCCAACAAGCTAGCGCGCATGTCGCACGTTGCCGACACGGGTCGCACTGTACGAGCCTTGGTACGAGCTTTGCAGCGTCCCCGCTGCGTTAATCCCGGCTTTAGCGTTTCAAACCATTGTCGCCCGAAACGCTTAAAGCGTGAACAAGAAATGCGACCCCTGAGGCTTCAATATGTCAGAACAAAGAATTTTTTATCGCACTGCAGCAGAGCGAAACATTGGATTTTGACCGATTCCCGTTGCCGCACCGCGCGATGACGCCCCCCAAACCAGGCGATATTGTCCCTCAGATGAGCAACGTCAGTACCGACACCCAAGCCACCCCGAAATTCAACGCCGAAGCCTTCGCCATGAACATCGCCCGGGCGCTGGAGAGCAGCGGCCAGGCGCTTGCAGCCTATCTAAAGCCGCGCCAGACCGGGGAAGTCCGCGATAAGCCGCCGAATGAGCTCGGTGAGGTCATCAAGACCTTCAGCGTGATCGCCGAATACTGGCTGTCCGACAAGGAGCGCGCCTCGTCGCTGCAGATGCAACTCGGCAAGGACTACCTCGATCTCTGGGGCGCGGCAGTGCGCCGCATGGCCGGCGAAGCCGATGCCAAGCCCGCGATCGCGCCGGCACCGCGCGACAAGCGGTTCCAGGATCCGGAGTGGAAGTCGAACCAGTTCTTCGACTTCATCCTGCAGCTCTATCTGCTGACCGCGAAATGGGCGCAGCAGCTGGTTCACGACGCCGACGGGATCGATCCGCATACCCGCAAGAAGGCGGAGTTCTATGTCCAGCAGATCAGCAACGCGCTGGCGCCGTCGAATTTCGTGCTGACCAATCCGGAGGTGCTGCGCGCCACCGTCGAGAGCAACGGCGACAACCTGGTGCGCGGCATGAAGATGCTGGCCGAGGATATCGAGGCCGGCCACGGCACGCTGCGGATCCGCCAGTCCGACTCGGCCAATCTCGAGGTCGGCGTCAACATGGCGACGACGCCGGGCAAGGTGATCTACCAGAACGAGCTGATGCAGCTGATCCAGTATTCGCCGGCGACCGAGAACGTGCTGCGCACACCGCTCCTGATCGTGCCGCCCTGGATCAACAAGTTCTACATCCTCGATCTGCGCCCTGAGAAATCCTACATCAAATGGTGCGTCGACCAGGGCATCACGGTGTTCGTGATCTCCTGGGTCAATCCGGACAAGGAGCTCGGCAAGAAGACCTGGGCCGACTACATGACCGGAGGCCCGCTCACCGCGATGGATGTGATCGAGAAGGCCACCGGCGAGCTGAAGGTGCACACCGCCGGCTATTGCGTCGGCGGCACCCTGCTCGCCTCGACGCTCGCCTACCTCGCCGAGAAGCGCCGCCAGCGCGTGACGTCGGCGACGTTCTTTGCCGCGCAGGTCGACTTCAGCCACGCCGGCGACCTCCTGGTGTTCGTCGACGAGGACCAAATCTCGGCGCTGGAACGCGACATGCAGGAATCCGGCGTGCTCGAAGGCAGCAAGATGGCGATGGCCTTCAACATGCTGCGCTCCAACGACCTGATCTGGTCGTATGTCGTGAACAACTATTTGAAGGGCCAGTCGCCCTCCTCGTTCGACCTGCTGCACTGGAATTCGGATGCGACCCGGATGCCGTCGTCGAACCACTCCTACTATCTGCGCAACTGCTATCTGGAGAACCGGCTGTCGACCGGCACCATGGTGCTCGACAACACGCTGCTCGATCTGTCGAAGGTGAAGGTGCCGGTCTACAACCTCGCCGCACGCGAAGATCACATCGCGCCGGCGGAATCGGTGCTGTACGGCTCGCAGTTCTTCGGCGGCCCGGTGAAATATGTGCTGTCCGGCTCCGGCCATATCGCCGGCGTGGTCAATCCGCCGGCCTCGAAGAAGTACCAGTACTGGACCAACGACAACATCAAGGACATCAAGCTCGCCGACTGGCTCAAAGGCGCCGAGGAGCACAAAGGTTCATGGTGGCCCGATTGGCGCGGCTGGCTGGAGAGCCATGATCCGGAGACGGTGCCGGCGCGCACGGTCGGGATGCCGGCGCTCGAGGACGCCCCGGGCAGCTATGTCCGTGTCCGCGCGTAGCGCGCGGTCTCCCGCTCAGCTATAAACAGACGATCCCGACGGTCGGGAATCGAATTGACGTGAGGGGGAGACGATGACGCGCGAACTGTTCTGGCTGTCGCTGACGGTGATCCTGACCGGGCTGCTGTGGGTTCCCTACATCATCAACCGCTGCCAGGTGCGCGGCCTCTCCGGCGCGATGGGCAATCCCTCGCGCAACGACAAGCCGCACGCCGAATGGGCCAACCGGCTGATGTTCGCGCACGACAACGCGGTCGAGAACCTCGTGATCTTCGCGCCGCTGGTCTTGATCCTCAATGCCGCCGACTATTCCACCAAATGGACCGTGCTCGCCTGCGCCGTCTATTTCTGGGCCCGCGTCGCGCATCTGGTCGTCTACACGCTCGGCCTGCCGGTGTTCCGCACCCTGGCCTTTACGGTCGGCTTCATCGCGCAAGCGGTGCTCGCGCTCGCGATCTTCAAGATCGTCTGAGCAACAAGATTCGCGCCGGCCGCGGTGCTGAAGCACGATGAAGTCATCGCGCTTCACCCCTTTTCTTGAGCATGATCGCTTCGGAAAACCGCTTCACACTTTTCCGGATCATGCTCTAGCCGCGCCGGCGCTATTCCTTAGCCCTTGCGCACGACGATATGCAGCATCGTCGCGGGCGCCTCGTCAAAACTCTTGACCTCGCTGGTGTCGGACGAGACTTGGGTCCACGCCCCTGACGATGCGTAGGTCGCCGCCAGCCAGTCGGCGGCGGGGTAATTGTAGTAGCGGCCGATGCTGTCGCGGCCATCGCTATGGCCGATCTTGTAGCTCGCGTAGAAGATACCGCCGGATTTCAGCGCCCGGTGGATGCGGCCGATGATGCCGGCCAGTTCGTCGCGCCGCACGTGCAGCAGGCAGGCGCTGGCCCAGACGCCGTCATAGGCGTCCAGATCCTCGAGCTGATCGAACAGCATCGCCTCGGAGCCCGTCCAGATATGTTTTCGTGACGGGCATTTGTTGTAGAGTAGCAGGCTCAGGCTGCGTTTGCGAGGTTGAACAGCTTGAGGAGGTTATGGACGGTGCAGATCATTGTCCACTCGGCGCGCACTTTCTCGATGCCCCGCAACAGGAACTGGCGGAAGCCTCTTGCCTGTTTGATCTGCCCGAACACCGGCTCCACCACTTGCTTTCGCAATCGGTAGGGTGTTTCGAAGCCGCCATCGTCGATCTTCTTTCGCATGGCCTGTGTCAGCGGGCCGCCGACTTTTCCGTTCGCTACTGTCGGGTGCTTGGCGCGTCCGGGCGCGACATAGCCATCGATGCTGCGTGTGTCGAGCGCTTCGAGATTGGCTTCGCTGCAGTAGCCGGAATCCGCTGAGGCCTGCCGCGGCTTGCGGCCAAGATTGCTCTCGATGGCCTCGATCAGGGGCACCAACTGGCCCTGATCGCTGCCGTGCTGGGTCAGTTCTTGCGCGACAATGATCTGGGCATGTGCATCGACGGCCGCCTGGGCATTATAGGCCTGAACGAAGCCATCCTTCGACTTCATGATGCGGCTTTCCGGATCGGTGAAGTTGCGTTGCGCCTTGGGATTGGGTTCCTCCGATGGCAGCGCCGCCGGTTTGCCCGGCTTCTTGCGGCCTTCGGCCTGGCGCTGCTGTTCCTTTTCGGCCTCGATGCGGCGCTCTTCCTCCGCCGCCAGTTTGGCGTCCGCTTCCAGCGCCGCCATCGCTTGCTGGATCTTCGCCAGCCGTTTCTGCTTGTCGACGGTCCAGTCCGGCAGTTCGTCGCTGTTGCCGAAAGTCTCATCCTCCGAGGCATCCGCCGCCTCGGCGGCCGCCAGCATGCGAGCGACCTCGGCCTTCAATTCCGCCTCGCGCTTCTTCATGCGCTCATAACTCATCGCCTTGTGTTTCGACGCGTTCGCCTTGATCTTCGTACCATCCAGCGCGACATGACCGAGCTTGACCAGCCCGGCCGTCTCGCACAACTTCAGAACCTGCACGAATAGCGCGCCGAGCGCCTTCAAATGTCGCTTGCGAAAGTCGCTGATCGTCCGAAAATCCGGCGCATCCAGCGCCACGATCATCACAAAATCGTTCCGCTCCCGGCAGGCCTTGGCAATCCGACGCGACGAATACAGCCCACTCGCATAGCTATGCAGCAGCAGCGCCACCATCATCCGCGGATCAAACGGCGGCTGCCCAAGCCCGCTCACATAGCTGCCCATGATCTCCCTGAGATCGAGGCTCTCCCGCACCAGATCAACCATAAACCGCGAGACATGGCCTTTCGGCACGAAGTCCTGCACATTCGGCGGCAGAAGCAGCGTCTGATCGATGTTCCAAGGCCGAAAATACTTGCTCATCGCCCAATGTTGAATCAGACCCGACCAGATTTGAACAGCGACTATCCAGACAAGCTCCTCGACCGGATGATTGATGCGGCGCGCGGCGACTTCAGCCATCTCGGGTGAACCATCGGTCGCACGCAGCACAAAGCCTTCGGCGAGCATGACGGCGGCATGATTGCCGGCGCCGCAGCCGAGTTCGAGGATCGCGCCGCCTCGCGGCAACAGGCCAAGAAAGCCCTTGAGCCGGGCGGACGGTGCTTTCGCCCACCCGGCATAGGCCTCGGCATTGCGCCGGTAGAATTGCAGCGTGGCGTCGTCCACGATGCGCCTCGCAGTTAGCTGTCGGCCAGTCCAAGCATCAGCCGCATGTTCTGCACGGCAGCGCCCGACGCACCCTTGCCCAGATTGTCGAGGCGGGCGACCAGCACCGCCTGATGGTGCTTGTCGCTGGCGAAGACATGGAGCTCGAGCTGGTTGGTTTCGTTGAGCGCCTCCGGCTCGAGCCGGCCGCCCTTGCTGGCTTCGTTCTGCAGCGGCATCACCGAGACGTATTTACTGCCGGCGTACCACTTCGCCAATACAGCCTGCAGATCAGCGCCGGTCGGCTTACCCGGCAGCGCGTCGAGCTGCAGCGGCACCGAGACCAGCATGCCCTGCCGGTAGTTGCCGACCGACGGGATGAAGATCGGCCGCCGCGTCAAATGCGAATACAGCTGCATCTCCGGCACGTGCTTGTGCTCGAAGCCGAGGCCATAGAGCTCGAAGGCCGGCGCCGAGCCGTCCTCGAAGCTTGCGATCATCGACTTGCCGCCGCCCGAATAGCCGCTCACCGCGTTGACGGTGACGGGGTAATCCGCCGGCAGCAGGCCGGCATCGACGATCGGCCGCAGCAGCGCGATTGCGCCGGTCGGATAGCAGCCCGGATTGGAGACCTTCTTCGCGTTGCGGATCTTGTCGGCCTGGTCGGGCGCGAGC
The DNA here is from genome assembly GCF_011516625.5 of Bradyrhizobium sp. 2S1. NCBI lineage: Bacteria > Pseudomonadati > Pseudomonadota > Alphaproteobacteria > Hyphomicrobiales > Nitrobacteraceae > Bradyrhizobium > Bradyrhizobium sp. 2S1. The sequence continues at coordinate 7,465,077 of NZ_CP147717.1, read as the reverse complement.
TCGGCGAAGCCATAGGCCCAGTCGGGCGCGACCCGATAGGCCGTCGACGCGTCGAGCACTTTCGGCGCTGAATTGCCCATGGTGTCGATCAGCGCGACGGTCTCCTTGGCGGCCTCGTCAGGCAGGCAGAGGATCACGAGATCCACCTCCTCCATCAGCGCGCGCTTGGCACCGGCATCCTTCCGCTTGTCCTCGGCGATGTGTTTCACCGCGACGTCGCCGATCGCGTGCAACCGCTCCTGGATGCCGAGACCGGTGGTGCCGGATGCGCCATCGACGAACACGGTGGCCTTGGTCGCACCGCTCTTGATTTTCGGTTGGTTGGTGTCGGTGAGGGTCATGGCACGCTCCTTTCGAGCTCGTTGGTTTTGATTGCAAAGACATCCGGCCGCGCCTGCCGCATCAGATGCGCGATCTGCTGAGCGCCGGCGTCCGCCTGCGCGGCAAGGTTGCCCGCGACCGCCGCATAATCGGTCTCGGACTTGTGCTGGTTCAGCTTGAAGCTGCCCTCCACCTCTTCCACCGTCATCTCAAGGCCCACGATCGCCTTCTTCATGGCATCGAGCCGCGCCGCGGTCATCTTAGCCGACGTCCACGGCTTCTTCGGCAACAGCCGGTCCTCGAACTTGGCGCTCAGCGCGTCGATCTGAGCGGTAAGTTCCTCACCCGACAACATCCGCACCGGCCCGGTCAGATGCACGGCCTGATAGAGCCAGGTCGGCACCTGGTCAGGCGACACGTACCAGTCCGGCGACACATAGGCATCCGCGCCGGTGACAGCCAGCAGCCAAGGCACCTCGCAAGCCGCCTCGCCTGCCAGCTTTACCAGCGGATTGTGACGGGCAACATGAAACAGCGCCCGCGGCGTCCCGTCGGCGGCGTAGCTCAGGTAGAACGGCAGTGCGGAGGCGATCGGCTTGCCGCCGTCCCACGCGCAGGCCATGCCAAAACCGCGCGCTTCCGCAAAGGCGAGGCTTGCGGCGCGGCCGGGCTTGAAAGGCGGCGGCGTATACATGGTCGAAGCTCCTGCATGACGAGGAGCCGCCAGATCGAACCGCGTGTCTTTTTGAGGAGAGCGCCGCGGGACAGGATCCGGCGGCAGAGGCGATGGTCTTAAACGCGAGCGACCGCCCATACCGCGAGAATGCGGCGGCGGCGGGCAATGATGATGGTCGCGGCGTTGATCATGGACGCGGCTATAAGGCCGCGCCCGCTTGGCGTCAAGAAAAACCGTTCAGATCACCGGATTCCATGGCGCAGGCACGAGCCGGTAGCCGCTGCCGTCCTTCACTAGGTTGCCGAGGCCCGGGAACGGGTAATGGAAGCCCTGCACCTGCAGCCGCTCTGCCACGATCATGTCGTAGACGCGGCGGCGGGTCTTCTCCGCCACGTCGGCGTCCTGGTCGAAGAAGGCATGCCAGCCGGGATTGGTCGCGAACAAATGCGGATTGTTGGTGACGTCGGACTGGATGAAGACCTTGTCCGGGCCCGAGGCCAGCACATAGGAGGTGTGGCCCGGCGTATGGCCGACGGTTTCGACCGAGGTCAGGCCCGGCGCGATCTCCTTGCCCCATTCGTAGGGCGTGACCTTCTTCTTCAGGCCGGCCTCGAAGATATTGCGGTTGTTCTTGAACAGGCCCGCCATGCGGCCGGCCGGCGCCCGGCTCATCTCGCCATCGTCCATCCAGAACTTCCATTCGGTGGCCGGCACCAGCACCTCGGCATTCGGGAAGGCCGGCGTGCCTTCGGCGGTCAGCAAGCCGTTCACGTGGTCGCCGTGGAAGTGCGAGATCACCACCATGTCGACGGCCTTGGGATCGAAGCCGGCCGCGACGAAATTGTCGGCGAACAGGCCGTTGGCGCCCTTCGAGCTGGCCTTTGCCAGCGCGCCGTTGCCGGTGTCGATCACGACCAGCTTGCCGCCGGTGTTGAGCACCAGCGGCGCGAACCAGATCGTCACCATGTCGCGCGGCATGAACGCCTTCTCCAGCGCCGCGTTGATATCTTCCCGCTTCGCATTGGGAATGAAGGCGTCTTCCAGCTTGAAGACGTTCTTGCCGTCGGATACCGCGGTGACCGTGATGTCGCCGACCTTGTAGCGATAGAAGCTCGGCGCCTGCTTGTCGGCTGCGGGCGCCGTGGCCGCCGCGGGAACGGCTGACAACAACGGTGCGGCCGCGATGCCGGCAGCGCCGGCGAGAGCGTGACGTCGTGTCAATTCCATATCATGTCCTCCCGGTGAAACGATGATGCGATCGATGGAAGCCGCGCTTGTTGGGGTGAGGTTGTATCAGCGTTTCGATGCTCGCGCGATGACGGCCGCGCGGCCGGCCGTCCTTCGACTAACCCCTGCTTCATGACCTTATTCCGGGCTCACTACACAGCCCGCCACATCCACTCGATGACCTGGCCAATGACGTCGCCGAACAGCAGCAGCGCGGCCGACCAGATCAGCGCGGAGACGAAATTGGCGACCTGGAATTGCCAGTACGACATCTCGAAAATGCCGGCCGCCAGCGGCACCGAGGCGCGCAGCGGGCCGAAGAAGCGGCCGATGAAGATGCTGGGCACGCCCCAGCTCTTCACGAAGGCCTCGCCGCGCGGCAGGATTTCCGGATAGCGCGACAACGGCCACATCTGCGCGACCTGCTCCTTGTAGCGGTAGCCGAACCAGTACGAGACCCAGTCGCCGAGCGCGGCGCCAATGCCGCCGGCGATCCAGATCGGCCAGAAGCTGATGCCGCTGACGCCGATCAACGCGCCGATCGCAACCAGCGCGCCCCAGGCGGGCACCAGCAATGAAATGAAGGCGAGCGATTCAGCGAACGCCAGCAGCATGACGATCGGAGCGGCCCAGACCTGGTGATGGCGGACGAATTCGGCCAGGGCCCGCGTAATATCTTCCATCTCGTCGAGTGCCTTCCGCTCCGTTGAACCTCGAATGAACCTTTGTAGCGGCTCGCAGCCTAAGAACAGGTAAGCCAGCCGATTGCGTGACATCAAGTCACAAAGGCGGGGATCGAACGTGATTTCCCGTAAGGCCCCTGCGGTCCAGGCTGGCTGGCATCCCCCTCACAAGAAAAAGGAAATACTGGATGATTGGATCACTGATGATGTGCGTGAGCGTTGTCGTCCTGTTGTTCGGAATGCTCGCGGGCATTGCCATGGGTATCGAGCACGACTTCACGTTAGGACCGGCGCACGCGCATCTCAACCTCGTGGGCGGCGTGCTGCTGTTCCTGTTCGGCCTGTACTACCGGCTGGTGCCGGCCGCGGGCACCATGCTGCTGGCCAAGATCCAGGGCTGGCTGCATATCGTCGGCGGCATCCTGTTCCCGGCCGGCGTGGCGGCGGTGCTGCTCAAGGGGCCCTCGGTCGAGGCGGCGCCGATCGTCGGATCCCTGACCGTGGTTGTCGCCATGGCCTTGTTCACGGTCGTTGTGTTCCGCACCTCGAAAGCGTAATCGCGGGCTCCTATCTAGACAGGCGGCCGGGGCCCCCGGGGGCGCGGCCGTCCCCATTGGCAGCCCATCCGTGGCATAGTCAGAGCAACCGATTCGCTGCGCCAAAACTGGTGCGCCACTTGAAGAACCATGGCCAAAGCATTGAAGTCGAACGCAAAAAGCAAATCTGACGACGATCTGTTCGGAGCCCCGGAGCGGAAGGGACGCGCCCCGGCGAAGGCTGCTTCCCGGCCGACCACAGGCGCCGAAGCCAGCTATACCGCTGATGATATCGAGGTGCTGGAGGGGCTCGAGCCGGTCCGCCGGCGCCCCGGCATGTATATCGGCGGCACCGATGAAAAGGCGTTGCATCACCTGTTCGCCGAAGTGATCGACAATTCGATGGACGAGGCGCTTGCCGGGCACGCCACCTTCATCGAGGTCGAGCTGACCGCCGACGGCTTCCTGACCGTGACCGACAATGGCCGCGGCATTCCGGTCGACGCGCACAAGAAATTCCCGAAGAAGTCGGCGCTCGAAGTCATCATGTGCACGCTGCATTCGGGCGGCAAGTTCGACTCCAAGGTCTACGAGACCTCGGGCGGTCTGCACGGCGTCGGCGTTTCCGTCGTCAACGCCCTGTCCTCGCGGCTCGAGGTCGAGGTTGCACGCAGCGGGCAGTTGCACCGCATGACCTTCGAGCGCGGCCATCCCAAGGGCAAGCTCGAAGACCTCGGCAAGATCAGCAACCGCCGCGGCACGCGCATCCGCTTCAAGCCGGACACCGACATTTTCGGCGCCAAGGCGGCCTTCAAGCCGCAGCGTCTGTTCAAGATGACGCGCTCGAAGGCGTATCTGTTCGGCGGTGTCGAGATTCGCTGGCGTTGCGACCAGGAGCTGTTGAAGGGCGTCGAAGACGTCCCGGCGGAAGCCAAATTCCACTTCCCCGGCGGCCTGAAGGATTATCTGGCCGCGGCGATCCACGCCGACACGCTGGTGCATCAGGACATCTTCTCCGGCAAGTCCGGCCGCAGCGGCGCCCACGGCGCCTGCGAATGGGCGGTGGCCTGGACCGCCGATGCCGACGGCTTCCTGTCGTCCTACACCAACACGGTGCCGACGCCCGACGGCGGCACGCATGAATCGGGCCTGCGCAGCGCGCTGCTGCGCGGCTTGAAGGATCATGCCGAACGTGCGGGCCAGGGCAAACGCGCAGCCTCCATCACCTCGGAAGACGTGATGGTGGGTGCAGCGGTGATGCTCTCGGTGTTCGTGCGCGAACCTGAATTCCAGGGTCAGACCAAGGATCGCCTCGCCACCGCCGAAGCGCAGCGCATCGTCGAACAGGCGATCAAGGACCCGTTCGATCACTGGCTGTCAGGCAATCCGAACCAGGCCAACCGGCTGCTCGATTTCGTGATCGATCGCGCCGAGGAACGGCTGCGCCGCCGCCAGGAGAAGGAAACCGCGCGCAAGACCGCCGGCAAGAAGCTGCGTCTGCCCGGCAAGCTCGCGGATTGCTCCGACGCCGGCACCGAAGGCTCCGAACTGTTCATCGTCGAAGGTGACTCGGCCGGCGGCAGCGCCAAGCAGGCGCGCGATCGCAAGACGCAGGCCGTGCTGCCGCTGCGCGGCAAGATCCTCAACGTCGCGTCTGCCGGCAAGGACAAGCTGACCGCCAACGCGCAGCTCTCCGACCTCGTGCAGGCGATCGGCTGCGGCACGCTCGCACATTACCGCGAAGAGGATCTGCGCTATCAGCGCATCATCATCATGACCGACGCCGACGTCGACGGCGCGCACATCGCTTCGCTCCTGATCACCTTCTTCTACCGGCAGATGCCGCGGCTGATCGACGAAGGGCATCTCTATCTGGCGGTTCCGCCGCTCTACAAGCTGAAGCACGGCACCAAGTCGATCTATGCCCGCGACGACGCGCACAAGGACGAGTTGCTGAAGAACGAGTTCAACGCCAACGCCAAGGTCGAGGTGAACCGCTTCAAAGGCCTCGGCGAAATGATGCCGGCGCAGCTGAAGGAAACCACGATGGATCCGGCCAAGCGCACGATGCTGCGCGTGGTGCTGCTCGCCGACGATCGCGAGGGCACCGCCGACTCGGTCGAGCGGCTGATGGGCACCAAGGCGGAAGCCCGTTTTGCCTTCATCTCGGACAAGGCCGAATTCGCGAGCGACGATCTGCTCGACGTCTAGGTCGTAACCAACTGATTTGAAATGATTTTCTGGCCGCCTCCTGATCGGGGCGGCCGTTTTCATTCGCCTTTTCCGAGAGCGCCGACGATTTCGTTTTCGGGCGGTTGTGTCTCACCCGCAACAGCATTTCCGGCGGAACCACGTATAGTCCCCAACATGAGTTTCGGGAATCGGTGCCAAGGCGCTCCCGTCAGCGACCCGATCGAACGCTAAAGTCGAGGATTTGGAAATGAAGAAGATTTTGCTCGCTCTGACCGCGGTTGCTGCGATGACGGCTTCGGCGTCGGCTGCCGACCTGGCCGCCCGCCCCTACACCAAGGCCCCCGCTCCGCTCCCGGTCGCTCCGAGCTGGACCGGCTTCTACATCTTCGGCGGTGGCGGCGGCGGCATCTGGGACGCTGACACCGGTGTCCAGTCGACCACCACGGGCGCGCCGATCCTCGGCTTCAACCAGCGCCAGGGCGGCGATGGCTGGTATGGCACCGTCGGCGCCGGTTACGACTGGCAGACCGCCAACAGCTGGGTTATCGGCGTGTTCGCCGACGGTCAGTTCGGCAGCCTGAAGGGCACGATCCAGGATCAGGGTCCGTTCCTCGCCGGCAATATCAAGAACGACTACAGCTGGGCCGCCGGTGCGCGCCTGGGTTATCTGGTCGCTCCGAACGTTCTGTCCTACGTCAACGCCGGTTACTCCAGCTCGCACTGGAAGGGCACCACGCTGTTCAACACCGCGACCGCTCTTCCCTCGGGTCTGCACACCGACGGCTTCGACCGCAGCGGCTGGTTCGTCGGCGGCGGCGTCGAGAACAACCTGAACATCTTCGGCATCACCGCGCCGGGCTGGTTCATGAAGACCGAGTACCGCGCCGCTTACTACGACAACAGGAACATCTCCGAGCTGGCTGACGGCACCAATATCTCGAACGGTCGCGACATCACCTTCAGGCCGCTCGTCCAGACCATCAGCACCGCACTGGTCTACCGCTTCGACTGGACCGGCCCGGTTGTCGCCAAGTACTGATCTCTGCTGATAGCAGACCAAAAGCCCCGGCATTGTCCGGGGCTTTTTTGTTGCGCTAACGTCTTCGCGAGGCAGTCCCCTGCGCATGCCGGCTGGCGCAGAGCCGCCCGGCTGCGCCTGATCTGGTCAGCGTTGTGGCGATCGGGCACTCTTGATCCCCGGTTCAAACCAAAGCGGACAACAACAATGAAAAACGGACAGTTTGATCTCTCGGGCCGGGTCGCCATCGTCACCGGCGGCAATGGCGGCATCGGGCTCGGCATGGCGCGCGGCCTGGCGGACGCCGGCGCCGCGATTGCCGTGGTCGGCCGCAACGAGGCGAAATCGAAAGCCGCCGTCGAGGATCTCGGCAAGCGCGGCGTCAAGGCGATCGCGGTGGCAACCGACGTGACCGACAAGGCGGCGGTCGCGGCGATGGTCGCGCGGGTCATCGGCGAGCTCGGCGGGATCGACATCCTCGTCAACAACGCCGGCATGAGCATCCGCAAGCCGCCGCACGAGCTCGAGCTCGACGAGTGGAGCAAGGTGATCGACACCAACCTCACCAGCGCATTCCTGTGCTCGAAGGCGGCCTATCCGGCGCTCAAGGCGTCGGGCCACGGCAAGATCATCAATATCGGCTCGATGATGTCGATCTTCGGCGCGAGCTTCGCTGCGGCCTATGCCGCGAGCAAGGGCGGCATCGTGCAGTACACGCGCGCCTGCGCCAATGCCTGGGCCCCCGACAACATCCAGGTCAATGCCATCCTTCCCGGCTGGATCGACACCGATCTGACCAAGGGCGCGCGCCAGCAGGTGGCCGGTCTGCACGAGCGCGTGCTCGCACGCACGCCGGCGGCACGCTGGGGGGCGATCGACGACTTCGCGGGCATCGCCGTGTTCCTGGCGTCGCCGGCCTCGGACTTCGTCACCGGCACCGCGATCCCGGTCGATGGCGGCTATTCGGTGATGGCCTGAAACACAAAAGCCCCGGCGGATCGCCGGGGCTCCTGCATCCTGTTGAGTAGCGCGCTGACCGGCGCGACCACGCAACTTTTAATGACCAATTTAAGTAACTGTTGTCCTTGATAATTTCCGACCGCGCGGATCAGCGCGCCGCCGGCGAATGGACGTGCTCCGGCCGCACCCCGACAGCGACCAGACGCGCCGTGAGCCCCTGCAGCCAGGGCATCGCCGTGATCAGCCGCAACGCGAACGGCGCCGGCTGATCGCCTGGCTTCAGCGCTGCGGTGATGAGGTTGTTCTGCGCGATCACCTGCATGCGCTGCGTGACCCGCACCGGAAATTCGCGGCGACGCCTGACAGCATCGAGCTCGTCCTCCGACGGCAAGCCGTGCACGAGCTTGGCCGCCAGGATATTGGCGGTGGCGACCGCGTCCTGCACCGCGAGGTTGACGCCGACGCCGCCGATCGGCGACATCGCATGCGCGGCGTCGCCGATGCAGAGCAGGCCGGGACGGGTCCAGCGCGTCAGGCGATTGATCGCCACCGTGAGCAGCTTGACGTCGTCAAAGCTTTTGACGTCGGCAATGCCGTCCCTGAGGATCGGCGCGAGACGCACCACGTCGTCGAGCAGCGCCGCTAGCCCCCTCGCCTTCACGGCCTCGTATTGTCCCTTGGCGATCACATAGGCGCATTGCCAATAGTCGCCGCGGTCGAACCTCACCATCATCTTGCCGTGCTCGACACGGGCGAACAGATTCTCGGTCTCGTCCGGACGGCGGCCGACGCGAAACCACAGCACGTCCATCGGCGCGCCGATCTCCTCGACCTCGAGGCCGGCGCGCTCGCGCACGATGGAATGGCGGCCGTCGCAGCCGATCGTCAGCTCGGCTTCGATATCGACGGGACCATCAGCCGTGTTGGCCCGGACGCCCGTAACGGCGTCGCCGCGCCGAATCAGGTCGGTCGCCTCCGCGCTCATCAGCACCTTGAACGAAGGAAAGCGCCGGCCGCTCTCGCGCAGGAAATTGAGGAAGTCCCACTGCGGCATCATGGCGATGAAGGGATATTTGACGCTGAGGCGGCTGAGGTCGGCGATCCGCACCGAGGCGCCGCCGAACATGCCGTCGAGCTTCTGGATGTCCTGGTGCGGCAGCTTGAGGAAGCCGTCGATCAGACCGAGCTCGTCCATCACCTGCAGCGTTGAGGGATGCACGGTATCGCCCCGGAAGTCGCGGAAGAAGTCGGCGTGCTTCTCCAACACCACGACGTCGACCACGGCGCGTCCGAGCAGATAGCCGAGCATCATGCCGGCCGGGCCGCCGCCGACCACGCAGCAGCGCACCTTCATCCGACGCCGGTTCGCCTGCTCCGGATTGCCTGCATCCATGATGCCGTCCTCACCGCTGCTGCGCGCCTCAGGTCCTGATTGTAGCGCGGATCGGACGACTGGGCTGCAAGCCTACCGCCGAAACGTCTTGATTTCCGACACGCTGCCGTCGCGATAGGTCAGCTCCACCGAGACCGATTTGGTCTGCGGCGCGAGTTTCAGATAGGGCTGCGCGTCGGACGGGATCGCACTGGGATCGCGTTGATTGCAGGCCGGCATCTTCAAGACCTTGTCCGGCACCGCGCTATCGATGCCGATCCGCACCTCGCGGATCGCGCAGCGATACGACATCAAATGAGTGTAGTAGACCAGCAGCCCGTTGAACTCGCGGAACGACAGCCAGCTCGTCGCGGTCATGTCGAGGATCTTGCGCTGGTCGCGGATCAGCGCGGCGTCGGGATCGAACTTGATCGGGAACGGCCCCTGCATCTCGCCCTGGGTATCGACATAGCGCAGCTGGATCGTGGCGGCCGGCGCGTCGGCCGCCAGCTCGATCGACGGATTGGGCATCCGCTTGCGGGTGCGCGGGTCGAGCGTGTCCATGAAGCCGGTCTCGCGGAAATCGCCGCTGTCGCCGATCCGCCAGGAAATTCCGAGCGTCGGATCGGCGATCGAGAACACGACGGACCAGCCGCCATTGTGCCGCGAGAAGCTCGCGATCGGCGCGTTGACGGTATCCTCCTTCGGCAGCTTCGGCACCGATACCGGCGGCAGCGCGGCCACTTGCTGCGGTGGAGCGGACGGATTGGCCGCCTCGGCCTGCCCCTTCGCGATTCCGTTCAGGAAGACATCGTCGACCATCTGGTCGAAATAGACCGGGATCTGCTTGTGCTTCACGGTGTCGGCCATCTCGCTGACCAGGCGCCGCGTGCGCTGGGCGACCTGCACCATGTTCTCGCCGGGCTGCAGCAGTTCCTTGGCAAAAGTCCGCGTGAACACCGAATTGGGATTGGCATCGTCGTTCGAGAGACGGTCGAGCGCGGTCTGGCGTGGCCCGGCCGAAAACACCGAAAACACGCCTTCGGGCAGCTGCGTCATCGGCGCCAGTCCGCCGCCGCCGGCAACGGCGCGCGTGCCGGCGCGTTCGAACGGATTGTTGCGGCAGGCGTCGAACACCAGGATCGAGGTACGCGCCTTCTTGTTCTGCAACCGCTCGATGATGCGGTCGGCGAGCACCGAGGCGTCGCGCACCAGTTCCTCCTGCCCTTCGGTCGCGGCCGGTACGTCGGTCGGCAGAAGGAAGTTCTGGCCGGCGATCTCGAAGCCGTGGCCGGCATAGAAGAAGAACGCGGTGTCGCCGGGTTCCACGGCGCGGTCGAAAGCGAGCAATGTCTCGGAGAACGCCTGCCGGTTCAAATTCTCGGCCACCATGACGTTGAAGCCGAGTTGCTTCAGCGTGTCGCCCATGGTGCGGGCGTCGTTCACCGCCTTCTGCAGCTTGGGCACGTTCCTGTAGTCATTGTTGCCGATCACCAGCGCGACGCGCTTCTCGGCCTGGGCGGGCGCCGCCAATGCGACCAATCCAACCGCCAAAACGGTCGCCGAAAGTCTCGAAAGCCAGTTCTTCATCCGATTTCCCGCCTGCACGACAAGTGCGCCGCCCGTGCGACCGCCGCCTAGGTGGTGTGGACTCTAAGGATTCCCTTTTAGGAGCAAATCAGATTCAAGGCTGCTTTTGGGGAGGCCGCCTTGGGTGTGATGGACCGTTTGGTATTGAGCGACGCGGCGTGGGAGCGGATAGCGCCGCTGATCATAGGGCGCCCCGATCAGAAGGGCTCCACCGGGCGCGACAACCGGATGTTCGTGGAAGGTGTGCTGTGGATCGTGCGTACGGGGTCTCCCTGGCGCGATCTTCCGGAGGTGTTTGGGGACTGGAACAGCGTGTTCCGGCGCTTCAGTCGATGGAGCATCAAGGGTGTTTGGTGGCGGATTTTCGAGGCGATGTCCGATGATCCGGACTTCGAATATCTGATCGTCGATTCCACCATCGTTCGGGCGCATCAGCACGCCGCCGGCGCCAAAAAGGGGGGTCTGAAGATCAAGCGGAAGATCAAGCGATCGGCCGCTCGCGCGGCGGCCTGAGCACCAAGATACATATGGCCGTTCGAGGCTTGGGATGTCCGGTGCGGTTCAAGCTCACCGCAGGTCAGAAGGGCGATGCACCGCAAGCCGCCGCATTGATCGAAGGCTTATCCGCCGAGGTCGTCATGGCCGATACGGCCTATGACGCCGATCACTTGCGCCAAGCCATCGCCGCCAAAGGCGCGCTCGCCGTGATCCCCAACAACCCGTCACGCGCGCTCAAATATCCACTCGACAAGCATTTCTATGCCCAGCGTCATCTCGTCGAATGCTGCTTCTCAAAGCTCAAGCAGTTCCGCCGCGTCGCAACCCGCTTCGAAAAAACGGCCCGGAACTACCGGGCCGTCGTCACTCTCGCAGCCATCGTTCTATGGATGCGCTAGTGTCCACACCACCTAGAGCATGATCCGGAAAAGTGCGAAGCGGTTTTCCGAAAAGATCATGCTTAAACAACAGGCTAATGCGCGATGGACGATTCAACCTAATCTCATCGCGCTCTAATAGTCGGATCAGCCGTTTGGCCGGTTCAAGGCCGGCTGCGGATGGCCGTTCCGACCGGCCACCCCGTCCTGAATGAGGCGCTATGCCCCTCTCAGGTCAAGTTTCTTTTTCCGGTCCGCGTGATAAGATTCGCCCTCTCCATCCGGCTCGAGCTCTCCGCAGGTCCCACAGGTTTTCCACGAGCTTTTCCGTGTACACATGGTCCACTGAGCAAGTCGATCCCCGGGATCGCTTTGACTATTGGCGCGAGGTGCGCGCCAAGGGGTTGTTCGGCGTCACCGCGGAGCTCGAGCCCGAGCAGCGTCGGGACTTCTTCGGCGAGTTCTCGCTGCGCAAGCTCGGCGATGCAGGGCTGGTCGAGCTGCGCGCCTCGCCCTACCGCGTCGAACGGCGCGCAGCTGACATCGCCGATGCGCAGAGCGACAGCCTGTGCATCTATCAGCAGCTCGGCGGTGGCGGCTGGTTCGGCGGCGCACGGCTCGATGAGTTCGCGGTTCGCGACGGCATGTTCGCGACCAGCTATTCGGACCTGCCCTATCGCACCGTCCCGCTGCACGACGACGGCTTCCATCTGCGCATCATCAAGATCCCGGTAGCAGGGATTATCCCACCGGGCGCCGAGCTCAGCGAACTCGTTCCCAGGCCCGTGCCGGATCAGACCGCGCTGCGGACGCTGCTCGAATCATGCTTTCGCGACCTGGTCGAAGGCAGCAACGCCGCGGCGGCGGACGCGCCTCCGACGGTGCAGGCGCTCGCCTATATCGCGCTGATCCAGCGCGGAATCATGCGGCCGAAGAGCCGGCTCGCGCAGCAGGCGTTGCGAACCGGCCATCTGTCGCTGGCTCGCCGCCTGATCCGGCGGCATCTTTCGAATGCGACGCTGTCGCCAAGGCTGATTGCCGGCCTGCTCGGCATCTCGGTCCGTCACCTGCACATCCTGTTCGAGGAGACGGAGATGAGCTTCTCGGAGACCGTCACCGTGCTCCGGCTCGCGCAAAGCCGCCGGCTGCTCCGCGAGACGCCCGGGCAGACGATTGCCGAGGTCGCTTTTGCTTGCGGCTTCGAGAGCCTTGCGACGTTCTATCGCCTCTTCAACGCGTCGGAATCGATGACGCCGGGCGATTACCGGGCACGACTTGCCTGAGCCTCGGTTCGGACGCGCACGCGCCCTGGGGCTGTGGCGGGTTGCTAAAGCATGGCTATGTCCGTGCCGGCGACCGGGCACGCCGCCGCGCAATCCGACGCTCTCCGAACCGACGTGAACAGCCTGCGCGCATTGAGAAGATATTTTCCGGCGATTTCGCCAGAACCGCGCAGGCGCTTCGCCCGGACAAGACACCGCAAATCTCGTTACCGGCGACGCGCGCTCTTATGCAGAGCGAGGGGTCATGCACGATGCGCGGTAAGCACGAGGATCGGAGCCCGGAAGCGTCATCCAGCAGCCCGGCGCGCATTGTTGTCCTCGGTGTCGTGGAGTTGCATCCGGATCAGGCGCCAGCCCTCGAGGCCGCTCATCACAGCGCTCCGACGGCAAGCAATCGCGGCTGGGCACCGTTGCTCGAAGCCTGCCTTGCCGACTTCAAGGACGCGACCGAGGCCGGTGATACCGCGAGCATCCCTGCGCTGGTTAAGATCGTGGCCGACCTCGCGCTGATCGAGCGCGGCGCGATCAGGCCAGGCAGCCGCCGTGCCCAGCAGGCGCTCCGCGTCGGCCGGCTTAGCCTGGCGCGACGCCTGATCACGCGTCATCTCGCGAAGCCGGCTCTCTCGCCCGGCATGGTCGCCGACCTGCTCGGCGTCTCGGTTCGTTACCTGCACGTCCTGTTCGAGGCGACCGAGGCGAGCTTTTCGCAGACCGTCACCGCGCAGCGCCTGAGCGAGAGCCGGAGGCTGCTGCGCGAAAAGCCGCCGCAGCCGATCGCCGATATCGCGCTTGCCTGCGGATTTGGCAGCCTGGCCACGTTCTACCGGATCTTCAGCGCATCCGAGGGCCTGACGCCGGGCGAGTACCGGGCCGCGGAGCTCTAGGACGACGGCACCCGCGCGGCGGCGCTGCGCTCGCGCCGATCCGGCGCAGCCCGTGCTGCATGGTGCCGAACGGCCACACCTGCGCTCATTTCTGCGGCAGCTGCGCTTTGGATCGACGGTATGCGCGCACTGAGAAGACAGCGCACGACCGTTGCGCCAGAAACATTCAGCTACAATGGGGTGTAGGGGCAAGGTTATGGCGGGCGGCGGCGGCAGGCCGGGGATGTGGCGCGGCGCGCTGCTTGGATCGGCGTCATTGATCGCGATGGCGTCCACGGCCGAGGCGGCGGTCTACTGCTCTGGCGTCGGCACCGGCAACGTGCTCTGCGACGCCGCCCATCCGTCGGACGGCGGGCTCAACACGAGTTTCAACGGTGATGTCACCGTGAACATCAACGCCGGCGCCGGGATCACCACCCGCGGCGTGGTCGTGAGCGCCTCCGGCAGTATCACGTTCAATCACAACGACCCCGCGGGCATCACATCGTCCCTGTACGACGGCATCCAGCTCCTCGGCGGCAGCCAAGCCCCGATCACCTACACGGGATCGGCCGACGTCACCGCCAACTGGTACGCAATCAACGTCTCGGCCAGCGGTCCGGTCTCGATTACGCAGACCGCCGGCACGATCACGGCCGGCACCGGCATCAATGTCTTGAGCGCAGGACCGGGGGGCAGCGTCAACATCAACACGGTTGGCAGCCAGATCGTGACCCGAGGCGGCCTCGGAATCTACGTCCTGAGCAACGGTAACCAGTCCGACGTCACGATCGCGACAGGCGCAGTCACCGGCGACACAACCCAAACAGGCGGCGGGATTTACGTCCGCATGGGACAGGGCAGCTATTATGCGCGCAATCTTTCCGTCACGACCAACGGCGCGGTCGTCGGCGGCATCTATCTCCAGGACGGCGGCACCGGTACCGTCGACCTCACCACCAATGCGAGCGTCGCGGGCGGCATCATCCTCCAGGCCAACAATTCGGCCAACACCAGCGCGTTCACGGCGAAGCTCAATCAGGATGTCAGCGGCTCCGTGAGTTTGACGAACTACGGCTCCGGCACCATGACGGTCCGGACGCGCGGCATCACGGGCGGGACGCTTACCGTGTCCGGCGGCGGCGGCGCTAACAGCAGCCTCGTCGTGGACGGCAATATTGCCAAGGGAAACGGCCCCGACCAGGCCTACTACGGCGCCCTGGCGTCCGTCGGCTTTTCCGGCGCCGGCGCCAACACCGCGACCTTCAATGGCGACATTTCCGGAACCTTCGACACCAGGACTTCCACCTCTCCTTCGGCCGGTGGCACCGTCGCCGGCCTTTCCGCCGGATTGGGAAGTACATCCAGCAACGGCTCGGCGGCACTGAACGTCAACGGATCGATTACGATCACCGGCATGACGCCGTCCGGTGCGGTCGCAAATGTGACCGGAGCGTCCCTGGCAGCCTACGGCGTGGTCCCGGTCGACTTCAATCTGCACGGCGCCGTCACGGCAACGTCGATCAGCGACACCGCGTCGACAGTCGTTGGCGTCAGCGTGGCACAAAACAATCTGAGTGCGACCCGGTTGACCGCCGATGGCGCCGTGACGGCCACTGCGATCGGCGCCGGCAGCAGGGCCACCGGAATTACTGCCTCAACCGTCAGCCTGCCGCCCACCATCGTCAACACCGGCACACTTACCGTTCGCGCCAATGGCGACGTGACCGCGGCCTCGAACGGCGCCGCGACCGGCATCACGCTGAGCCGTGGCGTCAGCCGCTTCTCGTCCATCACCGCGGGCCTCGGCGGCATCGACCTCGTCACCAAGGGCACCGTGAGCGCCACCTCGACCAGCGCCGCGGCGATCGGCATCAGCGGCATCATCGCGAACGGCGCCGACAACGCCGCAACGCTGGCGCTGCGCGCCGAAGGCAATGTGGTTGCGAGCGGCACGGCTGCCGGAAGCTACGGCATCTTCGCCCAGCGCGACGGCCTCGGCGACATCAGGATCGACTCGCTGGGCAGTGTGCTGAGCAGTGGCATCGGCATCGCCGCGTCGCGCTCGACGCCGGGCAACATCTTCATCAACACCAGGACTTCCGTCAACGGTGCCACCGGCATCACGACGTCGGGCGGCACCACCACGCTGGTCGCCAACGGCACCGTCACCGGCACCGGTGGCACCGCGGTCCAGTTCGGCGGCACCAATGACGTGCTGCAGATGCAGTCCGGCGCCGCGTTCAACGGCAATGTCATCGGCACCGGGACCAGCATCCTGCAGTTCGGTGGAACGACCGCGACCAGCTTCGATCTGTCGAAGCTCGGCAGCGGCGCGCAGTTCTCGGGCTTCTCCAGCCTTGCACTGCTCGCCGGCGCAAACTGGAACTTCACCGGCAACTCGAACTTTGCGGGAGCCGTCAGCGTCGACAGCGTGTTCACCCTCAACGGCGCCTTGCCGAACGCCAGCGTCACCGTCGGCCCAACCGGCACGCTCGCCGGCAACGGCACCATCGGAAATACCATCATCGGCGGCACGCTGTCGCCCGGCAATTCGCCCGGCACCATCACGATGGCTAGCCTGACCATGACGGCGGCAGCGACCTATCTGGTGCAGGTCACCAACACGATCAGCGACAAGGCGATCGTCACCGGTACCGCCAACATTGCCGGCAATGTCATCGTCGATCCGCTCGAGCGGATCACCAGGAAGGTCACCTACACGATCGCCAATGCGGGAACGCTGAGCGGCACATTCGGCTCGGCGAATTTGTTGCTCGCCAACAACCTCGCCCGCAATCCGGTGGTGAGCTATGTCGGCAGCGACGTGCTGCTGTCGCTCGATCCCGGCCTGCTGTCCCCGATCCTGCCGACCAACGCCGGCATCAACCACAGGAACGTCGCGGGTGCGATCGACAACGGCCTGCTCGGCGGCGCCAACCTCTCCAACGCGTTCAGTGCCATCTTCAACCTGTCGGGCGACAATCTGCTGAAGGGCCTGACCCAGCTCTCCGGCGAGAGCGCGGCCGGTTCGCAGCAGACCACGTTCAACGCCATGAACCAGTTCATGGGCACGATGCTCGATCCCTTCATCGACGGCCGCGGTGCGACGGCGATGCCGGCCGACACCACGTCCTACACCGACGACAATTCGCTGGCCTACGCAGCCAGGCGCTCGACCAGCGACGCCTATGCCGCAGTCTATCGCAAGGCGCCGATCGCCGTGAGCTACGATCCGCGCTGGAGCGTGTGGGCGGCGGCGTACGGTGGCTCACAGACCACCGACGGCAACAATGCGCTCGGGTCGAACAACACCACCAGCCAGGTGTTCGGCACCGCCATTGGCGCCGACTATCGGTTCTCGCCGAACACGATCGCGGGCTTTGCGCTCGCCGGCGGCGGCACCAATTTCAGCGTCGCCAACAGTGGCGGCGGCCGCTCCGACCTGTTCCAGGCCGGCGCCTTCGTCCGGCACAATGTCGGCGCGGCCTACCTCGCCGGTGCACTGGCCTATGGCTGGCAGGACGTCACCACCGACCGCACGGTGACGGTCGGGAGCGTCGATCGCCTGCGCGCCGAATTCAACGCCAACGCCTGGTCGGGCCGCGTCGAGGGTGGCTACCGCCTGGTCGCGCCATGGATCGGAGGCATCGGCCTGACGCCCTATGCCGCGGGCCAGTTCACGACATTCCAGCTGCCGGGCTACGCCGAACAGACCATCGTCGGCGCCAACACCTTTGCGCTGGCCTACAACGAAAAGAGCGTCACCGACACCCGCAGCGAGTTCGGCCTGCGCGCCGACAAATCCTTTGCGCTCTCGAACGCGGTGCTGACGCTGCGTGGCCGCGCTGCCTGGGCGCATGACTTCAACCCCGACCGCAGCATCGCCGCGACATTCCAGACCCTGCCCGGCGCGAGCTTCGTCGTGAACGGCGCGGCGCAGGCTTCCGACTCTGCCCTCACCACCGCCTCCGCCGAGCTGAAATGGGCAAATGGCTGGTCGGCGCTCGCAAGCTTCGAGGGCGAATTCTCCAGCGTGACCCGCTCCTACGCCGGCAAGGGCGCGGTCCGTTATGCGTGGTAGGGCGTCCCGGCCCGTGGCGGGGCCGGCGCATCCGGAGGCCTGACATCAGGCGAATCCAGGCCGAAAAGTAGCGCGTACGCCCCTGCCGAGGCCCGGCCGCCGGATCTGGGGGTGGTGATTCATTTGACTGCAAAATGACGGAAACGACGCTTATTTCTGCGAAAACATTAAGCTTTTTCGGCCATTGGCCGGTTCAAAGATTGACTTTACCGGTTTCGCCCCTATGTTGCGGGCAACGCGGCCCTCGGATCGAAACGCGATTCGTCAGGTTTGCCGTCCGTCAGCGTTAGTCAGAGCCCCCGAGCTTTATAGAAAAGCGAGCCGTTTCGGGGCCGAACGCGACAGCCTTTTACCTGCGATGCCGAACGGCGGTTTCGACCAGAGGCTCAATGTCTTTTTCCAATCTAGGCCTGTCCGATAAGGTCCTCGCCGCAGTTGCGGCCACCGGTTACACCACCCCCACTCCCATCCAGGAACAGGCAATCCCGCACGTCCTCGCCCGGCGCGACGTGCTCGGAATTGCCCAGACCGGCACCGGCAAGACCGCTGCCTTCGTTCTCCCGATGCTCACCATCCTAGAGAAGGGCCGCGCCCGGGCACGGATGCCGCGCACCCTGATCCTCGAGCCGACTCGCGAACTTGCCGCGCAGGTGAAGGAGCAGTTCGACAAATACGGCGCCGGTCAGAAATTGAACGTGGCGCTGCTGATCGGCGGCGTCTCGTTCGGCGACCAGGACACCAAGCTGACGCGTGGCGTCGACGTCCTGATCGCAACGCCCGGCCGCCTGCTCGACCACACCGAACGCGGCGGGTTGCTGCTCACCGGCGTCGAGCTCTTGGTGATCGACGAAGCCGATCGCATGCTCGACATGGGCTTCATCCCCGACATCGAACGCATCTGCAAGCTCGTCCCGTTCACGCGGCAGACGCTGTTTTTCACCGCGACGATGCCTCCGGAGATCAGCCGCATCACCGAGGCCTTCCTGCATAATCCGGCACGGATCGAAGTCTCGAAGCCCGCGACCACCGCCGTCACGGTGACGCAGTTGCAGGTCCCGGCCGGTCGCGAAGCGCACGAGAAGCGCGATATCCTCCGGCGCCTGCTGCGCGACGCCAAGGATCTCAACAACGCGATTATTTTCTGCAATCGCAAACGCGAAGTCGCAGTCCTGCACAAATCGCTGCAGAAGCACGGCTTCAGTGTCGGCGCCCTGCACGGCGACATGGATCAGTCCGCCCGCACCGCAGCTCTCGATCAATTCCGCAAGGGCGAGATTCCGCTGCTCGTCGCCTCCGACGTCGCCGCCCGCGGCCTCGACATACCCGCCGTCAGCCACGTCTTCAATTTCGACGTGCCGCACCACCCCGATGACTACGTCCACCGCATTGGCCGTACCGGCCGCGCCGGACGCACCGGTACCGCGATCTCGATCGTCACCTCGCTCGACAGCAAGTCGATGACCGCGATCGAGAAGCTGATCGGCCAGCCGATCCCGCGCGCCGAGGGCGACTACACCGTTCGCAGCGAAGCCTCCGACGACGACGCGCCGCGCCGCTCGCGCAGCCGCGAAGGTTCGCGCGATGGCGCCCGTGGCAGCCGCAAGCCGCGCCGTGAGCGCGAGCCGCGCCACGGTGAGCGCGAAGCGCGCCAAAGTGAACGCGAAGCGGCTCACGGTGAACGCGAGCCGCGTCAGGACCGGGAGCCCCGGCAGGAGCGTGCGGCGAAGCCGGAGCGCGAGCCGCGCCACGGCCGCAACGCTGGCCCGCAGGCCCCGTCGCACGTGCCGTCGATCGGGCGTGCCGAGCCACGCCGGCCGCAGCGCGAGGCGGACCACGAGCCCGGCGATCATTCGCACCTGCCCGCCTTCCTGCTGCGACCTGTGCGCGCACGCGCCTAATGTTGGCTCCGGCGCCGCCGCGTCCGCGGCGGTCGTCCGGGGAATCTCAGTCGTCGCCGACGACCGAGGCGCGAGTGATTGCTTCGGGTTTGAAGCAAATTCGCACGGCTTTCGCACCGGAATTGCGAGCAAGCGAAAAGCTTCCGAAAGCGGCGCGCGATCCTCGGCGGAATCGAGCTCGTACGACGATCGTCGCGGCCAAATCCCCGTGGTTCCACTATTTACCTTGCCTTCACTCTCGTCCCGTACCTTCCCGCCAATAGTTTAGTCATTGCCGCCGGGCATAACCGGCATTGCGCGCATTGGGGACGTAACAGTGGTTAAGCTGCTGGACGAACAAGAACGTACATTGGCCTTTGCCGAAGTCGCGCTTGGCCAGATCCGCTCGCTTCGCCAGACCGCCGTGCCCCGCAACTACGAAATCTGGTACGTCTACGCGACCGGCTACAACGCTCCGCTCAACAAGGTCATCAACGAGACGCTGGCGCGCAGCGGCAAGCTCAGCGAATCCGACCTCGAGCAGATCTACGAAACCTATCTCTCGCACATCAAGACGTCGGACCGCATCGACCAGGTCGGTGCGCGCGTCATCGGCGAGATCGACGCCGTCATGAAGCTGATCACCGATGCGCTTGGTGTGTCGGCCACATATGATGCGAGCCTGGTCGGCGCCACCAGCAAGCTTGCGACCGCGACCACCCGCGATCACATCAAGGCAATCGTCGACAGTCTGGCGAAATCGACCCGCGAGATGCGCGAGACCAACCAGGCGCTGGAGAACCGACTCGCGCTGTCGAAGTCCGAGATCAGCGACCTGCAGCACAGCCTCGAGGCGATCCGCGCCGAGAGCCTGACCGATCCGCTGACCGGCCTCGGCAACCGCAAAGATTTCGACCGCTCGATCGACATGGCGGTGCAGACTGCGCTCGCCAGCAGCGAACCGCTGTCGCTCCTGATGTTCGACATCGATCACTTCAAGTCGTTCAACGACTCCTACGGCCACCTCACCGGCGACCAGGTGCTGCGGCTGGTGGCGCAGTCGCTGAAGCAGACCATCAAGGGCCAGGACATCACTGCCCGCTATGGCGGCGAGGAAT
The DNA here is from genome assembly GCF_011516625.5 of Bradyrhizobium sp. 2S1. NCBI lineage: Bacteria > Pseudomonadati > Pseudomonadota > Alphaproteobacteria > Hyphomicrobiales > Nitrobacteraceae > Bradyrhizobium > Bradyrhizobium sp. 2S1. Next base: position 7,444,401 of record NZ_CP147717.1, on the reverse strand, counting down.
TCGCTGTCGTGCTGCCCAACACCGCACTGCGCCAGGCGCTGACGGTCGCCGACCACATCCGCCGCGCCGTGATGGCCAAGGAACTGAAGAAGAAGTCGACCGGCGAGATCCTCGGGCGCGTCACGATCTCGGTCGGCGTCTCCATGCTGAAACAGGGCGACGACACGGATTCGCTGATCGAGCGCGCCGACGCCTGCCTCTATGCCGCCAAGCGCGCCGGCCGCAACCGGGTGATCTGCGAGACCGATCCGGAATACAGCGCCGAAACCCAGACCCGGGTGGCGTGATCTGGTCGTCTCCTCCGTCATGGCCGGGCTTGTCCCGGCCATCCACGTCTTTCGTCGCCGATTGAAACAAAGACGTGGATACCCGGCACAAGGCCGGGCATGACCAGTCAAGTGAGCGTGGATCTCATTGGTCCATTTTGCGCCAAGCTGTCAGAATGACCGCTTCTTTGGCGCGCGCTTCTTTCGGGCTGGCGCCCGTTTCGCGGCAGGCTTCTTCACCGATGCCTTCTTACTCGCAGGCTTTTTTGCGGCCGTCCTCTTCTCGGGTGCTTTCGACTTTCGCGTTCTCGGCCGCTTGCGCAGCGCTGCGCGCTGGGCGGCGCCGAGCGCCGAGCGTGCCCAGACCGCGAGCTCCTCGGAATCGTCGAACAACCGCGCCGGCAGCTGCCAGTACGAATTCACCGTGACCGTCTTCGACCGCGTCTGGTACTGGAACGGCCCGCAGCCTTCAGCCTCGAATTGCGGGATGGTTTCTTCGTCGGCACGGAAGTAGAGCCCGGCACGCAGCGCGAGCGCGAAATTGGTGCCGTCAGCGGAGATGCCGTAGCCGGAGAACATCCGGCGCAGCGTGACCGGGCCGAAATCGGCGAACAGGTCGCTCAGGAATTCACGGTCCATGTGCCTGCCTCGTGCCCCGGACGCAGCGCAGCGTGGAACGATGCGCTGCAGAGCCGGGGCCCATCGGCCTTTGCGCAACTGAGGGATGGGTCCCGGCTCTGCGATGCGGCGCTACACGCCGCAGCGCGTCCGGGACACAAGAGAATCAGACGGTGGCCGGCTTGAGCTGCACCGATTCGCCGCAACCGCAGGCAGAGACCTGGTTCGGGTTGTTGAACACGAACTGGGCCTGCATCTTGTCGGCCTTGTAATCCATCTCGGTGCCGAGCAGGAACAGCACGGCCTTCGGATCGACCAGGATCTTGACGCCCTTGTCCTCGACCACTTCGTCGGTCGGACGAATCTCGTGGGCGTATTCGACGGTATAGGATTGTCCGGCGCAGCCGCCGTTCTTGATGCCGACGCGCAGGCCGACGATCTCGGAATCGGCGCGCTTGGTCAGCTCGGTGATCCGCTCCGCCGCGGCATCGGTCAATTTCATGACCTGCGGGCGCGGCCGCTTCGGCTTGGCTGGAGTCGGTGAAGCTTGCGTCATGTCACTCATGTGGTCAGTCCCAGCGGCAAATCAATTGCCGTTCTTCTTGAGCCAAAATTTAGTTCCCTAACGCATCACCACATATTGAGGACGAGGCGTGCCTCGTCCGACATCCGGTCCGGCGTCCAGGCCGGATCCCAGACCAGATTGACGTTGACGACGCCGACGCCGGGAACGCTGGCCACCGCGTTCTCGACCATCTGCGGCAATTCGCCCGCGGCAGGACAGTTCGGCGTGGTCAGCGTCATCAGGATATCGACGGAGCGATCATCCTTGAGATCGACCTTGTAGATCAGGCCGAGTTCGTAGATGTCGGCCGGGATTTCCGGGTCGAACACCGTCTTCAGCGCCGCGACGATCTCGCCACTCATGCGCTCGGTCTCCTCCGCGGGCAGCGCCGAGGTGGTTTCCATGGAGGCCGTCTTGACTTCGGCTGTATCGGTCATGCGAACAGTTCCCGCGCCTTGATCAGCGCCTGCACCAGATGGTCGACTTCTTCCTTGGTATTATACATCCCGAACGACGCCCGGCAGGTGGCCGTGACGTTGAACCGCTCTAAAAGCGGCATCACGCAATGGGTGCCGGCGCGCACCGCGATGCCCTGGCGGTCGATCACGGTCGCGACGTCGTGGGCATGCGCGCCCTTCATCTCGAAGGAGATCACCGGGCCCTTGTTGCGGGCGGTGCCGATCAGGCGCAGCGAGTTGATCTCGCGCAGGCGCTCTTGCGCATAGGTGAGCAGCTCATGCTCATGCGCGGCGATACGCTCCTTGCCGATCGAATTGACGTAGTCGATCGCGGCACCGAGCCCGATCGCCTCGACGATCGGCGGCGTCCCGGCCTCGAACTTGTGCGGTGGATCGCCATAGGTGACCCAGTCCTTGGCGACCTCGCGGATCATCTCGCCGCCGCCGTTGAACGGCCGCATCGCCACCAGATGCTCGTGCTTGGCGTAGAGCGCGCCGATGCCGGTCGGCCCGTACACCTTGTGGCCGGTGAAGGCATAGAAATCGCAATCGAGGTCCTGGACGTCGACCGGCAGATGCACCGCGCCCTGCGCGCCGTCGACCAGCACCGGAATGCCGCGGGCATGGGCGAGCCGGACCACCTCCTTGACCGGAACCAGCGTGCCGAGTGCGTTCGACATCTGGGTGATCGCGACGATCTTGGTGCGCGGCGTCAGGAGCTTCTCGAACTCCTCGATCAGGAAATTGCCTTCGTCGTCGACCGGCGCCCACTTGATCACGGCGCCATGGCGCTCCCTGAGGAAGTGCCACGGCACGATGTTGGAGTGGTGCTCCATGATCGAGAGGACGATCTCGTCGCCCTCCTTGATGTTCACACCGCCCCAGGACGACGCCACCAGATTGATCGCCTCGGTGACGTTGCGGGTGAAGACGATCTCTTCATTGCGGCGGGCGTTGATGAACTTCGCGACCTTGTCGCGGGCGCCCTCATAGGCTTCCGTCGCGGCATTGGCGAGGTAATGCAGGCCGCGATGCACGTTGGCGTATTCGCTCTTGTACGCCTCCGTCATGCGGTCGAGCACCGCGTTCGGCTTCTGCGCCGAGGCCGCGTTGTCGAGATAGACCAGCGGCTTGCCGTAGATCTGCATGGCGAGCGCCGGGAAATCCCGCCGCACCAGCGCGACGTCGTAAGAGCCGTTGGCGACCGCCTTGTGCATGCTCACGCCCTCGCCTGAAGCCAGCGCTGCGCGGTGGCAATTGCGACCTCGCGCAAGGCGTCGCTGGCGATCGTCTCGATCGCCTCGCCGACGAAGGCCTGGATCAGAAGCGCCTGCGCCTCCTTCTCGGGCAGTCCGCGGGCGCGCATGTAGAACAGCAGGTTCTCGTCCAGCGCGCCGGTGGTCGCACCATGACCGCAGGTGACGTCGTCGGCGAAGATCTCGAGCTCGGGCTTGTTGTCGGCTTCCGCGTCGTCGGACAGCAACAGCGCGCGGGTCATCATCTTGGCGTCGGTCTTCTGGGCGTCCGGACGGACGATGATGCGACCCTGGAACACGGAATGGGCGCGGTCGTCGACGACGGCGCGGAAGATCTCGCGGCTGGCGCAATGCGGCACCGCGTGATCCATGAACAGCGTGGTGTCAGCGTGCTGCTTGCCGTTGATCAGATTGACGCCGTTGGTCTCGACGTTGGAGCCCTCACCGGCACAGGTGATCGTCAGCTGGTAGCGGCTGACATGACCGCCCGAAGTCAGGCCGAACGTGTTGAAATGGGCGTGCGCGCCGAGCGTAACCGTCGCGGAGGAAATGTTGAACGCGTCGATGGAGTCCTCGACCAGCCTGATGTGATCGAGCCGCGCATTGTCGCCGATCGCAACGATCAGCCCGTCATGGGTCTGGTAGGCCTTGGCGCCTTCGCCCGCGAGATAGCTCTCCACCAGCGTCACGCCGGTATCGCGGCCGAGCCGGAGCAGCGACCGCGTGAACATCGAAGCCGGCGTCGCGCCTGATGCGACGTGGACGATGTGCAGCGGTTGCGACAGCACGGTGCCATTGGCGACGTCGATGACGACGCCATCGGTCGCCATCGCGCCGTTCAGCGCGATCATCGGATTGGAGTTGTCGGAGGCAAAGGCCTGGGCGGAGAGCCCGCCATCGCTGGCCTCGAGCACTTCGCGCAGCGCGCGGATGCTGAGCCCCTTCTCGATACCGCCGAGATCGGACAGATCAGGCGCGAAGGTGCCATCGACCAGCACCAGGCGGCGCACACCGTCGATCGCCTGCAGCTTGACGGCAGCAGCCGCGCGATCCAGCCCGGCTGCATCCGGCGTCGGTGCGAGCGGCAGCACCTCCCGCATCAGGGCGCGCAGGTCGGTGTATTTCCAGTCCTCGATCCGGCGATGCGGCAGGCCTGATCGTTCATAAACCTCGAATGCCTGGCGGCGCTGATCGGCGATCATGCCCTTGCCCGGTAGACGATCGCGCACCACGGCGAATGCATCGCCCAGCGCGCGTCCGGTCTCGGTCTTTGCTACAACGTTCATATGAAAACCCGTAACCTGATCAGGCAGCGTCTTCGAACTGCGCGTAACCGGACTCTTCCAGCTCCAGCGCCAGTTCCTTGCCGCCGCTCTTCACCACCCGGCCCTTCGACATCACGTGCACGACATCGGGCACGATATAGTTGAGCAGCCGCTGATAGTGGGTGATCACGACCATCGCGCGCTCCGGCGAGCGCAGCGCGTTGACGCCGTCGGCGGCAATCCGCAACGCGTCGATGTCGAGGCCGGAATCCATTTCGTCGAGGATGCAGACGGCCGGCTCGAACAGCGCCATCTGCAAAATCTCGTTGCGCTTCTTCTCACCGCCGGAGAAGCCGACATTGACGCCGCGCTTCAGCATGTCCTGCGGGATGTTGAGCTGCTTCGCCACCTCGCGGACCTTCTTCAGGAACGCAGGCGACGAAATCTCGTCCTCGCCGCGCGCCTTGCGCTGCGCGTTGAGCGCCGCATGCAGGAAATTCCAGGTGGTGACGCCGGGGATCTCCACCGGATACTGGAACGCCAGGAACACGCCCTTGGCGGCGCGCTCGTTGGGCGCCATCTCCAGCAGGTCCTCGCCCCTGAACAGGATTTGCCCGCCGGTGACTTCATAGCCGGGCTTGCCGGCGATGACGTGGGACAGCGTCGACTTGCCGGAGCCGTTCGGCCCCATGATCGCGTGCACCTCGCCCGGATTCACCGTGAGCGACAGCCCATGGAGGATCTCGCGCTCCTCGACACGAACCTGCAGATCTTTCACTTCCAGCAGAGACATTCTGATTTTTCCTGAGCATCATCCGAAAACCGCGCGTCGGCCGCGCCTTCAGCGGGATGGATTAGCCAACCGAACCTTCAAGGCTGATCGAGATCAGCTTCTGCGCTTCCACCGCGAATTCCATCGGCAGTTGCTGCAGCACGTCCTTCACGAAGCCGTTGACGACGAGGCCGACGGCTTCTTCCTGCGAGAGCCCGCGCTGGACGCAGTAGAACAGCACGTCCTCGGAGATCTTCGACGTCGTCGCTTCATGCTCGAACGTTGCCGAGGAGTTCTTGGCCTCGACATAGGGCACGGTGTGCGCGCCGCATTTGTCGCCGATCAGGAGCGAATCGCAGGCGGTGTAGTTGCGCGCGCCGGTGGCTTTACGATGCGCACTGACGAGGCCGCGATAGGTGTTCTGCGACTTGCCGGCGGCGATGCCCTTGGAGATGATCCGGCTCGACGTGTTCTTGCCGAGGTGGATCATCTTGGTGCCGCTATCGACCTGCTGGAAACCGTTCGAGATCGCGATCGAGTAGAACTCGCCGCTCGAATTGTCGCCGCGCAGGATGCAGCTCGGATATTTCCAGGTGATCGCCGAACCGGTCTCGACCTGGGTCCAGGAGATCTTGGAATTCCGGCCACGGCAGTCGCCACGCTTGGTGACGAAATTGTAGATGCCGCCCTTGCCCTCGGAATTGCCGGGGTACCAGTTCTGCACCGTCGAATACTTGATCTCGGCATCGTCGAGCGTGATGAGCTCGACCACCGCGGCGTGCAACTGGTTCTCATCGCGCTGCGGCGCGGTGCAGCCTTCGAGATAGGAGACGTAGGAGCCCTTGTCGGCGATGATCAGCGTGCGCTCGAACTGGCCGGTGTTGCGCTCGTTGATGCGGAAATAGGTCGACAGCTCCATCGGGCAGCGCACGCCCGGCGGCACGTAGACGAACGAGCCGTCGGAGAACACCGCCGAGTTCAGCGTCGCGAAATAATTGTCCGTGGTCGGCACCACGGTGCCGAGATATTTCTGCACCAGCTCGGGATGCTCGCGGATCGCCTCCGAGATCGGCATGAAGATCACGCCGGCCGCCTTCAGCTCCTTCTGGAAGGTGGTCGCCACCGACACCGAATCGAACACGGCATCGACCGCGATCTTGCGGCTGGGCGACGGCGGGCCGCCGGGCGGCGGCTCGACGCCTTCGAGGATCGCGACTTCCCGCAAGGGAATGCCGAGCTTCTCGTAGGTCTTGAGGATTTCCGGATCGATCTCGTCGATCGAGGACAGCGTCTTCTTCGGCTTCGGCGCCGCGTAGTAGTAGATGTCCTGATAGTCGATCTTCGGATAGTTGACGCGCGCCCAGGTCGGCTCGGTCATGGTCAGCCAGCGGCGATACGCCTCCAGGCGCCATTCCAGCATCCAGGCCGGCTCATTCTTCTTTGCGGAGATGAAGCGGACGGTGTCTTCCGACAGCCCCTTCGGGGCCTTGTCGGACTCGATCAGCGTCTCAAATCCATAACGATACTGGTCGACGTCGATGCGCCGGACGCGCTCGACCGTCTCTTGTACAGCAGGCATTCAATCCTCCGCTCGCGGTTTCAAGGACCGCGGTGGATCTCAAGTTCCGAAGTCTCTTACGATGCTTTGAAGACGAAATCACCCGCTTAGAACTGTTCAAGCTGTGTTTCGTCGCTCTCCCTTAAGTAAGGTATCGGCGAGCTTTCGCCAAGCCTTGAGGGCCAAATCCACGTCTGTCTCCGTGGTAGACCAGCCAAGACTGAGCCGCACCGCTCCCTGGGAGACCTCATAACGGTATCCCATTGCCTCCAGAACGTGCGACGGCTGGACCTTGCCCGACGAGCAGGCAGAGCCGGAGGACACCGCTACGCCCTCCAGGTCGAACCCGATCACCGCCGTCTCGGCCTTCATCCCTGGCGCTGTGAAGAGAACGGTATTCGGCAACCGCTTCACGTCGTCGGAGAAGACCAGCAAGCCCGGCGTCTGCCGCAGACCGTGCTCGAGTCGGTCGCGCAGCCCTCTGACGCGGGCGGCGTCGGCCTTCAGCGCCGCCATCGCGGCCTTTGTCGCCGCACCAAAGCCTGCGATCCCCGCGACGTTCTCGGTCCCTGCCCGCCGCCCGAGCTCCTGTCCGCCGCCGCGCAGAAACGCCTCCAGCCCTTCGACATCAGCGGCGAGCACCAGCGCGCCGGTGCCCTTCGGTCCGCCGATCTTGTGCGCCGACAGCGTCATGAGGTCGGCCTGCGTCGAGGCCAGATCGAACGGGATCTTGCCGAACGCCTGGATCGCGTCGACATGCAACAGCCCGCCGGCCGCATGGACGAGCCCGGCGGCGTCAGCGACCGGCTGGATAGCACCCGTCTCGTTGTTCGCCAGCATCACCGAGACCAGCGCAGGCGGCCCCTCCACCAGCAGCGCGCGCAGATGATCGAGATCAATCACCCCGGCGCGCGTGACATTGATTGCCGAGATCGCATCCGCTGAAAACCGTCCGCCCGCGAGCACGGACGCATGCTCGATCGCCGACACCAACAGGCGCCGCACCGGCGCGCTCGCAGCGCGGCGCAATCCCGGCGTTAGCGCCAGCGCATTGGCCTCGGTCCCGCCGGAGAGAAAGACGACGTCCTGCGCGCGGCCGCCAACCGCCTTCGCCACCGCGTCGCGGGCATCCTCGACCAGCCGTCGCGCCCGCCTGCCCTCGCTGTGCACCGAGGACGGGTTGCCGCTCAATTCCCACGCCGCAGCCATCGCCGCTTTCGCTTCGGCGCGAAGCGGCGTGGTGGCGTTCCAGTCGAGATAGACGCGCTCGGCCATGCAATCTGTCCGCCGCAACCACCATGGTTGCGGCCATCCACTGCGACATAACGACAGTCGGACACCGAGACCAGATCGGAGTCACCGGCAGGCGAGATTTTTCACGCTCGCTCGGAGCCTCGTCTTGTTGCCAAGCAAGACAGTCACAGCTCCCTGCGCGCGCATCACACAGCGCATATTCGCCCCCGCCAAGCTGCACAATTTCCTTGATTTTTGCCCCTTGCGTCATGCTAGAAGGCCTTCCAGCGTGCCGCCCGGCGGTGCCTGCGCCGCTTTCATCATGAGCCGCTTTGTTCGCGCACCGTCGCTGAAGATGGCTCCAACCGATTGATTGATCGACGTCAATCGAGGGAACGCAATGCCTGAAGTCATTTTCACCGGCCCTGCCGGCCGTCTCGAGGGCCGCTATCATCCGGCCAAGCAAAAGAACGCGCCGATTGCGATGATCCTGCATCCGCATCCGCAGTTCCACGGCACGATGAACCACCAGATCGTCTATCAGTGCTACTACGCGTTCGCGCATCGCGGCTTCTCGGTGCTGCGCTTCAATTTCCGTGGTGTCGGCCGCAGCCAGGGCTCGTTCGATCACGGCACCGGCGAATTGTCTGACGCCGCGAGCGCGCTCGACTGGGCGCAGGCGATCAATCCGGAAGCGCGCGCCTGCTGGGTTGCCGGCTTCTCGTTCGGCGCATGGATCGGCATGCAGCTTCTGATGCGCCGGCCTGAGGTCGAGGGATTCATCTCGATCGCACCGCCCGCCAATCTCTACGACTTCTCGTTCCTCGCGCCCTGCCCGTCGTCGGGCCTGATCGTGCACGGCGACAAGGATGCCGTGGCTCCGCCCAAGGACGTCAACACGCTGGTCGAGAAGCTGAAGACGCAGAAGGGCATCGTGATCGACCAGCAGGTCATCCCCGGCGCCAACCACTTCTTCGACGGCAAGCTCGAGCCGTTGATGGAGACGGTGACCGGCTATCTCGACATGCGGCTCGCCAACGTGCGCTAGACGCCAACTTGTAGATGGGGTAACGGGCCGGCCGCCCGCTCGCTACGGCGCGATTTGGAAGCGCGCTCGCGAGCGGCCTGTTGGTTGGAAGGCGGTCGTCCCTCAAACTGATGGTGTCAATAAACGGAGTCGGGCAAGCCCGCTCCAAGCATCATTAAGGGACGACCATGTACCACTATGCAGGAATCGACGTGTCTTTGGAATGCTCGAGCGTCTGCCTTGTCGATGGGACAGGTAAGATTTTGCGCGAGGCGAGGGTTGCGAGTGAGCCGGAGGCCTTGATCACCTGGTTGCGGTCGCTGGGGTTGGTGCTGGAACGGATCGGGCTGGAGGCTGGTCCGCTGTCGCAATGGCTCTACGCAGCGATGCGGGATGCGGGCCTGGCAGTCGAACTGTTGGAGACGCGGCACGTCCGCGATGCCTTCAAGGCGATGCCGGTGAAGTCGGACCGCAACGATGCCCGCGGGATCGCGCAACTGATGCGGCTGGGCTGGTTCCGGCCGGTGCACTGCAAGTCGATCGAAGCGCAAGAGACGCGGGCGGTTCTGACGGCACGCAAGCTGCTGCAGTCCAAGCTGCGCGACATCGAGAACAGCCTGCGCGGCGTGCTCCGCGGCTTCGGTCTGAAGGTCGGCACGACCACCGAGCGCACGTTCGCCGAACGCATCCGGGAGCTCGTAGCGGGCCATCCCGGACTTGAGATCGTGGCACAGGCGCTGCTCGAAGCCCACGCCGTGCTGCGGCGCGAGTTCAATGGCCTGGATAAGCACACCCAAAAGCTCGCCAGGTCGCACCCTCAAGCCCGCCTCCTGATGACGACACCGTCCGTCGGCCCGATCGTGGCGCTTACCTACGCCTCGGCGGTCGACGACCCGAAGCGCTTCCGGTCCTCGAAGGCGACGGGAGCGCATTTTGGCCTCACCCCGAAGAAGTACCAATCGGGCGAAACCGACTATACCGGCCGCATCAGCAAGATCGGCGATGCCTCCGTGCGCGAGGCGCTCTATCAAGCGGCTCACGTCATGCTGACCAAGCCGGTCAGGAACTGCTCGGCGCTGAAAGGCTGGGCGATGCGGATCGCCCGGCGCGCAGGCCTGCGCAAGGCCAAGGTGGCGCTCGCACGCAAGCTCGCCGTCGTTCTGCATCGCATGCTCGCCGACGCCAAACCGTTCAACCCGATGGCCAAGGCCTCGGCAACCTAAGCAAGGAGCAGCAATCGGTTCTGGGCGGGCCACGACACCAGGCTCTCCCTGAGCGAGGTCCCTGCGCCGGGACGATGGATCCGGTCAGGCCGCCATCCGGGAAGTGGCTCACAACCACGCTTCCGTAGATTGGCCGGCCGGCTCCTCAATGCACCCCATCAGGCGACGGCCTTCGCGCCGATCCCGTACAGAAGCAAGTGCCCGGCGAGTGGATCACGCAAAAAGGGATTGACTTACAAAGGCCCGTTACAGAAGCCCGGATGAGCGAAGCGATATCCGGGACCAGTGACGCCGCGGTGAGAGCTGACCCGGATGCGCTTCGCTCCATCCGGGCTACGAATTCACTCCGGCGCGAACTTCAACGCGGCAATGCCGATCAGCACGAACGCAATCCCCGCAACCTTCATCGGGTTCAAGGCTTCGTTGAACAACAGCACGCCCATGGTGAGCGTGCCGACCGCGCCGATGCCGGTCCAGACCGTGTAGGCGACGCCGACGCCGAGCACCTGCAGCGCGCGCCCGAGCAGGAACACGAAGGCGGCGAGCAGCACCAGCGAGACCAGCGTCCAGCCGAGCCGCGTATAACCTTCGGCATATTTCATCGAGATCGCCCAGCCGACATCAAGCCTTCCGGCGACGACGAGCGCGATCCAGGCAACCGAGTGCGACATGGCTTACGCGGCAAGCTTCAGCATGTGCGCGCGGTGGTTAACCAGGAATGCGTGCAGCAACGCGGGATAGTCGGCTGACACGGCGCTGCGCACGCTCCGCCGCTGCGCCAGCGCGCGGCGCCAGGCGCGCAGTTTTGGCGTGTGCGTAAAAACCGCGAGATCGGTCAGCTGGTCGAACAGATCGAAATAGCGGAAGATCGGCGCGAACACCGCATCCACCAGGCTGAAATTTGGGCCCGCGAAGAACGGCCCGGCACCGAGCGCCGCCTCGACCCGCACGAACTTTGCGGCGACCGCCTGCCGCTTGCCCTCGAAGGCCGCGGCATCGGTCGCGGTCTCGAGCCCCCAGAGATCGCCGAGAATGGCCGAGCCGAACTCCATCCAGGCACGATGCTCGGCGCGGACCAGCGGGTCCTTGGGATGCAGCTTGGCGCCGGCCTGCGTCTCCTCGATGTACTCGCAGATCACGTTGCTTTCGAACAGCGCGACCTCGGTGCCGTCGTCACGGGTCACGACCAGCACCGGCACCTTGCCGAGCGGCGAGATATTCAGGAACCAGTCCGGCTTGTTGCCGAGATCGATATCGATCCGCTCGAACGGCACGCCCTTCTCATGCAGCGCGATCACCGCGCGTTGCACATAGGGGCAGAGCTTGTGGCTGATCAGCTTCAGGGCGGCCATGACGAACCTCGCGTTCAATGCAACTGCATCGAATTAAATGCAGCGGCATGGAACTGTCAAGGTAGATGCATTTGCATCTAAATCACGGTCGCGCGATGATGCCCCCGGTCATCGGGATCGGCACCCCCGTGGTGGCGGGATAGCTCAGCGGCAGGCCCTTGAGGCCGCGCGCGGCGAGGAAGCCGAAGGCCTGCGCCTCGATGGCGTCCGCAGCCCAGCCCAGCGCCTCGGCGGGTTCCACGATCGCCGGCGCCAGCCGTTCGCGCAGCATCCGCATCATCGTGAGGTTGGAGGCGCCGCCGCCGGAGACGATCCAGCTCTTCGGCACCTTCGGCAACAGCGGCACGACGCGGGCGATCGCAGCCGCGGTGAAGGCGGTCAGGGTCGCAGCGCCATCGGCCGGCGCCACGGCGTCGAGCTTCAGGCTGGCAAAGTCGTTGCGGTCGAGCGATTTCGGCGGCGGCAGCGTGAAGAACGGCAGCCTCAAGGCCTGTGCTATCCAGGCCTCATCGGCCCTGCCCAGCGCGGCGAACTTCCCGGCGGTGTCGAACGGCTGATGCATCTGGCGGAACATGAAGTCGTCGAGCAGCGCGTTGCCCGGCCCGGTGTCGCAGGCGATCAGCGTGTCGGTGCCGTCGATATAGGTGATGTTGGAGACGCCGCCGATATTGACCACGACGATCGGCCCCTCGCGGTTCAGCGATTGCGCCAGCGCGCGGTGGTAGACCGGCACGAACGGCGCGCCCTGCCCGCCGGCCTCGACGTCGGCGGCGCGAAAATCGTGCATCACCGGGATGTGGATCGCCTTGGCGAGCGCCAGGGCATCGCCGATCTGCACCGTCAGCTTCCGCTCCGGGCGATGCAGCACGGTCTGGCCATGGAACCCGACGATGTCGATGTCCTGGGCGGAGATCCGGGTCTGCGCCGTGAAGCTGGCGACCGCCTCGGCATGGGCTGTGGTGACCGCCTGCTCGGCCTGCCGCAGGATCCCCGGCCGGGCATCGCGCCGCGACAGATGAACCGCCTCTGTCAGCGCCTGGCGCAGCAGGCTGCGCTCGCCGTCGGTATAGGGGCGATAGCCTGTGGGTCCGAAGGCCTTGATCTGGCGGCCGTCGGTCTCGATCAGCGCGACGTCGACCCCGTCGAGCGAGGTGCCGCTCATCAGACCGAGTGCCGTTAACATCATCGTGGAAGCGCCCCAACCGGGAACCCCCGGCTTGTCTCAAACAAGTACATCCTATAATGCCACTGCGCGGCCGCCTGCGAGGCCTCAGCGTCAAGGTTCCGCAAATAGATGCAAAAACCGTAAAACAAGAATGATCTGGCTCGCCGACAAATGACTGCATTTAAATCGGATTTCCTGAATACTCTACAGGAACGCGGCTTCGTCCACCAGTGCTCCGATTTCGAGGGCCTCGACGCGCTTGCCGCGAAGGGCGAGGCGACCGCCTATGTCGGCTACGACTGCACCGCGCCGTCGCTGCACATCGGCAACTTCCTCACCATGATGATGCTGTACTGGCTGCAGCAGAGCGGCAACAAGCCGATCACGCTGATGGGCGGCGGCACCACGATGGTCGGCGACCCCTCCGGCAAGGACGAGACGCGCGCGATGCGCACGGTCACGGAGATTGAAGCGAACAAGGCGAGCATCCGCGGCGTGTTCGCCAAGGTGCTGCGCTATGGCGACGGGCATTCCGACGCCATCATGCTCGACAATGCCGAGTGGCTGACAAAATTGAACTGGATCGAGATGCTGCGCGACATCGGCCGGCACTTCTCGGTCAACCGCATGCTGACGATGGACTCGGTGCGGCTCCGGCTCGAGCGCGAGCAGGAGATGAGCTTCATCGAATTCAACTACATGGTCTGCCAGGCCTACGACTTCGTCGAGCTGTCGCGCCGCGCCGGCTGCCGGTTGCAGATGGGCGGCTCCGACCAGTGGGGCAACATCGTCAACGGCGTCGATCTCGGCCGCCGCATGGGCTCGCCGCAGCTGTTCGCGCTGACCACGCCGCTGCTCACCACCGCCTCCGGCGACAAGATGGGCAAGACCGCCAAGGGTGCGGTGTGGCTCAATGCCGACCAGTTCTCGCCGTACGACTTCTGGCAGTACTGGCGCAATGTCGAGGACGCCGACGTCACAAAATTCCTCAAGCTGTTCACGATCCTGCCGATGAGCGAGATCAACAAGCTTGCAGCGCTCGGCGGCAGCGAGATCAACGAGGCCAAGAAGGTGCTGGCGACCGAAGCCACCGCCCTGCTCCACGGCCGCGCCGCAGCCGTCGAGGCCGCCGAGACCGCACGCCGCACCTTCGAGGAAGGCGCGCTGGCCGAGACCTTGCCGACGGTGGAAATTCCGCGTGGCGAACTCGAAGCAGGTCTCGGCGTGCTCGCCGCCTTCGTCAAGGCTGAGCTCGTCGCCTCCAACGGCGAAGCGCGCCGGCAGATCAAGGGCGGCGGATTGCGCATCAACGATGCCGCCGTCACCGACGAGAAGATGCTGCTGACGTCAGCCAATCTCACGCCGGAAGGCGTCGTCAAGCTGTCGCTCGGCAAGAAGCGGCACGTGCTGCTGAAGCCTGCATAGGCATATTCGCATTTGTCGGTTGCAGGGCGTGCCGAAAGCGCGCTCCTTGCCTTCCGATGGACCAGAACACGCCCCTCGACGACAGGCTCGCGAAGCCGAAATCCGCGCGCGTCGCGCTGAACGTGCTGGCGCTGTGCTTCGTGCTGTCGGTGCTCGGGCGCGGCCTCAGCGACAGCTTTACGGTGTTCCTGAAACCGATCTCGGAAAACTTCGGCTGGGATCGCGCCTCGGTGGTGTCGGTCTATTCGCTGGCCTGGCTCGCCAGCGGCCTCGCTGCGCCGCTGGTCGGACGCCTGTTCGACCGCTCGGGTCCGCGCGTGGTCTATGCGCTCGGCCTGTCGCTGCTCGGCTGCGCCTTCCTGGTCGCGTCGCGCGCCCAGCAGCTCTGGCAATTCCAGCTCAGCGTCGGCCTCTGCGTCGGTTTCGGCACTGCGCTGATCGGCAATGTCTCGAACTCGATCCTGCTCGGCCGCTGGTTCGGGCCGCGGCTGCCGACCGCGATGGCGGTGATGTATTCGGCCATGGGTGCCGGCTTGCTGGTGCTGCTGCCGCTGTCGCAGGTCCTGATCGACCGGATCGGCTGGCGCGACGCCTATCAGGCGTTCGGCGTCGGTGCGCTCTGCCTCCTTGTGCCGCTGGTGTTGCTGCCGTGGCGTCTGCTCGCAGGCGGCTCGCCGCACATCGTCAGGAAAGCAGAGACCAGTCTGGCCGACGAAGGCTGGACGCTGCTCGGCGCGATGCGCCACCACGCCTTCTGGGCGCTGTTCTCCACCTTCTTCTTCACGGCGGTCGCGATGTATGCGCTGACCGCGCAGATCGTCGCCTATTTGATCGATGTCGGCTTCCCGCCGCTGCAGGCGGCGACCGCCTGGGGATTCTCCGGCGTCGCGCTGTTCGTCGGCATGCTCGGCGTCTCCACGCTCGACGGCATCATCGGCCGCCGCCCGTCGGTGCTGTTCAGCTACGGCGTCTCGATCCTCGGCATCATCCTGCTCTGGCTGCTGCAGTGGTATCCGAACTACTGGCTGCTGACCGGCTTCATCATCTGCTTCGGCAGCATGATCGGCTCGCGCGGCCCGCTGATCACGGCGACCGCGCTGAAAATCTTCCGCGGCGAGCGCGTCGGCACCATCTACGGCACTATCATGATCGGCAGCGGTCTGGGCTCCGGCCTCGGCTCATGGGGTGGCGGCCTCATCCATGACTGGACCCACAGCTACAATCCGCTGATCGCCTTCGCGCTGGTCAATGTGGTGCTCGGCCTGATCCCGTTCCTGGTAGTGCCGGCGCTGCGGCGCTAGCGCTGCTTCCGTTCCGATTGAATCGGATCGGGGCTCTCGATTTCTTGTCTTGGCGCATTCTCTTCTCGCGAACTGGTCCGCGTCGCTCGACGCGGACAGTCATGACATCATCATTCCGGTTTCACATCGCCGTCGTGTTCGCGGCGGTATTCAAGGACGCCAATTTCTCCAGGGAGGGCGTCAATCATGAATAAGTTCGGAAAGTTCGCGATTGCAGTATTGCTCGGCTCGACCGCGCTCAGCGCGGCCGCACGCGCCGACGATGACGACCATCGCGCCATCGAGCACGTGCTTCTGATCAGCGTCGACGGCATGCACGAGGTCGACCTGCAGCGGTACGTCAAGGGTCACCCGACATCGGCCTTCGCCAAGCTGCTGAGGCACGGTGTGCATTACACCAATGCGCACACCTCCCGCCCGTCAGACTCCTTTCCGGGGCTGCTGGCGTTCATGACCGGCGCCTCGCCGAAGACGCACGGCGTCTTCTACGACGACACCTACGACCAGACCCTGTATCCGCCCGGAAGCAATTGACAGGGCAAGCCCGGTACCGAAGCCACATACTTCGAAGCGCTCGATTACAATCTGAACAAGCTCGACGGCGGTGGTCCGGCGAATTCCGACCACATCAATCCGGCGAACCTGCCGCTGCGCAAGATCGGCAGCGCCTGCCAGCCGGTCTATCCGCACGCGTACCTGAAGAACGACACCACGACGATCATGGAAGTCATCCACGAGGCCGGCCTGCGCACGGCCTGGTCGGACAAGCACCCGGCCTATGAGATTATCAGCGGCCCCTCCGGCAAGGGCCTCGATGAGCTCTACGCGCCCGAGATCAATTCGACGACCGTGCTTGCCACCGCACCTCAGTTGATCCCGGCACCCCAGGCCGGCGACGACTGGACCGTGAACCCGGTCTACACCCGCTACTACGATAATCTGAAGGTCACCGCCGTCCTGAACTGGATCAAGGGCCTCGACCACACCGGGACCAAGACGGTTGGCGTGCCGGCGATCCTGGGCATGAACTTCCAGGCCGTCAGCGTCGGACAGAAGGTCACGGCCGACGGCTACACGGACGCAAAGGGCACACCGAGCGCGCAGCTCGAATTGTCGCTCGACTTCGTCGACAGCTCGCTTGGCCAAATGCTTGATCAGCTCGACAAGCAGCATCTCACGAAGAATACTTTGGTTGTGGTCGGTGCGAAGCATGGCCAGTCGCCGATCGACGTGGGCCAGCTTCACATGCTGAAGGGCAGCACCAATCCGAGGCTGCCGATGGGCCATGCCGACGTCGTCGACCCGGTCGACCTCCTGACCGCCGGCGGCGTCAAGGTGGCGCAGGAGACCGCCGACGACGTCTCGCTGATCTGGCTGGCCGATCAGACCCAAACCGCGAAGGCCGTCGGCATCCTCGAGAACGACAAGGTCCTCCTGAACCAGGCCCGGATCGAGAAAATCTATGCCGGCGACGAGTTGGAGGACAAATTCGGTAACCCGGCGCAGGGCCGCACGCCCGACATCATCATCCAGCCGCTCCATGGCACGATCTACAGCGGCAGTTCGAAGAAGGTCTCCGAGCATGGCGGCTTCACTGATGACGATACCCACGTCCTGCTGGTCGTCGCCAACCCCGGCTTCGAAGGCGCCGTGGTTGATGTGAAGGTCGAGAACAAGCAGGTCGCACCGACGATCCTGCGCGCACTCCATCTCAATCCCAACAAGCTGACCGGCGCCCGCGCCGAGCACACCACCGCCCTGCCCGGTTTCGACCGCTGAGTCAGACGTCTGCTGAAGACTTAAAATCAACGGCGCCCGATCCATTCGGGCGCCGTTTTCTTATGCCGTTCTGTGAACTCGCCTTTGCGCAAGCCAGACCGTACGGCCGCCTGCGCTTGTCCAATCCTCGACGACATGGGCAATGACATCAAGGCCGATGCCGTCCAGCAACGCCGTGTATTCGTCCGGCCCCAGGCTCACGTGATAGAGCGGATCGCCGCGATACTGGCCGACGCTTTCGCCATGGCGTGGCCCGCTGTTGAACATCAGCACGGCGGATGGGCCGGCGTGCCTGGCGAACACGTCGAACATCCCGCGCTGGTCGTCCGGTGTGAGGTGGAAAAAGCTATCCCAGGCGAGCACGCCATCGAATTGACGGGCAAGCTGCAGCGACCGCATATCCCCGACGACGAATTCATGCTCGGGGAGTCGTTCACGGCACAGCGAAATGAAAGTCCGCGACGCGTCGACGCCGGTGACGCGAAGCCCGCGCTCGGCCATGTGCCGGGCGACCGGGACACCCGATCCGCAACCGAGATCGAGCACATCAGCCGCGGCAGGCAGCGCCTTGATGAAGCGATCATGCCACGGCTTGTCGTTCCAGTCGGCCGCGCGCCGGTCGGCATCCCACGCGGTCGCGTGGCGCTCGTAATGATCGATGATCTGGCTGGCCTTGTCCTGCAAGTCTGATCCAGCTTGGCCGGCTGCAACGGATCATGCCCTAATTGTTCGTCGGCGGCAGATCGGTCGGATTGTATTGATTGAAGTCGAAGATCTTCCGCGTCAGCCCGGGCGCCAGCGCCGAGATCGGGTTGACGCGCAGCACCGGCTGGTTCGGCGTGCCGACCACTTCATAGGTGACGCCGATCAGGCCCTCATTGCTGCCGGCGCCGAGGAATATCCCGAAGAACGGGATCTGCCCGAACATGTTGTTCAGCCCGTACATCGGAATGAAGGTGCCGTTCATCCGCACCTGATTGCCGACATAGTCGATGCTGCCCTTGATGGTGGCGCCGATGCTCGGTCCCTTGACCACGCCGTCGCGGATCGAAAGCTGCCCGCTCTGGCGCGTAAACTCGGCGCGCAGCGCGTCGAACCCGATGCCGTTCTGGGTGCTGATCGGCCCGCCGGCGACCGCGCGGTCGAGCTGGGATTCACCCTTCACCGAGAAGTCGCGAATGGTGATCAGGCCGTCCTTGGGACCTTGATCCGGTGTCGGCGGCTCCAACGCCAGCATCAGCTGACCGCCGACCACCTTGGAATAGGTATCGATGAAGCGCAGCAGCGCGCCGGCGTCGGCGGTTTGCAGATAGATCACTTCCCGTGCCTGCTGGCGCCGCAAGTCGACGCTGACGGGGGTGGCTTGGCCGCCGACCTTGCCGGCCAGCGTGAACGCCTTGAAGAACCCGTTGCGGCGCGAGATCTTGGCGTCGACGCCGCGCATCGCCTCGCCGTTGAAGCCGGCCACCGCGCCGAGTTTCAGATCGGCATCGAAATCGGTGGTCTTGGCCTTGCTCTTGGGATCGCTGTCGCGGCCGGAGATCGCCGATTTCAGGAAGCCGCGGCCGTCGAACACGTCGCCGCGGATCGTCACCTTGATCACGCCGTCGGGACCGCGATCGGCCCGCAACGATGTCTTGTCGCCTTCCGACGGCGCGTAGGTCGGGAAGTTCGCATTCATCAGGTCGCCGTTCTGGTCGACCTCGAGCGCGCCCTTGATCGACACGCCGCTGCCTTCGATCGAGATGTCCTCGAACCGGGTCGATTGTCCCTTCGGCACCACGTTGAAGGTCGCCTTGCCGGCCCTGCCCTGCGCCTTGACCCAACCCGGCAGGATGTTGTCGAGCTTGAGCTGGGTGAGGTCGGCCTCGACGCCCATCTTGGTGGTCGGATTGTCGCCGCTGCCGATCTTGCCGCTCAGCTTGATCGGGATCGCGCCCGAGACCGCCGGCCCGAGATCGAGCCCGAGGCGTGCGCGGCTCGCGTCATCCAGCGTCGCCTGCAGCTTGACGTCGGCATCGCCGTCGGCCGGCTTGCGGTAGTCGAGCGACGCCGCCTGTCCGTTGATCTTGACGTCGCCCTTGACCTGGAAGCCGGCGTTGCTGGCGATCACCTTCAGCGTATTGGCCTCGAGCTTCTGGTTCATCACCAGCTTGTCGACGGCAACACCGGCAATGTCGGCGGTGACGGAATATTGCGTATCGGCCTTGGTCAGCTCGCCCTTCACAGGCATGCCGAGATTGATCGTGGCCGTGACGTTGCCCTTGCTGGCGTTGGGATCGATCGGCGGACCGGAGAGATCGCTGAGCCGGTCGGATGCCAAGATTTCGGCGGCGGCCGGCACCGGGCAGTCGACCCGGAACTTGACCTTCGACGGCGACGGCTTGGGCGCCATGTCCGGCACCTCGAAGGTAAAGTCCGACAACGTGATCTTGCGGCCCGCCGGCGTGTCGGCGATGCCCTGGTTGATGGTCACGGTCGCGGTGCGGCCGGTTACCCTCGCCTTCAGGTCCGCATCATGCACCGCAGGCATCTTGTCCACCGGACGCACCGTGACTCCAGAGGCGACAATGTTGACCGAGAGGCCGTCATCCGGAATCGGCGGTCCCTTGCGGGACAGATTGTGCACCGGCGAGTTGACTCCGACATCGATGCGCTGGAGCGTGCCGCGGTCGATCCGTTCGAGCACCCATTCGCGCACCTCGGGCACGATGATGACCGGCCACATCCGCTTCAGGGCGGAGGCCGACATCGGCGTGCCGGCAAACCCGAGCTGCAACCGCGGCTCGCCGGAATAATCGATGCTGCCGGTGCCGGCGACGCCGATCTCGCCATTGGAGATGTCGGCTTGGGTCAGCAGCACGCGCTTCTTGTCGGTGTCGAACCGGAAGCCGATGTTGATGCGATTGAAGATCAGCGGCGGCTCATTCTTGTCGGCGTCGGCCAGCACGATGGTGCCGCCCGACAGACCGGCCTGCCAGTCCGTGACATTGTCGTTCGGTGGTTCGAGATGGCCGAGCAGCGTGATGCGATTGGCGCCTGAGACGATCTTGATCGGCGCCAGCAGCACGCGCCGCCCTGAATCCCATTCGACGCTCATCTCGGCCGAATCGACCGGCATCGGGTAGTCGGGCGTATCGGTATCGATGATGTTGCCGGCTCCGACATTGACCTTGCCGCGGAAATAGGTCGGCAGGCCGTCGCGGCCGAGCTCGCCTTTCAATTCGCCCGATAACGGCAGGTCGGCGGTATAGGTCAGGTCCTTGGTCCTGAGCGCGAGCAGGATGTTGCTGGTGGAGACCTTGTCGGCCTTGATGTCGACCGAGCGCACGCCGTTGGTCTGCGGCCCGATCACCATGCGCACCGACCAGGGCTTTGCGCCCTCCTCGCCGAAACTGAGCGCAACGCCGCCGCCGCTCGGGCGCCGCAGGCTCAGGCTGATATTCTCAAAACTCCATTTGTTGCCGCGCTGCTGGTCGTCGACGACGAGATTGCCGTTCTTCAGGCCGATCTCGTTGAGGTTCTGGCCGTCGAGGCCGGTCAGGCTGAGACTGTCGAGCCAGTCGAGACCGGCGAGCAGTCCGCTCTGGGCCGATTCCGGGGTGGCCGCCGAGGGCTCGGAGGCAACCGGCGGCGACGGCGCCGCGGGCGATGGTGCGGCGGGCACCGGACGCGGGAATGTCGGCGGCATGCCCGCCTCCCTCTTGGAGGCAACGCCGGTGGCAAGCGGCTTCGCGGTATCGCCGGTGGATACCGTCACATAGCCATCGGGCGTAATGCGGACCGACAGCTCCGCATCGACCAGGTTGAGGCTCTCCGCCCGCAACTGCCCCATCAGCAGCGCCGTGCCCGACAAGCGCACCTCGGCCTTCGGCGCACTCGCCACGATCGCATGGTCGCGGTCGCGCACGATGATGTCGCGGATGCGCACCGCGATCCTGACGCGGCCGGCGCGCTCGATCTGGGTTCCGCCGACCTCGACGGTGTTGCCGTGGCCGATATTTTCCTCGATCGCCGCGGCAAGCCACGGCGTCGCCATGTCGAGATTGATTGGACCGGCACCGAGCCGCCACCACAACGCGGC
This sequence comes from Bradyrhizobium sp. 2S1, assembly GCF_011516625.5. Taxonomy (NCBI): domain Bacteria; kingdom Pseudomonadati; phylum Pseudomonadota; class Alphaproteobacteria; order Hyphomicrobiales; family Nitrobacteraceae; genus Bradyrhizobium; species Bradyrhizobium sp. 2S1. The sequence continues at coordinate 7,423,054 of NZ_CP147717.1, read as the reverse complement.
GAAGCAGGTCGCGAAGATCACGACGAGCACCGCGAGGACCAGTCCGATGCGACGAATCCAGCGCCCGCCGTTCAGCCAGCGCTGCATGCCGGAGCAGAAGTCGGTGAAGCGATGCAGGTTGCCGTTGGAACGCGACAGCAATTGCCGCGCACGGTGGCCCGCCGCCTCATCCTGCTCGTCCCACGCGGCGGCGTCTTCCCATTGCGAGAAGTCAGCCCCGGCGCGCGGATTTGGACCCTGCGGCGACGTGTTCCTTGCCATTGCCTCTCGGTGCTGACGGCGAAGCTGATCGCCGCCATCAGGACGCCCGTCGATTCGTATCGAGCGCTCCTGTGCCGGCATCGCCGCCTATCCTCGCCTAATCATGTTACTCGCCGATGGCCCCAAGAACGGACCAAAAAGAACGGACCAAACAATCCAAACAAAAGCCAATTCAGCAAGCGGACGGGTAACGCGTCGAATTCCTTGTCACCATACTCCGTGGCCATCAAACTTGCCCAGCGGCCGATGCGAATCCGGCCGCCGCGAATGAGACCCGCAATACCTCAATGGTTGAGCCTCGGAAAGCGACGAAAGGAAGGCGTATGTCCAAGAAAACGCGCAAGAAATCCTCCAACACAACCGGAAAGCGGGTCGCAACAAAGGTTGCGCGCGCCGCAAGCGCAAGCACTGGGAAGTCCGCGACCAAAACCCGCACAACGGCTGCGAAGAAAGCTGCCGCCAAAACAACCAAGACCAGGACCGCGACGGGTGTTCGAAGCAAAGCCTCGCACAAGGCCGCATCGAAACCGTTAAAGCGTGAGCCGGCCGCGTCAGTGACCAAGCCGTCCGCCGTCACACTTGCCGAAGGCGCCGCGGCACCGGCCTTCAGCCTGCCGCGCGACGGCGGCGACACCGTTTCGCTGAAGGATTTCGCCGGCAAGAAGCTGGTGCTGTTCTTCTATCCCCGCGCCGACCCCCCCGGCTGCACCCGGGAGGCGATCGACTTCACCCGGCTCAAGAGCGAGTTCACCGCCAGCGGGACCGAGGTGGTCGGCATATCCGCCGATACGGTTAAGGCGCAGGAGTCATTTCGAAACAAACACCAGCTGTCCGTGCCGCTCGTCTCCGACCCGGCCCATCAGTTGCTGGAGGCGTATGGCGCCTGGGGTAAAAAATCCATGTATGGCAGGACCTTCATGGAAATTATTCGCACCACGGTTCTGGTCGATTCCGGTGGAAAAGTCGCCCGGATCTGGCGCCATGTGAAGGTCGACGGCCATGCCGAAGCGGTACTGGAGGCCGCCCGAGCGCTCTGATCGGAGGGGTTCCGTTTCCTGAAAATTAACCATGGCGGGCTCAAATCGGCCCCGCAAATTAGCCGTACGGAGCTTGGTCCGACCGGCCGCGGGAGTACCGATGTCGAGCCGGTCCGGTCATCACCAGGAATACCAGAAACACCATCATCCGCAGGACCATGGCCGGACGCCCGCACGCCGTCCGGCAGCGCAGTACGCCGCTCCGGCCGCAGCGGTGGCGGCCTCCGGCGAAGGCTACACCATTGTCCATGCCGGCAAGCAGGTCCGGTTCGGGCCGGTCGTGTTCTGGATCGCGGTCGGCACCGTGGTCCTGCTCGGCATGTGGTCGGCCGCGACCGCGACCTATTTCGCATTCCGTGACGACGTCCTGACCCGGCTGATCGCGCGCCAGGCCGAGATGCAATACGCCTATGAGGACCGCATCTCCGAGCTGCGCGCCAAGGTCGATCGCACCACCAGTCGCCAGCTGCTCGACCAGGAGCAGTTCGACCAGAAGCTCGACCAGATCATGAAGCGGCAGTCGACGCTGGAATCGCGCGCCACCGCGCTCGGCGCGATGCCCGATGCCACCTCTACCGGATCGATAAAGCCGCAGGGCCGCGCCGAGCAGGCGCCCTCCTCCGGCACGCCAAAACCCTCGCCGATCAGCGACACTGTGATCTTCGTGGCGCCGCCGGATCGCGAGGCGCGGCTGGAATCGCGCGCGCCGCTGATCGCCAAGGCGCAGCCGAACCAGTTCGCCAAGGCGCAGGGCGTCGACAACGTCCTGGTCCGTCTGCAGACCTCGCTTGACCAGGTCGAGCGGCGCCAGGTCGCCGCGCTGTCTTCGGTCGAGGACGGCATCGAATCGCGGGTGCGCCGGATGCGCGGCGTGATCTCCGATCTCGGCCTTAACATGGCGCAGCTCGAAGCGGCGACGCCGCGCTCCGGCATGGGCGGGCCTTTCGTTCCTGTGAAACTCTCTGCCGACGCTGGCGCGTTCGAGCGCCAGCTCTATCGCATCAACATCAACCGCGCCCAGATGCAGCGGCTGAACCAGACGCTGGCGCTGGTGCCCTATCGCAAGCCCGTCGTCGGCGAAGTCGAGTTCACCAGCGGCTTCGGCGTGCGCTCGGATCCCTTCCTCGGCCGGCCGGCGATGCACACCGGCCTCGACTTCCGCGCCGCCCAGGGCGATCCGGTACGCGTCACCGCCAACGGCAAGGTGGTGTCGGCTGGCTGGGCCGGCGGTTATGGCCGCATGGTCGAGGTCGATCACGGCAACGGCCTTTCGACCCGCTACGGCCATCTCTCCGAGATCGGCGTCAAGGTCGGCGACACCGTCAAGATCGGCCAGGTGATCGGCGCCGTCGGCTCCACCGGCCGCTCCACCGGTCCGCATCTGCACTATGAAACCCGCATCGACGGCGAAGCGGTCGATCCGCAGAAATTCCTCCGCGCCGGCGTCCGGCTCAGCGCGGGCTAGCTCCGCCTCTCGACAATGATCTGAACGTTGGCGCAAGCAGCCCCGCTTGCGCCGATCTCGCTTGTGGCGTCAGCGCCGGCCGCCGCCCATGCCGCCCGGCGGTCCGCCGCCGCCGAAGCCGCCGCCCGGCCCGCCACCACCGCCGAAAGGTCCACCACCGCCTCCGAAGGGTCCGCCGCCGGGTGCCCCAAAGCCACCGCCGGGCTCCGGACCGGTTGATCCACCCGTGGCCGGATTGGGCGCAGAACCGCCGCCACCCGGCGGCAGTCCACCGGACGGACCAGAGGGAGTACCGCCAGGACCACCACCCGGCCCGCCGGGACCACCGCCGGGTCCACCCGGCCCGCCGGGACCATGTCCTGATCCGGGTCCGCCGCCACCGGATCCACGTCCGGGCGTGCCGGGGCTCCGCACCGAGGAGCCCGGGAACTTGCCGACCGACTGCACCGATTCGACGCGCAGCTCGCGCGTGCCCGACAGCTGCGCGTTGACGACCACGCGCGTATCGGCCGCCGGCGAGAAGCGCGAATAATCGCGCGCGACGAAGCCGGAGCCGAGTTGCAGATCGTTGCCAACCCGCCGCACATAGGCCTCGATCAGGAGCCGGTTGGCGCCGGTGAGATCGGAGAAGTCGTCGGCGCGGCTGCGCGCAACCTGCATCACGCCCTGCGCGACCTGGCCCTCGGCATAGACGCGCTGGCCGGCGAGCGCGGCGTTGACGCCGGTCAGCTTGAGATCGCCGATCCGCAAGGTCCCGGAGCGGTCGCGCTCCAGTGGCCCGGTGACATGCGTCGCGGCGGCGCTGTGCTGCTGCACCAGGCTCGCGACGACGACGCCGTCGGTGCGGCGCAGCCCGAACACGGCGACATGCGCGCCCGGCTTCAGCCAGCTCTCGCGGCCGTTCCAGGCGACCTTCTGGCCGAGCACCGTCAGCTCGCCCGGTTTCATTTGCTCGACCGGCCCGGTCACTTCGCTCGTCACATCGATGCGTTTGGTGGACAGCGTGCCGCCAGCATCGCGCTGCGCCACCACGCGCGCGAGCTGTCCGATCCGCAGCGCCTTCGCGCTCGCCGCCTCGCCGTCGATCCGCACGGGCACATCGGCCGCGTAGCCGACCCGCTCGCCGTTGACATAGATTGAGCCGAAACGCTGGATCACGCCGACGATGCCGGTGCCGCCGATGCCCTGATCCGAGCCGGTGATCCCGGTGCCGCCGATGCCCTGGTCGCTGCCGCGCTTCTTGCCCTGCGCGCCCGCGAGCGACGTTCCGGCGAGCCAGAACGCTGCAAGCAGCGCGCGGCGCGAGATGACGGGCGGGCGCTTCATGACGTGCCGCCCTCGTCCGCATCGTCATCGACCGGGCCGTCCGGGCCTTCGCGATAGATGTAGATGCCGAAATTCCAGCGATAGTCGCCGCCCTTGTCCTTGGCCAAAGCGCGGTTGGCCTCGCGGTTGGCGACCTTCAGCGCCTCCATCGCGAGCTCACGCGAGCGGCCCTCGAGCCGTTTCGCCAGCTTGGCCGACAGCCCGTCATAATGCACCGCGCGTTCGAGGAAGCGCGGTGTCGCCGACGACACGTTCATCTCGGCGGCCGCGACATGGTCGTGCAGATTGCGGCCGAGATAGTGCCATTTGCGGTCGTCGTCGCCATGCGGGACGAACGCCTCCTCGACCAGCACGATCTCGCCATCGTCGTTGATGGTGACGAGCTTGCGGTCGAGCCATTCGTCCAGCACCGCGCGCGGCCGCACGTCCTTGGTGATCGATTCGACCAGCGACTCGAACGACGGCGCGCCGCCATCCGCGGTGCGCGGCAGCGGCAGCGGGTCGCCCTTCGCGTCGGTGAATTCGGGCGCGGCCAGCCAGCGCGCGATGATCGCGCTGGTGCGCGACAGCGTCGCCGGCACCGCGTTGACCGGTGCGCCGGCGCCGCGCAGCCGCGCCACCTCCTTGCGATGGATGCCGGTCAGCAGGCTGACGCGGCTGTCGGTCTGCTCCTTGCCTACGAGCGCAAAGTCGTGCTCGGCGACGTTGACGTAGAGCTCGCGCAACAGCTGGGTCAGCGCCGGAAATGTCATGCCGCCGCGGATGCAAAGCCGGACCAGCGGACGCAGCATCCGCGCCAGCGGCGAATGCAGCTTCGCTGCGGCGATCGGCGCTGACGATGCCGGCTTCGGCTTAGGGACTTTGGCATTCATGCCCAAGTTTTAGCCGTCCGCCGCGTGGGACACAATCCCACCGCCCTTGACGTGTGACATTTTCCCACTTATGGGAAATAAAGTCACCCCCGGACACAATGCGCGCTTGCGGGCGCTGACGTCACGGTACGTGACGTTGCGCCATCGCTACGGACCGCTCCATGACGCCTGCCCGATTCGACCTTGCGATCGCGGAAGCCTGCCGGATCGCCCAGGTTCCCTACGAGGAGTTCGTGGCGACGGTGATGGCGGGCGGCTATCCCTGCCTGCCGGGTGTTGTGCCCGGCTCGCCGCGCCGCTTCGACGAAACCGACCTGGTGGCGCTGTACATCTATGGCCGCCTGCTCGCCTTCGGTTTCGGCGCCTTGCGTGCCGGCGAATATGCCTGCCGCGCGCATGCCGGCCTCTCCGCCGAGCCGCGGGCGCAGTCGATCTCGATCGCGCTGACATCGGATGGCGGCAAGCGCGTCGTGATCGAACAGGATCTGCAGCGGTCCGCCGCCGCAATGCCGCCCGAGCGGATCCATTTCGACATCGCCGCCATCCGCCGCCAGTTGCAGCCATCCGCCGCACGCAGCACGGCCGAGCCGGCCTGACGCCTGCTCCATAAGCTCGTCATGCCCCGGGCATGACGATCGGCGCTCGCCTGCGGCACGCGATAGCTCTGCTCATTTCCTCGTCATTTCGCTCAGCTCGCGCCGTCGTGGCGCGTGAAGTCACGCGGTCGCGTCTCCCCTTCTTCAAAAAAGTTATCCACCGCCACACGTGGGACATAATCCCACATTTTAGTCCGACGTCATTAACGTGTGAAATTTTCCCACGTATCCAGAATCCATCCAGCAGGGAATCCGGCGCAATGTCTCTCCGTTCGGCCCGCGAATCCGGTCGGTTCGCCACCACCACACTCCGCTTCACGCCGCAGGTGCCCTGCGGCCCGATCGAGCCGGTGTTTCCGGCGCTGCTGCGCTCGCTGGTGTTCTTCACCGCGCTAGGAGCCCGTCCAGATATGTTTTCGTGACGGGCATTTGTTGTAGAGTAGCAGGCTCAGGCTGCGTTTGCGAGGTTGAACAGCTTGAGGAGGTTATGGACGGTGCAGATCATTGTCCACTCGGCGCGCACTTTCTCGATGCCCCGCAACAGGAACTGGCGGAAGCCTCTTGCCTGTTTGATCTGCCCGAACACCGGCTCCACCACTTGCTTTCGCAATCGGTAGGGTGTTTCGAAGCCGCCATCGTCGATCTTCTTTCGCATGGCCTGTGTCAGCGGGCCGCCGACTTTTCCGTTCGCTACTGTCGGGTGCTTGGCGCGTCCGGGCGCGACATAGCCATCGATGCTGCGTGTGTCGAGCGCTTCGAGATTGGCTTCGCTGCAGTAGCCGGAATCCGCTGAGGCCTGCCGCGGCTTGCGGCCAAGATTGCTCTCGATGGCCTCGATCAGGGGCACCAACTGGCCCTGATCGCTGCCGTGCTGGGTCAGTTCTTGCGCGACAATGATCTGGGCATGTGCATCGACGGCCGCCTGGGCATTATAGGCCTGAACGAAGCCATCCTTCGACTTCATGATGCGGCTTTCCGGATCGGTGAAGTTGCGTTGCGCCTTGGGATTGGGTTCCTCCGATGGCAGCGCCGCCGGTTTGCCCGGCTTCTTGCGGCCTTCGGCCTGGCGCTGCTGTTCCTTTTCGGCCTCGATGCGGCGCTCTTCCTCCGCCGCCAGTTTGGCGTCCGCTTCCAGCGCCGCCATCGCTTGCTGGATCTTCGCCAGCCGTTTCTGCTTGTCGACGGTCCAGTCCGGCAGTTCGTCGCTGTTGCCGAAAGTCTCATCCTCCGAGGCATCCGCCGCCTCGGCGGCCGCCAGCATGCGAGCGACCTCGGCCTTCAATTCCGCCTCGCGCTTCTTCATGCGCTCATAACTCATCGCCTTGTGTTTCGACGCGTTCGCCTTGATCTTCGTACCATCCAGCGCGACATGACCGAGCTTGACCAGCCCGGCCGTCTCGCACAACTTCAGAACCTGCACGAATAGCGCGCCGAGCGCCTTCAAATGTCGCTTGCGAAAGTCGCTGATCGTCCGAAAATCCGGCGCATCCAGCGCCACGATCATCACAAAATCGTTCCGCTTCCGGCAGGCCTTGGCAATCCGACGCGACGAATACAGCCCACTCGCATAGCTATGCAGCAGCAGCGCCACCATCATCCGCGGATCAAACGGCGGCTGCCCAAGCCCGCTCACATAGCTGCCCATGATCTCCCTGAGATCGAGGCTCTCCCGCACCAGATCAACCATAAACCGCGAGACATGGCCTTTCGGCACGAAGTCCTGCACATTCGGCGGCAGAAGCAGCGTCTGATCGATGTTCCAAGGCCGAAAATACTTGCTCATCGCCCAATGTTGAATCAGACCCGACCAGATTTGAACAGCGACTATCCAGACAAGCTCCTAGCGCTGCCGTTCGTCGTCGCCCTGTTCGCAGCATGATCCGGATCGAGCCGCCCATGATTGTTGTCAACGCGCCGGTCCGGCGCCCCTCGGTGCTGCACATCTTCAAGGTCTACTACCCCGACCTGTTCGGCGGCACGTTGACGGTCATCCGCGACATCTGCGCCGGCTTGAAGGACACCTTCAACGCCGCGGTATTGGTCTGCTCGCGCTCCGGCGGCGAGCGGCAGATCGTGGTCAACGACGTCGCCGTCGAGCGCGTGCACTCGTTCGGCGACGTGCTGTCGCTGCCGGCCGCGCCGACCTATCCGTGGCGGCTGTGGCGCCGCATCGGCGAGCACGATCTGCTGGCGCTGCATGCCCCCTTCCCGCTCGCCGACCTCGTGTTCGCGCTCGGGCTCGGCCGTGCGCGTCCGCTGGTGGTGCACTGGCACGCCGATATCGTCTCGCACGCGGCCTTGCGGTTCCTCGTCGAACCGTTGATGCGGCGGACGCTGCGTCGCGCCGCCGCGATCATCGTCTCCGATCCCGTGCTGCTCGAGACCACGCCGCTACTGCAGGAATTTTCCGACAAATGCCACGCCGTTCCATTTGGTGTGGATGTTGCGAAATATGACCGGCCGGCCGCACAGCCTGATGACGTCAACGCGCGCGGCCGCCTGGTGCTCGCCTGCGGACGGCTGGTGCCCTACAAGGGCTTTGACGTGCTGGTGCGCGCGGCGCACGCCCGCAATTTCGAGGTCTGGATCGTCGGCGAGGGCCGCGAGCGCGAGTACCTTGAGCAGTTGATCCGCGACTACGGCCTGCAGGACCGCGTCCGCCTGCTCGGCTCGGTGTCCGAGAGCGAACGCGTCAAGCTGATGCGCATCGCCGACGTCTTCGTGATGCCGTCGGTGACCAATGCGGAGACCTTCGGGCTGGTGCAGCTCGAGGCGATGGCCGCGAGCCGCCCCATCGTCAACACCGCGCTCGACACCGGCGTTCCGCATGTCGCCCGCCACGGCCTCGAGGCCATCACGGTGCCGCCGGGCGATCCCGCAGCGCTTGCCGACGCCATCGAGACCCTGATCAACGATCCCGAGCGGCGCCGCCGCATGGGCCAGGCCGCGCGCCATCGCGCCATGACGAAATACTCAACCAAAGCCTTCAAGGAGGGAGTCGAGACAGTGTACCGCAAGGTCGTTACCGACGAGGCCACCGCAAAGGACGCAGGTTCACCAGCCCCAGCCTCGCGTCCCCAAACGGCCGGTCTCGTCGGGGCGGTCCAGATCGCGGCAGCACTGGCCTGGTCCGACGTGCGCCATCGCTACGTCCGCTCCCTCCTTGGACCCTTCTGGATGTCGATCCAGATGGCCATCATGGTCGCCGTGCTCGGCTCGGTCATCGGCCATCTCTCCAACGCGAGCGCGCTGGCGCGGCTGCCGATGCTCGCGGCGAGCCTCACCGCCTGGACCTTTCTCAACAGCGTCGTGCTCGACGCCACCACCGCGCTGCAGAACTCGGCCAGCCTGATCAAGGATCGCGCGCTGCCGCCGGTGGTCTTCCTGCTGCAATGTACCTTCCGGCAGGCGCTGTTCGCGGCCCACAACGCGGTCGTGCCGCTGATCCTCTGGCTCGCGCTGACACCCCGCGATGTCGGCGGCGCCATCGCCGCCCTGCCCGGCCTTGCCCTCTTCGTCGTCTGCACGCTGGCCCTGAGCCTCGTGCTCGGCGCGCTGGCAACACGTTATCGCGACATCAAGCCGATCATCGAATCCTCGCTGACCCTGGCATTCCTGGCCTCGCCGATCATCTGGACAGAGGAGATGATCGATCGCGGCTCCACGGTGATGCGGCTCAATCCGCTGACGCATCTGTTCGCGATCTGGCGCGACCCGCTGATAACAGGTCATGTCGCGACGACCAGCGTGATCTACGTGCTGGCCTGCCTCGCCGTGCTCGCGGTCGCCGCGACCGTTACCGTCGCCCATCTGCGCAAAGCGGCGTTCTGGATCTAGGCATGGCAAGCATCCAGCTCCGCGACGTCTGCCTCGACTATCCGCTGTACGGCGCCTACGACTTCTCGCTGAAGCGCCGCGTGCTCGGGCGGCTGTTCCGCCAGAGCAGCGAGATGCGCACCATCCGCGCGATCGACAACATCTCGATCGACGCGAAAGCCGGCGCACGCATCGGCCTTGCCGGGCCGAATGGCTCCGGCAAGTCGACGCTGTTGCGGCTGATCGCGGGGGTCTTTCCGGCGACCAGCGGCCGGGTCGAGATTTCAGGCAACATCGTGCCGCTGCTTGGCTTAGGGGCCGGCGTCAATCTCGATTTCGTCGCCGCCGACATTATCAACCTGCTGCTGCGGATCTCGGGACGCAAGCCGACACCGGCGATCCTCGACGACATCTGGGCCTTCACCGAACTGGAGGAGCGCATGCGGCGGCTGCCGCTGCGCATGTTCTCCTCGGGCATGCTGATGCGCGTGCTGTTCGCGACCGCCACCGCCTTTCCCGCCGATATCCTGCTGCTCGACGAATGGCTCAGCGTGGTCGACGAGAATTTCTCGGCCAAGGCCGAGCAGCGGCTGCGCAAGATGGTCGAGACCGCGGCGATCGTGATCATCGCCTCGCACGACCATGCGCTGCTGCGCCGCACCTGCACCAGCATCATCAATCTCGATCACGGCCGCATCGCCAGCACCGTTGCGCTGGATGCTCCCGTCCCGCATCACCTCGAGCTCAGAGAAATCAGCGCATGACAAAGATCCTGGTCGTCAGCGAGGCGCTTGGCGAACCCAACCACAAGCGCGGCATCTTCCACTTCACGCGCGAATTGATCCGCTCGCTCGCCGGCGACGGACATCAATTGACGCTCGTGGTGGAGACCACGCGCCGCTACCGGAAGCTGCGCCGCAGGCAGCAGCGGACGCGCCTGCTGCCCGAGGACTCGCGGCTGATCGAGCTGCTCGCGCTCTATCGTTTCCTCGATGAAACCGACATGAACTCGCCGATGATGCGCGGCGGCCTGCGCCGCACCGTCGACTGGTTCAAGCACAAGCTCAAGGCGGCGACCTCGCTTGAATTCATCATCGCCTTCCTGCGCTCGGTTCGTCTGCTGCCGACCAGCGTCAAGCTGATCGAGAACCGGACCGAGGGCCTCGAATACATTCCGACCGATTTGCGCCATCTCGAATTGTTCGGCGATTTCCTGCTCGAGCCCGGCTTCTACAGCTATCAGGACACCTCGGCCCTGACTCGGCTGCCCCCGCCGCGGGTCGATGCGCGCGACTATGACGTCATTCTCATCGACACCCCGACCCGGGTCGCGATCAGGCGCCACCCGAACGCCAAGGCGATCTGCGTGGTCCACGACCTGTTGCCGATCACCGATCTCAAGCTGGATGACATCGCGACCCGCCTGTTCCTGTCGCGCCTTTTCACCAGCGTGCATCAGGCCGACGAGCTCGCCTTCGTCTCGAACTACAGCATGAACCGCTTCCGCGCCCTGCTCCCGCAATATGCGCACATTCCGGCGCGGGTGGTCTATCCGCGGACCCGTTTCGACGTGGCGGAAGCCCCGCTTGCGCCGGAGCCAACCACCGTCCCGGCACGGCCGAGCTTCGTCGTCATCGTCTCGAACGAGCCCCGCAAGAACCTTCCGGCCGTCATCCGCACCTTCCGCAAGCTGCCGGAGGCTGATCTCATCGTGATCGGCTATGCCGGCGGCGCCAATCAGGCGCGCAACCTGCCGAAGAACGTCCGCTTCTCCGGCTATGTCGATGAGCACGAGAAGGCGGCGCTGATCGCGGGCGCGCATGGCCTGATCATGCCGAGCCTCGCTGAGGGCTTTGGCGTCCCGATCATTGAGGCATTTGCGGCCAATACCCCCGTGCTGTGCTCCGATATTGCTGTGTTCCGCGAGGTCGCGGGCGAGCTTGCAGACTATTTCGATCCGTTCTCGACCGAATCGATCTGCGCCTCGGTGCGGCGCGTTCTGGCGCAGCAGGAGCAATGGCGCGAGCGGATCCGCGAGCGTCGGACCGAGCTCGCCGAGCGCTTCGGCCATCATACCCAGGCGCGCGACCTGCTGTCCCATCGGGCTGCCCCGGATGTCGCGGTCGCCGCCGCGGCGCTGTCCGCCGCGATGGCTACATTCCACAGCGCGACCGCACACGGCGTGTGACCGGTCATGACCACCGATTCCAACGCCATTGGTCTTGCCATCGAACCGCCGATGCGATGGCGCGACCGTGTCCGCGCCTGGTCCGGCTCGGTCGCCTATCTCCACGCCACCGATACAATGATCGCGCTGGCGGCGGCGTCACTGCCCTGGTCGACGACCGCGCTCGCCGTCTTCATGCTGCTGTGGCTTGTCGCAGTGCTCCCGACCATCGACTGGGAGCAATTCGTTCTCGATCTTGCGCGACCGTCCTTTGCGTTGCCGATCGCATTGGTCGCGCTCGCGCTGGTCGGCCTGGCCTGGTCGGAGGCCGACTGGACCGAACGGCTGCACGGCATCAAGCCGCTCAGCAAGCTGCTGCTGCTGCCGTTCCTGCTTGGCTACTTCCAGCGCTCGCAACGCGGGCTCTGGGTCTTCACGGCCTTTCTGGCGTCGTGCGCGCTGATGATGGTCCTGTCCTGGATCGTGCTGGCGCTGCCGCAGCTCAAGCTCGCACACACCGCCTCCGCCGGCGTGCCGGTCAAGAACTATGTCGACCAGAGCCAGGAGTTCGCGCTGTGCGCCTTCGCACTAGCGCTGCCGGCATTGACGGCGATGCGGGCCCGGCAATGGCGCATCGCGGCAGGCTGCCTCGCGCTGATTCTGCTGTTCCTCGCCAACATGTTCTACGTCGTCTCGGCGCGGACCGCGCTGGTCTACATGCCGGTGCTCTTGATCCTGTTCGCCTCGCTGCATCTGTCCCGCCGCGCCACGCGGCTATTGTTCGCCGCTGTCGCCGCAGCGAGCCTCGTGGTCTGGACCACCTCCCCCTATCTGCGCCAGCGCATCGCCGATGTCGGCATCGAGTATCGCGCCCATGACACCTCGGGCATCGCCTCCACCGCGCAGCGGCTGACCTATTGGCGGAAGTCGGTGAAATTCATCGCCGGGGCGCCATGGCTCGGGCACGGCACCGGCGCGATCAAGCACATGTTCACGCAGGATGCCGCCGGACAGACCGGCCTGCAGGCCGAGGTGATCAACAATCCGCACAACCAGACCTTCAGTGTTGGGATCCAGTGGGGGCTGATTGGCATCTTGTTGCTCTATGCCATGTGGACCAGCCACATCCGCCTGTTCACCGGCCGCGATCTCGTCAGCCGCGATCTCGTGACCTGGATCGGGCTTGCCGTCGTCGTGCAGAACATCACGAGTTCGCTGCTCAACTCGCATCTGTCCGATTTTCACGAAGGCTGGATGTATGTGATCGGCGTCGGCGTCGCCGGCGGCATGGCGCTGCGGGCGCGGCAGCCGGAGAAGATTTTGCCGAAAGGTGCCGCGGCAGAGGTCGTCGCATTGAAACGGTAGCCGCCGGAACGAATTGAATCCGACGAGAACGGTGGCCGGACCGGCTAGCACGCGGGCTGCGGCAAAATCCAACCGGCAGCGGCAAATATTCCAGACACAATGAGTTCTCCGATGAAGAGACCGCCTCCGCCAACGGCGGCTCGGGTTGCTCGGCTGGGGGGGGGGTGGTAGTGACTACCCAGAATTAGCTGAGGAGTTCCAGATGGGACTTGTTGACGAGTTGAAAGCAGCCATCAAAACGCTCCAGGCGGAAAAGAAGACCCTTAGATAATCGTCGCATGTCTATCGGCGATCTCCCCGAGCGACGCGGCAACGCGGCAGCAAAACGTACATAGATTGACCCAAATGTCATTCTCGACAGATCCGGCAGCATCAAGATTGGCGACTCCCGAGGCAATGAAAAACCTGGCGGCGAGAGTTACACTGCCAAGCGAGATGTCCCAGCCGAATCCATGACAATGACGTCGTCAGGAGCAAGGAAAACACATAATGGCCCCTACGCTTTCGGATATCGAAAACTACTGGCGGACTGCGGCCGAAAAGCCGGTGGATGCCGACGGCCTACGTCCGACCGCGCGCGACCCGTATCTGCAGACGGTGGTTGAAGCTTCCATCGAAAGATGGCTGGCCACCGGATCGACGGTTTTTGATATCGGCGCAGGCGATGGCCACTCGAGCGCTCGGTTCGCCAGGAAGGCACGCGAGGTATTGGGCTTCGACTATATTCCTGCCTTTGTCGAAGCCGCAAATGACATGGCACAGCGCCAGGGGCTCGAAAATCTCCGCTTTGCTCAAGCGGATGTCCTGAACCTTGAACCTGTCACGCGCCAGTTCGGTCAAGCGGACATAGCTGTTACGATTCGCTGCCTGATCAACCTGCCGACCTGGGACCTGCAGAAGCAGGCGATCAATCAAATCGCCAGCGTCGTGAAGCCGGGTGGACTTTACCTGTTGAGCGAAGGTTGGACAGAGGGTTGGGAAGCTCTAAATCGATATCGCCAAAAGGCCGGGCTGCAGGCAGTTACCGTCGTCGAGTACAATCGTCTAATCAGCAAGAAATCCTTCGAGGACTTCGTCTCCAAGGATTTCGAGATCGTCGCGTTCGAATCCGTCGGGTTTTATCTCTACATGTCTCGCGTCTATCAGGCAGCATACGTCATGCCTAACCCACCTCAGCACCGGCACGATATCAATCGCGTATCTGCCGAGCTATTTGAACAGGCGGCCACGCCGCCAGGATTTGAAGAGTGCGATTATGCCGGAGTGTACGTTCTGCGCCGGCGCTGAGGCGCCAGCGATCGTGTGCAGTGCGCCGGCGCCGATGATCCCGGCTCTGAGTAAAGCTGAGTACTGATTTCTGTCGCAGACTTGATGCGATGATTTGTGCCACCCAACCTGGGACGTTTGAGCTAAGCACAAGCGGCTGCGCCCGTCGGCCCGTTTCGAGAGATACGACAGAACGACCCAGCGGGCCCCCGCGAGATGCGAAGCATCTTCGCAGAGGCGGTGACAAAAAAGCCAAGTCTCGCCGGGGAGAGCACGAAGTAAGCCGTGAAACCATCGCGCAGGGAAAGCCGGCGTCTCCGGTTACACCTGTGGTCCTCCCCCCGAGCTTTCACCTTTTGCTCGGGGCCCATGGGTGCGATCGGCACCCGGCTTTCCCTGCGCCCTCTCTTCGAGAGAGGGCGAAACGAAGAGCAAAGCTCGGACGACCATGTCGCGAGAATGCGAAGCTGCGTCCCCACCCACGCTGTCATCGCCCGGCTCGACCGGGCGATCCAGTACGCCGCGGCCTCTCGGCTCAAACACTGCGGCCTCTGGGATACTGGATCACCCGCATTCGCGGGTGATGACACCGAGAATTTGCTGCCTCAGTTCAATCCGAAACTTCCCTGTCATTGCGAGGAGCGAAGCGACGAAGCAACCCAAGCCTCCACTTGCGGCGCGACGGATTGCTTCACTTCGCTCGCAATGACGGGAGTATCGAACAATGCGATCCTACCGCGTCGCGTCGTGCCCGACCTCGCCCGTGATCACGTCGCCGAACAGCTCCCAGGCCTCGCCGTTGAACCGCATCAGTTGCATCTGCTCGATCGGGTAGTAGTCGTCCGGCGAGGTGTTGACCATGATGCCCGGCAGCATCAGATCGGAGTGGAAGTTCTTCAGACTGGCCGCCTGCTTCATGACGTTCTCGCGAGTGAGATTGTCGCCGCACTGCCTCAGGACCTGCACCATGGCCTCCGACTGCACATAGCCATAGACGCTGTTGAAATTGGCCTTGTCCCCCTCGGGATAGTATTTGTCCATGAAGCCGCGCCACTTCACGACCGCGGGGTCCTTGTCCCAAGTTGGATCGGTCGGATCCTTCAGGTATTGGGTCGAGATGATGCCCTTGGAATATTCGAGCCCCGCAGGCTTCAGCACCGAGGCGACCGTGGTCGCGGTGTTGGCGAGGAAGAACTTTGGCTTCCAGCCGAGCTCGCCGACCTTGCGGATCGCCTGCGCCGATCCCTTCGGCGCCGCCCAGGAGAAGAAGATGTCGGCGCCGGAATCGTGCAGCGCGACGATCTGCGAATCGATCGAGGGATCGGAGACCTCGTAGGACTTGTCGGCGATGATCATGCCGATCTTGTCGCCGAGCCCGTCCTTCAGGCCCTTGAACTGATCCTTGCCGGCATCGTCGTTCTGCCAGAACACCGCGATCTTGCTGTTCGGGAAATTGTCGCGAATGTATTTCGCGTTGATGCGTCCCTCGCTCTGGTAGTTGGGCTGAAAGCCCATCGTCCAGGGGAAGTTCCTGGGGTCGCCGAACTTGGTGCCGCCGGAGGCGACGAACAATTGCGGCACCTTCTTGGCATTCATGTACTTCATGATCGCCGAATTGGACGGCGTGCCGAGCGGCTGGAAGATCAAGAGCACCTCGTCGCTCTCGACCAGCTTGCGCGCCTGCTCGATCGCCTTCGGCGGCGAATAGGCGTCGTCGTAGCTGATGAAGTTGATCTTGCGGCCGTTGATGCCGCCCTGGTCGTTGATCATGCGGAAGAACGCGGCCTCGGTCTTGCCGATCACCCCATAGGACGACGCCGGGCCACTGTATGGCATGATGTTGCCGATCTTGATTTCGCCATCGCTCGCGCCGGGATCGTATTTCTTCTGCGCGGTGGCCGGAGGTCGCGATCAGTGCGGCACTTGCGAACGCCGCGATTGCGCCAATAATATCCGAGACGAGCCGGCATCGTTTTCTCCCCGATTTTTTGTCGTTGGTTTTGGCGGCAAGTCTCGCAAGAGACGCATGTGCTGGCAAGCGCTGGGTTTTTCCGTTGGGCGAAACGGCATTGTTGCCTGGCGCTATTTGTGATTGAAGGTCGATCTGGGGCTCACGAGTCGAGGCGTTCTGATTGCGTAAACCGGACATTCGTACCGGTCCGCGGCATCCGCGTATTGCGGTCGCGGGCTATGAGATCACGCGCCGCCTCGGCGAATCTGTGCTGGCGAAGCGTGGCCTGCATAAGGCCAACGGCGAGTTCGCGCAGCGCACGATCGCCTCGATCCGCGAACGGCTGCAGCGCGGCGAGACTATCTACATCGCGTGTCTCGCCTGCCCCGGCACGCACAACACCGGCGTTGCGCTGGTCGAGGTCACCCAGAAGGACGGACCGCGGCTGATCGTCAACAACGAGGAAGAGCGCTTCTCCGGCAACAAGCACACCAACGAGTTTCCGCAGCATGCGCTCGACGACATGCGCAAGGTGCTGCAGCGCATGGGCCGCGATATCGGCGACATCGCCGCCTTCGTCACGACATGGGACTATCCCGCGCTGCTGGCGATGCTGATCCGCACCTCGCTGGAGGAAGCGCCGGCAAGCCTCAAATTGCTTCGCGCCCCGATCGCGCCCGCGATCAATCTGCGGCAGCTGGATCAGGTGCGGCGGCTGTCACGCCGGCTCGGCCGGATGTACGGGCTCGGCAAGCAGTTGCCGCTGATCTGCATGCCGCATCACGACAATCACGCCTGGTACTCGTTCACGGCCTCGCCGTTCGCAGATGCGCGCGAGCGGGTTGCGATCGCGGTGCTTGACGGCACCGGCGATGTCGGCTCGATCTCGCTCTATGCCGCCGAGAACGGCGAGATGAAGCAGCTCTATTGCAACGAGAGCCTGTTCGACTCGCTCGGCGCCTTCTACACCGTAATCTCGTCGAGCCAGGGCGGCTGGACCTGGCTGTCCAGCGAGGGCCGCTACATGGGCGCCGCTGCCTGGGGCGACATGAACCGCGCCACCAATCCGTATTACCGGCGGCTGAAGGCGGTGCTGCAGCTTGGGCCGGGCGGCACCGTGCGGCTCAATCGCGCGATGGCCAACTGGTATGCCGATCCCGCCGACAATCCCTATCATCAGCCGCTGATCGACATCCTGGGCCCGCCGCTGCGCCCCGACCAGATCTGGAATCCCGACGCCGTGTTGCGCGTCGAGGACATCAATCATCGCCCCGACACCAAGGACCGGCTCGACAAGGCCGCCGCGACGCAATTGGTGTTCGAGGACGCGATGATCCATGTCATCGATCATCTCTTGCGCATCACCGGCACCGACCGCCTGGTGCTGACCGGCGGCGTGGCGCTGAACGCGCTCGGCAACATGCGTCTGCTCGAGCATTTCGACGAAGCCTGGTTCGAGCGCGCGCAGGGGCGCAAGACGCGGCTGCACATGTGGGGGCCGCCAGTGCCCGGCGATCCCGGCGTGCCAATCGGCGCCGCCTGGCTGTTCGCCCATATGGCGGGCGCTCCGCGCGGCGCGCCGCTGTCGCACGCATTCTATTGCGGGCTGCCGCCCTCGAACGCCGATATCACGACGGCGCTCAGGAACGACGACGTCGCCTCGATGGAGATCGGCAACGTCTCGACGCCGCAAGGCCGCGACGCGATCGCGGATCTGATGGCGAGCATGGTGGCGCAAGGCGGCGTGATCGCGATCTACCAGGGCGCGGCCGAAACCGGCCCGCGCGCGCTCGGCCATCGCTCGATCCTCGCCAACCCCTGCGACCCGCATGTGCGCGAGCGGCTCAACGAGCGCGTCAAATATCGCGAGGCGATCCGGCCGCTAGCACCGATGGCGACGCTGCAGGCCGCGCGCGACTATTTCGAGCTCGAAGACGGCGCGTCCGACGGCGACTACAACGCCTATAATTACATGGTGCTGACCGCGCATTCGAAGCCGGAGGCGCGTGAGAAGATTCCGGCGGTGGTGCATGCCGACGGCACCGGCCGCATCCAGATCGTGCGCGAGATCGACGATCCCCTCACCTATGCCTATCTGAAGGCGCTCGGCCGCCATGTCGGCGTCGAGATGTCGGTCAACACCTCGTTCAACGTCGCAGGCCCCATCGCGCAGACGCCGGCGCAGGCGATCGACACGCTGCGCCGCTCCAGGGGGCTCGATGCCGTGGTGCTGGTCGCCGACGACGGCACCACCTACGCGGCCTGGCACGGCGGCGAGCGTGACAGCGGACGCTTCACCGGCTGGTATGCGGCGTGGAAGCAGGCGCGCGGCTGAACCAGCCCAGTGGCAGCCGCCGCCCGACCAGCGCCGCAATGCCGTAGCTGAAGGCGCCCGCGAGGCACAGCAGGATGCCGATGCCCTGCCGGCTCTCGAAGCCGAGCGCATCGCCATGCAGGATCGCGACCCCGATCAGGCCGACCACCACGCCCGCGACGCGGCGCGCCTGCAGCCGCTCTTCGCCGGCGGCCGCCATCACGACCACCGCAAACAGCGGCGTCGTCGCATTGAGGATCGAGGCGAGGCCACTCGGAATGTAGGTCTGCCCGAACACGATCAGCGAGAACGGCAGCACATTGTTGAACAGCCCCATCGCGACAAACGGCGCCCATCCGGACACGCCGCGCGGCCATTCGATCTTCGCGGCCCGCAGCAGCGGCAGCAGCAGGACTGTGCCGAGCACCACGCGCAGCAGCACCAGGGTCAGCGGCGGCAATTCGCGCAGGATCACGCCGTTAAAGAAGAACGAGCCACCCCAGAGCACCGACAGCAGACCCAGCAGCCCCCAGTCGCGGCTATCAATGCGGTTGTCGGTGGAAGGCATGTCGGGCACTCACCTGCACTCGAACAGGTGACTAGCGCAGGCTTGCGAATATTCCCACCCGATTTCCGTGAATGGCGGCCCGGCCTATTTCGGCCGCGACACGATCTCGATCATCTGGCCTTCGTCGGCATCGGGCGCATGGGCCTTGGCCTTGTCATAGGCGCCCAGCGCGGCGCGGCTCACCGGCACGCCGGGCAGCAGCGCTTCGGCCAGCCGCACGGCGTAATCGGCATCCTTGTGGCGCAGCGCCGCGGTGAAGGACGCGCCGGAGAAGTTGCGGTCGATCATCCGCCTGGAGTGGCGGATCACCTGCGGGCTCGCGATCGCGCCGGTCGCGAGCGCCTCCGCCACCAGCTGCATGTCGAGACCGGCCTGCTCGGCGATCGCAATGCCCTCGGCAAGGCTCGCGATCTGCACTGCGCCGATCAGATTGTTGATCAGCTTGAACACGGTGCCGGTGCCGACCGCGCCGAAATGACGGATCGTGCTGCCGATCGGAGTGAGGAACGGATGCGCCCGCTCGAGATCGGCGGGATCAGCACCCACCAGCAGCGTCAGCTTGCCGGCAGCCGCCGCTTCCGGCAGGCCGGTGACGGGACAATCGATGTAGATCAGGCCGCGGCTGCGCAACTCGTGCGCCATGTCGAGCGTGTGCTGGTAGGAGACCGTGGAGCATTCGATCGCGAGCGTGCCGGCCTTCATGGTGGCGGCGGCGCCGTCCTTGGTCAGCCAGACTGCGCGCGACGCCTCATCGTCGGCGACCATGGTCACGACGGCATCGGCATCGATCGCGGCATCTTCCGGCGAGGTCGCCCACTGCGCGCCGCGCGCGATCAAATCCTCGGCCTTGGCCTTGCTGCGGTTCCACACCGCGACCGTGAAGCCGGCATCGAGGTAACGGCCAGCCATCCCATGGCCCATGCGTCCCAATCCGATGAAAGCGACGCGCGGCATGGGCTAATCCACATCCTCGACGGAGCCGGGCCCGGTGCCGAAGGCCCGCTGCGCCAGCGTCGCCGCCATGAATTCATCGAGATCGCCGTCGAGCACGCCCGAGGTGTCGGAGGTCTGCACGCCGGTGCGCAAATCCTTCACCATCTGGTAGGGCTGCAGCACGTAGGAGCGGATCTGGTGACCCCAGCCGATATCGGTCTTGGCGGCCTGATCGGCGGCGGCCTGCTCCTCGCGCTTCTTCAGCTCCATCTCGTAGAGCCGCGCGCGCAACATGTCCCAGGCCTGCGCCCGGTTCTTGTGCTGGGAGCGGCCGGCCTGGCAGACCACCGCGATGCCGGTCGGGATGTGCGTCAGGCGCACCGCCGACTCGGTCTTGTTGACGTGCTGGCCGCCGGCGCCGCCCGACCGCATCGTGTCGGTGCGGACATCGGACTCCTTGATCTCGATCTTGATGCTGTCGTCGATCACGGGGAAAATCTGCACCGACGAGAACGAGGTGTGTCGCCGCGCATTCGAGTCGAATGGCGAGATCCGCACCAGGCGATGCACGCCGGCCTCGGTCTTCAGCCAGCCATAGGCATTGTGGCCGGAGATCTGGATGGTGGCGGACTTGATGCCGGCCTCTTCGCCCTGCGACTCCTCGAGAAACTCGATCTTGAAACCGTGCTTCTCGGCCCAGCGCGTGTACATGCGCAGCAGCATCTGCGCCCAGTCCTGGCTCTCGGTGCCGCCTGCGCCGGCATGGACTTCGAGATAGGAATCGAACTTGTCGGCCTCGCCCGAGAGCAGCGCCTCGAGCTCGCGCCGGGCGACCTCCTTCTTGAGGTCCTTGAGCGCCTTCTCGGCCTCGGCGACCACGGCCGCATCATTCTCGGCCTCGCCGAGCTCGATCATGCCGACCTGATCCTCGAGCTCGCGCTCGACCTTGCCGATTCCAGAGAGCGCGTCCTCCAATGAGGTCCGCTCCTGCATCAGCCGCTGGGCCTTCTGGGGATCGTTCCAGAGATTGGGGTCTTCTGCGAGCTTGTTCAGCTCAGCGAGGCGTGCCGTCGATTGATCGACGTCAAAGATGCCTCCTCAGCAGCCCGACTGACTGCTTGATCTCTTCAACAAGGCGTTCGATTTCCGCGCGCATGGTCTTTCAGGTGTTGGCAAAAAAGCTTGCCGGGATGTAGCGGCCGGCGCGGCAAAGCGCAATCGGGTTATCCCCGCAATTTGGGCACGAAGCCGATTAATACAGCCCGCCGGTTCCCGGACGCATGAAGAAGCCGCCATCCGGCTGTCCACCACTCTGCGACGGCTGGGGGCCGGGACCGGAGCCACGGCCGTCGGCATCGGCGACACCGATGACCGAGTAGTTGTCCGGCGGCGCGGTGCCCGGCTTGAAGGCCTCGAGGATGGTGTTGCCGCTATCGCCGGGGCCGGCCCGCATGCCGGACTTGGCGTCGACGCGGATCAGCTTGATGCCGGCGGGAACCTTGAACGGCGTCGGCGGCTTGTCGGCGAGCGCAAGCTTGAGGAAGTCGCGGGCGATTGGTGCCGCGACGTGGCCGCCGGTGGCTGCGCGGCCCAGATTGCGCGGCTTGTCGTAGCCCATATAGACGCCGACCGCGAGATCCGGCGAGAAGCCGACGAACCAGACGTCCTTCTCGTCGTTGGTGGTGCCGGTCTTGCCGGCGATCGGCTTGCCGACCTCCTTGACGACGGTGGCAGTGCCGCGCTGCACCACGCCTTCCATCATCTCGGTGATCTGGTAGGCGGTCATCGGATCGAGCACCTGCTCGCGGCGGTCGACGAGTTGCGGCTCCGGCTGGCTCTTCCAGCCAGCGGGCGCGTCGCAGCCGCGGCATTCGCGGGTGTCGTGCTTGAAGATGGTGTGGCCGTAGCGGTCCTGGATGCGATCGATCAGCGTCGGCTTCACGCGACGGCCGCCATTGGCGAACATCGAATACGCGGTAACCATGCGCATGACGGTCGTTTCACCGGCACCCAGCGCATACGACAGATAGTTCGGCAATTCGTCATAGACGCCGAAGCGTTTTGCATACTCGCCGACCAGCGGCATGCCGATGTCTTGCGCGAGGCGCACCGTGACGGTGTTGAGCGAGCGTTGCAGCGCGTTGCGCAGCGTGGTCGGGCCATAATACTTGCCGGTCGAATAGTTCTCCGGACGCCACACGCCGCCGCCCTGCCCCTGATCGATTTCGATCGGCGCATCGATCACGGTGGTCGACGGCGTGTAGCCGTTGTCCAGCGCCGACGAGTACACGATGGGCTTGAACGACGATCCGGGCTGCCGGTAGGCCTGCGTCGCGCGGTTGAACTGGCTCTGGTCGAACGAGAAGCCGCCGACCATCGCGAGCACGCGGCCGGTCCACGGATCCATCGCCACCATCGCGCCGGAGACTTCGGGCAATTGCCGCAAGCGGTACTGTCCTTCGACCGCCGTGCCCTCCTTGGTCACCAGCGGATCGGCATAGATCACGTCGCCCGGCTGCAGCACCTGCGAAACCGCCGTCGGCGCCTTGCCCTTGGCCTTGGCCCAGCGCACCCCATCCATCGTGATGATGCCGGTCTGCCGCTCCTTGCTGACCGCGCCACCGAGCTCGCGGCCCGGCTGGAAGCCGATCCGCGCCGACTGGTCGCTGGTCTCCAGCACCACGGCCATCCGCCATGGCGAGATGTCGGAGAGCGATTTGACGTCGGCAAGCTTGACGCCCCAGTCGCCCGACACATCGAGCTTGTGCAGCGCGCCGCGCCAGCCCTGCGCCTCATCGTAATTGACGAGACCCGCCACCATGGTCTTGCGCGCCATCACCTGGATCTTGGGATCCAGCGTGGTGCGGACCGATAGCCCGCCCTCGTAGAGTTTCTTTTCGCCGTAGCGCTCGAAGATATCACGGCGAACCTCCTCGGCGAAATATTCGCCGGCGAAGATATGCGCGCCGTTGGAACGGCTGGTGACGACGAGCGGGTCCTTGCGCGCCTTGTCGGCGTCGGCCTGCTTGATCCAGCCGTTCTCGAGCAGGCGATCGATCACATAGTTGCGGCGCTCGATCGCGCGATCGCGGTTGCGCACGGGATGCAATGCAGCCGGTGCCTTCGGCAGCGCGGCGAGATAGGACGCCTCCGCGATCGTCAGCTCGTTGACCGACTTGTCGAAATAGACCAGCGACGCCGCCGCGATGCCGTAGGCGCCGAGCCCGAGATAGATTTCGTTGAGATAAAGTTCGAGGATGCGGTCCTTGGAATAGGCGCGCTCAATGCGCATCGCCAGCAGGGCTTCCTTGATCTTGCGGGCGAACGACACTTCGTTGGTGAGCAGGAAGTTCTTCGCGACCTGCTGGGTGATGGTCGAGGCACCCTGCGGGCGGCGGTTCGAGCCGTAGTTCTGCGCATAGAGAACGGCGGCGCGCGCCATGCCCTGATAGTCGATGCCGCCGTGCTCGTAGAAGTTCTTGTCCTCGGCGGCGAGGAACGCGTTGATCACGAGCTTCGGCACCGCCTGGATCGGCAGATAGAGCCGGCGCTCCTTGGAGTATTCGCCGAGCAGCGCGCCGTCGGAGGCATGAACGCGGGTCATCACCGGCGGCTCGTAATCCTGGAGCTGCGAGTAGTCGGGCAGATCCTTGGAGAAATGCCAGATCGCGCCGGCGACGGCGGCGACACCAACCAGGAACACAACGGTTCCAGCGGCGAACAAGAAACCCATGAACCGCACGAGCAGGCGCATTATCGACGTTCCGTTCCTACCCTCCGGCGCTCAGTCGTCGGGAGCGCCTGTCCAAAAGTGCGAAAGCCTCACACAACAAAGCCTCGCACAACGAAGGCTCAAACAACGAGGCCTTACACAACGAAGCCTTGGCCCAGCGAGCCGCCTTGCGCGCGCGAATATACAAGAGCCGCCGGACAATATGGTCGATTCTGCGGGCCTGCGGTCCATTGTCTATACCGTCGCCGCTGTGGCCAAACTAGGGCTTCCCGGCAACGGAGCGGCCTTTTCAGGCGGCCAATTTCACTTTGCCGGTCCGGCGGTTGCCAGCCGTTTGGCGAAGAACGCGTCGATCGCCTGGGCCATCGCGCCAACGGCCTTGTTCCGCCAGGTCTCGGAGACCAGGTGCTCGAGGTCGCCCTTGTTGGAGACGTAGCCGATCTCGACCAGCACGGACGGCACGTCGGGGGCCTTCAGCACCCGGAAACCGGCCGACTTGAGCGGATGCTTGTGCATCCGCACCGAGGTCTTCATCTCGTCCATCAGGAGACGGGCGAAGCGGTTGGAGAAGGTCTTGGTTTCGCGCTGCGCGAGGTCGATCAGGATGTCGGCGACCTCGGTCGGCTCGTCCGTCAGGTTCACGCCGGCGATGGCATCGGCCTTGTTTTCCGCCTCGGCGAGCCGTTCGGCCTCGGCGTCGGAAGCCTTGTCCGACACCGTGTAGATCGTGGCGCCCTGGGCATCGCCTTCGCGGCGCGGCAGAGCGTCGGCATGAATCGAGACAAACAGCGCCGCCGACTGGGTTCGGGCGATCTTCACCCGGTCATTCAGCGGAATGAAGGTGTCGTCGGACCGGGTCATAACCACCCGATACTTGCCCGACTTCTCGATCCGGTCGCGCAGGGCAAGGCCAAAGCCCAGCACCAGATTCTTCTCCGTCTCGCCGCCGGACTGGGTGCCGTTGTCGATACCGCCGTGACCGGGATCGATCACGATCAATGGACGGGGATCGGTGACCGCGACCGGCGGCAGCACCGCTGTCGTGATCGGCGGAACCGTGACGGTGTTGCTGCTGGTGTTGGCATCGGAAATCGCCGGCTTCAGTTCGGGCCGGCTCTCCGGCGCAAGCGACTGCACGAACGCGGTGCGGTCGACCGCTTCGAAGTCCAGCACCAGCCGCGGCGGCTGGCCATTGGCGGCATCGAGCACGTAGGAATTGGCGATCTTCACCGGCCCGGCCAGGTCGAACACGATTCGGGAGCCGCCCGGCATCACGAGCCCGTAGCGGAATGCCTTCACCAGTCCCCGCCCCGCCGAGCCGGTGCCGGCCGCGAGCTGGAAATTGACCTGCGGGATGTCGACGACGACCCGGTAAGGGTCGGCCAGCGGAAAGGCGCGAAACTCGATCTTGCGGTCGAGATCGAGGATGAATCGGGTCTGCTTGTCGTCGCCGGCGAGCCTGGCGCCGGACGCGACCGGGAAATTCGGGGCATTCGCGGCCGGGGCGCTCGCGGCGGGGGTAGACGCGCCGCCCTGCGGTCCCTCGGCGGCGCTCGGAGCGCTGGCTACGGCAAACACCAATGCTGCGGTGCACAACAGCCCGCATCCCAGAAAAACAAGGTGATTTGCACGGCTCGCCACCCGATTCGGAGCCTCCCGACTGCTTCTTACCGCATTAGAACCGGACGGTTAATCGCACCCTAATGACGCCCAGGCGAAAAGAACCGAGTGTTGCGGCGGCGTAACGCTTCCCTTGCACGCGGCGGTCAATCCACGTATGTACGGGGTGCTGACGGCTAGTACTCCCGGTTGTGTCGCGTTCAGCCTCCCGGTGCAGCGGTGGAACCTTCCAGATCGAAGATTCCGCCGTGTTTTTCCGGTCCCTCCCCAGCCAGCGCCGCGCGCGGCTGACATGGAGTGGCGGATTCGAGCCCGAGCGGCGTCCGGTCCCAGGCACACTCCCTCGCCAGAGGGACGGTTTGAGACACGGCATAACTGATTATCCGGTCCCTTGGGGCCTCGATATGCGATGGCCGGCAGGCGCTTCGGCGCCAGGCGGGGTCTTCAGCAAAAGATACGGCGGTATTTCTCGCCGCCAACATGTTTAGACGGGCCGACGCTTAATGCGCCAGACTGTATTGCCGACCAGGATTCCCCGAATGATCGCGCTGACGCGAGGTGAAAGCTTCGCCCGTCGCATCATCCCGGTGGGTTCCCGTCCGGCGCTGCGCCGCGAGACGCGTTTTGGCCTTCCCCTCACCCCCGAATCAGGTGGACCGTCGCGTCACCGGGCGGCGCTATTTGCGCGCGCCATGATCCGCGCCCGCCGCCGCCAAGAGCTCCAAAATGCCCAACAAGATGTTGATCGATGCCACCCACCCGGAAGAGACCCGGGTCGTCGTGGTCCGTGGCAATCGCGTCGAAGAGTTTGATTTCGAGACCGCCCAGCGCAAGCAGCTGCGCGGCAACATTTACCTCGCCAAGGTCACGCGCGTAGAGCCGTCGCTGCAGGCCGCCTTCATCGAGTATGGCGGCAATCGGCACGGCTTCCTGGCCTTCAGCGAAATCCATCCCGACTACTACCAGATCCCGGTCGCCGACCGTCAGGCGCTGATCGAAGCCGACGAACGCGCCCATCGCGAGGCCGAGGAAGAGCACGAGAACCGCGGCCATCGCCGCCGGTCGCGCCACCGCAACGCCCGTCGCCGCGGCCATGGCGAGCGCGTCCAGAGCGAGGTGATCGAGGGCGCTGGCGACGCGCAGGCGCAGCCGGCCATTGAGGCTCACGAACACCCCGTCGATGCCGCGCATCATGAACATGATGCCGGGCATCACGATCATGGCGTGGTCGCCTACCAAGGTCACGAGCTTGATGCGCATGATCATGCCCGTCACGAGGACCATGAGCATCACCACCATGATCACGAGCATCACGATGCTCATGGTCACGACGATCACGACCATGACCACGACCACGATCATGCGCACGATCACGACCACGCCCCGGCAGTGAGCGAGGCGCCGGCCGCCGAGTCCGCCCCCGTGGTCGCGGCGGTCGAAGCCTCTGTCGCGTCTGCCGCGCCTGAGGCCGTCGAGACGGTCGAAGTCAATCATGAGCCTGACCGGGCCCATCAGGAACAGGTCGAAGAGAACGCCGCGCATGCCGACGACGCTCCGCATATCGCTGCGGACGAAGTTCACCCCACCGCGGATGAGCACGCGGGCGCCGAATACGCCCCTTTGGCGGATGTGACCGCGTCCGAGGCCCGGCACGGCGACGAGGCCGGCGAAGATGATGACGAGGACGACGGCGAGGAAGGCGAGGAAGAGGATGTCGTCGAGTCCGTCGGCGGCGACGATGTGCTCGAGGAGGTTCCGGAGCGCGCGTTCCGCCCGCGCCGCCAGTACAAGATCCAGGAAGTGATCAAGCGCCGGCAGGTGATGCTGGTGCAGGTCGTCAAGGAAGAGCGCGGCAACAAGGGCGCCGCGCTGACCACCTATCTGTCGCTCGCCGGTCGCTATGCCGTGCTGATGCCCAACACCGCGCGCGGCGGCGGCATCAGCCGCAAGATCACCTCCGCGCAGGACCGCTCGCGGCTCAAGGAAGTGGTGCAGGATCTCGACGTGCCCGAGGGCATGGGGATCATCCTGCGCACCGCCGGCGCCTCCCGCAGCAAGCCGGAGATCAAGCGCGACTTCGAGTACCTGATCCGGATGTGGGAAACGGTGCGCGACCTGACGCTGAAGTCGCAGGCGCCGACGCTGGTCTACGAGGAAGGCTCGCTGATCAAGCGCTCGCTGCGCGACCTCTACAACAAGGAGATCGACGAGATCCAGGTGGCGGGCGAAGCCGGCTACCGCGAAGCGCGCGATTTCATGAAGATGCTGATGCCGGCCAATGTGCGCGCCGTGAAGCAGTATCGCGACGGCCAACCGCTGTTCTCGCGCATGGGCGTCGAAAGCCAACTCGACGCGATGTTCTCGCCGACCGTGCAACTGCGCTCCGGCGGCTACATCGTCATCAACCAGACCGAGGCGCTGGTCTCGATCGACGTCAACTCCGGCCGCGCCACGCGCGAGCACCATATCGAGGACACCGCGCTCAAGACCAATCTGGAAGCGGCGGAAGAAGTCGCGCGTCAATTGCGTCTGCGCGATCTCGCCGGCCTGATCGTCATCGACTTCATCGACATGGACGAGAAGCGCAATAACCGCGCGGTCGAGCGCAAGCTGTCCGACTGCCTGCGCCAGGACCGTGCGCGGATCCAGGTCGGCCGCATCTCGCATTTCGGCCTGCTGGAAATGTCGCGCCAGCGCATCCGCGCCAGCGTGCTCGAAAGCTCGACCGAGCCCTGCCCGCAATGCGGCGGAAGCGGTCACGTCCGTTCGGTCTCGTCGGTGGCGCTGCAGCT
The DNA here is from genome assembly GCF_011516625.5 of Bradyrhizobium sp. 2S1. NCBI lineage: Bacteria > Pseudomonadati > Pseudomonadota > Alphaproteobacteria > Hyphomicrobiales > Nitrobacteraceae > Bradyrhizobium > Bradyrhizobium sp. 2S1. The sequence continues at coordinate 7,394,972 of NZ_CP147717.1, read as the reverse complement.
CTTGCGCGGCATCGAGGAAATCCTGATGAAGGGCGCGACCCACAATCTGGTGGTCCGCACCCGTACCGACGTCGCGCTCTACGTGCTCAACCACAAGCGCGGCCATCTGCGCGACCTCGAAGACTCCTTCCGGGTCTCGCTGTCGATCGTGGCGGACGCCACGGTGCACGGCCAGCAATCCTACATCATCGATCGCGGCGAGCAGGTGCATACGCTCGAGGCCGCCAAGGCGCTGCTGGCTGCGCAAGCCGCCGCCGCGCCGGCCCAGGCCGATGAGGCCGATGACGAGGAAGAGCTGTTCGAATACGAGGTCGAGACCGACGAGACCGAAGGCCTTGCCGACGAGCAGGCCGCCGGCGAGGAAGCCTCTGCCGCCGAGGGCGAAGGTGACGGTCAGCGCCGCAAGCGCCGCCGCCGGCGCCGCGGCCGCGGTGGTGCCAACGAAGCGCGCGAGGGCGCTCCGCAGCCGCGCGAGGACGGCGATCTGATGCATGTCCTGCCCGAAGGCACCGAGGCGGTTGCCGCGCAGGATGCCGAAGGCGACGAGGACGAAGGCGACGAAGCGCAGGGCGCGGCCCGCGATGACCAGTCCGCAAGTGAGGCCGGCAACGGCGATCGCCGCCCGCGCCGCCGCGGACGTCGTGGCGGCCGCCGCCGGCGCGGCAGCGGACCGGATGACGGTCTCGCGGGATCGATCGCCGACGAGCTGAGCCCTGCCGCAGCGCCGGAAGCCGCCGACGCGGTCGCCGATTTCGATAGTCATGACGCGGAGCCGGCCCCCACGCTCGCGCAGCCCGAGCTGTTCGCCCAGCCGCAGGAATGGCAGCCGATCGAGGCTGCACCTGTCGAGGCCGTTGCCACGCCCGCGCCGGAGGCTGCTGCCGCGGCCGCCGACGACACGGCCGCCGAAAGCGACCGCGCGCAGCGGCGCCGTTCGACGGTGCGCGAAAAGGTCAGCTTCGCGTCGAGCCCGCCGGAAACACCAGCGCACGCGCTGGCTCAGAGCCCAGCTGAGGAAGCTGCCCCTGAGCCCGCAGCCGTTGCCCAGGAGGCGGCGCCGGCCGCTACGGCCGAGGCTCCGACCCGCAAGGGCTGGTGGTCGCGCCGCTTCGGCGGCGGAGGCAACTAGCGCTCCCTGGAAGTCAAAACGCCCGGTTCACGCCGGGCGTTTTTATTGGACAGGCAAACCGTTCGTCAGGCGCCGGCGTGACGGAGCCTGACGGAGACGGATTCCAATGCAAAGCGCGATCGTTCTTGGCGGCGGCATGGTGGGCGTCAGCACGGCGCTGCATCTGCAGCGGCGCGGCTGGGCGGTTACGCTCGTCGACCGCAAGGAACCGGGCCGCGAAACCAGCTACGGCAACGCCGGGATCATTCAAAGCGAGGCCGTGCGGCCCTATCCGATGCCGCGCGATCCCGCCACACTCGCCCGGATCGCGATGGGACGCACCAACGACGTACGCTATCGGCTGGCGTCGCTGCCGCAGCACGCGGGTCCGCTGCTGCGCTACTGGTGGAACTCGACGCCCGAGCGGCACCGCGAGGCCACCATCGCCTGGGCGCGCCTGATCGCCCACGCCACTGCCGAGCACGACACGCTGATCCGCGAGGCGCATGCCGACAATCTGATCCGCCGCGCCGGCTATCGCCTGCTGCATCGCGACCCGGCAGCGCTGGAGCAAGCGATCGCAGTCGCCGAAGAGAACCAGCGCGACTTCGGCGTGAAGTTTCGCGTGCTTGATGGCGGCGAGCTCGCCAGGGCGGAGCCTCTGCTGCGCGACGACCTGCCCGGCGCCATTCACTGGCTCGAGCCGTGGACCGTGTCGGACCCCGGCGGTCTCGTCTCGGCCTATGCCGGATTGTTCGAACGCCTCGGCGGCACGCTGCTGCGCGGTGACGCGCAGACGCTGACCGAGACCGCGTCCGGCTGGTCGGTCGACACCGATGGCGGCCGGATCGATGCCGCCCACGTCGTGGTCACGCTCGGGCCGTGGTCACCGCAATTGCTACGCAAGTTCGGCTACCGGATCCCGCTGGTGCGCAAGCGCGGCTACCATATGCATTACCAGGGCGGCCGATCGCTCGACCTACCGCTCGTCGATACCGCGAATGGCTACGCGATGGCGCCGATGGCGAAGGGAATCCGCATCACCACCGGCGCGGAGCTGACCAGTCCGGACGCGCCGGCCACGCCGATCCAGCTTGGCCACGCCGAAGCTGCGGCGCGGCAATTGCTCGAGATCGGCAGCCGCGTCGAGCCCGAGCCCTGGTTCGGCACCCGCCCCTGCACCACCGACATGCTGCCGGTGCTCGGGCCAGCGCCGCGCCATCGCGGGCTGTGGGTGAATTTCGGCCACGGCCATCAGGGTTTTACGCTCGGCCCGGCGACGGCGCGCGTGCTGGCCGAAACGATGAACGGCGAGGCATCCTCGGTGAACACCTCGCCGTATCGGCTTGACCGGTTCTGATTCCGGACGCGAATTAATCGGTCGTCAGCGCGGTCTCCAGGTCGGTCGGATCGATCTGCCGGGCGAGGTTGGCGTTGAGCTTGTCGCGGTCAAGCTCGCCCTCCCACCAGGCGACGATCACGCAGGCGACGCCGTTGCCGCACAGATTGGTCAGCGCGCGGCACTCGCTCATGAACTTGTCGATGCCGAGCACGATCGCCATGCCCGGCACCAGCCGCGGATCGACCACCGCCAGCGTCGCCGCCAGCGTGATGAAGCCCGCGCCGGTGATGCCGGAGGCGCCCTTCGAGGTCAGCATCGCCACGATCAGGATCGTGAGCTGCTGGCCGAAGCTGAGATCGAAGCCGAGCGCCTGCGCGATGAACAACGTCGCCAGCGTCATGTAGATGTTGGTGCCGTCGAGGTTGAACGAGTAGCCCGTGGGCACCACGAGGCCGACGACCGACTTCGAGCAGCCGAGCCGTTCGAGCTTCTCCATCAATGACGGCAGCGCGCTTTCGGACGACGAGGTGCCTAGCACGATCAACAGCTCGTCCTTGATATAGGCCAGGAACTTGAAGATGGAGAACCCGGCGGTCCGCGCGATGAAGCCGAGCACCACGAACACGAACAGCGCCGCGGTCAGATAGAACGTCGCGATCAGCCCCATCAGGTTGAGGATGGCGCCGGTGCCGAACTTGCCGATGGTGAAGGCCATCGCGCCGAACGCGCCGATCGGCGCCGCCCGCATCACGATCGAGATCACGCCGAACACCGCATGCGCGGCGTCGTCGATGAACGAGCGGATGGTGTGGCCGCGCTCGCCCAGCCCCATGAGCGCGAAGCCGAACAGCACCGAGAACAGCAGCACCTGCAGGATCTCGCCCTGCGCGAATGCGCCCACCACGGTGTCCGGAATGATATGCAGCACGAAGTCGACGCTCTTCTGCGCCTCCGCCTGCTTGGCATAGCCGGCAACCGCCTGCGCGTTCGCCGCCGCATTGCCAAAGCCTGCGCCCGGCCTGACCAGATTGCCAACCAGCAAGCCGAGCACCAGCGCGAAGGTCGAGACCACCTCGAAATAGACCAGCGCCTTGAAGCCGATGCGGCCGACCTTCTTGGCATCCTGGATATGGGCAATGCCCGACACCACGGTGCAGAAGATGATCGGCGCGATCACCATCTTGATCAGCTTGATGAAGCCGTCGCCGAGCGCCTTGATCCACTCGTTGGTGGCAAGGCTCGGCCAGAACGCGCCGACCAGCGCGCCGAGCACGATCGCGATCAGGACCTGGACATAGAGAATCTTGTACCACGGCTTGCCGGCGCTTGCCGGCGCAGCCGTGGCAACGGTTGTCGTTGCCATGTGTCACTCCCCCTCAGAAATGGCGGAAATAGCCAAGATCAACTTGGCGGTTGAAGTCAAACTGGAAACTGTGTGTGCGCTGCCGCTTATCCGCGACGATCTGCCGCGCACCGCGCAGCCGAAATCATGGCGCCGGGCTGCAAGACCGATCTGGCTGACAAGACGAACTCCGGAAGGCTCTTGAAGTTTGCGGGCTATTTAAGCCAACGCGCGATCCGCGCAACCGCTTCCTGCATCTCCGCCGCCGAGCGCGCATAGGAAAAACGGATGAAGGCGCGGCCGTGGATCGGATCGAAGTCGACGCCGGGGGTCGCCGCGACATGCGCCTTCTCCAGCATCTCGCTGGCGAAGGCGAAACTGTCGGAGGTGAAGTCGGAGACGTCGGCATAGAGATAGAACGCGCCGTCGGCGGGCAGGAATTTGGTCAGCCCGGCCTTCGGCAGGCCCTCGATCAGGATGCGGCGGTTTTCCTGATAGCCGCGCTTGATCGCCTCCATCTCTTCGCGGCCTTCGAAGGCCGCTTCGGCAGCGATCTGCGACAAGGTCGGCACCGAGATCGACAGGTTCTGCTGCAGCCGTTCGATCGGCCGCACCAGCACGTCGGGCACCACCATCCAGCCGACGCGCCAGCCGGTCATGCAGAAGTATTTCGAGAACGAGTTGATCACCAGCGCGTTCGGCGACAGCTCCGCGGCCGTCACCGCCGGAAATGCGTAGTCGAGGCCGTGATAGATCTCGTCGGAGATGAAGCGGATGCCGGCGCTGTCGGCGGCCGCCATCAGGCTCGACAGCGCCTCTCGCGACATCATGGTGCCGGTCGGGTTGGCGGGACTGCCGACCAGCACGCCCTTCAGCGGCGCCTTGCGATGGGCGGCGAGCAGCGCCTCCCCGGTCAGCGCATGGCGGGTGTCGCCGGAGGTTTCGATCAGCACCGGCTCGCAGCCGAGCGCGGTCAGGATGTGCCGGTACGGCGGATAGCCCGGCACGGTGACCGCAACCCGGTCGCCCGGCTCGAACATCGCAAGAAACGCCAGGATGAATCCGCCCGACGAGCCGGTGGTAACGATGATCCGGTCGGGCGCAATCGCGCAGAAATACGTGTCGCGGTAATGCCGGGCGATGCGCGCGCGCAGCGAGGGGATGCCGAGCGCGGAGGTGTAGTCGATCCGCCCGCCGGCGAGCGCGGCCTGCGCGGCGGCGATCGCCGGCTTCGGCGCACCCTCGGCGGGCTGCCCCACCTCCATGTGGATGACATGGCCGCCCGACGCCTCGATTCGCGCGGCGGCCGCCATCACGTCCATCACCATGAACGGCGGAACATCGCTCCGGCCGGACGCTGTCAAAAGGCTGCTCACACGGTCTCTCGCTGTCGCTTCACGCATGGATTTCTGCTATTGCACGGCCGCTGCCGAATTCAGGTTCCCGCACCTTCTACCGCCCCAGACTGGCCGCATTCGGTGGCTCCTTATAACGTTTTCAGGCCAAGTGAATAGGCCAAGTGCATACCCGGTTCGCGTGAAGAAGAACTGCAAAAACAACAGACTGCGCCACGCGCCTGATCCGGTCGGGCCCGGAACCGGGCTTCGCCCCGGCGCGGCCAGCCATCGCCGATAGATCGCCCATGCTGTTTCGCCTCGCGCTTCGCACCAGAACCTTCCAGCCGACTGCATCCAAGCTGACCGCATTGCTGACTGCGGTCGCGCTCGCGATTGGTCCCGCCGTCCCTGCGCGGGCCCAGCAGAAGGGCCCGCCGGTGCTGCGCGACACCGAGTCCGAGCAGCTGCTGCGCGAATATACGCGGCCGATCCTGCGCGCCGCCGGTCTGGAGAAGCAGAACATCCAGATCGTGATCATCAACGAAAGCTCGTTCAACGCCTTCGTCGCCGACGGCCGCCGCATCTTCGTCAATTACGGCGCGCTGCTGCAATCGGAGACGCCGAACCAGATCATCGGCGTGCTGGCGCATGAGACCGGCCATCTGGCCGGCGGCCATCTCGCCAAAATGCGCGAGCAGCTGGCGCAGGCGCAGACCCAGATGATCATTGCGATGCTGCTCGGCGTCGGCGCGCTGGCCGCAGGTGCAGCGGGCGGCGGCGGTGGCAGCGGCCTCTCCAGCGCCGGTGCCGCCGCGATCTCGGCGCCGCAGTCGGTCATTCAGCGCACGCTGCTGTCCTATCAGCGCCAGCAGGAAGAAAACGCCGACCGCGCCGGCGTCAGATTCCTGACCGCGACCGGCCAGTCGGCCCGGGGCATGTACGAGACGTTCAAGCGCTTCACCGATGAGAGCCTGTTCGCCTCGCGTGGTGCCGACCCCTATCTGCAATCGCACCCGATGCCGGTCGATCGCGTCTCGGCGCTGGAGGAACTGGCGCGCTCGAGCCCCTATTGGGACAAGAAGGACGATCCGGCGCTGCAGCTGCGTCACGACATGATGCGCGCCAAGATCTCGGGCTTCATGGAGCGGCAGGACACGGTCTACCGCCGCTATCCGCTGTCCAACACCAGCCTGCCGGCGCGCTATGCGCGCGCGATCACGACCTATCTGCACGGCGATCTGCGTTCGGCGATCGCGCAGATCGACGGCTTGATCCAGGTGCAGCCGAACAATCCCTATTTCTACGAATTGCGCGGTCAGGCGCTGCTCGAAGGCGGCCGGCCCAGTGAGGCGATCGCGCCGCTGCGCCGCGCGGCGCAACTCTCCGGCAGCTCACCGCTGATCGAGATGCTGCTCGGTCAGGCCCTGGTTGCTTCGGACAACAAGGCCTACACCGACGATGCGATCAACATGCTGCGCGCCGCGGTGGCGCGCGAGCCCGAGGCGCCGCTCGGCTATACCCAGCTCGCGATGGCCTATGGCCGCAAGGGCGATTATGCCCAGGCCGACCTCGCCTCGGCACAGGCAGCCTACCTCCGCGGCGACAACAAGACCGCCCGCGAGCTGGCGTCGCGCGCCAAGACGCGGTTCGCGATCGGCACGCCCGGCTGGGTCAAAGCTGACGACATTGTGAGCGCCAAGCCCATGCCGGGTCAGAAAAACAACTAGAAACAAACCGTAGTTCGATACAACGATCACCGAAACCGGCTCACGGCCCCGCCGCATTTTGGGCCACCTCGAACAAGGATTTTGTCATGCCAGCGCTTCGTTTTCTTGCCCCTGCCCTGCTCGCGCTCGGCATCTGTGCCGCGCCGCTGTCGGCGTCCGCGCAGAGCTTCAACGACACCCAGCGCGGCGACATCGAGACCATCGTGCGCAACTATCTGATTGCGCACCCCGAGGTGCTCGAGGAGGCGATGAACGAGCTGAGCAAGCGGCAGGCCGCCGCCGAAGCCGAGAAGCATGAGCAGAGCGTCGCCAAGAACGCCGACACCATCTTCAACTCGCCGCGCGGCGTCTTCCTCGGCAACAAGGACGGCGACGTCACCTTCGTCGAGTTCTTCGATTACAATTGCGGCTACTGCAAGCGCGCGATGTCCGACATGATGGACCTGATGAAGGCGGATCCGAAGCTGAAGGTCGTGCTGAAGGAATTCCCGGTGCTGAGCCAGGGCTCGGTCGAGGCCGCGCAGGTCGCGGTCGCCGTGCGCATGCAGGATCCGACCGGCAAGAAGTATCTCGACTTCCACCAGAAGCTATTGGGCGGCCGCGGTGCCGCCGACAAGGCGCGCGCGCTGGCGGTTGCCAAGGAGGTCGGCCTCGACATGACCAAGCTCGAGAAGGACATGGCAAGCCCCGAAGTGAAGGCGACCATCGAGGAGAACTTCCGCCTCGCCGAATCCATGGGCATGAACGGCACGCCGAGCTACGTGATCGGCAAGCAGGTCGTGATCGGCGCCGTCGGCGTCGACAATCTCAAGGAGAAGATCGGCATCGCCCGCTGCGGCAAGGCGACCTGCTGATCGCGCTTTCGCCGACGCTCATTCGCTCAACGAAATCCGGCTGCCAGGCAGCCGGATTTTTTTATTGCCGGCACCGAACCACCTCGGCGCTCGCCGCAACCAAGGGCCGTCACCAACAACGAAGGCCGCGCGATGCCCTTGGCCCCGCCAACCCTTGCTCCACCAACCCTTGCTCGACCAACCCTTGGCTACGACCTCACGCTGCTGAAGACGGCGCCGCCGCGCGGCACCGAACACGATCACGGCTGGTGCTACGGCCTGCCGCCAGGCATTCGCACCGAGCAATGGCCGCTCAGTCCACATGACGGCTTTCCGATGCAGCACTGCTTCACGCTGCGCATTCCCGTGCAATATCGCACCAAGGGCGACGCCTATGTTGCGCTCGCGATGTTCGCCGACCAGCAATATGACGAACCCGTCGAGATCGATGCGGTCGCGCAATATCTCGCGGCGGAGACGATCGAGCGTCCGGCCGATCGCCGTTTGCTGCCGTACTTCGCCTATCGGCAGAACCGTCATCCGATGGAGTTTCGGATGAAGGACATCATCGACCACAATTTCGCGGCGATCTGGCTCACGGATGCCGAGTTCATGGGGCCGTTGTGCCGGCCGCCGGAGCTGGCTGGCAATCCATTGCTGGAAGCCAATGCGCCACCGCGCTGGCTCGAGAAGGGCGCGGCACGCACGGCGTTCGATGCGCAGGTCGGCCGCACCACCAGCGTCGACGAACTGGAGAAGAGATACTGGTACCGCCTGTTCGGCCGTGTCCCCGAGACCGGGCACCACGCCTACGGCATTGCGCTTGCGCCGCGCGACGGCGATCCCAATGTCGGCAAGCCGCCGCGCGACCATCTGCTGCACAAGGGCGCGCTCGGCGACTACATCGCGCCGTACGGCGAAGATGGCAAAGCGCGCGGCCTCGAGCGGTTGCACGGCCGCAACCATCCCGGCGGCACGATGTTTCCGAATCAATGGACGCCGAAATTCAGCGCGACCTATCTCGAGATCGAGGAGCATTTCGGCGGTTTCAATTTCGGCGGCGGCAACGGCCAGCTCGATCTTGCGAGCATGGAGTTCGACTGGGCCTGCGGTTGAAGCGTGCGCGTTCATCGCGCATTCACACAACAAACAAACCGCGGGGAACCGCAAATCAACAGGAACATCGCACATCCTCCCCCGTTGTCGGCGCGGGCAATGCTTTCACTTGAGGAGGAATACGATGTCTAACCGCTTTCTGATTTCGGTCGCTACGGCGGCTTTGATCGCCGGCACCGGCTTTGCGAATGCACAGGGCGCAGGTGGCGCCGGCAAGGATTCGCCGGCGGCCGGCGCTGGCGCGACCACGCAACACAGCGCACCGTCCGGTGGCGCGTCATCGGGCACGATGCAGCGTGATACGGGCGGCATGAAGGGTTCCGAGCATTCCACGACCGGTGAATCTCCGAGCACGAAGGGTGCGGAGTCCGACAAGTCCGGCCCCGCCACCAAGGGTGCGCAGGACAACACGCAGAAGTCGAAGAGCATGAGCTCCGAGAACGACGCGACCAAGGGCTCCAAAGACATGAAGGCCGAGAGCCGTGACAAGAGCGGCAACATGAAGGCCGAGGAGCATGACAAGAGCGGCAAGATGAACGCGGAAAGCCGTGACGGCCGCGACAAGAGCGGCGCCACGACCAACCAGAACGCTCAGACCAAGAGCCCGACCGACACCAACCGCGCGCAGACCAACGACACCAGCCGCACGCAGACCACGACTGGCAACGCGGCAACGTCGGCCACCGCGGCTCCGCCGGCCGAGAAGCGCACCCAGATCACGACCGCGATCAAGTCGGAGCACGTCACTGAGGTCACCAACGTGAACTTCAACGTGGCGGTCGGCACCCGCGTCCCAGCCGACGTTCGCTTCTACCCGGTGCCGGAGCGGGTGGTGACGATCTATCCGCAGTGGCGCGGTTACGAGTTCATCCTGGTCCACGGCCGCTACATCATCGTGCAGCCGGAGACCCACGAGATCGTCTACATTATCGAGGGCTAAGCCGGCCTCGGTGCGAGGGCACCATCAAGGGCCCTCGCCCATTCTCGACCCCGCCCCTTCGGGGCGGGGTTTTGCGTCTGGGCACAGCCCCTCGCGGCAGTGGATGGCTCACGGGAGCGCCGGCGGAAGTCGCCTTCCGCGAGATTTGGTTAATCAGCAATTTCCGTGGGTTACGGCAGCTACCTGAGAGGGCGGAGGAAGCTGTTGAAGACATTCCGATTTCACCTAAACACTTCCCCTGCGGCCGGTTGTTACCTATAACCCGGCCCACTTCACCCCTTGTCGGAACCCTTGTCCGGAACCCCTGGAATGGCTGCTGCCGGAACGATCTATGTGCTGAACGGCCCGAACCTCAATCTGCTGGGGATGCGCGAGCCGGAGACCTACGGCCACGCCACCCTCGCCGACGTCGAGAAGCTGTGCGCGGACACCGCACGCCAGTTCGGGCTTGCCGCCGACTGCCGGCAGTCCAACCGCGAGGGTGAACTGATCGACTTCATCCATGAGGCCCACGCCAAGAAGGCGGTCGGCATCATCATCAATGCCGGCGGTTACTCCCATACCTCGATCGCGCTGCATGACGCGCTGGTTGCGGTCAAGATTCCCGCCGTCGAGGTCCATGTCAGCAATATCCACGCCCGCGAGAGCTTCCGGCACCACTCGTTCACTGCTAAAGCCGCGTTCGCGTCGCTCTGCGGCTTCGGCATCGATGGCTACCGGCTTGCGATCATCGGCCTCGCCACCAAGATTGGTGCCAAGATCGGTACCAAGACCGATGCCAAGGCAAAGGCTTAATCGTCACTCCTGACGTCCCCCGTCATCAGACAGAGATTTTGGATCAAACAACATGGCGCGCCAGCCAGACGACAAATCAGCGGCAAAATCCAAGAGCGACGATAGCGCGCTCATTCGCGAGCTCGCCCGGCTGCTCGCGGAGACCAACCTGACCGAGATCGAGATCGAGCGTGCCGGGCTGCGCGTCCGCGTCGCCCGCAATATCAGCATCGCAGCCTCCGTGCCCGCTGCCATGAATGCGGTTGCCGCGCCGGCCGCCGTGGGCGTCCCGGTGGCCGCGGCTGCGACCGACCTTGCCAAGCACCCGGGCGCCGTGCCCTCGCCGATGGTCGGCACCGCCTATTGGGCGCCCGAGCCGGGCGCCAAGCCGTTCATTGAAGTCGGCACCAAGGTCTCGGCCGGCCAGACGCTTCTGATCATCGAGGCGATGAAGACGATGAACCAGATTCCGTCGCCGCGCGCGGGCACCGTGACCCAGATTCTCATCGAGGACGGCCAGCCGGTCGAATTCGGCGAGCCGCTCGTCATCATTGAATAGCTTCCGTCAACACCAGGCGCTGCGATGTTTGACAAGATCCTCATAGCCAATCGCGGCGAGATCGCGCTTCGCGTGCTGCGCGCCTGCAAGGAGCTCGGCATCTCCACCGTCGCGGTGCATTCCACCGCCGACGCCGACGCCATGCATGTGCGGCTCGCCGACGAGAGCGTGTGCATCGGTCCGCCGCCGTCGAAGGATTCCTATCTCAACGTGCCGGCGCTGCTCGCAGCCTGCGAGATCACCGGCGCCGACGCCGTGCATCCCGGCTACGGCTTCCTGTCCGAGAACGCGCGCTTCGCCGAGATCCTCGCCGACCACAATCTGGGCTTCATCGGACCGAAGGCCGAGCACATCCGCCTGATGGGCGACAAGATCGAAGCCAAGAAGACCGCCAAGCGGCTCGGCATTCCCGTGGTGCCCGGCTCCGACGGCGCGGTGACGGCGGACGACGACGCCATGGCGATCGCCAAGGAGATCGGCTTCCCGGTGTTGGTGAAGGCGGCGGCCGGCGGCGGCGGGCGCGGCATGAAGGTCGCTCACACCGAGGCCGACCTCGCGCTGGCGCTCTCGACCGCGTCCAACGAGGCCAAGTCGGCGTTTGGCGACGCCTCGGTCTATCTGGAGAAATACCTGCAGAAGCCGCGCCACATCGAGATCCAGATTCTCGGCGACGGCCGCGGCGGCGCCATCCATCTCGGCGAGCGCGACTGCTCGCTGCAGCGGCGCCACCAGAAGGTCTGGGAGGAAGGCCCCTCGCCGGTGCTCGGGGCAGCCGCCCGCGCCAGGATCGGCGAGACCTGCGCCAAGGCGATGCGGGACATGAAGTATCTCGGCGTCGGCACCATCGAATTCCTCTATGAGGACGGCGAGTTCTATTTCATCGAAATGAACACGCGTATCCAGGTCGAGCATCCCGTCACCGAAAGCATCACCGATATCGATCTGGTGCTGGAGCAGATCCGGATTGCGGCCGGCGGCGACCTTCCGGCCAAGCAGAGCGACATCGCGATCATCGGCCACGCCATCGAGTGCCGCATCAATGCGGAGAACCCGGAGACCTTCCGTCCGTCGCCGGGACGGATCACGCAATACCATCCGCCGGGCGGCCTCGGCGTGCGGATCGACTCCGCGGTCTACCAAGGTTACGTGATCCCGCCCTATTACGATTCGCTGGTCGGCAAGCTGATCGTACACGGCAAGACCCGCGGCGAGTGCCTAATGCGGCTGCGGCGGGCGCTCGACGAGATGGTGGTCGACGGCATCGAGACGACGCTGCCGCTGTTCCGCGCATTGGTGCGCGAGCCCGACATCATCGAAGGCGACTACCACATTCACTGGCTGGAGCAGTACCTCGCCGGCCAGCCATCCGACGCCCCGAAATAGTTCGGAACTCCGTGGAACCCAGCGCCCTGTTCAAACGTAATTGAGGGGTTATTGGCTTTCCACGGGGACGCATTGAATCCCACTCCCGAGATGAGAACGTCGTGACACCGGTTTCACGACGCAGGTCGACGCTCCAGATCCTGCTGCTTTCGGCGGGATTTTTCGTGCTGGTCGCGATCAGCGTGGCGTCGGTCATCCTGGTCAACAAGGCGCGCGAGGACAACGCCTGGGTGGTCCACACCGTCGAGGTCGAAAGCCAGGTCGCCAACCTATTGGTCGATATCAGGCGCGCCGAAAGTGCGACCAGGGCGTATCTGCTGACATCGGCACCACAATACCTGTCCGAGTATGAATCTGCTGCGGAAGGAATCCCGGCCGCGCTCAATCATCTCCAGATGATGACCGTCGACAATCCGGCGCAGGTCGCCAATGCCGCAAAGCTCAAGGCCGCCGTCGAGCAACGGCTGGCCGAGTTCGCGCTCGGTATCGAGCGCGTCAAGAACAACGACGTCGCGACCAGCATCGACATCCTGCGCAAGGGCACATCGACCGAGGCAATCGAGGCGATCGCCCGGATCGGCCGTGACATGCGCACCGAGGAGGATCGCCTGCTGGCGATGCGCACCGCGACCGCGGACAGGACCCAGGTGCTGGCCTCCTCAGTCACGATCGCCGGCTCCTGCATGGTGCTGGCGCTCGCGGGATTCGCAATCGTGCTGCTGCGTCTATCGTCGCGGGCGCGCGACGAGGCCGAGGCCAGGCTGCGCGACAGCAACGTCAATCTCGAAACCATCGTCGACGAGCGCACCGCCGACCTGCGCGAGGCCAACGAGGAAATCCAGCGCTTCGCCTACATCGTCAGCCATGATTTGCGTTCGCCGCTGGTCAACATCATGGGATTCACCAGTGAGCTGGAGGAATTGCGCGGCGACATCTTCAAGCGCATCGCCACGCTCAATCGCTCCGCGTCGCTGGCGCCGGCGATGGAAGACGCCCCCGACGTGGCCGAGCCCGAACTCGAAGGCTCCGACAAGCAGCTATCCGACGATTTCAACGAGTCGCTCAGCTTCATCAAGTCGTCGATCGCCAAGATGGACCGCCTGATCAGCGCGATCCTCAACCTCACCCGCGAGGGCCGCCGCGAGTTCAAGCCCGAACGGATCGATCTTCGCGAACTGATCGACGGCATCGTCAAGACGGTCGCCCATCAGGCGGTCGAGGCCAATGCGACCATCGAGGTCGGCACGTTGCCCAACCTCGTCAGCGACCGCCTCGCGCTGGAGCAGATCTTCTCCAATCTGATCGACAACGCGCTCAAATATCTCAAGGACGGTGTCCCCGGCGAGATCGCGATCGAGGGCCGCACCAAGCTCGGCTTCACGATCTTCGAGGTCACCGACAACGGCCGCGGCATCGACCCGAAGGACCACCAGCGCATCTTCGACCTGTTCCGCCGCGCCGGACCCCAGGACAAGCCCGGTCAGGGCATCGGGCTTGCCCATGTCCGCGCACTTGTGCGCAGACTGGGCGGCACCATGTCGGTAGCATCGGAACTTCACAACGGCAGCACATTCACAGTGACGCTGCCGATCAATTGGTCAGGCAAGCACCGGGATAAGGAATCATGAGCGATCCAGTCACCATCATCATGATCGAGGACGACGAGGGCCATGCCCGCCTGATTGAGCGCAATATCCGGCGCTCAGGTGTCAACAATGAGATCGTCCCGTTCACCAACGGTACAGAGGCCGTGAACTACCTGTTCGGCAAGGATGGCAGCGCGGTCGAGCGCAAGGGGCAGGCCCTGCTCATCCTGCTTGATCTCAATCTGCCTGACACGAGCGGCATCGATATTCTGCGTCGGGTCAAGGAGAACAAGTATCTCAAGGCGACGCCGGTGGTCGTGCTGACCACGACGGACGACTCCCAGGAGATCAAGCGTTGCTACGAACTCGGTTGCAACGTCTACATCACCAAGCCGGTGAACTACGAGAGCTTTGCCAACGCCATTCGCCAGCTTGGCCTGTTCTTTTCCGTGATTCAGGTGCCACCTGCTTCGATATGACCAGCGCAACGCCGACACTGCTCTATATCGACGACGACGCGGCGCTGGCGCGCCTGGTCGAACGCAGGCTGACGCGCGCGGGTTTCAAGGTCGTGCACGCCGCAAGCGGGCAGCTAGGCCTCGACCGGCTCGCCCAGGGCGACATCGACGTCATCGCGCTCGACCAGGTCATGCCCGGCCTCGACGGGCTGGAGACGCTGGAGCAGATCCTCAAGATCGCGGACGCGCCGCCGGTGGTGTTCGTCACCGGCTCGCAGGATTCGGCGATCGCGGTCACCGCGCTGAAGGCCGGCGCGGCCGACTATCTGGTCAAGGACGCGAGGGGCGATTTCATTCCCCTGCTCCAGGTCGCGGTGAACGGCGCGATCCGGCAGGCCGCGATCCAGAAGGCGCGCGACGAGGCCGAGGCCGAGGTCCACGCCTCGCGCGACCGCTACGCCGCGCTCGCCGCCGAGCGCGAGGTTCTGCTGCGCGAGGTCAACCATCGCGTCGGCAATTCGCTGCAGATCATCGCATCGCTGCTGCATCTGCAGGCCAACTCCGCGAGCCAGCAGGATGTCAAGGCGGCGCTCACCAACGCCGTGGGCCGGGTTGCCGCGGTCGCGCAGGTGCACCGTCGGCTCTATACCTCGCACGACTTCAAGACGGTGATGCTCAACCAGTATCTCGAGGCGTTGCTCGAGGATCTTAGGCGATCGGCCGAGGGCAACAAGATGTCGCGGCTGACGCTGAAGGCCGACCCGATCGAGATCGACCCCGACCGCGCGGTCGCGATCGGCATCATCGTCAACGAGCTGGTGATGAACGCCGTGAAATACGCCTATCCCGACGGCGCCGGTCCGATCCATGTCGAGCTGAAGCCGCAGGCCGAGGATTTGCAGCTTTCGATCAGCGATGACGGCGTCGGTTTTTCCGATATGGCCGACCCGCGCGGCACCGGCATGGGCCAGCGCATCGTCACCGCGATGGCCGCCAAGCTCGACGCCAGCGTCGAGCGCGACCCGAACCACCAGGGCACCCGGTTCGTGCTGCGGTTCGCCCGCGTCAGCCCGGCGCTGGCGAAATCGACGAGCGTCGCCGCAAATTAGGCTGCCGGAGGCAGCGAATTCGATCGATTTGTCGCGTCTGATTTAACGGCTGCGTCATCCTGTTGTTCGATCGGAATGTCGCCCTTCCGCCCTATTAAGAAACAAATCGACGTTGATTGCCAAAATCCCGCCACCAGCTTGGCAGGAGGCGCTACCCATGTTCGGGCGCAGGATCACCTTCGGGAAGAAGCAGCACACCCTGGGCGAACTCCAGGAATTGATGCGTCCGACACCTGACGCGGATGGCGTGACGCGGGTCTTTCCCAAGGACATCTGGGACGATCCGAAGGTCGGTGCGATGCTGCGCGATCTCGGCTTCAACCCCGACGATCCGCGCAATATCAGAAAGACGGCCGAGGACTACATCGCGATGTTCGCCGCGGCGAAAAAGCGGCTCGATGAACGCTCTGAAGCCTTCAACCGCGACATGACCGCCCGCTACGCCTACTGCCGCGCCGTCCCCTTCCTGGTAATCGACCACACGATCTGGGACGGCGAGGATGGCGCCTTCCTCGTATCCGTCCGAGGGCGGCCGTCTTGCGAGTTTTTCCGATCTGTAGCTGACTGTCCTTATGGACGGACATAAGGACAGTGCGGTGCTGAGCCGCATGGATTTGGTGGAGACCGGTCGGCGGCGACGCTGGACGCGTGCGGAGAAGCTCAGAATCGTAGAGGAGAGCTTCTCGGGGCCACGACTGGTGTCGGCGACGGCTCGCCGGTATGGGATATCACGTCAGCTTCTGCTGAGCTGGCGCAAGGCTTGGACCTGTCATGATCCGGCCGAAGAGGATTCGATCGGCCCGACATTCGTCCCTGCGATAGTTGCGGCAAGTACGCCGCCAACGACGGAAGCTGTCGAGACAGGTCAGATCGAAATCGTGAGCCCTCAGGGGCTGCGCGTGGTCTTCGGCCCCGGTGCGGATATCGAGGCGGTCGTTCGAATTGCTCGGGGCCTGGCGCGCCGATGATCCCGATCCCGACGGGCGTGCGGGTGTGGCTGGCGACGGGCCATACCGACATGCGGTGCGGCTTTCCGAGCCTGGCTCTGCGCGTGCAGGAAGTGCTCAAGCGCGACGCCATGGGCGGCGGTCTTTTCTGCTTCCGGGGCAAACGCGGTGATCTATTGAAGGTCATTTGGCACGATGGCCAGGGCGCCTGCTTGTTCACCAAAAGACTCGAGAGAGGCAGGTTCATCTGGCCATCGGTTGCTGGTGAATCGGTAACGATCTCTCCGGCGCAGTTGAGCTATCTGTTGTCCGGGATCGATTGGCGCAACCCTCAAGAAACCCAGCGTCCGACGCGGGTCGGATAGTCGTTTTACGGTTTGAATCTGCTGCTCGATCTGATTCAATGGCTCCATGATATCGAAGCCGGATGATCTTCCATCGGACCTTGTCAGTGCCCTGGCGGCGCTGCAGGCCGAGCGTGAGGCGCGACAGAAAGCCGAGGCGAAGGCCGCCAACTGGCAGGCGCAAGCCGCGAATGCGCAGGCGAAACTGTCGGATACCGAGGCGCTGATCGCTCATCTCGAGTTGCGCATCGAGAAGCTGAAACGCGAACTGCACGGGCAGCGATCCGAGCGCTCGGCACGGCTGCTCGAGCAGTTGGAGTTGGAGCTCGAAGAACTCGTCACCACGGCGAGCGAGGATGAGCTTGCCGCACAGGCCGCAGCGGCGAAGACGCAGAACGTCCGCCCCTTCATGCGCAAGCGGCCGGTGCGCAAGCCATGGCCTGACGATATCGAACGCGAGCGCGTCGTCATTGAGACTCCAATACCTGCGCCTGCTGCGGTGGATCGCGGCTGGCGAAGATCGGTGAGGATGTGACCAAGACGCTGGAGGAGATCCCGCGCCGCTTCAAGCTGATCGAGACGGTACGCGAGAAGTTCACCTGCCGCGATTGCGAGAAGATCAGCCAGCCGCCCGCGCCGTTCCATGCCACGCCGCGCGGCTTCATCGGCCCACAATTGCTGGCGACGATCCTGTTCGACAAGTTCGGCATGCATATCCCGCTCAACCGCCAGAGTGCGCGCTTTAAGGCCGAGGGGATCGACCTGCCGTTGTCGACGCTGGCCGACCAGGTCGGCCACGGGACCTTCGCCGTCATGCCGCTCTTCCACTTGATCGAACGCCACGTGCTCGCTGCAGAGCGCCTTCATGGCGACGACACCACCATCCGTATTCTGGCGAAGGGCAAGTGCACGACCGGGCGGATCTGGACTTATGTGCGGGATGACCGGCCGTTCGCCGGGCCTGCGCCGCCGGCAGCGGTCTATTACGCCTCGAGCGACCGACGAGGCGAGCATCCACAGAGACATCTGGCCGCCTTCGCCGGCATCTTGCAGGCGGATTGCTACAGCGGCTTCGAGCCGCTGTTCGACCCGCAGAAGAAGGCGCTGCCGATTACGCCGGCGTTTTGCGTGGCCCATGCGCGGCGGGGCTTCTTCGAGCTGGCTGATATCGAGAAAAATGCTCGGGAAGGCAAGAAAGGCAAACCGGTCTCCCCGATCGCGCTGGAGGCTGTCAGACGCCTCGATACGTTGTTCGAGATCGAGCGCGCCATCAACGGCCGCGGTGCCGGCGAGCGGCGTGCCGCTCGCCAGGAACAGAGTAAGTCACTTCTCGAGGACATGCATGCCTGGCTGCTCCGCGAGCGCGAAACCCTCTCGCGTTCCTCCGAGGTCCTGAAGCCGATTAACTACATGCTCAGGCGCTGGGACGGCTTCGCCCGCTTCCTCGACGACGGCAGGATCTGCTTGACCAACAATTGCGCTGAGCGCGCATTGAGGGGCATCGCCTTGGGAAGGCGCAACTGGACCTTCGCCGGCAGCCAGCGCGGCGCCGACCGTGCCGCCATCATGCTGACGATGATCACGACCTGTCGCCTCAACGACGTCGATCCCAAGGCCTGGCTCGCCGACGTCCTGGCCCGTATCGCCGATCATCCCGCATCGCGTCTGCACGAGCTCTTGCCCTGGGAATGGAAGCTCCTGCGCCAGGCCGACAAGCCAGCCAATCAGCAGGCCGCCTGACCTTCACCCTTCACCCAATGCCATCATAGACCTCGCCGTGCCCGCGCGCATGCGTCAATCAGGCGGCCTCCGTCGTATGCGTACGAAAAATGCTCGGGAAGGCAAGAAAGGCAAACCGGTCTCCCCGATCGCGCTGGAGGCTGTCAGACGCCTCGATACGTTGTTCGAGATCGAGCGCGCCATCAACGGCCGCGGTGCCGGCGAGCGGCGTGCCGCTCGCCAGGAACAGAGTAAGTCACTTCTCGAGGACATGCATGCCTGGCTGCTCCGCGAGCGCGAAACCCTCTCGCGTTCCTCCGAGGTCCTGAAGCCGATTAACTACATGCTCAGGCGCTGGGACGGCTTCGCCCGCTTCCTCGACGACGGCAGGATCTGCTTGACCAACAATTGCGCTGAGCGCGCATTGAGGGGCATCGCCTTGGGAAGGCGCAACTGGACCTTCGCCGGCAGCCAGCGCGGCGCCGACCGTGCCGCCATCATGCTGACGATGATCACGACCTGTCGCCTCAACGACGTCGATCCCAAGGCCTGGCTCGCCGACGTCCTGGCCCGTATCGCCGATCATCCCGCATCGCGTCTGCACGAGCTCTTGCCCTGGGAATGGAAGCTCCTGCGCCAGGCCGACAAGCCAGCCAATCAGCAGGCCGCCTGACCTTCACCCTTCACCCAATGCCATCATAGACCTCGCCGTGCCCGCGCGCATGCGTCAATCAGGCGGCCTCCGTCGTATGCGTACCCTTCCTCTATGCGAGCCTGAACCTGATCGGCTTCGACGATTGGAACGTGCTGATGCTGGCGGCAGATGAGCGCACCAGGCAAATGTGCGGCATCGCCGGCCATCCCGGCACCGTGCCTGCCGTCACTGACGTCCTGGCCAAGCACGTGACCGCATGGAAGGCGCGCCACGAGGCTGCACTGGAATTATACGGCGTCACGGCCACCGGCGGCGAAGGCGGCATCACGCGCGAACAATATGAGACGGAGAAGGACACGCTTCGTCAGGAGATCGTCGACAAGGTCGGCTGGATGAAGCCGCGCATCATCGACGAGCTCGTGCGTATTCAGGGCTAAAACACCCGCCTCTCAATCCGGCCTGTCGCGCTGCCGCCGCGTCCGGTACGGGCGGCAATCCTGACACGGCGCGCCAAAGATCACCTGCGACGGATACGGCCGCGCAGAGTGCCACGGCGTCGAGCCGAACAGGCCCGCCGCCCCGAACCCTGCGCTGAAGGGATCGGCGGCAAAGCTGCCCGGGAAATAGCCGTTGCTGCGGAAATCGCGGTCGTCGTCGCGGCCGTCGAAATACGCCCCGCCGGTGCTGCCGTAGCGCAGCGGCCGCTCCTGTGCCGATGCCGCGGCCGCGCTGAGCGCGATGACGGCGCAGGCGATCAGTCCCCTCATGGCAGTCATGGCCAAAGCCCTCATTGCGGATTGGTGCCCCAATCGCCCTTCCAGGCGATCAGGCGACCCTTGCCGAATTGCAGATAGAGCCCGTCGCTGCGTCTCGACAGCACGCTGCCCCTGACGTTGGGCAGCGCGACGAACAATTCATTGCCCGGCGTGCCGCGAACGTAATTCAGGGGAACGCCCAGCGACTGGCTGGCCTGGTCGGCGTTCATGCCGAAGGCGAGCGGAACGCTGTTCGGCGCACGTTGCTGTGCCCGGGCTGTGCCGAGCGGCGAGCCCAGCGCGATGACGAGGATGACGACGACGAGTGTGACGAACCGCTGCATGACCTCACTGCACCGCCGCCGCCAGCGTGCCGGCGGGCGTCCAGCCGCCGCCGAGCGCCTGGAACAGGCTGCTCGCCGCCAGCAGCTTGTTGAGCCTCACCGTGACCAGGTTCAGTTCAGCCGTAAACAGCGTCTGCTGCGTCTGCAGCACGGTGATGAGATTGACCGTGCCACCGCGCAGCTGCGTCTCCGAGACCTCGAACGCCTTGCGTGAGCTCGCCACCACATCGGACTGAAGGCGCTCCTGCAGCGTGTACTTCTGCAGCGCGATCAGCGCCTTCTCGACATCGGCGAAGGCCGACAGCACCGCCTTGCGATAGGCCTGCAGGAATTGCAATTGCTGGCCCTTGGCGAGCTTCAGCTGGCTTTCGAGCAGGAAGCCGTCGAACAGCGGCTGCGTCAGCCCGGCGGCAAGCGTGTAGTACCAGCCGCCCGGTGCAAACAGCGAGGCCAGCGCCACGCTCTGGAAGCCGGTGGTGCCGGTCAGCTGGATCTGCGGGAAGAACGCCGCGCGCGCCGCGTCGACGCTGAAATTGGAGGATGCGAGCTGCGCCTCGGCCTGGCGCACGTCAGGCCGCTGATAGAGCAGTTCCGACGGCATTCCCGGGGTGACGCGCGGCACCGCGATTTGCGTGGTGCTGCCGCCGCGCACCGTGAAATTGGCCGGCGCGCGCGCCACCAGCACGGCGAGCGAAGCGATGTTCTGCCCGACCGTCACCTCGAGCGGCGGGATCGCCGCGCGCTGCGTCGCGACCAGCGCCTCCTGCTGCGACAAATCGAGCTGCGAGGCGGTGCCGCCGGCGAATTGCGACTTGATCAATGCAAGGATGCGCTCGGCCGCCGCCAGATTGCGGCGGGTGACCTTGATCTGGTCCTGCGCCGCCAGCACCTGGAAATAGGTATTGGCCACCGTTGCCATCGTGGTCAGCGCGACCACCTCGCGATTGTAGCGGGAGACGGTGGCGCTCTCCTCCGACGCCGCCAGCGTAGCGCGGTTCTTGCCCCAGAAATCGACGATATAGCTCGCGCTGAGCCCCAGGCTGTATTGCGAGAACGTCCCGCTGCTGCCAAGCGACGAACTCGATCCTGTCGCCAGCTTTTCGCGCTCGGCGTTCGCCGATCCCGAGACCGAAGGCAGCAGCGCGGCGCCGGAAACGCCGACCTGGGCGTCGGCCTGGACGATCTGGGCGATCGCCGCCGCGATGTCGAGATTGTAGAGCTGCGCGGATTCCATCAACCCGGTCAGCTCGGGCGAGCGGAAGCCGCGCCACCAGGCGAGCGCCGGAACCGCCGCGTCGGCATCGCCCTTGGCGGCGGCGCGATAGCTCGCCGGCACTTCGAGACTGAGCTCGGGCTTCTCCGCCCCGGGAATGCACCCGGACAGACCAAGGCTGAGGCCACCGAACGCCGCCACGCGCAGCAACCGGGCCGGTTTCCGCAACACCTGAAGATTTCGCAATGCTGCAACTGTCGGCATTTACTCGCCCGGTTGAAGTGAGGAGCCCGGCATCCGCATGGCGCCGCCGCGGCGGACGCGCTGGGCCCATAAGCGGAACCGATCGAGATAGAGATAGATGACCGGCGTCGTATAGAGGGTCAGGACCTGGCTCAGGAGCAGCCCGCCGACGATGGCGATGCCAAGCGGCTGCCGCAGCTCGCCGCCGTCGCCCATGCCGACGGCGAGCGGCACCGCGCCGAGCAACGCGGCCATCGTCGTCATCATGATCGGTCGGAAGCGCAGCAGGCACGCCTCTCTGATCGCCTCGAGCGGCTCCAGCCCGCGCTTGCGTTCCGCCTCCAGCGCAAAGTCGATCATCATGATGGCGTTCTTCTTCACAATGCCGATCAGCAGGATGACGCCGATCAGCGCCATGATACTGAACTCGGTCTTGAATGCCATCAGCGCCAGCAAGGCGCCCACACCTGCGGAGGGCAATGTCGACAGGATCGTCAGCGGGTGGACGAAGCTTTCGTAGAGCACACCCAGCACGATGTAGATCGTCACCAGCGCGGCCAGGATCAGGAACGGCTGGTTGGAGAGCGAATCCTGGAACGCCTTGGCGGAGCCCTGGAATGTGCCCCGGATCGTGGCCGGGACGCCGATCCGGTTCATGGTCGCCTCGATGCTGCCGACCGCGGTGCTCAGCGACACGTTTGGCGGCAGGTTGAACGAGATGGTGTTGGCGACCAGCAGCCCCTGATGATTGACCGCAAGCGGCGTCGCGCCCTCCTTGAAGGCGGCGACGTCCGACAGCGGGATCATGGTCTCGCTGCTGGTCGAGACGGCCGAACCGGTCGAGGCCACGCCCTTCCCGGTCGAGCCGATCGAGTTGGTGGCCTGATTGCGCGCGGCCTGGGCATTGGCCGAATTGGCGGCGCTTGAAGTCCCCGGCGCCACCACGGTCCCCGCCACCGCGTTGGTGGCCTGCGAGCCGCCGACCGATCCGCCCGACGTGCTGATATAAACGTCCTTTAGCGTCTGCGGGTTCTGCCAGTATCGCGGCGCGACCTCCATGATGACATGGTACTGGTTGCGCGCGACATAGATGGTCGACACCTGCCGCTGGCCGAAGGCGTCGTAGAGGGTGTTGTCGATCTGGCTGACCGTGATGCCGAGCCGTGCCGCGGCGTCGCGGTCGATCACGAGATCGGACTCCAGGCCCTTGTTCTGCTGGTCGCTGTTGACGTCGGCCAGGTTCGGATCGCGCTGCAGGGCCGCCGCGATCTTCGGCGTCCATTCATTGAGCTCCTCCAGCGTCGATCCCTGCAGCGTGTACTGGTACTGCGCGTTGGACTGCCGTCCGCCGACCCTGATGTCCTGCACTGCCTGCAGGAACAGGCTCGCGCCGGGCACCACCGACATCTCACGGCGCAGCCGCGAGATCACGCCGTCGGCGCCAATCTTGCGCTGGTCGAGCGGACGCAGCGAGACGAACACGAAGCCGGAATTGGTTTGCCCCCCGCCGGTGAAGCCGACCACCGTCTCCACCGCCGGATCGCGCTTGATGATGCCGACGAACTGCGCGAGCTTCTGCTGCATCAGCTGGAACGAGACGCTCTGGTCGGCCTGGATCGAGCCGACCAGCCGCCCGGTGTCCTGCTGCGGGAAGAAGCCCTTCGGGATCACGTCGTAGAGATAGAAGTTGAGGCCGAACACCGCCGCCAGGATCAGCATCACCGACAGCGGATGCGCCAGCGCCGCGTTCAGCGTCCTGCGGTAGAAATTCAGCATCATCTCGAAGAAGCGCTCGCTGGCCCAATAGAGCCGCCCGTGGCTGCCTTTGTCCGGCTTGAGCAGCACGGCACACATCATCGGCGTGGTCGAGAGCGAGACCGCGAGCGAGATCAGGATCGAGATCGAGATCGTCATCGCGAATTCGCGGAACAGCCGGCCGACAATGCCCTGCATCAGCAGGATCGGGATGAACACCGCGATCAGCGAGACGCTCATCGACAGGACCGTGAAGCCGACCTCGTTGGCGCCCTTCAACGCCGCCTCGAGCGGGCTCAGGCCGTCCTCGATGTAGCGGGTGACGTTCTCCAGCACGACGATGGCATCGTCGACCACGAAGCCGGTCGCGACCGTCAGCGCCATCAGGGACAGATTATCCAGGCTGTAGCCGAACAGGTACATCGCCCCGAAGGTCGCAACCAGCGACACCGAGACCGCCACGACGGGAATGAATGTGGCGCGCGCACTGCGCAGGAACGCGAACACCACGATGATGACAAGCAGCACAGCCAGCACGAGGGTTCGCTCGACGTCCCTGAGCGAGGTGCGGATGGTGGTCGAGCGGTCCACCGCAAGACCGATGTCGATCGCCGGCGAAATCGAGGCTTGCAGCTGCGGCATCAGCCCCTTCACCAGGTCAACGGTACTGATGATGTTGGCGTTCGGCTGGCGGTAGAGGATGAGCAGTACCGCAGGCTTGCCGTTGGCGAGCCCGGCGTTGCGCAAATTCTCGACGCCGTCGGTCACCTCGCCGACGTCGGAGACGCGGACCGGCGCGCCGTTGCGGTAGGCCACAATCAGCGGCTTGTAGTCGTCGGCCTTGTTGGCCTGGTCGTTGGCGTAGACCTGGTAGCGCTGGTCGCCGACATCGATGCCGCCCTTCGGGCTGTGGGCGTTGGCACTCGACAGCGCCGCCCGGACATCCTCCAGCCCGATGCCGTATTTGTAGAGCGCCTGCGGGATCAGATCGACGCGCACGGCGGGCAGCGAGCTGCCGCCGACCACCACCTCGCCGATGCCCTCGACCTGCGACAGCTTCTGCGCCAAGACCGTCGACGCGGCATCGTAGAGAGCGCCGCGCGTCAGCGTATCCGACGTCAGCGTCAGGATCAGGATCGGCGCGTCGGCCGGATTGACCTTGCGGTAGGTCGGATTGCTGCGCAGGCTGGTCGGCAGATCGGCCCGCGCCGCGTTGATCGCGGCCTGCACGTCGCGCGCCGCGCCGTCGATGTCACGATTGAGGTTGAACTGCAGCGTGATCCGGGTCTGACCGACCGAGCTCGACGAGGTCATCTCGCTGACGTCGGCGATCTGGCCGAGATGCCGCTCCAGCGGGCTGGCGACCGTGGTCGCGACGTCCTGCGGGCTGGCGCCGGGCAGCGTCGCCTGCACCGAGATGGTCGGAAAATCCACCTGCGGCAGCGGCGACACCGGCAGCTTGAAGAACGCGACAATGCCGGCGGCCGCAAGTCCGAAGGTCAACAACGTGGTTGCGACCGGCCGGCGGATGAAGGGCGTTGACGGATCCATGGCTCAACGCGACCCGCTCGCCTCACCGACCTCGTCCGACCGCCCGGCAAACCGCAACGCGAGGCGATCGAACCAGAGGTAGATCACCGGCGTCGTGAACAGCGTCAGCAGCTGGCTGAGCAAAAGGCCGCCGACGATGGAGATGCCGAGCGGATGCCGCAGCTCTGAGCCAGCGCCGCTGCCGAGCATCAGCGGCAGCGCGCCGAGCACCGCGGCCATCGTCGTCATGATGATCGGCCGGAACCGCAGCAGGCAGGCCTGGTAGATCGCCTCGCGCGGCGGCTTGCCCTCGTTGCGCTCGGCATCGAGCGCGAAGTCGATCATCATGATCGCGTTCTTCTTCACGATACCGATCAAGAGGATGATGCCGATGATCGCAATGATGGTGAGATCTTGGCCCGCCATCATCAGCGCCAGCAACGCGCCGATGCCGGCCGAGGGCAGCGTGGAGAGGATGGTCAGCGGATGGATGAAGCTCTCATAGAGCACGCCGAGCACGATATAGACCGTGATGATCGCGGCCAGGATCAGGAACAGCTGATTGGAGAGCGACGACTGGAACGCCAACGCCGCGCCCTGGAAGCTCGTGATCATGCCGAGCGGCTGGTTGATGTCGGCCTGCGCCTGCTTGATCGCGGTCACCGCGCCGCCGAGCGAGGCGCCCGGCGCCAGATTGAACGACACGGTCGCCGAGGGGAACTGGCCGAGATGCGAGACCTGCAGCGGCGCGGTCTCGACCCTCATCTTGGCCATCACCGACAGCGGCACCGGCGTCGAGCCCACCGACGACGGCAAATAGATCGACGACAGCGAGTCCAGCGAATTCTGCAGCGACGGGTCGGCCTCCAGGATCACGCGGTACTGGTTCGAATTGGTGAAGACGGTGGAGACGATGCGCTGGCCGGAGGAATCGTACAGCGCATTGTCGATGGTGGCCGGCGTGATGCCGAACCGCGCGGCCTGGTCACGGTCGATGTCCACGAACACCGAGAGCCCCTGCGCCGAGATGTCGCTGGTGACGTCGCTGAGCTCGGGCAATTCCCTGAGCTTGTCGACCAGCTTCGGCGTCCATTCCGCAAGCTCGTTCGGATCGGCATCCTGCAGGATGAACTGGTACTGCGTCCGGCTCACCGTGCCCTCGATGGTGAGGTCCTGGACCGGCTGCATATAGAGCGTGATACCGGTCAGCGCTGCCGTGCTCGCCTTGATCCGGTCCATGATCGTCGCGACGCCGGCCTTGCGCTGCTCATGCGGCTTCAGATTGATCAGGATACGGCCGCTGTTGAGCGTGGTGTTGGTGCCGTCGACGCCGATGAAGGACGACAGGCTCTCGACATCAGGATCCTTCAGGATCGCGCTGGCGAGCCGCTGCTGCCGTTCGGCCATCGCCGCATAGGACACCGATTGCGGCGCCTCCGAGATCGCCTGGATCACGCCGGTGTCCTGCAGCGGAAAGAACCCCTTGGGGATGACGATGTAGAGCAGCGCGGTCAGACCGAAGGTGGCGAGCGCGACCAACAGCACCAGCGTCTGGCGATCCAGCACCCAGTTGAGCATCCGGGCATAGATCGCGATGACGTAATCGAACCCTTCCCGGCTGAGCCGCTGGAAGGTGTTCTCGCGTGTCATGCTCTCGGGCTTCAGGAGCTTGGCGCAGGCCATCGGCACCAGTGTCAGCGACACCACGGCGGAGATCAGGATCGTAACCGACAGCGTGATCGCGAATTCGCGGAACAGGCGGCCGACGACATCGCCCATGAACAGCAGCGGGATCAGCACCGCGATCAGCGACACCGTCAGCGAGATGATGGTGAAGCCGATCTGCTCGGAGCCGCGCAGCGCCGCCTCAAGCGGCGATTCACCCTCCTCGATGTAGCGCGAGATGTTCTCGATCACGACGATGGCGTCGTCGACCACGAAGCCGGTCGCGATCGTCAGCGCCATCAGCGACAGATTGTTCAGGCTGAAGCCGAACAAATACATCGCCCCCAGCGTGCCGACCAGCGACAGCGGCACCGACAGGCTCGGGATCAGCGTGGCGCGGGTCGAGCGCAGGAACACGAAGATCACCAGCACGACCAGCACCACCGCGAGCGACAGCTCATATTCGACGTCGCGCACCGAGGCGCGGATCGTGACGGTCCGGTCGGTCAGGATGTTGAGGTCGATCGCGGCCGGCAGCGTGGCCTGGAGCTGTGGCAGCAGCGCCTTGATGCCCTGGACCACTGAGATGACGTTGGCGCCGGGCTGGCGCTGGATGTTGAGGATGATCGCCGGCGTCTCGTTCATCCAGGCGCCGAGCTTGTCGTTCTGCGCGCCGTCGATGACGTTGCCGACGTCGCTGAGGCGGACCGGCGAGCCGTTCTTGTAGGCGATGATCAGCGACCGGTAGTCGCTCGCGTTGCGGATCTGGTCGTTGGCATTGATCGTGTAGGCGCGCATCGCGCCGTCGAAATTGCCCTTCGGCGTGTTGACATTGGCGTTGCCGAGCGTGGTGCGGAGATCGTCGATGTTCAGCCCATAGGCCGCGAGCTTGCGGATGTCGGCCTGGATCCGCACCGCGGGCCGCTGGCCGCCGCTGATGCTGACGAGGCCGACGCCGGGCAGCTGCGAGATCTTTTGGGCCAGCCGCGTGTCGACGAAATCGTTGACCTGCGTCAGCGGCATGGTCTTCGAGGTCAGACCGAGCGTGAGGATCGGCGCGTCGGCCGGGTTGACCTTGGCGTAGATCGGCGGCGCCGGCAGGTCCGACGGCAACAGATTGCCCGCGGCATTGATCGCGGCCTGCACCTCCTGCTCGGCGACGTCGAGCGAGATCGACAGGCCGAACTGCAGCGTGATCACCGACGAGCCGGCCGAGCTCACCGAGCTCATCTGGTTCAAATTCGGCATCTGGCCGAACTGCACCTCGAGCGGCGCCGTCACCGACGAGGTCATCACGTCGGGGCTCGCGCCCGGATAGAGGGTCTGCACCTGGATGGTCGGGTAATCGACCTCCGGCAGCGCCGCGACGGGCAAGAATCTGAACGCCAGCATGCCCGACAGCATGATAGCGATCATCATCAGGGTCGTCGCCACCGGCCGCAGGATGAATGGCCGAGACGGGTTCATTTCGTCTGCCCGTCCTCGGAACGCTTGCGGTGGCCGCCTCCCGCCTTGTCGGGTTCGGCGCCGCCCTCTCCCTTCGCCGCGCCGTTCGCGCCACCCGTCGCCGCGCCCTTGGCCGCAGCGGCCGGGTTCGCGCCATCGGCGGCGGAGCGCACGATCACCTTGGCGCCCTCGCGCAGCTTGTCGGCGCCGTCGATCACGATGTGGTCGCCTGGCACAAGCCCCGTGAGCACCTCGACCCGGTCGCCATCGGTGACGCCGAGCTTGACCGGGCGCACCGAGACCGTGCTGTCGGCGTTGACGAGATAGACGAAGGTGCCGGGGACGCCGCGCTGGATGCCGGCGGTCGGCATCGTGGTGGCGTCCTTGTGGGTATCGAGCAGCAGGCGGATGTTGACGAACTGGTTCGGATACAGCGTGCGCTTGTCGTTCTCGAACTGGGCGCGCAGCTTGATCGTGCCGGTGGTGGCGTCGATCTGGCTGTCGAAGGTCTGCAGCGATCCCTCGGCGAGCTTGTTGGCGCCGCTGCGGTCATAGGCCGCCGTCGGCAGCTTGGCGCCTTCCTTCAGCCGCTTGGCGACCGCCTGCAGATTGTCCTCCGGCAGCGTGAACAGCACGCTGATCGGCTCGAGCTGCGTGATCACGACGAGGCCGTTGGTGTCGCCCGGCGTCACATAGTTGCCGAGGTCGACCTGGCGCAGGCCGACGCGTCCGTTGATCGGCGACACGATGTGGCAATATTGCAAATTCACCTCAGCGGACTTCACCGAGGCGCGGTCGGCTTCGACAGTGCCCTGATACTGCGCGACCAGTGCGACCTGGGTATCGAGCGTCTGGTGCGGCACCGCGTTCTGCGTGGCGAGGTTCTGGTAGCGGGTGAGATCGACCTGGGCACCCTTCAGCTGCGCCTCGTCGCGCGCCAGAGTGCCCTTGGCCTGCGCCAGCGTCGCCTCATAGGGCCGCGAATCGATCTCGGCGATCAGGTCGCCCTTCTTGACCTCGTCGCCCTCCTTGAAATCGATCTTCATCAGGTAGCCGCTGATCTGGCTCCTGATCGTCACGGTGGCGAGCGACGTCACGGTGCCCAGCGCATTGAGGCTGACGCCGATATCGCCCTTGCCGACCGTCTCCGGGACGATCGACATCGGCGCGGCGTTGCGGCCGCCGCCGGCCTGTTGCGGCGGGCTTTGCTGGCGCGTCCACCAGACGATGCCGGCAAGCACCGCCAGCACGAGACATCCGGTCAGAATCCCTCGGCCGCGC
This sequence comes from Bradyrhizobium sp. 2S1, assembly GCF_011516625.5. Lineage (NCBI taxonomy): Bacteria > Pseudomonadati > Pseudomonadota > Alphaproteobacteria > Hyphomicrobiales > Nitrobacteraceae > Bradyrhizobium > Bradyrhizobium sp. 2S1. The sequence continues at coordinate 7,365,461 of NZ_CP147717.1, read as the reverse complement.
GACGTTCGCCTGACCGGCTCGGGCGCGATGATCGACGGGTCTTTTATATGCTGGTCCATAACTTGCCCACGAAGAAACACGAAAGAGCTCGCGCGGCTCTATGTGTCCCCTGAGATCCACGCGCGCCACATTCGGGAAGCATTTTGATCGCTTCCGCCAGACAAAGAGCGTTAAGAATCGGAAAGGAAAGTCCCTCCTTCCCGGTCGGCCGCTGTTTCCCGCTGGATTGTGGCTATTTTACCCGATCGTTTGTAACCAGGGCAACACGATCAGCAACAATCCGGCAAAGTAGATCGCGCCGAAGATCAGCCCGAATTTCCAGAAGTCGCCTTTGCCGATATAGCCGCTGCCGTAATACATCGGCGCCGGTCCCGTGGCGTAGGGCGAGATCACGCCCATCAGCCCGAGCGAATAGACGCACAGCAGCATCAAGGTCTGCACTGAGAGGCCGGGAATACTTGAGCCCACGGCGAGCACCACCGGCAGCACGGCGGCGGCGTGCGAGGTGATGCTCGAGAAGAAGTAATGGATCCAGAAGAAGAACGAGACCAGCAGGATCATTCCGACGAACGGCGACATACCGGCAAGCGGCTTCGCGTAGCCCTCGGCCACCCATTTGATGAAGCCGATCTCATTGAGGCCCGACGACAGCGTGAGCAGCGAGGTGAAATAGAAGAATACCTCCCACGCGCTCTTCTCGGCGACGATGTCCTCGAACGCGATCACGCCCGTGAGCAGCATCAGCGAGATGACCACAAACACCACCGTGGTCGCGTTGATGAAGTTCGAGCCGAGCAGCGGCACGCTGATATTGGGATTGGAGCCGCAGATCCACAGGAACATCGCGAGCAGCACCAGCACCGCCATGATCCATTCGTGCCGCGACGGCGGGCCCATCTTGGTGAGCTCGCCCTCGCTCCAGGTCACGATCTCCGGGCTCTCCTTGATCTCGGGCCGGCAGATCACGTAGCTCAATAGCGGCACCAGCAGCAGCAGAAGGATACCGAGCGGCGCGAAGCCGATGAACCATTGCGACCAGCCGACCTCGATATTGACGAGCTTCTTGGCAATCGAGAGCGCGGCGGCGTTCGGCGCCAGCGCGGTGAGGAACAGCGAGCTGGTGACGGCTGTGGTCGCAAACGCCGTCCACATCACGAAGGTGCCGATCTTGCCCGCGGTCGGACCGGGCTCGGAGCCATAGATGCGCGGGATGTTGCTGACGATCGGATAGATCGTGCCGCCGGAGCGTGCGGTATTGGACGGCGTTGCCGGTGCCAGCACGAGATCGGAGAACGCCACCGCATAGCCGAGCCCGATGGTGCGGCGGCCGAGCCCCCGCACCAGGAGCAGCGCCAGCCGGCGGCCGAGCCCGCTCTTGCGGTACCCGATCGAGAACACGAAGGCGCCGACGATCAGCCACACCGTGCTCTCGGAAAAGCCGCCGAGCATCCAGCGCAGCGACTTGTTCGGATCGGGCTCGACATAGCCGCCGACGCCGGCGACCGTCAGGCCGATCAGGCCAACCGCGCCGACCGGCATCGATTCCAGGATCAGCCCGGTGATCACGGCGGCGAACACCGCGAAATAGTGCCACTGGTTGGCGTTCAGCCCCGCCGGCACCGGGACCAGATAAATCACCAGCCAGACCAGCAACGGCGCAAATGTCCGCCATGACCACTTCATGCAGCGTCCCCCTCAGCTGTGTCGATTGTCGGGCGTGCAAACCGCCATGTCCCGGACGGCGGCGCCATCTTTTTGTTGCAATGTAGCACGGCCGCGCAGTCCGTCTCGGGAAACTGCAGCCGAACGGCGCGGCTTGTGGAGGAACCGGCGCGTCTCGTCAACACCGTGCGACACCCGAGGGCCCCCCATCGCAAGACCACGCACGCTTTGCTATTCTCGTGACCATGACGTCACGAGACTCCGCCTCCTCCGAAATCACCCCCGAGGTGCTGCTGCGCGCCTATGCCTGCGGCATCTTCCCGATGGCGGAGAGCGCCGACGACCCGACCCTGTTCTGGGTCGAGCCCGAATTGCGCGGCGTGATTCCGTTCGATGGCTTCCGTATCGCCTCCCGCCTGGCGCGCACCGTGCGCTCGGATGTGTTCACGGTCACCGTCGATACCGCGTTCAAGGCCGTGATCGCCGGCTGCGCGGCACCGCAGCCCGGCCGCGACGACACCTGGATCAACAAGCGCATCCGCGATCTCTATCTCGGGCTGCACGCGTCAGGCCATTGTCACAGCGTCGAGGTCTGGCAGGACGACAATTTGGTCGGCGGGCTCTATGGCGTCAGCCTTGGCCGCGCCTTCTTCGGCGAAAGCATGTTCCACACCACACGCGATGCGTCGAAGGTCGCACTGGTGCATCTGGTGGCACGGCTGATCGCGGGCGGGTTCGAGCTGCTCGACACGCAATATGTGACCGAGCATTTGAAGACGTTCGGCGCGATCGAAATCTCGCGGCGCCGTTATCGCGCGCTGCTCGACAAGGCGATCACTGGCACGCCGGCGGATTTCAGCAAGCTCGATGCCACGCAACCGGTGAAGGGCGAGCAGGCGCTGGCGATCATCGCGGCGCGAAATTAAGGGCTGGTGTCCCGGACGCGGTGCAGCGTGTAACGCTGCTCCGCAGAGCGCGGACCCATCTCACTCATTCCCATCGGAAGCATAGGCCCCGGCCCAGCAGCGCATCACTTCGCGCTGCGTTGCGTCCGGGGCACGAGACCGCGTCTAGTACCCAGAATCAGAGCTGAGTGATACGGCGGCCTTTGAAACGGCGTTGACGGACCTTTTTCTTGGTCCAGACGAAGGGCTCGGCTCTGTCGTTGTATGCGTTGACGTAGGCATCGATGTGCTCCTGAAGCTGCGTGAGGCTTGTGAAGGAGGTGCCGCTGAGCGACTGCCCCTGCAAGATCGAAAACCATACCTCGACCTGATTGAGCCAAGACGCACTTGTCGGCGTGAAATGAAATTGCACGTTGGGGTGGGCCTTGAGCCAATGCTCGTTCTTCTTGTGGGTGTTGAGGTTGTCGAGGATGACGTGAAGCTTCCGGTTCGGAAAAGCCGCGGTGACGCTGTTCATGAAGTCGAGAAACTCGACGCGGCGTCGGCGTTTTGAATGCGCCGCGATGATCTTTCCGGTGGCGACTTCGAGCGCCGCAAACAATGTTGTGGTGCCATGCCGCTTGTAATCGTGGCTCTGGCCGGTCAAGGCGCGGCCATTGGGCAACTTCAGATAACCCTGCGCTCGCTCCAAAGCCTGGATCGAGGGCTTCTCGTCCACGCACAGCACAATGGCCTTCGCGGGCGGGGCGACATAGAGGCCGACAACATCGGCGGCTTTGGCCGTAAAGTTCGGGTCGTTGCTCTCACACCAGGACTTACGAGCCGCGAGGTCAATCTTGTGGCTGCGCAGGAACCGCCAGACATATTGGACGTCAACATCGCCCAGCGCCCCGGCCAGCAGGGGCCCGGTCCAGCGTGCGAACCCGTCCGGCGGCGGCTTGTCCAGCAGCTTCAGAATCCGCTTGTCGGTGGCCTTCGTATAGATTGGCTGCTTGCCCGGTCGCGGCTTGTCTTGCAGCCCTTCAAGGCCTTGGTCGGCATAGCGATGCCGCCAAAGGCTGACAATCCGCGGCTGGACCCCAACTTCCTTGGCGATCGACCGAGTGCTGCGTCCATCCGCCGCCAACAGAACTATCCGCGCCCGCTTCAAATCGCGCTGCAACGTCACCGGGGAGCGGCAACACGCCTCAAGCACCTTGCGATCTTTCCTCGAAAGGTGGACTTCTCTTGCTTCGGGTATCATCCCGACCTTGAATCACGACTCACGCTTTAAGAACAGTAGGTACTAGTTTCCGAACAAGCCGCCGAACAAACCGCCCGGCCGCTGCTGCTGCTGGGGCGGCGGAGGTGGCGGCTGCTGGTATTGCGGCAACGGCTGCGGCGGCGGACGCGGCGCGGCTTGCTTCGGCGGCGCGCGCTTCTGGGCTGGCGGCGGTGGCGGCGTCGGTGCCTTCGGCGGGTCGGGCGCGGCGGTCACGATGGTCTGGTCCGGCCCTTTGCAGTCGGTCAGCCAGATGTCGTAGATCGGATGCTCGACACCATGCAGGCCAGGGCTTGCCGCGAACATCCAGCCCGAGAATATCCGCTTCACCTCGCCCTGCAGCGTGATCTCGTCGACCTCGACGAAGGCGTCGGTGTTGGCGGCTTCGGTCGACGGCCGCGTGTAGCAGGCATCGGTCTTCACCCGCAGCGCGCCGAACTGCACGGTCTCACCGATTTCCTCGTCGAAATTGATGATGCGGCCGGTGATCTTGTCGAGGCCGGAGAAGCTCGCCTTCTTGTTGGTGATCTTGGTCGAGGGCGGCTCCTGAACCACCTCGTCGCCCGGCTGCAGCGCCGCCGGCGTCTGCGGCGGGGTGCCCTGTGGAGCTCCCTGTGGCGTCCCCTTGGGCTGACGCTGCCCCGGCGGCAGGCCGGGCAAGGGATTTGCGCCGGGCGGCGTATTGGCAACGGCAGGACCGCCGGGCTGCGGCGGCTGCACGGCAACGCCGGGCTGGGTGCCCGGCGGAGCGACCGTGGTGCCGGGCGGCGGCGCCAAAGGTTGCGACTGCACGCTGCCGGGCGGCGGCACCGCCTGCCCTGGCGGCAACGCCCGCGGCTGCGTCGGCAGCAGGCGGCCACGCGGCAATTCCGGCACTTCCTCGTCGTCGTCGCTGGGTTGCTGCACCTGACCGCGCGGAATCGAGCCGGGCGGACGCGGCGCGGGATCGGAGAAAATCGTTCCGATCTGCGCGCGCGCAGGCGGCGCAAGCGAGATGGTTGAGGCGGCAATCAAGGCCGCAAAGCCAGTCAGGGCAATGGTTCGAAGCATCTCGCGCGGCTTTAAAAGGCGAATCGGGCTCGCGACAGTGTACCTTGATATCGGCCGCTCGCAGGTCACCGGTTAACACGCCGAATACGGCGGGGAAAGGGCGGGTCCGGCGCCCTCCCGGCGCTCTGGCCAGCCACTGGTAAGCCCTGGGGACACGTGGGATAGTCCGCACGCTAAAGCCGCGCGGCGACGCGCGAAAATCAGGAAAATCCGGATCGAACCGGACCAGCCAGAGGAAACCCAGACATGCCCGATCGCATCAGGCTCGACGGCCGGGTCGCCGTCGTCACCGGGGCTGCCGGCGTCATCGGAACCGCGACACTCCATCTGCTCGCCGAACGGGGTGCGCGGATTGTCGCAGTCGACCGCAGGGAGGCCGATCTGTCGGCGGCCAGCAAGGGGCTGCCGGCCTCGGCCGAGGCGCTGGCAATCGCAGCCGATGTCACCAGCGAGGATGAGGTCAAGGAGTATGTCCGCGCCGCCGTCGACCGCTTCGGCACCATCGACGCCTTCTACAACAACGCCGGCATCGAAGGCGACATCAAGCCGATCCCGGAATATTCGCTGGAGAGCTTTCGCCGGGTGCTCGACGTCAATGTCGTCGGCGTCTTCCTCGGCATGAAGCATGTGCTGCCGGTGATGCTTAAACAGAACAAGGGCAGCATCATCAACACTGCCTCGATCGCGGGCCTCGTGGGATCGCCGATGATCGCGGTCTATAGCGCGAGCAAGCACGCGGTGATCGGACTGACCAAGAGTGCGGCCTGGGAATGCTCCGGCACCGGCGTGCGCGTCAATTGCGTCTGTCCCGGCATGATCGACAGCCGCATGCTGAGCACGATCCTGCAGGGCCGCAGTGGCGGCAACGCGCCGCCGCCTGTCGAGAAGATCGTCGACCGCATCCCGGCGCGCCGGCTCGGGCTTGCAAGCGAGGTCGCCTCCATCGTCGCGTTCCTTGCCTCCGACGAGGCGAGCTACGTCTCCGGCTCCGCCTACACCGTCGATGGCGGCCGCACCGCCGCGTAACACTTCGGTCCAGCATCGCAAGAAGGTTTGTCGTCCATGCCCGTCGTTCTCGATCCCGATGCCGCCGCCGTCTACAAGGCCTTCCAGGAGGCTGGCCGCCCCGCCTATGAGACGCTGACCGCACCGGAAGCGCGCGAATATTACCGAGCCGCCCGCGTCGTCTCCAATCCCGAGCCGCCGGCGCTTGAATCCAGCAAGCCGCTTTCGATCCCGGCGCCGCACGGCATCATCCCGGCGCGCATCTACACGCCGAAGACACTGCGCAAGACCGACGGGCTGGCGCCGTGCCTGGTGTTCTTCCATGGCGGCGGCTGGGTGATCGGCGATCTCGATACCCATGAGGTGGTCTGCCAGAGGCTCGCCCATGAGGGCGAACTGATCGTGATCTCGGTCGATTATCGGCTGGCACCCGAGCACCGCTTCCCCGCCGCGGTCGATGACGCCGTTACCGCGACCCGATGGGTCGCCGCGAATGCAAAGGGCCTCGGCATCGACGCCGCGCGGCTGATCGTCGGTGGCGACAGCGCCGGCGGCAATCTTGCGGCCGTGGTTGCGCTCACCGCCCGTGACGGCGGACCGAAGCTTGCCGCCCAGCTGCTGATCTATCCCGCAACCGAATTCTCGCGAAAACATCCCTCGCACCGCGAGCCCGAGACCAGCATCCTCCTAACGCATTCGGTGATCGGCTGGTTCGCCAACCACTATCTCGGCGGCGCCGACGGCAGCGACTGGCGCGTCTCACCGGCGCGCGCGACAAGCTTTGCCGGACTGCCGCCGGCCTATGTGCTGACCGCCGGCGCCGATCCGCTGCGCGACGAAGGCGACGAGTACGCGAAATTCCTCAAGGACGCCGGCGTGCCCGTCACCTACCGGCATTTCCCCGGCCAATTCCATGGCTTCTTCACCATGGGCAAGCTGCTCAATCAGGCCAATGTCGCGGTGTCAGAGATCAGCGCCTGGCTGAAGACGCTGGGCTGACGGCCGCCCGGCGAGTGGCCAACCGGATCGGGGCGACGTGGTCTGGCGCCCCCCGATCATGGCTCGAAGCGGCGAGCGCAGCTTGCGGCGCTAGCGCGCCTTGCAGTTCCCCGCGTCGCGCGATAGTGCGGCCGGGCGCGCGTTCACGCCGCCGGGCACTCCAGCCATCGAGATCGCTTTGTTCACGCCTATCCTCGTCTACGGTATCCCTCTCGACTTCATCCTGTTCGCGCTGACGCTGCTCGGCGTCGCGATCTTCCATCACCACACGCTTGCCGTTGCGTTGACGGGCCTGGCGGCGATCGTTGCCTACAAGCTGTTGTTCGCGGGCTTCGCGAAGTTCGGCGCCGGCTTGCCTGGTCTCGTGCACCACATGGAGCATGAGTGGGTCACGCTCGCGAACCTGTTTCTGCTGCTGATGGGCTTTGCGCTGCTGTCGCGCCATTTCGAGGAGAGCCACATCCCCGACAAGATGCCGGCGCTGCTGCCCGATGACTGGAAGGGCGGACTGATCCTGCTCGTGATCGTGTTCGTGCTGTCGGCCTTTCTCGACAACATCGCGGCCGCGCTGATCGGCGGCACCGTCGCGCGCCACGTGTTCCGCGGCCGCGTCCATATCGGCTACCTCGCCGCCATCGTTGCCGCATCGAACGCGGGCGGCTCCGGCAGCGTCGTCGGTGACACCACGACGACGATGATGTGGATCGACGGCGTCAGCCCGCTCACCGTCGTCGACGCCTATGTCGCCGCCGTCGTGGCGATGCTGGTGTTTGCGGTTCCAGCCTCGCTGCAGCAGCATCGCTTCTCCCCGATCGTGAAGGACGCACCGTCCGGCCTGAAGATCGACTGGGCGCGGGTCGCGATCGTCGCGATCATCCTGCTCGCTGCGCTCGCGGCTAATGTCACCGCCAATCTGAAGTTCCCCGCGCTACTCGATGCGCTGCCGGTGCTCGGCCTCGCCGTCTGGGCCGCGATCCTGCTGACCTCGCTGCTGCGCCGCCCGGACTGGTCGGTGATGCCAGAGACGCTCAAGGGCACCGTGTTTCTGCTGGCGCTGGTGACGGCGGCCTCGATGATGCCCGTGGAGAAATTGCCGGCCGCATCATGGCAGACCGCGCTCGGGCTCGGCTTTGTCTCGGCCGTGTTCGACAACATTCCGCTGACGGCGCTGGCGCTGAAGCAAGGCGGCTACGACTGGGGCTTCCTCGCCTACGCGGTCGGATTTGGCGGATCGATGGTTTGGTTCGGCTCGTCCGCGGGCGTCGCGGTGTCGAACATGTATCCGGAAGCCAAGTCAGTGGTCCGATGGATCACCCAGGGCTGGCCGATCATGGTGGCCTACGTCGTCGGTTTCTTCGTGATGCTCGCTTTGCTCGGCTGGCACCCCGACGCGCCGCATTGAGCTCGCCGTCGAGGCCGCCCTACCTCACCCGCCCGGCACAGCGATTGCGGCAGCTGGCCGCAGGCGCGCGGCTGTTCACCAACCTGCTATCGCCAATGCGGAATTTGCCATGCTGCGTTGCACAATGGACTTACGTCAAACTTGTGGAAAAGCAAGACAAATCCGTTGACATTGCTAAACTCAATTTGTCGTAACAACTTATGGAGCGTCGCATGAGTGTTAGTGCAGAAGTCCTCGCCCGCGCCCCGCTGGAACAGTTGCAGGGCGAAGTCGACACGATGAATTCGCATCGACCACGCAGCAACATTCGGCCTCTCTCACCGATGCCGGACTACGTCGAGCACCGCAACGGCGTCAACGAGGTGGGCAAGCTGTCGGCCGAGGCGGTGGTGCGCGAATACGAAGCGGCGGTGAAAGAGATCGAGGCCCTTGGAACGGAACTGCAATTGGCGGCCAAGAATTGCGAGGCAATGGTGGCAGGCGTCCATGACATGATCGCGGAAATCAAGGAGTTCGCCGCAGGTTATCGCGATCAGGGCAAGCGTTTCTTCCTGCAGATCGAAGCCGTCGCGTTGATGACCACGGAGGTCAGGGATACCTGCGAAGCACTCAAGAAGAAGATCGCGACCGACACATTGAGCTAGTAATTTTCGGCTGGGGCACGTTTCGTGCTCAGCGCATTCGTGGATTTCTGCGATCGTGGGCTGATCCTGCGTGAGGTAAATGGCTGCGCTATTCCGGCGCGGCGGAACCGCTAGTTCTGTTCAAAATTAAGTCGTTCAACATCTTGCCCCGCTTCGGCGGGGCATTTGTGCTGTGAGGGCAATCTCTGCGCGCGGCGAGTCCTCGAATGGGCCGGACCTCCGCCAATGACCGATTTTAACGCGCGTCAGGTGCACGTTCGGCCAAGTCCGTTGCCGGAGGCAAAGCGGATATCGCGGACCAGCGGTCGTTAAAGTCCTTGGCCGGGAGCGTGTCCGTGCCGGAGACGGCAATGCCGTCGGTCCGGGACGCGTGCGACCTCATCGTAGCGGCGGTTGCCGTGACAGCTAGCAGGGCAACAGCCACGAACCCGGTAATCGTTCGATGCTTTGTCATTAGAACCTCCTTGGGTCCCCAATGCCCACTTAAGGTAAGTCACGGGAACCTTCGCGCCGGTTCATCAGTGCAAAAACATCATGGATCGTGTGAGATCGGACAACGAGCTTGTCCCAAACTCAAATTGCCTCTGCCGGCAGCGTCAATGAATTTGGCGCCTACCCCACCCGCGCTGCCCGGCGCAGCGATTGCGGCGGCTGGCCGAAGGCGCGGATGAAGGCGCGGCGCATCCGCTCGGGATCGCGGAAGCCGGTGATCTCTGCGACGCGCTCGATCGCCTCGCCCGACGACTGCACGCGCTGCCGCGCCACCTCGATCCTGAGCCGCTCGACCGCTTTCGACGGCGTGGTGCCGGTCTCGGCGATGAAGGCGCGGGTGAAATGCCGCGAGCTCATCCCGGCCTTGTCGGCGAGGTCCTCGACCGTCAGCGGCGCGTCGAGATGCTCGCGCGCCCAGGCGAGCAGCGGCCCGAACCGTCCGTTCGGCGTCTTCAACTCCAGCAGCGAGGAAAACTGCGACTGCCCGCCGCTGCGCCGATGATACAGCACGAGCTGCCGCGCGGTGTTCTGCGCGATCTCGTCGCTGTAATCCTCGGTGATCATCGCGAGCGCGAGATCGATGCCGGCGGTGATGCCGGCCGAGCTCCAGATATTGCCGTCGCGGACGAAGATCTGGTCCGGCTCGAGCTTGATCTTCGGATAGGTCTTCACGAAATGCGGCGTGCGCTGCCAATGCGTGGTGGCGCGGCGGCCGTCGAGCAAGCCCGCTTCGGCCAGCACATAGGCGCCCGAGCAGACGCTGGCGACCCGAATGCCGCGGTCCGCCATCCGCCGTACGAATGAAAGCGTGGTCGGACAGGTCGCCGCTCCGCCCACGCCCATGCCGCCCGCGACGATCAGCGTCGTGATCGCCGCCGACGGCTTGAGTCCGCGCGCCAGCATCTCGACGCCGGACGAAGAGCGCACCGGCCCCGGCTTCACCGCGATCGTCCTGATCGCCGGCGCGTTGTTGGAAAGGCGCGCGGCGATCTCGAAGGCCGCGATCGGGCCGGCCGCGTCGAGCAGCTGGAAGTCCGGAAAGATCAGGATGCCGATCATCGCCAAATCCTCGCAAACGGCGTTACGTTCCGAATGGCCTTACGTCTTAAAATGAGGGAAATACGCCATTTTGGACGGAAGGCCATCATGGCATCGTGGTTCCGTCAAGCGCTATTTGGAGACTTCCGATGTCCGAACCCCTGCAGATTGGATTGCTGATCTTCCCGAAAGTGACCCAGCTCGATTTCACCGGCCCGCTGCAGGTGTTTTCGGCCGTCCCCGGCGCCAAGGTTCACCTGATCTGGAAACGGATCGAACCCGTTCCGACCGATTCCGTCATGGTGCTCACGCCGACCATGACGTTTGCCGATTGCCCGCAGCTCGACGTGATCTGCGTGCCCGGCGGAGCCGGCACCAACGACATGGTCGGCGACGAGGAGATGCTCGCCTTCCTGCGCAAGCAGGCCGCCGGCGCGAAGTACATCACTTCGGTCTGCACGGGATCGCTGGTGCTTGGCGCGGCCGGCCTGCTCAAAGGCTATCGCGCCACCACGCATTGGAGCGCGATCGATTTCCTGGCCGGCTTCGGCGCGATCCCGACGAAGACGCGCGTCTGCGTCGATCGCAACCGCTTCACCGGCGGCGGCGTCACGGCCGGAATCGATTTCGCGCTGACGCTGGTGTCGGAGCTTGTCGACCGCAAGACCGCCGAAGCGATCCAGCTTGGGATCGAATACAATCCCGCACCGCCCTTCAATGCCGGCTCGCCCGACACCGCGCCGGCCGAGATCCTCGCTCTGGTGAAGGAGCGGATCGCGCCATCGCAGACACGCCGCACCGAACAGATGAACCGTGCCGCGGCGAATTTGGCGCAGACGGGATAGCCGGCCTGCATGCGCGCGGCGCGTCGGCGCCGCGCTCCTGCCCGGCTTACGTGCTTGATCTCGCAAAATAGCGGCGCCGCACCGACCGCTCCGTCGTGCCAAAATAATCCCGCCACCAGTCGCCGTGCTCGAGCGGTTTCGGCGGCTTCTTGTCGTCGCGCCATTTCAGGGACTCCCGAAACGCGTGATGGCTGTACAGGCGCATGTACTCACCAAAATAAATATCAGCGATCCGCTTGTTGCCGCGCACCACGATCATGTTCTCGTCATTGTTGGTGGTCGAGGCATCGCTGAAATTGGCCGAGCCCGCCACCACGGTCGGGTCGTCGGAAAGCGGGTCGACCAGCATGAACTTGTTGTGAACGTAGCGCACGTTTGAATTCAGTCCGCTCAGCTTCTCCTTGAGCCAGCCGTCGACCGCGGTGGTCCTGATGAAGTCGCCGATCGCGAAGGTGTTCTCGGGCATATTCCTCAGCTGCTGGATGTCCTGCTCTTCCTTCTTCTTCTCCGGACCATCCTTCATCGGGCGGGTTGTTTTCTCCAGCAGCGCCATTCGAAATGGCGCGCGGGAGGTTCGATAGACGTCCTTGAAGAGCTTGTTGATCCCGAACGCGAACGTCATGAAAAGCGCCTGGTCCGCGCTCGCGGCGAGTTTCGCGTAGTATTGCAGTGCCTCGAGGCCCCTGCGCGGGCTGAAGATCACCGACGTCCCCTTCGGCGGCGGCAGCTTCGGCACCTTGGTGATCTCGTCCACCCGGTCGCGTGCCTCGGGCGTATCCGGGTCTTCAGCCAGCATGTTCCAGTAAGTCAGGTAGCGCTCGGCGACCGCGGGGTCCTCGACGCGATGACCGACGTTGGAATGGCCGAAGATGCCGCCGCTCGAGAAATTCGTCCCGCCCGTCCAGACCGAGAGCGCCTCGTTTCCTTTCATCTTCACGATGAACTTGTTGTGCGAGATGTAGGATTTGCCCTTCTTGCGTGGCCTGCAGAATGCACCGATCCCGGTGTCCTTGATGGCGTTGGTGTTTGCCTCGCCAGGGTCGGCCTTCCGCTTGTCGAACACCACCTTCACGTCGACGCCGCGGCTCTCGGCCTTCTTGAGCAGCTTGAGAAAGGGCTCGTAATGAAATTCATAGGCGGCGATGCGCAACCTGTCGCCGCGGCCGCATGACTCCACATAGGCTTCGAGCGCCTCGTAGAGCCCGCGTGACAACCAGATGAATGCCTGGTTGTTGGGGACCTTGTCCGGGGCGCGATTGCCGAAGCGGCGGGCGTATTCCTGCGAGGCGGCGACGCCGCGATTGAAATAGACGTCCTGATCGCCGCCCTCCGGGCTTTCCGTCGTGATATCGACGGAGGTCTCGGCAAAGATCTTCAGATCCCTTGGCGTCCCCTTGAGCGCTGCGATCGTGTAGGTGTAGTCGTGCCCCGGCTTGGCGCTGTAATCGCTCCATTGAAAGCTCTGGATCGGCTGGTCCTTCGTTGAGTAGGTCGCGCCCGTCGGAAATCCCGGGTCGGTTTCCGCGAACGCCTTCATGCCTTCGAGGTATTTGGCTTCGTCTTCCGTGTGATCCACGCGATGGATGGAAAAGCCCTTGAGGCCGTTGCATGATCGCTGCGGCAGATCGAATCCCAGCATCACGACATAGGTCCCGGCGACGGCGTGAACCTTGAGGCCCTTGGTCGTCTTGGTGACGCGCATGGCAATCTCCAGCGAAAATCGAGCAAACAATCTCTTCGTGTGAGCGATAATTTCACAACTTCGGCGAGAATTGGCAATCCGGGAAGAGGACAAAACAGCGCGGGACCATGCCGGCGGCGCGCCGGCGTGCCGATCACGCAAAGCGGCCGGTCACGCGCCAAGAACCAGTTGAGCGCCAAGTACGAGTTACGCGCAAAGAAAAAGGCCGCCCAGTTTCCCGGGCGGCCCTTCCTGTCTCACGGTAGCCTCACATTTGCGGGCGATTTCAGGACGTCTGTACCGGGGGCCTATCTCCCGGCCGCATCCAACTCGGAGGCCGCTGCTTATCGGGACAGTCGCGATCTGGAGCCCGATCCGACGCGATGGTTTCCCATCTCCGTAAGATGGCTTCATTGAGCCGCGAACCCGTGCGCGGCGCAAGCGGACATGTTCGGCTGCCGCCCCTCTGTCCCCGCTGTTACCGTTGTCCACAGGCACGCACTTGCGTCACCACGCGCACGCGTGCGGTGCACGCGCGGCGTGACGCAGATGCACGTCCGAAACGGCAATGCGTGAAGGTCAGCTTCCCGGCGTCCAGGCGTGGTAGTCGCCGGTCGCCTTGGGGCGGCGACCGCTCGCCAGCGTCGAGCCGGACGGACGATAGGCCTGCGCGGTGCCGGTCATGTTCGGGAGATGCGGCTTCTCCCATTCCCGCGCCGTGTAGGTCTCTTCGGTCGGGGGCACGTCGACGGTGTGATGCAACCAGCCGTGCCAGCCCGCCGGGATGCGGGACGCTTCGGCGTAGCCGTTATAGACCACCCAGCGCCGCTCGAAATGCAGGGTCGGGTCGATCTCGCCGCCCTTGGTGCGATAGTAGCGATTGCCCTGCTCGTCCTCGCCGACCAGCTCGCCGAATCGCGAGGTCCACAATTGCGTGCCAAAGGTCTGGCCGTTCCACCAGGTGAAGAATTTCAGCAGGAATTGTTTCATGCGCGGCCGGTCGTCGGTTCGAGGCAGTCAGGCTCTGATGCCACCTCAAACCCCAAATGTCCAGCCGCCGCCAAGGTAACCGCGCACTCCCCCGAACGGCCCCGATCACGAACCCGTTTGGCGACCAAATGACGCGGTCACGGGCGGTTTTGTTCAGCCACCATACATGCGCCGCCTGCCAAGCAAAGATGACGCACAATCAATGTGGAGCGCAGGAACGTCTGACCGCAGAGATGGTTAGACATCACCTGTTTTGATGGAGTTCAAAATGATCAATATGAAGGTTCTGAGCACCGCCGCGGCGCTGGCGCTTGCGCTGCCGATGGTGATGCCGACCGCCTCGTTCGCACAGTCCGGTGCGCAGATGGGTGCGATGGGCGGCGGCGGTGGCGCGCGCGGTGGCGGTGGCGGTGGCGGTGGCGGTGGACACATCGGCGGTGGCGGTGGCGGCGGCCATATCGGCGGCGGTGGCTTTGGCGGCGGCCGTGGTGCGGCCATGGGAGCCGGCCCGCGCGTTGGCGGCGGTGGCCAGTGGGCTGGCGGCGGAGGCGGTGGCCGCCAGTGGGCTGGCGGTGGCGGCGGCGGTCGCTGGCATGGCGGTGGCGGCGGTTGGCGCGGCGGCTATCACCGTGGCGGCGGATACTGGCCCGGCGCGGTTGCCGGTGCGGTGGTCGGCGGTGCCCTCGCCTCGGGCGCGTATTATGGCTCCGGTTACGGCTATGGCCCCGGATACTATGACGACAGCTACGGCTATTACGATGAACCGTCAGTCGCCGTAGAAGCCGTGCCGGGTGGTGGCGACGCGAGCTACTGCGCGCAGCGCTACAAGTCCTACGATCCGGGCTCCGGCACCTATCTCGGCTATGACGGCCTGCGGCACCCCTGCCCGTAATGGCGGTCTGACGTTCAAGTTTGCGAAGGGCGGCGGCAACGCCGCCCTTTTTCATGTGCGCAAGGTTCACGTGCGCAAGGCCACCGCGACGGCTGCGAACGTCACCACCAGCGCCGCGACATCGCTGGTGCTGAGCGGCTCGCGCAGCATCGCCGCTGCCGCCAACACACCGACGACGGGCACCAGCAGCGTGCCGATCGATGCGGTTGCCGCCGGCAGCCGTTCCAGCGCCGCGAACCAGCAGACATAGCAAAGGCAGAACTGGATCAGCGTCATGTAGATCATCGACGCCCAGCCGAATCGCGACAGCGCGACCAATTGCGGTTGCTCGATCAGGACGCCGATGATCGCAATCGGCACGCAGCCGATCGCAAGCTGCCAGGCCGCGAGCGACAATGGCGGCATCGCGAGCTTGAAGGACTTGGTCAGCACCGTGCCAAGCCCAACACACACCGCGCCCGCGAGCGCAAACAGAATGCCCGGCAACTTGCCGAGGCTTGCGTCGAGACCGCCGCCGCCGATCAGCGCTGCGATGCCGGCGAGCGCCACCGCAAGCGAAAGCGCGCGCGGCAGCGACACGCGCTCGCCGAGCACCGGCCAGGCCACCAGCGCGACCCACACCGGGATCGTGATCCCAAGCACGGCCGCCTCGCTGGCCCGCAGCCAGATCAGCGCCAGCCCCATCGAGGCGACCCAGCCACCGATCGCCAGTGTCGAGACCAGGGCAAGCCGCCACCACATGCCCGGCGGAACACGCAGCGTCTGCCCCCGCGCGACCGCCACCAGACCGAGCGCGAGCGCGCCGACCACGCCGCACAACCCGCGCGAGGACAGCGGCGGCCACTCGCTTAGCAGAAATTTCATGATCGGGAAGTTGAGTCCCCAGCCGGTCGAGGCTACCACCAGGAATGCGAGGCCAAGCGGTGACAGCGGAGCGCGGCCGGCGGCTGGAACTGCGGTCATGGACCTGTCGTAAAGGGAATGGACAAATACAGGTGATGTGTCAGGGCTAGCTGGAAATCAGCTTGTCAGCAAACAGCATATGCATTCTATGATACAGACTTTCCGTCGCGGTTCCGCCTTAATCGGCAAACGGGCCAAGCGAGTCGCCGGCACGCGAGGCCATAGCAAGAGGATGCATCGTGCCGAGCGTTCTCGTGGTCGATGACGACCCGATGGTGTGCGTTGCCATCGAGGTCTGTTTGCAGCGCCAGGGCTTCGAGGTCACCGTCGCCGACGGTGGTGAGGCCGGCATGCGCGCGCTGGAGAACGGCACGTTCGACGTGATGCTAGTCAACGTCTTCATGCCGCATATGCGGGGCTTCGAGGCGATCCGGATCTTCCACGAACGCGCCCCCGATATTCCTGTGATCGCGATGTCCGGCTACGCTTTCGCCAATGCCGACCGCGCGCCGGACTTCCTGCGGATGACGATCGAGCTCGGTGCGTCCGCCTGCCTGCGCAAGCCGTTTACCCCGCAGGCGCTGATTGCCGCCGTGAACGAATGTCTTGCCAAGTACACTCCTTCCGCTCGTCTTTCGAAGTAATTGCTCGTACTAATCGTCGATGGCTTCCCAACGTCTCATCCTCGGTAGCGGCCTTGCGATCCTTCTCGTCATCAGCGCGGCGTCGATCGGGCTGGACGTCAGGTCGCGCAGCGAGATTGATTCGGTCGAGCGCACGCTCAGCGTCCTCAAGCGTATTTCGGATGCGCGGGCGCTGCCGCGCAGCGTCGAAAGCGCGGCACGCGGCTTCGCGCTGACCGGCGACGCGTCCTTCGCCGACGAATTCCGCGAGCAGAGCACAGCCCTCACCGCCGCCTTCGACGGCCTGATGGCCGCGGTGAAGTCGGCGCCCGACGAGGCGCAGCTGATCACGGGCACCAGGGCAGATGTCAAGCGCGCCATCGCGCTCGGCGCCGAACTGATCCGCATGCGCAGCGCGGGCGACACCGCCGGCGCTGCGGCGCTGATCTCCGCGGGCGAGAGCCGCGCGCTGATGGACAAGGTTGGAGCGGCGCTCGACCGCCTGGTCACCGAAGAGCGCCGCCTGCTCGGGATTCGCACCGGACAGTCGAAGACCAACGGACGGCTGCTGCTGGCGATCGACCTCGCCGGCGTGGTGCTGATCCTGCTGCTTGCGGTCGCGCTGACGCTGGCGGCCCGCCGTGCCAGCCGCGAACTGCAGGGCGCGCTCAGCGCCACCAAGGCCACTAATTTGTCGCTCGAGGGCAAGGTCGCCGAACGCACCAAGGATCTCGGCGCCGCGCTCGAAGGGCTGCGCCGTTCCACCTCGGTGATGGAAACCACCTTCCGCAGCATGGCGGAGGCGGTGCTGGTGATCGATGCCGCCGGCGTCGTGCTGCTCTCGAACCCGGCCGCCGAGAAGATGCTGCGCTACAAGCCGGGCATGACGCTCCGGCAGCTGCGCGCGATGAGCAACGTTTTCCAGTCCGACGGCGAGACGCCGATGCAGGCCGACGACATGCCCTCGGCCAAGGCGCTGCGCGGCGAGGAATTCGACGGGCTGGAATTCGTCGCCAAGCCGGTCCGCGGCGCCCCCCCGATTCACCTCGTGGTGTCGGGTTGCCCGCTGCGCGACGGCGACGACGCCATCACCGGCGCCGCGCTGATCTATCACGACATCACCGCCTCGCGCGAAACCGAGCACAAGCTGCAACAGGCGCAGAAGCTCGACGCCATCGGCAAGCTGACCGGCGGCGTCGCGCACGACTTCAACAACATGCTGACTGTCATCACCGGCACCACCGAGACGCTGGTCGACAGCCTGCGCAACCAGCCGAAGCTGGCGCAAACCGCCGAACTGATCGACCGCGCCGCCGAGCGCTGCCGCGAGCTGATCCAGCATCTGCTCGCCTTCGCCCGCCGCCAGCCGCTCGAGCCGCGCACCGTCGACATCAACGGCACCGTGGTCGATATCGCAAAACTGCTGCGGCCGACGCTCGGCGAGCAGATCGAGATCGATTCGGTGCTCGCCCCCGATGTCGCCAGCGTCCATATCGATCCGTCGCAGCTTGCCAACTCGCTGCTCAACATGGCGATCAACTCGCGCGACGCGATGCCGAACGGCGGCAAGCTGCTGTTCGAGACCAGCAACATCGTGCTCGACGACGCCTATGCCGCGACCAACCCCGACATCACGCCGGGCCGCTACGTGCTGCTCGCGGTCAGCGACACCGGCACCGGCATGTCGCACGCGGTGCAGGACAAGGTGTTCGAGCCGTTCTTCACCACCAAGGAGGTCGGCAAGGGCTCCGGCCTCGGCATGAGCATGGTCTACGGCTTCGTCAAGCAGTCCGGCGGCCATATCAAGATCTACAGCGAGGAAGGCCACGGCACCACGATCAAGCTCTATCTGCCCCCTGCCCGCGGCCAGGTCGAGGCAACGGCGCCGGAGCCGGTGCGGCGCGGCAGCGAAGTCATCCTTGTGGTGGAGGACGACCAGCTGGTGCGCAACTACGTGGTCACGCAGCTTGGCGCCCTCGGCTACAAGACCATTGCCGTGCCCGACGCCCGCGCCGCGCTGGCACTGGTCGACAAGGGCGAGAAGTTCGACCTGTTGTTCACCGACGTGATCATGCCCGGCGGCATGAACGGCCGCCAGCTCGCCGACGAAGTGAGAAAACGGCGGCCCGGCCTCAAGGTGCTCTACACCTCGGGCTACACCGAGAACGCGATCGTGCATCACGGCCGCCTCGACGAAGGCGTGCTGCTGCTCGCAAAGCCCTACCGCAAGGCGCAGCTCTCCAGCATGCTGCAGCAGGCGCTCGGCGAGTGATGCGACGCCTCGACCTCTCCTCGGTTGCGGCAGGGCGATCGCAGGGGTGCACTGCCAAAATATCGAAAACAACCCCATGCAAAGGAGCCGACGGCCGCCGACGTTCGCCACGGTGCCTTGACACGACGAGCTAATCCGCGACACTCTTCCGTTATTCAGAAATCATGCAACCACCCTTCACTCTGGGGCTGTCGCATATTGCGTTTGCGGACTTCTGCAACTGACGTTGCCACGTCGTCATGGCCGGGCTTGTCCCGGCCATCCACGTCTTCTTTTGCTCAGAGGCCAAAGACGTGGATGCCCGGCACAAGGCCGGGCATGACGAGTTTGTGGCGCAGAGCGAGACGCAGCTACCGCGTCGCCAGCGCGACGCCGGCGAGCGTGAACAGCAGCGCGGTGATCTGGATCGGCCCGAGCGGCTCGCCGAGCGCTATCGCCGACGCCACCACGCCGATCACAGGCACTGCCATGGTGCCGATCGCCGCCACCGAGGCCGGCAGGCGGGCGAGCGCGGCAAACCAGGCGACATAGGCAACGCAGAACTGGATCAGCGTCGAATAGACCAGGAGCCACCAGCCGATCGTCGTCACCCTCTCGAGATGCGTGGTCTCGACCAGGAGGCCGACGATTGCGATCGGCACGCAGCCGAGGCCGATCTGCCAGGCCGCGGCCGGGATCGGCGGCATCACCAGAGGGTATTTCTTCGCCAGCACCGTGCCGAGCGCAAAGCCGAAGGCGCCGCAGAGCGCCATGATGATTCCCGGCAGCTTCTCCTTGCTGGCGGAAATGCCGTTGCCGCCCATGATCGCCGCGAGCCCCGCGAACGCCATCACCAGCGCGATGGTGCGCAGCAGCGTCGGCCGCTCGCCGAGCACCGGCCAGGCCAAGAGCGAAGCCCATACCGGCATGGTGTAGGCGATCAACGCGGTCTCGCTCGCCGGCAGCCAGAGCAGCGCCAGCCCCATCAGCACCATCCAGCCGGTGACGTTGAGCGCCGCATACAGCACGAGCCGTGGCCACAGCCGAGCCTCGACCTGCAGGCTCTGCGCGCGGATCAGCGCCAGCACCGCCAGCAGCACCGCGCCGATCACGCCGGTGGTGCCGCGCAGCGTCAGCGGCGGCAGCTCGCTGAGCAGGAATTTTGTGGACGGCCAGTTGAACCCCCAGCCCACCGAAGTGATGGCGAGGAACATCAGGCCGGCGGGCGCAAGGCGCGGCCGCGCGTGAGGCTTCTGGTCTGTCATGGAACCCGGCGGGGGATGTGAGTCGGCCGCAGCTTGCCCGCGATTTTGTCGCCCGACCATCACGCCCCTGACATGCCTGATCCTTAGTTTGCCCGTAGCCCTACGTGAGTCCCTAAAATTCAATCCGGGACGGCGAATAAAAACTTCGCCTGTGAACAGCGGGGCGAAACTCCAATCCACAGGCGGAGCGAATTTTTTTGGCTTGGGAATCCCTGAGGACTCACCGATAGTTGGCTCGATCACAGGCGCGGCACCGACCCCTGTTATCCCCCTCCATCCACCATATTTAGTGTTTGATTCAGAAACTCGTACTAGTCCTTGACGGGTGAGACGGACATGGCCTAGTTTTCAACCTGTTCGGCGCGAGTGTGTTTGGGTTCCCGCCGGTCGCTCCCACAAGGGTACCAAAATGACCACTCCGCCAGGCCTTCGGGCCGCGGGTGAAGGGCTTGTCTGCCCTGATTTTGGGCCGCCGTTGGGACGACAACGGCCGCGAAGGACCCGGAAACAGAGGCCGGAACCGGCCCGAGAGAAGCGTACGCGTGACGTGTCGCGTGAAGCGTTTTGGGGCGTTGAATGCATGACCCGGAGGACCCGACCAGTCGGGCGCCGTTCCGGGGATATGCCGCCGCAGGGCCGGGTCAAACCGGCGCCGAGCGGACGAGAGAAACAGGCCGGATCCACCGGCTGAGCTGCGGATGACGGGAGGCGTGCTGACGCGTGTTCCGGTCGTTCGTGAACGGATAACATTCCGGCAACCTGCGGAGAAAACGTGGGGCCGGGCAGAAGAAGAGACGGGGCTCGACCATGCAAATCGATCGGCGCAATACTACCAGCGGACAATCTCCCTATGCCGGGATCAATTTCCGCCTGACCACATCAGAGATCCGCAATCCGGACGGCTCGGTCGTGTTCCGCGCCGAGAATGTCGAGGTGCCGGAGTTCTGGTCGCAGGTCGCCTCCGACGTGCTGGCGCAGAAGTATTTCCGCAAAGCCGGCGTGGCCGCGCGCCTGAAGAAGGTCGAGGAAGAGACCGTACCGTCCTGGCTGTGGCGTTCGGTGCCCGACACCGAGGCGCTCGCCCTGCTGCCCGAGAACGAGCGCATCGTCGGCGAGACCAGCGCAAAACAGGTGTTCGATCGCCTCGCCGGCTGCTGGACCTATTGGGGCTGGAAGGGCGGCTACTTCTCTTCGGAAGAAGACGCCCTCGCCTTCTTCGACGAGCTCCGCTTCCAGCTCGCCAAGCAGATGGTCGCGCCGAACTCGCCGCAGTGGTTCAACACCGGCCTGCATTGGGCCTATGGCGTCGATGGCCCCGGCCAGGGCCACTATTACGTCGACTGGAAGACCGGCAAGCTGACGAAATCGAAGTCGGCCTATGAGCATCCGCAGCCGCACGCCTGCTTCATCCAGGGCGTCGGCGACGACCTCGTCAACGAGGGCGGCATCATGGACCTCTGGGTGCGCGAGGCGCGCCTGTTCAAATATGGCTCCGGCACCGGCTCCAACTTCTCGAGCCTGCGCGGCGAAGGCGAAAAGCTCTCCGGCGGCGGCCGCTCCTCCGGCCTGATGAGCTTCCTCAAGATCGGCGACCGCGCAGCCGGCGCGATCAAGTCGGGCGGCACCACCCGCCGCGCCGCCAAGATGGTCGTGGTCGATGCCGACCATCCGGACATCGAGACCTATATCGACTGGAAGGTGAAGGAGGAGCAGAAGGTCGCAGCACTCGTCACCGGCTCCAAGATCAACCAGAAGCACCTCAAGGCCGTGATGAAGGCCTGCGTCAATTGCGAAGGCAGCGGTGACGACTGCTTCGATCCCGAGAAGAACCCTGCCCTGCGCCGCGAGATCAAGCTCGCGCGCCGCAGCCTGGTGCCCGACAACTACATCAAGCGCGTCATCCAATTTGCAAAACAGGGCTACAAGGACATCCAGTTCGACATCTACGACACCGACTGGGATTCCGAGGCGTACCTCACCGTCTCCGGCCAGAACTCCAACAACTCGGTGTCGCTGAAGGACGACTTCCTGCGCACGGTGGAAACCGACGGCGACTGGAATCTGGTGGGACGCACCACCAAGAAGGTGACCAAGACGCTGAAGGCCCGCGACCTCTGGGAAAAGATCGGTTACGCCGCCTGGGCGTCGGCCGATCCCGGCCTGCACTTCAACACCACGATGAACGACTGGCACACCTGCAAGGCGTCCGGCGACATCCGCGCGTCCAATCCGTGCTCGGAATACATGTTCCTGGACGACACGGCGTGCAATCTGGCCTCCGCCAACCTGCTCACCTTCTACAACACGAGCACCAAGCGCTTCGACATCGAGTCCTACGAGCACCTCTGCCGGCTCTGGACCATCGTGCTGGAAATCTCCGTCATGATGGCCCAGTTCCCGTCGAAGGCGATCGCCGAACTCTCCTACGAATTCCGCACCCTCGGCCTCGGCTTCGCCAACATCGGCGGCCTGCTGATGACCATGGGCCTGCCCTATGACTCGAAGGAAGGCCGTTCGCTCTGCGGCGCGCTGACCGCTGTGATGACCGGCATCTCCTACAAGACCTCGGCCGAGATGGCGGGCGAGCTCGGCACCTTCCCGGGCTACAAGAAGAACGCCGCGCACATGCTGCGCGTGATCCGCAACCACCGCCGCGCCGCGCACGGTGAAAGCCGCGGCTATGAGGCGCTCGCCGTCAATCCGGTGGCGCTCGACCACACCTCCTGCCCGCAGGCCGACATCGTCGCGCATGCCAGGCTGGCTTGGGACGACGCGCTGGCGCTGGGTGAAGTGAACGGCTATCGCAACGCGCAAGTGACGGTGGTGGCGCCGACCGGCACCATCGGCCTGGTGATGGATTGCGACACCACCGGCATCGAGCCCGACTTCGCGCTGGTGAAGTTCAAGAAGCTCGCCGGCGGCGGCTACTTCAAGATCATCAACCAGGCGGTGCCGGCGGCACTGCGCGCGCTCGGCTATCGCGAGAGCGAGATCGCGGAGATCGAGGCCTACGCTGTCGGCCACGGCTCGCTGTCGAATGCGCCTGGCATCAACGCCTCGACCCTGAAGACCAAGGGCTTCACGGACGAAGCGATCGCAAAAGTGGAAAAGGCGCTGCCGACCGCGTTCGACATCAAGTTCGCCTTCAACAAGTGGACCTTTGGCGAGGATTTCATTCGCGACACGCTCGGCATCAGCGCTGAGGCCATTGCCACCCCCGGCTTCGACCTGCTCGCGGCCGTCGGCTTCACCAAGCGCGAGATCGAGGCCGCCAACGTGCATATCTGCGGCGCGATGACGGTCGAAGGCGCGCCACACCTGAAGGCCGAGCACTATCCCGTGTTCGACTGCGCCAATCCCTGCGGCAAAATCGGCAAGCGTTATCTCTCGGTCGAGAGCCACATCCGGATGATGGCGGCTTGCCAGCCGTTCATCTCGGGCGCGATCTCCAAGACCATCAACATGCCGAACGACGCCACGGTGGAGGACTGCAAGTCCGCCTACTTGCTGTCGTGGAAGCTGGCGCTGAAGGCCAACGCGCTGTACCGCGACGGTTCAAAACTCTCGCAGCCGCTCAACTCGCAGCTCATCTCCGACGATGAGGACGAGGACGACGCAGTCGAGGCGCTCTACGAGAAGCCGATGGCGGCGCGCGCCGCCCAGGTCTCGGAGAAGATCGTCGAGAAGCTGGTCGAGCGCATCATCGTGATGCGCGAGCGCGAGAAGATGCCCGATCGCCGCAAGGGTTACACCCAGAAGGCTGTTGTCGGCGGCCACAAGGTCTATCTGCGCACCGGCGAATATGACGACGGACGGCTCGGCGAGATCTTCATCGACATGCACAAGGAAGGCGCCGCACTGCGCTCCTTCATCAACAACTTTGCGATCGCGGTCTCGCTCGGGCTGCAATACGGCGTGCCGCTGGAAGAATATGTCGACGCTTTCACCTTCACGCGCTTCGAGCCCGCGGGTCCGGTGCAAGGCAACGACTCCATCAAGTACGCGACCTCGATCCTCGACTATGTCTTCCGCGAGCTCGCGGTGAGCTACATGAGCCGCTTCGACCTCGCCCATGTCGATCCGAACGAAAGCGGCTTCGACGCGCTCGGCAAGGGCGTCGAGGAAGGCAAGGAGCCGGATGAGGCCCCCACCCACCAGGCGACGAAGTACGTGTCGAAGGGCTTGACCCGTTCGCGCACCGACAACCTCGTCGTCATGCGCGGCGGCTCGGCCGCAGTCAGCGGCAACGCCGATAACGCCCCCGCCGGCGGCAGCCGCGTCACCGCACTCGCTCCGCACGGCGCAACCGCCCGCGGCGTCTCCGACACCATCGAAGGCGCCGTCGCCCTGAAGCAGGAGGTCAGCCACGACCTCTCGCCGACCGAGAAGCTCGAAGCGCTGAACTGGAGCAAAGCCGGCACCGCCGCAGCCGTCGCACCATCCAAGGCGGAGCGTCGCGCCGAAGCGAAGGCCAAGGGCTACGAAGGCGAGATGTGCTCGGAGTGCGGCAACTTCACGCTGGTGCGGAATGGGACCTGCATGAAGTGCGATACTTGCGGAAGCACGACGGGGTGTTCGTGAGGCGCGAGTGCCCGGGACTAGCCCCGGGCACTTTTTTTTGAGGACGTCAGGTAACGCGATGAAAGATAAGCGCATCTACATCGAGCGCCGCCAAGAAGGTGATTATGACCGCTTCCAGGACGGCGACTCAGTCCAATGACGTGAGCCTGATGCCCAGAAAGTCGCCGGAATTTCAGCGACATCCGGAAGAGCTTTGTCAGCGGCCCCTTCCCTCGGCATGACGGTTCATGTGGATAAGTACATCGGCAAGCGAATTTCCGCTGCAGTATTATTTTGCCTTCAAAATGATTCGCGAAGCGACGTTGAGTGAAGGAATAGCCATGACACTGGTCGCCTCAATCCATGACCAACCGATTAGACGGTTAATTTTGAACCTCGCAGGAACTCCGCTTGGGAATCACGCCAATGTCCGCTGGCTCACTTTCACTCACAAGAAATGACCCTACTCTTCTCGATTGGTCGCTCGTCGAGAAGGGCATCTCCAACAGGCTCGATTCATCGCCGAGCCGAGAGCACGCTTTCCACTGCTACCTCCTAGAGAATGTCTTTAACATTCTGCCTGATGCAGCGGACGACTACATTATTGATGGTGGGTCGGATCGCGGCATTGATTTCATCATAGTCGATCACGAGTCGCGCACGATCGATATGGGATCAACCAAGGTTGTCGCAACCTTTAAGAAGTCACAGAACAATTTTCCGGGCGCGACTATCGATAAGATCATTTCCTTTGTGGACGATCTCCTGCACCGGAGAGACTCGTTACTCACGGTAGACAGCAATCCACTTCTCCGGCTGAAGGTTGAAGAGATTTGGGACGCCCTTGAGCACGATACATACGAAATTCGGGTTCATTTATTCTCCAATCAAAGACCCCTGGCTTCCGCCGCAAGAGAGCGGTTAGAGACTTATCTGTCGCGCAGCAGCGTCAGCCTCTTCGAGAGACACCTGTTTGAATTATCACATGGAGCAATACGAGCTTCGAAGCCGCGGTTTACAAAAACGCTAAAGGCAAACGCCGAAAATAGTTTTGAGTACAAAGAAGTGAAAGCCAGAGCATTAGTTGCGAGGCTGAGCCTTCCCGAGCTTTATGAATTTCTCCGCGATCCAAATGGAAAGGATTTTGACGAGCGTCTCGTCGCTCAGAACGTTCGTTACTTCCTAGGTAGCAGCGTCCCTGTCAATCGAGAAATCCGTGACACGCTCATCGCTGGTCGGGCGGATGAATTTTCATTACTCAACAACGGCATGACGATTGTGTGCGATCAGATGGTTATGGTTGCCGGTGGCTGCTTTCCAATACGACTTGTGAACCCGCAGATTGTCAACGGTGGACAGACTGCCGTAGTCATTCATTCTGTTGGCACCTCTCCGCCGCGGAGCTTTTCGGACGGCTCTATCAACGTCAAGTTTGTAGAGACATCCACGGTCGGCCGACAGTGCCACATCAAATGAGCCTCCCGCTATGATACTGACGTCTGCGAAATGTAGGTAGCAAGTGCGGATTAGCCGAAGGCGTAATCCGCCGCTTCGCTCGCAACAGTCGCGGCGGGTTACGCTTCGCGAGCCCGCCCTATTCGTTTCGATCACGTTTGCGGCTACCTCTCCGCCGAAGGCGTTGATAGCGATCGAGCCGTTATCCGCCACGCTGGCATCAAAAAGCACGTTCCCGTCGTCCGAAAAGACCTCCATGCGGATACCGTCGAAGGCGACATTAGAGGCCCATTGATATCTCATGGTGCGATCTT
Organism: Bradyrhizobium sp. 2S1; assembly: GCF_011516625.5. Taxonomy (NCBI): domain Bacteria; kingdom Pseudomonadati; phylum Pseudomonadota; class Alphaproteobacteria; order Hyphomicrobiales; family Nitrobacteraceae; genus Bradyrhizobium; species Bradyrhizobium sp. 2S1. Next base: position 7,339,224 of record NZ_CP147717.1, on the reverse strand, counting down.
CGAGCGTAGGCATTTCCATGCCGAGAGCCTCTGACGACCAAAATCGTACAGTCTACCGCGAGGCGTTGGCACGCTTTTCAAGAAGCAGCGTGCGGTCGGTGATGTCCTTCAATTCGAACGCCTGGGAGTCGAGGAACGCGACGGACCCGTTGTTGGGGTCCGCGGCGAGGCGATGGGTTTCACCCAGATGATGCTTCAGCCAGGCCCGCTGCTCGGTCTGCAATTGCGCGTGCGCCTCGCCCTTCGACTTTGCGAGAAGCGCTTGATAAGCGGTGTTGAGCCTGGTGTCCCACTTGTCGATTTCGGCCTTGCCGCACTCGAGCATCTTCGTTGACACCCCTTCGGCCTTGTCCGTGCACGCATCATACTCGGTGCTTTGCTGCGCGCGGGCCGACAAAGTCCCGAGCACGAGCGTAGCTGCAACAATGACAAGCCTTCGCGAAAGCATGACCACGTCCAATTCACCCCACCCGCATCTCCGGACAACCATGGTCGGACCTCACGCCGCTTTCGCTTCCTTGTCCGCCGGCGCGGTTTCCATGGCGCGCATGTAGAGGTCGAGCAGCGATTCACGCTCGTCGCGCTCGTCCTGGTCCTGTTTGCGCAGCTTGATGATCTCCTTGAGGATCTTCACGTCGAAACCTTCGCCCTTCGCCTCCGAGAAGACTTCCTTCTTCTGCTCGCTCAGTTCCTGGATCTCGGTGTCAAGGTTCTCGATCCGCTCGACGAAGGAACGAATTTTTCCGCCGGGAATGGTGATGTCGGACATGGTGCCTCCTGCTGAATTAGGTCGTGAAAATGAAAGCAAAGAGATGACCAATGTCTTAACCCACGCGACCGCTGCGGCGTGTTCATAGCTGAGGTATTTTTGTGGCGATGATGCGATCGCATCATCGCATGCAAAACAAATCACTCAGGCGTCGTCAGCCACGCGCAACGTGATCCGCGTCAATTCGGACGGCCGGCCGAGCCGCAAGGCAAAACCCGGCCATAGCGCGGTGCCGTTGTTGACGTAGAGCGTCATCCCGTCGACGTCGTAGCGGCCCGAGACGAAGCCGGCATTGGCGCGCGCGGCCAGGCGGTCGATCCCCAGGATCAATCCGCCATGCGTGTGTCCGGAGAGTTGCAGGGCGACGCCGACCCGAGCGGCGTTTCGTGCGTCGCTCGGCTGGTGGTCGAGCAGGATGACGGGAACGCCTTTGGGGGCGCCGTCGAGAACCGCGGCAAGGTCGCGGACGGGATGCGCCCTGCGGCGCGACGCGCGGTCGGTAATCCCTGCGATCACCAGGCGGCCAGCACCGCGTTCGAGAACGACGTGCCTGTTCTCGAGCGAGCGCAGGCCCAACGCGGCGTAGTGCGCCATCCACACGTCATAGCCGAAGATATATTCGTGATTGCCAGAGATCACGTAGACGCCATCGGTGGCCTTCAGGTCCCGCAACGGCTCGACGTCTTTGCGCCGCGCATCGACGGTGCCGTCGATCAGGTCGCCCGTGATCGCGATCAGGTCCACGCCGAGCTTGTTCGATCGCGCGACGACGGCGCGCGCCCACGGCGCAGGAAACAGCCGGCTGATGTGAAGATCGGTCAGTTGCAGGATGGTGTAGCCGTCGAACTGTCGCGGCAGTCCGCGGATGCCGACTTCGACATCTTTCAGCGGCGGAATTCGCATGGCCTGATGGACGCCGATCGCGGCGGCGACGGCCGCCAGCGCCGCAAGTGCGTAGCGGACGCCGTCAGGCGCGCCCACGATGCCGCCGTGGATCAGCGCGGCGACCAGCAATCCGGTATCAAGCGCCAGTTGCAGCAGCGCCAGCAGGACGATCGCACCGAACGCCCAGTTGAAGAGGACGACCACCGGACGCGGAAACTCCGGCGAGAATTCCGATCCCGACGACAGTCTGTTCCAGCGGTGAAACTGCAAGGCGACCAGCACGAGCACCGCGGCGACGATCTTTGCCGGGAGCGGCCAGTCGAGCGGCCAGATGAAGCGGGTCAGGATCAGCAGACTGGTCAGGCCGAATATGAGCTGGGGAATCGGTTCGCTCCGGATTGGATCGGTTAAGGCTGTGCGGTCGGCGCTCAGCGAACGTAGGGTGGATCGGCCACCGGCGTAAGCCGCCATCATCAGCACATTTCGGCGAGTTTCGCTCGCTGAAACGCCCTGCGTGCCACCCAACTAATGCTCGAAGCAATATCCGGGACCGGCACCACCGACCCCGCATAGCGCTTCGCTCACGCGGGTGGCTGGCTGACCGCCCCGGTCTTATAGCGCAAGCGCCACAAGCGCCCGATCAATCTTCGATATCGGCAATTCGCCTGAGGACGATCACGACGGCGAGGACCAAGCCAAGCACGCCGCCAGCAGCTCCGGCCAGACCAGAACCAAAGGCACCACTTACATCCCGGTCGGATAGAGCGAACGCGACCATTTCAGCCGCAAAGCCCATCCCCAGCGTCAGAGCAATGATGATTGCGACGGACTTGGAAAGCTCGACCACAAATCGAAGTGCCATATCTCCGAAAGCGCCGAGCGCGCGGGTCACACGGCTCTCCGAACGAGGGGCGGCCGGGCTCCAATCCCTTCTGATAGAAGCACTGGAGGAGGTATTGCCGATCAATCGGTTCGCGCGGGGATTGTCGCGGGGATCATCGAGGGCCTTGATGTCCAGTCTGAGTTCTCGCCGCAGAAGCAGCGTAACAAGCAGCGCACAACATAAAAGTACGGCCAGTCCTGCGTAGATACTGACGCTACCTGCCAAAAAGATTAGAAAAATGCCGACCCACCCAAGGGCCTCGCCACAAAATTGAGCCACTGCCAATCTGGCGATGTCGGCCCAGGACTGTTTTCTCTTGGGAACGAAATCCGCGAGCCTCATCGGTTTGCCCTTCGACGCTCCGCTTCCTGCACGATCAGCCACTCAGTCCACCAAGATGTGGAGCGCCGGCCGCCGGGTGCAATCCTTCCGCACGCAACGCGGACGAGAATCACAAAGGCAGCACCAACGAGCGGCCTGTGCTTGTGGCTCGGATGGGCGCACCTCCCCCGTCAATGGCAGCCAAAGCACCCCGAAAATAGAACTTGAACGTCGCTCACGTCTCTGGGGCGTGACGCGATGATTCTCCGCCGGCGGCCGTCGGTTGAACGACGCTGCGAGCTAGTACCTACTGTTCTTAAAGCGTGAGTCGTGATTCAAGGTCGGGATGATACCCGAAGCAAGAGAAGTCCACCTTTCGAGGAAAGATCGCAAGGTGCTTGAGGCGTGTTGCCGCTCCCCGGTGACGTTGCAGCGCGATTTGAAGCGGGCGCGGATAGTTCTGTTGGCGGCGGATGGACGCAGCACTCGGTCGATCGCCAAGGAAGTTGGGGTCCAGCCGCGGATTGTCAGCCTTTGGCGGCATCGCTATGCCGACCAAGGCCTTGAAGGGCTGCAAGACAAGCCGCGACCGGGCAAGCAGCCAATCTATACGAAGGCCACCGACAAGCGGATTCTGAAGCTGCTGGACAAGCCGCCGCCGGACGGGTTCGCACGCTGGACCGGGCCCCTGCTGGCCGGGGCGCTGGGCGATGTTGACGTCCAATATGTCTGGCGGTTCCTGCGCAGCCACAAGATTGACCTCGCGGCTCGTAAGTCCTGGTGTGAGAGCAACGACCCGAACTTTACGGCCAAAGCCGCCGATGTTGTCGGCCTCTATGTCGCCCCGCCCGCGAAGGCCATTGTGCTGTGCGTGGACGAGAAGCCCTCGATCCAGGCTTTGGAGCGAGCGCAGGGTTATCTGAAGTTGCCCAATGGCCGCGCCTTGACCGGCCAGAGCCACGATTACAAGCGGCATGGCACCACAACATTGTTTGCGGCGCTCGAAGTCGCCACCGGAAAGATCATCGCGGCGCATTCAAAACGCCGACGCCGCGTCGAGTTTCTCGACTTCATGAACAGCGTCACCGCGGCTTTTCCGAACCGGAAGCTTCACGTCATCCTCGACAACCTCAACACCCACAAGAAGAACGAGCATTGGCTCAAGGCCCACCCCAACGTGCAATTTCATTTCACGCCGACAAGTGCGTCTTGGCTCAATCAGGTCGAGGTATGGTTTTCGATCTTGCAGGGGCAGTCGCTCAGCGGCACCTCCTTCACAAGCCTCACGCAGCTTCAGGAGCACATCGATGCCTACGTCAACGCATACAACGACAGAGCCGAGCCCTTCGTCTGGACCAAGAAAAAGGTCCGTCAACGCCGTTTCAAAGGCCGCCGTATCACTCAGCTCTGATTCTGGGTACTAGTACCTACTGTTCTTAAAGCGTGAGTCGTGATTCAAGGTCGGGATGATACCCGAAGCAAGAGAAGTCCACCTTTCGAGGAAAGATCGCAAGGTGCTTGAGGCGTGTTGCCGCTCCCCGGTGACGTTGCAGCGCGATTTGAAGCGGGCGCGGATAGTTCTGTTGGCGGCGGATGGACGCAGCACTCGGTCGATCGCCAAGGAAGTTGGGGTCCAGCCGCGGATTGTCAGCCTTTGGCGGCATCGCTATGCCGACCAAGGCCTTGAAGGGCTGCAAGACAAGCCGCGACCGGGCAAGCAGCCAATCTATACGAAGGCCACCGACAAGCGGATTCTGAAGCTGCTGGACAAGCCGCCGCCGGACGGGTTCGCACGCTGGACCGGGCCCCTGCTGGCCGGGGCGCTGGGCGATGTTGACGTCCAATATGTCTGGCGGTTCCTGCGCAGCCACAAGATTGACCTCGCGGCTCGTAAGTCCTGGTGTGAGAGCAACGACCCGAACTTTACGGCCAAAGCCGCCGATGTTGTCGGCCTCTATGTCGCCCCGCCCGCGAAGGCCATTGTGCTGTGCGTGGACGAGAAGCCCTCGATCCAGGCTTTGGAGCGAGCGCAGGGTTATCTGAAGTTGCCCAATGGCCGCGCCTTGACCGGCCAGAGCCACGATTACAAGCGGCATGGCACCACAACATTGTTTGCGGCGCTCGAAGTCGCCACCGGAAAGATCATCGCGGCGCATTCAAAACGCCGACGCCGCGTCGAGTTTCTCGACTTCATGAACAGCGTCACCGCGGCTTTTCCGAACCGGAAGCTTCACGTCATCCTCGACAACCTCAACACCCACAAGAAGAACGAGCATTGGCTCAAGGCCCACCCCAACGTGCAATTTCATTTCACGCCGACAAGTGCGTCTTGGCTCAATCAGGTCGAGGTATGGTTTTCGATCTTGCAGGGGCAGTCGCTCAGCGGCACCTCCTTCACAAGCCTCACGCAGCTTCAGGAGCACATCGATGCCTACGTCAACGCATACAACGACAGAGCCGAGCCCTTCGTCTGGACCAAGAAAAAGGTCCGTCAACGCCGTTTCAAAGGCCGCCGTATCACTCAGCTCTGATTCTGGGTACTAGGCCCTACGCGTCGGCCAGCGCAACAGCCCGCTGAAACGCCAGCCGCCTCCACCCGCCGGTTGTTCTCGTCGACGATCACCACGCGCGGGCGAAACCTGCGCGCTTCCTCGGCATCGAAGCCGGCATAGGCGACGATGATCACCTTGTCGCCCGCCATGGCGAGCCGCGCGGCGGCGCCGTTGAGGCCGATGGTGCCGGAGCTGGCGGGCGCCTCGATCACATAGGTCGAGAACCGCGCGCCGGTATCGATGTTGTAGATGTCGACGCGTTCATTGATCAGGAAGCCGGCGGCCTCGATCAGATTGCGGTCGATCGAGATCGATCCCTCGTAGTGCAAGTCCGCTTCGGTGACACGCGCGCGATGAATCTTGCCCTTCATCAAAGTCACTTGCATCGAGGCCATCCCGTATCGTTGCGTCGGAATTTTCGTGCTCGCCAATACGGGCCTCACGACGCCGGGTCAATCCTCACAGCGCAAAGGCGCGCCGCGCGTGCGCCCTTGCGTCGATACGATTGTTCTGAGATCGCGGATCGCTGTGGTGGGAATGGGCTACGGATCGCAACGATCCGAGAACGATCGCGCTGCAGATCCACGATCAGGGAGCAGATTCTTGTCTCGCAATTGTTTGGCAGACAGCGAGCGATTGGCGGATTGGCCCGGGGGACGCGCGTTGTGCGGACCCGTTGGCCAACCCGCCCTGTTCGTTGTCCTCAGCGCGTGGAGCGTCCGACCGTTTCGGTCTGGCCCGGCGCGGTCGCGGTCGTGACCTTGCGCGGCGTCAGGACGCTGCGTTGATGCGGCGTGGCCGAATTCGCCACCGACGACTGCTGCTGGACACCGGCCGCACCGAGCAGCTGGACCTGCACGGGCGAGATCGGCAAGCCCGCCTTTTCATAGGCCGGCAGTTCCGCCGCGCCGGCGGTCACAGCGGTCATCGCAACGATGGCGGCCGCGATGGACAGAGAGATCTTCTTCACGTCACTTCTCCTCGATAGCATTGGAATATCGAGCTAATGCTCGATTTGCTGCACCGCAATACCGTGTATGACGCATTGCACAATTTTGTGATGATGGATGCAAGTGCATCGAATCGCGTGACAGGCACGGGTCGCCGCCCTGTCGGCACAGCGCGTGACGCGAACAGGGATCGGCGCGCTGTGCCGTGCGACGTCGACGCGCAGCGCGATTTCGCGATCGGCGCGACGATCACGCCACACGACGGACGACGATCCGACATCGACGTCGCAGCGCAACGCTGCCAGTCGATCGCCGAAAGGGCTCAGCAGATTGACCCGCTCAGCGGCACTATCCATATGGGACGGACGAACCGGCTGATATCAGCCGCTCCGCCCTCACCCGGACACAGCCTGATACCACCGGCCTCGTCCCCCACGCACCGCCTGTTCCGGAACTCCCGTGACCGCACTGTCCATCCTTGATCTCGTCCGCGTCACTGAGGAGACCGATGCGCGCGGCGCGCTGTACAACGCGCGCGATGTCGCCGTGCATGCCGAGGCGCTGGGCTATCGCCGCATCTGGGTGGCGGAGCACCACAACATGGCGGGTATCGCCAGCGCCGCGACATCAGTCGTGATCGGGCATATCGCGGCGGGCACGAAAACCATCCGCGTCGGCGCCGGCGGCATCATGCTGCCGAACCACGCGCCCTACGTCATCGCCGAGCAGTTCGGCACGCTGGCGCGGCTGTTCCCCGATCGTATCGACCTCGGGCTCGGCCGCGCGCCCGGGACGGATCAGCTGACGCTGCGCGCGCTGCGCCGCACGCCGGAATCCGCCGAGAATTTTCCGCAGGACGTGCTCGAGGTGCAGGCCTTCCTGGCGGCCGCCGGTCCCAACCAGCGTATCCAGGCGGTCCCGGCTGCGGGCACCGACGTGCCGCTGTGGATTTTGGGGTCGAGCAATTTCGGCGCGATGCTGGCCGGCGAGCTCGGCCTGCCCTACGCCTTCGCCTCGCACTTTGCCCCCGAGCTCCTCATCCAGGCGCTGCAGATCTACCGCGCGCGCTTCAAGCCGTCGGAGCAGCTCGAGCGCCCCTACACCATGGTCGGCGTCAACATCATCGCGGCCGATACCGACGCGGAAGCGCAGCGGCTCGCAACCACGCAGCAGATGTCGTTCACCAACATCTTTCGCGGCGCGCGCGGCCTCAGCCAGCCGCCGATCGACGACATCGAGACCTATTGGTCGCCATCGGAAAAGGTCCAGGCGATGCGGATGCTGGAGCGCTCCATCATCGGCTCGCCCGACACGGTGCGTGCCGGGATCGAGGCGCTGGTGGCGGAGACAGGCGCCGACGAGCTCATGATCGTGTCCGACGTCTACGATCACCAGAAGCGGCTGCGATCGTTCGAGCTGATCGCTCAAGCGGGTCGGATTACTGCCTGACCGTCGTTGCAGCACGTAGGATGGGTGGAGCGCTAGCGATACCCATCGACTTTCGTGCAGTACATGATGGGTATCGCTTCGCTCCACCCATCCTTGTATTAGCGCGCTGGGTTAGACTGGCCTCGTTCCGTGAGGAATGGCCCAGCTCGGGTAGCCGCCCGGGCTGGGCCGCTGATCGATCGGATCGTTACCCATCGAAGCCTTGAGGGCTGTCGTTCGTAGCAAGATCGCGATCGGCACTTCATCGGGACCCGCATGGTTGAACGAACTTTAGGTTCGCATCAAAAGGGAGGGTCGAGGAAGATGGCCAAGCGTACCACAATCTGTGCCGGGATCGATACCGGCAAGCGCAAGCTCGACGTGGCGCTCGACGGCAACTCGGAGCAGCTGCAGGTGGAGAACACGGCAGAAGGTCACAAGGCGCTGCTGGAGTGGCTTGGGCGGCGCAAGGTCAAGCGGGTTGGGATCGAGGCGAGCGGTGGCTATGAGCAAGCCGTCGTCGCCGAGTTACGGCGCATGCGGTTTGTCGTCGTGGTGTTCCAGCCGGCGCAAGTGCGTGCCTATGCCAAATACCGCGGGCAACGTGCCAAGAACGATCGGATCGACGCGGCTCTGATCGCCGCCTGCGCCGCTGCGGTCAACAAAATCCACCCGGCCCCTGACGCAAGATTATCGCCCTTGGCCGGGCAGCTGACACTGATCGATCAGATCGGAGAGGATATCACGCGGTTCAAGAACCGGCTCGAGAGCTGTCGCGATGCGCGTATCCAAAAGCTCTGGAAGGAAGATATCGTCCGCGTGGCCAAGCGCGAACGCGTCGAGTTCAAGGCTTTGGTGGCAGCGATCCGCGAACAGCACGATCTCGCTGCCCGGCTCGATCTGATCTACAGCGTCGGCGGGGCCGGGCTGCCGACTGCGGTCGCCATTCTGGTGCGCATGCCGGAGATCGGCCAAATCAGCCGCGAGCAGGCCGCAGCTCTTGCGGGCCTTGCGCCTTATGATGACGACAGCGGAGAGCATATTGGCGCTCGTCACATCATCGGTGGACGCAAGCGCCTGCGAGAGGCGCTCTATGCTGCAGCGCTGGCGGCGTCGTTCCGCTGGAATCCGCAGCTCATCGCCCTTTACAAGCGACTGATCGCCGCCGGTAAGGGTCACAAGCGCGCGCTAATCGCCTGCGCCAGGAAGCTGCTCGTCTTCATCAACGCCGTAGTGGCCCGAGGCACCCCTTGGCAAGCTGACATGTCAGCTGTTCCAGCAGCCTGAAGCGTTTCTTTGTTCGACCGGGGCGCCGTTTCTTCGTCCCGACCTGCCGTCACCAGGACGTCGCGCACAGCGGCCGTCAAGGATGGCCGTCGCTCAAATGCCACCACATCCTCATCCTCAACAGGCCACGCCTTGATGGCCGCGAGCACGGCGTCAGTCTCAACGGCGATCGGACAATTCAATCGCACACAACCGAAAGAGCTCATGGTTGCTACGGATTACTCGGCTACGGCACGCCCTCAACGGCCGGTCGGCGGAACCCCATCGCCATCCACGCGCCGAGCAGCTTCAGCATGAACTTTCCGGAGTGGCCTGGATAGTTGGCGATATCGTCCGGCAAGATCACACCCTCTCGGGCCGGTCGGCCGTCATCATCCGCATGGTTGCCGGCGGGATGTCGCCGGGCAAGCGGCCGCGATAGAGCGTGAGCCAGTGTCCCCTGGTGAAGTCGAGGAACATGGCCGTGTTGCAACAGCGCGCGACCATTCGCCTCGTCGGCGACTCCGGTTTCAACCGCCGCTCCTCCAGGAGCTCTCCGCCACTGCTACAGCGCACGCGATCCTTGCGATAGAGCACGTAGTCCGTGCCGCCATCCTCGGCCAAAACAGCATCGGCGCCGGAGGCCGCCGCCCCGCCTGCTGGCAACTCGCGCAATAGCAGATGCCCCGCAGGATTGGGGCTCCTGCGATCTCGAGCGCGACCCTGCCGCAGCGGCACGATGCCGAGGCGCGCTCATCCGTCATTTCGCATCGCCTTTGCTCGCAAACTCGTTCGCCGACACGAGGATCACATCGCCATCGAGGATCGGCTTCGCAATATCGAAGAACTGCGCCACGGCCGGCGAATTGTTGTGCCGGTCCATGGCCGCCTGATCCAGATATCGCTCATAGGTCGCGAACACGCAGGGATCCGACGCATCCTGCGACACGTAATAGCCGATAGTGGAAGGCTCATTGGCCCGGACGTGGTCGACGACATCGAGCAGGGCCTGACGCATCGTCGCCTCGTGGCCTTTCTTCGCTCTGATGACCGCCGTGATCGTCAACATGCTGCTTCTCCAGAAAATCTGGTAGCCAGTAGGATGGGTGGAGCGAAGCGATACCCATCATTTGCGCCGCGGATACAAAGTGATGGGTTTCGCTTCGCTCACCCCATCCTACACGCTCATCTACACGCTCACACCCTGCTCAACGCCTGCGCGATGTCGGCCACCAGGTCCGACGGATGTTCGATCCCGATCGAGAGCCGGATCGTCGTATCCAGCACGCCGATCTTCTTCCTGATATCCGCAGGCACGCCGGAATGCGTCATCGTGGCCGGCAGGCTCGCGAGCGACTCAGTGCCGCCGAGGCTCACCGCGAGCTTGAAGATCTGCAAGCTGTTGAGGAATTTCTCCGCGGCCTCCTGCCCGCCGACGATGTCGAAGGCGAAGGTCGAGCCGGCGCCGGAGCACTGGCTGGCGAACACGCGGCCGGCAAGCGAGGCCGCATCGTGATGCGCCAGATAATGCACCTGCGCCACCTTGGGATGGTCGCGCAGATAGTCGGCGACGATCCGCGCGTTGCGGTCGGCCTTTTCCATGCGCAGGCTCAGCGTCTCCAGCGAGCGGCTGATCATCCAGCAGGAATGCGGATCGAGCTGGGTGCCGATCGCGCCGCGCAGCGCCTTGACGTCCTTCATCAGCTTCTTCGAGCCGAGGGCTGCGCCCGCGATCAGGTCGGAATGGCCGCCGACATATTTGGTCAGCGAGTACAGCGACAGATCGGCGCCATGCTCGATCGGGCGTTGAAACACCGGCCCGAGCAACGTGTTGTCGCAGGCGATGGTCGGGGTAAAGCCCTGCACCTTGCCGATCATGTCGGCGATGCGCCTGATAAGCGCGATATCGACCAGGCCGTTGGTCGGATTGGCCGGCGTCTCGATGAAGATCATCGCAACCCGGCCCTTCTTCATCGCTTCGTCAGCGGCGGCGCGGACGACGCTCTCGTCGAGCCCGTCGGCAAAGCCCACCGCACTGATCGAGAAGCCCGCGAGCGTCCTGGTGAACAGCGTTTCGGTGCCGCCATAGAGCGGCTGCGAATGCAGGATCACGTCGCCGGGCCGCGCAAAGGCGAAGATCGTCGTCGAGATCGCCGACATGCCGGAGGAAAACAGCGCGCAGCTTTCGGTGCGCTCATAGATCGCAAGCCGGTCCTCGACGATCTCGCTGTTCGGATGATTGAAGCGCGAATAGACCAGCCCTGCCCCCATGCCCTCCGGAGGCTCGCGCCGGCCTGCGACGAAATCGAAGAAGTCCTTGCCGTCCTCAGCGGTCCGGAACACGAAGGTCGAGGTCAAAAACACCGGCGGCTTGACCGCGCCCTCCGACAATTGCGGGTCGTAGCCGTAATTCAGCATCTGGGTTTCCGGATGCAGCAAGTGGTTGCCGATGTGGGTTCTGGACGGAAACGGTTTGACCACGGCCTGTCTCCTTATCTGGAGGGGGAGCCGCATTGGCGGCTGGTCCCTCAGAATCTGCCGCGAGCATACTCCACCTTTGTGCCATTCCGCCAAAGCACGGCATCAACAGTTCTGGATAACGAACGGCCGGCGCGCGCCCTGCGTCGCCGGCCGTCCGAAAACCGTAGTTTGCTTCGTGTGTCCCGGTTTCAGCTGCCGGGCGGCATCACAACAAATGCGGGCTGCATGTGACTTGCTCACGCAGCGATGAAGACGCGGCTACCAGCCGCGGTCCACATTGCGCACCTCGCCGGTCCGCGCGTCGACATCGACCTGCATCCAGCGGCCGAGACGGTCGCGGCCCTCGACCTCCCACTCGTCGCCGAGGAACTTGGTATTGGACACCGTCACGATGCCGAGATTGGTCGCGACGTCGAGCGCGGCCTCCATCGAAATCTGGCTGCCGGAATCATAGGCCATCGCCGGCGTCGCCGCGCCGATCACAAGCGCCGCGACGACGGGAATAATGAAGCTTCGCATTGTCACTCCTTATGGATGTTATGCCGCATAAAACGAGCGGCGCACCCGATCAGTTCCGGGAACAGGGATGACGGAGCAGCGTGAAACTTCGGCAGCTGCGGCAATTTGGTGGCGTTTCCGGCGTCAACGCGGCGCGCTGCTCGCCTTGCGCGCGCCCTTCTTCCACATCCGGAAGCCGCCCTCGAATGCATTGGCGTTGTCGCCGAACCTCACCTTGGGCGGCGGGTTGTCGACCTTGTCGGCATTGCCGCCGCCGAGCACGATGTAGTCGGGCTCCAGCGCCGCCGACAGGCGCGCGATGACGTCGTCGACGCTCTTGCGCCATTTCTTCCTGCCGCGACGCTCGAGGCCTGCGGCGCCGACATAGTCCTCGAACGTCGCACCCTTGCGGTACGGTAGATGACCCAGCTCCATCGGCTCGAACACGCCTTCGACGATCATCGCTGAGCCGAGCCCGGTGCCGAGGCCGAGAAACAGCATTCGCCCGCCCTCGTAGCTGCCGATCGCCTGCATCAGCGCGTCGTTGACGACCTTGGTCGGACGTCCGAACGCTGCGTGAAAATCGAAGCCGGCCCAGCCGCGGCCGAGATTGTGCGGCTCGGCGAGCGGACGGTTGTGAACCACCGGCCCGGGATAGCCGACCGAGATCACATCATAGGACCAGTCCTTGGTCAGCGTCTTGACCTGCCGCACCATCTCCATCGCGGACAGGTTTGGACCCGACTCGAATTCGCGCCTGATGCGCTCCCTGTCGGTCATGACCTTGACATGCGTGCCGCCGATGTCGATCGCCAGCACCGTGCGCCGCGACACCGGCTTTCTCGCTCTCTTGGTTGCTTTCTTGACTGCTTTCCTGGCCATCAGTCCGCTCTCCTGCGCGCCAAGTGGAGCAGAGAAATGCATCGCGCGCCACAGCCGCGTTCCGCATCTGACTCCAGTTTGTTCGCGGGGAACGAATCGGAATCGAAAAAGTCGGCGCAGCTCAGGCGTTAACAAGATGTATCCACGGGTCGCGTCCGGGCAATCGATGTTGTGCCATGGTGGGATTATTGCGCTCGGCGCGGAGTATCGCCGAGAAGTTCAGGCGCGCTGCGCGCGGTTGTCTCTCAGAGAAAGCGACAGGCCGCATCACGGTCGCGTTCCCCATTCGACTCCATTTCGTTCGCGAGGAACGAATCGGAATCGAAAAATTGACGCGAAGCGTTTCTTAACAACACGTTTGCACGATTTGATGCTGATGCACTTTGTAGGCCGGATTAGCGCAAGCGTAATCCGCCGCCTCTCCGCGGATGACTGCGGCGAGTTACGGCTAAAGCATGATCCGGAAAAGTGCGAAGCGATCTTTCGAAAAGATCATGCTCAAACAAGGGGCTAAAGCGCGATGACGAATACAACCTGAGACTCATCGCGCTTTAGTGTCATCGGCCGCGCTTTGCGCGGACCAGTTTGTCGGCCCGCCCCACGCGCCGGGCGAGCCGCCAGCCTTCGAGGTAAAGCCAAAGCGCTTCGGCGACCGGTCCGTGCGAATGTTGGCGATGGCGGATTGCCGCCAGATTTTCCTCGCGGCCCGGAAGATTCGGTCCAGCGATGCTAATCAGTCTGCCGTCCTCGAGTTCATCCTCGATCAGCCACGCGGGCAGATGACCCCAAGCGAGACCGTGAAGGATCAGCTCCTTTTTCATCACCTGGTCCGGCACGGTACATCGATGGGCCCCATCGATCAGGAAGAAGCTCTCTGACGACGACTGCCGCGCTGTGTCGCGAATGACGCACTGCGTGAAGGGACGCATCCGCTCCGGCGTGATCTCACGCGTCCGCGCAAATGACAGAAACCCGGGAGCGACAACCGGCACCATTGCCGTGGTTGAGAGCTTGACCTGTTCGAAGAGCGGATCTGACGGGTCCGCACGATGAAACACGAGGTCGGCGTCACCTTCGATCAAGCGCTCCAGAGGCCCCCCGATAGCCTCATATTCCAGGTGCAGGCGCGTCTTGGGGTACCGGGCAAAGAACCGCGAGAGCATTTGCAGGACGGGCGGCCGAGGGCACAGGTCGCCAATGATGACACGCAGGACAAGCTCTTCTCCGCGGACGAGCTGGTCAGCATAGGTCTGCAGCAGATCGAGTTCGCGCAGCGTCATCTGCGCACGCTCGTGAAACGTCCGACCGGCGTCCGTCAGCCCAACGCGGTATCCGCTGCGATCGAACAGCGTGAGGCCCAGCTGCTGCTCGAGGCGGGCGACCGCCGCGAACACCGATGGGTGCGATCGGTTCAGGGCGGCTCCGGCGGCCTGAAAGCTGCCTTTCGTCGCGACAGCGTCAAAGCAGCGCAAATCGTGGAGCTTGATGCGATCCATTGTCCATAAACCCTACAGGGATTGATCAATCTTAGTAATTTTCTCTCGCAAGGGCGAGTCCTAGCCTGGCTCGACGCGAAGCCGTCGGCTTCCACCAGCAGAAGGGATTACTGAGATGAGCGGCGATCAGCACTTCACGACGGGGGACGGCTGCCGGATTGCGTACCGGATCGATGGTCCTGACAACCGGCCGGTGCTCGTGCTCTCGAACTCGATCGCCACCAACCTGCACATGTGGGATCGTTCGGTGCCGGCGCTGAGCCGATCCTTTCGCCTTCTCCGCTACGACACCCGCGGTCACGGCCGTTCGGACGCGCCCGCGGGCGCCTATTCGCTGGACCGCCTTGGCCGAGATGTCGTCGAACTGCTCGACGTCCTCAAGATCGAGCGGGCGCATTTCCTCGGTTTGTCCTTGGGTGGATTCATCGGGCAGTGGCTCGGCATCTTCGCGCCCGAACGCATCCACCACCTCATCCTCTCGAACACCTCGTCGTATCTCGCGTCGGAACTGTCGTTCGACGAGCAGATCCGCACGGTGCTGGCTGCTCCGGATATGAATGGAATCGCAGACGGCTTCATGCGCAACTGGTTTCCCGCGACGATGCTGGCCGAGCCGAGCGAGGTCGTCGACGAATTCCGTAACATGGTGCTGACCACCCCGCCGCGCGGTCTTGCCGGATGTTACGCGGCCCTGCGCGATGTCGATCTACGCCGGGCAATCTCGCTGATTGCGGCGCCGACCCTGGTCATCGGTGGCGAGAGCGACACCGTCACACGGGCCAGTCACAGCGAAGAGATCGCCGCGACGATCGTCAATGCAAAGCTCGTTCTGTTGCCCGGCGTCCACATCCTCAATGTCGAGCAGGAAGATCGATTCAACAGCGAGGTCACGAGCTTCCTACAGTTCGCGTCCTGACTGCGTTCCCCATCCGATTCCATTTTGTTCGCAAAGAACGAATCGGAATCGAAAAACTCAGCGCGACGCATTCGTTAACAACACGTTTGCAGCCTCGATGCAGATGCACTTTGTAGGACGGATTAGCCCACCGGGTCCGCGCGAAGCGCGGCCCGATGACAGGCTCCGGCGTAATCCGCCATCTGTCTACGACGCGACCACGGCGGGTTACGCTTCGCTAACCCGCCCTACGCGCCGCTCGGCAATCCCATATTCAAGCTCCGGCCGCAGCGCGCGCATCTTCGCGGCCAGCCGGCGGCTTGCCGTCTCCTCCGCATCCGCGAGGCGATTGACCAGCGCGACATAGTCCGCATCGCTCTTGTGCTGATTGAGCTTCGACTGGCCCTCGATCTCGTCGACGACGAGATTGATCACCCGGATCGCCGACAGCATCTGTTCGCGCTTGGTGGGCTCCATCTGCGCGAGGTCCCAGGGCTGCTTCGGCAGCCGCGCCTCGGAGGCCGCGAGCAGCGCATCGCCATGGCCGCGGTTCTCGTCGAGCCCGCGCAGATGCGCGACGCCTGACAAATGCACCGATTCATAGAGCCAGGTCGAGACGTTGTCGCGCGAGACGTACCAGTCGTTCGAGATATAGGCGTCGTCGCCGGAGACGATCAGCAGGAAGCGCCTGACACCGTCGGCAAGCTCGACCAGCGGGTTCTTCGCGGTGAGATGGATCTGCACGATCACGCGATCGTCGCGCCGCTCGATCACGAACGGCACGTGCGAGGCCCGCGGGCCGCGCGCATCGGCAGCGACGATGGCGCCGAAGCCGCGCGCCGCCGCAAAGGCCAGCGCGAGGTCTTGCTCGATGCGAAACTGGGGACGCAGGATGTGCATGGCGGCGGCGCTCGCGGCTGGAGGGAGACGACCCACCAAGGCTAGCGCGAGTTTCGCCTGATATCACCGCCATGCATCATCAGGCTCAGCAGATCATCGCGTTGTCGCCGACATCGCAGACGCCGCCGGGCAGGTCGCGGGGCTGCGCCTCGGACTCGCCGAAGCGCGGAGCCGCCATGTGCGGAGGTCCGCCGCTCCAGTGGCTGGCGGCAGCGGCGCCGGCATGACCCTTCGCGAACGCGTATGGCCCGGCCGCCGGCGCCTCGTGCGCGATTGCCGATGTCGTCAGCATGGCGAGAGCGGCCAATCCCGCCGCGATGTGTTTGATCCTGATCATGAGTTGCTCCTGTTGTATCAGGCACGCCGGGGCATTGCTCGCCCGCCTGCCGATCGGTTCGCGCTCACGCCATGATCGACCGCCGTCTGGTTCCGACGCCATGGGGCAAGCGTTTGGATACAGGACGGTCGAACCGCGCATCCTCTTCCACTGCGATCCGACACAATCGGTTGATCGGACCGTGACCGGCGAGGTCCCCGGCACAGGGGTCGCAAATCAAATCCGGTTGCGCCGCCTGCGACAAATCAACCCGACGGGCAACTCAGCAAAACCTGTCAATATCGGCATAAGAAAATATTCCGCTTGGCGTTTCACCCAACTCAGATGTTCAATTGCCCCGTCTCACCCGATCGAGGGGCGCTTCGCGATCGTCACGGGTGTTGCGGTGAGATGCGGTGGACGCCGAGCGCGCAGTCGACGAATGCGTGTGAAGCGAACGGTGAAGTCGTGTGGTCCTGACGCCCTAGCGGCCGGCGTCCCCAAGCAAAGCGCGACAGCGTTTTGCGAAGGCGGTGACAAACAAGCCAAGTCTCGCCGGGGAGAGCACGAAGTAAGCCGTAAAACCATCGCGCAGGGAAAGCCGGAGTCTCCGGTTACACCTGTGGTTCTACCTCCCGTGCTTTTTGTTGCACGGGACCCATGGGTGCGATCGGCACCCCGCTTTCCCTGCGCCCTCTGATTTGAGGAGGGTGAAACGAAATGCAAGGCTCGGACAAATCATGTCGCGAGAATGCAGATGTGTGGCTCACAAGTGGCGCAACAAATTCAGTGTCGTCCCGGCGAAGGCCGGGACCCACAACCACAAATGCCGATTGTTGCGTGACGCTGGGGCAACAGCCTGTTTCCAACAACACAACCCTGTGGTTATGGGTCCCCTGAGTTCACAAACGAAGTGCAACACTTCCTTGAGGAGGTGTTGCGATGGGGCGGAGTTACGAGCAGCTATCCCTGGACGAGCGATGCGAGATTGCCCGGCTTTCGGCCAATGGCAGCTCGGTCCGGCAAATCGCGGCAGCTCTGGATCGCTCGCCATCAACGATCTCTCGGGAGCTGACCCGCAATCGAGGCGTCCAGGTCGGCTACAAACCCAGCTATGCCCAGCAACAGATGCGAGCACGGCGCTGGACGGGCGTACGCCTCGAACGGGAGCCCGGCCTGCGCCGTGCGGTGTTGGAACGCCTGGGTCGGGGCTGGTCGCCCGAGCAGGTCGCCGGCCGGCTGGCCCGCGAACACGGCCGCAAGGTGATCTCCCACGAGACCATCTACCGCTTCATCTACGCCCAGATCCGACGCACCTCGGACTTCAGCTGGCGGCGTTATCTGCCGCGCGGCAAGAGCAAGCGCGGTTACCGCGGCAAGAAGGGCGGCAGCCCCGCAAGCTTCATCGAAGGCCGTGTTTCCTTGGATCAACGGCCTATCGAGGCCGCCGATCGCAGCACTCCCGGTCATTGGGAAGCCGACCTGATGATGTTCTCCAAATACGGTCAGGCCGTCCTGACTGTGCATGAGCGCACCTCGCGCCTGCTGCTCGGCATCCGCCTCGCCAGCAAGGTTGCGCGCGGGGTCGCCCGTCATCTCGTTCGCTTGTTCGCATCCCTGCCACAGGACCTGTGCCAGACCGTCACCTTCGACAATGGCACCGAGTTCGCCTGCCACACGGCGCTGCACCGCCTCGCGATCGAGACCTTCTTCTGCGATCCGCACGCGCCCTGGCAGAAGGGCGGCATCGAGAATGCGATCGGTCGAATGCGGCGCTTCATCCCGCGCAAAACCGACCTCGCAACCCTCCCGACCCGCCGCTTCCATCAGTCCTTCAACGCCTACAACAACACCCCGCGCAAATCTCTTGACTTCCAAACTCCCGCCGAGGCCTTCTCCCAAGTGTTGCACTTCGAGTGTGAATCCACCTCCCGGCCTTCGCCGGGACGACGGTGGAGTGTGCGGAGAAAGTCGCGCGACGAACACGAAGCTGCATTCTCATCCACATCTGTCATCGCCCGGCTCGTCCGGGCGATCCAGTACGCCGCGGCCTCTCGGCTCAAGCACCAGAGCCTCTGGAATACTGGATCACCCGCATCCGCGGGTGATGACACCGAACGAGCTGTTTGACATTCGAATCCGAACCTACCCCGTCATCCCCGCGCAAAGGCGCGATCCGCCGTTGAACTCGCTGATATCGGCGGGTTACGCTGTCACCAGTCTCACGCCCTCCCGCTGGAAGGACCACTATGAACGGCAATCGATATTATGGCGTCCGCGTCGAGGGTGCGAAATATGGCGTGGGATTCGGCTCGGCGCTGGCGATTGCCATCTCCTACACCAACAACCATTCGATCCTGTGGGCGATCATCCACGGCATCCTGGGCTGGCTCTACGTGATCTATGCCGCGCTGTTCGGGTGATGCCGAGGACATGACCGTCATCTCGATCCAGTCGCAGGTCGCGTGGGGCCACGTCGGCAACAGCGCCGCCATTTTTCCGATCCAGCTGCATGGCATCGATGTCGTCGCCGTGCCGACCACGCTGCTCAGCAACCGGCCGGGCTATCCGACCATCCGCGGCCGGGTGCTCGACGTGCAGCTGGTCGCCGACCTCTTGCGCGGCATCGAGGAGCGCGGCGCGGTGGAAAGCGCGCGGATGATCCTGTCGGGCTATCTCGGCTCGGCCGATATCGCCATCGACGTCGCCGATTTCGTCACCCGCGCCAAGGCCGCGAACCCGGGCCTGCTCTATTGCTGCGATCCCGTGCTCGGCGATCGCGACCGCGGCATGTTCGTCCGACCGGACATTCCGCCGCTGGTGCGCGACCAGCTCTGCCCGCTCGCCGACATCATCACGCCCAATCATTTCGAGTTCGAATTCCTCTGCGGCGAGCGCGTCACGACAATCAATGACGTCATCGGGCAGGCCCGCGCGCTGATGGCGCGGGGTCCTTCGACCATCGTCATCACCAGCGCCGAGCTTGCCGGCACACCCGACGGCGAGATCGAGACGCTGGCGATCGAGCGTACCGGTCCTGATAGCGTTGGGGCCTGGCGCGTGCGCACCCCGCGGGTGCCGATCAGCCCGTCCGGCACCGGCGACCTGTTCGCCGCCCTGTTCGTCGCCGCCCGCGTGCGCGGCCTCGCGACACCGGACGCGCTGAGCCATGCCGCGTCAGGCATCCACGGCGTGCTGCAGCGTACGGCGCAGAGGGGAACCGAGGAAATGCGCATTGTCGAAAGCGCCGACGTGATGCTTGATCCGAAGCCACGCTTCGCAGCGATCGCCATTTCCGCTGCCTGACATCCGGGACACGTCCGATGATCGATATCACCACCCTCCTCACTTTCGCCGCCGTCGTGCTCGGCCTGTTCCTGATTCCCGGGCCGGCCGTGCTGCTGGTGCTCGCGCGCTCGGCGACCGGCGGGCGACGCGTCGGCGTCGCGACCGGGTTCGGCATCGCGCTCGGCGACCTCGTCCACACCGCGATGGCAACGTTCGGCCTGTCGGCCGTGCTGATGACCTCGGCGCTGGCGTTCTCGATCGTGAAATATGCCGGCGTGATCTACCTGATCGTGCTCGGCGTCCGCGCTCTGTTCGAGAAGAATGACGAGCTGCATCTGCCGGCGTCGCAGCCGGTCGATCCGCGGCGCGCGTTCCGGCAGGCGATCTGGGCGGAAATGCTCAATCCGAAGACCGCGCTGTTCTTCCTCGCCTTCCTGCCGCAGTTCGTCCACTCCGGCCACGGCTCGGCGGTGGCGCAGTTCGCGACGCTTGGCCTGATCTTCGTCGCGATGAGCGCGGCCTACACCTCGCTGCTCGCGCTCGCCGCCGGCCAGATCAGCCCGTGGATCAGGCGGCATCGCCGCATCGGGCAATGGCAGGGCCGTGTTGTCGGCACGATCTATATCGCGCTCGGCGTCCGCCTCGCCTTCCAGGAGCGCTGATGGTCCCGCTCAAGCCGCAAGCCAGCTACGACGACTTCGCCCGCCTCGATATCCGGATCGGCAGGGTCGTCGAGGTGCAGCCGTTTCCGCGCGCCCGCAATCCCTCCTACAAGGTCGGCGTCGACGTCGGCACTGATCGGATCATGTGGTCGAGCGCGCAGATCACCAATTACGAGCCGGCGGCGCTGCTCGGCTCGCTGGTGGTGTGCGTCTGCAATCTCGGTTCGAAGAACATCGCTGGTTTCACCTCGGAACTGCTGATTCTCGGGGCGAAGGACGCAGATGGCAGGGTGATCGTGCTCGGCCCGCGCGGCGAGGTGGCGGTCGGTGAGCCGATCTTTTAACCTTAACCGCCAATCACGGCCGCGTGATTCAAATCGTCAGGAATCCCCGTAGTTTACCGATGGGGGATGACCCGGATTCTCCGTGCCCACGCGCACTGCTATTTTTGTGCGTGAGAATCGCTTCGGCATGGGAATTGGAAGATGTCTGCAGTTTTCTTTCACTGCTCCGACGACAAGCACGTGATCCTGGATCGCATCGGCACCGCGATGGATCTGACGGACGTGCGCGTGTATGCCGAGCAGCTGGCCCGCAGCTACATGATGACACCGAGCGCGGAAGACTGGCGCAACTGGGCGGTCCACGTCACCGACGATATCGGCACCGAGATCTTCGACCTGCCCTTCACTGCCGTGCTCGGCGAGCTGCACTGAGGGCATGTCATGAAATCGATGGAACTTGCCCTGCAGCCCCTGCGCCGCCGCCTCGCCCGCCTCGTTGCGGATTGCCTGGCGCTGATCGAGAGCGTCTGCCACCCCTATCGCCCCGAGCTGTATTACATGCGCGGGCCCGGTCCGAAATGCCGCGCCAGGCAAGCCACGCTGCGCGACTAGTTCCAGGGCGTTCGCGACGAGAACGGCGTCCGCGACGAGAAAAGGCCGGCGGGCGTTACGCCACCGGCCTTCTCCTGCAGCTGCCGGTTCCCGGAGCCCGGTTCCGCCGCAATTCCACTTGCCATTCCACTTGGGCCCAAGCTTGCGACGACAGCTTTAATCAAATCTTAACGGCATGGCGGTGAGCTGGCTCACAGGACTCCTTCGCCGTGCGACGCGTGCTTGATCGTTCATCGTGCTGGATGTGCTGCACACCGTTTTTGCGCGATCGCCCGACGATTGTGCGCCACGCATCTTAGGGAATGCACGACTCAGTGTTACCCTGTGATGCAAACCGAAACGGAGACTTCGGAATGCCGTACTACACCTTCGATCTCGTGGTGGGGGACGAGTTCCGCAATCAAGGAACCATCATCCTCGAAGACATCAGCCTCGCCTCTGATCGCGCCGACCAGCTCGCCTGCGAGCTGTCGCAGGTCAAGCCGGAGCTGAAGGCACGCGGCTGTGCCGTGCGCGTCACCGACATCGACCGGCGTGAGCTCTACCGCACGCCGCTCGATCCGGTGCCGCGGTGGCGCCGGATCGGCTAGCGCCGGCACGCTTGAGGCCTTAAGGACCGCACCGGTCAGCGCGCGGTCCTGATCATGCTGCGCCCGGCGACCGGGTCGACCAGGCTCGGCAGGAAGCTGAAATTGGCCGACGTCTTGTTGTCGACCAGTGTCGCGAAGTTGTGACAGCTGACGCAGGAGCCAGGACCCGGCAGGCTCGGATCGCTGCCATTGTAGTTCTGGATGTAGGTCTCCAGCGTGGTGTTGGAGAGCATGCCCGGCACCGCATTGGCCGGCACGGGATTCGGCGGCGTCGGCGGTTCGAGCTGCCCGCCCCATTGTGTGCCGATCAGCATGTAATTCTGGAACACGCTCTTCAGCGAGCCCAGCGCCATCCGCCATTGCTCGTTCAACACCGTCGTCGTCGGATAGATCTGCCAGCAGCGCACCGCCTGCGGTATCGCCGTTGCCTGGCTGGTCGCGCCGTGCGCATAGGGCCGCGTCGGATTCCACGGGAATTGCCGAGCAGCCCCTGCGGCGCGATATTGGTGCCGAGCCCCGACTGCGCCGGGTCGTAGAAGGAATAATGCGCACCGGGCGCTGTTGCCGCCGGGCCGCAACTCGGCTTGTTGATCCAGTAGGTCGGCGACGTGGCGCTGCCGCAGCCGTTCGACACGTTGCACGGCGCCTGCGCCAGCGGCGCGTTGTCGACATGCTCGAAGGTCGCCCAGATCCATTGCGGCAGCAGCGTCTTGTTCTGCTCGACGAACGGATTGCGCTGCGGGATATGCATGCCGACCAGCCCCACCTTCTCGCTGCGGCAGAATGGCTTGCCGTTGCGGACGAGATCGCCGGAGACGGCGAGCAGGATGTTCTGCGTGTAATATTTCGACGCGTCGTCCTTCGCCGGATCGAGGATGCGCCAGGCCGCCTTGATCTCGATCGAGCCGTTCTTGCCGTCGGGCATCGACGCCGACGCGGTGAAATCGGCGCCCTTCGGATTGGCCTTGATGAAATTGCGCTGCCCGTCGCGCGTCGTCAGCGTCTGCGCCGACAGTCCCTGCGGCGCGCGCAGATACGACGCCTCGATCGCATTGACGCGCCGCTCGAACAGCGTCCAGTTGCCGTTGACATCGATCAGCGGCAGATTGGTCGAGGCCTGCAGGAACTCCTCGTTGTTCGGCGCCGGCTTACCGTTGCCGTAGGAGCCGATATAGAAGATCGGCAGGGCAAGCGCCTGGGGGCAGCCGGCCCTCACCTTCGAATTGCCGAACAGCGCGCTGACCTTGGGATAGGTCTGCCAGACCCGCGGTCCCGGCGCCGTCAGCCCCTGCGCGGCCGGTTGCTCGACGCCGCCTGCCGCCCAGTTGAGCGCCACGAACATCTGCCAGGCCATGTTGTCGAACGGCGTCTGCACATCCTCGGATGCACTCCGGGGCGGATCACCATAGAGGCCGTTGTAACCGACGGTCAGTCCGAGCCGCGAATCCGGGCCGATATAGGCCGGCAGCTTCGAGCACAGCGCGCCGGTGTTGCCGCTGACACAGAACTGCGCCTGCGGCTGATAGGAGGACTGGGTCTGCGCAACCGGCCGCAACGGCGACGCCACGATTGCCATTGCGACCAGCAGCGGCAGCACGATTCCGACAAGCAATGTCTTCATGAGAGGCCCCCGAACATGTCCGGCCAACGGCGTTCAAGCACGCACGACGAAGCGCCGCCGAACCGCCTTCACCGGCGGTCAGCAATTGAGTTGAAACTATCAATCGCACTACCTGAGATTTATAGCATGGTTCGGACCGCGCCACAACCGTGACGTGGATTCACTATCTAAGATTGTATATACCAGCGAACGGCAGCGCGCGGCGGACATCTCCCCGTTCAAGACCGGCCGGTGCGAGGCCCGGTCACTTCTTCAGATTCAATCGGCCGATGAAGTCGCGCTTGCCGAGCGGCGCGCCCTTGTGACGGAGGATGTCGTAGGCGGTGGTCGAATGGAAGAAGAAATTCGGCAGCGAGAACGACATCAGGAATCCTTCAACCGTGAACAGCATCGACCGCTCTCCGACCTTGAAGGTGATGTCGCGCCCGAGCAGCGCGTTGACCGCATCCGGCGTCAGGTCAGACAATTCGCTGTGCGCGTCCTTCACCAGCGCCTGCAGCCCGGCGTAATCCAGATCGGGCTTGCCGGACGGCGGGGCGAACACGCCGTTCTTCGCGGCCTGCATCGCGCCGCGGGAATGATGCGCGAGCGAGACCACCTGAAAGCGGAACGGCAACATATCCGGAAACAACCGGGTCTCGACGATCTCGGCCGGATCGATGCCTGTCTCCTTGAAATGCGCCAGGCTCTTGTCGAGAAAGCCCGTGGCGGCGCCGAGGACCTGCAGGTAATTGGCAACGGTCGCGTCGTAGAGTGAGAAGGTCATGGCGAATTCCCCAAATCAAATTTGTCTGCGGCTTGCCTGAACAGAGTTCCCGGAATTTCCGGCGAAGGCAAGCGGCGCTGCGGAGTTCGCAAACCGAATGGTGCGGCGCGCAGCGCCGGGTCATTCGATCAGCCATCGCCGTTTCCGGCAGTCAGCTGCCAGTCCCGGGCTTGTTCGGTCTCGCCCTTGCTCTCGCAGTCGACGGCATTCTGCGCCGCCTGGGCGATCGCTTGCGGGCCGTACGTCTGCAACATCTGCCACGCGATAGTGTGGATTTGCGTCTCGGCTATCATGACGCGCTCCTCCGCTGCCGAATGCCGCGGGGACAGGCGCGACCGCGTGCCCCGCGCGCTGACCTTAAAACCGCCGAACGCGCTGTCTGGTTCCAGGATCACCGCCGAACTCGACGGATTCGGCGGTTCCCACCCGCCGCGCCGGCGGTTACAGAGAGATCACTCCGACCGACACGAGTGCCGCGAACATGGCGCAGAACATCCATGACGATCCCGGCTTCTTCGCCGGCTACAGCCAGTTGCCGCGGCAGGTCCGCGGACTGCTCGGCGCGCCCGAATGGCCCGCGATCCGCGCCATGCTGCCCGATATCGCCGGCAAGCGCGTGGTCGATCTCGGCTGCGGCTTCGGCTGGGTGTCGCGCTGGATGCGCGAGCAAGGTGCATCCGACGTGCTCGGCGTCGACCTGTCGCAGAACATGATCGCCCGCGCCACCGCGATGACGCAGGATCCGGCCATCAGTTACGAGATCGCCGACCTCGAAACGCTCGAGCTGCCGAAGGCCACGTACGATCTCGCCTACAGCGCCCTCACCTTCCACTACATCAGGGATTTCGATCGCCTGGCGCGCATGCTGTATCGCACGCTCGTTCCGGAGGGGCACTTGGTCTTCACCATCGAGCATCCGATCTACATGGCGCCCGCCCATCCGGGCTGGGGGCAGGACCAAGACGGCCGCAAGACCTGGCCGGTCAACCGCTACTTCATCGAAGGCGAACGCCGGACCGACTGGTACGTGAAGGGCGTGCTGAAATATCACCGTACCATCGGCACCACGCTCAACGCGCTGATCGGCGCCGGCTTCACGCTACGCCATATCGAGGAATTTTCTCCGACGCGCGAGCAGATCAAGGCCCTGCCCGAACTGGCCGACGAGCTCGAACGCCCGATGATGATGCTGGTGTCAGCGCAGCGCTAACCTCACGCCGCCAGCAGCTTGTCGAACTCCTCGGGCGGGTATGATTTTCCGTCCTTGTCGGTGATCACGACCTGCCATCCTTCGCTGGCCCAGACCTTCGCCTTGGCGACGATGATAAAGGTGCTCTCCCGCTCGATCCTGACCGTTTCGTTCTCGCGTTCTGCGATCATCTTGTAGGCCAACGCTTGTCCCTCGCCGACGCATTCTGCTCGGTGGTGTGTTGGCAGCGGCGTTGGGCCGCAATTCGCCGGGAGCGTGACAATTTGGTGAAAGCGATGGCGCAGGATATGGCAGCACGCAACGTGCGGTCGCGCCTACGCCAACTTTCCCATCATGGTCGGCATATCCGGCATGTGCCAGGACTTTCCGGAGATGGCTCGGATCCGCCCATCGACTGATGCAGCGAGCAGACCTCAAGGAAAAACCCCGCCTTGGAGGGACAACGCCAAGGCGGGGAAGGTTCATTGGGTAGAAATCCACGCGCCTGGAAATGGAGAGCGCGAGGAAGTAGCGGCAACAATTCTATTTGCTGCGCAAATTCGGACAACAGGATTAAAGCGCGCGAAATGCCGGGACTTTTTCCCGATCGAGCTGGCAAAAATCCCGAACCTGGCTTCTGCCACGCCGTTCACTGCACGACGTCGAGCCTGACATTGGCGACGCCCTTGCCGACCATGCCGAGCGACTGTGCGGCGGAATAGGAGACGTCGACGATGCGCCCGGGAACGTAGGGTCCGCGATCGTTGACGCGCACGGTGACGGAACGGCCGCTCTTGACGTCGGTGACGCGCAGCCTGGTGCCGAACGGCAGCGTGGGATGCGCGGCCGTCAGTTCGCGCCCGTCGAACTTCTCGCCGCTCGCGGTTGGCTGCGCCTCGCTGTAGAAGCTCGCGACGCCGTGCGACGCAATCTTGGTGTCGCCGGTCTTGCGCGAGGCGTAAGGCGTATGCCTGCGCGCAGCTGCAACACGTGTGCGTGGCGCAGAGGATGCTGCCCGTGTCGGCTCGATCGAGGCTGGCCGGCTCGCGAGCGCCTGTGAGCGCTGGCTGACAACGGAGGACTGCGCGCAGGCCGCGAGCGAGGCGGCGCCGATCACCACGGCGAACAGCCTGAGCGGCTTTCGGGCATGCGCAAACAGCATCGAGGGCGCAGCACAGTGCGAGCTGCGTTTGACGCCGACGTACGAGATGACTGCATCGTCGCGTGACATGTTGCACCCCCAACTTGCGCCCCAGCCCAAGCCGAAAATCCAACAGCTGCCTATCAGCCGAATCCAAACGGGGCGGAACGGTGGCGGAACACGGTCAGACGTGCCGCACGTAACCCGATTTCCCCTCGGCTGTGGTGGATACGCCACACAACCGAGGGAGATTCAGTCCGGAAATGCAGTCCGGTGCCCCTCGCGAGTGCACGTCGACGCTCGTGCCCCCTTTGCCTCCGGCTTCGGTTCCCGAAACTCCCCAACCTCTCCACCCTCTCGCCTTGCTTTGGTCAAACCGGACTGGAGTCGTGGGGACAGGGTCAGGGGTCGATACAGAGCGTTAATTTGCCGGCCGCCCATTTGCGGTTGACCTTGGACTGAAACGGGGACCGCCATGCAATCCACACTGAAAGACGCAGATCCGCACGATATTTTCGCGATTGAGCCGAGCTTCGCACCGGCACGTAAGGACGATGCCGCCGCACAGGACGGCAAGGCAGCGCCGGAGCAGCGCGAGCCGTGGTTCGGCCCGAGGCTCGCGCCCTCATCGGCGCCGCCGATTGCGTCCGTCGCCTCGGTGCCACCAGTCACGCCGGGAGCAATGACGCCGGCACCGGCCGCGCCTGAGTACAGCGCCGCGAGCCATGACGGCAGACTTGACGACATCAGACTGGAGCGCGCGCCGCGCTCCACCAATAAATGGGCGATTCGCGCCTTCTGGTTCGTGTTCGCGATCGCCGGCGCCATGGGCACCGCGGCGTGGCAACACTACGGACATCGCGTCAAGCAGGTGGTGGCGGAGTACGCGCCCCAGGTCGAGGCCCTGACGTCGCTGCTGCCAGGCAGAGCCACTCCCGCTCCCGACCAGGCGAGCCCACCCGCGCAAGCGGCTGCCGCCGATCAGTCGGCTGCGGCCGCTCCGGCCGCTGCGCCACAGGACATCGCCACGGCCGCGCCCGCACCTGCCGCAGCCCCGGCGGCCGCAGCGGTGCCAGTTGCGCCCGCCGCCCCGGCGGCAGCGCCAGCCGGAGCCGCACCCGACCAGTCGCAGTTGCTGCAGTCGATGGCGCGCGATCTGGCGTCGATGGGACAGCAGATCGAGCAGCTCAAGACCAGCATCGATCAGCTCAAGGCCGGCCAGGATCAGTTGACGCAGCGTGTCGCGAGGACGACCGAGACCCGGGCCGTCGAACCACGGCCGGTCGCGCCGCGTCCGCGCGCCGCGATCACGCCGCCGCCGGCGGCACCCCATGTGGCCGTTGCCCCGCCGCCGGTGCGCCGGCCGGCCCAGGCCTACATCCCGCCGCCGCCCCCGCCGGCATCGGCAGCGCCGCTGCCGGCGCCGGTTGCGGCCGCACCGCAGGCTGCGGCACCACGGCCGGTGCAACCGCAGCAGCAGTCCAGCGTGGTTGATGCCGATGATGGCGGCCCCGTCGTTCGGCCGCCGATGCCGCTGCGCTGAAGGCCAGCCGGCGATTGAAAAGAACGGCGGCCGATCGCGATACGCGATCGGCCGCCACTCATCACACGATGCGAATTACGCGCTCTGTCCCGGCGGGAGCACGACCACGGTCGCGCCCGGCTTGACCCGCTGGTAGAGATCGATGACGTCGGGATTGTTCATGCGGATGCAGCCCGACGAGATCGCCTGCCCGATATATTCGGGCTGGTTGGTGCCGTGGATGCGGTAGAGCGTGTCCTTGTTGCCCTGGTAGAGGTAGATGCCCCGGGCGCCGAGCGGGTTGGCCGGTCCGCCGGCGACACGCGCCGGATACGGCCCGAGCCGCTCCTGGATATCCTTGGTCGGAACCCAATCCGGCCATTCGGCGAGGCGGCCGACGGTGGCGACACCTGAGAACGCCATCGCCTCCTCGCCCACGGCGACGCCGTAGCGGATCGCCTTGCCGCCGGGCAGCACGTAATAGAGGTAGCGCTTGTCGGTATCGACCAGGATCGACCCCGGCTGCTCGCGGCGCGTGTAATCGACAATGTGGCGCTGGAACTGATCCGGGATCTTGGCGTCCGCATAGGGCGGATGCGCCAGCAACTGCCGATCGCGCGGCGTCATCGCGGCATCCGTCACGGGCGACAGCGTCGCCTGCATGCAGCCGCCAAGTGCAAGCGAACCCACCAGCACAGCAGCAAGCCCCAACTTCGACACGATCATTCTCCCCTGCGTTAACTTTTGCCAGATGCTGCCGAAATCGTGCTGAAATCGTGGCAGCGCCATCTGGAACACGGCTGTTTGATCGGTTCCTATAGCGACTGTGTCCTGTGGGTTGCAGTCGGTTCCCTTGGGCGCTAGCGTAGTAAAAAACGTCCAAAACCTTCGGAGGAATTCCATGCGTTACGCTCTGCTGATCGGCGGCCTGATTGTCGCAGCAACCCCTGCCCACGCCGATCCGCGCGCCGCCTATGTCACGATGGTGCTGCAGGCCTTTGCCGCCAAGGTCGAGTGCCCCGGCACCGATCTGGTCTATCAGGACCTCGTGCAGCGGGCGCAGGACATGCACCTCCCCGACGGCACCACCGAGCAGGTGCGCAAGGCGATCGCCTATATGCACACCGGTGGCAAGATGGGCGAGAAGCAGCCCGACGACCTGATGACCGAAGTTGCGATCGCAACCCAGACCACCGACCTCGATCAGCGCCGCGCCGGCAGCATGACGACTTGGTGCCAAGATCAAAAGACGCGGCTTGCGGGCTACATCAGGACCAAGGAGTAACTTCGACTCTCAGTCGAGTTCCGGCGGCGCGAACCAGTTGGTCAGCGACAGGCCGCCGTCGACCACGATCGATGCGCCGGTAACGTAGCCGGAGAGCTTGTGCGACAGCACGGCGAGCGCCATCGGCGCGAGATCGTCGGCCTGGCCAAGCCGCCCGAGCGGGATGTGCTTCGCGAGCGCCGGATCGGCGACGAAGCCGCCGGCTGCGATCGCGCCGGGCACCAGGGCGTTGACGCGGATGCCATAGCGGCCCCAGCTCTTGGCAAGCTCCTTCACCAGGATCGCCATGCCGGCCTTCGCCGTCGAGTAATGCGGCAGATTGCGGGGCGTGCCGGCATGCAGCGAGGTGAGCAGCAGGAACGAGCCCGGCGTCTTCGCCTCGATCAGCCTGCGCGCCAGGTCGCGCGACAGATAAAAGCCGGCATCGAGATTGACCGCGTGCATCTGCCGCCAGGTTTCTTGATCGACCGCCATCGCATGATCGGCCTCGCGCCGCGGCGGCGAAGCGCTGTGGACGAAATGCGTCACCTGCCTGACCGTGCCGTGCGCATGCGCCAGCAGGGCGTCGCACGCCTCACGCTGCGCGAGATCGCCGACCCACGGCACCGCCAGTTCCGGACGCGGGGCAGCCTTGATCGCGGCCAAAACCCTGTCCTCATGCAGGTCGGCGAACACCGTGCGCACGCCTTCGCCGACCAGGGCCTGCGCGATGGCGCGGCCGATGCCGTTGCCTGCGCCGGTGACCAGGGCGGCATCGCGCGCGGGATCGAAGGGTGATGTGAAAAGGCTCATGATCCCTGAACTCCGAGGACTGGTTCAATACGGCGGCGCCTTGCGCGCCCGCTGCGCCTTGGCGGCTTCCATCCACCAGGCAAGATCGTCGGCAAAGCGTGGGAAGGCGCGCTCGATTGATTTGCCGCCCTCGCCGATCGGCTGGCCTTCGGCCGACAGGGTCTGCGCGATCGGCCCCGCGCTGATCGTGCTCGACACCACCACCATGCCCATCTCCGACAGCGTGCCGTGCCATGCGGTCGCGGCGCGCGCCCCGGCGAACCGTCCGGCCGAATAGCTCGCGATCGCCGCGGGCCGCCAGAACCATTCCTCGAGGAAATGATCGGTGAGGTTCTTCAGCCCGGGCTGCATGCCCCAATTGTACTCGCCGGTGACGAACAGGAAGCCGTCGGCGTCGCGGATCTTTCCGGCGAGCGTTTCGAGCACGGCCGGCGCCTGGCCCTTGGGATGTTCCTTGTACATCCGGTCGAGCATCGGCAGGCCGACCTCCTTGGCATCGATCAACTCGACATCGTCGCCGCGGGCGCGAAAGCCCTCGACGATGAAATGCGCCAGGCGGATGCCCATGCGATCCGAACGATAGGAGCCGTAGAAGACGAGAATGCGGTGGGTCATGATGGGGCGGATCCTAGCACGGTGCGGCAACAGCGTCCTGCGATGCTACGCGCAGATGTTAACCGGCATTCCGGCTCGTTTTCCCGGCATTAAGCAATTCGTCGCAGGCCGTACGCTGCGGCCCAAAAATCGCCAGATTTCTTTTCTGGATATGAATTCGCTTCGAGAAGGAGAACCCGACATGCGGATTGCAGGGCTGGTTTTCGCAGGCTCGCTCGCCGCCATCGCTGCCATTGCAACACCAGCGCTGGCGAAGAGTGCCGAGCGGCAGAAAGCCGACGACAAATCCACCACCACCACGACTTCAGCCGGGTGCCAGGCCTATCAGCAGGCCGCCGACGGCACCTGGACCCAGCTGCCCTGCGGCGAGGCGGGCTCCGGCGGCGCGACCCAACATCGCTCTGCGACCAAGGGCGCTGACGACGACGAGCACTGAACGCCGCGCACGGCGGGGCGGCGCCTTGAACTTTTTGGACGGTTGGACTTTCGGGCAGGATGGATAGCCCGAAGCGCCGCGGCTCGCGCATCGTAAACCCAAGCTTAATGCGCACAAGGTACGGTTGAGGCCTCCCCTCTCTCGTCCAGAATGGCGCGCATCCCATGAAAATCGGTACTCTCCTGACGGCCGCGATCGTCTCACTGTCCGCGGTCGGCGGCGGACTGGCGGCCTATGTCGCGGTGACCAAGTACCAGACCATGGACAAGATCTCGACCGCGCAGAGCCGGCTCGAGATCGTACGTGCCGTCGGCGATATCCCGCGCTACATGAACCCCGAGCGGGGCTACGCCACCAATTTGCTGCTCGGCACCGCCACGATCGATCCGAAGCAGATCGCCGAACTCGACCGTCAGCGCCAGCTGACCGACGACGCGCTCGCCAAGGTCAACCAGGTGCGCGCCGCCCTGCCGGGATCGCTCGACGACGGCGAGGCGGTCGCGAGCGCGATCGATGCGCTGAAGCTGAAGTTTGCCGGGCTGCGCGACGCCATTACGGCTGCAATCGCCGGCCCGGCCGATGCCCGCCGCGCGGCCGCCGGCAAGATCGTCGCCGACAATTCCGTGTTCAACGCCGGTGTCACCACGCTGCTCGATGAGCAGGTGCGCCGGCTCGCCGGCCTCGACGGCAATGCCTATCGCCAAGCCAGCTATGCCAACGTCGCCTGGACGCTGCGCGACATCGGCGGCCTCAACGCCAGCCTGCACAAGGCGCTGGTCGGCGCCAAGCGTGTGGCGACCGATCAGGAGAAGCTGGAACTCTACCGCTCGACCGGCCGCACCGAGCAGATCCTCTCGACGCTGCAGGAGTGCGCAACAATCCCGCAACGCCAGCGAACGTCATGACGGCGCTCGGCAAGATGCAGGCCGATTACGTCGAGCGGTTCGGCAAGGCGCTGAAGTTCGCCAAGGAAGGCGCAGTGACCGGCAAGTACGAGCAGGACCTCGACACCTACTACCCCGAATCGCAAATCGGCCTCGCCGCCATCATCACCGTGCGCGACGCGTTCTACGAGAATGCCGAGCAGGGCCTTGCGAGCGCCTACTCGTCGGCGCGGTTCAGCTTCGTGATTGCGCTGGTCGGGCTGCTCGCGGTCATTGCGGTCAGCGCCGGCCTCATCGTCATGCTCGGCCGCCGCATCCTCAACCCGATCGCCGCCCTCACCGGCCGGATGTCACGTCTCGCCGCGGGCGACGTAGCCGAGGCTATCCCGGGCGCCGCACGCAACGACGAGATCGGCGCCATGGCCGCCGCCGTGCAGGTGTTCAAGGACAACAAGATCGAAGCCGATCGCCTCGCTGCCGAGAAGGAAGCCGAGAACGACGTCAAGATGCGCCGCGCCCGCGTGCTCGACGATCTGACCCGCGCCTTCGAAGCCAAGGTCACCGAACTGGTCGGCGGACTGTCGGCGGCATCCTCGGTGATGGAGGATACGGCGCAGTCGATGTCGGCGACCGCCGCCGCCACCAACCGCCAGGCCGCGGTCGTGGCGGCCGCATCGGATCAGACCTCGACCAACGTGCAGACGGTGGCGAGCGCGACCGAGGAACTGACCTCCTCGATCTCGGAGATCGCCCGCCAGGTCGCGACCTCGACCGAGATCGCGGCGCGCGCGGTCGACCATGCCCGCCGCACCGGCGACACCGCGCGTTCGCTGGCCGACGGCGCGCAGAAGATCGGCGACGTGGTGACGCTGATCCAGAGCATCGCGGCACAGACCAACCTGCTCGCGCTCAACGCCACCATCGAGGCGGCGCGCGCCGGCGAGGCCGGCCGCGGCTTTGCGGTGGTCGCCTCGGAGGTGAAATCGCTCGCCGGCCAGACCGCGAAGGCGACCACGGAGATTGCCGAACAGATCACCGCGATCCAGACCGCAAGCGACGAGACCGTCACCGCAATCAGGAGCGTCGTCGACGTCATTACCGAGATCGACCAGATCGGCACCGCGATCGCCGCCGCGATCGAGGAACAGGGCTCGGCAACCCAGGAGATCTCGCGCAGCGTTCAGGAAGCCGCGCGCGGCACCCAGGAGGTCAATTCCAACATCTCCGGCGTGCAGCGCGCCGCCGACGACACCGGCGCTGCGGCAACCCAGGTGCTGGGCGCGGCCGAACAGCTCTCGACGCAATCCAAGGACCTCGCCGGCCAGGTCAACCGCTTCCTCTCCGACGTGCGGGCGGCCTGAGACGGTGGCGGGGCACGGCCACGCCTGTCACGACTGAATAACCGTTAGCCGCCGCGCAGGCCGAGCACGCGACGCGCGATCAACTGGCGATGAACCTCGCTCGGGCCTTCGTAGACCCGCATCAGACGGGCCTTCTGCCAGAGCGCGTTGAGCGGCAATTCCAGCGTCACGCCGAGCGCGCCGAGCGTCTGCATGGCGTGGTCGCAGGCGTCATAGGCCATCTCGGTCGCGAACACCTTGATCATCGAGGCCTCGTGGCGGATGTCCTCACCGCGATCGGTCTTGTCGGCGGCCTCGCGCACCATCAGCCGGCAGGCATGCATCCGCGTGGAGATATCGGCGATCCACCACTGGATCGCCTGGCGCTCGGCGAGCTTGACGCCGAACGTCTCGCGCTGCTTGGCGTGATCGCACATCATGTCGAGCGCGCGCTTGGTGATGCCGACGCAGGTCGATCCCATCTCGAGTCGCCGCGTGCGCAGGCGCAGCTGCATCGGCGCATAGCCCTTGCCGACCTCGCCCAGCACGGAGTCCTTCGGGATGCGGCAGTCCTCGAACACGATCTCGTAGGTCGAGCCACCGCCGAGCATCGGGATCTCGCGCTCGATGATGAATCCCGGCGTGCCCTTCTCGACGATAAAGGAGGTGATGCCGCCCTGGCGCTGGTCGCTGCCGACGCGCGCCATCACGATGATGAAGTCGGCGGCGCGCGCATTGCTGATCCAAATCTTGCGGCCGTTCAGCACCCACTCTTCGCCATCGAGCGCCGCGCGGGTCTTCATGGCCGCGGGATCGCCACCGGCGCCCGGCTCCGAGATCGCGATCGCCGATGCCATCCGGCCTTCGATATAGGGCTGCAGATATTTCTTCTTCTGCGCCTCGGTGCCGACCGCCTGCAGCATACGCAGGTTCGGCGAGTCCGGCGGCAGCACGAAGGGCACGCAGCTGCGACCGAGTTCCTCGTGCACTGCAGCCATCGTGCGCGTCGGCAGGTCGTGGCCGCCGAGATCCTCGGGCGCATCGAGGCCCCAGAGTCCGAGCTCCTTCGAGACGTCGCGCAGCCGCTTGCGCTGTTCCGGCGTGAGCTCGGGATGATCGCTGCCGGGCAGTTTCGATTTCAGATATTGCGGCTCGAGCGGGATCAGCTCGCGATCGACGAATCTCGCGACGGTCTCGCGGATCATGGCTGTCTGTTCATCATCGCTCATCTGAGATTCCTCGCCTGCGCTGTTGTGCTTCAAAAAACCAGTAGCGCATTTTTTGCCGGCACAAATAGCGGAAACGCGCGCTCGCACTCACGCTCGCGCGAGGGTTTCACGGCGCGGAATTCAATATCCCGCGGCGTGGTCAGCGCGTGCGTATTTGCGCGGGACGCGCGGGCGCGTCGAGCAGCCGATCGCGCAGCACGAGATTGTTGGCAGCAAGGAAGCGATCGACGATCGGCGCCCAGATCGCCGTTCCATTCTCGTTGAACAGCGTGTGCCCGTCGCTGCCGAATGCAGGCGTTCGAACCAGCGAGAGCTTGCCGCCGGCTTTCGCAAACGCGTCCGACAATCGCGTCACGAGTTTCGGCCCGAAGAAATGATCGTTGTCGGCGGACACCCACAGCAGCGGGATGCGCGAGGATTTGCCGAACTGCGCGAACGCGTCGACGAGTTCGTCCTCCACGCAGACCGTATCGGGGCCAGTCGATCCGCGGCCCGGCGCGAACGCGATCGCAGCGGCCAGACCCGACGGCGCCATCGACGTCAACGCGACCGTGGCAAAGCCTCCCGCCGAGCGGCCGACGCTGATCCACTTGCCTTTGCTAACATACGCCTGGCCCGCCATGAGTTTCGCGGCAGCTGCAACGTCGCTGGCGCCGGCGCGGCCGGCCTTCGCATAGTCCGGGTCAGAGCACCCTCCGTAATTCTCGGCCCATCCACCCTGCGAGGCGCCGTAGCCGCGGCGCAGGAACGCCACCGCAACCCAGCCGCGCCGCGCGAACTCCGCAGCCTGAGCCCACATCCCGTAAGGGCTCATCGCCGGACGGTCGCTCGCCGAACGCGGTGAGCCGTGATTGAGCAGGATGAGCGGATGCGGCTGCCCGTCATCCGGCCGCAGCACGATTGCGTCGAGCAGCGCAACGGACGGCCCTGCCCCTCCTGCATTCGGCACCGGGATCTTGAGCGCATCGAGACGTATGCCCTCCGCTCGCCCGGAGCCAAGGGCCGAGATAAAGACGACCAGCGCCAGGACAACCGCGCCGGTGATGCTGCGGGTCCGCACGGTCATATCCCTCTATTCGGCAAAGCCGACGTAGCGGACAAAATCGCTGTTGGCCTCGCGGTCCGACCGCACCGCATTGGCGGCAAAGCCGTCGTCGGGATAGCCCATCGCGACGCAGGTCATGATCACCTGGTCCTCCGGGATGTCGGCAACCTCGCGCACGATGTCCGAGCGCATGATGCCCTGGCCGTTGATCACGCTGCCGAGACCGCGATCCCAGGCCGCCAGCACGATGCCGTAGCAGAGCGCGCCGAGGTCGAAATGGCAGACCGCACCGGGATCGAGGACCCGGTCGTAGGCAAGGACCAGCGAGACCGGGGCGTCGAACTGGCGGAAGCCGCGCAGCACCCAATCCTGCCGCATCGGCTTGTCGTCGCGGGCAATCCCCATCGCCCCGAACAGCTTCTTGGCGATGTCGACCTGGCGACCGCGGTGCACGCCCTGGTACTCGCCATGGCTGACGATGTCGCGCTTGGCTTTGGCGCCGGCGATCATCTCCTCCATATTGCGGCGGCGCACTTCCTCCAGCGGCGCCCCGGTCAGGACATGGACGTGCCAGGGCTGGGTGTTCATCGAGGACGGCGCGCGCTTGGCCACCTCGATGATCTCCTCGACGGTCGCCCGGGACACCGGCTGCTTCTTGAACCCGCGCACGCTTTTGCGTGTCTGTACCAGCGTCTCGAATTCCATTCCGGGCGTCCCCCATGTTGTCCCGCGCTGCACGCGGAATTTCCTTGCTCTGATCGGGGCATTTTACCGACAAAATCGGCTGTGGGAACTTGATCGGGCCAAGAATCCGATATCCAATCCGGCCACTGGTTTGGTTTAGGGAGAACCCAGATGAAGCGGATTTTCTTGGCGGCCGTGATCGCGACCTTTGCCGCCGGTTCGGCATTTGCACAGGACGCCTCCTGCGAGACGAAGGCGGTCGGCAAGGACGGCAAGCCGCTGGCCGGCGCGGCCAAGACCTCGTTCATGAAGAAGTGCACGACCGATACCTGCGAGACCAAGGCGGTCGGCTCCGACGGCAAGAAGCTCGCCGGCGCGGCCAAAAACTCGTTCATGAAGAAGTGCCAGAGCGGCGCCTGAGCCCCTCGCCGGCGCTTCCCCGCCAGCTTCGATCGGGTCAAGACCATCGGGTCGCGCCGGGCGCGGCCCGAACGCCTATTGACGGGTGGATCACCTGAGGCGCTCAGAACGAGACGCCGACCCGCACACCTCTGCTCCAGACCCGCCGGCAACGCTTCTTGGTGTTGCCATGAAACATTTCGAAACGTTCGGGCAGCTGGATCGGCTTCTGAAACTCCAGGCAGGCCCCTCCGGCAGAGTAGTCCACCAGCCGGCATTCGATCAGCGGCGCCTTCGGTTCGAGCTGCAGCTTGACCACGCTGGACACGCATCCTGTCGGACGAACACGCGCAAATCTCCGGGGATGCATCACCGCCGCCTCTGGTGGAATCGTACCAATAGCCTCTTCGGCGGCCGTTAAGATTCCGTTCAGATCGACGGTTAGGATTCGTATCTGCCAGCGGCCGAATCGGCGCGCACGGCGCCCGGACGGCGCGAGGCGGCCAGCGTCTCCGATGGCGCTTCCCCGAACTGCGACCGATAGCTGCGCGAAAAATCGCTCAGATGCCAAAATCCGTAGGCCAGCGCGCAGGCCTTGACGCTGTGCGCACCGGCGAGAAGTTGCTGGCGCACCAGCCAGAGCCGGCGCAACCGCAGATAGCGATGCAGGCTGACGCCCCGGTAGCGCTGGATGGCGTCGTGCAGCGTGCGCACCGACACGCCGATCTGCCTGGCGAGTTCGCCACTGTAGATCGGGTGAGCCACGTCGCCGGCCAGAATGGCACGCGCGTCGTTGAAGACCTTGAACTGGCGCGTCGTGTTGGCCCGCGTCGCCCACTTCGCCGGCACGATCTCGGCGAAGGCGTTGTCGATCGCCGCAAGCAGCGTTTCCTTGATCGACGCGCCGGTAGCGAACTGGTGATCATCGGCCGGCTGCGACGTCACGAGCAGGATTTGCCGCACCACGTCACGCAGCCGATCCTGCGCGCGTTGAGATATTTCGTGAATGCTGAAATGGAGACCCGGTTGCGGCCAACCGCGGTCGACCATCTCGGGCGTGAACATCACCGAGACATATTGGCGGGGCGTCTCCTCCACCGACGTATAGAACGCGCCGCCGCCGCCAAGCACGATCACCGCACGATCGCGCTCGACGCCGTTGAAGCGCATCGGAACACCGTCATCCATCGTGAAGCCGACCGCCGTGGTGTGCCGCGCAAGCTGCGCGTCGACGATGCGCGGAAAGGACTGGGTGTAGTTGAGCTCGCATCCCGGCAAACTCAGGATGATCTGCTCGGCCGAAATCTTCCGCGCGAGTGGCGTGAAATCAACATCCAGGTCTCGGATCGAACTCCGGAATGCATCGACATCGTCAAAACGAAAGACTCTCGGCACCAGCAATGGCGCCGTCAAATGACTGCTCCTGTGAAAGGGTCTCGACAATGTTCGCGCGGCGCAGCGCAAAACGCGCCAGCCTCATTGATAATTTCCATGCACAAAATGCGAATCGTCCAATGAACTCAATCAGGAAAAATGCAGCTCCTCGAACCGGACAATCTGGCAAAGCAGCGCTGCTGCCGATTTTCGATAGTGTTTGCCGGGATATCCACCACCAGGATCGATCCTCCCATCAATTTCTATACCCCTATTAAAGATTCGGGGAGCAGATTGGTTGTAGGGACGACGAAGTTCCCCATCGCGGAACATTTTAGGTACCGCAATGACAGCCATTGCCTCGCCCGACCTTATTGCCGAACTCGACCATGTCCTGAAGGCCGGCTCACCGGACCGCCGGACCCGCATGCTGCGGGAAGTGGCCGGGCTTTTTATCGAGGACGCCCACCGGCTCAACGAACATCACGTCGGGCTGTTCGACGACATCCTGGTCCGCCTGACCGAGAGCGTCGAGCTCCGGACTTTGACCACGCTCAGCTGCTCCCTTGCCGACCTGCGTCTGGTGCCGCGGGAACTGGCACGGCGGCTCGCCAATCATGACGACGCCGATGTCGCCGCGCCTATCCTGCGCAAATGCGACTGCATTCCGAATGCCGACCTGATCGACATCGCCTGGATGCGGGCCGAAGGACATCTCTGCGCGATCGCGGGACGCAAGGCCGTCAACCAGGAGCTCACGGACATTCTGCTGATGCGCGGCGACGGCAGCGTCCTGCGCGCCCTGGCCGAAAATCCCGGCGCGGAACTGACCAGCGCTGGCTTTGCCATGATGGTCGATGCCGCCGAACGCGACGACGGCATCGCGGACGCATTGATATCGCGCGCCGACCTGCCGCACCGTGTGCTTGCCGATCTCGTCATGCGGTCCACGCCGCGTCAGCAGGCCCGGCTGCTCAAGCGCGCACGTCCCGACATTCAGGACGCGATCCGAGCCGCCATCGATTCCGGCGCAGCCCGCGCCTCCGCAAAACCACCAGCCACGATCGACTATGCGGAGGCGCGGGCCACGGTGATGGCCCTGAACAAGTCCGGACAGCTGAACGATTCCAGCGTCAACCGTTTCGCGATCAGGCAAGAGGTCCGCAACGTCGTGGCGGCGCTGGCGCAGCTCGCGAGCGTTCCGATCGAGACCATCGCGCCGCTGATGGAGGCCGCCGACAGCAACGGGCTCGTCATCGCCTGCCGCGCGTCGCGACTGAACTGGAACACGACGGCCGCCATCGTCAGCTACCGAAAGGCCGGCCTGACGGTCGCGCCGGACGAGCTGGAGCGCGCCCGGCAGATGTTCGAAGGGCTGCCGCTGTCAAACGCGCAGCGCATGATCCGGTTCGGTTCGCTCAGCGAGCTGACCGCGAAGCCTTCAGTGAAAGTGTGAGTAGCGTAATGACGTATGGTGACCGCAGGGCGGAGCGCGTCAGGCTCGAGACCCGCTATCCCGTCAACCTCATGGGTGTCGACGGCACATGGCGGCGGAGCTGCATCCTGCTCGACGTCTCGCAGAGTGGCGCCCGGCTCGAGGTCGACGGAACGCTTGATGTGCTGAAGGCCCAGGAGTTCCTCCTGGTGCTGTCCTCGCGGGGACTGGCCTTCCGCCGCTGCGAGCTGGTCCGTGTCGACGGCACCGAGATCGGTGTGAGATTCATCGAAGAGAAAAAGCGAAAGGGACGCCCGGTCATTCCGAAATGAGGATGGCGGCATCCGGTCTGAAAGGACGTTGACGACATGCCGAGAGCGACAAACATCGTGGTATCGACCGTGTCAGCCGCACCGTTGCGCGGGACCATCGAAATCGACTGCGCCGGCACCGTCGCGACGTTCGAGATCGACGAGGAGCTCGCACACCGCCTCTGCACCGATCTCGAACGGTTTCTGACCCAGGTTCCGCGCCGGACCCAGGTGACGCGGCTCGGGTAACGCCGCCCATTCGCCAAAAGATCGCCTGCCTCGATGCCGATTCATATTGTTGCAGATACGCCGTCCAGACTGTCCGATATCCGCGGACTTCTGGGGCAAACATTTGAGATCACCTCAGAACTGCTTGCCGCTGCGCGGCTCCGGGGCGGCGAAGTCGAGGCATTGGTCGTGAGCGCCGACCTGCGCCTCGTGGACAACATCGCCGCGTTGAAAGCGATCTCCAGCAGACTAAAGCGGATCCCGAGGCGCATCTTCATCGTCGATCAACGTACACGCCTTGCAATTGTCCAGGCCTATGCGCTCGGCGCGACGGATGCTCTCTTCCGTCCGGTCAAGCCGTCGCAGCTTCTGGCAAGACTTGTCGATATCGAAGCGCCATCGATCGTTCCGGACGATCTGTCACCGACCAGTATTGAAGCGGCATCCGCTGGCGCCGCCAGCA
This sequence comes from Bradyrhizobium sp. 2S1, assembly GCF_011516625.5. NCBI lineage: Bacteria > Pseudomonadati > Pseudomonadota > Alphaproteobacteria > Hyphomicrobiales > Nitrobacteraceae > Bradyrhizobium > Bradyrhizobium sp. 2S1. Next base: position 7,298,507 of record NZ_CP147717.1, on the reverse strand, counting down.
TTGCCGCAATGTTCTCGGCCGTGATGAACAGTGTGGCGATCGACGTCGCCGATGCCAGGCATGCCGGAGCGGGAATCGCCGACAGCATTGTTGAAAATGGGCTTTCGGACTGGTTGGCGACCGTCCGCCGCCACCACGAAGGCACCTACCAGCACTGCCTGCTGGTCACCGGGCATCGCGGTCGATTTCGGCATGAGCCTCGGCATGAGCAAGCCTGACATCGAGCGTCTCTATTCTGCGGCGATGTTCCACGACATCGGCAAGGCGACGATTCCCCTCACCGTTCTCGACAAGCCGGGTCGGCTCGACCACGCCGAGCGCGCGCTGATCCAGACCCATCCCGCCTTGGGCCATGACGCGCTGAAGGACACGCCGGGTATCTCCGCGGAAGTTCTCGACGCGGTGCGGCACCATCACGAATATCTGGACGGCAGCGGCTATCCGGACGGGCTGTGCTCCGAAAGTATTCCGGACATCGTCCGCATCCTGACCATCTCCGACATCTTCGCGGCGCTGATCGAACAACGGACCTACAAGCCGACGATGCCGCGGGACAAAGCCTATGAGCTCTTGCTCGACATGAAGGGCAAGCTCGAACGGCCGCTGGTTGTGGCCTTCAGGGACGTCGCGCTCAACCGCTGACCGGCCCGTGCCGCCTGGAGCATTTTCGGTTCTGATTAGAATCAGAACCGAAGCTCCAGATTATTGTTTTGACGCGTTTTCTTCACGCGAACCGGGGTCCACTTCGCTCGAAAACGCCCTACTCCCGCTTGAAGCGATAGTCGAAGCGGTCGCCGTCCGCGGTGATCAGGCCGACCGTCGGGGCCGGGAAATGGATCGGCAGGATCAGCGTGTCGGTCCCGGCCACGGAACCAAAGAATTTTCGCCGCGAGATCGCCGATTGCTTCGGATCCCAATCGGGCTTCGCCGACCATTCTGGCTCGCGGCACTGGATCGCATGATGCATCAGATCGCCGGCGACCACGGCGCGCTGCCCCTTCGAGAAGATGTTGATACAGCAATGGCAGGGCGAATGCCCCGGCGTCGGCGTCAGCGTCACGGTGTCGTCGAGCGCATAGTCGTCGTCGACCAGCAGCGCCTGCCCGGCCTCGACGATCGGCAGGCAATTGTCGCGAAACACCGTGCCGGGCGGATTGGCGCCCTTGGCGTTCTCGGCCTCCCAGGCCGCATACTCACCCTTGTGGAAGACGTATTTCGCGTTCGGGAAGGTCGGTACCCAGCGCCCGTCGCGCAGCGTGGTGTTCCAGCCGGTGTGGTCGATATGCAGATGGGTGCAGAACACGTAGTCGATCTGCTCGTAGGAGATCCCGAGCGCGAACAGCTCGTTGCGCCAGCGCTCCTTGCCCGGGAAGTCGAACGGCGGCGGGTGCCCCTTCTCCTCACCGGTGCAAGTGTCGACCAGGATGGTATAGCGTGGCGTCCGCACCACGAAGGTCTGGTAGGTGATCACCATCATGCCGCGCGCGGCATCGAAGACTTCCGGCTCCATCGTCTTCAGGTGATGCTTGAACACGGCATCGTCATAGGTCGGGAAGAAGTCCTGCGGGCGCCGCCACGGTCCTTCGCGCTCGATCACCGCGTCGATCGTGATGTCGCCGATCCTGATCTGCCTCATGCTGCTTCGCTCCCGCTTTTTTCTGAAGCGTAACGGGCGGCCCCTCACCTCACAAGCCGAGCACGGCGCAGCGTGCCATGCGGCTTTGCATTGCTGGAGGCAGTCATGCCGTAATTCATCCGAAAATGTTGCTTATGCTGTGCGGATGACCCATCGCGCGATTCAGATAGCCCTCCTGATGCTCACGACATTGCCGACAGCGGCGGCGGCCGCGCCCGACACCGTTTTCTTTCCGAGCGCCGACGGCAAGACCGAGATCGTCGGCTATCTGTTCAGGCCGCAAACGCCGGGCCCGCACCCCGCGATCGTGCTGCTGCACGGCCGCGGCGGCCCCTATTCGATCAACGTCAACAAGGACTGCACCCTGGTGTCGCGCACAGCTCCGTCCGCGGCCTGCAATGCCGGCAGCCTCTCCAAGCGCCACGCGATGTGGGGGCAGTATTGGGCCGACCACGGCTACGTCGCGCTGCTGCCGGACAGCTTTGGGCCGCGCGGCAAGGCCCATGGCTTCGGCCGCTTCACGCATGACGACCCCGATCGCGCCGACGTCAACGAAAAGACCGTGCGGCCGCTCGACGCCGAGGGCGCGCTAAGCTGGCTGCGCAGCCAGAAGGATGTCCGGGAGAACCGCATCTTCCTGCAGGGATGGTCGAACGGCGGCAGCACCGCGCTGAACGTCATGCAGCGCCAGGGTACGGCGACGTCGGGCTATCGCGCGGCGCTGGTGTTCTATCCGGGCTGCGGGCCGGCCGCCCTGCTGGCGCAGACGCTCAAGTCAGCCGCGCCGATCACCATGCTGCTCGGATCCGACGACGAGGAAGTGTCGCCCGAGCGGTGCCAGGAGGTCGCGCAGCGTTCTCTCGCCGCCGGCAGCAAGATCGACGTCGTGCTCTATCCCCGCGCGACCCACGACTTCGACGATCCCGGCCGCCGCCGGCAGTCGAATCCCGCCAACAGCGCGGCGCTGAAGGACGCGATGATCAGGGCCATTGCAGCAGTCAACGGCTTGAAGGATTAGGCCGCCCAGCCACGCGCCGTTGCATTTCTTGCGCGCTTGGCTCGCCGCAAACCGCAGTCTTCAGACGGCGTCCTTAGCGACCTTGAGAGGTGACGCCTTGACTGACTTGCTGGCTGGCTTCGCTGCAAATTCCATCGGCTCTTTCGTAAAAGGATTTACGCCGCTGCGAGCTTCTGTGGCAGGCTTATGCACGACGGACATTTTCACAAAGCCAGGAATGACGAACTCACCGGATTCGTTCAGCTCTCTATAGCCAACAGTCGCCATGTGCTCGATGACGGTCCTTACGTCGTTCTTCGAGATCTGCGTGCTTTCGGCAATCGCGTCGATCAATTGATTCTTCGTCATCTTCGCCATGCTGAAATCCTCTGAATTGGGGGGCGTGCGAGCTACGATGTAACTCTGTCTAGAATGTGGTAAAACCACGCAGCGCGTTTCTCGTTCATGCCAACGGTCATGAAGTCACCCGGCTTAAAACCTATCGAGGCCTAAAACGCAAGCAAGCGGATCGCGAATCCTTCGATAGCGCAACAATCTGCAGTGCACATTTCCCGACCCGGTTAGCGGCTTGATTCCCACGCGCGAACTTGCTGAACAAGGCGATCGCCGTGGTCGACGGAATTTAAGAGCTAGTACCCCGCAGCAGACAGCAATCACTCTCGCCTTGCCCGCCCGCCGTGATAGATACCACTTCGTGCGAGTTGCCGGATCAAGGACAGTCATATGGATCAATCGACCCCGCCCCGCCCCAAGCTTGCCGAAACCGTCATCGAGCCGACGGTCAGGCTGCGCGAGGTCAAGGTTGGGCGTTGCTGCGAAGTTCTCGGCGACAGCTCGCTCGAATACACCGAGCTCGGCGACTATTCCTACCTCGCCGGCGGCTGCATCGTCGCCGACGCGCAGATCGGCCGCTTCTGCGCGATCGCGGCGCAGGTCCGGATCGGCGCGCCCAATCATCCGCTCGAGCGCCCTTCCCAGCACCGCTTCACCTATTGCCCTGAATATTACACGGCCTCCGCCGAACGGGATCGTGGCTTCTTCAGGAATCGACGCGCGGATCGCGTCGTGATCGGAAACGATGTCTGGATCGGCCATGGCGTGATCGTGCTGCCCGGCGTCACCGTCGGAGACGGCGCGGTGCTCGCGGCCAGCGCGGTCGTCTCGCGCGATGTCGCGCCTTACACGATCGTCGGCGGCGTGCCGGCCCGGCCGATCAAGGAGCGGTTCAACCGCAAGATCGCGGCCGAGCTGTCGCAGATCGCCTGGTGGAACTGGCCGGCTGAGACCATCTGGGAGCGCCGACCGGAATTCCAGTCGGGCGACGTCGAGGCGTTTTGCGCGCGGTGGAGAGCTTGAACTAACTCCGCAACCCCGGCGCTTCGTGCCCGGTGCGCGCGACATATTCGGTGTAGCCGCCACCGAACTGATGGATGCCCTCCGGCGTCAGCTCCAGCACGCGATTGGAGAGTGCGGCGAGAAAATGCCGGTCGTGGGAGACGAACAGCATGGTGCCCTCGAACTCGGAGAGCGCGTTGATCAGCATCTCCTTGGTGGCGAGATCGAGATGGTTGGTCGGCTCGTCCAGCACCAGGAAGTTCGGCGGATCGAACAGCATTTGCGCCATCACCAGCCGCGCCTTCTCGCCGCCCGAGAGCACCCGGCACTTCTTCTCGACATCGTCGCCCGAGAACCCGAAGCAGCCGGCGAGCGCGCGCAAGGAGCCCTGGCCGGCCTGCGGAAACGCGTCCTCCAGCGACTGGAACACGGTGCGCTCGCCATCGAGCAGGTCCATCGCGTGCTGAGCGAAATAGCCCATCTTGACGCTGCCGCCGACCGCGACCGCGCCGTCATCGGGCTCGGTTGACCCGGCAACCAGTTTCAGCAGCGTCGACTTGCCGGCGCCGTTGATGCCCATCACGCACCAGCGCTCGCGGCGGCGGATCATGAAGTCGAGCCCGTCATAGATCCGCTTGCTGCCATAGGCCTTGTGGACGTTCTTCAGGCTGACGACATCCTCGCCCGAGCGGGGCGCCGGCTGGAAATCGAACGCCACCGTCTGCCGCCGCCGCGGCGGCTCGACCCGCTCGATCTTGTCGAGCTTCTTGACCCGGCTCTGCACCTGGGCAGCGTGGGAGGCGCGCGCCTTGAAGCGCTCGATGAACTTGATCTCCTTGGCGAGCATCGCCTGCTGCCGCTCGAACTGCGCCTGCTGCTGCTTGTCGGAGAGCGCGCGCTGCTGTTCGTAGAATTCGTAGTTGCCGGAATAGCTGGTGAGCTGGCCGCCGTCGATCTCGACCACCTTGTTGATGATGCGGTTGATGAACTCGCGGTCATGCGAGGTCATCAGCAGCGCGCCCTCATAACCTTTCAGGAACTGCTCGAGCCAGATCAGGCTCTCGAGATCGAGATGGTTGCTCGGCTCGTCGAGCAGCATGACGTCGGGACGCATCAAAAGAATACGCGCAAGCGCGACGCGCATTTTCCAGCCGCCGGAGAGCTTGCCGACGTCGCCGTCCATCATCTCCTGGCTGAAGCCCAGGCCCGAAAGCGCCTCGCGCGCGCGGCCGTCAAGCGCGTAGCCGTCGAGCTCCTCGAACTGATGCTGCACCTCGCCATAGCGCGCGATGATGTCGTCCATCTCACTGGCCTTGTCGGGGTCGGCCATCGCGGCCTCGAGTTCCCTGAGCTCGGCTGCCACCACGCTGACGGGCCCCGCCCCGTCCATCACCTCGGCGACGGCGCTGCGGCCGGACATCTCGCCGACATCCTGGCTGAAATAGCCGATCGAAATGCCACGATCGAGAGAGACCTGGCCCTCATCGGGGACCTCCTGACCCGAGATCATTCGGAAGAGCGAGGTCTTGCCGGAGCCGTTCGGCCCGACAAGGCCGATCTTCTCGCCCTTCTGGAGCGCCGCGGAGGCTTCGATGAAGAGGATCTGGTGGCCGACTTGCTTGGAAACGTTATCGAGGCGGATCATGCTTACTGCTGGGAACTGAGGGTTTGCGGCCTCTTATTCGATCTGGGGCGTGGGTGGAAGCCCATTCCGGGCGTTTCGCGCGTCGCTCCACGCATGCCACGATCATGGCCAATCGATTATGACAGAAAGTCCTTCGGCGACCGGTTTTGGGGCATCATATGCAAGTCTGGTTTCTCTCTCTGCTCGCGCTCGGCGCCGGTATCTGCGTGGCCGTTCAGCAGGTCCTGAACGGCAATCTCCGCGCCGCCCTCAATTCGCCGGCCTGGGCCGGGCTCGTCAGCTATCTCGGCGGTCTCGTGACGATGGCAGTCGTGGTGGTCGCGACGCGCGAGCCGGTGCCGTCCTGGAAGCTGGTGTCGGCCGTGCCCTGGTGGGCCTGGAGCGGCGGCGTCCTCGGCGGCGTCTTTATCCTGTTGATGATCCTGCTGCTGCCTTCGCTCGGCGCAGCAACCCTGCTGGCGCTGGTGGTCGCGGGTCAGATGGTCGCCGGCATCGCGATGGACCATTTTGGCGTGTTCGGACTGGCGCAGCATCCGGTGTCGTTTTCACGGCTGGCCGGCATCGCGCTGATCATCGGCGGCGTGCCTCTGATCAAGGACTGAGGAGACGGCCGGGCGCTCTCTTTGAGCATGATCTCTTCGGAAAACCGCTTCGCACTTTTCCGGATCATGCTTTAGGCGCGTCGCATCAGCCGCAGTTCGGCTGCCAGCCGAAGGCTGCGCTTGCCGGCCAGCGCGATGCCTTCGAGCTCGGCGCCCTCCTCGCGACACGACCCGGCAAAGCCGATGCCGACCTCATAACCGCCGAACACCGGGTATTCGCCCTTCGCCGGCGTGTGCTCCTGGTTGACGATCTCGCCCCGCCAGCGGCCGTCCGCCGACGTATATGAGCCGAGATAGTAGAAGAACGCATCGCCACCGAGGATACGGCCATCCATCAGCAGCATGACCCCGGAGAGGCCGGCGTCGACACCGTCGAGTGCGCGGAGCTGGATGGAGTAGAGCCCGTTGACGATGCCGCCCGGTCCGACCGCCCCGCGCGGCGGCAACGCCTCATCGTCGAGCGGCGCCAAATTCGCCCAGAACACGCCGTCCGGCATGGCGTCCGCCGTGCCCTCGAGCAGGATGGTCGAGCCCTCGGTGCGGCCGCGCACCTTGATGACGGTGACATCGGCGCCCATCAACGGCTTGAAATGGGGATCATCATTGTGACGCTCGGTGATCACCTCGGCTGATATCTCGCCTTCCGTCACCTGATAGCTGCCGAGATGGGCGAAGGCCGAATTGCCACCCATCATCTTGCCGTTGTGCAAGCACATGATGCTGCGGCCGAACGCCCCGTTGATGCCGTACTCGACCTTGTAGAGTCCGTTCAGCACGCAAAAATCCAAATAAATAAGATTGATTCTATTCGCCACATAGCACCGGGCCAAAGGCCACACCATTGGGTCTTTTGGCGCAGGCAAGCCCGCAATGTCCGGGTGTGGACACCAGCCGATTCGTCGCTTAGCTGTAGGCGTCCGCCCGCGTCGTGCCGCGTCACGCGGGATCTACCTCCAGTTCGTTGTGTCCAAGCATTTGCGCATTCCGCCAATGGTCGCGCGGCCGCCCTCGGCATTGGCTGGAGGCATCGAGGAGCATCACATGACCCATCGCCTTCGCCTGGCCGCCGCCCTGGCACTGCTGCTCGGCAGCGGCGGCGCGGCCCTGGCCCAGACGCTGCCCGACTACATGGGACCGATCTCGGGTAAGACCACGTCCACGCCGGCCGATGTCGCGACCAAGGATGTGCTGGCGCTCAACACCGGCATGTTCGAGCTCTATGGCGATGCGGCGCGGATCTTCCAGAAGAACATCCTCGACAAACACCCGGTGATCCTCGGCCTGTTCTCCGGTGCCGGCGGGCGCCTGATCCTCTACCGGCCGGGCAAGCCGCCGACCGAGGCGCCGCAGGTGCCGATCGTCTATCAGCTGCTCAAATCGGTCGGCCACAGCACGATGGCGCTGGCCGAGGTGGTCGGCCCCTATGTCGACAATCCCGACGACAAGGCGTGGCGCGGGTCGATGCAGGCCTATCGCAGCCGGATGCAGTCGGCGCTCGACGGGCTCGACGCGACGCCGATGCAGGCCGACTGGCGCGACAACAACCGTACCATCCTGCAGAACAACATCGCCTTCATGGATGATTGCCTGTCCGCCGGAGCCATCCATTCACCAAGCTCGAGGCGTTCGGCAAGAAGCAGGCGCCCTACCTCGCCAGGAACGTCGCCTGGGCCGCGCAGACCCAGGTCGCGCACTGGATGACGGTGATGGCCGACTGGAAGACCCAGCTCGGCGCCGACTGGGACAAGACCTATGGTGCCAGCAACACGATCTATGTGGCGCGGCAGAACAACGTGATCTTCAGCGTGCTGGCGCAGTTCTTCGGGCCTGATGCCATCAACAGCCGCCTGATACTGATCGAGACGATCTCCTTCACCACGACGCCGTCGGACATGCTGGAGTCGCTGACCCGGATCATCGCAGACCGCTCGGTCGGCGCGCTGTTCTTCGGCAGCTACCATTTGATGGACTACGAATTGATGGGCGGCGACGCGCGCGAGGCGATCATCGCCGAGACCAAGAAGCGCGGCATGACGACGTTCCTGCCACCCCTGGTGCCGTTCGGTTCCAAGCAATGGCCGACCCTGATCACGCCGGGTCCGGGACCGGCGACGATTGCCGACCTCAAGTGAGGCGGCTACGACCTATTGCGGCGTTGCGATCGCGCTCGCTTTGCCGCAATACTTTTGCGTGTATCGTACCAATCGATAAACCCCGGCGCGACACGACGACGAAGCGTTGATGAGAGATCAGACCATGCGGCCCTCGCGACGCGAATTCGTGAAGTGGTTGTCGGCCGGCGGCATCTCGGTCAGCCTGTCGCATCTGGCGCTTGCGAAGGAACCGGCCTTCACGAGCCGCGAGACGCTTCCCGGGCGTGGCCATTTCAACCCGGCGGCGAAGGCCGCCGGCCGCGTCGACGGCGTGGCCAAGGTCACCGGCGCCAAGCTCTATGCCTCCGACTTTCGTGCCGCCGACATGCCGGGTTGGCCCGCGACCACCTCGCACGCCATCCTGGTCCGCGCCGATGACGCGACGCATGTCTATGCCGGCATGGACCTCGCCCGCCTCGACGGCCCGCTGAAGCCGTCGGTTGTCGTGACCGCGGCCGATCTCGACCGCATCGGCACGCGGGTGCCGGAGTTCTACACCGGCGACCTGTTCTGCCCGGTCGGCAAGACGCCGCTCTATCTCGGTCAGCCGGTCGCGCTGTTGATCTTCGAGCGGTTCGATGCCTTCGACCGGGCGCGCCTCGCGCTGCGCGACGGTGGCTTCGTCAGGTTCGGCGACGAGACCGGGCCGGTCGTCATCCCGAATTACGGCGCCTATCGCTTCACGCGCGTGGCCGGCGTCACACCTGACGCGCCCGACGTCTACTCGCCGATCCAGGCCGGCTGGGTTTCGCCGAGTCGTATCCAGAACGCGGCGCTGCCGGTCTGGCTGCCGCTCGCCAAGGAGACCAAGGCCGACTACGCCAAGGCCGCAACCCATGGCGAAGCAATCCGCGCCCAGCTTGCCAAGGACGATCCGTCGCAGCTCGTGCTCGACCGCGAGTTCGAGACCCAGTCGGTCGATCCGATGTTCCTGGAACCGGAGAGCGGGCTCGCTTGGTACAGCGACAACAGCGGCAATCTCGAACTGGTGCTCGGTGTGCAGTCGCCCTATGAGGCGACCGAGTCGATCGCCTTCATGCTCGGCAAGGCCCGTCCGCCCTTCCGGCCGTCGCACATCAACGCGCAGTTCGCCCATGTCGGCGGCGGCTTCGGCGGCCGCGACCACACCCCGTTCGTGCTGTACGTGGCGCTGGCGGCGATGTTCTTCCCGGGACGCCCGGTGCGGCTGGCGCACGACCGCTACCAGCAGTTTCAGGGCGGCATCAAACGTCATCCGATCAAGATGCGCTCGCGGATCGGCATCGATCGCACCAGCGGCAAGATCACCGCGTTCGCCGCCGACCATGTGCTCGACGGCGGCGGGCTCGCCAACTTCTCCGCCAACGTCGCGACCGTCGCCGCCACCGCGGCGATCGGCATCTACGACATCCCGAAGGTGGACGTCACCACCGTGGCGCTGCATTCGCGCGGGGTGACCGCAGGCTCGATGCGCGGCTACGGCACGCTGCAGACCATGACCGCGCTCGAAGTCCTGATCGACGAGGCCACGAGCGAGCTCAAGGTCGATCCGATCGCGTTCCGCCGCAACAACGCGCTGAAGCAGAACGGCCGGACCATGACCGGCAACCCCTACATCGTTTCGGTGCGCACGCCCGACATCCTCGACAAGCTCGAGACGCATCCGATCTGGCAGCAGCGCGCGCAATTCAAGCAAACCGCATCCGAGGGACGGTTGATCGGCACCGGCGTCGCCTGCGTCACCAAGGACTACGGCGCGGGCGCGGATTGCTCGCTCGGCCGGGTCGAGATCGATCCCGAGGGACGAATCGCGATCTTCTGCGATCATGTCGAGATGGGCAACGGCATCGGCACCGCGCTTGCCAACCGGGTCGCGGGCCATCTCGGCGCCGTCGCCGACGAGGTCGCCGTCTCCCGGGTCGACAGCTACGACGCGCTCGGGCTCGTCACCTCGGGCGATCCCTACACGATGGATCAGAAGACCCAGGATCTCGCCGAGAAGAACCCGCGCTGGGTGCCCGCGATCAGTTCAGCGACCTGCGCCTCGATCGGCGCCCATGTCGGCACGCACTCGTCGGCCGAGGCCGCCCGCATCATCTTCCGCTTCGGCCTGTGGCCGGCGGCGCTCGAGCTCTGGCAGATCGGCAAGGCCGATCCGCGCGCCCGGCAATGGGACAAAGCGCGCTGGCGGGACGGGCAACTCGTGCTCGGCGAGCTCGCGCCGCTGCCATTGCCAAAGCTTGCGGCGACCGCGCATGCGCGCGGCTTCGTCACCGGCGCGGTGGCGCACAGCTTCTCGCGCTGGGCTTGGTCGCGCGCGCGCTTCCCGTTGTTCGGCGAGCAGTACCGCGCCGAGATCGACGCGCTGGCGATCCGCCGTGGCCGCAGCGCATTCGAACGGATCGACCGCGTCAGCGTGAAGTTCCCGCCGACCGACAACAACCGGATCGGCACCGCCTATACCTCGATGTGCGGCACGCTGGTGCGCGTCGAGATCGAGCGCGCGACCGGGAGCTTGCGCATCGCCAAGGCCTACAGCGTGTTCGAGTGCGGCCAGGCGCTGGTGCCCGAAGTGGTGCTCGGCCAGTCGCATGGCGGCTTCGCCATGGGCGTCGGCTACGCGCTGCTCGAAACCCTGCCGCCGTTCGAAGGCGGCCCCGGCAACGGGCAGTGGAATCTCGGCCAGTATTTGATCGCGCGCGGCTCCGACCTGCCGCTGCACGATCTCGAGATCGAGATGCTGCCGCCGCTGACGCCGGACGAAGCGCCCAAGGGCATGGCCGAGGTGGTGATGATCCCGATCGTGCCGGCGCTGCTCAACGCCATCAACGACGCCACCGGCCACCGCTTCCGCTCATTGCCGGTGACCTCGAGCCTGCTCAAGGGAGCGCTTGCGTGACCACCCTCAACGTCACCATCAATGGCCGCAAGCACGGACCGGTCGAGGTCCGTGACGACCTCTCGATGAACGATTTCCTGCGCGAGATGCTCGGCATGACCGGCACCAAGTTCGGCTGCGGCGCCGCGCAGTGCCTGAGCTGCGCTGTCATCATCGATAATCCTGACGGTACCAGCTATACCAGCCCGACCTGCGTGGTGCCGGCGGCGAATTTCGACGACAAGGCGATCCGCACCGTCGAGGGCCACGCCAAAGATGGCGAGCTCTCGGCCTTGCAGCGGGCCTTCATCGACCACTTCGCGTTCCAGTGCGGCTACTGCACGGCCGGCTTCCTCAATGAGGGCCAGGTTCTGCTCGAACGGCTGGCGAAGACGCCGGTGGCACGGGACCAACTCGAAACCGTCATTGCGGACGCGCTCGACGGCCATCTGTGCCGCTGCACCGGCTACATCAAGTATCACCAGGCGGTGCGCGACGTGATCCTCGCCGATTCCAAACGCTATCTGACCGCCAACAAATGAGCCCGCGAGCGATGACATCGGACACGCGGTTTCGGATCATGGCGATGCTGACGGCGCTCGCGACCAGCCTGTCCGCCGGCTTCGCGGCATCGGAGAGCGCAAGCCATGCCCTCGCCTCACCGGAAAGCTTTGCCGGAATCGAGAATGTCGAGCAGCGCTCCGCGGCGATCTTCACCGAGCTCGGCAAGGTGCTGACGCATCCGGGCTGCACCAACTGCCATCCCGCCGGCGACAGCCCGCGACAAGGCGACATCACCCGCATGCACCAGCCGCCGGTCACGCGCGGCGCCGACGGCCACGGCGTCGAGACGATGCGCTGCTCGATCTGCCACCAGCACGCCAATTTCGAGCCCGGGCGCGTGCCGGGCCACCCGGAATGGCACCTCGCGCCGCGCGAGATGGCGTGGGCCGGCAAGACGGTCGGCGAAATCTGCGCGCAGATCAGGGATCCCGCGCGCAATGGCGGCCGCAAGGTCGAGGAGCTGATCGATCATATCGGCAAGGACACGCTGGTGGGTTGGGCCTGGCATCCCGGCTTCGGCCGCTCACCCGCACCGGGCACGCAGGCGCAGGCCCGCGCGTTGGTCGAGGCCTGGGTGAAGACCGGCGCGGCCTGCCCGCCGCCGTGATCTACGGTCTCTCCACCGGCGGATAATACTGTGGCGCCTCAGCGCGCTCGTACATTCCGTAGTCGCGCATGACCTCGAAGATGCGGAAGTATTCGGTCGTCGGATCGGCGAACAGCTGTGCCCCGAATTCCAGACCGGATTGCTCATCCGGCAAATCGACGAGGTGCGCGTACCGGCCGTCGCGATACATGCTCTGGAAGGAATCGCGACTCCACTCGGTCGCTACCGGCAGCTCGGGATTGGTCGACTCCGACGCAATGACGTATGTCGGGGGACGTCTTGCGGGGTCATTGTATGGCGTCCGCCGCTCTGGCTGCCAGATCGGGCGGTCCGGCCTTGCTTCATGGATCACCTGGGCGATCCGGATGCGGTAGTCGGAGAAGACATCCTCGCGGCCGATCTTTTGCACCGCATGATGCCCCGCATCCACGCGCCATGCGGTCATCGCTCCTTCGTCCTGCCAGATCTGATAGGACAGCAGAAGGTTCTTGCGGGTCAGGCTCTGGAAGCGATCGATGAAGAGACAGCCGCCCATGGCGTCAAGCGCAGGCCTCAGCGAAGCCGCGAGGTCCATATATCGGCTGACGTGTCCGTCCTTGATCTGGACTTCGAAGAACTGAGAAATCATCGAATGGTGCCTCGGCGTCTCCGACGTTTGCGCAAAGCCGCATTACGCTCGGCGTAAGAAGGCATCGCCTTCGATGCGCATACTGATCCCGCCCAGTCTAGAATCAGAGTGTGCCCGCAAGAAAGGGCCAGTTTCTTCTATTCCAGGGGCCACCGGAACTAGAAGCAGAGATTGGTCACGGGGTTGCCGCGCTTGTCCTTGATGACATAGGGGCAGCGGGCGCGCTCCAGCGCCTTCTTGGCATCCTCGTCGCCGAGCGCAGCCGCCCGCTCGTAATAGGCTTTTGCGGCATCACTGTCCTTCGGACCGCCGCGGCCAGCCTGCGCAAACGCCCCCATCCGCTCCAATGCGCCCGGATGGTTCTGCGCCGCCGCCTTCTCGAACAGCGCGCGTGCGGCAGCATCGTCCTGCGCACCGCCCTTGCCTTCGGCCAGCATCAAGCCGAGCTGGTACTGCGCCTCAGCATTGGTCTCGGCGGATCTGGCGAGCAATTCGCGGGCGCGTGCCGGGTCGGATGCAGTGCCGCCGCCGAGTGCCGCGAGATTGCTGACGCCGCGCGCGTTGCCGGCCTGCGCCGCACGCTCGAACAATTTGCGCGCCTGCGCCTCGTCCTTGGCAACGCCGGTGCCGTTGCCGTAGAGCACGCCGAGCTCGACCATCGCCGATGTCGAGCCCTTGTCGGCGGCCTTGCGCCAGGCGGCCACCGCTTCCGCCGTCTGCCGGTTGGCGGCATAGGCACGGCCGAGCTCGTACATCGCGCGGCGCGACGATTTTGCCGCCACCGCGCAGTACTTGATCGCGGTCGCGATATCCGCCGACGCGATCTCGCCCACGCCCTTCACGTCGGCGGGCTTGTCGGGATCGGAGGCATCGGCGGCGAGCCGGTCGCACAGCACGAGGTCGGCCGATTGCGCGTAGGCCAGCACAGGCGCGGCCAGCGCCGCAGCAAGAACGAATGTATGGAACAGTTTGAACATGGGCGGCACGTTGCGTCGCGGTGCGGGCAAATTCAAGGCTCGAGCCCGGTCTCGCGCAACACCGGCGCGACCGCCGCGGACGACAGATACCGCAGCAGATCATCGGCGGCCTCTGCGCGCGGCGACGCGGTCATGCGGCCGGCGGAAAACACCGCCGGCGTCTGCAGGTTCAACGGAATCGGCCCGACGACCTCGATGCCGTCGATCTGCTTCAGCTCGCTGATCTGCTGGATCGCAAGATCGGCCTCATCGCTGACGAGCTTTTCCGCGGTGAAGCCTGCGGGAATGATCACCGCGCGCGCGTTGATTGCGGTGGCGATGCCGAGCCGCTCGATCAGCTGCGCGAACAGGATGCCGCTGGCGCCGAGCCGCGAATAGGCCACCGCCCGTGCGCCGAGCAGCGCCGCACGCAGCGCGGCTTCGGTTGCGATGTCGGGATGCGCGGCGCTCGCCTTCACCGCAACGCCGACATAGGAGCGCGCGAGATCGACGGCGCTCTCCCGCGCAATGCGGCCCTCGCCGATCATCTCGTCGAGGCCCTCCCTGGTCAAAATCACCAGATCAGCCGCCTCGCCGCCGCGCAGGCGCTCGAGAAGCGCCAGCGTCGGCGCGAAATCGGCATCGATCGCAACACCGTTTGCCGCCTGATAGGCCTGGGCAAGCCGCGCCACCGCGCCCTTCAGCGCCAATGTCGAGAGCACGCGAACCGAATTGCCCATTCCGCTCAGGCCCGCCGCATCAGCTTGAGCGCGGCCGTGAGGCGGAGGCTGCGCTTGCCGGCAAACGCGGTCGCTTCGAGCACCGCGCCTTCCGCATCGCAGGTGCCGGCGAAGCCGATCCCGACCTCACGGCCGCCGAATACGGGATTTTCGCCCATCGCCGAGGTGTGTTCCTGATTGAGGATCTGGCCCTTCCAGCGGCCCTTCTCGGAGGTATAGGTGCCGAGATAGTAGAAGAACGCGTCGCCGCCGAGGATGCGGCCGTTGTTCAGCAGCATCACGCCGGTCAGGCCGCCATCGACGCCATCGAGCAACTGGATGTGGATCGAATACAGCCCGTTGATGATGCCGCCCTCGCCGACCCCGCCGGCAATCGGGACTTCGTCGTCGGTGATCGGCGTCATCATCGACTGGAACGGCACGCCGGGCAATTCCCTCAGTTCGCCCTTGAAACGGTAGAGCTCACCGTCCGGCCAGCCTATGGCGATCAGCGTCGCGTCGTCGGTGCCGGCCATCGCGCGGTAGTTCAGGTCGGGGTTGTGGCGGACGGTCTGGATCTCGACCGCGACCTCGTCGCCGTCTTTCTCATAGGTGCCGATATGGGCAAACGCCGAATTGCCGCCGAGCATCCTGCCGTCGCCGACATACATCACGCTGCGGCCGACGGCGCCGCCCAGCTCGAACCGGACCTTGTAAAACCCTTCAAACAAGCGCCGTGTCCCCGGCAGCCAAAATGCAATCGCTATCTAGCGCGGTTCATCACGCGGCGAAACCGCTTTCGGCGGCAAGCCGCCTGCAAATACTGTCGTTAAAAAAGCAAAGGTCCGCCAAGGCGCTCGCCCTGGCGGACCCGACTGCGGTACCGGATGGCTCCATCCGGGTCCGATCGCTGCTTAGTCGTCGGTTAAGAAGCCGATTTGAGTGGTGTGCGGTGGCTGGTGACTGAGAAGAAGGCAGCCAGGAAGAGGTACCAAAGAGCCCTTAGCCAGGCGAGGATGCGGCGGAAGTTGTAACCGACGGCGGAGAGGATGACGTTGGCGGCATCGCCGGCGCGGCCTTTGAGGTAGCAGCGGCCGCGGTGTCCGTCAGCCTTCAAATGGCCGATCACGGGCTCGATAGCGGAGCGGCGCCGCAGCTGGCGCTTGATAGTGCCGAAGACGCCGCGCTTCTGGCCGGAGATGAAGACGCGGCGCGGGTTCTGTGCGTCATGGCCGCGGTATCCCTTGTCGACAAAGGCGCACTGGATCGCGCAGCCGGTGAGTGTCTCGGTTCGGTCGATGACGTCCCGCAGGGTGTGACCGTCGTAAGGGTTATCGGGCAGCGCCTTGGCGTGCAGCACGAACTGGCCGCCGGGAGCAGGCCGGTTGTTGGTGACGATGGAAGCCTTCACGCCGAACTCGTAAGGCGCGCTGGCCTTGCCCTTGCCGATGCACTCCACCTCGGGGGCATGGAAGGAATACAGCTTCCAGCCGCGCTGGCGCTGCTGCTGCGAGCGGATCTGCGTGGCCCGGCTCAACGGGAGTGCGAACGCCTCTTCGAGCGCATCCTGGCCTTCGATCTTGCGGCGGATGTCGCGGATGATCCGGCCCAGGCGGCTGCGCAGGATGCGCAACTGCCGCTGGTGCCGCTTGAACTGTTTGGCATGGGCGTAGCGTCCCGCCATCATCGCGGTGGCCTTGGCGATCCGAGAATAGGATTGCCGCAGCCGCACTCCGTGCTTCCTCGCTAGGCGGTTGAGCCCCTGGATCGCCGCATGCAGCAGCTTGGCATCGGTCGGAAAGGTGATGGCCTTCGGCTGCACCGTGGTGTCGACCGTGACCCGCTCAAGGTCCTTGCCGCGTAACGCGCCGACGTCGTGCGCCACCCGCAGGCTCTCGGCCAATAGCAGTTCCAGTCTGTCGCCGAGCCGCTTGCGCCAATGGCTCAGGTCCGAGCGCTCGTGCGGGAATGCGTGCTGGAAGAACTCTTCGCCAGTGAAGTACTGGAAATACGGGTCGTGGACCCAGCGTTCGCATCCCCCCTCATCGGACAGCCCGTAAATGTGCTTGAGCAACAACAGCCCGATCACGAAGCGGGTCTCAATCCCCGGCCGGCCGTTCTCGCTGTAGAGCGGCGCGATCTCGCCGTCGATCCAGTCCCAATCGATCTTGCCGGTGAGCCGGACCAGCTCGTGCTTCAGATTGATGATCTGGTCGAGCCGCGCCCGGAAAAAATCGTTCGCTCCCGTCGTTTTGTGCTTCTTCGGCCGCATCGTGCCCTCCGATGCGGACAGGGAATCATGCTTCGCCCGTCGAGGGAATCTCGAAAACGAAATTGCAAGCTTCCGATGCACAAAACACCAAAACCTTGCAATCTCAGAACGTCATTCCAGCCAAATTACGATTCCAGATCAGTCGCCTGGAAGCTTCTTAACGGGCGACTGCTTAGGCCGCAGCCACTTAGGCCGCAGCCTTGGCGCCGGTCGGAACCTCGGAGATCGTCTTCAGGATCTGCGAAGCGATCTGGTAGGGGTCGCCTTGCGAGTTCGGGCGGCGGTCTTCCAGATAGCCCTTGTAGCCATTGTTGACGAAGGAGTGCGGCACGCGGATCGAAGCGCCACGGTCAGCCACGCCGTAGCTGAACTTGTTCCACGGCGCGGTCTCATGCTTGCCGGTCAGACGCTTGTCGTTGTCCGGGCCGTAGACGGCGATGTGGTCCATCAGGTTCTTGTCGAAGGCCTTCATCAGGCTCTCGAAGTATTCCTTGCCGCCGACTTCGCGCATGTACTTGGTCGAGAAGTTGGCGTGCATGCCCGAGCCGTTCCAGTCGGTGTCGCCGAGCGGCTTGCAGTGGAATTCGATATCGATGCCGTAGCTCTCGGTGAGGCGCAGCATCAGATAGCGGGCCATCCACATCTGGTCAGCGGCGGTCTTGGAGCCCTTGCCGAAGATCTGGAATTCCCACTGGCCCTTCGCCACTTCGGCGTTGATGCCTTCGTGGTTGATGCCGGCGGCGAGGCAGAGATTGAGATGCTCTTCCACGATCTTGCGGGCAACGCTGCCGACGTTCGAATAACCGACGCCGGTGTAGTACGGGCCCTGCGGCGCCGGATAGCCATCGGTCGGGAAGCCGAGCGGACGGCCGTCCTTGTAAAAGAAGTATTCCTGCTCGAAGCCGAACCAGGCGCCTTCGTCGTCCAGGATGGTGGCGCGCTTGTTCGAGACGTGCGGGGTCTTGCCGTCGGGCATCATGACTTCGCACATCACCAGCACGCCGTTCTCGCGCGCAGCGTCGGGATAGCAGGCGACCGGCTTCAGCACGCAGTCAGAGCTGTGGCCTTCAGCCTGCTGGGTGGACGAACCGTCAAAACCCCACAGCGGAAGCTGTTCGAGGGTCGGGAACGACGCGAATTCCTTGATCTGCGTCTTGCCGCGCAGGCTCGGCGTCGGCGTATATCCGTCGAGCCAGATATACTCGAGCTTGTACTTGGTCATTGAACCTCTCTGTTGATGATGCAAAACCGTGAGGAAACCGAAAGCCAGTCGGTCGCCGCACGCGTACCCGGCCACCATCGGCCGGCTCTTACTAAGCAATTAAAATGCCAGTCGCTGCACTGCAGGGACCCACCCTGTTCACGGATGTCCACAACGGACATCGCATTTTAGCTGCGACATAGCAGCGCGGCTGGCATGCGCCGCGGTCAGCCAAAATCTTCTTTTCGAGCGCCT
The DNA here is from genome assembly GCF_011516625.5 of Bradyrhizobium sp. 2S1. NCBI lineage: Bacteria > Pseudomonadati > Pseudomonadota > Alphaproteobacteria > Hyphomicrobiales > Nitrobacteraceae > Bradyrhizobium > Bradyrhizobium sp. 2S1. Next base: position 7,280,059 of record NZ_CP147717.1, on the reverse strand, counting down.
CGCCGCCCGTTTCTGCAGCAAATTCGGCTACGGCCCCGGCTGCCGATTAATGCAGCGGCAGCGCTGTGTGACAGTTCGTGTCCGATCACCGGGCGCCCAGCAACCATCGCCATGGCCCAAGCGTTGATCAGCTGCGTCCTGCCTCGCAGGAGGCAAACCGGGAATTGCTCACAAATTAGACAAAGTATGACTATTTCTTAGTCAACTTGCGCCCTGCCGGGCCCGGGCCGATATCGAAAGCACGGTAACGACACGCGAATGAGTCGGGCGCACCATGGAGGCTCGCTCCGGCCACAGGAGACTTTGACATGATCACTACGGGCCAAAACCAGGGATCGGCAACGATCTATCAATTCCCGGCGGGGGGCCGCGCGGCTCTCGGCGGACGCCGCTATGGCGAAGCGCGGACGGTACGCGGGCTTGCCAGCGAGGTCGAGACCTCGGCTTGCAGCGAGAGCTGGTACCATCAGGCGGCGATCGACGACGCCAAACCGAGCCGCGATCACTGATGTCGATCAGGCAGCGAGGCGTGACGCAGAAACGTCAGACAGCGTCAGAACAATAAAGAAGGGTCGGAACCAGGCGTTTCGGCCCTTTTTTCATGCCTGCTCGCAGGCCGTCGCTGGCCGCTTGGCATGCCGGAGCCTGGCAAGCCCAGATCGGCTGATCTCGAGCGTGACGCCGCCGCCTTTGTAGCGTGTGCCCGTCAGCGACAGGCGCTTGGTCAGCGTCACCGCCTTGCCGTCGAGCTGCAGATGCGCGCGCTTGTCCCCGGTGAAGAACCCCGCAACGAACTGGGTGCCGTCGGCACAGCGATAATTCCGGAAGGCGGACTGCGCCGATGCCGCCTGGCAACCGAAAACCTCCAAGACAATTGCGCCAACGAGAATGGCGCCCCCGCGATAAGTCATATTCTCCCCCTGACGCGCCGGTTATAGACCTGTCTGCGCCAAGATTTCTGCGCCAAGACCTCACCAGCTGCAACAGGCCCGCCAATGTCCGAAGCCCCTGCCCGTCATCTCAATCTCGCCGGCGCCAGCAATTTTCGTGACCTCGGCGGCTACCAGACGCGTGACGGGCGGACGGTGCGCTGACGGCAGATCTTCCGCTCCAACCATCTGGCGCATCTCACCGCGCAGGACGTCGCCGTGGTGCGCTCGCTCGGGGTGAAGAGCGCATTCGATTTTCGCGGCGTCGCCGAGCGCGCCGATGCGCTGTGCGGCATGAGCGACGTCGCCGTGCATTCGCTGCCGGTCGAGCCGACGGTGGTGGCCGCGCTGCGCGCGATCGCGAGCCACCGCCAGCTCTCGGAAACCGACGCGATCGACGTGATGCGGGATTCCTACCGCGGCTATGTGCAGGACAACACGCCGCGCTATCGCACGCTGTTTGCCCATCTGCTGGAAGACCGCGCGCCGCTGGTGATCCACTGCACCGCCGGCAAGGATCGCACCGGCTTTGCCTGCGCGCTGATCCTGCACGCGCTCGGCGTGTCCGATCAGGTGATCGCCGACGACTATCTCCTGACCAATCAGTTCTACAAGCGCGATCCCGCGCACAGCACCGAACTGCCCGACGATGTCAAGCAGGTGCTCGGTACCGTGCGCGCTGCATTTCTGGAGGCTGCGTTCGAGGCGGTCGATGCCGATTACGGCAGCCTCGACGGCTATTTCCGCGAAGGCCTCGGGCTCGGCCAGGCCGAGCGCAAGACGCTTGAAGGCCGCTATCTGCAGGCTTGACCAATTCGCCAGAGCGTTTTCGAGCGAAAGCCTGTACCGGACTTGATCCGGGATGGACACCGGTTCGCGTGAAGAAAACCCGTCAAAACAAGAATCTCGAGCTTCGGTTCTGATCCAATCAGAACCAAAAAAGCTCTAAGCCGCCGCGGCCTCGAGCTCGAGCTCTGCATCGAGATCGGCGATCACATCCTCGAACGCCGAGATCGCCTGCTGGATCGCCGCGATCTGCATCAATTCCCAACTGCTCACCGGTCCGTTACGGTTTTGCAGCGCCACCACGAGATCGCGCCGCTGCTCCTTAAGCTGAACAAGCGGTAAACCGTGATCCGGAAGATATCCCATAGAAAAACCCCTACCTTGGCTGGAGTTTCGCTTCTACGGGAAAGGATTCTGCGAACGACTTACGGAACTGCCGCAAATTTTATCCAACCGGCCTTACTCCGTAGTCTTACGTAGTCAGCGCTAGCCCGTCTTATTCGTCAGAGTGCGCCTGAGAGGCTGGCGAGCGTGGTGTAAAGCGCTGATGCGGCGTAGGATTCGGTTGCAAAGCCAACCCCATCACCTCAACCGCGAACGCCAGGCCCGCCATGACCGATGATACGATTCTGCCCTTCTCGTTTCCAGCCGTTCACGCCAAGAAAGTCACAGCTGCCTTCGATGGCGGTCGGCTGACCTCGAACGGGGGCGTGATGCTTCTGGCGATGGCCGAGCGGCGTCTCGGCTTGGCCGACAATTTGGCCCGGGTGTTCCCGGATCGGCGCGATCCGACGCGGGTCGTGCACAGCCTTGTCGATATGTTCCGCGCGCGCATGTTCGCGATCTGCTGCGGCTACGAGGACGCCGACGACCTCGATCATCTGCGGTCCGATCCCGCATTCAAGCTGGCCTGCGGACGGCTGCCGGACACGGGTCGCGATCTGTGTTCCCAACCGACGCTGTCGCGGCTGGAGAATGCTCCGCGCCTGCGCGACGTGATCCGACTGACCTACACTTTGGTCGACGCATGGATGGATAGCTACCCGCGCGAGCCGGCATCCGTCACGCTCGACATCGATGATACCTGCGATGTCGTCCACGGCCATCAGCAGCTCTCGCTGTTCAACGCTCATTATGACGAACGCTGCTTCCTGCCGATCCACGTCTACGACACGGAGAAGAGCCGGCCCGTGGCGGTCGTGTTGCGGCCCGGCAAGACGCCGGGCGGCGTCGAGGTGCGTGCCCATCTGCGCCGCCTGATACGGCATATCCGGACGCGGTGGCACAACACGCGAATTACGTTCCGTGGCGACGGCACTATGCCCGGCCGGAGGCAATGGCGTGGTGCGAGACCAACGGCATCGACTACATCTTCGGTCTGTCCGGCACCAAGCCGCTCGCCAGAAAACTCGACGAGGCCGCCGACGACATCCGCACGCGACGCGCCATCGAGAACCTGCCGGTTCTGCGTGGCTATACCGAGACGCGCCACAAGGCCAAGTCCTGGGATCGCGAACGGCGTACCGTCGCCCGTATTGAGGCGACGATGCTCGGCCTCGACATCCGTTTCGTCGTCACCAGCCTCGATGTCGGCTCGGCCGAGTGGATCTACGACAGCCTGTATTGCGCGCGCGGCCAAGCCGAGAATCTGATCAAGCTGCATAAGACACAGCTCGCCTCCGATCGCACCAGCTGCCGTTCGGCGCTCGCCAATCAAGTCCGCCTCGTTCTCCACACCGCCGCTTATTGGCTGATGCTGACCGTGCGCGACGCGATTCCCAAAGCCCGGGAATTGGCCACAGCCGAGTTCGCGACGCTGCGTCTTCGTCTCTTGAAACTCGCTGCCCGTGTGGTCGAGACCACGAGCCGCATTCGCCTTGCGTTTGCCGCGGCATGTCCCGAAGCCGACCTGATCCGCGGCTTGCCAGGCGCGCTGCTGCCTCTCGGTCCTTGACCGGCGGGGCGTCCGCCCCCCGTTCGCCCAACCTACACCTCAAGCGCGTTGCAAAGTACGGGTCGGTCAGGCGGTGAAAAGCCGAAGGCAATCCCGCGCGCCTCGTCAGAGCAGATGTGCGGCCACATCAATCGGACTAAAAAAAGCACTCTCACGAATAGGACGGGCTAGGGCCTGTTTGGATTCATCTTGAATTTATCACAGCGGCGGTGAGATTGATCATGGCTTCGAAGCTGATATCTGTTTTGTCGGCTCGCATGGCGATCCGCTTGAATTCCTTGAGCTTGCAGAAGAAATTTTCGATCAGATGTCGCCATTTGTAGATTTCCGCGTCGATGGCGAGAGGTTTTGCGCGCCGCGGGTGCTGGGAGATGACGACCTTGGCGCCGCGTGCGTCGAGGTCGGCAATGATGGCGTTGCTGTCGAACGCCTTGTCGGCGATCATCGCATCGAAGGTCAGCCCTTCGATCAACGGCGGGACGCCGACCGTGTCGAAGCGCTGTCCTGGCAGCAGCACGAAACGCAGGAGATTGCCGAGCGCGTCGGTCAGTGCCAGGATTTTGGTGGTCATTCCGCCTTTCGAGCGGCCGATCGCCTGGTTTTGCGTCCCCCTTTTGCGCCCTGTCCGTGGCGGTGGACTTTGACGATGGTGGCATCAACCATGACGTACTCCATGTCCGGCTCGTCCGAGACCGCATCAAACATGCGCTTCCAGACGCCCGCCTTGGCCCAGTCGCGGAAGCGCGTGTACACGGTTATCCAGTTGCCGAAGGCGCGCGGCAGATCGCGCCACGGACTGCCCGTGCGCGCAATCCACAGCACGGCTTCGACAAACAGCCGGTTGTTATTGCCGCTCCGGCCGGGATCACCCGGCTTGCCAAGACAAAGCGGCTCCATCTTCGCCCATTGGGCATCAGTCAAAACGAATCGGTCCATCCCAAGCTTGAATCACAACCAAGCCAGGATGAGAATCCGGAATCCAAACAGGCCCTAGAGCGTTTTCGAGCGAAGTGGACACCGGTTCGCGTGAAGAAAACGCGTCAAAACAAAAAGCTAGGAGCCCGTCCAGATATGTTTTCGTGACGGGCATTTGTTGTAGAGTAGCAGGCTCAGGCTGCGTTTGCGAGGTTGAACAGCTTGAGGAGGTTATGGACGGTGCAGATCATTGTCCACTCGGCGCGCACTTTCTCGATGCCCCGCAACAGGAACTGGCGGAAGCCTCTTGCCTGTTTGATCTGCCCGAACACCGGCTCCACCACTTGCTTTCGCAATCGGTAGGGTGTTTCGAAGCCGCCATCGTCGATCTTCTTTCGCATGGCCTGTGTCAGCGGGCCGCCGACTTTTCCGTTCGCTACTGTCGGGTGCTTGGCGCGTCCGGGCGCGACATAGCCATCGATGCTGCGTGTGTCGAGCGCTTCGAGATTGGCTTCGCTGCAGTAGCCGGAATCCGCTGAGGCCTGCCGCGGCTTGCGGCCAAGATTGCTCTCGATGGCCTCGATCAGGGGCACCAACTGGCCCTGATCGCTGCCGTGCTGGGTCAGTTCTTGCGCGACAATGATCTGGGCATGTGCATCGACGGCCGCCTGGGCATTATAGGCCTGAACGAAGCCATCCTTCGACTTCATGATGCGGCTTTCCGGATCGGTGAAGTTGCGTTGCGCCTTGGGATTGGGTTCCTCCGATGGCAGCGCCGCCGGTTTGCCCGGCTTCTTGCGGCCTTCGGCCTGGCGCTGCTGTTCCTTTTCGGCCTCGATGCGGCGCTCTTCCTCCGCCGCCAGTTTGGCGTCCGCTTCCAGCGCCGCCATCGCTTGCTGGATCTTCGCCAGCCGTTTCTGCTTGTCGACGGTCCAGTCCGGCAGTTCGTCGCTGTTGCCGAAAGTCTCATCCTCCGAGGCATCCGCCGCCTCGGCGGCCGCCAGCATGCGAGCGACCTCGGCCTTCAATTCCGCCTCGCGCTTCTTCATGCGCTCATAACTCATCGCCTTGTGTTTCGACGCGTTCGCCTTGATCTTCGTACCATCCAGCGCGACATGACCGAGCTTGACCAGCCCGGCCGTCTCGCACAACTTCAGAACCTGCACGAATAGCGCGCCGAGCGCCTTCAAATGTCGCTTGCGAAAGTCGCTGATCGTCCGAAAATCCGGCGCATCCAGCGCCACGATCATCACAAAATCGTTCCGCTCCCGGCAGGCCTTGGCAATCCGACGCGACGAATACAGCCCACTCGCATAGCTATGCAGCAGCAGCGCCACCATCATCCGCGGATCAAACGGCGGCTGCCCAAGCCCGCTCACATAGCTGCCCATGATCTCCCTGAGATCGAGGCTCTCCCGCACCAGATCAACCATAAACCGCGAGACATGGCCTTTCGGCACGAAGTCCTGCACATTCGGCGGCAGAAGCAGCGTCTGATCGATGTTCCAAGGCCGAAAATACTTGCTCATCGCCCAATGTTGAATCAGACCCGACCAGATTTGAACAGCGACTATCCAGACAAGCTCCTAGAGCTTCGGTTCTGATTCAATCAGAACCGAAGCTCTAGGTGATCGCCTCCGGCTTCAAGGCGTCGTCGATGGCGCCGAACAGCGACTGGGTTACGCAATTCGTCGCCCATTCGCTGGTGTGAAGCAGAAGCTGGCCGCCATCGTCGAGCTCGGTCAGGGGAATACCGGCGTCGACCCAGCGCTTCATCAACGCGAAACGGCTGAACAGGTTGACGCGCTTCTTCGCTGTGACCTCGGCGATCATCGGCATGATCACATTGGCGAGGTTGAGCGCAACTGGCGTCCCGACAACCGCCTGCGTGTACTGGGAATCCATCACGACGACGTCAAGCGGCAGCGCAGCGAGCACGTCGAGCCCGGCCTCCAGCGTGGCGCGCACCTCGGCCGGATTGTAGCTCTTGTAGACGGCGTTGGTGCCGACCTGCCAGATCACCAGCACTGGCGCCTCGGTCGTGACGTCGGACTCGATGCGCGAATATTCCTCAGGCGCCTCCTGGCCGCCGACCCCGCGGTTGATCACATCGATCATCCGGCCGAAGAAGCGTTGCCGCAGCAGCATTTCGAGTCGCGGCGGGAACGGCAGGATGTTGTCCGCGCCCGCCGTCGACGACGATCCGAGCGCCACCAGCTTGATCTTGCGTTGATGCCGGAGCGCTTCGGCGAAATGCGGCAACGGATGTCCGAACTTGACGAGTTCGAGGTGGGTTTCGCACGGCCTGGGTGTCGGCATCGCAAACATCCTTGAGGTGAATGAACTGATGAATGCGCGCAGTAGGAGGCGGAATTGGCAGCATTGCAAATGAATTCCGCCTGATCATAGTGGGCGGAAGCCTGCTCGCGCATACGGAGACCGCCATGAACGGAAAAGCCATCGTCATCACCGGCGCCCTTGGCGCGCTTGGCAAAGTGGTCACCGAGGAGGCCCTGGCGCGCGGCGCGCGCGTCGCCGGGATCGATCATGCAGCCTCAACGCTTGCGCCAACCGCCGACCGCATCGAGCTCGGCGGTGTCGACCTCACCGATCCCGCGCAGGCGAAGGCGGCCATCGACAAGGCGGCCGCGCATTTCGGCCGGCTCGACGGGCTGATCAACATCGCCGGCGGCTTCACCTTCGAGGCGGTGAGCGACGGCGATCCCGCGACCTGGCAGCGCATGTACGCCATGAATGTGATGACCGCGCTCAACACATCGCGCGCCGCCATTCCGCATCTCACCAAGTCGGGCGCTGGACGCGTCATCAATATCGGCGCACTGGGCGCATTGCAGGCCGCGGCCGGCATGGGCCCTTACTCGGCTTCGAAGGCCGGCGTACATCGCCTGACGGAGTCCCTCGCCGCCGAACTCAAGGGCAAGGTCACCGTGAACGCCGTGCTGCCCTCGATCATCGATACCGCGGCCAATCGCGCCGCGATGCCTAAGGCCGATATCTCCAAATGGGTGACGCCGAAGGAGCTCGCCGACGTCATCCTGTTCCTCGCCAGCGACGCCGCAAGCGCCGTCACCGGCGCGCTGCTGCCGGTCAACGGGCGGGTTTAGATCGCCACGAGTTTCTTGAGCACCGCGAGAAAACGGAGACGCCACGCGCTCGAGACCCTCGACCTTGCAGTGCCGGTCCGCATCACGCGTCAGTCAGCAACCAACAGCCGCAGCCTCGACCTGAAACGGATGCTCTGCTTGCCGGCGAGCGCCATGCCATTACCCTCGGCGGTCTCGTCGGTGTAGGTGCCGGTGAATCCAATGGTGACCACCTTGCGCTCCCACACCGGGCGCTCGCCATAGGTCGGCGAATGCTCCTCGTTGGTGACCTCGCCCTTCCACTTGCCATCGGCCGCGGTGTAGCTGCCATAGGCGTAGAAGAACGAGTCGCCGCCGCGCATCTGGCCGTCGCGCAGCACCATGACGCCCTGGTTGCCGCCAGAGACGCCGTCGAGAAATTCGACGGTGATGTGATAGAGCCCGTTCCGGATCATGAAAATTGCCGCGCCTTGTCCCGGCCTCACAATAGCCGCTGGGGCGGGCTTTGAGCAAATTCCGTCCGCGGCGGCAGCGGTCTTTCCGGGCTATGCTGCTGCGAATTGAGTCGCGGCCGAACCGCCGCCGGAGCCGTGCCCGTTGGAAACTGCGCTTTATCAGCCCGTCAAACGCTTCCTCGAAAAGCTCGGCTTCACGGTGAAGGGCGAGATCGGCGGCTGCGATCTCGTGGCGCTGAGCGGCGACGATCCGCCTGTCGTCGTGATCGGTGAACTCAAGCTCGCCTTCAATCTCGAACTGATCCTGCAGGCGGTCGACCGTGCCGCCGCCGCCGACGAGGTCTGGATAGCGGCAAAGGTCTCGGCCCGCGGCAAGGGCCGCGAGAGCGATGCGCGCTATCGCAATCTGTGCCGGCGGCTCGGCTTCGGCATGCTCGGCGTCACCGACCGCGGCGACGTCGAGGTGCTGGTGCCGCCGCCGACCGCGGCCATCAGGCGCAATCCGAAGAAGCGATCGCGCCTGATCACCGAGCACCGGAAGCGCAAGGGCGATCCCGTCATGGGCGGTTCGACGCGCGCTCCGATCATGACCGCCTATCGGCAGCAGGCGCTGGCCTGCGCCTGCGCGCTGTCGGATGGGCCACGGCGGGTGCGCGATTTGCGCGCCGATATTCCCGACGCCGGCAAGATCCTGCAGCATAATGTCTATGGCTGGTTCGATCGCGCCGAGCGCGGCATCTACCTGCTGACCGATGCCGGCCGTGCCGCGCTGAAGCGCTGGCCGCAACAACCGATCACTGCGTCAGGGGCGGAAGCCGCCCCGTAAAGCACTGGGGGACATCATGATTGTCGTCACCGGCAGCGTCACCGCCCGCCCCGACACGTTCGATGAGGTGCGGCGCCTCAGCCTCGAGCATGTCCATCGCTCGCGCACCGAGCCCGGCTGCATCTCGCACGCGGTGCATGTCGACTGCGAAGATCCGCTCAAGCTGGTGTTTTTCGAGCAATGGGCCGATCGCGCCGCGCTGGCGGCGCATTTTGCGGTCCCGGCCTCCCGTGACTTCGTCCGGTCGCTGCAATCTCTTGCGGCGGCTGCGACCACGATCGAACTTTATGACGCTCACAAAATTGAGAGACTCTAGCTGCATGGCTGGATTGCCATCTCACATTCATATTGCAATGCAACATTAGGGCCCTTACGTATCTCCCGCGATTCAAGGGATGAGGCGGCGATGAGCGGAGACTGGAACACCAAATACGGCACAAGGCGCGTGCGGCATGATCCGCCGACCCTGGAGGAGGCAATCTTCGCGGCCATCGGCATCACCGATGACGTGGAGGCCCAGGCCGAGATCGCGTCGTCCCTGATGGGACTGCCCTATGACGAGGTGCTGGCCGAGGTGAAGAAGACCGCGCGCGTCAGCGCCCGTACCGGTACGGCAACCCGCGTGATCGCCGGCGAACAGGGCGCGCAGCGCTCCGTTGTGGTCGAGCGCCGCGTGGTTCGCCGCTTTGCGACCGACAAGCGCACCGGCACCTGAAAGACGACATCCGATTGCTGAAAGAAAAAGGGCAATCCGCTGAGCGGATTGCCCTTTTTGCATTTGATCCGGGATATCGGCTCAGGCCGCCCGGCCCCAGCCGGACATCTGCATCACCATCCGCCAATAGGCGCGGTTCATATCGACGATCACGCGCGCAGCCTCGACCGGCGTGACCACCGCAGCAGCCGGAACCGGCTCGGCCTGGTGTTGCTCGGTCAAGTCGATGCTGCCCGTGGACTCACCATGACGGAAGGTCAGCTGCGCACCGAACTTGGTGGCGAGCGCACGCATCGCATCGTTCTGCGCGCCGGTGGTGATGCGCAGGCTGGTGTAGCCCTTGGCATGCGCCTCGGCGATCAGCTTGCGAAACAGCGTGCTGCCGACGCCCTTGCGCCGCACCGACCGCTCCACGCTGAAGGCGATCTCGGGCTGCGCGTCCGGTGACTGCTCCGGCGGATGCAGCTCGGCCGCGCCGCGGACCACGCCATCCTCGAAATAGGCGATGATGACCGTGCCGTCATTGGCGCAGCGCTCGGCATAGCGGCGGATGAAGCTGTCGTCGATGAAGCCATGAAAGCGATCATGACGACTGGTGCGATCCAGCCGCAGCAGATGATCGCGCAGCAGAGGAAGCTCCTCCTGCTGGCTCAACGTCCGCACGGTGCCCTTGGCGGACGTCGGTCGGATGGAATCATAGTTCATTTCATAACTCCTCTTGGTAGCCCTCGAGGAGGCGTCGAGTCCCTAGCACCCCAATATTGTGCATCGCACCATATAATTCAAGCACTGAGATTCATTTAAGTAAACAATGATGTGATTGATAAATCACATTATCGCCTCATCATAATACCAGCTGCGTTTGGGTCACCACCGCGACCAGCTTGCCATCCTCGGTCTCCAGCCTGGTCTGCCAGACCTGGGTGCGCCGGCCCCGGTGAACCGGTGTTGCCGTGGCGACCACGGTCATCCCCTCCTTGGCGCCGCCGATGAAGTTGGTCTTGCTCTCCAGCGTCGTGGTGCCCTTGGCGTCTTCAGGCAGGTTGATCACGGTGGCGGCGGCGCCGACCGAGTCCGCCAAGGCCATCACCGCCCCGCCGTGGATGGTGTGATGGAGGGTGCAGAGATCCGGCCGCACCAGCATCTTCGCGACCACCCGATCCTGGCCGGCCTCGGTGAAGGTGACGCCCTTCAGTTCCGCGAACGGCATCTTCATCGACTGGATCTTTTCGAGCGGCGTCATGGGCACTCCCTGGCTTGTTCTTGCGGCGTCGGTCCGCGGGCAGAACCGCGCCTTCGGCCTTCTTCGAGGTTGGTGCCGGCATGATGGATTGCCTGACCGGGCCCGGCAATGACCTCCGAGGTAATGGTGCGGATGACGTCATGGCATCAGTGACAATCGCGCGTGAGTCTGCATACCGTCCACGATGCGCGACTTCCCTCCCCGCCGGATCGTCTGCCTGACCGAGGAGACGGTCGAAACGCTCTATTTGCTCGGCGAGCAGGACCGTATCGTCGGCGTCTCCGGCTCTGCCGCATCTGCGCGCGCACAAGGCCGCCAAGGATCGCATCTTCACGCCTGATACGGTGCGCGAGGCGATGCCCGACGTGATCCTGGCATCCTGGTGCGGCAAAAAGGTCGTGCCCGACCGCATCCGCAAACGCGACGGCTGGAGCGACATTCCCGCTGTGCGCAACGACCGCATCGTCGAGATCAAATCATCGATCATATTGCAGCCCGGCCCGGCCGCGCTGACCGATGGGCTGGATGCGATCGTGAAGGCGTTATGGCCTGTGGAAGAACGCTAACGAACATCCAAAAAGGGCACGGAAGAGTTGCGCGAACCCTTCCCCTCGCGTAGATCGAACTCGAGCAGAGAGGGAAGAAGCCTTTGGTTGACAACGATAAATTAGCCCGACTTCGGAAATTGATTACTGAGGGATTGCGCGTCCAACTTGGGGGAGAAGTCGTCACCTACATAGATGCTGGTCATGCTCTACAAGACGTAAGCGCACGCCAAAATCACACCATCTTTGCGAGACGGGGTTGCGGAAAAACGTTGCTGCTTCACGACTCCGCAAAGCAGCTCGGACCGGAAACGCGTGCGATCTACCTCAACTGCGAGGATTTCAAGCGGCACACGTTTCCAAATGTGCTCATCGAAATCCTGACTGCCCTGTTCGGAGAACTCGAAAACCATCTAAGTGGGTGGTTTGGCAGAAAGGCGAAGCTAAAGACTATTCTCATTCTCCAAGATATCATAGCGCGCCTAAACACGATGCATTTAGCCCGTCTTATTCGTCAGAGGGCGCCAGAGAGGCTGGCGAGCGTGGTGTAAAGCGCTGATGCGGCGTAGGATTCGGTTGCAAAGCCAACCCCATCACCTCAACCGCGAACGCCACGCCCGCCATGACCGACGATACGATTCTGCCCTTCTCGTTTCCAGCCGTTCACGCCAAGAAAGTCACAGCTGCCTTCGATGGCGGTCGGCTGACCTCGAACGGGGGCGTGATGCTTCTGGCGATGGCCGAGCGGCGTCTCGGCTTGGCCGACAATCTGGCCCGGGTGTTCCCGGATCGGCGCGATCCGACGCGGGTCGTGCACAGCCTTGTCGATATGTTCCGCGCGCGCATGTTCGCGATCTGCTGCGGCTACGAGGACGCCGACGACCTCGATCATCTGCGGTCCGATCCCGCATTCAAGCTGGCCTGCGGACGGCTGCCGGACACGGGTCGCGATCTGTGTTCCCAACCGACGCTGTCGCGGCTGGAGAATGCTCCGCGCCTGCGCGACGTGATCCGACTGACCTACACTTTGGTCGACGCATGGATGGATAGCTACCCGCGCGAGCCGGCATCCGTCACGCTCGACATCGATGATACCTGCGATGTCGTCCACGGCCATCAGCAGCTCTCGCTGTTCAACGCTCATTATGACGAACGCTGCTTCCTGCCGATCCACGTCTACGACACGGAGAAGAGCCGGCCCGTGGCGGTCGTGCTGCGGCCCGGCAAGACGCCGGGCGGCGTCGAGGTGCGTGCCCATCTGCGCCGCCTGATACGGCATATCCGGACGCGGTGGCACAACACGCGAATCACGTTCCGTGGCGACGGGCACTATGCCCGGCCGGAGGCAATGGCGTGGTGCGAGACCAACGGCATCGACTACATCTTCGGTCTGTCCGGCACCAAGCCGCTCGCCAGAAAACTCGACGAGGCCGCCGACGACATCCGCACGCGACGCGCCATCGAGAACCTGCCGGTTCTGCGTGGCTATACCGAGACGCGCCACAAGGCCAAGTCCTGGGATCGCGAACGGCGTACCGTCGCCCGTATTGAGGCGACGATGCTCGGCCTCGACATCCGTTTCGTCGTCACCAGCCTCGATGTCGGCTCGGCCGAGTGGATCTACGACAGCCTGTATTGCGCGCGCGGCCAAGCCGAGAATCTGATCAAGCTGCATAAGACACAGCTCGCCTCCGATCGCACCAGCTGCCGTTCGGCGCTCGCCAATCAAGTCCGCCTCGTTCTCCACACCGCCGCTTATTGGCTGATGCTGACCGTGCGCGACGCGATTCCCAAAGCCCGGGAATTGGCCACAGCCGAGTTCGCGACGCTGCGTCTTCGTCTCTTGAAACTCGCTGCCCGTGTCGTCGAGACCACGAGCCGCATTCGCCTTGCGTTTGCCGCGGCATGTCCCGAAGCCGACCTGATCCGCGGCTTGCCAGGCGCGCTGCTGCCTCTCGGTCCTTGACCGGCGGGGCGTCCGCCCCCCGTTCGCCCAACCTACACCTCAAGCGCGTTGCAAAGTACGGGTCGGTCAGGCGGTGAAAAGCCGAAGGCAATCCCGCGCGCCTCGTCAGAGCAGATGTGCGGCCACATCAATCGGACTAAAAAAACGCACTCTCACGAATAGGACGGGTTAGCGCCCGACGAACAAGAAGAAGCGATAAAGCAAACCCAGTCGGGTGCATCCACTGAAGGGAATTCGTTCGAAGCAGAGACCGGCGCCGAGATCGCCCTACCCGGATCTGCGAAAGCGCAGGGGAAGACGAAATTCAAGATCGACGACTCGACGACAAGCAAGCAAGAAGTTGAACGAATCTACAAAACTCATCGCCAAAAGCTGCAGGAGCTCGACCTATGGTTACAGAATAATTCATCAGGCCGGTTCTGCGCTCACCCATAAGTCTACTCAAGGCAACTACCAAGCCTTTGCCATCGATATCGGCTGCTATGCACACTATCGAAAAATGGAAGGCCGATTTGTGGAGATCGACGTGTCGAGAGCCGAAGCGAAGGACAAGATGCGATCGGCGCCCATTCTCACGGAAACTGAGCTTGATCGATTGTTGAGAGGGGTTCCGCAGGACGCAGAAGACCAGCTTAAGCAGCCTCTCACTGAAATTGAGGACTAACTAGCCCGTCCTATTCGTGAGAGTGCTTTTTTTAGTCCGATTGATGTGGCCGCACATCTGCTCTGACGAGGCGCGCGGGATTGCCTTCGGCTTTTCACCGCCTGACCGACCCGTACTTTGCAACGCGCTTGAGGTGTAGGTTGGGCGAACGGGGGGCGGACGCCCCGCCGGTCAAGGACCGAGAGGCAGCAGCGCGCCTGGCAAGCCGCGGATCAGGTCGGCTTCGGGACATGCCGCGGCAAACGCAAGGCGAATGCGGCTCGTGGTCTCGACGACACGGGCAGCGAGTTTCAAGAGACGAAGACGCAGCGTCGCGAACTCGGCTGTGGCCAATTCCCGGGCTTTGGGAATCGCGTCGCGCACGGTCAGCATCAGCCAATAAGCGGCGGTGTGGAGAACGAGGCGGACTTGATTGGCGAGCGCCGAACGGCAGCTGGTGCGATCGGAGGCGAGCTGTGTCTTATGCAGCTTGATCAGATTCTCGGCTTGGCCGCGCGCGCAATACAGGCTGTCGTAGATCCACTCGGCCGAGCCGACATCGAGGCTGGTGACGACGAAACGGATGTCGAGGCCGAGCATCGTCGCCTCAATACGGGCGACGGTACGCCGTTCGCGATCCCAGGACTTGGCCTTGTGGCGCGTCTCGGTATAGCCACGCAGAACCGGCAGGTTCTCGATGGCGCGTCGCGTGCGGATGTCGTCGGCGGCCTCGTCGAGTTTTCTGGCGAGCGGCTTGGTGCCGGACAGACCGAAGATGTAGTCGATGCCGTTGGTCTCGCACCACGCCATTGCCTCCGGCCGGGCATAGTGCCCGTCGCCACGGAACGTAATTCGCGTGTTGTGCCACCGCGTCCGGATATGCCGTATCAGGCGGCGCAGATGGGCACGCACCTCGACGCCGCCCGGCGTCTTGCCGGGCCGCAACACGACCGCCACGGGCCGGCTCTTCTCCGTGTCGTAGACGTGGATCGGCAGGAAGCAGCGTTCGTCATAATGAGCGTTGAACAGCGAGAGCTGCTGATGGCCGTGGACGACATCGCAGGTATCATCGATGTCGAGCGTGACGGATGCCGGCTCGCGCGGGTAGCTATCCATCCATGCGTCGACCAAAGTGTAGGTCAGTCGGATCACGTCGCGCAGGCGCGGAGCATTCTCCAGCCGCGACAGCGTCGGTTGGGAACACAGATCGCGACCCGTGTCCGGCAGCCGTCCGCAGGCCAGCTTGAATGCGGGATCGGACCGCAGATGATCGAGGTCGTCGGCGTCCTCGTAGCCGCAGCAGATCGCGAACATGCGCGCGCGGAACATATCGACAAGGCTGTGCACGACCCGCGTCGGATCGCGCCGATCCGGGAACACCCGGGCCAAATTGTCGGCCAAGCCGAGACGCCGCTCGGCCATCGCCAGAAGCATCACGCCCCCGTTCGAGGTCAGCCGACCGCCATCGAAGGCAGCTGTGACTTTCTTGGCGTGAACGGCTGGAAACGAGAAGGGCAGAATCGTATCATCGGTCATGGCGGGCCTGGCGTTCGCGGTTGAGGTGATGGGGTTGGCTTTGCAACCGAATCCTACGCCGCATCAGCGCTTTACACCACGCTCGCCAGCCTCTCAGGCGCACTCTGACGAATAAGACGGGCTAGAGACCTGCGGAACGCCACCTTGGCACGAGAGGACCACTACGCCTTCTCCACCCCGCACCATTCCGCGATGAACAATGCGGTCGCCTTGGTCGACTTCCGCAGCGAGTCCAGCTCGACATATTCGTTGAAGCCATGCATCGCCGCGCCATTGGCGCCGAAGCAGAGGCTCGGGATGTTGTAGTTCAGGCCGTAGAAGCGCGTGTCGGTCAGCGCGGTGAAGGCGCGATCTTCCACCGCGCCGCCATAGACCGTCTGATGTGCCCTCGCGAAGGCGGCTTCCGGCGCTTCGGAATTCACCAGCTCATAGCCTTCCGACAGGAAGCCCGACCACTCGACCTGCGGCGGATTGTTGGAGAGGAAACGGTGGTCGCGCGCCGCGGCCGACACGCAGGCCAAAATCTCCTTCTGGCATTCGGCGATCGACCAGCCTGGCAGCACCGCGATGCGGCAGTCGACGTCGCACCAGGCCGGCACGCTGGAGGCCCAGTCGCCGCCCTTGATGATGCCGGGATTGAAGTTGATCGGATGATTGACGTCCTTGAAGTGGCGGTCGGCCTTGGCGCGCTCGTTCCAGGCGATCTCGAGCTTCTCCAGCGCATGCACCAGATGATACGCCGCCATGATCGCGTTCGAGCCGGCACCGGCCTCGAACACATGCACCGGGAAGCCGCGCACCTTCAGGCGGAACCAGATCACGCCGACCTGTGAACGGATCATCTTGCCGTTGGTCGGCTCGGGGATGAAGCAGGCATCGGCGCGATAGCCGCGCTGCAAGGTCGAGAGCGCGCCGACGCCGGTGCTCTCCTCCTCGATCACGGACTGGAAGTGGATCCGCGCCGTCGGCTTCAGGCCGGCCTTCCTGATCGCATCCAGCGCATAGAGCGCGCCGATCGTGCCGGACTTCATGTCGCAGGCGCCGCGGCCGTACATCTTGCCGTCCTTGATCACGGGCGAGAACGGCGGCGTCTCCCACATCTCGAGCGGACCGGTCGGCACCACGTCGCAGTGGCCCTGCAGGATCAGCGATTTGCCGGCATTGGTCGCCGGGCGGTAGGTGCCGACCACCGTGCGCGCCTTGGAGAAATCATGCTCGATCGGGCCGAAGCCGCGCAAATCCCTGAGCTCGTCGAGATTGATGTGCCAGTCGTCGACCTCATAGCCGCGCTCGCGCAAGAGATCGCCGATCATGTCCTGGCACGGCCCCTCGGCGCCGCGGGTCGAGGGGATCGCGACAAAGGCCTGCGTCGTCGCAAGCTGCGCATCGAATCCCTCGTCAACGGCAGCAAGGATTCGTTGTTGCGTCTCGGCAGTCATGCGGCAGCTCCATCGGGGAAATCAGACAGGCGGGAGCCGCACCGTAACCCGATTTCACTCCGCCTTGTATTGCGCAAAATAGGCATCCCGCAATGCATCTTCGAGCAGACGGCCTTCCGAATAGGCATCGAGTGTCGCAGGCCGCGACACGCCGTCGAGCAGCCGCGAACACGGCTCCGGCGCGCCGAGCACGGTGCGCACCGGAATACGCTCGGCATAGATCGGCAACTCGTAATCCTCGTCGTCATCGGCAACGCCCTTGGCGCGAACCTTGGCCGAGGCTTCGTCGATCTCCATCGCGATGAACGAGGTCGCCTTGATCTCCTGCTTGCTGCTGGCGCGCAGGCTCGCGGTGCGCTCGGGAAAGAAGCGGTCGACCATCGCAACGATGGCGCGCTCCTTCTCTTGCGGGTCGGTGACGAGATAGGCTGAGCCGAACGCCATCACCGCGCGATAATCGGCCGAGTGATTGAAGCCGCAGCGCGCCAGCACCAGGCTGTCGAGATGGGCGACCGTCAGGCACACGCGCTGCCCTTCCGACTGGTTCTCCAGCATCCGGCTCGCGCTCGAGCCGTGCCAGTAGAGCTTGGTGCCCTCGCGCCAGAAAAAGGTCGGCGTGCAATAGGGCTGGCCGTCGATCACGTATGAGACGTGGCACAGCATCGAGGCGTCCAGGATCTTGTGCACGGTGGCGTGGTCGTAGAAGCCGCGATCATGGCGGCGCTTCACTCGGTTGCGGGACGACATGGGGTAGGACGGAGTGGATGCGCCTTCGGTCACGGCAGTGCCTTTCGAAATCTGGAATCTGTCGAGAGTTGTAGCGGTCCATTTGGTCTGCGATAGTGCCAATTCCATGCGAAAAATTCCGACCAATTTGCGCAAGCCTTCGCCTGGCAAGGCCGAGCTGCCGCTCGACCTCGCCGGTCCCCACGTCGCGCAGGGCGCGGCCTCGCAGCAGCGGCTCTATCAGGCGCTGTGCCACACGATCGTCGGCGGCCTGGTCAAGCCGGGCGAGCCGCTGCCGCCCTCGCGCACGCTGGCAAAACAGACCGGCTTCCGACGCAACGCCGTCACCACGGCCTATGAGCGGCTGATCGCCGACGGATTTGCGGTGGCAACCACGGGCTCCGGCACCTTCGTCGCCGCGCGCATCCCGGCGCAGGCCACCGCACCGCGACGCGCGAAGATCGAGATCGAGTCGCCGCAGCACAACGCGCTGTCGCTCGGCTGCACGCATATCGACGAGCGCGCGCTGCAGCGCTTCCGCGCCTTCGCCGGCCGCAGGCTGCGCGCCTTCGGCTCCGAGCATCTGCATTACGGCGATCCCCGCGGAAACCGGGAGCTGCGCGCCGCCATATCAGATCATTTGCTGTCGGCGCGCGGGCTGCGCTGCGATCCCGACCAGATCATGCTGGCCTCGGGCACGCTGCATGCGCTGCGCATCGTGCTCGGCACGATCCTCAAGCCCGGCGATCAGGTCTGGTGCGAGGATCCCGGCTATCCGGCGGCGCGGCGCGCGATCGAGCATTGCGGCTATCGTCCGGTGTCGGTGCCGGTCGATGCCTCGGGCATGCGCGTCGACAAGGGCCGCGCATCGGCACCGCAGGCGCGCGCCGCCTATGTCACGCCGTCGCACCAATTTCCGCTCGGCGTGCAGATGTCGATGCCGCGCCGGCTCGAACTGCTCGACTGGGCCCGCGATGCCGGCGCCTTCGTGTTCGAGGACGATTACGACAGCGAGTTCCGCTATGACGGCGCGCCACTGTTGTCGCTCGCCGGCATCGATCATCTGCGCCGCGTGATCTACATGGGCACGTTTGCCAAGACGCTGTTTCCGGGCTTGCGGATCGGTTACTGCGCCCTGCCCGAAGCCTTGATCGGCCCGGTGACGGCGGCGCGCGCCGCGCTCGACCGCTTTCCCGCCACGTTGATGGAAGGCGCGGTCGCCGACATGCTGAACTCCGGCGCCTTCGCCGCCAATTTGCGCAAATCTCGAAAGCTCTATCGCGAGGCGCGCGATGTGCTGGCGTCGACGCTCGAGCGCACATCCGAGGGCGCGCTCACGGTTCCCGTGCCCTCGCAGGGCCTGCATCTCGTGGCCAGGCTCGATCCCGCGACCGATCCACTCATTGCCGCGGAGGCAAAAGCCGCCGCCGGCGTCGGCGGCTGGCTGCTCGCCGAGACCTATCATCGCGCGCGTCCATTGCCCGGCTTCGTGCTGGGATTTTCCGGTCATCCGGTTCCGCAACTCATCGCGTCGGCGGAACAGTTGGCGAAGGCAACGCTGATTGCGCTGCGCGCGACGCGCAAAGGACCAGTCAAGGGATCGATCAAGTCATCCGCCAAACCGCGGCGCGCTATGAGAATCGCAGCGACCTGACTAAGGTCGCGCGCGTTCAGTCAGTGCCAGCGTACGGAGATACCGGATGCCTGCCAATCGCAACGTCCTGTATCTCGTGATCGGCGGGTTGGTCCTGATCGTGGGCATGCTCGGCTACAATCTCTATCAGGCGAAGAAGCAGCCCGAAGGCCTGCAGATCAATGTCGGCCCCGACGGGGTCAAGATCCAGAACAAGTGAGGGAGGCCGCGATGCCGCGCATCGGATTCGTCGCGCTGATCGGCGCCGTCGCATGTGTCGCCCTGAGCGCCCCCGCCTCCGCGCAGCAGGCCTTGATGCGCGAGGGCGACATCGTCGACCTCCGGGTCGGTCAGCGCGTCCTGGTCGATGACGGCTCGTGCCCGGCCGGGCAGATCAAGCAGGTGATCGGCGCCAAGCTGAGCCAGAACGGCGTGGTGCGGACCCGCAGCTGCGTGCCGCGCCTCGCCAAAAAATAAACGCCCCGCTTCCGCGAGGCGCCTGCTTCTTCATTATTTGGCAACGCGCCGCTCAGTTCGAGATCGGCTCGAACATGCATTGCAGCGTCGGCTTGGCGATCTTGGTGAAGGTCGGGCCGATCTCGGCCTGCTTCGACGGCGGCACCCAATCGGTCTCGATGGTCGGCACGCCGGTCTCGCTGATCCCGCGCAGCAATGCCTGACGGAGGTCGGGATCATCCACCGTTGCTGCGGCGTGGTCGTGCAGGCAGCCGCAGACGGCTTCGGGATGCGCCCAGCGGCCAAGCATGTGCGGCGCGCACTGGCGAACGAATTCGTCGCGCGGCTCAGTTACCCGGTACAGCGACCGGATCTGCATCGATTCGAGTGGAAGCTGGGATTGGGCCTGCGCGGAACCCGCCAGGACGAGCAATGCGAACATCGCGGCGGAACAGATACGGAGCAACATGAGTGGCCTTTATCGGCTGTTCTGTTTTTCGCGT
This sequence comes from Bradyrhizobium sp. 2S1, assembly GCF_011516625.5. Classification (NCBI taxonomy): domain Bacteria; kingdom Pseudomonadati; phylum Pseudomonadota; class Alphaproteobacteria; order Hyphomicrobiales; family Nitrobacteraceae; genus Bradyrhizobium; species Bradyrhizobium sp. 2S1. Next base: position 7,259,685 of record NZ_CP147717.1, on the reverse strand, counting down.
CGCGTTCAGTTGGCCTGCGCCATCACCATCGGGGCCACAGTGACCACCGACGAGCCGTTATAGGAGAAGGTGCCGATGCCGGGCAAACCGCTGTCCGGGGAACCAGCCATCGACGAACCGGCCATCACGAAGACGAAGGCGAGGATCAGGCTGATGGTCCGCATGTGACAGTCTCCGTTATTCCGGCCGGCGTCCGCGCCGTTGTGTTGACGGTTTGATAACGAACTGCCGTTTCCGGAGTTCTGCGGAACAAGTCGAAAATGGTTTCATCAACCGGAGAATTGTTTCGTCGGCTGGCGATCGACGAAACATTGGCCGGAAAACATCAATATTTTCAGTGATGGAGCGGCGGCGGAGCGCGTGTTCAAGATTTCGCGCGTCGAGGCCTGCCGTGGTGCCCGCCTTGGCGCCCGTCCTTGGCACCTGTTTTGGCCGCAGCCGGGGCGATGGCCGATTCTGCGTGCAAATTGAGCGGGCTACCGCGCTTTCTTAACTTTCCTCTGCTGAGACAGGAAGCAGCACAGCAGGTCGGCGGTGAACCGGGCGACGGTCCAGCCGACTCATATCGGCACCGTGCAACCATCTCCGCGGTGGCACGTTGTGGTGATTCCCTATCCAACGAAGGATGTCAGTCGTGGGCAATGGCAACATGGGCGTTGGCAATGAATCCGCGGCCACCAAATCCGGCCCGCAGAAGCAGATGACGGCCGCAATGTCGCAACAGGGCACCCATGTGATGGGCGACAATGAGTGCGCGCAGCAAAAGCTGGTCCGCCTCGTCGGCTGCCGCGACTCGAAGGTCAAGCCGGGCCTCAGCCTCGGCGCGAAGCAGTTCGGGCAAACCAACCGCTAGTTTACCCACCGCTTCAGCCGAACAGGCCAAGCCCATGCCGGGGCTATTGAATGAAGGCTGCCGAACAAAGCCTATTGAATAAACTCGCCGCACTTCTGGATGGCGGCGTCGGTCGGGCCCCACGGCATGATCGGCACCGACGAGGTCGAGTTCTTCGGCGAGCCCTCGATCAACCTGTCCGAATAGACCATGTAGACCAGCACGTTGCGCTTGGCGTCGCAGCCGCGCACGATCTGCATCTTCTTGAAGAACAGCGACCGGCGCTTGCTGAACATGTCGTCGCCCTGGCCGAGTTTGTTCTTGAAGCGGATCGGCCCGATCTGCCGGCAGGCCAGCGAGATATCGGAGACTTCCTCGGCAAGTCCAAGCCAGCCCTTGAAGCCGCCCTTCTCCGGCACCGTGAAGTGACAGGCAACACCTTCGACCTCGGGGTCGTCGACGCCATAGGTCGCGAGCTTGTCGTTGGGGCTCATCAATTTGAACACCGTGGAGCGGCGAAAGATCAGGTCCGGCTCATCCGCCGCGACCGCCGGACGGGCCAGCCCCAAACCCAGCACCATCAGCAGCATTGCGCACCCCGATCGAGACAACAGTCGCACGTCACACAAGCTCACACTTCTCGATGTCATTGAGGTCTCCGCGGGGTGGGTCCCGCCTATGTAGTGCGCAAACGCCGCACAGGAAGGCGCTGACGGCTCGGTGATCAGGCTGGGCGTTTAACCTCTTGTGAGGCTTTTTTGCTACGCTTTTGGCGAAAAATACGCGCCTCACGGAAGGGTTAATCGCATACGCTGGTGAACGCGTTCCACGTCTGCGACAACCAAGGAATAGTTTGGACTGGGATTCGGAATATGCACGGAACGGGACGGCGGATTTCGATTTTTGATTCTGCCAATAGGCGGTTCTGGCAGTTTGCAGTTTTGACTGCAGCCGGCACCGTCGCCGCCTCCTCACAGGCCGATGCTGCGCTGTTCTACTGGAACAGTGATTCCGGCTATTACGGTGATTACCAGCCGATGCCGCGGCCGGCCCGGCCGAAGCCGAAGCGCAATCTGACCAAGAAAAATCCGGCGCTCGAGAAGGAGGCCGGCGCCAAGCCGCAGGGTCCCCTGATCATCTCGGTCTCGATCGACCAGCAGCGCGTCAGCGTCTACGACGCCAACGGCCTCTATGCCGAGAGCCCGGTGTCGACGGGCATGAAGGGGCACTCGACCCCGATGGGTGTCTTCAGCGTCATCCAGAAGCAGAAGTATCACCAGTCCAACATCTATAGCGGCGCACCGATGCCGTACATGCAGCGCATCACCTGGTCGGGCATCGCCATGCACGCCGGTGTGCTGCCCGGCTATCCGGCCTCGCATGGCTGCATCCGCATGCCGATGTCGTTTGCGGTCAAGATGTACGGCTGGACGCGAATGGGCGCCCGCGTGTTCGTCACGCCGGGCACGATCACGCCGGAGAACTTCTCGCATCCATTGCTGGTGACGCAGAAGGTTGCACCGCAGCAGCCGGTTGCCGACGAGATCCTGAAGATGGATGCGCCGCTCGGCGTCAAGACCGACAAGGGCGCCGACAAGCAGTCCGGTCTCGATTTGCGCACCAGCGTCGGCCACGCCGCCCCGCCAGCTTCGCTGCGCGACAACACCCACACAGCCGACGCCAGCGGTGCGATGCCGGCGGCGAGCGCGTCGGTGACGATGTCCGACGCCTCCTCCTCGGCGACACGGGACGCGATCGCCGACAAGCTTGCAGCCGACAAGCCCGAGACGGTCCAAGCTGAGACCGCGACCGACCAGCCGCCCGAGACCAATTCCGCTACCGACGACAAGACGGTCGGCGAAACCACCGGCAGCACCGACACGCCGAAGACCGAGGTCTCCGCGAAAGCCCCGGTGAAGGCCGAAGGCAAAGCTGACGAGCCGAAAACGGACGCCGCCAAGCCCGGCATTGCCGAGGCTTCCAAGACCGATGCGAAGGCCGATGCGCCTAAGGCTGATGCCGGCAGGGACGCGAGCAAGGACGCGGCGAGCAAGGACGCTGCCAAGGCGGCGGATGCGGCCAAGACCGCTGACAAGCCCGCCGAGCCGGCAACCGCGGCCGACGCGCCCGATGCCAAGAAGGACGCTGCCAAGGATACGACACGGCTGCCGGGCGTCGCCAGGATCGACGTGTCGAAGCGCGCCGGCCAGATCGCGGTGTTCATCAGCCGCAAGGATTCCAAGCTCTATGTGCGGCAGAACTTTGCGCCGCTGTTCGACGTGCCGGTGACGATCGCCGCGAGCGACCGGCCGCTCGGCACGCATGTCTTCACCGCGGAAGCCGACAAGACCGATACCAACCTGCTGCGCTGGTCGGTGGTCACGCTGCCGACCCGCAATGCCGCCCGTGTCGACGCCGAGGAGCATGTCTCGCATCGCCGCAAGGTGGCGGCCGCACCGCCGGTCGAGGCCAAGCCGCAGCCAGCGACGAATACCCCCGCCGAGGCACTCGACCGCATCTCGATTCCATCAGACGTGATGGCGCGGATCAGCGAAGCGCTCGGCACCGGCGGCTCGATCATCGTCTCCGACCTCGGCGTCAACCAGGGCGAGACCGGCGAAGGCACCGACTTCATCCTGCCGCTGCGCTAAGCTTTCGGGCTGTACCTCTCCAACCCTCTTCCCGAGAGCGAAAGTCACTTTCCGTTGTGGCCGGGCGTAGCCGTCCGAAGGACGGCGTCGCTTCCGCTCGCCTATGTCCCGGCCATCCACGTCTTTCTCGCCCGTTGGAGCGAAGACGTGGATGCCCGGCACAAGGCCGGGCATGACGGCTAAGATGTTCCCTTCCGTAACGCCTTGTTGAAGGCTTGGGCCTGCGCTCTGGATTATCATGTCAGGCACATCCGATCCGGGGACATCATCATGATCAACCGCCGAACACTGATCGTGACGGCCTTGGCCGCGGCCGCGGGATCGCGTGCGCTGCATGCGGAGCAGCCCGCGATGAGCCGGATCACGGCCTACGCCTTCTCATTCCCCGCACTCTCGGGCGGCGATATCAGCCTTGCCGACTATGCCGGCCATCCCCTGATGATCGTGAACACGGCCTCGCTCTGTGGCTTCACGCCGCAATATGCCGGCCTGCAGCAATTGTGGACCGAATTCCGCGAGCGCGGCTTCGTCATCATCGGCGTGCCCTCGAATGATTTCGGCGGCCAGGAGCCCGGCGGCCCGACCGAGATCGCCGAGACCGCGCAGCATCAATACGGCGTCACCTTCCCGATCGCAGCGAAGGCTGTGGTCCGGGGCGCGACGCGCATCCTTTCTACCGCGCTGGGCGGCCGAGGCGCGGCCGAAGGACGTGCCGCGCTGGAATTTCCACAAATACCTGATCGGCCGCGACGGCTACATCGCCGACGTCTTCCCTGAGTCGGTCACGCCCGACGACACCCGCATCAAGACCGCAATCGCACGGACATTGGCGGCCGCCTGAGAAGCCAAGATAATCTCAAGATAATCCCCGGAATTAACTGATCCGACGAGGATTTTGGGCACGCGCCCGCCCACCTTCATTGCCTTGGCGTCGCGACTGCGACTAGGGTACGATCGGTTGGGGGTGAAGCGGTCCGGGTGCGGCAACGCCGGCACGGAAGCGCGATCAGCAGGGAACACGCCATGCGCATTGCGGCAGGTCTGATTTTCGCAGGGACCGTATCGTTGCTCGCGTCGAGCGCAGCTTGGTCGCAGACGCCGCCCGCCAAGGGCGCTGCGGCAGCGCCGGCCAAGGGCGCCGCCACAGCGCCGGCGGCAGCACCAGCGGCCGCAGCGCCAGCGCCCGCCACCGCAAACGCCGCACCAGTGCCGCCGAAGCAACCGCCGCAGCCGGCGCGCGCTGCCTGCAACAATCCGAACGCGCTCGGCGTCGGCCGCACCGTCGAGATCGACACCACCGGCGGGCCCGGCTTCGGCTTCGAGCATTTCAAGCAGCTCGACTTCCTGCGCGACCATGAAGTGGTGCTGACCTTCGACGACGGTCCGTGGCCGGCCAACACGCCCGCGGTGTTGAAGGCGCTCGCGGATGAATGCACCACGGGCATCTTCTTCCCGATCGGCAAGCACGCCACCTATCACCCTGAAATCCTGCGTCAGGTGTATGCCGCCGGCCACACGGTCGGCGCGCACACCTGGTCGCACGCCAATCTGAGCAACAAGAAGCTGACCGAGGATCAGAAGAAGGACGAGATCGAGCGCGGCTATGCCGCGGTCAAATGGGCGCTCGAGGTTTCACCCTCGCCGTTCTTCCGCTTCCCGGCGCTGCAGCACCCGCCGGAGATGGTGACCTATCTCGGCAACCGCAACATCGCGATCTTCTCCTGCGACCTCGACTCCTTCGACTTCAAATCGAGCAAGCCGCAGCAGGTGATCGACACGGTGATGAAGAAGCTGAACAAGCTCGGCAAGGGCATCATCCTGATGCACGACTTCCAGAAGCACACCGCGGAGGCGCTGCCCGCGCTGCTGCAGCAGCTCAAGGCCGGCGGTTACAAGGTGGTCGCGATGCGCGCCAAATTCCCCGTGACGGTGCTGCCGCAATACGAGCAGGGGCTCGCCAAGGACGTCAAGCTGCCGACCGTGAGCTCGCGGCCGGTGAACAGCGTCGTCACCACGGTCGATCAGCAATAGCGCGCGCGACAGTTCTAGCCCGTCCTATTCGTGAGAGTGCTTTTTTTAGTCCGATTGATGTGGCCGCACATCTGCTCTGACGAGGCGCGCGGGATTGCCTTCGGCTTTTCACCGCCTGACCGACCCGTACTTTGCAACGCGCTTGAGGTGTAGGTTGGGCGAACGGGGGGCGGACGCCCCGCCGGTCAAGGACCGAGCGGCAGCAGCGCGCCTGGCAAGCCGCGGATCAGGTCGGCTTCGGGACATGCCGCGGCAAACGCAAGGCGAATGCGGCTCGTGGTCTCGACGACACGGGCAGCGAGTTTCAAGAGACGAAGACGCAGCGTCGCGAACTCGGCTGTGGCCAATTCCCGGGCTTTGGGAATCGCGTCGCGCACGGTCAGCATCAGCCAATAAGCGGCGGTGTGGAGAACGAGGCGGACTTGATTGGCGAGCGCCGAACGGCAGCTGGTGCGATCGGAGGCGAGCTGTGTCTTATGCAGCTTGATCAGATTCTCGGCTTGGCCGCGCGCGCAATACAGGCTGTCGTAGATCCACTCGGCCGAGCCGACATCGAGGCTGGTGACGACGAAACGGATGTCGAGGCCGAGCATCGTCGCCTCAATACGGGCGACGGTACGCCGTTCGCGATCCCAGGACTTGGCCTTGTGGCGCGTCTCGGTATAGCCACGCAGAACCGGCAGGTTCTCGATGGCGCGTCGCGTGCGGATGTCGTCGGCGGCCTCGTCGAGTTTTCTGGCGAGCGGCTTGGTGCCGGACAGACCGAAGATGTAGTCGATGCCGTTGGTCTCGCACCACGCCATTGCCTCCGGCCGGGCATAGTGCTCGTCGCCACGGAACGTAATTCGCGTGTTGTGCCACCGCGTCCGGATATGCCGTATCAGGCGGCGCAGATGGGCACGCACCTCGACGCCGCCCGGCGTCTTGCCGGGCCGCAACACGACCGCCACGGGCCGGCTCTTCTCCGTGTCGTAGACGTGGATCGGCAGGAAGCAGCGTTCGTCATAATGAGCGTTGAACAGCGAGAGCTGCTGATGGCCGTGGACGACATCGCAGGTATCATCGATGTCGAGCGTGACGGATGCCGGCTCGCGCGGGTAGCTATCCATCCATGCGTCGACCAAAGTGTAGGTCAGTCGGATCACGTCGCGCAGGCGCGGAGCATTCTCCAGCCGCGACAGCGTCGGTTGGGAACACAGATCGCGACCCGTGTCCGGCAGCCGTCCGCAGGCCAGCTTGAATGCGGGATCGGACCGCAGATGATCGAGGTCGTCGGCGTCCTCGTAGCCGCAGCAGATCGCGAACATGCGCGCGCGGAACATATCGACAAGGCTGTGCACGACCCGCGTCGGATCGCGCCGATCCGGGAACACCCGGGCCAAATTGTCGGCCAAGCCGAGACGCCGCTCGGCCATCGCCAGAAGCATCACGCCCCCGTTCGAGGTCAGCCGACCGCCATCGAAGGCAGCTGTGACTTTCTTGGCGTGAACGGCTGGAAACGAGAAGGGCAGAATCGTATCATCGGTCATGGCGGGCCTGGCGTTCGCGGTTGAGGTGATGGGGTTGGCTTTGCAACCGAATCCTACGCCGCATCAGCGCTTTACACCACGCTCGCCAGCCTCTCAGGCGCACTCTGACGAATAAGACGGGCTAGGAGCTTGTCTGGATAGTCGCTGTTCAAATCTGGTCGGGTCAGATTCAACATTGGGCGATGAGCAAGTATTTTCGGCCTTGGAACATCGATCAGACGCTGCTTCTGCCGCCGAATGTGCAGGACTTCGTGCCGAAAGGCCATGTCTCGCGGTTTATGGTTGATCTGGTGCGGGAGAGCCTCGATCTCAGGGAGATCATGGGCAGCTATGTGAGCGGGCTTGGGCAGCCGCCGTTTGATCCGCGGATGATGGTGGCGCTGCTGCTGCATAGCTATGCGAGTGGGCTGTATTCGTCGCGTCGGATTGCCAAGGCCTGCCGGGAGCGGAACGATTTTGTGATGATCGTGGCGCTGGATGCGCCGGATTTTCGGACGATCAGCGACTTTCGCAAGCGACATTTGAAGGCGCTCGGCGCGCTATTCGTGCAGGTTCTGAAGTTGTGCGAGACGGCCGGGCTGGTCAAGCTCGGTCATGTCGCGCTGGATGGTACGAAGATCAAGGCGAACGCGTCGAAACACAAGGCGATGAGTTATGAGCGCATGAAGAAGCGCGAGGCGGAATTGAAGGCCGAGGTCGCTCGCATGCTGGCGGCCGCCGAGGCGGCGGATGCCTCGGAGGATGAGACTTTCGGCAACAGCGACGAACTGCCGGACTGGACCGTCGACAAGCAGAAACGGCTGGCGAAGATCCAGCAAGCGATGGCGGCGCTGGAAGCGGACGCCAAACTGGCGGCGGAGGAAGAGCGCCGCATCGAGGCCGAAAAGGAACAGCAGCGCCAGGCCGAAGGCCGCAAGAAGCCGGGCAAACCGGCGGCGCTGCCATCGGAGGAACCCAATCCCAAGGCGCAACGCAACTTCACCGATCCGGAAAGCCGCATCATGAAGTCGAAGGATGGCTTCGTTCAGGCCTATAATGCCCAGGCGGCCGTCGATGCACATGCCCAGATCATTGTCGCGCAAGAACTGACCCAGCACGGCAGCGATCAGGGCCAGTTGGTGCCCCTGATCGAGGCCATCGAGAGCAATCTTGGCCGCAAGCCGCGGCAGGCCTCAGCGGATTCCGGCTACTGCAGCGAAGCCAATCTCGAAGCGCTCGACACACGCAGCATCGATGGCTATGTCGCGCCCGGTCGCGCCAAGCACCCGACAGTAGCGAACGGAAAAGTCGGCGGCCCGCTGACACAGGCCATGCGAAAGAAGATCGACGATGGCGGCTTCGAAACACCCTACCGATTGCGAAAGCAAGTGGTGGAGCCGGTGTTCGGGCAGATCAAACAGGCAAGAGGCTTCCGCCAGTTCCTGTTGCGGGGCATCGAGAAAGTGCGCGCCGAGTGGACAATGATCTGCACCGTCCATAACCTCCTCAAGCTGTTCAACCTCGCAAACGCAGCCTGAGCCTGCTACTCTACAACAAATGCCCGTCACGAAAACATATCTGGACGGGCTCCTAGAGCGTTTTCGAGCGAAGTGGGTACCGGTTCGCGTGAAGAAAACGCGTCACAACAACAATCCAGAGCCCCGTTCCGATTCGATCGGAACGGAAATGGCTCTGGTGTCCGGGTTGCGTATCGAAGGGTTCGTCATCGTCTCCGCCGATGGCCGGCTGGCGAATGCTCACAATGTGATGCCCGACGATCTCAAGATCGAGGGCGACAAGCGGTTCTTCACCGCGGCTCTCGACCGCGCCGACCTCGTCGTGCATGGCCGTCACTCCCAGGAAGAGCAGCCGAACGCGCCGAAGCGGCGCCGCCTGATCCTGACCGGCAAGGTCGCGGCCACCGCACCCGATCCGGACAATCCGAAGGCGCTGTTGTGGAATCCGGCCGGCTGTCCGTTCGAGACCGCGAGCCGCGAGGCCGGCGTGACATCGGGCATGGTTGCCATCATCGGCGGCCCCGGCGTGTTCGGCATGTTCATGGACCGCTACGACACGTTCTGGCTGTCGGTCGCGCCAAGGGTGCGCATCCCCGACGGCGAGCCGTGCTTTCCGGGCGTCCCTGCCCGCACCCCGCAGCAGGTGCTTGCTGTGCACGGCCTTCACGCCGGCGCGCCGCAACTGATCGATGCCGCGCAGGATGTCAGCGTGACGCCGTGGCGGCGGGTGGGTTGATTGTTGCTGGTTAGATCGTAGGGCGGGTTAGCGTCAGCGTAACCCGCCGTCTTTCGTACCCGATGCTCAGATCGGCGGGTTACGCCTTCCGCCTTTGCTCGTTGAGCTACGGCGGACGTGGTCGGCTAACCCGCCCTACGCTACCGTCCTGTTTACACGTCCCCATACGCCGGCTCATCGCGGCGCGGGCCGCGGCCGTAGCCGGCGATGATGAACAATGCGCCGATCAGCGACAGGTTCTTCAGCGCCTCCATCAGGGTCTTGCCGTTGTCAGGCGCCGCCTGATTCCAGAAATCGTGGAAGTAGAAGGTCGTAAAGCAGACGAAGATGATCAAAAGGATCGCGAAGAACCGCGCCAGCACGTTCACAGCGATCATCAGGCCGGCGATGATCTCGAAGGCGCCGATCGTGATCGCCAGGAGCTGCATGAACGGCATGCCGGCGAAGGTTTCGATCTGCTGCGTATAGGGCGCGATCACGGCGGGAATGGTCACCTTGGCCATGAACAAATCCGCCGTCGCCTGGATGCCGAACAGCTTGGTCGCCCCCGAATACAGGAACAGCACGGCGAACAGAACGCGCCCGAAGGTGATCAACGCTGGCATGGGTCGGCCTCACTGGATGGCAGAATCGGACGAAGCAGGCGGAGCGATTATGGTCGCTCCACCTGCTTCGATCAAATCGAATCGGTCTCAGCCAAAGAGCGTCGGCTGCGCGCGGCCGGCGCGCTCCTGGGCTTCGACGGCGGCAACCGCCGTCATGTTGAGAATGCCGCGCGCCGTCACACCGGGGGTGAGGATGTGCGCCGGGCGCGCCGGACCGATCAGGATCGGCCCCACCGGCAGCGCGTTGGCGAGCGATTTGATCATCTGGTAGGCGATGTTGGCGGCGTCGAGGTTCGGCATGATCAGGATGTTGGCCTCGCCTTCCAGCCGCGATTGCGGCAGCACGAGCTTGCGCGCCACCGCCGACAGCGCGGTGTCGCCCTGCATTTCGCCGTCGGCCTCGATCTCCGGATGCTTGTCCTTCAGGAGCTGGGTGGCCCGCCGCATCTTGCGCGAGGAGTCCGTATCATAGCTGCCGAAGTCGGAATGTGACACGAAGGCGACCCTCGGCTTGAAGGCGAAGCGCTGGACATGGATCGCCGCGAGCGACGCCACTTCGGCGAGCTCCTCCGCACTCGGGTTCGGCCGCACCTGGGTGTCGGCGAGGAAATGCGCGCCGGTGGAGGTGATCATCAGCGCCAGCGCGGCATAGTCGCTGACCCCCGGCAGGAAGCCGATGATCTCGCGGACATGGCGCAGATGGCTCATGTAGCGGCCCTCGACACCGCACAGCATCGCATCGGCCTCGCCGCGCGACACCGCGAGCGCGGCGATGACCGTGTTGTTGGTGCGAACCACGGTCCGCGCGCCCTCGGGCGTCACCCCGCGCCGGCCGGCGACGTCGATATAGGACTGCACGTAGGAACGGTAGCGCGGATCGTCCTCGGGATTGACCAGGTCGAAATCGCGGCCGGCCTTGATCGACAGGCCGAAGCGCTTGATCCTCGTCTCGACCACCGATGGACGGCCGACCAGGATCGGCCGCGCCAGCTTCTCCTCGAGCACCACCTGGGTCGCGCGCAGCACGCGCTCATCCTCGCCTTCGGCGTAGATCACGCGCACCGGCTGGGTCTTCGCCTTGGCAAACACGGGCTTCATGGTGAGGCCGGAGCGGAACGAGAAGCGCTCGAGATTGGCCGCGTATTCGTCGAAATTGGTGATCGGCCGTGTCGCGACGCCGGACTCGATCGCGGCCTTGGCCACGGCCGGCGCAATGCGCAGGATCAGGCGCGGGTCGAACGGGCTCGGGATCAGCGAGCCCGGGCCGAACCCCTGCGTCTCGCCGGTCTCGAAGCCATGGGCCACCGCATCCGACGGCGGATCGCGCGCGAGCTGCGCGATCGCGTCGACCGCGGCGTGCTTCATCGCCTCGTTGATCGCGGTGGCGCCGACGTCGAGCGCGCCGCGGAAGATGAAGGGGAAGCAGAGCACGTTGTTGACCTGGTTCGGATAGTCCGACCGTCCCGTGCAGATCATCGCATCGGGTCGCGCCGCCCGCGCCTCTTCCGGCATGATCTCGGGCACCGGATTGGCGAGCGCCATCACCAGCGGCCCATCCCCCATCTGTTTGACCATCTCCGGCTTCAGCACGCCCGGCGCCGACAGCCCGATGAAGATGTCCGCGCCCGGAATCACGTCCGCCAGCACGCGCGCGTCGGTCTTCTGGACATAGACCGCCTTCCAGCGATCCATCGTGGTGTTGCGGCCTTCATAGACCACGCCGTCGATGTCGCAGACCCAGATGTTCTTGCGCTGCGCGCCCATCGAGACCAGCAGGTTGAGCGTCGCGATCGCCGCCGCGCCGGCACCCGAGCAGACGATCTTGACGTCGGGCAGCTTCTTGCCGTTCAGCAGCAGTGCGTTGACGATCGCGGCTGCGACGATGATGGCGGTGCCATGCTGGTCGTCGTGGAACACCGGGATATTCATGCGCTCCTTGAGCTGCGCCTCGATCTCGAAGCACTCCGGTCCGCGGATGTCTTCGAGATTGATGCCGCCGAAAGTCGGCTCCAGCGCGGCGACGGTCTCGACCACGCGCTCGATCGTGTCGGCCTTGATCTCGATATCGAACACGTCGATGCCGGCGAATTTCTTGAACAGCACCGCCTTGCCTTCCATGACGGGCTTGGAGGCAAGCGGACCGATATTGCCGAGACCGAGCACGGCCGTGCCGTTCGAGACCACGGCCACCAGATTGGCGCGGGCGGTCAGGGTCGCCGCCTCGGCGGGGTTCTTGGCGATCTCGGTGCAGGCGGCGGCGACGCCCGGCGAATAGGCCAGCGCCAGGTCGCGCTGGTTGGCAAGCGGCTTGATCGCCTGGATCTCGAGCTTGCCCGGCCGCGGCAGCCGGTGATAGGCGAGCGCCGCGTTATGGAGTTCTTCAGACGATGACGACATGCGTGCTCCCCGCGTTTCCGGCCCAAATTTCTTGTTTCTGTGCTAATCCAGGCGAAAGTCAGTTGTCCGGCAAACCGAGCCGGATGTGAAGCATGTCCAGCCGCTTGGATGCAACATCCGATAATATCCCCGTCAACAGGCCCGGGCGGGCCCGTTCAGTGATGCTGCACCTTCTGGCCGCGGATTGGCAATTTTTTTCCCTTGATGATCCGGAGTTGACCGAATGAAGAAAATTCTGCTCGGCCTGATCGCTGTCATTGTCATTGCGGTCGGCGGCTTCTTCGGCTTCGACCTCTATGCCCAGCGCCGGGTCACGCGCGAGGTCGAGGCCGCCTTCGAGCAGGTCCGCGCCACCGGCGCCAAGGCGAGCCACGGCAAGATCGCCTTCGACGTCAAGAGCCGCACCTTGACGATTGCAGACATCGCCACCGAGACGGGAGCGCAGTCCCCGGTCAGCGTCAAGATTGCCAGCCTCACGATGACAGGCCTCGGTCAAACGGAGGCGGCACGGGTCTCCGCCGACAAGCTCGAGTTCAGCGATGTCGAGATTGGCGTGGCGGGGCCGAGCCCGACGATCGCCTCCCTGACCTACAAGGCGCCGCGGATCACGGTGAAGGACTATTCCGCTCCCGCCGGCCTACCCCAGCTTCCGGCCTCGTCGTCCATCGTCGAGTTGTACCGGTTCGCGTTCGCCCAGCTCGCGAGCATCAATGCGTCGTCGGTGACCGCGCCCAGCTTGACCGGAGCGCTGACCTTCAGCGCCGCAGCACATGCCGGCGACGGCGCCGGCGGCACATTCGACTATTCGGGCCTTGCCATCGAAAACATGAAGGACGGAAAGATCGCGTCCAGCAAGACCGACAAGGTTGCGTTCAGGATCAATTCGCAGGCGGCAGGCAAGCCGGTCAAGATGACCGGCGACCTCGCCAATATCGCCGCGACCGATATCGACGTCGGTGCGATGGCAGCGATGTTCGATCCGGCCAAGGCCAATGACGACCGGGACTATCGGGTTCAGGGCCACGTTTCGGTCGGTCCCTATGTGATCACCGTGACGCCTGATGCCGTCGCCGCCACGCCCGGCCTGAACATGCGGATCGAGGGCGTCACGGTCGACGACGTCAGGATCAACCCGTCGCGGATGCAACTGCCGGCGCTGCTGGCGATGATCCCGCCGCCGGGCAGCGCGCCGCCGTCTCCGGCCCAGGCGCGCGAATTGCTTGAGAAGGTCGCCGGACTTTATTCGGGTGCCGGCATCGGAAATGCCGAGATACGTGGGCTCTCGGTTGAGACGCCGCAGGGCCCGCTCAAGCTGTCCTCGGTGCGCTTCAATTTCGAACACGGCAAGATCGGCGAGCTTGCCGTCGAGGGGCTCGATGGACGTGGACCACATGGTCCCATCAAGGTCGGACGCTTCGCGCTGAAGTCGCTCGACGTCGCCAACTTCATGCGGCTGTCGGCGCAGTTCTCCGCCGAGAAGCCGTCGGCGGAACAGGCGCTGGCGCTGTTTCCGCTGCTCGAGGGCATCGAGCTCAAGGGCGTCGCGACGCCGTACAAATCCACCGGCAAGCCGGTCAACATCGATGTGTTCAGCCTCGACTGGGGTCAGTTCGTCGGATCGATCCCGAGCAGACTGCGCCTGGTCGCGAAGTTGGCCGCACCGGTGGATGCCTCCGACCCGCGGCAGCAGCCGCTGATCGCGGCCGGGATCGACCGGATGGTCGTCGACGCCGATCTCGGCGCTGCCTGGACCGAGGCGTCGCGCTCGTTCGCGCTCGAGCCGGTCAAGTTCGACATGGCGGGGCTTGTGAAGGCGTCGGCGAAGGTCTCGCTCGGCAACGTGCCGCGCGAGGCATTTTCGGCCAACGCAGCCGAGGCCATGGGCGCGGCAGCGCAGATCGAGGCCAGCGCGATCGAGCTCACCGTCCATGACCTCGGCGTCATCGATCTCGCGGTCGCGCAGTACGCGCGCAGCCAGAATGTGGGCCGCGACGCTGCACGCAGCGCCATCCTCGAAACCATCAAGGCGCAGGGCGATGCAATCGGCGGCAGCAATCCCGACGCCACTGCCCTCATCACCGCCATCAGCCGGTTCATCGAGACGCCGGGGCAGACGCTGGTCGTCAAGCTGACGCCGCGCGCCAAAGCGCCGGCGCTTCAGCTGATGCAACTGCTCAAGATCGATCCGCAATCGGCGCTGGCGCAATTCCGGATCGAGGCCTCGACGGGGTTGTGATCTCCCTCGCTCCCCGTTCTCCCCGTTCTTACGGGGAGAGGGTCAGGGTGAGGGGCTGCCTCCGCGAATCCGAGAGATGAGTGTGCGCGGAGAGATGCCCCTCACCCGGCGCTTCGCGCCGACCTCTCCCCGCAAGAGCGGGGCGAGGTGACTTCGAAGGCTAGCTCTTGGCCGGCAGGTTGGTGCGGATGTGCAGCTCCTTGAGCTGCTTTGGCGTCGCTTCCGACGGCGCGCCCATCAGCAGATCCATGGCCTGCTGGTTCATCGGGAACAGCGAGATCTCGCGCAGATTGTTGGTGCCGCAGAGCAGCATCACGATGCGATCAAGACCGGCCGCCATGCCGCCATGCGGCGGCGCGCCATACTGGAACGCACGGTACATGCCGCCGAAGCGGTCGATGACCTCCTGCTCGCCATAGCCGGCGATCTCGAACGCCTTCACCATCGCTTCCGGCTTGTGGTTGCGGATGCCGCCGGAGGCGATCTCGTAGCCGTTGCAGGCGATGTCGTACTGGAACGCCTTGATGGTCAGCGGGTCCTGCGACTTCAGCGCATCGAGACCGCCCTGCGGCATCGAGAACGGGTTGTGCGAGAAGTCGACCTTCTTGTTCTCCTCGTCATACTCGTACATCGGGAAGTCGACGATCCAGGCGAGCTCGAACCGGTCCTTGTCGATCTGGTTCAGCTCCTCGCCGAGTTTCGTTCGGGCAAGGCCGGCGAATTTCCAGAACTTCTCCGGATCGCCGGCGACGAAGAACGCCGCGTCGCCCTCCTTGAGGCCGAGTTGGTCGCGGATCGCAGCGGTGCGTTCCGGGCCGATGTTGTTGGCAAGCGGACCCGCGCCCTCGCCGCCCTCGCGCCACATGATGTAGCCGAGGCCGGGCTGGCCCTCGCCCTGCGCCCACGAGTTCATGCGGTCGCAGAACGCGCGCGAGCCCCCGCCGGTGCCCGGGATCGCCCAGACCTGGTTCTTCGGGTCCTCGAGCATCCGCGCGAACACCTTGAAGCCGGAGCCGCGGAAGTGCTCGGAGACTTCCTGCATCACGATCTTGTTGCGCAGGTCGGGCTTGTCGGAACCGTATTTGCGCACGGCCTCGGCAAACGGAATCCGCGGCCAGTTCTTCGTCACCGGCTTGCCCTTGGCAAAGTCCTCGAACACGCCCGTGATCACGGGCTCCATCGCCGCGAACACGTCGTCCTGCTCGACGAAGCTCATCTCGACGTCGAGCTGATAGAACTCGCCCGGCAGGCGGTCGGCGCGCGGGTCCTCGTCGCGGAAGCACGGCGCGATCTGGAAGTAGCGGTCGAAGCCCGACATCATCAGCAGCTGCTTATACTGCTGCGGCGCCTGCGGCAGCGCGTAGAACTTGCCGGGATGGATCCGCGACGGCACCAGGAAGTCGCGCGCGCCTTCCGGCGAGGATGCCGTCAGGATCGGGGTCTGGAATTCGAAGAAGCCCTGCTCCTTCATCCGCTTGCGCATGGAATCGACCACCGCGCCGCGGGTCATGATGTTCTGGTGCAGCTTCTCGCGACGCAGGTCGAGGAAGCGGTACTTCAGCCTGATGTCCTCAGGATATTCCTGCTCGCCGAACACCGGCAGCGGCAGCTCGGCCGCCGGGCCAAGCACCTCGATCTCCTTGATGTAGACCTCGATCATGCCGGTCGGCAGTTCGGGATTGTCGGTGCCGGCGGGACGGCGGCGCACCTTGCCGTCGATCCGCACCACCCACTCCGAGCGGAACTTCTCGACCTCGGCGAACGCCGGCGAGTCCGGATCGGCCACGCATTGGGTGATGCCGTAATGGTCGCGCAAGTCGACGAACAGCACGCCGCCATGGTCTCGGACACGATGGACCCAGCCTGACAGCCTGGCCGTCTGTTCGATATCGCTCTCTCGGAGCGCGCCGCATGTGTGTGACCGGTAGCGATGCATATTCGTTCCAAAACTGATGTCGGAGGGTCGAATCGCGACAGGGCCAAAATGCCCTGTCCGAAGTTGCGGAGGGTTTACCCGACGGGGCCGGGTGCGGCAACCAATGGAACGGCCGGTTTTCGGGGCAAACGGCAGATTTTCCTGGCCGGAGCCGCCAATCGTTTGCCTATTCGGCCCGCAGGCCTATCTTCCCGACATGACCATCCATTTCCCGTTCCAGAACACCTATTCGGCGCTGCCGGCGAACTTTTTCGCCCGCGTCGCGCCGACCCCGGTGGCCTCCCCCCGGCTGATCAGGCTGAACCGGCCGCTCGCGCTCCAGCTCGGGCTGGACCCGGACCTGCTCTCGACGCCCGAGGGCGCCGAAATCCTCGCCGGCAAGCGCCTGCCTGACGGCGCCGACCCGATCGCGATGGCCTATGCCGGCCACCAGTTCGGGCACTTTGTTCCCCAGCTCGGCGACGGTCGCGCCATCCTGCTCGGCGAGGTCATCGACCGGGACGGCGTCCGCCGCGACATCCAGCTCAAGGGAAGTGGCCCGACCCCGTTCTCCCGCCGCGGCGACGGCCGCGCCGCGCTCGGCCCCGTGCTGCGCGAATACATCGTCAGCGAGGCGATGTTCGCATTGGGCATTCCGACCACCCGTTCGCTCGCCGCCGTCGTCACCGGCGAACCCGTGATGCGCGAGACCGCGCTGCCGGGCGCCGTGCTGACCCGCGTCGCCTCGAGCCACATCCGCGTCGGCACCTTCCAGTTCTTCGCCGCCCGCGGCGACACCGACGGCGTGCGTGCGCTGGCCGACCATGTCATCGTCAGGCACTATCCCGAGCTGAAGGACGCCGCCCAGCCCTATCACGCCCTGCTTGCGGGCGTCGTCGCGCGACAGGCCGCGCTGGTCGCGCGCTGGCTCCTCGTCGGCTTCATCCACGGCGTGATGAACACCGACAACACGTCGATCTCGGGCGAGACCATCGACTACGGCCCCTGCGCCTTCCTCGACGCCTACAACCCGGCGCAGGTGTTCTCCTCGATCGACGAGATGGGCCGCTACGCCTACGCCAACCAGCCGCGCATCGCTTTGTGGAATCTGACCCGGCTCGCCGAATGCCTGCTGCCGCTGTTCGCCGACGACCAGGAGAAGGCGATCGAACAGGCGCAAGTGATCCTCGGCGACTTCCCGGAAAAATTCACCGCGGCCTATCAGGCCGGGCTGCGTGCCAAGGTCGGCCTGTTCACCGCGCGCGACGGCGACGAGGCGCTGATCCAGGACCTGCTCGACGCGATGGCAAAGAACGGTGCCGACTTCACGCTGACCTTCCGCCATCTCGGCGAGGCGGCAAGCGACGACGCCGCCGACGTCCGCGCGCAGTTCCTCGAGCCCGCAGCGTTCGACGAATGGGCCCCCCGCTGGCGCGCCCGCCTCGCGCTGGAACAGCAGACGCCGGCGGAGCGCAAGGCCGCAATGCGCGCCGTCAACCCGGCCTTCATCCCGCGCAACCACCGCATCGAGGCGGTGATCCAGGCAGCCGTCACCAACGACGACTACGCGCCGTTCGAGGAGCTGCTGACGGTGCTGGCGAAGCCGTTCGAGGACCAACCACAGTTCGCGGCTTACGCCGATCCGCCGCTCCCCGAGCAGCGCGTGACGCAGACGTTCTGCGGGACGTGAGGTGCCCTCACACCGTCACGACGATCTTGCCGAACTGCACGTTTGACTCCAGGTACCGATGCGCCTCGACGATCTCCTCGAACGGAAACGTCCTGGCGATGATCGGCTTCAACGCACCGTCGGCAAGCCCATCGAGGGTGAACGCCTTTGCCGCGGCCAGCCGCGCCGGATCGCGGACGATCTCGTGCACGCGGTAGCCGCGCAGGATCAGGCTCTTGCTCAGCACGGTGAACAGCGGAAACGGCGTCGGCTCCGGACTGAGCCCGCCATACTCGATGAGGATGCCGCCGTGCGCCATCGCTGATGTCAGCGGCATGAAGGCGGGGCCACCGACTGCGTCGAGCACCACACGAACACCGTTCGGCCCCGCGATGCCCTCGAGCCGCAACTGTAAATCCTCCTCCGCCGACGCAATGACGTGGGCAGCGCCCGCCTCAAGCAGCGCCTGCTTCTTGATGGAGGTCCGCGTCACCGCGATCGGTATCGCACCAATACGATTGGCGATCTGGATCGCCGCTAGCCCGACGCTGCTCGAGGCCGCCGTGATCACGACGAACTCCGCACGGGCGAGCCTCGCAACATCGATCAAGGCGCCATATGCCGTGAGGTACTGCATCCACACTGCGGCCGCCGTCTCGAACCCCAGTGCCGGCGGATGCTTGACGACCAGTTCGGCCGGGAACGTCGCGAGTTCGCCATAAGCCGGCCAGCGCGCCATCGAGATCGGCGGCACGATGCTGACGGCATCCCCGGGCGCGAAACCGCCGGCGCCCTCGCCGATCGCCTCGACGATGCCGGCAGCTTCGAGGCCGAGGCCGGATGGCAGCGTCGGCGTCTCGATATAGGTCCCCGTACGCATCAAGGCCTCGGCGCGGTTCAGTTCGAGCGCCTTGATCCGGATCTGGATCTCGCCGCGCGCGGGTGGCGCGATCGCCACATCCTCGATCCGCAGCACCTCGGGACCACCATGTTGATGAAAACGAACGACGCGAGCCATTGGCAACACTCCAAAACAGTTGAATTGCAAAACCGCGCCAGCTGCTCACTCTTAGCGCATGTTCTTCGACGGCCGGCGCGCCGCCGGCATCGCCAGCACGACGAGGCACAGTATCAGCAAATAGGTCAGGTCCGGATGATCTGCGTAAGCTATGCCAAGGCAAATTCAGTAGATAAATCATCCCGCAGACTAAGCAGTCAAAACTGGGGGTTTCGAATGATGGACCGCTTGACCAGCATGGCCGTCTTTCTGTGGGCCACCAGCCTGCTGCCGGAATTTCTCACCGCGCTGTTGTTCTTCGCCGCGGTCGCGGTGTTTCGCGCCGCGCCGCCGGTCGTGCTGTTCTCCGGCTTCCAGTCGGAAGCGTTCTGGCTGGTGCTTGGCGGCTTCGTGATCGGCAGCGCAATCCGCAAGGTCGGGCTCGCCGACCGGATCGCGCGCGCCCTTGCCGGACATCTCACCGGCTCCTGGCTCCGGATGGTCGCCGGCGTCATTGTGCTGACCTATGCGCTGGCCTTCGTGATGCCCTCGAACATGGGCCGCATCGCGCTGTTGATGCCGATCATCCTGGCGCTGGCCGAGCGCGCCGGCCTCGCGGAGGGATCGCCGGGCCGTCATGCGCTCGCGCTCGCGGTGGGTTTTGGCACCTATCAGCTCTCGGCGTCGATCCTGCCGGCGAATGTGCCGAACCTGATCATGACCGGCGCCGCCGAGCGGGCCTATGGCGTGCGTTTCGATTACATGTCGTATCTCGTGCTGCACGCGCCCGTGATCGGCATCCTCAAGGGCATCGTGCTGATCGGCTGTCTGGTGTGGCTGTTTCCGGCATCGCCCAAGCCGATCGAGAGCAGCACCGAGACGACACCCATGAGCGCGGCGGAATGGCGGCTCTCGATCATCCTGCTTGCCACGCTCGCGTTCTGGATGACGGACAGCCTGCACGGCATCCGCCCGGCATGGGTCGGGCTTGTCTCCGCATGCCTCTGCCTGCTGCCGCGCGTGGGTTTCCTCAACGGCGAGGAATTCGCTGCCGGCGTCAACGTCCGCACCTGCATCTATCTCGGCGGCATCCTCGGGCTTGCCGCCGTCGTCGCCTGGTCCGGGCTCGGCACTGCGATCGGCGATCTCATCATTCCGCATCTGCCGCTCGATCCGGCGCGGCCGGCGGCGGATTTCGCATCGATGATCGGGCTCGCCAGCCTGCTCAACTTCGTGGTCACCGCCAACGGCGTGCCTGCGGTGTTCACGCCGCTGGCCTCCTCGCTCGCCGCACACACCGGCTTGAGCCTTCCGACCGTGCTGATGTCGCAGGTGTTCGCCTATGCGACGCCGCTGTTGCCGTATCAGGCGGCCCCGATCGTCGTCGCCGCCGGCATGGCGCGGGTGCCGGCCGGCGCGACGGTGAAGATGTGCCTCCTCGTCGGCCTGATCTCGTTCGTCGTGCTCGCGCCGCTCTATCTCGTCTGGTTCAGGTTGCTCGGCTGGATCGGCTGAGCGGCGTCGCAAGAAATATCGCGCTCAGGCGTCACCAAAGGGCGATATCCTTCGCTGATGAGTCCACTGACATGTGACGCAAGTCCGGGAATTGACAACGCTTGAACGACACCGATATGCAGCAATCCAGCACACCGCCCTCAACTGCGCGCGCCGGCCATTCGCCGCTCGAGGTGCTGCTCATTTTCCTCAAGCTCGGCGTCAGCTGCTTCGGCGGCCCGATCGCCCATATCGGCTATTTCCGCGACGAGTTCGTCACCCGCAGACGCTGGCTTGACGAGCAGGCCTATGCGGATCTGGTCGCGCTCTGCCAATTCCTGCCGGGCCCTGCGAGCAGCCAGGTCGGCTTCTCGCTCGGCCTGATGCGCGCCGGCTACCTCGGCGCGCTGGCGGCCTGGACCGGCTTCACGCTGCCGTCAGCGATTGCGCTCGTGCTGTTTGCCTTTGGCGCCGGCGGATTGAGCGGCCCGGCCGGCGCAGGCCTGGTGCATGGCCTCAAGCTCGTCGCGGTCGCGATCGTGGCGCAAGCCGTCTGGGGCATGGCGCGGTCGCTCTGTCCCGACCGCGAGCGCGCCTCGATTGCGACAGTGGCGGCACTGGTGATCCTCGCGAGCGCTTCGTCGATCGCGCAGATCGGCGCCATCATTCTCGGCGCGGTCGCCGGGCTCTGGCTCTGCCGGGCACAACCGGCCGACGGCGTCACCCACATCGCAATGCCGGTGTCGCGCCGCGTTGGCGTAGGCGCGCTGATCCTGTTCCTCGCGCTGCTCGTCGGACTGCCGCTGCTGGCCCGGACATGGCCCGGCCTCGGCCTGTTCGAGGCCTTCTACCGCTCCGGCGCACTGGTGTTCGGTGGCGGCCATGTCGTGCTGCCGCTTCTTCGCGAAGCCGTGGTGACGCCGGGCTGGATCGGCGACGATGCGTTCCTGACCGGCTACGGCGCCGCGCAGGCGGTGCCGGGCCCTCTGTTCACCTTCGCGGCCTATCTCGGCACCGTGATCGGCGGCGTGCCAGGCGCGATCGTTGGCCTCATCGGCATCTTCCTGCCGGGAATTCTCGTCCTGCTCGCGGCGCTGCCGTTCTGGGATGGTTTCCGCAAGCGGCCCTCGGCGCAGGCGATGATGCGCGGCGTCAACGCCGCCGTGGTCGGCATCCTCGGTGCGGCACTCTACGATCCGGTCTGGACCAGCAGCGTGCACCGTCCGCTCGATTTCGGCATCGCACTGGCGGGCTTCGTGTTGCTCACGGCATGGCGCGCCCCGCCGCTGCTCGTGGTCGCCCTCTGCGCGGCAGCCGGCGTCGCGACCGGGCTCCTGCAATCGTGAACAGCCGGGCTGGCCCTATCCCGGCCGGATTAAGGACGCCTTCATGCCTCGCCGCCAGAATGCCGGGCCTGTTCCCCGGAGCGGCTGATGCCGGAAGTTAATGAGCAACCGGGCCCGACCAGGGTTCCGATACTGGACCTGCTGCGGCTCGCCGCGGTCGGGGCTGTGATCCTGTATCATTACGGCTTCTGGGGCCCCGCATCGCACGGCGTTCAGCAGGTCGCGATGCCGTATCTCGCGCCGGTCGCGCAGTATGGATTCCTCGGCGTCCCCGTGTTCTTCGCGATCAGCGGCTTCGTCATTGCCTATTCGGCCGAAGGCCGCACGCCGGTCGGCTTCGCGATCGCCCGCTTCAGCCGCATCTATCCAACCTTCGTCATCTGCATGACGCTGACCTTCCTCGCGACGCTGCTCGTGGGCCACGCCTGGTTCGACGTAACGTGGGGGCAATGGCTGGCAAACCTGTTCATTGCGGCACCGATGTTCGGCCAGCCTTATATGGACGACGCCTACTGGTCGCTGGTGATCGAGGTCGTGTTCTACGTCTGGGTTGCGCTGTTCCTGGCTTGGGGCATCTTCCCGCGGCGGATCGACACGATCATCGTGGCATGGATCGCCATCACCTTCGTCAACGAACTGACCCTCGACATTCCCCTGTTCGAGAAACTCTTCATGGCCGACGACAGCGGCTTCTTCGCCGTCGGGCTCCTGATCTATGAACATTACCGGGGACGGCGCGACACCAGGCTCTACAGCCTGCTGACGCTGGCGATGGGAACGGCGACGTTCCAGGCCGTGCACAAGCTGGAACGGCTCGGCGTCCACACCCATGGCAGCTTCGATCCGCGCGTCGTGTCCGCGATCTGCATCGTCTCGCTCGGCATCGTGTTCGCCGCCACCCGCATCAAGTCCGTGCCACTGCCGGCTGGCCTCGTCAGCGCCGTGGGCGGCATCACCTATCCGCTCTATCTGCTGCATCTGCAGCTCGGTTACGTGATCCTGCTTGCGATGACGCCCACGCCGGATGCGCTTTTGACCGCGCTCGTTGTCACGGCCGTCGTCGTGCTGGCGTGGTTCGTCTGGCGGTTCCTCGAAGCTCCCGCGCATGGTCTCGTCAGGGACAGGCTCTCACTGCTGGCCTCTCGATACGGATGGCCGTCGCGCATTCGCGCGCGGGAGGCCCGGATCGACCAAGGCCGCGTCGCCGCGCCGGTCGAAGCCGGGCAGATCGCCAATCACTGAGTTGCCCGACGGCGCAAGCCCCCGCAGCAAAAATATTTCGCTTTATCAGAAATACAACTCGGTGTATGGTTCGCCCGTCTCACCCGATCGAGGGGCGCTTCGCGGTCGTCACGAACGCGGTGTGGGATGCTGTGGACGCTGAGTGTGGTGTTGACGAGAGCACGCGAAGCGGACGGTGAAGTCGTGAGGTCCTGACGCCCTAGGTGGTGTGGACACTAGCGCATCCATAGAACGATGGCTGCGAGAGTGACGACGGCCCGGTAGTTCCGGGCCGTTTTTTCGAAGCGGGTTGCGACGCGGCGGAACTGCTTGAGCTTTGAGAAGCAGCATTCGACGAGATGACGCTGGGCATAGAAATGCTTGTCGAGTGGATATTTGAGCGCGCGTGACGGGTTGTTGGGGATCACGGCGAGCGCGCCTTTGGCGGCGATGGCTTGGCGCAAGTGATCGGCGTCATAGGCCGTATCGGCCATGACGACCTCGGCGGATAAGCCTTCGATCAATGCGGCGGCTTGCGGTGCATCGCCCTTCTGACCTGCGGTGAGCGTGAACCGCACCGGACATCCCAAGCCTCGAACGGCCATATGTATCTTGGTGCTCAGGCCGCCGCGCGAGCGGCCGATCGCTTGATCTTCCGCTTGATCTTCAGACCCCCCTTTTTGGCGCCGGCGGCGTGCTGATGCGCCCGAACGATGGTGGAATCGACGATCAGATATTCGAAGTCCGGATCATCGGACATCGCCTCGAAGATCCGCCACCAAACACCCTTGATGCTCCATCGACTGAAGCGCCGGAACACGCTGTTCCAGTCCCCAAACACCTCCGGAAGATCGCGCCAGGGAGACCCCGTACGCACGATCCACAGCACACCTTCCACGAACATCCGGTTGTCGCGCCCGGTGGAGCCCTTCTGATCGGGGCGCCCTATGATCAGCGGCGCTATCCGCTCCCACGCCGCGTCGCTCAATACCAAACGGTCCATCACACCCAAGGCGGCCTCCCCAAAAGCAGCCTTGAATCTGATTTGCTCCTAAAAGGGAATCCTTAGAGTCCACACCACCTAGTGGCCGGTGTCCCCTTGCGAAACGCGCAGGCGTTTTTGCGAAGGCGGTGACAAACAAGCCCAGTCTCGCCGGGGAGAGCACGAAGTAAGCCGTAACCCATCGCGCAGGGAAAGCCGGAGTGTTTTCCGGTTACACCTGTGGTCCTACCCCCGAGCTTTCTACCTTTTGCTCGGGGCCCATGGGTGCGATCGGCACCCGGCTTTCCCTGCGCCCTCTGTTCAAGAGAGGGCGGAACGAAGAGCAAAGCTCGGGCAAATCATGTCGCGAGAACGCGAAGCTGCGTCCCCACCCACATCTGTCATCGCCCGGCTCGACCGGGCGATCCAGTACGCCGCGGCCTTTCGGCTCAAGCACTGGCGTCTCTGGAATACTGGATCACCCGCATGCGCGGGTGATGACACCGAATTTGCCCTGGATCGCGGTGAAATCGCCCTACGCCGCCCGCCGCCGTTCGCGCAGCGCGTCGCCGAAGGCTTCGAACAGCGCGCGGTTGATCGGATTGCGCTGCGGATCGTATTCGGCGTGCCACTGCACGCCCAGCGCAAAGCCGGGCGCATCCGCGATGCGGATCGCCTCGATGGTGCCGTCCTCGGCAATGCCCTCGATCACGACCCGCTTGCCCGGCTGAAGGATACCCTGGCCGTGCAGCGAATTGACCCGGATGGTCTCGCGGCCAAGGATCTTTGCGAAGGCGCCCCCCGGCGTCAGTGCGACATCGTGGCGGTCGGCGAACACCACGGTGGGATCGGGGTGGATTTCGCCGTTGTCCAGCCGCGGCATCCGGTGGTTCATGCGGCCTGGAATCTCTCGGATCTCCGGATGCAGCGAGCCGCCGAACGCGACGTTCATCTCCTGCAGGCCGCGGCAGATGCCGAAGATCGGCACGCCGCGCGCCACACAGGCCTCCGACAGCGCGAGCGCGACGTCATCGCGGTGGAGGTCATAGGGTTCGTGCGCGGCACAAGGTTCGGTATTGAAGCGCGTCGGATGGACGTTGGCGCGGGCCCCGGTCAGCACCACGCCGTCGACCACGTCGAGCAAGGCGCCGACGTCGGTGATGTCTGGGCTGCCAGCGAACATCAGCGGCACCGCACCCGACACATCGGCAACCGCGCGAAGATTGCGCTCCCCGACCATCTGGACTGTGAAACGATTTTCGATGCGATGGGCGTTTCCGATCACGCCGACCACGGGCCGTCTCATTATCGAAGTCTCGCGCAATGATTCTTCTAAGTTTGCGACGTTGCGGAGACGATCATGCCCTCGAGTTCCCGCCGGATCAACTGTCTATATCTGCACAGGGGGGCTTGCAGTCCTGCACAGTTGGGCACCGGGGGCCCAAAAATGCGGCCAGTTGCGCCCCGGCGCCGCGGCGCGTCAGCGGCAAACCGGCACGGTCCGCCCAGCTTGATCCCGGCGGGATTTTCGCCAATGACTGCTTCGGACACCGTCGCAAAGGGGAATTACCCGTGACAGAACCGGCTGACAATCGCCTGCAGGCCCGCAACGACATGGCATGGGCGATCGCCGTCGGAGGCATCGGCGCCGTGCTGTTCGCCGCGCTGCTGATGTTCGCCTGGCATTTCGCCGCGACCTTGTTCCTGCTGTTCGCCGGCATGCTGCTCGGCGTCGGCCTGAACGCGATGGCCGCCCTGCTCGGCCGGCTGACCGGGCTGCCTCACGCGTTGCGGCTTGCGATCGTCTGCCTGGCGATGGCCGGACTATTGTCCGGCATCGTGTTCCTCGGCGGCACCACGATCGCGCAGCAGGCCACGGTGTTGAGCAACACGATCAAATCGCAGCTCGGCAGCGTCAAGGAATTCCTCGAGCAGCATGGCGTCGACACCAGCTATCTCGATTTCACCAATGCGGCAGGCGAAGCGAAACCCGACGGCACCGGCGTGGCGACGACGACAACGGCGCCCGCAACGTCGCAGTCGCACGGCATCCCCGGGGCCGGCGCGCTGGCCTCGAGCGGCGGCGCCATCATCAGCCAGACGCTGAAGGTGCTGCTCGGCACCGTCAGCGTCGTCGGCAATTTCTTCATCGTGCTGTTTCTAGGCCTCGCCTTCGCGGCCCAGCCAAGCATCTACCGCGCCGGGCTGTTGTTCATCGCGCCGGCCAAATACCGCGCGCAGGCCACCATCATCGTCGATCGCATCGGCGAGACGCTGGAACGCTGGCTGATCGCGCAGATCATCACCATGGCGGCGGTGCTCCTCGTCACCTGGATCGGGCTTGCCATCATCGGCATTCCGAGCTCGTTCATTCTCGGCATCCAGGCCGGATTGCTGGCCTTCATTCCAACGGTCGGCGCGATCATCGCCGGACTGATCGTGGTGCTGGCAAGCCTCGCCTCGGGATGGATCGCCGCGCTGAGCGCGTTCATCCTGTTCCTTGGCGTGCACGCGCTGGAGAGTTACGTGATCACGCCGATCGTGCAGCGGCAGGCGCTCGACATCCCGCCGGCGACGCTGTTCGCGTTCCAGATCCTGCTCGGCGTCGTGTTCGGCATCTGGGGGCTGGCCTTGGCGCTGCCGCTGATGGCGATCGCCAAGGTGATGATCGACCATTTCAAGGCAGAGGATCAGGCGCCTGCGCAGGTCGCGTAAAATTAGACCGTTTTCGAGCGAAGTGAACACCGGTTCGCGTGAAGAAAACGCGTCAAGACAAGAATCCCTTGCCTTAGCTGGTCAGCACCGTCTCGGTGTGCTCGACCTCGGGCGCCGCCGCGAAATAGGGGCCGACCAGCGCGCGCCAGGCGGTGAAATCCTCGGAGCCGCGGAAATCGACGGTGTGGTTCTCCAGCGTCTCCCACTTCGCCACCAGCCGGTAGCGCGACGGCTTCTCGATCGAGCGGTGCAGCTCAAACCCCTTGCCGCCCTTGGCGCGCAGGAACAGCGGGCGCGCCTTGGCCACCGCGGCCTCAAAATCCTTCTCGCTGCCGGGCTTGACGTCGATCTGTGCGATTTCGGTGATCATTGGGCTGTCGCCTCCCTTGATTGGTTTCCCTTGGGAAAGGCCCCGTCTCTAGCCCAGCCGGCGAAAAAGCAAAAGGCGCCCCGCCCGGGGCGCCTCCTCTGTCGATCCTGCGGCGGTTCAGTTGAACAGCAATACGGTACCGGCAACGATCAGCATCGCGCCAAGCAGCATCACGACCGGCCAGCGGCTTCTGGGCTGTTGGTATCGGCCCTGCGCGCGCCGTTCGGCGATCAGCGCGGTCTCATATTCATCGGAGTTCGAGAACAGGCAGGCGAAGCCGCTGCGCGCCGAAACCGCGTCGGCTTCGAGCGACATCAGGGCTGACTGGGGATTGCGGGTGCGGATCGACTCCATGCCCGAAAGCATGGGATCGAATGGTTAACCGGTCGTTACCGCGCTCATGTCCGCACCGTCGCCGGCTTCTGCCGCGCCGCTGCGGGCAGGCCCGCGGTCTTGCGCCGCCAGTTCTCCAGCGACAGCGGCAACTCCTCCGCCGCCTCGACGCGGTTGCGGCCGCCGCGCTTGGCCTGGTAGAGCGCGGTGTCGGCCGAGGCCAGCAGCTACCTCGAGCTCGGTGCCGGCGGGGCCGCCGGCCACGCCGATGCTGACCGTGGTGTCGACCGGACCTTCTTCGCAGGCGATATTGCTGTTCTCGAAGGCCTCGCGCACGCGCTCGGCGACCAGCACGCCCTCATCGAGCGAACACGGCAGCAGCGCCGCGAATTCCTCGCCGCCGATCCGGCCCGACAGGTCGCTGATCCTGAGACTGTTGACCACGACGGCGGAGAACAGTTTCAGGATCTCGTCGCCGGCGGGATGACCGAAGCGGTCGTTGATCGACTTGAAATGATCGATGTCGAAGATCATCACCGTGACCGGCCGACCCGCATTGGCCTCGCGCTCGATCACCCGCGTGCAGGCCTCGGTGAAGCCGCGGCGGTTGAGCATGCCGCTCAGCGGGTCGACCGACGCGGCGGTCTTGTGCACGGCCACCGCGCGGTCCGATACCATCATGAAAATCACGAACACCGTGCCGATCGCGTACAGCACGAGCTCGATCGAGAACAGCGTGACCCAGAAGCTGCTGACGTAGTTCTGGCCGTTGAATCGCAGCAGGTCGCCGACCAGGATCGGCAGCATCAGCACGCAGCCGTGCGCGACCGGGATCACGATCGCGAGCCAGCGCCGCTGCAGCACGCGGCGGCGCTCGCTCCACAGCTCGGAGGCGGTCAGCGCGGCGTAGATCGCGACGATCCCGGCGCCGATCGTCAGGCGCAGCGCGTGATCGTCCAACGTCATCGCGGCACCGATCCACGCGATCGGACCGAGCACGAGGCCCGGCAGATTGGCCTTGCGGCCGTGGAAGATGCGCGCGGCATTCCAGACCATGCCGCAGGCCGCGAAGCCGATCGCATTCAACCCCATCAGGACCATGGCGTCGAGGGTCGAGCTGCCGACCGTCCAGAGTGCGACCGAGGCCGCGCCGAGCAGATAGGCGGTGCCCCACCATTTCAGCGCGGGAATGTTCTCCTGCCTGCCGAACAGCCACAGCATGGCGCCGAGCATGCCCGCAACCATGGTGGCGAACAAATAAAGTGTCGATGGATCGAACGACATAACTCACGCCAGCCCGGTGTGATGCAACGTTCGCAGGCGCAAATAAAAGGTGATGCAGCGCCAGTGCGAGCCCGCACGCTAGAAGGCCCGAGTTCCAATTTCGTTTGCACGCACACGCAAGTTTTCTTGAAAAACTGCGCTAATTCGCTTCGAAGCTCTCTCCATTGGGCGCAGCAAAAAGGGCGCCTCTCGGCGCCCTCTGCAACTCGATGCTCACGGCAATTGCCGCGAATTTTAGAACTCGAATTAGCGCTTCGAGAACTGGAAGGACTTGCGGGCCTTCGCCTTGCCGTACTTCTTGCGCTCGACCGTGCGAGAGTCGCGGGTCAGGAAGCCGCCCTTCTTGAGGACGCCGCGCAGCTCGGGCTCGAAATTGGTCAGCGCCTTCGAGATGCCGTGGCGGACAGCACCGGCCTGGCCGGACAGACCGCCGCCGGCGACGGTGCAGATCACGTCATACTGGCCGTTACGGGCGGCAGCGACCAGCGGCTGCTGGATCATCATGCGCAGCACCGGACGGGCGAAGTAGATTTCGATGTCGCGGGTGTTGACCGAGATCTTGCCGGCACCCGGCTTGATCCAGACGCGGGCGACGGCGTCCTTGCGCTTGCCGGTGGCGTAGGCGCGGTTGAACTTGTCGACCTTCTTGACATACTTCGGCGCGTCGGGCGCGGCCGGCTTGACCTGCGAGAGCTGGTCGAGGGACTGCAACGTTTCGGACATTTATGCGGCCCTCGTGTTCTTGCGATTCAGGGAAGCGATATCGACCTTCTCGGGGCTCTGCGCTTCATGCGGATGCTCGGCACCCGGATAGACGCGCAGATTGCTCATCTGCATGCGGCCGAGCGGACCGCGCGGGATCATGCGCTCGATCGCCTTCTCGACGACGCGCTCGGGGAAGCGACCCTCGAGGATCTGCTTCGCGGTGCGCTCCTTGATGCCACCGATGAAGCCGGTGTGCTTGTAGTAAGTCTTCTGGTCGCGCTTGCGGCCGGTCAGCACCACATGTGCGGCGTTGACGATGATGACATTGTCGCCGCAATCGACATGCGGGGTGTAGGTGGGCAGGTGTTTGCCGCGCAGGCGCATCGCGACGAGCGTGGCGAGACGACCGACGACCAGACCCTTGGCGTCGATCACGACCCACTTCTTCGTCACTTCGGCGGGCTTGGCCGAGAACGTGCTCATGTGTGAAATCCGTGAAAAGCAAATCGGCGCCGAATGCGCCGAACTGGGCGGCTTTCTAGAGAAGCCGCGGCCGCGCGTCAACGGCGACATGACACAATTACATCAGCAAAAACAACAGCTTGAAAATATGGTGCAATAATACCGCGAAAAAGCCTATTGATTTGGAATGGAATAGGTCGCCGTGACGTGGGCGATCGGATCGGGCGAAGTGCCGGACAGCAGGTTCACCTCGCCGACCGCAAGCCGCTTGCCGAGCTTGAGCAGCTTGGCGACCGCGAGCACATCCTGGCTCGGCTGGCCCTTGCGCAGGAAGTTGATGTTGAGGTTGGTGGTGACGGCAAGGCCGATCGGCCCGATGGCCGACAGCAGCACCACATACATCGCGAAATCCGCCAGTCCCATCAGGGTCGGGCCGGACACCGTGCCGCCGGGCCGCAACATGCGCTCGCTGAAGCGCTGGCGCAGCAGGGCCGTCTCGCCGTCGGCGCTTTCGATCCTGATGTCGTCGTGGGTGAACGCCTGCGGAAATTCCTTGCGCAGGAACTCCTCCAGCTCAGCCACGCTCATTTTCGCAATCGCCATGCCGTCCCTGCCCTCGCTTCAGCCTGCCTGTTACATTAAGTTGTCATAGAGACCAAAGTGGAATTTCACCATGTCCGCCCAAGCTGCCCGCGCCGAAGCGCCGCAACATCAGCCAATCCTGCTGCGCGAGACCGTCGGCAGTATCGCGTTACTGACGCTCAATCGCCCCGCGGCGCGCAACAGCCTCTCCGAAGGCCTGATCCGCGAGATGCACGCTGCGCTGAATGATATCCGTGACGACAAAGCCATCCGCGGCGTCGTGCTCGCAGCCAACGGCCCGGCCTACTCCGCCGGCCACGACATGAAGGAGCTGACCGCGCGCCGCAGCGATGCCGACCGCGGCCGCGCCTATTTCGCCGAGATCATGAACGCATGCAGCGCGATGATGCAGGCCATCGTGCACCTGCCGAAGCCGGTTGTCGCCGCCGTGCAGGGCGTCGCGACGGCGGCAGGCTGCCAGCTCGTCGCCAGCTGCGACCTCGCAATTGCATCCGAGGCCGCGACGTTTGCGACGCCCGGCGTCGACATCGGGCTGTTCTGCTCGACGCCGATGGTGGCGCTGTCGCGCAACGTGCCGCGCAAGCAGGCGATGGAGATGCTGCTCACGGGCGAGCCGATCTCAGCGGCAACGGCGCAGAGCATCGGCCTGATCAACCGCGTGGTATCAGCAGGTACCGAACGCGACGCCGCGATCGCGCTGGCCGAGAAGGTCGCGCTGAAATCGGCCTACACCGTCAAGCTCGGCAAGGAGGCGTTCTATCGCCAGGCCGAGATGAGCCTCACTGAGGCCTATCGCTTCGCCGCCGAGGTGATGACCGAGAACATGATGGCGCGCGACGCCGAGGAAGGCATCGGCGCCTTCATCGAGAAGCGCGATCCGAAGTGGCAGGACAAATAACGCCCTCTTTGGGCGTCATTCCGGGGCTCGCGAAGCGAGAACCCGGAATCTCGAGATTCCGGGTTCGATGCTCCGCATCGCCCCGGAATGACAAACCGGAAGAAAAATGAATCACGACGCTTACGACGACAACTACATCCGCAGCATCCTGAACAGCGTGAAGTCGATCGCGATGGTCGGCGCCTCGCCGGTCAACGTGCGGCCGAGCTATTTTGCCTTCAAATATCTGGCGCAGCGCGGCTACGACATGATCCCGGTCAATCCCGGCCATGTCGGCAAGTCGCTGATGGGCAAGCCGTTCGTCGCTTCGCTTGCGGACATCGGTCGCCCGATCGACATGATCGACATCTTCCGCAATTCGAGCCACATCATGCCCGTCGTCGACGAGGCGCTGAAATTGTCGCCGCCGCCGAAGGTGATCTGGATGCAGCTTGGCGCACGCGACGATGCCGCGGCCGAGAAGGCGGAAGCCGCGGGCCTCAAGGTGGTGATGAATCGCTGCCCGAAGATCGAATATGGCCGGCTGTCGTCTGAGATCTCCTGGATGGGCGTCAACTCGCGCACGCTCAGTTCCAAGCGCGCGCCGATCCCGACGCAGGGTATGCGGCTGTCGCTCAACCGCACGAGTTTTGGCGGCGGCCAGACCGCGGCATCCGACCGCGCGGCGAAGAACAAGACCGAGACGAGCTGACATCGCAGCGGAATATTCCTTCCGATTGCCCGGTATAGCGTGGGATGCCCCTCCCAAAACTGGCGGCGTGCCCAACTCGCTTGACGGCGGGCGCCGCCGCCATCAGCATGCCGCGCGTTTCGACCAGGCCAGAACAGGACAAAAAAGAATGACCGATCGCGTTCCGGGATTTTCCACCCTCGCCGTGCACGCCGGCGCACAGCCTGATCCCACCACCGGCGCGCGGGCGACGCCGATCTACCAGACCACGTCATTCGTCTTCAACGACGCCGACCACGCCGCCTCGCTGTTCGGCCTGCAGGCGTTCGGCAACATCTATACCCGCATCGGCAACCCGACCAACGCGGTGCTCGAGGAACGCGTCGCAGCGCTGGAGGGCGGCACCGCGGCACTTGCGGTTGCCTCCGGCCACGCCGCGCAGCTCGTCGTGCTGCAGCAGCTGCTCCGGCCCGGCGACGAGATCATTGCGGCACGCAAGCTCTATGGCGGCTCGATCAACCAGTTCACCCATGCCTTCAAGGCGTTCGGCTGGAACGTGGCCTGGGCCGATCCCGACGAGATCGAAAGCTTCGAGCGCGCGGTGACGCCGCACACCAAGGCGATCTTCATCGAGTCGATCGCCAACCCCGCCGGCAGCATCACCGATATCGAGGCGATCGCCGCCGTTGCGCGCAAGGCCGGCGTGCCGCTGATCGTCGACAACACGCTGGCCTCGCCCTATCTGATCAAGCCGATCGATCACGGCGCCGACATCGTCGTGCACTCCCTGACCAAGTTCCTCGGCGGTCACGGCAACTCGCTCGGCGGCATCATCGTCGACGCCGGCACCTTCGACTGGTCGAAGGACAACAAATATCCGATGCTGAGCGAGCCGCGCCCGGAATATCACGGCATCCGGATCCAGGAGACCTTTGGCAATTTCGCCTTCGCGATCGCCTGCCGGGTGCTCGGGCTGCGCGACCTTGGCCCCGCGCTGTCGCCGTTCAACGCCTTCATGATTCTGACCGGCATCGAGACGCTGCCGCTGCGCATGCAGAAGCACTGCGACAACGCCAAGGCGGTGGCGGAATTCCTCTCCACCCACCCGGCCGTGTCGGCGGTGAACTACGCCGGGCTGCCCGGTGACCGGTATAACGCCCTGCAGCGCAAATACGCGCCGAAGGGCGCCGGCGCGGTGTTCACCTTCAGCCTCAAGGGCGGCTATGACGCCGGCGTCAATCTGGTGTCGAACCTGAAACTGTTCTCGCATCTCGCCAATGTCGGCGACACCCGCTCGCTGGTGATCCACCCGGCCTCCACCACCCACAGCCAGCTCGACGACGCCGCCAAGGTGAAGTCGGGCGCGGCACCCGACGTGGTCCGGCTCTCGATCGGCATCGAGGACAAGGAAGACCTGATTGCGGACCTGGACGAGGCCCTGCGCGCCTGATCCCGCGCTTGTTCCGGAGCGGTGCACCGCATCGCTCCAGTAACCTTGCCTAAAACGACGGGTCTCTTGTTAACGCTCAATCCGGCATAAAGTGGCAGTGATAGGCTCCGGATGATTCGGGAGACCATTGATGCTGCGCTGGATATTGCCGCTCGCGATCGCCCTGCTTGCGATTCCGCCTGTTGACGCCGCCGACGGCCCTGTCGTCGCCAAGAGCACAACCGTCAAGGCCGCGCGCCAATTGCCGGCTGGCCTGCCGCGCCGGAACTACGCCTACCGCACCACCATCGCGCCGCCGACCTATGTGCGGCGCGGACGCCAGCTCGTGGTGGTCGAGCCTGAGGTGATCCCGCTGAACGCCGAGCCGTACATCCCGTACGTGGTGGGTGAACCGCTGCTGCCGGGATCGTCGTCGCTGCCCGGCTATTACGGCAACTGGCATTCCTACAACTATTTCGGCCCCTATTACGGCGGCGCCTATGTGACCTACTGGGACCGCCTGCCCTACGCCTGCGGCGTCTACGGCTACTGCTAGCGCGGGACGAGCGTGGCCAGATCGCCGCAGAAAACCAGCGCAGGCGCTTCGGGGAACTCGATCACCGCCGATCTCGTCGCGGTGCTGGTCGCCGTCACCGACGGCACGCCCAAGATCGTAACCATCGCCGGCGGCGCCGCGCTGCCGAGCGGCCCGTTCGAGTTCACCCACCGCTCGCTGCAGACCGCGTTGCGGGCCTGGGTCGAGGCCCAGACCGGCCACCCGCTCGGCTATGTCGAACAGCTCTACACCTTCGCCGACCGCGGCCGGTCCGGCGACGCCAGGTCGCCGCACAGCGTTTCGATCAGCTATCTCGGCCTGACCCGCGAGGACAAGGTCGGCGAAGGTTTCGAGGCGCACTGGTCCGGCTGGTACGACTACTTTCCCTGGGAGGATCATCGCGCCGGCGCGCCGGCGTTCGTCGCCAAACTGATTGCGCCGAAACTGAAAGCCTGGGCGAAAGCGGCGCCGTCACCGACGCTGCAGCGCGAGCGCTGGCAGCGCTGCGCCATCACCTTCGGCCTCGATGACCGCGACTGGAACGAAGAGCTGGTGCTGCAGCGCTACGAGCTGCTCTACGAGGCCGGGCTGATCCCGGAGGCGGGCCGTGCGCAAGCCCGCGAGGCATTGGTCATACCAGGAAAACCGATGACGGCGGATCATCGCCGCATTCTCGCAACCGGCATCGCGCGGCTGCGCGCCAAAATCAAATACCGCCCTGTGGTATTCGAGCTGATGCCCGCCGAGTTCACCCTGCTGCAACTGCAACGCAGTGTTGAGGCGCTCGCAGGCCGGCTGGTCCACAAGCAGAACTTCCGCCGGCTCATCGAGCAGCAGGAACTCGTTGAAGAAACTGGCGCAATGGCCGCCGATACCGTCGGACGGCCGGCCAAGCTGTTCCGCTTCCGCCATGCCGTGCTGGCCGAACGGGCCGTCGCCGGCACCAAGCTGCCGCTTTCGCGCACTTGACACGCCTTATGCTCAGGATAAGTATAAGCCATCTTATGCTCACGGAGAGTATAAATGGTTGCACTCGATACCGATCTGCTCGCCCGCACTGCACCGCTCTATGAGCGCGTCAAGCGCGTCATCCCGCCGTTCGAATGGGCCACTTTCGCCGAGGACGTCGATGCGATCCTCGCGCTGAAACGCCGCCGCAATGCGGTGGTGCTGGCGCACAATTACCAGACACCGGAAATCTTCCACGGCGTCGCCGATATCGTCGGCGACAGCCTCCTGCTCGCGCGCGAGGCGACCAAGGTCGACGCCGATGTCATCGTGCTCGCCGGCGTGCACTTCATGGCCGAGACGGCAAAGCTGCTCAATCCGGCCAAGACCGTGCTGATCCCCGACCTGAAGGCCGGCTGCTCGCTGGCGGATTCCATCACGCCGGCTGACGTGCGGCTGATGCGCGCGCGCTATCCAGACGCGCCCGTCGTCGCCTATGTCAACACCTCGACCGCGGTGAAGGCGGAGTCCGATATCTGCTGCACCTCGGGCAACGCGCTGAAGGTGGTAGAATCGCTCGGCGCCGAGCGCGTCATCATGCTGCCGGATGAATATCTGGCGCAGAACATCGCGAAACAGACCAGCAAGAAGATCATCGCCTGGAAAGGCCATTGCGAGGTGCACGAGCTGTTCACCGCCGACGACGTGCGCCAGCTGCGTGAAAATCACCCCGACGTCACCATCCTGGCGCATCCGGAATGCCCGCCCGAAGTCGTCGCCGAAGCTGACTTTTCGGGATCGACGGCAGCGATGCAGTCGTTCGTCGAGACCAAGCGACCGCCCCGCGTCGTGCTGCTGACGGAGTGCTCGATGAGCGACAACATCGCGGCGCGCAATCCGGATATCGACTTCGTCCGCCCCTGCAATCTCTGCCCGCACATGAAGCGGATCACGCTGAAGAACATCCGCCACGCACTGGAGACCAATCAGCACGAGGTCACGATCGACCCCGCGATCGCCGATCGTGCGCGCAGGAGTGTCGAAAGGATGCTGGCGATATGAGCACCGACATTTCCGATCTCGACGGCCGCCCGGTCATCATCGGCGGCGGCGCCGCGGGGCTGATGACCGCGCTTCAGCTCGCGCCCGAGCCGGTCGTGCTGCTGTCGAAATCGCCGCTCGGCGCGGAAGCCTCCAGCATGTGGGCGCAGGGCGGCCTCGCAGCGCCGGTCGGCGCAGACGACACCCCTGCCCTGCATCTGGCCGATACGCTTGCAGCCGGTGCCGGCCTCTGCGATGCGGCCGCAGCGTCCCGGATCGTTCATGCCGCACCCTCCGCCGTTGAGCACCTTGCCGAACTCGGCGTCGCATTCGACCGGCGCGCCGACGGCAGCTGGCGCCTCGGGCTCGAGGCCGCGCACGGCCGCAACCGCATCGTGCACGCCACCGGCGACGGCACCGGCCGCGAGATCATGCGCGCGCTGATTTCAGCGGTCCGCCGGACGCCATCGATCACGCTGCTTGAAGGCGTCGAGGCGCGCCGGCTGCTGGTCGAGGACAATGCGCTCAGGGGCGTGCTTGCAGCCAACGCAAGCGGCGCGCTGACGATCGTCACCAATCGCGTGGTGATTGCGACCGGCGGCATTGGCGGGCTGTTCGCCGACAGCACCAATCCGGGCGGATGCTTCGGTCAGGGGCTCGCGCTCGCGGCACATGCCGGCGCAACACTCTCGGATATCGAATTCGTCCAGTTTCATCCGACCGCCTTCGATGGGCCGTCACGGCCGATGCCGCTGTTAACCGAGGCGATCCGCGGCGACGGCGCAGTGCTGATCGACGAGACCGGGCAGCGCTTCATGGCCGACCAGCCCGGCGCCGAGCTCGCGCCACGCGACATCGTCGCGCGCGCGGTCTGGCGCCATCGTGCTGCAGGACATCGCACCTTCCTCGATGCGCGCAAACATCCGGGCGCGGATTTTGCGCCGCGCTATCCCGTGATCAGCGCGTTCTGCAAGATGGCCGGCATCGATCCGGCCTGCGATCCGATCCCGATCCGGCCGGCGGTGCACTATCACATGGGCGGCATCGCGGTGGACGGTTATGGACGCAGCACCGTGCAGGGCCTGTGGGCCTGCGGTGAAGCCGCGCGTACCGGACTGCACGGCGCCAACCGGCTCGCCAGCAACTCGCTGATGGAAGCGATCGTCTGCGCGCGCTGGGTCGCCGAAAGCATCGAAGGCGTGAGCGCGGGTCCGCGCGCGATGCTGCGCGACGAGGCGTTGCCGCCTGCCTCCGATCCCTCCGCCGTGCGGCCGATCCTCTCCCAGGGGCTCGGCGTGCTGCGCGACCACGACGGCATCGCACGCACGATCCGCGGCCTCACTCCGCTCGCGCGCGGTCAGAGTGCGGCATCCGACGCAGCGCTGGTCGGATTGATGATCGCGGTTGCCGCGATCCGACGCGAGGAAAGCCGTGGCGGTCATTTCCGCACCGATTTCCCGCACACCGCTTTGTCGGCGGCTCCGTCGTCCCTCACCCGTGACGAGGCGCTCGCCGCCGCGCGCGACATCGTCGAGTCCAAGCTGCCAGCCAGGAGTGCCCGCTCATGACCCTCAATCCCCTGTTGCCGCTGATCTACGAGCCGATCGTGCAGACCGCCCTGCGCGAGGACCTCGGCCGTGCGGGCGATATCACGGCAGATGCGATCGTACCGGCCACCCAGCAGGCGCGGCTGGTGATGCGGGCGCGGCAGCCCGGCGTGATCGCGGGGCTCGACGTGGCCCGCACCGCGTTCCAGACGGTGTCGCCTTCCATCACGCTGCGCGCCGAGCGGCCCGACGGCAGCGCGGTCGAACCCGACCAGGTCATCGCGATCATCGACGGCCCGGCCCGCAGCCTGCTCACCGCGGAACGAACCGCGCTCAACTTCCTCTGCCATCTGAGCGGCGTCTCGACCGCAACGGCGACGCTGGTCAAGGCGGTCGCAGGCACGCGCGCGCAAATCGTCTGCACCCGCAAGACCACGCCGGGACTGCGGGCGCTCGAGAAATATGCGGTGCGCGCCGGCGGCGGCGGCAATCACCGCTTCGGGCTCGATGATGCCGTGCTGATCAAGGACAACCACATTGCGCTTGCCGGCGGCATCCGCACCGCGATCGAGCGCGCCAAGGCCAATGCCGGTCATCTCGTCAAGATCGAGGTCGAGGTCGACACGCTGTCGCAGCTCGAGGAGGCGCTGGCGCTCGGCGTCGACGCGGTCCTGCTCGACAACATGACGACGGAGCAACTCAGCCAGGCGGTTCAGATGACGCGCGGCAAGGCGATCACCGAGGCCTCCGGCCGCATCACCGCAGCGACCGCCGCGGCGATTGCCGCGACCGGCGTCGATTTGATCTCGGTCGGCTGGGTGACCCACAGCTCGGCCGCGCTCGATATCGGGCTCGACTATCTCTCTTGATGGATCAGAGAGGTTGAAGGATCAACCGGGTTGAGGAATCAACCGGCCTGGCCGACCGGAACAAGGGTCGGCTGGTCCCGCTCGGTCCGGCGTACCGCGAAGCGCTCGGCCTGCAGCACCGCGAGCGTCAGCACGACGATCGCGACCGCCTGGTGCGTCAACGCCAGATCAATCGGCACCTGATGCAGCAGCGTCAGGATGCCGAGCGTCGCCTGTAGAGTGATCGCCGCAACCAGCCACCAGGCCCCCGCGATCACCGCCCCTCCGGCGCGCGCGCGCACGGCATCGATCGCATGTGCGATCGCCAGCGCGAACAGCAGATAGGCGGTCATGCGGTGCTCGAATTGCACCGTCAGCGTGTTGTCGAACAGGTTGCGCCACCACGGCGTCTCGAACCAGAGACGGTCAGCCGACGGAATCAAGCCGCCGTCGATCTCGGGCCAGGTGTTGTAGACCCTGCCCGCGCGCAGGCCCGCGACCAGCGCGCCGAAATAGAGCTGCACGAAGGTCAGCACCAGCAGCACCGCACTCGTGATCTTCAGCCTGAGCGGCGCGATCACGGACGGACGATCGGTCAATCGCCGCAGCGTCCAGACGATCGCCGCAAAGATCAACAGCGCCAGCACCAGGTGCGTCGCCAGACGATATTGCGACACCTCGAGGCGCTCCGAGAGACCGGACGCGACCATCCACCAGCCGACGCCGCCCTGCAGCGCGCCGAGGCCGAAGATGATCCACAGCCGCCGGCCAAGTTCGCCGCTCACCGCGCCGCGCCACAGGAAATACAGGAACGGCAGCAGATAGGCGGCGCCGATCACCCGACCGAGCAGCCGGTGGCTCCACTCCCACCAGAAGATCGTCTTGAACTGATCAAGCGTCATCCCGGCGTTGAGCTCGCGGTATTGCGGGATGGTCTTGTAGCCCTCGAAGGCCTGCGTCCACTGCGCCTCGGTCAGCGGCGGCAGCGCGCCGGTCACGGGCTTCCATTCGACGATCGACAGGCCAGACTCGGTGAGCCGCGTGGCACCGCCGACCAGCACCATCAGCGCGATCAGGGCAGCGACTGTGAACAGCCAGATCCTGACGGCGCGGAGCTGCGATGTCTTTGCGGAAGTACCGGCCATTTCGCCCTGACTTGATTGGATTTTCGCGCCCCTTATAGTCCGCCCTATCAGCGGCGCAAGCGCCGCCTGAAGCCTCGTTCCGATACTTCGGAACGAAGCTCCGGAATCTTGTTTTGACGCGTTTTCTTGACGCGAACCGGTGTCCACTTCGCTCGAAAACGCTCTCAATCACGAGTCATACATATCCGCCATGGCCATACGCACCCGCAAACTGCTCGGAACCATCGCCCTGCTCATCCTGGTCGTGGTGTGGTCGCTGCTTGGCATGACGATCGCCCAAACGCCGTGGCTCGCCAATTCGGGGCTGCTGCAGGCGATCTTCTACGTCGTCGCGGGTCTCGGCTGGGTGCTACCGGCGATGCCGATCGTCTCCTGGATGTCGCGGCCCGACCGCGCCTAGATCGCGGCCTGATCGCGCGCATGCCGCGTCGGCTGCACCGGCGGAAACATCACGCCGGACAGCAGCACCCGCATGATCCGCAGTGAGTGCACGCGGCCATCCCATGCGATGCGCGGCAGTGCATGGAGGTTGGTGCGTCCTTGCGCCTCGACGACACCCGATATGGTCGACACCGCGCTGGCAAAGCCGGCCTCCTCGGCCATCACCACATGCGGACGGCGGAACGCGTCGCGGTCCCCGAACGGATAGGCGAAATGCGGGACCGGCCGCCGCAGCGCGCTCTCGGCCACCGCCTTCCCCCATCGCCATCTCGCGATGTGCGTCGGCGTCGCGGAGGTTCGACAGCACGGAATAGTTCACCGTGGCGCTGCCGAACGTCACGTTTGGATCGGCCGCAAGCTTCGCGAGATCCTGCCAGTCGAGCGAGGTGCTGCGCGACATCTGCGCCGCGTCGGCCGCATAGCACCGGCCGAGATCATTCACCGCATACGACAAATCCGACGGCGGCAGCTTGCGCAGCCAGCCGGACAGAAAGTCGAACAGCTCATACTTGTCGGACAGCGTCGCGACCCCGAAGTGCCGTTCCCTGCCGTCGATCATCAGGCTGATGCGGCTTTCGCGCGCGATGATGTCCTCGAGCGCCAGCCACCACGCCACGCCCACGCCATCGGGAAACGCCGTCGGCAGATAGAGCGTGAAGGGGACGCCGTGCCGGGCGAGCACCGGATAGGCATGCGTGAGGATGTCTTTGCTGGCGCCGTCGAAAGTCAGGCAGGCAAAGCGCCGGTGCTCCGGCAAGGTCACCGCGCGGCGGCAGGCCTCCTCGATCCCGACGATGTCGTAGCGCCAGCGCTTCAGCGCACGGATCGTGCGATCGAGGAAGGCCGGCGTGACCTCCTGGGACTTCAGCGGCTGGAACCGGCCCCGGCGATTAGGGCGGACGCGCGCGAAGCGCAGGATCACTCCGGCGCCGCCGGCCTCGCGCTCGCGCAGGCGGAAGGCGCCACTGAAATACGCGAGCTCCATCCGGGCCCGTCGCAAAATCCCGTTGTCCGGCGCCAAGATTCCCGCCTCTGTCCGGCGGTTCCCACGCCCCGCCGCGGCATTGTTATTACTCTTTGTTGACATTTCCCTGCGAAGGTCGGCCCCAGCCGAGAACTGTAAATTAATACCTTAAGAAATTTGGGTTCCGAGATGGTCATGGCGGCGGCAATTGAAGGCCAGACGGCGGGGACGCGAACGTGGCCGAACGCAACCCGCGTCGCCGGCGTCGATATCTTTCATGATCTCACGGCGGCCGAGGCGACCTGGCGCAGTCTCGAGACACCGCAGCATTCCTACACCCCATATCAGCGCTTCGATTTCCTCGCCAACTGGCAGCGCCAGGTCGGCGAGCGCGAGGGCCTGCGGCCCTTCATCGTCGTCGCCCATGACAGCGAGCGCCGGCCGCTGCTGCTGTTGCCGCTCGCCATCGAGCAGCGCCTAGGCGCGAATTGCGCGAGCTTCATGGGCGGCAAGCACGCGACCTTCAACATGGCGCTGTGCGAGAAGGATTTCGCCGCCAACGCGACCGAGGCCGACATCACGGCCCTGATCGGCT
The DNA here is from genome assembly GCF_011516625.5 of Bradyrhizobium sp. 2S1. NCBI lineage: Bacteria > Pseudomonadati > Pseudomonadota > Alphaproteobacteria > Hyphomicrobiales > Nitrobacteraceae > Bradyrhizobium > Bradyrhizobium sp. 2S1. The sequence goes on along the minus strand of NZ_CP147717.1, from coordinate 7,217,994 downwards.
CGATCGCCGAACGGTCCCGCGCCGATGCGCTGGTGCTGTGCCAGCAGCCGCTGCGCTGGCAGGAGCTGCCGAATCCGCTGGCGCTGCTGCCGCATCAACCCTCGGTCAACGACTGCCCGCTGCTGGTGATCGAGCCCGGCGCGGCACCCGCGACACTGATCAGCAACTCGTTCCGCCGCCGCCTCAAGGGCAAGGAGCGCAAGCTGCAGCCGCTGCCCGGCTACCGCTATCACGTCGCGGCCGACAGCGCCGACGTCTGCCGCCTGCTCGACTGGTTCTTCCGCGTCAAGCCGCAGCGCATGGCCGAACAGAAGCTGCCGAACGTGTTCGCCGAGCCGGGCATCGAGCAGTTCATCCGCACCGCCTGCCTGGCGCCGCGCGGCGACGGCAAGGGCTATGCGATCGACATCCACGCGCTGGAGTGCGACGAGGAAGTGATCGCGATCTTCGCCGGCGTGTCCGACGGTCATCGCTTCTCGATGATGTTCAACACCTACACGATATCGGCCAATGCCAAGTTCAGCCCCGGCCTGATCCTGATGCGCGACATCATCGATCGCCATGCCGGCCAGGACTACCGCGCCTTCGATCTCGGCATCGGCTCGGACGAGTACAAGCGGCTGTTCTGCAAGGACGACGAAGCGATCGTCGACAGCTTCATTCCGCTCAGCCTGCGCGGCAAGCCGGCGGCCAGCGCATTGTCGGCCATCAACCGCGCCAAGCGCGCGGTGAAGCACAATCCGGCGCTGTTCGAGATCGCCCAGAACCTGCGCAGCATGTTCCGCTGAGGACGGCTGCGGCCGACGTCAGGCGGACGACGCCTGCCGGCCGCTCTCGACGCCAAGCCGCATCATCGCATCGAACACCAGCATCGCGGCCGGCGACAGCGCGCGCCTGCGCAGCTTGATCAGCCCGTAGCTCTCGAGCATCAGCTGGTCGCGGATGCGCAGCATCTTGAAGCGCTGCGGATCGAGCAGATCGAAGATCAGCAACGGCACCGGCACGATCGCATCGATCCCCGCGGCAATTCCAATCGACGCGGAGAAGGATTCGGTGTTGATCATGCGCTGCGGCGGCGCGATGCCCCGGCTGTAGAACAGCCGCTCGAGCGCCTGGCGCATGAAGGATTCCCGCGGCTGGGAGATCCATTGCAGGTCGACCGTGTCTTCCAGATTGACGCTGTCGAGCGCGGCCAGCGGATGCTCGGCGCGAACCAGCAGGCCGGCCTGCTCGGCGCCGATCTCGTGATAGTCGAACTGCCCGGAATCGACGCCGGCGGGAATTCGCGCAACGACGAAATCCAGCTCGAGCGCGAGAAGCCGCGCAACCAGCGGTGGGCTCGTGCTGACATCGAGCGAAATGTTCACCCGGTGCAATTTCTCGCCGAGATACTGCATGACGTCGACGACGAGGTCGATGCTGGGCTTGGCGACCGTTCCGACCGAGACGGTGCCGAGCTCGCCCGACCTGTAACCGGCGAATTCATCGGTGACCCGGTCGAGGTCGGCCAGCACGCTCCGGCCGCCGCGGATCAGGATCGAGCCGTAGGCCGTCGGCTCGACGCCGCGCGCGGTTCGCTCGAACAACGGAACCCGCGCCACGGCCTCGATCTCGGCCAGCATCTTGGATGCCGCCGACTGGGTGATGTTGAGGCGTTCGGCGGCCAGCTGCAGCTTGCGCTCGCTGTCGAGCGCCACCAGCAGGCGCAACTGGCGCAATTTCAGATTATTGATCACGGCCCGCCACCATCCTGCCCGGCCAGAGCCTTGTCCGTTTCGATCAAATCGGAACGGACAAGGCTCTAGTACCCAGAATCAGAGCTGAGTGATACGGCGGCCTTTGAAACGGCGTTGACGGACCTTTTTCTTGGTCCAGACGAAGGGCTCGGCTCTGTCGTTGTATGCGTTGACGTAGGCATCGATGTGCTCCTGAAGCTGCGTGAGGCTTGTGAAGGAGGTGCCGCTGAGCGACTGCCCCTGCAAGATCGAAAACCATACCTCGACCTGATTGAGCCAAGACGCACTTGTCGGCGTGAAATGAAATTGCACGTTGGGGTGGGCCTTGAGCCAATGCTCGTTCTTCTTGTGGGTGTTGAGGTTGTCGAGGATGACGTGAAGCTTCCGGTTCGGAAAAGCCGCGGTGACGCTGTTCATGAAGTCGAGAAACTCGACGCGGCGTCGGCGTTTTGAATGCGCCGCGATGATCTTTCCGGTGGCGACTTCGAGCGCCGCAAACAATGTTGTGGTGCCATGCCGCTTGTAATCGTGGCTCTGGCCGGTCAAGGCGCGGCCATTGGGCAACTTCAGATAACCCTGCGCTCGCTCCAAAGCCTGGATCGAGGGCTTCTCGTCCACGCACAGCACAATGGCCTTCGCGGGCGGGGCGACATAGAGGCCGACAACATCGGCGGCTTTGGCCGTAAAGTTCGGGTCGTTGCTCTCACACCAGGACTTACGAGCCGCGAGGTCAATCTTGTGGCTGCGCAGGAACCGCCAGACATATTGGACGTCAACATCGCCCAGCGCCCCGGCCAGCAGGGGCCCGGTCCAGCGTGCGAACCCGTCCGGCGGCGGCTTGTCCAGCAGCTTCAGAATCCGCTTGTCGGTGGCCTTCGTATAGATTGGCTGCTTGCCCGGTCGCGGCTTGTCTTGCAGCCCTTCAAGGCCTTGGTCGGCATAGCGATGCCGCCAAAGGCTGACAATCCGCGGCTGGACCCCAACTTCCTTGGCGATCGACCGAGTGCTGCGTCCATCCGCCGCCAACAGAACTATCCGCGCCCGCTTCAAATCGCGCTGCAACGTCACCGGGGAGCGGCAACACGCCTCAAGCACCTTGCGATCTTTCCTCGAAAGGTGGACTTCTCTTGCTTCGGGTATCATCCCGACCTTGAATCACGACTCACGCTTTAAGAACAGTAGGTACTAGATTCTATTTTGACGCGTTTTCCTGACGCGAACCGAAATCCAGTTCGCTGGAAAACGCTCCAGAGTTCCCGCGTTTATACCGCGGTGCATCATGACAGTTTCGCCGTGGCTCCATTCCCAAATGCCATTAGTCACGCGGCGGTCGATTACACAACAATGAATGCAATACTTGCAAGGGCAAGGCGACGGACCGCTGCGGCTGCACCAGGTGCCGCCCGGACAGCGCGACCACCGTCCGCCGTATCGAAAAACCAGAAGGGATGGGAACGATGACCGACGATGTCGAGAAGCGCGCGATCGGGAAAATGATGCGGCGGCTGATTCCGTTCCTCATCCTGTGTTACTTCGTGGCCTATCTCGATCGCGTCAATGTCGGCTTTGCCAAGCTGCACATGAACACCGCGCTCGGGCTGAGCGAAGCCGCTTACGGGCTCGGCGCGGGACTGTTCTTCATCGGCTACTTCTTCTTCGAGGTGCCCTCCAACATCCTTCTGGAGCGGTTCGGCGCGCGGCGCTGGATCGCCCGTATCATGATCAGCTGGGGCATCGTCTCCGCGGCATTCGCCTTCATCCCGCAGATGTCCGCGGCCAGCGGCCTGTCGAGCGAGTGGATCTTCTACTTCCTGCGCCTGCTGCTCGGCGCCTGCGAGGCCGGCTTCTTCCCCGGCATCATCTTCTATCTGACGCTCTGGTTCCCGACGGTCTATCGGGCGCGCGTCATCAGCCTGTTCATGCTGGCGATCCCGATCTCCAGCATCATCGGCGCGCCGATCTCGGGCCTGCTGCTCAATGTGTCGGGTGCCGGTCTGGGCGGGTGGCAGTGGCTGTTCATCTTGGAAGCGCTGCCGTCGGTGCTGGTCGGCTTCGCCGTTCTGATCATGCTGCCCGACTTCCCGCGCCAGGCGACTTGGCTGCAACCCGACGAGATCAAGTGGGTCCAGAACACGCTCGAGATCGAGAGGCAGAAGAAGGAGGCGGTGGAGCACATCTCGGTGCTGCAGTCGCTCACCGATTCGCGGGTGCTCGCCTGCGCGCTGGTGTATTTCTGCCTCAACGCCGCAAGCTACGGCGTCGCGTTCTTCCTGCCGACCATCATCAAGGCGTTTGGCGTCACCGACACCCAGACCGGCCTGATCGCCGCCGTGCCCTTCGTGTTCGGCGCGATCGGCATGGTCCTGCTCGGCCGCCATTCCGACAAAACCGGCGAGCGGCGATACCATGTTGCCGGCGCGTTGACGCTGGCCGCAGTCGGCATCGGCCTCGCCGGACTGGTCTCTAGTCCGGTGCTGATCATCGGCCTGCTCTGCATCGCGCAGATCGGCGTTTCGTCGGTGCCGCCGATGTTCTGGCCGATGCCGGCCAGCATCCTGAATGGCGCCTCGGCCGCGGCGGGCATTGCCGCGATCAACTCACTCGGCAATCTCTCAGGCTTCGCCGGCCCGTTCGCGATGGGCTATCTGAAGGACCTGACCGGCGGATTCACCGCAGGCCTGCTGCTGCTTGCGGTCGTCGGACTGATCGGCGCGCTGGTCACGATCCGGCTGCGGATCGATCCGGTGCTCGAACGTTCGATGCGCGAGCCGATGATGGCGCACTAGTCTGACTGAGTCACAAAACCGCCGGCCAGAATCAGCGATGGATGAAGCACGGACCATCAGTCGAGAGGCCGACATGAGCGGGCGTGGCACCAAGACGAGCGAGAAGCGATTTGCGACGTATTTGGAAGGGCTTGCCAGTGTCATCGGTCATGCTGATCGGAAGGCGCCGCTGCGCGACTATTGCGTCGGCCTGATGGCCTGTGGCGGTCGCAAGAGCGTGGAGTCAATGGCGGCGGTGACAGCTCCGGAACGGACGGCCGCCCAGCATCAATCGCTGCTGCATTTCGTCGGCAGCGGCGCCTGGTCGGATGAGAAGGTGCTGGGCAAGGTACGTGAGATGGTCCTGCCGGCGATTGAACGCCAGGGCCCCATCGAAGCCTGGATCATCGACGATACCGGATTTCCCAAGCAGGGCCGACATTCAGTTGGAGTTGCACGGCAATATTGCGGGCAGCTCGGCAAGCAGGATAATTGTCAGGTGGCGGTGTCACTGTCGATTGCCAACCACCACGCCAGCCTGCCTGTCGCTTATCGCCTTTATCTTCCGAAGGAATGGACTGAGGACTGCGATCGGCGGCGCAAGGTGGGCATTCCTGCCGAAGTTGGCTTCCGGACCAAGCCGGAGATCGCGCTGGAGCAGTTGCGGTGGGCCTGCGCGAGCGGCCTTCCACGCGGTGTCGTACTGATGGACGCGGGCTATGGCAATAACAGCGACCTGCGCACGGAGATCACGGCGCTGGGATTGACCTATGTGGCGGGTCTTCTGTCGAGCACAACGGTATGGGCGCCCGGTACCGGTCCCTTGCCGCCGAAGCCATGGTCGGGCCGCGGCCGTCCACCGAAACTGATGCGCCGCAACCGTCAGCATCAGCCGGCCGCCGTCAAGGCGCTCGCGATCGGCCTGCCGGCCAAAGCTTGGCGCACCATCACGTGGCGGCAAGGAACGAACGAAAAGCTGACCTCGCGCTTTGCCCGCGTGCGGGTCCGTGCCGCGCATCGTGATTATTGGCAAACCACCCGGCGATTGGAGGAATGGTTGCTGATCGAATGGCCAAAAGGCGAGGACCAGCCTACCAAATACTGGCTCTCGACATTGCCGGAGGATGTGGCATTCCGGACTCTCGTTGAGACGGCTAAATTGCGCTGGCGCATCGAACGCGACTATCAGGAACTCAAGCAGGAGGTCGGGCTCGGCCACTTCGAGGGACGCGGCTGGCGCGGCTTTCATCATCACGCAACAATGTGCATCGCAGCCTACGGATTCCTGATCTCCGAGCGGGAGACGATTCCCCCCTCAGGCACTCGGCACGCCCGGCCGATCCTGCTCGATCGCATTCCCGCAGATTACAGACCCCGCGGATTTGCCGCTGCGGACCCAACGTCACATTCCAAATTCGATCGCGACGATGCGACGGCGCCTCGAACATGGGCTCGTCCGAACGCTGTCGAGATGTCCTTGTTGTGCGATCAAGTTCGACCACTAGGAGCTTGTCTGGATAGTCGCTGTTCAAATCTGGTCGGGTCTGATTCAACATTGGGCGATGAGCAAGTATTTTCGGCCTTGGAACATCGATCAGACGCTGCTTCTGCCGCCGAATGTGCAGGACTTCGTGCCGAAAGGCCATGTCTCGCGGTTTATGGTTGATCTGGTGCGGGAGAGCCTCGATCTCAGGGAGATCATGGGCAGCTATGTGAGCGGGCTTGGGCAGCCGCCGTTTGATCCGCGGATGATGGTGGCGCTGCTGCTGCATAGCTATGCGAGTGGGCTGTATTCGTCGCGTCGGATTGCCAAGGCCTGCCGGGAGCGGAACGATTTTGTGATGATCGTGGCGCTGGATGCGCCGGATTTTCGGACGATCAGCGACTTTCGCAAGCGACATTTGAAGGCGCTCGGCGCGCTATTCGTGCAGGTTCTGAAGTTGTGCGAGACGGCCGGGCTGGTCAAGCTCGGTCATGTCGCGCTGGATGGTACGAAGATCAAGGCGAACGCGTCGAAACACAAGGCGATGAGTTATGAGCGCATGAAGAAGCGCGAGGCGGAATTGAAGGCCGAGGTCGCTCGCATGCTGGCGGCCGCCGAGGCGGCGGATGCCTCGGAGGATGAGACTTTCGGCAACAGCGACGAACTGCCGGACTGGACCGTCGACAAGCAGAAACGGCTGGCGAAGATCCAGCAAGCGATGGCGGCGCTGGAAGCGGACGCCAAACTGGCGGCGGAGGAAGAGCGCCGCATCGAGGCCGAAAAGGAACAGCAGCGCCAGGCCGAAGGCCGCAAGAAGCCGGGCAAACCGGCGGCGCTGCCATCGGAGGAACCCAATCCCAAGGCGCAACGCAACTTCACCGATCCGGAAAGCCGCATCATGAAGTCGAAGGATGGCTTCGTTCAGGCCTATAATGCCCAGGCGGCCGTCGATGCACATGCCCAGATCATTGTCGCGCAAGAACTGACCCAGCACGGCAGCGATCAGGGCCAGTTGGTGCCCCTGATCGAGGCCATCGAGAGCAATCTTGGCCGCAAGCCGCGGCAGGCCTCAGCGGATTCCGGCTACTGCAGCGAAGCCAATCTCGAAGCGCTCGACACACGCAGCATCGATGGCTATGTCGCGCCCGGACGCGCCAAGCACCCGACAGTAGCGAACGGAAAAGTCGGCGGCCCGCTGACACAGGCCATGCGAAAGAAGATCGACGATGGCGGCTTCGAAACACCCTACCGATTGCGAAAGCAAGTGGTGGAGCCGGTGTTCGGACAGATCAAACAGGCAAGAGGCTTCCGCCAGTTCCTGTTGCGGGGCATCGAGAAAGTGCGCGCCGAGTGGACAATGATCTGCACCGTCCATAACCTCCTCAAGCTGTTCAACCTCGCAAACGCAGCCTGAGCCTGCTACTCTACAACAAATGCCCGTCACGAAAACATATCTGGACGGGCTCCTAGACAGATCATCGTTTGTGACGCAGTAGGACTAGCAGGCTGTTGAAGAAGTCGCTGGCGAAGCGGTTTAGATCGTGATTCCCTAGGATCTGGGCGTGGCGGGGGATTGCGATGCGAGGAAGCGACGAGCGGTCTGGCGCGCTATTCAGTTATATTGACCTGGAGGCTCGGGTTCGCGCCGACCACCCGCTACGGGTGATCAGGGAGCTGGCGAATGCTGCGCTGAGCGATCTGTCAGGCGAGTTCGGCAAGCTCTATACGGACTTCGGCCGGCCCTCGATTGCGCCAGAGAAGTTGCTTCGGGCGATGCTGCTGCAGGCGTTCTATGGGGTTCGCTCGGAGCGGCATCTGATGGAACGAATGGAGTTCGATCTTCTGTTCCGCTGGTTTGTCGGACTTGGGGTCGACGATGCGGTTTGGGACCATTCAACCTTCTCGAAGAACCGGGATCGGCTGCTTGAAGGCGAGATTGCGGCCAAGTTCTTAAACGCGCTTTTGGCGCAGCCGAAGGTGAAGCGTTTGCTGTCAAGCGATCACTTCTCAGTGGACGGCACGCTGATTGAAGCCTGGGCTTCGATCAAAAGCTTCCGGAGGAAGGGCGGCAGCGACAAGGACCATGACGGTCCGGGACGCAATGCCGAGCGTAGCTTCCACAAAGAGAAGCGATCCAACGAGACCCATGAGAGTACGACCGATCCCGAGGCCCGGCTCTACAGGAAGGGCGACGGCCAGCCGGCCAAGCTCTGCTACATGGGCCATGCGTTGATGGAGAATCGCAACGGTTTGGCGATTTTAGGCGGGGTGAGCCAAGCGACTGGCACAGCCGAACGGGAGGCCGCGCTCGCTATGATCGACGGGCGTGGATCCGCGAAACGGATTACTCTCGGAGCGGACAAAGCCTACGATGTCACCCAGTTCGTGTGCGACCTGAGAGAGCGGTCAGTCACTCCGCATATCGCGATCGACGGACATCTGAGCAAGACTGGCAAGCCACGCAAGACGGCGGTCGACGCCCGCACCACGCGTCACGCCGGCTATGACATCAGCCAGCGCTGCCGCAAACGCATCGAAGAAGTATTCGGCTGGATCAAGAGTTCCGCCGGTCTCGCCAAAATCAAGCTGCGCGGCCGTGCGCGTGTGGACGCCGCCTTCACACTTGCGCTGGCAGCTTATAACCTCATTCGCCTGCCCAAGCTTCTGACGGCGCCGGCATGAGCATCCGGGGTCGATGGCGCGTCGTCGAGACCCCGGGGCACGCACGAGATCGGCGGCGAATTCGCCTTCGATTGCCTCACGGGCTCCATCCACGGCTCCTTGCGACAGCGATGCCGTCCAGTTCAGTTGGGAAGGAAACGACGAAATGGAGCCAGCCGGCGGTGATGGCTGGGCCGAACTGCAGGATAACGGATCGCTCGAAGGTGAAATCTGCCTCGTCAACGGCGACGACATCCCATTCATCGCACGTCGTTCCGACATTTCTTCAACAGCCTGCTAGCCCGTCCTATTCGTGAGAGTGCTTTTTTTAGTCCGATTGATGTGGCCGCACATCTGCTCTGACGAGGCGCGCGGGATTGCCTTCGGCTTTTCACCGCCTGACCGACCCGTACTTTGCAACGCGCTTGAGGTGTAGGTTGGGCGAACGGGGGGCGGACGCCCCGCCGGTCAAGGACCGAGCGGCAGCAGCGCGCCTGGCAAGCCGCGGATCAGGTCGGCTTCGGGACATGCCGCGGCAAACGCAAGGCGAATGCGGCTCGTGGTCTCGACCACACGGGCAGCGAGTTTCAAGAGACGAAGACGCAGCGTCGCGAACTCGGCTGTGGCCAATTCCCGGGCTTTGGGAATCGCGTCGCGCACGGTCAGCATCAGCCAATAAGCGGCGGTGTGGAGAACGAGGCGGACTTGATTGGCGAGCGCCGAACGGCAGCTGGTGCGATCGGAGGCGAGCTGTGTCTTATGCAGCTTGATCAGATTCTCGGCTTGGCCGCGCGCGCAATACAGGCTGTCGTAGATCCACTCGGCCGAACCGACATCGAGGCTGGTGACGACGAAACGGATGTCGAGGCCGAGCATCGTCGCCTCAATACGGGCGACGGTACGCCGTTCGCGATCCCAGGACTTGGCCTTGTGGCGCGTCTCGGTATAGCCACGCAGAACCGGCAGGTTCTCGATGGCGCGTCGCGTGCGGATGTCGTCGGCGGCCTCGTCGAGTTTTCTGGCGAGCGGCTTGGTGCCGGACAGACCGAAGATGTAGTCGATGCCGTTGGTCTCGCACCACGCCATGGCCTCCGGCCGGGCATAGTGCCCGTCGCCACGGAACGTGATTCGCGTGTTGTGCCACCGCGTCCGGATATGCCGTATCAGGCGGCGCAGATGGGCACGCACCTCGACGCCGCCCGGCGTCTTGCCGGGCCGCAGCACGACCGCCACGGGCCGGCTCTTCTCCGTGTCGTAGACGTGGATCGGCAGGAAGCAGCGTTCGTCATAATGAGCGTTGAACAGCGAGAGCTGCTGATGGCCGTGGACGACATCGCAGGTATCATCGATGTCGAGCGTGACGGATGCCGGCTCGCGCGGGTAGCTATCCATCCATGCGTCGACCAAAGTGTAGGTCAGTCGGATCACGTCGCGCAGGCGCGGAGCATTCTCCAGCCGCGACAGCGTCGGTTGGGAACACAGATCGCGACCCGTGTCCGGCAGCCGTCCGCAGGCCAGCTTGAATGCGGGATCGGACCGCAGATGATCGAGGTCGTCGGCGTCCTCGTAGCCGCAGCAGATCGCGAACATGCGCGCGCGGAACATATCGACAAGGCTGTGCACGACCCGCGTCGGATCGCGCCGATCCGGGAACACCCGGGCCAAATTGTCGGCCAAGCCGAGACGCCGCTCGGCCATCGCCAGAAGCATCACGCCCCCGTTCGAGGTCAGCCGACCGCCATCGAAGGCAGCTGTGACTTTCTTGGCGTGAACGGCTGGAAACGAGAAGGGCAGAATCGTATCGTCGGTCATGGCGGGCGTGGCGTTCGCGGTTGAGGTGATGGGGTTGGCTTTGCAACCGAATCCTACGCCGCATCAGCGCTTTACACCACGCTCGCCAGCCTCTCAGGCGCACTCTGACGAATAAGACGGGCTAGGTGGTGTGGACTCTAAGGATTCCCTTTTAGGAGCAAATCAGATTCAAGGCTGCTTTTGGGGAGGCCGCCTTGGGTGTGATGGACCGTTTGGTATTGAGCGACGCGGCGTGGGAGCGGATAGCGCCGCTGATCATAGGGCGCCCCGATCAGAAGGGCTCCACCGGGCGCGACAACCGGATGTTCGTGGAAGGTGTGCTGTGGATCGTGCGTACGGGGTCTCCCTGGCGCGATCTTCCGGAGGTGTTTGGGGACTGGAACAGCGTGTTCCGGCGCTTCAGTCGATGGAGCATCAAGGGTGTTTGGTGGCGGATCTTCGAGGCGATGTCCGATGATCCGGACTTCGAATATCTGATCGTCGATTCCACCATCGTTCGGGCGCATCAGCACGCCGCCGGCGCCAAAAAGGGGGGTCTGAAGATCAAGCGGAAGATCAAGCGATCGGCCGCTCGCGCGGCGGCCTGAGCACCAAGATACATATGGCCGTTCGAGGCTTGGGATGTCCGGTGCGGTTCACGCTCACCGCAGGTCAGAAGGGCGATGCACCGCAAGCCGCCGCATTGATCGAAGGCTTATCCGCCGAGGTCGTCATGGCCGATACGGCCTATGACGCCGATCACTTGCGCCAAGCCATCGCCGCCAAAGGCGCGCTCGCCGTGATCCCCAACAACCCGTCACGCGCGCTCAAATATCCACTCGACAAGCATTTCTATGCCCAGCGTCATCTCGTCGAATGCTGCTTCTCAAAGCTCAAGCAGTTCCGCCGCGTCGCAACCCGCTTCGAAAAAACGGCCCGGAACTACCGGGCCGTCGTCACTCTCGCAGCCATCGTTCTATGGATGCGCTAGTGTCCACACCACCTAGAGCGTTTTCGAGCGAAGTGGGCGCCGGTTCGCGTGAAGAAAACGCGTCAAAACAAGAAGCTAGAGCTTCGGTTCTGATTCAATCAGAACCGAATATGCTCTAGACGGTGGCGGTCAGGCCGCCACCACCCGCGGGCCAGCAACGACTGCTTCCGACGGCGCGCAGGGCTTGCTCAGCATCGTCACTTCGGAGAAGCCGACGGCCCTGAGCTGAGCGACCATGGAGCGGCGCGCATCCTGCGCCATTCCGGCGTCGGGCACGACGACCGCCTGCGCCTTCGCGGTCAGCAGTTCGGCCGGCAGGTCGACCGCCGTGCCGGCGTCGAGCAGCACGTGGTCATAGACCCGCAGCAGCGCGTCGATCGCAAGCGCGAGCCGCGGCGATTGCAGATGGGCGCGATCGAAGCCCGGACGTCCGGCGCTGACGATCTGAACCCGCGACTGCCGGTCCTTGGTGATGATCTGCGCGAACGTCGCCTCGCCCTGCATCAGTTCGGCAAGCCCGGGTGCTGCGGGGTCGACGGTGGCCGCCGTCAGCACCGGCGAGGATGCGACCAGATCGACGACCACGACCTTGGCCTGGCGCGCCATCAGACGCGCCAGCGTCAGCGCGGTCATCGTGACGCTCTCGCCGGCGGCCGGGCCGAGCACCGTGACCTTGTGGGCGGCGGGACCGGCCGCGACAAAATGCTCGGCCAGTTCGTCGATCTCGTCGACGATCTCGGCGGGCGCAGGCTGCGGCTCGCTCAGAACAGGTTCATGCGCAACCGTGGGTTCCAGGGGCAGTTCAGGCTCCTGCGGCAGCCGGGGTGCGAGCGGCGATTCGAACTCGGGTTCAGCCGGCAGCGTCAGTGCCGGCTCATCCGGGGTCGCGGTCTCCATGATCGGCTCGCGGCGTCTGATTACCGCGGCTGCCGGCGCGAAGGCACGGCCAACCGCACCGGGCGTCGAGATGCGCAGCAGCTCGCCGGTGATGATGATGCCTGATGACAGCAACAGCGACGCCAGCGTCGCGATCAGCACGATCGGCAGCTTCTTCGGATAGGCCGGCGTGTTCGAGACCGTGGCGCGCGAGATGATGCGGCCGTCGGTCGGCGCGGCCTCGATGTTCTCGCGTGAGGTCGCCTCGCGATATTTGGCGAGATAGGCTTCCAGGAGATCACGCTGCGCCTTGGCTTCACGCTCCAGCCCGCGCAGCTGCACGTCCTGGCTGTTGCTCGACGACGCCTGCTTCTTCGACTGGTCCAGGCCCGCCTGCTGCGCCTGGACCCGGGCATCGGCGACGCGAGCATCGTTGTCCAGCGAGCGCGATATCTTGCCGGCCTCCTCGCGTAATTGCCGGTCGAGGTCGGCGATCTGCGCCTTCAATTCCTTGATGCGCGGATGGTTGTCGAGCAGCGTCGACGACTGCTCGGCGAGTTGCGCGCGCAGCGTGCCGCGCTGTTCGGCCAGCCGGCGGATCAGCTCGGAATTGAGCACTTCCGAAGCCTCGATCGGCTTGCCGCCCTGCAGCATCTCGCGAATCAACCGCGCCTTGGTCTCGGCATCCGCCTTCAGCGCGCGGGCATTGTTGAGCTGCGTGTTCAATTCACCCATCTGCTGGTTCGACAGCGGGATGTTGTTGGTGCCGACGAACAGGCTCGACTTCGAGCGAAATTCCTCGACCCGCGAATCCGCTTCCGCAACCTTCGTGCGCAGCTTGTCGATCTCGCCCAGCAGCCAGGTGCTGGCGGACTTGGCCTGGTCCTGCCGCGCTGCCTGCTGCAGCACGAGATAGCCGTCCGCGATCGAGTTGGCGACGCGCGCCGCAAGCTCGGGATCCTCCGACTGGAATTCGATCACCATGACGCGCGACTTGTCGACCGCATAGGCCTGGAAGCGCTCGTAATAGGAATCGAGCACCCGCTCTTCCGGCGTCAGGCTGAACGGGTCACGGCCGATGCCGAACAGCGCGAGCAGCGACTTCAGCGGGGAAAAGCCCCGCAGCACCGGATCGAACTCCGGACGCTCGGCGAGCTTGTTCTTCTTGATGATGTCGCGCGCAAGATCGCGCGACAGCAGCAGCTGCACCTGGCTCGTCACGGCCTCGGCGTCGAGCGAAGAGCGCTCCAGGTCGCGCTCGCCGTTCGGGCGCAGGAAAGCGTTCTCGCGATTGTCAATCAGGATTCGCGCTTCCGACTTGTAGCGCGGCGTCACGATATTGACGGCGGCAAGCGACAACGCGAACGCGAGGATGGTCGGCACGATGATCCAGCCGCGCTTGCGCGCCAGCGCGCGGCCGAGCACATGCAGATCGAGATCGGCCGCCTCGGACGGAGCCGCCGGCTTGTCGGGAGCAGGTTTTGGCGGGGCCGGCTTGACGCGGACCTCGTCGGCAGGCGCGGACTTCGGCAACGCCCGTTGCACGACGGCCTTTTCCTTGCCTCTACGCCAGAATGCAAAACGCATAACGAACTCCCGCGGACGCCGCGATTCCACCTCAATGGCCGCGATTACAGTCCATTAAGGTTGCTGCTGGGTTAATCGGCGCGTTTGACGGACATGGCCGCCGCCACCACGCCGTCATTCTTTGTTAACCACGCGTGCCGTTAATCGGGGACCGGTATTTTCTCGGGATTCCTGACATGCGCGATTTGCGCGCTCCCCTTGTTTGTCTGATTGCTGCGCTCGCGCTGTCGGGCTGCATGGGCCGGACGTCGCCGGTCGCCGGCGACCCCGGCCTCGATTCGATGGCCTATGCCCAGCCGCCCCTCGCAACTCCCGTGGCCTATGCCGAGCCCGTCCCGCAGCACAGCGGCTATAATCTCGGCCCCGGCGACAAGCTCCGCGTCGTGGTCTATGGCCAGGAAGGCCTGACCAACTCCTATGCGATCGGCGCGGCCGGCGCGATCACCATGCCGTTGATCGGTTCGGTGCCGTCGCGCGGCCGGACGCCTGCGGGGCTTGCCGCCGAGATCACCGCGCGGCTGCGCAACGGCTTCATCCGCGAGCCTTCGGTGGCGGTCGAGATCGAGTCCTATCGGCCGTTCTTCATCCTCGGTGAAGTCGCAGCCCCCGGCCAATATCCCTATGTGCCCAACATGACGGTGGAGAGCGCGGTCGCGATCGCCGGCGGCTTCTCGCCGCGCGCCAGGCGCGACCAGGTCACCCTCACCCACACCGATGCATCGGGCGCGGGCCGCTTCGTCGTGCCGCTGGGCACGCCGCTCGGCCCCGGTGACACCGTGTTCGTCGGCGAGCGCTGGTTCTGATCGATGGCACAGAATCAGGAACAGCCGCTGCGCATCCTGCATGTCGTCCGCGCCCCGGTCGGCGGCATCATTCGTCATATCCTCGATGTCGCCAACGGCCAGATCGAACGCGGCCATCATGTCGGCATCGTCGCCGACAGCCTGACCGGCGGCGCGCGTGCCGACGCGGTGCTGGCCGAGATCGAGCCGCGCCTCAAGCTCGGCGTCCACCGGGTGGCGATACGCCGCGAGCCGCGCTTCGCCGATTTCATGGTCTGGGCACACATCGCCGGCCTGATCCGCAAGCTGAAGCCGGATGTCGTGCACGGCCATGGCGCCAAGGCCGGCGCCTATGTCCGGCTGCGGCGGCGGTCGGACAAGGTGATCCGGGTCTACACGCCGCATGGCGGCTCACTGCATTACCCGCTCGACACCTGGAAAGGCCGCTTCTACAGCCAGCTCGAGCGCACACTGATGAACAGCACCGACCTGTTCCTGTTCGAGAGCGCGTTCGCCCGCGACACCTATCAGCGGACCGTAGGCAAGCCGGCGGGCCTCGTGCGCTGCGTCTTCAACGGCGTCACGGCAGAGGAATTCGAGCCGGTGCCCAGGGCCGACGACGCCACCGATGTGGCCTATGTCGGCGAGTTCCGGCGCATCAAGGGCGCCGATCTCCTGATCGACGCGGTGGCGAAGCTGCGCGCCGACGGCAAGCCGGTGACGCTGACGCTCGGCGGCGACGGCGAGGAGTTCGAGCGGCTCAAGGAGCAGGTGAAACGGCTGTCCCTCGGCGAGGCCGTCCGCTTCATCGGCCACGTCAAGGCGCGCTTCGGTTTCTCCAAGGGCAGCCTGCTGGTGGTTCCCTCACGCGGCGATTCGATGCCTTACGTGGTGATCGAGGCGAGCGCGGCCGGCGTTCCAATGATCGCCGCCAATGTCGGCGGCATCCCGGAGATCTTCGACACCCACACCGACGCCCTGTTCACGCCCAGCAATGCCGCCGCGATGGCCGACGCCATCAAGGCCGCACTCGACAATCCCACGGCAACCGCGGCGCGCGCGCAAAAACTGCGTGAGCGGATCTCCGAACATTTCTCGCAGAGCGCGATGGTCGAGGGCGTGCTGGCCGGTTACCGCGACGCATTTGCCAAACGTTAACCACTTCTTGCACACGTAACCGTTTCTTCCGATTTGTCCCCTTAAGTCACGTCCAGGGGAATTTCGCTGCGGCGCGCGGATGCCCATCTGCATGCGCAGGAATGGACGTGGACTCGTGGAACCGTTTAACGCACGCTCGATGCTGGATGCCGCTGCGTCTGCAACTGCTGCCAAGCCGCAGGTCGAACGCCGCCGGCGCCTGTCGCCGGCCGCACTCGCCGTTACCAATCAAAAAGTTCGCGGCGCCTATTCGCCGGTGGTGATCGCGGGCGTAGTCCGCGTCGCCGATTTCGTGCTGCTCAGCCTGGTCGGCGTCGGGCTCTATTTCGCCTATGTCCGCCCGCTCGCCGGCGGCATCCATTGGGGATACATCGCCTCGATCCTCGGCATGTCAGCCGCGGCCGTGGTCTGCTTCCAGGCCGCCGACATCTACCAGGTGCAGATCTTCCGCGGCCAGCTCCGCCAGATGACGCGGATGATCTCGTCATGGGCCTTCGTGTTCCTGCTGTTCATCGGCGTCTCCTTCCTGGCCAAGCTCGGCGGCGAGGTATCGCGCGTCTGGCTGTCGTCGTTCTTCTGCGTCGGCCTCGTGGTGCTGATCGCCGAGCGGGTGCTGCTGCGATCGATGGTGCGCGCCTGGGCGCATGACGGGCGGCTCGACCGCCGCACCATCATTGTCGGCGCCGACCAGAACGGCGAGCACCTGATCGAGGCGCTGAACGCCGACGATGATTCCGACATCCACGTGCTTGGCGTGTTCGATGACCGCAATGACTCCCGTGCCACGGATACCTGCGCCGGCTCACCGAAGCTCGGCAAGGTCGACGACATCGTCGAGTTCGCCCGCCGCACCCGCGTCGACCTCGTGCTGTTCGCGCTGCCGATCTCGGCGGAGACCCGCATCCTGGAAATGCTGAAAAAGCTCTGGGTGCTGCCGGTCGACATCCGGCTGTCGGCCCATACCAACAAGCTGCGCTTCCGCCCACGCTCCTACTCCTATGTCGGCAACGTGCCGACGCTCGATGTCTTCGAGGCGCCGATCACCGACTGGGATCTGGTGCTGAAATGGCTGTTCGACCGCGTGGTCGGCGGCCTCGCTTTGCTCGCCGCGCTGCCGGTGCTGGGACTGGTGGCGCTCGCGGTGAAGCTCGACAGCCCCGGCCCGGTGCTGTTCCGCCAGAAGCGCTTCGGCTTCAACAATGAGCGGATCGACGTCTACAAATTCCGTTCGCTCTACCACCACCAGGCCGATCCGACCGCCTCCAAGGTCGTGACCAAGAACGATCCGCGCGTCACCCGGGTCGGCCGCTTCATCCGCAAGTCCTCGCTCGACGAATTGCCACAGCTGTTCAATGTGGTGCTGAAGGGCAATCTTTCTCTGGTCGGTCCGCGCCCGCATGCCGTGCAGAGCAAGCTGCAGAACCAGCTGTTCGACGAGGCCGTCGACGGTTACTTCGCGCGCCACCGCGTCAAGCCCGGCATCACCGGCTGGGCGCAAATCAACGGCTGGCGCGGCGAGGTCGACACCGATGAGAAGATCCAGAAGCGCGTCGAATATGACCTCTATTACATCGAGAACTGGTCGGTGCTGTTCGACCTCTACATCCTGCTCAAGACGCCGCTCTCGCTGCTGACCAAGAACGAGAACGCGTACTGAGATCGATTGCCTGTCGCTGATACTCCTTCGCCGAGGCGAGCGTCAGCTTGTGTATCTGTTGCGTTGCGTGAGTATCCGATGGCCTATGCGGCGACAGCCGGGACGTCCCATTCGCTGACATCCGCGCCAGCGGGCGTGCTGGCGCTGCAGCGGGCGCTGGTGTGGCTGGCCGGCGCGTCAGGTGCCATCGTGTTCATCGAGCCGAGCCCGTATGAAC
This sequence comes from Bradyrhizobium sp. 2S1, assembly GCF_011516625.5. NCBI lineage: Bacteria > Pseudomonadati > Pseudomonadota > Alphaproteobacteria > Hyphomicrobiales > Nitrobacteraceae > Bradyrhizobium > Bradyrhizobium sp. 2S1. The sequence goes on along the minus strand of NZ_CP147717.1, from coordinate 7,200,290 downwards.
TCGTCACGCTGACCGCCTGCGTGGTGTTCTTCGCCACGGGCCTGCGCATGCGGCTCGTGTTCATGCCGCTGTTGTTCACACTGATCGTGCTCAATGTCGGCTACAGCATCGGCGCGGTGCCGTTCCTCGACAAGCCGGAGGTGGTGAACTGGGTCCTCACCTCCTGGTACATGGCCGTCACCGTCATCTTTTTCGCGATGGTGATGTCGGAGGACACCGAAGCCCGCCTCGACATGCTGCGCCGGGGATTGATCGTCGGCGCGATGATCGCCTCGCTCGCCGGCATCGCCGGCTATTTCCGTCTGGTGCCCGGCGGCTACGATCTGCTGACGCTGTACGACCGCGCCCGCGGCACCTTCAAGGATCCGAACGTGCTCGGCGCGTTCCTGATCCTGCCGGCGCTGTTGACGCTGCAGAGCGTCGTCTCCGACCGCTTCGGCAAGGCGTTCCGCAACGCCATCGCCTTCGGCATCATCTCGCTTGCGATCCTGCTGTCGTTCTCCCGCGCCGCCTGGGGCGGCCTCGTCATCACCGCGGCCTTCATGCTGGCGATGATGGTGTTCACCAGCCGTACGCGGGCACAGCGCTCGCGCATCATCGTGATGACCCTGATCGCCGCGGTCCTGGCGGTTGCGCTGATCGCGGTGCTGCTCTCGATCGGCTCGGTCGCCGACATGTTCAAGCAGCGCGCGAGCTTCGACCAGAGCTATGACGAAGGCCGCTTCGGCCGGTTCGGCCGTCACATCCTCGGCGCCCAGATGGCGCTTGAGCTGCCGTTCGGCATCGGGCCGCTGCAATTCCACACCTACTTCCCCGAGGACACCCACAATTCCTATCTCAACGCCTTCATGTCGGGCGGCTGGATCTCGGGCATCTGCTATCCGGCGCTGGTGTTCGTCAGCGCGTTCATCGGCTTCCGCTACATCTACATGCGGGTGCCGTGGCAGCGCGCCTATCTCGCCATCTTCGCGGGGTTTCTCGGCTTCGTCGGCGAGAGCTTCATCATCGATACCGACCACTGGCGGCACTTCTGGATGATGCTGGGCACGATGTGGGGCATGTACGCGGCGGCCGAGCGCTACCGCGCGACGGCGGCGCAGGTCACCGGCGAGACTTCGGCGACATCTTGAGATTGGCGCGCTGCTCCGGCGGCGTATCGATCACGGTCTTCAGCGCCGCGGTCGCCTCCAATACGCCCTTGTAGCCGTCAATGGTGAAGCGCATCAGCAGGCGAAGCTCGTCCTCGCTATAGCGGCTGAAGACCTTCGCCATCGCTTGCTGCATCGGCACATAGAATTGCCCGATCCTCTCGACGGCCTCCGGCACGACCGCGATAAACACTTTGCGCCGGTCGCTCTCGTCACGCTCGCGGCGCACATAGCCGGCCTTCTCCAGCCGGTCGATCACGCCGGTGATGGCCCCCGTGGTCAATCCGGTGACCTCGGCAAGGCGGCCTGCCGTCACGCGTCCTTCCAGGAAGACGATGTCGATGCATTCGAGATCGGAACCGGAAATTCCAGCCACGTTCGCAACGGCTTGACCGTACAGCACGCCCTGCGCCGACGACCGCCGCAGCGCCTCTTCCAGCTCCTGCAGCAAGGCGGCGCGCGATTTCGCGCTTGACAAGCTTCACCTCGTACCTTAGTCGATAAATATCTTAGCATCTAAGATGATTAGCTGCTAACCGTTCCTACCCCACACGGATGCATGGAGCAAGGCATGACGTCACGTCCCCGTAAAGCTCTGATCATCGGCGCCGGCATCGCAGGTCCGGTGACCGCGATGTTTTTGACCCGCGCCGGTATCGAGGCCGAGCTCTATGAAGCCTGGCCCTATTCGACCGGGATCGGCGGCGGGCTGCAGATCGCGCCCAACGGCATGCACGTGCTGGCGGAGCTTGGCGTCGCTGACGAATTGATCCGTAACGGCTCGATCGCCGAATCTTTCGACTTCTATTCGCAGGGCGGCAAGAAGCTCGGCTCGCTCAACCAGAACATGCAGCAGCGCTTCGGCCAGCCCGCGGTGAACATGTGCCGCGCGACCCTGAACGAGACCTTGATCGACAAGGCCTGGGCCTCGAACGTCTCGGTGTTCTTCGAGAAGCGGCTGGTGAAGATCGAGGATCGCGGCGACCAGCCCGTAACAGCCTATTTCGCCGACGGCACCACCGCCGAGGGCGATTTCGTGATCGGCGCCGACGGCGTGCATTCGGCGGTGCGGCGGCATGTGATCCCTGACGGGCCGACGCCGTTCGACACCGGGCTGATCGGCTTCGGCGGCTTCGTGCCGCGCGCGATGATCGAGCGCCTGCCGATCGGCCAGAAGGTGGAGAGCACGTTCGGGCAAAGCGGCTTCTTCGGCTACGGGCTGTGCAGCCCCGATCCGGACACCGGTGCGATGTGGTGGAGCACGCAGCCGTCGCACGGCATGACCGCAGCGGCCTACCGGCTGCAAAGCCAGGACGCCATCAGGCAGCATCTGCGCGATTTCCACGCCGGCTGGCACGCACCGATCCCCGAGATCATCGAGGCCGCGGAGAACATCGTGGTGACCGACACGCTCGACGTCGCAACGCTGCCGACCTGGTCGCGCAAGCGCACGCTCTTGATCGGCGACGCCGCGCACGCCACCAGCCCGCATGCCGGCCAGGGTGCGTCGCTCGCGCTGGAAGATGCGCTGCGGCTCGCGGTGCTGATGCGCGACGGCCAGGAGCTTGGCCTGACCTTCCAGGCCTTCGAGCACGAGCGGCGCCCGCGCGCCGAGAAGATCGTCGCGATCGCCCGCCGCAACGGCAACAACAAGCGCGAGTTCAGCCCGACCGGCGCCTGGCTGCGCGATCACATGCTGAAGCTGATCCTGCCGGTGTCGTCCAAGGGCATGGATTTTATGTACGCGTATGATCCACGCGCAGCGGCGTAGCATGTGGCTGTCATGCCCCGCGAAAGCGGGGCATCCAGTACGCCGCGGCTTCTCCGCTGAGCACAGGCGTCTCTGGAATACTGGATCGCCCGGTCGAGCCGGGCGATGACACCGAAGAAGAAGGCGGCGCGAACTACTTCTCGACCTCGAACGTCAGCCCGGCGTGATCGACCAGGCGCTTGATCAGCTTGTGCTGCATCGCGGCTCCCGGGGTCCAGAAGCCGGGGGCGACATCGGGCGTATCGCGCAGCAGGCAGATCGCGCATTCCGAGATCATCTTCGAGGTCGAGCCGTAGCCCGGATCGCGATCGCCCTTGATGCCGGCGCGGACCATGCGGCCGTCGGGCGCGACCGCGAGATAGAGCAGATCGTAGCGGCCGTTCTCGCGCTCTTCCTTCGACGGCCCCTCGCCCGGCTTCGGCGCGCTCGGCCCGGTCTTTTCCGCATTCAGCGCCATCACGCGTTTTGCATTCGCCTCGCCCTTCTCGCCGGGACCGGTCAGAACCATCTCGTCGTAGATGAACTCCTTGCCGTACGGAAAGCCCATCAGCATGTTGGAGCGGTGGACGTTGCGCGTGTTGATCAGCGCCATCATGAACGGCGCGGTCCACGAGTGCAGATCGTCCTCATAGGCAGGCTTGCTGCCGCGCGGCTGCTTCGGGCCCTCGAAGCCCGGCGTCAGCGCAAACGGATTGTTGAGGATCGCAACCAGGCTGAGGTCCTTGGCGACCGCATCGAAAGTCGCCTTGGCGCTCGCGGCCGTGCCGCCGGACAGCGTGCCGCGCATGTCGCGCACCCGGCCCTTGACGCGCTGTGCGGCCGCGCCGAACACGCGTTTGGCCTCGTCCTGGACAAAGAAGGTGCCGAGCTCGAACGGCACCGAATCGAAGCCGCAGGAGAACACGATGCGCGCGCCGCTGGCCTTTGCCGCGGCTTCGTATTTGTCGATCATCTGCCGCATCCAGACCGGCTCGCCGCAGAGATCGAAATAGTCGGTGCCGCTTTCCACGCAGGCCGCGATCAGCTCATTGCCGTAGAGCTGATACGGACCGACCGTCGAGATCACCGATTTGGTCTGGGCCAGCATCGCCTTCAGCGACGCGGCGTCGCCGGCATCGGCCACGATCAGCGGCGTATCGGCAGGCGCGCCGATCGCGTCGCGAACCGAGGCGAGCTTGTCCTTGCTGCGCCCGGCCATCGCCCATTTCAGGCTGCCGTCGCGATAATGCGCGGCGAGATATTCGGCGACCAGCTGGCCGGTGAAGCCGGTTGCGCCATAGACGACGATATCGAGTTTCGACGAGGACATGGATCAGGCTCCCTGCGATTGGGCGCCCTTTTGTCATTGCGGGCGCGGCGACGCAATCAGCTATTTCTTGGCGTAGGACACGCCCATGCCGGCGCGCACGTCGGCCTGAATGCCATAGGGCGCGATCGGGTAGCGCAGGCCGTTCTTGGCGAGCTGCTTCATGCCGGTGATCGCCTTCACCAGATAGGCCGGCGGCAGCGCCATCAGCATCTCCTCGTCGGGCACGCCGCCATAACGGCGCTCGGCGAAGCACGGCAGCGACAGGCTCGGCTCGCCGGTCTTCAGCGCCCGCCCCCACGAATCCGCACAGGCGGTTTCGCCGACCACGCCCCATTCGAACTTCTTGTAGCCGGTGTACTGCAGCCCGTTGATCAGGATGATCATCTGTCCCGGCGTCGCATAGACGAGGCAGATGTCGGGCGGATTGAGCCGGCCGCTGGTCAGCGGGCTCACCGCCATCGCCTGGTACCGGCCGTACGGCACGACGTCGAGCGCCTCCTGGCGCTTGCGCGCGTCTTCGGCGGTGCCATGCCAGACGCCGACATAGCTTTCGCCGGCAAGCCACTTCTCGTCCTGCGGCGCGAGCCCGATCACCGCGCGGCATTGCGCACCGACGAGATCGTCGCCGGTGATGCCGACCGTCCAGCCGAGCCGCGAGGCCATGCTGACGATCTGGTCCGTGGTGTGGACCGCCGACGGACGCCGGATCTTCGGGATCGCCTCCATCTCCTCGACGCGGGCGAACATCTTGATGCCGATGACCGTGGTCTTCAGCCGCAGCAGGTTGTTGAGATCGGCAACGATTGCCGCGAGGTCGAACTGTTCCGGCGGTGTCTGCTGTTGCATGGCGAAAACTCCCGTGATCGGCGGCTTGCCGCCGCCTGTTGTGGCGATGTTAGCCGGATTGGCTGATGGACGACAGGCCTAGCGCGCCGCCGGTCCCGGCAGCAGATCATCGGTTTTGCCCGCCAGATGATAGGCCGCGAGCCCGATCCACTCCCGCGTGGCGACGTCGGTGCGCGACAGGCCGTCGATCGCAAACGTTGCGAAGCTCATGACATTGCCGGCGCGCCAGTCGACCGGATAGGCCTCGACGCTGAATCCCGCCTTGCGGAACAGCCCGACTGAGCGCGGCATGTGATAGGCCGAGGTCACCAGCAGCCAACGCTCGCCAGGCTTCGGATCGACCAGCGCCTTGGAGAATTCCGCGTTCTCCACCGTGTTGCGCGAGCGGCGCTCGATGATCAATCGCGATCTGGGAATGCCGAGGCCCTCGAACAGTTCGGCGGCATAGTCGGCTTCGCGCGCATCGTTCGAGATCAAATTCGCGCTGCCGCCGGTGAACACCAGGCGCGCGTTGGGGTATCTGCGCGCGAGCGCTGCCGCCGCGATGACGCGATCGGCTGCGCTGCGCACCACCGGCGTGCCATGCGCAACCGACAGATCGGCATCGATCGATCCGCCAAGCACAATGATGCCGTCAGGCGCGCCACGCGAGGCGTCCCATGGCGGAAAGCGCTGCTCCAGCGTGGCGATCAGGACATTGCCGAGCGGCGAGAGGCCGCAAATTGCGAGCAGCAGCAGCGTGCCCACCATCAGCCTGCGGCCAAGACGCGCAAACCGCGTCAGCAACAGCACGGCGCCGATCACGCCGATACCGATCAGGAAATTGATCGGCAGCAGCATGATGCCGAGCGTCTTGGAGAGCACAAAAAACAAGGGAAGCCTCTGCGAAGTTCTGCTACAGCGTCATACGCTGCCCGAAGCGCAATCAAAAGCCGTCACATGACCCATCATCATCTCAAGTCCAGTCCCGAAACCTGCCATTGGGGCTTCTTTGAAGCCAGACTGAAGCCGGTCCTGACTATTGCAAGCGGCGACGAGGTCACGATCGAGACCGTCAGCGGCGGCCCCGACGTGGTGCCCGACCGCGGCAAGTTTGTCGTGCCGCCGGAGCTCGACGACATCCACGCGAAGAATGAGCGGATGGTGCCCGGGCACATTCTGACTGGCCCGATCGCGGTCAGCGGCGCCGAGCCCGGTGATGTGCTCGAGATCGATATTCTCGACGTCCAGCTGCGCCAGGACTGGGGTTACAATCTGATCAAGCCATTGTCGGGCACCCTGCCAGACGATTTTCACGAGACGCGCATCCTCAACATCCCGCTCGATCGCGCGCGCATGGTCGGCCGCATGCCCTGGGGGCTCGACCTGCCGCTGAAGCCGTTCTTCGGGGTGATGGGCGTCTCGCCGCCGCCGGCCTGGGGCCGCATCTCCTCGCTGATCCCGCGCGCGATGGGCGGTAATCTCGACAACAAGGAGCTCGGCGCCGGCGCCAAGCTCTATCTGCCGGTGTTCTTGCCCGGCGCACTGTTCTCCTGCGGCGACGGCCATGGCGTGCAGGGCGACGGCGAGGTCTGCGTCACCGCGATCGAGACCGCGCTCACCGGCCGCTTCCGCCTGACCCTGCGCAAGGATCTCAAGCTCGCCTATCCGCGCGCCGAGACCGCTGATCATTACATGACCATGGCGATGGATCCCGACCTCGACCAGTGCGTGGTGCGGGCGCTGCGCGACATGATCGTGCTGCTCGGCGAGAAGCGCAATCTGTCCCGCGAGGACGCCTATACGCTGTGCAGCCTGGCCGCCGACCTGCGGGTGACGCAGACGGTCAACGGCTCCAAGGGCATTCACTGCATGATCGCCAAATCGGTGGTCCACGGCTGACAGGCGGTCGATAGGCCGCACTTGTTCCGCAGGCGCGGCTCGATACAATCCCCGTCCCAACGAACAAGAATGGACGGGGACGGATATGCTGAAGGACAGGCTTTCGCCGGCCGACGAGGCTATGCGCGACAAGGAGATGCAGGAGACGCTCGCCGCCTGCCCTCGCATCCTCGACCTCATTGCCCGTGGCCCGCAGGGCGCGCCGGACGCCGAAGCCGCGATCTATCTGCGTTCGCCGCTCGATCCCAATCCGGTCGTCATCTCGAACGATCAGCTGATGGGCTGCATCAAAGCCGCCGAGAACTATTTCCGCGCGCAAGGCATCGGCAAGGACGATCCGGTCGCGGTCCTGCTGCCGGCGTGTCCCGCGACTGTGGTCGCGATTTTCGGCGCAGCCGCCTGCGGCGTCGCCGAGCCCCTCAACCTCTTGTTCACGCGCGAGGCAATCGTCGCCCAGCTCAATGCGATCAACGCAAAACTCTTGCTGGCGCCGCCGCCGGGCATGCCTGGCGGGCTCTATGAGAAGGTCGAAGGCCTGCAGCGCGAGGTGCCATCGCTCCAGCGAATCGTGATCGTGCCGCTCGACGGCATCATTTCCTTCGATGGCGATGTGCTGCGACCGAATCCGGCCTGGCGCAACGACTACGGCAAGTCGACGGACATGAGCGAGGCCGACCGCGTCGCGGTGATGCTGCCGACCGGCGGCACCACCGGCCATCCCAAGGTGGCGCGGCTCACCAACCGCGCGATGGTCGCCTCCACCGTGTCCTCGCGGATGGCGCTCGACTTCCATCGTGGCGAGCGCGCCATGATCACGATGCCGCTGTTCCATGTCGGTGGCTTGTTCTGCACCACGGCCAACAGTCTCTCGGCGGGCACAACCATGCTCATCCCCGGCCCCGCCGGTGCGCGCGATCCGGCACTGGTTCGGAACTTCTGGCAAATCATCGAGACATACCGCGTCAACATCGCCGGCAACGCGCCGACGACGCTCGGCGCGCTTGCCGACGTTCCGGTTGCGGACAGCGACATCTCGAGCCTGCGCGTCACCGCCACCGGTGCCTCGATCTGCCCGCCGGAGATCGAGCGACGTTATCTCGCGACCTGGGGCGGCCCCTGCATCCAGCAGCTCTACGGCATGACCGAACTCGCCGGCGCGATCACGCATGACGTGCACGGCGTAAAGCCCCGCGCCGAGAGCGTCGGCACCCGCAATCCGCTGGTCGAGCTCGCGATCCTCGACGGCGGCAGGCTGCACACCGGGCCGTGGCCGTCACCGGTCGGCGAACTCCTGACCAGGGGCCCGCAGGTGTTTGCCGGCTACGTCGACAAGAAGCAGACCGAAGAGGCGTTCCGTGACGGCTGGCTGCGTACCGGCGACATCTGCCGGATCGACGCCGACGGCTTCGTCTACATCCTGGGCCGCGCCAAGGACGTCATCATCCGCGGCGGCCACAACATCGATCCGCGCGCGATCGAGGATGCCGCGTTGCAGTTCCCGGGCGTGGCGCTGGCGGCCGCGGTCGGACGTCCCGACAGCTATGCCGGCGAAGTGCCGATGCTGTTCGTCTCGGCGCAGCCCGGCGTCCATATCGATCCGCTGGCGCTGGCTGCCTTCGTGCAGGACAACATCCCGGAGCCGCCGGCGCGCCCGCGCGCGGTGTCGGTGATTGCGGAAATGCCGGTCACGCCGGTCGGCAAGATCTTCAAGCCGAAGCTGCGCGAGATTGCCGCCGGCGAGGCCGCGCGCGAGCTGCTGGCGCAGGAAGGGTTGTCCGGCTAGAGCATTTTCCGACCGGAATGAATCGGGTGGGGATTCCCAAAACGGCGCGAGTCAGATTCAAGCTGCATGCTGGCGAGGGAGGCCAGCATGTATGGCCAGGGCGCTTTCGGTTGATCTTCGTCAAAGGGTGATAGCCGCGATTGACGGTGGCATGTCCTGTCGACAGGCTGCTGAGCGCTTTGGTGTCAGCGCGGCCAGTGCGATCCGCTGGCGCGGTCGCCTCAAGGAAGTTGGCGACATCGTTCCTAAACGCCAGGGCGGTGACCGCAAATCGCAGCGCATCGAAGCGCATTCGCAATTGATTCTGGAGGCAGTGACAGCGAAGCCGGATATCACGCTCGCCGAGTTGCGAGAACTGTTGAAACGTCGTGGAATATCGACTGGCATCGCGTCGCTCTGGCGTTTTTTCCAGCGCAGAAAGATCACACTTAAAAAAAGACAGCGCACGCCGCCGAGCAACGGCGCGGCGATATAAATGCCGCGCGTGAGGAGTGGTTCGAAGGGCAAATCGATCTTGACCCTGAGCGTCTCGTCTTCATCGACGAAACCAGCGCCAACACCAAAATGGCGCGGCTTTACGGCCGCTCGCCACGCGGCGAGCGATGTCGTGCAGCTATCCCACACGGACATTGGAAGACGACGACATTCACCGCTGGATTGCGCTCCGACGGTCTGATCGCGCCGCTTGTTCTGGACGGTCCAATGGATGGCGACGCTTTCCTGGCCTACGTCGAGCAATTGCTCGCCCCATCGCTGCGGCCGGGCAATACCGTTATCATGGACAACTTGCCCGCTCACAAGGTCCATGGCGTTCGAGAGGCCATCCGGGCGGTCGGAGCAAGCCTGCTCTATCTTCCGCCCTACAGTCCAGACTTCAACCCGATCGAAATGGCCTTCTCTAAACTGAAAGCCCTGTTGCGGGCCGCCGCAGCGCGCACCATGCCCGATCTCTGGCAAGCAATCGCCAACGCTCTCAAGCGCTTCTCACCCGAGGAATGCCAAAATTATCTCGTCGCGGCTGGTTACGACGCAACGTGATCGGAAAATGCTCTAGGTCAGTGTCGACGCCATCACCGATCCATCCCGCGGGCTGTACCTGAGCGTGAGCGCGCCGCCTGGCAAGGCCGAAACGGCGGAGCGGCTTCTGAAGAAGTTCCCGGTCAAGGTCGAGATGCGATCCTAACGCCTTCATTTACCTGAATATTCTGACCCGAACATCACGCCGGAGTTGACCTCCGGCGTGCGTGGGCGCGGCTGGCCGCTCTCGCAGCTGACGGCTTGACGAACCACCTTATTCCTAAATAGACTCTAAATAGATACTTTTCAGTACAGGCGTTCAGGGTTAAGCGTTTTCTCATGGCTACAGAAAAGGCCGAAACCGACCGCGTCCCGGTCACGCTGGCGCTCTCGACCATTGGTTATCTCGAGAAGCTGGTGCGACAGGGCACCCACGGCACGAGCGTCCCGGGCGTTGCACGGACATTGATCGAGGAAGGCATTCGGCTCGCCATCAAGGACGGGTTGCTTGCAATCCGCGACAACGGCCGCACGCCCTGACGCGGGGGTGTGCCAGCGCGGCGGTTCAACACAGAACGTGGAACCGTCAGATGATTGCCATCGAACCGACCTGGACGCCGGAGCGCGTCGACCAACTCAAGATCTACTTTGAAGCCGGCCTCTCCTGCCGCGACATCGCCGTCAATATCGGCGTCAGCCGCAATGCGGTGATCGGCAAGCTGTCGCGGCTGAATCTCACGCGCACGACGCCGGACGAACGCCGCGCCCGGCGGAAGAGATCCAGCGCACATGCCGCGCAACGGGCGACGGCGAAGCAGCAGCTGCAGCTGCTGCAGACGGTCTACCAACAGGAAGCCGACGATGCGCCTGTTGTCAGCGCCAACAACTGCTCGCTGTTCGAACTGAGCGAGCAGCGCTGCCGCTGGCCGATCAGCACCCCGGGCGCCGACGATTTCTGCTTCTGCGGCAACACCCCGCTCGGCGGCATGCCCTATTGCTCAGGGCATTACCGCCTCGCCTATCAGGCCGGATCGCGCCAGCGCGCGATGCGTTAATCAGCCGACCTTCCAGCCGGTCGCCGCGACAAGGTTCTGATAAAACTCCGGCGTATAGGCCTGCTCGGGCGTGTTGCGCACCCGCTCGTCGAGCGTATGCGCGTCGTCGCCAACCAGGATGCGCCAGCGCTCGGCCTTGACGCCGTCGAGGATGATCTTGGCCGCGGCGGCGGCCGACGTCGGCGCCTCGTCGTGGAAGATGCGGGCGCGGTCGAGTGCGATCTGCTGGATGTCGGCATCCGACATTTTGGCGACGTCGATGCCCTGCCCTTGCAGGCGCTGGCGGGCCTGCTTGAGCTCGTCGGCATTCAGCTGGTCGGAGCCATTCTGCACCTTGCGCGAGTTCGACACGATCGAGGTGCCGATATGGCCGGGCATCACCACCGAGCATTTCACATGCGGCGCGTTGAGACGCAGATCGTTGATCATCGCCTCGGTGAATCCCTTCACCGCGAACTTCGCCGCGCTGTAGGCGGTGTGCGACACGCCCAGGCCGACCGAGGCCCAGAAGCCGTTGACGCTCGAGGTGTTGACGATGTGCGCCTCGTCAGCCTTCACCAAGAGCGGCAGGAAGGTGCGGACGCCGAGATAGACGCCGCCCCAGCAGATGTTGAAGGTGCGCTCCCATTGTTCACGCGTATTGGTGAACAGGCTGCCGCCACCGCCGATGCCGGCGTTGTTGAACAGCAGGTGGATCTTGTCGGTGGCCTGCTGCTCGATCAGCTCATCGCGGAAACGCTTGTAGTGATCCTCGATCGACACGTCGGCGATGTGGGTGGTGATGCGCAGGCCCTGCGGCAGCTTCTCGACCTCGCAAAGCCGCTTGGTCTCGGCCATCGCCTCGGCCGAAACGTCGCACATCGCGACATTGCATCCCTCGGCAACGAGCTGCCGCGCGAGTTCGCGTCCCATGCCCGTGCCGCCGCCCGTGATGACGGCAATCTTTCCAGCAAAATCCTTCATGCGAGATCCGTTCCTTCCCTGCTTCTTGTTCGTTTTGGCGGGAGCGCGGATCGCAGTCCCAGCCGCTTTGGCTGAGGCACTCTACATCACCGAATTATCGCCCAGCAACGGCGCCCGCCGGGCAGCCGGCCGTGCAACGAAATCATTCCGTGTTGCGAACAATATCCATTGATCAAAAGCGCTATTCGGCGGTCTCGATGTGCACAGGCGCGCGCCGCCGCAGCACCGCGCTGCCGGCGCTCAGGACCAGCTTGAGGAGGCCGCGCCACGAGAAGTCGATGACCACCTCATGGTGCCGCAATCCCTTGCCGCCCTTCACCAGCCCGAGATCCCGTATCAAGCAATAGTGGCCGCTGCTCATGCGCGCGAGGCGGCTGTTCTTGAAGCGTCCCATGAATGGCGAGAATGCACTGCGGATCGATTCCGTCAAATCTTGACGGCGTCGAATCGGCGAGACGATGTGAACCTGTGTGCGGTTGGCAGCCGGCAATGGCAGCGCGCCTCACGATCGGGCAGCAGCGGTCCAGCCTTAAATCAAAAACCTCCGGCAGGGCATTGCCGGAGGTTTGGGAGGCTTAGCAGCAAGCTAAGAGCCATCATTCAATGTGTTGTTGGCCACTGCATATATAGTTTAGTAGATCAGGTAAGTAAATAAGTTTGCGGCCAATAATCGCATGGCTCGTCTTCGTCGTTCGCGTGGACCGAGATGACGCAGCTCACCTTCCGCAATCGATCAGCAATCGATTTCGCATTCGATTCCTGCCAAAGAAAAACCCCGGCAGTTGCCTGCCGGGGTTCTGTAGGATCGTGATCAGATCAACCGGTATTACCAGTTGCGCTGAGCGCGGAAGAGCATCTGGACAGTGTCCTGATCCTTCAGCTCGTAGGTCGCAACCGGCTTGCCGATGCCAGTCGACGACGTGGTGATGACGCCCGAATACTTCTGATCGAGGTGAACATAGGTCACGTCGGCCGAGAAGGTCAGGTTCTTGACCGGGGTCCAACGGGTGATCACGCCGATCTGCGAGATGTTGTAGTCCGGGTTGCAGTTGGTCACGCCAGCGCCGCCACCAAAGGCGGTGCGGAAGGTACCACCCACGCCACCAACGCCGCAGATGAGCGCCTTGGAGGTGTCGTTGTACGAGACTGCGGCATAAGCGCCGTAGATCGCGGTGTTCCAGTAGGCATCCCAGTTGTGGGTGTAAGCACCGCGCATACCCCAGGTCTTGATGGACTGCTGCGCTCCGCCGGGGCCGAACACCGTGTCAGGTGCTGTACCGAAGCCAACGCTGCCATAGACGCCCGGCAGGCTCGAGCCACCGTAGATGGCGACCGAGCTGGCCTGGCTGGCCAGTTCCTGGATGTTGTAACGGGTCGCACCATCCGTGTAGACGCCCTGGATGTTGATGGTGTCGCCGGGACCGGTCGGGATGTTCTTGATCGACAGGGCCAACGCACCAGCCCAACCCCACTTGTCGTCGGGATGACCGGTCAACTCGGTACCGCCGTAGTAGGCGGCGTGGTTGTCATGCGCGGCGATCGACGCCTGGAAGATACCCCAAGCCTGGTCGACCTTCAGCGCAGCGACGAAGTCCGGCGCGATCGTGCCGGCGTAGTCGCTGGTGCCGTAAGCACCACCGGCGCCGAGGTTGTTCACGCCAGCCTGCATGTACGCCACCTGGTCCTGCGCCGACAGTGCGAGCTGCACGCCGTTGCCGAACTGAGCGGTGTAGGTGAACTGGTTGATGCCGTTGGTGGTGTTCACGCCACCGACGAGACCGTCGTAGTTGTTGCCCGGATAACCGTTCCAGGGAGCAGCGAACTGCGAGACCGCCTTACCCATGGTGAAGCCGGCGAACTGGATGAAGGCGTAGTAGACGCCGACCGCACCGGCAGCCACGTTGCCCGAACCAGCGTTGTTCGGCGCAGAAGCCGAGCCGATCGCCGAGTAGACGGTCGAGCCGTTGCCCTGACCGGTGTAGCTGTCGGAGGTCCAGGTGAACACCGCGTCGAAATAGGTGCGGACCACGCCGTACTCGGTCGCGGTGCGGGTGTCGATGTTGAAGTCTTCACGCGAACGCCAGGTGTAGCCGTTCGTGAAGCGGTTGTTGGCGCCGCTGGGGCCGTTGATGTTCGGGCCGTAAACGCTGTTGCCGTTCACCACAACGTCAGCGCGCAGGTAGCCGCCCAGCTTGATGCAGGTGTCGGTGCCGGGGATGTAGTAGAAGCCCGGACCATAAAGAGAGCAGATCTTCACGTACTCGACCGCTTTGGCCTTTACGGGAAGATCGGCCGCCTGTGCCCCGCCGACCGCGACCAGCGCAGCCGTCGAGCCCAGGATAAGGCTCTTCAAATTCATATTAAACCTCCAAGTTGCTCATATGCGTAGAGTCCGGAGCTGCGAGCGCCCCGTGATCCTCCCGCATTGTCCAAGACCGCTTTCCCCAAACCCCGCACCCGCAGATCAATCTGTGGAGTGCGACGGACTTGAACGATCACCGCAACGGGACGATCGAGATTCCCCTACCGCCGGGTTCAATATGCCTTGGCGAGTTCGCCAATCAAAATAGTTTATAAAGTCAGGAATGCGATTGCGGCCACACTGTGTCTCGCCGGCAACGCTGCCCGTAAGCCCTTTGGTTAGCAGGGAAAACTTGTCGCACTGCAAATGGTCCAATCGTCACAGGACCATCATAATTACTTTACGTTCACTTGCGTTCGTTGGCGGCTTACGAGAAAGATCGCGCTGCCGAGCGGGAAACAAGAATAAGTCAGCGCAAAGCTGAGTCGGCACCTAGCCCGTCTTATTCGTCAGAGTGCGCCTGAGAGGCTGGCGAGCGTGGTGTAAAGCGCTGATGCGGCGTAGGATTCGGTTGCAAAGCCAACCCCATCACCTCAACCGCGAACGCCAGGCCCGCCATGACCGATGATACGATTCTGCCCTTCTCGTTTCCAGCCGTTCACGCCAAGAAAGTCACAGCTGCCTTCGATGGCGGTCGGCTGACCTCGAACGGGGGCGTGATGCTTCTGGCGATGGCCGAGCGGCGTCTCGGCTTGGCCGACAATTTGGCCCGGGTGTTCCCGGATCGGCGCGATCCGACGCGGGTCGTGCACAGCCTTGTCGATATGTTCCGCGCGCGCATGTTCGCGATCTGCTGCGGCTACGAGGACGCCGACGACCTCGATCATCTGCGGTCCGATCCCGCATTCAAGCTGGCCTGCGGACGGCTGCCGGACACGGGTCGCGATCTGTGTTCCCAACCGACGCTGTCGCGGCTGGAGAATGCTCCGCGCCTGCGCGACGTGATCCGACTGACCTACACTTTGGTCGACGCATGGATGGATAGCTACCCGCGCGAGCCGGCATCCGTCACGCTCGACATCGATGATACCTGCGATGTCGTCCACGGCCATCAGCAGCTCTCGCTGTTCAACGCTCATTATGACGAACGCTGCTTCCTGCCGATCCACGTCTACGACACGGAGAAGAGCCGGCCCGTGGCGGTCGTGTTGCGGCCCGGCAAGACGCCGGGCGGCGTCGAGGTGCGTGCCCATCTGCGCCGCCTGATACGGCATATCCGGACGCGGTGGCACAACACGCGAATTACGTTCCGTGGCGACGGGCACTATGCCCGGCCGGAGGCAATGGCGTGGTGCGAGACCAACGGCATCGACTACATCTTCGGTCTGTCCGGCACCAAGCCGCTCGCCAGAAAACTCGACGAGGCCGCCGACGACATCCGCACGCGACGCGCCATCGAGAACCTGCCGGTTCTGCGTGGCTATACCGAGACGCGCCACAAGGCCAAGTCCTGGGATCGCGAACGGCGTACCGTCGCCCGTATTGAGGCGACGATGCTCGGCCTCGACATCCGTTTCGTCGTCACCAGCCTCGATGTCGGCTCGGCCGAGTGGATCTACGACAGCCTGTATTGCGCGCGCGGCCAAGCCGAGAATCTGATCAAGCTGCATAAGACACAGCTCGCCTCCGATCGCACCAGCTGCCGTTCGGCGCTCGCCAATCAAGTCCGCCTCGTTCTCCACACCGCCGCTTATTGGCTGATGCTGACCGTGCGCGACGCGATTCCCAAAGCCCGGGAATTGGCCACAGCCGAGTTCGCGACGCTGCGTCTTCGTCTCTTGAAACTCGCTGCCCGTGTCGTCGAGACCACGAGCCGCATTCGCCTTGCGTTTGCCGCGGCCTGTCCCGAAGCCGACCTGATCCGCGGCTTGCCAGGCGCGCTGCTGCCGCTCGGTCCTTGACCGGCGGGGCGTCCGCCCCCCGTTCGCCCAACCTACACCTCAAGCGCGTTGCAAAGTACCGGTCGTCAGGCGGTGAAAAGCCGAAGGCAATCCCGCGCGCCTCGTCAGAGCAGATGTGCGGCCACATCAATCGGACTAAAAAAACGCACTCTCACGAATAGGACGGGCTAACGATCCCGTAAAGGAACTGAAGCATGTCGTTCTTTCGGGGGACATTGCGGCTTGGTCCACGGCCCCATATGCTAACGACAGGAGGCCGCCCATGTCAGGTCCACCGCCTATCCCGCTCAGGCTAAAAGTGCTGCGGGGGAATCCGGGCCATCAGAAGCTGCGGCCTCAACCGGAGCCGACCATCCCCGCGAGCTGCCCCGAACCGCCACCGCATCTCACAGGCTATGCCGCCGATGAATGGTGGCAGACCGGCCCCGAGCTGCACCGGCTCGGCTTGCTGAGCAGGATCGATGTCCCCGCGCTCGCCTGCTACTGCCACGCCTTCGGGCAATGGCGCATGGCCGCCGAAGCGCTGGCGCGGATGCAGAGCAATGATCCGCTGATGAATGGCATGATCATCAAGACCAAGTACGGCGATGCCGCCGTCAATCCGTTGGTCTCCATCGTCCGCAAGCACGCGGGCGATGTGGTGCGCTATGCGGGCGAGTTCGGCCTGACCGCCGCTGCTCGCAGCCGAATGACCGCTGTCCCCAACGCACCGCAACCGCCCGGAAAGTTCGACGGTTTGCTCGGGCGCTGAACCGGACGTGACGGATAAGGATAATTTCGGTCGCGGTGTTGTGTTGTCGAATTATCCGAGTAGAATCGACATCGGCGGGCTACGTCGGAACACTCTCTTGGTCGAGGATGACATCTTCGACCTTTCACCGATACGGCTGTCCTTTGGATGATAGTCTATCCGCTCGGTGGATCAACGGAGACCGAGGCCCGCCGCCTTCACGGCCAAAATTTATAGCCGTAGGCCTCGAAAATCTCTTTTTGTCGATCATTCAATTTCGCCTTCCATGGCGGCGTCGGTTGAAGAGCGACCCCATAACCCATAGGAGAGCCATTCTCATTCGCCATGATAGGTCTCAGTAATTTGGCAAATTCATTGTTCCATTTTGTCGGCGGCAGAGTGTCAACAGCCTGAAAAAAAGCACTTGCCACAACATCGGCCAGCTGAGCACCTGCGCTTGTCTTGTGTGAGGCGGCTTCGGCGAGCCGCCAGTCCAACACTTCCCACATGATCCGACGCTTGGAAAGCACGAGCGCGCCTCCCTTCGCTTGCATCTTAAGTAGCTCCTGGTAGGCCGTTGTCTGTGCGTAAGAATGGCCACCGCGCTCGCTGTAAATAATCTTTACTAGCCCGTCTTATTCGTCAGAGTGCGCCTGAGAGGCTGGCGAGCGTGGTGTAAAGCGCTGATGCGGCGTAGGATTCGGTTGCAAAGCCAACCCCATCACCTCAACCGCGAACGCCAGGCCCGCCATGACCGATGATACGATTCTGCCCTTCTCGTTTCCAGCCGTTCACGCCAAGAAAGTCACAGCTGCCTTCGATGGCGGTCGGCTGACCTCGAACGGGGCGTGATGCTTCTGGCGATGGCCGAGCGGCGTCTCGGCTTGGCCGACAATTTGGCCCGGGTGTTCCCGGATCGGCGCGATCCGACGCGGGTCGTGCACAGCCTTGTCGATATGTTCCGCGCGCGCATGTTCGCGATCTGCTGCGGCTACGAGGACGCCGACGACCTCGATCATCTGCGGTCCGATCCCGCATTCAAGCTGGCCTGCGGACGGCTGCCGGACACGGGTCGCGATCTGTGTTCCCAACCGACGCTGTCGCGGCTGGAGAATGCTCCGCGCCTGCGCGACGTGATCCGACTGACCTACACTTTGGTCGACGCATGGATGGATAGCTACCCGCGCGAGCCGGCATCCGTCACGCTCGACATCGATGATACCTGCGATGTCGTCCACGGCCATCAGCAGCTCTCGCTGTTCAACGCTCATTATGACGAACGCTGCTTCCTGCCGATCCACGTCTACGACACGGAGAAGAGCCGGCCCGTGGCGGTCGTGTTGCGGCCCGGCAAGACGCCGGGCGGCGTCGAGGTGCGTGCCCATCTGCGCCGCCTGATACGGCATATCCGGACGCGGTGGCACAACACGCGAATTACGTTCCGTGGCGACGGGCACTATGCCCGGCCGGAGGCAATGGCGTGGTGCGAGACCAACGGCATCGACTACATCTTCGGTCTGTCCGGCACCAAGCCGCTCGCCAGAAAACTCGACGAGGCCGCCGACGACATCCGCACGCGACGCGCCATCGAGAACCTGCCGGTTCTGCGTGGCTATACCGAGACGCGCCACAAGGCCAAGTCCTGGGATCGCGAACGGCGTACCGTCGCCCGTATTGAGGCGACGATGCTCGGCCTCGACATCCGTTTCGTCGTCACCAGCCTCGATGTCGGCTCGGCCGAGTGGATCTACGACAGCCTGTATTGCGCGCGCGGCCAAGCCGAGAATCTGATCAAGCTGCATAAGACACAGCTCGCCTCCGATCGCACCAGCTGCCGTTCGGCGCTCGCCAATCAAGTCCGCCTCGTTCTCCACACCGCCGCTTATTGGCTGATGCTGACCGTGCGCGACGCGATTCCCAAAGCCCGGGAATTGGCCACAGCCGAGTTCGCGACGCTGCGTCTTCGTCTCTTGAAACTCGCTGCCCGTGTCGTCGAGACCACGAGCCGCATTCGCCTTGCGTTTGCCGCGGCATGTCCCGAAGCCGACCTGATCCGCGGCTTGCCAGGCGCGCTGCTGCCGCTCGGTCCTTGACCGGCGGGGCGTCCGCCCCCCGTTCGCCCAACCCATCCCTCAAGCGCGTTGCAAAGTACGGGTCGTCAGGCGGTGAAAAGCCGAAGGCAATCCCGCGCGCCTCGTCAGAGCAGATGTGCGGCCACATCAATCGGACTAAAAAAAGCACTCTCACGAATAGGACGGGCTAGGCGGCCTGTCGCGCCTTCGCGGGCTGCATGTTGATAGCAAAAGTCTGTGACGCGCTCCAAAAGAAGGCGGAGGCAGAAGTTGTAGAACCATTGCTGAGACCGGATGCGCTCCGCTCGCATGTTTCGGTACCCGCGCATGTTCTTCTTGTTAGAAGCCACCACGAATGCGCGAATAGGAAGCTGGGCGAGCTCGCTGACCACAATACGTTTTCGGTAGTCGGCCAGCGTTCGGTAGTGGAGATCGGAGCGGTTACGGACGCCAGACTTCAATAAAATTGCCCGCACCCAATTCACGAGGTCGGCGTCATGTTTTGCCCGAACGACCACGGCGCTTAGGCAAAGCCATTCCGTACCGCCCACGGGGTCAATCGGGCGCACGGTCTTCAGGCCGGGGTCGCCCGCCTCGTCAATAAAGGCGAAGTAATAGGGATCGGGTGTACCCGCTGCCATTGCACTTTCGGCCTAACCTAAAATAAGGTCCCAGAATCTCTTTGCAGTTCGCGCACTACATAATCCGCTCCCTGATCAGTCAGTAGCTTGGTCAGTTCAGCGCGCGGAATCTTTTCAGTCTCATAAACGAACTTGCAGAACGCTGAAAAACTGTGCGCTCCGGGCAAGTCTGCGCCCTCGTTGGTCCGAGCTGTCAATATCCGTCGCACCTCCGCTTCGGAGAGCGAGGAAAGAAGCGGATCAACTGCATGATAATTGACATTGGCCCAGTCCCAAGACTTTGAAGAACAATAGAGGTCGACCGCTGCTTTGATAACAATGGGGTGTTTTGACTGTTGCGCTACGAATGCCAGCTCTTTGAATCCTAGTACCCAGAATCAGAGCTGAGTGATACGGCGGCCTTTGAAACGGCGTTGACGGACCTTTTTCTTGGTCCAGACGAAGGGCTCGGCTCTGTCGTTGTATGCGTTGACGTAGGCATCGATGTGCTCCTGAAGCTGCGTGAGGCTTGTGAAGGAGGTGCCGCTGAGCGACTGCCCCTGCAAGATCGAAAACCATACCTCGACCTGATTGAGCCAAGACGCACTTGTCGGCGTGAAATGAAATTGCACGTTGGGGTGGGCCTTGAGCCAATGCTCGTTCTTCTTGTGGGTGTTGAGGTTGTCGAGGATGACGTGAAGCTTCCGGTTCGGAAAAGCCGCGGTGACGCTGTTCATGAAGTCGAGAAACTCGACGCGGCGTCGGCGTTTTGAATGCGCCGCGATGATCTTTCCGGTGGCGACTTCGAGCGCCGCAAACAATGTTGTGGTGCCATGCCGCTTGTAATCGTGGCTCTGGCCGGTCAAGGCGCGGCCATTGGGCAACTTCAGATAACCCTGCGCTCGCTCCAAAGCCTGGATCGAGGGCTTCTCGTCCACGCACAGCACAATGGCCTTCGCGGGCGGGGCGACATAGAGGCCGACAACATCGGCGGCTTTGGCCGTAAAGTTCGGGTCGTTGCTCTCACACCAGGACTTACGAGCCGCGAGGTCAATCTTGTGGCTGCGCAGGAACCGCCAGACATATTGGACGTCAACATCGCCCAGCGCCCCGGCCAGCAGGGGCCCGGTCCAGCGTGCGAACCCGTCCGGCGGCGGCTTGTCCAGCAGCTTCAGAATCCGCTTGTCGGTGGCCTTCGTATAGATTGGCTGCTTGCCCGGTCGCGGCTTGTCTTGCAGCCCTTCAAGGCCTTGGTCGGCATAGCGATGCCGCCAAAGGCTGACAATCCGCGGCTGGACCCCAACTTCCTTGGCGATCGACCGAGTGCTGCGTCCATCCGCCGCCAACAGAACTATCCGCGCCCGCTTCAAATCGCGCTGCAACGTCACCGGGGAGCGGCAACACGCCTCAAGCACCTTGCGATCTTTCCTCGAAAGGTGGACTTCTCTTGCTTCGGGTATCATCCCGACCTTGAATCACGACTCACGCTTTAAGAACAGTAGGTACTAGGCGCGACGACCTATCGCGGCAGACATCTTGCATCTCGGGGACTTCCACGCAGATCGGAATGGCGTGCTGCGCGATATCGTCGGTGCATTGACGGACAACCTCGATCAACCTCGCTCGGTTATCTAAGTCGAGGAGCGACCACATCTGGGAATATGACTTCTGCAGTCCGATGAAGAAGAGAAGTTCCGTATCAGGCGCTCGCCGACAAAGGGTGTTGAGAGCACGCTTGATGCGAGGTTCGCAAATTTCAGGGTACATCTCCGCTATGGCCCTAACCGCACAAGCCGTTTGCGGTCGGCCCTTCAAGGAAGGCGCGCCCTCCAAATAGCCGAAGACAAGTTGATCAACGATGGCCCGAATAAGACTTTCGCGGGCGCGATCAAGCCCGGCAGACTTAAATTGTACCTTAGCCTTCTCGACTTCCGTGGGGAAGAACGAGGACTCAACAAGTCGGATAATTTGAGCCGCAGCTGCTTTCCCTTGCACCGGCGCTTGCGACAAAACGTGGCGCACCGCGTGAACGAGGTGGGTGCGCGCGAGTTCTGCACTGGGGGCATATGGCTGTTCTGTGCCTTGATAGGTGGGATGCGCGCATCTATTCCGGTCCGCATGCAGCCGCTCCAGATCGATAAGCTGCATACCTTCGAAGAATCCAAATTGATCATTCGCTATGTTGGCAATCGTGCGTTCTAGGTCGAGAGAACTTTTGATCGCACTTTGATCTCCCCGCGAGATTCCCGGTTGCCATTTGCTCAGATCATCCACAATGACCTGTGCGGCCTGGTCGCCGGACATCGCCAGCTCGCGAACTTTCGCCAGTAAATCGTAAACAACCGCGATCCATGTCGAAACGATGCACGCGCGGTACGCTCCAGCCTTGTAGCAGGCGACCGCTTCGGCAATGTATTGTCGCCCCTCCTCGTTTCGACAACTTAGAACGAGTTCGTCCAGATCCCCCAAACCCACCAGCGACTCCCCGATGAAAACTGCTACCATTGCTTGCACGCGGGTGCGCTTGTGGGCAAGCCATCGCGGGAAAGGAGTGGGAGAATTGTCGAGATATAGCCACCATCTCCGGCTTGAAGGCTCCGCTGAGGCGCCAATTACGGCCCCGGTGACGCGCCTGATCTCGTGCATGGCTGGCGCTTTTCGCCGAGCCATGGGTCATGATCGTAATACTTGCTGGTCGCCGCCGACCGTTGAAACAATCTCCAGCTTGACAGAGCCCTACCTCAGATCACAGGCTTTCACAGAATTTCTGGCCAGTCAGCGCCCGCCGCGCGGGTCTTGATACTGGTGGGGCACCAAAGCTGCTTCGCCTTGATATCATTGGCATTTTGAGGTGATCCCTTCTCCCACAAGGGGAGAATGTACGGACGCCAGAGAGCCCGCCTCGATCTGGGGCGGGCTCTCTGCTGCGAAGATCAGGCACTTAGCGGCGGCTTACGAGTTGAGTGGTGGCAGCTTGTTAAAGGCGCGGCGGGAGGCGATACTTTCATATTGGTCTCGCTGCAGCTCTTCCTTGACGGTTGCGACATGGCGCTGCGCTGCTTCAATCGAACCGTCCAAGCCATCGGACAGCAAGACGGTATGCAGCGCCTCTTGAAGGTCGGCCAGCTTCAGCACGACGATGCTGGAGACGCCCGTCGCGGCGGCGATTTCACGCATGATATGCATGGCCATGAACTCGTCGTAAGCGACGGCCCCCTCGACGTTGGAGTCCGGGATTGCGCAAATTAGCTTGCGATAGGTTTCGCCGCGCGCGAACAGGCTGTGATGCAGCGCTCGAACGGCAGTGACGGCGTCGTCGGTGGTCGTCATAGTGATTGCTCCTCCGTTGTCAGTTATTTCCATGCGTCATGCTGCCAGCCGCACCCCAGCATCAGCGGCTTCCATCGGCTCGGCGACGATGCGCCTGACCTCGTCAGCCAGCTTCCGCAGGGCCTCGCGTTTTTCGCCGATGCGCGGGTCCTGATCGTAGACCTTGCCGGTGATCGCCGAGACATCGCCATGCTCGTCCTTTGCGACGGTATGATCGAGGCAGAGCGAGATAATCGAGCGCGGGATGCCGATGTACCCCATCAGGCTGGCAGCGGTGCGGCGAAGATCATGCGGGGTGAACGGCTTGATGCCGAACTGCTCGCAAAGCCCGATGGATCGCACCAATACCTTGCCGTTCCGCTTGGTCCTGTTGCCCCGCAGAGCGCACGCCATCGCTTTACGGTTCAGCGGCTCGTTGCCAAAGCGGCCCGTGAACATCCATGGGTAATTGCCCATGGCTTCCTTGGCGATCTCGACGGCCAGATCGGAGAGCGGCTGGTGTATCTCCCGGCCTGCCTTCACCCGCTCCTCGGGGATCACTACCAGCGGCGCGGCGTTGTTCAGATCGTGCCCGGCCAGCTCATCGCGGTGGATATGCAGCAGCTCGACCGAACGGAGCATGCTGACCAGCGCAAATTTGATCGCGAGGCAGATGCGCCGATCCACGGCGAGGTCTGGCCGGTCGAGGCCATGCCAGAGCACCCTGATCTCGTCAGGGCTCAGCTTGCGCCTGCGCGGCTCCTCGGCGGGCAGCAGCGGCAAGTTCACGCAGGGCGATGCGCTGACATAGTCACGGCCAGCCTCAGCCGCCCAGTTGAAGAGCCCCGAGACAGCCTTGCGCATATGCCGTGCGCTGGAAACCGATGCCTTCAGCGGCTTGCCGTGTAGGATCAGTTTGCCTGCGAGTATATCGGCCTGCAGCTGCGAGATGTCGTGCTTGGTAACATCGCCTGCAATCATCCTGCCGAGGCGCGGACGCACGAATCGGTTTAGATGGCGGCTTTGTTCTTCCCAGCTCTTCATGCGCGGCGATTTTTTTATGACGACGCCATGCTCAGTGTGGCGGCGCGTCGGGACCTCCTCGCTGATCCAAGCGATGCGCTTGTCGATGATCTCGCCGACCGTGATGCCTGCCTGCTTGGCCTGCAGCCTGCGGACCTGCCGTGCGGTCTGCGCTACATCCTCGCCGTTGGCGATCCTCAGCTTCAGCTTCCACGCTTCCTTCCGCCAGAATGCAACGTCATGCTCGGGCATTTGGTAGATGCCCAGGCGATGCGTGCCGCGCTTCTTAGTGATCGGGCAGGTATATTTGATGGAGAAGGTCGGCGGCGCTGTCGGGCTCAGGCTGACGTAGAAGCCAGCGCAAGAGGCGTCATAGATTTTGCGGCGCTGTTTGACTTGTGCGCGGCAAATTTTCTCGGTGATGTTGGGCATGGGATGCTCTCAGGGCGGATCGAGGGCGGGTACCGCGCCGGGGCCTAGCCCCAGCAGCGGCGGTTCAGCGGCGCGCCTCAGCAGCTTGCTGGAAAAGCATATTTCCAAAAGAGCCTATATTTGAAGGGTTTTCATAGGCTCGATGGAGGCCATTGGGGCTCGCCTAAGATCAAAATAGAGCCCACACGATTTCGCCGTCCGCCTGACATGCATTTCGTCTCCCGCATGCTCAGCGTCCACCGCATCCCACCGCAACACTCGTGACGACCGCGACGCGCCCCTCAATCGGGTGAGACGGCCAGATTGAACATCTGAGTTGGGTCAAACGCCAAGCGGAAAATTTTCCGCCGAGGGACTGGACAGGGTCGATCGCGTTGATTGGATTTATGAATTTCGCGCTTTGGCGCAGAGCGACGCCCGTTGAACAAGTTCTCTCAACACTGAAACCCGCACTCACCTCGCTACGTAGCTATCGTCACTCGGCGGATCGAACATGGGCGCTTACTTGACGGCTCCAGCGCTGTCCGTCCCGGTCAAGTGCTGGAGCCCTTTTTTCGTCGCCGTGAACTGAAGGCATCAGAGCAGCTTGCGCGGCGCAGCCGTCGCCGCGTTGCCCGTGTTCGGTGTCCCCGTCGGCTCGATCAGCAGCAGATGCACCTCTTCCCTTGCAACGGGCCGATGCTCGACGCCCTTCGGCACGATGTACATCTGGCCCTCCCTCAGCGTCACGGTGCGGTCGCGCAGCTCGATGTCGAGCACGCCTTTCAGCACAAGGAAGAAGTCGTCGGTGTCGTCGTGCTTGTGCCAGACGAACTCACCCTGCACCTTCACGACCATGACGTCGCAGGCGTTGAATTGTGCGACGGTGCGCGGCGACCAGTGATCGGTGAAGGTCGACAGCTTTTGTGAAAGATCGATCGCGTCGCTCATGGATGCCTCCTGGCCCGCCAGATTGAAGGCGATAAACGGCAGCCTGAAGGCGACAAATGAAAGAGGCCGCTTACTCGGGCGGCCTCTTTGATTACTTGTCTGTTGCGCTCGGCGGTTTCTGTCCCTGCCCCTGTCCAGTCGTGGCGGGCGAAGCCTGGCTGCTGCCAGCAGCGCTCGAATTCTTGCTCGAACTCGCGCTGCCGCTGGAGCTTGCGCTGCCGCTGGAGCTCGCGCTGCCACCGGAGCTTGCGCTGCCGCTGGAGCTTGCTTGCGCGAAGGCAAGGGATGTCGAGGCGATGAGAACTGAAAGAGCAACGGCAATCGGTCGGATCATTGGTTTCCTCCGTCGTATGGGACACCGATGTCAATGTCCGCGGCAGAGAGACGTTCCAAGCGCCGGTGGGTTGCGTCGCCGGCTTCGAGGTGATCTCGAAGCATATCGCCGGGAGCAAGACGCGATCGCCGCGCCCGATGGACGCGGCGATCGCATGCCGTTGCTTGCGTCGAGCTCGATCCGGCGCTCTACTGGACTGACGTCGGCTTGTGATGGCCGTTCATTCCGCAGGGCGTCTCGCCGTTGGCGGCCTTGCGCGCGAGCAACTCCTTTTCGGCCTTATACCAGAGCTGATCCATATTGCCGTGCGGTTCGCCGGCGTCCTTCCACAGTTCGTAGGCTCGGGTCCTGATCTCCTGCTCGGTGGGACCTGTCATGAGCGGCTCCCTGAATCGCGAATATCAAATCGTTTGAAAGGGGAACTTCCAGTTCGGCGCAATGTTCCAAAACGCGCGCGATATGGTGCGCCGCCGCAGTCTGCGACGCGGCGCGGCCCGGAGCAATCAGATTGTGTGGTGCCGGGCGCCGGGTCGCGCGATTACCCCACGCGCCGGCGGGCGGGTAGCCCCCTACTCCGCCGCCTGCCGCAGTCCGCTCAGCGCAGGTTCGCGCTGAAGAAATCGCGCGCAAGGCTGATGGTCTCGGCATGGACCGCGTCGCGATCGGTGCCATCGGGATCGCGGCATACGGCCCCCCCGATGACCAGGCGCCCTATCGCGGTACAGGTCCCGAAGAAGACAAAGTGGCCCGCGTGCGGAAACAGCTTCAGCGTCGCATGGGGGACAGCCTTGCCGAGCGCCTCGGCGCCTGAGGCCGTCGGCGTGATCTCGTCGGCGCTTCCCGCGACGATCGCGACCGGGATCGATATGGCGGCAAGGCTCTCCAGCGTGAAGGCCGGCACTGGCCCCGGCGCCATCGCAAACACGGCGCGAACGCGCTCGTCGCGATAGGACTGGCCGGCCAGACTATAGCGCTGCCGGAAATCAGGATCCGCCGTCAAGCGCAACTGGCTCTTCTGGCGCAGCTCTGTCGCGCCTGACTGCGACGTGCACAGCGCATCGGCGGCGGGCGAGCGGCAGAATGCCGGAGTCCGTTCCGGATCGGTGATGCCGCCGGCGATAGCGATCACTGTGTAGCCGCCATACGAATGGCCGGCGGCGCCGATCCGCGCCGGGTCGATCCGGTCGCCGAACGTGCTGTCGGCGCGCATGGCGTCGATCAGCGCGCTGAGATCGACCGCGCGCAACCACGTCAGCGTATAACCGTCGACCGTCGTGCGCTCGGATCCGTTGTTGCCGGGGTGGTTGACCGCAACGGCGATGAATCCGTGCGCCGCAAGCCCCGCGCCGAGCCAGGCGAGATTGGACGCCGAGCCACCAAAACCGTGGGACAGCAGGATCAGCGGGTGGCGGAGCCCCGCCGCAGGCGCCGCATCAGGCGCGGCGATGCCGGTGCTGATGAACGGGACGATGCGCGGCCCGATCCATTGTGGTTGCTCGCGCGCATCTGCCGCGGCCGGGTACCAGATGGTGGCGCGGAGCGCATGCATGCTGGCGCCGCGCCAATCGTAAGGCTCGGCCGGAGTGAAATCGCGCGTGGTGACGCCGGCCTTGAACACGGCATCCTCGGCCCACGCGAGGCCCGGTGCTGCGACGAGGATCAGCCACAGCACCAGAAACCTCATCGGGACGCTTCCCTCTGATGCGCGAGAAATCTCGCGACGGCAGCCGCCTACTCCGCCGCCTGGCGCACGTGGCGCGCGGTTGGGGTGCGCATCGTCACCAGCTCTTCGGACGCGGTCGGATGCAGCGCAACGGTGGCGTCGAAATCGGCCTTGGTCGCCTTCATCTTCACGGCGATCGCGACCGCCTGGGTGATCTCGGCGGCGCAGTCGCCGACGATGTGGCAGCCGAGCACGCGGTCGCTCACGCCATCGACCACGAGCTTCATCAGCACGCGGGTGTCGCGGCCGGACATCGTCGCCTTGATCGGGCGGAAATCGGTCTTGTAGATGTCGACGTGGGAAAACTGCGCCCGCGCCTCTTGTTCCGTGAGGCCGACGGTGCCGACCTCGGGCTGCGAGAACACCGCGGTCGGGATCGTCGCGTGGTCGACCGCGACCTGCCGCCTGCCGAACACGGTGTCGGCGAAGGCATGGCCCTCGCGGATCGCGACCGGAGTCAGATTGGTGCGGTGGGTGACGTCGCCGACCGCATAGATGTTGTCGACCGAGGTCTTCGACCAGGCATCGACCTGAATGCCGCCATTGGCGGGATTGATGGCAACGCCGGCGGCCTCGAGCCCGAGATGGCCGACGTTCGGATGCCGGCCGATCGCGAACATCACCTGGTCGGAGCCGATGCTCGAACCACTTGACAGATGCGCGGTGAAGTCACGGCCGTGCTTGTCGACCTTCGCCACCGTGCAGCCGGTGATGATGGTGATGCCCTTCTTCTCCATCTCGGCGCGGACATGCTTGCGCACGTCCTCATCGAACCCGCGCAGGATGTTGTCGCCGCGGTAAATCACGGTCACATCGGAGCCGTAGCCATTGAAGATGCCTGCGAACTCCAGCGCGATATAGCCGCCGCCCTGGATCACGATCCGCTTCGGCAGCTCCTTGAGGTGGAACGCCTCGTTGGAGGAGATCACGTGCTCGATACCGGGCACGGCCGGCCCGTGATTGGGCGCGCCGCCGGTCGCGATCAGGATGTATTTCGCGGTCACCTTCTCGCCGGTGGCGAGGCGGAGCGTGTGGGCATCCTCCAGCACCGCGCGGGTCTTCACAATTTTGGCGCCGGACTTCTCGACATTGGTGGTGTAGGCGGCCTCGAGCCGGGCGATCTCCTTGTCCTTGTTGGCGACGAGCGTGGCCCAGTCGAACGAGACCTGGCCGATGCGCCAGCCGAAGCCGGCGGCGTCCTCGATCTCGTCGTGGACGTGGCTGCCGATCACGAACAGCTTCTTCGGCACGCAGCCGCGGATCACGCAGGTGCCGCCCATCCGGTACTCTTCGGCGACCATGACCCTGGCGCCATAATTGGCCGCGATGCGCGCGGCGCGAACCCCGCCCGAACCGCCACCGATGACAAACAGGTCGACGTCAAACTCGGCCATGGC
This sequence comes from Bradyrhizobium sp. 2S1, assembly GCF_011516625.5. NCBI lineage: Bacteria > Pseudomonadati > Pseudomonadota > Alphaproteobacteria > Hyphomicrobiales > Nitrobacteraceae > Bradyrhizobium > Bradyrhizobium sp. 2S1. The sequence goes on along the minus strand of NZ_CP147717.1, from coordinate 7,171,684 downwards.
AACCCTCTCTACTTCTCCCGCGCCCAGCGACAGCGTCCCCACTGCTCATCATGCCCGGGCTTGTCCCGGGCATCCACGTCTAGGCTTCCGCAGCAAGAAGACGTGGATGGCCGGGACAAGCCCGGCCATGACGGATGCGGTAACGTCAGCGCCAAGCTCCTAAGCAGCGCGCTTAGATATCCTTGCCGCGCTTCTTCATCTCGGCCTTGAACTGGGCGTTGACCTGCACGCCAAACTGCTGCGCCCACTGCTGCATATATTGCAGGGAGTCGTTGATTGCCTTGGGCTCCGAGGTCAAAAGTTTCTGACCGAGCGGCGTCTTGTAGAACGTCACGAGGTCCTTCAGCTCCTGCTCGGTGAACTCGGCGGCGTAGATCTGCGCCATGCCGTCGCCGATCTCCTTCTCGCGGCCGGCGTAGGCCTTGGCGACGATCACCGCGACCTCGTCGAGATCCTTCTGGTAGTTCAGGTACTGCTGCAGCAGACCGGTCTTGGTCTTCTCGATGATGCCGGGAACGGCGCCGGCATACATCACCTGCACGTTCTTCATCGCCAGGATTTCCTTGGCGTACCCAATCGCCGCAGGGGTCGACTGCTTGACGCTGGGCGCAGCGGGCGGCTGCTGCGCCATCGCCGGCGCGGCCGCGAACGCGAGGCCGGTCGACAGGGCCACAGCCGACAAAAGTCCCGAAAAACGCTTCATTCCAAGTCTCCTTGCTTGCGGCGTCATCGCCGTTCAACAACCCGAATTCCCTGTGCGCCGGCCAGAACGGCGACGCTGCCAAGCCCGATGAACAGGCCGTGTTCGACCACGCCCGGTATAACGCTGAGCAAACCGGCCAGACGCGGCGGGTCGCCGATCCGGCCGAGATGGGCATCGATGATCCAGTGGCCGCCATCGGTGACAAAAGCGTGACCGTCCTTGCCCTTGCGGATGACCATTTCGCCGGACACGCCGGCATCAGTGAACGCCCGCGCCATCGCGGCCTGCGTCGCGGCCAGTCCGAACGGGATCACCTCGACCGGCAGCGGAAAGCGGCCGAGCACGTCGACCCATTTGCTGTCGTCGGCGATCACGATCATGCGATCACTGGCGGCCGCCACGATCTTCTCGCGCAACAGCGCGCCGCCGCCGCCCTTGATCAGATTGAGCGCCGGGTCGATCTCGTCGGCGCCGTCGATGGTGAGGTCGAGATGGTCGATCTCATCCAGCGTGGTCAGCGGCACGCCGCAACGGATCGCGTCCGCGCGGGTCGCCTCCGAGGTTGGCACGCCGATCACCTTCATGCCGGCGCGGACCTTGTCGCCGAGCAGCTCGACGAAATGCTTGGCGGTCGAGCCGGTGCCGAGCCCGAGCTTCATGCCGTCGCGCACCTCTTCGAGCGCGCGCGCCGCCGCCTGGCGTTTCAGTGCGTCCATGTCCACGTGCCGCTAGCCCCCGGTTTCGCCGTCCCGGACACGCCAATGGGCGGCCCGGCGGGCGCATATCTAGCCTCGATTCACGGGCAGGAATAGCGGCATCCGGAGCTGTCTTCAGGCCGAAACGGCATCCATCGCGGCCAAAATCGCCGAAAAGCGCTCTTCGACCTCGGCCCGCATCCCTGGATGGGTGAAAACGTAGAACTGATCGTCGTGAATCGCGCTCACGACGCGGTCCGCAACCGACGCCGGATCGAGACCGGCTTCCAGGCGGCGTGCGATCTCGGCGATGATCGCGGCCGCGGGGCTGTCCGGAGCGAACTGGCGGGACGGGCCGTACTGCTCGGGGCGGTTGCGCCCGCTTTCGCCGATCCGGGTCCGCACATAGCTCGGACACAGCACGCTGACGCCGATGCCGAGCGGCCTGAGTTGCGCCGCGAGCCCCTCCGACATGCTGACGACGGCGAACTTGGTGGCCGAATAGGGGCTGAGACCGAGCCCGGCATTCATCCCGGCCATCGATGCGGTGTTGACGATATGGCCGCCCTCGCCGTGGCCGCGGATATGCGGCAGGAAGCTCCTCAAGCCGTGCACGACGCCCATCAGATTGACGTCGATCACCCAGCGCCAGTCGTCGAGCGAGATCGGGTCGATGCCGCCGCCGCCCGCGACGCCCGCATTGTTGCAGAGGACATGAACGTTGCCGAAGGCCAGGAATGAAGCCTGCGCTGCACCCTGGACGCTGTCGGGATCGGCGACGTCGCAGACGACGCCTTGAACGTCGGCGCCGGTGGCACGCAGCGCATCGACCGCCTTGTCCAGCGCGCCGGTTTCGATATCGGCCAGCATCACCTTCATGCCCTCGCGGGCGAAGGCGGTTGCCATGGCCAATCCTATGCCGCTGGCCGCCCCGGTGACAAAAGCGGCTTTTCCGGCAAGTTCCCGCATCTCAAGCCTCCCCAATTTCATCACGCGCGCACATCTACTCTTGCATCGCGGCGCCGAGCCCGATAGCGAAAAGCGTGATGTCCGCCTCCTCTCCCCCCATCATCGTGTTCGATCTCGACGGCACGCTGGTCGACACCGCGCCTGATCTGATCAGCGCGCTAAACCACGTGCTCGCCCGCGAAGATCTGCCGCCGGTGCCGCTGGCTGCCGCCCGCAACATGATCGGCGCCGGCGCGCGCAAGCTGCTGGAACGCGGCCTCGAGGTGGACGGACGCGCGGTCAGCGTTGGCGAACTCGACCGTTTGACCAAGGTCTTCGTCGACTATTACGCCGAGCACATCGCCGACGGCTCGCGCCCGTTCGACGGGCTGGAGGCCGCGCTCGACCGGCTCGCGGCCAAGGGCCATCGCTTCGCGGTCTGCACCAACAAGCTGGAATGGCTGTCGAAGCTTTTGCTCGACCGGCTCGGCCTGACCTCGCGCTTTGCCGCGATCTGCGGCCAGGACACGTTCGGCGTCGCCAAGCCCGATCCGGCGTTCCTGCGCGAGACGGTAGCGCGCGCCGGCGGCCGGCTGCCCGGCGCCATCATGGTCGGCGATGCCGGCCCCGATGTCGGGGTTGCGCGGCGGGCCCAGGTCCCGGTGATCGGCGTCGATTTCGGCTATACCGACGTACCGATGACCGAGCTGAAGCCCGACCGGCTGATCAGCCATATGCGCGACCTGCCGGACGCCGTCGCCAGCCTCGGCGCGGCATAAATCTTCTGCAACGTATTGATATCACTTGGCAATATTTTGCCATGCGATATTGCTGTTAACCATCCTTTAACGAACAGACCTCCCCCGGTTGCGCCCCTGTTCCGACGCTCCTATGGTCGCGCCGGGGATTGTGGCTGATTGCCGCAGTAGAGTGTGGATCATGCGTCGTATCATCGTCATTGCGGCCGCCGGGCTGAGCCTGGCCGGCTGCTCCTCCTTCTCATTGGATTCGTTCAAGTCGGCGCCACCGCCGGTACCGGTGCAGCTGGATTCGAACCCGCAGGGCGCGGACGCCGTGACCTCGCTCGGTCCGGGCTGCAAGACGCCCTGCACCGTGTCGATCCCGGCGCCGGAGGCGAACTTCACGGTCACCTTCAACATGCCGAAGTTCCAGCCGGCGACGGTGCCGGTGACGGTGACCCGCACACCGGGCGACTTCACGAGCCCGGCCACCACCGCGCTCGATCCGAGCCCGGTGTTCGCCGAGTTGCAGCCCGCCGGCCCGCCGCCGCGTGCGGCACGCAAGCCGATGCGGCCGAAAAAGAAGAAGCCGAAGCCAGCCGCCGCAGCTCCTGCTGCCGCTCCGGACGCGGCGTTCCCCGCTCCCGCCGCGGCGCCGCCGCCGCCAGCTGCGGCTCCGAAAAGCTAGCGCGCAAGCGCGTCGAACATCGCAAACGATTGCACTGCACAAGAACCCGGCCCAAAGCCTGGTTTCTGGTGTTTGTGGAGACACATCGGCGATTGCGATCATGCATCACGCGATATGGCTCGCCTATCGCGCGCAATCGGCGTTACATGTTGCGGATCATCCTTAGGGACGCATTGTGACAACGAGCCAACATGCATAGATTGTCAGTGCAGAGCCGATCACGGCGCGGCACGCAGGGAACAGGTCGCAAGACCTAGTTGAAGGCTTGGGTTGAATGAACGGATCCACGCAAGCGCATTCTGACTCGCTGTTTCGTCCGATGACCGATCCGTTCGGCCGGACGATCCGCTATCTGCGCGTCTCCGTCACCGACCGCTGCGACCTGCGCTGCTTCTACTGCATGTCGGAGGACATGACCTTCCTGCCGAAGGCCGATCTCCTGACGCTGGAAGAGCTCGACCGTCTCTGCTCGGCGTTCGTAGCCAAGGGCGTGCGCAAGATCCGCCTCACCGGCGGCGAGCCGCTGGTCCGCCGCAACGTGATGGGCCTGGTGCGCTCGCTGTCGCGCCATCTGGCAACGGGCGCGCTCGACGAATTGACGCTGACCACCAACGGCTCGCAGCTCGCCCGCTTCGCCCAGGAGCTGGCCGATTGCGGCGTGCGCCGCGTCAACGTCTCGCTCGACACGCTCGACCCCGTAAAATTCCGGGCCATCACCCGCTGGGGCGACATCGATAAGGTGCTGTCGGGCATCGAGGCGGCGCGATCGGCGGGGCTCGCGGTCAAGATCAACGCGGTCGCGCTGAAGAACATGAACGAGGACGAGATCCCCGCGCTGATGCAATGGGCACACGGCAAGGCAATGGGCCTGACCTTGATCGAGGTGATGCCGATGGGCGACATCGGCGAAGGCCGCATCGATCAGTACGTGCCGCTGTCGCTGCTGCGCGCGCGGCTCGAGAAGCATTACACGCTGACCGATCTCGCCGACGACACCGGCGGCCCTGCCCGCTATGTCCGGGTCGCCGAGACCGGCGGCAAGCTCGGCTTCATCACGCCGATGACCCATAATTTCTGCGAATCCTGCAACCGGGTGCGGATCACGTGCACCGGCACGCTGCACACCTGCCTCGGCCACGAGGACGCCTCCGACCTGCGCCGGCCGCTGCGCGCCTCCGACGACAACGAGCTGCTGTCGGCGACGATCGACCGCGCCATCGGGCTGAAGCCGAAGGGGCACGATTTCATCATCGACCGCCGCCACAATCGTCCGAGCGTCAGCCGCCATATGAGCGTGACCGGCGGCTAGACTCCGGCCCCTCCCCGACGCCCTGAGTGCCGCCTGATTGCCAAGGCGGGACAACGATTTGCCGTAGCGTCAATTTGCCCATTTTCCGATTGACGGCGTTCCACGGCGCTGATTTGGTGCCTTAGCTTCCACGCTAGTCTGGCCAGGATAGGCCGCTGCCCCCGGCAGCCAAGAACGGCTGAAGCGGATTTCGGGGGAGGACGAACGTTTGCAACTGCTCCTGAAAGTGAGCCGTGGCTCCGCGCGCATGCGCGCGGCGGCCAGATGATGGTTGAGAACGTATTCGGCGCGCAGAGGGCGCGACCGTGGAGATCGTGATGCGCCCATTGCTGGCACTAAGTACGGTTATCGATCTGCTTAATGAGAAATTGGGCGGCATCTGTAATTGGCTCGTGCTCGCCGCCTGCGTGGTGAGCGCCGCCAACGCGATGATCCGCTACGCGTTCGGCTACAGCTCCAACAGCTGGCTCGAATTGCAGTGGTACATGTTCGCCGTCTTCGTGATGTTCGGCGCCTCCTATACCTTCAAAAAGAACGAGCATGTTCGCGTCGAAATTCTTTATCTCATGCTGTCCGAGCGCGGCCAACTCTGGCTCGACATGATCGGAACGCTGTTCTTCCTGATCCCGTCCTGCCTGTTGCTCAGCTATCTGTCCTGGCCGTTCTTCTATCAAGCCTACGAAGTGGGTGAGATTTCGAGTAATGCCGGCGGGCTGGTTCGCTGGCCGATCAAGCTCGTTGTTCCCGTGGGCTTCGTTTTCCTGGCGCTGCAAGGCGTCTCCGAAGTGATCAAGCGCATCGCTGCACTGAAGGGTTACGTCGTGATCGACGCGAAGTATGAGAGGCCGACCCAATGATCACGCTGGAAATGATGCCGCCACTGATGTTCGGCGGCTTGATTCTGGCCATGTTGATCGGATTCCCGGTAGCCTTCACGCTGGCCGCGCTCGGGCTGTCGTTCGGCTTCCTATCGATCTATCTCGGCTTCTTCGACATGAACTTCCTGCAGGCCATTCCGGGCCGCATTTTCGGCAGCGTGCTCTCCAACGAATTGCTGTTGGCGATTCCCTTCTTCACCTTCATGGGCGCGATATTGGAGCGATGCGGGCTGGCCGAGGACATGCTGGATTCGATGGGCCAGCTGTTCGGCCCGATCCGCGGCGGCCTCGGCTACTCGGTGATCATCGTCGGATTCATCCTCGGCGCAATCACCGGCACAGTGGCGGCGCAAGTCATCGCGATGGCGCTGATCTCGATGCCGGTGATGCTTCGTTACGGTTACAATGTGCGCTACATCACCGGCGTGCTGGCCGCCTCCGGCACCATCACCCAATTGGTGCCGCCCTCGCTGGTGCTGATCGTGATGGCCGACCAGCTCGGCAAGTCGGTCGGCGACATGTATCTCGGCGCCTGGGGACCGTCGGTGCTCCAGATCGCCCTGTTCGCCGGCTACACGTTCCTGCTCGGCATCTTCAAGCCAAGTCACGTCCCTGCGGTTCCAAAGGAAGCGCGGACGCTGACGGGCTGGCCGCTCTGGCGCAAATGCCTGATGGGCATCATTCCGTCGGCCGTGCTGATCTTCGTGGTGCTGGGCACCATGATGCTCGGCCTGGCGACGCCGACGGAAGCCGGCGCGATGGGTGCGATCGGCGCCATCGTTCTCGCCGCGATCCACCACAAGGATCTGAGCAACAAGGGCCACAAGATGCTGCTGATCGGCATCGCCGCCACGGGCATCGGCACGATCATCGGAATGCTCATCGGCGATGGAAAACTGTTCAAGCTGACTTTCGCGGTGGTCTATCTCGCCGTCGTCTGGCTCTGTCTCGAAGCCGTCCGCATCCCCGACCTGCGCGGCCTGATCAAGCAGGGCTACGAGTCGACCATGCGCCTCTCCACCATGGTGGTGTTCATCCTGATCGGCTCGACCTGCTTCTCGGTGGTGTTCCTCGGCGTCTCCGGCGGCGTCTGGCTCGAGCACCATCTGACCTCGCTGCCCGGCGGCGTCTGGGGCTTCCTGATCTTCATCAACCTCTTCATCTTCTTCCTGGCGTTCTTCCTCGACTTCTTCGAGATCGCCTTCATCATCCTGCCGATGATCGCGCCGATCGCGCAGAAGGTATTGGGGCCGGTCGTGGGACCTGATGCCGCGCTGATCTGGTTCGGCGTGATGCTTTGCGTCAACATGCAGACCTCGTTCCTGCATCCGCCGTTCGGCTTCGCGCTGTTCTATTTGCGCGGCGTCGCGCCGAAAGAGGTCAAGAGCTCCGACATCTATTGGGGCGCCCTGCCCTGGATCGGCCTGCAGGCGATCATGGTGGCGATCGTGATCGCTTTCCCGATCGTGGTGACCGCCCTGCTCGACAAGCCGCTCGACGTCGATCTCAGCAAGATCAAGATCGAGGTGCCGCAGATCGAGCTGCCGCCGCTCGATTTCGGCCAACCGAAGCAATAGCGCGCCTCGCTTCTTCAGAAGGAAAAACCCCGGGGCTTTCGCGCCGGGGTTTTCGCTTGTTTTGGCGGTCGCGAGACAGGTCGGCCTTGACGCGCTCGGAGCAACCACCGATCGGCTAGAGCACTTTCGGTTCTGATTGAATCAGAACCGACGCTCTAGCTTTTTGTTTTGACGCGTTTTCTTCACGCGAACCGGCGTCCACTTCGCTCGAAAACGCTTAGGTGGCAGACAACAGCGCCCGGACCATCGGATGACGGTGATCGGCAAGACCGTCAATGACGTCGAAATGATGCCGGCCGGGTTCCTCGATGATGCAGGTCCGCGCCCCGAGGCCGGTCCAGATGTTGGCCAGCAGGGCATTCTGACGGATGAACTCCGGACGCTCCGCGCCGCCGACCCAGCAGGTTACCCGTGCCTCGGGCAATGGCTGCAGCAATGCCGGGCTTTCGGCCCATGCTTCCGCCTCATCAATCCTGAGATCGGCGGTCATGGCGGTCTTCATGAGCGGCCGCAAGTCATGGAGGCCGGAAATCGAGAGCGTGTGTTGTATGCGCGCCCGCACCTGATCCGGCAGCGGCGACGTCGCCGAGATCATGCGCGTGACCAGGTGGCCGCCCGCGGAGTGGCCTGTCAGAAATAGTGGCCCCTCGACCATCGAGGCGGCCCGCTCGACCGCGGCGCCGACCTCACGCGTGATGTCCGCGATGCGAACGGCAGGGCACAGCGTGTAGGACGGCATCGCCACCGCATAGCCGCTGTCGACGGAGCCGCGCGCCAGGTTCGACCAGTAGCTCTTGTCGAGCGCGCGCCAGAAGCCACCATGGACAAACACGACCAGGCCCTGGGGCGAACCTTGCGGGAGGAACAGGTCAAACCGGTTCCGTGCGTTCTCGCCATAGCTGATGTCGAGCCTGGCGCGGGCGGTGCCCTGGAGTTCATCACGATAGGCCTCGGCCGGCTGCACCCACGCCCCCGGCCAGCGTTCGCCGCCGGGGATGTTGGCGGCGTTGGCATAGGCATCATTCCAGTCGGAAACCTGATGGAAAATCATGGGCCGATGTCCGTTCGGGGACCTGCGGGTCAGCGCCGATAAATACGACGCAGGTTGACGGAATCTAATAGCATGGAGGCCCGAGGCACAGCGGGAATATATTTCATGCCTATAAATTTTAGGCTTGAAGTAAATGGCTCGCATGGCAGAATTTGCCGTTGCGCGTGAGGAAAACGGATGACCGATTTCAAACGAACGCAATCGCTGTTCAGCCTGCCGGATGGCGTGATCTACCTGGACGGCAATTCGCTCGGCCCGTTGCCCGTTGCGGTCTCGGAACGCGTCCACCGCATGATATCGGAGGAATGGGGAAAGCAACTGATCGGAGGCTGGAACAGCGCCGGCTGGATGGTCCAGCCGCGCCGGATCGGCGACCGCATCGGCCGCTTGATTGGTGCGCCGGAGGGCACGGTGGTGGTCGGCGACACGCTCTCGATCAAGATCTACCAGGCGCTGGCTTCGGCGCTCGAACTCAACCCGTCGCGGCGCACGGTGTTGACCGACAACGGAAACTTTCCGTCCGATCTCTACATGGCCGAAGGTCTGCTCAGGACGCTCGACCGGGGATATGCGCTCAAGGTCGTCGCGCCTGAGGACGTCGAAGCCGCCATCGACGACACGATCGCTGCGACGATGCTGACCGAGGTCGACTACCGCACCGGCCGGGTTCACGACATGGCCGCGCTGACGCAGAAGGCGCACAGCGCCGGCGCCATCACGATCTGGGATCTGGCACATTCCGCGGGCGCGATCCCGGTTGACGTGCTGGGCGCGAAAGCGGATTTCGCGGTTGGCTGCACCTACAAATATCTCAATGCCGGTCCCGGCGCGCCGGCCTTCATCTACGTGGCGCCTCAGCATGCCGAGAACGCACGGCCGGCGCTGTCGGGATGGATGGGACATCAGTCGCCGTTTGCGTTCGATCTCGACTACCGGCCCGGCTCGGGGATCGAGCGGATGCGGGTCGGAACGCCGCCGGTGATTGCGATGGCCGCGCTGGACGCCGCGCTCGATGTCTGGGACGGCGTCAGCATGAACGACGTGCGTCAGGCGTCGATCGTGCTCGCCGATTTGTTCATCCGCGAAGTGGAGGCGCGCTGCCAGGAGCTGAAGCTGGCCTCACCGCGCGACGGAAGCAAACGCGGCAGCCAGGTCTCGTTCCGTCACGACAATGGGTACGCGATCATGCAGGCACTGATCGCGCGCGGCGTGATCGGCGATTTCCGGGCGCCGGACGCGATACGCTTCGGCTTCACGCCGCTTTACATCGGGGAAACGGAGGTTCGCGCCGCGGTCGACGTGATCGCTGACGTCATCGCCAACCGACGGTGGGACACCGCCGAATATCGCAAAAGGGCCCTGGTGACATGACCGACAAACCCTACGACCCCTCCCAGGAAGGCGCCCAGATGTCGTTTGCGGGACGCATGTCTTACAGCGACTATCTGAATCTGGAACTTGTGCTGGGAGCCCAGAAGCCGCTCTCGGGCGCGCATGACGAACTGCTGTTCATCATCCAGCACCAAACGTCCGAGCTCTGGATGAAGCTTGCGATACACGAAATCTGCTCGGCGATCAGTGCCATTCGCCAGGATCAGCTTCAGTCCGCCTTCAAGATGCTATCGCGCATGGCGCGGATCTTCGAACAACTCAATAATGCCTGGGACGTGTTGCGGACGATGACGCCGAGCGAATACACCAAGTTTCGCGACCGGCTCGGACAGTCCTCCGGCTTCCAGTCATACCAGTACCGGGCGATCGAATTCCTGGCCGGCAACCGCAACCTGGCGATGCTGCGCCCGCACGATCATCGCGGCGACATCGTTGCGAGGTTGGAGGAGATTCTTGCCGCACCCAGCCTCTACGACGAGGCCTTGCTTCTGCTCGGACGCAATGGCTTCGATATCGGCGAGGATGCGCATCGCACCGATTGGCGCGCGACGCGGAGCGAAAATGACAAGGTTCTGGCCGCCTGGAAGACGATCTACGCATCTCCCGGAACCTACTGGATGTTCTACGAACTGGCGGAGAAACTGGTCGATTTCGAGGATTATTTCCGCCGCTGGCGCTTCAACCACGTCACCACGGTCGAGCGGATCATCGGCCTGAAGCAAGGTACCGGCGGCACCTCCGGCGTCTCCTATCTGCGCAGGATGCTCGAGGTCGTGCTGTTCCCGGAGCTCTGGAAGGTGAGAACAGAGCTGTAGGATCCCGGGCCAGCCGAAGCAGTCGCGGGCTTCAGCGCTTTCGGCGTGCCTTGCGGCAGCAAGGCACGCCGCGACTGTTGACGGCGGCCGTGAGGCCTGTGAAGACAGCGGACACCGATCGTCCTCGAACTCACAGACCCCACCCATGCCACAATTGCGTCCCGCCCGCTCGTTCGTTCGCCCGCTGATCATGTCGCTCGGCCTGGCCGTTGCCGCGCCCGTGGCGCATGCGGCGCCGGAGGCCGACCTTCGCGCGCTGGCACAGCAGGAGCAGCAGCCGCTCCTCGACACCCTGCGCGACCTCGTGCAGATCGAATCCGGCAGCAAGGACATCGAGGGGCTCAACCAGATCGCCGAGCGCATCGCCGGCCAGCTCAAGCAGATCGGCGGCGCGGTGGAGATCCTGCAAACCACCGACATCTACCGGCTGGACGACACGCCCGAGAAGATCGGCCCGGCCGTGCAGGCCGTATTCACCGGCACCGGCAGCGCGAAGATCATGCTGATCGCGCACATGGACACGGTGTATCTCAAGGGCATGCTGAAGGACCAACCGTTCCGCATCGATGGCGACAAGGCCTATGGGCTCGGCATCGCCGACGACAAGCAGGGCATTGCCACTATCCTCCATGCCGTGGCGCTGCTGCAGAAGCTCAACTTCAAGGACTACGGCACCCTGACCGTGCTCATCAACGGCGACGAGGAAATCAGTTCGCCCGGCTGGCGCAGCACCATCACCCGCGTCGCCGCGGAGCAGGATGCCGTGTTCTCGTTCGAGGGCAGCGACGCCAGCGGCACGCTCCGCCTCGCCACCAGCGGCATCGGCTCGGCCTACCTGACGGTGCAAGGTAAATCGTCGCATGCGGGCGCCAGGCCCGAAGGCGGCGTCAATGCGCTCTATGAGCTGTCACACCAGGTGCTGCAAATGAAGGACCTCTCCAAGCCGGAGCAGGGCCTGAAGCTGAACTGGACGGTTTCCAAGTCCGGCACCAACCGCAACGTGATCCCCGCCGAAGCCACTGCCCAGGCCGATGCGCGCGCGCTCAAGGTTGCGGATTTCGACGAGCTCGAGAAGGCGCTACAGGACAAGATCAGGAACCGCCTGCTGCCCGACTCCAAGGTGGACGTGAAATTCGAGGTGCGCCGCCCGCCACTCGAAGCCAACGATGCCTCGCGCCGCGTGGCAGGCCACGGCAAGACGATCTATCAGGACCTGGGCATGACGCTGAACGTGGCCGAAAGGGCTACCGGCGGCGGCACCGACGCTGCGTTTGCCGCCCTCAAGACCAAAGGGGCCGTGGTGGAAGGCATGGGCCTGTCCGGCTTCGGCGCACACTCCAACGATGCGGAGTACGTGCAGATCAACAGCGTCGTGCCGCGTCTGTACCTGGCCACCCGCATGATCATGGACCTGTCCGACGGCAAGGTGAAATAGACCGGCAGGCTTACTGCAGGGCGTTTGCGCAGGGCCTGAAATGGCAGCCGCTGTGATTGCGGTGACTGCGCACTGTCCCTAAGCTGGCGCACCGCAAACCGCTCCTGGGGAGGTCGGTGTGATGTACAAGCACCTGATCGGACTGCTTTGCTCGATCCTGCTCTCGGTCGTCCTGGCGACCCCGGGGTCGGCGCTCGATCTCGGACGTCGCGGACTGCTCGGCATTACGGCCACGCCGCTGCCGGCAGGAGCCGGCTCGATCGGACCTGGCGTGCTCGCCGCGCGCGTCATCGCCGGCTCGCCGGCCGCTCAAGCCGGCGTCGTCTCCGGTGATGTCGTGGTGTCGGTGGACGGCACGCCGCTCGCCGCAGTTGACGACTTCTTGCGCGAGGTGCGGGTGCACCGCGCCGGCGACACCATCCGCGTCGAGCTGCGCCGCGCCGGCCAATCGCTCACACTGGCGATCACGCTCGGCGCTGTACCGTTCGAGACTGCCTCCGGCGTCGATTTCACCTATGACGCCGTCACAACCCCGACCGGACTTCGGCGCACGATCATGACCACGCCGCAGGCGCCTGCTGCCGGTCGGCGACCGGCGGTGCTGCTGATCGGCGGCATCGGCAGCTACAGCGTCGACTATTCCTTCGATCCCGATCACGACGTCGCCGAGCCCTACCGGCGCCTGCTCACCGCCCTCACCCGCCGCGGCTTCGTCACCCTCAGGGTTGAGAAGAGCGGCGTCGGCGACAGCGAAGGACCGCCGGCCAAGGAAGTGGATCTCGAAGGCGAGCTCGCCGGTTACGTCGCCGGCCTGCGGATGCTCAAGCAGCGGCCTGAGGTCGATCCCGAGCGGGTCTTCATTCTGGGCCACAGCATCGGCAGCGTGGAAGCGCCGATGGCCGCGGCACGCGACCCGGTGCGTGGCATCGTCGTCATGCAAGGCGTGGGCACGACGTGGTTCGAGTACGAACTCGTCAATGTGCGCCGGCAATTGCAACTGGAAGGGCTGGCGCCCGCCGCGGTGGCCGACCGCATGGCGCTCAAGGAATGGGCGATGCATCGCCTCCTGATCGAGGGCCAGCCACGCGCGGCGCTGCTGGCTGAACGGCCGGCCGCTGCGGCGATGATCAAGTATCCGGCTTCGGACGCTTACCTGCGCCAGGTCGCCGCTCTCAACCTGCCGGCATTGTGGGCGCCGCTCGACCTACCCGTGCTGGTGGTTTACGGAAACGCGGATTTCATCACCGGTGAAGCCGACAGCCGGGCGATTCTGCAGAACATCAACAGCGTCCACCCCGGCCGCGGCGAGCTCAGGATCATCGACCACATGGACCACTACCTGACTGATGCCGCCGACCAGGCAACAAGCTTCAAGGCTCCGCGGGCGTGGGATCTGACGCCGGCGCGGCATCCGGCCTACCAAACAGCGATCGAGTCAGTCGTCGGCGATTGGCTGGTGGCCCAAGCCGGCCACAGCGGTTGAAGGCTACAGCTTGAAGCGTGAGACGTCTGCTTTCGGGTGCATCACGACTTCGCTCAAAACGCTCTGTTCAGCCGCAGGCGGTCTCACGAAGCCGGCTTCGCCTCGGCAAGGCGGAAGCGCAGCGTGAACTGGGCACCGCCGGCCGGCAGGTTCTCCACCCTCACCGTCGCATCGTGATCGTCGACGACGCCGCGCACGATCGAGAGCCCGAGCCCCGCGCCGTCGGTGCGCTGCCGATCGCCGCGCCAGAAGCGCTGGAAGATCAGGCCCTGCTCGGCGGGCGCAATCCCCGGCCCGCAGTCGCGCACCCGCACCGAGCCATCTTCGTGCACCTCGACATCGACTGAGGTCGCATCGGCGGTGTACTTGATGGCGTTCTCCGCCAGATTGAAGATCGCCCGCTGCAGCATCTCGGCATTGCCCCTGACCCGGACCGCACTGTCCGTGCCGCGCAGCGCGATGTCCTTCTGCTGCGCCAGCGCATAGGGCGCGATCGAGCCGACCACCTCGGCGCACACCGCGCGCAGGTCCGCGGTCTCGCCGGGATCCAGCACCAGCGTATCGAGCTCGGCGATCTCGAGCAGCTGGTTGACGATCCGGCTCATGCTCTCGATGTCGGCATGCAGCTCGCTGGTCCCCTTGGCTGCGTCCAGCGTTTCGATCCGGGTCCTGAGGATCGCGAGCGGGGTGCGAAGCTGATGCGCGGCGTCGGCGGTGAACTGGCGCTGCACGTGAAAGCCGTCCTCCAGCCGGTCGAAGGCCTGGTTGACGGCGGTCACCAGCGGCAGGATCTCGCTCGGAATCCCCTCGGTCGGCAGGCGGATATCGGTCCTGGCCGGCCCGATGCTCCTGGCCTCCTCCGAGGCGCGCAACAGCGGGACAATCGCGCGGCGAAAGATCAGGATATCGGCGGCAAGCAGGATCAGCAGGATCGGGATGGTGATCCAGCCTACCCGCCGGAAGAAGTTGGTGACGATGTCATCGATGATGACGTCGCGATGCGACAGGTCCTCGGCGACCTGGATCCGCAGCGTCTGGCCGCCGAGCAGCCTGGTGACGCTGGCACCGGATATCCGGTCGACCGAGGCCGGCAGTGGCGGCGCCTCGCGATGCGACGAAAACAGCACGTGGCCGTCCGCATCGTAGATGTCGTAGCGGTAGCGGCCATAGGCGTCGGAATAGAGCCCCCTCAGGCTATCAGGCAGGTTCAGCGATACCTTGCCGCTGGAATCGACGGAGAGGTTTTGGCCGAGATCGGCGGCCTGATCGCGCATTGCCTCGCGATGCAGATGGTTGATCTCCGTATTCAACAGCCATAGCAGCAAGAGCGGCAGGAAGATCGCGGCGACCGCAACCGCCACGATGTGCAGGAACACGATCCGCGAGGTCAGCGACTTGAAGCGGAACACCGCTACTTCTCCTCCGCCATCAGATAGCCGACGCCGCGAATGGTGTGGATGATGATCCTGGCGTGGTGCTCGGCGAGCAGCTTGCGCAGGCGCGACACATAGACCTCGACCGCGTTCGAGGCCACCTCGCCCGACAGCCCGAAGATGTGGTCCTCGACGTTCTTCTTCGGCACCACCCGACCCTGCCGCCGCAGCAGGATCTCCAGCACCGACGTCTCACGCGCCGAGAACACGTGCGGCGCACCGTCGACGAACACCTGCTTGCTCTCGGTGTCGTAGACAAGATTGGCGAGCTTCAGCGACGAGCCGAGCAGCTGGCCGGGCCGGCGCAGGATGGCTTCGAGCCGTGCCACCAGCTCTTCCAGCGCGAACGGTTTCGTCAGATAGTCGTCCGCGCCGCTGCGCAGGCCGTTGACCCGATCCTGCAGGCCGTTGCGCGCGGTCAGCACCAGCACCGGCAGCGGGTCGGTCTTGCGGCGAAGCTCCGACAGCACCGACAGACCGTCGCCGTCGGGCAGACCGAGATCGAGGATCATGGCGGCATAGGTGACGCTGCGCAGCGCATCGCGCGCCTCGGCAACGCTGTTGACGACATCGGATTCATATCCCGCCGCCATCAGCCCGCTGGCGAGAAGTCTCGAGAGCTCGACATTGTCCTCGACGATCAGAAGGCGCATCGCAGCAGTCCTGTCTTCATTCGATGTCTTCCGTTTGCACATCTTGTCGCGATGCGCCAGCCACGAAACGAATCGCGCGACGGATCGCGCCTTGATCAATCGCCTTGGGCAATCACCTTGGGCAATCACGATATGCAAACGACACGCATTTGAGCACAACGCCTCGATTGCGCGACCCGCGCTATGTTTTCGCTATGGCCGGTCCCACCGGCCATGACGTGAAAATAGATAAACGCCTACCGGCTGCAATCAAAATCGGCGCACCCCCCGCATGAATGGGCCGGCCAGCGTAAGGCTGGCGTCAGCAAGCCCTGATAACAGATTGGTCGTTCTCGCCGAGAGCTCGACGACTGCCCAATATGCGGCAGGACCTCGATCCTCGCGCGACGCTTTTCATGCAGAATTGGCCGGGCGGACGATGTCATTTCGAATGAAGCATATGGGCTTTGCGGCGATGCCGGTGCTGGCCGTGCTGCTCGCCGGCGCGTGGCTGATGACGCGCGCCGACGGCGTCGTGAGCGCCAAGGCTGCACAGAGAATGGCTGCGCAGAGGGTGGCAGCGCAGGAGACCGCGCCGCAGGATGTCAACGTCGAGCAGCAATATGTCGCGCTGAGCGACAAGCAGGCCGCCTCGCTAAAGGTCCTGGCGGCGGAGCAACGTTCGTTCCGGACACTGAAGAACGCGGTCGGCTCGATCGACTTCAACCAGAACATGCTGGTGCAGGCCTTCACGCCGAACCCCGGCAGGATCGTCGACACGCCGCTCAATGTCGGTGACGAGGTTGCCAAGGGCGACACGCTGTTCACGATCGACAGCCCCGACCTGCTGCAGGCGGAATCGTCGCTGCTCGCCTCGTCCGGCGTGCTCGAGCTGCAGATCAGGACGCTGGCGCGGGTCAGGCAGTTGCTGAAGACCGGCGGCGGTGCGCAGAAGGACGTCGACCAGGCGACATCGGATCAGCAGACCGCCGAAGGCAACTACAAGGCCGCCCGCGACGCGGTGCGCATCTTCGGCAAGACCGACGCCGAGATCGACCGCATCGTCGCCGACCGCAAGGTCGATTCCATCCTGGTTGTTCCGAGCCCGATCTCCGGGCGGATCATCGCGCGCAACGCCGCGCCGGGGCTCTACGTGCAGCCCGGCAATGCCCCGGCGCCCTACTCACTGGCCGACATCTCGACGATGTGGATGGTCGCCAATGTGATCGAGACCGATGCCCCCTCGTATCGGATCGGCCAATCGGTCGAGGTCCGCCTGCCCGCCTATCCGAACGAGGTGTTTCGCGGCCGCGTGACGACGCTCGGCCTCAACATCGATCCGACCTCGCACCGTCAGCTGGTGCGCTCGGTGATCGACGATCCCCAGCACAAGCTGCGCGCCGGCATGCTGGCGAGCTTCACCATCGAAACCGAGCCGCCGAAACTGTCGGTCAGCGTGCCCTCGGACGCGATCGTGCGCGAGGGCGACGGAACGATGACGGTCTGGGTCACGACCGACGGCCGCAAATTCGACCGCCGCACGGTTGTGATCGGCATGGAGCAGGACGGCTGGCGGCAGATCCTCTCAGGCCTCGGCGCGGGCGAAAAGGTCGCGTCGTCAGGCGCGATCTTCCTCAGCAACAAGTTCGCCAATGCGGCCACCGGATAGCACGCCGGATACGACGCTGACCGCGCGCTCGTCGCCTCAAGAGGAAGTGCAGCACCTTGATCAAGAGCCTCCTCCAGTTCGGCCTGACCCGAAGCGCCGTCATCGTGCTTGGCCTCATCGTGTTCTGCGCCGCCGGGTTCGCGGCGTTCGCCAAGCTGAACATCGAGGCCTATCCGAACCCGGCGCCTGTGATCATCGAGATCACGGCGCAGGCCGCCGGGCTTTCCGCCGAGGAAATGGAGAAGTACTACACGATCCCGATGGAGGTCGGGTTGTACTCGACGCCCGGTGTCGTCAACATCCGCTCGACCTCGTTCTACGGCCTGTCCTTCGTGCGGGTCACCTTCAAATATGGCGTCGACTATTATTTCGCGCTGACCCAGGCCACCAACAGCCTCACGCAGAACGTCCAGCTGCCCGGCAGTCAGGTCCCGCAGATCCAGCAATCGAGCCTGGTCGGCGAGATCTACCGCTACCAGCTGGTCGGGCCGCCGAATTTCGGCCTGACCAATTTGCGGACCTTGCAGGACTATGTCGTTGCCCGCCGGCTCATGACGCTTCCGGGCGTGGTGCAGATCAACTCCTGGGGCGGCACCACCAAGCAGTTCAACGTCGACGCTGATCTCGCCAAGCTCGAGGCCTACAACATCACCGTGCCGCAGCTGATCAGCGCGCTCGGCAATTCCAACGTCAATGTCGGCGGCCGCGAGATCGCGATCGGCCAGCAATCCGTCAACATCCGCGGCATCGGCCTGATCAATTCCGGCAGCGATGACGACGTCACCAAGGGCTACAAGGTCCAGGACATCGAGAACATCGTCCTGACCCAGTCGAACGGGCTGCCGGTCCAGATCAAGGACGTCGCCAAGGTGTCGATCGGCTATGTGCCGCGGCTCGGGATCGCCGGCAAGGACGGCCATGACGACGTCGCCGCCGCGATCGTGGTGATGGGACGCACCCAGCACACCAACGACATCATCCCCAGGGTCGAGGAAGAGGTCGCCAGCATCAACAGCGACGGCACCCTGCCCCCTGGTGTCAAGATCGTACCCTATTACGATCGCTCTTCGCTGGTCAGCGTGACGACCCACACGGTGCTGCACAATCTGCTGTTCGGCTGCCTTTTGGTGTTCGTGATCCAGTGGGTCTTCCTCGGCGACCTCAGAAGCGCGCTGATCGTCAGCGCCAACATCCCGTTTGCGCTGTTCTTCGCCATCATCATCCTGGTGCTGCAGGGCGAGGACGCCAATCTGCTGTCGCTCGGCGCGGTCGATTTCGGCATCATCGTCGATTCCGCCGTCATCATGATGGAGAACATCTTCCGCAACTTCCAGTCCAGCCCCGAGAACCGGCTGCGCGTGCTGCAGAACCTCGCCGAAGGCTATTGGGGGAGCGACCCGACGACGCAGCACGGCGGGCCTGCGCCGGGCTGGACCGAACGGCTGCGCATGATCTTCGTCAGCGCGCTGCAGGTCGACAAGGCGGTGTTCTTCACCGCGGCCATCACGGTGACCGCCTTCGTGCCGCTGTTCACGATGCAGGGCGTCGAGGGCCAGATCTTCGGCCCGATGGCGCGCACCTATGGCTATGCGCTGGCCGGCGCGCTGCTGGCGACCTTCACGGTGACGCCGGTGCTGGCGTCGCTGCTGCTGCCGCGGCATATCGAGGAAACCGAAACCATCATCGTGCGCTGGCTGCGCAAGAGCTACACGCCGGTGCTGCGCTGGTCGCAGGCCAATCTGAAGATCGCGGTTGCGGCCGGGATCGTGTTCCTCGGCCTCAGCGCGCTGGCGGCGAGCCGGCTCGGCAGCGAATTCCTGCCCGCGCTCGAGGAAGGCAATTTCTGGATCCGCGCCTCGATGCCGCCGACCATCTCGCTCGAGGCCGGCACCGACCCGACCCGCAAGATGCGCGAGATCCTGCTGCGCCACCCCGAGATCATCACCGTGGTGTCGCAGCATGGCCGCCCCGACAATGGCAGCGACGCCTCGCCTTTCTCGAACGTGGAATTGTTCGCGCCGATCAAGCCGTTCGACCAGTGGCCGCCGGGTCTGACCAAGGAAAAGCTCACCGAGGAGCTGCAAAAGGAGTTCGACGAGGAGATGCCCGGCGTCACCTTCAACTTCTCGCAGTACATCCAGGACAACATCGAGGAGGCGCTCTCCGGAGTGAAGGGCGCCAACTCGATCAAGATCATCGGCCCCAATCTCGACGTGCTCGAAGGCCTCGCGACCAAGGTCGCGCAGGAGATGGCGAAAATCCGCGGCGTCGCCGATCTCGGCATCTTCCATCTGGTCGGCCAACCTAACCTCAACATCAGGGTCAACAGGGAAAAGACCGCGCGCTACGGCCTCAACACCGGCGACGTCACCACCGTGGTGCAGGCCGCGCTCGGCGGCGCCAACGCGACGACGGTGCTGGAGGGCGACCGGCAGTTCGGCGTCGTGGTGCGGCTCGATCCGAAATTCCGTCAGAGCATTGACGCCGTGCGCGACATCAAGGTCGCCTATGCCACCCCGTCGGGCACCAATGCCTATATCCCCCTGAGCGAGCTCGCCGACATCTCGCTCGATACCGGCGCGCTGTTCATCTATCGCGAGCGCAGCCAGCGCTATATCCCGATCAAGTTCAGCGTCCGCGGTCGCGATCTCGGCAGCACGGTGGCGGAGGCGCAGGCCAGGATCGCGGAGGCGGTGCCGTTGCCCACCGGCTACCGGATGATCTGGTCCGGTGAGTTCGACAATCTCGAAGCCGCCAAGGCACGGCTGATGATCGTGGTGCCGGTCACGCTGCTGTTGATCTTCGTGCTGCTCTACAGCCTGTTCAATTCGCTGCGCGACAGCCTGCTGGCGCTGGCCGGCATTCCCTTCGCGGTCGGCGGCGGCCTGATCGCGCTGTACCTCGCGGGGCTCGACTTCTCGATCTCGGCCGCGATCGGCTTCATCTCGCTGTTCGGCGTCGCGGTCATGGACGGCATCCTCAACATCACCTATTTCCGCGAGCTGCGCGCGTCGGGCCAGAGCATTGCGGAGGCGGTGTTCAACGGCACCGAGCAGCGCATGCGCCCGATGCTGATGACCGCGCTGTCCGCGGGCGTCGGCCTGTTCCCGGCCGCGCTGTCGCATGGCATCGGCAGCCAGGTGCAGCGGCCGCTCGCAACCGTGGTGGTCGGCGGCATGTTCATCGGCCCGCTGCTGCTCCTGATCGTAGCACCCGCGCTGCGCAAGATCTTCCTGTCGCGCGAGCCTGCCGCCGCGCCCAGCGAGACGCCTGCCGCGGCACCGCCTGAAGCCGCGCATTAGGGGGCGTGCCATGGACGATTTCAGCACCAGGACGCCGCGTCACGCCGCCCCCGCGATGCGCGGGCTGGCCGCGGCCGCCGGCGCCCTCATGCTTGCAAGCTGCGCGGTCGGCCCCATTTTCTCGTCGCCGCCCGCCCTCACCGTCGCCAGCTACACGCCGGAGAAGCTGCAATCGCCGCCATCCGATCCGGCCGGACCGCGCGTGGTCAGGCAACGCTTCGTCAACGGCGCCGACATCCCGACGCGCTGGTGGGCCGCGTTCCGCTCCGCGCCGCTCAACCAGCTGATCCGCCTGTCGGTCGAGCGCAATCCGTCCCTGCAGGCCGCAGAGGCCGCGATCAGGATGGCGAACTTCAACGCGCTGGCGCAGCGCGGCCTGTACTTTCCGCAAGTCGGTGCAAACTTCACCCCGTCCGACCAGCTCGTCTCCAACGCCGTGTCGGGGCCCGGCAACACGGCGCAGGCGCGCTACACGCTGTACACCGCGCAGCTCAATATCAGTTTCGTGCCCGACGTGTGGGGCGAGAACATGCGTAACGTCGAGAGCCTCGACGCACTCACCGAGCAGGCCCAGTTCCAGCTCGAGGCAGCCTATCTGACGCTCACCTCCAATGTGGTGACGGCGGCGATCCAGGAGGCCTCGCTGCGCGGCCAGATCGCCGCCACCGAGCACATCATCAAGGTCGAGCGCGACATCCTCGGCATTCTGCAGAACCAGTTCAATGCCGGCCAGGCGGCGCAGGTCGACGTGCTGGCGCAACAGGCGGCGCTCGCGCAGTCCGAGGAGACCTTGCCGCCGCTGCAGAAGCAGCTCGCGATCCAGCGCGATTTGCTCACGGCGCTAGCCGGGCAATTCTCCGCCGATGAGATCCTGCAGAAATTCGATCTGCAACGGCTCGCGCTGCCGGCCAATCTGCCGGTGAGCCTGCCGAGTACGCTGGTGGCGCAGCGCCCCGACGTGCGGGCGGCCGAGGCCAATCTGCATTCGGCAAGCGCGCTGGTTGGTGCCGCGATCGCAGCAAGGCTGCCGAGCTTCACCATCTCTGCCAACCCCGGCTCGACCGCCTTCAACGCCGCCCAGTTGTTCACGCCGGGGACGCTGTTCTACACGGTTGCCGGCAGCGCGACCCAGACCGTGTTCGACGGATTGACGCTGTACCACAAGCAAAAGGCGGCGGAGGCCGCGCTCGAGCAGGCCAACGCGCAGTACCGCCAGGCCGTCATCACGGCGTTCCAGAACGTCGCCGACGCGCTGCGCAGCCTGCAGGCCGACGCCCGTGCCGTGCAGGCCGCGATCAAGGCGGAGGACGCCGCCAAGGCCAGCCTCGACATCGTGCAGAAGCAGCTCGGGCTCGGCCAGGTCAATCAGGTCAATGTGCTGAACGCGCAGCAGGTCTATCTGAATGCCGCGATCACCCGCGTGCAGGCGGTGGCAACGCGGCTGTCCGACACCGCGGCGCTGTTCATGGCACTCGGCGGCGGCTGGCCGACCGATTGCGCGACCAGCGACTGGCGCGCCTGCGTGTTCGAAAGCCGCGTCGCGTCGAAGAACTGACCGTTTAATAAGCTAAGCCCCGAAGCGATGGCTTCGGGGCTCGCTGTCGTCATCATGCCGAGCCGCGGTCACACCTGCGAGTGGCGCGCCATGAAATTGTCGTAGCCGACTTCGGCGACCTGGAACCATTGATAGCCGTTGTTGGAGAACGACGTCAGCGAGTCATAGACCTTCTTGAAGTTGGCGTTGGTCGCCGAGACCTCGGAATGCAGCTCCTTGGCGGCCTTGAAGGAGGCTTCCATCACCGTGGCCGGGAACGGGCGCAGCTTGGTGCCAACCGCGAGCAGCTTCTTCAGCGCGATCGGGTTGGCCTGGTCGTAACGCGCCATCATCCAGTTGTTGGCGAGATGGCCGGCCTGCTCGAGCACGAACTGATAGTGCTTCGGCAGCGCATTCCATTTGTCGAGGTTGATCATCGCCACCAGCATCGGGCCGCCTTCCCACCAGCCGGGGAAGTAATAGTTCGGCGCAACCTTGTGGAAGCCGAGCTTCTCGTCGTCGTAGGGACCGACCCACTCGGCTGCATCGATGGTGCCTTTTTCCAGCGCCGGATAGATGTCGCCGCCGGCAAGCTGCTGCGGCACCGCGCCGAGCTTCTGCATCACCTTTCCAGCAAAGCCGCCGATGCGGAATTTGAGGCCCTTGAGATCGTCGACGCTGGTGATCTCCTTGCGGAACCAGCCGCCCATCTGGCAGCCGGTGTTGCCGGCCAGCAGCGAGGTGACGTTGTAGCTCTTGTAGAACTCGTTGAGCAGCTCCTTGCCGCCGCCCAGCAGGTACCAGGCCTGGTTGAGGCGCATGTTGGGTCCGAACGGCACCGAGGAGCCGAAGGTGAAGGTCGCGTCCTTGCCGTAATAATAATAGGGCGCGGTGTGCCCCATCTCGACAGTGCCGTTCTGCACGGCGTCGAGCACCTGCAGGCCCGGCACGATCTCGCCGGCGGCAAAGGTCTGGATCTGGAATTTGTTGTCGGTGGCTTCACCCACCGCCTTCGCCATCAGCTCGGCGCCGCCGTGCAACGTGTCGAGCGACTTCGGCCAGCTCGTCGTCAGCCGCCACTTGAGCTCCGGCATCGACTGCGCGATGGCCGGCGCCGCGACGGTTGCGGCACCAGCGACGCCCAGACCCGTGACCTTGATGAAATCCCTGCGCTTCATTTGAATGAATCCTGCCCTGTATGATTGTGTTGTCCGAGCGTCGACTGCTTGCGATCGTCGCGCCAGTTTTCTTTTTTTGCCGTCATGACCGGTGACCGATCATGCGCCGCCTTCGTGTCGAGGCTTCGGGCGCGAGCATGGAGCATCCCCTTGCCGAACGCCAGACGCAAAAAAACCGGCCTCCTTGCAGAGGCCGGGCTACTTAAGTTGAAGCTTGGCGTGGGCTTCATTCCTGGAAGCGAAACCCCTGCTTGTCGTCTTGCAGCGTTCTCCTCGCGCGAACGCTGCGCCGATCAGCCGCGGGTACGCGAGCGGATCATGAAGCTGTCGAAGGTGTACTCGGCGACCTGCCACCACAGATACTGGTCCGAACGGTAGGCCTGCATGGCGTCGATCGACTTCTTGAAGTCGGCGTTCTTGGCCGAGATCTCGCCCCACAGCTCGTTGGTCGCCTTGAGGCAGGCCTCGAGCACCTCGTTGGTGAACGGGCGCAGCTGGGTGCCGCCGGCCACCAGCCGCTTCAGCGCCGAGGGGTTCTGCATGTCGTAGCGCGCATTCATCCAGCTGTTGGCGTTGGCGCACGCATTGGTCAGGATCGCCTGGTAGTTCTTCGGCAACGCGTTCCACTTCTCCAGGTTGATGAAGGAGTGCACGGTCGGACCGCCTTCCCAGAAGCCCGGATAGTAGTAGTACTTGGCGACCTTCTGGAAGCCGAGCTTCTCGTCGTCATAGGGACCGACCCACTCGGCGGCGTCGATGGTGCCCTTTTCGAGCGCCGGATAGATGTCGCCGCCGGCGAGCTGCTGCGGCACCACCCCGACCTTCTGCAGCACCTGACCTGCGATGCCGCCGATGCGGAATTTGAGGCCGGAGAGATCGGCGACCGTCTTGATCTCCTTGCGGAACCAGCCGCCCATCTGGGTGCCGGTGTTGCCGGTCGGGAAGCCGATCACGCCGAACTTCTTGAAGAACTCGTTGCCGAGCGCCTCGCCGCCGCCCTGGTACCACCAGGAGTTCTGCATGCGCGCGTTGAGGCCGAACGGCACCGACGCGTAGATCGCAAAGGTCGGGTCCTTGCCGACATAGTAGTACGAGACGGTGTGGCACATCTCGACCGTGCCGTTGGAGGTCGCGTCCAGCGCCTGCAGGCCGGGGACGATTTCGCCCGCCGCGAACACCTGGATCTGGAATTTGTTGTCGGTCATTTCGGCGACGTATTTCGAAACCTCGACGGCGCCGCCATAGATGGTGTCCAGCGACTTCGGGAAGCTCGAGGTCAGGCGCCACTTGATTTCAGGCGAGGACTGCGCGATCGCCGGCGCCGCAACCGCCGTCGCGGCAGCACCGGCCGCAGAAACTTTCAAAAAATCACGACGCTTCATCGTAAGGCTTCTCCTTGAGGGGCGTTTCCCAGTGACCGCAAGCAGTTCTCCGGCGGGACGCTTGCACAGGCCTGCCGAGGCGCTCTGGGTCGGCCCTTTAACACGGAAGGCGGCCTCACGGAAACGCGACAATGGCATGACCGCGCCAATTAAACGAAAGTCTGATGACGCGGAAATCGGCCGGAAAACCGGGCTCAGGCCGCGGCGATGACGCCTTGCAGCTGCTCGCGGACCGGTCTTCGATCGCGCGGTAAATCGCCGCGTGCGGGCCGTCCGGCCCGCGCTCAACCACCGGGCTACCGGGGCAATCAGCGCCGCGTCGTCTCCCGCGCTTTCTTGGCCTGGTTGGCCAAATGCCGCCCGCGCCGGATCCAGCTTTGCGCGGTCGTGTGGCTCACGCCATACGTCTTCGAGATCGCCGCCGCGGCCTCCTTGATCGAGTCGGATTTCTTCGCAATGTTGAATGCCATCCGGGAAGCCTCTTCGCGCTTCTCCCGCGTCAGATGTTTGCGGCGTGCTTTCTTTGCTGGTGCTGCCATGTTGATCGTGGCCTCACGGCCTTTCCCGCGGTTACGGCCTGGCGATGGACTCGTTCAAGCTGACGGACAGACTGGTACGATTCGGCTAATCTCTTCACAACCATACAGGCCGAAAGCGGTCCAGCAACCGTTCAGCGCGAGAGTTCTGTGAAGAACCGCCGCCGAGGCCGACGCCTTTAGAGCCCGGCCCGTGACGACGGCAAGGCAACTTCAGGCTGCGGCGATGACACCTTGCAGCTGCTCACGGACCTTGCCGCCGATCGCGCGGTAAATCGCCGCGTGCGGGCCGTCCGGTTCGCTCTCGACCACGGGGGTGCCGGAATCGGACGCGGTCCGGATGGCGATGTGCAGGGGAATTTCGCCGAGGAATGGCACCCCGAGCTTCTCGGCCTCGTGGCGGGCGCCGCCATGGCCAAAGATATCCGAGCGCGCGCCGCAATGCGGGCACTGGAAATAGCTCATGTTCTCGACGATGCCGAGCACCGGCACGTTGACCTTCTTGAACATCGCAAGTCCGCGCCGGGCGTCGATCAGCGAGAGGTCCTGCGGGGTCGAGATGATGACGGCACCCTTGAGCGGGACGTTCTGCGCCAGCGTCAGCTGGGCGTCGCCGGTGCCGGGCGGCATGTCGACCACCAGCACGTCGAGCGTGCCCCAGGCGACGTCGCGCAGCATCTGGGTGATCGCGGACATCACCATGGGCCCGCGCCAGATCATCGCGGTGTCCTCCTCGACCAGAAAGCCGATCGACATGATCGACAGGCCGAAGCGCTGCAGCGGGATCATCTTCTTGTCGTCGTTGAGCTGCGGCTTCTCGCGGATACCGGTCAGCCGCGGCACCGACGGGCCGTAGATGTCGGCGTCGAGCAGCCCGACGCGCAGGCCGAGGTCGCGCAGGCCGAGCGCGAGGTTGAGCGCCGTGGTCGACTTGCCCACCCCGCCCTTGCCCGAGGCAACCGCGATCACGGCGGAGATGCCGGGAATCTCGGCCTGGCGGGCCATCGGCGATTGCGCGCCGGGCGGATGCGGATGCCGGTGCGCGGACGCCGGCGGTACGCCGCCGGCCGGCCGCGGCGCAGGCGCCGCAGCGCCCGCCTTGCGCTCCGCGGTCAGCGCGATCATCGCCACGCTGACGCCGGGAATGGCGCGCACGGCGTTCTCGGCCTGCGCACGCACGCTTTCCCAGGCGCGGGCCTCCGCTGCGTCAACGTTGATCGAGAAGAACACCTTGCCGTCGGTGACCGTGATCGCCGACAGCACATTGGCGTTGGTCAAGGCTGTGCCGCGCGGCGACATCACCTTGGCAAGGCAATCGAGAACCTGTTGCTGCGTCACGCTCACCGCGCATCTCCCGGAAAATTCAAGAGAGCACCCATAGAGCGTTGCAGCGCAAAAGGCTACCTCGCTCCGACGTCGTCCCGCCGCTCGGCCGGCGCTGCCGAGCCGCCTTCCTTGGCGGCCTCGTAGTTGAGCTCGATCATGACCCCGTTGGGGTCGTTGACGAAGATCTGCCAGAGGTCGCCGCCGGGAACCTGGCGCGAGTCGAATTCCATGCCCTTCGACTCCAGCCGCTGCCTCATCCCGTCAAAGCCCTGGCTGGCAAAGGCGACGTGGTGGACGACGCCGGAATCCGGCTTTTGCGCCTCGCTGGTCTGCGAAATATCGACCAGATGCACGACCGCCTTGCCCTCACTGTACATCCATGCGCCGGGGAACGCGAAGTTCGGCCGCGCGCCCTTTTCCAGGCCCAGAATGTCCTCATAGAACCGCACCGTGGCGGCGAGATTCCGGGTCCGGATATTGAAATGATCGAGCACACCCACGCTCATGCCCATGCGAGACACTCCCATTTTTGTGAAGTTCTTTGGTGGGGCGATCCTAGCACAAAACCGGGGTCTGCCATCCAACGAAGGCGTTGCCCTCCGCTGCGCAGGGGGTATGGTGCGGCTCCTTCCATGGACGGAATGCCCTGCCCGCCGCGACGTTTTCCGGCGATCTCAAGTGGCGATCACCACGGCAAATCACAGAACCCAAGGTAACAGATATGGCTAAAGTCGCTTTTCTCGGTCTCGGCGTGATGGGTTTCCCGATGGCGGGACACCTCGTGAAAAAGGGCGGCCATGAGGTCACCGTTTACAACCGGACTGCGGCGAAGGCGAAGGAATGGGCCGACAAGTTTGGCGGCAAGACGGCGCCGACGCCGAAGGCCGCCGCCGAAGGTCAGGATTTCGTGATGTGCTGCGTCGGCAATGACAACGACCTGCGCGCGGTCACGATCGGCCCCGACGGCGCCTTCGCCGGGATGAAGAAGGGCGCGACCTTCGTCGATCACACCACCGCCTCCGCCGAGGTCGCCCGCGAGCTAGACGCCGCCGCTACCAAGGCCGGCTTCAAGTTCGTCGACGCGCCGGTGTCCGGCGGCCAGGCCGGCGCCGAGAACGGCGTGCTGACGGTAATGTGCGGCGGCAGCGCGGACGCCTATGCCGGCGCCGAGCCGATCATCACCGGCGCCTATGCGCGGATGTGCAAATTGCTCGGGCCCGCAGGCGCCGGCCAGCTGACCAAGATGGTCAACCAGATCTGCATCGCCGGCCTCGTGCAGGGCCTCTCCGAGGGCATCCACTTCGCCAAGAAGAGCGGCCTCGACGTCGCGGCCGTGATCGAGACCATCTCCAAGGGCGCGGCGCAGTCCTGGCAGATGGAGAACCGCTACAAGACCATGAACGAGGGCAAGTACGATTTCGGCTTTGCGGTCGAGTGGATGCGCAAGGACCTCTCGATCGCGCTGGCCGAAGCCCGCCGCAACGGCGCCACGCTGCCGGCGACCGCCCTGGTCGACCAGTTCTATGCCGAGGTCGAGAAGATGGGCGGCAAGCGCTGGGATACGTCGAGCCTGCTCGCCCGCCTGCAGCGCTAGCCGCTCGCGCACGGCCAAGGTGTCCCGCGCCCGCGGGTCACCTGCCATGCGGTGTTGCCTGCCAAATTCCGCTCCCTCGCGCGCTGTCGACGGCTAAATATAGCGGTCGCTTGAAACCCGCCGTCGATGCCGCGTGCCCGAGAGGAAAGCGAGACGACCGTGCAATATCTGGTGTGGTCGCTCCCGTTCGTCGTCGTCGCGGCGCTGATCGCCACGGGACGTGCGTCCTCCACCATGGTGGGATTGTTCGGTCTCGTCAGCTCGCTGATTGTCGCCATGGCGGCGCCACCGCACCCTTTTGGCGGTTACGATGCACTCGGCGCGATTGCGCGTGGCGGATGGCTGGCGCTGCTCGTCGGCGCCGTCATTCTTGGAGGATTATTCTTCCGCGAGGTGGTCTCGGAGCACGGCGCGGCCGGCAATCCGCCACCGGTCACGCCGGAGCGGCGCCGCAAGCAGCTCTACACAACGTGCTTTCTGATCGGCCCGTTCGCGGAGGGAGCGACCGGCTTCGGCGTCGGTCAGGTCACGGTTGCGCCGATCCTCAACGGCATCGGGCTTGTGCCGCTCCATGCCATCCTGTTCGGGCTGTTCAGCCAGATGATGGTGTCATGGGGCGCGATGGCCAACGGCACGATCGTCGGCTCGCAACTGTCAGGGATTACGCCGACCGACCTCGGCGTGCACAGCGCTCTCCTCACCGTCCCGCTGCTGCTGGCCTGGCTCGGCCTGTTCTGGCGCATCGCCGCCATCGCCAAGGTTCCCGGGACGACGCTTGATTTCATCGGCGAGGCGCTGTGCACGATCGCGGCCGGCGGGCTGCTGGTCGCCGCCAACGCTCTGTTCGGTCCGGAGGTCGCCGCCCTGGCGGCCCTTGGACCGCTGATCGTCGCAAGATTCCTGTTGAACGGCCGGCCCGATCGCGAGCAGTGGCGCTCGGCGCTGCGCGTCGGGCTGCCCTACGTCGCGCTGATCGCCATCCTGATGGCGACGCGCGCGATCACGCCGCTGAACGAATGGCTGCGCCTTGCGCTCGCGGTGCGGCCGTTTGCCGACGGCCCGGCCTGGTTTCCCCTGCTGCATCCGGGCTCCTGGCTGCTCGTGGTCGGCCTTTCCACGACGATCGCGATGCGACGGCCGGCAGCCGCTGCGCTCGGACGCGCATGGAGCCGGGGCCGCAAACCCATCCTCACCATCGGCTGCTTCCTCGCGATGGCGCAGGTGATGGCCGCATCGGGCCTCGCCGACGGCCTCGCGAGGGGCCTGAGGTCGGCGCTTGGCCCGCTCGCCGTTCTGGCGACGCCCCTGTTCGCCGGGCTGTTCGGATTCCTGACCGGCAGCAGCAACGCCGCCAACGGCCTGTTGATGCCAGCCCAGATCGCGCTCGCCAGGGACGCCGCGCTCAGCCTGCCCTGGCTCGGCGCAATCCAGAACACCGCAGCCGCGGCCCTGACCATGCTGTCGCCGGTGCGGGTCGCGGTCGGCTGCGCGCTGGCCGGAAAGCCCGATCTCGAGCGGACCGTGTATCTGCGCGGCTGGCCGCTCGGTGCGGTTCCGCTCGCGATCCTGGTGGGTGCGGCGGCGCTGCTGCTGGTGAGATGGTGAGATCCATCGCGCGCCACGGCGCCCACGCAAAAGTTAATTTAACCCCCCGTTAACGAGTTTCTTTAGCTCTTTAAGTCATCGCTTAATGATTTGGCGTCACAGATAGACAATGCAAAAAGCCCGCGCGGTTCGCGGGCAGGATTTGTGTTGTTTATGAGTAATCCCGCAGAAAAGCCTGAAGTTGTACAGCTTCCGGCAAGCCCCCAGGTGGCGTCGCCGGTGAATAGCCGGCGTGCCGCCGCGCAGCGGGTGCGTGAGGCGCGGGATCGGTTAACGTCAACCAGTGGAACCCGCCCGGCGTTCGACGCCGAACTGCTCCGGCAATACGCCCAGACCCGGATGTCGGCGTCCTACGTCGTGATGCTGCTCGTGGTGGCGACCGGCGTGCTGTTTGGCCTCTGGATGCAGCCGATCGTGGCCGGCGCCTGGACCGTCGGCATCCTCGCCGTCCATCTCGCGATCATCCGCAGCTGCGCCCGCTTCCTCGCCGAGCCCCCCTCGGTCGCGGTGACCCGCAAATGGCGGACCCGCTTCGTGCTGCTCGACCTGCTCTACGGCCTGTGCTGGACCGCGATCCTGATCCACCCCGCCGGGCGCGATCTCGCCTCCAACACGCTGATGATGTTCCTGATGCTGCTGGTGATCGCGGTCTCCAGCATGCTGGCGGCGAGCCTGCCGATCGCGGCACTCGCGGCGACCGTTCCAGTGACGGTCGGCATCGCGCTCGATCTCGTGCTCAACGGCGCGTTCGACAATTACGTGCTGGCGCTGCTCGCGCTTGCCGCCGAGGGCTATTTCGCGCTGCTCGCGCACCGCCTGCATTCGACCACGCTGGCGACGCTGGAAGCCCGCGCCGAAAAGGACGCGCTGATCGGCGAACTGGAACAGGCCAAGGCGATCTCCGACGAGGCGCGGCACCGCGCCGAATCCGCCAACGTCGCCAAGTCGCGCTTCCTGGCCCAGATGAGCCACGAACTGCGCACGCCGCTTAACGCCATCCTCGGCTTCTCCGAGGTGATGAAGAGCGAGATTTTCGGCGCGCATGCCGTTGCGGTGTACAAGGAATATTCCGCCGACATCCATAATTCCGGCGTACACCTGCTCAATCTCATCAATGAGATCCTCGACCTGTCGCGCATCGAGGCCGGCCGTTACGAGCTGAACGAAGAAGCCGTGGCACTGGTGCATGTCGTCGCCGACTGCCACCATCTCTTGAAGCTGCGTGCCTCCAGCCGCGGCATCACGATCCACGAAGTGTTCGAGCACGGCATGCCCAGGATCTGGGGCGACGAACGCGCCATCCGCCAGGTCGTGCTCAACCTGCTCTCCAATTCAATCAAGTTCACGCCGCAGGGCGGCGAGATCTGGCTGAAGGTCGGCTGGACCGCATCGGGCGGGCAATATCTGAGCGTCAAGGATACCGGAAGCGGCATCGCCGAGGACGAGATCCCGGTCGTGCTGGCCTCGTTCGGTCAGGGCTCCAACTCGATCAAGTCGGCGGAACAGGGTGCAGGCCTTGGCCTGCCGATCGCGAAAAGCCTGATCGACATGCATGGCGGCACCTTCACGCTGAAATCGAAGCTGCGCATCGGCACCGAGGTGATCGTGACCTTGCCGCCGGAACGGGTGATGAGCGCGCTGGCGCCAATGGCGGAAGAATCGCCGCCGATGCAGCCGGAGCCCGCGGAGCCCACGATGGGCGCCGACCGCACACGTGTGCGCCGCAGGGCGATCATGAGTGCCGGCACCGGATTGTAGCAGCATGGCGCGGGAGACCATGCTCACGACAAAAAGCTGAGGCGTGATGACAGTATCGCGCTTCGGTCGGCTTGCACCAGCGGCTGAAACCGTTCAACACTGGAAGAATGAGCTCAGAAACGCCGTGTATCGCAGTCTGCATGATGGACCCCAAAACGAAGCTCTGCTTCGGCTGTGGCCGCACGCTTCCGGAGATCGCGCGCTGGCACAAGATGGACCGCACGGAGCGGCTGACGGTGATGGCGACGTTGCCGGCCCGCATGGCGGACGCCGGGCTCGAGCGCATGGAGCCGCATCCGAAGCGCGCCTGATCGGCGCAGCCGCCGGAGACGCACCGTGACCCGCATCCTCCTCGTCATCCTGCTGCTGATGACGACCGCCGGCGCCGTCGTGACCTATGGCGATCCCGACCAGATCGCGCGCGCGAGGGAAAATCTCAACCAGATCCTCGGTCGCAGCAGCACCATTGCGTCGGCCCCCGCCTCTGCCCCCGCAGTGCAGATCGCACGCGGCCAGGGCGGTGAGTTCGCGTTCCGCGCCAAGATCAACGGCGTCAGCGCGCCGATGGTGATCGACACCGGCGCGACCTCGGTGGTGCTGACCTGGGAAACCGCCAAGGCGATCGGGCTGCCGACCGACATGCTCGAATACAATGTGGACCTCGAGACCGCCGGCGGTCACACCAAGGCGGCGCGGCTGACGCTCGATCGGCTCGCGGTCGGCAAGCTGGTCGAGAAATCGGTGCCGGCGCTGGTGGTGCAGCGCGGGCAGATGAAGACCAACCTGCTCGGCATGAGCTTCCTCGATCGGCTCGAGAGCTGGGGCGTCCGCTCCGACACGCTGTCGCTGACCGGATACCCCGACGTCACCGGCAGTATCACCCCCTCAAGCCGTCACCGGCGCCCGCGCACCGCCGTCGACTAAAGCATGATCCGGAAAAGTGCGAAGCGGTTTTCCGAAAAGATCATGCTCAAACAAACGCCGGATCAACTCCCGCATCTTGCAAGAATGATCCGCAGCCGCAGCGTCGAAAAACGAAGATTGTACGTCGCATAAAAAATGGCTCTACTGAACCTTACGCGCTGCTTCAGCATGTCGGCACATGATGTCTTTGATAGCAGCACGCTCGGAGGCCAGGACTTCCAATCTCGCACACCAAGCGACAAGGAAATTTCCGAAACCAACGAAAAAATAGCATCAAGCCATTGTTCGGCTGGGGCGGGGCAACCATGAACGTTCGATCTGGCTTCCTAGAATCCATTGGCAATACGCCATTGATCAGACTGCGCGCGGCATCGGAAATCACGGGCTGCGACATTTTCGGTAAGGCCGAATTTCTGAATCCGGGCGGCTCGATCAAGGATCGTGCGGCGCTTGCCATCATCAACGACGCCGAGCAGCGCGGTCAGCTCAAGCCGGGCGGTGTCATCGTGGAAGGCACAGCCGGCAATGTCGGCATTGGCATTGCGCTCGTGGCCAATGCGCGCGGTTATCGTTCCGTGATCGTGATGCCTGACACGCAAAGCCAGGAAAAGAAGGATATGCTGCGGCTATGCGGCGCCGATCTGCGCCTGATGCCCGCGGTACCATCTTCCGACCCCGGCCACTATGCCCGCTATTCCGGTCGCCTCGCTGACGAACTGGGCGCATTCTGGGCAAACCAGTTCGACAACGTCGCCAACCGCGATGGCCACTACCGCACGACCGGCCCTGAAATTTGGGACCAGACAGGCGGAAGGGTCGATGGCTTCACGTGTGCCGTCGGCAGTGGCGGAACGTTGGGTGGAATCGCGCGCGCCCTCAAGGAGCGCAATCCCGACGTGAAGATCGCGCTCAGCGATCCAATGGGTGCCGCGCTCTACAATTGGTTCACAAAGGGCGAGCTGACGACCGAAGGAGAATCGATCACGGAAGGCATCGGCCAGGTCCGTGTGACGAAGAACCTTGAAGGCACACCGATCGACATGGCCTACCAGATCACCGATCAGGAGGCGCTGCCCGTCCTGTTCGACTTGATCGCGCAAGAGGGACTGGTACTCGGCGGTTCGAGCGCGATCAACGTGGTGGGAGCCATGCGGCTGGCACGCGACCTTGGTCCGGGCAAGACCATCGTCACCATCCTCGCGGACGGTGGCCAGCGCTACCAGTCCAAACTCTTCAATCCGGACTTCCTGCGCAAGAAAATTCTCCCGCTGCCACCCTGGATGACGTGAATCGGGAGCGATTTGGCGCGATCGCTTCGCGAACAGCGCTCGCCCGCCGCTAGTGGTCATCATCGTGGATCGACGACGGATGCCGGCACAGCGGCGTGACCCGTATCTCCATGAATGGAAACAGCGGCAGGCCGGACAGGATGTCGTGCAATTCCTGCGGGCCTGACACGTCGAAGACGCTGACATTGGCGTAGCGACCGGCCACCCGCCACAAATGGCGCCAGACGCCCGCGCGCTGCAGCTCCATGGCTCTGATACGTTCGGCCTGCTTCAACGCGTCGGTTCGCTCAGTCGGGAGATCGTGCGGAATCCGCACTTCCATTTCGACGTGAAACAGCATGACGGTGAACTCTCTCTGCAAGGATGAAGTGGCGCGAAAACGGAACGGAGCCGCCGTGCGATCGCGGCGGCTCCGATAACTGTCTACCAGATCGTCAGCCTTGTCGTCAGCCCTGCACCAGACCGCGGCTGACGAGGTTGATGTCATCGGGATTGATGAGGTCCTTCGCCGTCCAGCCGGAGACGTCGTAGTCGCTCATGCAGTTGCGCACGAAATCCTGCATCGCCCCGAGGTCGCCGGTGGCGCTCGCGGCCATCAGCGTCTCGACGCGCAGGTTCTCGTAATTGCCCGCATAGTTGCGCTCGTAGAGTTCATGCCGGCCGCCGAACTCCGAGCCGATCGCGTCCCAGAGCAGCTTGAGCAGCTTGATCCGGTCGATCGCGGCATAGCCGTTGGAACCGCGCACAAAGCGGTCGAGATAGGGCCGGATCGCCTCGCTCTCCAGATCGGCCGAGCTCGACGGCAGATAGATCAGGCCGCTCGCGACATGGCGCTCGATCAACTCCTTGATCCGCGGATACGCCATCGGCGCGAACACGCGATAGGCCAGCCCGTAGTTCAGGTTGGGTAGATTGTAGCCCTCAGTCCCCTGCCATGCGATCGGCGATTTCACCATCGCATCGGAAATGCCGTGGAACAGATTGCGCCAGGCGATCACCTCGCCGACGGCCGTCTGCACGCCGCGGAAATCCTTCGACCCGGTCGCCTCGACCGCCATCGAGAACTCCGGCGATGAAGTCGAGCTTGACGGCAAGCCGCGTCACACCGTGCAGGGTGAACCGCGGCACGAAGCCCGACGCCGGGAAGAACTGGTTGATCTTGTCGACGTCGCCATAGATGAAGACGTTCTCCCAGGGCACCAGCACCTTGTCGAAGACCAGGATGGAGTCGTTTTCGTCGAAGCGGCTCGACAGCGGATAGTCGAACGGCGAGCCGGTCGCGGCCGCGGTGAATTCGTAGGACGAGCGCGCGATCAGCTTGACGCCCTTGGCGTCCATCGGGGCCGTGAAGATCAGCGCGAACGACTTGTCCTTGATCGGGATGCCGTAATGCGCGATGAAATTGTAGTGCGTCAGCGCCGAGCCGGTCGCGACCACCTTTGCGCCTGAGACGATCAGGCCTGCATCGGTCTCCTTCTCGACATGCATGAAGACGTCGCGCACATCCTCGATCGCGCGGTCGCGATCGATCGGCGGATTGACGATGGCGTGATTCCAGAAATCGAGCCGCTCCTGGGTCCGGGCATACCACTTCCGGGCGTTGCCGGCATACTCGCCGTAGAAGCCCGAATTCGCGCCGAGGAATGCCGCCTTGTAGTCGGGCGAACGGCCCATCCAGCCGAACGCAACCTTCTGCAATTCGGCGATCGCATCGCGCCCCCTGATCAGATCGTCGGCCGTTCGCGACCCCAGGAAGAACGGATGGGTCAACTGTCCCGAGCCGGTATCGGTCAGGACGCCGATCTGATCCTTCTTCTCATGAAAGCGGTCGTACCAGCGCGCGACCATCCGCGCCGAATTGCGGAAGGCGGGATGCGCCGTGACGTTCTTGACGCGCTCGCCGTAGATGTAGATGTAGATTTAGATTTCGCGGCCGTCCTGGATGCTGTCCAGGAATTCCGCGCCGGTATAGACGCTGGTGGTTGACACAGGCGCATCAGCCCGCAGGGCAGCTGCTGTAGTCATGAACGTTTCTCCTCCGCTTGTGTGGTGGGACCGGCGGAGTTGCCACACCGGCCCGGGACCATCTCGTCACGCTCTTGGTCGGCGTGACATCGGGGGAAACGCTACGCGCTGAGCGGGAGCGGGCGAAAGGTATCACACCATACCGCGCGGACCGCCGCGGCTCGGGCTATGACTCGGGTGGCACGGACCTGACGGCAATGACCGTCCGGCCGATGCAACGCCGTAGCTGACGCAGCAATTGCACAGCACGGCAAGGGAGCGAAACCGGAGCGAACCATGGGCCAAGGTTTGGGCAAGGTTTTTGACAGCACGGCTGTCGCTTTCCATCGCGATGGAGAATTGGCCCTCGACGCCTGCGTCGTGACGGTCGGCGCGTTTGACGGCGTCCACCGCGGTCATCAGGAACTGCTCCGGCAGACGATCGCGGCGGCGCGACGCTGCGGCGTTCCGGCCGTGGTCTACACCTTCGATCCGCCGCCAAAGGTCTATTTCGGCCAGGCCGAGCCGCTGATATCGCTGCGCGAAAAGCTCGAGCGCATCGCAACATTCGCGCCGGACCACATCGTCGTGGCCGGTTTCGACCAAATCTACGTCCGGCGCAGCGCGGCCGATTTCCTCGCCGAGTTGCAGCGTCTGCAGCCTCGCGAGGTGATCGTCGGCGAGGATTTTCGCTTCGGATTTTGCAAGGGCGGCACCGCGCAGCTGCTGCGGCAACACTTCAATACGCGTGTTCTGCCGCCGGTGCGCTGCGGCAATGGCGAGATCGTGTCGAGCAGCCGCATCCGAAGCTTGCGGCGGTCCGGTCTTGCCGCCGCCGCAGCGGCGCTGGAAAACTGGCGGGATTCGTGACCGCGCCACCGGCCAATCGATCCGCTCTCGCCCAACTCGAGGTCGCAAGCCAATGACCGCCATCGATCCGCGAGAACTGCGCAATGCCTGTGGCCAGTTCGGCACCGGCGTCACCATCATCACGACGCATTGCGAGGGACGCGACCACGGCATGACGGCCAACGCCTTCATGTCGGTGTCGCTCGAGCCGCCGCTGGTCGCGATCTCGATCGCGAAAAGCGCGAAGATGCTTGGCAACATCCAGAAGACCGGCCGCTTTGCGGTCAGCGTCCTTGCCGAGGGGATGGAGGATCTGGCCTGGCATTTCGCCGGCAAGCCCAGGCTCGACCTCTGCGACGTGTTCGAGCGCCGCAACGAGCTGCCCGTCATCGCCAACGCAGCGGCGTATTTCGTGACCGATCTTGCCGATGAGATCATCGCAGGAGATCACACCATCTTCCTCGGCCATGTCCGCGAGATGGCGCTCGAGCAAAGCAAGAAGCCGCTGCTGTTCTTCCGCGGCCGTTTCGGCGGGCTTGCCGATCCACACCCCGCGCCCGCGATGCTGGAGAATGCCGGCTACGAATTCGTCTGGTGAGACCACCAACCGAGATTCCCGAAACGGGGATGCAAGTTCGATCAAACTGCAAGAAAAGGAGGAAACGACCATGCTGAACGTCAACAAGGACACCATCACCGACCACGTGATCGCCGCGCTCGCGAAGGACATTCCGGACCGCAACCGTCAGATCATGACCAGCCTGATCCGCCACATGCACGATTTCTGCAAGGAGGTCGACCTGACCTTCGCCGAGTGGTTCGCCGCCTGCGAATTCCTGCGCCGCGCCGGCGATATCTCGGACGAGAAGCGCAACGAGTTCATCCTGATCGCGGATATTCTCGGCGTCGAGGTGCTGGTCGACATGCTCGATCACCGCGTCACCGACGGCGAGAGCGAGTCCACCGTGCTCGGACAGTTCTACCGGGAAAATCCGCCGGTGCTGGCCAAGGGCGCCTCCATCATCAAGAAGTCGTTCGACAACGCGCAGACCGTGAGAGTCAGCGGACGCATCAGCGACACCGCGGGACGGCCGATCGAGGGTGTCACCATCGACGTCTGGGAGGACGCGCCGAACGGGCTCTATGACCTGCAAGACCCCGAGCAGCCGGCCTACAATCTGCGCGGCCGGTTCACGACCGACGCCAACGGCGAATATGCCTTCGTGGCGCTGCGCCCCGAGCCCTACCCGATCCCCTATGATGGGGCCGGCGGCGAGCTCCTGAAATACATGGGCCACCATCCCTGGCGTCCGGGCCACATCCACTTCATGCTCTCGAAGGACGGCTATCAATCGTTGATCTCGCAGATTTACGATTCCGAGACCAAGTACCTCGACAACGACTCGGTGTTTGCCGTGAAGCAGAGCCTGATCGGCAAGTTCAGCAAGGCCCCGGCCGGCGCCGACACCGACCTCGTTCTCGACTTCGACTTCAAGCTCAAGAAGGCGGCGGTCGAGCGGCTGGTCGCGGCCGAGTGATGCGCGTGATGCCCAGCCAGGCCCTTCGACAGGCTGGCTGGGCCCATTTGAACTGACCTGTGAGGACATATGAGTCGTGCCTTGATCGACATCGCCGAGCCCGTGCAACACGTGCCCCCTCTCGCGAAAGACACCACGATCCGCAGTATCCGCGCGACCATCGTGGAGGCGCCGACCCGCCGCCGCCACAAGCTTTCCAACACCGAAGTCACGCATCAGGGCTATGTGCTGGTCCGTGTCCTGCTCGACAATGGCGTGTCGGGTATCGGCGAAGCCTCGACGCTGGGCGGGCCGCGCTGGGCCGAGGAGAGCGTTGAATCGATCAAGGCCGCGGTCACGAATTATCTGGCGCCGGTGCTGCTGGGACAGCCTGCCCTCGCCTTCGAAGCCAATGCGCTGCGCATGAGCAAGGCTGCGACCCGCAATTTCGCGGCCAAGGGCGCCATCGAATCCGCCCTGCTTGACGCCGCCGGGAAGACGCTTGGCCTGTCCGCCAGCGCCCTGCTCGGCGGCGCGGTGCGCGCGCGCATGGAGGTGATCTGGGCGCTGGCTTCGGGCGACAGCGGCCAGGAGCTGGAGGAAGCCAAGGAGAAGCTGCGCCGCCGCGAGCACCGCCAGTTCAAGATCAAGTTCGGCTTCAACCGGCCGCAGGCCGATCTGAAGCGGCTGCAGGCGCTGCGCGCCGGCCTCGGTGACGAGGTACAGCTGATCGTCGATATCAACCAGGGCTGGACCGAGGCCGAATGCATCCGCTTCATGCCGGCGCTGGAGGAGCTGGACGTCGCTCTGGTCGAGCAACCGGTGTCCGCGCTGCAGCTGGAAGCCATGGCGCGTGTCGCGGCACGCACCTCGATCCCGCTGCTGATCGACGAAGCCGCTTTCACCAAGGACGAAATCGCCCGAACCGCCACGATGGGCTGCGGCAGCGTCTACTCGTTGAAGCTCGTCAAAAGCGGCGGCCTGTTCGAGATGAAGCGCGCCGCGGCGGTCGCGGCCGCGCACGGCCTCGAGCTCTATGGCGGTTGTCTGCTGGAGAGCAGCATCGGCGCGGCTGCGCATCTCGCCGCATTCGCCACCCTGCCCAGGCTCGAATGGGGGAGCGAGCATTTCGGTCCGCGGATTCTCGTGGAGGATCTCGTCGTCAACCCGATCAGGTTCGACGAGTTCGAGATTTGCGTCCCCGATGGCCCCGGCCTCGGCGTCGAGGTCGACGAGGACAAGATCCGCGCCTTCGCCCGGAAGGATTAGGCAGATGGCGTCGTCCCCGCGGACAATTGACAATCCAGGGATGCCCGCTCAGTCTTCCCGCTGGAACCATCGTCTCGATCAAGCGCTGATGACCACGCGGTATCAAACCCGGCAGGCCCTCCCCGCAGCTTCCGCGGAAGCGCGCGAACCAATGTCCGGCTAGCCGTGACCGACCGCGACGATGTCATGGATCTGAGGCGACTGGTCTACTTCGTCGCCGTCGCCGAGGAATTGCATTTCGGCCGCGCCGCATCGCGGCTCGCGATCGCCCAGCCGCCGCTCAGCCGGCAGATTGCGCAGCTGGAGAGCGATCTCGGCGTCATCCTGATCGACCGTAAGCGCGCATTTTACTGCACGGGCTGCGCGCGCGGCTGGCCGCGGCGTCGCGTGGCGCCGGGGCCCAGCGGGATCATCGGAACGGCTTGATTGATCCTGAGCGTTTGACGGTCAGCCGCTGTCGTTGTCAGCTGGCAGGTTTTTTTGAGCGGTGCAATTGAACGGCAACAGATCTTCGATATCGGCGTCTGGCGCGCGTTGGGGCAATTCGGTGAGCGCGTGACGTAGCCATGCATAGGGATCGACGCCGCATGCCCGGCATGTCAGCACCAAACTGTAGATCACGGCGCTTGCCTTGGCGCCGGCAACGGTGTCGCTGAACAGCCAACTTTTTCGTCCGGTGCAAAACGGCCTGATGTCGCGCTCCAGAACATTGTTATCGATCGGGGCGAGACCGTCACTGGTGTAACGGGTCAGATAATCCCATTGGTTGCGTGCATAGGCGATCGCCTTGCCGGTCAAGCTTTCGGGTAGCACCTTCGGCGCCTGGTCGTCGAGCCAGGTCCGGAAGGCGGCCAATACCGGCAGGCTATGCTGCTGGCGCAGCCGCAAGGTGTATGCGGCGCGCGTTTCGCCGTCGGGCGGCGTCTGGCGCGCCACCCTCTCGACCTCGTACAACGCCTCGAAGAACTTGAGCGCCTGCAATGGCGGACCGCCAGGCTTTGTCCTGGCCTTGAGCGCATCGGTAAATTTCCTGCGCGCATGCGCCATACAGCCGAGATGGGTCGCGCCTGTCAGCGTGCGCCAGGCGTCATAGCCGTCGCTCATCAACAAGCCGCGATAGCCGGCCAGGAAGGCCTGAGGATGTTGCTGGCCGCGACCGGGCTGGTAATCGAACAGCACGACCGGCTGCGCGCAGTCCTGGCCGCTGCGATAGGCCCACATGAAGGATTTGGCCTGCGCATCACGGCCGTCCTCTTTAAGAACCTGGACCCAGGTTTCGTCGCCGTGGACCAGGGGCTGCGACATGAGCTTTTGCTGTAGCGCGTCATAGACCCGATGCAGATGCAACTCGCTCGCCCGGATCACCCAGTTGCCCAGCGTCCCGCGGCTGATGCTGACGTCGGCGCGCCCCAGCGCGTCCGCCACACGGTACAGCGGCGTGCCGTCGACGTATTTGTTGGCGAGCACCAGCGCCAGCGTCGATGGCGTGGCGACGCTACCCGGCAGCGGCTGCGCCGGCATCGGCGCGGTCACAATCGGGGTGTTCAGCGCGGTGCGCTCGCAGTGACGGCAGGCATATTTGAACCGCACATGTTGCAGCACCGACGCCTTGACCTCGACGTGCAACTGCTCGGTGACGGTCTCGCCCATCCGATGCATCCGATTATGGCAGCACGGACAGTCCTTTTGATCCTCACCCAGATCGTGTTCGACGCGTTGGCGCGGCAGATCGTCAGGCAGCGGCTTGCGGCCGCGTGCCTTCGGCGCCGGCTTTGGAGCCTCCGGCAATCCCGTGTCCGGCACGGCGACCGCCTCGACATCGTCGTCGTCCCGGCTTTCAGCGGCGGCCTGCTCGGCTTCGTTGAAGATGCGCTCCTTGAGCTTTTCGCTCTTCGGCGCATACCGGTGCAGGCGCTCCAGGCGCAACTGCTCCTCTAGATGCAGCACGCGTTGTGCGAGTTTCTCGTTTTCGGCCTTCAGCGCCGCGATCTCGGCCGCGTGCGCCGCGATCAAGGCTTCCAGTTCGTGCGTCGTGGGCTTGCGACTCATCGGAGTCTTGAATCGAAGTCATGCCGCCGCGTCAACCGGGCTCCCATGTCTTCGTCATGTCTTCGGCCGCGTCATCTGAGAACGGCCATGCCGAAGCCCGATGACGCCGCCCGCATCGAACACGCTCAGCCCACGCTCTGATATTGCCGCACCGGATGACGACGCACCGCCGCGATGTTGATGCCGTCAAGCAGCCAGTGCAGCTCCTCCGTCGTCAGCGTCAGCACCGCCTCCTGACTTCGGGGCCAGTGGAATCTGTCGGCCTCCAGCCGCTTCAGCAGCATCCAAAATCCTGACCGATCATAAATCAGCAGCTTGATCCGGTCGCGGCGACGATTGCAGAACGCGAACACCGCGCGCTGGAACGGATCCAGCCCCATCGACTGCTCGACCACGATCGCCAGGCTGTTGATGCCCGCCCGGAAGTCAATCGGTTCGCGGTGAAGGTAGACCCGAAGATCAGACGCCAGTCGGAACATCGCAACGCCCCAGCGCTTCAATCACCGCCGACAGCAACTGCGCGTCGCCGCCTTCCAGCGAAAGCGTCACGCCGTTGGGCATCGATGCCGTCAGCCGCCCTGCACAGGATCGCTCCGTCGCGCAAACCGCAATCGCGCCAGCAGATCGAGTTGGCGACGGCGACGGCGCGCGAACCGGAATAAAGGCTGGCGCAATCGGCGCCCGCGCCTCCGGCTGGCCATCCCCGTTCTGAAGTTGTCGCTTGGCCACCCACTTGCGCAGCAGGTTCGCGTTCACGCCGTGTTGCAGCGCAAGCCCCGCCAGCGACACGCCAGACTGCAGACAGGCCTCGACCAGCCGCTGTTTGCTGGCCGGATCATAGCGACGCCGGCCATTGCGCAACACGCCGACCGTCTCAAGTCTCAAAGGTTCTTCTGGAGTGATCATCGATCGTGTCCACCTCGCTCATGGTGGACACCTCATCCCATCCCCGCGCTCAACTGCATAGGTGCGTAGAAAGGAGCGCTTACGATCGACCGGAGCCGCAGCCAGATCCGCTTGACCCAGGCCGGCAGCGTCCTGCTGGAGCGCGCGCGCGACGTGCTGGAGCGGCTCGATCGAACGCACCGCGAGATCAAGCGGATCGGAGAAGGCTTTTCCGGTCACCTGCGCGTCGCCTTCGTCGGATCGGCGACCTATGGCGTGCTGCCCAATGTGATCAAGGCGTTTCGTTCGGCCTATCCCGACGTCGAGCTCGCGCTGTCGGCGATGAACAATGCCGAACAGAAGCGTGCCGTGATCCAGCGCGAGATCGACATCGCCGTCGCCCGCCCCTCGCTCGACGACGAGGAACTGAAGTCGGAGCCGCTGCTGCAGGAACCGTTGATCCTCGCTTTGCCCGACACCTCGCCGCTGCTCGAACAGCAGGTCACGCTTCTGTCGGCGCTCAAGGCCGAGACATTTATCCTCTACCCGCGCAAGCCGCGCCCGAGCTTCGCCGACCACATCCTCAACATCTGTCTCGAAGAGGGTTTTATTCCGAAATCGCAGGTGCTGGCGCAGGACTATCAGACCGCGATCAGCCTGGTGTCGGTCGGCGTCGGCATCGCGCTGGTGCCGAAATCAGTCTCGCAATCGGAACGCCCCGGCGTCACCTACCGCGCCTATGAGGGGCACAATCCGGGCACCGCGCTGTCGCTGAACTACCGGCGCGACAACCGGATGCCCCACCTCTTCAATTTCCTGAAGGTCGCGCAGGAGGTGACGCGGCGTCAGCGCAAGTCGTAATTGGCGCGCTCAGGCCGCGACCGCCGCAGGCGCGCGATCGTCAACACGCGCGATCGCATCGCGCAGCACGTCGATGTCAGCGCCCGGCCGAACGCCGTTCTCCGCCAGATGCCTGCGGAAGGCGCGCGCGCCGGGGACGCCATGGAAGGCGCCGACGAAATGGCGCGTGATCGAATGCAGCCGCGTGCCTTCGGCCAGTTGCCGCTCGATATAGGGCAGCATCGCCGCGAACACGTCCTTCATCGTCGCGTGCGGCGAAGCTTCGCCGAACAGCTCGGAATCGACTGACAGCAACCGCCACGGCTCCTGATAGGCCGCCCGCCCCAGCATCACGCCATCGACATGCGCCAGATGCTGTTTGGCCTCGGCGAGGCTCGTGATGCCGCCGTTGATGATGACGGGCACATCCGGCAAGGCCGCCTTGAGGCGATAGACGCGATCATAGTCGAGCGGCGGGATGTCGCGGTTCTCCTTCGGCGACAAGCCGTTCAGCCAGGCCTTGCGTGCGTGCACGACGAGCGCGTCCGCGCCGGCGGCGATCACACCGCGGGCGAGCGTATCGAGCGCGACCTCCGGATCCTGGTCGTCGATGCCGATCCGGCATTTCACCGTGACGGGGACCTTCACCGCGCGCTTCATCGCCGCAACGCCTTCGGCGACCAGCGCGGGCTCCGCCATCAGACAGGCGCCAAAGCGGCCATCCTTCACCCGATCCGAGGGGCAGCCGACATTGAGATTGATCTCGTCGTAACCAAACTCCTCGCCGATCGTTGCTGCGGTCGCAAGATCGCGCGGATCGGAACCGCCGAGCTGCAGCGCCACCGGATGCTCGCTGGCGTCGAAGCCGAGCAACCGCGCCCGGTCGCCATGGATCACGGCGCCGGTCGTCAGCATCTCCGTATAAAGCCGCGCCCGCCGCGACATCAGGCGATGGAAGATGCGGCAATGCCTATCGGTCCAATCCATCATCGGCGCAATGGAGAATTTGTATTTCATCTCAATTGCTTAATCACAACACCGGCGCAATGCAATGATGTTTTCGGAAACCCTGCCCGTCCGATCTGCGCCATAAAGCTGCGGAGCAATGTCCGGCCAAACCGAAATATCGAAAACAACCCCATGCAAAGTAGGATCGCAGCCGCAGGGACGCTTCGGGCGACGCGAAGACGTTTGAAGTTGCTCCACAGCAAATACGAAATGATCGATGGCCCGCAGGACCACCGATCATCGTAAAATCTCGGCAATGTCTAGACCCGATCCCGCCGTCGTCCCAAGGTCAGATGGTCGGGGTGACCTGAG
Organism: Bradyrhizobium sp. 2S1; assembly: GCF_011516625.5. Lineage (NCBI taxonomy): Bacteria > Pseudomonadati > Pseudomonadota > Alphaproteobacteria > Hyphomicrobiales > Nitrobacteraceae > Bradyrhizobium > Bradyrhizobium sp. 2S1. The sequence goes on along the minus strand of NZ_CP147717.1, from coordinate 7,127,075 downwards.
CAGAGCCCATCGTTGCGTAGGGCCACCCGCCGCCCGCCACTTTGTCCAGCGAGGTGTCGCTGAGCGCATCAGACGTCGTCGAGGTTTGCGGTGCCGTGTTCTGAGCGCCGTCCTTGCTGCTCTCGAGAGATTCCGCTTGCGCCGTTGAATTCGTGTCCTGCCCACTGGTCATGTTCAATCTCCGCCTTCATCAATGCTGATCGAGTCAACCCGACGTTGAGGATGCCGTGCTGGTCTTGTTTCGTAAGGATTTCAAGGGCCGGGGAAATTGTTTCCCCGACGTCGCGCTTTGTTTCGCGGCATCGCGCTTGGGCGATGGGCCATTCCCCACCGATGCGCGGCGGAGCGCTTTCGGCTAGCCCGTCGGGCCGTTGGCGCTGTAGCTGGCGCGCGCGGCACTACTGAACGGCCAAGAGCCGCCTGACACTTTGTCCAGGGAGCTGTCGCTGAGCGCATCAGCCGCCGGCGAGACTTGGGACGCCGTGTTCTGGGCGCCGTCCTTGCTGCTCTCGAGAGATTCGGCTTGCGCCGTTGAATTCGTGTCCTGCCCACTGCTCATATTCAGTCTCCACTTTCATCAATGCTGGCCGGTGAGGCCCAAGGTCAGATGGTTTTGTTGTATGTGCTGCTGCATTACGGCCGGCCAAAGCCCGCCCGACACATCGTCCAGCGCGCCATCGCCGAGGGCATCCTTCCTCGGCGTCGACGAAATCTTGGTCTCCGCACCCTCCTTGAGGTTCTGAGGAGGTACAACGTCGCCTCTCGAATTCGTGTCCTGCTTATCGGTCATGTTCAATCTCCACCTTCATCAATGCTGATTGGTTAGCTGCCGTTAGCTCGAACCGTCGTTGGCTCTGGTGCTTTCCCGGTCAGCCCCCCTTGCCCGAGCTGATGTAGCTGGCAGATGCAGTGGTACCGTACGGCCAAGCGCCGCCCGACACATCGTCCAGCGCGCCATCGCGGAGCGCATCCTTCTCCGGCGTCGAGGAAATCTTGTTCTGCGTGCCGTCCTTGAGGCTCTCGCGAGGTCGGGCCGCCGCCTTCGAATTCGCATCCTGCTTGTTGGTCATGTTCAATCTCTACCTTCACCAAGGCTGATTGTTAGCCCGCCATTGCTTCAAGTCGTCGGCTCAGACGCTTTCTCGGTCAACCTCCGCCGCCTGTGGCGCCGATGCTGGCACGCACAGCGTTATTATACGGCCAACTGCCGCCTGACACATCGTCCAGCGAGCTGTCGCTGAGCGCATCAGCCGCCGGCGAGACTTGGGACGCCGTGTTCCGAGCGCCGTCCTTGCTGCTCTCGAGAGATTCGGCTTGCGCCGTTGAATTCGTGTCCTGCTTATTGGTCATATTCAATTTCCATTTTAATCAGTGGTGATCGCGATGAGCCGGTTTCCAGACCGATGCGGCACAGCCGCTTCCTCGATCAGCCCCCAGGCGTACCGCCGGATGAATAGCTGCTTGTCAAGTACGGCCAAGCGCCGCCTGACACATCATCCAGCGAACTGTCGGCGAGTGCATCAGACGTCGTCGAGATTTCGGATGTCTTGTTCTCGGCGCCGCCCTTGCTGCTCTCGAGAGATTCCGCTTGCGCCGTTGAATTCGTGTCCTGCCCACTGGTCATATTCAATCTCCACCTTCATCGATGCTGATCGGGCCAACCCGACGTTGAAACGCTACGCTGGGCTTATTTCCTGGGTATTTCGAGTGCGCGGGAAAACGGTTTACCGAGCGGTTAGCCCCCCGGCGTCCCCCCGGATGAAGCCGTGTTGGTGTAGTACGGCCAAGCGCCGCCCGACACATCGTCCAGCGCGCCATCGCGGAGCGCATCCTTCTCCGGCGTCGAGGAAATCTTGTGCTGCGTACCGTCCTTGAGGCTCTCGCGAGGTTCGGCCCCCGCCTTTGAATTCGCATCCTGCTTGTTGGTCATGTCCAATCTCTACCTTCATCGAAGCTGATTGGTTAGCCACCGTTCGTGGGGCGGTAGACGCTGCTCGAGAAAGTATTGAGGGGCCAACCGCCGCCCGACACATCGTCCAGCGAGCCGTCGCTGAGCGCATCAGCCACCGGCGAGACTTGGGAGGCTTGATTTTGCGCGCCGTCCTTGAGGCTCTCGCCAGGTCCGGCGTGCCCTTTGGAATTCGTGTCCTGCTGATCGGCCATGTTCAATCTCCAACTCTGATCAATGCCAAGCGCTATGGCCGGACGTCAGAACCCGTGGGTCGGAGGCACGCGACCGCCGGACACATCGTCCAGCGAACCGTCGCTGAGTGCATCCTTTTCAGACGTCGAGATTTGGGATGCTTTGTTCTGAGCGGCCTCTTTGAGGCTATCGAGGGATTTGGCTTCCGGCTTGGAATTCGCGTCCTGCTTATTGGTCATGCTCAATCTCCAATTCAAATGATGATCTTCTAAGCCCTAAGTCGCGACGCGCCGATGGCGTCATTTCCTTGATAATTAAGGGCTTAGGAAACCGATTTCCCCGGCGTCGCCCTTTGTTTCCTACGCTTGAGAGGGAAAGCTACCGCTGGATCCATTTGCGAGCGATACGGCAGATGCCGTATTTCGTCGTCGGTCACGGGGAAGTGTCGAAAGGTCCCCTCGTCGAAAGGCCTCCCCTTCGAAAGGCCCTGCCTTCGATCTCAGGATCTGGCGTCCCTCATCGCGACCTCCTCCACCAGCTTGAGCAGGCGGTCGAATCGCTCGCCCGCGATCGACACCTGGTCGAGCACGGCAGGATCAAGCTCGTCCTTCAACCGGGTCGTCTCGTCGCCGAGACCGCTTTCCTGCTCGCCGTAGGCCATCCTGCGCTCGGTGGCGCGCAGGCGGTCCGACAGCAGGATGGCCAGCGCGCGATAGAAGCGGCTGGCAAAGGCGTGATCTCCCGCGAGCTTTCGTTTCAGGAGCTGCTTGTCCAGGAACAGGGCAACCGAATCGACCTTCGCAGCCACCGTGGCCGAGGGCGGCGCTGAATCGACCAGCGACATCTCGCCGACGAAGTCGCCCGCCTCGAGCTGGGCAATCTCGCCGATGCCGGACACGCTCACGCCCATTCGTCCTTGCAACAGCAGGACGATCGACGAGATCGGCACGCCTTCATCGATCAGGACGTCCTGCCGCCCGATGCCGCGGCGGGCGCCGGCACGGGCCATCCACTCGATGTCGGAGTCATTCAGCACGCCGAATATGAAGAGGACCTTGCGCATATCGGTGCCCCCTAGATCAGTTGACGTTCTGCGAAATCCGCAAACAGGCCCGGCCGCGCCATCAGCTCGGCAAAGCTGCCGGTCTGCACGATCCTGCCGCCGTCCAGTACGACAATCCGGTCCGCCGACTGAACGGTGCTGAGCCGGTGCGCGATGACGACGCGCGTCAGGTTGAACCGTGAGATCGAATCGCTGACGATGGCCTGCGACCGGTTGTCGAGCGCGCTGGTGGCCTCATCCATCAGCAAGAGCCGCGGCCGATGCGCCAGCGCCCGTGCGATCAGCAATCGCTGGCGCTGGCCACCCGAGAGCGTGTTGACGCCCTCTGCAACGAGTGTCTGCATGCCCATCGGCATGGCCTCGAGGTCGCGGTCGAATCCCGCCAGCCGTGCGATCTCCCAGGCCTGGTCAATCGATAGCTGGGCTGCGCCGCAGATGTTTTCATAGACGCTGCCGGAGGCGAGCCTGGAGTTCTGCAGCACGACACCGACGTCGCGGCGCAACAAGCCGACGTCGATGGTCTCGAGCGACTTGCCGTCGACAAAGATCACGCCGGACTCCGGCTTCTCGAACCCGAGAAGCAATCGGAACAGTGTCGACTTCCCGCTTCCCGACGGGCCGACAATGGCGAGGTATTCTCCTGTCCCGACGCTGAGGCTGACATCGTCGAGGATCAGCGGCCCGCTGTCGCCGTAGCGGAACGACACGTTGGCAAACTCGATCGAGCCGCCGATCTCGCCAACCGACTTCCGCTCGTCGCTGATTTCGGTCGCCGTCGAGATGATCGGCTTGATCCGCTCGATCCTCGGGATTGCGACCAGCAGTTCTCCGAGCGCCAGCGCCCACTCGCCGACCGCGGCGAGCGACAGCCCGAACGCCGCATAGAATGCCAGGAACGTACCAAGCTCGTGTACCGGCCGCGCGCCTGAAGTCGTCTGGGCCAGGGCAAAGATGAGCAGCGTCGCCAACGCCGGAAACGCCGCCTCGAGGCTCTTCTGGAGGTTTCCCGCACGCTGCGATGCGATAAAATGGCGCTTCTGCCTGGAAAAGCGCTCGACCCAGATCGAGAGCGCCTGCATGGTCGCATTGGCGATCCGCAGTTTTCCGACGCCGGTGAGGAGTTGTAGCACCAGCCCCTCCAGCCATCCCTGCTGATAAAGGCTCTCGCGCTCCTCCGACAGCCGGACCAGACTGATCGCGACCACCATTGCGACGCGCAGCACGGCGAGCGCCGCGGCCAGCAGGCCGAGCCTGATGTCGAGGATGAGCATCACGGCAAAACTGAAGGCGCTGGACACCAACGCCAGACATCCGCGAATGGCGCGGCCGGTGACGATGGTGCGGACGGCTTCGACACCAAGGGTGCGGTCTGCGAGGTCACCAACAGAGAAGTTGCGGAAAAAACCGGCCGGCATCCGCAGCAGGCGGTCGACCACCGCCGCCTGCAATACCCAGTCCAGCCGGCTCTCAAGCCGAAGCATGGCGATGCCCTGCATCACCTGAAATCCGCCGGTCACCAGCGTCACGACAATGAGCGCGATGGCGCAGATCAGGAGCTGGTCGACCTCCGCGCGCGGAAGCACGGAATCGATCAGCAGCTTGGTCACCAGCGGCGTGGCCAGCGCGAGAAGACCGAGGCACAGGGCCGCCAGAATGATCCGCAGAAGATCCGCCCGGACCGTCGCGGCGCCGAACTTCAGGAGATCGCGGACCGTCAGAGCCCCCGAAGGCAGCGGGCGATAGAACATCACCGCCTCGGGCGCCAGTTCGGCGGCGGTTGCGCGCGTCAATTCACGGCGCGTGCCGGCGCCGGGGTCAACGATGATGTGGCGGCCGCCCGCCCCCGGAAGGATCGCGACGGCCCGCCGGTCTTCGCCGAGAAACGCCACGAAAGGACCGGCACTGTTGCTCCACCAGTCCGCGCGCAGCAACAGCCGCCGCGTCCGCACCCGCGACGCCTCCGCGATCCTCACGGCGCTCGCAAGATCATCATGGTCGAACGCCATATTGGCCGGAGCCTGGAGCGATATGCCCAGCGCTGCTCCGACCTCCCGACAGGCGGCGAGCAGACGGCTAGCACCAACCGCGCCGGGTTGCGTTGATCCGGGCTCGGCAGCAATGATACCGGCAAGCCGATCGACAATGCTGCAGGTCCGTAGCCGGTTGAGGTTCGAGCGCAGGCGCAGGCGGTCGGCCTCCGCGAGGGTTTCCTCGTCGATCCTGCGACACAGGCCTTCCATGACACGTGCATGGAATCGATCAAGCGCGGCCCATATCTCGGCAAGCGGGAATGCCGTGCTGTCCCGCACCACCAGCGTCGCCTCCTCGCGGGCGACGATCCACGTTCCCGGCGGCATCGGCGCGGGGCACTCCCTGGAGCCATGGGGCGCCGGCATCTCCATCACGCCGATGGTCCCACGCTCAATCCCGATCCAGCCGACCCGCCGGCCGGACAGCCTGAGAATGTCGCCGGCTGCCAATGCGTATCGCGAGCCGATCGCGGCCTGCTGCACGACCGCTCCTTGAGGAGACGCTGCGATGACTCCCGACACAAGCGCGGTCCATGCGTCGATTGCGTCCCGATCGGCAAAACGGCCGCGATGATCGATCACGATTTCGGTCTCGAGACCGCCGACCGCAATCACGGCCACCGAATTTCCGTTTCCATCGCCGATGCCGGGCAGGCCGAAAACCACCGCGCCTTGCTCGACCCGAAACAGATGATGCCGCCGGCTCGGCTCGCCGCTGGCGCTCTCCCTGACGGCAAACAGGTCGACATAGCCGCGAACGACGTGCAGAACGAGATCGAGGTCATTGATCGGCAGCGGTCGGTGGCTCTCGAGCCCGACTGGGCGAGACGCCGCGCCTTCGCGCCAGAGCGGAGTTTCGAGGGCGGGAGGCTGGTAGACGCGGTTCATTCGCTCGACACCAGCTGGACATATTCGCCGCCCTCGGCGAGCAGCTCCTGATGCGTTCCCCGCTGCACGACCCGCCCGTTGCTCATCACAAGAATCTCGTCACAGTCGCGGATCGTGCTGAGCCGGTGCGCGACGATGATGCAGGTGCATCCCCTGCGCCGGAGATTGTCGTCGATCGCCTTCTCGACGATCGGATCCAGGGCGGAAGTGGCCTCGTCGAGGACGACCACGGAAGGATTGCCTGCCAGCGCCCGTGCGATCTCGAGCCGTTGCCGCTGGCCGCCGCTGAAATTCCTGCCGTCCTCGGCCACGTGGCAATCGTAGTTGCCGGCCCGGACGACAACCTCCTCGTGGATCAGTGCATCCTTGAGCGCCCGGGACACGCTGGCTTCAGCCACGGTATGGTCCCAGAGCGTGAGGTTGTCGCGGGCCGTCCCTTCGAACAGGAGGATTTCCTGATCAACATAGGCAACCGAGTTGGTGAATATCGCCTGGGGAATCTCGGCCATCGACCAGCCGTCAATGCGGATGTCGCCGGACCACGGCCGGTAGAGTCCGCTGACCAGCCGTCCAACGGTGGATTTGCCGCTGCCCGACGCGCCGACCAGCGCGACGCGGCGACCGGGCTCGACGACCAGCGAAAAATCCTCGATCAGCGGCGGCTCGAGCGTCGAATAGCCGAACGAGATGTCCTTCAACTCGACCCGGCCCGACAGTTTTGCGGGCATCGTTGCGGGCGCGCGCTCGATCGGCACCAGGGGACGGGCGGGATAGTTGAAGACGTCCTCGATCCGGAACAGGTTGCCCTTGATGGCGAGGAAGACAGCGGCCTGCTGCACAAGTGCGTTGACCGGCTCGACCAGGCTGGTGAGCAGCGCCTGCAGGGCGACGAGGCCACCGATGGTCAATGCGCCGTCGACGATCCGAAGGCCCCCCACCCCCAGCACGATCGCGGTGGTCAATCCGGTCAGGAAGATCGGACAGGTGTCGAGGAAGGTGGAGTAGACGCCGAGATCACGCTCGGCGTTCAGGACCTTGGCCTGAAACCCCGCCCAACGCGCGAAGGCGTCATCTTCCAGGCCGCCGGCCTTGATCGTTTCGATCGTGCGGATGATTTCGATGGTGCTTCCATTCAGCTTGGCACGTTCGATCGACAGCTTGCGGTTGAGGTCCTCGCGCTGGCGCGCGACCAGCCTGAGGACGAGGACATTGAGGAGAGCCATGGCGATGCTGATCGTGGCCAGCAAACCGTCGTAGAACGCCATCGTCACAGCGACGAAGACGACCGCGATCAGTTCAGCGCATTGGCAGCCACCCCGTTCGAAAGCAGCTGGGCGATTTGTTCGCTGGCGGCTATGCGGTTGGCGAGGTCGCCGGAGTGCCGCTGGGTGAAGAATTCCATCGGAAGGGTCAGGACGTGCCAGAGCAACTGGCTGACCATCGTCACCGTGAGCTTGGTCTGGATGCGCAGGAGCAGCGACTGTTGAAATGCCGTCATCAGCGCCCGCGCCACGGCTGTCATCGCCATGCCGATCAGCAAAGGTGTGAACCAGCCCTCGACATGCTTGATCAGGACGTCATCGACAAAGATTTTCGCGAATGCCGGAACCAGGATGGTGGGCACCACCAGCGCCATGCTGAGTGCAACCAGCAGCAGCACCGCCCCCAACGAATTCGACAGTCGCCGCAGCAGCACCGGAACAAGGTCGGGCTCGCGACCACCCGGCTTGAAGTCGGGGCCCGGCTCCATCGCCAGCACAACGCCCGTGAAGGCCGCGTCAAATTCATCGTGACCGACCTTGCGGCGTCCGGTCGAGGGATCGTTGAGATAGGCGAAATCCGAATCCAGCCTTTCGAGCACCACGAAATGGTTGAAGTTCCAGTGGATGATCGATGGCATCGGCAGCTCATGCAGCGTTGCCGGCTCCTTCCTGAACCCCTTTGCCGTCAGTCCGAATTGCCGCGCGGCCTTCAGCACGTTGCTGGCCTTGCTGCCGTCCCGGGACACGCCGCAGGCTTCGCGCAGCTTTTCCAGCGGCACCCAGAGACCGTGATACGCCAGGATCATCGCGAGCGAGGCCGCGCCGCATTCCAGCGCTTCCATCTGGAATACCGTGGGAGTCACCCAACGCCGTCGCACCGGCAGCGGGATGCGCCTGATCCAGTTGCCGAGGCGATCGAGGAGCGCCGGCCGGGCATCGGTTTGGCGCGATGACGCGGTCATGCACTGCCGATCCTAACCGCCAATGCCGCTGAGCCGCTTCATCAGCGGAATCACCAGATCGATCGGCTGCTGCTCGCGCGTCGTAACTTCGGCCCGGGTCAGCGTACCGGTCGAGAGCTGGATCGGCGGCCCCTTGCCGGAGGTCCAGCGATACCCGCTGACGGTGGAGGGATCGCGCTCCAGGGTCACCTTGGCCGTATAGGGCGCGCCGTCCTGCGAAAAGCGCTTGACCAATGCATCGTTGTGCAGGTCCGCCAGCATGCCCTGGGGCGTCACAGGGAATTCCGAGACCGCCACCACATTGCCGACAATCGCGCCGTATTCTTCCCGTTTGATGGTGCTCGGCTCGACACGAACCTCCATGCCGGGCCTGATGTTCTTGCCACGGTCCGGCGGCATGTAGACCGTCGCTTCGAGGACCTGTCCCGCGGTCTCGATTTCGATAACCGGCGTACCCAGGGCAAGCACGGCTCCGCTGGACACTTTGAGTTCGACGACACGCCCGTCGGCGGGACTGAGGATCCGTGATCCTCGCTCCAGCTCGGCCGCAAGCTGCTCAACCGTCCGCTTCGCATCATTGACCTTGAATTCCGAAAGCAGCCGATCGCGCTCACGCTGGCTCTGCAGATCCAGCTGCTGGGCATTGAGCTTGAGAATGTCGTTCCTTGCGTCGGTGATGCGTTCCCGCGCATTGTTGAGTTCGACGCGGCGGTCCTCGAGATACCTGCGCGTGACAGTTCCGTTCGCTGCCGCCGGCTCGAGCTTGGCCACCTCGTCCGTGAGATAGGCGGTGCGCTTCTCGGCAGCCGCGATCACGTTGCCCAGACCTGCCTCCTGCGCCGCATAATTGGCAAGCTTGGCATCGATCTCCCGCGAGATCGCCCCGGCGAGCTCGGCATGTTCGCGTTCGCGCTCGCGCAGGACATCCCTCGCCTGCTGAAGCCGCTGCTCGGTCTCGGTCTGGACGATCCGGGCGATCACCTGATCGCGGCGGACGACATCGCCGATGCCGACCTCGAGCGAGGCCAGCTTGCCGCTGACCGCGGACACGGCGTCGACCAGACGACCGCCGCTGCTCAACAAAATGCCATCACCGGATACACGGGTTGGAATGCGGCCGAGCACGCTCCAGGCAACCAGCACGGCAAGACCAAGTGCCAGCGCCGCGGCAGCCATCCAGTCGAACGGGCGCGTGACGCCGACAACATGGTCGAGCTGTTCGGGATTCGAAAGCCGCTCGATGGCCGCTGCCCGAAAGATTCGCTCCGTTTCCCTTTTCACGCAGCCCCCGCAAACACCGGCGAACAGCTTCCGACATCGTCCGCTCGCCGCGTCATGCGAAGCGCAATGCCTGATTGGCGGGCATCGTTATCTCGCGGCGGTCAAATGCCGCCGAGAGAAGAGAGCGACGCTCACCGCGCGCGACCATCGGTCATCCCAAATGCCCGGTCATATCCAGACCGATCCCGCCCTCACCCCGAGATCAGATGGTTGGAGAGACCTGAGCGGAGTGCAAGGTTGCGTACGGCCAACCGCCGCCTGACACTTTGTCCAGGGAGCTGTCGCTGAGCGCATCGGACGTCGCCGAGATCTGGGAGGCTTTGCTCTGAGCGTCGTCCTTGAGGCTCACGCCAGCATCGGCTTGCGCTTTCGAATTGGTGTCCTGCTCATTGGTCATATTCAATCTCCATCCTTGATCAATACTGATCGGGGCTAGCCCGACGTTGCAACCCTGCGCTCAACTCATGTCCGCTCCTCCAGGAAGGAGCAAAGCGGACATGCCGATATCAACGAGATCGACCATTTCCGGTCCGATGCGCGGCGGCGGTGACCTCTTCGAGCCGTCGTCGGCTCAGGTGCCTTCTTGGTCAACCTCCCCCGCCTGTGCTGGCGTAGCTGGCAGCCGCCAGATTATTGAACGGCCAAACGCCGCCCGACACATCGTCCAAGGAGCTATCGCCGAGCGCATCCTTTTCAGACGTCAACGAGATTTCGGAAGCTTTGTCCTGAGCGGCGCCCTCGAGGCCCTCAGCTTCCCCTTGCTTATTCGCATCTTGCGCAATGGTCATATTCCATCTCCCGTTTCATCAATGCCAGGCGTCTCACGCGAATGCTCGAGACGAACTTCGTCCCCATGACCGGGCTTCATATCTTTATCCCGGTCGCTGGGCGATACGGCAGATGTCGTATTTCGTCGTCGATCAGGAGGTTAATGTCGAAAGGCCCTGCGCCGCCGCAGGTGGCGACTCGGTGTGAGATGTTCAGCTTAAAACCACCCGCATCTTTCCACCGAGACCCCCTCTAAATCACGAGGCAAAGTCCCGAAAACAGCAACAGACCCAGGATGATCCGTTTGAAGGCCGCTTCGTTGACGCGTCCGAACAAGACGATACCCACGGCCGTCCCAGCGGCCAAGGCGGGCAGCGAAATGCCAAAGTCGATCAAGACCTTGAGCGAGAGGCTATGGTGCGAAAACATGAGCGCGAGGGCGAAAAGCTGCATCACCCCGATGTAGGGTTGGACCAGGCCACGCTGCTGAGTTTTCGGGAGACCATGGATGTCGCACCAGATCGCCGGAAGTGCGCCGGGCATCGCAGTCAGCCCCCCGACCAGCCCGCCACCAACCCCCACCAGCGCGTTCCTGCTCCGGCTGTCCATCTGACGCAAATAGACAGCCGTTGGCCGCAACAAGGCATATGCCGCATAAAGCGATACGAGAGCTCCAAAGCCCAGTCTGAACATCCCGGTATCCACATTCTGCAGAAGATAGATCGCGATCGGAATGCCCAATAGTCCACCAGCGATGAAAACGAGGCTGGTTTTCCATTGCATGCTCTTGCGGAGCGCAAACAGATTGGCGGCTTGCACGGTGATGCTGCACGCCATCATCAAAGGCACGGCTTCGATAGGCGGAAAAACGTGGAGCAGGATCGCGCCGGCGACCGCCGAGAACGCAAATCCGGAAAGGCCGGAAACGAACGCGCCCGCAAAAACCGCCCCACTCAGCACCAAATAAACCGCTACGTCTGACATGGTATCGCTTCCTGGAGAACGGTGATTGCCGGCGATGGCCGGACGGCGTGGGGGGCGTCCGAACTCACGCGCGTGGCGTCAGCCAATCCATTTAGTCGCCTTGGACCGCCGTTGTTGCCGTATCGATGGGTCGGAACCTCGGCGCGTGATGCAGCATGTATCCTCCGACCACGTGAAAAATGCCGAAGCCGGCCAGGACGGCGATTGTCCACGCCTTGAGAGCTGGCGATGGCCGCCGGGCGTGGGAGCTATCGGTCGTTGCCATATCCAACTTGCCTTCCCGTACGCGCTCGGAGCGAAGCTGCCCGTCTTGACAGCCCTCGTTGATGGCACACTCCTGCTCCCAACAGCCGGGTTCGAGATCGGCGGCCGTTCAAGCGCGTCCAGTTGGGGTGAAGGATATCGTTGGGTTGATTCGCGAGCGATACGGCAGATGTCGTATTTCGTCGTCTAATGTTTCAGCAATCACTCATGATTGCTTCCTGGCCATCGACGCAGGCTGTGACGATCGCATCGTGCAATTCCTCGCCGCTGATCGGCTTGTGCAGAACACGATAACCGCTGGCGGTCGCTTCCTTGATGCGCGACGGCGAGGTATCGCCGGTTACGATAAAGGCAGGGACCGAGCGGCCGATATGGGCGCAAAGAGCCTCGATTGCCTCCAGGCCTGTAGCACCATCTCCGAGGCGGTAGTCGGCGATGATCAGATCGACCGGTGCATCGCCTGTTATCATCGCCTCTGCATGAATCTGTTGCACCTCAGCGGCAGATCGGCCGGCATAGACCCGATGTCCCTGCAGCGTGAGTAACTGCACCATGACATCGAGAACATCCTCCTCGTCTTCCACGACCATGATGTTGACGGCGATGGCTGCGGGTGGTGCCGCGCTATCCGGCAAGGGAGCCGCCACCGCACTGGCTTGCGGAACCGTAACGGAAAACATCGAGCCGCGCCCGGTGACGGAGACCAGTTTCACCGGATGTTGCAGCAGCGCGGCGGTGCGGCGAACGATGGCGAGGCCGAGGCCAAGCCCTTGCGTGCGATCCCTCGCCGGGTTCTGCAATTGCACGAACTCCTCGAAGACCATTGCTTGCTGATCTGCGGGGATGCCGGGGCCGGTATCCCATATCTGGATTTCCACCGACGCGCCGCGCCTGCGGCAGCCGAGCAGAACGCCGCCGGATCCCGTGTAGCGAAAGGCGTTCGACAGCAGATTGCCCAACACCCGTTTCAGCATCATGGGATCGCTGTCCACCTGGAGACGGCTTTCAACGACACGCCAATCAAGGCCGCGATCCTTCGCAACGGAAGCGAACTCGTTGTTGAGCTGGTAGAACAGCTGGGAGAGATTCACCGTCTCCTTCGCAACAGTGACGACGCCGGCATCGAGCCGGGAGATGTCGAGCAGTCCGTTCAGGAGGGCGCTGAGGTTGCCGACAATGGATTTTGCCTTGCCAGCCAGATCGCGTGCATCGCCGGATTGGACAGCGCCGCGGTGACCCAGCGCCGCGAGCGTGGCGATCAGCAGACTCAAGGCATGGATCGGCTGGCGCAGGTCATGACTTGCCGCCGCAAGGAAACGCGTTTTCGCACGATCGGCCGCCTGCGCGCGGTCGCGTTCTTCCTGCAAGTTGCTGACGAGCTCGACATTTTCCAGACGCAACCTGATGGTCTCACGCAGCATGCGGTGCGTCGTGCGGCAGTAGTAGAAATTGATGGCCACAAGCCCCGTAAGCAGGGCGAGATATGCGCCGGAGGCATCACCTCCATTGATAAAGGAGCGCGCCATGACCGGCAGCACCGTTGCAATGATCGAGCCGATCAGAGCCGGCGGAAAGGCCGAGAGCGACGGAACCGTGCCGCAGACCAGACCGGTCAAGGCAACAGCGGTGAATAAAAAAGGAACGGGCTGTTCAGGAACGAACCCGACCCAGCCGAGCATTCCCCACAGCAGGCCCGACACGCAGGAAAAAGAAGCCGCGAGCCACGCCCATCGCAACACAGACGCTGGTTCTCGATTCCGGCTGAAGAACCGGCGCGCCGCCAGGACGCGTATGGCGGTGAGCAGATACAGCGCACCGAGCCATCCGACCAACCAGCTCGCCGGTACGGTGTTCCTCAGGACGTACGCCGCCGCCAGGGAGATCAGGACGTTGGAGGCCACCACGCCATAGGAATTACGATACAAGAGCTCGACGAGCGCCTCGCGTATCTTGTCTTCTTGCATCGAAACCTCTCCACGCGCCGACAGGTGCGGCGGCTTCGTTCGCCAGTTGCAGCTGCGCTAGCTAGCCCGCTGGAAGGCCGAGACGGATCGCGTAGGCTGTCAATTCGGCACCACTATGCAGATCGAGCTTCCGCATCAGGTTTTCGCGATGCTTCCGGGCGGTCAGCAGGCTGATGCCGAGACGGTTGGCGATGTCGCGGCTGGTGGCGCCGTGAGGGATCATCCCCAGGATTTGCCGCTCACGCCTTGTCAGCGTGACCGGAGATATGATCGCAGCCGTGGGCTCCGGGGTTTCATTCAGGCCGTCATGCTGGTCCACCGCAAAGCGAACATCCTCCGCCACATAGGCGTTGCCTTTCCTGATGGCATCGATTGCAGCGATGAGCTCCGACGGATCGCCGCTCTTGGTCAAATAGCCGCTCGCGCCCGCGGAAAAGGCTGCCCGAACGGAACGTGGCTCAACATTGGCGGTGAGGACAAGAACGCGCAGCTCAGGCCATTCGGCTTTCAGCTTCGCTATGAACTGAAACCCGCCCACACCCGGCATGCCGAGATCGAGTATCAGAAGGTCGGCGGAGCTCTCGTTCAGCAGCCGGTGAACGGCTTCGCCGTCGGCGGCTTCTCCGCCGATTGTAAGCTGGTCCACGGTCGACAGAAGCTGTTTCAGCCCTTCCCGAACCACGGCGTGATCGTCAGCAATGATCGCTTTAACCAGCCCGCACATGCATCACCCCTGCCGATGACGGTATTAGGGTATCAACCAACTCCAATCAAGGATTTCGATTCACAAATCCATTTGCCAGTTTGGTCAGCTTGGTCATTTTGCAGTGATCGTCTGAATGCCCATTGCCGTGCTGCGCGGCTGGCGCCGGGCGGACGCGGACCCTGGTCGATCCACCGGGAGATTTGATTCCTTATGGTGGCCGCCGCCCGCGTCCTGATCTTCCATCAACGGGCTCGTCATCACCTCGACATCTGTTATCCGTGCCGTGCGAGGCGCGGTTGCCAGATTACGCGACCAAGGGACGGAGTCGCATTTTGCATCACCGGTGCCCGATAACGCGCCACGACGGCAATGGCTGTGATGCCGGCAGCTGCGATGCGTCAGAAGCAAGCGTCGACGCAACGGCGTGGGGAAACAGCGCTGTCCGCGACGATCGATTTTGTGTAATCTCTCGCTGCACTCGATCTCTTTGGGAGGATAGCTATGAGAGCCTTCCTGCTCGCCTGCGCGGCCGCCGTCGTTGTGGCGGGAGTCAGCGCCGCGGTCCTTGACCGCGTGCAAGAGCCGGTCGCAGAGGCCTTTGCAACGACGGCCGTGCGGCTTTAGCGATCTCGCCCCCGGGGCGGCGTTGCTCCTACTCCGCCGCCGTGGCGGCCGGCTTCGAGCGCGCATCATTGGCCGCGGCGCGCGTCTCCTCCTCCAGCCACAGGCTGTGGTGCTCCTTCGCCCAATTGACGTCCACGACGCCACGGCCCATCGCCTCGAAGGCGCCCTGCATACCGATGGTGCCGATGTAGATGTGGGCCAGCATCACCGCGACGAACAGGACCGAGACAATCGCGTGGATCACCGCGGCCATTTGCATTCCTTCGATGCCGGACAGGTAGAACGGGAACATCAGCTCATATCCGGTGATCGCAACGGCAGCGCCGCCCACCACGACGATCCAGTAGACCGCCTTCTGTCCGGCGTTAAAACGATAGGCCGGCGGATGATCGTGCCCCACGATACCGCCGCCGCGCTTGATCCACTCGACATCGACCTTGTTCGGGATATTGCCGCCGAGCCACATCAGGAAGATCAGCACCACTCCGATGGTGAACGGGAAGCTCAAATAGTTATGCGCGTATTTCGCCCATTGCGACCATTCGGAGAATGCTTCGTGGCCGATCAGCGGCAACAGCAGCGGACGGCCGAAGGTGATGTTCAGTCCGGAGATTGCCAGAATGATGAAGCAGGTCGCCGTCATCCAGTGCACGAAGCGCTCAAAGGCGCCGAAGCGCACGATCGTGCGCCCCGACCTCCCGCTCTGGAGGCGGACCATGCCGCGGATGAGATAGAACGCGACGAGCGCCACCAGCATGCCGAGGATGGCAACTCCGCCGACCCAGCGCAGGGTGACGTTGCGGAATTCGCGCCACTCGCGTCCCGCCGGCTGCTCCAGCACGCCTGACCGCTGATCGGGAATGCTGACGCGTCCCTGGATCCGGTTGAGTTCCTGCAGAAGCTGTTGCTCCTTCACCGCGCTTGCGGTCGGATTGACCTGCTGGGCGACGGACGGCACCGACGCCGTGATGATCAACGCAAGCGCCCATGCGCCCAGGGCGAGATGCATGTATTTTGCCAGAGACGCCATGAGCTCCTCCCGGTATTTGCGCGAACCCGCCCTCAGGATTCGATCGTCTCGCGATAGGCGGTTTTCCAGCCCCAGGCGCCTGAGCCGTAGCCGCGCTTCATCACACGTTCCTTGTAGATCTGGGCGATGATCTCGCCATCGCCGGCGAGCAATGATTTTGTGGAGCACATCTCGGCGCAGAGCGGCAGTTTCCCCTCGGCGAGGCGATTGGCCCCATACTTCTCGTACTCCTCCTTGCTGCCGTCGGCCTCGGGGCCGCCGGCGCAGAACGTGCACTTGTCCATCTTGCCGCGGGAGCCGAAATTGCCGATCTTCGGGTATTGTGGTGCGCCGAACGGACACGCGTAGAAGCAATATCCGCAGCCGATGCACAGATCCTTGGAATGAAGTACGACGCCATCGGCGGTGGTGTAGAAGCAGTTCACCGGGCAGACCGCCGCGCAGGGCGCATCGGTGCAGTGCATGCAAGCCATGGAGATCGATCGCTCTCCGGGCTTGCCGTCGTTGATCGTGACGACGCGGCGCCGGTTGATGCCCCAGGGCACCTCATGCTCATTCTTGCAGGCGGTGACGCAGGCATTGCACTCGATACAGCGGTCGGCGTCGCAGAGGAATTTCATTCGAGCCATGTGCGTTGCTCCTCTAGGCTGCGACGATCTGGCAGAGAGTGACCTTGGTCTCCTGCATATTGGTTGCAGGATCATAGCCATAGGTCGTGATCGTATTGGCGCTTTCGCCAAGCACGATCGGATCGGTCCCCTTCGGGTAATTGCCGCGAAGGTCCTTGCCCGCGAGCCAACCACCGAAGTGGAAGGGCATCCACGCAACGCCCCTCCCGACCCGTTCGGTCACCAGCGCCTTCATTCTGGCACGCGCGTTGTTTTCAGCGCCGCTCACCCAGACCCAGCCGCCATCCTTGATGCCGCGATCGGCGGCATCAACGGGACTGATCTCGATGAACATGTCCTGCTGCAGTTCGGCGAGCCACGGATTGGTGCGCGTCTCTTCGCCACCGCCCTCGTATTCGACCAGGCGGCCCGAGGAGAGGATGAGCGGGAATTGCTTGGCGATCCCCTTCTCCACCGCGGCCTTCTGCACGGAGAACCCGATGTTGGGCATGCGGAACTGCTTGGCGTCTGGTAGCGTCGGATATTTGGCGACCAGATCGACGCGCGGCGTGTAGATCGGCTCGCGGTGAACCGGAATGGGATCCGGTAGCCCGAACGCATTCATGCGCGCCTTGCCGTTGCCGTAAGGTACGCAGCCATGCATCAGCGCGACGCGCTGAATGCCGCCCGAAAGGTCGAGCGACCACGACACCGCGTCGGGAGTGGCCGGATTGATCCTGTTGATCGTGGCCATCTCCGCTTCCGTCAGATCCTTGTCCCAGCCGAGCTTCTTCAGGCTCGCCAGCGTGAATTCCGGATAGCCGTCCTTGATTTCCGAATCCTTCGAATAGGACCCGTCGGCGAGCAGGCTGACCTTCCGCGTCGAGCCGTCGGCCAGCTTCTCCTCACGTTCGATGCCGAAGCGCGGCCGGAACGTACCGCCGCCGTCCATCACGCCGAGGTTCGTATTGTAGAGCAGCGGCGTGCCCGGATGCCTGACCTCCGGCGAGCCCCAGCACGGCCAGGGCAGGCCGTAATAGTCGCCGCCGACTTCCGGATCGTCCTTCGGAGCCCGCATCGTCAGCATGTCGAACTTCGCCTGGTTCTTCATATGGGCCTTGAGACGCTCGGGCGATTGCCCGCAATAGCCGGTCGACCAGCTGCCGCGATTCATTTCGCGCAGGATGTCCTCGGCCTCGGGCAGATCGTTCTCGACCTTGATGTTCTTGAACATCCTGTCGGCGAAGCCGAACTTCTTTGCCAGCAGATAGGTGATCTCGAGGTCGTCCTTGGATTCGAAGATCGGCTTCACGATCTGCTCGCCCCATTGCAGCGAGCGGTTCGAGGCGACCCGGGACCCCTTGCACTCGAATTGGGTGGCGACCGGGAGAATGTAGAGACCGTCCTTGCGCCCGGCCTCCACGGCGAGCGAGGTCCAGGTGGTCGGATGCGGATCGGCGACGACAAGCAGGTCGAGCGCCTTCAGACCATTCAGGGATTCCGGAATGCGGGTGATGCTGTTGGAGGCGTGTCCCTGCACGAAGACCGCCCGCACATTGTCTTTCTGAGCGACCTGGTCTTTCGGCAACGTCACCGCTTCGAACCAGCGCGTGAGCGGGATGCCGGGCGCTTCCATGATCTGCTTGGAGTCGAAGCGCGACTTCAGGAAGTCATAGTCGACCTCCCAAACCCGCGACCAGTGCTTCCACGCGCCCTCGGCGAGCCCGTAGTAGAACGGCAGCGTGACGATATCGAGCCCGACATCGGTCGCGCCCTGCACGTTGTCATGGCCGCGGAAGATGTTGGCGCCCATGCCCGGTCCGCCGACATTTCCAGTCATCAGGAGCAGGATGCAACTCGCCCGCACATTGGCGGTGCCGACCGTCTTCTGAGTCTGACCCATGGCCCAGATCAGCGTCGACGGCTTTTCCGTTGCGAACATCTTCGCGACACGCTTGAGCTGTTCACCGGGAATGCCGGCAACGCGCTCGACCTCCTCAGGATTCCATTTTTCGACCTCCTTGCGAAGATCGTCGAAACCGTAGACGCGCTGCCGGATGAATTCCTTGTCCTCCCAGCCGTTCTGCAGGATGTGCCACATCATGCCGTAGAGCACCGGAATGTCGGTGCCTGGCCGCATGCGGACATACTCGGTCGCGTGCGCCGCGGTTCGCGTCAGGCGCGGGTCGATGACGATAAAGTTGGCCTTTTGCAGCTCCTTGCCCTCGAGCAGATGCTGCAGCGACACCGGATGCGCCTCGGCCGGATTGCCGCCCATGATCATCTGGGTCTTGGCGTTGCGGATGTCGTTGAAGCTGTTGGTCATCGCGCCGTAACCCCAGGTGTTGGCCACGCCGGTGACGGTCGTCGAATGGCAGATACGCGCCTGATGGTCGGTGTTGTTGGTGCCCCAGAACGCGCCGAGCTTGCGGAACAGATAGGATCCCTCGTTGGTCATCTTGGCCGATCCGAGCCAATAGACGGAATCGGGTCCCGACTTCTCGCGGACCTCCAGCAGCTTGTCGCCGATCTCGTTGATCGCGGCCTCCCAGGAGACCCTGGTCCACTGCCCGCCCACCAGCTTCATCGGATAGCGCAGCCGGCGCTCGCTGTGCACGAGCTCGCGCACCGAGGCGCCCTTGGCACAATGCGATCCGCGATTGATCGGGGAATCCCAGGTCGGCTCCTGGCCGATCCATACGCCGTTCAGCACTTCCGCAGTCACGGTGCATCCAACCGAGCAATGCGTGCAGATGCTCTTGCGCGCCGTCGCTCCCGCGGTCAGCGGCCCGGCGGCGGCAGCCTCCGCCTCGCGAACGCCACCGAGGGGCAGCGTGCTGAGCGCAGCGAGCGCCCCGCCGGCAAGACCGGACCGACGCAGGAATGTGCGGCGGTCGAGGCCGCCAGTCTGCCCGGACAGGAGGGCCGCGACGGATCCACGTCGGTCGGAATCGGAACGCTGTGTTCTCCTGATCAGCATGGCCGCCTCCCTCACCGTGGATAGCGATTGACGCGATAATACGCTTTCACGTCTTCGGTTTCCCTGTAGCGCGCCTTGCGCTTCTCAGCTTCGGTCTCGCTGTCGGCCTTCGCCGGCGCGATCAAGGGGGTTGCCAGCGCGGCGCCTGCACCAACCGTGCCGATTCCGACCTTGCGAAGGAAGTCGCGGCGGCCTGCCGTCATTTTCTTCTCATCGCTCATTGCACCTCTCCTTGGACCGGGGCAGCCGATCAATTGGCAAACTTGAAGGCCTCTGTTTCAATCTCAAAAAACACGCATCCCAGCGCTCCGACCGCTCGATAGAACCTGGCGCATTCGGCCCTCGCCATGTCGGCGAACAGACGTCCGATCCAGCGGGACACATGCTTCTCGAAGAAGACGCGCTGTGCTGCGAGCGACGCCGGGAAACGACCAGCTACAAGGCCCGCCATGATCTCGCATAGCGTCGCCGCATGGTCCTCGGGTTCTGGATTGCTCTCCACCCGCTCGATGCCAAGCGCGGCCAGATCGTCACGAAGTCGCGACAGCGGGCGCTCGTTGAGGAAGCCGGTCAGATAGTAGGACGCGTAGGGCAGCAGCTCGCCGCGCCCAACGCCGACGAACAGGTCAAAATATTCGCGCTCGACCTCGGTTGCGACCGCGATCGAAGCGGCCTCCGCTAGAGCGGAGTGGGCACGCCCAAGCGGCGTCACATCGCCGTTCAGTTGCGCGATCTTTTCGAGGAGGTCTCGCGACGGCGCCGACGAGAGCAGGGTCGCAAGCAGTGCGTATTCCTGCGCGCGTCCGGCTTCGATCGGATCAAGCATGTCCGATATCGCAAGCTCGCTATAGAGATCGGGACGAAGAATTTTTCGCGAGACGCCCGTCGCGACTTCGACTGCAATCACGCGTTGCGCCGGCACCCGGTTCCAGTTCGACACCGAGGGCTGGGCAATACCGATTTTCCGGGCTAGCTGGGCTACGCCGCCCGCGGCATCGATGGCACGTTCAAGGCCCGCATCGCGCACGCCGCCCTCCCATCCTAGGGGCCAAGCGCTTGATTGCGTTTGCTTAACAAAGACTATTCGGGTGCCGGAGGGCGGTCAATCGATGGACATAGCCTGCGGCTATAGCATTTGGTCGCACCCTATCGAGGCAGCGCGCCACCATGTGTGCGGCGCCGAACGGCGGTCTCTTCGCTCGCGCCTTGCAGTTGCGGTGCAGCAGAGTTTGGGGGCAATTCCGCGGTTGCGGACTCATCGGACAGTGAGAGATCCGGGCGCGCCTTCACCGGATTTGATGCTTGCGCCAAATCGTCGACCGCAGCAACGGTCGGTCGCATGGCGTCTTCGACAGTCCCTTCGATCGCGTCAGTCGCATTCTCGGCGGCCTGCACGAGGTCCCCGACAACGCGGCGGACGAGTGCGTCAACCTGCTCGGCCGAATAGTCCAGCGGACCGAAGCCAGGCATGGCGGTCGGATCGTTGAAGTCCCAGGCATTTTCCGCGAGCCCAATGAAGTCGCGAATGGCAGGATCGGCGCTCCAGGCCCGGCGAAGCGCAGCACGGCTCAATTCCTGAGGAATGCCCTTGCGAAGGAAGGCCGAGACGTCGGTCGCGGCATCAATCGATTCGATGGGCGGCAGGCTCGACAAGTCCAACTCGGCGGGACAGGGCTCCGCCACGTCAGGGCCGGCCACCGCCGGCGCATTCGCTTCGGCGGGTGGTTCAGGTCTCGGTTCAGCGTGACCGTCCCTCGCCGCCTGCTTGCGTCGCGACCAGCGCGCCAGAAAGTCGTCTTCGCTCATTCGTGTCCACCGTCACGGCGCCGCTGCGCCAGCGCCTCCGGATCGGCGCGGCTCCGCTCGCGCTTGAAGAACTCCTTCTCGACGTGGTGCTCGGCGATGAAATCTTCAATCGCCTGGCGCAGCACCTCGGGCATCGGCACCGCTTCGACGAGATTGGCACCGGCCCCCGTGAACGCCTCCCCTTCAGCGGGATCGGCCGTGACCGCGGAAAGGAGGTAGGGCGGGGCTCCCTCGGCAGGGCTCAACACAATCCAGATGCTGGGCGCACCGGAGGTGAGATTGTCGCGGTAGCGATCGGTTTCCGAGCGGTAGAGATCGACTGTCGCACTGCCGGCGTAGAACAGCGTCACTCCATCCTGCTCGCGGATCACCGTCCACGGCGTCATCTCCGGGTCGTCCGGCAGCACCCCGACGCTGCGCCAGACGACGTCGATCCACGGAGAATCCGCTCTGCGGCGTTCGACCACGACGCCGACGGGGATACGGACCAGCGGCTCGGCGACGGGGCTCATGTCACGGCCTCCAGATGCTTGACTGGCAGTCCCGTCAGCAAGTTCTGGGGTTTCATCCGGACGACCTGATCGGACGTCATCGCAAGGATCAGATAGGCTGGCGTGCGCCCGGCGGTGTCGACGACCAGGCCGGGATCCGCAAAGCTCAGCCGAAACAACGCCAGCACGCGCCCCGCGGTGCGATCGTCGAGGGATTCGCCCTGCCAAAGCCGGTCGCCGATGCGGGTCGCCTCGGAATCCAGGCCCACATACCAGGTGAGTTCTGCGTTGCGCAGTTCGGTCAGCGGCTCGATCGTCACATCGATCCCGAGCAGATGCGAGATCCAGCGCCGCATCGCGTCGGCCAGCGCGGCCTGCCCCCGCCCTCCGCCGGTCAGATCAAGCGCCATATCGAACTGGTCACTGCGTTGCCAATAGCCGTCGGCGTCCTCCTCGCTGAGAACGTCGAGTTGGGTATCGCTCGTCGCGCCCAGCATCGACATCAGCGACAGTACCGGCGTCGGGCTACGCCCGCCAAGGATTTCATCGTCGCCCAGGAGCAGCAAATGCTCGTGCGGCAGGATCCGTTGCGGCCGAAAGAACAACTCGGCTGCACGCAGCTGAAACGGATCCTCGCAGCGATCGAGTACATTGCGCAGGATCACATGCACCAGCTGGTTCATGAACAGCGGTGGAAGATTGACCGAACCTGAACGAACCGTCGCGAGATAGGCCGCCTCCAGCGTCGGATGGCGCAGCAGGAGGTCACGAAATGCCAGCACGAATTGCCAATTTTCCCGCGCGTCGGCATCGCCGATCGCGGCCACCTCCGTGTCTCCGACCGGGAGGCGCGGATCGGCCAGCAATTGCCGGTGCAGGCGACGCTCGACTGCGCACGCATCATCCGGCAGCATCAGCTCGGGGCGCGCGAAATAGGCCTTCAGGTATTCATCCGTGACAACGAGCCCGCCGCTCGCATTGCGATCGAGCAGATGGTGGCCGCAGGCGATCCAGAAATCCTTCATCGCCAAATCTTTCATCGCCCCGGCTCCTTGCTCATGTCGGCAAGATCGAGATCGCCGCCGGGTTCTGCATCATCCTCCACCTCCATGAACGAGAACGCCTTGCCGTGCCCTTGCCCCTCGCGCAGCCGCAAGCTCCGGAAGGACTCGCGGACCTCGCCATCCCGCACCGAGCGATGGACGGCAATCAGCGTGCTGATCGGATGGGCACAGAGCGATTGCGCAAAGGCAACCTCCTCCTCCGCCGCCACGCGCGCGGTTGCAAGATCCGGCGCACCGAACCGTTCGACGAGCCGCTTCGCCAGCAGCTCCACCAGCGCGCGGCGATCGTCCGCGGTCGCGGGAACGATCTGCGCCAGCGTCGACCAACCCCAGGATTGCACTCCGAGAAAGCCGCCGCGGAACGCGGACCGGTCCTTACCGTCCAGTTGCGCCAAATCCCGATCAAGGAAGCGGAACGCGCCCGGCACCACCCATTCGCCGGGCTCCGCGGGCACGTCGAATACGAACGTGTCGGACGGATCGAGCGCAATGGTGCGCAAGAGCTTCACAGGCGCAGCCCTCCGAGCTTCGGATCGAGCCACGAGGACGATAGCAGGTGTTTCCTCAAATCGCGCCGCTCGGTCCCATCTGCTCCAACCCGGCGCACCAGAAGATCGCCGTTGTCAGCGATCGTGCGCGAGGTCTGCCGTTCGTCCGTCAGCCGGCTCAGGAATTCGCGCGCGAGGGCGTCAAAACCGTCGACTTGCCAGGTTTCGGTCGCGAGCATCAGGTGCCGCGCAAAGCTTTCCGTGATTTGAACCGCGCCGGCTTCGCCAAAGCCCTCCTGATCGAGCGCCGAAACGAGTGGATGCACGCCCGCTTCCGCCTCGGTCATCGCAACCGTCCGGATCATGGCACCGAACACCAACCAGCGCGGCGGCTCATCCTCTTTCGCAGACGATGGCCAGCCAAGCCGGCCGCCACCGACGAGCCCGCCGTCGACACGGACCGCATCCGGCCAATCGATGGCGACCTCCTTGTTCGGGGGTGCATAGGCGCGCAAGGCGTCGGTCAATGCCACCATGGCGGCATAGAAGGCGCGGCGCGCGGTGCACAAGGGCTCGGCGGGTTCGAGCACGACGGCGAACTCAGCAAGATCGAAGCGCCCCACATAGGTCAGCGTACCTGCCCCGCTTTCCTCCGCGATATCGATGGCATGGGCGAAGGCATCGCGCGTCTCGCGCAGCCTCACCAGTGTGAACGGCGGAGGCAGGTCAACGGGCTCCAGGATCGATGAGCGCGTGCGGACGGTCGGCGACAGACGGACCTCCAGCTTCCATTTCTTCCCATGTGATAATAGCTTATCCGAGCAACGGGGACGGCGCGAGTCCGCCCCTCGTTCCCGACCGCTTTGGGAGGTGAATAGCCGCGTATGCCGGATTCGCCGAAGACGATCCTGATCTGCTCGTGCGAAGACACGATGCGTCTCGACACTGCTGCGATCAAGCGGGGATGTCGCAACAGCGAGATCGCCGAATTCCGACACCTGTGCCGAGCCGAGCTGGATCGGTTTCGCGATGCAGCGAAGGTCGCGGGCCCGATGATCGTCGGCTGCACCCAGGAGGCGCCGCTGTTCGCCGATGCGATGGAAGGCCGCTCGGAAAGAACAGAGTTCGTCAACATCCGGGAGACCGCAGGGTGGTCCCTGGAAGGGCGACAGGCGGGGCCGAAAATGGCGGGGCTGCTCGCTGCAGCATCCGAGCCCGTACCAGCCTACCCGTTTGTCACCTTGTCGAGCGAGGGCGTGATCCTGATCTACGGCCGCGATGACGTCGCGGTTGAAGCGGGCCAACTGCTGGCAGATCACCTCGACGTGACGGTCATGATCACGCGGCCAGCGCAGATTGCACCACCGGCGACGACATCGTTCCCGATCGTCAAGGGAACGATTCGCAACGCCAAGGGACATCTGGGCGCCTTCGAGCTTGTGATCGACGACTATGCCGCGGCTCGCCCCTCCTCGCGCGAGGCGCTGCTGTTCGAGGCTCCGCGCAACGGCCTGACGTCGCGCTGCGACCTCATCCTGGATCTTTCCGGCGGGATGCCGCTTTTTCCCGCGCATGATTTGCGCGAAGGTTATCTCCGCGTCGACCCCGCAGACCCGCCCGCAATGCTGCGCGCGGTCCTCAAGGCGCGCGATCTCGTCGGCAGTTTCGACAAGCCGAAATACGTCAACTTCACCCCAGAGCTCTGCGTGCATTCGCGGTCGAAGCTAACGGGGTGCCATCGCTGCCTCGATCTCTGCCCGACCGGGGCGATCACACCGGATGGCGATCACGTCAAAATCAATGCGGAGGTCTGCGCCGGATGCGGCCAATGCGCCGCGGCCTGTCCGACCGGCGCGGCAACCTATGCCCTGCCGCCAGCCGACGCGCTGTTGCACAAATTGCGCGCGATGCTTTTGTCCTATCACGCAGCCGGCGGCACCAATGCCGTCGTCCTGTTCCACGATAGCCAGCACGGCACTGCGCTGATCGATGCGCTCGCCCGCCATGGCGACGGGCTGCCGGCCAGCGTGCTGCCGCTCGCGGTGAACGAGGTGACGCAGGTTGGGCTCGAGGCCGTCGTCGCTTCCTTCGCCTATGGTGCCGCGGGGATACGCTTTCTCCTTCGCGCAAAGCCGCGGCATGACGTCGCTGGCCTCTTCAAGACGATCGCGATGGCCGATGCGATTATCTCCGGACTTGGGTTTGCAGGACTTGGGTTTGCAGGACTTGGGTTGAAAGGACTTGGGTTGAAAGGACTTGGGTTGAAAGGACTTGGGTTCGCAGGACGCAGGGTCGAAGCAATCGAAACCGACGATCCCGACGCACTCGGCAAGACGCTCTGGTCGATCGAGCCAGCGCCGACCGTCGAGCATCCCGCGACCTTCCGGTCCGTCGGCAAACGGCGCGAACTGCTTCGCCTCGCGCTCCACGAGTTGCACCGCCTGGCGCCGTCGCCTGTCGACGTCATCGCGCTGCCTGAAGGCGCACCACTTGGCGCGATCAGCGTCAATGTGGAGGGATGCACCCTATGTCTGTCATGCGTGTCGGCCTGCCCGACCGGTGCGCTGCGCGACGATCCCGAGCGTCCTGTGCTCAAATTCGTCGAAGATGCCTGCGTGCAGTGCGGTCTGTGCCAGAGCACGTGCCCGGAAAAGGTGATCACGCTCAAGCCGCAGATCGACTTCCGTGCCGCCAGGGCCCCGGCGACGATCATCAAGGAGGAAGAGCCGGCGCTTTGCATCCGCTGCAACAAGCCGTTTGGCGTGAAGAGCACGATTGAGAAGATCGCGGCGAAGCTCGAGGGCCGGCACTGGATGTATCCCGCCGGAGACAAGCGGCTCGATACGGTCAGAATGTGCGCGGATTGCCGCGTGATCACCATGAGCGAGCAACAGTTCGACCCGTTTGCCGGCGTACCACAACGCGCGGCGCCTCGAACGACCGACGATTATCTGCGCGAACGGGAAACCAAGAATTAGGACCAATTCAACTGTGGGAAGCGGCACACTTAGGAGGGGCACCATGTCTCATCTCACCAAAGCTCATTTTGCATTCGTTGCCGTCGTAGTTGCCCTTGGCGCAGGGATGATGCCGGCGCCCGTCGAAGCCGCGCGCCTGTCGAAAGCCGACAAGATCGCCCTGAAACAGGCGATCGTTGCCTGCAAGGCGGAGGCGAAGGGCAGGAAGGTCAAGTGGCTCGCGCGCCGGAAATACGTGAACAATTGCGTCTCCGAGGCCCTGAAGGAACATCCAAACGTCGACGTCATTAGATTGATCAAGGAGTATCCGAACATAACGAGCCTCCCGGTAGAGAAATGGCCCGGCTTCTAGAGCTTCGGTTCTGATTGAATCAGAACCGAAGCTCTAGATTCTTGTTTTGACGCGTTTTCTTCACGCGAACCGGTGTCCACTTCGCTCGAAAACGCTCTAGCTGCATGAAGCTTTTGTAACGGGCCGCTACCGTCGCCCCAACGTCGCACGCCCCAGGAAATCCGTGAGCGCCTTGCGGTCCTCGACCGACCCGATCCGCTGCTCCGGCATTTTTGTGCCCGGCGTATAGGTATTCGGGCCGAGCTCGAAGAGCCTTGCCACCGTTTCGGGAGTCCAGACGATATCCATTTTCGTCAGCGCGTTGGAGAAGCGATATCCCGGCAACGACGCAATCCTGCGACCATACAGGCCATCGAGCGTGGGGCCGGCGCGCTGCGGCTCCTCCGCGGACAGCGTGTGGCACGCAATACACGCCCTAAACACCAGGGCGCCGCGATCTCCCGCATAGGGCGCCAGGGGATCGCTTTGCGCAGCCCGCAGCGACGAGCCGATTGGATCGCCCGTCCGCGCGTTCCAGCGCCGGATCCTGCCGTCCGCGCCCCCCGTCAGCAATGTTGCATTGTCGGGCAGGAATGCCACCGACCAACCCGGCGCTCCCTGAGCGACCAGCGTTTGCACGATGCTCCGCGCCTTTCGGTCGATGACGGAGACGCCTCCGCCAATTCCGGTTGCCGCGATCAACGTGCCGTCCGTGGAGAGCGCCAACGCGACGATCGGGGTCGACCCGGCCGCAAGCTCGCCGGTCTCATGCCCGTTCGATGTTAGAAATCGGATCTTCCCGTCGCCTCCGCCCGCGATGATTTCGCCGTCGGGCGCGACTGCCACGGCGTTGAGAGGTGACGGGAGCAGGACGACATCCGGCGTTCCTGCCGCCATCGGCCAGATCCTCAACTCGCAGTCGTAACCGACGCTGACCAGCGATTGTCCATCGGCAGAGAAGGCAACTCCGTTCACGTTCTGTGTATGCCCTTTCAGCACCTGCGACGCGCCGTCGGCGAGTGACCAGACGCCAACCGTATGGTCCCATGACGCCGTGGCGAGCTTCGTTCCGTCCGGCGAGACGACGAGTGAAACGATTGGCGCCTGATGGCCCTCGAAAATCTGATTCGGCTGCTCCCGGCCGGAGGTCCAGATCGCGATCCGCGCGTCGGCTCCGGCGGTCGCCATTCGTCCATCCCTGAGGAAGACGACCGCATTCACCGCATCGGAGTGAAAACGCAGGACTTGTTCGGCGGATTCGGTCTTCAGTGACCATCGAATTGCCGATGTGTCGAAGCTGCCTGACAGAGCACTGTTGCCATCACTCGAGATCGCAATCGCCCGAACGGGTCCGCCATGACCCGCGAGTTGACCTTGCGCCGCCGTTGCATCAAATGCCCACAGGGCGGCAACGACGCACAGATTTGAGAGCCAGTTCATCGGCGGCTCGCGGGTCGGCTCCGGCACGTTGCCGTTGCCCTGCAGGATAGCTTGCACGCGCTTGACCGGGGTCAACAACGAGAGCCGTCGTTCGGTTTCCATGCTGCGCCGCGGGATTGGATCAGCCCCGCTACTCAATGCCGCAATGGCGTCTTGTCGGCTTGAACCTACGGGCACCGGCTCCTAAGCTGAACCTGAAGCGTCAAGGATGACGGCATGCAAATACGACCCAAGACGTATCTGCATCTCATTTCGCTGTGGCGGTCACTTCGCAATTCGATTTCGCCACACGGTGGCGACGTGCCCCGTGAAACGTCACCATCGCTCATTTTTGTCGCGGTCGTGCTGACGTCTCTCCTGGCTATCCTGGAGGTCGACCTTCATCGAGGTGAATTGGAATCGCTTGGCCTACTCCGAAGCCACGACTCACCTCCAGCCTCCTTCTTAGGCCCGTAGCGTTCGTCGCCCGACCAGGCTTCAATCTGAAGCGTGCCCTCAGCGTTGATCCCGGCTGCGGGTCGCTTCGCCTGACAGGTGGCTGTCTAGCGCGTCGTCTCTCTCGGGAAGACCAAGGACCGGTCGTCAAAGTCCTCGGCCGGCAACTTGGCAGCGCCGCGCTGTAGTTCCTGCAATGTCGAACTGCTTGCCATATCGGCCCGCCCGACCGACGAGACCGAGTGTGATCGCGGGATGCCGAGCACTACGGTAACAAACGCTAAAACGGTGAAGGCCGCTACCATCAGACCTTTCATGCGAAATCTCCGTTCGGTTGGAGCTGCCCCCGAAGAAGTTTTGCAATGATCTGATTAGTGCTGACCGCAGCATCGCGATGTGAACCGCCTCACATGCCCTGGAAATTTTCCACTTAGCGCCTTTCGGGTTCCGCCCGAAGTCGACGGCAATGGCGCCCTGCGCGATGCCGACGAGATCGAACTGGCCGAGGAACTTGCTGTCGGCAGCCATCTCGCGCTCGCCTTGGAGACCCGGATCGTCACGGCATTCTGGTTGCCCTCGCGATCTGCACAAGTCACTGGGGAAAGCTGCGCCTGCGGCCCAGCGCAGATCTTAGCGGCGGGGTATGTAGCCTGCGGCGTTGCGGTCCCAGGTGTCGGCTGTCATTCCGGCCTCTCGCAGCACAACCTTTCTGATCTTGCCGTTCTCGGTGAGCGGCATCTCGGTGACAATCCGGACAAAACGCGGAATGGCGAAGTAGGCTATCTGTCCCTCGCAATGCGTGACCACATCGATGGCCTCGAGCGCATGGCCGGGCCGGAGCTGGACCGCCGCAGCAACTTCATCCTCGCCAAGTTCGGATGGCAGCGGATAGATGGCGCAAGCCGCAATCGCCGGATGTCTCAGCAGGACCTGCTCGACCTCCCATGACGAAACATTCTCGCCGCGCCGGCGGATCGAATCTTTCATCCGGTCGGCGAAATGATAGTGACCGTCGGTGTCGCGCATGACGAGGTCACCGGTGTGAAACCAGAGATTCCGCCAGGCCTCGACCGTCTTCTCGGGCATTCCGAAATAGCCCGTCGCGAATGCGAACGGCTCGCGCGCACGCAGCAGCAATTCGCCGGCGATGCCGTCCGGCAGCACCGTATCGTCGGGATCGACGATACGGGCTTCCACGCCGTCGGCGAGATAACCCATGGTGCCCGGGCGATCGGACGGGATCGGGCTTGCGAACACGAAATTGGTTTCAGTCGAGCCATAGCCATCGAGCAGCGGCACATCGAAACGCGCCAGAAACGGACCGTGAAACCGGCCGGGCACGCCGCCGCCGAGCGCGACGCGAAGCTGGTGCGCGGTGTCATTTTCGGAGGGCGGCTGCGCCAGCAGCATCACGGCCATCGCGCCAAGCAGATAGCCAACCGTCGCCCGATGCCGTCGCGCCGCGGCCCAGAAGCCGGAGGCGGAGAATTTCGGCTCGAGCACGTAGGTGCAGCCGTTCAGGAGCGCCTGATAGAATGCGTTCAGCGCATTGGTGTGAAACAGCGGGAGCGTGGTGAAAAGGACATCGCCCTCGACGATGCCGAGCGCGCGTGCCGAATAGACCCCCCACCAGAACATCTGCGCCTGCGGGCAGCAAACGCCCTTGGATGGTCCTGTCGTGCCTGACGTATAGAGGATCGCGACCGTGTCGCCGGGCCGGGCCTGCGCAGGCGGCACTCCCTCCCCGAGCGGAGGTAGTGGCGCGATCGGCCCCGGCATGGAGAAGGGCTCGCCGCCCTCTCCGATCGTCCAGATCACACCGGGCGGCGCGACATCGCTCTCCAGCGTTGCGACGGCCGGCCTGAAGGGTGCCTCGACGACGAGCAGCTTCGGTCCGGAATTGCGCAAGATATGGCTGAGCTGGATCCCGCGCAGCGCCGTGTTGATCGGCACGCAGACGGCCCCCATCCATGCGCAGCCGAGATAGACCTCAAGAAATTCCGGCCGGTTCGAGCAGATCAGGGCGACACGGTCACCGGCGCGAATTCCGGCTCGCATCAACCGCGCGGCCGACGCAGCCGCAATGCTGGCGGTCTCGGCATAGCTCCATCGCGTCTCGCCAAAGACAAAAAGCGTGCCATCTCCGTACCGTGCGGCCTGCCGCGTCAGAACAGTCGAGAGGATTCGGTCCGCCGGCGGGAAACGCTCGGCCGCCTGCGACCAGACTGGCCGGCCTGATCGCAGCCCGGACACGTTGCTGTCACCTGCCTGCACACGCATCTCCACCGCCTTGCCACGCCGATGGGCCGATATCGCCACTGGCCAGCGAGATAGTTTAGGCTTAAAGTATTCACGAAAGCTGCCGCCACAGCAAGGGCTGCGCGCGGGTTCCGGTCGTGATCTGGTGCAGGACTGGAGGCATCAACAGGAGCACTCCCCGCGATGAGCCCTGAGTTTCCCTATCGATCGCCCTCCGATGCCTTCATGGCATCGGCCGCAAGACGTCCGGACGCGCCGTTCCTGCTTGCGCCTGCCAGCGCGCAATTGCCCTACGCGCCCGACGGATTTGACATCGCGTACGGGGCGTTCAAGGCGGAGATCGATCGCCTGCGCGTGGAATATGCGGCTGCGGGCTATGGACGAGGCGCGCGGGTTGCCCTGCTGCTGGAAAATCGCCCTGTGTTCTTCCTGCATTGGCTCGCGCTCAATGCGCTCGGGGTCTCGATCGTCCCGATCAACCCGGACATCCGCCCGGATGAGCTGTCGTTCCAGCTCGAACTGTCGGAAGCGGACCTGCTGGTGGCAACGCCGGATCGTATCCAGGTGACCAAGGATGCGGTGCTCGGGCGCGCCCGCCTGATCGACACCGACGGCCACATTCCGTCATGTCAGAGCGAGGTCGCAGCCCAACAGCCCGACTTCAACGACGAGTGCGCGCTATTGTTCACCTCCGGCAGCACCGGCAAGCCGAAGGGCTGCATGCTCTCGAACCGCTATTTCCTGCAGGTTGCCGATTGGTATCTCGCGCAGGGCGCGCGTCGCCACGCTGCAGCCGGATCGCGAGATCAATCTGACGCCTTTGCCGATGTTCCACATGAACGCGCTGGGCTGCAGCGCGGTCGGGATGATGGTGCTCGGCGGCGCCGTGGTGCCGCTCGACCGCTTTCATGCCAACCGATGGTGGCAGTGCGTGGCTGACAGCGGCGCGACCGTCGTGCATTGCCTCGGCGTCATCCCGGCCATCCTGCTGCAGCTGCCGGCGACCGAGGTCGAACGGCAACATCGCGTGCGCTTTGCCTTCGCCCCCGGCGTCGATGTCCGCCACCGCGCCACATTCGAGGAGCGTTACCGCATCCCGATCGTCGAGGCCTGGGCGATGACCGAGACCGGCGGCGCCGCAGCCACGACCACCGCGCGCGAGCCGGCGGGCTTTGGCGCACGCTGCGTCGGCCGGCCGTCTGATAGCATGGAGTATCGCCTCGTCGACGACCAGGGCGCCGACGTCGCACTCGGCAAGCCCGGCGAGTTGCTGGTCCGCGCCAAGGGCGACGCGCCGCGCGCAGGATTCTTCAGCGGCTACCTGAAGGACGAGGAGGCCACCGAAGCCGCCTGGCAGGACGGCTGGTTCCACACCGGAGACCTGGTGTTCGCCGACCACGACGGGCTGATGTATTTCTTCGATCGCAAGAAGACCATCGTGCGGCGCAGCGGCGAGAACATCGGCGTGCTCGAGGTCGAAAGCGCGCTTTACATGGATACTCGCATCGGCGGCTGCGCAGTCACGCCCGTTCCCGATGACTTCCGCGGTGAGGAGGTCTTCGCCTTCATCGTGCCCAATGCGACGGTCGACGACGCCGACATGCTCGCGACCTCGATCGTCAAGGCCTGCGCCGAACGCCTCGCCTATCACAAGGTGCCGGGCTATGTGGCGATCGTCGACGAGCTGCCGCTGTCATCGACGCGCAAGCTCGCACGCGGCGAGATCAAGACACTCGCGGCCGCCGCCGTTGCCGCCAATCGCGCGATCGACATGCGTCAGCTCAAGGCGAAGCTGCGCCACGCCTGAACCCAGGCTGCCGCTGTCACGGCAGCAGCTTGTATTTCCCGCCTTCGATCTGGACCATGATCCGCGCGCGGTCGTCGACGCCGTGGCGATCCGCTGGCGTGTAGCTGTAGATGCCGTGCGCGCCGACCACATCCTTGGTCGTGAACAGCGCCTCGCGCAGCGCATTGCGGAAGGCCGGCGTGCCCGGCGCCGCACCTGTTGCCTTGGCGCGCCTGGCGGCATCGATGAACACCAGCCAGCCGTCAAAGGCATAAGGTGAGAACGCATCGCCGGCGGCTCGCCATTGGCCTTTTCATAGGCCGCGCGGAACGCAAGCGCGACCTTGTGGATCGGATTGCTCTCGGGAAGCTGCTCGGCTGCCGTCACCGGTCCGGTCGGACAGATGATGCCCTCCGCCGACTTGCCGGCGAGCCGAAGGAAATCGGCACTGATCATGCCGTGATTGCCGTAGAGCGGCCCCTTGTAACCGCGCTCGGACAGCGCGATCACGGGCAGCGCGCCTGGTGTGCCGGTGCCGCCCAGCATGATCGCATCGGGGCGGACGGACAGCGCACGCAACACCTGCGCCGTGACCGAATTGTCGGAGCGCGCATAGCGCTCGTTCGCGGTCACCTTGATCCCGGCCTTCTCGGCGCTTTGCACCAGCGAATTGTACATCAGGTCGCCGAACGCGTCGGAGAAGCCGATGAACGCCACGGTCTTCACGCCGCGGCCCTTCATGTGATCGACGATGCCCTGGACCAGCAGCGGCGTCGGCTGCGGCGTCTGCACCACCCATGGTCCGCCCTCGCCTGCCGGCACCGGCGCGATCGGCGAGATCGCGACCATCGGCACCTTCATCTCGACCGCAACCGTGGCCATGGCCAGCGTCTGCGGCGCGCCCGACGTTCCGATCAGGAAGTCGACGTGCTCCTGCTCCACCAGCTTGCGCGCGTTGCGCGTCGACGCCGCCGGGTCCGAGCCGTCATCGAGCTGGATGACGCGGACTTTTTCGCCATCGACCTCGCCGATATACGCCTGGCCCGCAGCCAGCCCCTTGGCGTTCGGCACGCCGATCGAGGACACCGGGCCGCTCAGCCCGGTCACGAATCCAACCAGGATTTCAGCACGGGCCGGCATCGCGGCGCCGAGCAGCAGCGCGGCGCCGACCAACAAAGTTGTCTTGTTCATGATCTCACTCGATGTGGACGAAAAGGCTCCAGCGCTACGTGGCAGGCACCAGCGCAAGCACGCGCAGCGGACTACCCGAACCGTTCTGGATCTTCAACGGCGCGGCGATGATCACCGCGCCGGTCGCTGGAAGCTGATCGAGATTGCGCAGGCACTGCAGGCCGTAGCGCCCGCCGCCGTGCAGGAAATGGTGCCCGGATAGGGTGGATCGAGATGACCGGCCTGTCCGGCGTCGGTCCCGATCGTCTCGGTGCCAAGGCCGATGATGCCGCGCTCCTCGACCAGCCATCGCATCACGGCGGCATCAGGCCCCGGCGTATGTGCACCGTCGTCCTTCAGATTGGCGTAGTCGCGCCAACCCTTCTTCGACCAGTCGGTGCGCAGCAGAACCCAGTGCCGTTGCGGAATCCGTCCATGACGGCCTTCCCAGGCCTCGACCGCAGGAATCGTCAGCAGGAAGTCCGGATTTTGCGCTGCCTCGGCCGAGCAGTCTATCACGCATGCCGGCGCGATCATGTCGCGCACCGGCAGCGTGTCGACCGAATTGTTCGGCAGGTCCTTGCCGGTGAACCAGTGGATCGGCGCGTCGAAATGCGTACCGGTGTGCTCGCCGAGGGTCAGGTTGTTCCAGTACCAGGCGGGGCCCGCGGCATCGTACTGCGAAATCCGCTGGATCCGCACCGGCGCGGCCTGTCCGAACTCGGGAGGCAGCACGATGACAGGAAAATCGGGGCTGAGCGTGAAAGTCAGGTCGACGACACGCACCGCGCCGGACGCGATCGCGCCGGCAAACTGCGTCAGATTGTTGCTATCCATTGCGCCTCTCCCGTTCTTTTTTCGATCAGCTCGCTCATGCCCCAAGCTCACGCTCGACCGCCTTGGGATTGGCCGCAAGGCGTTGGCGGATCTCCTCTGCAATATCGCCCACGAACACATCTTCCAACCCGCGCTTGAGCGCCGACACGATGGCGCTGGCGACCACACGAGGCGCGACCTTCGGCGACGGCACGGTCTGGAACCACTCGATATCGAGCGGGCCGGTGAAGACGTTCACGACCTTGACACCGCCGGGCCGGAACTCGGCGCGCAAGCAATGGGACAGCGAAAGCGCGGCGGCCTGTGAGGCCGAGTAGGCACCGAACACCGGCCAGTTCGCCAGCGCATATACCGACAGGATATTGACCCAGGCGGCGGCGCTGTTGACGCCATCCGCGCCGCGCATCCGCATTGCCGGTCCGAACGCCTGCGCCAGATGCACGAAGCCGAGATACGTCTGGTCGATCTCGTCGCGCACGATGCTGGTGCCCTGGCGATCGAGCAGGCCGCCGGCGCGCACATGCTCGGCAGTGTTGACGAGGATGTCGACCTTGCCGCCGATATCGGCCGCGAGGTCCGCAACCGACTTCTCATCACCAATGTCGAGCGGCACGATTTCGACGCCCTCAAGCGCGCGTAACGCCTCTTCGCCACGGAACGGCTTCCACGGTTCTGCGACACCGACGAACACGATCGACGCGCCGGCCGCCTTCAGTGCGGCCACCACTTCCTGGCCGACAATACTCCGTCCATTGGTAACCAGAACGCGCCGGAACTTCGGATCGGCGGTCATCTCACGCCACTGCCTGTCGTCCGTCATGTTGGGGGTCTCACGTTCGGGGTGCGCGAAAGCCACGGCCTGTCCGCCCTTGTCCAATTGGAACGACATCACGACCGGCTGGCCCTCCGCACAATCGGCATGCAAATGGGTCACCAGCCGCGGCCCGCAATCCATCGCGACCAGGCCGACCCGCCATGGCGCGCGCTCGCGGAAATGCACGTCGGCCGGGATGTGCAGTGTGGTCGCGGAGAGGAGCGTGCCGTGCCGCGGCGCGTCTGTGAAGGCGAGATCGGCGGAAAGGCAAGCAGGGCACGCATCGCGCGCCGGATAGCAGAAGGTCGCGCAGGCGCTGCAGCGCTGCAGCATGAATCGTCCTTCCGCGGCGGCGCGCGTCAACCCGTGCGAGGTGCGGCTGCGCGACCGCGGCGGCGATGTCGGCAGCCGCGTCCGAGCTAACGGATTTTTCCGGCGCGGCTTTGCGAGCGGCTCGATCATGCGCCTGGTCCTGCGAGAATCGCCGCGCCCGAGGCGAGGCCGCGATCATAATTGATCATTCCGAAGCCCGACGCCAAGCCGATGCGCGCATCCTTGACCTGGGTCGGACCAGCGAGCCCCAGCACCTGCCGCAGGGCCTCGACCACCCCGAGATAGGCGCCGCCGGCCCCCGCCTGCCCGACCGACAATTGGCCGCCCGAGGTGTTGTGCGGGAAGGAGCCGTCGATCGTCAGGTCATGCTGGCGCACGAAATCCGGTCCCTCGCCCTTGCGGCAGAAACCGAGGTCCTCGAACTGCATCATCGAGATCACAGGGTAATCGTCGTAGGTCTCGACGAAGTCGAGATCGTCCGGCTTGACGCCGGCCATCGCGTAGAGCTCATCGATGTCCATCGCCCAGCCGCCACGCACCTGGACCGGATCATCGCCGAATGCGTTGTGGCGCTCGATCGTGGCGAGGATTTTGGCGCCCCGCAGATTCAGCGACGCTGCGACGTCCTCGGTCATCACCAGGAAGGCCTCCGCGCCGGCGCATGGCATCACGCAATCGAACAAATGGATCGGATCGGCGATCGGCCGCGCCGCCATGTATTGCTCGACGGTCAGCGGCGTCTTCATCAGGGCGTTGGGATTGCGCAGCGCGTTTGTGCGCTGCGCGACCGCGATCTTGCCGAAATCCTCACGCCGCGCGCCGAACATCCGCATATAGTTGCGCGCGATCAGCGCAAAGCTCGCATTGGCGCCGCCGGCGCCATAGGGATAGACCGCGTCCTGGTTGAAGCGCGAAAAATTCTCCAGCGTGGTGCGGAACGAATCGACGTGGTTGGTGTCGCCGGCCACGCAGGCCACGATGCGGGCATCACCCGCCTGCACCGCCCGCGCGGCGCGTCGCAGGGCGGCAATCGCGCTCGCGCCGCCCAGCGGTATGGTGTCGAGCCAGCGCACGCACAGGCCGAAATGCTGGGTGAGACCGATTCCACTGTCGAGCCCGGCCGTGAAGCTCGAAACGCAGAACCCGTCGATATCGCGCGGCGTGATCCCGGCACCATCGACGAGCGATTTCAGCGCCCGCCCGATCCACCATTGCGCGCTCTCGATCGAGTAGCGCACGTAAGGGATCGTTACGGGAGGCCGTCACCGACACCTACATCCATGTGAAGCCGGGCGAGTTCGTCTCGATCGTCGGACCTTCGGGCTGCGGCAAGTCCACGTTCCTCAATGCGGTGGCGGGCTTTCTCAAGCCCACCACGGGCACTATCACGGTCGACGGCGAGCGCGTGAGCGGCCCCAGCGCCGAGCGCGGCATGGTGTTCCAGCAATACTCGCTGTTCCCCTGGAAGACGGTGCGGGAAAACGTCGAGTTCGGCCTGAAGATGCGCGGCATGCCGCGCTCACAGCGCGAGCGCGCCGCGCGCACCCTGCTCGGCCTCTCCGGGCTCGAGGCCTTCGAAAAGCACTATCCGGAAAAGCTCTCCGGCGGCATGAAGCAGCGCGTCGGCATCGTGCGCGCGCTCGCCACGGGCCCGAAGGTGCTGCTGCTGGATGAACCCTTCGGCGCGCTCGACGCGCAGACGCGCGTCATCATGCAGCAGATCCTCACCAACATGTGGCAGCGGCTGAAGATCTCGGTGCTGTTCGTGACGCACGACATTGATGAGGCGATCTTCCTTTCCGATCGCGTCTACTGCATGACCGCCCGCCCTGGTTCGATCAAGGCCGAAATCCCGATTCCGCTGGAGCGGCCGCGTCAGCAGTCGATGATGATGTCCTCCGAATTCCTGGCCCTGCGCCGTGGACTGATGTCACTGATCCGCGAGGAGAGCCTGAAGGCCATGGGCGGCGAGATCAATGATCTCGGCATGCAGGGCTTGAACATCGAACTGCACGGCCATTCGCTGGCCGAGATACTTTAAGCGCGAACATCCCTGCCGACCTTCGAAGCCCGAGCCGGCTGCGCATCCCGTCCTAGATGAAGCTCTCAAACGCCATCCGCTGCGCGGGCGTCAAATGCAGGCCGTGCTTGGTACGCCGATCCAGGAAGTCGGCGGACCCTCTCGCCCACTCCTTCTCGCGAAGATACACCGCTTCGCGTTCATAGAAGTCACCGCCGAAATGGCGGCCCAGATCGCTGGAGATGCGAGCCGAACTCAAGAGCTCACGCGCGCGCGTGCCGTAAAGGCGCGCATAGTGCTGGACGAGCTTCCGCGGCAGATCGGGATAGTCGCGCGCCAGCCCATTTGAGAAATCATCAAAGCTGCCGCCGATGTCGCCGCCCGGCAGCGGCCGATCCGCGGTCCAGGCCGACGACATCTTGGGAAACCACGGCGCGAGCCGCTGCAGCGCCTGCTCCGCCAGCCGGCGGTAGGTCGTGATCTTGCCGCCGAAGATCGAGAGCAGCGGCGGCGCGCCCTCGGCGCCGTGAATCTCGAACACATAGTCGCGCGTCACGGCCGACGGATTGTCAGCATAGTCGTCATAGAGCGGCCGGACTCCGGAGAAGGCGTGCACAATCTCGCCCGGTTGCGGCGGCGTCCGGAAATAGCGGCGCAGCACCTGCAACAGATAATCGGTCTCGTCCTGGTCGATCGCGACGTCCTCGGCGCGCCCCTGATAGGGAATGTCGGTGGTGCCGATCAGCGCCAGATCGCCCTCATAGGGGTTGACGAAGATCACCCGGCGGTCGCTATTTTGCAGCAGATAGGCCTGCGGCCCATTCCAGAATTTCGGCACCACGATGTGGCTGCCCTTGACCAGCCGCACGCTCTGGGCGGAGTTCAGTCCCGCCACGCCCTGGATGACGTCCTGAACCCATGGTCCGGCGGCGTTGACCAGCGCGCGGGATCGTACAACCTGCGTCGCGCCGCCCTCGCTCTGCATCTCGAGCAGCCAGACTTCGCCGTCGCGGCGCGCGCGCACTGCCCGCGTGCGCGGCGGAATGCAGGCGCCGTTCTCTGCCGCATCGATCAGATTGAGGATCACCAGCCGGGCGTCGTCGACCCAGCAGTCGGAATATTCAAAGCCTTGGCGGAATTCCTCTTGCAGCGGCGCACCTTCCGGGGCCCGCGACAGATCCAGGCTGCGGCTCGCCGGAAGTTGCTTGCGGCCGCCGAGATGGTCGTAGAGCAACAGCCCGGTGCGGACCAGCCACGCCGGCCGCTGCTCCGGCGAATGCGGCAGCACGAAGCGCATCGGCCAGATGATGTGGGGCGCGGAGGCGAGCAGCACCTCGCGCTCGATCAATGCCTCGCGCACCAGGCGGAACTCGTAATATTCGAGATAGCGCAGCCCGCCATGGATCAGCTTGCCCGAGCGCGACGAGGTGCCCTCGGCGAAATCGTCCTTCTCGCAGAGCAGGACCTTCAGCCCGCGGCCGGCGGCGTCGCGGGCGATGCCGGCGCCGTTGATGCCGCCACCAACGATTGCGAGATCGACCAGTCCATAGTCCCCGCCGGCGGCCGGCGCAGTCCCTGTCATCGCCTGCCGCTACGCCGCTTCTCGGCGCGGCGCGGCGCGGCCTTTGCCGTCGCGCGGGCCTTGTTCGGCTTTGGCGCCTGCAAGCCGTAGGTGGAGAATCCCCTCGCGGTGTCGGCAATCTCCTCGTCGGTCAGGATGACGCGCGACTCAAGCGCGAGCGAAAGGTAATACTGCCGTGCGATGGTCTCGAGTTCGACCGCGAGCCACATCGCCTTGTCAAGATTGGCGCCGAGCGCAATCATGCCGTGGTTGGCAAGTAGGCAGCCATTGCGTCCTTCAAGCGCGGCGATCGCATGGTCGGACAGTTCCTTGGTGCCGTAGCGCGCATAGCCGGCGCAGCGGATGTCGGTGCCGCCGAAAGCCGCCATCATGTAGTGGCAGGCCGGGATCGGCTTGCGCGCGATCGCGAGCACGGTCGCGTAGGTCGAGTGGGTATGGACGATGGCGCCGACATCGGGCCGGGCGCGCGTGATGTCGAGATGGAAGCGCCATTCGGTAGACGGCTGCAGCGGCCCCTCCCACGCGCCGTAGTCGCCTTCGAGCGGCATCGACGCGATCATCTCCGGCTTCATCGAATCATAGGGGGTCGCCGAAGGCGTGATCAGCATCCGGTCCTTGTAGCGGGCGGAGATATTGCCAGATGTCCCCTGGTTGAGACCCGACGCATTCATCCATCGACACTTGGCAATGATCGCCTCGCGCAATTGTCGTTCCTCACGGGTCATACGGACTGCCTTTCCTCTTCAGCACGGATGGAGTGGCGGTTCGCCGGCCAGGAAGCGGCGAACCTCTTCGGCCGCCTGCTCGGCGGCCACGGTGACGGTACGCACGGAGGCTCCGGCGATATGCGGCGTCAGCGTGACGTTGGGAAGCTGCAGCAACGGCCAGTCCGCCGGGACCGGCTCGACCGCAAAGGTGTCGAGCATGGCGCCGCCGAGATGTCCCGATGCCAGCGCATCGTGCAGCGCCTCGTAATCGACCAACGGACCGCGCGCGGTGTTGATCAGGAACGCGCCCTGTTTGATCCGCGCCAGCGCGTCGCGCCCGATAAAGCGGGTGGTCTCCGGCGTAACCCGCGCGTGCAACGTGATGATATCGGCGCGGCCGAGCAATTCGCCGAGCCCGACATGCTCGACGCCGTCGTTGCGGTCCTGGGCGCTGAGCTGGACATAGGGGTCGGCGACCAGGATCTTGCAGCCGAAGGCTTTCAGCAGCTTCACGACGCGGCTGCCGATCGCGCCATAACCAACGATGCCCACCGTCATCTCGCCGAGCTCGCGCCCGGTGCGGTCGGCGCGATAGAGATCGCCGCGCCATTCCCCGCCGCGCAGCGCCTCGTGGCCGCTGCGGATCAGGCGCGTCTCGGCAAGAATCGCGCCGATAGTGAACTCCGCCACTGCGCTCGCATTGCGGCCGGGCGTATTGACCACCAGCACGTTGTGGTCGCGCGCCGCCTGCATATCTATGTTGACCGGACCGCCCCGCGACACCGCGATGAACTTCAGCTTCGGCAGCCGTTCCAGCATCGAGCGCGAGATCGGCGCCAGGTGGGTGACGAGCAGCTCGGCATCGCCGACAAAGTCCATGATCTCGTCCGGCCGTCCCATGAACTCCTTCAGGCCATCGAGCTTCGAACCGGCATAACCGTGCTCCATCGGCTCATCCGGCCAGGGCTGCTCCAGGGTGCGGATATCGACGCCATTGCCGCAGGCCGTCCGGATGTGCTCGGCAAACACCGCGGGCAGCATGAAGCGGTCGCCGACAATGGCGATGGGCTTAGACATGATCGCCTCCGG
Source organism: Bradyrhizobium sp. 2S1 (assembly GCF_011516625.5). Lineage (NCBI taxonomy): Bacteria > Pseudomonadati > Pseudomonadota > Alphaproteobacteria > Hyphomicrobiales > Nitrobacteraceae > Bradyrhizobium > Bradyrhizobium sp. 2S1. The sequence continues at coordinate 7,085,888 of NZ_CP147717.1, read as the reverse complement.
CGCGCAGCGCGGCGAGTTGCTTCCAGACCGGTCGCGACGCCAGCCTCGCATCGAGATAGGTCGGGAAGATGCTGGCGTAGCGCTTCGCCAGCGCAGCGTCAGGCGATTGCGGGGGACTGAGATGCGGCGCAACCCAATGCTCGGCGCAGGCGCGCATGTCGGGATAGGCATCGATCGCGACAGCGGCGATCATCGCCGCACCCGCGGCGCCGGCCTCGCCGCGGCTGCAGATGCGGATGTCGCAATCCAGTGCGGCGCCGAGGATCACGCCAAGCGCGCGGCTCTTCGCCGCGCCACCGGTGATCCTGACATCGCGCGGCAACGAACCCATCGCGGCATAGCAATCCCGTGCGGCGAAGGCCAAACCTTCCATCACGCCACGCATCAAATCTCCATAGCGGTGGCGCGAGCGCAGGCCGAAGAATTGCGCGCTGGCCTCATGCGAGACGAACGGACCACGCTCGCCGGCATCGGAGATGAACGGATGGAACAGCACCTCGCCGGGCCTGGCCTGCAGCACCTGATCGTCGAGCCGTCCGATCAGGTCGGCGCGCGTGCGCGTCACGCCTTCCGCCGCCAGCAAGTCGCATGCGAGATCGAGCATCCAGTCGATGTTCAGCGTCGCCGCCATGTTCGACTGCATCTGGGCATAGTGACCGGGCACCGGGAACGGCATGGTGTAGCCGGTTGCCTCCCGGTTCAGCGTCACCGCGTCTGCGCTCCGGACCAGCCGCATATGCATGCCGGTCGAACCGATGATGGTGCAGCCGACATCCGGTGACGGATCGTAGAGCCCGGCACCGAGCGCGTTGCAGATCACGTCGACATAGCCAAGGCAGACCGGCACGCCTTCCGGCAGGCCGGTCTCGATCGCGGCCGCCGCGGTGAGCGGATGCGTTGCGACCGCACCGTCAACGACTTGCGGGAACAGGCGGGTCAGGTCGGCGATACCGATCAACCGCGCCGTCTCCGCATCAAAGCCGCGCTTGCGGTAATCGCCGCAGGAGAAGGTGGCTTCCGATGGATCGGTTGCGCGCTCGCCGGTGAGCAGGAAATAGAGCCAGTCCTTGCAATGGAAGGCAGTGGTTGCCCTCGCAATCGTGTCGGGCACGTGCGCTTGAAGCCACGCCAGTTGCGGCCCCTGCTGGCAGGCAATGAGCCCGGAGCCCGTACGCCGGTAAAGCGGCGCGTTGCGCTCGCTGCCGCGGATCTCCTCGACCAGCCGCCCGGCGCGAGAGTCCAGCCACAGCAGCGCCGGCGCAACCGGCCGGCCATCGTCATCGATCAGCCAGGTGCCGTCGCCCTGCCCGGTCACCGCGATTGCCGCAATCCGCGCCGACAAGTCCGGCAAGGCGTTCGCGAGAGCGCGAATGACCGCAACCGTATCGCTCCAGGTCCGCGCCATGTCCTGCACGACATGGCCGCCGGCCGGACTGCTGTACACATTCGGCCGCGAAACATCAGCAAGCTGCTCGCCGGCCAGTGTGAACGCCACCGCCTTGATCAGCGAGGTGCCGGCATCAATGCCAATGATGACATCGCGGCTTGCCGAAGCTGTCATCGTCAGGACCCCTCCGCATGGCGAATGCAGGTTCCGTCGCTTCCAAAGATGTGCAGGTGACGCGACTCCAGCGCGAAGGAGACAATGTCGCCCGGCCGCGCGGCGACGCGGCCGGGGGTGACCGCGATCAGCATGCGACCACCGCAATCGCCTGCGACATGCGACTGATCGCCGAGCCACTGGTTGGAGACGACCTTGACCCTGACGTCGCCGGTCCCGACCACGATCTTCTGCGGACGAATGCCGATCCGGACCTCTCGCATGCTGGTGAGCGCCTTCGCCGCCTCACTGTCGAGCCCGGCACCGCTGATTTCGAAACCCATGTCTGTTCCGACCGACAGGCGAAAGCCGCCATCCGAGCGCGTTACCTCGGCGTCGAGCAGATTCATCGGCGGCTCGCCGATGAAGCTCGCAACGAACAAATTGGCGGGCCGGCCCTTCAGCTCCCTCTCGCTGGCGAACTGCTGCAGCACGCCGCCCTCCATCACCGCGATACGGTCGGCCAGCGCACTCGCTTCGGTCTGGTCGTGGGTGACGAAGATCGCGGTCATGCCACGCTCGGCAAGCAGGCTCTTGATCCGGCCGCGCAGCACCGCGCGCAGCTGCGGTTCGAGCTGCCCCATCGGCTCATCGAGCAGATAGAGATCGGCGTCGCGCACCAACGCACGCGCCAGCGACACGCGCTGCTGCTGGCCGCCGGAGATCGCGCGCGGATAGCTGTCGAGGATGTCCTCGATTTCGACCAGGCGGGCAATCTCGTCGACGCGACGCGCCATCTCGCCGCGCGGCAGTTGAGCGGATTTCAGCGCGAACGCGATGTTCTCGCGGACCGTGAGCGGCGGATAAAGCGAATAGCCCTCGAAGGCCATCGCCACCTTGCGTCGCGCCGGCGGCAGCTCGTGGATCCGCCGCCCGCCGAGCGCGATCGATCCGGCCGAGACGTCCTCGAACCCCGCGATCATGCGCAAGGTCGAGGTCTTGCCGCAACCTGACGATCCCAGCAGCGCGACGATCTCGCCCTTCCTGACCACCATGTCGAGCGCCTGCACCGCGCACACCGGCGGCTTGCCGCGGCTGCGGTAGACCTTGTCGATGCCTCGAAGCTCGAGCATGTCCATGACCATCGGCTCCTAAGCCGCCTTGAGCCGGTGCGAAGGCCCGATCCGGAGCCCGGTCGCACGATCGAACAGCATCGCGGCATCACCCGCGAAGCGGACGAAGACGGTATCGTCGGCCGCACCTTTCGACGCATCCGGCGGCAGCGCCGCCAGCCATTCGGTTCCGTCAGCGAGACGGAGCAGCAGCACCGCCTTCTCGTGCATCGGCGTGATCGCGAGAATGCGCGCCGGAATGGCGTCGTCCGTGGACACCGTCGAGACCGCGAGATCCTCCGGCCGGACACCAAGCCAGCATGGACCCGCGGGTGCCACGCCATCGGCAGCACCGAGCCGCATCCTGGCGCCAGCGACCGCAGCCGATAGCATGCCGTGCTCCGCGATCGGTGAAACCTCGGCGAGGTTGATGGTCGGGTCGCCGAACAGGCGGGCCACCGCAACCGACGCGGGCTGGGCATAGATATCGGCAGGCGCCGCGACCTGCGCGAGCCGGCCGTCGACCAGCACCGCGATGCGGTCGGCGATCGCCATCGCCTCACGATAGTCCTGGGTCACGTACAGCACCGCCGCCGTCCCGCGCCGCAGCAGGTTCGGCAGCTCGAGCCGCATCTCGTAGCGCAGCTTGGCGTCGACGTTGCGCAGGGGATCATCCAGCAGCAGCACATCCGGATTGCCGACCAACGCTCGCGCCAACGCCGTTCTTTGCTTTTGTCCGTTCGACAATTCGCGCGGCGTGTGGCCGAGCACGTGCTCGATCTTGAGCAGCTTGCTGATCGCGGCAACGCGGCCCGCGACATCGCTGCCGCCGGCCCTGGCGCGCAGCCCGCTTGCGATATTGTCGCGGGCGGTCATGTGCGGGAACAGGGCAAAGTTCTGGAACGCCATGCCGATACCGCGCCGCTCGGGCGGAGCACCGACAATCGAGCGGCCGCCGACCAGAATGTCGCCGTCGTCAGGCTCGAACATGCCCGCGATCATGCGCAACAGCACGGTCTTGCCGCTGCCGGACGGTCCGAACACCGCAACGATCTCGCCGGGCTCGACCGCCAACGACAGTCCGTCGGCGGGCCGTGCCGCACCGAAAGCCTTGCTCACCGAATTGATCTCGAGACGCGCCATCAGGTCAGCCTTTCACCGCGCCGAGCGAGAGACCTTCGACCAGATAGCGCTGCGCATAGAGCGCCAGCAACAGGGTCGGCGTCACCGATAGCACGATCGCCGACGCGATCTGGCCATACTGGATTCCGGAAGCGGTGACGAAGGCGAGCGCGCCGACCGTCACCGGCTGCTTGTCGGCGGAAGCCAGGATCAGGGCGAAGACGAAATTGTTCCAGCAGAAGATGAACGACAATAGCCCCGCCGCGGCAATTCCGGGTCCCGCCAGCGGCACCGCGATCTTGATGAAGGCCTCGCTCCAGGAATGCCCGGCCAGCCGGTAGGCATGCTCGATATCAGGACTGATATCCTCGAAATAGCCGCGCACGATCCACAGGATCAAAGGCAGCGCGATCAACTGATAGACCCAGACGATACCGATATAGGTGTCGTTGAGGCCGAGCTCCTGGTAGTACAGCGACAGCGGCAGCAGCACGAGCAGCGGCGGCGCGAAGCGGAACGACAGCAGCGTGAAGGCGATGGTCTCGCCGAGGCGGAACTTGAAGCGCGCAAAGGCATAGGCTGCCGGCACGCCGAGCAGCAGCGCCAGCAGCACCGCCGCGCTCGACAGCACGACGCTGTTGAAAAGATTGCGCATGAACGAGATTTGCAGATTGCCGGCCACGGTGCGCAGCTGGCCGGAGATCAGCGCCTCGTAGTTCGCAAGCGTCGGCTCGAACAGGATCCGCGGCGGAATCCGCAAGATCTGATCGTTGCTCTGGAACGACATCAGGAAGATCCAGACGATCGGAAACATGAAGAAGATCAGGATCAGCGTGAGCGCCACGCCGCGGAAGACGCGACCGGCAAGGCTGGAATGTTCCATCGTGCCCCTCCCCGTCACGCGTGGCCGTGCGCACGCGCGCGCAACCGCAGCCAGTTCTTGATGAAGATGTTCGAAAGGATATTGGTGATGAGCCACAGGATCATCAACAACGCCGCTGACCTGCCGACATTGGTGTACTGGAAAAATTCCAGATAGGCCTGCACCTGGAACACCATCAGCCGGTCGCCGGGGCCGCCCTGCGTCATCGCATAGATGATGTCGAACTGCTGGATCGAGTCGAGCAGGCGGAACAGCGACGCCGTGATGATGTAGGGCGCAAGCATCGGCAGCGTGATGCGGAAGAAGACAAAACTCGCCGGCACGCCGTCGAGCGCGGCGGCCTCGAACGGCTGCCGCGGCAGCGAGCGCAGCCCCGCCAGCAGCAGGATCATGATGAAGGGCGTGTAGACCCAGACGTCGACCAGCACCACGGTGAACAACGCGGTGGACGGATCCGAGGCCCATTTGAAGTCGGTGACGCCGAACAGGCTGACCAGATAGGACAGGATGCCGAAGCTCGGATTGGTCATCAGCTTCCACATCAGCGCGGCGATCGCTGGCGCCGTCATCAGCGGCAGCAACAGCATGATCGAAACCGCATTGTGGAAGCGGGTCGGCCGGCGCAGCAGCAGCGCAATGCCAAGGCCCAGCAGCAGCTCGAGCACGACCGTCAACGCGGTGTAGGTGATCGAGACGCGAGACGTATTCCAGAACGCGGGGTCGGAGAGAAAGTCGATATAGTTGTCCAGGCCGATGAAACCGCGCAGATAAGGCAGGTTCAGCCGGTAGCGCTGCAGCGAATAGATCGCCGCGGTCACGAACGGAACCAGGATCGCCACGCAGATCAGCAGCGCCGGCAGGCTCAGCAGGTATGGCAGCAGGCGGCCGCGCGGCCGTGGCTTGGCCGGCGCCGTCGGCGCGTTCGTTTGAAGAAGTTGGACCATGCTCATGATGATACGAGATCGCGTTCGGCTGGCAACGCCGCCGGCTCGGAATGGGGCTAGTCTCCGAGCCGGCGGAAGGGCGTGGTGCGGAGGAGGATCAGGCACCACGCAGTTGATGTGTCAGCCGAGACCGGCCTGCTTAAGCTGGCGGTTGATGCTGTCGGCGAGCTTGTCCAGCCCCTCGTCGACGCTGACCTCCTTCGCCACCATCTTCTGCAGCGAGGCGGCCCACTCGGTCGTCAGGTCGAAGAACAGTGGCTGCGCAGTGAAGTAGATCTTGGCGCCGGGCGCGGAGACGTCGTGCTGCTCGAGGTAGCCGGGATAGGATTTCGCGATGCGATCGCGGAACTCGCTGTCCTTCCACACCGATGCGCGGACCGGATTGACGAAATCCATCTTGCGCGCACCGAACAGGTCGTGCTCTACGGAGGCGGCCCACTGCATGAACAGCCACGCCGCGTCCTTCTGCTTGGAGAAGGTCGACATCGCGAGCGACCAGATCCAAACGTTCGGGGTTGGCGCCTTGGCGGCCGGATTGGCGGCAAACGGCGCGTAGCCGAGATGCCCCTTCTCCTTGTTGTCGCCGCCATTCATGAAGTAGCCGAGGATATCGGCATCGAAGATCATGCCGGAGGCGCCGGCGCCGACGTCAGTGCCGACCTGGTACCAGGTGTAGGTCGACCAGTTCTTCGGCCCCGAGGTCTGAATCATCTTGACCCATTTCTCGTGGAAATCCTTCGAGGCCTTGGTGTTCATCGCGGCCTTCAGCTTGCCGCCCTCCATCACAAAATCCTTCTGGCCGAAGTTCGAATAGGCCGACAGAAAGCCGGGATGGATGCTCGCCCAGGAACGCGAGCCGCGCACACCGATGCCGTAGGGCCCGCCGGCGTCCTTGGTGATCTTGGCCGCGACCTCCAGCATCTCGTCGAGGTTCTTCGGCGGCTTGACCCCGACCTTGTCGAAGATGTTGCGGTTGTAGGTGATGTTGTTGAGCTCATAGCCCCAGGGGATGCACCACTGCTTGGCCTTGCCCGAGCCGAGTTCGGAGCCGGCGACGCCGTCCCATGCGGTTGAGGCACGCAGGCCGGGCAGCACGTCGTCCCAGGCGAAGGCCGGGTTGGTCTTGGCGGGATCCTTGATGTAGGTGTTGAGGTCCTCGATCCAGCCCGCCGGACCGTAGGTCCAGGTCATGTAGGCGCCGGTCATGAAGGCATCGTACTGGTCCGACTTCGACGACAGTGCCGCCGTCACCTTGTCGAAATAGACGTCCTCCGGGAAGATGTCGTAGGTGACATTCATGCCGGTCAGCGACTTGAACGCCTCAATGTCGCCGATCATTGCGTCGACGTAAGGGTGCTTGTTCAGCAGCAGCTTGACGCTCTTGCCGCTCTGGGCCTTCCAGTTGAAGTCCACGGCCATTGCCTTCGACATCGAGGAGGCGAAGGTGGCGTTTGCAGCGATGCCCGCGATGCCGAGCTTGGCGGCGCCGTCGAGGAGATCGCGGCGGCTGATGCGTTTGGCAGCGTAGGAGTCGAACAGATTCTTCTCGCGATCGAACATGTATTTCCTCTCCTTGTTGACGCTTGTTATGTGTCCTTCCGGGTCTTGCTTCTTGCTTTGCCGGATGTGGTCTCCGGCTTGTCGGTGGCGAGCGCTTTTGCAGTCGCTTCGTCGATGATGAGGCCGTGCAGAACGCCGCTGCGCAGCACCCCGCGCAGCGCGGTCACCTTGGCCGGCCCGCCGCCGATGGCGACGATCCGGTGCTTCCTGAGATCGGGCATGCTCATGGAGGTGGCGCGGGCCGAGAGATCGGTGTCCAGCACGGTTCCGTCGGCGCTGAAGAAATGTCCGAGCAGATCGGCGCAGGCGCCGACACGCTTCAGCTCGACCAACTCGTCGGGCTTGATCATGCCGCTCGACACCAGAAAGCCGTCGCGGCTGATCTGGCCGATGCCGACGAACAGCAGCGAGGCCTTGCGCGCCAGTGCGAACACGTCGGCGATGCCGAATTGCTGCATCAGCACGGCGCGGTCGGCGACCGAATTGGCGAATACCGGCACCGGCAACAAATAGGCTTCCGCGCCGGTGCGCTCGGCGAGCTTGTGAATCACGTCGAACGGATTGGCGGCAAATTTCCGCGTCAATCCGCCGAGCAGCGACACGAATTGCGCGTCACGCGCCGGCGTCTGCGGCATCTGCTCGACGACGGCGGCGAGCGTGCGGCCATGGCCAACGCCGATCACCTTGTCCTGGCCGCGCTCGAGGATCTGGCGCAGGAAGCTCGCGCCTTCGAGCGCCAACGCCTTCAGCGGCAGATCGCCCTCGCCGAGATCAGGCGCGACGCGGCAGAACGAAAGACCAAAGCGCTGCGCGAGATCGTTCTCCAGCGCGACGCATTCGGCGACCGGCCCCTCGACGAAAACGCGAATCATGCCCTCGCGGCTGGCGCGCGCGATCAGGCGGTGCGCCTTGGTGCTCTGGATGTTGAGGCGGTCGGCGACTTCCGACTGCGTCAGCCCGGCTGCGAAATACAGCCACGCTGCACGCGTCGCGAGTGACGCCTCGCCGTCGGTCACCGGCAGCCTGTCGGGCGATGCAGCCATGTCCGAAAAAGTCCGCTTGCAAATTTCTTCATCTCCTGCAAAAAATTGCAGAGGCCGGACGGGGCGTCAATCCCCCAAACGTGCTGCAGCGCAACCAATGTTGAAGCGCGCGCACCAAACAGCGGTGAAGTCGGATGGGAGGTTTGTATCTCGGCATTGATGTCGGAACCGGAGGCGTCCGCGCCTGTGCAATCGACACCGAGGCCGGCATCCGCGGCTTTGCTTCGGTCGCACTGCCCGCACCGCGCGTCGACGGCAACGCGATCGACCAGACACCGGAGCTCTGGTGGCAGGCCGCGGTGGCGGCAATCCGCAAGCTTGGCGAGACCGTCAGTCTCGGCGACATCACGCGCATCGTCGTGGACGGCACATCGGGCACGCTATTGCTAGTCGATGCGTCCGGCCGCCCCTGTTCGCCGGGGCTGATGTACAATGATGCGCGCGCCACACGTGAGGCGATGCGCGTGGCGGCAATCGCACCGCTCGAAAGCGGCGCGCATGGCGCGAGCAGCGCACTCGCCAAGCTGCTCTATCTGCTGACCCACGGCTATATCGGCGACGCGCGCCACGCCGTGCACCAGGCGGACTGGATCGCAGGCCGGCTCACCAGCTGTCATGGCATCAGCGACGAGAACAACGCGCTGAAGCTCGGTTACGACCCGGTCGCGCGCGCCTGGCCACCCTGGCTTGACCAGCTCGGCGCGCGCGACGATCTGCTTCCCGAGGTGCTGGTGCCGGGCACGCCATTCGCCGAGATGGATCCGCAGGTCGCGCGGTCGCTGGGGCTGCCCCCCACAGCACAGGTCGCGGCCGGCACCACCGATGGCGTTGCGGCTTTCATCGCGACGCGGGCCGACCAGCCGGGCGATGCCGTCACCTCGCTCGGCACCACGCTGGTGGTGAAGCAGCTTGCGACCCAGCCGATCTTCGCGGCCGATCAGGGCGTCTATTCGCACCGGCTCGGCGAGCGCTGGCTCGCCGGCGGCGCCTCGAACTCCGGCGGCGCCGCGCTTCTCGCACATTTCACCGCCGACGAGATGGAGCGGCTGACACCGCAGGTGACGCCCAACGAGCCGACCGGGCTCGACTATTATCCGCTTCCCAAGCCCGGCGAACGGTTTCCGATCGCCGATCCCGCGCTGGCCGCACGGATTACACCGCGCCCGGCGGAAGATCATCGCTTCTTTCAGGGCCTGCTCGAGGGCATTGCCTCGGTGGAAGCCCTCGCCTATCGGCAGCTGGCGCGGCTCGGCGCACCGCGCCTGCGCCGCGTTATCGGGATCGGCGGCGGCGCGAAGAACGACGCATGGACCAGGATCAGGCACCGCATTCTTGGCGTTCCTGTCTCGGTCGCCGAGCAGACCGAAGCAAGCTACGGCGCCGCGCTGCTGGCGTTGAATGGCGGTCCGCCATGAATGCCGATGCGACCGCGATCGCCGGCCTTCACGCCATCGTCGACCGCTTCGATCACGTGCTGCTCGACCAATGGGGCACGCTGCACGAGGGGCTGGCGGTGTTCCCTGCTGCGCTGCATTGCGTGGCAAGGCTGCGTGAGGCCGGCAAGCGCATCCTGATCCTCTCCAATTCCGGCAAACGCGCCAGCAGCAATCAGCGACGGCTCGCGGCGCTCGGCCTGCCGCCGGAAGCCTATGACGGCGTGTTGTCCTCGGGCGAGGTCACCTGGCGCGGCCTGCATGCACGCGAGCAGCCTCCCTTTGCAGGGCTCGGACGCGCATGCTTCCTGATCTCGCGCGACGGAGACCGCTCGATCGTCGACGGCACCGCTCTCGCGATGGCTTCGACCGTGTACGAGGCTGATTTCATCCTGCTCGGCGGGCTCGACGATGATACGGCCGAGCCCGAGCGCTGGCGTGCGCTGCTGACGGCGGCCGCCGCGCGGCGACTGTCGATGCTGTGCGCCAATCCTGACCTCGTGATGTTCGGCGCCGCCGGGCTGATCCCGGCACCTGGCGCGCTTGCCGCATTCTATCAATCACTCGGCGGTACCGTGCTGTTCGTGGGCAAACCGTATCCACCGATGTTTGCTGCCGCGCGCGACCAATTGGGACATCCGCCGCCGGACCGGATCCTCGTTATCGGCGACTCGCTCGATCACGACATCGCCGGTGGACGTGCCGCCGGCATGCTGACCCTGTTGATCGGCTCCGGCGCCCACCGGGCGACGCTGGCGCAGGCAAGCAATCTGCCGCAAGCGATCAGGATCGCAGCCGGCACGGCGGCACGGATGCCGCACTGGACGATGGACCATCTGATCTGGTGAGAACACCCCCGATGCGACAGCCTCAAATACTGAACGAATTGCGCCAGATGTCGGCTAGCGTCGGCGCCAATATCCTGCTGGTTCAGGGTGCCGGCGGCAATTCGTCGGTCAAGGATGGCGACGTGCTGTGGGTGAAGGCGTCGGGCACTTGGCTCGCCGATGCCGAGGACAAGGACATTTTCGTACCGGTCGCATTGTCGGCTGCGCGCGCCGCGCTTGCGCAAGGCGACGAACGGGTGCCGCTCGCTCCGAACGCCGGGACGACGCTGCGCGCCTCGATCGAGACCTCGCTCCATGCCCTGATGCCGCACCAGGTCGTGCTGCATGTCCATGCGGTCAACACCATCGCATGGGCGGTGCGAACCGATGCCCGCGACGAATTTGCCCGGCGACTGGACGGATTGGCCTGGCGTTACCTCGACTATCACCACCCGGGACTGCCGCTCGCACGCGCGGTCAGCGAGACGATTGCACGGAATCCGGTCGACGTCCTGGTCCTCGGCAATCACGGCCTGGTGGTGGGCGCAGCCACCTGCAATGCGGCGGAGGCCATGGTGGCCGACGTCGAGGAGCGCCTCATGCTGGAGCCGCGCAGCGCGCCAACCGCGGATCACGATGCGCTCCGAACGATCTGCGCAGGCGCCGGCTATCGCCTGCCGCGGGATCCGCGCTGCCACGACATTGCCACCGACCGCTACAGCCGCGCGATCGCAACCAGCGGCTCGCTCTATCCTGATCACGTCGTCTTCCTTGGCCCGGGACTACCGGTCCTGGAACATCGCGAGAACCTGAGCGCCATGATCGCACGGACCATTGCGGACGGGCTGGCGCCACCGGTTGCCCTTCTCGTCCCGGACGCTGGCAGCCTCATCCGCGAGGACGCCAGCGACGGCGCGGAAGCCATGCTGACCTGTCTTGCACTGGTCACCTGTCGCCTCCCCCTGACTGCACGCCTCAACTATCTAGCGGCAGAGAGTGAGCATGCGTTGCTGAATTGGGATGCCGAGCGATATCGCCAACAACTGACTGCCGATCGCTGATCCGACCAGGACCGAACGATTTAAGGCGCTCAATCTTCGAAGCGCCATGTCCGCCTTACGTCGGAATGATCTTTCCCGAAGATTTATCGAACAGATGCACGCGCTCGAGATCGATTCCTACGTCGAAGGGCCGATCCGGCTCCGCGGTGGTACCGACCGGCACTTGCGCGGTGAATGGAAAGTCGCTGACGGCGCCAATCACCAGTGTGTGCGGCCCCAACGGCTCCACATCCTTCACGATCATACGGATTGTGCTGCCGGCCGGAGCGCCCTGCGGGAGGACGTGGTCCGGCCGCACGCCAAGCACGACCGGCTTCTCGATGCTCCCCGCATAGGCAGCCTCGCGTGATTTCGGCAATCTCAACGCTGTTCCCGACGGCTCGGTGAAGAGCAGCGCACCGTCGCGCGCAACGATCTCGCCATGAATGAAATTCATGCTGGGTGCGCCGATAAAGCCCGCCACAAAGAGATTGCTCGGCTTCTCATACAGCGTGATCGGGTCGGCCGCCTGCTCGATCCGGCCGCGGTTCATCACGACGACACGATCGGCCATGGTCATGGCTTCGACCTGGTCATGGGTCACATAGACGATGGTCTTGGCGAGCCGGCGATGCAGCGCCTTGATCTCGGTCCGCATCTCGATCCGAAGTTTGGCATCTAGATTCGACAGCGGCTCGTCGAACAGAAAGACATCGGGGCTGCGCACGATGGCGCGGCCGATCGCCACGCGCTGGCGTTGGCCGCCCGAGAGCTGCTTGGGACGCCGGTCGAGATACTGTTCGAGGTCGAGTACCCGCGCCACATCCTTGACCGCCTTCTCGATGCCGGCGCGTGGTTCGCCCCGCACCTTCATGCCATAGGCAATGTTCTCGCCGACGGTCATATGCGGATAGAGCGCGTAGTTCTGAAACACCATGGCGCAATTGCGCAACCCCGGGCGCAACTGGGTGACGTCGCGGTTTCCGATGCGGATGGTGCCGCTGGTGACGGTCTCAAGTCCCGCGATCATGCGCAAAGTTGTCGTCTTGCCGCAGCCGGATGGGCCGACAAGCACGACAAACTCCTTGTCGGCCACGTTGAGATCAAGCCCTTCGATGATCTTGTAGGGCCCGTATGCCTTGCTGACGTTCTCGATCTCGACGTGCGCCATAAAGTCCTGTTTCCGTCTCCGAAGATCATTGAAGCCCCAGATGACGATCGCGCGTCATCCGGGGCCATCTCAATGGCATGCTAGAGCATTTTCCGATCACGTTGCGTCGTAACCAGCCGCGACGAGATAATTTTGGCATTCCTCGGGTGAGAAGCGCTTGAGAGCGTTGGCGATTGCTTGCCAGAGATCGGGCATGGTGCGCGCTGCGGCGGCCCGCAACAGGGCTTTCAGTTTAGAGAAGGCCATTTCGATCGGGTTGAAGTCTGGACTGTAGGGCGGAAGATAGAGCAGGCTTGCTCCGACCGCCCGGATGGCCTCTCGAACGCCATGGACCTTGTGAGCGGGCAAGTTGTCCATGATAACGGTATCGCCCGGCCGCAGCGATGGGGCGAGCAATTGCTCGACGTAGGCCAGGAAAGCGTCGCCATCCATTGGACCGTCCAGAACAAGCGGCGCGATCAGACCGTCGGAGCGCAATCCAGCGGTGAATGTCGTCGTCTTCCAATGTCCGTGTGGGATAGCTGCACGACATCGCTCGCCGCGTGGCGAGCGGCCGTAAAGCCGCGCCATTTTGGTGTTGGCGCTGGTTTCGTCGATGAAGACGAGACGCTCAGGGTCAAGATCGATTTGCCCTTCGAACCACTCCTCACGCGCGGCATTTATATCGCCGCGCCGTTGCTCGGCGGCGTGCGCTGTCTTTTTTTAAGTGTGATCTTTCTGCGCTGGAAAAAACGCCAGAGCGACGCGATGCCAGTCGATATTCCACGACGTTTCAACAGTTCTCGCAACTCGGCGAGCGTGATATCCGGCTTCGCTGTCACTGCCTCCAGAATCAATTGCGAATGCGCTTCGATGCGCTGCGATTTGCGGTCACCGCCCTGGCGTTTAGGAACGATGTCGCCAACTTCCTTGAGGCGACCGCGCCAGCGGATCGCACTGGCCGCGCTGACACCAAAGCGCTCAGCAGCCTGTCGACAGGACATGCCACCGTCAATCGCGGCTATCACCCTTTGACGAAGATCAACCGAAAGCGCCCTGGCCATACATGCTGGCCTCCCTCGCCAGCATGCAGCTTGAATCTGACTCGCGCCGTTTTGGGAATCCCCACCCGATTCATTCCGGTCGGAAAATGCTCTAGTTCTTGGGCGGCAGGCCCATCGCCGCGCGATAGGCGGCCAGCTGCTTGGCACGGCCGAACTCGTCGGTCAGCCGGTTCCATTCCTTCGCGATCGCGTCGAGCGCAGCCTTCGGCGTGGTCTGGCCTGCCAGCGCCTTGCCGAGTTCGATCTCCACGACCTCGGTGTAGGAGAAGTAGCCGGGCAGACGCATGTCGAGCGCGACGTTCTTGGCGTTGATGGAGTCGGACTGCGCGCCGAGATATTCCTTGGCCTCCTCAGGCGAGAAGATCTTGCTCCAGAGCTGCAGATTGGCCGTGTGCGACTTGCGGTAGGGGTTGACGCCGCTGCCGCCGGTGATCGCCGCCTGGCCGGACACATCCGGACTGGTCAGCGTCTTGACGAAGTCCCAGGCCGCCTGCTGGTTCTTGCCGGCCTTCGGCACCGCGACCTGCCAGCCGCCGAATGCCATGAACGGGCCCGGCACAACACTCGGGAACTTGTCCCAGGTCTTGGTCTTGGCGTTCCAGATCTCGTCCGAACCGGGCAGCATCGCCGAGCCGACCTTGCCGGAGATCTTCGATTGCTTGGGATCGGCGGCGATGACGCCGGTGTCGCCCCAGCCGATCGACTCGGCCACCTGACCGCCGGCCACCGCCGCGTTCACCTCGCCGAACGAGAAGTTCAGCGCGTTGGGCGGACCGAGTTTGGAGGCCCGGATATACTCCTCCAGTCCCTTCACCCAGCCCGGATTGTTGATCTGCGCATCCATCGTCTCGGGATCGAAGAACATCGCGCCCGGATAGTTCGGATTGTTGGTGTAGGCCGCAGCATGGCTGAAGAAGAACCAGAACTGCTGGCCACCGCGGCGGAATGCCTCCGCCGTTCCCCACAATCCCTTGTCCGGGCGCTGGAAGAACTCGGCGATGTCGAGATACTGTTTCCAGGTCTTTGGCGGCGCGAGGTCATAGCCGTATTTGGCCTTGAACGCCTCCTTCTCCTTGGGATCGCTGAACAGATCGGTGCGGTAGGTGTAGGTGTGGACGTCGCCGTCCATCGACTGCGAATAGATCTTGCCTTCCCACACCATCAGGCGCTCGCGGTAGGCCGGCTCGATGTCATCCCAGTCCTTGCCGGACTGCATCTCTTTCGGCATCTCGCTGAGATAGGGCACGAAATCCGGCAGCCAGGCCGGCGCGAAGCTGACGAGATCGAATGTCGCGTCCGATGCCGTGAGCGAGGTCGCGATCTTCGGATAGAGCTCCGACCATGGAAACTCGACGACGTTGACCTTGCCGCAAGTCTTCTTCGCCCATTCGTCGGCGCCGAGCTTGAGCGCGGACGCGATATAGGGGCCGGTCTGCGACGCCACCGTCAGGGTGACGCCGGTATAGTCCGGGCTGCAGGCAGCGCTCGCCTCGCCCACGCCGCAAACTGTCGCCAGCGAAGTGGCAAGCATCAGGAACGTTCGTCGCAACATTATTTTGTCCTCCCTAGGTTTTCTTACTTGATAGCTCCGAGCAGCAGGCCCGACCGCATCATCCGGCTGAGCAAACCTGCCATGATCATCATCGGAACGATGGCGACGAGCGCCGCCGCCGAGATCGCCCACCATTCGTCGCCGCGCTGGCTGTTCTGCCCCGCCACCAGGATCGGAAGCGTCTGCCATCGAGAATTGGTCAGGAACAGCGCAAACAGGAACTCGTTCCAGACAAAGGCCAGCGTGATCATGAACGTGGCGAGCAACCCGTTCATCGACATCGGCACCACGATGCCGACGAAGATGCGCCAGCTCGGCACGTTGTCGACCATCGCGGCTTCCTCGACCTCGATCGGGATCGCCTCGAAGAAGTCGCGCATCAGCCAGACCACGATCGGAAGCGAGAAGGCGACGTAACACAGCGTCAGGCCGATATAGCTGTCGATCAGCTGGAAGCCGAGCCGGCCGATCTCGCTGTAGAGCAGATAGAGTGCAAAGGCCGTGACGATCGGCGGGAACATGCGCTGGCTGACGAACCAGAACAGAATGTCCTCGTTACCGAGGATCGGCCCGGGCAGCGGCAGGCGGTTGGCAATGATCGCAACGGCCAGCGCGATCGGGAACGCGAGCAGCAGCGCCTGCGGTCGGGTGAATCCAAAACTGTTGTTGAAGACGAGGTAACCGCCAAGTGCGAGCAGGAAGAAGGCAAGGCCTGCACCGAGCCGGACCCTGAATTCGAAGCGCACCAACGCATAGGCGGCCATCGCGCCGATCGCGGTGGCGATCGCGGCTGCCGAGAGGCCCACGATGGTCGAGTTCAGGAATGTCCGGAAGAACTCGCCGCGGATGCCCTGATAGAGGTCGATGAAGGGCTGCAGGGTCGGCGTGAAGTCGATGAACGGCAGATAGGTCGGGCCGCCGACCACGCCGGGCGGCGTCTTGAACGCGGTCACGACCACCCAATAGAGCGGAAACACCGTGATCAGGCACCAGACGAGAACACCCGCGGCGACCAGCCGGCGGCTCCAAGGCGACAATCCGGTCAAGCCCTGCCCGCTCATCGGCGCTTCTCCAGATGCGGCCGGAGCAGCGCCAGATAGGTGACGCCGATGATCGTGATTGCGGTCAAGAACAGGAAGCTGAGCGCCGACGTGTAGCCGAGATTGAACTTCTTGAAGCCCTCCTGATAGGCGAACAGGGTCAGCGTCTCGGTGTCGACGCCAGGTCCGCCGCCCGTCATCACGAAGACGGTGTCCATGATCTTGTAGCTCTCGATCAGGCGAATGAAGACCACCGCTGCAGAGATCGGCAGCAGCATCGGAAAGGTGATGCCCCAAAACTGCTGCCAGGCGCTGGCATTCTCGAGCTCGGCGGCCTCGTAAACGTCCTCCGGCAGCGTCTGCAGGCCGGCCAGCATCATCAGGATGATAAAGGGCGTCCACTGCCAGACCTCGACCGCGATGATGCAGGCGAGCGCCCAGTGTCCATTGGTGAGGAACGGCAAATTGACCAGGCCGAACTTGCCCAAGAGCTGATTGAGCGGTCCCATGGTCGGGTTGAAGATCATGCGCGCGACCAGCGCAACCGCGACCGGCGCGAGCAGCATCGGCAGCAGCAACGCGACGCGAAACAGCCGTTCGCCCGGCACGCGCGCATTGAGCGCGAGCGCCACCCCAAATCCGATCGCATATTGCAGGCCAACGGCGATGAAGGCGATCAGCGTCGTGGTGAAGATCGCATTCCAGAACCGCGGCTCCTGCAGCACGCGGCATAATTGCCCAGCCAGACCACCCGCGGCGGGATCGGCGGAATCAGGCGGTAGCTGAGGAAGCTGGTGGTCAGCGAATAGATCAGCGGAAAGATCGAGATCGCCAGCACGACGAGCACCGCCGGCCAGATGAAGACGTGCTTGATCGGATCATTCCGCATCATCGGAGGATCAGCCCTTCAGCAGCGCTTCGATCTCCGCACGCCGCGGCATCGCCGGCGCCGTCCCCGGTCGCGTCACCGAGATTCCCGCCGTGGCCGATCCGAAGCGCGCAGCCTCCAGCGGATCGACGCCATCCGCCAGCGCCGCCGCGAAGCCGCCGACGAAGGCGTCGCCCGCGCCGGTGGTCTCAACCACCTTGCCGGCCGCGAAGGGCAGCACGTGCAACGAGCGGTCCCGCGCATGGAACAGGGCGCCACGCTCGCCAAGCGTGATCAACGCGGTCCCCGCACCCTTGGCCAGCAGCGCGTCGCCGGCGCGGCGAGCGCCGTCGAGATCGCTCACCGCGATCCCGGTCAACGCTTCGGCCTCAGTCTCGTTGGGGACGACATAGTCGCACAGCGCAAACAGGCTGCTGTCGAACTTGATCGCCGGCGCCGGATTGAACACCGTGATGCTGCCGGCCGCGCGCGCAATCTCGAGCCCCCTGATCGCCGCGTCGACCGGCTGCTCGAGTTGCGTCACGAACACCCGGCTGTCGCGAATAGCGCCCGCCACCGCGTCGATATCGGCAGGGCTGATACCGCCCGCAGCACCCGGCACCACGATGATCGCGTTATCGCCGCGCGTCTCGTGGACATAAATGAACGCCGCGCCGGTCGGCGCTTCCGCCATCCTGGCCACACGCGGCCGGATTCCCTCGGCCTCCCAGGTCTTGATCGCAAGTTCGCCGAAGGCGTCGCTGCCGATCCTGGAGATGAAGGTCACGGCAGCGCCGGCACGCGCGGCCGCGACCGCCTGGTTGGAGCCCTTGCCGCCGGGGCCCATCGCAAATCCTGATCCCGCGATCGTCTCGCCGATCGCGGGCATATTGCCCGCACGGAACGCGAGATCAACGACGAACACGCCGAGGACGGCGACGCCATTCCTGCTCATGGGAATCATTCTCCGTCCGGGGCGGTCACGCCCTTGCTGAACAGGAAGCAGCCGTAGAAGCGGCGCTCGCCGGTTGCGATCACGCAATAGGCGGACTTGGCTTTCTCATAGAAGGCGTGGCGCTCGACGCCGACCAGCGGCCAGGATCGCCCTTCCGCGCGATCGATCGCGGCCTGCACCTCGCGCTGCACAGGCGGCACCTCCTGCGGCTGGCCGACGATCTCCATCCGGATGGCCGCATCGTCGACGAAGGTATCGAGCGGCATGACGGAGAGAATGGCCTCGATCGCCCTCGCGGTGCTGACATTGTCGATACGCAGCAGCCGGCCGAACACCGTCTGGCGCGCGATGGAATCGGCTGGAAAGTTGGTATCGCAAACGACCAGACGGTCACCATGCCCCATGGCGCGCAGCGCATAGAGCACATCGGCATTGAGCAATGGATCTATGCCCTTCAGCATGTTGCCTTCCCTCCTTGATCCTCGAAATCGTCCGAACTCTGGCGGTTCGGATCCCCTGTTCGCTACGGTGACGCGTCGCCCCTAGTCACCATAGGGGATCCAGATGTTCTTCACCTGCACGGCGTGGCGCAGCAGGATCGGGCCTTCACATGCAGCCCTGTCGTACCAATCGAGCAACAGACCGTGATCGACGAGCGTGCGCTTGAGATTGCCGATCGACAGCCGTTCCGCCGCCGCCGACGCCTCCTGCGATCCGAACGCCCAGAGCGCGTCGACATCATCGTGCTCGGCGAGGACCTTCACCAAACCGTCGCGATCGCCCGTGACGATATTGACGACGCCCGCCGGCACATCCGATGTCTCCAGGACCTGGTAGAAATCGGTCGCGGCGAGCGGATGCCGCTCGCTCGGCACGACGACGACGCGATTGCCCATTGCTATCAACGGCGCCACCAGACTGATGAAACCGAGCAGCGGTGCCTCGTCCGGACAGGCCACACCGACGACTCCGATCGGCTCATGCATCGCGAGCGCCACGCCGCGCAATGGCGGCGCGTGGACAGTTCCTTCGAATTTGTCGGCCCAGGCCCCATAGCTGAACAGCCGCTCGATGCTCGTGTTGACCTCGGCACGCGCCTTGGCGGCCGTTATGCCCGTCATGTCGGTGATACGCCTGGCGAATTCGTCACTGCGCGCGGACAGATTCTCGGCAAGGTAGTAAAGGATTTGGGCGCGATTATGCGCCGTCGCCCGCGCCCAGGCTTCGGCGGAGCGCGCCGCGGCCACGGCATTGCGGATGTCCTTGCGGTTGCCCTCGCCCGCTTCGCCAAGATGCCGCCCCTTCGGCGAAAGCACCGCGCGCGAATAATTGCCGTCGGGACGAACCTGCTTGCCGCCGATGAACAGTTTTGCCGTGCGGTCGATCGCCGGCACGCCAGACCCGCCACCATCGGTGGCAGGCGCCGGCGGCGGCAACGCCTTCGCGCGCGCCTTGCGGCCGCTCCAGGTCTTCGGCTTCAGATATTCGTACATGCCTTCACGGCCGCCCTCGCGGCCAAAGCCTGACTCGCGGTAACCGCCAAAGCCGACGCTGGCATCGAACAAATTGGTCGCGTTGATCCAGACCACGCCGGCCAAAAGCTTCGGCGCGATATCCAGCGCCAGCCCGATCGTCTCGCTCCATACGCTTGCGGCAAGCCCATAGCGCGTGTTGTTGGCGAGCATCACCGCCTCGTCGGGCGTGCGGAATGTCATCGCCACCAGCACCGGCCCAAAAATCTCCTCGATCGCCACCGTCGAAGCCGGATGCACATTCCAGAGCAGGGTCGGCGGGTAGAAGCAGCCCTCCGCCGGCAGCGCGCCCGGCGCTTGATATTTCTCGGCGCCCTCCCTCACCCCGGTCTCGACCAGCGACTTGATCCGTTCGAGCTGCACGGGCGCGACCACCGCCCCCATGTCGATCGACTTGTCGAGCGGCGGGCCGACGCGAAGCGTCTCCATGCGCCGGATCAGCCGCCGGCGAAACGTCTCCGCGATACCTTCCTGCAGCAAGAGCCGCGAACCGGCGCAGCAGACCTGCCCCTGGTTGAACCAGATCGCATCGACCACGCCCTCGACGGCGCCGTCGATGTCGGCGTCATCGAAGACGATGAAGGGCGATTTGCCGCCGAGCTCGAGCGTCAGCGACTTCCCGGTGCCCGCGGTCGACTGGCGGATCAGCCGGCCGACCTCGGTCGATCCTGTGAATGCGATCTTGTCGACGCCCGGATTCTCGACAAGCAACGCACCCGTCGCGCCATCACCGGTCACGACGTTCAGCACGCCCGGCGGCAGACCGGCCTCCGCCGCAAGCTCGGCGAACAGCAGGGCCGTGAGCGAAGTAAATTCCGCGGGTTTGAGCACCACCGTATTGCCTGCGGCCAGCGCAGGCGCGATCTTCCACGCCAGCATCAGCAGCGGGAAATTCCAGGAAATGATTTGTCCGATCACGCCGATCGGCACCTGATCGGCGAACTCGCGCTCCTGCAGCTGGGCCCAGCCGGCGTGATACAGGAAATGGCGCGCGGCGAGCGGCAGGTCGAGATCGCGGGTTTCCCGGATCGGCTTGCCATTGTCGATCGCCTCCAGCACCGCGAACAACCGCGCGTGACGCTGCAGCATGCGCGCCAGTGCATAGAGATGGCGGGCGCGGCCGTGGCCGCCGAGCTTGGCCCAAAGTGGTTGCGCTGACCGCGCGGCGCCGACCGCAGCCTCGACATCGGCGGAAACGCCCTGCGCGATCTTCGCCAATGTCTTGCCGGTAGCCGGCTCGATCGTCGTGAGGTGCTTGCCGGATTGCGGCGCGACAAACTTGCCGCCGATGAAATGGCCGAAAATCGCGTCGTGCCGCTTCAGCCAGGCGCGCGCCTCGCCGTCGGCCTCGGGCGCGGGACCATAGTCCATGGTCTCGTAGTATTGTGCGACACTCATGCTCAGCCCACGGGATGACGGTTGAAGGCCGAGTAGCGGCCGGTGACGTGATGCTCGAGCTGGCGCTCGATGTCGGCGAGCAGGCTGGAGGCGCCGATGCGGAAAAGATCCGGCTCGAGCCAGTCGCGGCCCAATTCCTCTTTCATCAGGAATTGATAGTTGAGCACGTCCTTGGCGGTCGAAATTCCCCCGGCCGGCTTGAAGCCGATCCTGTAGCCGGTGCGCTCCTGGTAAAGGCGGATCATCCGCAGCATTGCGAGCGTCACGGGCAGCGTTGCATTGACGCCTTCCTTGCCGGTGGAGGTCTTGATGAAGTCCGCGCCGGCCATCATGCAAACCATCGAAGCCTTGGCGACGTTGCGCAATGTCTTGAGGTCGCCGGTGGCCAGGATCGTCTTCAGATGCGCATCGCCGCAAGCCGCGCGAAAATCCCTGACCTCCGTATAAAGCGCACGCCAATCGCCGGTCAGCACATGCTCGCGGGTGATGACGATGTCGATCTCCTGCGCGCCGTCGCGGACCGACGCCTCGATTTCCTTGAGCTTAATGTCGTGCGGCACAAGGCCAGCCGGAAATCCGGTCGACACCGCGGCGACAGGGATGCTGGATCCGTCGAGCGCCTCGACCGCCGTGGCGACGAAACGGTGATAGACGCAGATCGCGCCGGTGTGCAGGTCGCGCCCGGCAAAGCCGAGCGCCTCGAGCAGGTCGCTGCGCACCGGCGCCTTCGCCTTGGCACAGAGTCGCTTCACCCGCTCCGCAGTGTCGTCGCCATTGAGCGTCGTCAGATCGATGCAGGTGATCGCCTTGAGCAGCCAGGCGGCCTGCGCGTCCTTCTTGACAGTACGCCGGCCCGGCAGGCTCGCCACGCGCCGCTCGGCGGCAGACAGATTGATCCTGATGCCGTCGACCCAATCCATCTCGAGCGGTCGGCCGCTGTTGCGCGCGACCGGATGGAGATCGCCATCGCCCTGCGCACGGGGCTGCACCGGCACGGCGGAAGGATTTGGAATGAGCACGCTCTGCACCATCGCAACGCCGGCGGTTCTAGCGAATCGAGCAGATCGGCAGATAGACTGAACGTGTCCATTGCAACATGGGATCCTCCCAGACCTTGCCCGCCGGAGCCGCAGCCCGCCGATGCATGACATCGTCAGACCGCGGATTGGCCGCCAGCCCTCGATGTTATTATTGTAACATATTGTCGTTGCTAAACTCACATCATTGTAAGATCATTGTCAACCGGATAAGCAAGCTCGGTGAGCAAAATGGCTGAAACACCGAACGCACGACCCAGCGAGACACGCGTTCAGCGCCTGCAGCGGCTGCGCCGCGCTGTCGAAAGCAGCGGCGCGCTGCACCTGAAGGATGCCGCGGAGCTGCTCAAGGTGTCCGAGATGACGGTGCGGCGCGACCTCGCCGGACCGGAGGCTGCGCTCGCCCTGCTCGGCGGCTACGTCGTGAACGCGGCGTCTCCGACCGGCATCAAGTACACGTTCGAGCAGGAGATCGATCAGCACACCCAGGACAAGCTGCTCGCCTGCCGGTCGGCGGCGGCATCGATCAAGGAAGGCGACACGATCTTCATCGACTGCGGCACCACGATGCAGTCGCTGGCGGATTGCCTGCCCGAGGATCTGCCGCTCTCGGTGATCTGCTATTCGATGAATGTGGCGACGATCGTCACGCGGCGACCGGCCACGCAGGTGATGCTGATGGGCGGGCTCTATCATCCGTCATCGCAGTCGTTCTCGTCCGACGACGGGCTGTCCTATCTGCGGCGGCTCGGGATCAACAAGGCCTTCATCTCCGCCGGAGGCCTGCACTGGACCCGCGGCTCGAGCTGCTCCAATTTTCACGAGGTCGCGATCAAGCAGGCTGCGATCACCACTGCGATGGAAAGCATTCTGGTCGTCGATGCCAGCAAGCTCGGCAGTCTCAAGCCCGCCTTCTTCTCCGACGTCAGCGCGTTTTCGCGGATCATCGTCGGCGGCTCGGTGCCGTCAGACATGCGCAAGCACTTCCGCAGCCTTCCCGTCGAGTATGTGACGAGCGCAACCTGATCCGAACGGGGGCTGGCTCGCCCGGATCAGGCAGCTCCACGATGCGCGGCCTCGCAAGACCGCGCATCGAAGCCGAAAGCTCAGTTACAGGCAGGCTTCGCCTTGTTGCAGGCATCCGTTAGTTCCGGCGGCGGCTCCTTCTTGAACACCGTCTTGTAGGACTCCAGCACGTTCGACTGCGTGACGGGCAGCGACTGCACGCCGATCCAGCCGGGCGTTTCCTTGCCGAGCAGCGCATTCATCATCGCCAGTGCCTCTGCGACGCCCTGATCATAGGGACGCTGCGAGCCGGTCGCCTTCAACGGACCGCCCTTGGCGATCTCGATCGCCGATTGCAGGCCGAGGTCAACGGTCGTGACCGGGATGTTGATGCTCTGAGCGCGCATCGAACTCAGCGTATCCAGCGCCGGCTGATCCCAGACCGCGAACAGGCCTTTGATATCAGGGTTGCCGGTAAGGAAGTCGCCGGCGATCTGCGAGACCTTCGGCGGGTCGGTGAAATCGACCTGCTTCAGCTTGATGTCCGGCCGGTTCGCCTTCATCCACTCGCGCACGCCCTTGGTGCGCTCGTTGGTGCTGAAATAGTCGACACCGAAATTGACCAGGCCGATGGTGCCGCCCTGCGCAACGCAGGACGCAAGGATCTGGGCTGCGATCAGCCCGTTGCCCTGGCTGTCTGCCGAGACCATCGCGGCATATTCCTCGGGATGTTTCAGGCCGGTCGGGATGCTGTCCATCAACACCAGCTTGATGCCGGCCTTGGCGATCTTCTTGTAGGTCGGCGCGGTCGCGGTGAAGTCGACCGGGATCGAGATGATGCCGTCCGGATGCTGCTGGATTGTATTCTCGATATCGGCGATCTGCTTGTCGACCTGATATTCGGCGGAGGCGACGCCCGTCACCGTCACGCCGTATTTCTTCAGCGTGTCGGTGATGCCCTGAATCTGGAGCTGCGACCAGTCCAGGTTGACAGTCTGCATGGAGATGCCGACCTTGAAATGCTTCTCCTTGATCTTGGCAGCATCGGCGTCCGACAGCGCGAGCACTTCGGGTGAGGCGGCCTTCTCGCCATGCGGTCCCTGGCCGACGATCGATTTCGGCCCGAGCGTTGCGAGGTCAACACCCTTGACGCAGGTTGCGGGTACTTCGGCGCGGGCCGAGGGAGCGATCGAGATGGCCGTCGCAGCAATCAGCATGGTCAGCGGCACACTTTGTCGCAAGATTGGCTTCATTGTTTCCTCCCATTTTGGTCGCCGATTGACCGAGGGCCGGCGACCTTGCCCCTACCCGTGCAGCGCGATGAATTTGTGCCTCATGCGCCGCGTTTCGACTTCGACTAGCGTTTGGTGAAGGCCACCGCGGCCACGATGATTGCGCCCTTGATCACGAGCTGCATCGGCGAACTGACACCGAGCAGCACGAGACCGTTGTTGAGCGTGCCGATGATCAGGCTGCCGAACAGCGTCCCCAGGATGTAGCCGCGCCCGCCGAACAGGCTGCAGCCACCGAGGATGACGGCTGCGATGACGTCGAGCTCCATGCCTTGCACGACATCGGGGCGCGCGGCATGCGAACGCGCAGAGAGCACCAGCGCCGCAAGGCCGGCCAGCGTGCCGGTGAGAACAAAGGCCGCCGTCGTCACCCATTTGGTGTTGATGCCGGAATACAGCGCTGCGGTCGGGTTGCCACCGACGGCGTAGATCCGCCGGCCGAACACGTTGTAGTGCAGCAGCAGGATGCCGACGATCATCGCCGCCAGCGTCCAGGCAATCGGCACGGGGATGCCGAGAAAAGACCCCTCGCCGAAGATCGCAAAATAGGTCTCGTTGGTGATGATGACCGGCTTGGTGTTGGTGACCATCATCGCCAGTCCGCGCGCCATGCTCAGGGTGCCAAGCGTCACCAGGAAGGACGGGATCTGAAGCTGCGTGGTCAGGATGCCGTTGAGCAACCCGACCAGCGCACCGGTGCCGAGCCCGGCGGCGGCGCCGACGATCCAGCTGTTGCTGATCTGGCTCATCGCCAGCGCAGCCGCCATCCCCGACAGGGCCAGCGTCGATGCCACCGACAGATCGATCTGGCGCGCGATGATGATGAAGGTCATGCCGACCGCGATAATCGACACCAGCGTCGTCTGCCGTCCGATATTCAGGAAATTCTCGACCGACAGGAACCAGGGCGATGACAGGCTGAACACGACCAGCAGGATCACGAAGGCGATGTAGAGCATGTAGGGCCGCTCGCCGCGCAACAGGTTCTGCAGCAGCTTGCGGCGGCGGTCGGATCTCGTCGGCGATGCGACGACGTTGGGGGCAGTCAGTTCGGTCATGCGGGCAACTCGTGCAATGCGGCTTTGTCAAAAACGCCTTGGCCGGACGCCTGGTACAGTTGAAGCAGATGGTGGAGCTCTTCGGCGTCGTCGATCTCGCCGCGCACAAGCGTGCGGGCGACGCAGCCGTCAACGATCACCGAGGTGCGGTCGCAGAGCTCGATCAATTCGACCAGATCGGACGACACGACCAGCACAGCGGTGCCGTCGCGAGCGGCGTGCCGGATCACGGCATAGATCTCCTCGCGCGCGCCGACGTCGACGCCGACCGTGGGTTCGTCCAGCAGCAGGATGCGCGGCCTCGGATCATTCCACTTGCCGAACACCACCTTCTGCTGATTGCCGCCGGAGAGCGTCCTGACCAGGCTCGACGCGCCTGGCGCCTTCACTGCAAGCCTGCTAATCGCGGTCTCCACGCGCCTGGAAGCTGCGGCCTGCTGCATCCAGCCCCAACGCGAGAAGTAAGGCAGCCGCGACAGGGTGACGTTGCGCTCGATCGAATGGTCGAGCACCAGGCCCTGGACGTGGCGATCCTCCGGCACCAGGGCTATTCCACGGTCGATCGCATCCGCCGGGTTCTTTGGCAGCCAATCGCGGCCGTCGATCTGCAACGTGCCATGCTCGACGGCACGGAGCCCAAAGATCGTCTCGAGAATCTCGGTACGCCCGCTGCCGATCAATCCGGCCAGCCCGTGAATTTCGCCTTTCAGGACCGACAGGTCGACAGCACGCATCCGGTCATTGGAGACATTCGACAGCGACAGAACCGGAGCCGCTTCGAAGGCGCGGGCAGCTTGCGGCCCGGACCTCGTCGTCACCGGCAACGCCCGATCGATGCCGACGATCGCATTGACCAGCCGCTTCATGTCAGTATCGGCGGTGACGAAGGTGCCGGCATTGGCGCCGTCGCGCAGCACGGTCACGCGCTGCGAAATCTCGAAGACTTCATTCAGCCGGTGCGTCACATAAATCACGCCGACGCCGCGGCGCGTCACCTTGCCGATCGCCTCGAACAGGATGCGGACCTCGTCCGATGTCAGCGAGGACGTCGGCTCATCGAGAATGAGCAGCCGCACCTCGCCCATCAGCGCCTTCGCGATCTCCGTCATCTGGCGATAGGCAAACGGCAGCGAGCCAACGGTGGCCTTGATATCGAGGGGGATGCCAAGCTGCGTCAGGAACGCCTCGGCCTGTGCCATCAATTCGCGCTTCCTGACGAAGCCGAAACGGGTGCGTGGTTCACGACCGAGCAGCAGATTGTCGGCTACGCTCAAGGACTCAACAAGGCTGAGGTCCTGATAGACGACGGCGATCCCCGCCTCGCGCGACTTTGCTGGACTGTCGAATGCCACCCGCCGGCCCGCAATCTCGATTGAGCCGCTGTCGAAGGTATGAACACCGCTGAGAATCTTGATCAGCGTGGATTTTCCGGCGCCGTTCTCGCCCAGCAGCGCATGCACCTCGCCGGCCCGCACCTCGAGGCTGACGTCGCGCAGCGCGCGCACGCCGCCAAAGCGCTTGTTGATGCCGTTGACCAGCACAAGCGGCGGCGTCGGCTGTGCTGCAACCGAACCAGACGGCTCCACCTTCTCCTCCCACTCCGCCCATCGCTGCTACGATGGTGACATCGTGTTATTTTCCGAACTATTTATGTTATAATTCTACCATCCGGGTCGATTGTCAACGGATGGCTTCGCGGTTGGACGGGGGTTTTCAGCTCCGCAGGACGTGCCCCGCTCCTCGGAGACCCGATGGGGCTTGGGGCTGAGGCCGCGCAATGGAGCGGAATCCCGGGCAGTGCCACGCGCGACGCCTTGCTGCCGCGTGTCGTGGATCGTACGAGCCGGGCCGCTTGGCCTCACGGCGAGCGCCCCTCAAGGCAGGGCCATGGCCGGCGCGCGCTCGACATGCTGGTGCAGGTCACGCGATCATCCGGGAGCCGACGAATCTAGATGGCCGGATGAACGACTGCTCGGCCGCCACGCCCGGCCAGCACAACGACGGCGCAGGCCAGGCGTGCCCGACGCTGAGCGCGATATCGATCGCTATAAGGCACCACAACCGCGGGCCGCGACGAAAGCCGATCAGGTTCAGTCACCGCGTCGACATCAAGGTTGTAGACTGCTTGCGGCTAGCTAGATCAGTTTCTCGGCGGTGCGATCCCCTGCCCTTCGAGCTATTTCTCCGGACGGCCCGGCCGCGACCTGATCTCCTAGGTCAGCATCGAGATGATCGATTGCAGCTGATTGGACGCTGAGGTGACAAGTCCGTCGAACGACGTCTGGCCGTGAGCGGCGGCTCTCAGGATACATTCAGCAACGGCCGCCTTGAGACCGAAAACGGATTGATCTGCAGGTACGCTGGCCATGACCGCGTCCAACGCATCGCGCATGGTCTGGATCAGTTCGGCACTGTGCTTCATGGCTGTCCTCCGCATCCCCAGAATAGGCCGAGTGCGCGGGGTCACCACTCACAAGGGCGCGATTCCAAATTGCCTTTTGTTAATGGACTGACAAGAACGTGAATCACGAATTCTAGAGGTCTTGCTCGGCCAGCTTGCGAAACTCATCGGGGACCGAACGAACGGCTTCCAGCGCCGCCGAGCCGTATCCAATCGCGTCCCAGCCAAAGCGATCGCGGATCCTGTCGATGGCACAGTCTGCCGCCCAACGGGCCATCCCCGGCGGACTTCCAGGGCGAAGTGCTTCATCGGCCAGTCCGAGCGGGAGGTCGAGAGCAAGATCCCAGTGTTCCTCGAGCTGCGACACCGAGATAGCCAGCAGCGAGATGATCTTCTCGCCCGGGTGGTCAGCAAGCGCAGCGCGTACCAGACTTTCGGCGAGGGAGGCGAGGATCATTGTCCTGCACACCGGCGCATCGAGCGTCATCGCGCGCGTCACCGACTTCAGGTCGGCGAAACGAACGCGCACCGTCACGGTACGTCCAGGCCGGGATTTTGCCCGAAGCCGCGTGGCGACACGGTCGGCGAGATGAAGCAGCGTTGGCCGAATGACTTGCTCGATCGCCGGCTTTCGGCCAAGCGCCGATTGTGCTCCTGCCGAGCGCGCACGGCGGTGCGGCTTGAGTTGTCGTGGATCGCGATTCCAGGCCAGGGCTGCGAGCTTCTCGCCCGCCGCGGGACCGAGCAACCTTGCCAACGACCGTTCGGACAATTTGGCAAGCTGTCCGATTGTCGAAACACCGATCGCCGCGAGCCGCGTCCGGGTGACCGGCCCCACACCCCACATCAGTTCAACCGGCAATTCGTGAAGGAATTTCAGCTCGGCGTCGGGATCAACCACGACAAGCCCGTCGGGTTTTGCGACTTGCGAGGCGACCTTTGCCAGATGCTTGGTGCGTGCGACGCCCACCGAGATCGGCAAACCGAGCTCAGTGCGTACGCGCCGCCGGATCGCCGCGGCGATCTCGGCGGGCGTTCCGAACAGGTGCGTGCAGCCGGCAACGTCGGCGAACGCCTCATCGATCGAAATGCGCTCGACGAGCGGTGTGAAATCGCCGATCACCTTGATGGCCGCATCACCCAGCCGCTGGTAGTCGCTGAAATGCCCGCCGACAAAAATGAGCTGCGGGCACAGTTCGCGCGCTTCCCGTCCCGACATGCCGCCACGCACGCCGAAGGCCTTGGCCTCGTAGGACGCGGCAAGCACAACCCCGCCCCCGACGGCGACCGGCCTGCCTCGCAGCGTCGGCTCAAGCAGCTGCTCGACCGATGCGTAAAATGCATCGAGGTCGGCGTGAAGGATCGTCGCTGCCGTTGCCATCTCAAGCCGTTCACCCCGGCCCCCGACCGAAATTGGTCGACCCCAGATGCGAAGATTGACACTAGGACAAAACAAGAACAATATGTATCCGGAATTTATGATTGTGCTGGCGTGCGGCATGACGGATGTCAGTCCGTCAATGCGCCTTGTCGATCGTTCGCGTATCGGCGCGTCTGTCGGCCTCCGTTCATTGACGGACAAGCTCTTTGGGGTTGATATCCTCAAATGAACGATCACGCTCATCAGGTGGACTTTCAGGCCACGGCCTCGCTTTACAAATGGCCGTCTCTCAACAATGCCAGGCGAGAGGATCGGGTACCCTATATGGTCGTCAACGGGACGCTCGACCAATGCATTCGCGATTTCATGGACAAGCCTGAGAAGACGCGACACCTCTATGAGATCCGGACCAAGTCGCAGCCTCCCCTCGTCCCCGAGGTGCTGTCGCCGGAGCATGTGCTCGAGCTCTCCAGGCTGCGCGAATTTCTCTGAGGCGTGCTTCGGCCACGCGAACCTGCACCGCCCCCTCCCTAGGCGGACTTATCCGTCTGTTGCATGCTTGACGGCGGATTGTTTGCCTATGCGCGAGCCGTTACACTCGCCCGACTCTCTGACTGATGGACGTCGATGCCGGCATTGACTAGCCGCTTCGACGTTCGCTGACGCTCGCAAATCGCCCGCACGGGAGAGCAACGGCTGCGCGACCGGTTGATGAGGCATCGAGAGGCGCCGCATGAAGTTCAATCTGGCGATCCTGAGCGTGCTGGCCGCAAGGCCCGAGCAACGGATCCCACTTGAGGAGGTCAGCCGCGAGGTCAAGCGCATGATCGCAGGCGGCGATGGAGCTGCGCAGGTGAGGCGATCGTCCGAGCTGGGCGACGCTGACGTCTTCGAAGCCGGATTGGCTTCGATCAATGACGCCGGTCTGCAGATCACCGACTCCGGCCTCTCGCTATGGCACTCGCTCGAAGCTTCACGTGGCGAACGGCAGCGCATCGAGCAAGAATCCAATGAACGGCAAGAGCGCCCGGACACCGTTGTTGCCGACACGCGCGATGCGGCAAGCGGTGCGGTCGTCGACCGGACCGATGACATTGATGCCGCACCCGAACCACGCGCCGATGTTCCGATCGTATTCGAGCCGGCATTCGGCTCGGTTCACGATACGAATCGAAGCGATGCCCGGCTATCGCGACTCGTCGGATTGCTCGCCAGCAGCATGCCGAAGTTCGCCCGCCGACGGCGTCGGCGTTCCTCGGACGGCATGGCAGATCAGGCCGGCGATCGGGTTGGCGTGACGGGGTTCGCCGTCGCATGTCTCAGCCTGATCGCGGTCGTTGCGTGCGTTGCCGCAGCGATTGCGCTCGGCCAGAACTCCACCCTGAAGTCGGACATTGCCACGCTGCGCCGGGAGTTCGTTCCGCTGCGAGAACGTCTCGCAAGACTCGAACAGATCGAAAGCGCAAAACGCGAGGCTGCCCAACAGCAAGAAGCGCAAGACAAGGCCGAGGCTGAAAGAAAGGCGGCTAGCGGCGAACAGACCGCGCTCAGCCTTTCGCGTGAAGAGATTCAATTGATAAAGGAATACATCAAGGCAGCGCCATCGACCGGCGTTGTGGGGCCACCGATCAACGTAGGCGATCCCGTCACCGGTGGAATGATTCCGCTGCCATCGCCGCTGACGGAGAAGGCTCCGCGCCTGGTCGGCGCGAGGTTTGCGATCCGCAATGGCGTCATCTTCATCAGCGCACGAAACAGCCGTCGCGTCGATGCGGTGCTGATGCCGAACTAGCTCACGAACGGGAATTAACAGGGCAAATACGAAGAATGTGTGCCATTGGCGCACAGCCCTCGCAGCAAGCTACTGAAAGGTTGGGATTTTTTCGCGCAATTCCCGACAAACGCGCCACGGGAAATTGGCCTTCGAGATACGGGAAATTCCGGTCCGGCCGCGGCAAAACTCCTCCCCAGCCTCCTTCCCCAAGGCTCCGCCGCTTTGCATATTAACCTCATTGCCAAATATGTTTGACGACCAAGAATCCGAGCCTATATCTTCTTTGCTGCTGGCTCGATGAGCCGCTCAGAAACCCTCAAAGAAACCCGAACGATAATGACTGGACGCGGTTGACCGCGCCTCGGTGTGCGCTGGCTTTTGGGGCGGTCCCCGGGTCCCGTCGGCGCAAAAAGCGGACGGAGCTGAGCGATGAGCGAGAATGAGGATGGGAATGAGAATGAGCACCACGGCGAGGACGAACCAGACCGTGGCGGCTACCAAGTGGGCTATGGCAAACCGCCCGTGGCCACGCGCTTTGGGACGCGGCCGCAACCGGAGCGGCCAAACCGGCGCGTAGCGAAACACCATAGCCCCGATGTTGCTGCGCTGTTGGAGCGGCCGATCGAAGCCAGCATCGGTGGCAAAAAGATCAAACTGCATCCGCATGAGGCGGTGCTGCACGGGCTGTTCAAGCGCGTCGTTGCCGGTGAAACCCGAGCATGAGGGCCCGATGCTGCTGGTACCAGAACCTCTGACAGTGGAAGAGTGGATTCAAAGCGCGTTGGAAGATAACAAGCACAAGAAGGAGCCGGGCACCGAGATCAACGTGGAGGCCAGCGAATTTCTTAAAGCCGCTCGCGACGAACCGTCACCCCTGGGCGAGGCGTTGCTTGCATTTCATCGCAAATATCACGGGTAAGGCGAACCGAACGCGGCTCTCAATGCCGAGGTAATCCGATGGACAACCAAACCCAACCAACGCTGTACGATCTGTTCGAGGCTGGTCAGCGCCGAGCCTAGGCTGCGCAGCGTTAGCGGTGTCCCGGTCAGGCTGGTGGACCGCCAACCGTCGCGCGTGCGTCGGAACCTTGCGGGCGCGCTAGCCTCGGCGCGCTTCCCCTCGATCACGCCGGCGTCCGCGAACGTCCACCACAGATGACCGTCTGCGATCGTAACCCACAGCGTATCCTCGCCCAGCTCATAGAACTCCTTCAACTCTCGTAAGCCCTGTCCGATGCCGCCGTTCCTGCGGCCCATCGCGACCAGGTCGTTGCGCACTCTGTCCCAATCACCCCGTACACAGCTTGCGTGATCGATGGCGCGATAGCCGAACGGCAGGATACCCGTCCGCAACGCTTCGGTGGCCCATGCTCCACGTTCGCCAAGCTTGATGTAGCGCACCACGCCAACGCGAAGCGGTCGGACCTGATCAAACCCGTCCGCCCGCGCGATCGGCACCCGCGCATGACGAGCCGTTTCCGGCCGGTTTCCTTCGTCAGGTCGGCTTGGCGCTGCGCGGTGCCGGGTTGCCATCTACGCGAACCTCAAAAATCCAATCGCTGCAACGACCAGTTCGCTCCCCGGCCGCGAGAAGTCGAGGGCACCTGCGGAACAGTCGACGGATACGGTTAAAAAATATCCTCTTTTGGGATAATCCGAATCCAGGATCAAATTGCCTGCGGCCCGAACCCCAATGCCGCGGCGGCGATGCAAAAGTCCCTCCAGTCTGCCGAATATCAACGCCTCATCGCGCTTCTTGTCGCGGTGCGACACAAGGCCGGCATCCGCCAGCACGCGCTCGCCAACAAGCTTGGCCGGCCGCAATCCTTTGTCGCCAAATATGAGGGCGGGGAACGGCGGCTCGACCTGATCGAGTTCATCGCCATCGCGGAAGCCCTTGGCGCCGACCCCGGCAAGCTGTTTAAGCAATTTTTGCGCGGCAACAGCCGCTGGGCATAAAGGCAAGCTCCCGCCGCCGATCTCGCGCAGCAAATCGGTGTCGATCCCACCGGCGAATCGCCGATTACCGCCTTTAAAGCCGTCTGCCCGCTACGGCGCCATCTATGGACGCGCATGCTCGAGGCTTTGCTCTAGGAGCTTGTCTGGATAGTCGCTGTTCAAATCTGGTCGGGTCTGATTCAACATTGGGCGATGAGCAAGTATTTTCGGCCTTGGAACATCGATCAGACGCTGCTTCTGCCGCCGAATGTGCAGGACTTCGTGCCGAAAGGCCATGTCTCGCGGTTTATGGTTGATCTGGTGCGGGAGAGCCTCGATCTCAGGGAGATCATGGGCAGCTATGTGAGCGGGCTTGGGCAGCCGCCGTTTGATCCGCGGATGATGGTGGCGCTGCTGCTGCATAGCTATGCGAGTGGGCTGTATTCGTCGCGTCGGATTGCCAAGGCCTGCCGGGAGCGGAACGATTTTGTGATGATCGTGGCGCTGGATGCGCCGGATTTTCGGACGATCAGCGACTTTCGCAAGCGACATTTGAAGGCGCTCGGCGCGCTATTCGTGCAGGTTCTGAAGTTGTGCGAGACGGCCGGGCTGGTCAAGCTCGGTCATGTCGCGCTGGATGGTACGAAGATCAAGGCGAACGCGTCGAAACACAAGGCGATGAGTTATGAGCGCATGAAGAAGCGCGAGGCGGAATTGAAGGCCGAGGTCGCTCGCATGCTGGCGGCCGCCGAGGCGGCGGATGCCTCGGAGGATGAGACTTTCGGCAACAGCGACGAACTGCCGGACTGGACCGTCGACAAGCAGAAACGGCTGGCGAAGATCCAGCAAGCGATGGCGGCGCTGGAAGCGGACGCCAAACTGGCGGCGGAGGAAGAGCGCCGCATCGAGGCCGAAAAGGAACAGCAGCGCCAGGCCGAAGGCCGCAAGAAGCCGGGCAAACCGGCGGCGCTGCCATCGGAGGAACCCAATCCCAAGGCGCAACGCAACTTCACCGATCCGGAAAGCCGCATCATGAAGTCGAAGGATGGCTTCGTTCAGGCCTATAATGCCCAGGCGGCCGTCGATGCACATGCCCAGATCATTGTCGCGCAAGAACTGACCCAGCACGGCAGCGATCAGGGCCAGTTGGTGCCCCTGATCGAGGCCATCGAGAGCAATCTTGGCCGCAAGCCGCGGCAGGCCTCAGCGGATTCCGGCTACTGCAGCGAAGCCAATCTCGAAGCGCTCGACACACGCAGCATCGATGGCTATGTCGCGCCCGGACGCGCCAAGCACCCGACAGTAGCGAACGGAAAAGTCGGCGGCCCGCTGACACAGGCCATGCGAAAGAAGATCGACGATGGCGGCTTCGAAACACCCTACCGATTGCGAAAGCAAGTGGTGGAGCCGGTGTTCGGGCAGATCAAACAGGCAAGAGGCTTCCGCCAGTTCCTGTTGCGGGGCATCGAGAAAGTGCGCGCCGAGTGGACAATGATCTGCACCGTCCATAACCTCCTCAAGCTGTTCAACCTCGCAAACGCAGCCTGAGCCTGCTACTCTACAACAAATGCCCGTCACGAAAACATATCTGGACGGGCTCCTAGCGCCCGCGCTTCACCGCGTCGTAGGCCATCCGCTTGAACTCGAACGAGAACGGATGGACGAACGCCATCTGGCGCTGCGCCATCATGACGCCGGCGATGCCGGTCTTCGGCGAAATCCACCACTGCGTGCCCGCAACGCCGCCCCAATAGAACTCGCCGGCCGCGTCGGGATGATCGATCGGCGAGGGCTTCTGGATCAGACCGCCGGCAAGTCCATGCACCTTGCCGGGTTGCTCGCCCATCATCGCGAAGCGGATCCACTGTCCCTCGGGCAACTGGTTGGACATCATCATTGCGATCGTGTCCGGCTTCAGCAACGTCGGTCCGCCGGGCAGCAGGCTGCGGATCAGCGCGACCATATCGGGCAATGTCGAAACCAGGCCGCCGCCGCCATTGAGCCGTGCGACCGGACGCAGATAGGCGCCGGGGAAGGGCGCATTGTCGGTGCGGGTGAGACCCGGCTTCATCGGCTCCATCAGATCGGCGCCGGCGTAGTATGCAACAAGGCGACCCTGATCCTCTTGCGGAACGACGAAGCCGGTATCGACCATGCCGAGCGGATCGAGGATGCGTGCCTTGATGAACTTGTCAAAGGTCTGGCCGCTGACGACTTCCACCAGGCGTGCGACCACGTCGATCGCGAGCGAGTATTCCCACGACGTGCCCGGCTGATAGATCAGCGGCAGATCGGCCAGCACGTCTACCATCTCAGCCAAGGTCGTATTGGGATTGTGCACGCCGCGCTCGTTGAGCGCCTTGAAAATGACGGTGCCGGGATCGAAGAAGCCGTAGCTCAAACCGGCGCTGTGGCTCAGCAGCTGACGGATGGTGATTGAGCTCTTCGCGGGCTCGGTTTGGTCGATCGACGTCGCGCCTTTCAGCAGGACCTTGCGGTTGCGGAGCTGCGGGATGAATTTCTCGATCGGATCGTCGAGCTGGAAGCGGCCATCCTCGGCCAACAGCAGCGCCGCGCAGGAGGTGATCAGCTTGGTGTTGGAGAAGACCCGGAAGATGTGGTCGGTGCGCAGCGGGATCTGCGCTTCCTTGTCGGCCCATCCGACGCAGCTGACGTCGACCAGTTCGCGGCCGACCATGACCGCCGACGAGATGCCGGACAGGAGATCGTTGTCGATATAACGCTGCATGGCCGCGCGCGCCGGCGCGAAATCGTAGCCGGTGGCCGTCACCTTCAGATCTTCCATGGTCGCTCCCTGTTGCGCCGCGGGCTGCTTGTGCGGTCGCTGTCAATCTCGCCTGACGGAATATTCCTTCGGACGCCGTCGCGCGTCGTCAGCGCTACCAACCAAACGCCGCTTCGGGACGCAACCGTATTCAGCCAGCTGGCTTCCTGGCTGCGGGATCGGCTTTGGCGACCTTGACGCCCGCATTCGCCAGCAGCACGCGGGCGGCTTCCTTCGCCGCGCGCGCCATGGCCGGATCGTCGCGCACCAGGTCCTGCGCGATCGAGCCGTCGACCAGCAGCGTGAGCTGGGTCGCCAGTCCCTCGGCATCGGCGACGCCGAGTTGCCGCAGCAGGTCGCGAAACCAGACCCGGCGGCTTTCCTTGAAGGCAACGGCGATGTTTCTGACGGTCCGGTCCTCGTCCTCCGGGCCGAGTTCGGCCACCGCGTTCACGAACGGGCAGCCGCGAAAATCCCGCGCTGAAAAGCGCCGCTCCAGCGAATCGAAGGTCGCGAGAATCTGCTCGGCCGGCGGCTTGTCGGAGGGGCGGGGCTGCACGAAGCGGCGCTGCAAGTAAGCCTCGATCAGCGCGTCCTTCGACGGGAAGTGATTGTAGAGCGTGCGTTTGCTGATGCCGATCTCGGCCGCGATGGTGTCGACGCCGATGGCGCGAATGCCTTGCAGGTAGAACAGCTTGTCAGCGGTCTCGAGGATCCGCTCTTTCATGGCCTGTTTGGGAGGCGGGGAAGCCATGCGCCGGCCGTGATCCTCTTTGCTTGACAGCTCGCCCCCTGTATAGCCTAAGTACACAGGTCTGTGTAACCAAAACAAGCGTGAATTGCAGGCTGCGGCACGCGTGCCGTGCCCATTTGGGAGAACAAGAACAATGCCCCTGTTGCAGGTCCTGCGTCCCACGCTTCCCATTCTGATCGGTGCTTCCATCATGCTCACGCTGAGCATGGGGCTGCGGCAGAGCCTCGGCATCTTCATGCAGCCGCTGACGCACGACATCCACATCTCGATATCCGATTTCACGCTGGCGCTGGCCGTGCAGAACCTCGCCTGGGGCTTTTTGCAGCCGCTCGCCGGTGCGATGACGGTGCGGTACGGCTTCCGCCCCATCATGGTGGTCGGCGCACTGCTCTATATCGCGGGCCTGGTGCTGATGACGACCGCGCATGGGCTGGTCAGTGTCATGATCGGCGGCGGCGCGTTGATCGGCACCTCGCTGGCCTGTACCGCGGCGGCGATTGCGATGTCGGTTGCCGCGCGGGCGGTGCCGGAGACGGTGCGCTCGACCGTACTCGGCATCGTCTCCGGTGCGGGCTCGCTCGGCGCGCTGCTCTCGGCGCCGCTCGGCCAGATGCTCAATGAAGGGTTCGGGTGGCGCGTCGGGCTCGCCGGCTTTGTCATCCTGTCGATCGCGATGATTCCGGCCGCCTGGTTCGCAGGGCGTGTCGACAGCATTCCGTTGCCGAAGCCCGCAGCCGACGATATCGGCAATGCCACCGCGGCGACCGCGGCAAAGACCGCGTTCGGCAACGCGTCCTTCGTGGTGATGACCTGCGCCTACATGGTCTGCGGCATGCAGCTCGTCTTCCTCACCACGCATCTGCCGTCGTATCTGGCGATCTGCGGGCTCGATCCGATGCTGAGCGCACAGACGCTCGGCATGATCGGCGGCTTCAACGTGCTGGGCTCTCTGTTCTTCGGCTGGGCCGGCCAGCGCTGGAACAAGCTCGCGCTGCTCGGCGCGATCTACATCCTGCGTTCGCTGGCGCTCGCCTGGTATTTCATGCTGCCGGCGACGCCTGCCTCGACGCTGCTGTTCGGCGCCATCATGGGCTTCCTCTGGATGGGTGTCGGTCCGCTGGTCGCGGGTGCGGTGGCCGAGATGTTCGGGCTGCGCTGGCAGGCGATGATCCAGGGCCTCGCCTTCATGAGCCACCAGGTCGGCAGCTTCCTCGGTGCGTATGGAGGCGGGGTGATCTACGACTCGCTCGGCTCCTACACCATGGCCTGGCGCATCGGCGTCGCGCTCGGCCTTGCCGGCGGCATCATCCAAGTCGCGTTCGCGCTGATCCGGCCGTCGCAGCCGCCGCTGCTCAAGACCGCCTAGCGTCCGATCCGACAAGATCGGCGACTGCCCCGTGTGTGGGCAGTCGCTGTTACTGCCTATTTTTACATCGATTGTTTGCTGCGAGAACGTGCAGCGGCGCGCGCCATTGTCCCGTGCGGGGATTGAAGTGGCAGCGCTTTCAAAGCGTTATTCCGTGCGCGCCGATGGCACGAATCTTGATTGAATATGGCTAGGAATCGTGCCGGAAGCCGTCGCTGAGGTTTCTGGCCTGGGGGCCTATGGGAAGGGCTGGCCGCGATGAGGCTAGGAGCCCGTCCAGATATGTTTTCGTGACGGGCATTTGTTGTAGAGTAGCAGGCTCAGGCTGCGTTTGCGAGGTTGAACAGCTTGAGGAGGTTATGGACGGTGCAGATCATTGTCCACTCGGCGCGCACTTTCTCGATGCCCCGCAACAGGAACTGGCGGAAGCCTCTTGCCTGTTTGATCTGCCCGAACACCGGCTCCACCACTTGCTTTCGCAATCGGTAG
Source organism: Bradyrhizobium sp. 2S1 (assembly GCF_011516625.5). Lineage (NCBI taxonomy): Bacteria > Pseudomonadati > Pseudomonadota > Alphaproteobacteria > Hyphomicrobiales > Nitrobacteraceae > Bradyrhizobium > Bradyrhizobium sp. 2S1. Next base: position 7,047,545 of record NZ_CP147717.1, on the reverse strand, counting down.
GGTGTTTCGAAGCCGCCATCGTCGATCTTCTTTCGCATGGCCTGTGTCAGCGGGCCGCCGACTTTTCCGTTCGCTACTGTCGGGTGCTTGGCGCGTCCGGGCGCGACATAGCCATCGATGCTGCGTGTGTCGAGCGCTTCGAGATTGGCTTCGCTGCAGTAGCCGGAATCCGCTGAGGCCTGCCGCGGCTTGCGGCCAAGATTGCTCTCGATGGCCTCGATCAGGGGCACCAACTGGCCCTGATCGCTGCCGTGCTGGGTCAGTTCTTGCGCGACAATGATCTGGGCATGTGCATCGACGGCCGCCTGGGCATTATAGGCCTGAACGAAGCCATCCTTCGACTTCATGATGCGGCTTTCCGGATCGGTGAAGTTGCGTTGCGCCTTGGGATTGGGTTCCTCCGATGGCAGCGCCGCCGGTTTGCCCGGCTTCTTGCGGCCTTCGGCCTGGCGCTGCTGTTCCTTTTCGGCCTCGATGCGGCGCTCTTCCTCCGCCGCCAGTTTGGCGTCCGCTTCCAGCGCCGCCATCGCTTGCTGGATCTTCGCCAGCCGTTTCTGCTTGTCGACGGTCCAGTCCGGCAGTTCGTCGCTGTTGCCGAAAGTCTCATCCTCCGAGGCATCCGCCGCCTCGGCGGCCGCCAGCATGCGAGCGACCTCGGCCTTCAATTCCGCCTCGCGCTTCTTCATGCGCTCATAACTCATCGCCTTGTGTTTCGACGCGTTCGCCTTGATCTTCGTACCATCCAGCGCGACATGACCGAGCTTGACCAGCCCGGCCGTCTCGCACAACTTCAGAACCTGCACGAATAGCGCGCCGAGCGCCTTCAAATGTCGCTTGCGAAAGTCGCTGATCGTCCGAAAATCCGGCGCATCCAGCGCCACGATCATCACAAAATCGTTCCGCTCCCGGCAGGCCTTGGCAATCCGACGCGACGAATACAGCCCACTCGCATAGCTATGCAGCAGCAGCGCCACCATCATCCGCGGATCAAACGGCGGCTGCCCAAGCCCGCTCACATAGCTGCCCATGATCTCCCTGAGATCGAGGCTCTCCCGCACCAGATCAACCATAAACCGCGAGACATGGCCTTTCGGCACGAAGTCCTGCACATTCGGCGGCAGAAGCAGCGTCTGATCGATGTTCCAAGGCCGAAAATACTTGCTCATCGCCCAATGTTGAATCAGACCCGACCAGATTTGAACAGCGACTATCCAGACAAGCTCCTAGGCTCACGAAAATGAAACCGCCGCCCCGCCTTCCCGGCACCGCAAGACCCCGCCGCCTGTCCAGGCCCAGGGCGGAGGGATCGCCAGCGACGCCGAAGGGATCGCTCCTCCAGCGCATCGCTTGCGGACAATCACCAGAACGGGCGCGAGCGTCACGCCGATACAGCGGCAAGCACAGGGCATGTTCGGCGCAGCGGATCGACGCCGATGCCAATTTCGCGCGTGACAACATTCGCATGGCGAGGACGCTGACGCGGTGTCGGGAAACGGGTGGGATCGGACGCCGTCCAATCCCACACTATGGTCAGATCGAATGTCCCAAGGATACTGCCATGTCCGCCGATACGCCTCGCCTGCCGGCCACCTTCAATCGTCTGGCCTGGTCCAACCTCGCCGCGCAATCGGCCGAGCAGATCGCGCTTGCGGCTGCGCCCATCGTCGCCGTGCTGCTGCTCGGCGTCGGCGAAGGCCAGACCGGCCTCTTGCAGACCGCACTGACGCTGCCCTTCATCCTGTTTGCGATCCCCGCCGGCCTGTTGACCGACCGCGTGTCGCGGCGCTGGGTGATGGCGGGCTCCGAGGCGTTGCGCGCCGCGGCCCTTGCCGCGATCCTGCTGTTGTTGTGGCTCGGCCTGATGACGCTGCCGCTGCTCGCTCTGCTCGGCTTCGTGGCGGTTTGCGGCACGGTCGCCTACGGCGTCGCAGCGCCTGCGCTGGTCCCCTCGCTGGTGACGTCACAGCAATTGCCGGCCGCCAACGCCCGCATCGAGCTTGCCCGCACCGTCGCCTTTGCCAGCGGCCCCGCGCTCGGCGGCGTGCTGGTCGGCTGGGTCGGCGCTGCGCCCGCGTTCGGCTTCGCCGCGGCGCTGTCGGCGATCGCAGTCGTGCTGCTCGCCGGCATCTACGAGCCGGCGCGTCCGCCCGCACCGCGGCGTCATCCGCTGCAGGACATCACGGAAGGCGCGGCCTTCGTGATGCACCACGCTTTGCTGCGGCCGGTGTTCATCACCCAGTTCATCTTCAACACCGCATCCTTCTTGCTGCTCGCGGTGTTCGTGCCCTATGCGGTGCGCCATCTCGGGCTCAGCGCCACCGGGGTCGGCACGACGCTTGCGATGTACGGGGTCGGCATGGTGGTCGGCGCGCTGTTCGCAACCCGCGTGATGAAGCGGCTGGCGTTCGGCACCGTGATCGGGCTCGGCCCGGTCACCGGCTTCGTCGCCGCGGCCGTGATGGCGCTGACGACGTGGTTTCCGACACCGCTGCTCGCCGGCCTCAGCTTCTTCCTGCTCGGCGTCGGCCCGATCCTGTGGGTGATCTCGACCACCACGCTGCGGCAGTCGGTGACGCCGCCTTCGCTGCTCGGCCGCGTCTCGGCGATCAACATCATGAGCTACGGCGCCCGCCCGCTCGGCTCCGCGCTCGGTGCCATCGTCGGCGGCCTCTACGGCGCCGAAGCCTGCCTCTACCTCGCGGCCGCGATCTTCGCCGCCCAGGCGCTGGTGATCCTGATGTCGCCTGCGGTGTCGCTGACACGGCAGCCCGACATGGTCGGCGAGCCCGTGCGCTGCTGATCAGCTCGCCAAGTACCGTTCATACTTGCCGCCGACGACCTCGTCGGCGGCAACGGCCGAATCCAGCGTATAGAGATCCTGCGCGTGGCCGATCCCGCGCAGCACGAAGCGGCCGGTAGAGACCAGATAGTTGCGGCCGGCGGCGTCGAGCCCGGTGCGGAAGTCGGTCGAGGTCAGCAACTCCCGGTCGACCGAGGCGCACATCGAGGCGATCCGGCTGACCTCGTTGACCGCAGGTCCGACCACCGTGAAATCGAGGCGGTCCTCGCTGCCGATATTGCCGTAGAAGACCTCGCCGACATGGAGCCCGACATAGGCTGATGTGGTCGGTCGCCCCTCGTTCTCGCGGCGATCGTTCAGCACCCGCATATTATGACGGAATCTGTGCTCGGCCCGCAGCGCCGCGCGCTTGGCGCCCGTCATGTTCTCGCTGGTGAACATCGCCAGCACGCCGTCGCCGATCAGCTTCAGCACCTCGCCGCCGGCATCATGGATCGCGTCGATCGAGGCCTGGGCATAGTCGTTGAGGAACGGAATGATCTCGTCGGGGCCGATGCGCTCGCTGATCGCGGTCGAGCCGCGCACGTCGGAGTACCACAGCACGGCCTTGATCTTCTCGGTGATGCCGCGCTGCATGCGCCCGCGCAGCACCTGCTCCGCCGTCTCGCGGCCGAGATAGACCCGCCCGAGCGTGCGGGCGATCTCGACCTGCGCCGCCGATTTGATCGCGAGCCCGAGCACCGGCACCAGGTCGCGCAGCGCCGCCATGTGGTTGGCATCGAACCCGTCCGAATGGCGGGTGGTGTAGTGGGAGTAGAAGCAGTCCATCTCGCCGATCGTGCCGGCCTCGCCGAAGCGATGCACGAACGCGGCGAAATGCTTGTGGCCCTTCTCGGCGAGGTCGCCGATCATCGAAAAATCGTGCGAGCCGGTGAGATCGATCACCATCTCGTCATGGCCGTTTTCGAGCATGTGGTAGAAGGCCGACCGCCGCCAGTTCTGGCTGGCTTCGCCGCTGCTGGTCGAGCCGTATTCGAAGATGTCGGCCTCGTTGCTCTCGCCGTCATTCCAGCGGAAACCGCGTCCCTCGAAGATCGGATGCAGGGTGTCGATGAACACGATCGCCCGCGACAGCGGCATGCCGGCGGCCCGGCACCGCTCGCAGAAGCCGCGCAGCAGGTCGTTTTCCGGCAGGCCGGTCAGACCCTGTCGGACCAACCAATTCATGAGGCGCAAACGGGGCGTCAGTTCCATACTTTGGATTATGCCGGGCAATTGGTGCGGGAGGAAGGGCTGGTCGTCGCGTGACAGATGCGGACGCCGATGCAGCATTGCAAGGCCGCCCGCCTCACCATTTCGCGCGGAACACCGCCGCTGAAGCCTGAGATTCCCGCTTCCCTTTGCTGCGGCCTTCGCGCACAAGAGCGCATGGACAATGATGCTGCCCCGCCAAATCCGATCCGACGCTTCATGCAATGGGCGATCACCCCGCCGCAAGCCTATGGGGTCTATCTTGCCGGCCTCATCCTGATCTTCACCCTGTCGTTCTACGCCGGCACGCTGAAGCCGAAGCACGTGCCCGGCCCGCCGCCGACCGCACCATCAGCCCCGCGCAGCTGATCAGGCCGGTTTGGTCTCCGACGTCGCGATCCAGATTCCGGCGAATACCGCGATCAGACCGACGACCAGATTGACCGTGATCGGCTCCCCGACCAGCTGCTTGGCAAGCAGGCCTGCGGCGATCGGATTGACCGTCATGGTGTTGGCAACACGGGTCGGCGATGCCCGCTCCAGCGCCAGCACCCACAGGATGAAAGCGAGCGCGCCGCCGGCTATTCCGAGATAGAGCCCGGCGATCCACTGCGGCGAGCCGAAATCGCGGAGGATCGCCAGGCTGCCGGTGAACATCCCGACCGCCGCCAGCGCCGCCGCTCCCGCGCCCATGCCCACGGCGAGGAAGCCGAGCGCGCTGGAGCGGCGGATGAACGGTCGCGACAGCACGTTGTAGAACGCCATGCAGAGCACCGCGGCGGCCATGATCAATTCGCCGCGCCATGCCCCCGGTGGCGCCGCCGACAGCCCGGATGCCAGCGCCGCCGCCACGCCGAGCACGGCAATCGAGACCCCGGCCGATTTGCGCATCGTCAGCGGTTCGATGCCGAGCAAGGCGCCGACCACCATGGTGGAGAGCGGCAAGGTCGCCAGCGCAAGGCTGGCGCGCGCCGCGGTCGTGTAGGACATCGCGAGATTGTAGAGCACGAAGAACACTCCGAAGAAGGCAACGCCGAGCGCGGCGACCGCCGGCAGATCCTCGCGCCGCGGCCATTTCGCGCCGAGCAGGACCGCGGCGGGGAGCACGCAGAGAAACCCGATCGCCCAGCGCAGGATCGCCAGCGTGATCGGGTCGGCGTTACCAGCCAAATAGCGAGTGATCGCCGCCGCCGTACCGCCGAGGCAACTCGAGACCAGTGCAATCGCAACGCCGATCCACTCGCCCATCCTGCTCCCCATGCGTTTCGTGTTCGCTTGTGGCATCTTGCCGAGTGAGATCATTCCGGCAACTACTTCACAGGTATTTTCGGCAGGTATCCATGTCGCAGCAGCACGATTTTGCAGCCAGCCTGCGTTGGTGGCGGCAGCGCAAGGGCCACTCGCAACTCGAGCTCGCCGGGCGCGCCGATATCTCCCAGCGCCATCTCAGCTTCCTCGAGCTCGGGCGCGCCGCACCGAGCCGCGACATGGTGATCCGGCTCGCCGCGGCGCTCGACGTGCCGTTGCGCCAGCAGAACGCGCTCTTGGTCGCGGCCGGCTTCGCGCCGGTATGGCGGCAAACCGACCTTGCCGCGCCGGAGCTCGCCCAGATCCGTCACGCGCTGGATTTCATACTGGCGCAGCAGGAGCCGTTTCCCGCGGTCGTGGTCGACCGGCACTGGAATCTGTTGCTCGCCAATGCAGGCGCCGGACGGCTGGTGGAATTCCTGGTCGGGCCGCTGGCTCCCGGCACGCCGATCAATCTCGCCGACGCGCTGGTCGCGCCCGACGTGCTGCGCCCCTATCTCACCAACTGGACCGAGGTGGCCGGCTATTTCGTCCGCAGCGTCGAAGCCGATGCCGCCGCCGACGGCACTACCGCGACGGCGGAATTGCTCAAGCGCCTGCTGGCCTATGACGGTGTCGAGGCCGCGTCGGCCGCGCCGCCTGCGGGGCCCGCGTCCGGACCGGTGCTGCCGATGCTGTTCCGCAAGGGCGATGTCGGCCTGCAGCTGTTCACCACAATCGCAACGCTCGGAACGCCCCAGGACGTCACGCTGCAGGAGCTGCGCATCGAAAGCTTCTTTCCGATGGACGAGGCGACGGCGCAGCTGTTTCGGAATTGGTCGAAAGCAAATAGCGCCAAAGCGGCTCAATCATAGAAGTCCGGCGACATTTTCAGCCCGTCGCGCTGCGCCTTGTCGTGGTTGATCCAGAGCTGCGCCTTTTCCTTGGTCAGCGTGTCGGCGATCTTCTGCATCGAGGCCAGCGTCTGGTCCTTGCTGGCGTTCAGGCTCGGCACGCGCCGATTGTCCCAATTATCCTTGAAGTGAACGGCATCACCGGTCAGCACGACTGCACCGGTCTTCGGCAGCTTCACCAGCAGCGATTGGTGGCCGGGCGTGTGGCCCGGTGTCGACAGGATGGTGACGCTGCCGTCGCCAAACACGTCGCGGTCGCCTTCCAGCTTGGTGACGGGATGCTCAGGCTTGAAGCGCGGCGCGTTGTTGGTGCCAGGCCACTCATATTCTGCCTTCTGCACATACAGCATCGCGGCCGGGAACAGCTCGACATTGCCGATGTGATCGGGATGGGTGTGCGAGACGGCGATTGCCTTGATGTCCGACGGCTTGACCCCGAGCTGGTCGAGCTGCGCGGCGAGCGTCTTCGGCCGCCGCCAGGTGACCGCCTTGGGATCGGCAGGCGCAAGGCCGTTCTGCATCGCCGCCACCGCGTCGGGAATGCCGGTGTCCCACAGGAACCAGCCCTGCGCGTGTTTGATCAGATAGCAATTGTCGACGAAGTCCATCGACTTGCCTTCATTCACGCCGGGCGACCAGCGCGAAATGTCACCGGCACGCCCTCGCCGCAGTTGAGGATGTACAGTTTCTCGACGCCTGAATTCGCCGGCTGAGCGCCGGCCTGCGGCGTCGCACCCGCGACCCACAGCAACATCACGAGACCGATTGCCTTCTTCATGTTGCCCTCCGTTGGCCCGGCGTAACACATCAATGCGCGTGGTCGTGATCCGGACAGGTCTCGACTTCGACCGTGATGTGGCTGAGGCCGGACAGGCCGCCGAGCCGGCGCTTGTAGGTCGCAGGCGGCAGCGGGTGATCCGAGACCACCGAGATCACGGCGGCACGGTGGCCGGGGCCGACCTGCCACAAATGCAGGTCGGTGACGCGGTCGCCCTTGGCTTCGATGCGTTTGCGGATGGTGGTCTCCAGATGCGCGTCGGCGCTGACATCGAGCAGCACGGCGCCGGCCGCGCGGATCAGGCCATAGGCCCAGCTCGCGATCACGATGCTGCCGATGATGCCGACCAGCGGATCGGCCCAGACCCAGTTCGCAACCATCGCGACCAACAGCGCGCCAATCGCCAGGATCGACGTCGCGGCGTCGGCCAGGACATGGACATAGGCGGCACGCAGATTGTTGTCGTGGTGATGGTGGTGGTCATCGTGATGACCGTGATCATCGTCATGGCGATGATCGTCGCCATGGCCGTGATGATGGTGATGATCATGGTCATCGCGCAGCAGCCAGGCGCTGGTCAGGTTGACGACGAGACCGAGCGCCGCGACCATGATCGCCTCGCTGTAGGCGATCGGCACCGGGTGCAGCAGCCGGTCGATGCTCTCCCACGCAACCTGGATCGCGACCATCGCCAGGATGATCGCGCTGGAGAACGCGGCGAGATCGCCGAACTTGCCGGTCCCGAACGAGAAGCGTGCATTGCCGGCCTGGCGCCGCGCCAGCAGATAGGCGAGCCCTGCGATGCCGAGCGCGGCCGCGTGCGTCGCCATGTGCCAGCCATCAGCCAACAGCGCCATCGACCCGGACAGCCAGCCTGCGACGATCTCGCCGACCATCATCACGGCCGTAAGCGCGACCACGATCCAGGTCCGGCGCTCGTTCTGGGAATGCCCGGCGCCGAGGAAGACGTGCTCGTGGGTCCACTGATCGATCGAATGCGAGTGCATGGCTATTCTCCGAGAAACTGCGCGATGGCGATGCGATCAGCGCCAGTGCTAAAGCGCGATGAGATGAGGGTGAGTCATTGTCGCGCCTTAGCTTCTTGTCTGAGCATCATCTTTTCGGAAAACCGCTTCGCACTTTTCCGGATCATGCTCTAGACCATTTCGGCCGGCGCCAGCCGGCAGGTCTCGCTGCTGATTTCGACCTGCAGCGTAGCATGGTGGATGCTGAACCGCTCCGACAGCTTTGCACAGACCTGATGCAGGAACGCATCGTCATGTCCGCCGGGGCGCACCAGGTGTGCGGTCAACGCGGTTTCGCTCGTGCTCATCGCCCAGATGTGCAGGTCGTGTACCTCGGTGACGCCCTCGAGCGCGGCCAGATAATCCCTCACTTCCTTGAGATCGATGCCCCTCGGCACCGCGTCCAGCGCGAGGTTGACGCTGTCGCGCGCAAGTTCCCAGCCGCTCAGCAATACGACCACGGCGATGACCAGGCTGATCGCGGGATCGAGCCATTGCCAGCCTGTCGCCATGATCAGCAGCGCGGCAACGACGACGCCGAGCGAGACGCCGGCATCGGCCGCCATGTGCAAATAGGCGCCGCGGACATTGAGGTCGCTGTCGCGGCCGCGCATGAACAACAGCGCCGTGCCGCCATTGATCAGGATGCCGAGCGCCGCGACCCAGACCACGGTCCAGCTTGCCACCTCGGCAGGCTCGCGGAAGCGGTTGATCGCCTCGACCGCAATGCCGCCGACCGCGATCAGGAGCAGCCCGGCATTGAACAGCGCCGCCAGGATCGAGGCGCGGCGGTAGCCATAGGTGTGGGTATCGGTCGGGCGCTTGCCGGCGAGCCACGCCCCGCCCCAGGCCAGCAGCAGCGCGATGACGTCGGAGAGATTGTGAACCGCGTCGGAGACCAGCGCCAGCGAGTTGGCGGAATAGCCGAAGATCAGCTCCGCGATGACGAAGGCGGTGTTGAGCGACGCGCCGATTGCGAAGGCCGCGCCGAAACTGTCGGGCGTGTGGCTGTGCCCGGCATGGGAATGCCCGGCGTGGGAATGCTCGTGAGAATGACCGCTGTGGTCATGGTCGTGGTCGTGATTGTGCGCCATGGCAACCGTCGCCCGATATCATCGGCTGCGGTTATAGCGCGGTGAAATGTGGATACTATCACACCGCTGGCGGCGCTCCGTAGCCCGGATGGAGCGCAGCGCAATCCGGGATCGTTGCCAAATGTGACAGCGGCCCCGGATTTCGCGGAGCCCGTCATCGGGCGCGCATTCGCGCGACCCGTTGGCTCCATCCGGGCTACGCTTCCACTACTCCACGCCGCGGTTGAACTTGTTCGACTTCGGCAGGCCATGGGCGAGCCGGCCGGCGTCGGCGCGGTTGCCGCGCCAGTCGGCCAGCTCCTTCAGGGTCATGCTGTGCTCGCGGCCGGCGGAATCCTTCCAGGTCAGGCCGGTCTTGGAATCGAACACCGCGACATCGGACAGCGAGGCACTGGTGTATTTCTGCAGGCGCATGCCGCGGCCGCGCGCCATCTCCGACACCTGGTCGAGACCGAACAGCACCATCTTGTGGTTGGTGCCGATCACCGCGACGGTGTCGCCGGTTACGGTCGTGATCGCACAAGCTTCGTTCGGCGCATCGACGATGAGCACCTGCTTGCCCTTGCGGGTATTGCCGACGCAGTCCTCTTCCTTGACGACAAAACCCTGCCCCTCGCTGCTCGCGATCAGGAACTTGCGCTCGCCCTTGTTGACGAACAGCGAGATGATCGCGGCGTCCTGCTCGAGGTCGATGAACATCCGGATCGGCTCGCCATGGCCGCGGCCGCCCGGCAGCTTGGCGACGTCGAGCGAGTAGAACTTGCCGTTGGTGGCAAACAGCAGCAGCTTCGAGGTGGTCTCGGCAAAGAACGAGTGCTCGAGCTTGTCGTCGGTCTTGAAGGCGAGCCCCGAGAGATCCTCGACGTGCCCTTTCAGCGTCCGCACCCAGCCCTTCTCGGAGATCACGACGGTGCACGGCTCGCGCTCGACCAGCGCTTCCTCGATCGCGGCGAGATCATGCTCGGGCGCATCGGCAAAGGTGGTGCGGCGCTTGCCGAGCGGCGTCTTCGGCCCAAAGATGTCGCGGACCTTGCGCACCTGGTCGCTGACCTTCGTCCATTGTTCGGTCTCGGAGCCGAGCAGGCCCTCGAGGCCCTTCAGCTCCTTGCGCAGATCCTTGTCCTCGGTGCGGATCTCCATCTCCTCCAGGCGGCGCAAATTGCGCAGGCGCATGTTGAGGATGGCATCGGCCTGGATGTCGGAGAGCTTGAAGGTCTTCATCAAGACCGGCTTCGGCTCGTCCTCGGTGCGGATGATCTTGATCACCTTGTCGAGGTTCAGATAGGCGACGAGGTGGCCGCCCAGCACTTCCAGGCGGTGCTCGATCTGGGTCTTGCGGAAGTTGGAACGCCGCACCAGCACGTCGCGCAGATGGTCGAGCCATTCGCGCAGGCACTCGGCGAGGCCGACCACCTTCGGGATACGGCCCTTGATCAGCACGTTGAGGTTCAGCGAGATCTTGCTTTCCAGCTCGGTCAGCCGGAACAGCGACTCCATCATCAGCGCCGGATCGACGGTGCGCGACTTCGGCTCGATGACGAAGCGGACGTCCTCCGCGGATTCATCGCGCACGTCGCCGACCAGCGGCAGCTTCTTCTGGTCGAGCAGCTCCGAGATCTTCTCGTGCATACGCGACTTCTGCACCAGCCACGGGATTTCGGTGACGACGACCACCCAGGCGCCGCGGGCGCCCTCCTCCACCGACCAGCGGGCGCGGGTCCGGAACGAGCCGCGGCCGGTGGTATAGGCCTCGATGATCGATGCCTTGGAATCGACGACGATGCCGCCGGTCGGGAAGTCCGGACCCTTGACCCATTTCAGCAGCGCCTTCGACTTGGCGTCGGGCTTCTCGATCAGATGCAGCGCGGCGTCACAGAGTTCGGCGGCGTTGTGCGGCGGGATCGAGGTCGCCATGCCGACCGCAATCCCCTGCGCGCCGTTGGCGAGCAGATTCGGGAAGCCGCCCGGCAGCACCACCGGCTCTTTGGTCTGGCCGTCGTAATTGGCGCGAAACTCGACGCCGTCCTCGTCGATGCCTTCGAGCAAGAGCCGCGCGACCTCGGTCATGCGCGCTTCGGTGTAGCGGTAGGCGGCCGGATTATCGCCGTCGATATTGCCGAAATTGCCCTGGCCGTCGACCAGCGGGTAGCGCGAGGAGAAATCCTGCGCCAGACGCACCATCGCGTCATAGATCGCCTGGTCGCCATGCGGATGGAACGAGCCCATCACGTCGCCGACGATCTTGGCCGACTTCTTGAAGGCCGCGCGCGGGTCGAGCCCGAGCAGGTCCATGCCGTAGAGGATGCGCCGGTGCACCGGCTTGAGCCCGTCGCGGGCGTCCGGCAGCGCACGATGCATGATGGTCGAGAGCGCATAGGCGAGATAGCGCTCCTCGAGCGCATCACGCAGCGGCACCTCGTGAATCTCGGCCGGCTCTTCCGGCGGTATCTGTCGTTTTCCCATGGGGAGGCGTTAAACCCTGGCGGTGAATCGGGCAAGCCGCGAATCAGCGGGAATTTAGGTTGCGAATCGGGCTTAAGGAACCGCGGTCCGGCTCCGCCGCCGGGTCACGGCGTTGATAAATCCGTCGCGGGCGTCGGAATGGCCCTGGCCGCGCGGCTCCAGCACGTGGCGGAGCAGGAACAGGCCGGTGACCTGGAAACCGTCGAGCAGGTCCTGATCCGACCAGCTGTTCGCGCCGCCTTCGCCTTCGCGCAGGAATGCCGGCAGCGGCAGCAGCCGGTCGCGCCACGGCTCGCCGGCGGCGCGGGACACGGCGCCGCCGGATTTCGGGGACACGTAGACCTGGTCGGTGGTTTCCCCGGTGGCCGCGCAGTTGTCCAAATCGAGGCCGAAGCCGAGCTCGGTCAGCATCGCCAGCTCAAACCGGATCAGGTGCACGGCGGCAACGCCGGCGTCATCGAAATCGTCGAGCGTCCCCTGCAGCATCTCGTAGATGTCTTCATGCGGATCGCGCTCCGGCAACAACCGCGCCAGCGCCGCCAGATGCGTGACGCCGTAGACGGCGTGCGACGAGGCCAGCAGCGTTGCCGCCCGCAGCCGGGTGCCTTCCAGCACATACATCCCGAGATGCTCGTCGAGCCGCGCCCGCCACACCGCGGTGACGCTGTTGCCGGGCTGCAGCAGCGGCCGCATCCGCGAGCCGGCGCCGCCGCGCACCAGGCCGAGATGGCGGCCATGCTGGCGCGTCAACAGCTCGACGATGGCAGAGGATTCGCCATGCCGCCGCACCCCCAGCACGATGCCTTCGTCGGTCCATTCCATGGTTGCAAAAGTATCATGTGGGGCGGATCAGCGCAGCGTAATCCGCCGATATCGCCAGGAAGTTACACCGCGGGTTACGCTTCGCTAACCCGCCCTACGCAGGCTTACGCGTTGAACCAGCCTTGGGCGTCACCGGTGAAGGAATAATACAGCCCGGCCGTGGTCAGGATGCAGGACACCACCTCGATGGCGCTGTCGAGCTCCAAGCCCCTTTCGCCCATCACCTGCACCAGCGAGATCACCGACAGCACCAGCATGGCAGCCAGCGCCCAGCGCGGCCAGTTCTTGCGGTGCCGCGCGGCGAGCCGGACGAAATACACCAGCAGCAGGATCATGCACCCTGCCGTCAGCGTCTCGCCCGTGATCATCTGCTCGGTCCTCACGGCGGTCGGCGTGCGGTCCTGGAACGCCACCGACAGCGCGTCGAGCGTCAGCGACAGATAGAGCAGCACCTCAAACCACAGCACGTTTCTGGGCACATTCATTGCTCTGGGCACGCTCATTGCTCTGGGCACGTTCAAACGCCGATCTATTCCTTGGGGAATTCCAGTCCCATTTCCCGGTAGCGGTCGGGATCGTCGCCCCAGTTCTCGCGCACCTTGACGAACAGGAACAGATGCACCGGCACGCCCATGATCTCGGCGAGCTCGGCGCGCGCCTGCGCGCCGATCGACTTGATAGTGGCGCCGCCCCTGCCGAGCACGATCTTGCGTTGGCTCTCGCGCTCGACATAGATCGTCTGCTCGATGCGGATCGACTTGTCCTTGCGGTCGGTCCAGCTGTCGGTCTCGACCGTCGACTGGTACGGCAATTCCTGATGCAGATGGCTGTAGATCTTCTCGCGCGTGATCTCGGCGGCCAGATGCCGCATCGGCGCGTCCGACATCTGGTCTTCGGGGTAGTGGAACGGCCCCTCGGGCACCATCTGCGCCAGCGTCCACCGCAGATCGTCGACGCCATCCCCCGACAACGCCGAGATCATGAATGTGTGCTCGAAGCGCATGCGTTCGTTGGCGGCCTGCGCCATCGCGAGCAATTTTTCCCGCTGAACGAGGTCGACCTTGTTCAGCACCAGGATCTTGGGATGCGCGACGGATTCGAGCTTGGCCAGAATCGCCTGCGCCTCCTCGTCGATCCCAGCCTTGGCATCGAGCAGCACGCAGACGAGATCGGCGTCGTGCGCGCCGCTCCAGGCGGTCGACACCATGGCGCGGTCGAGCCGGCGCCGCGGCGCGAAGATGCCGGGCGTATCGACCAGGATGATCTGGGCATTGCCCTCGATCACGATGCCGCGGATCAGCGCGCGCGTGGTCTGCACCTTGCGCGAGACGATGGTGACCTTGGAGCCCACCAGCGCATTGACCAGCGTCGACTTGCCGACATTGGGCGCACCGATCAGCGCGACGAAGCCACAGCGCGTCGCGTCCCCCTGCCCCTCCGCCTGTCCCTTGGCTTCGTCAGTCATTGGTGCCGACGCCTTCACGCTCGATCATGGCGGATGCTGCTGCTTTCTCGGCTGCGCGCTTGTTGCCGCCGAGCCCCTCGGCGGAGGCCAGTCCCGGCAGGTCGACCGCAACGCGGAATTGCGGATCGTGGTGCGGGCCGGTGCGTTCGACCTCGCGATAGACCGGCGTCGGCAGTCCCTTGCCCTGCGCCCATTCCTGCAGCACGGTCTTGGGATCGCGCAGTGGCCGGCGCAGCTTGTGCATCCGTTCGGTCCAGTTGCGCTCGACGAACTGGCGCGCCGCCTCGTAGCCGCCGTCGAGAAAGATCGCGCCGATCACCGCTTCGCAGATGTCGCCGAGCACGGACTTACGCAGCCGCGCGCCCTCGACCGCCTTCACCATGCCGAGCTTGATGTCCTCGAGCAGTCCGAGCGACTTGGCGACGTCGGCGCAGCTCTCCTTGCGCACGAGGTCGGCGAGCCGCTTCGACAATTCGCCCTCGTCGGCCTTCGGGAACGCCCGGAACAGCATGTCCGAGACGATCAGGCCGAGCACGTGGTCGCCGAGAAATTCCAGCCGCTGGTAGCTGTCGGCGCGGTTGCGGGTGGCGGGCTTCAGCGCTGAGACGTGGGTGAACGCGGTGGTCAGCAGCGCGGGATCCGAGAAATTGTACCCGATGCGCGCCTCGGTGCCGGCGATCGCGGCCTTCTCTTCGGCCGACTTGGCGGCCTTGCTGCGCCGCTTCTTCGGCGCAGCCGTGCCATCCGCGGCAGGCGTCGGGCTCGGCTCGCCGGCGGGCGCTTGATCGTTGATGGCTGCGGTGTCGTCGTTCATCGCACGATGGAGAATAGGCGGTTCCACCGCACCGCGAACGGCCAGCGCCAGATCATCCAGGCCTGCTCGCCCTCGGCGATCGAGAAGAAGATCATCTGGGCCCGCCCGATGATGTTCTCGAACGGCACGTAGCCGACCTGCGACAGGAAGCGGCTGTCGGTGGAATTGTCGCGGTTGTCGCCCATCATGAAGAAATGGCCGGGCGGAACGGTGTAGACGATGGTGTTGTCCATGTAGCTGTTGTCGGTGCAGTCCAGCGCCTCATAGCTGACGCCGTTCGGCAGGGTTTCCTTCCAGCGCTTGACGCGGGCGGAGGCATCCGCCGAGCCGCAAGCGTCCTCGCCGATGAAGTCGCTCAGCCGTTCCCGCTTGATCGGCTCATCATTGATGTAGAGCAGCCCGTTCCTGACCTCGATCCGGTCGCCCGGCAGTCCGATGACGCGCTTGATGTAGTCGGTGGAGTCGTCGCGCGGCAGGCGAAACACCACGATGTCGCCGCGGTTCGGCTCCGAGCCGAAGATGCGCCCCGAGAAGATGTTCGGCGAGAACGGGATCGAATAATGGCTATAGCCGTAGGAATATTTCGACACGAACAGGTAGTCTCCCACCAACAACGTCGCCTTCATCGAGCCCGACGGGATGTTGAACGGCTGGAACAGGAAGGTGCGGATGACGAGCGCGATTAGAAGGGCATGGATGACGACGCGGATGGTCTCGCCAAAGCCGCTCTCAGATTTGGTCCCGGTGGTCGCGCTCATTGCTTTCCCAATTCCCGCGGGCCCAGATACCCGCGCGGTGGCAGAACGTTCTCTCCACGCGAAGCGCTCGATCCCCGCGTGAGGAAAATGGCCTTGATTCTGATCTTGAGGGCAAATCCCGACCTAAACCCGAAATTCGCGTCTCGCTCGATATACCCAGCGGGCGTTTTAGACGGTTGTTCGCAAGGGCGCAATCAATCGCCGCCTCAAAACTTCGCAATTCATTGAAATGTCAATGATTTTTTAGTTTGCCGAAGTTTTCCGGCCGATTCCGGCGCCCCCCGCTCATCTGGCCGGGGCAATCGCCGAAATTATGACGAAGGCCTGCGCCAGCGGCCAATCGTCTGTGATCGAGAGATCGATCTGCGCCTGCATGCCCTCGGGCGTCAGTTCCTGGAGCCGGGCCAGCGCCCCACCGGTCAGCCGCATCGACGGCCGCCCTCCCGGCAGGTTGACCACCCCCATGTCCTTCCACCACACCCCGCGCCGGATACCGGTGCCGAGCGCCTTGGAGCAGGCCTCCTTGGCGGCGAAGCGCTTGGCGTAGGTCGCCACCACCATCTTCTCATTGTTGGCCCGGCGCATCGCCTTAGCGCGCTCGGCATCGGTGAAGATGCGATCTAGGAATCGCTCGCCATGGCGCTCGATCACCTTCGCGACCCGCGTGATATCGATCAGGTCGGAGCCGATGCCGATGATCATGCGCCGACTGCGCCTTGCGCCCTGGCGCGGCCGCGGTCCATCGCCGCGCGCATCTCGCGCACCGTCCCGGCGATGCCGACGAACAGCGCCTCGCCCATCATGAAGTAACCGATGTTCAGCTCGCGAATCTCGGGCAGTGCGGAAATCGTCTCCGCGGTCTCATAGTCGAGCCCATGGCCGGCATGGACCTCGAGCCCGGCCGCGTGCGCGAGCTTGGCACCATCGACGATGCGCTTCCATTCGGCCGCCGCCTTGTCCTTGTGACCGTCGACCACGGCGTCGCACCAGCCGCCGGTATGGATCTCGATCACGGGTGCCTTCAGCTTCGCCGCCATCTCGATCTGCCTTGGATCGGCGGCGATGAACAGCGAGACCCGGATGCCGGCATCATTGAGCCGCGCGATGAACGGCGCCAGCGCATTGTGCTGGCCGACCACGTCGAGGCCACCTTCGGTGGTGAGTTCCTGGCGCCGCTCCGGCACCAGGCAGACGGCGTGGGGCTTGGTGGCGAGCGAAATCCGCAGCATGTCGTCGGTCGCCGCCATCTCGAAATTCAAAGGCTTGGAGATCTCGGCCTTGAGCCGCGCCATGTCCTCGTCGCGGATGTGACGGCGATCCTCACGCAAATGCGCGGTGATGCCGTCGGCGCCGGCTTCGATCGCGGCCAGCGCCAGCCGCACCGGATCGGGCCGCGCCCCGCCGCGCGCATTGCGCAGGGTCGCGACGTGATCGACATTGATACCGAGGCGCAGCGGAGGAGCATTTGACATTTTCTTGGACCTGCAAATCTAACCTGTCATGCGCGGGCTCGATCCGCGCGTCCATCTTGTTCGAAAGATGGGCTGCCGGGTCAAGCCCGGCAACGATACCCATTCAACCATTGACGCGCTCGACCTTTGCGACGACGGCCTTGGCGCGCAACTGCGCGATGATAGCGAGGAGATGCTTGAGGTCATAGACCTCAAGATCGATGGTCAGCTCCGTGAAATCCGGCGACTGGCGCGACATGTGGATGTTGTCGATATTGCCGTCGTGCTCGGCGATCACAGTGGCGATCTGGGCGAGGCTGCCGGGCTCGTTGACATTGTGGACCAGGATGCGCGCCGGGAAACGCTGCGGCATGGTCTCGTCGATGTCCCAGCGCACGTCGAGCCAGCGCTCCGGCTCCTCCTCGAAATCCTTCAGCGCCGGCGACTGGATCGGATAGATCGTGATCCCCTCGCCCGGCGTCACGATGCCGACGATCCGGTCGCCCGGCACGGCGCCGCCGTTCGGCGCGAACTTCACCGGCAGGTCGGAATTGATGCCGCGCACCGGGATCACCGAGGTGGCGCGCGCCGGATGCGGCGGGGTCTGCGTCTTCAGCTTGGCGGCGAGCCCCTTCTTGGCGCCATAGCGCACCAGGCGCTCTTCCTTGTAGTCGGGATACATCGCGCGCGCGACATCGGAAGCCTTGATTTCGCCGCGCCCGACCGAGGCCATCACGTCCTCGATCGAGGTCCGCGCGAGCCGCGGCAATGCGCCCTTCAGCTTGTCGTCGGCATATTCGATCTTGGCGCGGGCAAACAGGCGGTCGACGATGCGGCGGCCGAGGCCGGCATACTGGTCGCGTACGGCATCACGGGTGGCACGCCGGATCGCGGCGCGCGCCTTGCCGGTGCGGGCGAGCGCTTCCCAGGCCGACGGCGGCGCCGACTGCGCCTTCGAGGTCAGCACCTCGACCTCGTCACCATTCTGCAGCTCGGAGGACAGCGGCGCGAACTTGCCATTGATCTTGCAGCCGACCGCGCTGTTGCCGACACCGGTGTGCACGGCATAGGCGAAATCGATCACATTGGCGTTGCGCGGCAGCGCGATCAGCTTGCCCTTCGGCGTGAAGCAGAACACCTGGTCGTGGAACAGCTCGAGCTTGGTGTGCTCCAGAAACTCTTCCGGGTTGGCGCTTTCCGAAAGGATGCCGATGGTGTGGCGCAGCCAAGCGAAGGCGTTGGACTCGTGCTTCATCCGCTCGTGCGGCGAGCCCGCCCCTTCCTTGTAGAAGGCGTGCGCGGCGATGCCGAACTCGGCGATCTGGTTCATCTCCTCGGTGCGGATCTGCAGCTCGACGCGCTGCTTACCCGGACCGATCACGGTGGTGTGGATCGAGCGGTAGTCGTTCTGCTTCGGCGTCGAGATGTAGTCCTTGAAGCGGCCCGGCACCACCGGCCAGGTGGTGTGGACGATGCCGAGCGCGCGGTAGCAGGCACCGACATCGTCGAGGATGACGCGGAAGCCGTAGATGTCGGACAGTTGCTCGAAGCCGACCGACTTGCGCTCCATCTTGGTCCAGATCGAAAACGGCTGCTTGCGGCGACCGAACACCCGCGCGGTGATGCCGTTCTTCTGCAGGTTCTTGGAGAGCTGGCTTTCGATCTCGCCGATCAAATTGCGGTTGCGCTCGGCCAGCGCGTCGAGCCGCTGCTTGACCACGGCATAGGCCTCGGGATCGAGCACGAAGAAGGACAGGTCCTCGAGCTCCTCGCGCATCTCCTGCATACCCATGCGGCCGGCGAGCGGCGCATAGATGTCCAGCGTCTCGTCGGCGATGCGGCGGCGCGAGGCCGGCGGCACGAATTCCAGCGTGCGCATGTTGTGCAGGCGGTCGGCGAGCTTGATCAGCAACACGCGGACGTCGTCAGCAATCGCCAGCAACAGCTTGCGCAGATTCTCGGCCTGCTTGGCCTCGCGCGACACCAGCTCCAGCCGCTTCAGCTTGGTCAGGCCTTCGACCAGCGCCCCGATCTCGTGGCCGAAGACATGATCGATCTCGGCGCGCGTCGCCTCGGTGTCCTCGATCGTGTCGTGCAGCAGGGCCGCGACGATCGTGGCATCGTCGAGCTTGAGGTTGGTGAGGATCGCGGCGACCTCGAGCGGATGCGAGAAATAGGGATCGCCGGAGGCACGGGTCTGCGTGCCGTGCGCTTTCATGGCGTAGACATAGGCGCGGTTGAGCAGGTCCTCGTTGGTATCGGGGTTATAGGAGCGGACGCGCTCGACAAGGTCATATTGTCGCATCATGCGCGTCCGCGGCTTGGCCGGCCGCTCCGCCGCGGACGACGCCGGCGCCACCGCGACCGTTTCGGTTGCAGCCTGCATCTGGATGGAACTGCGGCGTCGATACGCCATGAACGCGATGCCTCTCCCGCGGGACCAGAACGTCCCACCTTGCTCAATCTAGTGCGCTTTCGAATGAAGCAGCACCCTGCGCGGGCCTTGGAACCGTTCAATTTCCCGCGCCCGCATAGGACGCACCGTAACAGCGAAATTGTCAACAAAAGCAAAGGCCCGGAGCAATGTCCGGGCCTTTTTCAAATCAATCCGAAACGAGGAGCTTATTCGTCTTCCTCGGGCTGCTCTTCCGGGGGCGCCAGGCCTTCGAGGCCCTTCAGCAGCTCTTCCTCAGTCATCCGCTCGACCGCGACCTCGGTGTCGTCTGCATCAACGCTGGCACCGGCGGAACCGATCAGCGGCACGGTGTCGGGCTCGGGCTCGTCGACCTCGACGAACTTCTGCAGCGAGTGCACGAGTTCCTCTTTCAGGTCTTCCGGCGAGATCGTCGAATCGGCGATCTCCCGCAGCGAGACCACCGGGTTCTTGTCGTTGTCGCGATCAACCGTGAGTTGCGAGCCCGACGAGATCATCCGGGCGCGATGCGCAGCCAACAGGACGAGGTCGAAACGATTGTCGACCTTATCAATGCAATCTTCGACGGTGACGCGAGCCATCTCGAGGCGCTCCGTGGTAAAAGGGACCGAACATGTTGGTTATGAGGGTTAGTTATAGGGCTAGCCCCGGTTTCGCAAGGTAAAATTTGTGATTTGCCTTCCCAACAGGCTCTGATAACCCGGTCTGCCGGGGCCAGAAGGGCCGGAGCGTCTGACGACATGGCTAGGTTGCTGTCCCAGACAAGTAAATCTCTTCATTGCAATGTCAAAGGTCTAGGCTTTTTGCCCTCGCCTCACCATAATTGCGGTGGTGACTGTCGTGGGGAAAGATTCACAGAACTTTAGGCAGCAACGCAGGAAATTGCGCGCGGTCGTTCGCCGCTGCGCTAAAAACACTAACAACCACGCGAGAACACTTTGATGTCGTCACCTGTTTCCAACAAGATCGCGCTCTTCATCGACGGAGCCAATCTGTACGCAACCGCAAAGACGCTGGGCTTCGACATCGACTACAAGCGCCTCCTCAAGGAATTCCAGAGTCGGGGCACGCTGCTGCGGGCGTTCTACTACACGGCGATCATTGAGGATCAGGAGTATTCGTCGATCCGTCCGCTGATCGACTGGCTCGACTACAACGGCTACACCGTCGTCACCAAGGCCACCAAGGAATTCATCGACGCCAGTGGCCGCCGCAAGGTGAAGGGCAATATGGACATCGAGCTCGCGGTCGATGCCATGGAACTCGCCGAACACATCGACCAGATGATCCTGTTTTCCGGCGATGGCGACTTCCGTTCCCTGGTCGAGGCGGTGCAGCGCCGCGGCGTCCGCGTCACCGTCATCTCCACCATTGCCAGCCAGCCGCCGATGATCGCCGACGAGCTGCGTCGCCAGGCCGACGTCTTCACCGACCTCGTCGAGCTGCAATCCAAGCTCGGCCGCGATCCGTCCGAACGTCCGGCCCCGCGCGAACCGCGTCACCACTCCCCGCAATTCCTGCAGCGCGCGACCACCACAATGGCCCCACGGGGAGCCGATGACGATTTCGACGAGTAACCTCGTCGCCGCACCTACGCGCCCCGACAGCAACTGTCAGCTCTGTGTCAGGCTGGCCGACTTCCGCGCACAAGCGCGGGCCCTCCACCCGGACTGGTTCAACTCGCCGGTGGAGTCTTTCGGCGACCCAAATGCGCGGCTGTTGATCGTCGGGCTCGCGCCGGGCATGCAGGGCGCCAACCGCACCGGCCGTCCCTTCACCGGCGACTATGCCGGTGATCTGCTCTACGCGACCCTGCTCGAATATGGCTTCGCCAGCGGCGTCTATCAGGCGCGCCCGGACGACGGCCTCAAGCTGGTCGACAGCCGGATCAGCAACGCGGTGCGTTGCGTGCCGCCGCAGAACAAGCCGCTGCCGGCCGAGATCAACACCTGCCGGCAATTCCTGAGCGCCACCATCGCCACGATGCCGAAGCTGCGCGCGATCGTGCTGCTCGGGCGAATCGCCCACGAATCGACGTTGAAGGCGCTGGCCATCCGGCTGGCTGCGGCGCCCTTTGTGCACGGTGCAGTGCATAGCGCTGGCACCTTTAAGCTCTACGACAGCTATCACTGCTCGCGTTACAACACGAACACGGGCGTGTTGACGACCGACATGTTCCGCAAGGTCTTCGCGACCGTGCGGAAGGACCTCGGTTAGGGATCAGCCCTCGCCGACCGCCTGATCGATCAGCGACAGGCGCTTCACAACCGTTGCGGGCGCCAGGATTGCGCCCGGCGCGACAACCGCGTTAGCGCCGATCCTTGTTCGGTCGCCAACGAGGGCGCCAAACTTTTCGACTCCCGTCTCAAGCCGTGTGCCCTTGTGGAAGAACGAAATCATCGGCCTGACCAATTCGTTTCGGTAGTTGGCGATGATCGATCCTGCCTCAAGATTGACCCCGCTGCCGAGAAGGCTGTCTCCAACGAAGTTGAAATGAGCGAGCTTTGAGCCTGTGAAGACGAATGAGGACTTCAGCTCGGCTCCAGGCCCAAGAATGCAATTGGCCTCCAACCAGCAGCCGCCGCGGACGTACGCGCCTGCGGCAATGAAGCAACCTGGCCCAACGATGGCCGGCCCCTTGACGACGGCACCACCCTCGATCGTTGACGTACAATGCACGGCAACACCATCGGCGATCGCGTAACCGTCACGCAAGCCACCCAGCAGACGCTCGACAATTCCAACCGCGCCGAG
The DNA here is from genome assembly GCF_011516625.5 of Bradyrhizobium sp. 2S1. Taxonomy (NCBI): domain Bacteria; kingdom Pseudomonadati; phylum Pseudomonadota; class Alphaproteobacteria; order Hyphomicrobiales; family Nitrobacteraceae; genus Bradyrhizobium; species Bradyrhizobium sp. 2S1. Next base: position 7,025,435 of record NZ_CP147717.1, on the reverse strand, counting down.
CGTCAACTCCCACGGCATGCTCTCGGCGAATTCTCCGAGCGCAGACGAGCCAAACCCGGCGATGTACTCGTCGATCACCGGCGTTCCCGACATCTACTTGACCGGATGTTCCCTGAGCCACCCCAGCACATCGTCGGCGTTCCGATCCGGCGGAAACACCGGATAGAATACCTGCGTGATGCGAGCGTCGTCGATCACAAGTGCGAGCCGCTTGATCAGCGTCAGCCCGGCAACCGACATGGTCGGTAACCTCAAGGCCTTCGTCAGTTCCAGCGCTTCGTCGGACAGCACCGGGAACGGCAGGTGCAGGCGTGACGCCATTTCGGTCTGGTACGCATTGCTTTGGGTCGACAGCCCGAACACCTGGGCGGCCCCGGCCGCCTTGAGCTCGGCGAACAGGTCACGGAACGCGCAGGTTTGCGGCGTACAGCCGCGGGCGCCGGGGATCATGTCCCAATCATCGACCAGCCCGATCTTGCCGGGCTCGCCGGTTCGTGGATAGGCGAACACCACGGTGCGGCCCTCGAGCGCCGACAACGTGACCGACGTGTCGTTGGTGGCGCGCAAGGTCACCGGCCGGATCGTCATGCCGGTCAGATGCGCCGCGCCGCCGTCGTCCGTGGGCGGTGGGATCTTGCTCCAGTCGACATCGGTCAGGCTGCTCTGGCTCATCGCCCAAATCTCCGTGGGTCGTCATTGCGAGCCAACGGGTCGCGCCAACGCGCGCCCGATGATAAACTTAGCGAAGCAATCCATAGCGCCGCAGTGGATGGATGGATTGCTTCGTCGCTTCGCTCCTCGCAATGACGGCTTGAATTCTATCCTCGCGCCCGCATCAGGCGGCCCTTCTCGCGGCCCCAGTCGCGCTTCTTCTCGGACTCGCGCTTGTCGTGCAGCTTCTTGCCCTTGGCGATCGCGAGCAGCAGCTTGGCACGGCCGCGCTCGTTGAAGTACAGCTTCAGCGGAATGAGCGTCATGCCCTCGCGGTCGACAGCGCCGAGCAGCTTGTTGATCTGCTTGCGATGCAGCAGCAGCTTGCGCGGCCGCTTCGGCTCGTGGTTGAAGCGGTTGGCCTGCAGATATTCGGGGATATTGGCGTTGATCAGCCATATCTCGCCGTTCTTGGAATCCGCATAGGATTCCGCGATCGTGCTCTTGCCGCTGCGGATCGATTTCACCTCGGTGCCGGTCAGCGAGATGCCGGCCTCGATCGTATCCTCGATGGCGTAGTTGAAGCGGGCCTTTCGGTTTTCGGCGACAACCTTGATCGGACGTTCGTTCTTGTCGGCCACTTTAGCCCTTCTTGAGGAGGTCGCGGATTTCCGTCAGCAGCACGACCTCGTCGGACGGCTTCGGCGGCTCGGCGGCCTTGGCCTCATCCTTGCGCTTGAACTGGTTCATGGCACGGATGACCAGGAACAGCACGAAGGCGATGATCAGGAAGTTGAGCGTCAACGTGAGGAAGTTGCCCCAGGCGAGCACCGCCCCCTGCTTCTTGGCGTCGGCCAGGTTGGTCGCGTTGACCGCCTTGGAAAGTCCGGTGAAATAGTTGGAGAAATCGAGCCCGCCCGTGATCGCGCCGATGATCGGCATGATGATGTCGCCGACCAGCGAGGTGACGATCGCGCCGAAGGCTGCGCCGATGATGACGCCGACGGCGAGGTCGACGACATTGCCCTTCATGGCGAATTCGCGGAATTCCTTCAGCATGCCCACCCCCTTCTCTTCGACATTGCGCACGGCATGTTCACGGCAGGTCCGGTCCGGCTCAGTTGATCAGGCCGGCATGCACCATGGCGCTGCGGACAGCAGTACGGGTCGCTTCGGTGACCGGCACCATCGGCAGGCGCAGCTTCTCGTCCAGCTTGCCGAGCAGCGACATCGCGTACTTCACCGGCGCCGGATTGCTCTCGATGAACAGATTGGTGTGCAGCGGCATCAGCTTGTCATGGATCTTCAGCGCCGTGGTGACGTCGCCCTTCTGCCAGGCGGTCTGGAATTCCGAGCACAGTCGCGGCGCGACGTTCGAGGTCACCGAGATGCAGCCATGGCCGCCATGCGCCATGTAGCCGATGATCGTCGCGTCCTCGCCGGACAGCTGGTTGAAGTCCTCGCCCATCGCGGCGCGCTGCTGCGAGACCCGCACCATGCTCGCGGTCGCGTCCTTGACGCCGGCGATGTTCTTCAGCTCGAACAGCCGCTTCATGGTGTCGACCGACATGTCGATCACCGAGCGCGGCGGGATGTTGTAGATGATGATCGGAATGCCGATCGCATCGTTGATCGCCTTGAAGTGCTGGTACATGCCTTCCTGGGTCGGCTTGTTGTAGTACGGAGTCACGACCAGCACCGCGTTGGCCCCTGCCTTCTCCGCGTGCTCGGCGAGCTCGATCGCTTCCTTGGTCGAATTCGAGCCGGCGCCGGCGATCACGGGCACCCGTCCCTTGGCCTCCTCGATGCACCACTCGACCACCCGCTTGTGCTCGTCATGGCTGAGCGTCGGGCTCTCGCCTGTCGTGCCGACCGGCACCAGGCCGTGCGTGCCCTCGGCGATCTGCCAGTTCACGAGGCTGCGGAAGGCCGCCTCGTCCACCGAGCCGTTCTTGAAGGGCGTCACCAAGGCAGTGAATGCCCCCCGGAATTTTGTCTTGGCTGCCATGGACTTCCTCCAAACGCTTCAGGCTATAGGCTAGGTCGACGGACCGTTCTTGTTGGCGCGCTTCGCGTCCGTGTGACCGGCACCGCTCGATGCGAAACGCCACGAAAGGCAATTCATATCGGGTCTGGCCGACAGGCGAAAGGGCCGCACCGTACCTATTCCCAGCCGGTTCCAGCCGCGATTTTGCCGTGGTGCTGGCGCAAACAGCCGCACCGGCAGACTTCTTAGTATTTTGTCTACGTTTTCAATCAAATAAGAAACCCATGTAAGAAACCCATGGCCCGAACGACCAGATGATTCGAGGCCGCAGAGGACTTTCGTGATCCGTTCCGCCCGCGCAGGCACTTTGCGATCGACGGCGCTGGCGACGAGCCTCGCGCTCGTTGTCGGCCTTGCCGCTGTCACGGCCGATGCATGGGCCGCCACGGATACGCCAGCAACACCGCCGGCTGCCGACAACGCCGCTCCCAAAGCCGCGACTCCCAAGGCCGCCACTCCCAAAGCCGCGGCACCGAAGTCTGTCGCTCCCAAGGCGGCTGCTCCCAAGGCCGACGCTCCCAAGGCGGTTGCTTCAAAGCCAGCCGCAACCAAGAGCGACTCCGCAAAGACCGACGCCGCGAAGACAACTGCTTCCAAGTCCGGCGCGGCCAAGACGGACGCCAAGACCGTTCATCCCAAGACCACCGATTCCAAGAGCACGGGGTCAAAGACCGACACGCACAAGACCACCGCGCCCAAGACCGCCTCGCCCGCTTCGACGGGAAGTCTGCCAAAGAAACCGGCGCCCGCCAGCGTCGCCGCCCCCGCGCTGGTTCCCGCGACCCGCCAGCATGCCGCCCCTGTCGTGCGCAAGCCAGTGGTGCCTGCGGCGGTGGCCGCGACATCGTCGACGTCGCAGTCAGACAAGGACGCGCTCGCCAACGTCGTCGAGCTGCTGCGCAAGCGCAAGCCTTCCGACGCCACCGAGGCCGAGGCCTCGATCTCCGATCCGGTCGCGCGCAAGCTTGCCGAATGGCTGATCCTGCGCAGCGAGGACAATGGCGCCTCGGTCGAGCGCTACCGCAGCTTCCTCGACGCCAATCCGAGCTGGCCCTCGCAGACCTTCCTGCGCCGCCGCATCGAGGCCTCGCTGTGGGACGACCGTCGCGACGACTCCGCGGTCTGGGCCTGGTTCCAGAATGAATCGCCGGTTTCGGCCAAGGGCCGGCTCGCGCTCGCCAAGGTGATGATCGGCCGCGGCGACCGCGGCAATGCCGAGCGCCTGGTCCGCGAGGCCTGGCGCAACGACGGGATGAGCGAGGATACCGAAACCACCGCGCTCGATCTGTTCGGCTCGTTCCTCACCGCCGGCGACCACAAGGCGCGCATGGACACCATGCTCTACGGCACCGACAACGAGGCTGCCGGCATGCGCGAGGCCAAGCGGCTCGGCTCCGGTTACGTGGCGCTCGCCAAGGCCCGCATCGCCGCCACCCGCAAGGGCTCGAACCTCCGCGCACTGCTGGAAGCGGTGCCGGACGAACTCTCCGGCGACACCGGCTACCTGTTCGCGAAGATTCAGTTGCTTCGCCGCGAGGAGAAATTCGCTGAGGCTGCGCGGCTGATGCTGAGTGCGCCGAAGGAGGCCTCCCGCCTCTACAATGTCGACGAATGGTGGATCGAGCGCCGGCTGCTGGCGCGCAAGATGATCGACACCAACGAGTTTCGCACCGCCTATCTGATCGCGCGCGATGCGGCGCTGCCGGCCCGCGACATCTACAAGACCGAGCAGGAATTCACCGCCGGCTGGATCGCGCTGCGCTTCCTCAACGATCCCGCCCTCGCCGCCCAGCATTTCGCGCGGATCGGCGTCGGCAGCGCCAACCCGACTGCGCTGGCGCGTGCCGGCTATTGGCAGGGCCGCGCCGCGGAGGCCGCCGGCCGCGGCCAGGAGGCGCGCGCCGCCTATGCCCGCGCGGCCGAGCAGTCGACCAGCTATTACGGCCAGCTCGCGCGCGCAAAACTCGGCCTGCCGCAGATCGAGCTGAACAGCGCGCCGCGCGGCCGCGGCGCCGACCGGCTGGAGATCGTGCGCGCGGTGGCGCTGCTGTACGAGATCGACGCGCGCGAGCTCGCAATCCCGATCTTCGGCGACCTCGGCGACAATGGCGATCCGGAAGCGCTGGCCGGCCTCGGCGAGCTCACCGCACGCAACGGCGACGCGCGCGGCATGCTGCTGATGGGCAAGTCCGCGCTCAACCGCGGACTGCCGTTCGACCACTACGCCTATCCGGTCAACGGCATTCCGTCGTTCCGCCAGGTCGGGCCGGAGGTCGAGCAGAGCGTCGTCTACGCGATTGCGCGCCAGGAGAGCGCGTTCAATCCGGCCGTGGTGTCGCCGGCCCAGGCCTACGGCCTGATGCAGGTGACGCCCGACGCCGGACGTTACGTCTGCAAGCGCGCCGGCATCGGCTTCGACCTCAACCGGATGAAGACCGACCCGGTCTACAACGCGATGCTTGGTGCCGCCGAGCTCGGCGGGCTGCTCGAGGACTATCGCGGCTCCTACATCCTGACCTTCGCCGCCTACAATGCCGGCCGCGGCAGCGTGAAGAAGTGGATCGAGCGCTACGGCGACCCGCGCGATCCCAAGGTCGACGCGGTCGACTGGGTCGAGCTGATTCCGTTCTCGGAGACGCGGAACTACGTCCAGCGGATCATGGAGAACCTGCAGGTCTATCGCGCCCGCTTCGGCGGCGGGACCCGGTTGCAGATCGAGGCCGACCTGCACCGCGGCGCCAGCGTGGAATGACCCGGCGGGAGCGGTTTTCAACAGGCTTGCGACGGATCGCGGCCGAATCCTGACGCAACTCATTGTTATAATTAGAATTTCGTGCGATTTGCCGCGTCAGCACCTCCCGATTGGTGCTCTATATGAAGGCTCCAGGGCGGCCGTCGGCGCAGCTGCCACCAAATCACCTTGTCGCAATCTGAATCTGCCGCTTGCGGCTCAGCGCCCTCTCGGGCATATCGGCGCCATTGGAGACGTGGCCGAGTGGCTGAAGGCGGCGGTTTGCTAAACCGTTATAGGCTTGTAAAGGCCTATCGAGGGTTCGAATCCCTCCGTCTCCGCCATCGACTTGGTTGTCCAGCCCGGAGACATGGGTAACAGGTCATACCCAAGACATGGGTGACAACCTCGCGCCGAACGGGTTGCCAGTTGGGTGCAAGGCTTTCTGCTCCAGGTCATCCCACTCCAAGCCGCAGTACCCGCGATCGTCGTGCACGAAGCAGACGAGCCAAATGCCCTCGTCGACCTCCTCGATGCCGAGCTTCCTGCCAGCCAGGACAGTTGATCTCACAGGAATTTATTTACCCTTTCGGCACCACAAATCGGACGAAATAAAACTCCGGAAGCGAAGTATCGCGATACTGGTTTCCGGGCGCGACCCAACAGGCAGGAATCTCCATGGCAGATTACAACTTGGAAGGACCCGTCTGGTCGTCGAAGACCATCACGTGGAGCTTCGCGACGATCAATTTCTCCGGTCAGCCTGACACATTCTCAACGTTCTTCCAGGCCGGTGAGTATGAACGGGAAATCATCGATGCCTTGAGGCGATGGTCCGCCGTTGCCGATGTGACGTTCGTCGAGGTGGCGGATTCTGCGAGCGTCGACATCCGTTTCGGACTCGGGACTTTTGACGGCCCTTACGGAATCCTGGCTGAGACATCGTACTACTACTCCGACGGCGACTTTCTGCCTGATGTCACGGTCAGCTTTGACCAGGCTGAAACCTACACGTCGTCCTCCAGCGGTTTGACGCTTTCGGGAGGAATAAGTTTCGAGGCCGTTGCAACGCACGAAATCGGCCACGCCTTGGGCCTCGATCATTACACTGGCGGCCCGGCCATCATGAACCCCTACGCCAGCGCTGACATAACCAACCTGACGCAATCGGACATCGACGGCATTCAAGCGCTCTATGGACCGCCCTCGAACCAACCGCAGGTTCCTGCGGGTGACATTGTCACCAACGGCACGGCGGCGAATGATGTTTTGCTTGGAGGAAGTGCGGCCGATGCGATCTACGCGCTCGCTGGTAACGATTATATTTATGCCTACGGAGGCAACGACCTTCTGTTCGGTGGCGATGGCCTTGACGTGTTGCTTGGTGGGAGTGGCGACGACGCGCTCTATGGCGGCACGGGCTTCAATTACCTTTTTGGCGGCGACGGCAACGATACCCTTTCTGGCTCGGGCGGAGCCTCGCCGTCCGATGTCAACGTGATGTACGGCGAAGCCGGCAATGACTTGCTCTACGGGGGAATCGGCACCAACTATTTTTACGGCGGCGCTGGCGCTGACACCATGTTCGGTGGCTCCGGTCTCAACATCTTCATCTCGTCAGGCGAGAGTGATGGAAACCTGATCTATGGGGGTTCGGGCCAGAACTACGTTTATGGTTCGAACGGCGGGGACACGGTGACCGGCGGCAGCGGCGTCGACGTATTCTTGATGGGATCAGGGGCCGTTGTGATCGGCGGCGGCGGTGGCGTTGATTATGCGTGGGGCGGCGGCGGCTCGGATACGTTTGCCATCAATGACACGGTCTCCGAGATCATGGTGATCCAGGACTTCAACGCGGGCGGCGTCCACGACATTTTGAGCTTCGCTGGAACCTCTCTGCATTCCTTTGCCGATGTGCAAGCAGCCGAGTTCTATTCGCCAGGGATCAATACGACGATCATCACCGACGCGGCAGGCAACGCTGCCTGGTTGATCGGCCTCGCCCCCGGACAGCTCAACGCAAGCATGTTCAGCTTCGCCTAGGAGCTTGTCTGGATAGTCGCTGTTCAAATCTGGTCGGGTCTGATTCAACATTGGGCGATGAGCAAGTATTTTCGGCCTTGGAACATCGATCAGACGCTGCTTCTGCCGCCGAATGTGCAGGACTTCGTGCCGAAAGGCCATGTCTCGCGGTTTATGGTTGATCTGGTGCGGGAGAGCCTCGATCTCAGGGAGATCATGGGCAGCTATGTGAGCGGGCTTGGGCAGCCGCCGTTTGATCCGCGGATGATGGTGGCGCTGCTGCTGCATAGCTATGCGAGTGGGCTGTATTCGTCGCGTCGGATTGCCAAGGCCTGCCGGGAGCGGAACGATTTTGTGATGATCGTGGCGCTGGATGCGCCGGATTTTCGGACGATCAGCGACTTTCGCAAGCGACATTTGAAGGCGCTCGGCGCGCTATTCGTGCAGGTTCTGAAGTTGTGCGAGACGGCCGGGCTGGTCAAGCTCGGTCATGTCGCGCTGGATGGTACGAAGATCAAGGCGAACGCGTCGAAACACAAGGCGATGAGTTATGAGCGCATGAAGAAGCGCGAGGCGGAATTGAAGGCCGAGGTCGCTCGCATGCTGGCGGCCGCCGAGGCGGCGGATGCCTCGGAGGATAAGACTTTCGGCAACAGCGACGAACTGCCGGACTGGACCGTCGACAAGCAGAAACGGCTGGCGAAGATCCAGCAAGCGATGGCGGCGCTGGAAGCGGACGCCAAACTGGCGGCGGAGGAAGAGCGCCGCATCGAGGCCGAAAAGGAACAGCAGCGCCAGGCCGAAGGCCGCAAGAAGCCGGGCAAACCGGCGGCGCTGCCATCGGAGGAACCCAATCCCAAGGCGCAACGCAACTTCACCGATCCGGAAAGCCGCATCATGAAGTCGAAGGATGGCTTCGTTCAGGCCTATAATGCCCAGGCGGCCGTCGATGCACATGCCCAGATCATTGTCGCGCAAGAACTGACCCAGCACGGCAGCGATCAGGGCCAGTTGGTGCCCCTGATCGAGGCCATCGAGAGCAATCTTGGCCGCAAGCCGCGGCAGGCCTCAGCGGATTCCGGCTACTGCAGCGAAGCCAATCTCGAAGCGCTCGACACACGCAGCATCGATGGCTATGTCGCGCCCGGACGCGCCAAGCACCCGACAGTAGCGAACGGAAAAGTCGGCGGCCCGCTGACACAGGCCATGCGAAAGAAGATCGACGATGGCGGCTTCGAAACACCCTACCGATTGCGAAAGCAAGTGGTGGAGCCGGTGTTCGGGCAGATCAAACAGGCAAGAGGCTTCCGCCAGTTCCTGTTGCGGGGCATCGAGAAAGTGCGCGCCGAGTGGACAATGATCTGCACCGTCCATAACCTCCTCAAGCTGTTCAACCTCGCAAACGCAGCCTGAGCCTGCTACTCTACAACAAATGCCCGTCACGAAAACATATCTGGACGGGCTCCTAGGAAGATTGATCGCCGATGTTTGTCAGGCCGCGATGCACGGTGTGTGCCGCAGTCAAGGCAACGCCGTCGAAAGCATGAATTGAACCCCACCGACGTCAGCCGCCGCCGCGGGTGGACGGATCGAGATTTCGGTTCTCGCCGGGCGGGATCGGCCCGTAGCCGGGGTATACGTAGCGGCCTTGAGGAGCCACCTGTTCGCTTGGACCAGTGATGAGGTGCTGTCGCACGCGCCGGTGATGTGCCGTTGCGGCGTCGGCGGCGGCGCTCCACAGCATCGCCAACAGTCCCACCATCAAAGCAGCACGCATCGCCTTGGCTCCGGTTCACCATCATATGATGCGCCGACCACAAGGCCGCCAGCGTTGGCGGCCTCACGATCGGTCACATCGACGGGATTAAGCCACGATCTGCGTCGCGCTCAGGCGCGCCGCATCCTCGGCAGCGGCCGCGGAAGGGCCTGCGCGCAGGCCACGCCGAGCAGCGCGAGGCCGCCGCCGATGACGTGGAACGGCCTGACCGGCTCGCCCAGCGTCACGATCGCAGCCAGAGCGAGACGGCTAACGCTCCGCAGCCGCCGACTGGGCCACCGGCCCCAGGATCCACTCCCTGAACGCCGCGATTTTCGGAAGCCCCTGCCGGTTGTCGGGGCAGACGAGATAATAGGCGAACTCCTCCAGATGCGCGGTCTCGAGCAGCTGGATCAGTTCACCGCTCTCGATCTCGTTTGCGACCATCGCCGCCGGCAGCAGGCCCGCGCCCTGCCCGGTCAGCACCGCCTTCAGCAGCAGACCGCTATCGTCGAACGACGGGCCGCGCGGCGTGCGCACCTCCGCGATGCCATTGGCCTGAAACCACAGGCTCCAGCCCTTGCGATCGGCGTCATGCACCTGTGGCCAGCCGGCGAGCTCGCCTGAAGATGTCGGCCGTCCGAGACGCGCGACGAGCGACGGCGAGGCAACCGCCACCATCTCGACCGTGACGACGCGGTCGCTGCGCAGCCCCGGATAGCGGCCGAGGCCGTGGCGCACCGCGACGTCGACGCCGTTGCGCGAGAAATCGACTAGCGTGTTGCTGGTGACGATCTGCAGATCGATCTCGGGATGCGCATCCTGAAACGACGCCATCCGCGGCACCAGCCAGGCCGACGCAAAGAACGGCGTGACGCTGACCGTCAGCGTGCCGACATCGGTCGATGCAGCGACGCGGCGCGACGCATCCGAGATCTGGCGAAACGCATTGCGGATCGACGGCAGATAGTCGCGCCCGGCGTCGGTGAGATAGATGCCGCGCGGCACCCGCACGAACAGTTTTGTGCCGAGATGGGCCTCGAGCGTCTTGAGCATCTGGCTGACCGCGCCCGGCGTCACGCACAGCTCCTCGGCCGCGAGCTTCACCGAGAGATGGCGGGCGGCGGACTCGAACGCCTTGAGCGCGTTCAGGGGTGGAAGCCTGCTCTCCATGATTTAGATTTTCTAATCTCAACTGCGCAGCAAATCTGGTTTGCCAACCTGGCCTTCCTGGCGCCCTATCAGCCTACTCTACAGTTGAAAGCCACGTCAACGCAGCGAAAAACGGATCATAAGAATTAGATTTTCTGATCCTTATCCGCGACTTCCGACGCTGGCATTCGGCTCCCCGATGGAGCAGCGACATGACTGAGATTCTACACAAGCTCGCCCTGCATGAGATCGGCGCAGGAGCCCACACCGGCAGACTGGTCGATCGCATCAACACCTCGCAGGCCGGCAGCCTGCCCGGCCTACTGGACTTTCAATGGCTCGAAGCCGGACGCGGCCGGATCCGCGGCCGCTTCGAGATCGCCGCCAAGCACTTCTCGCCGCACGGGCTGCTGCACGGCGCAAGCCTCGTCGCATTGGCGGACACCGCATGTGGCTTCGGCTGCCTCGCGTCCTTGCCGGACGGCGCCATCGGCTTCGCCACTTCTGAACTGAAGACGAACTTCATCGGCGCCGCGCGCGAAGGCGGCGTGAGCTGCGAAGCGCGCCTCGTTCATGGCGGGCGCACGACCCAGGTGTGGGATGCCGAGATCAAGAGCGAAGCGACGGGCAAGACCATCGCGCTGTTTCGCTGCACGCAGATGCTGCTCTACCCGCCGGGCAAGAATGGCGGTGACGCGGCACAGGGAGAACGATCGTGAGGAATGCCGCCATGCACGCCGGTTATCAAAGAGCAAAGCCGTTCTACGGCTGGTATGTCGTTGCGGCCGCCTTCGTCTTGACCTTCATCGGCTTCGGCAGCGCCTACACCTTCTCATCCTTCGTCGAATCGTTGCAGCGCGAGTTCGGCGCCTCGCGCGGCTCAGTCTCGCTGGTGTTCTCCTTTGCCGGCTTCCTGTATTTCGGCCTCGGCATCATCTCCGGCCCGCTCGCCGATCGCTGGGGCGCGCGCAGGCTTGCTGGTCTCGGAATGGCGCTGGTCGGTCTCGGCATGGTGCTGGCGGGACAGGCGGAGACCATCCTTCAGGTCTATGCCGCCTACAGCATCGGCATCGGCGCCGGCGTCGGTTGCGCCTATGTCCCGACGCTGGGCGCGGTGCAACGCTGGTTCGTCCGGCGGCGCGGCTTTGCGTCGGGCCTTGCCGTCAGCGGGATCGGGGTCGGGACATTGGTGATGCCGCCGCTCGCGACCTGGCTGATCACGAGCCTCGGCTGGCGCGATGCCTATGTCGTGCTGGGCGTTGTCGCCGCGGTCGCCGGTATCGGAGCATCGCTTTTGATCGCGGATGATCCGCGCCGCTACGGCACCGGACCGGATGGCGATCCGCTTCAAGCGGTTTCAGGCGCGCCGCTCCGCCAGGGCGTCTCGATCCGCGGCGCGGTCAAGACAGCTCGCTTCGCCGGGCTTTATGCGGCCTGCCTGATCAGCGCGTTCGGGGTGTTCGTCCCCTTCGTGCATCTGGTGCCCTTCGCCGTCGACCATCAGGTGGCGCCTGCGCTCGCCGTGCTGCTGCTCGGGATGATCGGCGTCGGCAGCACCGCCGGCCGCTTCTTCCTCGGCGGCATCGCCGACCGGGTCGGCCGCGATGCGTTCCTGATCGCGATGTACATCGGCATGGCCGTCTCGCTGGCGATCTGGGCTGTTGCCGGTGGCTTCTGGTCGCTCACGGTGTTCGCGCTGCTGTTCGGCGTGTTCTATGGCGGCTGGGTTGCGATCCTGCCCGCCGTGGTCACCGACCATTTCGGCGGCCGCAATGTCGGCGGCATCATCGGCATCCTCTACACCAGCGTCGCCTTTGGCACGCTGCTGGGACCCAGCGCCGCGGGCTTCGCCTACGATGTCAGCCACAGCTACTTCATTCCGGTGGCGATCAGCGCTGCCACCAATGTGGTCGCCGCGCTGATCGCGATGGCGACGATGCGAACGGCCTCGCCGATCGCGTCAGTCGCGCAGCATTGACACCTCATGACGGTCGGCGCTCGACCATGCTACGCTCGCGATCATGCCCTTCGCCTCACCCAACGCCTGGCACTACCGGCCAGCTGACGATGCCGGCATCGTCGAGCTGGCGTCCTGGCGCGGTGCCGGCTCGCTTGGCCTCCGGCCGCATTTCCACGACGAGAACCAGATCGTGCTGGTGCTGTCGGGGTCGCGCGCCTTCCGCATCGACGGCGCTACCGTGACGGTGCCTGCGGGCCATGCCGCGCTCATTCCGGCGGGGCTGCTGCATGCGCCGATGCCGACACCGGACAAGGAAACGGTCTGCCTGAACGCCTATGTTCCGGCGGGCCGCACCCCCTCATCGCTGCGGGTCATCAGCATCAGGGCTCTCTGGCGGAGCGTCGACGAGATATGGCCCAAGCACATTCTTGAGATCGCCGACGACATCCAGTCGCGCGGGCGGTCCCGCTCGGCTCGCATCGCAGACAAGACGAAGCTCGGCGTTACCCTGACAGAAAGCGCCGGGCCGATCGACGCCATCGCCATGAACTTCGGGCGCAGCCGCGAAGGGTTCAGCCGCATGGTGAGACGCGAGCTCGGCGTCTCACCGCACGCCTTCCGGGTGCTGAGCCGGCTCAATCTCGCACGGCAATTGCTGCGCGCGGGCGAACCGATTGCAGCAGTTGCCGTCGATGCGGGGTTTTCCGACCAGAGCCACCTCACCCGCCTGTTCCGCCGCACCTTTGGAACCACACCGGGCGTCTACTGGCGCGGTTGAAGCGGCGTCACAGACGTTCCAGACCGTCCGGCGCCACACCCGCTAGCCTGTTCACCCTGCAAGGGGTGAACGATGGATACAAAGACAAGTCTTCTGCTGCTCGCGGCCGGTGTCGCGGGAGGCATCATCAATGCACTGGCGGGCGGCGCGACGCTCATCACGTTTCCGACGATGCTGGCGGCGGGCCTGCCCGCCGTGATCGCCAATGCGTCGAATGCGGTGGCGATCTCCCCGGGGCATCTGATCGCAGCGCTCGCCGACCGCGGCAAGCTGCCGCCGCCGACACTGCGCACGATCAGCCTCGTTGCCGCCTCCACGCTTGGCGGCGCAATCGGCGCCGGGGTCCTGTTGCTGCTCCCCGAGCGGCTATTCGTGCTGCCGGTGCCGGGCCTGATCGCATTCGCAACGCTGCTGTTTGCCTTCGCGCCGCAGATCCAGAGCTGGACCATCGGGCGGCAGGCGAGCGCGGCCCTGCCCTCGACCGGCGCGAGCGGTGCTGTGCTGGGATTGGCGTGTGTCTATGGAGGCTTCTTCGGCGCCGGGCTCGGCGTCATCCTGACCGCGGTGCTCTCGATCACCGAGCCCAACGACATCAGGGCGATCAAGGCATTGAAGAACCTGCTCGCGACCTGCGTGTCGCTGGCCGCCACATTGATCTTCATCGTGCAGGGAGCGGTGCGGTGGCCGGAGACGTCGGTGATGCTGCTCGGCGCCATGATCGGCGGCTATGCCGGTGGCTATTTGATCCGGATCCTTCCCGCGTCCATCGTCCGGCAGTTCGTGATCGTGGCCGGAGCGGTGATGACCGTGGTCTACGCCGCGCGATACTGGTTCTAGATGGAGCGAGGGAGCCGAGGCTCCCAGCTCGATATCGGCGTAGCGTTTTCGAGCGAAGTGGGCACCGGTTCGCGTAAAGAAAACGCGTCCAAACAAGAGTCTAGTGCGTCGTCATCCAGGCGCGGGCTTCGCGCTGGGCGGCCGCGATCTCGACCTCCGACATCTGCTCGGCGACTTCGCGGCGATGCGCGATCGCGTCGGTGCGTCCCTTGAGCGCCGCCAGGTTGAACCATTTGTGCGCCGCGACGAGGTTGACCACGCCGGAGCGGCCGCTCGCCCAGTACATGCCACGTTCGAACAGCACGTCCTGGATCGCGGTCGCAGCTACCGGGATGGCGCTGTCCTGATCGATGCCCCCCTGAAACATTGTCGTCATTCCCCTTTTTGTTGTTGGCCGCCCTCCCCCGAGCGCGGCCCCCGTCCACTGTTGAAACACCCTGTTGTCTCCGGGCTGGTCCTTTGGATCATGCCCCGCGCTGATCCCTGGGATCACCGCTCGCCGTTTGCCGGCTCGTTGGGATGATCATGGCCCATCAAATTTGAAGAGCGGTTTAAGTATCGCGATGAACGGGATGTAAATCGGCGCCGCCAAGCGGGTTTCCCGGAATCGTAGAAGTGCCTGTGCCGCAGGCATTTCCATGCATTCGTGAACGCCGGTTTACCCTGGTGTTTTGGACAACGATAACCATCGCGGCCAATGGCCGACGCCGCCGGCCGCTCTCAGCGGCCATCCGTTTCAAACTTTTACGGAGGGGCCGCAGGGGGGCGCAGATCCCGGCCGACGATCCGCGGGACGTTGAGCGCGATCGGCGCGGGCGCAAACGAACGCGAGGCCGTGCGGCCGAACGTCAATCCAGAACTGGAATGGGGAAAATGGGTGCCGGGGCGCGGACTGCGCAGGCCGCCGGAACGAGGGGGTCGGCGAACACGTCAGGACCAGATTTCAACTCGGCATTCTCGCCGGTGAAATTGCGGAACCAAGCAGGCTCCGCACCGAACGAAGAAATCTCTGTTTCTTCTGCCGGACCGGTTTTGGGAAGGTTGCCCTCTCCGAAATTCGATCCAGCCGTTTGACCTGATGTCTCGCCGACACCCTCTTTCGTCAACCAGAGCCTGGGGGTGGGATGTGCCTCTCAGCAGTCCGTCCGGTGGCTCTCGCGACGTGCCGGCATAAGGCCGCCGGCAATCCTCTCAAGGCGAGAGGGTTACTTCTTCTTGGCGACCTTGCGGGTCTTCTTCGCAGTCTTCTTCACTGCGCTCTTCGCCTTCTTCGCCTTCTTTGCCTTCTTAGCCATGTTGCCCTCCGGTATGTGAGATGGCTCTCTACTTCGCTGCGTGCACTCGGGAATCGATATGCACTACTTCCCGAATACACCAACGGATTAAAAAAAACAGTGTCCCGCTTAAGGAAGTGTTGACGCAGCGATGGTCGTACGCGCAGCGCGCGTCGCCGACCAAATCGACAATGCATTCGCGCGACGATGCAAGAAACGCAGCAGCGGCCGACATCGGCATTTGTCAACGTTACAGGAAACGCCTTTATTGCAGGCTCTTTTTGAATTCGCATTCAGTCAATCAACGCGCGATCGTCGTTGCGTTGAGTCGCGAGCTGTGACGAAAAGCGGCGCGGCGCGGGCGCCGAGTCGCAACTTTTGGCAACGAAAAATATTTCGTGGGAAAGATGGCTTTCGCCTCGTTTGAGGTCATCCAGACCCGATTCCGGACGAATCGTGGCTGCGACGATTCGGCGCCGAGGGGCGTCGTCACCACCGCGGACAGAGGGTGTGAGCCAAGATCACGCCGCGTTCACGCGCGCGCGACGACACCAGAGGTGACGGCAAAGATGATGGGATGAGAGCATGATCCGGTTGGATCATGCGCCAAGGACAACATCATTGTCCTGTTCGTTCAGATGCCGAGCTTGGACTTCAAGAGCTCGTTGACCGCCTTCGGGTTCGCCTTGCCGCCCGACGACTTCATCACCTGACCGACGAACCACTGAAGGGCAGCGGGCTTCGCCTTTGCTTGCTCGACCTTGTCGGGGTTGGCCGCGATGATGTCGTCGACCACCTTCTCGATCGCGCCGAGGTCAGTGACCTGCTTCATGCCGCGCGCCTCGACGAGCGCGCGCGGATCGCCGCCCTCCTGCCACACGATCTCGAACAAGTCCTTGGCGATCTTGCCGGAAATCGCTCCCTCGCCGATCAGATCGACGATCGCAGCGAGTTGCTCGGCCGACACCGGCGAGGCGGCGATCTCGACGCCTTCCTTGTTGAGACGGCCGAACAGTTCGTTGATCACCCAGTTGGCGGCAAGCTTGCCGTCGCGTGCCTTGTCCGCAAGACCTGACAGCACCGTCTCGTAGAACTCCGCGCTCTCGCGCTCGGCCACCAGGACGCTCGCATCGTAGGGCGACAGACCGAAGCCCGTAATAAACCGGGACTTCTTCTGGTCAGGCAGTTCCGGCAGATGCGCCTTGAGATCGTCGACGAAGGCCTGGCTGAACTCGAGCGGCAGCAGATCGGGATCGGGGAAGTACCGGTAGTCGTGCGCCTCTTCCTTGGAGCGCATCGAGCGCGTCTCGCCCTTGTTCGGGTCGAACAGCCGGGTTTCCTGGTCGATCGAGCCGCCGTCCTCGATGATCTCGATCTGGCGCCGCGCCTCGTACTCGATCGCCTGGCCGATGAAGTTGACCGAGTTCATGTTCTTGATTTCGCAGCGGGTGCCGAGCGCGGTCTCGCCATGGCGGCGCACCGAGACGTTGACGTCGGCGCGCAGGCTGCCCTTCTCCATGTCGCCGTCACAGGTGCCGAGGTAGCGCAGGATCGAGCGCAGCTTGGTGACGTAGGCTTTGGCCTGTTCGGCGTCGCGGATGTCGGGCTTGGAGACGATCTCCATCAGTGCGACGCCGGAACGGTTGAGGTCGACATAGGACATCGTCGGCGACTGATCGTGCAGCAACTTGCCGGCATCCTGTTCCAGATGCAGCCGCTCGATCCCGATGGTGACGCTGCGGCCGCCGTCGAGCTCGAGCGACACCTCGCCCTCGCCCACGATCGGCGACTTGTACTGGCTGATCTGGTACCCCTGCGGCAGGTCCGGGTAGAAATAGTTCTTGCGGTCGAACACCGAGCGCAAATTGATCTTCGCGTTCAGCCCGAGACCGGTGAGCACCGCCTGGCGGACGCACTCCTCGTTGATCACGGGCAGCATGCCCGGCATCGCGGCGTCGACCAGCGAGACATGGGTATTGGGCTCGCCGCCGAACGCGGTGGATGCGCCGGAGAACAGCTTTGAGTTCGAGGTGACCTGGGCATGGATCTCCATGCCGATCACGACTTCCCAATCGCCGGTGGCGCTCTTGATCAGTCTGTGCGGGGCGGCAGGTGCGGTCATGGGTCTCGTTGTCCGGATAAGGTGATATCTGGGAAGCATTGGGCTTCGCGCAACCGATCGCGCCAGTCAAGCCGCCTTGCAATCCCCTTGCAGCCCGCGCCGGCACGTGAGGCGCAGATCAGAGCCCGCGCCGGAACTGCTGATAGGCCTTGCTTGCCCGCAGCGCGTCGGCGCCGCCCACAATCAGCTGGTCGACCTGCTCGGGCGGCAGCGAAAGCCGCGTCGGGATGGCGTTCAGGATGCCGGCACGCTCCGGTCCGAGCCGGTCGAAGCCGAGCCGCTCGACATAGATCGCGACGTCGCCGCACTTCCAGCCCACGCCGACGCCGAGCCTCGTGCGATCCGCCGCCGACAGGCCGCAGCGCCAGCGCTTCAGCTTGCCGGACCAGTCGTTGGCGAGCGCCGTGAACGCCGCGTAGCTCGAGCGCACGCTGGCATCGATCGCGGTGTCGGCGGCCGCCGACACCAGCTCGACGCCGTTCGGCCCTTCCAGTGTCTGCACGAAGTCGCCGGAGATGCCGCGGCCGGCGTCGACCACCAGGAACAGGATGCGCCTGAGCTTGGCCGCCTGGCGTTCGTTCAAGGGCTCGTACGGACGCTGGGCTGCGAGCAGCCCGATGCTCAGCCCCGACAGGCCGTAATTGTCGACCAGGCCGCCATCGAGCAGCTTGACATAGCGCATCGAGCCGTCGCGGTAGCGCGCCTGGGCCTCGGCGTAGGAGCGCAGCAGCGGCTGCGCGTTCGGATCGTTGCGCACCCGCTCGAGCCACGGCGGCAGCGGCGCCGAGCAGCCGCCGGGAAAGGTTTCAAGCACGATCGGCGCAAATGCCAGCGGCACCGCAGCGGATGCGGCGACCGCTTCGGCGATACGATAGGAGCGGATGTCGCTGCACAGCGCATCGAACGCGGTCTTGCCGAACACGAACGGCGTGCGGTTGTAGATGTCGGACGCGTTGATCCAGACCCGCGGGCGGCGGTCGTCGGGCAATGCCTCGAACCGCGCGCCATTGAACAGATTGCGATCGAGCCAGTCGGTGAACTGGCTGTCGTTGACGCCGCCGCCCAGCGCGCGCCCGATATTGCCGAGCGAGATCCGGGTCTTCAGTCCCTCCTCGGCGTTGCGCAGCAGGAAGCGCTCGCGGAAATCGTCGAGCGCGGCGCGCCGCTTCAATCCGAAATAGGCGGCGGTGATCGAGCCGCCGGATACAACGGAGACGAAGTCGACGCGGTCGAGCAGCGTCTTGGTGCCTACAGCGCTGGAGCGCGTGCGGTCGAGCTCTTCCAGCACGCCGAAGGAAAACGCCGCGGCACGGGTGCCGCCGCCGGAGAACGACAAGGCAAGCAGCAGGTCGTCTTCATAACTTGGAATGTCGCTGACGCCATTGGTGTCGGCAGCCACGGCGCCGAGCGGCACATTGTAGACGGATGCGCAGCCGGCAAGGCCCACCGCCGTCACGGCCACCAGCAGCGCTGACAGCCATCCCCCTATCCCCGACCCACGCACGAATACTCTCTTGCCGCTGGCCCCCGCCCGGTTCCGTTAGCCTATCACGGCCAATCTGGGCGGCGGCATGGCGGACAGAACAGGGTTAATGATCGCGGTGCCTCGGCACCGGTGCCCGCACGCTCACGAGGCCGAAAGCACGGAGACGATCCGCTCCCATTCGGCCTCAACGGTGTCCGTTGCGATCGGCTGGCCGGCCCGCCGATACCAGTAGCCGGCATTGCCGAGATCGCCCTCGACGCGATGCAGATAGGCATGCACCCAGGCCGAATTGGCGTCACCCTCGTCCTGCACGATGCCGTGCGCCCTGTGCCAATCGCCTTTCTTCGCCCACCACAATGCGGCGAGCTGCGGCGACAGCGCCGCATCAGGCGCAGCGTCGGCGAGACTGGCGCGGAAATCCGCCATCGCTCACCACCATTTCGGCGGCGTGAAACGGCCGGCCGCCTGTTCGATCACTTCGCCGAGCGAGAACAGCGTCTCCTCGTCGAAGGGGCGACCGATCAGTTGCAGGCCGAGCGGCAGGCCCTGCGCGTCCTTGCCCGCGGGCACGGCGATGCCGGGCAGGCCCGCCATGTTCACGGTCACCGTGAAGATGTCGTTGAGATACATCTCGACCGGATCGGCGCCGCCCTTCTCGCCGATGCCGAACGCCGCCGACGGCGTCGCCGGCGTCAGGATCGCGTTCACGCCCCTGGCGAAGCAGTCCTCGAAATCCTTCTTGATCAGCGTCCGCACCTTCTGCGCCCGCAGATAATAGGCATCGTAATAGCCAGCCGAGAGCACATAGGTGCCGATCAAGACGCGGCGGCGCACCTCATCGCCAAAACCGTCGGCGCGCGTGTTCTCGTACATCTCGATGATGTTCTTGCCCGGCTCGCGCAGGCCGTAGCGCACGCCGTCATAACGCGCGAGGTTCGACGAAGCCTCCGCCGGCGCCACGATGTAATAGGCCGGCAGCGCGTATTTGGTGTGCGGCAGCGACACCTCGACGAGCTCGGCGCCGGCAGCCTTCAGCCATTGCGCGCCCTCGCTCCAGAGTTTTTCGATCTCGGCCGGCATGCCGTCGAGACGATACTCCCTGGGGATGCCGATCTTCATGCCCTTCACGGACTTGCCGATCGCGGCTTCATAGTCCGGCACGGCGATGTCGACCGATGTCGTGTCCTTCGGATCGTGCCCCGCCATCGAGCGCATCAGGATCGCAGCGTCGCGCGTCGTTCGCGCGATCGGACCGGCCTGGTCGAGCGAGGACGCAAAGGCGACGATGCCCCAGCGCGAGCAGCGGCCATAGGTCGGCTTGATGCCGACGGTTGCAGTGAACGCGGCCGGCTGGCGGATCGAGCCGCCGGTGTCGGTCGCGGTTGCGCCCATGCAGAGCGATGCCGCCACCGCCGAAGCCGAGCCGCCTGACGAGCCGCCCGGCACCAGCGTGGTGTTGGAGCCCTCGCGCCGCCACGGGTTGGTGACCGGGCCGAAGCACGAGGTCTCGTTCGACGAGCCCATCGCGAACTCGTCATTGTTGAGCTTGCCGAGCAGCACCGCGCCGTCGCGCCAGAGCTGCGAGGTCACCGTTGACTCGTAGGGCGGGGTGAAGTTGCCCAGGATCCTGGAGCATGCCGTGGTCCTGATGTCGCGGGTCGCGAACAGGTCCTTGATGCCGAGCGGAATGCCGGCCAGCGGCCCGCCCTCGCCTTTAACAATTTTCTCGTCGACGGCCTTGGCCATCTCGCGGGCGCGGCCCGGTGTCTCGAGCACATAGGCATTGAGCACGCGCGCGGCTTCGATGGCGGCGAGATGCGCATCGGTCAGCTCAACGGCGGTGAAGGACTTGCCCACCAGGCCCTCGCGGGCCTCGGCAATCGTCAGCGATGTCAAATCGGTCATTTATTGATCGGGCTGCAGAAGAAGGGAGAAAGGGTCTTGTCGTTGGCGGGATCGTCCTGCCGCGCTTTGGCATTTTCCTTGGCGCGCGCGGCGTCGAGCGCCTCGAGCTGGTCGAGCACGGCGTCGATCGCCTCGTTGGGATCGGCGACCTTTCCCTTGCGCTCCATCACATCGAGGAAGTCCATATAGGCCTTGTAGGCCTTCTCATCGTCGCACAGCAGACACATCGGACTTTGTCGCTTTTGTTTGACTCGTTTTCTTCACGCGAACCGGTATCCACTTCGCTCGAAAACGCTATGCTAGAGTTACTCGACCACCTTCGGCACCAGGAAGAAGTGGTTCACGGTATCGGGCGCATTGCGGACGATGTCGTCGGCGATCTCGCCGTCATTGACCAAATCGGCGCGCTTCTTCATCTCCATCGGCGTCACCGAGGTCATCGGCTCGACGCCGTCGATATTCACTTCCGACAGCTGCTCGACGAAGGCCAGCATCGCGTTCAGCTCCCCCTGGAGATGGGGAACTTCGTCGTCGCTGACCGCGATCCGCGCCAGATGGGCGATGCGGCGGACGGTCGTGGCGTCTACGGACATTATATAGGGCCTCAAGGCTGAAAAGGTCAGCCCGCCGTATAGCAGAGGCCGGTTTTGCGCCGCAACCGCGCTGGGCGCGCGGCTGGCCTCAGACCCCCTGCCGGACGGCCGATCAGGCGCCCGGCAGCCGATGATTCCGGCGGCAAAACCCGCGACGAAACCACTTTGCGGACCCGGCGCAGTCGTCCTGAAACATTCGCGGCGCCTACTCCCCTCAAATAGAAAAGTACGGGAGTCCGTCATGTCCATGCGTGAGATCACCCCCCAGCCGGGAGGCTGGGACCCTGCCCTCTGGTCGATCGGTACCGCGATCGGTGTCGCGATCCTTTACGTGGCCTGTCTGGTCTGAACGAGACGAGAAATAGCCATGTCCCAGGCAAAAATTCTGCAGGACAAGGCCGAGATGTTCGAGCGCCGCGCCGAAAGCGCCACGGATCCGATCTCCCGGCAACATTACAAGGAAATGGCCGCGCATTATCGCAGGCTCGCGACCGAGCATCTGGAGGTCAACCAGAGCGAGCCCGCGCGTCAGGCCTGAGATAATGCCCCCATCCGCGCCAGCGCGGCGCCTGCCAGCGCGCGGGTCAGCTCGGCTGCGGGCATTTCCTTGCCCATCCGCACCGCCTGCCCGGCCCACAGATTGGTGAAATCGACCTTGCCCTGTTTTTCGGCAGCCGCCTTCAGCGGGCCGAGCGCGGTCGCCGCATGCGGGAACGCCGGCGCGTCCGGTGAGATCGGGCCGACCTCGCGCATCACGCGATTGGCGACGCCGCGGGCCGGACGGCCGGTCATCACATTGGTGATGACGGTCGATTCATCGCTGGCCTGCGCCAGCGCGATCCGGCCTGCCGCGGTCACCTTGGACTCCGGACAGCGCAGATAGGCCGTGCCGATCTGCACAGTGGAGGCCCCGAGCGCGAACGCCGCCGCGATCCCGCGTCCATCCGCAATGCCGCCGGCCGCGACCACCGGCAGCTTCACCGCATCCACGACCTGCGGCAGCAGCGAGAAGGTGCCGGGCTGCTCGGCGATGGTCTCGGTCAGGAACATGGCGCGATGGCCGCCGGCATCGGCGCCTTGCGCGATGATGACGTCGGCGCCGTTCTCCTCGAGCCAGATCGCCTCCTTCACGGTGGTGGCCGACGACATCACGATGGCGCCCGCCGCCTTCACCCGCTGCAACAGTTTTGCCTCCGGCAGGCCGAAATGGAAGCTGACGACCTCCGGCTTCAACTCCTCGACCACCGCGCAGAATGCCGCATCGAACGGCGCACGGTTCGCCGCGTTGATCGGCGCATCCGGATCGAGGCCATGTTCGCGATAGTATGGCGTCAGCCGCTGCCGCCATTGCGCCTCGCGCGCCGGATCGGCATCGACCGCCTTGTGGCAGAAGAAGTTGAGGTTTACAGGCGCAGACACGCGCTGGCGGATGATGTTGACCTGCTCACGCGCCTTCTCGGCCGACAGCATCGCGCATGGCAGCGAGCCGAGCCCGCCGCCCTGTGCCACCGCAATCGCCAGTTCGGCATCCATCACGCCGGCCATCGGCGCCAGCACGATCGGGAACTCGGTCTTGAAACGATCGATCAATCGACGGTCTGGCCACATGGTGTGTCTCGCGCGTGTTCAGGTCAGAGAGGAAAGAGAATTGCGCCGCCCGAGCAGGCTTTGCTCGGCTTCGGTGACGATGCGGCCGACGATCTCGGCCGCCGGAACGATATCATGGATCAGCCCGACGGACTCGCCGGCAAACACCGCGGCGATGTCGAAATTGCCCGCGGCTCTTGCCGCGGCGTACTCCGCCGCGATCTCGTCCGCGCGCTGCATCAGCTCGATCTCGCGGCCGCTCCAGCGCCGCAGATGGTCGTTGGCAAGCGAGCGCGCGGTGAACGGCGCCGGCCACATCAATTTGCGCGACCAGTCGAACACCACGCCGCGTACCGTCTCGCCGCTCTTCGCCGCGCAGATCAGCTGCTTCGCCTGCTCGGGCGCGTCGGCCTCGACGCTGGCGTAGAAGCGCGTTCCCATCAGCACGCCGGACGCGCCGAGCATCATCATCGCCGCGACGCCGCGCCCGTCCGCGATGCCGCCGGCCGCAACGACCGGCACGCGCCCCGCCGCGAAATCGATAATCGCCGGCACGATGTCGAGCGTGGTGCGCGAGGCGCCATGACCGCCCGCCTCGGTGCCCTGCGCGATCAGGATGTCGGCGCCGCAATCGAGCGCTTGTTGCGCCATGTCCTCGCTTTGCACCTGGCAGATCAGCAGCGCGCCTGCCGCCTTGATCTTCGGTGCGAACGGCGCGGGATCGCCGAACGACAGCATCACCGCGCGCGGCTTCGCGTCGAGTGCGATATCGATCAGCTCGGGCTGCCTGGCGAGGCTCCAGGTGACGAAGCCGATGCCGAACGGACGGCCGAATCCCCTGAGCGCCGCGGCCTCCGCCTCGAGCCAGGCGCGGTCTCCGTAGCCGCCGCCCAGGATGCCGAAGCCGCCCGCATCGCTCACCGCCGTGACCAACCGGCTTCCCGTGATCATGGCCATCGGCGCCAGCAGGATCGGATGTGTGATGCCCAGACGTGCCGTCAATTCGGTGCTGATCGGCATGCGCTCGCTCCCTGTTCTGGACTTGCTGTTCTGGACTCCAAGCCTAGGCGGGCCTAACATTCTCGGAAAATGAATACTAAAGAACGCTACCATCTCTAATTCAGAACGGTGGTCCCCCATGGAATTGACCGACCTGCTCACCTTTTCCACCGTCGCCCGGCTCGGCGGCATCACCCGGGCCGCCGAAGAGCTGAACACCGTGCAGTCCAATGTCACCCAGCGCATCAAGGCGCTGGAGGCCGAGATCGGCACCGCGCTGTTCGAGCGCCACAGCCGCGGCATGTCGCTGACCGGCGCCGGCCGCCGCCTGCTGCCCTACGCGCAGCGCATGGCGGCGCTGTCGCGCGAAGCCGTGCTCGCCGCGCGCGACGATGGCGAGCCGAAGGGGCCGCTGTCGATCGGCTCGATGGAGACCACGGCCGCGGTGCGGCTGCCGGCGCTGCTTGCCGAATTTCATCGCCGCTATCCGGCGGTGCGGCTGACCTTGCGCACCGCGCCGACCGCCGACCTCGTGGCCGCCGTGCTCGACGGCTCGCTCGATGGCGCCTTTGTCGCCGGCCCGATCGAGCATGCCGAGCTCAGCGCGGCGCCCGCATTCGCGGAGGAACTGGTGCTGGTCACCGCACAGCGCTGGACATCGCTCGCCGCGTTACGCGCCGGCACGCCGGAGTCGGGCCCGACCGCGCTGGTGTTCCGCACCGGCTGCACCTACCGGCAGCGGCTCGAACAGGTCTTCACCGAATTCGGCTGGCCGTCGGCCGTCCGCTTCGAGTTCGGCACGCTCGACGGCATGATCGGCTGCGTCGCCGCCGACATGGGCGTCACCCTGCTGCCGCGCGCTGTCGTCGAGCGCGATCACGTGCAGCGCGACGTCCACATCCACAAGCTCAACCCGCAGCACGCGCTTGTCGAGACGCTGTTCATCCAGCGCCGCACCGCGCATCAGTACAGTCCATTGCAGGGACTTGCTGCGTGCCTTGGCGGCGACGAGCGGGTGATCGCCGCCTGATCGGCGTTTTCGCATGGACGGCCGGCTGCCGCCGGGCTTTGCCTCGACGCGCGCCTGCGTGCTAAGCGCTAGCGCCATGCTCGCCCCCATCCTTCCCTTGATCGAAGCCGCGTCGCACTGGCCCGACCGCGGCGCGCTTGTCGGCCTCGACCTCGGCACCAAGACGATCGGCGTTGCCGTCTCCGATCCGGACCGGCGGCTCGCCACCGGCGTCGAGACCATCAAGCGCAAGCAGTTCAAGGCCGACGCGGCGCGGCTGCTCGCGATCGCGGCCGAGCGCAACGCCGTCGGCTTCGTGCTGGGCCTGCCGATCAACATGGACGGCAGCGAAGGCCCGCGCGCGCAATCGACCCGGGCGTTCGCCCGCAATCTCTCCAACCTCACCGCACTGGCGATCGGGCTGTGGGACGAGCGTCTCTCGACCGCGGCGGTCGAGCGCGAGCTGATCGGGATGGACGTCAGCCGCGCGCGCCGCGCCGAGGTGATCGACGAGCACGCCGCGATCTTCATCCTGCAGGGCGCGCTGGACCGGCTCGCGAAGCTGCGCGGGGACCGCTGAGGATGGCCGTGGTGATCGCGGCGCTGCTGCCGGTGTTCCTCCTGATCGTGCTCGGCTTCGTCCTGAGGCGCACGCTGATGCGGCTAGACACCCAATGGCACGGGCTGGAACAGCTGACCTATTACGTGCTGTTCCCGATGCTGTTGGTGCAGACGCTGGTGAAGGCCGATCTGACCAAAGTGCCGGTCGCAGGCGTCGGCGGCGCGCTGCTGCTCGCCGCGCTCGTGATGAGCCTGCTGTGTCTCGCGCTGCGTGGCCCGCTCGCCCGCGCCGGGGTCGATGGCCCGGCCTTCAGCTCGATCTTCCAGGGCGCGACCCGCTGGCAGACCTATGTCGCGCTGTCGGTGTCGCGCAATCTCTATGGCAGCGTCGGGCTGGCGCTCGCCTCCGTCGCGATGGTCGCGATCATCCCGCTGGTCAACGTCTTCAGCGTCGCCGTGCTGGCGAAATATGCCTCGTCCAAGAAGCGGACTGCCGGCGCGATCGTGCTGACCGTGGTGAAGAACCCGCTGATCTGGGCCTGCGTGATCGGGCTCGCCATCAACGTCGTGCACATCCCGCTGCCGCAGATCTGGCACGATGTCGCCGACGCACTGGGCGGCTCGTCGCTGGCGATCGGCCTGCTCGTCACCGGCGCCGGCCTGCATCTGGAAGGCATCTTCCGCCCAGCCTCGCCGCCAGTGCCGCGCTGGGGCTGAAGCTGGTCGCGATGCCCGTCCTGACCGTCGCACTCGCCGTGTGGTTCGGCGTCAGCGGCGCCAACCTCGCCATCGTCGCGGCCTGCGCCGCGGTGCCGACCTCGCCGTCAGCCTATGTGCTGGCGCGCCAGATGGGCGGCGACGCCCCGCTGCTCGCCCAGATCATCACGCTGCAGACGATTCTGGCGGCGGTCACGATGCCGATCGTGATTGCCGCGGTTGGACTTTAAACATAAGGCCCTATCATGAAGGAACTGATGATGTTCATGGCCGAGTGAACGAGCACAGTCAGCCAGGTCGAATTACTCCGCCAACGAAAGTAGCCCAGAGCGAGGCCGAAAACGAATATACAGAAGCGATCGGACCAATCGTATTGAGTGTGGTTGAGAGCCCAAACCACTGATGTCAAGACGATGGCACCGACTGGCCCGAAGAAAGACTGCGACCATCCTCGAAACAAAAAGCCGCGGACAATAAACTCCTCCATGATCGGCGCGGCCAAGCAGCAGCCGATCAGGAAGGTTAGCAAGCCACCCCGCCCTTGCACGTTCAAACTAGGAGCGATCCAACTCGTATCTGCGCCTACGAAAGCTCGAAAATAGCCCTCCACGATCAGGATGACTGCCGTGATCGCGAATGCGAGAAAAAGCTCTCGTGAACTGGGCCAATTGAGCGCAAGGTATTCGGAAAAGTCCCGATCGAGCTTGCGGACAGAGACCCAAAGCACCGCAACCGCAGCTGGGCTTCCGAAGACCAGACCTGCGCCCTGCCAGCGTCCCTCGAACTCAATATGAGCAATCGGGATTGTCCCATACTGCGCGAGTATAAGGACAAAAAGTCCAAGCCCTGCCGTTAGAAGAAACGCGCCGTAAGCGACAAGGCCAATAAGCGTCGTCTCCAGGAAATCCCATACCCGCGGCGATTTCGCCGAAGCCGGGACCGGCGAATTGGCATTCTCGAAGTTCGACATCAGGATTTTTTCTGCAACAACGTTGCAGCGAAGGTGGGCCTGCTTCAAGCTAACATGCGAGACCGCTACCCCGCCAGCCACCAGGTCTGGATCGTGGCCGCGAGGTTGTTCAGCCCGTGCAGCAGGATGGTCAGCCAGGTCGAGCCGGTGCGATAACGGAGGTAGCCGAACAGCAGGCCGATCGAGAGCACCTCGCAGAGGAAGAACCAGTCGTACTGGAGGTGCATGACGGTCCAGACGATCGACGACAGCAGGATCGCGCCGTAGGGGCCGAGCGCAGATTCGGACCAGCCGCGATACAGCCAGCCGCGCGCGAACAGCTCCTCCCAGAGCGGCGCGGCGACGGCGAAGGCGATCACCAGCAGCCACAGCGCGCTGTGCTCCTGCGCCGACTTCAGCACGTCGCCCATGAAGCCCGGCGTCACCTCGCGGCCGGCGGCGCGGGACACCATGTCCCAGGCCCCGACCAGCACGAGCAGCGCAACGATGCCGATGATGACATTCTTCCACGACGTGCCGCGCAGCCCGAGATAATCGGCGAACGATATCCGGGTCCGGCGGATCGCGAGCCATAGCACCAGCACCACCATCGGCAGCCCGGCGAGCACCGAGAGCGAGATCGTCAGACCGTCGGCGACCACATGGGTGATGCCGGCCACCGACAGCTCTGCCCCCTGCGCCATGATGCGGTAGATGATGACGGCGACCTGGCCGAGGAACATCGCCGCGAAGATGACGAGGCCCCACAGCGCGGTGCCCCAGAACTTCCAGACCCGCGGCGGACGTGGTGGCGGTGTAACCGCCGCCGGCGGAGTATCGGGATTGAGTGCGTCCATCAGCAAACCTTCATGGCAGCGCTCGCGCCAGCAGCGCGCGCTGACCGGCATCGGATAGGTCCACCGCGCCGTACATGCCGGCGTGGCGTTCGGCAAGCCGTGTCGTCGCGAACAGCTCGGCGTTTTTGGGCGAGACCTGGTTGAGCGCCGCGGCGGCCGCCAGCAGCGCAAGCTTCTCGACCGCCAGCCGCGCGATGCGCTCGCTGTCGGAGCGGCGGAATGACTTCCCAATCATCGCAACAGCATCGGCCGCACCCGGCAGGCCCTTGGTCTCGTCGGCGAGCGCGCGCAGCACGGCGAGCGCGGCATCGGCCTCGCGGCCGAGCGCACGCAGCACGTCGAGGCACATCACGTTGCCGGAGCCTTCCCAGATCGCGTTGACCGGCGACTCCCGGTAATGCCGCGCCAAAATGCCCTCCTCGACATAGCCATTGCCGCCGAGGCACTCCATCGCCTCATAGAGGAAGCCAGGCGCGCTCTTGCAGATCCAGTATTTGATCGCCGGCGTCAGCAGCCGCATATAGGCGGCCTCGCCTGCGTCGATGGGCGCACGATCGAAGGCGCGGCAGAGCCGCATCACCAGCGCGGCCTGCGCCTCGACATGCAGCGCCATGTCGGAGAGCACCGCCTGCATCAGCGGCTGGTCGGCGAGATGCTTCTGGAACACGCTGCGATGCCGCGCGTGATTGAGCGCATGCGCCAACCCCGAGCGCATCAAGCCGGCGGAGGCGATCGCGCAATCCTGCCGCGTCAGCTGCACCATCTGGATGATGGTGCGGATGCCCTTGCCCTCCTCGCCGACCAGCTCGGCATACGCGCCGTGGAATTCGACCTCCGAGGAGGCATTGGAGCGGTTGCCGAGCTTGTCCTTCAGCCGCTGGAAGTGGATCGAATTGACCGTGCCGTCGGGCGCAAAGCGCGGCATGAAGAAACAGCTCAGCCCCTGCTCGGCCTGCGCCAGCACCAGGAACGCGTCGCACATCGGCGCCGACATGAACCATTTATGCCCGGTGATGCGATAGGCATCGCCGTCGCGCTCGGCGCGCGTCATGTTGGCGCGCACATCGGTGCCGCCCTGCTTCTCGGTCATGCCCATGCCGAGCGTCATGCCGCGCTTGGTCCACCACGGCGCAAAGCTCGGGTCGTAGGCGCGCGTGCCGATCACAGGCATCGTCTTCGCCAGAATGTCCGGCTGTGAGGCCAGCGCCGCGACCGAGGCGCGCGTCATCGTGATCGGGCAGAGATGGCCAGTCTCGACTTGCGCTGCGATATAGAATTTTGCCGCGCGCACCACTTCGGCCGCGCCACCGGCCGGCCTGCCGTCCGCGGTCCAGGTCGAGTTGTGCACCCCGGCATGCGCGGAGTGCGCCATCAGCTCGTGATAGGCCGGGTGAAACTCGACCTCATCGCGGCGGTTGCCCCTGGCATCGAACATTCGCAGTTTCGGCGTGTTCTCATTGGCGACGCGGCCGCGCTCCGCCATCACGGCAGATCCCCACTGCTTGCCGAAATCGGACAGCTCAGCCGTCGCCGCCGCGCCGCCATTGGCGGCGACGGCCGCGACCAGCGGCGCGTCCGCCGTGAACAGGTCGACATCCCAAAACGGCGGCGACTGGTTGAAGACGTCGTGGGTGGCGAACGGAGCCTGCGTCATGGTCTCCTCGGGAATTGGTCTCGCTGCGCGGACAACCGGTCTCCGCCGGGGTGGATCACGGGCCAGCCGTGGCGCAATGGAATCGATGGATCATAAGCCTGCGCGCCGGTGCCGGGCAGCGAAAAATGCGCTTCAGCCAGGACGTGTACTCAAAAATGGGCCCGCGCGATGCAGGCAGGTGCTGGCCCCGAAGTCGGACATCGGGGAGAGATGATGAAGGCATGTCAGCTAAGGGCCCAGGCCGTGTGAAAATCGTGTAACTTGCGGCGCACTGGTGCATTTCGCGGCCGCCGAGCTTCTAATTCGGTGGAAGCGAGCCCAGTGGCAACCAGGAACTTCATGTAGGCGCGGACTTGGTCGCGCGGAGGTCGGCCTCACGCCCGCATCGCCTCCAGCAATCCGCCTACGCCCAGGATCATCATCACGCGTTTCATGTTGTAGGCGAGCACGTTGAGCGCCATCTCGGCGGCCACCTTTGGCAGCTTTTTCGTGAGAAAGTGCGTTGCTCCCATCCAACACTTCAACGTGCCGAACGGATGCTCCACTGTCCGGCGGCGGACACCCATTGCATTGGCGCTGTGGTCGAGCCGATCCTGAACTTTCTCCAGAACGGCCTCGTGCTCCCAGCGTGAGATGCGGCGCTCGGGCCCTGTCGTGCACTGAGCTTTTAGCGCGCAGGTTTTGCAGGTGCTTGTCCAATAGCGACGCAGTGTCTTTCCATCCTCTACGTTCGTATAGTGATAAGTTAGTTGCTCGCCGGCGGGACAGCGATAAACATCTTCGGCGGCGACATAGACGAAGTCCTGTTTGCCGAAGCGGCCAGCAGCTTTGGCGCCCGAAGTCATCGGCTTCGGCAACGTCACCGTTATGTCGGCTTCCTCGCAGGCCCTGATCTCCTCTCCATCGTAATAGCCGCGGTCTGCCACGACTTCGAGGGTTTCGACAGCCATCTCGTCGCGTGCCTGCCCGGCCATTTTGGCGAGTTGGTGGCGATCGGTGCCCACGTTGGTCACCTCGTGAGCCACGATGAGATGATGTTGCGTATCAACTGCAATCTGCACGTTATAGCCAACAATCCCGGTGTCCTTGCCACTGGTCGCCATCGAGCGCGCGTCAGGATCGGTCAGCGAGATCTGCTTGTCCTCTTTCTTCATCATCTCCGCATTGATCGCATTGAGCCGACCGGTCTCCTCCTTGAGCTTCTCGATCTTGCCCTTCAACCTCGCAACTTTCGCCTCTGGCACTGTATCGCCATGCCGATCGGCGGTCTCGAGCTGCGAGAGATAGCGGGCGATGCTCTCGTCGATCCGCTCGAGGCGCCGCTTCATCTTCGCCTCGGTGAAGTTCTTGTCTCGCGCATTGACAGCCTTGAACTTCGATCCATCGATGGCGACGCTCGCTCCAACAAGCAGATCAAGCTTGCGGCACAGCGCGACGAACTCGCGGCAGACCTCACGAATGGCCTTGCCATTGTCCTTGCGGAAATCCGCGATAGTCTTGAAGTCCGGCGCCAACTGCCCGGTCAGCCAGATCATCTCGATATTGCGCTGGCATTCCCGCTCCAGGCGTCGGCTCGACGGCACGCGATTGAGGTAGCCGTAGATGTAGAGCTTGAGCATCATGCCGGGATGGTAGCCGGGTCGCCCCATGTCGAGTGGCTGGACGCCAACGAAGCCGAGCTTATCCAGATCGAGCCCCTCGACGAACACATCAACCGCACGCACCGGATTGTCCTCGGCCACGTAGTCGTCGAGCAGTGCGGGAAACAACGTGCTCTGCCCGCGATCAACCCCCTCCACGAATCCCGCCATCGCCCGTCCCCACCGATTCATTGGAGAATAATAGCAGAGACGGAGTTTTCACACGGCCTGGGCCAGAACCAGAAGTCGCCGTAGTCAGATCAGTGGAATTGATAGTTCAGCCCGACGCGCAAGACGTTGTCGGTGAAATGGGTGTGCGTGGTGATAGTGCCGCTGAAGGGCGATGTGATTAACCCCAAACCGGGCGGGTTGACGGACGCGCCAGGAAACGGGCCGATCGTGTCGAGCGATCCCAAGTCGACGTAGAGGTATTCCAATTTCCACGTCCAGCCCATCCCATACGAGATTTTACCCTCGATCCCTCCGCCAACCGTAAAGCCAACCTTCGTCCTGGAGTCGCTGAAAGCGTTCGCGCTGGGTGTAAGGGCAGCGTTGGTGTTTATTGACCCACTAACACCAGTAACGCCCGACACTTCGACGCGGCCAAAAGCCAAGCCGCCGGTCCCATAGATCAAAATCTGATCGGTTATCAAACCTCCGACACGGCCACGAACTGTCCCAAACCAGTTAATCTTGGCATCATACGTGGTCGCTGCGGTGCCGTTGAGCGTGCCAGTCAGAAGACAGGTCGGAGGACCGTTATTAGGAAATACTACAGGCACCCCCGGTGGGCCCGCGGCCGCGAGCGTGCAAACTGTCGTTGAGAATGGAGCGGCAAACGTATTGCCCCCTCGCTCGCCCGAATCTTGAATATCAGCCTCGAAACCCAACACCCATCTCGGGCTGAATTGATAATTGTAGCCGACCTGGCCACCGCCGCTGGCGCCATTTAGCTTTGCTGTATTCGAGCCCGCAACCGCAACGCTATTGTTTGGAAAGCCACCTAAGAAGGTTGGAAACACAACGGTGGTCGCGTTGCCTACAACATCGGTATCGGCCTTGCCCCAGCTGTAACCGACGTTGCCGCCCACATACAATCCGGTCCAACTATAGACGGGTGCGGGTGCGGGCGGCGGAGCCTTGACCGGCATGTCTGCCGCGAAAACGGGCGTTCCGACCAGCGCAATGGCTGCAACCGCATTTGCCAGCTTGTTCACTACGGCCTCCAGCAATCGTCAAGGCTAACACGCTCCTACAGGCCGGGCTGTTACCCATTCATCACGACGAAACATTTTTGCAGTGACGAAGTCCGAAATGGGTAATTTGCAGACGTTCCCGGCCGGTCAGGCCATGTCCGCTCTATCCCCTAGACGCGGACAATCCGGATTTATCGGTGCCTGCCCTAGTACCTACTGTTCTTAAAGCGTGAGTCGTGATTCAAGGTCGGGATGATACCCGAAGCAAGAGAAGTCCACCTTTCGAGGAAAGATCGCAAGGTGCTTGAGGCGTGTTGCCGCTCCCCGGTGACGTTGCAGCGCGATTTGAAGCGGGCGCGGATAGTTCTGTTGGCGGCGGATGGACGCAGCACTCGGTCGATCGCCAAGGAAGTTGGGGTCCAGCCGCGGATTGTCAGCCTTTGGCGGCATCGCTATGCCGACCAAGGCCTTGAAGGGCTGCAAGACAAGCCGCGACCGGGCAAGCAGCCAATCTATACGAAGGCCACCGACAAGCGGATTCTGAAGCTGCTGGACAAGCCGCCGCCGGACGGGTTCGCACGCTGGACCGGGCCCCTGCTGGCCGGGGCGCTGGGCGATGTTGACGTCCAATATGTCTGGCGGTTCCTGCGCAGCCACAAGATTGACCTCGCGGCTCGTAAGTCCTGGTGTGAGAGCAACGACCCGAACTTTACGGCCAAAGCCGCCGATGTTGTCGGCCTCTATGTCGCCCCGCCCGCGAAGGCCATTGTGCTGTGCGTGGACGAGAAGCCCTCGATCCAGGCTTTGGAGCGAGCGCAGGGTTATCTGAAGTTGCCCAATGGCCGCGCCTTGACCGGCCAGAGCCACGATTACAAGCGGCATGGCACCACAACATTGTTTGCGGCGCTCGAAGTCGCCACCGGAAAGATCATCGCGGCGCATTCAAAACGCCGACGCCGCGTCGAGTTTCTCGACTTCATGAACAGCGTCACCGCGGCTTTTCCGAACCGGAAGCTTCACGTCATCCTCGACAACCTCAACACCCACAAGAAGAACGAGCATTGGCTCAAGGCCCACCCCAACGTGCAATTTCATTTCACGCCGACAAGTGCGTCTTGGCTCAATCAGGTCGAGGTATGGTTTTCGATCTTGCAGGGGCAGTCGCTCAGCGGCACCTCCTTCACAAGCCTCACGCAGCTTCAGGAGCACATCGATGCCTACGTCAACGCATACAACGACAGAGCCGAGCCCTTCGTCTGGACCAAGAAAAAGGTCCGTCAACGCCGTTTCAAAGGCCGCCGTATCACTCAGCTCTGATTCTGGGTACTAGTCTGACTGAGTCACAAAACCGCCGGCCAGAATCAGCGATGGATGAAGCACGGACCATCAGTCGAGAGGCCGACATGAGCGGGCGTGGCACCAAGACGAGCGAGAAGCGATTTGCGACGTATTTGGAAGGGCTTGCCAGTGTCATCGGTCATGCTGATCGGAAGGCGCCGCTGCGCGACTATTGCGTCGGCCTGATGGCCTGTGGCGGTCGCAAGAGCGTGGAGTCGATGGCGGCGGTGACAGCTCCGGAACGGACGGCCGCCCAGCATCAATCGCTGCTGCATTTCGTCGGCAGCGGCGCCTGGTCGGATGAGAAGGTGCTGGGCAAGGTACGTGAGATGGTCCTGCCGGCGATTGAACGCCAGGGCCCCATCGAAGCCTGGATCATCGACGATACCGGATTTCCCAAGCAGGGCCGACATTCAGTTGGAGTTGCACGGCAATATTGCGGGCAGCTCGGCAAGCAGGATAATTGTCAGGTGGCGGTGTCACTGTCGATTGCCAACCACCACGCCAGCCTGCCTGTCGCTTATCGCCTTTATCTTCCGAAGGAATGGACTGAGGACTGCGATCGGCGGCGCAAGGTGGGCATTCCTGCCGAAGTTGGCTTCCGGACCAAGCCGGAGATCGCGCTGGAGCAGTTGCGGTGGGCCTGCGCGAGCGGCCTTCCACGCGGTGTCGTACTGATGGACGCGGGCTATGGCAATAACAGCGACCTGCGCACGGAGATCACGGCGCTGGGATTGACCTATGTGGCGGGTCTTCTGTCGAGCACAACGGTATGGGCGCCCGGTACCGGTCCCTTGCCGCCGAAGCCATGGTCGGGCCGCGGCCGTCCACCGAAACTGATGCGCCGCAACCGTCAGCATCAGCCGGCCGCCGTCAAGGCGCTCGCGATCGGCCTGCCGGCCAAAGCTTGGCGCACCATCACGTGGCGGCAAGGAACGAACGAAAAGCTGACCTCGCGCTTTGCCCGCGTGCGGGTCCGTGCCGCGCATCGTGATTATTGGCAAACCACCCGGCGATTGGAGGAATGGTTGCTGATCGAATGGCCAAAAGGCGAGGACCAGCCTACCAAATACTGGCTCTCGACATTGCCGGAGGATGTGGCATTCCGGACTCTCGTTGAGACGGCTAAATTGCGCTGGCGCATCGAACGCGACTATCAGGAACTCAAGCAGGAGGTCGGGCTCGGCCACTTCGAGGGACGCGGCTGGCGCGGCTTTCATCATCACGCAACAATGTGCATCGCAGCCTACGGATTCCTGATCTCCGAGCGGGAGACGATTCCCCCCTCAGGCACTCGGCACGCCCGGCCGATCCTGCTCGATCGCATTCCCGCAGATTACAGACCCCGCGGATTTGCCGCTGCGGACCCAACGTCACATTCCAAATTCGATCGCGACGATGCGACGGCGCCTCGAACATGGGCTCGTCCGAACGCTGTCGAGATGTCCTTGTTGTGCGATCAAGTTCGACCACTAGACAGATCATCGTTTGTGACGCAGTAGGACTAGGAGCCCGTCCAGATATGTTTTCGTGACGGGCATTTGTTGTAGAGTAGCAGGCTCAGGCTGCGTTTGCGAGGTTGAACAGCTTGAGGAGGTTATGGACGGTGCAGATCATTGTCCACTCGGCGCGCACTTTCTCGATGCCCCGCAACAGGAACTGGCGGAAGCCTCTTGCCTGTTTGATCTGCCCGAACACCGGCTCCACCACTTGCTTTCGCAATCGGTAGGGTGTTTCGAAGCCGCCATCGTCGATCTTCTTTCGCATGGCCTGTGTCAGCGGGCCGCCGACTTTTCCGTTCGCTACTGTCGGGTGCTTGGCGCGTCCGGGCGCGACATAGCCATCGATGCTGCGTGTGTCGAGCGCTTCGAGATTGGCTTCGCTGCAGTAGCCGGAATCCGCTGAGGCCTGCCGCGGCTTGCGGCCAAGATTGCTCTCGATGGCCTCGATCAGGGGCACCAACTGGCCCTGATCGCTGCCGTGCTGGGTCAGTTCTTGCGCGACAATGATCTGGGCATGTGCATCGACGGCCGCCTGGGCATTATAGGCCTGAACGAAGCCATCCTTCGACTTCATGATGCGGCTTTCCGGATCGGTGAAGTTGCGTTGCGCCTTGGGATTGGGTTCCTCCGATGGCAGCGCCGCCGGTTTGCCCGGCTTCTTGCGGCCTTCGGCCTGGCGCTGCTGTTCCTTTTCGGCCTCGATGCGGCGCTCTTCCTCCGCCGCCAGTTTGGCGTCCGCTTCCAGCGCCGCCATCGCTTGCTGGATCTTCGCCAGCCGTTTCTGCTTGTCGACGGTCCAGTCCGGCAGTTCGTCGCTGTTGCCGAAAGTCTCATCCTCCGAGGCATCCGCCGCCTCGGCGGCCGCCAGCATGCGAGCGACCTCGGCCTTCAATTCCGCCTCGCGCTTCTTCATGCGCTCATAACTCATCGCCTTGTGTTTCGACGCGTTCGCCTTGATCTTCGTACCATCCAGCGCGACATGACCGAGCTTGACCAGCCCGGCCGTCTCGCACAACTTCAGAACCTGCACGAATAGCGCGCCGAGCGCCTTCAAATGTCGCTTGCGAAAGTCGCTGATCGTCCGAAAATCCGGCGCATCCAGCGCCACGATCATCACAAAATCGTTCCGCTCCCGGCAGGCCTTGGCAATCCGACGCGACGAATACAGCCCACTCGCATAGCTATGCAGCAGCAGCGCCACCATCATCCGCGGATCAAACGGCGGCTGCCCAAGCCCGCTCACATAGCTGCCCATGATCTCCCTGAGATCGAGGCTCTCCCGCACCAGATCAACCATAAACCGCGAGACATGGCCTTTCGGCACGAAGTCCTGCACATTCGGCGGCAGAAGCAGCGTCTGATCGATGTTCCAAGGCCGAAAATACTTGCTCATCGCCCAATGTTGAATCAGACCCGACCAGATTTGAACAGCGACTATCCAGACAAGCTCCTAGATGCTTCCATGCCTGGGCGCATGGCGGCCGAGCCAGCGGTCGACCCAGTCACTGGCGCGGGTCCGGCTCGCCTCCTTCCTGGACGCCTGGACAGGAAAAATGTCGCCGCTGCTCCGTTGCCGGTTATCCGGATAGGCCGCCAGCTGCAGGTTCGACTCATGCGCGGCGCCATCCACCGGGGAGATGTAGAGAAACCGGATCTCGATCTTGTGCTTGATGTCGGAGCCCTGCCATTTCGGATGATGCCGCGCCAGCAGCTCGACAAGCTCGCAAGACAACAGATCGGAGGTCGAGCTCCGCGACCCCTCGGTCCTCTCCATGTAGCATTGCTCCTTGACGCTGCTGACGCGCGCGTCGATCGGCCGGAAGTTCACCCGCTTGTCGAGCTCGCCATAGGCATAGAAGCCCGCGAGGCCGATGGCGATGATCCCGTAGAGCCCCAGACGCATCGTCGAACTCCCATCCTGCCCGACCGCCGCGGCGGTCAGATCGAACGCGTCTTCTCCGCCTTGCTCTTGGAGGCCAGCACCGGAAGCACGTCGCCGGCGCGCAGCGGCTTGCCGTTCGGGAAGTAGGACATCTGCAGGCTCGACTGGTGCGTGGCTCCATCGACCGGACCTGCCACTTCGGATGCTCCTTGCGCAGCAGCTCGGCAGTTTCGCAGCGAGTCAGGTCGGACGTAAACGTCGTCTTGGTGATGACGCCGCGCTCGACCTTTTCGAGATAGCACTGCTCGTTGACGCCGCTGATGCGCGCATCGACGCGCTGGTAGTTCGCGCCCTTGTCGTACTGGTCGTAGATCGCGATGCCGGCAGCGCCGACGACAATGATTGCAATGGCTCCGAAACGCATGCTTCGTGCTCCCGTAATGCGCGCACTTGATACGGCCGCAATTAAGGAGTGTTGAACGTGCATTCAGCTGGTTTTGCGATGGCAAGCTTTGTCTTGCCAAGATGCGTCGGATTTAAAGGAAATCCGATCCGGCTTTCGACATCCGCTATTTCGGTGCCGGCGCGATGATCGCCGCCTTCTGCTCCCAGGGCCCGGGATTGAGGGTGAGCCCGGAGACCTTGCCCGCCGTGTCCCTGACGAACGCGATCCTGGTGTGATCCTCGTCCTCCACCGTGAATTCGTTGTTCGATGTGGCGACCAGCGGCGTCGCCTTGCCTTTCTCGAACGCCAGGAGCGGCCAGGCCCCCATAGCTTCCGCGACGAGCCTGCCCCGCTCGACGCGAAGCTGAAGCTGGACCGTATCGACACTCCGCGCAGCCCGCACAACGCTGAGCTCGTTTGCACCGTCTTGCCCCTTGTGGACCGTCTTCATCCTGATCGCCGTGTCGGCCTGCCCTCGCAGCCGGGCCAGCACGTCGCCGAGCGAACGTCCCTTGAGCGGCGCGCCGTCGAGTTCGGTGATCAGATCGCCCGCCACTACGCCGGCCTTGGCTGCGGGGCTGTGAGGAAGCGGCCGATTGATCCGCAGGCCTTCCGGCTCCATCGTGACGAACGCCTCGATGCCGAGCCAGCCGGTTTTGCCGTCGGCCAGGCCCTGCCGGTCGCGCGAACTCACCGAGGCGCCGAAATCATACATCCCGGCATAGTCGGCGAGCGCTTCCGGGCTCGCCATCGCCGATCCCGCCGGCGGAGCAGACGAGGACGACTCGGCAACCGTCAATGCGCCATAGGTGAGATGATTGATCCCGGCGTAGCGCAGCGCTGCGCGTCCCTTGCTGCCGGGCGTCGCCTGGATCATCTGCAGGCCGATCAGTTTCTCGACCGGATCGATCCAGAAATAGGTGCCCCACAACCCGGCCCAGGAATAGCTTCCGACGGCGCCGGGTATCCAGCTGAAGACGGGATTGACGCGGATTCCGAAGCCAAGCCCAAAGGTCGTTCCGGCGCGGCTGCCGACCTCGTCACCGCCAAAGATCCGAGCGTCCGGAGACAGCGCGTTCGTCGTCATCTGCTTCACCGCCTGCGGGCTGAGCAGGCGCACGCCATCGAGCTCACCCTCGTTGAGAAGCATCTGGCAAAAGCGGAGATAGTCGGGCGCGGTCGACACCAGCCCGCCGCCGCCGGCGAACAGCTTCGTCGGCTTCGTGACATCCCAGATCGGCGGCCGTTCCGGCATGGGAGAATCGACCAGGCGGTCGAGCTTCTCTTTCGGCACATAGAAGCCCGTGTCGACCATATGCAACGGCGCGAAGATGCGGCTCTGCAGGAATTGGTCGAAAGAGTGACCGGACACGACCTCGACAATGCGGCCGAGCACGTCGGCGTTCCAGCCATATTCATGGATTTCGCCCGGCTGATGGGCGAGCGGCAAGCTGGCCAGACTGGAGACGAAATCCGCCAACGTCTTGTCGCGCCTGAACACAGCCTTCGAGCCGTAGAGCATGTGGATCACCCGGATCGCAAATTCGGCGTCCGCGTCCGAAAGGCCGCGTTCCGGATAGGCAAAATCCATTTCCGGGTAGATCAGGCCCGACGTATGCCGCAGCAGATCGCGAACCGTCATCGGCCGCTTCGGCGGATCGAGCCCGTATTCCGTCTTGCCGGTGGCCGGGTCGGTCTTCAGGGACGCGACCCGCATCTCCGCAAGCTCGGGCAGATACCGCGCAACCGGTGCGTCGAGGTCGAGCTTGCCCTCGTCGACCAGCATCATGGCGGCGACGCTGGTCACCGGCTTCGACATCGACGCGATCCAGAAGATCGAATCCGTCTTCATCGGAACAGTTTTGGCGCGGTCCTGAAATCCGATCGCCTGCAAATAGGCGAGCTTGCCGCCTTTGGCGATCGCAACCACGGCGCCGGGCAAAAGGCCGTCCGACGGCGAGAAGGCATCGAAGCGGCCCTGGTACCAGGGCGCGATCCGCGCCAGCCGCGCGGCGGAGAAGCCCAGGCTCGTTGCGTCGCCCGTCGTCAGCTCGTCGGCGGACGCCGGCCCCAACAGACAAAGCGCGATCGAAATCGTCCGTATCGACGCGATCAGTTTCATCCGGGGCATCTCCACATCACGACTTGCGGGGTCCGAGCCCGCCGCATCGAAAATGGCACGGACAACGCCCCGCGGCGCGCCGATTTCCGCGCCGGATTGGCCGAATTCTGTAAACGGCCAGATTTACTTCGGAATCGGCGACTGGATTTGACGGCACGACGATGCCACGTCCGCTTTGCCCTGCTAGCGGTGGGCAAATGTTTGAGCCCGCCTAGGTGAATTCGGTCCCGTATTTGAGGGCGATCGCGTTGATCTGCTCCCGCGTCAATTCCTTTCGCGGCTCGCCGGGTCGGCTGCAGGTTTCGCGAAAGAAACCGTCGAGGCCCGGGGGCGCCATGATCCACAGCAGAACCAGTTCGTGGTCTGGACTACTGAAACCATGCCACGTGTTTCTGGGTATGAAAATCGTTCCACCTTTTTCGCAGGCGTGACGCACATCATTGAGTGTGACCGTGCCGCTGCCTTCCAGAACGTGGAAGGCTTCGTCCCTGTCGAGG
Organism: Bradyrhizobium sp. 2S1; assembly: GCF_011516625.5. Lineage (NCBI taxonomy): Bacteria > Pseudomonadati > Pseudomonadota > Alphaproteobacteria > Hyphomicrobiales > Nitrobacteraceae > Bradyrhizobium > Bradyrhizobium sp. 2S1. The sequence goes on along the minus strand of NZ_CP147717.1, from coordinate 6,985,166 downwards.
TGTCGGTGAAGGGGAATGCCCGAGCCCTTGGGTAGCTGCTGAATACCCAGGCCAAGATGATTGGACCCCATCACGGGGTCGGCCTTGATGAAGATGTTGCCGCCATCACGAAAATGGATCAGGTGCTCACCCTCTCCGGCACCAAGCAGATAGCCCTGCGGCACCGGGGTGTGCGACTTCGCCTCGATTGGCTTGCTGTCTGGCATCGCGTGCTCCATTGGCCGATACGCAACAATGAAGAAGCCACAATAGCAAAATGCATCACGAACGCCCGTGGCCAAGAACGGCTTTGGGTCATCTCTACAGCGGCGGCTGTGGTCCTAGCGCGCCCGTGTGATCGGGAAATCGTAAGCCGCCGCGCCCGCACCCGGCAGCGAGAAGTGCCACCATTCCTTCGAATAATTCACAAAACCCTGGCGGGCCATCGCCGCGACCAGAAGGTTGCGCCAGCTCCGCTGCGCCGGCGTGATGGAGCTGGCAGCGGTGTGTCCCTTCACGTCGGAGCAGTCATAGCCGGTGCCCATGTCGACGCTGCCCTCGGGCGCGCGCGCCGCGACCGGCGCCGTGCAATCGGCGTAGGCGCGCGCAGGATCGAATGCCCCCGAATTGTCCGCGGTCAGATCGACCAGCGTCAGATCGACCGCCGCCCCGGTCGAATGACCGGAATGGGTGGCGATATAGCCGAGGCGGAACAGATCGGCTTACCGCGCGGGCCGGCCGGTAGCAATCGAACATCTTCAGCGACAATTTCTGCCGCGCCAGTTCCTGCTGCACGGCCTTGAGCCGCAGCCCGACCTCGCGCTTCACGACGCATTCCGCCGCGCCATAGCCCGCGAGCGGCCGGCCCATGAAATTGTTCGCGGTGGCGTAGCGGATGTCCTGGATGATGGTCGGATCGATGTCGCGCAGGAACGCGAAGCCGCCGGGCACGCCTTGGGCAAGCGCCGGAGAGACCAGGCCAGCAACGGCAACGAGGATCACGACAATTTTCACCAGTTCTCGCTCCGGCGCCATCGCCGGGCGTGGCCCGTCGCTTCCGCTCCGCCCATGCCCGGCCAACCACGTCTTGTTCCGGAAACGCCCGCAAAAGCAAGGACGGACGCCCGGAAGCCGGCTCCGCCAAGGCTTCGCCGGGCTCTGGCGTCAGCCACGCCGAAGCTTCAGCGAAGGCGGGAATAGGCCCGGGCATGACGGCGGAGAAGGCCGTCACATCTTACTCGGGGAAAACTCCGCTGGGCCCTCTTCGCGCTTGCCCCACCGGTCATCCGCGCCTATAGCTCTCGCTTTAATGACCCCATCATTGAAATCGACTTTTGTCCTCGGTCACCGGCATCTGCTGGGCATCGAGGGCCTTTCCGCTGACGACATCACGGGCCTGCTCGACCTCTCCGAGGAGTATGTCGAGCTCAACCGCCAGGTCGACAAGAAACGCGCCAGCCTGCGCGGCCGTACCCAGGTCAACCTGTTCTTCGAGGCCTCGACCCGGACCCAGTCCTCGTTCGAGATCGCCGGAAAACGCCTCGGCGCCGACGTCATGAACATGTCGGTATCGTCGATGTCGACCCGCAAGGGCGAGACCTTGATGGACACCGCGGTGACGCTGAACGCAATGCACCCCGACATCCTGGTGGTGCGCCACCACGCCTCCGGCGCGGTCGAGCTGCTGGCGCGCAAGGTTGACGGTTCCGTGATCAATGCCGGCGACGGCGCCCACGAGCACCCGACGCAGGCGCTGCTGGATGCGCTGACCATCCGCCGCAACAAGGGCCGGCTCGAGGGACTGACGATCGCGATCTGCGGCGACGTGCTGCATTCGCGTGTGGCGCGTTCCAACATCTTCCTGCTCAACACCATGGGCGCGCGCGTCCGCGTGGTGGCCCCCTCCACGCTGCTGCCGCCCGGCATCGAGCGGATGGGCGTCGAGGTCGCGCGCGACATGCGCGAGGGACTGAACGGCGCCGACATCGTGATGATGCTGCGGCTGCAGCGCGAGCGCATGAACGGCTCCTTCGTGCCGTCGACGGGCGAGTATTTCCACTATTTCGGCCTCGACCAGAAGAAGCTCGGTTACGCCAAGCCGGACGCGCTGGTGATGCATCCGGGCCCGATGAATCGCGGCGTCGAGATCGACACCTTCGTCGCCGACGGCGCGCAGTCGCTGATCCGTGAACAAGTTGAAATGGGTGTGGCAGTGCGCATGGCGGTGCTCGAAGCGCTCGCCCGCAACCTGCCGAACGCGTGACGCCATGCTGACTGACCGCCGCCCCATCCTGCTCGCCAACGCCCGCGTCATCGATCCCTCCCGCGACTTCGATGGTCCGGGCGATGTCCTGATCGCCGACGGCGTGATCCGTGACGCCAAGCGCGGCATCGGCGCCGCCGGCGTCCCCGAAGGCACCGACATCGTCAATTGCGCCGGCAAGATCGTGGCCCCCGGCCTGATCGACATGCGCGCCTTCGTCGGCGAACCCGGCGCGAGCCATCGCGAGACCTTTGCCTCAGCGAGCCAGGCCGCGGCCGCCGGCGGTATCACCACCATCATCTGCCAGCCCGACACCTCGCCGGTGATCGATAATTCCGCGACCGTCGACTTCGTGCTGCGCCGTGCCCGCGACACCGCGATCGTCAACATCCATCCGATGGCGGCCCTGACCAAGGGCATGCAGGGCCTGGAAATGACCGAGATCGGCCTGCTCAAGGCCGCCGGTGCGGTCGCCTTCACGGACTGCGACCGCAGCGTCACCAACGCCCAGGTGATGCGGCGCGCGCTGACTTATGCCCGCGATTTCGACGCGCTGATCGTGCATCACACCGAGGACCCGAACCTGGTGGGCGAAGGCGTCATGAACGAGGGCGAATTCGCCACCCGGCTCGGGCTTGCCGGGATTCCGACCGCCGCCGAGTCGATCATGCTCGAGCGCGACATGCGGCTCGCGGGGCTGACCGGCGGCCGCTATCACGCGGCCTCGCTGACCTCGACCGAGTCGCTGGAGATCCTCAAGCGCGCCCGCGACTCTGGCTACAAGGTTTCGGCCTCGGTCTCGATCAACCACGTGACCTTGAACGAAAATGATATCGGGCCCTACCGCACCTTCCTCAAGCTGTCGCCGCCGCTGCGCACCGAGGACGACCGCAGGGCATTGGTCGCGGCGCTGGCCTCGGGGCTGATCGACGTCGTGATGAGCGATCACAATCCGCAGGACGTCGAGGTCAAGCGGTTGCCGTTCGCGGAAGCGGCGAGCGGCGCAGTCGGCCTGCAGACCATGCTGCCGGCGGCGCTCAGGCTGATCCACAATGGCGAGATGGATTTCAAGACGCTGATCCGGGCGATGTCGACCCGGCCGGCGGAACTGCTCGGCCTACCCGGCGGCACGCTGCGCGCAGGCGCCCCTGCCGACGTCATCGTGATCGACGCCGACACGCCCTGGGTGCTCGACCGCGACGATCTCAAATCGCTGTGCAAGAATACGCCGTTCGACGACGCCCGCTTCTCCGGCCGCGTGACGCGGACCATCGTCGGCGGACGGACCGTGTACGAGCACGTCTAAAGCCAACGCGTTTTCGAGCGAAGTGGATACCGGTTCGCGTGAAGAAAACGCGTCAAAACAAAAAATTAGAGCCCCGTTCCGATGCAATCGGAACGGAAAAGCTCTAAATTTGAATGGAACTCAACGCGCCGCGAGTTGCGACATCGCCTCCATCGTCGTTCCGACGACGATAGCTGCGACGTAAACGACAAAGAACAGCTGCTCCAGCCGCCTGCGAACAGAAGCCATGATAAGCTCCCTCATTTCCAAGGCCATGGTGCGGGTTGATGGTTAATATTTCATTGACGGAATTGGCCGAAATCGACCGGACCGGCCGTCCAGGGAACCACCGCGATGTCTGCTGACGCGATGCTGCTGCCCGCCTTCGTGATCGGCTATCTGCTCGGCTCGATCCCGTTCGGCATGGTGCTGACCAGGCTCGCCGGCACCCAGGATCTGCGCACGATCGGCTCGGGCAATATCGGCGCCACCAACGTGCTGCGCACCGGCCGCAAGGGCCTCGCCGCGGCGACGCTGATCGGCGACATGCTGAAGGGCACGGTCGCCGTCATCATCGCGGGCACCATCGACGGCCCGAACGCCGCGATGCTGGCGGCGCTCGGCGCGTTCCTCGGCCACCTGTTCCCGGTCTGGCTCAGGTTTCGCGGCGGCAAGGGCGTCGCCACCTATCTCGGCGTGCTGCTCGGGCTGTTCTGGCCAGCGGCGCTGATCTTCGCCGTGATCTGGCTCGGCACCGCCTACACCACGCGCTACTCGTCACTGTCGGCGCTGATCGCCGCGTTCGTGACGCCGCTGTTCCTGTGGTGGTTCGGCCACAACGCCCTCGCCTCGCTGTTCGCCGTGCTCACGCTGCTGTTGTTCTACACGCACCGCGAAAACATCCAGCGCCTGCAGGCCGGCACCGAAGGCAAGATCGGCGAGAAGAAGTAGCTCTCCGTCATTCCGGGACGCGCCTCTTGGCGCGGGCCCGGAATCCATTTGGCCGCATGACCTATGGAGGTATGGATTCCGGGTTCTCGCTTCGCGAGCCCCGGAATGACGCTGCCTATTTTGCCAATGCAGCTTCCACAAAGCTCGCCGCCGCCAGCGCCTTGGCATCGCCGCCGAAGCCCGCGACCACGGTCACGCCGACAGGCAATCCGCCCTCGGCGATCAGCGTCGGGACGATGACGCAGGGCACGCCCATCAACGTCCAGAGCCGGTTGTAACGAGGATCGCCGGTCGACGATAAGCCTTCTGGCGCGGCGCCCGGCGCCGACAGCGTCAGCAGCACGTCGACCTCGCCGAGGATCGCGGCCAGCGCCTGCCGCGCGCGCAGCGTGATGTCCATCGCCGCGTCGTACTCGGCGGGTGTGCCGCCCTTGCTCTCGTCGAGCCGGCCGCGCAATAGCGGCGGCATCGCGTCGTAGTGCTGGCCGTATTCCCAGGCGAACGACTGATGCGCCTCGAACTCCTGGACCACCGGATGGATCCGCCACGCCTCCGCGACGATGTCAGGCATTGCGAGCTCGCGAACGGTCGCACCCGCCTGCTCCGCCGCCCGCGCCGCCTTCTGCAACGCCTCCGCGCCGGACGTTTCAGGTGCGCCGGCGAAAGCCTGCGTCACCACGCCGATGCGCGGAACAGCGACCGATGACGGCACGATCAGCTCAGGCCGCCTGGTCATCGCGGCCAGCCCCAGCGCGACATCGCGCACGCCGGCGCCGAACAGCCCGACGGTATCGAGCGTCCAGGAAAAGCATTTCACGCCGACGGTCGGCAGCAGCCGGTAGCTCGGCTTGATCGCGGCGACGCCGCAGAACGAGGCCGGCCGGATCACCGAGCCGCCGGTCTGCGTGCCCAATGCCAGCGGGATCATCCCGGCGGCGACCGCGGCGGCCGAGCCCGACGACGATCCGCCCGGCGTATGCGCGTGATTGTGCGGATTGAGGGTTGCAGTCGGATCGTTCGCGGCGAACGCCGTGGTCGTGGTCTTGCCGATGATGGTGGCGCCGGCCTGCTTCAGCGCCATCACGACCGGCGCATCGGCGCGCGGCTGATGGGCGCGATAGATCGCAGCCCCCATCTCGGTCGGGAAGTCGGCGGTATCGATGATGTCCTTGATGCCGACCGCAATACCGCGCAGCGGCCCGGCAGTCTGCGCCCGCGCCTTGTCGTCGTGGCGGACGAAGGCGCCGATGGTCTTTTCCAGCGCGCCGATCGCCTCCAGCGACTGGCCGATGGCAGCCTCGGGCGACAGCGCGCCCTGCTCGATACGCGCTTTGAGGTCGGCAAGTGAGATCATGGTCGGCTTCCCCGGAATTGGCGACCGCTTGTAGCGCGTCACGCCCACTGCGCCAATGTCGTGGTTGATCACAATCCCAGGTTGGGCGAAGCTACGCTCCACATGCATGACCGGACGCCCAGCGCTGTAAAACTCACCGACACCGAGCGGCTCAACCGCCTGCGGCTGATCCGCTCCGACAATGTCGGCCCACGCGGTATTATGGCGCAAACGCCACAAGCTGGCTAAAGCGCGCCGAATACCGTCCATTTGAAAGGAATGGACGATGCGTGCGTGTGCAGCACTAATTTGCTTCGTTGCCCTCTCGGTCATTACCCATGAGGTTTCCAGTCATTCCGTGGGGGCCACCGTAGATCAGGCGATATTTCGTGAACCGTCTGTTGTTGAAAATATCACGGTAGATAATGCCGCCATATACGTAGATGGTACCCTCCGATGTTCCGAGCAGGTGGATGTATTCCTTTTTGACCGGCGGATCCTTGGGCATTTGGAAAATCAGTGTACTGCCCGGGTAAAGAGTGCCCTTGGCCTTTTTCATTTCTGGCGGGGCATCCGGAAGAACCTCATTGAGAGGATGCTCTGCGACCCAGAGGTGAATCCATGCCTCGACGTCGTAGGCAGGAGTTTGACCGAAGTTCTTGATTATGACGGTGGCCATAGGGGCGCCCGTCTGGACGTCAGCAATGCTACTACCACTAATGCCAACATACGCCCTCAGTTGGCGCTCTGCGATGTCCCGCATGGTTTGGAGGGTACCGCTGGCAATCTCGGCTTGAAGTTTTGCCGTCTCGGCGGATTCCTTGGAGGCCCTTGCTGCCGTGGTGGCGTCTTTCATCCCCTCGCGCATGTAGCCCAGTTGCCAAACAAAGAGACCGGCTTGAATGGCGGCGGCAAGGAAGAGAAGGCCGGTAACGAGGGCCAGAATCCACGTCGCTACTACGAGCCCCCGTTCATTCGCCGCTTTCTCACGGCGTTCCTCTTCCTGCCGTTCGGCTTCGGGTGTGCCCTCTTTGGCGGACATTATCTCCACCGCCAAAGGTACGGCCTTGGTGCCGCGCTCATCGGGGGCGGTTGGCTGCTGTTCTGTATGGGCGGCAGCGTGGTTATGCTCAGCTACTGGCCGTCCACTTGGGGCTGGTGGATATGAAATCGCGTAGATAAAGCTACAGACGATTACGCTGGTGAAAATGACAATGAAACCAGCCGCGCGAGCCCAATTGCTCCAACGCCGAAAGCGCGCCCAAAACCGCAACACCGTGGCCCCCGCCGAAAATCTTTAAAATATCCTCCGACACTACCTGTTGGGGTTATAGGGCCGCAATACACCTAAAGGGTATTGCCGCATTGCACCTAACGAATTCGTGACCTAATGGAAACGATAGATTTCTGGACGCAGAGCCAAACCTATCATATTCGTTACCTATCGTATTCGTTAGGTAGCGACTGTGTCCCAACACTTCCTCCTCAGTAAAGCGGCAAAGACCCTGAGCCTAGCTCAGGTCTTCCGCATGACTGACGCGGAAGCCGAGACGGCCTTCAAGGCGATCCGTTGGGCTGACACCGCTGGCGCTCCCGTATGCCCTTCCTGCGGCTCCGTAGAGGCTTACGAAGCCCGCCGTCCGAACAGCTCCCTGCGCTTCCGCTGCAAGGGTTGCAAAAAGGACTTCACCATCACGTCCGGCACCCTGTTTGCCAGCCACAAACTGCCCCTGCGTGGCTATCTGGCGGCCATTGCCGTGTTCTGCAACGAGGTGAAGGGCAAGTCTGCACTGGCGCTCAGCCGCGACCTGGGCCTGTCCTACAAGTCTGCTTTCGTCCTCCTGCACAAGCTCCGTGAAGCGATGGCTGAGGAAATGAAGGGCCGAGTCATCGGCGGCGAAGGCAAGGTTGCCGAGGTGGATGGCGGCTATTTCGGCGGCTACATCAAGCCCGCCAACCTCAAGGAGGCTCGTATTGACCGCCGCTTCGCGCGTAACCAGAACGGCAAGCGCAAGGTCGTGGTCGTGATCCGCGAACGCGGCGGCAATTCGGTCCCGGCCGTGTTCGGCAGCGAGAGCCAAGCGGCGTCATTCATCAAGGCCCGGATCGCCAAGGGGACTGTTGTCAATGCCGACGAAGCCGCCTCTTGGGACGGTCTCCATGAGCGTTTCGAGATGCGCCGCATCAACCATCAGGAGGCGTACAGCCTCGACGGCGCTTGCACCAATCAAGCTGAGGAGTATTTCAGCCGCCTGCGCCGTGCCGAGGTCGGTATCCACCACCATATCGCTGGCGCGTATCTGCTTCGCTACGCGCAGGAGTCCTCATGGCGTGAAGACAACCGCCGCGTCTCGAATGGCGATCAGGTGACCCGGATTGCCGGGCTGGCCTTGAAACGCGGTAAGTCGGAGGATTTTACCGGCTACTGGCAGCGCCATGCCCAACGTGGTTAATGATTCGTTAATTGTTGAGACATTGTTTACGGCCATTGACAGATGCAATGGCCCGGTCCAGTATGTGGCCGTGCCGTCATGGCGGAATTGGTAGACGCACCGGCCTTCCAAGCCGGTATCTTCGCAGGTGTGAGGGTTCGAGTCCCTCTGACGGCACCATCGCCCGCTTCAAAGGAGAACTAGATGGCGAAGGGCAAAATGAAAGCAAATGTGCAAAGGCTCCTAGAGCAACGAGACAAGCTGCTTGCCGAGATCGACGCACTGAAAAACAAGGTTGCCGGTCTGGAAATGGCAATCGGCCTGTTGGGAAACGAGGATACTGCGCAAGATCAACCGCTGTCGGTTAACGCTCGCGTTAATCTCAAAGCCACTATCTTGGACCTGTTGCGCGAGGCTGGCACAACGGGTCTCAACGCGACATCGGCAGTAGAGATCGCTGCGCGTCGCAACATTCAGCTCAATAGAGGGTCTGTGGCGTCCAATCTGAGCCGGATGGTCAAGGACAAGGCTGTGACCTACGACGGTAGCCGATATCGGTTGCCGGAGTTCGCTCCACGGCCAACTTTAGTGGCTGGCTAACAACTGAGTGCAGGTACCTGCACAATTGAAAAAGGGCGCATCCTACCGGAAGCGCCCTTTTTCCTGGAAGTGGCAGACGCACCAGAGTTGCCTCTGGCTCTTCGCAGGATTTGGTCCGTCCGCTCCAATCCGGCTATCCAATTCTGATTGCAGCCATTGCGCAAGTTTAAAATATCTCATCAATCCCATGCTTTCGCATTGATGCGTATACTTATTACACCCATCAACTAACTAGACGGGTGGCGCTAGCCGCCAACGTGCCGGCGTAGCCTCGCCGACCCGCTCCACGCCTTTTCCCTCATGGTTTTTAAGGCTGTGCTGGATGCCGAGTGCAATTAATTGCAAATCAGGTTTAGAGGCGTTCACAACGCCGTGGTTTTTAAGAACAGCTTCCGCCAGCTCCGTTGTGGTCATCGGCTCCGTGGCCGTCCTGAGCACGTCCAGCGCCCGCCTGTAGAGGGTGCCGCGCTTGAACCACGGGTTGGGCTTCCGCCGCTTCACCGCGATCCGTCCCAGGTTGTACGTAGGGTCCAGCATCTTGATGACGGCTTCGACATGCCGCATCTGCTCGCTCAAGGCGTCGTGCTGTTGCCGGTTGGCGAGTATCTGGCCGCCTAGCTCCATATGGAGCCGTTCAAGGGTGTTGATGGCTGGTCGGGTGTGAGGGTCTTTCGTTGGTCTGCCGCGCATTGCCGCATCCTATCGAATGTGATAGCTAACGAATATGAACCGTTTGACCGGAAGTCAAGGCCGGTCTATCATATTTGTTAGCTCACGGAATCGATAGGAGATGCCATGGTCCTACCCAAGGCGGAAGAGGAATGGGGCCAACGCGCCAGCGCCTTCCTCAAGGCGGAAATGAAGAAAGCCAATGTGACCTACGCCGACTTGGCAAAGCGGCTCAAAAAGCATGGCCTCAAGGATGAGACAGAGGCTGGGATCACCATGAAACTCAAGCGCGGATCGTTTACCGCGATCTTCTTTCTTGCGTGCGTTGCAGCGCTGGAGCTTGAGCAGGTAGTATTGGAGGAAATCTAGTTTCACGGCAGGAGGGTTAGAATGGCCTCTTATGCGGACGTAGTGAACTGGGTCAAAGCGAACCATGGGTTCGCACCAAAGACCTGTTGGATTGCGCACGTAAAATCTGATTGCGGTCTACCGATGAGGGACGCGCCCAACCGTATCGACCACACAGCTAGAGAACATCCTTGCCCGCCCCAGAAACGAGCGGCCATTTTAGACGCTTTCAGGCATTTCAAGATGATTTAGGAGGGGCGTATGGAACACCCGCTACAGAGGGAGTGGAACAATCTAACGGTACAGACCGGCGCCAATATCACGCGCCTTATGGAGATTCAAAAAGAGATCATAAAAGACGATGCCTTCTATAAGCCTGTAAAAAAGATCATCGAAGAAATTGATCTCTTGGGTGCGGCCCTAATCATTCAGGATGCGGAAAACTGCTCCATGTTTGGTCCGGATTAGCCTTGTGGCGTTTGCGCCATAATACCGGGCCCACGCACCTTTGCATCGCTGCTCCGCCATTTTGGCGATGCGGCGCACGCGCTGGAGCGCCTGCCCGATCTCGCGCGCCGCGGCGGCGCGTCGGGCCCCGGGCGCATCACGAGCGAAGCCGACGCGGCTGCGGAGCTTGCGGCCTGCGCGAGGCATGGCATCGACCTCGTCGCGCCGGAGGAAGCGCATTATCCGGCCCGGCTTGCCACCATCGACGACGCGCCGCCGCTGCTTGCCGTGCGCGGCGCGCGCGACACGCTGATGCGCCCGATGATCGCGATCGTCGGCTCCCGAAATGCCTCCGGCGCCGGGCTGAAATTTGCAGGCACTCTCGCGCGCGATCTCGGCGACGCCGGCTTAGTCGTGATCTCCGGCCTCGCCCGCGGCATCGATCAGGCGGCGCATCGCGCGACCGTTGCGAGCGGCACGGTCGCGGTGCTCGCCGGCGGCCACGACAGGATCTACCCGCCGGAGCATGAGGATCTGCTGGCCGCCCTGCTCGAGCGCGGTGCCGCGATTTCGGAGATGCCGCTCGGCCATGTGCCGCGGGCGCGCGACTTCCCCCGCCGCAACCGGCTGATCTCGGGCGCCTCGCTCGGCGTCGTGGTGGTGGAGGCCGCGCATCGCTCGGGCTCGCTGATCACGGCGCGGATGGCCGCCGAACAGGGCCGTGAGGTGTTCGCGGTGCCGGGCTCGCCGATCGATCCGCGCGCCGCCGGCGCCAACGATCTGATCAAGCAGGGCGCCACGCTGGTCACTGAAGCCGCCGACGTCATCAGCGCGGTGACGCCGATCATGGAGCGGCCGGTGATGCTTGGCGCGCGCGAGGACGACGAGCCGCTGGATTTTGCCACCGATGGCGGCGACCGCGCCCGCATCATCAATCTGCTCGGTCCGAGCCCGATCAGCCTCGACGATCTGATCCGGATGGCCGATGTCTCGCCCGCTGTCGTCCGCGCGGTGCTGCTGGAGCTGGAGCTTGCCGGCAGGCTCGAGCGTCACGGCGGCGGGCTGGTGTCGATGATCTAGAAATTAAGAGCGCACGCCCCGTGGCGCCGCACCTCTCCCCGTCATCCTGAGGAGCGGCCTCTTGGCCGCGTCTCGAAGGATGCACGGCCCCGCTGGTGGCCGTCGACCCTTCGAGACGCGCTTCGCGCTCCTCAGGGTGACGGGTCCAGATTTCAGTCGCCGTTCCGCGCATCAAAACTGCTGCGCGCGCCTTCGATCTCCGGCAGATGCGCGAACGCCCATTCGCCGAGCGCCTTCACGGGCGCCGCCAGCCCGCGGCCGAGATCGGTCAGCTCATAGTCGACCCGCGGCGGGATGGTCGGAAACACCGTGCGGGTCACCAGGCCGTCGCGCTCCAGTCCACGCAGCGTGAGCGTCAGCATCCGCTGCGAGATGCCGCTGATCATGCGCTTCAATTCGTTGAAGCGCTTCGGCCCGTCGATCAGCATCATGATCACGAACACGCTCCATTTGTCGCCGACCCGCGCCAGCACGGAGGCGACCGCGCGGCAATCGCTGTGATCGGGACTGGGGCGCGGCGGCGGGGCAGTCACATGGATGTTCTCAGGTCTCATCGCTGTGCTCGGGTTTCAAAAATGTGCGTTCTTGCGGACATTTAGGGCGGTCACTCATATAGCGCCAGTTACAAACCTATACCAAAGGTGATCCCAGCCATGAAACTTCTGCACATCGACTCCTCGGTCCTCGGCCCCCACTCCGTCAGCCGGCAGGTCTCCGCCGCCGCCGTCGAGCGGCTGCGCCAGGCCAATCCCGGCCTCGTCGTGAGCTACCGCGATCTCACCAAAACCCCGCTCGCCCACCTCTCCGGCCTCCACCTGGCCGCGAGCCAGGGCGCAACGCCGGACCCGTCGGTGCGCAACGATATCGCGACCGGCCAAGCTGTGCTGGACGAGTTCCTCGCCGCCGACATCGTGGTGATCGGCGCGCCGATGTACAATTTCACCATTCCCTCCCAGCTCAAGGCCTGGATCGACCGCGTCCTGGTTGCGGGCAAGACCTTCAAATACGACGCCACCGGCGTTCAGGGATTGGCCGGCAACAAGCGGGTCATCATCGCGATCTCGCGCGGCGGCTATTACGGCGCCGACACGCCGATGGCAGCCCTTGAGCATCTCGAGACCTATCTGCGCGGGGTGTTCGGCTTCATCGGTGTTAGGAATCTTGAATTCATCCCGGCCGACGGCATCCAGGTCGGTCCCGAGCATCGCGAGAAGGCGGTCGCAGGCGCGCTGCAGGCCGCCGGCAGCCTGAACGCCGCTTAACCCCAGAACCACTGTCGTCACCCGCGAAAGCGGGTGACCCAGTATTCCAGAGACGGCCGTTACTGAACCGGGAGGCCGCGGCGTACTGGATACCCCGCACGCGCGGGGTATGACAGTTGTGGGCGGGACAAGGTCTTGGCCAAGCGGCAAGCGTCATGCGCGGGCGACTCGCCGGATGCCTCAGAACCAGACGCCCTGAATGCCGGCGATGACGGCGACGAGGGAGATCAACAAACCGATGCCGGAAAACAGCGCGACCGTCACGAACTGTGCCGTGTCCGAATTCTCGGACGCGGACGAAACTCTGACCGGAGTCGCAATACGAGCTGCTTTGGGCATGACGGCACTCCAAATGATTCCGTGGTGAAAAAATTCCCCGCCCTTTTCAGGAGTCCCGGGAGTACGTCAAAGGTTCAATTCACGCAATGATAGTCGCGCACGCAACCGGCCGGTATGAAGCGCTTCACACCGGCCGGTTCGTTACAATGAGAAACAATTTAGCCGTGATAGATCGGCGCGCCCGCGGGCGAGGCCGTTGCGCCGCCATCGATGAACAATTCCTGCCCCTGCACGTGCGCCGCGTCGTCGGACGCCAGGAACAGCACCGTCTTCGAGATGTGATCGGGTTCGCCGATCCGCCCCAGCGGCGTGGTCTTGCCGATCCGCGCCTCGAACACCTTCTCGGCCTCGGGCGTTGCGATCGCCGCGCCCCAGATCGGTGTACGCACCGCCCCCGGCGCCACCACATTGACCCGGATGTTGCGCGGCGACAGTTCTGATGCCATCACCCGCGCCATCGCGCGCACGCCGGCCTTGCTCGCGGCATAGGCCGAGTAGCCGGGATTGCCGAGCACCGAAATCACCGAGCCGTTGAGGATGATGGATGCGCCGTCGTTGAGATAGGGCGCCACCGCCTGCACCGTGAAGAACACGCCGGTGAGATTGGTGCGGATCACATTTTCGAAAGCAGCCAGCGTGGTGCCGCCGACCGGCGTCTGGCCGGGAATGCCGGCATTGGCAAACAGCACGTCGTATTTGCCGAACTTCTCGGCGCCCTGCTTCACCGCGGCTTCCAGTGCCGCGACATCGGTGGCGTCGGCCACCACCGCCAACGCGTTCGGCCCGAGTTCCTTGGCCGCCGCTGCAAGCGTCTCCTTGTTGCGCCCGGTGATGACGACCTTGGCGCCCTCGGCCACGAACAGTTTTGCCGTCGCAAGCCCGATGCCGCTGTTGCCGCCGGTGATCAACGCCGTCTTGTTTGCCAGTCTCATTGTCCGCCTCCAGCTGGTTGCATTATTAAACTTCGTTGCCTACCTAGGGCCTGTTTGGATTCCGGATTCTCATCCTGGCTTGGTTGTGATTCAAGCTTGGGATGGACCGATTCGTTTTGACTGATGCCCAATGGGCGAAGATGGAGCCGCTTTGTCTTGGCAAGCCGGGTGATCCCGGCCGGAGCGGCAATAACAACCGGCTGTTTGTCGAAGCCGTGCTGTGGATTGCGCGCACGGGCAGTCCGTGGCGCGATCTGCCGCGCGCCTTCGGCAACTGGATAACCGTGTACACGCGCTTCCGCGACTGGGCCAAGGCGGGCGTCTGGAAGCGCATGTTTGATGCGGTCTCGGACGAGCCGGACATGGAGTACGTCATGGTTGATGCCACCATCGTCAAAGTCCACCGCCACGGACAGGGCGCAAAAGGGGGACGCAAAACCAGGCGATCGGCCGCTCGAAAGGCGGAATGACCACCAAAATCCTGGCACTGACCGACGCGCTCGGCAATCTCCTGCGTTTCGTGCTGCTGCCAGGACAGCGCTTCGACACGGTCGGCGTCCCGCCGTTGATCGAAGGGCTGACCTTCGATGCGATGATCGCCGACAAGGCGTTCGACAGCAACGCCATCATTGCCGACCTCGACGCACGCGGCGCCAAGGTCGTCATCTCCCAGCACCCGCGGCGCGCAAAACCTCTCGCCATCGACGCGGAAATCTACAAATGGCGACATCTGATCGAAAATTTCTTCTGCAAGCTCAAGGAATTCAAGCGGATCGCCATGCGAGCCGACAAAACAGATATCAGCTTCGAAGCCATGATCAATCTCACCGCCGCTGTGATAAATTCAAGATGAATCCAAACGGGCCCTAGGGCATCAGGTTTAATATTGCAACCACACAAGACCGTGATGGCCCAACTTCCGGAGACCGCGCCGTGAAACGAACCAGCCTCGCAGGCGATTCTTGCCCGGTGGCCCGCGCGCTCGACGTGTTCGGCGACTGGTGGTCGTTGCTGATCATCCGCGACGCCAGCCTCGGCCGGCGCCGCTTCGGCGAATTTCAGGCGAGCCTCGGCCTCGCCAAGAACATCCTCACCACGCGGCTGCGCACGCTGGTCGACCGCGGCATCCTAAAGATGGTCCCCGCCTCCGACGGCAGCGCCTATCAGGAATATCTGCTGACGCCGAAGGGGCACGGCATCTTTCCGATCCTGGTCGCGCTCCGGCAATGGACCGAGGAGTTCGACGAGCACCCGGACGAGATCGCGACCATCCTTGTCGACCGCGACAAGGGCAAGCCGGTGAAGAAGCTCGCGCTGTTTTCGCAGGACGGCCGCGTGCTCGATGCCGCAGACACGGCGCTGAAGCCGCGGCCTCCTGCGAAGCGCGCGCGGCGTGTATCGGCCTAACTCCATTCATCAAGATGGCAACCGGTGTTGCCCATTCGACACGACGGGCAACTCAGCAAAAGCTGTCAATCCCGCGCAGCCAAAATATTTCTGTTTACCGGAATACCCAACTCAGTGTATGAACTGTTCGTCTCACCCGATCGAGGGGCGCTTCGCGGTCGTCACGAACGCGGTGTGGGATGCGGTGGACGGCGGAGCGCGCAGTCGACGAATGCGCGTGAGGCGGACGGTGAAGTCGTGTGGGCCTGTTGTCCAGCCCTATTCCGGAATAGATTATGATGGCTTTTCAGTGCCTTAGAAAAGCGAAGGTGCCTGAGCGGATGGCTCAGGCCCCGAATAGGCCCCGGATCAGTATATAAAGGCTGCTGAGCCTATATGGCCCCAGCTGGGCCCTTCAGTCGGGGGTTGGCCAACGGAATGCGTGCCCGCTGAGACGCCTCCGGATCGGCATCGGAAGTTCACGGTAATTTAGGGCGGGCGCAAATAGCGCCCGCTACCCGTCCAAGAGCCAGTCTAACCCGTCTTATTCGTCAGAGTGCGCCTGAGAGGCTGGCGAGCGTGGTGTAAAGCGCTGATGCGGCGTAGGATTCGGTTGCAAAGCCAACCCCATCACCTCAACCGCGAACGCCAGGCCCGCCATGACCGATGATACGATTCTGCCCTTCTCGTTTCCAGCCGTTCACGCCAAGAAAGTCACAGCTGCCTTCGATGGCGGTCGGCTGACCTCGAACGGGGGCGTGATGCTTCTGGCGATGGCCGAGCGGCGTCTCGGCTTGGCCGACAATTTGGCCCGGGTGTTCCCGGATCGGCGCGATCCGACGCGGGTCGTGCACAGCCTTGTCGATATGTTCCGCGCGCGCATGTTCGCGATCTGCTGCGGCTACGAGGACGCCGACGACCTCGATCATCTGCGGTCCGATCCCGCATTCAAGCTGGCCTGCGGACGGCTGCCGGACACGGGTCGCGATCTGTGTTCCCAACCGACGCTGTCGCGGCTGGAGAATGCTCCGCGCCTGCGCGACGTGATCCGACTGACCTACACTTTGGTCGACGCATGGATGGATAGCTACCCGCGCGAGCCGGCATCCGTCACGCTCGACATCGATGATACCTGCGATGTCGTCCACGGCCATCAGCAGCTCTCGCTGTTCAACGCTCATTATGACGAACGCTGCTTCCTGCCGATCCACGTCTACGACACGGAGAAGAGCCGGCCCGTGGCGGTCGTGTTGCGGCCCGGCAAGACGCCGGGCGGCGTCGAGGTGCGTGCCCATCTGCGCCGCCTGATACGGCATATCCGGACGCGGTGGCACAACACGCGAATTACGTTCCGTGGCGACGGGCACTATGCCCGGCCGGAGGCAATGGCGTGGTGCGAGACCAACGGCATCGACTACATCTTCGGTCTGTCCGGCACCAAGCCGCTCGCCAGAAAACTCGACGAGGCCGCCGACGACATCCGCACGCGACGCGCCATCGAGAACCTGCCGGTTCTGCGTGGCTATACCGAGACGCGCCACAAGGCCAAGTCCTGGGATCGCGAACGGCGTACCGTCGCCCGTATTGAGGCGACGATGCTCGGCCTCGACATCCGTTTCGTCGTCACCAGCCTCGATGTCGGCTCGGCCGAGTGGATCTACGACAGCCTGTATTGCGCGCGCGGCCAAGCCGAGAATCTGATCAAGCTGCATAAGACACAGCTCGCCTCCGATCGCACCAGCTGCCGTTCGGCGCTCGCCAATCAAGTCCGCCTCGTTCTCCACACCGCCGCTTATTGGCTGATGCTGACCGTGCGCGACGCGATTCCCAAAGCCCGGGAATTGGCCACAGCCGAGTTCGCGACGCTGCGTCTTCGTCTCTTGAAACTCGCTGCCCGTGTCGTCGAGACCACGAGCCGCATTCGCCTTGCGTTTGCCGCGGCATGTCCCGAAGCCGACCTGATCCGCGGCTTGCCAGGCGCGCTGCTGCCGCTCGGTCCTTGACCGGCGGGGCGTCCGCCCCCCGTTCGCCCAACCCATCCCTCAAGCGCGTTGCAAAGTACGGGTCGTCAGGCGGTGAAAAGCCGAAGGCAATCCCGCGCGCCTCGTCAGAGCAGATGTGCGGCCACATCAATCGGACTAAAAAAAGCACTCTCACGAATAGGACGGGCTAACTGCTTCTCTTCATTGGCTCGCTTGGCTGCCTTAACAACTTCGAGGCTCATCGGAATGTCGAGCGTCTTTCCCTTTTCGACGATATCGATCACGGGAACAATGCTGATCGTATCGTAGTCACGCGCCATGTCTTCATGTCTAAATTTGCCAACGGCCCGAGCTTCGTCAAGCATCGGCTTGGACGGCTTTTCAAGCGTGATCATGACGGCCATCGCAGCCTTCTCAGGGAGCATATCGCTGTGCAGCGTGGCCACATCTTTCCGCTCAACGCCGCCGGACTTCACCTGGAGAATGATCTTGGCGTTGTCGGTCTTTCCAATCTTGAAGAATGCTCTCCCATCAATGCCGCCATCGGCACCCTTCTTCTCGTTGATGACTGCGCGATTTCGGGTGTATGTGAGAACAGCCCACTTTTCAAATTCCTTGCGCAGGCGATCGTCGTCGCGCTTTGCAAGCGCAATCGCAGAGGCCATGTCCTTCGGAATGCCATCCGTCTTGACCTTGCCTAGCTCTTGCTCGCCGAACGTCTCTTCCAGCCGCTTGAGGATCAGCGAGATGGATTGATAGGTGATGTCGATCCCGATCCATTTCCGCTTGAGCGCTTGAGCGACGGCAACAGTTGTTCCGCAACCACAGTAGGCATCTAGTACAACATCACCTTCATTCGTGGACGCTCGAATGATTCTCGCCAACAGACCCATCGGCTTCTGAGTTGGGTATCCGATCTTTTCGCCCTTTTTACCGGTTGCTCGCTTCTCAAGCCACTTCACATCCCGGTCAATCGGCTCATCGGTGTTGTAAAGCGACCCGTTTGCAGGCGGTCGCGTTTGAGGACGGCAAAAAAAAGATCAGGGCTGCGCTGGTGTTCGACACTGCTCAAGCGCGGGAGGCCCAGAAACAGATCGAAGATCAAAAGCTGCTGCTGCAGTCTTCCACCACTGCGGATCACCAGCGAATGTTGATGACGTTCAAGCAGTCCAACGTCAAAGACGGCGAGCAGAGGATCAAGCACGAGGTCCGTGAAGCTGACGAAAATGTTTACAAGAAGGGCTTCATCGTGGACGTGAATGTTCAGCTTGTCGGCGGTCGGCCTGCGGGTTACCGCGTCACCAATTTGCATCAGGTGATCGACCTGCCAGAATAGCAGTCACGCCGAGCCCTTGGTCGTCGTGGTGGCCCGCATCGCCATCTCGCGGCCGAAGGCGCGCAGCTCCTTGTCGATCAGGTCCATCTTGTGCAGATTGGCCTCGGTCTCCTCTTCGCCCGGATCGAGGATGTTGATGATGCTGGGGAACAGGTGCTGCGATTCGGCCATGAACGCCATCTTGCATTCATCGATCTGAATCTGCGGCGCGTCGGGCGGCAGCACCAGCATGCGGTAACCGGCCCAACCCGCTCGATCAGCTTGCCCTCATCGGCCAGCTTCTTTGACAGCTCGGTGGCGATGCGTTCGATCTCTGCTCGGTCAAGCATTTAGTGCTCCTTGCTCCAATTCCTTGATGCGCTGATGCAGCTGCGCGTTGAGCTGCATCGAGCGGGCCAGCTGCCGCGCCAGCGCGTGATCGACGCGGTCGATGCGCGCAGCTTGCGCGAGCGCCGCGCGGGCGATCTCGCCAGCGCCTCGCACGACATCGCGCATGCAGGCGGCGCTGATACTGTCTAGCGTGAGGCCCGCCGCCTTCAGCACTTGCGCGGCCTTCTTCCAGTCGGGCTCGGGGAAGACGCTCAGCGGATAGGCTTCGCTCCACTGCACGATCTTCTGCAGGGCCTCCTCCAGTATTTCGGTCTCGTGGCTCACAGCCAGACCTCCACGATGCGCGGCTCGTCCTCGGGATATCGTGCCAGGCGCGTGAGGCCGCGCGCCATCAGCTCGGCGCGGATCGCCGCGAAGTCGGACGACACCAGCAGGTGCTCGGTCATCTCGATCTGGCCGCGCCCGCCGATCAGCGACAGCCGCGCGACGAAACTTTCCGGTATTATGGGCAAACGCCACAAGCCCGTATGTATACGGATATACGGTGCTAGAATAATAGCGCCTTGTCGTCCCATTGTCTGATTGGAAGATATTTGCGTTCGCTCGGTGCCTTAGCAAGCACCGAGCTTTGCATTTTGGCCGGTTTCTTAAAGCCACGCAGAACCGGCAGGTTCTCGATGGCGCGTCGCGTGCGGATGTCGTCGGCGGCCTCGTCGAGTTTTCTGGCGAGCGGCTTGGTGCCGGACAGACCGAAGATGTAGTCGATGCCGTTGGTCTCGCACCACGCCATTGCCTCCGGCCGGGCATAGCGCCCGTCGCCACGGAACGTGATTCGCGTGTTGTGCCACCGCGTCCGGATATGCCGTATCAGGCGGCGCAGATGGGCACGCACCTCGACGCCGCCCGGCGTCTTGCCGGGCCGCAGCACGACCGCCACGGGCCGGCTCTTCTCCGTGTCGTAGACGTGGATCGGCAGGAAGCAGCGTTCGTCATAATGAGCGTTGAACAGCGAGAGCTGCTGATGGCCTGGACGACATCGCAGGTATCATCGATGTCAAGCGTGACGGATGCCGGCTCGCGCGGGTAGCTATCCATCCATGCGTCGACCAAAGTGTAGGTCAGTCGGATCACGTCGCGCAGGCGCGGAGCATTCTCCAGCCGCGACAGCGTCGGTTGGGAACACAGATCGCGACCCGTGTCCGGCAGCCGTCCGCAGGCCAGCTTGAATGCGGGATCGGACCGCAGATGATCGAGGTCGTCGGCGTCCTCGTAGCCGCAGCAGATCGCGAACATGCGCGCGCGGAACATATCGACAAGGCTGTGCACGACCCGCGTCGGATCGCGCCGATCCGGGAACACCCTGGGCCAAATTGTCGGCCAAGCCGAGACGCCGCTCGGCCCTCGCCAGAAGCATCACGCCCCCGTTCGAGGTCAGCCGACCGCCATCGAAGGCAGCTGTGACTTTCTTGGCGTGAACGGCTGGAAACGAGAAGGGCAGAATCGTATCGTCGGTCATGGCGGGCGTGGTGTTCGCGGCTGAAGGTGATGGGGTTGGCTTTGCAACCGAATCCTACGCCGCATCAGCACGCTCGCCAGCCTCTCAGGCGCCCTCTGACGAATAAGACGGGCTAGGTGGTGTGGACACTAGCGCATCCATAGAACGATGGCTGCGAGAGTGACGACGGCCCGGTAGTTCCGGGCCGTTTTTTCGAAGCGGGTTGCGACGCGGCGGAACTGCTTGAGCTTTGAGAAGCAGCATTCGACGAGATGACGCTGGGCATAGAAATGCTTGTCGAGTGGATATTTGAGCGCGCGTGACGGGTTGTTGGGGATCACGGCGAGCGCGCCTTTGGCGGCGATGGCTTGGCGCAAGTGATCGGCGTCATAGGCCGTATCGGCCATGACGACCTCGGCGGATAAGCCTTCGATCAATGCGGCGGCTTGCGGTGCATCGCCCTTCTGACCTGCGGTGAGCGTGAACCGCACCGGACATCCCAAGCCTCGAACGGCCATATGTATCTTGGTGCTCAGGCCGCCGCGCGAGCGGCCGATCGCTTGATCTTCCGCTTGATCTTCAGACCCCCCTTTTTGGCGCCGGCGGCGTGCTGATGCGCCCGAACGATGGTGGAATCGACGATCAGATATTCGAAGTCCGGATCATCGGACATCGCCTCGAAGATCCGCCACCAAACACCCTTGATGCTCCATCGACTGAAGCGCCGGAACACGCTGTTCCAGTCCCCAAACACCTCCGGAAGATCGCGCCAGGGAGACCCCGTACGCACGATCCACAGCACACCTTCCACGAACATCCGGTTGTCGCGCCCGGTGGAGCCCTTCTGATCGGGGCGCCCTATGATCAGCGGCGCTATCCGCTCCCACGCCGCGTCGCTCAATACCAAACGGTCCATCACACCCAAGGCGGCCTCCCCAAAAGCAGCCTTGAATCTGATTTGCTCCTAAAAGGGAATCCTTAGAGTCCACACCACCTAGGAGCCCGTCCAGATATGTTTTCGTGACGGGCATTTGTTGTAGAGTAGCAGGCTCAGGCTGCGTTTGCGAGGTTGAACAGCTTGAGGAGGTTATGGACGGTGCAGATCATTGTCCACTCGGCGCGCACTTTCTCGATGCCCCGCAACAGGAACTGGCGGAAGCCTCTTGCCTGTTTGATCTGCCCGAACACCGGCTCCACCACTTGCTTTCGCAATCGGTAGGGTGTTTCGAAGCCGCCATCGTCGATCTTCTTTCGCATGGCCTGTGTCAGCGGGCCGCCGACTTTTCCGTTCGCTACTGTCGGGTGCTTGGCGCGTCCGGGCGCGACATAGCCATCGATGCTGCGTGTGTCGAGCGCTTCGAGATTGGCTTCGCTGCAGTAGCCGGAATCCGCTGAGGCCTGCCGCGGCTTGCGGCCAAGATTGCTCTCGATGGCCTCGATCAGGGGCACCAACTGGCCCTGATCGCTGCCGTGCTGGGTCAGTTCTTGCGCGACAATGATCTGGGCATGTGCATCGACGGCCGCCTGGGCATTATAGGCCTGAACGAAGCCATCCTTCGACTTCATGATGCGGCTTTCCGGATCGGTGAAGTTGCGTTGCGCCTTGGGATTGGGTTCCTCCGATGGCAGCGCCGCCGGTTTGCCCGGCTTCTTGCGGCCTTCGGCCTGGCGCTGCTGTTCCTTTTCGGCCTCGATGCGGCGCTCTTCCTCCGCCGCCAGTTTGGCGTCCGCTTCCAGCGCCGCCATCGCTTGCTGGATCTTCGCCAGCCGTTTCTGCTTGTCGACGGTCCAGTCCGGCAGTTCGTCGCTGTTGCCGAAAGTCTCATCCTCCGAGGCATCCGCCGCCTCGGCGGCCGCCAGCATGCGAGCGACCTCGGCCTTCAATTCCGCCTCGCGCTTCTTCATGCGCTCATAACTCATCGCCTTGTGTTTCGACGCGTTCGCCTTGATCTTCGTACCATCCAGCGCGACATGACCGAGCTTGACCAGCCCGGCCGTCTCGCACAACTTCAGAACCTGCACGAATAGCGCGCCGAGCGCCTTCAAATGTCGCTTGCGAAAGTCGCTGATCGTCCGAAAATCCGGCGCATCCAGCGCCACGATCATCACAAAATCGTTCCGCTTCCGGCAGGCCTTGGCAATCCGACGCGACGAATACAGCCCACTCGCATAGCTATGCAGCAGCAGCGCCACCATCATCCGCGGATCAAACGGCGGCTGCCCAAGCCCGCTCACATAGCTGCCCATGATCTCCCTGAGATCGAGGCTCTCCCGCACCAGATCAACCATAAACCGCGAGACATGGCCTTTCGGCACGAAGTCCTGCACATTCGGCGGCAGAAGCAGCGTCTGATCGATGTTCCAAGGCCGAAAATACTTGCTCATCGCCCAATGTTGAATCAGACCCGACCAGATTTGAACAGCGACTATCCAGACAAGCTCCTAGAAGGAAAAAAAAGGCCCCAGAGCGGTACGAGCCGGGGCCGTTGGAGTATTTGTGTATCTAAACATTTCCAGCTGACATCAGGCTTACGCCATCCCGAAAACTTTCGTTCACCCACGGTGAAATCCCAGATTGCGCTCGGCTATAGGGCGGGCCGCATGGGCCCGGGGCATGGCTATTCGTTCTCGACCCGAGCGTTCCTTGCGCTAATGCGGCACCGGCTTTCCCACCCTGCCAGACCCCAAGCTTCCGCAGGCTTCCAATCTCGACTGACGCGGGACCGGCCATGTGGCCCCAGCAATCGCCCCTGGGCCTCCAAGGGTGGCTTGGGGCCACATCGTGCTGTGATGTCTCAAGACGCGACGAAATGAAGAATAATGGCACCTATGACGCAGGTCGCTATGGCAACGAGCTCGCCGGTACGCCTATTCGGGAAAACGCCAAAAGCCAGGATCGCAACGGCTAACCCGTCCTATTCGTGAGAGTGCTTTTTTTAGTCCGATTGATGTGGCCGCACATCTGCTCTGACGAGGCGCGCGGGATTGCCTTCGGCTTTTCACCGCCTGACGACCCGTACTTTGCAACGCGCTTGAGGGATGGGTTGGGCGAACGGGGGGCGGACGCCCCGCCGGTCAAGGACCGAGCGGCAGCAGCGCGCCTGGCAAGCCGCGGATCAGGTCGGCTTCGGGACATGCCGCGGCAAACGCAAGGCGAATGCGGCTCGTGGTCTCGACGACACGGGCAGCGAGTTTCAAGAGACGAAGACGCAGCGTCGCGAACTCGGCTGTGGCCAATTCCCGGGCTTTGGGAATCGCGTCGCGCACGGTCAGCATCAGCCAATAAGCGGCGGTGTGGAGAACGAGGCGGACTTGATTGGCGAGCGCCGAACGGCAGCTGGTGCGATCGGAGGCGAGCTGTGTCTTATGCAGCTTGATCAGATTCTCGGCTTGGCCGCGCGCGCAATACAGGCTGTCGTAGATCCACTCGGCCGAGCCGACATCGAGGCTGGTGACGACGAAACGGATGTCGAGGCCGAGCATCGTCGCCTCAATACGGGCGACGGTACGCCGTTCGCGATCCCAGGACTTGGCCTTGTGGCGCGTCTCGGTATAGCCACGCAGAACCGGCAGGTTCTCGATGGCGCGTCGCGTGCGGATGTCGTCGGCGGCCTCGTCGAGTTTTCTGGCGAGCGGCTTGGTGCCGGACAGACCGAAGATGTAGTCGATGCCGTTGGTCTCGCACCACGCCATTGCCTCCGGCCGGGCATAGTGCCCGTCGCCACGGAACGTAATTCGCGTGTTGTGCCACCGCGTCCGGATATGCCGTATCAGGCGGCGCAGATGGGCACGCACCTCGACGCCGCCCGGCGTCTTGCCGGGCCGCAACACGACCGCCACGGGCCGGCTCTTCTCCGTGTCGTAGACGTGGATCGGCAGGAAGCAGCGTTCGTCATAATGAGCGTTGAACAGCGAGAGCTGCTGATGGCCGTGGACGACATCGCAGGTATCATCGATGTCGAGCGTGACGGATGCCGGCTCGCGCGGGTAGCTATCCATCCATGCGTCGACCAAAGTGTAGGTCAGTCGGATCACGTCGCGCAGGCGCGGAGCATTCTCCAGCCGCGACAGCGTCGGTTGGGAACACAGATCGCGACCCGTGTCCGGCAGCCGTCCGCAGGCCAGCTTGAATGCGGGATCGGACCGCAGATGATCGAGGTCGTCGGCGTCCTCGTAGCCGCAGCAGATCGCGAACATGCGCGCGCGGAACATATCGACAAGGCTGTGCACGACCCGCGTCGGATCGCGCCGATCCGGGAACACCCGGGCCAAATTGTCGGCCAAGCCGAGACGCCGCTCGGCCATCGCCAGAAGCATCACGCCCCCGTTCGAGGTCAGCCGACCGCCATCGAAGGCAGCTGTGACTTTCTTGGCGTGAACGGCTGGAAACGAGAAGGGCAGAATCGTATCATCGGTCATGGCGGGCCTGGCGGTTGAGGTGATGGGGTTGGCTTTGCAACCGAATCCTACGCCGCATCAGCGCTTTACACCACGCTCGCCAGCCTCTCAGGCGCACTCTGACGAATAAGACGGGCTAACAGTATGGCGATCTTGATGAAGATCGAGGCCAATGGGATTGCTTCCTGGGTAAATCATCCGCAATTATGGGACGTCTACAGTCAACGTTCCAGCCCGAAACCTGCCGATCGTTCGTCGGAATATAACGAATGGAACTGTTCCTCCGCCCACGGTCAGTCGGTTACAAGCTCGAGAACGACCACGTCGTAATCCACGAGGAGCGCGAGGTCGGCCGGCTATCCTCTTTAGGATGAGCGGTCGCTCAGGATGATTTGTTTATATACGAGAACGCAGGTTGCGCCATCGGACTTGGGCCTGATCGACAGCGTGATGGTGTCGCCCGCCGCGACACCATCGGGCAGATCAAAGTCCTTCTCAGTGCCCGGAGACACTATCTCATTGACAGCCTCGCGTCCGTTCACGGCCGCGACGAGGACGTTCGATCCGACGCAGCCGCGGCCGATCTCGTCGATCCGGCCGTGAACCACATGGGCCGCGGCGCGCAATCCTACCGAGGCGTTTCCGACATGCGAGGTCGAGTAATCGGCGCTCACTCCGATGTGGTTCGGTACCCCGTCGGGCGAGTAGACCCAAGCGCCGCCGTTACTTCGCGGCGCCGCAAGAGTTATGTTCCCGCTCTTGCCGCGCAGGTAGCCATCCGCCTTCGTGAAGTAGTCGAACGGATCAAGGCTGTTGATGAGCTGAAGTCGAAAAGAAAGTTCCGACTCATTGGTGACGGCGTGAGCTGCCCGATCAGGCAAAGCTTTCGCCTCATCGAAAGACAGGATTTCGAGCAGAGATGCCTGTCCCGAAGCGGTGGGATCACGCCTGAAATAGGTTCCCCAAGTCACATCGAAGAAGGCCCATTTGCCGCTAATTTTCACTTCTGCCGCGATATGCGAGTGACGAACGTCGGCTTCATCCGGCCAGTAGAATTCGAGGCTGCGTGCCTGGAGGCCAACTCGTGTCGCGATGTTGAGAAATGCAGAAACCTGATTCCCGCAAATGCCGATCCCGCGCGACAGGGCCTCTTCATCGTTGGCGGGCAGATCCTCGGGGGATGTATTCGCGACAGCGCCATATCGCGTCGAGCTGACCTGCTGCTGGACGAGGTTCATAGCCGTGAGCGCCAGCCCAAATTGCCGCACGCGGTCCAAGTCGACATCTTTATCCCAGGTCAAACGCTTAGTGAGATAATCAGCATCTACGCGAACCTGTTCGACTACTTTCGAGATGGCAGGCTCCGTAACCGTTTGCGCCTGAACACTCGAACTCGCGATCAAAACTAGAACGGCCAACGATGGCGCGCATCGCATTCGGAACTCCGTCAAGACCTGAACAACAGCAGCGGACTCGGGAATTCACGCTAGCCAAACAACAGGGCCAAAGTGAGTTAAACGAAAGCCATGGACCTCTTCCTCCGCCCCACCGTCATAGCCGGCGATAAACTCGAGGACGACTTCGTCGTGATCCATGAAGGCCCGGACGGTCGGCCGGATCAGGCTGGCGACCGAGCGAAGCCCGGCGTTTCGGACCTCTGGCTTGAAGGATGGAGGAGCATGCGCCTGGTGCCGACCGCGATCCGGTCGGCCGGCTGCCCCCCTAGAGTAGGTAGGAGCCCGATCCAATGTTGATGCAGTAACGTCAGCCCCCGTTAGCCTTTCGGGCTGGACCCGTGGAGCATCAGGAATCTGTCGGATGTCTGAAAAGACTACTAACTTGCGCGCCGAAGTTAAGAAGCGCATTGCCCAGATCGAAAGTATGACGCTAGTCGAGATTCAACGGGTCATGATGGATTGTATGTCCGAGCTGTCTGCTGGCAGGATGACGGCATGTGAGGGCAATGCGTTGCACCACGCGCTGAACAAACGGGTCAGCATTCTCGGACGAGACCTTGTCGCGACGCGGGAGAGCTAAGCGCAGTGAGAGGCCGCGATCCCGAAGCCGCGACGCCCAAAGAAAGAACTCGCCGGCATGGAGACACAAATACAGGAAAGGCGGCCAAGATAATGGCGCCCGATTGAACTATAATACCCGCCAGGGCCGCTATAATGACATTGTCGGTTATCGTCTGATGGTCCGGCGGAACTACAAACTCAATCGCCCACATCACGGTGATGACTCCTCCCGCGATTCCGTTAGCCCACATGAAGAACGTTAGCCCGTCCTATTCGTGAGAGTGCGTTTTTTTGGTCCGATTGATGTGGCCGCAGATTTGCTCTGACGAGGCGCGCGGGATTGCCTTCGGCTTTTCACCGCCTGACGACCGGTACTTTGCAACGCGCTTGAGGTGTAGGTTGGGCGAACGGGGGGCGGACGCCCCGCCGGTCAAGGACCGAGCGGCAGCTGCGCGCTTGGCAAGCCGCGGATCAGGTCGGCTTCCGGACAGGCCGCGGCAAACGCAACGCGGCAAACGCAAGGCGAATGCGGCTCGTGGTCTCGACGACGCGGGCAGCGAGTTTCAAGAGACGAAGACGCAGCGTCGCGAACTCGGCAGTGGCCAATTCCCGGACTTTGGGAATTGAGAAGCAGTATTTTGTCTCTGAATCTTCGGTCTATCGGCTGTTGACGGCGAAGCGCACAGGTCATGCACCATGCTCGCGGCACGTTGTCGTCATCAGTTTCTCGACAGCTTCCCCATTTAACAGGGTTGGTCGCACTGGAAGCACATCGGCTGCCGATGCTCACGGTGCGTGCCTGTCGAGGGCTGTAAAGGGTGGTTTGTTGCTGATTCCCTGCATGTCAGATCGAAGGCTCGGTTCATAATTTGAAAGGGAGAAGGGATGGATTTCCCCTCGAACAAGTGGGTGCGTGAACAGCCGGACAGCACGGGCCCGCAAGAGAGTTCACCCGCGGCGCCGTCCGCAGAAGCGGCGACCTTTGAGCGGCAACTGAGCGAGATCGCCAATTCAGGTGGAGGTGGTGGAGCAATGCCCGCCGCCGCTGCGCTGCAGCCGGCTCAGTCAACTGGGGTTTTGATAGGGCGGCAGAGCAAGCAGCCCCTTTATTCCGAGGATGCTCGCCTTATTTCGGGGGGGCTTAAGAAGGCCCTCATCGATCGCAACGCCAATGAACGCACCGCTGCAGAATATGAAGGTTCTCTTCTCAGCTTTGGCCGCTGGCTCTTCGCAAATAACAAAGATCCGATTGCTGCTCGGCTCGACGACAAGTCGCTGACCGATGATGCACGCGAGTACAGAAAGAGGCGTCCCGGTAAGCTCCTTACGGCATTGTACCATCTCCGGACCTTCCAGTCGACGGGCGGAGTCGTGCAGATCGCAGGCCGTGTTGAGCTAAATCCTCACCCCCAGGACGCTGCTCTCATTAAAGAGTACAAAAACGAGGCGGTGTCAGGTAGTACCGCCAGCAACTATGCAGTTGCTCTTCGCAGTTTCAGTGACTACCTGCGTGAAAACTACAAGGAGGGCATTGCTGGTCGGCTTTCCGGCAATGCGCTGGATGGAGATGTCGAGAGCTATAGGAAGGACGCCGGTGCTGATTCGAGGATCGGTGCCGCGCTGGCCCATCTCCGAAAATCGCAGGCCGGCGCTAAAGCGATGGAGCGCGAGCGCCATATTCCCCCCGTTCCTGCTCCCGAAGACGCCGCACTGACGGAGTCGAGGCGGGTCGGCGCCGCCGCTGCGCAGCACAGCGCGTCGCAGGGCGCGGGCAGTTGGCCAGAGGAGCTGCTTCCTGCGGAAGGCTACGATCAGGATTTGGGCCGGATGGACGAACCCGGCCCGTCGTCCTCGGCGCCGCAGCCGGCTCAGTCAACTCGGGTTTTAATGGGGCGGAACAAGCCTCTTTATTCCCAAGATGCTCCCCTTATTTCGGGGCTTGAGAAGGGCCTCATCAAGGGCACCGGCGCCGAGCGCACCGCCAAGGACTATGTATATTCGCTTCGCGGCTTTGGCCGCTGGCTCTTCGCAAATCACAAAAAGGGCATTGTTGCTCGGCTCGACAACGAGTCACTGACCGATGATGCGCGCGAGTTCGCCGGAAACGGTAAGCCCGGTCTCCTCCTTAGCCCGTCTTATTCGTCAGAGTGCGCCTGAGAGGCTGGCGAGCGTGGTGTAAAGCGCTGATGCGGCGTAGGATTCGGTTGCAAAGCCAACCCCATCACCTCAACCGCGAACGCCAGGCCCGCCATGACCGATGATACGATTCTGCCCTTCTCGTTTCCAGCCGTTCACGCCAAGAAAGTCACAGCTGCCTTCGATGGCGGTCGGCTGACCTCGAACGGGGGCGTGATGCTTCTGGCGATGGCCGAGCGGCGTCTCGGCTTGGCCGACAATTTGGCCCGGGTGTTCCCGGATCGGCGCGATCCGACGCGGGTCGTGCACAGCCTTGTCGATATGTTCCGCGCGCGCATGTTCGCGATCTGCTGCGGCTACGAGGACGCCGACGACCTCGATCATCTGCGGTCCGATCCCGCATTCAAGCTGGCCTGCGGACGGCTGCCGGACACGGGTCGCGATCTGTGTTCCCAACCGACGCTGTCGCGGCTGGAGAATGCTCCGCGCCTGCGCGACGTGATCCGACTGACCTACACTTTGGTCGACGCATGGATGGATAGCTACCCGCGCGAGCCGGCATCCGTCACGCTCGACATCGATGATACCTGCGATGTCGTCCACGGCCATCAGCAGCTCTCGCTGTTCAACGCTCATTATGACGAACGCTGCTTCCTGCCGATCCACGTCTACGACACGGAGAAGAGCCGGCCCGTGGCGGTCGTGTTGCGGCCCGGCAAGACGCCGGGCGGCGTCGAGGTGCGTGCCCATCTGCGCCGCCTGATACGGCATATCCGGACGCGGTGGCACAACACGCGAATTACGTTCCGTGGCGACGGGCACTATGCCCGGCCGGAGGCAATGGCGTGGTGCGAGACCAACGGCATCGACTACATCTTCGGTCTGTCCGGCACCAAGCCGCTCGCCAGAAAACTCGACGAGGCCGCCGACGACATCCGCACGCGACGCGCCATCGAGAACCTGCCGGTTCTGCGTGGCTATACCGAGACGCGCCACAAGGCCAAGTCCTGGGATCGCGAACGGCGTACCGTCGCCCGTATTGAGGCGACGATGCTCGGCCTCGACATCCGTTTCGTCGTCACCAGCCTCGATGTCGGCTCGGCCGAGTGGATCTACGACAGCCTGTATTGCGCGCGCGGCCAAGCCGAGAATCTGATCAAGCTGCATAAGACACAGCTCGCCTCCGATCGCACCAGCTGCCGTTCGGCGCTCGCCAATCAAGTCCGCCTCGTTCTCCACACCGCCGCTTATTGGCTGATGCTGACCGTGCGCGACGCGATTCCCAAAGCCCGGGAATTGGCCACAGCCGAGTTCGCGACGCTGCGTCTTCGTCTCTTGAAACTCGCTGCCCGTGTCGTCGAGACCACGAGCCGCATTCGCCTTGCGTTTGCCGCGGCATGTCCCGAAGCCGACCTGATCCGCGGCTTGCCAGGCGCGCTGCTGCCTCTCGGTCCTTGACCGGCGGGGCGTCCGCCCCCCGTTCGCCCAACCTACACCTCAAGCGCGTTGCAAAGTACGGGTCGGTCAGGCGGTGAAAAGCCGAAGGCAATCCCGCGCGCCTCGTCAGAGCAGATGTGCGGCCACATCAATCGGACTAAAAAAAGCACTCTCACGAATAGGACGGGTTAGGGCAATAGATCGTCTCCGGACCTTCCAGTCGACGGGCGGAGTCGCGCCGATCGCAGGCCGCGCTGAGCTGAATCCTCACCCCCAGGACGTGGCTCTCATCAAAGAATACAAAAACGAAGCAGCGACAGGGACCGGCAAGAGGCGTGCAACTGCTCTACGCAATTTCAGTGACTACCTGCGTGAAAACAACAAGAAGGGCATTGCTGCTCGGCTTTCCGGCAACACGTTGGATGAAGATGTTGAGCGCTATAGGAAGGACGCCGGTGGGGATCTGACTATCGGCGCCGCACTGGCTCATCTCCGAAAATCGCAGGCCGGCGCTAAAGCGATGGAGTTCGAGCGCTATATTTCCCCCGTTCCTGATCCCGAAGACGCGGCATTGATGGAGCCGTGGCGCGTCGGCGACGCCGCTGCGCAGCACAGCGCGTCGCAGGACGCGGGCAGTTGGCCAAAGGAGCTGCTTCCTGTAGAAGGCTACGATCAGGATTTGCTTTGGGAGCTGATGGACGAACCCGGCCCGTCGTCATCTCTCGAGCCAGCCGCGCGCCATGACCAGTCATCGGATTCCGGAGAGACCATTCGTCCCTTGAACTGGGGCTACGACCGCCAGCAGTTCCTGGACGAGCCGATGGCTGCACTTGCCAGGAGCAACCTCCTGCCAAGCGAGGAGGTCCTCATCAACGATGAGCATGACACAGCTGAGTTGAGGCCAGCGAAGAGGCCGAGGCCCCTAGACAATCTGCACGGCCTTGCCAGCGAGCGGCAGCTGAGCGAGATCGCCAATTCAGGCGGTCGCCTGCTGACGTCGGCCCCCACCCATCAACTGGGTGCATCGCCATGGCAGGCGCAGCCGATGATGCAGGCGAGCGGGCACGAAGATGCCACGGCGCCGCATGCGGTCGCGACGTACGTCGGAGGCGCCGCTGCGCAGCACAGCGCGCCGCAGGGAGCTGTCAGTCGGCCATTGGTCCTCCCGGAAGGTTACGATCAGGATCTGCGTTTGATGGTGGAAGACGGCCCACCGTGGTCCGGGGTTCCCCCTGAGCAGGCGCAGGAGATAGTCCAAGCTGGAGAGCAGGAACCTGCCAGGTCCACCTCGACCTGGTCGCCGCAGATGCCGCTCAACTTTGATTGGAGTATGTGGCCGATCCTGGAAGCAGCGTCAGCGCCCGCTGCCAGGGCTCGCTCAGACACCTACCGTGGTTTTCCATTGGTTGATCTGACTGCGCCCACGCCGTCCGAATCACGCGACGATGCTAATTCTGTACAGCCGTTTCCGAGCACCTCCGCTGATGCTCAGATCGGGGCTTTAGGTCCGACAGCCTCCTCCCACGGCCGCGGGCTGGTGCTCGAGGACACGGAATGGCTGGGCGACGAGCATATCGACAGGGATTACCGGCTCCAGGAGCAGGATTTGCGGAGGAACCATCCGGATCTCGCCGCCCGGACGCGGTTCGTGAATCCCCTCATCGTCCTAAATTATCTGCGCTCTAACGACGATGGCGCCGTGCGAACCGAATTCCAGCGCATCGTCGATGATGATAATGGTAATGATAATGATACAGCCGACTTCCTGTTCCTGCCCGTGATTAATGCCGCTCCTGAAGATCCTAATAGCCTCGGCAACCATTGGTCGCTGCTGTTCGTTGATCGCAGCGACCGGGGCCGGCCGGTCGCCTATCACTACGATTCCTACGGCGGACTCAACGACACGGATGCAGAACATCTCGCAGGTCGGCTGGACCTCCGCCTGGAGCCAGCCGGCATGGCCCAGCAGCGGAACGGGTATGATTGCGGTGTCTTCGTGGTGGACGGCACGCGGGCGCTGGTTAGGCAATTGGAGCAAGGACGGGAACCACACCTGCTGAACCTCAGCAACCTCGTTGCCAATCGGCAGGCACTGCAGAACCGACTCAGGGGCTGATGTCGCCATGGGCGGATAGCTCAGGCTGGAGCGGCTCACGCCGACGGCCTGGGCCCGGGGCACGAAGGACCGGAACCAGGCCGCCGCCCAGCAACACAGCCCGGCGCAGCCATCCGGCGAGCGCAGTCTGGGGGAGCGCCGGCGAAACCCACTGTGCACAAGACCGACGAAAGCCTTCTCGTTGCCATCGCGTCATGTCTGGATCGGATCACATAGACAAGTGGAGTATGGCTTCCTCGGCTTTGCCGGGGCGTCGTTCCTCGCGCTTGTCGTCAGCATCGGCTGGTTGCTGACCGAGTGACGATCCTACGTCATGGATGAACGTAACTCGGCCACAGCGTGTACCCCTCGTTGGGGCCGCTTCTTGCCGAAGGAGTTAAGCCCAACGGTCTAAGGCGGCCCTACTTTGGCCGCCGAAGGCAACTCTTTAGCCAGCCGATAAACTTTCCAGCTTTCATCGGATCATCGGGCTTGAATATCGCAATCCTGCGGTGGGATTCCCACAGCTCGATGGTGCGCCAGTCTACTAGCGCTCTGGCCCGTTCTTTGGCCGTATCGTCGTCGGGATAAGTTAAATCGATGCGCTTTTTAATATGTCCGTCTTCGCCCAAGACGTAAGCTTGATACGCGGGCATGGCCGTCTCCCATAGGAGCAACCTGTCAATCGGCCTGCAAATTTGACCCCTCATCGGCGTCCAATTTTGACCCCTTCGTGCGGCGGGCTTTGCTGGTAGCGCTCGTCTCGTCGGAGCTGGCCGGGATAGCGGAGGCGAGACGAGCGCGGGTGGCGTGATCGTCGTCTCGGCTCTTGAACCGCCAGCTATCGTTGCCGGTCTCGACAATGTCGCAGTGATGGGTCAATCGGTCGAGCAGCGCTGTGGTCATTTTGGCGTCGCCGAACACGCTCGGCCATTCGCCGAAGGCGAGATTGGTCGTCACGATGACGGAGGCGCGCTCATAGAGCCGGCTGACGAGGTGGAAGAGGAGCTGGCCACCGGACTGGGCGAAGGGCAAATAGCCGAGTTCATCCAGCACGATGAAGTCCATCCGGGTCAGATGCTCGGCGAGCCGTCCTTGCCGTCCGTTGCGGGTCTCGGTCTCGAGGCGATTGACGAGGTCGACTACGTTGAAGAAGCGGCCGCGGGCACCGGATCGGATGCAGCTTCTGGCGATGGCAATGGCCAGGTGGGTCTTGCCTGTGCCGGTGCCGCCAACCAGCACGACATTGCGTTGCTGGGCGATGAAGCCGCCGCTGGCGAGATCATTGACGAGAGTCTGATTGATCGGCGTGCCGTCGAACTGGAAGTCGGCGATGTCCTTGGCAAGCGGCAGCTTGGCAATGGTCAGCTGGTATTTGATCGAGCGGGCCTGCTTCTCGTTGATCTCGGCGTTAAGCAGGTCGCCGACAATGCGCTGAGGTTCGTGCTGGCGCTTGACGGCAGTTGCCATGATCTCGTCGAAGGCAGCCTTCATGCCGTAGAGCTTGAGCTCGCCCATGAGGTCGAAGATTTGGGTTCGTTCCATCAGATGGTCCTCCGGAGGTTGTCGTAGCGGGCACAATCGGCGATCGGTGCATGACGGAGCGTCAGTGCGGCCGGCGTCATGATGTTGGCCGGTGGGGCGGGTTCACGTTGACGGGCCAGGATGTTGAGCACGACATCGGCGGAATGGACGCCATGACCGAGCGCTTCGGCACAGGCCGCTTCCACCGCGGACAGACCGTCAGTCAGCACCGCGGTGAGGATGTCGACCATCTGCCGATTGCCATCGTCGGTGCTGGCAAGCTTGCGCCGGATCCGCTCGATCGCGGCCGGCAGCACCCAGTCTTTGAAGGGAGCGCCGTTGCGCAAGGCACCGGGTTTGCGAGCCAGCACCGGCACATAGTGCCAGGGATCATAGGTCGTCTCGCCGCGGCCAAAGGATCGCGGGTGCTCGGCAACGATGCGTCCATCCTGACGGATCACGATGCGGTCGGCATAAGCCTGGACTTCGACCGGCCGTCCGACTGCGCTGGCTGCGACCGAGTACTTGTTGTTGTCGAAGCGCACCAGGCAGGTCTTCGAGACCGATGCCGTCACCGCATGGAAGCCGTCGAAGCGGCCGGCATAGGGAACGAGCTTGGGACGCTCGGCTTCGAACACTTCCCAGATCGTCTGATCGACCAGCTCCGGGTGGCGATGAGCCTTGGCGTAGGCGATGCATTTGTCGAGCAGCCAGGCGTTTAACTCGTCGAGGTTTTTGAACCGCAGCCGCGGCGTGAAGAAGCGCTCCCGGACCAGCCCGACCTGGTTCTCGACCTGCCCCTTCTCCCAGCCCGACGCCGGCGTGCAGGCGACCGGATCGACCAGATAGTGGCTGCACATCTGCAGGAAGCGGCGATTGTAGAGACGCCCTTTACCGACGAAGATCGTCTCTACGGCGGTCTTCATGTTGTCGTAGATGCCGCGGGTGCAGGTGCCTTTGAACAGAGCGAACGCCCGGTCGTGGGCGTCGAACACCATCTCCTGCGTCTCCCGCGGATAGGCCCGCACGAACAGCATGCGGCTGTGACAGAGCCGGACATGGGCGGCCTTCACCATCACCGTGGTCCCGCTCAGCAAGACCACCTCGTGGCTCCAGTCGAACTGGTAGGCTTCGCCTGGGGCAAAGCTCAGCGGGACATAAGCCGCCGCGGTCGATTGCCCGCGTTCTTTGCTCCACCGCCTGGCGTAACGCCGCACGGCATCGTAACCGCCGTCGTAGCCGCGGCCGCGCAGCTCTTCGAAGATCCGGATCAACGTCAGCTGTTCACGAGCCGATTTGGCCGCGTTCGCCGCCAGCAATCCGTCAAGCTCTACTGCCCATCGTCCCAGCTTTGGCCGCGGCTGCACCTGCCGCTCGTACTCGAAGGAGGTCTCTCCCGACCTCAGCACCTTCCGGACCGTGTTCCGCGACACCTTCAGGTCACGGGCGATCTCCTTGATCGTCTTGCCCTTGATGAAGTGCTCGCGCCGGATCCGGGCAATTGTCTCCACGATCAGCATCCCCCACCACCTGCTTCGTTCCAAAGCAGGCAGCGCAACAGATCAATCTGTAGGGGGTCAATTTTGGACGCCGATCCCCCGGCTTAGGGGGTCAATATTGCAGGCCGAATGACAAGCAACCTATGGAACTCACTAGGCACCCGAACTTGGTCTTTGGCAAGGGGCCTTTAGGAAACTTGCCGCGCATCAATGGGTCGTGGCTGGGATCGTCTCGATCAGGCGCAGAGTGTCGTTCAAGGGTCTTGGCCGTGTAAAAACACCCTTCCCAGGGAGGTCTGAGAGAGGCCAGGATCGGTTCGGTCTCAGGCCACGATCGCAGCCATCAGCGGCTTGGCTCCGACGATGTTCATGACCCGTGTCAGATTATAGGCGAGGACCGAGAGAGTCATCTCGGTGGCCACTTTTGGAAGCGTTCTGGTGAGGAAGTGTGTCGCCCCATGCGGGCTTTCATCATGCCGAACGGGTGCTCGACCGTCTCGCGACGCTGGCGCATGGTGCATGGTGCATATTTCAGTGATGGTGAGCAGCGATTTCGCGCGATCATGAGCGGCGAATTCAGACGATCGTGAGCAGCCCGCTCCGGCCGAGGCGGTGATAGAGTCAGCGTTCTGGCTGCTCGTCAAGGGTGATGGTTCTGGCGTTGCGTTTTCGCATGCTTTCGCCGGCAAGCTGGAGGCGGTGAGCGTTATGGACGAGGCGATCGAGGACAGCGTCGGCGTAGGTTGGGTCTCCGATAACTTCGTGCCATGTGTCCACAGGGAGTTGGCTGGTTACGATGGTGGAGGCGCGGCCATGGCGGTCCTCAAGGACTTCCAGTAGATCGCGCCGTTCGGCAGCGGTGAGCACTGACAATCCCCAATCGTCCAAAATCAGAAGCTGGGCGCGGCCAAGGGTTTTGAGCAAGCGGGCATAACGTCCATCCCCCCGCGCGAGTGCCAACGCTTCGAACAATCTTGGGACGCGATGATAGAGAACCGAGCGATTGTCGCGGCAGGCCTTGTGGCCGAGGGCACAGGCTAACCAACTTTTGCCCAATCCGGTCGCTCCGGTTATGAGCAAATTCTCGTGGCGATCGATCCAGTCGCCGCTGACCAGCTTGGCGAAGACGGCCCGGTCGATACCCCGCGGCGTGCGCAAATCGACGTCCTCCAAGCAAGCATTCTGGCGGAGCGCGGCCAGCTTGAGGCGCGTAGTGAGCCGCCTGGTGTCGCGTTCCGCGGCTTCCCGGTCGACCAGCAGGCCGATGCGATCTTCGAACGGCAAGGCTTCGAGATCAGGTGATCGTCGCTGCTCCTCGAAGGCCTTGGCCATGCCGCTCAAGCCGAGCTCGATCAGGCGTTCGTGGGTGGGATGGGTGAGCATACAGGTCTCCTTGGCTTCAGTGGAAATAATCCCGGCCGCGGATGTTGCCGTGGCGCAGGGGTTGGGGTTCGGAGGGCTCGTCGAGAAAGGTGCGATCCAGGCCGTTCTGGAGGATGGAGCGGATCGAGGCGACGGATCGCGCCTTGATCAGAATGCCGCGCCGGCAGGCCGCGTCGACGCGCTCGGCGCTGTAGCTTTTGGCCAGCGACAGAATGCCGAGGCAGGTGCGAAAGCCTTGCTCGGGATGCGGCCGGGCCGCGATCACGGCCTGGAAGAAGGCGGCGGTCGACGGACCGATCCGCTCGCCGGCGGCGATCACTCCGGCGGGCGTCCATTGGCCGTAGCGCCGATGGGCGCTGGGCATGTGGTCGGCGGTGGTGGTGTGGCCCCGCCGGTTGGGCGCGCGGGCGTGGCTGGCGATCCTGCGGCCGTTGTGGAAGATCTCGACCGTCCTGTCGTCGATGCGGGCATCGACAAGCTCACGGATGAGCCGATATGGCGTGGAATACCAGTGTCCATCGATCTCGATATGATAGTCGGGGCCGACCCGGCATCGCTTCCAGCGCGCGAAAGCGTAAGCCTGATCCGGCAGCTTTGTGAGCTTGGGCTTGTCGAGTTCGGAGAACAGTTCGGCGCGGCTGGCGCCAAAGTCGCGCATCTGCCGGGCATTGAGTTCGACGACGAGTATTTTGATGGCTGCGTTCAGCTCCGCCAACGAAAAGAAGCGTTGGTTGCGCAGCCGCGCCAAAATCCATCTCTGGGCGACTTGCACCGCAACTTCGACCTTTGCCTTATCTTTTGGGCGCCGCGGCCGGGCTGCGAGAATGGCCGTGCCGTAATGGCTCGCCATCTCGGCATAGGTTCGGTTGAGGCCAGGATCGTGGCGGTCGGGATTGGTGACGGCGGCCTTGAGATTGTCGCAGACCACGAATGTCGGCGCGCCGCCGAGGAAGGCGAAAAGGTTGATGTGGACCCGGATCCAGTCGGCGAGCCCCTCGCTTGGGCAGGCCTCGGCGTAGGTATAGTTGGAGGCGCCCATCGCTGCGACGAACAGCTTCATCGACTGCACTTCCCCACTTGAGGGGGCGATGACGTCGATGGTGTCGCCGGCGAAATCCACGAAAACCTTCTCGCCGCCTGCCGCATCGAAGGCCGGGCTCGCCCCTTCCAGGCCTCGTAGGTCGTGCAGAACCATGTGTAGCCGAATCCATCGGGATGGCTGGCGCGATACTCGTCCCACAGCAGCCGGCGGGTCACGTTGCGCCGGCGCAGCTCCTTGTCGACATAGCCCCAGTCGGGAACGGGCCGCTGTGGGCTCTGTGACGCAGGCCTCGGCGCAGGGAAAAGCAGCAGCTCCAGGTCTTCGTCGGTCATTCCGACCGGCAACGGCCAGTTCAGTCCGGCAGCCCCGGCTCGGCGCAG
This sequence comes from Bradyrhizobium sp. 2S1, assembly GCF_011516625.5. Lineage (NCBI taxonomy): Bacteria > Pseudomonadati > Pseudomonadota > Alphaproteobacteria > Hyphomicrobiales > Nitrobacteraceae > Bradyrhizobium > Bradyrhizobium sp. 2S1. The sequence goes on along the minus strand of NZ_CP147717.1, from coordinate 6,946,805 downwards.
ATAGCTGTGCACGGCTCCGTTGCTGATGCCCAGGGTGCGCGCGATGGCTCGCTCCGGCAAGCCTTGAACATGTTTTAAGCGGAGAACCTCTTTGATCCGGCGCATCGACAATCTCTGGGTGGGCATCGGCCTTCCTCGTTCACTGACGAGGCAGTTCCTAAGCCGGTTGAGTTGTCGGCCGAAGCGGGCTGAGCCGCTGAAAAGCTGCTCACGATCCCGCGAAATCCGTGCTCACGATCCCGCGAAACATGCACGCATGGCTTGTGGGTCTGCATCAAGGCGCTGCTGCACAGCATCGAGCGGGGTGCCGTCGGCCTTGCCGAGATCGGGCGCATCGTCCGCTATCTCCGTTTCCCATTCACCGCGGCCAAACTGCGCAGCGTTCGCCCACTTGACCGTCTGGATCTGCTTGTCGCCATCTTGCCGCACGCGAAGTGAAAGGCCATGGCGCTTCAGCTTGTGCTTTCCCGTATCGAAGTAGGTCGACACCAGATCGCTCTCGGTCCGCTCACCAACCTTGCCGCCCGCAATCTGCGATTTCGTTAGTGGCTTCAGGCTGGGCGCCGGTATGCGGAATTTCAGTTCCGTTTCGACCGCCATTGTGCCCTCCTCAAGGCTTCGTCAGGCTGGACTATATCCCCTGCATCGATAGCGCACGAGAGCCATTCAGGACGGCCGCACGGCGGCAATGTTGTCAATTCACCGCTTCCTTGCGATACGTCAACAGCCGTGACTTCTCTGGACCGGCAAATTACGTCCACTTCGCTCGACCTCAACCTGAGCCCTCAAACGAAAAATATTCCGCTTTTAGATCCCCCAAGCCAAACTGAACCGACTCCGCTTCAAATCGCCAGCATGGCTGTCTGCGCCGCGCCACCGAGAAACTTGATAAGTCTCGCGTCGCCAGCGCGCTGTAGAAGCCTAAGGCCAGACCAAACGCAGCCTGAAAGGTTACATGACTTCGTAGAGCTGGCTGTTCAGCGCTCCAGAATGTCGCTTTTGGGTCAAGAAGCCACATCGACCACGGATGGCAGCTCAGTCAGCTGGGACGTAAACTGAAAGAGAGCACTCCGCGGCCAATGCGGCTCACAGAACCTCAATACTCGAAAGCAACGCGGGCAACTCTCAGCGGAGCCTCAGAGATCGATGCCGACCGCGATGTTACGGCCCGTCAATTCGGCAAAGGTAGCTGTGTGCGCGTACAGCTTTGCGAATGCCTCGTCCTTTGCCAATGCCTCCTGTACCTTTCCGTATACTTCCCAACTGGAATAGCGCGTAGAGATAAGAAACTCCCCGGCCCACGTACCAGTGTGAAACCGAGAAAGCCGAAGAAATTCTGCGCCGTGCTTTTCGAAGATTGCCTTCGCCTCCTTGGCGGTCTTGATCATTTCCTCAGGTTTGTCGCTCTTGAAGCGTGTAAATTGTACAATGGCCATGACCTAATCCCTCCGTTGAGCCCCCACTGATTAGGTCGAGGAGTTACCGCAGAGGTTCACAGGAGTTCCCTATGATGCAGGGTCCGGTTGGGTCAAACCCGGACTTCCTCCTTGGGCGCTGCACGTCCGCTTCCGCCGAGTGCAGACATTGGTCCGGGAGGGGCGTCCGTTGGTCAAGCTGCGCAATTCTGCTTAGCCCAACTGGCCAGCTTTGGCCCTCCGCTCGGCCCGCTTGCGGCGGCTCTCGGCTGGCAGGCTTCCCTGCCACAGCTCGATCTCATCTTCGTACCAGACCATTTTTCTCGGGCTGATGTAATGCGCACTTGGAAACTCCTCGTTCTTGACCATGCGCTTCAGCGTTGACTTGCCGACCGGCACCAGCTCCAGCACCTGATCCATCGTGAGCATCCGCCGCGCTCCCTTCTTTACGTCGTCCATTTCCAGCACCTCGCGCTCCTTTCCCTCTGCGCTCTCTACGTGCCCCAGGCGACTGCTTTCCTCCTTCACTGCAAAACACTCATCAGCTTATGCAGGCACCAGCTCCATTGCCTTGTCGTACATCGTCTGCAGCTCGGCGACGGCATCAGGCCCGTCGCGCTCGGCCATCTCGCGCAGGACCGGCAGGCCGCTATCGATGCTGGCGATCACCTCGGCGCGGGTCGCGGCGCGGCCCTCGGCGAAGAACTCGACGCGCTCGGGATCGCCGACATTGAACAGCGCGCCACCGTGGCCATCCTTGAAGATCGTGTAGCGCAGCGTCGTCCAGATCAGCGTCACGCCCGGATTCCTGCGCAGCATCAGGCCAGCAGGTTCAAGATGCTCGGGCACGTCCTTCTCGTTGCGGCGCATCTTCGGCTGCGTCAGGAATGGACAGGCCCGCACCGCGTAGAGCGCGCAGCCCCGATGGCTCGGCGGCTCGGCGCTGACGCGATTGACGGCGCACATCGGGCCGATCACGAAGCACATGAACTTGCCGAGCGGCTCGCCGCAAAGCCAGCAGCGCTTGTGCCGCACGCAGATCACCATCTTCTCGCCATCGAAGCCGCGAAACTCGGGCTCGCCGTTGACGTAGGGCACGAAGTACGGCACCGGGAATCCCTGATCGTTGACCGGCAAATGCCGCATCCGATCCGGCAGCTCAAGATGCCGGATGCGCTGGTTCAGCTCGCGCCTCATCGCTCACCGCCATTGCTCTGCCGGTCGAGCGCTCGCAACAGCGTGATGATCTGCTCAAATCCCAGCTTGCCGATGCCATCCAGCTTGCGCAGCCGGTGCGGCCCCACCGCCTTCAGCTGCTCGATGGTCGTGATGCCAGCGTTATCGAGTACGTGCAGCACGCGGGTCGGCAGCTCCAGCTCGTTGCGCTGCTCCAGTGCTTCTTCCTTCCACCATGCACCGCTGGCGGTGGCGCGCTCAGCGAGTGCCGACAATGGCGTGGCGGTGGTGCTCTGCTCGCTCATGGTTTCCTCCATTTCAGTGATCCACATATGGTTGCCGGTCACGGCTGCATCTTGCTGCGCATGCGCTCTTCCCACTCTCCAGCCGTGCGCGGCAACCCGACTCGCTCGGTGGGGCACTCCTGCTCATTGAGCAGCAGCGTTTCGAGGCGCTTGAACATATCGAACAGCTCGGCATTGCCGCCCATGTCGGGATGCAGCCGCGCAAGAATCTTGACGTAGGTGCGGCGATCCATCAGACCCTTGCGAGAAACGATGACGCGATCAGCCAGTGCCTCGCGCTCCTTCAGGCGCGGCCAGATATTTTCGAGCAGCTGCTGATACCGCTCCGTGACGCGGCGCTCAAAGTCTGCCTCCAGCTGGCGCGAGAGACTGGCAAGCCTTTTCTGCTCTGCCAGCGCGCTGGGATCAGCCGCTTCGGCCTTCGCCTCGCGGCGCACCTGCTCGCGCTCAATGATATGACGCACCTGCCGCTTGCCGATCCCGGTTTGCTTGGCGATCTCGGCGCTGGTCTTGTCTTGATCGGCGAGCGCGATCACGTCCGGCTCGGCATAGTGCCGCTTCGGCGCGTGATACCGCTTACTCGTCGGCGTTTTGCGCGCCTTGCCGTCCTTGCCGGTGCGCTTTCCAACTGTCCCATCTGGTACAGTTGCTCTCTTACGCGCTCTGCTGACCGTCATGGTGCCGACGCCGAGATCAGCGGCGATGGCGCGGTCGGATTTTTCCGGGTGAGCCTTGACCGCTTCCTCTGCTCGGTCTCCCGGCGATACGTAAGGTGCCCCGCATCGGCAGCTGCCTTCGCCGGGAGCACCACATGCAGAGCAGATCAGTTTGGCGCGGATCGGCAGCGGGACTACTCTCTCGGAATTGCTCATTTGCCCTCTGGAAGGTTGGCCGGGGTATAGATCACCCCGGCCCCTTTTGCTGTCACTCGGCGGCTTGGGCCCGTACCTGATCCCGCTCGTCGCGGAGGCGGCGGCGCTCTTCGCTCAATTCGTTTCGAGTGCAGTGATGATCACGCTGCAGCTTGCGGAACGCCTTGAGATATTCCTCCATGTTCCGCGATGCGATCTCGGGCTGGTCTGCGACAGCATCTCGCAACAGGCGAGATGCCTCGAAGTCGTCAAACTTGCAGCGGCCTTCGACCGAGTCCTCATCATCGCCTGCTGAGATCAGCGCAAGAGACTTTTCGTTCTCCAGCGCCAGCTTCCTGAAAACCGGCAGGAGCTGATGGTACAGCTTTGGTTGCGCCTGCTGCTTCGCGCGGGCGACCCAACCTGCACCAGTCGTCGGCAGGGTTGAGTGGATTTTAGCAATATCTCCAGTCATTCTGGTTCTCCCTACCTTGGTTATGTCCCAGCCCTGATTTCACTCACCGCCATAGAGCCGTCTGCGATCCGCCAGGCGCAGCTGCTGCTCGTTTTCCAGCTTCTTTTCGATCTCGCCGAAGTCGAGCTGCCGCATCGATTCCTCGATGGGCGCAAGGCTCTCCAAGAACATCTTCGCATCGGCCGACAGCAGGCCCATGCCGATCACCTGCGTGCGCAGATCGAGCGCTTGCTTCTCAATCTTGGTGATCGCCGCCTTGGTCATCGCGTCGATGGATGACTTGGCCACGCGGCGCAGCTCGGCGCGACGGCTTGACAGCATATTCTCGCCGCGCCCCTGCCAGCTCGCGCTGATCGACGACGCGAATGTCGGCGGGATGCCGAGCGCCTTGCATCGCTTGGCGATGGTGGCCTGCGATTCCTGCACCACGCGCTGCGCTTCCTGCATCGCCTTCTGCCAGACTTCGTCCTGATCGAAGGTGTAGACCGTCGCCATCTGCCGCTCGAAATCGGCCATGCAGGCCGCCGCCTGCTCCTCGGCATGCGCCTGCAGCACCTTGGTGCGGTCCTTGATGATCATCGAGAGGTCGTGGGTCTCGTGGCGGCTCAGCTTGCGCGGCTCTTCGGTCATTTGGCCCGCTCCGTGGCGAGGTTGGCGTTGCCCTTGTCGAGATACGCCCTGATGATCCGGCGCAGCAGCTCGGGCCGCTTGATCCTGCTCAGCGTCGCGAGCAGCTCCAGCTGCTCATAGTCGTGGTCATCGAGCGCGGCGACAATCTTCCGCCTCATGGACTCGACCTCTCATGGTTGCGCCAGCAGCCGTTTGGCGTTGGCGATTTGCGCTTTGCTGGCCTTGCCGGCCGCCAAGGCCTGCAGGGCTGTGCGCAGCTTCAGTGGCTGCTGCGCGTCCTTGATCTCGATCAGCGCTATCAGGCGCGGATTCCTTTCGGCGGCCAGCCGCTCAAGGCAGTGCCAGACGCTCATCTTCTTCTTGATCGTGCTGCCGCGCCTCATGCCGCGCGATCCTCGCCCAGCTTGTCGATCTCTTGCGCCAATTTGGAATTGACCTCGTCGCCGCGCGCAGCTTCAGCCCGCGCCGCAGCGCCGAGCACATGCAGGACGGTGATGTCGTGCCTGAGTTTGGCCGCGCGTTCGAGCACGAGCTGTTCGACCGCCTTGTTGTTTTGCCGGGAATGTTCTAGCTGGCTGACCCAATCGGTGGCCAGCTGATCGACGGACTTGATCATCTGATCGTGCGATTGCTGATCGAAGGGCTGTATCTTTGCCTTGACCAGCTCCTGCACGCGGATCGACGGCTCATCGGCGCGTGCCGCCAGCCGCTCCAGGTCGCGCTGCATCAGCTCGGCGGTCTCTTCGCTCGGATCATGCTGGACGCCATTCATCTCCGTCATCGAGGTCTCCTCCGTTGGGTTTTGGTTTTCGATCCTTCGGCTCGCCGCCCTCTCAGGGCTGGGGCGCAGTGTTAGGACGGCGAGCCTTCGGACCAACCGCAGCCGCGCGTGATACGGTCACGCAGGCTGCAGCGATAGCATTGCCGCCAAGCGATCCTTCTCGGCAGGGTCGGCAATTCGTCCGAGCAGTTTTGTGTTGATCACTTCCTTCGCCTCATCCCAGAACTCGTGCAGTTCGTGATCCTTCATGTTCCTGCGCGACATCGAATTGACGGCGACCACCTCACGGCCCAGCAGCTCGCCGAGCAGTTGGAAATTGCCGGTCGCGACCAGCAGCTCGGCGCGCACTCGCTCTGGCGTGGTGTGCAGCGCCTTGGCCAGATCGTTGATGGTGGCCATGATGCGGCGGTGCTCGATCATGTCCCGGTCATGCAGAGCCTCGATCTCGATCACCTGCGTGGTGATCGGCTCGCCGGTGGTCTGGCTTCGATGAAACTCCCACGCTGCGGCGTCGAACGGTTCAAGGCCAACAGGCGTCAGCACCCACCTCATTTTGTCAGCTCCTCATGCTTGGCTTCGATGTTCTTTTCGAACAGGCGGAATAGCTGCGGCTTCGTCTCCTTCAGCTTCAGCAGCAAGTCCTGATTCAGCAGCCGCCACTCGTCCCACTCGGCGATGCTCCTGCAGTGTTTGAGATACCGCTGCAGCGGCTCGATGAAGTCGGCCCACGTCTGACCCTCGTGCATTTCCAGCCTGAAGGGGTCGACGTGATCCACGACCTCGCCAGTGTGCGGATCGGTCAGCTCATCCATCGAGCGCGGCGCTGGCGCTGGCGCTTGCGGGCGATAAGAGCCGCCAGCGCGGTTGCCGTCGTCGTCATCGCCGATGGCAAGATTGAACATCATGATCTCCAGTGCACGCTTGCCGTAGGAGATCGCGGACATCGTCGCGTGCGTGCGGGTCATCATGTCCTGCCCGCGAATGCCCCGCGTGACGATGGGCATGTCTACCTGGAAGCGGCGCTGGGCCATCCCGTTCGACAGCATCCCGACGACCCGGATCATGTTCGGCTCGCCCATCGGCTCGGTGTTGAACTGGATGCCAAAGCCGTGGCCGGTATAGACCGGACGAATTTCGCCATCGAGCCGCGCGAAGGTGGCATAGCGCGACTTGGTTTGCGGATTGTTGGCGTTGGTCGAGATCACGCTCATCTCGGCTTCGGCCTTCGACAGCGCCGCATTGAACAGCTGATCGGCACTGCGCTGCTGGCTGGCCTCCTGCATCGCGACCAAGCGCTCCAGCTTGTCCACGTCGAAATTCGGGTCCATCGCGGCGCGTTCGATCACGCTGTGATAGTCCCTCGTGGCTTGCAGCTGATTGTTCATGCGGCTCTCCTCGTGATCGACAGCACGCCTTTGCGGCTGCGGGTGATCTGGAAGTCGCCAGCGAAGACCTTGCCGACATCATGGGGGACGAGATCGCGGGCGGCCTTGCCCATCTCATCGTGCAGCTTGGCGGCGGCGGCCGTGCTGTCATATTCGGCCAGATAGAGCAGCAGCTCGCTGTTCCAGTTGGTCGGCTCGGCGATGATATCGAGCGTGCGCCAGCGCTCGGGCGGCGGCGGCGCTGGCGGGATCGGATAAGGCGGCGTCAGGGTGCGTAAGCAGTTCAGGAAGATGCCCGCGCGCCGCATCAGCTCGACGGCGTAATCGGCGTCATGTGCCATCTCGAAGTCGATAGGCTCGTTGGTGCCCTGTGCGACAACCAGCACGACCTTGCTGGCCCCGGTGCAGAGCCGCTGCAGCATGGTCTGCGGATAGTATGCGGGGAGATACTCGTCCCTGTGCCGCTGCGGCGACAGAAACTTCACCTCGATGATGGCGTCATCGGCGGCGCGATAGCCGTCCAGCTTCGCGCAAACGTCCGCGATCTCGGGATGGTAAACCACTTCGCCGCGCCGCGTGATCGGGCTGCTCTGCTCTTCGAGCCAGTCAAGCACGAGGGCTTCCATATGAGCGCCAGCTCGCATCGCCCAGTTCGGCGGATCAGGCGAATCGAGCGCGGCCCTGATGCGATAGTGCTTGATCCAGTCGGCTTCGCTGCCATGCATCACCACATTGGCGCTGGTGCCAGTGAAGCGACCGATCTGGTAGTCGAACTCAGACATAGGGACGCCTCCCCGCAAGTGCAGGTTGAGGTACGCTATAAGCCGGATGGCTTCCGTGATGTGCGCCGCAGGCTGTTGCTCTGCGATTTGATTATAGTTGTTGTCCTCCCACCTGCTGCGGCGTCCCGTATCTACGTGCAGCAAGGTTCAGCGCATTGTGATTTCGCGCAGAAGAAATTGTAGCGTCAAGAGGCAGCCGCGACTCTTTTCGAGCGCGGCGCTGTCACTTTTCGCATACAAAAAAATAGTTTGCGGCGACCTGAGCTGATGTGGACCTAGCTGAACTTATCTGACCTCAGCCTTGCGCTCGCGTGCGGCCAATGAAGACCAGCTCGCGCATTTGACTGAAATATATTTTGAAGCCCAGCATGCCGCCATCATGACGCGGCCTCTGCAACCCCTCTGGTCATTCAACGATGTTGTCGATGCGCTCGGCGGCCCTGTGGCTGTCGGTCGTATCACCGGCCAGACGTGCGCCGCTGTCTGCAATTGGCGCAGGTATCGCGGACTCTTCCCGAGCAAATATTATTTTTGCATGCGCGCGGCGCTCGCGGATGAAGGCTACTTCGCGCCGATCTCGCTCTGGGGCTTCTACGGCACAAACGAAAACAACGAACAGGCCGCCTGATGAAGCGCGGAGGGAGCCGCCATGCGCCAGCTATCGCTGTTCAAGGGCAAAAGGCAACGAGGCATTGCACCGCCGCCGCCGCTGGAGTTCGCAACGCACGCCACGCTCGCTGACATCTGCAAGCGCTGGATCAACCCGCATTGGAAGTTCACGCACCTGCCGCTCGGCGAAGCGCGCGAGCATCGCGTTGATCCACGCACCGGCAGGCGATACTCGCTGAGTGGTCAGCGACTGCAGCGCATGGGCGTGATGCCAGGCTGGCCGGATTTTATTTTCGTCGGCCCCAACGCGCAGGTGTTCTGGCTGGAGCTGAAACGCTTCAAGACGGGCCGCGTGTCGGAAGATCAGAGCGAAGTGCTGGCGCATCTCGTCGCCTGCGGCTTCGCGGTGCTGGTAACCAGCTCGCTCGATGATGCCGTCGCTACGCTGAAGCAAGCCGGAATCCTGCGCTCGAACGTGGAGCTGCAGTGATGGCTCGATCCGTGAAGCCAGAAGCCGATCCGCGCGCCCTCGAAGCCTATGGCGCATTGCGCGAGGGCGTGCATATCGCGGGCTACAGCTTCGAGCGCGCCTGCGGAAAGCTGGAGTGGCTGCTTGAAGCGGATCGCTGGCGCGCAGTCGGCGCCGGCTTCGATGATGTCAACATCTTCCTGTCCTCGATCAAGCTGGACAACCTGAAGACCGTCGCCGAACAGCGGAAACGGGTCGCGCTGAAGATCAAACAGCTGCAGCCGAAGGCGAGTAACCGCCAGATCGCCAAGGTGTTGGGCGTGAACCGCAGCACTGTTGACCGCGATACTGGCGCAAATGCGCCACCCGCTGGCACGAAGGCGAGCAAGATCTCCGCGGGCCAGACATCGGCTGGCGCAAATGCGCCACCTGTCATTGCCGGTGCCGCCGCTGCGAAATTGGTGGCGCGGCGTGAGGAAGGTAAGCAGGCCCGCCTCGACAAGGTCGCCGCAGACGAGCAGCGCGTGCTGCAGCTGGTGCCGGTCGCGGGCAAGTTCCGCACGCTGATCCTCGATCCGGCGTGGGACTATGACTGGCTGTCGCTCGCGGGCCGCGCCAAACCCGGCTATGCGATGCAAAGCCACGAGCAGCTGCTGCAGCTCGATGTCAGGAAATGGGCCGACGAATCCGGCTGTCATCTCTACCTCTGGGTCACCAACAATTTCATGGCGCGCGGCTGCGAGCTGATGGCGCACTGGGGATTCCAGCATCGCGTCCTCATCACTTGGATCAAGGAAGGCGCGTTCGGGCTCGGCTCCTATTTCCGCAACAGCACCGAGCATGTGCTGTTTGGCACGCTCGGCGAGACCACGACGCGGCCAGCAGCGGCGAGCATCCCGACGCACTTCATCGCGCCACGCCCAGGCGAGCACTCGGAAAAACCGGAAGCGTTCTACGACATCGTGCGCGCGGCATCCTATCCGCCATATGGCGAGGGCAACCAGCGCGAGGCGCGGGCTGACTTCACGAACCTGTTCCGCGAGGAACTGATAACGGAGGTCGCCGAATGAACGACTTCCGGCGCGACGATAAATGGCAGCGGCAGATGCGCGACGAATATCTGGTGCCGTTCTACCGCCGCAGCTACAGCGGATTCCTTCTGCTCGATGACGGGCGCTTCTCCCGGCAGCAGCAGGAGGGCGGCATCGATACGCTGCTCTGGCGCGCTGATCGCATCCCGATCTCGGTCGAGGAGAAGATCGTGCGCTGCCGGCCGCGCCGCGATCCCTACGACGCGATCAGCCTTGAGACCGACAGCTGCACCGCGCCTGGATTCATGCGCAGCGGCTGGATGTGGTACGCGCGATGCGACGTGCTGCTCTATTGCCTGCATCAGCGTGACGGCTCGCTCGACTGCCTCTGGATCGACTTTCCGAAATTGCACGAATGGTTCTGGCCGCGCGTGAAGGAGTTTGCGCCGACACGGATGGACGACACCATCAACAAGACCGAGTGCCGCGTGGTGCCCATCGAGGTGATCACCGCCGCCGTGCAGGTTAACCGTTTCCGCCTTTCCCGCGAGCGCACCGTGGTGTCTTGGCCCAGCGCGCTCGGAGCTGACGATCTCATCTTCGCTTAACAGGAGGACGCATGCGCCGCACCCTGCCGCAGCGCCGCCGCTGCGAGACGTTCGAGATCACATTCGGCGGGCTGGTCCGTAGCCACACGATCACGCTCGGCTTCTATGAGGACGGCGCGCTCGGCGAAGTCTTCATCAACGGCGGCAAACGCGGCGAAGCGGTCGAGGCGATAGCGCGCGACGGCGCGGTGATCCTGTCGCTGGCGCTGCAGTACGGGGCTGAGATCGGAAACATCAGAAGTGCGATCACGCGGGATGAGCAAGGCGCACCATCATCCATCGTCGGCGCGGTGGTGGATCAGCTGAGCGAGGCCAAGCCATGACGGTCTCCGCCGCAGACAAGATGCAATGCGCCGAGCGCGAGCTGAAGTATCGGCGCCGAATCTACGTGCGGCTGGTCGAGCGCGGCAAGATCACGCAAGCGCTGGCGGATCGCGAGCTGGAGCTGATGGACGCCATTGCCGAGGACTATCGCAAGCAGGTCGCGCAGGAACGGCTGGTGTGACTGCTTACTACAACGAGTTCGATGCCTATGCCGCAGGATGGCTGCGCAATCTCATCAACGAACGGCTCATCGCCGACGGCGAAGTCGATACACGATCAATTGTCGATGTTCGACCTGCCGACCTTGCCGGATTCGACCAATGCCATTTCTTCGCAGGCATCGGCGGATGGTCGCTCGCCCTGCGAGGAGCGCGATGGCCTGACGCTCGACCTGTTTGGACAGGAAGCTGCCCCTGCCGGCCGTTCTCGCTCATCGGCAAGCAGGCTGGATATGCAGACCCACGGCACCTTTGGCCGACTTGGGCTCAGCTCATCCGCGAGCGACGACCTGCACCGGTCTTTGGCGAACAACTTGCGACTGCTCCTCGCTGGCTCAGACTTGTGCGAGGTGATCTGGAGGCGCTGGGTTACGCCGTGGGGTCGCTGCCTGTCGAGGCCGCATGCGCGGGTGCGGAGCAGCTGCGCGACCGATACTGGTTCGTGGGCCTTCTGGTCAACGGCATCGAGCAGAGACTGGAAGGACACACCGGGCATGTCGATCAAGCGCGAGCGCAATCGCAAGCGGCTCGATCAATTGCCCCGGCAAGTGTTCAATTCCGAAGCGATCAGTTCGATCTCGCGCACTGTCGCATCGACGGAAAAGTGCGGCGCGTTAAATCCGGACTTCGTCTCGTGCCTGATGGGATTCCCGCCAGAGTGGATAAGCTGCGCGCCCTCGGCAATGCCGTCGATCCGAGACCTGCCTGCGCCTTCATTCGCGCGGCCATGCAATGCATCGGGAGCTGACACTGATGGATGCGAGTGGCCTTCAGCGAGATCGAATGATCGTGAGCGGGCCGATAAAGTGTCACGTGAAACGAGGGAATGAAGCGATGCGGCGGGCACCGACAGTCGTGGAGTGGCACAGCAGAATGAATGGCTATCTATGGCAACCGAATTTGCGCAGATCATCGAGCCGCTAGCCAAGCAGCTGCTCGGCGAGCCCAACGCGGCGATGTCATCGCAGCGAGAGCTGCGCTATGGCTCGCACGGCTCGCTGTGCGTCGATCTGGTCAAGGGTACTTGGTACGATCACGAAGTCGAGCAAGGCGGTGGCGCGCTCGATCTGGTAACGCGCGAGACCAAGCTGACCGGACAGGAGCGGCTCGACTGGCTGAAGCAGCACGGCTTCGTGTTCGATACCGTCCAGCCTAACGGCGGCGAGCGCGCTACCATCATCGAAACCTATGACTACGTCGATGAAGGCGGGCGGATGCTGACGCAGGTCTGCAGATTCGATCCGAAAGATTTTCGCCAGCGCAGGCCTGACGCCAACGGCGGCTGGGTTTGGAGTGTCAAGGGCGTCAGACAGGTGCCGTATCGCCTGCCGCAGCTGATCGAGACTGGCGAGCGCGTCGTCTTGATCGTCGAGGGCGAGAAGGATGCTGATCGCTTGTGGAAGCTGGGCATCCCTGCGACCTGCAACGCTGGCGGCGCAGGCAAGTGGCGTGAGGAGCTGAGCGAATTTTTTCGCGATGCCGATGTCGTAGTGATCCCTGATCGCGATCCGCAGAAGCGCCACCAGAAGACCGGCGAGCTGATGTTTCATTCCGATGGCAGGCCGATCCTTCCGGGGCAGGATCACGCCCAGGCGGTGGCGCGCTCGCTGCACGGCATCGCTGCGCGCGTCAGGGTGCTGGAACTGTGGAAGTCATGGCCCGAGATGCCGATGAAGGGCGACGTCTCGGACTGGATCAAGAGCGGCGGATCAGTCGAGCAGCTCTATGCGCTGATCGAGAAGCTGCCCGAGTGGTCACCTGATGCGGTGCCTTCCCATGCGCCGCAGCTGCCATGGATCGAGATCAATCGCCAGACGCAGATGGAGCCCGCGCGCCGAGGGCCGGGAATGGAGAGCCCGCCGATATGAGCAACATTTTCGATCTGCCCGCGCTGTGGCGGCAAAGCCTGATGCCCGCCTCGTTCAATGGCGCTCGCTTCCATTGCGAGGCCAACGGGCGCGAGAGCGGGCGCAGGATCGTGCAGCATCAGTTCCCGAAAAAGGACCTGCCCTATGCCGAGGACATGGGCCGAGCTGCGCGCGAGTTCAACGTGCGCGGCTACTGCATCGTGTTTCCCTACGACAGCGGCGACTCGCTCTATCAGCGCGACTACCGCCAGCCGCGCGATCAGCTGGTCAGGCAGTTGGAGGCCGAAGGTCCAGGCACGCTGCAGCTGCCGACGCAGGCCTCGCAGCTGGTGGTCTGCCCGCGCTATCGCCTGACCGAAGAGGAGCGCTTCGGCGGCTATTGCGTGATCGACATGACGTTCATGGAGTACGGGCTCGATCCGCAGACCTATGCGCCAGCCGCCGCCACTGCCTCCGCGATTGTGCAGACCAGCGAGGCGCTGCGATCTCAGGTGCTGCGCTCGCTGTCAGCTCTGCCGCTGCCGCCAGCGATTGGGCTCAACCGATGAAGCGGCTCGACGCCAATGAAGCGGCCCCGATTGTTGATCGGATGCTGAACAATCTGCTAGGCACCGTGCCATCGCAGGGCCGCGCTGGATCAGAAGCCCGCACCGCCATCAGCGACACGCGGGCGAACGCTTACAAACTTTGCATCGATGACGCGCTGGGGCCGCCGCTCGATGAATGCTTCGAGCTGGCGCGGCAGGCGGGCGCGCAGGCGCAGCAGCTGGAGTATGTCCGCCAGCAGATCGAGAGCGAGGCCCCGGTGACGCTGGGCGGCGCGCTGGCGATGGACGCAGGCATCCGGCTTTGCCTCGCCGCGCAGTGCCGCATCATTGCCAGCATGACCTTCGTCAGCCGTCAGGATGTCACCACGATCAAGCAGCAGCTGCAGCAGCCGTTTCAGGACGCCGAGGAGATCGCCGCCGACGACATGGATCAGATGACTTTCCAGATGCTGGTGGCGCTGCATGGTGCCGTCACTCAGCATCTGGCGGCGACCGCGCGACCGCTGCCGCGCGTGGTCAACTTCAGATTTTACGAACCGCTGCCGAGTCTGGTGATGGCTTACAGACTTTATGCGGACGCCTCGCGCTGCGATGAGCTGCGCGCCGAGAACAAGGTCGTGCATCCGGCTTTCTGCCAGCCGAGCGGCCAAGCGCTGTCGGCCTGATCATCATGCCGAAACCGCAAGAAGTCGCCGTTCTTGAAGTCAACGGCCAGAAGTTCGAAGACTGGGAATCGGTCTGGGTGCAGCAGCGCTGGGCCGACAGCTTCACCTATTTCCGCTTCACCGCCGCCGAGCGCGATCCGAGCATCAACAAGAAGGGCGGGCCCTTCCCGCTGATCGCGAAGCTGCAGTTCAAGCCGGGTGATCAATGCACCATCGATCTGGCGGGGCAGCGCGCGGTCAGCGGCTACATCGAGACACGGCAGGTCGCCTATGACGCGCACGCGCACGGCGTGATGCTGATCGGCAAGAGCGCCACCGCCTGGGCGGCGCGCTCAAGCGTCGATACCAAGACCGGCAACTTCGACAAGAAGAACATCGTGCAGGTGGCGCAGGAGGTGATCTCCTCCTATGGGGTCGGGCTGAAAGTGATCGGCTCACCCGACATGACGCCGTTCGACAAGCTGCAGAACGAAAAGGGCGAGCTGGTCTGGGACTTCCTCGAACGCATCGCTCGGCCTCGCGGCGTGGTGATGGGCTCGGATAGCGAGGGACACTTCCTGCTGATCGGCGATCACTCCGGGACCGTCGTCGCCCAGCTGGTCGAAGGCCAGAACATCAAATCCTGCCAGTGCGTGATTACGCACGAGCATATCTATACCGAGTATCGCGTCGATGGGCAGGCACCAGCCAGCGACGACAATTCAGGCACTGCCGCCAGCGAGCTGACCGGCAAGGTCGGCGGCTCATCCCCGGTGTTCAGCAAGCTGATCACTGCCGCCGAGCAGCCGGTGAAGACGCAGGCCGAGATACAGGCCCGCGCGAAGAACGAAAGCGTCTGGCATGAAGGCACCACGATTCAGGCAACCATCGTGGTGCAAGGCTGGCTGCGCGATGGCTCCAGCCTCTGGCGCGCAGGCGATGATGTCTTCGTCTACTCGCCGATGGCGATGCTGAACAACAATATGAAAATTCAGAACTGCACGTTCACGCAGGACAACAATACCGGGACGCTGACCACGCTCGATCTGGTGAACCCCGAGCTGCTGCGAGATCGCGCCAACTTCAATCCCGGCTAGAGGAGCAGCCCATGCACCGGGCCACGCCGCTTAACACTTCGATCCGCGCCTATACCGCAGGCGGGGCGCGCAGCGTCGTCGATAAGGTGGACGACACCAAGCTGATGCAGGAGATGGGCGGCAACTTCATGGCCAACGAGACCCGCTCGGAGATCGAGGCCGCGCAGAATTATGGTTTCACCAGCGTGGTGTTTGATGCCGAGAAGGGGCAGGACGGGAAGATCACTGCGAGCGCCGAGACCTTCATCGGGTTCATGGGCGGCAATCGATCATTCCCGACATCTGGCCCGATGGATGATCGGCGGCATCGGCTCTACAAGCTGGACAAAGGCGACACCGCGATGTTTCGCGGGCGCGGCGACAAGCAGCAATTCCACATGACGCAGGATGGTGGATTCTGGAGCGCGCCGCAGAACAAGACCGTGCGCATGGCGCTGGTCGATCAGGACAGCGAAGGCAATTCCAGCCAGAGCAGCGGTGGCGCGGGCGTGCAGGCGCTCGATGGCAGCGCTGGCGGATCGCAGGGCGGCGGATCGCAGGGCGGCCAGCAAAAGCGCGGGCAGGAATCGCTCAAGAAGGACAACCAGAAGGCCAGCCGCTTTGTCGATGTCACCGCTGGAGCCACGCGCCTCGCGGGCAAGGAAGCGCACCTGATGCTCGATGACGGAAAAATCTATGTGCATGTCGTCGGCGGCGAGGTCTACCTCGGGGCCAAGAAAGGCGAAGCCACTTTCGGGCGCGTCGGCACCGACGCAGGACTCTCGGTCAACGTCTACGCCAAGGTCGGGTGAGCGATGAGCAGCGCCGCGAATGTCCCCGACATCCGGCTGGTCCAGAACAATATCTTTCCGAAATATTCCGTCACGCTGGACTGGCTGCTGCTGCCCGATGGCACGCTGGACGACTCGCAGGCGCTGGCGACAGCGGTCTGCATCGCGCTCGGCACCAACGCGCTGGCCGCGCCTGATGATGTGCTGCCCGATCCTGACAGCAACGACCGCTGCGGCTGGTGGGGCGATCTCGACGCCGAGCTGATCTGGAACGGCTGGCCCATCGGCTCGAAGCTGTGGCTGCTGCGCCGCGCCAAGATCAACCCGGCATCGGCGCGCGAGGGCTCCACCGTGATGATGGTCGAGAACTACATTCGCGTCGCCATGCAGCCATTCGTGGATCGCAAGGTTTGCTCCAGCTTCGATGTCTGGGTGATGCGCCTAATCTCATCGGCGAGCAGCTGCAGGGCCTCGTGCTTCTCGGCGATGCGGGGGTCCTGATCGTAGTGCTTGCCGGTGATCGGCGAGACATCGCCATGCTCGTCGCTCTTGATAGTGTGGTCGAGACAGAGCGAGATAATCGAGCGCGGCACCTTGATGTTGCCCATCAGGCTGGCAGCGGTGCGCCGCAGATCATGCGGCGTGAAGGGCTTCAGCCCGAGCATGCGGCAGATGCCTTCGCTCTGGATCACCACCTTGCCCTTTACCAGCTTGGTCTTGCCGCGCAGCGCGCAGGCCATCGCCTTGCGGTTCAGCGGCTCGGTGCCGAAGCGGCCCGCGAACAGCCATGGGTAATTGCCCATCGCTTCCTTCGCGATCTCGACCGCCAGATCGCTCAGCGGCTGATGTATTTCGCGGCCCTTCTTCACGCGCTCCTCGGGGATCACCACCAGCGGCAGCTTGCTGCCCAAGCCATCGCGGCCCAGCTCATCGCGATGGATGTGCAGCATCTCGACCGAGCGCAGCATCGAGGCCAGCGCGAACTTCAGCGCGAGGCAGATGCGGCGATCAATCGGCATGTCGGGCCGGTCCAGGCCATGCCAGAGAATCCTGATCTCGTCAGGGCTCAGCTTGCGCTTGCGCGGCTCCTCCTGCGGCAGCGCCGGCAAATTCACGCAGGGGCTGGTGCTGACATACTTGCGGCCAGCTTCAGCCGCCCAGTTGAACAGCCCCGAGACAGCCTTACGCATATGCCGCGCGCTGGAGACCGAGCCCTTCTTGGCGGCCTTGCCCTTCCGGATGATCAGCGTGCCCGCGAGGATGTCGGCCTGCAGCTGCGCGATATCATCGTTGGTAACCTCGCGCGCCACCATCGAGCCGAGGCCGCACGAAGCGATTGAGATGGCTGGCCATGTTCGACCAGTCTTTCATGCGCGGCTTTCGCTTGATGATGACGCCGTCCTCGGTGTGGCGGCGCACCTCGATCTCCTCGCTGATCCATGCAATGCGCTGATCGATCAGCTGGCCGACCGTCAGCTGCTGCTTGGCCTGCCGGTCATGCGCCTGCCGCGCGGCCTGCGCGATGTCCTCGCCGTTGCCGATCCTGATCTTCAGCTTCATGGCTTCCCTGCGCCAATAGGCTACGTCGCGCGCTGGGCTGCCTTCACCTCCTTTCTGATAGATGCCCAGCCATTGGGTGGCGCGCTGCTTGGTGATCCGGCAAGTGTATTTGAGCGAGAAGGTCGGCGGCGCGGTGGGGCTCAGGCTGACGTACAGGCCCGAGCATTCCGCGTCGTAAATCTTTTCGCGCTTCTTCACTTCGCCGATGCAGTCCTTGTTGGTGATGTTCTGCGGCATGGTGATGCTCCTCAATGCTTGCGGCTAGGAAGCTGCTGCAGCTCCAGCGAGTCGGCGGTTAGGGTGATGATGATCTCTTGCGCGCCTTGCTCGATCTGCTGCTTGATCTCGGCGGCCCATAGCAGGGCCTCGCCGAAGTCATCGTCGCCAACCAAATCGCGGCTGGTGTCGTACCAATCGCTGTCGATCTTCGGATTGCAGCCCAGCGCGTGGGCTACATATGAGCGCTCGCCTTCCGCGATATCGCGCGGCTCGCCATTGCTCATCAGATAGACGCCCTCGTCATGCACCAGCAAGATCGAGGGCTCGGTGACCGGGCCGGTGAAGGCCGCGCACTGCTTCGGCGCAGCGAGCGTGTGCTCGACTACGCGCAGCACATCGGCGGCTTTGAAGATCAGGTTAGACATTGGGTGATGCTCCGCTCGCCATTAGAGCGCGGATAAATTTGCCGCCGCCCTTCTTGGTGTTCCAGCCGATGTTGCGTTCCTTGCGATGCTCCCACTCCATCGTCGCAGCCTCAAAGCGCGTGAGATTCTCGGCTAGAACCGTGAAGATGAAACCGGACGGAATGCGCCTGCTGTCCCTGTGCTCCTTCTGGCGGCTCTTACGATGGGTGATACCGACATAGCCTTGCGTAAAGGGATCGGTGTGCTCTGGGAGGTGGAGCCAGTACACGCCGTGTATCCGTTTCCCGTCCGATGGCTTTGGATTTTGAATCGTCATGGGAGATGGTTTCCTTTTTCAAAGATAGAGATGGTCGGCGATGTTGCGCTCGATCAGGGCGCGCTCCATCAGGGAGAGCTGGCGCGGCGGCTTCACCGGGGTGCAGCTCCAGATAAGCGAAGCCACCCAGCCGATGAAGGACCAGCCGAGAAACAGGTTGGCGATGAAGATCGCCAGCAGCGCATGATGATCGCGCCGCCAAGCGACATAGCTCGGCAGCAGGCACAGGAAGGCGCTGATCGCGAAGCCGATGATCCAGAAGGCGAAGTGGCCGAACTGCAGGCCGCTCGCCAGCGCGATGGTTTCGGCGGCGATGACCGCGAAGAAAGTGCAGGCGATCAGCGCGGGAATGAATGCTCGCTTTGACATTGGAAGCGTTCCTTTTACTTCTCGGTTTCGTTGCGGGGATGAGCCGGGTGCGGCATCAGATGCGCGTGCTCCAGATCGAGAACGAGGTAGTGGCCATTGCTGTGCAGGCCTTCGCACCAGCCGCGCGACTCCATCTCCAGCCGCAGAGTTTCCTCGCTGTCGTGGCCATACCAGCTGCGGCCCGCATTGAAGTTTGCGATCAACAGCATCATGATGGCAGGGCCTTCGTTGTCGCCCATGTAGAGCACGCGCATATCCTTCGGCTGCTGCATCGTGAAGGCCAGCTCGCTCACCTTGCGGGCCTTCGGATGAATCAGCAGATCGCCCTCGCTTTTGATCAAGCCGCGCTTCTCCAGCACCGCGAACTTCTTGTTGTCGAGCTGCCAATGCAGGGCCGCGCCTTCGGCCTTCTCCAACTCGGCGAGGCAAGCGGTGATCTCGGCGCGCTCTTCTTAACGGCCGCGAGGATCACCGCCCAGTCATCGGTGCAGATCGGATCGGTGATGTCATCGAGATTATCGGCGGGCTCCAGCGTGAAGCGTGAGCCGCCCGCGCTGATCTCGCGCTTCGCTGGATCGAAGTAGTCAATCCAGATGCGCAGGCCCAGCTCGGCGCTGGTGAAGTTCGGGCAGCTATCATTGTGCCATGATGAGTCCTCGAAGCCTTGCGGCATCGCGGGCATATCGGCGGCCGGGAAGTCGGAAAACTCGGTCAGATATTTTGTCATGATGATGATCCTTTGAAAGCCATTGCGGGCGGCCCTTGCGAGGCCGCCCTGATCGATGGGTTATTTCGGAGCCGAGGCAGAGAGCGTGCCGTCAGCGGCCTGCTTCAGCTTCATCCCCTTGCGAGTGCAGATCGCCTTGATGTTGATCGCAGGCCATGCAACCGCCTCGGCGATATCGGCGCGCGTTACTGGCTTCTTGCGGAGCAGCATCGCGATCACGATCTCGACCTTCGACTTGCCCTCGGGCTTCGCCTTCTTGGCTGGCTTGGCGGCCTTGGCCTTCTTCGCTGGCTTGGCCTGCTTCTCTGCCTTGGCGGCCTTGGCTGGCTTCGCAGCTTTCGCCGCATCGCGCGCCTTATCATCGGCCTTCGCTGCTTCGCTGCCTGCATCGGCTGGCGTGCGGCCATACAATGCGGGCACGAGGATCGCGCGGCCCTCGGCGGTGATCGCGTACACCAGCGCTTTGCGGCTATTGTTCGCAGTAGCGTTCAGCCTCGCCGCTTCGATCCGCGCAGCAGCGAGCGAGTCATGCTCGGTGGTCTGCGGCTTGTTCGCCTTCAGGATGGTCGCGGTGAACTTCTTGCAAGCCGGGATCAGTGCGAGATCGGCGGCATCAGCGGGGTGGAGTTTTTTGGTAGCGGTAGTCATGGGTAACACTTCCTTTTTTCAGAAGCCTGCGCCGGAATGGCGAGGTTCTGACCGCCTAACCCCGGCACCTTGCGGTGATCCGGGGCTTTGGCTGGGAAGCTGGGCCGCGCTATTGGTTCGCGGCTCCTTTGGTTTCGCGATGCAGAATCGCGGTGGCCGTTTCAATTTCCTTGATGCGGAGCGCGGCCTGCAGCGCTGCGATCATGCGCTCTAGGAGCCCGTCCAGATATGTTTTCGTGACGGGCATTTGTTGTAGAGTAGCAGGCTCAGGCTGCGTTTGCGAGGTTGAACAGCTTGAGGAGGTTATGGACGGTGCAGATCATTGTCCACTCGGCGCGCACTTTCTCGATGCCCCGCAACAGGAACTGGCGGAAGCCTCTTGCCTGTTTGATCTGCCCGAACACCGGCTCCACCACTTGCTTTCGCAATCGGTAGGGTGTTTCGAAGCCGCCATCGTCGATCTTCTTTCGCATGGCCTGTGTCAGCGGGCCGCCGACTTTTCCGTTCGCTACTGTCGGGTGCTTGGCGCGACCGGGCGCGACATAGCCATCGATGCTGCGTGTGTCGAGCGCTTCGAGATTGGCTTCGCTGCAGTAGCCGGAATCCGCTGAGGCCTGCCGCGGCTTGCGGCCAAGATTGCTCTCGATGGCCTCGATCAGGGGCACCAACTGGCCCTGATCGCTGCCGTGCTGGGTCAGTTCTTGCGCGACAATGATCTGGGCATGTGCATCGACGGCCGCCTGGGCATTATAGGCCTGAACGAAGCCATCCTTCGACTTCATGATGCGGCTTTCCGGATCGGTGAAGTTGCGTTGCGCCTTGGGATTGGGTTCCTCCGATGGCAGCGCCGCCGGTTTGCCCGGCTTCTTGCGGCCTTCGGCCTGGCGCTGCTGTTCCTTTTCGGCCTCGATGCGGCGCTCTTCCTCCGCCGCCAGTTTGGCGTCCGCTTCCAGCGCCGCCATCGCTTGCTGGATCTTCGCCAGCCGTTTCTGCTTGTCGACGGTCCAGTCCGGCAGTTCGTCGCTGTTGCCGAAAGTCTCATCCTCCGAGGCATCCGCCGCCTCGGCGGCCGCCAGCATGCGAGCGACCTCGGCCTTCAATTCCGCCTCGCGCTTCTTCATGCGCTCATAACTCATCGCCTTGTGTTTCGACGCGTTCGCCTTGATCTTCGTACCATCCAGCGCGACATGACCGAGCTTGACCAGCCCGGCCGTCTCGCACAACTTCAGAACCTGCACGAATAGCGCGCCGAGCGCCTTCAAATGTCGCTTGCGAAAGTCGCTGATCGTCCGAAAATCCGGCGCATCCAGCGCCACGATCATCACAAAATCGTTCCGCTCCCGGCAGGCCTTGGCAATCCGACGCGACGAATACAGCCCACTCGCATAGCTATGCAGCAGCAGCGCCACCATCATCCGCGGATCAAACGGCGGCTGCCCAAGCCCGCTCACATAGCTGCCCATGATCTCCCTGAGATCGAGGCTCTCCCGCACCAGATCAACCATAAACCGCGAGACATGGCCTTTCGGCACGAAGTCCTGCACATTCGGCGGCAGAAGCAGCGTCTGATCGATGTTCCAAGGCCGAAAATACTTGCTCATCGCCCAATGTTGAATCAGACCCGACCAGATTTGAACAGCGACTATCCAGACAAGCTCCTAGCTCGGCGATGCGAGCGCGGATGATCTCGCCCTCGGTCATGCTGCACCGCCAGTAATGAAGGCGGGCTCGTCGCCAGCGCAGCGGCAAACGAAGCAGAAGCCGGAATCGCTCGGCATGCTGCCCATCTGCCAAGAGCCAGCCCAGCCGAATTGTTCGGCGAGGGCCTCGGCGGCCTTCGCGTGATTGGCTTCGCTGCTCAAAGCATGATCGAGATGCAGGGTGATGTTGCCAGCGGCAGCGCTCGCCTTGATGCGCGAGCCCTTGGTGTTCGTCGCGCTGAGATACTTGGTGAGGATCGCTTGGTAGGTTCGATGCGCAGTCATTTTCGTGTAGGCTCTCTGGGCTGTGCCCATTGCTCGGTTTTGGGTGCTGCCTCTGGGTGCAGGCTCCAGCCTCGTCGGCCTGTGGAAGGGTTCGAGGCTGGGGCCTTGCCCCAGTTGCAGCGGTTCAGCGGCGAGCCTGCTGCCTTTGATCGAAAATGATAATTCCAAAAGGGCCTATTTTAGAAGCACTTAGATAGGCTCGCTTGGGGCCAGATAGGCTCGCCAAGGGCCAAAATAGGGCCGTGTGGTCCTGACGCCCTAGCGGCAGGTGTCCTCTCGCAGAACGCGCAAGCGTCCTTGCGAAGGCGGTGACAAACAAGCCCAGTCTCGCCGGGGAGAGCACGAAGTAAGCCGTAACCCATCGCGCAGGGAAAGCCGGGTCGTTTCCGGTTACACCTGTGGTCCTACCCCCGAGCTTTCCACCCTTTGCTCGGGGCCCATGGGTGCGATCGGCACCCGGCTTTCCCTGCGCCCTCTGTTCAAGAGAGGGCGAAACGAAATGCAAAGCTCGGACGATTCATGTCGCGAGAACGCGAATTTGCGCCCACACCCACACTGTCATCGCCCGGCTCGACCGGGCGATCCAGTACGCCGCGGCCTCTCGGCTCAAGCACCGGCGTCTCTGGAATACTGGATCACCCGCATGCGCGGGTGATGACACTGAACAAGCTGTTTGACCTTGAATCGAGAACCATCCCCATCGTCGTCCTGGCGAAAGCCAGAACCCATTTCCCCAAATGAGAATTGTTGTGCGATGCTGGGGCAACGATCCCATTCATCATCAAATTCGGTGGTTATGGGTCCTGGCTCCCGTGCGCAATTGCGCACTAGGTGGTGTGGACACTAGCGCATCCATAGAACGATGGCTGCGAGAGTGACGACGGCCCGGTAGTTCCGGGCCGTTTTTTCGAAGCGGGTTGCGACGCGGCGGAACTGCTTGAGCTTTGAGAAGCAGCATTCGACGAGATGACGCTGGGCATAGAAATGCTTGTCGAGTGGATATTTGAGCGCGCGTGACGGGTTGTTGGGGATCACGGCGAGCGCGCCTTTGGCGGCGATGGCTTGGCGCAAGTGATCGGCGTCATAGGCCGTATCGGCCATGACGACCTCGGCGGATAAGCCTTCGATCAATGCGGCGGCTTGCGGTGCATCGCCCTTCTGACCTGCGGTGAGCGTGAACCGCACCGGACATCCCAAGCCTCGAACGGCCATATGTATCTTGGTGCTCAGGCCGCCGCGCGAGCGGCCGATCGCTTGATCTTCCGCTTGATCTTCAGACCCCCCTTTTTGGCGCCGGCGGCGTGCTGATGCGCCCGAACGATGGTGGAATCGACGATCAGATATTCGAAGTCCGGATCATCGGACATCGCCTCGAAGATCCGCCACCAAACACCCTTGATGCTCCATCGACTGAAGCGCCGGAACACGCTGTTCCAGTCCCCAAACACCTCCGGAAGATCGCGCCAGGGAGACCCCGTACGCACGATCCACAGCACACCTTCCACGAACATCCGGTTGTCGCGCCCGGTGGAGCCCTTCTGATCGGGGCGCCCTATGATCAGCGGCGCTATCCGCTCCCACGCCGCGTCGCTCAATACCAAACGGTCCATCACACCCAAGGCGGCCTCCCCAAAAGCAGCCTTGAATCTGATTTGCTCCTAAAAGGGAATCCTTAGAGTCCACACCACCTAGGCCAGGACGACGCGGGAAGAGAGCCGAGCGCGACGTCCCCTCACGACAACCTCCTTCGGCTGCGCACACGCAACTGCTCGTCGGCTTCCAGGCGGGCCATCGCGAACAGCCGGTCGAGGACCTCGAATTTGTGGCGCTGGGCGAGTTTGGCGAGTTCGGTCGCGGCGGCTGCGATCAGGACCAGGGCGTCATCCGGACCGCCCTCCCCACCTGTCTCGTCGCCCGCCGGTCGTCGCCGACCGGATGCCTTGCGCTTCCGGCCGCCCCCTGTGCTGCTCAAAAGGCCTAGTCCGATTCCCACCCCTATATATAAAGAGATACGCCGTTTCCGGCCGCAACTCTAGGACGTATTTTTCAACTCTTGGGATAGGAACTCCACAGCCTGGACCCTCCCTTCAATATCTGGCGATTTGACAGGGACCGCCTCAGCACCCATGTTCGCCCCGACACGCGGGCCGCGAGTCTAGCGGAACCCACCTTCAAGTTTTCCCGTAAGCTATTGGAATGACATGAATATCGTCATTGTGGAGTCGCCTGCCAAGGCCAAGACGATCAACAAATATCTGGGATCCTCCTATGAGGTCCTGGCGTCGTTTGGCCATGTCCGCGACCTCCCGGCCAAGAACGGTTCGGTCGATCCGGACGCCAATTTCCAGATGATCTGGGAGGTCGACGCCAAGGCCGCTGGCCGTCTGAACGACATCGCCAAGGCGCTCAAGGGTGCCGACCGTCTGATTCTCGCAACCGACCCTGATCGCGAGGGCGAGGCGATCTCCTGGCACGTGCTGGAGGTGATGAAGGAGAAGCGCGCGCTGAAGGACCAGAAGGTCGAGCGCGTGGTGTTCAACGCCATCACCAAGCAGGCCGTCACCGATGCCATGAGGGCGCCGCGCCAGATCGATGGCGCGCTGGTCGATGCCTATATGGCGCGCCGTGCGCTGGACTATCTGGTCGGCTTCACCCTCTCCCCCGTGCTGTGGCGCAAGTTGCCCGGCGCCCGCTCCGCCGGCCGCGTGCAGTCCGTCGCGCTGCGGCTGGTCTGCGACCGCGAACTCGAGATCGAGAAGTTCGTGCCGAGGGAATACTGGTCGTTGGTCGCGACGCTGCTGACGCCGCGCGGCGACGCCTTCGAGGCGCGGCTGGTCGGTGCCGACGGCAAGAAGATCGCGCGGCTCGACATCGGCTCCGGTGCCGAAGCCGAGGACTTCAAGAAGGCGATCGAGGCCGCGCTGTTCAAGGTCGCGACCGTCGAGGCCAAGCCGGCCCGGCGCAATCCGCAGGCCCCCTTCACCACCTCGACCCTGCAGCAGGAAGCGAGCCGCAAGCTCGGCTTCGCGCCGGCGCACACCATGCGCATCGCGCAGCGGCTCTATGAAGGCATCGACATCGGCGGCGAGACCACCGGCCTGATCACCTATATGCGAACCGACGGCGTGCAGATCGATCCGTCCGCGATCACCCAGGCCCGCAAGGTGATCGGCGAGGACTATGGCAACGCCTACGTGCCGGACGCGCCGCGCCAGTACCAGGCCAAGGCCAAGAACGCCCAGGAAGCGCACGAAGCGATCCGCCCGACCGATCTGTCGCGTCGCCCCGCCACCATCGGCCGTCGGCTCGATACCGACCAGGCCAAGCTCTATGAGCTGATCTGGAAGCGCACCATTGCGAGCCAGATGGAGTCGGCCGAACTCGAGCGCACCACCGTCGACATCGAAGCCAAGGCCGGCGCCCGCACACTCGAGCTGCGCGCCTCCGGCCAGGTCATCAAGTTCGACGGCTTCCTCGCGCTCTATCAGGAAAGCCGTGACGACGAGGAGGACGAGGATTCGCGCCGCCTGCCCGCGATGAGCCAGGGCGAAGCGGTGAAGCGCCAGAGCCTTGCCGTCACCCAGCATTTCACCGAGCCGCCGCCGCGCTTCTCGGAAGCCTCGCTGGTGAAGCGGATGGAAGAACTCGGCATCGGCCGGCCCTCGACCTACGCCTCGATCCTGCAGGTCCTGAAGGACCGCGGCTACGTCAAGCTGGAGAAGAAGCGGCTGCACGGCGAGGACAAGGGCCGCGTCGTGGTCGCGTTCCTGGAAAACTTCTTCTCGCGATACGTCGAATACGACTTCACGGCCGATCTCGAGGAACAGCTCGATCGCGTCTCCAACAACGAGATCTCCTGGCAGCAGGTGCTGAAGGATTTCTGGAGCGGCTTCATCGGCGCGGTGAACGACATCAAGGATCTGCGCGTCGCCGAGGTACTGGATGCGCTCGACGAGATGCTTGGCCCGCACATCTATCCGCCGCGCGCGGATGGCGGCGACGTCAGGCAGTGTCCGACCTGCGGCACCGGGCGGCTCAACCTCAAGGCCGGCAAGTTCGGCGCCTTCGTCGGCTGCTCGAACTATCCGGAATGCCGCTACACAAGGCCGCTGGCGGCCGACAGCGCCGAGAGCGCCGACCGCGTGCTCGGCACCGATCCCGACACCGGGTTCGATGTCACGGTGAAGGCCGGCCGTTTCGGCCCCTACATCCAGCTTGGCGAGCAGAAGGATTACGCCGAAGGCGAGAAGCCGAAGCGCGCGGGGATTCCGAAGGGCACCTCGCCTGGCGATGTCGATCTCGAACTGGCGCTGAAGCTGTTGTCGCTGCCGCGCGAGATCGGCAAGCATCCGGAAACCGGGCAGCCGATCACGGCCGGCCTCGGCCGGTTCGGGCCGTTCGTCAAGCACGAGAAGACCTATGCCAGCCTCGAGGCCGGCGACGAGGTGTTCGACATCGGATTGAACCGCGCCGTCACGCTGATCGCGGAGAAGATCGCTAAGGGTCCGAGCGGCCGCCGCTTCGGCGCCGACCCGGGCAAGCCGCTCGGCGACCACCCGACGCTGGGCGCCGTCGCGCTCAAGAACGGCCGTTACGGCGCCTATGTCGCGGCCGGCGGCGTCAACGCGACGATTCCGAGCGACAAGACGCCCGATGAGGTCACGCTTGCGGAGGCGATCGCGCTGATCGACGAGCGCGCGGCCAAGGGCGGCGGCAAGGCAAAGGGCAAGAAGGCGAAGGCGGCAAAGCCCGCCAAAGCCAAGGCCGAAACGGCCGACGGCGATGCCGAGGCCAAGCCCGCCAAGAAGGGGGCGTCCAAGAAGGCCGCGGCGAAGCCGAAAACGGATGCGACCAGCAAGGCGCGCGCGCCGGTCGCCTCCGGTGCCAAGACGTCGCCTGCAAAGTCATCGGCACCCGCGAAAGCGCCCGCGAAGAAGAGCGCCGGCAAGGCAAGAGGATAAGTGAAACCAAAACCCGACCATGGCTTTCCGGGCCGGGACGCCATCGTCGCCTTCATCCGCGCCAATCCAGGCAAGATCGGCACCCGCGAGATCGCGCGCGCGTTCGGCCTGAAGAACGCGGACCGCGTCGAGTTGAAGCGGATCCTCCGCGAGCTCGCCGACGACGGCACGGTCGCCAAGCGCGGCCGTAAGATTCACGAGCCGGCGGCGCTGCCGCCGACCGTGCTCGCCGACATCACCGGCCGTGACAGCGACGGCGAGTTGATCGCCACGCCCGCCGAGTGGGACTCCGAAGAAAACGGCACCGCCCCGAAAATCCGCATCGAGACGCCGCGGCGGCCGAAGCCCGGTACCGTCGCCGGCGTCGGCGACCGCGCGCTGTTGCGGGTCGAGGTGACCAACGAGCGCGACGGCACGCCCTATCGCGGCCGCATCATCAAGGTGATCGATCACGGGCGCACCCGCATCCTCGGCATCTTCCGCAAGAACCCTGAAGGCGGCGGCCGCCTGATCCCGGTCGACAAGAAGCAGGCCGGCCGCGAGCTCAACATCGCCCAGGCAGACAGCGGCGACGCCGAGGACGGCGACCTCATCAGCGTCGATTTGATCCGCACCCGCGGCTACGGGCTCGCCTCCGCCCGGGTCAAGGAACGGCTCGGCTCGATCGCCAGCGAGAAGGCGATCAGCCTGATCGCGATCAACACCCACGACATCCCGCAGGTGTTTTCGTCTTCTGCGCTGCGCGAAGCCGAAGACGCCAAGCCCGCGACGCTGCAGGGCCGCGAGGACTGGCGCGACGTGCCGCTCGCCACCATCGATCCGCCTGACGCCAAGGATCACGACGACGCGGTTCATGCCGAGGTCGATCCCGATCCGAACAACAAGGGCGGCTTCATCGTCCATGTCGCGATCGCCGACGTCGCCTTCTATGTGCGGGCGGGCTCTGCGCTCGACCGCGACGCACTGCAGCGCGGCAACTCGGTGTATTTCCCCGATCGGGTGGTGCCGATGCTGCCCGAGCGCATCTCCAACAATCTCTGCTCGCTGGTGCCGGGCGAACCGCGCGGCGCGCTCGCGGTGCGGATGGTGATCGGCGCCGACGGCCGCAAGCGCTCGCACAGCTTCCATCGCGTGCTGATGCGCTCGGCCGCGAAGCTTGCCTACGCGCAGGCGCAGGCCGCGATCGACGGCAGGCCCGACGACACCACCGGCCCCCTGCTCGATCCGATCCTGAAGCCGCTGTGGGCGGCCTATGAGCTGGTCAGGCTCGCGCGCAACGAGCGTGACCCGCTCGATCTCGATCTGCCCGAGCGCAAGATCCTGTTGAAGCCCGACGGCACCGTCGATCGGGTGATCGTGCCGCAGCGGCTGGATGCGCACCGGCTGATCGAGGAGTTCATGATCCTCGCCAACGTTGCCGCGGCCGAGATGCTGGAGAAGAAGGCGCTGCCGCTGATCTACCGCGTGCACGACGAGCCGAGCCAGGAAAAGGTGCACAACCTCCAGGAATTCCTGAAGACGCTCGACCTGCCCTTCACCAAGCAGGGCGCCCTGCGGCCCGCGCAATTCAACCGCGTGCTGGCGCAGGTCTCGGGCGAGGACTACGAGCCGCTGGTCAACGAGGTGGTGCTGCGCTCGCAGGCGCAGGCCGAATACTCCGCCGAAAACTACGGCCATTTCGGCTTGAACCTGCGCCGCTACGCGCATTTCACCTCGCCGATCCGCCGCTATGCCGATCTGATCGTGCATCGCGCGCTGATCCGCGCGCTCGGCCTCGGCGAAGGCGCCTTGCCGACGGACGAGACGGTGGAGACGCTGGCCGAAATCGCCGCGCAGATTTCGGTGACCGAGCGCCGCGCGATGAAGGCGGAGCGCGAGACCACCGACCGGCTGATCGCGCATTTCCTTGCTGACAAGGTCGGCGCCTCGTTCCAGGGCCGGATTTCCGGCGTGACGCGATCCGGCCTGTTCGTGAAGCTTGATGACACCGGCGCCGATGGCCTGATCCCGATCCGCACCATCGGGAGCGAATATTTCAACTACGACGAAACCCGCCACGCGCTGATCGGCTCGCGCAGTGGAACCATGTATCGGCTTGGTGACGTCGTCGACGTGCGGCTGATCGAAGCCGCGCCGGTGGCGGGCGCGCTGCGCTTTGAGCTATTATCCGGCGGTCAGGCAATTCCGCGCGGCAGAAAACGCGACGGCGCAAGGCCTGAGCGCAGCGCTGTGGGATTTGGCAAGGGACCAGGCAAGGGAACTGGCAAGAAGGCACACAAGGAGCGGAAGGCGCGCAACAAGAAGGACCGCAAGCCGGCGAAGTCGAAGCCCGGCAAATCGAAGCGAGGCACGTCATGGAAGTGACACCGCCGACAGTGGTCTGGACTCGCGACGGAGCCGAGCCCGAGAAGCGCGACGTGTGGACCGCGATGAAACGCGGGTTCCTTGGTCGCTGCCCGCGCTGCGGAACAGGCAAACTGTTTCGCAAGTTTCTCAAATGTGACGGCCATTGCCCGGTCTGCGACCTCGACTTCTCGCCGCATCGCGCCGACGATCTGCCCGCCTATCTCGTCATCGTCATCGTCGGCCATATCGTGGTACCGACCGCGCTGTGGATCGAGACCGATTATTCGCCGCCGGTGTGGCTGCAACTTGCGATCTATCTGCCGTTCACGCTGTTCGCTTCGCTGGCACTGTTGCAGCCGGTGAAGGGAGCCGTGATCGGATTGCAATGGGCCCTGCGCATGCATGGCTTTGACGAAAATGCCCCTAGCGACATCCCGCCGGTCTAGCTAAACCGGCCCCCAAGAAGAAATGAAAGGGATGAAATGACTGAAGCTGCCGCACCTGCCGCCGTCGTCCACCAGGGCGAAAAAGAAGCCGATCATCATGCGTACTTCCGGCCGAAAGATGCGGCGACGCTGATCCTGATCGATCGCTCCGGTGCCAAGCCGAAGGTGCTGGTCGGCAAGCGCCACGACAAGGTGGTGTTCATGCCGGGCAAATTCGTCTTCCCCGGCGGCCGCGTCGACAAGGCCGACAACCGCGTGCCGGTCGCAGCCCCGATCACGCCGGAGCTCGAAACCAATCTGCTCAAGGGCAGCCCGAAGATCACACCCGGCCGCGCGCGTGCGCTCGCCAATGCAGCGATCCGCGAAGCCTGCGAAGAGACCGGGCTCTGCCTCGGCCGCAAGGTCGAGAAGACACTGAGGCTCGACGGTCCCTGGGCGCCGTTCGCCGACGCCGGCCTGCTGCCCGATCCGTCCGGCCTGCTCCTGATTGCGCGCGCGATCACGCCGCCCGGCCGCGTCCGCCGCTTCGACACCCGCTTCTTCACCGCCGATGCGTCAGCAATCGCGCACCGCGTCGAAGGCGTGGTGCATGCCGACGCCGAACTGGTCGAGCTGGTCTGGGTCGAGATTGGCTCCGAGCCGCTCGCGGACGCGCATGCCATGACCAAGAACGTGCTCGCCGAGCTCGACCGCCGTCTCGCCACCGGCCCGCTCCGCCACGACGCGCCGGTGCCGTTCTTCCATTTCTACGGCGGCAAGATGCATAAGGACGTGCTGGGAGCATGACCCCTGCTGCGCCGGGACACGGTGTCAGGTCAGTGCACGGCTGATATCACCGAGGGCAGCATGTGCGCGGCGACCACCCTGTGTCCCTCCGGCGTGAAGTGAATGTGGTCCGGCTGCAGATAATTGCGCAGCACCGCATTCCACCACATCGGGATCACGCGGATGCCCTGGCTGCGCAGCCGCGCCTCGATCGCCGCGAGCTCGGCGGTTTGATCCCCTTGATGCAATCGCCTGGCGTTCCAGCCGCCTCCGAGCCGGTCGAGCAGCACGATCTTCGTCCCTGCGGGGACCGCGGAATCGAGCCGGGCCAGCATGCCCGCATTGGTATCGCCGTTGATGCCGGCGTTGGTGACGTGAACGCTGCGGCCCTTCGCCGCCAGCATGCCTTCCAGTTGCGCCGGCCAGGCATCCGAACTGCTGACGCCCCGGCCTGCGACATTGCTTGCACCGATCGCAACGATCTGCGCCCGCGCCGGGCTGCCGAGACAGAGCGCGATCGCAACCAGGAAGCCCGCGATCAGCCATGGCCTTGCCGGATAGATCATGTCCCCCTCCACGATGACAAAGGCGTCGGGTTGAAAATATCCTCTGCTCGTCGCCCAGATTGCAAGATTCTTCTTAAGGACCCTCATGGCGTTGTCCGCGGCGTTCCCTATCTGTTCCGCTAACGACATCAAGAACGGAACGGGGCAATGGCGAAGCGTCAACTCAAGCTCGGCGCGTTCATGCGGCCGATCAGCATCCACACCGGCGCCTGGCGCTACCCCGGGGCCTGGCCGGATGCGAATTTCAACTTCGACCATATCAAGCAGCTGATCCGGAAGCTCGAGGCCGGCAAGTTCGACGCCTTCTTCATGGCCGACCATCTGGCCGTGCTGAACATGCCGATCAACGCGCTGAAGCGCAGCCACACCGTGACCTCGTTCGAGCCGTTCACCCTGCTCTCGGCGCTGTCCGCTGTTACCGAAAATATCGGCCTGATCGCGACCGGCTCGACCACGTTCGACGAGCCCTATCACGTCGCCCGGCGCTTCGCCTCGCTCGACCACATCTCCGGCGGCCGCGCCGGCTGGAATATCGTCACCACATCCAATCCGGACGCGGCGCTGAATTTCGGGCTCGACGATCACATGGAGCATGCCGAGCGCTACAAGCGCGCCCGCGAATTCTACGATGTCGTCACCGGCCTCTGGGACTCCTTCGCCGATGACGCATTCGTGCGTGACGTCGAGTCCGGACTGTTCGTCAATCCCGACAAGATGCATGTGCTCAACCACAAGGGCAAATATCTCTCGGTCCGCGGTCCGCTGAACATCGCCCGCCCCGTGCAGGGCTGGCCTGTCATCGTGCAGGCCGGCGCATCCGACGACGGCAGGCAGCTTGCGGCCGAGACCGCGGAGGCCGTGTTCACCGGCGGCGGCAGCCTTGCGGACGGACAAAAACTCTATGCCGACATCAAGGGCCGCATGGAGAAGATCGGCCGCGATCCCGAGCATCTGAAGATCCTGCCCGGCGCCTTCGTGGTGGTCGGCGACAGCGTCGAGGAAGCCAAGGAGAAGCGCGCGTTGCTCGACAGCCGCGTGCATTCCGAGAGCGCGATCGCCTCGCTCTCGGTGATCCTCGGCACCGACGCGTCCGGCTTCGATCCCGACGGGCCATTGCCGCCGATCCCGGAAACCAATGCCAGCAAGAGCGGCCGGCAGCGCCTCGTCGACGTCGCCGCGCGCGACAAGCTCACCGTGCGCCAGCTCGCCCAACGCGTCGGCGGCTATGGCGGGCTCGCCTTCGTCGGCACGCCGCAGACCATCGCCGATCAGATGGAGGAATGGCTGACCGGCCGCGGCAGCGACGGCTTCAACATCATGTTCCCCTATCTGCCGCAGGGATTGTTCGAGTTCGTCGACAAGGTCGTTCCCGAATTGCAGAAGCGCGGGATATTCCGCAAGGAGTACGAGGGCAAGACCCTGCGCGAAAATCTCGGCCTGCCGCGGCCGAAGAACCAGTTCTTCGAGGCCTGATCTGGCGCAGACGATCGATGCTAGTCCGCGTCGGGCTCGGTGCCGACATAGTCCTTCGGCCGCAGCTTCAGCTCGGCCCCGAGTGTCTGCGCAAACTCGTTCGCCTCGTCGCGGCGGCTGAAGGAGGACACCATGACCGGCCTGGTGCCGCGGCCTCCGCACAGGCTCACGTGATACGCGGTGAAGCTGCAATCGGGATCGGAGTGATCGGTGATACTGATGAACTTGAATTCGCTGAGTTGGCGCAGGCTGCGAAACTTCAGCGGACCGAATTGCCTGGTGACGATCAGCTGCCGCGCGATCGGGTCGACCTCGATGAAGTAGCGCAGCGTCGCCAGGATCAGTCCGGGCACGCCGATCACCAGCGCAAAGCCGGTCAGGAACAGCAGCCCGACCCAGCCCTCGCTCCAGTAGCCCGATCCCGTCAGCTCGGCCTTGAGGATCAGGCCGATGTAGTAGGCAAAGTAGAGGCCGCCTTCGAGGAACGGCAGCGAGGCCAGGCGGAAGTACCACTGCTTCAGCCATTCGACGCGCACGCCCTGGTCGTCATGGTTGATTGCAACCGACATCCTGTCCTCTGCCATCAGCTGGAAATGGGAACAGGCGGTAGTCGGCAGTCCGGTGCGCCAGGTTCGACGAAAATCGCCGCTTCTGGGTCGAAAAGCCTCGAAATCAGGCCCGTTTCGGCCGGGAAATCCTTGACTTCCCACGGTTTATGGCTAGTTTCCCGGCCAAACGCGGGCCGATTTGGCCGGCTCCCGATATCCCTGCATTTTCGAGGTTTTGCACATGGCCAAGGCGGTCACCATCAAGGTCAAGCTCGTGTCGACGGCCGATACCGGCTTTTACTACGTCGCCAAGAAGAATTCGCGCACCATGACCGACAAGCTGGTCAAGAAGAAGTACGACCCGGTCGCGCGCAAGCACGTCGAGTTCAAGGAAGCCAAGATCAAGTAAGATCGCCTGCTTCTGACGTTTCAAACGGGGCCCTTTGGGCCCCGTTTTTGCTTTGTGTCCACGCGTCATCCCTGATGCGTCCCGGACCGCCCGGGCGAAGGGCTCGCATGATTGCAACCTTGGACGAGGGAAACGTCGGCGGCTATTCGGTCGCCTACGGCCGCGAAGACATCTACTTTCCGGTCTATGTCACGGCCGCGCTGGCCGCGATCTTCCTGACCGCGAGCTGGATCACCGCCGCAATCTACTGGCTCGCCCTGGCGGCGGCGGCGGCCGGCTTCACCTACTACAACATCCCCCTGCTGGAGGCCGGTCGTCCGACCATCGGGGCCAACCAGTACGGCATCTTCATCCAGGCCTTCGGGCTGATCCGCTGGCGCGCCATCGCGCGCATCGACCTCGTCGAGATCGCCGAGCGCGCGATGACCGTTCACGAGTTGCAGATCGCGCTCAACGGGCCGCTCGGCAGCGCGCTAGTGGCCGATTG
This sequence comes from Bradyrhizobium sp. 2S1, assembly GCF_011516625.5. Classification (NCBI taxonomy): domain Bacteria; kingdom Pseudomonadati; phylum Pseudomonadota; class Alphaproteobacteria; order Hyphomicrobiales; family Nitrobacteraceae; genus Bradyrhizobium; species Bradyrhizobium sp. 2S1. The sequence goes on along the minus strand of NZ_CP147717.1, from coordinate 6,912,569 downwards.
GCGCAAGCGGCCGGCCTATCGGCTGCTGATGCGCTTGCCCTGGCGCATGGACCATCGTGGCGTGGTGCGCGTCAATCTCGAGCCATTCGATCGGACGCCCGACGAGATCCACCGGACGTTCCTCAGGATGTGGCGCTACTACCGGAGCTAGCGCTTGAACGCCTCATCACGCAGATGCGCATCCGCAATTTGCGCATCAGGATTGTGCGTGATGGTCATGAACCAAACCAGGCTGAAGAACAGCGACCACGCTGTGTTCCAATAGAACCAGTTCATGGGATCACCTCGAACAGCTTTGACCCGCACCGGCCGGCGAACCTCGCCGGCCCTGCGGAACGCCGCCCAGTCTACTGCACGACCTCGCCGTGCAGCGCGAGATCCAGTCCTTCCCGCTCGATCTCCCGCGTCACGCGAAGCCCGACGAAGAGATTGATCACGAACAGGATGACCAGACTCACGACGGCATCATACACGAAGACGGTCGCGACGCCGATGCACTGATTGATGAACTGCGCGGCATTCCCCTCCAGAACGCCTGCCGTACCACCATACTGCTCGACCGCGAACACGCCCGTCAGCAGCGCTCCGACGATGCCGCCGACGGCATGGACGCCGAAGCAATCCAGCGCGTCATCGTAGCTGAACATGCGCTTCAAGCCGGTGCATCCCCAGTAGCAGAACACGCCCGCGGCAATGCCGATGGCAAACGCACCGACCGGGCCGACGAAACCGGAGGCCGGCGTGATCGCGACGAGACCCGCAACGGCACCCGAGCAGATGCCGACGCCGGTCGGCTTTCCCTTCAGCGCCCATTCCACCAGCATCCAGGTGAAGCCCGCCACCGCCGTGGCGATCTGGGTCACCAGCATGGCCATGCCCGCCTGCATTCCCGCCGTGACGGCGGAGCCGGCGTTGAATCCGAACCAGCCGACCCACAGCAGCGAGGCGCCGATGAAGGTCAGCACCATGTTGTGCGCCGGCCCCGTCTCGACGCGCTTGCCGAGCATGATGGCGCACATCAGCCCGGCCACGCCGGCATTGATGTGCACCACGGTGCCGCCGGCGAAATCGAGAACTTTGACATACGCGGCGTCGTTACCCGCAGAGAAGATCCCGTCGGGCCCCCAGACCCAATGCGCGATCGGCGCGTAGACGAAGATCGCCCACAGCCCGATGAACCAGAGCATGGCGGAGAACTTCATCCGCTCGGCAAACGCACCGGCAATCAGCGCCGGCGTAATGATGGCGAACGTCATCTGGAAGCAGATGTAGACAGACTCAGGGATGGTCGCGGCGAGCGGATTGGGATTGCCGATGCCGCCCTTGCCGATGTCGCTCAGGATGTCCTTGAGGAACATGCGATCCAGACCGCCGATAAACGGCGTGCCGGCACGGAACGCCAGACTGTAGGTCAGGACGGCAAACAGGATCGTGACCAGGCAGGTGACGGCGAAGCTGGTCATCACGGTATCGCCGACATTCTTCTTGCGCACCATGCCGCCGTAGAACAGGCCGAGGCCCGGTACCGTCATCATCAAGACGAGTGCGACGGATGTGAGCATCCACGCGGTGTCGCCGGGGTTTGGTGTGCACTTCTCGAGAATCTTGCCGCCGCAGGCCGGAGGCGCTGCGTCCTCAGCCAGCGCGAGGTCGCTGAACAGCAGGCACAGAAACGCCACTCCCAGCAGCGCAACCACTGTTCTCACGAGCTTCTGGCGCGTGTATGTCCCAGACTCCATCATCGTCCTCCCATCACAAGAAATGTTGCTGTTCGGAATGGGCGCGGTGCGCTCGAGGCGTGAGCGCCGAGAGGCCACTTGCGCGTTCGGTTATCGGGATGTCTCGAAGTGCCGCGATGCGGGTGGCGGGATGCAGCGAAGCCGCGGCGACATCACGCCGGACGCGAGGCACAAGCGCCCCCTGCTCAGCGGCGCGGCGAAGGCCGTGGTGCGCGGATGGCTGGAGAATGCCGGCGACTAGGAGCTTGTCTGGATAGTCGCTGTTCAAATCTGGTCGGGTCTGATTCAACATTGGGCGATGAGCAAGTATTTTCGGCCTTGGAACATCGATCAGACGCTGCTTCTGCCGCCGAATGTGCAGGACTTCGTGCCGAAAGGCCATGTCTCGCGGTTTATGGTTGATCTGGTGCGGGAGAGCCTCGATCTCAGGGAGATCATGGGCAGCTATGTGAGCGGGCTTGGGCAGCCGCCGTTTGATCCGCGGATGATGGTGGCGCTGCTGCTGCATAGCTATGCGAGTGGGCTGTATTCGTCGCGTCGGATTGCCAAGGCCTGCCGGGAGCGGAACGATTTTGTGATGATCGTGGCGCTGGATGCGCCGGATTTTCGGACGATCAGCGACTTTCGCAAGCGACATTTGAAGGCGCTCGGCGCGCTATTCGTGCAGGTTCTGAAGTTGTGCGAGACGGCCGGGCTGGTCAAGCTCGGTCATGTCGCGCTGGATGGTACGAAGATCAAGGCGAACGCGTCGAAACACAAGGCGATGAGTTATGAGCGCATGAAGAAGCGCGAGGCGGAATTGAAGGCCGAGGTCGCTCGCATGCTGGCGGCCGCCGAGGCGGCGGATGCCTCGGAGGATGAGACTTTCGGCAACAGCGACGAACTGCCGGACTGGACCGTCGACAAGCAGAAACGGCTGGCGAAGATCCAGCAAGCGATGGCGGCGCTGGAAGCGGACGCCAAACTGGCGGCGGAGGAAGAGCGCCGCATCGAGGCCGAAAAGGAACAGCAGCGCCAGGCCGAAGGCCGCAAGAAGCCGGGCAAACCGGCGGCGCTGCCATCGGAGGAACCCAATCCCAAGGCGCAACGCAACTTCACCGATCCGGAAAGCCGCATCATGAAGTCGAAGGATGGCTTCGTTCAGGCCTATAATGCCCAGGCGGCCGTCGATGCACATGCCCAGATCATTGTCGCGCAAGAACTGACCCAGCACGGCAGCGATCAGGGCCAGTTGGTGCCCCTGATCGAGGCCATCGAGAGCAATCTTGGCCGCAAGCCGCGGCAGGCCTCAGCGGATTCCGGCTACTGCAGCGAAGCCAATCTCGAAGCGCTCGACACACGCAGCATCGATGGCTATGTCGCGCCCGGTCGCGCCAAGCACCCGACAGTAGCGAACGGAAAAGTCGGCGGCCCGCTGACACAGGCCATGCGAAAGAAGATCGACGATGGCGGCTTCGAAACACCCTACCGATTGCGAAAGCAAGTGGTGGAGCCGGTGTTCGGGCAGATCAAACAGGCAAGAGGCTTCCGCCAGTTCCTGTTGCGGGGCATCGAGAAAGTGCGCGCCGAGTGGACAATGATCTGCACCGTCCATAACCTCCTCAAGCTGTTCAACCTCGCAAACGCAGCCTGAGCCTGCTACTCTACAACAAATGCCCGTCACGAAAACATATCTGGACGGGCTCCTAGACGTGTCGATCATTTGTAATGACGGCATGATGAGGGCCTGCCAGGGCGGTCATAATCTTGGCCCAGATGTCCGCTCGTCGCCAGCGAACGAAGCGATTGTAGCAGGTCGTATAACCGCGCGGCATGAGCGATGTGCGCGGATGCCCGTAGATGGCCCTTTTTTCGGAAGTGCCGCGCTGGCTATCGAACGTCCGGTGTCGGGGGTGAAGCGGACGTTACGGTTGCGCGTTCCGACTTCCGAGTTTGCCCCTGATGTATGGTCCGGCCGCGCGTTGCAAGAGGTTTCGTCAACCTGGCAGATGCGGTCTTGCATCAATGTATCCGGCCTCTGATTGGAGCGTGTGGTGCTCCGGGCCATCATGGATATCAGCGCGCATGCGCTGATTAGCGGACAGGCCTCGAACGGACCATTTGGGTCACCAGTGTTCGCATGCGCCGGGAAGACCGATCCTCCATCGTTGTCTCATCCTCTCGCAGACCTCGGCGGGTAAGGGGTGTTGTTGCTTACGTCATCGATAGCGCCTCGCTTCGCCCTGTTCCTTTGTTCGTGCCTGGCGGTCGTTCCTTCGTCCCGGCCTGCGCGCGCAGACGCGCCGCGCGCAAAGGGCCGTCAAGGCCGGCCGTCGTGCTGTCCCGACGTCTTACTCTACCGCTGCCAGGCCGCGCCTTGACGGCCCCGAGCACGGCGCGAGGATCAGGCAGGTCGGGACTGGTTGTCGTCGGTGAACCTCAACCTTGCCGTGCTGCTGCAAGGCGAAGCCGCAACCGGCGAAGTTCTAGTCGCGGAACGACGGCAAAACAATGGCGGACAATTCCACTCGGAGAATCTCGGCTTGCGAAGCCTGAAGGGCTTCCTCGCGCCCGTCACGGCTTACCGCGCTCGGGTTTCTCGTTTCGCGGCTCGATGCCACTGCAAGACTTGCCGTGAAGGTGCAGCGGCCCGACCCGACGCCCGCGGTCGCCGCGGGCTAATGCTCGCTGAGGAGATCCGTAAGCTGGTCGGACCGAGGGGGGAACAAGTTCAAGCTGAGGATCGGGCCAATCGTCGCCGGGGACCCGGTCGGCGATGCCGCCGTGGAGCGGGACCCGCCCGGGCAAACCTTGCTCCACGGTTGCAAGGCGAAGTCTCAGCCGGCAAAGTACTAATCGCGGAACCAGCCGTCTGCCTGCTTGGCGCTTGGACCCGGCAGACGCTGCCCGGCCGAAACCCGCTTCAGTGCAAGTTCGAAAGTTGTCCTACCTGGGGTTGCCTCATGTTCCTTGACAAGCTCCAGGCCGATATGCTCTCCGAGATACGGCAATCCAGGTCGATGGGGTTCGGAGTTCATGGCCGAATTCAGATTCGCCGGTCGCCTAGTACCTACTGTTCTTAAAGCGTGAGTCGTGATTCAAGGTCGGGATGATACCCGAAGCAAGAGAAGTCCACCTTTCGAGGAAAGATCGCAAGGTGCTTGAGGCGTGTTGCCGCTCCCCGGTGACGTTGCAGCGCGATTTGAAGCGGGCGCGGATAGTTCTGTTGGCGGCGGATGGACGCAGCACTCGGTCGATCGCCAAGGAAGTTGGGGTCCAGCCGCGGATTGTCAGCCTTTGGCGGCATCGCTATGCCGACCAAGGCCTTGAAGGGCTGCAAGACAAGCCGCGACCGGGCAAGCAGCCAATCTATACGAAGGCCACCGACAAGCGGATTCTGAAGCTGCTGGACAAGCCGCCGCCGGACGGGTTCGCACGCTGGACCGGGCCCCTGCTGGCCGGGGCGCTGGGCGATGTTGACGTCCAATATGTCTGGCGGTTCCTGCGCAGCCACAAGATTGACCTCGCGGCTCGTAAGTCCTGGTGTGAGAGCAACGACCCGAACTTTACGGCCAAAGCCGCCGATGTTGTCGGCCTCTATGTCGCCCCGCCCGCGAAGGCCATTGTGCTGTGCGTGGACGAGAAGCCCTCGATCCAGGCTTTGGAGCGAGCGCAGGGTTATCTGAAGTTGCCCAATGGCCGCGCCTTGACCGGCCAGAGCCACGATTACAAGCGGCATGGCACCACAACATTGTTTGCGGCGCTCGAAGTCGCCACCGGAAAGATCATCGCGGCGCATTCAAAACGCCGACGCCGCGTCGAGTTTCTCGACTTCATGAACAGCGTCACCGCGGCTTTTCCGAACCGGAAGCTTCACGTCATCCTCGACAACCTCAACACCCACAAGAAGAACGAGCATTGGCTCAAGGCCCACCCCAACGTGCAATTTCATTTCACGCCGACAAGTGCGTCTTGGCTCAATCAGGTCGAGGTATGGTTTTCGATCTTGCAGGGGCAGTCGCTCAGCGGCACCTCCTTCACAAGCCTCACGCAGCTTCAGGAGCACATCGATGCCTACGTCAACGCATACAACGACAGAGCCGAGCCCTTCGTCTGGACCAAGAAAAAGGTCCGTCAACGCCGTTTCAAAGGCCGCCGTATCACTCAGCTCTGATTCTGGGTACTAGTATCCAAGCCTCAGGGGACTGCCGTCTCTCAAATGTCCTGAACACCGACACGAGACACGATGCCAAACTCCGACGAGGTATGTTGAGGTCACTATTGCATGTCTGAATCGGCGATCGCCGCCCCCCCCACCTTGTTTCCCGCATGGTGCGACGCTGTCGTGATGTTGACCTGGTCCGATTGGCACCTTGAGCCGCGCTCGAACCGCTTTCATTATGCGACCCGCTTCGCTCGGCATCTGCCCGTCTATTTCGTGCAACCTGACAGCTTTGTTCAGGAAATCTCCAGCGAGAAAGTTTCGGGCCACAACATCGAAGTGGTGCATGTGGCCTCGCAGGATAGCGATTCCCGCGCCAAGGCCATTCAGGCCTTCCTGCGCACGCGCGGCGTTCGCAATCCATTGATGTGGATCTACAATCCCAATTTCGAGCGCTTCGTCGCACTCTCCGGCGCACCAATGCGCATCTTCCATGCAACGGAGGACTATCTCGGGTCGAATGGGCCGCTGGCCAAATCGACAGGCGGCGCCGAACTGATTGAGACAATCAGCAGAATGATCGCACAGTGCGACCTTGTCGTCGCCGTTTCCGACGGTGTCGCAGACAATTTTCGTGTGAATGGTCAATATAGCGGAGACATGATTGTCCTGCGCAATGGCTGCGATTTCAGCTTCTGGCAAGCAAGCGGTGCGGCTTTCGATGCCCCCAGCGAGGACGCTCCGGATACCGCGATCTTCCAGGGAAACCTCAACGGCCGAGTTGACTATGATCTGTTGATTGAGCTCACGGAACGCATGCCGGATTGGACGTTCGAATTCTGCGGCCAAATCGCTCATGCTCCGGCGGGTTGGCAGACTCTCAGCAGCAGGCCCAATGTCCGTTATCTTGGTGTGCTTGAACCGCAAGCCATCGCCGACGCTGCCCGCGGCGCGCGCGTCGGCCTGATTCCTTTTGAACAGGCCGACTACATATGGCGGTCGTTGCCCCTAAAGGCTTACGAATATCTGGCTTGCGGCCTTCCGGTTGTCAGCGTGCCCATAGAAGAAATGCAGAAGCACCCGGAAATGTTTGCAATTGCCAGTGGTTCTGCCGCCTTTGAGGCTGCCATGCGCGAGCGGGCTGCCTCACGCGCCGATCCGGAAATGATCAACAAGCGACTCGCGCATGCAAGGCGCGTTTCCTATGATGAGTGTTTTGAGCAGCTGCTGTCGCGCATGAAGACGACTATGCGCACGATAGAAGAGTGGCGGCCGCGGCTTAACATCCTTATGTTTTATGATGAGAGATCCGCTCACCTATCTCGTGTGCAATCCAGTCTCGATGCCTTCTCTTTGCATTCATCCTGCCGAATGCATTTCATGAGCGGCACGGCGATTTGGGGGCCGACATTTGAACCAATCGACCTGCGGATGTTCGATGCAGTGATCATCCATGACAGCATCGACCTTTCGGCTGCACAGCATTTGGGGCATGATATTGCCGCGTCCATTGAGATCTATGATGGTCCAAAACTCCTCCTTTCGGGCAAAGAGCTCAAAAATACGGAACGGCTGCGCCGCTGGATCGAGCGCATGAGCATTGACTGCGTCTTTACTCGCGTTCCCGAGCCAAGCATCGCTCGCGTCTATCCGCCGGACCGCTTCGGGATGGTCGATTTTCTGCAGATGCGAGACGCGCCTGCTACCGAATCGAGCGCGGGCCAGTACGTGCGCCGGACTGCCGAACGTGGGATTTCGCTGTGCAGCCGGTGGAGCAACCCGCCTTTGCTGGCCGGCAGGTCGGGATACGAAGCAAAATGGGCTGCACAGGAAACTAAAAGGTTAGCCGTCGAGTGCGGCCTAATCGTGGATTTCGCTGAGTATGCCTCCGGCACTCCGGCCAGTGAGTGGCATCAACTTCTTGGCTCCAGCCGGGCTATTTTCGTGGCCCCCCCAATATCGTTGCCGTTAGATGACAGCGGCGCCTTGGAGGACCTTGCCAGCCAACATCACGCGATGTCACATACCGAATTCGCACAGCGCTTCCTGTTACAACAGGATGAGCCGATCCGCTTGCATGAGATCCCATCCGTGATTTTTGATGCCATTTCGATGCGCACAGCGCTGGTCCTATTCGAAGGCGAATATGGGGACGTTTTGACGCCGGGGCGTCACTATCTTGCTCTCAAGAGCGATCTCTCGAATGCCGAGGACATATTCGAAAAGATCAAGGATGATGATGTTATCTCTGCAATGACCCAACAGGCCTATGAAGACATCATTGCTTCGGGGCGCCATAGCCTTGGCAGAGTCGTCGACGACGTCGACGACTACCTTCAAAAGCGCGCTCGAGGGCGCAAGCGGGCGACGCTTGTCACGCTTCCGATTTTAGCGGTGGCCGCGGGCCAGCAGATGCAGATTGCCCAACGCAAGGGCAGCCTGCGCCCGATCCTCGATCAAGTAATCCCGCCCGATGTTTTCACCCAGGACCAGATCTACAATCATCTGCTGCCGGCGGGCGCGCAGCTATTTCCGACGCCGGCTCGCTCGACGGAGGCGCAGATCGAGAAGGTGATGATGGTCCTTGAGGCTGTGGCTGCCGATTTGAAGGGTATGGGCGCGGCGGTTCAGCAGATCATCGAAAGCCAACGGCCGCCGCTCTGGTATCGCGGGGTCCAGGCCATGTGGCATGTAGTACCCGCGTCCGTGCGTTCGCGGTTGCGTACTCTGCGCGGCCGGTAGAAACCACGCTCGGCCCTTGCCCGTCGGCCTCCAAGGCAGGTTCTTCACATGTGCGGCATATTTGCTTCAATCGGCTTCGAGCCGCAACGCAGCGCTATCGACATTGTCGCCCATCGCGGGCCTGACGGATCCGGCTGGGAAACCTATGAAAGCTCGCGCGGCCCTGTGGCGCTCGGCCACCGCCGGCTGGCAATCATCGATCTGTCCGATCATGCACGCCAGCCCATGGCGGATGCGACCGGCCGCTGGCATCTCACCTTCAATGGCGAAATTTATAATTATCGCGAATTGCGCGAGGAGCTGCGCTCGGCAGGCGCGCATTTCTCGACGGAGAGCGACAGTGAGGTGCTGCTTCAGGCGCTAATTGTCTGGGGCGAGGTAACGGCTCTTCCAAAGTTGCGCGGCATGTTCGCCTTCGTTCTCTGGGACAATGTCGAAAAGCGCCTCATCGCCGCGCGCGACCGGTTCGGCATCAAGCCACTTTACTGGGTGGAGACGGCGCAGGGCATCGCGTTCGCGTCCGAGATCAAGCAATTGCTTGAGCTGCGCCACATTGCCCGGAGCGTCGATATTGCGCGCGTGCATGATTTTCTATTGGCGGGCATGGCCGATCATACATCCGAGACCATGTTCGCCGGCATCCGCCAGTTGCGCGGCGGTGAGTGCGCGATACTGGACGCGTCAACCGCATCAATCCGCCGCAGCCCCGTTATGTGGAGGTGGTATGCCTATTCGACCGCGACGATTTCTATTGACGAGGGTGAGGCGGCGACGCGTTTCAAGGCGCTTCTAACTGATGCGGTTTCGACCCATCTGCGCTCGGATGTGCCGCTCGGCTCTTGCCTGTCGGGAGGACTCGATTCTTCCTCCATCGTTTGTCTGATGAGCGACATGCTCGGCTCGCGCAGGGGGGGACCCAAGGTTGAGACGGTCTCGGCTTGCTACGGCGAAAAGTCCGTCGATGAAAAGCCTTTCATGGACGAGGTGGTGCGCGATGCGGCGACCAATCCGCATTTCGTCTACCCGCGCGTTGAGGATGTTTTTGCCCGCGCCTCTGACATTGCGTGGCATCAGGATGAGCCCTTTGGCTCGACATCTATCTTCGCCCAATGGTGCGTTTTCGAGGAGGCCAAGCGCGCCGGACTAAAGGTGATGCTCGACGGGCAAGGTGCGGACGAGCAGCTCGCGGGCTATCATGGCTGCTATTATTATTACCTCGACCGGCTGTCGAAGGATCGCCAGATTGGGGAATTGCTGGCCGTGATCTGGGATCGTCGTCGTAAGCATCGCACCCCGCTGCGCCAGCAGTTCGACCAGTTCGTGCGCCCACTCCTGTCCGAACGACTACGTCGGCGCATTCCCGCCGCCAAGCCAACAGGGCCGGTGGCGCGTCATTATGGCTGGCTGGACACCGATATTGTGGCCCAGGCCGGCAATCCTACCAGCGCCATGGCCACTGCGGTGGCCCCGTTCGGGTTGGAAGTCCCGAATGACATCAAGAGCTTCTGCTTTGCGACTGCCTATGCATCCAATCTCCAGTTGCTGCTGCACTGGGAGGATCGCAATTCCATGGCCCATTCCATCGAGGCCCGGGTGCCTTTCGTCGATCATCCCCTGATCGAATTCTCCTTGTCGCTAGGAGACCAACACAAAATGGTCCGCGGCACTACCAAGAAGGTCCTTCGGCGGGCCATGCGCGGCATTCTGCCCGACAAGATTACTGACCGGCACGACAAGCTGGGCTTTGCGACGCCTGAGGAAAGCTGGTTCAAGGGCTTCCTGCGGGAGCCGGTGATCGACGGCGTCGAGGCCGCGCTGCGGCGCTTTCCGGGTCTGATGGATGCCGATGAGACCCGTGCCCTGGTGCGTGACTCTCTGGACGGCCGACGGCCTTTCGATTTCGCGCCCTGGCGCATCGTGAGCCTTGGCCAGTGGGGCGAGCGCTTCGGGGTGAGCCTCTGAACCGCTGACAATGCCGGGGGCCTGTGCTAGCCCGTCCTATTCGTGAGAGTGCTTTTTTTAGTCCGATTGATGTGGCCGCACATCTGCTCTGACGAGGCGCGCGGGATTGCCTTCGGCTTTTCACCGCCTGACGACCCGTACTTTGCAACGCGCTTGAGGGATGGGTTGGGCGAACGGGGGGCGGACGCCCCGCCGGTCAAGGACCGAGCGGCAGCAGCGCGCCTGGCAAGCCGCGGATCAGGTCGGCTTCGGGACATGCCGCGGCAAACGCAAGGCGAATGCGGCTCGTGGTCTCGACGACACGGGCAGCGAGTTTCAAGAGACGAAGACGCAGCGTCGCGAACTCGGCTGTGGCCAATTCCCGGGCTTTGGGAATCGCGTCGCGCACGGTCAGCATCAGCCAATAAGCGGCGGTGTGGAGAACGAGGCGGACTTGATTGGCGAGCGCCGAACGGCAGCTGGTGCGATCGGAGGCGAGCTGTGTCTTATGCAGCTTGATCAGATTCTCGGCTTGGCCGCGCGCGCAATACAGGCTGTCGTAGATCCACTCGGCCGAGCCGACATCGAGGCTGGTGACGACGAAACGGATGTCGAGGCCGAGCATCGTCGCCTCAATACGGGCGACGGTACGCCGTTCGCGATCCCAGGACTTGGCCTTGTGGCGCGTCTCGGTATAGCCACGCAGAACCGGCAGGTTCTCGATGGCGCGTCGCGTGCGGATGTCGTCGGCGGCCTCGTCGAGTTTTCTGGCGAGCGGCTTGGTGCCGGACAGACCGAAGATGTAGTCGATGCCGTTGGTCTCGCACCACGCCATTGCCTCCGGCCGGGCATAGTGCCCGTCGCCACGGAACGTAATTCGCGTGTTGTGCCACCGCGTCCGGATATGCCGTATCAGGCGGCGCAGATGGGCACGCACCTCGACGCCGCCCGGCGTCTTGCCGGGCCGCAACACGACCGCCACGGGCCGGCTCTTCTCCGTGTCGTAGACGTGGATCGGCAGGAAGCAGCGTTCGTCATAATGAGCGTTGAACAGCGAGAGCTGCTGATGGCCGTGGACGACATCGCAGGTATCATCGATGTCGAGCGTGACGGATGCCGGCTCGCGCGGGTAGCTATCCATCCATGCGTCGACCAAAGTGTAGGTCAGTCGGATCACGTCGCGCAGGCGCGGAGCATTCTCCAGCCGCGACAGCGTCGGTTGGGAACACAGATCGCGACCCGTGTCCGGCAGCCGTCCGCAGGCCAGCTTGAATGCGGGATCGGACCGCAGATGATCGAGGTCGTCGGCGTCCTCGTAGCCGCAGCAGATCGCGAACATGCGCGCGCGGAACATATCGACAAGGCTGTGCACGACCCGCGTCGGATCGCGCCGATCCGGGAACACCCGGGCCAAATTGTCGGCCAAGCCGAGACGCCGCTCGGCCATCGCCAGAAGCATCACGCCCCCGTTCGAGGTCAGCCGACCGCCATCGAAGGCAGCTGTGACTTTCTTGGCGTGAACGGCTGGAAACGAGAAGGGCAGAATCGTATCATCGGTCATGGCGGGCCTGGCGGTTGAGGTGATGGGGTTGGCTTTGCAACCGAATCCTACGCCGCATCAGCGCTTTACACCACGCTCGCCAGCCTCTCAGGCGCACTCTGACGAATAAGACGGGCTAGTCATACCCCGCTCTGCGACCAATGAAAGTCAGGCGGCCAGGGTACTTCGGCGCGTCTATTTGGAGCGAGGGCAATGTGGCAAATGGCAAGTAGCGTGGCGCCGGAGCGTCAAATGGTTCGGGGGCTTTGAGCACGCGCTCAAAGCATGAACGTAGCGACGAAACAACAGAACTTGCAGAGGACTATACGTGGCCGGTTTTCATCACGGAACAATGCGATTCGAGCGTCCTTATCTGAAGATCGAGAATGATATTCCGGTCTTTGAGGAGAACGACGCCTATATCGAGAACTATGACAGGATCGCGTCCGATCACCTGGAAGGTTTGCGCCGAACCGGCTCGAATCCCTTCATGAGCGAGAAGCAGATTCAGCAGACTATCCAGTCTGTCCAAGATCTTGTCAGGGCTCATGTTGCGCCAGGCTCGCGCCTTCTTGATGTTGGCATCGGGCTTGGCGGCTTGATGGCTACGCTCACGGAATATGAGCGCTATGGTTTGGAAATTGCCATGCCCTATTTGCAGGAGTGCAAAAAGCTAGTACCCAACCTGTGTTTGTCGCGGATTGAAAATGCACCCTTTGAGTCGTCCTTCTTCGATGCGATCGTGACGGTGGACGTATTGGAACACGTGTTGCAGCTTGATAGGGCCATGCAGCAGATTGACCGGATGCTGAAGCCGGGCGGTTACATCATAGTGGATGTACCAAATGAGGAGCGCCTAGACTCTTATCTGCCCTCCGAGTCGGTCTACGATTATGTTCACGTTCGCGGGTTCAGCCTAAGTGGGTTGCGGCTGCTGTTTCAAAGAATCTGGGGCTATGAATATATCGCTCACCAGTTTAGCGGTTGGCTGCTGAACAGCTTCGACAACTTAAAACTATGTATCCCAGAAGGGACCGGACCTGTTCAGGACATACTGAACAGCGAAGAAGCGCAAGTGCCAGAGCTGGATGGTCTGCGGAGCTTGAGGCACTACGACCAGGATCGGCTATCGCGGGATCTTGTCTTTCTGCGCGACCGCCATCCCGATCTGGCCCGGAAGTTATTTCACCATATTTTGCGACCCGTCGAACTGACTTCCGTTTTCCGCAAGCCACTGAGCGCGCGGTGATAGACGATGCCCTTTGCCTCGTATGGGGATCAAGTATCCCCCGAGCGTGTTTTAACATTTGTTCTCGCGAGTCAGTTGCTTGCTGCCAGAAGTGCGAACGCCTAAGACGCGTCGCCGACGCGATTGCTTGGACCTTTGCCTTTGCGCAAGAGGACGTCGCTCTCCGTCAAGCGGACGATTGAAAAATGATGCGCTGGTTTGAAATTTATGGGCCGCGGCTGTTCCACGCCGTTCGGCACGATGTACGTCAACGGTATGCGGGTTCGGCCTTGGGTTCTGCTTGGGCGGTCCTGTATCCGGCCGCCATGCTGACTTTTTATGCCACGATCTATGTACTCATATTCCAGATACGCGCGCCAAATATAACACCAGCAACGTATACGGTTCTGGTGATGAGCGGCCTTGCGCCAATTTTGATGTTTTCAGAAAGTTTGTCGTCGGGGCTGGGGATTATCATCGCGCACCGTACATTGCTCATGAATACGGTGTTTCCTGCGGTGTTGCTGCCTCCTCGCTCTGTCCTGGCAAGCCAAGTTCCCTCCCTTGCGGCATTGGCAATCACAAGTGTGGCCGCGATCCTGCTTTCATCGGCTTCGGCGATCGCGCTGCTTGTCGTACCCGTTACTTGGATACTACTGATCATGTTCATGATGGGGTTGGTTTGGATTTTTTCGCTCGTTGCGCTGGTTGCGCGCGACATCCAACAGGGGATCGGAATCATAAATATGGCGCTCATGGTTCTCAGCCCCATGGCCTACACCCCCGAAATGGTTCCGGCGCAATTGAAATTCATCATTTGGTTCAATCCATTGAGCTATTTCGTCCTGTGTCTGCAGGCGCCTTTAGCGCTCGGAACCTGGCCGACGGCCTTCGCAATGGCAGGCGCCGCTGTGCTGGGACTAGGTACTTTTTTTGTTGGTCTGGCGTTCTTCCGTCGCGCTCGCTTTGCCTTTGTTGACTTTGCTTGACATGTCCAAACCACACCCGCCCGCCATTCGCTTCGATCGTGTCACGAAGGTCTATCGCCTGGGAACCGGACCGAAAGACCAGTTGCTCGAGGCCTTTGGTCTTTCAAGATTCGTCGAACGGAAGCGAACTATCACCGAATTCCGGGCCTTGGACGATGTGTCCTTCACTCTGGGCCGCGGACGGCGGATGGGCATTATTGGTCGCAATGGCGCGGGCAAGACCACGCTGCTTCGCCTGATCTCCAGCAATTTTCGTCCCACCACCGGCAGCATGGAAGTCAATGGCTCGATCCAGGCCCTGATGACCATGGGGCAAGGCTTTCATCCCGATTATACAGGGCGGGAGAACATTCAAGCTTCATTGCAATACAATGGGCTGTCCAATGCCGACACCCAGGCGGCGTTCGATGACGTTGTTGATTTTTGTGAGCTGGGCGCATTTCTGGATCAACCATTCAAGACTTATTCAAGCGGCATGCAGTCGCGTCTGATGTTTGCGACAGCGACAGCAATCCGGCCAGACATTCTGATTGTTGATGAAGTGCTGGGGGCGGGTGATGCCTATTTCCTCGCCAAGTCAAAAAAACGGGTTGATCAGATCATCAAGAGTGGTTGCACACTTCTTCTGGTGTCGCATGCGATGGGACAGATATTGGAGTTGTGCGACGAAGCCATCTGGCTCGAGGGTGGCCGGATCGCGAAGATGGGGGGGGCCTTGGAAGTCGTGAAGGCCTATGAGGAGGCAGTGTATGGCGCCATGCCGGGAAGTGGCGACCCGTCCGCGACCCGACGTCAAGTCATGGCGGACGGCGGGCTTAAGGAACCTGCGGCCGCGCTCCGGGATACCGAGCTTTCGCGGCCATTTGCCGACGGTCTCACGGATCCAGCCAGCGCAATGCTTGCTCCACAGTACAGGCAGATTCCCTATTTCACGCCTCATATGCAGCAGGTGAACTTGCCGGTGGTACCCGCCGCGATGGCAAGGGATCTATCTTTCATTGCACCTGGTGGTATCTCGCGATGGGAATCCGAGGGGGGCTTGAAAATCGTCGGGTTCAGCGTGAGCGGCCCAAGAGGTCAGACGGATCGTATTACTTCGCTGCAGCCGGCTATGTTCACTGTCTTCCTTGAGGTGGAGGAAGCTGGCGAATTCGACTGCACGTACGGGCTGGCAATTCATGATCTTCAAGGTCGCGCCATGTCTCGCCTCTTCGCGCCGCCCGATCGATTTGATGCAAATGCCGGGGATGGCCGTCGGGTTGAAATGGTCCTTAACCCAAATCAGCTTGGGCCAGGTATCTACACCGTAGGCGTCTCGGTGCTTGGAAAGACAACGCTTGAGGCCGCCGGACATGCAAAGCGCTATGATCTCTTAAGTCGGAGTTTCACAATCATAGTGGAGCTTCCCGACAGTTATGCCAATGCGAGCGCAGAATTTTTTCACACGAGCGAATGGCGTTTTTCGCCAGTAGAGCTGCCTACTCCGCAGAACAGCCTATCGAGCGACGAGCAAGCCTGAATTGGTACGCCGTACACATTTATTCTTTTATCGTCAGGGCAATGGCTTAGAATGCCCGCCGCCGCAGGATCCAACGGAATAGGAGTTACACGTGGGGCCGGAATTTCCAAAGCCCCGCCTGGGCAGGAGCGCGATAGCCAAGGCCGGGCGGGTATTGTTCATCGCATATTTTGAACCGCACGGCACCGGCGCGATTATTGAAAACATCGCATTCTGGCAGCAGCACAGTCGTTACGATCTTGAAGTCGTGAATCTTTGGCCGACGCGCGGCCCCTATTTCACGCTGCCGCATACCGTCAGGCTGGAAGATTATGATGCGGTGCTGATCCACTGTACTGTGTCCTACAACCCGGACAACGCTTTTAGCCTTGATTCAGAATTGGCACGCGGATTCTCTGAATACGACGGCGTTAAAGTCCTGATGAAACAAGATGAGCAAGTTCGCACCGCACGGTTCGCCGAATTTTTGCGAGCCAAGTCATTCGACGCCGTCATAAGTTGTGTGCCGCCTGGTGAGGTTGAGCGGGTCTACCCACGTGCAATTATTGGTGACGTGACTATTCATCACGCTTTGACCGGATACGTGTCTTCAGCGATGCTTCAATGGAAGCGCCAGCCACTTTCAGGAAGAACCTTCGATGCTACTTATCGCGGCTCGCTTCAGCCGCTTGAATTCGGGCAGTTGGGTTTTGACAAGCGCAAGATTGCCTATGACCTAAGTCGACTGTTCGACAAAGAGCCCGACATTCACTCCAACATTTCTTGCCGTTGGGAAGACAGGCTGTCCGGCAACGATTGGGTGTCCTTCCTGCAAGAGTCGCGAATTGTGATTGGCACGGAATCTGGCGCCAATCTTTTCGATTTCGATGGCAACGTGGCGGCTTGGTGCCGCAATTTCGAGAAGACCAGTCCGAACAGTGACCGGTGGTCAGAAGCTTTTTATTGCGAGGCGCATGATGCATTTCTGCACAAATATGAAGGCAATGTGCATTACGCGCAGGTGTCGCCCCGTCATTTCGAGGCGGCGGCCGCGGGCGCCGCTCAGATCCTCTATCGCGGTGATTATTCCGACCTGTTCCATGCGGGAATACATTACTTCCCTCTCGAGCGCGACCTCAGCAATGCGCAGGAGATGTTCGAATTTATCAAGGACCAGCGAGCTCAGGCTCAAATGGCCGAGCGTGCTTATGAAGACATCATTGCCAACCCTCGCAACACATATCTGCATTTTGTGGATCGCTTCGACAATATGTTGGAAACCTGCTTGACCTCGAAGGGTCTGAAGCAGAAGGCGGCGAGAAAGGCTGAAGCGGTCCAGGCGAGAACGCCAGACATATGCGGGCCGAAGGCGGTGCTACTCGTGCCCCATCGGGTAACGCTCGATCCGCGAGTGCAATGGCTGTCGGCCTCGTTGCAGGCGACGTTCGATGTTTGCGAGTTAGCCGCCTACGCGATGGAAGGTGCTTCGCCTTTGATCGAGAGGGTCGATCGTAGATCGCTGCGCGTGAGCGTGGACGACCGACGCCATGACTGGACGTGGTTGCAAGGAGAAATCTTGAGCGCGCGCCGGTCTCCGGGAATTGACGCGCTCCGGAGTATATATCTTGCCGCGACCTTGCCAGCATCAATACTCGGAACCGCATTCGGCGCAATTGATGCGTCTGCGGCAGATTTGAATCGGTTCCGTCACATCTGCCAGCATTTCTTGAGGGTGAATGGCGCTTTGATTCAAGCTGGAAGAGCGCTCGGACCCAGTGATGTTATCATAGCCTGCGATCTTGACACGCTTCCGGCGGCCGCTGTTTTAGCTGAAGAAAGCGGGGCGCGTCTTGTTTACGACGCGCATGAATACTGGCCCTATGCAATTCAGGCTTTTCGACATTGGGAATGTGAGTTCTGGGTGTCGATCGACAGGGGCTTGGCGGCAAATGCCGACCTTCGCAGCACTGTGTCCCCGCCTCTGGCCGCCCTTATGTCTGATACATATGGCATGAACTTCTTTTCAGTGCCAAATTGCGTCCCATTGAGCCAGGCGTTGCCGGGAACGACGACCAAATTCAATGATGAGATCATTGAATACTTGTACCAAGGTATCTTTGCGCCTGGGCGAGGACTCGAAGAACTCATAGATGCATTTGTGCGAACGACTGGGAGAATTAGGCTAAAGTTACGCGGCCCAGACGGGAATTATAAAGACGAGTTGAGGGCCCGAGTTGCGTCGCATGGAGCCAACACGGAGCGCATTCAATTTGCACCTAGCCTGACTGAGGAGGAGCTGATCCCTGCAGCATCCCAATCGCATGTGGGGATTATTCCCTACCTTCCCAGCAACATAAATAATAAGTTCTGTTCTCCGAACAAACTCTCACAGTACCTGGCTGCTGGCTTACCCATTGTCTCCAACGACCTGGAATTTGTAAAGCAGGTGGTGGTGGGCAATGGCTTAGGGCTCTGCATCGATTTCACGAAGCCCGATGTTCTGGCAACCGCCTTGGACAAGTTGGCTGAGGATCGTCCGACTCTAGAAGCCATGTCCGTGCGAGCGCTGGACTACTTCCGGAGGCAATTTAACTGGGAGGCCCAGAGTGCGCAGCTGGTGAATCCCATTTTGCAATGGGCAGACACTGGTGATCGGAAAACCTCCGCCTTCGACGTAGAAGCTCTTCGTCAGGCTGGCGCGATGACACGCAACTTGTCGCAGCTGGGCACTGTTTTGCCGTTGTTTCCAACGGATCTCCAGCCCCTGCAATTGGAGATCGACCGTCTTAACCAAGTTTATCCGGACGAGATCAAGCGCATCGCAGAGATTTACGTCGGCCAGATACAGGATTTGCAGCGCACCGTTGGCGATCTGACAACTCGAATAGCAAAATTGCAGGCTGGACAATGGGCTACCCGCCCAAAGTACTTCGCCCGGAGTCTGGCGCAGAAATTGCTGCCATCCTCCGTTCGCCGGTTCGTTGGACGGGTCTTGGGTCACGAGTGAGAGAGATAAAATCAGCTAACAGTCTGCCTGACGACGAAGCGTTACATCGCGGTGGCATATGGTCGCTGCACGGCAAACCACGTCGCAAGAGCGTTGAGTCCGAGCCGCAACCAGGAAGCTGACTGCGTCTTTCGGCTCGACGTTGATAAGGAATAACCAGTCGAGCTAAGCGCGCGCAAAGAAATGCACATCTTGTGATCAAAGGTAAGCGCTTAGCCGGAACCCTATTGATGCTGGCTTGACGTTTTGCGGAATCGCCATGGCATAAGGTCGTCGATTCTGCTTTGGGGATGGCCGGCGATGATCGGTACGCATACGACGAAGGCCGCCTGATTGACGCATGCGCGCGGGCGTGGCGATCTGTAAGATAGCGTTTGGTGAAGATCAGGCGGCTTGCTGATCGTCGGGCTTGCGGGTTTGGCGCAGAAGCTTCCATTCCCAGGGCAGCAGTTCGTGCAGGCGCGAAGCGGGAAGATCGGCGATGCGGGCGAGGACGTCGGCGAGCCAGGCCTTGGGATCGACGTCGTTGAGACGACAGGTCGTGATCATCGTCAGCATGATTGCGGCACGGTCGGCACCACGCTGGCTGCCGGCGAAGGTCCAGTTGCGCCTTCCCAAGGCGATGCCTCTCAATGCGCGCTCAGCACAATTGTTGGTCAGGCAGATCCGGCCATCGTCGAGGAAGCGGGCGAAGTCGTCCCAGCGCCTGAGCATGTAGTTCATGGGCTTCAGAACCTCGGAGGAGCGCGAGAGGGTTTCGCGCTCACACAACAACCAGGCGTGCATGTCGTCGAGAATCGGCTTGCTCTGCACCTGGCGCACAGCACGGCGCTTGTCGACGCTGCTGCCGTTGATGGCGCGCTCGATCTCGAACAGCGCATCCAGACGCCTGACTGCCTCCAGCGCGATCGGGGAGACCGGTTTGCCCCGGCGGCCCTCCCTGGCATTCTTCTCGATGTCGGCCAGCTCGAAGAAGCCCCGCCGCGCATGGGCGAAGCAGAATGCCGGCGTGATCGGCAGCACCTTCCTCTGCGGGTCGAACAGGGGTTCGAAGCCGCTGTAACAGTCCGCCTGCAAGATGCCGGCGAAGCCAGCCAGATGCTTCTGGGGGTGTGCGCCGCGGCGGTCGCCCGAAGCATAGTAAACCGCGGCCGGCGGCGCAGGCCCGGCGAACGGCTGGTCATCCCGCACATACGTCCAGATCCGCCCAGTCGTGCACTTGCCCTTCGCCAGGATGCGGATGGTGGTGTCATCGCCATGCAGACGCTCGGCCGCGAGCACATGGTGCTCGATCAGTTGGAAGAGCGGCATAACGGCGAAGGTCCCGTGGCCGACCTGGTCGGCCAGCGTCGACAGCGGCAAATCGATCCTCTCGGCCTTAAAGCGCACGCTCTGACGGTTGAGCGGGATATGCATGCCGAACTTGTCGAACAGGATCGTCGCCAACAATTGTGGGCCGATGAAGCCACGCGGCGTGGCATGGAACGGCGCGGGCGGCTGGCTAATTTTCTCGCAATCGCGGCAAGTGAACTTCTCCCGCACCGTCTCGATGACCTTGAACCGGCGCGGGATCTCCTCCAGCGTCTTGGTCACATCGTCGCCGACCTTCGCCAGTCGCGACCCGCCGCAACAGGCGCAGGTCGTCGGAGCCTCGATGACGACACGCTCGTGTTCGATGTCGTCCGGCCAGGGCTTGCGTACCGGCCGCCTGCGTGTGAAGGCCCGGACTTTCTGTACCTTTGCCGCCGCGGCACGCGCGGCGAACTCATCCTCACTCGCAGTGGTTATGAGTTCTTCGAGCTCCAATTCCAATTGCTCGATCAGCCGCGCCGTACGCTCGGACCGCGGCCCGTACAGTTCGCGTTTGAGCTTCTCGATCCTCAGCTCGAGATGTGCGATCAGTGCTTCGTTGTCCGACAGCTCCGCACGCGCACTGGCGGCATCCGCGACGGCGACATCGCGCTCAACCTGCAACGCTTCACGCTCGACCAGCAGCGCCATGTAGGCGCTCGCAAGGTCCGATGGAAGGTCGTCCGGCTTCGATGTCATGAAGCCATTGAATCAGATCAAGCGGCAAGTTCAAACCCAAAACGGTTATCCGACCCGCGTCGGACGCTGAGTTTCTTGTGGGGTGCGCCAATCGATCCCGGACAACAGATAGCTCAACTGCGCCGGCGAAATCGTCACCGTTTCACCGCCAACCGATGGCCAGATGAACCTTCCTCGCTCGAGTCTTTTGGTAAAAAGGCATGCTCCCTGGCCATGGTGAGTCGGCCCCGGGGGTTGCACCCGGAGCCGCTCTCCGAACCGTACGTGACGCTCTCACGTCATACGGCTCTCAACAAGTAACGAGGCAGAACTCAACATCGCCCAATGAGCGAACAGCTTCGGCCTGCGGCAGCGGATCAATCTGAGCCAGGTGGAGGCTCTGACTTTTCCATTCTTCAGCCCTTTGTATTTGCGTCGCGCCCAGCGGTTAAGAGATTCGTCGACATATCGATACAGGTTGTGCATTTCTGACCGCCCATATCTGCCGTAGTACTGCCTCCATCCACGAAGGACGGGGTTCAGTTCCAAGGCAATTGCGTCGACTTCCGTCTGCGAGCGAAGCCTGAGGCGGAGCTGCCGGATCGTCATACGCATAGACGTCATCGCCGCCCTGCTGACCGCTGGCGAGAACGTACAGAAGTTTTCTTTCTTCTGATGGTTTCTTGCCCTGCGCGGTCGAAAGGTAAATCCCAGAAAGTCAAATGACTGACTGGCATGGCTACCCGGGCGATTGCTGTCTTTGCAGTAGACGATCTTGGTCTTGTCGGGATGCATTTCGAGTTCGCATTCCTTAAACCTTGCTTGCAGCGCCGCCTTGATGGCTTCCGCTTCAGCCTTGGTTCGGCAATGAACGAGCCCGTCGTCCGCGTATCGACACCACGGCGACTGCGGGAAGTTCCGCGCCATCCATGTATCGAACGCATAATGCAAGAACAAATTGGCAAGGACGGGACTGATCACGCCGCCTTGGGGTGTGCCCCGGTCGCGAGCGGTGATCGCTCCGTCTCTGTCTTGCATCGGCGCTGTTAGCCAGCGTTCGATGTAGAGCAGAGCCCATTCGTCTTGCACATGCTTCCTGACGGCCTTCATAAGCAACTTGTGGCTGATATTGTCGAACAGGCCTTTGATGTCGAACTCCAGCACCCAGTCCATCCTCCAGCACCGTTGCCGGGTGACGCCGACGGCGTCCAGCGCGGATTTTCCGGGCCGGTAGCCGTAGGAATCGGGAAGGAAGATTTCCTCGAGTGCTTGTTCAATCTGCAGCTTGACGACCGTTTGCGCCACGCGATCTGCTACTGTCGGCACACCTAGAGCATTTTCCGACCGGAATGAATCGGGTGGGGATTCCCAAAACGGCGCGAGTCAGATTCAAGCTGCATGCTGGCGAGGGAGGCCAGCATGTATGGCCAGGGCGCTTTCGGTTGATCTTCGTCAAAGGGTGATAGCCGCGATTGACGGTGGCATGTCCTGTCGACAGGCTGCTGAGCGCTTTGGTGTCAGCGCGGCCAGTGCGATCCGCTGGCGCGGTCGCCTCAAGGAAGTTGGCGACATCGTTCCTAAACGCCAGGGCGGTGACCGCAAATCGCAGCGCATCGAAGCGCATTCGCAATTGATTCTGGAGGCAGTGACAGCGAAGCCGGATATCACGCTCGCCGAGTTGCGAGAACTGTTGAAACGTCGTGGAATATCGACTGGCATCGCGTCGCTCTGGCGTTTTTTCCAGCGCAGAAAGATCACACTTAAAAAAAGACAGCGCACGCCGCCGAGCAACGGCGCGGCGATATAAATGCCGCGCGTGAGGAGTGGCTCGAAGGGCAAATCGATCTTGACCCTGAGCGTCTCGTCTTCATCGACGAAACCAGCGCCAACACCAAAATGGCGCGGCTTTACGGCCGCTCGCCACGCGGCGAGCGATGTCGTGCAGCTATCCCACACGGACATTGGAAGACGACGACATTCACCGCTGGATTGCGCTCCGACGGTCTGATCGCGCCGCTTGTTCTGGACGGTCCAATGGATGGCGACGCTTTCCTGGCCTACGTCGAGCAATTGCTCGCCCCATCGCTGCGGCCGGGCGATACCGTTATCATGGACAACTTGCCCGCTCACAAGGTCCATGGCGTTCGAGAGGCCATCCGGGCGGTCGGAGCAAGCCTGCTCTATCTTCCGCCCTACAGTCCAGACTTCAACCCGATCGAAATGGCCTTCTCTAAACTGAAAGCCCTGTTGCGGGCCGCCGCAGCGCGCACCATGCCCGATCTCTGGCAAGCAATCGCCAACGCTCTCAAGCGCTTCTCACCCGAGGAATGCCAAAATTATCTCGTCGCGGCTGGTTACGACGCAACGTGATCGGAAAATGCTCTAGAATGCGTTGCCCGCCGTTCTTCTTGGGAATGGAGACAGCCCGAACGGCAGGTGGAAAGTAGCTGCCAGAAGACATTCGATTCCAGACCTTGTAAAGGTTGCCCTTCAAGTCCTTCTCAAAAGCTTCGAGCGACACCTTATCCACGCCGGCCGAGCCCGCATTGGCTTTGACCAATCGGTAGGCCTTCATCACTGTCTGCTTGTCGATATCGTACTGCTTACGTCCGGTTACACTCACATGTCCTCCTGCTCATCACAGTTGCATATGGGAGCAACCCACTTGTTTCGGCCCCTTCGCTCCAGTCCCATTACAGCACCTTCATCACTACTACGAGCCGATCCGCCCCAGTGTTGTGCTTCGGTACTCTCGTCTCGCGGTGTGCGCCGCTTGAACTTCTCCCTTGGCATCACAACGACTGGTTCCTGCAGTTCTCTACAAGAGCCTGTATCCAGATCGCGTCCCCTAAACGCCGGTCGCCATCCGCGCAGTAATCCAGGCGCCTCACGGATTGATCTCAGGGATGGCACGCGCCCCTGATTTTGGCGACGCCTTAGTAATTTTCGACGCGTCATCGGAAGATTCGCTTTCGCTCGCCTTCTGGATACTTACCTGCCCCGTACACCCGGGACTTTTGCAACACTTGCTCATGACCGCGCCTTTTAAGCGAAGCCACAGTGTCGTGGTTTTGCATCTGCGCCTGAAACGCCGATGCAGGAGGGCCATCCTCCATCTCTCATAAAGCTGTACGCATTAAATTCGGTTATTCACCTCCTTCATGCTCTGCAGCACACCGTGCCAAATGACCTTCAATAGATCACCGCGTTTGCCCCGGAAGCAGAAAAGACCGCCGCCCATGGCGTCGCGCTTGAGCACTTCCTGCACGCGCAGAGCCAGGCTCGGAAAGCCGCACCGCATGTCGGTATGGCCCGTCGCCAGCCACACCCGCACGCCCGTCGGGATCGGGATCATCGGCGCGCCAGGCCCCGAGCAATTCGAACGACCGCCTCGATATCCGCACCGGGGCCGAAGACCACGCGCAGCCCCTGAGGGCTCACGATTTCGATCTGACCTGTCTCGACAGCTTCCGTCGTTGGCGGCGTACTTGCCGCAACTATCGCAGGGACGAATGTCGGGCCGATCGAATCCTCTTCGGCCGGATCATGACAGGTCCAAGCCTTGCGCCAGCTCAGCAGAAGCTGACGTGATATCCCATACCGGCGAGCCGTCGCCGACACCAGTCGTGGCCCCGAGAAGCTCTCCTCTACGATTCTGAGCTTCTCCGCACGCGTCCAGCGTCGCCGCCGACCGGTCTCCACCAAATCCATGCGGCTCAGCACCGCACTGTCCTTATGTCCGTCCATAAGGACAGTCAGCTACAGATCGGAAAAACTCGCAAGACGGCCGCCCTCGGACGGATACGTCGCGCCTCGAGCCAGGGCTTGAAGTCCTCGATCAGCGGTCTGGTGTCGGATTGTCGCACCGCAGCTCGCTGCGTCGCCGGCAAACCGCGAATGCGATCCTCAATGGCGTAGAACATCGCGATCCGCTGCAGCGCTTCCGCGGCAATCGGCGATTTCGTCGCGATGTGGACGTCCCAGAACTTCCGCCGCGCATGCGCGAAGCAGAACGCCAGTTGTACCAGACGGCCGCCGTTTTTAATCAGCCCCTTGTACCCGGCGTAGCCGTCGACCTGCAGGATGCCGTCGTAGTCTCCAAACAGCTGCCTGGCGCGGATTGCCTTGCGATCCTCGGCGAACACGTAGACTACTGCCGGCGGCGCCGGGCCGCCCCACGGGCGGTCGTCGGTGGCGATCGCCCAGAACTGGCAGACTTTGGTTCTGCCACGGCCGGGATCGAGAACTGGCAGCGGCGTCTCGTCGGCAAACAGCCGCGGGTAGGACATCACTGCGCGGCGCAACAGCGCGTGAAGCGGCTTCAGCCACCAGGCGACGCGGCCCATCCACGAGGCCAGCGTTTGCCGGTCGAGCGTGATGCCTTGGGCGGCAAACATCTGTTCCTGGCGATACAGCGGCAGCTGGTAGCCGTATTTCATCACCGCGACGTGGGCCAGCAAGGCTTCCGTCACCATTCCACCGTCGATCGCCTGGGCCGGCGCGGGTGCCTGCAGAACACCCTGGCGGCATCCCCGGCAGCCGTACCGTGGACGCATGATGCGCTTGACCCGGTACTGCATCGGAATGACGTCGAAGGCTTCCTTGACGGTCTCCCCGATCTTGTGCAGCTGCTCGCCGCAGCAAGGGCAGATGTGGCTCTCGATATCGATCACGACATCGATGCGCGGCAAATGCTCCGGAAGCTTCCCCCGGTTGCGTCGCGCCGGTCGCTTTCCACGGCCCTCCGCTCCGTCAGGCAGCCTGCCTCCGGTCACGTCGTCGTTGGCGGCGGCACGAACCGCCTGTGCCCTGATGGTGAAGAGAGACAGCTGTCCGATATCCAGTGTCTCGGAGCGCGGACCGAAGATCGTGCGCTTGTACTGGGACAGGATCATCAGGAGCTTGTCGTTCTCCTGGATCGCAGCGTCGCGTTGGGCGATCGCTGCATCACGCTCGGTCGCCAGCGTGCTGCATTCCTCCGACAACGCCGCAAGCCGTGACGATAGCGTCATCACGGCTTGTCGGAGCAATGCTGGATCGGAAGGCAAATCACTCATGCAGAGCGATTCTACAACAACTCCGCATGAGTGACGAACGACTCTTGATAATGATCAACCAGCTCGCATCGGCTGATCCACAACTCGCATCGGCACACGCTTCCAGTCCGAGCCATCGAGCAGCACCGAGAGCTGAGCATGAGATAGCGACATGACGCCTTCCTTGATCGGCGGCCAGGTGAACTGCCCCTCGATTCTTTTGTAGTAAAGGACAAGGCCGCTTCCATCCCAAGTCAGGATCTTCACGCGATCTCGGCGCTTGGAGCGGAAGACATAAAGTCCGCCGTCGAACGGATCGGCTCCAAAGGCCTCGCTCACCAGCATCGCCAGCGAGTCCATGCCGCGGCGGAAATCGACCGGCTGCGTCGCAATCCAGATCGACAACCCAGCTCGAAGCCCGATCATCGACCAACCGTCCCGACCGCCGCCAGCACCTCGCACAGTGCCTCCCGGTCGACTGTCCCCCTGACACGGATGCGAATCGCGCCGACCTCGATCTCGATCGCCGCCTGCTCCTCACTCGGGCGCCCACAGCCGGTGATCGCGACCGGCACAAAGCCAGGTGGCATGCCTCTGTCCCCGCGCTCCGCGACCTGCGCCCGCGTAGCCTGGCGACGCCAGAGAAACAACAGGCTTGGACTGATGTCGAGAGCTGGCTCCGCAAATTCGGACAGTAGCTTGAGTGGATTTTCTGCCTGACAGCGGCGAGGATTCTTGCCGCGAATCAGGAGCGAAGATGACGAAGAAGAGCCGCCGGATGCATTCTCCGGCATTCAAGGCGAAGGTTGCTTTGGCTGCGGTCAAAGGCGACAAGACGCTGGCGGAGCTGGCGCAACTGTTTGATGTTCATCCGAACCAGATCACGATCTGGAAAAACCAGCTCCTGGAAGGCGCCGCCGGCGTGTTTGGGCATGACAAGGCGTCGGCCGAGACGCCGGTCGATTTGAAGGCGTTACATGCCAAGATCGGCGAGCTGGCGTTGGAAAACGATTTTTTGTCCGGCGCGCTCACCAAGGCGGGCCTGCTGAGCGCAAAGCGATGATCGACCGCGGTCATGATCTTTCTATCGTGCGCCAGGCGAAGGTCCTGAAGCTGGCTCGCAGCACGGTCTACTATGAACCTCGGCCAGTTTCGGCCGAGGACCTTGCCTTGATGCGTCGGCTCGATGAGCTGCATCTCGATTATCCCTTCGCGGGAGCGCGTATGCAGCGATCGTTGCTGCGGCGGGAGGGCGTATACGCCGGTCGCCGCCACATCGCGACGCTGATGAAGCGCATGGGGATCGAGGCGGTCTATCGTCGCCCGAACACGAGTAAGCCGGCACCGGGTCACAAGATCTACCCGTACCTGTTGCGCGGATTGAAGATCGAGCGGCCCGACCAGGCGTGGGCAATGGACATCACCTACATTCCGATGCGGCGTGGCTTCGTCTATCTCGCGGCGGTCGTCGATGTGTTCAGCCGACGGGTCCTGGCCCATCGCGTCTCGATCACAATGGAGGCGGCCTTCTGCGTCGAAGCGGTCCAGGAGGCGTTGGCGAAGCACGGCAGGCCCGAGATTTTCAACACGGACCAGGGCAGCCAGTTCACCAGCCTCGAGTTCACCGATGTGCTGCTGGACGCGAAGATCGCCATCAGCATGGACGGCAAGGGCGCCTGGCGCGACAACGTGTTTGTCGAGCGGCTCTGGCGCACGGTCAAATACGAAGAAGTTTATCTCCGCGCCTACGACAGCGTGTCCGAGGCGCGAGCGTCAATTGCCAAGTATCTGGCCTTCTACAATCAGGGACGCCCTCACTCGAGCCTTGACGGGCGCACGCCCGACGAGGCTTACTTCGGCACGCAAGCTATGGTGATGGCCGCATGACCGTCGCCGACGATTTTGTCGTCGCTCTGGTCGGGCTACGCCCTCCCGACGCAACGACAAAATCGTAAGGCCCCGCGTTCAGCATAACCCGGCAGGAATCCACTTAAATCCCGCGGGGCGCTGTCCAAACAACCGGCGCCAGCTCTGTCGTGTCGCCGCGCCACTGCGGACACGCTTGCACCCGGCGCAAAACTCTCCGCAACAATCGCCGCCTTCGCATCGGTCGACCAGCGCCGACGTCGGCCCGTCCCGGTGATGATCTCGACACGCTGCAGCGTGTCGGCGCCGTGTTCGAGGATAGGCATATGCCTATCCTTATCGCTATCCTTACGACTATCCTTTGACATTGTGACCTCGCGACAAACCATTCCGCGAGATCTTCCTAGCCGACCAGATCAACCCTCAGCGCGTGGTCTCCGCATGACGCTCACCAAAATGCCGACTTATAAGCGGCGTCGCTTAGGCCAGGCATATTGAGCGCAGCAATAAAACGCGCGCTCTCGGCGTCGTAGAGATCAAGGACGGTCGTGGGGTCGTCTTTAATCTGATCCAATTCGGCTTCTGAGAAGAAGCTCATGATGTCACCTTCGGCGAATCCGGAAATATTAGGAAATGTGTCCGCAATCACGGCGCGAGAGATTTAGCCTCTTCGCGCCGCGTAGCGCATCCAATAAATCGACGCATCTGAGATTTCCGAGAGATGTGTGACGCTTAGGCCATAGTGGTACATGTGTGCGCCACCTCTCGGTCGAGCCCCGCGACATAGCCGGATGCGTCCGATCCAGTGCGTGCACCGGCCGCCGCGGTAGGGGCGATCTGAGCTCTTCGACACCAGGCCCTCAAACCCGAACTCGCAAGACCTTTCGGAAGAGTCCTGGGCCAAGCTCGCCTTGCTCGAAGTCAGAAAGGAACATGCCCTTTGGCCAGCGCTAGAAGTCGTTGGAGGTTCGTTTGCACATCGAGGGGTGGGCGCTTAGGTCGTCACCCGTCTGGCCAATACGTCCGTCGTCATCGATTACAAACCGCTTCTGACAGCATCAGGGCGGCCTCGACAATCTAGGGATGAGCCTGGTCCAGTCTTGGCCACCCTTGCTGATCCGCCGGACGCGGTCTCCGTCGCGGCGGCGGCGCTAGCCGTCGTACTCTCGTGGAACCACTCCGGGCCAGATTGGGCATACCCAGGAGAAAGTGATATTACGTGTCGGTCCGGCGATTCAAATCAAGCGCCCCAGCAACCTTTTTGGATGCTAGGGATGCTGGGGCCCGGCCATTCCCGTTGACGGTCGGGAATGGCCTTCGCAATCATGAAGCAGGTTGGGTTCCGAAAGCAAGCTGAGTGACGAACGTTGCGACGCGCATATCCAGAATAGTCAGCGGGACATTCATTCTCCGAATGTTTTCGGGGCGCGTCGATGCCGGGGTGTATCCAAGTTGTGAGGACTGTTACACAGGGGGTGCGCTTCGCATGGCTGTCGCAAGCTGTGATTGGCACGTTTGACTTCGGCAGCGCGTGACCGATAAGATTTTCTCGCTTTAGATTGCCGAGTCTTTGAGCCGCTCGACGAAGAGCCGCACGTCAGAACGCTCGACATATTAACGGAGATGTTTCATCGTCAGCAATGAAACGTAGATCCTGTGGATCTGCGCGAGTGTGAACGCCACCACAATATTCGTTCGACGGCGAATTCGTCTATAGTTAGCTAGCGAGACGGGGTCCGGGAACTTTCCTTCCGAGCCTCTTTCCACTGTCTCAAGCCGGAGGAGCCTCCTCGCAACTCCGGCTTGTGGTGCCAAACGCCGGCCACCTATTTCCACGGCCGGCTTTGGAAGTTGAAGCAAGGTGTTTTTTCGATCCCATTGAACCTTGCAACCGTCGCCGATACCAACATGGTTGGATGCTAGGAGCCCGTCCAGATATGTTTTCGTGACGGGCATTTGTTGTAGAGTAGCAGGCTCAGGCTGCGTTTGCGAGGTTGAACAGCTTGAGGAGGTTATGGACGGTGCAGATCATTGTCCACTCGGCGCGCACTTTCTCGATGCCCCGCAACAGGAACTGGCGGAAGCCTCTTGCCTGTTTGATCTGCCCGAACACCGGCTCCACCACTTGCTTTCGCAATCGGTAGGGTGTTTCGAAGCCGCCATCGTCGATCTTCTTTCGCATGGCCTGTGTCAGCGGGCCGCCGACTTTTCCGTTCGCTACTGTCGGGTGCTTGGCGCGTCCGGGCGCGACATAGCCATCGATGCTGCGTGTGTCGAGCGCTTCGAGATTGGCTTCGCTGCAGTAGCCGGAATCCGCTGAGGCCTGCCGCGGCTTGCGGCCAAGATTGCTCTCGATGGCCTCGATCAGGGGCACCAACTGGCCCTGATCGCTGCCGTGCTGGGTCAGTTCTTGCGCGACAATGATCTGGGCATGTGCATCGACGGCCGCCTGGGCATTATAGGCCTGAACGAAGCCATCCTTCGACTTCATGATGCGGCTTTCCGGATCGGTGAAGTTGCGTTGCGCCTTGGGATTGGGTTCCTCCGATGGCAGCGCCGCCGGTTTGCCCGGCTTCTTGCGGCCTTCGGCCTGGCGCTGCTGTTCCTTTTCGGCCTCGATGCGGCGCTCTTCCTCCGCCGCCAGTTTGGCGTCCGCTTCCAGCGCCGCCATCGCTTGCTGGATCTTCGCCAGCCGTTTCTGCTTGTCGACGGTCCAGTCCGGCAGTTCGTCGCTGTTGCCGAAAGTCTCATCCTCCGAGGCATCCGCCGCCTCGGCGGCCGCCAGCATGCGAGCGACCTCGGCCTTCAATTCCGCCTCGCGCTTCTTCATGCGCTCATAACTCATCGCCTTGTGTTTCGACGCGTTCGCCTTGATCTTCGTACCATCCAGCGCGACATGACCGAGCTTGACCAGCCCGGCCGTCTCGCACAACTTCAGAACCTGCACGAATAGCGCGCCGAGCGCCTTCAAATGTCGCTTGCGAAAGTCGCTGATCGTCCGAAAATCCGGCGCATCCAGCGCCACGATCATCACAAAATCGTTCCGCTCCCGGCAGGCCTTGGCAATCCGACGCGACGAATACAGCCCACTCGCATAGCTATGCAGCAGCAGCGCCACCATCATCCGCGGATCAAACGGCGGCTGCCCAAGCCCGCTCACATAGCTGCCCATGATCTCCCTGAGATCGAGGCTCTCCCGCACCAGATCAACCATAAACCGCGAGACATGGCCTTTCGGCACGAAGTCCTGCACATTCGGCGGCAGAAGCAGCGTCTGATCGATGTTCCAAGGCCGAAAATACTTGCTCATCGCCCAATGTTGAATCAGACCCGACCAGATTTGAACAGCGACTATCCAGACAAGCTCCTAGGTCAACGCCTTGTTTAGAGTCCGGCCTTTTGAGGCCATATCGTCCCGGCCGTCTCAGTTTTGCGGCCGCCTGAGTTTTTTTGGCTGGCTCGACGAAGAGCCGATATTGATGGAGATGTTCCATGACCGTGTTTTACGGCGATAGCACCAACAACAGCGTTGCCCCGGGGGCTGCTGACTCACTCTATGGCGGCCAGGGCAACGACACGCTGGGAGCCAGCATCGTCGGTTTCGACTATTGGGAAGGCGGCCAGGGCAATGATTATCTGTATGCGCTCTGGAGCAGCACCGCTTGGGGCAATTTCTATGGCGGTGACGGCAACGATTTGATCCAGGGCGGCAATAGCGCCGTTAAGCAGTACGAGTATGGCGGCAGTGGCGACGACTGGGTTCAGGATGGCGGTTCGCTCGCCACGCAGCAGCACGTTATCGATGGCGGTGCCGGTCGCGATGCCCTGTATGGCTCGAACGGCAGCGATACGATCTACGGTGGCGAAGGTGATGATAGCGGCGCCAACATCAACGCTTCGGGCTTCACCGCTTCGCCGGGCCTGTACGGCGGACTCGGCAACGACGTCCTTGCAGGTGGCGCCGGCAACGACCTTCTGTTCGGCGGCGACGGGGCCGACTTGATGTATGGCGGCACCGGCAACGATACATCGTATGGCGGCACCGGCAACGATACTCTCAGCGGAGATGGGGGTACCGATCTGCTCGAAGGCGATGCCGGCGACGACTGAATCTACATGAGCAGTGGCGACCTCAGCAACGCCTACGGCGGAGCCGGGAACGACATC
The DNA here is from genome assembly GCF_011516625.5 of Bradyrhizobium sp. 2S1. Classification (NCBI taxonomy): domain Bacteria; kingdom Pseudomonadati; phylum Pseudomonadota; class Alphaproteobacteria; order Hyphomicrobiales; family Nitrobacteraceae; genus Bradyrhizobium; species Bradyrhizobium sp. 2S1. The sequence continues at coordinate 6,880,647 of NZ_CP147717.1, read as the reverse complement.
ATCATCGCCGCCCAGGGCCAGGTGATCGAGAACGGCGACGACGGCAACGACGTCATGTATGGCAACCAAGGCAACGACTATCTCTACGGCGGCAATGGCGACGACACCATGTATGGCGGCGACGGCGTCGATGTTCTGCTCGGCGGCGCCGGCAATGACTATTTCGACGGCGGCAGCGGCGTGAACTACTACTTCGGCGGCGGCGGCAGCAACGCCTTCGTCTCGAACGACGTGCCGGGTGTCGAGGTGGTTCAGGACTGGAACGCAGCCACGGATAACGTGCAGCTGAATGGCACCGGCTTCAGTTCGTTCTCGGACGTGCTGTCGCACTCCTACCAGAACGGCGCCTACTTCGTCATCCAGGTCGACAGCGACACTGCGGTCTGGCTGAACGGCGCTACCGCAGGCACGGTCACGGCAGCCAATTTCAGCATTGTGTCGTAGGCTTCGAGATCCTTCAGAAAAGGGAGAACGGCGCCCCTTCTTAGGGTCGCCGTTTTTCCATTACGACCCTAAGGCGATGGCGCCCAAGATATACGCGCGAGACGTCTTCCCCACAGAAGCGAGGCAACTCGGCAAGCTCTGCCAGCGTGTACATGAGCGCTTCTATGTTGTTTGGGGCTCGGCGAAAAAAATTGACCATCAATGGCCAGCCTGCTGAATGGTTTGCCTTAAACGGTTGTCCCTCCACGTCTACCGAAATTCCAGTCGTTTCTGACGCGGCTCGACTGCTCCTGCTGGCCAAGGTAACGCGCTTCCGCTTTGCAAACGCCGTTGCTTTCGTAACGCGCAAGGCCGCGAATCCGCTTTGCTAGCGCCGTGTTCGGGGCCAACAGGAATGCGGCGAGCATTCGTAACGAGCCGTGCGGACGCGGGCAAGCTCCTGCTGGGTGCTCACAAGGACGGCCGGCTCGAGCGCCAGCCCTTCTTGCTCAAAGCGATTGAGAAGAGCGCGCCTTAGCGCGTCAGTCCCTGTGCTCTCGTACACCATCGACCGCGACAGCCCGTGACGGAGCGCATTCCCGCTTGATCGGGCCTTCCCTTGTTCTGTCTTCGGACCGGTGCTGCGGTTGGCATTTTTCCGATTGGCTTCGATTTGTCGATCTGACGCCATGCCCTCTTCTCCCCTCACCGGTCACTTCCTCGCTCAGATCAAACCGGCATCAAGGTTTCAGCGAAAAAAGAGCAAGAATGTCACGTTGTCGATCCGGGGTTTAAGGTCGCCAAGTTTAGTCCCGCCAATCGCCGCCACCTTAACGGCGCGCTCTCGCACCCCTATCGACCTAGCTAGGCCGCAACACTTCCACTCGCAGAAATCAACAAATCCGCCGGAATATGGAAACGTTCGCGCAGACGCTTGACCATCGTCATGCTCAATTCGCGCTTGCCTGACATGACCTCACTGACGCGACTCGCAGTGCCCAGAAGTGGCGCAAGATCAGCACGCGTCAAACCATGTTGCTCCACCAGGTAGGTCAGCAAATCGGGCAATGGCGGCGCTTTGCGCGGCCAGCGCGCGCGTTCATACGCCTCGATAAGGCGAGCCTGTGCTACCATGCGCGCACGATCGGCAGCTTCGTTCGATTGCATCAGCTTGCCGACAAACGCCTTGGCCGCCTCATAATCGGCTCGGTTCTGGATAATGATCAAAGTCGCCTTCATCAGACCGTCTCCGCGTCCACCTTGTCATAGTCTTCATGACTGCCGAAAAAGCGGATCATCAATACGCCATCACGATATTGAACCAGGGCGATCAGGCGGTAGTCGTTGGCCTTGATGTTAAACACCACGCGTCCGCCTTTCAGGATGCTCGCCTTGGGATGCGATTGCTTCACCTGTTGCGGCGTCCGCCAGTCCGAAGCCTCCGCAATCGCCAGCCATGCCCTGTATTGAGCGCGCGCCGCATCGATGCCCCGATGACTGGAGCGTTCGGCAAAATAGCGCTCAACGATGTCCGTGCCGATCACCAGCATTGATGGATACTATCCGGATTTCCAAGAAATGGAAGAGGGCATTTCCATTTTTGGGAAAGTCATTCAAGAGGGTGTTATTCGGCGTGGGGTCCCGACGCCGATCGGCGTCCGAAGTGCTTGGGAGCTTATTCACAACCTTGTCGGCAAAAACCTCGATCGCTTGATCGAGTCCGCCTCGGGATTCGTCGGTCCCAGCTTCTTTAGAGGCCGACGCGCGATGATGATCGCCGTTGCCGCGCCGTGGCGCAACGCGTTTTGGTTGAACCTGGCTGCGCCATCGCCGGTTTTGGGACCCATGCTTCGTTGTTGCGATTGGCTTCGATTTGTCGATCTGACGCCATCCCTGTTCTCCCCTCGTCTTTCCTTCTCCGGTGACGTCCACCAGCTCGCTCCGATCCGCTCTCGGCATCAAGCTTTGACGCCAAAAGAGCAAGATTGTTGCTGCAGAAAGGACTGGTCTTCCGCAGCAAACGGAGCGTTACTGAGTCGGCCGGGCATAGAAACGGCCTCGGTCTCTCACCTCGCATCCCGCGGGGTTTGGGCAGTGCGGCAACCATCGCCGCGCTGTTCACATCAGGAGAGACCGGTGAGTGCTGTTCAGACCGGTGGCGTCACAGAGCCACAATTCCAACTCGTCAAATTCAACCCGGCCGATCGCCGTCATTTCATCGGCGGCTCGGATGCGCGCGTCATCATGGGCCAGGATGCGGCGGACCTTACGCGTCTGTGGCAGGAGAAGCGGGGTGAGATCGCGCCGGAAGACCTCTCCAACAATCTCGTCGTGCAACTCGGCAGCATCACCGAGGCGCTGAACCGTTCCTGGTACCAGCGCCACAGCGGGCACACCATTGCGGACGTCCAGAAGCGGGTCCGGCATCCCGTCCATCGCTGGATGGCCGCAACCCTGGACGGCATCGTCGAACCGACCGGCGCGGTGTTCGAGGCCAAGTTCATGCTGCCCTGGGCCTTCACCGAAGAGACAGCTGCCGCAAAGCACATGGCGCAGCTGCAGCACAACATGTGGGTGATCGCGGCGCGCTCGGCCGTGCTGTCGGTGATCACCGGCGGCGGCAAATGGGTCGAGATCAAGGTTCATGCCGATCCGCTCTACCAGCACCTCCTGCTCACCGCCGAGAAGAAGTTCTGGCGCTGCGTCCAGTCCGGCGAGCCGCCATCCCTGTTCGACGTCGAGCCGCCGCGGCCGCGGCTGGAAGCCATCAAGGTCGTCGACATGAGCGGGTCCAATCTCTGGGCCGAGCTGGCCGCGACCTATTTGCGCACCCGGGCCGCCCATGGCGACCACGAGGTGGCGAAAGCGGACCTGAAGACGCTCGTCCCCGAGGATGCCAAAGAGGCGACCGGCCACGGCGTGCGCGCCAAACGGTCCAAATCCGGCGCCATCAGCTTCGATGCCATCGAGCTGGAGAATGCCGATGCTGCAGTCCAGTGAGCACATCGGCGCCATCGCCGCCGCCCTGGCGAGGGCCCAGGCCGACCTCGTCAACCCCGAAAAGACCCTGATCGCCACCATCCGCTCGGCCTTCCCCAGGGAGGACGATCGAACCTTCCGCTACGCCTCACTCGCGAGCGGCCTCGACATCGTCCGCAAAGCCCTAAGCCAGCAGGAGATCGCTACCGTCCAGACCACCCGCCTGGAGGCGGCCAGCGCGCAGATTCACCTGACCACCCTGCTTGCCCATTCCTCCGGGGAGTGGATCTCCTCCGAGCTGCCGGTCTGCGCCGCCAAGGACACCGAGGCGCCGCACCGGATGGGCGCGGCCCTAACCTACGCCCGCCGCTACGCGCTGTTCGCCCTGGTCGGGATCGCCGGCGAGGATGATCTCGACGCCCCCGACGCGATTGCCGCCCCTCCCGCCGCCAAGCCCCAAACCGTCCTCGGAGCGAAGGCCAAGCCTCTTAAGGGCGTCCTCAACCGCCCGGCGGTGCTCGGCCGTGAGCAATCCGCCGAGCTCTGCGCGCGGCTGCTGAGCGAGCTTGAGGCCGCACATTCCACCGAGGCTCTACTAGTGTGGGCCAAGGCGAGCCTGCCGCTCAAGAACACCCTCATCGAGGACGACGCCCGGCGCGTGGAGGCCGCCTACCAGAGGCGGCTTGAGACCGCGCCTCCCGCGGCCAGCAGGGCAGCGAACGAGCCATCGGTGTCGCCGGCCCCTGCCCCGCAGCCTCGGCCCGAAGCCACCGCCGGCGAGGCCGGACAAGATCACGCCCGTCACGATGCCGGGGATGCCGGGCTCGCTTTCCCGAAGGAGAGCCCCCGCAAGCGCAGCAAGGCGCATCTCCTCTTCATTCGTGGACAGCCCTGTCTCGTCTGCAAACAGAGCCCGACCGATGCCCATCACCTCAAGTTCGCTCAGCCCAGGACGTTGGGCCGCAAGGTCAGCGACGAGTTCACCGTGCCGCTCTGCCGCACGCACCACCAGGATCTGCACCGCCATGGCAACGAAAAAGCCTGGTGGGCCGACATGCAGATTGCGCCGCTCCCACTGGCCAAGGAGCTTTGGCAGGCGAGTCCGATGCAGGAAACCCGCACGGCGCCTCTTGACAACGGCGCGCGCCCCGCCAGCGTCGGCCGGGCGGCGGCCGCGTCATGAACGGGCCCGTCCCCGCCGCCCAACAGCTGGCGGTCGCCGCGCTGCCGCGGGACCTTGATGCCTTGATTCCAGCTCCACTGTTACTGCCCGGTGAGAGCCTCGAAGCGTATCATTTGCTGCGGCAGGCCGTCTTCGCCGACGTCGCGCCGCGATCGGCCCTCGAATGGCTGAGCGCCATCGATATTGCGGAACTCTCATGGGAGATCCGTCGCTACCGACTGCTGCGCCACGCGCTGTTGGAGGATCACCGCCAGCAAGCGATTGAGGCCTCGCTGCGCCGCATCGACCTCGCGGGCATCGCACCGGAGTTCGCCGAGGACGCCACCTCCCACCTCCGTCAAAACGCCCTAAGCTGGCGGTCGGATCGCACCGCCGCGCACGAAATCGAGGCGCGCCTGGCCGGTTACGGATTTGATCACCAGGCGTTGAACCTGGAGGTCTTTGTCCAAGCCAGGGAGATCTTCTTGATGTTCGAGGGGCTGTTGATTGCGACCCAGAAGCGCCGAACGCTGTTACTCAAGGAAATCGATCACCGTCGGAACGGCCGATAGGTGATCGCAACTGGCAGAGAAATTCCGCGGCTCGTCGGTGCGAGATTTGCGACCCGCAACGGCGCAATCATCATCAGCGCACGAAACAGCCGCCGCGTCGACGCGGTGCTGATGCCGAACTAGTTTGGCGCGGGCGGCGCGAGCGAAGCGAACCCTACCGTATGCGGTGCGAGGGATCGCTTCGTGGCTTCGCTCCTCGCAGTGACGGGTACGAGACGAGTACGCTTTCGCGAAGTGGCTCGCTGCAACAGGCCCTCCTCCGCGGCTAGGCTTCTGCATGTCATCCTTCGCTCACCTTGCGAGCGAAGGATATGGCGGGCCCGGCCTACCGTAACCAGTCTCGAAGGCCCAATTCCCTGCATAACAGGGCAATAACAGGGACTTCGTCCTGTTTCGTTGCCTCGAAATGGCGACTCCGTGGCAAAAAGCCAATGAATGCCGGTCTTTCGAGAGATCGAGCACGGAAGTTAACAGGGGAATATGCTGCGATAACAGGGGAATGGATTCGCAGTAACAGGGCAATCGGTAACAGGGCAAATCCTCCGATCCAGCCATCCCCCATGCCTGCGCCCTGCGGAGTCTGGTAAGCACCGGCTTCTCATCTGGCGCCGCAGCGCCCTCTCATTTTGTCTGGACATGGCTACTCCCTCTGCGGTTGTGAGCCTAGTCGATCTCGCGCGGGTCGTCTTCTAGAGTTAAGCAGCAGACAACAATAGCGTGACCTTGCCGGCCGTCGATGTGGATATCCGTGGAACGCCGGTGACGTCGTGCCACATACCGATCGCCTCCTGTTTGCGGCTGGACTGGCCTGCGTCGGCTATGTCGTGATCACCCATGTCATGGTGCTGACCGTCACGTTCAGGCGAACTGGCTCGATGGGCACGGCATCGCAATCCGGGCCCCCGTAGGCTGGATCACGGCAATCGGCATAATGATGACCCGCCTCTCGCTCGCCTCGAAAGTTCGCGTCGCGAACATTGTCGGGCGGAGATCCGGTCGCGCGCCAGGCTCGGCGGCTGTGCCTACAGTAAATTGCATTCCGCGCATCTACTTTGGCGACGACAATCCTCAGACCTCTCCAGCAATCCCTGCTAAATAGGTGCCTGGCACCGAACTGGTGGCGCGTGAGTTGATTGGACTAGTCTTAGCTTTTGGGAGCTTGCGAATGCTCAGAGCTGGCTCCGCAAATTCGGACAGTAGCTTGAGTGGATTTTCTGCCTGACAGCGGCGAGGATTCTTGCCGCGAATCAGGAGCGAAGATGACGAAGAAGAGCCGCCGGATGCATTCTCCGGCATTCAAGGCGAAGGTTGCTTTGGCTGCGGTCAAAGGCGACAAGACGCTGGCGGAGCTGGCGCAACTGTTTGATGTTCATCCGAACCAGATCACGATCTGGAAAAACCAGCTCCTGGAAGGCGCCGCCGGCGTGTTTGGGCATGACAAGGCGTCGGCCGAGACGCCGGTCGATTTGAAGGCGTTACATGCCAAGATCGGCGAGCTGGCGTTGGAAAACGATTTTTTGTCCGGCGCGCTCACCAAGGCGGGCCTGCTGAGCGCAAAGCGATGATCGACCGCGGTCATGATCTTTCTATCGTGCGCCAGGCGAAGGTCCTGAAGCTGGCTCGCAGCACGGTCTACTATGAACCTCGGCCAGTTTCGGCCGAGGACCTTGCCTTGATGCGTCGGCTCGATGAGCTGCATCTCGATTATCCCTTCGCGGGAGCGCGTATGCAGCGATCGTTGCTGCGGCGGGAGGGCGTATACGCCGGTCGCCGCCACATCGCGACGCTGATGAAGCGCATGGGGATCGAGGCGGTCTATCGTCGCCCGAACACGAGTAAGCCGGCACCGGGTCACAAGATCTACCCGTACCTGTTGCGCGGATTGAAGATCGAGCGGCCCGACCAGGCGTGGGCAATGGACATCACCTACATTCCGATGCGGCGTGGCTTCGTCTATCTCGCGGCGGTCGTCGATGTGTTCAGCCGACGGGTCCTGGCCCATCGCGTCTCGATCACAATGGAGGCGGCCTTCTGCGTCGAAGCGGTCCAGGAGGCGTTGGCGAAGCACGGCAGGCCCGAGATTTTCAACACGGACCAGGGCAGCCAGTTCACCAGCCTCGAGTTCACCGATGTGCTGCTGGACGCGAAGATCGCCATCAGCATGGACGGCAAGGGCGCCTGGCGCGACAACGTGTTTGTCGAGCGGCTCTGGCGCACGGTCAAATACGAAGAAGTTTATCTCCGCGCCTACGACAGCGTGTCCGAGGCGCGAGCGTCAATTGCCAAGTATCTGGCCTTCTACAATCAGGGACGCCCTCACTCGAGCCTTGACGGGCGCACGCCCGACGAGGCTTACTTCGGCACGCAAGCTATGGTGATGGCCGCATGACCGTCGCCGACGATTTTGTCGTCGCTCTGGTCGGGCTACGCCCTCCCGACGCAACGACAAAATCGTAAGGCCCCGCGTTCAGCATAACCCGGCAGGAATCCACTTAAATCCCGCGGGGCGCTGTCCAAACAACCGGCGCCAGCTCTCCCTCTCCTCGTACGTTCGTCCTCGATGCTCGCAGTCAGACTCTCTTCGAATGCGGGGCGGCATTGTTTGTACTCCTCGCTTTTCCTTTAGCGACGGATGCAGAGCGCGCGGACTTAGCGACGTCTGTTTGTGCGGCTCACTTAAGAGCAATGTTCAAGGAGTTCGGCAGCGCAGACGGACTCGTGAAAGAGAAATATGCTTTTCGTGACGAACAAAGAATCAAAGATGACCTAAAGACACTAGACCGTCTCATTCGGGATCGCATGGTCGCTGCCAAAATTGTTATCCCATTCTTACGACGGGCCTCAGGACATACTGTTAAGCTTCCTCGCGGAGTTCAGCGACTTTCCCTCAATCAGCTCGCCGAATACGCAATGAAAGAAGCAAACCAGTCCAGCCCCGAAAACTTTAAGACAAGGGTCTGGCGGCCGAGCCTGCCGGTGATCCATCTTGCGGCCGCGGTTGCTGTGACGATCAACGATCGCGAGCGCGTGGGCGAAAAGAAGACCGGCTACGGCAACCTGATCGCCGACGCGGAATTCCTGTTTATGGTCCTAACATACACAAAGGAATTCGAATTCATTATCAAAAACAATAAGTTACCGATCGATCCCAAGAAGCTCGTATCCATCCAGTTGGCCCGATAACTGGGTTCATTTTTTTCTTCAATCTGTGAACTCGATCCCTGCAGCCGAATAGCCCATGTCTCGCCTGCTCTCTCGACTTTTGAGGACCAGGCAACGTGAACATCCCTCCGACCATCAACCCGAAGTACATCCGCGCTGCGGAGGTCCGTCACCAGATCACATATCCGGCGATCGACCAGATCAAGCCCAACCCGGGTAACCCGACGACCCACTCTCCCGCGCAGCTCCGCAAGCCGGCCCGATCGATGCGGGCGCATCGCTTCGCCCGGCTAATCGTGGTCGATCCCAACAACGTGCTCGGCGCCGGCCACGGGCGGCGCGAAGCCGTGCGGCACCTGGAGCTGACGGAGATTCCCGCAATCTGCACCAGCCATTTGCCCACCGAACTGTCACCCAGATAATCCGCGGAAGGAATTCACATGACGGGTTCATCCCAAAGAAGCGCGAAAGCGGCGGCCCGACGCAGCGGGGCGACCAATGCGGGCGTAATCGAGATTCAGATTCAATATCGACCCCTCGGAGATCTCGTTCTGGATCCCCGCAATCCGCGCCAGCACTCCAATCGTCAGGTCAATCAGCTCGCGGACAGCATCCGAGAGTTTGGTTTCGTGATGCCCATTGTCACCGATGACAAGGGGAACGTAATCGTCGGCCACGGACGGGTGCTCGCAGCCAAGAAGCTAGGAATAGCGAAAATACCCGTGGTCGAGATCCGGCACCTGTCGGCCGCTCAGCTCAAGGCACTCAGGATTGCGGACAACAAGCTGGCGCTGAATGCGCATTGGGACGAGCAACTGCTCGGCGAACAGCTCCTGGAGCTGAAGGAGCTCGACCGGGATTTTGACCTGACGGTAACCGGGTTCACCTTGCCGGAAATCGATTTGACGATCCAAAAACTTAACGAGCTGCCCGTCGAAAACACCGAAGATACCGGCTCAGTTACGGGGGTTCCGGTCTGCCAGGCGGGTGAGCTGTGGCAACTGGGCTGCCATCGCATTTTGTGTGGGGACGCCAGATCGGAGTCCACCTTCAAGGAGCTCATGCAGAACGAACACGGCGGTGTCGTCGTCATCGATCCGCCCTATAACGTCCCCATCGACGGACACGTCTCTGGCAAAGGAAAGACTGTCCATCGTGAGTTTGCTCAAGGTGTTGGAGAGCTCAGCAGGGACGAGTTCATTCGCTTCCTAAAGGATAGCTGCATGCTGCTTGCGAAGTACAGCAAGAGCGGAGCAATCCATTTTGTCTTCATGGACTGGGCGCATCTCGACGAGCTTCTTGCCGCGGGCCGCGAGGCCTATAGCGAATTGAAGAACATTGCCGTCTGGGTCAAAAGCGCTGCCGGCATGGGATCGCTGTATCGCTCCCAGCATGAACTCGTATGTGTCTTCAAGTCCGGCACGGCGCGGCACACGAACAACATCGAACTCGGCAAGAATGGCCGAAATCGCAGCAACATTTGGAAGTACGACAGCGCCAGCACCCAAGCCCGAAAAGGCAATAACGTTCTGGAACTGCATCCGACGGTCAAGCCCGTCCCGCTCGTCATGGACGCCCTGTTGGACTGTTCGCATCGCGGCGAAATCGTCATCGACTCGTTCTTAGGCAGCGGCACCACGCTGCTTGCCGCAGAACGAACCGGCCGCCTCTGTCGTGGGATCGAACTCGACCCGCTCTATATCGATACGGCGATCCGACGCTGGCAGAATCTGACGGGACAAGATGCCGTTCGGTTATCGGATGGAAAGCTGTTCAGAGAGATCGAATCTGAAAGGGAAGAGACTGGTGAGCAGGAATAAGGCTGAAGGCTATGAGGTAGGCTATCGAAAGCCGCCGGTAGGTGCGCGCTTCAAAAAGGGTCAGTCCGGGAATCCGAGCGGGCGGCCCAAAAGGAATACTCGGGGAGTTCACCCCGGTCGCCAGCGACCAGGCTCGAAAAAGCAATAATGCTCGGGAACTTCATCCGACCGTCAAGCCGGTCCCGCGTTTGAGATCGAATGCGAAAGGGAAGAGAGCGGTGAGCAAGGATAACGCGGAAGGCTATAAGGTGGGCTACCGAAAGCCGCCGGTAGGTTCGCGCTTCAAAAAAGGTCAGTCCGGGAATCCACGCGGGCGACCCAAAAAGAATACTCAGGTATTTCACCCCGGAAGGATCCTGCAATCGATCGATAACGAGGAGCTTGTCGTCAACATCGACGGCAAGCGCAAACGAATGCCAAGAGCAGAGATCCACCTTCGGCAGTTGTTCAACAAGGCGATGAGAGGAGATATCGATGCAGCAAGGATCATAGCAACAATGGCAAAGCAACATTTCGGCCCAGACGCCGAGGGCCCATCTGAGATAGAGTTCGTTGTTGTGCCCGAACGAAGCGAACTCACAGCAAAGAACCCGATGTCGGAAGAGTCTAATGAGCGCGCAAACTAGATCGAAGAACACACAATTCAAAAAAGGCCAATCAGGAAATCCAAGAGGTCGCCCAAAACAAGCGAAGCGACCGAAGTCTCTCGGGTTTCTGTTTCGCAAAGTTGCACAGGAACAAGTCCGACTTGAGATCGATGGAGACGCCGTCACGATGTTACGTTGGAGCGCCTACGTGAATCAGATCTACACCATGGCCCTCAACAAAGATATCGCTGCGGCGCGCCTGTTGGACCAACTCCGTAGGCAGTTTCCTGGGGATCCGTTGCCTGGTGATAAAATAACATTTGGGATCACCGAAGCCGACGAGAGGCTCTAATGCCAGGCTCATAAGCGAACAACCTAGGGAGCGTCAGGGCGCATTTTGCTAGGACGCAGCCAGCGGCAACGCGACCGTGACGGCCTTCGATCATTCATGGGGGCTGGTCTTCGACAGGCACGCGAGAGACACTGAGAGCCTCTATTCAGCCGACGGCGGCGGACTGGATCAAGCTGATGCACCCGGAGCATATCGCCATATCTGGCTGGACCCGATTGCCCGTTGCGTGGATCAGTCGCCAAGCCCCGTGCGCGATCGCGTAGCGCGGTTCCCAAGCCCTGCGAGTTTGGCTTCGTGGGGCTGGCGTCCAAAGCGCTCAGGTTGCCCCTACCGCGGCCGCCGGAGCCATTGGATTTAAGGTCAAAGAAAGCCCCCGGCGATGAGCCGTGTGATGGAGACGAAGGCACGAACAGATCGGCCCAACCGACCGGCCTAAAAGATCGTTCCAGATTTAACCTGCAACGCGGACATCAAGCTTAATGCCCAAATTGAGGTGCGACACGCGCGCGCCGGGTTAAGCTTATGGAGCCGATCTGGCCCGACAAAAACGGCAGGCATTCCACCATGACAGAACCACCCTATTCTGTCTTCCTCGTTGAGGACGAGACAATGATCAGGATGATGCTGGTGGAAATGCTGGAGGAGCTAGGTCACAGGGCCGCGGCCGAGGCTGGTCTCCACAAGCGGTTCACCTGGCAAACCGTGGTGAGTTCGATTTCGCCATTCTAGGCAGTGTACCCCATCATAAACCCGGTGGCGTGATGCGACTAAAGCAATATCTGCTTTGCCCCTATAAGCAACCGACTTCGTGCGGCAGCGCAATATGTCGCGATGGGCCAAGCTCGGAAGTCGCTAGACCATTGGACTGGCTCACGACGCCAAGTCGTCGAGCAACGCCTTGGCCTCTTTCAAATCGAGCGTGTCGAACCCTTCAGTGAACCAGCCGTAAACCGGAGCCAGCAGATCACGTGCCGCGGTGCGTTTGTCCTGATCGCGCCAAAAGCGGGCAAGGCTCGTCGCTGCCCGGAGCTCAAGTGATTTCGCCCGTTGTTGCCGAGCGGTCTGTAGGGACTTCAGCAGCCATGCGTTGCTCCCTCCGAGCTGGCCGCGAGATAATGCCACCAACCCTCGCAGCCGAGAGATTTCCGCATCCCACCAGTGCTCGCCGCTTTGTTCCGCAATGGCAGCAGCACCCGTCAGGGCTTCGGCTCCGCCGGGGTGGTTTCCCGTGCGACAAAGCACCTCGCAAAAGAGCGCAAAGCTATAGGGAGCGTACTGGATCGTGCCTTGCTTCGCCGGATCAGCAAGCGCGGCGCGGTAGGAGGCAATCGCCGCCTCAATTTTATCCGGTGCCAACAACGCCCAGCCGCGGAGGACTCGTGGATCGAGCGGCAAGGCAACCCGCTTCTCAGCCGCTAGGGTCTCTGCGCTCTCAATGCACTGCAGCACCGACGCTGAGTCACGTCGGAACTGGTGCAATATCGACGCATGCAGACGCGCCATAGCAAGGCTGAAGGGATGGTTCACCCGTTCCGCAAGCGCCAACGCGTCATTCACGCGAGCGAGCGCCGTGTCAGGGTAGCCGAGCAGCCAGGCGCTCCAGGCACCTAGCGTTCCTGCACAGACTCCGGGGTCGTGGCCGTAGATGTGTGCGTGCGTCCGGTGCTGCTCGAACTCATAAAGGGTTCGGCCCTTCTCGCAATGTTCCTGCGCCGGAGCAAGTTCGCCGCAGAAGAAATGTGTTGTCCAGCCCGTATGATGAGCTTCGAGCCGAAGGCCGACATTATTACTCTTTTCGACCAGGCTCAGGAGCCTATCTGAAAGCTGGCGCGCCGCATTCCAATCCGACGTGCGTCGGAAAGTCCACAACCCCCATATCGCGGTGAACTGAGAATCGATGTCCCCTATCTTATCGGAAAGCTCGTGCGCACGAGCGTGCGCTTTAGCTGCTTCGGCCGAGGAGAAGCCGTTGGCGTTACTAAGAGACACGCCTTTAGCGAGTTGCAGCTTGATCTCCTGCCGATCGCGCTGCGCATCCAAGAGAGATGGCAGCAGGGACAAACCACGATCGAAATGACTGACCGCCTCGGCATACGCGGAGCGGGAAGCCGCAAACTGGCCAGCTTTTAGCCATTGATCAGAGGCCCGTTCCGCCTGTCCGGCACCCGTCAGATGATGGGCCAGTATCTCGGGCTGCCGATCGACCAGATCTGCGAAATGCTGCTCCAAGGTGGTGGCAACTCGTGCATGCAACTCTTGCCGTCTTCGGCGCAGCAGCGTGCCATAGGCAGCGTCCTGCACCAGAGCGTGCTTGAATAGATAGCTGGAATACGGAGGCACACCTTGTCGGAACAACAAGCCAGCGGAGATCAGACGGTCTAAGGCGGATGCCAACTCTGGCTCCGGCTTGCTCGCAACGGAAAAAAGCAGGGTGTGAGAGAACTCTCGCCCTATCGCGGAACCAATCTGGGCCACCTCCTTGGCGGACCCGAGCTGGTCGAGCCTCGCCATAAGCGAGGCGTGCAGGCTTGCGGGGACCGCCGACGCAGGTGACGGAATATTGCCTGTAGTTCGCCGCGCTTCGCCCTCACTCTTGGTCTCCAGGACCGCCTTCGTCATCTCCTCCACGAAAAGGGGAATCCCGTCCGTGCGCTCAATGATGTCCTGCCGCACGCTCGCCGAGATAAGCTGGTTGCCCACGATGTGATCAATCACCGTCTCGATTTCGCGCTGCGCCAGCCGATTGAGGGTGAGAGCAGTGACGTAGGGCCGCCCGATCCAGTGCGGTTCGAACTCTGGACGAAACGTCACAATCAACAGCACACGGTAGGTCCGAAGCCGGTCAACGACCCCGCTGAAAGCTTCCTGACTCGTGGGGTCGGTCCAATGTGCATCCTCGACGATCATTAGCACAGGTGTGGAGCGCGACAATGCCTCCACCTGTGACCCGAGCGCTTCAAATGTCCGCTGGCGGTGCTGTTCGGAGGGTATGTCGAGCGCCGCGTAGCGTCCGTCTTTTGGCAGCGACAGCATGTCGGCGAATAGCGCCGTATCCTCCAAAGAGGTTGAAGTCTGCGCCAATACTGTATCGAGCTTGTCCAGCTTTGTTTCCAGCGCGTCGTCATGCGCAAATCGTGCGGCCCGTTCCATCTGGCCGATGATCGGATAAAAAGCGCTGTCGGTATGCTGCGGCGAGCAGAAATAGCGCAATCGGGTATGCGGCTCGTTAGCGATGCTTTCCAGCAGCGCCGCCGTAAGCCGCGATTTGCCAATACCAGCCTCGCCGGAGAGCAGCACTACTTGGCCTTCACCACTCTTTGCCTTGGACCAGCGTCGCAACAGGAGTTCGAGTTCTTCGTCCCGCCCAACAAGCTCGGTCAATCCGTTCGCGTGCAAGGCCTCGAAGCGGCTTTCGACTGAAGCCGGCCGCAACGCAGCCCATGCCCCTACGGCGCCTGAGATACCTTTGAGTTCTTTCGGCCCAAATTCTTCAAGCTCGAACAGATTGCCCAACAGCTTCCGAGTACTCTCCGCAATGACGACGCTGTTCGGCTCAGCAATGCCCTGCAAACGTGCCGCAAGGTTTGGCGTTTCACCGATTATGGCGTGCTCCTGAGAAGCGCCGGACCCGATGAGGTCGCCGACAACCACCAGTCCCGTTGCGATGCCGATACGCGTCTGCAGGGGCGCACGAATCTTCAGAGCACCTACGCCAGCTACCAACTCCAGCCCCGCCCGGACGGCCCGTTCCGCATCGTCTTCGTGCGCCTGCGGATACCCGAAATACACCAGTACCCCATCGCCCATATACTTCGCAACGAAGCCGCCGAACCGCCGCACGATGTCGGTGACGCACTTCTGATACGCGGAAATGATCTCGCGTAGGTCTTCAGGGTCCATGCGTGCTGAAAGTGCTGTTGAACCCACAAGGTCCGAGAACATAACAGTGACTTGGCGACGTTCGGCGGCATCTTGGGGCTTCAACTCGGCCGTAACGCGTTGAGCTACGGCAGGACTCCCAAGCTCCTGGATAGCCGCAAGGATTATGCGCCGATGCCCGAGCAGTACGCCGATGTCCTTAAGGTCCTGATCAGTCAGATGGCGAAGTGCTGCGAAACCAATCCCGTTTTCAGCAAAACGCTGCGCGTACTCGGACATTCCGAGCTTTTCGAGCCAGTCGGCAATTTGCTGCATCGCGGCCCCTCCGGATCTTGCGCAAACCAATCTGGACCGATAGGACCGAAAGTCTACCACGCGAGCCGACTTATTCCAGCGCCCGCCGTGAGGTTGCTTGTCCGGTCATTTTCGACAGTTTTGACAGAGATTGAGGGCTGGTGATGTCCGCTCTTGTCCGTAAGCGCCGTACCAGGGTCGTGCCAAGAGCGTTGCGTTTGGCCGGACTGCCGTGATTCAAACTCTCGAATGGGGGCTCGAATCATGCGCTACGAACTCGCCGACTATGAATGGTCCGCCATCAAGCCGATGCTGCCGAACAAGCCGCGTGGCGTTCCTCGGGTGAACGACAGACGGGTCCTGAATGGCATCTTCCGGGTCCTCCGATCAGGAGCACCCTGGCGTGATCTGCCGACGGCGTTTGGCCCTTACACCACTTGCTACAACCGCTTTGTCAGGTGGCGGCGGGCCGGTGTTTGGAGCCGCATCATAGAAGCGCTTGCCACTGCCCAGGATGCTGCTGTCCAGATGATCGACACTTCCATTGTCCGCGTGCATCAGCATGGAGCCTGCATCACAACGAACCAGCGCCAATCGATGGGAAGGTCCCGCGGCGACTTGACGAGCAAAATCCATGCGGTGGTCGATGGCTGCCGGTACGGCTGGCGCTGAGCCCCGGTGAGGCCCATGACGTTCGACTTGCCGGAAAACTGCTGTCTCGCCTCGTGCTCGCAACCAGGTCGAGCGGTTCTTCAACAGGATCAAACAATGTCGTCGCGTGGCGACGCGCTACGACAGGCTGGCCGCAGCCGCGGCTCGCAACTCGACCTGGGTGGCTCCGTCCCGCGCCTGAATTGCCATTCCCTGGTGGACGCTCAAATAGAACCGGCTGCCGCGTGGATCAGGGCGACCATGAATGGTTCATGCCGACGCTGAGGCGCGGGTACGCCCGGCTTGCGGTCTGGATGGTACGTTCGAACAGAACGTTTGAACAAGGCCGGCTACCGGAGCCGACGCGGACATTCGCGAGGATCTATAATCGAAGCCAGGGGCTTAACCGCGACCGTCGGCAGTCAACGGCGTGCATTCCGCGTTGACGACGCCGGCGGCTGTGACCGGGTGCTGCGCGCGGGAGGGGCGTACCGTCTTACTATCGACTTTGACCGTTAGTCCCTCATCGGGCCGCACATCGGAGACCAAGACCGAAGAAAGGAACCATCAAGCACGTCTGCGATTGTACTTTCTCTGGGAGAAGACCGAAATGAACCGCCTGACTCAAAAAGTGCAGTTCGACAGGTCAAAGATCAACATCCGCGATCCCCAACAGGTTAAACGCTGGACCCACGCGCTCGGCGTGTCAAAGGAAGATCTGCGAAAGGCTGTCGAAAAAGTCGGCGACTGCGCGACGACGGTTCGCAAGGAGCTGGAAACGAAATCATGACAAGAGAGCAGGAAGTGGCCGCCGAATGCGCGCAGGAAGCACGACGTCAGGCAGCGCTTCTTCCGCCAGGTCCCATTCGCGATGCGTTGCTAGAAAAGGCGCGCCAATATGAACTTCCTGTAAAACCCCAGAATCTAGACGCTCCTTCAAACTAGGATTTGCGAAGCTAAAGATACGTGCCCAAAGTCACCATAAACCCGCGGGGGAGCAGCCGTTCGTGCGAATGGCGTTAATCAGGGTCACCGACCGGCGGCTTCAGCTACTTCATGCTCGCGACGCCGCGGACGGGAGCAATTGGGCGCGACCTCCGCAAGCCTCTCGCTTCGATCAACGCCGCACTCATTCTCGGCGAGATGCAAAGACCTATAGGGAGCATCAAGTCCTGCCGATGCTCCAAAGAAACGTCGTGCGCATGCTCGGACTGATCGACAAAGTGCTCAATTTCGCCCGGTCGGTTGGAAGGAGGTATCATCCCAGATCGGAATGATTTGAGCGCCGCTTGAACGGGTCCTGCACCAGGTCATTGTCGAACTGCGCCGTCAAGCCGGAAATCGTCGAGGACAACGCCATTCACGCCCCAGTAGAATGCGACAGATCTCTAGACAACTGATCTCGAACATCGTTGAGAACGCCGTGGCGCTTCCAACGAGACGATACTCAGTCGCGCATCGAGTCAGGGCGACAAGCAAACCATGAGAACCCGCCTTGCTTTCTCGCGCCACAACTTTCGCGGCCTTTCACGTACCCGACGGTTGAATGTTTAAGCCAGCGCTTGCTTGCGCAGAGCCACCAGCGGCCAATTTTCGGTACAACACCTCGTACTCTATCGCCATTCGCGTCGCTGAAAAGCGTTCCACGAAGCGGCGACGTATTTTTCGTCTATCCAATTGCCCAACCCGATGCACCGCCGCGATTGCCTGCTTCTCGTCCTCGACAATGAAGCCGGTCACGCCGTCCTCTACCACCTCGGGAACAGAGCCCGAGCGATAGGCGATCACGGGCGTTCCGCATGCCATCGCTTCGATCATGACCAGCCCGAAAGGCTCCGGCCAATCGATCGGAAACAACAACGCGGCGGCCTCGGCCAAGAACCGCTGCTTCTTGGCGTCGTCGACTTCTCCGACGAGACGAACGTTTTTGCCGTCGATGAAAGGCTCAAGCTCCTTCTTGAAGTAGACGGTCTCGCTACGAGGAATCTTGGCAGCGATGCGCAGAGGTTGCTCGGCTTCGCGCGCGATGCGGATGGCATCCTCCGGCCCCTTCTCCGCGGTGAGACGGCCGAGAAAGGCCAGATAGGATCCTTGTTCGTAGTACGGGCGGAACAGATCCACGGGCAGTCCATGCTGGATCGTCCCGCTCCAGTTCGCGTCCGGGAGCGGCCGACGCTGATCGTCCGAAATCGAGACGAAGGGGGCTCGCGGAAATTCTCGCACCACGTCGCCCAATCCCGGCAGGTCGAGCCGCCCGTGCATGGTCGTGAGAAACGGCACGCCCAGGCGGCTGAGCAGCGGAAGGGGCAGCCAGTCGATGTGGGCATGAATGATGTCAAAATCCCTCGCCCGCTGCGCGATAGCTTCGAGCAGCAGAGCGCAGGCGGCGTTCGGATCCGCCCCCTTTCTCCCCAAACGAAGCGCACGCGGCCAGACCGCGTGAAGCTCGCCGCGCGTCCGGGAATCGCCGCTCGCAAACAGCGTGACGTCGTGCCCGAGTTCGACCAGTTCGTCCACCAGCCAGGCGACAACGCGCTCGGTGCCGCCGTAGAGCTTCGGGGGAACGCTTTCGGCCAAAGGAGCAAGCTGGGCGATACGCATCGGGACCGCCCACTAGTCGAAGACCGAGCGCAGCGCAATCACGACCGCTGCGGAAGCAACGTAAGAAAATGCCAACAGCGTCCATTCCGGTCTGGCACTCTCGCTAGCCAGCTGCCAGATCAGCACCTCCATGCGCTTCAGCATGCGTCGTCGGGAAGGCGCTCGAGGTAAGCAATGCCTAATCCGGTAAGCTCTTCGGCATCGCACTCGCGCAGTTCCCGCCTCGTCTGCAGATGGCGTTCGAGCAGACATCGACGGCTGTCCGGTGCATCGACGTCGCGACGCTTCGCACGGTAGACGCACCAAGCCGTATCAATCGCCGTCCGTAGTTGGCCGTGGGCGACCATGCTCGAGACTCCGAAGTAGATTCCTCGAATGCCAACTCATCTGGGCGGAGGAAGTTTCTACTTTTTCCCGGAGATCGATATCTGCTGAACCGAATTACCTTAGGGAAGATTTACCGGGTTAGCGTCTGGTCCTAGGCTTGCTCCCGGTCGCAGTCGTGATCTCGGCAGGAACGACAAGCACATGTCTTCCGTTGGCAAGTGGGCAAAGACTCATTGAAGAAGAAGCTAGATGAAGGTTTCCGGCGAAGCTGCCTGACGATCTCCGACCCAGGCCGGCCTCGCGCCTTGAAGGTCAGTGACACTTTTTGACCACGGGTCCGTGCTGCCGCAGGGTCTAATGCGTGCGCTGCAACAAAGCCGGAGCCGCCGACGGCGAAAATTACGCTGTTGTGGCCGACGACCGGAAGTAAGATTGTCCTGTAAGTGACGCCGTTCGCGGGAGGTGCAAATGGATAGCAGATCCTCGCAGGGAGATCCCTCCGCCTATCTAGCCCGTCCTATTCGTGAGAGTGCTTTTTTTAGTCCGATTGATGTGGCCGCACATCTGCTCTGACGAGGCGCGCGGGATTGCCTTCGGCTTTTCACCGCCTGACCGACCCGTACTTTGCAACGCGCTTGAGGTGTAGGTTGGGCGAACGGGGGGCGGACGCCCCGCCGGTCAAGGACCGAGAGGCAGCAGCGCGCCTGGCAAGCCGCGGATCAGGTCGGCTTCGGGACATGCCGCGGCAAACGCAAGGCGAATGCGGCTCGTGGTCTCGACGACACGGGCAGCGAGTTTCAAGAGACGAAGACGCAGCGTCGCGAACTCGGCTGTGGCCAATTCCCGGGCTTTGGGAATCGCGTCGCGCACGGTCAGCATCAGCCAATAAGCGGCGGTGTGGAGAACGAGGCGGACTTGATTGGCGAGCGCCGAACGGCAGCTGGTGCGATCGGAGGCGAGCTGTGTCTTATGCAGCTTGATCAGATTCTCGGCTTGGCCGCGCGCGCAATACAGGCTGTCGTAGATCCACTCGGCCGAGCCGACATCGAGGCTGGTGACGACGAAACGGATGTCGAGGCCGAGCATCGTCGCCTCAATACGGGCGACGGTACGCCGTTCGCGATCCCAGGACTTGGCCTTGTGGCGCGTCTCGGTATAGCCACGCAGAACCGGCAGGTTCTCGATGGCGCGTCGCGTGCGGATGTCGTCGGCGGCCTCGTCGAGTTTTCTGGCGAGCGGCTTGGTGCCGGACAGACCGAAGATGTAGTCGATGCCGTTGGTCTCGCACCACGCCATTGCCTCCGGCCGGGCATAGTGCCCGTCGCCACGGAACGTAATTCGCGTGTTGTGCCACCGCGTCCGGATATGCCGTATCAGGCGGCGCAGATGGGCACGCACCTCGACGCCGCCCGGCGTCTTGCCGGGCCGCAACACGACCGCCACGGGCCGGCTCTTCTCCGTGTCGTAGACGTGGATCGGCAGGAAGCAGCGTTCGTCATAATGAGCGTTGAACAGCGAGAGCTGCTGATGGCCGTGGACGACATCGCAGGTATCATCGATGTCAAGCGTGACGGATGCCGGCTCGCGCGGGTAGCTATCCATCCATGCGTCGACCAAAGTGTAGGTCAGTCGGATCACGTCGCGCAGGCGCGGAGCATTCTCCAGCCGCGACAGCGTCGGTTGGGAACACAGATCGCGACCCGTGTCCGGCAGCCGTCCGCAGGCCAGCTTGAATGCGGGATCGGACCGCAGATGATCGAGTGTCATTCGGCCTGCAATATTGACCCCCTAAGCCGGGGGATCGGCGTCCAAAATTGACCCCCTACAGATTGATCTGTTGCGCTGCCTGCTTTGGAACGAAGCAGGTGGTGGGGGATGCTGATCGTGGAGACAATTGCCCGGATCCGGCGCGAGCACTTCATCAAGGGCAAGACGATCAAGGAGATCGCCCGTGACCTGAAGGTGTCGCGGAACACGGTCCGGAAGGTGCTGAGGTCGGGAGAGACCTCCTTCGAGTACGAGCGGCAGGTGCAGCCGCGGCCAAAGCTGGGACGATGGGCAGTAGAGCTTGACGGATTGCTGGCGGCGAACGCGGCCAAATCGGCTCGTGAACAGCTGACGTTGATCCGGATCTTCGAAGAGCTGCGCGGCCGCGGCTACGACGGCGGTTACGATGCCGTGCGGCGTTACGCCAGGCGGTGGAGCAAAGAACGCGGGCAATCGACCGCGGCGGCTTATGTCCCGCTGAGCTTTGCCCCAGGCGAAGCCTACCAGTTCGACTGGAGCCACGAGGTGGTCTTGCTGAGCGGGACCACGGTGATGGTGAAGGCCGCCCATGTCCGGCTCTGTCACAGCCGCATGCTGTTCGTGCGGGCCTATCCGCGGGAGACGCAGGAGATGGTGTTCGACGCCCACGACCGGGCGTTCGCTCTGTTCAAAGGCACCTGCACCCGCGGCATCTACGACAACATGAAGACCGCCGTAGAGACGATCTTCGTCGGTAAAGGGCGTCTCTACAATCGCCGCTTCCTGCAGATGTGCAGCCACTATCTGGTCGATCCGGTCGCCTGCACGCCGGCGTCGGGCTGGGAGAAGGGGCAGGTCGAGAACCAGGTCGGGCTGGTCCGGGAGCGCTTCTTCACGCCGCGGCTGCGGTTCAAAAACCTCGACGAGTTAAACGCCTGGCTGCTCGACAAATGCATCGCCTACGCCAAGGCTCATCGCCACCCGGAGCTGGTCGATCAGACGATCTGGGAAGTGTTCGAAGCCGAGCGTCCCAAGCTCGTTCCCTATGCCGGCCGCTTCGACGGCTTCCATGCGGTGACGGCATCGGTCTCGAAGACCTGCCTGGTGCGCTTCGACAACAACAAGTACTCGGTCGCAGCCAGCGCAGTCGGACGGCCGGTCGAAGTCCAGGCTTATGCCGACCGCATCGTGATCCGTCAGGATGGACGCATCGTTGCCGAGCACCCGCGATCCTTTGGCCGCGGCGAGACGACCTATGATCCCTGGCACTATGTGCCGGTGCTGGCTCGCAAACCCGGTGCCTTGCGCAACGGCGCTCCCTTCAAAGACTGGGTGCTGCCGGCCGCGATCGAGCGGATCCGGCGCAAGCTTGCCAGCACCGACGATGGCAATCGGCAGATGGTCGACATCCTCACCGCGGTGCTGACTGACGGTCTGTCCGCGGTGGAAGCGGCCTGTGCCGAAGCGCTCGGTCATGGCGTCCATTCCGCCGATGTCGTGCTCAACATCCTGGCCCGTCAACGTGAACCCGCCCCACCGGCCAACATCATGACGCCGGCCGCACTGACGCTCCGTCATGCACCGATCGCCGATTGTGCCCGCTACGACAACCTCCGGAGGACCATCTGATGGAACGAACCCAAATCTTCGACCTCATGGGCGAGCTCAAGCTCTACGGCATGAAGGCTGCCTTCGACGAGATCATGGCAACTGCCGTCAAGCGCCAGCACGAACCTCAGCGCATTGTCGGCGACCTGCTTAACGCCGAGATCAACGAGAAGCAGGCCCGCTCGATCAAATACCAGCTGACCATTGCCAAGCTGCCGCTTGCCAAGGACATCGCCGACTTCCAGTTCGACGGCACGCCGATCAATCAGACTCTCGTCAATGATCTCGCCAGCGGCGGCTTCATCGCCCAGCAACGCAATGTCGTGCTGGTTGGCGGCACCGGCACAGGCAAGACCCACCTGGCCATTGCCATCGCCAGAAGCTGCATCCGATCCGGTGCCCGCGGCCGCTTCTTCAACGTAGTCGACCTCGTCAATCGCCTCGAGACCGAGACCCGCAACGGACGGCAAGGACGGCTCGCCGAGCATCTGACCCGGATGGACTTCATCGTGCTGGATGAACTCGGCTATTTGCCCTTCGCCCAGTCCGGTGGCCAGCTCCTCTTCCACCTCGTCAGCCGGCTCTATGAGCGCGCCTCCGTCATCGTGACGACCAATCTCGCCTTCGGCGAATGGCCGAGCGTGTTCGGCGACGCCAAAATGACCACAGCGCTGCTCGACCGATTGACCCATCACTGCGACATTGTCGAGACCGGCAACGATAGCTGGCGGTTCAAGAGCCGAGACGACGATCACGCCACCCGCGCTCGTCTCGCCTCCGCTATCCCGGCCAGCTCCGACGAGACGAGCGCTACCAGCAAAGCCCGCCGCACGAAGGGGTCAAAATTGGACGCCGATGAGGGGCGCATTGCCTCATCGAAAATGTTACCGAACAATTCCGCTGATGACTGGGGCGGCGTTACCGAATCAGGTCGGTGGCGCCAATGGCGAGCGGGATCAGCATGGGCGCAAGGCGCGAGGTGTTGGCCGTGGTGGCGAGGCGCTACCGTGCGGCTGGACGAGTTGAGAAGGGACGGATCCTTGACGAGTTGACAGCAACGACGGGTTGGCACCGCAAGCACGCGGTGCGAGCACTGTCGGTTGCCGGAAGGGACAGGCCCAGACCACCACTGGACGAAGGGGCAACGAGCCCAACCGAACCAGCGACAAGTCGGCGACGCAAATACGCCAGCGTGCGCGACGCGCTGATCGCGCTGTGGGAAGCCTCCGATCGCGTCTGCGGTAAGCGCCTCGTATCGATGATCCCAGTGCTGTTGCCCGCACTCGAGCGGCATGGCCGGCTGAAGCCAACGAGCGCAGAGCGTGCGCTGCTGACAACTCTGAGCGCGGCGACGATCGATCGGATGTTGATCGACGTTAAAATTGCGGCTGCTGGGGGGCGCCGGCGGCGAGTCGGATTCTACTCGGCGATTCGACGCGAGGTGCCGATCCGCACTTTCAATGACTGGGCAAACCCGCCGCCAGGCTTTTGCGAGATCGACATGGTCGCGCACGGTGGGACCAGCGTCGCCGGCTCGTTTATCCAGACTTTGACCATGGTGGACATCGCAACAGGATGGACGGAATGCCTGCCCCTGGTGACACGCGATGGCAGCCTCGTCGTGGAAGCGATGACGCGAGCACAGGGCCTGTTCCCGTGGGTGATCTGTGGCGCCGACTTCGATAACGACAGCGCGTTCATGAACGACGTCGTCGTTCCATGGTGCCGAGCACAGAAGATCGAGGTAACGCGGTCACGTGCCTACAAAAAGAACGATCAGGCTTTCGTGGAGCAGAAGAACGGTGCGGTGGTCCGGCGGCTCGTCGGATACGGGCGCTTCGACGGGGTCGAGACGGCCCGCGTGATGGCACGTCTCTACGCGGCGGCGCGCCTGCTGGTGAACTTCTTCCAGCCGTCATTCAAGCTCAAAGAGAAGCGCCGCGAGGGTGCCAAGATCATCAAACGCTATCATCCGCCTGCCACACCATACGAACGTGCACTGGGGCACCCGAAACTCCCATCAGCGGTCAAGCGCCGTCTGCGCCAGACGTATCGGACTCTCGATCCCATACAATTGCTTGCCACGATCCGCACGGCGCAGGAAGAGCTCGGCGAACGGATCGGCAAGCGCGGTCTTGCGAAGGTTCCCACCGTATCGCCGGCTGATCCGCTCTCGTTTGCCCGATCGCTCGGCACGGCGGCAAACACCGCCGAAGTGCGGGCCACGCACCGCCGGCCGAAACGGCGATACAAAAAGCGTATTCGCATGCCCTCGAAGCTCGATCCCCATCTCGCGATCATCGAGAACTGGCTCGCCGTCGAGCCACAGCTCACTGCACTGGCCATCGTGGGCAGGCTCGCCACGATCGATCCTTCGATGTTCAGCGACAAGCAGCATTCGATCGTTCAGCGCCTGCTTCGGTCCCTCCGGCGGAAGGTGGCGGAGACAGCCATCGTATCCATGCCCGTGGATGAAATACGGCCCGAGGCTGTGGACGGCGCTGCGTGTGATGAGCACTCCGCCCCGCCCACAGCCTCTCCACCGAGCTGGCCGCGGCTCGAGACCGGTCTGGGGCAGTTCGTAGACCTTCATCCCGGGTAACATTACTTCCTGAGGCAATACGAGGGGTCAAATTTGCAGGCCGATTGACAGTGGACTTCTCTTGCTTCGGGTATCATCCCGACCTTGAATCACGACTCACGCTTTAAGAACAGTAGGTACTAGAAAGCCTGATGCAAGCCGGCCAGAAGGCAACCGAGCAATTCGACGACGCACTCGTTGCTGCCATGGGTCTCGAGGGCAAACCTGCGAAAGGTGGGGGAATGCCCCCTTTCGCCGTCGCGGCGAACTTGCAGCAACAATACTGGTCGCCGATCGTGGATTTTTGGCGCGGTTTTTTGGGCGATAGATCCGCGCCGGGGGCGGATTCATCCACACGAGCCTCCCGAGGCGACCGGCGATTCAAGGACGAGGCCTGGGGGTATTCGTCTTACTATGACCTGCTTAAGCGAGTTTATTTATCGAATTCGAAGCAATTGTCGGATCTTGTCGACCAGGCGCAAGTCGACGACACGTCCAAGCTTCAGCTGCGCTTCTATGCACGACAATTCATCGATGCGATGAGCCCGTCGAACTTTCCCGCGACCAATCCCGAGGTTATCCGGACTGCCATCCGTACGCGGTCCGCGAGCCTGACGTCCGGCATGCAGAATCTGATCGCGGATATCCAGAAAGGACGCATCACCCGGGTGGATGAAACGGCTTTCGAAATTGGTCGCAATCTTGCGGTGACGCCCGGCGCGGTGGTTTTCGAGAATGAACTGATTCAACTCATTCAATACACGCCGCAGACGACTGATGTGGAAAAAGCTCCGCTGTTGATCGTTCCGCCCTGCATCAACAAGTACTATTTGCTCGACCTCGGCGCGGGAAACTCGTTCGTCGAATATGCCGTTACCCAGGGGCAGCAGGTATTCCTGATTTCCTGGCGTAGCGCCGTTACCGAGACTCAAAATCTCACGTGGGACGACTACCTGACACTCGGGCCGTTGAAAGCCATCGACGTTGTGCGCGACATCGCAAATGTCGAAAAGGTTCATACTCTGGGCTTTTGCGTTGGTGGCACCATCTTGAGCTGTGCTGCCGGCGTGCTTGCGGCACGCGGAGAAGATAAACTAGCGACCATGACGCTTTTAACTACAATGATCGATTTCGCCGATACCGGCGAAATCGGTCTACTTATCGACCAGCATTCGGTGGCGATGCGCGAGGCAACGATCGGAATGGGCGGCATTCTGCCGGGAAAGGAACTGGCATTCACCTTTGGAACGCTACGCGCGAACGACCTAATTTGGCGCTACGTAGTCGATAGCTATATGAAGGGTGTGCCGCCGGAGGCGTTCGACCTTCTGTATTGGGATTCCGACAGCGTCAGCCTGCCAGGTCCGATGTATTGCTGGTACACGCGCAACACCTACCTTGAAAACAAGATCAAGCAACCCGGCGCGACGGAGCAATGCGGCGTGCCTATCGATCTCTCCAAGGTCAAGATACCGCTCTATCTGCTGGCCTCGCGTGAGGACCACATCGTGCCTTGGCAGAGCGCTTACCGATCGAAGGAGCTTATTGGAACGGATCCTCGCTTTGTGCTTGCAGCGAGTGGTCACGTGGCGGGTGTGATCAACCCGCCAGCGCGCAAGAAGCGCAACTATTGGGTCCACGAAAGCCTGGATGGCAATGCCGCAGGGTGGCTGGAAAGGGCCGAGGAGAAGCCGGGAAGCTGGTGGCCCGATTGGGACGCTTGGATGAAGCGCTACTCCACCGGAACCACCGGAGCCCCATCACAACCCGGAAATGCTCGGTATCACGTCGTCGAAAGTGCGCCCGGGCGATACGTCAAGCAACGGTCGAACTGACGGGCGTTTTGTACGGGTTAACCCGAGGGTGCAAGATACCGGGGCCATCTCTTGCCAATTTGCCGTCTATAAAAAAGGCCAACCCATCCGGCGCGGTGGCGGCCTACGGCACGCGAGCATACTGGCGGCTCTCGACGAGACCTGCGAGAAGATGCCCGAGCCGGGCACGCGCGCTGCCGACTTCATCGGGCTCCCGGGAATGGGTAGGTTACGGCAAGTGCCATTTCCGTCAGACCCGAATCCGGCGCCCGAAGCGCTCACCACGGCCTCTTGCCCCGGGGCGGAGACCTCGGGTAAGGGCGACCGGCTTCCATTGAAGGCCGAGCCCGAGACCGCAACGAACCGCCCCCCCCCGTCCAATTGGCTGTCACGTCTCCGAGCGGACGACGGACGGCGCCGCTCAAGATCATTTCTCGACATTGGCATGATCCCGCCGACACCAAATACAAACTGATGAAGCGAAAAGCGGGGGCCGGAGACCGGAAACGCCTCAACAGGCCGGCGAGAAAGAAAGCCTCCAGCTAGACCGGGTTGGACACCTTCTCCCAGTCAATCACTCTAAAATCGCGCTGCGCTACATAAATGAATGAAAAACGATGCAGAAACTGGCCGGCGCAAAGGAACGACCCGGCGTGGGCGGCAGGCCGGGGTCGCCATTCTGACTCCCGGCGGGCTTGGGGGACCTGACGCCGGGACCTAACCAAACTACGCCCGATATCGCCAGGCGTTCCTGTAACCAAACCTTCGCAGTAGTCCGCGAGGACAGTCGCTTTTCCCGGTACCGCGTTCTTAGGCCGTTCGGCCGGGGCCGTTTCTAACAGCGCGGGTGGTTCCGCGTGAACGAAACATCATTTCCGCCCGTCGAAAACGAGCGCGAAAACCAAACGAAAGCGACCTTGGCGCGGGGAGCGCCAAGGTCGCCACTAATACTCCCGGCCGGGGAGCAACCTGATCGCGGGAGCCATATGATCACTCCCTGCATCGCCACTTGGGCCTGACAGTCTGCGTCAGCCCACCCGTAGGTTCTCGGCGGAAGTCTTGCCCCGATTTTCTCGCTCTTCGTAACTAACCTTTGCACCCTCATTGAGGCCGCTCAGACCGGCCCTTTCCACCGCCGAGATGTGCACGAATACGTCTTTGCCACCGTTGTCGGGCTGAATGAATCCGTATCCTTTGGTTGGATTAAACCACTTAACAATACCTGTAGCCACGTCGCCTCTCCAGCTCTTAAGTAAGGCTTCCAGCGTAGCGCTAGCGCGGTAAATCGCAAGCGGAACCGGCAGCATAAATCGGCGGGTCCTTTTTCCGGACCACCGCTCGACGAAACCATTTTCGGAGCTCGTGAAGCTTGCCCGAAACAAACCGGGCCTAGTACCCAGTATCAGAGCTGAGTGATACGGCGGCCTTTGAAACGGCGTTGACGGACCTTTTTCTTGGTCCAGACGAAGGGCTCGGCTCTGTCGTTGTATGCGTTGACGTAGGCATCGATGTGCTCCTGAAGCTGCGTGAGGCTTGTGAAGGAGGTGCCGCTGAGCGACTGCCCCTGCAAGATCGAAAACCATACCTCGACCTGATTGAGCCAAGACGCACTTGTCGGCGTGAAATGAAATTGCACGTTGGGGTGGGCCTTGAGCCAATGCTCGTTCTTCTTGTGGGTGTTGAGGTTGTCGAGGATGACGTGAAGCTTCCGGTTCGGAAAAGCCGCGGTGACGCTGTTCATGAAGTCGAGAAACTCGACGCGGCGTCGGCGTTTTGAATGCGCCGCGATGATCTTTCCGGTGGCGACTTCGAGCGCCGCAAACAATGTTGTGGTGCCATGCCGCTTGTAATCGTGGCTCTGGCCGGTCAAGGCGCGGCCATTGGGCAACTTCAGATAACCCTGCGCTCGCTCCAAAGCCTGGATCGAGGGCTTCTCGTCCACGCACAGCACAATGGCCTTCGCGGGCGGGGCGACATAGAGGCCGACAACATCGGCGGCTTTGGCCGTAAAGTTCGGGTCGTTGCTCTCACACCAGGACTTACGAGCCGCGAGGTCAATCTTGTGGCTGCGCAGGAACCGCCAGACATATTGGACGTCAACATCGCCCAGCGCCCCGGCCAGCAGGGGCCCGGTCCAGCGTGCGAACCCGTCCGGCGGCGGCTTGTCCAGCAGCTTCAGAATCCGCTTGTCGGTGGCCTTCGTATAGATTGGCTGCTTGCCCGGTCGCGGCTTGTCTTGCAGCCCTTCAAGGCCTTGGTCGGCATAGCGATGCCGCCAAAGGCTGACAATCCGCGGCTGGACCCCAACTTCCTTGGCGATCGACCGAGTGCTGCGTCCATCCGCCGCCAACAGAACTATCCGCGCCCGCTTCAAATCGCGCTGCAACGTCACCGGGGAGCGGCAACACGCCTCAAGCACCTTGCGATCTTTCCTCGAAAGGTGGACTTCTCTTGCTTCGGGTATCATCCCGACCTTGAATCACGACTCACGCTTTAAGAACAGTAGGTACTAGCATTCCCTCATTGGACCAAGGGGATTCGGTCATGTGGGATTTCATCAACATTCTGTATCGTGACTTTTGCCTGGCACGCCTCCACGAGATGCGCCGAGTGGCGCACTGAAAGGCTTGCGGAATGACAGGCGAGAGGATCGCGACGAAGACGGTGTTAGCCGCGTTGGCCATCGGCATCGCCGTATGGGCAACGATGGGACCGCCGCAACCAACCACAAATTCGCCCGTGCACGTCGCCAGCAGACGATGAACCTCCGGTCTGGCGTAAGCCATGCAGTCTAAGTGAGGCTGGGGATTTCAGCGTCCCGGTTCAGGACGAAAACGCCGCGGGCATGTATTTGTGAGACCGGCGGCGGTCTTTGCGCGATCATGCCACCCCCGTCACAAGCCCCCCGACCTGCTTCCGTCCAGGTCGCATGTCCCGTTGCCGTCGTCCCGCTCGCGGTCATCGGTACCGGACGAGGCCCCTCGCTTTGAGACAGCTCGCGCAAGCGCAACACCAGAGGTCACGGTGGTTAGTAAGATCTTGGCCGATCTTGTCCGTACCCTTAAACTGATTGAGTCCGAGATCGCGGCCGAAGAAAGCGCATGAGTATTTCAGACCGATCCGACTCGAAGTATTCGATGCTGACGAAGTCGCTGATCGAGCGGCGGAACAATCTGAAGATGACCATTGCCGCTCTTGAACGGCGGATCACCGAGCGAGCGCACCATGGGCAAGCTTCAACTGCAGCTTAGCCACCAAGATCAGTGTCGCACCATACGCGACTTCTTGACTATCTGAGTTTCGCATGCGCGAGATGCCTAGGTTCGACCTGCTATGACGAGTCCGATAGCTGCGATTCTGGGGCATCGGCCTTCAGCGTGCCGAAGTAGGCGAACGCTGTAATGGGCATCGCTCAGACGAGCGCAGTCATTGACAGATTATCCCGAGGCGGAACACGAGTAACTTTCGCGCGTTCGTTCTCATCGAAGGAGAGCGGACCATGGCATCGAAAGCTGGCATTTTTCTCGCAGGGGTTGGGACAACATTTTTAATACTCGGCGCAGGATTCGGTAGTGGACTAGTCGTGGCAAATTCGGTTCTTGGGGAGCCGGCCAGCCACCAGGCACGCGTCTCTTCGCCAGCACCGCCAGCATCAGGACGAGTCATCTTGCCGTCTACAGCAGAAGCGGCGCAGCCTCTGCAAGTTGCCACTCAACAGGCGGCCGCCACGTCAGAAACGACTCACTCTTCGCGGCCGCAGATACAACCCGAGCCGATCAAGGACGTCCAAGCGCCGGTTGAGAAACAGGTAGCTAAGGTGGACGTGCGAAAAGCCGAGGTTGAAGATAGGGAACGACGTAAGCGATACGCTGAACGCAAAGCAAAACGGCTAGCTGCAGAGCGCGCTAAGCGTCAACAACAGCAGATAGAGCAGGCCGAACAACTCCAAGCGCCAATTGTCGCATTGGGTGGCGATGCCCCCTCTCGTCCAATAGTCTTCGGGAATGACTAAACGCCGCAAGCGTTTGCGCAGCAGCGACCGATTTGTGGACACCGCGATTAGGCGTTTTCAAGAAGCCAGAGGTTAGTCGTGGAGAGCCGCAAGTTCAATCGAGACGTCGAGGCGACTTCATGCCGCGCTCCATTTCTGCCGGAAGCCCATTTGCTTCTGCGCGCGCCCTTCTGCTCCCGCTGGCCCGGATGACACGCTTCTGCTTTGCAAAGGCCGTGCTTTCGTAGCGCGCAAGGCCGCCAATCCGTTTTGCAAGCGCCGTGTTCGGGGCCAGCAGGAATGCGGCGATCAATTCGTAACGAGCCGTGCGGACGCGGGCGAGCTCTTGCTGGGCGCTCACGATGGCGGCCGGCTCGAACGGCCGCCCTTCTTGCTCCAAGCGATTGAGAATAGCTTGCTTCAACGCGTCCGTCTCCGTGCTCTCATACACCATCGACCGCGACAACCCGTGACGAAGCGCATTCCGGCCCGACCGGGCCTTTCCCTGGTTTGTCTTCGGGCCGGTGCTGCGCTTGGCATTTCTCCGATTGGCTTTGATTTGTCGAACTGACGCCATGCCCTCTTGTCCTACTTTAGCGGTCACCCTCGCCACCTTGCTCCGTTCGTTATCTGCATCAAGCCTTGGCGGGCAAAAGAGCAAGATTGTTGCTGCAGAAAGGACTGGCCTTCCGCGGCAAACGGAGCGTTACTGAGTCGGCCGGGCACAGAAATGGCCCCGTTATCTCACCTCGCATCCCGCGAGGTTTGCGCAGTGCGGCAACCATCGCCGCGCTGTTCATAACGGGAGATACCGGTGAGTGCTATTCAGAGCAGTGGCGTAACAGAGCCACGATTCCAGCTCGTCAAGTTCAACCCTGCTGATCGCCGTCATTTTATCGGCGGCTCGGATGCTCGTATCATCATGGGCAATGATGAGGCGGACCTGATCCGCCTGTGGCGCGAAAAGCGCGGCGAGAGCGAGCCGGAGGACTTGTCCAACAACCTTATCGTCCAGCTCGGCACCGCCACCGAAGAACTCAATCGTAGCTGGTATCAACGCAATAGTGGCCAGACCCTGAAAGACATCCAGAAGCGCGTGCGTCATCCCGTCCATGCATGGATGGCGGCAACGCTCGACGGCATCGTCGAACAAACCGGCGCGGTGTTCGAAGCCAAGTTCATGCTGCCATGGGCTTTTAGTGAGGAAGCAGCAGCGGAAAAGCACATGGCGCAGCTGCAGCACAATATGTGGGTGATCGCGGCTAGGTCGGCGGTGCTCTCGGTGATCACCGGTGGCGGCAAATGGATCGAGATCACCGTGCATGCCGACCCGCTCTACCAGCATCTTCTGCTGACCGCGGAGAAGAAGTTCTGGCGCTGCGTGCAAAGTGGCGAGCCTCCGGCCCTGTTCGGGAGCGAGGCGCCGCGCCCGCGCCTGGCGGCCGTCAAGATCGTCGACATGACCGCCTCCAACCTGTGGGCCGAATGTGCGGCAAGTTACCTCCGCACCCGCATCGCCCATGGCGACCACGAACGGGCGAAGGCCGAGTTGAAAAAGCTTGTGCCGGAGGATGCCAAGGAAGCGTTCGGCTGCGGCATTCGTGCCAAGCGCGCGAAATCCGGCTCCGTCAGCTTTGACCCGCTTGAGATGGAGCGCGTCGATGCATCAGGCCAGTGAACATATCGGCGCGATCGCGGCCGCGCTCGCCAAAGCGCAGGCCGAACTGACCAACCCGGAGAAGACCTTGACCGCTGTGATCCGCTCACCGTTCCTGCGCGATGACGATCGGACCTTCCGCTATGCGTCGCTCGCCGCGGGCCTCGACATCGTGCGTAAGACCTTAAGCCGGCATGAGATCGCGACCATTCAGACCACACGGATCGAGACCACCACGGGCCACATCCACCTCACCACCCTGCTCGCTCATGCCTCCGGGGAATGGATTTCCTCGGACTTGCCGGTCTGCGCCGTCAAAGACGTCGAGGCGCCGCACCGCATGGGCGCGGCGCTCACCTATGCCCGCCGCTATGCCCTCTTTGCCCTGGTCGGAATTGCCGGCGAGGACGATCTTGACGCCCCCGACGCGGTGGCGGGCACGCCGGCCGCGGCGCCGCAAGCACCCGCTGGTGCGAAGGCCACCCCCGCCAAGGGCGTTCTCAACCGCGCGCCGGTGCTCGATCCAACGCAGTCGGCCGAGCTTCGGGAGCGGCTGTTGAGCCAGCTCTCGGTCCTGCCTGCCGGGGAGGATCTACTCACCTGGGCCAAGGCCAGCCTTCCGCTCAAGAACACCCTTTTGGAGCCGGACGCCAAGCTCGTCGAGGCCGTCTATCTGACCAAGCTTCAGGAAGCCGACCGAGCCGGGATGGTCGAACAGGCGCCCATCTTAGAGCAAGCGCCAGAGCAGCTCCCACAGCCTTCCGCAGCCACGGAGGCCGCGGTGCCGGCTTCCCTGACAGATGCGCCCGCGGCGGGATTGGCGTATCCCAAGGAGCTGCCCCGCAGGCGCAGCAAAGCGCACCTCATGTTTGTCCGAGAACAACCCTGCCTCGTTTGCCGGCAATCCCCCACTGACGCCCACCATTTGAAGTTCGCCCAACCCAGGGCTCTCGGCCGCAAGGTCAGCGACGAGTTCACCGTCCCATTGTGCCGCGTCCATCACCAGGAGCTGCATCGACAGGGCAATGAAAGGGCCTGGTGGGCGAACCTGAAAATCGAGCCATTGCGGGTGGCGCATGACTTGTGGGCGACGAGTTCGATCCACAGTCCACCCACCGCCGCCGTCGTCGGCGCGGCCGCCCCCTCGCGCCTGGGGTCGGAGGCTTCGCTACGATGAACGGGCCATTCCAAACCGCACGTGAGTTGAACGCAACAACGCCAACGCTGCCGGTCGAGTTTGAGGTGTTGGCACCGCCTCCCCTGCTGCTCCCCGGTGAACGGCTTGACCATTACCACGCGCTACGCCAGGCAGTCTTCGCCGATTTGGCGCCGCGGTCTGCCATCGAATGGCTGCTCGCGATCGACGTCGCCGAACTCTCCTGGGAAATCCAACGCTACCGCCTGCTGCGTCATCGGGTGCTTGCGATCTACCGGCAAAAGGCGATTGAGGCCGCCTTACGCAGCATCGACATGGCCGGGATCGCGCCTGAGTTCGAAGATGAGGCCGAGTATTACACAAGGCAAAACGCGCTGAGTTGGCGGCTCGATCCTGTTGCCACCACCGAAATCGAGGCGCGCCTGGCGTCGTACGGTTTCGATCAGCATTCCATCAACACCGACGTCTACGTCCAGGCACGCGAGGTCTTCGTTTTGTTTGAAAACCTGCTCAATGCGGCGCAGGCCAGACGACTTATGGTAATCAGGGAGATTAAGAAGCATCGCCTTCTGGCCTAGCACACTGGGCCCCACAACGAGGGCGGTGATAAACGCTGATCTTTTGCGCTCACGGTCCGTCGCTCCTGCACATGAACTCCTCTGTTGAAAGGAGCCGCACCATCAATCTCCGCTTGACCGAGAAGCTGACGAGGAAACAGGCCGAACACTTAAAGCAGGCAACGACGGACCTCAAATTGCGCAAGCGCGTTAATCTCGTGGATTTGGGCGCTGGTTCTAAGCCGCCGCGCGAGCGCGGACGATATTGCGCATTGCTCTGATCACAATATCATTGTGTAATCAGCGCCAGGTGTTGAAGTTGTGAAAGCTCGAAGGATAATGCTCCATGTTTTCGACAGCCGATCATGGTGCAGGCCTCAGAGCTGGCTCCGCAAATTCGGACAGTAGCTTGAGTGGATTTTCTGCCTGACAGCGGCGAGGATTCTTGCCGCGAATCAGGAGCGAAGATGACGAAGAAGAGCCGCCGGATGCATTCTCCGGCATTCAAGGCGAAGGTTGCTTTGGCTGCGGTCAAAGGCGAGAAGACGCTGGCGGAGCTGGCGCAACTGTTTGATGTTCATCCGAACCAGATCACGATCTGGAAAAACCAGCTCCTGGAAGGCGCCGCCGGCGTGTTTGGGCATGACAAGGCGTCGGCCGAGACGCCGGTCGATTTGAAGGCGTTACATGCCAAGATCGGCGAGCTGGCGTTGGAAAACGATTTTTTGTCCGGCGCGCTCACCAAGGCGGGCCTGCTGAGCGCAAAGCGATGATCGACCGCGGTCATGATCTTTCTATCGTGCGCCAGGCGAAGGTCCTGAAGCTGGCTCGCAGCACGGTCTACTATGAACCTCGGCCAGTTTCGGCCGAGGACCTTGCCTTGATGCGTCGGCTCGATGAGCTGCATCTCGATTATCCCTTCGCGGGAGCGCGTATGCAGCGATCGTTGCTGCGGCGGGAGGGCGTATACGCCGGTCGCCGCCACATCGCGACGCTGATGAAGCGCATGGGGATCGAGGCGGTCTATCGTCGCCCGAACACGAGTAAGCCGGCACCGGGTCACAAGATCTACCCGTACCTGTTGCGCGGATTGAAGATCGAGCGGCCCGACCAGGCGTGGGCAATGGACATCACCTACATTCCGATGCGGCGTGGCTTCGTCTATCTCGCGGCGGTCGTCGATGTGTTCAGCCGACGGGTCCTGGCCCATCGCGTCTCGATCACAATGGAGGCGGCCTTCTGCGTCGAAGCGGTCCAGGAGGCGTTGGCGAAGCACGGCAGGCCCGAGATTTTCAACACGGACCAGGGCAGCCAGTTCACCAGCCTCGAGTTCACCGATGTGCTGCTGGACGCGAAGATCGCCATCAGCATGGACGGCAAGGGCGCCTGGCGCGACAACGTGTTTGTCGAGCGGCTCTGGCGCACGGTCAAATACGAAGAAGTTTATCTCCGCGCCTACGACAGCGTGTCCGAGGCGCGAGCGTCAATTGCCAAGTATCTGGCCTTCTACAATCAGGGACGCCCTCACTCGAGCCTTGACGGGCGCACGCCCGACGAGGCTTACTTCGGCACGCAAGCTATGGTGATGGCCGCATGACCGTCGCCGACGATTTTGTCGTCGCTCTGGTCGGGCTACGCCCTCCCGACGCAACGACAAAATCGAAAGGCCCCGCGTTCAGCATAACCCGGCAGGAATCCACTTAAATCCCGCGGGGCGCTGTCCAAACAACCGGCGCCAGCTCTCTCCGCGCCGCTCCAATCGAACTCGCGGGCGACTGGGGTCGCATGATCCCGCATGCGGCTCTGCAAGTTGTTGAGCGGATGCGTGCTGCTTGCCTTGACGGTTTCCGCCTTATTTCAAACGACCAACCCGACCGCCTGCGCGTTGAGGAGCGCACCAGCGGCCCTCCCGCGGTCTGGCTTCACAATGACAGAACCGACCTTGCCTGGATTGTCGTCGACATTGGGGAACGGGATTGGTCGAGGCTCGCCTATCAGTTTGGTCACGAGTTAGGACACGTTACATCCAACTCATGGCGGCCGGATGCCAAGCCCGCAGCACCCAGCCAATGGTTGGAGGAGGCCTTGGTAGACGCCTTTACGCTGCGAGGCCTCGCCCTGTTGGCGGACAACTGGTCGCGCGATCCTCCGTTTAGGGATGACAGCGGTTTTGGCGCCGCCGTTGCGGTCTATCGACAAAATGCCGTCGAGCGTTACGGAAAGTTGGCAACTGAACAAGGTAATTCAAAGAATCCCAACGCCTGGTTCAGGCAGCATCGTGCCGCGTTGGAGGCGGACCCGTGCCTCAACGCGTTTGCACAGGCGGCATCTCTCTTTATCCTCGAAGAATACGAGCGCAACCCGGCCACCATGGAAGCGCTTGGCGCGCTAAACCGATGGGATGGCCGCAGCGCTATCCCACTTGAACAATATCTGGAGGCTTGGAAGGACAGCTGCAAAAAACTGCAGGCTTCGCCAGCTTTGCCCGATCGGCTTCAAGAGCTTCTAAGCTGACCTGGACCAACGCGTGGAGCGAAGTCGCCCTAGTTGTCCGGTATTGCGGCATCTGCACCACGCTCTCAACGTTCTCGCTTGATGCTCCGTAGAAATACCGGCGCGAGCAAGCGACTGCGCGCCCACGACAAGCAGTAGCCCGGCGCAAATCCCGGTCGCCAGGGATGCAATGCGCCCAGCGACCGCGGAATCAGTCGCGCGTGCTCTGGCATCGCAAATCTGCTCATTTCCTCCGCTGCTGGCTGTGTTACGCCGAAATGCTGGTGCAGGCCAAGGAAGCTCTAGACGCGGCAACCGCATATTGCGAGTATCAAACTTTCATTTTGAGTTGGATGCTAAAAATGGAACCCATTACATATCGCGGACTGCAAAACGCTGCAGACCAAAACACGCCGCATCTTGGCGGGAGCATCAAGGCTGGCGATCCCTTCACCTACTGTCCCTTGGTATGGGACTACGTCATTTCCAGATTTTGTATTCAATCGGTATTGGACCTTGGCAGCGGATGTGGAAACGCTGCTCATTACTTTCACAAAGCCGGTCTCATGGTGTTGGCGACCGATGGATTTCCAGAGAGCGTTGAAAAATCAACTTACCCGGCGTTCCAGCAGGATATTACCCAAGCCCCGATTGTCACTCGAACAGACTTGGTTCATTGCCAAGAGGTCGTCGAGCACATTGACGAAAAATACCTGGAGAACGTCCTTCTCAGTCTCACGTGCGGCAAATACATCCTGATGACTCATGCCGTTCCTGGGCAAATCGGATATCACCACGTCAACTTGCAGACATCGGAATACTGGATTGACCATCTGCATCGAAAAGGGTGCGAGTACCTTGAAGCTGACACACGTCGCATCAGGAATCTCGCTGAGAAGGACGGAGCTGCTTACATGCAGCAAAGCGGGTTGATGTTCGTCAATTCCGGCCGGCTCTAATCACATGACCTCACCGGCCTCGAATACGGTATCGTGCAAAAGCACTGAGGATGCGTAAGCTTCCGAGTTGCAGCGCGCTGTGTTCACTAAAAGCGCAAGATCTCGGCTGTTTGCGGTGCCTTCCGACTCCCGACTTAGAGTCGGCATGGCTCGAAAGCGCGACGGTCTATCATCTGGCCGAAGGAAGCATAGGGTCGACGCGGCGGCCCAGGACGGACGGCCTGCCCGTTCGTGAGATTATCTTGACGAAGCCCTTTCCAGGTCCGCCAGTTCTGCGTCTGCATCGACAATGCCTTGGGCGGCAGCCATCTCCAACCAATGACTCGCTTGCTTGAGGTCGCTATGTCCCGCCGCACCGCTTCGCAGATAGCGCCCAAGCATGAGTTGAGCTTGACCATGACCGCGTTCTGCGGCTGCATGAAACCAATGCTCGGCTTTGGCTCGATCAACGGCAATGGCATGGCCGCCGCTATACATCGCACCTAAGGCAAACATTGCCCCGGCGTGTCCATTGGCCGCCGCCTGTTCGCATAACTTAAGCGCGGCAGGAGCGTCCTGCGGGCCCCCGCGACCGTTCACGAGCATCTCGGCCAGGGCAACCTGCGCATCGGTGATCCCTCCCTGCGCCGCACGCGCGAACCAATCGCGCGCTGCTCTCGGATCGGCCGGCACACCACGCCCATCGGCAACAAGACGACCGATCATAAATTGCGCCTCTGGGACCCCTTCAGCCGCACGCCTCAGCCAGACCGCTGCTTGTTGTTCGTTGCGAACAA
Organism: Bradyrhizobium sp. 2S1; assembly: GCF_011516625.5. Taxonomy (NCBI): domain Bacteria; kingdom Pseudomonadati; phylum Pseudomonadota; class Alphaproteobacteria; order Hyphomicrobiales; family Nitrobacteraceae; genus Bradyrhizobium; species Bradyrhizobium sp. 2S1. Next base: position 6,842,500 of record NZ_CP147717.1, on the reverse strand, counting down.
CACCTATGCCCTGGAGAAGGCAAACGCCAAGATTGAACGCGGCGACAAGATTGCCGCGTTGCGCCGTCTGCATGAACCAATCCGCGACCGGCGGACATTCCTCTCCACTGGCCGCTCGTTCCAGCAAGTCATTTCCGACGTCGACCTGAGCATCCAAATTTCCGGCCTCGGCAGCGATGCGCAACCAGCGGGCCGCTTCATGGCTGTCTCGAGGTACTCCGGCTCCGGTCATGTAGAACGAACTCAACGACCGAGCCGCCGCCGCGTTTCCACCCTCTGCCGCACGACGATACCAGTTTGCCGCTTCCACATAATTCGGCGGCAATGCTCCACCCTTGGCATAAAGGTTGCCAACCAGTTCCGCGGCACGAGCGTCACCCGCCAAGGCAGCACGACGAAGCCAAGTCTCGCCCAACACCAGATCCCTGGCAACGACGGTACCTTCAATCAGCAGCGTCCCCCATTTAATCTGCGCACCGCGGTGTCCCAGCTCAGCAGCTTTGCGGTAGAGTTCAGCGGTTGCAGTTGGATCGTGTTTGCCGCTGATCCCTCCTTCCGTGAGCACACCCAGCATAAAGACGGCCGTCGGAATTTCAGCGGCCGCCGCTGCTTGCATGTGTTCGACGACCTCGTCCCTGTGAGCGGCCCGGTTCGGGTCTCCAGCGAGCGACAGCGCATATCCCAAGTGTCCTTGGGCGCAGCCTGCGGCGGCGGAGCGGCGATACCATTCTCTCGCCTGTATCTGGTCTCTGAGCGGTGACGGACCATAGGTTAGAACGTAAGCGAGCAGAGCCTGTCCGTCGGGAGACCCGGCGTCAGCCGCCATGCGAGCCCATCTCAGGGCAGCGTCGAAATCTGGCTTTGCCGTGCTGTCCTGCGAAAATAGTCGCGCTGCGGCGCCGCTGCGGTCCTCTCGCGCCTGCGAGCCGAGCCCCTGGAGCAAGAGCGATGCCAGCATAGACTGCGCCTCGGCGTTGCCGTTCAACGCCGCGCGTTCCAACCAGCGCGCGCCCTCCGTCCGACTAAACGGTACGCCGGCGCCCTGAAGGTAAAGCCTTCCGATGTGATACGCAGCTTCCGCGCTGCCGGCTTCGGCCATTCGGGCCAGCTGCGGCAGCGCTTCAGCAAACCGCTCTTTCTCGATAAGAGCGATCGCCCGGCGCAGCCCCGTTTCGGGCGACGCCTTTCCGATCAAGCGATCAAAGAGCATTTCCCGAATCCATCCGACAGCAGAGCCAAATCGCTCACGGCTCGCGCAACGCCTCCTGCGTCACCGGAAGCATCAGGCCGAGTAGGTACGTTAGCACGGTCCGCTGACCAACCTTAATATCGGCGGTTACGGGCATACCTGGCGTGAGTTGGAAACCGGCCGGCACGCCGTGCAGGGCCACGCGATCAATACTGATCCGAGTGCGGTAAAACGGCTCCAGGTTCGTCGTCGGAATGGCACTGGTAGGATTGCGTGCCTCAACCTGAGCATTGAAGCTATCCGGGCTCACGATACGTACGACTCCCTCGGCCATCCCGTATTGAGAGAATGGAAACGTGTCGAACTTGACGGACACGGGATCCTTGACATGCACGAAGCCGTTATCCTTGCCCGCAATGTTGGCCTCGACCTCAAGTGGCGCGTCCGCTGGCACGAGCGTAATGAATTGCTGCCCCGACTGCATGACGGAACCCACCGAAACCTTTGCGACGGATTGCACGATCGCATCAAGCCCGGCGCGGATCTCGACCAACTTGCGTCGCAGGTTAGCCTTGGTCAGCAGCTCCCGTGTGTCGGCTGCCTTGACACTGATCTCCTGCAACTTTTGCGAAGCTTCCGCCTTCCAGCCGCGGACGTAGGCGTCGCGGTCCGAAGCAAGCGCCGATTGATCGCGCTTCGCCCCCTCGCCGGTCGCGACCGCGTTGGACAGCGACCGCTGCATTTCAACGCGTGTATCCTTGGCGATCAGCGAGTTCAGCCGGCTTCCGGTTTGGGTAGCCTCCAGTTGCCTGCGCATATCCTCGATGCTCTGTGCCACACCGAGGCGCTCGCGATAGCCCACAGCATCGGATTCCGATCTCGCTATCACGGAATTCAGTTCCTGCAGTCGGTGCTCATAGTTTTCGATCTTGGAGTCGAACTGCGCTTTGCGATGACTAAAAATGGAAGCCTGCAAGACCCAGTTTGGATCACTGCCGGAGTATGTGAAGGGCTGGCCATCCGCCTCGGCATGCAGACGCGCGAGTTCGGGCTCAAGGCTGTTCAATTGCCCATCGAGGGCCACTCGATCTGCTTCGGCGAAGGTCGGATCGAGACGCGCCAGCACATCGCCCGCCCGCACATGCTGGCCCTCGCTCACGTCGATCGAACGCACGATTGCGGTTTCCAGCGGCTGTACGAGGATGGTGGAAGATTGCGAGACCACCAGGCCGCGCGCAGTGATGACCTGATCGACGGGCAATACCCCCGCAACCAGAACCAAGGCGGCGACCATGCTGGAGACGATCCAAATCGTGCCACGGGCCGCGCGCGGTACAGGAGCATTGATGATGGCCGTTGACGGTTGCTGGAACTCAAGGATGACCGGCAACGTCGGATCGCTCTTCCTCGACTTGAACGGTAGTGGCAGCAAATTGGCCTGGACTTCGCTCATGGTTCGTTCGCTCCGCCCGAGACCAGCTTCGGAGTAACGGACTGGCGCGTCGGTTCGCTATGGCGGTTTTGCTGGTTCCAAAGCTGTCGATAGATCGCGCAACGCTCGACCAAAACATTGTGCGCACCGCAATCGACGATCTTGCCCTGATCGAGTACCAGAATCTGATCGCAGCCAACCAACGACGACAGCCGGTGCGAAACGATGATCATCGTCCGTCCGCTCGCGATCCGTTCGAGGTTTCCTGTCACGACAGCTTCGCTTTCGGGATCGAGCGCACTGGTCGCTTCGTCCAGTACCAGGATGCGCGGATCCGTGATGAGCGCTCGTGCGATCGCCAGCCGTTGCCGTTGTCCGCCAGACAGGTTGGGAGATCCTTCTTCGATGTAAGTCTCGAAGCCATTGGGCATCCGCTCGATGAATTCCTCAGCGCCAGCTAGCCTTGCCGCATAGACAGCATCCGACAACGTCAGGCCCGGTCGACCGGAGATGATGTTATCTCTAATGGAGCCACGAAACAGGAAGTTCTCCTGCAAGACGACGCCGAGGCTTTGCCGAAGGTGACGCAGATCAACATCGCGTAGGTCGGCGCCATCGATCTTCACAAATCCCTTATAGTCACGATTGATTCCCTGCAGTAGGCGCGTAACCGTCGACTTGCCCGACCCGCTGCGACCGACGATCCCCAACGTCGAACCGGCCGGAACCGAGAAGCTGATCCGGTCGAGCGCTGGGACAGTCGTATTGAGGTACGTGAAGCTGACGTCCTGGAAAGCTATTTCGCCTGCGAACTTCGGTCTCAAGCCCGCCGCTCGCGCGCTGCTCTCAGCTGGCCGATTAAGTACGGAACTTGCCTCACCGATCGCCGCCGCGACCTCCTCATAGTCCTCGATCAATCGCGCCAGCCCAACGAGTGGCTGGGCGACCCGGGCGCTCAGCATCAGGAACGCGAACAATCCGCCCACCATGTAGCCTGACGAGTCGTTCATCGCGAGATACGCACCGAGCATGGTCGTGCCGAGCACCATAAAGCGCTCGATCGGAGTAACCAGAGTCTGCGGCCAGTTGGACAGACGGCCGAATTCCAGCCGCCATTTCCCGGCCTCTGCAATCCGCTCGTCCCAAAGAGCGCGACGTTGTGGCTCGAGAGCCAACGCCTTGACCGTCTTGATGCCCACGATCGTCTCGCCGAGCGTTGCCGACTTCCACGTCTCGGCCGTAGTGACCCGTCCGTACATTTCTCGCATCGGCTTCAGGAATGCGATGATGATCAACAGGATTGCGCCGGCGCAGCCGAGCACAATGCTCGCCAGGATCGGGCTGAGATAGAACAGGAACGGGAGCAGGACGCAAAGCGTCATCAGGTCGAGAAATGTCGTCAGGAGGCGGCCGGTCAGAAATTCGCGAACACGATAGACCTGCGCGATACGGTACATCGTTTCACCCGCAGGATGACGCTCGAAGTAATCGAGCGGCAGGCGAAGCAGGCGATTGAAGACGTGCAGATTGAGTTTTGCGTCGAGTCTGGCGCCAACGACCGCGATGATAAGACGTCGCGCATGGCCCAACAGGGCTTCGTAGACGACTACGACCGCCATGACGGCGGCAAGCATGACCAAGGTGGACGTACTGTGGAATTGCAGCACCTTGTTCACCATCGTCATCACCAGGAGCGGTGGGAAGATGGTCAGGAAGCTGATGGTGAGCGAGGCGATTCCGATGTCCCGTAACAAGCGCCTTTCGTGCAGAACGAGATCAAAGAGCCAGCGCAGGTCAAACGGCGCGTCGGCTGCAACGCGGCTTCGGCTCGCGCGCACCAGGATGGCCTCACCGTTCCACACCTGAGAAAGCCGCAGCTCGTCGACGGGCACGGCTCCGTCTGCGGAGGCGCCTGGATCCCTGAGCACGACGATATTCTGATCGGCGTTCGCACCAACCATGAGCGCGGCGCTACCGTCGGCAAACAGCAAGATGACGGGCCCGGCTTCGCTCATCCCGAGCAAGTGGCGCCAACTCGTTCGGACCGCGCGAGACCATAGGCCCGCATTCTGCGCCCAGGCCGAGAGCGCTGCAGCCGATGGATAGATTTCGGATTCACCGGTTCTCAACTCGGCGACGTCGAGCTCGACGCCGTGATGACGCGCGACCTGGACAACCGCTTGCAATCGCGCCTGGTATTGCGGGCTGCGTTGCGCCTCCAGGCGGTCGATCGAATGCCCCTGCTGCGAAGCTAGATCGCTTGACTTCCGCTCGGGTGAGATGACGTGCCGTTTTGATTGAGCCTTTGCGGCAAACTCAGTGCGGATTTGTTGCACGGAGAGACGTGCGCGGACACCGAGATCAGTCAATAACTCGGAGCCTCCACGGACGACGTCCATGGACGCGCGCAGCGCTTTCGCCGCCGGCCAGGAAGCACCTCGCGATTTGGTCGACCTTTTAGCAACACGCGGATGCACAACATCGGGCGATGTGACCAGCTGCGGTGTGTCGCTTTCCTGCGCAGGGATAATGTGCAGGTCGCCGTGCACACCATGCGACTGAGTTCTGGCCTGTTCCGTTGCGCAGAGGCGGACCTGCCCTTCGACGCGCCACATCGCCTCGTCGAAATCAAACTTCTCATTGTCGATTTCGGCCTGCGACAGATCTTTTCTGGCGGCTAGTCGGCTGTCCAATAAGGTGCGTGCCCGGCTGTAAAGCGCATTGCGCGACGCCTCATCGCTCGCATGAAGGTCGTCAATGGCCTTCTGCAGCAAGCGGACATACTTGTCGGGCCCAGGCTCCCCAAAGGCTCCCCTATGCGGGTCCACGGTCACCCTCCAAAATCGATTACGGAATAAAATTCTTCACTATGTCGCGGCAATCTAGACGAATTCGGCAGGGCGCGACACCGAAATCCCTGCACTTGGTTGATGCGATTACGGCCCTGGTCCCACATCTCACGCGATCGCGAACAGTTGCCGTAGACGGGACGGCAGTTCACCGGTGGAACCAATCGCAACACAGCTTTCCGCCCACAAATCGAGATAGCGCTCGATCGGAACGGACGTCCGCTCCGGCCAGCGATTCAAGGCTCCCAAATCATCGAGACAGGTCGGTTTCCCTGCTTTGACGTCCTCGTAGATCTGGAGGATGCCGACCACCGCTGGTCCCCACGGAACGTCCTTTCCAGATCTGACTTCCAGCTTCGCCCGATTTGTACGGAACCACTCGGACGGTGAAAGATCGTCCGCTTTGAACTTGTCCAGCAGCGCTGAGCCATATTGACGAATGACGCGGGCAAAACCTGCGTCTCCCGCAAATGGCGGCGATTTCTCCCAACTGCCGGCAAGCAGCCGCAGACCGCGAACCGAAAATGTCTCCACCAGCACCTCCTCGAGCCATTGTGTCGGAGGTTGCGGCTTGGCGGAAAACTGCCAGCTGTTGCTCAGGACATGCCCAAGCTCGTGACCGAATTGATAGGCAAGCCTGCACCAATCGGCATAGCCGACGTTCACGATGATCGCCGCCATGTCAGGTTGGTCGCTGTGCAACCAGATTGCCGGCGTGACTTCGTCGCGATTTTCGATACGGATCTTCTTGGGTTGCCGATCCGACAGCAATCGCAAACCTGACAGTTCGACCTCTCGGATCCGGGTGAGCACACGCATCACGGCATCGGTCGGTGCCGCATGCCAATCTCCCGATAATTCGATCGGAGAGCTCAGGAGGCCTTCTGTCGGCGCGATCTCGCGTCCGAGAGGCCTTCCGCTCTCGACGAAAAGAGCCGCCGCGCTGCCCGCGAGAACGAGGAAGCGTCGGCGGTCGATCACGGGAGTGCCAGCCATCAGCTATTCCAGGCCTGGTCAGAGAGGAAGCCAGGGATGCGCGATCCCTGGCTTCCTTGTTCGTCACTTCTTCAGCCGCCGACCTTAATGGTCGTTTTTCGGCAGATTGAGGTTGGGCCGGTTTGATTGATCGAATTGACCCATCGATCCAGCACCTCCTGGACGTGTCTGATCGAAAGCTGAGCCGCCATCTGTGTTGCCGATACGGGACAACAGCATCTGGGCCAAGCCCTTGATCGTCGTGAGATCAGCTTGCAACTGCTGGCCGTTCATCGACCCTCCGGCCATTGCAAGCGCCAGGTCCGCAACTGCAGCCTCCAAACGCAGCAGCACCGGATTCAACGATCCAACGGTCGTGTCGGTGTCGATCTTCGTGGTCAGCGACGACTGATCTTGATGACCACCAGTCGTTCCGGTTGCACCTGCCGAGCCGGTCGAGCCCGTCGCACCGCCAGCACTCGTCGCCCCAGTGGCTCCGGTCGAACCGCTCGCAGCTGCTGCTCCAGTCGCACCAGTTGCTCCAGCCGTGCCGCCCGTTGCCCCCGTCGGGCCGGTGTGACCATGGTGACGGTGACTACCAGTCGGACCCGTCGGACCACGCGGACCAGTCGAGCCCGTTGCTCCGGTCGACCCGCTCGTGCCGGTTGCACCCGTCGAGCCTGTTGCTCCGGTCGAACCGGTCGAACCGGTGGCTCCAGTCGAGCCGGTACCGCCAGCACCAGTTGCTCCGGTGGCACCCGTTGCTCCCGTCGATCCGGTAGCACCTGTTGCACCGGTGGCGCCGGTACGACCGGTGTGACCTCGTGGGCCTGTCGGCCCGGTCGGTCCCCTGGGCCCAGTCGCGCCGGTGGCGCCTGTACGTCCGGTCGCTCCCGTCGATCCGGTTGAGCCGGTCGCACCTGTCGAACCGGTGGCACCCGTGGCTCCGGTTGCGCCAGTAGCTCCCGTTGCACCCGTCGAGCCGGTCGCACCAGTTGCTCCGGTCGAGCCCGTTGCGCCGGTTGCACCAGGATCACCGGTCGCGCCAGTAGCTCCCGTCGAGCCGGTGGCACCCGTGGCTCCGGTCGAGCCCGTTGCTCCGGTCGCACCCGTCGAGCCGGTCGCGCCAGTGGCTCCGGTTGCACCCGTCGAGCCGGTCGCACCTGTGGCTCCCGTCGAGCCCGTTGCTCCGGTCGCACCCGTCGAGCCGGTGGCGCCCGTTGCACCCGTCGAGCCGGTGGCACCCGTGGCTCCGGTCGCGCCGGTAGCTCCCGTCGAGCCGGTCGCGCCAGTGGCTCCGGTTGCACCCGTCGAACCGGTCGCACCCGTGGCTCCGGTTGCGCCAGTAGCTCCCGTTGCACCCGTCGAGCCGGTCGCACCTGTGGCTCCGGTCGCGCCGGTAGCTCCCGTTGCTCCCGTCGAGCCGGTGGCACCCGTGGCTCCGGTCGCGCCAGTAGCTCCGGTTGCTCCCGTCGAGCCGGTCGCACCTGTGGCTCCGGTCGCGCCAGTGGCTCCCGTTGCACCCGTCGAGCCGGTGGCACCCGTGGCTCCCGTCGAGCCCGTTGCTCCGGTCGCCCCCGTCGAACCGGTGGCACCCGTAGCTCCCGTTGCACCCGTCGAGCCGGTGGCTCCCGTTGCTCCCGTCGAGCCGGTTGCACCCGTCGCTCCGGTTGCGCCCGTAGCTCCCGTCGAGCCGGTTGCTCCCGTCGAACCGGTTGCACCTGTGGCTCCGGTCGCGCCAGTGGCTCCCGTTGCACCTGTCGCTCCGGTCGAGCCCGTTGCTCCGGTTGCTCCCGTCGAACCGGTCGCGCCAGTAGCTCCGGTTGCTCCCGTCGAGCCCGTGGCTCCGGTTGCACCCGTCGAACCGGTGGCACCCGTAGCTCCCGTCGAGCCGGTGGCACCCGTGGCTCCGGTCGAGCCCGTAGCTCCCGTTGCTCCCGTCGAGCCGGTCGCACCCGTGGATCCGGTCGAGCCGGTCGCACCCGTGGCTCCGGTCGAGCCCGTAGCTCCCGTTGCACCCGTCGAGCCGGTCGCACCCGTGGCTCCGGTCGAGCCCGTAGCTCCCGTTGCTCCCGTCGAGCCGGTCGCACCCGTGGATCCGGTCGAGCCGGTCGCACCCGTGGCTCCGGTGGAGCCCGTAGCTCCCGTCGAGCCGGTTGCTCCCGTCGAACCGGTTGCACCTGTGGCTCCGGTCGCGCCAGTGGCTCCCGTTGCTCCCGTCGAGCCCGTGGCTCCGGTTGCACCCGTCGAACCGGTGGCACCCGTAGCTCCCGTTGCACCCGTCGAGCCGGTCGCACCCGTGGATCCGGTCGAGCCGGTGGCTCCCGTTGCACCCGTCGAGCCGGTTGCACCTGTCGCTCCGGTCGAGCCCGTTGCTCCGGTTGCTCCCGTCGAGCCGGTCGCACCCGTGGCTCCGGTCGAGCCCGTAGCTCCCGTTGCTCCCGTCGAGCCGGTCGCTCCGGTATCGCCCGTCGCACCCGTGGCGCCGGTCGCACCTGTGGCTCCGGTGTCGCCCGTCGCACCCGTAGCGCCGGTCGCACCTGTGGCGCCGGTATCACCAGTCGCACCTGTGGCTCCGGTCGCACCGGTGTCACCCGTTGCGCCAGTCGAACCCGTGGCTCCGGTTGCGCCGGTGTCGCCCGTCGCTCCCGTGGCGCCAGTCGAACCTGTGGCTCCGGTTGCGCCTGTGTCGCCCGTCGCACCCGTGGCGCCGGTCGGACCTGTGGCGCCGGTATCACCAGTCGCACCTGTGGCTCCGGTCGCACCGGTGTCACCCGTTGCGCCAGTCGAACCCGTGGCTCCGGTTGCGCCGGTGTCGCCCGTCGTACCCGTGGCGCCGGTCGCACCTGTGGCGCCAGTCGCGCCCGGATCGCCGGTCGCACCCGTGGCTCCCGTCGAACCTGTGTCGCCAGTCGCACCTGTGGCGCCAGTTGATCCTGTGGCGCCGGTGTCACCCGTCGTGCCCGTCGCACCCGTGGCTCCGGTAACACCCGTAGCACCAGTCGAACCTGTTGCACCGGTGTCACCCGTCGTACCCGTGGCGCCGGTCGCACCTGTAGCGCCAGTCGCGCCTGGATCGCCGGTCGCACCCGTGGCTCCCGTCGAACCTGTGTCGCCAGTCGCACCTGTGGCTCCGGTGGCCCCCGTCGAACCCGTGTCGCCGATCGCACCTGTGGCACCCGTACCGCCCGTCGTGCCGGTTGCACCCGTGGCGCCCGTGCCGCCCGTCGTGCCGGTTGCACCCGTGGCGCCCGTACCGCCCGTCGTGCCGGTTGCACCTGTAGCCCCTGTACCACCCGTTGCGCCGCTGGCGCCGGTGGCTCCCGTTGCGCCAGTCGCACCGGTCGCACCGGTCGGGCCAGTTGCGCCAGTTGCTCCTAGCGAGGTGGAAACGCTACCCGATGTGAACGTATCACCGTTCGCCGCACCACCGCCCGAGAACACCCCGTTCGTGATGGTCGCGACCGAGATGTAGTTGTTCCCGTTTGAGTTGTAGTATACTCCGTAGGTCCCCGTCGCACTCGGAAGCAGGGCTTCAATGCTGAACGTTTGGACGTTACCAGTCCCGGCGCCAAAGCCCTTAGAAGGCAGTTGAAATGAGGAAACAATCGCAAAGGTGCTGAGATCAACCACGTAAAACGTGTTGATCACGGGCGAACCTGAGTCTCCGATCGTGCCATTGAGAGTCAAAACTGCAGCGAGCAAGCCTTCATAACTTTGCGCGCCAAGCACAGTCATCGGCGCTTCCGCCGAGCGGCCGTTGCTCTTGGAATCGAGCGTCCAACGACCACCGAGCATCTCGGCTCCGATAGAGCTGCTGGCGCCATGAACAACAGCGCCGGTTGCCTCTTCGAGCGCATCTATAAAACGGTCGCCCTCGTCAGAAAGCGCTGTACGACAGCTCCACAGGCGCAAGTCACCGCCTCGCTTGAGCGCTCGGCCGATCGTAGCAAGCTCATTCTCCTCGCCCGCCAGCGTCGCCGCCGACCATTCTCCTGAACTGAAGACCACTCGGCCCGGTGCGCCATGTGCAACAACATGGATCGCGTCCAGTTGCTCAGCGCCACTCAGCGTTTCTGCCATCTGCGATGCGGCGGTCCGTACGCAATCGAGCACGATCGCCCGAACCTCGGGACGCAGATTTTTCAGCAGTGTATCTAGATCGGGGACGAATGGATCGACGAACAGGAGCTCTGAGTGGGCCATGAAATTGGTCCTTTTTTAGCTTGCAACAATTCGCGCCGAGCGCGGAGTGCCGCCTCGACCCAAAAATCAAACTGCAGACGCTCCCGTAGCGCGGTCAGATCATCCGCTGCTCGGTCCGCCAGGTGGTGATAGATTCAGAGAACTGCGTACGGACAGGAACGGGCAAACCGCAAACTCTCCCTTCGCATCAAAGGTGCCGATGTCGTAGGCGCTCGCATAGCGCCCGACCTTCACTCGCATCTCAACCGCGTTAAAGCGATCGGACGCGTCCGGCAGAATGACCTGGGAAACGATCGTCTTCGTAGCTTGGTCGACGACGAAGTAGGTGACGTTTTGGGTGGTCTCGCCTCGCGGCAACGATCCGGTCACCAGGATCTCGTTAGGGATGCCCGCAGAGAGAAGCCCCGCATACTTGGCAACGCCTAGCGCCGTTATCGGAGGTGCAATGGACGGAATGCTCTGGGAAATCGCCGACTTGTCGGCTCGACCTGACTTAACCATACGATACCACCCAACGTACGGACGAGGTCGACGCCCGGAGCACGTACGTCCGGAGATCGCCCTCGAACCAACTACAAAACAGTGATTCAACCTTGGGTAGTTGCTCGCTACACTCACTTAAGCCATCAGCAACGAGCCGACGACCACATTCCAAGATTGAACGTCATTCCAAATACCCCCGCCTGAAGCGCAGACGGACCGCGAAAAATTAATTATTCTTTAAAGCATAAGCAGATTTGGAAAAACAGCGCAAGAAAATTCAGAATCGAACACGACTTAAGTCAAATTATTTCCGGAACGAGTTCCATTAAGCAGCGAGTTGATGTCGCATCAAGGCGACAACCTGCTGAATTTGCTGCCCGAACATTTTCAGCTAAGTTGTTAGCGCTTTCAGTGAGGTCCGCTGATGGAACCAAAGATCCGCGCCACATCGCGCGTCCAGCAGATCAATTTCATCTAATTTGAGCTTCTCTCAATTGCTTGCAGCAACCAAAAAAGTTCGGCGGTGGTAGAAAACAAACGCATTTGCCTGAACATGATCGTCAAGAACGAGATGGCAAATCTCGAGCGCTGCCTGTCGGCGGTCGCTGATCACATCTCTTGCTGGGTCATTTGCGATACTGGCTCGTCCGACGGCACGCAGGACTTCATCAGAACATTCTTTGCCCGGCGCAATCTTCCGGGTGAACTCCATACGATTCCCTTCCACGATTTCGGGCAGGCCCGGAACGACGCGCTCGATCGTGCCTGCGCTTCAAAGCTCGATTTCGACTATGTCCTGTTCAACGACGCCGATATGGAGTTCATTGTCGACGACGCCGACTTTCGCAAAGCCCTTACCGGTCCCGGTTACCGCCTCTTGCAGCGCGCGTCGGGCGGGTTGAGCTATTGGAATACGCGATTGGTGCGGTGTGACAGCGGCTCGAGATACGTTGGTGTGACACACGAATATATCGACGTCCCCGGAGACGTCGTTGAACTGCGCGGCGCCTGGTATATCGATCACGCCAGCGGGGCGAACCGCGGAGATAAATCGGAGCGGGATATCCGACTGCTCAAAGCTGCGCTCGAGCGCGAGCCCGATAACGCCCGATACTGGTTTTATCTTGCGTGGTCGTATCGAGATGCCGGCCGGCATGCCGAAGCCGCTGCTACCTTTGCCAAGCGCGCGGATATGGAAGGCTGGGACGAAGAGGCGTGGATGGCACGGCTGCAGCACGCGCGCTCCCTGCGAGACCTAGGCGATGAAGACGGGTTCGTCGGCAAGGCGCTTGAAGCGTTCAAGCAACGGCCGGCACGCGCTGAGCCGCTCTACGATCTCGCACGATACTATCGGGAACGCGGAATGCATGCGACGAGCCTGCTTTTTTCCGAGCGTGGACTTTCGATATCGGCGCCTGAGAACGACATCCTTTTCATCGAAACCGATGTCTATCAGACCGGTCTACGCGAGGAATTTTCGATTGCTGCAAACTACAGCCAGGACACGGCTCGCTGGGACCGCGGGTTCTCGATCTGCAACGGGCTAGCCGTCAACCGGGCAATTCCGGACGGCCCGCGTGAGCTGGCTCGGACAAACCTGTTTTATTACCTGCAGCCAGCCCAAAAGCTCTTTGCATCGTTTTCCGCCCGGCCGGTGGATTACGATGTGCCTCAAGGCTATTGGCCGACCAATCCCTCCGTTTCGCGTCATGGGGATGACCTCTATCTCGTGCAGCGCGCGGTGAATTTTCTTCTGCGCGAGGACGGCACATATGAGACGGACAACGATGCGCCCATTCGGACGCGCAACTTCCTGCTACGGCTCAATACCGATCTTGGAGTTCAAACGGCGGCCGAGATCCTGCCGCCCGCCGATTTCCCAAAAGCCCAATTCGCAGAAGTGCAAGGGCTTGAGGATATCCGTCTGTTCAGTTGGAATGGCTCATTGTGGGGCAGCGCATGCGTGCGCGAGCTGAATGCTGAAGGTTGGTGCGAGCAGTTAATCGCCCGGATTGAACAGCAAAGCAGCTCCGAAATCCGGCTCACTGAGTGGCGCGTGCTTCGCCCTGAAGGTCCGCGACTGCACGAAAAGAACTGGATGCCACAGGCCAACGGCGCAAATCTGCGTTTCGTCTACTCGTGCGACCCGACCAGGATCGTAAACGACCGAGGCGACGTAATCTCAGACAGTGTTGCCAACTTCGCCGTCGAGCATTTCCGAGGCGGAACGCAACTCATTGAATTTGCCGATGGCTGGCTCGCGCTCGTTCATGAAGTTCAGTGGCAAACCGGTCGAAGGTTCTATCAGCATCGCTTTGTCTGGTTCGATCGCGATAATGGTCTGCGCCGGCTTAGTCGCCCGTTCTATTTTAAGGACAAAGGGGTCGAGTTCGCGGCTGGTCTGGCTTGGCATCCGGACAGCCGTCGCTTGCTCGTATCCTACGGGGTCGCCGACAGCGAGTCCTGGATCGCCTCGATAGATGCGGCCGAGATCCGCGCCGCGCTTGAGAGTGATCCGGTGTCGCCGGCCGAGGTTTCTGCTGCGCCGCCTCCCCTACCATTCGAGAACGCGCGCAAAAGCAAAGAGCAGGTAACTAAGGAGTTTGGATTGTCGCAACGAAACGGAAAGTCGATCGGCTTATGCATGATCGTCAAGAATGAGGCGGCGGTCATCCTCCGTTGCCTCGACAGCGTTCGACCGATGATCGACTATGTGCTGATCGAAGACACTGGATCAACCGACGGCACGCAGGCCGTCATACGACAGTGGCTCGACAAAAATGGACTGGCAGGCGAAGTCATCGACGAACCCTGGCGGGATTTCGCGTACAACCGATCGCATGCGCTCGCTTGCCTGCGCCGCAACCCGGACGTCGACTACGCCCTCATCATCGACGCCGACGACGTGCTCACCATCGAGCCGGGATTTGACGTCGCCGCCTTCAAGTCCGGCATGACCGCAGACCTCTATGACGTGACCATTAACCACAACGGCATCCGTCACTATCGACCGCACATATGCAGCAACAGAAAGGAATTCTATTTTCGGGGCGTCCTGCACGAGTTCGTGGAGGCGCCGGCCGACGCGCACGGTCGGGAGACCGCCTCCGGCTTTGCGATCCAGATCGGTGGCGGCGGCGCGCGCAGCCAAGATCCCAAGAAGTACCGTAAAGATGCTGCGCTGTTAGAGGGCGCGCTGCAGACCGAGACGGACGCGTTCCTCCGCTCTCGTTATACCTTCTACCTTGCTCAGAGCTATCGTGACAGCAATGAGCCCGAGAAAGCACTCAACTACTACCTGGCCCGAGCTGAAATGGGCTTTTGGCAAGAAGAGGTCTTCATTTCCCTTTATGGTGCGGCGCGGCTTAAGGAAGCTCTTGCCCATCCTGAAGAGGACGTCATTGCGGCTTATCAGCGAGCCAGCGACTCCCAGCCCGCGAGAGCTGAAGCGTTACACGGAGCTAGCCGTTATTGTCGTCTAAAGGGCCGCAACAAGCAGGGAGCTGACTTCGCTCGCCGTGGCATCGATTTGCCGATGCCTATTGGAGCGCTATTCGTCGAAGAATGGATTTATGAGTTCGGGCTCCTCGACGAATTCGCGGTCAATGCCTATTGGTCTGGCGATTATCAAGGCTGCATCGACGCCTGCTGTCGCATCCTTCAAATTCCATCAATCGATGAAGGTCTGAGGAAACGCGTAGAGGACAATCTGCGTTTTGCGAAGGACCGGATTTCCGAAAAGGTCAAGCCTGCGGATGTGCCTAGGCAGCCCGGCGCAGCGCGTTTTCTTCCCAGGGTGCTGATTGCAATTCTCGCAAAAAACAAGGCTGGCCATCTGCCATTGTTCCTGGAATGCATTGAGGCGCTCGACTATCCGCCGGATCGAATTGCGATTCACATCCGGACCAACAACAATCAAGACGACTCCGGCCAAATTCTCCGAGACTGGCTCAAACGTGTCGGACCGCGGTACTCGCACGTAGAGTTCGACGACAGCGACGTATCGGAACGCGTCCAGGACTTTGCCGACCATGAGTGGAATGCCACTCGCTTCTCCGTGCTGGGTCGAATTCGCCAGCACAGCATGAACCGGACTCTGGCTCTCGGATGCGACTACTATTTCGTGGTCGACGTCGACAACTATCTGCGCCCCCTCACCCTGCGATGCCTCGTAGATGTGAATCGTCCGATTGTGGCGCCGCTGCTCAAATGCGCCGACGCCGACCGACCGCTGTATTCGAACTACCACCAGAAGATCGACGCGAACGGGTATTTTCTGCCCAGCGAGGAATACAACAATATCCTCAGCCGCTCGTCGCCAGGGCTCCACGAGGTGCCGGTGGTCCATTGCACATATCTGGTTCGCGCAGACGCCATACCGCAACTGACCTACGATGATGGTTCGGGCCGCTATGAATATGTCGTATTTTCGCATAGCGCGCGTCGCGCTGGCATTTCGCAAACGTTGGACACTCGCGAAATTTATGGCTGGCTGACGTTCGCACCTGACGGAGAGGCAATTCGACCGCTCATTGCTGGAGATCTTGCCGGAAAATCGGCACAGGAAGCATCGAGGAAGGACACCGCTTCGACTGTTAGTGGAAAAAGAACGATACGGCTGAAGGAGTATCCTGCGAACGTATCCTTGTCTCATACGCCTTCAGATGAATACGTCGAGAGTCGCAAGGGTGCCCTTGTCCAGAAGCCATATATCCTGGAGACTGACGCCCTCGGCTTCATTCGCGGGTCACAGTCTCCGGCTACGGCGGCTCGAACTGTGATCGTTCTCGGCGACAGCGTGGTCGAGGGCATGTATCTCGACCCCGATGACCGGTTTTGCGCCAAGCTGGAGACGATTCTGCGCAATGAGAGTGCTCTAGATGTCATTGTAAGAAACGGTGGCTACAGCGGAGCGACAACCCTCCACATGCTGAATCTGTTTCTTAACAAGATCATGCCGCTCAAGCCCGACCTCGTCATTCTGATGACGGGAATTGTCGATGTTGACGTGGCGAGCCTGGAGGCCAGCTTCTGGAGCCGTGACTGTTGGCTCGAGCCGATCGTTGACCTCAACACGAGCAACTCGTGGCGGGACCGTAACCTGCTTCCTACTCCGAAGTTCGATGATCGTCGTCGGCTGCTAGATCTCTTCTCGCTTGCCGCTCGATCGTTTGGCATCGAGCTATGGTTCGCGACCATTCCCCATTTGCAAGGCGAAGGGGTCGATCCAACCGTGACCCGCACTCGCATATCCATCAACGAGACGACGCGCGTGGCCGCTCGGGCGGGAGGGCACACCTTGTGCGATTTGGAAGCGAAGCTGGCTAGCCGCGCCGATATTTATCAGGATGCCTTTCACCTAAATTCGGTCGGCGCCGAGGTCGTGGCTCGCTCGATCGTGGCAGATGGCTTGGGTTCGTTCTTGCTCGCGAAGGAAGCAAGCGTTCCTGGCCGCCCCACGGAGAAGGACAGGCAGTCAAAGGATGAGATTTGTGTACTCAACTTGGACCAAAGCACCGGTCGCTGGGACAAGTTCAGAACCCGCAACTCCCACTTGGGCAGATTTGAACGGGTCTCCGCGATTGACGGGAGCAAGCTAGATCGCTCGCAGCTCGAAAAACAGGGGCTAATAGCCCCCGGACTTGATTACAGTGCCGGAGCCTTGGGTTGCGCACTCTCTCACGTCCAACTTTGGCAAAGGGCGGCGTCCCAGGATCAACCTTTGACGGTTTTCGAGGACGATGCCCTTAGCCATCCCGCGTTCTATGAGCATCGATCAGCTGTATTGGAACAACTTCCCGCCGACTGGGATGTGATCTTATGGGGCTATGTTTACGATCCGCTGTTCCTTTGGATCGATCTCGGATTTTCAGCTGCGGAGTTTCGATTTTACGATCGAGCCGAACCTTTTGCCTGGAGCGATACCTCGGATGGCAGACCCATTTATCGCCCACACCGGCTCAGACACGCCTTCGGAACGCAGGCATACTCGATTAGCCCACGCGGAGCGAACCGCCTGCTCAGTGCGGTGTTGCCTCTCAAGAAGCAGCTCATATCGTTTCCTGGAACAGCGATCGTAATCGAGGATCAGGGGATCGATGGAGCGATGAACACTGCTTACCAAACTATGCGCAGTTTTGTTTGTGTGCCGCCCCTCGTCGTCCAGCGCGACGAAGGTATCAGCGACCGCTTGAACAGATAGGCGCAGATCCTGTCGATGCCGCTCGGCCATTGAGATAGGCTGAAAACACTTCCGTGTGGTGTCTCCAGAAACAAGGGGAACGACGTGAGGCTGCAAAATGTACCCCTGTTGGAAGTTCAAGCCCGATGGGGTTACAGCGAGTTGATGGATTCTCCGGCCGCCCGGCACTATTCGGATCTAGGGCATCTCGTCGCGAAGCGATCAACCGGGACCTCATTCGAGGAGCTCTCTGAGGCCGAGCAGTATGAACTCGCCTTTGGTACCGCGTGCGCTCGACCCGTCCTACTCGCGTTCCTGACCGGAGTGATTTCGTTTGACGTCGTTGGGGTCGGGCGAGCGAGATTGGGCTCGATGCTCGTGCCACCAAATGTCTGGTATCCCGAAAGCGAGGGGCGTTTCGTTTCGTTCGAGGAATATATGACAACGACCGGCGTCAATCTCGATGATCCTCGAAGCGTACTTCCCAAAGGAACGAGCTATGAATTTCCCGCAGATCCGATCACGTTCGGTCGCTCGTTCAGCTTTCCAATAATGATCGACGGCTTTCATCGCGCCGCCCGCTTCTGGAAGTACGGGCCACCGGACGGAGAGTTGCTCGCATACTTGCCTACAGGTCTGGTGGTAGAGGACTGAATTTTGCGCGTGGGTGATGTCTGCGTGTCGCAGTCGCCAAGCTGAGCTCTGAAAAGTAATACTTCCGCAGCGTCGGCTGCATGATGAAAAGTGCCGACGCGATCCGCGCGTCGCTCCACCCGAGCGCGACTAACAGATTGACGCGGTTCCGGCTTTGCTTCGTCGCGACATGCTCCGGCCGGCCACGCTATCCCAGTCGGACGGCACCGGATCGCCGAACAGGCCCAAAACTTCAGCCGTAGAAAAACCCGTCAATGTGAGACGGGCCGGTCCGCGGAGAGGAACCTGCGACGGAAATGCCCCTGTCCGCAATCCCAAACGCCGCGCGTGTGTAGGCTCGCTTGCTCTCGGCCTGCTTGACGCTGTCGTGGCACGCTTTGCATTCTGCAGATTGCCCTCGTCCCAGAACAGACGTTCATCGCCTCGATGTGGAATGACGTGGTCGCAGACCAGCAGCGCCGCATTCGGCTCAATGCTGCCGCATGCCCTGTGCTGGCAGGTGTAGAGATCACGCAGGAAGATGCGCAGGCGCAACGCCCGCCATCGCGCGAGTTTGTACCAGGCCATCCACGGTGGCTGCGACATCAGGAACCCACACAAAGAATATGCGTTGCCATTTTTTCCCGATAGGGTTGCCGAGTTGGATATCGGGTTTTGGGACGGCTATGGCGCTCGCCGCCTAGCCCGAAATGGTTTCAGCAGAAAGGAAACGTATTCTATGCCTGCATTTTACGGCGATAGCACGGATAACAGCGTGCTCTCTTCCGCTGGTTTCGACGCGCTCTATGGCGGTCAGGGCAATGACACGCTGGCAAGCAGCATTGCCGGCAACGACTATTGGGACGGCGGCCAGGGCAACGATTTCCTGAGGGCGGAATGGACCAGCCTGGCCTTTGGCGAAATGTATGGCGGCGGCGGCAATGATTGGATTCAGGGTGGCAATTCGGTCAACACGTCATTCGAGTATGGCGGCAATGGCGACGACTATATTCAGGATGGCGGCGCGCTGGCAACGCAGTCCCACTACATCGACGGTGGTGTCGGACGCGACGCGCTGTATGGCTCGGCCGGCGGCGATACGATTTATGGCGGCGATGGCAACGACAGCGGAGCGAACATCTTGGTGGCCTCCGGCGCCGCCATTGCGCCGGGCCTCTATGGCAACGGCGGCAACGACGTCCTGTCAGGTGGCAACGGCGATGACCTGCTCTTCGGTGGCGACGGCAATGACGTGCTGTTCGGAGGCGGCGGCAACGACACGTCGTACGGCGGCAACGGCAACGATACGCTGGTGGCAGACGACGGCGTCGATCTGCTCGAAGGCGACGCCGGCGACGACTGGATCTACATGGGCGCCGCCGACGGCGGCTCGGCGTACGGCGGAGGAGGTAATGATGTCATCGTCGCCAATGGCCGGGCAGTCGAGATCGGTGACGACGGCAACGACATCATGTACGGCGCCAATGGCAACGATTATTTCTATGGCGGCAATGGCGACGACGTCATGTATGGCGGCGACGGCGTCGACGTTCTGCTCGGCGGCGCCGGCAATGACTATTTCGACGGTGGCACCGGCGTGAACTACTATTTCGGCGGCGGCGGCAGCAACACGTTCGTCTCGCGCAGAGTGCCGGGCGTCGAGGTGGTTCAAGACTGGAACGCTGCTACGGATGTCGTTCAGTTCAACGGTAGCGGCTTCGGCTCGCTCAGCGATGTGCTGTCACACTCCTACCAGAACGGCGCGTACTTCGTCATTCAGGTCGACGGCGGCACCGCGGTCTGGCTGAACGGCGCGACCGCTGGCTCGGTCACTGCAGCGAATTTTAGCCTTCTGTCATAGTTGCGTTTTGGTCGAGCGGCGCAAAGGAAAGGCCGCCCGCGCGGATGCACAAGCGGCCCAAGTCTAGGGAGGAAACGCCCAAGGAGGGCGAGCCACAGCGCGAAGCGCTACCACGCGACCTATTTAGTAACGACAAAGCCCGGCGCAAGGCCGGGCTTTGTGAAGTTCGAAGCGCGCTGTCGCGCGGTCACCTGAATCAGGCTCTGCGCTTTTAGTCGAGCTGCCGCGAATGCCCTGCACCGCGAATTAGACGATCAGTTCGACTGCGTCTCGTCGACGACCTGCCATGCCTCGCGACCGGCGCCAGCAAACGCAGCCATCACCGCCAGGCCACGCAAGCCCGCGCATCGACCCGTTCTGCTGGCGCTCCCGACCAGGAGTGATTTGTTTGACGTCGTTTAAGGTCTGGCGAGCGAGATTGGCCTCGATGTTCGTGCCACCGACTGTGTCGCAACCCGAAAGCGAGGAGCGGTTCGTTTCGTTCGAGGAATTCCTGACAACGAGCAGCGTCAATCTCAACGCTCCTCGAAGCGTACTTCTCAAAGGAACCAGCTATGAATTTCCCACAGATCCGATCACGTTTGGTCGCTCGTTCAGCTTTCCGATATTGATCGACGGCTTTCACCGCGCTGCCCGCTTCTGGAAGTACGGTCCACCGGACGGAAAGTTGCTCGCTTACCTTCCGTCAGGTCTGGTGGTAGAGGACTGAATTTCGCTCGTCGGTGATATCTGCGTGTCGCAGTTGCCAAGTGATATTTCTCCACCCATTGAATGTCGACCAGATCAAGGGCGTGGTGGAGCGCCGGAGGGCCAAGACCAACAGGGGCACGGCCGAATTACTCGGCTAAATTTTCATTCTCGTGGCTTTCAACAGAACGCCGGTGACGCCTCTTGGCGATCAAACCAAGAAACACCAATACGACGCCAGCAGCGATCATGATAACCGGGCCGACCGTTTCCCAATCCGCAATCAGTGCCTTCACCGGTTTGCTCGTCAACCTTTGAGCGACCAACAGGGTTCTGCAGGGCTAACCAGTTTACTCCGACGAGACCGCAGCGGACGGCATGCGCAGGCAGGCTACCCCTTCAGGGCTACAGAAATATCGCGCGCCTGATGAGTGCGATCTCAGCCAGGATTTTGCACGCCCCTGGACTAGAGCTAGCGCCGTCCGCGCATTTTTTAAGCCGGCGGCGCTGCGCTGTGGGGAATCGCAAACCTGCCTAGGATACTTATCGGCCAGGGATGCCAATCACACGAAAGCGATGACGATCAGACCTTCCGTTATGCGTCGCTCGCCTCGGGCCTCGACATCGCGCGCAAGGCAGGAGATCGCTACCATACAGACCGCCCGGATCGAGACCACCACGGGCCACGTCCACCTCACCACCCTGCTCGCTCATGCCTCCCGGGGGCGCCAATGACACATTCTATCTAAGGTAGCGTATTGGCTGGCGAGCTTTTTAGTTGGCCTTGCCGTTAACGACCTTCGCCCTCGCCGCGCGATCGAGCTGTTTCTGCGTCCTCACCCAAAACAACCGACGCAATGCACGATCTATGGCAGCATCCAAGCGCTCCTCGACCGCGAGGTCGTCTATGGTCTTATCGGCGGCAAGAAACTCCGCGGCGGCCGGAAGATATCCATTGGGATCGGGGCGGCGCTCGCGGATACGAGGCATCAGAACGTTGTCGACTTCCTTTTTCAAAGCAATGATCCAGAGTTCCTTAGTCTCAAAGCTGTCTTCGCCCACGTTTGCGTTGAGATGGTCTCGGCATTCGGTTGACAAGAACGAAATTCCCAATCTCAAAAATCTCACGTCCGACGCGCGATGGAGGTTCGCGCTGAAGTGCAGCAGGCGCTCGTAGTCGTCGCGCGGATAGCTGCGCTTTTCTGCGAGAGTATCCTTTAAAACCTCGAGCTCATTCTCCAGGAGCAGTTGGGGCGGCCTTTCGTTGAATACCCGATTCTGCACCTTGTCGAGAGCGACTGCCGTATCCAGCTTCCGCTTTGCGCGTACGCGCAGCTTGCGCCATTGGCAGATTAAGATGGTTTCCGCACAATCAACTTCGATTGGGCCTTCGGGCGCCATTCTTGCCAGATCGCGCGGCGGAGTTCCTGGAATGCGTCCGGATCCTCCCATGGCAACAGTTCAACGGAAGAGTAAGCCCCATGCTTGAGTGCGTTCGGCTTGCGCAGGCGCCTCGCCGGCACGCTCTG
This sequence comes from Bradyrhizobium sp. 2S1, assembly GCF_011516625.5. Lineage (NCBI taxonomy): Bacteria > Pseudomonadati > Pseudomonadota > Alphaproteobacteria > Hyphomicrobiales > Nitrobacteraceae > Bradyrhizobium > Bradyrhizobium sp. 2S1. Next base: position 6,820,475 of record NZ_CP147717.1, on the reverse strand, counting down.
ATTGTTCTTCTTTTCGGGCAGCATCGCTCGGTATCCTCGGTCGACTTGAGAACATCGGGTGTCCGTTGCGATTCAATTTCCGGGAGCGATGTAACGCAGGGCGAGAATGGAACGCCAGAAGACAAACCCAACCGAATTCGTAGGATATTCGAGGTCAGATCGGCTAGAGGTCTTCCACAGCAATTTGCAATTCGAAAATTGCCGTCCCGGGATAATTAGGCTCAGCGATTTGCGTACAGGTACCAACCCTCGCGGAAATTCGAGTCCCGCTTGTCGATCAACTGCGAGACGTCGGAATATCAGTCCTGAGCTGTAACCCACACGGCACCCCTGCCCCGCTCTGACAGCCGCGCCTCCAAAAAGTCTAGCCTTTCCGTTCCTCGGGTTTTCGCTTTTGAAGGCGCACGCCCGGTCCGCCGCCGTTCTCGTCGATGAACTCGACCCCGCCAGCTTCTAATGCATGGCGCAACGCCTCGATCGTGCGCTCCTTTAATTCGTCTCCGCGCTCAAACCTAGCAACGGTATCGATCGACACCTTGGCCGCCGCGGCCAGTTCTCGAACGCCTAATCCCAGAGCAGCCCGGGCCATACGGCACTGAACAGGCAAAAAAATCATAACAGTGTACCGATTTCGGTTGCAATGTCTGTTTTCCTCTCTATCGTAACTATGTGCTGTTTTCGCATCAAAAACATGGTTATTCGATTTGGAGAAATGGACATGCAAGCTCGAATGGTACCTGATTCAGCAGATAGACGCAGTTTTATGGTACCTGATTCAGCAGATAGACGCAGTTTTATAGGTGGGTCTGACGCACGCACCATTATGGGCGATGATGAAGCCGCCCTGCTTCGGCTCTGGCATGAAAAGCGGGGCGAAGCCGAGCCGGCGGATTTTTCAGGCAACTTGATCGTACAACTCGGCACCGTAACTGAGCAGCTTAACCGGCACTGGTACGAGAAGAATACCGGCCAAGTCGTAACTCAGGTGCAGCGGCGGGTCTTTCATCCGGTCAAGCGCTGGATGGCGGCAACCCTCGACGGCATGGTGGAGGGCACCGGCGCGGTATTCGAGGCGAAGTTCATGCTGCCATGGTCGTTCTCGGAAGAAACGGCCGCTGAAAAACACATGGCCCAACTGCAGCACAACATGTGGGTCACGGCTTCGAGGACCGCAGTGCTCTCGATCATCACCGGCGGCGGCAAATGGGTAGAGATCACCATTCCGGCCGATCCGCTGTACCAGCACTTGCTGCTGACGGCGGAAAAGAAATTCTGGCGCTGCGTCGAGACTGGCGAGACCCCTCAGCTGTTCGGCATTGAACCCCCGCGACCTCGGATTGAGGCGGTTCGAACCGTCGATATGAGCGCCTCCAATGCCTGGGCGGAATTTGCCGGGGTCTTTCATCGGACGCGCTCCGCCCATCTCGAGCACGATGCCGCAAAGTCTGAGCTGAAGAAGTTGATCCCAGAAGACGCCAAGGAAGCGAGCGGTCATGGACTGAGGGCTACGCGCTCGAAATCCGGTTCAATCAGTTTTCATGTTGTGGACTGAGGGGGCGGCCATGCAACAGTCTAGCGAAACGATCGGCGCAATCGCCAGCGCATTGGCCAAGGCTCAGCTGGAGCTTTCCAATCCTGAAAAGGCGCTCACTGCGACCATCCCTGCAGTCTTTCCGCGCGAAGAGGCTCGCAGCTTCAGATACGCTTCATTAGCAAGTGGATTGGATTTGGTCCGCAAGTGCTTGGGCAGCCATGAGATTGCAACAGTTCAATCGACAGGTATCGACCAAGCGACGGGCCTTGTTCGTTTGACAACGGTCCTCGCACACTCGTCCGGAGAATGGATGTCTTCGGAGTGGCCAGTATGTGCTGTCAGTGAAATCAATGCTCCACACCGGATGGGAACTGCCCTCACTTATGCCCGGCGATACGCTCTCTTTGCCCTTGTGGGTATCGCGGGCGAGGACGACTTGGATGCGCCGGACGCCACATCGGCCCCGCCGCCCCCCGAATTTCGGGCCGGCAGTCGGCCCGACGTCAAAGGAAACAAAGGTGCTGCGCAGCGGCCTCCGCTGCTCAGCCTGGATCAATCAGCCCAACTGAGGGAGCAGATGTTGGCGGAGCTCGACTGCTTAACGAGTGAGAACGACCTTCTCGCCTGGGCCCAAGTCGGACTGCCGAGGAAGAACACCCTTTTGGTGGCAGATGCCCGCGCCCTTGAGTCTGCCTACCTCGAGAAGCTGGCGGCCGTACAGCAGGTGCTTCCTGACACAAGCGATAGCTTAAAACCGGATGCGTCCGTCGAGGACACCCCAAGCGATGCGACGGCTAATCTCGCATTTCCCAAAGAACCCGTGCGCAAGCGCAGCAAGGCCCACCTGCTGTTTGTCCGGGAACAGCCTTGCCTCGTTTGCCGGCAAAGTCCGTGCGATGCTCACCATTTGAAGTTCGCTCAACCTAGGGCTCTCGGCCGCAAGGTCAGCGACGAGTTCACCGTTCCGTTGTGCCGCGCCCATCACCACGAGCTGCATCGACAGGGCAATGAAAGGGCCTGGTGGGCGGACTTGAAGATCGAGCCGTTGCGGGTGGCGCACGAGTTGTGGACAGCAAGTCCGATCCACATCCCACCAGTCGCCGCCGTCTTCAACGCGGCCGTTTCCTCTGTGAGGTCGGACGGTCCCCCACGATGAACGGACCACTCCAAATCGCGCGGCGGGCACCCACTGCATCAGCCTATCGCGGTTCTGACTTCTTGCCGACGATCCACCTCACGATTGGCCACCCCACCAGGAAAGCTGATGCGACGACGCCGGCCATTCTTATGACCAGGGTGCCGTAATCCTGATCGAGGAAGAATGGACGTCGGTCATAGAAGATGAACACGAGTATGACGCTGAGCGCGCAGCAAAGGGCCGTTAGTAACCGAGAGACTTGTCCTTCCAGATTGCTGAGGCGCTCATCGAGTTTGTCGTTATCCACCGTTCACCCCCGTTGGTTCGGGTTTCTTCGGCTTCCATGCCGAGCCGCTCCAGACGCCCGACATTTTGGTCCGTCGATGAGATGGTCTGCCAGCGGAAAATCGCTACTTTTTCCGACCCCGTGATCCTACGGGTTGGCCATGCCACTACATGGCGAGATCATCGGTCGATTCGCACGTTCAAGACAGTCACTACCTTTGGCTCACATCCCGCCGGAAGTCGCCCGCCCGTTTGCGGTGGACAGCAGGCCCATTGCGCCGAGCAGAATGATATCCGCTGCGACCGGCTAGCGGCCGGCACAAGCTTCGGCTGAGTGATCTGAATGGAGTTGTTCGAGCTATTGCAGTGAGAGCAACAGACCGCGAGTCGACGCGCACTTTCCTGCCTGCCTGGGTTGGGATACGCTACCCGCTTATTTTATGGGAATTTCAATGAACCGCTCAGTAGAGTTCGTGAAAATCCATCGGATTGAGCAGAGCAGTCCCGTGCAAGATCTCTCTCCGCGACCAGAGTTGCGGGCGCTAACGGGACTTCGCGGGTTAGCAGCGACGGCGGTTGCCGTTGCACATTTTCAGAACGCCATTCCCGCCTACTCCGGCACCCCGTTCATGTGGCACAATGCCGTCGACCTGTTCTTTTGCCTTAGCGGCTTCACCCTATCCTACGTCTACAACCGGGAGACGTTCCAGTTTTCGAGCTACCTGACGGCTCGCGTCGCTCGAATTTACCCGTTGTATCTCGTCTGCTTGATCGCAGCCGGCTCTCTCTACGTCTGGCCCAGTGTGGTCAATCCGATCAGCTACCCCGTCCGCACCGCGGTCTCAGATTTCGCATTGCAGCTCGCCATGTTGAATGCGTGGCCTGTGGTCGGCTCCGGCGCCATTGGGACAGCCCGGCGTGGTCCCTATCCGTCGAATGGTTTTGCTACGTGCTGTTGTTCCCCATTCTCCTCTTCCAAAAAGCGTCGCCGTCAACATCGACCAGGGTGCTCTGCATCGCTGTAACGACAGTCGCTTCCTTCTTCTTGTTTACATTTTTCTATGATGATCTCCTGGTCACACCGCAGCTCCACCTGCCAAAGAGCCAGTGGAGTGACTGGGTAGCCTTGGCTCGTGGGGTGTTGGGCTTCATCGCCGGGTGGGCTGCATTCGCAAGCTTTCAGAAGCGCGACGGGCTTTACCTGGCCTGCACAAGATTTTCGACATTGATCTGGTGCGGAGTCGCTCTCATTGTGCTGCTGGCGTACTGCAGACTGACCAATCCACATGCGCTGATAGTCGTCTATCCCTTCGTCGTACTTGCAGCAACGGACCCGACTTCGATCACGTCGCGGTTGCTGGGCTCGAAACCGCTGCATTTCCTCGGCGTGATTTCGTACTCGATCTATATGACCCACTTCGTCGTTTTCCTCGCCGCCGTGGACTTGTTCGGTCCATCAGCCAGCTGGCCGCTCGCCGTTTATGTCATGCTGGCTGCGGCGACGGCTGCCGTGTCGGTCGGCACCTACTTTGCGATCGAAATGCCGGCGCGCAAGGCCATTCGTGGCATTCAGCGTTCCGCCCTCTGACGTTCAGCAATGCACACCAAACCTGAAGTCGGACATTGCCACGCTCTGACGGCCTCGCGTACGCCGGACGAGTAGATTTCCTGAATCCGCGTGGTGATGCTATCCTTGAGCGTGCTCTTTCTCGGGGTGCGGCAAGCATCCCAGTGATTTTACGGCTTCTTCGGTTTTCGTTATCGGCAGCTTTTACACATCGATTTGGCACCGCGTGCCGTACACAAGTCAAACACTCCATGCATTTCGATGACCGGGTCAATCTTCGAGCGATATCAGCGCGGACCGTGCGTTTCGCGCCTCTGATATATCCCGCGACGCTCTTCCTCTCGGCGCTGTTGCTGTTCGCGATCCAGCCGATGTTCGCGAAGATGGTGTTGCCGCGGCTCGGCGGCGCGGCCGCGATCTGGTCGGTCGCAATGGTCTTCTTCCAGTCGGCACTGTTGCTGGGCTACGCCTACGCGCACCTGCTCGGCCGCATGCTGTCGCCGGGTCTCTCGGCGCTCGTCCATCTTGGCGTGCTGGCAATTGCCGCCACGACGTTGCCGATCCGCATTGCTCACGGCTTCGAAGCCCCGCCGCAGGGAGGGCTCGAACTCTGGCTCCTGAGCTTGTTCGCCGTATCGATCGGCCTGCCGTTCGTCGCGCTCGCCGCGACCGCCCCCTTGCTGCAGAACTGGTTCGCAGCGAGCGGCCATCCCCACGCAGCAAACCCCTATTTGCTGTATGCGGCATCCAATCTGGGGTCGTTCGCAGCCCTTATGACCTATCCCTTCATCGTCGAGCCGCTGTCCACCCTGCTCACGCAGATTCAGGTGTGGTCGGCCGGCTATTTCCTCTTGGTCCTGCTGATTGCGGTGGCGGCGATGATGGTCGCCCGCGCAGACAAGCCTTCGCTCAGTGCGGCAGGCCCGGACACGACCACCGCCTCCAAAATCGTTGAACGCACAATGTGGACTGTGCTCGCCGCGATTCCAGCGGGCCTCGTGGTCGCGGTCACGGCAGCGATCTCGGTCGATCTCGCAGCAGCGCCATTCCTCTGGGTTCTGCCACTGTCGCTCTACCTCCTGACCTTCGTGGCTATCTTCCGCGACCGTCCCTGGGTGGCGCATGAGCGCGTGTTGCACCTGGTGCCGTTCGCCGTGGTCGCCGCCGCGTCGACGGTGGCCCGGCCGTATTTGGGAGCCCTGCTGGTGATGCATCTGGCGGGCTTCTTCGTGCTGGCGCTGGCTTGCCATGGCGAACTCTATCGCCGCCGGCCGGCGCCAGTGCGGCTGACGGAATTCTATCTGTGGACCTCGTTCGGCGGTGTGATCGGCGGAATCTTCGCCGGACTCATTGCGCCGCATACGTTCAGCGGCGTCGCCGAATATCCCATCCTTGTGCTGGCGGCGCTGCTGGCAATGCCCGGCGCGTTTGCCGGTGGGACGGGACGGTTCCTGCGACGGAGCGGCCCCGGCCTCGTTTTGGCAGCGGCGGCCGCCGCCATCATATGGCTCCGCCTTCGCATTCCCGCCGACGCCGTGCTGCCGATCCAGATCGCGCTCATTTCCCTCGCTGGCGCCATGATGCTGCTGCGGCGACAACCTGCCCTGTTCTTCGGCCTTGCCGTGCTCGCTTTCGTGATCGCCAAGCTCGATCCGCTGTTGTCGCCGATCATGCAGGTCCGCAGTTTCTTCGGCGTGCATCGCGTCGTCGAGGACCCCACCGGGGAAGTCCGTCTCCTGATGCACGGAACGACTGCGCATGGTGCAGAGCGCGTCCGCAACAAGGATGGGACGCCGGTCCGCGGCCGCCCTGAACCTACGACGTATTATTATTTCGGTGGGCCGATCGGCGACGCCATCGCAGCGGCCCGCGTCCCCCAGGGACGGCTCGCGCGCGTTGCTGCCGTTGGGCTCGGCACCGGCAGTCTCGCTTGTCATCGGCAGGACGGCGAAGCGTGGACGTTTTTCGAGATCGATCCGAACGTGGCCCGCATCGCGCGCGACCCGACGCTGTTCCGCTTCTTGTCGGAATGCGGGCCGGACATGCGCATCGTGCTCGGAGATGCGCGGCTGACGCTGGCAGCATCGGCGGAGCGTTACGACCTCATCGTGCTCGACGCGTTCTCCTCCGATGCGATCCCCGTGCACCTGCTCACGCGCGAGGCGTTCGCCGGATATCTGTCGCACCTGACCGAGCACGGCGTTATCGTGTTGCACATCTCGAACCAGCATATGTCGCTGTGGGGACCGGCAGCCGCGGTCGGCGGTGCGGAAGGCCTCCTCGCCTTCGGCAAGGATCAGACTCCATCTGACACGACCGACGACTATCTACGGACGCGTGCGCAGGTGGTGGTGTTTGCCAGGGACGAGCAGGATCTCGGCGGTTTGCCGGCGCAGCCAGGATGGAAGCGCCTGGATCCCAACGCGCGCACAGCCTGGACCGACGACTATGCCGACATCCTCGGCGCCGTTCTCGACCGGAAATTCAGGCACTGATCAGGCGTGTGTCGACGCAATCGTCCGGCGGGGTCGCAGCCACCTGCCCAAGGCGCCAATTTCATTCCCCACAGCCTGGAAATAGAGCAGGTGCGTCGTCGCAAAGGACAGAAGGCAGGCCCCAAGAATTGTCGCCATGACGTACAGGCCGGCCCCGGTCGGCACCGCGATCGGCCCAAGCGATGCTTGCGCCGTGGTGGGCGCGCCAGCCTGCCAGGCGTAGAGCAGAAAGCCCGCATAGCCTGCGCTCAAGTGCGTTGCGATCGTGAACGCGGGCCTGGCCTTGGCTAGGAGCCCGAGGCAGGCCAGCAGGAACAGCGGAAGCGCAACGCCGAAAAGCTGAAACCCGTCAATCCCAACGATATCGCCAAGCAATGCATGGCTGCGTTGGAAGATGCCAAAGACCCGGAGATTGAGGAACCAGAGCAGTTCGGAGCTCGGCACATACTGCAAGGCCAGCGCAGCCAGTTCGGCACTGAGCGTGGCGGCGAACAGCACGCATGGACCAAGGAATTGCAATTTGAAAAGGCGATTCATGAAACAAGCCATACGTAAAAAAACGTCTGGCTTGTCTTAGTTCCAAAGGATTTAACTTGTCTTAACGGGCCCCTGCACCGGACCGGCCAAGCACGAAAACATCATCAAGATCAAGCTACTGCGGCAAGGTTCTCAACTTATGGCTGATTGTTCGGCGGCCGTTCGATGAACTTGCGGCTGCCGTTGAGAAGCTCGAGATTGTTGGCGATGACAGGGTTGCCCGGATCTAGCGAATACGCCTTTTCGAACTTCTTCCGCGCGCCGCTCAGATTGCCGCGCAGCATGTAGGAATATCCCTGATCGTTGAGGATCTGGATGGTCTCGCCTCCCAACCGGATCGCCTGCGCATAGGCCTGATCGGCAAGATCGAACCTGCGTATCCGGTCGTAGCTTGCCGCGAGCCCGACCCAGGCGGTCACGTCCTTCGGCGCCTTCTCGACGGCGTCCTTGAAATAGCGCTGGGCGATTCCATAGTTGCCGCGGTTGTAATGCTCCAGCCCCAGCCGCACCGGCTCGTCGGAGGGATAGTATTTGACGTCCGTCGGCTCCTGCACAGGGTCGCCGCCCGGCGGATCCACCGGCGCCACGATCGCGGCCTCCCGCGTCGTGTAGTCGCAGGCCCCAAGGCCGGTCGCCATGCAGCAACAGATCAGCGCTGGACCAAGACGATGCAATCCTCGCCCCGTTCCCCACTTCCAGCGCATCTCTTGCACCTTTCGAAAGATCATCGCGAAACTACCTACAAAAACAGACGACACGACCGAAACACCGAGATCAGCGCCAGGAGCTCTCTTAACGGCAAATGCTCAGGAGGCTGAGACCCTCAGCTCACCACTACCTGCCGCCTCCCCCCACACCGACGGCCACCGATCCTCCGGTCCCCGCTCCCAATCCGGTTGTGTTGACGTTCTGAATTGTGGTGACGGGCGGCGCCTGGCCCATCGCCCTTGTCGGCTCGCCCATGTCGGGAAGCTGATCCAGCGGGCGTTGCTGATTGCCATAGCGCGTTATCGCACCACCCGTACGCCGCGCGTCGTACGCGATCCTGCGATCGCCGACATTTGCCGGCCATGGGTGGATCGTGTGGGTGGCGGCGTTGACTTCCTTGGCGTTGCCGGCGCTCATCGTGATGGTGTCGGAACGCTGGACGTAGCGGTCCATCTCGTCATGCCCGTAACCACCGTAGCAGCCGCCTAGCAGGAAGGGAGCGAGCAAAGCCAGATATCTGATCGTCATCTCTCGCCTCCTCTAGTTCAGTGTTTTCACGACCGGCTGGTTCGCACCAACGGCCGGTGGCGGAGCGCGTACGACCGCATCGGGCGCGATGATGTGGCCATAGGGTCCCTTCACCTCGCCGCCGGAATTGACGTAGTCGTCATAACGCTTGCGGACTTCCATCTGGCCATTGAGGAAGAAATCGACGTCGTTGGCCGGCAGCCGCGAGTCGAGCGGCGACGCTAGTTGCTGGCCGGGCGCCGCCGGCGCCACCAGCCGCGGCGTCACGATGATGACGAGATCGGTTTCTTCCTGCTGATAGGATTTGCTGCTGAACAAGCTTCCAATCACGGGCACCGAGCCGATCCAAGGCAGTTGCGAGACGTCCTGCCGGTTGCGGGTCTGCAGCAGGCCGGCGATGGCAAAGCTCTGGCCGTCGCGCAATTCGACCGTGGTGCGCGCGTCGCGGCGGCTCAAGGATGGTACCGTTGTCCCCTGGATCGATATCGCATTGGCGAAATCAAGCTCGCTGACCGAGGGCTCGACCCGGAGGTTGATCACGCCGCGCGAGAGCACGGTGGGCACGAAGGCCAGTTCGACGCCGAACTTCTTGTATTCGATCGTCACCGTGGGGAAGCCACTGGTCGTGTTGCTCGGAATCGGCACCGGAAACTCGCCGCCGGCGAGGAAGCGCGCTGCATCACCGGACAGCGTGGTCAAATTCGGCTCCGCCAGCCGGCGAGCCAGTCCCTTGGTTTCCAGCGCAGTAATCAGCAGGTCCACCGAACTGCCGTTGCCGGTCCTCAAGATGCTGGTCAGCAGGCTTCCGAACGGCGCAGGAGCTACGCCGCCGGCGGTGCCAATAAGCGTATTAAGCGTTCCAAGCACAGGAAGGCTGCCAGCAGGATTGGCACCAACAGGAGTGCTGCTGGTACTAAGGGCGCGGCTGACACCACTGGTGGGTACAGTATTGAGACTATTGATGCCGCCGATAGGTGTCCGTCCGACGGCCGTAGTTCCACCGAGGCCACTATTAGCAATGTTGGTGCCGTTGGCGTTGGCCGCCATAAGGTTCACGCCGAGGTCACGGCCCGCCGTCCGGGCGACCTCGAGGAAGCGCACCTCGAGCATCACTTGCTGCGGCGCCGCAACGCTCATGGCATTGACGACGATGCCGCCCTCGGGAACGCTGCCCTTGGCAATCGTCAGCGCCCGCTCCGCGGCGACCGCATCGGCGGCCATTCCGCTCAGCACCACCTGGCCTTCGGATGCAGACACGCGAATCCCGCGCGTACCGGTGCCGGACGCAATGTTCTGCTGCAGGTTGCCGATGTCGAGCGTGACTTCGACATCGAGAATGCCGATCTGCTTCATCGAGCTGTCGAACAGGATGACGTTGGTGGTGCCGGTCTTCTTGCCCTGAACATAGATGAGGTGGTCGCTGAGCGACTTCACGTCGACGACATCAGGCGAGCCGGCAACGATCGTCGAAAACGCCGTATCGACCCTGAAGGTTCGTGACTTGTTGATGGTCACCTTGACGCGCTGGACGTCGTTCATCTCGCTGACGAACACGCCGCTGGAAGAACCCCGACGCTCTGCCGCCCTCGCGCGATCAGCGGAAGGGAAAAAGGCAAGCGCAGCGCCCATAGCCACTAGGCTCACGGCGAAGAGACCACGTTCCGCGCTACCCCACACGCGACCGCCACTCATTTCGATTCCCCTCCGCCGCTGACATCGCGGCCATCCCGTAAATCTACGGCCCCCGGCGTTCTTGCGACTCTCCCTCGCACACCACGCCACAGAGCTTACAATGCGTCCGACTACAAATAGTTACTTGCAAATTCCCAATCCTGGCGCGCTGGGCAAGGAGCCCCACCCAGCCCGAGACCCCGCCTCGGGGCACCCGCCAGCCGCAAAAACGCGGTCTGGAGATCATCCCCCGCCGCACGCTTCGATTGCAAGGAAAGACCTTCGGGAAGATGTGGCAGTGCCGGAGAAAACTCCTCGATGTTGCCAGCGGGCACCACTTTTGGAGCCTACCGACCGACAGCGCAGCCGGATTGCCGATATTGTCAGCCACAATCAGATCAAGTCCGAGCCGGGGCTGGCTCGGTCCGGGCTTCCGTGATTCTTGCTTCAACCTGCTTCCGCAGAGCAGAAAGCTCTCTCAGCCTGGCAACGGAATTTGCGTGGAGACACTCGGGCTATTGAATGTCGAGCCCCATAGCGTTGGCCACAGCATGGTGAAACCTTGGAGCGATGCCGTAACCGTAACTGCCGTGCCTCCCGTCACCGTACTCACCGTAGGCGTGAGGCCGCCGGCATACAGGAATGGGACAAGTGCTCTTTTCTGCGCGTCAGTCGTGTAGTCGCCGCTGCAGGTGACAGTCGTCGTTACCTTGAGTGCGGCGCTTGTGTAGCAGTCATTGATCATGGCGGCCCGCGCACCAGCGCCCGCGAGCGACCGCAACGATTGCATAGTGATTACGTAACGCCCCAGATCGAAGATTGCGAAGATCAACGTGAAAATCGCCGCGGCGACGATGCAAAACTCGAACGCTGCGACGCCGCGCTGATCGAGCTTGCTCATCACTGCACCAAACGCACGGTTTGGACATTCGGCGTAGCTGCCCCATCTGACGAACATTTGGAGTTGTCCAGTTTCGTATTGCCTTGGAAGTTCACAGCGTAGGCTATGATCTGGTAGCAGCCGGTAGCGGGGGCACTCGCCGAACTGTTGCCTCCGTACGTGATCGGAGAATTTGGGACATACACCGTGCCATTGAAATAGCTGCTGGAGTTGCCACTAATGTTGACGTTGCCCGTGGTCTCATCATCATAGATGAGGAGATCTTTCATCAGAACCTTCGCCGATGCTGACAATGCGGACGGGCCCGTCGGTGCCTTCATCGCCATCAGCTGGATCGTCGGGTTTCCGGTGATCCTGAGCGATCCTCCTGAGAAAAATATCAAGGTAGCCGTCCCCGTTATCGTCGGGCTGCCGTTGATTGTGACGCGTCCCGTAATATAGTACGTACCGTTCAACGCGGAAGGCAACGACACGTTGTTGGCGGTGTTGACACACTGGCCGGCTTCATAAGATATCGCCGTCGAACCGATGCACGCCCTGTTCGGAAAATCGTTCGGCACCTTCAACGCTCCGATCGCGGCGCTCAATCCACTGAGTGGATCAGGGATCGGTTGCTGATAGGTTTGCACGCCCGTGCACTGGCTTCCCCCCGTCTGGGAGCAACCGCCGACCGTGAAGCTCGGCGCATTCACCTGGATGCCGGAATTGCCCTTGAAGCCGATTGCATTATCGGCCGTACTGTTCGACGAAATGCCGCACGTTGGCGACGAAACAGTAGGGCTCCCCTGGAACGTAATAGGGTCTTTCAGTGCCAACACACAAGGAGGTTTCGACAAACTAGCAATACTGGCGACCGCCGTCGCGCGCACGATGATCGTCGAGAAACCAAGCAACTTGGCGAGGTATGCCGGCTGCTGCTGACCAACGGTGGCCTGGACGAATTTGCCCGCGTTCCCGTTCCACGAAGCCAGCGAAGCGACCTGCACGCTCTGCGAGATTCCGCTCGGAAGGCTCGTCTGACATTTGGAGCCAGGGTAGGACGTGTCGCCCGAATTGCAGAACGCGTTCTGAGCTGCACCCTGCCTGCCGCGGTAATCGAATGGCTGTGAATTGTTGCACATTACGCCAGGCTGTGGAGCGCTGTCGCACGCCACCCGCAAGGCGCCCGCATAGGCGGCCGCATCAGCCGCCCCCTGGACGCGTTGCTTGGTGACGTACCAGGACCCGGCCTCACCACCGAGTGCCATAAATCCGACCACCGGCACCAGGGCAACGACGGTCGCGAACGCAACGGATCCTCGACGGCAACGGAGCATGTTACGCATGGGACACCTATTGAAATCGCTCTGAGTAAGATAGCGTGAACGAACAGGGATTGGCATTGGTGCTGTTGCACAACAGCGACTTCAACACTATCGGCGCGAACGTCACCGTTGTGGTGTAGACATAATACTTCGGCTGGGAGGGATCAGAGTTAGCTGAACTGCAGACAGCATTGCTCTCGCCGCAAATGAGCTGAATGCTCGGAATCGGATAACGAGTGTCTGCCTTGACCAGCGCAGCCGCCGCCCAACTGGACGCGCTCGTGACGTCCGGTGGGGGGGAATAAAGGATGGATTGCCCGAAGTTACGCAACGCCTGCCACGCAGATATGTAGCGGAAGCCGGCGACCGAAATGTCGGCAAGCGGCAGCATCACGATAAACATCAGGAAAAGCCAGACGGCCGGGAATTCAAACGCGACGGCCCCGCGCTGATCCGCCATGAAGGAAGCGTGGCGGCTCATGCCCCTACCTCGGAAGAGCCAACGGTTCGTCGAGACCGGCGTTTCAAAGGCAACCGCACTCCTGGCTCCGGCCCACATTTGAGTTCACCTCAACACTTTAAGGAGGTTCAGAAGCGGCCCGCCGCCGAGAATGACGAACATGGCCGGAAGCAGAAACAGCACCATCGGAACGGTCAGCTTGGCGCCCAGCTTGTGCGCTCTTTCTTCCAGCTTGGTAATACGTTCCCGGCGGAGGTCGGCAGCGATACTGCGCAGCGCCTGGCCCAACGGCGTTCCGTATTGCAGGCTCTGGCTGATCATGGTGCCGAAACGGCGAAGTCCCTCCGACCGCGATCCCAGCTTCTCGAATGCGTCGAGCCGATTTGGCAGGATCCGGAGATCGTCGAGAAGATCGGTCAGGACGCCGGCCATGGGGCGATTGGTCTGGTTGATTTCAGTCGCCACACGTTGCAGCGCGCTCTCCAACCCCATTCCCGCTTCGCTGCACACAACCAGCAAATCGATGGCATCCGGCATGCCGATCCGAATGGCAGCGTCAAAACGCCGCTTCAACACCCGCATGATCAATCGCGGACCCATGATCCCGAGCACCACGCCAACGAGCGTGAGGGTCACTACATTGGATGTATCGCTCCCCAAAAGCTGCGCTAGCAGGAAGGCAACCATCGGGAACGCGAACATGCTGAAGACTTTGACACCGATCCAGATCGACAAGGTTCGATGATGATTGAAGCCTGCCGATTGAAGGATGGTTCGCAATTCCTCGATGTTTTCCTCGGCATAGAAGCGCCGATACCGCGCGCCCAGCGATGAAAGCCAACCGACAATGTCCCGAGAGGGGGCCGACCGGTCAGGGATACCCAGCACCGCGTTCGACACCCGTGTGTCCAGGGCACGAAGGTGCATTTCGCGGATCATCAACAGGACAGTCGCAGTCGCGGCTGCGATGGCGAGGGCGACCAGGCTGAGACCTGCGGTCATAGCGCTGTATCCCTTCTGATCATCCAGCGTATCACGAAGTGTCCGATAATCACCGAGGTGACCGCGTAAGCCAGCATCTTATTTCCGGTGCTATCACGGAACAGCACATCGATCGTTTCCGGACTGAGCGAGTAAATCACCCCACCGACAATGAACGGCGCGGCTATAAGCGCGCGTGACGAAAAGATCACCTCTGCTGCCAGAGCCTTCGCGCGCGCGGCCATCGCGACACGCTGCCTCACGGTATCTCCGAGGATCTGCAGGGTTTCGGCCAAGCTGCCGCCCGACTTCAACTGCACCGCAAGCGTCACAGCGAAGATGCCATATTCCGCCACTTGCGTTCGCCGATAGATGCCTTCAATGACGTCCTCTGCGGGTCTGCCCATGTTCAATTCGCTGCACGCAATCGCAAACTGCCCGGCTGTCGGTTGCGGCATTTCGCGAGCGATGGTCCGGAATGCTTCTTGGACTGGCAGCCCGGATCGAACAGTACTCGTGACGAGCTGGACCGTGTCAGGTAGTTGCCGGAACAGCCGGTCGGTGAAACGATGTTGCTGCCATCCGAACAATCCCCGCACCACCATGAGGGCTATGAATGCAGCCACGATCGACACTTTGGTGGTTGAAAAATCCAAGGGACTGACGGCATAACAAAATGTCGCTGCTGCGATGAAACCGGCAAGCACCGCATAGGCCGGGTGCCATGCGTAAGGGACATCGGCCCTGTAATTGACCAGGCGGTTGAGAAACTGCGAGCCCGATCCGGTCTCCGCCCGACGAATTGAGGGCAGGTTGGCCGCGTGCGAGGCGGGCAGAGCTATCGCCACCTGACGATTGATGCGGCGCTGTCGAGCGTCGAGCCACAACGACGTGCACGCCGCGCACATCAGCAGCACCAGGACAAAGACGATCACGGACAGCGGTATCATATGTGCTCCATGGCCTCGGCCCAGGCCCGCTCGAGCCCAAAATAGACAAGACGGCTCTTGAATTTCGGCACTGCCTTGGTGGACTTGTAAGCGCCCTGGATCCTGCCGTGGACGTCTTCCTCTTTGTACTCGAACACGGCGATGTCGTTGGTGGTGATCACCTCGCCTTCCAGGCCGACCACCTCGCTGATCTGGACAATGCGGCGCTGTCCATCCCGCATGCGCTCGACCTGCACGATGATGTCCAATGCAGCGACGATCTGGGTTCTGATCGCCCGCGATGGCAGATTGACCTGTCCCATCTGCACCATGTTTTCGACGCGGGTCAGGGCGTCGCGGGTGCTGTTGGCGTGCACCGTGGAAATCGAACCGTCATGGCCGGTGTTCATCGCTTGCAGCATGTCAAATGCCTCAGCGCCGCGCACCTCGCCCACCACGATCCGGTCAGGACGCATACGCAGAGCATTCCACAGCAGATCGCGCTGGGTCACCTGCCCTGTGCCTTCGAGGCTGGGAGGCCGCGTCTCCAGGCTGATCACGTGCGGCTGTTGAAGCTGCAACTCCGCCGCATCCTCGATGGTGACAACGCGCTCGCCGTGGTCGATGAACTGGCTCATGGCGTTCAGCATCGTCGTCTTGCCGGAGCCAGTGCCGCCGGAGACCAGGACGTTGAGACGGCAGCGGGAAGCGACCTCGAGCAGTTGCCCAATGCCTGTGCTCATCGAGCCGTTCGCGATCATCCCGGCGATGTTCAGCCGCCGGCTTGGGAATTTTCGGATCGAGATGCACGGACTATGGATCGCCAGTGGCGGAAGGATGATGTTGACGCGGCTGCCATCCGGCAGGCGGCAGTCTACCATCGGGCTGGACTCGTCGACGCGCCGCCCGACCTGTGCGGCGATCTTCTGCGCCACAGCTGCGATGTGGTCGTTGTCGCGGAATCGCACCGCGATCCGCTCAAGCTTGCCGGCTCGCTCCACATAAATATTGCTCGGTCCGTTGACCATCACATCGCTGATTGATTCATCCAGCAGGAGCGGACGGAGCGGTCCGTAGCCGGTCATGTCGTCCGCGATCTCGTCCGCCAGCAGAAGCTGCTCGCGACCCGACAGCTCGAGCCGTTCCTCGTTGGCGATGCCGTGGATGATTTCCTCGATCTGCCGCCGCAGAACGTCGCGAGGAACCGCTGCAGCCGCCGATGGCTCGATCTGCTCGATGACCCGTTCGCGTAACGATGCCGACATCACCGGATGATGATGGTGAACCGGGGGTTCGTCACGCCTCGGCGTCGAGCCTGGCGCCGATTCCGGCAAGCTTGGTATCGGCGACGGCGCGCTTGCCGTCGACAAGGTCAAGCTCGGTGGCGATTCAGGCACTGGCTTCAATGAAGGCAAACGATCCGCCGGGTCGTCTGCGCGCCTCCCGAATTTTTTCATAGCCCAAGCAGCCTCCGCAAGCGTCCCTTCCGCTGGCCACCGACACCCGTGATCTCGCGCACGACCGGGGCAAGGTAACGTCGCAATCCCCTGACGTGCTTGAGAGCCGGAATTCCGAGATTGACTGCCTGGGTCATTCCCTTGCCAAGATCGGGAATCACCATGTCCGGCTCTGCGCCCAGGGCCTTGACGATCGTTGCCCTGGGAAGGCCCCCGGGTCGATTGGCACGATTGAGCAAGGTGAAGACCCGATCCTTGCCCGCGATGTTGGTGACGGCGTTGCGGAGCGCGTGGGCGTTGCGAAGTCCGGTCACCTCGGCTTCGAGCAGCACGAGAACGTGCCGCGATAGCGTGAGTACCGGATGCATCGACGGCCCAAACGGGACCGGTATGTCGACGACAATGTAATTGAAGCGTTGACGGAGCAGACCCAGCACGTGTCGCACGCCAGCTTCGGTGATGTTGAGCTGCGCATCCAGATCCTCAGCGGCAGAAATCAGGCAAACCCGCTCGTTGACATCAATTGCCGCGCGCTCGAGGAACAACGTGTCCGCCCGCATCGGGTTTTCAAGGGCAATCCGGAGCCCTGGCCCGGGCTGAACGCCCAACATGACTGCCGTTTCACCATTCTGCAGATGAAGGTCAAGCAACGCGACCTTGGCCTTGGTGGTCTCGGCGAGTTGCAGCGCGAGATTGATGGCGATGCTGGTCGCTCCGGCGCCTCCCTGTGCCCCGCAGATCGAGATCACATGCCCGCCACGATCGGCCTGACCGGTCGGCACGTCGCCGATCAGCTTCGGGCGCAGCATGTCCAGCACCATGTCACGCGTGATCGGCTTCGGAAGATACTCCGTCACGCCGATTTCCATCAGCTCGCGGTAGAAAATGATCTCCCTGCTCTCACCGATCAGAGACACCCGGACGTCGGGTGGGCAGACGCTTGCCAACCTTTCCAGTTCGGTAAACGGATCATCGATGCCACTGATGTCGACCACCAGCGCAGACAGCTCGGTGTCGGTTTCAAGCATCCGTATGGCATTCCGGATCGTGCCGCGCTTGATCGCCAGGTTGCTGCCTTCGAGGCCTTTGCGCAGAGCCGCGGCGCTCAGCTCGTCATCGACGAAACAGACGACCCGGTCGCGCGCGACGACGGATACAGCTTCAGGCGCGTTTACCATTGCCATGTTCATCATCTTTTCTCCTGCAACTTGCCGGAGTAGCCGACCGCCGCCGCCGTCGTCGTCGTAGTCTGGCGGGCAGCCTCCGGCGACCCATCGCAGCTGACGTCCGTGAGGCCGTTGTCCGGGCCTTCTCTCCTGACCGAGAACTCCTTACGCTCACCGCCGGAATGAACCACCACCGCTGTCGTGTGGCCGGCAACTGCATTCTGACGGGCGAGCTCGGGCGACACATCGCAGCTCGACATGGCGCCGCCGTCCGGCTTGTCCCATTGGTCGACAGCCGCGCGCACGGACAGCGAGAGCGTTCCGAGCTGTTTTGCGACCGTGATCTTCTTGACCTGGTCAGACCCAAGCTCCAGTGACACGGTTTGCGCCTGTTTGCCTGTCACGGCGCTGATGCCGCGCCCGCCCTGCACGATCTCCTGATCGATGGCGATGACCCGAACGTTGCGTAAAACGGTTTCGCTCAGGGCACGGCGCGCCGGATTTCCCTTCTCGAACACCTGGGTCAACAAGACATCCACGTAGTCGCCCGGCCTGATCAGGCCCGAGACACCGGACTCCTCGTCAACCTTGATGCTGATGGCACGGCTGTCCGGTGCCAGGACGCTGGCGAGAAAGCCTCGATCCTTCGGGCGCAAGATGTCTTGCAACGTCACGGGGCTGCCGGCGTCGACGAACTTGCGAACCAGAGCACCGGGAAGTCCAGCCTTGGAGTCGGGCGTCTCAAGGATCGCTCCCGCCGGAACACGTTCCGGCGCGGCGGAACGCACCGCGAAGTCCTCGTCACGGGCCAATGTGCCCCTCGGCAGCGCCCGCGCCGCAACGAAATAATTGACCGTCGTAGGCGCTGCAGGTGCGGCCGCCGGCGCGTTCTCCACGATTGCCGCGGGAGCCTGTTTCGGCAGGTTCATATTGTATGCGATCAGCCCGAACGCGGTGGTTGCGAGCAACAGCACTACGATGATCGAAATACGCAAAGCGGATGACATCTCAAAATCCTTTGCTCAAAATCGTCCAGATGCCACCGCAGGCTATGGCAACGCCATACGGCAGCGGTGCGTGCCGCAAATGGCGCCAGCGCTCTACCGCGTAGACCCGCCGCGCGAACGACGATCCGGCGGGAGCCAGTCTCGGATATGGCAGGTTGCGCATCACCAGATGCGCGAGGGCAAGAACGCCGCCGGCAAGCGCGGTAATGGTCAGCAACTGGACCACGCCCGCAAGCGGCAGGCCAACCGCCAGGGCAACCAGCAACTTGACGTCACCGCCGCCAATCGAACCCCGCGTGTAGATGACCAGCAGCAGCAGAAACAGGATCGCAGCGACGATCAGCGATTGCGCAACTTGCATCGGGCTGGCCAATTGGCTGACGATCCCGAGCAACGCCAGCGCCAGACAAATCTCGTTTCGGATCAGTCGCGTCGCGACATCGATCGTTGCCACATACAGCAACAACAGGATTTCCAGACCCGCGGCTATGGGAACAATCCAACTCATCAAATACACGCCTCAAAAAATAAAAAAATCCACTTTTCAAAAACGGTAGCGGTTTAAAAAACGGTGGCTTCAAATGTCTCCGTCAGACGGCGATATCAAGTTCCAGCTGCGGTGACGATGGCAGAACTGATCGCAATCACCCCGCTCGTGAGCGCCGTCGCGACATCGTTGCCGGGACTGAACACAGCAATCACCACGACCACAACGCAAACCGCGAGGATGATGTATTCGAAGGACACCACACCGCGCCTGTCCCTAAGGAGAGGCTTCAAAGTATCAATAATCTTTTTGCAATACCCCGACACCGGAAAAATCCTTCCTTGGCTTAAGGGGGTTCTTCAAAACGAAACGTGCGTCTAATCCGACCTGTAAAATGAAATCTGCAAAAGAGTGGGGAAAGGGGAAGGCGCAGGCCTGCCCCTTTCCAGAAGTCAAAATCAGAGGCCAGCCATCTTGGCGGAGATCTTGGTGATCCCCCCGGCCAGAGCAGACGAGATGCTGGTGTCGGTCTTGAACACGGCGATCACCACGGCGACGATGCAAGCCGCGACGATGATGTACTCGAATGACACCACGCCGTCCTTGTCGGTGCGGAGACGCTTCAATGCTTCCGTCGTCTTGATGTAAGCGTTCAACATAGGAAAAATATCCCTTTTTGAGATGAATTTACGCAATACCGTTGGCCTTCAAAATCCGGTGCCAACTGGGATTTTCTTATAATATCTCGCTAGCTCCCTGTCACCCGGTAATCGTTTGTTAACCCTACCGCCGCAGCCGTGGGCGACTCACCTGGGCAGTTTGCCATGCAAGCAATCACCGGAATCTCCTGAGATCACATGGACTTTGCCACGCTCGGTAACCTCGGGGGAGCCGGTCCCGTGCGAATACGGTGCGGAATTCCACGGGTGCGAAAGCAAGGGAAATACTGCGACAAAAACGCCCAAAAGGCGACCGTGGGCACGCGGGCGCAAGCGCAAGGCGGCAGGGCTTCCGCGCAAAATTCCCGTCAGCTTGGGCGCAAAGATCCCCTGGCTCGATGGCAACTTGCGGCCAAGCCGATGCTTGATCGCGTTCGATTGCCCACAGCTTCAAGCAACGTTGAAACCGATTTGACGGTGGTGCCGACGCTCGATCCGGATCGAGCGCACGCATGAACCGCCATCGCTTCAGAGAATATCGAACAACCAGGCCTACGCGCTATCCGCATTTTCTGGATGGCGGGCCGATCGTGGACGAGCATGGGTCCCCTCACAGTCCGGCAAGTCGATCGAGCGCACCCACAGCAAGTGGTGGTATGTGGTCCGCCGTCGCGAGGATCAGCCTGGTCGCAAAAACGAGAGCAGCGATAGTTGCGATAAATGCCGTCCGTGCTGCGGGAATGATTTTCCGGTCGTCCCGCCGGATGCCGCGATGGATGCGGGCCTTAACGGACCGGCATGAAGAACGGCACAATCAGCGCGAAAACGTCGGACATGGCGTCATGGCCAGAGTCTGCCAGATGGCAGACAATGGTGAGTGGAGGCAGCTCCGGCCCGCCGTACAGGACCTAGGCCGCCACAGACCGAATACGGACTGTAACGGGATCCGGCGTGCCAAAGTCCAGCGGCCTCCACTCGCCGATATTTGAAACCGTCGCCCGAAGGTTCAGAATCGGGCCCTTTCCAGCCGCCAAATCAGAGGCCGGACATAGCGGTGGAGATCTTGGTGATGCCTCCGACCAGGGCAGAAGAGATGCTCGTGTCAGTCTTGAACACAGCAATCACGACGGCGACGATGCAAGCTGCGACGATGATGTACTCGAATGACACCACGCCATCCTTGTCGGCGCGAAGCTGCTTCAAAGCTTCCGTGGTCTGGATGTAAAATTTCGACATAGGAAAAATCCTTTTACTCAGATGAATTTTACAAAAAGGGTCGGCGCACAATCCAGCCGCCAACCGTTAAGTTTTATAATATCTCGCCTAAAATTGTCACTGCTAATTCTTCCTTAACCTTACTGTGGCAGGCCTCCCCCGTATTTGCGCGGGGAACAGGCATGAAGTGCGACGAAATTGCCGAAAATTCCCGAATAAAATCGGCGCCAACGCCATTGGCCGGTATCGGTTTCGTATCCAGCCGTTGCTGCCTGGAAACAATCGGACGACCAGTTACAAAAAAAGCGACGATCGGATGATGTCATCGGCCACCTCCGCTTGTTCTGTGGCCTTCGGCACTGGCGTTCCTACGCTGGCCGCACGGCGCGAGCGTTCCAAAGATCCGGCGTCTGGGGTTCGGCCTGCCAACGTCGTTCAACATACAGACAGCAGCGTTGACGCATCCCGATGTCTCGCTGTCGCAGAGCGCCATCGCAATCGGACGAATGGCATTCTAGGGAATCCCAGTTTTCCCGGGCTCCGCGTTCTGTGGACGCGCGCGCCGAACGTGGACGACGGCCACCTCGTCCGCGTAGGCCCTCTCCCAGTCTGGCATTCGATCGAGCAGACCCACCGCTCGCGCAGACGGAAGCAGCAGGGTTGTGTCAATCTTGTATTCGTCAAGCAATCGGACGAAGTCCGCTATGTCCTGAAGCGAAAGGGCTCGCGAATAGCGGGCGAGAAAGGCCGGCCCGTAAAGTTCGGCACGTGAATCGACGAACGTCGGAATACCCTGGAAGATCAGGTATCCGCAGAAGTAGTAGTCATTCAGAACGCGATTTGCCTTCAACTCCTTGATCTTTTCCACGGCGACGCGCGGAACGAGTGGTGGCGTGTGGTCCATCGTCGCCACTATCACCCCTGTCGCGACAACCAGGGCGGCGATAGCCGCGACAAACGCCGTCCTTGCTGGTTGCACGACTTTCCGGCTGTGTTGCGACTGAGGCCATGAAAGGTGCTGGCCTAATGGACCGGCAACGAGGAGTGGCGCAACCAGTGCGAAAACGTCGACATAGCGTACATGGGCGAGAGTCTGCCAAATGACCGCCAGCAACACGGCAAGCCTGATCGGAGGCAGCTTCAGCCCGCTATACAGGGCGTAGGCAGCGCCACCGATCAAGCATACCGAGACCGGATTTGCTTCGCCGAAGTCCAGCGCTTGCCACTCGCCGATCTTTGAAAGAATGGATCCCAGTTTCAAAATGCGCAGTGTGACCAGGATCGATTCCGGTCCATACGGGGTGATGCAGGCGGCTGCAAGTGCAAGCCCCCCAAATCGGAGCCATTGCAGCGCGACCGTCACGCGAGCGGATTTGTCTGCGGTCCAAAGGGCCTCCAACGCGAACGGCCCAATCAACGCCAGGCCCAGCGTAAAGCTGCCGTGAAGGTTCGCCCAGAGCGTGACGAGCGGCAGATACCAGAGCGAAGGCGCTCGTCGTTGTTCGCTCGCTTCTATCAGGGTGTTAGCCCACAGCACCATCAATGGAAAGACCAGAACGTGCGGCCGGGCCAGCGTGTGCGTCGCCGTCATGGCGATTGCAGCCCCCACCATCAGCACGACCGGCACGTTCGGCAATCTCTTCAGCAGCAGGCGTGTAAGCAGGAAAAATGCTGCGGACGCCGACAGCGCGGCAAGCATTACAGGTCCCGGCCATCCGGCCAATTTGAACGCCGCGTAGTAAAGGACTTCTGACAACCACGCGCTGGTTATCCAGGGCGCGCCGGGCATCGTGAAGGAGAACAGATCGACGTGCGGTACGGCACGATGATCAATGATCCACTGCCCGACCACGATATGCCAATAGATGTCGGCGTCGCTCAGCAGGCTGACGCTCCTGGTGATGAGCGTCAGATAGGCCGTCGCCGCGAATATGAGTGGCAGCCAGGACCTAAGGTAATCGGGGCGCACCGGATCCAGGCTTATCCCGGTCGCTGTATCGACCTGACGCGAATTATTGCTTGAAAGCATGCTCTCCGTCCCCGTCCCGCAATATCAATCATTGTCAACTTAGAAATGTCGGCGCAACCGGAGATGCTCAAATTTCCCCTCAATAACACGTCCCGGCATCCCCTCCGAGCCGCCCGCAACTCTCCGGGTTCGATTGCCGCCACTGCGCGACCGCCAGCAGCGGCTTGCCGGCGTCGGCCGGCGCTGCCGATTGCCGGCTGCGCGCTTCCTCGAGGAGCTGCGAATGAAGCTTCTGGATCTGCACGTTTCGCTCGAGCAGGGACATTGTCCTTGCCTGAACCTGGCCTGCCAACGCCTTGCGCAGGGCATTCTCCCGATCGAGCAATTCGGGAAACGGAAGCAGCGGCCGTGCGAGCTCCGTCGCCTTGATCACGCAGGACGCCCGCTCCACCGCCTGCGTGATGATCGGGCTAGACATTTCGCTTTGAACCTGAAGAGCAGGCAGTGCGGTGCGGCTAACAGATCTCACCTACGAGGACTGGCTCAAACGCGCCTTTGGCCACAGGTGCGATCCAACGGGCCGCCGGTCTTTTTTGACCATGAGCGCGATTGGCGAGACTCCCGACCGGCGCTTGCGGTGGCTCACCTCACGCGATTGATCGAGAGCTCGGAGCCGGCGCTACGCTGGTATTCGGATCGCCAAATTACACATGGATTAACCTGTCTGGCAGCACCAGCGCCAGCAGTGACAACAGTTGGCTCCGCTCAACGGACGCGGCGATAACCGAGGCCGAAAGAGCTCTGGCGCAGTCACAGGGCGTTCCACGCGCATAAGCGGTGATCTGCTTTGGCACGGGAGTCAACATTGACCCGCAAAAATACGGATTTGACTCCTTCAGCCGCCTGAAAACGGCCGCTGTGGCGGACAAGTTCGGCCTGCGGCCATGGCGCGCGCAGCCTAGTGGGTGCCCGCCGCCGTGCTGCGGTCGGACTACCGCCAAAAACCTAAATGACTATTTCTTGAGGCCTTTGGTGAGGTGGAGTAGAATCTGCGCATTGGCGAAGTCCTTCTAGAAAATTGGATAACCGCATCGAATAGGCGTCTTTTGCATGCGCCGCGTGATCGACACCGCTCCAAAGGATGGGACATTCGTCATTCTCGAGGATGACGTAGGCGGAAGCTTCGAATCTGCTCATTGGTCGGCTGACGGGCGCGGGTGGATTAAGAAAAATGGCGAGCCAAGCGAGATCACGGCGACGCATTGGCTAACAATGCACCTTCCCGAGGAAGGTGATGAATTTATTCTGCAAGACGAATTAATTCCGCCAAAGGAAACTGGATCGATTGCCCCCCCCGGCGTCGCCAGGGCCCCGCTCCTTTTGTTTCCCCTCGGGCCTGGCCGAACGCGCGAGGGTGACGGAATTAACTCGTCTGGTTACGAACGCGGACCCGGTCACTGGCGTCCTGGTTGAAGCGCGGGCCGCGCAGAGCAAACAGGAGCGCGGACCGACCGCGCGGCGCGCCATCTCCTCGATCGCCGCGGTGATGGTCGGGGCGTCGCTCGTCGGCTTGTATTTCCACGCCGAGTTCGTTGCCTATGTGACGCGACACATTGGTGAGGAGGATAACGTCAGGCCAAGCATAGCAGATGTGGAGGCCGTCAAGAAGGAGACCCAGGTCCCAAGCGAAGACCAGCAAAAGGCCGATTCATCGGCGCGGGATCCGGCGCTTCATCAGCAAGCCGACCGGGCGATCGCACAGGCACCGCGGGATACTGCGCAGGGCAAACAAGCTGCGGAGGCAATGCAGCCGGAAGCGCAACAGTCTTCTGAAAAGGAGCGGCGCCGCGCAGAGGCCCTGGCAAATGAACTGGCGAGCGCGCAGCAGATCATTGAGATGCGGGCAGCGCAGGCGAACAAGGCACGCGATCAGGCAACGGAGCTCAGTCAGGCCGCGAATGGGATGGCGGAGCTACGACGGTCTCTGCAGAAGGAGCACGACAGGGCTGAGACGCTGACTGGCGAGCTTGCGACAGCGCGGCGCGACCTCGAGACCCAACTGGCGCTGTCAAGCAAGGCAGTTAACGAGACGGTGCAGGCGAAGAAGGCCGCCGAGAGCGCCATCGCGGAGCTGCGACAGTCTTTGAAGACGGAGCACGACAGGGCCGAGGCGCTGACTCGCGAGCTTGCGAGGGCCCGTCGGGACCTCGAGACCCAAATGGCGCTGTCAAGCAAGGCCGGTGACGAAGCGGTGCAGATGAAGAAGGCCGCCAAGAGCGCGACGACAGAGCTGCGACAGTCTCCGAAGAAGGAGCGCGACCGGGCCGAGGCGCCGGCACCGGGTCGCGAACCCACGCTGACTCAAGCCACGATGGTGGCTGCGACCGAGCAGCCAGCGGTCGCTGAGGCGCAAGGCGGTCCAGAAGTGGCCAGGTTGTTGGCGCGCGCCAGCGCCCTGCTCGGCCAGGGAGATATCGGTGGAGCGCGGATCGTGCTCGAGCGCGCTGTCGAGACGGGCAGCGCACGGGCGAGCTTCATGCTCGCGGAGACATATGATCCCCTCGTTCTTTCCACATGGAAGACCTACGGAACGCGCGGCGATGTGACGAAGGCGCGCGAGCTATACGCTAAGGCCCTTGCCGGCGGCATCCAGGAGGCCAAGGGTCGATCTGTCGCGTTGCATTAGGGGGAGAATGGACCGCGTCATTGTTCGAACGCCAGTTCGCTGAACTCACCAGGAAAATTTGGTCTGCGGACTTGGCTGGTCGGGGTCTTTGTGATGCGCCTGCAAGAGCTCACTTTTGAGGAATGGCTTGAGCACGCGTTTGGACGCGCAGTTCGCCTTCAGCAGGCACCTTGGTACTTCGATCCCGGCCACGATTGGTGGGATCCGGCGCCCGCTCAGGCCATAGCCTATCTCACCCGCTTATTTGAAAACCCGGAGCCAGCATTGGAAGGGTTCGCCGATCGCCAAATCGCGCAAGGCCTGACTTATCTAGTCAACACGATGGCATCCGGCGACAGCGGATGGTTTTGCTCGACCGAGGTGCCGGTTAAGGAGCGCATCCGCAGCATCGAGGCGATCGGGCCCTTTTTTGAGCGACTGTTCAAGCCGCGCTGCACCCCACATCTGTCGCACCTGAGCGAGGTCGATGCCGGGCCCCTCAACGGCGTCTGCTACATGTGGTGGGATGTTTTTCCGTCTCTCGCCCTTGCTACCGATCCAAACTTGCCAACCCTCCACGACTGTGCGCTGCGTACCATGCAGCGTACCGTTCAACTGGACTCGATTGCTTGCCAGGAGAGCGCTCTGCACGGGTTGGGGCATTGGCAGCCAAAATACCAAGAGACAGTCGCCGCGATCATCGACGACTTTTGCGAGGCCTATCCGGACACCGACCCTAGGCTCTTGGCCTATGCCGAATCTGCCCGGTGCGGATGCGTGCTGTGACGTCCCCGTGGGTCGCGGATCACTCTTAGACCATCGAGCAGGGACATTGTTCTCGCCTGCACCTGCACTGCCAATGCCTTGCGCAGAGCACTCTCCCGATCGAGGAGTTCGGGAAACGGCAACAGCGGACGTCCGAGCTCCGTCGCCGTGATGACGAAGGCCGCCCTCGCCTCGGCCTGCGCGATCTGATCCGGAAAGCCGCTGCGACATTCCGACCGCGCCGTTCAGGTTGACCGTTGCCGGCTAGGACTCTGGCTCCGCCTCCTGCTCGATGGCCTGGCGAGCGGCCCCGCAACAGGCCAGCCGGACGCGGCACGAGAGTTAACCTTGATCCGTAAGACTACGGGGTCTGACCAGAGCTAGATTGAATCGCCTGAGAGCGGCCGCCTTTCCGCGGCCTACGATACCTCCGTCAACCCTTCGCTTTTCACCACGCCCGCGGCCCGTAGTTTCCACCGGAATTGAGGAAGATCTAGCAAACAAACCTGAATTCACCTCAGATTCTGAGCGCAATTGAATAGTCGTTCCATCGCTTATTCCGGGAAAAATAGGCATTCTCTTAATGGATTTGTGTCACGGGTGGACGATTGATTTGTGCTTTCCGGTCCTCGTGAATGATCAATGAGGATTGTCGTGGCCGTTTGTTCGATTTTTTTTCATATCCGCCGCCTGCGCTCGGATCAGCGCGGCGCCGTCAGCGTGATCATGGGTGTCCTGCTCGTTCCTCTGATCGGAGCCCTAGGTATCGGCTTCGAGGTATCGAACTGGTCCATGAGGACGCGCGGCATGCAAAACGCGGCCGATGCGGCCGCTCTCGCCGCGGCGACCAACAACGGCTCAAACTACGATGTCGAAGCCAAGGCGGTCGCGTCGCGATATGGGTTTGTAGATGGTGTCGGCAACGTCAGCGTCACCGTTTCCAACTCGGCAGCATGTCCAGGCGGCGGCAACAACTGCTATAGCGCGACCATTTCAGGGTATGTGCCGCTGTATTTGTCGCAGGTTGTTGGATACAGAGGTGACGCAACATTAAATGGTGGCCCAGCAAAGCAGATCGGCGCCGCATCGGTTGCAAAACGGCCGAGCGCGCCGACGGACTTTTGTTTGCTGGCGCTTGGGCCTCAAGGGATCCGGTCCAACGGCGCACCGAAGGCCAACATGGCCTGCAACGCGATGTCGAATACGGGGTCGACATGCAACGGCGGCAACCTTGGGGCACCGATCGGTGCAGCGCACAACACCAATAACGGCTGCGGGGTGACGCAGTATTCGAATGTGCCCACGGTCTCCGATGCCTATGCCGCGCTCGCCAGCAAAATTCCACCCGACCCCTGCAGCTCCTATCCGCAGGAGCCTACCAAAAAGAAAGATCCGGCGTTACCGGCCAGTAACCAATGGTCCGGATCCCAGTCGCTCGGCGGTACCTTCGTGGTCTGTGGTGACCTCCAACTCGCCGGAAATGTCACCATCGACGCCCCGGCGGGGGCGGTGCTGGTCATCGAGAACGGTCAGTTGGACACCAACGGCTACACGTTGGCGACGACCAAGGGTACCGGACTCACGGTGATCTTCTCCGGCGATAATTCGGGTTCATACACTCATGGTCCTACCGGCGGAGGCACGCTCGACATCGCCGCACCGACATCTGGAACCTGGTCGGGCGTCGCCATCTACCAAGATCCGAAGCTAACCAACGGCGTGGATATTTCGGCGGCCGGCAATAGCCCGGCGTGGAATATCACTGGTCTTGTCTATCTGCCGAATTCGAGCGTCACATTGAGCGGCGCCGTCAACAAGGCCGGGTTCGGAAAGTCCTGCTTTGCCCTGGTCGTCAAGGACATCACCGTGAACGGAACAGGGATGATCCTGCCGAATGGCGAATGTATCCCCGCGGGATTGTCGATGCCATCTACGACGATCCCGGGCAGAGCGATGTTGGTCCTATGAAACCGGGACTCCCGACGTGGCTGAGGGCGTCACACAAACCAGCGTTCGGCTTCGCTGATCAGATTAAGGCAATCGCCGCCGACCAGCGCGGCGTCGCGGCGGTCGAATTCGGTCTTTTCGTGATCATCCTCGCGCTCGCGCTCGCCAACGTCACCGACGTATCGTTCTACATCTACCAGCGAATGCAGGTAGAGAACGCCACCCAGGCGGCCGGCCAAGCCGCCTGGAAGAGCTGCGATCTATCCCATCTGCCGGCAACGACGAATTGCCCCGGGCTATCAACGGCCATGCAGAATGCCCTTCAGAGCACGTCCCTGGGGACGCGCGTCTCGATGATCTCGGGGTCGCCGTCGGAGGGGTATTACTGCATCAATTCGTCGAACGCGCTGCAGTACGTCAGCGACGTCACGTCAAAGCCTGCTGATTGCTCTGCCGCCGGCATGCCAACCTTGCAGCCTGGTGACTACATCGTTGTGCAAACAACGTTTACCTACACGCCATTATTCCCGGGCCTCAGTATCGCCAGCGGTCTCCCGACTCCCCTCACCGGAACGGCAATGATCAGATTAGGCTGACCGTGCGAAAGCTCCTGAAAACTTTGCAGCTCGATCAAGGAGGAACGACAGCGGTCGAATTCGCTCTTATTGCGCCCATTCTGATCGCGCTCCTTGTCGGCACCATCACGCTATGCGTCGGTCTCTTTCTGATTGGCAGCCTCCACTTTGCCGTAGAAGACGGCGCCAGGTGTGCATCAGTCAAAACCACCGTCTGCTCGGATGCCGCGACAACGGTTGCCTACACCAAGAGCCGGTATTTCGGCCCAGATGTATCACCCACCTTCACCTATACCGCTGCTGCTTGCGGCAATTCGGTCAGCGCGTCGGTCAACTATTCAATGAATGTGGGCTCCAGGACATTGGTGATTCCGATCTCGGCGACGGCCTGCTTTCCCTGAGATTGAATCGTTCCGACGTCGCCGGTTAGCATCTAAGAAATGCATGCTCCCGCCTGGACGCGTTGCGTCCGTGCGAGGCCGGGCCTACTCGCCTGAGCGGCGCCGGATGATTGCCCTCCCCGGCCTAATCTAGACTGCTCCGAATCCCCCAACACTGGCGCAGACAGGCTGGAGCTGGTGCGTGTGTTGGCGCGCCGCGTTTCAAATGCGAAATGAGTGCCTGATCTGCCTCAGCATAGCCAGCGTCGCGTCGGTGTACCGACCATGCGTGAGATACTGGTCTACTTGCGATGCTCCCAGCACCACCAATGCGGCTACCGCGAAGCCCTTGATCATAATGGGCCTCCCCTACGAAAGAGACCGCCAACCGGGCTGTCGAGTTTCACGTTGTATCGAACCTTCGCTGTCGCTGATCGCGACCTACCTGCAATAGCGAATGCTGGCCGAAAACGGTAACCAGAGCCTTAAGGCGAGCGTGAAGCAGAACGTGCTCTTCAACGTACCTGTCTCATCGAACCCGACTGGCCAGCTTGCGCCAGTGGTAGCCACGCTTTTCGACGTCCTCCCGAATTCTTTCGCTCACCGATCGCACGGTGCGTTTCTTTTTGCGCCAGTTTCCGCCTAACTTCGAAGGGATGGGAAGTCCACGCCGGATAACCAGCAGATCGTTTTTCCCACCCAAGTATATGTCATACATGAGAGCGCCCTGTTGCGGGGAGCAGCATAGACCTGCACAGCAGCATTATTGGTGGCAGGGGGGCAACAGCGACTTCAAAACAATTAGGCGCCAGGGAACCAGACTGGCCTCAAGGGATCGGTCCAAGCCTCACTTCTGCCGGAACGAATGATTGAACGACATCACAAGCGGCCCCATGATGTAATCAAACGCGGTTCGCTGAATCGTCGGGATCATCACAGTTGCCGGCATTCCCGGATAAAGGTGGATGTTGGGCATGGTCGCCAGTTCGTCCTGGTCGATCCGAACGTAGGCCGTGTAATAGGGATTGTTGGTCTTGGGGTCCGTCAAGCGGTCGGCCGAGACCTGAATGACGTCGCCGTGAATGATCGGAACGATCCGCTGCTTGTAGGCCGTCAGGTGAACTTCCGCGCGCGTGTTCGGGTGGACGTCGCTGATGTCCTCGACCGCGACCTGGGCTTCGATCGTCAGCGAATCCTCGTCAGGCACGATGTCCAAAATCTTGTCGCCGCGCTGGATCACGCCTCCCATCGAAAACACGCTGAGGCCAACCACCCGCCCGGTATAGGGAGCGCGAATTTCCATCCGGCCCAGCACCGCCTTGGCATTCATCGCCTTCGGGATGACCTCCAGGAGTCTGGCTTGGGTGTCGCGCAAGTCCTTGGTGACGTCGGTCATCCGGTCGTTGTCGAATTGGGCGATCTGCTGCTCCTGCTCCGCAATCGCCTGGCGCGCCTTGGCAATGTTGGCGTTTGCATCCGCGATCTGGCCTTCGAGACCATACGCCGTCCGCTCCAGCTGCAGGATACGCGGACGGGCGATGAGCCCTCGCTCCACGAGCGGAGCGACGTCCCTGGCCTCCTTGCGCACTGAATCGATCTGATTGGTGAACGATTTCACCTGCGCTTCCGAACCAACGATTTGGGAGCCCAGCTGATTGATCTTTTCGCGGACGACGCTTCTTTGCCCTTCGAGCGACGCCCTGCGGGTGTCAAACTGGCTGACCTGTCCGTTCCAGACGCTCTTGAAATAGGGATCATCAGAGCGCGCCTTCAGATCAGGCGGCATGACAAGTTGGGAGCCATGGTCAAGCTCGGTCAGCAGCCGGACTTCCGAGGCACGAAGCACGGCATATTGCTGCGTCAGCACCTCGTGCTCCGCGCGAGCCTGGGTCTCGTCCAGCACGATCAACAGGTCGCCCGCGAGCACCCTGTCGCCTTCCCTGACGTGCAATTCCTTGACGATACCGCCGTCGAGGTGCTGGAGGCTCTTGCGGTTGCCATCGACCTTCACGACCGCATTGGCGACCACCGCCCCGTTGAGCGGCGCCGTCACCGCCCAGGTGCCGATGCCGCCGAAGAAGATGGCAATGATCAGCCACCCCGCTACAGAGACCTTGCGAATGGAGTCGTTTGGCGCGCCATCCTTGTTCGCGCGCTTTGTCCCGCGCGGGGCGGCTCCGGGGCGCATCGACGGATCTGAGACATCAAGCAATGTCATGATTTCTCCTAACCGGTCGCTCCCCGAACTGCAGGAACCGGCACAGGCCGCGTGAGGCGCGCCAGGATTTCGCTCCGTGGTCCGAACATCTCGGCCACGCCTTCTCGCAACACCAGTATCTTGTCGACCACGCCGATGGTGGCCGGCCGATGGGAAATGATCACCACCGTGGTCCCGCGCTTCTTCAGCTGCGTGATGCAGTCGGCCAGCGCTGCGTCGCCCTCGGCATCAAGGTTCGAGCTGGGCTCATCGAGCACGACCAGGCTCGGATTGCCGTAGACCGCGCGTGCGAGGCCGATGCGCTGGCGGTAGCCTCCGGACAGGATCGCGCCACCCTCCCCGACCTGGGTATCGTAGCCATCGACGAGCCGCAGGATCATCTCGTGTACGTCGGCCATTCGCGCCGCCAGAATGATGTCCTTGTCGTCTCCGTCCTTGAACCGACAAATATTGGCGGCCACCGTATCGGCAAACAGCTCGATATCCTGGGGTAGATAGCCAAGATGCTCGCCGAGCGACGACCTGATCCAGCTCGAAACGTCAGACCCGTCGAGGCGAACGGCCCCTGCAGATGGCGCCTGAACGCCGACAATATGACGCGCCAGCGTGGATTTGCCGGCGCCAGAGGGGCCGATAATCCCCAATACCTCACCCGGTTCGATCTGGAAGGTGACACCGCGCAGAATGGGCTTTGATGTTCCAGGCGCGGCAAAGGACAGCGCTTCGACGGAAAGACGGCCCTCGGGCCGTGGCAGCGTCAGTCCTGATTGGCGCGGCGGATTGGCTCCCAACAGCTCGCGCACCCGCAGGAATGCGCCGCGGGCCGAGACGAGACTGCGCCAGGATCCAACGATCTGTTCAATCGGCTGCAACGCGCGGCCAAGCAGGATGCTGGCGGCAAACATGGCACCGGCGGTAGTCATCCGCTCGATCACCAGATAGGCACCAAGACCAAGGATCAAGGATTGCATCGACAGCCGCAGGAAACGGATCATGCTCTGCATCGTCGCCGCGCGATCGCTCGCGGCGACCTGGCGCTCCAGCATTCGGTCGCGGTCCCTACTCCAGCGATTCAGGAGGCCCGCGGTCATCCCCATGGCGCGCACCACTTCGGTGTTGCGCAGGCTCATCTCGGTGAAACTGTAATTTCGATTTGCCGCCTCGCTGGATTCGGAGAGCGGAGGTTTGACGATCCATTCGTTGAGAAAGGCCATCAGCACCAGAATGATCGAAGATCCCAGTGCAAAAGCGCCCAGGAACGGGTGCAGGCAAAAGATCACCGCGATGTAGATCGGCGACCACGGCAGATCGAAGACAGCGTGAATTCCAGACCCGGTGATGAACTGGCGGAACGTATCAAAATCCCGGAGCAGCTGGCTGCGCGCGCCGCCGATTTTTGCCGAATGGTCGATGATTGCGGTCATCACCCGCGGCGCGATCATCCGATCGAGGCGAATGCTGGTGCGTGTCAACACACGTGCGCGGACCGCATCGAGTCCAGCTAGTGCCATGAACGCCAGCAACAGCGCAAGCGTCAGCATCAGCAGCGTGATCTCGCTGGCGCTCGAGATCACCCGGTCATAGACCTGCAGCATGTACAGTGGGCCAGCCAGGTAGAGAAGGTTAATGGCCAGGCTGAATATGGCCGCAGTGACAAAATAGCTCTGGCAGGCTTGCAGCGACTGCCGGAATTCATCCGCTTTTTTACGGGGAATACTCACGCGGAAATTGGCCGGAGCCACCTTCTAAACATGATCGCTGGCTGCCCCTGGGCAGCAGTCGAAAGATTCAAATAAATCAATCATCCAATCCCCCCATTTAGCATGGCCGACGGCCGCGTTGATAGCCGCCGCCGCCGCAAAACAGGCAGGAGGGTAAACATACGGGGTTAGCCTTCTCCTCGCGTGGTTCTCTCCCATGGTAGATGCGTTCACGCCCCTCAGGCGATGTGGTGCGGATCATAGGTGATCACTGTGCCGTTCGTGCTGTCGGCCTTCTCGGCAAATCCGGTCGGATCGTATTGACCGAGCAGGACGATGTTGGCCGTGTGAGCGCCATCCGAAACCGTCAGAGTGCCGCCGGTCCCGGCCTGGTTCTCCGTGTAGCTCAACGTGGTGCCCGCGCCGAAGCTGATGCCCTTGATGTCGATGTCGTCATTGCCATCGAGGCCGCTCACCGTGCCGGAGAAGTGGAAGGCATCGTCCAGGATCAGGTGGCCAGCGGCGGTCGTGTCGAAGGTGACACCTGCCGCCGAGGCTGCCCCGAACTCGATGGTGCCGGCCCCGCTGATCAGGGCGTTGCCACTGCCGGTAACCTCACCCTCTGCTGTGACGGTGCCGCCATTGGCCCAAATCAGGCCGCTGTTGGCCACCGCACTGGCGAGCACCAGGCCACCCGCACCGGTCGCCTCCAGCGTGCCGGCGTTGGCGATCACGTTGGCGCCGGTATCGATCACCAGGGCATGGGTGCCGGTGGCATTGATGATGCCCTCGTTGCTCAGGGTCAGGCTCCCCTGCCCGAGCTGGCCCGCACCCGAGATCACGTTATCGACGTTGTCGAGCGTGACGTTCAAGACCGTTCCGGCAATGACGTTGTGGTCATCGTCGGACAGGACCACATGACCGCCGCCGTTGAGCGTGATCCCGGTCTGGATCAGCTGCAGCAGCGTGTCGTCGCCAGAGGCCTGCAGGTCGATCTCGCCGGTGTTGTGGATGACACCCGACAGCGGCAGCATCGCGCCGTCACCGATGGTCATCGCGCCCGGATTTTCGACCGTCGGTGTCACGTCGAACTCGAAGTTCGCTGCGGTCAGGTCCGCCGTGTGGACGCCGTCAAGCGTAATGGTCTGGCCGTCGGCCAGCGTGATCACGGCATTGCCGCTCGCGTCGTCCGCGGTGTGGGCCTGAACGTCCGCGAAGCTCTGCCAACCGTAGCTGATCAAGTCGATGACATCAGACGACACCTCGAAGCTGTGGACGGCGTCGTTGCCGATCGGCTGGGAGAACACGAACGTGTCGTGGCCGCTCGAGCCGGTCAGGTGGTCGTTGCCAGACCAGGCGAAGATGGAGTTACCCGCAGCATAAGCCTCAACGTTATCGACAACAAATAGGCTCTCCGAGCTACCGTCGGCATGGGCCCAAGTCTCAGCGATATTGAGGATCATCGCTCCTGCATAAGAAGTAGGTGTCGTGACCGTCAATATCGACGGATCGTCCACCCGAACCGTCCAGGAGCCGTCACCATTATTGGTTCCTCCACTCAGAGTCCAATCCATCGGAACCCCGGCGACCGTCACCGTTATGGGACCGACGTGATCCATCGATGGATCTAGCCCCAAATTGATTGGCTGCCCCGCTACTCCGGCCGGCGATTTTGGGATATTGCCGCTGCTGTCACCAGCTCCAAGATTCCCGGCTATGTCGGTGTAGCTGTTTGCCGCAACACTCACGGAGTTGTTTTGTGAGCTTCCGTGGGTGAATGTCTCTGTCCATGTAGTTGCATTTACTTGGGTAAAGCTGCCCGCATTCATCGTCCCGCCACTTGACGTCACGTCGGTAGCGTCGAAGCCAGCTACCGCCTCACTGAACGTGAATGTTATTGTCGCGGACTGACCGCTCGGCACCGTGCCGGGGTTTGACACCGTTACCGTGGGCGCCGTGGTGTCAACCGTGATGTCGAGCGCATGCGTGGTTGAAGCCGCGCTGACGTTGCCGGCAAGGTCGGTCTGGATCGCACG
Source organism: Bradyrhizobium sp. 2S1 (assembly GCF_011516625.5). Taxonomy (NCBI): domain Bacteria; kingdom Pseudomonadati; phylum Pseudomonadota; class Alphaproteobacteria; order Hyphomicrobiales; family Nitrobacteraceae; genus Bradyrhizobium; species Bradyrhizobium sp. 2S1. The sequence continues at coordinate 6,785,191 of NZ_CP147717.1, read as the reverse complement.
GACGTTGTGTGTGCCTGCCGCCAGCGAGACGTCCAGAGTGAACGTGCCGCCGGACACCGTGGTGCTGCCCAGGCTTTCGCCGGCGTCCACCACGCCGTTGTTGTTGGCGTCGTCGAACAGGGTCACCGTCGCCCCGGTCTCACCCGAGCCGCTGATCGTCAGCCCCGATGTGTTCTTGGTGATGTTGTCGGTGTTGAGCGCCCCGGTATCGTCCGCCGCAGCCAGGTCAAGGGTTGTTGGCGCCGCCGCCGTGGTGTCAACCGTGATGTCGAGCGCATGCGTGGTTGAAGCCGCGCTGACGTTGCCGGCAAGGTCGGTCTGGATCGCACGGACGTTGTGTGTGCCTGCCGCCAGCGAGACGTCCAGAGTGAACGTGCCGCCGGACACCGTGGTGCTGCCCAGGCTTTCGCCGGCGTCCACCACGCCGTTGTTGTTGGCGTCGTCGAACAGGGTCACCGTCGCCCCGGTCTCACCCGAGCCGCTGATCGTCAGCCCCGACGTGTTCTTGGTGATGTTGTCGGTGTTGAGCGCCCCGGTATCGTCCGCCGCAGCCAGGTCAAGGGTTGTTGGCGCCGCCGCCGTGGTGTCAACCGTGATGTCGAGCGCATGCGTGGTTGAAGCCGCGCTGACGTTGCCGGCAAGGTCGGTCTGGATCGCACGGACGTTGTGTGTGCCTGCCGCCAGCGAGACGTCCAGAGTGAACGTGCCGCCGGACACCGAGGTGCTGCCCAGGCTTTCGCCGGCGTCCACCACGCCGTTGTTGTTGGCGTCGTCGAACAGGGTCACCGTCGCCCCGGTCTCACCCGAGCCGCTGATCGTCAGCCCCGATGTGTTCTTGGTGATGTTGTCGGTGTTGAGCGCCCCGGTATCGTCCGCCGCAGCCAGGTCAAGGGTTGTTGGCGCCGCCGCCGTGGTGTCAACCGTGATGTCGAGCGCATGCGTGGTTGAAGCCGCGCTGACGTTGCCGGCAAGGTCGGTCTGGATCGCACGGACGTTGTGTGTGCCTGCCACCAGCGAGACGTCCAGAGTGAACGTGCCGCCGGACACCGTGGTGCTGCCCAGGCTTTCGCCGGCGTCCACCACGCCATTGTTGTTGGCGTCGTCGAACAGGGTCACCGTCGCCCCGGTCTCACCTGAGCCGCTGATCGTCAGCCCCGACGTGTTCTTGGTGATGTTGTCGGTGTTGAGCGCCCCGGTATCGTCCGCCGCAGCCAGGTCGAGGGTTGTCGGCGCCGCCGCACTGGTGTCGAGGTCGATCGGGGCGCCGTTGGCCGAGGCCGTATTGCCGGCATCGTCGGTGACGTTGAGGACCGAGCTGATCGGGCCGTCGGTGAGCGTCGACAGGTCGGCGCTGTAGGAGCCGTTGGCCGAAACGTTGACGTCGACATGGTGGGTGCCGTCGCTGAAGGTGACGACGCCGGTGGCGTCGGCATCGAGGCCGGCAACCGAGAAGCCGGCCGCGGTCTTCTCGCTGTTGTTGATGGTGGTGTCGGTGATGCTCAGCGCCAGGTCGGCGCCGACGTCCGCACTGGTGTCGAGGTCGATCGGGGCGCCGTTGGCCGAGGCCGTATTGCCGGCATCGTCGGTGACGTTGAGGACCGAGCTGATCGGGCCGTCGGTGAGCGTCGACAGGTCGGCGCTGTAGGAGCCGTTGGCCGAAACGTTGACGTCGACATGGTGGGTGCCGTCGCTGAAGGTGACGACGCCGGTGGCGTCGGCATCGAGGCCGGCAACCGAGAAGCCGGCCGCGGTCTTCTCGCTGTTGTTGATGGTGGTGTCGGTGATGCTCAGCGCCAGGTCGGCGCCGACGTCCGCACTGGTGTCGAGGTCGATCGGGGCGCCGTTGGCCGAGGCCGTATTGCCGGCATCGTCGGTGACGTTGAGGACCGAGCTGATCGGGCCGTCGGTGAGCGTCGACAGGTCGGCGCTGTAGGAGCCGTTGGCCGAAACGTTGACGTCGACATGGTGGGTGCCGTCGCTGAAGGTGACGACGCCGGTGGCGTCGGCATCGAGGCCGGCAACCGAGAAGCCGGCCGCGGTCTTCTCGCTGTTGTTGATGGTGGTGTCGGTGATGCTCAGCGCCAGGTCGGCGCCGACGTCCGCACTGGTGTCGAGGTCGATCGGGGCGCCGTTGGCCGAGGCCGTATTGCCGGCATCGTCGGTGACGTTGAGGACCGAGCTGATCGGGCCGTCGGTGAGCGTCGACAGGTCGGCGCTGTAGGAGCCGTTGGCCGAAACGTTGACGTCGACATGGTGGGTGCCGTCGCTGAAGGTGACGACGCCGGTGGCGTCGGCATCGAGGCCGGCAACCGAGAAGCCGGCCGCGGTCTTCTCGCTGTTGTTGATGGTGGTGTCGGTGATGCTCAGCGCCAGGTCGGCGCCGACGTCCGCACTGGTGTCGAGGTCGATCGGGGCGCCGTTGGCCGAGGCCGTATTGCCGGCATCGTCGGTGACGTTGAGGACCGAGCTGATCGGGCCGTCGGTGAGCGTCGACAGGTCGGCGCTGTAGGAGCCGTTGGCCGAAACGTTGACGTCGACATGGTGGGTGCCGTCGCTGAAGGTGACGACGCCGGTGGCGTCGGCATCGAGGCCGGCAACCGAGAAGCCGGCCGCGGTCTTCTCGCTGTTGTTGATGGTGGTGTCGGTGATGCTCAGCGCCAGGTCGGCGCCGACGTCCGCACTGGTGTCGAGGTCGATCGGGGCGCCGTTGGCCGAGGCCGTATTGCCGGCATCGTCGGTGACGTTGAGGACCGAGCTGATCGGGCCGTCGGTGAGCGTCGACAGGTCGGCGCTGTAGGAGCCGTTGGCCGAAACGTTGACGTCGACATGGTGGGTGCCGTCGCTGAAGGTGACGACGCCGGTGGCGTCGGCATCGAGGCCGGCAACCGAGAAGCCGGCCGCGGTCTTCTCGCTGTTGTTGATGGTGGTGTCGGTGATGCTCAGCGCCAGGTCGGCGCCGACGTCCGCACTGGTGTCGAGGTCGATCGGGGCGCCGTTGGCCGAGGCCGTATTGCCGGCATCGTCGGTGACGTTGAGGACCGAGCTGATCGGGCCGTCGGTGAGCGTCGACAGGTCGGCGCTGTAGGAGCCGTTGGCCGAAACGTTGACGTCGACATGGTGGGTGCCGTCGCTGAAGGTGACGACGCCGGTGGCGTCGGCATCGAGGCCGGCAACCGAGAAGCCGGCCGCGGTCTTCTCGCTGTTGTTGATGGTGGTGTCGGTGATGCTCAGCGCCAGGTCGGCGCCGACGTCCGCACTGGTGTCGAGGTCGATCGGGGCGCCGTTGGCCGAGGCCGTATTGCCGGCATCGTCGGTGACGTTGAGGACCGAGCTGATCGGGCCGTCGGTGAGCGTCGACAGGTCGGCGCTGTAGGAGCCGTTGGCCGAAACGTTGACGTCGACATGGTGGGTGCCGTCGCTGAAGGTGACGACGCCGGTGGCGTCGGCATCGAGGCCGGCAACCGAGAAGCCGGCCGCGGTCTTCTCGCTGTTGTTGATGGTGGTGTCGGTGATGCTCAGCGCCAGGTCGGCGCCGACGTCCGCACTGGTGTCGACCGACGTTCCCGTACCGATATTGGTCGCCGACGTCTGAGTGTTACCGGCGAGATCCTTCGCTCCCGACACACTAAAGGTGATATCGGCGAGTTCGACGTTGGCATCAGCCTCAGTGTAGCTCACTGCATAATGGGTAGCGTCGACCCAATGGCCATTCGCCGGGCTGGTAAGCGTGCCCGCTGCATTGTGAGTGATGACCGGTGTCGATGTCTGGTCCATCGCTTCCGAGAAGGTGATGGTGGCGGTGACCGTATGACCGCTGTCGGAGTCGGTAATATGCGCATCGTTCAGCGCCACCAAGACGACCGTCGCGTTCTGCGTGTCGATATCGGTGCCCGAGGAGACGTTCGAGGCCGCCACCTGGGTGTTGCCGGCCAAATCCTTGGCGCCAGACACGTTGAAGGTGATGTTGGCCAGCATCACATTGGAATCGGTGACCGTGTAGTCCACCGTGTAGTGGGTCGCGTCGGTCCAGTGGCCGTTGGTCGGGTTGGTCAGCGTCGTCCCGGCATTGTTGGCCACCGTCGGAGCAACGCCCGTGTTCATCGCCTCCGAGAAGGTGATGGTGGCGGTGACCGTATGACCGCTGTCGGAATCGGTAATATGCGCATCGTTCAGCGCCACCGAGACGACCGTCGCGTTCTGGGTGTCGATATCGGTGCCCGAGGAGACGTTCGAGGCCGCCACCTGACTGTTGCCGGCCAGATCCTTGGCGCCAGACACGTTGAAGGTGATGTTGGCCAGCGTCACATTGGCATCGGTGACCGTGTAGTCCACCGTGTAGTGGGTCGCGTCGGTCCAGTGGCCGTTGGTCGGGTTGGTCAGCGTCGTCCCGGCATTGTTGGCCACCGTCGGAGCAACGCCCGTGTTCATCGCCTCCGAGAAGGTGATGGTGGCGGTGACCGTATGACCGCTGTCGGAATCGGTAATATGCGGATCGTTCAGCGCCACGGACGTAACTGCCGGCTTCGTGGCATCTACAACGTGAATCGTCGAGATCGCCGTATTGCTGTTGACGCCACCGTCGTTTACGACAACCGAAATGTTGCGATCAGATGTGTCCGGGTTAGCGCTGGTGCTGAAAACAACTTGATGGAGCGCGGTCTGATAGGACGCGAGACTTGCCGACCCAGTAAGGGTAACGGTAATTACGCCGGAGACTGACGTATTGATACTAGCAACGATCCCGGACGGAAGTCCCCCACCGATGCTCAATACGTCACCAGCCTTGGCGTTCGTCAGCGTCACCGTTGCCGATTGCATAGTCGCGTTATCGGGATCGGTAATACCGACATCGGAATCGGCAATCGCAACGGCGGCCCCAGTGTCAGTAAAAGTCGTCGCATAGCCGGAGCCCGTCACGGTGCTTGAGTTGTTGGCGTCGAGATCCAGGACCGCCGCGTCATTCACGGCCGTGACATGGATAGTCGAGGTCGCCGTATTGCTGTTGGCGCTGCCGTCGTTCACTACCACCGTGATAGTGCGATCAACCGTGCTCGGATTATCGCTGGAGTTGCTGAATACGACCTGCTTGATCGCATTTTGGTAAGCCGAGAGGCTCGCCGAACCTGTCAGTGTAACGGTAATCTGTCCCGAAACGGAGGTATTGATCGCTACTGTGATACCGCTGGGAAGCGAGCCATTGATGGCAAGGATGTCGCTCGCTTGTGCATTGGTCAGTCGGATGGTCGCTGACTGCATCGTTGTGTTGTCGACGTCCGCAATCGTGGCATCGATATCGGCGATAGAAATCGGGACGCCGTTTTCGGTGAAAGTGGCTTGGTAGCCGGAACCACTAACACCGCTCGAATTGTTAGCATCAAGGTCCAAGACCGCCGCATCGTTCGATCCGGCAAATTGCACCGTTGCGGTGGCCCAGCTCAGCGTACCGTTGCCGAGACGAATAGCGTACGTGAAGGTATCACTGAGGAACTGACCTGATTGCAGCGCGTCCAGCTGGGCCCGAAAGGCAGGGTCTAAAGTGCCCGCGTCGTAACCAACTTTGCCATCCGAAGTGATCCAGATGTGGGCCCCCTTCATACTGTAGTCGCTACTCGTCGCCTCGGCGCGAACGGTATCTTGCGTCAAAAGGTCGGTTTGGATGCCAACTGCGCTGGTGCCATTGTCAATCGAGAACAGTGTCTTGGCATTACCGCCCAGATCATTTCCCATGACGTCCAGGTAGACGATATTCGCGCTGTTTTCCGTCAGCCCGGTCGAAGCACTGGTGAAAACATCGTCTTGAGCTTGGGGCGTATTGCCAAAGGAAGTGGTGCTGCCGCCGCCAGTGGTTTGAGTCGCCAAGAGCTGGCGCCGGTTGTTTGGACAGCGCCCCGCGGGATTTAAGTGGATTCCTGCCGGGTTATGCTGAACGCGGGGCCTTACGATTTTGTCGTTGCGTCGGGAGGGCGTAGCCCGACCAGAGCGACGACAAAATCGTCGGCGACGGTCATGCGGCCATCACCATAGCTTGCGTGCCGAAGTAAGCCTCGTCGGGCGTGCGCCCGTCAAGGCTCGAGTGAGGGCGTCCCTGATTGTAGAAGGCCAGATACTTGGCAATTGACGCTCGCGCCTCGGACACGCTGTCGTAGGCGCGGAGATAAACTTCTTCGTATTTGACCGTGCGCCAGAGCCGCTCGACAAACACGTTGTCGCGCCAGGCGCCCTTGCCGTCCATGCTGATGGCGATCTTCGCGTCCAGCAGCACATCGGTGAACTCGAGGCTGGTGAACTGGCTGCCCTGGTCCGTGTTGAAAATCTCGGGCCTGCCGTGCTTCGCCAACGCCTCCTGGACCGCTTCGACGCAGAAGGCCGCCTCCATTGTGATCGAGACGCGATGGGCCAGGACCCGTCGGCTGAACACATCGACGACCGCCGCGAGATAGACGAAGCCACGCCGCATCGGAATGTAGGTGATGTCCATTGCCCACGCCTGGTCGGGCCGCTCGATCTTCAATCCGCGCAACAGGTACGGGTAGATCTTGTGACCCGGTGCCGGCTTACTCGTGTTCGGGCGACGATAGACCGCCTCGATCCCCATGCGCTTCATCAGCGTCGCGATGTGGCGGCGACCGGCGTATACGCCCTCCCGCCGCAGCAACGATCGCTGCATACGCGCTCCCGCGAAGGGATAATCGAGATGCAGCTCATCGAGCCGACGCATCAAGGCAAGGTCCTCGGCCGAAACTGGCCGAGGTTCATAGTAGACCGTGCTGCGAGCCAGCTTCAGGACCTTCGCCTGGCGCACGATAGAAAGATCATGACCGCGGTCGATCATCGCTTTGCGCTCAGCAGGCCCGCCTTGGTGAGCGCGCCGGACAAAAAATCGTTTTCCAACGCCAGCTCGCCGATCTTGGCATGTAACGCCTTCAAATCGACCGGCGTCTCGGCCGACGCCTTGTCATGCCCAAACACGCCGGCGGCGCCTTCCAGGAGCTGGTTTTTCCAGATCGTGATCTGGTTCGGATGAACATCAAACAGTTGCGCCAGCTCCGCCAGCGTCTTGTCGCCTTTGACCGCAGCCAAAGCAACCTTCGCCTTGAATGCCGGAGAATGCATCCGGCGGCTCTTCTTCGTCATCTTCGCTCCTGATTCGCGGCAAGAATCCTCGCCGCTGTCAGGCAGAAAATCCACTCAAGCTACTGTCCGAATTTGCGGAGCCAGCTCTCCATTTCTTCGTCCTCGAAATTTGATAAATCGGAATGTTATTTGGAACTGGTCCGCCTGCGAGTGAACGCAGTGGCCGGCTGGCAAGTGATTAAATCGCATGCCGCGATTGCGGCCTCGAATTCTGAAATGATGTTCTGATAAGGTGATCGTGAAACGGCGCCTTCGTCGGGCGCGGTCAGCAGGCGATCATTGGCAAGCGTCGCCGACGACTCGACGCGAAGATCAGACGGCGGGGGACTAACCGGAATATCCCGGAGGCGGGATTCAATTGCGGACCACTCGAGCGCCGGTTCGGACTTCGGGTTAAACAAAAAGCGACTCAATACACACTCCTAAAAACTCTGCCGACGCAGAGCAGGTGTGATTGCAGCCGAAAATCAATTCATCAAACTACCCAAACGCTCGTCTAAAAAAATCTGCGAGCGTTCGACCGACAAGCAATTGCCAGGCTTTTTTATGTTATTTGCTCGTCCGCCGTGCTGTGAAAGACCTCGAACGCACTACCCTGCCCGCTTCGGTGCGGCTCTGAACTCCGCACGCATGAAAATATCTTGTCTTTAAATTCTTTCATCGTGGGAATGCTTGCACTCTGTGTCCGCAAAAAATGCGAGCAAGCATCCCAAAACCTAATTTAGATGCAATTTGCCGCAAATTTGCGCGGCCGTCCAGCGCCGTACGAAATCCTCGCGTTCACCATTAATGTCGAACCGACAAGGGATTCCTCTCTATCACACGTGGTATCCGTGGCTTTACGGGGAAGCCACGACAAGCGGTGGTCGCACTCGCGCCCGTGAAACTACGGTCATTCTGTCGAACCCTCCATCGGTGAAGAACGGCCGAAGACCTGCTACTTTTATTGAATGGCGGACCTCATCCAACGTCCGACCGGCACGGGCTTTTCGACAACGACGATGGCGATCCAGCTCCGACCGCTCGGTTCTAAGAAGAGCTTCAAAGCCTTCGCCCCCTCAAAAGCAGTTCCCGGAGTCCCCTCCCAGCCGCCCGCAACTCTCCGGGTTCGATTGTCGCCGCTGCGCGACCGCCAGCGGCGGCTTGCCGGCGTCGGCCGGCGCTACCGGCGGACCTGCCCTTGCGAGCCCACTTCCTCTGCCTGCCCGTCGAGCAATGCCGCTCCGTCGGTCCTCGCTGCTGCTGTCAGGGCGACAAGACTTATCGACGCGGCGCAGCAGACACGCCGCCGCCACACCGCCAGCAAAACAAACTGTCAGTGCAATTGGGGGACGTAAAACCGTCCTCTCCCCGAGAGCGAGAAAACTTGTGTCTGCAAAAAGGTGGTATCTCGAAATATCGCACCGGCGCGAAACGGCGCCGCTACACGTGGTCAATTTTAGATGTAATCTTGTATCTGACGCAATCGTCACCTTATGCACACGGGCTGGTCCGCGGTGCGCTGCACCATTGGCTGACGTCAACGACGGCGCTCGCCCGGCGACGTAAGCACTCATTTTTATTGATAGTCCACGGATATCAGGATCAAGATTGGAATTGGAATTGCGCGCGCAGCTATTGCGGCCGATGCCAACGAAGCGCCACAAACGAAGCGCCATAGCTGACAATTCTTCGTCGCTGCCCGAGCGCCTTCGTCCAGGCGCGGGTGCGAACGTTGGGGTGCTTTCAACGACGACCGTTTCATTTATCGCTGCGGCCGGCCGTGTCGCGTCGATTGCGATCTTATCAATAAGCGCACGATCAACATGACACCCGCCATGTTGAAAATTTCAGCTTTTTCCCGACCGAGTCATTGCTCTAGGATCGGTCATTTAAATCAGGGCGCCCGCACCCGAAGCATTTCCAGAACCAAAAGAAGCAGCAGCTGCTCCGGGCGTCATGGGGATTTGAGATGACCGATCGCATTGCACTTTTCATCGACGGCGCAAATCTTCACACCACCGTCAAGCACCTCGGTTTCGAGATTGATTTCAGGCGACTGCTTGCGGAATTCAGCAAGCATGGGCAGCTCGTCCGTGCATATTTCTACACCGTCGTGCGAGACGATGACGAGTTCAGCAGCCTTCGGCCGCTGGTGGATTGGCTCGACTACAACGGCTATTCGGTCCGAAGAAAGGCAGCCAAGCAGCACGACGACGGCGAAGGACGACGACGGATGAAGCGCAGCATCGGCATCGATCTCGCGGTCGACGCAATGGAAATTGCGCACCGCATCGACCACGCATTCCTGTTCTCTGGTGATGGTGATTTGCGGGCTGTTGTCGAAGCCGTCAGGCGGAAGGGTGTGCGTGTTACGATCGTTTCCAGCATTCGAACGAAACCTCCCATGATCGCCGACGAGCTTCGCAGGCAAGCTGATGTCTTCGTCGAACTCGAGGGCCTCAGGGCATCGATCGAACGTCCGCCACATCCGATTGCGCCGGAGTGAAAGTCGCGGCCCCCTCCCGACGTCGTCTACCGAGACCGGATCGTTCACCAAACCCGCTCGGTTACGGGAGGAATGTCGGTTGCGATGAAGGGCAAAGGAGCCGAGCTGACGACAGATGTCTTTGCGGCCCGGAAGGGGCAGCTCCGTCGATCCTTGCGACCCGGCTAAATGAGCCGCTTGGCGGCCTTTAATTCCAGCGCGCCGCCCTTCGTTGCAACCATCTGGCGGTCTGTCGCGAACAGCAGCTGCGGGCCGGCGGCCGCTAAGACAAACTTAACTAACCTTTCTGTTCCGGATATCCGGTGTTGCTATTGGGCAACTCCGCGACCACAGCCAAAAGGCTGAATTTTAACCAAAATCTCGGGGTTGTGGTCCGCTCGCGGCGGAAGACCCGCCTTAGTTAGGGCCATTGTGTGGCTGAAATGTCATAGGTTACGGAACCGCCGTACGTTACCCTTCACGGATTCTACGCAATATTTTTGTGAGTTGGGGGCGGAATTGATGAGGTCGGCATACACGGTCATCGCGTGCCTTTGCCTGGCGGCAACGCCAGCATGTGCCGAGGTTTTCTCCATTAACGATGCATTGCGCCAGGCGATGCAGACCAACCCGGGCGTTGGCGAGGCTTCGGCAAATCGGCGAGCGACGGAAAGCGAGCTGAGGCAAACCCAGAGCACGCTGCTGCCGCAGGTGCGGATTGACGCCAGCTACGGTCCGGAAAAGTTCGACCAATCGCCGAACTTCATCAGCCCGAACATTCAGTCGGCACCGGTTGTGGGTGCAGGACCGTGGCGCAATGGCAGCCAGGAATCGGTGGTGGTGCGCCAGCTGCTCTGGGACGGCTTCTCGTCGATCTATGACGTCTGGCGCCAGACCGCGCGCGTGAATGCCGCGGCCTCCCGCGTCAAGGAAAGAACCGAGCTGCTGGCCCTCGACGCCGCCGAAGGTTACATGGACGTCGTGCGCTACATCCGGTTGGTCAGCCTTGCCCAGCAGAACGTCGCCAATCACGAGAAGATCTTTGCAAACGTGAATTCCCGCTTCTCGGGTGGCCGCGCCGGCGAAGGCGACCTCGAGCAAGCCCGGGAGCGCGTCGAAGCCGCCCGTGCGGCACTCGCCGAATTCCAGCGCAGCCTCGAGGATGCCAGGGCGAAGTACCGCAAGACGGTCGGCCTCGAGCCAATCAATGTTCGCTTCCCCGCTCCTCTCGCGGGATTGCCGAACAGCCGCGACGAGGCGCTCGCGACCACCCTGCGGTTCAATTCGACGATTGCGGCAGCACAGTCCGACGCCGACGCCGCCAAGCATGCGTTCAAGGCCACGGACGGAACGTTCGGCCCGAAGTTTTATCTCGAGGGACGGGCAACCCACTACGACAACTCGTACCCCTACGTGGCGGCCACCGGAACTCCCGCCATTACGCATGAGGACTACAGTGGCAAGGTGGTGATGTCCTGGGACATCTTCCGCGGCGGCCAGGATGCCTGGAACAGGTCGGAGAAGGCCGAGCGCTTTACCGAAGCCACCATGCGCCACGCGCGCCTGCAGCGCGACGCGTATGAGTCGATCGACAAGGCGTGGAATGCCCGTACGATTACGGCCACGCGCATCGCGGCCCTGGCGCGCCAGCTGGAAGCGGACCGCAAGACCATCGCGGCCTTCCAGAAGGAATACGAGCTCGGCCAGCGTTCGCTGATCGACCTCCTGAACGCCCAGAACCAGTTCTTCAACGCGTCGGTCTCGCTCACCTCCGCCCGCAGCGTCGTCGTGTTCGCCGACTATCAGCTGCTGGCCGCGATGGGGACCCTGATCGAGTATCTGAAGGCTCCCCCGCCGGTCGATGCTGCCCCCACGGACATGCTTTCGATTGGCCTGCCCCGCTACTCGTTCCCCACACTGCGCGTGAACGTGCCGCAAACGGGGTCCGAACCGCTGCACGTCGGCGTTCCGGCCCCCGTAGCCCGTCCCGGCAAGACCTATGCGGCGGCCCAGCCCAAGGAGGTCGGCAAAGATGTCGGTTTTGCCGACCGTTGGACCGGCTCGACGACGGCCGCGGCCGTGCCCGGTTCCTCGGAATGGATGCAGCAGCAGAAGAGTGCGAGCGACGGCCCGAACGTCATCTACGCGGATCCATCGGTCTCGGCGAATGCGAGTTCCTATGCCTCGACCAAGCCCCACTGGCTGCTGTCGGCCTTCCCGAGCTCCGCTCGGTAGAAGGCCCGCCAACCAAAATCCGGACTGCCGGAAGGGCCCCAAACGGGGCCCTTTCGATTCCGTATTAATACTTAAAGCAAGTTTCGCTGATTTCGTTCGCCGTTTGTTGTAGCCTGCGCGCAATCTTTAAATGAGATTTCTGCATTTCCATTTTGGTTGTCGAGGTTTCGAATTGTTATTGCGAACTCCCAGCCCGGCGGCTGACGCCGGCCGCCTCTCGCCGGATGAATCAACTTCAAAGCCTGCCGCGATAGGTCGGCCGAGTGCATTGGGCGACGATCCCCTCAGCGCGTCGTTGACCTATCTTGCGGCCTATCACGGCCGCGCGGTGAGCCGCGAAGCTCTGCTCGGCGGACTGCCGATCAAGGACGGACGCCTGTCCGTCTCGCTCTACGACCGTGCGGCCAGACGCGCGGGCCTGGAGACCGAGGCCGTCAAGCGCGACATTTCGGAAATTCCTGCGCTTGTCTTGCCGGCTGTCCTCATCATGAAGAACGGAACGGCGCTCATCCTTCTGGGCGTGGACACGGCGACCAAGACCATCAAGATCGTCGATCCTGAGACGCCGAACAGCCCGCGCATCGTCGAACTCGCCTCGCTCGCCGCCGACTACACCGGATACGCGTTCCTGGTGAGAAGTGCTGCGCACGCCGATGCGCGCACCGTCGCCGCCGGCGACATCCCGAGGAGCCACTGGTTCTGGTCGGTGGTCAAGACGCATTGGCCCAGTTACGGCCACATCGCGATCGCCGCGTTTCTGACCAACATCCTCGCGCTGGCGACGCCGCTGTTCACGATGAGCGTCTATGACCGCGTCATCCCCAATGGCGCGATCCCCTCCCTGATCGCGCTGTCGATCGGCATGGGGCTCGGTATCCTGTTCGATTTCATCTTCCGCATGGTCCGCAGTCGCATGATCGACGTGACCGGCAAGACCATCGACGTCGTGCTGGCCGCCAACATCTTCGAGCATGTGATGGCGGTGAAGATGGCGCAACGGCCGACCTCCGTCGGCATCCTCGCCAACCAGCTCCGGGACTTTGACTCGGTGCGCGAATTCTTCACGTCCGGAAGCGTGGTTTCCGCGACCGACCTGCTGTTTGCTGTGCTCTTTGTCGGGGTGCTGTTCCTCATTGCCGGGCCGTTGGCGTGGATCCCGCTGCTCATGCTCCCGCTCGTCATGCTGATCGGCTTCCTGCTGCAACGCCCGCTCGATCGCGCCATGAAGCGCCTGCAGGCCGAATCCGCCGCGCGTCACGGCGTGCTCGTCGAGTCCTTGTCGGGTCTCGAAACCGTCCGCGCGACCGGCGCCGAGGCGCGCATGCAGACCCTGTGGGAGCGTTCGGTCGCAGCGACCGCCCGATCCGGTGAGGACGTTCACTTCTGGTCGTCGCTGTCGCTGACGAGTGCGAGCACCGCCCAGCAGATCACCAGCCTGCTGCTCGTCATCGTCGGCATCTTCCTGATCCTCGACGGCAAGCTCAGCGTCGGCGCGCTGGTCGCAGCGAACATGCTCGCCGCCCGCGTCCTGGCGCCGATCGCCGGAATAGCCTCTGTCATCACCAAGGGAACGCAGACGATATCGGCCCTCAAGGCGATCGACCGCATCATGTCGATCGAGCGGGAACGTTCGCCGACCCGATCCTATGTCGCGAGACGGATCGAAGACGGCAAGGTCGCCTTCGAGAACGTGTCGTTCGCCTACCCCAACGCGCCGGGCAACGCGCTCGAAAAGGTCAGCTTCAAGATCGAGGGCGGCGAAAGGGTCGGCATCATCGGCCGGGTGGGATCGGGCAAGACCACGGTCGGCAGATTGCTGCTCGGATTCTACGAGCCGAAGGAAGGCCGTATCCTGGTCGACGGCGTCGACTCCCGGCAATACGATCCTTCGGACCTGCGCGCCGGCATCGGCTTTGCGATGCAGGATACCGACCTGTTCTTCGGCAAGCTGCGCGACAACATCGCCCTCGGCAAACCGGAAGCGACCGACGAGGAAGTCCTGATTGCCGCGCGGCTCTCCGGCGTCGAGAGCTTCATCGCCGGCCATCCGATGGGCTATGACATGCCGATCTCGGAAGGTGGCCGCAGCCTGTCGGGCGGCCAGAAGCAGGCCATCGGGCTCGCGCGCGTCCTGATCCGCAAGCCTCGCGTGCTCTTCCTCGACGAGCCGACCGCGCATTTCGACATTCGCAGCGAACAGGAATTCCTTGAGCGGCTCAAAGGGCTCCAGGACGATCGCATGACCATCATCATCTCGACCCATCGTTTGTCATTGCTGAACATGGTCGATCGGCTGCTGCTGTTTGACAATGGCCATTTGGTTGCCGACGGCCCGCGCGACAAGGTGCTCGCCCTGCTGCAGGGAAGGCCTGCGTCCGCGGCTCCGTCGCCGGAGAATACGATCCAGCCGAAATCTGCATAACGAGCAAATATTATGGCGTCTTCCGATTTTGCGTTTGCAAATGATATCCGGTCCGCGGCGTTGCTGCGCACGCCCCGCACCTCCCGCATGCTGCTGTGGACGTCCTGCGCGCTGCTTGTGACGTTCCTGACCTGGGCGCACTTTGCCGTGCTCGACGAGGTCAAGCGCGGCAGCGGGCGCGTCGTGCCGTCGCGGCAGATGCAGGTGGTGCAGTCGCTCGAAGGTGGCATCGTCGGCGATATCCTGGTGCGGGAAGGCGACATCGTTCAGCAGGGCCAGTCCCTGATGCGCATCGACGACACGAAGTTCGCTTCCGAGTTCGGCGAAATCCGCGAGCGCCGCGCGGCGATGGCGGCGCGGGTGGCCCGGCTTGAGACCGAGGCGCGCGGGCGAAGCGAGATCACCTTTCCGGATCAAGTCGACACGGTGGCTCCGGCCGCCGTTGCGACCGAGGCCAGCGTGTTCAAGATGCGGGCCCAGAAGGTCGCGCAGGACATCGATGTCCTCAATCAGCAGGTCACCCGCCTCTCCGGCTCCCTCAAGCTTCTGGAACGCGAGCAGAGCCTGACGCGCAAGCTCTATGAGCAGAAGGTCGTGCCCGAGATCGAGATGCTGCGGCTGGACCGGCAGGCCACCGAGATGAAGGGACAGCTCGCCGAAGCGCAATCGAAGATCGCGAACATCACCGCCTCCTTCCGCTCGCAGGCCGACGAGGATCTGGCCAAATCGCGCGGCGATCTCGCCGTGCTCGACGAGAACATCAAGTCCGCCCAGGACCGGGTGCGCCGCACCGACCTGAAGGCACCGGTCCACGGCATCGTCAACAAACTGAACGTCAGCACGGTCGGTGCCGTCGTGCAGCCGGGCGCCAATCTGATGGATATCGTGCCGCTGGACGACACGCTCCTGGTCGAGGGGCGGATTCGTCCCCAGGACATCGCGTTCATTCGCCCCAACCAGGACGCGGTGGTGAAGATCAGCGCCTATGATTCCTCGGTCTACGGATCGCTGAAGGGCAAGGTTGAACGCATCAGCGCCGACACCATCGTCGACGACAAGGCGGAAAAGACCGAACGTCCGGAGACCTTCTATCGGGTCATGGTGCGCACCGACAAAAACCATCTCGGCACCGAGCAGAATCCGCATCCGATCATTCCGGGAATGGTGGCCACGGTCGAGGTGCTGACCGGCGAGAAGTCGGTGCTGGACTACATCGTGAAGCCTGCGCGCCTGCTGCGTGACGAGGCCCTGCGCGAACGCTGATCGGCCTTGCGGATTGCGTGGTTAACCGATCGTGACTTTCGATCGTTCAATTTCGAACGAACGGGCAAACCCTGGATTGACCGCTTTTCCGACATTCCCGGCACCGGCCCCCTCCACTTAACCCCGCTTAAGCGGCGCGCGCGCCAGTCTACGTCCCGATAACAGCGGGGACGCAGATCGACGCATAGACGTTGACGGTCCCCGATAGTGGGGACGTCATATGAAGTCGCTGAAGTCTGCCGCGTCGGCGGTCATCGCCGTGGCTGCACTGTCGATAGGTCTTTGCGCGGCGCCATCAGCGTTTGCTGCGGACAAGCTCACGCTCGGCAACGGCGCCGGCGAGCCCCCGCCGGCTTCGGACGCAGCATCAAACCGCCCACCGGCCACCTTCTTCACCATCAGCGACGTTCTGGCCAAGCTCGACCGGCAGCGCGGCCGTGGTCCGAACGCGATCCGCACCGCTTCGCTCACCCCGCTGGATACCGCGACCGACGCCATGCCTGCGGCGAAGCCGCTTCCGCCTGTTGGCACCGAGCCGTTCGGCCTGTTCACCTTCCGCGCACCGGAGAACAGCCTCTGGCGCAAATGGCGCGGCCTCGAATCCGACCTCGCCAGGGAGCGGACCATCCTCGAGCAGTGCCGCGAGAACGCCGCCGGCTGCCCGTCGCATGCCGCGCAATTCCTCCGCCTGATCGGCGCGGTCAAATCCAAGTCCGGACGCGACCGGCTGGATGAGGCCAACCGCGCCGTCAACCAGACGATCCGCTATGTCAGCGACTTCGCCCAGCACGGCGAGGCCGACCGCTGGACCGCCCCGCTTGCCACCTTTGCAACCGGCAAGGGCGATTGCGAGGACTACGCGATCGCAAAATTGATCGCGCTCAGCGAAGCCGGCTTCCCGCGCGAGGATCTGCGCCTGGTGCTGGGCCGGGACCGCGCGATCCGCCAGGATCATGCCGTGCTGGCGGCGCGCCTGGATGGCCATTGGCTGATCCTCGACAGCCGCCGCTCCGAACTGATCGACGACGGCGAGCTCGGCAACTTCACGCCGCTGTTTGCGATCAACGAACGCGGCGTCCAGCTGTTTGCGGCGCCCTACGCCAGGCGTCTCCCGCTCGATGGCGAGGCCGACGCGGCGCCGGCGGCCGCCAATGCGGCGGACGCCGAGTGGACCGGGGTGGAGCCGCTTGAAGCGGCAAGCCCCCTCACCGGCTTCCTGCCCGTGCTGATGTGATTGCGCCCGAGTAAGGGCGCGTTCAGTCAAGAAAAACTCCCAGACGAAACCCAAAGAAAAAATCCGCGGAGTGGTCTCCGCGGATTTTCGCTTTTGCTGCAAGCCAGTCCTAGAAGATATGAACGTTCGCGGCCGCCGGAACGCCGGTGCTCACATGAGCAAGATCCACCTTGTCGGTGCCGGTGCCATTGGCCGAGTACCAGAGCTCATGCGTTGTATTATTGAAGAAGAACTTGTTCGTGCTTCCACTTTCGTTCCAGGCGCTGGCGTTGTTCTCGGTTCCACCGGTGGCTGCTGATGACGTGAACTGATTGGCTGCAAGAGCGTTTGAAGCGCCCGACGGGAGGTTCAGACCGGCCACGTCGAGAAGAACCAAATCATTGCTGCTAAAATCACTGATGATGTCGTGAGCGCTGAGATTGAGAACAAACTTGTCGCTCCCGCCAGCACCAGTGAGCGTTTCACTGGTTGATCCGGCGACAATGACGTCATCTCCGGCGGTCCCCGAAAGCGCCGTTCCGCCGTTTACGTTGACAGAGAACGACCCCGTAGCAGCATCTCCATCACCATCCTTGACGCCCACGGTAAAGGGGACGTCGCTTGCGCCATTGTTGACGAGTTCGGAGATGCTGGAAAGCAGGACCTTCGACTTGCCCGAAGCGTCGTAGAGTTCGACGTAGTCGATATTCCCATGCCCGGTGGCGGTAAGAGTGGTCCCATCGGTGGCCGAATTATAGACGTGGGAGGTCACCGTGCCATCAACGCTGTGCACGACGTAGTCAATGATCGT
Organism: Bradyrhizobium sp. 2S1; assembly: GCF_011516625.5. Classification (NCBI taxonomy): domain Bacteria; kingdom Pseudomonadati; phylum Pseudomonadota; class Alphaproteobacteria; order Hyphomicrobiales; family Nitrobacteraceae; genus Bradyrhizobium; species Bradyrhizobium sp. 2S1. The sequence goes on along the minus strand of NZ_CP147717.1, from coordinate 6,767,646 downwards.
CGAACCACCAATGGCGTTGATTGTGAATGAGATCTGATTTCCCGTCCCGACGGCCGAAGCGCCGGGCGCCTGACCGTACGTCCAGGTATCGCCATTGCTGTTATCGCCGACAGCCCCAAAATCAAAGCGCATAAAATCGCCCTGATTGAAGTTGTTGCTGCTGATGCCCTCACCGGACGAACTTGCGTTGATCTGCGCCTGCGTCAGCCCGGACGCACTCGTCAGCGTATCGTGCGTTTCGCCAAACCAGGCCGCTACATTGAAGGCTCCACTAGTGTGGTAGCCCGTCAATATGGTGACGGCATTGCTGCTCGTGTCCGACAATACGGCATACGAAGTCGGACCAGCACCGTGCACGGCGCCAGAAGTGTTAATGGACTGTTGTGAATATGAATCGAGGGTATGGAATAGGTTGAATGTGTAAGTCGATGTCGTCGGATCGAGCGATACGGTGAAGGCGTCCGTTCCATTGGCAACGCCATGGAGGACGCCACTTGCATCCACATATTCCGAGACCGCAAATCCGCCCGCCTGGAGCGTCGTGGCTGTGGGATGGAGCGGATCGGTGGATACGCCCGCGAAATAGAGCGACCCCAAGCCATCCGCGCCAAGCGTGTATTGCAGATCTCCAACGAGGCTAAAGCCTGCCTGATTGGCAATCACACCGTGTTCTGCCGACACCCAGGCCGGGCCATCATCGAGGAAGCTGATGTGCGTGCTGATGTCGGCGGTGGCTACCGCATGATCACCATCCGAGTCGGTCACCGTGACAGTCGCACCCACCTTGCCGGCCGCCAGCGAGACGATATCGTTGGGGTTGGTGGCGTCGTTCTGGTGGAGCGAGAGGTACTCCGCCACGTAGAGCCGACCGGTTGCCGGGTCGATGGCGATGGCAAACGCCACCATGCCGGTCAGGCTCGGGTTGGCGACGTCGGTGCCGACCGTGCCGATAATCCGGCCACTGCCATCGAGTGACAGCGTAATGGCGGTGCCGTCCGTCAAGGTCAGCCCAGACGCGGCATTGAGCACGGACAGCCCGTAGGTCGTCGTTCCGGCACCGGCCGCACCGTAGCTGCCTCCGGCCACCGTCAGGATGCTGCTGACACCGGTGGAGGCAAAGCTGAGTGCACCGTTGTCCAGCGAAGCCGCCGGCACATCGGTGTCATTGCCCTTGCTCGCGACGGTCGTAAACAGTCCGGCAACCGTGTTCGCCGCACCGTTGAACGTGATCGCGGCCGAGCCAAGGACGTCGCTTGCACCGCCGGTGGTCTGAACGCCGGGCGTTTCGTCGACACCGACTGTCGCTGCGCTGACCGCTACCGTCGGCGCCTTCGGGCCGTCGTCGCCGAACTCGATCTGGTGGCCGATGTCGATCTTGGCCGAGGCCGTGACCGTCTTGTGGCCTTCATGATCGGTCGTGAACGCACTCGCCGTCAGATCGATCAGGTTCGCCGCCAGCTGCTTCACATCGTTGATGTACGAGCCGCTGTAGGTGTCGATCTGCGAGTGATCGATCGTCTCAAACTGCGTCAGCGTCACGATGCCGGTGGTCAGACCGACGCTCAACGTGAACACCGTATTGCCCGCGTTGATGCCGCCGACCGTTGCCGAAGTCGAGCCGGTCACCACGCCGGACACGCTGTCGAAATACAGGAAGATCGCGCTGCCGGCATGGGTCAGCCCACTGGCGCTGCCATTGGCCACGCCGGCGTGCAGGCCGAGCGCATAGTTGATCGTCGTCGCGCCGGCGCCATCGGCACCGTACAGGTTGGTATTGCTGATCGTGAACGCGCCGGAGAAGTTCTCTGTTGCGACCGTCTTTGACGGGTTGGTGTCGTGCGAGTCCTGGATGCCGGTGAAGTTGCCGCCGGCCAGCCCGCCATCGAACGTCAGCAGCACCGGCGCGGTGAACGCGGCCAGCGTCACCGTCGGGGTCTGCGGGCCGTCGTCGCCGAACTGGATCTGGTGGCCGACATCGACCAAAGCCGAGGCCGTGACCGTCTTGTCGCCCTCGCTGTCGGTGGTGAACGCACTCGCCTTCAGGTCGATCAGGTTCGCCGCCAGCTGCTTCACATCGTTGATGTACGAGCCGCTGTAAGTGTTGGTCTGCGAGTGGTCGATCGACTCGAGTTGCGTCAGGGTCACGATGCCGGTGGTCAGACCGACACTCAGCGTGAACACCGTGTTGCCCGCGTTGATGCCGCCGACCGTCGCTGAGGTCGAGCCGGTCACCACACCGGTCACGCTGTCGAGATAGAGGAAGATCGTGCTGCCGGCATGGGTCAGCCCGCTGGCGCTGCCATTGGCCACACCGCTGTGCAAACCAAGCGTGTAGTTGACCGTGGTCGCGCCGGCGCCGTCGGCGCCGTACAGGTTGGTATTGCTGATCGTGAACGCACCGGAGAAATCCTCCGTTGCGATCGTCTTTGACGGGTTTGTGTCCTGCGAGTCCTGGACGCCGGTGAAGTTACCGCCGGCCAAGCCGCCGTCGAACGTCAGCAGCACTGGCTCCGGACACCCCGAGAGCGTCACCGTCGGCGCCTTCGGGCCGTCGTCGCCAAACTCGATCTGGTGGCCGATGTCGATCGAGGCCGAGGCCGAGGCCGTGACCGTGACCGTCTTGTCGCCTTCATGATCGGTCGTGAACGCACTTGCCTTCAGATCGATCAGGTTTGCAGCCAGCTGCTTCACATCATTGATATACGAGCCGCTGTAGGTATCGATCTGCGAGTGGTCGATCGACTCGAACTGCGTCAGCGTCACGATGCCGGTGGTCAGACCGACGCTCAACGTGAACACCGTATTGCCCGCGTTGATGCCGCCGACCGTTGCCGAAGTCGAGCCGGTCACCACGCCGGACACGCTGTCGAAATACAGGAAGATCGCGCTGCCGGCATGGGTCAGCTCACTGGCGCTGCCATTGGCCACGCCGGCGTGCAGGCCGAGCGCATAGTTGATCGTCGTCGCGCCGGCGCCATCGGCACCGTACAGGTTGGTATTGCTGATCGTGAACGCGCCGGAGAAGTTCTCTGTTGCGACCGTCTTTGACGGGTTGGTGTCGTGCGAGTCCTGGATGCCGGTGAAGTTGCCGCCGGCCAGCCCGCCATCGAACGTCAGCAGCACCGGCGCGGTGAACGCGGCCAGCGTCACCGTCGGGGTCTGCGGGCCGTCATCGCCGAACTGGATCTGGTGACCGACGTCGACAAGGGCCGAGGCCGTCACTGTCTTGTCACCCTCGCTGTCGGTGGTGAACGCGCTCGCCGTCAGATCGATCAGGTTCGACGCCAGCTGCTTCACATCGTTGATGTAGGAGCCGCTGTAGGTGTCGGTCTGCGAGTGGTCGATCGACTCGAGTTGCGTCAGCGTCACGATGCCGGTGGTCAGACCGACGCTCAGCGTGAACACCGTGTTGCCCGCGTTGATGCCGCCCTGCGTCGCCGACGTCGAGCCGGTGATCACACCGCCGACATCGTACAGGAAGATCGTGCTGCCGGCATGGGTCAGACCGCTGGCGCTGCCGTTGGCAACGCCGGCGTGCAGGCCGAGCGTGTAGTTGATCGTGGTCGCACCGGCGCCATCGGCACCGTACAGGTTGGTATTGCTGATGGTGAAGGCGCCGGAGAAGTTCTCCGTCGCGATCGTCTTTGACGGGTTGGTGTCGTGCGAGTCCTGGGTACCGGTGAAGTTGCCGCCGGCCAGGCCGCCGTCGAACGTCAGCAGCGCCGGTGCGGTGAACGCGGCAAGCGTGACCGTCGGGGTCTGCGGACCGTCATCGCCGAACTGGATCTGGTGCCCGACGTCGATCGTGGCGGAAGCCGTGACAGACTTGTCGCCCTCGCTGTCCGTGGTGAATCCGCTCGCCGTGAGGTCGACGAGGTTCGCCGCCAGCAGCTTCACATCGTTGATGTACGAGCCGTTGTAGGTGTCGGTCTGCGAATGATCGATCGACTCGAGCTGCGTCAGGGTCACGACGCCGGTGGTCAGACCGACGCTCAGCGTGAACACCGTGTTGCCGGCGTTGATGCCGCCTGCCGTCGCCGACGTCGAGCCGGTGATCACGCCGCCGACATCGTACAGGAAGATCGCGCTGCCGGCATGGGTCAGCCCGCTGGCGACGCCGTCGGCAACGCCGGCGTGCAGGCCGAGCGTGTAATTGATGGTCGTGGACCCGGCACCGTCAGCACCGTACAGACTGCCGTTGCCGATCGTGAACGCGCCGGAGAAGTCCTCCGTCGCGACCGTCGCCGACGCATTGGTGTCGTGCGAGTCCTGGGTACCGGTGAAGTTGCCGCCGGCCAGGCCGCCGTCGAACGTCAGCGGCGCCGGCGCTGTGAACGCGGCCAGCGTCACCGTCGGGGTCTGCGGGCCGTCGTCACCGAACTGGATCTGGTGGCCGACGTCGACCAGGGCCGAGGCCGTCACGGTCTTGTCGCCTTCGCTGTCGGTCGTGAACGCGCTCGCTGTCAGGTCGACGAGGTTCGCAGCCAGCTGCTTGATGTCGTTGATGTACGAGCCGTTGTAGGTGTCGGTCTGCGAGTGATCGATCGACTCGATCTGCGTCAGCGTCACGATGCCGGTCGTTAGACCGACGCTCAGCGTGAACACCGTATTGCCGGCGTTGATGCCGCCTGCCGTCGCCGAGGTCGAGCCGGTGATCACACCGCCGACATCGTACAGGAAAATCGTGCTACCGGCATGGGTCAGCCCGCTGTCGACGCCGTCGGCAACGCCGGAGTGGAAGCCCAGCGTGTAGTTGATCGTGGTCGCACCGGCACCGTCAGCGCCGTACAGATTGGTATTGCCGATCGTGAAGGCGCCGGAGAAGTCCTCCGTCGCGACCGTCGCCGACGGGTTGGTGTCGTGCGAGTCCTGGGTGCCGGTGAAGTTGCCGCCGGCAAGGCCACCGTCGAACGTCAGCAGCACCGGTGCGGTGAACGCGGCCAGCGTCACCGTCGGGGTCTGCGGGCCGTCGTCGCCGAACTGGATCTGGTGGCCGATGTCAATCGAAGCCGAGACCGGGACCGTTTTGTCGCCGTCGCTGTCGGTCGTAAACGCACTCGCCGTCAGGTCGATCAGGTTCGCAGCCAGCTGCTTGACGTCATAAATATACGAGCCGTTGTAGGTGTCGGTCTGCGAGTGGTCGATCGACTCGAGCTGCGTCAGCGTCACGATGCCGGTGGTCAGACCGACGCTCAGCGTGAACACCGTATTGCCGGCGTTGATGCCGCCTGCCGTCGCCGAGGTCGAGCCCGTGATCACACCGCCGACATCGTACAGGAAGATCGTGCTGCCGGCATGGGTCAGCCCGCTGGCGCTGCCGTCGGCAAAGCCGGTGTGGAAGCCCAGGGTGTAGTTGACGATGGTCGCGCCGGCACCGTCGGCGCCGTACAGATTGGTATTGCTGACGGTGAACACACCGGAGAAGTCCTCCGTCGCGATCGTCGCCGACGGGTTGGTGTCGTGCCAGTCCTGGAAGCCGGTGAAGTTGCCGCCGGCCAGGCCGCCGTCGAACGTCAGCAGTTCTCCCGATGACATCGACTCCGAGTCCGTCGGCGTCACCGTCACCGTCGGGGCTCGCGGACCGTCGTCGCCGAATTGGATATTGCCACCCAGATCAAGCAGCGCCGTGACTGTGGGGGACGAATCGCCGTCGCCGTCGGTGGTGACCGCACTTGCCTTCAGATCGATCAGGTTCGCGGCCAGCTGCTTGATGTCGTTGATGTAGGAGCCGCTGTAGGTGTCCGTCTGCGTATGGTCGATCGCATGCGTCTGCGTCAGCGTCACATCGCCCGCAGCGTCCACGCTCAACGTGAACACCGTGTTGGCCGCCGTGATTCCGCCTTCCGTGAGCGCCGTCGAGCCGGTGATGACGCCGCCGTTCTCGTACAGATGGATCGCCAGGCCGCCGGACGTCAGGCCGGAAGCGCCGCCTTCGCTGAACCCGGCATGGAACTGCAGCGCATAGGTGATCGTCGTTGCGCCGCTGTCGGCACCGGCCTCGTTCAGATGGCCGAACGTGAATGCGCCGGCAAAGCTCACCGAAGCAACGGTCGGAGAAGCGTTGGTGTCGTGCGAATCCTGGGGGCCAACGAAGTTGCCGCCGGCCAGGCCGCCATCGAACGTCAGCAGCACCGGCTCGACGCCAGACACAACCACCGTCGGATTGACCGGACCATCGTCCAGGATCGTCAGATGCGAACCGATATCGACGCTCGCGCTTGCCGTCTGGTTGTTGTTGTCAGTCACGGTGGCGGTCAGCGCGATCAGGCCCGACGCCAGCGTAATCCCTTCATTGAAGTCGCCCGGTGTTCCCTCGTGAACCGCGCGCAGATCGGTCAGCGTCACGTGGCCGGTTGCGTCGACCGAGACCGTGAGGACAAGATCGCCACCGACCGCCGTGCGCCCTTCCACGACGCCGGCCGCGTTCACCGTCAGCAGGACGTACTGACCGGTCGCGGTATCGATCAGACCGGAATCTTCGTTCGGCGACGTAACCGACAGCGCGTAGGTCAGCGACTGCTGGCCGCCGGGCGTCGTGACATCAAACGACACCTGCACAGTTGCGACCGTTGCCCCTGCGGGGCCCAATCCCGAACCGGCAACGCCATGGTTGGTCGCCGCGGTCAGGAAGCTCTCATCGACGGTCAGCGACGGTACGGAGCCGCCGGAAATGGTGGGAGGCGAAATGGTGGGAGGCGTAGTGGGTTCGTTAGGCTGGAAGCTGGCCGGCTGCGTGCCCGTCGGCTGCCCGCCGAGCGCCGAAGGCGGCAGCTCTTCCTGCGGCGCCAATACATTGAGAGGCGGGGGAGCCAGCGGATCAACCGCGAACGGCCTGAAGTCCGCACCGCTCGCCTGCGCGTTGCCGTTCGAGTTGCCGCCATTGTCGGCAGCCGGCAACACGGAGGTGTCCGTGCTGATCGGAAACAGACTCGTAAATTCCTGGACCGAGATGTCGCGGCCGGGTGCCGTCTCGATCGTGATGTTGCCCTGTCCATCGGCACGGGAGTCGAAGAACGGCTCGACCGTGACCGTCGACTGGTTGTCGAACAGGATGATCAGCTTTTCGCCGACATGGATCAGCGTGATCTTTTCGTTGGCGATCGACGTGAAATCGACCTTCGCCTTCTGGTCGTATCCAAGATTGATGACGACCGCCTGATCGGTCAGTGGCTTCGTCAGCTTGTAAATACGGATGGGAGCCGAATTGGTGGAATTGCCGGTGCCCGTAGCCTGAGCGACCTGAAACGAACCCTGCATTATCAACCCCGCAAAAATGCGATTAGTGGAAAAATTGTAGAAAAATTGAGTTTTAGGCTATTGTTAACCCTCCCCCCGGTCAAGAAATGTATTTGGTTAATCAATGCTTTCCGTTCAGGTGTGGTAAAGATCGAACAGGTCGAAGCTGGAAGAACAACGGCTTAGCCGGTTTGACTTGGCCCAAAGGCAGTATTTGCCCGGCCCTGTTCGTCCTTGCTGGCGATTTGGAGCGGTCGATGCGGGTGATTCTTCTTCAGGCTTGTGCCGCTGTCTTGATTTGGGGCTGTTTCGGCGCGGCGGCCGCGCAAGCCCCCGCACAACCAGTCCCGCAGGAGACCACGGTCGAACGCCAGGTTCGGGCCCTGGCCAACCGCGACACCCAGATTGGCCTCTATCTCAACGTGCTGCCTGATTGCACGTCGGGGCCGCTGCCGACCATCCGCCTGGTCACTCCGCCGGCTGCCGGAAAAGTCGTGGTGAAGTCGGCGAAGGCGAAAGCCACCAACTACAAGGCCTGCCTGGCGCTCGAGGTGCCCGCCTATGTCGCCTTCTACAAGGCGCCGCCGGAATTCCTCGGCGATGACGCCCTGACCATCGAGGTCAAGTATCAGGGCGGCCGAACCGAAATTCAGAAGATCACCGTCAAGGTCAGTGCGCCAGGCGGGCAACAGAAGATCTGATGGCGCAGCGGGCGATCTGATGCCCGGCTCGCGCTGACCGCCTTAGAGCGGCTCGCCCTCGGCTCCATCCTGCTGCAGCGGCAGCTCGCCCGGCTCGGCGGCCGGCTGGCCAAGCGACGCCCGGTCCTCGTGGCAATCGCTGATCCGGCGGGCAACCACCCGGTCGGTCCGCGGCGCCTGACCAACGTTGGTCTTGTTGACCTCGGTATAGGCCTCGTCGCTGAGAACCGTGATGACGGTGCTGACCGGCCCCAGATAGTCGCATCGGTTGGAGAAGACGTATTTGTTGTTGATCTTCTCCGGCCGCGACGAGTGGCAATTTCCAACCGACGGAGATGAGAAGGTCGCCTTCATCGCCTGGGTTGGATCGACACAGCGCGTCATCTCGCGCTCGAGCAGCTTTTGCCGGACGTTCGAGGACGTGGCGATCTCCAGCGTCCGCACGAAGCGCCACATCCCTTTTCGGAAGGTCGGCCCGCTGAATCCCTCCTCCGCCACGGCGCTCGGGGAGGCAAGCACGAACACGGAAAGCGCGGTCACGACGCCAAGCGTGCATGCGAAGACCTTCGACGGCCCGAAGCCCTCACGCGATATCATTTGTTGAGTCCCTACCGGCCGCACGATGCGGATCGCGTGACTTCACTTGAAGCGGCACGCCCAACCTCACATCATTCAGGAGCATTTCGTGTTAAGACCCCGTAAATGCTTAGCCTTTGCTCAAATCTCTCCCGAGCTCTTGCACCAAACACGGTGAATGCCGGGTTGCTTTCAGGCCGAGGCAGCTTCGGCTCGAAAGAATCGTCGCGTCTACGCGGTTGTGGACAAATGGACGCCTCGTCCGCCGCCACCCGCCGTCTGATTGCCAGCTAGTGCTGCAAAGCCGCCGCAGCGGATTTTTCGGCCTTGGCTGCGCCGCCATCGTCGCAATCGCCAATCCTCGTCGCGACCACCATGTCGGTCCTGGGGTGCTCGCCGGTGCTGACCTCGTTCAGCTCGGTATAGGCCTCGTCGCTTCGCACGGTAATGACGGTGCTGACCGTGCCCATGTAATCGCAGCGGTACCCGAAGGTGTATTGATTGCCGACCTTCTCCGGCTTGTCCGAAACGCAGCTCCCGACCGGTCCTGACGCAAAGGTCGCCTTCATGGCGTGGGTCGGGTCGACACAGCGCGTGGTTTCCGCGTTGACCACCCGATACTTGAAGTTCTTGTTGGCGGTCTTGGCGACATCGAGCGTCCGCACGAAGCGCCACAGGCCCTTGCGGAAGCTCGGACCGGAAAAGGATTGATCGCCCTCGCCGGGCTGCACCGCCGCTGCCCTGCCGTTCGCCGGTGGAGGCGACGGCGTCTGTGCATGCGCCATCAGGGACGGCACCGAGACGATCATCGAGATGAGGAGCAAACGCGCAATGCCACCACGGAAGTTCATTCCCACCCCCGATGTTCGTCCGAATGCATTCGTGATGCGGTCCGGTCAGCGCGTCGACGCAGTCCCAGAACACGGCTCAATACGTCACATCACTTGCAGACCAATTGTGGCCAGCAAAAGCACGTTAACGCTTCCCGACAGCTTCCAGCCGAATTCAGACTCACTGCAGCAAACCTGCAACACCTGACGCTCCGATCCCGCTGCAACGTGCCTGGCGCGCCGCTTCGGGCGCAACACCAGGCCGCAAAGCGCACGTGCAGTCGACGGATGGGCTGGACGAGCGCGGGACCGGTTTGACCTCTGAGGGTTTTTTTGCTCATTTGGCGTCAGATATTTTTCTCAATTTACTTAGCCTATCGCTGGACGAGGGGGCACTGATGCGTTTTCGGTTTTGCTACACGGTCGCAGGCATTTTGACTTTGGGTGCAGCGCTATCAGGCAATTCGGGGCCTGCGGCGGCCGCGGATCTCGGCCTGATCACGAAGGCACCGGTCGGCAGCTGCACGGAGATCGTGTTCACCTGCGAGAACGGCCATCAATATCCGCTGTGCCCACGCGCCGTGTCGGTCGAGGGCGAAGTGGTCACGGCTTCCCTGCTCACCGGCCGTGGCGGCGTCCATGTGCGGCACGTTCCGATGGGGGTCGGTTATCGCTACGCCGGTCGCGGCATCTGGCTGGACGGCTTCCGGGAAAACGCGCTGCTCAACTTCGGCAAGCACCACCAGGTGGCCTGCACCATCGCGCACTCATAAGTGCACGGCTCCGCGTTGCACCTCATGGCGTGACGCTGCGCGCTTCAGGCGGCGGAGCTGCTCCTCACCCCTTGGTGCGGAGCACGGCGCGCGACGATCGCGAGAACATATACGCCTTCGGATAGATGTAGACCGGGCAGCGATCCTGCCATTGGTACAGCTGCCAATTCCATTTCCAGCAGCCCGATTCGATCTGAGGCTCCTGCACGTAATCCAGCCGGTACGGCGGATCGCCAAACGGATAGTCGCCGGATCGCGCCGCCGTCGACGACAGAGCGACGATTGAAGCGGCTGCGGCAATGATCACGGAAAATGACTTTTGCATAACGCCCTCGATCGAATGACGTGATCGGCCGAGACTGCCAAATCCGCCGATTCATAGCAAGGTGCCGCCTGCCCGCGACAAGCCGCGCGATGTTCTAGGAGCCCGTCCAGATATGTTTTCGTGACGGGCATTTGTTGTAGAGTAGCAGGCTCAGGCTGCGTTTGCGAGGTTGAACAGCTTGAGGAGGTTATGGACGGTGCAGATCATTGTCCACTCGGCGCGCACTTTCTCGATGCCCCGCAACAGGAACTGGCGGAAGCCTCTTGCCTGTTTGATCTGCCCGAACACCGGCTCCACCACTTGCTTTCGCAATCGGTAGGGTGTTTCGAAGCCGCCATCGTCGATCTTCTTTCGCATGGCCTGTGTCAGCGGGCCGCCGACTTTTCCGTTCGCTACTGTCGGGTGCTTGGCGCGTCCGGGCGCGACATAGCCATCGATGCTGCGTGTGTCGAGCGCTTCGAGATTGGCTTCGCTGCAGTAGCCGGAATCCGCTGAGGCCTGCCGCGGCTTGCGGCCAAGATTGCTCTCGATGGCCTCGATCAGGGGCACCAACTGGCCCTGATCGCTGCCGTGCTGGGTCAGTTCTTGCGCGACAATGATCTGGGCATGTGCATCGACGGCCGCCTGGGCATTATAGGCCTGAACGAAGCCATCCTTCGACTTCATGATGCGGCTTTCCGGATCGGTGAAGTTGCGTTGCGCCTTGGGATTGGGTTCCTCCGATGGCAGCGCCGCCGGTTTGCCCGGCTTCTTGCGGCCTTCGGCCTGGCGCTGCTGTTCCTTTTCGGCCTCGATGCGGCGCTCTTCCTCCGCCGCCAGTTTGGCGTCCGCTTCCAGCGCCGCCATCGCTTGCTGGATCTTCGCCAGCCGTTTCTGCTTGTCGACGGTCCAGTCCGGCAGTTCGTCGCTGTTGCCGAAAGTCTCATCCTCCGAGGCATCCGCCGCCTCGGCGGCCGCCAGCATGCGAGCGACCTCGGCCTTCAATTCCGCCTCGCGCTTCTTCATGCGCTCATAACTCATCGCCTTGTGTTTCGACGCGTTCGCCTTGATCTTCGTACCATCCAGCGCGACATGACCGAGCTTGACCAGCCCGGCCGTCTCGCACAACTTCAGAACCTGCACGAATAGCGCGCCGAGCGCCTTCAAATGTCGCTTGCGAAAGTCGCTGATCGTCCGAAAATCCGGCGCATCCAGCGCCACGATCATCACAAAATCGTTCCGCTCCCGGCAGGCCTTGGCAATCCGACGCGACGAATACAGCCCACTCGCATAGCTATGCAGCAGCAGCGCCACCATCATCCGCGGATCAAACGGCGGCTGCCCAAGCCCGCTCACATAGCTGCCCATGATCTCCCTGAGATCGAGGCTCTCCCGCACCAGATCAACCATAAACCGCGAGACATGGCCTTTCGGCACGAAGTCCTGCACATTCGGCGGCAGAAGCAGCGTCTGATCGATGTTCCAAGGCCGAAAATACTTGCTCATCGCCCAATGTTGAATCAGACCCGACCAGATTTGAACAGCGACTATCCAGACAAGCTCCTAGACTGCGCGGTTCTGCGTCGGCGAGCGGCCGCCGCCATCGGCGACCAGCACCGCCCCGGTCACGAACGACGCCTCGTCGGAGGCCAGGAACAGGCAGCACGCGGCGATCTCGGCGGGCTCGGCCATCCGCCCCAGCGCGATCCGTCGTTCGACGCCGCGGAACTCGGCATCGGCGGTGGTGCCGTTCTGCTCAGCAAGCAGCTGCATTTCATAGGCGCTCATCGGCGTCCGCACCCAGCCCGGCGCCACGGCATTTGCGCGGATGCCGTCGGCGCCGTGCGCGTAGGCCAGCGAGCGCGTGTAGGCGACGACAGCCGCCTTGCTGGCCGCGTAGCTTGCGCTAGCCGGGCTGGCATTGAACGCAGCAACCGAGGCGATGTTGACGATCGCGCCGCCGCGCGGCCGAAGCAGCGGCAGCGATGCGCGGCAGACCCGCATGGTCCCCGTGAGGTTGACGTCGAGCGTCCTGGCCCAGACCTCGTCGGAGACGCTTGCGGGCTGATCCGGCACGATCAGGCCGGCGGCATTGACGACGATGTCGAGCCACGCGCCGCAGGCAGCGACGGCCTTGGCAATGTCGTCCGGCCGGGTGACGTCGCCATGGATCGCCTGCCCTCCGCACTCGGCCGCAGCGGCCTGAAGGTCGGTGTCGCCGAGGCCGAACAACACGACGCGCGCGCCGCTCAACGCCAGCAGCGCCGCCGTGGCCCGGCCGATCCCCGTGGCTGCGCCCGTCACCAGCGCCGTCTTTCCTTCCAGCCGCGGCATCAGAGCATGATCCGGAAAAGTGGAAGCCGGTTCTCCGAAAAGATCATGCTCATCTAGAGTCCCCACTGCCGCTCGACGGCAAATCCGGTCTCCGGCAGCGTCGAGCCGCCGTCGACGACGATGGTCTGCCCGGTGACATATTTGGCCTCGGCGGAAGCGAGATAGAGCATCGCGCAGGCGATGTCGTCGGCACTCCCCATGTGTCCCATCGGAATGAAGCGTTCGAGCTTCGCCTTGTTCTCCGGCGCGCTCATGGTGCCGCGGCCCGGCTTTTCGATGAAGCCGGCCTCGACGCCATTGACGGTGATGCTGTCGCGCGCCAGCTCGAGCGCAGCACCGCGGATGAACGCGTTGACGCCGGCCTTCGCCGCCGAGTAATGCGCACCGCCGCCCATCGCGACGCGCGCCGACACTGAGGATGTCACGAGAATGCGTCCGAAGCTGACGGCGCGCATATGCGGAACTGCGGCCTGCGCGAGCCAGATGCTGGCGTTCAGATTCAGCGCCAGCGTCTCGTCGAGCTTCGCTTCATCGAGCTCCTCGATTGAGGCCCACGGACAGCCGCCGGCATTGTGCACGACGATGTCGAGCCGGCCATGCTGGGCCGCGACGCCGTCGACCATTGTGCGCAAGCTAACCCGGTCGAGCCTGTCGAACGGGACGCAATGTGCCGCCCGTCCAGCAGCCGCCAGCTCGCGCGCCAGCGCCTCGGCCACATCAGCCGTCCGGTTGGCGATCACCACGGTCGCACCGGCCTGCGCGAGGCGCCTCACAATGGCCGCGCCGATCCCGCGGCCGCCGCCGGTGACGATGGCGACCCGGCCGTCGAGATTGAAGGGAAACGCCTGCATCAGATTGCTCCCGTGCCTCGCAGCAGATCGATGAACCGCGCAAACGCCGCGGTATGCCTGTCGACGTCTTGCGCCGACGTCGCCGGACACATCAGCAGCATGGTGTGGAACGGCGTGACCAGAATGCCTTCGTTCATGTAGAACGCATGCAGCAAGGTCTCGAGATCGGGCTGCCGACCCGCAATGACGTCGGCGCCGCTGTGCGGCGGCTTTGGCATGAACATGATCTCGGCGCGCGCGCCAATCTGGGTGACGTGCCAGGGCAGACCGGCCGCCTCGATCAGCCTGCGGGCTTCCTGCGCAAGCCAGGTCGCAGTTCCGATCATCCGCTCGTAATTCTCAGGCGTCAGCACCTTCTCCAGCACCGCGCGCATGGTCGCGACCGTCAGCGCGTTGCCGGCCAGCGTGCCACCGAAACCAAGATGCGCGGACTGCCGCTCGCGCGGATTAACGTGCGGGACAATCTTCCAGAGCCGCTCGGCGATCTCCTGGCTAAGACCAAACACGCCGGCGGGGATGCCCCCCGCGATTGCCTTGCCGGCGACGAAGATGTCGGGCTCAAGCCCGTGGATCCCGGTATAGCCGCCCGGCCCGCACGACAATGTGTGCGTCTCGTCGATGATCAGGACGGTGCCGGCGCGGCGGGTCAGGTCGCGCAATGCGCTGTGAAAACCAGGATCGACCGGGATCATGCCGAAATTCGTCATCAGCGGCTCGGTCAGCACGCAGGCGATATCGCCTTGCGCAAGCGCCGCCTCCAGCGCAGCGACATCGTTGAACTCGACGACCCGGCTCACGGCGTCATGATCGATGCCGTTGGGGTGGATCATGTTGCGCAAGCCGACGCGGCCGTCGCGGATCTCGACATGCGCCTCCTCGACGCCGCCATGATAGCAACCGGAGAACACAAGCACCTTGCGCCGGCCGGTGATCATGCGCGCGATGCGGATCGCAGCGCGGTTGGCATCGGTCGCCGACGTCGTCAGTGTCCAGTACTTTGGACCGAAGCGGCGCGACAGCTCCTCTCCGACCCAGAGGCTGTCCTCGGTCGGCAGCATCATGGTCGCGCCACGCTTGAGCTGAGCCAGCACAGCCTCCGTCACCGCCTCCGGCGCGTGCCCACACATGCCGCCGGTGTCGCCGAGGCAGAAATCGAGGTAGTCGCGGCCGTCGATGTCCCTGATATGCGCGCCCTGCGCCTCGTCGGCATAAACAGGAAAACCGCCCGCCCAGCGCCGCATCCAGTGCGACGGGCCACCATAGAGATAGTGTTGCCTGCCTTGCTGCCAGGCCGCTGCCGATCGCGGATGCAGCGCCCGGAAGCGCTCCTGCTCGGCATCGAGCAATCGGTTCAGAACGCCGCTGCGCTCAGAAGTTGCAGTTGTCATAGCGCGATCCAGGCGGTCTTGAGGTCGGTATAGGCGTCGAGCGCGTGCAGCGACTTGTCACGTCCGAAGCCGGATTGCTTGAAGCCGCCGAGCGGCACCGTGATGTCAGCGCCGCCATAAGTGTTGACGTGAATGACGCCGGCCTTGACGGCGCGCACCATGCGATGCGCCGTTGACAGACGGGAGGTCCACACCGCCGACGCAAGGCCATAGGGTGTCGCATTGCCGAGCGTGATGGCATCTTCCTCGCCGTCGAACCGCGTGACTGACAGCACCGGGCCGAACACCTCCTCGCGCCAGACCTCCATCGACGGCGTCACCTAGTGAGGATCGCGGGCGCCATGAAGTTGCCGCCGCTCTCGGCGCGAATCTGCTCGCCGCCAATCAGCCGCTTCGCGCCCTGCTGTTCCGCGCGGGCAACGGCATCCAGGTTCCTGCGCAGTTGCACCTTGCTCGCGACGGCACCGATATCGGAGGTCAGTTCGAGCGGATCGCCGACCCTGAGCTTCGTGGTGGCGGCGAGCAGCTCGTCCATGAAACGATCGTAGATCGAGGACTGCACGAGCAGCCGCGAGCCGGCAACGCAGACCTGGCCCGAGTTGCGGAAGATGCCGTTCGCCGAGACCTTGGCCGCCTGCTTGATGTCGGGCACATCGGCAAAGACAATGTTGGGTGACTTGCCGCCGAGCTCGAGATGGACCCGCTTCAGGTTCGATCGCGCCGAACATTCCAGCAGGCGGCGGCCGACAGCGCCAGAGCCGGTGAAGGCGAGCGCGTCGACATCCATGTGCAGCGCGAGCGCCTCGCCGGCGGATGCGCCGCGGCCGGTCACGACGTTGAGCACGCCGTCCGGCAATCCCGCCTCCGTCGCGAGCTCGGCAAGCCGCAACAGCGTGAGCGATGCAAGCTCCGGCGGCTTGACCACGACCGAGTTTCCGGCGGCGAGCGCCGGGCCGATCTTCCAACACCCGATCATCAGCGGGAAATTCCACGGCACGATCACGCCGACGACGCCAAGCGGCTCGCGATGCACCAGCCCGAGAACGTCACCTGAGGTCGGCGCGATCTCGCCGTAGACCTTGTCGATGGCCTCGGCGTAGTAGCGGATGGTGCCCGCCGCCGACAGCGGTTCGGCCTTGTAGGCCATGCCGATCTCGGTGCCGTTGTCGCGCACGCCGAGCACCGCGATCTCGAGCGCGTGCTGCTCGATCAGATCGGCGAAGCGCAGCAGCACTTTCTTGCGTTGCGCCGGCGCCGCGCGCGACCATGCTCCCTGCTCGAACGCATCCCTGGCGCGTTTCACCGCGCGGTCGATATCGGCTGGATCGCCATCGGCGATCGTGGTCAGCACCTGGCCATCGATCGGCGACACGACATCGAGCCGTGCCTTGCTGAGCGGCGGCATCGGCCGGCCGCCGATAAAGAGGTGCTGGGCCGGAATGGCGGCCGACCGTAGTCGATCGATCTGGGCTTGCTGCATGCTACTCATTTGTGGTGACCGGAGCGGCCCTCAGCGGACCTGCTCACATGACGCAATCCTCGCCAAATCAAGGCTTTGCCAGCAATCAACCGATAGGTGGATGTCACGGCAGGCGCCGTCCCCATAGCGTGATCGCACGATGGCCGAGCGCTCCGCCTGCGCTATGCAAACCGGTTGTCACCCTCCCTTACGCCTGCCGGCGAGCCGAAGGTCATGTCCGAGATTACGCAGCCCCGCATTCTCCTGATCGGTACCGGAGACACCAAAGCCGACGAACTGCTGTTCATGAGCGAGTGCATCGCGCGTGCCGGTGGCCGAACCATCATGATGGACATCAGCGTGCTCGGCGATCCGCCGTACCAGCCCGCGCATGACAAGCACGCGGTGGCCGCCGCCGCGCAGACCACGATCGCGGCGATCGCCTCCAGCAGCGACGAGAACTCCGCGATGTCCCTGATGGCGGTCGGCGCCGCCAATCTGGCCCGCGAGCTCGCAGAGCGCGACGCCATCGACGGCGCGATCGCAATCGGCGGCACAATGGGAACCGACCTTGCGCTCGACGTCGCGCAGGCGCTGCCGCTCGGCCTGCCGAAACTGATCGTCTCGACCGTCGCCTTCTCGCATCTGATCCCGCCCGAGCGCGTCGCCGCCGATCTCATGATGATCCTGTGGGCCGGCGGCCTCTATGGCCTCAACGGCACCTGCACCGCCGTGCTGTCGCAAGCCTGCGGCGCGATCGTCGGCGCGGCGAAAAGCGCGATCAGACCGCGCAAGGACCGGCCGGTCGTTGCGATCACCTCGCTTGGCAAGAGCTGCCTGCGCTACATGGTCGAGCTCAAGCCGCAGCTCGAACGGCGCGGCTATGAGGTGGTCGTCTTCCACACCACCGGCATGGGCGGCCGCGCCATGGAATCGATCGCCGCGCAGCGCGGCTTCGCCGCGGTGCTGGACCTCAGCCTGCAGGAGGTCGCCAACCAGCTGACCGGCTCGGTGGTCAATGCCGGCGCCGACCGATTGGAGAATGCGGGCAGAGCCGGCATTCCGCAGATCGTTGCGCCCGGGGCGATCGACATGGTGGATTTCCCGGCATGGCTTGGCGTCCCGGACGAGCTGTCGGATCGTCCGTTCCACGCCCATAACCGGCTGCTCGCGTCGGCGACGTCGGGGTCCGCCGATCGCCGCCGGATCGCACAGGCGATTGCCGAAAAGCTGTCCCGCGCCAGCGCACCGGTTGCCTTCGTGTTGCCGGCCGGCGGCATCCAGCAATGGGACCGCGAAGGCGAAGCCTTGCACGATCCGGATGCCCTCGCCGCCTTTGTCGATGCGATGCGCTCGGCGGTCGCGGCACCGGTCGAGCTGCACGAGATCAAGGACCACATCAACAGCGCGGCGTTCAATGAAACCGTGCTCGGCATCTTCGACCGCTGGGTCGCGGCCGGCATTGTCCCACCCGGCCGCACCACGGTTGCCGCATGAGCCGGCCGCTCGCCCAGGCGCTGGTGCTCGACTTCGGCGGTGTGATCTCAAAAACCCTGTTCGAGACCCATGACCTGACCGAGCGCGCGCTCGGGCTCGCACCCTGCACGCTGAAATGGCTCGGACCATTCGCGCCCGACAGCGATCCGCTCTGGACGTCCATGCAGCATGGCGAGATTTCGGAACGCGACTACTGGCTGACCCGCAGCCGCGAGGTCGGCCGCATGCTCGGCGAAGATTGGCGCGACATGGAAACCTTCGTGAAACGTGCGCGCGGCGCCGATCCCGACACCGTGATCCGCACCGAGGCGGCGCGTGCGATCGACATCGCCGCCGATGCCGGATTCCGGCTCGCCATCCTCTCGAACGAGCTCGACCTGTTCTACGGCGAGGATTTTCGCAACCGTCTTTCCATCCTAGAGCGCTTCGACACCATCGTCGACGCCACCCATACCGGGATCCTGAAACCCGACCCGCGCGCCTACCAAAGCGTGCTGGACGAATTGGCGCTGCAGGCAGAAGATTGCGTTTTCGTCGACGACCAGCGCCGCAACATCACGGGCGCCGCGGCGTGCAACATGCGCACCGTGCTGTTCGACGTGCGCAGCCCCGCCGCGTCCTACAGCGAGGCGCTGCGGCATTTCGGGCTGCAATTCGAGTAAAGCGTTTTCGAGCGAAGTGGGTACCGGTTCGCGTGAAGAAAACACCTCAAAACTAGAGTCTGGAGCCCCGCTCCGATTCCATCGGAACGGAAAAGGCTCTAGCCGGACAGAGAGCGATCATGCGCGACAGAAATTTCCTGGTTGAGAACAACGCCAAGCCGATCTGGCACCCGATGGCCCACCCCGCCGAAATGCGGGCGCAGCCGCCGCGGATCGTGATGAAGGGCGAAGGCGTCGAGGTCACCGATATCGACGGCAAGACCGTGATCGATGCAGTCGGCGGCCTGTGGAACGTCAATCTCGGCTACAGCTGCGATCCGATCAAGCAGGCGATCGCGGACCAGCTCAGCGCCCTGCCGTATTATTCGGGCTTCCGCGGCACCTCGAGCGGTCCCGCGATCGAGCTCGCCTACGAGCTCACCGAATGGTTCAAGTCGGAGGGCATGGTGCGCGCCTTCTTCACCTCGGGCGGATCGGACTCGGTCGAGACGGCGCTGCGGCTGGCGCGGCAATACTGGAAGATCAAGGGCCAGGCCGACCGCACCAAGTTCCTAGCGCTGAAGAAGGGCTATCACGGCACCCATTTCGGCGGCGCCTCGGTCAACGGCAATGCCAATTTCCGCCGCAACTATGAACCGATGCTGCCGGGCGTGTTCCACATTCCCGCGCCGTCGACCTACCGTAATCCCTTCAACGAGACCGATCCCGCCAAACTCGCGCAGCTCTGTGCGGCGGCGATGGAGGAGGAGATCGCATTCCAGGGCGCCGACACCATCGCCGCCTTCATCATGGAGCCGGTGCTCGGCGCCGGCGGCGTGATCGTGCCGCCGGACAGCTTCATGAAGCTGGCGCGCGAGATTTGCGACCGTCACGGCATCCTGATGATCGCGGACGAGGTCGTCACCGGCTTCGGGCGTACCGGCGCGTGGTCGGGCTCGCGACTGTGGGGCGTGAAGCCTGACATGATGACGATGGCCAAGGCGATCACTTCAGGCTATTTCCCGCTCGGCGCGACCTTGATCGGCGAGCAGATCGCGGAGATCTTCAAGGCCGACACCACTACATTCGGCTCGATCGGCCATGGCTACACCTATTCGGGCCATCCGGTCGGCTGCGCCGCGGGCCTTGCGGCACTGGCCGAGACCCGCCGTCTCAGACTCGACGAGAATGCCGCCGCGCGCGGCGAGGACCTTGCACGGGCGCTTGCAGCGCTCAAGGCCAAACATCCGCTGGTCGGCGACGTCAGAGGCAAGGGCCTGATGGCCGCGCTCGAGCTGGTGGCCGATCGCGACAGCAAGAAGCCCGCGGACAAGAAGACAATGGCGAAGGTCGCCGACAGCGCCTACGAGGCCGGCGTGATGCTGCGCGTCTCCGGCAACAACCTCATCCTGTCGCCGCCCCTGATCCTCACCACAGCGGACGTGAGGCGGATCGCCGAAGGGATCGACGCCGGCCTCTCAGCTGCCGGCTGAGACCGCGTGTGATACGATTGGGATGCATTGCTTCCGCAAGGACGGCTGCACCCATTACCCGCAGCTTCAATCCGTCGCATGCGAGCCCATCCTCCGAGATACGGCAGTGTCGCTGTCGCTTGCGAACCCTGAACCAAAATCAATCGATGAAGACAAACCTTTATCGAGATTGCGTTGAGGTTTGCTCCCCAAACGTCGCTCGATACATGCCTCTTGGTCATTTTACATTACTATGGAGGTAGTCCATGCCGATCGTGCAATTTACTCGTTTTAAAACTGACAAGCCTGACGAGATGACCCAGATTGTTAGGCGGGCGAAGAAAATCTTCGAAAAACACGGTGCTGAATTTCTTCGGCTGTCCCGTTTCCACACTGGCGCGTGGGCGGGAGAGTTACTGGTTACGACGCGCTACTCCAGTTGGGAAGTTTACGGCAAGGTGCAGGAGGCCGTGGCAAAGGACCCGGAGTTCGCGCAGGTGCAGGCCGAGGGGATGAAGATTGCCGAACTACAGGGCCGTAACATCGCTGTTGGCATCGATCTCTAGTCGGGGCGCTGCCTAACGAGCACGTTAAGCGCGGAGGCCGCCGGACATATTGCCAGCGGCCTTCTTTCCATTTCGATGGATTGCACTGCGTTACTCCGCGCCTCGCCAACCAATGTCGACTCAGGGTCATTCGCGTCGGTCTGGGCGTATGCCAGCCACTTCCGGCCACCCTCGATGAGCCGACATATGCAGAGCGCCGGATTTCGTCGAGATGAGCTAGGAACGATCATTCGCCACGAAGATGGGGGGCGGGATATGCCAATTCAGGTATCGAACCAGCCGGACGCCTTTCGAGACTTTGAGCGAAGCGGATGGAACACGGTGTCCGAGGGTTACGAAGCTGGCTTTGGTCCGCTGACCGCCCAGTCGGTTGATGTCACGCTCGATGCAGCTGGGGTCATTGGCGGATGTGACGTGCTCGATGTCTGCACGGGACACGGCGTCTTGGCCCTGGCTGCCACCGAGCGCGGCGCGAAGGTATCCGCTGTCGACTTCTCGGACGCCATGGTTGCCGCTGCCCGTCGGAACGTTCCGTCGATGGATTGCCGCCAAGGGGACGCGCAAGATCTGCCATATCCCGATAATGCGTTCGATGCCGTCGTTTGCGGCTACGGCATCCTCCATGTGCCCGAACCGGACCGCGCTTTGGCGGAAATGCGTCGAGTTCTTCGTCCCGGCGGCCGCGCGGCGATCAGCGTTTGGGAACGACCCTCACCAGCCAATGGCTTCGGCCTTCTCTTGGGGACGGTGAAAGTTCACGGACGTGTTGACGTTCCCCTGCCGCACGGGCCCGATTTCTTCCAGTTCGGCGATCCGGAGGATATGAAGGCCGCGCTTGCGCAAGCGGACTTCTCCGATGTCGCTGCAACTACTGTGGTTCAGACGCTGCTGCTGAAAACTGCGACCGGATTGGTCAATCTGGTGTTGCAGGGAGGAGTAAGGATAAGGGCCCTTTTGCTTGCACAAGACAGCGCAGCTCTCTCGGCAATCAACGCCGCCGTCGCTGAAGGAATGGATCAGCTATTCCGAAAGGGGCACCGCTTCCAGGTCCCCATGCCTGCCATTCTTGGAAGTGGGACAAAGCCGCGGCAGTAATAGGTCCCATCCGATTTCCGATGGAGCAACGTTACGCCAATCGCTTGGCACGGTAAGTATCATCGCGCACTGACACAGGCCATGGCGCGCTCGAACGGCGCGCCGTCCGCCTCGTCGCGGTCGAGGCAATCCGCCAGCGATGCGGCCGACATCTTCTGATCGGTACAGAAGATCCGCATGAAGTCGGCTGCGAGCGCGACCTTGCGCGGTGACGGCTGCCTCGCCCAGTCGCTGCTGCTCAGATAGAGCAAGGACACATCGTCAGCGCTGCTTTCGGCTGCTGCGCCACGCGCGGCTGGCTGCGCCGCCAACACCGCGAGCAGAGCGCACGCCGCACCGATGCGATCCACGCGCCCGCTCATTTCGTTCCCTTGGCCTCGACCGCCGGCGGCACGTCGAGCGCCGGATTGCGATCGAAGAAGTTGAACGGCCTCAGCCGGAAGCCGTGCCACAGGCCGGGCATCACAGGCCAATCCTCGGCGCGCGGCACGTGGCGGAAGCCGACCGTGTACCACAGCACGAGGTCGCGGTCCTCGATCGGCCGCTTCGCCGCGGTCCATTTCGGCAGGCCATCGACCTCGGCGTTTCCGTTCGGATACATGCCCGCCGCGTAGCGCTCGTCCTTGGCGTAGGCCGAACTCCACAGCGTGTAGGCGCTGAAGCCTGCGCGGAGCTGGATCGGATCGTCATTGGCGAGCAATGAGACGTCGGAGTGACCGGGCATCAGCTGATAGCTGGTGCGATATCCCTGTTTGTTGGTCTTGCCCGTGCTCTCGACCCTGAACTGCGCCGCGTTCAGCGGCAGCGTGATCGGCCCTTCGGTCGCGACCGGCTTGCTCTCGACCTGCCAGAGGCTCTTGCGCTGGCCCTGCTCCAGCCGCCGGACGCTGAAGCGATCCTCGACCAGCCGGTTCGGGGTGCCGTCGACGTCCATGTCGATCCGGAACGTCATGTAGTGATCGTGATTGACCGCAAGCAGCCGCTCGTCGACCAACGTTCCGTAGGCGGTATCCTGCGCGGCCGTCGGGTCGCTCAGAGTTTTACTCGCCACGCCCTTGGTCGCATCGATGCCGTAGGCGCCGAGCCGGACGTCGATATTGCCGGCACGGTCGAACACATAGTCCACCAGATAGTCGTAGTTCCCGACCACCGGCGCCATCCGCACCACCAGCTCGTTGTTCGGTCGCACCTCGGCGGTGTTGTTGATCAGCTCGCTGTGGCGCCAGATCGGATCACCGGTCGGGCGCTCGAAGATGCAGACCGCGCCCTTGGAGACCACCGGCATTCCCTTGGTGTCCGAGATCGTCAGGTCGAGGAAATGCGCGCCTTCGGGGCAGTCGGCACCGGGCTGCAATTCGCTGGAGAGCACGCCAAAACCGTATTCGCCGATATCCATGTAGGCGCGGAACGACCAGGTCTCGGCCGGATCCATGTAGGGCACGAACATCTCGCTCGCCGAGATCTGGTAGGCGATGTCGCGCAACGTGCCGTGATCGTCGTAGCGGATCAGCGACAGCACCGCGCCGACGCGCGGCTCGAGCCGGACATGGAACGACCAATTGTCCCAGCGCACCTGCCCGCTCTCGACTTTCACGTTGCTGCCCTGCGGCGCGGTGATTTCGATCGGCTTCGGCGGTTTGCGGAATTTTCCCGAGTCGGAATAGGCGTGCGATGGCGTCTGCGGCGGCGGCGGCGGCACAACGCCGAGATCAGTCACCGACAGCACCGTCTTGCTCCTGAGATCGACCTGGGCGAACAGGTTCTCGATCGGCTTGCCCCAGAGATTGTTGGCGGCGCCCGACGTATCGACGCAGGGAACGTTGAGCAGGCGGCGGCCTTTCATGGCGGGATCGGTCACCGGACCGACCGTCAGCGGCAGGCACAACACGTTGCGGAAATCGGTGATGCCGCGCTTCGCCATCGCGGCGACCCAGCGCGGGTCCTGCTTCGGCAGGTCGCCGGCGGACATCAGCTCGTCGATCGTCAGCGCAGCCTCATGATCCCTGACCTCGTCCCAGCCGAGCAGGCTGCGCGCGGCGAGATCGATGTGCGCTTCATAGAGATGCCCCCCGCTCAGCAGCGTCGCGACGGCGCGGCGCGCGAATGGTTGTCCGGGCCGCCACGCCCGCACCTCGTCCTTGGGATCCTCCTCGATCGTCATCGAGACGACCCGCGTGGTGTCGTCGAACTTGCCGGCCGCGCGGAGGATGTCGGAGATCGAGCGGATCTCGTCTGTGGTGAGCCCGTCCATCGGGTGCATGGCGGCGACCTGCGGCCACATCCGACGCTCAGCTCGCGACGGAAACGGCGCCGCCAGCGTCACCACAACCAGACCGGCCAATGCCCATCCGCCAACCCGCGATATCAGCGCCATTGCGCCCTCTCCTCAAAACTGGAGCCGTCAGAATACAAGCAACGGCGACGGCGTGAAGCCTTATCCGGCCACCTGCTCCGACGGCCCCGGCTCGATCGCGGCCCCCGCCGGGCGCGGCGAGGTGCGGTGCACGTCCAGCAAACGCATGCCGAGGCGGTCGCGCAGGGCCGGCCAGATGCCGCGCGGCGCCACCATCATCACAACAACGGCAATGATGCCGAGCCCAACCAGATACCAGCCGCCGGACAGGCCCAGCGGACCGGTCATCAATTCGCGCAGGCCGAAGAAGATGATGACGCCGAGGATCGGCCCCTCCAGGGTTCCAATGCCGCCGATGATCACGATGAACATCATGTAGACCGACCAGTTGACGTCGAATGCGGCGAGCGGCGCGATGTACAGGTTGCCCATGAAGCTGAGCGCACCGGCAAGCCCGCATCCCGCCGCCGACAGCACGAAGGCGACGAAACGGTTGTGCCGGACGTCAACGCCGACGCTCATCGCCGCGAGATCATTGTCGCGCACGCTCATCAGCCCGAGCCCGAAGCTCGAGGTCATCAATTTATACAGCGCCGCGATGGTCAGAAGCGTCAGGCCGCCCGCAAGCCAGAACATGGTCGGCTCGAACCAGTCGAAATCGATCAGCTTGCTGGTGGCAAGCGGCAGGCCGGAGGTGCCGCCGACCGCCTGCGATTTCATCGTGAAGGCGCCGATGATCTCGGCGAACACCCACATCGCGATCGAGAAATAGGCGTCGCGCAGCCGGAACAGCGGAAACGCGATGATGGCGGCGACCGCGGCGGCGGCGAGCGGCGCCACCGGCAGCACCCAGATCGGCGTCACTCCGAGCCAGTCCGACATCAGGAACAGCGCATAGGCTCCGAACGCGATGAACACCTGATGGCCGAGCGAGACCAGCCCGGCATAACCCGCCAGCAGGTTCCACATCTGCGCCATGGTCAGCAGCAGCAGGCACTCGGTCGCCAGCCGCAGGAAGCCCTCGTTCAGCACGAAGGGCGCACCCGCGATCACCGCGATCAGAACGACGGCGCTGGCCAGCAGAATGGTCCGTGTCGGCATCGGCATCACACCCTGCTCGACACCAGGCCCGACGGCCGGATCAGCAACATGATGAAGAACAAGAGGTGGGCATAGAGCAGCCCTGCATTCGGATCGATCTTCAGCCCGATCAATTGCGCCATGCCGAGCGCGATGCCGCCGAGCAGCGCACCCCAGAACGAGCCGAGCCCGCCGAGCACGACGACCTCGAACGCGATCAGGAGCCGCTCGGCACCCGAGAACGGGGTGAAGCTCGAACGCACCGCGAGCAGCACGCCGCCGATCGCGCCGAGCGCCAGCGACAGCCCCATCACATAACTGTAGACCCGGTCGGGCCTCACGCCGGAGAGGCGGACGATGTCGCGGCGGTCGGCGGTGGCGCGCACGATTCGCCCGAACTCGGTATGGCGCAGCACGAGTTGCAGCGCCATGAACAATAGCGCGGCCAGCACCAGCGTCAGCAACGGCATGATGCCGATATTGAGACCGGCGATCTCGAGGCTGGCGCGGGAGAGTTCGCCGACCTGCAGGCTGCGCACGTCAGCGCCAAACATTTCGACCATCACATTGCGCAGGATCACCGAGACGCCGAAGGTCAAGAGCAACGGCGACAGCGGATCGGGCGACGTCACGACCCGGTTGACGATGAAGGCCTGGTAGAGCCATCCGACGCCGAACGACAGCGCGATCACCGGGATCAGCATCAGCAGCGGCGAGACCTGCGGAAACAGGTTGGCCAGCAGCACCGCGCAGAACGCGCTCAGCACCATGAACTCGCCATGCGCGATGTTGACGACGCGCATCACGCCGAACACCAAAGCCAGCCCGATGCCGAGCAGCGCGTAGAGCCCGCCCAGCAAGGCACCGTTGATCAATGTCTCAACCCAGATCATGTCCCATCAATCTTCTAGTTGCCGAAATAAGCATGCGTCAGCTGTTCGGGCTGCAAGCCTTGCGCCGGGCCGGTCAGCGACACCCGCCCCTTCAACAGGCAATAGATCCGTTCCGACGCCGCGAGCGCGCGATTGACGTCCTGCTCCACCAGCACGACGGCAGTGCCCTCGCCGCGAATGTCGGCAAAGGAGCGATAGATCTGCTCGACCATCACAGGCGCGAGCCCGAGCGAAATCTCGTCGCACAACAGCAGCCGCGGGTTCGACATCAGCGCGCGGCCGATCGCGGCCATCTGCTGCTGGCCGCCGGAGAGCTGGCCGGGAAACATCCGCCGCCGCTCCTCGAGGATCGGGAACAGGTCGAACACCCGCCGCAAGGTCCAGCTGCCCTTGCGCCGGTTCACCGTGCCCATCAGGAGATTCTCCTCGATCGTCAGCGAGTCGAACAGCAGCCGGCCCTCCGGCACCATGATGAGCCCGAGCCGCGAGACGTCCTCGGCCGGCATCTGCGAGATATCGACGCCATCGAAATGCACCGAGCCTTTTCGTTCCTCATTCAAGCCAACTAGTACCTACTGTTCTTAAAGCGTGAGTCGTGATTCAAGGTCGGGATGATACCCGAAGCAAGAGAAGTCC
The DNA here is from genome assembly GCF_011516625.5 of Bradyrhizobium sp. 2S1. Classification (NCBI taxonomy): domain Bacteria; kingdom Pseudomonadati; phylum Pseudomonadota; class Alphaproteobacteria; order Hyphomicrobiales; family Nitrobacteraceae; genus Bradyrhizobium; species Bradyrhizobium sp. 2S1. Next base: position 6,740,961 of record NZ_CP147717.1, on the reverse strand, counting down.
ACCTTTCGAGGAAAGATCGCAAGGTGCTTGAGGCGTGTTGCCGCTCCCCGGTGACGTTGCAGCGCGATTTGAAGCGGGCGCGGATAGTTCTGTTGGCGGCGGATGGACGCAGCACTCGGTCGATCGCCAAGGAAGTTGGGGTCCAGCCGCGGATTGTCAGCCTTTGGCGGCATCGCTATGCCGACCAAGGCCTTGAAGGGCTGCAAGACAAGCCGCGACCGGGCAAGCAGCCAATCTATACGAAGGCCACCGACAAGCGGATTCTGAAGCTGCTGGACAAGCCGCCGCCGGACGGGTTCGCACGCTGGACCGGGCCCCTGCTGGCCGGGGCGCTGGGCGATGTTGACGTCCAATATGTCTGGCGGTTCCTGCGCAGCCACAAGATTGACCTCGCGGCTCGTAAGTCCTGGTGTGAGAGCAACGACCCGAACTTTACGGCCAAAGCCGCCGATGTTGTCGGCCTCTATGTCGCCCCGCCCGCGAAGGCCATTGTGCTGTGCGTGGACGAGAAGCCCTCGATCCAGGCTTTGGAGCGAGCGCAGGGTTATCTGAAGTTGCCCAATGGCCGCGCCTTGACCGGCCAGAGCCACGATTACAAGCGGCATGGCACCACAACATTGTTTGCGGCGCTCGAAGTCGCCACCGGAAAGATCATCGCGGCGCATTCAAAACGCCGACGCCGCGTCGAGTTTCTCGACTTCATGAACAGCGTCACCGCGGCTTTTCCGAACCGGAAGCTTCACGTCATCCTCGACAACCTCAACACCCACAAGAAGAACGAGCATTGGCTCAAGGCCCACCCCAACGTGCAATTTCATTTCACGCCGACAAGTGCGTCTTGGCTCAATCAGGTCGAGGTATGGTTTTCGATCTTGCAGGGGCAGTCGCTCAGCGGCACCTCCTTCACAAGCCTCACGCAGCTTCAGGAGCACATCGATGCCTACGTCAACGCATACAACGACAGAGCCGAGCCCTTCGTCTGGACCAAGAAAAAGGTCCGTCAACGCCGTTTCAAAGGCCGCCGTATCACTCAGCTCTGATTCTGGGTACTAGCGCCTTTAGGAACGTCGACTTGCCGGCGCCGTTGGCGCCGACCAGCGCCACCGCCTCGCCGTCGGCGACGGTGAAGTTCATGTCGAACACGGCCTGGAGATCGCCGTAGAAGATCTGCAGGCCATTTACGTCAAGCAACGCCATCGGCCTTCAATCCCATGTAGATCTCGCGCACCACGGCGCTGTCCATGACATCGGCCGGCGGCCCCTCCAGAACCTTGCGGCCGAAATCGAGCACCAGGATGCGATCCGAGACCGCGCGCAGCGCGTGCGGAATGTGCTCGATCCAGATCATGGCATGATCTGTCTTCACCGACTGGATGATGGCGACAAGGCGCTCGACCTCGGGCTCGGTCAGCCCGGCCGCGATCTCGTCGAGCAGGATCAGCTTCGGCTTCGAGGCCAGCGCCTTGGCGAATTCCAGCCGCTTGCGGTCGATCAGCGGCAGCGCGCCCGCGAGCTTGTCCGCCTTGGCGTCGAGCCCGGTCCGCTGCAACACCTGCATCGTCCAGGCGCAGGCTGCATCGCCATGCAGGCCGGCGCCGTAGGACGCAGCCACCAGCGCGTTCTCATAGACCGACAGATGCGGGAACGGCTGCGGGATCTGGAACGCCCGCCCGAGACCCATGCGCGCCCTCTGGTGCGGCGGCAGGCCGGTGATGTCGGCGCCGTCGAGCATGATCGAGCCGCCGTCGGCCGTGAGCAGGCCGACGATCAGGTTCAACAGCGAGCTCTTGCCGGCGCCGTTCGGGCCGATCACGCCGAGACATTCGCCGCGCGCCAGCTCAAAGCTGACGCCGTCGGCGACCACGATCTCGCCGAAGCGCTTGCAAAGCCCGCTGACGCGCAGAAGCGGTGCCATCTCAGGCCAGCTTGGACAGCAATGCGAGATCGGCCTGCTTCGGGATGAACGGCGCGGTGCCGTTGTGCACGATCAGGAGCTCGTATTTCGACTTGCCGCCCTTGGTCCTGCGCCATTGCCCGCCCGACAGCGAGGTCACCGCGACGCTCTTGATCGGGCTGTCCTTGAACTTGACCCGGCCGACCACGGTCTCCATGTCGAGGCCGGCGATCGCATCGCGCAGCGAGTTCTTGTCCTTGGGATCGCTGTTCTGCAGCGCCGCCAGCGCGACCTCCCAGAGCGCGTGGGCGTAGCCGATCGGCTGGGTCCATTGCTTGCCGGTGGTCTTCTCCCATTCCGCGGCGAGATCGCCCGCGCTCTGCCCGGTCAGCGACGACTTGAACGGATAGGCCGGCGTCCACCACACTTCGGTCGACATGCCGTCGCCGCGATCGCCGAGCGCATTCACCGCGCTCGGGAACAGGAACGCCGCCGCCACCGTGCAGATCTGCGGCTTGAAGCCGGCCTGCGCCGCCTGATTCCACAGCGTCACCCAATGATTGCCGTAGGTGAAACCGGAGACGATATCGACGCCGTTGTTCTTGAACGCCGATACCTGATTGGTGAAGTCGTCGGTCGCGATCTGGAATTTGCCGGCGGAGAATTCCTGATAGCCGGCCTGCGCGATGCCGCCGGGCAACCCGACCTTCGGATCGGAGAACGCCTGTCCGGCCGGATTGTCGATATAGAGCGTGCCGACCTTCTTGTTGGTGTCGACCGACTGCCACATGCCGAGGAAGTTCTTGACGACGTCGTCGGCGCCCCAGAAGAAATGGAAGCTGTAGGGAAAGCCCTTGTCCGGCGTCGACTTGCGCGGGAACATCCAGCCCTGCCACGGCACCATGGTCGAGATCGACGGGATCGAGCGGGCGTCCGACAGCTCCTGCACCGGCGCCTGGGCGTCGCCGTCCTCGACCAGGATGAGATCGCATTTTTCGCGCAGCACCAGCTCGCTCGCCACCACCGAGGACCGGTTCGGATCGGACTGGTTGTCCTTGAACACGAATTCGATCTGGTAGGTCTTGCCGCCGATCTTCAGGCCATCCTTCACCCGCGCCTTGATCCGCTCGTGGATCCAGGTATCGGGCTCGGCAAATGGCGCGCGGACGCCGGACAGGCATCCGACCCACCCGATCTTGATCGTGTTGCTCGCGGCGCGCGCGATATTGACCAACGGCACGTTCATGGCAGACACGAGTCCGGAGGCGCCGGCCGCCTTCAACAATGTCCGCCGGTTGAGCCGGCCGGACGAGTTCGTCTTTGAATTCTCGGTCATGTCCCTCTCCCTGAAACAAACTCTGAAGTAAGCTGGCTTTCTTTGAGCATGATCTTTTCGGAAAACCGCTTCACACTTTTCCGGATCATGCTCTAGGCCGCCGATCGCCGGATCGCCGCGCGGCTCACGGCTGCGAATTTGCACAATGTGTTTTCGATGATCTGGCGCGGGATGCCGCGCACGATGAAGACGAGCCGCGAGCGCCGGTCGGCCGACGGCCAGCCGCCCAGCGTGATCGGCGCATGGAAGACGTGCTGTACGCCATGCACCACAACAGGCGCATCGGGCTGCTCGGCGACGTGCACAATCGCCTTGAAGCGCAGCAGGTCCTCGCCTTTGAGCGCCGCGACATAGTCGAGCCAGCGCGCGAACGCGTCGCGCTGGATCGGCTCGTCGATAACAAGGCTGTAGGACGACACGCCTGCGTCGTGCGTGTGGTGGCTGTGATGGGCGCAATCCTCGGCGCCGCAATGGTGATCCCTGTGATCGTGCGTCGCGTTCGCCGCCTGCGAGGCCAGATCGAACCAGCGCACGACATCCGCCGAGCGGGCCGCCGGATCGAACAGCCCGGCATCGAGAACTCTTGCCGGATCGACCATCCCGTTCCGCACAAGAGAGCGCGTCGCCACCGGATTGATCGCCCCAAGCTGCGCATCGAGCCGCGACAGATCATCATCGGCGGCAAGATCGGTCTTGGTGACCAGCAGGCGGTCGGCAACCGCGATCTGCCTGACGGCCTCGCTGTGCGACTCGAGCGTGTGCGCGCCATTGACCGCATCGACGGTCGCGACCACGCCGTCGATCCGGTAGCGACCAATGACATCGGGCGCCGTCATCAGCGTGTGCAGCACGGGCACGGGATCGGCGAGCCCGGTGGTCTCGACCAGCACGCGGTGGAACGGCGGGATTGTCCCGGCGGCACGACGCGCTGCGAGATCGGCCAGCGTCTCGATCAGATCCTCGCGCACCGAGCAGCAGATGCAGCCATTGTCGAGCAGCGCCAGGCGGTCCTCGCTGCTTTCGACCAGCAGATGATCCAGCGCCACCTCGCCGAACTCATTGATGATGGCGACAACGCCGCCAAGCTCCGGCTGGCGCAGCAAATGGTTCAGCACCGTGGTCTTGCCGCTGCCGAGGAAGCCGGTCAGCACCGTGACCGGGATCTGATCCACTGCTCCCATCACGCCCCCCGCTGGTAGACCTTGCGGCCCTCGAAGAAGGTCATCTCGACCCGCGTGTCGGCGAGCTGATCCGGCGGGATGTCGAAGATCATCTGGTCGAGCACGATCAGGTCGGCCGATTTGCCCACCTCGATCGAGCCGATCGACCGGCCGAGCCCGGCCGCGCGCGCGGCATCGATGGTGTAGATGTCGATCACGGTGGCGAGATCGAGCGCCTGCTCGGCCCACAGCGACTTGCCGGGAAAATCCCCGGTCGGATTTTGCCGGGTCACCATGCCCTCGATGCCCTGCCAGGGATCGGGGATCGGGATCACCGGCCAGTCCGAGCCGCCGGCCATCAGCGCGCCGGCCTCTTTCAAATCCTTGTTCGGCCAAAAGCGCTGCGCACGCTCCTCGCCCATCGCGGCCTTGTGCGCCTCGAGGAAGATGGTCGGATACCAGATGATCGGCGACAGATCGGCCGCGACGCCGAGTTCGGCGAAGCGCGGGATGTCGCCCGGCGCGATGTAGCTCGCATGCGCGATCTGGTGCACCAGTTGGGTCGCCCCGTTGAAGCTGCGCACGACGTCGATCGCATCGAGCGCCTGCGTCACGGCGGCATCGCCGGCGCAATGGATCTTTGCGGCGAGCCCGAGCTTCTCGCAGCGTCCGAGCCAGCGGATCAGGTCAGGCACCGTCAGCATCGTCGAGCCGCGGAAGCAGCAGCCGCGCACGGGATCGGCGATGTAAGGCTCGTGGAACGCCGCGGTCTTGGCGCCGGGCACGCCGTCGAGGAACACCTTGACATAATCAGGCTTCACATGCGCGCCGCGATACGCTTCGCGCAGCGCGAACAGCTCCTCGCCGGCCTTGCCGAACATGAAGCCCGGCTCGACCACCGGCATGGCGCAGACCGCCCAGGCGGTGAGCTCCCCGCGGTCGTCGAGCCCCTTCAGCGCGGCCATGATCGGCTGCATGCTGGCGGCGTCGATGAAGGCGGTGACGCCATAGGTGTTGAGGACTCCGATCGAGCGCGCCACCGCCGCGCGGTCCATCTCGGCTGTGTAGTGCCCGGAGGCGGCGAGCGCCCGCTCGACCAGGCCCGAGGCGGCCTCGATCATGATCCCGGTGAGCGTCCCGCTCTTGAGGTCGCGGCCGATCTCGCCGTCGGTCGGGTTAGGGGAATCGGCCTGCACGCCGGCAAGCCGCAACGCCGCGGAGCTCGCCCAGCGATTGTGATAGCTGTCGTCGCGTAGCACCACGGGATGCCCGAGGCATGCCGCATCCAGCAGCGCGCAGGACTCCGCGGTGTTCATCTCATTCAGCAGATTGTTGCCGAACTGCCCGCCGACGATCCAGGCGCCGGGCGCCGCCGCCGACGCCGCCTTGTACAGGGTCTCGGCGATCCTTGGAATGCTGTCGGCGTTGGAGAAGCGCAGCTCGTAGAGATCGGCGTGCCCGCCCATCATGATGTGATTGTGGATGTCCACGATGCCCGGCATCGCCATCCGGCCGCCGAGATCGACGGTCGCGGTCCCCTCGCCGACCAGCTCCGCAACATCGCGTTCGTCGCCCACGGCGATGAACCGGCCGGCCTTGACCGCCGCGCAGGTCGCCCAGGGCAGCTCACGGTTCGACGTGTAAATCCGGCCGTTGCGGAAGACCGTGTCGGCGAATGTCCTGCTCATATGGATCAACTTCTCGATTGGGGAAGCCTGCAGCGATCAGCCTTTCGCCGCGCGGTGCACAGGGCTGAACCGCGCACGACGCCAGCATGATGGCCAAAGGTTCGGCATGTCGGCGTCAGGAACAATCCACCGTCCGGTGGATGCACCCGTCCTGCCGGGCTCAGGTGATGGAAACGGGCAGCCATCGGGAAGCCGCGCGATCGACGCGGCTCCCTTTTGACGTGCCTGGCGGGGTATGTCGGCGCTTGCGCTACTTGGTGAACATCGGCCGCTTCGGCGGCGTCGCTGGCTCATCCGGTGCCCAGAGACGGAAGCTCAGATTGGCGAACACCGAGTAGCCCTTGGTGATCGACGCCGTATCAATTCCGGGCGGGCCGGCGGTGCCGCCGGAGGCGTTCGAGGAGAACTCGTGCGTTGCCCAGACGGTTAGCGCTGCCGGTCCGAAATTGTAGCCAACGAGGCCGCCGCCGGCCCAGATGTTATACCGGTTGACGTTGATCGCGCCGTTAGCGCTCGACGTGTCGTTGGTCACCTGCCCGGCGTAATAGGCGATGGGACCGACGGTCCAGTTTCCAATCGTCTTGGTGGCCGTGAACTCGGCGTGGAGCACGTCGCCGGAGCGATAACCGGTGATCGAATTGCTGGTGTTGATCTCCTGAAACAGGTTCGCCGTCAGATTCCAGCCATCCTTCAGGTAGGACACCACGAACTCGGGCTGAAACGTCCACCAGGGATTGCCGACGTTGCTCAAGCCGGCCGGCCCGCTGATCGAGCCATTCGGCATATAGATGCCGAGTCCCGTCTTGATGAAGAAGCCGCTATCGCCGAGCTTCCAGCTCAGTTCGGCCGGCACAATGTAGGTGTTGTGCATGCCGGCCTGCTGGATGTTCACCGGCGAGCCGACATCGGCCATGATCCAGGGCTGCACGATGACCGCATCGTAGGTTGCACCGAGGAATGTCCAGCCCGGCACCCACAGCAAGCCCGACGCCTCGACCGCCGCATGCACCGGCGTCGCCGCCCCACCGACATTCGGCGCGCCCGGCCCGACAATGTTCGACTGATAGGTGAACGCCTGATTGAAGCTGTAAAGCCCGGGCGGCGGCGCGCCGGCCGTTCCACCGCCGAGCGTAATGCCCGGCTTCTGCGCCCAACCCGCGTAACCGAACTCGAATGCGTTGGCTGATGTCATGCCCGCCGCTGTCACGGCAAGCGCCGCGGCCGTAAGTCGTCCGTTGAAGTTCATGTTGCCCCTCCGTCCCCGATATCGCTGCGCCGCGACGCGGCGCTGCAAATCCGGGCAAACCTAGGAAAGGATCTCCGGCGTGCGTTATCCGGAATCGGCAGACCCGCCGACATGGCAAATGAAAAAGTCGTAGCGTGGGGCGGAAAGCACGTTCTGAACGGTGCGCGAGGGCAACTCGTCAAACAACAGCCGATAATTTTCGGTGAAGCGGCTCCAGTGCCAGAAACCCCACCGCGCCGCCACGTCGCCGATCGAGATCGGCCGGCCCGCCGCAGCAAGCGCGCGCAACTCGCGGCGCACGGCGTTCAGCCGCAGCGTCCGCAGATATTGCGACGGCGTGAGACCGAGCGCATCCCGAAAGCAGGCCTGCAACGTCCTGCGGCTTACACCGGCGATGCGGCACAAATCGGCGATGTTGGGCGGATCGTCGACATGCGCGAACATGTAGTCGCTGACGCGATCGACCAGTCTCTTGTGGGCGGTCGCCGCCCTGACCTCTGCCCGCGACGTCTTCGACAGGATTTCGGCGAGCGCGCCGACCACCATATCCTGGAGAGATGCGCGCGTGCGACAAAACCCGATCGTCGTCTCAAGCTGATGACCTGGATCGCAGATTTCGCGAAAACCCTGTTGGAGCGCCGGCAATCCCGGCCCACCGAATGAATGGTGCGGTTGCCGATAGCCGGAAACGAGGTCCGCGGACTGCGTCTCGCCGAGCGCGTCCAGCGATGACGCAAGATGATCGCGCGCGATCGCAATCGATACGACGTCCAGCAGGGTCGGCGTCACCAGCGGCGGCAGATCGACGCCATCGTTGAGCAATACATCGGGAAACGCCAAGGAGCGGCCGTTGAAATGTCCGTCGCTTGACGCCGCCAGCGGCAGGCTGAACACCAGAGCATCCGGCCACGCCGTACCTTGCTTGATCAGCGCTTGCGTCGTGGTCTCCCTGACGATCTCAAGGCTCTCGAGCCGGATCCTCACCAGACGTCCGGCGAACCGTCCCGACGACACCTGATCCATGCGCAACTTCCAGCCACCGAACCGGCCGGCATGCTCCGCCGCGTCGGCGGACTCCCCCACCGACACGTCGATTGCCCTGCCAGACTCTGCTTCGGAAATCGCTGCCATGAAGCGCTCCCCGACGCCGAGCTTCGGCGAACGCGGGGTGCAGCAACAATCAACCCTTGGATGGACGATTTATATCTTTCCAGAAACAATTCGCGGCCACGGCCGACCTTGGTCAGAAGCCCAGCGCCAGCCCGTCCTTGCGGTGATCGGAAGCTCCGAACAGAACGCCCCTGGCATGGTCGATGCGGATCGCCTGGCAGCCGCCGATCGGCTCCTCGGAGAAGCGCGCATCGTGGCCGCGGGCGCGCAGCTCGTCGCGGATCGCGGGCGATATCGTCGTCTCCAGCGACAGCACGCCGTCGAAGGCAAAGGAGCGCGGCGCCTCGGCCGCCGCCTGGATGTCCATCTTCATGTCAAAAATGTTCGAGAGCAGATTGGCATGACCCGCCGCCTGGTAGTGCCCGCCCATCACGCCGAACGACATCACGGTCTTGCCGTCCTTGCGGAGCAGGCCGGGGATGATCGTGTGCATCGGGCGCCTGCGCGGCCCGAGCGAATTCGGGTGTCCGGGTTTGGCGCGAAAGCTCCAGCCGCGGTTGTGCAGCAGGACGCCTGACTTCGGCGCGTAGATGCCGCTGCCGAACGGATAGAACAGCGAGTTGATCAGCGAGACGGCGTTGAGGTCGCGGTCGACCACGGTGACATAGACGGTGTCACGGTGCTCGATGTCATCCCAGGTGGCAGGTGTGGAGGCCCGCTTCATGTCGATCTTGCTGCGGATCGTCTCGATATAGTCATCGGCAAGAAATGCGGCCGGATCGACGTTGCTGACGGCGGGATCGCAGAAGAAGGCGTCGCGCGCCCGGTAGGCGGCCTTGGTCGCTTCGGCGAGCAGATGGATGCGATCGGCCTGCGCGAGCGCTGCGACGTCGAAGCCCGCGAGCGTCCGCAGGATCATCAGCGCCGCGAGCCCCTGCCCGTTCGGCGGACACTCGACCACGTCATGGTCATGATAGCGCGCCGAGATCGGGCGCACATAGTCCGAGATCTGTGCGGCGAAATCCGCAGCGCTGTGCGCCCCGCCCAGCCCGCGCAAGATGCCGGTCATCTCGTCGGCGGCCTCGCCCGCGTAGAAGGCGTCGCGCCCGTGTTGCGCGATCCTGCGCAGGGTAAGGCCGAGCGCAGGTTGCGTACGGATGTCGCCAACCTCCGGTGCCCTGCCGCCGGGAAGAAACTGCGCCGCCGCATTGGCGTCGATCTCGATGCGAGCCCGGAAGCGGCGCCAGTCCTCGGCAACGCGCGGCGTCACGCAAAAGCCCTGCTCGGCGGCCGTGATCGCCGGCCGGAAGATCTCCTCCAGCGGCTTGCTGCCGTGATCGGCCACCAGCCGGCACCATGCATCGATCGCGCCGGGCACTGTCACCGCCTCCGGCGCAGTCGGCGGAATGTCGCGCGCACTGCCCGCGGCAAATTTCTCTGCATCGGTGCCTTCAGGGGTGCGACCCGATCCGTTCAGCGCAATCGGCGCGCCGTCCCTTGGCGAAACCAGCGCAAAGCAATCGCCGCCGATCCCGGTCATCTGCGCTCGACCACGCCCTGCACCGCGACCGCCGCGACCGCGGCATCGACCGCGTTGCCACCGGCCTTCAGCATCTCGACCGCGGCGAGCGTCGCCTGCGGGTGCGAGGTTGCGGCCATGCCACGCTCGGCAACCGCCACCGAGCGACCGATGGCCATGAAATCACGCATGTCGGATCCTCTGATGTTGCGAGCGGCAGCCGCTCGCCAACATTGTCGAAAACGACACCGGTCCTTGGGGAAATTTCGGCCTGCGCGGGCGGGTGCAGCAATCAACCGTACGGTGGATCGGGTGACGCGGACGAGGCCGGCCTGCGGCTGCGCGCTTGCCGCGTGCGACAAAACAACCCGACGGGCAACTCAGCAAAACGCGTCAAGCCCTCGCAGCAAAAATATTTCGGTTTATCGGAATTGCAACTCAGTGTATGGTTCGCCCGTCTCACCCGATCGAGGGGCGCTTCGCGATCGTCACGAACGCGGTGTGAGATGCGGTGGACGCTGAGATCACGACGGACGAAGCGTGATTGAGGCGGACGGTGAAGTCGTGTGGTCCTGACGCCCTAGCGGCCGGTGTCCCCTTGTAAGACGCAATTGCGTCTTGCGAAGGCGGTGACAAGCAAGCCCAGTCTCGCCGGGGAGAGCACGAAGTAAGCCGTAACCCATCGCGCAGGGAAAGCCGGAGTTTCTGGTTACACCTGTGGTCCTACCCCCGAGCTTTCTACCCTTTGCTCGGGGCCCATGGGTGCGATCGGCACCCGGCTTTCCCTGCGCCCTCTGCTCAAGAGAGGGTGGAACGAAATCCAAAGCTCGGACGATTCATGTCGCGAGAACGCGAAGTTGCGTCCCCACCCACACTGTCATCGCCCGGCTCGACCGGGCGATCCAGTACGCCGCGGCCCATCCACTCAAGCACAACTGTCTCTGGAATACTGGATCGCCCGGTCAAGCCAGGCGATGACACCGAACAAGCGGTTTGGCAGTTGAATCACAGCGCCCGCGGCCTAATGCGGCCGCGACATCAGCGCGACAACCGCCGAGCGGGTCTCGACGCCGAGCTTCTCGAAGATATGGATCAAATGCGTCTTCACCGTCGCGAGACCGATGCTCAGGCACTCGCCGATCTCGCGATTGGTTCGGCCGCAGCACAGCAGCTCGACGACCTCCATCTCGCGCGAGGTCAGTCCGTACCGCGGCGGCTCGTCGGCATTGGACGACAGGCGGCTGGTCAGGTTGAACTCGAGATAGTCGTGGATCTTCTCGGCGATGTGCATGCTGCCGTCCGGAATCGCGCAGCCCGGCGCCCAGAGCACGCTCATTCCGGCCACGATCCGGTCGTTGCGGCGGAAGAAGAACTCGATCATGTCGGCGACGCCGCATTGGCCGGCGAAGGCGCGGTAGGTCGCCGCCTCCTGGGTCGCGCATTGATCGAGCGCGACGCTCAGCCGGGCAATCGGCCGGTTGCTCGCGGAACGCGGATGCAGCGGATCGAGCCGGTTCATGCCGGCAAGATACTGATCGTGGAAGCTCGGCGGCACGTTGCTGCTGAGCACGAAGCGGTTGAGGGTGAGGTTGCCGTCGACCTCGTAGAACGCGGTCGCGGACCCCTCGAGAATGCCGCGCGCGAACTGAATGGCCTGCGTGGTCGCCGAATCCGGTCGGCCCAGAAGCGCGATCATGACCTACCTCCCGATGTTTCCCGATGGCGGACGTCTGCGCGTCGCATGCTCGGCACGCTGGGACAGACGCAGGGCTTAGTCAAGCAATTTGCGGGCCAAGCCCGCGCCACGCACATCCTTGAAACGGTTACACCGGGGTAACCCGGCGGCCACCTCCACCATCCGGTTGATTGCGAGCGGCGCGGCGCATGCGGAACTTTCGTGAAACTTCCAATGGCATTGCTGGATCAACAATGAATTCGCGTCGCATCATGGCCGCCTTCCCTCCGGCGGCCGACGAACAAGTCACGCTGGCCAATTGGCGTCAGCATCCCTACAGCGAATGGGCGTTCCGCAACGTGCGCGAGCTCTTGCCCACCGCAAACATCGCGCGCGCCTCAGTGCCGGCGCCGCTGTCCTTTGCGCCGCGCTATCTCGACGACGTCAGCTTCGCAAACCCGCGCGGCGAGGCGGTCGGCGTCGGCCAGGCATTGCGCGCGAGCCACACCGACGGCATCGTGGTGTCGCATCGCGGCGAGATCGCGTTCGAATGGTATGCCCACGGCCTGACACCGGGCACCCCGCATTTGATCTTCTCGGTCAGCAAGTCGGTCGCCGGCACACTTGGCGGCATCCTGGCCGATCGCGGCAAGCTCGACCCCGACGCGCCGGTGACGCGCTACATCCCGGAGATGGAGGGATCGGTCTATGGCGACGGCTGCACGGTGCGGCATCTGCTCGACATGAGCGTCGGCATCCGCTTCGACGAGGATTACATGGCGCGCGACGGCGACGTCATCAACTACCGCCGCTCGACCGGCTGGGAGCCGCCGGATCCTGCCATTCCGCCAAGCAATCTGCGCGACTACCTGCGCACGCTGCGGCCAAACGGCACGCCGCATGGGCAGACCTTCCACTACGTCTCGACCAACACCGACGTGCTGGGCTGGGTCTATGAGCGCGCCTGCGGCATCTCCTACGCGAAAATCCTCTCCCACTATCTGTGGCAGCCGATGGGCGCCGAGCACGACGCCTACATCACGGTCGATTCCCGCGGTGCGGCCCGCGTCGCCGGCGGCGTCTGCGCGACATTGCGCGACCTCGCCCGTTTCGGCGAGATGATGCGCAATCACGGCATCAGCAACGGCCGACAGGTCGTGCCGGGATGGTGGATCGACGACATCAGGCACAACGGCAATGCCGAGGCGTGGTCGCGCGGCGACCTGACGAAGGTGTTTCCAAACGGCAACTACCGCAACAAGTGGTACACGCTCGACCGGCGCGAAGCCCCGTTTGCCGCAGTCGGCATTCATGGCCAGTGGATCTACATCGATCCGGTCAATGAAACCGTGATCGCGCGCGTCTCCTCGCAGCCGCTGCCGATGGATCTCGATCTCGATCACATGTGGATGCGCGGCTACCGCGCGATCGCGGCCAGGCTCAGCGGCCAGGCCTGACAGGTTGCGACAGGGGACATCATGGGACCATCGATCAACCGGCGCACCCTTCTGCAGATCGGCGCCGGCGCGAGCCTCGGCGTTGCGATGCCGCGCATCGCGCGGGCCAGTTCGAAGACGATCACTGCGGTGATGCATGCACCGCTGCGCGCCACCGACCCGATCATGACGACGGCGTGGACGGCGCGCAACCATGGCTACATGATCTATGACACGCTGTTCTCGACCAATTCGAAACTCGAGATCAAGCCGCAGATGGTCGAGGCCTGGGAGGTCTCGGCCGACAATCTGACTTACACGTTCCGTCTGCGCCCCGGCCTCAAATTCCATGACGGCAGCGCGGTGACGTCGGCCGACGTGATCCCGTCGCTGCAGCGCTGGGCCAGGCGCGACACGATGGGCCAGAAGCTGTTCGAGTTCGTCGTCGAGCTGAAGAGGGTCGACGAGCGCACCTTCCGCATGGTGCTGAAGGAGCCGTGCGGCTTCGTGCTGGCGGCGCTCGGCAAGCCGACCGCCAACGTGCCCTTCATCGTGCCGGCGCGGATTGCCGCGACACCCGCCGACCAGGCCATCACGGATCATCTCGGCTCCGGGCCATTCCGCTTCGTGACGGCGGAATTCCAGCCCGGCGTCAAGGCCGCTTACGAGAAGAATCCCGACTACATTTCGCGCGACGAGCCATCCGACGGGACCGGCGGCGGCAAGGTCGTGAAGATCGGCCGCTACGAATGGATCAGCGTGCCCGATTTCCAGATCGCGACCAACGCGCTGATGAACGACGAGATCGACTATTTCGAAGTGCCGCCGCACGACCATCATGCGATGCTGGCGCGCGCCGCGAATGTCGAGCTGACCGATTACAATACGCTTGGATTTTCCGGCATGTGCCGGATGAACTGGCTGGTGCCGCCGTTCGACCGGCCGGAGATCCGCCAGGCCGTGCTGCACGCCGTGAGCCAGAAGGACTGGCTCGACACCCAGATCGGCAATCCCGACTATTACAAGATCACGCCCGCGATCTTCGTCGCCGGCACACCGTTCGAAAGCGCGGTCGGCTGGTCGACCAAGGCCGATACGGCCAAGGCGAAGGAGCTGCTGAAGCAAGGCGGCTACAAGGGCGAGCCGATCACGATCCTGCACGCGACCGACGCGCCGATCATCACGGCGCTCGGCACCGTCACCGCCGAAGCGCTGCGCGCGATCGGCATGAACGTCAACCTGCTCGCGATGGACTGGGCGTCGGTGGTGGCGCGGCGCGCCAAGCAGTCGATGCCGGCCGAGGGCGGCTGGTCGCTCTACCACTCGACCTGGGCCAGCGCCGATTTGATCAATCCGATCGGCAACGCCTGCGTCAACGGCAAGGGCAAGAACGGCGGCTTCTTCGGCTGGGTCGAGGACGCCGAGCTCGAGCGGCTGCGCGACGGCTTTGCCCGCACCGCGGCGCCATCCGACCAGAAGGCGCTCGCCGACAAGATCCAGGCGCGCGCCTATGAGGTGGTCACCCACGTGCCCACCGGGCAATACAATCAGCCGGCCGCGACGCGGAAGGCGCTGAAGGACATCGTCCGCGCGCCGGTGCCGTTGTTCTGGAACGTCGACAAGACCGGTTGACGGCGCTCTATTCGACGAGCGGCCGCCGCGTATGCCAATCCGTCACCGACTGGAACGCGCAACCGGCGCGGACCAGCAAGTCTTCGGAGAGATGCGGACCGACCAGCTGCATGCTGAGCGGCATCTTGTCCGACGCCATGCCCATCGGCAGCGTGATGGTCGGGCTGCCCGAGAAGTCGAACACCGCGGTGAAACGCAGGATGCTCAACAACACCGTGGGATCGGCGCCGTATTCGCTCATCTTGGTGAGCGTCGGGATCGGCACCGGCATCGTCGGGATCAGCAGCAGATCGATATCCTCGAACATCGCAGCGAGGCTGCCGCTGAACTTGAGCCGTTCGCGATGGATCGCGGCAATATCGACACCACTCACCGACCTGCCCTGCTCGATCACCTGGGCGAGGTCCGGTCCGTATTCCGACTTCCGCGACGGGTAGGTGTCCAGATGCGCCTCAGCCGTCTCCACCGAGCACATCGGAATCCACTGGCTGACGAGCCTTTGATAAGGCGGGAAATGCACCTCACGGATGTCGGCACCGAGAGCGGCGAGCGTGCGCTCGGCTTCCAGCAAGGCGACCACGACCTGCCGATCGATGCCTTCCTGGGTGTACCTGCGATCGACGCCGATCCTCAAGCCCCTTATGCCATCGCCCGCTCCGGCCAGATAGTTCGGCACCGGAGCGCGCAAGGCGGTCGGATCGTTGACGTCAGCGCCCGCGATGACGCCGAGCATCGCGCCGGCATCCGCAGCGCTGCGGCACATCGGTCCGACGTGATCGAGCGAATCCGCCAACGGGAAGATGCCGTGCCGGCTGACGCGGCCCCAGGTCGGCTTGATTCCGGTCAACCCGCAGGTTGCCGACGGAAACCTGATCGAGCCGCCGGTATCGCTGCCGATCGAGCCGTAGCAGAGGCCGGCCGACGTCGCGACACCGGATCCGGTCGACGAAGAGCCGACCCAATAGTCCACATTCCACGGATTGAGTGGCGCCTGGTCGGCGGGATGGTGGCTGGTATAGGCCCCCTCCGTCATCTTGAGCTTGCCGAGCGTCACCGCGCCGGCAAGCTCGAGCCGGTCCACGATCGTGGCATTGAAGGACGGCACGAACCTGGCGTGGATCGTCGTGCCAGCCGCCGTCGGCGCAAAATTCGTGTAGCAGAGGTCCTTCAACCCGATCGGAACGCCATGCAGCGGGCCGCGCCAGATGCCCTTGGCGATCTCTGCATCGTATTGCTTGGCCTGGGCCATCGCCCGCTCCGCGAGCACGAGCGCGTAGCCATGAAACTGGCCATCCAGCTTCGCGATCCGGCCCAGGATCGCCTCCGTGACCTCCGAAGGCTTCGCCTCCTTGCGGAGGAACAGCTCGGAGATCTCGGTGATGGATTTGTAGTGCAATGGATCCGCTGACATGTCGATGTGGCCCCGGCTAGAACTGGACACCGCGCGTCAAGGCGCCGTCGACGACGAGGTTGGTCCCGGTGATGAAGCTCGCCGCCTTGCTCGCCAGGAACACAGCGGCGTTCGCCATCTCCTGCGGCGTGCCCATCCGGCCGGTCGGGTTGAGCGCCAGCGCGGTCTTGTACAGTTCGGGATTGCCGTCCTTGATCATGTTCCAGACGCCGCCCTCGAAATAGGTGTTGCCGGGCGACACCGAATTGGCCCGGATGCCCTTGGCGGCGAGCTGGTAGGCGAGGCCCTGCGTGTAGTGGATGATCGCGGCCTTGAACGTCCCGTAAGGACCGCTGGCAAAATCGACCTCGCGCCCGGACACGCTGGAGATGGTGACGATCGCAGCGGCCTTGCTCTTCTCCAGATGCGGCATCGCGGCGTTGACGAGCCGCACCGTCCCCATCATGTCGGTGGAGAATTCCTTCTCCCAGCTCTCCTCGTCCTGGCCGATCGAGAGCGCGCTGACATTGGCGACCACGACGTCGATGCCGCCGAGCTTGGACGCCATGTCAGCGACCCAGGCCTTCAGCGCCGGCCCGTTCGAGACGTCGACAGCGCTGCCGAACGCGGCAACGCCCTTGGCCTTGATCGCGGTGACCGCGGCGTCGACGTCAGCCTGGTTGCGCGCACAAATCCCGACATTGGCGCCCTCGGCCGCAAACGTATCGGCGATTGCCCTGCCGATGCCCTTGGTGCTGCCGGTGACGAGAACCTTTGCTCCCTTGAGTCCGAGATCCATGTCCATTCCCTCCATTTATTATCGATTGTCGAACGTGCGGTATCAAAGCAGCAGTTGTGCGCGAACAGTATCCGCGTTGACCTCCTCACCGGCCAGCGATCGGGTGATCTTGCCCTTTTCCATGATGTAGCAGCGCTGGGCGATCGCCAGGATGGTGTCGAGATTCTGCTCGACGAAGATGATCGTCGTCCCAAGCTCGTTCCTGAACGACTTCAAAGCCTCGCAAATGTGCTGCACGATCGACGGCTGGATGCCCTCGGAGGGCTCGTCGAGGATCATCAGCGACGGATTGCCGATCAGCGCGCGGCCGATCGCAAGCTGCTGCTGCTCGCCGCCCGACATGGTGCCTGCGATCTGCCGCCGGCGCTCCTTCAGGCGCGGAAAATACGTATAGACGAGCTCCGGCAGCTTCTTGCCGTCGGGTCCGCCGATCAGCTCACCGACCTGCAGATTTTCCTCGACGCTCATCTGCGGAAAGACGTCGCGGCCCTGCGGGATGTAGCCGAAGCCGGCGCGCGCCCGCGCGTCTGCCTCGAGCTGCGTCACGTCCTGCTCCATGAAGGTGATGGTGCCGCGCCAGGTCTGCAGCAGGCCGATCAGGCACCGCATCAGGGTCGACTTGCCGACGCCGTTGCGGCCGATCACGCCGACGATCTCGCCGCGCGAGACCGACATGCTGACACCCTGCAGGATCGGCGTCGCGCCGTAGCCCGCCCAAAGTCCCGACACGTCCAGAATGCGATCAGTGGGCATGGGTCTTACCCAAATAGATTTCCGCGACCTTCTCATCTTCCAGGATGGCTTCCAGACTGCCGCGCGCAAAGATCTTGCCAAGATGCAGAACAGTGACGCGCTGCGCGACCTGACGTACGAACGCCATGTCGTGCTCGACGACCAGCACCGTCATGCCCTCCGCATTGAACGACTTGATCAGTTCACCGGTCTTGTAGGTTTCCTCCGGCGACATGCCGGCGGTCGGCTCGTCCAGCAGCAGGAGCTGCGGCTGCAACGCCAGCGCCATGCCGATCTCGAGCCATTGCTGCTGGCCGTGCGGACAGCGCGCCGGCGAGCTTGCCGCTATCATCAGCCAGATTGAGCAGCGACAGCAGCCGCTCCTCCTCGGCGTTGCGTTCAGCGCCCGACAGCCGCTCCTGGAGCGCGATCTGGATGTTCTGCCGCACCGGCAGTTCCTTGAACACGCTCGGCGCTTGCATCTTGATGCTCATGCCGCGCTGCACCCGCGCATAGGGACGCTCATTGGTGATATCGACGGAGTCGAAGAAGATGCTGCCCGCGGTCGGCGGGTAGAGGCCGACGATCAGCTTGAACAGCGTGCTCTTCCCCGCCCCATTGGGCCCGATCAGGCAATGCACCTCGCCGACATTGACCGTCAGGTCGACGTCGGAGACGGCGGTCAATCCACCGAACCGCTTGGATACGCCTTTCACATCGACCAGCGCCATGATTCAGGTCTCATCCGATTGCAGACGGCCGGCTTCCGCCAGCGCGGGGCCTTCGTCGCGCCGTCGGCGGCGGGACCACCAATCGACGACGAGCTTGCCGATACCGAGCACAAATCCCTGCGGCGCCAGCATCACGGTGGCGAGCAGGAGCACGCCCATCAGCACCAGCGCCGCCTGCTGGCTATAGACCGTGATGGTCTGGAAGCCAAACAGCAGCAGGAACGATCCAACCAGGGTCGCGGTCAGATCGTTGCGTCCGGAGAACGCGACCCACACGATCGGCATCGCCGCCGCCGGCAGGCCGATGCTGGACGGCGTGATGAACTGGCCCCAGGACGTGTACAGCGCACCGCTGAGCCCTGCGAGGCCGCTGCCGATCACGAATGTCAGCAGCTGATACTTGCGGACGTCATAGCCGAGCATCTCGGCGCGCTGCGGATTTTCGCGCGTTGCCACGATCACGTTGCCGATGCTCGAGTTCACCAGCATGCGCAGCGCGATGTAGACGATCACGATCAGCGCGATCATGACGTAATAGAGTGCCGATCCTTCGATGGTGAAGTCACGGACGGTGAGCGGGTCCATTCCCTTCATGCCGTTGAAGCCGTTCAGCCGGGCCGGACCGATATGCCATTCCGGTCCGGCCGTCTGCCCGAGGAAGAACGCAAGCACCAGCGTCGCCGACAGCGTCACGATGCCGAAGAAGATCCCGCTAATGCCGCCCCAGATCATGAAATAGCCGAGGATCCCGGCCGCGATCATCGCGATCAGGACGGAGAGAACCAGCGCTGCGATCGTCGCCGTTCCCCCGCCCATGTTGATGGCGAGCACGCCGTAGCCGTAGCCGGCGATGCCGAAGAAGAAGGTCTGGCCGAACGACAGCATGCCGCCGTACCCCCACATCAGGCAGAGGCCGAGCGCCATGAAGATCCAGATCAGGAAGTAGGCAAAATTGCCGACATCATAGGAATCGGCGAACAACGGATAGATCAGCGCGCCCGCCAGCACAGCTAGGAAACAGGACCAGAAGATCTTGCCTCGTCCGAGCGTCTGCGGACCGTCGAGCAGCTTGGACATCCAAAATTCCCGTCTAGCGGCCACGGCGAACCAGCACGCTGGATAGTCCCTCAGGCAGGACACGTATGATCAGGATGACGGCAAACAGCATGCCGATCTGCCCGATGATTTGGCCATAACTCGCATTCAGCGCCATCCTGATCATCGCCAGGAACACCGCGGCCGGCGCAGTTCCGAGCAAGACGTTGGCGCCGCCGATCACGACGGTGACAAAACTCTCGACCACGAAGGTCGCGCCCATGGTCGGGATCAGCGTCATGGTCGGCGCGTAAAGCGCGCCGCAAAGTCCCGCAAGCGCCGTGCCGATCCCGAAGCTGATGGAATAGATCCGCCCGGTGCGCGCGCCAAGCGCCTTCGCCATGGCCGCGTTCTGCATCGTTGCGCGCGCGATCACGCCGAAGCGCGTCTTCATGAAGATGATGTAGAGGCCGGCCAGTACTGCGACTGCACAGCCGAACAGCACAAGGCGGTAGGTCGAGAACGTGTAGCCGCCGATCGCAAAGGCTCCTTCCGGCGTGCCTATGCCGCGCACCGCGGAACCGACGATCAGCAGCATCGACTGCGTCACGATCAGGCTAAGACCCCAGGTGGCAAGCAGGGAATCGAGCGGACGCTTGTAGAAACGCCGCACGATCAGGAACTCGACGATCATGCCGATGATCCCAGCGGTCAGCGCAGCCAGGATCTGGGCGATCGGAAGCGGTACGCCGAGATTGACGAGTCCCACGGTCACGTAAGCGCCGCACATGATGAACTCGCCATGCGCCATGTTGATGACGCCCATCATGCCGAACACGATGGCAAGCCCCGCCGCGGACAGGATCAGGAACGCGAAGACGTCGGCGAACTGATAGAATAACGAGAAGAGTTCAGCCGACATTCCGGTCTCCGTGATCACGGCGTCGCATCATTGCGGCGCCGGCTCGCTTCAACATCGTGACGAACAACACGAGCAAGAATCGTGCCCGCGCGCGTCACGATTTGTTGGGAAGATGACTCGGCGTGTACTGATCCTTGTCGTTCTTCTTGGTGAGATCGCAGCCGATCTCACCAAGCCAGTATGGCTGGATCGTCCCGTAGTCCTTCTCAACGGTCACCTCATGCTTTGGCCCGACCGAGATCAGGCGCATGCGGTGCGAGGTATGCTGGCTCTTCGGATCGACGCAGACCTTGCCTTCGGGCGCGTCGATGCAGGCATCGCCTGACGCGATCACCTTGCGCATGTCCTCGAGCTTGGTCGACTTCGCCTTCTCGACCAGCGTCTTGTACATGTAGAGCGCATTGTAGGCATTGTAGCCCATGTCGTTGATGTAGAGCTCATCGGGGAACTTGGCGTGCCAGCGCTTTTTGAAGTCGTTGGCTTCGGGGGTGTCGATCTCCTCGAACCAGTTGGCGGTCGCATGCATGTTGTTGAGCGCCGGCGGCTTGAACCGCTTGTGCTCGAAGCCGAGCATGACCTTGATCGAAGACCCCATCGGCAAATTGAGGTTGGCGGCAGCCGCCTGCTCGAAGAACGAATCCTGCGCGGCGCCGACATTGATCGTCAGTAACCAGTCCGGCTTCGCCTTCTGGATGTTCTGGATCGTCTGCGCGAACTGCGACACGCCGAGCGGGATGAATTCCTCGCCCACGACTTCACCGCCGAGATCCTTCATGATCTTGCGGTTCCACTCCGCGGAGATCTGGCCGAAATTATAGTCCGCGGCGATGACGTAGACCTTCTTGCCGAATTTCTGGACCATCCAGGGGATCAACGTCGAGAACTGCTGCTCCGGCACCGCGCCCATGCTGATCATGCTGGCGTCGCAAACGCCGCCTTCATACTGGTTGGTGTAGAAGTACGGCGTCGTGGTGCGATCGACGATCGGACGCAACGCCTCGCGCGAGGCAGAGGTGATGCCGCCGATCAAAACGTCGACCTTGTCGCGATTGAGCAAGCGCCTGCCGAACTCCTGGTAGCGGGCATTGTCGCCCTGCGGATCGAGATGGATCAACTCGATCTGCCGCCCGAGAATGCCGCCGCTCTTGTTGATCTCCTCGACCGCCAGCTGCGATCCGTGCAGCTTCGGCATGCCCATGAATGCGAGGTCGCCGGAGACGTCCTCCAGCAAGCCGATCTTCAACGGCGGCTCGGCTGCCCGGGCGCTACCTATTGCTGCCGTCGCCATCACGGCTCCAAGCAAAGCTATTCCGACTACACGCCCCGAAATCATCGCGATGTCCTCTCGTTGAAGGATGTTGGAAGTCACGCCTTGAGGTAATTCTTCAGGATCGACGCCCCCATCGTGTATTTGGGGTCGACCATATTGCCGAGCCGCATGCGGCCGGCCTGGCTGAGCAGCATGTAGGCGTCGATCTCGTCGAAGCCGTAGTCCGCACTCATCCACCGCACCAGCTCGCGATAGGCGATACGCGCCGCATCTTCGAGCGGCCGTGCGCTGCCGATCGTCATGATGAAGTCGCGCGTCTCGAGCCGCGGCCAGGCAAAGCTCCAGTTCTTGATCAGATCGACCTGCAGCGTGACGGTCGCGCGCTGCTCGAGCGCGACACCTGAGAGCTCGCCATCGCCTTGCGTGGCGTGGCAGTCACCGACATAGAGCAGCCCGCCCTCGGTATGCACCGGCAAATAAATGATCGCACCCGGCGCGACGTCGGGCAGGTCCATGTTGCCGCCGTGATAGTCGGGCTGCAGCGAGGAGACCGCCTCGATCTCGGGCGACACGCCGATGGTGCCGATGAACGGCTCGTAGGGCAGCGTGATCTTATCGCTCCAGCGCACCCCGTTGCGGTCGACATGCAGTTTCTTGACGCGCTCGGGCAGCGGCGGATTGAGCAACGCCGTGGATGCGGTCCCGACCAGACCGCCGAACTCCGGAATGATGCAGGTGGTGCCTGCCGGCTGTGCGCCGCGGGTCTCGACGTCGCGGATATAGACGGCGAGGCAATCGCCCTTTTTGGCGCCCTTGACCGCGATCGGTCCGCATTGCGGGTTCAGGTAAGGAAAGTTCAGCTTCGCGGTGGGGCTGTCGGTCTCGCTGGTGAGCACGCCGCCAAAGGCGTCTTCGGTCTCGACGACGACCACCCCGCCCGGATCGATCGACAGCGTCGGCTTGGCATAGGGTCCATAGACGTAATGGAAGCCGCCCTGTTGCTCGATCGTCAAACTATGGGTCGTGCCGGTCGCGCCCTTGGCGACGGCCCGCTTTGCCATGATGGAACTCTTCAACCAGTCTTCGGTCATGCCAACGGCTCCTCAACTCAGATCGCGGGATGGCGCCTGCACGGACGAGACTTGCCTCGTCGAAGTGACGGCCGACGAATTGGAAGGCGACGGGGCCGCCGCTCGGCGCGAAACCGCCGGGAAGCGTCACAGTCGGACTTCCGGTCATGTCGAACGGACAGGTGAAGCGAAGCAGCCCGGCAATCAGCGACGCGTCCTCGCCAAGCGCCGCCATTTTGGCCAGTGTCGGTGCGGCAAATGCTTGCGCCGGGACGGCGATCAGATCGACCGTCTCGAACAACAGCCGCACCGCGCCGCGGAACGCTTCGCGCCGCAGCACGATCTTCTGATAGTCCATGCCGGATTGCGCCCGACCGAGATCGAGCAGGCCCGCAAGCCCGGGGCCGTATTCGTCCTTGCGTGCCGGATAGGTCTCCTCATGCGCCACGGCCACTTCGATGCCGCACAACGGGAACCAGTCCTCGATCACGGCCTTGGGATCGGGGAACGTGATGTCCTTGATCTTGGCACCGAGATCAGCAGCAACACGCAGACCTTCGCTGAGCACCTTGCCGGCGGCATCGTCGGTGCCTTCGCTGGTCCAGCGCCGATCAACGCCGATCGTCGCGCCGCGCAGGTCTCCGGTGAGACCGGCGAGATAGTCCGGCACGGCCAGCGGCACTGATGTGGTGTCCTTGGGGTCTTGGCCGGCGATCACGGCGAGCATGGCGCCGCAATCGGCCGCGCTGCGCGCCATCGGCCCGATGTGATCCAGCGTGGCCGCAAGTTCGAAGGCCCCGTAGCGGCTGACACGTCCCCAGGTCGGCTTCAGCCCGGTGATGCCGTTGGCAGCCGAGGGAAAGCGGATCGACCCGCCGGTGTCGGTTCCGAGCGACCCGAAGCAGAGGCCCGCCGCGGTGGCGACGCCGGAACCGCTCGAGGATGCGCCGGACCACAGATCGGCGTTCCACGGGTTCTTCGGCGGATCGATCTTCGGGTGATGGTCGGCATAGGCGCCTTCGGTCTGCTGCAGCTTGCCGAGGACGATGGCGCCGGCATCCTTCAGCCGCGCGACCACCGTGGCGTCCTCGCTCGGTCGGAAATCGCGATGGATGGTCATGCCGTGCGCGGCTGGAGCGCCCTTGACCCAGCACAGGTCCTTGATCGCGATCGGTACGCCGTGCAGCGGACCCTTGACCTTGCCGGACGCGATGTCCTCTTCGGCCGCCGCCGCTTCCGCAAGCGCCGCATCGGCCATCACATAGGCGTAGCTCTTGAGCTTGCCGTCGAGCTGCTCGATCCGTCCGAGCATCGCCTTGGTCACCTCGACCGGCGAGAGCTTCTTGGCCTGGATTTGCTGCCCGACCTCGATCAGCCCGAGATAGTGAAGTTCCGTCATCGTCTCGCATCCCCGCACTTGACATGACGCAAGCGCAGGCACCGCCCATCACCGCGCATGCGCCTCCGGCTTGGCGACACGGACGTGTCGCCAATTTGTTTCGCGGCAAAAGCAAAAAGCCACCCGCCCCTCCGAAACGAAGGTGACGAATGGCTCAAATGCCGCGGCTATGAACTATCGCATCGGGCCCGGGATCGAACGGAGCACTCTGCGCGGCGACCGGGACGTCATCGGCCAAATCGACGCACGCAAGTTCGACGCCTGTAGGAGAAAATTCTAAGGAAGTGTGCAGCGCGTTGTCAACGAGGCTGGCTGCACAAATTTCGCGAGGTGCATGCGCAGCAAAGCGGCATGACCTCTTGCCCCGACCTCTGCGAAGATGGTTTGCTTCGTGGATTCAGTGAAAGCCGCCGATGACAAAGCCGTCCATACCAGTTGGCATCATCTGCTCGCAGCACGGGCCCTATCAGGCCATGGGGCGCGAGATCCTCAAGAGCGCGATGATGGCGGTCGACGAGATCAACGAGCAGGATGGATTCGATTTCTCGATATCAGCGCATGTCCGCGATCCCCGCGGGGTCATTGCGGAATACCATACGGTCTGCGACGACCTCATTCGCAATGTCGGGGTCGAGCACATCATCGGCTGCTACACATCGGCCTCGCGCAAACAGGTACTTCCGATCGTCGAGCGCACCGACCGACTGCTCTGGTATCCTGCCCGCTACGAGGGCTTCGAATGCTCCGACAACGTCATCTATGTCGGCGCCTCGCCCAATCACAACGTGCTGCCGCTGGTGCGTTACGTGCTCGACAATCTGTCGCGTGAGATCTTCTGCGTCGGCTCCAACTATGTCTGGACCTGGGAAACCAATCGCGTCACCCGCGAGCTGGTGACGGCGGCGGGAGGTCGCATTCTCGCCGAACGCCTGCTCGAACTCGGTGAGAGCGCGGTGACGCACATCGTCGACGAGATCGTACGGCGCCGGCCGCCGGTTGTCTTCAACACGCTGGTCGGCAGTTCGAGCTATGATTTTATCCGTGCCTTTCATGCCGCAACCACTGCGGCCAACCTCAACATTCCCATGCTGAGCTGCAGCCTGTGCGAGCCCGAGCTCAAGATCGCAGGCCCGGCATCGGCCGGATGCATCACATCATCAGCCTATTTCGAAAGCATTTGCCTGCCCGAGAACAAGGCTTTCGTTGCGCGCTGCAACGCGCCGGCACATCTGATATCGGCGAGGTGCGGCGCGCCGCTGCCGGCCATCGCTACAATTCGCCACAGGGTCCGGTCTGGATTGACGATAGCAACAACCACTGCGTCCTGACGCCGCGGCTGGCCGTCTCCAACGCCGAAGGACAGTTTGACATCTTCTGGGAAGCTGAAGCTCCGGTTAAGCCGGATCCCTATCTGACGCAGCTCGACGTCGCCGCCAGCCCCGCACGGGATGCAGCGTCGCCGAATGCGCCGCATTTGCGGGTTGTGAAATGAGCAAACCGTCTTCATTTTCGCTGCGCGGACGCAAGGCCCTGGTCACCATCAAGGACGAGCGCGATGCTTCGATCGTCAGGCGCCAGTTCGAGCGTCTCGGGATCGAGATTGTCACATGGGAGCCCGGCGCCAAGATCGACTGCCGACCGGACGTGACGCTGGTCGACGACGAGTTCCTGCCGCTCACCTCACCGGCGCAGCGTACCGCACTTGGACGGAGCCCCGTCATCGCCCTGCTCGGCACGGAGACGCCGAGCCGGCTGAAGCTGGTGCTCGACCTCGATCCGGCATCATTCCTGGTCAAGCCGCTGCGCTCGGCGGGCATCTATGCCGCCCTCGTGATGGCCTTCGAGCGGAACGAGCGCACCAACGAGCTGAAGCAGCAAGTGGTCAAGCTCGAACAGCGGCTTCGATCCCGTCGCATCGTGCTCGCCGCTGTGCTTCAGGTCATGCACACCCATGCGCTGGCCGAGCCGGCAGCCTTTGCGCTGATCCGGCGGGCCGCCATGGAACAGCGCAAGACAATCGAGGACATTTCTGCGGAGATTACGGCAAAGGGCTCCCTCCCGCGGGCAATAGGCTAGCTCCACCGATTACTTCTTCAGTTCCGCGTAGAGCTGCATCACCCGTTGCGGCAACACCTCGATGCGCGGCACGCGAAGCGCATAGCGTTCGCCGAAAATGCGATCGAGCTGGGGAAATCTGCCTTCACCGATGCCGAAGGCAAAGATATCGGTGCTGCGCCGCCGCAGCTGCTGCGCGGCACGGCGCGCGTCCTCAACGAGATATTGCGGATCGGGTACGTCGATGTCGGAGGTATTCCTCCGCTAAGGGCCGCCTTGTTTGATGGGCGCGAGCGCTGCAGGTCCTAGGGGTAATCCTAGGAGAAGCGCTATGACGATTTCGAGGGCGGAGGTGATCACAACGGTCGAGCGGCGGCGCCGGTGGTCGCAGGATGAGAAGGAACGGCTCGTCGCAGCGTCGCTCGAGCCCGGCGCCAATGTTTCCGAGGTGGCTCGCGTGGCCGGGCTTCATGTGAGCCAACTGTTCAGGTGGCGTAAGGAGCTTTGCAGGCACGGCGAAGCGAGCATAGCGCCGTTTGTTCCGGTCGAGATTGGGCCGTCTGCGCTACCGCGGGAGGTGGCCGAAGCGGCGTTGACGCCAACGGCGCGTCGACGCAAGAGCCAGGGCATCATCGAGATTGATCTTGGTAGCGGGCACCGCATCCGGGTCGATGGCGACGTTGATGGAGATGCGCTACGTCGCGTTCTCGATGCTTTGGTCCGCCGATGATCCCGGTTCCGACGGGCGCGCGAGTGTGGCTCGCGACAGGCTACACGGACATGCGCCGAGGCTTTCCGTCGTTGGCGCTCCAAGTGCAGGAGGTGCTGCACAAAGACCCGCTCAGCGGTCATTTGTTTGTCTTCCGCGGTCGCCGCAGCGATCTTGTGAAGCTGATCTGGCACGACGGCCAAGGAGCATGCCTTTTTACCAAAAGACTCGAGCGAGGAAGGTTCATCTGGCCATCGGTTGGCGGTGAAACGGTAACGATCTCGCCGGCGCAGTTGAGTTATCTGTTGTCCGGAATCGATTGGCGCACCCCGCAAGAAACCCAGCGTCCGACGCGGGTCGGATAACCGTTTTGGGTTTGAATCTGCTGCTCGATCTGATTCAATGGCTTCATGAGCTCGAAGCCAGACGATCTTCCTGCGGATCTTGCGAGCGCCTACATGGCGCTGCTGGCCGAGCGCAAGGCGTTGCAAGTTGAGCGCGATATCGCAGTCGCGGATGCCGCCAGCGCGCGGGCGGAGCTGTCGGACAACGAAGCGTTGATCGCACATCTCGAACTGCGGATCGAGAAGCTCAAACGCGAACTGTACGGGCCGCGGTCCGAGCGCACGGCGCGGCTGATCGAGCAATTGGAATTGGAGCTCGAAGAACTCATCACCATGGCGAGTGAGGATGAGCTCGCCGCGCGTGCCGCGGCTGCAAAGGTACAGAACGTTCGGGCCTTCACGCGCAAGCGGCCGGTGCGCAAGCCTTGGCCGGACGACATCGAACGCGAGCGGGTCGTCATTGAGGCGCCAACGAGCTGCGCCTGCTGCGGCGGATCGCGCCTGGCGAAGCTGGGCGAGGATGTGACCGAGACGTTGGAGGAGATCCCGCGCCGGTTCAAGCTGATCGAGACGGTGCGGGAAAAGTTCACCTGCCGCGATTGTGAGAAGATCAGCCAGCCGCCCGCGCCGTTCCATGCCACACCGCGTGGCTTCATCGGTCCGCAACTGCTGGCGACAATCCTGTTCGACAAGTTCGGCATGCATATCCCGCTCAACCGTCAGAGCGTGCGCTTTAAGGCCGAGAGGATCGATCTGCCGCTGTCGACGCTGGCCGACCAGGTCGGCCACGGAACCTTCGCCGTTATGCCGCTGTTCCAGCTGATCGAGCACCATGTGCTCGCGGCCGAGCGCCTACATGGCGACGACACCACCATCCGCATCCTGGCGAAGGGCAAGTGCACGACTGGGCGGATCTGGACGTATGTGCGGGATGACCAGCCGTTCGCCGGGCCTGCGCCGCCGGCGGCGGTCTATTACGCCTCGAGCGACCGACGGGGCGAACATCCCCAGAAGCATCTGGCCGCCTTCGCCGGTATCTTGCAGGCGGATTGCTATAGCGGCTTCGAGCCGTTGTTCGATCCGAAAAGAAAAGCGATGCCGATCACGCCCGCATTTTGCCTGGCCCATGCGCGGCGGGGATTCTTCGAGCTGGCCGACATCGAGAAAACGGCCAGGGAAGGCCGCAAGGGCAAACCGGTCTCCCCGATCGCGCTGGAGGCGGTCAGGCGTCTTGACGCTCTGTTCGAGATCGAGCGCGCCATCAACGGCCGCAATGCCGACGAGCGGCGTGCCGTACGCCAGGAGAGGAGCAAGCCGCTTCTCGATGACTTGCACGACTGGCTGCTCCGCGAGCGAGAAGCCCTGTCGCGCTCCTCCGAGGTCCTGAAGCCCATGAACTACATGCTCAGGCGCTGGGACGACTTCTCCCGCTTCCTCGATGATGGCAGGATCTGCCTCAGCAATAATGCCGCTGAAAGAGCGTTGCGCGGCATCGCGTTGGGCAGGCGCAACTGGACCTTCGCCGGCAGCCTGCGCGGCGCCGACCGCGCTGCCATCATGCTGACGATGATCACGACCTGCCGCCTGAACAACGTCGATCCCAAAGCCTGGCTCGCCGACGTCCTCGCCCGGATCGCCGATCTTCCCACTTCGCGTCTGCGCGAACTGCTGCCCTGGGAATGGAAGCTCCTGCGGCAAGCCAACAACCCCACCGATCAGCAGGCCGCCTGACCTTCACCCAACGCTATCTTACAGATCGCCACGCCCACGCGCATGCGTCAATCAGGCGGCCTTCGTCGTATGCGTACTGTCGGAGGGCTCGCCGTCGGTCAGGACCAGCAGCACCTTGCGGAACGCACGTCGTCCAGCGAGGTAGCCGCCCGCATGGCGCAAGGCCGCACCAAGCCGGGTGGAATGGCTGCTGGCAACGCCCGCGAGGCGCGACCGTACCACAGCGTCCATCGGCTCCTCGAAGTCCTTGATGCGCAGATAACGCACGCGTTCGCGGCCGTCGGAGCTGAAGCCATGCACTGCGATCGCGTCATTGGCGGCCTCGACCGCCGTCGCCATGATCGCGGCTGCCTTACGCTCGACGTCGAGAACGGTCCGGCCGCGGCGATCGCGGTCGGCGGTCGATTGCGACAGATCCATCAGCAGCAGGATGGCGAGATCGCGCGGTCCCGGCGCATCGCGCTGATAGACCCTGGGCTCGCCAGTGTTGCCGGCACGCCGCTCGATCGTCACGGCGACTGCCGCATCGATGTCGAGCGCCTCGCCGTCGCGCTGGCCCTTGTGGCGGATGCGGCGGCCAATCGACGCATCGCGGGTCAAGCGTGTGACCCAGCGCATCGTGTCCGTGTCCGCCGGCAGATCGAACGGCTTCGCGGAAACGGCGGCATCGGCCTCCAGAATGGTGGTCCAGTCCGCCCGCTCGGCGCGCGCGGCATAGTCCCATTCCGGATAGGTTGCGGCTGGAAATCCGTCCAGCAGCGTGACTGCGCGGGCCTTCGCACGCAGCGTCTCGTCCGGCTTGGCGTCGTCATCGGCCGACTGTGCGGCTGGATCATCGCGCCGCTCGATCCGCACGGAATCGACCGCGAGCTCGATCGTCTCGGCCGGGCTGTCCGGCTGATCGCCGAAATCCCACAGTGCCAGATTGTCGTCGCGATAGGCCGGTTCGACGACATAGCTCTTGGCGTTGAACTGCAGCCGCATCTGCCCGATGTCATTGCCGAGCAGCCCGCCGATCTCGCGGCTGATGGCGGGATCGGTCCAGCGGTCGGCGGCGGCAGCAAACAGCTGCTGTCCCTTGGTGACCCACGCATCCGGGTCCTGATAATCCGGGTCGATCAGCGCCCGCGCCAGCCGCGTCATCAGCCCGGCCGCCGTCGCCTGGCCGGATGGCGTCGCGGTGTGAAATGGCAGCCACAGCCGGCGCAGGCCGGGCAGTTCACGAAGCGCCAGCGTCTCGACCCGGGCATCCTCGATCAGCGAGACCAGCGCGATCTGCAGCGCCTTCAATCGCCCGACCGGAAAGCGGACGGTGGAATGCACGAGATGCGCCCCGGCGTGCGCGACCGCTGCGAGATAGATCGCGTCCGCCCCCTCGCCTTCGAAGCCGGGAAACGTCTCCGGCAGGCCGATGAAGCCGGCCGCGAGCGAGGTCCGCCGCGGCACCGGCGTCGGTGCAACGGCCAGTTTGCGGAGACGCGGCTTTCTGTTCCACAACGCAACGGTCGTTGCGGCGAGACGCGTCTCCAGCCGCGCAAAATCATCCCCTCTCCGCCCGGCTGCGAACAGACGCGCCGAGAGCGGATCGTCGAGCGCGAAATAGGCCCGCCGCCGCGCCGCGCGGCCGCCGCTCGCGCGCAAGCCGGCGGAGACCCAGGCGGAGAACGCCTCGCCGCCGGACTGTGCCAGAAACGGCTCCAGCCGAACGATCGCAAGGCCGGCCGACTCCGGCCCCGTGTCGGCGAGTTGTTCGAACGCGGCGAGAACCGCGGTGAGCTCTCCGGCACCCGCAAGCCGCAGCAGCACCTTGGACAGCTCCGTCAGCAACGCGTGAGCGACGCGGCTTCCGGCGCTGCGGCCGATGTCGCCGACCGCACGGCCGATCGCGACCAGGTCGTCGGCCGGTCGCTGCGCCGGCCAGCGTTCCGATAGCCTGAGATAGCCGAGCACCACGGCTGCGCCGAGATTGGCCGCGAACAGGCCGTGCACAGCCTCGTCCCAGGCCGCGAGATGATCGAACGAGACGACGGGCTGCAATGTGGCGCGCGCCGCCTGCACTGCCGCGGCGATCTCGTCGTGACCGCGCAACAGTGCCGCAAGCCGGCGTCCGGACCGGAAGCCATCGAGCGAACTGATTTGCGCGACCGCCACCTCGAGGCTTCCATTCACGCGGAGGCCGAGATCACGTCGCGCAACGTGTTCCTGGTGTCAGCATCGTCGGTCAAGGGAACGATGATCGTGGTCTCACACGCCTTTTCGAGGCTGATGCCGCATCCGATCAGCCGGCCGGCGTTGACCAGCATCCGGGTCGAGGCGCCCTCGTCGAGACCCTGGCCCTTCAGGTTGCGGCTGTGCTGGGCGATCTTCACCAGGAGATCGGCGAGGTTGGGCTCGATGCCGGCCTCGCGCGACACCACCTCGGTCTCCGCCGACCGGTCCGGATACCCGAAATCCAGCGCCGCAAAACGCTGCTTGGTGGATTCCTTGAGGTCCTTGATCGCGCTCTGGTAGCCCGGATTATAGGAAATCACGAGCTGGAAGTCGGAATGGGCGTGGATCAGTTCCCCACGCTTTTCCAGCGGCAGGACACGACGATCATCGGTCAGGGGATGAATCACGACGGTAGTGTCCTGGCGCGCCTCGACGATCTCGTCGAGGTAGCAGATCGCGCCAAGGCGCACGGCCGTCGTGAGCGGACCGTCGCTCCACACCGTACCCTGCGCATCGAGCAGCCAGCGCCCCACCAGATCGGCCGCCGTCATGTCCTCGTGACAGGCGACCGTGATGAGCGGGCGGCCGAGCCGCCACGCCATGTATTCGATGAACCGGGTCTTGCCGCAGCCGGTGGGGCCTTTCAGCATCACCGGCATGCGGTTCGCATAGGCTGCACCGAACAGTTCGACCTCATCCTTGAGCGGCCGGTAATACGGCTCCTCCCGGATGCGGTACTGGTCGAGCAGCAGAGCGGGATTGGACAAGCTCACGCCTCCCATGATCGCGCAGGCAACCGTTCGATTTCACGATGCGAGCAATTCCTTGAGCTTGGTGTCGATGAAGGCGACATCGACCGGGTTGGTTCCCGGCCCGCCCGCGAAATGCCCCCAGATCGACGGCACCGGCACGAACTTGGCGTTCGGCATGTTCGCCACTTCGATCTCGCTATCCTCCGGCGGGAAATAAAGGTCGGTCTGGCCCGGCATGACATAAGCCTTGGCCTTGATGGCCCTGAGCGCAGCCTTGAAGTCGCCATTGTAGATCTCATTGGCACTGATGTCGCCGTTCTGCCAGGTCCACAGCATGGTGAGCAGGTTGTTGGGATCCTTCGGCAGGAAGAAGCCTTCCCAGAACGCCACCAAAAAATCCTCCAGTGACGAATAGCCCAGCGTCTTGATGTCGAGCTGCTCGCGATAGAAGGCCTGCGAAAAGCCCCAGCCGGCATAGACCCGCGCGGCGGCGCGCAGGCCGCGGGCCGGCTTGTCGGTGTACCAGCCCTCCTTCCATGCGGCATCCGCCGTGAGTGCTGCCTTGACGCCCTCGAGGAACACGTAGTTGTGGCGCGAGCATTTGGCCGAGCCGCAGAACGGCGCCAGCAGGTCCATCATGTCGGGATAGAGCGCGCCCCAATGGAAGGTCTGCAGTGCCCCCATCGACCAGCCGACCACCAGACGGATGTGCTTGATGCCGAATTGCTCGGTCACCAGCCGGTGCTGGGCGCGCACATTGTCATAGGCCGTCACCTGCGGGAAACGCGGCCCGTTATACGGCTCCGGCGTGTTGCTCGGCGATGACGACAGGCCGTTGCCGAGCATGTTGGGTATGATGATGCAGTATTTTGCCGGATCGAGTGCCATGCCCGGCCCGATCAGCCATTCATTGTCGTAGTGCTGGCCGGAGTACCAGGTCGGATAGACGATCACGTTGTCCTTGGCCGCGTTGAGCTGGCCAAACGTCTTGTAGGCGAGCTTGCAGTCGCGGATGGTCGCGCCGCGCTGCAAGGTCAGATTGCCAAGATCGTAGATCTGATAGTCGACGCTCATTGATGCATCCTTTTTGCTTGATTGAGCCTGTCGCTTATGCGGGACGCGCCACCTTTTCGGCGGACGACTCCACCCGTGCGATCGCCCCGTACACGATGCCGGCGACCAGCGCGGCCGAGATCGCAGTGGACAGCCCCGGCATCAGGTTTTCAACTGCAAAGGCACACAGCGACCCGATGCCCCAGGCAATGAACGGCTTCGCACGCCAGTCCACGTCCGCCCGCGCACCGGCGCGCAGCAGGTACTGGTCGACCAGGATGATCGCACCGATCGGCGGCACGAGGATGCCGAGCAGCGACAGCCACTGGATGAAGAACGCCCAGACATTGCCAGCCGCAACGACGATGCCGATGGCGCCAAGTATCACGGCCATCAGGCGCATGTTGGTGCCCAGAATGCGCGACCAGCCGGTGGCCGCATTGTACAGGCAGTGCGAGCAGACCGAGCCGAGATTGGCGTAGAGGAAGATGAACGCGAGAATGCTGAGCCAGGTCAGCTGCTTGCCGTTCATGTAGCCGAACATGTTGTCGACGCCGAACGGATTGGCGTTCGGCACGGCGAGCGCCGCGGTCATCACGCCACCGACCAGCATCGCCACCAGATTGGCAAACGGAAACGCGCTGAAGGTGGCAAACAGCGACGCCCGTGGACTCGGCGCCCAGCGGTTGAAGTCGGCAGTCACCGTGCCGGCGTCGATGAACAGCGCGAGCACCACCGTGAGACCGACGCCCATCGACATGCTGGCCACGCCATTGTTGCCGGCATAGCCAAAGATCGCCGCCGATGTCGTGGTCGAGGCGGCGTCGGCCGCGACCCAGAGGCCGAGCACGACAAACAGCGGCACCGACGCCAGCCCGATATAGTGCAGGCCCTTCACGCCGACGAAGGTGATGCCGATATAGAGCACGCCGGCCACGATGGTCATCGCCACGTAATTGAGGCCGTAGGTCGAGGAGATCAAGGCGCCCGTGATGCCGGTCTGCACGGCGTACCAGCCGAGCAGCAGCGTCGACAGCAGGCCCGACGCCAGCACATAGCCCTTCTTGCCGAACACAATGCTCGCGATCAGCGCGAAGTTCATGCCGCGCCGGGTACCGATCAGGCCGAGCGCGCCCACATAGGCGAACATAATCAAATTGCCGACGATCATCGCTACCAGCGCATTCTTGAACCCCATGCCCAGCACGAGCAGCGATCCGGTCATCGCGCCGGTGATGATCATCGGAAAGCCCAGCCACACCATGGTGACCGAGAAGGCGCTGCGCCGGGCGTTCATCGGCACCGGCTCGTGCTCGAACTCATGACCGAGAAGGTCGTCGATCTGGCCCTCGGTCTGATGAACCAGCCCGCTATTCGATTGACTGCTCATGATATCGCCCCTGCTTCCCCTGTGTGGAAATGCCCGCCGTTGCCTCGAACCACGCCGGCGCGCAAACGTCGCGCCGGCGCCGATCGTCGATGTCGCCTAGCGATGCGCGACTTTCTGGTTCGGAATGCCCTCGATCGGACATTCGTCGGTCCCAACGGTCGGACGGGTCATGGCCTCGACCATTTCCCGCGTCCCCTCGGGGTCCGTGATCCAGTTCTTGTAGAAAGTGTAGGGGCAGACCGCGTGGCCGCGATCACCATCACCGGAGTTGATCAGGCCGGTATAGCCGCGGTGCATCAGCTTGAAGAGATGGTTCTGCGACTGCATGTTACGGCGGGCGTCGCGGATCAGCGACACCGAGAGCTGGGCGTACTGGATGCCGTTGTCCTCGGTGCCGCACTCGCCGAGCGTCCGGCCGTCGAAACCGATGATCGCGGAATGGCCGAAATAGGAATAGACGCCGTCGAAGCCCGAGGCGTTGGCGACCGCGACGTAGCAATTGTTGGCCCAGGCCATCGACTTCGAGATCTGGATCTGCTGCTCCTTGGCCGGATACATGTAGCCCTG
Source organism: Bradyrhizobium sp. 2S1 (assembly GCF_011516625.5). NCBI lineage: Bacteria > Pseudomonadati > Pseudomonadota > Alphaproteobacteria > Hyphomicrobiales > Nitrobacteraceae > Bradyrhizobium > Bradyrhizobium sp. 2S1. Next base: position 6,706,105 of record NZ_CP147717.1, on the reverse strand, counting down.
GCAGCGGACGATCAGCTCGGCGCCGCGCATGGCGCAGTCACGCCAAATCTCGGGATAGTTGCCGTCGTCGCAGATGATCAGACTGATCTTCAGCCCCTTCGGCCCTTCCGAGACGTAGGTGCAATCGCCGGGATACCAGCCCTCGATCGGCACCCATGGCATGATCTTGCGATATTTCTGGACGATCTCGCCCTTGTCGTTCATCAGGATCAGGGTGTTGTACGGCGCCTTGTTGGGATGCTCCTCGTGGCGCTCGCCGGTCAGCGAGAACACGCCCCAGACCTTGGCCTTGCGGCAGGCGTCGGCGAAGATGCGGGTTTCCTCGCCCGGCACCGACGACGCCGTCTCGTACATCTCCTTGGAGTCGTACATGATGCCGTGGGTCGAGTATTCCGGGAAGATCACCAGGTCCATGCCCGGCAGGCCGAGCTTCATGCCCTCGACCATGTTGGCGATGTTGCGCGCGTTATCCAGCACCTGCGCCTTGGTGTGCAGGCGTGGCATCTTGTAATTGACCACGGCGACGCCGACCGTGTCCTTGCTGCTCGATATGTCTCCATGCAACATGTCTCGACTCCCTTTCTTGAACGATAGTTCCCGCTACACAGCCATGTGCAGCTGGATGAGATCATCGGTGAGCTCACCGATCGCGCCCTTGGCGACGACGCGTCCCTTTTCGAGCAGCGCGAAGCGGTGAGACGCACGCCGCGCGAACGCGACATTCTGTTCGACCAGCACGACCGTGATGCCGCGCTCGCGGTTGAGGCGGACGATCACGTCCTCGATCTGCTCGACGATGTTCGGCTGGATGCCCTCGGTCGGCTCGTCCAGCAGGATGACCTTGGGCTGGGCGAGCAGCGCACGCGCGATCGCAAGCTGCTGCTGCTGGCCGCCGGAGAGATTGCCGCCGTAGCGATTGAGAAAATCCTTGAGCACCGGAAACAGCTCGAGCACCCACTCCTCGATGCCGTTGGCCGATTTCGCGGCGAAGGTGCCGAGCGTCAGGTTCTCCCGCACGGTGAAGCGCGGCAGGATGCCGCGGCCCTGCGGCACATAGGCGATGCCGGCCTTGGCGCGCTGATAGGTCCGCAACGGCGAGATGTCGGCGCCGTCGAGCGACAGCCGTCCGGTGACGCGGTCCATCAGGCCGAGGATGCTGCGCATCAGCGTGGTCTTGCCGACGCCGTTGCGGCCGAGCACCGAGAGGAACTCGCCATTGCCGACCATCAGGTTGATGCCCTGCAGGGCGCGGCTGTTGCCGTAGAAGGCATCGACGTCGGTCAGCTCAAGCATGGCTGATGCCTCCCGATCCGAGGTAGGCGCGGCGGACTTCGGGATGCGCCTCGACCTCCGCCGCGGTGCCCTCGGCCAGCATATGGCCCATATGCATCACCGAGATGATGTCGCCGATCGCCTTCACAAAACCCATGTCGTGCTCGACCACGATCAGCGTGTGCTTGCCTTTCAGCCGCGCGAACAGTTCGGCGGTCTTGCGGGTTTCCTGCGCCGTCATGCCCGCGGTGGGCTCGTCCATCAGGATCAGCTCGGCGTCCTGGGCGACCAGCATGCCGATCTCGAGCCATTGGGCCTGGCCGTGCGACAGATAGGCGGCGGGCCGATCGAGCTGCTCGGTGAGCCCGACCAGTTCGGCAAGACGTTCAACGTCCGGGCGCCCGGAATTGCCGACATTCCAGCGAAGGTTGCCGAACACGGAGGTGCGGCGCGCCCGGGCCACTTCAAGATTCTCGGAGACCGAGAGCTCGCGGAACACGCTCGGCACCTGGAACTTGCGGCCAACACCGGCGCGAGCGATCTCGTATTCCTCGAGATTCTGCAACGCGGTGCCGTCAAAGCTGACGGTGCCGCCGCTCGGCTTGACCTTGCCGCAGATGATGTCCAGCGCCGTGGTCTTACCCGCGCCGTTCGGCCCAATCAGGCAGCGCAGCTCGCCCTTGCGGACGCTCATGTTGAGGCCATTGATCGCCTTGAAGCCGTTGAAGCTGACCGAGATGTCGCGTAGTTCGAGATGGGAGGTCATGTGCTGCCCTCCGTCTGGCCGACGCCTTGCGCAACACCACGGCCGGTGGCCTGCCGGCGTTGCACGATCCAGCGCACGACGACCTGGGCGAGGCCGGCGAGCCCCTTCGGCAGGAACAGCACCACGAGCACGAACAACGCGCCCATCACCAGCGTCCAGGTTTCCAGGAACGCCGCGGATTCCGACAGCGCACCCTGCATGCCCGCCACCAGCACCGCGCCGAGGAACGCACCGACCAGGCTCTGCCGGCCGCCGACCGCGCACCACACCACCACCGACAGCGAAATCTGCACGCCAAGGAAGGTCGGCGAGGCAAACTCCATCACCACGGTGTAGAGCATGCCGGCGAGGCCTGCGATCGCAGCCGACAGTGCGAACACGAAGATCTGGTAGAGCGCGACGTCGTAGCCGAAATAGCGCACCCGGCTCTCATGGTCGCGGATCGCCTGCACGATCAGGCCGGCTCTGGACTTCGTGAAGGCAAAGGCGACCAGCAGGCTGAGCAGCACGCAAGTCGCGACGAGATAGTAGGTCGCGCGGCCATAGGCATCGAACGCGACGCCGAAAATCTCGAGCTGGGCGAGATCGGTGATGCCGTTGAAGCCGCCGGTGTAGCTCTGCTGGTCGATGATCACGAGATTGATCACCACCATGGTGGCGAGCGTGATGATCGAGACATAGACGCCGGTCACACGTCCGCGGAACATGAACCAGCCGAGCGCCGCCGCGACCAGCGCCGGCACGAGCAGGCCCGCCGCGATGGCAAAGGTCAGCGAGCGGAACGGCTCCCAGAACCACGGCAGGTGCGCGACATTGTTCCAGACCATGAAGTCCGGAAGCCCGCTCGCCCCCGTATGCACCGGGACGGTCTTGAGCTTCAGCGCCATCGCCATGGCGTAGGAGCCGAGCCCGAAGCTCATCGCCTGGCCGAGGTTCAGGATGCCGCCGAAGCCCCAGGACAATCCGAGCGACACCGTGAGGATGCCCAGCACCAGATAACGCGCGACCTTGTTGAGCAGGAAGTCATTGTTGAGCAGCACCGGCAGCGCGAACACCAGCGCGCAGACGATGAGCAGCGGGGCAAGCTGCGCGATCAGGCGCTGCAATCCGCTGGAGGTAGTCGTATTCGACGGCATGAATGAGCGATCTGTCTCAGGCCCGCACGCGTGCGGTGAAAAGCCCTTCGGGGCGGAAACGGATGAGGACGACGATGGCGAGCAGCACGATTGCCTTTGCCACCGTGTCGTTCTGCAGGAAGGCAATGCCGCCGGAGAGCTCGCCGAGGATGAAGGCGCTTGCCACGGTGCCGGCGAGGCTCTGCACGCCGCCGAGCACGACCACCATGAAGGCATCGACCACATAGCCGGTGCCCATATCGGGCGACACGCTCTTGAGCGGCGACACCAGTGCGCCGGCAAGGCCCGCAAGTCCGGCACCATAAGCAAACGTCAGCGCATAGACCCGCTTGGCGTTGATGCCGAACGAGGCGGCGACCGAACGGTCCTGGATGATCGCCCGCAACTTCATCCCGACCGTCGTGCGGTTCATGAGCAACCACGTCGCCATGAACAGCGCGATCGACACCACGAACAGGAACACCCGATACGACGATATCGGGATGCCGAACACGTTCATGCTGTCGGACAGCGCCGGCGGCAGCTGCACGTAGCGCAGCTCGCTGCCGACCATCAGCCGCACCGCCTGCTGCAGCATGATGCCGACGCCCCAGGTCGCAAGAATCGTATCCAGCGGCCGGTTGTTGAGCAGGCTCAGCACATAGCGTTCGATGACCCAGCCGAACGCGGCAACCACGAGGAAGATCGGAACCAGGCTCGTCAGCAGACTCCACCCGAAATAGGTGTGAAACACCCAGGCGGCGTAAGCACCGAGCATCACGAACTCGCCATGGGCGAGATTGATGATGCCCATCGAACCGTAGATGATCGACAGTCCCAGCGCGACCAGCAGCAGGATCGACCCGATGCTGAGGCCCGTGACGATTTGTTCGATGAATTGGTCCACGTCGGGATCCGCTCTTCAATGTTGGTGCGCCTGCCCCTCGCACGCATGCATGCGAGAGGCACATTTGCTGCGGGACGCCGGCCGCCGGCGCCGCACGCCAACGGCCTTGGTCAGCCCCGGTCGTCAGCTCTTCTCGACCAGGCCCTTCTCGGTGCAGGACTGCCCGGGATAGGCCGCGTAAGGTACGGGCTTCAGCCATTCCTTGGATTCGACGAGAATCTCGAACTGGCCGTTCGACTTCGCTTGGGCGATCTTCGGCCATAGCCAGGTGTGCAGGTTCTCCGACTCGATCTGGACCTTGCCCTGCGGCGCAATCATTCCCTCGCCCTTGACCGCGTCGCGAATGTTCGGCGGCGTCAGGTCGCTGGTCGCAAGCTTCTCGACCGCCTGTTTGAACAAATAGGTCTGGAAGTAGCAGGCCTCCGACACGAAATGCGTGACCTTGTCGGCGCCCCAGCGCTTCTTGTAGGCCGCGACGAACTTCTCGTTCTCCGGCGACTTGTGCACCATGAAGTACGGCGCCGAAGTGAAGTGACCGGCGGCAGCCTCGCCGCCCATCGCCGCGACCTCATTCTCGGACGTGGTGAGGCTCGCCATCGGCATCTTCTCGGGATCGAGGCCGGCAGCTCGATACTGGCGATGCAGCGCGACCACGGAATCGCCGACCACGGTGGAGAAGATCACATTCGGCTGGGTCGAGCGGATCTTGTTGATGACGGAAGAGAATTCGGAATGGCCGAGCGGCACATATTCTTCCGCAACGACCTCGCCACCGAGTTTCTCGAGCAGCTTCTTGCAGTAGTTGTTCTCTTCCTTCGGGTAGATGTAGTTGGAGCCGATCAGATAGAACTTCTTGCCGAACTTCTTGACCAGCCAGGGCACGAACTCGTCCTGCTGCTGGTTCGGCACGGCGCCGGTGTAGATCACGTTCTTCGAGCACTCGCGGCCTTCATAGAGCGTCGGATACCAATAGAGATTGTTCTGCCGCTCGAACACCGGGAGCACCGCCTTGCGGCTCGCCGAGGTGTAGGAGCCGAACACGCTGACGCATTTGTCGCCGACGACAAGCTTGCGGGCCTTCTCCGAGAAGGTCGCGGGATCGGACGCAGGATCCTCGACGATCGGCACGATCTTGCTGCCCTTGATGCCGCCCGCGGCGTTGATTTCCTCGATGGCGAGCAGCGTCGCCTTGTTGAGCGATTCCTCGATGATCGCGGTCGTTCCCGTCAGCGAGAACAGCACGCCGACCTTGATTTCGCCGCCCGCGGCGTAAGCGAGGTCGGCGTTCTTGATCCAGATGTGCGGCAGTCCGGCGCCGGCAAACGCGCCAAGCGCCGCGGTATTCCTCAGCAAAGTCCGCCGTGAAATGCTCATCCCTAGGAGCTTGTCTGGATAGTCGCTGTTCAAATCTGGTCGGGTCTGATTCAACATTGGGCGATGAGCAAGTATTTTCGGCCTTGGAACATCGATCAGACGCTGCTTCTGCCGCCGAATGTGCAGGACTTCGTGCCGAAAGGCCATGTCTCGCGGTTTATGGTTGATCTGGTGCGGGAGAGCCTCGATCTCAGGGAGATCATGGGCAGCTATGTGAGCGGGCTTGGGCAGCCGCCGTTTGATCCGCGGATGATGGTGGCGCTGCTGCTGCATAGCTATGCGAGTGGGCTGTATTCGTCGCGTCGGATTGCCAAGGCCTGCCGGGAGCGGAACGATTTTGTGATGATCGTGGCGCTGGATGCGCCGGATTTTCGGACGATCAGCGACTTTCGCAAGCGACATTTGAAGGCGCTCGGCGCGCTATTCGTGCAGGTTCTGAAGTTGTGCGAGACGGCCGGGCTGGTCAAGCTCGGTCATGTCGCGCTGGATGGTACGAAGATCAAGGCGAACGCGTCGAAACACAAGGCGATGAGTTATGAGCGCATGAAGAAGCGCGAGGCGGAATTGAAGGCCGAGGTCGCTCGCATGCTGGCGGCCGCCGAGGCGGCGGATGCCTCGGAGGATGAGACTTTCGGCAACAGCGACGAACTGCCGGACTGGACCGTCGACAAGCAGAAACGGCTGGCGAAGATCCAGCAAGCGATGGCGGCGCTGGAAGCGGACGCCAAACTGGCGGCGGAGGAAGAGCGCCGCATCGAGGCCGAAAAGGAACAGCAGCGCCAGGCCGAAGGCCGCAAGAAGCCGGGCAAACCGGCGGCGCTGCCATCGGAGGAACCCAATCCCAAGGCGCAACGCAACTTCACCGATCCGGAAAGCCGCATCATGAAGTCGAAGGATGGCTTCGTTCAGGCCTATAATCCCCAGGCGGCCGTCGATGCACATGCCCAGATCATTGTCGCGCAAGAACTGACCCAGCACGGCAGCGATCAGGGCCAGTTGGTGCCCCTGATCGAGGCCATCGAGAGCAATCTTGGCCGCAAGCCGCGGCAGGCCTCAGCGGATTCCGGCTACTGCAGCGAAGCCAATCTCGAAGCGCTCGACACACGCAGCATCGATGGCTATGTCGCGCCCGGACGCGCCAAGCACCCGACAGTAGCGAACGGAAAAGTCGGCGGCCCGCTGACACAGGCCATGCGAAAGAAGATCGACGATGGCGGCTTCGAAACACCCTACCGATTGCGAAAGCAAGTGGTGGAGCCGGTGTTCGGGCAGATCAAACAGGCAAGAGGCTTCCGCCAGTTCCTGTTGCGGGGCATCGAGAAAGTGCGCGCCGAGTGGACAATGATCTGCACCGTCCATAACCTCCTCAAGCTGTTCAACCTCGCAAACGCAGCCTGAGCCTGCTACTCTACAACAAATGCCCGTCACGAAAACATATCTGGACGGGCTCCTAGCTCCCTTCAGGACTGAAAAAACAAAAAGCCCTCCCGATGCGCGCTTACGCGAGCATTGGGAGGGCTTTGTTGCCGGTTGTGTCGAAGGCGGCGCTGTCGCCGCCGGCCCCGCTATTGGGGCTTACTGTTGATGATCGTAGCCAAGCAGTTCGAACGAGTCAACAATCGCCGCAGCGACGGCGCTCGCCGACACCCGACGATCCATCGCCTGTCGTCTGATGAAGCCATAGGCTTCGGTTTCCGGCATCTGCCGCGTCGCCATCAGGATGGCCTTGGCGCGTTCCACCGTGCGCATCGAGCGCAGATTGTCGTCAAGCTTCTCGATCTTGCTGCGGAGCCGCCGCTCATAACCAAATTGGCTGCGCGCCAGCACAAGGCTCGACAACACCGCATTCTGCGTGAACGGCCGCGGCAGAATGGCGTTCGGCGTCGCATGACACAGCGCGTCGGCATGAACGGTCTCCGTCGCCGGCAGGATCACGACCAGCGCCGATCGCGCATCGCCCGGAATCCATGGCAGACGCCGCGCCAGATCAGGTGAATATTCGCAGTAAACCACGTCGGCATCGGCGGGCACGCTCTCCGGCATCGGCCAGACCTGACGCACCCGCATCCGGAACCGCTGCAACTCGCGCAGCAACATGCCGACCTGATCGTCGACCGGCGCGACCACCACCGCCGACAGATCGGCAAGTTCCTGAACCATGGTCTTGCGCCCGCCGACGTCTCGGCTCAGCGTCGGCTTACGCGACATTTCGTTCATTGGACGCTTCCTGTTTGCGTTGCACGACCGTATCCGATCAGGAACGGATCGGCATGCACCGGCTCCTTCGACTGGCTGACGATATCGAACTGCCCAGTGCGATTGGCACGCCCGATCCGGGTCCACAGATCAGTATGCCCCGACATCGGGTTGACTGTCACCGCCCCTTGCGGCGCATCAAAGCTGGTGCCGAACACCATGGAGCGCAGCACTTCTGTGTCGAGCGAATTGACCTGTTCGAGCGCCTTCGCGAACAGATGCAGCTGGAAATAGGACGATTCGGCGCACATGTTGGTCGAGACGTCGGCGCCGAACCGCTTCTTGAAGCGCTGCACAAATGCGTTGTTGGCACTGCCCTCGACGCCTTGGAAATAAGATGCCGCCGTGACGTGCCCCGCGCCGACGTCGAAGCCCATGGCCGCAATTTCGGCTTCCGTCGTGGTCAGGCTGGCGATCGGCACCCGCTTCGGATCGAGCCCGACATTGGCGTAGGCTTGATAGAGAAACACGGTGCCTTCGCCGACGACAGTCGAGAAGATCACGTCGGGCCTGACGCGCTTGATGTCCTGGATGATCGGCACAAAGTCCTGCCAGCGCGCATAGACATTGACATAGCGCTCGCCGACCACCGATCCGCCATTGGCCTTGAGCAATTCGCGCATCACGCGGTTGGATTCGCGCGGATAGATGTAGTCCGAGCCCACGAAGTAGAACCGCGTTCCGAACGTATCCATCAGATAGCGGCACAGCGCGAGGCTGTTCTGGTTCGGCGAGGCGCCGGTGTAGATGACGTTCGGCGATGCCTCGAAGCCTTCGTAAAGCGTCGGATACCAGAGCAGGCCGTTGAGCCGTTCGACCACCGGCAGAACAGCCTTGCGGCTCGACGAGGTGTAGCAGCCGAAGATCGTGCTGACCTGGTCCTCGACCATCAGCCGCTTGGCGTAATGGCCATAAGCGGCGGAATCCGAGCCCGGATCGTAGGCAACGGGAACCAGCTCACGGCCGCAGACCCCGCCCGCCTCATTCACTTCCTCGATCGCGAGTTGCGTGCCCTGATACTGGGTCTCCTCGATCACCGACATGAAACCGGTTCGCGAGAACAGCACTCCTATCCGCCACGGAGCGGACGTCGTTTGGGTAAGGTTCGACATGATCAGGCCCTCAACAGAGTTGGAGGGACGAGAGGGATTATTGTTCTTGTTGCTCTCGAACAGCTTTGCCGGCGGCGCAAGATTGCATGACATCTGCCGCGAGACAAGGACCCCGGCCGCTCATCCTGTCAGCGGAGCTGACGCGAAACCGGGCAAGTGGATGTCTTAAGACCTGATCATAGGTGCAACGGTTCGCGAACCATCTATCTCCGGTAGACCTGCGATCGATTTCCCGTATCGAGGGCAGTCGCGAACGGTCACTTCGAGGAAACCTGCTGCTGGCGCCATTGCAGCAAGGCGTACGGTGGATTCGACTCCGGATGATGTTCGAAGACTCCCTCCACGTCAGCGCCGATCGTGACCTTCTGCGCGGGATCGCCGAGCAGATTGCCGACCATGCGGATTCCCCCGGCGTGAGGCAGATCGACAAGCACCGCAATATAAGGTCCATGCCCTTTCAGCGCCGCGTGCGAGGGATGCCACACGCGCTCCCAGCTGAAGATCCGGCCGCGCGGGGCGACCTCCGTCCATTCCGGATCGAAAGTGTGGCAGCGGTGGCAGAGCCATTCGGGTCCGAATTGCCAACTGTTGCAATGGCTGCAGCGCTGCACCAGCAGCCTGCCCTGTCGCAATCCTTCCCAATAAGGCGCTGACAGGCCATCAGGCTCTGCGACCGGGATTGGCAGGCCCGCCGGAAGATAGCCTGCGCTCGGATTGGTCATAAGGTGGCCTCCGAACCCAAAATGAGGTTGCTCGCGGGTGACACCATCGGACCTCCAATGACCATTGCGACATCGCTGCGGCGGGCCTGGCTTGTCGATGTGCCGCGCACCTGACGAACGGCCTCCAGCACGAGCTCAAAGCCGTGCATGTAGCATTCGGCGAGATTGCCGCCGCTGGTGTTGAGCGGCAGCCGCCCGGACGGCGCGATCAGGTTGTCGAATGTCAGAAAGTCGTTGGCGTCCTCCGGCTTGAAGAAGCCATGCTCCGCCAGCGCCATCACGACGCCGCCGGTGAAATTCTCATACGCCTGGACCACACCGACGTCGGACGGCCCTACCCCGGTCATGCGGTAAAGATCAGGCGCCACCGTGTCGAAACTCGCGGTGGCGTAGAGCGGCGCGTTGTGCGCCGTCGCGGCCGCACGATGTCCGGAGCCAAAGGCCGCACCGAGCAGATAGGCCGGCTTGCGCCTGAAGTCGCCGGCGCGATCGGCCGGCACCAGCACCAGGGCCGCCGCGCCGTCATTCTCCATACAGCAGTCGTAGAGATGAAAGGGCTCCACGATCCAGCGCGAGGCATCGTATTTCCCGGGATCGAGCGGCCTGCCGTGCATCACGGCACGCGGGTTGGCCTGGGCATGATGATAGGAAGCGAGCGCAATCGCGCGCAAGGCGTCCTGCCGGACGCCGTGCTCGTGCATGTAGCGCTGCACGCGCATCGCAAAGCGCTGCGGCGGCGCCAGCACGCCGTAAGGCATCAAATAGGACCGTTCGCCCGACACGGTGTGGATCCCGGCCGCCTGCCCGAAGCGGCCATATTGGCCCTGCGCCAAAGATCGGAAGACCACGACGCAATCGGCCAGACCCGCGACAATCGCGGCCGCCGCATTGGCAACGGCCGCGCAGCAGCCGCCACCTCCTCCGCCCCATTGCATGGTCGCTGTGCGCAATCGATGTGTGCCGAGCGCCGCCGCCAGCCGCGACGCCTCGCTGCGATCGTCGCTGTAGGAGGAAAAGCCATCGATATCGCGGGGATCGAGCCCGGCGTCCTCGCACGCCGCCAAAATGGCTTTCAGCGCGAGCTTGAGTTCCGGGTCGGGAGACGCGCCATGGCGATAATATTCGGTTTCGCCGATCCCGATCACGGCGACACGGCCCCGCAGCGTCCGCTCGTCTCGCGCTCGCGCCGTTTCACGCCTTGACGTCCTCTTTGGCATCCTTCCTTGACGGCTGGCTGCCGAAAGCGCCGCCCGCGGCAAGACGCGCGATCTGTGCCTCGTCATAGCCGAGCAGCTCGCGCAGCACGCCTTCGGTATGCTGGCCGACCGCCGGCGCCGCGACCGGATCGACGATCGGCGTCTGCGAGTAGCGGATCGGCAGGTTCACATTCGGCACCCAGCCGACCGTCTCGTGCGGAATCCGGGTGACGATGGCGCGCTCCCTCGCCTCGGGTGACCGGATCGCTTCGCCGACGGTGCGCAGCTGGCCGCAGGGAACACCGGCCGCCCGCATCTGCGATTGCCAGTGTGACCAGGGCTGCTTGCCAAACGCGTCACCGAGGATCGCGAACAACTCCTCACGCCGGCGGATCCGGTCAGGGCCTGTCGCATAAATCTCGGCCGCAGCAAGGTCTTCGCGCCCGAGCACCTGCGACATCAAGCGCTGGAAGATCTTGTCATTGCCGCAATTGATGTAGAACGAGCAATCGCTGGCCAGGAACACGCCCGACGGGCAGGTGTCGGGACTGGTGTTGCCGCTTCGCTTCGGATCGGCATCGTTGAAGAGCGACTGCATGGTCGCGTATCCCGTCATCAGCACGGCATTCTCGAACAACGATACCTCGATGGCCTGTCCCTGCCCACTGCGCTCGCGTGCGAACAGAGCCCCGAGGATTGCATTGCTCGCCATCATCGCGGTGCTGATATCCATCACCGGCGACAATGCGCGCACGCCCTCGCGATCGGCATAGCCGTTCATCGACACAAAGCCGCTCTCGACCTGCGCGATCGGGTCGAAACCGAGCCGGTCCGAAAACGCCCCGTCACGTCCATAGGCCGACACCGCGCAATAGATGATCTCGGGCTTGATCTTGCGGCAGCTGTCGTAGTCGAGCCCCAGCCGCGCCATGACGCCGGCGGAGAAATTCTCGACGACGACGTCGGCCGTGGCGATCAGCTCACGCGCAACCTTCAGGCCCTCGGGGGATTTGAGATCGAGCGCAACGCTGCGCTTGTTGCGGTTGGTCCAGAGAAACGGCGCGCCTTGCTTGAGATCGGGATGCACAGGAGGATGGCGACGCAAATCGTCGCCGCGGCCGGGCGCCTCGACCTTGATCACCTCGGCGCCCATGTCGGCCAGGATCATGGTGGCAAACGGTCCCGCGATGAAATGGGAAAAATCGACCACCCGAATCCCCTGAAGCGCCCTTGGCGCATTGGAGGCGCGAGGCGTGTGCTCCGGGAATTCGGCTTCAAGCTGATCCAACATCGGGACATCCGTCGGTTTGAGAAGTGTTGATCCACGTCTGCCGCAAACGTTCAATTGCTCTTCGATGACTCGACGAGCGAGCAGCCGCCCTGATCGAGCGGCCGAAACGCCTCCGGCCCGGACAGCACGCCGACCTGCTCCAGCAGATCCCACTTGCTCTTCGAGGCAGTCGGGCTCTTCACCTTGAAGATGTACATGTTGTGAATGGCGCGGCCATCCGCGCGAACGACAACTGGCCCGAACAAGACGTCATCGATCTGCGTCTCCTTCAGCTTGCGGATCACGACCTGGGCATCGTTGCTGCCTGCCACCAGCGCCGCGTTGAGATAGGCCAGCACCGAAGAGTACACGCCGGCGTGGAACGCGGTCGGTGACTGCCCATGTTGCCGCTCGCTGAACCTGGCCGACCAGGCGCGGCTGGCCTCGTTGAGGTTCCAGTAGAACGGCTGGGTGATGATCAGCCCCTCGCCGACCGCAAGCCCGCTGGATTCGACATCGTTGGTGGTGGTCAGCAGCGCCGCGAAGGTCCGCCCGCTCTGCTTCAGCCCGAATTCTGCGGATTGCTTGATCAGGCTGACCGTGTCGCCGCCTGCCGTTGCGAACGCGATCACGTCCGCGCCCGAGCCCTCGGCCTGCAGAATGAACGAGGCATAGTCCGCATTGTTGATGGGCACATTGACCGACCCGAGCACGGAGCCGCCGCCGGCACCGATCACCGCCGTCCCGTCGCGCACCATCGACTTGCCGAGCGCATTGTCGGTCGCGATGAAGTACCACCTCTTGCCGCCGTGACGGACGAGGTAGGCGCCGATCGTGTGCGAGGCTGCCCAGGTGTCGAACGTCCACTGGATCGTGTTGGGCGAGCAATGTTTCCCGGTCAGGTCCGACGACGCCGCGCTCGATGCAATCAGCGCCGCCCTGGTGCCGCGCACGACCTCGTTGACGGCGAGCCCAACGGCCGAGTTCGGCACGTCGGCGACCGCATCGACCTTCTCCTGATCGATCCAGCGGCGCGCGATTGCAGCGCCGACGTCGGCCTTGTTCTGGTGGTCGGCCGAGACGATCTCGACCTTGAAATCGGGATGAAGCCGCATGAAATCCTCGGCGGCCATCCTGGCTGCCGTCACCGACCCTTCGCCGGCATTGTCCGAGTAGGGACCGGATGCGTCATTGAGCACGCCGATCTTGATGGTGCGCGCAGCGTCCGCCGATGCGGGAGAACTGGCCCAAACGGCCAGCAGCGATATTCTGACTATACGCGAAAGATATTTCACTGTTACCACCCTTAATATGTTGTTGTCTTAGAGATCGAGCACCAGCGTCCGCGATTTGGCGCCCGAGCAGCAGATCATGACGCTCTGGTTCGCCGCCTGCTCGTCCTGGCTCAGGAACTGATCGCGATGATCGGGAATGCCCTCGAGCACGCGCGTCTCGCAGGTGCCGCAGACCCCCTCAGCGCAGGCGTAGTTCACCGCAATTCCGGCATCGAGCAGCGCATCGAGGATCGTCTTGCCGGCATCGACCGCAATCGTGCGGTTGCGCCGCGCGAGCCTGACGTCGAAGCCACCCTCGGTGGCCGGTGCTTCGCGCGCCTTGAAATACTCGACATGGACGTGATCGGCCGGACGATCGGCGGTCGTCGCCTCGAATGCTTCGAGCATCGGCACCGGGCCGCAGCAGTAGAGATGCGCGTGAGCCGGTGCGTTCCTGACGATAGCCGGGATATCGAAGACACGTCCCGATCGCTCGTCGTCGAAATCGACATGCATGTTCAAATGGACATCCGGTCGGAATGCAGCGAACTCGTCGAGAAAGGCGGCGGCGGCGCGGGTCCTTGCGGCATAGAACAGCTCCCAGCGGCGTCCCAGCGCCTCCAGACGGCGGATCATCGAGAAGAGCGGCGTGATACCGATGCCGCCCGCGATCAGGATCGAGTGCTCGGCCTCTTCGCGAAGCGCGAAGTTGTTTCGTGGTTGGGATATCGTGAGGATATCTCCCGCCTTGATGCAGTCGTGGACAAAGCTGGAGCCACCCCGGCTCTCGCCATCCCGATTGACCGCTATCACATAGCGATGCCGTTCGCGCTGGTCGTTGACCAGCGAGTAACTGCGGATCATGCCGTTCGGCAATTGCAGATCGATGTGGCTGCCGGCCGTAAACGGCGCCAGCTCGCCGCCGGCGCGGGCGATCAGCTCGTAGGAATTGATCCGCTCGGCCTCATAGCCGATGCGCTTGACCAGCACGTCCTGCGTCACGTCAGCCATGGCGGGATGGGCTCACAGCTCGTACCCGAAATCGGCACCGAGCTTCGCCCGCATGAACGGCGCGCCGACATCGACCCAGGAATCCTCCGGCGGCAGCCGCAGCGACACCGCCCGCACCATGAACACGTCGGGCTCCGTAACGCCCTTGGGCTTGACGGCGTGATCGCAATAGGCGCCAAGCGCTTCCAGGATGAAACGCCGCGTCATCGCGATACCGGTGTCGCTCGAGCAGAGCGTCTCCTTGGTGCGATCGAAGATCGGCGAGACGCCGCTCTGGCAGGCGCCGTCCTGCACCCACAGACCCGGCAGCCCCGAGAACCAGGTGGTCCGCTGTGCCTCGTAGTCGAACTGAAAGCCGTTCTGCGGATTGTATTTGGTCCAGTAGCCCGCGTATGGGACCGTCACCGGATGCTGGACCAGGGCGTGGCGGCTGGCGTGGCCGCTTTCGCGGCCCTTGTGTCCTTCGGCAAAGACCTGCCGCGTTTTCGGTAGCAGCGGCTCCGACGGATGATAGGAGAACATGATGCAGAGCGTGTTCTCGTCATCGATCGGCACCCAGGCGTGGCCGCTCAAATCCGGGAACGGCGACAGCGGCGGCACCAGCGTATAGAACGGCAGCAGGAACTGGTTGACGCGCCAATACAGCGTATTGGCATCGTAGTTGCGCCGCGCCGCGATGCTCATGCCAAAGTCCTGCTTGATGCATTCGAAGGTCGGCCGCAGGTCGCGCTTCTGGATGCAGGCGCTGGTCGTGCCCTGGGCATCCAGCCGTCCATGCAGCAGCGGTGCATGCGCCGAGTCGATCTCGCCTTCGACCGCCTGCAGCCAGTTGCACTCCTGGACGCGAACCGAGATGTGCACCTGCTCAGCCGGCACCAGATTCCATTCGAGATTCGGCAGCGGCGGAAGCTCGGTCTGGTCGGGACCCATATAGGTCCAGATCATCCCGTTGCGTTCCTTGCAGGGATAGGCCTTGATCCGTACGCGCTCCTTGAGGCGACTGCGCACCGGCTCCGCCGGCATGTCCGTCACCGCGCCGGTGACGTCGAACTTCCAGCCGTGATAGACGCAGCGCAGCCCGCAATCCTCGTTTCGTCCAAAGATCAGCGGCGCACCGCGATGCGGGCACGCCTGGTCGACCAGCCCGACGCGTCCTTCGGTGTCGCGGAAGGCGACCAGATCCTCACCGAGCAGCCGGATGCGCTTCGGCTGCCCGTCCTTGGCGAGGTCCGCCGACGGCAGGAAGGGAATCCAGTAAAGGCGGAAGAGATCGCCGAGCGGCGTGCCCTTGCCGACCCTCACCAGACGTTCATTGTCTTCGCGCGAGAGCATGCGTGTGCCTCCATCAATTGCGGGTGGTCGGACTTGCCGCTTCGCCGAGAAGCGCGGCGACGCGGTCAGACTGTCCGAGATCCTGAGCGGTCCAAAGCGGATCGGATGCGGTGAGCGGTTTTCGTGGAACGGGAGGCTGCTTGCCCTCCTCGACCAGGGTGACGATCAGCTCGATGCGGCGCCGTTCCAGTTCCCTCAATGCGTCCTCGACGACGACCGCTTCGGCCGTGCATCCCGGGAGCTCCGGATAGGCGAGACGAACCCGCCACTGCCCCGGCTCGGTTTCGACCGCCTCAGCCTCCAGCAGATAGGGAATAGAGAGCAGCTCACGCAGGTCCAAAACCGACCTCCCCAGACGATGTCTTCGCATCGCATTTGATACGTATACGTACTACATTGCCGGATGGCTGACAAGGGCCGAGAGCCATTGCATCGCCTGCGAACAGACTCGGGCGGCGGTTCACCGCAGGGTTGAGGACGTCAGGCCAAGCTGCTAACGGCTAACGCGAATTCGCAAATCGGAGTCCAACGACGGCATGGCAGCCGACAAGGCAACAAAAGCAGGTTCGTCCGCCGACATTGCGCGCAACTGGCAACTGGAAGGCGGCGTCGGATTTCTGCTGCGGCTGCTGGAGGCCCGCTACGACGGGCTTTACCAAAGCATGACGCGCCAGAGCGACATCACACCGCGGCAGTTCGGCGTGCTGATGGCGCTGCACCAATTGGGCCCGCTTACCCCCTCCGTGCTGGCAGACCGGATCAGCTGCGACCGCAACACGCTCAGCGAAATGCTGAAACGGATGGTCGCGCGCCGGCTGGTGGCAAAGAAGGACAATCCGGACGACCGCCGCTCACTCCAGGTGCAGATCACCGCCAAGGGCGAGGAAGCGCTTCTCGCCGTCATTCCGGCCGCCGCCGAGCTGCAAGACATCATGCTGGCTCCCTTGCGTAAGGAAGACCGCGCCCATTTCCTGAAATGCCTGCTGGCGATCGCGAAGGCTCCGCCGCCGGACGCGCCGTC
This sequence comes from Bradyrhizobium sp. 2S1, assembly GCF_011516625.5. NCBI lineage: Bacteria > Pseudomonadati > Pseudomonadota > Alphaproteobacteria > Hyphomicrobiales > Nitrobacteraceae > Bradyrhizobium > Bradyrhizobium sp. 2S1. Next base: position 6,689,477 of record NZ_CP147717.1, on the reverse strand, counting down.
GGATGCTTGAGATCGTTGGCGCCCGGGCCGCTCAAAGCGCGATGAGATTCGGCTCAACCGTCATCGCGCTTTAGCCCGTTGTTTGAGCATGATCTTTTCGGAAAACCGCTTCGCACTTTTCCGGATCATGCTAGGCCGGCGCCCTTCCAAACGTGCCGGCGGCAGCGAGTGCCGCGATTGCGTCGGGCGATAATCCAAGAAGCCGCGACAGCACATCGTCCCGCTGCGCACCGATACCGGGAACCTGACGCCCGATCGGCGTATCAGCCCCCGACATCTGCCACGGCGCATTGACGCCGACGAATTCGCCGGCGCCGTCCCCAACCGTCCCGAACACACCGCGCTGGCGCAAATGAGGATCGCTCAGCGCCGCGCCAGGTGCGCGATATTCGGCGCAGGGAACGCCGGCGCGGTCCAGCGCCGCAATGCATTCGGCGACGGTGTGGCGCTCGGTCCATTGCTCGATCACCTGCATCATGGCGGTCCAGTTGGCGCCGCGCGCCGGAATGCTCGCAAAGCGCGGGTCGTTCGCCAGCTCATCCTGCCCTGTCACCTCGCACAGCGCCGCAAAGTTGCGCGGCGTGACCGGGGCGATCAGGATATCGCCATCGCGCGTGCGCACGGGGCCATAGGTCGGCCGCGGCGAGTGGATCGGGAATTGCGCCTCCTGAAGCTCGTAGACCAAGAGGTTCAGCATGCAATCCATCAACGCCACGTCGACGCGCTGACCTTTGCCTGTGCGCGCACGCTGGACCATCGCGGTCTGGATCGCGGAATAGCCGAAAATGCCGCCGAGGATATCGGCGACAAAGATCGCCCCGGCAGCCGGTCGCTCCCGGTCACCGGCGTAGCGCATCAGCGAGGTATCAAATCCGCTTTCGGCATGCACGATCATGGCGTAGGCCGCACGCTCGGCAGCGGGGCCTGTCTGGCCATATCCCGAGATCGAGCAATAGATCAGCCGCGGGTTGATCTCGCAAAGCGCCTCGTAGCCAAGACCGAGGCGGTCCATGACCCCCGGACGGAAATTCTCGACGACGATGTCCGTCTCCGCGACCATGCGATGCACGAGCTTGATCGCATCGGCGTTCTTCAAGTCCAGTGCCAGGCTGCGCTTGCCGGCATTGAGCTGGCCGAAATAGGTGCTGTGGCCTTCGCGCAGCGGCGTCCGCAACCGCATGTCGTCGCCTTCCGGCGGCTCGATCTTGATGACTTCGGCGCCGACGTCGGCCAGCAGCCGCGCGCAATAGGGCCCCGCCACCATGATGGAAAAATCCAGCACCCGCACACCGGCAAGCGGCGCCCTGTCGCCATCCTTCTGCATCCGACTTCTCCTACCTCGGCAGTCCGAGCGCGCGCTGCGCGATCAGGCTGCGCTGAATTTCGTTGGTCCCGACGCTGATCACCCACATCAGCGAATGCCGTAGGTTTTGCTCGAAGCGGCCATTGTCGATTGCACCCGGCATCTGCTCGGACAGCGCGGCGCGCATGCCGAGAATGTCGAGCGCGGCCTCGCCGAAGCGTTCCATCAGCTCACCGGAGAACACCTTGCTGATCGCGCCATATTCCGGTGGCGTCACGCCGTAGGCGGCGAGCTCGGCGCAATGCATCATCAAGAGACGACCGATCTCGATTTCGGACGCCAAAGTCGCGATCCTGTCGCGGACGATCGGGTCATCAGCCAGGGACCGATCGCCGATGACATGCGCACGCAGCTGCTCGAAGGCATGCGCGACCTTCAGCACAATGCCGCCACCGACCAGCCCCCGCTCGAAGGCCAGCGCGCCGGTCAGCACCTTCCAGCCGCCATTGACCTCGCCAACCAGGTTCTCGGCGGGAATGCGAACATCGTCGTAGAAGATGTTGGCGAACGTGCCGTCATACATCGTAACCGACGGACGGATCGTGATGCCCGGCGCATCCATCGGAACGATGAACATGCTGATCCCGGCGTGCGGCGGTTTGGCGTCCTTGTCGGTGCGCGCGGCGAGGAACATGTATTTTCCCCACCAGGTGGTGGTCCAGATCTTCTGGCCGTTGATCACCCACTGGCCGCCGTCCCTGACAGCGCTGGTACGCAGCGCGGCAAGATCGGAACCAGCCTGCGGCTCGCTGTAACCCATGCCGTGCATGGCTTCGCCGCGCAGGATTTCCGGAAGGTATTTTTGCTGCTGCTCCGGCGTGCCGAACATCATCAGCGCGTTGGCCTGGATCGCCGCGCCGATCCGCGGTGCCTCGCCTCGCTCCATCGTCTCCATGAAGGCGATCTGCTCCAGCGGAGAGCGCGCCTGGCCGCCGAATTCTTGCGGCCATCCGAGGCCGATCCACCCGGTCGCACCGATGTCGCGGGCGAAGCTTGCATCGAACTCGCGCTTGGCGAATGGCCTCTGGTCGAACGCGTCCTTCCGGCTTCCGGACCAGTTCTGCTCGAGCCAAAGCCGGACTTGCTCGCGCAACGCATTGCCGGCCGGCCCGAGGTCGTATTGCGGCAGCCCCGCGCCGCCCGCGTCCAGCAGCCGCGCCGCCAGTCGGCGTTTCGCATCCGTCGCGCCGCCAAGCGCGATCGTATCGAGGTGCACCCGCTTGAAATGGGCCGGCGCCTCGTGCTCCTCGGCATAGCCGATCGCACCGAAAATATGCTGGGTCTCCAGCGAAACCCGCCGCAGCGCCTCGCCCGAGAATGCCGATGCGCAGTCGGCGAAGTAACGCCAGTCGTCGTCACCAGCATCATGCAATCTGGCGGTATGCTCCAGGATCAACCTGACGCCCTCGAGCGCGATCAGGCCGTTTGCCAGCTTGTGCTGAATGGCCTGGAATTTTCCGATCGGTTGCCCGAACTGATGCCTTTCCTTGGCATAGTCCACCGCCAGATCGAACGCGCGCCGGGCGGCACCATAAGCGCGCGCGATCAACGCCGTCTTGCCCTTGCGGCGGAGATCGCCGGCATCGACCGGACCGAGCGGAATCAGCGTGGCCGGCGCAGCGCTCAGCCTGATCTCGTAGAGCGCTGACGCGCCCATCGCCCGGGTCGCGACGCACGCGACGCCGGGAGCGCCGAGGTCGATCAGCGCAAAACGAGACTGATCGAGAGCGACCAGGAGATGCGTCGCGCTTGCCGCAGCCTCGACGAAGCGGAGCACTCCTGTTGCGTTGAGGCCCGCAACCTGGATCGAGCCCGCGCCGGGATCGGATCCAGCGCGGCGAATGAGAAGGCAACAATCGCCTTGCCGGAATGCAGCCGCTTCAGCAAATCAGCGGCAGCAGCGATCTGCGACCCGGAGACCGCAAGATTGGCCAACGCCACGGACCACATCGGCGCCGGACATCCGGCGCGGCCGAGCTCCGCCATGACAACGAGAATTTCGGCGAGCCCGCCTTCGCCACCCTCCGTACCGAGCGTGGCTACCCCCTGCCCGACGAGCCGGCGCCAGATCGCCGCGACTTCCTCCGGTGAGGCAGAGGCAGCCTGGCCACGTGTGCGCCAATGCTCATCCAGGAAGCCACGCAAGGAGTCACGCAGCATCCCTGTGACGTCGTCTCCCGACAGTTCGGTCGCGACCATCGCCCAGCCTATGCCTGGCCGTACCTGGGCTTGCGCTTCTCCTTGAACGACATGGTCGCTTCCTTGTGGTCCGCGGTCTCGAATGTCACCTGCTCGAGCGCCATCGAGGCCTCCAGCAGCATATTGACGCGCTCCTTGACGATCTGGTTGATCGACAGCTTGGTCCAGCGGATGGCCCAGGTCGGGCCGTTCGCAAGCTCGACCGCGATCTCGCGAGCCTTGGCCAGCACCTCGGCGCGCGGCGCGACGTGATTGACGAGCCCGATCCGCTCCGCCTCCTTGCCCTTCAGCAGCGTGCCGCGGATCAAAAATTCCTTGGCCTTGTTGATGCCGATCAGCAGCGGCCAGATCACGGTGCCGCCGTCGCCCGCGACCAGGCCGACGCGGGACACGTGGGTGTCGCCGATCCGGGCGTCCTCGGCCATCACGGTGATGTCGCAGAGCAGCGCGTGGGTCGCCGCGAGTCCGATGGCGTCGCCGTTGATCGCGGCGATGATCGGCTTGTCGAGCTCGAGCTGACGGGTGACGCCGCGCCGGCTGATCATGGGATCGTGCACCTCGCCTTCTTCCAGCACGTCGCCGCCCGGACGCTCCGACATCGCCTTCACGTCGCCGCCGACGCTGAAGAAGTCGCCGGCGCCGGTCAGCACCACGGCATTGACGGCGTGGTCGTCGGCGAGGTCGTCCCAGATCGTCCGCAATTCGCGGATCAGCTTCTGATTGATGGCATTGCGCGCCTGCGGACGGTTCAAGGTCACGGTCGCGACCTTGTCCGAAACCTCGACCGTCAGACATTCATATTTGGCGTAATTGGACACGTTTGCCTCCCTTGTTATTGCTGTTTGAGCGTTGATTTATTCTGCCGGCCCGGCGCGCTACCGGCGCATCCCCGGCTGCACGTCAGCCAATGCGACGTGAAGCGACATGGCCCCGGGATCCTGCTCCAGCATGCGCTGCACGGATTCCAGGTGCGACCGCAGCAGCCGGCTTGCCAGCGCCACGTCGCGCTCGCTCAGCGCCGCCAGGAATTGCCGCCGCTTCTCTGCCAGCCGCGCCATCGCAACCCCGCTCGAGGCGACCTTGGCATAGACGAAGCGCATGTGGATCTCGGTGACGGAATCCACGATCATCGCGATCACCTTGTTGCCGGTCGACGCCGCCAGCAGCTTGTAGAACTCGCGCGAACACTCGACCCGATCGAGCAGCCGGCCCTCCTTCGTAGCGAGCTCCGTCCGCTCAATATTGGCTTCGAGCGCGTCGAGATCGGCCCGCCGCGCATTGGCGCAGGCCAGCTGCACCACGAGGTCGAGCACATGGACCCGCGCCTCCGATAATTCCCGCACCGAGATCGTACCGAGGCTCAGCATGTCCCGCATGACCTCGTTCATGCGGCGGGTATCGCCCTGCTGGATAAAGGCGCCGCCCTTGACGCCCTTCAGCAGCCGCAGCACGCCGGCCATCTCGAGGCTGCGCAGCGCTTCGCGCAGCACATTCCGGCTGACGCCGAGCTGTTGCGCCAACTCACGCTCGGCCGGCAACTTGTCGCCGGGCTTCAGCACGCCGAGTGCCAGCTGCTCGCGGATGCGCTCGCAGATTTCCTCGAACGTCCGCCTTGTGTGGATCGGCTTGAAGGTCGGCGCGGCCGCGGAACCGGCCGCACGAAGATCTGTGGCCCGCTCCCGCCGGTTCGGCGAGGCGGCACGAGGGCGCTGCGGAGCGCGAGGGCTTGACTTGGTGCTCATGCGGTGAATTATTAAATGGATCACCCATTCAATGGAAGCCCCTTTTTGGCTTCCGGCGAAGAAAACAGACGGGGAGCCGCATGAATTTTTCCGAGGAGCAGGTCGCATTCCGCGACAACGTGCGCAGGATGGTCGCCAGGCATGTGGCGCCGATCGCCGCCGAGATCGACGAGACCGACCGCTTCCCGCTCGAGCTGGTCAAGCTGTTCGGCGAGATGGGACTGATGCAGCTCTGGGTGCCGGAGCGCTACGGCGGCCCGAACGGCAATTTGACCATGGCCTGCATCGCGCGGGAGGAGATCTCGAAGGTCTCCCCTGCCTGCGCATCGATCGCGGCACTCAACACCATGTTCATCATGCCGCTGCTGCATTTCGGCTCGGAGGAGCAGCTCCGGAAATATCTGCCGATCATCGCCGAGGGCGGCGTCGTCACGGCGATTGCAATCTCCGAGCCGCAGGCCGGCTCCGATGTCGCCGCACTCAGCACCCGCGCCCGGAAGGACGGCGACAGCTATGTCCTGAACAGCCGCAAGCAATGGTGCAGCTACGGCGTCGTCGCCGACTATATCGTGGTGATGGCGCGGACCAGTGACGGCGCCGGCGCTGATGGCATCAGTGCCTTCATCGTCGAACCGAAAAAGATGCCGGGCATCTCGTTCGGACGGCACGAGCGCAAGATGGGCTTTCGCGGCGCCCCCAACACGCCGATCTTCTTCGACAATGTCCGGGTTCCCGCCGAGAATCTCGTCGGCGAGGAAGGCAAGGGTTTTCGCGCGTCGATGCGCGCGCTCGACCTCAATCGACCAACCATCGGCGCCCAGTCGGTCGGCCTTGCGCAGGGCGCGCTCGATGCCTGCATCGCCTACGCCAAGGAGCGCAAGCAGTTCAAAAAGCCAATCTCCGAATTCCAGGGCGTGCAGTTCATGCTCGCCGACATGGCGATGCAGATCGAGGCTGCCCGCGCGCTGGTCTATGAATGCGCCCGCGCCGGCGATGCCGGCGACTGGAAGCGCCTCAATGTGCTCGCCAGCATGGCCAAATGCGTCGGCAGCGACATGGCCATGAAGGTGACGACCGACGCCGTCCAAATCTTCGGCGGCTACGGCTACACGATGGACTACCCGGTCGAGCGCATGATGCGCGACGCCAAGCTCACCCAGATTTTTGAAGGCACCAACCAGATCCAGCGCGTGGTGATCGCCCGCGAGTTGCTGCGCTAGCGATTTCAACAAGAAACGAATTACAGGGAGGAACGACCTTGAACCCCATCATCAACCGGGCGCTGGCGGCCGTGGCGCTGTGCGCCCTGCTGGCGGCGCCTGCCGACGCGCAGAAGGCCTATGGTCCCGGCGCCAGCGACACCGAGATCAAGCTTGGTCAGTCGACGCCGCTGAGCGGCCCCGCCTCTGCTTTCGGCGCAGGCGCCGGGCGCGCGGTGGTCGGCTATTTCGAGATGCTGAACGCGAACGGCGGCATCAACGGTCGCAAGATCAACTTCACGCAGCTCGACAATGCGTACAGCGCGCCGAAGGCGGTGGAGCAATCGCGCAAGCTGATCGAGGACGTCGGCGTATTGGCCGAAGTCGGTACGATCGGCACGGCGCCCAACGTCGCGATCCAGAAATACCTGAACGGCAAGCAGGTGCCGCAGCTCTTCATCACCGCCGGCGGACGCCGCTTCAACGATCCCAAGGCGTTCCCGTGGACGATCCCGCTCTATCCGGACTTCGAAACCGAAGGCCGCGTCGTCGCCAAGTACATATTGGCGGCAAAGCCCGAGGCCAGGATCGGCGTGCTTTACCAGAATGACGACTACGGCAAGGATTACCTCAAGGGCCTCCGCGCCGGCCTCGGCCCCAAGGCCGAGTTGATCGTTGCCCAGGCCTCGTACGAACTCGCCGACCCGACGATCGACTCGCAGATCGTCCAGCTCAAGGCCGCGGGCGTCGACACACTGATCGAGCAGTCGTCGTCGAAAGCCGCCGCGCAATCGATCCGCAAGGTCTATGAGCTCGGCTGGAAACCCCTGCACGTGATCGGCGGCTCGACGGCGTCGGTGGACACCATCCTGAAGCCGGCTGGCCTCGAAGCCTCAAAGGGATTGGTGACCACGCAATTCCTCAAGCAGCCGGGCGATCCGGCCTGGGCCAAGGACGACGAGGTCAACGCCTACAAGGATTTCTTGAAGAAATACGCCCCCTCGGCCAATCCGGACGATTATTCCGTGCTGGTCGCCGACGTGAACGTGCATGCCGTGGAGTTGGCATTGCGCAAGTGCGGCGATCAATTGACCCGCGAGAACCTGATCAAGGAGGCGACGTCGCTGAACGGGGAACGACTGCCGATGATGCTGCCGGGCATCTCGATCAGCACCCGGCCCGGCGACTACACGCCGTTCCGAACGCTGCGGATTGCGACATTCGACGGCGAAAGCTGGTCGCTGACCGGCGAGCCGCTCTCGGCGGATTGAAACGCTTGGCGAGAAACCCCGCTTCTCGCCAACGTCACCTCAGGCGCCAAGCTCGGCAGATCAAGCCCATTGGCACGGGCGCATTCGACTGCGGTCTCATAACCGGCGTCGGCGTGACGCATGACGCCCGTGGCCGGATCGTTCCACAGTACGCGTTCGAGCCGGCGTGCCGCCTCCGGCGTGCCGTCGGCAACGATCACCATGCCGGCGTGCTGCGAATAGCCGATGCCGACGCCGCCGCCATGATGCAGCGACACCCAAGTGGCGCCGCTCGCACAGTTGAGCAGCGCATTGAGCAGCGGCCAATCGGACACTGCGTCGGAGCCATCGCGCATCGCCTCGGTCTCGCGGTTTGGGCTCGCCACCGATCCGCTGTCGAGATGATCGCGGCCGATCACGATCGGCGCCTTGAGCTCGCCGCGCGCCACCATCTCGTTGAAGGCAAGGCCGAGACGATGGCGGTCGCCGAGACCGACCCAGCAAATCCGCGCCGGCAGCCCCTGAAACTTGATGCGCGCCTTTGCCATGTCGAGCCAGTTGTGCAGATGGCTGTCGTTGGGCATCAGCTCCTTGACCTTGGCATCGGTCTTGAAGATGTCCTCGGGATCGCCCGATAGCGCCGCCCAGCGGAACGGTCCCACGCCACGGCAAAACACCGGACGGATATAGGCGGGAACGAAGCCCGGAAAATCGAACGCCGCCTTCAGGCCCATGTCCTTCGCCATCTGGCGGATGTTGTTGCCGTAGTCGAGCGTCGGGATTCCCTGCGCGTGGAAATCCAGCATGGCCTGGACGTGATCGACCATCGAGGCCTTGGCTGCGCTTTCCACCGCCTTCGGGTCAGCCGCGCGCCTGGCTTCCCACTCGGCGAGCGTCCACCCCTTCGGCAAGTAGCCGTTGATCGGATCATGCGCGCTGGTCTGGTCGGTCACGATGTCCGGACGCACGCCGCGGCGCACCAGTTCCGGAAAGATCTCGGCCGCATTGCCGAGCAGGCCGACCGAAACCGGCCTTTGGCTCTTGGCCGCCTCGGCGATGATCGCCAGCGCTTCATCGAGCGTCGTCGCCTGGCGGTCGAGGTAACCCGTGCGCAGCCGCATCTCAATGCGGCTCGGCTGGCATTCCACCGCTAGCATCGAGGCGCCCGCCATCGTCGCGGCCAGCGGCTGCGCGCCGCCCATGCCGCCGAGGCCCGCCGTGAGGATCCATTTGCCGGCGAGACTGCCGCCATAATGCCGGCGCCCCACCTCGACGAACGTCTCATAGGTCCCCTGCACGATGCCCTGGCTGCCGATATAGATCCACGAGCCCGCCGTCATCTGGCCGAACATCATCAGGCCTTGCCGGTCGAGCTCGTTGAAATGATCGAGCGTTGCCCAATGCGGCACCAGGTTCGAGTTCGCGATCAGGACGCGCGGCGCATCCGCATGGGTGCGGAAAATCCCGACCGGCTTGCCGGATTGCACAAGGAGCGTCTGGTCGCCTTCGAGCTTGCGCAACGAGGCGGCAATCCGATCAAAACTCTCCCAGTCGCGCGCCGCACGCCCGATGCCGCCATAGACCACAAGCTCGCTCGGACGCTCGGCGACATCTGGATCCAGATTGTTCATCAGCATGCGCAGCGGTGCTTCCGTCAGCCAGCTCTTGGCGCTGATGTCGGTGCCACGGGGAGCACGGATGATGCGTTCGTTGTCCAATCGGCGGTTCATGACGGATGTTCCTGTCGGCTACGCAAGTCTTCTAAGCGAGTCTTGGAAACGGATCGGCTGAAAGGGCGGCGATCGCGGCAGCCGGTAGTGCGTCGGCCTCGATCAGCGCCGCAGCCTTGGCGAGATCGTCGGCCATGTAGCGATCAGCAGCGAGCGCCGGAACGTGCTCGCGCAACGCGGCGATGACGGCAGCGAGCGGCGCGCTTGTCGAATGTGGCGCGCGTAGCGTGATGCCTTGCGCGGCGACCAGGAGCTCGATGCCGAGGATGGCGGCAAGGTTGTCAGCCATGTCGGACAGCCGGCGCGCGGCATGCGCGGCCATCGAGACGTGATCCTCCTGATTGGCACTGGTCGGCGTGGAGTCGATCGAGCATGGCAATGCACGCTGCTTGTTCTCGGCATAGAGCGCGGCCGCCGTCACCTCGGCGATCATGAACCCCGAATTGATGCCGGGTTCGGGCGTCAGGAACGGCGGCAGGCCAAAGTTCAGGGCGGGGTCGACGAGCGTCGCGATCCGACGCTCGCTGGTCGCGCCGATCTCCGCCAGTGCGAGCGCAATCTGGTCGGCGGCGAACGCCACCGGCTCGGCGTGAAAATTGCCACCCGAGACGATCTCGCCGGTCTCAACCAGGACCAGCGGATTGTCGGTGACGGCATTGGCCTCAATGGTCAGCCCCCGCGCGGCTTGCGCGAGCAGATCGAGCACGGCGCCCGCGACCTGCGGCTGGCAGCGCAGGCAGTAAGGGTCCTGCACCCGTTCGTCGCCTTCGAGATGCGATTGCCTGATGTCGCTGCCGTCGAGCAATGCGGTCAAGGTCGCAGCGGCGGCGATCTGCCCGTCATGGCCGCGCAATGCCTGGATTTCGGGGCGGAACGGCACCGTGGAGGCCATCGCCGCATCAACCGACAGCGCACCGGTCACCAGCGCAGCACACGCCAGACGATGCGCGCGCAGCACTCCGGAAATGGCATAGGCGGTCGAAAACTGCGTGCCGTTGATCAGCGCGAGCCCCTCCTTGGGGCCAAGCGTCAACGGCGCGAGGCCGGCAGCCGCGAGCGCTTCGCCGCCCGGCACGACCTTGCCGTCAAGAATTGCCTGTCCCTCGCCGATCATGACGGCGGTCATATGGGCGAGCGGCGCCAGATCCCCGGAGGCGCCGACCGAGCCCTGCTGCGGCACCAGCGGATCAACGCCGCGCGCCAGCATGCCCTGCAACTGCTCGATGACATCGCGGCGCACGCCGGACGCGCCGCGGCCGAGCGAGATCACTTTCAGCGCCATCATCAGGCGGACGATCGGCTCGGGCGTCGCTGGCCCGACCCCGCAGCAATGCGACAGGATGAGGTTGCGCTGAAGCAGTGCTGTTTGATCAGGCGCGATGCGCGTCGACGCCAGCTTCCCGAAGCCGGTATTGATGCCGTAGACGGGAACATCGATACGCGCGGCCTTCGCCACGATCTCCGCAGCCGCCTCGACGCGCGGCCAACACGACGGATCGAGCACGATGGTCGCGCCCGCAAGCACTCGCGCCAGCACGTCCAGGCCGACGGTTCCGGGTGTCACGACGACAGGCGCATCGCGATCGTTCATTGCCCCCTCCACACCCGGCTGTGCAGCGGGTTGAAGCCAATGCGGTAGACCAGTTCGGCCGGGCGCTCGCTGTCCCAGATCGCGAGATCGCACCATTTGCCGGCTTCGAGCGTGCCGGTCTCGGCGAGCATGCCGAGCGCGCGCGCTCCTTCCCGCGTCACGCCGGCGAGGCATTCGGCGACCGTCATCCGGAACAGCGTTGCGCCCATGTTCATCGCGAGCAACAGCGAGGTGAGCGGCGAACTGCCCGGATTGCAGTCGGTCGCCAGCGCCATGTGCACGCCGTGGGCGCGGAACAGCTCGACCGGCGGCTTCTGTGTCTCACGAATGAAATAGAACGCGCCGGGCAGCAAGACCGCGACGGTCCCCGCCTTTGCCATCGCGGCGGCACCGGCTTCATCGGTGTGCTCCAGATGGTCGGCCGACAGCGCGGAGAATCTTGCGGCGAGCGCTGCACCGCCAAGATTTGACAGCTGATCCGCATGCAGCTTCACAGGCAGTCCGAGCGCACGCGCCGCCTCGAACACCCGCGCCGTCTGCTCTCCGGAAAATGCGATGCCTTCCATGAAGCCATCAACGGCATCGGCAAGACCGGCCTTGGCCACGGCCGGCAGCATCTCGTTGCAGACCAGATCGATGTAGCGATCCTTGTCGCCGTCGGCTTCGGGCGGCAGCGCATGCGCACCGAGGAAGGATGTGCGGATCGCAACCTGCCGCAGCTGGCCGAGGCTGCGTGCGGCGGCCAGCTGCCGCATCTCGGTCTCGGCATTAAGGCCATAGCCGGACTTGATCTCGACGGTGGTTGCGCCCTCGCCGATCAGCGCGTCGAGCCGCGGAAGTGCGCCGGCGACAAGCTCGGCCTCGGTCGCGCGGCGCGTTGCGGCAACGGTCGAGACGATGCCGCCGCCGGCGCGCGCGATCTCCTCATAGCTTGCGCCCTTCAGGCGAAGCTCAAACTCGTGCGCGCGGTTGCCGCCAAAGACGAGATGGGTGTGGCAATCGACCAGCCCGGGCATGATCCAGCGGCCGCCGCAATCGATCCGCTCGCTGGCATCCGCGTCCACAGGAAAATCCGATTGCGCGCCGGCATAGACGATGCGGCCGTTGCGCGCCGCGATCAGGCCCCGCTCGACCTCGCCGAGATCGGCGCGATCGCCGCGCATCGTGGCGAGCCGGGCGTTGTGCCAGATACGGTCGAAACGCTCTGCCATGCGATCGTCCCCTTGAGGTGGGATGCTTGACTTATATGTCTAGACATATAATCGTGTGCCGGTTCTGTCCAGCCGGCGTGGAAAAATGACACGACTGCATTTCGCATTCGCGCTGCTGCCTTCGGGCTGGGCCAGTGACGTGCAGGTCGCCGTCGCTAGCGGCACGATCGCCTCGGTGACGGCAGGCGTGGCGCCAGCCGCCGGCGATGAACGGCACCAGCTGGCCGTTCCGGGATTGGCAAGCCTGCACAGCCACGCCTTTCAGCGCGGCATGGCCGGCCTCGCCGAGCTGCGCGGCGACACCACCGATACGTTCTGGACCTGGCGCGAGACGATGTATCGCTTTGCGCTGGCAATGACGCCGGACGACGTCGCGGCCGTAGCAACCCTGCTCTATGTCGAGATGCTCGAGCGGGGCTTTACCCGCGTCGGCGAGTTTCACTATCTGCATCATGATCGCGACGGCGCGCCCTACGCCAATCCCGCGGAGATGGCGGTGCGCATTGCGGAAGCCACTGAGGCCTCCGGCATCGGGCTGACGCTGCTGCCGAGCTTCTATGCCCACAGCACTTTTGGCGGCGCAGCGCCGCATGCCGGGCAGCGTCGCTTCATCTGCTCGGTCGATCAGTTCGCCGCGCTGATGGCAGCCTCGCGCGAGGTGATCCGAAAATTGCCCGGCGCCAATATCGGCATCGCGCCGCATAGCCTGCGCGCAGTGGCGCCGGATGAACTCGCAGCGATCATCCCGCTTGCCGAGGCGGATCCAATCCATATCCACGCTGCCGAGCAGGTGCGTGAGGTCGAGGATTGCCTCGCCTGGTCCGGGCGGCGGCCGGTGGAATGGCTGCTCGAACATGCTCCCGTCAATCAGCGCTGGTGCCTGATTCACGCGACCCACATGGGCGATCAGGAAGTCGTTGCGCTCGCCCGCTGCGGCGCAGTGGCCGGCCTCTGCCCGGCCACCGAAGCGAGTCTCGGCGACGGCATCTTTTCGGCGCGCGAATTCCTCGCCGCAGGCGGCCGGTTCGGCATCGGAACCGATTCCAACGTGCTGGTCGGAGTCGCCGACGAGCTGCGTCAGCTTGAGTACGGCCAGCGACTGAAGCACCGGGAGCGCAATGTGCTCTCCGGGCGTCCCGGCGCATCCACCGGCCGCGCGCTGCTCGATCACGCGCTCGCAGGCGGTGCGCAGGCGCTGGCACAAACCAGGACTGGGCTGATCCCCGGCGCACGGGCCGACATCGTCAGCCTCGACACCGCGCATCCATCGCTCGCCGGACGGTCGGGCGATGCAATTCTCGACGGCTGGCTGTTCGCTGCCGGAGGCGACGCGATCGACTGCGTCTGGGCCGGTGGCGACAAGGTGGTCACGGGCGGACGGCACCGGCTGCGTGCCAGGGCGCGCGAGCAATTCAATGCAAGCGTCCGGAGGCTCGTCGCATGAGTCTCGCCTCCGATCGGGCCCGCCTCGATGCAGCCAGCAAGCCGACGCTCTACAAGCGCATCCGGCTCGACATCGAGACACGGATCCTGACCGGCGAATGGCCGCCGGGTCACCGCATCCCCTTCGAGCACCAGTTGATGACGCGCTATCACTGCTCGCGCATGACGGTGAACAAGGCGCTGTCGGAGCTGGCGCAGGCCGACCTGATCGAGCGGCGGCGCCGTGCCGGTTCCTTCGTGCGCCGTCCGCAGCATCTGTCGGCGGTACTCAAGATCGCCGACATCAGAGCCGAGATCACCGCGCTCGGGCGCAGCTATGGCTATCAGCTGATCGATTGCCGCCGGCGCACCGCTACATCAGCCGATCGTGCCAGGCTCGGCGCGAGCCAGGCCGGCAAGGTGGTCGCGATCGCCTGCCGGCACAGCGCCGACAATGTGCCGTTCGCCGTCGAGGACAGGCTGATCGATCTCACCACCGTGCCGGAGGCCGCAACGGCTGACTTTGCGCGCGAACCGCCGGGATCGTGGCTGCTGCATCATGTGCCGTGGACCGAGGCTGAACATACAATCAGCGCCGTCGTTGCTGACGATCGCACCGCCGAGGCACTCGACATAGCGGTCGGCGCGCCCTGTCTCGTGATCGACCGCTACACCTGGCGTAGCGCGCGGACGCTGACCGCGGTGCGGCTGCATTATCCGGGCGAGACGCACCGCCTGGTGGCTCGCTTCAAGGGAGGCTGAGGACGCCTTGCGCGGCATAATTCATGCAATGCATCATGGGCCACCGTCATCAAGATGCTTCATGCGGCAATCCGCCGCGACTGACGTGAAGAGATCACTCTCGTGAAGAGATCACTGACGTGAAGAGATCAACAGGGTTCAATCCATCGTCCAAGGGGTCGACAATCATGCGTTCCGTCAAGCTATTGCCCGCAGTCGCAGCTTTGCTCGTGTCCACCGCCGCGTTCGCCGATGACGTCAAGGTCGGCGTCGGCATCTCCGGATGGACCGGCTTCGCACCGCTGACGCTCGCCAAGGAGGCCGGCATCTTCAAGAAGAACGGCCTCGACGTGACGCTGAAGAAGATTCCGCAGAAGGACCGGCATCTCGCGATCGCCTCGGGCGACATCCAGTGCGCCGCCACGACAGTCGAGACCTGGGTCTCCTGGAACGCCAACGGTGTCGCGACCAAGCAGATCTTCCAGCTCGACAAGAGCTATGGCGCCGACGGCATGGCGGTGCGCAACGACGTCGCCGCGATCAAGGACCTGAAGGGCAAGACCGTCGCCGCCTCCGCGCCGGGCACCTCGCCCTATTTCGCGCTGGCCTGGATGCTCAAGAAGAACGGCCTCACCGTGAAGGACGTCACCGTGGTGAATCTGGAGCCCGCTGCCGCCGCGCAGGCCTTCGTCTCCGGTCAGAACGATGCCGCGATGACCTACGAGCCTTATCTGTCGACCGTGCGCGCGGCGCCCGACAAGGGCAAGATCATCGCGACCACGCTCGACTATCCGATGGTGATGGATACGTTCGGCTGCACGCCAAAATTCCTGACCGACAATCCGAAGGCGGCCCAGGCGCTCGCCGACAGCTATTTCGAGGCGCTGGACATGATCGCCAAGGATCAGGCCAAGGCCTACGAGATCATGGGCGCAGACGTGAAGCAGTCCGGCGAGCAGTTCGGCAACTCGGCAAAATACCTGCGCTGGCAGGACAAGGCCGCCAACCAGAAATTCTTCGCCGGCGACTTCCTCACCTTCAACAAAGATGCAGCCGAGCTGCTGCTCGAGGTCGGCATCATCAAGGCTGCGCCGAAGGTCGAGGACATCTACGACGCAAGCTTCATCAAGTAACGCAACAATCATTTCGGCCGGCCCCGCCTCGCGGCACTGCAGGCGGGACCGGCGCATGAGATTCGCCTGGATACCGTGATGCGTCCTCTCGAGCCCACGACATCGAAGCAGCGCGTGGCCTATGGCCTCGCGTTCTTCGTGCTGTTCGTCGCCCTCTGGTCCTGGGCGACGTTTGGCGGCCATGTATCGAAGACGTTTCTCGCCAACCCGCTGACCATGGTGCAGGAAGGCTATGAGCTGCTTGCCAAGCAAGGCTTCCTGTTCGATATCGGGATGACGATCTGGCGGGTCGTCGGCGGCTTTGCCCTTGCCGCCGTGATCGCGGTGCCGCTCGGCGTGCTGATGGGCGCCTACAAGCCGATCGAAGCCTTCCTCGAACCTTTCGTGTCCTTTGCGCGCTATCTGCCGGCGTCGGCCTTCATCCCGCTGTTGATCCTGTGGGCCGGCATCGGCGAGTTGCAGAAGCTGCTCGTGATCTTCATCGGCGCGGTGTTTCAGATCATCCTGATGGTGGCGGTGACCGTCGGCGCCACGCGGCGCGATCTGGTCGAAGCCGCCTACACGCTCGGCGCGCGCGACCGCGGCATCATCCGCCGGGTGCTGCTGCCGTCCGCAGCCCCCGAGATAGCGGAGATCCTCAGGTTGGTGCTGGGCTGGGCCTGGACCTACGTCATCGTCGCCGAATTGATCGGCTCGTCGTCGGGCATCGGGCACATGATCACCGACAGCCAGGCGCTGCTCAACACCGGCCAGATCATCTTCGGCATCATCGTCATCGGGCTGATCGGCCTGATCTCCGACTTCCTGTTCAAGGCCTTCAACGCCAGGCTGTTCCCGTGGAAGCTCGCATGACCGCGCTCAGGATCGATCAGGTCTCGCGAACCTTCCCCGCCCGCGCCGGCCACGCGCCGACCCGGGCGCTCGAGCCGACGACGCTCGATGTCGGCGACAACGATTTCGTCACCATCCTCGGCCCCTCCGGCTGCGGAAAGTCCACCTTGCTCCGGATCATTGCCGGGCTCGACCGGCCGACCAGCGGGCGGGTCACGCTCGATGGCCGCGAGGTCACAGGCCCCGGCGCCGATCGCGGCATGGTATTTCAGTCCTACACACTGTTTCCATGGCTGACCGTGCGCGAGAACATCGCCTTCGGCCTGCGCGAGCGCGGCGTTGGACAGGCGGAGCGCCACGAGATCGCCGACGCCTTCATTCGCCGGGTCGGACTATCCGGCTTCGAAAATCACTGGCCCAAACAGCTGTCGGGCGGCATGCAGCAGCGCACCGCGATCGCCCGGGCGCTGGCCAATGATCCGAAGATCCTGCTGCTCGACGAGCCGTTCGGCGCGCTCGACAACCAGACGCGGGCATTGATGCAGGAGATGCTGCTCGGCATCTGGGAGCGCGACCAGAAGACGGTGCTGTTCGTCACCCACGATATCGAGGAAGCGATCTTCCTCGGCAGCCGCGTCATCGTCATGAGCGCGCGTCCCGGCCGTATCAAGGCCGAGATTACGGTCGACCTGCCGCATCCCCGCTCCTACAAGATCAAGACCACGCCGGAATTCGTCGCCCTGAAGGAACGGCTGGTCGAGGAGATCCGCACCGAGGCCTTGAAGGTCGCCGAGCAGGCCTGACGGCCCGCCCCGTCGTCAGTGGCTGATCATCCAGGGACGCGCGGTCGGAAAGCCTTTTGCCCCGCTCTTGGTCTTGGTCATCAGCCGAGCCGGCTTCTTCTTTCCCGTGGTCGAGCAGCAGCCGCAGCCCGGGCCGTGCGCGGCCTTGTACTGATCGAGCGTCTTCGGCGCGTGCCGGCTCTGCTCATTGGTGGCGTGAGCCTTGCGCTTGTCCGAGGACATGCAGAAGAACGCCGGCGCGGTCAGGATCACGCGCGGCGACGTCGTCTCGCATTGCGGACAGTCCTGCGGCAGGTCGCATTCGGCCATCGGCCGCATGTCGGTGAAGGGACCGCAGTCGTTGCAGAGATATTCGTAGATCGGCATTTCCGTATCCTCGCGCAATCGTGTGAGGTTTCCCGCGGCGGATGCGGGGCGGCCAATACGCAGCCGTCCCGCATCCTTCGCGCAGGGATCACTTGAAGGATTACTTGTCGGGCGAGATCGGCATCTGGATGTCGCCCTTGATGTGCTTGATCGGTCCCGCCGACGACGGCATCACGTCGAAGTCGAAGATTTCCGTCGGCAGCCACAGCGTGGCGCAGGCATTGGGCCCGTCGACCACGCCGGAGATGTGGCCCTGACACGGTGCGGTGCCGAGGATCGAATAGGCCTGGGCGCCCGAGTAGCCGAACTTCTTCAGGTATTCGATCGCGTTCAGGCAGGCCTGGCGATAGGCGATGTGGACGTCGAGATAGTGCTGCTTGCCGGCCTCGTCGACCGAGATGCCCTCGAAGATCAGGTAGTCCTTGTAGTTCGGCGTGATTGGCGACGGCTTGAACACGGGGTTCTTGATGCCGTACTTCGCCACCCCGTCCTTGATGACATCGACCTTGATGTGCAGCCAGCCGGCCATTTCAATGGCGCCGCAGAAGGTGATCTCGCCGTCGCCCTGGCTGAAATGCAGGTCGCCCATCGAGAGCCCGCCGCCCGGCACATAGACCGGGAAATAGATCTTCGAGCCGCGCGACAGATCCTTGATGTCGCAATTGCCGCCATGCTCGCGCGGCGGCACGGTGCGGGCGCCCTCGAGACCGATCTTGGCCTTGGCGTCGCCCTTGGCCTGGCCGGCATGTGCGGTCGGCGCGAACGGCGGATTGGCGAGGCCCGGCACCCGGGTCGGATTGGTCGCGATCAGCTCGGCCTCGCGCTTGTTCCAGGCCGCCAGCATCTTGGCATCGGGCAGACAGCCGATCAGGCCGGGGTGGATCAGGCCGGCGAAGTTCACGCCGGGGACGTGACGCGACGAGGTGTAGAGGCCCTTGATGTCCCAGATCGACTTCTGCGCCAGCGGGAAATGGTCGGTGAGGAAGCCGCCGCCGTTCTGCTTGGAGAAGAAGCCGTTGAAGCCCCACAGGCTCTCCTTCAGCGGACCGACGTCGAGCAGGTCAACAACCAGGAGATCGCCGGGCTCCGCGCCCTTGACGCCGATCGGGCCGGACAGGAAGTGCACGATCGACAGGTCAATGTCGCGCACGTCGTCGGCCGAGTCGTTGTTCTTGATGAAGCCGCCGGTCCAGTCGACGGTCTCGATGATGAAATCGTCGCCCGGGCTGACCCACTCGACAATCGGAACCTCCGGATGCCAGCGGTTGTGGATCTTGCCGTTTTCATAGGCCGACTTGCTGAGATCGACCTTGATCAATGTATCTGGCATCGCATTGCTCCCCTTCGGTTACTGGTTAGACAGATAAATACTTGGAGATCTGTGCGGCATCGACGCTGTCGCGCGGATCGTCGCGGACGATCTCGCCGTTCTCGATGACGAGCACGCGGTCGGCGATGTCGAGCGCGAAGCTCAGGACCTGCTCGGAGACGACGATCGATAGCCCGCGCTCGTCGCGGATCCGCTTCAGGGTCCGCGCCATGTCCTTGATGATCGACGGCTGGATGCCCTCGGTCGGCTCGTCCAGCAGCAGCACCTTCGGCTTGGTCGCAAGCGCCCGGGCGATCGCGAGCTGCTGCTGTTGTCCGCCCGAGAGATTGCCGCCGCGGCGGCCCTTCATCTCGAGCAGCACCGGGAACAGTTCGTAGATATCGCCGGGGACCTCGGAACCGCCTGACACCACGAGCCCGGTCTCGATGTTCTCCTTCACCGTCATGGTGGAGAAGATCATGCGGCCCTGCGGTACGTAAGCGAGACCCTTCGCCACCCGCTCATAACTCTTCATCGCTCCGAGCTCGGTGCCGTCCATGGTCACCTTGCCGCTCTTGGCCGGCAGGATGCCCATCAGGGACTTCATCAACGTGGTCTTGCCCATGCCGTTGCGGCCCATGATCGCAACGATCTCGTTAGGCGCGACGGAGACGTTGAGGCCGTGCAGCACCTCGCTCTGGCCATAGGCGACGTGAAGATCATTGATTGCCAGCATCGACGCGCTCCTTAGTGACCCAGGTACACTTCAATAACCTTGGGATCGTTCTTGACGTGCTCCATCGTCCCCTCGGACAGGATCTGCCCCTGGTGCAGCACCGTGACCTTGTGCGCGATGTCCTCGACGAATTTCATGTCGTGCTCGATCACCAGCACCGAGCGATCCTTGATGATGCGGTTGAGCAGCTCGGCGGTCTTGGCGCGCTCCGACACGCTCATGCCGGCGACCGGCTCGTCGAGCATCAGCAAGTCCGGGTCCTGGATCAGCAGCATGCCGATCTCGAGCCACTGCTTCTGGCCGTGGCTCAGCTGGTCGGCATAGGTGTTGAGGCGATCCTTCAGGAAGATCATCTCGGCGACCTCCTCGACCCGCTGCTTGACCGCGTCATCGCGCTGGAAGGCCAGCGAGCCGAACACGGTGCGGCCGCGCGGATAGGAGATTTCGAGGTTCTCGAACACGGTGAGATCCTCGAACACCGACGGCGTCTGGAACTTGCGGCCGACGCCGGCCTGCACGATCTCGTTCTCGCGCAGCCTGGTCAGCTCCTGGCCGCGGAACTGGATCGAGCCTGATGTGGCCCTGGTCTTACCGCAGATCAGGTCGAGCACCGTGGTCTTGCCGGCGCCGTTCGGGCCGATGATGACGCGGATCTCGTTCTCCTCGACATAGAAGGAGAGATCGTTCACCGCCTTGAAGCCGTCAAAGGACACGGTGAGGCCGGAGACCGCGAGCAGGAAGTCCTTGGGCTGATGACCGACGAGCATGATGGTTCCTCCTCACTCAGCCGGTGCGCCGTCGGCGACAAGCGCCGCCGATTTTGATCTTCGCGATGCCAGCAGGCGGTCGATGCGCGGCTGGACGTGGTCCGCCCAGATGCCGGAGAGCCCGTTCGGGAACGCCAGCACGACCGCGATGAACAGCGCGCCGAGGCCGAACAGCCAGACCTGCGGGAAGGACTCCGAGAGGCTGGTCTTGGCGAAATTGACCAGCAGCGCGCCCCAGACCGCACCGAAGATCGACATCCGGCCACCGACCGCGGTGTAGATCACCATCTCGATCGACGGCACAATGCCGACAAAGGACGGCGACATGAAGCCGACCTCGAGCGTGAACATGGCGCCGCCGATCGCGGCAAACACCGCCGCGGCGCAGAACGGGAAGATCTTGAAATTGGCGACGCTGTAACCGGAGAAGCGCACGCGGTCCTCCTGCTCCCTCATCGCCACCAGGATGCGCCCGAGTTTTGTCAGGCGGATGAACTGCGCGGCGACGATGCAACCGAACAGCAACACAACCTCGACAAAGTACAGAATGAATTTGGCGTGATCGGTGCGGATGTCCCAACCGTGCAGTGTGCGCAGATCGGTGATGCCGTTGATGCCGCCGGTGTAGCCCTGCTGTCCCACGATCAGAATGGTGAGGATCGCGGCGATTGCCTGCGTGATGATCGCAAAATACACGCCGCCGACCCGGCGCTTGAACATCGCCGCGCCGATGATCAGCGCAAAGAAGGCCGGAACCAGCAAGATCGCCAGCACCGTGAGCGAAAAACTGTGGAACGGCTTCCAGAACAGCGGCAGCTGCGTGATCTGGTTCCAGTCCATGAAGTCGGGGATGCCCGGCGTCGACTGTATCTTGGTGTTCGCCACCGAGGACGCCTCGAGCTTGAGGTACATCGCCATGCAGTAGCCGCCGAGGCCGATGCCGACAAAGGCGTAGGTCAGGTATTTCGCGACCAGGTTGAGGCGGAAGATATCCAGCGACAGCGGCAGGATGAGAAACAACAGCACCGCGAGCGCAACAAAGCCGATCAGTTCGGAGCGATTGAAAAAGCGCGAGTTGATGATCATGACCTGCCTGTTGTTCTTATTTGCGGACCTTGAGCGCGAAGAGCCCCTGCGGACGCACCATCAGGATCGCGACGATCGTGAGCAGCGTGATCACCTTGGCCATCGATCCCGACAGGAAGAATTCCAGCGTCGACTGGGTCTGCGAGATCGAGAAGGCAGAGGCGATGGTGCCGAACAGCGACGCGGCGCCGCCGAACACGACCACCAGGAAGGTATCGACGATGTAGAGCTGGCCGGCGGTCGGCCCGGTCGACCCGATCATCGTGAAGGCCGAGCCTGCGACGCCGGCGATGCCGCAACCGAGCGCAAACGTGGAACGGTCGACCTTCTCGGTGTTGATGCCGACGGCGCCGGCCATCACCCGGTTCTGCACGACGGCGCGCACCTGCTTGCCCCAGGTCGACCAGAACAGCACATAGGCGACCGCAATCGTGATCAGGATGGTCAGCGCCATCACGAACATGCCGTTGATCGGGATCTGGATCGAGTCGGTCGCCTGCCAGGAACCCATCATCCACTCCGGCAATTCGACGCCGACCTCGCGCGCGCCGAAGATCTAGCGATAGGCCTGCTGCAGGATCAGGCTGAGGCCCCAGGTCGCGAGCAGCGTATCGAGCGGACGCTTGTAGAGATGGCGTATCAGCGCCCACTCGACCAGCATGCCGAGCGCGCCTGACGCGATGAACGCCAGGATCATCGCGATGAAGAAGTAGCCGGGAAACAGCCAGGGCGCGATGTGCTGCACCGTGTTCGACGTCATCCAGGTGACGTAGGCCCCCAGGATCATGAACTCGCCATGGGCCATGTTGATGACGCCCATCTGGCCGAAGATGATGGCAAGCCCCAGCGCCATCAGCACGTAGACGGAGAACAGGATGAGCCCGGCGAATCCTTGCATCGCAAGGATCGCGCCGAGATCACCGATCGAATAGTCGCCGAACATCTGATCCTCCAGTCCAAGGGCGGTCCACCGGCATGCGCCGCGACGCAGCGGCGTCCGATCCGCGGCGTGGGCGGGTAACGTCCACGCCGCGATGCGTTGAGGTTGAGGGTGGCGCGCTAGGCGCGCCGCCTCACTGGTAGCCCTTGGGGAACGGATCCGGCTCGACGAGATCGGCGGTCTCGTAGATCAGCTCATACTGGCCATCGGCCTTGGCGCGTCCGACGCGGGTCTTCGACCACAAGTGATGGTTCTCGTGGATCCGGACGTAGCCTTCCGGCGCGCCCTTGAACTCGACGCCGGGCGACGCCGCCGCGATCTTGTCGATGTCGAAGGAGCCTGCCTTCTCCACCGTCAACTTCCACAGCCACGGGCCGAGATAGGCGGCTTGCGTCACGTCGCCGATCACGGTCTTCTCGCCCCACATCTTCTTGAAGGCGGGCACGAACGCCTTGTTGTTGGCGTTGTCGAGCGACTGGAAGTACTTCATGCAGGCGTAGGCGCCCGCGATGTTTTCACCGCCGATGCCGTCGATCTCGTCCTCGGTGACCGAGATCGTCAGCAGCGTCTGCTTCGACAGGTCGATGCCGGCCGCCTTCAGCTGCTTGTAGAACGCGACGTTCGAGCCGCCGACGATGATCGCGTAGATCACGTCAGGCTTGGTCAGCTTGATCTTGTTGATGACCGAGTTGAATTGGGTCGAGCCGAGCGGGAAGTATTCCTCGCCGACCACCTTGCAGCCCTGCAGGTGGTTCTCGATATGCTTGCGCGCGATCTTGTTCGAGGTGCGCGGCCAGATGTAGTCCGAGCCGAGCAGATAGAAGCTCTTGGCGCCCTTGGTCTTGTTGACCCAGTCGAGGCCGGCGATGATTTGCTGCGTCGCCTCCTGGCCGGTGTAGATGACGTTCTTGGACTGCTCGAGGCCTTCATAGAAGGTCGGATAGTAGAGCATGCCGTTGTACTGCTCGAACACCGGCAGCACCGCCTTGCGCGAGGCCGAGGTTCAGCAGCCCATCACGGCGGCGCATTTGTCGTTGACCAGGAGCTTCTTCGCCTTTTCCGCGAAGGTCGGCCAGTCGCTCGCGCCGTCTTCCTGGATGAACTTGATCTTGCGGCCGAGCACGCCGCCGGCGGCGTTGATCTGCTCGATCGCGAGCTTCTCGGCCTCGACCGATCCGGTCTCGGAGATCGCCATGGTGCCGGTCACCGAGTGCAGGATACCGACCGTGACTTCGCTATCGGTGACTGCAAGACCCGTGGTGCTGACCGCGGAGGTTGCAGGAACATCGGCAAATGCCGGACGGCCCAGCATCGAAACGGCCGGCAAAGCGGCCATTCCCATCAAGAGCTTGCGCCGAAGCGGAGACTGCAGGCCTGGTTTTGTTTCGTCTGACATGAGCACCCCATCTGGTTCGAGAACGCTTATTGATGAGGCGAGGATTGCTTACTTTTGTGCACCGCACTGATACGTGAGATCGCGTATACTGCACCGCAAAATAGCGACGTAGGTTTTTGGTACGGGATTTGCCCGCGATCAGAGCATCGTGGACCAGGAGTAAGAACGAGTGGCAGGGCGGCAGCGGATAGACCGCGTCAGGCGCCAATACAATCAATGGGTCGCCAACCAGACGCTGGAAGACTACGCGCTGCGCTTCACCGCCAAGAGCGCCAGGCGCTGGTCCGCCGCCCGCGTCGCCAACACCGCGCTTGGCGCGATCTCCTTCCTTGCGCTGGAGGCGATCGGGGGCACCATCACGCTGAACTATGGCGCGATGAACGCCTCCGCCGCGATCCTGGTCGTCAGCGTCATCATCTTTCTCTGCGGGCTGCCGATCGCCTACCACGCGGCGAAATGCGGCATCGATATCGATCTGCTGACCCGCGGCGCCGGCTTCGGCTATATCGGCTCGACCATCACCTCGCTGATCTACGCCTCCTTCACCTTCATCTTCTTCGCGATCGAGGCCGTGATCCTGGCCAGCGCACTCGACATGTGCTTCGGCATTCCGCGACCGATCGGCTATTTGATCAGCGCGGTCGTGATCATTCCGCTTGTGATCTACGGCATCACGCTGATCAGCCGCTTCCAGCTCTGGACCCAGCCGTTGTGGATCATCCTCCACATCATGCCGTTCGCGGCGATCGCCTGGGCCAACCCGCATTCGTTCACCGAGTGGCGCAAATTCGCTGGCGATCACGGCGATCCCGCAGGCAACCTCGATCTCCTGCTGTTCGGCACCGCGGCCTCCGTCGTGTTCGCGCTGGTGGCGCAAATCGGCGAGCAAGTCGACTTCCTGCGCTTCCTGCTGCGTGACCGCCGCACCTCGCGAAAGGCCTGGTGGATCGCCCTGCTCAGCGCCGGTCCGGGCTGGATCGTGCTCGGCGCGCTGAAGCTGCTGGCCGGCTCGTTCCTGGCCTTCTTCGCGCTCAGCCACGGCGTCTCGGCCGAGCACGCGGCCGAGCCCGCCAACATGTATCTCGAAGCCTTCCGTTACGTGCTGTCGCAGCCGGATCTCGCAATGGCGCTGACGGGGACCTTCGTGATCCTGTCGCAGGTCAAGATCAACGTCACCAACGCCTATGCCGGCTCGATCGCCTGGTCGAACTTCTTCTCCCGCCTCACCCACTCGCATCCCGGCCGCGTGGTGTGGCTGGTGTTCAACGTCGTCGTCGCGCTGCTGTTGATGGAGATCGGCGTCTACAAGGCGCTGGAGCAGACGCTCGCGCTCTACTCGAATGTCGCGATCGCCTGGGTCGGCGCGCTGGTGGCCGATCTCGTCATCAACAAGCCGCTCGGCTTGCGGCCGCAGCATATCGAGTTCAAGCGCGCCCATCTCTGCGACATCAATCCGGTCGGCGTCGGCGCGATGACGATTGCGACGGTGGTCTCGATCAGCGCGTTCTACGGCCTGTTCGGCCCGACGGCGAAGGCGCTGTCCGCCTTCGTTGCGCTGGCCGTCGCGTTCATCGCGGCCCCCCTGATTGCCTGGGCGACCGACGGCAAATACTACATCGCACGCAAGCCGAAGCGCAGCTGGCAGAACCTGGAATCGATCCAGTGCTGTATCTGCGAGCATGCATTCGAGCCCGAGGACATGGCCTCATGCCCGGCCTATGCCGGCCCGATCTGCTCATTGTGCTGCTCGCTCGACGCGCGCTGCCACGATCTCTGCAAGCCACACGCGCGGATCGGCGCGCAGGTCTCGGACGCCCTCGGCAAGGTGATGCCGCAGCCGATCTATGCGCGCCTCAACTCGCAGCTCGGACATTACCTCGGCGTGTTCGCAGTCTCGGCCGGTCTGGTGGCACTGGTGCTCGGCCTGATCTATTTGCAGACCACGGCGGCCGTGCATGCCAACGAATTGCTGGCCGACGTGTTGTGGAAGGTATTCTTTGCGCTGACCCTCATCATCGGCGTCGTCGCCTGGCTGTTCGTGCTGGCGCAACAGAGCCGGCGCGCCGCCGAAGAAGAAACGCGCCGCCAGACCACCCTCCTCATCCAGGAGATCGACGCCCACAAGCGCACCGATGCCGAACTGCAGCGCGCCAAGGAAGTCGCGGAATCAGCCAATCTCGCCAAAAGCCGATACGTCGTGGGCCTCAGCCACGAGCTCCGCTCGCCGCTGAATGCGATCTCCGGCTACGCGCAACTGCTGGAGCAGGACAACAGCCTGCAGACGCGGCCGCGCGACCAGGTGCGCGTGGTCCGCCGCAGCGCCGATCATTTGTCGGGACTGATCGACGGCATTCTGGATATTTCCAAGATTGAAGCCGGCCGGCTCTATCTTTCGCGCGACGAGGTGCGGCTGAACGATTTCCTCGAGCAGCTGGTCGGCATGTTCCGCCTGCAGGCCGCCGCCAAGGGCATCGACTTCGTGTTCAGGCGGCCGGCCGTGCTGCCCGTCGTCGTCTACGCCGACGAAAAGCGGCTGCGCCAGATCCTGATCAACCTGCTGTCGAATGCGATCAAATTCACCCAAACCGGACGGGTGCAGTTCGTCGTGCATTACCGCAGCCCGGTCGCCGAGTTCGAGGTGATCGATACCGGGCCGGGGATCCAGCCCGACGACCTCGAGCGGATCTTCGCGCCCTTCGAGCGCGGCGCGCTCGGCGTTTCGCAGCCGCAGACCGGCACCGGGCTTGGCCTGACCATCAGCCGCCTGCTCGCGGGTGTGATGGGCGGCGACATCAAGGTCTTGAGCACGGTCGGCACCGGCAGCACGTTCCGCGTCAAGCTGCTGCTCTCCGAGGTCACCAATCCGCGCCGCGAAGCGCCGGTCGATGCTCCCGTGTACGGCTATCATGGCCCGCGCAAGACGATCCTGATCACCGACGACGACCCGACCCATCGCGATCTCTTGCGCGAGATCCTGGCGCCGCTCGGCTTCATCCTGCTCAGCGCACCGGACGGACTGGGCTGCCTAGCGCTGGCGCAGCAACGCCGGCCGGACATGTTCCTGCTGGATATCTCGATGGCCGGCATGGACGGCTGGACGGTCGCCGAAACCTTGCGCTCCGAAGGCCATCACCAGGCCCGCATCCTGATGATCTCGGCAAGTGCGCTGGAGGCCCATGGCGCGCCGCTGGCGCAGCCGTTCCACGACGGCTATTTGATGAAGCCGATCGACATCCCGCGGCTGTTAGAGACCATCCGCCTGCTGCTCAAGATCGAGTGGCAGTATGAGGCCGAGCAGGCTCCGGCCCCGCAATGGAAACCCGATGGTGGCTCTCGTCCGCCCGTGAAATATGTCGAAGAGCTGATCAGCCTCGGCCAGCTCGGTTATATCAGGGCGATCCAGCTCAAGCTCGACGAAATCGGCAACGAACATCCCGAACACGCCGATTTCGTCGGCCAGATGCGCACGCTGATCGACCGGTTCGATCTCGATCAGTATATGGCGACATTGAAGATATTGCACAGCTATGACCATTGAACAAAGAAAGCGCGACGTAGCGCTCGTCGTCGACGACTCCCCGGAGACGTTGCGCCTCCTCACCGACGCGCTCGATGGCGCCGGCATGACCGTGATGGTCGCACTCGACGGGGCCTCCGCGATGCGCATCGTCGACCAGATCACGCCGGATATCGTGCTGCTCGATGCCGTGATGCCCGGCATGGACGGCTTCGAGACCTGCAGGCGGCTGAAGCGCGACGCCGGGCTCGACGGCGTCCCGATCATCTTCATGACGGGACTGGCCGAAACCGAGCACATCGTGCGCGGGCTCGAGGCCGGCGGCGTCGACTATGTCACCAAGCCGATCGTGGTCGAGGAGATGCTGGCCCGCATCCGGGTCCATCTCGCCAACGCGCGGATGACGCAAAGCGCCCGCGCGGCACTCGACGTCTCCGGCCGCTATCTGCTCGCGGTCAACAGGTCAGGCGCGCTGCTGTGGGCGACGCCGCAGGCACAGAAGCTGCTGTCGGACACGCTCGCCGATGCCGCCGACAATTTCGCGCTGCCGGATCCGATGCCGCAATGGCTCGAGCAGGCGCAGAAAGGTGTTGCCGGAAAGAAGACCGCGACCGTGGCGTCATTCCCCGGCAACGAGCAGCTTCGGCTGCAATATATGGGCAAGCTCGGCCCCAACGAGTTCCTGCTGCGGCTGGCCAAGGACACCAGCGGCGACATGCCGGCCGAATTCTCCAGCGAGCTCGGCCTGACCACCCGTGAGGGCGAGGTGCTGTCCTGGCTCTCCAAGGGCAAGACCAACCGCGACATCGCGCAGATCCTGGGCTTGAGCCCGCGTACCGTCGACAAGCATCTCGAGCAGATCTACGCCAAGCTCGGGGTCGAGAACCGCACCGCCGCGGCCGCGATCGCGGTCAACGCGAGGCACCGCAAGTCCTGAGGCATCCGCCTGCTTGGGCTGCGCGCCTCGTCCCGGCCGGTTAGACGTCGAAGAACACCGTCTCGTTGTCGCCCTGCAGATGGACGTCGAACGTGTAGACGCTGCCCGCACCGGCCTTGCGCTTGGCGATCAAGCGTGGCGCGGCGATCAGCCGGCACCAGCGCCAGCACGGAATCGCCGGCGTTGCCGGCCTCATCGTCAAAATAGATCCGCGTGTAGAGATGCAACAGCATGCCGCGCGCGAACACCGCGAGCGCGACGTGCGGCGCCTGCGGCTTGCCGTCGGCATCCGGCACCACACCCGGCTTGAAGGTGTCGAAGGCGTAGCTGCCGCTCTTGTCGGTGCCGCAGCGGCCAAAACCCTTGAAGGACGAATTCGGCAGTGCGCGCGCATCCTGCGGATCGGAGAAGCGGCCCTGGCTATCGGCCTGCCAGATCTCCAGCATGCAATCTGGGATCACGGCGCCGGCGCCGTCATAGACCTTGCCCTCGACGCGGATGCGCTCGCCCGAGACATCGCCCGTCAAGAGATTGTTGGTGAAGGCGTCGTTCCACTCATATTCGCCGTTCGGCGTCAGACCGTACTTGAAATAGGGGCCGACGGTCTGCGAGGGCGTGATTCCATCAGGACGCGGGTTCGACACGTTACTTGGTCTCCATCGGCGTGGCGTTGCGGCCGCGCAGCACGATATCGAAGCAGTAGCACAGCGCCCATTCCGGTTGGGTGTTGTCGAGATCGAACGACGAGATCATCCGCGCCCGCGCCTTTTCATCGGTCACCGAGTTGAAGATCGGATCGAACGGAAACAAGGGATCGCCGGGGAAATACATCTGCGTCACCAGACGCGAGACGAAGGAGTGGCCGAACACCGAGAAGTGGATATGCGCCGGCCGCCAGGCATTGTGGTGATTGCCCCAGGGATAGGCGCCGGGCTTGATGGTGATGAACTTGTAGTAGCCCTTGGCATCGGATTGCGTACGCCCGGCGCCGGTGAAATTCGGATCGAGCGGCGCCGGATGCTGGTCGACGACATGGATGTAGCGGCCGCAGGCATTGGCCTGCCACAGCTCGACCAGCGTGTTAGGCACGCCGCGGCCGTCTTCGTCCAGCACATGGCCGTGCACGATGATGCGTTCGCCGAGCGGCTCGCCCCTCGCCTGGATGGTGAGATCATTGTCGTGCTCACGCACGGTCTCATGACCGTAGACCGGCCCGGTCAGCTCCGAGACCGTGTGCCGCATCGGGATCAGCGGCTTTTGCGGCGCGCGTTTGATCGCGCTCCGGTACGCAGGGGACAGCCGCGCGGGATGGACGCTGTTCGAAGCGACCGGATAGATCAACGTCATGGGTTTGCTCCAGACCGAGTTGCTGCCGATGCCACCGGCGCCGGACGTCAGGCCGGCACCTTGAAATCGTAGGAGATGCGCCCGGCCGGCAAATAGAACAGGGCGATCACCGCGCCGCCCCTGACCTCGGGATAGTGTCGGCTGCCCGGATCCGGCGCCGTCCAGCCCGGCCCCTGCCAGCCCTGCAAGCCCTTCAACTGCGCGCCCTTGTCGAGGGGAACGACGAGGTTGAGCTCGCCGTAGGGATGACCGTGATACTGCCCGCGCAGCACGTCATGATCGTCGTCGTCCTTGAAGCGGCGCGGATCGGCGCTGTTCATGTAAACCGCGGTGATGCTGAACTGGAACGTCTCGGGGACCGGCTCAAGGATGCGGCTGCGCCGATAGTTCGGCCCCTCCACTTCCTGGTTCGCCGCCCAGCCTTCCTCGACGCCCAATTTGATGAGGCGTGCCAGATCCTGGTAAAGCGCACTCTCTTCCCCGTAGATCTCGTTGAGCCATCGCTCCATCGCCGCGCTCGGCGTCATGTCCTTGACTTCGCGCAGAAACGGAATGCTGCGTTCGATAAGCTGTTCCCGACTTCCCATGACTTACTCCTGTTCTAGTTCTCAAAACCCTCAAAGGAGGCGAACGCCTCCAAATCCGCGCGCGGCATCAGCCGCGCTCTCGCCTGCTCCCTCGGATGGCCCATCGAGATGCCACAGGCCACCATCTGCTCCGCTGGGATCGACAGCATCGGACGCAAAATCCGGTGGTACTTGGCGAGCGTTTCCTGCGGGCAGGATTGCAGTCCGCGTCCCACCACAGCCAGCATCATGGTCTGGATGAACATGCCGAGATCGAGCCAGCTTCCCATGGCGAGGCGGCGATCGATGGTCACGATCAATCCGACCGGCGCACCGAAGAAGGCAAAATTCTTGGCGGTCTGCCTGCTCCGCGCCGCGGCATCGCTCTGCTCTATCCCGAGCGAGCCATAGAACAATCGGCCGAACTCCTGGCGACGGCTGAGATACGGCTCAGGGAACTCGGTGGCGTAGTATTGATACTCGGAGACGTGCTCGCTCGGCTCCCGCTCATAGGCGTGCAGGAGGGCCGCCGACACCTCGGTCTTGGCAGCGCCCGCGAGCACGTAGACGTGCCAGGGCTGGATGTTTGCGCCACTCGGCGCAAACCGCGCCACACGCAGGATTTGCTCAATGGTCGACCGCGCGACCGGACTGTCGGAGAACTGACGGCACGAAAGGCGGCTCGCGATCACGTCGTCGATTGGATTGCGCGCAGCTCCGCACGCCCCGCCCCCATCAATCACGACTTCTTCACGAAGGGGCATCCGCCGTCCTCCATCGGTCTGAAAGCTTCGTCCCTCGGGATCGTCGCCAACAGCTGGTAGTAATCGAACTGGTACTTCGACTCTTCCGGAGCCTTGACGCGGAACAGATACATGTCGCGGACCAGCCTTCCGTCCTGCCGGATCTTGCCGTTACGGGTCATGAAATCGTTCACCGGCAATTCGCGCATCTTGGCGGCGACAGCGGGTCCGTCGAGCGTGCCTGCGGCTTCGACCGCCTTGAGGTAGTGCATGACAGCGCCATAGGTGCCGGCATGGATCATGGTGGGCACTTTCTTCGTCTTCTCGATGAAGCGCTTCGACCACGCCCGCGTCTCATCGTTGAGGTCCCAGTAGAAGGCTGAGCTGAGCATCAGGCCTTGCGCGCTTTGCAGGCCGAGGCTGTGGATGTCGGCGATGAAGACGATCAGGCCGGCCAGCTTTTGCCCGCGCGTCACGCCGAACTCGCCCGCCTGCTTGACGGCGTTGATGAAATCGCCGCCGGCGTCGGCGAGCGCGATCACGTCGGCCTTGGAGGCCTGCGCCTGCAGCAGGAAGGACGAGAAATCGGGCGTGTTGATCGGGTGTTTCACCGCGCCGACCACCTTGCTGCCGGTGGCATCGATCACCTTGCGGCTGTCGGCCTCGAGCTGCGCTCCGAGCGAATAGTCGGCCGACAGGAAGCACCAGGACTTGGCGCCGAGACGCGAGATCGCGCGCGTCGTCCCCTGCGACAGCGCATAGGTGTCGTAGGTCCAGTGGATGCCGGTCGGCGAGCACTCGTCGCCGGTCAGCCGGGACGTCGCTGCGCCGGTAGCAAGGAAGAGCTTCTTCTTGTCGCGCGTGATGCCTTGCACCGCCAGCGCGACCGCGGAATTCGGAACATCGAGGATCGCCTCGACGTTCTCGTTTTCCAGCCAGCGCCGGGTAAGCCGACATCCGCCTTGTTCTGGTGATCCCCCGCGACGATCTCGATCGGCCGCCCGAGCACCTTGCCCTTGAAATCATCCACCGCCATTTGCGCGGCGACGACTGAGCCCTGGCCGCCATTGTCCGCGTAGAGCGACGACATGTCGGTCAACACGCCGAGCCTGACCGGCCCGTTCTGTGCAACCGCGGACGGCGCCACAGCCAGGAGCGTCAGCGCCAGTCCAACTGATTTGCGCACACCACTTCGGGCCGATCTCACCCAGGGCTTCATCGTTTTTCTCCTCCAAACCCGGTGGCGGCAATCTTGGCCAGAACGTCGCGTTGCGGAAGTGAAAGTCTTGCAGCTTGATCCTGAACCGGCTTCAGATCGCCAATGGCGGCGATGCGGCGATGCGCTCCCGGACGATCCGATCGGTTGCATCCGCCGAACGCCTGGCCTTAACTGCACACGATCGCGGGAATTTGCCGAGGTGCGCGATCCGTAACAGACGGGGCTCACTGCGTGTCCGTTTCCATCAAGACACTGGACCTGAACCTGCTCAAGGTGTTCGACGCCGTCATGGAGGAGCGCAGCGTGCTGCGCGCCAGCCAGAAGGTCGCGCTGAGCCAGTCTGCCGTGAGCCATTCGCTGGCGCGGCTGCGCGAGATGCTCGATGACGACCTGTTCGTGCGCACGGCGACCGGCATGCAGCCGACGGCCCGCGCGTTGACGATGGCCCCGCAGGTCCGCCAGGCGCTGCGGTCGCTGGAGGCCGCGGTCGAGCTGCCGACCTTCGTTCCGGCGGTCTCGACCAAGCCGTTCACGCTCGCCGCCAACGACTTCACGACGATGGTGCTGGCGCCGCCGCTCTTGAAGATCTTGAGCCGGGAGGCTCCGGGAATCGATCTCACCATCAAGCCGGTGACGCGGATCGATCTTGCCGAGCAGATCGACCTCGGCCGCATCGATGTCGCGATCGGCGTGTTCTCGTCGCCGCCGAGCCGCTTCCGCACCGCCCTGCTGTTCGAATATGACGACGTGCTGATCGTCGGCAAAAAACGCAAGCTTGGCCGGCTCGACAAGGCAAAGCTCGCGACCCTGCCGCTGGTCGTCGTGTCCTTTGGCGGCGAGCAGGAAGGCGCGATCGGTGGTTACATCTCCGAGCGCGGGCTTGCGAGACGTTCGGAGATGTATGACCGCCCCGCGCTTGAACGGGCGCTGTCCGACAGCGACCACCCGCCACGGATCGCGGTCTCGCTGCCGCATTTCCTTGCTTTGCCCGCGCTGCTGGTCGAGTCCGAACTGGCGGCGATCGTTCCGCGGCCGCTGGCGCGGGCGCTCGAGCAGGCGCATGCGATCACGACCCATGAGCTGCCTTACACCACGACGCCCGTTGAGGTTCGGCTGCTCTGGCACGAACGCGTCGAGGACGAACCATCGCACGAATGGCTTCACGAGGTGCTCCGCCGCGCCACCGAAGAGCTCAGGCGTGGGCGTTAGCGGCAATCACCGGCGCACACCTCACTGCGCGGCCATGGCCCCGGACATCGGAACCCAACGCTCACCATCGAAACGCTGCGGCCGCAGCGACGCGATCAGACGATAATCGTCCGGACTGGTGTTGACGGTGATGCCCGGAATCAGCCCCGGAAGCGCAACGTTCTTCAGCGCGGTGGCATGCTTCATGAGGTTCTGCCGGGACAGATCATCGCCGCAGGCCTCGATGACCTTGGTCATGAGGACAGCGATGTTCCATCCGGTGAAGTTGAGCTGATCCTCGATGTCGCCCTCGGGATAGTACTTTTTCATAAAGGCCAGCCACTCGAGATAGGCGGGATCGTTGGCCCATTCCGGATCGCCGACCGACTTGGTCGGTGTCGCCGAGATCGCCCCCTTGGCGTTGTCGAGCCCGGCCGGCTTGAGGATCGTCGGCACGAAGTTGCTGCCGATCGGCAGGAACTGCTGCGCACGCCAGCCGAGCTCACCTGCCTTGCGGATCGCCTGCGAGGTGAACTTGCCGGTCGACGCATTGAGAAAGACGTTGGCATTGGTACTGGCCAGCGAGACCACCTGCGAATCGACCGTCGGCGACGTGACCTCGTAAGGCGACGCCGCGACGATCTCGGCCTTGGGATCGAGCCGGGCCAGTTCGACCTTGAAGCTGCGTAGATATTCGCGGCCGTAGTCGTCGTTCTGGTACAGCACGGCGACGCGCGACGCCGGAATGTGCTCGGCCACCAGCCGCGCATAGATCGCAGCCTCGGTGCTGAACAGCGTCATCCCCGAGATCGTGTAGGGGCTCGTCTTCGGATCGGCGAAGCGCTCGCTGGCCGCGAACACGAACAGCTGAGGGATCTTCTTGGCGTTGAGATATTTCTGGACCGCCGCATTCTGCGCGGTTCCCATGCTGCCGAAGATCGCGACCGCCTCGTCATTCTCGATCAACCGGCGCGTCTGCTCCACGGCCTTCGGCGGGCTATAGCCATCGTCGAGCGAGATCAGCCTGACCTTGTGGCCATTGATGCCGCCGCGGTCGTTGATCATCTGGAAATAGCGGGTCTGCACCTTGCCGACGGCACTCAGCGCCGACGCAGGGCCGCTGTAGGGCATGGTCTGTCCAAGGATCAACTCGGTCTCGGCCGCCCTGGCCGAACCGCAAGCAGCCAGCAAGGCTGCGAACCAGAATGTCGCGCGAAGTCCGCGCATGCGCTCCTCCCTCTGTTTTCTTACCCGGACTATTCTTCCTAGGAAGATAATTGTCAACCCAAACCTCAAGCGGCAAATGGCCGCTCCGGAGAGCGATGTGCAGCGCCTGGAGCGAGTCCAGGAACTTGCGGGGCGACACATCAATTCGACGGTGTTAGATTATCGTACGGATGATGCCGCGCCGCTGGCGCGGGACGAAGGGGACTGGAAGGGAATGAAGAAGAGCAGCGTGTCACGCCGCGCCGAACCTGCGATCAAGCAGCCGCCTGCACCCGACAGCACCCTTTACGACGACATCGAGGCCGCCTGGCTCGCGCAGCGTCCCGACCTCGACCTCGCCGCCGCCTGCACCTTGTTGCGGCTCGAGCGCGTCAACCAGCTTCATGAGATGCGCCTGCAGGACATCGCAAAGGCTGTCGGGTTGCAGACCGGCGAGCTCTATGTCCTGCTGGCGCTCAGGCGCTCGGGAAAGCCGTACGAGTTGCGGCCGACTGATCTGTTCCGCGCCCTCCTCGTCACATCGGGCGCCATGACCAAGCGCGTGGCCCGGCTGCAGGAAGGCGGCTTCGTGCTGCGCGTCTCGGCCAGCGACGACGGCCGTTCCGAGCTGGTCCGCCTCACCGCCAAGGGTCTCGCGACCGCCGACCGCGGCATTGCCGAAGTTGCGAGGGTCGTTGCGGGCGTCACCGAGGCGAGCGGGTTGACCAAGGCGGAGCTCGCCATGCTCGACCGCTGCCTGCGCAAGCTGCTCACCGTCCGAACCGTGAAGGCGCCGAAGAAGTCCGGCCGGCTTGCGGCAGCGGATTAGCTGCAACACTACGTCACAGCCTTGTTGCCCGTCCTCAACAGCGATTTGAGATCGCATGAGCTGTCTGCGGCCTGGTCCGGTGTCGGCGAAATGCCGGCTGCTATCAGGCGCCGCGCCACCATCTGATCACCGGGATTGTTGATGCTGTCGACCGCAACCAGCCTGCCCTGCCGGTAATTGAACACGGAGAAGCTGCCGTCTTCGATCGCGCCACGGATCGCGGTCCGGTCGCTGCGCGTGGCGCAGCCGACGATCTGAAGCTTGAGATCGTGCTGATCCGACCAGAACCGCGGCACACTAGTATAGGCCTCGTGGCGGTCCGCGATTGCAAGCCCTGCGGCCGCTCCCTGATCCTGCGCATGCTGAACCGACTCCAGCCTGATCCAGCCCTCCGCGAACCGGCTGTAGTGATTGGCGCAGTCGCCGGCGGCGTAGATGCCCGGGCGTGCCGTCCGGCCATGCTCATCCACCACAATGCCATTGGCGCATTCGAGCCCCGCGGCAATCGCGAGCTCATCATTGGCGATGCCGCCAATGCCGACGACGACAAGGTCGGCGCCGAGACGAACACCACCGTTCAGTTCGACCGCCACGACCCGTCCGCCCTCTCCGATCATGGCCGAAACGGCTGTGCCGAACTTCACCGTAACGCCCGCCCGGACGTGACGATCGAGCAGGAAGCGCGACACCACCGGAGATACCGCCCGCTCGAGCAATCGGGACGCGGCCTCGATCACCCTCACCCGCTTGCCGAGCCTGGCCGCGGAGGACGCCACCTCGAGCCCGATGAAGCCGCCGCCGACGATGACGATCTCGCTGGCCTGCCCGAGCCGCGCCTTGAGATCGACGGCATCGGCGATTGATCGCAGACAGCAGACGCCGTCGAGTTCAGCGCCGCTGATAGCGATCCTTCGCGCACGCGAGCCGGTGGCGATGACGAGGCTGTCGAAGGCGAGTACCGCGCCATCCGCCGACGTGACCCGGCCAGCACTGCGATCGATCTCAACGACGCGATGGCCCAGAAGCAGCTCGATTCGCTTGCCCGCGAAAATGGCCTCGTCGTGCATGAGGAGCTCCTGTGCGCCGATCTCGCCGAGCAGGAAGTCCTTGGAAAGCGGCGGCCGTTGATACGGCAGCGCGCTCTCGTCGGCGATCACGGTCACCGGTTCGGCATAGCCGGCATCACGCGCCGCAAGCGCCGCCTGAATGCCGGCATAGGATGCGCCGATGACGACAAGGCCGCTCACGATTTGACGCTCACGCCGCCGTCACGCGCAGTTTCGAGCGCAGCACCGCCGTCGAGCTGCACATAGACCTCGCCATCGCGGATCTCGACCTTGAACGCCTCGATATCCTTGTAGGCGCTCGACCGGCATTTGCCATCACGGACATCGAACATCGCGCCATGCAGCGGGCACTCGATCACATGCCCTTCGAGAAACCCGGTGGACAGCAGCGCAAACGCGTGCGAGCAGACATCGTCCGTTGCGAAGATGTCGTCGTCGACCTTGTAGAGCGCGACACGCCGGTCGCCCACCTTGAAGCCGAGCGGCTCGCCTTCCGACAGTTTCGCGGCGGCACATAGATGATGCCAGGTCGATTTTTGCAATGTCATGAGATGGCGTCTCCTGGGCCAGGGCCGGGACATGGGCGCGGACGCACCGTCCGCGCCCTCGACTTCCCTTGGGGGTCCGATCCGATCAGCGGGGAATCTGCCGCCAATCCTCCGAGGCGGAGGCGAGCCGGCCGCCGACCGCGCGAATGTCCCTGTAGGACATGGTCTCGCTCTGGCCGCTCTTCGGCGCCTTGCCGTCCATGAAGTCGCGCACCTCGTCGAGCAGCTGGCGACGCACCCTGACAATCGCCTGGTCGGCCGAGCAGAGATATTCCTGCGAACGGTCGACGATCGGCCCCATGCTGACCATCACGACGAAATCCTCGATGACGATCTCGTGGAAGCCGGTGCTGTTGCCGGCATCCATGATCTGGCGGTTCTGTCCCCAATTGTTGCTTTGGTCACCCGGCAGGCCGCCGGCCATCGGCCATTGATTGGCGCGCTGCACCTTGCGCCAGGAATCCACCGGCTTCTCGGGATTGTAGAAGATGTACCACTGGATCAGGTTCTCGTCGTCGATCGGCACCGCGATGATCGCAGTGCGATCCTGCTGCGGCCCGGAGAAGATCGGCGCGATCAAGCCATAGTAGGGCATCACGAACTCGGTGACGCGGGCGAGGCATGATCCGTCCGGCGCGGTACGCAGCGCCGCGGCACGGAAGCCGTAGGACTTCTTCTCGAATTCGTAGCCCACTTCGGTGTTGACGCGCGTCGCGCCGAAGTCGCTCGACGATGTCGCGGTCCAGCTCTGGTGCAGCAGCGCGACATGCGAGGAATCGATGGTGGCCTCGACGCCTTGCAGCCAGTTGGCATTGAGCTCGATGCCGGCCGTATAAACCTGGTCCGGCGGCAAATCCATCCACTCGAAGTCGGGCGCGGGCGGCGCGGTGCCCTCCCCGAGCCAGACCCAGATCAGCCCGGCGCCTTCCCGCACCGGATAGGATTTCGCCTTGACGGTCTTGGCGAATTCCCTGGGGTTGTTCGGCTCGTTCGGAACGTCCAGCACCTCGCCGCTGGCGTTGATCTTCCAACCGTGGAACAGGCAGGTCAGCGAGCAATCATCGACCCGCGCCAGCGCAAGCGAGGCGCCGCGATGCGGACAGGCCTCATCGAGGAAGCCGACGGTGCCGTCCTTGCCCCTGAACGCCACGAAGTTGCGGCCGAACAGCTTGACCCGGACCGGCGCCTCTCCCTTGCGCACGCGCACCGAGAGAACGGCCGGCAGCCAGTAATGCTGCCGCAGCATCCGTCCCATCGGCGCGTCACCCGTGACGCGGCACAGCAATTCATTCTCTTCCCTCGTGACCATCGCAAAACCTCCCTGGTTGACGCCTTCGACGTTCTGAGCCTAATATCTTCCCAGGAAGATTATTG
This sequence comes from Bradyrhizobium sp. 2S1, assembly GCF_011516625.5. Taxonomy (NCBI): domain Bacteria; kingdom Pseudomonadati; phylum Pseudomonadota; class Alphaproteobacteria; order Hyphomicrobiales; family Nitrobacteraceae; genus Bradyrhizobium; species Bradyrhizobium sp. 2S1. The sequence goes on along the minus strand of NZ_CP147717.1, from coordinate 6,651,121 downwards.
TCAAGTTATCTTCCGAAGAAGCCATATCGGGAGATCGCATGACCAAGGGACGCCTCAAGGATCGCATCGCGCTGGTGACGGGAGGAAGCCGCGGCGTCGGAAAGGGCGTGGCCATCGGCCTCGCCGAAGCCGGCGCGACCGTCATTGTCACTGCGCGCACACGCAACCGCGGCGGATCGGAATGGCCGGGATCGCTGGATGAAACCATCGCCGCGATCGATGAGGCCGGCGGCCGCGGCATCGGCCTGCTGTGCGATCATTCGGACGACGGTTCGGTGCAGGAGATCTTCGACCTGATCCGGCGCGACCATGGCCGCCTCGACGTGCTCGTCAACAATGTGTTTGCGGCACCGAACGTGATGCCGGTCAATGTCCCGTTCTGGCAGGTGCCGGCCTCGCTGTGGGACACCCTGCATCGTGTCGGCCTGCGCTCGCATTTCGTCGCCAGCCAGCTCGCGGTCCCGCTGATGCTGCCGCAAGCGCGCGGCCTGATCGTCAACACCTCGTCGGGCGGCGGCGTCAGATACACCTTCAATGTCCCGTTCGGCGTTCAGAAATCAGGCGTCGACCGGATGGCGCGCGACATGGCGCATGAGCTGCAGCCTTTCGGCATTGCCGCGGTCTCGATCTGGCCCGGTTACATCAAGAGCGAGAAGCTTGCGGCGCAGCCCGACCGCGTGCCGCCGGCGCTCGCTAGGCTGATTGCCGAGCGCGGCGAGACGCCGGTGTTCGCCGGCCGCGCGGTCGCCGCCCTTGCCGCCGATCCCGACGTGATGGCCAAGAGCGGCCAGATCCTGCTCGCCTCGGAGCTGGCAGCCGAATACGGCTTCACCGATATCGACGGAAAGGTCCCGCCGCCGCCGAGCCGCGATCCCGCGCCGCTCTCCGTGTTCAAGCCAACCCTGTTCGACCGTTAGCGACGCCATCGAGCGGCCGAGGGCGCGCACCGGCGGACGCGATGGTCAACCTTCGCAGGGCATGGCAGAAAGGATGGACCTGCTCATTCCTGCGGAGAATATCATGGACCGCCTGGCGGCAATGGAGACCTTCGTTCGGGTGATCGAAACCGGATCCTTCTCCGGCGCCGCGCGGCAGCTTCGGATCAGCCAGCCGGCGGTCTCGAAGTCCATCGCGCAGCTCGAGGAATTCCTCGGGGTTAAACTGCTCACCCGTTCGACCCGTGGCCTCACCCCGACGGAAGCGGGGTTGGGCTATCTCGAGCGCGCTAGGCGCGCGCTGGAAGAGGCCGCCGAAGCAGAGCTCGCCGCGCGCGGCGCCGGCGCCGGCCTCAAGGGCCGATTGCGGATCTGCGCCGCCGTCACCTTCGCCCGCATCCACCTCATTCCGATGCTGCCGAAGTTTCTGGCGCTGAACCCGGAGCTCGAACTCGAAGTCGTGCTCGACGACCGTCAGATCGACCTCGTGCAGGAGGGCATCGACGTAGCGCTGCGAATGGGCAAGATGACTGACTCGACGCTGACCGCACGCCGTGTCGCCAGATGCAAACGCCTGGTGCTGGGTACGCCGGCCTATTTCAAGCGCGCCGGCACGCCGTCCACGCCGAGCGAGCTGAGCCGGCATCAGGCCGTCGTGTATCTCCGTGAGGGCAGCGTGTGGTCGTTCCGGCGCGACAGCACCGAGCTCGCCGTCACCGTGCAGAGCCGGCTGCGGGTGACCGCCGCCGAAGGCGTCAGGGCCGCAGTGCTTGCCGATGCAGGCATCGCCGTCGCATCGGAATGGATGTTCAGCCTCGAACTCCGGTCGGGCGCCGTGCGGGCGGTGTTGCCGGAATGGGGTCTGCCCGCGCTCGATCTCTGGGCCGTGCTTCCGGGCGGGCGCGCGGCGACCGCCAAGGCGCGGACGTTCGTGACGTTCTTCGAGCGCACGTTCAACGAATGACGACGTCCCCCGGCCCGCGTCGGCGGCCGGTGAGACGAATGAGCATGTCTTCGATCCCCGATGGCATTCAGCGCGGCGCACCGCGGCGTAGGGTGGCGGCAATGGAGTTGCTCATCCCGAGCCTCCCGCCAAGGAGTGTCGCCATGTCCCGCATCTCGATCGTGAAGCGCGCTGCCCATACCGCCGCCGCGGCCTTCGTCTTCGCCAGCCTGCTTTCACCTGCGAACGCCAACCAGTCCGATACGATCCGCGTGTTTCCCGATTTGCAGATCAGCGCGATGGCGGATCATGCCGACGTCAAGGCGGCTGCGCTGACCTCGCGCCGGCCCTGGCTGGCACCGGTCGGCAACCGGCAGCCGCAGCGCGCCGACGCTCCCAGGCCCGAGACCGTGTCGGCATGGGAGCGACAGCAACAGCAGTTCGACCAGGACCTCGACCACAGGCTGGTCATCTGCCGCGGCTGCTGACCATTCGATTTATTCCCGACGGGAATAAGGACTAGTCGGACGGCAGCGCTACCCGGCCCGGCGATCTCCTTTAGCTTGCTGCGTGTGAGTTCAACAACACGGACGGCGCCGCCGTCCACCACGCAGCAGCCAAGGAGAACCGTCATGTCGCTTCAAGCCAAGCTCGACGCTTTCAAAGCCGATTTCGAAGCCGGAAAGCCGCCCTACAGCGTTCCCCGGCCGGTCATCGAGATCATGCACCGCGCCACCGCGGAGCTGATCGAGTCCGGCGCCGCGCAGCGCGCCAGGCGGGCCGGCGATGTCGCCCCGTCGTTCTCGCTCAGGGATCCCGACGGCAACGTCGTCAATTCGGCCGATCTGCTGCAGCGCGGCCCGCTGGTGCTCAGTTTCTACCGCGGCGTCTGGTGTCCGTATTGCAACATGGAGCTGCAGGCGCTCGAAGCCGCCAAAGCGGAGTTCGACAAATACGGTGCCTCACTGGTCGCGATCTCGCCGCAGACCGCGCCGAACAGCCGCAAATCGGTGCGCCAGAACAAGCTCTCCTTCCCGATCCTGTCCGACGTGAAGGGTGAGGTCAGCGAGGCCTTCGGACTGCGCTTCCATCTGCCCGATGATCTGGTCGCGCTCTACAAGCAGCTGAAGAACGATCTGCCGAGCTTCAACGACGATCCGAGCTGGACGCTGCCGATGCCGGGGCGCTACGTGATCGGACAGAACGGCGTGATCCTCTACTCCGAGGTCAACCCGGATTACACAAGCCGCCCGGAGCCGGAAGACATGATCCCGGTTCTGCAGCAGGCCGCCACTGTCCGGGCGTGATGGTACACGAAGCGGCCGGTGGCGATCGCCCATCGGCCGCTTCTCTTTCGCAGGCTATAAATCAACAGCCGGCGACATCGCCTTCGGATCGGCCGATGCGACCCGGTCCGCTAGAACCTCCTGTCCGGAATGCTGCGCTTTTCGCCACTGCGCCGGCGTGACGCCCATGTGGCTCTTGAAGGCGCGCTGAAATGCGGCCTCCGACTGATAGCCGACCATCTCCGCAACGCCGCCGGTCGAGAGCGACGATCGCCTCAACTCGTTCGCCGCCAGCGTCATCCTGATATCGGTGAGCAGATCGCTAGCCGAGCGCCCGAGCTTCTCCTGGAACTGCCGTGCCAGCGTGGCGCGCGACATGTTGCAGAGACGCGCAAGCTCCGGCAGCGACCATGCACGCGCAGGCTCGTTGAACATGGCGGCCACAGCCGGCGCAAGACGGGGATCACCGGCCAGCGCAAGCAGACCGCGTGACTTTGCGTCGGTCTCGCTCGCAAGCCGCAGCACAAGCGCAAACATCGCCGTGGACAGCGCGTTCAGCATGGCGCGGCCGCCCAGATGATCGTCCGCCGTTTCGCCGCGCATCAGCGACACAAGTCCGGCGAGCTGTGCGGCCGTCCCCTCTCCCACGCGCGGTCCGGCATGCACGACAAGACGCGGCGGGAGATAGGTGCGCAACAGGCGGTCGTGCGGAGGCGCGATCGCGAAGTGTCCGCACAGCAGGTCGAGCCGCTCGTCCGAACCCAGGTTCTCGCTGATCGTGAAATTCTGCGCCGCCCGGTTGCGCGCCGGCAGCGGTGGCGTCCCGCTGCCGTCATGCATCAGGTGCCGCGGGTTGCCGGGAAGCAGAAGGATGTCGCCCGCCTTCAGCTGCAGCGGCCGGCCGCCCGCTGGGTCGTCCAGGATCGCCGAGCCGGCGAGCACCGCATGATAGGGGATCTCGTTGCTCAAGCCCGGTCCCTGGTCGATGCGCCAGGGCACGCCGTAGCTGCAGCGCAGGTCGAGCCAGCCGCGCACCGGCATCATCTCGAACAGCCGGCTGAGCCAATCCATGGGCGATCTCCTGAAGCGGCCAGATTGAGACGATAGAGCATATATGTGAGCTGTGATGACATTCAATGCCTCATATCGCAATTCTATTGTCACTCCGTAATCGATCACCAACCCCAACACGGAGTGCCACCATGTCCCGTCTTTCAGTCCCCAATCTCGAAACCGACACCGGCCCGTCGGGCCAGATCTACGCCCAGATCAAGAAGGCGATCGGCAGCGTCCCGAACACCTACGCGGCAATCGCCGCCCACGGTCCGGCCGCGCTGAAGGCGATCCTCGCCGCCGATGCGGTGCTGGCCGGCAGCAGCCTGCCCAAGCGCGATCAGGAGGTCATCAAGCTCGTGATCAGCGCCGCCGGCGGCTGCGATTACTGTGTCGCCGCGCATTCGCACCTCGCGAGACTCGCCGGCGTGAAGGCCGACGCGCTGAAGCAGATCCGCGACGGCGAGCCGAGCGGCGATGCCAAGCGCGATGCGCTGGTCAATTTCGTTCGCAAGCTTGCGCAGTCGAGCGGCACCGTCAGCGCCGAGGACTTCGCCGCGATCCGGGCGGCCGGTTACAGCGACGCGCAACTGGTCGAGATTAGCCTGGCGTTCGCGACCACCGTCTTCACCAACGTCTTCAACCGCATCAACGACACCGACATCGACTTCCCCGCCGTCGCGTGAAGCGACCGCGCGATGTCACGTCAAAGGATCACGACCATGACCACGCTTTCCAACACCACGCTTGCCAACACCACGCAAAATCCGCTTGTTCGCGCGCTGTATCGGTCCGGCCTGCTCGCGGAGGATCTCGACTACCATATCGTCCGGGCCTCGATGGTGATCATGTTCCTGTTCTTCGGTTACCAGAAGTGGTTCCCGTACGAATTCGAACGGCTGGTCCCGTTCATCAGCAACGGGCCGTTGATCTGGTGGCTGTATCCCGTCTTCGGCCATGCCGGCGCCAGCTATTTCCTCGGCGCCTCGGAATGGACCTTCGGATCCCTGCTGCTCGCAGGCTTCTGGGACAAGCGGCTCGGCGTTCTCGGCGCGCTCGGCTCAACCGGCACGTTCATCGCGACGGTCACCATCATCCCGTTCATGCCGGAAGGCTGGGACGTTGCGGCCGGAGGTTTCCCTGCGATGACCGGCAACGTGCCCTTCCTGATGAAGGATGTCGTCCTGCTCGCCGTCTCGCTCTACCTGCTGAGACAGGACGTGGTTCGCTTGACGCGGCAATAGGTGGCATCCGCTGATGGCGACGGATCGCCGGCGAACCCAGCGTTCGCCGGCGATCGCGTGTTGACGGGGGGCGGGGCGGACTGGGAAACCGACGGGCATCGCGACGCGGCGGCGATTGTTGCGGTGCAGGTAAGGTTCAGAACGTGCTTCGATGTCACGCCATAACTCGTTGCCGAATTTGCAGAATACGTTGAAATTGCCGATCCGTTTCCCGTGCGAGATCGAATTATCGGCTCGGTTGTTCGATCCAAGTCGCGTCGGCGTTGCCATGCACGAATGATCCGGTAGCTCTCCGGCCATGACCATAGTTCAGCCGCGCGGTCTGGGTTACAAAATACCGCCGGTGTTGTTCTGGGGTGAGCCGATGAAGAAGGACGACGTCACGTGCCCGCGCTGCGGGGCTGGATTCCGACGCCTCGAGTTGACGTCCGGCTCAGGAAACAGGGGCGAGTATCGCTGCCCGGTCTGCGAGACGACGCTCGAACTGTTCGATGGCGACAAGCTCGTCGCCTACCGCCTGACAATCCAGCCGTCGATTCGCGCGTTCAAGGATTAGCGGCTCTGGAATGCCGATGCGCCGCGCCCCCCCTGAATCATGATTGCCGCTTGAGGATATAGCAATCCATGATCCAGCCATGTCGCTCGCGCGCCTCACGCCGCGCGGCGACGATGCGAGGGCCGACCTCGGCCAACTCACCGGCCATGATGATCTGATCCGCCATGCCGAGATAGGCGCCCCACCAGATCCGCAGCCCTGCCGGATCCAGCGTCTGGAAGGCAGCGCCGCCGTCGAGCATCACGACCACGGTGTCAGTGCTGGACGGCCATCCGCCCTCGCGCAGCCGCCGGCCTGTGGTGACCAGGAACGGCTCGCCGATCTCGTTGAGCGGCAGCGAATGCGCCGCGCACAGCGCCTGGATCGACGTGATGCCGGGGATGACTTCGATCGATGGCAGCGGATCGAGCCGTCGCGCAATCCGCAGGCTTGAATCATAGAGCGACGGATCGCCCCAGATCAGCAGGGCAACCCGGCCCTCGCCGCCGAGATGGCGCGCGATTTCCTGCGACCAGGTCGCGGCCACCGCATCATGCCAATCGTCCACGCCCCGGCGATAATCCTCTTCGCCGGCATCGCGCACCGGCAGGTCGAACTCGGCAATGCGTGTCCGGTCGTTGCTCAACGCCTCCGCGCAAGTCGTTCGCCGCAAATCGGCGAGATCCGACTTCGCGGTCCCCTTGCGCGGGATCAGGATCAGATCGGCAGCATTGATCGCTGCGATCGCAGCGAGGATGAGCTGCCGGGGATCGCCGCAACCGATGCCGATGAGAGAAAGCGTCAGCATGACCGCGTCACCCTTGGTCCGGCGCCAAAGCACCGAACAGAATAATTGCGGCCGCCGTTGCGGCACCCGCATGCGTGAGCCGTTCGGCAAGGTCCACGATCGTGGTGCGAACAATCCGCTCGTCGGCATGGCCGAGCGATTCCGCCAGCAACGCCGGCGTCTCGGGCGCAAGGCCGTGCGCGATCAGCCTTGCCGCCAGCGCCGGGAAGGTGCGCCGCCCCATGTAGACGACGGTGGTCGCTTCCGGATCGGCCAGCGCCGCCCAATTCAGGTCCGCAGGCAATTCACCGGTGACGTCGGCGCCGGTCACAAACTGGACCCGGCGCGAGGTCAGCCGTCGCGTCAGCGGAATGCCGGCCTGTGCGGCGGCGACCGAGGCCGAGGTCACGCCGGGAACGATCTCGTAGCCGATGCCGGCCGCGCGCAGCGCCTCGATCTCCTCTTCGAGCCGTCCGAAGATGCCGGCGTCGCCCGATTTCAGGCGCACCACGCGCACGCCGGTCGCGGCATAATCGACCAGCAGCCGGCTGACATGATGCTGCCTGGCCGACAGCCGGCCGGCGCGCTTGCCGACCGCGACAAGATTGGCACCAGTGCGCGCGAGATCGAGGATCGCGCCCGAGGCAAGGTCATCGTAGAGCACCACGTCGGCCTCGCGAAGCCGCGCCGCCCCTTTCACCGTCAGGAGCTCGGGGTCACCGGGGCCGGCCGAGACGAAGGAGACGAATCCGCTCACCGGTCCTCCGCAATCAGATGGAAGAATGTCCCCGTTGCACGGCCGCGCCGCGATCCGGTTTCGGCCACGATCGCGCCGGTCGCATCGCGCACCGCCGCGAGCGGCGTATCCGGCTGCGCGATGATCGTCGAGTAGTGAAACTCGTGGCCGCGCAGGCGTGCGCCCGGCTCGTGCCCGGGCATCGGTGCAACGAGCTCGGCAAGCCGGTAGCCCAGATGCATGCGGCGTTTGGCATAGCTCGTCTCAAGGCCGAGCAACCCCGCCATCTCGTGGCGCACGTCATCGGCGTCGGTCAGCGCGCGGCCCAGCACCATGTAGCCCCCGCATTCGCCATGCACCGGCTTTGTCGCGGCGAAGCCACGCAATTGCCCGAGAAATCGCCCGTTGGCGGCAAGCCGGCCGGCATGCAGTTCGGGATAGCCGCCGGGCAGCCAACACACATCGGCGTTGGCGTCGGGGCCTTCGTCGGCAAGCGGCGAGAACGTCACGATGTCTGCGCCGGCCGCGCGCCACGCTTCGAGCATGTGCGGATAGACAAACGAGAATGCGGCGTCGCGGGCGAGCGCGATGCGCTGGCCGGGCGGCGTGACGCCGAAGCGGCGCGTGGACGATTGCACCGGCGAGACGCGGGCCGATCGCAGCACGGCGTCCAGGTCGACATGCTCGGCGACGAAGCGCGCGGCTTCCTCGATCAGGCCGTCGATCTCGGCCTGCTCTTCGGCCTGCACCAGGCCAAGATGCCGCTTCGGCAAGGCAATCTCGGCATGGCGAGGCAGCGCACCCAACACAGCAATGCCCGCGCCTGCCATGGCGCCGCGCACCAGATCCTCATGCCGCTTGCTTGCAACGCGGTTGAGAACGACGCCGGCCAACCGCACGCCGGTGCGGAAATCGCGTAGTCCTGCCGCGACCGCGGCCGCCGTCTGCGCCTGGCCGGAAGGATCGATCACCAGCAACACCGGCCACCCCATCATCTCGGCGACATCTGCGGTGGCGCCGGTGCCGGACACGCCGCGCGCGGCAACGCCGTCGAACAGGCCCATCGAGCCCTCGGCCAGCACCAGGTCGGCGTCCGCGCCGCGGCTCGCCAGGCACTCGATCGCATCGAGCTCCATCGCCCAGCTATCGAGATTGACCGACGCGCGTCCGGTAGCGACCGCGTGAAAGGCAGGATCGATGTAGTCCGGCCCGCTCTTCAGGCACTGCACCTTCAGCCCGCGATTCCGATAGGCGCGGGCCAGCGCCAAAGTCAGCGTCGTCTTGCCGACGCCGGATGCCGGCGCCGAGATCACGAGCCCCGCGCTCATCGCGATGGTTCCGGAAAGCGTGGCTCCGCTCCCACCGGCCGGTAGCGGCGGTCGTAGTCGGCCGCATAGAGGCGGCTTTCGGCGAATTCATCGGCACCCAGCGTCTTGCCGACCAGGATCAGCGCGGTGCGTTCGAGTTCCGGGCCAACGGCGGCGTCGAGGGTCGAAAGCGTGGCGCGCACGATGCGCTGGTCCGGCCAGCTCGCACGCCAGACGATCGCCACCGGGCAGTCGGCTCCGTAATGCGGCGTGAGCTCAGCAACGACCCTGTCCAGCAGATGGATCGAGAGATGGATCGCGAGCACCGCGCCGGTCGCGGCAAAGGCCGCGAGCGTTTCACCGTCTGGCATCGCGCTCGCCCTGCCCGGCGTGCGCGTCAGCACCACCGATTGCGCAAGGCCCGGCAGCGTCAGCTCGGACTGCAGTGCCGCCGCGGCTGCCGAGAAGGCCGGCACGCCTGGTGTCACCGAATAGGGAATCTGTAACGCGCGCAGCCGGCGCAACTGTTCGCCCATCGCCGACCAGATCGAGAGATCGCCCGAATGCAGCCGCGCGACGTCCTTGCCCTCCGCATGCGCGGAGGCGATCTCGGCGACGATCTCGTCGAGCGACAGCGGCGCCGTGTTGACGATACGCGCATCTTTTGGGCAATGCGCCAGAACCCCTTCCGGCACGAGCGATCCGGCATAAAGACAGACCGGGCAAGAGGCGATGAGATCGCGCCCGCGCAAGGTCAGGAGATCGGCAGCGCCTGGCCCTGCGCCGATGAAATGCACCGTCATTCGCCGTCTCCTTCCGCGATCGCCGCAGTGGCCATCCGATCCTGTGACGTCGCCCTGACCGAAATCAGGCGCGCACCGCGTCCTGCCGCAGCGATTGCCGCGGCTTCGGCGACCGAGCCCGTTTCAAACCTCGCCTTGATGAACCCGGATTGCGTTACGGTCTCTATCTCAGCCAATTTCTCTGCCGAAATCCCCCGGATCGGCAAATCCAGTTCCTGCGCCAGCAGTTTCAACGCCACCGCATCGGCCTTGTCACTCACCGTTGCAACGGCCGCAAGGCCATCGGAACCGCCGGCCGCGTCGAGCGCCTCGCGCAAGGACGCGGCACTGGCGTCACGCCTGAATCCGAAACCTGCGACCTTCATCGGATAACGCTCCATTGCACGATCGGCCGCGTAGCCTTCCAGGAGCGATACCGCCCCAGCAGCTCGGCATGGGCGATCTCGACGCGCATCAGGTCGCCACCATGGCGTTGATGCAGATCGGAGAGCAGCGCGTCGGTTTCCAGGGTCACCGCATGCGCAACCAGTCGCGCTCCCGTCGCGATACGCGACCAGATCGCGTCGAACATCGCCGCATCGAGGCCACCACCGATGAACACCGCATCGGGCGCCTCGAGATTCGATAAAATGCCGGGCGCCTCGCCGTCGATCACGGTGATCCGGTGGGCCAAGCCGGAGCTCGCAGCATTGCTGCGGATGTTCGCGGCACGTTCGCCACGGGCCTCGACCGCGATTGCCGTCCCGCCGCACAGCGCCCATTCGATCGAGATCGAACCCGAGCCGGCGCCGATGTCCCACAGCCGCTCGCCAGGCCGCGGCGAAAGCGCCGACAATGCAAGCGCGCGGATCGGCTGTTTTGTCAGTTGCCCGTCATGCACAAAGAGTGCGTCGGGAAGACCTGAGCTGCGCGCGATCCCTAGCGTTCCCCTCGCCTCCAACGCGACCGCGACCAGGCTGTCGCTTGCGTCGCCGGCGTAGCCGTCCGCGCGATGCTGCGTGACGGACTCACGGGGTCCGCCAAGCGCGGAAAGCGTCCACATCGATGACGGCCCCCAGCCGCGGCCCGTGAGCCATTGCGCGAGATCGGAAGCTGCCTTGCCATCGCGCACCAAGCAGATGATCCGTGCACCGCGCACGAGATGCGGCAACAGACGCTCGAACGGTGCCGCATGAAGGCCAAGGCAGATGACGGTCTCTAAGCGCCAGCCCAAGCGTGCCGCCGCAAGCGAGAACGTCGATGGTCCGGAGTATGCGACCCACTCGCCGGCCTGCAGCGTCTCGACAAGGCTCCCTCCGACGCCATGCCAGAACGGATCGCCCGAGGCGAGCACTGCCGTCGGACGGCCGCGGCATTCAAGCACAATGCCCGCATCGAACGGCACCGGCCAGGCACGGCCACGGTCGGTGATGCCGGCCAGCGCGAGGTGGCGTTCGCCGCCGAAAACTGTTTCGGCTTCGCGAAGCGCCTTTCGGCTTGCGTCGGAGAGGCCGGCAAGGCCATCTTCGCTGATGCCGATGATGGTCAACCAGGGATTATTCATGATGCGCGCCCTGATCCTGGGCGGAACCGCCGACGCCAATCTGCTCGCCGCTGCAATCGCGCGCGCGGGGATCGACGCGGTCTATTCCTATGGCGGCCGCACGCGTGCGCCGGCCGATCAGCCGCTGCCGACCCGGATCGGCGGCTTCGGCGGCATCAGCGGTCTTGCCGACTATCTTCGTCGCGAAGGCATTACCCATGTGATCGACGCGACGCATCCCTTCGCGGCCGAGATGAGCCGCAACGCGATCGCCGCCTGCGCGCAAACCGTAACGCCGTTGATCGCGCTCGAACGCTCGCCGTGGGACAAGGAAGCCGGCGACCGCTGGATCGAGGTCGCGGACGTCGTCTCCGCCATCGCGGCACTGCCGGACAGCCGCGCGCGCGTATTCCTCGCGATCGGCCGCCAGCACATCGCGCCGTTCGGCAGCCGGCCGCAACACGCCTATACGTTGCGATTTGTCGACCCGCCCGAGGAAGCGCCGCCATTGCCCGATGCAGACGTTATTGTCTCGCGCGGACCGTTCACGCTCGACGGCGAGCTCGAGATGATGCGCGAGCGTCGCATCGATTGGATCGTTGCCCGCAACTCCGGCGGAACCGGCGCGCGCGCCAAGATCGACGCCGCCCGTGCGCTTGGCCTTCCCGTCATCATGATCACCCGGCCACCTCTGCCCGACCGACCACGGCTGGAAAGCGTCGGCGATGTGATGCAATGGCTCGGTCATCGGACCTGCCTCGGCGCGTAGACCCAGCGCCCGACCCGCCGCGTCGCCGAATTGCCGACGATCACCAGTGTCCGCATGTCCGCCATTTCCGGCTTCGCGTCGCGCAGCTCGACCGTCTCGATCCGCTGATCGGGCGTGCTGACGGCACGCGCGAACACCACGATCCGCTCGTCGCAACCCGCCTCGCGCAGGATTTCGAGCGCGCGACCAAAACCTTCCGGCCGGCTCGCCGAGCGCGGATTGTACATCGCGATGGCAAAATCGGCTTCGGCCGCAAGCCGCAGGCGCTTCTCGATCAGCGGCCACGGCTTGAGATTGTCGGAGAGGTTGATCGCGCAGAAATCATGACCGAGTGGCGCACCGGCGCTCGCGGCCGCCGCCAGCATCGCGGTCACGCCGGGCAGCACGCGAATCGAGAGGTCGCGCCATTGCGGCGCGTCCTCGAGCGCCTCGAACACGGCGGACGCCATCGCAAAGACGCCGGGATCGCCCGAAGACACCACTACGACGTGGCGCCCTTCGGATGCAAGCCGCAACGCGTCGGCGGCGCGCTGCAGCTCGACGCGATTATCCGAGGAATGCAGCGTGAGCCCGGCGCGCGGCGGCACGCGCGTCACATAGGGCGCATAGCCTACGATGTCGGTCGCAGCCGCAAGCGCGGATGTGACTTCCGGCGTGATCAGCGCCTCGTCGCCCGGTCCCAATCCCGCGATGGTCAGCGTTCCCGTCATTCGGCCGCCTCCCTGCGCCGTCCCTGCCCGTGCACCAGCACGATCGCAAAATACGGACAGTCGGCCTCGCCGATCTCGGCGAGCCGGGCGACACGCTGATCCGGCATGGTGCCGCGTTCGACCAGCCACGCATCGTCGAGACGCCCCGCCGAGGCGAGCGCGCGTCGGATCTTCCTGAGATTGCGGCCGGTCTTCATGACGACCAGCGCGTCGGAGCTGCGCATCCGCTCTTCCAGCTCAGCCTCCGGCAGCGTGCCCATCAGCACGGTGGTCACATCATCACCCAGCGCGATCGGCTGGCCGACCGAATTCCAGCAGCCCGCCATGCCGGGAATGCCGGCGATCACCTCGATCTCGACACGCCCCTGCAGGCGCGAATGCAGGTGCATGAACGAGCCGTAGAAATAGGGATCGCCCTCGCAGAGCACGACGACGTCGATCGCGCGCGCAAGCCGCGCCAGGCGCTCGGCCCATTCGTCGTAGAAGCTCCCAAGCAGCTGCGCATAGTCCGGACTGTCGAAGGCGATCTCCGTGGTGACAGGATACTCCATCGGATACTCGCTAACGTCGGCGACGAGCAACCCCTCCACGATGCGGCGGGCCTGACCCAGCTGGCCCTTCTTGCGGAAATAGGCGACGTGCTTTGCGGCACGCACAGTGCGATCAGCGCGTACGCTCATCAGGTCCGGATCGCCTGGGCCGAGGCCGCAGCAGATGATGCGTCCCATCTACTCGCTCCGGCTCGCCAGTGCGTTGACGGCGGCGACCGTGATCGCCGAACCACCGAGACGTCCCTCGACCGTCAGCGCCGGCGCGTGCGGTGCGGCCATCAATGCCGTCTTGGACTCAGCCGCGCCGACAAAGCCGACCGGACAGCCGATGATCGCCGCCGGCCTTGGGCAATCGGGGTCCTCCAGCATGTTGAGGAGATGGAACAGCGCAGTCGGCGCATTGCCGATCGCGACGATTGCGCCGACCAGATGCGGCCGCCACAGCTCGAGCGCAGCAGCGGAGCGCGTATTGCGCATCGATTGCGCGAGTGCGGGAACCTCGGGATCACCAAGCGTGCAGATGACAGCATTGCCGGCCGGCAGCCGCGCGCGCGTAATTCCTTCAGACACCATGCGCGCGTCGCAAAGGATCGGCGCCCCGTTCTGCAAGGCGGCACGCGCGCTCGCGGCCATGCCGGGCGTGAAGCGGACATGCGCTTCCAGCCCCACCATGCCGGCGGCATGGATCATGCGCACGACCACCGGTTCTTCGTCCGGCGTAAAGCGGCCAAGGTCGGCCTCGGACCGGATGGTGGCAAAGGACTGCCGATAGATCGCAGCACCGTCGGTCTCATAGATGTGCGGCATCAGCGGCCTCCCAGCAGCACGGAGGGATTTGCGACGATGCCGGCGCCTGTCAGCCCACGCATGACGGGCTCATCCCGGGTCGAGCCACGACGGATCAGATCGAAGCCTTGGTTCGTAGCCACGAGGGTGACATCCGCAGAGCCGGAATGCGCACATCCCTTGGCGCAACCGGACACGTGAAGCCGGGCATCGGCCGGAATATGCCGCACCAGCGCCGACGCCAGCGCGCGCGTGTCGGCATGCGCCTCGCCGCAGCGCGGCGCACCGCTACAGGCGATCGCGCGGAGCGCCGGATCGTCGACCTCGGTGACGATGTCGGCCCCACCGGGCATCTCGCGCATCCCCTCCGCCAGCAGCATCCGCCACGGCGTCACGCGGAGAGCCTGCGCGCAGCCGGCGAGATGGCGCAGCGTCTGCTGCGGCATGAGCCCGAACGCAACGCCGACCATCGCACCGGACGAATAGAGTCCGGGAACGGCGTCTATCGATCGCGGCGCCGGCTCGACATCGCCGCGCAAGGATTCGGGCAGGCTCGCGCCGCCGGCGAGATAGGCCGCCATCCGTCGCCTCTCACCTTTCGCTCCGCCGGAAGCGATGAACCACTCGGCCAGCGCCAACGCGACCTGCACGGCCTCGCTCCGCGTGACGGAAAGCCCGAGCTCGGCGCCATCGGCGCGCACCAGCAGGCCGCCATTGCGATCGCGCTCGATCCTGATATCCGCAGACGCGCCAGCCAGCACCCGCTCGCTGCCATCATCGATTGCGAAACCGAACTTGGTCGGAAGATCGAGCAAAGAACCGGCGAGCACCCGCTCAAGCTCGGCGGCGAGCGCGCGCGTATCGTCGCCGGTGGCCCAGAATGGCGTCACCAGAATGTTGCGCTGCGCCTCGATGTCGGCATCCGTATCCAGCAACCCGAGCTCGCCAATTCCTTCGATCAAGCGCGGATAACCTTCATCGCTGACGCCGCGAATCTGCAGATTGGCGCGGCTGGTCAGATCGATCAGGCCGTTGCCGTGTCGTGCGGCCAGATCGGCGATTCCCGTTGCTTGCGTTGCCTCGAGCCGTCCGCCACGCGGGCGAATCCGCACCACGAGGCCGTCGCCTGATAGCATCGGCCGCAGCGCGCCGGGACACCAGCCCTTGATCGCAACAGCGCTCATGAGGCCTCCTGCAATGCCGCCGCAATCGAATTGCGCCGCGTCTGCCAGAGCGACGCCTCGTGCAACCGGGTAAAGCAGGTTTCCATCGCAGCCAGGGCAGCCGGGTTCTCGCGCGCCATGAAGCCGCGAACGTCGTCATTGCCGAGCGTCGCGTCGTAGTAGAGGTCGAACAGATGCGGCGGCACCGCGTCGGCCAGATGGGCGAACGCCGCCATGTGCTCCAGCGTCGCCGTGATCTCGGCGGCACCTCGGAAGCCATGGCGCATCATGCCGGCGATCCATGCGGGATTGGCGGCGCGCGCACGCACCACGCGCGAGATTTCCTCGGTCAACGAGCGCGCATGCGGCTGATCCGGCCGCGTCGCGTCGAGATGATAGAGCGCCGGGACCTCTGCGCCAATGCGCCGGGCTGCCGCCGCGATGCCGGCTTCATGCGCGGCATAGTCCGCCGCCAGCAGCAGGTCGGTCTCGGGCAAGTCCTGGGTATGGACAAAACTGTCGGCGGCCGCGAGCCGCCCCTCGATGCCGGCGCGATCGGGCCGCATCTCGCCGTCGGATGCAAACGCCCAGGACGACGCCGACAGCCAGGCTTCGCCGGCCGCATCGCGCGCTTCCTGGGTGAAGACGTCCGGAACCGACGCGATGCCGGCGCCATAGTGTCCCGGACGAGGCCCGAACACGCGCGACATGCGTTCGCTGTAGGGATTCTCCTCCCCCTCATCGCTGCGTTCGGACAATGCTTCCGTGGCCGCCTCGAACAACTGGGCAAGCCCCGAAAAGACGTCGCGGAACAACCCCGACACGCGCAGCGTGACGTCGATGCGGGGACGACCGAGCTCCGCCGGCGCGATGATGTCGTAGCCAACCACGCGGCCCGATCCGTGATCCCAGCGCGGCGCAATGCCGGCGAGATGCAGGGCCATCGCAAAATCCTCGCCGGCCGTGCGCATCGTCGAGGAACCCCAGAGGTCGACGACGAGCCCTTTCGGCCAGTCGCCGTGATCCTGCAGGTGACGGCGCAGCAGCTCTTCGGCGAGCTTCACGCCCTGCGCATGCGCCGACGGCGTCGGAACCCCGCGGGGATCAACGGCAAACAGATTGCGTCCGGTCGGCAGCACGTCGCGGCGCCCGCGATAGGGTGACCCCGAAGGTCCCGGCGCGACGCGCCGGCCAGAGAGCGCATCGCGTAACGCAGCCTTCTCCTTCGCACCGCAAGCGCCCTGCCCGAATATGTGCAGGCCGTCACCGAACTGGCTCTCCTTGAGATCGCAGACGAAGCGGTCGATCTGCGGAATCGCCTCGGCCGCGGAGACCGACGCAGCGAGACCAAGATCGTCCTCCAGCCCGGCCAGCCGCGCTTCCTCGCGGATATCGGCAATCAGGCGCTGCCGCCGTGCCGGATCGAGACCGTCCGCAGTCGAATATTCATCGAGTAAGCGCTCGAGCCTGCGCAAGCCTTCCGGCACCGCCGCCAGCGCGAGCGGCGGCGGCAGATGACCGATCGTCACGGCGCCGATCCGCCGCTTGGCCTGCGCCGCCTCGCCGGGATCGTTGACGATGAAGGGATAGATGACGGGCAGATCACCGATCAGCGCCTCGGGCCAGCACGCGGACGACAGCGCGACCGACTTGCCGGGCAACCATTCCAGTGTGCCGTGCGCGCCCATGTGCACGACGGCATCGATGCCCTGCTGCCTGAGCCACAGATAGAACGCGACATAGGCATGACGCGGCGTGCGCGACAGATCGTGATAGTCGGCATCGCGATGGCCGATATCACCGCGCTCCGGCTGAACGGCGATGATCGACTTGCCGCACTGGATTGCCGCGAATTGAAATTCGCCGTCACGACAATCGGGATCGTCCTCCGGCGCGCCCCATGCACGCGCGAGGTCGTCCTGGAGCTGTGACGGAAGGCCGGAGATGGCCGCGCGATACCCGGCCACGTCCCATGTCAGTTTCCGGTGCAAGAGCGCATCGCCCAGCAACGCCACCGGCTCGGGATCAAAGCCCGCGGCCGCGAGATCGGCCCGCAACGCCTCGACCGAGGCAAGCGCATCGAGGCCGACGGCATGCGCGATCTGGTGCGGACGGCCCGGATAGTTCGACAGCACGAGCGCGAGTTGCTTCTCCTGCGCGGGCTTGTCGGCAAGCCGATGCCAGGCTGCCACGCGGGCGGCAATTGCTGCGACGCGCCCGGCATCCGGCCGATGCGCAAGATGCGCGAATTGCAGATCGGGATCGCGCTCGCTCGCCGACTTGAAGCTCACCACGCCCGCAAACAGGCGGCCGTCAACCTCCGGCAACACCACATGCATCGCGAGATCGCCGGGCGACAGACCGCGGAGCGACTCGGCCCAATCCTCGCGCCGCGCCGTCGACAAGGCGACCTGGAACACCGGACATGAAGCGGCATCGAACGGCGTGGTGCCGTCATCGCCGGCCGCGGAGAATGCGGTCGCATTGACGATGGCGGCTGGAGGGCATTGCGCGAACTGAGCGCGCAGCCAATCGGCCACGCCTGCGGCCTTCAACGAGGCGACGAACACGCCGTAGGCGTCAAAACCTTTCTCGCGTAGCGCCTCGACCAAGGCATCGACCGGCGCGGTGTCGCCGGCCGCGAGATAGGAGCGATAGAAGGTCACGAGTGCCCGCGGCCGGCCACCCGATGCCGGCAACGCTGCGACAACACCGCGCCGCGGATCGTAGACGCCGATCTCCGGCAGATCGATCTCGCCGACGACAGGCCCGGCATAGAGCCCTGACGCCAGCGCCAGTTGCGCGATCACGGCCTGGGCCGCGACAGGCCCCCCCTTGTCGCACAGCACCTTAAGTCGCCGCAGCGTCGAGACCGGCAGGGTGGAAAATTCGTCCAGCCGCAGATCGTCGCGGCCATCCGCCGGCAACACCACCAGGGCGATATCGCGCTCCTTTGCCAGGCGATGCACCGCGGCCAGCCCGTAGGACCAATAGGGCTCACCGCCGATCAGCCGCACCAGGATGCCGCGCGCGTGCGACAGCGTCCGCTCGATATAGGTATCGACCGACAGCGGGTGGCGCAGCTCCGCGAGATTGGCGAGCCGCAGCGACGGCAGCGCGGCGCGGCCCCGCCGCCAGCCGGCCGCGAAGGCAGCGAGATCGCTGTCGGAAAACGACAACACCACGAGATCGGCCGGATCCTGGCCGAGGTCCCTTGGTGTCGCGGTCTCCTCAAGGCCGCGGCTCTCGCGGAAGACGACGTGCATCAGACACCTAGTCGCGCCCTGATCGCAGCTTCATTGATGTCGCCGTGCTCGCCGATCACGACCAGCTTCGACTGCCGCGGCCGTGTGCCCCAGGGCATGTCGAACTGATGCCGCACGCGTTCGCCGACGGACTGCACGAGCAGCCGCATTGGCTTGCCTTCGACTGCGATATAGCCCTTGGCGCGCAGCACGTTCTGCTCGCGGGCCAGCCCCTTGATCGAAGCGACGAGTGCCTCGACATCCGAAACCTCGGGAAGATCGATCACCACGGAGTTGAAATCATTGTGCTCGTGCTCGTCCTCGCCATCGTGGTGCGACGGCCGCGACGCGAGATCATCCTCTGCCGCGGCCTCGAGCCCCAGGATCACGCGCGCATCGACGGCGCCGTCGACGATCGGCAACATCGGAACCTCGCGCGGCATTTCAGCGGCAATCACCGCTTTGGCCGCCTTGATCCCTTCCGCTCCGGCGAGATCGGCCTTGGTCAGCAGCACGATATCGGCACAGGCGATCTGGTCCTCGAACACTTCGGACAGCGGCGTCTCGTGGTCGAGATTGCCGTCGGCCGTACGCTGTGCGTCGACCGCAGCCGGGTCAGGCGCAAAGCGGCCGGCCGCGACCGCCTCGGCATCGGCGAGCGCGATCACGCCATCGACCGTGATCCGCGAGCGGATCTCCGGCCAGTCGAACGCCTTCAGCAGCGGCTTCGGCAGCGCGAGCCCCGACGTCTCGATCACGATGTGATCGGGCCTCACGCTTCGCGCCAGCAACTGCTCCATGGCCGGGATGAAATCGTCGGCGACGGTGCAGCAGATGCAGCCATTGGCGAGCTCGACGATGTTCTCGGCCGGACAATTGGCGTCGGCGCACGACTTCAGGATCTCGCCGTCGACGCCTTCGCTGCCGAACTCGTTGACCAGCACCGCAAGCCTCTTGCCGTTGGCATTGCGGATCAGATGCTGGATCAGCGTCGTCTTGCCGGACCCGAGAAACCCGGTCACGACGGTGACCGGAACCTTGGCGAGCGTGGTCATTCTGCGGCCTCCGGCACGACGGAAAGAGGTGGAATGCGGGCGAGCGATTGCTTGCGGAAGATTTCCGGACGGCTGCGCCACGGCACGATGCCGTCAGGCGCGGCCGCATAGGCGGAGGCACCGGCGATCACATCCCTGGCATTGTCAGCGGACAGGCGGCCATAGACATAGGACCACCGCCCCGGCGCGCTGAGCGCGACCGAGCAGCCTTGGCTACAGGCCGACAGGCATTCGACGGGAACAAGATTGACGTCATCGGGCACGCCGGCCTCAAGAAGCGCGGCATGCAGGCGCGCACCGAGCGCGAGCTCACCTTCCGCCAGCGTCTGGCCGGCGCGGCACGTGATGCAGACATGAAGTGTAACGCTCATCGCCCATCCTGGATTGACAGCGGGAGGCGAAGAGGCACACGAACCGATGTGAATGGGTTCGTTCCCCGTCGCGGAACACCCCGTCCGCCGGTCTCACTACACGTTGCGTTGGCAGGTCTCCCGGCTTGCGGAGCAGGATTTCTCCCTCGATACCCACCTTCCCGATCCCTGAAGGGAATCAGTGGCTTTTGGGCATCTCTCCGGTCACGGTCGCGGGGGCGGCTGCTTTTCAGGCCCACCTTGAGCCCTATCGCATTCCCTCTTCGCCTGTCGTAGGACAGGAACCAACGCGGGCCCACCATTCGTCCGTGGCTCGAACTTGTCAAGCCGAAGGAACGTCATGATTTCTGAAGAAAACGGCGCCGAAGACGAGGTCGTCAGCAGCGAGGTTTCGCTGGATGCGCGCCACGCGACCAAGATGGCGAAAAAAAAGGTTGCCCGCGACAAGATCATGGCGACCAAGAGCGGTGAAAAGGGTCTGATCATCGTTCATACCGGCGCCGGCAAGGGAAAGTCCTCCTCCGCCTTCGGCATGATCGTGCGCTGCGTGGCGCATGGCTTCCCATGCGCCGTGGTGCAGTTCATCAAGGGCGCCTGGGATACCGGCGAGCGCCGCCTGCTCACCGGGCATTTCGGCGAACTCTGTCAATTCCACGCGATGGGCGAAGGCTTTACCTGGGAGACCCAGGATCGCGCGCGCGACATCGCGGCGGCTCAGGCGGGCTGGGAAAAGGCCAAGCAGCTGATCGCAGACCCGAGCTTGCGCATGGTTGTGCTCGACGAGATCAACATCGCGCTGCGCTACGATTATCTCGCCATCGCCGACGTCGTCGACTTCCTGACGACGTCAAAGCCGCCGATGACGCATGTCGTGCTCACCGGACGCAATGCCAAGGAGGAGTTGATCGAGATCGCCGACCTCGTCACCGAGATGACGCTGGTGAAGCATCCGTTCCGCTCCGGCATCAAGGCCCAGCCGGGCGTCGAGTTCTGACAAGCACCATGGCGCGCGCATTGATGATCCAGGGAGCCGGCTCGGACGTGGGCAAGTCGCTCATCGTCGCGGGCCTGGCGCGCGCTGCCAGACGGCGCGGCCTGCGTGTCTTGCCTTTCAAGCCGCAGAACATGTCTAACAACGCCGCCGTGACCATCGACGGCGGCGAGATCGGACGTGCGCAGGCCCTGCAGGCGCTCGCCGCCGGTGTCGAGCCGCACACCGACATGAACCCGGTGCTGCTGAAGCCGGAGAGCGATGTCGGCGCCCAGATCATCGTGCACGGCAAACGGATCGCTACCGCACGCGCGCGCGAATATTCCGCTATGAAACCGTCGCTGATGGGCGCGGTGCTGGAGAGTTTTGGGCGGTTGAAGGATCGCGCCGATCTGGTGCTGGTCGAAGGCGCCGGCAGCCCCGCCGAGGTCAATCTGCGTAAGTCCGATATCGCCAATATGGGCTTTGCACGCAAAGCTGACGTCCCCGTGGTGCTGGTCGGCGACATCGACCGCGGCGGCGTCATCGCACAGCTCGTCGGTATCCAGGCGGTGATCGATCCCGAGGATGCCGCGATGATCCAGGGTTTTGTCATCAACAAGTTCCGCGGCGATCCGACGCTGTTCGACGACGGCTACCGCCTGATCGAATCCCGCACGGCATGGCGCGGCTTTGGCGTGCTGCCCTGGTTTACCCGCGCCGGCGAGCTTCCGGCCGAAGACGCGCTCGGGCTCGGCGAGGCGCGCAAGCCCGGCCAGTGCAAGATCGCCTTCCTTGCGCTGTCGCGGATCGCCAATTTCGACGATCTCGATCCGCTGAAGCTCGAGCCCGGCGTCGATCTCGTGATGGTGCGCCCGGGCGAAGCCATCCCGGGTGATGCGAAGCTCGTCATCCTGCCCGGCTCGAAATCGACCCGCGGCGACCTCACCTTCCTGCGCGCGCAGGGCTGGGACATCGATCTGCTCGCGCATCATCGCCGCGGCGGCCATGTCCTCGGTCTCTGCGGCGGATATCAGATGCTCGGACACAGCGTCGCCGATCCCGACGGGATCGAAGGCTCGGCCGGCGAAACGCGCGGCCTCGGGCTTCTTGATGTCACAACTGTCATGACCGAGCAGAAGACGCTGACACGCGTCAGCGCGGTGCATGCCGCTACCAGTCAGCCGATCAGCGCCTATGAAATCCATATCGGGCGCACCGACGGTCCGGATCGTATCAGGCCATTTGCGTCGCTCGACGGCGCACCCGAAGGTGCCGTTTCCGCCGATGGTCGCGTTCACGGCAGCTATCTGCACGGCCTGTTCACGTCGGACGAATTTCGCAAGGCGTTCCTTGCAAAGCTCGATATTCCCGCGGCCGACCATCCATACGGCGCCAGGGTCGAGAGCGCGCTCGACGCGCTCGCCGAACACATCGAGACCCATCTCGATGTCGAAGGCCTGCTCGCGCTGGCGCGCTAGTACCTACTGTTCTTAAAGCGTGAGTCGTGATTCAAGGTCGGGATGATACCCGAAGCAAGAGAAGTCCACCTTTCGAGGAAAGATCGCAAGGTGCTTGAGGCGTGTTGCCGCTCCCCGGTGACGTTGCAGCGCGATTTGAAGCGGGCGCGGATAGTTCTGTTGGCGGCGGATGGACGCAGCACTCGGTCGATCGCCAAGGAAGTTGGGGTCCAGCCGCGGATTGTCAGCCTTTGGCGGCATCGCTATGCCGACCAAGGCCTTGAAGGGCTGCAAGACAAGCCGCGACCGGGCAAGCAGCCAATCTATACGAAGGCCACCGACAAGCGGATTCTGAAGCTGCTGGACAAGCCGCCGCCGGACGGGTTCGCACGCTGGACCGGGCCCCTGCTGGCCGGGGCGCTGGGCGATGTTGACGTCCAATATGTCTGGCGGTTCCTGCGCAGCCACAAGATTGACCTCGCGGCTCGTAAGTCCTGGTGTGAGAGCAACGACCCGAACTTTACGGCCAAAGCCGCCGATGTTGTCGGCCTCTATGTCGCCCCGCCCGCGAAGGCCATTGTGCTGTGCGTGGACGAGAAGCCCTCGATCCAGGCTTTGGAGCGAGCGCAGGGTTATCTGAAGTTGCCCAATGGCCGCGCCTTGACCGGCCAGAGCCACGATTACAAGCGGCATGGCACCACAACATTGTTTGCGGCGCTCGAAGTCGCCACCGGAAAGATCATCGCGGCGCATTCAAAACGCCGACGCCGCGTCGAGTTTCTCGACTTCATGAACAGCGTCACCGCGGCTTTTCCGAACCGGAAGCTTCACGTCATCCTCGACAACCTCAACACCCACAAGAAGAACGAGCATTGGCTCAAGGCCCACCCCAACGTGCAATTTCATTTCACGCCGACAAGTGCGTCTTGGCTCAATCAGGTCGAGGTATGGTTTTCGATCTTGCAGGGGCAGTCGCTCAGCGGCACCTCCTTCACAAGCCTCACGCAGCTTCAGGAGCACATCGATGCCTACGTCAACGCATACAACGACAGAGCCGAGCCCTTCGTCTGGACCAAGAAAAAGGTCCGTCAACGCCGTTTCAAAGGCCGCCGTATCACTCAGCTCTGATTCTGGGTACTAGGTCAGCGCGACAACGTCGTAGACAGCCGAGACCATTCGGCCTCGCCGCCGGGCAGACCGAGGCGCAGCCATCCCGGTTTTTGCTGAAAGACGCGCGACCAGATCAGCCCGCGGGCAAGCTTGTCCTGCGCGGCCAGCGCATCGCCGGTCTCGTAGAGACGGAACAGCGGCGTGCCACCGACCAGAGTCCAGCCCTGCGATCGCACCGCTGCATCGAGCCTGACGCAGTCGTCCGCCAGCCGCGCGGCCGTCGCCTTTGCCCAGTCGTGATCGCGCAGCGCCCGCCGCCCAATCGCAATCGCAGCCCCCGAAACCGGCCATGGGCCCGCCATCGCCGCAAGCGCGGCGATATCCGCCTCGCTGCCGATCGCGAAGCCGAGCCGCAGCCCGGCCAGTCCGTAAAACTTTCCGAATGAGCGCAGGATCACGAGCCCCGCTCGTCCGGCTTCCGGTGTGAGCGACAGGTCCGGCACGGCGTCCGCAAAACTCTCGTCAATCACGAGCCGTCCAACGCGCGGCAGCAGCGCGAGCAGCTCGCGCCGCTCATGGTGCCGCCCATCGGGATTGTTCGGATTGACCACCACGGCAAGATCGGCGCCCGCGAGCGCTGCGAGATCGGATACCTCGGCGACGTCCCATCCGGCAGCCGACAACACCGCGGCATACTCATTGTAGGTCGGCGCCAGAATCCGCGCCCGTCCACGGGACGCCAGCTGCGGCAGCAGCTGAATGGCAGCCTGCGCACCGCCCATCGCCACGATCGGCGCGTCGGTCGCGTAAGCCTGCCGCGCGGCGGAGTGCAGGGATTCAATCTCGGACCGCGACGGCAACGCGCTCCATTGCCGCGGCGACACATCGACGTCAGGATAAGGCACCCGATTGATCCCCGTCGACAGGTCGATCCAGTCGTCCGCAGCGCCGCCGAAGCGTTGCTGGGCGACATCGAGATTTCCGCCGTGCTCGCGCATGCGCCGCTCCTTCACGCCAGCGCAAGAGCGACGAACGCCGCAGCCAGCAGCATCATGGCGTAACGATAGAGTTTCAGCCCGGCGAAGATGTCGGCGGCAGCCGGATCGCGCGCGCCCTCGTTCAGCCAGGGCTCATCGGCGATGCTGCCGTGATAGATGCGGGGACCGCTAAGCCGCACGCCGAGCACGCCGGCCATCGCCGCCTCCGGCCAGCCGGCATTCGGCGAGCGATGGCGGCGCGCATCACGCAACATGCATGACCACGCCTGCGATGGCCGCGGCGCGAGCACCACGAACAGAAGGCCGGTCAGCCGCGCCGGAACGAGATTGGCGAGATCGTCGATCCGCGCGGCCGCCCAGCCAAAGGCGTCGTGCCGCTCGGTGCGATGGCCGATCATGGAGTCCAGCGTGTTGATCGCCTTGTAGCCAAGGATGCCCGGCAGGCCGAACAGCGCACCCCAGAACACCGGCGCCACGATGCCGTCGGAGGCATTCTCGGCGAGGCTCTCGATGGTCGCGCGCGCGACGCCGGCATCGTCGAGCGTTGCCGGATCGCGTCCGACAATCTGTGCGACCGCCGAACACGCGGCCGCGATGTCACCGGACGCCAGCGGATCGGCCACCGCCGCAACATGGTCATGCAGCGAGCGCAAGGCCACCAGCGGCCACGCCAGCACACCAACGAGGACGACGCGCACCCATCCGGATCCGAGCACGGACTGAACCGCCCAACCGAGGGCCATCGCCAGCGCGATCACTAGGATAGCAGCCGCGACACCGGCGACGCGGCGAAACGCCGGCGGGTCAGTGTTCCGGTTCCAGGCGCTGTCGACAAGCTGGATCAGCCGGCCGAGCCAGGTCACGGGATGGCCGATGCGTGCAAACAGCGGCGATGGCCAGCCCATCAGGGCATCCACAGCCATCGCCACCGCCATCGCTCCCGCAAAGCCCACTTAACCCTCTCCTCGCCGCGATCCCCCTGATGCGCAAGACATTGGCCGAGTGCAAGCCCTCCGTGGCGGATTTCGGCTTTGTGTTTCACCGCGATTGGTGGTTAGAGCGACGTAAACAGGAGATCCCATGGCCGTCATTCTGATCACGGGCGGAGCCCGATCCGGGAAAAGCCGGCGCGCAGAACTGCGTGCGCGCAGCTTTCCGGAGCGGCCGGTCTATATCGCGACCGCCGAGGCGCTCGATACGGAAATGGACGAGCGGATCGCCAAACATCGCGCGCGGCGCGGCAGCGACTGGATCGAACGCGAGGTGCCGCTCGACCTTGTCGCGGCGCTGTCCGAGACCGACGGCGGCGGCGCAAGGCTGATCGATTGCCTGACGCTCTGGCTGTCCAACCTGCTGCATGCGGAGCGCGATTGGTCCGAGGAAGTGACGCGCCTGGCGGACGCGCTGCCGCGTCAGCACAGCCCGGTTGTCCTGGTCACCAACGAGGTTGGCCTCGGCATCGTGCCCGACAACGCACTGGCGCGCAGCTTCCGCGATGCCGCCGGTCTGATGAACCAGACCATCGCCGGCGTGGCAGACGAGGTCGAGTTCGTCGTTGCGGGCCTGCCGATGAAGCTTAAGTGACGTCCGCGATGGATTCAGCCAAAGGCCCCGCGATGGTCTCATTCGACGATGGGTTTCGCCGGCAACTGCAGGAGCTGTTCGTGTGGCGGCGCGACGTGCGGCGCTTCCGAACCGATCCGCTGCCGGATGGCACGATCGAGCGGCTGATCGAGGTCGCCTGCCTTTCGCCTTCGGTTGGCCTGAGCCAGCCCTGGCGGTTCGTGATTGTCGACGATGCGGCACGCCGCCGCGCGGTGATCGAAGACTTCAAGACTTGCAACGCCGATGCGCTGCGGTCTTACTCGGGCGAGCGTGCAGCAAAATATGCCGCTTTGAAGTTATCGGGCCTCGAGGAGGCGCCCGGCCATCTCGCCGTATTCGCCGACAAGACCGACCACATCGGCTCCGGCCTCGGGCGTGCGACGATGCCGGAGACAACAGAATATTCCGTGGTGGCCGCGATCTGCTCGATGTGGCTTGCCACGCGCGCCGAAGGCATCGGGCTCGGCTGGGTGTCGATCCTCAACCCAGCCCGCATTCAGGAGATTCTGGAAATACCGGACGCCTGGAAATTCATCGGCTACCTCTGCATCGGCACCCCCCAGGCGGAATGCGACCGTCCGGAGCTCGAGCAGGCCAAATGGGAATCGCGGCGAGGTCCGGATGAATTCACCATCCGACGCTGACGGAGCTCCGGCCGCCGGCGGCGCCCAAAGCGGGGACGTTCACTGGCGCGCCGACATCGCCTCCCTGGTCTTTGGCCTCCCGGAGCACAGCGCGATCTGCGCGGTGCATCGGGGCGCATTTCGGACGCTGCTCGGCACGAACCCGACGCCAGACGCCTGTCTCGGCTATTTCTGCCAGTTTGAAGAAGCGTTTAGAGCAGCGGCGCACGCGAAAATCCTGCGCAAGCGCATCCCTGTTGCAACAAATTTGCATCTTACCAGTCGCGACATCGCGCGAAAGCTGCTAGAAGCCGACCAAATCGAACGTGGAGAACGACCATGAGCCAACCCCAGGTCACGCAAGCTCAAGTCACGCATCTGCCGGTTGCCACCGGACAGGTCGGACGGCTTGCCCAGTCCCTGATGGCGATGACGCTCGGTCTGTTCATCGTCGGCGTCGTCGGCTTCTCGCACATCGACATGATCCACAACGCGGCGCACGACGTGCGCCACTCCAACGCGTTCCCCTGCCACTGACCGCCTTGACATGAGCACGTTTCGCTCGATCGTCTTCTCGTCGGTCATTGCCGGTTTCATCGTTGGCCTGATCGTCACGGCGGTCCAGCAGTTCGGCACCGTCCCCCTGATCCTCAAGGCCGAGGTCTACGAGAAGGCGGCCGAGCACAAGCACGAAGCCTCCGCGCAGCCGCGCGCCATCCTCGTGCACGATCAAGCAGCGCATGATCATGGTGCGGAAGCCTGGGAGCCACGGGACGGGTTGGAGCGCACCCTCTATACGGCGGGGGCCAACATCCTGACCGGGATCGGCTTTGCGCTTTTGCTCTGCGGCTTCTTTTCGGTTCGCAGCGGCGCGACCGGCGAACCGGTCTCGTGGCATGAAGGCTTGATGTGGGGACTCGCAGGTTTTGCCGTCTTCACGATCGCGCCGGGCCTTGGGCTGCCGCCTGAACTGCCAGGTGTCCCCGCTGCACCACTGATGTCGCGTCAGATCTGGTGGGTCACCGCGGTGCTGGCGACTTCGGCCGGCCTCGGGCTGATCGTTTTCCGGCGTTCAGCGCCAGCCGCGATCGCCGGTGTGGTCCTGATCATGCTGCCGCATTTGATCGGCGCGCCCGAGCTCGAGCATGTCGAGACCAATGTGCCGTCGTCATTGTCGCATCAGTTCGTGGTCGCGGTCACGCTGACCAGCCTGGTGTTCTGGTCCCTGCTCGGCAGCCTGACGAGCGCCGCGTTCGCTTATTTCGATCGCCCCACTTCGGCCTAACGGCTTGATGACGACGCGGCTCAGCTCGCCTTCCTGAGCCGCTTCCCGGCCCGCAACTCCCTGTCCTGCACCAGCACCTTCTCGGCATAGAGCTGGTCGATCTCCTGCTCCGACAGCCCGAGCTCACCCAGGATCGCCTCATTGTGCTCGCCGAGCAGGTCGGCCCTCAGGTCGGCTTGCTGCGGCCATTCCGAGAAACGCATCGGCGCACCCGGGATCGCAAACTTGCCAATCTGCGGATCGCTGACATGGCGGACCGTGCCGCGCTCGATCAGATGCGGCTGCGCCATGGCATCATTCAGGGTCAGCACCGGCGCGCAGGGAATCCGCTCTTTCTCCAGCGCAGCAATCGCCGCATCGCGCGACGGAAACGTCTTGAGCCAGGCTTCCACGATCTCCCCCACCAGCACCCTGTTGTCGGCGCGGGCGCGCGCCGACTCGAACCGCGGGTCCTTTTCGAACTCCGGCCGCCCCAGCGCCCTAACCATTTGCGGCCATTGATGCGCCAGCGCGCAGATCACAATAAACTCGTCCCGGCCGCAATCGAACACGCCGACCGGGCCGCCGTTCGGGTGTAGCGAGCCTTCCCGCTGCGGCACAAAGCTGTCGCCGCGCAACGAAACCTTCGGCACATTGGCCTCGTGCATATGGAAATAGGTGTCGAGCAGCGTCGACTCGATGAACTGGCCTTCGCCGGTACGCTCGCGATGCAGCAGCGCAAACCCCACCGCCATCGCCGCGGCAACGCCGGTCGAGGCGTCTCCAATCGCGACCGGCACCTGCGCCGGTTTCCCGTCGGGGTCGCCGATCACGCCGGTGATGCCGGCGAAGGCCTGCGCGATATAGTCGAAGCCCGGCTTGTCGCTCAGCGGACCGCTCTGTCCGGCAAAGGAGATCGAGCACATGATCAGCCGCGGATTGATCTTTTTGAGCGTCTCGTAGCCAGGTCCGGCGCGCTCCATCACGCCGGGCGTAAAGTTCTCCACCAGAACGTCGGCCTTGGCCGCGAGCCGGGTCAGGATCTCGCGGCTCTTCTCGTGCTTGAAGTCGAGCGCGAGGCTGCGCTTCGAATGGTTCTGCTGGAAGAAGTAGGTGCTCTGCGAGGTGTTCTTGTAGGCGGGATCGCGCGGCTTGAGGCCCTGGAAGCGCGATCGGTCGCCAAACGGCGCGAGCTCGATCTTGATCACGTCGGCGCCGGCCTCGGCCAGCAGACGCGTGCAGGTCGGGCCCGCGACAAACTGGGTGATATCGAGCACGCGATAGCCGGTCAGCATTTTCGGAGGCAGGGTCATCTCAATGGTCCAATTGTTGTGATTGAAGCGCTCCGCCGGGCGCATCTCCACCCGCCGGCCTCGTTCCAAACAGATTGCTCCGCGCCTGCGCGTCGAGCGTCTTGCGAATGCCACGCCGGCCGACCGCGAGCCCCTTCTGGAGCTTCGGCCGCGCGCGCAACTCGGCGAACCAGCGCCTGACGTGTGGAAAGTCGTCGAGGGTGACGCCTTGCGCCTTGTGGGTCATCACCCAGGGAAAGCAGGCGATATCGGCGACCGAATAGCCGTTACCCGCAACACAAGTGCTCTCGCCGAGCCGATCGTTGAGCACGCCGTAGAGACGGCGCGCCTCATTACTGTAGCGCTCGACTGCATAGGGTATCTTGCTCGGCGCGTAGAGTGAGAAGTGCCCGTTCTGGCCGAGCATCGGTCCGAGCGCGCTCATCTGCCACATCAGCCATTGCTGCACGCGGGTGCGGCCACGCATGTCACGCGGAAAAAAGGAGCCAGTCTTCTCCGCGAGATAGAGCAGGATCGCGCCGGACTCGAAGATGGTCACCGGCTCTCCTCCGCCGGGCGGATCCCTGTCGACGATGACAGGGATCCGGCCATTCGGATTGAGTGCGCGAAACTCCGGCCGGAACTGGTCGCCGCGCGTGATGTTGACGGGCACCACGGTGTACGGCAGCTCGCATTCCTCAAGCATGATCGAGATCTTCCAGCCATTCGGTGTCGGCGCGAAATGAAGATCGATCATCGGAGCCTCCATCCTGCCGTTCAGGCCGGCTGCTTTTCTCGGGCGAGCAAAAGGCCAACCTCCTGCAGCCGGCGCTCCAGCATCGGCACCCGGTCGTTGCCCCAGAACTGCTCGCCGCGGAAGACGCAGATCGGCACGCCGAAGATATGGTCGCCCTGGCTCTCCTGTTGCGCCTCCTCATATTCGCGGCGGCCGTCGCCCTCGACATAGGCGCGATAGTCGGCACCGGACATGCCGAGCGAGACGATGAAGCGCTCCACCGCATCGACCTCGTCGACCGCGAGCTCGCGGCGGAAGAACAGCTCATAGACCAGCCGGCTGTATTCGATCAGACGTCCCTGCTTCTCCGCGAACAGCCCGCCGATCAGCGCCGGCGCGGTGTCAAAGATCTTCAGCGGGCCGCGGATGATCTTCTTGTCGCCGCGCTCGTTGGCGGACCGCCGTGCATCCATGTA
Organism: Bradyrhizobium sp. 2S1; assembly: GCF_011516625.5. Classification (NCBI taxonomy): domain Bacteria; kingdom Pseudomonadati; phylum Pseudomonadota; class Alphaproteobacteria; order Hyphomicrobiales; family Nitrobacteraceae; genus Bradyrhizobium; species Bradyrhizobium sp. 2S1. The sequence continues at coordinate 6,620,786 of NZ_CP147717.1, read as the reverse complement.
GGAATACTTGACCTTGTATTCCGAATAGACGCTGCGCTGGCCGGAGCCCTTGATCCGCAGCTGGAACGGCCGCCATTGCACCTTGATGTCGTATCTCTTCTCCAGCTCGAACACCGGATCGAACGCCAGCCAGGCATAGGGGCTCTTGTAGTCCGAATACATCTTGAGGATTTCGCGCGACATGGTCTCTCCTTTGTGTCGATGTCATTGTGATTGAGCGACGAGCGGGCACTGGCTCTCCGACAGCGGCTGCGCCGCCTCGGATGGCGGAATGACCTTCTCGATGTTGTAGTAGTCCCAGGGCTTCTTGACCTCGCCGGGCGCCTTGATGCTCGCCATATAGAACGGATGCATCAGCCAGCCGTCGGCGCGCACAAAACCGTTCTCGACATACATGTCGTTGACCGACAGCTTCCGGATCTCATCGGCGACCTTCGGGCCATCGAGCGTCCTGGCGGCGGCGACGGCCTGCAGATAGTGCAGCGTTCCCGAGTAGACCGCGGCCTGATCCATGGTCGGCATCGCATGATGCTGCCTGAAGAAGCGCTCCGACCAGGCGCGTGTTTTGTCGGTGCGGTCCCAGTAGAACGGCGTCGCAAAGGTCAGCCCCTGCACATTGGCAATTCCGAGCGCGTGCACATTGGTGATGTAGGTCAGCGGCACCACGATGTGCTGACCGCCCTCGGCAATCCCAAACTCCTTGGCCTGCTTCAGGGCATTGGTGGTGTCCTCGGCGGCGGAGATCAGCCAGATCACCTTGGCCTTTGACGACACCGCCTGCAGCAGGAACGAGCTGAAGTCGGGATTGTTCTGCGGGAAGCGCACCGAGCCCAGCACCTTGCCCCCGGCCGCCTTGATCGCATTGGTGGCAGCGTCCTCCATCGCCTTGCCGAAAGAATAGTCGGCCGAGAGGAAGAAGAAGCTGTCGAGCCCGCGCTCGATCAGCGGCTTCGGCAGCGGCGCCGAAATCGCATAGGCATTGAGCGACCACGAGAAGGCGGTCGGCGCGCAAGCCTGCTGGGTGATCGCCGGACTTCCGGTCACGCCATGGATGACGATCTTGTTGCGCGCCCGCGCCAGTTCCTGCACGGCGAGCGCCACCGCCGACTGCGCCACATCGACGATGACGTCAGCGCCGCCGTTGTCGAACCAATTGCGGGCGATCGCCGCGCCCACGTCGGCTTTCGCCTGGTGGTCGCCGGAGATGACCTCGATCGGACGGTCCAGCACCTTGCCGCCAAAATCTTCAACCGCCATTTTGGCGGCGAGCACCGAGCCCGGCCCCATGATGTCGCGATACATGCCCGACATGTCGGTGAGCACGCCGATCCTGACCGGCTGCACATCCTCCGCCCGAACCGGCATCACCATCGCGCTGCCGACCAGCAACGCGATTGCCGCACCTGTGATCCATCGTGTCTTCGCCATCACTGTCCTCGACGTTCCCCACTTGGGACGGCATGCATGTGCCGGCCTCTTTGCTTCAGATGATCCGCCTTGACTTCAGATCGTCGATCCTCTCACCGGAAAGACCCAGCAGATCGCCATAGATCTCCAGATTGTTCTGCCCGAGCGTCGGCGCCGGCGCGGCGTATCCCTTATGCGTCCGTCCCAGCTTGATCGGGAAACCGGCGCCGATGACGCGCTGCTCGAGCGCCTCCGTCGGATGCGCGACGGCCTGCAGCATGTCGCGCGCATCGAGATGCTCCCAGGCGAGGATGTCGTCGATATCGCGGATCGGGCTTGCCGCGACATCGCCGCGATTGAGCGCCTCGATCGCCTCTGCCGTGGTGCGGCCCAGCGTCCATTCGCTGACGATCGCGTCGACGAGCGCATTGTTGCTGACGCGCCAGCCGGTGTTCATGAATTTTTCGTCTTGCGCGAGGTCGAGCCGGTCCATCACACCCAGCAGCGCAAGCCAGTCCTCGTTGGTGGCGGCGCCGAGCGCGATCGCACCGTCGCGCGTGGCATAGGTGTTGAACGGCGAGAATCGCATGATGCGATTGCCCTGCCGCGGCGCCATCCCCATCTGCTCGTAGCAATCCAGGGGCTCGTCGAGCACCAGCGACAGCAGGCAGTCGGCCATCGCGACGTCGACGAACTGGCCTTGCCCCGAAATGCGCTGCTCGGTCAGTGCCGCCAGAATGCCGGAGACCGCGAAGGCGCCGGTGATGCCATCCGCGAGCGCAGTGCCTGCCTTGCTGGGGCCGCTGTCCGGCGCACCCGTGATCGACATCAACCCGGACGCCGCCTGGATCATCAAATCATAGGCCTTGAGACGCCGGTCGGCGCCGGTCGATCCGTAGCCGGTCAGCGCGCAATGCACGATCGCGGGGTTGACCTGCCGGTTCGCCTCATAGTCGATCCCGAGCCGCTCGGCGGCGCCCGGGCGCAAATTCTCAACCAGGATGTCCGCCTTGCGCAGCAGCGCATGGAACAGCTCCATGCCCTCCGCCGAGCGCATGTTCAGCGTGATCGACTTCTTGTCGCGGCAGCGCTTCAGATAAGCAAGACCGAGATCGCTGTCGTGCTTGCGGTCGAGCGCGACGCCATCCTTGCCGAGGAACGGCGGCCCCGTCATGGTCGGGTCGCCCTGCTCCGGGGTGTCGATGCGGATGACTTCCGCACCGAAGCCCGCCAGCATCAAGGTGGCGAACGGACCTGAATAGAACCGCGTCAGATCGAGAACGCGGACACCCCTGAGCGCGCCGTTTGCCGTCATATTCAGGCTCGCCGTCATCCGGAATTCCCTTCCCGCTCACCGCCCTGCCGTTGTCTTCATCGTTGACGCCGCGGCGATATAGGTCAAATATTTTCCGATCCGGATTATTGATGCCAAAATGGAATGAATGATGCGCCAGCGTCGCCCGCGCCAGTTCGAGGTCAGCCTCAAACATCTACGCGCCGCCAACTCGGTTGCGGTGTATGGCAGCTTCACCGCGGCTGCCGCCGACCTCGGCATGACGCAATCGGCGGTCAGCCGTCTGGTGCTTCAGCTCGAGCGGCAACTCGGCGTTTCGCTGTTCCTGCGCTCGACGCGCAACGTCATCCTGACCGCACCGGGCCGCGAATTCACCGCATCGACGCAGCGCCTGCTCGCCGATCTCGGCGCCCAGGTCGACAATGCCCGTGCGCTCGGCGATCAGATCAAGGGACGCCTGATCATCTCGTGCCTGCTGTCGTTGACCCACCACGTGGTGCCGGAGGCCGTGCTGAAATACAGGAAGGCGCATCCGGGCGTCGAAATCCACCTGCGCGAGGGCCTCGGCAGCGAGGTCTATGAGGATGTCCGCAGCGGCCTTGCCGATTTCGGCGTCGGCAACGTCACCGCGCTCGGCCAGGAGGTGGTCAGCGATGACGCAGTGGAAGAGTCCTGCTTCGCGATCCTGCCTTCGCGCCATCCGCTGCGACACAAGAGCACGCTGAGCCTGCGCGAGTTGCGCAATGAAGCCTTCGTCTCGCTGCCGACCGGCTCAGGCCTGCGCAAGCAGATCGACAGCGTCGCGACCGCGAACGGCATCGTGCTTAATCACAGCACAATCGTCGAGCAGTTCGGCACGCTCTATGATTTTGTCGGCGCCAATGTCGGCATCTCGATCGTTCCGGCATCGGCATTGCCGCCGCGTGCCCCGCGCGGTGTCGTGGTCAAGCGCCTGGTCTCGCCGCCGCTAGTCCGCAAGATCGGCATCCTGCGGCTAAAGAACCGCCCGCTGACTCCGGCGGCGACCGGATTTCTCGATATCTTCCGGCCGCTGTTTCTGAGCGCATCGCGGCGGTGAAATCCGTCACCCCGTCAGCCAGGCGAACGCGCGGCGCAGGAATCCCGGCGCATCCTGCTCGACCGGAGTTCCGTGAGCCATCAGCACCTTTTCGGCGGGCCACGCCAGAATCCGTTGCAGCGCCTCGCGCGCCGCGCGGCGGTTGGTGAAGGCTGTGCGGAACTTGCGCGGCACCGACGGCTCCGGCCCGACCATCAGGTCGAGCCTTGCAATCGCCGCACGCCAGCCGGAGACCAGGTCGGCAGGGATCTGTTGCACCAGGTCAGTGAACAGCACGGTCCCGCTCGCGAGATGAAAAAATACCACCTCTGACGTGATCAAATTGCCGCGCATCACGACCTGGTCGATCTGCCCTGCCCAACCGGCGCTCGGTCCATCTGCGAGATCGGCATCGAAGGCGAGATCGCGCCGCCGCTTGCGCAGGCCCGGCGGGGCATGGAGCACGGCGGCCGGATAGGCCTGCTTCCACTCGCCGAGGAACAGGTGGTGCAGCGAGTTGGGGGCCACGATGTGCCTGATCGGGCCGATCGCGTCCACTTCGGTCCGCAGTTCCGCCGTCAACCGGACCGGAGACCAGATGAAGAGACCGCCGTCCGACAGCCTGATGACGGCCATCCGGGTCGGATAGTGAAACCCGGCGACCGCGACGTTCGGTCCTCCGGCGATCCAGATGTCGGGGCCGAAGTCCTGCAATACCGCCATTTCCGATGAACCATGACCGTCGAGCGCCGCGCACCATCGGCACGCTGCCGCCGGCGTTGCGGGTTCCTTTACCATGCCCGGCGTGACACGCCGCGGACAAAGGCAATGTCGCGCGACGGGTTCCGATCCTGCCGCGGCCAATTGCAGCGACCGGGTTTACGCAACCTTAGACGATTTGATCCAAATGTTGCGCGTGCATGACGCGATTGGGATGAAGCGGCCGATGTCGCAAAAGTCGGACCTCGAGGGACACAGGCTGACCTTCGCTGACGATGCTACGCGTCACCTCGCGACGCCGTCGGATGCCGCAGGTCCGGGCGCCGTCACGCTGCGCGCGACCAACAGCCAGACGTCCGGTCCAGGCACGCTGGTCTCCGCGCTGCGCGAGGCCGAATGGCTCACGGCCGATCGCGTCACGGCGTTCACCCGCGTCTTTCTCCTGCTGTTCATCGGCTGCATCGCGATCATCCCGTGGGCTGCGCCGACGATGGATGTCGGCCCTGACTTCGCAGCATTCTGGACCGCGGCAAAGCTCGCGCTCGAGGGCCGCGCCGGTGACGCCTATGGCGACGCAGGTCGCGCCGCGGTCGCGGCCCTGTTCGGTCAGAAGACCTACGCACCGTTCTTCTATCCGCCGACGTCACTGCCGTTCTGGCTGCCCTTCGCGCTGGTGTCCTTTGCGACCGCCGCCATCATCTGGATCGTCGCGACCGGCGCCGCCTATGCAGCCGCGGTGAGAGCCTTGCTCAAGGGCGGGTCCGTCGTTCCCATTCTCGCCTTTCCCGGCGTCTGGGTGTGCGCATTGTTCGGACAGAACTCGCTGTTCTCGGCAGCCTTGCTCGGCGGATCGGCCGTGACGCTGGACCGCTATCCGGTGATCGCGGGCGCGCTGCTCGGCTGCTTCAGCTACAAGCCGCAGGTCGCCCTGCTTGCGCCGCTCGTGCTGATCCTGACGCGGCGCTGGCGCGCGCTCGCAGCAGCGGCCGCAACAACGCTCGTGCTTGTCGTGGCGGCCACCGCCTGCTTCGGGATTGAGCCGTGGATCAAATTCATTGCCGTGCTGCCGGAGGCAAGCGCCTGGAGCCTCGGCGGTGAGCCCGGCTTCGAGAAGTTCGCGAGCCCCTACGCCGCGATCAGGCTGGCCGGCGGATCGAGCAACACCGCCTGGCTCGTCCAGGTGGCCGCGGCCGCGGTCGCGATATCAGTTCTGATCCTGGTGCTCCGGAAGCGGCCCGGCGGCGCCGCCGAGATCGCGCTGATGGTCGCGGCGACCGCCCTATGCGTGCCATCCCTGGGCAGCTACGAGGTGGTGATCCTGGCGATCCCGGGCGCGTGGCTGATTGCGCACGCGCTCGCGCACGGCTGGCTGCCGTATGAACGCATCGCGCTCGCCGCGCTCTACATGACGCCATTCGCCATGGTGCCTGCGGGCGCCAACGGCCTGCAGCTGGCGCCGATCGCCGCCGCCGTGCTCATGGCACTTGTCGCGCGACGCATCAGGCAACAGGCAATTTTTGACGCCTCGGCCGAAATTGCCAATCACTGAGTTGCCCGACGGCGCAAGCCCTCGCAGCAAAAATATTTCGGTTTATCTGAATACCCAACTCAGTGTATGAACTCCCCGTCTCACCCGATCGAGGGACGCTTGCGCATCGTCACGGGTGTTGCGGTGAGATGCGGTGGACGCCGAGCGTGGTGCTGACGAGAGCACGCGAAGCGGACGGTGAAGTCGTGTGGTCCTGACGCACTAGAGCGGGATGGGTCTAGCTTGAATCGATTTGGGATTCCCAAATCGGAAGGCTTCTGATTCAACATGCTGGCTGGGAAGGAGGCCAGCATGGATGGGACGAGCCTATTCGGACGACCTTCGTGAGCGGGTAGTGAGAGCTGTCATCAAAGGTGGCCTGTCGCGGCATCAGGCTGCGGCTCAATTTGGGGTGGGCATCAGCACGGCGATCAACTGGGTACAGCGCTTCCACGAGACCGGTAGCGTCAAGCCAGACCAGATCGGGGGCTATCGGCCAAAGAAGATTGCGGGGCCGCACCGCGAATGGCTGATGCAACGGTGCCGAAACGATTTTACCGTGCGCGGGCTGGTGGCCGAACTCGCTGAGCGTGGCCTGAAGGTCGATTACCGCACGATGTGGGAGTTCGTCCACGCCGAGAAGCTCAGTTACAAAAAAAGACGATGATTGCCGCCGAGCAGGATCGTCCCGATGTCACCCGTCGGCGGGCGCAGTGGACCAAGTATCGGGATCGGATCGATCCCACTCGGCTGGTGTTCATCGATGAGACCTGGACCAAGACCAATATGGCGCCGCTGCGGGGCTGGGCGCCGCGCGGTCAACGTATCAAAGCCAAGGTACCGCACGGCCGCTGGCGGACCATGACCTTCATGGCCGCCTTGCGCCACGATCGCATTACCGCTCCGTGGTTCCTCGAGGGGCCGATCAACGGCGAAGCCTTCCTTGTCTATATCGAGAAGGCTCTGGTCCCGACCCTGCGGCACGGCGACATCGTCATCATGGACAATCTCGGCTCGCACAAGGCCCACGCCGTGCGTCGCGCCATCCGTGCCGCCGGCGCCCGGCTCTTCTACCTGCCGAAATACTCGCCTGATCTCAATCCGATCGAGCAGTTCTTCGCCAAGTTCAAACACTGGCTGCGCAAAGCCGCACAGCGAACCACCGAGGCCGTCTACGATGCTATCGCTCCGATCCTCGGCACCGTCTCACCGGCCGAATGCGCCAACTACTTCGCAAAGGCCGGATATGACCAAAACTAAACTCATCACGCTCTAGTGGCCGGTGTCTCCCCGCAAGACGCGAAAGCGTTTTTGCGGAGACGGTGACAAAAAAGCCAAGTCTCGCCGGGGAGAGCACGAAGTAAGCCGTAAAACCATCGCGCAGGGAGAGCCGGAGTGTTTCCGGTTACACCTGTGGTCCTACCCCCGAGCTTTCTACCCATTGCTCGGGGCCCATGGGTGCGATCGGCACCCGGCTTTCCCTGCGCCCTCTGATCTCAGAGCGGCGAAATGAGACGCAAAGCTCGGACAAATCATGTCGCGAGAATGCGAAGCTGCGGCGCACAGGCGTCTCTGGAATACTGGATCACCCGCATGCGCGGGTGATGACACCGAACAAGCTGTTTGACAGTTGAATCAGACCAATACCGTCAACACGAACGCACGTCCCGCCTCTACCCGGCCGGCGTCAGGATCGCCTGCCGTGCCGCATGCCAGCTCGCCTCGTCGGGCGCGCAGAGCAGGCCGCCCGTCAGGTTGACCGGCTTGTACGGAGATCCGTCGAAATGCGCGCTGTAGCCGCCGGCCTCGCGATGCAACAGCCAGCCGGCGGCATGATCCCACGGCATCAGCTTGTTGTAGAACAGCAGGTGACAATGGCCGGACGCCGCCATGCGATACTCGTGCGCCGCGCATCGGAGCCAGGCACTGGCGCCAAGCCTGCAAAGGTTGCCGGCGACAATCGTGCGCAGCGGCTCAGGCAGGAAGTTGACACCGACCACCGCGTCCATCTGCTTGACCGGCACGGCCGGCGCCACCTTCATGTCATGCCGCCGGCCATCCGGCATCTCGAGCCACGCGCCCTCGCCGCGCAGCGCGAATGCCGTGTCGTTGCTCACAGGATCATGGATCGCGCCGAACACGATCTCGCCGCGCATGGTGGCGGCCACCATGGTGCCGAACAGCGGCAGGCTCGAGGTGAAGTTCCGCGTGCCGTCGATCGGATCGATGATGAAGGCGAGCTCCGCGGGTCCAACCTGATCGAGCGCGGCCGGATGGCGCGACGTCGCTTCCTCGCCGATCACGACCGCATTCGGGAAAGCCCGGAGCAGCGCCGCCGATATCGCCTGCTCGGCAAGTTCATCGGCTTCGGTGACCACGTCGAATGCCGATGTCTTGGTACGGACCTCGATCTCCCGCACGCGGCGGAACCGCGGCATGATCTCGCTGCGGCCGACCTCGGCGAGGATGTTTCCGATGTTCAGCGCATCGGCATGAGACAGTTTCACGCGGCGTCCTCCTGTGTTGCGCCAGCATCGTATCGTGAAACTGTGACTGCGTGGCCGTCACCGGCGCTGATTGTAGACATCGATGCAGACGGCGCCGAGCAGGACGAGGCCCTTGATCACTTGCTGATAATCGATGCCGATACCGAGGATCGACATGCCGTTGTTCATCACCCCCATGATCATCGCACCGACCACCGCGCCGCCGACCCGGCCGACGCCGCCATAGGCCGAGGCGCCGCCGATGAAGCAGGCGGCGATCACGTCGAGCTCGAAGCCGAGCCCGGCCTTGGGCGTCGCGGTGTTGAGCCGGGCTGCGAACACGAGCCCCGCCAACGCCGCCAGCACGCCCATGTTGACGAAGGTGAAGAAGGTCAGCCGTTCGGTCTTGACGCCCGAGAGTTTCGCGGCCTTTGCGTTGCCGCCGACGGCATAGATCTGCCGGCCGATCACCGTCCGCCGCGCCACAAAACCGTAGAGCGCGATCAGGACCGTGATGATGACGAGCACGTTCGGCAGGCCGCGATACGAGGCGATCAGATAGGTGAAATAGAGCACCGCGCCGGCCAGCGCGATGCTCTTTGCCACGAAGAACGCGTAAGGCTCGACCTCGATGCCGTGCGACTGCTCGCGCGCCCGGCTCTTGGCGCTCGCCAGCACCAGCGCGAACGCCAGCACGACACCGATCAGCAGCGAGCTCGGATAGAGCGTGCCGGCACTCGGAAACAGCTCGGGGATGAAGCCGGACGACAGCTTCTGGAAGGTCGGCGGAAACGGCCCGACCGACCGGCCCTGCAGCACCGCGAGCGCAAGGCCCTTGAACACCAGCATGCCCGCCAGCGTCACGATGAAGGACGGAATCTTGAAATAGGCCACCCAGTAGCCCTGCGCCGCGCCGATCGCGGCACCGACCAGCAGACAGGCGACGAAGGCGATCGGGTAGTCGACATGGTAGCTCACCATCAGCACTGCTGCGACCGCGCCGACGAACCCCGCGACCGAGCCGACCGACAGGTCGATATGCCCGGTGACGATCACGAGCAGCATGCCGAGCGCCATGATCACGATGTAGCTGTTCTGCAGCACGAGATTGGTGAGATTGACCGGCTGCAACAGCGTGCCGTCGGTCACGATCTCGAAGAACAGCATGATCGCGAGCAGCGACAGCAGCATGCCGTAGTTGCGCAGATTGTTCTTGATGAAGCCGGAATGCTTGGGGGTTTCGGGAAGTGACACCGTCTTGTCGGTCATTGTGCTCCGCCTCCCGCCCGCACCTCACTGGCAGGGGCGCCGTTCCCGGACATCCTGACATTGCGCATGATGGCGCGCATGATCTTCTCCTGCGTCGCGTCGTCCTTCGCGAACTCGCCGACGAAGGCGCCGTCATTCATCACACAAATCCGGTCGCAGATGCCGAGCAATTCCGGCATCTCCGACGAGATCACCACGACCCCCTTGCCGGCCTCCGCGAGCTCGTTGATGATACAATAGATCTCGTACTTTGCCCCGACGTCGATGCCGCGGGTCGGCTCGTCCAGCAGCAACACCTGCGGATCGGTCATCAGCCATTTCGACAGCACCACCTTCTGCTGGTTGCCGCCGGAGAGCTGCCCGGCCTCCTGATAGACGTCGGAGCAGCGGATCCGCATCCGGTTGCGATAGTCGCTGGCGGCCTTCAGTTCGACCACATCGTCGATCACGCCACGATCCGACACCTGGCGAAGGCTCGCCAGCGTCACGTTCTTGCGGACGTCGTCGGCGAGAAGCAACCCGAGCTGCTTGCGGTCCTCGGTGACATAGGCGAGCCCGGCATCGATCGCCGCCGGCACGCTGGCAAAGTTGGCATCGCGTCCATTGAGGCCGATCCTGCCGGAGATATTGTAGCCCCAGGCCCGGCCGAACAGGCTCATGGCGAACTCGGTGCGGCCAGCGCCCATCAGGCCGGCGATGCCGACCACCTCGCCGCGGCGCACCTTGAAATCGACGTTCTTGATCACCTGCCTCCCGGTGTGCAGCGGGTGATACACCGACCAGTTCTCCACCGTCAGCACGGGATCGCCGATCGCGACCTTTCGCTCGGGAAAGCGGTGCGCGAGATCGCGGTTGACCATGCTGCGGATGATCCGGTCCTCATCGACTTGCTCGGTCCGGCAATCGAGGCTGTCGACGGTGCGACCGTCGCGCAGCACCGTGATGCGGTCGGCGACGCGTGCGACCTCGTTCAGCTTGTGCGAGATCAGGATCGAGGCGATGCCCTGCGCGCGGAACGCCAGCAGCCGATCCAGCAGCGCGGCGCTGTCGGCCTCGTTGAGGCTCGCGGTAGGCTCGTCCAGGATCAGGAGGCGCACCTGCTTCGACAGCGCCTTGGCGATCTCGACGAGCTGCTGCTTGCCGACGCCCAGATCGGTGACCAGGGTATCAGGCGATTCCCGCAGGCCGACCTGGGTCAGCAGCTCCGCGGTCCGCCGGTACACCGCATCGCGGTCGATCACCCCGAACCGCGACGGCGCGCGCGACAGGAAGATGTTCTCGGCGATCGACATCAGCGGGATCAGCGCCAGCTCCTGGTGGATGATGATGATCCCCAGCGCCTCGGAGTCGTTGATGTCGCGGAACCGGCGCTCCTCGCCGTCGAACAGGATCGACCCTTCATAGCTGCCGGCGGGATAGACCCCGCTCAGCACCTTCATCAGGGTCGACTTGCCGGCCCCATTCTCGCCGACCAGGGCATGGATCTCCCCGGCCTCCACGGTGAAGTTGACGTCGCGCAATGCCTGCACGCCGGCAAAGCTCTTGCTGACGTCACGCATCTCAAGCATCGCCGTCATCAGATCGTGTCCCGCAGCGTCGATCGGTCTCGGCGCTATCAGCCGCCGCTCACCCGCCACTCCGCTCTAGTCGAATTGCGAGCGCTTATAGTAGCCGCTGTCAATCAGGACTTTCTCCCAATTGGTCTTATCCACCACGACCGGCTTGAGCAGGTAGGACGGAACCACCTTGACCCCGTTGTTGTAGGTCTTGGTGTCGTTGACGCTGACCTCCTTCTTGCTCAGCACGGCATCGACCATGTCGGCCGTGACCTTGGCGAGATCGCGGGTGTCCTTGAAGATGGTCGAGTATTGCTCGCCGCGCAGCATCGCCTTGATCGAGGGCACCTCGGCATCCTGGCCGCTGACGAACGGCATCGGCTGGTCCTTGCTGCCGTAGCCGACGCCCTTCAGCGAGGAGATGATGCCGATCGACAGGCCGTCATAGGGCGACAGCACCGCATCGACGCGCTTCTTGCCGTAGAAGGCGCTGAGCAGATTGTCCATGCGGGCCTGCGCGGTGGCGCCGTCCCAGCGCAAGGTCGCGACCTTGCCCATGCCCGTCTGGCCGCTCGCAACCACAAGCTTGCCGCTGTCGATATAGGGCTTCAGCACCGACATCGCGCCGTCGTAGAAGAAATAGGCGTTGTTGTCGTCGGGCGAGCCGCCGAACAGCTCGATGTTGAAGGGCCCCTTGCCGTCCTTCACCCCGAGCGCATTCTCGATCGACTGCGCCTGCAGCACGCCGACCTGGAAATTGTCGAAGGTCGCGTAGTAGTCCACATTCGGCGTATCCCGGATCAGACGGTCATAGGCGATCACCGTGATGCCCTGAGCCTTGGCCTGCTTCAGCACGTCGGACAGCGTGGTGCCGTCGATCGCCGCGATGACCAGCACCTTGGCGCCCTTGGTCACCATGTTCTCGACCTGGGAGAGCTGGTTCGGGATGTCGTCGTCGGCATATTGCAGGTCGGTCCCGTAGCCGCGTTCCTTCAGCACCTTGACCATGTTGTTGCCGTCGTCGATCCAGCGTGCCGAGGATTTGGTCGGCATTGCGATGCCGATGGTCGGCTTGCTCTGGGCGCGCGCGTCCGGCGCGGCCGCGGTGAGACCTGCCAGCGCCAGCGCGATCAACGAGACCTTCAATCTGAACATGCGTCACTCCCCTTCTTCCTGGATTGGTTTCCGCGCTAGGGCCGCTGGCGCATCAACAACCATGACGAGCACGGCATATTGCGTACCACCTCGCGACGACCGAACCTGCGCCGCTGTCAGGGTGATTTGTTGCGAAAAAGTCGATGCAGCCCATGACTGGCACCACCATCCCTCGCGTCCCGTCGATCGCCAGTCCACGCGGCACCGGCCGGCTTCACTCGCCTGCGAGGGAAGGGATTGAAGCGGGCGCAACGGTGGATTCGGGCATCATGAGGCGCGGTCTCCCAAGCTCATTCGTGTGCGCCCCCCACCAGCGTTCAAGGTGGTGTGGCAGCGCAGGGCGACCCTCTTGCGGGGTACTTCGGTACTATTCCACGGAAGAAATGCGCCGACTAGTCACATTGTTTGTGACCTGTACCGGGCAGACCTATCCGAACGACAGGGCGCCGACCTTACTTGTCGATCACCGAGAGGTCGTCGACGACGAGCAGCGCCTCGGCGAAATCGTCATCACCGAAATACGCGCTTCGGGTGATAACCACAGGGATGCCTGCGTGCGACGCGGCAACGAGGCCATTGCCGGAATCCTCGATGGCGATGCAGTCCGACGGCGCCAGTCCAAGCCGGGCCAGGACCTCGACATAAACGTCGGGCGCGGGCTTCTTGCGCGGAACGTCATCGCCGGCAACGATCGCCTCGAACAAATCGGCCCAGTCGAGCCCCAGCGCAACCGAGAGCAGCGCATCGATGTTGCCATGCGAGGTCGTGGTCGCAATCGCAAGACGCTGGCCGCGGCGGCGCGCATTGCCGAGGAATGCTCTCACGCCCGGCCGCAGCGGGCAGCCGCCCGCCGCAATCAGCGCGGCATAGCGCGCGGTCTTGATCCGGTGTAGGTCCGCGATATCGGCGAATGTCAGCGACGGCACCGCGTTGCGCTGGTCGAACGCGTGGATGCGCTCCTTGCCTCCGGCGACGCGCAGCAGCCGCGCGTAGGTGACCCGATCCCAGAACCAGTCGAGGCCTGCCTCGGCAAACGCCTCGTTGAAGGCGCGACGGTGCACCTCCTCGGTTTCGGCCAGCGTGCCGTCGACGTCGAAGATCAGCGCACGGGCGCCCGCAATGATGTCGCGCATCCCGGTCTTTCGGATCACCGCGAGCGCCTGGTTCATCGTCCCTCGCCCGCTGCACCGGCTCCCTTGCTGAACACGCGGCTGGCAAGCACGTCACCGGCCTCGATCGACATCACGTCGTCGGCCGTCAGCGTGCGGTCGAGCTTCGCCACGATCCGGTTGGCCTGGCGCAGCCGGATACGGTCGAGCGCGTTGCGGATCGAACGTGCATTGGAGAACAGCGGTTGTTCCTTGCGCACGGCGATGTAGCGGATAAAGGCCTCGCGTGCTTCCGGAGACAAGCGATAATTCTGCTGCTGCAACATCAACTCGGCGATCCAGAGCAGCTCGCCGTCCGAATAGTCCGGGAAGTCGATGTGATGCGCGATGCGGGAGCGGAAGCCCGGATTGCTCTGGAAGAACTTCTCCATGCGGTCGCCGTAGCCGGCCAGGATCACCACCATATCCTCGCGCTGCTGTTCCATGATCTGCAGCAGGATCTCGATCGCCTCCTGGCCGTAGTCGCGCTCGTTCTCGGGGCGATAGAGATAATAGGCCTCGTCGATGAACAGCACGCCGCCCATCGCCTTCTTCAATATTTCTTTGGTCTTCGGCGCGGTGTGGCCGATATATTGCCCGACCAGGTCGTCGCGCGTGACGCTGATGACGTGGCCGCGGCGCACGAAGCCGAGCTTGTGCAGGATGCCGGCCATCCTGAGCGCAACCGTGGTCTTGCCGGTGCCGGGATTTCCGGTGAACGACATGTGCAAGGTCGGAAATGTCGTCGCCAGCGCCATCTTCTGCCTGATGCGTTCGACCAGCAGCAGCGAAGCGATCTCACGGATGCGGGTCTTCACCGGCTTGAGGCCGATCAATTCGGAATCGAGCTGGTCGAGCACGTCGCCGATGCCGAGGTCGGCGAACTCATGCCGGAGGTCGATGGTTGCGAGCGGCGTCTCGCGGACTTGGTCGCTGAGTTGTTCTTGCGCTTGGGTCATCATCCTCTCGCTTCGAAAAAGGCTCCGTCGCCGCGGCGGCGACGACGGAGAAGTGCATCCGGACCAGGACGGTCGAGGGAGCAATCCGCCTGGTTTGCTGACCGGACGCGGTCACTGGTCGGTGTAGCGTTCGCCCTCGGGGCGCGTCGCCGCATAGGAACGCGTCGCGTAACGGAGGTTGCGTCCGGCGGCTTCCTGGCGGTCGAGCCGGAAGCCCGGCTCCTCGCGCGGCCGGTTGACGATGAAGGAGATGCGAACGGACTCCCAGCCGTGGCCGGAATCGAAACCGGAGATCCGGATATAGCGGTCGCCATAGACCCGCCGGCAGTCGGCGAGTTCCTTCATGATGCCGGCCGCATCGCGCAGGTCGAACATCGGCAGGCCCCACATCTCCCAATAGGTGTTGCGGGGATGCGGATCGTCGGTGAACTCGATGTTCACCGCCCAGCCCTTGTCGAGGCAGTATTGCACCTGTGCGGCGATCTGCTCGTCGGTGAGATCGGGCAGGAAGGAAAAGCAGCCTTGGGTAACGCGCATGAGAACCTCCTGTCAGACCGCCATGCTCGGCGTGGGAACGAAATCGGGGGCATCCGTCGACTCGTAGTTGAAGGTGACGTCCTTCCAGACGTCCAGCGCCTCGCGCAGCGGCGTGCAGGTCTGCGCCGCCTTGGCCAGGATCTCCGGTCCTTCATGGACGTAGTCGCGCCCCTCGTTGCGGGCGAGGACCATCGCTTCCAGCGCGACGCGATTGGCGATCGCGCCGGCCTGGATGCCGCGAGGATGCCCGATCGTGCCGCCGCCGAACTGCAGCACGACGTCCTCACCGAGCAGATCGAGCAGCTGGTGCATCTGGCCGGCATGAATGCCGCCGGAGGCCACCGGCATCAGCTTGTTGAGGCTCGCCCAGTTCTGGTCGAAGAACACGCCGTGCTCGAGCTGCATCGGGTTGAAGTCCTCGCGGCAGATGTCGTAGTAGCCCCGCGTGGTGTTCGGATCGCCTTCGAGCTTGCCGACCACTGTGCCGGCATGGATGTGATCGACACCGGCCAGCCGCATCCATTTCGCGATCACCCGGAACGAGACGCCGTGGCTGCGCTGCCGCGTATAGGTGGAATGGCCGGCGCGGTGCAGATGCAGGATCATGTTGTTCCTGCGCGCCCACTTCGCCATCGACTGGATCGCGGTGTAGCCGATCACCAGATCGATCATGACGATGTTGGAGCCGAGCTCATGGGCATATTCGGCGCGCTCGTACATATCCTCCATGGTCGCCGCAGTGACGTTGAGGTAGGTGCCCTTGATCTCGCCGGTCGCGGCCTGCGCGCGGTTGACCGCCTCCATGCAGTACAGGAAGCGCTCGCGCCAGTGCATGAAGGGCTGCGAGTTGATGTTCTCGTCGTCCTTGGTGAAGTCGAGCCCGCCTTTCAAGGCTTCATAGACAACACGGCCGTAGTTGCGGCCGGACAGGCCGAGTTTCGGCTTCACGGTGGCGCCGAGCAACGGACGGCCGAACTTGTCGAGCCGCTCGCGCTCCACCACGATGCCGGTTGCCGGGCCCTGGAATGTCTTCACATAGGCGATGGGCAGCCGCATGTCCTCGAGGCGCAGCGCCTTCAGCGGCTTGAAGCCGAACACGTTGCCGATGATCGACGCCGTCAGGTTCGAGATCGAGCCCGGCTCGAACAAATCGAGGTCGTAGGCGATATAGGCGAAGTAGCTGCCGGGCGAATTCGGCACCGGATCGACGCGATAGCACTTCGCCCGATATTTCTCCGCGGCCGTCAGCCGGTCGGTCCACACCACGGTCCAGGTCGCGGTCGAGGATTCGCCCGCCACCGCCGCGCAGGCTTCGGTCGGATCGACGCCGTCCTGCGGCGTGACGCGGAACAAGGCGATGACGTCGGTGTCCTTGGGCTCGTAATTCGGCTCCCAATAGCCCATCCGCTTGTATTCCATCACGCCGGACTTGTAGCGATCCTTGCCGCGCACCGTGATCGACTGCTGAATATTCATCAAAATCTCCTGTCGTTCGCTGCCATTTGCTCAGGCGGCCTGGGTCATCTTTCCAATCTGCGGATCGAGCGCGCCGGCGCGGTAGCGCCGGGCCATCTCCGGCAGTGCCACCACCTTGATCCTGGCGGCATTGCCGGCCGTGCCGAATTGTTCGAAGCGGTCACGGCAGAGTTCGCGCAGCGCATCCATCGCGGGCTTCAGGAATTTGCGCGGATCGAACTCGCTCTTCGACTGCACCGCGACCTTGCGGAAGGCCGCAGCCATCGCCAGCCGGCAATCGGTGTCGATATTGACCTTGCGCACGCCGTGCTTGATGCCGCGGACGATCTCCTCGACCGGCACGCCCCAGGTCTGCGGCATCTCGCCGCCGAACTGGTTGAACATGTCCTGCAGCGGCTGCGGCACCGAGGACGAGCCGTGCATGACCAGATGCGTGTTCGGCAGCCGCGTGTGGATCTCCTCGACCACGCGCATCGCCAGGATCTCGCCGTCGGGGCGGCGTGTGAACTTGTAGGCGCCGTGTGAGGTGCCCATCGCGATCGCGAGCGCATCGACCTTGGTGGCGCGGACGAAATCGACGGCCTGGTCGGGGTCGGTGAGCAGCTGATCATGGCTCAGCTTGCCCTCGACGCCGTGACCGTCCTCCTGCTCGCCGCCGCCATGTTCGAGCGAGCCGAGCACGCCGAGCTCGCCCTCCACCGACGCACCGACCCAGTGCGCCATCTCGACGACCCGGCGGGTGATATCGACATTGTAGTCGTAGTCGGCCGCGGTCTTGGCGTCGGCTTTCAGCGAGCCGTCCATCATGACCGAGGTGAAGCCGTAGCGGATCGCCGTGGCGCAGGTCGCCTCCTCGTTGCCGTGATCGAGATGCAGGCAGAGCGGGATCTGCGGATACATCTCCTCCAGCGCGTCGATCATCTTCGCCAGCATGATGTCGTTGGCATAGGACCGAGCGCCGCGCGAAGCCTGGATAATGACAGGCGCATCGCAGGCCGCAGCCGCCTCCATGATGGCGAGGCCCTGCTCCATGTTGTTGATGTTGAAGGCCGGCACGCCATAGCCGCGTTCGGCGGCGTGGTCCAGCAATTGCCTCAGTGTGATCCGCGCCATCGTGGCGTCCTCCTTTCAATTCGCTCGTTGCATGAGCTGTTTTGCTGCGGCTGCGACCGCCGCAGGCGTGATGCCAAATTCGCGGTACAGCACGTCGGCCGGCGCGGAGGCGCCGAAGCCGGTCATGCCGACGAACGCGCCGTCGTCGCCGAGCCAGCGCGCCCAGTCGCCCTCGACTGCAGCTTCCACGCCGACGCGCGGGGCGCTGCCCAGCACCTTGGCGCGGTAGTCGCGCGGCTGCTGGCGGAACAGGTCGAGGCACGGGGCCGAGACGACCGCGGCCTGCACCCCTCCTTCCGCCAGCAGCTTTGCGGCTTCGAGCGCGATCGCCACCTCCGAACCCGTTGCAATCAGGGTGACGTCACGCCCGAAGGCCGGCTCGACGAGAACGTAGGCGCCGAGCGCGACCTGGTTGTCCTTGATATCGTCGCGGACCGTCGGCAGTGCCTGCCGCGACAGGCAGAGGATCGACGGCGAGGTCTCCGCCTTCAGCGCGCAGTCCCAGGCTTCAGCCGTCTCCACTGCGTCGGCCGGGCGGAACACCAGCAGGTTCGGGATCGCCCGCAGCGCCGCCAGATGCTCGACCGGCTGATGCGTCGGCCCGTCCTCGCCAAGCCCGATCGAATCGTGGGTCATCACATGGATGACGCGGATCCCCATCAGCGCCGCGAGACGGATGGCCGGCCGGCTGTAATCGGCGAAGCTGAGGAAGGTGCCGCCATAGGGAATGAACCCGCCGTGCAGGGCGATGCCGTTCATCGCCGCGGCCATGCCGTGCTCGCGGATGCCATAATGGATATAGCTGCCGTCGAGCGTCTCCGGCCGCACCGAAACCTGCGACTTCGCCAGCGTCAGATTGGAATGCGTGAGGTCGGCCGAGCCGCCCAGCAGGTTCGGCAACGCCTCGGCGATCACGTCGATGACCTGCTGCGAGGCCTGCCGCGTGGCGAGCTTCGGCCGCTCCGTCGCAAACCGCGCCACGAGCTTGGCCATCGCTTCGGCATAGGCGCAGGGCAGTTTCCGGTTCAGCGCGTCGTGGAACGCAGACCGCTCGCCCTTGTCGGCCTTGCAGGCGCTGCGCGAACGCTCGATCCAGGCCCGCCGCGCGTCGCGGCCGCGGCCGCCGAGCTCACGCCACTCGGCCAGCACCGCGTCGGGAATCTCGAACGCCGGATACGGCC
The DNA here is from genome assembly GCF_011516625.5 of Bradyrhizobium sp. 2S1. Classification (NCBI taxonomy): domain Bacteria; kingdom Pseudomonadati; phylum Pseudomonadota; class Alphaproteobacteria; order Hyphomicrobiales; family Nitrobacteraceae; genus Bradyrhizobium; species Bradyrhizobium sp. 2S1. Next base: position 6,601,900 of record NZ_CP147717.1, on the reverse strand, counting down.
AGCACAGGGCGCTCCGGGTCTTCGCCACCTCATCGGTGCCGAGCGGCGCGCCATGCACTTTCTCGCTGCCCTGCCGGTTCGGCGCACCGAACCCGATCACGGTGCGGCAGGCGATCAGCGACGGACGATCGCTCGACCGCGCCTGCCTGATCGCCGCAGAAATTGCCTGCGGATCGTGGCCGTCAATGCGGCAGACGTTCCAGCCGCTGGCCGCAAAGCGCGCCGTCTGGTCGTCCGAACAGGACAGCGAGGTGGCGCCGTCGATCGAGATGTGGTTGTCGTCGAACAGCACGATCAAGCGGTTCAGCCGCAAATGGCCGGCGAGCGAGATCGCCTCATGGCTGAGGCCCTCCATCAGGCAGCCATCGCCGGCGATCACATAGGTGTAATGGTCGACCAGGTCGTCGCCGAAGCGTGCGTTCATCAAGCGCTCGGCGAGCGCCATGCCGACCGCGGTCGCAATCCCCTGCCCGAGCGGCCCGGTCGTGGTCTCGACGCCCGGCGTATGCCCGTATTCGGGATGGCCCGGGGTTTTCGATCCCCATTGCCTGAAGGCCTTGAGCTGATCGAGCGTCATGCTCTCGTAGCCTGTCAGATAGAGCAGCGCGTAGAGCAGCATCGAGCCGTGACCGGCCGACAGCACGAAGCGGTCGCGGTCAGGCCAAGCCGGATCGGCCGGATCGAACTTCAGGAAGTCGGTGAACAGCACGGTCGCGACATCGGCCATGCCCATCGGCATACCGGGATGGCCGGATTTCGCCTGCTCCACCGCGTCGATAGTGAGGAAGCGGATGGCGTTGGCCATCTCGTCATGGCTGACGTCGGGCCGGCTGGCAACGGACGCAAGTGCGGTCATATCGTTCGCCTCTTTCGTTCGATCAGTTGCAGGATCAGCGGGGTCAGGATGAGCTGCATCGCGAGGTCGAGCTTGGCGCCGTGGATCACGATCGAGTTGGCGCGCGACATGAAGCTGTTCGGGATCATCGAGAGCAGATAGGGAAAATCGATGCCGCGCGGGTTCTTCAGCCGGATCACGACCATCGATTCATCCGGCGTCGGGATCCAGCGCGCGATGAAGGGGTTCGACGTGTCGACCGTCGGCACACGCTGGAAGTTGATGTCGGTTTCGCTGAACTGCGGGCAGATGTAGTTCACATAGTCAGGCATGCGGCGCAGGATGGTGTCGGTCACCGCCTCGGTGGAGTAGCCGCGATGGCTGCGATCGCGATGCAGCTTCTGGATCCATTCGAGGTTGATGACCGGCACGACGCCGATCTTGAGGTCAGCGTGCTGCGCGACGTTCACCTTGTCGGTGACCACGGCGCCATGCAGGCCCTCGTAGAACAGCAGGTCGGAATTCTCCGGCAGCGGCTCCCACTTGGTGAAGGTGCCGGGCTTGGCGCCGTAGAGCCGGGATTCCTCTTCGTCGTGGACATAGTGCCGCGTCGTTCCGGTGCCGGTCTCGGCATAGTCGCTGAACAGCTTCTCCAGTTCCTCGAACAAATTGGTCTCGGGGCTGAAATGGCTGAAATGCTTGTCGCCGCGCTCGGCCTTCTCCAGCATCTGGCTGCGCATCTCGGCGCGGTCGTAGCGGTGGAAGGCGTCGCCCTCGATATAGGCCGCGACCACGTTCTCGCGGCGGAAGATGTTCTCGAACGTCTTCTTCACCGAGGTGGTGCCGGCGCCGGAGGAGCCGGTGATCGAGATGATGGGATGTCGACGAGACATACGCTCCCCCTCAGCGGAACAGGCCGCGCCGCGCGAACAGCGGGGCATCGCTGCTCTCGAACAACGGCTCGACGGTCAGGTGGATCGCATCAACGTCGCGCACGGCGCGTGCCGATCCCATAATCAAGGGCACGCGCTGATGCGGCGTACGTGCCGAGAGTTCAAGAATGCGCGAGCGGCCGTTCGACGCGGCGCCGCCGGCCCATTCCATGATCAGCGCGATCGGATGCGCCTCATAGAGCAGGCGCAGCCGGCCTTCGCGGTAGCTCTGGCGCGCATCCGCCGGGTACAGGAACACGCCGCCGCGCATCAGGATGCGGTAGGCTTCCGCCACCAGCGAGCCGATCCAGCGCATGTTGTAGTCCCGCCCGCGCTCCCCGTTCACCCCGGCGAGGCACTCGTCGATGTAGCTGCGCACCGGGCCGCTCCAGTGCCGCCGGTTCGAGGCATTGATGGCGAATTCCGACCCGTCCTGCGGCACCCGCAGATCACGCGCGGTCAGCACGAACTCGCCGGTTCGCGGGTCCAGCGTGAAGCAGTCGACGCACTGGTCGAGCGCCAGCACCAGCACCGTCTGCGGACCGTAAATGAAGCAGCCGGCGGCACATTGCGCCGTGCCGGGCTCGAAGAATGTCGAGATGATGTCGTTTCCCTTCGGCCGGATCGAGAAGATCGTGCCGATCGAGATGTTGTTTTCGAGATTGGCGGATCCATCGAGCGGATCGATCGCAACACAGAGCGGCGCATCGGGATCGAGCGTCTCCGGCAGCTCGACCTCCTCCGACAGCACCGCGGCGACCGGCGCGGTGCGCAGCGCGTCGCGCATCAGGCGGTCGGCGACGATGTCGACGGTCTTCTGGTGATCGCCGTCTGGATTGACGCCGCCGCTCTCGCCGCCGATCCCGGCGAGCGGGCCGGAGGCGATGAGCCGCGAGAGGACGATCGCCGCACCGGCAAGGGCTTCGATCACCGCAACGGTCGCGGCGCGCAACGGGTTGTGTTGCGTCGGCCACTCCAGATGGGCATGCAATGCAGGACGAATCTCCACCGGCCTCTCCCTTTGATCGCCCTCTGTCCCGAGGGTCGAGAGGCGACCGCAGGGAGTCGCCGTGGCCACATCAACGCGCGATTTGCCGAATTAGGGAAATTTTATTATCTTTGGTCCGGGCAAAGTATTTCTTATGGAGCTTGTCGTGGCCGGGAACTTCTCGCGGGACCTCACCATCCGCCAGCTGCGCGCGCTGTCCGCCGTGCACGGCGCCGGCTCGATCACATCGGCGGCCAACCAGCTGAACCTGACGCAGCCAGCAGTGACGCTGCAGCTCCGCAACCTGCAGGCGCTCGCCGGATTGCCGCTGATCCAGCGCACCGGCGACGGCATGGCGCTGACCGATGCCGGCGCGCATGTGCTGACGCTGGTCGAGCGGATCGAGGCGGCGCTCAAGGACTGCGAGCAGTCGCTCGACATGATCGCAGGCCGCAGCGGCGGCCGCGTCGCGATGGGCGCGGTCTCGACCGCGAAATACTTCGTGCCTTTCGCGATCGCGGCGTTCTCGCGCCGCTTTCCCAAGATCGAGGTCACGCTCAGGATCGGCAACCGCGAGGAGATCCGCGACGCGCTGCGCGGCTACGATCTCGACATCGCGGTGATGGGCCGGCCGCCGGCCGATGTCGAGGTCGAGATGAAGCCGCTCGGCCGGCATCCGCACTTCATCATCGCTGCGCCCGATCATCGGCTGGCGCGGCGGCGGCACGTCGCCACATCGGAGCTCACCAATGAGACCTTCATCACCCGCGAGCAGGGATCAGGCACGCGGATGCTGATGCAGCAATATTTCGAGCGGGTCGGGCTAGAGCCGAAGCTCGGCATGGCGATGGACAGCAACGAGACGATCAAGCAGGCGGTGATGGCCGGACTCGGCATCGCCTTCATCTCCCAGCACACGGTGTTTCACGAGCTGGAGGACGGCCGGCTGGTGGTGCTCAAGGTGAAGGGCCTGCCGATCGTCCGGCAGTGGCACGCGATCAGGCGCATCGACAAGATCCTGCTGCCGCCCGCGCAGGCCATGCTGGACTTCCTCGGCAAGGAGGGCTGGCGCTATCTGCCGAATTCGCGCTAGCGCCGCGCACTGCCGCGATGCACGCGCGATCGAGAAAAACGAAGTGGCACCGTATGTTAGGCATTGAAGTTCCGCGAAACGCATGTCACATCTTGAGTGCGGCCACCTGGCGGACCGTATCCCCCAAGGGAGGATGAACTGCAGAACCAGTCCCCGCCGATGCCTGACTTCAAGGCGGTATTCGAGGCGGCGCCCGGCCTCTATCTGGTGCTGACCCAGCCCGACTTCCGCATCGTGGCAGTAAGCGACGCCTATCTGCGTGCCACCAAGACCGAGCGCGCCGCGATCCTTGGGCGCGGGCTGTTCGAAGTCTTTCCCGACAATCCCGACGATCCGGCCGCCGACGGGGTACGGAACCTGCGCGCCTCGCTCGAGCGGGTGGTCCAGTTCCGCCGTCCCGACACCATGTGGGTGCAGAAGTATGATATCCGCAAGCCCGACTCGGAGGGCGGCGGCTTCGAGGAACGTTACTGGAGCCCGCGCAATTCGCCGGTACTCGGGCCGAGCGGCCAGTTCACCTACATCATCCATCGGGTCGAAGACGTCACCAGCTTCATCCAACTGAAGCAGCGCGGCGCCGAGCAGGACAAGCTGACGGACCTGCTGCGCGAGCGCACCGAGCAGATGGAAGCCGAAATCTTCATGCGCGCCCGCGAGGTCGAGGCCGCCCGCGAACAGCTCGAAGCCGAGCAGAAGCTCCGCCAGGTGCAGAAGATGGAGGCTGTCGGTCACCTCACCGGCGGCATCGCGCACGACTTCAACAACATCCTGACCGTCATCACCGGCCTGATCGACATCCTCGCCGAGGCGGTCGAACATGATGCCGCGCTGTCATCGGTGACGAAAATGATCAGCGACGCGGCATTTCGCGGCGCCGAGGTGACCAAGCATTTGCTGGCCTTCTCGCGGCAACAGCCGCTACAACCGCGTGAAGCAGACCTCAACACGCTGGTGCAGGACACCGCGCGGCTGCTGCGCCCCTCGCTCGGCGAGCAGATCGAAATCGATACCGCGCTCGAGCCCGACGCCTGGCCGGCCTTCATCGACCCCAACCACATGTCGACCGCGCTGCTCAATCTCGCCCTCAATGCCCGCGATGCGATGCCCGATGGCGGCAAGCTGATGCTGGAGACCAGCAACGTCATCCTCGACGAGGTTTATGCCGCCGCCAATCTCGATGCGCGGGCGGGCGAATATGTGATGGTCGCAGTCAGCGACACCGGCGCCGGCATTCCGGAGGGGATCCGCGAAAAGGTGTTCGAACCGTTCTTCACCACCAAGGACACCGGCAAGGGCACCGGCCTTGGGCTCAGCATGGTCTACGGCTTCATCAAGCAGTCCGACGGCCACCTCAAGATCTATTCCGAAGAGGGCCACGGCACCTCGATCAAGCTCTATTTGCCGCGCAGCAGCGGCGACATGGTCGACGTCGAGCCGCCTCCTCTGGTCGACACGCGTGGCGGCAATGAGTCCATCCTGGTCGTCGAGGACGATCCGCTGGTCCGCAACTATGTCAGCGCCCAGCTCGAGCAGCTTGGCTACCACACGATGGTCACCGCCAACGGCCCCGAGGCATTGGCTGCCGTCGAAAACGGGTTCGTCTGCGACGTGCTGTTCACCGATGTCATCATGTCCGGCGGCATGAACGGCCGGCAGGTGGCCGATGCGGTGATCGCGAAGCTGCCGTCGGTGCGCGTGCTCTTCACCTCCGGCTATACCGAGAACGCGATCATCCACCACGGCCGTCTCGACCCCGATGTGACGCTATTGCCGAAGCCCTATCGCAAATCCGATCTGGCACGGATGATCCGCCAGGTGCTGGCCCAACCGCCGGCATCAGCGGTGGCAGCCAAGTAGCAGGGCACGCTTAGGGTCCGAAACTCGAGCGGCTCTGGATCTTCCAGGCGCCGTCGAGCAGGCTCAGCACGTAAAGCGAATCGTAGATCCCGATGATCGATCCGTCCTCGCGATAGCGCGTGTAACGAACGGCGTAATGCGCTTTCGCCGGCGATGACTGCACGAGCGTCGTCTCGTTCCAGGCGCTGCGGTGCCAGCCGTCCTGCTTGCGCAGCCGCTCGAACAGGTCCATCGGATTGTTGCCGGACTGCTGATAAACCGTGACCACGCCGCCCGCGATCCGCACATGCGGGATGTGCATCAGCGCATCCATGGCTGAAGCATCATAACCATTGAGCGCCGCCATCCAGCGCGTCAGCACGTCCTGGCATTTGGCCTGATCGTCGCGCGAAATCTGCGCCTCGACGGTGTAGGTCGGCCCCGGCTCCGGCATCACGCGTCTCCACTCTGCTTGCTGGTCTGGTCGGCCGGCACCGCGCATCCGGACAGGAAGAGGGCCGCGCAGGCCCTGGCGCGCGCCTCGATCTCGCTGCGTGCCGGCGGCGGCTTGTGCCCGAACATGACGTCGCGTTGCGGCTTGAACACGAGCATGCCGAGCAGCATGCCGGCGGCAGTCTCGGCATCGTCCAATACGATCCGCCCCCGCCTCTGCTGCACGCCAAGCCAATTCGCCAGCGCGGCGACGGTGCGCTGCATGGCCTTTTCGTAGAAGGTCTCGGCAATGTCGGGGAATTTGTCGCTCTCGGCCAGGATGATCCGTTGCAACGCGATCACCTCGCCATCGAGAATGAGCTCGGCGCAGCTCAGCAAGGCGGCCTCCAGCGCCGCCGCAATATTGCGGCCGTCGCAGGCGCCGAGATTCACGATCGACACGAACCGGTCCACCCTGTCCGTCACCATGCCTTCGAACAGCGCGAGCTTGGTCGGGATCAGCCGGTAGAGCGTCTTGGTGGAGACGCCGGCGCGGCAGGCCACGTCGGCGATGTTGGCCGCAGCGAAGCCGCGTTCCGAGAACTCACGCCGCGCGGCCTCATAGATCAGCGCGCGCGTCTCGTCGTCGGAGCGCAGCTGGGGCCGCCCGCGGCCGCGCCGCTCCGGTGCCGGCGCGCTTTGTCCTGCCTGAGGTCCTGCCTGACCTTTGCCCTTTCCGTTCATCGGTCGATCCGAGCCATTTAGATGATGCCTGTCATTCTATTGACGTTCCTAATATGGGCTCTATTTTGGAAAAAATCAAGTTTCCTAATTAATCCCGCCAGCCGCCACCGGAATAGGCAATATTTTACAACGGGATAGAACGGATCAGGAGCGCCGCCATGAGCCAGCATGAGACATCATTCAAGGCCGAGAGCCAGGTTCCGGCCGAGACCGCCAAGCAATTGATCGCCGCTCCGGAGGCCTCAAGGGCGCCCGCCGCCAAGGGCAAGCTTCGCCGCCTGCTGCTGACCGGCGCAGCTCTCGCCCTCCTCTCCGGTGGCGCCTGGTACGGCTGGGATTACTGGACGGTCGGCCGCTTTCAGGTCTCGACCGACGACGCCTATGTGAAGGCCGACAACACGACCATCGCACCCAAGGTCTCCGGCTATCTCAGCGCGGTGCTGGTCGGCGACAACGAGCATATACGCGCCGGCCAGGTCCTGGCGCGGATCGATGACCGCGATTTCAAGGTCGCGCTCGATCAGTCGAAGGCTGACGTCGCCGCCGCTGAAGCTGCGATCACTAGCAAGCGCGCGCAGCTCGACGTGCAGCATTCCGTGATCGAAGCCGCCCGTGCGACGCTCGATGTCGACACCGCAACGCAGACTTTCGCCGAGCAGGAGAACAAGCGCTACACCGACCTCGCCGGCACCGGCTACGGCAGCGTGCAGAACGCGCAGCAGGCCCAGTCGCGGTACGCCAGCGCGCAAGCCGCGATCGCCCGCGACACCGCGAACCTCGCCTCCGCCCAGCGCCAGGTGGAGCTGCTCAAGGCCGAGATCGCCCAGGCGGTCGCAGCGTTGGGACGGGCCACTGCCCTGCAGCACCAGGCCGAGCTCAATCTCAGCTACGCCACCATTACCGCCCCGATTGACGGCGTCGTTGGCAACCGCACGCTGCGCACCGGCCAGTACGTCCAGGCCGGCACGCAGTTGATGTCGCTGGTGCCGGCCAGCGGCGCCTATGTGATCGCGAACTACAAGGAGACCCAGCTCACCAATGTTCGCAAGGGACAGCCGGTCGAGATCGAGGTCGACATGTTCCCCGGTCAGGTCGTGCGCGGCCATGTCGACAGCCTCGCGCCGGCGAGCGGTCAGGAATTCGCGCTGCTGCCGCCTGACAACGCCACCGGCAACTTCACCAAGGTGGTGCAGCGCATCCCGGTGAAGATCGTGCTTGACGCAACTTCCGTCGAGCTGCGGCCGGGCATGTCCGTGATCCCGTCCATCGCGACGCTTTCACATCCTGCCGAGGACGCCCCGCACGCCAAGGCCACCCCGAAACTCGCTGTCGCCTCGTTCAAATAGGTGATATTATGTCCGACCTCGCGCTCTCCTCCCCCGCCGCCGCGCCCCGCGCTGCGGCCGCCGTCGATCCCAACCGCGCCAGCGTGACCGTCTGGATTTCGATCCTGGCGGCCATGATCGGTGCCTTCATGGCGATCCTCAACATCCAGATCACCAACGCCTCGTTGCTCAACATCGAGGGCGGCATCGGCACCGACGTCGACAATGGTTCCTGGATCTCGACATCATACCTGATCGGCGAGATCGTGGTGATCCCGCTGACCGACTACCTCAGCCGTGTGTTCTCGTTCCGCAAGATCATGATCGTCCACGCCACGCTGTTCGCGATCTTCTCCGTCGCCTGTGCCTTCACCCACGATCTGCCGTCGATGATCACGATGCGCGGCTTGCAGGGCTACTTCGGCGGCGTGCTGATCCCGATGGCGTTCACGCTCGTGTTCACCAAGCTGCCGAAGCCGCAGCAGCCGATTGGGCTGGCGATGTTCGCGCTCGCTGTGACCTTTGCCCCGGCGATCGGCCCGACCATCGGCGGCTACCTCACCGAGAATTACGGCTGGCAGACCATCTTCTTCGTCAACGTGATTCCGACCGCGGTGATGGTCATCACCCTGTATTTCACGCTGGAACGCCAGCCGATGCAGCTCCACCTGCTCCGCGAGGGCGACTGGCTCGGCATCATCACAATGGCGATCGGTCTCTCGTCGCTGCAGGCGGTGCTGGAGGAAGGCAACAAGGACGACTGGTTCGGCTCGCCCTTCATCGTCAGGCTCGCGGTGATCGCAGCCGTCAGCCTCACCCTGTTCGTCGTGATCGAGCTCGTGGTCGAGAAGCCGCTGCTCCGGCTGCGGCTGCTGACCGAGCGCAGCTTCGGCTTTGGCACCATCTCGGCGGTGTTCGTCGGCTTCGCGCTGTTCGGCTCGGTCTATTTGCTGCCCGCCTATCTCGGCCAGGTGCAGCGCTACAATGCTGAGCAGATCGGCCAGGTGCTGGCCTGGACTGGCCTGCCGCAGCTGATCCTGATTCCGCTGGTGCCGAAGCTGATGCAGCGCTTCGATGCCCGCCTGATCGCGTTCACCGGCATGGCGCTGTTCGCGGTCTCCTCCTTCATGAACATCCAGATGTCGCTCGACTACTCCGGCGACCAGTTCTTCTATCCGAACATCGTCCGCGCCGTCGGCCAGGCGATTACGCTGGCCCCGTTGTCCGCGATCAGCCTCGGCAGCGTCGCGCCGCAGGATGCGCCGGCGGCCTCCGGCATCTCCAACATGATGCGCAACCTCGGCGGCGCGATCGGCACCGCGCTGCTCGCGACCATCGTCACCAAGCGCGAGCAGTTCCACTCCAACATCATCGGCCAGTCCGTCCATCTCGGCCGCGAGGAGGTGCGCACCCGAATCGCCGAGGTCACCAACTACTTCCTCAGCCACGGCATCTCGGACCCCGCCACCGCACACAGCCAGGCGATCGTGGCGATCGGCAATATCGTCAAGCGCCAGGCGCTGGTGCTCGGCTTCAGCGACGCGTTTGCGGTGATCGGCGTCGTGCTGGTGCTCGCCGCAATCGCGATCGTGCTGACCGGCAAGCCGAAGAGCGCGGCGGGCGGCGCCGGCGCGCATTGAACTCTCGATGGCGACGGCCGCAGCCGGCGCCCTGCTCTCAACTAGAGCATTTTCCGACCGGAATGAATCGGGTGGGGATTCCCAAAACGGCGCGAGTCAGATTCAAGCTGCATGCTGGCGAGGGAGGCCAGCATGTATGGCCAGGGCGCTTTCGGTTGATCTTCGTCAAAGGGTGATAGCCGCGATTGACGGTGGCATGTCCTGTCGACAGGCTGCTGAGCGCTTTGGTGTCAGCGCGGCCAGTGCGATCCGCTGGCGCGGTCGCCTCAAGGAAGTTGGCGACATCGTTCCTAAACGCCAGGGCGGTGACCGCAAATCGCAGCGCATCGAAGCGCATTCGCAATTGATTCTGGAGGCAGTGACAGCGAAGCCGGATATCACGCTCGCCGAGTTGCGAGAACTGTTGAAACGTCGTGGAATATCGACTGGCATCGCGTCGCTCTGGCGTTTTTTCCAGCGCAGAAAGATCACACTTAAAAAAAGACAGCGCACGCCGCCGAGCAACGGCGCGGCGATATAAATGCCGCGCGTGAGGAGTGGTTCGAAGGGCAAATCGATCTTGACCCTGAGCGTCTCGTCTTCATCGACGAAACCAGCGCCAACACCAAAATGGCGCGGCTTTACGGCCGCTCGCCACGCGGCGAGCGATGTCGTGCAGCTATCCCACACGGACATTGGAAGACGACGACATTCACCGCTGGATTGCGCTCCGACGGTCTGATCGCGCCGCTTGTTCTGGACGGTCCAATGGATGGCGACGCTTTCCTGGCCTACGTCGAGCAATTGCTCGCCCCATCGCTGCGGCCGGGCGATACCGTTATCATGGACAACTTGCCCGCTCACAAGGTCCATGGCGTTCGAGAGGCCATCCGGGCGGTCGGAGCAAGCCTGCTCTATCTTCCGCCCTACAGTCCAGACTTCAACCCGATCGAAATGGCCTTCTCTAAACTGAAAGCCCTGTTGCGGGCCGCCGCAGCGCGCACCATGCCCGATCTCTGGCAAGCAATCGCCAACGCTCTCAAGCGCTTCTCACCCGAGGAGTGCCAAAATTATCTCGTCGCGGCTGGTTACGACGCAACGTGATCGGAAAATGCTCTAGCTTCTCGCAGCTTGAAGCGCTGGATCTTTCCGGTCTGGGTCTTCGGCAGCGCCTCGACGAAGGCGATCGCGCGGGGATATTTGTATGGCGCGATCGTCGCCTTGACGTGATCCTGCAACAGCTTGACCTCGACATCGTCGTTGCGCGCACCCTGCTTCAGCACCACGAACGCTGAGACGATCTGTCCCCGCTCCTCGTCGGGCGCGCCGACCACGGCACACTCCGCGACATCGGGATGCCCGAGCAGCGCGGCCTCGACCTCGGGGCCGGCGATGTTGTAGCCCGCCGAGATGATCATGTCGTCGGCACGCGCCACGAACGACAGCCGGCCGTTCTCGTCGCTGACGAAGGCGTCACCGGTGATGTTCCAGCCATCGCGGACATATTTGGTCTGCCTGGAGTCCGCGAGATAGCGGCACCCGGTCGGGCCGCGAACCGCCAGCTTGCCAACCTGGCCCGGCGGCAGCTCGTTCATGTCTTCGTCGACAATCCTGGCCTGGTAGCCGGTAACAGGCGTGCCTGTGGCGCCGCCGACCGCGCTACCCGTCCGGTTGGTGATGAAGATGTGCAGCAGCTCCGTGCTGCCGATGCCGTCGAGGATCGGCTTGCCGGTCTTCGTCGTCCAGCTCTCGAACACCGGCGCCGGCAGCGTTTCGCCGGCCGAGACCGCGAGGCGCAACGAGGACAGATCGGCCCCCTTGTCCATCGCGGCCATCATCGCCCGATAGGCGGTCGGCGCCGTGAAGCAGATCGTCGCCTTGTAGGTTTCGATGATCCTGATCATCTCGCTCGGCGCCGCGTTCTCCAGCAGCGTCGCGGTGGCGCCGAAGCGCAGCGGGAAGATCGCGAGCCCGCCAAGGCCGAAGGTGAAAGCGAGCGGCGGCGAACCGACGAACACATCGTCCGGCGTCACATTGAGCACTTCCCTGGCGTAGCCGTCCGCCACGATCAGGAGATCGCGGTGGAAGTGCATCGTCGCCTTGGGTTCGCCGGTGGTGCCCGACGTGAAGCCGAGCAGTGCGACATCGTCGCGGCCGGTCTTCACAGCATCGAACTTCACCGGCTTGTTCAGCGCGATCCGGTCGAGTTCGGCATCGTGGTTCTGGGTGCCGTCGAAATTGACGACCTGCTTGAGGAATTTGCTGGTCTTGGCGCAGGCCACCAACTCATCCGCGATGCGGCTGTCGGTCAGCGCCAGCGCGATCTCGGCCTTGTCGACGATCTTGGCCAATTCGCCGGCGCGCAACATCGGCATCGTGTTGACGACAACCGCGCCCGCCTTGGTCGCTGCGAGCCAGGCCGCAACCAGCGCCGGGTTGTTGCCCGAGCGGATCAGGACGCGATTGCCGGGCTTGACGCCGTAATTTTCCACCAGCGCATGCGCCAGGCGGTTCGACCAATCTGTCAATTCCTTGTAGGTGCGCTGGCGGCCGTTGCCGATCAGCGCGATGCGATCGCCCATGCCCTGCTCGACGATGCGGTCGGTCAGTTCGACCGCGGCGTTGAGATAGTCGGGATAGCAGAATTCAGGCCGGTCGAGCAGCAGCTGCGGCCATTGCTCGACTGGCGGCAGGTTGCGCCGCGCGAAATCGTCAATATGCCCGGATGGGCCGAGCCCGGGAAATTCACCTGACATTCGATTGCCCCTCGCTTTCCATCCAGAAAGGCCAAGATCAACATCAAGATCAAATCAACATCGAGAAGACCAGGATCGAGGACGCCCGGCAGCGTTCCAATCGCCAATCATTTTATACTTAAAATAATTTGGCGCAAGGGTGGAAATCGCGCGGAATAGCCGGCGATCCCCGAACCTCAGATCTGCCTGAGCTGCGTCAGCCGCGCGACCATCGCCGATCCCGGGTCGGCAAGCGGTGCGATCGCGGTGAAATGATTGGCATCGGTCACGACGTCGAACTGCGTTGCCACGCCCGCTTTGCCCCAGACGTCGACGATGGTCCGGCTCTGCCGATGATATTCACTGCTCTCATTGCCGCCGACGACGGCATCGAGCGTCGCGCCCGCGGGCGCTTTCCAGAACAGCGGGCTCGCCGACCTTGCCGCGGCGCGGTCGAGGCCGAGCGCCTTGTTGACGGAGGTGCCGACCAGCGGCTCGAGATCGAACAGGCCGGAGATCGCGTAAGCAGCCCTGACCAGGTTCTTCGGCAGCGTCGCGTCGTAGGCCGGCCAATCGGTCGCGAGCATGCATGCATGCGGCAAGATGTCCGCCCGCCGAATGCCCCGACACGATCAACGGCCGGCCGAGCTTCGTCAGTTCGCGTGACGCCCCGCGCATCTCCTCGATGATATCGCCGACCGAGACGTTGGGGCAGAGATCGTAGCTCGGCACCGCGACGCTGATGCCGTGGCCATTGAGGCCGCGCGCGCAGTGGCTCGATGACGAACCGTCGAGCGCCTGCCAGTAGCCGCCATGGATGAAGACGACGAGTGGCCGGTCACGATCGGCTTCGAACAGGTCGATGACGTTGCGGCTGCCCGGACCATAGGTCAGCCGCCGCGGCGGGTGCTGCTCGCGATAGGCCGCAGAGTCCCTCGCCCAGCCGGCCATCAGCGCCGGATTTTCCGGCACCCGCGCCCGGTTGTTGTACTCGACCTCATAATCGATGTCGGTCACGGCGCTACGCCGTCCTTGCCTTGGCGGCGCGCTGCGCCGAGCCCTTTGCCTTGGCGAGCAGCCGCATCAGTTCGCGGATGTCCTTCGGCGAGAGGTCGCCGAAGATATCGGCGATCCATTTCTCGTGCTCGGTCGCCATCTTGCGGAATTCGGCCCGCCCGAGCTTGGTCAGCCGGATGAACTGCACGCGGCGGTCCGTCTCCGAGGTGCGGCGATCGAGATGGCCCGATTCGACCAGGCGCTCGACCAGTCCGGTGACGTTGCCGTTCGACACCATCATCCGCTTCGACAGGTCCGACAGCGTCATGCCGTCGGATACCTTGTCGAGCTGGGCCATCAGGTCGAAGCGCGGCAGCGTGACGTCGAACTTCTCGCGCAGCCGGCTGCGCACCTCGCCTTCGATCAGCGTGGTGCAGGTCAGCAGCCGCAGCCACAGCCTGAGCTCGGTGCCGTGATCGTCGGGCAGTTCGACGGCTTTGGTTTCGGAATCAAGGATCATGCGGCGATCGCGCCTCTACAGCGGGTTCCGGTCGGACCGATTGCTTTGAGCTTCAAGCAATTCGCCTCGCCCCGCAAGGACAAATGCGAATCTTGCCTGCTACATCAGGCCGATCCTGCAATTTCTTTAAACTTCAAGCAATTGGCGCGGCGCTTGCATGTGCGGCGAGTGGATGCTGCGCGACGATCGCCCTGACACGATGCCGCATCGCTTGCAGCGGTCGCGCGCGTCGGACTAAGCTGAGGCCAAACAAGTTGAAGCCGAGGCATCGAGCCAGGGGTTGGGGGAGTGAGATGAAGCAATTGACGAAGCTCGCGGGATTGGCGGCGCTGCTGGGTATCGCAGACACCCCGGCGGCCGCGCAGGAGAAGATCAAGATCGGCGTGCTGGTGACGACCTCGGGGCCGGCCGCCGCGCTCGGCCAGCAGGTCCGCGACGGCTTTGCGCTCGCGATCAAGGACCTCGGCGGCAAGATGGCCGGCCGCGATGTCGAGATCGTCAACGCCGACGACGAGCTCAAGCCCGACGGCGCCGTGGTCAAGGTGCGCGGCCTGCTCGAGCGCGACAAGGTTGATTTCGTGGTCGGCCCGATCTTCTCCAATATCCTGCAGGCGATCCACCGCCCGGTCACCGACAGCAAGACCTTCCTGATCAGCCCGAATGCGGGCCCGTCCAGCTACGCCGGCAAGGAGTGCAACCCGTTCTTCTATGTGACGTCGTACCAGAACGATCAGGTGCACGAGATCCTCGGCAAGGTGGCGCAGGACCGCGGCTACAAGCGCGTCTATTTGCTGGTGCCGAACTATCAGGCCGGCCGCGACTCCGTCGCCGGCTTCAAGCTCGATTACAAGGGCGAGGTCGTCGAGGAATCCTACACGCCGCTGAACACGCTGGATTTCCAGCCCGAGCTCTCCAAGATCGCCTCGCTGAAGCCGGACGCGCTGTTCACCTTCATGCCGGGCGGCATGGGCGTGAACCTCGTGAAGCAGTACAAGCAGGCCGGCGCGACGGTGCCGGTGCTCTCGGCCTTCACCGTCGACGAATCCACTCTCCCTGCGCAGCAGGACGCAGCGGTCGGCATGTTCGGCGGCGCGAACTGGGCGCCGAACCTGGACAATCCGCAAAGCAAGAAGTTCGTCGCGGCCTATGAGGCGGCCTACAACGGCGTGCCCGGCACCTATGCGATGCAGGCTTATGACGCGGCGCTGTTGATCGACAGCGCGGTCAAGGCGGTGAAGGGCGACCTCTCCAACAAAGACGCGGTCGCGGCGGCGCTGAAGAAAGCGGATTTCACTTCGCTGCGCGGTAACTTCAAGTTCAACACCAACGGCTATCCGATCCAGGATTTCTACCTCACCAAGGTCGCGAAGCGGCCGGACGGCAAATTCCAGACCGAGATCGTCGAAAAAGTGTTCTCGAACTATGGCGACCGCTACGCCAAGGACTGCGCCTCCAAGTGAATCACTCAAAGTGTTTTCAAGCGAAGTGGACACCGGTTCGCGAGAAGAAAACGCGCCAAACAAAGCGAGGGAAACATGACGATGAAAGACGAGATCGCCGGCATCACCCGCGCCAATGAGGGCATCCAGGGCATTTCCTGGAGCATCCTTGGCCAAACCTACGTGCCGAAGAGCCGCACCGAGCATTCGTTCTCCTGGCACGCCACCTTTCCGCCGGCACCTTCGTGCCTCCGCATATCCATCCCGACCAGGACGAGTACCTCTACATCCTCGAGGGCAAGCTCGACTTCATGCTCGACGGCGCCGACGAGTCAGCCACCCCTGGTGATCTGGTGCGCCTGCCCATGGGCAAGCCTCACGGCATCTTCAACAAGTCGCAGCAGCCGGCCAAGACGCTGTTCTGGGTGTCGCCGACGCGGAGGCTCTACGACCTGTTCTGGGCGATCCACAACATGAAAGAACAGAACCCGGATGACGTGGTGCGGCTCGCCGCCGAACACAACATCCACTTCCTACCGCCGCCTCCGGCGTAGCACCGGCGCCGGTACTCTCTCCCGTCATCCTGAGGAGCCGCGAAGCGGCGTCTCGAAGGATGCACGGCCCGGCTGGTGGCCGTCGACCCTTCGAGACGGCCGCGTTGCGGCCTCCTCAGGGTGACGGATCGGAAGTTGCCGCCTCACCATGAGGAGCAATCGTCTCGCCTCGACCTACTGCCGCGCCACCACGCGCGCGGCGAAGCCGGCCTTCGCCGCATAGCCGCGCACGATCGCTTCGCGCGCCTCGTAATTGAGGATGGTGTCGACGTCGGTAAATCCCTGCGGCGCGAGTTGCTCGACGGCGTCGATCAACACCCTCCGGACCGCCGCGGCGGTTGGAGGCGACGATGTCGGCGGTCATCGGCAGCCGCTGCCGCTCATAGCCGGCCAGCGCCTGGCGCGGATGTTAGGCCCGCGCCAGCGCATCAGCAAGGCAGCGCGCATCGAGGATGGCCTGCGAGGCGCCGTTCGAGCCGACCGGATACATCGGATGCGCGGCGTCGCCGAGCAGCGTGACGCGGCCGCTCGACCAGTACGGCAGCGGATCGCGGTCGCAGCACGGATACTCCCAGAACTCCGGCGTGGCCTTGATCAGGCCGGCGAAGTCGACCTGCGGGATCGTGAAACCAGTGACATAGGGCATCATCTCGTCGCGCCGGCCGAGATTGGACCAGCCCTCGCGGCGCGGCGGCGGCGAGGAGCCGTCGCCGATCCGCACCAGCACCGCCCAGTTGGTGAGGCGGCTTGCCGGGCTCGAGCCCGGCGCGATCGGATAGATCACGGCCTTGGCGTTCAGCCCGCCGGCGATGATCATCGAGCGTCCGGTCAGGAAGGCCGGCCAATCGGTGGCGCCGCGCCACAGCATCAGTCCGTTCCAGCACGGCCCGCCTTCATCCGGAAACAGCATCTCGCGCACCTTGGAGTGGATGCCGTCGGCGCCGATCAGAATGTCGCCGCGCGCGGTGTGCACATGGCTGCCGGCGCGGTCGAAGAAATGGGCCGAGACGCCGCCCTCGTCCTGCGTGAACGAGCCGAGCCGGCAGCCGGTGCGGATCGCGTCCGCGCCAAGACGGTCGATCACGGCCTGATGGATGACGCCCTGCAGGCGGCCGCGATGAACAGAGAATTGCGGCACGTCGTGGCCGGCATCGAGCCCGCGCTTCTCATGCCAGACCTGCTGCCCATGCCGCGTCAGATAGAACAGCTCAAAGGTGCGGATCGCGACGTCGTCGAGCTTGTCGAGCAAGCCAAGCCCCGCCAGTTCGCGGATCGCATGCGGCAGCGTGTTGATGCCGACACCGAGCTCGCGGATCGTCTCCGACTGCTCATACAGCTCGCAACTGATGCCGCGCGAGCGCAGCATCAACGCAGCGGTGAGGCCTCCGATTCCACCTCCGACGATAATCGCCTTCATCGTCCTTTACTCCACTCACAACAGGAGGTTTTTACGCTTGCGCCTAGGGTCGCACGGCCGCTTGGCTGGCCGCAAGCAGGTTTGCCGCCCCGAACTCGGGCTGGCCCGCGATGATTGGGCTTAAGCTTAACATTGCTTCAGCGTACTCCAATCTATTCCCGTCACCCTGAGGTGCGAGCACAGCGAGCCTCGAAGGGTCGACGGCCGCCAGCCGGGCCGTGCATCCTTCGAGACGCCGCTTCGCGGCTCCTCAGGATGACGGATTACTCTGAGGCCTATTCCCCTCAATCCGGCAGCACCGCTATCGCCTGGATCTCCACTTTGGCGCGATCCTCGATCAGGCCGGCAACCTGGACGGCGGTCATCGCCGGAAAGCTCCGACCGATCACGTCGCGATAGACCACGCCGATCTCCTTCAGCCGCGCGGAATATTCCTTGCGATCGAGGAGGTACCAGGTCATCGACACGATGTGCTCCGGCCCGGCCCCGCCGGCGGCGGCGGCGACCGCGACGATGTTGCGCAGGGTCTGCGCGATCTGCGCCACCAGATCGTCGGTCTCGAACACGCATTGCCCGTTCCAGCCGATCTGGCCCGCGATGAATATCTGCTTGCCGCGCGCGGCCATGCCGTTGGCGTAGCCGATCGGCTTCGCCCATCCGTCCGGTTGCAGGATCTCGATCATCTCAATTGCCCTCGAAGGCCGGTTTCTGCTTGGCGGCGAAGGCTTCGAAGGCGCGGCGGAAATCGCCGGTCACCATGCAGATCGCCTGCGCCTGCGCCTCCGACTCGATCATCTCGTCGACGCCCATCGCCCATTCCTGGTTGAACATCGTCTTCGTCACGCCATGCGCGAACCACGGTCCATCGGCGAGCGAGCGCGCCAGCTCCTGCGCGGCGGCAGCGAGTTCGGCCGGCGGCACCAGGCGGTTGTGAAAGCCCCACGCAAACCCCTCCTCGGCGCTCATCGCCCGGCCGGTGTAGAGCAGATCGGCAGCATGGCCCTGCCCGATCACCCGCGGCAACAGCCCGCAGGCGCCCATGTCGGCGCCGGCCAGGCCGACGCGGGTGAACAGGAATGCGGTCTTGGCCTGCGGCGTCGCGAGCCGCAGGTCGGACGCCAGCGCCAGCATCGCGCCGGCGCCGGCGCAGATGCCGTCGATCGCGGCGACGATGATCTGCGGGCATTTGCGCATCGCCCGCACCACCTCGCCGGTCATCCGGGTGAAGGCGAGCAGATCCGGCATCGCCATCCGCGTCAACGGCTCGATGATCTCGAACACGTCGCCACCGGAGCAGAAATTGCCCTCGGCGCCGGTCAGCACGATGGTCCGGACATCGGAGGCATATTTGAGATTGGTGAAGAGATCGCGCAGCTCTTCGTAGGACTCGAAGGTCAGCGGGTTCTTCTTGTCCGGCCGGTTCAGCGTGATGGTGGCGACACGGCCGCTCTCATCAGTCGACCAGCGGAAGTGTATCGCAGGATAATCCTTGAACGGCCGGAGCTTTGCTTTCATCTCGGACATGATGTGTTCCTTCACCCGGTAAGGACTTCGCCGCCGGCGACCGCGACGGCTTGTCCGTTGATTGACGATGCAGTCTCGGACGCCAGCCAGAGGATGGTGTCGGCGACCTCCTCCGGCGTGACCAGCCGCTGCATCGGATTGACTTTTGCCAGCGCCGCGCGCGCCTCCTGCTCGCTGCGTCCGGTCTTGGCGACGATGTTCGCGGCGGCATCGGCCACCAGCGGCGTGTCGGTATAGCCGGGGCAGACCGCATTCACGGTGACGCCGCGCCGGGCATATTCCAGCGCCAGCGAGCGCGTCAGGCCGACGACGCCGTGCTTGGCCGCGACATAGGCGGACACATAGGCGTAGCCGGTCAGACCTGCGGTCGAGGCCACGTTGATCACCCGCCCGCGGCCGCGCTGCGCCATCCCCGGCAGCACCGCCTGCGTCACCAGGAACACGCTGGAAAGATTGCTCGCCAGCATGTCCGCCCACAGCGCCGCGTTGGTCTTGTCGAACGGCGCGCTGGCGGCCTTGCCGGCATTGTTGACGAGGATATCGATCGGGCCGGCCGCGGCTTCGATCTGCGCGACACCCTTGGTCACCGCCGCTTCATCGGTCACGTCGATCGCAACAACAGCGCCGGTGTTCTTGCCGAGCAACGCCGCCGTCGCCTTCAGCGCGTCGATCCGGCGTCCGGCGATGCTGACGCGCACGCCGGCTGTTGCGAGCGCGACCGCTGTTGCGGCGCCGATGCCGGAACCGGCACCGGTGACCAGCGCATGCGCATTGGGCCAGAACCGTGTCATGGCTTCACTCCTGCGGCTGCGCGTTCGAGATTGGCTTCGTATTGCGACTTGCCCGACTGATACTGCTTCGGCCAGGCGATCTGCTTGACGCCGATCTTCGCGGCCTCGTGCAGCGTCCAGGCCGGATCGGCGAGATGCGGCCGCGCAATGGCGCAGAGATCGGCGCGGCCGGCGGCGATGATCGAATTGGCATGGTCCGCTTCCGAGATCGCACCGACCGCGATGGTGGCGATGCCGACCTCGTTGCGGATCTTGTCGGCGAACGGCGTCTGGTACAGCCGGCCATAGATGGGATGGTCGTCGGCCCAGACCTGGCCCGACGAACAATCGATCAGATCCGCGCCCGCTCCCTTGAACAGTTTTGCGAATTCGAGCGCATCCTCGGGCGTGTTGCCGCCCTCGGCCCAGTCGTGACAGGACAGGCGGACCGACATCGGCTTGTCCTCCGGCCACACCGCGCGGATGGCGCGGAACAGCTCCAGCGGATAACGCGCGCGGTTCGCGATCGATCCGCCGTAGCCGTCGGTGCGGCGGTTGGTCAGCGGCGAGAGGAAGCTCGACAGCAGATAGCCGTGGGCGCAGTGCAGCTCCAGAATATCGAAGCCCGCGCTCGCGGCGCGCCTGGCCGCTGCGACGAACTGCTCGCGCACCTCGTCCATCTCGGCGCGGCTCATCGGCTCCGGCACCTGACCGTCGGGCAGATAAGGCACTGACGAGGCCGACACCAGCGGCCAGTTATGGTCCGGCAGCGGCTCGTCCATGCCCTCCCAGGCAACCCGGGTCGAGCCCTTGCGGCCGGCATGGCCGAGCTGGATGCCGATCTTGGCCCCCGAATTGCGATGCACGAAATCGACGATACGCTTGTAAGCCGCCGCCTGTTCGTCGTTCCACAGGCCGCAGCAGCCCGGGGTGATCCGCGCCTCCGGCGAAACGCAGGTCATCTCGGTGAACAACAGGCCGGCGCCGCCGAGCGCGCGGGAGCCGAAATGCACCAGATGAAAATCGTTCGGCACGCCCTCCTCGGCCGAATACATCGCCATCGGCGAGACGATGATCCGGTTGGTAAGCGAAAGCCCGCGAATCTGGAACGGCGTCAGCATCGGCGGCGTGACGCGCTCGTTGGTGGCAGGCACGCCGCTCCGCTCCGCGAACCAGCGCTCGTAGCCTTCTAGCCACGCTTTGTCGCGCAGCCTTAAGTTCTCGTGGCTGATGCGCTGCGAGCGGGTCAGCAGCGAATACATGAACTGCTCCGGCTCCAGCGTATCGGCATAGCGCGAGCCGACCACCTCGAACCATTCCATCGCGTTGCGCGCGGCGTTCTGGATCCGCGCCACATCAACCCGGCGCAGCTCTTCATACGCCTTCAGCACCGCCGGAATGCTGTCCCTGACAGCGCCGTGGTTCTTGAACTGATTGGTCAGCTCGATCGCGTCTTCCAGCGCGAGCTTGGTACCCGAGCCGATCGCGAAATGCGCGGTGTGGGCGGCATCGCCCATCAGCACGACATGGCTGTTGCCGTTGAACGCGGTCCATTTGCCGCAGATCAGCCGCGGGAACGACAGCCAGGCCGAGCCGCGCAGATGCCGCGCGTTGGAGACCAGATGATGGCCCTCGAGGATTTCCGCGAACACGTTTTCGCAGAACGCGATGGATTCGCCCTGCTCCATCTTGTCGAGGCCGTGGGCGAGATACGCCTCCTCGGTGGTCTCGACGATGAAGGTCGCCGCGCCGTCCTCGAATTTGTAAATGTGCGCTTGGAACCAGCCGTGCTCGGTCTTCCGGAAGTCGAAGGTGAAGGCGTCGAACGGCCTGACGGTGCCGAGCCAGATATAGCGGTTCGGCCGCATCAGCATGTCGGGCTGGAAGGTCTCGGTGTACTTGGTGCGGACCTTTGAGTTCACGCCGTCGCACGCCACGATCAGATCGGCGTCGGGAAACTCGAGATCGGAGTTCACCTCGCGCTCGAAAATCAGCTCGACACCGAGTTCCTCGGCCCGCGCCTGCAGGATGTTGAGCAGCCGCTTGCGGCCGATGCCGACGAAGCCGTGGCCGGTGGTGCGCATCCGCCGGCCCTTGATCAGGACCTCGATGTCATCCCAATGGTTGAAGGCCTGCTCGATCGTGTCAGCGGTGACCGGGTCCCATTTGCGCATGTTGTCCATGGTCGCATCCGAGAACACCACGCCGAACCCGAAGGTGTCGTAGGGCCGGTTGCGCTCGACCACGGAAATGACGTGCGCGGGATCCAGCATCTTCATCAGAATGCCGAAGTAGAGCCCGGCCGGCCCGCCTCCAATGCAAACGATGCGCATGGCGTTCTCCCGTTGGCTTCGGCGGATCGGGGTGCGGACGAGGTGCGGTCCCCTGGAACCGAGGAGGCATATTATTTTATACTTAAAATAATTGTCAAGAGCGGCTTGAGCCGGGCGCACAACAGTCGTCCCTGCGAAAGCAGGGACCCATAACCCCAGGCCCTTGTTGTTGAAATGGACTGTGGCCCCAGCGCTGCAAACCAAAAGCACTCGGTGGCTATGGGTCCCTGCTTTCGCAGGGACGACACCGAATTTGTTGCACGGGCGGTGACTCACGCACCCGTATGCTCGCGGCGCGATGCGCCCGAGGTTTGCGTTCTGGTATCAACAGGTCTTGCCGGGTTGCCCGTCGGGTTAGTTTGTTGCAGCGCTCCCGACATCATTCCGGGTGCTGTAGCGCGGATTAGCCGAAGGCGTAATCCGCCGTTCGCGACGGCACGAGAAGATGGCGGATTACGCTGCGCTAATCCGCCCTACGCATCTCGCCCGGACCGCATCACGACCTCAATGCACCGCCGCGTACAAGATCTTGTCCTGCGTCGCGTCCGCGGCGTCGAATTCGGCGGCGATGCGGCCGGTGCGGGCGACCAGGATGCGGTCGGACACCGCGAGGATCTCCGGCAGATATGACGAGATCACCACCACCGCCTTGCCCTCGTCGGCGAGACGGCGGATTTCGCCGTGGATGTGCGGGATGGTGCCGACGTCGACGCCGCGCGTCGGTTCGTCGAAGAAGATGATCGACGGCTCCTGCACCAGCGTCTTCGCCAGCACCACCTTCTGCTGGTTGCCGCCGGACAGCTCGACGATCCGCGCCTTGCGTTGCAGCGCGCTGATCTTGAGCCGCTCGACCCAGTAGTTGGCGAGCTTGCTGCGCCTGGCGCGCGACAGCAGGAAACTCCAGCCCTTCCTCGTGGCGAGGCTGCCGATATAGACGTTGTCGTCGACCACCATGGTCTCGAAGAAGCCGTTGGCCTTGCGATCCTCGGTGATGTAGGCGATGCCGTCATTGATCGCCTGCCGCGGCACACGGTAGCGGATCGGTTTGCCGCGCAGCCGGATGGTGCCGCCATTGACCAGATTGCGCTTCAACGCGCCGTAGATGATCTTTGCAATCTCGGTGCGGCCGGAGCCGATCAGGCCGGCGATGCCGACCACCTCGCCGGCATAGACCGAGAACGACATGTTCTTGACCGCCATGCCCATAGTGACGTTCTCGACCGTCAGCACCTTCTCGCGGCGCTGATGGGTCTTCTCCTTGCGGCCGTAGACCGCCTGCGCCACCTCGCGCCCGACCATGTGCTGCACCAGCGCGTCGCGGGTGAGCTGCTTGGCGGGCGCCGTGATCACCAGCTTGCCGTCGCGCAGCACGGTGATGCGGTTGGCGATCTGCAGCGATTCCTCCAGCGCATGCGAGATGTAGATGATCGAGACGCCGCGGGCGCGCAGGTCGCGCACCAGATGGAAGAAGTGGACGATCTCCTCCGGCGTCAGCGACGCGGTCGGCTCGTCGAAGATGATGATGCGCGCCTTGTTGTAGATCGCGCGCGCGATCTCCACCATCTGCTTCTTGGCGGTGCCGAGCAGCGCCACCGGCGTTGCCGGATCGACGTGGAAGTTGAGCGACTGCAGCAGCTGCTGGGCCTGGATGTTCAGGGTGCGGAAGCGCGTCAGCAGCTTTTCGTTGCCGAGCTCGATGTTCTGCGCCGCCGTCATGGTCGGCACCAGGCTGGTCTCCTGATAGACCATGCAGATGCCGGCATCGAGCGCGTCGCGCGGCTGCTCGAAATTGGCAGGCTTGCCGTCGAGCAGATAGTCGCCGGAGGTGAGATTGATCGCGCCCGCGATCGCCTTGCATAGCGTCGACTTGCCGGCGCCGTTCTCGCCAACCAGCGCGTGCACCTCGCCGGGATAGAGATCGAAATTGACGCCCTCGATGGCGTGAACGCCGCCATAGATTTTCGAGCCGCTAGTGATCCGCAGCACCGGCTCGCGGGTTGCGGACTGGGGCGCGGTCGTGGCCTGCATCACGCCGTCATTCATCGCAGCTCTCCCGTATAGCGCAGCAGCCGTCCGGCGCCGCGCGCGGCGATCACGACGCCCGAGGGCGTGGCGCAGGCGGCAGTGATGCCGTGGAAGCGGCCGCCGGCGCGGCTGTGCAGGCTGTCGCTGGCCTCGCCATCGGCATCGAGATGCACCAGCAGGCCATAGGAGCGCGGCGGCGCCCAGGGCTTCTGGATGCCGAGCGCCTTGACGCTGCCGATCTGCATCGGCTCCAGGCAATCGCTGCCGCCGGTGAGCGCCGGCGCCACCCAGTAATCCGGCGGCATCGTCGCCATCATCTCCTCGCGGAAATCGTCTTCCTTGAGCACGAACTCGATCAGATGCGTGCGGCGCGCGAACATGCCGAGCAGCAGGCCACCATGGCCATCCGGATGCAGCCGCGCCGGATAGCCCGGCATATTGGCGGCGACGGTCTCGCGCGGGCCAAGTCCGTCACCGGCAAGCGCGAAGCGGCTGAGCCGATGCGCCCAGCTCTCCGTGAGCCACAGGCTCTTGCCGTCGTCCGAAACGCTGACGCCATAGGGATACGCCAGGTCGCGCAGCAGCACCTGCGGATTGTCGAGGCCGGCACCGCAGCTCACGAGGCGGCCATTGGCGCGCTTTTCCATCAAATCATGCCGCCACTCGCCTGGGCGGCGGCCGGCGCTGCCTTCGACGGCATAGATGCGGCCATCGGGCGCCGCCGTCACCGACAACAGCCCGGTCAGCGCGCTGCCGCCGGCAGCCTCCAGCCAGCGCGGATCGGGCTTTGCCGGATCGATCGCGGCTAGCCCCCTGCCCGCGACGCAGACCAGCAGGCGGCCGTCCGGATGCAGCGCCAGCCCGCCGGCATCGTCCTCGAACTCGGCGACAACAGTGCGGGTCGAGAGATCGTTGCCACTGAGCTTCAGCACCTGCCTTCCGGCGGAGACATAGACCGCGCCGTCGCCGGCCGCGATAACGTCGTCGATGCCGGGCAGCGGCTCGCCAATCGGCACGGCGGCGTCGAGCCGGTCGTTCGGGCTCATCGCGCCGTCGAGCGGCGGGATCGCGTTCTGGCCACCGTCGCGGTCGATGACGCTTCTGATGTCGCGCAGCAGATGATCGAAAAATCCCATTATTTCGCCACCCTGCTCTTTGCGCCCCAATACGCATCGTAGCCAGTCCAGCTGTCGTCGACGCCGTCGAGCTTGATGCGGCCGATCCGGTTGTTCTCGAGCCCGCCGAGATAGAGATAGCCCTCGTGCTCGCGCATCGAGGTCAACGTTGAATGCGAGATGCCGGTCGGGTCCCACCACGACTCCAGCGCCTCACCCTGCTCGTTGAACTTCAGCACGCAGCCATGGTTGAGCGCCGGCGCCAGCCACTCGTCGGTCGGCACCTGCTTGACCATGCGCAGCCGGAAGCCGGGTTTTCGCGCGGCAAGGTCGAACGTCGGCGTGCGGATGCCGACCAGTGCCAGCCAATAGGTGCCGTCGGAGGCGCGGTTGATGTTGTCGGGGTTGCCCGGCAGTTCGTCCATCAGCACTTCGGTCTTGCCCTTGTTCGGCCCCTCGATCCAGTGGCGGAACACCTTGCACAGCGAGGTCGACGCGATCAGGATCGACCTGCCGTCATGCGAGACGCAGATCCCGTTCGGAAAATAGAAGTGGTTGATCACGGTGCGCGTGGTCTTGGTCGCCGGGTCGTAGCAGACCACGCGACCGTTCGGCCGGCCCTCGAGAATGTCGAGGGTGTTGGTGGTCATCTCGTAGCGCGTGGTGCAGTCGCTGAAATAGATCTTGCCGTCGGGCGCGATGTCGAGGTCGTCGGCCATGCGCAGCCGGGAATCGTCGTTCAGCTTGTACCAGGTACGGTTGGTCTCGTCGGTGACCTTGAAGATGCCGCCATCGGGCGCGACGCCGTAGACGCCCATGCCGGCGACCGCGACGATCAGATTCTCGTCGCGATCGAACTGCATGCCGAGCGGCCGCCCGCCGATATGGGCGAACACCTCGCGGGTCTTGAAGTCGGGCCCGGAGAAGCGGATCACGTTGCCGTCGCGGGTCGAGCCGTAGAGCCGGCCCTGGCGGTCGAGGATGACATCCTCGGGCCCCTCGACCTGGTCGACGCCGATCGCCTGCGCGTTGATCAGCCGGTCGTTCTGCGCGTAGGGCGATGTCGCGCCGGGCTGCACCGCCGGCGCCGAGGCCAGCGGCACGAAGGCCGGGTTGACATAAATCTTCTGGATCGCCTTGCCGCGGTTCTTCGACCATTTGACGTCGATGCCAACGGCGGCGAGCAGGATCATGCCGGTCACTGCCGAGGTGACGTAGCCCGGGATGCCCATGCGCACGAGGCCGTTGATCAGAAGGAAGATGATCAGCGCGCCAATCATCGCCCGCCACACCGTGCCCTTGCCGCCGGCCAGCGACACGCCGCCCAGCACCACGGCGGTGAGCGCCTGGAACTCCCAGCCGACGCCGGTGGTGGAATCCGTCGAAGCCTGGCGTGCAGCGTAGAAGATTCCGCTCGCCGCGCACAGCGTGCCCGACAGCACATAGGTCATGAACAGCATCAGGCGGACGCGGATGCCGGCGTGGCGCGCCGCCTTGCGGCTGGCGCCGATCGCGGTGAGATGCCAGCCATAGCGCGAGCGCGACAGGAAGATGTGGCAGATCAGGAGCACCACGAACAGCGTCGCCGCATTGATGGGAATGCCGAGCACGCTGCCGCCGCCGACGAAGTCCCAGGCGTCGCTCTCGACCGAGTTGGTCGCGAACACCTGGGCATAGCTGGTGTTGAGCAGATTGACCGAGGCGCGCAGGATGATCAGCGTCACCAGCGTGGTCAGGAACGGCCGCGTCTTCAGGAAGCCGATCAGGAAGCCGTTGATGCTGCCGAGCAGCGCGCCGACCAGAAGCGTCGCCGGAATGGCCAGCCCAACCGGCCATTCGCGCACCAGCAGGAAATACAGCGCCGCAAAATTGCACAGCGCGAAGATGGCGCCGACGGAAAGGTCGATGCCGCCGGTGACCAGGCAGAAGCCCATCGCAAGCGCGACGAAGCCGAATTCGGCGAACAGCCGCAGCAGCGAGACCGAGTTCTGCACCGAGGCGTAGTCGGGAATGGTGAGCGCGAAATAGGTCCACAGCCCGATCATCACGGTGAAGGGAACCACCGGCTCGAACCACTGCTTGAGCAACAGCTCCGACAGCAGGAGCCGGGGTGAGAAGCGCCGCACCGATGCGGCAAAGGAATCGACAGCCATCGACATCGTCAAAGCACTCCCTCGATCATGATGTGAGAACTCCCATCGTGATCTCGTTCTCTTATTGAGCATGATCTTTCGGAAAACCGGCTTCCACTTTTCCTGATCATGCTTGTGATACAGCCGGCGCGGGAATGCCCCCCGCGCCGGCTGTCTCGCGCCTTGTTAGTTTTTCTTGGGTAGCGCGAAGCAGTTGGCGCCCGAGGCGTTCGACTTGTCGAGCCAGATCGGCCGCGTGTAGTAGACGAGATTGCGCCCGCCCGGCTTCTCGCCGGATACCAGCAGGGTTTCGGCGGCGAACATCAGGTCATGGCCCTGCTCGGTCGCCTTGTAGCTCAGGAACTTGTAGAAATTGCCCGAATTGACCTGGTCGCAATCGAGCTGCGAGCCTTCACCCGAGGCGAACACCTTGACGTCGTCGATCTTGCCGGCGTTGCGGATCGCCTGCGCCGCGCCCGACTCCATGATGCCCCAGAAGCCGATCGAGGCGCACAGGTCAGGATGCTGCTGGATCACGGTTGCGGTGACATTGAGCGCGGTGTTGGCGTCCCAGTTGGCGGCCTGGTTCGAGACCACCTTGATGTTGGGATCCTTGTTCAGGACCTCCATGATGCCGCCGACCTGGTCGACGCTGGCGGCCGCGGTCAGTTCGCCCTGCACGATCTGGACCTTGCCCGACTTGCCGGAGCCGGTGCCGCAGGCCTTCACGGTCTCGCTCGCGAGCATCTTGCCGATCTCGCGCCAGTCGGCGCCGACAAAGGCGCCGGACTTGTAGTTCGAGGACATGTTGATCTGGATCACATGCGTGCCCTGGCTTTCGGCGCGCTTGAGGTCCTTCATCAACAGCGTGACGCTCGGATTCTGCACGATCAGCACGTCGGGCTTCTGGTCGACCAGCGCGGTCAGCGCCTGCTGCATCGCCGACGGATTGTTGTTGGGATCGCGCACGACGTATTTCATGCCGCGCCACTCGGCCTCTTCCTGCACCACCCGGCCCCATTCGTCGGACAGCGGCACGCCGAGCGCGATCGGCAGATAGGCGATCGTCTTGCCCTGCAGCGCCTTGTCGTAGACGGCGCGCAGCTCGCGCGCGGTCTTGGTGCCTTCCTCCTGCGCGGGTGCCGCAAACGGCATCGCGGCCAGCGTCGCGCCGGCGAGCAGGATCGTCCAGAACTTGGTCGTCTTCATCGTCTCCTCCACACAAAATTCTTTTGATTGATTGGGAATTGTTCTGATTGATTGGCGCGAGGGGCGCGCTCAATCGCCTTGTTTCAGTCGCCTTCCTTTAGTCGCCCTGCCGCGCGGTCTCCTCGTCGCGAGGATGCAGCCAGTTGTCGAGCACGATGGCAGCCAGCAGCACCACGCCCTTGACGATGTTCTGCACCTCGCTGTTGACATCCATGATGGTGAAGGCATTGAGCAGCGTGCCGATCAGGACGCAGCCGACCACGACGCTGAACACGCTGCCGCGGCCGCCGATCAGGCTGATGCCGCCGATCACGACGACCAGCACGACGTCGAAGATCATGGTGCCCTGGGTGATCGCCATCTGCATGCTGCCCGTGGTGCCGACCCAGACCAGGCCTGCAATCCAGGCGAGCAGTGCAACCAGCACGTGCTCGAGCACAATCAGCGGCCGCAGCGGGACGCCGGTCAGCCGTGCGGCCTCCGGATTGTCGCCCTGCGCATAGATGAAGCGGCCGATCGAGGTGCGCGACAGGAACAGATGCATCGCGATCGCGCAGACCGCGAACACCAGGATCGGAACCGGGATGCCGAACAGCCGTCCGGCGCCGAGATACATCAGGCCCGGCGCATCCTTCGGCGCATAGACCACCCAGGCCGGCGCGATCCAGAACGCAAGGCCATAGATCACGAAGCCCGCCGCCAGCGTCACGAACAGCGCCGGCGCCTCGACGAAGGCGACCATCACGCCGTTGACGACGCCGATCAGGACCGCAATCGCCAACGCCAGCAGCACTGCCGTGAAAACAGGCATGCCGTTCTGCATCTCGATCAGCGCGATCGCCCAGGAACCCGCCATGATCGCGACCTCGGAGAGGTCGATGCCGCGGCTGATCACGATCAGCCCCATGCCGAGGCCGAGCACGCCGAGGATGGAAATACTCCGCAACAGATTCAGGAGGTTGGAGACGGTGGCAAAGCCGTTCAGCGTCAGGCCGAACACGACCAGAAGCGCGATCGTGATCAGGAGCACGATTTGCTCCTGGCTCGGCTTTGCGAACATTGTGCCCGAGCGAGATGATGCCGCAGGGACAGCAACGCCGCGCGATGGCGATTGCACGCTCATCGTTTCCTCCAGGTATTATTTTGCTTGAGACTTTAAGAGTGCCGACTAGTATTCGTCAAATGCATTCGACGGATACGGGTAGATCATTTCTATGCATGTACGCGACGTCGACCTGAACCTGTTCGTGGTGTTCGACGCGATCTATTCCGAGGGCGGCGTCAGCCGGGCCTGCTTTCGCCTCAATCTGACGCAGCCCGCGGTGAGCCATGCGCTGGGCCGGCTGCGCGCGATGTTCAACGATCCGCTGTTCGTGCGCCGCAACCACGTGATGACGCCGACGCCGCTTGCACGCCAGATCATCACCACGGTGCGCCAGGCACTCAACGGCCTTGAGACGACGCTGCCCCACACCCACCGCTTCGATCCGGCGAAGACGCCCAAGCGGTTCGTGATCGGTCTGCGCAACAATCTCGAGGCGCCGATGCTGAGCGCGCTGATCAACCGGATCAGCACGGTGGCGCCGCTGGTCGAGATCGCGACCGTGCGCAGCGAGCGCAACAATCTGGAGCGCGAGCTTGCCGCCGGCACGCTGGATGTCGCGATCGATACGCTGCTGCCGCTCTCGACGGAGGTGCGGCGCGAGCAGATCCTGACCGAACATATCGCGGTGTTCGCGCGGCGCGGCCATCGCGAACTCGGCACAAGGCTCGACAAGAAGGCGTATCTGCGCATGGAGCATGTTTGCGTGACGTCGCGGCGCAGCGGCCTGTCGTTCGAGGATTTCCAGTTCCAGCGCCTCGGCCTGACGCGTACCGTTCGCCTGACCTGCCAGAATTTCGCGACCGCCTGCCACGTCGTGAGCCGCAGCAACATGCTGCTGACGGCGTCGGAAAGCGCAGCCTCCGTGCTGGAGGATCCCGGGCTGTTGCAGTGCTTCCCCTGCCCGTTCCCGATCAGCCCGCACGTCAATTATCTCTACTGGCATGCCACCGCCGAGGGCGACACCACCAATCAATGGCTGCGCGAGCAGCTGCGCGCCGCCGCTTCGCTGCTGGCGGGCAGCCGTTTCAGCAAGAAGAACCGGCGCGCGGCCAAAACGCGCCCCAAGGTCGGCATCCCGGTGCCGACCAGCCTCGCCGCGGAATAGCCGCGTCAGCCCACCACGCGGATTGGGTCCGAGCCGTCCCAAGTCGCGGCCACGGTCCTGATCTTCTCGAAGAACCGCCCCTTCGATCCCGAGATGTCTGAGATCTCGATCACGGTGCCGGCGTGGCCGGCGGTGTCGAAATAGGCGAAGCGTCCGTTGGGGCCGCCGATCTGGCCTTCATGACCGATCGTGAAGCCTGCCGCGATGGCGCGCTCGTAGAGCGACTGGTAGTCCGTGCTCCAGTACGACATGTGCTGCAGGCCCTCGCCGTGGCGCGCCAGAAAATCCAGATACATCGACGGCGCGTCGTTGCGCTGTTGGATCAGCTCGATCTGCAGATCGCCGGAATTGGCCAGCGCGATCGACATCTCGACCGCGGAGTCCACGCCGCGATAGCGGAACCAGTCGACCTTGACCGAGGGGATCAGGAAGAATGGCCCGACCCGCAGCGTCTCGGTCCAGAACTCCAGCGCCGCATCGATGTCGCGAACGACGTAGCCGTTCTGACAGACCTTGCCGAACAATGCACTCATGCGCCCTCCCCGCCGCTCACAAACCGCTGAGCCCGCTGTCCACCGCCAGCGTCTGCGCGGTGACGTAGACGCTTTCATCCGACATGAAGAACAGCACGGCGTAGGCGATCTCCCACGCCGTGGCCTGACGGCCGAACGGGACATGCCCCTTGCCGCGCGATGGCCGGCCGGCGCCGGCCTCGCGGCCGTTCGGGGTGTCGACCAGCCCGGGATAGACCAGATTGGCGCGGATGCCGCGCCGCGCACCGGCATGCGCGATGTTGCGCATCAGACCGCCGAGCGCAGCCTTGGAGGAATCATAGACCGCCATCTGCGATCCCGCCTTCAGTGCCGCGATCGAGGAGATGAAGACGATCGCGCCGCCGTCCGCGAATTTCGGCAAGGCAGCGCGGCAGCACAGCATCGGGCCGCGGACGTTGACGTCGTAGATCCTGTTCCACTCCTCGGCGCTGACATTGTCGAGCCCGGTCTTGCCGAAAGTGCCGATGTTCAGCACCATGCCGTCGAGCCCGCCCATGGCGCGGTGCGCCTCGTCGATCATCCTGATGACATCGGCCTCGTTGGTGACGTCGGCGGCGATCGCGAACGCGCGGCCGCCGTCATCGGCAATACGCGCGACCGTATCCTCGGCGGAGGCGCGATTGAGGTCGGCGACCGCGACATGCGCGCCCTCGCGCGCGAACAGCAGGCTCATGGCGCGGCCGTTGCCGATCGGATCGGTCGCGGCATCGAACACGCGTTGGCCGCCGCCGACCACCAGAATGCGGCGTCCGTTGAGACGTCCCCTGCCCGGCGCGATGCCTGACGATTCCGCGCTCAGGGGACGGACATAGCGCTCCGGCTTGGAGTCTTGTGACGTGTCCGACATCTCATCAGCTCCGCTTCTTGCCGCCCTCGTAGACGGCCATGCCGGCGGCCGGATCGAGATCGGTCTCGGTCGCCTCCGTCAGCCGCGCCATCATCATGTAGAAGCCGACCGCGACGATCGCCTCGACGATTTCCTGGTCGCTGAAGTGTTTGCGCACAGCGGTAAAGGCGGCATCGCTGACGCGCACCTTCTCGACCACCTCGCGGCCGAAGCCGAGCAGCGCGCGCTCGGCCGCATCAAGTGCAGCATCGTCGTAATTGCCGCGCTCCACCGCATCGATCTGCGCCTGCGTCACGCCGACGCCGAGTGCGATCGGCACATGCTGGCGCCACTCATAGGCGCCGCCCTCGAGCTGCGCGGCCTGCAGGATCAGAAGCTCGCGGTTGACCGCCGACAGCTTCTGCTTGTGCAGGATCGAATTGCCGAGCCGCATCACGGGAATCGCATTGGCCTCGGCATGGGCCATCATGCGGAAGATGTTGAGCTTGACCGGCATTCGGTCGAACGCGGCGCGGATGTCTCCGCCGGTCGTCTCCGGATCAATCAGGGGCAGCCTTGCCACGCGTCTCTCCCTTTTGGTTGTTCTTGTTCATTGTCTTGCTGTCCGGCTTCCCGGTCCGTCCAGCTAATGCGCGGGGCCGGCTGAGATCAAGCTGGCCCGTCGGAATGGTCCGAATAGCGGGGTTCTGCCATGCGGTTCCGCGCTTGAATCCGCAGGCCCGGGCAGGCATAAGGACCCCATCTCCCCTAAAAAATGCCCATAGCCCAAGGATTTACGATGCCCGCCTATCGCTCCCGCACCACCACCCACGGCCGCAACATGGCGGGTGCTCGCGGCCTCTGGCGCGCCACCGGCATGAAGAACGAGGATTTCGGCAAGCCGATCATCGCGGTGGTCAACTCCTTCACCCAGTTCGTGCCGGGACACGTGCATCTGCAGAACCTCGGCCAGCTCGTCGCGCGCGAGATCGAGAAGGCCGGCGGCGTGGCAAAAGAGTTCAACACCATCGCGGTCGATGACGGCATCGCGATGGGCCATGACGGCATGCTCTACAGCCTGCCCTCGCGTGAACTGATCGCCGACAGCGTCGAATACATGGTCAATGCGCATTGCGCCGACGCGATGGTCTGCATCTCGAACTGCGACAAGATCACGCCCGGCATGCTGATGGCGACGCTGCGGCTCAACATCCCGACCGTGTTCGTCTCGGGCGGCCCGATGGAATCGGGCAAGATCCTGCTCAAGGGCAAGAAGCGCGCGGTCGACCTGATCGACGCGATGGTGGCGGCCGCCGACTCCAACGTGTCGGACGAAGAGGTCGAGGTGATCGAGCGCTCGGCCTGCCCGACCTGCGGCTCCTGCTCCGGCATGTTCACCGCAAACTCGATGAACTGCCTGACCGAGGCGCTCGGCCTCGCACTGCCCGGCAACGGCTCGGTCCTGGCCACCCATGCCGACCGCAAGAGCCTGTTCGTCGAGGCCGGCCATCTGATCGTCGACCTCGCCCGCCGCTACTACGAGCAGGACGATGCCAAGGTGCTGCCGCGCAATATCGCGAACTTCAAGTCGTTCGAGAACGCGATGACGCTCGACATCGCGATGGGCGGCTCGACCAACACCGTGCTGCATCTGCTCGCCGCCGCGCGCGAGGGCGAGGTGCCGTTCACGATGACCGACATCGATCGTCTGTCGCGCAAGGTGCCGGTGCTGTGCAAGGTCGCGCCCTCGGTGCAGGACGTCCACATGGAGGACGTGCATCACGCCGGCGGCATCATGGCGATCCTCGGCGAGCTCGACCGCGCCAGGCTGCTCACCACCGACGGCCCGACCGTGCATGCCGCGACGCTCGACGACGCGCTGAACCGTTGGGACGTGGTGCGAACCTCAAGCGACAAGGTGCGCAACTTCTATCGTGCCGCGCCGGGCGGCGTGCCGACCCAGGAAGCCTTCAGCCAGGACCGCCGCTTCGACGAGGTCGATCTGGACCGCGCCAAGGGTGTCATCCGCAACGCCGAGCACGCCTATTCCAGGGATGGCGGTCTCGCCGTGCTGTTCGGCAATCTGGCGGAAGATGGCTGCATCGTGAAGACCGCCGGCGTCGACGAGAGCATCCTGAAGTTCTCCGGTCCGGCCCGCATCTTCGAGAGCCAGGACGCATCGGTCGACGCCATCCTGGGCAACAAGGTGAAGGCCGGCGATGTCGTGCTGATCCGCTATGAAGGTCCGCGCGGCGGTCCGGGCATGCAGGAGATGCTGTACCCGACCAGCTATCTGAAGTCGAAGGGACTTGGAAAGGCCTGCGCGCTGATCACCGACGGCCGCTTCTCCGGCGGATCGTCCGGCCTGTCGATCGGCCACGTCTCGCCGGAAGCCGCCGAGGGCGGCCTGATCGGCCTGGTCGAGGAAGGCGACATCATCGAGTTCGACATCCCGAACCGCAAGGTCAACCTCAGGGTCGACGACGCCGAACTGAAGCGCCGTCGTGCGGCGATGGAAGCCAAGGGCAAAGCTGCGTGGAAGCCGGCCGCACCGCGCAAGCGCGCCGTCTCGACCGCGCTGAAGGCCTATGCGGCGTTCGCGAGCAGCGCGGCCAAGGGTGCCGTGCGCGTCCTGCCGGAGTAACAAGCGACGAGCTTGGCCGCGTTTGGCTCCGGTCTCGCGGCAGACCAGCTGCACCTCTCCCGCTTGCGGGAGAGGTCGTCGCAGGGTTGCACTGCCAAAATATCGAAAACAACCCCATGCAAAGTAGCCGGCGGACACGGCAACTTGACTCGACGGGCAACTCAGCGGTATTCTTCGATTATCCAGAAATCGTGCAGACGCCCTCCCCCCGGGACTATCGCATCGGCATTTCCGGACTTCTGCAACAGACGCATATGCGATTGCCCTCCCCCGCAAGCGGGAGAGGGAGCACAGAGCGGATGCGGCTGATCTCGACCTAGAGCATTTTCCGATCACGTTGCGTCGTAACCAGCCGCGACGAGATAATTTTGGCATTCCTCGGGTGAGAAGCGCTTGAGAGCGTTGGCGATTGCTTGCCAGAGATCGGGCATGGTGCGCGCTGCGGCGGCCCGCAACAGGGCTTTCAGTTTAGAGAAGGCCATTTCGATCGGGTTGAAGTCTGGACTGTAGGGCGGAAGATAGAGCAGGCTTGCTCCGACCGCCCGGATGGCCTCTCGAACGCCATGGACCTTGTGAGCGGGCAAGTTGTCCATGATAACGGTATCGCCCGGCCGCAGCGATGGGGCGAGCAATTGCTCGACGTAGGCCAGGAAAGCGTCGCCATCCATTGGACCGTCCAGAACAAGCGGCGCGATCAGACCGTCGGAGCGCAATCCAGCGGTGAATGTCGTCGTCTTCCAATGTCCGTGTGGGATAGCTGCACGACATCGCTCGCCGCGTGGCGAGCGGCCGTAAAGCCGCGCCATTTTGGTGTTGGCGCTGGTTTCGTCGATGAAGACGAGACGCTCAGGGTCAAGATCGATTTGCCCTTCGAGCCACTCCTCACGCGCGGCATTTATATCGCCGCGCCGTTGCTCGGCGGCGTGCGCTGTCTTTTTTTAAGTGTGATCTTTCTGCGCTGGAAAAAACGCCAGAGCGACGCGATGCCAGTCGATATTCCACGACGTTTCAACAGTTCTCGCAACTCGGCGAGCGTGATATCCGGCTTCGCTGTCACTGCCTCCAGAATCAATTGCGAATGCGCTTCGATGCGCTGCGATTTGCGGTCACCGCCCTGGCGTTTAGGAACGATGTCGCCAACTTCCTTGAGGCGACCGCGCCAGCGGATCGCACTGGCCGCGCTGACACCAAAGCGCTCAGCAGCCTGTCGACAGGACATGCCACCGTCAATCGCGGCTATCACCCTTTGACGAAGATCAACCGAAAGCGCCCTGGCCATACATGCTGGCCTCCCTCGCCAGCATGCAGCTTGAATCTGACTCGCGCCGTTTTGGGAATCCCCACCCGATTCATTCCGGTCGGAAAATGCTCTAGCGTCACGTCACGTGCAAGTCGGCCGCTTCGATCCGGATGCGGTCAGCATGCAGTGACCAGTCGCACAGCGATTGTTCCTGACAGAATTTGAGCTTGGCCATCTCGGTGGCCTGGCCTTCGCTCGAGGCGTCGATCTCGAGCGCGCCCTGACAGACCTCGCGCTGGCGGCCATTGCCGCCGAGCACGTCCTTCATGAAATGAACGACGAAGCGTGACATGGAACCCTCCCTGCTGCGGGGGCAGAGCCCGGGGTTCACGTGCTAGCACTGACGCGGGGCGATGTTGAGTTAATTCGGCGCGCGGTTGCGGCGCACGGTGGAAAACTTACGCGCCGGCCTGCGGCAGGCTGGCGGCAGCGATCGCGACGATCTGCGCAATGCGGCGGCCGATCCTGGCCGGAGCTGCACGGAGGTATGACTGGACCTGTCGCATGACGCATTTTCCTTCCGCGCCCGGAATGGTCGGGCGCACCGGGAAAATGGCGATTTCGCCCTAAGCCGTCGATATCTCGGGGAAAATAACAACGGACGCTTCGTGAGGCGGTCGTTTGGCAGTGGGTTTGTTGTCCCGATCGAGGTTCCGGCGAAGGAGATTTTCTCCGACGGTTTTTTAGCCGCACGGCACGCTCCACCTCTCCCGCTTGCGGGGGAGGTCGGATCGCATCGCAGATGCGATCCGGGTGGGGGCTCCCTCCACGATGCGACTCGCGGAGAGAGCCCCCACCCCCACCCTCCCCCGCAGGCGGGAGAGGGAGCCCACGGCCGGTGGACGTGGAGACATCAAGCGCCGATGCCGCGGATCACCTACCCCGGCATGAACCCGAACGCCTTCTCGAACCGCTTCGCGTAAACCGGCCAGACCTCGGGGTTGATGATGCGTGGCGGGCGCTTGCCGTCGAGTGCGTCGAGGATCTGCTCGGCCGCGATGCGGCCCATGTTCATCCGCGCCTCGCGGGTGACGCCGGCGGTGTGCGGGCTCGCCAGCACATTGTCGAACTGCAGCAGCGGATGATCCGGCGGCGGCGGCTCCTTGTCCCAGACGTCGAGGCCGGCGCCGGCGATGCGTTTTTCGCGCAGCGCGTCTTCCAGCGCCTTCTCGTCATGGATGAAGCCGCGCGCGGTGGTGACGAAATAGGCGTGCGGCTGCATCAGCGCGAATTCGCGCGCGCCGATCATGCCTCGGCTCTTGCTGTCCAGCGGACAGGAGATCGAGACGAAATCGGCGCGGCGCAAGAGATCGTCGAGCTCGACCTTCTCCCCGCCCCGCTTCGCCATCTCATCCGCGGTGAGATAGGGATCGTAGGCGATCACCTTCATGTGCAGCAGGCCCTTGCACAGCTCGGCGATACGGCGGCCGACATTGCCGAGGCCGACGATGCCGACCGTCTTCTCGTTCAGCTCGTTGCCGATCAGGTCGTTGCGGTTGACATTGGCCTCGCGCCGCAGCCTGCGGTCGGACTGGATGATGCGCTTCGACAGCGTCAGCATCATGCCGAGCGCGTGCTCGGCGACCGAATTGGCATTGCCGCCGGACTGGTTGACGACAAGCACGCCCGCCGCCGTGCAGGCATCGACGTCGACGGGATCGAACCCGGCGCCGTTCGAGGAGACGATCAAGAGGTTCGGCGCGCGGTTCAACAGCTCGGCATGGGCATGGAAATGCGGTGCCAGCTCATCGCGCGCCGCGCCGATCTGATAGGCATGCGCATCGGCGAGGACCGGCGCGAACGTCGCCTCTGGCGTCTCGTTCTCCAGACGATCGAGCCGGACGTCAGGCCGCTTCTTCAGGATGTCGACGTAGATCTCGTGGGCGAGGTATTTGACGTAGAACACGCGCTTGTTGTTGACGGTCATGTCTTCGGACAGCTCTCAGTTTGGGAAGCCATAGAGTTTTGCGGGATTGTCGACGAGGATACGGTGCCGGGCCGCCGCATCCGGCGTCCATTCCTGGAACAGCGTGAGCAGATGGCCGGCGTCGGGCATCTCACCCGCGACCCGCGGATGCGGCCAGTCGCCGCCCCACACCAGCCGCTCGGAGTTGGCCGCGACCAGCGCCTCGTGGAACGGCCGCGCATCCGGATAATCCGGCGCTTGCTGGCTCAGGCGATGCGCGCCGGAAAGCTTGGCCCAGCACCAGCCCTCGCCGACCGCGCGCAGCAGGCTCTGGAAACCCTCGGTGTTGGTGCCAGCACGCGCATCGGTGCGGCCCATGTGATCGACTACGACCGGCAGCCCGAGCGCCTTCAGTGTCGGGATCGTGTCCGGCAAGTCCTTCACATCAATCCAGAGCTGCAGATGCCAGCCGAGCTCGGCCATCACAGCCGCGTGCGTCTCGGCGACACCAAGCGGAATGCCGCCGCGATAGTGCAACTGGCCGGCGCGGAAGAAATGGTTGAAGCGCAAGCCGCGCACACCGAGCACATGCCATTGCCGCAGCGTGCCCGCCGCGACATCGGCATCGGCCACCGCGACGCTGCGCAGCCGCGCGGGCTCGCGCTGTAGCGCATCCAGCATCGCCGAGTTGTCGCGGCCATGCGCGCTGCCCTGCACCAGCACGCCGCGGCTGAAGCCGAGCGCATCGAGCATGCCGAGATAGGTCGCAAGCGGCGCGTCCGGCGGCGTGTAGCTGCGATCTCCCGCATAGGCAAAGCGGTCCGCCGGCCCGAACACATGCGCATGGGTATCGCAGGCCTTCGCCGGCAACCTTTCCCTAGGCGGCGTCACCGGACGCGGCGGCAGGCAGGCGGGAATCTCTGACGCAGCCATCGGCTCACTCCGCCTTCATGCCGGCGGCCTTGATGATCGGCCCCCATTTGTCGTAGTCGGCCTTGATCTTGGCTGCGAATGTCTCCGGCGTCGAGCCGATCGGGATCGCGCCAAGCTTGCCGAGACGCTCCTTCACGGCCTCGGTGTTCACTGCCGCGACGAAATCGTGCGAGATTCTTGCGACGAGATCGGCGGGCATGCCGCCAGGGCCGATCAGGCCCCACCACACCTCGGTGTCGTAGCCCGGCACGGTCTCCGACATGCTGGGCACGTCAGGCAGGAACGGCGCGCGCGAGCCCGTCGTCACCGCCAGCGCGCGAACGGTGCCGGCCTGCAACTGCCCGACCGATTCCGGCCCGTTGTTGAACGACATCGGAATTTGTCCGCCAAGCAGATCGTTGATCGCGGGTGCGCCGCCCTTGTAGGGGATCGCGTTGAGATCGATCTTCGCCAGGCTCTTGAGCAGTTCTCCGGCAAGATGGGTCGAGGTACCGTTGCCGGCATGGGCGAAGGACAGGCTACCCGGCTTTGCCTTCGCCGCAGCGATGACGTCGCCGACCGATTTGAACGGTGAGTCCGCGCGCACCAGCAGCACGTTCGGCGACGATGCCAAAAGCGAGATCGGCGAAAAATCCTTGAACGTGTCGTAGGGCAGTTTTGGATACAGGAAGGGATTGGTGGCGTGGCCGCTCGCCACCATGATCAGGTTGTAGCCATCGGGTGCGGAGGTCGCGATCGCCTGCGAAGCGATCACCCCGCCGGCACCCGGCCGATTCTCGACCACGATCGACTGCGTCCAGGATTTTGACACCGCTTCGGCCAGCGTCCGCGTCAGCACATCGACGCCGCCGCCGGGCGGATATGGGACGAGAATGTGAACGGCCTTGGCCGGGAACGGCTGCGCGGACGCAAGGCCGGCCACAACCATGGCCGCTGCCGCAATGGCGGTCCGCCAGACCCATCCGGCCATCGACGCCTCCCGTCCCTTTATCGTTCCGTCCCTTTATCGTTAAGCCTCTATCGCACGTTGGTTCGGCGCTGGGATGGCCGAATTCCGCAGATCGCGTTGCGGCCGCGGCATGTTGACAATCGCATGCACGGCGTCAAGTTGCGTGTCACAAGCGCGCCTTGAGCATCGCGCGAGCAGGGAGAACAGGATGGCGGCCGCGGAACAAGCCTCGTCCCAAAATACAGCGAAGGACACGGCGACCACCTGGCACGGCATCGTGCTGCAAACGCTGAAGCGGAACGAGATCAAGCTGGTGCCCTATGTGCCCGACCGGGTGCTGACCACGCTGATCAAGAACCTGCACGCCGATCCCTATTTCACGACGTTTCCGACCGCGCGCGAGGAAGAGGCCGTCGGCATCGTCTCCGGCGCCTGGATGGCCGGAATGCGCGGCGCGGTGCTAATGCAGACCTCGGGCTTCGCCACGCTCGCCAACGTGCTGGCCTCGCTGGCGGTGCCCTACCAGATCCCGCTGATCATGTTTGTCTCCGAGCGCGGCACGCTCGGCGAGTTCAATTACGGCCAGGCGCTGGTCTGCCGCACCATGCGTCCGGTGCTGGATTCGCTTGCAATGGAACATCACACCATCACCCGGCTCGACGAGCTCGAATTCATCGCCGACCGCTCGATCAAGCAGGCCGTCGCCACCCAGGCGCCGGTGGCGCTGATCCTCTCGCCGCTGCTGACCGGCGGCAAAACCTTCGACAAGTGAGCGCCGCCATGATCAACACCCACGCGCGCAACACCAAGGTGATGAACCGCTTCGACCTCACCCAGCGCCTCGTCGCCAAATTGAAGGACGAGGCCGTGATCGGCGGCATCGGCAACACCAATTTCGACCTGTGGGCCGCCGGCCACCGCCCGCAGAATTTCTACATGCTGGGCAGCATGGGACTTGCGTTCCCGATCGCGCTCGGCGTCGCGCTGGCGCAGCCGAACCGGCGCGTGTTCGCGCTCGAAGGCGACGGCTCGCTGTTGATGCAGCTCGGCTGCCTCTCGACGATCGCGACCCTGGCGCCGAAGAACTTGACGATGGTGGTGATGGACAACGGCATCTACCAGATCACGGGCGCGCAGCCGACGCCTGCCGCCGGCCCTGCCGATGTCGTCGGGCTCGCGCTCGCCAGCGGCCTTGCCAACAGCTCGTGGGCCGCCGACGAGGACGATTTCGAGCGCCTGATCGAGCAGTCGAAACAGGCCTCAGGCCCGTCACTGATCGGCGTCCGCATCGACGACAAGCCCGGCACCGGCACCACCCGCCGCGACCCCGTCCAGATCCGCGAGCGGTTCATGAGCGGCATGGGGGTGAGGCAGCTGTTGTAGGCAATCTGCCACGATATCTCCCCCGACATTGCGAGCGACGCGAAGCAATCCATCTCTCCGCACACGTGGACAGATGGATTGCTTCGCTCCTCGCAATGACGGGGGTCAGCGCTGTGGCGCGGAGCCTACCTCTCAGTTCATCCGCAACTCCGTGATGTGCCGCGGATCCGGCGCGAGTTCGCCGCGTTCGACGCGCTTGACGATGTCGGTCAGCGCGGCGTTGGCCGTGCAGGCGATACCGAGCTTCTCGCCTTCGCGCACCACGAGGCCGTTCAAGAACTCGATCTCGGTGCGGCGGCCCTTCTGCATGTCCTGGCCCATCGAGGGGCGCTGCGCCGATGACGTGCGCTTGGCATCCTTGAAGCGTTGCTCGTCGCAGGCGCGCGTCGCGGCCTCATCGCCCTCGCCGGCCCGCGCGATGGTCTCGGGCGGCAGATGCAAGATTTCTTCCAGCTGATAGCCCTGCGCCTGCCCGACCCGGATCGCCTCGCTGCCGAGCCGCGTTGAGAAGCGGCGCAGCGGTTCGCTTTGCAGCACCTCACCGCCGGGCAGGCCGGTGCAGGCCGACAGCCCGTTGCCCATCACATTGGCGACCAGTTTCGACCAGCGCTCGCCCCACAGATTGCCCGTGACTTTTGCGCTGTCGGAATAGCCGACGAGACGGCAAACCTCTTCCGCCCGAGCGGTGATGCGGCCATGCACCTCGCCGGCGCGAAACACGGTGTGCGCAGCCCCGCCCTTGCCCGCGCCGCGGTGGATATGGCCGGGCTCGGGCAGATTGACGGTGATGCTGCTCGCGATGCAGCCGAGCGTCTTGCCCCAGCCGACAATGCCGGCGATCGTCTCCTCGTTCATGCAGTTCTGCAGCGACACGACGTAACCATCGGCCGCCAGATATTGCCGGATCAGCATCGTCGCCCAGGCCGTGTCGTACGACTTCATGCAGACGAAGGCGATATCAACCGGCTTTTCCTTCGCCAGTTGCTGCGCGTCGGTGACGTGCAGCGCGCGCACCGGCACCGAGAACTCCGCGACGTCCATCGCGTGCGTGACCCGCAGTCCGTGCTTGCGCATGTGCTCGACATGCTCGGGCCAGGGATCGATGAAGGTGACATCCTCACCCGCCTGCACCATATGCACACCGGCGTAGCCGCCGACCGCACCCGCGCCGACGATCGCGATCTTCCGACCCATGTTTCCATCCTGCTCTTGGCCGACGCTGGCCGCGTCCGCTCGTTGGGGCCAGTCTAGGAGCCCGTCCAGATATGTTTTCGTGACGGGCATTTGTTGTAGAGTAGCAGGCTCAGGCTGCGTTTGCGAGGTTGAACAGCTTGAGGAGGTTATGGACGGTGCAGATCATTGTCCACTCGGCGCGCACTTTCTCGATGCCCCGCAACAGGAACTGGCGGAAGCCTCTTGCCTGTTTGATCTGCCCGAACACCGGCTCCACCACTTGCTTTCGCAATCGGTAGGGTGTTTCGAAGCCGCCATCGTCGATCTTCTTTCGCATGGCCTGTGTCAGCGGGCCGCCGACTTTTCCGTTCGCTACTGTCGGGTGCTTGGCGCGTCCGGGCGCGACATAGCCATCGATGCTGCGTGTGTCGAGCGCTTCGAGATTGGCTTCGCTGCAGTAGCCGGAATCCGCTGAGGCCTGCCGCGGCTTGCGGCCAAGATTGCTCTCGATGGCCTCGATCAGGGGCACCAACTGGCCCTGATCGCTGCCGTGCTGGGTCAGTTCTTGCGCGACAATGATCTGGGCATGTGCATCGACGGCCGCCTGGGCATTATAGGCCTGAACGAAGCCATCCTTCGACTTCATGATGCGGCTTTCCGGATCGGTGAAGTTGCGTTGCGCCTTGGGATTGGGTTCCTCCGATGGCAGCGCCGCCGGTTTGCCCGGCTTCTTGCGGCCTTCGGCCTGGCGCTGCTGTTCCTTTTCGGCCTCGATGCGGCGCTCTTCCTCCGCCGCCAGTTTGGCGTCCGCTTCCAGCGCCGCCATCGCTTGCTGGATCTTCGCCAGCCGTTTCTGCTTGTCGACGGTCCAGTCCGGCAGTTCGTCGCTGTTGCCGAAAGTCTCATCCTCCGAGGCATCCGCCGCCTCGGCGGCCGCCAGCATGCGAGCGACCTCGGCCTTCAATTCCGCCTCGCGCTTCTTCATGCGCTCATAACTCATCGCCTTGTGTTTCGACGCGTTCGCCTTGATCTTCGTACCATCCAGCGCGACATGACCGAGCTTGACCAGCCCGGCCGTCTCGCACAACTTCAGAACCTGCACGAATAGCGCGCCGAGCGCCTTCAAATGTCGCTTGCGAAAGTCGCAGATCGTCCG
This sequence comes from Bradyrhizobium sp. 2S1, assembly GCF_011516625.5. Lineage (NCBI taxonomy): Bacteria > Pseudomonadati > Pseudomonadota > Alphaproteobacteria > Hyphomicrobiales > Nitrobacteraceae > Bradyrhizobium > Bradyrhizobium sp. 2S1. The sequence goes on along the minus strand of NZ_CP147717.1, from coordinate 6,558,293 downwards.
AAAATCCGGCGCATCCAGCGCCACGATCATCACAAAATCGTTCCGCTCCCGGCAGGCCTTGGCAATCCGACGCGACGAATACAGCCCACTCGCATAGCTATGCAGCAGCAGCGCCACCATCATCCGCGGATCAAACGGCGGCTGCCCAAGCCCGCTCACATAGCTGCCCATGATCTCCCTGAGATCGAGGCTCTCCCGCACCAGATCAACCATAAACCGCGAGACATGGCCTTTCGGCACGAAGTCCTGCACATTCGGCGGCAGAAGCAGCGTCTGATCGATGTTCCAAGGCCGAAAATACTTGCTCATCGCCCAATGTTGAATCAGACCCGACCAGATTTGAACAGCGACTATCCAGACAAGCTCCTAGGGGATCGCGCCGTCAGGCCAACCGCTCGGTGCATGCCAAAAGCGGACCTGTGCCATGCCCGTATTCATGGGACAAACGAATCCCCGCGGGCGATGCGCCCGCGAGGATGTCGACAGTCAGAAATCCGGGCGCGATCAGTCGATGACCCTCACCACCCTGCGGGTGCGGGAATCCACGATCACGCGGTGATCGTTGACGATCGCATAGTGATATTCGGCGTAGCGCGGCACGGGGTGCAGCACGACCGTATCCGGCAGCGGCTCGCCGACCACGACGCGTTCGCGCACCACCACCGAAGGCTCGCCGCGCGGAATCGATCCGATCACCGCATTCGGAATCTCGAGGCCGGCGCCGACCGCAGCACCAACGGTGCCGCCGACGATCTCGCCGACGGGACCTGCGATTTCACCACCGGTCCGCGCACCGTTCGCGGCGCCCGCTGCAGTCGTGGACTGCGCGAAGGCCGAACCGGACGCAAGCAGCGACGCAGCAGCGACAAGGGAAACGGCAAAACGCTTGTTCATCATTCTCCTCCTCCGAGTTGTGAGCTGCCCCTCAACATCGCAAGCAATGAGAACGTTCCAGTTCCAACAGCGCAACTTGCGCGCAGACAGCGGTTCCGCGCGCAATTCCCTTCAGTTCCGGTGCGAATGAAAATGCCGCGTCGGATGGAAGTCCGAGGCGGCATTCATGATCAGTTCAGATTGAAGCGGATCAGAGCAGGCGCGGGCCGCTCATTCCGCAGGTTTTCGCGGCGCTCGCCGTCTTGGCGGCCTTGGCGGCGGTGCAGCCGCCGGCTTGACGCGGATTCGCATCGTCCCACCCTTGGACTCGATCTCGAAGGCGTTTGTCCTGCGCACCAGCTCACCCAGGGTGCGGAAGCCGTAGGTCCTCTGATCGAAATCGGACGCCAGATTGGCGAGCTGCCGTCCGACCTCGCCGAGCGTCACCCAGCCGTCCTCGCTCGCCATCTGGCCGATGACCTTCTTGAGGATGGGCGTCGCGGCGTCAGGCGGCTGCAACGGCTGGGCACGCACCGCCGCATCCTGATTGCTCGTCACCCCGCCGCGCAAATTCTCGGTATAGACGAACCTGCGGCAGGCCTGCCGAAAGCTCTCCGGCGTCTTCTGCTCGCCGAACCCGAACACGTCGATGCCATGCTCGCGGATGCGGGCGGCAAGGCGCGTGAAATCGCTGTCGGAGGACACCAGGCAGAAGCCATCGAACCGGCCGCTGTGCAGCAGGTCCATGGCGTCGATGACCAGCGTGATATCGGACGCATTCTTTCCGGTCGTATAGGCGAACTGCTGCTGGGGGATGATGGCGTGCTTCGACAGCACGTCGGCCCAGCCCTTGGATCGCGGATTGGAGAAGTCGCCGTAGATGCGGCGAACGCTGGCCTCGCCGATCTTGGCGATCTCCTCGAACAGCGCGTCGGCGATCCTTGCAGATGCATTGTCGGCGTCGATCAGGACGGCGAGTCGGGGCGAACGCAGTTCGGAAGGCATGGCTTTTCTCGGCTGGGAAGCGATGGATCGGCGTCTCCGCAAACGGCAGCGGAACCGGCGCGGCGCCGCATCGGAGCACATCGCGCGTCCCAAGCATAGGCTTGGCGGCCGTCGGGTAGATTTTCGCGACGACGGCAGCCTTCAGGCGGTGCGGATCAGATTACTTCGCCCATGTCGATCGCCCGCCTGGCGAATTCGATGGCCTTCTCGGCGGTGATCGCATCCGCCGTCGTCGTTGCGTCGTCGCGCACCGAGGGCGGAAAGGCGATCCGGATCTTCTTGCCGTTCGACCGGCGGATAGTGGCGCGCCAGCGATCGACATCGCGCCGGTAGGCATCGATCACATAGTCCTTGTAGGCGACGCCGCTCATGAGCGGCTGCCGCGATGCCATGTCGAGACCGGGCGGCCGGCTTGCGATATCGCGAACCAGTTCGACGATGGCCTCGACGGCATGGTCGCGCGCCACGCCGGTCGCGTCCCTGAGCAGATAGCTCACCGCCGCGTCGATCTGCGCCCTCGCGCGATCGTCGTTCTCAAAATCCGAATCGAGCTGAATTGACATGGTAGGGAAAACGCCTCCTCCGGACGCGCCATCGGATACCTTCCGGGTATCGCGCACGTGCAACCACGAGACGTTTAATCGGCCCCCCGTTAAAGCCGGATTATCTGTTAGCCCCCGATTTCTCGGATGCCGTTAACCGGGTGGCGATGCCGCTCCGGAGGGCCTCCGAAGCGGCACCGATTGTCGACCAGATCACAGCAGGCCCGTGCCGCGCGCCGATTTGTCCGCGGCCGCATCCGGCGCCGCAGCCGGGTTCGTACCGCCAATTCCGCACTGATCACCAATTGACATATCACTGCTATCCGTGTGACATTTCATGGACGGGCCGGCAAGAGCCCAGCAACGTCCAGCTGGGCAGGACAGCCATGACCATTTCCGACGTCACCGCATCGGCCGGTAGCCGGGCTCCGGCCGCCGTCGCGCGCACCGCGCAAGCGCAGCAGGTCGCCGACATCGCGGCACGGCTCGAGCGCCTGCCGCTGACCTCCTATCAACGCTGGATCTTCGGAATCATCGCGACCGCATGGTTCTTCGACAGCATGGACCTGGCCGCGCTGACTTTCGTGCTCGGCTCGATCCGACAGACCTTCGGCCTGTCGACGGCGGAAACCGGGCTGCTGTCCAGCATGAGCTTCCTCGGCATGTTCGCAGGCGCCGCCTCCGCCGGCCTGCTTGCCGACCGATTCGGCCGCGCCCGCGTCTTCCAGGTCAGCATGATCTTCTGGGGATTGGGCAGCCTGTGCTGCGGTCTCTCGACGACGGCGACCGCGCTCGGCGCATCCCGCCTGCTGCTCGGCTTCGGAATGGGCATGGAGTTTCCGGTCGCGCAGTCGATGGTCTCGGAGATCATGCCGGCCAAGAACCGCGGCCGCTACATCGCTTTCCTCGAAGGGTTTTGGCCGCTCGGCTTCATCGCGTCGGGCCTGTTGACCTACTTCGTGCTGCAGGCCGCCGACTGGCGCTGGGTCTTCATCTTGCAGGCGATCCCGGCCGTCTTCGTGCTTGTGGTGCGACGCTACGTTCCGGAATCGCCGCGCTGGCTGGCTTCCCACGGCTATTCCGAGCAGGCCGAAGCGACCGTGCGCGACATTGAAAGCAGGGTCCGCGATCGTCTCGGCAGCAAGGAACTGCCGCCGGTCGTGCGCCAGGCCGCCGCTCCCGCGTCCGAAGTGACGGGCCTGAGGACGCTGTTTTCAGGCATCTACGCCAAGCGGACCACGATGTTGTGGACCTTGTGGTTCTTCGCGCTGCTCGGCTTCTACGGTCTGACCACGTGGCTCGGCGCGTTGCTGCAGGCCAAGGGATTCCCGATCACCAAATCGGTGTTCTACACGATCCTGATTTCGCTCGCCGGCATCCCCGGCTTCCTGGTCTCGACGTGGCTCGTCGAATCCTGGGGCCGAAAGGCGACGCTGGTGATGAACCTGCTCTGCGGCGCGATCGCCTGCCACTTCTACGGCTCGGCGGCGGACCAGACCCAGCTCATCATTGCCGGCCTCTGCATGCAGTTCTTCCTGTTCGGCATGTGGTCGGCGCTCTACGCCTATACGCCTGAACTGTACCCGACCCATGTTCGTGCCACCGGAACCGGTTTTGCCTCCGCGGTCGGCCGAATCGGTTCACTGATCGGCCCTTATGTGATCGGCGTGATCCTGCCTGCGGCGGGACAGAGCGGCGTGTTCGCACTGGGCGCCGGCGCGTTCGTGGTGGCGGCGCTGGCGGTGCTGTTGCTCGGCGAGGAAACCCGCGGCCGGACGCTGGAGAGCATTTCGCACTGATGATGCGCTGCTGTTCGCTGCATACGGCCGGATTCGGCGTAGCGCTGATCGACTGGCCTTGTCAGTGCCATCGGGGCATGTGAGATATCTGCTGTACAGCAGCACGCGTGACCCCGATGGCCGATTCGAACAAGCGATCCAGCACGGTGCGCGCGCGCGCAGCCGGAAGCCGCCGGCCGGCGCGGCGATCGTCCGCCGCCGCCGATAAGCCGCGCGCTGCCGCGCAGGCCCCGCTCCCGCAAGGCGACGTCACCCTCACCGATCGCGCCTATGCCGAGCTGGAAGAGCTGATCGTGACCCTGCAACTGCCGCCCGGCACCGCGCTCTCCGAGCTCGTGCTCGCCAAGCGGCTCGACATCGGCCGTACCCCGATTCGCGAGGCGTTGCAGCGGCTGTCGCGCGACGGCCTCGTCAACATCCTGGCCCGTCGCGGCGTGCTGGTGTCCGAGATCGACCTGCGGGCCCAGCTCCGCCTGCTCGAGGTCCGGCGCGAGTTGGAACGGCTGATGGCGCGCGGCGCCGCCGAGCGCGCCACCAGCGAGCAGCGCGCGCAATTCACCGAGATCGCCGCCGGCATGCGGCGCGCGGCGGAAAAATCCGACGATCTGCTGTTCATGCGGCTGGATCACCAGTTCAACACACTGATCTCCGCGGCATCACGCAACGAGTTCGCCACCCGCGCCATGGGCCTGATGCACGGCCTGTCGCGCCGATTCTGGTACCAGCATTACAAGGAAGCGGCCGATCTGCCGCTCGCGGCGCGGCTGCATGCCGACGTCGCCGAAGCCGTCGCCGAGCGCCGCGTCGATGCCGCTGGCGCGGCGTCCGACAACCTGATCGACTACATCGAAAGTTTTGCACGTTCGACGCTGTGAGAGCTTTGGATCATGATGCGATTACATGGAATCGCATCATGATCTCATCTCTTTGTTTGAGCATGATCTCTTCGGAAAACCGGATTCCACTTTTCCGGATCATGCTCTAGAACTCGACGACCGTGCGGATCGAGCGGCCGCGCCGCAACGCCTCGAAGCCATCATTGATGCCGTCGAGGGTGCAGCGGCCGGTGATCAGTTCGTCGAGCTTGAGCCGGCCATCGAGATAGGCCTGCGCCAGCAAAGGGAAGTCGCGCCGTGGCCGCGCCCCGCCGTAGCTCGAGCGGCGAAATCGCTTCTCGCCCATCAACGCCCCCCAGCGGAAACTCACATCTTGCGTGACGTCGATCTTGCCGAGCCAGATCACCTCCCCCCCCGGCCGCACCGCCTCCGCGGTCTGCCGAAACGCCAGCGGATGGCCCGCCGCCTCGAGAATGACGTCAGCGCCCCGCCCGCGCGTCGCCTCCTTTGCGAACTGGACCGGGTCCTGGCGCGCCGCGTTGACGACCTGCGTCGCGCCGAGCGTTCGCGCCAGCGCAAGCTTTGCATCATCGAGGTCGACCGCGATGATCGCACCGGCGCCGGCGAGCCGGGCGCCCTGCACCGCTGCCAGCCCGACCGCGCCGCAGCCGGTGACCATCACGGTATCGCCATGGCCGATGTCGGCGACGTTCAGCGCGGCGCCAACGCCGGTCATGACGCCGCAGCCGATCAGGCACGCGCGATCGAACGGGATATCCTTTGGCACCACGATCGCCTGCTGCGCCGGCAGCACGACATATTCCGAGAACGCGCCGAGGAACATCAGATGCGCCAGGCCGCTGCCGCCCGCGAGCTGCGCCTTCGACGCGCCGTCGAAATGCACGCCTTCCGCGCCCCTGGCGAGATAGGTCTCGCACAGGATCGGCTGCCCACGGTCGCAGTGAAAGCAGTGCCCGCAATGCGGATTCCAGGACAGGATCACGTGATCGCCGGCGCGCACGTCACGCACCGCGCTGCCGACCTCCTCGACCACGCCGGCCGCCTCGTGCCCGAGGATCATCGGCAAGGGATAGCGCAGCGATCCGTCGATCACCTCCAGATCGGTGTGGCAGAGCCCCGCGGCACGCACCTTCACCACGACGTCGGTCGGCATGGGTGGTGCAAGCGAAACGCGCTCGACCGAAAGCGGCGTTCCGCTTTGATGCAGCACCGCCGCGCGACAGGTCAGGGTCATCTCGAAAGGCTCTCTGTCGGAAAAATCAGCGTGGGTTAGGCCGTCCGCCCGGACCGCAGCGCCGTGACCGCGTGTCGAGATCGGCGGAGGAAAGTTCCCATTCATTGTCGAAATTGGCGACGACGCGCCGCATGAACGCTTCGTGCAGCGCCTTCGCAGCGGCGGCGTCGTGCAGATGATCATAGAGCAGCGCGAAGGCCAGTTGTGCCGGCTCCGGCCCCTCATAGCTCCATTCAAAACCGTGTTCGGTGAGCCGAAGCTGGTCGTAATGCGCAGACAGCGGCGCGCCGTCGACCAGCACGGAAATGCCGTCGATGGTGCGGTCCCCGGTATAGCTCGCCATCGGCTCCTCCCTGTGCTGCCGCATCATATCAGGATCCCGGCGGACGCATCTTGAGGTTCTTCTTGACGACCTCGGGGAAGATCCACATCGCGACCGTGGCAAACACGCCGAGGAAAGCAACGGCGAAGCTCGGTCCCCGCCGTCCCAGATAGACCATGAAAAAGTATCCACCGGCCGCCGTGGCAAGGCACGCCAGCGACAGCATGAGCTTGATGTGGCTTGGCATCGAGACCTCCCTCTAGAGCATTTTCCGACCGGAATGAATCGGGTGGGGATTCCCAAAACGGCGCGAGTCAGATTCAAGCTGCATGCTGGCGAGGGAGGCCAGCATGTATGGCCAGGGCGCTTTCGGTTGATCTTCGTCAAAGGGTGATAGCCGCGATTGACGGTGGCATGTCCTGTCGACAGGCTGCTGAGCGCTTTGGTGTCAGCACGGCCAGTGCGATCCGCTGGCGCGGTCGCCTCAAGGAAGTTGGCGACATCGTTCCTAAACGCCAGGGCGGTGACCGCAAATCGCAGCGCATCGAAGCGCATTCGCAATTGATTCTGGAGGCAGTGACAGCGAAGCCGGATATCACGCTCGCCGAGTTGCGAGAACTGTTGAAACGTCGTGGAATATCGACTGGCATCGCGTCGCTCTGGCGTTTTTTCCAGCGCAGAAAGATCACACTTAAAAAAAGACAGCGCACGCCGCCGAGCAACGGCGCGGCGATATAAATGCCGCGCGTGAGGAGTGGTTCGAAGGGCAAATCGATCTTGACCCTGAGCGTCTCGTCTTCATCGACGAAACCAGTGCCAACACCAAAATGGCGCGGCTTTACGGCCGCTCGCCACGCGGCGAGCGATGTCGTGCAGCTATCCCACACGGACATTGGAAGACGACGACATTCACCGCTGGATTGCGCTCCGACGGTCTGATCGCGCCGCTTGTTCTGGACGGTCCAATGGATGGCGACGCTTTCCTGGCCTACGTCGAGCAATTGCTCGCCCCATCGCTGCGGCCGGGCGATACCGTTATCATGGACAACTTGCCCGCTCACAAGGTCCATGGCGTTCGAGAGGCCATCCGGGCGGTCGGAGCAAGCCTGCTCTATCTTCCGCCCTACAGTCCAGACTTCAACCCGATCGAAATCGCCTTCTCTAAACTGAAAGCCCTGTTGCGGGCCGCCGCAGCGCGCACCATGCCCGATCTCTGGCAAGCAATCGCCAACGCTCTCAAGCGCTTCTCACCCGAGGAATGCCAAAATTATCTCGTCGCGGCTGGTTACGACGCAACGTGATCGGAAAATGCTCTAGGTCATCCAGATGTGAAAAGACGGTGCAGCCACGCCGACGAGCAGCGCAAGCGCCGCAATCATGGCGCAGCAGGACAGGCGCAATCCCGCCCGTCCGTTACGCCACCATTCCGGCAGCGCCTGAAACAGCCCGGGCAGGAACAGGAACAGCACGCCGCCTACGACAACGACCGTGGTCCAGCGCAGCTCGACCAGGGCGAATGCCAGCGTGCCGGCGAGCAGCGTCACCCACAATATCGTCGTCACCGTCACCGGCAGAACGGCGCGTCCGCGCAGTGGATACATCCCGGCCAGTTGCAGGAAGCCGATGCAGCACACGCTCCACAGCAGACCGAACCAGGCGAGGCCGGCGAGGTTGGGTTCAAGCTGCGGCATGCGGCACCGATCGCTCCTTCGCCACGACCCGCGGCGTCCTCGCCGTCCGTCGCATGTCGGTCTTCACGTAGCGCGTGCTGTAGCCGTTGAAGATGTGGCCGAGCAGGCCGCGATTGAGATCGGAGGTGCCCAACAGGCAGTCCATCACCGGGAAGGTCAGATTCATGTTCCGCTCCATCATGATCGACTGGTTGTGATGGGCGGTATGATGCCGGCGGATGGTGTTGACAAAAGGCATGTTGCGCACGAAGGCATTTTCCTCGACGTGGCAGCAGAAGTGCATGAATTCGTAGATCAGTTACATCGACGTCGTCGTGGTGATCAGCAGCCAGCCGGTATTCGCCGAGATCACGAGGCCGGCGACGATCGCCGGCGGGATCGACATCAGGGTAAACACCACGAGCGCATAGGGAGGGAAGAAGGTGACGCGCCAGTCGTGATGATCGGCAAAGCGCATTTCCTCCTCGGTGAAGAACTGATGGTGCATCAGCGTGTGGCGGCTGTAGATCGCGCGCAGCAGCGGCACGTTCGACGGCCGGTGCATGACGAAGCGATGCACCGCCCATTCGAAGAAGTTTGCAATCAGGAAGACCGCCGGAATGGTGAGGTATTCCCACCACTTCACGTCATGCACATTGGCCAGGTAGACGTACAGCGCCGTGAAGCCGATCGTGTAGATCAGCACGACGTGCAGCCAGCCATTGTACCAGCCCACCACGCGCTCGCGGTAGGTCGCGCGATATTTGCGCTGGCGGTCGGTCATCCCTGTTGCAGCCAACTCCATCGCGGCTCCCTCCATCATCCTTCATCTGACATATCAATAGTACATCAGATGCGAAAGGCAAGCTGCCTTGCTGGGCCGAACGCGATCGGGAAAAAGGAATGGCGCGCGGAACCCGCGCAAGACGCAGCAGGAAGCCTGGGCAGGTTTTCGAACGATCGGGCCGATGCCGCCCTTTCCCGCTCACCTCGGCGGCAAGGCTCAGACGGGGCGACCCAATAAAAAGGGCCGCCCCGGACGATGTCCGAGGCGGCCTGTGGTCTTCGATGGATCAGACGATCACAGCAGGCCCGCGCCACGCGCCCACTTGTATTTGGCGCCCAGCACCTCGACCGGCAGTTCGGTCGAATAGGCGTAGGCCGGAATGCCGTTCTGGTAGAGATATTCGGCAGCTTCCTCGACCTCGACGTCGCCGGCGAGCGAGGCGACGATCGGCTTGACGAAGCCCTTCGCCTCCATCTCCTTCTTCACCTCAACCATGTTGCGCGCGAACACCATCGGCGGTGTCACGATCGTGTGCCAGTAGCCGAGGATCAGCGCGTGGATGCGCTCATCCGACAGGCCGAGCTTCACCGTGTTGACATAGGTGATCGGCGGCTCGCCGCCGGTGATATCCACAGGATTGCCGGCCGCGCCGAACGGCGGGATGAACTTGCGGAACGCCGCATCGAGATCCGGCGGCATCGACATCAGCGACAGGCCGTTGTCGACCACGGAGTCGGAAAGCAGCACGCCGGAGCCGCCGGCGCCGGTGATGATCAGGATGTTCTCGCCCTTCGGCGTCGGCAGCACCGGCACGCCGCGGGCGAATTCCAGCAATTGCCGCAGGCTGCGGGCGCGGATCACGCCCGACTGCTTGAACACGTCCTCATAGATCTTGTCGTTACCGGCCAGCGCGCCGGTGTGCGACGAGGCAGCCTTGGCGCCGGCCGAGGTGCGGCCGGCCTTGAGCACCACCACCGGCTTCTTCTTGGAGACGCGCTTGGCGGCCTCCGCAAAGGCGCGACCGTCCTTCAGGTCCTCGCAGTGCTGCGCGATCAGGTTGGTGTTGGGATCCTGCTCGAAGAAGGCGAGCAGATCGTCCTCGTCGATGTCGGACTTGTTGCCGAGGCCGACGATCGCCGACACGCCCATCTTGGCCGAACGCGAGAAGCCGATGATCGCCATGCCGATGCCGCCCGACTGCGACGACAGCGCGGCGTGGCCCTTGACGTCGTAGGCGGTGCAGAACGTCGCGCACAGATTGGCCGGGGTATAATAGAAGCCGTAGATGTTCGGCCCCATCAGGCGGATGTCGTACTTCTTGCCGACCTCGACGATCTCGGCCTGCAGCTCGGGCGCACCGGCCTCGGCAAAGCCCGACGGAATCAGCACCGCACCGGGGATTTTCTTCTCGCCGCATTCGGCGAGCGCACCGGCGACGAATTTCGCGGGGATCGCGAACACCGCCGTGTCGATCACGCCGGGGACGTCCTTGACGCTCTTGTAGGCCTTGTAGCCGAGAATTTCCTCGGCCTTGGGGTGGATCGGATAGATATCGCCCTTGTAGCCGCCGTTGATGAGGTTCTTCATCACCGAGTTGCCGATCTTGCCGTCCTCGGCGGAGGCGCCGATCACGGCCACGCCCTTCGGCTGCATGATGCGGCTCATCGCCGCGACGATCTCCTCGGTCGGACGCGGCGCCGGGCGCGGCTTGTAGTCGAAGTCGACGACGATGCGGACGTCGGCCGCGATCGCGTTCTTGCTGGTGGCGAACACCGGATTGAGGTCGAGCTCGACGATCTCGGGGAAATCGCTGACCAGCTGCGACACCTTGACGATGACGTCGGCCAGCGCCTCGCGATTGACCGGCTCGCCGCCGCGCACGCCCTTCAGCATCTCATGGGCCTGGATGCCGTCGAGCATCGACAGCGCATCGTCCTTGGTCGCGGGCGCGAGACGGAAGGTGATGTCCTTGAGGATTTCGACCAGCACGCCGCCGAGGCCGAAGGCGACCAGCTTGCCGAACGAGCCGTCGGTGATCGAGCCGACGATCACCTCGGTGCCGCCGCCCAGCATCTGCTGCACCTGGATGCCCTCGATCTTGGCATCGGCCTTATATTTCTTGGCGTTGGCGAGGATGGTCTCGTAGCTCTTCTCGGCGTCCGCGGCGCTCTTGACGCCGACCACTACGCCGCCCGCCTCGGTCTTGTGAAGGATGTCGGGCGAGACGATCTTCATCACGACCGGGAAGCCCATGTCGGAAGCGATCCGGGCGGCCTCGGCCGCCGACTTGGCAACGCCTTCCTTCGGCACCGGAATGCCGTAGGCATCGCACACCACCTTGCCTTCGGGCGCGGTGAGACTCGTGCGCTTGTCGGCCTTGACCGCATCGAGAATTTTGCGGACCGCATCCTTAGAATTTGACATTGGCTTCCTCCTGGGACAGATTTCGTGGCATTTGGTATGCCAAAGACGTAATTGTCAAGGTCGCTTGATGTCGAAAAATATCGAAAAATATAGGCACCTTGACATCCTGGTATTTGGCATGCCAAAAATCTAGGGTATTTCTTCTGCTAAGAAGACGTCTCCAAGAGGAGGAGACGAGTCGTGCCAGAACCGAAACAGACCAAGGCGTCACCCAACATGGCTGACACAGATATCGCCATCGTCCGGATCGCGCCGGAGACGAGCTTCAAGAACAAGGCCTATGAGGCCTTGAAGGAAGCGATCCTGAAGATGGACATCTACGCGACGCCGGAGCCGGTGATGCTCGACGAGCGCGCATTGTCCGAGCGTCTCGGCGTCAGTCGCACGCCGATCCGCGAAGCGATCGCGATGCTCGAGCAGGACGGCTTCGTGAAGACCGTGCCGCGCCGCGGCATCGTGGTGGTCCGCCGCACCAAGGCGGAGATCGTCGACATGATCCGCGCCTGGGCGGCGCTGGAGAGCATGGCGGCGCGCCTGATCACGACCACCGCGCGCAAGAAGGACATCTCGTCGCTGCGCGACTTCTTCAAGGACTTCAGCGACGATCGCCTGCCGCAGGATCACGTCGAGGAATATTCGAAGGCCAACATCGCCTTCCACCAGGCGCTGATCTCGCTGTCGGAATCGCCTGTGCTGGTCGACCTCACCAATGACCTGCTGCTGCATGTGCGCGGCTATCGCCAGCTCACGATCGGCCGCAAGGACCGTACCGCGACCTCGCTGCCCGAGCATCTCGGGATCATCGAGGCACTGGAGGCGCGCGACACCGAACTCGCGGAAAAGCGCGCCCGCGATCATACGCTTGGCTTGGCGGCTTATGTCGAGGCGCACGGCCAGGAACTGTTCACCTAAGACTTAGAGTTCACACACGCTTCAGACGACATTCAGATCGTCCGAACAAGAACGACCAGGGAGACGATGCCGATGCTGAATACCGCTACGAAGTCCGAGGCACCGGGCACCGAGCAAGAGCTGACCGATGGCTTCCATCTCGTCATCGACGCGCTCAAGCTCAACGGCATCGACACCGTCTATGGTGTGCCGGGTATCCCGATCACGGACCTGGGCCGCATGGCCCAGGCGGCGGGCATTCGCGTGCTGTCGTTCCGCCACGAGCAGAACGCCGGCTATGCGGCCTCGATCGCCGGCTTCCTGACCAAGCGTCCAGGCGTCTGCCTTACGGTCTCGGCGCCCGGCTTCCTCAACGGCCTCACAGCGCTCGCCCACGCCACCACCAACTGCTTCCCGATGATCCTGGTCTCCGGCTCGTCCGAGCGCGAGATCGTCGACCTGCAGCAGGGCGACTATGAGGAGATGGACCAGCTCGCGATCGCCAAGCCGCTGTGCAAGGCGGCGTTCCGCGTGCTGCACGCCCAGGACATCGGCATTGGGCTGGCGCGCGCGATCCGCGCCGCGGTGTCGGGCCGCCCGGGCGGCGTCTATCTCGACCTGCCCGCAAAACTGTTCTCGCAGGTGATGAACGCCGACGCCGGCCAGAAATCGCTGGTCAAGGTGATCGATGCGGCGCCGGAGCAGATCCCCTCCCCGTCATCCGTCAAGCGCGCGCTCGACGTTTTGAAGAACGCAAAACGTCCGCTGATCATCCTCGGCAAGGGCGCGGCCTATGCGCAGGCCGACGAGGCGATCAAGAATTTCGTCGAGAAGAGCGGCGTGCCGTTCCTGCCGATGAGCATGGCCAAGGGCCTGCTGCCCGATCTGCATCCGCAATGCGCAGGTGCTGCGCGCTCGACGGTGTTGAAGGACGCCGACGTCGTGATGCTGATCGGCGCCCGACTCAACTGGCTGCTCTCGCACGGCAAGGGCAAGACCTGGGGCGAAGCCCCGAAGAAGTTCATCCAGGTCGATATCGAGCCGAAGGAAATGGATTCCAACGTCGAGATCGTGGCCCCCGTGGTCGGCGATATCGGCTCCTGCGTGTCCGCGTTCCTCGACGCCATGGGCGCGAACTGGTCGGCCGCACCGAGCGACTGGCTCGCCACCGTGGCGAAGAAGCGTGACGACAACGTCGCCAAGATGGCGCCGAAGCTGATGAGCAACGCCTCGCCGATGGATTATCACGGCGCGCTCGGCGCGCTGCGCGCCATCATCGCGGAACGTCCGGACACCATCTTCGTCAACGAGGGCGCCAACACGCTCGACCTCGCCCGCGGCGTCGTCGACATGCACAAGCCGCGCAAGCGGCTCGACGTAGGCACCTGGGGCGTGATGGGCATCGGCATGGGCTATTCGATCGCGGCCGCGGTCGAGACCGGCCTGCCCGTGCTCGCGGTCGAAGGCGACAGCGCGTTCGGTTTCTCCGGCATGGAGGTCGAGACCATCTGCCGCTACAAGCTGCCGATCTGCGTCGTGATCTTCAACAATGACGGCATCTATCGCGGCACCGACGTCAACGTTGCCGGTGACGATCCGGCGACCACCGTGTTCGTCAAGGGCTCACGCTACGACAAGATGATGGAAGCCTTCGGCGGTGTCGGCGTCAACGCCACCTCCCCCGACGAGCTGAAGCGCGCGGTCAATGCGGCGCTGGATTCCGGCAAGCCGACGCTGATCAACGCGGTGATCGATCCGGCGGCGGGCTCGGAGAGCGGCCGCATCGGCAACCTCAATCCGCAAAGCGTGCTGCAGAAGAAGAAGTAAGCAACCCCTTCAACCCATTTTCCCTGCGGGTGCAGGGGTAGACCAGAGTACACGGAGCAAAAGATATGACCAAGGCGCTCAAGGGCGTTCGCATTCTCGATTTCACCCACGTCCAGTCGGGTCCGACCTGCACGCAATTGCTGGCCTGGTTCGGCGCCGACGTGATCAAGGTCGAGCGTCCCGGCGTCGGCGACATCACGCGCGGCCAGCTGCAGGACATTCCGAACGTGGACAGCCTGTATTTCACCATGCTGAACCACAACAAGCGCTCGATCACGCTCGACACCAAGAACCCGAAGGGCAAGGAAGTGTTGACCGCGCTGATCAAGCAGTGCGACGTGCTGGTCGAGAATTTCGGCCCCGGCGTGCTCGATCGCATGGGCTTCCCCTGGGAGAAGATCCACGCCATCAACCCCAAGATGATCGTCGCCTCGATCAAGGGTTTCGGCCCCGGCCCGTATGAGGATTGCAAGGTCTACGAGAACGTCGCGCAGTGCACCGGCGGCGCCGCCTCGACCACCGGCTTCCGCGACGGCCTGCCGCTGGTCACCGGCGCGCAGATAGGCGACAGCGGCACCGGGCTGCATCTCGCGCTCGGCATCGTCACCGCGCTCTATCAGCGCACCCACTCCGGCCAGGGCCAGCGCGTCACCGCGGCGATGCAGGACGGCGTGCTCAACCTCGCCCGCGTCAAGCTGCGCGACCAGCAGCGCCTCGCCCACGGCCCGCTCAAGGAATACAGCCAGTTCGGCGAAGGCATTCCGTTCGGCGACGCGGTGCCGCGCGCCGGCAACGATTCCGGCGGCGGCCAGCCCGGCCGCATCCTGAAGTGCAAGGGCTGGGAGACCGACCCGAACGCCTACATCTACTTCATCACCCAGGCCCCGGTCTGGGAGAAGATCTGCGACGTGATCGGCGAGCCGACCTGGAAGACCGATCCGAACTACGCCAAGCCGCCGGCCCGCCTGCCCCGCCTGAACGAGATCTTCGGTCGCATCGAACAGTGGACGATGACGAAGACAAAATTCGAGGCGATGGAGATCCTCAACAAGGACGATATCCCCTGCGGCCCGATCCTCTCGATGAAGGAGATCGCGGAAGACCAGTCGCTGCGCGCGACCGGCACCGTGGTCGAGGTCGATCACCCGACCCGCGGCAAGTACATCTCGGTCGGCAACCCGATCAAGCTGTCGGATTCGCCGAGCGAGGTCGCCCGTTCGCCGCTGCTGGGCGAGCACACCGACGAGATCCTGCGCGAGGTGCTCGGCTTCTCCGATCACCAGGTCGCCGATATCCACGATTCCGGCGCGCTCGATCCGCCGCGCAAGCAGGCGGCGGAGTAAGGGCTGCACCTAATCAAATCGACAAATGGCCGCGGGCAACCGCGGCCATTTTTGTTTGGGCTGGTTGCCCGCTCTCCGCGTCGATAGCGACCTCAATAAGATCCGCCCGCGATGGTGCGACCGGTCAACTTCTGCGCACAGCGTCAGTCGTGCCTGACGCCAAGGGTATGCCGGACGATCGCGCTGATCTCGGCGGCGTAAGATCCTGGATAAAATCTCTCAGTGCCTCGGTATCGAACGGCTTGCGAAGTATTCTTAGACTCGACGGAGCTGCTTTCGCGGCATCGCTATAACCGGTTGTAAGGGCTATCGGCAAACCGGGATATCGCGACCGAACTTCTCTCGCGAGCCCGACGCCATCGATGGTCCCCGGCATGACGATATCGCTGAAGACGAGATCGATCTTTGTACCGGTATCGAGCAATTTCAGTGCCGCTTCGGCCGAATCTCGATAGATGGTTTCATAACCCAGATGCTCGAACAGCGAGGATGTCACATCCGCCACTTCGGGGCTGTCGTCGACAACGAGAAGCGTCTGCCGCTGCGGCTGCCTCGGCTTTGCCCGGGCAGCGGCGAGTTCCTTGCTGCTGATTTGCTCGTCTGCACAGGACGGCAAGTAGATTGTAATCGTTGTTCCTTGTCCAACCTTGCTGTCTGCCGTCACCGTTCCGCCCGCCTGGTGCGCAAAACCATAAACCTGGGACAAACCGAGCCCGGTCCCTTTGCCGACCTCTTTGGTCGTGAAAAATGGATCGAACATCTTGGACAGAAGATTCGGCGGAATACCGGTGCCCGTATCGCCAAGCGTTATCTGAATGCGCGCAACGAGCCGGCTCACGTCCCGGCTCGTTCGGCACCGGCGAAGCACCGTGTGCGGCGTCGCCTGGACGCCTGGCCGCCGCTTGAAGGGATCTTTATGGAATAAGCGACGGCTTGCCAGAGCAAGCCGTCGCAATGTTTTTAGCGCAGTGACCCACCGTAGCGCTGCCGCTCCTCGCGAATCTCTTTGGCGCCGTAGGGCTGGCTGGCAGGATCGAACGATTTCCACCCGGCCTTTTGCCAGGCGGCACTCCGGTCACGCAAGTTGACGGACGACTCGTCAAGTATCGTCTCAAGGCGAGACCGCTCCGCGTCCGCTACGCGCGCCGACACGAGCGTACCTCCGCGACGGACTCCTTCCGTGTAGGTGCCCGCGTCCTCTCTTGAAACGCCGGCCTCCGTGAGCGCTCCGACAATTCCGCCCGTAGCTGCTCCCGCGGCAGCACCAACAGCAGTCGCGGCCAGCCAGCCGGCTGCGACAACGGGCCCAAGACCAGGGATCGCGAGCAAGCCGAGGCCGGCAAGAAGACCGGCGGCGCCACCCAGGCCCGCACCGATGCCAGCGCCCTTGCCGGCACCTTCGGCGCGATCGTCGACACCATCGCGGTCACGATCGACCTTCTTGTCGGTGCTGAACCAGCTATCCGAATTGTTGGCAACGATGCTGATGTCCGAATGCGGCACGCCGGCAGCCTCGAGGCGTCGAACAGCCTGCTGGGCGTCATTGTATTTGTCGTAAAGACGAGAAATCGTAATGGTCATTTTGTACCCTTCTTACTTGGCCGAATTACTTGGCTGAATTGACGTTGCCTTGAAAGTCGACGCTTACCGCAGTGGCCGATCCGCCTTTGCTGGCCTGGCCGCGCCAAACGCCGTTGTCGTCCTTCTTCAGTTCGGTGACGTTGGCGTAGCCAGCATCCTCGATCTTCGATTTGGCTTGTCCTTCGGTGAAACTGTTGCGACCCGCGACAGGAGCGTCGGAGTTGTTCTGACCGGCACTGTTGACCGCGTTGTTGTTCGGTCCGGACTGCGCCGGTGGATTTTGCGCTGAGGCCGGCAACGCCGTGGCAGCCGCCAATAAAGAAATGCAAACGAAAAGGAACGGGCGTTTCATAGTTATCTCCAAGGTGTGAGGAGTGAGCCAAGCCCGCATCGGCGCTTTAGTTCCTCCATCGCCGCGCTGCTTGCCTGCGATCAAGCTCCGAAAAATATCAACCACGTGCCCGCCATGATGAGCCCTGCAAGCGCCAGGCTTACGGCCAGCAGCATCAACATGCCGCGACCGAGCTCGCCCTGGCGCGCTTCGAGTGAAGTCTCAACGATACGTCCGCTCTTGTCTCGATCCATGACATTGAATCCCGCGTTCGAAGGGATGGGCTTGACCGTTAGCTTGCGCGAACAGGAAGCGAAGGAAGAGCCGCAGCGAGCCTTCCGTTGTGCTCAGAGAAAGCTCGATATCGCTGCCGAGCAGTGCCAGCCCGCGGCGTGGGAACTTTGGCTAATTCCGGTCGAGCATCAGTTAGGCCGACGTTGCCGCGCGAAAGCCGCACGCGGATTGATGCCACATCCGGCATCGCGGCCGGACGCCGATGCCATGCATTGTGCCCGCGTCTGATAGTTGCAGTCGCCCGGATAACCGGTCTGCTTTCCCTGAAGACACCAGCGATATTCCTGGGCATCCGCAGGTCCCGCGCCATCGAGCACGCCCGCGCCGGCCGTAAGTAACATCAAGACTACAAGCTTGCGCACGGCCGTCTCCCGTTGCTCAGTCAAATCGTCCTATGGAATCCCAATCGGGCCTTGCGAGGTTCGTTCCTAATCCTGCCGTGCCGCAGCTCTTCGCAGTGCTAGGAACATATGGTTGCGCCTCCTGTTGCGTCTGCACGACATGACCGCCATGGCACCACCGGAACTGTCCTCGATGAGTTCAAGGCCGCAACGTTGTTGGCTACGAGATCGTTGAGGACCAAATCGATCCCAGCTTTGTGGGTGCCCCATCCGGCCGGCCTCGAAACGCCTCCGGGATGCACATGAAACTCCGGGACAAAGAAGCCGGCGTCATCAAGGTCGTGATCAGACCAGGACGTTAATCCGGCGACGCCCCCTCCCCGTCTCGAACAGCTGGCTCCGTCCAGCGGAAGTATCACATGCGCATACTGAAAAAACGTTCGCCATCGCTAGCAACCAGCACCTTTCGTGCTCTGAAGGAATATCCGATCGCGTCCACCGTAGTCGCCACGATCGGCTTGATGGCTGCCGCTGCGGTCGTCAATCAACGACTTGCCGACAAGGCGCAACGCGATCATCCGCCACAAGGACGTTTCATCGAAATCGACGGTGTCCGCCTGCACTATGTCGAACGCGGGTCCGGCCGGCCTCTGGTCCTGCTTCATGGCAATGGCAGCATGATTCAGGATTTTGAGACAAGTGGTCTCATCGATCTCGCAGCCAAGCACTATCGCGTTATCGTGTTCGATCGCCCGGGCTTCGGCTACAGCCTGAGGCCCCGAAATGTCGTATGGACCCCCGCCGCTCAGGCTGATCTCTTCAGGGACGCGCTTGCGCACCTTGGCGTCGAAAAGGCGATCGTGCTCGGACATTCCTGGGGAGCTTCCGTTGCAGTCGCCTTGGCAAGCAAGCATCCCTCAATGGTCGAAGCCCTCATACTGGCATCGGGATACTATTTCCCGACGGCGCGCACCGACGCGATCATGGCGATGACCGGGCCGGCGATACCTGGTTTCGGTGATATCCTCAGTCACACAATTTCCCCGATCCTCAGCCGTATCATGTGGCCTGCCATGCTACGGCAGCTTTTCGGACCGAAATCCGTCCCTCAAAAATTCGACGGCTTTCCAAAATCATTGGCCGTGCGCCCATCGCAACTTCGCGCCAGTGCCGCCGAGGCTGCGCTAATGGTTCCTGCGGCGATCCTGTCCGCGAAGACCTACGGTGAACTGGCCATGCCGGTCGTCATCCTGGCAGGCGAGGATGATCGCCTCATCGACATCGACGAGCAGTCCGGCAGGCTGCATGACGAGATCAAGCACAGCAAAATGCACCGCCCGAGAGCCGGCCATATGATCCAGCAGTCGGATACGGCCGACTTGATGGCTGCGGTCGACGAAGCCGCAGCGGAAACGCTGCATTGAAAACGTTCTGAGCAGAACTGATTGCGGCGCGAGTGGAATTAGGAACGTTCAACACAGCGTCCAGTTGGCCTCGAGCTTTCCCTGCCAATCAAAGGTCTTTCAATGTACCATCACGTCAAAAAGCTCATGTTCACGGTCCGGGTCGATGAACCCGATCCTCGGTTCGGCAATATGCTGCTGGAACAGTTCGGCGGCGCCAACGGCGAGCTGGCGGCCGCCATGCAATACTCCATTCAGGGCCTTAATTGCGAAGATCCGGATCGCAAGGATCTCTTGATGGATATTGGAACCGAGGAATTGAGCCACCTCGAAGTCGTCGGCTCCCTCGCACGCCTGCATCTGAAGCCCTCGAAGTTCGATCGCGAAGCGGCGGAAGCCGATCCCTTGATCGCGATTGCCGGCGGGGGCGGCGTCAATCTGTTCAACTCGCAAGGCAACGCCTGGACGGCCGACTACCTCAAGATCACGGGCGAGCTTGACGTTGATCTGCGCAGCAACATCGCTGCAGAAGCGCGCGCCAAGATCGTCTATGAACGACTGATCAATTTCTGTGATGACGCCGGCACCAAGGATGCGTTGCAGTTCTTGATGACGCGGGAAATCACTCATATGAAGGCGTTCGCGCTTGCGCTTGAGAGTATGGGCAAGCCCACGTTCAGCATCGGCCGTATCGCCCCTACGCCAGGCCTTGTCGACCAGTTCTTCAACGATTCGACCGGTTCCGGCGACAACGGTGAAATCGACACCCGAGGTCCCTGGAACGAGGGTGATGCTTGGGTTTTCATGGAATCACCGGCCCTCCAGAGCGGCGATCCCGGCGCGACACCTTCCATCGTTGCCGAGAGTTCCCCGACCGAAGCTTTCGTTGGCTTCGACGATCTGTTGATCGATCAGCTGCGGGATCTCCTGCATGCCGAGAAACAACTGACAAAGGCGTTGCCTGAGATGATCGAGGCGGCACGCTATGACCAGCTCCGCGAGCTCTTCACAATTCATCTGGCCGAAACCGAAGCGCAGGTCGACCGTCTCGACGAGTGCTTCGGGTTGCTAGGCAAGAAGCCGCGCGCCAAGCCCTGCAAGGGTATGCAGGGACTTGTCGAAGAGGGCGGCGAAGTGATCAAGGAGAGCGCCAAAAAGGACGATGCAGCCGCGGATCTTGCGCTGATCGGCGCGGCACAGCGTGTCGAGCACTACGAAATCGCGGGTTACACGACTGCCCGCAACCTCGCGCAGCAATTGCGGTACGGTGCTCTCGTCGCGCTGCTCTCGAAGACGTTGGCGGAAGAGGAGAACGCGGATCAGGTGCTCAATCAGGTCGCGCGCTCACTGATGTCGGTTGCGAAAATGCCCGCCGCTATTGAGCAGACCTTGTCCGAAGATGAGCCCACCGCGGGCTAGATCATCTTCAGAGTATTGATATTGAAGCAAGGTGGCCCCACGGCGCCACCTTGCTTCGTTCGCCATCGTCGACACGCCATGGAAAAACGACCTGTTCGCCCCGCTTCAGCCGTCGAGGCCGAGCTTGCACAGCGGCGGAATCGTATTCCCGCGAGCTTTGCCAGCAATCTCGCGCTCGCCCCCGGCATGCAGCTGACGCCGCGCGCCTCGGTGGCCTGGCAATACGCCTTCGGCGACGTGACCCCGACGGCGGCGCTCGCGTTCCAGAACCTGGGAACCGGTTTCAGCGTGGCCGGTGTGCCGCTGGCGCGCAATGCGGCGCTGGTCGAAGGCGGGCTCGACCTCAAGGTCACGCCGCAGGCCCAGCCTCGGCATCGCCTATGTCGGTCAGCTCGCCGGCCGGGTGCAGGATCACTTGGTAAAGGCCAGTTTTAGCTGGAGATTCTGACCCTTAGGGGTCCGGGTTCGGTCCGCGGCCCCTCAATCTGGGATGCCAATCAGCCGGTTTTGCTGCATTGCACAGTCGCGAATGCTGCTATGCAAACAAGTCCGCTGCGTCTGGCATCTGGTATACATAATTTGGCTGCAGATGATGAGCCGGCCCGTTGCTGGCTTCCAGCCAAAGGGGACACCAATGTCCAAGACCACCGCTTTCGCGCTCGCGCCCTCCTCCACCCTGTTCAGCCGCCTGCTGGCCTCGATCGACCGCCTGCTGATGAAGAGCGCGGAGATCTCCAACCGCAATGGCGACCTGCCGCGCTTCGGCCTCTAGGCAAGGGTTTTCCGGCACTCTCCACCGGATGCGGCTTTCGTCGCGAAACCCGACCTGACATTCAACCTTCGACCAATGGCCCCGATTTCCGGGGCCATTTTCTTTGCGCGCTGAATTACTGTCCCGCGATGCCCACTGAGTCCCGTGCGGCATAAGCGCGCGTTACCGCTGCGACAGCTTGAACCTTGGCATATCAGATACCAAGATGCCGGTCGCGCGCCATAAGCAACGACAAGGGCGCACTGGGAGGATCAATTGGCGGACATGGTTCAGGCAACTGCGGCCCCGACGGCCGCGCGTGTCAGCGACACATATCGTTGGACGCAACTCGCGATCGGCGTCGCCGCGATGGTGATGATCGCAAACTATCAATACGGGTGGACGTTCTTCGTCCCCGACATCCAGAAGAAGTTTGGATGGGATCGCGCATCGATCCAGTGGGCCTTTACGCTCTTTGTGCTGTTCGAGACCTGGCTGGTGCCGGTCGAGGGCTGGTTCGTCGATAAATACGGTCCGCGCATCGTCGTCCTGGTCGGCGGCATCCTCTGCGCGATCGGATGGGCGATCAACGCGCAGGCGACCACGCTGAACGGCTACTATCTCGGCATGATCGTCGCTGGCATCGGCGCCGGCGGTGTCTACGGCACCTGCGTCGGCAATGCGCTGAAATGGTTTCCCGACAAGCGCGGACTTGCCGCCGGCATCACCGCCGCCGGCTTCGGCGCGGGCTCGGCGCTCACGGTCGCGCCGATCCAGGCGATGATCAAGGATTCCGGCTTCCAGACCACCTTCCTCTATTTCGGTCTCGGCCAGGGCATCATCATCGTGCTGCTCTCCTTCTTCCTGCTGGCGCCGAAGGCCGGACAGGTGCCGGCGGTCGTGGCCAATGCCAACATCATCCAGACCCGGCGCAACTATCAGCCGACCGAAGTGCTGCGGCAGCCGATTTTCTGGCTGATGTACTTCATGTTCGTGATCGTCGGCGCCGGCGGGTTGATGGTGACGGCGAACCTGAAGCCGATCGCGGTCGACTGGAAGGTCGACAGCGTGCCGGTGACGCTGATGGCGGTGACGATGACGGCCGTGACCTTCGCGGCGACCATCGACCGCGTCCTCAACGGCCTGACGCGTCCGTTCTTCGGCTGGATCTCCGACATGATCGGCCGCGAGAACACGATGTTCATCGCCTTCGGCATGGAAGGCTTCGGCATCTGGATGCTCTACCTCTGGGGACACGATCCGGTGTGGTTCGTGCTGCTCTCGGGCTTCGTGTTCTTTGCCTGGGGCGAGATCTACTCGCTGTTCCCCTCGACCTGCACCGACACGTTCGGCAGCAAGTTCGCCACTACCAATGCGGGGCTGCTCTACACCGCGAAAGGCACGGCGGCGCTGCTGGTGCCGATCGCCAACTACATGCAGCAGTCGTCGGGCAGTTGGGACAGCGTGTTCATCATCGCGGCAGGCGCCAACATCCTCGCCTCGCTGCTGGCGATCGCGCTGCTCAAACCGTGGCGAAAGATCGTGGTCGCGAAATCGGCTATGGCCTGAACAACGACCTCACTCCTGCTGACGAAAGCGCCCGGCCAAAAGCCGGGCGTTTTCATTTCTTCCAGAGCATTTTCGAGCGAAATGGATGCCGATTCCGGCTCCGTATGCCAGATTTGCTGCGACGCAGCAGAAAGATGGGCTCGCTTTCTGGAATATAGTATACCAACTTCCGCCGAGCGCTTGCGACGATACGCCACAATAATTGCGACACTCGGTCACAAGACCAGCGCGCTCGGGAGGACTTGATGGTTTCCAGCAATACTGCCGTCACACAAGATCAACCTTCGTCCAGTGGCTTCCGCTGGCTGCAGCTCGTGATGGGCATCGTCTGCATGGCGATGATCGCGAACCTGCAATACGGCTGGACGCTGTTCGTCGACCCGATCGACGGCACGCATCATTGGGGCCGCGCGGCTATCCAGTTTGCCTTCACGATCTTCGTGGTGACCGAGACCTGGCTGGTGCCGGTCGAGGCCTGGTTCGTCGACAAATACGGCCCGCGGATCGTCATCATGTTCGGCGGCGTCATGATCACGCTGTCCTGGGTGCTGAACTCGTACGCTGATTCACTCACCATGCTCTACGCCGCGGCGGTGATCGGCGGCATCGGCGCCGGCTCGGTGTACGGCACCTGCGTCGGCAATGCGCTGAAATGGTTTCCCGATCGCCGCGGCCTTGCCGCGGGCGCAACGGCCGCAGGGTTCGGCGCCGGCGCGGCGCTGACCGTGGTGCCGATCGCCAACATGATCGCCTCGAGCGGCTATCAGGCCGCGTTCTTCGATTTCGGCATCGGGCAAGGCCTGATCGTGTTCCTGCTCGCCTTCTTCATCCAGAAGCCTGCGGTCACGATCCCGCCGAAGAAGAAGCAGCTCAATCTGCCGCAGACCAAGATCGACTTCACGCCGCCGCAAGTGCTGCGCAGCCCGATCTTCTGGGTGATGTATCTGGTGTTCGTGATGGTCGCCTCCGGCGGCCTGATGGCGGCGGCGCAGATCGCGCCGATCGCGCACGACTACAAGATCGCCAACACGCCGGTGACGCTCGCCGGCTTCCAGATGGCGGCGCTGACCTTTGCGATCTCGCTCGACCGCATCTTCGACGGTTTCGGACGGCCGTTCTTCGGTTGGGTCTCCGACAATATCGGCCGCGAGCACACCATGTTCATCGCGTTCGGTACCGGCGCGCTGATGCTGCTGACGCTCTCCACCTGGGGCCACAACCCGCTGGTGTTCGTGCTGGCAACCGCGGTCTATTTCGGGGTGTTCGGCGAGATCTACTCGCTATTCCCGGCGACCTGCGGCGACACCTTCGGCTCGAAGTTCGCGACCACCAACAACGGCATGCTGTACACGGCAAAGGGCACCGCCGCGCTGCTGGTGCCGGCCGCCAGCATCGTCGCCGCCAGCTATGGTTGGCAGGCGGTGTTCGTGATCGCGGTCGCGCTCAATGCCACCGCGGCGCTGATGGCGCTGTTCGTGGTCAAGCCGATGCGCCGCGCCTTCATCCACGGCAACGAGGCTGCCGCCGCGACCGAAACCGCGACGAGCGCCAAGACCGCTTGATGTGACGGCCTGATTTGACGGGCCTGATTTCGAGACTTCCTCCCGAACTGACAGAGGCGCACTTCGGTGCGCCTCTTTCTTTTGGCGCAGTCAGGCATGCCAGATACCAGTGAGCCGGAGTAGCCGAAGGTCCGGTCACTCATCGCAGCTCATAATCGTCCGAAATGTCAGCGTCCCTGCCTATTTCAGCGATTTCCTGGTGGTAGATTTCTGCCGTGGCCACGTTGACAACTGGTATTTTGTATACCAGAATCCTGTCAACGATAACCCAAGGAGGTTGCCATGCAAGTCGGAGATATCCTGCGCAAGAAAACCCCTCGCGTCGCCACGGTTCGCATGAACGAGACGGTCGCGATCGCCGCGCAACTGATGCGCGCCAGCAATATCAGCGCGCTGGTGGTCAAGGATGTCGTTCGCACCGAAGGCAACACCGCGGTCGGCATGTTCACCGAGCGCGACGTGGTGCGCGCGGTCGCCGAGCACGGCGCAGCCGGCGCCAGCATGAAGGTGTCGCAGTTCGTCTCGGTGCAGCAGCTGGTGTCGTGCACCTCGACCGACACGCTCGAGCACATCCGTCATCTCATGACCAAGCACCACATCCGCCACGTGCCGGTGATCGACAATTACAGCCTGATCGGCGTCGTCAGCATGCGCGACATCGCAGCCGCGTTCGACGAGGAAACCGCCGCGTCGATGAAACAGGCTGTGCCAGCGTAACGCGCATCATCTTGCCTTGCTCTCAACAGAGCGTTTTCGAGCGAAGTGGATACCGGTTCGCGTGAAGAAAACGCGTCAAGATGAATCGAGAGCTCCGGTCCGATTCAATCGGAACGGAAATAGCTCGAGGCGCTGCGTGTCGAACACCAGCGCCTGAGCAATTGACCGAAAGCTTCGAGCCCGCCCTCACCTGACCGCCGCGCGCCCCTTCATTTCCGCATGGGCGCGCCGCCGGCGGCCGGTAGACATTTGCCGGTCAGGACTGCATCCTTCCGCTCGACATCAAAAACAAACCGTGCGCGGCCGTCCGCGTCGCGGAAAATTCCAGCGGAAACCGAGGGCAGAATGATCAAGACACGTTTCACCGAGATGTTCGGCGTCGACCACCCGATCGTGCAGGGCGGCATGCAATGGGTCGGGCGCGCGGAGCTCGTTGCCGCCGTCGCCAATGCCGGCGCGCTCGGCATGATCACAGCGCTGACCCAGCCAACGCCGGACGATCTGCGCAAGGAAATCGCGCGCTGCCGCGAGCTGACCGACAAGCCGTTCGGCGTCAACCTGACCATCCTGCCCGCGATCAAGCCGCCGCCCTACGCCTAGTATCGCCAGGCCATCATCGAGAGCGGCATCAAGATCGTCGAGACCGCCGGCAACAAGCCGCAGGAACATGTCGACGAGTTCAAGAAGCACGGCGTCAAGGTGCTGCACAAATGCACCAGCGTCCGCCACGCGCTGTCCGCCGAGCGGATGGGCGCCGACGCGATCTCGATCGACGGCTTTGAATGCGCCGGACATCCCGGCGAGGACGACACCCCCGGCCTGATCCTGATTCCTGCCGCCGCCGACAAGGTGAAGATCCCGATGATCGCCTCCGGCGGCTTCGGTGACGCGCGCGGCCTCGTGGCTGCGCTGGCGCTCGGCGCCGAAGGCATCAACATGGGCACGCGCTTCATGTGCACCAAGGAGAGCCCGATCCATCAGCTCGTCAAGAAACGCATCGTCGCCAATGACGAGCGCGAGACCGAGCTGATCTTCCGCACCATGCGCAACACCTCGCGCGTCGCCAGGAATGCGATCTCGACCAAGGTCGTGCAGATGGAGAAGGAAGGCGCCAAGTTCGAGGACGTCCGCGAGCTGGTCGCCGGCGCCCGCGGCAAGATGGTCTATTCGACCGGCGATGCCGACGAAGGCATCTGGTCGGCCGGCCAGGTGCAGGGCCTGATCCACGACATCCCGTCCTGCGGCGAACTGATCTCGCGCATCGTCCACGAGGCGGAAGCGATCATCCGCGAGCGGCTGGAAGTCATGATGTCCGGCGGCAAGCGCCAGGCCGCGGAATAGGCGTCCAGTAGTGATCCGTCACCCTGAGGAGCGCGAAGCGCGTCTCGAAGGGTCGACGGCCACCGGCCGGGCCGTGCATCCTTCGAGACGCCGCTTCGCGGCTCCTCAGGATGACGGAATTAATCTCACGCAAGCCAGGAACAATCCCATGAAAGCCTATGTGTACGGCGCAAACGGCCCCGAGATATCAGACGTCGCAAAACCCGTGCCGAAGGGCACCCAGGTGCTGGTGAAAGTCCACGCCTGCGGGCTGAACCGCGCCGACCTCGGCATGACCAAGGGCCACGTCCATGGCGCGGCCGGCGGCGTCGGCAGCGTGCTCGGCATGGAATGGGCCGGCGAGGTCGCCGAGCTCGGCCCCGACGCCAAAGGCGTCAAGGTCGGCGACAAGATCATGGGCTCCGGCGGCGCGGCGTTCGCCGAATACACGCTCGCCGATCACGGAAGGCTGTTCCGCAGCCCCTCGAACATGAATTTCGACGAGGCCGCCACCCTGCCCGTCGCGCTCGCCACCATGCACAATGCGGTGGTCACCAACGGCGCGCTGCAGCCGGGCCAGACCGTGCTGATCCAGGGCGCGAGCTCCGGCGTCGGCCTGATGGCGATGCAGATCGCCAAGCTGAAGGGCGCCAAGCTCGTGGTCGGGTCCTCGACCGATCCGATGCGGCGCGGGCGCTTGAAGGAATTCGGCGCCGATCTCGCGGTCGATTCCAAGGATTCCGGCTGGGTCGATCAGGTGTTGCAGGCGACCTCCGGCGAAGGCGTCGATCTGATCGTCGATCAGGTCTCAGGACCCGTCGCGAACCAGAATCTCAAGGCGACCAAGGTCAAGGGCCGCATCGTCAATGTCGGCCGGCTCGGCGGCACCCATGGCGACTTCAACTTCGACCTGCATGCGGCGCGCCGCATCCAGTATATCGGCGTCACCTTCCGCACCCGCTCGATCGAGGAGATCCGCGAGATCTTCGACGAGGTGCGCAAGGACATCTGGCCCGCGGTGGAGTCGCGAAAACTGCAGCTGCCGATCGACCAGGTCTACAAATTCGCCGACATCGGCAAGGCGTTCGCGCACATGGAAGCGAACAACCACCTCGGCAAGATCGTGGTGACGCTCTAGCGAAGGCACCAGTGCGTAGGATGGGTGGAGCGCAGCGATACCCATCAATTATATCCGCGCGGTGAGATGATGGGTTTCGCTACGCTCTACCCATCCTACGGTCCTGTTCCTTATGCGAAAGGAAGAGACGCCCGCGTCTCGCTCAGGATTTCCTTTGAGAGTTTCTCATCGTCGACCAAACGGGCAAGCACCATCGCGCCGACCATGGCCGACCATGCGGCAATTGCTGCGCGCCGTTTCTCCTTCGGCACGTCGCCTTCGGCATCAACAGTGAGATGATCGATCCGGCTGCGGACGGCTGCCGTCATTTTCTGCCGGAGATCGGCGGACCCTCGCGCGGCTTCCGTTCCCAGGCTTGAGAACAGGCAAGAGGTGGCGCGGTTGTCGCGGTGCTTGACGCTGAGATAGCCGTTGGCAAATTCCGCCGCCGAGCGGCGCGGCCTGGCCGTATCCGGAGCCGGTGGCAGCGCTTGCCCAACCGCTTCCGCGACCAGCGCCTCCTTGGATGGAAAGTGTCCGTAAAAGGCGCCGTGCGTCAGGCCCGCCTCCTTCATGACATCAGCGACGGTGACATAGTCGAAGCCTCGCTGCCGAAACAGGCTGGCGGCGACGGCCAAAATCCGTGCGCGGTGCTCTGCGACCTGTTCCTTGCTCACTTTCATGTGCGCGTCTCCGAACCCGCTTGACTCTATACATGACACTCATCATGAATACAATCATGATGTTCGTCATGAATAAGAGCCCGCACACCATGCCTCACAACCTCTCGGCCATCCTGCGCCGCCGCTCGGTCAGCGCCGCGCTTCTCCTCATCGCATTGGCGACCATCCCGGGCGGACGTGTATCCGCCGCCGCCGGTGAAGCCGAGGCACGCGCGTTCTTTGCCAAATTCGTCGCTGCGCAAAATGCCCATGACGTCAGCGACGTGAAGGCCATGCTGTGGAATTCGCCCGACATGCTTTGGTACGGGCGAGGCGTCGAGACCAGAGGGCCCGACGCCGTCGCCGATCGCTTCAGGGAATACTACCAGGGCACATGGCATCTCGAGCCCGACATGTCGCAATTTCGCGCCACCGCGATCTCGGACGACGTCATGCAGATCCTCGTTCCGATCGTTTTCACGCGGGGCCTCCCAGGCCAGCCGTCGCGAGACAACAAGTTTCTGATCAGCCAGACGCTGATTCACGATGCAAACGGCTGGCACGTCGCCTCGATCATGCCGATCGCAAACACGCAGTTGAAGTAGTCGCGCAGGATGGGTGGAGCGACTTGTCCGCCGTAGCTCGAAGAGCGAAGGCGGAAGCGATACCGATCAAGCGGCGCGCGGTGAGATGATGGGTTTCGCTCCGCTCTATCCATCCTTGCACCGTGACGGCACGTCGCGGGCCGGCCTATGCGAGCGGCAACGCGATTTCGCACCTGAGCCCGTTTGCGCGCCAATCAAAACGCACCTCACCCTTGAGTTGCCCGATCATGTTTTCCACAATGCGTGTGCCGAACCCGCGGTGCGTCGGCGGCGTGACGGTTGGCCCACCCGATTCGACCCAGCGCAGGCTGAGCCTTCCGCCTGCCGTAAGGGACCACGTGATTTCAACGTAACCAGCCGCCGCCGATAGCGATCCGTATTTTGCCGAGTTGGTCGCGAGCTCGTGCAAGGAAATTGCAGCAGTCTGAGCCGTACTCGGCTCCAGCATGACGGCTGGGCCGTCAATTCGCACACGCGCCCCTCTCTCCCCGCTGTAAGCCAGAAGCTCTTGCGTGACCAGGCGGTGAAGCTCGGCTCCCGCCCAGCGGGATTCCACGAACAGCGTATGGACCTTTGCCAACGCTCCAATGCGCCCCTCGATCAGTTCCTTGAGATCGTCAGACGTAGCTGAATGGGAAAGTCGCACCGTCGCCAACACGGTGGCCAGGATGTTCTTCGTTCGATGCTCGGCCTCGTGCGCGAGATTGACGACCTGCGCCTGGCTTCGCTTGTGCTCGGTGATGTTGCGCGCGATTTTCGATGCGCCGACGACCGCGCCTTGAGCATTTCTGACCGGCGAAACGCTCAGGGAAATGTCGATCAAGCGCCCATGCTTGCATTGCCGAACAGTTTCATAGTGTTCGACGCGCTGACCGCGCCGGACTCGCCCCATGATCACTGTTTCCTCTTCCTGGCGATCTGGCGGAATCAGAATCGTAATCGGCTGGCCGATGATTTCCTCGGCGAGGTAGCCAAAAATGCGTTCCGTGCCGCCGTTCCAGCTCGTGATGGTGCCATTGAGGTCCTTGCCGACGATCGCATCGTTGCTTGATTCGATGATGGCGGCGAGCCTTAGCGCGGCCTCCTCGCCGCGTTTGCGCTCCGTTATGTCCTGGAAGCAGTTGATGGCGCCGGCAATGTTCCCCTCACGGTCCTTGACTGCCTCGATGTCAACGAGCGCGATGCCGCGAGAACCGTCAGGTCGCTCAATGTGAACTTCCTGCTGGCGCACGGATACACCGGTGCGCAGAACATCGGCCATGGGGCATTGATGGTGCAGGAGCAGACTGCCGTCGGGGCGAAACATTCGATACGATCCACAGAACCGTTCCTCGGGATCGCCGAGTTTCGGCAATCGGCCCCATAGTTCCGCAGCACGGCGGTTGTATCGAACGACAAGACCATCCCGGTCACAAACATAAACGGCAAACGGCAGTTGCTCGAACAACCGCCCGGGCAATTCGAAGGCCGGTTCCTCATCGCGCACACCAAGGACGACGCCGGCAGCGTTCGCAATTGCATCGACCTCGTTGGAGGTTCTCACGGCTTCGCGCTGACGGAAGCGTCGCGCGTCGGAAGGTACAGTGCTCATTGTGGTGCAATCCAAGTCGGATTGGTGATTTGGTTTATCCCGGAGCCGGAACCCGACATGCCGCAACTCTCCCGATCCGCATCTGTTACTTCGATTTGACGGCTTGTGGTGCAAGCGCGCGCTTCATGAAAGCATACACCCTCAACTGTGCGGCGTTACGAAGCGCATTCTGTCTCGCCTCGCCTTCCGGCAATTGCTTCGCCTCACTGGCGCGCGCATCTGCCTGCTCGTCCAGATGGTCGGCCGTCAGAAATGTGGTCTTCGTCCTGTTACGCCTTTTGAGGTTCATGTCGGTGATCCCGAATTTCCCTCAAACCAGTCGAGCGGTTCGGGTTGGGACGGGCCCGATACAACCTGCATTTGATGGACGTGGCCGCAGCTTTTGCAGCGCAGCGTCCAATGCTCATGCCCAGGTCGCGAAGGCATAATGCGCTGCACCACGGTGGCGCCCGCACATCGCTGGCATCGTGGGTTCGACTGGAACCGGGGTGGCGATGGAGCTGTTTGATCGGCCATTTCTAATCTCCCATTGAGATTGCCAAAATCTAGTCCGGGGATTTAAGGTGGCCGCTAAGCCACCCTCGGCCGTCGCCGCTCAAGGGGTCGCTGACCACCAAGGTTCGCTGGGCACGATCACACTTGGGGCACTCGAAAGTGCGGACTTGGTAACCCACTGCGCCCGACGCAATGCAGGCCAGCCGCGTGCGGGTCTGGCAGAGCGGACAGCGCGGGCGCTCGATGGCGCTCAGCGGCGGACCGGTTGGAAACGTGCGAAGGCCGAGCATGCGGGCACCCTCTCTGGATCGGGCGGGCGCCCACCACATTGCCGGACACCGGCCACCGACCGGGTGATTTTCTCCCCTTGGAAACTGGTCCGCTGGTCAATATTGACCACAACACACCAGTTTTAATATTTAGAGATCGCTGGTCCGAAGGAGGGGCTTGTGAAGCCTGCAAAGCGACAGTTCGATCCCCAGGCTTTTCTCGCCAAAGTCGGGACCGGCAAGACGATATTGAAGTACCGTAAAGGCCGGATCATCTACGCCCAGGGCGAAGAGGCCGATAAGGTCTTTTACGTCCAATCGGGCAAGGTCAAGGTGACCGTCGTTTCCGAGCAAGGCAAGGAAGCCGTCGTCGGCATATTGGATGCTGCGCAGTTTTTTGGCGAAGGCTGCCTGAACGGTCAGGCGGTCCGCGTGGGAACCGCAAGGGCGATGGAGGAGTGCCTTATCACCTCAATCACGCGGAAGGCGATGATGGCGGCGCTCCGCAAGGAGCCACGATTTTCAGAACTTTTGGTGACCTACCTGGTGACCAGGAGCAATCGCATTGAAGAAGACTTGATCGACCAGCTGTTCAATTCGAGCGAGAAGCGGCTCGCACGCCTTCTTCTTCTGCTGGCCAATTTCGGAAAAGATGGAAAGCCAACACCAATCGATGCTTCGATCAATCAAGCAACCTTGGCGGAGATGATCGGAACGACCCGATCCCGGGTGAGCTACTTCCTGAACAAATTTCGCAAGCTGGGATTGATCAGCTACAACGGAAAGATCGAGGTGCATCGTTCCTTGTTGAACGCGGTCCTGTATGAAAAGCCTCAGCTGGAAAGAGACGAAGAACCCGCCCAATAGATCGCACCATTGCGCGAGCCTGAGCGGACTCGATCCGGCCGGTCCGGCTTGTCCGTAAAGGACAAGAGAAGGTCATTCGCTAAGGGAGCCGTTCGACCTTCGCCGCCATGTCAGGGGCACGCGTAATCCTGTACTTGGCATTGCTGCATTTGAGAACCCAGACGTCGCGATCTGGTCGAGACAATCTCGTATTCTTCTTTGCACCGAGCGGCTTCTCGCAGGTGAAGCCTTGTGTGCGAATCTGGGCCGCCAGCATCCCCTGAGGCGTTTCGGCCGGAATCTGCTGCGCCCGCGCCTGGGGACTAAAAAGAACAAGACCGATGGCCAACAGTAGTGATCCAGGTGCTTTGTGCATGATTTCAACCCTTAAAGCAGACACCCGCCGCCCGTTCGAATGTCGAACTATAGCAGAAACACCCGTGTTGCCTTCCTGCCAAACCTGAACTTTGGACATACCGATCCATCGACGCCAAGGACGCGGTTTGCCAACAAGACCGGCCATCAGCCGACCTTCCAAATTGCAAAAATGCGTCGCGCACGCTCGATCGACTAGACCGCTACCCGTTGCGAGCGACCGTGAGTCCATTCGCGAGAATCTGCCGGCGATCGTGAATCAGGTTCTCCAGACGGTGCGCTGCGACATTCAGGGTTGCGGCATCCACGGCACTCTCGTCGCCAGCCGCAGCCTTGGCCCGTTGCGCCCGCAAGATATCGTCAATCTCGTCTTCGATCGTACCGAGTTCGGCCTCGCTATCTGCACTCCGTATCCGCCGAACCAGGGCATACAACGCGTCGAGCGGACCATCATTTGCGAATGGCCCGATTCCCAGAAATTTCCAGGCCGCCGCGAGCACCGTGGCCATGCCGCCCAAGATCATCGGCGTCAGATAGATCCAGTTGCCGTATTCATCCATGAAGCTCTGCTGGGTCCCGTTGTAGAAGGCGGCGGCTCCCGGATGGAGCGCGAGGTAGGCATCCGCATCTGTGCTGGGAGCCGCAATTTGCGCAAAGATCGGCTGCTCGACCATGAGGTCCCTGCGCACGTTCATGATCGTCTGGGTCAGGCTGGTGACCAGATCAGAACCGAGCTTCTTGTTTGCAACCAGATATAATGCGGTTCTCAGCGTCGTCAGATCGTCGTCAGGAACCGGCGGGGCTCCGCGCAACGTGCCCTTTGGCACGTCAAAGCTCTCGTAGGCGCGGTCGGCTTCCGCGATCGCCCCGGCGGATCCGATTGATATGAGCACCGGCAACGTTTTGGGACCCTGCTGGAAGAATCCTCGCACCAGCGACAAATATTTTTGTGACAGTGGAATGACGACGAGGAGAGCGCTGATCTCCTTCGATTGAAGCGCGCGCCGGGCGTCTGCCAGTGCAACGTCCTTGAACACCTTGGCACGAACCAGGCCATATTCATTGCTCAAGACATCCACGAGCTTGGAGTTTGTTTCTGCTGAAATCACACCGACACTATGGCCCTTGAGCCCGGCCATGTCCTCGATTGACGAGCCCGGCGGCGCAATCACCAGCGCTACGACGTGGCTGACGACAACAACGGCCTGCGCTTGCGACAAATCACCGACATCGCCGCGAACGACAGCGAGATCGGCCTTGCCCGAAGCGAATGTCTTGGCCGCTGCCAGCGCCGTCCCGGTGTCGATGACTGTCAGCCGCACCGGCGCGTTGATCGTGACCAGCCGGCTCGCGATCGTCGACATTGCCTTGGCAGCTTCACCGTCGATCGAGCCGACCGCCACAGTCAGGGTTACGGGACGCGTATAGTACCGGTAGCCAAAGAGACCTGCACCGGCAGCAAGGATGACACCCCCCGCAATCAGGACGAAACGAAGCCAGAGCGGCAATCTGATCGACGTTAGATTCACTGTTGCCTCTCCGTTTGGTCGAGCGATGTGCAATCGCTCCCGCCTCAAAGATACGCTGTATAGGAGCTGACCCACACAAGAATCGAAGCGAGAAGGCCAATCACGCGTGTGCGGGCAATCTGACCGTCGGCGGGAACGCCGACGGCACGTTCTCGATTTCGCCAACGGCGCCCGCCAGCACGGTGACGCCGACACGCAGGATGGTGACGAAGTAAAGCTTATCGTGCCGGGCCTGAACCGGTGAACGCCAGTGGCGAGGCGACCTTCGGCGCGCTATGCAGTTTGTGCCAACGTTGACGACATGTGAAATCATCAGCAAATTAGCACGATCGCAAGCCAGCAGCAGCGCTGCGTGGCTGGTCTTTGAGTTTTGTGCTAAGCTTCACGCTCGTGGAAGTAGTCAAGGTCTCCTCTGCCAATTGTCTTAATTGCATCTAATTCCAAAGATCCCGCTTCTATCTTCGCGTCGTGCGCCATGAGATGGAATGCCGGCCGCGGCGATCCATCGCTTTAGAATTCAATTGAGCTGACAGGGAGCGCCGACATGAACCGCAGTGGCCGGATTGCGTCGTTGGGTAGCGCAGCTATCGCTTTCGTGTCGCCGGCGAGGGCGCAAAGCGCGGCCAATCCCGAGCGCATCGCCTATTTCGGCCAAACGCATCAGCACACAAGCCGGTCGCTGGACGCGTACATCATCGGCAATACCCTGGCCGGGCCGGACGACGCCTACAAATATTCGATGGGCGAGCCGATCAAGCACCCGGCGGCAAACTACATGATGAAGATCACTCGTCCGCTCGATTTCCAGGGCGTGACCGATCACTCCGAATATGCCGGCATGCTGAGGCTGGCGAACGACCCAACCTCTCCCATCAGCAAGCTTCCGATCGCCGCGAAGCTCAAGGCGAAGACGCCGGAAGAAGTCAACAAGGTCTTCCAGTTCCTTGCGCGCTCCATTGCCAAGCAGCAGCGGCTCAAGGAGCTGACCGACCCGAAGGTCGCCGGGTCGGTCTGGTCGCAGAACAATGCCATCGCCGACAAGTACTATAAGCCGGGAAAGTTCACGACGTTCTGCTCGTATGAGTGGACCTCGATGCCGAACAATCAGAA
The DNA here is from genome assembly GCF_011516625.5 of Bradyrhizobium sp. 2S1. Taxonomy (NCBI): domain Bacteria; kingdom Pseudomonadati; phylum Pseudomonadota; class Alphaproteobacteria; order Hyphomicrobiales; family Nitrobacteraceae; genus Bradyrhizobium; species Bradyrhizobium sp. 2S1. The sequence continues at coordinate 6,522,832 of NZ_CP147717.1, read as the reverse complement.
CATGCATCGCAACGTCTTCTTGTGGGATGTCCTTCGGCAGCGTCTTCGGAGGCCGTCATGACACTCGCCGATGCGACCTCGTCGTCGAGCCGCGAACAACTGCCAGAGCATGGGGCCGATGCTGGCATGCTCTACGTTCCGGGCGGCACGTTCCGCATGGGTTCGGATCGACACTATCCCGAGGAAGCGCCCGTCCATCGCGTGACCGTCAACGGCTTCTGGATGGACCGTACGCCGGTGACCAATCGGCAATTCCGACAGTTCGTTGAAGCGACGGGTCATGTCACTTTTGCCGAAACAGCCCCGGACCCGAAGGACTATCCGGGCGCGCTGCCACATATGCTCAAAGCGGGTTCTCTCGCCTTTGCGCCGCCCAAACGGCGCGTCGATCTGTCCCACTGGGGCGAGTGGTGGACGTTCAAGTTTGGCGCCAACTGGCGGCGACCTTACGGACCCGGCAGCTCGATCCGCGGACTGGACGAGCACCCGGTCGTGCATGTGGCCTTTAGGGACGCCGAGGCTTTTGCCAAGTGGGCGGGCAAGGATCTACCGACCGAGGCGGAGTGGGAATTCGCGGCACGCGGCGGCCTCGAAGACGCCGAGTACGCCTGGGGCGACGAGCTCACGCCCAGCGGGCGTCAGATGTCCAACACCTGGCAGGGCGAGTTTCCGAACGAGAATCTGGCGACCGACGGCTATGAGCGGACATCGCCGGTCACCGCGTTTCCGCCGAACGGCCATGGCCTCTACGACAAAATCGGCAACGTCTGGGAATGGACGCTCGATTGGTACGCGGCCAAGCATGAGGCCGATGCACCGAAAGCCTGCTGTATCCCGGAAAACCCGCGCGGCGGTCGCGAAGACCAGAGCTACGACCCGTGCGCGCCCAACATCAAGATTCCACGCAAGGTGCTCAAAGGTGGATCGGATCTGTGCGCGCCCAATTATTGCCGCCGCTACCGGCCGGCGGCGCGCCATCCCGAACCGGTCGACACATCGGCCAGTCACGTTGGGTTCCGTTGCATCAAGCGAGAGGAGAAATCCCATGATCGATGAACAAGCCAGGCCTCGACTGAAGCAAAGGCTGTTGTTGGCCACCGGTCTTGCGACCTTGCTCGTCACCTTGCCGGGCCTGCTTGCTGCGCCGGCGGCGGCCCAACAAATCACGGGCACGCCGGGTACGCCCAGCGCCACGATGACACTTGATGGCAAGCAGCTTCCGGCCGAGCCTCCGAAGTTCGGCGGCGATATCAAGGAAACCGCGAAAGACTCCAAGCCCTACTGGCCACCGTCCGTCGTGCCGCCCAAAGGCGCACCAAACGTGTTGCTGATCATGACCGATGATCAAGGTTATGGCGTGACCGGCACCTTCGGTGGCGTCATCCCAACCCCGAACATGGATCGTATCGCGAAGGCAGGATTGCGTTATACGCAGTTTCACTCGACCGCGCTTTGCTCGCCTACGCGCGCAGCGCTGATCACCGGCCGCAACCACCATTCCGTCGGGTTCGGCGTGATCGATGAATTGTCCACTGGCTACCCTGGCTACGATTCCGTCATTGGTCCGGAGAGTGCGACGATCGGGACCATTCTGCGAGATAACGGATTTGCCACCTCATGGTTCGGCAAGAACCATAATACCCCGACCTATCTGTACAGCGCCGCTGGTCCATTCGACCAGTGGCCGGTTGGAATGGGATTTCAATACTTCTACGGATTCATGGGCGGCGAGACCGACCAGTGGACACCTTATCTTTATAAGAACACGACCCAGATTTTTCCGTGGATCGGCAAGTCCGGCTACAACCTCACCACCGATATGGCGGACGAAGCCATCAACTATATGAACAGCCTGAACGCAGCCGCACCCGACAAGCCGTTCTTCCTCTACTACGTGCCCGGCGGCACGCATTCGCCGCATCAGCCCAAGAAGGAATGGATCGACAAGTTCAAGGGCAAGTTCGACATGGGCTGGGAGAAGCTGCGCGAGCAAATCTTCGCCAACCAGAAGAAGCTCGGGGTGATCCCCGCGAACACCCAGCTCACTGCCTGGCCTGATACCCTCCCGAAGTGGGACTCGCTCTCGTTGATCCAAAAGAAGCTCTACGCGCGGGAGGCCGAGGTGTTTGCCGGCTACGCGGCCTATACCGACAATGAAATCGGCCGCGTCATCCAGGCGGTGGAGGACATGGGCAAGCTCGACAACACGCTGATCATCTATATCAGCGGCGACAACGGCACCAGCGCAGAAGGCACGCTCGAGGGCACCCCGAACCAGATGACCGCCTACAACGGCGTGCTGAAGCTTCCCGAAGCCGAGCTGATGCTGCACTATGAGAATTGGGGCTCCGACAAAACCTATCCGCATATGTCGGTAGCCTGGTCGTGGGCGTTCGATACCCCGTTCAAGTGGACCAAGCAGGTGGCATCGCACTTCGGCGGGACCCGGCAAGGCATGGTCATCTCTTGGCCCGGTCACATCAAGGACGTCGGCGGCATTCGCTCCCAGTTCCACCACATCATCGATATCGTGCCGACGATCCTGGAGGCCACGGGTATCCCGGCGCCTGCGACGGTGAATGGAATTGCGCAAAAGCCGATCGAGGGTGTGAGCATGGCCTATACGTTCGACCGGACTAACGCCAACGCACCATCAAAGCGCGACACGCAGTATTTCGAGATGTTCGCCAACCGCGGCATCTACCACGATGGCTGGTATGCGTGCACGACACCGCCCGAAGCACCTTGGCTTATGGGCACGGCAAAGATGCCGGACATCAACGAATACAAGTGGGAACTCTACAACATCGCCGAGGACTTCTCGCAAAACAACGACGTCGCAGCCAAGAATCCTGACAAACTGCGAGAGCTGAAGGAATTGTTCCTGGCTGAGGCGGCAAAGTACCAGGTCCTGCCGCTCGACAATTCCGTCTTGCCGCGCCTCGTGACGCCGCGGCCGAGCGCGACCGCTGGACGAACTGAATTCATATACAAGGGAGCGACCCCCGGCATTCCCGCCGAGAATGCGCCCAACATCATGAACAAGGACTACAAGATCACCGCCGAGATAACGGTCCCGCCCGGCGGGGCTGAGGGAATGATCGCCACTCTCGGCGGCAGGTTCAGCGGCTATGGCCTCTATTTGCTGAAGGGTAAGCCGGTCTTCGTCTACAACATGCTGGATTTGAAACGATACCGCTGGGAAGCCGGCGTGGGCGCGCGCGACTGGTTGGGCTCTGCGCTCAAGCCGGGCGAGCATACCATCGTGTTCGATTTCAAATATGATGGACCCGGCCCGGCCAAGGGTGGCACCGGAGTGCTCTCGGTGGACGGCAAGGAGTACGCCCGCCGGTCGATCCCGCACTCGATTGGGTTCCTGATGGCCATCGACGAATCCTTCGACGTCGGCGTCGATAGCCGCACCGGGGTGGATGACAGCTACAAGCTGCCGTTCGAGTTCACCGGGAAGATCGACAAGCTGACTTTCAAGCTCGGGCCGACGCAGTTGACGAGCAGCGAACGGAAGTCGATGCGGCACGCGCTTGAACGAGCGAGGGACTAGCCCGAATACGCTCTGATTTGCGGACATCCTCCACAGGATGTTTTCGGAAATGCTGATTGGAGTGAATAGCAGGCGATTTTTCGCGACTTTGGCGCAACAGTCGCGATGGAATTTCGATTTGGATCGCTTCGTATAGCGATCGCTTGCGACGAGGCGTTCAATCTAGGTCAAGCTCGGGTTGATCACTGTGATCTCAGGGACATGCAGGGATACCTCAATCCGAAGGGCTATGGTGAATTCGACGCCGTCAACCGACCGTCGGGATGGAATACGTGGCTGACGTTCTCGATCTCGCCAATGGCATCCACCAGCACAGTCACGCCAACGTGTCGAATGGTGACGAGGTAAGGTTTCCATGCTGCCAGATACACCGACCGTCAGCCAGCTCTCGCATGTGATCTCGCAATCGGCAGCGCCCGCTTTTCTGCTGGGAGCAATTGCGGCATTTATTGCGATCCTGATCTCGCGACTGAACAGGATCATAGACAGAACGATCGTGTTGAACGGGATATCGGAAGTCAACACCACCAAAGTTCGGCTCAGGGCCGATCTTCCCCGCCTGATGCGGCGCACCGCAATGTTGAACCGCGCAATCTTCTGGGCTGTCATCAGCAGTATAACGATAGCGGTGCTTGTGATCGTCGCATTCGTGAGTGCGTTCTTTGCAATTCAGCACGAGCGCGGGGTTGCCATCCTGTTCATCGCTTCCCTCGCCGCCTTCACTGTATCGCTGGTTGATTTTGCCCGCGAGGTGCGAATTGCTTTGAGCGAGTTCGATCACTATGCCTGACGTTGGCTTCGAGTTTACTGAAGTCGGCCATGGGTCAAAGACAGAAGTCGGTTCCCCTGAGGGGCATATCCCCTTTCGTACCTGGGAGTGGCCCTTGGCGCTCCACTCCGGCATGACTGTCAGGGTGCCCTCCTCATTCTGCCCGACGGGCAACTCAGCCAAACCTGTCAATCCCCCGCAGTAAAGATATTTCGGTTTATCGGAATGGCAACTCGGTGTATGGTTCGCCCGTCTCACCCGATCGAGGGGCGCTTCGCGATCGTCACGGGTGTTGCGGTGAGATGCGGTGGCCGCCGCATGTGTGACTGACGAGCATGCATGAGGCGGACGGTGAAGTCGTGTGGTCCTGACGCCCCAGTGGCAGGTGTCCTCTCGCAAAATGCGCAAGCGTTCTTGCGAAAGCGGTGACAAGCAAGCCCGGTCTCGCCGGGGAGAGCACGAAATAAGCCGTCAACCCATCGCGCAGGGAATGCCGGAGTGTCTCCCGCTGAACCTGTATGCTCGTGTGCGCTTTTGTTTCTACCTTTGCACACGGGACCGCGGGTGCAGCGCGCACCCGGCATTCCCTGCGCCCTCTTGTTTCCAGGGCGAACGATTTGGCAAAGCTCGGGCGAAACACGCCGCGAGAACGTGGATCCGCATCTCGGGCAAACGATGAGTCAAACTGCTTCCGACTTCAGAACAATTCGCAACAATCCTGCTCCTGCAAGTGAGTTGCGATTGCGAGATATCGACGACACTTGATGTTCACAGATTGGCTGCTAAACCGCCGCCCATGAGCGCACCCAGTACCAAGACATCCGTCGCCGCGATCTCGATCCTTGCCAGTGGCACCATGGCCCTGGCAAAGTTCGTCGTCGGCATTGCCATCGGATCGCTGGCGCTGATCTCCGAGGCGCTGCACTCGACGATCGACCTGGTCGCCACCATCATCACCTGGGCGGTGGTGCGGGTATCGGACCAGCCGGCCGACGCCGAGCATCATTACGGCCACGGCAAGTTCGAGAGCGTGTCGGCGCTCTTCATCATCGCCCTGCTCTACGTGCTGGCCGGCGGCATCCTGGTCCAGGCCTACAGCCATCTGCGCGAGGGCGCGCCGCCGCCGTCGATCTCGGCTGTCCCCTTCATCGTCCTGGTCATCGATATCGGCGTCAATCTGTGGCGCGCCCGCGCGCTGCACCGCGCCGCGCGCGACACCAAGAGCCAGGCGCTGGCCGCCGACGCGCTGCATTTCGCCTCCGACGTGATGGGCTCGACCGCCGTCATCGTCGGCCTGGTGCTGGCGGGCTTCGGCTTCTGGTGGGGCGACGCCGCGGCCGCGATCGCGGTCGCCGTGATGATCGCCCTGTTGGGCCTGCGCATGGCGCGGGAGACGGTCGAGACCCTGCTCGACCGCGCGCCCGAAGGCGCGCTGGAAAAGGCGACGACCGCCATCAAGGCGGTGCCTGGCGTCGTCGACGTCGATCGCCTGCGGGTCCGCATGGTCGGCGCCACCCATTTCATCGATGCCATCGCCAAGGTGCCGCGCACCTATCCGATCGACCGCGTCGAGGACATCAAGCGCAGGGCGCAGCAGGCGATGACCAAGGCGTTCGGCGACGCCGACCTCACCTTCACCGCGGTGCCGGTGGCGCGCGACAATGAGAGCGTGCGCGAGCGCATCATGGTGATCGCGCGCAATTCCGGCCTCGCCATCCATCATGTCACCGTGCACAATATCGGCGGCAGGCTGATCGTCGGCATCGACCTCGAAGTCGACAGCGACATGACGCTGGTCGCCGCGCACGACATCGCCCACGGGCTCGAGCGCGCGATCCGCGAGGATTTTGGCGAGGACGTCGAGGTCGACACCCATATCGAGCCGCTCGAGCCGGAGCTGCCGTGGGGAACCGACGCCGCACCAGACCGCGTCGAGGTCATCAGGACCGCGTTGACTGGATATGCAGCTGGCGGCGCGATCCATGACATCCACAATGTGCGGGTCCGCAACACCGACGCCGGCGAGATCGTCAACTTCCATTGCCGCGCCGCGCCCGCGATGAGTGTGATCAAGGTGCACGAAAGCGTCGACGAGATCGAACGCAAATTGCGCCGCGCGTTCCCCACCGTGAAGCGTGTGATCAGTCACGCAGAACCGGCGCGCGCGTAATTCTACGGAGCCGTTCCCGTTTCGGACTCACTTTGCGCCAACCGATTCTGTCTTGGACAAGAATTTTTTCGCATTAACGAATCGTTGACTCTCGACAGTCCGGGAAATCTGGATTCAAATCATCATGATTCGGATGCCTCGTGGGGAGCATCCGAACCGGGTAAAAAATCAGCTTAGAGCGGGGGTCTAGGGCATGGCGCGCGCGCATGCAGCGAACGCGTGCGTCCAATCCGATTCGATCAAAGGATTGGCGCAATCGATCGCAAAACCGGCCTATCACAGGCTCTTGACGGCCGAGCCTGCACTGCGCCGCGCTGTGCCTACCCTGATCATCGCCTTCCTCATCACCATCTGCCTCGGCGCCTTCGTCCAGGTGATCGACCAGACCCGGCAGAAGCGCGGCGCGATGAAACGCGACCTCGCCGCGCTGTCGGACATCCTCGCCGAACGTCTCGATCGACTGACCTCGGTGCGCCGCGAGCGGCTCGTCAACATCGAGCGGATGCAGGAGCTGCTGCCGGACCTGATTCCGTCCTGGGGCATCGCCTACGGCCGCCACGTCATCATCACCGGCGCCGATCACCGCGTGCTGGCGCGCGTGCCGATCGATAGCGCCGGCGAGAACGACCGCATCCTCGACATCGTCTCCACCGCGCAGTTGATGATCGCGCCGGGCCAGCAGGGTACGGTCAATGACATGACGTTGCCGGGCGGTACCGGCGCGCTCGCGATCTCGCAGCTCGTCAAGTCGCTGCCCGGCCAGGTCGTCGTCATCCAGGAGATGAACGAGCCGATCTGGGGATCGGACGCAGCGCTCTCGATAACGTTGTCGGCGACCACGAGCTTCGTGGTGCTGATCCTCGGCTTCGCCTTCCACTGGCAATCGACCCGCGCCCGCGAGGGCGATCTGATCAACGACGCCGTGCGCGGCCGGATCGACACCGCGCTCAATCGCGGCCGCTGCGGATTGTGGGACTGGGACCTGTCGCGCGGCAGGATCTTCTGGTCGCAGTCGATGTTCACCCTGCTCGGGCTCGACACCCGCAACGATCTCCTCACCTTCGGCGAAGTCAACGCGCTGGTGAATTCCGACGACATCAACCTGTTCGACATCGCCGAGCAGCTGATCTCGGGCAAGATCGATCACATCGACCAGAGCTTCCGCATGCGGCATGTCGGCGGCCACTGGATTTGGCTGCGCGTGCGCTGCGAGCTCAGCCACGCCGCGGCGGACAGCGGCCTGCATCTGATCGGCATCGCCATCGACGTCACCGAGCAGAAGAGCCTCGCGGAGAAGTCGGTCGAAGCCGACTTGCGGCTGCGCGACGCGATCGAGACCATCCCGGAGGCCTTCGTGCTCTGGGACGCCGAGGACCGCCTCGTGCTCTGCAACTCGCACTTCCAGCGGCTGCACAAGCTGCCGGACTCCGCCGTCAGCCCCGGCACCTCCTACGAGACCGTGATCGAGGTCGGCAGCATGCCCGAGGTGCGCACCCGGCTGCACGAGAGCGGCGTGCCGGCGCCCGGCGCGCGCACCTTCGAGGCCCAGCTCGACGACGGCAGCTGGCTGCACATCAGCGAACGCCGCACCAAGGACGGCGGCTACGTCTCGGTCGGCACCGACATCACCCGGATCAAGGCGCACGAGCAGAAGCTGGTCGACAACGATCTGCGCCTGCGCGCCACCGTGATCGACCTGCAGCGCTCGCAATCCGAGCTGGAGCGGCAGGCGGTCGAGCTCGCTGACCTCGCGGAGAAATATTCGCAGGAAAAGACCCGCGCCGAGGACGCCAACGCCGCGAAGTCGAAGTTCCTCGCCAATATGAGCCATGAGCTGCGCACGCCACTCAACGCCATCATCGGCTTCTCCGAGATCATGGGCAGCGGACTGTTCGGCACGCTCGGCTCGGACAAATACCAGGAATACTGCCACGACATCCTGACATCGGGGAAATACCTGCTCGAGGTCATCAATGACATCCTCGACATGTCGAGGATCGAGGCCGGCCGCATGAAGTTCGACATGGAGCCGCTCGACCTCTCCGGCATCCTCGCGGAATCCCTGCGGGTGGTCTCCGGCCGCGCCGAGCACAAGGGACTGTCGCTGGAATCCGATATCGAAAGCACGATCTCGGTGGTCGCCGACCGTCGCGCGGTCAAGCAGATCATCGTCAACCTGCTCTCCAACGCGGTGAAGTTCACGCCGGATCACGGCCGCGTGCTGGTGCGCGGCCAGATGCTGGACGACTCGATCGTGCTCCTGATCGCCGACAGCGGCATCGGCATCGCGCCGGAATCGCTGCGCCGGCTCGGCAAGCCGTTCGAGCAGGTCGAGAGCCAGCTCACCAAGAGCTACCAGGGCTCGGGCCTCGGGCTTGCGATCGCGCGCTCGCTCACCAACCTGCACGGCGGCTCGATGAAGCTGCGCTCCAAGCTCGGCGTCGGCACCGTCGTCCGTATCACACTGCCGCGCGATCCGCGCACCCTGCAGAGCAAGCTGCCGGAAGCGGCGTAGCTGCGCTACGACGTCTCCAGTGTCGGCGCGACCTCGCGCGCGACCTGCACCAGGGCGGCGATCAAGGGCGTCATCGGATCGCGCTGCGGGATCACCAGGCCGATGCTGTAGTCCACCACCGGATCGACGATCGGAATGCTGCGCACGGCATCCGCAAGGCCGAGCGTCTCGGCGAGCTTGGCCGGCATCACGCTGGCCCAGCGCCCGGTCTTCACATGGGTGTACAACACCAGCAACGAATTCGAGGTCAGCGTCGGCGTCGCCTCCGCGCCGACCGAGGTCAGCGCACGGTCGATGATGCGGCGGTTCTGCATGTCGGGCGTCAGCAGGCAGAGCGGCACGGTGCCGACTTCCTTCCACGTCACCTGCTTGCGGTCACCGAACATCGCGTCGGGCGCCGTCAGCAGCCGATAGCTCTCGTTATAGAGCGGGATGGTGCGAACCTTGCCGATCGGCTCGTTCTCGATATAGGTCAGCCCAGCATCGACCTCGAGATTTTCCAAGAGGCCGAGCACGTCGGCCGACGTGCAGGACTGGATGCGGAAACGCACATCGGGATGGCGCGCCCGGAACGGCGTGGTGAGCGCGGCCACCATGCCGAGCACGGTCGGGATCGCCGCGATCCGGATCTCGCCCGACAGCTTGTCCTTGAGGCTGTTGATCTCCTGCTTCATCGCCCGGGTATCGCCGACGATGCGCCGGGCCCAGTCGAGCGTCCGCTCCCCCTCAGGGGTGAAACCCTGGAAGCGAGAGCCGCGCTGCACCAGCATCACGCCGAGGATTTCCTCGAGCTGCTTGAGGCTGGTCGACATGGTCGGCTGGGTGACCCCGCAGGCCTCCGCGGCCCGGCCAAAATGCCGCTCCTTGGCCAGTGCCAACAGAAGTTCCAGCTTGTCGATCAAGGATTAAACCCCATCGGAAAAACGGTGTCCCAACACTGCCACACGTACCACGACCGCCGCGCGATCCCCAATCCCAATACGCGATGGAAGTGCGTGATTCCAGACCATTATTGCGATCCCAAATCGTCCAATTGCGCAACGCTATTAATCGCATTTCGCAATCGCCGCATGAGACAGCTTTATTGATGTTTCGAAGGATTCCAATGCAGATGTGCAAAGCAAAAAACTGATCGTGAGAAGCGCGAATGACGGTGGGATACGAACCCTGGGACGCGGCGCGCGGCGCTGAAATCATCGCCGAGCACGCCAAGCTCGAAGGCGCCACGCTGGTGATCCTGCACGCGCTGCAGGAGGCGTTCGGCTACGTGCCGGAGCCGGCGATCCCGATGGTTGCCGAAGCGCTGAATCTGTCCC
>NZ_CP147717.1:0-1707500 GCF_011516625.5 Bradyrhizobium sp. 2S1 | reverse complement strand
CACAAGTTGCTTATGAAGGCCGTCAGGAAGCATGTGCAAGACGAATGGGCTCTGCTCTACATCGAACGCTGGCTAACAGCGCCGATGCAAGACAGAGACGGAGCGATCACCGCTCGCGACCGGGGCACACCCCAAGGCGGCGTGATCAGTCCCGTCCTTGCCAATTTGTTCTTGCATTATGCGTTCGATACATGGATGGCGCGGAACTTCCCGCAGTCGCCGTGGTGTCGATACGCGGACGACGGGCTCGTTCATTGCCGAACCAAGGCTGAAGCGGAAGCCATCAAGGCGGCGCTGCAAGCAAGGTTTAAGGAATGCGAACTCGAAATGCATCCCGACAAGACCAAGATCGTCTACTGCAAAGACAGCAATCGCCCGGGTAGCCATGCCAGTCAGTCATTTGACTTTCTGGGATTTACCTTTCGACCGCGCAGGGCAAGAAACCATCAGAAGAAAGAAAACTTCTGTACGTTCTCGCCAGCGGTCAGCAGGGCGGCGATGACGTCTATGCGTATGACGATCCGGCAGCTCCGCCTCAGGCTTCGCTCGCAGACGGAAGTCGACGCAATTGCCTTGGAACTGAACCCCGTCCTTCGTGGATGGAGGCAGTACTACGGCAGATATGGGCGGTCAGAAATGCACAACCTGTATCGATATGTCGACGAATCTCTTAACCGCTGGGCGCGACGCAAATACAAAGGGCTGAAGAATGGAAAAGTCAGAGCCTCCACCTGGCTCAGATTGATCCGCTGCCGCAGGCCGAAGCTGTTCGCTCATTGGGCGATGTTGAGTTCTGCCTCGTTACTTGTTGAGAGCCGTATGACGTGAGAGCGTCACGTACGGTTCGGAGAGCGGCTCCGGGTGCAACCCCCGGGGCCGACTCACCATGGCCAGGGCGCCTGCTTGTTCACCAAAAGACTCGAGAGAGGCAGGTTCATCTGGCCATCGGTTGCTGGTGAATCGGTAACGATCTCTCCGGCGCAGTTGAGCTATCTGTTGTCCGGGATCGATTGGCGCAACCCTCAAGAAACCCAGCGTCCGACGCGGGTCGGATAGTCGTTTTACAGAGCTGGCGCCGGTTGTTTGGACAGCGCCCCGCGGGATTTAAGTGGATTCCTGCCGGGTTATGCTGAACGCGGGGCCTTACGATTTTGTCGTTGCGTCGGGAGGGCGTAGCCCGACCAGAGCGACGACAAAATCGTCGGCGACGGTCATGCGGCCATCACCATAGCTTGCGTGCCGAAGTAAGCCTCGTCGGGCGTGCGCCCGTCAAGGCTCGAGTGAGGGCGTCCCTGATTGTAGAAGGCCAGATACTTGGCAATTGACGCTCGCGCCTCGGACACGCTGTCGTAGGCGCGGAGATAAACTTCTTCGTATTTGACCGTGCGCCAGAGCCGCTCGACAAACACGTTGTCGCGCCAGGCGCCCTTGCCGTCCATGCTGATGGCGATCTTCGCGTCCAGCAGCACATCGGTGAACTCGAGGCTGGTGAACTGGCTGCCCTGGTCCGTGTTGAAAATCTCGGGCCTGCCGTGCTTCGCCAACGCCTCCTGGACCGCTTCGACGCAGAAGGCCGCCTCCATTGTGATCGAGACGCGATGGGCCAGGACCCGTCGGCTGAACACATCGACGACCGCCGCGAGATAGACGAAGCCACGCCGCATCGGAATGTAGGTGATGTCCATTGCCCACGCCTGGTCGGGCCGCTCGATCTTCAATCCGCGCAACAGGTACGGGTAGATCTTGTGACCCGGTGCCGGCTTACTCGTGTTCGGGCGACGATAGACCGCCTCGATCCCCATGCGCTTCATCAGCGTCGCGATGTGGCGGCGACCGGCGTATACGCCCTCCCGCCGCAGCAACGATCGCTGCATACGCGCTCCCGCGAAGGGATAATCGAGATGCAGCTCATCGAGCCGACGCATCAAGGCAAGGTCCTCGGCCGAAACTGGCCGAGGTTCATAGTAGACCGTGCTGCGAGCCAGCTTCAGGACCTTCGCCTGGCGCACGATAGAAAGATCATGACCGCGGTCGATCATCGCTTTGCGCTCAGCAGGCCCGCCTTGGTGAGCGCGCCGGACAAAAAATCGTTTTCCAACGCCAGCTCGCCGATCTTGGCATGTAACGCCTTCAAATCGACCGGCGTCTCGGCCGACGCCTTGTCATGCCCAAACACGCCGGCGGCGCCTTCCAGGAGCTGGTTTTTCCAGATCGTGATCTGGTTCGGATGAACATCAAACAGTTGCGCCAGCTCCGCCAGCGTCTTGTCGCCTTTGACCGCAGCCAAAGCAACCTTCGCCTTGAATGCCGGAGAATGCATCCGGCGGCTCTTCTTCGTCATCTTCGCTCCTGATTCGCGGCAAGAATCCTCGCCGCTGTCAGGCAGAAAATCCACTCAAGCTACTGTCCGAATTTGCGGAGCCAGCTCTTACGGTTTGAATCTGCGGCTTGATCTGATTCAATGGCTCCATGATATCGAAGCCGGATGATCTTCCATCGGACCTTGTCAGTGCCCTGGCGGCGCTGCAGGCCGAGCGTGAGGCGCGACAGAAAGCCGAGGCGGAAGGCCGCCAACTGGCAGGCGCAAGCCGCGAATGCGCAGGCGAAACTGTCGGATACCGAGGCGCTGATCGCTCATCTCGAGTTGCGCATCGAGAAGCTGAAACGCGAACTGCACGGGCAGCGATCCGAGCGCTCGGCACGGCTGCTCGAGCAGTTGGAGTTGGAGCTCGAAGAACTCGTCACCACGGCGAGCGAGGATGAGCTTGCCGCACAGGCCGCAGCGGCGAAGACGCAGAACGTCCGCCCCTTCATGCGCAAGCGGCCGGTGCGCAAGCCATGGCCTGACGATATCGAACGCGAGCGCGTCGTCATTGAGACTCCAACGACCTGCGCCTGCTGCGGTGGATCGCGGCTGGCGAAGATCGGTGAGGATGTGACCAAGACGCTGGAGGAGATCCCGCGCCGCTTCAAGCTGATCGAGACGGTACGCGAGAAGTTCACCTGCCGCGATTGCGAGAAGATCAGCCAGCCGCCCGCGCCGTTCCATGCCATGCCGCGCGGCTTCATCGGCCCACAATTGCTGGCGACGATCCTGTTCGACAAGTTCGGCATGCATATCCCGCTCAACCGCCAGAGTGCGCGCTTTAAGGCCGAGGGGATCGACCTGCCGTTGTCGACGCTGGCCGACCAGGTCGGCCACGGGACCTTCGCCGTCATGCCGCTCTTCCACTTGATCGAACGCCACGTGCTCGCTGCCGAGCGCCTTCATGGCGACGACACCACCATCCGTATTCTGGCGAAGGGCAAGTGCACGACCGGGCGGATCTGGACTTATGTGCGGGATGACCGGCCGTTCGCCGGGCCTGCGCCGCCGGCAGCGGTCTATTACGCCTCGAGCGACCGACGAGGCGAGCATCCACAGAGACATCTGGCCGCCTTCGCCGGCATCTTGCAGGCGGATTGCTACAGCGGCTTCGAGCCGCTGTTCGACCCGCAGAAGAAGGCGCTGCCGATTACGCCGGCGTTTTGCGTGGCCCATGCGCGGCGGGGCTTCTTCGAGCTGGCTGATATCGAGAAAAATGCTCGGGAAGGCAAGAAAGGCAAACCGGTCTCCCCGATCGCGCTGGAGGCTGTCAGACGCCTCGATACGTTGTTCGAGATCGAGCGCGCCATCAACGGCCGCGGTGCCGGCGAGCGGCGTGCCGCTCGCCAGGAACAGAGTAAGTCACTTCTCGAGGACATGCATGCCTGGCTGCTCCGCGAGCGCGAAACCCTCTCGCGTTCCTCCGAGGTCCTGAAGCCGATTAACTACATGCTCAGGCGCTGGGACGGCTTCGCCCGCTTCCTCGACGACGGCAGGATCTGCTTGACCAACAATTGCGCTGAGCGCGCATTGAGAGGCATCGCCTTGGGAAGGCGCAACTGGACCTTCGCCGGCAGCCAGCGCGGCGCCGACCGTGCCGCCATCATGCTGACGATGATCACGACCTGTCGCCTCAACGACGTCGATCCCAAGGCCTGGCTCGCCGACGTCCTGGCCCGTATCGCCGATCATCCCGCATCGCGTCTGCACGAGCTCTTGCCCTGGGAATGGAAGCTCCTGCGCCAGGCCGACAAGCCAGCCAATCAGCAGGCCGCCTGACCTTCACCCTTCACCCAATGCCATCATAGACCTCGCCGTGCCCGCGCGCATGCGTCAATCAGGCGGCCTCCGTCGTATGCGTACTAAGGATAGGCATATGCCTATCCTCGAACACGGCGCCGACACGCTGCAGCGTGTCGAGATCATCACCGGGACGGGCCGACGTCGGCGCTGGTCGACCGATGCGAAGGCGGCGATTGTTGCGGAGAGTTTTGCGCCGGGTGCAAGCGTGTCCGCAGTGGCGCGGCGACACGACATCAGTCCAAGCCTGTTGTTTCTCTGGCGTCGCCAGGCTACGCGGGCGCAGGTCGCGGAGCGCGGGGACAGAGGCATGCCACCTGGCTTTGTGCCGGTCGCGATCACCGGCTGTGGGCGCCCGAGTGAGGAGCAGGCGGCGATCGAGATCGAGGTCGGCGCGAGGTGCTGGCGGCGGTCGGGACGGTTGGTCGATGATCGGGCTTCGGCGGCGGAAATCGACCGGCTGCGTCGCAATCCAGATCGACAACCCAGCTCGCGATTCGCATCCGTGTCAGGGGGACAGTCGACCGGGAGGCACTGTGCGGCATGGACTCGCTGGCGATGCTGGTGAGCGAGGCCTTTGGAGCCGATCCGTTCGACGGCGGACTTTATGTCTTTCCGCTCCAAGCGCCGAGATCTCGTGAAGATCCTGACTTGGGATGGAAGCGGCCTTGTCCTTTACTACAAAAGAATCGAGGGGCAGTTCACCTGGCCGCCGATCAAGGAAGGCGTCATGTCGCTATCTCATGCTCAGCTCTCGGTGCTGCTCGATGGCTCGGACTGGAAGCGTGTGCCGATGCGAGTTGTGGATCAGCCGATGCGAGCTGGTTGATCATTATCAAGAGTCGTTCGTCACTCATGCGGAGTTGTTGTAGAATCGCTCTGCATGAGTGATTTGCCTTCCGATCCAGCATTGCTCCGACAAGCCGTGATGACGCTATCGTCACGGCTTGCGGCGTTGTCGGAGGAATGCAGCACGCTGGCGACCGAGCGTGATGCAGCGATCGCCCAACGCGACGCTGCGATCCAGGAGAACGACAAGCTCCTGATGATCCTGTCCCAGTACAAGCGCACGATCTTCGGTCCGCGCTCCGAGACACTGGATATCGGACAGCTGTCTCTCTTCACCATCAGGGCACAGGCGGTTCGTGCCGCCGCCAACGACGACGTGACCGGAGGCAGGCTGCCTGACGGAGCGGAGGGCCGTGGAAAGCGACCGGCGCGACGCAACCGGGGGAAGCTTCCGGAGCATTTGCCGCGCATCGATGTCGTGATCGATATCGAGAGCCACATCTGCCCTTGCTGCGGCGAGCAGCTGCACAAGATCGGGGAGACCGTCAAGGAAGCCTTCGACGTCATTCCGATGCAGTACCGGGTCAAGCGCATCATGCGTCCACGGTACGGCTGCCGGGGATGCCGCCAGGGTGTTCTGCAGGCACCCGCGCCGGCCCAGGCGATCGACGGTGGAATGGTGACGGAAGCCTTGCTGGCCCACGTCGCGGTGATGAAATACGGCTACCAGCTGCCGCTGTATCGCCAGGAACAGATGTTTGCCGCCCAAGGCATCACGCTCGACCGGCAAACGCTGGCCTCGTGGATGGGCCGCGTCGCCTGGTGGCTGAAGCCGCTTCACGCGCTGTTGCGCCGCGCAGTGATGTCCTACCCGCGGCTGTTTGCCGACGAGACGCCGCTGCCAGTTCTCGATCCCGGCCGTGGCAGAACCAAAGTCTGCCAGTTCTGGGCGATCGCCACCGACGACCGCCCGTGGGGCGGCCCGGCGCCGCCGGCAGTAGTCTACGTGTTCGCCGAGGATCGCAAGGCAATCCGCGCCAGGCAGCTGTTTGGAGACTACGACGGCATCCTGCAGGTCGACGGCTACGCCGGGTACAAGGGGCTGATTAAAAACGGCGGCCGTCTGGTACAACTGGCGTTCTGCTTCGCGCATGCGCGGCGGAAGTTCTGGGACGTCCACATCGCGACGAAATCGCCGATTGCCGCGGAAGCGCTGCAGCGGATCGCGATGTTCTACGCCATTGAGGATCGCATTCGCGGTTTGCCGGCGACGCAGCGAGCTGCGGTGCGACAATCCGACACCAGACCGCTGATCGAGGACTTCAAGCCCTGGCTCGAGGCGCGACTGCTGGAAGTCTCGAAGAAATCCGGCCTTGGCAAGGCGATCCGCTACACCCTCAACCATTGGGATGGCCTGACGCGATTCATCGATGATGGGCGCATCGAGATCGACAGCAATACGGTCGAACGCAGCATCAAGCCGATCGGGCTGGGAAAGAAAAACTATCTGTTCGCAGGCAGTGAGGGCGGCGCCGAAACCTGGGCCGCTCTCGCATCACTCATCAACTCCGCAAAGCTTCACGACATCGACCCACGGCACTATCTTACTGATGTTCTCGAGCGCATCGTCTCCGGACGTACCAAGATCAATCAGCTGAACACGCTGCTGCCGTGGAATTGGAAAGCCGAGCGCGATGGTTCGGAGCCAAAGCTCGCCGCTTGATCAGTTCGACGGCACGGCGTCGGGAACTTCCTGCGCATCGCTGGCGTCGTCGTAGATCTCTTCGCGGATCACGCGCAGCGTTACCTCGTGCAGATACACTTGCAGCGCACCCTCCAGCTCGGTGAACTCGGGCAGCAGGACTCGATCAACGAAGCCCCGTGACGCACGGACCATCACCGTGTTACGTCGCTGTCGGCGATAACGAAACGGCCGCAGCCCATATCGGCGGCAAAGCGCCAGAAACAGGTGCCGAGACCACTGGTCGGGAAGTGAGAATTGCTGTTCGATCGGTGGATCGTGGCGAGCAAGTTCCTCGACCCGGGCCCGCACCCGCTGCAGCGCGGCTTCCGCTGCAAGGCGCTCACCAGCAGTTCCGGCCCCCACGAACAACGCCTCGATCTTCCGAAGCTTCTCGCGCAGCTGCGACTCGCTGGTCATTCTGATCCCCGTTGCCCGCTCCGAACCGGGATCAACCCATCACCGCGCGCCGGCGGCGTCAATCATCCCGACCGCGCTATCCAGAGCATTCCGCGCAAGTCAAGCCCAGGCACCCGTGATCCTCTCGTGACGCTCACTAATGATCGGGTGCGGCGCGCTTGCGATGAAACGTGTAGACGCCGCAGCGCGAGCAGAAGAAATGCTTCGCGCGATTGGTGTTCCAGACATAGATCGACAGCAGATCCTGGCCGCCGAGAATCACGAGCTCGCTTTCGTGGACCTTGGTCATGAGCGCGTTCCTGCGCCGGCACAGCGAGCAATCGCAGGTGGTCAGCTCGTCGATCTCAGCGTCGATCCGGAAGGTCACGGCGCCACAATGGCAGGATCCCTCGTAGCAGGGCATGTCTGTGGTTCCTCGCGGTTGATCGTGCAAGCATGTGCGCACCGGGCGGCGCGTCGCAACGATCGAATTGCACGAAGGACAATGTTTCGGCAGGGCCGCTGAAACGGACAGCAATCGAGCTCGCCCGCACGAGCCGCTCGTGACTCCTGATCAATCGTCCTTCGGGCCGCGAGCGCGGAGATCAACACTCCTTGAACAGTTTGTGATCATTCGGCCACGATTGATCGTCATCGTCTACGACCAAAGTTCATGGGCCGTTCATTTCGATTTCCGTACCTGTTCCACTCAAGAAGCTCGGCAAACCTGCCCCAACGAGGAGACTTCCATGCGTGAGATCGTCCGTCCCGTACTTGCCGCGCTGAGCGTCGCCTGCCTTTCGATCGCCGTGACCGCGGCGTCGAACAGCGGCGCATTCGCGCAGGCGAAGCAGCCGGCGCAAGCTGCGCCCGCCGCGCAGGCCGCGGCTCCGGCACAGGACCAGATCCCGCCGATCAAGCAGATCGCGCTGACCGACAAGCAGGTCGACGGCGCACTCACTGCTGCCAAGGAAATGGATCCGATCACCGCAAAGCTTTCCCAGGACGCCAAGCCCGATGCGAAGATCGTTGCCCAGCTCGAGGGCATCGCCAAGAAGAACGGCTTCGCCAGCTATGACGACTACAACAACGTGGTCGACAACATCTCGCTGGTGCTCGGCGGCTTCGATCCGCAGACCAAGAAGTATGTCGGGCCCGAGGCCGTGCTGAAGGCGCAGATCGCCGAGGTCCAGGCCGACAAGAAGATGTCGGCCAAGGACAAGAAGGACGCGCTCGCCGATCTCAACGAAGCCCTGAAGTCGCCGCCGCCCGCGGTCGAGAACAAGGGCAATATCGATCTCGTCACCAAGAGCTACGACAAGCTGATGGAAGAATTCGGCGGCAGCGACGACAACTGAGCTGTCACTGGAACCAAAAATGAGCCCCGGCGAAATTCTCCGGGGCTTTTTTTGTATCTCAAACCACGTTCGGCTCAGGTGCGCGTGCGCATCCGCATCATGAAGCTGTCGAACGAGAGCTCGGCGACCTGCATCCAGGCCAGCGACTCGTTGCGATAGGCGGCGAGGCTCGAGTACATCTTGCCAAAATGCGGATTGCTCTTGGCGAGATCGGCATAGATCTCGTTGGCCGCGCCGTAGCAGGCTTCCAGCACTTCCTGCGGGAACGGGCGCAGCTGCGCGCCGGCCACGATCAGGCGTTTTAGCGCCGGCGGATTGACCGCGTCATACTTGCCGGTCACCCAAGTGAAGGTGTCCTCGGACGCGGCTTGCACCGCCGCCTGATAGTGCTTCGGCAGCGCGTTCCATTTATCCTTGTTTATCACATTGTGGCCCTGGCCGGTGCCTTCCCACCAGCCGGGGTAATAGTAGAACTTGGCGACCTTGACGAAGCCGAGCTTCTCATCGTCGTACGGCCCGACCCATTCGGCGGCGTCGATGGTGCCTTTTTCCAGCGCCGGATAGATATCGCCGCCGGCGATCTGCTGCGGCACGCCGCCGACCTTGGCGATGATGGTGCCGGCGAAGCCGCCGACCCGGAATTTCAGCCCCTGGAAATCCGCCATCGACTTGATCTCCTTCCGGAACCAGCCGCCCATCTGGGCGCCGGTCGAGCCGGTCGGAATGCCGAGGCAATTGTATTCCT
Source organism: Bradyrhizobium sp. 2S1 (assembly GCF_011516625.5). NCBI lineage: Bacteria > Pseudomonadati > Pseudomonadota > Alphaproteobacteria > Hyphomicrobiales > Nitrobacteraceae > Bradyrhizobium > Bradyrhizobium sp. 2S1. The sequence continues at coordinate 1,698,303 of NZ_CP147717.1, read as the reverse complement.
TGAGCAGGTCGTTGAGCAGATCGGTGCCGCCGCCCCACTGCAGCCAGGAAATATGCTGGCGGGTGTTGAGGCCGAACGGCAGCGACGTGCCGAACGTAAAGGCGGGATTCTTGCCCCAGTAGTAATACAGGGCAGTGTTGCCCATCTCGACCGTGCCGTTGGAGACGGCGTCCAGGACCTGCAAACCGGGCACGATCTCGCCGGAGGCGAAGGGCTGGATCTGGAAACGGTTGTCGGTGATCTCGGCGACGCGCTTGCAGAAGAATTCACAACCGCCATAGAGCGTATCGAGCGCTTTCGGCCAGCTAGCCGCGAGCCGCCATCTGACTTCGGGCATCGATTGTGCGACCGCCGGTGCCGCGACCGCCGTCGCAGCCAGGCCGACGCCGCCTGCTTTCAAGAATTCACGACGCTTCATGCAATTCCCTCCTGTTTGCCGATAGCTCGACAAGGGAACGATCTTGGTGTCGTCTTTTCTTCGCCGATCGATCGACGTTGCTGTGGTGAGTGTGTCCGGCGGCCCTGACGGGCTCTTGTCCGTGGAAATCCGAGTCTCTGGTTCCACCGGTCAGGATGATCGTTTGCCGGAGGAAATCAAGCGCCTGCCTTCATCGCAGGTGCGAAGGAAATCGGGCGCAGACGGATTTCGTCCGGCAGATCGCGGCGACGGACGCTGGCGCCCTTGCTGCGATCTGCTACGCAGGACAGGTGGATTGATGGGAGTTCGAAGACATGGCCGCCAAGAAAGTCGTGGTCGCCGGCGCGACCGGCCTCGTAGGCAGCGCCGCCTTGCGACACTTCGGCGCATCCGGAGATTGCGAGCGCATTGCGCTGTCGCGCCGCAAGCCGCGCGATCTCCACGGCGCGCGGTACGTGCCGATCGATCTCGCCAGCGCGGAGGATTGCAGCCGCGCCGCGGCCGAGCTCGGTGGCGCGACCCACCTGATCTATGCCGCGCTTTATGAAGCCCCGAGCCTGGTCGATGGCTGGCGCGATGCCGGGCAGATCGCAACCAACGACCGGATGCTGCGCAATCTGATGGGCGTGCTCGAGCCCGTCGCGCCCGATCTCAAGCATGTCGCGCTGCTGCAGGGCACCAAGGCCTATGGCGTGCACGTCCGGCCGCTCACGGTGCCGGCGCGCGAGGGCCGTTCGGAGATGTACGAGCAGCCGAATTTCTATTGGGCGCAGGAGAATTTCTTGCGCGAGCTGCAGTGGGGCAAGGACTGGCACTGGAGCATCCTGCGCCCGGTCTTGATCATCGGCGAAGCCATGGGCGGCGCGATGGACCTGATCCCGCCGCTCGGCGTCTATGCCGCGGTGCTGCGCGAGCAGGGCAGGCCGCTGGATTATCCCGGCGGCGCGCCGCGGGTCGCGCAGGCGGTCGACGTCGATCTCTTGGCGCGCGCGATCGCCTGGTCGGGCGATGCGGAGGCTGCGCGCAACGAGGCCTTCAACGTCACCAACGGCGACGTCTTCACCTGGGAGAATATCTGGCCGGCGGTATCAGATGCGCTTGAGATGGCGCCGGGCCGGCACGTGCCTTTGTCGCTGGCGCAGGAATATCCAAAATGGATCGCAGTATGGGACGAGCTGCGGAAGAAGCACGATCTGATCGCACCTGGCCTCGAAGACTTCGTCGGCCTGTCGTTCCAATATGCCGATTACAGCATGCGCTACGGGCAGACCGAGTCCGGCCCGCCCTCGATCGTCTCGACGGTGAAGATCAATCAGGCCGGCTTCACCGAGATGATGGATACGGAAGCGATGTTCCGCAAATGGTTCAAGCTGGCGAAGGCGAGCCGGCTGCTGCCGTAGTCATCAGGGCAACGCTCCAACCGCTCCCTCGCCCCGCTCTTGCGGGGAGAGGGCTGGGGTGAGGGGCCTCCATCCGGCGAGCACTTTGCTCCTTGTTGAGCGCCGCGCCTCGCCCCTCACCCGGATCGCATCTCCGATGCGATCCGACCTCTCCCCGCAAAGAGCGGGGAGAGGTGGAAGAGCTAGCGCGAGAACGCCTTCTCCATCGCCTTGCGCGTCTTGATCGTGTCGTTGGCCTCGTCGACCTCGACATCGCTCCAGCGCACCACGGCGCCGTGGGCGACGTCGTTCTTCAGCTTGACGCGATGCGCGAGCCCGATCGGTAGTGCGCCGGCGGCGAGGCTGGCGGCGGCTGGCATCAACTTGCCCCACACCGTGTAGCCGCCTTCGCCGTCGAGCATCTCGCCGGCGCGCAGGTTGCGTTTGGCCACCGCTGCGACGTCGCCGCGGAAGCCGCGCGGCTGTCCGGTCGGCTCGTTGCGCAGCGCCGCCGACAGCACGGAAATATTCAGCTCGAGCCCGATCAGATGATACGGCTTGTACATCGCGGCATAGCGGCCGGACGAATCGGTCTTGAGGCCATACTGCCTGAAGCAGTCCGCGGCATAGTCGTTCGGCGCCTCCAGCACCACATAGACGCCCCAGCGCAGATCGCGGAACACCGGGCGGCCGTCGCGCTCCAGCGACGACACCACCTCGACGATGCCGGATTTCTCCAGCACGCCGCCCTTGTCGCGCGGCCGCATCACATGCGGCAGATCGTCGACGCCGCAGGGCGGAAACAGCAATCCCTCCGAGGGAACATCGAGCGTGCAGGCATTGGCGATCGCCGCCATCTCGATCGCCGATTTGGTGCCGTCGAGGAAGGAGTTGAACATCTGCGGGTTCATGCCGGCAGATTGCGCCTCGCCGGCGGTCAGCCCGTAATGCTGCCACACGCCTTCCGGCGTCACGTCATGATAGGCCGGCAGGTACTTCGTGCCCTTGCCGGCGGCGACGACGCGAAAGCCGGTCGCGCGCGCCCAGTCGACCATCTCCGCCGTCAGTGCCGGCTGGTCGCCATAGGCGAGCGAATAGACCACGCCGGCCTTGCGCGCCTCTTCGGCGAGCAGCGGCCCCGCCAGCACGTCGGCCTCGACATTGACCATCACGACATGCTTGCCGGCGGCGATCGCCGCGCGGGCATGACGGATGCCGACGGCGGGATTGCCGGTCGCTTCCACCACGACATCGAACGCGCCGCCGGCGATCGCGCGCGCGCCGTCGTCGTCGGTGAAGGTGGTTGCGCCGATCCGCGCGTCGTCCCAGCCGACCGTCCGGCACGCCTCGCGCGCGCGGTCACGGTCGAGGTCGACGATCACAGGCACCTCGAGCCCCGGCGTGTGCGGCACCTGCGACAGGAACATCGAGCCGAATTTTCCGGCGCCGATCAGGGCGACGCGAACTGGCTTGCCGGCGGCGGCGCGAGTTTTGAGGAGGTGATGCAGGTTCATGAAAAGTGTCCGGGATCGTTGTCGTGTCCAGGACGCGGTGCGGCACGACGTGCTGCTCCGCAGAGCCGGGACCCATGGAGGAAGTTGAACTAGAGTGTGGGCCCCGGCTCAGCAGCGCATCGCTTTGCGCTGCGCTGCGTCCGGGGCACGAACGTGTCTTACTCCGCCGCCTGCCGTGGTGCACGGGCGAGCCGCAGCAGCGCGTCGTCGGCCACGGTCTGGATCGGCGTGAAGTCGCGGTGCGCGATGTACTCCGGCCGCGTCGGGGTGCGGATGTAGTTAGAGACCGCATTCAGCGTCAGGTACACGATCTTGCGGGGGTAGGGCGTGATGTTGCCGCTCGAGCCGTGCACCAGATTGCCGTGGAACATCAGCGTGCCGCCGGGCTTGCCGGTCGGGGCGACGATGCCGCCCTGCTTCACGAGGCGGGTCACCGTCTCTTCGTCCAGCGTCCACAGCGGGTATGACGTGGTCTCGAGATCGTGCGACGCCTTCAGGTCGCCCGCGGTCTGGCTCTGCGGCACCAGCATCAAGGGGCCGTTGATCGGCATCACCTCGTCGAGGAAGATCGCGATGTTCATCGCGCGCGGCTCCGGCATGCCGTCGTCGCGCTTCCAGGTGCCGTAATCCTGGTGCCATTGCCAGACGTCGCCGGTGAAGGCCGCCTTCGCATTGATCTTGAACTGGTGCATGTAGACCTTCTCGCCGAACAGCTGCTCGATCGGGTCGATCATGCGCGGATGCGCGCCGAGCAGGCCGAACGCCTCGTTGTAGAGATACGCGGCGAAGGCGGTACGCGGTGCGCCGCTCTTCTCGCGCCAGACCTCGGGACGGTTGGCGTCATAGATCGAGACCGCCTCGCGCGCGAGGAAGTCGACCTCTTCCTGGCTGAACAGCTCGGGCAGGAACAGCCAGCCTTCGCGATGAAAAAATTCGACCTGCTCTGGGGTCAGTTTCATGGTGCTTTCCTCCTTGCTTGTTGTTGTCATTCCGGGGCGATGCGACAGCATCGAACCCGGAATCTCGAGGTTCCCCGATGCGCAATTGCGCATCTGTGGTTCGCTACGCGCCCCGGAACGACGGCGCATCTAAGCCGCCACGTCGATCGCTCTCAGCTTCTCTTCCGTCATCCGTCCGGCAGTCTGCGCATGTGCCAGCGCTGCGCCTTCTGCGGCTGCTGCATTGCCGGAGAAAACATGCGCGGCGATGTTCTCGTGTTCGGTCCAGGCGCTGCCGCGGTAATCCAGCTCGGCGAGCACGGTCGCCATCGAGCGGCGCATATGCGGCCATTGCGGCGCGATCATTTCCTCGATCGCGGAATTGCCGGCGAGCCGATAGATCGCGCTGTGGAAGTCGACATCGAGCGCGATCAGGCGTGCCAGCGGCACGCTGTCGTCGATCGTGCGTCCGGCTTCGAGCGAGGCTTCGAGCTGCGCGCGTGCAACGGAATCCTCTTTCACGCGCCTCGCGGCGAGCCGCGCCGCCAGCGCATCGATGGCGCCGCGGACCTCATAGAGCTCGCGGATGCGCCGCGGATCGAGCTGCGTCACCTCGAAGCCGCGCTTGCCGCTCTCTGCGACGAGGCCCTGGCGATGCAATAGATGCAGCGCATGCGAGATCGGCTGGCGCGAGACGCCGAGCTTCTCGGCAAGCTCGTTCTGGGTGATGCGCTGGCCGGGCAGCAGCGTGCGGTCGATGATCGCTTCGAGCAACCGGCCGTAGACCTGGTCGATCAGGTTCGGAAGCGGGTCCAACGGGATCATGCGATCAATCCAAATTGGAATACGGAATTCTGTGTTCGAAAGAGAAGCTACCGCGGGTTGCAGGAGCGGTCAAGGCTCCAGTTTGTGCTGGCGCTAAGTGACTGAGAACGGGATGATTTTGCGAAGCACGGGACCCGCAAGGCTGATGTTCGTCGCAGCAATGGTCGACCTCCGGACGCTCGACCACGGACCAGAAAGTGTCCGCGATGTCTCCGAACACCCGTCCGCCATCTCCCCGGTCTGAACAGTGGGGGAGGGTGGGGTGGCCCCGGGCGCAGGCGCGAACGATGAACTGCCGGTGCGTCGATCGGCAGCAGAAACGTCCATTTGTTCGAGTCCGCTACTTCGCCTTGCCGAGATCCATCAGCATCCGTGTCATCAGATAGAGCCGCGGCACGATCGAGTTTGTGTCGATGTATTCGTCGCGGGCGTGATAGCCCCAGCCGGCGAGGCCGAAGCTTTCGACCACGATGGCCTTGCCGCTGCGCGCGGCGTAGCCCGCGTCGGTCGCGCCGCCCGTCATCTCGGCGATATCCAGCTTACGGTCGAGCTCGGCGTAGATCGCCTGTCCCTCTTTCGCGAGCGCGCGGCCGCGATCGTTGGCCACGAAGGGCGGGCGGCCCGCGGCGACCTTCACCGTCACTTCGGTGTCGGCGATCAGTTTGTTCTTCACCTTCTCGTCGAGCGCGGCCTGCAGTTTCTCGACTCCATCAGGAATGGTGAGGCGGATGTCGGCGCCTGCGCTGGCGTGGTCGGGAATCTGGTTGCGCACGGTGCCGGCCTTTGCGGTGGTCCAGTTCAGCTGCGTGCCCGGTATCGATTTCGCGACGTCCTGGGTCTGCAGCAATTGATGCGCCAGCTCGATCAGCGCGTTGCGGCCGAGCTGCGGCGCGGCGCCGGCATGCGAGGCCTTGCCCTTGACATCCATTGTGCCGGTGGCGGTGCCGCTGGCGCCGAGCAGCAGGCTTTCGTTCCTGGCGACCGGCGGCGCGACCGTGGGCTCGCAGGACAGCACCACATCGTGCAGGTCGGCGAGCTCGGCGATGATCTCGCCGGAACCGATCGAGCCGACCTCTTCATCCGGATTGAACGACACGGTGAGCTTGGCATAGTCGCGCCAGCCCGCATCGTTCAGGATCTTGAGCGAATGCAGGATGACGGCGATGCCGCCCTTGTCGTCGGCAATGCCTGGCCCGTAGATCCTGTTGCCGTCGACCTTGTAGGGCTGGGTGTCGAGGATGCCGTGCTCATAGACGGTGTCCATATGCGCGATCAGCATCAGCTTCTTGCTGCCGCTGCCTTCAAAGGTGCCGATCACCATGTCGGCGCCGGCGCCGCGCGTGGTCTTGCGTCGCTCGGTCTTGGCGCCGAGCGCCTTCAGTCGCGCTTCGGTGTAGTCCGCCATCTTCTTCAGGCCCTCGACATCGCTGGAGCCTGACTCGATCAGAACCATGTCGTGCAGGCTTTCGATCACGGCCGGCTGGGCCTGCTCGGCGGCCGCGCGCAGCTTTTCATCTGCAGCGGCAAAGGCGGGGGACGAGGCGAGGGCGAGCGAGAACACGCCGGCCGACGCGAGCAATTTGATGGACAGTTTCATGATTGTCCTCCCTTAGTGGCGCGGGAAAACGATAGCATCACGACCCTTCAGCCTCCAGCCGCGTCAATTGCGATCGAGCACCTCGACATCGAGTGTTTCGATGTCGGCTGCATCGGCGGTCGCATCGATCGCCGCGATCCTGTCGCCTGAAATCGTAACCCGCAGCACGACGCGCAGCGCGCCGCCGAAGACGACGGCAACGCCGATCGCGCCGTCGACCAGCGCCGCACTCGCCGCCTGTGCGCGTCCCTTGAAGCTTTCGGCGACCGCTGCGGCGCCGCGGATCACCGGCAGCGAGCCGAGCCGTTGCGCGGCCTGATCGGCGCGGACCACGACGTCGGGCGCGAGCGAGCAGCGCTTCGAAATCGCCGTTGCGGGACGCGGCGAGGAAGGCCTCGACGATACCGCGCTGCCGGCCGAGATCGGTATCCGGCGCGGGCGGCGCGCCCTGCACGCGGCGCCGGGCGCGGCTGGCGAGTTGCCGCGCGGCGGCCGGCGTGCGGCCGACAATCGGTGCGATCTCCTCGAACGGCACCGCGAACATGTCGTGCAGCACGAAGGCCAGCCGCTCCGCCGGCGCCAGCGTTTCCAGCACCACGAGCAGCGCTGCGCCGACGGAATCGGCCATCTCGGTCTCGCGCTCGGACGGATTGTCTGCGACCGGTTCCGGCACGTGCGGGCCGATCGGCTCCTCGCGGCGCGATTTACGCGAGCGGAGCATGTCGAGGCAGATGCGGGCGATCACCGTGGTCAGCCATCCCCCGAGATTGTCGACCGCAGCAGTGTCGGTACGGCCGAGCCGCAGCCAGGCTTCCTGCACGGCATCGTCGACCTCGGCGGTCGAGCCCAGCATGCGGTAGGCCGCGGCCCGCAAGCGCGGCCGGTTGGCCTCGAACTGCTCGGTGAGAGAATTTTTCTCGTCCATCGGTCACATTCCCTTTGTCCGCTCCGTCATGGCGATGACGAACGAAAGTGGGCCGATGTGACAGCAGATCGGCGCGGCGACGTCAAAAAGCAAATCAGGAGAGTGACATGATGAAAGCCCGCATGAACCACCCGGTGATGGTTGTTCCCGATGCCATGAAGGCGCTGCAGGCGCTCAGCGAGAGCACCAAACAGGCTTTGCCGGAAAAGCTGCTCGAGCTGGTCCATCTGCGCGCCAGCCAGATCAATGGTTGCAGCGTCTGCGTCGACATGCACCCAAAACTCGCCCGCCGCGCCGGCGAGACCGACGAGCGGCTGTTCGCGGTCGGCGCCTGGCGCGACACGCCCTATTTCACCGACGCCGAGCGCGCCGCGTTGGCGCTGACGGAAGCGGTGACCCGGCTCAGCGACCGCGAGGATCCGGTGACCGACGCGGTGTGGGACGAGGCCGCGAAGCATTACAACGAGCAGCAGCTGGCATCCCTGGTGCTGGGGATCGCGGCGATCAACGTCTGGAACCGGCTGAACGTCGCCGTGCGCCAGCCGGTTGGAGTGTGGAAGGTGTGAGTAAATCTCTTGCCGCGCAGGCGGTGCACCCTCTCCCCTTGTGGGAGAGGGTGGCGCGATAAGCGCAGCGGCATCGCGCCGGGTGAGGGGTTCTCTCCGCGGAGACAGACCCCTCACCCGGATCGCATTTCGCTTTGCTGCATGCGACATAGCCGAAGCTGCGCTTCGGCGTTCTTGAGAACGGCCGCCGTAGGCGGCCTATGCCACTCCCACAAGGGGAGAGGTGCACTGCCTACGCCGCCAGAAACTCCAGCACGATCTCGCAGTATCTTTGCGGCGCCTGCTCGAACATCGGATGCGTGGTGCCCGGGATCATCTCGGTGCGTGCGCCCTTCACATTGGCGGCGAGGGCGTGCAGCACCTTCGGCAGCATTGTTGGCGCCGCCGATGAACAACGTTGGCGTCTTGATCGCTTCCGCGTCTGCTTTCGAGAACGGCGGGCGCTGGTCGCGGGTCTGGCCGATCAGCGTCGTCGCGTTGTCGCGCAGCAGTTGCTTGGAGGTTGCCGGAAGCCGCTTCCAGGCGCCGGGACCTTCGAGCGCGTCCAGGAAGATCTGCAAGCCGCCATCGATGTCGCCTCCGGCAATCACGTCGGCTGAGGCCGCGATCCGCGCCGCAAGCGGCGAGGGGCCGGGCTGGAAGTCGGGATCGAGCGTGCCGTCGAGCTCGCCGCCGGGCTCGGCCAGGACGAGCTTGCGCAGCAGGTCCGGCCGCCGCTGTGCGGCACGGAAGCAGATGTGGCCGCCGCGGGAATGCCCCATCAGGTCGACCGGCCTGGTGTCGAATTGCTCGATGAAGGCGATCACGTCGTCGACATGCTGGGCGATCGAATAGGTGTCGCCGACGCCGTCCCAATGCACCGGGAAGAAATGCCGCAGGCTGACCGCGATCACCCGGTGCCGGCGCGTCAGCGGACCGAGCACCGCCGACCAGATCCGGAAATCGCACAGCGAGCCGTGCACGCAGACCAGCGGCGGGCCCTCTCCGATATCGAGATAAGGCATGTCGAAACCGTTGACGGGGAGGCTGTGCATTTGGGGGCTCGCGAACGGGGCAGATGTTGTTGATTTGGCCCAAGTTCCCACGGAATTCGGGTGGATAGCAATATTCTCCCAGCCTAGATTTCAGGTCAGCAGTAGGCTCGCGCGTGAGCCCAAGGGAATTTCTGGAGCGAGCCATGACCGGCCAGCATTTTGCAATCTTCGAGACCATGATCGGCGCCTGCGGCGTCGTCTGGGGCGAGCACGGCGTCACCGGCGTGCAGCTGCCGATGGGCACCGAGGAGAAGACCCGCAAGCGGATTTTTCAGCGCAATGGCGACGTCACCGAGGCGGCGCCGCCGGCCGAGGTGCAGCACGCGATCGACGGCATGATCGAGCTGCTCGCCGGCAAGCCGAACGACCTCGCCGACATCGTGCTCGATCTCGACGGCGTGCCGGAATTCAACCGCGGCGTCTACGACATCGCGCGGAAGATTCCGCCGGGCAAGACCGTGACCTATGGCGATATCGCCAAGCAGCTCGGCGGCGTTGAGCTGTCGCGCGACGTCGGCCAGGCGCTCGGCCGCAACCCGTGCCCGATCGTGGTGCCCTGCCACCGCGTGCTGGCGGCCGGCAACAAGCCGGGCGGCTTCTCGGCCAATGGCGGCGTGGTGACCAAGCTGAAGATGCTGCAGATTGAAGGCGCGGTCGTGAACCACACACCGAGCCTGTTTGATTGAGGCACCGGTCTTTCCGGGCTCCCTCTCCCCGTTCTTCACGGGGAGAGGGTTGGGGTGAGGTGCTCTATCCGCGGGGCGGTATGCGCTGAGCGACCTGTACCCCCTCACCCGGATGGCATCTGCGATGCCATCCGACCTCTCCCCGCAAGCGCAGGGCTGTCCGGGGAAATTCAACCATAGCAGAGTTCCATCTGGTTGAGGGGCGTTCTGCATTTGCGGCGGCTAGGAGCCCGTCCAGATATGTTTTCGTGACGGGCATTTGTTGTAGAGTAGCAGGCTCAGGCTGCGTTTGCGAGGTTGAACAGCTTGAGGAGGTTATGGACGGTGCAGATCATTGTCCACTCGGCGCGCACTTTCTCGATGCCCCGCAACAGGAACTGGCGGAAGCCTCTTGCCTGTTTGATCTGCCCGAACACCGGCTCCACCACTTGCTTTCGCAATCGGTAGGGTGTTTCGAAGCCGCCATCGTCGATCTTCTTTCGCATGGCCTGTGTCAGCGGGCCGCCGACTTTTCCGTTCGCTACTGTCGGGTGCTTGGCGCGTCCGGGCGCGACATAGCCATCGATGCTGCGTGTGTCGAGCGCTTCGAGATTGGCTTCGCTGCAGTAGCCGGAATCCGCTGAGGCCTGCCGCGGCTTGCGGCCAAGATTGCTCTCGATGGCCTCGATCAGGGGCACCAACTGGCCCTGATCGCTGCCGTGCTGGGTCAGTTCTTGCGCGACAATGATCTGGGCATGTGCATCGACGGCCGCCTGGGCATTATAGGCCTGAACGAAGCCATCCTTCGACTTCATGATGCGGCTTTCCGGATCGGTGAAGTTGCGTTGCGCCTTGGGATTGGGTTCCTCCGATGGCAGCGCCGCCGGTTTGCCCGGCTTCTTGCGGCCTTCGGCCTGGCGCTGCTGTTCCTTTTCGGCCTCGATGCGGCGCTCTTCCTCCGCCGCCAGTTTGGCGTCCGCTTCCAGCGCCGCCATCGCTTGCTGGATCTTCGCCAGCCGTTTCTGCTTGTCGACGGTCCAGTCCGGCAGTTCGTCGCTGTTGCCGAAAGTCTCATCCTCCGAGGCATCCGCCGCCTCGGCGGCCGCCAGCATGCGAGCGACCTCGGCCTTCAATTCCGCCTCGCGCTTCTTCATGCGCTCATAACTCATCGCCTTGTGTTTCGACGCGTTCGCCTTGATCTTCGTACCATCCAGCGCGACATGACCGAGCTTGACCAGCCCGGCCGTCTCGCACAACTTCAGAACCTGCACGAATAGCGCGCCGAGCGCCTTCAAATGTCGCTTGCGAAAGTCGCTGATCGTCCGAAAATCCGGCGCATCCAGCGCCACGATCATCACAAAATCGTTCCGCTCCCGGCAGGCCTTGGCAATCCGACGCGACGAATACAGCCCACTCGCATAGCTATGCAGCAGCAGCGCCACCATCATCCGCGGATCAAACGGCGGCTGCCCAAGCCCGCTCACATAGCTGCCCATGATCTCCCTGAGATCGAGGCTCTCCCGCACCAGATCAACCATAAACCGCGAGACATGGCCTTTCGGCACGAAGTCCTGCACATTCGGCGGCAGAAGCAGCGTCTGATCGATGTTCCAAGGCCGAAAATACTTGCTCATCGCCCAATGTTGAATCAGACCCGACCAGATTTGAACAGCGACTATCCAGACAAGCTCCTAGGACGCGCCCAGCTCGACGAAGGTCTCGCTGCATTTGCGGGCACGATCAATCCGCACTCACCGAAGCAGCTTGTCCCAGCTTCCCAGATCTTCGCCTGGCTCGCCGATGAAGACGCGAGTGGCGAAAGGCCTCACGGCAACGACCAGCAATAGTGCAAGGTGTCGTGCATAAACCTTTGTATATGAGTGTTGCCATTTTGTTACGGAGGTCTTGGCCCGACACACACTACGCTCTAGGCTGGTAGTGCAAGTGGTTTGCACGCGAGCGTGCAGTTGAGAGAGAGGGGACACTGGGATGAGAAAGTTCTTAGCCGCCGCTGTCAGTTTCGCGGCAATTGCCATGGCCGCCGCACCTGCATCGGCCGCCGACATGGCCGTCAAGGCCCCGCCTCCGGCTCCGCTGCCGGTGATCTACAACTGGAGCGGCTTCTACATAGGCGCCAACGGCGGCTGGGGACAGAGCCGGAATTGCTGGGATTTCGTGGGGGTGGCCGGTACGGTCATCGGTGACGGCTGCCGCGAGCGGTCAGGAGGCCTCGTCGGCGGGCAGATCGGCTACCGTTGGCAGGCCAATCAGTGGGTGTTCGGCCTGGAAGCCCAGGGGGATTGGGCTGATCTCAGCAGCCAGCGTGTCAGTATTATCGCTCCGGCGTTCTCGACCCGCACGACAACGGACGGCATCGGGCTTTTCACCGGCCAGATCGGCTACGCCTGGAACGCCTCACTGTTGTACGTGAAGGGCGGCGCGGCGGTCACAAGCAATCGTTTCAGCATCCTTAGCACGCTTACCGGCGCCGAACTGGCCTCCGCAAGCGCGACCCGCTGGGGTGGGACCGTGGGTGTGGGCTGGGAGTACGGCTTTGCACCAAATTGGTCTGCCGGTATTGAATACGACCACCTGTTCATGGGGGACGCGAACAATTCGTTCTCTGTCGCCAATCCGATTGTTGCCGGTGCGCTCAATCGGATCAGCCAAGACGTCGATATGGTCACCTTGCGCATCAACTACCGCTTCGGCGGTTACGGCGCAGCGAGATACTGACCTCGTCCTATTCCAACTTTTCCCGTAAACTGGGCCGGCAGAAATGCCGGCCGATTTTGTTGGAGGGAATATGTCTGAAGAACCCGTCAGACGGGCGATCCGACCGCAATCGAACCGCCGCCAGGCTGCTGCCGTGGTTGCAGCTTCAGGCGAGGCAACACGTCTGCCTAGACGCGCCCAGCTCGACGAAGGTCTCGCTGTATTGCGGGCACGATCAATCCGCACGTCCCAAGGCAACTCATTCCGCCGTCCCGCATCCAAGCTTGGCATATTGATGAACAATGAAATGCTGAGCGAGATACAGGTCCCGACCGGACGCCGATCACCAAGTTCCGAAGCCGGACCAGCCGAACTGCCCTCGTCGTGCCGCCAGAAGCATCTGCGGTTGGACGTTTCGCCTCGGTCGAGCCGCAACATGCAACTTCTTGCGTTGTCGCTTGCGATCGACGGTTTCAGGCGGGCGTGTATCCGGCAGCATCGCGAAAGAATTCGCCACCCCCGGGCTCTGTGCGACGGTAACGGGCGATTCGGTCACATCCGACGAAGTTGCGACCTCGGTCGGCTCGGCCACGGGCGCAGTGGCGACGATCACCGGCGATCGGGTATCGAAGTCAACACGCTCGGGCCATTTGCGATCCGAGTGGATACGTATGGCCGGCCGGTTCGCAGCCGCCTGATCGACGGTCGGGGCTCTCGGCAGCGAATAATCTGCAACAAAGAGCAGTGCGAGCAACACTGCTCCGACCTTCCAGAGATATGCCGCCAGTGGCATGCCGGTCGCTCCGGTGCGCCCCGAACCATTGACCTTGGGCTCGTCCTGTTTCGTCGTCTATCGAGCCGCACGGCGGCGACTGGAACCGGTTCTGGCTCACTTTGCCCGCGCCATCATCATTGCCCATCGTGCTCTGTTAATAGACACCGCGCCGCACGGCGCGCCGTGTTTGGCGGAAATCGCGACGGTCGACACGACGCGCAGTCACGCGGGCGCGCCGGTACGTGATGGCCTGCGCTTGATCAACGCTTAACTCCACGCCGCGCGGTGTCACCTGCGGCGAGACCGGAACGGTCGCCAACATCACCGCTGCAAACAGCAGTCCGATAAGTGAGAAAGCTCTCATTGCACCTACTCCCTGTTGTCACATTGGGTAGACGGCAAAGGCTGTCTGGTCTGTGTGCCTATTGTCGACAACTGTTATAGGCAATCTGATAGATCGGCGGAGTGTTGATCTAGGTCAATCATTAATACTCTTTCGTCTGAGCAGATCGCAAAAAGGCGGCCGAGAAAGCCGCCTCTTTCGCGATGCGTAGGTGGGGCCCCTACTGACAGAAATACATCTGACCGTCGTCAAGTTTAATTGCGCCACCCGGCGTGCATTTAATGCTGTTACGCGCCGAGTAATCATCCCATCCGGAATAACCGTAGTAGGGGCTATGTCCGTGGTAAGCTGCATGTTTCGCGGGATCGTGAGCACGGATTTCAGGGGATCGTGAGCAGAGATTTCAGACGATCGTGAGCACGGATTTCGCGGGATCGTGAGCAGCTTTTCAGCGGCTCAGCCCGCTTCGGCCGACAACTCAACCGGCTTAGGAACTGCCTCGTCAGTGAACGAGGAAGGCCGATGCCCACCCAGAGATTGTCGATGCGCCGGATCAAAGAGGTTCTCCGCTTAAAACATGTTCAAGGCTTGCCGGAGCGAGCCATCGCGCGCACCCTGGGCATCAGCAACGGAGCCGTGCACAGCTATCTGCGCCGAGCCGGGGCTGCCGGACTGAACTGGCCGTTGCCGGTCGGAATGACCGACGAAGACCTGGAGCTGCTGCTTTTCCCTGCGCCGAGGCCTGCGTCACAGAGCCCACAGCGGCCCGTTCCCGACTGGGGCTATGTCGACAAGGAGCTGCGCCGGCGCAACGTGACCCGCCGGCTGCTGTGGGACGAGTATCGCGCCAGCCATCCCGATGGATTCGGCTACACATGGTTCTGCACGACCTACGAGGCCTGGAAGGGGCGAGCCCGGCCTTCGATGCGGCAGACCCATCTGGGCGGCGAGAAGGTTTTCGTGGATTTCGCCGGCGACACCATCGACGTCATCGCCCCCTCAAGTGGGGAAGTGCAGTCGATGAAGCTGTTCGTCGCAGCGATGGGCGCCTCCAACTATACCTACGCCGAGGCCTGCCCAAGCGAGGGGCTCGCCGACTGGATCCGGGTCCACATCAACCTTTTCGCCTTCCTCGGCGGCGCGCCGACATTCGTGGTCTGCGACAATCTCAAGGCCGCCGTCACCAATCCCGACCGCCACGATCCTGGCCTCAACCGAACCTATGCCGAGATGGCGAGCCATTACGGCACGGCCATTCTCGCAGCCCGGCCGCGGCGCCCAAAAGATAAGGCAAAGGTCGAAGTTGCGGTGCAAGTCGCCCAGAGATGGATTTTGGCGCGGCTGCGCAACCAACGCTTCTTTTCGTTGGCGGAGCTGAACGCAGCCATCAAAATACTCGTCGTCGAACTCAATGCCCGGCAGATGCGCGACTTTGGCGCCAGCCGCGCCGAACTGTTCTCCGAACTCGACAAGCCCAAGCTCACAAAGCTGCCGGATCAGGCTTACGCTTTCGCGCGCTGGAAGCGATGCCGGGTCGGCCCCGACTATCATATCGAGATCGATGGACACTGGTATTCCACGCCATATCGGCTCATCCGTGAGCTTGTCGATGCCCGCATCGACGACAGGACGGTCGAGATCTTCCACAACGGCCGCAGGATCGCCAGCCACGCCCGCGCGCCCAACCGGCGGGGCCACACCACCACCGCCGACCACATGCCCAGCGCCCATCGGCGCTACGGCCAATGGACGCCCGCCGGAGTGATCGCCGCCGGCGAGCGGATCGGTCCGTCGACCGCCGCCTTCTTCCAGGCCGTGATCGCGGCCCGGCCGCATCCCGAGCAAGGCTTTCGCACCTGCCTCGGCATTCTGTCGCTGGCCAAAAGCTACAGCGCCGAGCGCGTCGACGCGGCCTGCCGGCGCGGCATTCTGATCAAGGCGCGATCCGTCGCCTCGATCCGCTCCATCCTCCAGAACGGCCTGGATCGCACCTTTCTCGACGAGCCCTCCGAACCCCAACCCCTGCGCCACGGCAACATCCGCGGCCGGGATTATTTCCACTGAAGCCAAGGAGACCTGTATGCTCACCCATCCCACCCACGAACGCCTGATCGAGCTCGGCTTGAGCGGCATGGCCAAGGCCTTCGAGGAGCAGCGACGATCACCTGATCTCGAAGCCTTGCCGTTCGAAGATCGCATCGGCCTGCTGGTCGACCGGGAAGCCGCGGAACGCGACACCAGGCGGCTCACTACGCGCCTCAAGCTGGCCGCGCTCCGCCAGAATGCTTGCTTGGAGGACGTCGATTTGCGCACGCCGCGGGGTATCGACCGGGCCGTCTTCGCCAAGCTGGTCAGCGGCGACTGGATCGATCGCCACGAGAATTTGCTCATAACCGGAGCGACCGGATTGGGCAAAAGTTGGTTAGCCTGTGCCCTCGGCCACAAGGCCTGCCGCGACAATCGCTCGGTTCTCTATCATCGCGTCCCAAGATTGTTCGAAGCGTTGGCACTCGCGCGGGGGGATGGACGTTATGCCCGCTTGCTCAAAACCCTTGGCCGCGCCCAGCTTCTGATTTTGGACGATTGGGGATTGTCAGTGCTCACCGCTGCCGAACGGCGCGATCTACTGGAAGTCCTTGAGGACCGCCATGGCCGCGCCTCCACCATCGTAACCAGCCAACTCCCTGTGGACACATGGCACGAAGTTATCGGAGACCCAACCTACGCCGACGCTGTCCTCGATCGCCTCGTCCATAACGCTCACCGCCTCCAGCTTGCCGGCGAAAGCATGCGAAAACGCAACGCCAGAACCATCACCCTTGACGAGCAGCCAGAACGCTGACTCTATCACCGCCTCGGCCGGAGCGGGCTGCTCACGATCGTCTGAATTCGCCGCTCATGATCGCGCGAAATCGCTGCTCACCATCACTGAAATATGCAGTAAGCCCTGTGGACGTAGTGAGCTTGCCCAAAGTAAGGATCAGTTTGGGCCGCGTAAGCGCCGCGCCAATTGTTGTTTCCCCAATTGTTGTTTCTAGGCGCAGCCGTGGCGGCGATAGCGGCACCCGTGCCGACCGCTGCGACGCCTGCGCCGACAACACCTGCCCCGTAGTAGGCCGCCCGTCGGTTCTGACGACGCGCAACGCCCGCAACGCTCACGGGGGTTAGCGGGCGACCAACCCGCGCCTGGGCGCTCTCGACTGACAGCGAGATGCCGCCTTGCTCAGCCCAACCAAAGGAGAACAGTGCTGCACAACCGAAGGCAGAAGCTGCAAGCGCTGCCTTTCTTACATACTTCATGAGTCTCTTCTCCGTTTTGAGGAATACCCACCCCATCCTTCACCAATGAATGCATGCCTTCACGCGTATTGACGTAAGCGCTGTTCAGCGGCCACCTACCGGTTGACGGGGCGATCTGCGAGTCTGCGGTTTGTTTGAACCGTTAGGCTTAGAATGGACACAGTGCATAGTGCTATCACGGAGCCGGTGAGGCGGCTTGAGGTCTTCACTGGAGCCGGCCGTCGGCGGAAGTGGAGCGACGAGGACAAGGCGCGGATTGTTGCGGAGATCGTTGCGAGCGGCGACTCGGTCTGTTCGGTAGCGCGACGGCATGGATTGTCGCCGCAGCAGTTGTTTGGCTGGCGCCGTCAGTTGCGAGAAGCTGCGGGCGGTCATTCCGAAGTGGAAGAAGTGCAGTTTGTGCCGGCGGTGGTGGATGCCGTAGTGCCGGCGCCCGCTCTTGGCCGTGAGCGCAAAGCGGTGCGCTGCAAGGCCAAGACGGATTCCGGGATCATCGAGATCGAAGTTGACGGCATCACGATCCGGGCCGGTCGTGGTGCCGACCCAACAATGATTGCGTCGATCGTCCAGGCGCTGAAGGCGAGCCAGTGATCGGTCCGTCGGGTGCGGTCCGGGTGATGGTGGCGACTAAACCGGTAGACTTCCGCAAGGGAATGGAGGGGTTTGCTACCCTGGTGCGCGAGAGCATGGGGGCTGACCCATTCTCGGGAGCTGTCTATGTGTTCAGGGCCAAGCGGGCGGATCGGATCAAGCTGGTGTTCTGGGACGGAACGGGTTTGTGTCTGTTCGCCAAGAGGCTGGAGGATGGAATCTTCCGCTGGCCGAAGATCGAGGACGGTGTGATGCGTCTGTCGGCGGCGCAATTGTCGGCGCTGCTGGAGGGGCTCGACTGGCGGCTTGTGCATGAAGCACGGGCGACGCCGGCGCCAACACAAGCGGGATAGTTGTTGGCGGTGCTGCGGCGAAGTGAATCAGGAGCGTCGGACGCGTCGCCAGTTGGCGGCGAATATGCTCTGAATTGGGTGTGAGCGACGCCCTGCCTGACGATCCCGAGACGCTGAAAGCGATGCTGCTTGCGGAGCGGTGCGAGAGCGAACGGCTGCGTCAGATCATCAAGGAATTGCAGCGGCATCGGTTTGGCCGGCGGGCAGAGACGCTGCCTGAAGATCAGATGCTGCTGGGCCTAGAAGACGTCGAGCAGGTGGCAGCGTACGGCGAGACGGCGCAGGACGTCAGCGCACCTGAAGGCCGTGAGGTGCAAGCCGGTAGGCGCCGCGTCAACCGTGGCGCCTTGCCGGCGCACCTGCCGCGGATCGAAGTCGTCGTCGACATCGAGGACAAGACCTGTCCCTGCTGCCAGGGCGAGTTACATCGGATCGGCGAGGATAGAAGCGAGCGGCTGGACCTGGTCCCGGCGCAGTTCCGGATCCTCGTTACCCGGCGTCCCAAATACGCCTGCCGCGCTTGCGAGGACGGTGTCATGCAGGCGCCGGCCCCGGCCCGGTTGATCGAGGGCGGACTGCCGACCGAAGCAACCATCGCCCAGGTTCTGGTGTCCAAATATGCCGATCACCTGCCGCTCTATCGGCAGGCTCAGATTTACGCCCGCCAGGGCATTGAGCTCGATCGTTCGACGCTGGCGGACTGGGTGGGACAAGCAGCCTTCCACCTGCGTCCGTTGCATGAGCGCCTCCTCGGCAAGCTCAGGCGACGGCCAAAGCTGTTCGCCGACGAGACGACGATGCCGGTGCTCGATCCCGGCCGAGGGCGCACCAAGACCGGTCAGCTCTGGGCCTATGCAGCGGACGACCAGCCATGGGGCGGCGCCGATCCGCCGGGCGTCGCCTATGTCTATGCTCCCGATCGCAAAGCCGACCGACCAATCGCCCATCTGGCAGGCTTCAAGGGGATCCTGCAGGTCGATGGCTATGCTGGCTATGGCAAGCTGGCCGAGCGTGGCGACGTTCAGCTTGCATTCTGCTGGTCCCACATGCGGCGTAACTTCTACGAACTCGCCGCCCCCGGTCCCGCGCCCATTGCGGGCGAGGCGCTCAAGCATATCGCCGAGTTCTATGCCATCGAGAAGGACATCCGTGGCCGTAGCGCCGAGGAGCGCTGTCTCGTTCGGCAACAGAAAAGCCGACCGCTCGCGGAAGCCTTCGAGCAGTGGCTCCGCGCAAAGCTCGCGTTGATCAGCCAAAAGGGCAAGCTGGCCGACGCCATCCGCTATGCGCTCTCACGCTGGGAGGGCCTGACGCGCTTTATCGATGATGGCCGTATCGAGCTCGACAACAACGCCGTAGAGCGCTCGATCCGTCCGATCACGCTCAACCGGAAAAATGCGCTGTTCGCAGGCTCCGACGGTGGTGCCGAGCACTGGGCTATCATCGCCTCCCTGGTCGAAACCTGTAAGCTGAACGATGTCGATCCGCTTGCCTACTTGACCGACGCGCTCACCAGGATCGTCAACGGTCATCCGAATAACGAGATCGATCACCTGCTGCCGTGGGCCTATTGCCGTCACGACCTCAAAGCTGTGGCCTGAAAACAGCGCTTACGTATTGACGCAGATCAACGCGGCTAGACGTTCAGCCGGGGCATCGGTCACGTTCCCGTTATCGCGCGATATAGCGGACCCAGTCCTGACCGACCGCAAGACGCCCGAGCGGCTGATGTCTCTGATGGGTCAAACACGGAAGTCGGAACACGCAACAGTAGCGTCCGCTTCACCCCGACACCGGACTTTCGATAGCCCGCGCGGCACTTCCGAAAATGGCCAAGAGGCGACATGGGATCGCGTCAATAAATGAAAGAAGCCGCCAACTGAGGCGGCCTCTGGTCGAGCGCTCCGGCAACACCTTTTTTGGGGCCACGGGGCCGGTACTGGGGCCATCTACCGGCCCGGGTGGTCGGTCGGGCCAGGTTGCGGGGAATTACCCTGAAATAAACATAACGGCGGCTGCCAGTGCGACAGGGCAAAGCCCGAAAACTACAGCGAGCACCTTGTAGAGTAGGTCGTCCGGCATAACGCAACCGTCCTCTCTTTTAGGTTGAAGACGTAAGCCGGGAAAACTCGGTAACGCCAGTGCAGTTTGTGCCAAGCCATAAAAGTTATATCACCGGAACTCCGTTCACCCACGGAGAGCGCCGGAAGGCGCTCGGCTACATCGTGAAGATGACAATCAGGATCAGCACGGAAAGTGCGATTGAGACGCAGCCAGCCATCGTTATCCGATCCCATTTCATGCTGTGAACGTTTGAAGCTGTGGCCGGTCCGCTCGTTGATTTGGATCATGAAACGCATTGCGACCTGTCGAAACTTATATGCCTAGGAGCCCGTCCAGATATGTTTTCGTGACGGGCATTTGTTGTAGAGTAGCAGGCTCAGGCTGCGTTTGCGAGGTTGAACAGCTTGAGGAGGTTATGGACGGTGCAGATCATTGTCCACTCGGCGCGCACTTTCTCGATGCCCCGCAACAGGAACTGGCGGAAGCCTCTTGCCTGTTTGATCTGCCCGAACACCGGCTCCACCACTTGCTTTCGCAATCGGTAGGGTGTTTCGAAGCCGCCATCGTCGATCTTCTTTCGCATGGCCTGTGTCAGCGGGCCGCCGACTTTTCCGTTCGCTACTGTCGGGTGCTTGGCGCGTCCGGGCGCGACATAGCCATCGATGCTGCGTGTGTCGAGCGCTTCGAGATTGGCTTCGCTGCAGTAGCCGGAATCCGCTGAGGCCTGCCGCGGCTTGCGGCCAAGATTGCTCTCGATGGCCTCGATCAGGGGCACCAACTGGCCCTGATCGCTGCCGTGCTGGGTCAGTTCTTGCGCGACAATGATCTGGGCATGTGCATCGACGGCCGCCTGGGCATTATAGGCCTGAACGAAGCCATCCTTCGACTTCATGATGCGGCTTTCCGGATCGGTGAAGTTGCGTTGCGCCTTGGGATTGGGTTCCTCCGATGGCAGCGCCGCCGGTTTGCCCGGCTTCTTGCGGCCTTCGGCCTGGCGCTGCTGTTCCTTTTCGGCCTCGATGCGGCGCTCTTCCTCCGCCGCCAGTTTGGCGTCCGCTTCCAGCGCCGCCATCGCTTGCTGGATCTTCGCCAGCCGTTTCTGCTTGTCGACGGTCCAGTCCGGCAGTTCGTCGCTGTTGCCGAAAGTCTCATCCTCCGAGGCATCCGCCGCCTCGGCGGCCGCCAGCATGCGAGCGACCTCGGCCTTCAATTCCGCCTCGCGCTTCTTCATGCGCTCATAACTCATCGCCTTGTGTTTCGACGCGTTCGCCTTGATCTTCGTACCATCCAGCGCGACATGACCGAGCTTGACCAGCCCGGCCGTCTCGCACAACTTCAGAACCTGCACGAATAGCGCGCCGAGCGCCTTCAAATGTCGCTTGCGAAAGTCGCTGATCGTCCGAAAATCCGGCGCATCCAGCGCCACGATCATCACAAAATCGTTCCGCTCCCGGCAGGCCTTGGCAATCCGACGCGACGAATACAGCCCACTCGCATAGCTATGCAGCAGCAGCGCCACCATCATCCGCGGATCAAACGGCGGCTGCCCAAGCCCGCTCACATAGCTGCCCATGATCTCCCTGAGATCGAGGCTCTCCCGCACCAGATCAACCATAAACCGCGAGACATGGCCTTTCGGCACGAAGTCCTGCACATTCGGCGGCAGAAGCAGCGTCTGATCGATGTTCCAAGGCCGAAAATACTTGCTCATCGCCCAATGTTGAATCAGACCCGACCAGATTTGAACAGCGACTATCCAGACAAGCTCCTAGGGTTGATTGGCGGAGGCTTGTCGATGCTGGCGAAGGCTCGCCGGGTGAACAGGAACTGGCTGACGAGTTCGGCGAGCCTGAGCGGCAGCATTTTGATGCAGTTGGTCCGCGCGGCAATGCGCAACAGTAGGTAGGCAATCATCGCAGCAAGCACTTGCAGGCGGATTGCATTGTCGTTGGTGCCGAGGAACTTGCGGATGTCGAGGTGCTGCTTGATCCAGCGGAACAGCAGTTCGATCTGCCACCGGCTCTTGTAGAGGGCGGCGATCTCGACGGCCGTTCGGGTCGTATCGTTGGTGAGAAGCGTGATCACGCCGCCGTTCTCCCGTGACCTTGATGCGCCGCAGCGGTATCGGCAAACGCGAGTCGCCCTTACTGGTGAGCTTCACCTCGTCGTCGACGATGATCCTGAAGCCGTCCCCCTTGCTGTTGCGGATGGTGCGATGCCTGACCGCGCGTAGCCGGATGCTCGTCTTCGGCCGGGTCACGAAGAAAGCCTTGCTATCATTGATCTTCTGCCACCAGTCGAAACGGCAATATCCCTTGTCGAACACGTAGGTTGTGCCGGCCTGGATCGGAGTCTGGCGACCGATCTCGATATCGTTGACGTTGGCAGCCGTCACCTCGACGCACTTCGGGATATCGCCCTTGGGATCGTAGACCACGTGCAGCTTCATGCCGCGGATGCGGCCGTTCCACACCGCCCAGGTGCAAACTTTGCCAAGCGGGATCGGACTGGCGTCGATCAGGCGCACCATCTCCTTGCCTTCGCCCCGCAACTGCCGGCTTGCCATCGCCGACAATCGTGCAAAGGTTTGCGCAAAAATGCTGGACGGGCGGCGGGTATTGGCATCCGACAGCGTCGAGCGGGACAACCTGCCGGTGCCCAGATGATAGTGATGCTGAGGATTGGCGTTGAAGCCGGTCACCACGGCGCGCAGGCTGTTGTTCCCGCTCAACTGCGCATAGATCAGCGCTACCAGGTGATCCCAGCTCTTGAACGACTTGTCGTAGGCATCCCCGTCCAGACGATCCACAGCCGTCTGAAACTGCCGCCGATTGATCGGTTCAAGCAGCCTACTAAAAATGCTATCGCGAAATCGCATGCTCGGCCTTCTGTGTCTCGACAACCAGAAAAGACCGATTTGCCTCGGTTTTGCCGAGCATGCACCGCGACACAGTGAATCATTCCCCGGACAGCCCTGCCGCAAGCGGGGAGAGGTAAAGAACAGGCGGCTACGCCACCTCACACACAAACCCGTTCCCCTTCCGCCTGATCTTGCCGACCGAGGGCGAGGGGAAATGCGCGGGGCAGCACAGCGTGTCGGTGTCACAATAGCGCTCCAGGAAACTCCGCCGCGTCGTCGCGGCCTGCGCCTGGTCGACATCGAACTTCGCCGACAGTTCCGGATAATGCGTCTGGATCGGCGAGTGCATCAAATCGCCGGCGAACACCGCATCATCCTTGCCGCGGCCGAAGCTGAAGGCGACGTGGCCCGGCGTGTGGCCGGGCGTCGGCAGGATGCGCGCGTGGTCGCCGATCGCAAAATCATTGCCGACAATCTCGGCCCGCTTGGCCTCGACCACCGGCAGCACGCTGTCCACGAATGGCGACACCTCGGCCTTCGCGTTGGTCTCGGTCCAGTAGTCGAACTCGGTCTTGTCGAACACGTAACGCGCGTTCGGGAAGGTCGGCACCCAGCGGCCGTTCTCCAGCCGCGTGTTCCAGCCGACATGATCGACGTGCAGATGCGTGCACATCACATAGTCGATGTCACCGACCGAAAAGCCGGCTGCCGCGAGGCCGCGCAGATAGCTGTCGTCGGTCTTCATGTTCCATTTCGGCCGCGCCGGCCGCGGCTTGTCATTGCCGATGCAGCTGTCGATCAGGATGGTGTGGTGCGGCGTCTTCACGATGTAGGACTGGAACGCCAGGATCAGCGTATCGTTGTCGTCCAGCGCGCCTGCGGCCTTCATCCAGGCGCGGTTCTCCGCGAGGACTTCCGGCGTCAGCCCGGGCAGCATTTCATGCGCGGGCAGGAATGTCGTCTCCTGCTCGACGATGCGATGAATAGTGAGATCGCCGGCGGCAAATTTCAGGCTCATGGGTGATTCCTTCGGCGTTAGCGTTTTCGAGCGAAGTGGAGTCCGGTCCGCGTGAAGAAAACGCGTAAAAAAGCTTTAGTGCGCGTCGCGCACGGCGGGAATGATGATGTTGGTGAGGATATCCATTGCCGCAAGGCCTTCCTTCGGTTGGCCGTACTGGGCTGCCGTCGTCACCATCACAAGGTCGAGATCGGGAACGGCGATGACGCGCTGGCCGCCCCAACCGAAGGCGCCGGCCCACCTGATTTCTTTCCCCGCCGCAAATGATCGCCCCACCCACCATTGATGGCCATAGAACATCGTGCCGCCGAAATAGCCGACCGCCTGGAAGTGCGGTGCGATCGACTGGTCCATCCACTCGGCCGGGACGATCTGCTGCTCCTTCCATCGCCCGTGGTCGAGCACGAGCTGGCCGATTTTTGCGGCGTCGCGCGGCCGCAGCCTGAGGCCGGACGCAGCAGCGATCTTGCCGTTCTTGTAGGTCTTCCATTCGAAATCGGTGATGCCGAGCGGCTCGAACAACGTCTCGCGCGCGAACGCCTCGAGCGATTTGCCGGAGACTTGCTCGATGATGTTGCCGAGCAGATCGGTGCCGCCGCCATTGTAGGTCCACAGCGTGTCGGGCGGCGCTGCGATCGGCTTGCCCAGCACGTAGCCGATCGGATCGGCATCGAAAGCGAGATGCGGTTCGTCGTTGTTGGGATCGGTCCAGGGCAGGGTCTCGTCCCATTTGATGCCTGATGACATCGTCAGCAAATGGTGCAGCGTGATTGCATCCCAGCCGGCTGATTTCACCTGATGATGCTCGGGAAAGAACTTCACTACGGGCTCATTGGCGCTGGCGATCAGCTTGCGGTCGATGGCGATACCAACCAGCAACGCCGTCACGCTCTTCGTTGCCGAGCGCATGTCGTGCTTGGTCGTCGCGGTGAATTCGGTGCGGCCTTCGGGCTGGCCCCACGGCTGGTCGATGCCGGCAAAATACTGCTCGAATACCAGTCTGCCGTGACGTGCCACGACAACGGAATGCACCTCGCTGCTGCGCAGGCTGAGCCGCGCGGCGATGCCGCACAGACGCTCACCATCCATGCCGACGCTTTCCGGCGAGGCAATCACCCAACCGTCGTCGAGCGCGGCCGGCGATCCGCAAGGCTGGCGTTGTTGTCCAGGTGTCATATCGTCGGCCCTCAGATTGGCGATTGAGGCCGTCAACGCGAGCACAAGGCTCGCGCCGAGACGTGAGAGGCGGGGGAAGCGATGGCGCATCGTGATTTCTCCCCGGCTTCTTCCGCTACGCCGCAGGCGGCGCCGAGATCTTCACCGACGGCCGCTCCAGCATTCTCTGGTAGAAGGCGTCGAGCTTGGGATAGGCCTTGCGCCATCCGCAATCGGCGAAGCGGAAATCCGCATAGCCGAGCACGCAAACGAGGCCGATCTGCGCGATGTCGAACGACGAACCGTCCAACACGTCGGGCCGGTTCTCGAACCGCGCCATGCCGGCCCAGGCCCTGTTCCAGTGATCGTCGTACCAGGCCTGCCATAACGTGCCTTGCGGCCGCACCATCTTCTCGTAGCGGCACAGCAGCATGGAATCGAGCATGCCGTTGATCAGCGAGTGATCGGTCTTCAGCTTCCAGCGCCGCGGGCCGTAGCCCGAGATCAGCCGGCCGCCGCCGATCTCGTTGAGATATTCGACGATCACATAGGAATCCAGAATCACATCGCCATGGTCGAGGATCTGCACCGGCAGTTTCTTCAGCGGCGAGATCTTCGAATATTCATCATTGGCCTGTCCCGGCGCGACGCTGGCCGGCACCAGCTCGATCTTGTCGATCAGGCCAAGCTCGATCGCCGCAATGCGCACCTTGCGGGCGAACGGGGAGGCGGGAGAGAAGGTGAGTTTCATGAAGAACTCCTTGCGAAGATTCTTTCCTCTGTCAAGCCCGGCCATGACGCATTGGTGGTGCGGTTTCCCGCCGCACTCACGCCGCGACGATTTCCTGGCGTTGTTCGCCGAGGCCTTCGATGCCGAGCGTCACGACGTCGCCGACATTGAGATATTGCGGCGGCGTCATGCCGGTGCCGACGCCGGGCGGGGTGCCCGTGGTGACGATGTCGCCGGGCAGCAGCGTCATGAACTGCGAGACGTAGGAGATGCACTTCGCCATGGTGAAGATCATGGTCGAGGTCGAGCCGGTCTGGCGGCGCTGGCCGTTGACGTCGAGCCACATCGACAGCTTCTGCACGTCGGCGATTTCGTCCTTGGTGGCGAGCCACGGGCCGACCGGGCCGAACGTGTCGTGCGACTTGCCCTTGGTCCACTGTCCAAGGCGCTCGATCTGGAAATTGCGCTCGGAGACGTCGTTGCAGATGCAGTAGCCGGCGACGTGGTTCAGCGCGTCGGCTTCCGACACATACTTGGCGCGAGTGCCGATGATGGCGGCGATCTCGACTTCCCAGTCGAGCTTGGTCGAGCCGCGCGGCTTCTCGACCGCGTCATTCGGGCCTGACAGCGCAGTGTTGGCCTTCAGGAAGAAGATCGGCTCGGAGGGGATCGGGTTGCCGGTTTCCTTGGCGTGGTCGGAATAGTTGAGGCCGATCGCGACGAATTTCGAGATGCCGGTGACCGGGGCGCCGAAGCGCGGCTTGCCGGAGACGGCGGGCAGGGAGGCGGGATCGAGGGCGGCAAGCTTCTTCAGCGACTCCGGCGAATAGGCGTCGCCGGTCAGGTCCTTCAGATGGGCCGAGAGGTCGCGCAGCTGGCCGGATTTGTCGATCAGACCGGGCTTTTCCGCACCCTTTTCGCCATAACGAACAAGCTTCATGTTGATCACTCCCTACGATGTCCTGAGGATTGTTACTGCTATACCTCGACACGCTTCATGGAACAGCGCGCCCGGAAATTCAACCGCCATGAGCGCGCTGCATTGCTGCCAAGCCTTATTTCAAGGCCAGTTCGGGCCGATCAGCCCAGCGCGATGAAGCGGAACGCGTCGCCGTCGCGCTGGATGTGGCCGGCGCTGAAATGCCCGCCGATCACCAGCGTCGGCGTATCGGCAAAGCGCGAGAACAAGTCGCGCCGCGTCGCGGCCGACTGCTTCGGATCGGAATCCACGGTCGCAGACCAGTCGAGGTGATACATCTGGCAGGGATGATGCGCGGCATCGCCGGTCAGCAGCGCTTGCTCGCCGCCGGACTTGATGTGGATGCTCATGTGGCCGGGGCTGTGACCCGGCGTCGGGATCAGCGTGATCTCCTCGGTCAGCCGGTGGTCGCTCGGCACCAGCTCGGCCTTGCCGACATCCGCGATTGGTTTCACGGAGTCCGCGAACACGGCGGCGTGGGCGGGATCGTCGCTGTGGTCGCGCCAGTAATCGTATTCGGTCTTGCCGAACACGTAACGCGCCTTGGCGAAGGTCGGCACCCATTTGCCGCCGACGAGCTTGGTGTTCCAGCCGACATGGTCGACATGCAGATGCGTGCACAGCACGGTGTCGATGCTGTCAGGGGCGAATCCGGCCGCGGTCAGCTTCTCCAGGAACGGATCGCTGCGGTTGTTCCAGGTCGGTACATTGCGGCCCTGCTTGTCGTTGCCGAGCCCGGTGTCGACGATGATGCGGTGCTCCGGCGTTTCCACCAGCAGCGAATGGATCGACATTTTCAGCCGGCCCTCCTCATTGGCGAAATGCGGGATCAGCCAGGGCAGGCTCTGGATCTCTTCCCGGCCGGCCAGCGGCAGGATGAAGCGTGTGCTGCCGACGGTCTCGAGCTCGACGACTTTCGTGATTTTGACCTTGCCGATCGTCCATTGCATGCGGCGTGTCCTCGGTTTTTTGTTGCCCTGTCGCCGGACCATGCTTGCTTCCGCGTGGCGGCGCAATGGATCAAGTCGGCGCTTCCTGCGTCAGCCTGGCGACTACCGCGCGCAGTCGACGATCACGGTGCCGATCTTGTCGCCCTTCTCGACGGCGAGATGGGCGTCGGCGGTCTCGGCCAGCGCGAATTGGCCGGCGATGTTGTGCACCCGGGTGCCCGACTCCAGCCACTTGGTGATATCGGCCTGCGCGGCCGCGAGCAGTGGCGGCGGCAGTGCGAACAGCACCAGCGACCGCACCGTGATGCATTTCTCCATCAATTCGCGCACCGGCAGCGTCGGCGTGCGGTTGCCGTTGGTGGCGTAGACCGCGATCGTCGAGTTCATCGCCATGATCTTCAGCGTGGTCGCAAGATTGCCGCCGAAATCGACGTCGATCACGCGGTCGACGCCGCGGTTCTCGGTGAACGCCATCACCTTCGAGACGACGTCCTCGGTCCGGTAGTTGACGACCGTGTCGGCACCGGCGAGCCGGGCTTCCACGTCCTTGGCCTGCGAGCTGACTGTCGCGATCACCCGCGCGCCGCCCCATTTCGCGAGCTGCACGGCATAATGGCCGACCGCGCCGGCGCCGCCGGTGACCAGCACCGTCTGCCCCGCGATCGGACCGTCGGCAAACAGCGCACACCACGCGGTCATGCAGGGAATGCCGAGTGTCGCGCCGGCCGCGAACGACACGTCCTGCGGCAGCGGCGTCACCAGATAATCGGCGAGCGTGATGTATTCGGCCGCGGTGCCGAAGGTGCGGCCATTGCGCTGGCCGTTGAACAGCCAGACGCGGTCGCCGATCGCAAAGCGGCTGACGCCTTCACCGACCTGGTCGATGATCCCGGCGCCGTCGCTGTTCGGGATCACGCGCGGGAATTCCATCGCGCGATAGTTGCCGCTGCGGCGGCCGACATCGGCCGGATTGACGCCTGAAGCCTCGAGGCGAACGCGGACCTCGCCGGGGCCGGCCTCAGGTGTCGGCATCTCGCCGACGGTAAGCACCGTCGGCGCCGCTCCTGTCCGCTCGTACCAGACTGCCCTCACAGGGTGCCCGGGAAGGCGCCGCCATCGAGCAGAATGTTCTGCCCGGTGATGAAGCCCGCCTTGTCGCCGCACAGGAAGGCGCAGGCGTAGCCGAATTCATCGGGATGACCGAAGCGGCCGGCGGGGTTCAGCTTGGCGCGCTCGGTCATGACGGCCTCGATCGAAAGGCCGCGCTTTTCGGCTTCCGCCTTGCCGGTGCCGCGCAGACGGTCGGTGTCGAACGGGCCCGGCAGCAGGCCGTTGATGGTGACGTTGTTGATCACGGTCTTGCGCGACAGGCCGGCGACGAAGCCGGTGAGGCCGGCGCGGGCGCCGTTGGACAGGCCGAGGATCTCGATCGGCGCCTTCACCGCCGCTGAGGTGATGTTGACGATGCGGCCGAACTTGCGCGCCATCATGCCGTCGACGGTCGCCTTGATCAGCTCGATCGGCGTCAGCATGTTGGCGTCGATCGCCTTGATCCAGTCGTCGCGGGTCCAGTTGCGGAAATCGCCGGGCGGCGGGCCGCCGGCATTGTTGATCAGGATGTCCGGATCGGGGCAGGCCTTGAGCACGGCCTCGCGTCCTGCCGGGGTCGTGATGTCGCCGACGATCTCGGTGACGGTGACGGCGGGATGGCCTTTGCGGATCTCGTCGGCGGTCTGCTTCAGCGCCTCGGCGCCGCGCGCCGTCAGCGTGACATGCACGCCCTCATTGGCGAGCGCGATCGCGCAGGCGCGGCCCAGTCCCTTGCTCGATGCGCAGACGATGGCGCGGCGGCCTTTGATTCCAAGATCCACGAGTTCCACTCCCTGTGATGTCGGGTCGGTTTGTAAGGTTTTGATGGCGCCAGTCTAGCCAAGCCCGGCGGCGCCGGTAAGGGAGGTGCAATGCATAAGTGCATGCCGGACCGGAACAGGCGCGCGAGCACCGTGGGTTAGATGTGTTGCTCCCGCCGCAACCGCTCGATCGCCATGGCGGCTTCGGGCGGCAATGAGCGGAATCCGGCCTGTCCGGCCGCGGAGAACAACGGCCGCAACTGCGATCCGTTGAGGAATTGCGGCTGCCTGGCAACCGGCACCAGCTGATCGAACACCACCACCAGCGTGGTCACGACGAGGCCGACCCTGATCGCGCCGAGCAGCGCGCCGCCGAGCCGGTCGCCGATCCCGATCTCCGCACCGATGGTGTCGTCGAGCATCGTCCGCGCCATTTTCCCGAGGATGACGCCGATCAGCAGGAACAGGCCGAACAGCAGCACGCCGTTGGGCGGAAACGGCGACGACGGAAGCGTCGCGATGTGCGGCCCGATCATCGCCATCGCGGCGACCGCGAGCGGCATGGCGACGAGATAAACCAGGATCGTGACCGCGCTGCGCAGCAGGCCCGTCGTGAAGCCGGTGACCACCGCGAACAGCAACCCGAGGGTCACGACAATGTCGAAGAGGTTCATGGAAAGGTATTCCCGGTCCCCCGGTTGATGAAACCGGCTTACATCAGGGACAATTGTAGTGATCAATCGTCCGCTTCAATCCGGCAACCTATGGATGTCGGGCCTATTCGATGTCGGTAAAGAAATCATCCTCATCGCAGGGCGCTTCGTCATTGCCGGGCTTGACCCGGCAATCCATCCGCTTCGCAAGACTCTCTCGAAGATGATGGATGCGCGGGTCGAGCCCGCGCATGACGATTCGGCCTGGCGGCAATCACCCCGCCCGCATCTCCGCCCTGATCATGTCGGCGGCCTTTTCGCCGATCATGATGGTCGGCCCATTAGTGTTGCCGCCGATCAAGGTCGGCATGATCGAGGCATCGACCACGCGCAGCGCTTCGAGCCCGTGCACGCGCAACTTCGGATCGACCACCGCAAGCGGATCGTCGGTGCCCATCCTGCAGGTGCCGACCGGGTGGTAGACCGTGTCGGAGCGTGCCCGCAGGATGCTGCGGATGTCGTCGTCGGTGCGGACATCTGATGTGAACATGTCCTTCTGCTGCAGCGCGCGCAGCGCCGGCGTATCGAGCAGCCGCTTCGTCATCTTGAAGCCTGCGACCATGGTCTCGACGTCGCTGTCCTCGCCGAAGAAATTCGGATCGATCGCGGGGGCTGCCAGCGGGTCGGCGCTGTTCAGCCACACGGTGCCGCGGCTTGTCGGGCGCAGCAGGCAGACATGGCAGGAGAAGCCGGTGCCCCAGCGCGGCTTGCGGCCGTGGTCTTCCACCATGGCCATGCAGAAATGCAGCTGGATGTCGGGGACGTCGAGCTCAGGTCGCGTCTTCAGAAAGCCGCCGCATTCGGCGACGTTCGAAGTCATCGGGCCGCGCCGCTCGCGCCGGAATTGCCCGATGCCCTTGATGATCCGCCCGATGCCGCTCCACGACAGTCCCGAGAAATAAGGTGCGTCGGAGGCGAAGCCGAATACGAAATCCGGATGATCCTGCAGGTTCTGTCCGACACCCGGCAGATGATGCACGCTGGCGATGCCGTGCTTGCCGAGCGCCGCGGCGTCGCCTATGCCCGACAGCATCATCAATTGCGGCGACTGGAACGCGCCGGCCGAGAGGATGACCTCGCGCCGCGCCCGCAGCACCTTCTTCTGTTTGCCTTGCATGTATTCGACGCCGACGGCACGCTTGCCCTCGAAGATGATGCGGGTCGCTTGCGCCTGGGTCTCGATGCGCAGGTTGGGCCGGCGGCCCATGTGGGGATGAATGTAGCCGCGCGCTGCGCTCCAGCGCTCGCCATTCCTCTGGGTCACCTGGTAGATGCCGAGGCCTTCCTGCTCGGCGCCGTTGAAATCGTCGCGGATCCGGAACTGCGCCTCGCGCGCGCCCTGCAGGAACATCTCCTTGACCGGATTGTCGGACTGCAGGCCCGTGACGTTGAGCGGGCCGCCCTTGCCGTGATACTCGCCGTCGAGCTCGGTGTTGTGCTCCGAACGCTTGAAGTAGGGCAGGACGTCGTCGTAGCTCCAGCCTGTATTGCCGAGCGAAGCCCAGTGATCGTAGTCGGCGCGATGGCCGCGGATATAGACCATGGCATTGATGGCGCTTGAGCCACCGAGCCCCTTGCCGCGCGGCTGATAGCCGATGCGGCCGTTCAGGCCCTTCTGCGGCACCGTGTCGAGCGCCCAGTTGTTGATCTTGCCGGACAGCATGAGAATGATGGCGCCGGGCGTGGTGACGACCCAATTGTCGTTCTTGCCGCCGGCATCGAGCAGCGCCACCGAGGTCGCCGCATCCTCCGACAACCGTCCTGCCACCGCACAGCCGCCCGAGCCTGCGCCCACCACCACGAAATCGAATGTGTCAGTCACGTTTCCCTCTTGCTTGTTCTTGTTCGTCATTCCGGGGCGATGCGCTAGCATCGAACCCGGAATCTCGAGATTCCGGGTCTGGTCCTTCGGACCATCCCGGAATGACGGCGTACGCGCTACGACAACAACCGCATCAGCTTCTCCAGCCGCGCGATCTTCGCGCCATAGGGCGGATAGAGATCGGCGAGCCGGTTGAAGCGCGAGCGGTAGAACACCGGCTTCAGTTTGGTCAGCGTCTTGAATCCCCATTCGCCGTGATAGGCGCCGGTGCCGGACGCGCCGACGCCGCCCATCGGCTGATAGGCCTGGGCGAAATGGAACAGGCAATCGTTGACGGTGACGCCGCCGGACACCGTGCGCGCCAGCACCGCGTCGCGGGCGGCGTTGTCGGTGCCGAACCAGTACAGCGCCAGCGGGCCGTCGCGCTTGTTGATGAAGGCGATCGCCTCGGTCGCGTCGCGCATGCCCATGACCGGCAGCAGCGGTCCAAAGATCTCCTCCTGCATCACGGTCATCTCAGGCGTGGCGTCGACGATCACGGTGGGCGGGAATTTGCGCCTCGCCTTCCACTCGGGATCGTTCGGCGCCGCCGGCTGCATGATGGTCGCGCCCTTCGCGGCGGCGTCGGCAACCAGGCCCTCCAGCCGCGTGTAATGCCGGTCCGAGACGATCGAGCTGTAGTCGGCGTTGGCGGGGTCGGTGCCGAACATGTGCTGCATGTGGCCCTGCAGCCGCATCGCAAAGGGCTGCACCGCGGCCTGCGGCACCAGCGCGTAGTCGGGCGCGATGCAGGTCTGGCCGGCATTGAGCAGCTTGCCATAGGCGATACGTTGCGCGGCTTCGTCGATATCGGCAGAGCCGTCGACGATCACCGGCGACTTGCCGCCGAGCTCGAGCGTCACCGGCGTCAGGTTGCGGCCACAGGCTTCCGCGACCAGCCGGCCGACCCGGGTCGAGCCGGTGAAGATCAGATGATCGAACGGCAACGCGGCGAAGGCCTTTGCGATGTCGTCGTCGGTATCGGTGACCGCGAGCTCGGTCGTGTCGAATTTCTTTCCGATCGCCTCGCCCAGCAGCTCGGCGAACCGCGGCACCAGCTCGCTCGGCTTGATGATCGCCCGGTTGCCGGCCGCGATCGCGGCGACTGCGGGCGCCAAGGTCAGTTGCAGAGGATAATTCCAGGGCGCGATGATGCCGACCACGCCGAGCGGCTGCGGGATCAGCCGGTTCTTGGCCGGCGCGAACTGCACCGTGGTCGGGATCCTCTCGGGCGTCATCCAGCCCTTGAGATGCTTGGCCGCATGCTTGATCTCGCCGAGCACCAGCATGGTCTCGGCGATCGCGGTCTCGACGGTAGAGCGGTGGCCGAAATCGGCCGAGATTGCCGCCTCGAATCGCGCCTCGTTCTCGGTCAGCGCGGCGCGCAGGCGGCGCAACCGGTCGAGCCGCGCCTGCAATGTCGGCGCCGGCTCGCTCCGTGACAGCTCGATCTGGCGGTGAAAGGCCTCCTCAAGCGCATGCAGCCCCGGGCTCTTCAATGGCCGGTCCATGGCGTTCCCCTCGGCGCTCCCCCTCGGACGACGTTTCCTTGACGGATCTTGTTGGGCGCCAAGCTCCGCTTTTGCACGCGATCTGGCAAGAGCGGGTTCCCGGCGGTAAATTTGCTAGGAAAACCACAGATTCCGGCGTCACAAAAACCTCAAAAACCCGCATCCGGGGCTTTCCAAACCGCACTCACGTTGATACATACCCCTCGCACCCGACGGCTTCGGCCCGGGTCGCCTTCTCAGGAAGCCTCCGGACGGATCGATCGGCGCCATCTGATGCGTTGGCCGACCGGCTCGGGCTCTCTTTCAGCAAGGCACGCAACGGTTTAACGCGGGGTGGAGCAGCCCGGTAGCTCGTCAGGCTCATAACCTGAAGGTCATAGGTTCAAATCCTATCCCCGCAACCAAATAAGATGTTGTAATTACAGCTAAAATGCAAAAAGCCGCTCGCAAGAGCGGCTTTTTGTTTATCGAGAATCGCCACTGGGTCGCCACGTGTACCTTCCTTCTTAAGCCGGGTTTTGACATCGAACGTGATGTCGTAGGACTGGTCCAAAATGGTCTGCAACGATGGGTGAGGCAAAGCGGAAGCAGAAGGCCCGAATGGACCGGCAGCGGCATAGCCGCGAGATGAGGACCGCGCGATTCAATATATTGGCGATCGGTTCGCGACGATCTCCTACTCGCCTCGTTGCCGAAGAGCGCTCGTACTGGAGCGATCTGGAGGAGCGAGTGGTTGGCCTCGTGTTCCGCGACAAAGTAGATAATGACTATGGTTGGGGTCTGCTTGCTCGCGACCGGGTCGGCCGGTTTCGTTGGGTCGACGGCGATGTCAGCTTAAAAAGCGAACACTATGCGACCAACGGATTGAGAGATCGTATTGCTCGGGTCGCCGAGCAGGGCAATTACGACATGCTCGGTGATCAGGGCGATGAGACCAATTACCCGACGAATCTTCTAGAATTGCCGGCCGGTACAGATCCTCAAAAGCTGCATTCCTCGTTCAAAATTTTGCTCGATACGCCCGGACGCGCTCCATCCCGAGCAGTTCTTAGGGAAATCGGGCCATGGCTCGCGCTGAGCGACCCTCATTTCGTTCGAGAATTCCAGTTTACGCAATTCGACCAGCGCCTTTGGGAGCTCTACCTGTGGGCGGCACTACGCGAACTAGTACCCAGAATCAGAGCTGAGTGATACGGCGGCCTTTGAAACGGCGTTGACGGACCTTTTTCTTGGTCCAGACGAAGGGCTCGGCTCTGTCGTTGTATGCGTTGACGTAGGCATCGATGTGCTCCTGAAGCTGCGTGAGGCTTGTGAAGGAGGTGCCGCTGAGCGACTGCCCCTGCAAGATCGAAAACCATACCTCGACCTGATTGAGCCAAGACGCACTTGTCGGCGTGAAATGAAATTGCACGTTGGGGTGGGCCTTGAGCCAATGCTCGTTCTTCTTGTGGGTGTTGAGGTTGTCGAGGATGACGTGAAGCTTCCGGTTCGGAAAAGCCGCGGTGACGCTGTTCATGAAGTCGAGAAACTCGACGCGGCGTCGGCGTTTTGAATGCGCCGCGATGATCTTTCCGGTGGCGACTTCGAGCGCCGCAAACAATGTTGTGGTGCCATGCCGCTTGTAATCGTGGCTCTGGCCGGTCAAGGCGCGGCCATTGGGCAACTTCAGATAACCCTGCGCTCGCTCCAAAGCCTGGATCGAGGGCTTCTCGTCCACGCACAGCACAATGGCCTTCGCGGGCGGGGCGACATAGAGGCCGACAACATCGGCGGCTTTGGCCGTAAAGTTCGGGTCGTTGCTCTCACACCAGGACTTACGAGCCGCGAGGTCAATCTTGTGGCTGCGCAGGAACCGCCAGACATATTGGACGTCAACATCGCCCAGCGCCCCGGCCAGCAGGGGCCCGGTCCAGCGTGCGAACCCGTCCGGCGGCGGCTTGTCCAGCAGCTTCAGAATCCGCTTGTCGGTGGCCTTCGTATAGATTGGCTGCTTGCCCGGTCGCGGCTTGTCTTGCAGCCCTTCAAGGCCTTGGTCGGCATAGCGATGCCGCCAAAGGCTGACAATCCGCGGCTGGACCCCAACTTCCTTGGCGATCGACCGAGTGCTGCGTCCATCCGCCGCCAACAGAACTATCCGCGCCCGCTTCAAATCGCGCTGCAACGTCACCGGGGAGCGGCAACACGCCTCAAGCACCTTGCGATCTTTCCTCGAAAGGTGGACTTCTCTTGCTTCGGGTATCATCCCGACCTTGAATCACGACTCACGCTTTAAGAACAGTAGGTACTAGGATTTGATATCGAGCAACCAGAGGCTCCAGATTTTCTTTGTCGAGCGCCAGGCACCGAATTTACCGTAGAAGCTACAACGGTTGCTGTCTCAACGGCGGGACCACTTGCTGAGCACCCAAACCCTCAAACGCGCGAGGAAATGCAGGAGTTTTTGGCACACTACATGCCGATCAAATTCGGATCGGTCCTCACAAGCAAATTGAACAAGAATAATAAAGACGGCGAAAGTTACTGGGAGCGCGGACCTGCAGCTAACAAGCCGTTTATCTTGGCGGTGGCCGATTTTCACAAGCCTGGTAAGTTGGATGAACCTGGATCGATGACTTACACGCAGTCTGCTCTGTGGCCTTACCTATACGGACACCGCGTCGAATGGGAACTCGTTGATGGCGAATTAAAGATCAGTGCAATAAGAAATCGCGAACACGTCTATCGCGAAAAGGTCGTTCCGTCGGGCTTCTTCGATTTGCCAGGCGCTGAAAACATTTCAGCAGTTCTCTTCTCGAATGCTGGCACCTTGGCGAAATTTGATCGCATGGGCGTAGCGGCAGGCTTTGGTGATCCGGATCATCGCTACTTTCGGGTTGGGTTTCGCTACAATCACGAACCCAACTCTGTTGCTCCCAAGATATTCAGCGCAGATGTTAGCACAGAGGGCTACGAAGAATTTTGGTCCGACGAGCTTCAGCTGTTTCACAACCCAAATGCTAAACGCCCGCTCTCTCCCGCACAGTTTGGGATTACGCAACACTTCTTCGAAGACGGGGAGGCCCGTTCAATTACACCTGAGAACACGGTACTTGCCTCTCAAACGCTGATCGTGGGGTCGATCGAGAAAGATAGAGATGGTCCCTCAGCGTCGTAACCGCTCTGTGGCGAGAAACCACCACTCTTAGATGGCCACACTAGACTCGACGCCCCCCACGTCGCCGACCGATCAAGCAGTGATCTGCAAGCGCGAACGCTAAATCGATCCGAACCAGACTTTGAAGGACTGCCATTCTGCAAACGTCGCGTATTTCCTCGCGTCAAAGTTCGTTGGCCTGTGTGTTGCAACGTCGAATCTGACTTCGTCGAAGTAGGAAATTTCTGAACCCGATGGGGAAACTTCCCTCACCCAAATTATTTCGGGCAGAGACGGAAGGTTGTCTTTTTGCCTCCGGACGCCCCCGAACTGCGGCTTGCAGCGATGCTCGACGAATACCGTCAATCATCGGCGGGCGGTACCCGCGCGCGCTTTCTGTTCGCAAATCTGCAACAGCGGCTTTTCTCCTCGATTGCTGCCTTCCACCGGACGTTGACCACCCATCGGAAGAGTCTGGTGAAGAAAAGCGAGGACTGCGATCCAGGGCCGGCCGAGGCCGAGGCGGAACTGCTCGACGACAACGACGCTATCGAGGTCGCGACCCATCAGGCCAAGGGTGAACTCGGCGATCTGAAAGCCGCGATCGCCAATGTGGATCGGATGCTTGCGATCAGCGCCGTCGGGCGCGATTTGCCCGATGGGCGTGTCGAGGCGATCCTTGACTGGATCGAGAACGAGATGTTGGACGCTGACTACGCTTGGAGAGACCGGCGGCTCATTCTGTTCACCGAGTGGGAAGACACGCGCCGCTGGCTCGTCGAGCGCATCAAGGAAGGCTTGCTTCAGCGCAGCATTGGCCGTGTCGAGCTGGACGGCCGAATCCTTAACTTCACTGGACAGACCAGCCTGGAAGAGCGCGACCGGATCAAAATCGCTTTCAATGCGCCCTTCGAGCAGGAGCCCGTCCGCGTCCTCGTCTGCACCGATGCCGCGCGAGAAGGCCTCAACCTGCAGGCGCGCTGCCACGATCTGATTCACGTTGACCTGCCTTGGAATCCCTCTCGCCTTGAGCAGCGCAATGGCCGTATCGACCGCAAGCTTCAGCCCTCGAAGATCGTCACATGCCGTTATTTCTTCTATGATCAGCGCGAGGAGGACCGCGTTCTGGACGCCCTCGTTCGCAAGACCGAGGTGATCCGAAAGCAACTCGGTGCCTCCGGCGAAGTGCTGCGTTTACAGATGGAGAGCACTCTTTCCCGCGAAGGAATCCGGCGCGGCGAAACCGAACGGTTGGCTGACAGCATTACCCAGGCAACATCAGGACGCGTGAGCATCGCCGAACGAGAGCTGGGCGATGAAACCGAAAAGCGCGTGGCGCGGCTGAAGGAGGAGCAGGAGCGCCTTCAAAGGGCGCTCGATACGGCGAAGCGGCGCGTCGGAGTCCAGGGGATAGACATCCGCCATGTTGTCGAGATCGCCCTGCGGGACGACGGTGCAGCGCTGCAGCCGGGACGCTTCAGTGTACCAGAAGCCGTGCTGCTCGATCCGGAGACGCCGAGCTTCCTCAAAGACCCGAGCTGGGCCGCATTATTCGACGAACTGCGGCCGGGGCGGCCAGCAAGTCCGAAAGAGCGGGCACGATGGCGGCGTGAAACGCCCGTGCGCGGCCTTGTCTTCGAGCCACCAAAGGTTCGCGAGGGTGAGCCTGAACCCCAGGATGTCGTCCAGCTCAGAGCTGGCTCCGCAAATTCGGACAGTAGCTTGAGTGGATTTTCTGCCTGACAGCGGCGAGGATTCTTGCCGCGAATCAGGAGCGAAGATGACGAAGAAGAGCCGCCGGATGCATTCTCCGGCATTCAAGGCGAAGGTTGCTTTGGCTGCGGTCAAAGGCGACAAGACGCTGGCGGAGCTGGCGCAACTGTTTGATGTTCATCCGAACCAGATCACGATCTGGAAAAACCAGCTCCTGGAAGGCGCCGCCGGCGTGTTTGGGCATGACAAGGCGTCGGCCGAGACGCCGGTCGATTTGAAGGCGTTACATGCCAAGATCGGCGAGCTGGCGTTGGAAAACGATTTTTTGTCCGGCGCGCTCACCAAGGCGGGCCTGCTGAGCGCAAAGCGATGATCGACCGCGGTCATGATCTTTCTATCGTGCGCCAGGCGAAGGTCCTGAAGCTGGCTCGCAGCACGGTCTACTATGAACCTCGGCCAGTTTCGGCCGAGGACCTTGCCTTGATGCGTCGGCTCGATGAGTTGCATCTCGATTATCCCTTCGCGGGAGCGCGTATGCAGCGATCGTTGCTGCGGCGGGAGGGCGTATACGCCGGTCGCCGCCACATTGCGACGCTGATGAAGCGCATGGGGATCGAGGCGGTCTATCGTCGCCCGAACACGAGTAAGCCGGCACCGGGTCACAAGATCTACCCGTACCTGTTGCGCGGATTGAAGATCGAGCGGCCCGACCAGGCGTGGGCAATGGACATCACCTACATTCCGATGCGGCGTGGCTTCGTCTATCTCGCGGCGGTCGTCGATGTGTTCAGCCGACGGGTCCTGGCCCATCGCGTCTCGATCACAATGGAGGCGGCCTTCTGCGTCGAAGCGGTCCAGGAGGCGTTGGCGAAGCACGGCAGGCCCGAGATTTTCAACACGGACCAGGGCAGCCAGTTCACCAGCCTCGAGTTCACCGATGTGCTGCTGGACGCGAAGATCGCCATCAGCATGGACGGCAAGGGCGCCTGGCGCGACAACGTGTTTGTCGAGCGGCTCTGGCGCACGGTCAAATACGAAGAAGTTTATCTCCGCGCCTACGACAGCGTGTCCGAGGCGCGAGCGTCAATTGCCAAGTATCTGGCCTTCTACAATCAGGGACGCCCTCACTCGAGCCTTGACGGGCGCACGCCCGACGAGGCTTACTTCGGCACGCAAGCTATGGTGATGGCCGCATGACCGTCGCCGACGATTTTGTCGTCGCTCTGGTCGGGCTACGCCCTCCCGACGCAACGACAAAATCGTAAGGCCCCGCGTTCAGCATAACCCGGCAGGAATCCACTTAAATCCCGCGGGGCGCTGTCCAAACAACCGGCGCCAGCTCTCTCCATCTTGAGCACCGTCTTGTCAAGCGACTGTTGTCACGGTTTCTAAGCCAGGGATTTCGGGCCACCGTCGGTCGGATCACGGCAATTGTAAGTTCGGGCGCGCAGCCGCGCGTCGTCCTGCTCGGGCGGCTCTGCCTATTCGGCCCAGGAGCGCGTCGTCTTCACGAGGAGATCATCCCAATTACCGCCGCGTGGCGTGACACGCGCCGGGAGGATGGCCCGTTGACACCGTTTGCCGAAGCTGGCGAGGCGACCACAATCCAACAACTGGACGGCGCGTTGCGTGATGGCATTTCGCCGGGTGCGGGCGTTCTTGAGCGTCTGGCTCTAACCCTGGAGCGCGATATTGCCGACCTGCGTCCGCATATCGAAGCCCGCGCGGAAGCTTCCGAGCAGGGCGCGACGGCCGATCTCATGGAGAATGGTCGGCGTGAGGCCGAGGCAATGGCGGCGTTGCTGCAGCGGCAGATCGACAAGGTTCGCGACGCAATGCGCAGCAAGCAGCCGCCGGAGGCCTCCGAGCAGCTGGATTTCTTCGGCCCGACCGAGGACGAGATCCGCCAGCAAAACGAACGGGAAATGCGCCAGTTCGAGGCGGATCGGCGCTCGTGGGACGGTAAGTTGCTACGACTCCAGCAGGAACTTGACAGC
This sequence comes from Bradyrhizobium sp. 2S1, assembly GCF_011516625.5. Lineage (NCBI taxonomy): Bacteria > Pseudomonadati > Pseudomonadota > Alphaproteobacteria > Hyphomicrobiales > Nitrobacteraceae > Bradyrhizobium > Bradyrhizobium sp. 2S1. The sequence continues at coordinate 1,657,831 of NZ_CP147717.1, read as the reverse complement.
GAACCCGAGAAGGTGCGGCGCGGCTACGAGGTCCAGGCGCGCCGGCTAGAGCCCATCGGTCTCGTCTATCTCTGGCCCGCGACGAACTGAGCAGAAACATGACCTATCATTCGCGTCAGGACGAAACGTCGGAATGGCTGAACTATCTCCAGCCCGAGGGGCTGGTCGTGGGTCCAAATGTGCTGCGCGAGAGGGGCGTCACGCCTATCCGCCAGACGCCGCTCGACACGGAAGCCGCGGCGCGGGCACTGCGTCTTGATCCCGAGGCGACGCCAGAACACGATCGGTTGCTCGAACTGCACGATGCCTGGACATTCTTTGAACAGGTCCTTGGTTGGCCGGCGAAACTCGTTGCCGGCAGCTCCGGCGGACCGACGGTCGATTCAGCGCTCAACGTCACTGTCCCGGAGCACGAGTCGCTGCTCGCGCCTGACCTGGTGCTGCTGTGGAACGGGGAGGCGCCCGAGGGCATCCCGGCACAGGCCCTGGTGATGCTGCATCCGAGCCTCGATGCTGAGGGTCGCAACCAGTTTGCTTCGGGTGAATGGGAGGCGAGTCCGCACCAGCGGCTGGAGCGGTTGCTGCGCGAAACCAATATCGGTGTCGGCATCCTCGTCGCGCGCACCACATTGCGGCTCATCTACGCGCCGCGCGGCGAAACGGCCGGCTGGCTCTCATGGCCGCTCGCGGCTCTCGGCAGGCCCGATGGTCGACCAATGCTGGCCGGTCTCAAGCTGTGTCTCGGCCGCAACGCGTTCTTTACCGGCGCTCCGGAGACGCGGCTGCGCAATCTGCTGGAGGCCTCGCGCGAGGCACAGAATGCCGTGTCGGAGAAGCTCTCGGGGCAGGTGCTTGGCGCGCTCTATGAGCTGCTGCGTGGCCTGCACCGCGCCGCGCCTGCACAGATCGAGGCCGTCGCCGAACGCGATCCGCATCATCTCTATGAGGGCTTACTTACACTCCTGATGCGGCTTGTGTTCCTGCTTTATGCCGAAGATCGTGATTTGCTGCCGTCCTCGACCGATCCGCATCTGAAACAGCTTTGGGAGAGCGGATATTCGATCAAGACGCTCTACGCACGGCTATTGGTGGATGAGGCGCTAAACCCCGATACGATGGATGAGCGCCGCGGCGGCTGGGGCCAGTTGCTCGCCGTGTTCCGGCTGATCCATCGGGGGCATCCCGATTGGGTGACCGGGCGCGGCGGGAAATTGTTCAATCCCGACGGTTTCGCGTTTCTGGAAGGCCGCGAGAAGGGCAGCGGGTTCGCGGACGCACGAGTGCTTCCCGTTTCGGACGGAACAATCCTGCGCATCCTGCATGGACTAATGACCATCGAGGGCCGCGGCCTTTCCGGGGAGAAGATCCGCGAGCGGCTGTCGTACCGCTCGCTCGATGTTGAATCGATCGGTTCGGTCTACGAGACCGTCATGGGCTTCACGACTTGGCGCGCGACCGAGTGCATGATCGCGCTACGCGACGAGAAGAAGCTGCCGAACTTCATCGGGCTCGACGCGGTGCTGGACCAGAAGCCGAACGATCGTCAGAAATGGCTGAAAGGGCACGGTATCAAGCTTACGGCCAAACAGGCCAAGGGCGTCAAGGACGCGTGCGATATTGCCGAGCTGATCGAGGCTTTCGGGTCCTTGGTCGACGAGCGAGCCTCACCCAAGGCGACCCAGATCGGTCCTGGCGCACCCTATCTGCAGCCGACCGAGGAGCGCCGCCGTTCTGGATCTCACTATACACCGAGGTCGCTGACCGAGCCGATCGTGCGCCATGCGCTGGAACCGGCCTTCGCGCGACTCGGCTCCGATGCGTCGCCGGAGGCGGTGCTGTCCCTGAAGGTGGTCGATCCTGCCTGCGGCTCCGGTGCGTTCCTGGTTGAAGCCTGCCGCCAGATCGGCGCGCGGTTGGAGCAGGCCTGGAACATGTACGGGGCAGAAAAGCCCAAGATCCCGCCCGACGAAGATGAAGCGCTGCACGCGCGGCGCCTGGTGGCGCAGAAATGTCTCTATGGAGTCGACCGCAATCCAATGGCGGTCGATCTCGCGCGGCTCTCGCTCTGGCTTGCGACGCTTGCCCGAGATCATGAATTCACCTTCCTCGATCACGCGCTGAAGGCAGGCGACAGCCTCGTCGGGTTGACGCGCGCGCAAATCCAGGCCGCGCACTGGGATCCGTCCAAGCCAGGCTTGCCGCTGTTCAAGGGGGCCATCGAGAAGGCCGTGGGCCTTGCGCTCGAAGGGCGCGAGGCGATTCGCAATGCCGATGATGATGTGCTGATCGCAGCGCAAGCGGCGCGCTATTCCCGGGTCGTGGATGCCGGCGAACCGGCGCGCATCGTTGGGATGCGGTGATTGCGGCACACTTCTCGGCTGACAAGTCCAAAGGTCGCGAAAAAGAGCGTCAGACTGTCGAAAGCTGGGTCGCATCTCAACCCGTAAAGTGGGATCTGCTACGCGCAAAGGGAGATCCGTGCTGGGCGGAAACGGGATGGCGACCGTTCCACTGGGAAATCGAATTCCCCGAAGTCTTCGTTCGTGAGAATCCAGGCTTTGACGCCATAGTCGGAAATCCGCCATTCGCCGGCAAGAACACCATCTCGGCCGCGTCCGGACCGCACTATTTGCCCTGGTTGCAGACTCTGCTGTCATTCGGCCTGCAATATTGACCCCCTAAGCCGGGGGATCGGCGTCCAAAATTGACCCCCTACAGATTGATCTGTTGCGCTGCCTGCTTTGGAACGAAGCAGGTGGTGGGGGATGCTGATCGTGGAGACAATTGCCCGGATCCGGCGCGAGCACTTCATCAAGGGCAAGACGATCAAGGAGATCGCCCGTGACCTGAAGGTGTCGCGGAACACGGTCCGGAAGGTGCTGAGGTCGGGAGAGACCTCCTTCGAGTACGAGCGGCAGGTGCAGCCGCGGCCAAAGCTGGGACGATGGGCAGTAGAGCTTGACGGATTGCTGGCGGCGAACGCGGCCAAATCGGCTCGTGAACAGCTGACGTTGATCCGGATCTTCGAAGAGCTGCGCGGCCGCGGCTACGACGGCGGTTACGATGCCGTGCGGCGTTACGCCAGGCGGTGGAGCAAAGAACGCGGGCAATCGACCGCGGCGGCTTATGTCCCGCTGAGCTTTGCCCCAGGCGAAGCCTACCAGTTCGACTGGAGCCACGAGGTGGTCTTGCTGAGCGGGACCACGGTGATGGTGAAGGCCGCCCATGTCCGGCTCTGTCACAGCCGCATGCTGTTCGTGCGGGCCTATCCGCGGGAGACGCAGGAGATGGTGTTCGACGCCCACGACCGGGCGTTCGCTCTGTTCAAAGGCACCTGCACCCGCGGCATCTACGACAACATGAAGACCGCCGTAGAGACGATCTTCGTCGGTAAAGGGCGTCTCTACAATCGCCGCTTCCTGCAGATGTGCAGCCACTATCTGGTCGATCCGGTCGCCTGCACGCCGGCGTCGGGCTGGGAGAAGGGGCAGGTCGAGAACCAGGTCGGGCTGGTCCGGGAGCGCTTCTTCACGCCGCGGCTGCGGTTCAAAAACCTCGACGAGTTAAACGCCTGGCTGCTCGACAAATGCATCGCCTACGCCAAGGCTCATCGCCACCCGGAGCTGGTCGATCAGACGATCTGGGAAGTGTTCGAAGCCGAGCGTCCCAAGCTCGTTCCCTATGCCGGCCGCTTCGACGGCTTCCATGCGGTGACGGCATCGGTCTCGAAGACCTGCCTGGTGCGCTTCGACAACAACAAGTACTCGGTCGCAGCCAGCGCAGTCGGACGGCCGGTCGAAGTCCAGGCTTATGCCGACCGCATCGTGATCCGTCAGGATGGACGCATCGTTGCCGAGCACCCGCGATCCTTTGGCCGCGGCGAGACGACCTATGATCCCTGGCACTATGTGCCGGTGCTGGCTCGCAAACCCGGTGCCTTGCGCAACGGCGCTCCCTTCAAAGACTGGGTGCTGCCGGCCGCGATCGAGCGGATCCGGCGCAAGCTTGCCAGCACCGACGATGGCAATCGGCAGATGGTCGACATCCTCACCGCGGTGCTGACTGACGGTCTGTCCGCGGTGGAAGCGGCCTGTGCCGAAGCGCTCGGTCATGGCGTCCATTCCGCCGATGTCGTGCTCAACATCCTGGCCCGTCAACGTGAACCCGCCCCACCGGCCAACATCATGACGCCGGCCGCACTGACGCTCCGTCATGCACCGATCGCCGATTGTGCCCGCTACGACAACCTCCGGAGGACCATCTGATGGAACGAACCCAAATCTTCGACCTCATGGGCGAGCTCAAGCTCTACGGCATGAAGGCTGCCTTCGACGAGATCATGGCAACTGCCGTCAAGCGCCAGCACGAACCTCAGCGCATTGTCGGCGACCTGCTTAACGCCGAGATCAACGAGAAGCAGGCCCGCTCGATCAAATACCAGCTGACCATTGCCAAGCTGCCGCTTGCCAAGGACATCGCCGACTTCCAGTTCGACGGCACGCCGATCAATCAGACTCTCGTCAATGATCTCGCCAGCGGCGGCTTCATCGCCCAGCAACGCAATGTCGTGCTGGTTGGCGGCACCGGCACAGGCAAGACCCACCTGGCCATTGCCATCGCCAGAAGCTGCATCCGATCCGGTGCCCGCGGCCGCTTCTTCAACGTAGTCGACCTCGTCAATCGCCTCGAGACCGAGACCCGCAACGGACGGCAAGGACGGCTCGCCGAGCATCTGACCCGGATGGACTTCATCGTGCTGGATGAACTCGGCTATTTGCCCTTCGCCCAGTCCGGTGGCCAGCTCCTCTTCCACCTCGTCAGCCGGCTCTATGAGCGCGCCTCCGTCATCGTGACGACCAATCTCGCCTTCGGCGAATGGCCGAGCGTGTTCGGCGACGCCAAAATGACCACAGCGCTGCTCGACCGATTGACCCATCACTGCGACATTGTCGAGACCGGCAACGATAGCTGGCGGTTCAAGAGCCGAGACGACGATCACGCCACCCGCGCTCGTCTCGCCTCCGCTATCCCGGCCAGCTCCGACGAGACGAGCGCTACCAGCAAAGCCCGCCGCACGAAGGGGTCAAAATTGGACGCCGATGAGGGGCGCATTGCCTCATCGAAAATGTTACCGAACAATTCCGCTGATGACTGGGGCGGCGTTACCGAATCAGGTCGGTGGCGCCAATGGCGAGCGGGATCAGCATGGGCGCAAGGCGCGAGGTGTTGGCCGTGGTGGCGAGGCGCTACCGTGCGGCTGGACGAGTTGAGAAGGGACGGATCCTTGACGAGTTGACAGCAACGACGGGTTGGCACCGCAAGCACGCGGTGCGAGCACTGTCGGTTGCCGGAAGGGACAGGCCCAGACCACCACTGGACGAAGGGGCAACGAGCCCAACCGAACCAGCGACAAGTCGGCGACGCAAATACGCCAGCGTGCGCGACGCGCTGATCGCGCTGTGGGAAGCCTCCGATCGCGTCTGCGGTAAGCGCCTCGTATCGATGATCCCAGTGCTGTTGCCCGCACTCGAGCGGCATGGCCGGCTGAAGCCAACGAGCGCAGAGCGTGCGCTGCTGACAACTCTGAGCGCGGCGACGATCGATCGGATGTTGATCGACGTTAAAATTGCGGCTGCTGGGGGGCGCCGGCGGCGAGTCGGATTCTACTCGGCGATTCGACGCGAGGTGCCGATCCGCACTTTCAATGACTGGGCAAACCCGCCGCCAGGCTTTTGCGAGATCGACATGGTCGCGCACGGTGGGACCAGCGTCGCCGGCTCGTTTATCCAGACTTTGACCATGGTGGACATCGCAACAGGATGGACGGAATGCCTGCCCCTGGTGACACGCGATGGCAGCCTCGTCGTGGAAGCGATGACGCGAGCACAGGGCCTGTTCCCGTGGGTGATCTGTGGCGCCGACTTCGATAACGACAGCGCGTTCATGAACGACGTCGTCGTTCCATGGTGCCGAGCACAGAAGATCGAGGTAACGCGGTCACGTGCCTACAAAAAGAACGATCAGGCTTTCGTGGAGCAGAAGAACGGTGCGGTGGTCCGGCGGCTCGTCGGATACGGGCGCTTCGACGGGGTCGAGACGGCCCGCGTGATGGCACGTCTCTACGCGGCGGCGCGCCTGCTGGTGAACTTCTTCCAGCCGTCATTCAAGCTCAAAGAGAAGCGCCGCGAGGGTGCCAAGATCATCAAACGCTATCATCCGCCTGCCACACCATACGAACGTGCACTGGGGCACCCGAAACTCCCATCAGCGGTCAAGCGCCGTCTGCGCCAGACGTATCGGACTCTCGATCCCATACAATTGCTTGCCACGATCCGCACGGCGCAGGAAGAGCTCGGCGAACGGATCGGCAAGCGCGGTCTTGCGAAGGTTCCCACCGTATCGCCGGCTGATCCGCTCTCGTTTGCCCGATCGCTCGGCACGGCGGCAAACACCGCCGAAGTGCGGGCCACGCACCGCCGGCCGAAACGGCGATACAAAAAGCGTATTCGCATGCCCTCGAAGCTCGATCCCCATCTCGCGATCATCGAGAACTGGCTCGCCGTCGAGCCACAGCTCACTGCACTGGCCATCGTGGGCAGGCTCGCCACGATCGATCCTTCGATGTTCAGCGACAAGCAGCATTCGATCGTTCAGCGCCTGCTTCGGTCCCTCCGGCGGAAGGTGGCGGAGACAGCCATCGTATCCATGCCCGTGGATGAAATACGGCCCGAGGCTGTGGACGGCGCTGCGTGTGATGAGCACTCCGCCCCGCCCACAGCCTCTCCACCGAGCTGGCCGCGGCTCGAGACCGGTCTGGGGCAGTTCGTAGACCTTCATCCCGGGTAACATTACTTCCTGAGGCAATACGAGGGGTCAAATTTGCAGGCCGATTGACAGACTCTGCACCAGGGGGCGCACGGCAACTCCGATCTGGTGGCACATTTTTTCCGCCGCGCCTTTGCACTCTTGCGCGAGGGCGGCGCGTTCGGGCTTATCGCTACGAACACAATCGGCCAAGGCGATACCCGAGAAACTGGGCTCGCAACGATTCTTCGAAACGGGGGACGCATCTTCCGAACAACGAAGCGCTATCAGTGGCCGAACGAAGGGGCGGCGGTAGTAGTATCGATTGTCCACGCGTCAAAGAGTATGTCGGGAACCTCGGCGATACTTAATGGTCGTCAGGTAACCAGGATCTCTGCCTACCTCGTTTCCGGCGACCTCGACGACGCGCCGGAGCGCCTCGCCGCTAATGCCAAAAAGGCATTTATCGGCTCCTACGTACTTGGTGCAGGCTTTACCTTCGACGATGGTGCTGCCGCTAAAGCCGAGTGTGAAAACCTCAAGACGATGCGTATGCTGATTACCAAAGAGCCGCGTAACGCTGATCGTATCTTTCCGTACATTGGCGGCGAAGAAGTCAATACCTCACCAACACATGCGCATAATCGCTACGTGATAAGTCTCTCAGACCTACCATTACGGCGTGATAATTCGTCAACCTCGTGGTTTATGGACGAGGGCACGGTCGCATGCAATCAGCGCCGCCAGGAATGCCTACAAAACGGGATTGTGCCGGCCGATTATCCAGATGAAGTCGCAGCGGACTGGCCAGACTTGCTGGCGGTCGTGGAACGTTGGGTTAAACCCCAACGAATTGCGCTTCCTTCGACTAACCCGTCCTATTCGTGAGAGTGCGTTTTTTTGGTCCGATTGATGTGGCCGCACATCTGCTCTGACGAGGCGCGCGGGATTGCCTTCGGCTTTTCACCGCCTGACGACCGGTACTTTGCAACGCGCTTGAGGTGTAGGTTGGGCGAACGGGGGGCGGACGCCCCGCCGGTCAAGGACCGAGCGGCAGCAGCGCGCCTGGCAAGCCGCGGATCAGGTCGGCTTCGGGACATGCCGCGGCAAACGCAAGGCGAATGCGGCTCGTGGTCTCGACGACACGGGCAGCGAGTTTCAAGAGACGAAGACGCAGCGTCGCGAACTCGGCTGTGGCCAATTCCCGGGCTTTGGGAATCGCGTCGCGCACGGTCAGCATCAGCCAATAAGCGGCGGTGTGGAGAACGAGGCGGACTTGATTGGCGAGCGCCGAACGGCAGCTGGTGCGATCGGAGGCGAGCTGTGTCTTATGCAGCTTGATCAGATTCTCGGCTTGGCCGCGCGCGCAATACAGGCTGTCGTAGATCCACTCGGCCGAACCGACATCGAGGCTGGTGACGACGAAACGGATGTCGAGGCCGAGCATCGTCGCCTCAATACGGGCGACGGTACGCCGTTCGCGATCCCAGGACTTGGCCTTGTGGCGCGTCTCGGTATAGCCGCGCAGAACCGGCAGGTTCTCGATGGCGCGTCGCGTGCGGATGTCGTCGGCGGCCTCGTCGACTTTTCTGGCGAGCGGCTTGGTGCCGGACAGACCGAAGATGTAGTCGATGCCGTTGGTCTCGCACCACGCCATTGCCTCCGGCCGGGCATAGTGCCCGTCGCCACGGAACGTAATTCGCGTGTTGTGCCACCGCGTCCGGATATGCCGTATCAGGCGGCGCAGGTGGGCACGCACCTCGACGCCGCCCGGCGTCTTGCCGGGCCGCAGCACGACCGCCACGGGCCGGCTCTTCTCCGTGTCGTAGACGTGGATCGGCAGGAAGCAGCGTTCGTCATAATGAGCGTTGAACAGCGAGAGCTGCTGATGGCCGTGGACGACATCGCAGGTATCATCGATGTCGAGCGTGACGGATGCCGGCTCGCGCGGGTAGCTATCCATCCATGCGTCGACCAAAGTGTAGGTCAGTCGGATCACGTCGCGCAGGCGCGGAGCATTCTCCAGCCGCGACAGCGTCGGTTGGGAACACAGATCGCGACCCGTGTCCGGCAGCCGTCCGCAGGCCAGCTTGAATGCGGGATCGGACCGCAGATGATCGAGGTCGTCGGCGTCCTCGTAGCCGCAACAGATCGCGAACATGCGCGCGCGGAACATATCGACAAGGCTGTGCACGACCCGCGTCGGATCGCGCCGATCCGGGAACACCCGGGCCAAATTGTCGGCCAAGCCGAGACGCCGCTCGGCCATCGCCAGAAGCATCACGCCCCCGTTCGAGGTCAGCCGACCGCCATCGAAGGCAGCTGTGACTTTCTTGGCGTGAACGGCTGGAAACGAGAAGGGCAGAATCGTATCGTCGGTCATGGCGGGCGTGGCGTTCGCGGTTGAGGTGATGGGGTTGGCTTCGCAACCGAATCCTACGCCGCATCAGCGCTTTACACCACGCTCGCCAGCCTCTCAGGCGCACTCTGACGAATAAGACGGGCTAATGCATGGAACAGGACGGTGAGTAAATATTGGTGGCGTTGGGGTGCATATAGAAAGGAATTGAATCGTGCACTTGTTGGGCTGAAACGTTACATATTTGTGCCTAACCTCTCGCCTCATCTGCTGGCGGCATTTATTACGGCCGATGTGGTGACTGGCGCACCCCACAACGTCGTCGCCTTTCCCACAATGGGACCTTTCGCCGTCCTCCAATCCCGCATACACGAAATCTGGGCACGCTTCTTCTCGTCAACCTTGGAGGATAGGCTGCGCTATGCGCCCTCCGACTGCTTCGAGACCTTCCCCTTTCCAGCTGGCTACGAAAGCGACGCTGCCCTCGAAGCCGCCGCCCAGACCTACTACGACCACCGGGCTGCGCTGATGGTAGCGGCGAACGAAGGCATGACCAAGACCTACAACCGTTTTCACGATCCGGAAGAACGCGGCGCCGTCATTGAAACCTTGCGCGATCTGCACGGCGAAATGGATCGCGCCGTGCTCCACGCCTATGGCTGGGACGATCTCGCCGCTGAACTGCGTCCCGAATTTCTGACCGAAGAATCCGAGAACGACCACACTTATCAGAACCGTTACTTCTGGCCGGCAGAGGCGCGCGACCGCGTTCTCGCCCGGCTGCTCGCCCTCAATGCCGATTGTCATGCTGCGGAGGTCGCCGAGGGACGCGCACCCGCCGGTCAGGCGCAGGCTAGGGATCCTGAGAATGAGGACAGCGAGCCGCAGCTAGGCCTCAGTTGAATTGGCAGAATTGCTATACTGCTAATTGCGTCTGGCTGGCTGGCTGGATGGTAGAAGACGTCAGGTGGGGAGCTCTTGATGACAGATGCCGTACTTTCGGGACAGTCAGGCGTGGCGCTTGCGGACAGGCTCGCTGATTTGCCGAAGCCGACAACGCCGGTAGAGGTCCGCGAACGCCTGCTCGATCTCTTGCGCCGTGATCTCGTCGGCCCGCATCCCGATTTCGACCCGGATCTGGCGCGAGAAGTCCTGACGGGTGTCGCCCCCTCGACGTGGTACCTAACCGGGTTTCTCGGTCCCCGCCGCAAGACCGGTGCCGCCCGCAGCTTCGCTGCAGCAAGCGGTAATGATGTCGCAGAAGAGCAGGCGGCAGAGGATATGCTCGAAGCTCAGCGTGCTGCCGAAAACCTGTCAGAGGTTACGCCCGGCCGAGGCGACGCGCCGGACGAGGGCAATCCCGAGTCTCCTCCTATGCGCTCGTTTCAACCGTCCTCCCTCGGACTCACCGTGTTGCTGCCGCGGGATGCACGGGAACTGCGGGCGAGGGTAACGTGGGGAGATTATGTGACTGAGCCCAAGCTCGACGACGCCGTTTTCCTGGAAGCGGCACGCGAGGATGCGGAAAAGCGCGGCGAAGTCCCCAAGACACCTCCGAGGCAAACTCTGGACTGGCGGCGTATTCCCCGTGAGGAAATGTTGCCCATCACGATCCGCTCAAGTGACGCGCCTCAACGCATTGTCGTTCTTAACAGTGCGTCTCCCATGGCCCCTGGAGGTGGACTTGAGCTTGTTGTTTCCGCTCGTCCGATCGACACCGCCGGGATCGATGGGGTGAAGCGCGAATTGTTGGCCGTGACGGTGTTCTTGGTCAACTCTCGACTAATGACCATGCGCTTCCGCGACGTCGTGTTCTGCTTCCAAGCGCGTCTGCAACTGGATTTTGCGGCTGGTTTCGAGCGACGAGACGATCGAGCGTCGTATGAGGCGCCAGATTTTGACGAACGATTGGCCGATCTGCACTATAGCGAGGTTTGCTCCTACGCTGTGGGGCACAACACCTCCGGCGATTGGGTTGAGCCTGACGCCGAGCGTCGCGTGACCACTGTCTTCACTAATCCGCTGCCCATGCAAGAGGTGGAAAAGCTCGGAGCAGATATCGATGTTCCCGGAGTTGAGCGAGGCATGGCAGCGCTCGCTGAGGCGGTCCAGGACATCTCAAAGCTCGATGCGGCGTTGGGGACGCTGCCTCGCGCCTACGAGGCCTGGGCGAAGACACAGGCCCAGCTCATACCGGGGATCGATGGCCTAAAGCGTCGCGAGATCGCAGACAAGTGCGTGAAAGACATCGAGATAGCGAGCAAGCGCATCGAATCGGGGCTGGCACGACTCGCTTCCGACCCCGTCAGCCGAGAGGCGTTCGGCATCATGAATCGGGTGATGGAGCGCGCCAATCGCCAGCGCAGCTCTTCGATCAACAAGAAGCCTCCGGATCAACAGGCTGCGCCAACCTGGCGTCTGTTCCAGCTCGCGTTCGTCCTGCTCAATCTTGATGGTCTAATCGATCCGGTTCATTCTGATCGGCCAATTGTGGATTTGCTGTTTTTCCCTACCGGCGGTGGCAAGACCGAGGCTTATTTAGGTCTGGCGGCGCTGGCGATCGCGCGCCGTCGGTTGAACAATCCAGGTCTCGAAGGCGCAGGCCTCTCGGTCGTCATGCGCTACACTCTGCGTCTGCTGACGCTCGACCAGCTCCAGCGCGCGGCGGGTCTCGTCTGTGCCCTCGAACTTGAGCGCAAGGAGAAGAAGCGCCTCGGCGAATGGCCGATCGAAATTGGGCTGTGGGTCGGTGGCGCTGCAACGCCCAACAACCTCGGTAGCTCTAAGAACAGGAAGGAAAACACGGCCGTCTACTGGCTTGAGCAGTACAAAAAGGGTCGTGGCCCTGCGCCTGCGCCCTTGAAAAGCTGCCCGTGGTGCGGAAACGAGCTGAAGAAGGAAGCATTCACGCTGCATCCGACGGCGGCCAACCCGCAGCGACTCGATCTCCGCTGTTACGAGGTAGATTGCGCCTTCTCCAGCGACAACCGCCTCCCGATCGTCGTAGTCGATGAGGAAATCTATCGGCGTCTGCCAGCCTTCATGATCGCTACCGTCGACAAGTTTGCCAACGTGCCATGGGAAGGCCGCACCGGAGCGTTCTTCGGTCACGTCAAACGAAGCGATGCAACAGGGTTCTATGGTGCGGCTGAGCCAAGCGGCGGGAACCAGCTGAAATCCGAACTGCGCCCCATCGACCTCATCATTCAGGACGAACTGCATCTCATCTCGGGTCCGCTCGGCACGGTGGCCGGTCTTTATGAGACTGCTTTCGACCTGCTGGCGTCCCGGAAGATCAACGGGGAGTGGCGCAGTCCCAAAATCGTGGCGTCAACGGCGACGGTTCGGAGGGCGGAGGTTCAGATCCGAAATCTGTTCGGTCGCGTGCAGACAGCGATCTTTCCTCCCCCTGGCGTCAGCCGTGACGATTCTTTCTTTGCCAAGGTCGACCGCGAAACACCCTCGCGTCTCTACTTCGGTGTGGCTTCACCGGGTCGCGGACCAAAGCTGGTTTTCTTGCGTGCGGTCCAAACCCTGTTGTCGGGCGCGGCAAAACTCTCCAGTGGCGGCAAGGACGACCCGGCCGACCCCTATCTGACGGCGCTCTGCTATTTCAATGCGCTGCGCGAACTAGGCGGCGCGCGAAGGATTGTCGATGACGAGGTGAGGGCTCATCTGACGAACTACGGCCGAAGCCGTACACGCGGCGAGCCGACAGGCGCGCCATTCGCCGACCGCGTCTTGCGCGAGATCCAGGAATTGACCTCTCGCTACTCGACCGATCAAGTGTCGGAGGCGCGAACACGACTAGGACTAGCTGCGACTGACAAGAATGCGGTCGATGTTGCCATGGCCACAAACATGATCTCCGTCGGCCTTGATATCGGTCGGCTCGGGCTGATGGTGGTTCAGGGGCAGCCCAAGACTGCAGCCGAATACATTCAGGCGACGTCCCGCGTCGGCCGCGAGACCAAAAAGCCAGGTTTGGTAGTCACGCTGCTAAATATTCACAAGCCCCGCGACCGAACGCACTACGAGCAGTTCCGCTCCTTTCATCAGAGTTTCTATCGAGCAGTCGAGGCAACGAGCGTCACGCCTTTTGCGCCACGGGCGCTCGACCGCGCACTTGCCGCGACGCTCGTGGCGGCCCAGAGGCATGTCGATCCGAATTTGACTCCCAACAAGGAGGCAGACGAGGTCGCAAACTATCCAACTGCGTATCAACGTGTGAAATCAGCAATCGTGGCCAAGATGCAAGCGGCCCGACAGGACAGCGCCTCCATTCAACGCTGCCTCGCGCGTCTTGACGAGTTGGAGGCCGCTTGGATCAGAATCGCGGATAAGCAGACGAGCAATGGAGAAGATTTCGCCTATGCCAACGAACAGGCAGTTCGACGGCTCCTTCAGGACCCGTTCGACCAGCAGCCGAACATGGATCCCGAGCGCGATTGGTTCATCGCCGGCCGCTCAATGCGGGATACTGAGCCCGTTTCGCTCCTGAAGCTTAGGCGGCCTGACGGAAGCGCGTTTTGATAACGGAGTAGGAATGGCCGACATCACTCAGAACTTCAGCCAGCTGTTGCTGACCTATGGGCCCGGCGCCATGATGGACCTGCCGGAAAATGCCGTGCTGGTGGCGGGCCTGCAGGACTGGGACTATAAAGGATCCAGCTGGAAGCCGGTGGAGGAGGAGCGCCTGGTCGCGCTGCTGAAGCAGCAGCTTGGGGCGAAGTTGAGTCCCAGTTTTTCAGGCTTACGACATCCACCGATGTTCGACGAAGAGCGTCGGGACGCCAATGCGCCAGGCGTTGCTGTACGTCTGTTTCCAAGCTGGTTTCTGGTTAACGAGGCGCCTTCGAACGTCCCTGCGGTAGCGTCGGCCGCTGCAAGTCCAGCGAATGAAAAGCGCCGGCGTATGATCGAGTTCTCGGAACTCGACGTGACCGGCGGCGGAAAGCTTTCTTACACCGGGACGGGGAGCAAAGTCGGTGTGAACCCAATCCGATTCGTGGGCGCCTGCACCAAAGGACATCTTCAGGATATTCAGTGGCGCTATCTGACCCATCGCGGAAGAGATCAATCCTGCCGCAAGCCGCTGTACTGGGTCGAGCGCGGCGTTAGCTCGGATCCATCGGATATTTCGGTCCAATGCACCTGTGGTGCGACGATCAGCATGGCCGACCTCTACAAGCCCCAATTTTTGGGTAAGTGCCAATGTCACAGCCCTTGGCTGACTCCGCGACGGGATGCGAACGAGGCTTGCTCTGACGACCTTCGTCTGCTGCCGAGGTCGGCTACGAACACCTACTTCCCGCAGACCGTGACGGTCATTTCGCTTACTAAAGCGAATGACAAGCTCCGTCAGACCATCATGGAGAACAAGACGACAATCGATAGTATTCGCGCCTTGCCAAACTTTCTCGACGTTCTCCGGGCAATTCCCCAGATGAAGGATGCGTTCACAGAGTTTTTAAACGAGGAGATCCTGGCGGCACTGAATGATGGACAAGGGGACGGAGTAAATCCGAATGAGGACCCACGAATAGCGGAGTTTGACATGATGGCGACCGGCGCGCCCGTGATCGGCACCGATGGCGCGGGGTCCTTCTTCTACGCCGACACCTTGCCGCTTGGCGCTAAGGAGCTTCAACCGCCCTGGGATCAGTTCCTAGAGAACATCGTTAGGGTTCACCGATTGCGTGAGGTTACATGTCTTTATGGCTTCACGCGCCTAGAGCCGCCTCCAACCTCTGGCGAAGACGAACTTGATGAAATCCAGCTGGCCGTTAACGGCGCAGATCTCGCCAGAAACGTTGAATGGTTGCCTGCCATCGAGCAATTCGGTGAAGGTATTTTTCTTCACGTTGCGCCGAAATTCCTAAAGCAATGGCTGGAGAGCAGAGAGAATCGATCCGGGAGATATGCGACTCAAGGCCGGACTTATTCTGACGTATTCGGTAGGCTGTTCGTGATGTTCTGATAATCGCCCCATTTGACCTCTTCGGACTGGGCAACAACGGCGACGAGAAGCTTGTCTTTGTCGTCGAGCGCGTACCACGTTTCAGCGCTAGGCCGCAGAACATCCGCGTACTGGAGCGGCGCCCAATCCTTGCATTTTGTCCTGTAAAACTGGGTCGAGATCGCAGGCCGTAGATTCCAAAGCGACAATTCAGCCGACAACGTGCCCTGCTGTTTCAGCTGCTCGACTACGTCTTGTAACCTAAGTTCGCCATCGATGCGCTCTTCAGCAAGTCGCCGAATAAGTTGGTCCCAGTCAGCTCCCTCCGCGTAGAGTCCGGCCAACTTATTTTCGGCCTGGGGGTCGGCGATATTGGTGATAACGGTCGCCTGCCCGACGTCGATCGGACCTTTGCGCGTGAAGCGGCCGATAAACTGGAGCGTGATGGCCAGCGACTTGTGCGTGTCGTGCAGCGCCGCAACCTTCAGCTGGGGGAAATCGAAACCTTCGCCCAGCATGTCGACGCAGATGACGACCCGAGACCCACTGTTTTTTCGTTCTTTCAGAGCGGTCAGGGCCGCTCGATTTTGACTATCCAGACGGTCTGAGTAGACTTTCACTGGCGCGAACTCCGGCGCCAGCCTTTGGTAGAGGTCTGCGAGTACGTCTGCACGCGCCTGCGTTTCCGTGCGGGCAAGGAGGATATGGTCGAGCTTCTCGTCGTTTAAGTCGTGGCGAAGGGCTTCAACTGCGGCGCGGGCAACAGCCTCGTCCCGCGCCTTTTGATCGCCGTACTCCTCAACCGTCTTCAGGTTGATAGGCTTGTAGTATCCGGCGCGTTGCGCATCCCCCAATTTGTAATTGAAGATGATCTTGCCGTCGACGCGCTGTAGGTCACGCCGAAACGGGGTGGCGGTAAACTGAATCACTTTTTTCTTGATGAAGCGGTCTCGAACCGATCGCCACGTTTTGGCGGTTATATGATGTGCCTCGTCGACGAAGAGGTGCGAACAGCCGGCCGCTAGTGTAGCGATCGCCTCGGGATCGGAGGCGTCCAGCGAGTTTGGAAGCGCGATAAAGACGTTCGCTTGCTTGAGCAACGCCGCGGCCTCGGAAACGGTCCGAATGCCGCCGGCAAAAACTGCGACGCGCGGTCCTGGAAGCTCGATGGGAACCGTCTGCGCAGTCGGCAGGTGGCCCAGTGCGACGAATTTCTCTTCAATCTGATCGCGCAGCGGGACGCCCGAGACGAGAACGAGCGTCCGGACCGGACGTAAATAGACCTGTGCGGCGAGCATTGTCTCCGTCTTCCCGGTGCCGGTTGGCAGCACGACCGTAGCCGGTTCGAAGCTGTCGCCAACAGCAAAGTGTGCCGCTATCGCATGCAGTGCGCCGATCTGCGGGAGGCGCAAGCCGGGATCGCCGTTCTCGCTTTGAAGGCGAAAACTGAACTGATTTTCCCAGGTCTTGAGCAGCTTTTCGGGCGTGTTCGCACGCTCGACGAGCGGCGTGACCTCGTCCCAATGGAGTGTTAATGTGGATGGCAGATTGGCGGGATCAAGGGCCACACCCGCGGTAACAACGGGAAGGTCCGTTGTTCGGCGCTTCGCCCCTTTTCTTCGAAGGTAGATCTGATCGTAGGGCGGTTTTAGGTCGGTCTTGATGAGAGCATGACCGGGAATTTCAGAGGCAAAGATTCGAGCGCGGGTTGTCGCACCGCGAAACACGATCTGTCGGACCGCATTGCGGCCGATCCTTAACCGAAATTCGGGCAAAGGCGGTAGCGTGAGCGTGCCAATCCAATCCTCAAACAAGCCCATCACTCCCCCCGGCGTGACGGCAGCTCAGCTGCACGTTTGTTATAGCTAAGGGACTCTAGCCCGTCTTATTCGTCAGAGTGCGCCTGAGAGGCTGGCGAGCGTGGTGTAAAGCGCTGATGCGGCGTAGGATTCGGTTGCAAAGCCAACCCCATCACCTCAACCGCGAACGCCAGGCCCGCCATGACCGATGATACGATTCTGCCCTTCTCGTTTCCAGCCGTTCACGCCAAGAAAGTCACAGCTGCCTTCGATGGCGGTCGGCTGACCTCGAACGGGGGCGTGATGCTTCTGGCGATGGCCGAGCGGCGTCTCGGCTTGGCCGACAATTTGGCCCGGGTGTTCCCGGATCGGCGCGATCCGACGCGGGTCGTGCACAGCCTTGTCGATATGTTCCGCGCGCGCATGTTCGCGATCTGCTGCGGCTACGAGGACGCCGACGACCTCGATCATCTGCGGTCCGATCCCGCATTCAAGCTGGCCTGCGGACGGCTGCCGGACACGGGTCGCGATCTGTGTTCCCAACCGACGCTGTCGCGGCTGGAGAATGCTCCGCGCCTGCGCGACGTGATCCGACTGACCTACACTTTGGTCGACGCATGGATGGATAGCTACCCGCGCGAGCCGGCATCCGTCACGCTCGACATCGATGATACCTGCGATGTCGTCCACGGCCATCAGCAGCTCTCGCTGTTCAACGCTCATTATGACGAACGCTGCTTCCTGCCGATCCACGTCTACGACACGGAGAAGAGCCGGCCCGTGGCGGTCGTGTTGCGGCCCGGCAAGACGCCGGGCGGCGTCGAGGTGCGTGCCCATCTGCGCCGCCTGATACGGCATATCCGGACGCGGTGGCACAACACGCGAATTACGTTCCGTGGCGACGGGCACTATGCCCGGCCGGAGGCAATGGCGTGGTGCGAGACCAACGGCATCGACTACATCTTCGGTCTGTCCGGCACCAAGCCGCTCGCCAGAAAACTCGACGAGGCCGCCGACGACATCCGCACGCGACGCGCCATCGAGAACCTGCCGGTTCTGCGTGGCTATACCGAGACGCGCCACAAGGCCAAGTCCTGGGATCGCGAACGGCGTACCGTCGCCCGTATTGAGGCGACGATGCTCGGCCTCGACATCCGTTTCGTCGTCACCAGCCTCGATGTCGGCTCGGCCGAGTGGATCTACGACAGCCTGTATTGCGCGCGCGGCCAAGCCGAGAATCTGATCAAGCTGCATAAGACACAGCTCGCCTCCGATCGCACCAGCTGCCGTTCGGCGCTCGCCAATCAAGTCCGCCTCGTTCTCCACACCGCCGCTTATTGGCTGATGCTGACCGTGCACGACGCGATTCCCAAAGCCCGGGAATTGGCCACAGCCGAGTTCGCGACGCTGCGTCTTCGTCTCTTGAAACTCGCTGCCCGTGTCGTCGAGACCACGAGCCGCATTCGCCTTGCGTTTGCCGCGGCATGTCCCGAAGCCGACCTGATCCGCGGCTTGCCAGGCGCGCTGCTGCCGCTCGGTCCTTGACCGGCGGGGCGTCCGCCCCCCGTTCGCCCAACCCATCCCTCAAGCGCGTTGCAAAGTACCGGTCGTCAGGCGGTGAAAAGCCGAAGGCAATCCCGCGCGCCTCGTCAGAGCAGATGTGCGGCCACATCAATCGGACTAAAAAAAGCACTCTCACGAATAGGACGGGCTAGGCTTGTCGCCAAAGATTGGCGGCGCCGTGAGCCACTCCGGCGGCTCTTCAGAGCTGGGTTCCCGCAGGCCAAAATCCGGGATCCAGTCGCCTGGCGGAAGGTTGAGTGCTTGATCGGAAGGATGGGGCGGACTACCGAAGTCGATAGCTGCATCGAGCTCGACGACGTCGGCAATTTGGCGACAGACCTCATCGTGATCGTTTGAATTCAGTGGTTGGTTTGATGTGGACATAGGTTCTCCTCACCCGAATGACGTCAGGTTTGAAATAGAGATAAAACTTTGCGAGACGTGGCGATGTGGTTCCGCCCCGTTGTCATCCAAAAGATGCGTCGTGTCGGGCGGCCCAAACGACGCTCTTGGCGATTAACTTGATCTCAAGCTTCGCTAACGTCGGACGTAGATTTTCGGCGCCGTCCGTTCATCCATTGATTAAGGTCGGCGGATGAATAGCGAACTGCCCGGCCCACTTTGATAGCCGGTGGGCCATCACCCGAGACAAAGAGTTTTGCGAGGGTGCTCTCGCCAAGCCGCAAATAGCCGGCGGCCTCTTTCCTCGTGAGCCATTTCCGCGGCTCGGTCGCTTTTTCGATAATCACGTCGTTCCCCATTTGAATTGCCGACTCGCTGTCGGCAAGGAAGTCCTACACGGAGAACGCTGGGACCTGTCGAGACAACTACAGACATGTCCAGACTTGTCTATTGTCCGCCGCTGCGGACTTCTTCGTAGTGGCGCTTTAAACCCTTCCTGATTGAACTGAGCGTGGAATGCAGTTGTTTCGTCCGTTTCAGGTAGTCAACGAGCAAGTCCAAGACTTCATCGAATGTGAGCGGGGCAGGACTACTGAGGTAACGACCTTCCTCGATTTTCTTGAGAAAAGTTGCGTACTTTTTGTCAAGCGACGGGAGTGCTTTCCTCGGAGCGGCACCTGCCGGAAAGTTCCGCCGAAGGTCATCTTCAAGAAAGACGACTTGATCCATCACTCGATGGAATCCAGGTTCTTGCTCGGCGATGCCGGGCACCAGCTTAGCTGTCGGTTGACTGAGGTCCTTCAATGCCGCCGCCCGATAGGCTTTGAAGGAACGAACCACAAAGCTTGTGATGTCGGCTTCGTCTCTGTTTTGAATAATCTTCCCGTCGGAATTTGCCGGGTAAATATCAAATTCGGTCCATGTCGATTGTTCGATGGTTTGCACGGGTGATGCATCAAGGGAGGCGAATCCCGTTAGCTTACCGCGGCGCAGCGCATCCTCCAGCGGGCTGATGCTTGCGAGAACTGAAAACCAGCCGTCTGGCTCGGCGTCCGCTGTCTGCGTAAATTCAATCCAATCGACCGCCTCGTCTAACTGGAAGTACGGGGGCTCTACGAGGTGGAACTCAGGGTCTGTCATCGCGAAGGTCTCGTTCCGTGACTTTATTTGAGGGGCTGCGAATCAACCGGCACGCGGTCGCCCATCGCAGACGAGATGGCCCGTGCAATGTGCTCCGACGCCCGGCGCAGAGGATCGTTGTCTAGGAGCCCGTCCAGATATGTTTTCGTGACGGGCATTTGTTGTAGAGTAGCAGGCTCAGGCTGCGTTTGCGAGGTTGAACAGCTTGAGGAGGTTATGGACGGTGCAGATCATTGTCCACTCGGCGCGCACTTTCTCGATGCCCCGCAACAGGAACTGGCGGAAGCCTCTTGCCTGTTTGATCTGTCCGAACACCGGCTCCACCACTTGCTTTCGCAATCGGTAGGGTGTTTCGAAGCCGCCATCGTCGATCTTCTTTCGCATGGCCTGTGTCAGCGGGCCGCCGACTTTTCCGTTCGCTACTGTCGGGTGCTTGGCGCGTCCGGGCGCGACATAGCCATCGATGCTGCGTGTGTCGAGCGCTTCGAGATTGGCTTCGCTGCAGTAGCCGGAATCCGCTGAGGCCTGCCGCGGCTTGCGGCCAAGATTGCTCTCGATGGCCTCGATCAGGGGCACCAACTGGCCCTGATCGAGGCCGTGCTGGGTCAGTTCTTGCGCGACAATGATCTGGGCATGTGCATCGACGGCCGCCTGGGCATTATAGGCCTGAACGAAGCCATCCTTCGACTTCATGATGCGGCTTTCCGGATCGGTGAAGTTGCGTTGCGCCTTGGGATTGGGTTCCTCCGATGGCAGCGCCGCCGGTTTGCCCGGCTTCTTGCGGCCTTCGGCCTGGCGCTGCTGTTCCTTTTCGGCCTCGATGCGGCGCTCTTCCTCCGCCGCCAGTTTGGCGTCCGCTTCCAGCGCCGCCATCGCTTGCTGGATCTTCGCCAGCCGTTTCTGCTTGTCGACGGTCCAGTCCGGCAGTTCGTCGCTGTTGCCGAAAGTCTCATCCTCCGAGGCATCCGCCGCCTCGGCGGCCGCCAGCATGCGAGCGACCTCGGCCTTCAATTCCGCCTCGCGCTTCTTCATGCGCTCATAACTCATCGCCTTGTGTTTCGACGCGTTCGCCTTGATCTTCGTACCATCCAGCGCGACATGACCGAGCTTGACCAGCCCGGCCGTCTCGCACAACTTCAGAACCTGCACGAATAGCGCGCCGAGCGCCTTCAAATGTCGCTTGCGAAAGTCGCTGATCGTCCGAAAATCCGGCGCATCCAGCGCCACGATCATCACAAAATCGTTCCGCTCCCGGCAGGCCTTGGCAATCCGACGCGACGAATACAGCCCACTCGCATAGCTATGCAGCAGCAGCGCCACCATCATCCGCGGATCAAACGGCGGCTGCCCAAGCCCGCTCACATAGCTGCCCATGATCTCCCTGAGATCGAGGCTCTCCCGCACCAGATCAACCATAAACCGCGAGACATGGCCTTTCGGCACGAAGTCCTGCACATTCGGCGGCAGAAGCAGCGTCTGATCGATGTTCCAAGGCCGAAAATACTTGCTCATCGCCCAATGTTGAATCAGACCCGACCAGATTTGAACAGCGACTATCCAGACAAGCTCCTAGGCTCGGCAAGAGCGGAGGCGGAAAGATTCTTCAAGTCCGGAAAGCGGTCCGGAGAACTCGCCGATCTCAAGAAGGAACTCGCGGCCTTGAAGGACGAACGGGATCGGACCGATGTTCTCGCTTCCGCCTATTCCAGGCTGGTCATCGAGCGAGACGAGGCGACCTCGGCGTACGACGATGCTATCGCGCAGCGGGGCCGCACGCAGGCCCGTATCGACGAGGTGCGGCGGTTCATCCACGCGCTGCCGAGACTCCGGACGTATCGCGCTCTTCGTTCGGACCTGACTCCCCTCGCCGCTTTGTCGGATGCTCCTTCGACGTGGGCCCGCGATCTTCCGACGCTAATGACCCGACAGACGACGCTGGCGACGCAGACGCAGACGGTGGCCGACAACATCGCCGTGCTCGAGCAGGAACTCGACGGGCTCGTCGTGAACGTGTCGGCCTGCGGCCTGGAAGATCGCATCGAATTGCTGTCGGATCTGCGGGCGCGATACGTCACGGCGGAAAAGGACCTGCCCGACCGCCGTCTCCGTCTAGGCATCGCCGAACAAACCGTCGCACGGGTGCTTGCTCGCATCGATCACGTCTCCGAGCCGGATCCCGCGCGACTTCTCCTTCCTGCATCGGTCGTCGCCCCGCTGCGCGACCTGACGGAGCGGCGATCGGGCGTCGAAGCGGCTCTCGGTGCGGCCGAGGCGGAAGTCGCCAAGGCGGTCGAAGCCCTATCGGAAGCCGAGGCAAAGGCGGCCGACCGAAACGACGGATGCGACGAAGCGAAGATCGGTGAATTGACGGCTGCAGTTGCGGCCGCTCGCCAGGCCGACGGGACCGGGCGAGTGCGTGCCGCCGATCGCCTCCGCCGCGAGCGCGCAGACGAACTCGGCGATCGGATGAACGAACTGCGCCCTTGGACGGGAAACAGGGAATCGCTCTACGCGGTCCCGGCTCCGACGCAAGAGCAGCTTGAACGTTGGGCATCGAACGAAAGGGCCCTGTCGCTCGAAGTCGTCTCCCGGCAAGGCGAACAAGACCGTCTCGCCGCCGAGACCGAACGCCTGGACGCGAGGATCGACGCGCTTGGTTCGGTCGCCGGCGTCGTGAGCGATAATGACGCCGCGGAAGCGCGGTCCGCACGGGAGGCAGCTTGGGCGCTTCACAAGTCGCAATTGGATGAAGCTACGGCCGTCGCGTTCGAATCCGCGATGCGGAAACTCGACCTGATCACGGAGCAGCGTCTCGGCCATGCCGCCCGCGTCGCGGAATTGAACGACGCGCTGCTCAAGCGATCCGAAGTGCGATCGATGCTTCGACGGTCCAGCCGGCAATTGCAGGAGAGCCTGACGAAGCGTGCGGCGCTTGTGGAGGAGATCGGGAATGCCGTTCGCGCGATCGGGCAAGACCTCGATGTCTCGATGGACGCCGCCGGCCTGGCTTCGTGGCTAGGGAAACGCGACCGGGCGATCGATGCCGACGGAAGACTGGAGGCGGCCGAAAGGGAATGCCGTGAAGCGCAGATCGAAGCAGCCGGCTCTCGGGGGCGGATCGCCGCGGCGATGCGGTCGGCGGGCATCGATATAGCCGACGATAGCGATATCGCCGCGATGTCGGCGGTCGCCCAGGCGGCGCTCGATCGCGCCTTCGAGTCCAGAAGCCTGCGCGCGGCACTGGAGGATCGACGGCGCGAATTGGCATCGCGGGAGAAGAAGCTCGGTCACGCCCGACTGGCGGAGGAAGCATGGAATAGAGCTTGGCGAGCGGTCTGCGCGACCTGCTGGCTCGGGCAGCGCGAAATGCAGCCGTCCACGGCCGTCGTGCGTGAGACGCTCGAAGTCCTCGCGGAATTGGAAGCAGGCCTGGAGAAACGAGCGGAGTTGACCGACCGCATCGCGAAGATGCAACGCGATCAAGATCAATTCCGGACCCAGGTCGAAGCGCTGGCCCTCACGCTCGGACTGTCGTCGCGCCCCGATCTGCTCGAACTTTGCCATGCGGTGGTGGACTGCTTCGCGGCGGCGGTCAGGACGACCGACCGCCGCCGCGAAGTGGAAGCGCGGCTGATCGTCGAGCAGGACAAGGCGCGCGCGCTCGTCGACGAAGTCGGCGCCGTTCGGGCTAAGACGAACGCGATGATGAGCCACTTCGGAGTCGGGTCACTGACCGAGGTCGACGGACGTCTGCGCGATCTCGTCCGCAAATCCGATCTGGAGGCACGGTCGATCCAGGCCCTTGACGAACTGCTTCAGGGCATTCGGGCGGAAACCATCGAGCAGGCCGAAACCATTCTCGACGCGGTGGATGCCGACTCGTTGGATGCGGAGCTCATCGCCCTGCAAAGCCGCTCCGAGGATGAAGATGGGCGGACGCGCGACCTGTTTTCCGCCCGCAGCCGCGCCGAGGACAGGATAAGCGCGGTCGGCGGCGACGCGGCCATCGCACACCTGGATGCGAAGCGGCGGACGGTGCTGCTCGCCATCGAAGACAAGGCGGTGGCTTACCTCAGGCTGAGACTCGGAATTTCGGCTGCGGACAGGGCATTGAACACCTACCGCGAGCGGCACCGGAGTTCGATGATGGAGCGCGCATCGGAAGCTTTCCGTCTCATCAGCCGGGGTTCCTACGAAGAGCTCGTCACCCAGCCCTCTAACGGGAGCGAGCTCCTGATCGCCAAGGGATCCGACGGCGGCTCAAAGCTCGCGTCCGAGCTCTCGAAAGGCACGCGTTTTCAGCTGTATCTGGCGCTGCGCGTAGCGGGGTATCACGAATTCGCACGTGCTCATCCACCGGGGCCTTTTCTCGCGGACGACATCATGGAGACGTTCGACGATTCGAGAGCCGAGGAGGCTTTTCGCCTGCTCGCCGACATGGCTTGCACGGGGCAAGTGGTCTACTTTACCCACCATCGTCATCTCTGCGAGATTGTGAAGGCCGTCGAGCCGACGACGATCATCCACGACCTTCAGTCCGGCGCGCGCGATCAGGCCAGGAACAAGGCCGCCTGACTGGCCCGAACACGTTGCCGCTGGCGTCGGTGTCATTCGGCCTGCAATATTGACCCCCTAAGCCGGGGGATCGGCGTCCAAAATTGGCTCTGACTCATATGTGGAACGGCCCGGGCTGCAAGGTCTTTCTCTGATTGAACAAGGAATGGCGGTGCGGTCATATGTTCGGCCTGTGAACGCGGCACCTGGCCGCTGGCCACGATGATGTCCGCGGAAGCAATCGCCCAATCAATTTTGCGCGCTCGAAGCGCAGTGAGTCAGGCGGTCTGATTGCTACCGGGAATGTCGTCATTCAGTGTTCATCCAGATTGCACCCTGCCTCCTCGGCGGCTTTCCTTTTCCGCCGATGAGCTCTTAAGATTAAGATTTCAGCATTGCGGCCGGTGCCTGATAGATGCCGCCCTTGACTAGCAACGCCCAGATGGTGCGCGCAATCTTGTTGGCTAACGCCACTGATACGACCTTGACCGGCCGGCGTTGCAGCATGGTCCGAACCCAGAGCGGGACTTTCAAGCCTCGTTTGGCAAGCTTGATGATAGAAGTTGCACCGACGATTAAGAGCGTCCGTAGTTGCCGATTTCCCCGCTTCGATATCGCGCCGAGCCTTTCTTTCCCACCGCTCGATTGTGCCCTCGGCGTCAGACCCATCCAAGCCGCAAAATCTCGTGCAGTGGCAAAGCCACGAGCATCCAAGACCGATGTCCGAACGGTAGCGGCGATGAGAGGACCAACACCGGGAATGCTCATCAGACGCCTCGCATCGGGATCCTTTCTGACGGCAACCAAAATCTCTCTATCGAGCTTCTCTATGCGGTTTGTAAGTAGCTCAATCTGTTCAGCGAAATGGATCAGGGCAAAGCGGGCGGTGGCGGGGATCCTGTCGTCTTGCCCCTCCCGGAGCAATCCCAGAAGTTTCGCGATGCTTGCCATGCCCGTCCCCGCAATAATACCCAACTCGGCCATGTGAGCGCGCAGAGCATTGGCAGTCTGGCTCCGCTGTCTGATCAGCAGCTCTCGCGCCCGCAGAATCATACCGGCGGCTTGTTGTTCGGCAGTCTTCATCGGTACGAACCGCATCGTCGGACGGGTGACAGCCTCACAAATGGCTTCTGCATCAGCCATGTCGGTCTTATTTCGTTTGACATAAGGCTTCACATAGGCCGGTGGCATCATGCGGACCGAATGCCCCAGGGCCGCGATTTCGCGCGCCCAATGATGTGCACTCGCACAAGCCTCCATGCCGACCAGGCAAGAGGAGAGCGCTCGAAAGAATGGCAGCACCTGCGATCGTCGCAACATGCGGCGAACCAATACTCTCCCGTCGTTGCCGATCCCGTGCACTTGGAAGATCGACTTAGCCAAATCCAAACCTACTGTGATAATCTTCTCCATTGGAACGGTCCTTCCCTTGTGGCGCCTCTCGAAGCGACCACGTTAGGCACTTTTGATGCCGGTTCGAAGGGCCGTTCCACACCATCACTTTTGATGCAAGTTTGGGGGATGCGTGGCGCTTTGATTGGAGGAGAATCAACGCCATGCAGCAAGCACTCCACCGCTCCAGTCTGGTGCCGCGTGGGTTTGTTGTAGAGAGTGCGTACTACGAAGGTGATAAGGCCATTATTGAGATCCGGGCGTCCGGAAGCGTCGGTCTGTGTCCCTTGTGCGGAACAGTTTCCCGACGTGTCCATAGCCGGTATCGGCGACGCGTAACTGACCTCCCGCTTTCGGGGCGGATCGTACAGCTCCTGGTGGTCGCCCGCCGCTTCCGCTGCGACGCCGTTCTGTGCGGGCGCCAAATCTTTACTGAGCGCTTCGCCGAAGGGGTGCTGGCTCCATCAGCCCGGCGCACAGCGAGGCTGGACTCCATAGTCCATCACCTCGGTCTGGCGCTTGGCGGACGACCGGCGGCAGGCTTCGCAAAACGGCTGATGCTGCCGGTGAGCAAGGATACGCTCCTTCGCGTGGTTCGACGCCGTAGCCGTCCACCAGCTGACCCGCTCAGGGTTATCGGCATTGATGATTGGGCATGGCGGCGCAATCACCGATACGCCAGCATCATCTGCAACCTGGAAAGGCGCCGGGTGGTCACCCTGCTGCCGGACCGTGAGCCCGCGACCGCCCAGGCCTGGCTCGCTGCTCATCCCACGATCGCGATCGTCGCCCGTGACCGCGGTGGAGCATATGGCGAAGCCGCGGCAAAAGCCCTGCCGCACGCGGTACAGGTCGCAGATCGTTGGCATCTGATGGAGAACGCCAGTCGGGCCTTCCTCGATGCCGTCCGAAAATCGATGCGCCAGATCCGCAGCGCAATCGGAGCAACGACGATCGATCCCGAGCTGCTAACAGCTGCGGAGCGTCTCCAATATGAGGGCTATCTCCGGCGCGAGGAGGCCAACGCGACCATCTTGAGCCTGTCGAAAGGTGGGATGCCGATCAAGCAGATCGTGCGCCAGACGGGCCACAGCAGGGGGCTGGTGCGACAGGTTATCCGCGGCGAACGCCATGATGTCTTCCGGACCCGGGAGAGTTCTCTCGATCAGCACCTGCCATGGCTCGACGATCAATGGGCAGCCGGTTGCCGAAACGGCGCTGAACTTTGGCGCCGCTTACGGGCGCACGGTTTCCGAGGCTCCCTTCGTGTTGTCGGCGAATGGACGACTCGTAGACGGCGGGCCGAAAAGACTGATGTCGAAACTCTTCATCGGATTCCATCGGCCAGAACGATCGCTCGCCTCATGACCGTCGGACGGGATACGCTGCCGAATTCCATTTGATGATTCGGCGCCGATGTCAATCGGCGTTTGACTGGGACCCCCTATCGGCCTCCAAAAGGGACCCCTTTGATCGGCTGTGCTCTGCTGGTAGCGCTCGGGTCGTCGGAGCTGGTCGGGGTTGGTGCGCCACGACGGCGCGAAGAAGGAGGTAGATCAATTGACCTAAAGCCTTCAAGCAGCCTTGCTGTGCAAGAGATGAGGGTAGGCCCCTCGGGCTCGGATTGCAGGATCAGAGTCCAAACCACCACAAGCTGCTTCGACACAACGGTCGAGGTGGTGAGCGTTGTTGGAAAAGGCGGGCGCAAGCCCGTCAGGTAAGCCTCAGGAAGGCGAGCGGAAGCGAACCGCCGATGAAGCATCGAAAACCAGTACAGACGTTGTCGAAACCAAGGGTTCAACCCTTCCTTGGGAGCAAGCCTATCGGGAGCCTGGTTACTGGATGGGTGACGACCGGTGTAGAGGCGGCGCGATCCTGATGGCAGGCTCTTACACGGAACGTGGGAACCTGTGTCGTGATGCCAAGGGAGAACCTGAAAGCGGCAGCACCGCTGAGGGGAGAGTACCGATGCACGGCGCAGGGGCGGACGGGTTCGCAGTAGTGATGAAGCCTGGTAATGCAGGTGGAGCGAAGGGACCCGATCATCTGGCCAACGACAACAGCCAACCCGCAATGGGGATGAACTGATGTCCGAGGCAAAGCCGTATGATATCTCCAAGCACCTTGTTTGGCAGGCTTGGAAACAGGTCAAAGCAAACCAAGGGGCCGCGGGCGTGGATGGCGTCTCCGTCGCGGCGTTCGAAAAGGACCTGAAGAGGAATCTCTACAAGGTCTGGAATCGCATGTCGTCGGGGACGTATTTTCCACCGCCTGTTCGTCTCGTGGAAATCCCCAAATCCGATGGCAAGAGTGTCAGGAAACTCGGCATTCCCGCCGTCGGAGACCGAGTGGCCCAGACGGTCGCAAAGATGGTCATAGAAAAGGAAGTGGAGCCAGTCTTCCACCCCGACTCTTACGGCTATCGGCCCGGACGCTCTGCGCTCGATGCGGTGGGGAAGGCGCGCGAGCGCTGCTGGAAATTCGATTGGGTCATAGACTTGGACATCAAGTCGTTCTTCGATACGATTCCATGGGACCTGATGGAAAAAGCTGTAGCCCACCATGTGGAATTGGGCTGGGTTCGTCTCTACGTCAGACGGTGGCTGCAAGCCACCGTGGAGCGGAAAGACGGGACCCGCGACGAGCGAACACGAGGAACCCCTCAGGGTTCTGTCGTCTCGCCCGTACTCTCCAATCTCTTCATGCATTATTGTTTCGATGCATGGATGCAACGGACCTTCTCACACCTGCGCTTCGAAAGATTCGCTGATGATGCGATCGTCCATTGCTGGAGTGAGGAGGAGGCCAAAGCCGTACTGGGAGCGATCCGTAATCGCCTTGCCGAGTGCGGTCTGGAACTCCACCCGGAGAAAACCCGGATCGTCTACTGCAAGGACAACAATCGGAGCGGAGGGTACGAGCAAATCACGTTCGACTTCCTCGGCTACACGTTCCGGCCGCGCAAAGCTCGGGACAGCAAGGGTGAGAAGTTTGTCAGCTTCGCACCGGCCATCAGCCGCAAGGCAGCCAAGGGAATCCGGCAGGCTATCCGCGAATGGCGGGTGACAAGCAGGAGCAACCAAACGCTGGAAGACCTAGCCAAACTGATCGACCCTGTCGCGAGAGGATGGCTGAACTACTACGGGCGGTTTTACCGCTCGGAGTGCGTCAACGTCCTTCACGTCAACATGGTGCTCACCCGGTGGGTGATGGGGAAATATAAAAGGTTCAAGCGCCGGAAAACTGCGGCCATATCCTGGCTAGGACGTCTCGCAAAACGAGCGCCAAGCCTGCTGTATCTGTGGAAAGTCGGCATCAGACCAACGGCTGGATGATAGAAGCCGGATGAAGCGCGAGCTTCACGTCCGGATTCGTGAGCGCCTGGGGGTGAAATTCCCCCGGGCGACTCGACCGGAGACGGCGCGAGCGCGGGTTGTTTGAACATCGTCGCGGCTTTTGAATCGCCAGCTGTCGTTGCCGGTCTCGACGATGTCGCAGTGATGGGTCAATCGGTCGAGTAGCGCGGTGGTCATTTTGGCATCGCCGAACACGCTCGGCCATTCGCCGAACGCGAGATTTGTGGTGACAATGACGGAGGTACGCTCGTAGAGCCGACTGATGAGATGGAACAGGAGCTGACCGCCGGATTGCGCGAACGGCAGATACCAGCTCGTCGAGAACGATGAAGTCCATCCGGGTCAGATGCTCGGCGAGCCGTCCCTGCCGACCGTTGCGGGTTTCGGTCTCGAGCCGGTTGACGAGGTCGACGACGTTGTAGAAGCGTCCTCTAGCGCCATCGCGGATGCAACTTCTGGCGATGGCAATGGCCAGGTGTGTTTTGCCTGTACCGGTGCCGCCAACCAGCACGACGTTGCGTTGTTGGGCGATGAAGCCGCCGTCAGCGAGATCATTGACGAGAGTCTGATTGATCGGCGTGCCGTCGAACTGGAAGTCGGCGATATCCTTGGCGAGCGGCAGCTTGGCAATGGTGAGCTGGTATTTGATCGACCTGGCTTGCTTCTCGTTGATCTCGGCGTTGAGCAGGTCGCCGACAATGCGCTGAGGTTCGTGCTGGCGCTTAACGGCAGTTGCCATGATCTCGTCGAAGGCAGCCTTCATGCCGTAGAGCTTGAGTTCGCCCATGAGGTCGAAGATTTGGGTTCGTTCCATCAGATGGTCCTCCGGAGGTTGTCGTAGCGGGCACAATCGGCGATCGGTGCATGACGGAGCGTCAGTGCGGCCGGCGTCATGATGTTGGCCGGTGGGGCAGGTTCACGTTGACGGGCGAGGATATTGAGAACGACATCGGCGGAATGGACGCTGTGACTGAGCGCTTCGGCACAGGCCGCTTCCACCGCGGACAGACCGTCAGTCAGCACCGCGTTGAGGATGTCGACCATCTGCCGATTGCCATCGTCGGTGCTGGCCAGCTTGCGCCGGATCCGCTCGATCGCGGCCGGCAGCACCCAGTCTTTGAAGGGAGCACCGTTGCGCAAGGCGCCGGGTTTGCGGGCGAGCACCGGCACATAATGCCAGGGGTCGTAGACGGTATCGCCGCGGCCAAAGGATCGCGGGTGCTCGGCAACGATACGTCCATCCTGACGGATCACGATGCGATCGGCATAGGCTTGAACCTCGACCGGTCGTCCGACTGCGCTGGCTGCGACCGAGTACTTGTTGTTGTCGAAGCGCACCAGGCAGGTCTTCGAGACCGATGCCGTCACCGCATGGAAGCCGTCGAAGCGGCCGGCATAGGGAACGAGTTTGGGGCGTTCGGCTTCGAGCACGTCCCAGATCGTCTGATCGGTCAGCTCCGGATGGCGATGAGCCTTGGCGTAGGCGATGCATTTGTCGAGCAGCCAGGCGTTTAACTCGTCGAGGTTTTTGAACCGCAGCCGCGGCGTGAAGAAGCGTTCCCGGACCAGCCCGACCTGGTTCTCGACTTGCCCCTTCTCCCAGCCCGACGCTGGCGTACAGGCGACCGGATCGACCAGATAGTGGCTGCACATCTGCAGGAAGCGGCGATTGTAGAGAGGGCCTTTACCGACAAAGATCGTCTCCACCGCGGTCTTCATGTTGTCGTAGATGCCGCGGGTGCAGGTGCCTTTGAACAGGGCGAACGCCCGGTCGTGGGCGTCGAACACCATCTCCTGCGTCTCCCGCGGATAGGCCCGCACGAACAGCATACGGCTGTGACAGAGCCGGACATGGGCAGCCTTCACCATCACCGTGGTGCCGCTCAGCAGGACGACCTCGTGGCTCCAGTCGAACTGGTAGGCTTCGCCTGGTGCAAAGCTCAGCGGCACATAAGCCGACGCTGTCGAGGGGCCGCGTTCCTTGCTCCACCGTCGTGCGTATCGACGAACCGCATCATAGCCGCCGGCATAACCCAGGCCGCGAAGCTCCTCGAATAGCCGGATCAGCGTCAGCCGTTCCCGCGCCGCCTTGCTCTCATTCCCTGCCAGCTGAGCTGCTGCCGGTTTGATGGACACCGAGATTAGGTGTTTCATGAAGCCGGAGGTGGCGATGAAAAGACGGAAGTTCAGCCGCGAGTTCAAGGTCGAGGCGGTCAAGCTGGTGCGGGAACGTGGGGTGTCGGTGGCGCAAGCTGGCCGTGACCTGGATGTTCATGAGAATGTTCTCCGCAAATGGGTGAAGGAGTTGGGCTCCGACCCGGCGCAAGCCTTTCCCGGCCACGGGCAGATGAAGCCGGAGCAGCAGGAGATCGAGCGGCTGCGCCGTGAGGTCGCCAAGCTGAAGGCCGAGCGGGATATCCTATGTCATTCGGCCTGCAATATTGACCCCCTAAGCCGGGGGATCGGCGTCCAAAATTGACCCCCTACAGATTGATCTGTTGCGCTGCCTGCTTTGGAACGAAGCAGGTGGTGGGGGATGCTGATCGTGGAGACAATTGCCCGGATCCGGCGCGAGCACTTCATCAAGGGCAAGACGATCAAGGAGATCGCCCGTGACCTGAAGGTGTCGCGGAACACGGTCCGGAAGGTGCTGAGGTCGGGAGAGACCTCCTTCGAGTACGAGCGGCAGGTGCAGCCGCGGCCAAAGCTGGGACGATGGGCAGTAGAGCTTGACGGATTGCTGGCGGCGAACGCGGCCAAATCGGCTCGTGAACAGCTGACGTTGATCCGGATCTTCGAAGAGCTGCGCGGCCGCGGCTACGACGGCGGTTACGATGCCGTGCGGCGTTACGCCAGGCGGTGGAGCAAAGAACGCGGGCAATCGACCGCGGCGGCTTATGTCCCGCTGAGCTTTGCCCCAGGCGAAGCCTACCAGTTCGACTGGAGCCACGAGGTGGTCTTGCTGAGCGGGACCACGGTGATGGTGAAGGCCGCCCATGTCCGGCTCTGTCACAGCCGCATGCTGTTCGTGCGGGCCTATCCGCGGGAGACGCAGGAGATGGTGTTCGACGCCCACGACCGGGCGTTCGCTCTGTTCAAAGGCACCTGCACCCGCGGCATCTACGACAACATGAAGACCGCCGTAGAGACGATCTTCGTCGGTAAAGGGCGTCTCTACAATCGCCGCTTCCTGCAGATGTGCAGCCACTATCTGGTCGATCCGGTCGCCTGCACGCCGGCGTCGGGCTGGGAGAAGGGGCAGGTCGAGAACCAGGTCGGGCTGGTCCGGGAGCGCTTCTTCACGCCGCGGCTGCGGTTCAAAAACCTCGACGAGTTAAACGCCTGGCTGCTCGACAAATGCATCGCCTACGCCAAGGCTCATCGCCACCCGGAGCTGGTCGATCAGACGATCTGGGAAGTGTTCGAAGCCGAGCGTCCCAAGCTCGTTCCCTATGCCGGCCGCTTCGACGGCTTCCATGCGGTGACGGCATCGGTCTCGAAGACCTGCCTGGTGCGCTTCGACAACAACAAGTACTCGGTCGCAGCCAGCGCAGTCGGACGGCCGGTCGAAGTCCAGGCTTATGCCGACCGCATCGTGATCCGTCAGGATGGACGCATCGTTGCCGAGCACCCGCGATCCTTTGGCCGCGGCGAGACGACCTATGATCCCTGGCACTATGTGCCGGTGCTGGCTCGCAAACCCGGTGCCTTGCGCAACGGCGCTCCCTTCAAAGACTGGGTGCTGCCGGCCGCGATCGAGCGGATCCGGCGCAAGCTTGCCAGCACCGACGATGGCAATCGGCAGATGGTCGACATCCTCACCGCGGTGCTGACTGACGGTCTGTCCGCGGTGGAAGCGGCCTGTGCCGAAGCGCTCGGTCATGGCGTCCATTCCGCCGATGTCGTGCTCAACATCCTGGCCCGTCAACGTGAACCCGCCCCACCGGCCAACATCATGACGCCGGCCGCACTGACGCTCCGTCATGCACCGATCGCCGATTGTGCCCGCTACGACAACCTCCGGAGGACCATCTGATGGAACGAACCCAAATCTTCGACCTCATGGGCGAGCTCAAGCTCTACGGCATGAAGGCTGCCTTCGACGAGATCATGGCAACTGCCGTCAAGCGCCAGCACGAACCTCAGCGCATTGTCGGCGACCTGCTTAACGCCGAGATCAACGAGAAGCAGGCCCGCTCGATCAAATACCAGCTGACCATTGCCAAGCTGCCGCTTGCCAAGGACATCGCCGACTTCCAGTTCGACGGCACGCCGATCAATCAGACTCTCGTCAATGATCTCGCCAGCGGCGGCTTCATCGCCCAGCAACGCAATGTCGTGCTGGTTGGCGGCACCGGCACAGGCAAGACCCACCTGGCCATTGCCATCGCCAGAAGCTGCATCCGATCCGGTGCCCGCGGCCGCTTCTTCAACGTAGTCGACCTCGTCAATCGCCTCGAGACCGAGACCCGCAACGGACGGCAAGGACGGCTCGCCGAGCATCTGACCCGGATGGACTTCATCGTGCTGGATGAACTCGGCTATTTGCCCTTCGCCCAGTCCGGTGGCCAGCTCCTCTTCCACCTCGTCAGCCGGCTCTATGAGCGCGCCTCCGTCATCGTGACGACCAATCTCGCCTTCGGCGAATGGCCGAGCGTGTTCGGCGACGCCAAAATGACCACAGCGCTGCTCGACCGATTGACCCATCACTGCGACATTGTCGAGACCGGCAACGATAGCTGGCGGTTCAAGAGCCGAGACGACGATCACGCCACCCGCGCTCGTCTCGCCTCCGCTATCCCGGCCAGCTCCGACGAGACGAGCGCTACCAGCAAAGCCCGCCGCACGAAGGGGTCAAAATTGGACGCCGATGAGGGGCGCATTGCCTCATCGAAAATGTTACCGAACAATTCCGCTGATGACTGGGGCGGCGTTACCGAATCAGGTCGGTGGCGCCAATGGCGAGCGGGATCAGCATGGGCGCAAGGCGCGAGGTGTTGGCCGCGGTGGCGAGGCGCTACCGTGCGGCTGGACGAGTTGAGAAGGGACGGATCCTTGACGAGTTGACAGCAACGACGGGTTGGCACCGCAAGCACGCGGTGCGAGCACTGTCGGTTGCCGGAAGGGACAGGCCCAGACCACCACTGGACGAAGGGGCAACGAGCCCAACCGAACCAGCGACAAGTCGGCGACGCAAATACGCCAGCGTGCGCGACGCGCTGATCGCGCTGTGGGAAGCCTCCGATCGCGTCTGCGGTAAGCGCCTCGTATCGATGATCCCAGTGCTGTTGCCCGCACTCGAGCGGCATGGCCGGCTGAAGCCAACGAGCGCAGAGCGTGCGCTGCTGACAACTCTGAGCGCGGCGACGATCGATCGGATGTTGATCGACGTTAAAATTGCGGCTGCTGGGGGGCGCCGGCGGCGAGTCGGATTCTACTCGGCGATTCGACGCGAGGTGCCGATCCGCACTTTCAATGACTGGGCAAACCCGCCGCCAGGCTTTTGCGAGATCGACATGGTCGCGCACGGTGGGACCAGCGTCGCCGGCTCGTTTATCCAGACTTTGACCATGGTGGACATCGCAACAGGATGGACGGAATGCCTGCCCCTGGTGACACGCGATGGCAGCCTCGTCGTGGAAGCGATGACGCGAGCACAGGGCCTGTTCCCGTGGGTGATCTGTGGCGCCGACTTCGATAACGACAGCGCGTTCATGAACGACGTCGTCGTTCCATGGTGCCGAGCACAGAAGATCGAGGTAACGCGGTCACGTGCCTACAAAAAGAACGATCAGGCTTTCGTGGAGCAGAAGAACGGTGCGGTGGTCCGGCGGCTCGTCGGATACGGGCGCTTCGACGGGGTCGAGACGGCCCGCGTGATGGCACGTCTCTACGCGGCGGCGCGCCTGCTGGTGAACTTCTTCCAGCCGTCATTCAAGCTCAAAGAGAAGCGCCGCGAGGGTGCCAAGATCATCAAACGCTATCATCCGCCTGCCACACCATACGAACGTGCACTGGGGCACCCGAAACTCCCATCAGCGGTCAAGCGCCGTCTGCGCCAGACGTATCGGACTCTCGATCCCATACAATTGCTTGCCACGATCCGCACGGCGCAGGAAGAGCTCGGCGAACGGATCGGCAAGCGCGGTCTTGCGAAGGTTCCCACCGTATCGCCGGCTGATCCGCTCTCGTTTGCCCGATCGCTCGGCACGGCGGCAAACACCGCCGAAGTGCGGGCCACGCACCGCCGGCCGAAACGGCGATATAAAAAGCGTATTCGCATGCCCTCGAAGCTCGATCCCCATCTCGCGATCATCGAGAACTGGCTCGCCGTCGAGCCACAGCTCACTGCACTGGCCATCGTGGGCAGGCTCGCCACGATCGATCCTTCGATGTTCAGCGACAAGCAGCATTCGATCGTTCAGCGCCTGCTTCGGTCCCTCCGGCGGAAGGTGGCGGAGATAGCCATCGTATCCATGCCCGTGGATGAAATACGGCCCGAGGCTGTGGACGGCGCTGCGTGTGATGAGCACTCCGCCCCGCCCACAGCCTCTCCACCGAGCTGGCCGCGGCTCGAGACCGAGACCTTCATCCCGGGTAACATTACTTCCTGAGGCAATACGAGGGGTCAAATTTGCAGGCCGATTGACACTCGGCTTCCATGACTCGATGGAAGCCACTGTGGACCCTTATCCCGGGGGCCCGATTGGATGCCGATCACCCCGAAAACGGGGTCCTTATTCCATGCCGAAACACAACATGGCCTTTCGGCACGAAGTCCTGCACATTCGGCGGCAGAAGCAGCGTCTGATCGATGTTCCAAGGCCGAAAATACTTGCTCATCGCCCAATGTTGAATCAGACCCGACCAGATTTGAACAGCGACTATCCAGACAAGCTCCTAGCCCATCGGATGGAGTGTTCGACCTCGAGCAGTGCATGAATCCGCCGCGCGCGACCTCGACCGCGCCCCTGAGCCGGTCTCTGTCCGAGCCATATGTAAGAGCAGATCGTCATTATTCCGTTGGGCACGACCTAGCCAAGCGGTTCAACTACATCCTGAAGCGATGGGCGAGCTAGCCCGCCGCCTACCAGCCATTGGCTGGACAAGCCGGCTGCGCCGGAATTGGACGCCGGAATTAGCGATCTCTGCTCAAGCGGCGTGGCATCACATCACCTTACACAGGAGCAAAGGGACTTCGGCGAAGGCGGTGACCCCGCAGCCTCCGAACTGGACACTAATTTTAGTTGTAAATAGAGCTCATCAGTCAGCGGACATCGTATCCTTCGATTCAGGCGGATCGGTCGGATCGGGTCAAAAGAAGCGATTTCAGCGAACACCTCGCAAACAGCCCGACGGCCACCGCCCATAGACGAGTGAATCCTGCAAAATTCATGCGATAATTATGATGGGTGGATCGGCCACCATCGTAGCGTCGCGGACATAGCGTCTTCAATGGAGTTTTCTGAACTTCATATGGAATAGCTGTGTCTACTTCTCTTACATGATCGCAATCACGATCATCATCATCATCATCATCATCATCATCATCAGATCAATACATCTACTACACACACGCTGACTCAGGACAACAACAGCAGCAGCGTATCTGCTCTGAACGAGAGTTGTAAATGAACGCTGTCCACTCTCATCATGAGGTTCAGCGATGCAAAACGATAGCCTAGAACGTAGCCTGCTGCAGTCAGAGATCGAAGCTTTTCATAATTGGATAGTTCGTAAAGGCCGGTTTCACGAACGAAACTGGCATCTGAACTTCATGTTCAAGCAGCTCCCTTCGAAGGAAACCGCGATCAAGGCAATGATGCGGGATGAAGTCGAACGGGTCTATTCGATCCTGTTGCCCCGGGAGGTAAGAAGGCCGCATTCGTGTTTTGCCGAGCGCCAGATGCCAATCTTCGTCGGCTGCCCGGATTTACCCGTTCTCAAGCGCGATAAAGTTACCCGCAGACTCGTCATTGCCAATAGCGGATGGCACTTCAACGGAGTTTTGGTGCTATCTTCCTTCAGCCGTGGCAAGTTCGACCCGGAGACTGATTTCGAACGAGTGCGGCATCTCTTTTGCCCGGCCGAGAGACGTTTAGAGCGTATCGAGCCGACTCGCATCGCATATGGTTCGATGGCCGATTATTCGATGAAGGCTTTGAAGAACGGTCATGTGGACTGGGACGACATTTTAATCCTGCCCAAATCCCAATCTGAACTGGCGTGGGGGGATCCATGAGTTGCTCTTAAAGAGAACCGGCCTGAGCCGTATCGGAACGGCGTCAACCTGCAGTGCACGGGAAAGTCAGTCCCTGCAAACCATTCACTGATAGCCGGGTGGGGGCAGTGAGTTCTCTTTAAGAGAACTAGCCTAGCTCGGTCGTCGGCGCGATAACGCCATCACTTGAGGCGAACTGCCTGCGGTCACCAAATCGGAGGCCGCGGCCTTTGGGGGAAGCGTTCCTTATAGAGCCCGAATCTGTCAGTCCCGTTTGGTTCCAGCGTATCGTCGTCTTCCAGGTCTTCTCGCTGCCGCCTGTAACGGGGGAGACCTCGGTTGGCCAAACGGGCGCAGCCCGCAATCCCGCTATTTGCCTTTAGAAACCAGATGAGATGTTTTGGGCGCACTTCGGCATCAAGCGCCCATTCCAGCGCGCGAGCCCATCGACTGCGGGTGCGAAGATCAGAAGCGGTAGTCGCGGTGGCGTCGATGATCGTTCGTAGTGCGTGAGTGCCAGCTCGTTTCGGGATGTTGTATTCCTGGCGAACGACCCTGGCCAGAATTGGCAACAAGTTGTCGTCTCCCAAGGTGTGGAGGGTACGATACACGGCTCGAAGATACCGATAGTCGGCGAACCGGTTTTCGCTCCTCGCAGCCTTCTTGGCGACCTTTCGTACTCGGTCGAGCTGTGCTCGGATTTGATCGATTTCACTTTGTTTGATTTGCCGGATGAGCGAGTACTTTTTCTTCATTGGCGGCTCCAGAGTTCACGACTGCTGCAAAAATTAGCGTGCGCATCGGCCGGAATTCTTGGGCGGCAAAGCCGAGGGTGTGCCCCAGGCGAACGTCGAGGCGAAACTTGGAAAACGGTCGGGTGCTCGAAGGCGATGTTGAAGGCGAAATTAGTCGGCCTTTTTTGAGAGACACGTATCTTTCTAAGCGACAAAAAGTGGCGCAATTCTTGCGCGGTGACGACTGCGAGCATGAATCTAAGTCGACGTCCCGCACCATGCCGTAAGCGGGCCGCTCTCTTGGCGATGGAAATCTGTTCGTCAATAATCTGGCCCGGCGAAACGCCCCAAAACGCATCTTGTAAATGGTCGCTAGTCGGCAGGCGTTCTGTCCGATGGTTCATCGCAAGGAGCGAAGAATGAGGTTGCCCATTTTTACCGAGGAAGAGTTCGTCAGGTGGTTGGACACCGGAATCGCGCCTGAGCGATTCGAGGATATTGTGTATGAACCGCAGGACACTAGCTCGCATAGTGAGCAGATAGACCTGGATCATCTGTCTATCCAATATTTGATCAGAACGTTGTACTGTCTTTTCGGCGAAAAGCGCATCCCGAGAAAGAGACAGGCTGCTGTCACGTATTCAATATTGGAAGCTGCCGAGCTGCAGGGGTTGGTTATCGAGCAGAAGCCAATCGGGAAGATGAGATCCTTTGCCTGCACCGAGCGCATGACAAAGTATTGGTCGAGAATGTTCGTGGGCGATTCTGTGCCCGTGCCAGAAAAGAAAGACCTCTGCTAGCGAAGAGAGGGCAGACGCCGCAGCCCGCGCTGCGCCCGCGCCCTGGCGGTTGGTTCAGCGTAAGCGCGCATTTTACTGCACAGGCTGCGCGCGCGGCTGGCCGCGGCGTCGCGTGGCGCCGGGGCCCAGCGGGATCATCGGAACGGCTTGATTGATCCTGAGCGTTTGACGGTCAGCCGCTGTCGTTGTCAGCTGGCAGGTTTTTTTGAGCGGTGCAATTGAACGGCAACAGATCTTCGATATCGGCGTCTGGCGCGCGTTGGGGCAATTCGGTGAGCGCGTGACGTAGCCATGCATAGGGATCGACGCCGCATGCCCGGCATGTCAGCACCAAACTGTAGATCACGGCGCTTGCCTTGGCGCCGGCAACGGTGTCGCTGAACAGCCAACTTTTTCGTCCGGTGCAAAACGGCCTGATGTCGCGCTCCAGAACATTGTTATCGATCGGGGCGAGACCGTCACTGGTGTAACGGGTCAGATAATCCCATTGGTTGCGTGCATAGGCGATCGCCTTGCCGGTCAAGCTTTCGGGTAGCACCTTCGGCGCCTGGTCGTCGAGCCAGGCAGGCTATGCTGCTGGCGCAGCCGCAAGGTGTATGCGGCGCGCGTTTCGCCGTCGGGCGGCGTCTGGCGCGCCACCCTCTCGACCTCGTACAACGCCTCGAAGAACTTGAGCGCCTGCAATGGCGGACCGCCAGGCTTTGTCCTGGCCTTGAGCGCATCGGTAAATTTCCTGCGCGCATGCGCCATACAGCCGAGATGGGTCGCGCCTGTCAGCGTGCGCCAGGCGTCATAGCCGTCGCTCATCAACAAGCCGCGATAGCCGGCCAGGAAGGCCTGAGGATGTTGCTGGCCGCGACCGGGCTGGTAATCGAACAGCACGACCGGCTGCGCGCAGTCCTGGCCGCTGCGAATAGGCCCACATGAAGGATTTGGCCTGCGCATCACGGCCGTCCTCTTTAAGAACCTGGACCCAGGTTTCGTCGCCGTGGACCAGGGGCTGCGACATGAGCTTTTGCTGTAGCGCGTCATAGACCCGATGCAGATGCAACTCGCTCGCCCGGATCACCCAGTTGCCCAGCGTCCCGCGGCTGATGCTGACGTCGGCGCGCCCCAGCGCGTCCGCCACACGGTACAGCGGCGTGCCGTCGACGTATTTGTTGGCGAGCACCAGCGCCAGCGTCGATGGCGTGGCGACGCTACCCGGCAGCGGCTGCGCCGGCATCGGCGCGGTCACAATCGGGGTGTTCAGCGCGGTGCGCTCGCAGTGACGGCAGGCATATTTGAACCGCACATGTTGCAGCACCGACGCCTTGACCTCGACGTGCAACTGCTCGGTGACGGTCTCGCCCATCCGATGCATCCGATTATGGCAGCACGGACAGTCCTTTTGATCCTCACCCAGATCGTGTTCGACGCGTTGGCGCGGCAGATCGTCAGGCAGCGGCTTGCGGCCGCGTGCCTTCGGCGCCGGCTTTGGAGCCTCCGGCAATCCCGTGTCCGGCACGGCGACCGCCTCGACATCGTCGTCGTCCCGGCTTTCAGCGGCGGCCTGCTCGGCTTCGTTGAAGATGCGCTCCTTGAGCTTTTCGCTCTTCGGCGCATACCGGTGCAGGCGCTCCAGGCGCAACTGCTCCTCTAGATGCAGCACGCGTTGTGCGAGTTTCTCGTTTTCGGCCTTCAGCGCCGCGATCTCGGCCGCGTGCGCCGCGATCAAGGCTTCCAGTTCGTGCGTCGTGGGCTTGCGACTCATCGGAGTCTTGAATCGAAGTCATGCCGCCGCGTCAACCGGGCTCCCATGTCTTCGTCATGTCTTCGGCCGCGTCATCTGAGAACGGCCATGCCGAAGCCCGATGACGCCGCCCGCATCGAACACGCTCAGCCCACGCTCTGATATTGCCGCACCGGATGACGACGCACCGCCGCGATGTTGATGCCGTCAAGCAGCCAGTGCAGCTCCTCCGTCGTCAGCGTCAGCACCGCCTCCTGACTTCGGGGCCAGTGGAATCTGTCGGCCTCCAGCCGCTTCAGCAGCATCCAAAATCCTGACCGATCATAAATCAGCAGCTTGATCCGGTCGCGGCGACGATTGCAGAACGCGAACACCGCGCGCTGGAACGGATCCAGCCCCATCGACTGCTCGACCACGATCGCCAGGCTGTTGATGCCCGCCCGGAAGTCAATCGGTTCGCGGTGAAGGTAGACCCGAAGATCAGACGCCAGTCGGAACATCGCAACGCCCCAGCGCTTCAATCACCGCCGACAGCAACTGCGCGTCGCCGCCTTCCAGCGAAAGCGTCACGCCGTTGGGCATCGATGCCGTCAGCCGCCCTGCACAGGATCGCTCCGTCGCGCAAACCGCAATCGCGCCAGCAGATCGAGTTGGCGACGGCGACGGCGCGCGAACCGGAATAAAGGCTGGCGCAATCGGCGCCCGCGCCTCCGGCTGGCCATCCCCGTTCTGAAGTTGTCGCTTGGCCACCCACTTGCGCAGCAGGTTCGCGTTCACGCCGTGTTGCAGCGCAAGCCCCGCCAGCGACACGCCAGACTGCAGACAGGCCTCGACCAGCCGCTGTTTGCTGGCCGGATCATAGCGACGCCGGCCATTGCGCAACACGCCGACCGTCTCAAGTCTCAAAGGTTCTTCTGGAGTGATCATCGATCGTGTCCACCTCGCTCATGGTGGACACCTCATCCCATCCCCGCGCTCAACTGCATAGGTGCGTAGAAAGGAGCGCTTACGGTTCAGCGGCCGTGAGCGTCGAGGCTGGCCGATTGGTCGCGCGTCCTCCAACGCTCACTCGAGGGTCGCCGATCACGACTGATAAGGTAGGTCGTAAGCCCGGTCCCGGAACGTGAAAGCAAAGAAGTTTTCAGGCGAAATTCGGAAGCTGGTGCGGTGCGCACGGTCGAACTCTCAGGCGAAATTATTCTGGAGTTTGGCAGCATAGCCGAGCGTTTTTCGAGCGCGTTAACTTCGGCATTTCTTGATCGTGGGATCAAGAGCGACGGGGCTTGGCCTGTCCTTTTGTGAGTCCGACGTTCTTTGCACATGGTGCCAGCTTGATAAGGCATGGTGCCTCAGGGGTTCGCAATTGCGTGACACAACCCGCATTGATAGCCTAAGCCGCCACAATGAAGGTGTGGCAACCCAAGCCAATCGAGAACTCCGAGCGCGAACGAGCATGCTGATTGTCTTGTTGGCGCATGGAGTCCAGTCCATTCCCGAAAATCGATCTGTAAATGATGTCCGTGATCGCATCCGGCGACACGCAACATCAGCAATGGGAGCTACTCGTGTCGAGCATCAAGAACGTTGAATTGACAGCGGAGCAAAAAATACGAGCTAAGAAATATGGAAAGGCGAAGAGAGCGTTGCGGGAATCTGGATATGAAGCGGTGATCAAACACTTTAGTGACAGTCAAGACCTCAAGTATGTTTGGCACACGGTGTTCGCACTGCGTAACCTGGAAGACCAAATTGTCGAAGACTTGATCGGCATCGATGGCGAGGTGGCAGCCAACACCGTCAGAAGTTGTGTTCTGGAAAACCTAGTACGTTGGGACGAAAACATCCTCGGGGGTGTAGTAGGGAGACTGATGGAAGCGACCGAACCCGCCTGGAAGGAATTTGATAGACTCGATAGCTTCAACGAAGAGTTAGAATGAGCGGATCGACGCAAGATACTTAGCTCGCTGACGCAAGCCCCGCGTTCCGCGCCCGTTCTCTCTCATGACGTAAAGGCGCGAGCGGCGACCAATTGACCGACTGATAAGGAAAGTTGAGCAATCCGGAATATCTGCACAAAGCTCGGTCAGTTCTTAGGCGACCGTGAAGCGCAATTGCCGCCCGCCAGAACGGGCGGAGCGGTCGGCAGGAGGCCATTTCAAAACTTGTAAATGGACGATGCGGCAAGTGAACGCCGCGTTGTCAACAGAGTTGGAGAATGAAATGAAGCACACGGCCAAAGATAGACCCGATCCAATCGAACGCGCTGAGACAGATGACGAGGGAAAATCGATAGTCAAGGTAGATTACGAGGCGGGTACATCTCGGTTCTGGAACGGCGAGGACTTCCACGGCACCGGGGTGGTGTATGCCGTTAGAGACAAGGAGTGTCTTTCAATTCAATGCGACTACGAGCTCAACACTTTGTTCGAATCGAAGCCCCAGGACGTGCGCGCGTTTCGCCAGGATCTGCGGCGAAAGGGCATCGAACGGCGACATCTCAGAGACGATGAGCTTCACAGTGAGATGGTCGTCATCTTTGGCCCTGAGTTGAGCGCGAAGCAGGCCGTTGAGCAACTTGAATGTCTCGTCGCAAGAATTAAGAAGCACGGACTTCAAACGGGTAAGGATTCTTCAGAAGACTATGTCCTGGAGACTTTGGCTGGAAAACTGGTCAAATGACGGGGTTGCGAGCTCGTTGTAAGCGCCAAAGTCGCGACTGATAAGGAAAGTCGTCTTTCCTTATCAGTTGGGCGGTTCTCGCCGGTTTAAATGCAGTTGCCGCGACGTGACGAACCTGGCGGTCCTGGCTCTGTCGACAAATGGCATACCCATTAAGCAGATCGTTCGCCAGACTGGCCACAGCAGGAAGCTGGTACGGCAGGTGATCCGCGGCGAGCGCACTGATGTTTTCCGGACCCGGCAAAGTTCGTTCGATCTACATTTGCCATGGCTCGACGATCAGTGGGCGTCTGGCTGTCGCAACGGAGCTGAACTTTGGCGCCGTTTGAAGGCGCGTGGCTTCCGAGGCTCGCTCCGCGTCATCAGCGAGTGGGCGATCCGCAGACGCCGAGCGGAAAGGGCCGACACCCAAAACCTTCAGAGGATTCCGTCGGCCAGAACGATCGCGCGCCTCATGACGATCGGGCGGGACTTGCTCACGAAAGTGGAGACCGTCACGGTCGCGGCGATTGAAGCTGGCGGACCAACCCTGGTCGAGGCACGCGAGATCATCTCTGAATTCCACTTGATGATCCGCCGGAAGACCGAGGCGGGCCTCATGCCGTGGATCGAGCGCGCCCGCGACAGTCTCATCGCCTCGTTCGCCAGCGGCGTCGCCAGGGACGA
Source organism: Bradyrhizobium sp. 2S1 (assembly GCF_011516625.5). NCBI lineage: Bacteria > Pseudomonadati > Pseudomonadota > Alphaproteobacteria > Hyphomicrobiales > Nitrobacteraceae > Bradyrhizobium > Bradyrhizobium sp. 2S1. The sequence continues at coordinate 1,613,671 of NZ_CP147717.1, read as the reverse complement.
AGCGGCGGTCCGAGCAGCAATCACCTTGCCCTGGTCTAACGGCCAGACCGAAGGTCAGATCACGCGCCTCAAGCTCGTCAGGCGTCAAATGTATGGCCGCGGGAAGATCGATCTGCTTCAAGCCCGTTTAATCGGCGCAGAATGAAAGGACTGCACCAGACCCTGAAAAACCGCATTCTGGTCGACAACTACTACCTGCCCGGCGACCTCGAACGCCAGATACGGGTCTTCGTCGAACACTACAATCCGTCCGCTATCATGAGAGCATCGGCAACCTCACTCCTGCCGATAAGCGGCTAAAATTCTACCCCCTGATGAGCCAGAGCCTCCCTTCTCAAAACGCCTGATCAGTCTCAAATCATCTGACGACGGACACTCGGCTACCTCAAGCAGCGTATCGTTTGCATCGTAGTCATAAAGGTCGAATGCGTCGCGACCGATCGCGCTTATCGTTCCCCCAGTCCCTATGACGGGCTCGCGGCTCGTTTTCATGCGCGCACTCCTGTCTGAACTGCGATGTCCGGCAGACCTATCTTACCGCCTGCGCGGATAGAGCTGACGTTCTGACTCGCCGCGCGACGATAGTCGCGAAGCGGTCGACATCCTCAAATGTATTGAACAGGCCGAACGATACGCGAATGCCGTCGCGCTCCGGCGAGATCCGCACCTGTTGGCTGGCGAAATAATCGAGCCACGTCTCGGCCGGCAAGTCCAAGACGTAGATGTGGGGAGCGCGGTCGGCGCGGGCGCGGGGGCCAACCAGGCGAATACGTTGCTCGTCGAGATGTTCGATCAACCGATCACCGAGGTCATACAAGTGAGCCTCGATAGCATCGACGCCGATACCTTCTATGAAATCAAGTGACGCGTCGAGAGCATGGATATCGGGGAGGTTGAGGTTACCGATCTCAAACCGGCCCGCGCCGTGTTTCAGATCCATATTATCCGCCCGCGCGATGTAGTCGCCCGGCGGGTTCGCGAGGCTCGACATGGCGAGATAGGCGGGCTGCAACTCGTCCAGACCTTCCTCGCAAAAAAGGATACCGAGACCCTGAGGGACGAGCAACCCCTTGTGGCAGCCCGATCCGACGATGCTCGCTTGGACTGCTTTAACGTCGAGCCGCAACACACCGGTCGATTGCATGGCGTCGACGACGAAGTACAAATGCCGCTGCGCACACAGCCTCCCGATCGACGCCAAATCGAAGCGGTGACCGGCGTGAAAGGTCACGTGCGAAAGCGAAATTGCCCTGGTGCGTTTGTCAACATAGCCCTCGAACATCTCGGCGCTGGCAGTCTCGCCTTTCAGCGGCACAAAACGGACTTCTAATCCTTTCCGCTGCAAGTTAAGGAAAGCATAGGCATTGTTCGGATGGTCCCCTTCCACGAGAAGCACATTATCCCCGCGCTCAAGCGGCAGCGCATTCGCCGCCACGTTCATGCTCTCGGATGTGTTCTTGGTGAAGGCAATCTCGGTGGGCTTGGCATTCAGGAACTTGGCCACGCGGCCCCGAATCTGCTCGACACGGCTCAGCCAGAGGGACTTGGGCCCGGCAAATTCGTTTCCTTCCGAATAGAAGCGCAGCAAGGCATCCCGCACGCTCGACGCAAGTGGCGTCTGGTGAGCCGAGTCGAGATAGAGCATGTGCTCGGTAACCGGGAACTGGCGACGAACCGCCGTGATATCGTAGTGTCGGGACATGGTGCCTCTCTGAATGAGCTATGGTGTGCCCGCGTCTACAGGCGTGGATCTCGAGCGAACGTGAGAAAGACGTTTCCGTATGAAGCGGCGTCGCTGATCCCAATCTGCGCGTCATCGGACTGGTGCGGCGCGCCTGCCGCGTCGACAAAGCGGCGGACGGGCTCCAACTCGGACACACTCACATGGATGGCGACACAGGCCGGACGTCGTTCCTTCGCCAGAGCCTCGGGCAAAGCAGCGTAACTCGCCTCAACCGCAACCTTCGACATGACGACGAAGTTGCCGTTGCCGGTGCGCGCGCCCAAACCGCTGGACTGCTCAAATATTGCTTTCTCACCATAGAGACCGGTCAGGCGTCTGCGAACGAGCGGCCAATCGCTTTCCTCCGCCATGATCGTCACCTGGTGGATGCCGACCGCTCCGTTCGGATGAATGCGCCATTCCGGACGGAAGGATCAGATCGGGCCGGTGCTGGTGTACGATGAAGTTAGACAACCGCGGAAGCAGAGGGTCCCGGAGGATCTTGAGTGTAGTCTTAGTGCGATCGATACCACCGTCCTCAAGCCGCACGTCACGGCTGAAGTCGATCGTGCCTGTGCAGCGAATGCCTCTCGCGATCACTTGGGCCGCGTCACTGTCGCTATCGCTGCTGTTCAGAGCGAGCAGCGAGAGTCCTTCCCGTTCGTGTAACTGATCACGGATGTAGCGGCCGAAGCTGAATCCATCGACCGCATGTTGATCGATCAAGGTCTCGTCATAGAGGCTCATAAGTTCGATAGAGCAACCATCGAACTGAACGAGCTGCATGCACGTCCCCCATGGATGCCTGCCGAGGGGGCGTGGTGCGAAGCCAAGCGCTGCATAACGGTCTGCCGTCGAAGCCAGATCACGGACGAGCAAAAGAGGATGGTCGATGCCAAGGAAGGCGGTCATGATAGCTCCGGATGGGGACCTGCTCAAAAGCCCGAGAACGACGTGGTGGAACGAGGTTTCTGGCGGGCAGGAACCCCAGCGACGGTCGTTCCAGGCGCAACGGGGGTCAGAACGATCGAACCGGCCGCGACGACGCTTCCCTCGCCGATATCGATTCCGCCCAGGATGATCGTGCCGGCGCCGATCGTGCATCCACGCCGCAAGCGGGGATGGCGGCGGTCGCTGCTATCCTTCAGGGTGCTGCCGAGCGTGACGCCATGCCAGATGCTGACATCGTCCTCAATCTCCGCAGTCTCCCCGACAACGAAACCCAGACCGTGATCCAGCCAGACTCCGCGGCCGAATACCGCTCCGGGATGAATGTCGGTCGCGAAGGCTTGACCGAAGATCGTCTTCGTTGCTAGTGCGAGCTCTTTTCTACCTCCACGCCAGAGCGCATGTGCCACCCTATGCGCGAGGACGGCGTGAATGCCTCTTGAGAACAACAGGGTCTCAATTTCTCCGCCCGGCTCGAAATTTCGCACCGTCGTGACCGCGACGTCGATCATCGACGCGCGCGGCACGTCGGGATCTCGTCGGAACACTTCCGTTGCAGTCGTCAGGACAGCCCGCCTCGCCTGAGGTTCCTGAACGGCGTTGGCAAGCACTGCTGCCATGAGGTCCCTAGCGGACGACATGGAGCCGAGGTCGAGCGACAGAACGTCGAACACCGACGCCTCCCGGCCCGCCAGGTCCCAGCCTTGGCTGAGAAGGCGGCTGCCCTCGGGATCAAAAGAGCCGGAGACGTCAGATTTGTCGGTTGCGGCGATACTCAGATCTATTGCTCCCGCGCCGGGATAGCGGTCAGCGCACTGTGTCAGTCGATGAAGGAAGGAACGGGGTGAGTGGCGGCGAGCTGCCGCAGCGTCTCGAGACGCGCCCGATCCAGCGGGGCGCCTGGTCCGGCGGCAAAGATCAATGCCAGCTCTTGGCCGATCTGCGAAAAATCATCCATGCCGAGGCCGCGAATCGTCAGGCCCACGGTTCCGAGACGGAAGGCCGTGCGTGGTTTTCCTGAGCGGTCAGGCGCCCGCATGGCATTTCCCAGGATGCCATACTCGCCGAGCTTCGCGACCAGTTCCGCTTGCGTCCAGAGCTCGCCGGTAAACGCCATGACCATGTGCGAGTCGGTGCCGCCGGTGTATAGGACCACCCCGCCCTCTTCGAGGCCCGCCGCCAGAGCCTTCGCATTCGCAAGGACGTTACGCATGAGTTCGGCGAAGGCCGGGCGGGTGATCATCTCCATCTGAACGGCCCTGGCGGCGATCAGATTCGCCGCTGCCGGCCCCTGCAGGCCAGGGAATATCGCGGCGTCGATTTCGGCGCCGAAGCGATTCTTGGCGAAGACGAATGCGCCATTCCGCGGTCCGCAGAGCGTCTTCTGCGTCGAGGTCGTCGAAACGTCCGAAAAAGGAACCGGATTAGCGTGCAGGCCGGCCGCAATCAGCCCCGCCACGTGCGCGATGTCAGTGAACAGGAGCGCGCCCACTTCATCGGCGATGGCGCGCAAGGCCGCAAAGTCGATTTCCCGAGGATAGGACGATGGACCGGCAATCAGGATATGCGGTCGCGTCTTGCGCGCCATGTCCCGAGCGTGATCGAGGTCCACCATGCCAGACGGCGTGACGCCGAAGGATGTGACCTCGCGATTAGAGCCGGTGATATGACGCATTGCCCCATGGCTAACGTGGCCGCCCGCAAGCTCGTCGAACATCAGCAGCCGCGCCCCGTCCTCTCGAACAACCGCGCGCAACACCGCTACGTTGGCAATGGTCGAAGAGAGCGCCTGTACATTCGCGTATTCGGCGGCGAACACGGCTTTGGCCCGCTCGGTCGCGAGAACCTCGATCGCGTCAAGATGTTCGCAATTCGCGACAATTCTTCGGCCGGGTAAGCCAATTGCAGCGCGATTGACGAGATGGGTCCCCTCAATCTGCCGAAGTCCCAGCGGGCAATAGGACACGGAGGCGATCAGGTTCAGCGACCGCACCTCGAGCGCGCGGTCATCTCCAATTAGCTCAACGACATCGGCGCCGAGTTGTGCCGCATCGGCAGAGAAGATGCCTTGCCAGCCGCTGTCGTTCGGTTGGGTCGACAATCTCTTGTTCATCGCTCTCGTCATTATGTCACCTTTTCGGTTTGGTCAGTTAGGCTCGACGGGCACCGCCGCGAACATTTTTCGCGCACTAGTGCCGCAAGACACGGGACAGGAAGGTACGGGTTCTCTCGTGTGACGGACGGTCGAAAATCGCGCTCGGCGTCCCGATCTCGAGAATCCGACCGTAATCGATGTAGACGACCCGATCTGCGACCTCGCGAGCAAAGCCCATCTCATGAGTCACAATCATCATCGTCATGCCTTCTCTTGCAAGTTCTCGCATGACGTCGAGGACTTCTCCGACCATCTCGGGGTCGAGGGCGGATGTCGGTTCGTCGAACAGCATGATGTGGGGTTCCATCGCCAGCGATCGCGCAATCGCGACGCGCTGCTGCTGGCCGCCCGACAGTTGCCCGGGAAACTTGTGGGCATGATCGCGCAAGCCCACCCGCTCTAACAGACGCAAGCCTGTTGCACGGGCTTCGGCAGGCGTTTTCTTACGGACGCGAACGGGGGCGATCGCAACGTTGTCGATCGCGCTCATATGCGGAAAAAGGTTGAACTGCTGGAACACCATGCCCACCCCTTTGCGGATATTGGCGAGCTCCTTCTCTCCACCGATCTCCCGGTCGGCTTCAGTCGGCATGTCGAAGCCGTCAACCCGCAATCGGCCGCTTTGGTACATCTCCAGACCGTTGACACACCGGATGAGCGTGGATTTGCCTGATCCGCTCGCACCGATGATGACGACGACCTCGCCTCGCGCCACCTCAAGATCGACGTCCTTGAGTACATGGAATAAGCCAAAGGATTTGTTCAAACGCGAAAGGGTGACGATGCTGTCTGTCGACCCAACCGAAGGCTGCTGTTGGTTAGCGCTCATCGCGCCCCCCTTGCGAGATAGGCTTCGAGCCGGCGCGAGGCGTAGGTGATCGTCGCACCGACGGTGAAATAAACCGCGAGCAGGAAGACGTAGATCTCGTAGATCCGTCCGCTGTTCTGCGGATCGGCAAGGATCATCTGACCGGCGCGTAGAAAATCTGTAAGGCCGATGATGAAGACCAGCGTGGCTCCGTTAAAAATGTCCAGAACCTGACCGACCAGCGCAGGAACAACCACGCGTAAGGCTTGTGGAAGGACAATGTCGACGTTGATGGTCCAGGTGCTCATCCCAAGCGAATTAGCCGCTTCGACCTGACCTTTGGGAAGTGCCTGCAGTCCACTGCGAACGTACTCCGCGACATAGGCGGCGTAGAACAGCGCAAAACCCGCCATGCCACGAAGAAGGCTTGGAACTGACGTGTTCGGCGCGAGAAGTGGAACCACGATCCAGATCCAGTAGACTACGAGGATCAGGGGGACGGACCGCATGATCTCGATATAGGCCGTGCAGATCACGCGCAGGCTCGCGATACGGCTCTGACGGCCGAATGCGAGGAGGATGCCAAAAGGTAGCGTCAGAACCGAAGTTGTGAGCGTCAGGATGACGCTCAGCAGCAACCCGCCCCACGTCTCCAGCCCCGGAGGCGAAAAGACGAAGAAGATCGCCGCTAAACCGAGCAACATTGCCGGCGCAGCCAGTCGCCGCGCTCGAACGGACAGGGAGACCGCTTGCCACACGCCGACGCCGATCCAGGCACTGGCCGTGATGAGCGCCCCATGCGCGGCTCCCACGCTGAAGGAAGCAATAATTCCGGCGGCGGCGCCTAGAATGGCGAGAACCGCCAGAAGACGTCGCGGCGGCTGCATGGAGAGACCGAGACCAGCGCCGAGCATCGCGGAAAGCACGGTCACGGAGAACCATGCGCGCCATAGTTGGTCAACAGGATAGATGCCGACCATCAGCACCCGCATGCTGCCGGTCAGCACATGCCAGCGGGCATCGACGAGCACCCATTTTGCGAAAGCGTAGATGACCCATGCCGAGATCGGGATAACGAAGACAGATAGCACCGCGTCGAACGGTTTGGCGAAGAGGTTGCGGTGAACCCACCGCAGCGCGACGACGTTCATCACGAGCCTCCTCGCGCGTTCGCTCGCGCATTGATCAAGTTCATGCAGGCACTGATGATCCAGCTCAAGACGAGATAGGTCAGCATCACGATGATGACGCCTTCCAGATTGCGCCCGGTCTGGTTTGAGACCGTGCCGGAGACGTTGAAGAGGTCCGGATACCCGATCGCGATGCCAAGAGAGGTATCCTTGGTCAGGCTGATGTAGCGATTGGCGAACGAGGGCAGGACAACCCGGAAGACCTGTGGAAGGATGATGTCGCGCAGCGTGTGCGACCTGGACAGGCCGAGCGCCGCGGAGGCTTCCCATTGCCCCTTCGGCAGCGCATCAATCGCGCCACGAACGATTTCCGCGACATAGGCCGAGCTATTCACCACGATGGCGAGAAGGATCGCGGTCATTTCCGGCGTCAGCACCGTTCCGCCGTTCGCTCCGAAACGCGTCGCGACCGGCAGGTCGAGGGCAAGTGGAAAGCCAACGATGATGGATCCGGTCACAGCTGCGGCCGAAGCGGCACACAGCGCGGCCTTCGTGGCTCTATGACCTACGAACAGCGCTGCGAACGCGGCCCCAAAGCCGCAAACAAGTAGGCTCCACGAAACGGGAGAGGCAACGTCCGAAACGGCGATTCCCGGCAGGAAAACTCCAGAGCGGCTCGCGATCAGGCCGCCAAACCAGCTGGAAGCGGCGTCGGCTGGTGGAAAGCGGAGGACCACCGCGAAATACCAAAACACGATCTGAATGAGCAGCGGCGTGTTGCGTACGCACTCCACCAGCCCGAAAGAGAGATTTCGGACGAGCCAGTTCGTCGACAGGCGGCCGATCCCGACGATGGTCCCGAATGCGGTGCTGAGAAGAATGGCGGAGAGTGTCACCTTGAGCGTGTTGCCCAAGCCAGCGAGAAGAGCCTGCGCATTGGTGTCCGTGGAGGAAAACGGCCTGAGGATGGGGCGCAGGCCTTCGAAGGCTATCACGACGCCCTCACTGAGACTGATCCCCGCCGAATTCCAGAGATAGCCGAAGGAAAACTGGATGCCCTTCTGCGCAAGCGCGTGACGGACGGAACACCCGAACCAGACAACCAGAGCGACCGCGACGCCGACGATTGCGGCCTGCTGCAGATAGCGCCTGGTCAGCAGCAGAAGCCGATGACGAGGTGGACCGGAGAAGGGTATGTCCGTCGTTTGGATCGACATGGGGTTGGCATCCCTTGGACAGGCGCAAGCCCGAAGGCTTGCGCCTGAGGCCTGACTCAATTCCAGGGGGGCGAGTATTCGGCTCCGCCCTTCGTCCAGGACGCGTTGGGGGTGCCGGCGCGGTCGATGAAATAGGGCGTCGTTGGTCCGAGATTTCGGTCGTAGATTTCGCCGTAGTTGCCGACCGCCTTCACCATCGTCGCGATGAAATCGTCGGCCACTCCGAAGTCCTTTCCGAAGCCGCCCTTCACACCGAGGAACTTCTGGATGAAGGGATTCTCGTCCTTCAGTTTATCGGCGATATTCACCGACGTAATGTCCCACTCTTCTGCCTGGAAAAGGGCGTACGTCACCCAGCGCAGCAGGTTGCGCCACCTGGAATTGTTGGCGGCCACGAAGCCGGCAAACGGCGACTTATCGAGGGTCTCCGGCAGAATCACGTAGTCGGCCGGCTTGGCCGAATTTCCTCGCCATGCAGCGAGCGCGGACTTGTCTGTTGACATCGCATTACAACGCCCACCTTCGAGCGCGCCAAACAGCTTCTCTAGGTTCTCAAAAGTGAGGACCTTCGTGTTTTTGAAGCCACGTTGTCTGATGGTTCCGGCGAGCGTGCTTTCGGTACCGGAGCCCTGGGTCGTGCAGATCGTCGCGCCGTCTAGCTCCGCTACCGACTTCACGCCGGAGGCAACCTTCACCATGACGCCGGTGCCGTCGTAGAAACTGATCGGCAGGAAATCGATACCGATGGCTGACTCGCGCACCGGCTTGACCGTGGTGTGTGCGAAGACGACGTCGACCTGGCCGGTCTGTAGAGCGTTGAACCGACTCTTGTCGGTCACGACTACGAAGTTGACCTTCGCGGCGTCGCCGAGCACAGCGGCCGCCATCGCCCGACAAAAATCCACGTCGAGGCCTTCCATCTTGCCAGTCTTCGTATTGAGGTAGCCGAAGCCCGGCGCGGTGTTGTCCGTACCGCAGTTCAGGATGCCGCGTTGCTTGACTGTGTCCAGCACGGCGGCCGAAGCAGCGCTCACCCAAAGGCTTGCAGCCGCGGTTAGCCCAGCGGCAAGAAGTTTCCCGTATTTCATGACGCAATTCCCCTGCTATTCGTTAGGTCATCGATCGAACCCGGCAACGAAATCGCGCCCCTATCTCCTGCCGGATGGGTTTGTTCCCGCATGGAACCATGCGAAAATTTTCTTCCACAAGTTGCGAATTCGAGATCGCCGTGGTTCCTCGAGCTCGGTCCGCTACCGTCGCCTCACGGAAGCTTCAGCCTGATAGCCAAATTCCGTCGTGATCAAGGGGAAAGGGGCGCCCCTCTCACAATGAGCAGGCTAGGCGCAACTATGAATACAGGTCTACTTAATTAACATTGACATATACGTTAGGGAAATTGCATGATTAAGGACTGAGCAAAACCCGAGTTCACCGCATGGACTTTGCCCGCCTGCGCACACTTCGCGAGCTGTCACTGCGAAAAACAATGGCATCGGTGGCCGACGCCTTGTTTATCTCGCCCTCCGCTGTCTCTCAGCAGATTGCTTTGCTCGAGGACGAAGTTGGGATTGAGCTTGTCGAGCGCCGCGGGCGAGGCGTCCGCCTGACTCCCGCAGGCGAGCGCCTCACCGAACATGCAGGAAGGGTGATCGGCATCCTGGAGGAAGCCAAGACCGACCTGGCGGAACTCAAGCGCACCGTTGCGGGAGAGCTGCGCGTTTCGGCTTTTCCATCGGTGGCAGCGTCATTGATTCCTCGGACGATGCGGGCCATGGCCAATCGCTTTCCAGACCTTGCGACGACCTTCGACGAACTTGAGCCAATGGACGGCCTAGCCGCTCTCCGCGCCTGGCAGACGGACGTCGCCATCGTGGATGATTTGACGACCGCGCCAGGAATTCCCGAGGCGACGGTTGAAATGCTTCATCTGCTCGATGACAGCCTCCACGTCCTACTTCCCGAAGGCCACCCGCTCGCGGATCGCCCGTATGCCACCTTGCGTGAACTGAGCGAAGAGAAATGGGCGCTCGACACGGCCTCGATCACCTATTCCAATGTCATTGTCAAAGCCTGTAGGGACACTGGCTTCGATCCCGTCATTAATGGGCACTGTCACGGCTTCGAAGTGGTGCGCGCCTTGATCGAGGCCGGATGCTCGATTTCGATCATTCCAGGCCTTCGGGGCCGCGACTACGTTGGAAAGCTCTGTCTGAAGGAGATCAGGCCGACCATCGCGCGAAAAATTTTCGTGGCGTACCGGCGTGGCGAGAAGCGCAACCCCGCAATAGCCGCCTGCATTTCAGAGCTTCAGACGGTTGTCGGCTCGCTTCCGTCAGCGAGTTGGCTCGTTTCCAAAGATCGCGTCGCTCAGACACTCGCGGATTAGGCAGGCTGCGTAAATTGTCGGTCAGGCGATCTCGCGTCGCTATAGATCGGCTGTTAGCGCCTTTAAGAAAACTCGGAGAACCGCAGACATCGATAATCCTTTCGCAATGATGCCGCCGTTCGAGCACCGAGGATCAGCTGTCGTTTAGGGACTATAGTCCCTATAGACTATAGCCGTATGGTGCTCGATCCCGCAATGCAGGATTGGCGGGCGGTGGTAGGGAGGAACGTTCGGAAAATCCGCCAGCAGCGACGGATGTCCGATACGCCGAAGATGTGACGCATTGGTCCCACCACGGCTTCCTGCGCAGCCAGATTGTGGTCGGCCGCGGTCGCGAGCTGATCGTCCAGCCACCCGAAGAGGTCGGATCCAGCTACATCTCTAACGAATAGAAAAAAGCTGAATGCGGTTTGGTTGAGGCGGCCATTTCTCAAGGGATGGGATGGGACGGGACAGCGCCGAAAATGGCGACGATGACTGCACGTTCTCCGGGTCTTGTCGTATCGGCAGCTCTCGTAAGTCCAATAGCTGGGCAAGAGAGGGCAGAGAGCGTGACCAATCTCGGCCTTGATCTGTTGCCACGTCACGCCGCCGTGGGCCTCTAGCTAATCCGCGACATAGGGAATCGCGGATCGACGGATTGCCAGTCGCATGCTTTGGGAAGCCAGTAACGCTTCAACGGCGATGACCTGCTGTTGTCCGAGTGCAGGACCTACGATTATCTCTTCGACGCCAAAGTTATTGGGATGAGGAAGTGCACTTTTCGTTGTTGCCAAGTCAAACTGAAACGCTTGGTATGGAATAAGTCCAGTCGATGAAATTCGCGTTTTCAGGCGCACCGGCCAACTGTGACCAGCCCAGACAAGGCGGAATTCTTTCTCTTCCGAAAAGTGACGATCCTTCAAGCGGAGAGCGGTCTTCACTGCCTGTACCTGCCATGTGTTGATTCTTTCAAGAACAGTTGTTGGTTCAGCCTCACTATCGGCCAACTGCTGGATGAGGAGGTCTACCGTTGTGTCAGCGGCCGCTCGCTGCTCGTCAGCGTCGTAGAGTACACGACTTATGTCGAATTTTTGTACAACGGCGTTTTGTTCGAGCCAGTCCTCGTTAAAGCCAATCGCAAAGCCTTGTCCGCGATTGTAGCCGCGCCATTGCGAAAGAAGATCCCCCTGCGACGTCAGTGAACCGACAAACGCGTACGCCTTGTCGCGATTTCGCATAAAAAGCTCATACGTCTGCCAGGCGAATGATGAGCGGTCCTTGATTTCCGCTTCGCGACGGTCGAACGCATCCACCACGATTTTCCAACCGTACCGGAACTCCGAAGTGTCATTCAGAAACTGGTAGTTGGAGGTCCAAAGCGATTTGCTCGCTATTATGCCCTGCAGGCCAGCGGCGGTGGTGTAATGGTACAAGGTCATTGGGGGCTCTCTGGACGATACCTTAGGCGAAAATTGGCGCCGACGTTCACAAATATGCTCCGTGTCCTATCTATCCCTCCAGACACCCATAAGTTCGACTGAAAAATGAGATTTGCACAATTCTGTTCAATGTGGCCGCTGGTGGCCCTGAGCCGACATGATCAGGCGCGTCTCTATTGTCAGCTTACGACGGCAGTGCAGCCGTTATTCGCGGGCGATTAGCCGTATCTGTCATCAAACGAACTGACGTTGCCACGCTGTGCAAAGTTCAGCGAATTCGGCCGGATGTGCTTCTCGGACCTTTGCGCAGAAGTAAGCATCCTCGCCGTGGGCTTCATGCTCTCTGCCGGTCGCGCATCGAAGTGTCGCGCGTACTAGTTAGTACCGGCAGATAATGCCAGGGATCGTAGATGATCTGGTCACGCCGGAAGTGGCGCGGATGGTCGGCGACCACCTCGTCGCCCAGCAAGACGACAATCCGTTCGGCATGGGAGCGCACCAGAACCATCCGGCCGGCGGCGCGCGCATCGACGCTGTAGCGATTGTGATCGGCCATGATCAGGCAAGTGGTGCTGGCCCTAACGGCCTTCTCGACGAACCCGTCGAAGGGGCCGCGAAGCTCCATCAGGCTCGCGCGTTCTTCCTGGAACACGTCCCAGATCGGCCGATCCTTGAACTCCGGATGCCTGGTTCGTTTGGCGTAGGCGATGCACTGATCTTCCAGCCACGCATTCAGCTCGGCGAGACTCTTGACCCGAGGCTTCGGCCGGAACATCTGGTCACGCAAGTTGCCAACCTGGTTCTCGACCTGACCTTTCTCCCATCCCGAGGCGGGTGTGCAGGCCACCGGGTCGATCAGATGGTGCGAGCACATTTGCAAAAAACGGCGGTTATACCGGCGCGCCTTGCCAACGAAGATCGCCTCGACCGCCGTCTTCATGTTGTCGTAGATGCCGCGCCGGCAAACCCCGCCATAGAACCGGAACGCCTTGTCATGCGCGTCGAACACCAACTCCTGAGTCTCGCGGAAGTAGACGCGCACAAACGGCATGCGGCTGTGCGACAGCTTCATGTGCGCCGCCTTGACCGTCAGCGGCAAGCCCTGGAGCGTGATCGTCTCGTGGCTCCAGTCAAACTGGTAGGCTTCCCCAGGCGCAAAGCTCATCGGCACATAGGCATGAGCCGGGACCCGGGCGCGTTCGTCGCGCCAGGACTTGACGAAGCGATGCACGCTGTCGTGCGCGCCGTCATATCCGCGCCCACGTAATTCCTCAAACAGCCGCTGCGTCGAGCGGCGTTCCCGCTTCGGCAGATTAGCTTCGGTTCCAAGGATCTCCGTCAGAGCCTCGACCCAGTCGCCAAGCTTAGGCGTCGGCTGAACGCCCCGCGCGTATTTGAACTCGGTCTTGTGGCCCCGAATGACCTTGCGCACCGTCGCGCGCGATACCAAAAGCGTGCGCACTATCTCCTTGATGGAGCGGTCCTGCTCGAAATAGGCGCGCCGTATCTCGCCGATCTTGTCCACGCCAATCATCCCCATCAGCCCTTCCCGGCTGACTGAGGCCAAAGGGAAGGACGCTGACACACAACGTCAAAGGGGGGTCTTTATTGGACGCGAAAACCGCCCCTCAGGGGGGCATTATTGCAAGCGAATTTACAGCAATTCGTCGACGCTGAGTCGCGCTGGCGCTGCTTCCAGTCTCGGGGTCAGAGGCGTCAGCGAAATTTGCGCGGCACCCAGAGATGCGACGCGCTGTCTTGGCTCCGCCCACAAAGCCTTGCGGGGCGGGCTTGAAGAAAAGGGGCCGCATCTCTGCGACCCCTTGCCGGTTGCAATCTTACTCGTACTGAAATGTCAGCCCCGGCGAACCCAACCTAGAGTTTTCCACGCCTAATGTAATCCCGATAAAATACGGCGTATGCGCAAGACAGCCAATCGGAGGCCACACGGGGCGGGCGATCATCGGGCTACTTCTGCGTGGGGCCGGTGTGATCCTTTGAGCTTTAGTGCCCGCCCTATTCGTGAGAGTGCGGCTTTTGGGCCCGATTGATGCGGCCGCACATTTTGTCTGACGAGGCGCACAGGATCGCCTTCGGCTTTTCGCCGCCTGACGACCGGTACTTTGCAACGCGCTTGAGGGATGGGTTGGGCGAACGGGGGGCGGACGCCCCGCCGGTCAAGGACCGAGCGGCAGCAGCGCGCCTGGCAAGCCGCGGATCAGGTCGGCTTCGGGACATGCCGCGGCAAACGCAAGGCGAATGCGGCTCGTGGTCTCGACGACACGGGCAGCGAGTTTCAAGAGACGAAGACGCAGCGTCGCGAACTCGGCTGTGGCCAATTCCCGGGCTTTGGGAATCGCGTCGCGCACGGTCAGCATCAGCCAATAAGCGGCAGTGTGGAGAACGAGGCGGACTTGATTGGCGAGCGCCGAACGGCAGCTGGTGCGATCGGAGGCGAGCTGTGTCTTATGCAGCTTGATCAGATTCTCGGCTTGGCCGCGCGCGCAATACAGGCTGTCGTAGATCCACTCGGCCGAGCCGACATCGAGGCTGGTGACGACGAAACGGATGTCGAGGCCGAGCATCGTCGCCTCAATACGGGCGACGGTACGCCGTTCGCGATCCCAGGACTTGGCCTTGTGGCGCGTCTCGGTATAGCCACGCAGAACCGGCAGGTTCTCGATGGCGCGTCGCGTGCGGATGTCGTCGGCGGCCTCGTCGAGTTTTCTGGCGAGCGGCTTGGTGCCGGACAGACCGAAGATGTAGTCGATGCCGTTGGTCTCGCACCACGCCATTGCCTCCGGCCGGGCATAGTGCCCGTCGCCACGGAACGTAATTCGCGTGTTGTGCCACCGCGTCCGGATATGCCGTATCAGGCGGCGCAGGTGGGCCCGCACCTCGACGCCGCCCGGCGTCTTGCCGGGCCGCAGCACGACCGCCACGGGCCGGCTCTTCTCCGTGTCGTAGACGTGGATCGGCAGGAAGCAGCGTTCGTCATAATGAGCGTTGAACAGCGAGAGCTGCTGATGGCCGTGGACGACATCGCAGGTATCATCGATGTCGAGCGTGACGGATGCCGGCTCGCGCGGGTAGCTATCCATCCATGCGTCGACCAAAGTGTAGGTCAGTCGGATCACGTCGCGCAGGCGCGGAGCATTCTCCAGCCGCGACAGCGTCGGTTGGGAACACAGATCGCGACCCGTGTCCGGCAGCCGTCCGCAGGCCAGCTTGAATGCGGATCGGACCGCAGATGATCGAGGTCGTCGGCGTCCTCGTAGCCGCAGCAGATCGCGAACATGCGCGCGCGGAACATATCGACAAGGCTGTGCACGACCCGCGCGTCGGATCGCGCCGATCCGGGAACACCCGGCCAAATTGTCGGCCAAGCCGAGACGCCGCTCGGCCATCGCCAGAAGCATCACGCCCCCGTTCGAGGTCAGCCGACCGCCATCGAAGGCAGCTGTGACTTTCTTGGCGTGAATAGCTGGAAACGAGAAGGGCAGAATCGTATCATCGGTCATGGCGGGCCTGGCGTTCGCGGTTGAGGTGATGGGGTTGGCTTTGCAACCGAATCCTACGCCGCATCAGCGCTTTACACCACGCTCGCCAGCCTCTCAGGCGCACTCTGACGAATAAGACGGGCTAACCACTTTCAAATAGATCTTTGCGGGTGGCACATGGGAATTTCAACGAAGGTTTCCGCGCGTATATCAACACAACTCAAGAAATACCAAAAAGTGCTCGCGGCAGCGAAGCAGCGAGATATCGGTGAAGCGGACACGGTCACGATTATCACAGATTTCCTTTCCGACGCTTTGGGATACGACAAATATAAGGAAGTATCGAGCGAGCACGCGATCCGCGGGACTTATGTTGACCGCGTCGTGACGGTCGATAGCAAGAAGCGCTTCTTGATCGAGGCAAAAGCGATCGGTGTTGAGCTCAAGGACGCTCACGTCAAGCAAGCCATTGACTACGCAGCGAATGAGGGTGTGTCTTGGGTGGTTCTCTCGAATGGAGCGATGTGGCGCCTGTATAATTTAAGATTCGGGAAGCCAATCGAGAAAACGCTGGTATTCGAGATCGACGTCTTAGCTTGCGACTGCAAGAATGACGATATCATCAGCTGCTTCGGTAGTCTCAGTTCCGAGGCTTATTCGAAAGATACGCTGACAGAGCTGTTAAACGAAAAGCAGACAAGCAGTAAATATAGGCCACGAGTCAGTGCATGGTTTGCCAGCGCGTCGTCAGGCCACGCCTCAATAGCCAGATCACGATACATTAATAGCTTGCTGAAACTGAAGAATCCCAACTGTATGGCGTTGGGGTCGAGTTTCCAGCGATCCCGCGAGCTGGTGACTAGTTGCACTTCAGAAAAATAGTCGGATGGTTTCCAGTCTTCTTCGGTTTCAAGTTCGGGAAGCTTCCGAAATCGTCCCTCAACCGCTGCTGGAGCGGCAGGTTTGTGAGAACGTCTTCGTCCCGCACTCGCAGGTCGAATGTCGAAGTCCTGGCATTACGCACGAGTTCGACGGGAAGGAGAACGAGCGGCGCTTCACGGGGTAAGCTCGACGCCTTGTCCTCATACCAGGTCAGAAAGCCCATCGCGAGATACAGGACATTGACGCCGGATTCCTCCTCCGCCGTTTGGGCTTCCCGCGCTATCTTCAGCAGCTTTTTCTGCAGCGCATCAGGGCCGAGTCGCGTTTCAAGCCATGAATCGGTGTGGCGATCTTCGTCGGACCCTTGCTGCATAACGTCAACAAGGACGACTTCGCGGCTATCTTCAACCTTGTCTTTTCCGAGCGCGAAGAAGCGCATGGTCTTGCCACCGGAAAGCAAGGCATGAACATCATCGGAGCGCTCGTTCACAATGTTCAGTACGTTTCCGCGCGTGTTCGCGCGATTGACATGAACAAGGCGATTGCGAGTCCCTGTCTCGACTAGTCTGCGCCGCGTATCATCAAACAGCTTTATTACAGCCGACCGGGTTTCCTGATCCGCGCCTTTCGGCCGCGTGCCGACGCTCGCCAAGCTAATTGCTCCCCTGTAAGTCACTCTAGAAACTGGTCTGACACGTGAAAAGGAGCGCGCCGACCAAGAGAATGCATCGCTTAATCGACTGATCGTCAACCACACCGGCGTCGTAGCGGAGAATCGCGACCAGGTCATCCGCAAGCGGACCATGCTCGCGGACGGCGAGGGGGCATCAAAGATTCGGGCTATTGAGGTCGAGGAACGGGTTGCCAACGACGATAAGGCCCGCGCCATTGCATCATTCGACAGTGCCATGAATGAGTTTCGCCGCATATTCGTTCATAGGCCAAAAGTACTCCTTCAAGAGGTACATCTCTGCGGATTTTAAGCCGCTCTACGATCTCGTGAAGCGCATTATCGGAAGCCAAGATGCATCATTTGCGGATCTGGCTGATAAGGCGAGTACGGCCGACGACGAGATGAAGCGCGCGATGGCGCAAGTGGAGGAGATCGTTACGCGGGATCAAGATACGCGTCGCTTGGAAGACTACCGGAACTATTTCGAGTTCGAGCTGTTCCTGGAAAATCAAGCAGGTGAACAGCAAGCATTCTCGAAGCTGGTTGGGCTTCTGTCGGGAGGGCAGCGTCAGGCGCCTTATTATGTAGCCATCGCCGCCAGCATGGTGTCCGTTTATTTCCCCAAAGGCGGGCGCGAGGGCAGTACCGAAGGCATGGGTTTGGTGGCCTTTGATGAAGCCTTTAACAAGTTGGATATCGGTAACACCCAGAATCTCATCACGCTCTACCGTGATCTCGGGCTCCAGCTGGTCATCGCGGCACCCGAGATTCACCGTGCGACGTTCCTTGAATCGGTAGACTGCATCATCTCGGTGACGCGCATGAGCGGCACGGATCGCGTTGCTGTCGATGCCGAACGGATTGGCCCGAGAGCTCAGGCCGAGATGCAGGCAGCGAATCCGGAGCACCGCGGCGTTGAATGGTTCAGGACAGAGAGCGAGCAAGCGAAGCAAAAGGCGGCGGAATAACGTGAGCGCAGGCAGGGCACGCGACATTCTGGGCCTTCTTCTCGACCGCGTGGAACGTGTCCCAGATCGGACGCGCCAACCGGCCGAGCGCGCGCCCGCCGACTTTCCTTCTGCAGCGGAGCGTGCGGCATTTGATCGGCTTCTTGCCGACGCGGAACGCCAAGGCGCCATCAGCGTGGTCAAAGGCCGCGGCGAGGCGCGGCATCTGACCGAACGTATCCGATTGAGAGATGCCGTCCGCCTTTACGAGTTTCTTGGGAGGACTCCGGCGCACGAGCGTGCAAGAGCGGCGGTATTCCGACTGCAAGCGTCTGTGGCGCCGAAGCACACCAACGCAGCAGAGGCGCGAGACAGTATTATCGACCGATGGCTGCGGGGAGAGCGGCCATTCTCGATTGGCTTTGAGCAGACCGATCAGGCGGTAGAATTTATCACGGCTCTGGATGCCGTTCTAGCGCGCGATCCTATGGACCGACGCGATCTTCGAACGTACTCCGGGCAAACCACAGGCAATACAAAGCTCCTGGAACGCTACGCGTCGCGGATCATCAATTTCCTTAAGCAGATCGGAAAACTCGATGCCGATCTGTCTGATAATGAAGCCATGGCGAGCTTGGGCTTGGAGAAATTCTCGCAGCCAGTCCTAATAGCCGGTCCGGTTCGTCTCGCGGGCGTGGAATTCGCGAGCCTGGCTTACGTGGGGCTTCCCCCTGAACAAGCACCAGCGATCGAACCAGCTGGTCCGATCCGATCGATCCTCACGATCGAAAACCTCGCTAGCTTCAATCGGCATGTGCGAGAAGCGCGCCAGGCCAACGACGTAGCCCTCTACACGGGCGGCTTCCCCTCGAGGGCAGTAGCCGCGGCGTTGGTAGCGATTTCACGGTGGCCTGGAATTACCCGCATCCATCATTGGGGAGACATTGACGAAGGCGGCCTGCGTATCGCGCTGCATCTAACGTCCCTTCTACCGATCCCGGTCCTGCCTCATCTCATGCATCCTAACTTGGCCCGTCTGCACGGAACCCCCGCCAAGGCGTCGCGGAAGATCGATTTGCGACCGGGCCACCCGTGGCAGTCTCTGGCTGCTTTCTTGGGAGGGGATGACGCTCTATTTCTTGAACAGGAGAAGATCGATCCGGAGCCAACTACTACCGTTGAAGCTGTCTCATGATTTGTCCGGGTCTTACTGACAAGAGAATAAAGGCGCCAAATACACTATGATGGCTCGGAATATCGCCCCAGTAACGCGAACCTCAAAATGCCGAATGACGACTTGGTAAAACGGCTCGAAAGCCGCCTCCCGGACGATTTTTCCCGAGATTTGCTACGCGGAGCGATCGCTGCGCTGGCCCAGCAAAACGTTGCGACAAGGGCTCAGCATTTCTCGGTAAGCATGCGTGATCTCAGCGATCACATGCTGGAGCAACTAGCTCCGGATGATGATGCGATCAAATCCTGCCCGTGGTACGAGCAGCACCCTAAGCTGAAAGGTCCCACTCGCCGCCAACGCGCCTACTTCGCAAGCCGCGGTGGCCTGACGGACGAGTTTTTTAAAAGCGTACTAAAGCTCGATCCGAAGGAATTCCACACCGAGATAGGCCCTGCGTTCAACGAATTAAACAAACGCACTCATCTGAAGCCTGATACGGTTATCAGCGATCCAGCCGAACTCGTAAATCTCGCAAATGAAACTATCAGCGCGCTGCTCGAAATTCTCGAGGTGACCGAAGACGTCCGCAATGAGGTTATAAGCCGGATTGAGGGGCACCTCTATGACGATCGGGGCCTTCATAAACGAAACTATCGACAGTCTTGATCTGATCGCCGGGCATTATGAGACCGGGGGCGTGCTCTATGACGAAATGCGCGTCCTAAGCATCGATGGCGATTGCATTGGCTACGAGATCACCGGCAGCGTTGATGTCACGTTGCATTACGGTTCGGGGTCGGACGGCGCAATGATCGGGGAGAACTTTCTCTTCGTCTGCACGACGGCGGCCACCACGGCCGAACCGCTTCAGCTCCTCTCAGATCAAACCGAGATGAAAGTCGACACGAGCTCATGGCACGGCGAGCCGGAGGAGGAGGAAGACGCGTCATAACCAGCCACGCGGTAGTCGCATAACTTTGCCGTCCATCCGCTGAAGGCACCCAACGACATTGGCCCAATGCCGCTTTATCACACAACGCTCTTCTCAAACGACCCGCCCGGCGATGCCTTTGTTTCGCGCGGCGCAGCCTGGTTGTTCGAGAAAGAGTCGGGTCTGTATCACGGCCCGCTGAACCAAATGCACGAGTATTCGATGAAACTGTTCGAGCAGCGCGGCCGCGCCCCAACCGGCAACTACATCGCGGATGACGTGCCTGTGTACAGAGCTGGCTCCGCAAATTCGGACAGTAGCTTGAGTGGATTTTCTGCCTGACAGCGGCGAGGATTCTTGCCGCGAATCAGGAGCGAAGATGACGAAGAAGAGCCGCCGGATGCATTCTCCGGCATTCAAGGCGAAGGTTGCTTTGGCTGCGGTCAAAGGCGACAAGACGCTGGCGGAGCTGGCGCAACTGTTTGATGTTCATCCGAACCAGATCACGATCTGGAAAAACCAGCTCCTGGAAGGCGCCGCCGGCGTGTTTGGGCATGACAAGGCGTCGGCCGAGACGCCGGTCGATTTGAAGGCGTTACATGCCAAGATCGGCGAGCTGGCGTTGGAAAACGATTTTTTGTCCGGCGCGCTCACCAAGGCGGGCCTGCTGAGCGCAAAGCGATGATCGACCGCGGTCATGATCTTTCTATCGTGCGCCAGGCGAAGGTCCTGAAGCTGGCTCGCAGCACGGTCTACTATGAACCTCGGCCAGTTTCGGCCGAGGACCTTGCCTTGATGCGTCGGCTCGATGAGCTGCATCTCGATTATCCCTTCGCGGGAGCGCGTATGCAGCGATCGTTGCTGCGGCGGGAGGGCGTATACGCCGGTCGCCGCCACATCGCGACGCTGATGAAGCGCATGGGGATCGAGGCGGTCTATCGTCGCCCGAACACGAGTAAGCCGGCACCGGGTCACAAGATCTACCCGTACCTGTTGCGCGGATTGAAGATCGAGCGGCCCGACCAGGCGTGGGCAATGGACATCACCTACATTCCGATGCGGCGTGGCTTCGTCTATCTCGCGGCGGTCGTCGATGTGTTCAGCCGACGGGTCCTGGCCCATCGCGTCTCGATCACAATGGAGGCGGCCTTCTGCGTCGAAGCGGTCCAGGAGGCGTTGGCGAAGCACGGCAGGCCCGAGATTTTCAACACGGACCAGGGCAGCCAGTTCACCAGCCTCGAGTTCACCGATGTGCTGCTGGACGCGAAGATCGCCATCAGCATGGACGGCAAGGGCGCCTGGCGCGACAACGTGTTTGTCGAGCGGCTCTGGCGCACGGTCAAATACGAAGAAGTTTATCTCCGCGCCTACGACAGCGTGTCCGAGGCGCGAGCGTCAATTGCCAAGTATCTGGCCTTCTACAATCAGGGACGCCCTCACTCGAGCCTTGACGGGCGCACGCCCGACGAGGCTTACTTCGGCACGCAAGCTATGGTGATGGCCGCATGACCGTCGCCGACGATTTTGTCGTCGCTCTGGTCGGGCTACGCCCTCCCGACGCAACGACAAAATCGTAAGGCCCCGCGTTCAGCATAACCCGGCAGGAATCCACTTAAATCCCGCGGGGCGCTGTCCAAACAACCGGCGCCAGCTCTGTACTTCGATATGGAGATTATGATCCGGGCGCAGAAATCGTCGCAGGCGCAACAAGCCATAAACTTGCTCGGTTCGGCGATTGCCGTGCTGGATGGCTCGATCACGTTCATTCCGGAGCCGTTCAGCATTGAACCGCGGCCGGCCGACACGGCTGCGCCATCCAAGATGTTCATGAGCAAGGCCGGTCTTCTGCGCGCCTGTGAGCTTGCTAACCGGGCCAGCCGGAAGCGGTCATCAAGCTACGCATTGCATAAGCTCGCGCTGAGCTATCAGTCCTCGTCACCTCATCTCATGGATCTTCATCCGGGCGAATCCCCCCGGCGATTTCAGGTGCAGACCGATCCGATCTACCACGTGTATCTCGCCAACGCCGTCACGCTGGCTTATTCGGCCATTGAGGAACTAGGCCTTGAAATTCGCGCCAATGCGAAGAATCCATCGAAAATGCCGGACGGCACCTGGAACCCGGTCGTAAGGGCGGATATCGAGCAACGGCTTGAAAAGTCGGGCATCGATCTATCGGATACCCATCTATGGACCTTGCGCGGCCCCAAGACGCGCATCGAGAAAAGACGTCCTCCGCCTTCTGCAGGAAAACCAAGTTGGTCGCGCGGCAATGTACGTGACGTGAATGTCAGGTTGATCGACGCCCTTGCGCTCGCGAGCTGGCTGCGAAGCACCACGACAACCCATCGATTTTCCGAGACGGCGCGCAGCTTAACGGTCTATGACGCTCACAATGTCCAATCGCTCGCGCGTCATCTCATCATGGACAAGTTCGGCTTTTGGCAGCTGCAGATCAGAGCTGGCGTGCCAACAAGAAAGATAAGGCGTGAAGACGGTGACCGTTAAGGCTTCGATCGTCGTTCACCACGTGTCGAGCTTATTCCTGCTCCAGCCAAAGTGCTGGATAAGGCTGTCGCAAAAAGATTGTAGCTGCTCACTGATAGGACGGGTCGAGCCAGTTGCGACTGATAAGATTCGGTCGCAAGCGGAGTCAGATCTTCAACTGATAAAAGTTCTAACAAAACCTTATCAGTTGACGGCTGGCTAGCTTCTAGTAATCCTCATAAACTCAAAACTGGGGATGATCCGCGTTCGCGTTGACGTTCATACGACAGCATTTCGTTTAGCGGTCGGAAGTCGGCTCCGGCCTAGCATTCCGTATGGAATGCTAGGCCGGCATGAAAGCAGTCTTTACGTCGCCCCGACCGATTAGCTTCGAGAAACGGCGATAGTCCGAATGCTCAAATCGCCAGCGGCCGGCCGCGATCGCTGGGTGCACACCGGCTTTCTCTGCCGCCTCCAACACTTCCTCTGTGCTGCTATTCTCACCAATCGGCTTCCAAATGGCGGGAGGAATAAGGGCGTTGCGCGCGAACGCGTCCGCCTCGGCCTCGATGGCCTCAGAACTTGTCACATCCAAATCGTCAAGGATTACCTGTCGATCAGGACCCAAATGGCAAACCACGTAGCCCCGCCTTCAGCATAACCCGGCAGGAATCCACTTAATTTTCGGGGGCGCTGTCCAAACAACTGGGACCAGCTCTCGTCCCATTTAGAAAACCCACCCATGACTGGAGATGAAATGGCGAACACCACGCGACCAATCCGCGCCTCCCGCGCCGGGAAAGAACACATTGGGCAAGGTTCGACGATTGAATACAAGGTGCAATGCGGCAAACGCTTTCGTCTCAAAATCTTCTGCGCCTCTGAAAGAGCCGCGAGTTCCGCGTGTCGGGTCACGTCGCATTCCGATGAAACGCGGTTGGTCGCTTCTGCGATGACCTGTCCTCGAGAAGCAATTACGACGCCAAATGGCAGCTCTCCTTGCTTCACCCCTTGCCGAGCTAGTTCGAGGCATCTTTCCATCATTCGCAAATCTTGAACGTCAGCTTCTGATCTGCTCATGGTCGGTCCCTCGAGAACGCGAGATCGGTGTTGAGAATGCTTCGGGTTCTGTCGCTGCCGCATCAAATGACGGCGGCGCCGGAGCGACGAAAAGTGTTTCTGGCGCCGCTCATTGGCTTAGCGACAGACGTACGCTCCATTAACCAGCACGCGGACGCAAGCCGGCGCCGCTACAGCGGGTCGGCATATTGGCAATTGAACAACAGACTACAAACAATCTGGCTTGATTTGGATCAAGGACCGTTACTATTTCAAACACCACACAGACCACATGATGGCCGATTGTCGATGTCGGCCCAGGGGCAAACTCGGTAGTCGGAACGCGCAACCGTGACGTCCGCTTCACCCCAACGCCGGACTTTCGATAACCAGCGCGGCATGACCGAAAAGCGGCCATAACCGGAAGTAGCCGAGTGCCGGCGTTCATGGACGCGGATCAGCCAAGGTCGATACCGGAATCGCTCCTTCTTTACGCGAACTGGACCGACGCGCCGATGCGGTGTGCGTTGGTCAGCGGTGTACTACGCTCGATCCGGCGATCTGACGGCTGTCGTTGCGCAGCCTGCCGGCGAGTTCTGTAAGGGAGCTTTCTGCTGGTTGCGCGTAGGGCGCCGGGTCGAGGTTATCGATGCCGGTCGCCACAACCGAGACGCGGACGATACCCTCCAGGCTTTCATCGAACGATGCGCCAATGATGATGTTGGCGTCCTGGTCGGCCTCGTCGCGAATGCGGGTAGCAGCTTCGTCGACCTCGAATAACATCAGGTCCTTGCCGCCAGTGATGGAGATTATGAGGCCGCTGGCACGCTTGATCGAGGGGTCCTCAATCAATGGATTGGAAATCGCGGCCACGGCGGCGGTGAGCACGCGGTTTTCGCCAGAAGCCTCGCCCCTGCCCATCATGGCCTTGCCCTTCTCCCGCATTACGGCGAGAACGTCGGCAAAATCGAGGTTGATCAGACCTTCCTTGACTATGAGGTCGCTGATGCAGGCCACACCCGAATAAAGCACCTGATCGGCCAGCGCGAAGGCATTGGAAAACGTGGTCTTCTCGTTGGCCACCCGGAATAGGTTCTGGTTTGGGATGATCAGCAGAGTGTCCACCACCTTCAGCAGTTCCGCGACGCCGGCCTCGGCAAGG
This sequence comes from Bradyrhizobium sp. 2S1, assembly GCF_011516625.5. NCBI lineage: Bacteria > Pseudomonadati > Pseudomonadota > Alphaproteobacteria > Hyphomicrobiales > Nitrobacteraceae > Bradyrhizobium > Bradyrhizobium sp. 2S1. The sequence goes on along the minus strand of NZ_CP147717.1, from coordinate 1,589,068 downwards.
CGCATGCGGCGCTGGCCCTCGAAGTGGAATGGCTTAGTGACTACACCGATGGTCAGAATGCCAAGCTCGCGCGCGCTCTTGGCGATAATGGGCGCTGCGCCGGTGCCGGTACCGCCGCCCATACCGGCAGTAACGAACACCATGTGTGCGCCGGTCAAAGAATCGCGGATCGCGTCGATCGTCTCTTCGGCTGCGGCGCGCCCCACTTCAGGATGCGAGCCAGCGCCGAGACCTTTCGTCATCCGCGTGCCCATCTGGATGAGATGCTCGGCCTTCGACATGGTAAGCGCCTGTGCATCGGTATTGGCGACGATGAAGTCGACGCCTTGCAGCCCGGCCGCGATCATGTTGTTGACTGCATTGCCACCGGCACCGCCGACCCCAAACACGGTAATGCGCGCCTTCATCTCGCAAATATCGGTCATTTTTGCCTCACAATTGCTCCCCCGAGCTGGGGAATCAGAGGACACGGATTGCCATACACCAGGATTTTGCTCCGAAAGTGAGCGCGGCAAGCGCAGTCGCTTAGCAGACGAGCGGCCACTGGCGAGATTTTCAGGCACGCACCCTAGCGCGGCATATGTCAGCGTCTTGGCGAACACCGGCTGTTCTCCTAGAACGAACCGAGCGGCAATCGGCTGATGATGACCAGGCTATGAGGTTAGGCTAGGCCGCGATGGTTAACGAATTCCTAAACAGGCGAGCAGCATCTGCCACTTGAGCGTGACCGGCGGGGATTGCATCCCTCCATCTGACCTCATCTCGAACGTGCGCGGCCTCGCGGGCTTGCCGAGCCAATCTGTGTAGTCAACTCCGCGCCAATCGGTCGGCAAAGGAATGTCCCTTCCGGGTCAATCTCGTCGGCCCCCCTCAGTCGGTGACTTCCGGTCTACCATCGACTCCGGAAATGTCGCTGCAGTGCGCCAACTGACGCGACGGGCCGATTCCGGAATTCACCGTCCCCTCGGGGGACTGCCGCCTACCCCAAGAGCTGACATTGGTATGTACCCCGCGGAATCCTTTTTCGTGCCGCAAAAGATTTTTTGGGGGGCCTTATTACAAGGTCGCGGCGAATAAATCTCAGCGGCCCGGAAGGCCCTTTAGTTCATGCGATCCGCGCTCGGAGAATTTCAGGCCCGCACCTCACGAGATCGGTGACGACCCTTGATACCAAGACCTCGCTCGACTGCGATTGCGCCATTACTCGCGCGGCAGCGTGAACCGCAATACCCCCGATGTCCCGCCCTCTCAATTCGATCTCGCCGGTATGGAGACCTGCCCGCAACGGCAACCCGATTTGCTGGCTGGCCGAGCCGAGCGCCAGTGCACATCGGACCGCGCGGCCGGGCCCATCGAAGGTCGCCAAAATGCCGTCGCCGGTGCTTTTCACCAGAATCCCGCGATGCTTCTCGACCATCTGTCGCGCGAGTTGGTCGTGACTGTCCAGCATCCGGCGCCAGTTCTGGTCACCCATCGCGGCCGCGTTGCGCGTGGAATCCACGATATCGGTAAACAGGACCGTGGCGAGAATCCGCTCAAGCTCTGTCGAATAACCCGCAGGATGGCCGGTGACAAATTCCTCGATGTCGCCAAGCAACGCTTCTGTGTCGCCGGAAAAGAACGCGTGGTCGGCATTGTCGGAATAACATCAGGGATCTGCGCCGCCAAGTCACGGCCTGAGTGGACGATGCCACGGCCCGAAGCGCCCGTGTCACGATCTTTCGGGTTTTTTCGTCGCCCGACGATGCCATCCGAACAAGGAACTGGCCTGCGGGCCACGCCCGGAGCTGCGACACGTCCGCCATTTGCTCATCCGGGAGCGGCTCGCCGAACAATCCTTCCCGTTCGAGGAACGGCAGCCACGTCTCCAGCACGTTTTTGTAGAATACTGCTGGAGCGGGATGGCTCCCGGAATTTCATTCCGGAAGCTCTTCACGCCCTGCGCAGGAGGCATCTCGGCAATTTCTTTCGCGCGCCGTGTCAGCGCAACGTAGTGATCCTGCAACTGGGTCACGACCGCGCGAATCACCGCATCAACCTTTCGGCCGAATTCCGCACGAAACGTTTCATCAGCGTCCAGGCGCTCATGGAATGAGCGTTCAGGGACGGCTGCGCCGGACCTTGGAAGGCGAGCATGCGGGCGTTCCATGCCTCACAGGCCAGCCGGTCGGCGACCCAGCGAGCCTCGGCGGCTTGCTCGGCGGCGGCGCGGACCTGCGCGCCGTAGATTGGTTCGCGGGATTGGCTGCCCATGCCGACCATCAAAGCGCGGCGGCGGCCGTGCGGTAAACTATCAATCCGTTGGGGCCCGGCAGTCCGGCGAGATACCGGGTGGTCGGGTCTGGATGACAGGTGTTGCCGCGACTGCGCGCGGCGCATCGCTCTAGTACCTACTGTTCTTAAAGCGTGAGTCGTGATTCAAGGTCGGGATGATACCCGAAGCAAGAGAAGTCCACCTTTCGAGGAAAGATCGCAAGGTGCTTGAGGCGTGTTGCCGCTCCCCGGTGACGTTGCAGCGCGATTTGAAGCGGGCGCGGATAGTTCTGTTGGCGGCGGATGGACGCAGCACTCGGTCGATCGCCAAGGAAGTTGGGGTCCAGCCGCGGATTGTCAGCCTTTGGCGGCATCGCTATGCCGACCAAGGCCTTGAAGGGCTGCAAGACAAGCCGCGACCGGGCAAGCAGCCAATCTATACGAAGGCCACCGACAAGCGGATTCTGAAGCTGCTGGACAAGCCGCCGCCGGACGGGTTCGCACGCTGGACCGGGCCCCTGCTGGCCGGGGCGCTGGGCGATGTTGACGTCCAATATGTCTGGCGGTTCCTGCGCAGCCACAAGATTGACCTCGCGGCTCGTAAGTCCTGGTGTGAGAGCAACGACCCGAACTTTACGGCCAAAGCCGCCGATGTTGTCGGCCTCTATGTCGCCCCGCCCGCGAAGGCCATTGTGCTGTGCGTGGACGAGAAGCCCTCGATCCAGGCTTTGGAGCGAGCGCAGGGTTATCTGAAGTTGCCCAATGGCCGCGCCTTGACCGGCCAGAGCCACGATTACAAGCGGCATGGCACCACAACATTGTTTGCGGCGCTCGAAGTCGCCACCGGAAAGATCATCGCGGCGCATTCAAAACGCCGACGCCGCGTCGAGTTTCTCGACTTCATGAACAGCGTCACCGCGGCTTTTCCGAACCGGAAGCTTCACGTCATCCTCGACAACCTCAACACCCACAAGAAGAACGAGCATTGGCTCAAGGCCCACCCCAACGTGCAATTTCATTTCACGCCGACAAGTGCGTCTTGGCTCAATCAGGTCGAGGTATGGTTTTCGATCTTGCAGGGGCAGTCGCTCAGCGGCACCTCCTTCACAAGCCTCACGCAGCTTCAGGAGCACATCGATGCCTACGTCAACGCATACAACGACAGAGCCGAGCCCTTCGTCTGGACCAAGAAAAAGGTCCGTCAACGCCGTTTCAAAGGCCGCCGTATCACTCAGCTCTGATTCTGGGTACTAGGCGACCGCCTTGCCCGAGTTGCCCTCGCGCTCTAGCCGGGATTTGATCATCTCGTTGATCTGGCGCGTCGAGTTCACCACCCTCAGGCGGTGCTTCAATTCCGCCAAGGGCCATCTTGTGAGCAGTTGCACGAAAGCAAGGTTGGCAAACGACGACGTTGCGGTGGTGATGCTCTGAAAATCCAGCTCGACAATAACATCGCGCCGCGCCAGCGCGTTGCACAGCGCGTCGTAAAGGCGGCTACCTTGCTCGGCAGTATCTGCGCGGCCCGAAGTGCGAGCTACTACTATACGCTCTCGCATTTCCATCACCATTCGAGGTCTTCCCGGTCATCGGGAAGGGCTTCAATCGTATCCGTTCTGAGCACAATGTCGATAGTTGTTCCCGGGCAAAATCCGACGTTCGGAACGATGAACGGGCCGCCTTGCGGCGGGAACCGGACTATCGCGTTGAGCGAGTAAATCGAGACCGTTCCGCCGTTTACCTTGACGGCATTGAGGAGGTAAGCGAGGCCGATCCCTCGATTTCCCGGGGTCGTCTTGGTCGTGAATCCGGCCTCGGTAGCCTTGATGATGGCTTGCGCGTCCGACAACTGCGGCAGCAGGGTCCGGACCCGCCCGGGGATTCCGAGCCCCATGTCCGACAGGGATATGTAAACCAAGGACTCCCGAGGGAAGTGCTGCGCGCAGATGGTGCCTATGTCGAGCTGGGTGTGGTCCTGAATGTTGTTGAACAGCTCGGCCACGCAATTTTTGAACATGTAGAGCGACGCGGGAGAGATCGACAGGCGCGCAGCGAGCCAAGGAATTGCCGTGTCCCGGGCGGCTAGGCGGCATGCTGGCGACAGACCTGATTTAGCCGCCGGTGGCGGCGCTCCGGCAAGCCGCCGCCGGGTGCGAGATCGGCCCGTCGCTGTTCGCGGAAATTTTCGGCGCTTAAGCGGCTAATCGTAATTTGGCCTATGCGGCGAGCGTGAGCTCGGCATGGTGCAGCCGACGCGCGTCGTCGTCCGGGCTGACAGGGGCTGGTGATGGCCTTACGCGAGGGGGCCACCGAGGGCCGCCCGAACCAATTGAGCGAACGTCGCCCCGTCCCGGCTCGCTCTAACCAATGTGCGGCCGGGGTATAGCCGCATCGTTCGCACCCCGAAACCTTTCCGGGGCGGGGGACGGACAAGGGCATGGTCTCCGGTCCCGTTTTTTAAGACAGCTCTGTTGGGCGGGATCGGGGATCATCTCCCCCAAACTACCACCCGTTCAAGCCGGGGGAGCCTCCGGAAGAGCCTTTTGCGTAATGCTCTCAATCGTTTGGCAGTCGATGGTCAGCCGTACCGAGCCTTGAGGAGATAGGCGCGCAAGTCAACATCGTATCGATACGCGGCAGGGTCAGGCTCGCGATCCCCGGACAGCGCCAGCTCGTCTGCTGTGATGATGGTCTTGCGGCCGAGGTGCGCGATCTCGATGCGCTTGTAGGGTGAGGTGTGCCCGACAGGCACTGCTTCGCGATGGATCATGGCATGTCCCCGTACTGATCTCTGATTGGATAGGACCGGGGGTTTCGGTTTTCCTTTCTCCCGGTCCGCTGGCTCCCGGCCCCGTGGCCTCATCCAGCGCGGGGCCGGGGACGCTCTCAGTGGCGCAACTGAGGGCCTCATTGCTTTGTTATCTGGGTATGCGCCGGTTGATCGCATGCCCCACAGAAGAAGGTGTTACCGAATTCCAAGCGACTCACTTTAAAGCCCGCAGGAATGGCCTCCACCCTAAAATCAAAGGCTCCCTTTGGGGCCTTCGAAAGACGGGCAGCCCCTGACATTCCACAGTTCGGGCATGAAACTAACTCGGTCCACTGATCGCTGCGTTGCATCGTGTAGACTCTTCACTGGCGGACAAAGCGCGCGGCGCGACGGTTGTCTGATTGTAAAAGAGGTCGCCAACTGAGGCGGCCTCAGTGCACGATGAAGGCACCCGTAAGCATCACCGCGATAAGCAGAGTGCCGCCGAAAATAGCGATGCCAAGACTGACGCGTGCTGGGATTGAATATGAATCTAAATGGGGTTGTTCGATCATGCCACGCTCCCTTGTCGCTGGGCGGGGAGCGCGAACGCTCTCAATCACCGGTTGACGCCGTTACAGGGCGGTGATGGCCGAAGGTTGGAACAGCCGACGTTCCAAGGCTGGTCAATATTGCTCACGTGCCAAAAGAAATTGACGTGTCGTTAGCGAATTGGGGCGTTCCCGGATTCAAATTGGGAAAAATTGAACCAAGCCTGATACCGTGGAAAAAGGCCGCCAACTGGGGCGGCCTTCGACTTCTGTCAGATTGTGCATATTGCCCGGAGGGACCAAGACGTTCGTATGCGTGGGGCGATCATCATAACAGCAGTCGTATTGGCGTTCGCGTTGGCTTTGTCGCGTGGGCGCCAGCCCGATACGGATATCCTGCCTACGCAGCCGCTGCCTGCGGTGATCGCGCCTGACAAATAGTGCCACCCAACTGAGGCGGCCGGAAAACTTCAAATGCAGCCGAAGATCAAAGGATGTACCTGCCCGGCCTGCAATGGAACGGGCTTCCCGAAATTGTGGCGGGCTTCTGGGCTGGAATGTTGACTACCAACGGCGCATCTTTCGATCATGTCAAAGCCGAACGTTACAGAAGCAGATTTGAAGCGCGCCCGGAAGATTCATAACGCCTTGTGGCCCTTCCAAGGGATGGGCGGGGCGAGCCCGAACTGCATCATAAGTGCAATCGCCCGAGGCATCTCCGAGGGGCGTGAGCAAGGACTGGAACTAGCGAAGAAGGCTGCGGAATGACCGCCCCACTACCCAACTGAGGCGGCCTTACAGGAGATAAAATGACAGACGTCCCCTTCAAAGTAGGCGACCGAGTAAAGAAGCGCTCAGGTTACGAGTATCCGGGTTTCATCGTGTCGGTTTTTGCAAACCGAGCGGGGGCCGTTGTCGTGGAGGCGGACCACTGTGCCTTCTCCGGCATGTTGCACATCTTCAATGGCGACCAGCTTGAACATCGCTAGGGCAAACTAGGCCACTGCCGTGGTCGTGGCTGTCGAGATGATGACCGCTGGGCGGACCGTCGCGGCCATCCGCGACCGGTCGCCGGGTCCCTCCGCGCATGGCACCCTCCGCGGGGACCGCGCGACCGCGCCCCTTCAGCATATTTGCGTTTTTCGTGTTTCGTTTGCCCGATCCGCTTTTCAAAAGGGAACGCGCATGCGGCGCATCGATCTGGTCACGGCCACAATGCAGGGCTGGGCGCGGCTCGACCCGGCGCAGCGCGACCAGTTTTTTGAGGCGTTCGTGAGGCTCGACCGGCTTGAGCTGCGAGCTTGGCTTCGGCGGCGGCTCCAATATCCGCCGCTCGCGGCTGTCGATCCCGCCGCCTTCACAATCTCGGATGCCGATATTGCCTTGCTGATGAAAAACTTGCCTTTGAGGGCGGACGATGCCGATGGCGACAAGATCATCCCATAGGCATGGAACGCTTCCGCCCGAATTCGCCGCATGGATCGCGATCCGATCGCGCGACCCGGCCAAACGAGGTGTGCTCGTTTGTGCACTTCTACCTCGACGTCGGCCCGCGCCCGTCGTGGCGGCACCTGCTCATCCGCGACGACACAACCGGCGACTTTGGGCCGGGCAATGCCCGATGGCAGATTGCGCGGGGATATCGGCGGGCGCGCGCTCGACGATGATGGCGGGCATCGGAAACGCGTTGCTTGGTGACGCCGGGAAACTGGGGACTGGCCGAAATAGGCCACTCGCAGGAAACAAAACAGGTCGCCTTTCGCGAGGTCCGAACATCGGGCACTCCAATCCAAACCATTTTCTTTTGAACGTCATGATCCTCCACTACCACCCCGGCAAAGGACCCCCTTCGCCGGGGGCCGCAACCATCACTACTCTGCCTTCGGTGCTTCAACCGCAGCCGGTGCATCCGCCGGAGCCTCCACAGCCGGAGCCTCCGTAGGAACTGCCTCCACGGCCGGAGCAGCCTCTGGTACCTTCACTTCCTCTACCGTTGGTTCATCTGGTGTCATTGCGATCACTCCTCGGGAGGTTGGGAAAAACCGGCGTGGACACCTCCCATAAGCCCCGCCGATATTTCTGGCCATCAACACAAATATCGTGGGCCGGGGCCCGGCCCGTCACACCCGATTAATATCCCCGGTGGCTCTCCCCCGACCCCTCTGCGCCCCCCGGCTCTGGCACCGGGCAGCTCTCTGCTCAGGGTAGCGGATACATTTACGTATTTCTCACAGGAGCCGGTCAGCGCCGCCGCGATGGTGCGCAATCCTCGCCCGGCCGCCGCGCATCACCTCGACTGTCACGTCATCACTGCGACACAGTGCGAGCCATCAACGATGGGGTGTCCGCTTTTGGGGCCAAAGCCGGCGGGGATATCAGCACCGCCGCGGCAACCAGAGCGACCATACTGTGCCGCAAAACAACGCGAGCTAATGGTCAAAATTGCTCATTCATGAAAATTAAGCGAAACGGGATTTTGCCATCAGAGTAGGACGGCATCACGTCATCGCGCCATCACCACGTCGAGCGCGCCACCATCACGACGGCGGCAGGCAGCGGCAGGGCAGGCGCAACGGCCTCGGCGGGCTGCTCGACGGACGCTGGTCTGATGGTCGCCAGCACCTCGTCGGTGATGGGTTGCGGATCGTCACCGGCTTGCCGGTCGCGTTGGCTTCCAGTTCTGCCACCGCACGGGCCTGCGTGCCGGGCACGAGCGCGTCATCTTCATCGCTGGTGATGCAGACGACATCGGTGCGCTGAGAACCACCGGCCAAGCCCCGCCAGCTCACCACGGGCCACGCTGCGAGCCTGCGGCGGCCCTTAAGCGGCGGCCGGAACTTGATGCGCTCGCCGAAATCGATCGATACCCGCCGAACCAGGTTGCCGAGATCCTCGTAGCCGAAGTCCGGATCGCAGGCCGCGTCGCTGATCAGGATGAACTTGCAGCGGCGGCGGATCATCTCGTAGGCGCCGAGATTTTCGAAATGGCCGCCGTCCGACAGGTAGACATAAGGGTCGTTCGACGGCACCGGAGATCGTCACTGCACTGCCCCGATCGAAGGCTGCTTCCGCGCGGCGGCGCTCTACAACGGCGGCATGTCGCTCGGCACGCCGCGCTTCATCGGTTCGGGTGACCAGAAATGGCGGTCAGCGTCGCCACAAACGACAGCGCCCTGCGCTCTTGCAACTGCAGTTCCTGCGATGCCAGCGTGTTCAGCGCCATGTTGACGACTAGGAACTGTGGCGGCGGCGTGGGTTCGTGCTGTGGCTGCCCATTCACGGGCTCGGCTTTGCTTGGCCAGATATCGCGCAGCTTGAGATTGTCGCGCTCGTCGAAGTCCGTGAATTTGTTTGGCGTCCGGCCCGCATGCGAGGCGCCGAGGACCTTACGGATCAGGCGGTTGCGGTAGACGTTGTGCAGCGAGAAGCGGTTAATATTGATGAAGTGCGACGCCCCGAGCCCGGTGATGAGAAGGATGATGAAGGCCACTAACGTCCAAGCCATCGCCGTCAGAAGAGGTAACGGCTTCGTCACGAGCACATCGGTCACGGAAAGGGCCGAGCTCACGGGCGGAATCGACGGGTGCGCGAAATACGTCCGCGTGAGCGGCTTGCCGAACATCAGGTCGTCGAACTTCCACGAAATCAGGATGGCGGCACTCGCCAGGAAAACGGGCGTAGCGCAGCCGAGGATGATGCGGTAGGTGGCGGCGGTCCACGAATTGATCTGCTCGCGCACCATCGCGGCCCTTGACGGCGCCTTGCCGAGCACCGCGATCAGGATGCCGGCGAGACCGCCTGCGGCGGCAATGAGCTGCGGGCCGAAGTCGGCAAGTGCGAACATGGGTGGCGATCCGAACAGCACCAGCCCGGTAACGATAAGGAGGAAGCGTCTGCGCGGTTCGCAGCGCGGCCGTAAACTGCGAGGACGCGGCGGCAGTCACTGCATCGAATGCTCGATCAAATTGAGAGGTCGACGAAAGCCGAGCAGGGATAAACCTGATGGTTCAGCTGCGACAGCACAAGCAAGCCGATGCAGACGCGATATCTACGATCCGGCGGCCGCCAATGGGCTAAAGCCCGAAAGGCGCAGATCGCTGACGACTGATCGAAGCAGAATAAGACCCCGGCGCATACGTAGAGGTATTCGAGGTGCACGGTGTCTTGCCGACCTGCTTCTTGGCAGGGAAGGGCGACTACCCGGAAGACTACGCTTTTCATCAACATGAGCGGGTCGGATGCTGACCACCGATTGACCACCGAAAACCCCGTGAACAAACGGCGATAAAGGTGATCAATCGCGAGCAAACTTCATTGTTTTTGTTGATCTTTTCGTTTGCTATTTACCTTCGGGACGCAGGGGGCGCAGGTGGCCGAAACATCCGGTTCGAAACTACGCTGTGAGCTTCCGAAATGCGATGACCTGCGTCGGCGGCGCGAGGCCGAGAGCCGGGAAACTTTCACGAATTGTTTGAGCGACATAACTTGGCGCGAGGTGAGCGTAGTGCTTTTCCGTCATTCGCGTATCTGAATGGCCAAGTTGTCGGGCAATCACCGCCATGGGCACGCCAGCCATCGCGAGATAGGACGCGTGAGTGTGTCGTAGGATGTGGAAATTCACTGCGGGAATTATCCCAGCCACGTCACTTGCCTCATCCAGCGGCCGCTGTTGATGAGAAGTCCCCCACGGCTTTCCATCGCCCCTCAAAAAGATACGCTGGCCAAAGACAACGTTTGCTGTCCATTGCCGGAAGGCAATCCTTCCTTCCTCCGCGAGAACGACGTGCCGGTTTTTCCCTTTGCTCAACCGGACAGATAGCGTGCCGCTATCATCGTAGTCTTCGCGCTTGAGGCGCCCGAGTTCTGCATAGCGACATCCGGTATGCAAAGCCGCTGCGACTAATTTCCGAAAGTCCTGAGGACAGGCATCAACCAGGCGAAGGATTTCAGCAAGAGTGAGGTAACGAACGACCGCCTCGTCGACCTTCTTGAATGGCTTCACTTTACGCCAAGCGGTGTCTGACGACGCGCGGTCGGCATAAAAGGCTCGGTTCAGCGCCGCCTTGAGGACGGTAAGAATGCGATTGGCGGTGGCCTTACGAGCGCGGCGCGCGTCCTCGTCATCAGGGGTGTCTCGCGTGGCTGGCTTGACCGCGCCGCGCCTGGTTCGCAAGCGCTTGGGATCGGTTGCAATCTTGTTGCGCCACCGAGTCAACTTTTCAGTTGTCAATTCATCGACAAGGAGCGGCCCTAGGTCAGGCAGAATCCAGGCGTCGAAGACGTATTTTGCACCCTGCACGGCAGCCGGCTTCTTTTCGGCGGCAATCTCCGCCAGATAGTCGTTGACGGCATGCTCAACCTTGTACGGTCCGGTCCGCACAATTCCCGCCGCGACGAGGCGTTTCTGCTCCGCCCAAATTCGAGACTGATCCTGCGCCTGCCAAAAATCGAAGACCGTGACGCCATCGGCGTCAATGGTATCGTCGGCTGGACCAATCGCCTTCGTCTCATAGCCCTTCGTGCCACGATAAAAACTTGCAACCCACGAACCCGAACTTGCGCCGCGATAATAGCCAAGGCGCAGCCCCTTCGCGATTTTTGCAAAATACGGCGTCCGCCGCGCCGGCAACCGCGCACGAGCCGTACGGGTTTCAAGCGAAGAATGCCGCGCCGAGCGTGCCAACTGCCGTTCCCCATTTCTTCAAGTTTTCTTCAACAGGCCGTCGAAGATGGTCACGAACAGTGCCAAACGAGTACGAACTAAGCAATTGAAATCACAAGTGTTATTCTCGTTCGCTGACGTTCGCTGACGTTCGCTGACGTTCGCCAACGGACGCGATGCAATTCTCTCAAGGCTGAAACAGGGGTTCGATTCCCCTAGAGCATTTTCCGATCACGTTGCGTCGTAACCAGCCGCGACGAGATAATTTTGGCATTCCTCGGGTGAGAAGCGCTTGAGAGCGTTGGCGATTGCTTGCCAGAGATCGGGCATGGTGCGCGCTGCGGCGGCCCGCAACAGGGCTTTCAGTTTAGAGAAGGCCATTTCGATCGGGTTGAAGTCTGGACTGTAGGGCGGAAGATAGAGCAGGCTTGCTCCGACCGCCCGGATGGCCTCTCGAACGCCATGGACCTTGTGAGCGGGCAAGTTGTCCATGATAACGGTATCGCCCGGCCGCAGCGATGGGGCGAGCAATTGCTCGACGTAGGCCAGGAAAGCGTCGCCATCCATTGGACCGTCCAGAACAAGCGGCGCGATCAGACCGTCGGAGCGCAATCCAGCGGTGAATGTCGTCGTCTTCCAATGTCCGTGTGGGATAGCTGCACGACATCGCTCGCCGCGTGGCGAGCGGCCGTAAAGCCGCGCCATTTTGGTGTTGGCGCTGGTTTCGTCGATGAAGACGAGACGCTCAGGGTCAAGATCGATTTGCCCTTCGAACCACTCCTCACGCGCGGCATTTATATCGCCGCGCCGTTGCTCGGCGGCGTGCGCTGTCTTTTTTTAAGTGTGATCTTTCTGCGCTGGAAAAAACGCCAGAGCGACGCGATGCCAGTCGATATTCCACGACGTTTCAACAGTTCTCGCAACTCGGCGAGCGTGATATCCGGCTTCGCTGTCACTGCCTCCAGAATCAATTGCGAATGCGCTTCGATGCGCTGCGATTTGCGGTCACCGCCCTGGCGTTTAGGAACGATGTCGCCAACTTCCTTGAGGCGACCGCGCCAGCGGATCGCACTGGCCGCGCTGACACCAAAGCGCTCAGCAGCCTGTCGACAGGACATGCCACCGTCAATCGCGGCTATCACCCTTTGACGAAGATCAACCGAAAGCGCCCTGGCCATACATGCTGGCCTCCCTCGCCAGCATGCAGCTTGAATCTGACTCGCGCCGTTTTGGGAATCCCCACCCGATTCATTCCGGTCGGAAAATGCTCTAGGAGCCCGTCAGCAGGCTCAGGCTGCGTTTGCGAGGTTGAACAGCTTGAGGAGGTTATGGACGGTGCAGATCATTGTCCACTCGGCGCGCACTTTCTCGATGCCCCGCAACAGGAACTGGCGGAAGCCTCTTGCCTGTTTGATCTGCCCGAACACCGGCTCCACCACTTGCTTTCGCAATCGGTAGGGTGTTTCGAAGCCGCCATCGTCGATCTTCTTTCGCATGGCCTGTGTCAGCGGGCCGCCGACTTTTCCGTTCGCTACTGTCGGGTGCTTGGCGCGACCGGGCGCGACATAGCCATCGATGCTGCGTGTGTCGAGCGCTTCGAGATTGGCTTCGCTGCAGTAGCCGGAATCCGCTGAGGCCTGCCGCGGCTTGCGGCCAAGATTGCTCTCGATGGCCTCGATCAGGGGCACCAACTGGCCCTGATCGCTGCCGTGCTGGGTCAGTTCTTGCGCGACAATGATCTGGGCATGTGCATCGACGGCCGCCTGGGCATTATAGGCCTGAACGAAGCCATCCTTCGACTTCATGATGCGGCTTTCCGGATCGGTGAAGTTGCGTTGCGCCTTGGGATTGGGTTCCTCCGATGGCAGCGCCGCCGGTTTGCCCGGCTTCTTGCGGCCTTCGGCCTGGCGCTGCTGTTCCTTTTCGGCCTCGATGCGGCGCTCTTCCTCCGCCGCCAGTTTGGCGTCCGCTTCCAGCGCCGCCATCGCTTGCTGGATCTTCGCCAGCCGTTTCTGCTTGTCGACGGTCCAGTCCGGCAGTTCGTCGCTGTTGCCGAAAGTCTCATCCTCCGAGGCATCCGCCGCCTCGGCGGCCGCCAGCATGCGAGCGACCTCGGCCTTCAATTCCGCCTCGCGCTTCTTCATGCGCTCATAACTCATCGCCTTGTGTTTCGACGCGTTCGCCTTGATCTTCGTACCATCCAGCGCGACATGACCGAGCTTGACCAGCCCGGCCGTCTCGCACAACTTCAGAACCTGCACGAATAGCGCGCCGAGCGCCTTCAAATGTCGCTTGCGAAAGTCGCTGATCGTCCGAAAATCCGGCGCATCCAGCGCCACGATCATCACAAAATCGTTCCGCTCCCGGCAGGCCTTGGCAATCCGACGCGACGAATACAGCCCACTCGCATAGCTATGCAGCAGCAGCGCCACCATCATCCGCGGATCAAACGGCGGCTGCCCAAGCCCGCTCACATAGCTGCCCATGATCTCCCTGAGATCGAGGCTCTCCCGCACCAGATCAACCATAAACCGCGAGACATGGCCTTTCGGCACGAAGTCCTGCACATTCGGCGGCAGAAGCAGCGTCTGATCGATGTTCCAAGGCCGAAAATACTTGCTCATCGCCCAATGTTGAATCAGACCCGACCAGATTTGAACAGCGACTATCCAGACAAGCTCCTAGCCGCCGCAAATGCAGAACGCCCCTCAACCAGATGGAACTCTGCTATGGTTGAATTTCCCCGGACAGCCCTGCAAGAGCGGGGAGAGGGAGTAAGCGTTTTGCAATTTCCCGCGAAAGCGTTAGTTTTCGCGGCCTTTTTGGAGAAAGCCTGAAGAATGTCCGTGATTGATCTTGCTGCCAGCCCGAGCGACCTGCGGGCGCTCGCCGAACAATCCAACGCTTGGCCGTTCGAGCAGGCGAAAGCGATTGTGGCGCGGCTGAAGAAAAATCCGAAGGACGAGGTGCTGTTCGAGACCGGCTACGGCCCGTCGGGCCTGCCGCATATCGGCACGTTCGGCGAGGTCGCGCGCACCACGATGGTGCGCCACGCCTTCCGCGTGCTCACCGAGGACAAGATCAAGACCCGCCTGCTCGCCTTCTCCGACGACATGGACGGCCTGCGCAAGGTGCCTGACAATGTGCCAAACAAGGAGCTGCTCGAGCAGCACCTCGGTATGCCCTTGACCAAGGTGCCGGACCCGTTCGGCACCCATCCGAGCTTCGGCCAGCACAACAATGCGCGGCTGCGCGCCTTCCTCGACCAGTTCGGCTTCGACTACGAGTTCGCGAGCTCGACCGAATATTACACCTCGGGCCGGTTCGACGCCGCGCTGCTGCGCATGCTGGAGCGGATCGAGAAGGTGATGGCGATCATGCTGCCGTCGCTGCGCGAGGAGCGGGCGGCGAGCTACTCGCCGTTCCTGCCGATCTGTCCGCGCACCGGCCTCGTGCTCTACGTGCCGGTGACGGCGCACGACGCCAAGGCCGGCACGATCTCCTATGAGGATCCCGACACCAAGGAGAGCGTCACCGTTCCCGTCACCGGCGGCCGCTGCAAGCTGCAATGGAAGCCGGACTGGGCGATGCGCTGGTACGCGCTCGGCGTCGACTATGAAATGGCCGGCAAGGATCTGATCGACTCGGTCAAGCTGTCGGGCAAGATCTGCTCGGCGCTCGGTGGCACGCCGCCGGAAGGCTTTAACTACGAACTGTTCCTCGACGAGAAGGGCCAGAAGATCTCGAAGTCGAAGGGCAACGGGCTGACCATCGACGAATGGCTGCGCTACGCCTCGCCGGAATCGCTGTCGCTGTTCATGTACCGCGAGCCGAAGGCGGCGAAGCGGCTCTATTTCGACGTCATCCCGCGCAGTGTCGATGAGTACCAGCAGTTCCTTGACGGCTTCACGCGGCAGGAGGCGCGGCAGCAGTTGCAGAATCCGGTCTGGCACACCCATTCCGGCAAGCCGCCGCAGGCCGACATGCCCGTCACCTTCCAGCTCCTGCTGACGCTGGTGTCGTCGTCGAACGCGGAGAATGCCGAGACGTTGTGGGGCTTCATCGGCCGCTACCGGTCGGGCGTGACGCCGCAGACCCATCCCAAGCTCGATGCAATGGTCGGCTATGCCATCAACTACTATCGCGACTTCGTGGCGCCGACGAAGCAGTTCCGCGAGCCGACCGATGGCGAACGCGCCGCGCTGCAGGATCTGCGCGATGCGCTCGCCAACATGCCGGCGGATGCGACCGCGGAAGACATCCAGAACGTGGTCTATGAGATCGGCCGCCGCGAGCCGTTCCTCGACGTGGTGAAGAAGGGCAAGGACCGTCCCGGCGTCTCGCTCGACTGGTTCAACATGCTCTACCAGGTGCTGCTCGGCCAGGAGAAGGGCCCGCGCTTTGGCTCCTTCGTCGCGGTCTACGGCGTGCAGAACGCGGTCAACATGATCGACGGCGCGCTGGCGCGATCGTCGTAGATCGATGAGCTTTCACACCATGGTCGTCCCTGCCTAGTGCGCAATTGCGCACGGGAGCAGGGACCCATAACCACAGCTGCGAGACGGTAGCGTAGGCTGAGGCCCAAGCTCGTAACGTACGACCATTCGTGGTTATGGGTCCCGGCTCAAGGCCGGGACGACAGCGATGATTGCGGCCGCCACAGACGACAAGCCCGCAAAATGCGGATGGCTGATCCCCGGCAATTTCAGCCGAGGTTGCGCCGGATTGCGCTACACTCCGTCCCATAAAATGAGCACGGCCTCCGCCGAGAGGCCGGCACAGATGGGAGCATGCGGATGCAGTTCAGGGTTTCGCCGACATCGCTGCAGGACAGTTCGAGCGCCGAGGAATGGCAAGCGCGGGTCGATCTCGCGGCGGCGCACCGGCTCGCCTTCAACCACGGCTTTTCGGAAGGCATCTTCAACCATCTCACCTTGGTGGTGCCCGGCCGAACCGACCGCTACTATCAGATCCCGTTTGGCATGCATTGGTCGGAGGTCACTGCGTCATCCTTCATGGAGGTCGGCATCGACGATGCCGAGGTGAAGCGCGGCCAGGGCGAGGTCGAGCGTTCCTGTTATTGCATCCATGCGCCGATCCACAAGGCGCTGCCGCAGGCCAAGGCGGTATTCCACACCCACATGCCCTATGCGAGCGCGCTGACCCGGCTTGAGGATCCGCGCATCAAGGAGATCGGGCAGACCGAGGTCGGGCTGTCGGAGGCGATTGCCTATGACGATCTCTACACCGGCCCCGCGCTTGATCCCGAGGAAGGTGCGCGGCTCGCCAGGGTGATCGGCAACAAGACCATCCTGTTCATGGCCAATCACGGCATCTCGACCGTCGGCGCGACCGTCGCCGACGCCTATGACCGGCTCTATTACATCGAGCGCGCCGCGCAGGTGCAGATCTACGCGATGTGGACCCAGCAACCGCTCAAGCAATTGCCGCAGCATGTGGTCGAGAAGACCAAGCGCGATTTTCGCGACGACCATCTCTACAACGGCCCGACCCCGGCGCAGCGGCATTTCGATGCGTTGAAGCGGATGCTGGACCGCAAGGAGCCGGACTACGCGACGTAAGGGGCTCGGACGGCGCTACAACCTCCGCCGTCGTCCCGGCGAAGGCCGGGACCCATTACCACAGGATTGAGTTGTTAGAGCAGGCCGGGGCACCAGCCTGCTCAAACAGGGCGTGTGGTGGTTATGGGTCCCGGGTCGCGCTTCGCTTGCCCGGGACGACATCGGTATTGGTGGCGACGGACTCGCCAGCTACTGACTTGCCCACACGATGCGTGCGATCCACACCACCTCTTCGGCGTCGAGCATGCGGTCGGGGTGCTCCGGATTGAGCGACGCGAGTTCCAGCACCTTGGCGGTGCGGCGCCTCAATTCCTTCACCATCACCTCGCCGCCGGTCGTGCGCACCACGACGCGGTCGCCGCGGCGGATCGCGGTCGCGGGTGACACCACGATGATGTCACCTTCGCGATAGGCCGGTTTCATCGAGTCGCCCTCGATCTCCAGCGCATAGGCGTGCTCGTCGGTGGTGGCCGGCAGCGCCACTTCATCCCAGCCCTTGCCGGCGGGAAAACCGCTATCGTCGAAAAAGCCGCCGGCGCCGGCCTGGGCGAAGCCGATCAGAGGTACCGACTGGCCGCCGCGCGGGCCATCGCCGAGCAACTGCACGAAGGTCTCCATGCTGGCATTGCTCGCGGCCAGCGCCTTGGAGAGCGACTCGGTCGACGGCCAGCGCTCGCGCCCGTCGCCGGTCACGCGCTTCGACTTGTTGAAGGTGGTGGGGTCGAGGCCGGACTGCTTGGCAAGGCCGGACGGCGACAGGCCGGCGCGTTCGGCGAGCCGGTCGAGCGAAGCCCAGACCTGAGCGTGGGTCAGCGGTCGGGCGGCTTTGGGCTGTTTGGCCATCGAGGATGTCCCCGGGTGCAGTCCTAGGAATTATTGCCTGAAACTCGCGAATTTCGCAAATCTGCCGTGTTCTGTGTCCCGGCGCCGCTTGAGTTGCGCCGCCGCCGCCGATACGGTCCCTCGCTCGCCCGGTGGCGTCTGGGGCAAATCCCATCAAATCCGGATAAAACCCCAAGAGATTCAAGGACAAAAGGGAGCGCCGGCCCGTGCCTATGATCTACAAAATCACCCCCGCTTCGGCCTGGCGTGAGGCCGAGCGGCAGGGCGTGTACCGGGGCAGTGCGGACGACCAACGCGACGGCTTCATTCATTTTTCAACCGCCTCCCAGGTGGCCGAGACCGCGCGCAAGCACTACCACGGGCAAACCGGCCTGTTTCTGGTCGCGGTCGATGCCGAAGCGCTTGGCGACGACCTGCGCTGGGAGCGGTCGCGCAACGACGAGTTGTTCCCGCATCTCTATGGCGAGCTTGACCTCGGCGCAGTCATCGAAATCCTCGATCTGCGCGCGCGCTCCGACGGCGGCCACGACGTTCCGGAGCTCAAGCCGTGATCCATGCCTTCGACGCCTTCTCGCTGCCGCTGCTGCGCTGGTTCGATCCCGAAGATGCCCATCGCATGGCGATCCAGGGCCTGAAGCTGCTGCCGCCGATCCGGCAGCGGGCGGATGATCCCAAGCTCGCCGTGCGCGCCTTCGGGCTCAACTTTCCGAATCCGATCGGCATGGCGGCGGGTTTTGACAAGAGCGCGGAAGTGCCCGACGCGCTGCTGCGGCTCGGCTTCGGCTTTGTCGAGATCGGCTCGGTGACGCCGCAGCCGCAAGCGGGCAATCCGCGGCCGCGGCTGTTTCGCCTGGAGCGCGACGAGGCCGTGATCAACCGCATGGGCTTCAACAATGACGGCGCGGAGGCCGTGCTGCGACGGCTCGCCGCGCGGGCGGCCGGCGGCGGCATCATCGGGGTCAATGTCGGGGCCAACAAGGATTCGTCCGACCGTGTCGCCGACTACGTGAAGCTGATCGAGACGTTTGCCCCGGTCGCGAGCTATTTCACCGTCAACGTGTCCTCACCGAATACGCCGGGCCTGCGCAATCTGCAGCAATCGGCGGCGCTCGACGATTTGCTGGCGCGGGTTATCGATACCCGCGAGCGCGTGCGCAAGAACGCCGGCGATTCGCCGGTCCTGCTGAAGATCGCGCCGGATCTGAGTCTCGCCGAGCTCGACGACGTCGTGCACATCGCCCGCTCGCGGCGCGTCGACGGCATGATCGTCGCCAACACTACGCTGGCGCGTCCCTCGACCTTGCGCGAGGAGAACCGCGCCAAGGAGCAGGGCGGCCTGTCGGGCCGTCCGCTGTTCCGCCTGTCGACGCGGATGGTGGCGGAGACCTATGTCCGCGTCGAAGGCGCATTTCCGCTGATCGGCGTCGGCGGCATCGATTCCGGCGGCGCCGCGCTGACGAAAATTCGCGCCGGCGCCAGCCTGATCCAGCTCTATTCCTCGCTGGTCTACAAGGGCATCGGTCTGGTCGAGGACATCAAGCGCGACCTGTCCTCGACCCTGCTGCGCACCGGCCGCGACTCGCTGTCGGAAATCGTCGGCGCCGATGCCGCGACCATCACAGCCGAGGACTGGCCGGTGAGATAACGACTCTCTCGTGCCCCGGATGCAGTGCTGCGCGCCGCAGTTGCGGCGTGGTGCGCTGCTGGTCCGGGCCCATGGTTGACATAGGTCCCGGCTCTGCGGCGCGTCACTTCGTGCCGCACCGCGTCCGGGACACGAGAGGCTTAGCCGGGCTACGCAGCCTTGAACGTCTTCCTGAGCATCGCCGGATAGCGCAGGCCCTGCAGGCCGCCGCGTGCGACGTAGAAGCCGAGCAACGCGATCCACAGTCCGGTGTTGCCGAACGAGCTGAGTGCCCACCAGGCCGCAAGGAAGATCGCGAGCGAGGCCAGCATCAAATTGCGCATCTCGCGCGCCCAGGTGGCGCCGACATAGATGCCGTCGAAGCCGAACGCGAACACACCGAGAGCTGGCTCCGCAAATTCGGACAGTAGCTTGAGTGGATTTTCTGCCTGACAGCGGCGAGGATTCTTGCCGCGAATCAGGAGCGAAGATGACGAAGAAGAGCCGCCGGATGCATTCTCCGGCATTCAAGGCGAAGGTTGCTTTGGCTGCGGTCAAAGGCGACAAGACGCTGGCGGAGCTGGCGCAACTGTTTGATGTTCATCCGAACCAGATCACGATCTGGAAAAACCAGCTCCTGGAAGGCGCCGCCGGCGTGTTTGGGCATGACAAGGCGTCGGCCGAGACGCCGGTCGATTTGAAGGCGTTACATGCCAAGATCGGCGAGCTGGCGTTGGAAAACGATTTTTTGTCCGGCGCGCTCACCAAGGCGGGCCTGCTGAGCGCAAAGCGATGATCGACCGCGGTCATGATCTTTCTATCGTGCGCCAGGCGAAGGTCCTGAAGCTGGCTCGCAGCACGGTCTACTATGAACCTCGGCCAGTTTCGGCCGAGGACCTTGCCTTGATGCGTCGGCTCGATGAGCTGCATCTCGATTATCCCTTCGCGGGAGCGCGTATGCAGCGATCGTTGCTGCGGCGGGAGGGCGTATACGCCGGTCGCCGCCACATCGCGACGCTGATGAAGCGCATGGGGATCGAGGCGGTCTATCGTCGCCCGAACACGAGTAAGCCGGCACCGGGTCACAAGATCTACCCGTACCTGTTGCGCGGATTGAAGATCGAGCGGCCCGACCAGGCGTGGGCAATGGACATCACCTACATTCCGATGCGGCGTGGCTTCGTCTATCTCGCGGCGGTCGTCGATGTGTTCAGCCGACGGGTCCTGGCCCATCGCGTCTCGATCACAATGGAGGCGGCCTTCTGCGTCGAAGCGGTCCAGGAGGCGTTGGCGAAGCACGGCAGGCCCGAGATTTTCAACACGGACCAGGGCAGCCAGTTCACCAGCCTCGAGTTCACCGATGTGCTGCTGGACGCGAAGATCGCCATCAGCATGGACGGCAAGGGCGCCTGGCGCGACAACGTGTTTGTCGAGCGGCTCTGGCGCACGGTCAAATACGAAGAAGTTTATCTCCGCGCCTACGACAGCGTGTCCGAGGCGCGAGCGTCAATTGCCAAGTATCTGGCCTTCTACAATCAGGGACGCCCTCACTCGAGCCTTGACGGGCGCACGCCCGACGAGGCTTACTTCGGCACGCAAGCTATGGTGATGGCCGCATGACCGTCGCCGACGATTTTGTCGTCGCTCTGGTCGGGCTACGCCCTCCCGACGCAACGACAAAATCGTAAGGCCCCGCGTTCAGCATAACCCGGCAGGAATCCACTTAAATCCCGCGGGGCGCTGTCCAAACAACCGGCGCCAGCTCTCCGGGCAGAGGTGCCAGGATCACGAACACCAGGAAGTCGCGCGCATAGCGGCGCACGTCGTCGCTGGTCGTCATCAGATTGATCAGCGCAGGTCCGAACAGCGCAAACAGCACCGATACGACCAGCGCAAAGCCCAAACCCCACAGCAGCACCAGCCGGGTCGAATCGGCGAAACCTCGCGCATCGCGCGCGCCGAACGCGCAGCCGCACAGCTGGAGGGCGGCGTTGGCGAGCCCGTCGAGGAAGAAGGCGCTCACCAGCAGGAAATTGTTCAGCACCGAATTCGCCGCCAGCGTCACGTCGCCTTCGCGCGCGCCCTTGGCGGTGAAGAACAGGAACACGATGATCAGCGCCGCGGTGCGGACCATGATGTCGCGGTTCACCGCCAGCATGCGCATCAGCTTGGTGCGATCGAACAGCGTGGCCGCGGGAACAGCGAAGCCGCTCTCGGCGATCCGCCAGGCCGCGACGATGCCGGCTGCAAAGCCTGTACCCTCGGCCAGCACGGCGGCGATCGCGGCGCCCGCGATGCCGGCGCCGTAGACCTGCACCAGCAGCACGGTGGCGGCCACGTTGATGAGATTGACCACGATCTGTAGGACGAGCGCGAGATTGGCGCGCGCCTGCCCGACCAGCCAGCCGAGGATGACGTAATTGGCCAGCGCCAGCGGCGCAGACCAGATCCGGATCATGAAATAGGTCTTGGCCGCGTGCGTGACGCCCTCGCTGCCGCCCATCAGCTGGAACGTGACCGTGGCGAGCGGCACCTGCAGCGCGATCAGCGCAGCCCCGATCAGGCCGGCGACGATGAAGCCGCGCACCAGGATCGCGGCATATTCCTTGATCTCGCCGGCGCCCTGCGCCTGCGCGGTAAAGGCCAGCGTGCTCATGCGCAGGAAGGCGAACAGCCAGAACAGGCAGTCGAAGATCACCGAGGCCATCGCCACGCCACCGAGCAATGCGGCATCGTCGAGCCGGCCGATCGCGGTGGTCGAGACGATGCCGATCAGCGGCGTGGTCAGGTTGGCGACCATCGCGGGTCCGGCGATGGCGAATACCTGGCGCGTCGTGATCTTTGGGTGGATGGGTGCGTGCATGGCTACAGTTGCGAGGAATATACGTTTCTATCGCGTCAACCGCCGCGCGGCCATGCTGGAATTGTTCTCAGCGCAATGCGGTGGCGAGGGGGCTGGGCAACGGACAAAGCAGACGTATGATCAGAACTCGACCACCATGCCGTCGTGTGCCGCCGTGTAGGGCAGGTCGCCGACGCGGCCGAGCATGTCGTCGCTCATGTGGGTCAGCACCACGCGCTTGGCGTTGATGGCGGGCAGATGCGCTTCCAGCGTTTTCAGGCTGAGATGGTTCTTGACCAATTTGTCGTAAGTATAGGCCTCGGCGATGAAGAGGTCGGCATCCTGTGCGGCCGGGATCAGCGCGTCGGTCCACTCGGTGTCGGCACTGTAGCTGATGATCCGGCCTTCCGCCTCGATCCGATAGGCGAGGTGCGGCCCGCCGGATTCGCCATGCACGACCGGGTAGGGCGTCACCGTCACCTCGCCAAAACTGCGCCGCTCCTGCGGTACGAGCGAGACGACGGACAGATCGAAGCGTTGTTTGGTTTTGGAGGAATGCTCGAACATCACCTCCATCACCGCAGGCAATTTCGTTTCGATGCCCTCAGGCCCGGCGATCACGAGCGGCCGTGCGCGGCGGGAGAACTGTGCATCGAGCAGGAAGAACGGCAGGCCGGCAAAATGATCGCCGTGAAAATGCGTGATCAGGATCAGGTCGATCGCCTCGCAGTCGATCTCGAGCCGCTTCAACGCCGGGAGCGACGAGGCGCCGCAGTCGATCAGGAAATTGGCGCGCCCGCCGCTGACATGGAAACAGGTGTTGAAGCGGCCTCCGGAGCCGAATGCATCGCCGCAGCCGACAAATCGCAATTGCATCGGCTGCGAGCTCCTTGGGATCAGCGGCCGCGCGGCGCGCCGAATAGCCGCGACAATAGCCAGATCGGGATCACGATCACGGCGCCAAGCAGGAAGTAGCGCCAGGCCCAGTTGATCGCATCGAAGCCGAAATCCCAGATGGTCTGGAACAGCCTGCGGACGCTGTTGAGAATATTCCAGGGATCGAGGCCGATCGCGGCGAGCACGACGCCGACCAGGATCGAAAGCAGGATCAGCCGGAACGCCACCGCGAGCGGCGATCCGCCGAGAAAGCGGTACAGGCCGTCACTCCGGCCGGCCGGCAAGTCCCGGATGTTGTCTGGCATCTCTGTCTCCTGGCGGAATCGCCCGCGTATTATAGGTCACGGCGCAGCACATGGGAAACCCGCTGGCTGCGATCAATGGTTGCCCCGCAACTGCGGAATTAATTCGCTGTCATGGTCATTAACAACCGTTCAAGTGTCTCCAGGCGGTCGGCTTCGCCAGGCTTCTTGTCCCAGCGCAGGCGGCTGATCCGGGGAAAGCGCATCGCGACACCGGATTTGTGACGCGGCGAGCGCTGCAAGCCCTCGAACGCGACTTCGAGCACCAGCCCCTGATCCGGTTCATGCACGACATGCCGCACCGGACCGAACTTCTCGGTGGTGTTGCGGCGGACGAAGCGGTCGATCTGCAGCAGCTCCTCGTCGGTGAAGCCGAAATAGGCCTTGCCCACCGGAACGAGCTCGTCGCCGCTATCGCCACGGGTCCAGACCCCGAACGTGTAGTCGGAATAATAGGACGAGCGCTTGCCATGGCCGCGCTGGGCATACATCAGCACCGCGTCGATGATGTGCGGATCGCGCTTCCACTTCCACCACGGGCCTTTCGGCCGTCCGGGCAGATAGGGCGCGTCGCGCCGCTTCAGCATCACGCCTTCGACCGCATCGGCATCGTCGCCGGCGCCGGCGCTTTTCGGATCGGCGCGCGCCGCGGCCAGCTCTTCCCAGCTCGCGAACGGAACGGTCGGCGACAGGTCGATACGCGGATCGTTCAGCTTGGCGACGAATCTTTCGAGATGCGCGCGGCGCTCGGTGAAGGGCAGCTCGCGCAGATCGTTCTCGTCGTCGCTGAGCAGGTCGTAGGCGCGCAGATGGATCGGAAACTCCTTGATCAGCTTCGGCGAAACCACCTTCCGGTTCAGCCGCTGCTGCAGCACGTTGAAGGTCTGCACGCGGTTTTCGCGCAGCACCAGCAGTTCTCCGTCGATTGCACCGGGCAGATGCAGCGACGGGACGAGGTCGGGGAAGCTGCCGGTGATGTCCTCACCGCTGCGCGAATAGAGCCGCGCCTGGATGTGACCGCGCGCATCGCGGCCGGCGACAGCCTGCACGCGGATGCCGTCCCACTTCCATTCCGCGCTGAAATCGGCGGCGTCGAGATTGGCGAAATCCGCATCCTCGATCGCATGCGCCAGCATCACTGGACGGAACGGCGTCGGGTCGCGGTTGACAGGCTTGTCGCCGCGGCCCTCAAGCCAGGCGAACAGGTCGAGATAGGGCGGCGACAGGCCGGGCCACATCAGCTCGATCTCGTGCGGATCCTTAGTCCCGAGCGCAGCCGCGGCGGTCTTCGCCAGCCGCGCCGAGATCCCGATCCGCATCGCGCCGGTGACGAGTTTTAGCAGCGCCCAGCGCCCGGTCTCGTCGAGCTCGTCCAGCCAGCGCGCCAGCTGCGCCGGCAATTCAGCCTTGCCGAGCGTGCGCAGCGTGGTGACGACATCAGTCAGCGTCGGCGGAGGCGGGTTGTTGTGGAGGCTGGACTTGCGGCCTTCTTCACCTATCCCGCTTGCGGGGGAGGTCGGATCGGCGGACGGCGCGCCAGCGCGGTCGGCCGATCCGGGTGGGGGCTTTCTCCGCTTGTCGATCGCGTGGAGAGACCCCCACCCCGACCCTCCCCCGCAAGCGGGAGAGGGGGAAGCCTTCGGCCACATCAGCGCGACGGTCTCGGAGAGATCGCCGACGTAATCATAGGAGTAGTCGAACAGCACCGGGTCCGCGCGTTCGGTGATCAAATCGCGGATCAATCCCGGCTTGGCGTGCTTGAACGACAGCGCACCGGTCAGCGCCGCCAGCGCGTAGCCGCGGTCGGGGTCCTCGGTCTCGCGGAAATAGGCGACCAGCAGCTTGATCTTGTTGTTGCGGCCGGGCTCGTAGGCGAGGCGATCGAGCAGTTGGGCAAAGCGATTCATGTTTCGGCCTCGCCGGCGGGCTGGGCCTCGCCGGTGACCGCCGCCGTGTCGCCCTCATCCTCGTCGCCATAGCCGACCAGATCGAGCGGCCGCGCGGCAAGGCCCTTGCTCTTGCACCAATGCACCAGCGCGTCTTCCTGGCCGTGGGTGACCCAGATCTCGCCGGCGCCGGTCGCGGCGATCGTCGCCGTCAGCCCGTCCCAGTCGGCATGATCTGATATCACCAGCGGCAGCTCGATGCCGCCCTGCCGGGCCCGGGCGCGCACGCGCATCCAGCCCGACGCAAAGGCCGTGACCGGATCGGGAAAGCGCCGGGTCCAGACGTCGGATGTCGCGCTCGGCGGCGCCAGCGTGATGGTGCCGGCCAGCTCGGCCTTCTTCATGCCGCGCGCCGGCCGGAGCTCGCCGAGTGCAATGCCGCGCTCTTGATAATAGTACGTGATCTTCTCCATCGCGCCGTGCAGATAGATCGGCGCGTCGTAACCGGCCTCGCGCAGCAGCGCGATCACACGCTGCGCCTTACCCAGCGAATAGGCGCCGACCAGGTGCGCGCGCTCCGGAAACAGTTTGACCGATGCCAGCAGCTTGTTCACTTCGCCGGCCGCATCGCCATGGCGGAACACCGGCAGGCCAAAGGTCGCCTCCGATATGAAGACGTCGCACGGCACGAGCTCGAACGGCACGCAGGTCGGATCGCGCGCATCCTTGTAGTCGCCGGAGGCGACGATACGGGTGTCCTTGCAGGTGACGGATATCTGGGCGGAGCCCAGCACGTGGCCGGCGGGATGAAACGTCACCGTGACGTCGTCCAGCCTGATCTCCTCGCCGTAGGCGACGGCCTGCGCAGAGCCGGCGAAATTCTCGCCATAGCGCAGCCGCATCATGTCGAGCGTTTCCCGGGTCGCGAGCACCGCGCCATGACCGGGGCGCGCATGGTCGGAATGGCCATGCGTGATCAAGGCACGTTCGACCGGCCTGACAGGATCGATGTGGAAGCCGCCGGGCTTGCAGCAAAGCCCGGCCGGGACGGGCATGAGGATGTCTTGCGGGCGCATTGCCCCTATATAGGCGCTTCATCCGTGATGTTTAGCCGTCATGCGCGGGCTTGACCCGCGCGTCCATCTCCGGAAAGAGTCGGTGCTTTGATGGATGGCCGTAACAGGCCAGATCGGTTCCTTAAGACAAGATCGGTTCGTTAAGAAGAGAATGGCCCCCCGCCTGTTTCTGTCCTCCGGCGACCTCGTCGCCGACCGCCGCTACGAGTTCGCGCGCGACCTGCAATTGAAGGGCGATCTGCCGGCTGCCGCCGAGCTGCTCGAACAGGCGATCGAGCTGGTGCCGAAATTCCCGTCCGCCTGGTACACGCTCGGCAAGATCCGCCTCGAGCTCGGCCAGCGCGATGCCGCGATCGCAGCCTTCCGCGCCGCGCGCGACGCCGATCCCGAAGACCGCCATGGCGCCGGCCTGCATTTGATGCAGCTCGGCGTCGAGGCCGTCAGTGCGATGCCGCCGGGCTATGTGCAGACGTTGTTCGATCAATATGCGCCGCGCTTCGAGGCCGCGCTGGTCGGCGACCTCGGCTATCGCGGCCCGGCGCTGCTGTTCAAGGCCGTGCTGTCGGTGCGCGCGAGCGCGAAGAAGCCGGCCTTCTTCAAGCGCGCGATCGATCTCGGCTGCGGCACGGGCCTGGCCGCAGGCGCATTCGCGGAGCATGTCGACCGCTTCATCGGCATCGACCTGTCGCCGCGCATGATCGACAAGGCGCGCGCCACGGGTCTCTATGCCGAGCTCGAGGTCGACGACATGCTCAACGGCATTTCCGGCAAGCCGGACGCCAGCGCCGAATTGATCCTGGCCGCGGATGCGATGGTCTATGTCGCCGATCTCGCGCCGCTGCTGGCCGAGGCCGCACGCGTCCTGGTGTCAGGCGGCGTGCTTGCCTTCACGACGGAGACCCATGACGGCGAGGGCGTCGTCATCGGCGAGGGGCTGCGCTACGCCCACAGCACGCCCTACGTGCGCGCCTCCGTCGCCGCTGCGGGGCTGACGCTGGCTCTGCTCGACGATCTCTCGGCGCGCAATGAAGACAACATCCCGGCGCCCGGACTCGTCGCCGTCGCCGTCAAGCCGTGACGCTTTCTTACCCTCTCCCCTTGTGGGAGAGGGTGGCTTCGATGCGGTAGCATCGAAGCCGGGTGAGGGGTCTCTATCCGCGGATGCAGACCCCTCATCCGGCGCGGACGCTGTCCGCGCCACCTTCTCCCACAAGGGGAGAAGGGAAGAGCCGTCCGCGTTGTGTGCTCAAACTTGAGTCTACACGCTACGCATTTGCCGTGACGCGGCATTGCGCCGCAAAGCGGTGACTTCGCGCTTGCCCGGCGCAGGGCGGAATGCGAGAGCTTTTCGCCTCAGGGAGAGAAGCAATGAAAAAACATACTCGGCGCGAGTTTGGTGCCACTGCATTGTCTGTCATCGCAGCGTCCGTGCTGCCCGCGCCGTTCGTCCGTGCCGCGGACAAGAAATACGATCCGGGTGCGAGCGACACCGAGATCAAGCTCGGTCAGACCGTGCCGCATTCCGGCCCCGGCTCGCTCTATGGCGTGCTCGGCCGCGTCGGCGAAGCCTATTTCCAGATGCTGAACGACAAGGGCGGCATCAACGGCCGCAAGGTGAAATTCCTCACCATGGACGACGCCTACAGCGCGCCGAAATGCGTCGAGGCGACGCGCCGCCTGGTCGAGCAGGAGGAGGTGCTGGCGCTGTACGGTTCGCTCGGCACCGCGCCGCAGACCTCCGTGCACAAATACCTCAATTCCAAGGGCGTGCCGCAGCTGTTGCTCAATACCGGCGCCTCGAAGTGGAACGACCCGAAGAATTTCAAATGGACCATGGCGGGCCTGCCGCTCTATCCGACCGAAGCGCGCATCCTTGCAAAACACGTCGTCAGCGTGAAGCCGAACGCCAAGATCGGCATCCTCTACCAGAACGACGTTTTCGGCCGCGACTTCCTCGGTCCGTTCAAGAAGGTGCTGGCCGATGCCGGCGGCACCGCGCAGGTGATCATGGAGCAGACCTACGATCTCACCGATCCGACGGTCGATTCCCAGCTGATCAATCTCTCGAAGTCGGGCGCCGACGTGTTCTACAACATCACCACCGGCAAGGCGACGTCGCAATCGATCCGCAAGGTGGCGGAGCTCGGCTGGAAGCCGCTGCAGCTGCTGTCGGCCGGCTCGACGGCCGCTCGATCCTGAGCGCGGCCGGTTTCGAGAACGCCAAGGACATCGTCGCAATCCGTTACGCCAAGGAAGCAGGACCGGGCCGCTGGGAGAAGGACCCCGACTCGATGGCGTTCGAGGATCTGCGCAAGAAATATCTGCCCAACATCGATCCCGACAACACCATCGCCTTCGCCGGTTACGGCCAGGTGGCTACGATGGCGGAGATCCTTCGCCGCTGCGGCGACGAGCTCACCCGCGCCAACGTGCTGAAGCACGCCACCACGCTCGCCGGCTTCCACTCGCCCTTCTTCCTTGACGGCGTCAATTACAGCTACACGCCTGACGACTACACGCCGATGAAGACGCTCTATATCTCGATCTTCAACGGCAAGGACTGGGACATCTCCGACAAGCCCGTGGTGGAGTAGGGGGCGGGCGCGCTCTCTCGCTGTTCCTCAACCTCGCCCCGCTTGCGGGGAGAGGTCGGATCGCATCGAAGATGCGATCCGGGTGAGGGGGTACAGGTCTCACCGCGCTCGGCACTCGCGGAAGCAGCCCCTCACCCCAACCCTCTCCCCGTAAGAACGGGGAGAGGGAGCGGACACAGCTCGCCCCTTGCCACTTGCTGCCATCCCCGCTCCGCCCTCGACGAAACCGCCTGAACCACCTACCTCTTGGGCGTGTCGACGCTCGATCTCTTTTCCGTCACGCCGTCGGAAACGGCCGATCTCTTGCCGCGCCGGTTTCGCGACTGGTTTGCCTCACGCGGCTGGTCGCCGCGCGAGCATCAGCTCGCGCTGCTGGCGAAAGCGCGCGAGGCGCGCTCCGCGCTGCTGATCGCGCCTACGGGCGCGGGCAAGACCCTGGCCGGGTTCCTGCCGACGCTGGTGGAGTTGAGCGGGGAAGCGCCTAGCGGCCGTGATTTTGGTCACCTCCCCCTGAAAGGGGGAGGTCGGCGCGCTCCGGCGCGCGGGAGCGCTGCCGAGCGCGACGGGTGGGGGGCAGCCGCAGGCACCGAACGAGCGGCTGACCCCCACCCCAACCCTCCCCCTTTCAGGGGGAGGGAGCCTGACGACCTTGTAAGCGGAGAAGGAACCGCATCGGCGAGATCGCGCCCCAGCCTCATCTCCACCGGCCGCGGCGTTCGCCGCTCCGCCGGCTTGCACACGCTCTACATCTCGCCGTTGAAAGCGCTCGCGGTCGACATCGCGCGCAATCTGGAGACGCCGGTTGCCGAGATGGGGCTGCCGATCAGGATCGAGACCCGCACCGGCGACACGCCGGTGTCGCGGCGGCAGCGGCAGCGGCGCTATCCGCCGGATATTCTGCTCACCACGCCCGAGCAACTCGCGCTGCTGCTGGCGTCCGACGACGCACCTTTTCTGTTCTCCTCGCTGAAGCGCATCGTGCTCGACGAGCTGCATGCGCTGGTCACCTCCAAGCGCGGCGATCTGCTGTCGCTCGGGTTGGCGCGGCTCTGGACCATCGCGCCGCAGGCGCGCGCCATCGGCCTCTCGGCCACGGTGGCCGAACCGGAGCAGCTGGCGCGCTTCCTGGTGCCGCAGCCCCGCGGCGCGAGCGTGTCCGCCGACGTCGTTATCGCCGGCGGCGCCGCGCCGCCGGTGGTCGAGATGCTCGACACGCGCGAGCGGCTGCCATGGTCGGGCCACAGCGCGCGCCACGCGCTGCCCGAGGTCTATGAGCTGATCAAGCGCAACAAGACCACGCTGGTGTTCGTCAACACCCGCAGCCAGGCCGAGATGCTGTTCCAGGATCTCTGGCGCATGAATGACGACGGACTCGCAATCGCGCTGCATCACGGCTCGCTCGACGTCGCGCAGCGCCGCAAGGTCGAGGATGCGATGGCCGCCGGCCGGTTGCGCGGCGTGGTCTGCACCTCGTCGCTCGACCTCGGCGTCGACTGGGGCGATGTCGACCTCGTCATCAATATCGGTGCGCCCAAAGGCTCGTCGCGGCTGATGCAGCGCATCGGCCGCGCCAACCACCGCTTCGACGAGGCCTCGCGCGCCGTGCTGGTGCCGGCCAACCGGTTCGAGGTGCTGGAATGCCGTGTCGCGATCGATGCCATCGCCGAGAATGCGCAGGACACGCCGCCGCTGCGCTCCGGCGCGCTCGACGTGCTCGCCCAGCACGTGCTCGGCTGCGCCTGCGGCAAACCGTTTCTGTCCGATGAGCTCTACGATGAGGTCAGGACCGCGGCGCCTTATGCATCGCTGGCGCGCACCGATTTCGACGATGTGGTCGACTTTGTCGCGACCGGCGGCTATGCGCTCAAAACCTACGAGCGTTTCGCGCGGATCAAGCAGGACAAGCAAGGCCGCTGGCGCGTCACCAACCCCAAGGTCCGGCAGAGCTACCGGCTCAACGTCGGCACCATCGTCGAGGAGACGATGCTGAAGGTGCGGCTGGTGCGTTCGCGCGCCGGCGGTAGCGGTTCGACTGGCGCGATCGCCCGCGGCGGCCGCATGCTGGGCGAGATCGAGGAAGTGTTCATCGAAGGCCTCGTGTCCGGCGACACGTTCGTGTTCGGCGGCGAGGTGGTGCGCTACGAGGCGCTGGTCGAGGACCAGGTCTATGTCTCCCGCGCCAATGACAAGGATGCAAAAGTGCCGTCCTATATGGGCGGCAAGTTCCCGCTCTCGACCTATCTCGCCGAGCGCGAGCGCAAATTGCTCGACAATATCAGCGCCTGGAACGCGCTGCCGGATCAGGTGCACGACTGGCTGTCGCTGCAGCGAAAGTTCTCCCGCGTCCCGGCGGCGCGCGAGTTGCTCGTGGAAACCTTTCCGCGCGGCGGCAGCCATTATCTGGTCTGCTATCCGTTCGAGGGCCGGCTCGCGCACCAGACGCTCGGCATGCTGCTGACGCGCCGGCTGGAGCGCGCCCGCGCCCGTCCGCTCGGCTTCGTCGCCAACGAATACGCGGTCGCGGTCTGGGGCGTCGGCGATCTCTCCTTCATGATCCGGCAGGGCAAGCTCGACCTCAACGCGCTGTTCGATCCCGATATGCTCGGCGACGATCTCGAGGCGTGGCTCGCGGAATCCGCGCTGATGAAGCGCACCTTCCGCAACTGCGCCATCATCTCCGGCCTGATCGCGCGCCGTTTCACCGACGAGGAGAAGTCGCGCCGCCAGGTGCTGTTCTCGACCGACCTGATCTACGACGTGCTGCGCAAGCACCAGGCCGACCACGTGCTGCTGCGCGCCGCGCGCGGCGATGCCGCCACAGGGTTGCTCGATCTCCGCCGCCTCAGCGACATGCTTTCGCGCATCCGTGGCCGAATCACCCACAAGGCGCTCGATCGCGTTTCCCCGCTTGCCGTTCCCGCACTGCTGGAAATTGGCCGCGAGTCAGTTTATGGCGAAGCATCCGACGAGCTTCTGGCCGAGGCGGCCGAGGAACTCGTGCGGGAGGCGACGACATAACGCAGGGGAACGGACGTGACGGCAAGCGCGCAGGTTTTGCGAGACGGTGACGAGATGCGCGTTTCGAGGGTCACGGTGGCGGATATCGGCTTCGTGGCGGATTTCTCCGGCGCGCTGTTCTGGGAACAGCAAAGCCTGCTCGTGGTGTCCGACCTGCATCTGGAAAAAGGCTCGAGCTTCGCTGCCCGCGGCGTGCTACTGCCGCCCTACGACACGGTCGCGACGCTGAGCCGGCTTGCCGCGGTGATCGCGCGGCACGATCCGCGGCAGGTGATCGCCCTCGGCGACAGCTTTCACGATCGCGATGCACATGCGCGCCTGTCGGGTACGGATCGCGAGGCGCTCGCGGCGCTGCAGGTGCGGCGCAACTGGATCTGGATCTCGGGCAACCACGATCCGGCGCTGCCGTCCAATCTCGGCGGCGTGGTCGCGACCGAAGTCGCGATCGGCCCGATCGTGTTCCGCCATGAGCCGACGGGCGCGAGCGGCGAGATCGCCGGCCATCTGCATCCCAAGGCCCGGGTGCCGACCCGGGGCCGCTCGATCGAGCGGCGGTGTTTCGCCTCCGACGGCGAGCGCGCGGTGATGCCGGCCTTCGGCGCCTACACCGGCGGCCTGAGCATCCGCGACGCGGCGTTCGCACGGATTTTCGGATCGCCCGGCTTCATGGCCCACGTGCTCGGCGACAACCGCGTGTATGCGTTCGCGGCGTCACGGTGTTATTGACCACTCAACGCGCCAAACCATCCCCGTCATCCTGAGGTGCGAGCCTCTTCGGCGAGCCTCGAAGGATCGACGGCCACCAGCTGGGCCGTGCATCCTTCGAGGCTCGCTGCGCGAGCACCTCAGGATGACGGGGTGAAAAGCGTTGCCGCAACTCAAGCCGCCTTCGCCTGCACGCTCTCGCAATACTCCGCGAGCCTGTCCGCCAGCCGCAGCGTCGCGGGGCTGGCGTCGGGGGCTGCGACAAGCGCGACCTCGGTCCGCTCGATCGGCGCAAAGCCTTCCTTCGCGGTCAGCACGCGATGCTCGGCCTGGATCGACATCTCCGAGAGGATGCTGAGCCCAAGGCCGGCGGCGACCGCGGCCTGGATGCCGGCGAGGCTCGAGGAGGTGTAGGCCATGTGCCAGTTGCGGCCAGCGCTCTCCAGCGCGTGGATGGCGCGGGCGCGATAGAGACAGCCGGAGGCGAAGCCGATCAGCGGCACCGAGCCGGGCGTGATGTGGCGCGGATGGCTCTTGCTGGTGACCCAGTGCACGCGTTCCGGCCACACCGCGATGCCGCCCTTCTCATCGGCGGCGCGCTTGATCAGCGCGAGATCGAGATCGCCGCGCTCCAGATCGCGGTACAGGAACAGGCTCTGGCCGGAGCGCACGTCGAGCCGCAAATTCGGATGGCTGCGCGAGAAGGTCGCGAGCAATTTTGTCAGCCGATAGGCGGCAAAATCCTCGGTGATGCCGATCCGGATCGCGCCTTCGCTGCCCGGACGCGACACCACATCACGCGCCTCTTCGGCCAGCGACAGCAGCCGCCGCGCATAGCTCAACAGCCGTTCGCCGGCCTCCGTCGGGGTGACATCCTTGCCGCTGCGAATCAGCAAGGGCTGGCCGACGTCCTCCTCCAGGCGCTTGATCTGCTGACTGACAGTCGATTGCGTACGGTGGACGCGCTCGCCGGCGCGGGTGAAGCCGCCGGCATCGACCACCGAGACGAAACTGCGCAGCAGCTCCAGATCGAGCATCGCAGCCTCCATTAAGAAATCCACTGGATGTCAGTTTATCATTTAATTTCCAAATATCAAGGCGCGGGCCTAGCCCGTCTTATTCGTCAGAGTGCGCCTGAGAGGCTGGCGAGCGTGGTGTAAAGCGCTGATGCGGCGTAGGATTCGGTTGCAAAGCCAACCCCATCACCTTCAGCCGCGAACACCAGGCCCGCCATGACCGATGATACGATTCTGCCCTTCTCGTTTCCAGCCGTTCACGCCAAGAAAGTCACAGCTGCCTTCGATGGCGGTCGGCTGACCTCGAACGGGGGCGTGATGCTTCTGGCGATGGCCGAGCGGCGTCTCGGCTTGGCCGACAATTTGGCCCGGGTGTTCCCGGATCGGCGCGATCCGACGCGGGTCGTGCACAGCCTTGTCGATATGTTCCGCGCGCGCATGTTCGCGATCTGCTGCGGCTACGAGGACGCCGACGACCTCGATCATCTGCGGTCCGATCCCGCATTCAAGCTGGCCTGCGGACGGCTGCCGGACACGGGTCGCGATCTGTGTTCCCAACCGACGCTGTCGCGGCTGGAGAATGCTCCGCGCCTGCGCGACGTGATCCGACTGACCTACACTTTGGTCGACGCATGGATGGATAGCTACCCGCGCGAGCCGGCATCCGTCACGCTCGACATCGATGATACCTGCGATGTCGTCCACGGCCATCAGCAGCTCTCGCTGTTCAACGCTCATTATGACGAACGCTGCTTCCTGCCGATCCACGTCTACGACACGGAGAAGAGCCGGCCCGTGGCGGTCGTGCTGCGGCCCGGCAAGACGCCGGGCGGCGTCGAGGTGCGGGCCCACCTGCGCCGCCTGATACGGCATATCCGGACGCGGTGGCACAACACGCGAATCACGTTCCGTGGCGACGGGCACTATGCCCGGCCGGAGGCAATGGCGTGGTGCGAGACCAACGGCATCGACTACATCTTCGGTCTGTCCGGCACCAAGCCGCTCGCCAGAAAACTCGACGAGGCCGCCGACGACATCCGCACGCGACGCGCCATCGAGAACCTGCCGGTTCTGCGTGGCTATACCGAGACGCGCCACAAGGCCAAGTCCTGGGATCGCGAACGGCGTACCGTCGCCCGTATTGAGGCGACGATGCTCGGCCTCGACATCCGTTTCGTCGTCACCAGCCTCGATGTCGGCTCGGCCGAGTGGATCTACGACAGCCTGTATTGCGCGCGCGGCCAAGCCGAGAATCTGATCAAGCTGCATAAGACACAGCTCGCCTCCGATCGCACCAGCTGCCGTTCGGCGCTCGCCAATCAAGTCCGCCTCGTTCTCCACACCGCCGCTTATTGGCTGATGCTGACCGTGCGCGACGCGATTCCCAAAGCCCGGGAATTGGCCACAGCCGAGTTCGCGACGCTGCGTCTTCGTCTCTTGAAACTCGCTGCCCGTGTCGTCGAGACCACGAGCCGCATTCGCCTTGCGTTTGCCGCGGCATGTCCCGAAGCCGACCTGATCCGCGGCTTGCCAAGCGCGCTGCTGCCGCTCGGTCCTTGACCGGCGGGGCGTCCGCCCCCCGTTCGCCCAACCTACACCTCAAGCGCGTTGCAAAGTACCGGTCGTCAGGCGGTGAAAAGCCGAAGGCAATCCCGCGCGCCTCGTCAGAGCAGATGTGCGGCCACATCAATCGGACTAAAAAAACGCACTCTCACGAATAGGACGGGCTAGATCATGGGCGAAGGAGATACTCCCATGTCCGCCGCAACCTCGTTGGCCGCCCCCCGCACCCGCTTCAACACCCTGCCGCTGCTGATCGCGCTGTTTTGCCTGCTCTGGAGCTATGCCTTCGTGGCCGGCAAGATCGGCGTCACCGATTGCCCGCCGCTGATCCTGCTCGCCGCGCGGTTTTCGCTCGCCGGCGTCCTGATCCTTGCCGTCTCCTGGCTGCACAGCGACAGATCGGACCTCACCTGGCGCGACGCCGCGGTGTTTGCCGTGATCGGCGTCGCCAACAACGCACTGTATCTCGGCCTTGGCTATACCGGCCTGAAGACGGTCTCCGCCGGGCTCGGCGCACTGATCGTCTCGGCCAATCCGGTATTCACCGCGATGCTGGCGGCGATGTTCCTCGGCGAGAGCATGACCTTGCGCAAGGTCGTGGGCCTCGTGCTCGGCATCGTCGGTGTCGCCTTCATCGTCTGGCATCGCTTGAAGGTCGGCACCGACAGCCCGCACGGCATCCTGTTCACCTTGGCCTCGCTCGCCTCGATCGTCGCCGGCACCATGTTGTTTAAGCTGCTGGCGCCGAAGGGCAGTCTGTGGATCGGCAACGGCATTCAGAACATCGCCGGCGGGCTCGCGGTGATGCCGTTCGCCTTCACGCTCTCCAGCATCAGTGACATCGTGCCAAGCATGCGGCTCGCCGGCGCCTTCGCCTTCCTGGTGCTCGGCGGCTCGATCCTCGCCTATCTGCTCTGGTTTCATCTCCTGAAGGTGTGTGGCGCGACCGCCGCCAGCGCCTATCACTTCCTGATGCCGCCGCTCGGCATGCTGTTCGCCTACCTCGTGCTCGGAGAGCATGTCGAATTTCGCGACCTGCTCGGGATCGTTCCGGTCGCGCTCGGCATCTACCTGGTGACCCGCCCCGCCGCATCGCCCAAGAGCATCGCCACGCTACGGCCATAGCGCCCCAGTTTCATCGGAGGAACCCTGTGGTATCCGGTTCGTTGTCGCGACGGCCGGAACCGCATGACACAAGAGATCACCTCGCGAAAACATCACGACAAGTCGGGCAGCGCGCCGGCAGGGAAAGCTCCGCGCCAGCCGTTCAGCGTCCGCAATGTCGTGAAGTCGCTCGGCCCCGGCCTGATCACCGGGGCCTCCGACGACGACCCGTCGGGGATCGGCACCTACAGCCAGGCCGGCGCGCAACTCGGCTACGGCATCGGCTGGACCATGCTGCTGACCTTTCCGTTGATGACCGCGATCCAGGAGATTTCCGCGCGGGTCGGCCGCGTCACCGGGCACGGCATCTCGGGCAATGTCTGCCGGCATTATCCGCCCTGGCTGCTGATCATCGTGGTGACGCTGCTGTTCATCGCCAACACCGTCAACATCGCGGCCGACCTCTCGGCCATGGCGGATGCGACAAAGCTCCTGATCGGCGGCCCGGCCATCCTCTATGTCGTGCTGTTCGGCGTGACCTCGGTGGCCGCGCAGATCTTCATGAACTACCGGCGCTACGTCGCCGTCTTGAAATGGCTCACGCTCTCGCTGTTCGCCTATGTTGCGGCGCTCGCGTTTGCCAAGGTGTCGTGGACAGAGGCCTTGGCCGGCGTGCTGGTGCCGCGCATCACCTGGAGCGCGGACTATTTCACGACCATTGTCGCGATCTTCGGCACGACGATCTCGCCTTATCTGTTCTTCTGGCAGGCCTCGCAGGAGGCAGAGGACCAGCGGGTCGACGTCACCAAGCATCCATTGATCGAGAAGCACTACGGCGCCCGGAAGGAGTTTTCCCGCATCCGCGCCGATACCATCACCGGCATGGCGTTCTCCAATTTGATCGCACTATCGATCATCGTCACCGCTGCCGCGTCGCTGCATGCCGCCGGCAAGACCGACATCCAGACCTCGGCGCAGGCCGCCG
Source organism: Bradyrhizobium sp. 2S1 (assembly GCF_011516625.5). Taxonomy (NCBI): domain Bacteria; kingdom Pseudomonadati; phylum Pseudomonadota; class Alphaproteobacteria; order Hyphomicrobiales; family Nitrobacteraceae; genus Bradyrhizobium; species Bradyrhizobium sp. 2S1. The sequence goes on along the minus strand of NZ_CP147717.1, from coordinate 1,551,819 downwards.
AGGCGTTGCGCCCGATCGCCGGGCCATTTGCCGAGGTCATCTTCGCACTCGGCATCGTCGGCACCGGCCTTCTGGCAATCCCGGTGCTGGCGGGTGCGACGGCGTACGCGGTCGGCGAAGGATGGCGATGGCCGGTCGGGCTGGCACGCAAGCCGAGCGAGGCAGCTGCGTTCTATTCGGTCCTGGCATTTTCGGGCGCGATCGGGATCGCGCTCAACTTCACCCCGATCAACCCGATCTCGGCGCTGTACTGGAGCGCGGTCGTCAACGGCGTGCTGGCGGTGCCGGTCATGGTGTTGTTGATGTTCATGGCCAGCCGCAACGACGTGATGGGCCGCTTCGTGATCGGCGGGTGGCTCTACCGGCTCGGCTGGCTCTCGACCGGCGCGATGGCGCTCAGCGTGATCGCGATGGGCGTCGGGCTGCTTCTATGATCCCTGCGGTCAGAACAGCGACGTATCGATCTTGGTCGTCGATTTGACCTTCCGCAGGATGATGGTGGTGCGGTAGCTCGCGATATCGGTGTCGCGATGCATGAGGCGGTCGAGAATGAACGATTGATAGCATGCGAGGTCGGAAGACACGACCCGGAGCGAGTAATCCCAATCGCCGGCGATCATGCAGCATTCGACGACCTCCTGAAGGCCGGTCACCTTCTTCTCGAAGCGCTCGAAGGATTCCCTGGTCTGCTGCTTGAGGCGGACTTCGACGATCACGTCGAACCCGAGCCCGATCCTGGCAGGGTCCACCAGCGCCACATAGGAGCGGATGACGCCGGCCTCTTCGAGCGTCCGGACACGTCTCATGCAGGGGGCGGACGAGAGGCCGATCTGTTCGGCCAGCTCGAGATTGGTGATGCGCCCCTCGACCTGCAGCACGTCGAGGATTTTCCGGTCGATCTCGTCAAGCACGATCGTGGTTCCCATTTCTTTCGCATTTTCCGTATCTTGCGCAATTGATCGCAGAAGATGCGGCCAAATGCATCCCAAAACGCAATGTCATTGCGGTTGTGTCCGCATAGGATGCCTTGCGAGAACTTGAAATCGCGCGATTCACCAAAGGGAACGGGGCATGGCCGGAAATGACGACAAATCCTTCTGGGATCGCGCGCGGCGTCACCTCATCCGTTATGGCGGGACGTTCGCTCCTGTGATCATCGAGCGCGCCTCCGGATCCTTCGTCTATGACGCCGACGGCCGCGCCATCCTCGACTTCACGTCCGGCCAGATGAGCGCCGTGCTTGGTCACGGTCACCCCGAGATTATCAGGACCATCAGCGAGCATGCCGAACGGCTCGATCATCTGTTCAGCGGCATGCTGACGCGCCCGGTGGTGGCGCTGGCCGAACAGCTCGCGGAGCTGCTGCCGCCGGGGCTTGATCGCGTCATGCTGCTGAGCACGGGGGCTGAGTCAAACGAGGCCGCCATCAAGATGGCCAAGCTCTTCACCGGCGGCTTCGAGACCGTTGCGTTCGCGCAGTCCTGGCACGGAATGACGTCGGGTGCGGCCGGCACAACCTATTCGGCCGGCCGCAAGGGGTATGGTCCCGCGCCGGTCGGTTCGCTCGCGATCCCGACGCCGAATCCCTATCGCCCGCGCTTCGGCAATGCCGACGATTGGCGGGCCGAACTGGCCTACGCCTTCGATCTCGTCGACCGCCAGTCGACCGGATCGCTCGCGTGCATGATCGCCGAGCCGATCCTCAGCTCCGGCGGGCTGATCGATCTGCCGGAAGGCTACCTTGCGGAGTTGAAGCAGCTGTGCGGCGCGCGAGGCATGCTGCTGATCGTCGACGAGGCACAGACGGGCCTCGGCCGAACCGGCGCCATGTTCGCGTTCGAGCGCGACCGCGCCGTGCCTGATATCCTCACTTTGTCGAAGACGCTCGGCGCCGGCCTGCCTTTGGCCGCGGTCATCACGTCAGCCGAAATCGAGGAGCGCTGTCACGAGCGCGGCTTCCTGTTCTACACCACGCATGTGTCGGACCCGATGCCGGCCGCGGTCGGGCTCAAGGTCATCGAGATCATCCTGCGCGACAGACTGGTCGAGCGCGCCAGGACTGCGGGTGCGCGGTTGAGGGAAGGGCTGCTCGCGCTGCAGAACCGGTTCGAATGCATCGGTGACGTGCGCGGGCGAGGGCTGATGCAAGGCATCGAGTTCGTGCGCGACCGCCATAGCAAGGAGCCTGACGAAGCACTCGGAACGCTTGTGTCGCAGCGCTGCATGGAGCTCGGACTGAGCACCAACATCGTGCAGTTGCCCGGCATGGGCAGCGTGTTCCGCATCGCACCGCCGCTGACGATCAGCGACGACGAGATCGACCTCGGCCTCTCGATCCTGAACGACGCCTTCGAAAGCGCGCTGCAGGGACGGTAGGATGGGTGGAGCGCAGCGATACCCATCACGTCGCCGCGGCTCCGGATGTTGGGTATCGCTTTGCTCCACCCAACCTACGCAGCTTCAATCCTTGCGGAACACGATCGAGGCCATCCAGCCGGTCATCAGTGCCATGAATGCGGTGACGAGGCCGTAGACCAGGCCGTTCTGGCGTGCGGTGGTGGCGACGAACTGCTCGAAGCCGACCTTGACGATCTCGAATGCGGTTTCGGTCTTGGTCACCAGCGCGCCGTCGGCGAACAGCTTGATCTCGACATTGTAGGTGCCGATCGGCACCTCCGCCGGCAGCGGAATGCCGGTGCGGAACAGGGTCGGGGTCAGGAACGTCACCGCCGAGGTCGCCTCGCGGTACAGCCCGTGCTCGGAGCGCAGCCGGACGTACGCGCTGCGGAAGGCGTCGTTGGGCACCACGTCGGCATAGTCGGCCCCGACCCGCTGCATCAAGAGCACATTGTTGAGCCCGAGCTGCTGACGCCGCTGCACCTCCGGTGAGGCGATCTGGTCGAACGGACGGTTGGAGAACAGCGCGAGATAGCCCGGCACCTGCAGGAACTGCCGCGAGTCGGTGTTGATCCAGATCCCGAACTTGCGCTCCTTGCGCCGCGTGACCATGTCGGCGCGCGGGCCGGACACCGTGACGACGAGATCGTAATTGCCGCGGTTCGGCGTCTTGTCGTCCTTCTCGACCGAACCGAACAGCACGAGCTCGCCGCCGGAATAATTCGGCGTCACCGTGACGCGGTGGTTGGAGACCGACACAATCAGCCGCTCGGCATGGGCGGGCACGGCCGCCAGCATGGCAGTCACGACACCGGCGATGGCGAGCAGCGCGCGCGATCTCATGGCGGGCCTCCGCCACTGCTTTCGCGGATGGTGAAGAGATCCTGCGGCCGGATCACCAGCTCGACCGCAAAGCGGATGCCGACCGCGAGCACGAGCAGGCCGAGCAGCAGGCGCAGATGCTCGCCGCGGATCTTCTGGCCGGCGCGGGCGCCGAACTGCGCACCGGTGACGCCGCCGATCATCAGGATCAGCGCCAGCACGGCGTCGACCAGATGATTGGTCACGGCGTGCAGCAGGGTGGCGAACACCATGGTGACAAGGGTGAGCACCATCGAGGTGCCGATCACGGTCGAGGTCGGCACCCGCAGCAGATAGATCATCAGCGGCACCAGGATGAAGCCGCCGCCGATGCCCATCACCGCGCCGATGAAGCCGATCACGAGCCCGACCACGACCACCGGGATGACGGAGAGGTAGATCTTGGAGCGCTTGAAGCGCAGCTTCAGCGGCAGGCCGTGGATCCAGCCATGGCTGCCGGGCTTGCGCAGCGCGACCGGACGGCCGCGGCGGGCGCGCAGCATCGCGCGCAGGCCTTCCCAGAACATCAGCCCGCCGACCGTCGTCAGCAGGATGACGTAGGACAGCGCGATCATCAGGTCGAGCTGGCCGAGCGAGCGCAGGAAGGTGAAGGTCCACACCCCGAGCGCGGTGCCGATCGTGCCTCCGACCAGCAGCACCGCGGCCAGCAGCGGGTCGATCGCGCGTCTGCGCCAATAGGAGATCGCGCCAGAGAATGAGGAGGCAGCGATATGGCTTGCGACCGAGGCCACCGCGACTGCGGGCGCGATGCCGACGAAGATCAAAAGCGGCGTCATCAGGAAGCCGCCGCCGATCCCGAACATGCCGGAGACGAAGCCAACCGCCGCGCCCATCGCCAGGATGAGGAAGACATTGACCGGAATGTCGGCGATCGGGAGGTACAGCTGCACGCGCGTCGCTTCTTGTCGGTTCGCCGCGAGCTGGGGCCAAGGCCGCATCACGGCGTGATGTCGTTCGGGTCGGGCATTCTCCGGCTGAACGAATCCGGTCGGCGCGCAAGACGCAGGCGAACGCGGGTCGATTGCCGCGTTCTTGCATAACCGAAATCGGCGGGGGGAGGGACTAAAGATTCCGCCCCGGAGAGCATTTTTCGCCGCACGTTGCAGCTCAGCTGCGGACGTGGTTGATAATTCAGATTAATGACGTCCGTGTTGCCTCAGGGCCGATCGACCGGCCTCGTGATCAGGTTCAGCGCGAGCGCTTCCTTCGGGCTCAGCCAGCGGATATCCGAGGTCTGCGACATCGCCTCGACGATCCCGGACGAGACGCCCATCTTGGTCATGTAGCCCAGCACCATGCCCTGGATGCGTTGCGCCTCGGCGAGGGGATCGCTGACCGGTGCGCTCGTCGTGAAGCGATGCACGCCGAGCCGCGAGCCCGCGATGCCGTAGCGGGTCTGGCCGCCGGCATAGACCAGCACACAGGCGCTGGCGCAGGCGGCGGGGCGGAGCTTGCCCGATGCGTCTGATGTGGCGACGGCGGTGACGAGCCCGCGGGTGCGGATCGCTTCGCCCATGATGGCGGCCTGGTTCAGCGCGCCGCCCTGCGACGACAGCAGCACGGCATCGCCCGGTTTGAGACGCGCCTCGCTGAGCCGGTCGCGGAGCCAGCTCGCGCTGGCCGAACCGATCTTGCCGCTGATCGCAAGCGCCCGCCGGCCGCGGCCCGATCCGTCGATGTCGACATCGGGAATCGCCGCCGACGTCATGCTCGCCGCAATGTAGGTCTCGCGCCAGAAGTCCCAGGCGCCGGGCGTGGACAGGTCGCGGTAGGCCTGGATGGCGACGCTCGACAGCAGCAGGACAAAGATGATGATGGACCAGAGCGAGAACCGGAAGGCACGGGGCGGTGACGGCGCGTTGCCTTGCGGCGGCGCGTTGGGACGCGCGGCAAACGGCGACGGCCTCTCGCGTGGCGGCGCGACGCGGGGACCGGTCGGCGACGAACGGTGGGCTCCCGCTGCATCATCCTGACGGTCATCGACAGACAAGCCGGCTCCTCCGGAACGCGTGCGTTAATGGCGCGGGACTGCGCACCTCTCTACACGGCGGAAGCGCGGAGGTATAGCAGAGCGGCGCCGTCAAGGCGCCGCAGCCGTTTTCAATTCATAGCGTTTTCGAGCGAAGTGGACACCGGTTCGCGTGAAGAAAGCGCGTCAAAACAAGAATCTAGGAGCTTGTCTGGATAGTCGCTGTTCAAATCTGGTCGGGTCTGATTCAACATTGGGCGATGAGCAAGTATTTTCGGCCTTGGAACATCGATCAGACGCTGCTTCTGCCGCCGAATGTGCAGGACTTCGTGCCGAAAGGCCATGTCTCGCGGTTTATGGTTGATCTGGTGCGGGAGAGCCTCGATCTCAGGGAGATCATGGGCAGCTATGTGAGCGGGCTTGGGCAGCCGCCGTTTGATCCGCGGATGATGGTGGCGCTGCTGCTGCATAGCTATGCGAGTGGGCTGTATTCGTCGCGTCGGATTGCCAAGGCCTGCCGGGAGCGGAACGATTTTGTGATGATCGTGGCGCTGGATGCGCCGGATTTTCGGACGATCAGCGACTTTCGCAAGCGACATTTGAAGGCGCTCGGCGCGCTATTCGTGCAGGTTCTGAAGTTGTGCGAGACGGCCGGGCTGGTCAAGCTCGGTCATGTCGCGCTGGATGGTACGAAGATCAAGGCGAACGCGTCGAAACACAAGGCGATGAGTTATGAGCGCATGAAGAAGCGCGAGGCGGAATTGAAGGCCGAGGTCGCTCGCATGCTGGCGGCCGCCGAGGCGGCGGATGCCTCGGAGGATGAGACTTTCGGCAACAGCGACGAACTGCCGGACTGGACCGTCGACAAGCAGAAACGGCTGGCGAAGATCCAGCAAGCGATGGCGGCGCTGGAAGCGGACGCCAAACTGGCGGCGGAGGAAGAGCGCCGCATCGAGGCCGAAAAGGAACAGCAGCGCCAGGCCGAAGGCCGCAAGAAGCCGGGCAAACCGGCGGCGCTGCCATCGGAGGAACCCAATCCCAAGGCGCAACGCAACTTCACCGATCCGGAAAGCCGCATCATGAAGTCGAAGGATGGCTTCGTTCAGGCCTATAATGCCCAGGCGGCCGTCGATGCACATGCCCAGATCATTGTCGCGCAAGAACTGACCCAGCACGGCAGCGATCAGGGCCAGTTGGTGCCCCTGATCGAGGCCATCGAGAGCAATCTTGGCCGCAAGCCGCGGCAGGCCTCAGCGGATTCCGGCTACTGCAGCGAAGCCAATCTCGAAGCGCTCGACACACGCAGCATCGATGGCTATGTCGCGCCCGGACGCGCCAAGCACCCGACAGTAGCGAACGGAAAAGTCGGCGGCCCGCTGACACAGGCCATGCGAAAGAAGATCGACGATGGCGGCTTCGAAACACCCTACCGATTGCGAAAGCAAGTGGTGGAGCCGGTGTTCGGGCAGATCAAACAGGCAAGAGGCTTCCGCCAGTTCCTGTTGCGGGGCATCGAGAAAGTGCGCGCCGAGTGGACAATGATCTGCACCGTCCATAACCTCCTCAAGCTGTTCAACCTCGCAAACGCAGCCTGAGCCTGCTACTCTACAACAAATGCCCGTCACGAAAACATATCTGGACGGGCTCCTAGGTTGCGAAACACGGGCGGACGAGGCGACGCAAAACGCGACACGCACACACAATAACCTGCGAATGCGATACAAACCGTCGCGGCGAACCGGGGAGGAGATCAGGTTATGGAGATCACCAAGTTCGGGCTCCCAGCCTTCATCGAGGACTTTCCGCCGAATAGTCCCGAATATGCCAACCTGAGCCATCGTTGGACCATCAACGTCAACGGCTGGATCCAGCAGGCGACGCCTGACCCGGCCTACTACTTCTACAATCCACTCGACACTGATATCCCTTTGGGCACTGAGGCAGTGTTGGTCGAATGGGTGGCGTTTCCGGGCCGACTTGACCAGTACTATTCCGAGACGCCGCCGGTCAGTCCACCGAACCCATACAATCTCCTACAGACCCAGGTTTATGAACTGGCCGACACCGGCTATTACGATACCGGTCGGAAAACTTTCGAGAACATTCCGGCGACGCTCTGTCCGCAGGCCGATTGGAGCGGAACGCTGAAGACGTTCGGACCCTACGGCCCGCGCGGCTGGCTCGACGAATATTGCGAATGGTCGACGGAGCGCGACGGCGACGGCAATCTCATCCGCGTCGATTTTGCCTGCGAGAACCCTGTCGCAGGAGCGGGTGCGCGAGCTCTACGAATAGACGCTCAACCACGGGGCGTCAGTCGTAAACCAGATCAAGGTCACCCTCGACGACCTTACCCTGATGGATTCGAGTGGCAATCCCGTGATTGATCCCGACACCGGCAAGCGCGCTTACAATCCGCTCAACAAATGGAATTCGGGGCCGATTGCAACGCGCGGCGGCGCCGATCCGTATGGCGGGGTTATGCATCTCACCAGCACGCCGAATACCTTGCAAACCGAGCTCGGCCTCGCCGGCGCTGCCACGGTGCAATACGTGCCGCCCCAGTTTCAGGACGATCCGGCCAGTCGCAACAGCGATTCCCAGGCGCTGATCTGCTGCGGCAACTACGGCCAAGCATATCGCCACAGCGATCCAACCATCGGCCAGACCGTCAATCAGGTGGTGGGCGGGCAATATGCTGGCATGCCACTGCGCGCCTGCCTCGCCAATCCGGTCGGGCTCTATATCCAGGTGCCGGATTCGTCGAGATTCGCCTTCGGGCCCAACATCAAGGCCGGCGTCGACGTGCCCGGCGACGCCAAACCGATCGACATCTACCAGATTCTGCGCGGTTCTGCCGAGGTCAACGATCCGGTCAGCGGGGCACCGTTCCGCGGCAACATGGTGCTGCATGCGGCCGTGCAGATTCCAGGGAGCTGGCTCGCCATGAATCCGAATCTAACGCTGGCCGACATGCTGATTAACGGTCAGCCAATCCAATGGGGCGGTCAAATTGCGAACCAGTTTAAGATCGGCTTGTTCGCGCGGCCGCTGTCGGCGGACCGGGCTGCGCCGCTCGCCGATTGCTCCAGCTCGACGCCGACGCCTGGCGCGCCACTGCAATGCGTGTGGGCGGTCTTGTGGGACGCCATGAGCGAGGTCACTGAACCATGTCCGACCGGCGCCAAGATGCCGCTCACCAGCAACAGCACCTTCATCGCGCCCTGGCTGCCGGCCGACGGTTCGGCGCAGAACCTCGTGCTGACCGGCAATCCAACCAGTGAGCCGGTTTCGGTACAGGTCCAGCTTGCCGACGGCTCGGGGCCGGATCCAAGCATTGCGGTTACCCTCCACAGCGCGACGCCGACCTTCTACGCGGTGCCGGGCAATTCCTATCCAGGCAATTACACGGCACTTGCTGTCACCGTAACGGTGCCGAGCGGCGCCACCACCGGCCTGCGCGGCATCCAGATCACCCAGACCACCAGCAATACCGTACTGGCTCTTCCGGCCGCGGTCTACATCACGGACTAGAGCCATGGCGTACTGCTTGCGGACACTCGTCCTCGCCGCCGCTCTGTTCGCATTCGCGCGCGGCGGTCCGGCGCTAGCGCAGCCGACCGACCCCAATCCCTGCGGTGCCATCGGCGTGACCCAGGTGCAGCCGAAGGCGACACTGCCAACTTATTTCAGCGCCGCCTCGAAGAACCAGATCGCAGCAGACTGCTTCGCCTGGCAGGAGTTCATTTACCTCAACTGGAAGGCCGACCCGAACGATCCGGGGACGCCGGATTCGAATACCCAGTGGTCGAGTTTCGGCATGCCGGGCGATACCTCGGCGACAGTCTGGGAGAGCTTCCTCTCGGCGAGCCAGGCGTTCACGCAATCGGCCGCGCGCGCCAAATCGGCTTGGCAGGACAGGCGTCCAACAACGAAAATGCTGTTCAATGTGTCGAAGCTCGGAGACGCTGTGCTCGATAACATCGGCCAGGCTGGCAATGGCAAGTGGATCACCGACCAGCGCGGCGTTCCGGCATTGTATGAGATCCTGTTGAACAAGGACGAATACGCCTACATCACCACCAATGTGTTCGACGATTCGGATCTTACCACATTCGCCGGCCAGCGCGCCTGCGCCTCGCAGCAGGGCCAGAACGGACGCGGCGGCTTCAATCTGCCAGCCGGCAATGCCCAGGGCAACACAGACGTCGACTGCAAGGGCAATGTCACCACCTATGGCCAGGGCGTAGGCGCCATCGAGATCAAGGCCGCCTGGGTGGCGCTGCCGTCGGACGGTTCGCTCAACTACCGTTACAAGACCGCGTTCGCCGAATACACCCTGCCTGGCGGCAAGCCTGTTCAAGCGACCATGGGCCTCGTCGGCCTGCACATCATCCACAAGGTGCCGGGCGCCAACCAGTTCGTCTGGGCGACCTTCGAGCAGATTGACAATGATCCCGATGACAACAACGGCAATCCGGTCGCGCCAACCTTGCCGCGCAATCCCAACCAGAATCCATCGCCGGGCTATACGTTCTTCAATCCGAACTGCAATCCGCAGACCGACATCTATTATCGCTGCAAGCCCAACACCCCGCCGGGCGACGCGTGTCCGATTGGCAAGCCGCCGACGCCAGACTGCTTTCCCTATTCGGCGCTGATGCAGATCACCCGCATCACGCCTGTGGACTCGCAGGCGAATTCCGTCACTGATTATGCTTGGAGAATCCTGCCGGCGGATTCGGTGTTCAACTATTACCGCCTGATCGACGTGCAATGGCCGAACAGCCCGCAGCCAGTACCGCCGCAGAGCACTGTACCGCTCTCGACCGGCGACATCACGCCGGCGAGCGCCAGTCACATCGTCGCCAACACCACACTTGAGACCTACTTGCAGACCCAGAAGTCATGCATGGATTGTCATCAATCCGCCAGGATAGGCAATCCGTCGCAGCAAATAACCGCTAAAATTGCCGGCCGCCGGGTGCGCCGCGTCTTGGTCGCGTCGCCAAAAGGGCGGATGGGTGCAACTGATAATCCGGACTACGCGTCCGATTATTCCTTCGTATTTACTGTGGAAACGAACCGATGAGCTGAAAGGGAGCAGTCCGATCCTGCTCAGAACGGACCATCAGAAGAGGCCGTCTTTCGTGAGCGCATGAGCCGCACGATCAAGGAAACTACTCCAACGCCGTCATTGCGATCGAGGCTTCATGCCGCGGATTAGTTCTGATGACACGAAGTATATGATCTCCGAAGTCATCGATTCGAACTGACACACGCTTTGATTGCTGACCTTTCTTGGCCTCGCATGTCGACTCCGGAGCTCCCTAGGGAACCTAGAGCATTTTCCGACCGGAATGAATCGGGTGGGGATTCCCAAAACGGCGCGAGTCAGATTCAAGCTGCATGCTGGCGAGGGAGGCCAGCATGTATGGCCAGGGCGCTTTCGGTTGATCTTCGTCAAAGGGTGATAGCCGCGATTGACGGTGGCATGTCCTGTCGACAGGCTGCTGAGCGCTTTGGTGTCAGCGCGGCCAGTGCGATCCGCTGGCGCGGTCGCCTCAAGGAAGTTGGCGACATCGTTCCTAAACGCCAGGGCGGTGACCGCAAATCGCAGCGCATCGAAGCGCATTCGCAATTGATTCTGGAGGCAGTGACAGCGAAGCCGGATATCACGCTCGCCGAGTTGCGAGAACTGTTGAAACGTCGTGGAATATCGACTGGCATCGCGTCGCTCTGGCGTTTTTTCCAGCGCAGAAAGATCACACTTAAAAAAAGACAGCGCACGCCGCCGAGCAACGGCGCGGCGATATAAATGCCGCGCGTGAGGAGTGGTTCGAAGGGCAAATCGATCTTGACCCTGAGCGTCTCGTCTTCATCGACGAAACCAGCGCCAACACCAAAATGGCGCGGCTTTACGGCCGCTCGCCACGCGGCGAGCGATGTCGTGCAGCTATCCCACACGGACATTGGAAGACGACGACATTCACCGCTGGATTGCGCTCCGACGGTCTGATCGCGCCGCTTGTTCTGGACGGTCCAATGGATGGCGACGCTTTCCTGGCCTACGTCGAGCAATTGCTCGCCCCATCGCTGCGGCCGGGCGATACCGTTATCATGGACAACTTGCCCGCTCACAAGGTCCATGGCGTTCGAGAGGCCATCCGGGCGGTCGGAGCAAGCCTGCTCTATCTTCCGCCCTACAGTCCAGACTTCAACCCGATCGAAATGGCCTTCTCTAAACTGAAAGCCCTGTTGCGGGCCGCCGCAGCGCGCACCATGCCCGATCTCTGGCAAGCAATCGCCAACGCTCTCAAGCGCTTCTCACCCGAGGAATGCCAAAATTATCTCGTCGCGGCTGGTTACGACGCAACGTGATCGGAAAATGCTCTAGCCCGTCCTATTCGTGAGAGTGCGTTTTTTTTGGTCCGATTGATGTGGCCGCACATCTGCTCTGACGAGGCGCGCGGGATTGCCTTCGGCTTCTCACCGCCTGACGACCGGTACTTTGCAACGCGCTTGAGGTGTAGGTTGGGCGAACGGGGCGGACGCCCCGCCGCTCAAGGACCGAGCGGCAGCAGCGCGCCTGGCAAGCCGCGGATCAGGTCGGCTTCGGGACATGCCGCGGCAAACGCAAGGCGAATGCGGCTCGTGGTCTCGACGACACGGGCAGCGAGTTTCAAGAGACGAAGACGCAGCGTCGCGAACTCGGCTGTGGCCAATTCCCGGGCTTTGGGAATCGCGTCGTGCACGGTCAGCATCAGCCAATAAGCGGCGGTGTGGAGAACGAGGCGGACTTGATTGGCGAGCGCCGAACGGCAGCTGGTGCGATCGGAGGCGAGCTGTGTCTTATGCAGCTTGATCAGATTCTCGGCTTGGCCGCGCGCGCAATACAGGCTGTCGTAGATCCACTCGGCCGAGCCGACATCGAGGCTGGTGACGACGAAACGGAGGTCGAGGCCGAGCATCGTCGCCTCAATACGGGCGACGGTGCGCCGTTCGCGATCCCAGGACTTTGCCTTGTGGCGCGTCTCGGTATAGCCACGCAGAACCGGCAGGTTCTCGATGGCGCGTCGCGTGCGGATGTCGTCGGCGGCCTCGTCGAGTTTTCTGGCGAGCGGCTTGGTGCCGGACAGACCGAAGATGTAGTCGATGCCGTTGGTCTCGCACCACGCCATTGCCTCCGGCCGGGCATAGTGCCCGTCGCCACGGAACGTAATTCGCGTGTTGTGCCACCGCGTCCGGATATGCCGGATCAGGCGGCGCAGGTGGGCACGCACCTCGACGCCGCCCGGCGTCTTGCCGGGCCGCAGCACGACCGCCACGGGCCGGCTCTTCTCCGCGTCGTAGACGTGGATCGGCAGGAAGCAGCGTTCGTCATAATGAGCGTTGAACAGCGAGAGCTGCTGATGGCCGTGGACGACATCGCAGGTATCATCGATGTCGAGCGTGACGGATGCCGGCTCGCGCGGGTAGCTATCCATCCATGCGTCGACCAAAGTGTAGGTCAGTCGGATCACGTCGCGCAGGCGCGGAGCATTCTCCAGCCGCGACAGCGTCGGTTGGGAACACAGATCGCGACCCGTGTCTGGCAGCCGTCCGCAGGCCAGCTTGAATGCGGGATCGGACCGCAGATGATCGAGGTCGTCGGCGTCCTCGTAGCCGCAGCAGATCGCGAACATGCGCGCGCGGAACATATCGACAAGGCTGTGCACGACCCGCGTCGGATCGCGCCGATCCGGGAACACCCGGGCCAAATTGTCGGCCAAGCCGAGACGCCGCTCGGCCATCGCCAGAAGCATCACGCCCCCGTTCGAGGTCAGCCGACCGCCATCGAAGGCAGCTGTGACTTTCTTGGCGTGAACGGCTGGAAACGAGAAGGGCAGAATCGTATCATCGGTCATGGCGGGCGTGGCGTTCGCGGTTGAGGTGATGGGGTTGGCTTCGCAACCGAATCTACGCCGCATCAGCGCTTTACACCACGCTCGCCAGCCTCTCAGGCGCCCTCTGACGAATAAGACGGGCTAGCCGCATATACGGGATGCTTCGGTACCCCACGTTCGACGCAATGTTCTCCACGACCCAGAACAACGTGGACATGTTCGATCATCTACAAAACGGACGCATCGTTCTCATCTCAAGCCCAAAGTCCATTCTCGGTACAGAAGGGTCACAACTCTTTTCCAGATACATGGTCGCGCTTACGCTCCAAGCGGCTTTCGAACGCATCGCGATCAGTCGAGACAAATGGCATCCCGCCTTTCTCATCATCGACGAGGCACAGGATGTGATCGATGAAGTGAAAACCCCTGAACTTTTGGAGCAAGCCAGAGAGTTCAAGCTTGGCGTCACCGTCGCCCATCAAAATATTAAGGGCCAATTGACTGACGCACTCTTTTCGTCAATCTCCGCAAATACGCGGATCAAGTACGCAGGCACCCGTTCGTCGCAAGATGCCACCGTGATGGCCCGTGATATGGACTGTGAGGCCGAGTTCATTATGAAGCAGCCTATCGGCAGCTTTGCGTGTTTTGTGGGAGGGATGACCGAGCATCCCTTTACTGTTTCATTGGAGCTCGGGGAGATCCAGACCTATCAGAAAATGGCAGTATCAGAGTTCGATTTTCTCGTTGAGAAGCTCTCCGGGCTTCTCGGCGTGGACGAAACGGACGAAGAGCAAGAGCAGATGCCGTTTCCGGAGCCCGCATCCCCTTCTGCGACCGCAGCAGTAGAAAAGCATTTGAACGTCGATCCAGGTGCAGCCTCGACCGAGGGCAGTTCTCTGCAACCTGATACTTCGGTTCCACATCAAAGTAATAGTGACCCAAGCAAACCCACTAAGTGGCAGCGTGGCGCTGACCATTCCAGATAACTCACAAATAATTGTCTCCCCAGCTTCGTCTGTACGATGCGCGACATAGCGCAACACGGTTGAGCGACGTCCCACATAGCAGCCGTCTAGTTTCTCTTACGAGTCGTGCTAGCTATGCCTCCATGAACACACGATGGACCACCAATCCCATCAAGCGCGGCGGCCAGGTCGTATCCATTCGCCCGAACGTCGCTGGTGATCTTCAAATGCTCCAGTGCCTCGGGCTCTACAACCTTCTGACGGCGGATGATATCGCAGCGCTCACGAGACGCTCCTACGGCGCGGTAATCGCGCCTCAATCTCCTGAAGCGCAAGCCCAACGAGCTGATCCAGGTTCACCGCACGCAGCTAGCCCGTCCTATTCGTGAGAGTGCGTTTTTTAGTCCGCTTGATGTGGCCGCACATCTGCTCTGACGAGGCGCGCGGGATTGCCTTCGGCTTTTCACCGCCTGACCGACCCGTACTTTGCAACGCGCTTGAGGTGTAGGTTGGGCGAACGGGGGGCGGATGCCCCGCCGGTCAAGGACCGAGCGGCAGCAGCGCGCCTGGCAAGCCGCGGATCAGGTCGGCTTCGGGACATGCCGCGGCAAACGCAAGGCGAATGCGGCTCGTGGTCTCGACGACACGGGCAGCGAGTTTCAAGAGACGAAGACGCAGCGTCGCGAACTCGGCTGTGGCCAATTCCCGGGCTTTGGGAATCGCGTCGCGCACGGTCAGCATCAGCCAATAAGCGGCGGTGTGGAGAACGAGGCGGACTTGATTGGCTAGCGCCGAACGGCAGCTGGTGCGATCGGAGGCGAGCTGTGTCTTATGCAGCTTGATCAGATTCTCGGCTTGGCCGCGCGCGCAATACAGGCTGTCGTAGATCCACTCGGCCGAGCCGACATCGAGGCTGGTGACGACGAAACGGATGTCGAGGCCGAGCATCGTCGCCTCAATACGGGCGACGGTACGCCGTTCGCGATCCCAGGACTTGGCCTTGTGGCGCGTCTCGGTATAGCCACGCAGAACCGGCAGGTTCTCGATGGCGCGTCGCGTGCGGATGTCGTCGGCGGCCTCGTCGAGTTTTCTCGCGAGCGGCTTGGTGCCGGACAGACCGAAGATGTAGTCGATGCCGTTGGTCTCGCACCACGCCATTGCCTCCGGCCGGGCATAGTGCCCGTCGCCACGGAACGTAATTCGCGTGTTGTGCCACCGCGTCCGGATATGCCGGATCAGGCGGCGCAGGTGGGCACGCACCTCGACGCCGCCCGGCGTCTTGCCGGGCCGCAGCACGACCGCCACGGGCCGGCTCTTCTCCGTGTCGTAGACGTGGATCGGCAGGAAGCAGCGTTCGTCATAATGAGCGTTGAACAGCGAGAGCTGCTGATGGCCGTGGACGACATCGCAGGTATCATCGATGTCGAGCGTGACGGATGCCGGCTCGCGCGGGTAGCTATCCATCCATGCGTCGACCAAAGTGTAGGTCAGTCGGATCACGTCGCGCAGGCGCGGAGCATTCTCCAGCCGCGACAGCGTCGGTTGGGAACACAGATCGCGACCCGTGTCCGGCAGCCGTCCGCAGGCCAGCTTGAATGCGGGATCGGACCGCAGATGATCGAGGTCGTCGGCGTCCTCGTAGCCGCAGCAGATCGCGAACATGCGCGCGCGGAACATATCGACAAGGCTGTGCACGACCCGCGTCGGATCGCGCCGATCCGGGAACACCCGGGCCAAATTGTCGGCCAAGCCGAGACGCCGCTCGGCCATCGCCAGAAGCATCACGCCCCCGTTCGAGGTCAGCCGACCGCCATCGAAGGCAGCTGTGACTTTCTTGGCGTGAACGGCTGGAAACGAGAAGGGCAGAATCGTATCGTCGGTCATGGCGGGCGTGGCGTTCGCGGTTGAGGTGATGGGTGTCAATCGGCCTGCAAATTTGACCCCTCGTATTGCCTCAGGAAGTAATGTTACCCGGGATGAAGGTCTCGGTCTCGAGCCGCGGCCAGCTCGGTGGAGAGGCTGTGGGCGGGGCGGAGTGCTCATCACACGCAGCGCCGTCCACAGCCTCGGGCCGTATTTCATCCACGGGCATGGATACGATGGCTGTCTCCGCCACCTTCCGCCGGAGGGACCGAAGCAGGCGCTGAACGATCGAATGCTGCTTGTCGCTGAACATCGAAGGATCGATCGTGGCGAGCCTGCCCACGATGGCCAGTGCAGTGAGCTGTGGCTCGACGGCGAGCCAGTTCTCGATGATCGCGAGATGGGGATCGAGCTTCGAGGGCATGCGAATACGCTTTTTATATCGCCGTTTCGGCCGGCGGTGCGTGGCCCGCACTTCGGCGGTGTTTGCCGCCGTGCCGAGCGATCGGGCAAACGAGAGCGGATCAGCCGGCGATACGGTGGGAACCTTCGCAAGACCGCGCTTGCCGATCCGTTCGCCGAGCTCTTCCTGCGCCGTGCGGATCGTGGCAAGCAATTGTATGGGATCGAGAGTCCGATACGTCTGGCGCAGACGGCGCTTGACCGCTGATGGGAGTTTCGGGTGCCCCAGTGCACGTTCGTATGGTGTGGCAGGCGGATGATAGCGTTTGATGATCTTGGCACCCTCGCGGCGCTTCTCTTTGAGCTTGAATGACGGCTGGAAGAAGTTCACCAGCAGGCGCGCCGCCGCGTAGAGACGTGCCATCACGCGGGCCGTCTCGACCCCGTCGAAGCGCCCGTATCCGACGAGCCGCCGGACCACCGCACCGTTCTTCTGCTCCACGAAAGCCTGATCGTTCTTTTTGTAGGCACGTGACCGCGTTACCTCGATCTTCTGTGCTCGGCACCATGGAACGACGACGTCGTTCATGAACGCGCTGTCGTTATCGAAGTCGGCGCCACAGATCACCCACGGGAACAGGCCCTGTGCTCGCGTCATCGCTTCCACGACGAGGCTGCCATCGCGTGTCACCAGGGGCAGGCATTCCGTCCATCCTGTTGCGATGTCCACCATGGTCAAAGTCTGGATAAACGAGCCGGCGACGCTGGTCCCACCGTGCGCGACCATGTCGATCTCGCAAAAGCCTGGCGGCGGGTTTGCCCAGTCATTGAAAGTGCGGATCGGCACCTCGCGTCGAATCGCCGAGTAGAATCCGACTCGCCGCCGGCGCCCCCCAGCAGCCGCAATTTTAACGTCGATCAACATCCGATCGATCGTCGCCGCGCTCAGAGTTGTCAGCAGCGCACGCTCTGCGCTCGTTGGCTTCAGCCGGCCATGCCGCTCGAGTGCGGGCAACAGCACTGGGATCATCGATACGAGGCGCTTACCGCAGACGCGATCGGAGGCTTCCCACAGCGCGATCAGCGCGTCGCGCACGCTGGCGTATTTGCGTCGCCGACTTGTCGCTGGTTCGGTTGGGCTCGTTGCCCCTTCGTCCAGTGGTGGTCTGGGCCTGTCCCTTCCGGCAACCGACAGTGCTCGCACCGCGTGCTTGCGGTGCCAACCCGTCGTTGCTGTCAACTCGTCAAGGATCCGTCCCTTCTCAACTCGTCCAGCCGCACGGTAGCGCCTCGCCACCGCGGCCAACACCTCGCGCCTTGCGCCCATGCTGATCCCGCTCGCCATTGGCGCCACCGACCTGATTCGGTAACGCCGCCCCAGTCATCAGCGGAATTGTTCGGTAACATTTTCGATGAGGCAATGCGCCCCTCATCGGCGTCCAATTTTGACCCCTTCGTGCGGCGGGCTTTGCTGGTAGCGCTCGTCTCGTCGGAGCTGGCCGGGATAGCGGAGGCGAGACGAGCGCGGGTGGCGTGATCGTCGTCTCGGCTCTTGAACCGCCAGCTATCGTTGCCGGTCTCGACAATGTCGCAGTGATGGGTCAATCGGTCGAGCAGCGCTGTGGTCATTTTGGCGTCGCCGAACACGCTCGGCCATTCGCCGAAGGCGAGATTGGTCGTCACGATGACGGAGGCGCGCTCATAGAGCCGGCTGACGAGGTGGAAGAGGAGCTGGCCACCGGACTGGGCGAAGGGCAAATAGCCGAGTTCATCCAGCACGATGAAGTCCATCCGGGTCAGATGCTCGGCGAGCCGTCCTTGCCGTCCGTTGCGGGTCTCGGTCTCGAGGCGATTGACGAGGTCGACTACGTTGAAGAAGCGGCCGCGGGCACCGGATCGGATGCAGCTTCTGGCGATGGCAATGGCCAGGTGGGTCTTGCCTGTGCCGGTGCCGCCAACCAGCACGACATTGCGTTGCTGGGCGATGAAGCCGCCGCTGGCGAGATCATTGACGAGAGTCTGATTGATCGGCGTGCCGTCGAACTGGAAGTCGGCGATGTCCTTGGCAAGCGGCAGCTTGGCAATGGTCAGCTGGTATTTGATCGAGCGGGCCTGCTTCTCGTTGATCTCGGCGTTAAGCAGGTCGCCGACAATGCGCTGAGGTTCGTGCTGGCGCTTGACGGCAGTTGCCATGATCTCGTCGAAGGCAGCCTTCATGCCGTAGAGCTTGAGCTCGCCCATGAGGTCGAAGATTTGGGTTCGTTCCATCAGATGGTCCTCCGGAGGTTGTCGTAGCGGGCACAATCGGCGATCGGTGCATGACGGAGCGTCAGTGCGGCCGGCGTCATGATGTTGGCCGGTGGGGCGGGTTCACGTTGACGGGCCAGGATGTTGAGCACGACATCGGCGGAATGGACGCCATGACCGAGCGCTTCGGCACAGGCCGCTTCCACCGCGGACAGACCGTCAGTCAGCACCGCGGTGAGGATGTCGACCATCTGCCGATTGCCATCGTCGGTGCTGGCAAGCTTGCGCCGGATCCGCTCGATCGCGGCCGGCAGCACCCAGTCTTTGAAGGGAGCGCCGTTGCGCAAGGCACCGGGTTTGCGAGCCAGCACCGGCACATAGTGCCAGGGATCATAGGTCGTCTCGCCGCGGCCAAAGGATCGCGGGTGCTCGGCAACGATGCGTCCATCCTGACGGATCACGATGCGGTCGGCATAAGCCTGGACTTCGACCGGCCGTCCGACTGCGCTGGCTGCGACCGAGTACTTGTTGTTGTCGAAGCGCACCAGGCAGGTCTTCGAGACCGATGCCGTCACCGCATGGAAGCCGTCGAAGCGGCCGGCATAGGGAACGAGCTTGGGACGCTCGGCTTCGAACACTTCCCAGATCGTCTGATCGACCAGCTCCGGGTGGCGATGAGCCTTGGCGTAGGCGATGCATTTGTCGAGCAGCCAGGCGTTTAACTCGTCGAGGTTTTTGAACCGCAGCCGCGGCGTGAAGAAGCGCTCCCGGACCAGCCCGACCTGGTTCTCGACCTGCCCCTTCTCCCAGCCCGACGCCGGCGTGCAGGCGACCGGATCGACCAGATAGTGGCTGCACATCTGCAGGAAGCGGCGATTGTAGAGACGCCCTTTACCGACGAAGATCGTCTCTACGGCGGTCTTCATGTTGTCGTAGATGCCGCGGGTGCAGGTGCCTTTGAACAGAGCGAACGCCCGGTCGTGGGCGTCGAACACCATCTCCTGCGTCTCCCGCGGATAGGCCCGCACGAACAGCATGCGGCTGTGACAGAGCCGGACATGGGCGGCCTTCACCATCACCGTGGTCCCGCTCAGCAAGACCACCTCGTGGCTCCAGTCGAACTGGTAGGCTTCGCCTGGGGCAAAGCTCAGCGGGACATAAGCCGCCGCGGTCGATTGCCCGCGTTCTTTGCTCCACCGCCTGGCGTAACGCCGCACGGCATCGTAACCGCCGTCGTAGCCGCGGCCGCGCAGCTCTTCGAAGATCCGGATCAACGTCAGCTGTTCACGAGCCGATTTGGCCGCGTTCGCCGCCAGCAATCCGTCAAGCTCTACTGCCCATCGTCCCAGCTTTGGCCGCGGCTGCACCTGCCGCTCGTACTCGAAGGAGGTCTCTCCCGACCTCAGCACCTTCCGGACCGTGTTCCGCGACACCTTCAGGTCACGGGCGATCTCCTTGATCGTCTTGCCCTTGATGAAGTGCTCGCGCCGGATCCGGGCAATTGTCTCCACGATCAGCATCCCCCACCACCTGCTTCGTTCCAAAGCAGGCAGCGCAACAGATCAATCTGTAGGGGGTCAATTTTGGACGCCGATCCCCCGGCTTAGGGGGTCAATATTGCAGGCCGAATGACACCTTGGGGGCCCGCCCAACGATGTTGTGAACTCGCCAACTCGCCTCGCCGACGAATGTACCCCTACAAGCAGTGTTCGCTTCGCATGCTACAGTCTGTAGATGAGATCATTTATTGTGGCATTCGCAGTTGCATTTCTTTCTCTGTTTGGCGCGCATCATTTATCGCTTACCGAAAGAGCTGGTCGAGATTCCAGTCCAATCTCTGCTCGAGTTGGGCCGCACCAAGCGCATGACTGCATCGGTCAATCCGCTCAAATAGGGACAAGGGACAGGTTGTATTTTGCCATCGACGATCCGATGCAAGTCGTCGGCACCGCAACATGTCTCTCCTCCTTGCAGGTCGCGTTCCATCTAAGCGAACCTATTGACCAGTATTCGCTTCTCGCAACGTCAACCGTACGCGTTGTCAACGACGGCTGGTCCCTCTTGCTGTGTATCCGTCCGAGGGCGGCCGTCTTGCGAGTTTTTCCGATCTGTAGCTGACTGTCCTTATGGACGTACATAAGGACAGTGCGGTGCTGAGCCGCATGGATTTGGTGGAGACCGGTCGGCGGCGACGCTGGACGCGTGCGGAGAAGCTCAGAATCGTAGAGGAGAGCTTCTCGGGGCCACGACTGGTGTCGGCGACGGCTCGCCGGTATGGGATATCACGTCAGCTTCTGCTGAGCTGGCGCAAGGCTTGGACCTGTCATGATCCGGCCGAAGAGGATTCGATCGGCCCGACATTCGTCCCTGCGATAGTTGCGGCAAGTACGCCGCCAACGACGGAAGCTGTCGAGACAGGTCAGATCGAAATCGTGAGCCCTCAGGGGCTGCGCGTGGTCTTCGGCCCCGGTGCGGATATCGAGGCGGTCGTTCGAATTGCTCGGGGCCTGGCGCGCCGATGATCCCGATCCCGACGGGCGTGCGGGTGTGGCTGGCGACGGGCCATACCGACATGCGGTGCGGCTTTCCGAGCCTGGCTCTGCGCGTGCAGGAAGTGCTCAAGCGCGACGCCATGGGCGGCGGTCTTTTCTGCTTCCGGGGCAAACGCGGTGATCTATTGAAGGTCATTTGGCACGGTGTGCTGCAGAGCATGAAGGAGGTGAATAACCGAATTTAATGCGTACAGCTTTATGAGAGATGGAGGATGGCCCTCCTGCATCGGCGTTTCAGGCGCAGATGCAAAACCACGACACTGTGGCTTCGCTTAAAAGGCGCGGTCATGAGCAAGTGTTGCAAAAGTCCCGGGTGTACGGGGCAGGTAAGTATCCAGAAGGCGAGCGAAAGCGAATCTTCCGATGACGCGTCGAAAATTACTAAGGCGTCGCCAAAATCAGGGGCGCGTGCCATCCCTGAGATCAATCCGTGAGGCGCCTGGATTACTGCGCGGATGGCGACCGGCGTTTAGGGGACGCGATCTGGATACAGGCTCTTGTAGAGAACTGCAGGAACCAGTCGTTGTGATGCCAAGGGAGAAGTTCAAGCGGCGCACACCGCGAGACGAGAGTACCGAAGCACAACACTGGGGCGGATCGGCTCGTAGTAGTGATGAAGGTGCTGTAATGGGACTGGAGCGAAGGGGCCGAAACAAGTGGGTTGCTCCCATATGCAACTGTGATGAGCAGGAGGACATGTGAGTGTAACCGGACGTAAGCAGTACGATATCGACAAGCAGACAGTGATGAAGGCCTACCGATTGGTCAAAGCCAATGCGGGCTCGGCCGGCGTGGATAAGGTGTCGCTCGAAGCTTTTGAGAAGGACTTGAAGGGCAACCTTTACAAGGTCTGGAATCGAATGTCTTCTGGCAGCTACTTTCCACCTGCCGTTCGGGCTGTCTCCATTCCCAAGAAGAACGGCGGGCAACGCATTCTAGGTGTGCCGACAGTAGCAGATCGCGTGGCGCAAACGGTCGTCAAGCTGCAGATTGAACAAGCACTCGAGGAAATCTTCCTTCCCGATTCCTACGGCTACCGGCCCGGAAAATCCGCGCTGGACGCCGTCGGCGTCACCCGGCAACGGTGCTGGAGGATGGACTGGGTGCTGGAGTTCGACATCAAAGGCCTGTTCGACAATATCAGCCACAAGTTGCTTATGAAGGCCGTCAGGAAGCATGTGCAAGACGAATGGGCTCTGCTCTACATCGAACGCTGGCTAACAGCGCCGATGCAAGACAGAGACGGAGCGATCACCGCTCGCGACCGGGGCACACCCCAAGGCGGCGTGATCAGTCCCGTCCTTGCCAATTTGTTCTTGCATTATGCGTTCGATACATGGATGGCGCGGAACTTCCCGCAGTCGCCGTGGTGTCGATACGCGGACGACGGGCTCGTTCATTGCCGAACCAAGGCTGAAGCGGAAGCCATCAAGGCGGCGCTGCAAGCAAGGTTTAAGGAATGCGAACTCGAAATGCATCCCGACAAGACCAAGATCGTCTACTGCAAAGACAGCAATCGCCCGGGTAGCCATGCCAGTCAGTCATTTGACTTTCTGGGATTTACCTTTCGACCGCGCAGGGCAAGAAACCATCAGAAGAAAGAAAACTTCTGTACGTTCTCGCCAGCGGTCAGCAGGGCGGCGATGACGTCTATGCGTATGACGATCCGGCAGCTCCGCCTCAGGCTTCGCTCGCAGACGGAAGTCGACGCAATTGCCTTGGAACTGAACCCCGTCCTTCGTGGATGGAGGCAGTACTACGGCAGATATGGGCGGTCAGAAATGCACAACCTGTATCGATATGTCGACGAATCTCTTAACCGCTGGGCGCGACGCAAATACAAAGGGCTGAAGAATGGAAAAGTCAGAGCCTCCACCTGGCTCAGATTGATCCGCTGCCGCAGGCCGAAGCTGTTCGCTCATTGGGCGATGTTGAGTTCTGCCTCGTTACTTGTTGAGAGCCGTATGACGTGAGAGCGTCACGTACGGTTCGGAGAGCGGCTCCGGGTGCAACCCCCGGGGCCGACTCACCATGGCCAGGGCGCCTGCTTGTTCACCAAAAGACTCGAGAGAGGCAGGTTCATCTGGCCATCGGTTGCTGGTGAATCGGTAACGATCTCTCCGGCGCAGTTGAGCTATCTGTTGTCCGGGATCGATTGGCGCAACCCTCAAGAAACCCAGCGTCCGACGCGGGTCGGATAGTCGTTTTACGGTTTGAATCTGCTGCTCGATCTGATTCAATGGCTCCATGATATCGAAGCCGGATGATCTTCCATCGGACCTTGTCAGTGCCCTGGCGGCGCTGCAGGCCGAGCGTGAGGCGCGACAGAAAGCCGAGGCGAAGGCCGCCAACTGGCAGGCGCAAGCCGCGAATGCGCAGGCGAAACTGTCGGATACCGAGGCGCTGATCGCTCATCTCGAGTTGCGCATCGAGAAGCTGAAACGCGAACTGCACGGGCAGCGATCCGAGCGCTCGGCACGGCTGCTCGAGCAGTTGGAGTTGGAGCTCGAAGAACTCGTCACCACGGCGAGCGAGGATGAGCTTGCCGCACAGGCCGCAGCGGCGAAGACGCAGAACGTCCGCCCCTTCATGCGCAAGCGGCCGGTGCGCAAGCCATGGCCTGACGATATCGAACGCGAGCGCGTCGTCATTGAGACTCCAACGACCTGCGCCTGCTGCGGTGGATCGCGGCTGGCGAAGATCGGTGAGGATGTGACCAAGACGCTGGAGGAGATCCCGCGCCGCTTCAAGCTGATCGAGACGGTACGCGAGAAGTTCACCTGCCGCGATTGCGAGAAGATCAGCCAGCCGCCCGCGCCGTTCCATGCCACGCCGCGCGGCTTCATCGGCCCACAATTGCTGGCGACGATCCTGTTCGACAAGTTCGGCATGCATATCCCGCTCAACCGCCAGAGTGCGCGCTTTAAGGCCGAGGGGATCGACCTGCCGTTGTCGACGCTGGCCGACCAGGTCGGCCACGGGACCTTCGCCGTCATGCCGCTCTTCCACTTGATCGAACGCCACGTGCTCGCTGCCGAGCGCCTTCATGGCGACGACACCACCATCCGTATTCTGGCGAAGGGCAAGTGCACGACCGGGCGGATCTGGACTTATGTGCGGGATGACCGGCCGTTCGCCGGGCCTGCGCCGCCGGCAGCGGTCTATTACGCCTCGAGCGACCGACGAGGCGAGCATCCACAGAGACATCTGGCCGCCTTCGCCGGCATCTTGCAGGCGGATTGCTACAGCGGCTTCGAGCCGCTGTTCGACCCGCAGAAGAAGGCGCTGCCGATTACGCCGGCGTTTTGCGTGGCCCATGCGCGGCGGGGCTTCTTCGAGCTGGCTGATATCGAGAAAAATGCTCGGGAAGGCAAGAAAGGCAAACCGGTCTCCCCGATCGCGCTGGAGGCTGTCAGACGCCTCGATACGTTGTTCGAGATCGAGCGCGCCATCAACGGCCGCGGTGCCGGCGAGCGGCGTGCCGCTCGCCAGGAACAGAGTAAGTCACTTCTCGAGGACATGCATGCCTGGCTGCTCCGCGAGCGCGAAACCCTCTCGCGTTCCTCCGAGGTCCTGAAGCCGATTAACTACATGCTCAGGCGCTGGGACGGCTTCGCCCGCTTCCTCGACGACGGCAGGATCTGCTTGACCAACAATTGCGCTGAGCGCGCATTGAGAGGCATCGCCTTGGGAAGGCGCAACTGGACCTTCGCCGGCAGCCAGCGCGGCGCCGACCGTGCCGCCATCATGCTGACGATGATCACGACCTGTCGCCTCAACGACGTCGATCCCAAGGCCTGGCTCGCCGACGTCCTGGCCCGTATCGCCGATCATCCCGCATCGCGTCTGCACGAGCTCTTGCCCTGGGAATGGAAGCTCCTGCGCCAGGCCGACAAGCCAGCCAATCAGCAGGCCGCCTGACCTTCACCCTTCACCCAATGCCATCATAGACCTCGCCGTGCCCGCGCGCATGCGTCAATCAGGCGGCCTCCGTCGTATGCGTACCTTGCTGTCCCGCTATGTGCAAGCCCATGCGTCAAGTAACATTCTTGCGTGCTTATTTCGTCCAATAGACAATCTTGAACATCAATTGAGCCCGGAGGATAGGAGCAAGTCCTTCGCGTGCAAAGAGATTGCGGTCCAAGCCGCTGTCAACGCGGTCTCGCTCACACCCACGCGTCTAGTCGGCGATGTCAGCCCCAACGTGGTTCTGCCGACCATTGATATAGAAATCTATTCGATAATCTTCTCTGATGCTCAAAGTGAACTCAAGCTTGCGTTTAGCCCGTCCTATTCGTGAGAGTGCTTTTTTTAGTCCGATTGATGTGGCCGCACATCTGCTCTGACGAGGCGCGCGGGATTGCCTTCGGCTTTTCACCGCCTGACGACCCGTACTTTGCAACGCGCTTGAGGGATGGGTTGGGCGAACGGGGGGCGGACGCCCCGCCGGTCAAGGACCGAGAGGCAGCAGCGCGCCTGGCAAGCCGCGGATCAGGTCGGCTTCGGGACATGCCGCGGCAAACGCAAGGCGAATGCGGCTCGTGGTCTCGACGACACGGGCAGCGAGTTTCAAGAGACGAAGACGCAGCGTCGCGAACTCGGCTGTGGCCAATTCCCGGGCTTTGGGAATCGCGTCGCGCACGGTCAGCATCAGCCAATAAGCGGCGGTGTGGAGAACGAGGCGGACTTGATTGGCGAGCGCCGAACGGCAGCTGGTGCGATCGGAGGCGAGCTGTGTCTTATGCAGCTTGATCAGATTCTCGGCTTGGCCGCGCGCGCAATACAGGCTGTCGTAGATCCACTCGGCCGAGCCGACATCGAGGCTGGTGACGACGAAACGGATGTCGAGGCCGAGCATCGTCGCCTCAATACGGGCGACGGTACGCCGTTCGCGATCCCAGGACTTGGCCTTGTGGCGCGTCTCGGTATAGCCACGCAGAACCGGCAGGTTCTCGATGGCGCGTCGCGTGCGGATGTCGTCGGCGGCCTCGTCGAGTTTTCTGGCGAGCGGCTTGGTGCCGGACAGACCGAAGATGTAGTCGATGCCGTTGGTCTCGCACCACGCCATTGCCTCCGGCCGGGCATAGTGCCCGTCGCCACGGAACGTAATTCGCGTGTTGTGCCACCGCGTCCGGATATGCCGTATCAGGCGGCGCAGATGGGCACGCACCTCGACGCCGCCCGGCGTCTTGCCGGGCCGCAACACGACCGCCACGGGCCGGCTCTTCTCCGTGTCGTAGACGTGGATCGGCAGGAAGCAGCGTTCGTCATAATGAGCGTTGAACAGCGAGAGCTGCTGATGGCCGTGGACGACATCGCAGGTATCATCGATGTCGAGCGTGACGGATGCCGGCTCGCGCGGGTAGCTATCCATCCATGCGTCGACCAAAGTGTAGGTCAGTCGGATCACGTCGCGCAGGCGCGGAGCATTCTCCAGCCGCGACAGCGTCGGTTGGGAACACAGATCGCGACCCGTGTCCGGCAGCCGTCCGCAGGCCAGCTTGAATGCGGGATCGGACCGCAGATGATCGAGGTCGTCGGCGTCCTCGTAGCCGCAGCAGATCGCGAACATGCGCGCGCGGAACATATCGACAAGGCTGTGCACGACCCGCGTCGGATCGCGCCGATCCGGGAACACCCGGGCCAAATTGTCGGCCAAGCCGAGACGCCGCTCGGCCAGCGCCAGAAGCATCACGCCCCCGTTCGAGGTCAGCCGACCGCCATCGAAGGCAGCTGTGACTTTCTTGGCGTGAACGGCTGGAAACGAGAAGGGCAGAATCGTATCATCGGTCATGGCGGGCCTGGCGTTCGCGGTTGAGGTGATGGGGTTGGCTTTGCAACCGAATCCTACGCCGCATCAGCGCTTTACACCACGCTCGCCAGCCTCTCAGGCGCACTCTGACGAATAAGACGGGTTTAGTACCTCTACCAAGCCAATGGACGGTCAGTGGTCAATTCCAATAGACCCACCGCTAAAGGCCGGTGGATACGAGGTCTACTTGTATCTTCCCAAGAAACACAATGTTCCCCTTCAGCAGAATTCATTGGTCGCGCGGTAGTCAAACCAAATGGTAGACGTCGTAGAAGCCGGTCAAGAGGGCCGGGTAGTGTCCTGGAGCTGCGTGAACACTAAAGATTGTCGGTTTAATTGTGTCTTGGCCATTTAGGGAATGAGCATAATTGTCGATCAGGGCTAGAGTATCGTGAACAGAGTCGTACGACGAAACAATGCCTGCGTGCGTTATCAATTCGTGCATGCCGTTCATTGTGGAGTTCTCGAGGACGACACCTCTAAAAATGTCGCCGGGTCCCGGCCATGTGGAGGCATCATTTGGATTTATCGTCGAGAAGGTTTGTCCATTCGTTCCTCCGACGAGGTGCCAGTTGTCTCCCGTCATATCTGCCCGCTCAAACACAAGCGCATTCTGCGACGAAATTGGAACTAAGGTAGAGCCCTTAATCGTCTCGGCAACATAGCCGCTTGGAAGTTGTACGCCGCCGGTCGGAAGTCCGGTCGTAGATTTCGCTTGGATGTTGCTTATAGGCTCCGCGAAGAGAAATGAATTGTTACTATGGGTATCGTTCAAGAGATTGGCTGGATCGATCCCATATGCGCCTGCTTCCTGTGTGGGAGCCCCGGCCCCATAGAAAAACGGTGCGTGAATATCGTTCGAGACAGTGAATACAAATCCCGTGCAATTTTCATTTCCCCAAGCCGAGCCGATATACGTTTTTGCGTCGGCTAGCCCGTCTTATTCGTCAGAGTGCGCCTGAGAGGCTGGCGAGCGTGGTGTAAAGCGCTGATGCGGCGTAGGATTCGGTTGCAAAGCCAACCCCATCACCTCAACCGCGAACGCCAGGCCCGCCATGACCGACGATACGATTCTGCCCTTCTCGTTTCCAGCCGTTCACGCCAAGAAAGTCACAGCTGCCTTCGATGGCGGTCGGCTGACCTCGAACGGGGGCGTGATGCTTCTGGCGATGGCCGAGCGGCGTCTCGGCTTGGCCGACAATTTGGCCCGGGTGTTCCCGGATCGGCGCGATCCGACGCGGGTCGTGCACAGCCTTGTCGATATGTTCCGCGCGCGCATGTTCGCGATCTGCTGCGGCTACGAGGACGCCGACGACCTCGATCATCTGCGGTCCGATCCCGCATTCAAGCTGGCCTGCGGACGGCTGCCGGACACGGGTCGCGATCTGTGTTCCCAACCGACGCTGTCGCGGCTGGAGAATGCTCCGCGCCTGCGCGACGTGATCCGACTGACCTACACTTTGGTCGACGCATGGATGGATAGCTACCCGCGCGAGCCGGCATCCGTCACGCTCGACATCGATGATACCTGCGATGTCGTCCACGGCCATCAGCAGCTCTCGCTGTTCAACGCTCATTATGACGAACGCTGCTTCCTGCCGATCCACGTCTACGACACGGAGAAGAGCCGGCCCGTGGCGGTCGTGCTGCGGCCCGGCAAGACGCCGGGCGGCGTCGAGGTGCGTGCCCACCTGCGCCGCCTGATCCGGCATATCCGGACGCGGTGGCACAACACGCGAATTACGTTCCGTGGCGACGGGCACTATGCCCGGCCGGAGGCAATGGCGTGGTGCGAGACCAACGGCATCGACTACATCTTCGGTCTGTCCGGCACCAAGCCGCTCGCCAGAAAACTCGACGAGGCCGCCGACGACATCCGCACGCGACGCGCCATCGAGAACCTGCCGGTTCTGCGTGGCTATACCGAGACGCGCCACAAGGCCAAGTCCTGGGATCGCGAACGGCGTACCGTCGCCCGTATTGAGGCGACGATGCTCGGCCTCGACATCCGTTTCGTCGTCACCAGCCTCGATGTCGGCTCGGCCGAGTGGATCTACGACAGCCTGTATTGCGCGCGCGGCCAAGCCGAGAATCTGATCAAGCTGCATAAGACACAGCTCGCCTCCGATCGCACCAGCTGCCGTTCGGCGCTCGCCAATCAAGTCCGCCTCGTTCTCCACACCGCCGCTTAATGGCTGATGCTGACCGTGCGCGACGCGATTCCCAAAGCCCGGGAATTGGCCACAGCCGAGTTCGCGACGCTGCGTCTTCGTCTCTTGAAACTCGCTGCCCGTGTCGTCGAGACCACGAGCCGCATTCGCCTTGCGTTTGCCGCGGCATGTCCCGAAGCCGACCTGATCCGCGGCTTGCCAGGCGCGCTGCTGCCTCTCGGTCCTTGACCGGCGGGGCGTCCGCCCCCCGTTCGCCCAACCTACACCTCAAGCGCGTTGCAAAGTACGGGTCGGTCAGGCGGTGAAAAGCCGAAGGCAATCCCGCGCGCCTCGTCAGAGCAGATGTGCGGCCACATCAATCGGACTAAAAAAAGCACTCTCACGAATAGGACGGGCTAGTACGGCCAACGACCCCACTGCCGAAGGGGCGTGAAGATCGACAGTGACATTCAAGGTCGAGCTGGCCGTTCCCCCGTGTCCGTCGCTCACCGAATATGAAAACTGGTCTACCGCTCCTGTACTCGCCGCCGAGCGTAGAGGTTGTGTCTCGGTGTAGGTATAATCACCCTTTGAATTCAGTGTCAGGTCTCCATAAGCTCCATGAATGAGCTGCCCGACATAAAGATCCAGCCCGTTTACTTTGCTCACAAAAAGAGCGCTGTGCGGACCATCTGGATCAGTATCGTTGGTAAGGACATTTCCCATTATGGTCCCACCCTTCCGGACTGCTGCGAAATCGGCCAGAGCGACGGGCGGCTGGTCTGTCGTGAAGGACCCATCGGTGCGCATATCAAACCCTTGCGTGCTAGAACCGACAACCAAGCGGTCGGAAAAATCTAACTCGAAGGTGTAGTTCGTATTTGGAGAAAGCGCGTTTGCAGGGATCAGGTCTGTCGTAGACGAGGAGCTTTGAAAATTGTCTTGGAAAACGACCTGATGCGTGCTGGCATTCCAGATAGTAAAAATGTAAACCCAGCTGTCACGTGGGCATCGGGCGTGAACGAGTTGTAATGCACCGTGAAATCGCTGGCAGCATTCAACCCGTTCAGGCTGCTATAGTTCGTTACAAACGGGATGACGGTAGTGAAATAATTTGCCTGATACGAGGCGCTGCTTGTGGAACTGATCTGATTTCCAACGGCCGTGACAGTGTAAGTCCCGAAGGGATAAGCGGCCTGCAGATTCGAGAACGAGGTAAATGCCGGAGAGCCGAAGTCGAACCCCGTCGGTGCGATAAGGACCAGTGTTTGGGGCGAGCTGGGACCTGGAAAACTTGCGCTGGCTGCACTGTAATCGCCCGCCGTTATGAATGTGGCACCAATACTGAAAAAATAGAACCGCGGCACCAGCGGAGCGGTGTCACTGGTTTGATCGAAGACGGTATTGTCATAGATGTAGGGACTGATCTGGTCAGCTGTGGTCCCGCTGGAGGACAAAGCTGTCAAGAATTGCGGATCAAGCAAACCGGGATATGCCGCTGAAATCCCGGTCAACTCATGCGTACCTGCCGACGTTCCGTCGGTCACCAGAGCCGGCCCCGGAATTCTGCACAGGGCGATAAGTGGAGTTTCTGGCTGACAGCGGGCACGCTGTGCCTGCGAATCAGGAGCGACAATGAGCAGAAGAACACGCCGGAACCACACACCGGCCTTCAAGGCGAAGGTGGCGCTCGCCGCCGTGAAGGGCGATCGAACGCTGGCTCAGCTTGCCGAGCAGTTCGACGTCCACCCCAATCAGATCACGGCGTGGAAGGCTCAGCTTGAAAGCAAGGCCGCCGATGCGTTCGGTCCCGGCGGCGGCTCCGGAGCGGAGCAAGCAGCCATCGACGTGAAGTCGCTGCACGCCAAGATCGGCGAACTGACGCTGGAGAACGATTCCTAAGAAACGGCAGCATCTACTTTCGGCTCCAAGGGATGGAGAACAAAGCCGAATGCCTTGGCACGCCGATGCAAATTGTTGACCACTCGCGTCCGGTAACGCGTCTCGTAGGACGAGGCCCCGGGATCGACATAGTCCATTCCGTATCGCACAGCATTGTAGAACAGAACTGCGATCTTCCGGGCCGTGGCGGTCACGGCCTTGGCCTTGCCGATGCGCGCTGAGAGCCGTCTATAAAAGGCGCCGAGCGCAGTGTCTGTACGACCCACGGTCACGGCAGCAAGGCGCAGAAGTGCCGCCGCTCGGCCGCCGGATCGGCGCGTTCGGGACGAGAGCATTTTGCCGCCGGAGACCTTGTTGCTCGGCGCCAGTCCCAGCCAGGAGGTAAAATGCTTTGCACTTGGCCACGAGGAGAGGTCGTCGCCGCATTCAGCGATCAGCTTCAGCGAGAGGTAAGGACCGAGGCCGTCGATCGCGGTGAGGTCCTTTCCGAGCAACGCGAACAGCGCCTCGCGGACATCGAAAGCTGGAGCGTTCGCCTGATCGGTTCGATTCCGACGCCGCGAGACCCGCGGCGCTGATCCGTGGCCATGCCCCCGATGGAAGCTCAGTTCCTTCAACACGGCTTCAATTCGGGCGTCGCAGGCAGATGCCTTCTCGTGGTAGGCGTCGTAAAGCGCAAGTGCCTGCTCGAGCGCAAACAGATGCTCGGCGCGGTAGCTTCCGGTGAGCGCCTTCGCGATCGTCTCGGCGCTGGAGCGGCAACTATAATGGCGCAAGCACGCCAGCGCCTCAGGATCGCGCTCGCCGGCAAGGATCGCCCGTATGATACGCAGGCCGGTCACGCCGGTGATGTCGGTGACGACGTGGTGCAGCTGAAGATTCATCTCCGTCAAGGCCTTCTGCATATGCTGGATGTGTGAGGCCGCGTACTCCAGCAGACGCTCGCGCTGACGCACGTAGGCTCGCAGCTCGGCAATCTGCCCTTTGGGCCGAAAGCTGGCCCGCAGCAACCCGAATGAATGGAGCCGCTGCAGCCATTGCGCATCGCTGACATCGGTCTTGCGCCCCGGCACGTGCTTGGCATCGCGCGCGTTGACAAGAAACACGTTAAATCCCCGGGCATCGAGAAGCTCGAAGATCGGAATCCAGTAGACGCTGGTCGATTCCATGACGACAGTCTCGACGCCGCATTCAGTAAACCAGTCGACTAGCCGATGCAGATCAGCCGTGAAGGTACCGAAGCTGCGGACTGGCTCCGGTGCGCGATCTGCCCTCACGGCAGCCATGTGCATAGTCGCTCCGACGTCGATGGCAGCCGCGTCCGGGTGCACCATCTGCATCTTACCTCCGTTCCTCGACTTCGATCTTTTGGGGTTCATCTCTAATCCTCCTGCTGACGGCGGCGGAAGGGCTGGGCTGCGCTATACGTCAGATTCCTAAACGGGATCGCCGGATGGCGTCACCACTCTCAAGTGCGCGACAACCCATGGACCAGGTTTTTTAACGGGGTCACGTGCCACCAAAATCGTATCGGCCGCTCCCTCCCGGTCGGCAATCTAGCGCCGGTCCGTTTCTATCCCACAGGGGGAGCGCATCGCCGCGCATAGTTTTTTAGAAGGAGCGCTCACCAAGGCGGGATTGCTGAGCGCAAAGCGATGATCGACCGTGAGCACGAGCTGTCGATCACCAGGCAGGCGGAGGCTTTGAACATCAGCCGCGGCAGCGTGTACTACCTGCCGCGGCCGGTGCCGGACGCCGACCTTGCGATCATGCAGCGCCTCGACCGGCTGCATCTGGAGTTCCCTTTTGCCGGCTCTCGCATGTTGCGAGGGCTGCTGGCTGCCGATGGGTGCAAGATCGGCCGTCGGCATGTGAAGACGTTGATGCGGCGGATGGGGATAGAAGCGCTCTATCGCCGTCCACGCACGACAAAGCCCGAGCCGGGCCACAAGATCTACCCGTACCTGCTGCGCGGGATGGAGATCACGCGGCCGAACCAGGTGTGGGCGATGGACATCACCTACATCCCGATGGCGCGAGGCTTCGTCTATCTGGCGGTTGTGCTCGACTGGTTCAGCCGCCGCGTGCTGTCGTGGCGCGTATCGATCACCATGGAGGCGGCGTTCTGTGTCGCGACGCTTCAGGATGCCCTGGCTCGTCACGGCAAGCCGGACGTCTTCAATACGGATCAGGGCTCGCAGTTCACCGGACAGGCTTTTAACGGCGTGCTCGCCGACAACGGCATTGCGATCAGCATGGACGGCAAGGGAGCCTGGCGGGACAACGTGTTTGTCGAACGGCTATGGCGCAGCGTCAAATACGAGGAGGTGTATCTGCGGGCCTATGACAGCGTCAGCGAGGCCCTCGCGTCGATCGGCCGATACCTCGACTTCTACAACGGTCGGCGCCCGCATTCGAGCCTTGACGGCGTCACCCCCGATCAAGCCTACTTCAACCCGCTGCCACTCCGCTTGGCAGCCTAACCATGGCAGAGGCTCCACTTATCGACGCGGAAAATCTGTTCAGACAACCGGAGCCAGCTCAGATCGAGCGTTACGGGTTTCTCGGCGGCATGGGCACCGCGGCGGGTGTGACCAACTTCTGCGGGCTGCACGCCAACATCTTCGGCGAGATGCACCGCGTGGTGCAGGGCATCGCCTCCGACTTGCTGGCGCGGATCGACCGTCTCGGCGGGTTGAACGCGCCGCATCTGATCCTCGGCAAGATCCTTGCGCAGGCGTATGACACCGCCGCCTACAAGATCGCGGCGGACGATCTGCTGGCGCATCACAAGGTCGACATCCTGTTCCACGCACTCGGTGCCGGCGTTGTGATGGACGGCGCGCGGATTCGCGCGCTAATGGTGGAAACCAAGGCCGGCCGGCAAGCGGTGCTGGCCGGCATCTTCATCGACTGTTCCGGCGACGGCGATCTCGCGGTGTGGGCGGGCGCGCCCTATGAAGTCGGCGACAACCAAGGCGGCATGCTCTACCCCTCGATGATGTTCCGCCTCAACGGCATCGATCCGGCGAAAGCGGGCGACGCGTGGCGCACGATCCCGGCGCTGATGGCGGAGGCCGAGGCCGCCGGCACGCATAAATTCCCGCGCAAGTCGGCGATCGTGCGGCCGCAGAAATCGCAGATCGAATGGCGGGTGAATTTCACGCAGGTGACCCGAAGCGATGGCGGCGCCATCTCGGGCATCGACCCCGACGACATGACGCGCGGCGAGATCGAGGGCCGCCGCCAGGCGGTCGAGGCTTTTGCCTTTTTGCGCACGGTGCCTGGCTTCGAGAACTCCTACATCGTCGATCTGCCGCCGCAGCTCGGCATCCGCGAGACGCGGCGCGTGATCGGCGGCTACATGCTGTCAGGCGAGGACGTGCTGGGCTGCGCCTCGTTCGAGGACTCGATCGGCGTCAATGGCTGGCCGAAGGAGTCGCACGTGCCGGGCGACGTGATCTTCGAGTTTCCGCCGATCCCGGAGAGCCGCGGCTACAACGAGTTGCCGTATCGCATGCTGGTGCCTGATGGTGTCGACAATCTCCTGGTCGCCGGCCGTTGCGCCTCGATGACCCATGAAGGGCAGTCAGCCGCGCGCGTCTCCGGTGCCTGCTTTGTGATGGGCGAGGCGGCGGGAACCGCCGCTGCGCTGGCGCTCGTGGGCAACACGATTCCGCGCGACATTTCGGTCGAAAAGTTGCAACAACAGCTTGGCAAGCAGGGCGCGTTCATCGGCCGCGATCAGGCCGTGCCCGAAGGACTTTAGGCGGAGGACGGCAATGAAGGGTTGGACGCGGCTCGCACTCGCGGGTCTGCTGGTCTGGGCCGCGAGCGGCATCGCGCGGGCCGATGATCTCCTCAACGCGAAGATCGGCGTCTTGCGCCTGTCGTCCTCGGCGCCGGTGTTCATCGCGCAGGACAAGGGCTATTTCCGCGACGCCGGCCTCGACGTCGAGTTGAAATTCTTCGATGCGGCACAGCCGATCGCGGTCGCGACCACCTCGGGCGACATCGATTTCGGCATCACCGCCTTCACCGCGGGCCTCTATAACCTCGCCGGCAAGGGCACGCTGAAGGTGATCGGCGGCATGAGCCGCGAGAAGGCCGGCTATCCCCTGATCGGCTATTTCGCCAGCAACAATGCCTACGCGGCGGGCCTCAAGACCCCGAAGGATCTGGCCGGCAAGCGCGTGGCGGTGACCCAGGTCGGCTCCAGCTTCCATTATTCGCTCGGCCTGCTCGCCGACAAATACGGCTTCAAGCTGTCCGACGTGAAAGTCGTGCCGTTGCAGTCGCTGTCGAACGCGGCGGCGGCGCTGAAGGGCGAGACGGTCGATGCGGCGCTGCTGCCGGTCTCGACCGCGCGGACGCTGATGGATTCCAACGGCGCGAAATTCCTCGGCTGGGTCGGCGACGAGACGCCGTGGCAGCTCGGCGCCATCTTCGCTTCGCCGAAGACGCTGACCAACGCACCGCTGGTGACCAGGCTGCTCGCCGCGCTTACCCGCGCTGACCACGAATATCACGACGTGATCCTCACTGCGGTCAAGGATGGCGTGGTGCCGATCAACGACAAGACCAGGCCGCTGCTCGAGATCATCGCCAAATACACCAACCTGCCGGTCGAGCAGGTGGTCGGCAACTGCGCCTATATCGATCCCGACGGCAAGCTCGACGTCAAGAACGTCGACAACCAGATCAAATGGCTGCAGGCGCAGGGTTTTGTCGACAAGGGCTTTGACGCCAATGCGATCATCGCCAAGGACTATGTGAAGGCGGATTGATGCAGAACCGCGCGCACCATAGTCCACCCGTCATCCTGAGGAGCGCGCACTTGCGCGCGTCTCGAAGGATGCACGGCCGAGCTGCATCCGGGCCGTCGACCCTTCGAGACGCCGCTGCGCGGCTCCTCAGGGTGACGGATCAGATAATGAGCCTCTAACATGGACCTGATCGCCGACCATATCAGCCATCGCTTCGGCGCGCTCGACGTGCTCGACGATGTCTCCTTCCAGGTCTCGGCCGGCGAGATCGTTGCGATCGTCGGTCCGTCCGGCTGCGGCAAGAGCACGCTGCTGTCGATCCTCGGTGGGCTGCTGCGGCCATCCGCGGGTGCCGCCGAGCTGCGCGGCGCGCCGCCGGCCGGCAGCCTCAATCCGCTGACCTTCGTATTCCAGGATTTTGCCCTGCTGCCGTGGAATACTGTCGAGGAGAACGTCGCGTTCCCGCTGCTGCACACGGCCCTCAGCGCAGGTGACCGCCGTGCGGTGATCGACGACGCGCTGCGCCGCACTGGTCTCTCCGATTTCCGTGCGACTTACCCAAAACAGCTGTCCGGCGGCATGCGCCAGCGCGTCGGCATTGCGCGCGCACTCGCGGTTCGCCCCGCGATTCTGTTGATGGACGAACCGCTATCGGCGCTGGATTCGCAGACTCGCGAGCTCCTGATGGAGGATTTCGTGGGTCTGCTCGCCGATGGCGCGATGGGCGCGGTCTATGTCACGCATAACCTTGAGGAAGCGGTGCGGCTCGCCGACCGCGTCGTCGTGCTGTCACGCCGCCCCGGTCGGATCAGGGAGATCGTGACCATTCCGATGACGCGCGCCGAACGCGGTGCGGCGGACGCGCGCGGGCCGCTGGCCGCGCTTCAAGGGGAGCTGTGGTCGTTGATCCGGAAAGAGGCGATCGATGCCGAGCGCGAGGTTCAGCATGCTTGACCGCGCGCCGCAGGAGACGAACGATCAGTCGGCAGAAGCAACGCGGCCGGTCGCGTTTCGCGGTGCCGGCTTTACCCCGGGCGGCAGCCGCTATGCCGGCTGGATCGCGCTCGCGCTTGTCATCGCGGTATGGCAGCTCGCGGGTAGCGCAGGATTGGTCAATCCGCTGTTCCTGCCGGCGCCGTCGGCGATCGCCGTGGCGATCACCAAGCTCGCGATGTCGGGCGCGCTGTGGCAGCACCTCTCGTGGTCGATCATGCGGATCGGCACCGGCTGGATCCTCGGCACCGTTGCCGGCGTCATCGTTGGTTTCGCGATCGGGCTGTCGACCCTGGCGCGCGGTGTCGGCATCACCTTCATCTCGGCGCTGTTCCCGATTCCGAAGATCGCGCTGCTGCCGCTCCTGATCCTGTGGCTCGGAATCGGCGAGGAGCCGAAGATCGCGACCATTGCGCTCGGTGTGTTCTTCTCGACCGCGATCTCGGTCTATAGCGGCGTCGATGCGGTGCCGCGCAATCTGATCCGGATGGCGCAAAGCTTCAACGTGCCGTTCCATGCCATCGTGCGCCGCGTGATCTGGCCGGGCGCGCTGCCCTCGATCCTCGCCGGCTTCCGCATCACCGCATCGGTTGCGCTCTTGCTCGTCGTCAGCGCCGAGATGATCGGCGCGCAATACGGCATCGGCGCCTTCGTGCTGCAGGCCGGCAATCTGATGCAGACCGATCAGCTGCTCGCCGGCGTCGTGATCCTGTCGCTGTTCGGGCTTGCGGTGGGGAAGCTGATCAACTGGCTGGAGACACGGCTGCTGCACTGGCGGTGAAAGCCGCGCCGTTCGCCACACACCCGGTGTCGTCCCGGCGAAAGCCGGGACCCATAACCACCGGGCATGGTTGTCGGAGACGAATGCAGCCCCAGCGCCTTCGAACAACCGAGCCCTGTGGTTATGGGTCCCGGGTCGCGCTTCGCTTGCCCGGGACGACGGGTGTTACGCGTTCCCGCGATCCTCGCGGAACAGGTCGAGCTTCTGCTGCACCGGGCGGTCGGAGAACGAGAACAGCACGGAGTCGGCATCGGCCTCGTGGGTGACCCAGTGCCAGCTCGGCACCACGAACAGGTCGCGCGGTCCCCACTCGAAAGTCTGGTCGCCGACGCGGGTGCGGCCCTTGCCCTCGATCGCGGCGAACACGGTCGCGTCGGTGGCGCGATAGCGCGCGGTCTTGAAACCCTTCGGCAGCAGCTGGATGAAGGTGCCAATGGTCGGCATCGCAAAATCGCCGGTCTCGGGGTTGGAGAATTTCAGCTTCAGGCCGTGGCAGGCGTCCCATTCGTCGCTGACCTTGGCCTTCTCCAGCGCCTCGCGGGTGTATTCATAGGGGTAGTTGAAGATCGGCGAGGTCTTCGACGTCCGCTTCTGGTCAACAGGCAGCAGATTGTGGCCGTAGCGCGCGAAGCTCGCGCCGGCCGGCTTGGAGATCGACTGCTGGTCTTCCTTGGCGCCTTCCGCAAACGAGCAGTCGAAGAATTGCACCATCGGAATGTCGAGCCCGTCGAGCCAGAACATCGGCTCACTGGTTTCGTTGGAATGGTCGTGCCAGGTCATCGAGGGCGTGATGACGAAATCGCCCGGCGCCATCGCGGTGCGCTCGCCATCGACGGCGGTGAAGGCGCCCTTGCCCTCGAGCACGAAGCGCAGCGCTGACTGGGCGTGACGATGGGCAGGAGCGATGTCGCCCGGCACCACCATCTGCACGCCGGCGAACAGCGAGGTCGTGATCTTGGACTGGCCGCGCAGGCCGGGATTTTCCAGCACCAGCACGCGACGCTCGGCTTCCTTGGCCGTGATCAGCCTGCCGGCCTCGTTCATGTAATCGCGGATCTGATCGAATTTCCAGAGGTGAGGGCGGCAGGCGCTCTTCGGCTCCGGCGTGATCAGATCGTTCATCACGTTCCAGAGTGCCGAGAGGTTTTCGCCGTCGATCTTCTTGTAGAACGCCTCGCGCTCCGGGGTCTTCTGCACGGCTTCCATGGCAAGCCTCCCATCATTCTTGTCGGTTCAATTTAATTGACAGTATACTCACAATATGGCTAGCGTCAATCAAACGAAATGCAAGGGAGGTTCCGATGAAGCTGCATGGCTATTTCCGGAGCAGCGCGTCCTATCGGGTGCGGATCGCCCTCAATCTGAAGGGGCTCACGCCCGAGCATCTGCCGCATCATCTGCGCAAGGGCGAGCAATGCGCGCCCGCTTATCTTGCGATCAACCCGCAGGGGCTGGTGCCGACGCTGGAGGATGACGCCGGCGCGATCCTGACGCAGTCGCTCGCGATCATCGAATGGCTCGACGAGACCCATCCTAATCCGCCGCTGCTGCCGAACGATCCGCTGCGGCGTGCCAAGGTGCGGGCGTTCGCGCAGGCGATCGCCTGCGACACCCACCCGGTGCAGAATCTGAAGGTGCTGGCGCGGCTGCGACAGCTCGGCCTGCCGGAGGCGCAGGTGACGGAGTGGGCGGCCTGGGCCAATCGCGAGGGTCTGTCGGCGTGCGAGACCCTGATCGCGGAAGAGGCGGGGCCGTTCTGCTTCGGCGACCAGCCGACCCTGGCCGATCTCTGCCTGGTGCCGCAGCTTGCCAATGCGCGGCGCTTCGGCGTCGATCTCTCGGCCTATCCGCGCCTGCTCAAGGCAGAGGCCGCGGCGAAACAGGTCAAGGCGTTTGCCGACGCCGCCCCGGACAAGCAACCCGATGCCGAATAGCAAGCCAACGCCCGTCACCATGGACGCGGTCTACACCGCGCCCGGCTATCTGTTTCGACGGATGCAGCAGATCGCGGTCGCGTTGTTCATCGAGGAGTGCAAGGCGTTCGACTTGACGCCGGTGCAGTACGCCGCGCTGGTGACGATCTCGAACCATCCCGGCATCGACGCCACCCGGCTCTCCGCGGTGATCGCGTTCGACCGCTCCACGCTCGGCAATGTGATCGAGCGGCTGCAGGCCAAGGAGTTCATCGCCCGCAAGCCGTCGCCCGAGGACAAGCGCGTCAAGCTGCTCTATCTCACCAGGGCCGGCGCCGCCGTGCTCAACGACATCATGCCTTCGGTCGACAAGGCGCAGGCGCGGATGCTGCAGCCGCTGAAGCCGGCCGATCGCAAGACGCTGCTGGCGCTGTTGACCCAGCTCGTCGACCTCAACAACGAGTCCTCGCGGGTGCCGCTGCGCGCCGAGGACGCGCTCGAACATCTGGGGAGGTCGGGCTGATGGCAGAGACAAGACCTGTCCTGATCGCGGGCGGCGGCATCGGTGGGCTGGCCGTGGCGCTGGGCCTCGCGCAGAAGGGCATCCGCTCGGTCCTGCTGGAGAAGGCCGCAGCACTCGGCGAGATCGGCGCCGGCATCCAGCTCGGGCCGAATGCGTTCCACGCCCTCGACTATCTCGGCGTCGGCGAAGCCGCGCGCAACATGGCCGTCTATATCGATCAGCTGCGGCTGATGGATGCGCTGACCGCCGACGAGATCACCCATATCGATCTTGGCGACAGTTTTCGGGCGCGGTTCGGCAATCCCTATGCGGTGGTGCATCGCGGCGATCTGCATGGCGTGTTCCTGCGCGCCTGCCAGAACCACGAGCTGATCGAGCTCCGCGTCTCCAGCGAGGTTGTCGGCTATGAACAGGATGGTTCATCGGTGACTGCAAAACTCGCCAGTGGCGAGCGCATTACCGGACGTCTCCTGATCGGCGCCGACGGACTGTGGTCGAATATCCGCAAGCAGGTGACATCAGACGGACCGCCGCGCGTCTCCGGCCACACCACCTATCGCTCCGTGATCCCGACGGAGCAGATGCCGGAGGATCTGCGCTGGAACGCGGCCACACTGTGGGCCGGCCCGAAATGCCACATCGTGCACTACCCGCTGTCAGGCTGGAAGGTGTTCAACCTCGTCGTCACCTACCACAATGACGCGCCGGAGCCGGTCGCCGGCAAGCCGGTCTCCGAGGACGAGGTGATGAGGGGTTTTACCCACGTCCACGAGCGTGCGCAGAACATCATCCGCCACGGCACCAACTGGAAGCTCTGGGTGCTGTGCGACCGCGATCCCGATGAGCGCTGGATCGACGGCCGCGTCGTGCTGCTCGGCGATGCCGCGCATCCGATGCTGCAATATTTCGCGCAAGGCGCCTGCCAGGCGATGGAGGACGCGGTGTGCCTGTCGCACATGCTGGCCAACCACGATGATCAGGCGGCGGCACTCGATGCTTACCGCGCGCAACGCTTCCCCCGCACCGCGCGCGTGCAGCTGATGTCACGCGCGATCGGCGAGCACGTCTACCATCCCGCCGGCGAGCACGCCCGCATCCGCAACGCGATCATGAGCGCGAAGTCGCAGGAGGAGTGGTGCGATGATATTGCGTGGCTGTATGGCGGGACGGGGTTGGGAAGTTAGTTGCTACAAACTCAGTCGTCGTCCCGGACAAGCGAGCGTAGCGAGCGCGATCCGGGACCCATAACCACGAATGTCTATGAGGTTGCACGCTGGGGCCACAGTGCAATGCATCAATAAGCATTGGTGGTTATGGGTCCCGGCCTTCGCCGGGACGACAGCGAGCAAGTGGTGGCGTCGCGGCCCTCACATCCGCATCACCGCCTGCCGGTCGATCTTCCCCGTGCCGGTCTTCGGCAGCTCGTCGATGAACTTCACCTCGCGCGGATATTTGTATGGCAGCAGCTTCGCCTTGACGTAATCCTGCAGCCGCCGCGTTGCCTCATCGGTGTCGAAGCCGCCCTTGTTCATCACCACCACGGCGCGCAGCGTCATGCGGCGGTCCGGCAGTTCGGTGGCGTAGACGGCGCATTCGCGCACGTCGGGATGACCGGCGAGGCAGAGCTCGACCTCGAGCGGATAGACCCACTGGCCGGAGATCTTGATCAGATCGTCGGCGCGGCCGCGGAAGAAGTGGAAGCCGTCGCCGTCGCGGACAAAGCGGTCGCCGCTGTAGATCCAGCCGTCCTCGCGCACGGTCTCGGCGGTCTTGTCGGGCCTGTTCCAGTACAGCGGGGTCGCGGAATCGCCGCGTACCCACAAAATGCCTTCCTCATTGTCGCCGACCTCGCGGCCGTCGCTGTCGCGCAGCATGATCTCGTAGCCGGGCACGCGCAGGCCGGCGGCGCCAAGCTTTTTCTTTTCCGCGCGGTTGCAGAGATAGATGTGCAGCACCTCGGTCGAGCCGAGGCCCTCGATGATCTCGAGCCCGGTGAGCTGCTTCCAGCCGTTGAACACATCAGCTGAAAGCACCTCCGCGGCCGAGACCGCCATCCGCAGCGAGGAGAAATCGGCAGCGTCCGCGCCTTCGGCCTTGGTCAGCGAGATGTAGAGCGTCGGCAGGCCGAAGAACACGGTCGGCCGATACTGCGCGATCGCCGCGAAGATCGCCGCCGGCTTCGGCTGGCCCGGCAGCAGCAGCGTCGCGGCGCCGACCGAGAAAGGAAACGTGATCGAATTGCCGAAGCCATAGGCGAAGAAGATCTTCGGCACCGAGAAGCAGATATCGCCAGGCCCGAGCTTCAGCACGTTGCGGGCAAAGGCGAGCTCGCTATAGGCCATGTCGTGCTGCAGATGCACGATGCCCTTGGGTCGGCCGGTCGAGCCCGACGAATACATCCAGAACGCCATCTCGTTGCGCTGCGTATCGGCCTCGTCGAGTTCGCCCGGAAACGCCTGCAGCCAGTCGCCGGCGTTGCGCATCTCAGGCACGGCATGCTCGCCGGCGGCACCGTTGACCACGATCAGCGTGCGCAGTGGTGTGTCCTTGCAGGCCTCCGCGTTGAAGCGCGTGCAGAATTCGGCGTCAGTCACGGCGACCTGCGCGCCGGCGTCGGACAGATAGAACTGCAGCAGCTCTGATGTCGTCAGCGTGTTGATCAGCAGCGGCACGAAGCCGGCGCGCACCGCGCCGAAGAATGCGGCCGGGTAGGCCGGCGTGTCGTCGAGGAACAGCAGCACGCGGTCGCCGCGCTCTAGTCCGAGCGACGTGAAGGCGCGGCCCCAGCGCGCCGCGTCAGTGCAGAGCTCGCGATAGGTTCGCGTCCCGGCGGGACCGATCAGCGCCAGGCGTTCAGCGTTGCCATTGCCGAGATTGTCGAACAGGATGCGGCTCGCATTGTAGTGCTCGGGTATCGCAAAGCCGATCTCGCGCGCACCGGAATTGTCCAGCGGAACCTGGTCGGCGATCCCTGTCATGAGTGTCCCTTTGCGGCTTCATAGCGGGCCATGAAGCCGGGCGACATCGCGCGCAGCCGCGCGTCGTCGATCCGGCCGGAGCGGGTGATGTAGCTGTAGGCGAAGTCCATCAGGTCGCGCTTCATATGCGCGGGGAAATGCTCGTACCAGTCGGCGCTGGTCCGCGCCGCGGTGACGAGCTTCTTCACGATCGGCTTGCGCTCGCTCTCGTAGCGCCCAAGCGCGGCGGCGATGTCGGCCTCGGTCTCCAGCGCCTTGGTCAGCGCGATCGCGTCCTCGATCGCAAGCCGCGTGCCCGAGCCGATCGAGAAATGTGCCGAATGCAGGGCGTCGCCGATCAGCACCATGTTGCCGTGCGACCAGCGCTCGTTCCAGATCCACGGAAAATTGCGCCACACCGATTTGTTCGAGATCAGCCGGTGGCCGTCCAGCGTTTCGGCAAACACGTCTTCGCAGATCGCCTGCGATTCTTCGATGCTCTTGTCGGCAAAGTCATAGGCGACCCAGGTCGCCGCGTCGCACTCGACCAGGAAGGTGCTCATGTCCCTGGCGTAGCGGTAATGATGGGCGTTGAAGCTGCCGCGCTCGGTTGCCACAAAGGTCTGCGACAGCGTCGCGAAAGGTTTTGTGGTGCCGTACCAGGCGAATTTGTTGCTCGAATGCGAGACCGACGCGCCGAACGCGGTCTCGAAGCCGCGGCGGACCATCGAGTTCAGCCCGTCGGCGGCAACGATCAGGTCGTAACCCCTGAGCTCGTCGACCGCCTGCACCACGGTGTCGAAGCGCGGCGTGATGCCGACGCTGCGCACGCGCTGCTGCAGGATCGTCAGCAGTTCCAGCCGGCCGATCGAGGAAAACCCGACGCCGTCGATCTCGACGCTCTCGCCGCGCAGGTTGAGGGTGATGTTCTTCCAGCTCTCCATCCGCGGCGCGATGGCGTCGACCGTCTCGGGGTCGTCGGCGCGCAGGAAGTCCAGCGCCTGCTCGGAGAACACCACGCCGAAGCCCCAGGTGGCGCCGGCGGCGTTCTGCTCGAACAGATCGATCTCGGCGTCAGGGTGACGCTTCTTCCAGAGATAGGCGAAATAGAGCCCGCCGGGCCCTCCGCCGATCACGGCGATCCGCAACGTCTGCCTCCCAGATTGACAGTGTACTTACTATTTGCTCCACACTAATCTCCCTCCGGCGGGAACGCCAGAGGGAAAATGCGCGAGGCGACTATCCTGTTGGCGCTGAAAGGCTCAGTAGCAGCGGCGGACCTTCACGCCGCCGACCCATACCCAGCGGCAGCCGGCGACGACGGGCTTGCGGACAACGACGGCGCCGCGCGCGCCGGCGCATCCGGCGCGATAGACGCCGCGGGCGCAAACCACCGCGTTGGCGTCGGAGGATTCAAAGGTCATGGTCGCGGTAAAGGACAAAAGGGCCGCAGCGATCAGCAAAAATGAACGCATAATATTCCCTCTCCCGGGGTGAGGCTTGATTGGCCTGTGATTGATCAACAAGGTGCTACGGCTCCGTGACCGGCAATCGCCGGGCACATGTCGTCTCACCGCCTGCGCGGCTACTTCTTTTCCGCCTCCGCCAGCACCTTCTTGCAGGCCGGCGTCAGCTTGTCGCTCTGCTTGGCGAGACAGGCGATGATGCGCCCGCCGCCGGGCGTCACGCTCTTGCAGAACTTCTCGTAGTCGCCCATGCAGGCGTCGCGTTGGGCGTTGGTCAGCTCCTGGGCGTAGACGGCGGTCGTGCCGCAGAGCAGTGCGGCAGTCAGGACAATACGCAGCATCGTTGGCTCCCGTTGCGGTCAGTCTCGTGACAACAGGATTACCGCGCCGCGAA
The DNA here is from genome assembly GCF_011516625.5 of Bradyrhizobium sp. 2S1. NCBI lineage: Bacteria > Pseudomonadati > Pseudomonadota > Alphaproteobacteria > Hyphomicrobiales > Nitrobacteraceae > Bradyrhizobium > Bradyrhizobium sp. 2S1. Next base: position 1,506,996 of record NZ_CP147717.1, on the reverse strand, counting down.
CGGCGCCAGCACGTCGCGGCATTCCGGCGAGAGCGAGCCGGCATTGGTCGCCAGGCATTGCAGGATCCGACCGCCGCCGGGTTGGACGCCGCCGCAGATCGAGCGGACGTCGGCGCCGCAGGCCGAGCGCAGCACCAACAGCTCTTCGCGCGGGCGCATCGGCCGCAGCACGATCACAGTCGGTGTTGCCGCCGGTGCCGCGGCCGGCGCAGCTGTCGTCGCAGCAGCGCCGGCGGCCGGCGCGGCGCCACCGCCGGCGGCGGCCACCGCCTTCTCGCAGGCCGGCGAGAGTTTTGCCTTGTTCTTCTCAAGGCATTGCAGCGCAGGCGCGCCGCCGGTCGGCACACCCGCACAGACCTTGGGATAATCGGAGCGGCACGCGCTGCGGATCGCCGAGATCTGTGCATTGGACGGCGTCCCAGCCGCCTTCGGTGCGGCCGCCTCAGCGGCGGGCTTGGCCGCCGTCGCCGGAGCTGCGTCGGTCTTGGCTGCATCGGTCTTGGCTGCCGCGGGCGCGGTATCCGCCTTTGGCGCCGCGGCCGGCGCTTCCACGGCCTTCACGGCGCTGGCGCAACCCGGTGCGAGGCTTGCCATGTTCTTCTGCAGACATTGCAGCGACGCTTCGCCGCCTGGCGGAACGCTGGAGCAGTGCGCGATATAATCATTGCGGCATTGTGACTTGATGGCGTCGCGCTGCGCCTGGCTCGGCGCCTGCGACATCGCCGGTGCGGTGCTCATCAGTGCCGCAAGCGCAAGCCATGCGGATAGCTTCGTTGCTCGTGTCAACGCATTGATCATCTGACTAAATCCTCTCGTCGCGCCGGAAGCCTCCGGCTCAACTGAACTGCGTTCTGAAAAGTCTTGCTCTAACAACCTTCGCGAGCGGCATCATTTTCGGTTTCGAGTTCCGCTGCAAGCGGATTGTTGCTATGAAAGAATCAGGCTGTTTTTTTCGCTCGCTTCGACATCTCTATCCTTGAATTAAGTCATTTGAATTGAGGCTCGGAAATGAGGCATGCGCGCGCATCGGCACATTTCATGCGGAGCAATTTTGTGCGGCTGCGAAACGCGCCACTGACGCGTTCGGCTTTCGTCATATCCGCCTTTGTCAGTTTAAGTGCCTGCGAGCAAAACAGTTTTGTTGCGCCTCCGCCACCCAAGGTCGAGGTTGCGCCGCCGGTGCAGCGCGCCATCACGCGCTATCTGGACGCCACCGGAAACACCGCGCCGATCAAGACCGTCGATCTGGTCGCGCGCGTGCAAGGCTTCCTGCAGTCGATCAATTATCAGGACGGCGCTCAGGTCAAGGACGGCACCACCCTGTTCACGATCGAGCCGGAGACCTACAAGCTGAAACTGGAGCAGGCGCAGGCGGCCGAAGTCGGCGCACAGGCGACGCTGAAGCAGGCCGAGGCCGACTTTAAGCGGCAGACGGATCTGGTGCAGCGCCAGGCGGTCTCGCAGTCGACGCTGGATAGCTCGACCTCGGTGCGGGACAACGCGCAGGCCAGTCTGCAGCAGGCCCAGGTCAATACCAAGATCGCCGCGGTCAATTACGGCTACACCAATGTGGCGGCGCCGTTCGACGGCATCGTCAGCAACCATCTGGTCTCGGTCGGCGAACTGGTCGGCGTGGCGTCGCCTACCCAGCTTGCCACCATCGTGCAGCTCGACCCGATCTATGTGAATTTCAACGTCAGTGAACAGGACGTGCAGCGGGTGCGCGACGAAGCGCGCCGCCTCGGCATGACGGTCAACGACATCAGACAGCTGCCGGTCGAGGTCGGCCTGCAGACCGAGGCCGGCTACCCGCACAAGGGCAAGCTCGATTACGTCTCGCCGACCGTCAATCAGTCGACCGGAACGCTTCCCGTCCGTGGCTTGATACCCAATCCAGATCGCGTGCTGCTGCCGGGCTTCTACGTCCGCGTTCGCGTGCCGTTCACCAAGCAGGAGAACGCGCTGCTGGTGCCTGACGTCGCGATCGGCAGCGATCAGGCCGGCCGCTACGTGCTGGTGGTCAACGCCGACAATGTGGTCGAGCAGCGCAAGGTCACCACCGGGCCGCTCGACGGAGGGCTGCGCGTCATCGAGAGTGGGCTGAAGGCGGACGATCGCGTCGTGACCGCCGGGCTGCTGCGCGCGATCCCCGGGCAGAAGGTCGATCCGCAGGTGCAGAAGGGCGACGCGGCGCCGGCACCGGCCAAATAGGGGCGCGCCATGATCTCGAAATTCTTCATCGAGCGCCCGGTCCTTTCCAACGTCATCGCGATCCTGATGATCCTGCTTGGCGGCGTGGCGCTGTATAATCTTGCGGTCGCACAATATCCCGACGTGGTGCCGCCGACGGTGCAGGTGACGACGCGCTATCCCGGCGCATCGGCCAAGACGGTGGTCGACACCGTGGCGCTGCCGATCGAGCAGCAGGTGAACGGCGTCGAGGATATGCTGTACATGCAGTCCTACAGCGGCGCTGACGGCACCTATACGCTGACGGTGACCTTCAAGATCGGCACCGATCTCAATTTCGCGCAGGTGCTGGTACAGAACCGGGTCTCCTCGGCGCTGGCGCAGCTGCCGTCCGCGGTGCAGAACCAGGGCGTCACGGTGCAGAAGAAGTCGACCTCGATTCTTCTCTTCGTGACCCTGACCTCGCCGAACAAGACCTACGACAGCCTGTTTCTGTCGAACTACGCCACCATCAACATCCGCGACGAGCTGTCTCGGCTATCAGGCGTCGGCAACGTCACGGTGTTCGGCGCCGGCCAGTATTCGATGCGGGTCTGGCTCGATCCGAACAAGCTGCAGGTCCGCGGGCTGGTGCCGCAGGACGTCATCCAGGCGATCCAGCAGCAGAGCCAGCAGGTCACCGCCGGCCAGGTCGGCGCGCCACCGACGCCGGCGGGGCAGGCGTTCCAGTACACGCTGAACGTCAACGGCCGCCTCGACGACAAGAGCCAGTTCGAGGACATCATCGTCAAGACAGGCACTGTCGGCGACGTCACCCGCGTCCGCGACGTCGGCTGGGTCGAGCTTGGCGCGCAGACCTACAGCCAGATCTTTTCGCTGAACCAGAAGCCGGCGACCGGCATCGGCGTGTTCCAGTCGCCGGGCGCCAATGCGCTGCAGGTCGAGAAGGCGGTCGAGAAGAAGATGGCGGAGCTGGCCAAGCAGTTCCCGCAGGACATCCAATACGACACGCCGTTCGACACCACCAAATTCGTCAACGCCTCGATCGAGGAGGTCTACAAGACCCTGATCGAGGCCGGCTTGCTGGTGCTGGTCGTGATCCTGATCTTCCTGCAGGACTGGCGAGCGATGCTGGTGCCGGCGACCACCGTGCCGGTCACGATCATCGGCGCGTTCGCAGGCATGGCCGCGCTCGGCTTCACCATCAACCTCTCGACGCTGTTTGCGATCGTGCTGGCGATCGGCATCGTGGTCGACGACGCCATCGTCGTGGTCGAGGGCGCGGCGCACAATATCGAGCGCGGCATGTCGGGACACGACGCTGCGATCAAGGCGATGGACGAATTGTTCGCGCCGATCGTCGGCATCACGCTGGTGCTGATCTCGGTGTTTTTGCCGGCGGCGTTCCTGCCGGGGCTGACCGGGCGGATGTACGCGCAGTTCGCGCTGGTGATCGCCGCCACCGCGCTGCTCAGCGCGGTCAATGCCGCGACGTTGAAGCCGACGCAGTGCGCGCTGTGGCTGCGTCCTCCCGCGCCGCCCGAGCAGCGCAACTTCTTCTATCGCGGCTTCAACGCGGTCTATGACCGGCTGGAGCGTGGTTATACACGCGTCGTCGGCGGCATTGCCGGGCACGCCAAGACCTCGGTCGCGGTCGCGCTTGTTATCATCGGGCTCGCCGGCTACGGCCTGTCGCGGGTGCCGACCGGCTTCATCCCGATCGAGGACCAGGGCTATCTGCTCGCCGCGGTGCAATTGCCCGACGGCGCAGCGCTCGACCGTACCCAGCAGGTGCTCGACAGGGTCACAGAGATTGCCCGCAAGACGCCCGGTGTCGACCAGGTGGTCTCGATCGCCGGCATCTCCGCACTCGACAACTCCTCGAGCCTCGCCAATGCCGGCGTCGCCTACCTGATTCTGAAGGACTGGAGCGCGCGCGGGCCGGGCGAGGACCTGCGTTCGCTGGTCTACGGGCTCAACGACAAGCTCGCGGTGATCCCGGAAGCGCGCATCCTGGTGATCCCGCCGCCGCCGATCCAGGGCATCGGCAATGCCGCCGGCTTTGCCATGCAGGTCGAGCTGCGTGACGGCAATGCCGATTACGGCAAGCTGCAGGCGGTCACCGGGGCGATCGTCGCCAATGCCCAGACCCAGAGCGCGCTGCAACGCGTCCAGTCGTCGTTCCGCTCAATGGTGCCGCAGTTCGACGTCGAGGTCGATCGGGTCAAGACCCAGATCCTGCACGTCACCCCCGACCAGATCTTCGCGGCGCTGTCGACCTATCTTGGCGCCAGCTACGTCAATCAGTTCACCAAGTTCGGCCGCACCTTCCAGGTCTATACCCAGGCCGAGGCACAGTACCGCCTGTCGCTGCGCGACATCGAGAACATGATGGTGCGCAACAGCAATGGCGACATGATCCCGCTCGGCACGGTGGCGAAGATCACGCCGTCGGTCGGGCCGTCGCTGATCAGCCTCTACAACCTCTATCCGTCCGCCACCATCATCGGTCTGCCGGCGCAGGGCTACTCTTCCGGCCAGTCGATGACGCTGATGGAGGAGATCGCGGCAAAGACGCTGCCGCCGGGTTCGGGCTTCGAGTGGACGGCGATGTCGTACCAGGAGAAGGAGGTCGGCGGCCAGATCTACTATGTGTTCGCGCTGGCGCTGTTGCTGGTCTACCTCGTGCTCGCAGGACAGTATGAGAGCTGGTACGCACCGATCTCGGTGATCCTGGCCGTGCCGCTGTCGCTGCTCGGCCCGACGCTGGTGCTGCTCAGCCTGCGGATCGAGAACAACCTCTACACCCAGATCGGCATCATCCTGTTGATCGCGCTGTCGGCCAAGAACGCGATCCTGATCGTCGAGGTCGCGCTCGAGCACCATCTGCGCGACGGGCGGTCGGTCCTGGACTCGGCGATCGATGCGGCGCGCGCCCGCTTCCGGCCGATCCTGATGACGTCGTTCGCCTTCATCCTCGGCGTGCTGCCGCTGGTGATGGCCACCGGAGCCGGCGCCAACGCCCGCAAGTCGATCGGCATCACCGTGTTCTCCGGCATGATCGCCTCGACCTGCCTCGCGGTGCTGTTCGTGCCGGCATTCTTTGTCGTGGTGCAGACGTTCGAGAACTGGCGCAAGGCGAAGAAGGGCAAGGTGGCGCCGCCGCAAGCCGCGCCGCAGGCGCCGGGCACGGTGCACTAGGGCCGCGCAACCCAATCCATCCCCGTCACCCTGAGGAGGCCGCGAAGCGGCCGTCTCGAAGGGCGAACGGCCCCAGCGGGGCCGTGCATCCTTCGAGACGCGCTACGCGCTCCTCAGGATGACGGGATCAATAGCGTCTTTGCCCTACACCTTCACCATGCGCTTGCCGCGGTTCTCGCCGGCCAACAGCCCGATCAGCGCCCGCGGGGTGTTCTCGATCCCGTCGATCACGTCCTCCTGCACCTTGAGCTTGCCCGAGGCGACCCAGGACTGCAGGTCGGCGAGGGCGGCCTGGCTCTGGTCCATGTAGTTCATCACGATGAAGCCCTGCATGACGAGCCGCTTCACCACGATCAGGCCGGGCACACCGCGCGGGCCGTGCGCGGAGGGGACGCCGTCATATTGCGAGATCGCGCCGCAGCAGGCGATGCGGCCGCGATTGTTCATCTGCGCCAGACAGGCCTCCAGGATGTCGCCGCCGACATTGTCGAAATAGACGTCGATGCCCTTTGGCGCGGCCGCGCGCAGCGCCTTGTAGGTGGCGCCGTCCTTGTAGTCGACCGCGGCATCGAAGCCGAGCTCTGAGGTCAGCCAGTGGCACTTGTCCTTGCCGCCGGCGATGCCGACGACACGGCAGCCCTTGATCTTTGCAATTTGCCCGACGATCGAGCCGACCGAGCCCGCGGCGGCCGACACCACCACGGTCTCGCCTTCCTTGGGCTTGCCGACATGGAGCAGGCCGAAATAGGCGGTCAGGCCGGCGATGCCGTACACGCTGAGCAGATGCGTCATCGGCTCGAGCTTCGGCATCTTGGTCAGGTGCCTGGCGGGCACCGCGGCAAAATCCTGCCAGCCGGTGTCGCCGAACACGATGTCGCCCGGCTTCAGGCCGGGGTCCTTCGACGCCACCACCTCGGCGATGCCGCCGCCGGCCATCACGGTGTTGGCTTCGACCGCGGCGCGGTAGGTGGCGCCGTGCATCCAGGCGCGGTTGGCGGCGTCGAGCGAGATGTAGCGCGTTCGCACCAGCGCCTCGCCGTCCTTCGGCTCGGGGATCGCACCCTTGGTCAGACGGAAATGCTCGGGGCCAAGCTTGCCGGTGGGCTTTTCAACAAGCAGGATCTGGCGATTGACGGTGTCGTTCATTGGCGGTGTCTCCCCTCGCGTTGGTCGTTTCGCATGCAGTTTGACTGCGGTGCGCGCAGCTCTCTGCACAGATTGTGCGCTGCATGAACGCTAGTCCTCGCGCTGGCATTCCACAACGGGAACATTTCGGCAAAGGCCCGCTCGGCGCGAAGCGTGTTGCTTAGCTGCGTAAATCTGCCACACTTGCCGTTCGTCGGGAACTTACGGGGGTAAGAGAATGTCGAACAGGTTTACGCAGTACATCCTGATTGCGATGGTCCTTGGCATCGCGATGGGGACGATTGTCTTCAACTACTTTCCTGACAGCCGTGCCGAGATCGCAGCAGACGTCAATTTGATTGCGATGCTGTTCCTGCGCCTGATCAAGATGATCATCGCGCCGCTGGTGTTCGCAACCCTCGTCGGCGGCATCGCCCATATGGGAAGCGGCGCTCGTCTCGGCCGCATCTTCGCCAAGACCATGGGCTGGTTCGTCACCGCATCATTTGTCTCGCTGCTGCTCGGCCTCGTGATGGTCAATTTGCTGCAGCCCGGCGCCAACTTCCCCGGCACGCTGCCCGACAAGGCGCAGTCGACCGGCCTGCCGGTGTCGGCTTTCTCCTTTGAAAAATTCTTGACCCATTTGATCCCGACCTCGATTGCGGACGCGATGGCGCAGAACGAGATCCTGCAGATCGTGGTGTTCGCGGTGTTCTTCGCGGTCGCGCTCGGCGCCATGCCTGAGCGGGCCAAGCCGATCATGGGCCTGATCGACGACCTCGCGCACATCATGCTCAAGGTCACGGGTTATGTGATGCTGTTCGCCCCGCTCGCGGTGTGGGCCGCGATCATGGCCACCGTCTCGAAGAACGGCCTCGGCGTGCTCTGGAAGCTGATCGTCTTCATGGGCGGCTTCTATCTCTCGCTGCTGATCCTGTGGAGCATCCTGGTCATCGTCGGGTTCATCGCGATCGGGCCACGCTACAGCCATCTGCTGCGGCTGATCCGCGAGCCGCTGATGATCGCGTTCTCGACCGCCTCCTCGGAGGCGGCCTACCCGAAGACGCTGGAGGGGCTGAACCGGTTCGGCGCCTCCTCGCGCATCTCGGCCTTCGTGCTGCCGCTCGGTTATTCCTTCAACCTCGACGGCACGATGATGTACTGCACCTTCGCGAGCATCTTCATCGCGCAGACCTACCACATCGAGATGTCGCTCGGCACGCAGCTCGCGATGCTGGCGACCTTGATGATCACCTCGAAGGGTGTGGCCGGCGTGCCGCGCGCCTCGCTGGTGGTGATCGCCTCGACGCTGGCGCAGTTCAACATCCCCGAGGCCGGGCTGTTGATGATCATGGGCATCGACACCTTCCTCGACATGGGCCGCAGCGCCACCAACGTGATCGGCAATTCGCTGGCGACCGCGGTGGTCGCGAAGTGGGAGGGCGAGCTGAAGGCCGAGCACGAGCTCGGGCCCGACGACGCGGTGCCGCAGGACGCGGTGCCCGGCGCCGTGATGGCCGGCCATTGACGGGAGGCATGCATGCATCGCGCCCGCTGGAGGCCGATACGGGCTGAGAGGCTACTGCTGTCAGCATGTCTGCTGGCAGCAAGCCTGCTCGCCGCACCGGTGTCCGCACAGCCGGCAGGCGAGGGGCTCAGCCCTACGCTCGCCAACATCAAGGCCACGCACACGGTGCGGATCGGCTATCGCGAGAGCTCGCCGCCGTTCTCGTTCCTCGACCACTCGAACCGTCCGATCGGCTACAGTCTCGAGCTGTGCGATGCGATCGTCGAGGAGATCGGGACCGAGGTCGACGACGCCAACCTCAAGGTCGACTATGTCAAGGTCACTTCCGACGACCGCATTCCGGCGGTCGTCGACAAGAAGATCGATCTCGAATGCGGATCGACCACGGCGAATGCCGAGCGCGGCAAGCTGGTCGCGTTCTCGCCGCTGATGTTCGTGGCCGGCACCAAGCTGATGGTGCCGAAGGCCTCGGGCGTCACCCAGGTCGGCGACCTGAAGGGCAAGACGGTGGTGGTGACCAAGGGCACCACCAACGAGCAGGCGATGCACAATGTCGACGCCAAGCAACAGCTCGGCCTCAACATCGTCACCTCGCCCGACCACGAGCAGTCCTACCAGATGCTGGTGGACGGCAAGGCGGATGCGTTCGCGACCGACGACATCCTGCTCTACGGCCTGATCGCGCGGCACAAGTCGCAGGACAAGTTCCGGGTCACCGGCGACTATCTGTCCTACGATCCCTACGGCATCATGTACCGCAAGGGCGAGCCGCAGATGAAGGAGGTGGTCGAGCGCGCATTCCGCAAGCTCGCCTCGAACCGCGACATCGTCCCGCTCTACAACAAGTGGTTCGTCGCCCGCCTGCCGACCGGCGAGAAGCTCAACGTCGCGATCTCGCCGCAACTCGAAGAGGCCTTCAAGGTGCTCGACGAGAACCAGTAGGGTAAACACCCGTGTCGTCCCGGCTCCCGTGCGCAATTGCGCACTAGGCCGGGACGACGAAGTTACGCGAACACCTGATCCAGCGTCGCCGAATACGCCGCCTCGACCAGCGCCGGATGCCGGCGGCCCAGCGCTTCCATCTTCACCCCGGAATTCACCTCGAGGATTTGCCACGCGCCGTCGGCGCGCACGACGTCGATCGAGGCAAAGCGGATGCCGACGGCCTGCGCGGCCGTGATCGCCAGCGCGACGCAGGCCTCGCGCGTCGCGTCGTCAGTGAGCAGCACGGGCTCGGCGCCGGCATCGAGGTTGTGCCGCCAGTTCAACAGCCGCCGCTCGCCGGCTGACGGAATTTCGTCGAGCGCGGCGTCGTCGAAATCCTCGGTGATGGTCTTGAGCTGCTCCGCCGTCGCCGCCGCCTGCGCCAGCGCGCGCAGCGAATGCACGCCGTCGCCAACCACCGACGGGCGCGTCTTGCCGTAGACGATCAGCGCGCGATCATCGAGCAGCACCACGCGCACCTCGTCCTCGATCTCGACATAAGGCGAGATCGCAAGGCTCGGATGCACGGCCAGGATGCGCGCGACCGCGGTCTCCAACTGCCCGCGCGTCGTGACGCGAAAGACGAGCTCGCCGGATGTCCCCTCGTTGGGTTTGACGGCAAGCCCGCGCGGATGCTCGTGGAGCAGACGCTGCATCGCCTCCAGCGAGTCCGATCCCGGGATGTGCTTGCTGAGCTTCGCGCCGAGAACCAGCGTGTGCGGAATGGCTGATACGCCGGCCGATGCCAGCACCTCGGCGCAGGCCGATTTGTCGTTGGCGACCTGATGCGCGACCGCGCTGTTCAGCCCGATGTCGTAGCCGATCACGAGCCGCCGTTCGCTGCCCCTGGTCATGATGACCAGCCAGCCGCCGGAGCGCACCTCGACCGCGATTCCGCGCGCCAGACAATATTTTTTGATGGTTTCCAGGAAGATTCGCTGGCTGATCAGGACCACGAGATCATTTTCCCTTCGCCGCGGTTTTCGTAGCAATTATTTGCCAGATCGGCGCGGATATCAGCAAGTAAATTACGTGCAGCACCACGCGTTAACGATGTCGTGGTTGAACCTCTGCGCGAAATCGAACGACTGCCATTCCGAGATCGCAATTGCACGCCAGTTGATCTTGACTATCTCACGTATAGGCGCAATGGACACGCGAGATCTTCAGTGATTTCGGCCACTTCTGCGCCGTCGCGAGCAGTCTAGAAATCAAACCATTCTAAATCTGGTCAGTCGAGAAAACGAAAACACATGAGCGCGTTCTATCGAGAGAAAGTTCTTTCCGTTCAGCACTGGACCGATACGCTTTTCAGCTTCCGGGCGACCCGTGATTCCGGTTTCCGCTTCCAGAACGGGCAGTTTGCCATGATCGGCCTCGAGGTCGACGGCCGGCCGCTGCTGCGCGCCTATTCGATGGCGAGCGCCAATCACGAGGAAGAGCTCGAGTTCTTCTCGATCAAGGTGCAGGACGGCCCGCTCACGTCCAAGTTGCAGAAGATCCGCGAGGGCGACACCATCCTGGTCGGCCGCAAGGCGACCGGCACGCTGATCACCGACAATCTCATTCCCGGCAAGCGGCTGATGCTGCTGTCGACCGGCACCGGCCTCGCGCCGTTCGCCAGCCTGATCAAGGACCCCGAGGTCTATGATCGCTACGATCAGATCCTGCTGGTGCACGGCTGCCGCCAGGTCTCCGAGCTCGCCTATGGCGAGGAGCTGGTCGCCAAGCTGCGCGACGACGAATTGTTCGGGCCGCTGCTGTCCGAGAAGCTGTCGTACTACCCGACCGTGACGCGCGAGCCGTTCCGCAACCGCGGCCGCATCACCGACCTGATCACCTCCAACCAGCTGTTCACCGATCTGCATCAGGGTCCGCTCGACATCGAGACCGACCGCATCATGATGTGCGGCAGCCCGGCGATGCTGGAAGAGCTGAAGCAGCTGTTCGAGACCCGCGGCTTCAAGGAAGGCAGCGGCAACACCCCCGGTCACTTCGTGATCGAGAAGGCGTTCGTCGAGCGCTGATCCTTGTCGTCCCGGCCAAGCCAACGGGTCGCGCGAATGCGCGCCCGATGACAGGCTCCGCGCGAGCCGGGACCCATAACCACCGCTACCGATTTGACGAAGGCTGGGGCCCCATCGGGCTCCAGCCTTTGCATGTGTGGTGATGGGTCCCGGCCTTCGCCGGGACGACGACAGTGCTTGTGGTGTGCACCATCTCCCCGCTGCTATAACGCCCCCAACGCCGCGCAGCCGTTTCCCGAACGCGGCGAGCAAGGGAGCTGCACCTTGTCCATCACCGATCCGGATGCCCCGAAGACCGCCTTTGTGTTTGCCGGCGGCGGCAGCTTTGGCGCGGTCCAGGTCGGCATGCTGCAGGCGCTGGCTGCCCACGGCGTGGCCGCCGACATGGTGGTCGGCTCCAGCGTCGGCGCGCTGAACGGCGCGTTCTATGCCGGCGACCCGACGGTCGCGGGCGTCGCGCGGCTCGCCGAGATCTGGCGCGGCCTGAACCGGAATGACGTGTTTCCGGTGACCTGGCGGACGCTGGTGGGTTTCCTGTGGCGGCGCGACTTCCTGATCCCGCATGACGGCGTCCGCAAGCTGATCGACGACCACATCCCGTTCCGCAATCTTCAGGACGCCCGGATCCCGATCCACATCGTCACCACCGACATCATCAGCGGCGACAGCGTGGTGCTGTCGGAAGGCTCGACGGCGGAGGCGATCATCGCATCGACCGCGATCCCCGGTGCGTTCACGCCGGTGCACTACCGCGATCGTTTCCTGGCCGATGGGGCGATCTCCAGCAACACGCCGGTTCGCGTCGCCGTGAAGCATGGGGCGAAGCGCCTGATCGTGCTGCCGACCGGGCACGCCTGCGCCAACCAGGCGCCGCCGGTCGGCGCGCTCGCCAACGCGCTGCATGCGCTGACGCTGCTGATCGCGCGGCAGCTCGTCAACGAGCTCGAGAACATCGGCCCCGATGTCGAGTATTTCGTCGTGCCGCCGCTCTGCCCGCTGGTCGGCTCGCCCTACGATTTCACCCGGACCTCGGATCATATCGCACGCGCCCTCGACACCACCAACGCGTGGCTGGAGAGCGATGGCCTGAAGGCGGGCCACATTCCGCACGAGTTACAGCCGCACGACCATTAAGCGAACGGCGCTTTCACCTCTCCCGCTTGCGGGGGAGGTCGCATTGCATCGTAGATGCAATGCGGGTGGGGGCTTTCTCCACGGAAAGAGCCTCGCGTGTGGAGACACCCCCACCCCAACCCTCCCCCGCAAGCGGGAGAGGGAGCGCAGCCTTCGCGCGGCTCCCACTCGTTGCAGTGCAAAAAAGCAAGCCAATCTACCCGATCGCGGTCACAGCACCCGCCCATCCGGGCGGTTGTCACATCTGTGACTGCTCGGCCGTATAACCGTGGTGCACTTGTTCCGCGAGTTGGATTAGGCTCGCGGCCGACAGGGGATTTCAGGCAGACCGGTTGAGGGTTTCCATGGACACGATACTGCTTCCGTTCTCGCCACGCTTCATCGTGCTGACGATCTGCGCCGTCGTCACCGCGCTCCTGCTGCTGGTCGGGATTTTCGATCCCAAGGTGTTCAAGATCGTTCTGATCCCGCTGATCATCTTCGGCGCGCTGACATTGCTCGGCATCCGCGACCTCACCCAGAAGGGCCATGCGGTGCTGCGCAACTATCCGATCTCGGCGCATGTCCGCTTCCTGCTCGAGGAAATCCGCCCGGAGATGCGGCAGTATTTCTTCGAGAGCGAGAAGGACGGCATGCCGTTCTCGCGCGACACCCGCGCGGTGGTCTATCAGCGCGCCAAGATGGTGCTCGACAAGCGGCCGTTCGGCACCCAGGAGGACGTCTACCGCGAGGGCTATGAGTGGATGCACCATTCGGTGGCGCCGAAGCCGCATGCCGACCAGAAATTCCGCATCACCATCGGCGGTCCCGACTGCAGCAGGCCGTATTCGGCCTCGGTCTTCAACATCTCGGCGATGAGTTTTGGCGCGCTCAGCCCGAACGCGGTGCGGGCGCTCAATGCCGGCGCCAAGAAGGGCGGCTTCGCCCATGACACCGGCGAGGGCGGCGTCAGCCCCTATCACCGCGAGATGGGCGGCGACATCATCTGGGAGGTCGGCTCCGGCTATTTCGGCTGCCGCAACCGCGACGGCACCTTCAATCCGGAGCTGTTCGCAAGCGTCTCGGGCGACGACCAGATCAAGATGGTCGAGCTCAAGATCAGCCAGGGCGCCAAGCCCGGCCACGGCGGCGTGCTGCCGGCCGCGAAGGTGTCGGAGGAGATCTCCAAGATCAGGGGCGTGCCGATGGGCGAGGATTGCATCTCGCCGGCCTATCACAAGGCGTTCTCGACGCCGCTGCAGATGATGGAATTCGTCGCCCAGATGCGCAAACTGTCGGGCGGCAAGCCGGCCGGCTTCAAGATGTGCATCGGCCATCCCTGGGAATTCCTGGCGATCTGCAAGGCGATGAAGGAGAGCGGGCTCTATCCCGACTTCATCGTGGTCGACGGCAATGAGGGCGGCACCGGCGCCGCGCCGCTCGAATTCATGGATCATTTGGGCATGCCGATGCGCGAGGGCGTCAATTTCGTCCATAACGCGCTAGTCGGCATCGGCGCGCGCGACCGCATCAGGATCGGCGCCTCCGGCAAGATCGCGACCGCCTTCGACATGGCGCGCGCGATGGCGATCGGGGCCGACTGGTGCAATTCGGCGCGCGGCTTCATGTTCTCGCTCGGCTGCATCCAGTCCTTGAGCTGCCACACCGACCGCTGCCCGACCGGCGTGACGACGCAGGATCCGATCCGCAACCGCGCGCTCTACGTGCCCGACAAGATCGAGCGCGTGTACAATTACCACCACAACACGCTGCACGCGCTGACCGAGCTGCTCGCGGCCGCCGGCCTCGAGCACACCAAGGATTTGCGGCCGATCCACTTCTCGCAGCGGTCTTCGACCACCGACGTCCGCACCTTCGCACAGCTCTATCCGGCGCTGCGCCCCGGCGAGCTGCTCGAAGGCACCCAGGACCGCCGCTACCGCGACGCCTGGGCGATGGCGCGCGCGGATTCGTTCCAGCCGGCGGGGTAGGGCGGTAGCGGTTTCGGTTCACCTCTCCCGCAAGCGGGAGAGGGGACGCAGTCCCGATGCTGCTACCGCTTAGACTCCATCTGTTCACGCAACAGTCACGCCGAACCATTTGGTCAGCGCCTCGGTCAGTCCTACCTGCGTTCGCTCGCCAACCCACGCCACATATCCGTCGGGCCGCACCAGAACCGCGGCCGGCGTCGGAACGGTTCCGAGCACCGGAAGCTCCCACGCGCCGTTGTATGTCGCGTCGATCCGCTGAATCCGGTCGGGCCATCCAGTGCTATCGATGGTACCGAGGCCACCAAAATTGATCAGCAGCGGCCGGGCTTCGTGCAGTAGGGCGAAGACCCGAACCCCACCGTCAGGCAGGACCAGATCGAGATCCGGCATGCGGCGTCCAAGCAGCGGATGGCCGTCGGCAAGGCCGTAACGAATGTCCAGCCCGGACATCATGCCGGCGTGGCGCTTGCGCGGTTCGTCCATTCTGAGCAGTTCGGACACGAACTCGTCCAGCGCCTTGCTGCGGTCGTCGGTGCGGCGAAGCGCGACCTGCGCCAACGTGTTGCGCAGCACGCGGACGCCGATCGGATGGCGTTCAGCGTGATAGCTGTCGAGCAGACCGTCAGGTGAAATGCCCATGATCACTTGTGCCAGTTTCCACCCCAGGTTCACCGCATCCTGCACGCCGATATTGAGCCCCTGTCCACCCATCGGCGCATGCACATGCGCGGCGTCACCGGCGAGCAGGACGCGCCGGTCGCGGTAGGCGGCGGCCTGACGTGCCATGTCGGTAAATCGTGAAATCCAGGTCGGATTGTTGATCCCGAAATCAGTTCCGTAGACGGCGATCAGCGCTGCGCGCACATCGCTCAAGCCAGGCTCCGTGGTCTGCAACTGCCGCTCGGTCAGCACCAAGCGTATGCCGCGCCCGTCCTCGAGCTTGCCGATCCCGTGGATGCCGGCGGTATCGTGGCGGAAGCCAAATGGCGGCTCCTCGGACATCTGCGCTTCCGCGATCAGCCAGCTCGTGGTCGGATTCCAGCCGGGGAACTCGATGCTCGCTGTCTTGCGGATCAGGCTGCGTCCTCCATCGCAGCCGACGAGATACTGCGCTCGCAGCGAATGCCCGTCAGACAGCGCGATGTCGACGCCGGCGTCGTGCTGCGCAAAGCCGGTCACCTCACGCTGGCGATAGATCGGCACACGGAGCTCGCCGACCCATCCGGCCAGGATGCGCTCGATATGGTTCTGCCAGAGCGCGAGCGTGTAATTGTGCCGGGTCGGAAAGTCGCTGAGGTCGAGCGGCATCGGGTGGACGTGCACGACTGGATGGCGCTTTCCTTCGGAGACGAACCGATCCGCGATGCCGCGCTGGTCGAACACCTCGAGCGTTCGTGCATGCAGGCCGCCGGCGCGCGAACCGGTGAGGTCCTGGCTGGCGCGCCGCTCGACAATCGCCACGTCGATATCAGCCAGTGCCAGTTCCCCCGCCAGCATCAGCCCGGTCGGACCTCCGCCTGATATCACCACCTGATGTTCGTTCATCCCGCGCTCCCTCAGTTCGATTGGGCGCGCGTTCTACGGGATGACCCCGGGCTTGCGGCAAGCCCGGGGGGTCTACATATATCTGAGTGGGGAGAGGGCTTTTGCCGCCCCGATCAATCCAGCCATCATTGCAAGAGAATCCGTAGCCCGGATGGAGCGGAGCGCAATCCGGGATTCTTTGCCGCGCGGATAAAGCAGCCCCAGATTTCGCGGAGCCTGTCATCGGGCGCGCGAACGCGCGCCCCGTTGGCTTCATCCGGGCTACGCTAGTACCCAGAATCAGAGCTGAGTGATACGGCGGCCTTTGAAACGGCGTTGACGGACCTTTTTCTTGGTCCAGACGAAGGGCTCGGCTCTGTCGTTGTATGCGTTGACGTAGGCATCGATGTGCTCCTGAAGCTGCGTGAGGCTTGTGAAGGAGGTGCCGCTGAGCGACTGCCCCTGCAAGATCGAAAACCATACCTCGACCTGATTGAGCCAAGACGCACTTGTCGGCGTGAAATGAAATTGCACGTTGGGGTGGGCCTTGAGCCAATGCTCGTTCTTCTTGTGGGTGTTGAGGTTGTCGAGGATGACGTGAAGCTTCCGGTTCGGAAAAGCCGCGGTGACGCTGTTCATGAAGTCGAGAAACTCGACGCGGCGTCGGCGTTTTGAATGCGCCGCGATGATCTTTCCGGTGGCGACTTCGAGCGCCGCAAACAATGTTGTGGTGCCATGCCGCTTGTAATCGTGGCTCTGGCCGGTCAAGGCGCGGCCATTGGGCAACTTCAGATAACCCTGCGCTCGCTCCAAAGCCTGGATCGAGGGCTTCTCGTCCACGCACAGCACAATGGCCTTCGCGGGCGGGGCGACATAGAGGCCGACAACATCGGCGGCTTTGGCCGTAAAGTTCGGGTCGTTGCTCTCACACCAGGACTTACGAGCCGCGAGGTCAATCTTGTGGCTGCGCAGGAACCGCCAGACATATTGGACGTCAACATCGCCCAGCGCCCCGGCCAGCAGGGGCCCGGTCCAGCGTGCGAACCCGTCCGGCGGCGGCTTGTCCAGCAGCTTCAGAATCCGCTTGTCGGTGGCCTTCGTATAGATTGGCTGCTTGCCCGGTCGCGGCTTGTCTTGCAGCCCTTCAAGGCCTTGGTCGGCATAGCGATGCCGCCAAAGGCTGACAATCCGCGGCTGGACCCCAACTTCCTTGGCGATCGACCGAGTGCTGCGTCCATCCGCCGCCAACAGAACTATCCGCGCCCGCTTCAAATCGCGCTGCAACGTCACCGGGGAGCGGCAACACGCCTCAAGCACCTTGCGATCTTTCCTCGAAAGGTGGACTTCTCTTGCTTCGGGTATCATCCCGACCTTGAATCACGACTCACGCTTTAAGAACAGTAGGTACTAGCTAGCTCCGAGACATCATTGCGAAGAACGGCGCGGCAAATTCACTGTCGTCCCGGCGCAGGCCGGGACCCATAACCACAGGGTGTTGTATTTGCCTCGCTGTGGCCCCGACCTGCCATAACCACATACAGCGGTGGTTATGGGTCCGGCTTTCGCCGGGACGACGTGGGGAGATTGCGCGTCTCAAAACTCCCCGTGGATGCGGCCGGAGAAGATGTGCACCGGGCCGCGGTCGGCGTTGTAGGCGGGGTTGGTGATGAACTGATAGTCCGCGGTCAAGGTCAGGTTCTTGTTCACCTGATAGGCGTAGTAGGTCTCGAAGATCCGCTCCGGGCTGTAGTTCAGCGCGCCGTCGCCGATCAGGAGGCCAAGGCCGCCGGCGGCGAGATAGTCGTGATGCGCGGCTGACAGCCCGTTGACCGCGCCGCCGATGCCGATCGTGTCGTTGGCCCGTCCCCAGCGGCTGCCCTTGATCGACAGGCCGCCGGAGATGCTGCGGTCGACATCGGTGAACGACAGGATCTCGTTCTGGCCGTCGTTCCAGCTGAGGCGGCCAAACAGGCCGACGTCGGTTGCGATCTGCTGCTCGCCGTTCAGATAGAAGCCGTATTTCAAATTGTCCTTGCGGATGCTTGCCATCACGTCGTTGATGTCGAGCCCCGGATTGGCGTCCTCGATCGCGAGCGCCTGGGCGTAATTGCCGGTGTTGCCGCGATTGCCGAACACGCCGACGCGCAGTTTGCCGGGTTGGTCGAAGATCGAATAGCGGCCCTCGAACTCCACCACCGCGCCGCCGGTGTTGAACACCAGGACGTCGCTGTTCGGCGCATTCGGCACCTGGAACACGCCGGCGCGCACCGCCCAGTCCTTGCGGTTGAGCTCGACCACGGCGCCGCGGGTATAGCCGGGCAGGTCGGCCGGGAAGTCGTAGGCGGCAGACGCCCACATCGCCCAGTTCATGAAGTCGGCGCGCGGGTCCTTGGCGTAGGAATTGCCGTCGAAGAAGTCGCCGACCGCAAAGCGCCCGACCACGACCGTGAGGCGGTCGATGTCGCGCTTGCCCGCGATCTGGTTCGGACCGTCGGCGACGTCTTCCTGCTCGCCGCCGAAGCCGAAGGTCTGCTTGAAGTAGTAGCGCTGCGGCCGGATCTTCGGGTATGGCGCGCCGGCCTTCTGCGCTTCGCCGTTGGAGAAGCCGGCAAGGCCGAGCGTGCCGTTGAGGCCAAAGCCCTGCGCGGTCTCCGGATTGAAGTAGAACTCGCCGCCCTCCCAGAGCCGCACGCCGAGAAATGCCGTGGTGGTCCAGGTCTGCTGCATCTGCCCGGGGCCGGGAAGGCTGTTGGTGCCGGAATACGGCGAACGGAACGAGGCGTAGCCCTGCGGCAGCAGCGTCGTCTGCGCGTGCACGCTCCAGTCGGTGGATTCAGGCAGCAAGGTCTGCGCCGGCGTCGCCGACCATGGCGAGTCGCCGAACTGGTAGTTCAGGCCGAATTTCACCAGGTGAATGTGCGGATCGATGCTGACGCCGGGCATGCCGAAGTCGGCGAGACCGAGCGTGCGGCGCGACAGGTCGATGTAGTCGTATTCGACCTTGGCGGTCCAATTGCCGCTCACCGCAAACTCGGCGCCGGCGCCGGCGGTCCAGCCGGTCTGGTACTGGCCGGGCTCCGAGATCACCTCGCCGTCGGTGTCGTTGACCCTGACCTGGCTGTGTCCCCAGGCGAAGCCGCCGGTGACATAGGGCATCCAGGTGCCGAAGCTGTAGCCGGCACGGCCGCGCACCGTGCCGACATAGTCGATCGACGCGTTGAACGGGCCGAGCCTGCGCCGCGGCAGGTCGGTCGGGCCGGTGAACGTCGCGTCGGCCTCGACGCCGAGCACGAAGCGGTTGGCGAATTCCTTGTTGTATCCAACCTGGAAGCCGCCGATCCCGCCGGTGATCGTGGGCGGAAAGAACACGCCCTGTTCCAGAATTGGGTTGGTGCCGGGGCCGAGCGTGCCGTCGCCATAGCCGACATGGGCGCCGACATAGAAGCCGGTCCAGCTGTAGACCGCCCGCGCGGCCGGAGACTTGAGCACCAGATCCGCCGCAGTCGCCGGCGTGCCGAGGGTGGCCGCGCCGAGCGCTGCGCCGGCGGCGATCTGAACCCGGAAGAGGCGGACGCAGGTCATGACGCGGCTTTCGGCGAACGGTTGGCGGTTTCGCCCGGCATCACTGCAGATTTGGGGGCCGCTTGCCACCCGAGATTTGAAATCATCGCCCGCCGTCCCCGGTCCGATCCGTGTCGGTCCATCCAAAGCCAGATCAGCACCTAGCATCCCCTGTTGCTTATTGCAAATCATTCGCAATAGCAACTGAGGTGCCCCAGATACCTCCTCGATTTGCACGCCACCATGACAGTCACGTAACAGCGCCAGCTGGCATGCCTCGTCCGCTGCGATCGGCCGCGCCTCCGCGGCGAACAGGTCGAGGGCCCGACCCGATCAATCGACACCACCATCGTCTTCGTGCCTTGTTTTGGCGAACGCCGGTTGCGCTGTGCCGCCGAGCACGACCCGTGCGCCAGCCCGTTCGACGCATCGCGCCATGGACAGCGCTGTCCGCATCCCGGCGTCTGAAATCACGCGTCGCTGATGGAGCGCGGTCGCGCCGCGCAGGATGGCGCTTGCCAGCCTGAGCAACACGATCGCGCCCCATCGCCGGCCGCGGCCAGGCGCCGTCACGCTCCCACCGTGGCGAGCTGGACGATGCGCAGCAGCACGAGGCCGGCGGCGACGATCAGGTAGCCACGCAGCACCAGCATCCAGATCCGGCTCAGCGCGCTGAGGCGCGCCTTTGGCAGCCGGTCGAGCGGCGGCATCCGCCAGGTGTCGCGGTCGAACAGCGGCGGCTTCAGTTTGGGGCGGAAGGAGGCATTACGGTGCGACGACATCTCGTACAGCTTGACGAGCGCGGTGACCGCGAGCGCAAGCAGGCTGCCGCCGACGAGGATGCCGATGATCCAGGCTTCGCTGAGATCGGGGAACAGCACCGCGGCGGTCAGGATCACCGACAGCATCACCAATGCCGCGACCACCGCGCCCGTGAACAGGTTCAGTTTGGTCGAATTGACCCAGGGCCCAAGGATGTGGCGGTCATTGCACAGCAGGAGCAGGAACACGGTTGCGCTGGGCAACAGCACGCCGGCCAGCGTTTGCACCGCCTTGGTGAGCAGCCCGAGTGGCGTACCCGGCGTCAGCACCAGCACGGCGGCGAGCACGATCAGGCCGCAATAGACGGTGTAGAAGCCCTTCGCATCCCACGGCTTGCGATGCAGCGAGTGCTTGACCGCGAACACGTCGCCGATCGCGTAAGCCGTTGCGAGCGAGACCGCCGCCGCGCCGATGATGCAGGCATCGAGCAGCGCGAGGGCGAACAGCACCGCCGGCAGCCGGCCGGCATATTTCTCGAGCCCGACCGCGGTTCCCAGCGCGTCGGTGTAATTGCCGAATTCGGGCCGTCCGGCGAACACCGCCGCACAGAACGAGATCATCGCCACGGCGCCGACCACCACCAGCGCGATGCCGATGCACAGATCCATCCGCTCATAGCGGATGAAGCGCGGCGTGATCCGCTTGTCGACGATGTAGCTCTGCTGGAAGAACAATTGCCATGGCGCCACCGTGGTGCCGACGATGGCGACGATCAGCAGCATCACCTCGCTGAGCCTGGCGTCGTGCGGCATCTTCGGTACGAAGAAATCGGCCGCGATCTGCCCGATCGGCGGATGCACCATCAGGATGACGGGCACCAGCAGCAGGCTGCCGACCACCAGCACGATGCCGAAGCGTTCGAAGCGGCGGAAGTCTCCGGTCGAGACCGCCAGCATCACGATTCCAGCTGAGGCCAATACGCCCCAGAACTGCGAGACGCCGAGAAAGCTCAGCGCGAGCGTGATGCCGATGAATTCGGTGACGATGGTCAGCGCGTTCAGCACCAAGAGGTCGATGACGCTGAAGGTGCCCCAGAACTTGCCGAAGCGCTCGAAGATCAGCTGCGCATGGCCGACTCCGGTGACCGCGCCGAGCCGCACCACCATCTCCTGGTTGACATAGAGCACCGGGATCAGGAGCAGCAGCGTCCACAGCAGCGTGGTGCCGTAATTCTGTCCGGCCTGGGTGTAGGTGCCGAAGGCGCCGGCATCATTGTCGCCGACCATCACGATCAGGCCGGGCCCGACGATCGCGAGCAGTGTCTTCAGCCGGGCCAGCCAGGTCGCGCGCGGCGCGGTGTCGTCGCGGGCGATGCTGCCGTGCGCGCCGTGGATGTCGCCGGCATGCGCGGTATCGAGAATGGCGGTTGGGGTGGTCGTCGTTTCGGTCATTTCGCGTCTCCTCGCCGCCCTCTGGGGCACGGCGGAGGGACGCGGAGCCGTCAGGCGCGCACGTCTCCGCTGCCGTGAGCAGCGGCATTTCCAAATGTCATGCAGTTCGAGAATCCCGCTGCAGCGCCTGAGTGGCGCGCAACGGGGCAACTAGGTCCTTCGTCCATGTCGGCCTCCTAAATCCGCGCCGCGGCTTTCACCACGTGGCGCGGTAATGTTGCGCGCGGGCCAAGGCGTCGGCCCGCGCGTCGCTGTTGATCGAGATCGCCGCTGGTGTTGTCGATGGTCCACCGGCATTCCAACTGGCCATCGATCAGGACCCAATGACAGACCGGGGTTGGACGCCGGCGGTCCGTCGGGCGGCGAAAGCCCGGCAGGTTGTCATTGCAATGCATGGCCGGCCGCGGCGGCATGCGCCGCGGCTCGACAACACGCCGCGGGCTTGCTTGCCGGAATTTTGCGAGCTTTTCGAACATCGCTCACCTCCACTTCCGCTGGTCGCGGCAGGCCGGTGAGGAGCGGGCGGTCAGCTGAAGCGCGACCGCCTGTCCACGCAGGCGATATCTGCGCGATCAGTCTTGCTGTGTTGCGGCGTCAATGGTCCCGGCGTTGCGGGGCTACTGTCGCCAGAGTTGCTACTGCCCATGTGCCTTCTGTGCTGGCTCGTGGTCGGGTTGACGTCCGGGGGCGAACCCGGTGCGGAACGATTGTTCCGGCAATCGGGCACTACGCCCGGCAAAATGGCCTGTCAAGCCGATTCTGCTATCCTCCCGGGAGGATCGTGATTATCCTCCCGGGAGGATAGGAGAACCGCATGTCCGACGACCATCCGCACGCCGCGATCGCCCGCCGCCTGAAGCGCGCCAACGGCCATCTCGAGACCATTGTCGAGATGATCGAGCAGGGCCGGCCCTGTGCGCAGATCGCCCAGCAATTGCAGGCGGTGGAGAGCGCGATCGAAAGCGCCAAGAAGGCGCTGATCCACGATCACATCGGCCACAGCCTGGAAGACACGCTGAAGGCCGGAGGTCCGAAGGGCCGCGCCGTGCTGCGCGACTTCCGGTTGATCGCGAAATATCTGTGAGCTGGGCCCGCCTGTCGCGAGCTCACAACGATTGACCCGCCCGGGGGGATTACCGGGCGGGTCGGTTGCGGCACGGGGTGGATGAGGACCCGTGCCGAACACCGAATCCGCAGCCTTAAATGTCGTCGATCAATAGCAGGAGCGCACGCGGCCGATATAGTTGCCGAAGGCGTCGTACTGGCGCACCCAGGCGCAGCGCCGATAGCCGCCGTTGTAGGTGTAGCCGTCGCTGGCCGCGATCGCGCTGCCGACAACGGCGGCGCCGACGAGGCCTGCGCCAACGCCCCAACCCCAGCCATACGGCCTGGCTTCAGCCTGCGAGGTGGTGGACGCGATGGTGCCGGTCACGGCGAGCGCGGTGAGGGCGATGGCGGCAAACTTGGTCTTGATCGACATGGAATACTCCATCCTGTGTGGGCGCGGCGCCGGTGTGGTCCGCATGCCCGTTGGACGGAGGCTTCCCGGTTCCGGTTCGAGAGATGAGGCCGGAAATATGGTTTCGTGAATTGTTTCGTCGCCATTGCCCCGACGAAGCAATTCCGATCAGCTGCCGCGAAAGATGCTCGGATCGAACCTGTCGACGTCGGCGAGCAGTTCGCAGAACGCGCGTGCGCCGTGCTCGATCAGCTGCTCGCCCTTCTCGGCCGAGGCTTGGGTCGCATCGCCGATCGCGCCGCTCGGATTGAGGTCCTGCGCCTGCCAGGTAAACGGCGCCGGCCGTTGCGTCGACAGCAAGCGATAATCCTTTTCGATTCTTACGCTGGCGGGCTTGAAGTCGGCGATCGCATCCTGGCGCACGGCGTGCGGATATTTCGCCAGCATGATCGAGGTCTCGACCGCGCCGCCATGGATGCCGTGGCGCAATTCGTCGGCATCGAACAGCCCGTCCGGCGCACCGAAGCGCGACCAGCTCGTCGTCACCACCAGCATGCCGTGTTGCGCGCGCAAATCTTGCGCCACGAGCTGCATCGCGGCGGAGTTGCCGCCATGGCTCGTCACCATCACGAGCTTCTTCACCCCGGCGCGCGCCACGCTCGCACCGAGCGCCATCCAGCTGTTCAGCGCCACCCTGGTCGGCAGCGTCAGCGTGCCCGGAAAATCGATGTGCTCGGTCGAGATCCCGACCGGCTGTAGCGGCAGGAACGTCACAGACCGGGACGCCGGCAGCAGCTCGCGCACCCGCGCCAGATAGGCCTCGCCGATCATGACGTCGGTTCCAAGCGGCAGATGCGGCCCGTGCTGCTCGGTCGCGGCCAGCGGCAGCACCGCGATCCAGCGCGCGGCCGCGTCCCCGGCGATATCGGGCCAGTGGATCGCAGTCCAGTCACGGGGCGGAAGCTGAGAAGTCATCAAGCAAGCGTTTCATTGGGTGGATTTGCAGGCTAGTTCGTTTAACATCATAGAGGCGTCTGCGTCTTCGGGCGCGATCCTCGTCGCCGGGGCATGATCCGCGCCCCGGCCTTCCATCATGGGCCATAATGTCAGACGGAGTCCAACCATGATCCGGGCCTTTTTGCCGCGAGCGTTAACCACGAGCCTTCTGGCTGCCGCCCTTTGCGTTGCCGCGGCCATCGTCCCGGCGCAGGCACAGACGCTGGACAAGGTCTCGTTCGGCACCAACTGGGTCGCCGAGGGCGAGCATGGCGGCTTCTTCCAGGCGGTCGCCGACGGCACCTACAAGAAATACGGCCTCGACGTCACCATCGTGCCCGGCGGTCCCAACGAGAACAACCGCATGCTCCTGATCGCGGGCAAGCTCGACTTCTTCATGAGCGCGAACTCGCTGCAGACCTTCGACGCCGTCACCAACAACGTGCCGCTGGTCGCGGTTGCCGCGATGTTCCAGAAGGACCCGCAGGTCTTCCTGACCCATCCGGAGGTCAAGGCCAGCAAGATCGAGGACCTGAAGCCGCTGACGCTTTTGATCTCGAAGGAGGGCATCACCAGCTACTTCCAGTGGCTGAAGTCGGAATACGGCTTCGACGAGAACAAGGTGAAGCCCTACACCTTCAACCCGCAACCCTTCATCGTGAACAAGCAGACCGCGATGCAGGGCTACGTCACCTCGGAGCCCTTTGCGGTGGAGAAGGCCGCCGGCTTCAAGCCGAACGTGCTGCTGCTCGCCGATTACGGCTTCAACTCCTACTCGACCCTGATCGAGACCCGCCGCGACCTAGTCGACAAGAAGCCGGATCTGGTGCAGCGCTTCGTCGACGCCTCTGTTGTCGGCTGGTACCATTACGTCTACGGCGACAACTCGGCCGGCAACGCGATGATCAAGAAGCTCAATCCCGACATGAACGACGAGTTGCTCGCCTATTGCGTCGCCAAGATGCGCGAGCACGGCATCGTCGATTCCGGCGATTCCATCAAGAACGGCATCGGCGCCATGACCGACGAGCGGATGGCGAGCTTCTTCGACAAGATGGTGCGCGCCGGCGTGGTCAAGAGCACCATCGACTATCGCCAGGGCTACACGCTGCGCTTCGTCAACAAGGCGGTCGGCGTCGAGCTCCGGCCGAAGAACTGACGGCCGGATGGCGGGGGCTGCGTTGTCTGGATCCGATGCCCGGTCAGCCGTGCGCCTGCGCGGCGTCATCAAGACCTATGACAGCGGGGTGACGGCGCTCGGGCCGCTCGACCTCGATGTCGACAGCGGCGAATTCGTCTCGCTGCTCGGGCCCTCCGGTTGCGGCAAGTCCACCGCGCTGCGGCTGATTGCGGGTCTTGCCACGCCGAGCGCCGGCACGGTCGAACTCGCCCATCACGGCACCGAGCAGCGCGGCAGCCACAGGATCGGCTTCGTGTTTCAGGAGCCGACCCTGATGCCGTGGGCCAATGTGCGCGACAATGTCCGGCTGCCGCTGAAGCTCGCCCGGGTGCCTGCGACCGATGCCGGTGCACGCATCGATGCGGCGCTGGATCAGGTCGGGCTCAGCGAGTTCGCGACCGCCTATCCGCGCGAATTGTCCGGCGGCATGAAGATGCGGGTGTCGCTGGCGCGCGCGCTGGTCACCGATCCGGGTATCCTGTTGATGGACGAGCCGTTCGCGGCGCTCGACGAGATCACGCGCTTTCGCCTCAACGACGACCTGCTGTCGCTGTGGCGCAATTTGCACAAGACCGTCATCTTCGTGACGCACTCGGTGTTCGAGTCGGTTTATCTGTCGCAACGCGTGATCGTGATGACCGCGCGCCCGGGCCGGATCGGTGCCGAGTTTCGCATCACGTCCTCCGAGCCGCGCGGCGAGGAGTTCCGCACCTCGGCCGAATACGCCGCGTTCTGCCGCGAGGTCTCGGGTGCGCTGGCGCCGTCTTATGCAGGGCAGGCGGGCGGATGAAGTCTCCGCAGGATCTCGTGCGCTTCCTGCTGCCCCTCGCGGTGTTTGCCGCGGGCCTCGTGCTCTGGGAAGCCGTCGTCCGCGCCTATGCCATTCAGCCCTATGTGCTGCCGAGCCCGCTATTGGTGCTGAAGACGCTGGTTGCCGACTGGCCGGTGCTGTCGCAATCGCTCGGCATCACGCTGTTGACCACGCTCGAGGGCTTTGTTGCCGCCGCGGTCGGCGGCGTGGTGCTGGCGCTGCTGTTCAACCAGTCGAAATGGCTGGAATATTCGCTGTTTCCCTATGCCGTGGTGCTGCAGGTCACGCCCGTGATCGCGATCGCGCCGCTGCTGTTGATCTATCTGCAGCAGCAGACCGCCGTGATCGTCTGCGCCTGGATCGTGGCGTTCTTTCCGGTGCTGTCGAACACGACGCTCGGCCTCAACTCGGTCGATCGCAACCTCGCCGGATTGTTTCAATTGTATGGCGCCTCACGGCTGCAGACGCTGCTGTTCCTGAAGCTGCCAGCGGCGCTGCCCTATATCCTCGGCGGCCTGCGCATCGCCGGCGGGCTGTCGCTGATCGGCGCCGTGGTCGCGGAGATCGCGGCGGGCAGCGCTGGCGCCGGCTCGGGCCTGGCGTTCCGGATCGCTGAATCGGGCTACCGGCTGAATATTCCCCGCATGTTTGCAGCACTTCTGCTGCTATCGCTGGCCGGGATTGTCATCTATGGGGTGCTGGCGCTAGTTTCGCACCTTCTGTTGCGGCGTTGGCATGAGAGCGCGTTAGGAAAGGACAATTGATGGCCCCGATTTCTTCCGAAAAGATCGATCTGTTGATCTATGGACCTGTCAGGCCAATCCTCGAAAACGGCTTTTCCGATCAATACGTGCTGCACCGGGCCGAAAGCCGCGGCGACCTCGAACGGCTGACGCCCGACACGCTCGCCAAGATCCGCGGCATCGCCGTCACCTATCACACGATGGCGACCGACAAGACCGCGATGGCGCTGTTTCCGAAACTCGAGATCGTCGGCAGCTTCGGCGTTGGCTACGACCACGTCGATTCCCACTACGCCCGCGATCACAATATTGTGGTCACCAATACGCCCGATGTGCTGACCGAGGAGGTCGCCGACGTCGCGATGGGGCTGTTGATTGCGACGCTGCGCGAGTTCGTCAAGGCCGACCGTTACGTGCGCTCGGGCCTGTGGCAGACCCAGAACTATCCGCTCAGCGTCGGCTCGTTGCGCGACCGCAAGATCGGCATCGTCGGCATGGGCCGGATCGGCCAGGCGATCGGCCGCCGGCTCGAGGCGTCGCGCGTGCCGGTGTCCTATCATTCGCGCAATCCGTCCAAGGACGTCGCCTACAAGCATTATCCCGATCTGATCGAGATGGCGAAGGCGGTCGATACGTTGATCGTCATCGTGCCGGGCGGGGCCTCGACCGCGAAGATGATCAATGCCGACGTGCTGAAGGCGCTTGGGCCCCGCGGTGTGCTGATCAATGTCGCGCGCGGCTCGGTGGTCGACGAGCCGGCGCTGGTCGCGGCGCTGAAGTCCGGCACGATTCTGGCCGCCGGCCTCGACGTGTTCGCGGCTGAGCCCAACGTGCCGGACGAACTTAAGGCGATGCAGAACGTCGTGCTGCTGCCGCATATCGGCTCGGCCTCGGTGGTGACGCGCAATGCGATGGACCAGCTCGTGGTCGACAACATCAAGAACTGGTTCGCCGGCAAGCCGCCGCTGACGCCGGTTGCCGAGACCCCGGTGAAGGACCGCTGATGTCATCGTCCCGCTTCAAGGTCGCGCTCCTGCTGCTGCTGGCCGCATGCGGTCCGGCAGCGGCGCAGGATGCCTCGACGTTGAAGAAGGACATGATCGGGCAGTGGGAGCTCGCCGCCACCGAGCGCAGCAAGACCTGCGTCGTGACGCTGAAACCGGATGCGACGCCGCAAGGCTTCAAGCTCGAGCTCGAGCCGGCCTGCGCCGCCGCGCTGCCCTTCACCAAGGACATCGCCGGCTGGAGCATCAAGGGCCTCGGCGACATCGTGCGGCTGCAGAACGCGGCCGGCGAGGCGGTGATCGATTTCACCGAGGTCGAGACCGGCATCTTCGAGGGCATGCGCACCAACGAAGGCGTCTACATCCTGCAAAACCTCGCCGCGGCACGCTCGCTCGCCAAGTCGATGGACCAGATGATCGGCGACTGGTCGATGGTGCGCGGCAATGGCCAGGCGATCTGCGTGCTGGTGCTGACCAACACCGAGGCTGGCAACGACAATTTCCAGGTGTTCCTGAAAGGCAAATGCGATCCGGCGGTCGCGGCCTTCAACCCGACGCTGTGGCGGCTCGACCACGGCCAGATGGTCCTGATGTCGCCCAAGGGCGAGACCTGGCAGTTCGAGGCCGACGACAACGCCCAGTGGCGCCGCGTCCCCGACAGCGCCGACCCGCTGATCATGCTGCGGGAGCAGTAGGGTCGCTTGCCTCTCCCGCTTGCGGGCCTAGTTCTCCGTCATCCTGAGGAGCCGCGAAGCGGCGTCTCGAAGGATCGACGGGCCACCAGCCGGGCCGCGCACCCTTCGAGGCTCGCCCAGCGGCGCACTTGCGCCGCAAGGCTCGCACCTCAGGGTGACGGGGAGGGGGTTGTCGCCCTCTTACGCAGCAATACTCAAAAATAATTCCCAGCCTCCTGTCGATCCTGCCCGCCCCGGATCGTCGTCCCCCATAGCGAGCCGATTTCACCGCAATAATCCTGCCGCTCGCCGGGAACAGGAGCATTTCATGCGCTTTATGTCGATCGTCCTCTCGTCCCAGCCGCCGCAGCAGCCGACCCCGGAACTGCTGGAGGCGATGCACAAGCTCGCCGACCGCGAGATCAAGGCCGGCCGCATGATCGACAATGCCGGCCTGATGCCGCTTGCCACCGGCGCGCAGGTCCGCGTGGTCGGCGGCGAGCTCAGCGTCGTCGACGGCCCCTTCGTCGAGGCCAAGGAGGTGATCGGCGGCTATGCCATCTCGGAGCTGCGCAGCAAGGAGGAGGCGGTGGCGCTCGCGGTCGAGTTCATGCAGCTGCACAGGGACCACATGCCGGGCTGGGAAGGCACTTGCGAGGTCCGCGCCTTTGCCGGCTTTGCCGGCCAGTGCGGTGAATAGAGGAGGGCACGCGATGCGCTTCATGTATGTCCTGGTCGCCGAGAAGCCGATGTTGCCAAATCCCGCGCTGCGCGAGGCGATCGGCAAGCTCGCCGACCGCGAGATCGCGGCCGGCCGCATGCTTGATACCGGCGCACTGCTGCCCCGAACGGCGGGCGCGGAGGTGAAAATCAAGGACCGCAAGCTCACCGTCACCGATGGTCCTTTCATGGAGGCCAAGGAGGTGGTCGGCGGTTATGCCGTTTTCGAGCTGAAGGACAAGGAGGAGGCCGTGGCGCGCGCGGTCGAGTTCATGCAGCTTCATCTTGACCACATGCCGGATTGGGAACTGTCATGCGAGGTTCGTCCCTTCATGGAGTGCTGACGATGATGGTGTGTTGCCGGTGTCCGGCGTGACCGCGGACGACATCCAGCGCACCATTCTCGGTGTATGGCGCATCGAGCAGCCGCGGCTGATCACCAGCCTGTCGCGGATGCTGCGCGACGTGCCGCTCGCCGAGGACCTGACCCAGGAAGCGCTGATCGCGGCGCTCGAGCATTGGCCGGTCAGCGGCGTGCCGGAGAAACCGGGCGCCTGGCTGATGGCCACCGCCAAGCGCCGCGCGCTCGATCATCTCAGGCGCAATCGCATGCTCAGCCGGCGGCACGGCATGCTTGCGCACGATCTGGCGCGGGAGCAGGAGACCATGCCCGATTTCGATTCCGCGCTTGACGACGATATCGGCGACGAATTGCTGCGGCTGATCTTCACCGCTTGCCATCCGCTTCTGTCGCGCGAGGCCCGTGCCGCGCTGGCGCTCAGAATGATCTGCGGCCTGACCACCGAGGAGATCGCGCGCGCCTTCCTGCAGACCGAGGCGGCGATCGCCCAGCGCATCGTGCGCGCCAAGCGCACGCTGTCGCAATCCGGCGTTGGCTACGAGACGCCGCGCGGCGCGGAATTGTCGGAGCGGCTCGCCTCGGTGCTCGAAATCGTCTACCTCATCTTCAACGAGGGCTACACCGCGGCGACCGGCGACCAATGGCTGCGGCCGCAGCTCTGCAACGAGGCGCTGCGCCTGGGCCGCGTGCTGACCGCGATCGCCCCATTGGAGCCGGAAGCGCACGGCCTCACCGCGCTGATGGAGCTCAACGCCTCGCGGATGGCGGCGCGCACCGATGCGAACGGCGAGCCGATCCTGCTGATGGACCAGAACCGTGCCCGCTGGGACCGCCTGCAAATCCGCCGCGGCCAGCTCGCACTGGCGCGCGCCCGCGAGCTCGGCGGCGCCGGCGGCTTCTATGCGCTGCAGGCTGCGATCGTCGCCTGCCACGCCGAGGCCGGGACATCGGACGCGACCGATTGGCGCCGCATCGCTACCCTCTACGGCGATCTCGCCGCGCTGGTAAATTCGCCCGTGATCGAGCTCAACCGCGCGGTCGCGATCGGCATGGCGGAAGGCCCGCTCGCCGCGCTTGCGATCGTCGACGGTCTCGCGCACGAGCCGGCGCTGAAATCCTATCATCTGCTGCCGAGTGTGCGCGGCGACCTGTTGCACCGCCTGAGCCGCTTCGAGGAGGCCCGCGTCGCGTTCGAGGCCGCGGCCGATCTCGCCGGCAATACGCGGGAGCGCGAATTGCTGCAGCGGCGTGCGGCCGCGTCCGCGCGCGCCGCGCAGGATCACGGCTGCCGCTGACGGCTTCGCGGTTTCGACGCAAAGCGCAACCACGTAGCCCGCATGAGCGCAGCGACTTGCGGGTCTTTGCGGTGACCAACCCCGGGTATCGCTTCGCTCACTCGCTCTACGAGGCTGCATGCTCCGGAAAGTGTGCGCTGCTGCCGTGCAGCGCTGGGTCAGGCCTTGGGCGCAACCAGCGCCGCCTTGCTGCGCAGCCCCCACAGCAGCAGGATCGATGCTGCGATGATCGCAAGGCCGATCGAGATGAATCCTGCGGTCACGAGCGTTTCCTGCCATGGCGCGGCGCTGAGGCCGGGCGCGGTGATCGGCGAAAGTGCGCCGGTTCCGAGAATGGCGGCGATCGTGGCCACGGCCCAGTTGCCGTAGGTCCCGCACAGCAGCGCCCAGTAGGCTATCGTGCTGGCGCGGGACGGCAGCCTGACCTCGCTCCAGATCGCACCGACCGCGAGCAGGAAGGTGCCATTCATCACGCCTTCGAGATGCGCTGCGAGCGCCATCCGCACATTGCTGAAGTGCTGCTCAAGAAGGCCGGTGACCAGCCCAATCAGGAACAGGGCCATGCCGTGAAAAAGCAGTCGTCGCCGATAATCCATTCCCGTCCCCTCAAATTGCCTAAGTGAATGTCGGTCGACCATAGCAGAAAGCGCGAGGGCGTCGTCGTTCCGCGCGGTCGCTGCCCGGGGCGGGCCGAAGGCCGGCCGCCGCGAGGGCCGGGCGGTTGTGACCGGCAGCAACCTATGACAGCATCCCGATTTCGATTTGTCGTGACGTCTGGAGACCCATGCCGCGCCCGAACTATGCCTGGGAGAAGCTGACCGATGAGCAGTTGCTGGAGCAGCGCCTCAGCAGCCTGAGGGTGAAGGTCGAGGGCACCTGGCTGGCGGACTGTGTCCGCACGCTCAATGAGGAGCTCGAGGAGCGGGGGCTGCGGCTGCGGCCGCACGCATGGATCTCGAGCGAATGGTTCAGTCCGTCAAATACGCCGGGGATCGCGATCCCGTTCTATCTCGCGCAT
Organism: Bradyrhizobium sp. 2S1; assembly: GCF_011516625.5. NCBI lineage: Bacteria > Pseudomonadati > Pseudomonadota > Alphaproteobacteria > Hyphomicrobiales > Nitrobacteraceae > Bradyrhizobium > Bradyrhizobium sp. 2S1. The sequence goes on along the minus strand of NZ_CP147717.1, from coordinate 1,475,278 downwards.
CCCCGCCTGATGAAGCTCGAGAAGAAGATGATGCTCGACGTCGAGGGCGGCACCTGGTCCGAGTGCATGGCCATTCTCCGTCACGAGGCAGGCCATGTCATCCAGCACGGCTACCAGCTGCAGCGCCGCCGGCGCTGGCAGCAGCTGTTCGGTCCGTCGTCGCGGCACTATCCGCGCTACTACCGGCCGAATCCGGCCAGCCGGAGTTATGTCCAGCATCTGCGGCTCTGGTACGCGCAGAGCCATCCTGATGAGGATTTTGCGGAAACCTTCGCGGTGTGGCTGCGGCCGCGCTCGAACTGGCGGACGCGCTATGCCGGCTGGCCGGCACTGAAGAAGCTCGAATATGTCGACGAGCTGATGGGCGAGATTGCCGGCAAGCGGCCGCTGCTCACGTCGCGCGAGCGCGTCGATCCATTACATTCCCTCAAGCAGACCCTCGGCGAGCACTACAAGAAGAAGCAGGCGTTCTACGCCTTCAATCCACCGAAGACCTACGACCGCGACCTGTCCAAGCTGTTCTCCGCCGATCCACGGCATCAACGGCATCCAGCCGCCTCACTCTTCATCCGGCGGCACCGCGCCCAGATCAGGCAGCTGGTCGCCCGCTGGACCGGCGAGAACCAGCTGACGCTCGACGCCGTGCTCGATGATATGATCTCGCGCTGCCGCGAGCTCAATCTGCGCGCCGTCGGCCCTGAGCAGAAGCTTGTCACCAACTTCACCATCCTGCTCACCGCCAAGACCATGCACGCGCTGTTCGGCCCGTCGCGCCGGAAATGGATCGCGCTATGAAACGCCTTCGCATTCTCGTGCTGATGCACCCGGACTTCGTGCCGCCGGAATCCTCGGACGGATATTCCGCCCAGGAGATCAATGCCTGGAAGACGGAATACGACGTTGTGAGCACCTTGCGCGCCGCCGGCCATGAGGTCCGTCCGCTCGGCGTGCAGGAGGAAATCAAGCCGGTGCGCGACGCGATCGAGGATTTCAAGCCGCATGTGGTGTTCACGCTGCTTGAGGAGTTTCACTACGAGGTGGTGTACGACCAGCACATCGCGAGCTATCTCGAGCTGATGAAGATCCCCTATACCGGGTGCAACCCGCGTGGCCTGATTTTGGCGCGCGGCAAGGATCTGTCCAAGACGCTGGTGCACCATCGCCGCATTCCGGTGCCGGCCTTCGCCGTGTTCCCGATGCGCCGCAAGGTCAAGCGGCCGCCGCGTCTGGCGCTGCCGCTGATCGTCAAGAGCCTGAGCTCGGATGGATCGCTCGGCATCTCGCAGGCCTCCATCGTCGATACCGACGAGAAGCTCGCCGAGCGGGTCGCCTTCATCCACGAACGGATCGGAACCGCCGCCATCGCCGAGCAGTTCATCGAAGGGCGCGAGCTCTATGTCGGCGTGCTCGGCAACAACAGGCTGCGGGTTCTGCCGGTCTGGGAATTGAAGTTCGGCAGCATGGGCGGTCACAGCGCACGGCACATCGCCACCGAGAAGGTCAAGCACGATCCGAGCTATCAGGAGCGCATCGGAATTGAGGACGGGCCGGCCGGGAATCTGACGCCGGAACTATCCGCCCATATTCAGCGGCTGGCGAAACGCATCTACCGGACGCTCGGGCTCGACGGCTATGCGCGCATCGACTTCCGCCTCTCGACCAATGGCGTTCCCTATTTCATCGAGGCCAATCCCAATCCTGAAATCGCCAAGAGCCAGGAATTCGCAACCGCGGCCCTGCATGACGGGCTGGACTACGCGGGTCTGCTGCATCGCATTGTGACCCTGGGCATGAGCCGCGCAAAGGCGGGCGTATCCCTGGGCTGAACCAGAAGCCACTATAGGCTGCGCTGCATCGGCGTATGGCGCCGGCCGTCCCTGGGGATGAACATCGCAAACGTTTCCCTAACGCGCGCCGCCGGCGTCGGGTCGGCAGCGGCGGCCGAGACCGGGGCGGCCGTGGGACGGAACGCATCCCCTTCCGGCCAGCGCTGTGCAACGATGTCGCCGACCGGCGCCATCATGAGCAAGTCGACGTTGCGGCAGGCGTCGTAGACGTACAAACCGGCAAGAAAAATCGATACGGCAACAAGAATCGTCCTGAAAATCGGCATTGTGATTGCGCCTTCTTGATTGAGGCGAACAATGCCCTGCGACAGTGAACCGCGCGTTTAGCGGTCCGATCGATCGGTCGATACGGTTCCCACGTGGTGAAACGGTTCCCACTTCGTGCGATGGCTGCGTAAACGGCTCGCTTACCAATGCCCTCAAGGTTGCAGCAACCAGCTTTCCTCACCGGGGCGAAAGAAGTCTCTGGCATTGAGAGACCAAGAAAAACACTGAGGAGGCACCATGTTCGTCGCCATTCGAGTCATGATCCTGATCGCCAGTGCTTATGCAGGCTCGGCCGTCGCCGAGATGCAGTTTGCGCCGTTGCCGAGCCCAGCGGTTTCGTCCGCGCCGTAGAACCGGCAGGCATCTCCCGGCGCGGTTACACCGGATTGGGTGCGGCAGCCCCGATTGCGCGGGCCGCGTTCTCCGTCATCCGGGTCGCCGTCAGTCGCAGGAAATACAGCGACAGTCCTGGATTGCGCTCGCACAGCTTCTTCAGCGCAGCGTCGCTGATCCACAGCAGATCCACATCAGTCGCCGCTACGGCTGTCTGAGTACGACGCCGTTCAAGGGAAAACAGTCCGATCTCTCCGAACAGTTCGCCTGCCGATACCCCGCGATCGATCTCGGGAAACCTGACCTCCCCCGACACGACCATATAGAGAAGGTCGGCATCGTCGCCTTTCCTGAAGATCGTTTCTCCCGCCTTGATGTGCTTTGCGTGCATGAACGGTTGCAGCCAGTTCGGAGAAAGATCCGTCGCCGCAGCAAGCTTGGCCTTGCGGAGCAGGCGGACCATCTGGAACAGCAGCAGCACGTTCAGCGGCAGCAGAATGATGTGCAGGATGAGCACCGGATAGATCCGGTCGCCCAATCCATAGCTGATGAACGCCAGATTGCTGAATATCGCGACGGTGCGCAGGCTCAACATGGTGCTCATGCAGAACGTCAGCAATACAAGCGCCGACGCGAGGTAACCCAAGCCATCGATCAAGGTCATGGCAGCACCCACCTGAAAATGCATTGCAAGAAAAGTGTTCTGAAAGCGACTTCCAACCTTTGCTAGAGCGCTCATTTTCTTGGGCGGAAATGTGGCCGTCGGGCGCCCGGCCACTGAGTTGCCCGACGGCGCAAGCCCTCGCAGCAGAGCAAGGATGGGTGGAGCGAAGCGAAACCCATCGATTTATGCCCGCGGCGCAGATGATGGGTATCGCTTCGCTCCACCCATCCTTGTAATAACGCGATCGGTTATCGTCGGCATATTCCGAGAGGAATGGCCTGTCGCGGTTAGCGACCGCGACAGGCCGCTGCCGATCGGATCGCACCCATCCTGAGCAGTTCGTGGCTGCCCCGTAGCAGGATCGCGCCAGCACCTTCATCGGACCCGGATGGTTGCCGGAACGGTTAGGTTCGCTTCACAAGGCGGGGTCGACGAGGATGACACAGACTAGCACAAGGACGGCTGGAATCGATACGTCCAAGAGCAAGCTCGATGTTGCGGTTCACGGCCGGACCGAACATTGGCAGGTCGCCAACTCACTGGCGGGATGGCGTATTCTGACGACCAAACTGGCCGAGGCTGACGTGAGCCGAATCGGTATCGAAGCGACCGGGGGCTATGAGCGCGGCGCGGTCGAACACCTGCGTGCGGCAGGCTTCACGGTGCTGGTGCTGCAGCCGATCCAGGTCAAGGCGTTCGGCCGGGTGCATCTGCGACGCGCCAAGAACGATGTGCTGGATGCGGTGTTGATCGCCGCCTGCGCGGCAGCGATCGAGCAGGTCAGAGATGCGCCCGATCCGCGCCTGGCGGAGCTGGCCGAACATCTGACCTTCCTCGAGCAGATCGAGGACGACATCAAGCGCTGCAAGACCCGGCTGGAGCATATCGATCAGCCCGCGCTGAGACGCCTGGTGCTGGGTGACATTGCCCGGCTGAAGGCACGGCGGCTCGCCCAGATCCGTTACCTTGCCAGGCAACTACGCGCTCACCGCGATCTCGCTGCCCGCCTTGACCTCGTGCTCAGCATTCCCGGGATCGGCGAACGCACCGCACTCGCGCTCTTGATCCGCATGCCCGAACTCGGCCGTGTCAGCCGCGAGGAGGCTGCGGCCCTCGCGGGGCTCGCGCCCTTCGACAACGACAGTGGGCAACATAAAGGCCAACGGCGCATCACCGGCGGTCGGGCTCGGCTGCGACGTTCGCTGTTTGCTGCGGCGCTTCCGGCGGCATTCCGCTGGAACAAGGCCCTCATTGTGCTCTACACACGCCTAACCGCAGCCGGAAAGGCCCACAACGCAGCTCTCATCGCTTGCGCGCGAAAGCTGCTGATCTATGCCAACACTGTCATCCAGCGCGGAACGCCTTGGCGCGAACAGGCGTCCGCGACTTAATGGTTGCTACGAGCCGTCAATCCTCGGCTATCTCGTTCGGCTTTTCAGAATTTTGCTTGACGCCTGACCCAACTCAGATGTTCAATATGCCCGTCTCACCCGATCGAGGGGCGCTTCGCGGTCGTCACGAACGCGGTGTGAGATGCGGTGGACGCCGAGCGTGTGACTGACGAGAGCACGCGCAGCGGACGGTGAAGTCGTGTGGTCCTGACGCCCTAGCGGCAGGTGTCTCACACGCGAAGGCGTGATGCGAAGGCGGTGACAAACAAGCCAAGTCTCGCCGGGGAGAGCACGAAGTAAGCCGTAGCCCATCGCGCAGGGAAAGCCGGATTGCTCCGGTTACACCTGTGGTCCTACCCCCGAGCTCTCTACCCTTTGCTCGGGGCCCATGGGTGCAATCGGCACCCGGCTTTCCCTGCGCCCTCTGTTCGAGAGGAGGGCGGAACGAAATGCAAGACTCGGACAAATCATGTCGCGAGAACGCGAAGCTGCGTCCCAACCCAAACTGTCATCGCCCGGCTTGACCGGGCGATCCAGTACGCCGCGGCCTCTCGGCTCAAGCACTGGCGCCTCTGGAATGCTGGATCACCCGCATGCGCGGGTGATGACACCGAGAGCCTGGCTGTTTGACATTCGAATCGCATCCCCCGTCCCCCCGCGCAACGGCCCCGCCGTCGTGCCCGGAGCGGCCGCATCACGATTGACGCATGCCAGCACACACCGGCCATGGCAGACGGTCGCGCGAATCAGCGGTGAAGATCGTGTGCCCCAGGGTCGAGACGCGGCAGCGGCCCTACTGGTCCGTCGTCGGCGTCTTGCCTGCAATGTCGAGGCCGAGCCGGAGCGCGCGCTCATGGCGCTCTTCGGTCAGGAGCTTCAGTTCCCGTTCCAGCGACCGCACCACCTCCTCCTGCGTTTCCTTGGAGTGGCGGCGGGAGCCGCCTTGCGGTTTGGCCGGTTGGGCAGTCACGGGAGGCCCCTTGTCATCACACTGTCATCGCCCTGATGACACGGCCGGAGTCGCCGCGACAATCAAAAAGAATTCAGTGGCTGCGCGTTTGGAATGTTTGTTGTGCGTCTGACTCAAATCTGGGCAGAAAATTCTCTTTGCCTTTGTCTCGAATGGAGCCGAAGCCGGCCGGGCCCGCGGTCTCATCAATTCGGATGAGAGAGGCCGGTTCCGACGAAATCATTTCCGGATTGGCACGAAGGCGTCCTGAAACCGACAAGGTCTAACCTTAGTAGCGTTGTGAGGACGGATGCCTGGTGAGACGCTGATGATCGAGGTCGTGAGATTCACGACCAGGGTCGTGAGACTGGTCAGTGCTCCCAGGACGTGGGGATGATCTCGGAATGAAGAAGCTGAATGCTGTGCCATATGTCTGGGCGGCCGCGCTGATCGCGGTCGCGGTCTGGGGCGTGAGCGGCACCCCGCAGATGGCGCACACCTCTGCCAGCACGCATTTGGCGCGGGCGCGATAAGGCGTTTCCCCCTAAAGCTTCGGCCGCAGCGAGCGCTGCATGTCCATCGTGTAGGTGTAGCGCCCCTCGGGGTGCGTGGTGATGGTGACCTCGAACAGTTCCTCGCGCAGGCCGTAGTAGCGGCGTACCACGGTGAGCGCCGGCGAGCCGGTCTTGACGCCGAGCGCCTTGGCAATCGGCGCCGGCATGCCCCGCACGAAGATTTCCATCTGGGCGCGCTCGGTGACCTGGCCGTACATCTTGGCGATCTGCTCGTGCACCGGGGTGCGGCCATGGTCGCTGCGGGTCACGACATCGGCGAACCGGCGCAGCACGTAGATCTCGGTCCAGCCGAGCGGCGCGGCGAACTGGTCGGAGCGGCGTACCGCCTCGATCAGGAACCAGCTCCTGCCGGGCTCGCATTTCAGGAGCCCGGCCAGCTTGCGGTCGGCGACGATATCGCTGCTAGCCACGACGTCGCGGTAGGTCTCGTTGGAATAACGCAGCCACTCGCCCAGCGACTTGACGCTGTGGGTGAACAACACCGGCGGCTCGGACGCGATCACCACCGAGCCGAGGCCGGCGCGGCGCACGATCAGGCCCTGCTCGATCAGGATGCGCAGCGCCTCGCGCACGGTTTGGCGGCTCGCACTGAAGCTTGCCATCAGCTCGGTCTCGGTCGGCAGCAGATTGCCGACCGCGTAGGTGCCGAGACGGATGTCCCTCTGCAGTCCGGTGGCGATGTCGCGATAGCGGGACGATCTCGCCCTGTCCGGTTGTTCAGACATGGTGGGTCACTGGTATGCCATATGGCAGGCGGCCGGGTGTCCTGTCTGCATCGACTGCAGTGCGGCCTCGAATGCAGCGAGCGTTGCCAGCACATCTGCCTCCGGCACCGGGAACGGCTGCTTGCCCTCGACCGCGTCGGCAAAGGCTGTGAGTTCCGCGGCGAGCGTGTCGACCGCCGGATAGCGCGTCGTCGCGGGCGCCTCGCCGGATTTCCGCAGCACCATCGTCACCTCGTCGAGCACTTCGGCAGATCCCTTCGTTCCGAACACATGCACGCGCCAATAGAACGGTGTTGCGCGGATTGTCGCAAGGGTTGCGCTCACGCCATTCACAAATTCAATCGCCAAGGTTGCAGTGTCGAGCGGCGGCGGCCCGGCCGCGCGCGCACTCAACCGGGCATAGACCTGCCGCACGGGGCCGAGCAGGCTGACGAGACCGTCGAGCACATGCAGTCCCGCGCCGGTCAGCCCGCCGCCCGGCGACTCCTCGGGCGACAGCCGCCAGCCCTGGGTGATGGTCTGCGAGTTCTCGTTGCTGTTGTGGCCCTCGATATGCAGGATCGTGCCGAGCTCGCCACCGGCTGTGATCGTGCGCAGCGCCCGCATCGAGGGCCAGAACCGGCGATTATGCCCGACCGCGAGCAGCACGCCGGCGTTGCGGCAGGCCGCGAACATCTCGGCGGCGTCGTTGCGCCGAAGCGCCAGCGGCTTCTCGCAAAACACCTGCTTGCCGGCTGCGGCGGCCGCGATCACATGGCTCCGGTGCAGCGAATGCGGCGTCGCCAGCAGCACGGCGTCGATCTCGGGCGCGGCGAGCACGGCCTCCAGGCTGGCCGCGGCGGACAGGCCATGCGCCGCGCAAAAACTCGCGGCGCCCTTGATATCGGGTTCCACCGCGCTCGTTACCCTGAGCCGCGGCTCGTTGTGCGCGGCCTCGACCAGCGCGCGGCCCCAGCGGCCGAGGCCCACGATCGCACAATTGATCATGAATGTTCCTCACCCCGGCCGCGTCCGGCACGGATCGCCTCGATCACCGCGGCGCTGTCGCTCTCGGGGCCTTCGAGCGCGATCGCCGCGCGCAGCACCTCGGCCTGCACTGAGGTTAGCGGCAAGGGAAGGCCGTGCCGGCGGGCCTCCTGCAGGATCAGCTCGGCATCCTTCAAGGTCTGCGCGATATGCGATTGCGGCGAGAAATCGCGCGCCAGCATTTTCGGTCCCTTGCTGTCCATTACCCTGGAATATGCCGCCGATTGCCGCGCCGTCGCAAGGAACGTCGCGCCGTCGAGGCCGAGGCTTTCGGCAAAGGCGATGCCCTCGGCCAGCGCGGCGCGGTTGTTCTGCAGGATCAGGTTGATGGCGAGCTTGGTGCGGCTCGCATTGCCGATCGCGCCGACATTGATCCGCTGCGGGCAGAGGATGTCGAGCGTCGCTGCGGCGGCGTCGATGACATCGGCATCGCCGGCGACCTGCGCGGTGGCGGTGCCGGCGCGGACCTCGGCGCTGGTGCCGGAGATCGGCGCCTCGATCAAGGCAAGGCGCGAGCGCGCCGCGAATTCGGCGATCACAGCGATCTCGCCCGGCGCACAGGTGGTGGTGCAGATCACCAGCGGCGGCACCGCCGCGTTGGCGAGGTCCGGCAGCAGTCCCTTGACCTGGGCCGCGTCGTACACCGCGATGACGATGGTCCGGCAGTGCGCCGCCACATCGGCGGCGAGGGCGGCGAACTCGGCGCCGCTAGCCCTCAAGCCGTCGTTCTTTGCGGCATCGATGTCGAAGCCGATTACGCCTACGCCGGCGTCGATCAGCCGCGCGGAGAGGGCCGATCCCATCAGCCCCAGGCCAATCATGCCAACAGGTGTCTCGCGAGCCATGATGCGACAGAGCTCTCGTCTATTGCGGCTGGATGCCGGCCGCCTTGACCTCCGCCGACCAGCGCACGACCTCGCTCCTGACGAAGGCGGCGAACTCGGCCGGCGCCAGCGGCGCCACGATCACGCCGACATCGGCGAGCTTCTTCTTCGTCTCCGGCATTGCGAGGTACCTGGCGCATTCGGCGTAGATCCTGTTGACCACCGGCTCCGGCGTGCCGGCCGGCGCGAACAGCCCGTACCAGATCGTGGCCTCGAAGCCGGGCATCGCTTCCGACAGCGCGGGCAGGCCGGGTGTGAGCTCGTTGCGGGTCGCCGATGTCACGCCGATGCCGCGCAGGGTGCCGCCCTGCATCTGCGGGATCGCGACCGAGAAATCGCCGAACGTCAGGTCGATCACCCCCGCCATCACGTCGGTCATCGCCTGCGGCACCCCGCGATAGGAGGCGGCGATCAGCGACAGGCCGCCGCGCGACTGCAGCTGCGCGATCGAGATCTGCGACGCGCCGGAGCCGTAACCCGCGGTCAGATTGGGGGTGGCCTTGGCGTAAGCGAGGAACTGCGGCAGGTCCTTGGCCGCAAGCTTCGGGTTGACCAGCAGCACCATCGCCGTCGTGGTGGTGCGGATCACCGGCGCAAAATCCTTCACCGGGTCGTAGGGCAGGCTCTTGAGTGTCGCGACGTTGCTGGCATGCGTCGTGTTGGTGCCCATCAGCAGCGTGTAGCCGTCGGGCGCGCTGCGGGCGACTTCCTGGGCGCCGATGCTGCCGAGCGCGCCGGCGCGGTTCTCGATCAGCACGGTCTGGCCGAAAGCGTCCTGCAGATGCTGGCCGACCAGCCGCGCGACATTGTCGGGGCCGGCGCCGGCCGGGAAGGGCACGATGATCTTGAGCGGTCGTTGCGGGAAGCCGTCCGCCGCGAGAGCCGGCAGGACCGGAAGTGCCGAGAGCAGGACGGCAAGCAGCCCCAGCCGTAACTTCATTCCGGTCCCTCCCGTGCCTGCTTAGATAAATTTATACGGACAAATACGTCAGAAATGCAAGCAGCTGGCCTATCGCAATATTGAGGCGCGCCATAATTATCCGTATAAATAGCCCATACAGGGGAGCCAGACGATGGTCGACATCAGCGATCTCCATGCGCGCGGGCTGCGGCGGCGTCAGAAGATGTTCGGCGAGGTCGACGTCGCCAAGCGGATGGCGGCCGCGGGCGATTTTGGCACGCCGCTGCAAAACATCATCAATGCTTATGTCTACGGTGACGTCTGGGAGCGCAGCGGCCTGTCCGACCAGATCCGCAGCCTCGTGATGCTCGGTATCACCGCGGCGAGCAGCAAGCCCGCTGAGTTCCGCGTTCATGCCAAGGGCGCGCTAGCCAACGGCTGCACCGCCGCGCAGGTGCAGGACGTGCTGCTGCTGGTCGCGATGTATTGCGGCATTCCGGCTGCGATCGAGACCAGCAAGATCGCAGCCGAGGTGTTCGGCGAGGTGCCTGCGGAGGGGTAGGGCGCAGGCCTGCGCCGTGATAGGGACGTTGCCGACTGCGATCGGCAACAGGATGCGCCCAAGAATCTGTCCATGTCCGGCTTCCCCACCTCGACCACCGTGCTCGATTCCGTGCTGTTTCGCGATGCCTTCGGCACAAGCGAGATGCGGGAGGTGTTTTCCGATCTGCGGCTGATCTCCCGTTATGCCGAGGTCGAGGTCGCGCTGGCCAGGGCCGAAGCGCGCTGCGGCGTGATCCCGGCGGAGGCTGCCGAGGAGATCGCCGGGCGAACCGATGTCGCCGCACTCGACTTCGACCTGCTGCGGCAGGAGACGGATGTCGTCGGCTACCCGATCCTGCCGCTGGTGCATCAGATGGCGAAGCAGTGCGGTGAGGTCGGACGCTATGTCCATTGGGGTGCCACCACGCAGGACATCATGGACACCGCCGTGGTGCTGCAGCTGCGCGACGGCCTCAGGATCGTCGAAGACGACATTGCCGCATTGCGCACCATCCTCGCCGATCTCTCGAAACGCTATCGCGACACGCCGATGGCCGGCCGCACCCATCTGCAGCAGGCGCTGCCGGTGACCTTCGGCTACAAGACCGCGATCTGGCTCGCGGCCTTCGATCGCCATGCCGCGCGGCTGGCCGAGTTGAAGCCGCGCGTGCTGGTCGGCCAGTTCGCCGGTGCCGCCGGCACGCTGGCCTCGCTGGGCGACAAGGGCTTCGACGTGCAGAAGGCGCTGTGCGACGAGCTCGGCCTCGGCGTTCCCGTCTCCACCTGGCACGTCGCGCGCGACGGGCTGGCGGAGGCGGTGAATTTCCTGGCGCTGGTCACGGGAACGCTCGGCAAGATCGCGCTCGACATCATGATCATGGCCTCGACCGAGTTCGCCGAGGTCTACGAGCCGTTCGTGAAGGGACGCGGCGCGTCCTCGACCATGCCGCAGAAGCGCAATCCGATCTCGTCGGAGCTGATGCTCGCCGCCGCCAAGGCGGTGCGCCAGCATGCCGGCCTGATGCTGGATGCGATGGTGCAGGATTTCGAGCGCGCCACCGGCCCGTGGCACGCCGAATGGATGGCGATCCCGGAAAGCTTTGTGCTGACCGCCGGAGCCCTTCACCAGGCAAGGTTCGCGCTTGGCGGCTTGATCGTCGACGAGAAGCGGATGGCCGACAATCTCGACATCAGCCGCGGGCTGATTGTGGCTGAAGCCGTGATGATGGGGCTGGCGCCGGCGATCGGGCGGCAGGAGGCGCATGATGTGGTCTACGACGCCTGCCGTGTTGCCAACGACAAGGGTCTGACGCTGGCCGAGGCGCTCGCCGCGGACGATCGCGTCGCAAGCCGGATCGATCGGGCGACGATTGATCGCCTCACCGCGCCGAAAAACTATCTCGGCCTCGCGCCCGAGATGGTCGACCGGGTGCTTAATTCAGTGAAGGGGTAAAATTCGAGGCAATTGCTCGCCGTCGCGTGATCGGGCGCGGCGGGCGGGAACCTTGCGAATGCGGATCGAATTGGACTACGAATCCCAAAACCCTCAAACGACACGGCCGGACACTTCATGACCGCACATCAACGCAACCTTTCCGCCTCGATCGATCCTGTAAAACTCGATCGGCTCGCCGAAGTCGCGATCAAGGTCGGTCTGCAGCTGCAGCCGGGGCAGGATCTGCTGCTGACGGCGCCCTCAGTGGCAATGCCGTTGGTGCGGCGGGTCGTGGAGCATGCCTACAAGGCCGGCGCCGGTATCGTGACCCCGTTCTTCTCCGACGAAGAGCTCACGCTGGCGCGCTACCGCCACGCCAACGATGCGAGCTTCGATCGCGCCGCGGGCTGGCTTTACGAGGGCATGGCGAAGGCGTTCGGCGCCAACACCGCGCGGCTTGCGATCGTCGGCGACAATCCGATGCTGCTGTCGGGCGAAGACCCGGCGAAGGTCGCGCGCGCCAGCAAGGCCAATTCGATCGCCTACCAGCCGGCGCTGGAGAAGATCGTCAATTTCGACACCAACTGGAACATCATCGCCTATCCGAGTGCGTCCTGGGCGAAGCAGATGTTCCCCGATGATGCCGAGGACGTCGCGGTCGCCAAGCTGGCGGATGCGATCTTCGCCGCGTCACGGGTCGATCAGGACGGCGCCGTCGCCGCCTGGGACAAGCACAATGCCAGACTGCGCGAGCGCACCGACTGGCTCAACGGCCAGCGCTTCCATGCGCTGAAATATTCCGGTCCGGGAATGGATCTCACGATCGGGCTCGCCGACGGTCATGAATGGGAAGGCGGCGCCTCGACCGCCAAGAACGGCATCGTCTGCAATGCCAACATCCCGACCGAGGAAGTCTTCACCACGCCGCATTGCCGGCGCGTCAGCGGCCACGTCGTCAGCTCCAAGCCGCTGTCCTATCAGGGCACGCTGATCGACAATATTTCGGTCAGGTTCGAGGAGGGCCGCATCGTCGAGGCCAAGGCCTCGCGCGGCGAGGAAGTCTTGAACAAGGTGCTCGACACCGACGAGGGTGCGCGCCGCCTCGGCGAGGTCGCGCTGGTGCCGCATTCCTCGCCGATCTCGAAGAGCGGGCTGTTGTTCTTCAACACCCTGTTCGACGAGAACGCCGCCTCGCATATCGCGCTCGGCCAGTGCTACTCGAAATGCTTCGTTGGTGGCGACAAGCTGACGCCGCAGCAGATCGCCGAGCAGGGCGGCAACAAGAGCCTGATCCACATCGACTGGATGATCGGCTCAGCCCACACCGACATCGACGGCATCCATGCCGACGGACGCAGCGTGCCGGTGTTCCGGAAGGGCGAGTGGGCGTAGGGCGCGGCTGACCCAGCTTACGGAGCTCAGTCCCGTCATCCTGAGGTGCGAGCTCTTGCGAGCCTCGAAGGATGGACGGCCCGGATAGGCGGCGCGGAGAGAGCACGGCCGTTCGCCCTTCGAGGCTCGCTCCGCTCGCACCTCAGGGTGACGGCGATAGATTTGTATTCAGGGTAGGCTAACCAAGCTTCCGCTCGCGCGCGGCGATCAGCTCGCGGCGCGGGGCGCTGAAGCGGCAGGTCTCGTGCTGCGGCCGGAAGCCGAGCCGGCGGTAGATTTTCAGCGCGGGGGCGTTGCGGCTCGAGACGTTGAGCCAGCAGGGATGCTCAACCGAGACGTCGTGTGCGCTCAGCACGCGATAGACCAAGAGCTGGCCGAGCCCGCGTCCCTGCCGCGCCGGGTCGACGGCGACCGATTCGATCCACATCGAGTTCCGCTCTGGCTCGGTCAGGCAGAATCCCGACACCTGCCCATCCTCCGACGCGATCCAGACCTCGCTCTCGGTCAACACCTGCGCCATCTCCTCCGGTGAATACAGGCGGAACGCGGCGTCCGAGGCATAGGCGGCATTGTGGATCCGTGCGACCTCGGCCGCGCAAGCGGTCACGTCGGTCACCTGCTCGATGGTGGCGCGGGCTGCCGCGAGCGTGCGCGCCGGTTGCAACGGCTCGACGCACTTCATCCCGATCTCGGACTCGACATGAACAAAGCCGAAGGCGGTCACGAAGGCCATTCCTGCCGGCCAATCGCTGCTCACCAGCGTCTGCACGGTGAGATCGGGATCGGCGTCGATCGCAAGGATGTCGTCGATCAGCGCGAGGCCGATCCGGCGGCGACGCATCTCGGGCGCCACGACGATCTTGAGGAACCGGGAATGATGCGCGCCCTGGTCGCGCAACGAGGACTCGGCGAGGCCGACGAGCCGGCCATTCCGCTCGGCAATACGAAAGTCGCGCCCGCCACGGTTCTGCGGCAGCTTCAGGAACTGGTCCCATTGCGGCAGCGTGACAGGTCCCAGCCGCGGTTCCACCGCAGCTGCCTTTGCGTAAAGTGCGACCACCGCTTCCGCATCAGCCTCGCGAAGCGGTCGGATGGTGATGCCGTCATCCATGAGTCGAGAGCTTACCCGATATCGAGCCGATAGACATCCTTTGCCGTCTTCGAGAACAACGCTGTCTTCTCGGCTTCGCTATATTGTGAAGCAAGCCGTTTAAAGGTGTTAAAGATCACCTGGTAACTGCACTGCCCCTTATCAGGTGGGAAGTTGCTCTCGAACATGCAACGGCTTGGGCCGAAGGCCTCGATGCAGGTTTCCACATAGGGCCGCCAGGCGGCGGCGAGTTCCTCCGACGACGGCGGCCGGGGGCGGAGGTGGAAGTCGTAGCCGAGCAGGCACATTGCAAGCCCCCCAAGCTTGACCACGACATTCGGGCATGTGGCGATCTCCTGGATCGACGCCTTCCAGACCGGAAAGGTCTCGGCGCGCTTGCCGGCGAACCGGCCGGTGCCGACCGGGCCGCCGCAATGGTCGAGCACGATCCTTGTGTCGGGGAAGGCGCGGGCGAGGTCGGTGAGCTCGCCGATCTGCGGGTGGAACAGCCAGGCGTCGAAGCTGAGACCGAGCGGTGCCAGGCAGGCAAAGCCCTTGCGGAAGGTGGAATCGAGCAGAATTCCCTTCGGCCGGTTCGCATACATGTGGGCGACGTTGGGGTCCTCGTCCCAGGCCGAGGAGTGGCGGATGCCGCGGAACCGGCCGTTGCCGGCGGCGATCTCCGCCTCCAGCACCGCCTTGGCCTGGTCGCCGATCAGAAGATTAACGTGGCTGACGATGCCGGCGCAGATCGCGGCCTTGCCGTAGCCGCCGCTCGCCGCCATCGCCGCGACGCCGTTGGCGAACTCGACCTCGCCGACCGGGCGGAACGCCTCCGGGCCGTCGGCGCGATACATCGACCGGCAATCGACATAGACGGTGGCAACGATGTTGTGGCCGGAGGCGATGTCGTCGCGCATCTCCTCGATCAGATAGCGCAAGCCCCCGCGGTCCCAGAGATGGTGATGCGGATCGACAATCGGCCTGTCAGGATCGATGATCTCCTCGGCATATTGGGCGAGCCAGTCTTCGCGCGGATTGGCATAGAGCCCGCTGGCGGAGGCGGGCAGAGTGCTGGTGCTGGTGGCCATCGATTCGCTCCCGTTTGGTTTTGCTTCTTCTTGTAAGAGACCTCACACCCCGTCGAGGATGATCACCGTCGGCGTCGCGGGCAGGGTGTCGCGCGAAATTCGCAAGGTGCGCTCGCCGCCGCGGCGGTCGATCTCGAATTGCTGGCCGATCAGGCGCATGAACTCGTCGAGCGGGGTCGCGAAGCGGTGCATCGGCAACACGACGGCGGCACGCAGCCGCTTGGTGATCTCGGAGACGCCGTCGAGCGACATCGTATAGGTGCCGTCGATCGGCACCATCACGATGTCGAGTCGGCCGATCGCGGCGAAATGGCTGTCGTCGAGCTTGTGATGCAGATGGCCGAGATGGCCGATGCAGAGGCCGGCGACCTCGAAGATGAAGATCGAATTGCCGTCCTTTATCATCTCGCCACCAGAGTCCTCGCCCCAATAGCGGCGAATATCGGTGGTGACGTTGCGGATGTAGACGTCGCCGATCCGCATCGCATAATGCGCGGCCTCGCCCTTCTCGCCCCAGCCATGCAGCACGTGGGGAATCCTGGGGTCGGGGAACAGCGTGTAATGCGTCGCGTGGGCCCGGTTCATCGTCGCGACATCGGGCAGCCGCCCGGTCTGATAGACGCCGTTGTAGTCGGTCGCGATCCGGATACCGCCCGGCGTGTCGATGTAATAGGTCGAATGGCCGGCATAGGTGATCGCGACCTCGTCGGCCTTGGCCGCGACGCGCCGGTAGTTCACCGGAACGGCGCGCGGCGGGGCATTCGCCATCGCCAGGCATTCGCTGCGCTGGGCGTCCTGCGCGAAGGCGTGGCCGGTCAACGTTCCGAGCAGGACGAGTGCGGCGAGCAATCTCAGCATGACCTGTTCCGTCTGCGGCGGTATCCGCGGCCGCGAGACTATCGCGCAATTGGCGTGCCGTCATGATGAGACCGGCGCATCGCTCCATGGCGCTGGCTGCAACACGATCCGGGGGATTAATCCGGCAGGACGCGCTACCATGTCGACCAGATCTCAGCGATCAGGGAGTTATGCGTGACTGACACTGCCCCTTCGCCGCGCGCATCATCGACCAAGCGGCTCGAGCCATTGCGCCATGTCGACGCAGGCGTGCTCAACATCGCCTATTACGAGGCCGGCCCCGCCGACGGCCCGGCGGTGATGCTGATGCACGGCTTTCCCTACGACATCCACTCCTATGTCGACGTCGCCCCGCTGCTGGCGGCGCAGGGCTGCCGCGTCATCGTGCCCTATCTGCGCGGCTACGGGCCGACGGTGTTCCGCGACAAGGCGACGCCGCGCTCGGGCGAGCAGGCGGCGGTCGGCGCCGACATGATGGCGCTGATGGATGCGCTCGGCATCAAGCGCGCGGTGTTCGCCGGCTACGATTGGGGCGGCCGCGCTGCCTCGGTCGGTGCCGCGCTCTGGCCGGAACGATGCATCGGGCTCGTCTGCACCAATGGCTACATGATCCAGGACATTGCACATGCGATGGTGCCGGCGCGGCCGGATCACGAGGCGGCGCTCTGGTATCAGTATTACTTCCAGCTCGAGCGCGGGCGCGCCGGGCTTGCCGCCAACCGGCGCGGCATCGCGAAGCTATTGTGGTCGCAATGGTCGCCGAGCTGGGCGTTCGACGAGGCCTGCTTCGAGCGCAGCGCGATCGCGTTTGACAATTCCGGTTATGTCGACGTCGTGATCCACAGCTACCGGCATCGCTTCGGCCTCGCCGATGGCGATCCACAATATGCGGAGGTGCAGCGTCGGCTGGCCGCATTGCCGGTGATTGCGGTCCCGACGATCTCGCTCGACGGTGCCGACGACGGCGTGACGCCTGCGCGCGACGGCGGCGCCAGCGCGGCAAAATACACCGCCCGCCGGGCGCATCGCGTGATCCCGGGCGCCGGCCACAATCTGCCGCAGGAAGCGCCGGAGGCGTTCGCCGCGGCGGTGATGGAGCTGGTGAAAGGCTAGAGCGTTTTCGAGCGAAGTGGATACCGGTTCGCGTGAAGAAAACGCGTCAAACTAGAATCTACTGCGGTCTCACGCGCGCCGCGGGCTGATCTTCCAGGCGATGACGAGCGTCAACAGTGTCAGAATGCCGCTGACGAGCGCGGCCGACGGGATCGTCAGGACGAGCGCTGCGGTTGCCGCCCAGCCGATCGAGGAGAAGGCCTCCGCGAAGGTCGCGATGCGGGAGGAGGTCTGGCGCCGGCGGAACTGGCTGCGCTTGGCCTGCGCGCGGAACCAGAGTTGAATCCCGGCGGCCGATGCGGTCGCGATGACGATCGCGATCGCGGTGACCGCGGCTGCTGCGGCGAGGCAAATGCCAGCGCGGCCACCAGCGGCGCGAAGATGGCGGCGATCGCGATCAGCACGACCTCGACCTTGGCGCGGGTCACGCGCGACGGCGGCAGCGGCGCGGTCGCCACCAGATCGGGCGCGTCCTCGCCCGAGATGGTCAGCCAGGCAAGCCCGCCGGCGAGCTGGCCTGCGGCCATCACGATGACGGGCGTGATCAGCACGATCGCGGTCGAGGTGCCGGAGAAACTGCGCCACAGCATCAGCGCCGGCGGCACCAGATAGAGCATTTGCATCAGGGTCTGCGAGAGCAGCCACGGATCGCGGCGCAGCAGCAGAAACTCCTTGCGCCGCAGCGCCTGCTGGCGCGAGCCGGAGCGGAACGCGCGGGCGCGCCCCCGCGTCACCGCGGCCGGATTGGCGGCGACGCTCGCGACGGTGTCGGCAAACCGTGGTGCGAACACCGCCATCACGACGCCGAGCATCACCAACGCCAAGGCGAGCAGCAGCATCATGATGTCGAGATCGCCCAGCGATGCCCGCGCCGGCCACCACAGCAGGCTGTCGGGGGCGGGGGCAATTCGCGCCGCGGTATCCGAGGTCAGGAAGGCAAAGCGCGACAGCGTGCCGTAGGACAGCACCGCGACCACCTGCAGGGCGATGACGAAGCCCGCGCCGATCACGGCGGAGACGATCTGCGCCACCAGCCGGGTCCGGCTCGGCCCGATCAGGCGAAACAGGAAGGCGGTGACGGCGATCGCGGCAGCCGCCGCCGACAGCCCGATCGCAAGGACGACGCCGAAGCCGGCGAGCCAGCGCGGGCCGCCGAGATAGACCAGCACGTCGACGAATGGCGTCGACAGCAAGAGCGCCATGCTGCTCACCGTCAGCGCGATCGCGGCGATCCGGATCGAGAAGATGTTGGTCAGCTTCGCCGGCGACGACATGATCAAATCGAGATCGGCGCGGGCATAGAACACCCGCGTCACCGACTCGATCGCCTGCGACAGCATCAGCGCCCAGGACAGGAAGATCGTCGCGGTCAGCACGATCAGCGACGACGGGTCGAGCGGAAACCGCAGGTCGACATAGCGGGCGACCACCGCATAGGCCGGCAGATGCAGGATCGCCGCGAACAGCAGCAGGCCGATCACGGCGCGGTTGCGCCGGCGCCGGCCGCCGGTCATCATCGCCAGCCATTCGCGCCAGGCCAGGCGGAATTCGTGGCGGACGAACCAGGTGAGGTGGGCGGTCGAGCTCACGCCGCCGCCGCCTCGGTGTCGACCAGCGCGATGAACATGTCCTCGAGGGTCGTGTCATTGCGGCCGTTCTGCTCGCGCAGCTCGGCCAGCGTGCCCTCGGCGATCAGCCGGCCGGCCGCGATCACGCCGATGCGGTCGGCCATCCGTTCGGCGACTTCGAGAATATGGGTCGTCATGATCACGGTGCAGCCGGCGCGGACACGCTCCTGCAGCAGGCCCTTGACGTGACGCGCCGACAGCGCGTCGAGGCCTGTCAGCGGTTCGTCGAGAATGATCAGGCGGGGATCGTGCACCAGCGCGCCGGCGAGCGCCGCCTTCTGGCGCATCCCCTTGGAGAAGCCTTCGCAGCGCTGGTTGAGATGCGGCTCGAGCCCGAGCGAGGCCAGCAGATCGCGGGCCGACAGCTCCGACGTGCGGGGGTCGATGCCCCAGAGGCCGGCGACGAATTCGAGATATTCCAGCGGCGTCAGCTTGTCATAGATCATCGGCTCGTCGGACACCCAGGCTATGATCTGCTTGGCGGCGACCGGATCGGCCAGCGCATCGATGCCCAGGATCGACACCGAGCCGGCATCGGGCCGCAGCAGGCCCGCCACCATGCGCAAGGTCGTGGTTTTGCCGGCGCCGTTCGGCCCGAGCAGCGCGTAGAATTCGCCGACACGGATGGTGAGATCGAGCGCGTCGACCGCCGGGCGGTCAAAACGCTTGGTTAACCCTCGCACGGCGAGTGCCGACAGTTCGGATGTCATGGTGTGGTGGCGATCCGGGATTGCGCTCTTCGGTTGCGTGAGCTTGGACAAAAACCGTTTCGGTGCGGTGAATCACGCAGGACAAATCGAAGCGGATATCCGTATTAGTCCGTGCTGCGGCATTTATCCGCAAATGTGACGATGCTTACGGATCAAGGGTTTGTTGACAGGGATCGGGCCTTTTGGCTCAATCGGGGCGGACATAGGCAGCTTTCAGCGCTTCCGACACAAGGGCGCGAAGGCGGGATGCAACGAGCGATCGGAAAGAATCGCCGGGCATCGGGGAGGGAAGGATGCTGGACTTTGTTCAGCAGCTCGTCAGCGGCATCGCGCTCGGCTGCGTTTACGGCCTGATCGCGCTCGGATTCGTGCTGGTCTACAAGGCAACCGAGGTCGTCAATTTCGCGCAAGGCGATTTGATGATGCTGGGCGGCTTTTTCGCCTTCACCTTCATCGGCATGCTCGGGCTGAATTACTGGGTCGGATTCGCCGGCGCGGTGATCTGCATGGCGTTGTTCGGCATGCTGGCCGAGCGGGTCGTGGTGCGGCCGATCCTCGGCTATCCGCAATTCTCCATCATCATGGCGACGATCGGGCTCGGCTATTTCCTGCGCTCGATCTCCGGCATGATCTGGGGCACCGACGACTTCAAGATCGAAACCCCGTTCAGCCAGGGCGTCTTGAGAATCGGCAGCCTGGTGCTCGCCTATGACAAGCTGTCGGTGATCGCGGCAACCATCATCCTGTGCGCGCTGCTCTATCTGTTCTTCAACCGCACCACGCTCGGCACCGCGATGCGCGCCAGCTCCGAGAACATGCTGGCTGCCTATTACATGGGCATCCCGGTCAAGCGCGTGGTCTCGATCGTCTGGGCGATCTCGGCGGCGGTGGCGACCTGCGCCGGGGTGCTGCTGGCGCCGATCACCTTCATCCATTCCAATGTCGGCTTGGTGCTGGGGCTGAAGGCGTTTCCGGCCGCGGTGCTCGGCGGCTTCGGCTCGATCCCCGGTGCGGTGGTCGGCGGCGTCCTGATCGGCGTGATCGAGAGCATGGCCGGCTTCTATTTGCCGCAGGGATGGAAGGACGTCGCGCCCTACATCGTGCTGCTCGCGGTGCTGCTGCTCAAGCCCGAAGGCCTGTTCGGCCATCACGTCCGCAAGAAGGTTTGAGGAGTGACATTATGCGGTTTCTCTTCAAGACCAATTATGAAGACGACATCAGGCTGTTCCCGCATTCGGGCTATGTCTATTCCTACGGCCTGTTGCTGGCGGTGCTGCTGATCGCGCCTTACGTGCTCTCAAGCTACCTGATGAGTCAGCTCGTCTTCGTCTGCATCTATGCAACCGTCGGCGTCGGGCTCTTGATCCTGACCGGCTTCACCGGACAGGCCTCGCTCGGCCACGCCGCGTTTCTCGCGATCGGCGCCTACACCGCGGCCTATCTGCAGCAATTCAACGTGCCGTTTCCGGTCTATTTCCTGGCGGCGGGGCTGTTGACCGGCGTGGTCGGCGCGCTGGTCGGATTTCCGGCGCTGCGGCTGCAGGGCATTTATCTGGTGATCGCGACGATCTCGTTTGCCTTCATCGTCGAGGAAATCCTGGCGCGCTGGGAAAGCGTGACCCATGGCAATGAGGGCATGCGGGTCAAGGCCATACAGTTGTTCGGCACCACGATGTCGCGCGACGGCCCGACTTTCTATTATCTCTGCCTCGCGGTGCTGGTGCTGACCATCGTCGGCACGCTCAACCTGTTGCGCTCGCCGACCGGGCGCGCCTTTGTCGCGATCCGCGACAGCGAGACCGCGGCGCGCAGCATGGGCATCAATGTCGCGCTCTACAAGGTGAAGTCGTTCGCGATCTCGGCGGCGATCACAGGCTTCGCCGGCGTGCTGTTCGCCCACAAGCTCTCCTTCATCTCGCCCGAGATGTTCACGCTGCAGCTGTCGATCGAGTTCATCATCGTGATCCTGATCGGCGGCACGTTCAGCCTGCATGGCGCGGTGCTGGGCGCGATCTTCCTGGTCATGATCGATCCGTTCCTGACCTATCTGAAGGACGATATGCCCGGCGTGATCGCAGGCGTCGCCGCAACCCTTGGTGCCGGCACGGAGCGCGCCGGACATATCCAGGACGCGGTCGCAGCCTTTGCCTCCGCCAACGGGCTGAAGGGCGCGATCTACGGCGTCATCATCGTGGTGTTCGTGCTGTTCGAGCCGTTGGGGCTCTATGGCCGCTGGCTCAAGATCAAGCTCTTCTTCCAGCTGTTCCCGCTCTACAAGCGCGCGACCTTCAAGCGGCAGAAGATCTACGTGAAATCGGAGCGGAACAGATGAGCTATTTCCGCGCCGAGAACCTGTCGCTGCATTTCGGCGGCCTCAAGGCGGTCGATGCCGTCAGCTTCGCGGTCGAGAAGGGCGAGATCCTGTCGATCATCGGGCCCAATGGCGCCGGCAAAAGCTCGATCTTCAACCTGATCTCGCGAATCTATCCGCCGACCTCGGGCAGGATCTTCTTCGAGGATCAGGACATCACCCAGGAGCCGGCCTACGATATCGCGAGGCTCGGCATCGCCCGTACCTTCCAGAACATCGAGCTGTTCGAGAATGCGACCGTGCTGAGCAATCTCCTGGTCGGACGCCATCGCCATTCCACCACCCAGCTCTGGCAGGAGCTGCTGTTCCTGCCGAGTGTCCGCGCCGGCGAGAAGGCGCATCGCCGCCGGGTCGAGCAGGTGATCGAATTCCTCGATCTCGAGCCCTATCGCGACAAGCTGATCTCGGGCCTGCCTTACGGCGTGCGCAAGGTGATCGAGCTGGCGCGGGCGCTGTGCTCCGAGCCGAAGCTGATCCTGCTCGACGAACCGTCGTCCGGCCTCAATGTCGAGGAGACCGACGACATGTCGTTCTGGATCCGCGACATGAAGAGCGAGCTCGGCATCACGGTCTTGATGGTCGAGCACGACATGACGCTGGTCAACCGGGTCTCCGACCGCGTGATTGCGCTGAACTACGGCCGCGTGCTGGCGATGGGCTCGCCGTCGGAGGTGCAGCATCATCCCGACGTCGTCGCAGCGTATCTCGGCGCATGAGGATGATGCCATGAGCACATCAGACATCATCCTGAAACTCTCCAATATCGAGAGCTATTACGGGCCGATCATGGCGATTCGCGGCATCAGCCTCGTGGTGCCGCGCGGCCGGATTGTCACGCTGCTCGGCGCCAACGGCGCCGGCAAGACCACGGTGCTGAAGACGATCTCCGGCATCCTCGACCCGCAGAAGGGCTCGATCGAATTCCTGGGCAAGCCGATCCAGCGCATGGAGGCCGACCGGATCGTGCGGCTCGGCCTCAGCCATGTGCCGGAGGGGCGGGAGGTGTTTCCGTTCCTGTCGGTGCGCGAAAACCTGATGATGGGCGCCTATCTGCGCAAGGACCGCGACGGTGTGGCGCAGGACCTCGAGCGCGTCTACGGCTATTTTCCACGGCTGAGGGAGCGACTCGGCCAGCCGGCCGGGCAGCTTTCGGGCGGTGAGCAGCAGATGCTCGCGATCGGGCGGGCGCTGATGAACCGGCCGACGCTGCTGCTGCTCGATGAGCCGTCGCTTGGGCTGTCGCCGATCCTGGTGAAGGAGATCTTCACCATCATCCGCCGCGTCAATGAGGAGCAGGGCATGTCGATCCTGCTGGTCGAGCAGAATGCGAAGATCGCGCTGGAGACCGCGCATTACGGCTATGTGCTGGAGATCGGGCGTGTGGTCATGAACGACACCTGCGAGCGGCTGATGAATTCGCCCGATATCCAGGAGTTCTATCTCGGCGCCAAGGAAGCGGGTGCGCGGGGCGAGCGGCGCTGGAAAAAGAAGAAGACGTGGCGTTGAAGATCGGCGTTGAGGAAAGCTGGCGCTGAGGAAGGTTTGGCGTTGGGAACGAGTTGGAGCTAGATTTCAGGCCTGTTTCGCGAACAAGACCGGCACGAAAGCCCGGCACGTGAGACAGGCGGCAGAGGAGGGAGCGCGCATGGCAGGACCAGCGGTTCTGACGGTTGCCGACACGATCGCGAGGAGCTTTCTGCTCGCGGTACAGACGCGTGGCGACAGGCCCGCGATCCGCGAGAAGAAGTTCGGCATCTGGCAGCCGACCAGCTGGCGCGAATGGCTGCAGATCTCCAGCGATATCGCCTTTGGCCTACATGCGACCGGCTTCCGCCCCGGCGATGTCGCCTCGATCATCGCCAACGCGGTGCCGGAATGGGTCTATGCCGACATCGGCATTCTGTGCGCCGGCGGCGTCTCCTCCGGTATCTACCCGACCGATTCGGCGGCGCAGGTCGAATATCTCGTCAATGATTCCCGCACGCGGGTCATGTTCGTCGAGGACGAGGAGCAGCTCGACAAGGTGCTGACCTGCCGGTCGCGCTGTCCGACGCTGGAAAAGGTCGTGGTGTTCGATATGGAGGGCCTGAGCGGCTTCTCCGATCCGATGGTGCTGTCGCTTGCCGAGTTCACGGCGCTCGGCCGCAATCATGCGCAGGGCAATGACGCCTTGTGGGACGAGATGACCGGCAGCCGCACCGCCTCCGATCTCGCGATCCTGGTCTACACCTCGGGCACCACAGGCCCGCCCAAGGGCGCGATGCATTCCAACCGCAGCGTGACGCACCAGATGCGCCATGCCAACGATCTCTACCCCTCGACCGACAGCGAGGAGCGGCTGGTTTTCCTGCCGCTCTGCCACGTCGCCGAGCGGGTCGGCGGCTATTACCTCTCGCTCGCGCTCGGTTCGGTGATGAATTTTGCCGAGAGCCCAGAGACGGTGCCGGACAATCTGCGCGAGGTGCAGCCGACCGCGTTCCTCGCCGTGCCCCGGATCTGGGAGAAGTTCTATTCCGGCATCACCATCGCGCTGAAGGATGCGACCCCGTTCCAGAACTGGATGTATGCCCGGGCGCTTGCGATCG
Source organism: Bradyrhizobium sp. 2S1 (assembly GCF_011516625.5). Taxonomy (NCBI): domain Bacteria; kingdom Pseudomonadati; phylum Pseudomonadota; class Alphaproteobacteria; order Hyphomicrobiales; family Nitrobacteraceae; genus Bradyrhizobium; species Bradyrhizobium sp. 2S1. The sequence goes on along the minus strand of NZ_CP147717.1, from coordinate 1,450,900 downwards.
GCAACCGGATGACCGAGTGCCGGCTTGAGGGCGAGACGCCGCCGCTGTCGCTGCGGCTCGCCAACCGCGCGGCCTACTGGCTGGTGTTCCGCAACATCCGCCGCATGCTCGGGCTCGACCGCTGCCGGATCGCGCTGACCGGCGCGGCGCCGATCTCGCCGGATCTGATTCGCTGGTATCTCGCGCTCGGCATCGACATGCGCGAGGTCTACGGCCAGACCGAGAATTGCGGCGTCGCGACCATGATGCCGGCGGAGCGCATCAAGCTCGGCTCGGTCGGCAAGGCCGCGCCCTGGGGCGAGGTGATGATCTGCCCGAAGGGCGAGATCCTGATCAAGGGCGACTTCCTGTTCATGGGCTATCTCAACCAGCCGGAGAAGACCGCCGAGACGATCGACGCAAAAGGCTGGCTGCACACCGGCGATGTCGGCGCGATCGACAATGAAGGCTATGTCAAGATCACCGACCGGATGAAGGACATCATCATCACCTCCGGCGGCAAGAACATCACGCCGTCCGAGATCGAGAACCAGCTCAAATTCTCGCCCTACGTCTCGGACGCGGTCGTGATCGGCGACAAGCGGCCGTATCTCACCTGCCTGATCATGATCGATCAGGAGAATGTCGAGAAATACGCCCAGGACCAGGACATCCCCTTCACCAATTACGCGAGCCTGTGCCGTGCCCGCGAGATCCAGGACCTGATCCAGCGCGAGGTCGAGGCGGTGAATACGAAATTCGCCCGCGTCGAGACCATCAAGAAATTCTACCTGATCGAGCGACAGCTCACACCCGAGGATGAGGAGCTGACGCCGACCATGAAGCTGAAGCGCAGTTTTGTGAACAAGCGCTATGCGACCGAGATCGACGCCATGTATGGCGCGCGGGCGGTGGCATAGAGCATGATCCGCCGCGACAAACGCGCGGCGTTTGCGCGGAGATCATGCCTAAGGAGAGATGCGACGACGGACTTGGCGAAGGAGCGAGCAGGCCCGACCCTTCGCTCAACATGGGCCACTGAAGGAGGAGACTGCAATGTCGAAATCGCTGAAGGCGCTGGGCCTTGCGGTGAGCGCGCTGGCGCTGACCTGTCTGCCGGCCGCGGCCCAGACCAAGGTCACCAATGAAGGCATCTTGCCGACCGAGATCGTGATCGGAACGCATCAGGACCTGTCCGGCCCGATCAAGGTCTGGGGTGTTCCGGTGTCCAACGGCATGAAGATGGCGGTGGAGGAGATTAATGCCAGCGGCGGCATCAACGGCCGCAAGATCAAGATGATCCTGGAAGACAACGGCTACGACCCGAAGAAGGCCGTGCTGGCCTCGCAGAAGATGGTCGAGCGCGACAAGGTGTTCGCGATGATCGGCCCGATGGGCTCGCCGACCGTGCTCGCCGCGCAGGACATCCTGTTCGATGCCGGCGTGCTGCAGCTGTTCCCGCTGACCGCCGCCGAATTCACCTTCAAGTTCGATCCCGCCAAGCCGCAGGAGCGGCTGAAGTTCAGCAACCTCTTGCCCTATGTCGAGAGCACGCGCGCCGCGCTCAAATACATGATGGACTGGAAGAACTTCAAGAAGCCCTGCATCATGCATCAGGACGACGAGTACGGCAAAAACGTGCTCGACGGCTTCACCCAGCAACTCGGCGCGATGAAGGTGCAGCCGGCCTCGGTGACGAGCTACAAGCGCGGCGCCTCCGACTTCTCGGCGCAGGTCGCCAAGATGAAGTCCGACGGCTGTGACCTCGTCGTGCTCGGCACCGTGATCCGCGAGACCATCGGCGCGATGAACGAGGCGAAGAAGCTCGGCTGGGACGTGACCTTCCTCGGTGCTACCCCGACCAACGTGCTCGAAGTGCCGGCGCTCGGCAAGGAGGCCGTGGAGGGACTCTACGCGGCGTCAGGCTTCGAGATTCCCTATGAGGACACGGCCAAGGGCAAGGTGAAGGATTGGCTGCTCAACTACAAGAAGATGTTCAACTCCGACGCCAACACCCAGGCGATCATCGGCTATAACGCGGTGATGACTTTCGCCTTCTACGCGCAGAAGGCCGGCAAGGATCTCACCGGCCAGAAGATGCTGGACGCGCTGGAGTCAGGCGACAAGTTCCTCGACATCTTCAGCTCGCCGCCGACCAAGTTCTCCAAGACCGATCATCTCGCCAACACCATCACGCAGGTCCAGCAGGTCAAGGGCGGCCGCTGGGTGCTGGTGAAGGACAATTTGATGTTCTGAGCGGTCCGGAACTCCGTCATTGCGAGCCACCCGGTCGGCGCGAAGCGCCGCCGGATGATAAGCTCCACGAAGCAATCCATACCTCCCGAGAGGAGATGTGGATTGCTTCGTCGCTTCGTGCCTCGCAATGACGGAAACGAGTTTCGATCGCCCGGTTCAATCCATCCGCGGCGTCGGCCGCCATGCGGCCTCGGCGACGAGCGGCGCATCGACATATCGGCTGACGCCATGCTGGTCGATCACGAAGGTCGGCCGAAAACTCCTGATGTCGCTGTCCTCAATCATCGCCATGCGGCGGTTGTCGAGCGTCAGCCAGCGGCCGTCGAGCCGCGCCGCGACCACGGCATGGTCCTCGCCGCCGATGAGGTCATGCATGACGACGATCCGCAGATCCTCCGGCGCGACGCCGGCGATGCGCAGGGCCACGAACTTCGCGATCGCATAGTCCTCGCAATCGCCGCTGCCGCGGGCAAAGGTGGCGAGCGGCGTCGCCCAGACATCGGGCTCGCCATAAGTCGCAAGATCGTTGCCCGGGCGGATCGCGAGGTTGATCGCGCGGTTGATCGCACCGAGCCGGGCGCGGCCGTCGTGCGCCCGTCCGGCATCGACGATCGCGAGGAAACGCAGCGCCTCCGGCGATGCACAACCGGTGCGGTCGCCTTCGCAGATGGCGAGCTGCACCAGTTCGTCGGCGAGCTGGCGCTGCACGCCGCGCCATTTGTCATGCAGGCCGCCCGCGGCCAGCAGGCCGGTCGCCAGGCCAAACGGCTCGGTCGAGGTTCTGAACAGCGTTGCCGGGCCTGGCGAAAGCAGAGTGGCGGCATTGAGCCCGGCGACCGGCGCGGCCAGCGCCAAGCCGACGCCGAGCATGACGGCGCGCAGCGCAAATGAGCGAAGCGAGAATCCCATGTGACACCCCCTGTCCGCTCTTCGGCGGGTGGATGTTGCACCGCGCACGCGACCGGATCGTTTCATGCCGTCCAGCATGGCAAGCGATCCGTTCGAATCGATTTAAGATGTGGGGAAACCGGACAAGAGGCTGAAGGGCGCGTGGGCCCGGTCCCGAAAACTTTACCGGTTTGTGAAACGAATCGGCGAACCTTTATCCACCGTCTTCCGTCTCATGCTTGCCTCCTGGTTAACCGGCCGGTCCGCGCGCGGGACTGCTGTGATTTGTAAGCTAACTCACAGCTTTGGCCGGGAATTTGGAGTCAAATGCCCTCTCGGGGCTGCGGGGAAATAGAGGCAAGTACAGAAATGCCGGTCAATACCACGAATACGTGGTCAAATACGTATCTTGGCTGCAATCCCACCTTATGGTACCGTCTCACAAATCAGAACTACACTACTCATACAAGAATGAGCCAAGTCACACCCGCTCAAACGGCGCGATCGAAGCACCCTGCGCAAGCACAGGACAGTTTCGTCGAGCTTTATCCGATGATATGCAGGCAAAATCATTCGGATATTCTTGAGTCATTAACCTTCGTGGTGCGGTGATCCGCAGTGAACTTTGTTGAGAAATTCGACGGCCTTTTGCCGAACGCGGATGCTTATGCCCGTGGGTCGGTCCACGTCGACAGCGTTTCCACGCACGCGCCGCGCGGCGCGATCACCGTCGACGACGGGCAATTGCTGTTCACCGGCGACTTCAAGCGGACCGGGCTCGACCTCGTCATCGCGAAGGATGATCGGGAACTCGTCCTCCACGACTACTTCAAGGGCGAGAAGCGCGCGGCGCTGGCGTCACCCGATGGCGCACATCTCACCGGCGACCTCGTCAACGCGCTCACCGGCTACACCCAGTATGCCCAGGCCGGCGGCGCGGCCGAACCGGCCAAGGTCATCGGCCATGTCACCAAGCTGACGGGCAGCGCCACCGCCGTCCGTAACGGCGTCGCGGTCGTCCTGAACCAGGGCGACAACGTCAACAAGGGTGACGTGGTGCAGTCCGGCAGCGACTCGACGCCGGGCATCACCTTCATCGACGGCACCGTGTTCGGTCTCGGACCGAACGCCAAGATGGTGCTGAACGAGATGATCTACGACCCGAACGGGTCGAGCAATTCGTCGCTGATGAGCCTCGTCTCGGGCACGATCTCGTTCGTTGCCGGCGCGACCGCCAAGCACGGCGACATGAAGGTCGATACGCCGGTCGCGACCATGGGCATCCGCGGCACCGCGGTGCTGGTCGAGATCGATTTCGACGTGCAGGGCTCGGGTGGCGTGCCGCCGGCCAAATTCCAGGTGCTGGTCGAGCCTGACGGGACCACCGGCTCCTACATCCTGTTCGACAAGACGACGCTCAATCCGATCGCAACCGTCGATCAGGCCGGCACCCAGACCATCGTCAACGGCCAGGGCAGCGTCAGCTTCGTCTCGTCGGCGCAGCTGTCCGCCGACGCGCAGCGGCTGATCTCGGACGTGTTCGCGCTGAAGTTCACCGACAACAACAATCCCAATACCAAGCTCAAACAATCCCAATACCAAGCTCACGACGAACTTCACCGACAGCGTCGTTCCGGTCACGACCACCCTCAAGCTTGCCGGCGGCGACGTGACCTTGCCGATAAGCTTTCTGCTGGCCTTGACCGGCCATGCCGGACCAGAAGCCCCCTCCAGCAAGACCGACCACGCACCCGGGGCGCCGGCGGTCGTGACACAGAATGCGGAATTCGCCGAGCAGGCCGGGCAGACCCATAGCGGACTACTCGACACGGCGACGGGCCGGATCGCATGGGTGGACGTCAATCTCGGCGACAAGCCGAGTGCGATCGTCAGCTTTACCTCGTCCAGCTATCGGGACGCAGAGGGTAACGACGTGACATCGTCGCTGACGGCGGCACAGCTTGCGGCCATCCATGCTGTCGAGATCCCGCTGCAGCTCGTGCACGATCCGCTGAACAACAATATCGGTTCGGCGACCTGGACCTACAACATCGCCGACGGCGCCTTCGACTTCCTGGCCGCCGGCGAAACGCTGACGCTGACCTATACCGCGCGCGTGGACAACAACTACGCTCCGAGCAACGAGACCGCGTTCAGGACATTCACCGTCACGATCACCGGCACCAACGACACGCCGGTGGTGACGTCCTCGGCGCAGTTCGGCTCGATCACCGAGCTTGCGGCGACGACGAACTCCGCCGTGCCGGATGCGGTGCACGGCACGTTGACGTTCACCGATACGGATCTGACCGATACGCATTCGGTCACCATCACCGGCGTCACCGAGGCCGGCGTCACCACCGGACTTGCCAACCATGCCACCGTGCTGAGCTGGCTGTCGCTGGGCTCGCTGACCGATTCGACCGATGGCGTGACGGGATCGCGCGCCTGGACGTTCTCGGCCGCCGACAGGAGTTTCGACTATCTCGCCGCAGGTGAGACGCTGACGCTGACCTACACGGTCCAGATCGACGACCATCAGGGCGGCGTCGTCACGCTCCCGGTCACGATCACGATCGTCGGCACCGACGACACGCCGGTGATCACGTCGCCGACCCAGGCGGCAGCGATCACCGAACATGTCGGGACGACCGGCTCGGTGATATCCGATACCGCGTCCGGGACGGTGACCTTTACCGACGTCGATCTCAGCGACACCCACACTGTCACCGTGGCCGGCGTCACCGGAACGGGCGTCACCGCGGGCCTTCCCAGTCAGGCGACGATGCTGAGCTGGCTGTCGCTCGGCACACTGGCGGATTCGACCGGCGGCGTGACCGGATCGAGCCATTGGACCTTCTCGGCGGCCGACAAGAGTTTCGACTATCTCGCCGCCGGCGAGAAGCTGACGCTGACCTACCTGATCGAGGTTGATGACCATCATGGCGGGGTCGTCAGCCAGCCCGTGACGATCACGGTCACCGGCACCAACGACACGCCGACGTTTGCGTCGGCGCCGGGGACAGCCGCGATTCCCGAACAGCCGGACGAGACGGGTTCATCCAAGCCGGACGGCGCAACGGGCGCGGTGACGTTCGCGGACGTCGATCTCAGCGACATCCACACCGTGTCCATCACCGGCGTCGCGGAATCCGGGACCACCACCGGTCTCCCCGAGGACGAGTCCACCGTCCTGAACTGGCTCTCGCTGGGGACGCTGACCGACTCGACCGGCGGGGTCACCGGATCCCAGTCCTGGAACTTCTCGGCCGCCGATCGGAATTTCGACTATCTCGCCGTAGGCGAGACACTGACACTGACCTATACGGTCGAGATCAACGACCATCATGGCGGGGTCATCAGCCAGCCGGTGACGATCACGGTCACCGGCAGCAACGATACGCCAATCGTCACCTCGGGGGCGCAGGCGGCGACCATCCCCGAACTGCCCGACACCACGGATTCATTGAAACCGGACGGCGCGACGGGCACCGTGACGTTCACCGACGCAGACCTCAGCGACACTCACGGCGTGACGATCATCGGCGTGGCCGAAGCCGGCTCGACCACGGGCCTCCCCGAGGACGAGTCCACCATCCTGAACTGGTTGTCGCTGGGCACGCTGACGGATACGACCGGCGGCACCACGGGGTCGTCGACCTGGACCTTCTCGGCCGCGGACCAGAATTTCGACTATCTCGCCGCCGGTGAGACGCTGACGCTGACCTACACGATCCAGATCGACGACCATCATGGCGGCGTCATCACCGAGCCGGCGACGATCACGATCAACGGCGCCAACGACGCGCCGACGCTCGCCGACGTCAACGCCGGCACGCTGACCGATACCGCCGCCGACGACACTTTCAGCGCGCTCACCGGCGCACTCCACGGCCACGATGTCGATCACGGCGAGACCGCGACGCTGACCTATGCCGCGCTCAACTCGGACCACGTTGCGGTCAACTCACCGATCGCGGGCCTCTACGGCTCGCTCACGGTCAATGCGGACGGCACCTACAGCTATGTTCCGGACGCCGCCGCGATCAACGCGCTGGCCAAGGGGAACTATACCGACACATTCACCGTCGAGACGATCGATGCACATAACGCTGTCGGGACGGCGACGCTGACGATCGACGTCGTCGGCGCCAACGACGCGCCTGTGATCCACGCCGACAACGTCAGCATCACCGAAAATCGCGACGGAACCGAGACGATCTCCGGCCTGACGGTGACCGATGCCGATGCGACATCGGACGAAATCTTCACCGTGGCGGCCACGCCGACGGCCGGTTCGGGCAGCAGCGTCACGCCTCCATCGCAGGAGGGGCTCCTCTCCGGCATCAACACCGCGCTCGGGACGCCGGGCCTCATCTACAACCCCGGCCAGACGCCACCGGCGACCGACAAGATCGCGCTCGCCGTGACCGACGGCCATGGCGCGACCGACACGGTCAACCTGATCTTCAACCTCCAGCAGGATCCGCCCCAGCCGGTGACGCTGACCGGCACCAGCGACAAGGACGTGTTTTTCGGATCGGGCTATCAGGACAAGTTCGTGTTTGACCAGAATTTCAACCACGACACGATCGTGAACTTCACGCCCGGCCTCGACCAGATCGACCTTTCGGCGATTTTGTCGACCGGCGGTATCGATCCCGATACCTGGATCAGCGAGCACGTCACGCAATCGCCGACCAACGCCGCGGATACCCTGATCACGGTCGACAGCGCCGACACCATCACGCTTCGCAACGTCACGCCCGCGCAGCTCAGCCACAACGACTTCCTGCTTCACGTGACCTGACGGACGTGCGGCCTTGCCGCCATTGGCGGTGCCGCCTGGCCGGGCCGTTTGTGCACCGCGGGTGCTTGTTCGATTGGAACAATGCTCCGCGCGTGATATCCAGAGGGCATGAGACGGCTGAAGGCGATACGACGGTGGTTCGGACGGCGCTTCGGTTATGCGCGGCTGGTCTGCGTGGTGCTTTTGATCGGTATCGCGGCGCTGCGGGTGATGGACCCGGCTCCGGTGCAGGAGCTGCGGGTCAGGACCTTCGATACCTTCCAGTTGATCGAGCCCCGCAAGAAGACCGCGCGTCCCGTCACCATCGTCGACATCGACGAGAAGAGCCTCGCCGATCCCCGGCTCGGGCAGTGGCCCTGGCCGCGGACGCGGATCGCCGAGATCGTCACCAATCTCACCAGGCTCGGCGCCGTCGTGATCGCATTCGACGCGGTGTTCGCCGAGCCGGACCGTCTCAACCCTGACATCGCAGCCGATACGTTCGGCAATCTCGATGAGGAGATGCGCGCCAGGCTCAGGCAGCTGCCGAGCAATGACAGCATCCTCGCCGAGGCCATCAGGAACTCGCGCGTCGTGCTCGGCGAGTCCGGCGGTCCCAATGTGCGCGCCGATCTCAACGAGAAGCTCCCGGTCACCGGCCTTGCGATGCTCGGCGAGGCGCCGCAGCCCTTCATGTTCGAGTTCGTCGGCCTGCTGCGCAACGTGCCGGTGCTCGAGGAGGCCGCCGCCGGCCGCGGCCTGTTCACGATCAGGCCGGAACGCGACGGCATCGTGCGGCGCGTGCCGATGATCATGGTCGCCCAGGGTATCACCATGCCGTCGCTCACCTTCGAGATGCTGCGGGTGGCGAGCGGCGCGGGCACCATCCTGATCAAGACCGACCAGGCCGGCATCAAGAGCCTCGGCGTCAAGGGCTTCACGATCCCGACCGATCTCAACGGCCAGCTCTGGATCCGCTACGCGCGCCGCGATCCCTCGATCTATGTCCCGGCCATCGACGTGCTGGAGGGGCGTGTCGCGCCGGAGAAGATCGCCGGCAAGCTTATCCTGATCGGCACCTCCTCGATCGGGCTGAACGACATCAAGACGACGCCGGTCACGCCCGCAATGCCCGGTGTTGAGATTCACGCCCAGGTGCTGGAGAGCGCGCTGACCGGCGACGTTGTTGCGCAGCCCAATTACGGCATAGGCATCGAATTCTTCGCCGCGCTAATCATGGGGCTGCTGGTGATCGCCTTCGCGCCGAAGTTCGGCCCGGTGACGCTGGTCGTTGTCGGCGGGATGTTTGCCTCGGTGCTGATCGGCACGTCCTGGTATTTCTATTCCCAGCATCGGCTCCTGATCGACTTCACCTATCCGCTGATGTCGACCACGGCGATCTACCTGACGCTGATCTTCTCCGCTTTCGTGCGCGAGCTGCAGCAGCGTCGGCAGATCAGGTCGCAGTTCGTGCAGTACATGTCGCCTGCGCTGGTCGAGCAGCTAGCTAACGCGCCGGAACGGCTCGTGCTCGGCGGCGAGGAGCGCGAGATGACCATCATGTTCTCGGACATGCGCGGTTTCACCTCGATCTCGGAAACCTACAAGAGCGATCCGCAGGGCCTCACGCAGCTGATGAATCGCTTTCTCACACCGCTCACCAACGCGATTCTCGCCCGCAAGGGCTATATCGACAAATACATGGGCGACGCCATCATGGCATTCTGGAACGCGCCGCTCGACGACAAGCAGCACCACCTCAATGCCTGCGACGCCGCGCTCGACATGCTGCAGCGCGTCGACGAACTTAACCAGGAACGCGAGCTGGAAGCGCAGGAGGGCGGCCACGTCTATGTGCCGCTCAACATCGGCGTCGGTCTCAACACCGGCAGCTGCGTGGTCGGTAACATGGGTTCTGATCTCAAATTCAACTATTCGGTGTTGGGCGACAGCGTCAATCTGGCCGCGCGCCTGGAGGGGCAGTCCAAGGAGTACGGCTTCCCGATCATCGTGGGATCGAAGACCGCGCTCGAGGTGAAGGAGAAGTTCGCGATCCTCGAGCTCGACTTCATCATGGTCAAGGGCAAGAAGGAGCCCGAGGTGATCTATGCGATCGCCGGCCGCGAGGACGTTGCGCAATCGGGCCGCTTCCAGCGGCTGCGCAACCTGACCATCGAGATGCTCGCCTGCTACCGCGGCCGCGATTGGGACGGCGCGCTGGCCGCGATCGAGCGCGGCCGCAAGACCGACGAGGCGCAGACGCTGCAATACTTGTATCGCCTCTATGAGGCGCGGATCCGCGCCTTCCAGAAAGAGCCGCCGCCGCAGGATTGGGACGGCGCATTTGCGTTGACGACGAAATAGGCGCCAAAAATTCGGTGTCGTCCCGGCGAAGGCCGGGACCCATAACCCCAACTGTCAAATGTTGAGAGGCGCTGGGGCCACAGCCTTATCACGTGCAACGGTGGTTATGGGTCCCGGCTTTCGCCGGGACGACGACGGAGAGGTTCGTGCAACGGCAACCGAGGCTTACTCCAGCCCGATCTGTGTCAGATCCTGGAACCAGTGCTGCGCCTGCACGAATGTCTTCACCTTCGGCGACAGCGCGTGCGGATTGGTATCGTGCACCACCCATACCAGCGCGGCATCGTCGACGATCAGCGCGTGCGCCTGCGCCAGCAGCGCGTCCTGCTTGGCAGGATCGAAGGTCTGCTTGGCCTCGTCGATCAGCGCGTCGACCTTCGGGTTCTTGTAACCGCCCCAGTTGACGCCGACCGGAGCGACCTGGCCGGAATGGAAGAACCGCACGATGGCGTACAGCGGGTCCGACGTCACATAGGCGATGTTGTTGGCCGTGATGCCGGCGTTCATCTCGTCGGCCGCGCCCTTGCGCCAGTGCGTATAGAGCGTCTCGAGCTCCACCACCTTGAAGTCGACATCGATGCCGATCTCCTTGAAGCTTTGCTGCAGGAACTCGTTCATCGGCAGCGACAGCATCTGCCCGGTGCCGCCCTGGGCGATGATGAAGGTCGTCTTCAGCGGCTTGTCCTTGGAATAGCCGGCTTCCTCCACCAGCTTCTTCGCGGCCGCGAGGTCGTATTTCAGTTCGAAGGTCGGCTTGCCGAACCACGGGCTCGACGGGTCGACCTGGCCCTTGGCGGGCTTTGCCAGCCCGTTCATCAGGGCAACGACCGCGTCGCGGTCGATCGCGAGGTTGAGCGCCTTGCGCAGGCGGATGTCGGTCCAGGGCGAACCGGGCAGCACGCTCAGATGATAATTCCAGACGTGCGGCGTCACGTTGTCGACGATCTTCATGCCGGCGGCCTTGAGCTGCGGCACGGCGTCGGGCGCCGGCGTTTCGATCAGGTCGACCTGGCCCGCCAGCAACGCGTTGGTGCGCGTCAATGCCTCCGGCATCGGGATCAGGATCATCTTGTCGACCTTCGCAAGCCGCTTCTTGTCCCAATAGTCCGGGTTCCTGGTCAGCTCGGCGAGTTCGCGCGGCACGAGTTTCGTCAGCTTGAATGGGCCGGTGCCGGAGGGCTGGCTGGCGAACTTGTCCCAGTCTCTGCCGAGCTTCTCATATTGCGCGGGGCTCGAGACCAGGAACCAGAGCATCTGGTAGGGGAAGAAGGAGTCGACCGTCTTGGTCGTGATCTCGATGGTCGAGTCGTCGATCTTGGCGTAGCTCGCGACCGAGGGCAGGCGGGTCTTGACCTGCGCACTCTGCCGCTTGTCGAATTGCGGTGCCTTGTCGTTCAGCACCTTGTCGAGATTCCAGATCACGGCGTCGGCGTTGAAGTCGCTGCCGTCGTGGAATTTCACGCCTTTGCGCAGCGTGAAGCGCCACTTGGTCTTGTCGGTGTCGTCGACCTTCCATTCGGTCGCGAGTCCCGGCACCAGCTTGCCCGGCCGGTCGGCGACATCCATCTCCCAGGCCACCAGCGGATCGTAGATCGTGTAGGCCGTGAATTGATAGGCGCCGGCGCCGCGATCGGGCTGGCCGGTCGTCAGCGGAATGTCGGCCATCGAAATGCCGTAGCGCACAATGGACTCCGCTCGCGCAGACAAGGCAGGCCTGCCCGCGGTCAGGGCAAGCGCCATTGCTGCCATCAGGATCGAATTGCGCGCACGCATATAAAGGCTCCATTGGTGGGAAGTCGGAACCAAATCTTGCAAGCGTGATGCCAGAATAGGCACTATTGCCCCGTCTTAGTCTAAGGTGGGAAGAAATGACGCGCCCAGCGGTTATTTGCTGAAGAACTATTCCCCTTGGCACAGGCATTGCATACGCTTGCCCAAGAAATAATCACCAAAACGTCACCGGACTCGAAGGGGTTGCTCAGATGCGTAACGGGAAGACCAATGCGACAGCGATCATGCTGGCGCTCGCGATTGCTGCCGGTGTGCCGGCGATCGCCCGTGCCGAGACCGTGCTGCGTATTGGCATGACGGCTGCCGATATTCCGCGCACCCTCGGGCAGCCGGACCAGGGGTTTGAGGGCAATCGCTTCACTGGGCTCACGATGTATGACGCGCTGACGATGTGGGACCTGTCGTCGTCGGACAAGGCGAGCGCGATGATTCCGGGCCTCGCCACCGAATGGAAGGTCGACGATTCCGACAAGACCAGGTGGGTGTTCAAGCTGCGTCCCGGCGTCGCCTTTCACGATGGTTCGCCGTTCAACACCGATGCCGTGGTCTGGAATGTCGACAAGGTCCTGAAGCAGGACGCGCCGCAATATGATGCGAGCCAGGTCGGCGTCACCGCCTCGCGGATGCCGACGCTGGTCTCCGCGCGCAAGATCGACGACATGACGGTGGAATTGACCACCAAGGAGCCGGACAGCTTCCTGCCGATCAATCTCACCAATCTGTTCATGGCGAGCCCGACCAAATGGCAGCAATTCTACGACAAGGCCGAAGGCGCCGATGCCAAGGCGAAGTCGCAGGCCGCATGGGCCGCGTTCGCCAAGGACGCTTCGGGCACCGGCCCCTGGAAGATGTCGAGCTTCACCCCGCGTGAGCGGCTCGAACTGGTGAAGAACGACAACTACTGGGACAAGGCCCGCGTGCCGAAGACGGACAAGATGGTGCTGCTGCCGATGCCGGAGGCCAATGCCCGCACCGCGGCGCTGCTGTCGGGGCAGGTCAACTGGATCGAGGCGCCGGCGCCGGACGCGCTGCCCGAGATCAAGCAGCGTGGCTTCACTCTCTATTCCAACGAGGAGCCGCATGTCTGGCCGTGGCAGTTCTCCCGCGTCGAGGGCTCGCCCTGGAACGACATCCGCGTCCGCAAGGCCGCCAATCTCTGCATCGATCGCGAAGGGCTGCGTGACGGCCTGCTCGCGGGCCTGATGGTGCCGGCGACCGGTACCTTCGAGCCCGGCCATCCGTGGCGCGGCAATCCGACCTTCCAGATCAAATACGACAAGCCGGCTGCGCAGAAGTTGATGCAGGAGGCGGGTTTTGGGCCGAACAAGAAGCTGACGGTCAAGATCCAGACCTCGGCATCGGGCTCGGGCCAGATGCTGCCGCTGCCGATGAACGAATATCTGCAACAGGCCTTGGCCGAGTGCTACTTCGATGTGCAGCTCGACGTCATCGAGTGGAATACGCTGTTCACCAACTGGCGGCGCGGCGCCAAGGATCCGTCTGCCAACGGCTCGAATGCGACCAACGTCACCTATGCGGCGATGGATCCGTTCTTCGCGCTGGTGCGCTTCCTGCAATCGGGCATGGCGCCGCCGGTCTCGAACAATTGGGGCTTCAACAACAACCCGAAGTTCGACGAACTGGTGAAGAAGGCCCGCCAGACCTTCGACCCGGCCGCCCGCGACGCAGCGCTCGCCGAGCTGCATGCCGCTTCGGTCGACGATGCGGCGTTCCTCTACGTCGCGCACGACGTCGCGCCGCGCGCGATGAGCCCGAAGATCAAGGGCTTTGTGCAGCCGAAGAGCTGGTTCGTCGACTTCTCGCCGGTCTCGATCGCGCCGTGAGGACCTAGCCGCGTAATCGGTGCACCCTCTCCCCTTGTGGGAGAGGGTGGCTTCGCGACAGCGAAGCCGGGTGAGGGGTTGTCTCCGCGGACGCTCCTCTCCGATCTGGAATGACGTTGTCCGCGGATAGAACCCCTCATCCGGCGCGCTCCGCGCGCCACCTTCTCCCACAAGGGGAGAAGGAAGAAAGAGCGCAACGTGTTCGCCTATACGTCCAGACGGATCGTCTACGTCATTCCGATCGTGCTCAGCGTTGCGCTGGTGTGCTTCCTGCTGGTGCACATCACGCCCGGCGATCCCCTGGTTGCGGTGTTGCCGGCCGATGCCTCGCAGGAGCTCGCGGCGCATTTGCGTGCCGCCTATGGCTTCGATCGGCCGCTGCCCGTGCAATTCGGCCTGTGGCTGTGGCGCGCGATCCATGGCGATCTCGGCAATTCGATCGCGACGGGGCGTCCTGTCCTGACCGAGGTGATGCGCGCGGTCGGCAATACCGTGATGCTGGCGATCGCGGCGGCGATGATCGGCTTCACGCTCGGCCTGTTGTTCGGCCTGATCGCCGGCTATTTCCGCGACACCTGGGTCGACAAGGTCGCGACCTCCTTTGCCATCGCCGGCGTCTCGCTGCCGCATTACTGGCTCGGCATGGTGCTGGTCATCATCTTCTCGGTGCAGCTCAACTGGCTGCCCGCGGTTGGTGCCGGGCCCGGCGGCTCCGGCGCCTGGGCGTGGGACTGGGAGCATCTGCGCTATCTGGTGCTGCCCGCCATCACCACCTCGGTGATCCCGATGGGCATCGTCACCCGCACCGTGCGCGCATTGACCGGCGATATCCTGAGCCAGGATTTCGTCGAGGCACTGCGCGCCAAGGGCCTGCGCGAGACCGAGGTCTTTCGCCATGTGATCAAGAATGCCGCGCCGACCGCGCTCGCGGTGATGGGACTTCAGCTCGGTTACATGCTCGGCGGTTCGATCCTGATCGAGACGGTGTTCTCCTGGCCGGGTTCGGGCCTGCTCTTGAATTCGGCGATCTTCCAGCGCGATCTGCCGCTGCTGCAGGGCACGATCCTGGTGCTGGCGCTGTTCTTCGTGCTGCTCAATCTCTTGGTCGACATCGCGCAGGCCGCGATCGATCCGCGCATCAAGCGGAGCTAACCATGAGTGCGATGAGCGATACCGCATTGCAGGCGGCACCCGCGCCCAAGGCACGCGGCTACTGGGCGACGGTTGGGCGCCGCATCAGGCGCGACAAGGTCAGTATGGCCTGCGCCATCATCCTGGTGCTGATCTTTGCGTCGGCGCTGCTGGCGCCGTGGCTGCATCTCGCCGATCCCTATCAGGGCTCGATGATCCGCCGCCTCCGCCATATCGGCACGTCGGGCTATCCGCTCGGCACCGACGAACTCGGCCGCGACATGCTGGCGCGGCTGATCTATGGCGGACGGCTCTCGCTGGTGATCGGCATCCTGCCGGTGATCCTCGCCTTCGTGATCGGCACCTCGCTCGGCCTCGTCGCCGGCTACGTCGGCGGCAAGCTCAACACCGCGATCATGCGTACCGTCGACGTATTCTACGCCTTTCCCTCGGTGCTGCTGGCGATCGCGATCTCCGGGGCGCTCGGCGCCGGTATCACCAATTCGATCGTGTCGCTGACCATTGTGTTCGTGCCGCAGATCACCCGCGTCGCCGAAAGCGTCACCACGGGCGTGCGCAACATGGATTTCGTCGAGGCGGCGCGCGCCTCCGGCGCCGGTCCGTTCACCATCATGCGCGTGCACATGCTCGGCAATGTGCTCGGCCCGATCTTCGTCTACGCCACCGGCCTGATCTCGGTGTCGATGATCCTGGCCGCCGGTCTGTCCTTCCTCGGGCTCGGCACCAAGCCGCCGGAGCCGGAATGGGGCTTGATGCTGAATACGCTGCGCACCGCGATCTATGTCAATCCATGGGTCGCGGCGCTGCCCGGCGCGATGATCTTCGCGGTCTCGATCTGCTTCAATCTGCTGAGCGACGGCATGCGCAGCGCCATGGACATCAGGAACTAGTGCGATGGGTGACGCCAATCTCTCAGCCGACATGCTGGAGCCGGTCGCCGACATCGGCGGCGCCGCGCAGCCGCTGTTGCAGGTCAAGGGGCTGACAAAGCACTTCCCGGTGCGCGGCGGGCTGTTCAGCCCGCGCAAGACCGTGCGCGCCGTCGATGACGTCACCTTCGCGGTCATGAAGGGCGAGACCGTCGGCATTGTCGGCGAGTCCGGCTGCGGCAAGTCGACCACCGCGCGGCTGTTGATGCATCTGATGACCCGCGACGCCGGCGACATCGTCTATGACGGAATGCAGGTCGGCCCGTCGCTCTCGCTGCGCGATCTGCGCCGCGGCATGCAGATGGTGTTCCAGGACAGCTACGCCTCGCTCAACCCGCGCCTCACCATCGAGGAATCTATCGCGTTCGGGCCCAAGGTGCACGGCATGGCCGACGGCGCGGCGCGGGCGCTCGCGCGCGAACTGCTCGGCAAGGTCGGTTTGCGGCCGGAGATCTTCGCCAACCGCTATCCGCACGAGGTGTCCGGCGGCCAGCGCCAGCGCGTCAATATCGCCCGCGCGCTCGCGCTATCGCCGCGGCTCGTGATCCTCGATGAGGCGGTGTCCGCGCTCGACAAATCGGTCGAGGCGCAGGTGCTCAATTTGCTCGCCGATCTGAAGCGCGAATTCGGCCTGACCTATCTGTTCATCAGCCACGATCTCAACGTGGTCCGTTACATCTCCGACCGCGTGCTGGTGATGTATCTCGGCGAGGTCGTCGAGCTCGGCCCGGTCGACGCTGTCTGGGACGCGCCGGCGCATCCCTATACCCGCGCGTTGCTGGCGGCGATGCCGTCATCCGATCCCGACAAGCGCACCGAGGTGCCGCCGATCTCGGGCGATCCGCCCAATCCGATCGATCCGCCGCCGGGCTGCCGGTTTCACACCCGTTGCCCGTTTGCGGAGCCGCTCTGCGCAAACGACACGCCAAAACTCAGCGATCTCGATACAATGGGCCATCAAGCGGCGTGCTACATGGCCATTCCTGGCTCGGGGCACAGCCGCGCGCCGGCAAAAGCAAAAGGAGAAAACGCGGCATGACCAGACCCACTCCCAAGGACGTCAAGGTGATCGCGCACGTCGCCGACGTGCCCGCTGATGACGAAACTGCCACCCGCATCGCCAATTCGATCGGGCCGGCATTCGACGGCTTCGCACCGATCTCCGGCACGCTGCCTTTCGATCTCGAACCCGCGAGCTTCCTGCTGGCGCAGATCGCGCAGAAGATCGAGAAGGTGTCGAAATGAGCAATGAACCGGCCCTGATGACGCTGACCGCAGTCGCCAAGGCGATTGCCGACAAGAAAGTCTCCTCGCACGAGGTGACGCGCGCCGTGCTGCATCGCATTGCAGAGTGGCAGCCGCGCCTCAATGCCTATATGGCGATCGAATCCGAGCACGCGCTTTCCGCCGCCGCCGAGGCCGACGCCGCGCTCGCCGAGGGCAACGCGCGTGGCCCGCTGCACGGCGTGCCGCTGGCGCACAAGGACATGTATTACGAGGCCGGCAAGGTCGTGACCTGCGGCTCGCTGATCCGCCGCGACTTCGTGCCGAAGACCACGGCAACGGCGTTGCAGCGGCTCAAGGATGCCGGACAGGTCCGGCTCGGCTCGCTGCAGATGGTCGAGTTCGCCTACGGGCCGACCGGCCACAACGTGCATTACGGCGCAGTGCGCAATCCCTGGAATACCGATCACATCACCGGCGGCTCGTCGTCGGGCTCGGGCTCGGCGGTCGCCGCGCGGCTCACCTTTGCCGCGCTCGGCTCCGACACCGGCGGCTCGGTGCGCATGCCCGCGCATTTCTGCGGCGTCACCGGCCTGAAGACGACGGTCGGCCGCGTCAGCCGCGCCGGCGCGATGCCGCTGTCGCAATCGCTCGATACCGTCGGTCCGCTGGCGCAGACTGCGGAGGACTGCGCGCTGCTGCTCGGCCTGATGGCCGGCGCCGATCCGGAGGATCTCACCGCGTCGACGCAGCCGGTGCCCGACTATCTGGCCGCGACCAGACAGTCGCTGAAAGGTCTGAAGATCGGCGTGCCGACCTCTTTCTATGTCGACGACCTCGATCCCGAGGTGGCGCGCATCCTCGACGAGACGGTTGCCACTCTGAAGAAAGAGGGTGCCGAGATCGTCAAGGTCGAGTTGCCAGATCAGCGCCAGCTCAGCGCGGCGTCGCAACTGATGCTCGCGGCCGAGGCCGCCGCCTTCCACAAGCGCTGGATGATCGAGCGGCCGCAGGATTACGGTGCACAGGTGTTGATGCGGCTGCAGAACGGCCTGACCATTCCAGCCGTCACCTATCTCGAGGCGATGCGTTGGCGCGGCCCTGCGCTCGCCGCACACAACGCGGCGGTCAGCGGCGTCGATGCTGTGATCGCGCCGTCGGCCCCGGTGCCAGCGCCGACGATCGCCGAAAGCGATGTCGGCAATGGCCCGGGTGCGGAAGCGGTGATCCAGCGGCTGACGCGGTTCACCCGTCCGGTGAATTATCTCGGCGTGCCGTCGCTCTCGATTCCGTCGGGCTTCACCAAGGCGGGTCTGCCGGTCGGCATGCAACTGATCGGCCGCTCCTTCGAGGAGGCCACACTGCTTCGGATCGGCGCCGCGTTCCAGCACGCGACCGATTTCCACGCCAGGGTGCCCAAGCTCGTATGACCAATCTCGTCGAGATCAACAACCTCAACATCCGCTTCACCGGCGATCGCACGGTCCATGCCGTGAACGATCTCAGCCTGTCGCTCGGCGAGGGCGAGGTGTTGGGGCTGCTCGGCGAGTCCGGCTCGGGCAAAAGCGTGACGCTGCGCGCGTTGATGCGGCTGTTGCCGAAGAAGCGCACGCAGATCACCGGCAGCGTGAAGGTGCTGGGCCGGGACGTGCTGGCGATGGACGACGAGGCGCTGTCCGCATTCCGCGGTCAGACCGTCTCGATGATCTTCCAGGAGCCGGCACTGGCGCTCGATCCGGTCTACACCATCGGCCGCCAGATCGCGGAGACGGTGATGCGCCACGAGGGCAAGAGCGAACGCGAGGCCACGGCGCGTGCGCTCGAAATGCTCGAAGTCGTGCGGATCCCCTCCGCCAGGCGGCGGCTGGACTCCTATCCGCACGAAATGTCGGGCGGCATGCGCCAGCGCGCGATGATCGCGCTGGCACTGGCTTGCAAGCCAAAGATCCTGCTCGCGGACGAACCGACCACGGCGCTTGATGCCACCGTGCAGATCCAGATCCTGCTGCTGCTGCGCGAATTGCGGCGCGAGTTCGGCATGTCCGTTATCTTCGTCACCCACGACATCGGCGTCGCCATCGAGATCTGCGACCGGGTCGCGGTGATGTATGCCGGCCAGATCGTGGAGCAGGGCGCCTTGCGCGACATCGTGCGCATGCCGGTTCATCCCTATGCGAAGGGCTTGCTGGCCTCGACCATCCACGGCGCGATGCGCGGCCAGCGGCTGGAAACCATTCCGGGCACGCCGCCCTCGCTCGATCACGCGCCGGCCGCTTGCTCGTTCGCGCCACGCTGCAAGTTCGCCGAGCCGCGCTGCAGCGAAGGCTTGCCGCCCGGCGTGCAGGTCGCGCCCGGCCATCTGGCACGCTGCGTTATGGCGGAACCTGCCGACGCGACGGTCTAAAGCGCGTGGATTTTGGTTGAATCGGTCGGACCGCAGGCTCGCTTCGCCTCTCCCGCTTGCGGGGGAGGCCGACGCGCTCGGCAGCGCTCTTGCGCGCCTGAGCGCGGCGGGTGGGGGCTCTCTCCACAATATGACTCGCGGATAGACCCCCACCCCAGCCCTCCCCCGCAAGCGGGAGAGGGAGCGCAGCGTCTTCGCGGTCGCCAGTTCAGCCTAACTTCATCATGCGCTAGCTTGCGCGGGTGACCGCGTCGGCGATCCAGCGCCGCACCGCGGCAATCCGCCGGTCGCGCGCCTGTTCGGTGCGGGAGATCAGGTAGATCGTCTCGCTCGGCGCGGCCTCGAACGCGAACGGCGCCACCAGTTTCTTGCCGAAGCCCGGCCGCGCCTTGATCAGGGGAGCGATCGCGATGGCGACGCCGAGTCCGTGTTCGGCGGCCTCCAGCATCGCCGGCACGCTGTCGAGCCAGAGGTGTCCTCGTGGTGCAAGATTCGGCAGCCCGGCCTGCTGCAGCCAGGCCGGCCAGGCCCGCGGCTGCGTCGTGACATGGATCAGCACCTCGCGCGACAGGTCCTCCGGCCGCCGCAGTCCGGCTTTGACCAGCGCCGGCGTGCAGACCGGCTGCCCGCTGACCCGGACCAGCGGCTCGACCTTCAGCCCGGCGGCATGCTCTCGTCCGTAGCGGATCGCGACGTCGACGCGCGAGCCGATGAAGTCGGCATATTGATGGGTGGCCTCGATCCGCAGCGTCAGCTGCGGATGGCGCCGCTTGAACTCCGGCAGCGCCGGCAGCAGCACGGCGCTGGTGAAGAACGGCAGTGAGCTGATCCAGAGCTCGCCGCTGCTCTCGCGGCGTTGCCGCAGCATGTCGCGGCTCGCCTCCTGCAGCGTCGCCAGCGCGGCCGACACCTTTGCGAGATAGCGCTCGCCGTCCAGGGTCAGCCGCACCGAGCGCGCGCCGCGGACGAACAGTTTTGTGCCGAACTGCTGCTCCAGTCCGCGGATCTGGTGGCTGATCGCCGACGGGCTCAGCGACAGGTCGCGCGCGGCGCCGCGGAAGCTCAGCTGTGTGGCCGCGCGCTCGAAGGCCAGCAGCGCCGCGAGCGGCGGGATCAGGCGAGGATCCGGAGCGTCCAATGGGTGAATTTTGTTCACCTGAAGTGATGAATGGCCTTTTGTCATGGCCACTATTCTTGGCTCAGATTGCCAGATCGCTCAATCCTGCTCACCTCAGGGAACGTCACCTTGGCCATCTTCGAACCGCTCGCCACGCCCCACCACTGGAAGCCCGCCGCGCTGGCGGCGGGGCCGTTCGCAGGCCTACAGGGCGGGGCGGTCGCAAGCCTCTTGACCGCCGAGGTCGAGGCGATGGCCGTTGCGCGCAACTGGGGCACCGCGATCTCAGCTTCGGCCGGGTTCCTGCGGCCGACGCCGATGGCCGAATTGCGCACGCAAGTCACCGTCGTGACCGAGGGCGGCCGGGTCAGCGTCGTCGACAACACGCTCTGGCCGGCCGGCGAAGCGCAGCCCTCTGCGACGGTGCGCGTGACGCTGTCGCGCGAACGTGCCGTCGAGGTGCCGGGCCTTGACGGAAGTGCAGCCGACCCGGTCGATCCCACGGCCTTTCCGTTGCGCAATCTGCGCGCCGTCCATGGCCATGGCCGCAGCTGGTTCATGGATGCGATGGAAGCCCGTGTCGGCGGCGAGGCTGCCTGGTTTCGCATGCACCATGACGTGACGACCGGTGCCGGCCCGCTGGCGCGGGTGCTCGGTCCCGCCGACTGGACCCACGGCATCGCGCGCCCGGTCCAGAACGTGGTGGCCGACCCCAATCCGAACCTTGCGGTGCAGCTGTTCAGGCCACCGCAGGGTGCGTGGATCGGTGTTCGTCCCGAGGCGCGCTGGCGCCCGGAGACCGGGCTTGGCGTCGGCAGCGGGGTATTGCTCGATGTGAATGGCGAGATCGGCCGGGTCTCGATGTCGGTCATTCTCGTGCCCTTACCGAGAACCGCACCTGTTACCGCGCCGGGTTCCGCGGCCGGTTAACCCTAATTATTCCGTCAACTGTCTGTGGGATCACAAAAATAGCCCGCGAACCATGCTCTGGTCGACGCGACTTGAAATGGACGATGGCCGCAAACGCCTATACAAGGTGGTCATCACGTAACGCTTTTGTTTGCAGAGATCAGTTTTCATGACAGCCGCGCCCGCTGTCCGGCGTTCCGAACTGGCTGAGGCGCTGCGCGCATGTCGCAGTGCCTTCATCGGCGTCGGTCTCATCAGTTGCATGATCAACCTGTTGTACCTGACAGGTTCGATGTTCATGCTGCAGGTCTACGACCGCGTGCTGCCGAGCCGCAGCGTTCCGACCCTGGTCGGCCTCGTGGTCATCGCCGCGGTGCTCTACATCGCCCAGGGCGTGCTCGATCTCTTGCGCGGACGGATCCTCGGCCGCGTCGGCACCTCGCTCGACGAGGCGCTCAATGCGCGGGTGTTCGACACCATCGTGCGGCTGCCGCTGATGGCCGGCAATCGCAGCGAGGGCCTGCAGCCGCTGCGCGATCTCGACAATGTACGCTCCTTCCTCGGCAGCATGGGTCCCGGTGCGTTCTTCGACCTGCCCTGGCTGCCGTTCTACATGGCGATCTGCTTTGCGTTCCATTGGCTGCTCGGCGTCACCGCGCTGGTCGGCGCCGTCATTCTGGTGACGCTGACGCTGATCACCGAATACATGTCGCGCTCGCCCGCCAAGGAAGCGATGTCGCTCGCGGCGCGGCGCAACGATCTCGCCGCCTCCAGCCGCCGCAACGCCGAGGTGCTCGTGGCGATGGGCATGGCCGGGCGCATGAACAAGCGCTGGAACGAAGCCAACGAGGAATATCTCTCCGGCAACCAGCACGCGAGCGACGTCACCGGCGGGCTCGGTGCGGTCGCCAAGGTGCTGCGCATGATGCTGCAATCCGCGGTGCTCGCGGTCGGCGCCTATCTCGTGATCCACCAGGAAGCGACCGGCGGCATCATCATCGCCGGCTCGATCCTGAGCGCGCGGGCGCTGGCGCCGGTCGATCTCGCGATCGCGCATTGGAAGGGCTTTGTCGCCGCGCGGCAGAGCTGGCAGCGTCTCAACCGGCTGCTGCAACAGATTCCGGCGCGCCCCGAGCAGACGCTGCTGCAGGCGCCGGAGAAGAAGCTTTCGGTCGAGGCGGTGACCATGGTTGCGCCCGGCGACCAGCGCGCCATCGTGCAGGACATCACCTTCGCGGTCGAAGCCGGCAGCGGCGTCGGCGTGATCGGCCCGAGCGGTTCCGGCAAGTCGTCGCTGATCCGGGCGTTGGTCGGCGTCTGGGTGCCGGCGCGCGGCAAGGTCCGGCTCGACGGCGCCGCGCTCGACCAGTGGTCGTCGGACGAGCTCGGGCGCCATGTCGGCTATTTGCCGCAGGACGTCGAATTGTTCGCCGGCACGGTGGCGCAGAACATCTGCCGGTTCGATCCGGACGCCAAGTCCGACGGTATCATCGCCGCGGCCAAGGAAGCCGGCGTGCACGAGATGATCATCAAGATGCGCGAGGGCTACGACACCCAGGTCGGCGAGCAGGGCACCGCGCTCTCCGCCGGTCAGGCGCAGCGCGTCGCGCTGGCGCGCGCGCTCTACGGCGATCCGTTTCTGATCGTGCTGGATGAGCCGAATTCCAACCTCGACAGCGAAGGCGACGAGGCGCTGACCCGCGCGGTGCGTGGTGCCCGCGAACGCGGCGCCATCGTCATCGTGGTCGCGCACCGGCCGGTCGGCATCGAGGGCGTCGACCAGTTGCTGGTGCTGAAGGACGGTCGCATGCAGACCTTCGGGCCGAAGGAGACCGTGCTCGCCCAGGTGCTGCAGCGCGTCGCGCCACCGGTGCCGACGCCGATCAAGATCGTCGCCGATGCGGGGGCAGCCAAATCATGAGCGATCGCATGACCGATCAGCCGCGCAACGCACATCTTTCGATCCGCAAGCATCTGCTCGTCGGCCTCGTCGTGGTTCTGGTTCTGGGCGGCGGCGTCGGTGGCTGGGCGACCACGGTGCCGATTTCGGGCGCGCTGATCGCGCCGGGCTCGGTGGTGGTCGAGTCCAACGTCAAGAAGGTGCAGCATCCGACCGGCGGTGTGGTCGGCGAGGTCCGGGTGCGTGACGGCGACGTGGTCAAGGCGGGTGATGTCGTCGTGCGCCTCGACGAGACGGTCGTGAAGGCGAGCCTTGCGATCGTGGTCAAGACGCTGAACGGTCTCTACGCGCGCGCAGCCCGGCTCGAAGCGGAGCAGCGGGGCAACGACAAGATCGCCTTCCCGCCGCAGCTCGCCGAGCAGGCCAAGGATCCCGACGTTCGCGACATCATGGCGAGTGAAACCAAGCTGTTCGAAGTCCGCGTCAACGGCCGCAGCGGCCAGAAGGCGCAGCTGCGCGAGCGCGTCACCCAGCTCAACGAGGAAATCTCCGGCCTGCAGGCGCAGGAAACCGCCAAGGACAAGGAGATCGCGCTGGTGCAGCAGGAGCTGGTCGGCGTTCGCCAGCTCTATGAGCAGCATCTGGTGCAGCTCACCCGCCTGACCACGCTGGAGCGCGACGCGGCGCGGCTCTCCGGCGAGCGCGCGCAATACATCGCCTCGCGCGCCCAGGCCAAGGGCAAGATCACCGAGACCGAGCTGCAGATCATCCAGGTCGACAAGGACATGGTCTCCGAGGTCTCGAAGGACCTGCGTGAGACCAACGACAAGATCGGCGAGTTTGTCGAACGCAAGGTGACCGCCGAAGACCAGCTTCGCCGCATCGACATCCGCGCGCCGCAGGACGGTGTGGTGCTGCAGTCGACCGTGCACACGGTCGGCGGCGTCATCACCGCCGGCGACGCCATCATGATGATCGTGCCGAAGGCCGACGATCTGTCGGTCGAGGCCAAGGTCAATCCGCAGGACATCGACAAGCTGCAGGTCGGACAGAAGACCGTGCTGCGGCTCTCTGCCTTCAACCAGCGCACCACGCCCGAGCTGAACGGTGTCGTCACCCGCGTCTCCGCCGACGTCAACACCGACCAGCGCACCGGGCAGAGCTACTACACCATCCGCGTCTCGATGCCCCCTGAAGAGGTCGCGCGCCTCGGCAGCGAGGTCAAGATCATCCCGGGCATGCCGGTGGAAGCCTTCGTTCAGACCGGCGACCGCACCATGCTGTCGTATCTGATGAAGCCGATGAGCGACCAGTTCATGCGCTCGTTCCGCGAGAAGTGAGATTTTGCGCGCAGCGTTGCTCCGCTGATTGATCGTCCGCGAATCTCACCCCCGCGTCGTCCCAGCGAAGGCCGGGACCCATTACCCCAGGAATGAGTTATGATGCAGGCTGTGGCCATAGCGCAGCTCACCGCTAACACTTGTGGCTATGGGTCCCGGCCTTCGCCGGGACGACGCCGTTGAACTAGTACCTACTGTTCTTAAAGCGTGAGTCGTGATTCAAGGTCGGGATGATACCCGAAGCAAGAGAAGTCCACCTTTCGAGGAAAGATCGCAAGGTGCTTGAGGCGTGTTGCCGCTCCCCGGTGACGTTGCAGCGCGATTTGAAGCGGGCGCGGATAGTTCTGTTGGCGGCGGATGGACGCAGCACTCGGTCGATCGCCAAGGAAGTTGGGGTCCAGCCGCGGATTGTCAGCCTTTGGCGGCATCGCTATGCCGACCAAGGCCTTGAAGGGCTGCAAGACAAGCCGCGACCGGGCAAGCAGCCAATCTATACGAAGGCCACCGACAAGCGGATTCTGAAGCTGCTGGACAAGCCGCCGCCGGACGGGTTCGCACGCTGGACCGGGCCCCTGCTGGCCGGGGCGCTGGGCGATGTTGACGTCCAATATGTCTGGCGGTTCCTGCGCAGCCACAAGATTGACCTCGCGGCTCGTAAGTCCTGGTGTGAGAGCAACGACCCGAACTTTACGGCCAAAGCCGCCGATGTTGTCGGCCTCTATGTCGCCCCGCCCGCGAAGGCCATTGTGCTGTGCGTGGACGAGAAGCCCTCGATCCAGGCTTTGGAGCGAGCGCAGGGTTATCTGAAGTTGCCCAATGGCCGCGCCTTGACCGGCCAGAGCCACGATTACAAGCGGCATGGCACCACAACATTGTTTGCGGCGCTCGAAGTCGCCACCGGAAAGATCATCGCGGCGCATTCAAAACGCCGACGCCGCGTCGAGTTTCTCGACTTCATGAACAGCGTCACCGCGGCTTTTCCGAACCGGAAGCTTCACGTCATCCTCGACAACCTCAACACCCACAAGAAGAACGAGCATTGGCTCAAGGCCCACCCCAACGTGCAATTTCATTTCACGCCGACAAGTGCGTCTTGGCTCAATCAGGTCGAGGTATGGTTTTCGATCTTGCAGGGGCAGTCGCTCAGCGGCACCTCCTTCACAAGCCTCACGCAGCTTCAGGAGCACATCGATGCCTACGTCAACGCATACAACGACAGAGCCGAGCCCTTCGTCTGGACCAAGAAAAAGGTCCGTCAACGCCGTTTCAAAGGCCGCCGTATCACTCAGCTCTGATTCTGGGTACTAGCGCGACAGATTCCTCAGCAGCAACTCCAGCGCCGCCTTGGCGAACGCCTGCATGTTGGCCTGCCGGTCGCCGCTGGCGGTTTCCAGCGTGATGACCTGCTGCTGCGGACCTACGACCGCCATGCAACTGTGGCCGGCGGCATCGCCGTAGCGGTTGCCGGTCGGGCCGGCGGCGCCGGTTTCCGACAATCCCCAATCGGTCGCGAGGCGTTCGCGGATCTGGCGCGCGAGCAACTGAGCATAAGGTTCTGACGACGAGCGGAGACCGCGCATCGTGTCGTCGGAAATGTCCATCAGCGCACGCCGCGCGTCGCGGGTGTAGATCACGCCGCCGCCGAGGAAATAGGCCGACGCGCCGGGCACCGCGAGCAGCGATGCGGAGATCAGTCCGCCGGTGGAGGATTCCGCGACCGCAATCGTCTGCTTGTTCGCGATCAGTTTCGCGGCGACCTGCTCAGCGATGGATATGAGTGCGTTCATCGGCGCTCTTTCTCGTTGCTTGCCATGAAAATCCTGTAGGGCGTTCTGCCTTCCTAGCACACCACACCGGCCCCTGCCGAGTTGCGGATCGCAGCACGGACTGATTGAATGTCGGACAACAACCAAGCGGCGCCCCGACAGTTGTTGTGAGAGCGTGCGCGGAGGAAACACCATGACGTCGCCGATCGCGGGCGGCGTGGATTGCGATCTGCATCCCGCCGTACCTCACCTCACCAGCCTGCTGCCTTACATGAACGACTACTGGCGCGACCAGGTGACGACGCGCGGCATGACGGATCTGATCTCGCAATCCTATCCCACCAATTCGCCGATCTCATCGCGGCCGGACTGGCGCCCCGCGCAGGGCAAGCCGGGCTCGAGCCTTGCCGACATGCAAAGCCAGGCGCTCGACAAGTTCGGTACCGCCTACGGCATCTGTAATCCGCTCTACGGTGTGCAGATGGTGTTTTCCGAAGACATGGCCGATGCCTTCTGCCGCGCGCTGAACGACTGGTTGGTCAAGGAGTGGCTCGACAAGGACGCTCGCCTGCGCGGCTCGATCGTGATTCCGGTGCAGAGCATCGACAAGGCTGTGGCCGAAATCGAGCGCTGTGCGCAGGACAAGCGCTTTGTGCAGGTGCTGATGCTTGTGATGGGCGACATGCCGCTCGGCAAGCGTCACTACTGGCCGATCTACGCGGCGGCGGAACGGCTCGGCCTGCCGATCGGCATCCATGCCGGCAGCGCCTATCACAACCCGCCGACCTCGGTGGGCTGGGGCTCCTATCATATCGAGGATTACGTCGCGCAGGCGCAGGCGTTCCAGACCCAGCTCATCAGCCTGATCGTCGAAGGCGTGTTCGCGCGCCATCCAGCCTTAAATATGGTGATGCTGGAGAGTGGTTTCACTTGGCTGCCGCCGTTCCTGTGGCGGCTGCACAAGTTCTGGCGCGGCGTGCGCATGGAAACGCCGTGGGTCGACCGTGCGCCGCTGGAGATTGTGCGCAGCAACATCCGTTTCTCGCTGCAGCCGGTCGACGCACCGCCGGGCGGCGACACCCTGAACCGCCTGTTCGACCATATGCAGTCGGACGAATTGATCCTATTCTCGACTGACTATCCGCATTGGCAGTTCGATGGTGACGAGGTGCTGCCGAAGGGGTTGTCGCCGGATCTGGTCCGCAAGATCATGATCGACAATCCGCACGCGACCTATCCGCGGTTGAAGATGAAGGATACCGTGTCATGAACATCCAGGTACGGGAACGTCCCGAGGCGGCCGCGTCGACCGGCATCAAGACCGCGATTGCCGATTGCGACATCCATCCGGCACGCGCGACCAAGGACGAGCTGCATCCTTATCTGGCCAAGCGCTGGCACAGCCATCTCGAGACCTTCGGCGTTCATGCCTATCAGGGCATGATGGAAGGCCCGCCCTATCCGAAGGCGCAGCCCAACGCCTCGCGCCGCGATGCCTATCCGCCGGAAGGCGGGCCGCAAGGCTCGTCGCTGTCCTTCATGCAGAAGCAGCATCTCGATCCCAACAATGTCGCGCTCGGCGTGCTCAATCCGCTCAACACCGGGCAGGGCATCCGCAACCAGGATCTCGCCGGCGCGATCTGCTCGGCGATCAACGACTGGCAGATCGAGAAATGGACCAGCAAGGACTCGCGGCTGAAGGGCTCGGTCGTCGTCGCCAATGAGGACGGCGTGTCGGCGGCAGCGGAAATCCGCAAGCGCACAGGGGATAAGAATTTCGTCCAGGTGCTGCTGCTCAGCCGCAATGTCGAGCCGCTTGGCCAGCGTCGCTACTGGCCGATCTATGAGGCGGCGCAGGAGGCGGGACTGCCGATCGGCGTGCACGCCTTCGGCTTCGGCGGCAACCCGATCACCGCCTCGGGCTGGCCGAGCTATTACATCGAGGAGATGGTCGGGCATTCGCAGTGCCAGCAGACCGCGCTGGCGAGCGTGGTGCTCGAGGGCGTGTTCGAGCGCTTCCCGAAACTGAAGATGGTGATGGTCGAGGCCGGCTTCGGCTGGGCGCCGTCACTTGCCTGGCGGCTCGACAAGGTGTTTGCGCGGCTTCACGCCGAGGTGCCGCAACTGAAGCGCAGGCCGTCGGAATACATCCGCGACCACATCTGGTGGACCACGCAGCCGATGGAAGACCCGGAGAGCCGCGACCATCTGTTCCAGACCATTGAATGGATCGGCTGGGACAGGCTGCTGTTCGCGACCGACTATCCGCATTGGGATTACGACGAGCCGTCGCGCGTGCTGCCGGCCGGCGTCAGCGATGCCAACCGCCAGGCGTTCTATCTCGACAATGCGAAGCAGCTTTACGGTATCTCATAGATGGCGCGTCATGTGATTGCCCCGGTGGACGAATTGCCGCCGGGGTCGCGAAAATTCCTTGAGATCGAGGGACGGCCGATCGCCGTGTTCAACGTCAAGGGCGAGTTCTTCGGCCTGTTGAACCGCTGCCCGCATCAGGGTGCGGCGCTCTGCGAGGGGCCGCTGATCGGGCTGGCGTCGTCGTCGGATCCCGGCGAGATCGAATACACCAAACTCGGCGAGATCCTGCGCTGCCCCTGGCATGGCTGGGAGTTCGACATCCGCACCGGCCAGTCCTACTGCGACCCGCGCCGCTTCCGCGTGCGGGCCTATCCCGTCAGCGTCGAGCCGGGCACCAATGTGGTGAAGGGGCCGTATGTCGCCGAGACCATCAAGGTCGCGGTGGAAAGCGACTACGTGGTGGTGGATCTCTGACCACTGTCATTCCGGGGCGCGTCGAAGACGCGAACCCGGAATCTCGAGATTCCGGGTTCGATGCTGCGCATCGCCCCGGAACGACGCTTACTCTGCCTTGCCCTGCATCATCATCTGACGTTCCCGCGCGTAGCGCACCAGCGCGACGAAGCGGTAGATGCCGTGCACGAATTTCCCGTAGGGCATGGTGATGAACAGCGCGAACACCACGCCGAGGTGTAGCGCCAGTAGCGGGCCCATCGCGGCGGTCTCGCGCCACAGCAGCAAAGCGAGGCCGCTGATGCTGGTCAGGAACAGCATCAGGATGAACGCGGTGTCCATGCCCATCTGCTTTTCGTCGACCAGCACGCGGTCGCGCTTCCATTTCTCTGACAGGAGTCCGATCGGGCCGACCACGAGCCCGATGCCGCCGAGCGTGCCCAACACCACGGGCAGATCCCACCACGCATAGGGCGCTTCGCGCGCCAGCAGATAATGGTACAGCGTGCCGACGCAGGTCGCGGCGAAGCACAGCGCGAAGCCGTAGAAGGTGAAGTGGTGATACAGCTTGCGGCGGTCGGTCGGATGATCGTCCTCGTTGAAGCAGCCGACGCCGCCACCGTCGAGATAGCGCAGCTCGCCGGCATCGCGCATCGCTTGCAACAGCGATTTCGGGTCCGTTGTCATGCCAATGGGCTCGCCGATCGCGCGCCAGAACGCGCGCACGCCCATCACCAGCGCCAGGATGGCGTAGAGCAAAGCGGCGCCGAACAGCAGCGCCATCGCATTGTGCGGCATCAATTTGTAGAACGCGCCGGGCCCGGTGTGGATGCCATAGAGCACGCCGGGATCGTTGATGGCGGCAAAGCCGAAGATGAAGGCGGCGACGCTCAGCGCCGCGATCAGGCTGATGACGAGGCCGTTGCGGGCAAACGCGCCGGCGAAGGCGCGCGGCCAGGCATAGGCGGCATAGGATTCGGCGCGCGCCACCGCCAGCGTCTGCGGCACATTGACGTCGAATTCGTGCGGCGGCGAGAACTGGCAGTCGGTGTAGCAGGCGCCGCAGGAATGGCAGAGATTGGCGAGATAGTTGAGGTCGCCGTCGGAGAAGGCGCGGCGCATCTCCATCGCGGGAAACACCGCGCACAGGCCCTCGCAATAACGGCAGGAATTGCACACCGTCATCAGACGGTCGGCTTCCTGCAAGATTCTCGTCCCGTGCATCGCTCTATCTATCCCGCTATTTCTTGGTCAGTCCCTTGCCTTCCAGCACAGGTCGTCATCGGATGGTGGCTTCCCTGAAAGTTTTGCTCGCGTGCACGTTGCTCTGGTCTGTTCAAAAGGTGGTTGCGCCGCAAAAGCAGAAGATCTGGCTCCCATCGGGCGTGACGCCGATGAGGTTGCCGTGCCGGCGCGGGCGGGCGTCGTTTTCGGTCTGCGGCAAAAAGTGTGTCTGCTCGACCTCGTAGTGTCCGCTTGAATCGACTCGGATGGAAACGCCCCCGATGAAGAGGGCCTGCTTGTCCGCTTTCCCGAAAATATCGACCACGCCGACATGGAACGAGCCCAGATCGCGCAGCGAGATCGGCTCTTCGGCGCTGGCCGGGATGATGCTGATCAGGCTGCCGGCGATGCAAGCGACAACAAATCGTGACCGTGACATGGCTGCTCCCAAGGAAGCGTCCTTAATTTCGCGCATTCTTCGCCGCTTCCCGCCCGGCGACGCGGCCGAACACGCTGCCGATGGTCATGCCGATGCCGGCGGCGTAGCCCTTGCCGAGCACATTGCCGGCCATGATCTCGCCGGCGGCGAACATGTTGGCGGACGGCTTGCCGTCCTTCATCAGCATCCGCGACTGCCTGTTCACGTGGGTGCCGAGATAGGTGAAGGTGATGCCGGGCCGCACCGGATAGGCGAGATAGGGCGGCGTCTCGATCCTGCGCGCCCAATGCGTCTTCGCCGGTGTGATGCCTTCGGTGCGGCAATCGTCAAGGATGGTGTGGTCGAAGGTGCCGGGCTGCACCGCGGCGTTGAACCCGGTGATGGTCTTCTCCAGTGCGGCGGCGTCGAGCTCGAGCTTGCCGGCGAGTTCGGCAATCGTCGCGCCCGCGATCGGCGGAAACAGTGTCGGCATGAAGCTCGTCACGACGGTCGAATCGAAGATGATGTAGGCGATCTGGTCGGGCTGCGCGGCGACCAGGCGGCCCCAGATCGCATATCGCTTCGGCCAGATGTCCTCGCCCTCGTCGTAGAAGCGCTCGGCGTGCTTGTTGACGACGATGCCGAACACGACCGAATCGTGGCGCGTGATGATGCCGCCGTCGAATTTTGGCGCACGGGCGTCGATCGCCACCGCATGGCACTGCGTTGGATCGCCGATCTCCTGCACGCCTTTCGCCCGCAGCATCTTCAGGATCGCGCCGCGATTATACGGCGTGCCGCGGATCAGGAAATTGTCGGCGGCCTCGCCCCAATATTGTTTCAGCCATTCGATATTGGCCTCGAAGCCACCGGCAGCCGCGACCAATGTCGAGGCGCGCACCTCGGTCCTGCCGCCGACCGGCTGCTTCAGCTGGGCCGAGAGGAACATGCCGTCCTCGATCTTGAGCTCGATCACCTCGGCATCGTAGAGGATGTCGACGCCGAGCTCCTCGGCCGTGCGATACAGCGCGTTCAGCATCGCGCGGCCGCCGCCGAGGAAGAACGAATTGGTGCGGCCGAGGCTCAAGGTGCCGCCGAGCGAAGGCTGCCAGCGCACGCCCTGTTCGACGATCCAGTTCAAGATGTCCTTGGACTCGTGGATCATGAAGCGGGCCAGTTCCTCGTCGGTCTGGCCG
Source organism: Bradyrhizobium sp. 2S1 (assembly GCF_011516625.5). Classification (NCBI taxonomy): domain Bacteria; kingdom Pseudomonadati; phylum Pseudomonadota; class Alphaproteobacteria; order Hyphomicrobiales; family Nitrobacteraceae; genus Bradyrhizobium; species Bradyrhizobium sp. 2S1. Next base: position 1,418,641 of record NZ_CP147717.1, on the reverse strand, counting down.
CCGGTCACCAGCAGCAAATCCTGCCAGAATTCCTCCTCGGTGTAGGAACCGGTGAGGATTTCGGTCGCCGCGTCATGGGCGCAGCGCATGTTGCGGGTATGGCGGGTGTTGCCGCCGCGGTAGAACTTTGGCGCGCCTTCCAGTACCAGCACCGAAGCACCGGCGCGCCGTGCGCTGATCGCAGCGCAGAGCGCGGCGTTGCCGCCGCCGATCACCAGCACGTCGAACCTGCGCGTCAGATCAACCATGCGCTCTTGTTATCGTTGTTGGCATGGAAAGCAACAGGGGCGGGCGAATGAGCATGATCCGGAAAAGTGTGTAGCGGTTTTCCGAAAGATCATGCTCAAATAAAGAGTCTGCCCCAATTGCATGCGCACGATCAGGCCGCGACCGCCTCGCGCTGCTCGATGGTCTGGCCGTCACGATAGACGATCAGCGCGGCGACGATGCCGAGCACAGAGGCGCACATCAGCCAGTAGCCGGGCGAAGCCTTGTCGCCGGTCTGCTGGATCAGCCAGGTCGAGGCGAACGGCGTGAATGTGCCGAACAGCCCGGCCGCCAGCGCGAAGGCCAGCGAGAAGCACGTGGTGCGGACATGCGCAGGCACGATCTCGACCAGAGAGCCCAGCATGGTGCCGCTGTAGACGCCGAAATAGAACGAGAACATCATCTCGACCGCCAGCATCTTGCCGAAGCTCGGATTGGTCACCAGCCAGTGCAGCGCCGGATAGGCCGTCACCAGCGACAGGCCGGCGATCGCCAGCAGCACCGGCTTGCGGCCGATCCGGTCGGACAGCGCGCCGCCGACCGGATTCCAGATGAAGTTGGTCACCGCAACCAACAGCGTCACCAGCAGCGCATCCTGGGTCGAGAGCTTCAGCACGGTCTTGCCGAAGGTCGGCGTGTAGACGGTGACGAAGTAGAACGTCGTGGTGGTCAGCACCGCGATCATCATGCCGAGGATGACGATGCGCCAGTTGGCGAGCGCCGAGGCAAACACCTCGCGCGCGGTCGGATGCTTCTTCATCGCCAGGAACGCCGGGGTTTCCTCCAGCGTGCGGCGCAGGAAGAAGATCACCGGGATGATCAGGCAGCCGACGAAGAACGGGATGCGCCAGCCCCAGTCCGCAACGGTTGCGGCCGGCATGCTCTCGCTCAGGATGAAGCCCAGGATCGAGGCGACGAAGATCGCCACCTGCTGGCTCGCCGACTGGAACGAGGTGTAGAAGCCGCGATTGCCGGGTGTGGCGATCTCCGCGAGGTAGACCGAGACGCCGCCGAGCTCGACGCCGGCGGAGAAGCCCTGCAGCAGGCGGGCAAGCAGGACGATAATCGGAGCGGCAATGCCGATGCTTGCATAGGTCGGGCAGATCGCGATCACCACGGTGCCGACCGCCATGATTGCGAGCGTCACGATCAGGCCCTTGCGGCGGCCGATGCGGTCGATATAGGCGCCGAGCAGGATGGCACCGACCGGCCGCATCAGGGCGCCGAGCCAGAACACGCCGAAGGCATTGAGCAGCGCCGCGGTCTCGTTCTCGGAGGGGAAGAACGCCTTGGCGATCAGGGGCGCATAGAAGCCGAACAGGAAGAAGTCGAATTGCTCGAGGAAATTGCCGCTGGTCGCGCGCAGGATGGCGCCAAGACGCGACTTGATTTGCGGGACTTGTGGTGAACTCGACTGCGACATAACGCCCTTTCCTTCCCCGTAACAAAAGGGCTGGCGAAAATTGTCTCGCCAGCCAAGGCAGTTACCCTGCCATGTGCGGCAATTTGGCACGCCTGTCCGGCGCGACCAACCCCGAAATCACGCCGAGGCCATCGGAAAAAAGCCGTAGGTGGAAATCTGCTGGAAGCGCCTTCGAGCGAAGCTTGAGCGCAGCGTGCGCCGCATCACGGTGCGGTATGTGCCGCGGCGCCGAGCCAGGACCGGAACGCGGAGAGTTTTGGCGTATCGGCGCGTCCCTGCGGCGACACCAGATAGAAGCCGGCGTCGGCCGGCAGTGCGATCTTGAAGGGAACCACGAGGCGGCCCTTGGTGATGTCGTCCTGCACATAGGAAGTGCGGCCCATCGCGATGCCGATCCCGTCGATCGCCGCCTGGAGCGTCACGAACAGCAGGTCGAAGGTGACGCCTGGCTGTTTGGAGACGTCGGTCGGCAGGCCCGCCGCGGTCAGCCACAGCCGCCAATCGTCGCTGTTGGCATTGCTGGTGTGCAGCAGCACGTGATCCCTGAGATCCTCAAGGCATTTGAGCGGCTTGCTTCCCTGCAGCAGCGAGGGGCTGCACACCGGAAACAACTCGTCCGCCATCAGCCAGTCTGCGCGCAGGCCGGCCCATTGGCCGCGGCCGTAGCGGATCGCGGCATCGACCTTGTCGCGGTGGAAATCGACCAGGCTGGTCGAGGTGGTGATGCGAACGTCGATGCCGGGATGCGCCTCCTGGAATGCCGACAGCCGCGGCAGCAGCCATTTGGCGGCGAGCGACGCCAAGGTCGAGACCGTCAGCACGTGATCGTCGTCCCGGCGCAGCAGCCGATCGGTCGCGAGCCGGAGGTCGTTGAAGGCGGCGCGGACGCCGGGAAGGTATTCGGCGGCATCCGGCGTCAGGCTCAGCGAACGGTTCTGGCGGATGAACAGGCGGACGCCGAGTTCCTCCTCGAGCCGCCGGATCTGATGGCTGATCGCCGTCTGGGTCACGTTCAGTTCGGACGCCGCCAGCGTGAAGCTCATGTGCCGCGCGGCGGCCTCGAATGCCCTGAGACCGTTCAGCGAAGGCAGGCGGCTGGTCATGCCAGAAAGGTCTCCTAATGCATGACGTTAATTCATGCGAAGCGGTACAAAGTGTCGTTTGTGAACAGGCCGAATAGCTCCGATATTACCGCCAACAGGTTACCGATAGGAGCCGCAAATGTCCATTTTCACCCATGAATCGATGACAAATCATCATACGCCCGATCATCATGCATCGGGGCTGCTGAACCAGGTCGGCGAGACCCTGCATGTCTGGTGGGAGCGCTACGAGCGCCGCCGCGAGCTGTCGCAGTGGACCGAGCGCGACCTGCACGACATCGGCATGTCCCGCAGCGACATCATGTTCGAGACCGATAAGCCGTTCTGGCGGGCCTAATGGGCCGCCGTCGCCGGCGCCGCCTCCATCGAGGGGCGCCGGCCAATTTCTTCACCCGAGGAGCGTGTCATGGTTGCGCTGCATCTCGACGATCTCAAGCAATACTCTGATGTGCTGCGCGCCAAGGACGGCAGCGAGATCAAGGTGCGCTTTGTCGAGCCGCGCGATCGCGAAGAGCTGCAGAACTACATCCGTTCGCTCTCCGCGGGTTCCCGTTATAACCGCTTCCTGGGCGCACTGAGCGAGCTGCCAAAGACGGAGCTCGAGCGTTTCATTCATGTCGGCGAGGCTGACCGGTTCACGGTGGTCGCGACGATGCTGGTTGATGGTTTCGAAACCATTGTCGGCGAAGCCCGCTATGCCTTCCATGCGGATACGTCGAGCGTCGAGTTCGGCCTGTCGATCGATGACCGGTGGCAGGGCCACGGCATTGGCAAGGCGCTATTGAAGAATCTCGAATGCCGCGCGGCGTCCCTCGGAGCCGAGCGCATTTTTGGCGACACGCTGCGTTCCAATGCGACGATGATCGGGCTCGCCCGCAAGTCGGACTATGCCTTTATGCAAAGCCCCGGCGACTGGAAGCTGGTGCGCTTCGCGAAAGAGATCCACGTCGAGCCGCAAGACATTCCCTGTGCCAGCTGGCGGCTTGCCGCCACTTCCCGCTTGGCCGCGATGTCCTCGCTTGCGGTTTGACTGACTAGGCCCGGTTCTGGCCCCTCCAGAACCGGGCCCTTTTCTTTGCTTCTGCCGCGTTTGCTCTTACCTCCCCTTGAAAAGGGGAGGTCGCTTTGCTCGTCAGAGCAAAGCGGGTGGGGATCCTCTCTCTCCACGAGCAACCGTGCGTGTGGCTGACCCCCATCCCGACCTTCCCCCTTTCAGGGGGAAGGAGAAGATCGCGCGGACGCTTCTCAATTGCCCCGGAACACCGGCTTGCGCTTCTCGATGAAGGCCTGCACCGCCTCCTTGTGATCTGATGTCGTGGTGAGGCGGATCATCCGCTCGGCCTCGTGGTCGCGCGCGGTGGCGAAGTCGAATTGCAGCGCCTCGTCGAGATTGTCCTTCATGTAGCGCAGCGCCAGGGTCGGGCCCTCGGCCATCGACTTCGCCAGCGCAAAGGCTTCGTCCTGCAGCGTCTCGTCCGGCACCACGCGATTGACGAGGCCGATCTGCTCGCATCTGGCGGCATCGACCTTCTCGGACGTGAACATCAACTCGCGGGCGCGCGAGGTGCCGACCAGGCGTGTCAACAGCCAGGCCATGCCGTAGTCGCCGCTCAGCGCCACGCGTAAGTAACCGGTCGAGATGAAGGCGGATTGCGCCGCGATCCGGATGTCGCAGGCCATCGCGATCGCAAGGCCCGCGCCGACCGCCGGACCGGGCAGCGCGGCAATGGTCGGCTTGCGCACCGAGGCGAGTGCGCCGGTCAGCAGGCGCTGTCGCTCCTGCAGGTCGGCGACCTTGTCCTCATAGGACATTTCGAGCTTCTTCGGGTGGCGATGCGCGCCCATGCCCTTGACGTTGCCGCCGGCGCAGAACGCCTTGCCGGCGCCGGTGACGAGCAGCACGCCGACCTCGGGGTTCTCGCCGCAGGTGCGGATCATCGTGCGCAGCGCCGGCGTCAGCGTGTCCGACAGCGAGTTGCGGGCATCCGGACGGTTCAGGGTGATGATGGCGACGCGGTCGCGGATCACGCAGAGCAGTTCGTCGGTGCCGGTTTCGATCTTGATTTCGCTGGTCATGTCACTCCCCGTAGTCGTTTCGTTTGCTAAGTCATTCCGGGGCGATGCGAAGCATCGAACCCGGAATCTCAAGATTCCGGGTCTGGTGCTAACGCACCATCCCGGAATGACGAAGAATATCTTTCGAAGGCTAGCGCGAATGCGGGCACGTCGAGCTGCACGCAGCCTACGCTCTATAGATGATCTACGTCATCTCAAAACTTCTCAACCCAGGGCCGCAATTCCAGCTCCCAGCTCCAGGCGCTGCGCGGCTGTTGCAGCACGTTCCAGTAGCTCAGTGCAATCGCGTCGGGATCGAGCATCGAATCCGGGCGGTCGGCGGGCTCGGCGCGGGCGGCGCTGCGGATGCCGCCGTCGATCACGAAATGCGCGACATGGATGCCCTGCGGCGACAGTTCCCGCGCCATGCTCTGCGCCAGCCCGCGCAATGCGAACTTGCCCATCGCGAACGGCGCCGATTGTGCATAGCCCTTGACGCTGGCGGAGGCGCCGGTGAACAGGATCGCGCCCTTCTTGTTGGGCAGCATGCGCTTCGCCGCTTCCTGCGCCACCAGGAAGCCGCCGAACGCCGAGACCGCGATCGCCCGCTCGACCTCGGAGGGGACGAGTTCAACGAAGGGCCCACGCGAGCGGCCGGAAGCGTTGTAGACCACGATATCAGGGGTTCCGATCTCGCGCTCGACGAGGCCGAACAGACGCTCGACATCCTCGGCCTTGGTGGCATCGCAGGCATAGGCGCGCGCGCCGGTTTCGGTGCAGAGCGCGCCGAGCTTCTCGATGCTGCGGGCGCCCAGCGCCACGCGAATTCCCTCCCGCGAAAATAGCCGTGTCAGCGAGGCGCTGAGGCCCTCGCCGGCGCCGACGATCAGGGCGATCTTGTATTTTGGAATATCCATTGGGCTTTCCTTTGCTCGGCCGGAGGAGGATAGTCGTGCCCAAACAAATGAGAAGCGAAGCCGGGAATTCAATGCAGCCGCTCACGCAGGATTTGAAAACGTCGTCCACCAGCCAGCCGGGACTGCTGGCCCCCGATACGACGGGAATGAATTTCTACCGGGCCGATCCCGCGCTGACCGATCTCCTGAAGCTGCATCTGCCCGAAGCGTTGTTCCGCCACATCGAGCCGCATCTCGACCGTCTCGGTGGACTCGCCGGTGGCTTTCTCGACGAATGCGCACGGCTTGCCGACCGGCATACGCCGGTGCTGCACCAGCGCGACAAGTTCGGCCGCGACGTCCAGCACATCGAATATCATCCGGCCTATCGCGAGATCGAGAGGGTCGCGTTCGGCGAGTTCGGCATTCACGCGCTGTCGATCCGCAAGGGCATCATGGGCTGGCCCGACAAATATCCTGTCGTGGCCAAGCACGCCTTCACCTTCCTGTTCAACCAGACCGAATTCGGCATGGGTTGCCCGATCAACGTCACCGACGGTTGCGCGAAGCTGTTGGCGAATTTCGGCAGCGAGGCCTTGAAGGCGAAATATCTCGACGGCCTGACCCAGACCGACATGAGCAAGCTGATGCAAGGCGGCCAGTTCATGACCGAGAAGGAAGGCGGCTCCGACGTCGGCACGCTGACCACGCGCGCCGTGCAGGAGGGCGACCACTGGCGGCTCTACGGCGAGAAGTGGTTCTGCTCGAACGCCGATGCCAAGGTGGTGATGCTGCTGGCGCGGCCGGAGGGTGCGGGGCCGGGGACCCGCGGCGTCGGCCTGTTCCTGATGCCGGGCATCCTCGACGACGGCTCGCAGAACCACTACCGGATCGTGCGCCTGAAGGACAAGCTCGGCACCCGCTCGATGGCCTCGGGCGAGATCAAGTTCGACGGTGCGATCGCTTACGCCGTCGGCAAGCTCGACCGCGGCTTCGTGCAGATGGCCGAGATGGTGAATTCGTCGCGGCTGTCCAACGGTGTGAAGTCGACGGCGCTGATGCGCCGCGCCTTCCACGATGCGATGACGGTCGCGAGGGGCCGCGTGGTGTTCGGCCAGCGCATCATCGATTTGCCGCTGGCGCGGCGGCAGCTGATGAAGATCATGCTGCCGACCGAGCAGGCGTTGTCGATGAGCTTCCTGACGGCTGACGCGCTCGACCGCGCCGAGGCCGGCAGCCAGGATGCCGCGGCGCTGCTGCGAATCCTGACGCCGACGCTGAAATTCCGCGCCACCCGCGATGCCCGCAAGTCTGCGGCGATGCGATGGAGATGCGCGGCGGCATTGGCTACATCGAGGAATTCGTCACGCCGCGGCTGCTGCGCGACGCGCATCTCGGTTCGATCTGGGAAGGCACCGGCAACATCGTCGCGATCGACGCGTTGAAGCGCGCGGTCGGCCGCCATGGCGCCGACAATGCGCTCGCGGCCGATCTGCATGCGCGGCTCGATGACAGCCCGAACGTCCCGCAAGCCTGGCGCAACCGGCTGCGCGACCTCGGCGACCGCGCGATCGCGTTTGCGCGCGAGGTCGCTGGGAGCATCGACAACGAGGGCGATGCGCGGCGCGCCACCAGCCTGCTCTATCATGTCGCAAGCGCCGTGGCGCTGGCATGGGAGGGCGGCCGCATTCACGAGATGCGCGGCGATGCGCGCCGGCTGCTGCTGTCGCGGATGGTGATCGATCATCGCATGCTGCCCGGCGATCCGTTCCGGCTTGCGGAAAATACCGTTCAGCGCAGGATGACCGAGCATCTGCTCGGCGATCGCGCCATCGGCATGGCCGAGGTTGGCGAATTGCTCGTCGCAGCGTAGGCTGCCGCGCGAGCGCACCGTTCAAACAATCAAAAACGCCAAGGGAGACACTGATGAAGGCCGCTGTCCTGCATGAAGTCAACAAGCCGCTGGTGATCGAGGATGTCAGCGTGCCCAATCCGGGGCCGCGCGAGGTCCTGATCCGCACCGCGGTCGCGGGCCTCTGCCATTCCGACCTGCACTTCATGGAAGGCCTGTATCCGCACCCGCTGCCGGCCGTGCTCGGCCATGAATCGGCCGGTGTGGTCGAGAAGGTCGGCTCCGACGTCAACTACGTGAAGCCCGGCGATCACGTCGTCACTTGCCTTTCGGTGTTCTGCGGCACCTGCGACAATTGCACTACCGGCCGCACCGTGCTGTGCACCGATACCACGGTGAAGATGCTCCCCGGCGCCTCCAACCGGCTGTCCTGGAACAGGTCGGAGAAGCTGCACCAGTTCCTCAACCTGTCGTCATTCGCCGAACAGATGCTGGTGCACGAGAACGCCATCGTGAAGATCAAGAAGGAGATGCCGCTTGATCTCGCCGCGCTGATCGGTTGCGGCGTCATCACCGGCTATGGCGCCGTGGTGAACACCGCCAAGGTGACCGCCGGCGAGACCGTCGCGGTGATCGGCTGCGGCGGCGTCGGCATGGCCGCGATCAACGGCGCGCAGATCGCCGGCGCCGGCCGCATCATTGCGATCGACACCAATCCGGCCAAGCTGCAGCTTGCGACGAAACTCGGTGCCACCGACATCGTCGATCCCGCCCGCGGCGATGTCGTCCAGCAGGTGCGCGAGCTGACCGGCGGCGGCGTACAGCATTCCTTCGAGGTGCTCGGCCGCAAGGATACCGCCGAGCAGGCCTTCGGCATGCTGGCGCCCGGCGGCACCGCGACCATCGTCGGCATGATCCCATTCGGCCAGAAGATCGAGCTGCACGGTTTTGACTTCCTGCGCGAGCGCCGTATTCAAGGCTCGTCGATGGGCTCCAACCACTTCCGCGTCGACATGCCGCGCCTCGTTGACTTCTACATGCGCGGCAGACTGCATCTCGAGGACTGGATCTCGGCCAAGCTGAAGCTCAGCGAAATCAACGAGGGCTTCGCCAACATGAAGGCCGGCAAGACGCTGCGCAGCGTGATTATGTTTGATAGCTGATTTGTCGTCATTCCGGGGCGATGCGAAGCATCGAACCCGGAATCTCGAGGTCGTATGCGGCACAGGATTCCGGGTTCAGCCCTGTGGGCTGCCCCGGAATGACGGCCTCCTCATCGCGCGACATGCGCGGACACGGCGAGCCATTTGCCGTTCTGCCGCGCCCAGCAATCGGTGTAGCAGCCGTGCGCGGGCTCGCCGTCGGCGTTGGTGTAGCTGGTCTTCGCGTGGATGATGGCGAAATCGCCGAGGATGCGGATTTTGACGTCCTCGGCCTTCAGGCCCTTGATCTTCACCGGGATCGCCGTCTGCTTCAGGAAGGCGGTACGGTCGACCAGGCTCTTGTCGGGATTGGTGCAGTAAAAATCCTGCGCCAGGATTTCGTCGAAGCGCTTGACGTCGCAGTTCTGAACCGAGTCGACGTAATCCTTGTTGAGTTTTGTCAGGTCTTCGAGATCGTTGCTCATTGGTTTCTTCCCTGTTGCTATTGTTCGTATTGCTGTGCGAGCGCCGTAGCGGCGCTGTCGATACCGTCATCCTGAGGTGCGAGCTCTTGCGAGCCTCGAAAGATGCACGGCCACAGTCGGGCCGTCGACCCTTCGAGACGGCCGCTCGCGGCCTCCTCAGGGTGACGGTGATGGAGTTAGGTGCGCCTCACTGCTCTGCAATGACGGGTTACCTAGTCATCGAACATCTTCGGCGGCACAAAACCGCCGAACTCGCGCTCGATCAGCTCGGCGAGCTTGAGCGGCGTGCGGTCCTCGATCCATGCGCCGACGATCTGCACGCCGAGCGGCAATCCGTCGGGCGCAAAGCCGGTCGGGATCGCGGTCGAAGGCAGGCCGGGCAGCGTCGCGATGCCGGGCCAGGCGAGCTGGTCGGTGTAGATGTGCGGTTCGCCGTCGATCAGGATTCTGCGTTGTTCCTGATCGGGCGAATGATCGTGCGGATAGGCCGGCGTCGGCATGATCGGGCAGATCACCGCGTCGAAGGACTGGAAGAACTCGCGCCATTGCGCGCGCAGCCGCGAGCGCGCCGCCGTCGCCTGCACCCAGTCGCGATGGCTGAGCGCGATGCCGCGCAGCCGCTCGGCCTGCAGGCTGGTGTTGTCGGCCGGCAATGCCGCCGCCGCCGCGCAGGCGCCGGCATAGACCTCGGGCGGGAAGTTCGCGCCGAGGAACGACAGCAGCATCCGCATATAGAGCCGCGACGACGCCGCGAAATCCGGCAGCAGCGGGCTCGCGCGCGAGACCTTTGCGCCAGCCTTGTCGAGATGGCTGGCGAGCTTGTCGATGCTGCCGCGGACCGCCTTGTCGGTCGGCAGCACCGGATCGGTGTCGATGACGAGGATGCGGAAATCCCGCAAGTTCGCATGCCGCGCCGCCGGCAGTTCGAGTTTGTAGGCTTTGCCGGCGTCGAGCGGATCGGGGTCGGCCATCACGTCCAGCAGCAGCGACAGGTCGGCCGCGCAGCGTGCCATCGGGCCGGTCACCGCGAGGTCGCGTTCATAGATCAGCGGCGGCGCCGGCGGCGAGGTGTGGCCGCGCGACGGCAGCAGCGCGAAGGTCGGCTTGTGCGCATAGACGCCGCAGTGGAATGCCGGCACGCGTAGCGAACCGCCGATGTCTGAGCCGAGCGACAGCGCGCCGTAGCCCGCCGCGAGCGCCGCCGACGATCCGCCGGAGGAGCCGCCCGGCGTGCGGCCGAGGTCGTAGGGGTTGTTGGTGGTGCCGTAGATCTCGTTGTAGCTCTGCCAGTCGGCGAGGCCGACTGGCACGTTGGTCTTGCCGAGGATCACGCCGCCGGCGTCCTTCACCCGCGTGATCGAGAGCGCGTCCTCAGTCGGCGTGAAGTCCTTCTGCGCCGGGTTGCCCCAGGTCGTCGGCAGGCCCGCGACGTTGAAGGATTCCTTCACCGTCATCGGGATGCCGAGCAGCGGCCTGTGCTCGCCGCGCGCGATCGCGGCATCCGCGGCGCGTGCCGCGGCGAGGCCGCGCTCGAAATCGCGCACGCAGACCGCGTTGACCTTGCCATCGTGGCGCTCGATGCGACCAATCGCGTCCTGTGCGAGCTCGACCGCCGAGACCCGCTTGCTGCGCAGCGCCTCCGACAGTTCGACGGCGGTCCTGAAACTCCATTGCGATTTGGCCACGGCGTGCTCCCGGTTCTGGTTGGCGCGATGATGGGCAGTTTGGCTGCCGCCCGCAAGCGCTGTAGCCGCCGCATAGCCGCCGCGTTTGATCGGAATTGCGGGTGCGTGATCGAAGGCAATGCCCATTTCACCTCGCCCCGCATGCGGGGAGAGGTCGGATCGCATCGCAGATGCGATCCGGGTGAGGGGGTACAGGTCTCACTGCGTTCACAGCTTGCGGCAGCAGCCCCCCACCCCAACCCTCTCCCCGTAAAGAACGGGGAGAGGGGGAACGATCGATTGCTACGCCGCGCCGATCAGGATGCCGACCGCGAGCACGATCGCGCCGCCGAGCACGATCTGGAACACCGCCTGCAGGAACGGTGTGTCCATGTAGCGCGAGCGGATGAAGGCGATCGCCCATAATTCGAAGAACACCACGATGCCGGCGATCGCGGTCGCGATCCAGAATGCGTTCGGCCAGGCGTCGGGCACCAGATAGGGGATGGTGTGGCCGAGGCCGCCGAGCGTCGTCATCAACCCGCAGGTCAAGCCGCGCAGCCAGGGCGAGCCGCGCCCGGTCAGCGAGCCGTCGTCGGACAGTGCTTCGGCAAAGCCCATGCTGATGCCGGCGCCGATCGACGCGGCAAGCCCGACCAGAAATGTCTGCCAGTTGTGATGGGTGGCGAAGGCGGCGGCGAACAGCGGCGCCAAGGTCGAGACCGAGCCGTCCATCAATCCGGCAAGCCCCGGCTGGACATATTGCAGCACGAACATCCGCCGCCGCGTGCGGTCTTCCTCCGCGCGCACATCGGGCTTGAGAATGTCGCCGGTCAGCTTGACCGCGAGCTTCTCGTGGCCCTTCTCCTCCTCGGCGAGATCGCCGAGCAACCGGCGCACGCCGACATCGTCGGCATTCTCGGCGGCGCGGATATAGAAGCGCTCGGCTTCCAGCTCCATGGTCTCGACTTCCTTGCGGATGGTGTCGAGCGGCAGGTTCTTGGTCAGCCAGATCGGGCGGCGACGCAGAAAGCCTTTGACGTCCTCGCGCCGGATTGGCGGCAGGTGCTGACCGAAGCGCTGCTCGTAGGTTTCCAGCAGCCGGTGGCGATGGCCGCGCTCCTCCTCGGCCATCTCCTCGAAAATCTTCGCGGTATCGGGATATCGCCCGGCGAGGTCCTCGGCGAAAGACATGTAGATGCGGCTGTCCTCCTCCTCGGAGGCGATCGCGACCGCCAGCACCTCGCGCTCGGTCAGATCGGCAAAGTTCTTCACGGCAACGCACCCTGTTCATGCAGTTTAGAAGTAGAATAGTTCTAAACAATAGAAGCGCGCCGCGGCCGGGTCAAATCAAGGTGGCCCCGAATCCGGGCGCAACCGCGCCGGGCCGCAGCGCGGTTCTGGCGAAGAACGCGTTTCAGAACAATGAGATGAGCTTGGATCGATCGGCGCGCTCAGGGCCGGGAGCCGGCCTCTCGCAGGAATGTGAGCAGGAGCCGGCTGACCTCCTCCGGCTGCTCCTGCTGCACCCAGTGGCCAGCGCCGTCGACCAGATGGCAGCCGATCATCCTGCTGCAGGCCTTCGCCTGCATCGCCTCGAATACGCCGGGCCGCTGATAGGTGCCCCAATCCTGCTTGCCCGAGATGAAGGCGGAGGGCTGGTCGATGCTGCGGCCGCTCCAGGTCTGCAATTCCGGGGTGAACGCGCCCGAGGTGCCACAGCGATACCATTGCAGCCCGCCCTGGAATCCGGTGCGCTGATATTCGGCGCTGTAATAGGCGAGCTCCCGATCCGGCAGCCAGGTGTTTGCGGCGATCGCCTCACGCGACGGCATCTCTTCGGCCACCGTCGCTGCCATGTCCTTGGCGATATCCATCACGTAATAGGTCGGCAGTTTGGCCAGCTCGCCCGCCGACCAGGACTGCAGCGGATACGGCCTGTTGTCTTTCCAGTCCGCGCTCTTTGAACGCTGCGACCAGCCCGAGCGCATCGCGCACCAGGTTGGGCAAACGGAATGACGCGAGGTCGCCGTCATAATCCGCGTTCCAGCCCGTGGTGCGGCCATAGCCGCGCTGGTCCGGCGCGATCACGTGATAGCCGGCCGCAGCCAGCTTCGGCATCACCTTGCGCCAGGAGAACGCCAGCTCCGGAAAACCGTGCAGCAGCAGCACGCAGGGCCGGCCGGTTGTTTCGAAGCCGGCCTCCAGCACGTGCATGCGCAGGCCGTTGATCCCGTCGACATAGCGCGAGCGGATGGTGGCGGGGAGCGGGACGTCGGGGAGGGCTGCCATCGTAAGGATCACCTGTTCAGGACAGCCGCAGAACCAGCGCATTTGGCTGTATTCTGGCGGTCATTGTTCTCACGATAGCAACTTTGGCCAGGGGATGCATACCGCATGCGCCACGCGAGGATTGCAATGCTGCCCGGCTGGATGGCGCGGCCCGCTCTGACGATCGTGGCCGCAAGCCTGCTGCTGCTGATGCCGGCGGCGCGCGCCGCCGACATCAACGAGCTGACCGAAAAATTGCCGCACGCCTATATCGGCGAATTCCTGTGGGATGGTGACAAGACGGTGCAGAACGTCGTCATCACCTTCGACCAGGTGCACGCCCTGAACGAGCAGAACGCGGAAGCGCTCGGCTGCGGTTCGTATGAGGTCGGCCGTCGCGTGACCAAGATCAAGGTGCGGATGTTCGTCCGGCTGTCCGATCTCGAGGTCGAGCTGTTCGAGCGGTCGCCCGACGGCGACGGCTCGTTCGAGACCGGCGGCAGCCATCGCGGCAAGCTGTCGGAAGATTTTCAGCAGATCGACGCGCAGTGGACCACCACGGCCACCGGCCAGCACGGCCAACTCCATCTGCGCGCCGTGGCGTCGGCCGCCTGCGAGCCGGCCGCGGCGTTGTAGCGGAAGATCAAGCCAGCAGCCCCGAAAATGGAATAACGCGCAGCCCTCTCTCCCTTGAGAGGGAAGGCTACGGCCATGCCGATGCGGAGATCAGGGTGTCGTCAGTTGCCTGCCGCAAGTTGTTGCATCGCCTCCGCCGGAGGTTGCTTGGCGTGAGGCGCGCGTTTCATCCAGCGCAGATATTTGCCGGGTTCCCGACGCTTGATGATCCGCCACGTCCAGGCCATCGCCCGGACGACGTTGCCGTCCTTGTCTGCGAGCCAGATACGACCGGCACCGACAGGTATCGGCGCCTGATCGATCTGCTTCCAGGTTTCCTCGTCAGAAACTTTCCCGAACAGATTCCAGAAAGCCATGGGACCCCCGCATCCGGTTATCCGCAGGTCTGTAGTATGGCTGAAACGTTGCCGCTTTTGAACCGGCTTTCCGTCAGGCGGCGATCCCCCTTAAGGGGGAGATCTGCAGGGTGGGGGAGGGCGGCGGCACCGCGCTCACCTGCCGATCTACGCCTTGCCCGCCGGCTTCGGCCAATACCGGTCGCGCAGATGCCGCTTCACCAGTTTCCCCGTCGGCGTCCGCGGCAGCTCCGCCTCGAAGTCGATGCTCTTGGGGCATTTGATCGGCGACAGATGTTGTCTGCAGAACGCGATCAGCTCGGCCTCCAGCGCCTTGCCGGCCTTGGTCATGTCGTGCGGCTGCACCACGGCCTTGACCTCTTCGCCCATCTCTTCGTTCGGTACGCCGAACACTGCGACGTCGGAGACCGCGGGATGCGTGATCAGCACGTCCTCGGTCTCCTGCGGATAGATGTTCACGCCGCCGGAGATGATCATGTAGCTCTTGCGGTCGGTCAGGTAGAGGAAGCCCTCTTCATCGAGATAGCCGACGTCGCCGAGCGTCGACCAACCCTTGGCGTTGTAGGCCTTCTTCGTCTTCTCGGGATCGTTGTGATAGGTGAAGGCGGGCGCGTCGGCGAAATAGACCTGGCCGATCTGCCCCGTCGGCGCCTCCTCCTCGTTCTCGTCCAGGATCTTGACCTTGCCGACCACGGCGCGGCCGACCGTGCCGCGATGGGTGAGCCATTGCTGCGAGGTCGAGACCGTGACGCCGTTGCCCTCGGAGCCCGCATAATACTCGATCAAGATCGGTCCCCACCATTCGATCATCTTCGCCTTGACGTCGACCGGGCAGGGCGCCGCGGCGTGGATCGCGCCTTTCAGTGAGGAGACCTTGTAGCGGCTGCGCACCTCATCGGGCAGCTTCAGCATGCGCACGAACATCGTCGGCACCAGCTGCGACTGCGTCACTCTGTGCTTCTCGACCTGCTTCAGAAATTCCTCGGCGTCGAAATGCTCCATGATCACGGAGGTGCCGCCGAGCACGGTCGCCATCATGTTGAAGCGCAGCGGGGCCGCGTGATAGAGCGGCGCCGGCGACAGATAGATGCTGTCGGCGTTCATGCCGCACATGTCGGCGGTGAGAATCCGCAGGAACGGGTTCGGCACGTCGATCCGGTTGCCCTCGAACTCCCTCTTGATGCCCTTGGGCCGGCCGGTGGTGCCGGAGGAATACAGCATGTCGTAGCCCGCGACCTCGTCGGCAACCGGCGTGGTCGGCTGCGCGCCGGCCTCCTTGTCATAGGAGCGGAAGCCCGGTGCAGGCTCGTCCATCATGTAGAACAGCGGTTCGCCGGGCTCGCCCTTGATCAGGCCCTTCACCTTGTCGGCGCACTGCGGCGTGGTGATGAACACCTTCGCCCCGCAATCCCTGATGATGTAGGCGATCTCATCTTCCGTCAGGTAGCGGCTGATCGCCGTGTAATAGAGCCCTGAGCGCTGCGCCGCCCAGCAGATCTCCATGAAGGCGAGGCGGTTTTCCATCAAGAGCGCGATGTGGTCGCCGGCCTTCAGGCCGAGCGAGCGGAACAGATGCGCGCCCTGGTTCGAGAGCTCGTCGAGCTCGCGATAGGTGATGGATTTGCCGGACACCGCCATCTGGTAGGCGATCTTGTTCGGATGGTTGCGCGCGTGGATGGAGGGGTGGGTCACAAGGCGTTCCTCAAACAAGGTGGTCGTCCCTACCTAGTGCGCAATTGCGCACGGGAGCCGGGACCCATAACCACCGATCTTATTTATTGAAATGAGCTGGGGCCTCAGCTCGCCATAGCCACATCGACCTGTGGTTATGGGTCCCGGCTCAAGGCCGGGACGACACCTTTTGTATGGAGGCTCTTGCGGCCTCTCAAACGCTTCTTAAAGGTCAGGCGCTCTTACAGCCGCTCGACAATCGTCACGTTCGCCATGCCGCCGCCTTCGCACATGGTCTGCAGGCCGTAGCGCTTGTTGCGCTGCTTCAGCGCATGCAGCAGCGTGGTCATCAGCTTGGTGCCGCTGCCGCCGAGCGGATGGCCGAGCGCGATCGCGCCGCCGTTGACGTTCAGGCGCGCCGGATCGGCGCCGGTGGTCTTCAGCCACGCGGTCGGCACCGAGGCGAAGGCCTCGTTGACCTCGAACAGGTCGATGTCGTCGACCTTCATGCCGGCCTTCTGCAGCGCGCGCTGGGTCGCCGGCAGCGGCGCTTCCAGCATGATCACGGGGTCGCCGCCCATCATGGTCAGGTGATGGATGCGCGCCATCGGCTTGACGCCAAGCGCCTTGAGGCCCTTCTCGTTGACGACCATCACGCCGGAGGCGCCGTCGCAGATCTGGCTCGCGCTCGCCGCGGTCAGCTTGCCGTTCTCGGCGATCAGCTTGACGCCTTTGATGCCGTCGAGGCTGGCGTCGAAGCGGATGCCCTCGTCGATATGGTGGGTATCGGTCGAGCCGTCGGCGCGGGTGATCTTGACCGGCACGATCTCGTCCTTGAAGCGGCCGGCTTGCGTCGCCGCGATCGCGCGCTGATGGCTGTTGTAGGAGTACTCGTCGAGCTCATCCTTCGACAGGCCGTACTTCTCCGCCATCATCTCCGCGCCGGTGAACTGGCTGAAGATGATGTTGGGGTACTTCGCCTCGATGCCCGGGCTCTTGTAATGGCCAAAGCCGTTCTTGGCGGGCAGCGAGGAGGCGAGCCCCATCGGCACGCGGGTCATCGATTCCACGCCGGCGGCGATCACGCAGTCCATGGTGCCGCTCATCACGGCCTGCGCCGCGAAGTGCAGCGCCTGCTGCGAGGAGCCGCACTGGCGGTCGATCGAGGTCGCCGGCACGCTCTCCGGCAGCTTGGAGGCCATCACCGCGTTGCGCGCGACGTTGTTGGACTGCTCGCCGGCCTGCATTACGCAGCCCATGATCACGTCCTCGACCTGTGCCGGGTCGGCGCCGGAACGTTCGACCAGCGCATCGAGCACGGTCGCGGCCAGATCGGCCGGATGCCAGCCGGCGAGACGCCCTCCCTTGCGGCCGCCCGCGGTGCGAGCGGCGGCGACGATGTATGCCTCGGCCATGTCTGATCTCCCTGATGTTCTGATTGGGCGGTTTTGAAAGTTGGGCCGGATTTAAGGGGCGGCTCCGCATTTAGTCAATCAATCAATTAACTCTTGAGTGCAGCCCCGCCATGGGCTTATGTGCGGCCTCGATTTACCGGCGAACCCGGAACCAAGAGCGGGACCAGAGCGCAGTTGAATACCAGCGTACCGACGAAACTTGCTGCGGGCAAAAACGCCACTGCGGACAAGCTTTTGGTGGCAGCCAGCGAGCTGATGATCGAGCGCGCCTCGATCGAGGTCTCGCTGTCCGACATCGCGCAGAAGTCGGGCGTCAACGCCGCGCTGGTGAAATATCATTTCGGCAACAAGGACGGGCTGTTGCTGGCGCTCTTGGCGCGCGACGCCGCGACCGAGATCTCGCAACTCGAATATCTGCTGGCGCAGCCGATCTCGCCATCCGCGAAGCTGCGGCTGCATATCGGCGGCATCATCCGCGCCTATCACCAGTTCCCCTATATGAACCGGTTGATCCATTATCTGCTGCACGAGAGCTCGGCAGGCGCTCCGGACGAGGTGTCGAAATTCTTCGTCGCGCCGCTCCTGGATTTTCATCGCCGCCTGTTGGCCGAAGGCATCAAGGCCGGCGAGTTCCGCAAGATCGATCCGGTGCTGTTCTACACCAGCCTGATTGGCGCCTGCGATCATCTGTTCTTCGGCCGCCACGCGATGTCGCGCGCGGTCGGCGTCGGTCCGGTCACCGACGAGGTCTGCCGCGAATACATCAAGCACATGGAAGCCTTGATCTTCGGCGGCGTGCTCAATCCCGATAAGGAAACGGCGGCGGTTGCCGCCGGATAACAAGTTCGAAGTTGAGAGAAGAAACGTTCAAGGAAGGGCTATTCCATGCAGTTGAAAGACGTTGCCGTTCTCATCACCGGCGGCGGCTCCGGCCTCGGTGCCGCGACCGCCCGCGCCATGGCCACCAAGGGCGCCAGGATCGGCGTGATCGACCAGAACAAGGAAAACGCCGAGAAGGTCGCCGCCGAAGTGAGGGGCGTCGCCCTGCACGCCGACGTCACCGACGAGGACGCGATCAAGGCGGCGATCGCCAAGGCCGAGGACGCCCACGGCATCGCGCGCGTGCTGATGAACTGCGCCGGCATCGGCGGCTCGCAGCGCATCGTCGGCAAGGACGGCGTCTATCCGCTGGCGAAGTTTGTCCGCATCATCAACGTCAATCTGATCGGCACCTTCAACGTGCTGCGCCTGTTCGCCGAGCGGCTGGCGACCGAAGCCCCGATCGGCGAGGAGCGCGGCGTCGCGATCAACACCGCGTCGGTCGCGGCCTATGAAGGCCAGATCGGCCAGATCGCCTATTCGGCCTCGAAGGGCGGTGTCGTCGGCCTCACGCTGCCGGCCGCGCGCGACCTCGCCAGCCTGAAGATCCGCGTCAACACCATCGCGCCCGGCCTGTTCCTGACGCCGCTGCTGATGGGCTTGAACGAAGAAGCCCGCAAGAGCCTCGGCGCCCAGGTGCCGCATCCGGCCCGCCTCGGCGATGCCTCGGAGTACGGCAACCTCGCCGTCCACATCGTCGAGAACCCGATGCTCAACGGCGAAACCATCCGCCTCGACGGTGCCATCCGCATGGCGCCGCGCTAACGGCGAATTCCGCCGTACTTCCCTTCTCCCCTTGTGGGAGAAGGTGGCGCGGACGTAGTCCGCGACGGATGAGGGGTTCTCCCCGCGGAGACAGACCCCTCACCCAACCGAATGCAAGGCTAATAGCGAACATGCCCTCTCCCACAAGGGGAGAGGGCACAGTAACGAGCATCGCGTTCGCTGAACGGTCGGGAGGACCATGCGCGTGTCTCAACCGCTGCTGATCGAACATCACGACGGGGTCGATTGGGTCACGCTCAATCGTCCCGACAGCCTGAACGCGCTCGATCCCGCCATGATCGATGCGCTCAACAGCTACTTCCAGGGCCTGCAGCGCAACCGCGACACCCGCGTCGTGGTGCTGAAGGGCGCCGGTGCGAATTTCTGCGCCGGGCTCGACCTCAAGCACGCGATGGCGCGCCGCGGCGGGCAGACCGAGCCGCCCGGCGTCACCGAGTCGCTCGACTCGCAGCGCCGCATTGCCGACATCGTGATGCTGATGCGGCGTTGTCCGCAGCCGATCATCGCGCTGGTGCAGGGCGCGGCCGCCGGCGGCGGCTTTGCGCTGGCGCTCGCCGCCGACATCCGCATCGCCGCAAAGAATGCGCGGATGAACTGCGCCTTCATCAAGCTCGGCTTGGGCGGCTGCGACATCGGCACCAGCTATTTCCTGCCGCGCCTCGTCGGCGTCTCCGTCGCGTCCGAACTGATCCTCACCGGGCGCTTCATCCATGCCGATCGCGCACTCGCCGTCGGCCTTGTCTCCGAGGTGGTCGAGGCCGCCGATCTCGACGCCGCCGCCAATCCTTATGTCGAGGCGATGATGACGGCCTCGCCGGTCGGTCTCCGCCTCTCCAAGGAATGCATCAACATGAGCGTCGATGCCGGCTCGATCGAAGCCGTGATTGCGATGGAGGATCGCAATCAGGTGCTGTGCAGCCGTTCGGAAGATTTTCAGGAGGGCATCAGGGCCTTCCTTGAGAAACGAAAGCCTGTCTATATCAGGCGCTGACAAAAAGTCCGCAAAGGACAAGAAATTCCGGGAGACGCAAAATGGATGGTGACGCGGCGATGCTGACAAAACCCGCCTTTCGCAAGGTGGACTGGCTCGCGCGTGACATCGCGGTCGAGCGGCGCGACGACGGCACCGTCGTGCTGCAGTCGCGGATTCCGCTCCAGGCTTATGAGACGCACATTCCGGCCTATCTCGCCAAATGGGCGGCGCAGGCGCCGGAGCGCATCTGGCTCGCGCAGCGTGGCGGTCCCGACCGAGCGTGGCGCAAGCTCTCCTATGGCGAAGCCAAACGCACCGTCGATGCGCTGACGCATGGCCTGCTCGATCTCGGCATTGGTGCAGACCGGCCCGTCGCGATCCTCTCGGGCAATTCGATCGAGCATGCGCTGATGACGCAGGCGGCGATGCAGGCACGGTTGCCGGCCGCGCCGGTGTCGCCGGCCTATTCGCTGATGAGCCAGGATCATCTCAAGCTCAAATATCTGTTCAACCTGATCAAGCCCGCCGTCGTGATGGTGCAGGATGGACCTGCCTTCGAGAAGGCGCTGAAGGCGATCGATCTCACAGGGATCACCGTCATTCACGTGCTGCGTCCGTGCGAGGGCATCAAGAGCGTGGCCTTTGCCGAGCTTGCCGCAACGCCGGTGACATCCGCGGTCGGTGAGTCCATCGCGAAGATCACGCCCAATACCGTCGGCAAGCTGCTGTTCACCTCGGGCTCGACCGGCATGCCCAAGGCCGTCATCAACACCCAGGAGATGATGTGCGCCAATGCGGCGATGATGATGCAGGTGCGCCCGCGTGAAACGGCTGGGCCGATCCCGACCGTGCTCGACTGGATGCCGTGGAATCACACCATGGGCGGCAACGCTGCGTTCAATCCGGTGCTGGTCGACGGCGGCACGCTCTATATCGACGACGGCCGGCCGATGCCGGGCCAGCTCGAGGAGACCATCAGGAACTTACGCGAGGTCTCGCCGACCTATTACGCCAACGTGCCGGCCGGCTATGCCGCGCTCGCAGCCGTCATGGAGAAGGACGAAGCACTGTGCCAGAGCTTCTTCAAGAACCTCGCGATCATGGGTTATGGCGGCGCGCGGCTGCCTGACGATCTCTACGACCGCATGCAGACGCTGGCGGTGAAGACCACTGGCGAGCGCATCGTGTTCTACACCGGCTGGGGCTCGACCGAGACCGCGCCGACCTCGACCGGCACCTATTGGGACACCGAGCGCGTCGGCCTGATCGGCTTGCCGTTCCCCGGCGTCGAGCTGAAGATGGTGCCGTGCGGCGCGAAATACGAATTGCGGTTGCGCGGCGTCAATGTCACGCCCGGCTATTTCGGCCAGCCCGATCTCACGGCCAAGATGTTCGACGAGGAAGGCTTCTACTGCATCGGCGATGCCGGTGTGTTCGTCGATCCCGAGGACCCGCTGAAAGGCATCATCTTCGCCGGCCGCGTGGTCGAGGACTTCAAGCTGACCACCGGCACCTTCGTCCATGTCGGCTCGCTGCGCACCGATGCGATCGCGGCCGCGACGCCGGTCGTGCATGACGCGCTGGTGGCGGGGCAGGACCGTGAGTTCATCGGCCTGTTGTGCTGGCCGAACCTGCATGCCTGCCGTCAGCTCGTCGGCAAAGCGGACGCGAGCTATGAGGACGTGATCCGGCATCCCGACGTGGTGGCCTGCCTCAAGAAGGGTTTGCAGGCCCACAACGCGTCGACCACCGGCAGCAGCATGCGCATTGCACGTGCGATGCTGATGGTCGAGCCGCCGTCGATCGACGGCAATGAGCTCACCGACAAGGGCTACATCAACCAGCGCGCCGGCCTCGAGCGCCGCGCCGCGCTGGTCGAGCAGCTCTATGCCGACAAGCCCGGCGACGAGGTGATCGTTTTGAACTGACCGTAGGATGGGTAGAGTGCAGCGAAACCCATCATCTGACCAAGCAATCGATGGGTATCGCTTCGCTCCACCCATCCCACGAAGCCAAGCAACAACGCGGGTAGCGCCATGAATTTCGATTTCTCCGACGAACAGAAGCAGATGCGCGACGAGGCGCGGAAGTACCTCGCCGAACAATGCCCGCCCAAGGCCGTGCGCGAAGTGCTCGACGGCAAGGTGCCCTACGACAAGGCGCTGTGGAAGGGCCTTGCCGAGATGGGCTTCCTCGGCGTCGCGATCCCGGAGCAGTTCGGCGGCGCGGGCGCCGGCCATCTCGAGCTTTGCGTGATCGCCGAGGAAATGGGCCGCGCGCTGGCGCCGGTGCCGTTCTCGTCGACCGTCTATCTCGCCGCCGAAGCGATCCTGATCGCCGGAAGTGACGCGCAGAAGCAGAAGTGGCTGCCGAAGATCGCCTCCGGCGATGCCATCGGCACGCTCGCGCTGTTCGAGGGCCACGGCAACCCGTCGCCGAAGGCGGTCAAGGTCACTGCCAATGGCGGCGTGCTCAACGGCGTCAAGAAGCCGGTCGCCGATGGTGCGATCGCCGATTTCGCCGTGGTCGCCGCGCGCACCGGCTCGAGCGGACGTGAATCCGATATCTCGCTGTTCATCGTCGACCTCAAGGCCTCAGGCGTCGAGGTCAAGTCGCTCACCAACATCGATCTGACCCGCGGCCAGGCCGAGATCACCTTCAAGGACGCCAAGGCCGAGCCGCTCGGCGCCACTGGCGAGGGCTGGAGCGTGATCACCCAGGTGCTGGATCGCGCCGCGGTGCTGACCGCGTTCGAGCAGGTCGGCGGCGCCGACCGCGCGCTGGAGATGGGCCGCGACTACGCGCTCGACCGCATCGCCTTCGGCCGTCCGATCGGCTCGTTCCAGGCGGTGAAGCACATGCTGGCCGACATGTATGTCTCGGCGACGCTGGCGCGGTCGAATTGCTATTTCGGCGCCTGGGCGCTCTCGACCAATGCCGGCGAGCTGCCGGAAGCCGCCGCCGCCGCGCGCATCAGCGCGACGCAGGCGTTCCAGCACTGCGCCAAGAACAACATCCAGGTTCACGGCGGCATGGGCTTCACTTGGGAGTTCGACTGCCACATGTACTACCGCCGCGCCAATGCGGTGGCGCTCGGCCTCGGCAGCCTGTCCTATTGGGAAGACGCGCTGATCGACCGCATGCGCAAGAAGAACGCGGCGTAAGGGGTGCTCGTGTCCCGGACGCGGTGCAGCGTGAAACGCTGCTCCGCAGAGCCGGGACCCATCGGGCTACTATGGACCCCGGAACAGCAGCGCACCACTCCGTGCTGCGCCGCATCCGGGGAACGCAGGAGAGGACAGAGTCATGAATTTCGACGACACTCCGCAGGAAGCCGCATTCCGCGCCGAGGCGAAAGCCTGGATCGCGGCGAATGCGCCCAAGCAATATGAGGAAGAGCTGCGCAAGGCCTCGCTCGGCCGCTTCCAGCTCAAGGGCGCCAATATCCTCGAGGTCGCCAAGGCCTGGCAGAAGAAGAAGGCCGATGCCGGCTGGGCCTGCCTGCACTGGCCGAAGGAGTATGGCGGCCGCGGCGCATCGCCGATCGAGCGCGTGATCTGGCAGCAGGAGGAGGGCCCGTTCGGCCGCCTCAGCTCAATGTTCATCATCGGTCACGGCATGTGCGGCCCGACCATGATGGCGTTCGCCGGCGAGGAGCAGAAGCGCTCTTACCTGCCGCCGCTCGCCTCCGGCGAGAAGATCTGGTGCCAGCTGTTCTCGGAGCCGGCCGGCGGTTCCGACGTCGCGGGCCTGCGGACCCGCGCCGAGAAGCATGGCGACGAATGGGTGATCAACGGCCAGAAGATCTGGACCTCGGGCGCGCACTATTCTGATTACGGCATCCTGCTCACCCGCACCGATCCGACCGTACCG
Source organism: Bradyrhizobium sp. 2S1 (assembly GCF_011516625.5). Classification (NCBI taxonomy): domain Bacteria; kingdom Pseudomonadati; phylum Pseudomonadota; class Alphaproteobacteria; order Hyphomicrobiales; family Nitrobacteraceae; genus Bradyrhizobium; species Bradyrhizobium sp. 2S1. Next base: position 1,394,894 of record NZ_CP147717.1, on the reverse strand, counting down.
AAGCACAAGGGCCTCACCATGTTCTTCCTGGACATGAAGAGCCCGGGCGTCGAGGTGCGGCCGATCAAGCAGGCGAGCGGCGCTTCCGACTTCAACGAGGTCTATTTCACCGACGTCCGGATTCCGGACTCGCAGCGGCTCGGCAATGTCAATGACGGCTGGAACGTGTCGCTGACCACGCTGATGAACGAGCGCATGTCGATCGGCGCCGGCGTCTCGACCGGCTTCCCCGAACTGTTCGACTTCTGCAACAGCCTGATGCTGGAGGACGGCCCGGCGATCGAGAACCGCGCGGTGCGCTCGAAACTGGCGAACTGGGCGGTGAAGGCGAGCGGGCTGAAATACACCAGCATGCGCGCGATCTCGGCGCTGTCGAAGGGCGAGCGGCCGGGGCCGGAGAACTCGATCGGCAAGCTGGTCGCCGGTTCGATGATCCAGGACGTCGCGACCTACGCGCTCGACCTGCAGGGCGCCGCCGGTGCGCTGAGCGGGGTAGAGGATGCCGAGGTCGCCGGCAAATTCCAGGCGATGCTGCTGCGCGCGCCCGGCACCCGCGTCGAGGGCGGCACCGACGAGATCATGCGCAACATCATCGCCGAGCGCGTGCTGGGCCTGCCCGGCGACATCAGGGTCGACAAGGACGTTCCCTTCAACAAGATCCCGACCAAGGGCCGCGCCTGACCGCGCGCAACTGAAAGAGGTTCGCCATGAATTTCGATGACACGCCGCAGGAAGCCGAATTCCGTAGCCTCGCCCGCAGCTGGGTCGCCGCCAATGCGCCGAAGGAGTTCGAGGAGGAACTGTCAAAATCCTCGCTCGGCCGCATCAAGCTCGCCAGGCATGACATGGTCGAGGTCGGCAAGGCCTGGCAGAAGAAGAAGGCCGAGGGCGGCTGGGCCTGCCTGCACTGGCCGAAGGAATATGGCGGCCGCGGCGCCACCCCGATCGAGCGCGTGATCTGGCAGCAGGAAGAGGGCGTCTACGGCAAATTAACCCAACCGTTCCAGATCGGCGAGGGCATGTGCGGCCCGACCGTGATGGCTTGGGGCAGTGAAGACGCCAAGCGCCGCTATCTGCCGAAGCTCGCGTCGGGCGAAGAGATCTGGTGCCAGCTGTTCTCCGAGCCGTCGGCCGGCTCCGACGTCGCGGGGCTGCGCACCCGCGCCGAGAAGAAGGGCGACAATTGGGTCGTCAACGGCCAGAAGATCTGGACCTCCGGCGCGCATTATTCCGACTACGGCCTGCTGATCGCGCGCACCGACCCGAATGTGCCGAAGCACAAGGGCCTCACCATGTTCTTCCTCGATATGAAGAGCCCCGGAGTCGAGGTGCGGCCGATCAAGCAGGCCAACGGCATGCAGGAGTTCAACGAGGTCTATTTCACCGACGTCGTGATCCCGGACAGCCAGCGCCTCGGCGCGGTCGGCGAGGGCTGGAGCGTGTCGCTGACCACGCTGATGAACGAGCGCATGTCGATCGGCTCGCGGCTCGCGACCGGCGTCCCCGAGATGTTCGAGTTCTGCTCCAATCTGATGCTGGAGGACGGGCTTGCGATCGACGATCCGGCGGTGCGCTCCAAGCTCGCGAGCTGGGCGGTGAAAGCGAGCGGGCTGAAATATACCAGCTACCGTGCCATCTCGGCGCTGTCGAAGGGCGAGCGGCCCGGTCCGGAAAACTCGATCGGCAAGCTGGTCTCCGGCCTGATGCTGCAGGACATCGCGACCTATGCGATGGACCTCGAGGGCGCGGCCGGCAGCCTCACCGGCACCGATGAGGAGCAGGCCAACGGCCAGTTCCAGCAGATGCTGCTGTCATCGCCCTCGATGCGCATCGCCGGCGGCACCGACGAGATCCTGCGCAACATCATCGCCGAGCGCGTGCTCGGTCTTCCCGGCGACATCCGGGTCGACAAGGACGTGCCCTACAACAAGATCCCCACCAAGGGGCGTTGAAGATTCTCGTGTCCCGGACGCGATGCGGCACGAAGTGCTGCGTCGCAGAGCCGGGACCCACCTCTTGCATAGGCCCCGGCTCAGCAGCGCATCACTTCGTGCTGCGCTGCGTCCGGGGCAAGAAAGTGAGCACCGATGGACGCTGTCGTGAAGGAAACCAATCGCATCGGCGCGCTCGAGGAGCTGCTCAACGAGCGTTACTCGGTGCGCGCGTTCCAGCAGCGCGAGGTGCCGCGCGAAATTATCGAGCACATCCTCACCACCGCGCAGCGCACCGCGTCCTGGTGCAACAGCCAGCCCTGGCAGGTCCTGATCGTCTCCGGCGAGGCCAAGGAACGGTTCCGCAAGGCGATCTATGCCGATGCCTCGCGCGGTCTCGGCGAAGATTACGACTTCACGCCGCCGCGCGAATATGTCGGGGTCTATCTGGAGCGCCGCCGCGAAAGCGGCTTCCAGCTCTACAACACGCTCGGCATCACCAGGGGCGACAAGGCGGCCTATGCCAAACAGGCGCTGGAGAACTACAATTTCTTCGGCGCTCCCCACATTGCCGTGATCCACACCAACGAGCCGCTCGGCATCTACGGCGCGATCGATTGTGGCGGCTATGTCTCGAACTTCATGCTGGCGGCGCAGGCGCTCGGGCTCGGCACCATCCCGCAGGCCGCGATCGCCCGCCATTCCGGGCTGATCCGCCGCCATTTTGGCCTGGCCGACGATCGCCGGGTTGTCTGCGGCATCTCGTTCGGCTATGCCGATCATGCGCACAAGGTGAACAGCTACCGCACCGCGCGTGCGACCGTGGCAGATACTGTCACATTCGTGGACGTATAATTCCCCGAAGGCTGAGTCCGCCCGGGACAAAAGCGACCAAGACAAGAAACGACAAGAAAAAAAGCGACAACAAGAACAATGGCGAACGACGCCTCGCTCACGGCGGGCAGGATCAACAGGCAGCTGCACCGTCTCCCCGCGCTCGAACGCGACGCGTTCATCGCTGCGCATTATCTGGGCCAGCCGGTCGCCTGGGAAACCCGCTTCTTCGACGCGATCGACTGGGGTGCGGGCTCGGTGCTGCAGTTCAGCTTCCTGCAGCGCGGCTGGCACCGCCATTCGCGGCTCGACAATCCGATCTATGCCCATATCGATATCGAGCAGCATCCTGAAACGCGCGGCCTGCGCCGCGGCCGGCGCATCGATCTCTACGGCACGATCAAGGGCATCGACTTCGTGACCGGGATTACGCTGACGCTCGACCGTTTCGAGATCCTACCGGTCAATTTTCTCGACCGCTTCGTGATCAGCTCCGATAGCCGGTACTAGCGCCGGGCCGGCGCGCCTGCGTCTCGGCATAGCGCGCGAACATCGCGCCCGCCAGCTCGGCCATCTTCTCGCGCAACTCCGCGGGCGCGATCACCTCGGCCTCGGCGCCGAGCCGCAGCAGCTCGGTCGCCGCATGCCACACCGTCTTGCCGACCGGCATGGTGGCGACCCGCCAGCCGTCGGGCTCGGTGCCGTCAGCAAGCTGCATCCGCGCCTTCACGTAAGGATGCGCCAGCGCATCGAACAGTTTCAGCCCGAACGGCGACAGCCGCACCGTGGCCTGGTTCGGATGCAGCTCGGCCTCAAGCCGTTCGATCGAGGCGCGCCAATAGGCGGCGAGGTCGAACTCCGCCGGCCGCGCGAATGGCGTCTCAAGTGTCTCACAATCCAGCACGCGAGCCACCCGATAGGTGCGCACATTGCCGTCGACGAGGCCGGCGAGATACCAGCTGCCGCCCTTCAGCACGAGCCCGAGCGGCGCCACCCGCCGCCGCTTCTCGGCCTTCCAGCTCTGGTAGCGGATCTCGATCAGATTTTCGCGCAGCACTGAGGCTGCAATGGCGCGCAGATGCTTCGGCTCCTCGGTCTCGCCGAACCAGCCGGGCGCGTCGAGATGGAAGCGCTGCTGCATGCCCCGCGCGTTGGGCCGCAGATTTTCCGGCAGCGCGGCCATCAGCTTGCTCTGCGCCGCGACCATCGCGGTGTCGAGGCCGAGTGCCGCGGCGGGGCCGGGCAGGCCGGCCATGAACAGCGCCTCGGCCTCGTCCTGCGACAGCCCGTTCAGCCGCACGCGATAGCCGTCGAGCAGGCGATAGCCGCCCTCGGCGCCACGGTCGGCATAGACGGGCACGCCGGCGGCCGAGAGCGCATCGATGTCGCGATAGATCGTGCGCACCGAGACCTCGCAGGCCTCGGCCAGTTCGGGCGCGGTGACCTGTCCCCGCGCCTGCAGGGTGGTGAGGATGGAAAACAGCCGGCTTGCGCGCATGTCGCAGAGCATACCTGACACAAGATGTCAGGTATAGGCGGACATAAGGAGGCCATGCCGCCCGACGGCGCAAGGAGACTGCCCATGACCACCGCGACAACCACCACCGACCGCGTCATGCTGTATTACTCGCCGCAAAGCCGCGCCACGGGCACGCGCGTGCTGCTCGAGGAACTCGGTGCGCCCTATGATTTGCATGTCCTCAACATGAAGGCGGGCGAGCAGCGCAAGGACGCCTATCTCGCCATCAATTCGCTCGGCAAGGTGCCGGCGATCCGCCACGGCGGCGCGCTGGTCACCGAGCAGGTCGCGATCTTCATCTATCTCGCCGATCTGTTTCCGCAGGCAGGCCTGACGCCCGCGCTCAACGACCCGCGCCGCGGCCCGTATCTGCGCTGGATCGCCTATTACGGCGCCTGGTTCGAGCCGGCCGTGATCGACCATTTCATGAAGCGCGAGCCGGCGCCGATCACCCAGTCGCCCTACGCCGATTACGACACCATGCTGGGCGCACTGGAGGCGCAGCTCGCGAAAGTGCCCTATCTGCTCGGCGAGCAGATCACGGCGGCCGATATCCTCTGGGGCATCGCGCTCAGCTGGACCATGATGTTCGGCATCGTTCCTAAACGGGACGTGTTCGTCCGCTATGCCGAGCGCATCACCGCGCGCCCGGCGTTTGTACGGATATCGGAAGCCGACGACGAGATGGCGGCGCAGCATGCTGTGGCCGTCGGAGTGTGATACGAGCGTTGTGATGACGAAAACGCTGCACAGCACCAACTGCTTCGACACCTTCATCCGCATCGCGGAGGATTGTCCGGCGCGGAGCGGTGAGGAGCCACAGCCGCGCGGCGGCCAGCCGACCGTCGCCGTGCTGCAATACCGGATGATATCAGGCGCGCCGTACCAATACACATCCGACGACGTGGTGTTCGCCACGTCGGCGGCCGGCCGCGCGCTCGATGCCAAGGCTGCGAACAACAAGGCGGCGAAGAAAGAACGCAGCCTCGCCCGCGAGGCGTTCTTCTCGCGCGGCCAGGCCTGCATGCGCGCCTCGCCGCTCGGCAAACGCTTCGGCTGGGGCGTCCACGCCGATGCCGAAGGCCGCATCGCGCTCTACGCGGTCGACAGCAAGCGCTACCAGGCCCTCGCCGGCGATCCGGAGATCGCGCAAGTCCGTGCGATGCGGTCGAAGCGGGCGTAAGGGGAGGGTGAAGCGTCGCGCGTCGCTGCTAAGCCCGTCATCCTGAGGAGCGCGTAGCGCGTCTCGAAGGATGCACGGCCACACTCGGGCCGTCGACCCTTCGAGACGCGCGCAAGAGCGCGCTCCTCAGGGTGACGGTACTATCGATTTGGAGCGCTGCGTTAGAACTTCGGTGCCCGCTTCTCGGCGAATGCCTTGATGCCTTCCTTGATCTCGTCGCCGCGCATGCTGTCGCGGTGGCGGGCGTCGGCTGGGGCTGCATCGAGCTCGCCGCGGGCGAATTCGTTGACCGCGCGCTTCATGCCGGCCATCGCCTTGGGCGCATTGCCGGCCAAAACATTTGCAAGCTTGTCGACCTCCTCGTCGAGCAGGTCGATCGGCACCATCGCAGTGAGGTAGCCGATCCGCAGCATCTCGGGCGCGGTGATCCTCGAGGCGGTCAGGAACAGCATCTTCGCGTTGTCGACGCCGAGCCGTGTGACGTAGCGCTTGATGCCGCTGGTGTAATAGTGCAGACCGAGCCGCGCCGCCGGCATGAACATCTCCGCGGTATCGACGCCGATCCGGAAGTCGCAGGCGAGCGCGAGGTCGGTCGAGCCGCCATAGACGCCGCCATTGAGCCGGCAGATCGTCGGCACGGCCAGATCTTCCAGACGGTTGACCACGACCTCGAACGCCGAGCCCGCACTCTGCTGCTCGCTGGCGCTCACCGCGCGCTCGGCCACCGAGTTGAGGTCGTAGCCGGCGGAGAACGCGCGGCCGGTTCCGGTCAGCACCAGCACGCGGATCGCAGGATCGGCCTCGATCCGGTCGAACAGTTTCAGGAGCTCGCCGAGGTCCTCGGCCTGCAGGCGGTTGAGATGCTTCGGCCGGTTGAGGCGGATGGTGGCGCGCGCCTCCGCAATCTCGAGCACGGGTCCGCTGGCGGTGTCGGCCGCGTCAGCCATCTTGGTCTCCATTATTGGTTCTCACGTTCGCGCCGCTTCGCCTCGGCGTCGATGGTCTCGGCGAGATCGGGATGCCTTGCCATCAACAGGCGGAAATCGACCAGGTCAAGCACCAACAGCCGCGTCACCTTGCTGGTGGCGACGCTGGCGGCGCGCTTGGCGTTGCCGAGCAGCGCCATCTCGCCGAAGAACGCGCCTTCGCCGAGCTTGACCTTGCGCCCGGGCAGGTCGACCTCCACCTCGCCGGCGGCAACGAAATACATGCAGTCGCCATTGGTGTCCTTGCGGATGATCATGGTGCGCGGCGGCAGGTCCATGGTCCGCAGCACCTGGGTGACGTCGGCGATCGCGGCCGGGCCGAGATGCGCGAAGAACGGCACCTTGCTGACGGTCTCCCAGGTCTTCAGAAAATTGTCGCGCCGGGTTTCCGCAGCAAAGCCGGTCGCCAGGATACCGGTCCACAGCCCGAACACGCCGAGGCCCGAGATCATCACCATGGCGGCGACCACGCGGCCGAGCGGGGTGATCGGCACCACATCGCCATAGCCTGTCGTGGTCAGCGTCACCACCGCCCACCACAATGCCGCCGGCACGCTGCCGAAGGTCTGCGGCTGGACGTCCCGCTCCAGCAAATATTCCGCAACGGAAGCCAGGAACACCACCATCAGGAAGATCACGAGCACGCTGAGCAGCGGGCCGGACTCCACCACCAGCACGCGCCGGAGCTGGCGCAGGCCGGGAATGCCCGGCACCACCTTGAGCACCCAGAGCACGCCGAACAGCCATGCCGTCTTCGGCTCCAGGCCGGAGAGCAAGGCGAGCGGCACCGCCAGCGCGCCGATTGCATCGACCACGCCTGCGCTGGACAGCGCGTAGAACCAGAGCTTGCCCTGCCGTCGCATATGGCGCAGCCGCACCACCCATTCGAACACGAAATAGGCAAGGCAGACCGAGAGCAGCGCATCGATCCAGTGCGGGGCGGCGTCATAGGCCGGCTGCACCGTCAGCAGCGTCATCATGGCGACGCCGGTCGCGACCGCGACATAGGCCGCCGTGGTCATGTTGCGGCCGGCGGTAGCCGAAACGAAGGCAGTCAAAGCCGGAAGGACGAGCCGCTTGGACATCAGGACGGAGGTTGCCTGTCGATGAACTGCTGGAATCGGACCCCGCGAGCGGCGGAGCCTGCGTCACAACGTGCCCGTCCTCCTTGAGGCCGTCAACGCGCAGGCCGTTCGCGGCATCAAGTCAGCAGGACACCCGTTCGTTGGACGAATGGCCCAAAAGGCCTAACCATCCTGCCCCGATTTTGCGCCCGCGAATGTGAGAAATCGGACAAATCGTCGCTTTTTCACCGTATATCAGGGATGCTGGCGGGCGATGCGACCCCGGCCGGAATGAAGCGACTAATAAGACGATCTATTCACTTCTTGAGCATTGGTTGGTTTCCGATGGACACCTCACACCTCGCGGAACACGCCGGCGCCGCCGGCAGTCTCTTCGCATCGATCTTCGTGGTCGCCACGCTGTCGATGCGGACCATGATCCCGTTGCGCGTGTTCGCCATCCTGACCAACATCATCCTGATCGCGACCGCGATCCCGACCCACAATTACGCCGTGCTGATCCTGCATTCCGTGCTGCTGCCGGTGAACACCTACCGCCTGCACCAGATGCTGCAGCTGGTCCGCAACGTGAAGAAATCGGTCAACAGCGATCTGTCGATGGAGTGGCTGAAGCCCTTCACGACGGAGCGCAAATGCACGGCGGGCGAGGTCCTGTTCTACAAGGACGAGAAGGCCGACAGCATGTTCTACATCGTCAGCGGCCGCTTCCGCCTGGTCGAATCGGGCATCGAACTGCCGGTCGGCGCCATCGTTGGCGAGTTCGGCATGCTGTCGCCGTCGAACACACGGACCCAGACGCTGGAATGCGTCGAAGGCGGCATGGTGCTGTCGGTGACCTATGACCAGGTCGAGCAGCTTTACGTCCAGAACCCGGCGTTCGGCTTCTACCTCCTGCGGCTGTTCAGCGCCCGCCTGTTCCAGAATATCTCGACCCTCGAGCAGCGGCTCGCGCAACACACCACGCCGCAGGTTGCGGAGCCAAAACCTGCATGAGCCCGCCGTGACCAGTTCTGGAGGCGCCGCAGTGCCGGATGACGATAGTCTCCTGGCTTCGCTCCGCTATCTCTTCGCCGATATCATCGGCGACGAGGACGAGGGGCCGCCTGTGCTGCCCGAGGCTTGTCCGGATCATCTCGGGCCCGCGGTCACCGAGGCCATCCATCTGTTGATCGCCTATCAGAGCACGAGCTACGCCCAGCTCTATATCGATCGGCTCAAGCGCTTCGTCGGCCGCCGCGGCGTCGATGACGCGCTGCTCGCGGACATCGCGCGGCTGATGGCGGAGCGGATGGCCTATGAGGATGCGATCCGGATCGCGCAGCTCAAGCTCGGCGAGGTCTATGCGGCGGGTGGCCTTGCGGCGCGCTCGGCCGACGACGTCAAGCGATTTCGCCTCGACGAGCTGATCGACGCCTTGCCGGCGGTGGTTGCCGATCCGATCCTCGCCGTGCTCGATCAGTTCGGCTGGCGCCGCCGCAGGGTCTCGATCCGCTTCAGCGCCAACAACCGCTTCAGTGTGCGCCGGCTCAGGATCGAGGCGGGCCTGAAGCGCTGGCGGCTGTTCTCGGTGCGCTATGCCAAGGAGCGCGTCTGGGTCGAGCGCTGGCTGCACATGATCGACCGCAGCCTCACCAAGCAACCGGCCGCCGCATCGGCGGTGGTGCAGACCGCGACCATGATCCAGGGCTATGGCGATCCCTATCGCCAGGGCATCGCGGACTGGCACGCGATCATCGACGGGCTCGCCAAGCCGACCTTCGACGGCGTGCTCGCGCTTCCCGATCTCGCCGCCGCGATTGCGGAAGCCCGCGCCGCCATCATGCCCGATCCGCGGCAGGCCGCACTGAAGCGCAAGATCGCCGAGATCCGCGCCCGGGTGCCGGCGGCGGCGCTGTAAGAGGCGCAGACGTTCTCGCTCGTGATGACGTGTAGAACGTGGACCGTCACCCTGAGGTGGCCGCTTCTTCAGCGGCCCTCGAAGGGTCGACGGCCCGACTGTGGCCGTGCAGCCTTCGAGGCTCGCCCAGCGGTGCAAGTGCACCGCAAGGCTCGCACCTCCAGCGACAAAGGCGCGGGGATGACGGGTCCAGGCTAGAGCATTTTCCGATCACGTTGCGTCGTAACCAGCCGCGACGAGATAATTTTGGCATTCCTCGGGTGAGAAGCGCTTGAGAGCGTTGGCGATTGCTTGCCAGCGATCGGGCATGGTGCGCGCTGCGGCGGCCCGCAACAGGGCTTTCAGTTTAGAGAAGGCCATTTCGATCGGGTTGAAGTCTGGACTGTAGGGCGGAAGATAGAGCAGGCTTGCTCCGACCGCCCGGATGGCCTCTCGAACGCCATGGACCTTGTGAGCGGGCAAGTTGTCCATGATAACGGTATCGCCCGGCCGCAGCGATGGGGCGAGCAATTGCTCGACGTAGGCCAGGAAAGCGTCGCCATCCATTGGACCGTCCAGAACAAGCGGCGCGATCAGACCGTCGGAGCGCAATCCAGCGGTGAATGTCGTCGTCTTCCAATGTCCGTGTGGGATAGCTGCACGACATCGCTCGCCGCGTGGCGAGCGGCCGTAAAGCCGCGCCATTTTGGTGTTGGCGCTGGTTTCGTCGATGAAGACGAGACGCTCAGGGTCAAGATCGATTTGCCCTTCGAACCACTCCTCACGCGCGGCATTTATATCGCCGCGCCGTTGCTCGGCGGCGTGCGCTGTCTTTTTTTAAGTGTGATCTTTCTGCGCTGGAAAAAACGCCAGAGCGACGCGATGCCAGTCGATATTCCACGACGTTTCAACAGTTCTCGCAACTCGGCGAGCGTGATATCCGGCTTCGCTGTCACTGCCTCCAGAATCAATTGCGAATGCGCTTCGATGCGCTGCGATTTGCGGTCACCGCCCTGGCGTTTAGGAACGATGTCGCCAACTTCCTTGAGGCGACCGCGCCAGCGGATCGCACTGGCCGCGCTGACACCAAAGCGCTCAGCAGCCTGTCGACAGGACATGCCACCGTCAATCGCGGCTATCACCCTTTGAGAAGATCAACCGAAAGCGCCCTGGCCATACATGCTGGCCTCCCTCGCCAGCATGCAGCTTGAATCTGACTCGCGCCGTTTTGGGAATCCCCACCCGATTCATTCCGGTCGGAAAATGCTCTAGCAGCGTTGCCCGCGGCTTGCTGCGGCCGGCTATTCCGCCGCGGCGGTGACCTTGGTCAGCGCCTGCTGTCCGGCTTCAGTGAGCTCGGAAAGCGTCGTTCCCTCGCCATGACGCGCCTCGGCGCAAACCCGGTCGAGCGCAAAATTCATGATGGCGAGTGTATGTGAGTCGAATCTCTCCTCGATCATCGCAGCCCCTCCCTATGGGCCGGTGTCCGGCGCGGCTTATTTGCGGAGCGTCAGCCACTCGCTGACTTCCATCACCGTCTCGGTCTGTCTGGCTCTCTTCATCAGCGTTTCGCGTTCGCGCCCCGGCGGCAGCTCGCGTGCCGCAAGGCGTGCATCTTCGGCAAATTTTTGCAGACGGTCCTCGAACGATCCCGGGGGACGCGCCCTGTTGCGTTTCTTCTTGATCATGCCGCCTCCGGTCTGGAACCGGGAATACTTGGCATGCTCCCCGGAGGCCGTCGTTAACCCATGACATCGGCGGATCGAATTCATCTTTTGCATCGCAGGAACGATCTCCGGCGCCATGCGTAGCACCCGTGTGTTCACTGCTCTTCACCCCGGGGGCAGTGGACCACTCCGGTGACGGGCCTCGGCGAATTTCATCGTCGGGGCCCGCACATCTTTAGGGATATCAGCTAAGGGAAATCGGCAATGGCACATTCCAATCACGGTATCGTCAAGGACGACAAGGGTCAGGAGCAGCCGGCCGACAAGGAGCGCGCGCAGAGCGCTCACAAGACCGACCCCCGAAAGTCGCAAACACGCGAAGCGACGCGGGACCCCAAGCTGAATGACGCCGGCAAGACGCCGGGCTCGGGCATGACGCCTGACGACAGCGGCGATCCCCCGACAGGCTGAACGTCGTTTTGCCCTGCAGCAACTGCGCAATGCGGCAGGAACGATGATCCTGGTCCATCGTTGGCCTCGGAAGATCACAGGAGATTTGACATGGCGACAGACGCAAAAGAAATCGGAAACCTCATCGGCAGCGACAAGGTCGAGGGCACCGCGGTCTACGGATCGGATGAGCGCAAGATCGGCTCGATCGAACGCGTCATGATCGACAAGACAAGCGGACGGGTGTCCTACGCCGTGCTCGGCTTCGTCGGCATTCTCGGCCTCGGCAACGACCATTATCCGCTGCCTTGGCAATCGCTCAAATACGACACAAGGCTGGGCGGTTACGTCACGGGCGTGACCGAGAGCCAGCTGCGCGGCGCGCCGAAATACGGTAGCGAGCGGGACTGGAATTGGGCCGATAACGGCACCACACGCGCGGTCAACGATTATTATGGCGTGCCGCTCGTCTGAATGACGTCGGCCTGAAGGCGTCACGTTTTGCTGGACGCCGCCCCGCTGGCACCGGATCTGTACCGCGCTTGAGGACATTACCGTTGCGTCCTCCGGCGTGTGTACACTAGTGAACAGACGGCAATAGCTGTGCAATGTAACATACGTTATTGAAAACGGAGCGGCGGTTACCCGATTTAGCATCCGGGGAGACCAATGTCGTTGGCGTCGCTAGTCCGGAAATTGGAGCAGTCGTACGGCTTTCGCCGGTCGACCACGCCATTCTCAATCGCGCGTCGACCGAGCGCGTCCGTCACTTCGGTCCGCGCGTCGACATCGTCCGTGAGGGCGAGAAGCCGAAGGACGTCCATTTGATCCTGTCCGGCTGGGCCTGCCGCTACAAGCAGCTCGAGGACGGCCGCCGTCAGGTGGTGTCGTTCTTCCTGCCCGGTGATATCTGCGACGTGAACGTCTTCATCCTGCGCGAGATGGATCATTCGATCGGCACCATCACCCCGGTGTCGATCGCCGACCTCTCGCGCGAGTTCTTCGAAAAGGTCGCGGCCGAACATCCCCGCATCGTCACCGCGTTCTGGTGGGAGACGCTGGTCAACGCGGCGATCCAGCGCGAATGGACCATGAGCCTCGGCCAGCGCACCGCGCTGGAGCGGGTGGCCCATCTGCTCTGCGAGATCTGGCTGCGCCTGCGTCTCGCCGGCCTGACCCAGGGCGACAGCTGCGACTTCCCGCTGACCCAGGGCGATCTCGCCGACGCCACCGGGCTCTCCAAGGTCCACGTCAACCGAACGCTGCAGGAGCTGCGCGCCGACGGCCTGATCGTGCTCAAGGGAAGGGCGCTCGCCGTCCCCGATCTCGACCGGCTGATGCAGGCCGGCCTGTTCAACCCGAACTATCTGCATATGGATCACGAGGGACGGCAGCTCGATGCCGCCGGGACGCCGACGGACGTTGCGGCCAAATGACGGGCGTCATTTGAAATCGCCGGCCGAAACTATTTTCCCGGGGCTAACCTGTGTTATCGAACGGCGGTTGATATCGTACTCAGATGATGCGTCACCGGGCGGCCCTTGGCACTTATCGGTGATGAGAGCCGCATCGCTCCCGCCCAACGCAGACCGGGAGCACGCCATGCAAGGGCGCGATCGTTTCAAGAAAATCGAAACCCCACAAGAAAAGCTCGCGCAGTTCGCTACCGATAGCTTGAAGCGGGCTGGCAACATGCCTGCCGGTGTCGAACGCGACAATCTGATCAAAAGAGCCCGCCAGGCAACCGTGGCCGCTCACGTCGACGAGTGGATCAACTCGTCCGATCTGCGGTCGCCGAAGTGATCACCTGCTGTGGTCCGGTGACGAGGCGGACGGTTCGCTCCCCATCGGAGGCCAGGAATGGAAATCGGGGTCTTTGTCGGAGCCTCCATCCTCCTCGTGGCCTTGATCTACGCCACGCTGAACGCGCGCTATCGAAACAGGCGCAAGGACAAGCTCACCGACCAGATGATTCGCGATCGATCCAGCCACGACGAAAAATGACCAGAGCGTTTTCGAGCGAAGTGGACGCCGGTTCGCGTGAAGAAAACGCGTCAAAACAAGAATCTGGAGCTTCGGTTCCGATTTAATCGGAACCGAAAATGCTCTAGTCGGCTGACCGATCTGCGCTCGCTCAGGCGGCTTCGGCGTTCACCGCGGAGACGGCAATCGAGGTCAGCGTCTCGTCGGTTTTCTTTTCTTCATTCAGGGTCTGACCGAGCAGCTTGACGGCATCCGGCATGTTCAGCTTGTCGGCCCAGGCTTTGAGCGTGCCATACCGCGAGATTTCATAGTGCTCGACCGCCTGGGCGGCAGCGAGCAGGCCGGCGTCCAGCGCGGACGCGTCGGCGTATTCCTCCATGATTTCCTTGCCCTCGTCGAGAATGCCTTCGATGGCATCGCACTTCTTGCCACGGGCGGGCTTGCCGAGCAGCTCGAAAATCTTTTCGAGGCGTTCGATCTGGCCTTCGGTCTCGTCGTGGTGCTTCTCGAAGGCGGCGCGGAGCTTGTCGGACGCAGCCGCCTTCGCCATTTTTGGCAGCGATTTGTAGATCTGCTTCTCGGCGTAATAGATATCCTTGAGTGTATCGAGGAAGAGAGCGTTGAGGTCTTTCTCGGCCATGGTCAACTCCGTTGCCAATGATGGTGCAGATAAGCCGTCAACACATGGCCGTGATCGACGTTCCTATTTCGGCTGATGGCCTGCCGGAATCACTCCCTCATCGCTTCTTCCTCCGTGTCGTAGAAGACGCGAGCTGCATCAACACGGTCCGTCCCACTGGATGACCCGTCGGCCGTTAAGTGCACTTTGTAACACAGCGATCTGCACCACTGTGTTGCGTGCTCTCGCATGATTGTGGAGGCGGTCAAGCACGTGGCCCATCTGTCGCAGGGCAGCTTAGGAACGAAGGTCTCTGGCCTCGGTTGATCGGTCGTCTGAATAACGGAGGTCGACGATGGATTGGAATCGAGTCGAAGGAAACTGGAAGCAGATGAAGGGGAAGGTGAAGGAGCAATGGGGCAAGCTGACCGATGATGACCTCGACGTCATTGCCGGCAAGCAGGACCAGCTCGAGGGCCGTCTGCAGCAGCGCTACGGCTACGCCAAGGACCAGGCCCAGAAGGAAATCGACACCTGGTATGGCCGCCAGAAGTGGTGAGCAAAAAAGCCCCGCACTCGCGGGGCTTTTTTGCAAGGATCTCGGCCAGAGAGAATGATGTTGGGCAGGGTGCGCCCCTGTTGGCACCTGTGCGATCGCGGGGTCTCGATGAGACCCCGCTTTCCAGTGACCGCATCCCGCGGGCGGCGTCAGATCCCTGCGCCAGGACCGGCTACTTGCCTTCCGGGACCCAGGTCGTGCTCGCCTTGTCGTATTTGAAACCCGGTGCTGACTTCAAACCGTCCTTGGACTCGTTCAGGGTCAGCCACCATTTATTGTCCTTCTTCGCCGTCTTGACGGCGGTGAATGGAACGATGACGTCCTTCTCTCCCGCACCGAGAAAGCCGCCGACGCCGATCACCAGACCGTTGACCTTGCCGGACTTGTCGACGAGCACATCATCAATGTCGCCGATCTTGTTTTGCTGCGGATCGTACACCGACTGCTTGTAATAGTTGGTCACGGTCCAACTCTCAGCGGGCGCGGCCGACATGGTCTCCGCGGCATGCGCCGCTGTCATCATTCCAGCCGCAACAACGTATCCTGCAATCAACTTGTTCATTTTCTTCTCCTCCATATGAGGCATTTGTAACCTCACGCCTTTGAAGAAGTTCCTGTTCAGTGGAGTTGCTGGACGTTCTTCTGCTTCTTGCCGACGAACGACCATGCCTCATCAAGTTCTAGGCGTTCGGTGCGGATGCCGACGCCTTCGCAAAGCGCGGCAATGACTCAGGAGGTCTCCAACCTCCCCGAGGCGACGGTCACGATTACCTTTCCGAAGCAGCTTTCCATGGGAGAGCGACCAGGACCTGGAGGATCAACTGAGTTTGCTTTTGCGTCGCGTTAAGCGACCGGCGAACAAGGACGATGAGGCCGTCAACTGAGGCAGCCTTTCAGGCATCCCATGATCGACCGTGTGCCGCGCGCAGTGCTGTTGTTGCTGGCGCTAACGCTAGGTGGCCGCTCGCGTGGTGATCTTGTGAAGCAAGCCAACTGAGCTGACGCTCAAGCGCACAACGCGACCAAGCTGTATAAGACTTGGCGGCGCTGGCACTTAAACTGGAAACTGCAATCCTCCAGTATAAGGGATACGTTTGGGCGCGCAAAACGTTGCTATGCGTGGCGGCTCGACGCGCAAGTGGTTGGTTGGTCTCTACTGGGGAGGTCGAAGCTCGGTGGATCGCAGCCACTCGCTCATATGCGATCCGGTCTCAGCCTGTCTGGCCTTCTTCAAAAGGGCTTCCCGATCAGGCCCGGGTGTGAGCGCGTCAGCTTGCCGGCGCAGGAGTTGCGCCTCGTCAGCCAAACGTTCTTCCAGCGATTGTGTTTGCTTGAAACGACGCCGTTGCATGGCGCGCTCCTTTCCATATGAGGAAGGCGGGAGCGCAACCAGGCGGTCTCGTCACCGATAGTAGCCACGAGCGGGGCGGTGATAGCGATATCAAGCATCATTAATGCCCTTGGTTCTGTCCACTAGTGTACACAGCGGCGGAAATAGTTTCGGCCGCAAACCGGAAGGACAGATGGCGACCTATGGGAATTCATGTGCCCAGAACTGAATAGGCTTCTCAGTAGTCCTGCCGAGAACATCGACCAAGCCTTAGTTTCTGTTCGCTTAAAGCAAAGCAGGTCACTCCCAAATTCAACCCATCGCGCGGGGAAAGCCGGAGTGTTTCCGGTTACACCTGTGGTCCTACCCCCGAGCTTTCTACCCATTGCTCGGGGCCCATGGGTGCGATCGGCACCCGGCTTTCCCTGCGCCCTCTGCGAAGAGGAGAGGGCGGAACGAGATGCAAAGCTCGGACGATTCATGTCGCGAGAAGGCGAAGCTGTGTCTCCACCCACACTGTCATCGCCCGGCTCGACCGGGCGATCCAGTACGCCGCGGCCTCTCGGCTCAAGCAACGGCGTCTCTGGAATACTGGATCACCCGCATGCGCGGGTGATGACACCGAACAAGTTGCCTCACCCGCTCGCGGCCTTCACCACCACAATATTTTCATCCGGTGCCGCCGGGTGGCGCTTGAGATGATCGCGGCGCAGTGCGATCTCGTCGCGGACCAGCTCGTAGCCGAGCTTGAAGGTGTCGAGCCCGTCGCCGGACACGGTGCCGTCGCGCAAGCCGATCACCGCACCGCGCAGGATCGCCTCGAGCTCGTCCTGCAATTCGTCGAGATGTTCGGCGCAGGTGGTGTGCTCGACGCGCTCGCCGATGTCGAGGATCCGGCCCGCGAGCTCGCTCGCCTTCGCCGGCGCGACGCGGGTGATCTTGGTGTAGATCGCGGCGAAGATCGAGCCGATGATGCTGAGTGCGGCGGCGCCGAGATACATCACGTCGCTGTAGCGATCCATGAACGACTTGGTGTCGTCGTTGATGTACTCGGCGGCGCCCTGATGGGCGACGATGAAGGCGTCCTTGTCGGTCTCCGCCGGCTCGATCTTGGAGGCGAAGCCGTCGTCGAGCGCGAGCTCGGACTTGTTCTCATAGACGATGCGCGCGAGCTCGGCGGCCGTCGTCGTCGACATCCAGGATTGCGCGACCAGCAGCCATTCCAGTCCGATGGTGTCGACGTCGTCATCGGGGATCGCCGGCGAGGACGACAGCATGCCGGTCGAGACCGTCTCCTCCGAGATCGCCGGATATTTGCGCGCCAGCGCCTTGGCCGCGTCGATCGCGTTCAACGTGAAGCCGCCGGAGCGCTTGGCATATTGCTCGTAGGTCTTGTCCTTTATGATCTTCGAGGCATGCTCGATCGCGACCACGGCGGAAAAGCCGGAAGCGAACAGTTTGTCGAACGGGGTGTTCGGCGGCGCCTGCTGCACCCGCTGCGCAGCATCCGGGCTGTCGGAAATCTCCAGCGCGCTGCGGACGAAATTGACGCTGTTCTCGCCGTCGCCGACCACGGCGATCTTCTTCTTCTTGAGCTCGGCGAGCGACTTGATCTTCTTGCCGCCGGGGCTGAGCACCAGCACCACGTCATGTTCGAGGATCGCAATCGCGCGGGCGCGCGGCGGCACTTTTGCATCGGTGCGCAGGATGGCAAGCGCGGCGTCGCGGCGATCGAACTGCGCCAGCGCCTTGGCGTTGTCGGGGTTCGGCGCGATCTTCAGCCGCAGCCGCGACGAATTGGTCTTCAGCACGGTGGCGAGACGTGCCGCGAACTTGGCCTCCGGGCCCTTGGCATCGCCGACCGCGAACACCAGCGTCTCGGAATTGCGCAGCCAGACCCGGCCGCCGACCACCGTGATCGCGCTCAAGAACAGCGTCAGCAGGGTGAAGACGATGATCTGCGCGCGGTTGCTCTTGGCGACCGGGGGATGCGGCCGCGGCGGCACTGGCGAAGGCGAGGGGGCTTCGGCACTCATGGCTGATCACCTGGCTCATCACCCGCCCGGGGCTGCGCTTGACGGCCCTCGGCCGCAACCGGATCGGCGCGGCGCTGCCCGGTGAATCCGTAAATGACTATAAAAGAAAGAAAATTTCCTGCATCCTGACGATATACCTCCCGGGCGGGAATGCAAACCGGCGAGCCGCCGTAACCTTAACCTCGGCTGCCCCGCGTTGCGTTGCCGCATGACCATCGCCACTATCGACGCCGGGAGGAGGATGTGATTTTCGTAGCAACCGCTGGTGCATTCCGCCGCCGGAGATGTCATAAATGAGACAAGCTTCGGTTCGCGGAATTGTGCTGACGGCCTGACCCGGATTTCCTGCAATCACTTTCATCGAAGTAAAAGGGCGTCAGCTTGTTGTTTCCTGCCATGTCATCGTCGGTGTCGGTTGGTGCCCTGGTGGGATGGATGTTGCTTCTCACCGCGAAGCACATCATCGCCGACTTCATGCTGCAGAACGCCTGGATGGCGATCGGCAAGGACCAGAAGACCGGCTGGGCGATGCCGCTGCTCGCGCATTGCCTGGTGCATCTGGCGGTCGCGCTGGCGCTGATCCTGGTGGTGGCGCCGCGGTTCTGGTACGTCGCCTTCGTCGACTTCGTGATCCACATCATCGTCGATCGGTGCAAGGGAATCTGCGCCTCGCATTTCGGCGTGACGCTGGAGTCGGGCCATCCCTGGTTCTGGACCCTGATCGGGGTCGACCAGGCGCTCCACCACCTCACCGGCTTCGCACTGTCGATCTACATGGCCGCGAACTGAGCGGCTCCCGGACCTCTCTTCTCTCGATTCGAATCACTGACCATCCGCCCGCTTCGGCGCGGATGTGATTCGCGTGCAACGGGCAAGGGGCCCCGGAAACGACCGGAGGCCGTGGTTAACCTTTCGGTAGAGGATTGCGCGGCATCTTCCGGATCAAGGGGGATTTGCAAATGTTTTCAAGCCGCGACGCATTCGATAACGATGCCTGCCCAGTTGCGGACTACCTGCTCGGCCAGATGTACCGCGCCAACCCCAACGGGCTTTCGCTGCTGGTCGCCAATGTCGCGCCCGACGCCAGGGCGAGGCTGGCGCTGTTCTGCTATCGCCGCAGCCATCTGCACGCACTCGCAGTCGCGATTGCGTCGAGCTGCACCGAGCGCGAGCTGATCAATTTCGGCGGCCGCGTCGGGTCGACGCTCTACGCGCTGGCGCGTGAACCGGCCCGCGTTGCGACCGTCTCGCATGGCGGCCGCAAGCCGATCACGCTGTCGACCAAGCCGCTGTCGACCTTCGCGCCTGTTGTCGATGACGAGATCGACGACGAGGAGTTCACCGCGACGGTGACGGCCTAAACAGCGCGATCAAACCGGCTGCGCGCTCGGGATGAGCGGCAGCCCGTGCCGGCGCCGCGCCATCGCGCATTCCGCGTCGCCCGGCAAGCAGGTGCGGCACACCTCCGGCCGCGCCGCATAGACCTCGCAGCGCGTTGCCTCTCCCACCCGCCCCGACAGTGCCGAGCAGCGATCGCCGTCGCAGCGCATCCCTGACTGTCGCGTGTTGACGAACTGCGCAGGGATCAGCTCGAGCTGCGCGTTGTCCTCGACGGTAAAGCGCGGCCAGTTCTCCGAATAGCTGCAGCAGGCGCCGCAGGACTGGCAGGGGCTTGCCTCCGTCGCGTCGATCTCGCTGTCGGCCATCAGGTGTCCCTCGGCGCTTCCCACACCAGGCTGCGCCGCCAACGCGCCCTGAGCAGGTCGCGCCGCTCCGGATATTTCTCGTCGTGATAAACAGCAGTGACCACGCGATCGGTGCGGAAGCTGCGAAAATCCTTGCGCAGCTCGCACCAGGCGGCGAGCAGCCGCACCGCCTCATGATAGCCGACCGCGATCGGCCAGACCGTACGCTCCGAGTCGCGGCCATGCTCGTCGCGATAGTTCAGCGTGATCTTCTTGCCCTCGTGGATCTGGCTGCGGGTCCTGACCATGTCGATGCGGTCGGGCTCCCGGTTCCAGGCCGAGCGGGCGCGGCTCGCCGGCTCCAGCACGAATGGCCGCAGGCGGTCGGGCACGGTCTCGGCGATCTTGGCCATCAGGTCCTCGGCCGCACGCGCCAGCGCCGGATCGGCGTGACCGACCACCCATTGCGCGCCGAGCACGCAGGCCTCGATCTCGTCGGGTGTCAGCATCAAGGGCGGCAGGTCGAAGCCCTTCTCCAGGATGTAGCCCATGCCGGCCTCGCCGCGGATCGGCACCCGCTGCTCGATCAGGCTGGCGATGTCGCGATAGATCGTCCGCTTCGATGTCTCGAGCTCGGCTGCGATCGCATCCGCGGTCAAAGGCTTACGGGTGCGGCGGAGCACCTGGATGATCTGAAACAGCCGGTCGGCGCGTCTCATGGCAACTCTCTTGGCAATTCTCTGGTCGCTCTCTTCTCAGGTCTGTTCTCAGCTGTCTTGACGAGTGTCTTACAGGCGTCTCGGCAGCTCTGTTGGTCTCTCGGCGCGTCGGCTTTTCTGCGTCCCGTCCAACTGCTGCTGACAGCATGTTGGCAGCAGGTGGGGGCTATATCAGGACAACACCTCAAGTGAAGGGAATTTGTCCATGACGAATCTTGATGAACTCGGTTTCCGGCAAGCGCAGAGCTTCGCGCTGGAACAACTGGTCACGGTCTACTCCACCTCCGGCGACCTGCGCTGGGCCCTGGTTGCGCTGGTCGCACAGTCGATCGGCGCTGCCTGGTCCTACGGGCGGGCACGGCTGGTCAAGCGCGTTCGCGAGGCGGTTCGCCGCCTCGCACCGGTCGGCCCGCTCGACAGTGAATGCCACTACTGCTGACACCATGCTGGCAGCAGGGGGCCGCTAGCTTCACTTCACGACCACAGGCGATCGGGAGCTTCATATGATTACGCTTTTTGGCTTTGGCACGGGTTTCGGCCTGCCTGAAATCAGCCCCTTCGTGACCAAAACCGAGGTCCAGCTCAAGATGGCCGGGCTCGCTTACGTCAAGGAAAAGGCGATGCCGCCGGCCTCTCCCAAGGGCCAGCTGCCCT
The DNA here is from genome assembly GCF_011516625.5 of Bradyrhizobium sp. 2S1. Taxonomy (NCBI): domain Bacteria; kingdom Pseudomonadati; phylum Pseudomonadota; class Alphaproteobacteria; order Hyphomicrobiales; family Nitrobacteraceae; genus Bradyrhizobium; species Bradyrhizobium sp. 2S1. The sequence continues at coordinate 1,373,778 of NZ_CP147717.1, read as the reverse complement.
TCATCGCCGATGACGGCGAGACCATCGCCGATTCGACCTTCATCCGCGCCCATGTCGAGGGTAAATACGGCTTCGATTTCGACGCGCCGCTCTGCCTGCAGGCGCGCGCTCAGGCCTGGGCCTTCGAGCGTATGATCGAGCATCACGTCTACTGGGCGCTGGTCGGCGCACGCTGGGTCGACGACACCAATTTCGCCAAGGGCCCGGCACACTTCTTCGATGGCGCGCCCGATCACATGCGCGACAAGCTGCGCGAGGACGCCCAGTTCCGCGTTGCAGAGAACTATCTGCTGAGCGGACTCGGCCGCCATGGGCCCGATGAGGACGTCGATCTCGCGCTCCGCTCGCTGTTCGCGCTGTCGGTCCAGCTCGGCGACAAGCCCTATCTGATGGGCAACGCGCCCTGCGGCACCGACGCCACCGCGTTCGGCGCGCTGGCGGGAATCCTGACACCGTTCTTCGATTCGCCGCTGCGCGAGCGTACCGAGAAGTTCGACAACCTCACCGCCTATGTCGGCCGGATGATGCAGCAATATTATCCGGAATTCGCCTGGGCGCCGCTGCAGCAGCAGGCAGCCTAGCTCGTTGCGGCGAGAGCGGGCTGGCCTTTCAGTGCGGCCAGCTCCGCCTCGAGCTCGGCAATGCGCTGGTCGCGTGAGGCGAGCGCCGTCGCCACATCGGCAGCGTCGAATTTCTGCGGAATGTGCTGCGGGCAGTTGGTGTCCCATGCCGTGACCTTGAACAGGATCACCTGTTCCGGCCGCGCCCGGTAGCCCTGCGGCATCAGCGAGCGCATCAGTGCCGGATCGTCTTCCACCACCTGCGCCTCGCCCCAGATCTTCACGCGCTGCCGGTACGCATAGTTCATCACGAAGATATAGGCCTTCGGGTTCTCCGAGAGATTGCCCTGGGTGATGAATTGCCGGTTGCCGCTGTAATCGGCAAACGCGATGGTGTGCTTGTCGAGCACCTTGATGAACCCCTTCGGCCCGCCGCGATGCTGGATGTAGGGCTGTCCATCGGCCGAGGCGGTCGCGAGATAGAAGCTGTTGGTGTTGGCGAGGAAGGCCCCGAGGGTTTCATCGACCTCGGTGCGCCAGCCGCCATGCTCCTCGACCTCGGCATAGGTATCGCGCGAGCCCTTGCGGGTCTGGATCGCCTTCACGGCAGGCGTGAATCCGACATCGCTCGGATAGCTGCGAACGTCTGACATCTGAGCCTCCCGATGCGGGCGACAAAGCGGTCGGCGTCCGCCCCTAACATGGGCATTTCCGGATCGTAGGCAATCTTGTGAATTGACACTTCACTGTTGCCGATTATGCAATAGTGTCATGGACCGGATCGACGCCATGCAGGCCTTTGTCGCGGTGGCGGATCTTGAGGGTTTTGCCCCCGCCGCCCGCAAGCTCGGCCTGTCGCCCTCGGCGATCACGCGGCTGATCGCGGCGCTGGAGGAGCGGCTGGGGGCGCGGCTGCTGCAGCGGACCACGCGGCAGGTGACGCTGACCGACGCCGGCTCACGCTATCTGGAGCGGGCGCGGCGGATCCTCGCCGACGTCGAGGAGGCCGAGGACGCGGTGGAGAGCGAGCGCACCCGCCCCGAGGGCCGGCTGGTGATCTCGGCGCCGTTCGGCTTCGGGCGGCTGCATGTCAGCCCGGAGCGTCTATCTGAAGCGCTATCCCGATGTCGGCGTCGACCTGCGGCTGTCGGACCGCAGGATCAACCTGGTCGAGGACGGCGTCGACCTCGCGGTCAGGCTCGGGCACCTGCCGGATTCGACGCTGGTTGCGCGGCATGTCGGCCAGATGCGCCGGATCGTGGTGGCGTCGGCCGGCTACCTCAAGCTTCGCGGCGAGCCGAAGCGGCCGGCTGATCTCACCGCCCATGACACGATCCAGTTCGGCGCCATGACCGCGACGCCGGATTGGCGCTTCATGGAGGACGGGCAGGAGATTCGCATCACTCCCACGCCGCGCTTCACCAGCAACAGTTCAGATGCCGCCATCCAGTACGCCGAGCAGGATGGCGGACTGACGCGGGTGATGGCCTACCAGGCCGCCGAATCGCTGAAAGCGCGGCGGCTCCAGATCGTGCTCGCCGAATTCGAGCAGCCGGCGGTGCCGATCCACGTCGTCTATCCGACCACGCGGCTGCTGTCGGCCAAGGTGCGGACCTTCATCGATCTCGTCACCGAGATCACCGACTGGCATTTTGGTTAGCTAGCGCAAGCGGTCCGTCATTTGGCGTCCTTGTTCAGTTCGATGGTGACCTGCGACAGCCAGGAGCCGGGCGCTTCCATCACGAACGACTGGTGGCCGCCCTTGGTTCGGATCGTCACCAGCGCGGCAACCGTCTCGCCCTCGATGCGCGCCTCGATCAGTCCGTCGGAGTTGGTCCCCGAGATTTTGCCGCCCTGCCGGTACTCGCTCTCGAACCAGTTGCCCGAAAGCTGCGTTTCGTTCTGTTCGATGTTTGCGGACAGCGACATCTTGTAGGCATCGCTTGCGCATCGGAGGTCCAGGCTGATCGCCTTGCCTGGCTTGGTGACGTTGTAGGCGACCTTGCAGCGGACCTTCTCCCAGTCCCCGTTCGAGGGCTTCATCGAACCGGATCCGGCCCAACCGCCTGCCAGGCTGTCCAGACTTGTCGCCGCATACGACGAGCCCGAGGTCACCAGTGCGAGGCACGCCGCGATGCCGGTTCGCACGATGGAAAATTTCCAAGACATTTGAGCCGATCTCCAAATCGCAATGCGATTGACCCTACCCGCGCCCGGTCGTGGAGATATGGCGGCGACGTTAAGAGATGTTGCGGAATTTGCCTTTCTGTTTACCGCGGCAAGCCGTGCGCTCCGCTCGAGAGCACCTCAAGTCACGGGCGCCTTCTTCGGCACCACGCGGAACGTGCCGCTGGCGCGCGCGATCGTGACGCCATCGGCCTTGATCAGGCTCTGCGCGAAGCAGATCGTGCTGCCGGCCTTGATCACATCGCTCTCGATCGCGAGCCACTGCCCGACATTGGCGGAGCCTACGAAATCGACCGCGAGCGATATCGTCACGAACGAGGTGGTCCAGCCGGTCGCCTGTCCGCAGCTATAGCCCATCGCGTTGTCGGCGAGTGCAGCGATCAGCCCGCCATGGATCAGGCCGCGGCCGTTGGTGTGCGGCCTGGCGAGCCGCAGGCCGATGATGACGGCCCGTTCGGTCTTCTTTTGGTAAAGCGGTTCCCAGGGCTCCGTGAGCGGGCTCTTGCGGAACAGCGGCTCGAAGCCTTGAGGGACGTCTTGGGGGATATAGGGGGCGACGGAAGTATTGGTCGTCATCTGAAGCTCGCATATGGCGTTGCGTTGACGCCATTGAACGCGATGTCGATGACGGTTTCACCGCCTACAAAGTTTTAAACGGGATTCGCGTGGGTGTTTGAATGTGGCTCCGGCCTGTCGCCCCATCTCCCGCTGTCATCGCCCGGCTTGACCGGGCGATCCAGTATTCCAGAGACCGCACGGCATGGATCGAGAAGCCGCGGCGTACCGGATACCCCGCATGCGCGGGGTATGACGGCTGAGGGTGTAACGACGAGGTTGCTCGACGAAAGAAACAGCGACCTACTTAAAACGGCAGCCCAACATAATTCTCCGACAGCGAGGTCGACGCCGCCTTCGAGCTGACGAGATAGTCGAGCTCGGCGATCTGGATGCGCGCGGCGAATTCGCCCTCGTCGGGGAATTTGTGCAGCATCGAGGTCATCCACCAGGAGAAGCGCACCGCCTTCCAGACCCGCGCCAGCGCCTTCGCCGAGTAACCGTCGAGACCCGCCGAGGACTTCTCGTCGTAGAATTCGCGCAGCGCCTGCGACAGATAATGCACGTCGCTGGCCGCAAGGTTCAGGCCCTTGGCGCCGGTCGGCGGCACGATGTGCGAGGCGTCGCCGGCCAGGAACATCCGGCCGAACCGCATCGGCTCGGCGACGAAGCTGCGCAGCGGCGCGATGCTCTTTTCGATCGAGGGACCGGTGACGATCTCGTCGGCGGCCTTCTGGTCGAGGCGCCGCTTCAATTCGTCCCAGAACCGCTCGTCCGACCATTGGTCGACATGATCGTCGAGCGGGCACTGCACATAATAGCGGCTGCGGTGGGTCGAGCGCATCGTGCACAGCGCGAAGCCGCGCTCGTGGTTGTTGTAGATCAATTCCGGCGAGACCGGCGGGGTCTCGGAAAGAATCCCGAGCCAGCCGAACGGATACACCCGCTCGTAGCTGGTGATCGCCGAGGCGGGAACGCTGGCGCGGCTGACCCCATGGAAGCCGTCGCAGCCGGCGATGAAATCGCAGGCGATTTCGTGGGCGACGCCGTCCTTGACGTAGCTGACGCGCGGATGATCGGTGTCGAAATCATGCGGCTTGACGTCGGCGGCGGAGTAGACCGAGGTCAGTCCGGCCGCCTTGCGGGCGTTCATCAGATCGAGCGTGACCTCGGTCTGGCCGTAGATGGTCACGGTCTTGCCGGTCGCCGCATGCATGTCGATGCGGTGCCGCGCGCCGCCAAACGCCAGCTCGACGCCGTGATGGACCAGGCCCTCCTGATGCAGGCGGGTGCCGGCGCCGACCTGGTCGAGCAGGGAGACCGTGCCTTCCTCGAGCAGGCCGGCGCGAATCCGCCCCAGCACGTAGTCCGGGGTCTGCCGCTCAAGAATGACGTTGTCTATGCCGAAAGAATGAAGTAGTTGCCCAAGCAACAGTCCGGCCGGACCTGCGCCAATGATTGCTACTTTTGTCCGCAATACCTGCTCCTCCCGATACGATAGGCTGACGTCGGGCGCCCGCGCCGGGGCGTGCGCCATCCACTTGCCAAGGCAACTATATCATATAGCCGTCCTGGCAAAGGGCGTTTCGCCCGGGAAAAGTGTTCGCCGCAATGCGAGATGCACAGGGGTGGGCCCGGGGGCGGAGGTGCGACGAGGCGTCCACCATGCGGATTTCGGCTTGAATATGCGCTCGAATTAGATAACATGTTAAGTAATGAGGCGGGTACCAAGCCCGTCCTGGAGAGGAGGAGACGTGATGAGGAATAAATTGTTGGCCCTGCTGATGGCCGCGGCCTTTGTGCCGGCCGCTGGTCCCGCCGTGGCGCAGGACAAGACCGTCTATCTCAAAGTCTCGCTATGGGTGCCGCCGGCACATCCGCTGGTGCCGGCGACGCAGGCCTGGGCCGCCGATATCGACAAGGCATCGGGCGGCACCATCAAGGTCACCGTGTTCCCCTCCGAGCAGCTCGGCAAGGCGTTCGACCATTACGACATGGCGCGCGACGGCATCGCTGATGTCACCTATGTAAATCCCGGCTACCAGCCCGGCCGCTTCCCGATCGCAGCTGCCGGCCAGCTTCCGTTCGTGTTCTCCGACGGCAAGAAGGGCACGCTGGCGCTGAACGAGTGGTACCACAAATACGCGCCGACCGAGATGAAGGACACCAAGCTGTGCTTCGCCTTCATCCACGATCCGGGCGCGCTGCACGGCAAGAAGAAGATCTTGCTGCCGAGCGATCTCTCTGGCGTGAAGGTGCGTCCGGCGCAGAGCACGATCGGCGAGATGGTCAAGATGTTCGGCGGCACCAACGTGCAAGCCTCCGCGCCGGAATCGCGCGACGCGATCGAGCGCGGCGTGGCCGACGAGATCACCTTCCCCTGGGGCTCGATCTTCCTGTTCGGCATCGACAAGGTGGTGAAGTATCACATGGACGTGCCGCTCTATTCGACTGTTTTCACCTACAACATGAACCTCGCCAAATATAATTCGATGTCGGATGCCCAGAAGAAGGTGATCGACGATCACTGCTCGCCGGAATGGGCCTCCAAGGTCACCGACCCCTGGACCGATTTCGAAGCCAATGGCCGCACCAAGATGAAGGCGCTGGAAGGCCATGAGGTCTATCCGCTGACATCAGATCAGCTCGCCGAGTGGAAGAAGGCGGTCAAGCCGCTGCGCGACAGCTGGGCCGAGGCGGTGAAGAAGGCTGGCGGCGATGCGGAAAAGATCGATGCCGATCTGCAGGCCACGCTGAAGAAGTACGAGGCGGGGATCTGATCTCGTCATTCCGGGGCGCGCGTCAGCGCGAACTATGGTGCGCTGTTGCGCACCTGAGAATCTCGCGCCACAACCTCTAGATTCCGGGTTCGCTCGCCTTGCGAGCGCCCCGGAATGACCGTCCCTGACAGCGAACGTCCGACATCATGGCTGCCAACTCCGAAGTGACCCAAGACGGCGCGATCACCGGTCCACCCGAACCGGTGCGCAAGAACTTCATGGACCGCTTCATCGATTCGATCGAATGGGTGGCGGCCTTCTTCGTCGGCGTCGTCGCGCTCAACACCTTCACTGCGGTGTTCATGCGCAAGTTCTTCTCGGTGACGATCCCCGACTACTACAATTTCGGCCAGTTCCTGCTCGGCATCCTGATTTTCTGGGGCATTGCGGCGACGAGCTATCGCGGCACCCACATCACCGTGGATCTGGTCTGGGCCAATGCCTCGCCGCGCTACCAGCGCTGGATCGACATCTTCGCGACGCTGGTGCTGCTGTTCGTGGTGACGGTGCAGACCTACACGTTGATCGACAAGGTGATCGACACCAAGAACGGCCACATCGTCACCATGGACCTCGGCGTGCCGATCTGGCCGTTCTTCCTGGTGTCGTGGATCGGCGACGTCTCGGCGGTGCTACTGATCGCGATCCGCACCTACCGGCTGATCTTCCATCCGGAAGAAATCCACGATGCCAAGATCAAGACCGCGGAGTAGACGGCCATGAGTCTCGACCTGAGTCCGGAGACTGTCGCCGTCATCGGCTTTGTCAGCCTGTTCGCGCTGATGCTGCTCCGCGTGCCCGTCGGCATGGCGATGGGCCTCGTCGGCATCACCGGCTTCGGCTATCTCACCGGCCTCGCGCCGGCGCTGAAGCTGATCGGCCAGACCACGATGCGCACGGTGACGGATTATTCCTTCGGCGTGATCCCGATGTTCCTTTTGATGGGCGCCTTCGTGTCCGTCTCGGGCATCAGCCGCGAGCTGTTCCGCGCCGCCAATACCTTCGTCGGCCACTGGAAGGGCGGGCTCGGCATCGCCACCATCGCGGCCTGCGGCGGCTTTGCCGCGATCTCGGGCTCGTCGGTCGCGACCGCCGCGACCTTCTCGGCCGTGGCCTATCCCGAGATGCGCCGCTTCGGCTATCCGCAGTCGTTCTCCACCGGCGTGATCGCGGTCGGCGGCACGCTGGGGGCGATGCTGCCGCCGTCGACCGTGCTCGCGGTCTACGGCATCATCACCCAGCAGGACATCGGCAAGCTGTTCATCGCTGGCGTGGTACCCGGCCTGCTCGCGATCCTGATGCACATGATCACGATCGGCATCATCGGCGTGACGCGGCCGGGTTTCCTGCCGGCGGGCAAGAAGGCGTCGTGGCATGAACGCTTCGTCGCATTGCGCGACGTCTGGTCGCCGTTGCTGCTGTTCCTGTTCGTGATCGGCGGCCTCTATGGCGGATTCTTCATCCCGACCGAAGCCGGCGCGGTCGGCGCCGTCGGCGCCTTCATCATCGGCATCCTCCGCGGCAAGCTGACCAAGGACGGCATCCTGCAATCGCTGCTGCAGGCGACGCGCACCGCGGCAGCCGTGTTCACCGTGCTGATCGGCGCGCTCTGCTTCGGCTATTTCCTCACCATCACCCAGACACCGCAGAACGTCACCGCCTTCCTCACCGGGCTCGGCATCGGCCCCTATGGCGTGCTGGCGCTGATCCTCCTGATGTATCTGGTGCTGGGCTGCCTGATGGACGCGATGGCGATGGTGATCCTCACCGTGCCGATCGTGTTTCCGGTGGTGACCGCGCTCGGCTTCGATCCGATCTGGTTCGGCATCATCATCGTCATGACAGTCGAGCTCGGCCTGATCCATCCGCCGGTCGGCATGAACGTGTTCGTGATCAAGAGCGTGATCAAGGACGTCAACATGTCGACGATCTTCGTCGGCGTGCTGCCGTTCGTCATCACCGACCTGATCCGGCTGGTGATCCTGATCCTGTTCCCGCTGCTCGCGACCTGGCTGCCGCAGCGCATGATAGGTTAAACCCATGGCACCGGAGCTTCAGACCAGATACGTCTTCACCATCACCGCCCGGATCGCCGAGGTGACGTCCGCCGGCGACATCGGCACCGGCGTCCGTCGCATCATCCCGATCATCGGCGGCGAGGTGAGGGGTGAGACCGTCAACGGCAAGGTGCTCTCGTTCGGCGCCGACTTCCAGATCATCCGGCCCAACGAGCTGATCGAGCTGGAAGCGAAATATGCCTTTGAGACCGACGACGGCGCCGTCGTCTATGTCGAGAACAAGGGCATCCGCTTTGGGCCGGTCGAGCTGCTCGAGAGGCTCAAGCGCGGCGAGCCTGTTGACCCGAAGCTGATCTATTTCCGCACCGTGCCGAAATTCGAAACCGGCGCCGAAAAGTACCGCTGGCTGATGGAGCATATCTTCAATGGCGGAAGGGTTCCCTCCCCCCTTGCGGGGGAGGGCAAGGGAGAGGGGTGCCACACGGCGTACTCTCTCGGCTTCCGCATCAGCGGCGCGCGGTCGAATAGCGAGAGCGACGCTTCCGTCAACCATCTCTCCCGGGGACCACCTCTCTCCCCAACCCTCCCCCCGCAAGGCAGGGCTGTCCGGGGAAATTCAACCATAGCAGAGTTCCATCTGGTTGAGGGGCGTTCTGCATTTGCGGCGGCTAGGGTTGATTGGCGGAGGCTTGTCGATGCTGGCGAAGGCTCGCCGGGTGAACAGGAACTGGCTGACGAGTTCGGCGAGCCTGAGCGGCAGCATTTTGATGCAGTTGGTCCGCGCGGCAATGCGCAACAGTAGGTAGGCAATCATCGCAGCAAGCACTTGCAGGCGGATTGCATTGTCGTTGGTGCCGAGGAACTTGCGGATGTCGAGGTGCTGCTTGATCCAGCGGAACAGCAGTTCGATCTGCCACCGGCTCTTGTAGAGGGCGGCGATCTCGACGGCCGTTCGGGTCGTATCGTTGGTGAGAAGCGTGATCACGCCGCCGTTCTCCCGCCTGACCTTGATGCGCCGCAGCGGTATCGGCAAACGCGAGTCGCCCTTACTGGTGAGCTTCACCTCGTCGTCGACGATGATCCTGAAGCCGTCCCCCTTGCTGTTGCGGATGGTGCGATGCCTGACCGCGCGTAGCCGGATGCTCGTCTTCGGCCGGGTCACGAAGAAAGCCTTGCTATCATTGATCTTCTGCCACCAGTCGAAACGGCAATATCCCTTGTCGAACACGTAGGTTGTGCCGGCCTGGATCGGAGTCTGGCGACCGATCTCGATATCGTTGACGTTGGCAGCCGTCACCTCGACGCACTTCGGGATATCGCCCTTGGGATCGTAGACCACGTGCAGCTTCATGCCGCGGATGCGGCCGTTCCACACCGCCCAGGTGCAAACTTTGCCAAGCGGGATCGGACTGGCGTCGATCAGGCGCACCATCTCCTTGCCTTCGCCCCGCAACTGCCGGCTTGCCATCGCCGACAATCGTGCAAAGGTTTGCGCAAAAATGCTGGACGGGCGGCGGGTATTGGCATCCGACAGCGTCGAGCGGGACAACCTGCCGGTGCCCAGATGATAGTGATGCTGAGGATTGGCGTTGAAGCCGGTCACCACGGCGCGCAGGCTGTTGTTCCCGCTCAACTGCGCATAGATCAGCGCTACCAGGTGATCCCAGCTCTTGAACGACTTGTCGTAGGCATCCCCGTCCAGACGATCCACAGCCGTCTGAAACTGCCGCCGATTGATCGGTTCAAGCAGCCTACTAAAAATGCTATCGCGAAATCGCATGCTCGGCCTTCTGTGTCTCGACAACCAGAAAAGACCGATTTGCCTCGGTTTTGCCGAGCATGCACCGCGACACAGTGAATCATTCCCCGGACAGCCCTGCCCGCAAGGGGGGAGGGAGCCCCAACGGCGTGCTCACCTCACTCACCGGGCTCCTGCCGGTGAAATTCGCTTTTTCAGAATTCTCTCTTGACGCGCACCCCAACTCAGCGATCTAATGCCGCCGTCTCACCCGATTGAGGGGCGTTGCGCACGTCACGAACGCGCGGTGGGATGCGGTGGACGCTGATTGCGCGACTGACGAGTGCGCATGAGGCGGACGGTGAAGTCGTGTGGTCCTGACGCCCTAGTACCCAGAATCAGAGCTGAGTGATACGGCGGCCTTTGAAACGGCGTTGACGGACCTTTTTCTTGGTCCAGACGAAGGGCTCGGCTCTGTCGTTGTATGCGTTGACGTAGGCATCGATGTGCTCCTGAAGCTGCGTGAGGCTTGTGAAGGAGGTGCCGCTGAGCGACTGCCCCTGCAAGATCGAAAACCATACCTCGACCTGATTGAGCCAAGACGCACTTGTCGGCGTGAAATGAAATTGCACGTTGGGGTGGGCCTTGAGCCAATGCTCGTTCTTCTTGTGGGTGTTGAGGTTGTCGAGGATGACGTGAAGCTTCCGGTTCGGAAAAGCCGCGGTGACGCTGTTCATGAAGTCGAGAAACTCGACGCGGCGTCGGCGTTTTGAATGCGCCGCGATGATCTTTCCGGTGGCGACTTCGAGCGCCGCAAACAATGTTGTGGTGCCATGCCGCTTGTAATCGTGGCTCTGGCCGGTCAAGGCGCGGCCATTGGGCAACTTCAGATAACCCTGCGCTCGCTCCAAAGCCTGGATCGAGGGCTTCTCGTCCACGCACAGCACAATGGCCTTCGCGGGCGGGGCGACATAGAGGCCGACAACATCGGCGGCTTTGGCCGTAAAGTTCGGGTCGTTGCTCTCACACCAGGACTTACGAGCCGCGAGGTCAATCTTGTGGCTGCGCAGGAACCGCCAGACATATTGGACGTCAACATCGCCCAGCGCTCCGGCCAGCAGGGGCCCGGTCCAGCGTGCGAACCCGTCCGGCGGCGGCTTGTCCAGCAGCTTCAGAATCCGCTTGTCGGTGGCCTTCGTATAGATTGGCTGCTTGCCCGGTCGCGGCTTGTCTTGCAGCCCTTCAAGGCCTTGGTCGGCATAGCGATGCCGCCAAAGGCTGACAATCCGCGGCTGGACCCCAACTTCCTTGGCGATCGACCGAGTGCTGCGTCCATCCGCCGCCAACAGAACTATCCGCGCCCGCTTCAAATCGCGCTGCAACGTCACCGGGGAGCGGCAACACGCCTCAAGCACCTTGCGATCTTTCCTCGAAAGGTGGACTTCTCTTGCTTCGGGTATCATCCCGACCTTGAATCACGACTCACGCTTTAAGAACAGTAGGTACTAGTGGCCGGTGTCCCCTCGCAGAACGCGCAAGCGTTCTTGCGAAGGCGGTGACAAACAAGCCAAGTCTCGCCGGGGAGAGCACGAAGTAAGCCGTAACCCATCGCGCAGGGAAAGCCGGGTTGTTTCCGGTTACACCTGTGGTCCTACCCCCGAGCTTTCTACCTTTGCTCGGGGCCCATGGGTGCGATCGGCACCCGGCTTTCCCTGCGCCCTCTGTTCAAGGAGAGGGCGGAACGAGAAGCAAAGCTCGGACAAATCATGTCGCGAGAATGCGGAGCTGCGTCCCCACCCACACTGTCATCGCCCGGCTTGACCGGACGATCCAGTACGCCGCGGCCTCTCGGCTCAAGCACTGGCGCCTCTGGAATACTGGATCACCCGCATGCGCGGGTGATGACACTGAACATGCTGTTTGACATTCGATCCGACCCGACCCCCCAAACAAAAACGCCCCCGAATCGGAGGCGTTTTGCATTGGGCGTCGATAGCGATCCCGAAGCGGACTTTAGTCCTTCTTGAGGAAGCCCGAAAACTTCTTCTGGAAGCGCGACACACGGCCGCCACGGTCCATCAGCTGCTGGGTGCCGCCGGTCCAGGCCGGGTGCGACTTGGGGTCGATGTCGAGGTTCAGCGTGTCGCCTTCCTTGCCCCAGGTCGAGCGGGTCAGGTACTCGGTGCCGTCGGTCATGACGACCTTAATCGTATGATAATTCGGATGAATATCGGCTTTCATGGCAGTTCCTTCGGCGCGCCGGCGCCCGTCTCAAGATGTCTGGGGTACGGGATTTGGGCGGCTCTATAACGCATGGAGCCCCCCAAAACAAGCCATGAAAGGGGCTTAAGCCCATCACCGGATTGGGACTTTACCGGATTTGCCAGCCGGGGGTCGGCGGGCCTATGTGGAGGCGATAGAACCGGTCTAGAAACATAATGAGCGTAGCCGAACAGCTTGAGACCCCTCCCGGCAGGCCGCAGCCTCCGCGCGATGCGTTGCTCGACGAGGAAGCCTTCATCGAGAGCCAGATCACGGAGCCGGCGAAGAGCCGTGCCCGCCTGCGGCCGCTGCTTGCGCTCGCGCCCTACGTGGCGCGCTACAGGGGACGCGCGATCCTCGCGCTGATCTCGCTGACCATCGCGGCGATCACCACGCTGGTCGTGCCGGTCGCGGTGCGGCGGATGATCGACATGGGCTTCACGCCCGAAGGCATCGCGATGATCAACAGCTATTTCAGCGTGATGATCGCCGTCGTCGCCGTGCTCGCCTGTGCCAGCGCCTCGCGCTACTACCTCGTGATGACGATCGGCGAGCGGATCGTCGCCGATCTCCGGCGCGACGTGTTTGCGCATCTGATTTCGTTGTCGCCGTCATTCTTCGATTCCGCACGGAGCGGCGAACTGGTGTCGCGGCTCACCGCCGACACCACGCAGATCAAGTCCGCAGTCGGCGCCTCGGTGTCGATTGCGCTGCGCAATCTGATGCTGTTCTTCGGTGCTGCCGCCATGATGGTGATCACGAGCCCGCGGCTGTCCGGCTTCGTGCTGGCTGCGATCCCGCTGATCGTGATTCCGCTGGTCGCGTTCGGCCGCTGGGTGCGGCGGCTGTCGCGCAACGCCCAGAACACGCTGGCCGATGCCAGCGCCTATGCGAGCGAACTGGTCAACGCGATCCGTACCGTGCAGGCCTATACCGGCGAGCGACTGGCCAGGACGCGCTTCAGCCGCGAGGTCGAGCAGGCCTATGACGCCGCGCGCAGCTCGACCAAGGCGCGCGCGATGCTGACGCTGATCGTGATCTTCATCGTGTTCGCCAGCGTCGTCGTGATCCTGTGGGTCGGCTCGCACGACGTGCTGGTCGGAACCATCAGTCCCGGCCGGCTTGGCCAGTTCATTCTCTACACGGCGTTCGCTGCCAGCGGCCTCGGCCAGCTCAGCGAGGTCTGGGGCGAAGTCTCGGCCGCATCGGGCGCCGCCGAGCGGCTGTTCGAGATTCTGCGCGTCAAGCCGGAGATCGCAGCTCCCGCCGCGCCGCGCGCGCTGCCGCAGCCCGCACGCGGCGATGTCGGCTTCGACAATGTCAGCTTCGCCTATCCGACCCGGCCCAACGCGCTTGCGGTCGACGGCGTGTCGCTGAAGGTCGGCTCCGGTGAGAAGGTCGCGATCGTCGGCCCCTCCGGCGCCGGCAAGAGCACGCTGTTCCACCTGCTGCTGCGCTTCTACGACCCGAAATCGGGCACGATCTCGCTCGACGGCGTGCCGATCCGGCAGGCCGATCCCGCCGAGGTTCGCGCGCGGATCGCGCTGGTGCCGCAGGATTCCGTGGTGTTCGCCGCCTCGGCCCGCGAGAACATCCGGTTCGGCAGGCCGGATGCCACCGATGCCGAGGTCGAGCGTGCCGCCGATCTCGCCCATGCCACCGAATTCCTGCGCCGGCTGCCCGGCGGCTTCGATGCCCAGCTCGGCGAGCGCGGCGTGACGCTGTCCGGCGGTCAGCGCCAGCGCATCGCGATCGCGCGCGCCATCCTGCGCGATGCGCCGCTGCTGCTGCTCGACGAGGCGACCTCGGCGCTCGACGCCGAGAGCGAGACGCTGGTGCAGACCGCGCTCGAGGAACTGATGCGCCACCGCACCACGCTGGTGATCGCGCATCGTCTGGCGACCGTGCTATCCTGCGACCGCATCCTTGTCATGGAGCAGGGCAGGATCGTCGAGCAGGGTACCCACGCCGAACTGGTCGCCGCCAACGGCCTCTATGCACGGCTGGCGCGGCTGCAGTTCGAGGGGATTTGAGCCCGCGATCTTGCTAGGCGTTGCCGGGCCGCTTATGCGGCGCCTATGAGATCGCTCGCGCGCTCCCCTCGAAAACCTATTGCCGCGCAAGGATAGTCACGCCGCGCCCCGGATCGGGCGCGCGGGGTGTTCGATCGATGCGCAGCGAGGGAGCAAGCGAATCGCAGGGCAAGCTGCTCGGCGCCTGGCAACTCGCCGTGCTGTGCTTCACGGTGACGCTCGACGACGCCGACCGGATGCACGTGCTCGCCATGGCCGGCGAGCTCGATCGATTGGATGGTGCGGCCGACGGCTCGTTCCACTTCTTCCGCAGGACGACAGCGGAGCTGTGTCATGCCATCACCGGTCACGATGCCCATGCGAACGCCGTTGTCCGGCGCTTTCAGATGCAGATCGACAATCCGCGATTGCGGCGGGCCTTCGAGGCGGCGATCGCGAAGGATCGGACGCCGCCGAAGCTCGTCTCGAGTCGGACCAGGCCCAGCGACGATCTCTGGAGAGGCCTCGCCCCGCGACGGGCGACTGGAACGTAACGGACCTCGCCGCCACTCGCATCGTTGATACGGCCTTCTCGCGTCGCGCGAAGGACGATTGCGTTACACCATATCGCAAGAATCCCGATCGGGGCGTCGCGATAGATGCGATGCATTTTTGTCTCTTGGCCCCGCTTGGGTCCGGTCGTAAGCCTTAATGAAGGCGGCCGGCCGGGACCGCGGTTTTGGACAATGCGGGGAGTGGCGAGATGGGTGGTTTGATGATCAGCGGCGGCCGGATCGCCGCTGTCGGCACCGGCCTCGGCGGCGCCGAGCGGCAGATCGACGCGACCGGCCTCGTGGTGGCGCCCGGCTTCATCGATCTGCACGCGCACGGCCAGACCATTCCGGCCGATCGCATGCAGGCCTTCGACGGCGTGACGACGTCGCTCGACCTCGAGGCCGGCGTGCTGCCGGTTGCGTCCTGGTACAAGCGCCAGGCCGAGAAGGGCCGGGTGCTGAACTACGGCGCCGCCGCCAACTGGGCGTTCGCGCGGATCGGCGCGATGACCGGCTCGAATTCGGAGAGCTCGCTGGAATCGTTCGGCGCAGCGATGCGCGATCGCCGCTGGATCGAGAACGTGGCGACCGAGGGCGAGGTCGGCGGCATCCTCGAGCGTCTTGCCAACGGACTGAACGAAGGCGGCATCGGCATCGGCATTCTCAACGCCTATGCGCCGGGCGCCGGCGTGCAGGAATTGACCGCGGTATGTCAGCTCGCGGCCGCGCATGCGGTACCGACCTTCACCCACGTCGCCTACATGTCCCGGATCGATCCCGAGAGCGCGGCCGAGGCCTATATCCGCCTGATCGGCTATGCCGGCGCCACCGGCGCGCATATGCACATCTGCCACTTCAACTCGTCGAGCAAGACCGATATCGAACGCTGTGTAGCGCTGATCGCAAAAGCGCAGGCGCAGGGCCTGCCGATAACGGTGGAGGCCTATCCCTACGGCACCGGTTCGACCGTGCTGGCGGCGACCTTCTTCAGCGATCCCAAATTCGAGGAGCGCAACGGCCTCGGCTACGATTCGGTGCAGCGCGTGACCGACGGTCACCGCTTCGGCAGCCGCGAGGAGCTGCTGGCGGCGCAGGCCGAAGAACCCTCCACGCTGGTGCTGTGGCATGTGCTCGATATCGAGAACAATCAGCATCATCGCGACCTGCTCGACATGGCGGTGCTGTATCCGGGCGGCGCGATCGCGTCCGACGCGATGCCGTGGACGCTGTCGGACGGCCGCCCCTACACCGGCGACGCCTGGCCGCTGCCCGATGATGCCACCTCGCATCCGCGCTCGGCCGGCTGCTTCACCCGTTTCATCCGCGAATGGGTGCGCGAGCGCAAGAAGGTGTCGCTGCTCGAGGGCATCCGCAAATGCGCGCTGATCCCGGCGGAAATCCTGTCCGCAAGCACGCCGGCGATGCGCGCCAAGGGCAGGTTGCAGGCCGGCGCTGACGCCGATGTCGTGGTGTTCGACCTCGAGACCTTGAGCGACCGCGCGACCTTCACCACGATGAACCGCCCGGCGGAGGGCGTGCGGCAACTCGTGGTCAGCGGTCAGCCGCTGATCAACGACGGCGTCCTCGATGTCGCGGCACGGCCGGGCCGGCCGGTGCGCCGGCCGGTCGCTGGAGGCTGACGTGCCGGTCCCGATCCTGCTGGTCGCGGGTTTTCTCGGGGCGGGCAAGACCACCGTCGTGAACCATCTGCTGGCGCATGCGGAAGGGCGGCGCATCGCCGCGGTGGTGAACGATTTCGGCGCCGTCAACATCGATGCGGAGCTGATCGCCGGCGCCAGCGATGGCGTGGTGAGCCTGAGCAATGGCTGCATCTGTTGCACGCTCGAGGGCGATCTGCTGCGCACGCTCGCAACCTTGCTGCGGCGTGATCCGCGTCCTGAGTTCATCGTGATCGAGACCAGCGGGATCGCCGATCCCGCTGACATCGTGCGCAACCTGATGGACCCCGTGGTCTGGAAGGAAGCGCCGCTGGAGACCGTGCTGTGCGTGGTCGACGCGACGCAGCCTGTGGCCGCGCTGGACGATGCGCTGCTGCGGTCGCAACTGCGGGCGGCCGATGTGGTGGCACTGAGCAAGGTCGATCTGGCTGATGCCACCGTGCGCGCCGCGATCCGCGGTGCCGTGCGCGCGGTACGGCCGGCGGCGGTTGTTGTCGATGCACTGCATGGCGAGGTGTCGGCAGAATTACTGTTTCCGGCGGATCTCGATCATTTGCCGGCGCCGCGTGAGACCATGCCGCGACGGCCCACGTCCGACCGGTTCGAAACCCTGAGCTGGACGTCCAAGCGGCCGGTGCGGTTGCCGCGCTTGCAGCAGGCGATCGGCAGGCTGGCGCCGAAGCTCGCGCGATCGAAGGGATTGTTCGAGACGGTGGAGCAGCCGGGGCGGCTGACGGTGTTTCAACTCGCCGGCGGACGCGCGACCTTGGCTGCGGCGGCGTGCCGTCGCCTGGCGTGCCGCGCACGCGGATCGTGTTCATCGCCGAGATGGGTGCGCTCTCGTGGGCGGAGATCGATGAGGTGATGCAGGGATGTGTCGAAGCCGAGTGATGCGAACTTACGTTTCCCCGTCATCCTGAGGAGCCGCGAAGCGGCGTCTCGAAGGATCGACGGCCACGAGCCGGGCCGTGCATCCTTCGAGACGCGCGTGCCGCGCTCCTCAGGATGACGTGTTAACTCTCCGCGTCAGTCGTAGATGTGGCTGTGTCATCGCTGCAGCACCGTCCCGCAAAGCATGCGCGTGACCATCACATCGAATTGACAGCCCATCCCGCACCACCTATCGTTTTTGCCGACGGTTCCCTTCGGGGATCAAAAGGGAATGCGGTGCGAGGGTAACCCCAATGCCGCAGCTGTCCCCGCAACTGTAAACGGCGAGCCTTTCGTCAATTTGCCACTGGGCCATTCGGTCCGGGAAGGCGTCGACAGGCGACGACCCGTGAGCCAGGAGACCTGCCGTCAGTCGTGGTCACACGCGAGCACATCGGGCGGGGGCGTCCTGGTGCGATCGGAGCACTGCCTTTTGGGCAATGCGCCAGTCCGCGTTCGCGGTGACGTGCCACGTTACCGCGAGTCCTTTCATGTCTCCGTCTTCTCCCGTTGCGCGCCGCTGGCGCCTCGGCCTCGTTTGCTCCTTGTCATCGCTGCTGCTGCCGGCTGAAGGTGGAGCACAAACACCGCCACCAGCCAGGCTCGATCCGATCGAGGTCTCGCCCTCGGCATCAGCAAAGCCCAAGCCCGCGGCGCGAAGCAGCAACTCGGCGTCGTCGTCGCGGCCACGCTCCAGACCCGCACTGGCCGCGGCAACCGGCAACACGCCGCGCGCCGCGGCGTCTGGCGCTTCGGGGTCGGCATCGCCGACGCTCAACGCCACCAAGCCGGGGAGCACCGGCAGCCGTCTGAATCTAACGCCGTTGCAGACGCCCGCCAGCGTCGAGATCATCACGTCGCAGACCATCGCCGAACGCGGCCAGCATAATGTCACCGACGCCGTCACCCAGGACGCAGCCGGATTCACCGCAACGCCCGCTCCCGGCAATGGCGGCCTGTCGTTCAGCACCCGCGGCTTCGCCGGCAGCAATTCGGTGATGACGCTGTATGACGGCACGCGCTTCTACATCGGCTCGGGAACCCTGACGTTCCCGTACGATACCTGGTCGGCGCAACGTATCGAGGTGCTGCGCGGCCCGGCCTCGGTGCTGTACGGCGAAGGCGCAATCGGCGGCGTCATCAACGTGATTCCGAAAAAGCCGCTGGGCACGCCCTACAACGAAGCCGAGGTCTCGCTCGACAGCAACATGACGCGGCGGCTCTCGGTCGACAGCACCGGTCCGATCAATCCCAATGTATCCTACCGCATCAATGCCACCGGCAACATGTCGGACGGCTGGGTCGATCGCGACAAGACCTCGAACGCGGTGGTCTCCGCCGCGGTGCGGGTGCAGGCGTCCGAAAATTTCGCCTTCACGCTCTCCGAGGATTATGGCGACCGCAGCCCGTCGCGCTATTTCGGCACGCCGCTGATCAACGGCGCGATCCAGGACGCGCTGCGCTTCAAGAATTACAACGCGTCAGATAGCACGATCCGCTATCAGGACAGCTGGACCCAGTTCAAGACCGAGTGGGACGTCGCCGACGGCATCAAGATCAACAATACGCTGTATTACCTGACCAGCGAGCGGCACTGGCGCGACATCGAGAGCTATACCTGGAATCCGAAGACCAACTTGATCGATCGCGGCAACTATATCGAGATCTTCCACGACCAGAAGCAGGCCGGCAACCGGATGGACGCGACCTTCAGCGGCCACATCCTCGGCCTCGAGAGCCGCTTCGTCGCAGGATTCGACGTTAACCACATCGACTTCACCCACACCAATAACTCGCCGTTTGGCGGCGCGTCGTCAGTCAACCCCTACGTCTTCGATCCAGGATCGTTCTTCGCGACGACGACCGCGACATCGCCCGGCTTCAATGCGATCGTCAATCAATACGCGCTGTTTGCGGAGGATCGTCTGTCGCTGACTGATCAATTGTCGCTCGTCACCGGCGTCAGGTACGATCGCCCCGAGGTCGACCGCACCGACTATCGGACGCCGTCAAACAGTTTCGACGTCGCGCTCTCGGGCACCAGCTGGCGCACCGGGGTAGTCTATGAACCGATCAGGAACCTCGCGTTCTATGGTCAGTATGCGGTCGGCGTCGATCCGGTTGGCAATCTGATCTCGCTGTCGGCCACGCAAAAGACCTTCCAGCTCGCCACCGGCAAGCAGACCGAGATCGGGGTCAAGCAGTCGTTCCTGGGCGGACGCGGCGAGTGGACGCTGGCGGGCTATCAGATCGTCAAGAACAATTTGCTCGTTGCCGATCCGAACAACCCCGCAGGCCTCGCATTGCAGGTCGGCCAGCAATCATCGCGCGGCGTCGAGGCATCGGTCGGACTGGCGTTGGACTATGGCTGGCGTATCGACGCCAATGTCGCGCTGCTACAGGCGAAGTACGACAACAACAGCCAGCTGGTGGGTGGAAAGCTCGTCAGCTATGCCGGCAACGTTCCGATCAACGTACCGCAGCAGGTGTCGAACATCTGGTTGACCTGGGACTTCGCATCCAACTGGTCGGTCTATGGCGGCGTCCAGATCGTCGGCCAGATGTACTCCGACCTTGCCAACACCCAGTTGCGGCCGGGCTACAATGTGGTCAATGGCGGTGTCAGGTGGAAGCCGGATGAGCGCACCACGGTCGCGTTCCGCGTCTACAATCTGTTCGACAAGGTCTACGCGGTGACGTCGCCCTATGCCGGGCAGTGGCTGCTGGGCATGCCGCGCACCGCGGAACTCTCCGTCAACGTGAAGTTCTGACGATGCGCAACGCTCTGATCCGGCGAGGGCGGCGATGGCTCTATGTCGTCCATCGCTGGATCGGCATCGCGACCTGCCTCTTGTTCGCGATGTGGTTCATCTCAGGCCTCGTTATGATGTACGTGGCCTTTCCGCGCCTCACCGACAGCGAGCGCCTGGCCGCGCTCCCGTTCATTTCGTGGGGCAAGGTGCAGATCGCGCCTGACCGCGCGATGGCGATCGCAGGCTTGGAGCAATATCCGCGCGATCTGCGGCTGTCGATGATGGCCGATGTTCCGGTCTATCGCGTAGCCGGCTGGAAGGGAGCCGCCGTCACCATTTCGGCGATCGACGGCAGCGTGATCGACCGGATCGCACCGGACCAGGCGCTGGCCATCGCTGGTCATCACCCGAAAGCGGTGCGTCCGCAGTTGCTCGACACGGTGACGCGCGATCAATGGTCGGTCACTGCGCGTTTCGACCCGTTGCGGCCGCTCTATCTGATCGGCCTCGGCGACGCTGACGGGACCGAGCTCTACGTCTCCGCGCGCAGCGGCGAGATCGCGCTCGACACCACGCGGCGGGAGCGGGTCTGGAACTGGCTCGGCTCGATCCCGCACTGGATCTATCCGACCGTGCTGCGCAAGGACGGCCCGTTGTGGCGAGACGTGGTGCTGTGGATCTCGGGCGTGTGCCTCGTGGTCGCGGTCACCGGCTTCTGGATCGGCATTCTACGGCTTCGATTGATGCGTCGCTACGCAAGCGGCGCCATCTCGCCGTACCGCGGCTGGATGGCCTGGCATCACATCGCCGGGCTGATCGGCGGCATCTGCGTTTTCACCTGGGTGTTCAGCGGCTGGCTGTCGCTCAATCCCGGCGGCGCGTTCTCCGGCCGCGGCGTCACCAGGGAGATCGTGGTCGGCTACAGCGGCCATGACGCGCCCGACATCGCCACCGGCTTCCAGTCGTCGCCGTCCGTGCCGGCCGTGGAGGCGCGCTTCGTCTGGATCGGCGGACACAAGCTGATGATGCTCGATGACAGCAATGGCCGTCGCAGCCTCGCCGATCCCGCCACCGGCGCGCCCGCGTCTCTCTCGCGTGACGAGATCATCGCAGCCGCCCGGCGCGCGGTGCCCGGAGCTGCCATGAACTCGGTCCAACAGCTCGATGAACCCGACGCCTATTGGTACACGCTGCACAACGCGCGCGAACTCCCCGTGCTGCGGACCGGCTTTGATGATCCCGCGCAAACCTGGCTGCACATCTCTCCGGTCACTGGCGAAATTCTCGACCGCAGCGACGACAGTCGCCGCTCCTATCGCTGGTTGTTCAACGCGCTGCACAACCTGGATTTCCCGCTGCTGCTGCGCATCTCTCCCGCACGCGACGTCGTGGTGTGGCTGCTGTCAGCGGTTGGCACGATCGTCTCGATCAGCGGCATCGTGATCGGCTGGCGCCGGCTGCGGCGGCCGGTGCGAAGGAGACGCGTGTCCGCGATCCCTGTGCGGACGCCGTGATCGCGGCAGCTACTTGACGGTCAGGTGCACGTTCGGCGCCGGCGGGCCGGGGACCCATCCCAATGCAAACCGCTGGCCGGCGATGATCTCATTGCGCGAGAGTTTTGATGCGACCGCATCACGGAAGCGGAGATAGGCGTCGCGCTGCCGTCCGTTCGTGCGGGCGGCCGCCAGATTGAGCCATTTGTAGGCCAGCACGTAATCGTTCGGAACGCCGTGGCCCTTGTCGTACATCAGGCCAAGCATGGCCTGCGCGAACGGGTCGCCCTGCACGGCGCCACGATAGTAGAGATCGGCGGCGGCGTCATAGGCCTGCGGCACGCCAAAACCGTGCTCATACATGAAGCCGAGCAGGCCGAGCGCGCGCGCATTGCCGCGCTCGGCGGCCGGCGCGAGCTCCCGAGACGCCCTGACATAGTCGCCGCGATTAAAGGCGGCGGTTCCGCGCGCAAGGCTGTCGGCGCTCGCGACGGATGCGGTCATCGCCCAAAGCGCGACCGCAAGTGTAGCGCAGAGGCGGGTTCGCAGCGCGGGCATGCGGAGCATCCTGTTGCCCGGCTCAGTGGAAGCTGGTGGTGATCGGCGCATTGGTCGATGTCGTGGCGATGCTGCCGCGCAGTTTCGATCGAAGCTCCTCGGCGACGACCTGGGCGTCGGTACCGTTGCGGATGATCTGCGGGCGGATGAAGATGATCAGCTCGGTGCGCTGGGTGCCGTTGCTCTGATGCCCGAAGGCGTCGCCAAGGCCAGGAATCTGGTCGAGCACGGGAAGCGCATTGCGGTTGCCGCTCTGCTGCTCGCTGATCAGGCCCGCCAGCAGCACGGTCTGGCCATTGGCGACCGCGATCTGGCTCTTGACCCGCCGCTCCGACACTGTAGTCGTCAGGTTTACCGAGCTGCTTTGGGGAACGTTGCTGATCTCCTGCTCGACATCGAGCCGCACGGTGCCGTTCACGCTAACGCGTGGCGAGACCTTCAGGATGATGCCGGTGTTGCGATAGTCGATGGTGTTGACCACCGTGTTGCTCGTGGTCAGCACCGTCGCGCTTCCGGTCGAGACCGGGACGACGTCGCCGACCTGCAGCGTCGCGACCTGGTTGTTGATCACGACCAGCGAGGGATTGGACAGCACCTTGACGCTGGTGACGGCATGCAGCGCGTCCAGGATCAGGCTCGGCTGCGTCGCGGAGCCGATCAGGAAGTTGAAGCCCGGAAAGCTCTGGTTGATGAAAGCATTGGTGAGCGAGCCCGCCACCGAGACCGCGCCGGTGGTTGCGTCGGTGGTGGTCGCGGGCGCGCTGGTGGCCTGGGTGCCAAGGATCGAGCCGGTGTTCGGCTTCAGGCCGAGGTTTTGGCTGGTGAGATAGGTCTGCACGCCGTAGGACAGGGTGTTGTTCAGCGTGACTTCGGCGATCGTCGCGTCGATGGCGACCTGGAGCTGTGGCTCGTCGATTTGCAGCAGCGTCGACTCGATGATGCGGTAGTTGGCCTGGTCGGCATAGATCAGGAGATTGTTGTTCACGACATCGGGCGTGATGCGGACGTCCTGCAGCACGGGCTGGCCGTTGCCGCCGCTGGCGCCGCGTCCGGCATCCAGCGCGGCATTGTTACCCTGGCCCGCATTGGGATTGTTGGCTTGCCCACCGGCGCCAAATCCCTGGCCCAGGCCTTGGCCCGTCGCACCTGTCCCCGACGTGCCGCGGGATGCGAAGCCGCCCATGCTCGAATTCGAGCCGTTGTTGTTGTTGAGCGACAGACGATCGGCGACGCTTGACGTCGACGAGGTGCCGGAGCCCGGCGCGAGCTGGCTGTCGGCACTGTCGAGCAAATTGCCTGAGGAGCCGCCGAGGAACATGTCGGTCAGGACCCGCGCGATCTGGCGCGCATCGCCATACTTGACGCGGTAGACATGGACCGTGGTTCGCGCGGTGTCGTTGCGGTCGAGCCGCTTGATCCAGGTCGCGGCCGTGTGCAGCATGTCCGGCTTCTTGGTCACGACCAGCACCGCATTGAGGCGTGCGATCGGCATGAATTTGATCACGTTCTGGCTGAGGCCGTTCTCGCCGGAATCGACGATCTTCTCCAGCTCGGCAATCACGGGCGCGGGCGAGCCGCTCGAGATCGGGAAGATGCCGACCGATTGGCCGCGCATCCAGTCGACGTCGAAGCTGAGCACGGTGTCGACAGCGGTGCGGCGCTCGGCCCCGGTGCCCTGGATCAGCAGAAGATTCCGCGTGGTGTCGGCGCGGATTGCGCCCGCCCTGGTGGCAAAACTGTCGGTCAGCTTCAGCAGGGTCTGGGCCGACACATATTGCAGGGGAACCACCGAGACGCCGAAACCGGGCTCGGGATTGGCTGCCGCGGCATCGATGCGGCCGCCGCCGACGGCGTCGCCAAGCGGCGTCAGGCGATAGCCCGCGGTATCCTTGAGCAGCACGACGCCGCTCAGGCGCAGCGCGTTTTCAAGCACGAACACCATGTCGGATTTCGGCACCGGGCGGACCGACACCAGGCTCACCGTGCCCTGCACCCGTGGGTCGATAGTGTAGCCGACATGCAGGATATCGCCGAGCACGACCTTGGCGACGGTCGCCACCGGCGTGCTCTCGAAATTCAGATCGAAACCATTGCCATTCGCCGTCGGCTGCGGCCGCGCGTCGGCGACGGCCGTCACGTCGCTGCCTTCATACATCGACGCGCGGACGTTCCCGCCCTGGTTGCCGGGTGTCGCCGCGAGTGCGCTCACCGGTTGCGGCTGGCGCGGCAGCAGATCCAGCGAGCGCACCTTGTCGGTGACGTCGAGCTGCGACGCATCCACGCTCTCGCCGACCGTCGCGGAATTGCAGGACGCCAGCAACCCCAGCGACGTCAAGACGAAAATGGCTGTCAGGCCGCCACGGATCGTCGGGCAGCGGCCCACTGTGCCTACGCGTTGCATGAAGGCCCTTCGCTACTTGCTGGCTGATATTTCGATGGCTTGCGACGATCGGTCCTGCCCCGGAGGACTCTTAGCGAGCGTTCATGACAGAAATAAATTGGTTACATGATTGTCGTTCGCGACCTGCATCGTGTCGTGCCAAAATTTGTGCAGCCGGCGCGTTGCTTGTGTCCGCGATGCCACCTCAAAGTTTCTTGAGCGCGGCGGACGATGTGACTTCGCACAGCTGTCACACTTCGGGTCGATAACCGCGCAGTTAACGGGAGCCGAACGGCGCCAGCGGCTCGGCGCGAGCTGATCCAGGATAGCGTGGCGGGATAAGAGAATGGCCAACGACCTGTCCGTTCGGTTTGTGGATTATCTCCGTCAGAACAATCACCTTGCGCCGACCGATGGGCCGGCCGAGCGGACCGGGCAGGGCGCCGACCACCGGCAACTGAAGCTGTGGGAGGTCACCAGTCTTTCGCCTGTCGAATTCGCCGACGAAGCCGCGCGCTTCTTCGCGCTGGGCCGCCTGACGCTCCAGGAAATGACCTCGGCCGAGCCGCTGGTCGGGTCGTTCTCGCCGCGTTTCCTGCGCGAGACCATGGTCTATCCGTGCCGGGAAGCCGATGGAACCGCTGTTCTTGCGGTGGTCGATCCCACCGATCAGGCGACGCAGCGGGCGGCGCAGATTGTGCTCGGCGCCGGGATAACAGTGAAAGTGGCATCGTCGGAAGACGTCGCCATCGTGCTGAACAACCGCGCCAGTGCCGAGGAGGACGAGGCCACCGAACTGACGGCGGCGCTGCCCCGCGAAGACGACATCGAGAGCCTGCGCGATCTCGCCAGCGGCGCGCCGGTGGTGCGCGCGGTTAACGATCTGATCGAGAAGGCGGTCGAGCTTCGCGCCAGCGACATCCATATCGAGCCGTTTGCCGCCGGCCTGATGGTCCGGTTGCGGATCGATGGCCTGCTGCGGCCGGTCGCGGCGTTGTCCGGCGTGCTGCCCCAGGCCGTGGTCTCCCGCATCAAGATCATCGCCAATCTCAATATTGCCGAGCGTCGCCTGCCGCAGGACGGCGCGGCGCGGCTGCGGGCCGGGCGGACCGACATCGATATCCGCGTCGCGATCATGCCGATGCAGCATGGCGAATCCGCCGTCATCCGTATCCTGCCCAAGGATCGCGGCCTGCTGGTCGTGGAAAAGCTCGGCTTCTCGCAGGCTGATGAGGCCAAGCTGCGGCGGCTCTTGAAGCTGCCGCATGGCATGATCGTGATCACGGGACCGACCGGCAGCGGCAAGACCACGACGCTGGCGACGATCCTGTCGATCCTCAACGAGCCCAGCCGCAAGATTCTCACGATCGAGGACCCGGTCGAATACGAGATCCCCGGCGTCAACCAGTCCCAGGTCAAGCCTGCGATCGGTCTGACCTTCGCCACCGCCTTGCGCTCCTTCGTTCGTCAGGACCCCGACGTCATCATGGTCGGTGAAATCCGGGATACCGAGACCGCGCATGTCGCGGTGCATGCGGCGCTGACCGGGCATCTGGTGCTGACGACCCTGCACACCGAGACGGCGGCGGCCGCGGTGCCGCGCCTGCTCGACCTCGGGGTCGAGGGCTATCTGCTCCGCTCGGTGCTGCGCGGCGTGATCGCGCAACGCCTGGTCCGGCAATTGTGCGAGCGCTGCAAGACGGCGCGGCCGCTGGCATCGGCTGATTTCACCGAGGACCCCCGGCTTGCGGCGATTGGATTGCGGGCCGGCGAGATTGTTCACGAGCCATGCGGCTGCGAACGCTGCGGCGGAACCGGCTATCGCGGCCGCCTCGGCGCATTCGAGCTGCTCGAACTGTCGAATGAATTGCGCGAACTGATCGGGGAGCGAACCGACGGGTTGAAGATCGATACGATGGCGATCCGGGCGGGCATGACCACGATGCTCGATGACGGGGTTGCCAAATGCCGCGCCGGGTTGACCTCGCCCGCCGAGATCCTCCGCGTTGCGACGGTGCGGTGACGTCGTGCCAAATTATCGCTATCGCGCGTTGACCCAGACCGGCGAGATCGTGAACGGCACGATCGCCGCCCCGACTGCGGCCGAGGTGGCGCGGCGGATCGAATATCTCAAGCTGCTGCCGATCGAAACCACCGAGGACAAGCGCGCGTCCGGCGCTGGCGGCGGCCGCAGCCTGTTCGGCGGGCCGAGCGCCGCCGAGGTCACCACGTTCACGCGCGATCTTGCGCTTCTGCTCAAGGCCGGCGCGCGTCTCGACGATGCCCTGGAGCTGCTGTCCGGCGATGCCGATGTCGGCCGGATGCGTCCGGTGGTGGCAAAAATTCGCGCGGCCCTGCTCACCGGCGAGAGTTTTGCCGATGCGGTGGCGGATCATCCGACCTTGTTCCAGCCGATGTACATCGCCCTGGTCCGGGTCGGGGAAATCTCCGGCACGCTGGATTCCGTGCTGGAGATGCTGGGGACCGAGCGCGCGCGCTCCGAGCAGATGCGGCGCAAGCTGACTGACGCCATGCAGTATCCGGCCTTCGTGCTGGTCGCGGCATCCGGCGTGATGCTGTTCTTCCTGCTGTTCGTGCTGCCGCAATTCTCGACCGTGCTGGGCGATTTCGGCGGCAAGTCGGATACGGCGCTCGCCAGCTTCATCGCGGTATCGGATTTCCTCCGCGCCAATGCCACGGCGGCAAGCCTGATCAGTGCGGCCACGATCGCGCTCGCATGGTGGCTGCTGCGGCAGGCGCGCGTCCGTGGGGCGCTCGTCAACGCGATCTCGCGGGTGCCTGGCATCAGCAGCGCCTTCCAGTTCTATCGCGCCAGCCTGTTCTGCCGCAATCTCGGCGTCCTGCTTGGCAGCGGCGTCAACCTCACGGCTGCGCTGCGCATCCTCGTAGACATCATGGCGGTGACCGGGAGCGAGGCGAACTGGACCGCCGCCGCCGACCGCGTCCGCCATGGCGGAAAACTGTCGGAAGCGCTCTCCGTCGCGGACAGCCTGCCGCCGATGGCGGTGCGCATGCTGCGGCTCGGTGAAGAGACCGGGCAGCTGCCGGTGCTGGCCGGGCGGGTCGCGGAATTCTACGAAGCAAAATTGCAGCGCAGCCTGGACCGTGTCGTCGGCATTGTCGGTCCGCTGGCCATCATCACGATCAGCACCGTCGTCGGCGGACTGATCGTATCGGTGATGACGGCGCTGCTCTCGGTCACGCAGCTAGTCGGTTAGAGCAGAGGTCATCGGTCATGATATCGCGCAACACCATCATCGGGGCATTTTCCATGCGAGCGGGACGCGCTCGGGCGCGGTCACAAGGGCCGCGGCGTTCAGGGGAGGAGGGCTTCACCCTGGTCGAGATGCTGGTGGTGATCGCGATCATCGGCCTCATCATGGGGCTGATCGGGCCGCGCGTTCTCAACTATCTCAGCGAATCCAAGGTCAAGACAGCGCGTATTCAGCTGCAAAGCTTCTCCAGCGCGCTCGACCTTTTCTATCTCGACGCGGGCCGCTTCCCGTCCACGGCGGAGGGGCTCGCCGCTCTGGTCCGGCGCACGCCGGGCGTTGCTGCCTGGAATGGCCCGTATCTGAAGGGCGGCAACGTTCCGAGCGATCCCTGGAATCACGCCTACATCTATCGCTCGCCGGGTGAACACGGGCCCTATGACATCGTCTCCTATGGATCTGACGGTCAGGAGGGCGGCAGCGGCACCTCCGCCGACATTTCGCTCGAGAAGGCGACAGCCGCCAACAATGAATAACAAGGATGCATGGCGAGCATGAATGACGCGACGCAGCGCGGTTTCACTTTGCTCGAGATGGTGTGCGTGCTCGCCATCATCGCGCTGCTCGCGGCCGTGCTGCTTCCGTTCGTTCCGCACCAGACGTCGCGTTCGCGGTTGCAGGCCTATGCGCTGCAGACCGCGACGCTCTTGAAGGCCGATCGCAATGCCGCCATCGAGCGCAGCACCAGCGTCGCGACGCTGGTCGATGCGGCGAGCCGGGTGATCCACTCGGGCGCATCACGCATGGCGGTGCGAATTCCAGACGATGTGCGGTTCGATGCCGTGCTGCCGCAGCGCTGCCAGCGGCAGGCCGCGTTATCGACCATTCGTTTCTTCGCCAATGGCGGTTCTTGTGGCGGCTCCATCGCGCTGACGCGGCTCGATGCGGGATATGAAGTGCGCGTCAACTGGCTCACCGGAAGGGTTGAAATCGTTGCTCGTGACGTCGCCGCCAACTAACCGCGCTGATGCGGGGTTCACGATCATCGAGGTGCTGGTGGCGCTGGCGCTGGTGGCCGTCTCGATCGTCGCGATCGGCGCCGTCATGGGCGTCAAGACGCGTGGTGTTCGCGCCATGGAGCAGCACGTCGCGCTGATGCAGGCGGCGCGCACCTTGATGACGGTCGGCATCCCGCCCCGCGCCGATTTGCAGCCGGGCTCATCGACCGGGCAGGCGGAGGGCTACCGCTGGACCGTCGACGTCAGTCCGCTCGGTGGTGACTGGACGGTTCCCGAGGGCAACGTGCCCTGGGCTCCGGAGCTGGTGAGAATTCGCGTCAAATCTCCGGGCGGCGCGTTGTCCGACGTCCGTACCGTGCGCCTGATGCCGAGGTCCTCGCAATGACCCCGGCGAACACCGACCAGCGCGCGCATGAGCGCGGCTTCACGCTGATCGAGACCATCGTCGCGCTGGCGCTGATGGGGCTGTTGCTGTCGGCGCTCGCCAGCATCACGGCGCAATGGTTGCCGAGCTGGAACCGGGGGCTCGAGCGGATCCAGCGCAGCGAGCTGATCGGGATCGCGCTGGAACGGATCGGGGCCGACCTCGCTGCAGCGGAGTTCGTTGCCGCCAATCGCGACGCCCACAAGCCGCTGTTCGATGGATCGGAATTGTCGGTGACGTTCGTGCGGACGTCGGTGGGACCGAATGCGGGGCCGGGGCTCGACATTGTGCGGCTTGGCGAGATCAGGGATCGCGGCGAGTTCGTCACGGTGCGTTCGCAGGCGCGGTTTACGCCGCTGGCCGACGGAGTGTCGCTGTCGGAACAGGTGCACCTCGGCAGCCCGGTCGTGCTGCTGCGCGCGCCCTATCGGCTGTCCTTCGCCTATGCCGGTGCGGACCGGGCTTGGAAAAGCGTGTGGCGGGATGCCGACAGACTGCCGGCGATGATTCGCCTGACGGTGCGTGATGCGGCCAGCGAACGGGTGTTGTCGGTGTCGACCATCGCGCCGGTCCATGTCCAGATTCCGAGCGACTGCACCAAGCCGGACGGCAATTGCGGCGACAAGCGCAATTCCGACGGCAACACCGATCAGGGCAAGACGTCTACCGATCAGGGGAAGACGTGATGGGCGCGACCGGTAATAGCGGCCGAACGCCGGCCGATCGCGGCTTCGTCATCGTTGCGGTGCTCTGGATCCTGCTGGCGCTGTCGTCGCTGGCGATCATCTTCTCGGCCTATCTCGCCGCGTCGGCGCGGGCGCTGGCCGCCAGCGACCTGTCGTTACAGACCGAGGCGCTGATGTCGGCCGGAGTAGAGCTCGCCGCTTATCAATTGACGCTGACGGATGAGAAGACGCGGCCGCAGAGCGGGGCTTTTCATTTTGGGCTGGACGATGTCAGCATCGGCGTGACCTTCACGTCGGAGGCGGGCCGCCTCGACCTGAACTACGCATCGAAGGAGATGCTGATTGGCCTGTTCGTCGTGCTCGGCGCCGGCAAGGACGCAGCCGGCGAATACGCCGACCGGATCGTCGGCTGGCGAACCCGGCCCGCGCCGGGCAGCGAGAATGTCGAGGCCGCCCGCTACAATGCGCTTGGCTACTCGCCGCGACAGGGCCTGTTCGTCCACGTCAATGAGCTGGCGCTGGTCGCCGGTATCCCCGAAGCCCTGGTCGACCGCGCGCTGCCGTTTGTCACGGTGTTCAACGGCGGCCCGGATGTCGATCTGAAGATCGCGGCGCCGGAAATCGTCAGGGCGCTGGACAAGGCATCGGGCAACGATCAGGACGGCTTCGGGGCGCGTTCGGCCTCGCCAAACGGCGTCGCGGCCGGAGCGCAGGCGCCGGACTCGCAAAGTGCGGCATCGACGGCGCAGAGCCCATGCTACCGGATCGCGATCTCGATCCGTTTCCGCAACGGCCATCGCACCACGTCCGAGGCGGTGATCGCGCTCGGCGACAAGGTCGAGCCCTATCGTGTGTTGTCCTGGCAGAACGATGTCGAACCGCGAAATCCGGTTCTGCTTCGCGGGAGAGGTTGATGGCAATATTTGCCGAAGCACGACAATGGTTTGAGCGTTGGATCGGCGCGGTCGCGGTCACCGTTGACGGCGTCGCTGATAGGTTCGTGCGCCGGCGTGGCGTCGCGCTCGACGAAAATGCCGACGGCACATTCACCGCCCGTCTCGCGGTGTCGAAGGATGGTTCACCCTCGGTGCCGGTTTCGTTTCGGCTCGATCACGATGCGCCACAGCCAGCGCTACCGGTGGATTGGAAGACGGCGTTCGACGGCAGCCGGATCGAGGTGCGCTTGCGATCGGATCAAATCGTCAGCCGCGTGCTCGATTTCCCGAGCCAGGCTGGCGACTTCCTCGACGGCATGATCCGCGCGCAGGTCGACCGGCTGACACCATGGAGCGCCGCTGACGCGGTGTTCGGCTGGGGCGCGCCGCAGCCGGTCGGCAATGACCGTATTGAAGTCGCATTCAGTGCGACCGCGGCGGCCAAGATCGATCCGTTGATCCGCTTGGCCAGGACGCTGGGCGGCGCCTCCATCGCGGTCTCGGCGCCGGCGGTTGGCGGCGACGGCACGCTGCAGCAGGTGACGCTGCTCGATCGGCCGCTACGGGGTCTTGCCGGACCTGTGGTTCCGCGCCTGTTGCGCATCGGCCTGGTCTCGATGGCCGCCGCAGCCGCAATCTCGCTGCTGCTGAACATCTATCTCGGCGGCTGGCTGCAATCGGAGCAGGAGGATCTCCAGCACCGGATCTCGCAGCGCCGTGCCGCGCTGCGCCTCGATGCCAATGGCGACTCGTCCGGTCTCGGCCTGTTGGCCAAGCGCAAGCAGACGACTCCATCGAGCGTCATGGTTCTGGAAGCGATCTCGCGCGTGCTGCCCGATACCACCTATGTGACCGAGCTGCGGATCGAGGGCAACAAGGTGCAGGTGGTGGGAATGACCCAGGATGCGCCTTCCCTGATCCGGCTGCTGGAGCAGTCGCCGCAATTCACCCGCGCGACGTTCTTCGCGCCGACGACGCGCGCAGCGAACGAGACGGCGGAGCGGTTCCACGTCGAGGCCAACATCACCGCGAATTTTGGGTCCGGCACATGAGCGCAGCATCCCGATCGCTGGCCGCCGTCAGCACCTCGCCACTGGTCGCGACGGCGAGCTATCTCGGCCTTTTCGTGCTTTTGCTCTTTATCGTCATATCGTCGTTGTCTGACATCGCTGGCTTGCGCAGCGATGTTGCGGCCTCGGCCGGAATGCTCGAGCAGCTCGAAGGACGATCCAGGGCGAATACCGCGCCTGGTCAGCCCGCGATGCCAACTGGCTCCGCCTATCTCGAGGGCGCCACCGTCACGGTTGCCGGCGCCACCCTGCTGCAACGCGTGTCGGGCGCCGTGATCAAGGCCGGCGGCAACGTGCTGTCGACGCAGCTCGACGTTCCCAACGCACCGGCCAAGGCCGGCTTCCTCAGCATGGTCGCGAGCTGCGAGATCGAGCAGGCGCAATTGCAGCAGGTGCTCTACGATCTCGAAGCCGGCATGCCATTCCTGTTCATCGACCAATTGGTCGTGCAGCCCGTTGCCGACGAGGCCGCCAAGGGCGCCGATCCCGGCAAGATGCGCGTGCTGCTCGGCGTATCCGGACAATGGCGGGGAGCCAAGTGATGCGACGCTTTGCAGCGATCATCGTGCTCCTGGCCGCGTCGGTTCATGCTGCACCGGCCGCCGTGCCCGACCGGTCCGGCGATGCGCTCGACGCCGGGCTGCTCGATGATACCCGCCTGGGCGGTCCGGTGCTGAGCTCGCCGCCGCCGTCCGAACCTGTAACGTCGGTCCGCGTGGCCCCTTCGCCGGCGCCGACGTCGCGGCCACTCAGCGCAAATCCGCTGTGGGGCATCCCGCTCAAGACGCTGTCCAACACGCGCGACCGGCCGGTGTTCTCGCCGTCGCGGCGGCCGCCGCCCGCCGTCGTTGCGGAACCGGAGGTCAGCAAGCCAGCGCCGACGCCGCCGCGCAAGGTCGCGATCGAGCCGCCGCCGCTGTCGCTGGTCGGCACGATCGCGGGAGATGATGAAAGTTTCGGGATATTTCTCGATCAATCGAACAAGACCGCGCTGCGACTGAAGGTCGGTGACGATTTCCAGGGATGGAAGCTGCGAGCCATCAACGGACGTGAAGTCAGGATGCAGAAGGACGAGCAGGAGGCCGTGCTCACATTGCCCCAGCCCGGCGGTGAGGAGAGCGGCGACGTCCGGCTCGTTCCGGTCAGCACGGAGCGGAAGCCCTTGGCCGCGCGGCGCCAGATGTGATTGCAGCGTCCAGCGGAAGTTAGATCAGCGCGAGCCAGCTCTGAAGTGCCGACGTCAGGAGAAGCCCGAGCGCAAGAAAGGGACCGAACGGGATCGACGTCTGGCGCTTCATCTCATGTCCTGCGAGTTGCAGGCTGCCGGCAACCGCAAGTGCCGCGAGTGCTGCGATCAGCAGCAAGGTCGGAATTCCTGTTGCGCCGACCCAAATCGTGGCGGCGGCAAGAAACTTGACGTCGCCAAGTCCCAATCCGTCGACATGCCGCAAGGCGAAGTAAAGCCGCTGCAACAGCCAGAACACGGCGCCGACGAGGACCGCGCTCGCCATTGCAGTGAAGGCGGCTGTCGTGCCTTCAGTGACGACGACGTTCGCAAGACCGAGCGCGGCGATCGCAAGGTTCAGCCAATTTGGAATGATGCCGTGGCGAAGATCGATCAGCGCGACCGCGCAGCCGAGCACGCAAAGCGTGCCGTAAGACCCGATAAAATAAAGAACTTCGCGATCGATATGCATGGTGACGGGACAGGTGTGACGCGTGCTCAATGTGTTGCAACAACTCGCGCGCGTTGAACAGTCCATTTTCAATTGATCCGTCGCCGCGCGACGGGTTTGCGAAATTGTGATCGTCATCGACGGCAGCGAAGCAGAAAAGATGCGACAAAAAGTCTGCGCTGTCACAAATCCGCATAGGATACCGACAATAGTCCGCACCACTACGTGCCGCGAGCCCTTCGTGGCAGATGAGTGGGTTGACTATGCACAAGATGCGAGTGGCGGCGTGCCTGGCTTTGCTGGCAGCGTTCGCGGGCGTGCGCGCCGCGAATGCCGGCGCTCTGGAGGAAGGTGCCGAGCGCTATCGGCCGTATTTGATCGAGGGCGTCGCCAGTGCGCTGACAGGCGCGCGTGCATTGCGCGAGCGCGCCGCGGCAGCGGATTTGCCCGGTGCGAAGAAAGCCTGGCTGTCGGCACGCGCCGGCTGGGAGCGCTCGGAAGTGTTCACCGCAGGATTCGTTCCCGAGCTCGATGCGCAGATCGACGCCTGGCCGAACGCGGACAGCGGGTTCCACGCCATCGAGGCGAAGCTGTTCGGGGCTGCAAGCACCGACGTCGCCACCGATGCGGCGGGCCTTGTCGAGCACCTGAACGACCTTCACGGCAAGCTCAAGGACATCAAGCTGACGCCGCAGGGCCTCTTGGACGGCACGGTGCGGCTCGCTTACGAAGTCGGAGAGAGCAAGGCTGATGGCGGCGAGTCGCGTATCAGCGGCACCTCGCTCGACGACATGCGCAACAACATCGCGGGCATCGACTTCGCTTACCACACGATTTTCTCTGCCGCGCTCAACACGGTCGACGGCAAGCTCGACGAGATGGCGAACAACCGGATCGAGCAGCTCGAGGCGATCGTCGCGACGCCCGACCTGCCGCATGTCAACATTGCCGATCTGCGCCAGACCAGTGAGGAACTGGTCATCGCCTTGCAGAGCGCGTCGGCGAAGCTCGGCCTGCAGCGGCCGACTTTGGAGGCCCAGGCGCGATGAAATCGCTTCAGCTGCGTGTGGCTGCACTGCTCTCCGGCGTCATCGCCCTTGCACTGCTCGGGCGCGCCGTGGCGTTTCCCGTCGATGGCGACAAGACTGTATTGCCGGTTGCGACCGAGCTGAATGAGGATGCGCTCGACAAGCCGCGCGAGGTGTTTCAGTCCGAGCGCACCGGCAGCAAATCCTATCTGGTCAATCTCGGCGATCTCGCTTTCAATTCGCCCGGGTTGCTTGGCGAGGTGGCGCGGCAGGCCGGCGTGAGCTGCGGCACCTGCCATGTCAATGGTGCGAACAACACCAAATTCTTCATGCCGAAGATGTCGAGCCGGCCCGGCACGTTCGACACCACCGGTCCGCTGTTCAATCCGAAGGCCAACAATCTGGCGTTCGATCCCGTGCGGATTCCGAGCCTGCGCGGCGCCCGCTATCTGGCGCCCTACGGCGCCGATGGCCGGTTCGCCTCGTTGCGCGATTTCGTCCACAACGTCATCACCAGCGAGTTCGCCGGACCGGAGCCGTCGCCGGCAACGCTCGATGCGATCGTGG
Organism: Bradyrhizobium sp. 2S1; assembly: GCF_011516625.5. Taxonomy (NCBI): domain Bacteria; kingdom Pseudomonadati; phylum Pseudomonadota; class Alphaproteobacteria; order Hyphomicrobiales; family Nitrobacteraceae; genus Bradyrhizobium; species Bradyrhizobium sp. 2S1. Next base: position 1,338,681 of record NZ_CP147717.1, on the reverse strand, counting down.
CCTATATTCACGACGTCGACTTCCTGCCCAACCCGAGCCTCGGTCCCGCGGGACGGCTGGCCGGCAAGATCACCGAACCGGAACGCCGCGGCGAAGCGTTGTTCTCGCGGCCGTTCCCGCACGATCCTGCGCTGAGCTGCGCCGGCTGCCATGTTCCATCGTCGGGCTTTGTCGATCATCAGCAGCACGACATCGGTTCGGGCGGCCTGTTCAAGACGCCGACCCTGCGCAACGCCGACTTCAACGCGCCGTATTTTCACGACGGCCGCTTCGACAATTTCAGCCAGGTCGTCGATTATTTCGACCGCACCTTCCAGCTCGATCTCTCGGCGCAGGACAAGGGCGACCTGGTCGCCTATCTCACGGCGGTGGGCGATGGCGTGCAGCCCTATGAGCGCGACGGTGCCGGCGCCACGCTGAAGGAGATCAACGATTTCTCGACGGTGCTTGCGACCGCGATTCCTGCCGGCGACAAGGACATCGTCGCACTTGCGGTCGATACGATCGGCCGTGAGCTGCGCGAATTGACCGAGCAATACCCGGATCGCAAGAACACCAGCGTATCAGGCGGCGAGCAGCAGCGCGTGCTTGCGCGCAACGGTCTCAAGGAGCTCGTGCTCACGCTGCGGCGAATCGAAATGGCTGTTGCTGCGGGGCGCAGCGCTGATGCTGCAACCGAGTTCAGGAACTATCGCAATCTGATGGCCGCCGCAGTTCCTGCGTTGCTGGCCAGTGCCGAGCCGTGGTCGCTGTTCAATCAGGACGTGCATGATCAGCATTATGCTGCGCTTCGCCAGGTGATGCGCTCCAAGCACGTTTCGCATTGATAGAGCTGAATTGAAGTGCGTTCGCCGTCAAAATCGTTGCGTTGATTGCTCAATTAATTTTCTATCAATGGTTGAATATGTGAATCACGGAGATGCGCGCGCTGCTGATGATGTCTCCGCGAAAATATTTGAACGTTTCGAAATTTCTTGCGCGCATTCATGTAAGCGAAAACCATGCGTCATATTGCCGCACTAAGCAGGGTGCGTTGCTAACCGCAAACACCTGAGGTCGACAATGAGTTTGAACTACAAAAAGCACGGGCGAACCAGCACCGCGCTCTGCATCGCGTCCACGGTGCTCGTTGCGACAGCCGCATATGCCGCTCACTATCCGGGCGGCCACAGTGATTGGGACAAGCGCCCGCATCACAACAACAAGGCGCACCACGATGCCGATCGCGCCAAGAATGACCACGATCATGGCGACAAGGATCACGGCGACAAGGTGAAGACCGCTTCGCCGATCAAGCACGTCATCATCCTGATCGGCGAGAACCGCGGCCTCGATCACACCTTTGGCATCTACAAGCCGAAGGGCAAGGGGCAGACGATCTCCAACCTGCTGTCGAAGGGCATCGTCAACGAGGACGGAACGCCGGGTCCGAACTTTGCGCAGGCGCAGCAGTACTCGGTCGCGGGCCAGACCTCCTTCTATATCGGCGCGCCGACCATCTCGAAGTCGCCCTACAACGCGACCAACCAGATGCCGCAGCCGAACACCAACGGCACGCCGACCGCGCAGAGCGACACCGGCGCCCCGTTCAAGACGATCGCCGAAGCCAGCGTCGAGAAGGACATGGACCCGGCCGATCTCGACATCCTCACTACCGGCTTCAGCGGCCTGCCGACCGGTGTGCTCGATACCCGCGTTCCCGGCGCCGGCGGTCTGAAGGGACCGTTCCAGCTGCAGGGCGAGCAGCTCTCTGACGACGACTACACCGGCGACTCGACGCATCGCTTCTATCAGGACTGGCAGCAGGAAGACGGCAGCGCCGCCAGCGCCAGCAAGAAGAACAATTCGGGTTGCCTGAACGACCTGTTCCCGTTCGTGATGGCGACCTATTCGGCGTCGAACAAGAGCATGGCCAACTCGATGGGCTTCTATAACGCCCAGCAGGGTCAGGCCCCGGTCCTGAAGATGCTCGCCGACCGCTTCACCCTGAGCGACAACTTCCACCAGTCGTTCCACGGCGGCACCGGCGCGAATCACTTCATGCTCGGGACCGGCGATGCGGCCTTCTGGAGCGACGGCAAGGGCAACCCGGTGACGCCGCCGGCCAACCTGATCGCCAACCCCAACCCGGCCGCGGGTTCGGTCAACCGCTACACCGTCGATGGCAATTGGAGCAACTGCTCTGATGTCTTCCAGCCCGGCGTGAAGCCGATCGTCACCTATCTCAACAATCTGCCGTACGCGGCCGAGCCGAACTGCAAGCCCAACCACTACTACATGCTCAACAACGTCAATCCGGGCTATCTGCCGAACGGCGCGCTGGCGGGCGGCAACAACGTCCCGCCGTCGTCGGTCCGCACGATCGGCGACGCGCTCATGGAGAAGAACATCTCCTGGGCGTTCTATGGTGGTGCGTTTAACGACGCCGTGGCGCTCTCCAACGCCGCGGTTGCCGCCAATCCGTCGAACCCGAACCTCAGCGCCGCCGCGGTTGCCGATCCGGCGCACGCGCTCGGCGTCGCCTACTGCCAGATCTGCAATCCGTTCCAGTATGCGACCTCGATCATGGCCAACCCGGCCGTGCGTCAGGCTCACATGAAGGACACTGCCGATCTGATCACGTCGATCGAGAAGAACACGCTGCCCTCGGTGTCGTTCGGCAAGCCGGATGGCCTGCTCGACGGTCATCCGCAGAGCTCGAAAGTCGACCTGTTCGAGGCCTATGTCCTGAACGTACTCAACGCGCTGGACAACAATCCCGAGCTGAAGGCTGAAACCGCTGTCTTCATCACCTGGGACGAGGCCGGCGGCTACTGGGACTCCGGCTACCAGCAGTCCATCGACTTCTTCGGCGACGGACCGCGCATTCCGACCCTGATCCTTTCGCCCTATTCGACGGGCGGCAAGGTCAACCACAACTACGCCGACCACGTTTCGCTGCTGAAGTTCATCGAACGCAACTGGGCCCTCCAGCCGCTCACGAACCGAAGCCGCGACAACCTGCCGAACCCGACCTACACGAAGAACAACGAGTACGTCCCGACCAACAGCCCGGCACTATCTGACCTGTTCGACGCGTTCGACTTCAGCAAGCCGGTCACGTTGTCCTACACCGAGTGATCGAGTTCTCGTCCACGACGAGGTCTTGATGTCATCCGAGGCCGGCGCCGATCGAACCCATGGTTCGGTCGGCGCTGTCATGTTTTGCCTGCTCACCAGATGATCGATCGGGAATATGCGATGAAACGTAACGAGAAGACGTGTTCGGGAAGCCCTGCGGCCTGCCTGCTTGCCGTTGCCATCCTGGCCAATGCGACGATGCCGGCCATGGCGCAGCAGTTTTCCGCCGACCTCGTCGCGAAGAAGGATGATACGGCAACCGCTATGGGAACCTTGCGGGTCTCGGACGGAAAAGCACGGATCGAGACAACCGCGTTGCCCGACGGCTTCTTCCTGATCGATATGGCGAGGCCCGCGGTCTGGTTCGTCCGTCCGGGCGCACGCGTCTTCATGGACGCAAGACAATCAAGCCCGTTGACTCAAATGTTCGTTCCGGTCGATCCGGACCAACCCTGCCGGCAATGGCAGGCGAGCGCGCAACTGGCCGCGCCGATCGATCCCGCGACATGGCGTTGCCAACGCGACGGAGAGGAGACGATCGCGGGGCGCGCCACTGATGTCTATCGGGTCACAGCGTCGTCCGGTCCCGGCTTCGTCGGGTGGATCGACCGCGCGCGGAAATTCCCGGTGCAGATCAAGACCGCGGATGGGACGGTGATCGCCGTCGATCACATCCGCGACGAACCCCAGCTGGCGCAAGCCTTCGAAATCCCGGCGAACCTGCGCAAATTCGATCCGCAGGCGCTGATCCGCAGGATTCAGCAGAGCGACGTATGGGTTGCGCCGCCGGCTTCGGAGTGAACCGATGTGTGCCGGTGCCTACTGCGATTGCCGGCTAAAGCATGATCCGGAAAAGTGCGAAGTTTTCCCTCGCGACAAACGCAATGCGTTTGCGCGGAGATCATGCGCAGACAAGGAGCCATAGCGCGATGATGATTCATCGCGCGTTGGTCACCGGAAGGATCCGGCCGAGCGCGGTGTAGTGCGACTGGTGTACGTTGCTGTTGAACAGCGACCAGGGCTCGACCTTCTTCAGGGCGACGGGAACGTCGAAATTCACCAGCTGGGCGAATTGGCGATATTCCGCCATCGCATCGTCGATACGGCCGGCGCCGACGTCGAGATCGATGCGGCGCAGGGTGAGGACGAGGTCCTTCAGGATCGCACGCGCTGCCAGCCGCTCGTCCTTGCCGCCGATCGAGCTGTTCCTGATGTCGGGAATCCGCTCGGTCAATTCGCGCAGCTCGGCGCCGACGCCGGTCACGGCCAGCGACACCACCGCGGTATCGGCGGCCGGGATCGCGACCTCGAGGACGCTCGACAGTTCAAGCACTTCCTTCATCCGGAGCACGACGCCGTCCTTGTCGAACGGACGGTCGCCGTCACCGACCGCGGTCAGATAGGCGACGAGGTCCTGCGTGTCCTCGGTCGACAGGTCGAGGTCGAACACGCGGTCGAAATGATCCACCACCTGCTCGTAACTGTCGTAGCGGCCGTCGTGGAAATACGGCGCGTTGAAGTTGGCGTTCAGCAGGGTGGGGGTCTTGACCAGTCCGCCGGACCCGACGTCGTGACGCAGCTGATCGTTGAAGGTTGCCCCCGGAACATGACAGCCGGCGCAGCTTAGTTCGGCCTGCTTCGGGAACGGCTTGAAGAACAGCTGCTCGCCGCGGCGCTCCGCAACACTGGCTTGCGCGGCAAGCCTGCCGCCGGGCCCGAGCTTCGGATTCGGCAGGAAATCGATGTCGTTGATATAGGCGACGAGGCCGTCGAGAACCTCGTCGCGCGGCTTTGGACCCGAAAATTCATTGACGATGACATTATAGACGAAGTCGCGGAGCGAGCCGATGCGCCCGTCATGTCCGTAGGGCGCGAGGAAACGGGCGCCGCGCAGGCTCGGTATCCTGACCGGATCGAGGATGCTGTTGAACGTCTTGGCATTGAAGAGAAGGCTGGTCGTGTCGAAGGTGCCGGGACGCGAAGAGGCTCGGGGGACGAATAATTTCGGGTTCGATGCGCCATTGACGTGGCAGGTGCCGCAGCTCATCTCGGCCTGCCTGGCCTTGCCGCCCAGGATGGAAGGCGAATTGAAGGCGAGATCGCCGAGATTGACCAGATAGGACTTTCGCCCGCCCATCGCTTCGGAATGAAAAAGCTCGCGCGGCCGCGCCAGCGCCGCCTCGGAAAATTCGGTGCCGGCCGGCAGCACCGTCTGGTCGCCGCCGAGCGGGAACGCCGTCGCGCGCAACGGAAGGAAGGCCGCGACGAGCGCCAGCAGCGCGATCGGCGCGTGCTTCACGCCGCGACCGGCGGCTGCGGTCCGACCTGCTCCGGAATCGCGCGCAACAATTTCCCAAGCCATTGCGAGAATTCGCCCCTGTCACAAATCGCTTCGTGCCGCCGCCCGATCGGAAGATGTCACGGAGGTGACAGTTTTCTGTCGGCGGGACCAATGACCGTCTGATTGGATAGACGAAGGTTGATTGCGGTTTGATGACGGCAACGAAGCCGAAACCGATGGTTACGCTTCTTACCGGGCGATACTCTGTCGGGGCGCGAACGACACGTCATGCCTTCGCGCGCGCGTCGAAAAACGGTCATCCCAGCGAAATGTGTTTTGCTTAGCGTGTAGCTCCATTTCTATTTCTTTCTAAATCAGGAGAGCATGATGCGGCTTTGGGGAGCCATTCCGGCGCTCGCAATTGTTGCTGGCACCGTTGCCACCGCACCGGTGGCAAACGCCGAGAATCTGGTCGAAAAGATCATCGATGAATTCAAGCACGAGGTCAGGGACGAGCTGCGTGATCTGCGCGACCGCGGTCATGAGGGTGTGCATCAGTACAAGCACATCGTGGTCATCTACCAGGAGAACCACAGCTTCGATAACCTCTACGGACACTGGGGCGATGTCGGCCGTGACCGGATCAATGGCACCGCCGACGCCGATGCGGCGCACACCCTCCAGGTCCGGCAGGACAATCAGACCGTCTATGCGTGCCTGCTGCAGAACGACGTCAACCTGACCTCGCCGTCGCCGCAGCCGACGAGCTGCACCGACAATACGGGCACCGTTGCGATCCTGAGCGCCTTCAAGAACAAGCCGTTCGAGATCAACGACTTCATTCCGACCTCGGCCACCACCTGCCCGAAACCGGTCGGCGCTTTCGCGGCGCACGGCTTCCTCAACGGCACCGGCGCGCCCGGCGGCTGCACCGAGGACATCGTGCATCGCTTCTACAACGAGCAGTACCAGCTCAACGGCGGCCGGCAGAACCGCTACGTGACCGGCAGCGACGCGTCGGGCCTGACGATGGGCTACTACGACACCAAGAAACTGCCGATCTACAGCTATCTGCACGGCCACGGCGCCCCGAACTACGTCATCGCCGACAGCTTCTTCCAGGGCGCCTTCGGTGGTTCGTTCCTCAACCACCAGTTCTTTGTTGCGGCCGCGGCGCCGCAGTTCGTCGGTGCCTTGAGCGACGGCAGCGCCAACGACTTCCACTCGATCGTCGATGCCAACGGCATGCCCACCAGCACGCCGCTTTATACGCCGCTCTCCACCGTGAAGGATGCTCAGCTGACGGCCAAGTGCAGCCAGGCCGGGCTACCGGCGGGCCTCGCCTGCGGCGACTACGCGGTCAACACCACGCAGCCAACCTACCAGCCCTATTCGCCGGGCACCCCCGACATCAAGCGCCTTCCGCCGCTGCACACGCCGAACATCGGCGATCGGCTGTCGGCAAAGCACGTTGACTGGGCCTGGTATTCGGGCGGCTGGTCGAACGCCAATGGCGACGTCGGCGCTTCCGGCTGGACCAACGGCAACGGCACGACCTGCACCGATCCGAACCATCTCGCGACGGCGGTGTTCCCGAATTGCGCCGACGTGGACTTCCAGTTCCACCATCAGGCGCTCAACTACTTCGCCAACTACGCACCGGGAACGCAGGCCCGCAGGGATCATCTGAAGGACGAGGCGGAGTTCATCCAGGCGGCCAAGAGCGGCCGGCTGAAGCAGGTCAGCTTCATCAAGCCGATCGGCGAGGAGAACGAGCATCCGGGCTTCTGTAACGGGCCTTTGTAAGTCAATCCCTTTTTGCGTGATCCACTCGCCGGGCACTTGCTTCTGTACGGGATCGGCGCGAAGGCCGTCGCCTGATGGGGTGCATTGAGGAGCCGGCCGGCCAATCTACGGAAGCGTGGTTGTGAGCCACTTCCCGGATGGCGGCCTGACCGGATCCATCGTCCCGGCGCAGGGACCTCGCTCAGGGAGAGCCTGGTGTCGTGGCCCGCCCAGAACCGATTGCTGCTCCTTGCTTAGGTTGCCGAGGCCTTGGCCATCGGGTTGAACGGTTTGGCGTCGGCGAGCATGCGATGCAGAACGACGGCGAGCTTGCGTGCGAGCGCCACCTTGGCCTTGCGCAGGCCTGCGCGCCGGGCGATCCGCATCGCCCAGCCTTTCAGCGCCGAGCAGTTCCTGACCGGCTTGGTCAGCATGACGTGAGCCGCTTGATAGAGCGCCTCGCGCACGGAGGCATCGCCGATCTTGCTGATGCGGCCGGTATAGTCGGTTTCGCCCGATTGGTACTTCTTCGGGGTGAGGCCAAAATGCGCTCCCGTCGCCTTCGAGGACCGGAAGCGCTTCGGGTCGTCGACCGCCGAGGCGTAGGTAAGCGCCACGATCGGGCCGACGGACGGTGTCGTCATCAGGAGGCGGGCTTGAGGGTGCGACCTGGCGAGCTTTTGGGTGTGCTTATCCAGGCCATTGAACTCGCGCCGCAGCACGGCGTGGGCTTCGAGCAGCGCCTGTGCCACGATCTCAAGTCCGGGATGGCCCGCTACGAGCTCCCGGATGCGTTCGGCGAACGTGCGCTCGGTGGTCGTGCCGACCTTCAGACCGAAGCCGCGGAGCACGCCGCGCAGGCTGTTCTCGATGTCGCGCAGCTTGGACTGCAGCAGCTTGCGTGCCGTCAGAACCGCCCGCGTCTCTTGCGCTTCGATCGACTTGCAGTGCACCGGCCGGAACCAGCCCAGCCGCATCAGTTGCGCGATCCCGCGGGCATCGTTGCGGTCCGACTTCACCGGCATCGCCTTGAAGGCATCGCGGACGTGCCGCGTCTCCAACAGTTCGACTGCCAGGCCCGCATCCCGCATCGCTGCGTAGAGCCATTGCGACAGCGGACCAGCCTCCAGCCCGATCCGTTCCAGCACCAACCCCAGCGACCGCAACCAGGTGATCAAGGCCTCCGGCTCACTCGCAACCCTCGCCTCGCGCAAAATCTTACCTGTCCCATCGACAAGGCAGACGCTCGAGCATTCCAAAGACACGTCGATTCCTGCATAGTGGTACATGGTCGTCCCTTAATGATGCTTGGAGCGGGCTTGCCCGACTCCGTTTATTGACACCATCAGTTTGAGGGACGACCGCCTTCCAACCAACAGGCCGCTCGCGAGCGCGCTTCCAAATCGCGCCGTAGCGAGCGGGCGGCCGGCCCGTTACCCCATCTACACCAGCGAGTCCGAAGGCAGCCAGCATCTCGTCGATCTCGTCAAGGCGATCACCGAAGGGCCGGATGGCAAGGATACGCTGATCGTCATCACCTATGACGAGTTCGGCGGGCAGTGGGATCACGTGCCGCCGCCGCCGCACAACCGTCATGGTGCCGAAGCCAGGGCTGCGGACCAGTGGGGTCCGGGCACCCGCATTCCGGCGCTGCTGATCGCCAAGCGCTTCAACAAGTCGGGCGTCGCGCATGAGGATTTCGACACCACGTCGATCCTCAGGATGCTCGAGAAGCGTTTTGATCTCGATCCGCTGGTGACGCGCCCAGTGCGCAGCCTTTCGGCGGCGCTGAAGGCCGGCGACCACTGACAAGAGAAGCGATCCTGGCCCGCGTCAACGTCCGACGCGGGCCGGAGTGTGGGGAGTAGTTAGACGATCAGATCGTGAGGCGTATGGGTCACGACGGCGTCCGGCATGTGGTTTGAGAAGTAATCTGGCTGGTGCTCCGGGATAGCTGGCCCGATTGCCGGCGCTGCATCTGCTGCCCCTTGTGCCAGGCGAAATCCAGCGGAATCCTGGTGCTGACCGAACCACGTGGCCGTTTGATCGAAGTCTGGAGGAGGCGAAGCTGCCTGCTGGTCAAGGCTCGGAAGCTCCGCCGCGAAATGAAAGGACTGGGCGGTCGTTGCGGATGTTCCGCCGTCTACAAAGGGCAACATGGCCTGAGACAAGGCCGCGTCTACGTGGCCGCTCGTTGACATCGGGCTAACGTCGGGCGCTGGAGCGCTGGTGCTGCCGCCGACCGGTGGCGCAGCACTGTCCGGGCTGGCCGCGAATGTGAAGGCATCCATCCCCGCCGTGTGGCACTGAATATCGACCTGAAGGTTGGTCGTGGCCGAATCGCCGTCTCCGTCGACCGCGGTTACATCGAACAGGAGATCCGCGTTGATGCTGGTCTTTTCAGTATAGCTGATGTTGTTGACCGCGAAGGTGGGGTGCCCGGCCTCCGCCCGATCGTAATCGACCTGGACTTGATTGAACGCCCTGTCAACGTACAGCGTGTACGTCGTCGTCGTGGCATCAAAAGTGTAGGTGTCGATCAGCGAAGCATCCGATGTCTCCTGCACCACGAAGCTGGCGCTGCCGCACAGCGGCTTGGGAACATCGATACAGAAGTCGTGAACGTCGGAGCTGCCGTCAAGAACCTTGAGGATCACACCGGCCGTGCCGTAGCCCTGCCATTGCGTGAGATTGAAACTGACCTGCGACTGCTGCCCGGTGAACGCGAGGTTCAACTGCTCGGTGGGGTCCATTTGCAGTCCGCTGTCGCCGACTGCGATACCGCAGTCCGACGCCTTGACATCGAGCGCATGGCCGGCGCAGTCGGACCCGGTAATCACCAATTGTCCGTCCGGAGCAGTCAATGACGGCGTGCCCCAGGCCGGGGCGCCGAAATCGGAGCCACTAACGGTGACGTCCTTCGACAGCCCGGCGTGCTCGAGATCAAAGCAAAAGGTTCCATCCGGATCGATCAGCAACTTGAAGTACGGATCGGCCAGCGTGCCGCCGCAATCCGTAAGGTACGCGTCGAGCTCGACGCCGCCGTCCACCTCATGGGTCCTATAGTAGAAGCTGTAGTCATCGCCATGTCCGGTGACGTGCACCGAGGTGATGCCGTCGCCCAGGCATGACGTCTCCAGATCGTATCCCGTGCTGCCGACTGCACCGTCGTGGACGGCAACGCGCATCGCGGCGTCGCCATCCGCGCCGAAATCGACATGGTAAGTGCCGCTTGCCGTCTGATGGTCCTGAGCGGCGACGAAGGTCTCCGGGAAACCGCAAATGGTCGGGTGATCGTCCGTGATCTTCAGCTGCTTGCCGAGGTCGATGCACGCGCTCTGCAAGTCGCCATCCTTGTCCGTGATGGTGGCAACCAGGTTCACGATGCCGGCGGTCAGTGACACGGCTTCGTCAGCGCTGGTGCAGGACGGATGCGCCACCGCGCGATACTCGGTGAAAGTGACTGCTCCCGTGGCCGGATCAAGCGCGATGGTGAATGCCAGCTCCCCGCCTGCGGTGCCGACATGACCTTCGATGGTGTTGCCGTGCAGAACCAGCACGTCGGCGAGGCCGGTATGCACGTCGGTCAGACCGGATGGGGTGCAGTTGCCTCCGTTGATCGTCAGCGCATAGTGGGTTGTCGCGCCATCGGCGCCCTGGAGCGAAGTGAACGCCGTGGCGAAATCGGCTGTAGTCGTCGTCAGCGCCGCGTCCGGCGCCGAGCCGGCGATGTGGTCGTCCAGCGCCGTTGCCGTCAGATGCGTCTCGCTCAGCGTCAGCGACGGAGCGGTGCCGTTGGCCCGGATGCAGGGGCCATCGTCGCTGATGGATAGCCTGCTGCCGAGGTCGAGGTTCGCGCTCTGGAAGTCGCCGTCTCTGTCCGTGATCGTGGCAACCAGGTTCACGATGCCCGCGGCCAGCGACACGGCTTCGCCACCGTCCGGGCTTCCGCCGATCGGCTGCTCCACCGGCCGGTAGTCGGTGAAGGTCACGCGTCCCGTAGCCGGATCGAGGGTGATGGTGAATGCCAGCGTGCCGTTGGTCGCGCCGACGCGGCCTTCGATGGTGTTGCCATTCAGAACCAGCAGGTCGGCGAGGCCGGTATGCGAGTCGATCAGCCCCGACGCTGCGCCGTTGCCGCCCGTGATCGTCAGCGCGTAGTGGATGGTCGCGCCATCGGCGCCTTGCACCGAAGTGAAGGCCGTCGAGAAATCGGCTGAAGTTGTCGTCAGCGCCGCGTCCGGTGCCGAGCCCGCGATGTGGTCGTCCAGCGCCGTTGCCGTCAGATGCGTCTCGCTCAGCGTCAGCGATGGGGCTCTGCCCGCCGCCGCAATGTGCGGGCCGTCATCCGTGATCGTCAGCTGCTTGCCGAGATCGATGCTTATGTCCTGGTACCGGCCGTCGCTGTCCGTGACCGTCGCGATCAGGTTTACGATGCCGGTCCCCAGCGCGATCCCTTCGCCGCTGTCAGGGCTGGTGCCGGACGATTGTTCCACCGCGCGGTGCTCGACGAAGGTCACGCGGCCCGTGGCCGGATCAACCGCGATGGTGAATGCGAGCGCCCCGCTTGCTGTGCCGACATGGCCTTCGATGGTGTTGCCGTTCAGAACCAGCACGTCGGAGAGGCCGGTGTGCGAGTCGATCAGCCCCGACGCCGCGCCGTTGCCGCCGGTGATCGTCAACGCGTAGCTGACGGTCACACCCGGTGCGGTGACGAACGCCGCCGAGAACTCGCCTGAGGTCGTCGTCAACGCGGCGTCCGGTGCCGAGCCGGCGATGTTGTCGTCCAGCGCTGTCGCTGTCAGATGGGTCTCGCTCAGCGTCAGCGACGGCGCCGGTCTGGCCTCGATCAGCGGGCCGTGGATGGTGATCGTCACCACCTGCGGGGTTCCGCCTATCGTGGTCACCGTGAAGCTGTCGGTCAGGGTTTGGCCGACATGGAGGGTTTGCACGGAGCTGTCGGCGTTGTTGAGCGTATAGGTCCACACGCCGGCCGTTGTGAGCGTGAATGAGCCGTGGCCGCCCGCGCTTGTCGTCGGCGCGTTGATGGCGGTGAAGGTATTGGCGGGATCGTCGACATCGGTGTCGGTGAGCGTGCCGGTCGCGATGAGCAGACCGGGCGAGGCCCCACTGACGCCGACTGCACCCACAACCGCGCCGGCCTTGGCGCCGGAAATGATAGAGGCGTCGTCGACACCAACAATGGGGATGTCGAAGCTCTCGCTGGTCGAGAGCGTGCCGTCCGATACGGTGATAACGAAACTTTGGGTCGAGTTGACCTTCAGCGCGTTGATCGCGGCATTGTTCGGAACGAAGGTGTAGTTTCCGGTCTCGCTGTTGAGGTAGAGCGTGCCAAACGCGCCGGTGCTCGACACGTCGTAGGTCAGCTGGCCCTGCACCACGTTGCCGGCACTTCCTCCGCCGATGCCGAATGTCACCGCACCGTTCTTGCTGCTCGCGGAAAAAGTTCCGCTCGCCGTACCGAAGTCATCAAATTTCGCGGTATCGATTTCCGTCAGTCCTGCTCCGAGGTTCAGGTGCGGCGGCACCGGCGGCGGCTTGAAGGTCTCGACGTTGGCAAAGATGACCACCGGCACGGGCGCGAGCGGATCTGGCGTCAGCGGTTGCGCGCCAGGCTGAAAATTGATCGGTTGCAGCAACGGCGACCCGTCGAAGGTCGACGTGCCGGACCCTTTCGATCCCGGTCCCTTCTCGAAATAGGCAAGCGTCTCCTGCTGGGCCTCCCGCAATTCCTGCATGTGCGAAGGGGAATTCGTGGCATGGTCGACGCCGACGGAGGACCCCTTTCTGCTCAGGGTGATCGTCTCTCCGGGATCCTCGACGATGATATGCCGGGGGATCGCCTCCTTGGTCACGAGCTCAAAGACGCCGTGGTGGAGGTCCTTGTAGTTGATGCTGTCGTCGTCCAGGAACGTGACGTTCGGCTCCGCGGCCCGGGCTTCTTTCAGGAGCGAGAAGGTCAGCGCGGTGAGCGTCAGTGTGCCGAAGCCGCCCGCTCGAAAGTTGCCAACCGGTGGGTCCGCGGCCGGGGTGCCCGACCTTGCCAGCCAACTGCCAATGGAACGGAAGATGTCCCTGGTCTTCGCGAGCAGGCCCGGTCGCGCGATGTCGTTGGGGTCCAGCGCGCATGCACTTAGCTCGAGGCAGGTGCCACCTGGCAGATCGAGCACCCTGCCATCGATCAACCGTATCTCGATCCGCCCGCCGGCTTCGACCTCGATGACGTCACCCTCGCGAACGGGATCGCCAATCGTGCCTCGAACCGCGATGCCGCTTGCACGCCTGATAGTGCCGCAGCCGATCGCCGTCTGAATGTTGCCGATGAATCGGGGCGGCTGGCCCAAATCGGCCATGCACACGCCCCCGAACTCGACGCCGGACGCAACTGACATTGGCTTTTCGCCTGTTGAGCAGCTCAGACCGGAACGCGGTGCCGTAGTTTTTTGGTTTGGCTCGCCGCGAGGTGAAAAATCCTCGCGCCAGCAGCCATAGGCTTGCCCGCCGAAACGTCCTGATTGAAACTAAATTCGGTAGTGAAAAACGAACTCCATAGCGGGGAGCCATCGCGAAAATGGCAGAACAGCTGTCCTTTATCGCGCGTGCAGCCCCGCAAAATTAATAGTATAGTTACTGAGTAAATTGTCCACTTATTAATTTTTAGTCGAACTGCGTCAGGCACTTATGCCTGTTTTCGGTAGCTCATCTGGCACTCAAGGTCCTGCGGTCTCGGCCTGGCGGTTCCGATCACCATCGAGCCACGACACGACAAAATCTTCTCAAAGGAGGGGATCGTGCGCATTCATTTGATTGTTCAATTGCTTGCAAGCTTCGTCCTGGCGCTCGCAACTCTTGTGCCCGGCCAGGTGCAGGCGCAAACCGAACCGGCCCAGCCCGCGGTCCAGACTTCTCAATTGAAATTCATCGGGAGAGTCGTGGCGGCCACCGGTTCGGTCACGATCGAACATGTGAGTGCCGTCGTCGTTCAGGCGGGGCTGCCTGACAAACTGCCTCAGACGCAGGTCGGCGACCCCGTCTATCTGGGCGATGTGGTGCAGACCGGAGCCGACGGACGGGTGGGGATCAACTTCACCGACGGCACCTCGTTCAATCTGTCGAGCAACGCCAAAATGGCCATGACCGAGTTCGTGTACGATCCAAACGGCAAGTCAAACTCGACCTTGCTCAAATTGACCAATGGAACGTTCACCTTTGTTGCCGGCAACATTGCGAAGACCGGCGACATGAAGATCGACACCCCCGTGGCAACGATGGGCATTCGAGGCACCACGCCACGCATCGAAATATCTGAGGATGGCACTGTGAAGTTCGCCACGCTCGTTGAAGAGGGCAAGAGCAAGGTCCGGAAGACCGGGACACGAACGACGCAGCAACCTGAGCAAAACATCCTCCACAAGTTCAATCCAAACATCTGTCGAGGATGCTAGGGCAGGTGCAGGCCTTTTCGAGCAAGCAAGGGCCGACATGAAACCTCGTGCAAGCGCCGGCGCAATTGTCAGCCTGATATCGCTTCTCGTTGCGATGCTCTTCGCCTGGCCGGCGATCGCGCAGAAGCCGAAGCCAAAGGACAACTATCTGCGGAATGTCGAACTGTGCAGCGGCCGCGACCGCGCGCCGCTCGACGCGCGCATTGGCGGATGCACGGCGCTGATCGATGCGGGGCAGGACATGACGACGGCTGGTCTGGCGATCGCCTACAACAACCGCGGCAACGCCTATGCCGCCCAGGGAGATTACGACCGCGCCATCCAGGATTTCGATCGGTCCATCGAGCTCAATCCGACCTACACCAAGCCGTTCAACAACCGCGGCGTGGCCTATTTCAGGAAACACGAATACGAGCTTGCGACTGCGGCTTTCGATCAGGCCATCAAGCTCAACCCGAACTACGGCCAGGCCTTCGCCAATCGCGCGGAAGCCTACCTGAAGACGAATGACTATGCCCACGCAGCGCAGGATTATGATCAGGCCATTCGCCTCGAGCCGAATCTCGAAGGCCTATGGAACGGACGCTGCTGGAGCCGGGCCGTCCTCGGCGCGTTGCAGGCGGCGCTGGAGGATTGCAACAGGGCGCTGCAATCGGGTTCGGCCAATGCCGCGACTTACGACTCGCGCGGCCTCATCTATCTGAAGACGCGACAGCTCGGCGCGGCGATCGACGATTACAGCGCCGCAATTCGGATCGACCCGAAGCTCGCAAGCGCGCTCTATGGACGCGGATTGGCGAAGCTGAAACAGGGCGACAGGGCCGGCGGCGATGGCGATATCTCGGCGGCCAAGGCGATCCAGGGCAGCATCGGCGACGATTTTGCACGCTACGGCGTGCAATAGGCGAACTTGGCCGACAGAGGCACAGCAAGTGCGGGTGGCCCGCTTCACGCCGCCACGCAGGTGCGGCCCGCCCGGCCGGCTAGTCCATGATCTCGACCGTCGCCGAACGGCCGGCGACCAGCGCGATGCGATCCGGCAGGTGATCGAGCGCGATGCGCACGGGAACGCGCTGCGCGAGCCGAACCCAGCTGAAGGTCGGATTGACGTTCGCGAGCAGGTTCGCGCCTTCCGTGCGGTCGCGGTCCGCGATGCCGGCCGCAATGCTCTCGACATGTCCGGTGAGCCGGACCGGCTCGCCCATCAACCGGACCTGCGCCTTGTCGCCGACGCGAATGCGCGCGAGCTTGGTCTCCTCGAAATAGCCTTCGACATGCAGCGTATCGGTGTCGACCAGCGCCATCTCGCCCTTGCCCGCGCTGACATAGGCGCCGGGCCGCAGATCCATATTTGTGATGGTGCCGTTCACCGATGCGTGCACCTCGCTGCGATCCAGATTGAGCTGTGCGACGGCGCGATCGGCGACCGCCTGATCATAGGCGGCCTTGGCCTGGAGCTGCGTGGCCAGCACCTGCTCCTGCTTCTGCTGCGACACCGCATCGGTGGTCAGCGCGCTGTAGCGTTTGAGGTCGGCGTCGGCCTGATCCAGCGTCGCGCGATGGCCGGCGACCGCAGCATCGGCCTGCTGCAACGCCAGGGCAAAGCGCGCGCGATCGATCCGGAACAGGATATCGCCGCGATGCACCGGTTGATTGTCCTTCACCAGCACGTCGGTGACGAAGCCGGAGACGTCGGGAGCGACCTGAACCACGTCGGCGCGGACCTTGCCGTCACGCGTCCACGGCGACTCCATGTAGTAGACCCACAGGGCGCGAGCGACGGCGAGCGCGGCGACGAGCGCGATCACGGTCAGCGCAACTCGGCCAAGCCAGACAAAATTCCCCTTCATGGCAGAAACTCCGAGAGATAGACGACAACGCCGAGCAGGCAGACATACAGGGCGAAATTGAACAGCGCGCGGTGCCACACCAGCCGGTAGAGCCCGAAGCGCTGCATGATCCGGCTCACGATGACGCTCAGCGCATAGGCCACGATCAGCCACAGCAGCAGCGCCGGGACCACGACACCGTAGATATCGAGCTCATATCTCATGCAGCAAAACTCTCCTCGGGCTGCGATCGATACGCGGGTGCATCCGGAAACAGGCCGCGGCGGATGCCGACGAGGCCGAGCAATGCATCGTCCCGGGCGCGCTCATTGGGATCCTTGACGACCGCGGTCAGCGCCGCATCGATGCACGACAGCAGTTCGGTCGGCATTGCCTCGTCCGCATGGCCGCGAAACGCCGCCGCGAGGTCGTCCAGCATGTCGTCGATGGCGCGCACGGTCGATGCGGCGAGGCCGTAACGGGCCCGCCTGAGATCGATGATGATGAGCCCGATGCGCAGCTGGACCAGGCTGTCGGCATCGCGGCGGTCGCTCTCGGAGATGAAGGCGATGCGCTGGGCCAGGAGTCCGAGCCGATGCAGCATCAGGCCGGCAAACTGCGCGCGGTCGCCGTGGCCGCGCCGCTCGGCCGCGATCGCGAGCGTCTGCCAGCTCGACGTCGTCAGCCGCCTGGCGATCCATTCGGCGCCGACGCCGCGCGCGATCCGGGTCACGATCTCGGCAATCACGATACCGAGGAAGAAGGCGACGGACGAGTTGGCAAAACTGGCAAAATCCGCGCTGTAGGTCGATTGCAGTGCGAGCAGCGTTGCGGTGTTGACAGCGAGAGCCATGCCGATTGGCGCGGTTTTCGGCCGCGCGATCAGGAAACCATACAGGAGGAAGGTCGGCGCCAGCGCGGCGATCAGGACCTCGACATGGGTGATACCCGGCACCAGCGCGAACTGATAGATCGCGACCACGACGATCGCGACTAGCGAAAACAGGCCGAAGGCCCGGATGCTGCGCGCCGGCTCATCCTGCGCGGCGAAGAAGGAGCAGGCGACCGCCGCCATCATCGGCGCCGAAGCGCCATCGGGCCAGCCGGTCGCGATCCACAGGCCGCAGCAGATCAGGATCGCCACCGCCGCCCCGGCGGCCGACCACAGCGCCATGCCGTGGTCGCGATGGCGGACCGGCGCGGCGCCCGATTCCGGGTGGAACGATAGCGCAACGGTGGAGATATCCCGGCCTGCGGTAATCGCATCGCCCAGCGCGCGGCAGTCGGCTGAGATGTCGATGAGCTCGCGCAGCCGGAGCAGCAGGCTGATCGTGATGATGCGCTCCCGCGGCGCGAGGCCGTCGAGCGCCGATTGCCGCTCGGCGATTGCGGCGCGGATCTCTTCACCGGATTGCCGCTGGCGATCGTCGTCCACGATTCATTCGGCGAGATCGCCGATCAGGCGCCGGAGCTCCGGCTGCCTTTGCAGCGCCGCCTCGCCGAGTGCGGCAAGCCGGTCTTCGATCGACGTGATGATCGGCAGCAGCATCAGCATGCGCAGCCGGACCTCACCGAGGCCGCGCACGGCACCGGCGTCGGCCAGCCGGTCATAGGCGAGATGGGTCGAGAGCGTATCGATCTCGACGATGTCGGTTGCAAGCCGGAGGCGCTGGGCCCGGCGCGTCTCGCTGGCCCCGCGATCAAGCAGCACGTCGCGGGACAGACCGCGCGCATCCGACAGCCAATTCCTGACGCGGCCGCCGACCGCAGGCGCAACGCTGCGGGGAAACACCACGGTGGACACCAGGCTCGCACACACGATGCCGAGCGAGATCTCCTCGACCCGCGCCAGCGCCACGTCGAAGATGCTGCCCGGGTCGGCCACCGACGGAAAGCCGATCAGTGCGACGGTATATCCGCCCAGCATGAAGATATAGCTGCGCGGTGTGCCGTCGAGCAGCGACAGGTAAAGGCAGAGCCCGACCCAGAGCGCGATCGCAAGGCACAGCAGCTCCGGCGCATTGACCAGGTTCGGCACCATGGCGACCGTCATGCTCGCGCCGACAAGGGTGCCGATCACGCGGAAGAACGCCTTCGAGCTGGTCGCGCCGGCGAGCGGCTGTGACGTGATATAGACCGTCGCCATCGCCCAATAGGGCCGCGGCAGATCGATCGCCAGTGCGACGACAAGTGCCAGCATCGACGCGGCGAACGTCTTCAAAGCGAAGATCAGGTCCGCGTGGCGGACCAGGAACGGCTCTTCCGCGCGCATGACTATTTCGCCTCTGCGGCAGTTTTCGCGTCCTGCAGGCGGCTCGCACGCTGTTCGATGCGCTGGAGCGTCTCGAAGGTTATCGCAAGTTTCTCGCTGTCGATATCCTTCAGCAGGCTGGCCCGCACGCGGCGCATGATACGGTTGATGTCCGCGGCCTTGGCTTGGCCGCTTGCGGTGAGATGCAGCGTCTTGGCGCGGCGGTCGGTGGGATCCTCGCGGCGCTCCACCAAGCCCTCGCTCGCGAGCAGATCGATCAGCCGCACCAGCGAAGGCCCCTCGATACCCAATTCGTCGGCGAGCACGCCCTGCCGGACGTTTTCTCCCTGCCGCGACAGCACCAGCAGCGGAATCGCAGTCGCGTCCGACAGGCCATGATCGGACAGCGCCTGATCCGACTCGCGGCGCCAGATCCGCCCAAGTCGGGTGATCAGGAGCCCGATTTCGGCGTGGACACGAGCTTGCGACGGAGCCATGCCGATTAGATAGGATACTAATGATTAGGCTGCAATCATATTCCCCGGAATATCTCCGTCGATCACGCAAAAGCGAACGCACTCTGCGGCGAGGACAGAGGCTTATGGTGTCAGACATGCTCGAAGAAAATTCATGGATTCGCGGCAGCAGCCATGGCGCCCACGATTAGATTCTTTTCGTGTGAATTTCGTCGGAACGTCCGCGCGTCGTATCCGCTACGGATCGAGCTCAGTATCCCAGTAGAGATAATCGAGCCAGCTCTCGTGCAGATAGTTCGGCGGGAACAGCCGGCCGTTGCGGTGCAGCTGATGCACGGTAGGGGCGTAGGGCGCCTGCTTCGGAAACATCCTGGCCTGCTGCGGTGTCAGATTGCCCTTGCGCAGATTGCAGGGCGAGCAGGCGGCGACGACGTTCTCCCAGGTGGTCTGGCCACCCTTGCTGCGCGGAATGATGTGATCGAAGGTGAGGTCGTCGGCCGACAGGCAATATTGGCAGCTGAATCGGTCGCGAAGGAAAACGTTGAACCGGGTGAAGGCGGGGTGGGTGGTCGGCTTGACGAAGGATTTCAGGGATACGACGCTGGGCAGCTGGATTTCGAAGGAAGGACTTCGTACCGCGCGGTCGTAATATTCGACGATGTTGACACGATCGAGGAACACCGCCTTGATCGCGTCCTGCCAGGACCAGAGCGACAGCGGGTAATAACTCAGCGGCCGGAAGTCCGCATTCAAGACCAGCACCGGCCAACCGCCTTGCGAGACATGTGCGTTCAAATAACGCTCCTGACTCCCATTAGCTGCGAAGCAGCATGCACTCACATACTACAGGCAGCGTGACGGGATTGTGAAGAGCAATGAGCGGCTTATCCGCCGCGCCCTGCCATGTTCCTGCCCCGATTGCCTCCCGCCCGCGAGGCCCGTAAAGGGAGCCGCAAGGCCGTGTCGGCCAGTGACGGACCCTGCCGATGACCACGACGTCAAGCTATCTCGAGGCGCCGCGCCGGTTGCGCGCATTCGTACGCGCGCACGAGACGAGCCTCGTGGTGCTGGCGGTATTGATCGGCGCCATTGGCGGCCTCGTGGTGGCGGTGATGAGCAGCCTGGTCACGGTGCTGCATTCGGTGCTGTTCAATCTGCCGCTGGGCGACCGGTTGTCGAGCCAGCCCAGCATCGATCCGCTGCGCGCGCTGCTGGTTCCCTCAATCGGCGGCCTGCTGCTCGGTATTGCCTTTCTTCTGCTGCTCCGGGTTCGGCCGGCCCGCGAAATCGATCCGATCGAGGCCAACGCGCTCTATGGCGGGCGGATGTCGTTCCGCGGCAGCGTGATCGTGGCGCTGCAGACGATCTGGTCGAGCGGCATCGGCGGCTCGGTCGGGCTCGAGGCCGGCTACACCCAATTGTCCAGCGGCCTGGCCGCCTCGCTCGGCCGCGGCTTCCACCTCCGCCGCAACGACCAGCGAATCATGGTCGGCTGCGGCGCTGCGGCGGCGATCGCCGGCGCCTTCAGCGCGCCGCTCGCGGGCGCGTTCTACGCTTTCGAACTTGTGATCGGCGGCTATACGCCGGCGAGCCTGACCCCGGTCGGCGTGGCGGCGGTGACCGGCTATTTCGTCGCCCACGCCTTCGAGCCGCTGCCGCTCGGCGTCGGCGTCGGAACTGTCGGCGACGTGCTCGGGCGGGATCTCGCGATCGCCGCGCTGCTCGGCATGGTCGCGGCCCTGACCGGGATTGCGATCATGCGCGGCGTGACGCTGTGCGAGGCGCTGCTCGCCAAGACCCGGCTCTGGCCGCCGCTGCGGCCGGCGCTCGGCGGGCTTGCCGTCGGTGCGATGGCGCTGCTGACGCCGCAGGTGATGTCGTCGGGCCACGGCGCGCTGCGCTTCGCCGGCATCGTGGCGATGCCGCTCGCCTTCATCGCCGGCGTGTTCGCGCTGAAGGCGGTGGCCTCGATCGTTTCGCTCGGCTCGGGCTTCCGCGGCGGATTGTTCTTCGCCACGCTGTTCATGGGCGCGCTCGGCGGCCGGCTGTTCGCGGCCGGCGTCGACATTGTTTGGCCGGGGTTGAACCTCGATCCCAGCGCCTATGCGGTGATCGGCATGAGCGCGCTGTCGGCCTCGGTGATCGGCGGTCCGCTCACGATGTCGTTCATCGCGCTGGAATCGACCGGCGACCTCTGGCTCACCACTGCGGTGCTGGTCGCGGTCATCATCTCGACCACGATCACGCGCGAGCTGTTCGGCTATTCGTTCGCGACCTGGCGGCTGCATCTGCGCGGCGAGACCATCCGCAGCGCCGCCGATATCGGCTGGATCCGGGATCTGACGGTCGGCAAGATGATGCGGCGGGACATGATAACGGTGGACGCCGCGATGCCGATCGAGGCGTTCCGCGAGGAATTTCCGCCGGGGTCGAAGACCCAGGTCGTCGCGATCGACGGCGAGGGACGTTATGCAGGCCTTGCGCTGGTCGCCGAAGCGCATGCGCCCGATCTCGAGGCCGACAAGGGGCTTGCCGGCATTCTGCGCTACGCCGACGTGATGCTGCATCCCGGCATGAACGTCCAGGAAGCGATCGCGGTGTTCGACGCGGCCGAAGCGGAATCGCTCGCGGTGGTCGAGGGCGATGGCGACCGGCGGCCGATCGGCCTGCTCACCGAAGCGCACGCGATGCGGCGCTATGCGGAAGAATCCGAACTGCGCCGCCGCGAGGTGATCGGCGAGATTTGATTTTCGCGGCCGATGGCCGGAGTAGAAAGCTGTTGATCACGTCGCAAGCTATCAGACCCGTCATCCTGAGGAGCGCGGAACGCGCGTCTCGAAGGATGCACGGCCACGGTCCGGGCCGTCGACCCTTCAGAGACGCGCGCGATGCGCGCTCCTCAGGGTGACGGAATGAGAGAGCCGAGCCCGACGCTACTCCTTCACCCTCTCCAGCTTCTGCAAGCACCGCGTCACGCGCACGGCGGCCGGCATCTCGGTGTCCGGAAAGCTGGTCTTCCAGTCGGTGACGCCGACTTCGCCGACATAGATGTCGCCGCGTGAATCCAGTGCGATGCCGTGCGGCGCCAGGAATTTTCCGGTCTCCACGCCCGGGCCGTGCTCGCCGCCGAGCCGGGCGATGCGGTTGCCCTTGTGGTCGACGATCGACAGCCGCGGGCCGAGATTAGGCACCTTGCGATTGACCGCCATGCCGGGGCCGAGCTCGCCGATCACGAAGTTCGGCTGCTTGCCGCCGCCGCAGCAACACAGCGCGCAAGGCCGGTGCAGATTGTTCCACTGCGTCTCGTATTTGCCGTTGCCGTCGAACACCTGGACGCGGTGGTTCTGGCGGTCGGCAACATAGACCCAGCCGTCGGCGTCGGTCGCGATGTTGTGCACGATGTTGAACTGGCCGGGGTCGGTGCCGGGCTCGCCCCAGGTCTTGATGAGTTTTCCGTCAGGCGTGTATTTGTGGACGCAGGCATTGCCGTAGCCGTCGGAGACATAGATCTCGCCCTTCGGCGACAGCGCGGTATGGGTGCAGCGATGGAACGGCTCGCCGCTCATGAACGGCGCCGGCTTGTTCGGGATGCCGATCGTCAGCATCACCTTGCCGTCGGTCGAGCACTTGCGCACGGTATGGTCGCCGTCGTCGGTGCAATAGAGATTGTCGTCGGCGTCGATGTGCAGGCCGTGGGCGCGGGAGAACACGCCTTCGCCCCAGCTCCTGATGAAATTTCCCTCGCCGTCGAGCACCACCATCGGATGTTCACCGCGGTTGAAGACATAGACGCGGTCCTTGCTGTCGACCGCGACGGAGGCGACATCGGTCAGGCTCCAGCCGTCGGGCAGTTTTGCGAAATTCTCAACGACGCGGTAGCGATGCTCGCCGGTGCCGAGGATGGTTGGCATTTTTGTTCCCCTCTCTTCTCGTCATTCCGGGATGCGCGAAGCGCAGGCCCGGAATCCATTTATCAGCGAAGATTGTGGCTTGATGGATTCCGAGCTCGATGCTGCGCATCGCCCCGGAATGACGATGTTGGTTATGTCAGCCTCGCCACCGGCCCGACGTCGCGTGGCAACAAGCCCTCTTCGATCGCCTTGATCTGCAGCGCGAGGGTGCGCGAGTTGATGCGGCATTGCGCGAGGCTGCCGGCGATGAACCACAGGCCCGGCTGTGGCGTGCGGGTGTACATGTTGCGCAGCTCCTGGCCGTCGCCAAAGCCCCAGATCGGGCCGACGCGCACAGCCATGGCTTCGCCGAACAGTCTCTTCACCAGCTCTTCCTGCGGCCGGTAGCCGGTCGCGAGCACGATGAGGTCGGCCGCAACCGTCTCGCCGTTCTTCAGCCGCGCGCCTTCGCTTACGAAGGTCTCGATGTCGGAAAACTGCTTCAGGGCGACCGCGCCGCCCGCGACGAGATCGGAGCAGCCGACGTTGAAATAATAGCCGCCGCCGCGGGTCAGGTACTTGAACTGCCAGCCGGTGCCGCCCTCGCCGAAATCGAGCTTGAAGCCCTTGCGCGCGAGGCCGTCGAGCAGCGGCTTGTCGAGCTCCTTCGACTGCTCGGTCATCAGCACATGGCTGCGCTTGGCGAGCGCCAACGGCATCGAGGTTGCGATCAGATCATTGTCCTCGAGCGAGCCTTCATTGTAGGCGGCATAGGCAAGCTGCGCCGACGGCTCGATATTGGTGACCAGCGTCGAGGAGCGCTGCACCAGCGTGACCTCGGCGCCGGAGGAATGCAGGTCCTGCGCGATGTCGTGACCGCTGTTGCCGGTGCCGATCACCAGCGCCCGCTTGCCGGCCCAATGCTCGCCGTCCTCGTAGCCGCTGGAATGCATGACCTTGCCGACAAAGTTCTTCAGCGACGGGATGTTAGGCACGCTGGGAATGCCGCTGACGCCGGTCGCCATCACGACATGGCGCGGCTGCATTTTCCGTGTCGTGCCGTCGGCGCGGCGCAGCTCGATGGTCCAGCGTCCCTGCGCGTCGTCATAGCTGCCGCCGACAAACTCCGTGCCGGTCCAGAAGTTCAGCTCCATGGCGTCGACATAGGATTCGAACCAGTTGGCGAGCTTGTCCTTCGGGATATAGGTCGGCCAGTTCGGCGGGAACGGCATGTAGGGCAAATGATTGACCTGCACCTGGTTGTGCAGGGTGAGTGCGTGATAGCGCTTGCGCCAATTGTCGCCGACGCGCGCCTCGCGGTCGACGATCAGCGCGTCGATCTTGAGCTGTTGCAGCCGCGCGGCGATCGCAAGCCCGGCCTGTCCGCCGCCGACCACCAGCACGTCGGGGTCGCGGCCGGCATAGTCCGCGGATGCCTTGCGCAGGTCGAGCCAGTTGGGTCCGCGGAAGTCGCGGGAATAGGCTTGCCCACGCGGCCTTGTGTTTCCCTGCTGTTCTTCAAAACCCTTCAATTCCTCCAGCGCCGTCAGCAGCGTCCAGGCCTTCAACCGATCGTCATCGGCCGCATCGGGGACCAGCCGCACGATGCCGTGGCCGCGGCCGACAGCCGTCTCGAACTTGAAGATCGCCTCGATCGCATGGGTGCCGGCGCGCATCACCCGGCGTGGCGCGGCGCGCTCGGCGTCGATGCGGAAATTATGCGGCGCACTGCGACGCGCGTGTCCGGGCATCTCTTCGAGGATCGCAAAGGCGCGGTTGATCGTCTGGATGTTCCAGCTCAGCGCCAGCACGTCGCGCCAATAGCTGTCGGGATGGAACAGCGGCTTCAGCAGCACATCTTCGGGGCTCGCCAGCGCATCCTCGAACTGCACAAGCCAATTGTCGGCGGCGACCGAAATATCGTCCGTCTTGTCGAGCATTGAGCGTTTCTCGCCATCGGCCGCCTTGGTGCGGCGTTCCCATTGCCGCAAAGCCTATACCCATCCGAAGGCATGCAGAAAGGGCGTGACGGGATATCGCCTATTCGGCCAGCGACAGGATCAGGCCTTGATCGGGCGGGACGCGGCCCTGCAGGGTATCGAGATAGGCCTCGCGCACCGCGGCCGGGCCGCGTCGCTCGACGACCTCGAGCCAGTCGGGCAAATGCGGCACGAGCTCGGTCCAGGCGGCGCCGAAGCGCTGGTCGATGCCGCCCGGGCCCCATTCCTTGGCGCGCTTGCGGATCTGGTCGGGCGCGAAGAACCACACCGGCTTGGCACCGGGCAGCGTGGGCTCGTCGGCCTCGTTGGCGCGATGCGTCAGCCCGACCCTGCCGGAATAGACCATCTGTGCGCCGAAGTGCCGGTGCAGGGTCTCGCGCAGCGCGCTGTTGCCAGCCATATCGACATAGGCGGTAGGCTCGGCCGGCGGGATCGCGCTACCTGGTCATAGGTGACGACCTCGTCATAGCAGCCGAGCGAGCTGACGAAATCGACATTGCCCTTCGACGTCAGCCCGATCACCCGGATGCCCCGTTTGTGCAAGAGATGGGCAAGCCCGAACGCGGTCTTGCTCGAGGCCGACGACAGGATGACGCGGCGCGCGCCGTAGAATTCGTTCTCGGCGAGGGAGTCGTCGACCAGGAACGACAGCATGAACAAGGGCAGCAGCAGCGCCCGGAAATCGCCCTGCCGGCCGGCATAGGTCGGATCGCCGGAGACCCGGGCGTAGGCGTTATAGACCGGTGAGACCTCCTGCCGGTGCGCGGCGCCATCGCGCAGGCCGCGCTTGCTGACGCCGGCGGCCTCGATGACAAGATGGGTCGCCATCGGGAAATAGCCGAACAGGGTTTCGCCGACCGTGACGTTCGGATGCTTCGAGGCAAGCACCTCGCCAAAGCCCCACACCGGGATGATGCCGTAGCCGTCTGGCGCCGGGAACAGCTGCCAGTATTTCAGCTGCTCGCCGATCACCGCGTAGGTGATGTTGTTGGCGGTGAACGCGAAACGGGTCACCTTGACCAGCAGCGCGTCGGCCGGCAGCGCCGCGGCATCGGGCAGCTCTGTCTCGATCACCTTGCACTGCTGCAGGTCGTTGCGGATGACGATGAAGTCGGTGGAGTTCATGGCGATGATCCCGGCCTTGGATGAGCGCCGGCATCGTTGCGTGGATCGCCGGCCCTTTGCAACAGCAACAAAGTTTCAAACGCCGTTCGGCTTCACCGTCACGTCGCTCAGCGAAGCTGTCCTTCGTGGTAGAGGTCGCGCAGCTTGCGCTTGAAGATCTTGCCGGTGGCCTCGCGCGGTAGCGCATCCATGAAGCGGATGTCTCTCGGCACCTTGAAATTGGCTAGCTTGCCGCGCAAGAAATCCTGGATCGCTGCAACCGAGAGTGCGGCGCCTGCTTCCGGCTCGACGCAGGCGAACAGCCGCTCGCCATACTCGTCGTCGGGAACCCCGAACACCGCGCAGTCGCGAACGCCGTCCATGCCGATCAGGGCGTTCTCGATCTCGGCGGGATAGATGTTGACGCCGCCCGAGATCACCATGTCGCGCTTGCGGTCGCACAGGAACAGATAGCCGTCCGCGTCGAGATAGCCGACGTCGCCGACGCTGACTAGGCCGTCGCGGTCGGCCTCGGCGCGTGCCTTGGCATTGCCGTGATAATCGAAATCCGACGCTGTCGTCTGGCGCATGAAGATCTCGCCGGGCTCGCCGACGTCGCATTGCGTGCCGTCGGGCCGGAATATCTTGACGATGCCGCCCTCGATGACGCGGCCGACCGTGCCGGGCTTGGCGAGCGCTTCCGCCGCCGAATGCCAGACTGGGATGCCGGTCTCGGTCGAACCGAGATATTCGTTGATCACCGGTCCCCACCATTCGATCATCGCGCGCTTGACGTCGACCGGGCAGGGCGCCGCGCCATGGACGATGAAGCGCAGCGACGACAGGTCGTAGCGGCGCCGCGTCTCCTCCGGCAGGCGCAGCAGCCGCACGAACATGGTCGGCACCATATGCATGTGCGTGACGCGGTGGCGCTCGATCAGTTGCAGCAGATCCTCGGGATCGAAGCGCGGCTCGAGCACGATCGCGCAGCCGTTGCGGAACGCGAGCATTCCATAGGAGTGCGGCGCCGAGTGGTACATCGGGCCGTTCATCAGGATCACCTGGCCCTCGTTCGGCTTGACGCCGTAGGTGATGGCGCCGACACGCGCCGCCGCCGCCTGCTGCTCCGGTCGCATCGGCTTGCGCTTGACGCCCTTCGGCAGCCCGGTGGTGCCGGAAGTGTAGAACATCGGCGCCGCGCCGATCGGCGCGTCGGCGAGCGGTTGATGCGTCTCACGCCAAATATCCCAATCGGTCATGCCGTCGGGCACGCGCGTGGAGGCCGGCGCCACGCCATAGGCGGCGGCGATCTCCGGCGGCGTCGTCACGACCAGGAGCTTGATCCCCGGCGGCAACCCGTCGCGGATCTGCGGCAGCAGATCGGCGTGGCAGACCAGCGTGTCGGCGCCGCTGTCGGACAGAATGTAGGCGACCTCGTCGGCCTTCAGATGCCAATTGATCGGCACCACCGGACTGCCGAGCGCGGCTGAGGCTGCGACCACTTCGAACAGCGCGAAGTCGTTGCGCAGCATCATGCCGACCGGTTTGCCGTCACGCACGCCGAGCGCCCGGAAGCCGGTCGCCGCCCGCGCGATGCGGGCGTGAATGTCGCTATAGCTGATGCTTCGTTCGCCGCTGATGATCATACCGGGTCTCTCCAGGCGGTCGTCAGGACGTCAGGCGCTGGCCCGCAGGAAGTCGCTGCGCGCCTCGGTGTACTCCGCCTTCAGCCGCGCCACCAGTTCGGCGACCGGCGGGGCGTCGACGATCTGGCCGATACCCTGGCCGGAGCCCAGATGTCACGCCAGGCCTTGGCCTTGGTATTGCCGCCGGAACCGAAGTTCATCGTGGATTTGTCGGCGACCGGCAAATTGGCCGGATCGAGACCTGCGGCTGCGATCGACGGCCCGAGATAATTGCCGTGCACACCGGTGAACAAATTCGAATAGACGATGTCGTGGGCGGCATATTCGGTCAGCGCCTGCTTGTACCTGAGGTCGGCATTGGCTTCCTCGGTCGCAATGAAGCGGGTGCCGACATAGGCGAGATCGGCGCCGAGCGCGAGCGCGGATGCGATGCTCCAGCCGTCGGAGATCGCGCCCGACAGCAGGATCGTGCCCTTGAACCATTGCTTGACCTCGCGCACCAGCGCGTCGGCGACAGCGTGCCGGCATGGCCGCCGGCGCCGGCGCAGACCAGGATCAATCCGTCGACGCCCTGCTCGGCGGCCTTGCGGGCGTGCTTGACGTTGATGACGTCGTGGAACACCACGCCGCCATAGGAATGTGCGGCCTCGACGATCTCGGACGGCGGGCGCAACGAGGTGATGATGACAGGCACCTTGTGCTTCACGCAGGTTTCCATGTCGCGCATCAGGCGGTCATTGGAGGCGTGGCAGATCTGGTTGACGGCGTAGGGCGCGACCTTCTTCTCCGGATGCAGCGCCTGGTACTCGCCGAGCTCGTTCTCGATCTGCGTCAGCCACTCGTCGAGCTTCTCGACCGGGCGGGCGTTCAGCGCCGGGAACGAGCCGACGATGCCGGCCTTGCACTGCGCGATCACCAGTTCCGGCCCCGAGACGATGAACAGCGGCGAGCCGACGACCGGCAGTTCAAGCTTGTTGGCGAGCGAAGCAGGCAACGGCATTCGGGTCCTCCTTTGTCGCGAGGCCGGCCAGGGCCGGGGCGCGTTCATTGATGTTGGTTTGAGCGCGTCGGGCCGGGCGGAGCCGCTGGCCTGCGCTTGCTGCTGTGCATTATAAGGCTGGACGGCATCGCCGATCCGTTCAATATTGAACAGATAGCTCGTCAAGAATGAACAGGACGGCCGCAGCATTGCCGTGGGGAGCCGATGGATTGGAACCTTTGCAAGACCTTCGTCGCGGTTGCGGAAACCCGCAGCTTCGCGGCCGCGGCGCGCAGGCTGCGCTCCAGCCATCCGACGGTCGGTCGCAAGGTCACCGAGCTGGAGGATCAACTCGGCGTTCCCCTCTTCGCGCGATCCAATGACGGTCTTTCGCTGACATCGCAGGGTCGCAAATTCCGCGAGCATGTCGAGGCCATGGCGGCGGCGGCACTGCGCGCCGAAGCCGCGGTGTCGGCGACCGGCGCGCAGGCGCGCGGCGTGGTCAAGCTGTCGATCGGTGCGACGCTGGCCTCGCACTGGCTGATGCCGCGGCTCGGTCCGTTTCTCCGTGCGCACGACCACATCCAGCTCGAGATCATCACCCATCCGTTTCCGGCCAGCGTGCGCCGCCGAGAGGCCGATGTCGTGCTGCGACCGGTGGATAGCGGCGACGAGAATCTGATCGGCCGCAAGATCGGCCGTCTCGGCACCGGCTTCTTTGCCTCGCGCGACTACGCCGCGGGGCGGCGTCTGCCCGAACGGCGCGACGAGTGGAAAGGACACAGCATCATAGGCTTCGCCGATCGAGCTTCCAATGAGCGCCTGGCGCGTTGGAGCGATGCCATCACACGGCAGGGATCGGTGGTGATGCGGTGCTCGTCGCAGGGCGACATGCTCGCCGCGGCGCGGGCCGGGCTCGGAATTTCCGCGCTGTCGTGCTTTGTCGCAGCCGATTATCCTGATCTGGTGCGCGTCGCGCCGCAAAAGCTGTTCAGCG
Source organism: Bradyrhizobium sp. 2S1 (assembly GCF_011516625.5). Classification (NCBI taxonomy): domain Bacteria; kingdom Pseudomonadati; phylum Pseudomonadota; class Alphaproteobacteria; order Hyphomicrobiales; family Nitrobacteraceae; genus Bradyrhizobium; species Bradyrhizobium sp. 2S1. The sequence goes on along the minus strand of NZ_CP147717.1, from coordinate 1,308,857 downwards.
TGGCCGACATCTGGCTGCTTGCGCACCCTGATCTGGTCGAACTCCCCGCGGTGCGCGCGGTGATCGACTTCGTCACCGCTGCCGCGCGCGAGGACCGGGTGAGGTTGCGCGGATAGAACGTAGGTGAGAGGCGGCCGCGTTTCGGACCGCTTTGCCGTTCTCAGGCGCGCGCCCGCCATAGCGTGACTGCAAACAGTAAGAAGGCGGCGCAGGTCCACAGCGACTGCCAGTTCTCCGGCCCTTCGTTGAACCCGACATAGATCGCCGCCACGGCAAAAATGCCGGCAAAGATCGATTCCGCGAGCGGACGGATTCCTTTCGCGGGAGGATTGAGCAGCGTGATCGCCGCAAAGGGCACAACCGCCATGGTGAGCGATGCAAAGGGAAAATCGATGAAGCGCGGGTCGAACACGAGGCCGATCGCGGTCGCGGTGCCGATCACGACGGTGACCATCAAGGCCAATCCGTGCAGGGTCACCTGCACCGATTCAGTGTAGTGTCCCTTCGGACCCAACAGTTCCAGGAAGCTGGGCGATGCGCGACCCGACATCAGGGCGTTGGCGCCAAGCACCGGCGAAGCCGTTGCCGCCGCCAGCAATGAGCCCCACAGCAGCCAGCCACCCGTTCCATAACTTTCATAGACCATTTTCTGCGCGGCCACGCCAAACAGGATTCCTGCTGTGGTTGCCGACACGCCGATTGCAAGCCATGACGCGAGCCCGGGTTGTTCGGGCTTGCGGCGTGAGGTCAGCCATGCCGCGCCGAACACCAGGATCGCCAGCGCCATTCCCCCCAGCATTTGCAGCTTCCAGCGCGGGAAATTGCTGATGGGCAGGCCCGCCGGATATTTCAGCGTGCGTTGCTCGGAATCGAACAGACCCCAGGTTCCGCCGATCGTGCCTTCGATCTCACGCTTCCATCCTTCATCATAGGCCTCGAACAGGTTGACGCGGAAATGCTCGCGCCGCGCGAGGTCCAGTACCTCCGCGACCACCCGCGCCTGATTGGTGCGCGACGGCAGCGCGGACTCGCGCATGCGCCCCTCGCTCGGCCAGCCAAATTCTCCGATCAGGATCTCCTTGCCTGGAAAGACCGCCGCGATTTGCCGGCGAATCTCGTCAGCGTGGGCGGCGGCACGTTCCGCCGGAATTGGAATGTTCTCCCAATAGGGCAGGATATGAATCGTGACGAAATCGACCACGTCGGAAACCTCGCGATTGCTCAGCCAGAATTCCCAGACGTCGGCATAGGTGACGGGGACGCTGACCTGCGCCTTGATCGAGCGGATCAGGGCGGCGAGGTCGGAAGCCGACATTTCCTTGCGCAGCAAAACCTCGTTGCCGACCACCAGCGCGATGATGGTTTCCGGATATTCCCGGGCGAGGCGGATCGCCGTTTCGACCTGCGTTGCATTCTTCTTGCGGTCGCGGTCGAGGAAAATGCCCTGGATGAGTTTCAGCCCCGCCTTGGCCGCCAGTTCGGGAATCTGATCGAGGCCAAGGTCGGTCGCATAGGTTCGGATGCAGTCGGATATCTTGGCAAGTTGGGCGAGATCTTCCGCGATCTGTTCCTTCGACACCTGCGTCGTCTGCGAAAGCGACGTTTGGTGGTTACGGAACGGCGCGTATGAGATGCACTGCACCTTGTCGTTCGGATCGATCGGTGCCCGCACCAAGTTGACCGGTCTGCCCAGCCACCACCACACCGCGGCGATGGCGGCCAGGGATAGCAGGAGCAGCGTCAGCGGAATGCGGCGAGAAACCAGTTTTGCCCCCTTGCAGAAAGGATGTGCTGAGCGTGCTCAATGCGAGAAGCCGGCAAATTGCAGAAATATTAATTGCAGACGATATATCACGCGATCACACCGCAGATGTGTTTTTCTCGCAAGCTATTTCACGCCGGCGATCACGCCTTCGCGATTCCTAAGCACGCGATAATACGCCCACCACAGATGGGCGGCGGCGCCGCGCAGCGGACGCCACGGCTCCGCAAGCGGCGCCATCTGCTTCGGCGTCGGCCGCTCCTTCAAGCCGAGCCCGACCTTGACCGCTTCCTGCACGGCAAGGTCGCCCGCGGGCCAGGCATCGCCATGGCCGAGGCAGAACAGGAGATAGACGTCGGCGGTCCAGGGGCCGATCCCGGGCAATGCGGTCAGGGTGTTGTGCGCGGCATCGGCCTCCTCGTTGGCGAGCACGTCGAGGTTCAGCCGCTCCTCGGCGAGCTCGCGGGCGACGTGCTTCAATGTCTTGATCTTGGCCGCGGACAACCCGAGCCGGCCGAGGCGGTCGGCCCGCGCCTTGCGGATCGCATCATGGTGGAACGGGTCGAACGCCTTGCTGACCCGCCCCCAGATCGCCGCCGCGCTCGCGGTCGAAAGCTGCTGGCCGCAGATGATCGCGGCAAGCCCGGCAAAGCCCGGCTCGCGCTGCCGGATCGCCGGCATGCCGGTCAGTTCGAGGATCGGCCGCAGGCGGCGGTCCTGGGCGACCAGTTTGTGGATAGCGTCGTCGAGGTCGGCCTGGGTTTCGAGATGGATCAGCATTGCGGGATCTGCATCGACTTGTCGTGCGCGGGCTTGACCCGCGCATCCATCTCCTATCGTAACAGAGTCTTGTCCAGCCGCATGATCCGGAAAAGTGGAAACCGGTTTTCCGGAAAGATCATGCCTAAACAAGGATTGCCGGGTCGAGCCCGGCAATGACCTACGGCCAAACGCCATGCCACCCGTTTTCCGCTTTGCCCCGAGTCCAAACGGCTATCTCCATCTCGGCCACGCCTATTCGGCGCTGCTCAATCACGACCTGGCGCGTGATTCGGGCGGGCGCTTGCTGCTGCGGATCGAGGACATCGACGCGACGCGCTGCCGTCCGGAGTTCGAGCAGGCGATCTACGAGGATCTCGGCTGGCTCGGCATCGCCTGGGAAACCCCGGAGCGGCGGCAGTCCGAGCATTTTTCCGCCTATCGCGCTGCCGTCGACCGCCTGTCGGCGCAGGGGCTGGTCTATCCGAGCTTCGAGAGCCGCGCCGACATCGCGCGGCTGGTCGCGGAGAGGGAGTCCGGTGGCGCCTGGCCGCGCGATCCGGATGGCGCGCCGCTCTATCCGGGGGCGGCCAAATCGCTGTCGGCCGAGGACCGCGACCAGCTGTTGGGGCAGGGCGCGCCATTCGCGCTGCGGCTCGACATGGCGGCCGCGTGCGCGCGCGCCGGAAGCCTGCGCTGGCGGGAAGCGGGCGAGGGGCCGGCCGGCGAGCGCGGAGACGTGGCAGCGCGGCCTGAGGCCTGGGGCGATGTGATCCTGGCGCGCAAGGAAACCCCAACCAGCTACCATCTCTCCGTCGTGATCGATGACGCGCTGCAGGGCGTCACCGATGTGGTCAGGGGCGTTGACCTGTTCTTGTCGACCAGCGTGCACCGGCTGTTGCAGGAACTGTTGGGCCTGCCCGCGCCGGCCTACCGGCACCACCGGCTGATCCCGGACGCCGCCGGCCAGAAACTGTCGAAATCGACCCAGGCGACCGGGCTGCGCGAGCTGCGGGCGGCGGGGGCGAGCCCGGCCGACATCCGCCGCCTGGTCGGCCTGCCGTAAATCCCGGCCGAATTCCGATCGCGAGCAAGCGGGTTACCAACGTGCCGCTTTGCCCAGGAAAGCCGCAAACGCCGCCGTGACTCCGGCACGCCCGGCATGCCATGTTGCTGTAGGGGCGGGGATCACGGAGAACATGGCGTCAAAATCGCGCGTACGGCGCAGCAAGCGGCCATCCAGCAGGGTGCCGTCGAAGACGCGCGCCGCAAAAACGCGCACCGCCAAATCTCGTACCACCAAGACTCGTACCATCAAGACTGCAGCCAAGACCGCAGCCAGGCCGCGCCGCAAACGGGCCGCGCCGAAGGCGTCAGCGAATGCCGCTCCCGGCATGGTCGAAACTGCGCTCGCCGCCTTTGCCCATGAGGTGCGCACGCCGCTGACCGGAATCCTTGCGATCAGCAATCTGCTTGCGACGTCGGATCTTAGCGAGCGCGAGCGGCGCTGGGTCGATACCATCAGGGCTGGCGCGGAGCATCTGGCGAGCCTTGCGACCCTGTTCGTCGATGCCGCCCGCAACGAGGGGCCGGGGCTCGAGATCCGGCAGGACTTTTTCGATCTGCGTGCGCTGGCGCGCCTTGCCGGGGATTCGCTGGCCGGCCGCGCGGCGGCCAAGGGGTTGCAGGCCTCGGTCGAGGTCTCCGGCAAGCTGCCCGCCTTCGCAGTCGGCGATCCCGTCCGCCTGCGCGCGGCGCTGGAAAACCTGATCGACAACGCCGTCAAGTTCACCGAGCAGGGCAGCATCGAGCTGCATGTCGCGCCGGTGCGCGCCGCCAAAGGCAGGATCGGCGGCGGCAGGTTCGGCGTCGCTTTCGCGGTCTCCGACAGCGGCATCGGCCTGACGCTGGCGGAGGTCAAGCGCCTGTTCCGGCCGTTCTCGCAGGCCAATGTCTCGATCGCCTCGCGGTTCGGCGGCGCCGGGCTCGGCCTGTCCTCGGTCAGGCAGCTCGCGCGCGCCATGGGCGGCGACATCGTCGCGGCCCAGCGCCCGGGCGGCGGCACCATCTTCACGCTCAACGTGGTGCTGGCGCGCGCCGAAGGGCCGGTCAGCGCGGCGCCGGGCCAAAGCGGGGCGGCGCTGCTGTCGCAAGGGCTGCGGCTGCTCAGCGTCGAGGATAATCCGTTCGGCCGCGTCGTGCTCAACACGATCCTGACCGAGCTCGGTCACCACGCCGAATTCGTAGGCCAAGGCGAGGCCGCGCCTGATCGGCTTGGGCAGGGCGCCTTCGACGCCGTGTTGATGGACATGGTGCTGCCGGGCATCAACGGCGTCGAGGCAATCAAGCGCATCCGCGCGCTGCCGCCGCGGCACGGTCGTATCGTGATCGTCGGGATTTCCGGCCGTGCCGAGGACGAGGCCGCGGCGCGCGCTGCCGGCGCCGACGCCTTCCTGGTCAAGCCTGTTTCTCCGCGGGCGCTAGCGACTGCGCTGCTTGAAGCGACACGCCGTGCGGCAACCGCGACTTGATGATCGCCGCGTTCAGTTCGCCGCCGAACACGAAGATCGCGGCGATGAAATACAGGAACACAAGCGCGATGATGACCGAGGCGAGCCCCGCATACATCGTGACATAGTTGTTGGCGAAGCGCGCCAGGTACATGCCGAAGCCGATCCCCGAGAGCAGTGACGCCACCATGGTGAAGATGATGCCGGGCAGGATCTGCGTGAAGCCGCGGCGGCCCGCCGGCAGCCAGGCATGCAGGATGAAGAGCGCCACGACCAGGGCCAGCACCGTGATGCCGTAACGCACGGTGTTGAGCAGGCTCTCGTTCGATTCGACGAAGAACGGGATATAGCGCCGCGCCGCCTCGATGATCAGCGGCCCGAGCACGATCAGGAACGCCATCGCGAGCGAGGTGAACGCCGCGACCAGCGTGTAGCCGATCGATTCCAGCCGCAGCCAGTACCAGCGCCGCGGCTCGATCACCGCATAGGCGCGGTTCAGTGCCACCCGCAGCGCCTCGACGCCGTTGGAGGCGAAGTAGATCGCGAGCACCGCGCCGATGGTCAGGATGTCGCCGCGGGTGTTGGTCAGCACATCGTGGATCTGGCCGGACAGCGCCCCGGCGACCTGATCGGGCCAGACCTGGAGCAATAGTCCGACCGCCTGGTCGGCAAGCTGCTTGGAGCCGAAGAAGCCGGCCAGCGACGTCAGCACGATCAGGAATGGAAACAGCGCCATCAGGGTCGACAGCGCGATGTGGCTCGCGATCGCCCAGCCGTCATCGGCAAGGAACGTGTAAAAGGCATCCATCACGACATGGGCGACGTAACGAAGCTGCTTCACATTCCACCCGGCATTGTCGACAACGGCTCGGTCCGAGAACGGGCCCAGCATCTGATATTACGCATTGAAAAGCCAGTTGGTTGCATGGCCCAGCTGTGTGGAAGTCCGATCCATGCGGTGTTATGTACCGCAGATGACATCTGTCCTCAGCATGATCGTTCTTCCCATCGCCGTCGGCGCCGTGGCGCTGGTGCTCCTGCTCGGCCTCGCCAACATGATGAAGGGCGGCTCGCCGAACACGTCGCAGAAGCTGATGCGGCTGCGCGTGCTGTTCCAGTTCGTCGCCATCGTGATCGCGATGGTCGTGGTCTGGGCGATGGGGCGGTAGATGCGCAAACCTTAGGGGATCACGACCATGGTCGTTCTCAATCGGATCTACACGCGCACCGGCGATGACGGCACCACCGCGCTCGGCTCCGGCGAGCGGCGGCCGAAATACGATCTGCGCGTTGCCGCCTATGGCACGGTCGACGAGACCAATGCGGCGATCGGCGTGGTGCGGCTGCATCTGGCCGATAGTCCCGATGTCGATGCGATGCTCGGCCGGATCCAGAACGATCTGTTCGATCTCGGCGCCGACCTTGCGGTGCCCGAGCGCGAGGGCAAGACTGAGCGTCTGCGGATGCTGGCGAGCCAGGTCGAGCGGCTCGAGCGCGATATCGACAGCCTGAACGACCAGCTCGCACCGCTGACTTCGTTCGTGCTGCCCGGCGGGACACCCGCTTCTGCATATCTGCATCTGGCCCGGACGATATGTCGCCGCGCGGAACGCATGATGGTGGAACTCGCAGCCCGGCCGGACGAGACGGTCAATGCCGCTGGTATCCAGTATATGAACCGCCTGTCCGATTTCCTGTTCGTTGCCAGCCGCTTCCAGAACAACAAAGGGGCCGGGGACGTGTTGTGGGTGCCGGGCCAAAACCGCTAAACTGGTTCAAAACCGGGGGACGGTTTTTTGGCTTTGCCGCGTTGACCGGGGGGTACGGGACCTTTAGGTTCCGCGCCAGCCAACCGAAACCCATAAAATCAAAGCGAAAGAGGATCGATGAAGGTTCTTGTGCCGGTAAAGCGGGTCGTCGACTACAACGTCAAGGTCCGCGTCAAGAGTGACGGATCGGGCGTGGAGCTCGCCAACGTCAAGATGTCGATGAACCCGTTCGACGAGATCGCCGTCGAGGAAGCGTTGCGGCTGAAGGAAGCCGGCAAGGCGACCGAAGTGGTGGTGGTGTCGATCGGACCGGCGCAGGCTTCCGAGACCATTCGCACCGGGCTTGCGATGGGCGCTGACCGCGGCATCCTGGTCAAGGCCGAAGGCAATGTCGAACCGCTCGCGGTTGCCAAGATCCTGAGGGCGGTGGTCGAGGCGGAGCAGCCCGGCCTCGTCATTCTCGGCAAGCAGGCGATCGACGACGATAGCAATCAGACCGGCCAGATGCTGGCCGCGCTGCTCGGCTGGTCGCAGGCGACCTTCGCCTCCAAGCTCGAGGTCGAAGGAAGCGACTTCAAGGTCACGCGCGAAGTCGACGGCGGCCTGCAGACCATCAAGCTCAAGGGCCCGGCGATCGTCACCACTGACCTCCGCCTCAACGAGCCGCGCTACGCGTCGCTGCCCAACATCATGAAGGCGAAGAAGAAGCCGATCGACGACAAGAGCGCGTCGGATTACGGTGTCGATCTCACGCCGCGTCTGGAAGTGCTGAAGACCGCGGAACCGGCGGGCCGCAAGGCGGGCGTCAAGGTCAAGGACGTCGCCGAACTCGTGAACAAGCTCAAGACCGAAGCCGGGGTTCTCTGATGACGACGCTGTTGATTGCTGAACACGACCACGAGACCCTGAAGGACTCGACCAACAAGGCGCTGACTGCGGCGAGCCAGCTCGGCGGCGACGTCCATGTGCTGGTTGCCGGTGGCGGCCAGGGCACCAAGGCGGCGGCGGAAGCAGCAAGCAAGCTCGCCGGTGTCGCGAAGGTGCTGGTGGCCGAAGGCCCGGCCTATGAGCACGACCTCGCCGAGCCCTTGGCTGCGCTGATCGTCGCGCTGGCGCCGAACTATGACGCCTTCGTCGCGCCCGCGACCTCGCGCTTCAAGAACGTGATGCCGCGCGTCGCGGCGCTGCTGGACGTCATGCAGGTCTCCGAGATCATCAAGGTCGTCGCGCCCGACACTTTCGAGCGTCCGATCTATGCCGGCAACGCGATCCAGACCGTGAAGTCGAAGGACGCCAAGAAGGTGATCACGGTCCGCACCTCGACCTTCGCCGCAGCCGGTGAAGGCGGCAGCGCCGCAATCGAGAACGCGGCATCGGCGGCCGATCCTGGCCTGTCGTCGTTCGTCGGCGAGGAAGTCGCCAAGAGCGACCGTCCGGAACTTACCTCGGCCAAGATCATCGTCTCGGGTGGCCGTGCCATGCAGAGCCGCGAAAACTTCGCCAAGTACATCGAGCCGCTCGCCGACAAGCTCGGCGCCGGCGTCGGCGCCTCGCGCGCCGCGGTCGATGCCGGCTATGCGCCGAACGACTGGCAGGTCGGCCAGACCGGCAAGGTGGTGGCCCCGGAACTCTATGTCGCGGTCGGTATCTCCGGCGCGATCCAGCATCTGGCCGGCATGAAGGACTCCAAGGTGATCGTCGCCATCAACAAGGATGAGGACGCACCGATCTTCCAGGTCGCCGATTACGGCCTGGTCGCCGACCTCTACCAGGCGGTTCCAGAGCTGACCGAAGCACTCGGCAAGCTCGGAAAGTAAGCGACAAGACACCGGCCGGGTGAGTAATCTCCGACCGGTGTTATTATTCTTGGGGCAACGATCCGGAAACGGTTTTCCGAAAGGATCGAGCTCGATAGGGGAAAATGGGATCGGGGTGTGATTATCTTTAATCACATCATGGTCCCGGGAAACGTTTTCCGGCGGATTGGGCAACCCGGAAGGCTTCGCTTCGGGTATCGTTGGAATTGGGCAGGCGCGACATGCGCGCCGTTCCGGTGGATGACAAGATGACGGTGGCAATCAAAAAGGTCGGCGTGATCGGTTCGGGCCAGATGGGCAACGGCATCGCCCATGTGGCGGCGCTGGCCGGCTTCGACGTGGTGCTCAATGACGTGTCCGGCGACCGGCTGAAGTCGGCGCTGGCGACCATCAACGGCAATCTGACCCGCCAGGTCGCCAAGAAACACATCAGCGAGAGCGAGCGAAAGCAGGCGCTCGACCGCATCACCTCCTCCGAGACGATCGATGCGCTCGCCGATTGCGACCTCGTGATCGAGACCGCGATCGAGAAGGAAGAGACCAAGCGCAAGATCTTCCACGACCTCTGCGCGGTGCTGAAGCCGGAAGCGATCGTCGCGACCAACTCGTCGTCGATCTCGATCACAAGGCTCGCCGCCTCGACCGACCGCCCGGAGAAATTCATCGGCATTCATTTCATGAATCCGGTGCCGGCGATGGAGCTCGTCGAGCTGATCCGCGGCATAGCCACCGACGACGTGACCTTCGACACCTCCAAGGCCTTTGTTGCCAAGCTCGGCAAGCAGGTCGCGGTGTCGGAGGATTTCCCCGCCTTCATCGTCAACCGCATCCTGCTGCCGATGATCAACGAGGCGATCTACACGCTGTATGAGGGCGTCGGCAACGTCGAGGCGATCGACGCCGCGATGAAGCTCGGCGCGCACCATCCGATGGGCCCGCTCGAGCTCGCCGATTTCATCGGCCTCGATACCTGCCTGTCGATCATGCAGGTGCTGCACGAGGGGCTCGCCGATTCCAAGTACCGGCCGTGCCCGCTGCTGGTGAAGTACGTCGAGGCCGGCTGGCTCGGACGCAAGAGCCAGCGCGGCTTCTACGACTATCGCGGCGACAAGCCGGTCCCGACGCGGTAATTCACGCGCGCTCGTCTCAGATCAGTGCCCGCAACAGCGCAAGCGTCGCGGGCACGAGACCGACGATGACAGTCGCACCCGTTCCAAGTCCGAGCAGATGAGCTGTTAGCGCGAGGCGCTGGTTGTACCCGTGCGTTGTCATTGCAGGGCCTCGCAGGCGCGCTTCAACCGCCGTCCGGCCTCCTCGATGGTCGATGACGGGTTGGCGAAACTGACGCGGATAGAGGGCGACAGCCCAAAATCCTCGCCGGGAAACACCACCAGATCGGCTTGTTCGAGCAGGTAGCTGGAGAAATCGCGGTCCGTCGCAATCAGCTTGCCGTCGGGAGCATGCTTGCCGATCACGCCGGAGCAACTGACCAGCAGATAGAACGTGGCTTCCGGCGGCGTGCAGGAGAGCCCGCTGCATCCGTTCACGAGTTCAGCAAAGCGGTCACGCCTTGCGCGAAGGATGGCGGCGCGCTCGGCCAGCACATCCTGCGCGCCGTCGAGGGCGGCAATTGCGGCGGCCTGGCTGATCGACGACGCACCGGAGGTGGTCTGCGACTGGATCGTGATCATCTCGCGGATCAACGCTGCAGGGCCGGCGGCGTAGCCGATGCGCCATCCCATCATGGCGTAGCTCTTGGCGAGGCCGCTCACGGTCAGCGTCCGCGGCTTCAGGCGCGGCTCGATTTCCGCAAGCGTCGGCGCGGGAGCGCCGTTGAACACGATGTGCTCATAGAGCCCGTCGGCAAGCACCCAGACGTCCGGATGCCGCAACAGGATCGCGGCGATCTCGGCCAGATCCTCCGGAGAATACAGCGCGCCGGAGGCATTGACCGGATTGTTGACGACGACCCAGCGGGTTCGCGGCGATATCGCCGCCTGCAAATCCTCGGCACGCAGCTTGAAGCCGTTGTTCTGCCTGCAGGGCACGATCACCGGCGTGCCGCCCGCCAGCCGGACCTGATCGAGATACGGCGCCCAGTACGGCGCGGGGACGATCACCTCGTCTTCAGGCGCCAGCGTCGCCAGCAGCGCGTTGAACAGCGCCTGGGTCGAGCCATTGGTGATGACGATCTCGTTCAGTTCGTAGTCGAGCTGGTGGTCGCGCAGCAGCGCGGCCTGCACCGCGCGCTTGAGCTCCGGCGTGCCGTCGACATCGGTGTAACGGGTCTCGCCGCGCTGGGCCGCTTCATGCGCCGCCGCGATCACATGATCCGGTGTCGGAAAGTCCAGATTGCCCGACGATAGCTCGATGATCTCGCGCCCGGCGGCGCGCAGTTCGCGGGCGCGGCGGCGCAGCACCGATGCGGGCGATGCCTTGATGCCGCTCATGCGCGGCGAGAGGATCGGTGTCGCGGTCATCGGACGTACTGCGCCTCACCGTTGCCGAACGACCAGTTTTCGGGAAGCACCTCGACAAGGTTGATGAAGATGTCCTCGGCGCGCAGGCCGGGACTTTCCGTCAGCAGTTCGGCCATACGTCGATAGAGCTTCTGCTTCTGCGCCACCGGGCGGGTGTTGCTGACCGTGATCTGAATGATGACCAGATCGTCGCTGCGCCTGATGCCGAGATAGTTCGCGCCATAGGCGAAATCGTCGTCATCGTGCTCGGAGATCGTCATGAAGCGATCGCCTTCCGGCACATCGAAGGTCTCGCGCATGGCGCGATAGAGGCTCTCGAGAATGGTCTTGCGGTAGGCGGCGGGCTTGCCCCGTCGCAGGGAGACGCGGGTCAGCGGCATGATGAAGGCTCTCCTGGACGTGATCGTTGCGTGCAGCCGATCCTAGGGGCTTCTTGATCATTGAAAAACGGCATGATATCGCATTTCAATGATTGCTAATCTAAATGAATGGCGATGAAGGCACTCGACGTCGAGGCGGTGCAGGCCTTTGTCCTGGTCGCGGACCTCAGCAGCTTCACGCGCGCGGCGCAGGTCATGGAGACCACGCAGTCCGCGGTCAGCCTGAAGATCAGGCGGCTGGAGGACGGGCTCGGCCGGCGGCTGCTTGAGCGAACGCCGCGGCTGGTCCGGCTGTCCGCGGAAGGGGCCGCCTTCCTCGGCGCGGCGCGCAATCTGGTGGCCGCGCATCAATCGGCGATCGGGTCGTTTGCGGTCGAACATCGGCGATTGGTCGTCGGCATCAGCCACCACATCGTGGGATCGGAACTGGCCTCGCTGTTGAAGCGGATGAACACCACCGATCCGGGCCTGGTGATCCAGCTGCACGTCGATACGTCACGGTCGGTGCTCAGCGCATTCGACGACGGCAAGCTCGATGCGGCGATCGTGCTGCGCCACGACGCCAAGCGCCGCGATGGCGACGTGCTGTTCGAGGAGCCGTTCGGCTGGATGGCCGCTCCCGATTTTCACCATCGGCCGGGCGAGCCGCTACGCCTGGCGACGCAAGCCGAGCCGTGCAGCGTGCGCGCGATGGCGGTCGAGGCTCTCGACGCTGCCGGCATCGCCTGGACCGAGGCGTTCGTCGGTGGCGGACTTTCGACGATCGGGGCCGCGATCTCCGCGGGCCTTGCGGTCGCAGCGCTGGCGCGCCGGGTGGCGCCGGCCGATACCGTCGACCTCGGGCCGCGGCTAGGCCTGCCGCCATTGCCGTCGCGCGACGTCATGCTGCACTCAAAGTTGTCAGATGCACGGACACGGCAGGCGTTGCGCACCTTGGGTGCGGCCTTCGCGGCGAACGCGGCCTGAGCGGCTCGTCGTCCAAACGATGTGTCCGCCTGACGCGGCCGCCGATACCAAGCGTTAACTTTCCCCGGCTACGCCAAAGCCGGACTTGGGAGTACCGCGTATGGACATGATGAGCATGGTCACCAGCATCCTGTCGATGCAGCAGGGCAATTTGCAGGGTGAGATCGCGACCCGTGTGACCAAGCAGAACCTCGACGCGGAAAAGTTCGCGGTTCAGACCCTGCTCGGCAGTCCTTCGACCGCGAATTTGTCCCCCGGCGTCGGCGGCAACCTCAACGCCGTCGCCTGATCAGAATCCGGCCGCGGCCGGCGCCAGCGCCGCCTTCACCAGCTTGATCGCATCGTCGCTCGCCCATTCGGCAGGACCGGCGATATTGGCGATTTCGCAGCCGTTGCCGTCGACCAGGACCGAGGTCGGCATGCCCAGCGCCTTACCTATGTTCTTAAGATCCTGAAAGACCTTGGCTTTCTGGTCTGAGAAATAGCCGAGATTGGTCAGATTGGCCTCTCTCAGGAAGTTCTTCGGCTTGTCCGGATCGCGGGTGTCGATGTTGATCGCGACCACTTCGAAATCCTTGCCGCCGAGCTTGGTCTGCAGGCTGTCGAGCGCCGGCATTTCCTTGCGGCAGGGCACGCACCAGGTCGCCCACAGATTGACGAGTACAGTCTTGCCGCGCCAGTCCGAGAGCTTCTTCGGCTGTCCGTTGGCGTCCTCGAAGGCGAGGTCGGGCAGCCTCAACGGGGTGGTCGCCATGGTCAGCGCCGCGACCTCGCCATGGGCGAGCGGGGCGATCTTCTTGGCTAGGGCCACCGCGCTGTTGCAGGCGACATCGCCGCCCGCGGGATGCTTGAGGCCGGAGACCCCGACATAGCCGATCGCGGCCCCGGCCAGCACGGCGCCGATCACCAGCGGGATGCGCCACCGGGCGGCAGGCTTGGCGGTCGGTTCGGACGGGGGCGTCTCGGGCATATCGTTTGTCATCCTGGGTCAGATGTGGCTAAGCAATGCCGGGAATACGACCGGAACCGCCATGCTGTTTCGCCGCTCCGGCGATGAAACCGCACGGCCTGCAATACAAATTCGTGAGCGAGAAGTCATGAGCAACAAGATGTGGGGCGGCCGGTTCTCGGAGCGTCCCGACGCGATCATGGAGGAAATCAACGTCTCCATCGACGTCGACCGTCACCTTTATGCCCAGGACATCGCCGCGTCCAAGGCCCACGCCGCAATGCTCGCCGCGCAGGGCATCATCACCGCTGCTGATGCGAAAAATATCGGCAAAGGTCTAGACACGATTTTGTCAGAAATCGGCAAGGGCGATTTCGACTTCAAGCGCGCGCTCGAGGACATCCATATGAATGTCGAGTCGCGGCTGTCCGAATTGATCGGTCCCGCGGCGGGCCGGCTGCACACCGCACGCTCGCGCAACGACCAGGTCGCGACCGATTTCCGGCTCTATGTCCGCGACACCATCGATGAGACCGATGCGGCGCTGGCCGCGTTCCAGGAGGCGCTGGTCGCCCGCGCACTTGAGCATGCCGGAACCGTGATGCCGGGCTTCACCCATCTGCAGACCGCGCAGCCGGTGACCTTCGGCCATCATCTGCTGGCCTATGTCGAGATGGCTTCCCGCGACCGCGGCCGCTTTACCGACGCGCGCAAGCGGCTGAACGAATCGCCGCTTGGCGCCGCCGCATTGGCCGGCACCTCGTTTCCGATCGACCGCGCCGCGACCGCCAAGGCGCTAGGCTTCGACCGCCCGATGGCCAATTCGCTCGATGCGGTGTCCGACCGCGATTTCGTGCTGGAGACGCTGTCGGCGGCCGCAATCTGCGCGGTGCACATGTCGCGCTTTGCCGAGGAGATCGTGATCTGGACCTCGCCTTTGGTCGGCCTCGTCAGGCTCAGCGACAAGTTCACGACGGGATCTTCGATCATGCCGCAGAAGCGCAATCCGGACGCGGCCGAACTCGTGCGCGCCAAGACCGGCCGCGTGATCGGCGCGCTCACTGCGCTGCTGATCGTGATGAAGGGCCTGCCGCTCGCCTATCAAAAGGACATGCAGGAGGACAAGCAGGGCGCGATGGAGGCGTTCGCGGCGCTGTCGCTCGCAATCCGCGCCATGACCGGCATGGTCGAGGACCTGGTGCCGGACGCGGCGAAGATGAAGGCCGCCGCCGGCGAGGGCTACGCCACCGCGACCGACCTTGCCGACTGGCTGGTGCGCACCCTGAAAATGCCGTTCCGCGACGCCCATCACGTCACAGGACGTATCGTCGGCCTCGCCTCCAAGCAGGGCGTGGCGCTGCACGAGCTGCCGCTGAAGGCCATGCAGGAGGTCGAGCCGAAGATCACGGCCGACGCCCTGAAGGTGCTCAGCGTCGAATCCTCGGTGCAGAGCCGGACCTCGTTTGGCGGCACGGCGCCGAAGAATGTGACGGCGCAAGCCAAAGCCTGGGCCAAGCGGCTGGAAAAAGAGCGAAAATCGGGCTGATCGCGAAAATTTGGCCGTGATTTCGTGGCGCTCCGCCTCTCGCCAGAGCACGCCAATGTTTGTATGGTGCGGCCCGAATTGGGGATTTCGTCGTGACTAGCAAGAACCGCCTGACCCCCTCGGGATGGGCCATCATTGTGCTGAGCGTATCAGCGCTGACGCTCGGCGGCTGCGGCCGCAAGGGACCGCTCGACCTACCGCCGACCGCGAATGCCGCGCCGGGGACGACAGCGGCGCCGGGCGATACCGAGAGCGAGCGGGCGGCGCAGCCCAGCGTGTTCAATCCGACCTATGGATCGGATGCCGCGCCGGCCGCATCGAAAGGCAATAAACGGCCCTTCATCCTCGATCCGCTGCTCGGCAACTAGTATCCGGAGCATGATCCGGAAAAGTGGAAGCCGGTTTTCCGACAAGATCATGCTCAAACAATCTAACGTGTCATGAACCATTTCGACTATCGCAACGGCGTGCTGCATGCCGAGGCGGTCAATCTCATTGAGCTGGCGGAAGCCGTCGGCACGCCGTTCTATTGCTATTCGACCGCAACGCTGGAGCGGCATTACCGCGTCTTCACCGAAGCCTTCGCAGGCGAGAAGGCGCTGGTCTGCTACGCCATGAAGGCGAACTCCAACCAGTCGGTGCTGCGCACGCTGGCCAAGCTCGGCGCCGGCGCCGACGTGGTGTCCGGCGGCGAGTTGAAGCGGGCGCTGGCGGCCGGCATTCCGCCATCGAAGATCGTGTTCTCCGGCGTCGGCAAGACCGAAGCCGAGCTGCGCGCGGCGCTCGCCACCGACATCCTCTGCATCAACATCGAGTCCGAGCCGGAGCTCGAGATGCTGTCGCGGCTTGCGGTCGAGATGAAGACGACGGCGCGGATCTCGGTGCGGGTCAATCCCGACGTCGATGCCGGCACCCATGCCAAGATCTCGACCGGCAAGTCCGAGAACAAGTTCGGCATTCCGATCGCGCGCGCCCGCGAGGTTTATGCCCGCGCCGCGAAGCTGCCGGGCATCCAGGTCACCGGCACCGATGTGCATATCGGCAGCCAGATCACCGATCTCGGTCCGCTGGAGGCGGCCTTCCGCCTGCTCGCCGATTTCGTGCAGACACTGCGCGCCGACGGCCACGACATCTCCCATGTCGATTTCGGCGGCGGCCTCGGCATTCCCTATTACATGGACCGCGCCGCGCCGCCGGCGCCGGATGCCTATGCCGCGATGGTCAAGCGCGTCACGCACAATCTTGGCTGCACGCTGATGTTCGAGCCGGGCCGCATGATCGTCGGCAATGCCGGCATCTTGGTCACCCGCGTGATCCATGTGAAGCCGGGCGATGCCAAGAACTTCGTCATCATCGACGCCGCGATGAACGACCTGATCCGGCCGACGCTGTATGAAGCCCATCACGATATCCTGCCGGTGCGCCAGCCCGCGCAGGGTACGCCGACCATGGTCGCCGACGTGGTCGGTCCGGTCTGCGAGACCGGCGACTATCTCGCGCTCGACCGCACGCTGCCGCAGCCGAAGGCCGGCGATCTCCTCGCGATCATGACCGCCGGCGCCTATGGCGCGGTGCAGGCCGGCACCTACAACACGCGGCCTCTAGTGCCGGAGGTGCTGGTCAAGGACGACCAGTATGCGATCGTTCGCCCGCGCATCGACGTCGACGCGCTGATTGCGATGGACAAGCCCGCGCCGTGGTTGTGAGGCACGCTGGCACCTCATTCTCGGTGTCGTCCCTGCCTAGTCCTACTGCGTCACAAACGATGATCTGTCTAGTGGTCGAACTTGATCGCACAACAAGGACATCTCGACAGCGTTCGGACGAGCCCATGTTCGAGGCGCCGTCGCATCGTCGCGATCGAATTTGGAATGTGACGTTGGGTCCGCAGCGGCAAATCCGCGGGGTCTGTAATCTGCGGGAATGCGATCGAGCAGGATCGGCCGGGCGTGCCGAGTGCCTGAGGGGGGAATCGTCTCCCGCTCGGAGATCAGGAATCCGTAGGCTGCGATGCACATTGTTGCGTGATGATGAAAGCCGCGCCAGCCGCGTCCCTCGAAGTGGCCGAGCCCGACCTCCTGCTTGAGTTCCTGATAGTCGCGTTCGATGCGCCAGCGCAATTTAGCCGTCTCAACGAGAGTCCGGAATGCCACATCCTCCGGCAATGTCGAGAGCCAGTATTTGGTAGGCTGGTCCTCGCCTTTTGGCCATTCGATCAGCAACCATTCCTCCAATCGCCGGGTGGTTTGCCAATAATCACGATGCGCGGCACGGACCCGCACGCGGGCAAAGCGCGAGGTCAGCTTTTCGTTCGTTCCTTGCCGCCACGTGATGGTGCGCCAAGCTTTGGCCGGCAGGCCGATCGCGAGCGCCTTGACGGCGGCCGGCTGATGCTGACGGTTGCGGCGCATCAGTTTCGGTGGACGGCCGCGGCCCGACCATGGCTTCGGCGGCAAGGGACCGGTACCGGGCGCCCATACCGTTGTGCTCGACAGAAGACCCGCCACATAGGTCAATCCCAGCGCCGTGATCTCCGTGCGCAGGTCGCTGTTATTGCCATAGCCCGCGTCCATCAGTACGACACCGCGTGGAAGGCCGCTCGCGCAGGCCCACCGCAACTGCTCCAGCGCGATCTCCGGCTTGGTCCGGAAGCCAACTTCGGCAGGAATGCCCACCTTGCGCCGCCGATCGCAGTCCTCAGTCCATTCCTTCGGAAGATAAAGGCGATAAGCGACAGGCAGGCTGGCGTGGTGGTTGGCAATCGACAGTGACACCGCCACCTGACAATTATCCTGCTTGCCGAGCTGCCCGCAATATTGCCGTGCAACTCCAACTGAATGTCGGCCCTGCTTGGGAAATCCGGTATCGTCGATGATCCAGGCTTCGATGGGGCCCTGGCGTTCAATCGCCGGCAGGACCATCTCACGTACCTTGCCCAGCACCTTCTCATCCGACCAGGCGCCGCTGCCGACGAAATGCAGCAGCGATTGATGCTGGGCGGCCGTCCGTTCCGGAGCTGTCACCGCCGCCATCGACTCCACGCTCTTGCGACCGCCACAGGCCATCAGGCCGACGCAATAGTCGCGCAGCGGCGCCTTCCGATCAGCATGACCGATGACACTGGCAAGCCCTTCCAAATACGTCGCAAATCGCTTCTCGCTCGTCTTGGTGCCACGCCCGCTCATGTCGGCCTCTCGACTGATGGTCCGTGCTTCATCCATCGCTGATTCTGGCCGGCGGTTTTGTGACTCAGTCAGACTAGGAGCTTGTCTGGATAGTCGCTGTTCAAATCTGGTCGGGTCTGATTCAACATTGGGCGATGAGCAAGTATTTTCGGCCTTGGAACATCGATCAGACGCTGCTTCTGCCGCCGAATGTGCAGGACTTCGTGCCGAAAGGCCATGTCTCGCGGTTTATGGTTGATCTGGTGCGGGAGAGCCTCGATCTCAGGGAGATCATGGGCAGCTATGTGAGCGGGCTTGGGCAGCCGCCGTTTGATCCGCGGATGATGGTGGCGCTGCTGCTGCATAGCTATGCGAGTGGGCTGTATTCGTCGCGTCGGATTGCCAAGGCCTGCCGGGAGCGGAACGATTTTGTGATGATCGTGGCGCTGGATGCGCCGGATTTTCGGACGATCAGCGACTTTCGCAAGCGACATTTGAAGGCGCTCGGCGCGCTATTCGTGCAGGTTCTGAAGTTGTGCGAGACGGCCGGGCTGGTCAAGCTCGGTCATGTCGCGCTGGATGGTACGAAGATCAAGGCGAACGCGTCGAAACACAAGGCGATGAGTTATGAGCGCATGAAGAAGCGCGAGGCGGAATTGAAGGCCGAGGTCGCTCGCATGCTGGCGGCCGCCGAGGCGGCGGATGCCTCGGAGGATGAGACTTTCGGCAACAGCGACGAACTGCCGGACTGGACCGTCGACAAGCAGAAACGGCTGGCGAAGATCCAGCAAGCGATGGCGGCGCTGGAAGCGGACGCCAAACTGGCGGCGGAGGAAGAGCGCCGCATCGAGGCCGAAAAGGAACAGCAGCGCCAGGCCGAAGGCCGCAAGAAGCCGGGCAAACCGGCGGCGCTGCCATCGGAGGAACCCAATCCCAAGGCGCAACGCAACTTCACCGATCCGGAAAGCCGCATCATGAAGTCGAAGGATGGCTTCGTTCAGGCCTATAATGCCCAGGCGGCCGTCGATGCACATGCCCAGATCATTGTCGCGCAAGAACTGACCCAGCACGGCAGCGATCAGGGCCAGTTGGTGCCCCTGATCGAGGCCATCGAGAGCAATCTTGGCCGCAAGCCGCGGCAGGCCTCAGCGGATTCCGGCTACTGCAGCGAAGCCAATCTCGAAGCGCTCGACACACGCAGCATCGATGGCTATGTCGCGCCCGGACGCGCCAAGCACCCGACAGTAGCGAACGGAAAAGTCGGCGGCCCGCTGACACAGGCCATGCGAAAGAAGATCGACGATGGCGGCTTCGAAACACCCTACCGATTGCGAAAGCAAGTGGTGGAGCCGGTGTTCGGGCAGATCAAACAGGCAAGAGGCTTCCGCCAGTTCCTGTTGCGGGGCATCGAGAAAGTGCGCGCCGAGTGGACAATGATCTGCACCGTCCATAACCTCCTCAAGCTGTTCAACCTCGCAAACGCAGCCTGAGCCTGCTACTCTACAACAAATGCCCGTCACGAAAACATATCTGGACGGGCTCCTAGCTATTGGCTTTCTGGCATTCGGCACTGTTGGCAGATCGAGCGACTTGCACAATTGCATGCCTTTGCCAAGGGCAGATAGGGGTCACCCATTCGAGCTTCCTTTGGCCACCCAACCCTACATGGCACCTGAAAACAAGGCAGCCAGGACGAGATCACCTTGGTGTAGCCGCCGTTGAGGGCGCAAATTCGAAGGCGAGGCGGATTTCCTCCCATGGCGCAGCCCAATCAGCATCCGACAAGATGCTGATGATTTTGGAAGCTGCAACGGAATGGCGGCGAAAACTCCCTGCTCTGGCGGCCGCAATTGGGTGAATTCCTGGAGACGATCACCTAGCCATCGGGGTTGGGGTTGTAGTGGGCCGCGCAGGCTCTGTCCGGTCCCCTTTACTCACGGCGTCCATCCACTAATCTTCCTCCATTAGTTCAGTCATTTAGATGGGGTCTTTCTGTGTATCGAATTGCTTTGATCCTGGGACTGCTGATCACCCCGGCTGTTGCTGATGAAAATTACACTGAGGACGAGTGCGCGACCCTAGCGGTGATGTTCAATAACTGCGCGAAAATCCCGCCCAAGGTTCTTAGGGTTTGTGGTCGCGCCTATAACTTCACCCGCGCCGAAGCGGCTAATTACAGGGCGCTGATAGACAATCATCCGAGTTGGAAGGTGGATGGCGAATGTAAGGGCGAAGGTGATCGCAGGGCATGCTGGCCTGGGCCGATCATGCAGGGATTTTTGAACCTGTGCCAGCAAGTTTGTGACCGTTCGATCAGCCTGCCCGAGGCGCTGGGCAAGTATTGTCAGCCGAAGCGGCCCCCGTCCTAGGCCGTCCTCTCTTCCAAACCGGACGCCTCGGTACCCAGCGCCAATGCCCGTCCGAATAGCCCTCCTTGCGTCACTGGGAGAAACAAAAGCGTGGCGCCGCAGCTGCGCATTGTGAACTCACGTCGGTGTAGGCGCTGTTGATGGCCCAAACTCTACGACGGAGCAGCGTTTCCCCTGTGGCGCAGCCCAATCGAGTGCGGCGGCGAGGGCTAATGAATTTGGAGGCTGAGGCAAACCTCGCCTCAAAGGGCACGCGATCGTCAAAACCGGATGGCGCTTTCAACCAGAATGCTGCAGGCGCTTTGTTATGAACCCGTATCCTTGCGGACACCGACAATTTGTACGCGCCGCATCACAGGGAAATTACGGCCGTTGCATCACTTTTTGCCACCAATACGATTATCTAATTGAGGGCGTTTAGGCGGGCGTCGACCGGTACCCCCAACACCATTTTTTTAGGAGAGTTTGCCCGTGAGTGACTGCTTTAAAATCTATGGACCTTTTGCGGTCGAAAACAAGCAGAGAATAGTCGACAGAGAGCACCAGAATACTTCTTGGACCGAATGCGTTGATAGCGAAGACTTCGAGCTGTCTTTTGCAAACGGGATTTATGATTGAACTGAGTTTCGCGCAATGATCTCCAAGGAACAGCGCATTGAAGCGATGAAGGGAGTTCTGGCTTCTCTGTTCGCTTCGCAGCGTACCCTCAAGTCTCTTGCTCCCCAATTTAAGTGGGCTGGCCTCGGCAATCTTCTAGGTGATTACGGTGAATTCATCGCCACCGAAATCTATGGCCTGACACCAGCCCCGCGCGGAGCAAATGGGTTTGATGCGACCGCGCCGGACGGCAAGACTGAGCTGGCTCCGGTTGTCTGAACAGATTTTCCGCGTCGATAAGTGGAGCCTCTGCCATGGTTAGGCTGCCAAGCGGAGTGGCAGCGGGTTGAAGTAGGCTTGATCGGGGGTGACGCCGTCAAGGCTCGAATGCGGGCGCCGACCGTTGTAGAAGTCGAGGTATCGATCGACGCGAGGGCCTCGCTGACGCTGTCATAGGCCCGCAGATACACCTCCTCGTATTTGACGCTGCGCCATAGCCGTTCGACAAACACGTTGTCCCGCCAGGCTCCCTTGCCGTCCATGCTGATCGCAATGCCGTTGTCGGCGAGCACGCCGTTAAAAGCCTGTCCGGTGAACTGCGAGCCCTGATCCGTATTGAAGACGTCCGGCTTGCCGTGACGAGCCAGGGCATTCTGAAGCGTCGCGACACAGAACGCCGCCTCCATGGTGATCGATACGCGCCACGACAGCACGCGGCGGCTGAACCAGTCGAGCACAACCGCCAGATAGACGAAGCCTCGCGCCATCGGGATGTAGGTGATGTCCATCGCCCACACCTGGTTCGGCCGCGTGATCTCCATCCCGCGCAGCAGCTACGGGTAGATCTTGTGGCCCGGCTCGGGCTTTGTCGTGCGTGGACGGCGATAGAGCGCTTCTATCCCCATCCGCCGCATCAACGTCTTCACATGCCGACGGCCGATCTTGCACCCATCGGCAGCCAGCAGCCCTCGCAACATGCGAGAGCCGGCAAAAGGGAACTCCAGATGCAGCCGGTCGAGGCGCTGCATGATCGCAAGGTCGGCGTCCGGCACCGGCCGCGGCAGGTAGTACACGCTGCCGCGGCTGATGTTCAAAGCCTCCGCCTGCCTGGTGATCGACAGCTCGTGCTCACGGTCGATCATCGCTTTGCGCTCAGCAATCCCGCCTTGGTGAGCGCTCCTTCTAAAAAACTATGCGCGGCGATGCGCTCCCCCTGTGGGATAGAAACGGACCGGCGCTAGATTGCCGACCGGGAGGGAGCGGCCGATACGATTTTGGTGGCACGTGACCCCGTTAAAAAACCTGGTCCATGGGTTGTCGCGCACTTGAGAGTGGTGACGCCATCCGGCGATCCCGTTTAGGAATCTGACGTATAGCGCAGCCCAGCCCTTCCGCCGCCGTCAGCAGGAGGATTAGAGATGAACCCCAAAAGATCGAAGTCGAGGAACGGAGGTAAGATGCAGATGGTGCACCCGGACGCGGCTGCCATCGACGTCGGAGCGACTATGCACATGGCTGCCGTGAGGGCAGATCGCGCACCGGAGCCAGTCCGCAGCTTCGGTACCTTCACGGCTGATCTGCATCGGCTAGTCGACTGGTTTACTGAATGCGGCGTCGAGACTGTCGTCATGGAATCGACCAGCGTCTACTGGATTCCGATCTTCGAGCTTCTCGATGCCCGGGGATTTAACGTGTTTCTTGTCAACGCGCGCGATGCCAAGCACGTGCCGGGGCGCAAGACCGATGTCAGCGATGCGCAATGGCTGCAGCGGCTCCATTCATTCGGGTTGCTGCGGGCCAGCTTTCGGCCCAAAGGGCAGATTGCCGAGCTGCGAGCCTACGTGCGTCAGCGCGAGCGTCTGCTGGAGTACGCGGCCTCACACATCCAGCATATGCAGAAGGCCTTGACGGAGATGAATCTTCAGCTGCACCACGTCGTCACCGACATCACCGGCGTGACCGGCCTGCGTATCATACGGGCGATCCTTGCCGGCGAGCGCGATCCTGAGGCGCTGGCGTGCTTGCGCCATTATAGTTGCCGCTCCAGCGCCGAGACGATCGCGAAGGCGCTCACCGGAAGCTACCGCGCCGAGCATCTGTTTGCGCTCGAGCAGGCACTTGCGCTTTACGACGCCTACCACGAGAAGGCATCTGCCTGCGACGCCCGAATTGAAGCCGTGTTGAAGGAACTGAGCTTCCATCGGGGGCATGGCCACGGATCAGCGCCGCGGGTCTCGCGGCGTCGGAATCGAACCGATCAGGCGAACGCTCCAGCTTTCGATGTCCGCGAGGCGCTGTTCGCGTTGCTCGGAAAGGACCTCACCGCGATCGACGGCCTCGGTCCTTACCTCTCGCTGAAGCTGATCGCTGAATGCGGCGACGACCTCTCCTCGTGGCCAAGTGCAAAGCATTTTACCTCCTGGCTGGGACTGGCGCCGAGCAACAAGGTCTCCGGCGGCAAAATGCTCTCGTCCCGAACGCGCCGATCCGGCGGCCGAGCGGCGGCACTTCTGCGCCTTGCTGCCGTGACCGTGGGTCGTACAGACACTGCGCTCGGCGCCTTTTATAGACGGCTCTCAGCGCGCATCGGCAAGGCCAAGGCCGTGACCGCCACGGCCCGGAAGATCGCAGTTCTGTTCTACAATGCTGTGCGATACGGAATGGACTATGTCGATCCCGGGGCCTCGTCCTACGAGACGCGTTACCGGACGCGAGTGGTCAACAATTTGCATCGGCGTGCCAAGGCATTCGGCTTTGTTCTCCATCCCTTGGAGCCGAAAGTAGATGCTGCCGTTTCTTAGGAATCGTTCTCCAGCGTCAGTTCGCCGATCTTGGCGTGCAGCGACTTCACGTCGATGGCTGCTTGCTCCGCTCCGGAGCCGCCGCCGGGACCGAACGCATCGGCGGCCTTGCTTTCAAGCTGAGCCTTCCACGCCGTGATCTGATTGGGGTGGACGTCGAACTGCTCGGCAAGCTGAGCCAGCGTTCGATCGCCCTTCACGGCGGCGAGCGCCACCTTCGCCTTGAAGGCCGGTGTGTGGTTCCGGCGTGTTCTTCTGCTCATTGTCGCTCCTGATTCGCAGGCACAGCGTGCCCGCTGTCAGCCAGAAACTCCACTTATCGCCCTGTGCAGAATTCCGGGGCCGGCTCTGACTGTGCAGGTCAAGACCAATTACGCGGCTTCACAGATCGGCTTTCGAGGTGACGCGGATTTGCTGCTTTGCCTAAAGATCGATCTGAACGGAGATTGGACCGAACTTTACTATGGTGATTTCAAGCTGGTGAAGCAAGTTGCACGCTACTCGGCTCGGGACAACAAGAGCATGGTTGCCGTGACCGTTCTTACACGTATTAGGCGGGCAGGGTACAAGCTGCCTGACGGCTTGCTGATTGCCCCGACGGATGTATCGATTGGTGCGGTCGAGCCACTCTAACGAGATAATGTTGTTCCAAATGTCGGGTAGTGCAAATCAGGCACACACAGAGAGCGCGCGGCGCAAGGGGGCGCTGAAGATAGCGCGGAAAGTAGCGTGATGAAGCCCTAGCGCAGCAAATATACGGTTTTCGGTCTGGCGGGTTCGTTTCGGCTAGCTGCCAAATTCCGCAACGCCGCGCTGAAACGCGGGACCACGGACAACATCGGCGCGATCCACAGCGCGGAGCGCGTTCTGTTTCACCTCGCCCCGCTGGTCAAGTATGGTACTTTTTCGCCGAAGCAGCTGAGGCGGCATCCGAAGATCGCATGGTCGGTGAAAGCAAAGGCAGCCGCTCGAAGAGGCGAGGAAACGCACGTTGAACACGTCGCGCCTCACCGCGCATTAACGCTAAAGGCCATTGATCTAGTAACCAAGCATAAGGCCGATGAGCCTTTGCTACGTCTCATTAGGAAGCACTTTCGGCTTGCTGTCCTGACGCCCAATGAAAGGTCTCGTTTGGATCGACAAAACCGCAGCAGGATCGATACCAGGAGACTAGTACCTACTGTTCTTAAAGCGTGAGTCGTGATTCAAGGTCGGGATGATACCCGAAGCAAGAGAAGTCCACCTTTCGAGGAAAGATCGCAAGGTGCTTGAGGCGTGTTGCCGCTCCCCGGTGACGTTGCAGCGCGATTTGAAGCGGGCGCGGATAGTTCTGTTGGCGGCGGATGGACGCAGCACTCGGTCGATCGCCAAGGAAGTTGGGGTCCAGCCGCGGATTGTCAGCCTTTGGCGGCATCGCTATGCCGACCAAGGCCTTGAAGGGCTGCAAGACAAGCCGCGACCGGGCAAGCAGCCAATCTATACGAAGGCCACCGACAAGCGGATTCTGAAGCTGCTGGACAAGCCGCCGCCGGACGGGTTCGCACGCTGGACCGGGCCCCTGCTGGCCGGGGCGCTGGGCGATGTTGACGTCCAATATGTCTGGCGGTTCCTGCGCAGCCACAAGATTGACCTCGCGGCTCGTAAGTCCTGGTGTGAGAGCAACGACCCGAACTTTACGGCCAAAGCCGCCGATGTTGTCGGCCTCTATGTCGCCCCGCCCGCGAAGGCCATTGTGCTGTGCGTGGACGAGAAGCCCTCGATCCAGGCTTTGGAGCGAGCGCAGGGTTATCTGAAGTTGCCCAATGGCCGCGCCTTGACCGGCCAGAGCCACGATTACAAGCGGCATGGCACCACAACATTGTTTGCGGCGCTCGAAGTCGCCACCGGAAAGATCATCGCGGCGCATTCAAAACGCCGACGCCGCGTCGAGTTTCTCGACTTCATGAACAGCGTCACCGCGGCTTTTCCGAACCGGAAGCTTCACGTCATCCTCGACAACCTCAACACCCACAAGAAGAACGAGCATTGGCTCAAGGCCCACCCCAACGTGCAATTTCATTTCACGCCGACAAGTGCGTCTTGGCTCAATCAGGTCGAGGTATGGTTTTCGATCTTGCAGGGGCAGTCGCTCAGCGGCACCTCCTTCACAAGCCTCACGCAGCTTCAGGAGCACATCGATGCCTACGTCAACGCATACAACGACAGAGCCGAGCCCTTCGTCTGGACCAAGAAAAAGGTCCGTCAACGCCGTTTCAAAGGCCGCCGTATCACTCAGCTCTGATTCTGGGTACTAGAAAAGGCCCGCATCAAAATCGCGAAACCAGAGAAGAGTACGATCGCGCACTAGTCAGCAATTGCATCGACCAACTGCGTCCCGCTCAAACTGATCGAACGACAGCCTTGCAGGGGCTCCATCGGTTCGGCTCTTGCTAGAGCATTTTCCGACCGGAATGAATCGGGTGGGGATTCCCAAAACGGCGCGAGTCAGATTCAAGCTGCATGCTGGCGAGGGAGGCCAGCATGTATGGCCAGGGCGCTTTCGGTTGATCTTCGTCAAAGGGTGATAGCCGCGATTGACGGTGGCATGTCCTGTCGACAGGCTGCTGAGCGCTTTGGTGTCAGCGCGGCCAGTGCGATCCGCTGGCGCGGTCGCCTCAAGGAAGTTGGCGACATCGTTCCTAAACGCCAGGGCGGTGACCGCAAATCGCAGCGCATCGAAGCGCATTCGCAATTGATTCTGGAGGCAGTGACAGCGAAGCCGGATATCACGCTCGCCGAGTTGCGAGAACTGTTGAAACGTCGTGGAATATCGACTGGCATCGCGTCGCTCTGGCGTTTTTTCCAGCGCAGAAAGATCACACTTAAAAAAAGACAGCGCACGCCGCCGAGCAACGGCGCGGCGATATAAATGCCGCGCGTGAGGAGTGGTTCGAAGGGCAAATCGATCTTGACCCTGAGCGTCTCGTCTTCATCGACGAAACCAGCGCCAACACCAAAATGGCGCGGCTTTACGGCCGCTCGCCACGCGGCGAGCGATGTCGTGCAGCTATCCCACACGGACATTGGAAGACGACGACATTCACCGCTGGATTGCGCTCCGACGGTCTGATCGCGCCGCTTGTTCTGGACGGTCCAATGGATGGCGACGCTTTCCTGGCCTACGTCGAGCAATTGCTCGCCCCATCGCTGCGGCCGGGCGATACCGTTATCATGGACAACTTGCCCGCTCACAAGGTCCATGGCGTTCGAGAGGCCATCCGGGCGGTCGGAGCAAGCCTGCTCTATCTTCCGCCCTACAGTCCAGACTTCAACCCGATCGAAATGGCCTTCTCTAAACTGAAAGCCCTGTTGCGGGCCGCCGCAGCGCGCACCATGCCCGATCGCTGGCAAGCAATCGCCAACGCTCTCAAGCGCTTCTCACCCGAGGAATGCCAAAATTATCTCGTCGCGGCTGGTTACGACGCAACGTGATCGGAAAATGCTCTAGCGCCGCGGCGTTGTGTGTCCTTTTACAAAGCTCTGCTTTTTCACGGCAATGCGTCGCGGGGGCTTTTTTATTTCTTGCAGACTTTTGAAACACACGCCTTTTCGTAGCTTGCAATAAAGGCTTACATCAACACGCGCTTCAACATAGGTCTCGCAGTTGGCGCATGGCGACGTTTCCTTTTTCGTGAAGATCAAGCGACGAGGAACCATTTTCACCCCGAGGTTACCATACCTTCTTGCCGGTCGACCGCGAACGTTCCTAATTCGCAGGATGCAGTCCGTATTTTTCCCCTAGACGAGTTTTCATCCAGCTGAGCACTTCATCGGCGGGCCATTGGCCAATAAGCGATTGCCACGAAAGCCGCCTTAGTGTGCCTGCATTCTGAATTGCGCCAGATGCAGCTAACCACTGGTGGTCTCCCCAGCCACCGGGCAACATGGCCGGGTTTCGCTGATCATACATTAAAAGCGCGTGCCCCCTGCTCTCATCGAAACCACCATCGCCTGCTACGCCGACAGCCAGAATGTTGCGAGCAATTTGATAAGTATCTCTCAGTGGGCAGTTGATGTAATCGACATTCGGAGCCCATCCGAATGCGCCTTCCGTGTATCGCCAATAGTTGATGTTCAATTCAGTCAATGCACATCGATGCTCGCGTCCTCGCTGTTTGGTATAGCTGCCGTCGCAGAATTGTTCTTCAAAATTCTTGTCAGCTTTCTTCAAACGAGTGCGCGAACAGGTCCCAAATTCGGTCTCCGCCAGCTTGCATTCGATAGCCACGCGGTATGGTCCTTCGAACCAAACGTCAACAGACGTAACCCTCTCACCCACCTCGCCAAGCGAGGTCACACCTTTTTCGAATTCGAGATGGGATCGATTAGGCAATGGTCCGAACGCCAGTCTACCGTCCTCCGCCCTGACAGCCGCTAACAACGGCAGCCGCCCTAAAACCTCAATCACACCAAATACGGATTGTGCCAGAGCTTGAGAACTCTGCATGCTCCCAAAATGCCGATGGCGCTTTGAGGTAGGTATTTTCGCAACAACCCCCTGCCGGTTCGCTGCGCTGCACGGCGGGATAAGCAAGTTGTTTTCCCTATGCTGCTTCGTGAAGACAACTGCACCGCCTGGAGGTCGCGGCTCGAACCAATCTAAATGGTCGGAGAAGTAAGCGCTTCGGTAAGCCGCGAAACTTCTTCTGAGATCAGTCTGATAGGATTTCGAGGCGTCGCCCATTTGATGGTTCTCACTAGATTGTCGAACAATTCACCTTGATTGCCCCGATTATGAGACGTTTGCACAAGGATGACGGAAACTAAGGTCGATAGCCATCTTTGGAAAGATCGCGGGTGGTCAGCAGCCGCTGTCACATCGGTGCGCTACGGGATGAGGCCGCCATAAAGGCTCTCGCATAGTTGGGCGCACCCATGCCAACCCAAGCTAAAGCCCGTCAGTACGAGATTTTTTCAGCCATCCAATCCTACAGCCGACCTGAAAATAAGGGAGCCAGGACGAATTCGCCTCGGTGTAGGCGCCGTTGAGGGCTCAACTTCAAGGCGGGTCGGACTTTTCCCCGTGGCGCAGCTCAATCGGCTATGTCGCTGAGGGCTGATGAATTTGAACGATGGACCGCATTGCCGCCGAAAACCCGCTGCCCTGGCGGACAAATTTGGCGGCATTGGGTGGGACAAAGTCGAAAAAACATGATGGGAAACAATAGAACGAATGCTTGTCCCACTTCGACCTAAGAGATTGATATCCAATGGTTCCTGCAACCCGCCCCTGGGCACCATTCTCCTCGCAGCAGTTCTGACCAGTCCAACAGCGCATTCGGACGATCCGGAACGCGAGACGGAAACTTAGCTGGCTGCCACCCGTTTGCAGTGGCGGACATCTTGATTCCGGCGTCGCAATTTGGCGCCCTATCGTAGAGGCAATCCCACGCCTGAAGGACGTTGCGACGTGGCCAGGAAATTCAAAGTCGGCGATTACGTCAGCTGGAATTCCGAGGCCGGACGGGTCTCGGGCACCATCATCGCGGTTCACACCAGCGATTTTGATTACAAGGGGCACATGCACCGCGCCTCGGAGGCCGATCCGCAATACGAGATCAAGAGCGACAAGACCGATCACGTCGCGGCCCACAAGGGCAGCGCGCTCCATCATGCCTAGCAAAGGCGTGGCGTTTCCGTTCTTCACGATCGGCCATTCCAACCGCGCCCTCGAGGATTTCATCGTCCTCCTCACCGCGGCCAAGATCGATCGTGTCGTCGACATCAGAACGGTGCCGAGGTCGAGGACCAATCCGCAGTTCAACAAGGATACGTTGCCAAAACCGCTGACGGTGGTCGGCATCTCGTATGAGCATCTGGCCGATCTCGGCGGGCTCCGCGGTAAGGCGCAGACCGTGCCGCCTTCGGTCAACGGGTTCTGGAGCAACGAGAGCTTTCACAACTACGCCGACTATGCGCTGTCGCCGCAGTTTCAAGCGAGCCTGCAGCATCTGCGCGACGAGGGCCACCGGCAACGCTGCGCGATCATGTGCTCTGAAGCCGTGTGGTGGCGCTGCCACCGCCGCATCGTCGCCGACTATCTCATTGCGTCAGGAGAAGCCGTCGTCCACATCATGGGGGAGGGCCGGCTGGAGCCCGCCCGCCTCACCGAAGGCGCCGTGGTGCAGAGCGACCGCACCGTGGTCTATCCCGCTACTGGTCAACTGGATTTATGAGAGGGGGTGCGAAGGCCTGCGGCCGCCGCACCATTGCCGCGCGCCGCCTTACCCCCCCACTCCGCTTCCAGTACCCCGTGCCGAGCTTGCCGGTAATCACCGCCGTCGTATCGCGCACCTCGTAGGAGCCGCCGTCGCTGTAATTCTTCAGCCCCCGCAGCGCGTGCAGCGTCCAGCGGCCGTTGGCGAAGCTGACGGTGCCTTCATGCGGGCGCGCGGAGCGGGCGGGCTCGGCGTGGAATTTGTAAGCACCGCCGGCCATGATCTGCCAGATCCAGCGCGACCGGCCGCGGCCATCAGGCACCATGATCTCCCAGGTGCCGACCAGCGCGGGATCGATCGCACCGGCTGACGCCGCTGATGGCGCCGACAATGCCGGAGCCGCGGCTGCCGGCGCGGCGTTCGCCTGTTTCGCGGCCGCGCTCTCGGCCGGCGGCGCGCCTGCCAGATAGATCGCCTTGCGCGACAGCGAGCCGTAGACGAAGGGCTGCTGCTCGTTGCGCGTCGCCTCCATCACGTCGTCGCGGACGTTGCGGAACATGAAGGTGACCTCGACGCCCGGCGCCTCGATGTTGCTCAGCAGCGCCGCAGCGAACGGGCTGTTGCGTCCGTCGCCGTCGAGCGCGGTGGTGCCGTCGCGCGCGGCATAGGCGACCAGCACGTTGCCGACCGGCTCGATGCGGCCGAGCCCGCTGCCCGCTGTGGCGCGCGCCGCGAGCGAGCGGCTCATCTTCGCCGCGAACGGATTGTTGCGGCAGGCGTCGAGGATGACGAGGCCGAGGCTTGTGGTGTTGGAGACCTGCAGCATCACGCTCTGCAGGCTGATGGCTTCATTGGCGGCGTCGGTATCGCGCTTCAGCTCGGCATCCACAGGGATCAGCCAGTTGTCGCCGTTGATCTCCATGCCGTGGCCGGCGAAGTACACCGCCGCCATGTCGGCGCCGGCGGCCGCGCGCCCGAACGCGATCAGGCCGCGCCGCATCTCGTCGAAGCGGCCATTCGTGATCAGGGTGACGGCGAAGCCGAGGCGCTTCAACGCCGCCGCGACATCGCCGGCGTCACTTGGCGGATTGGACAGCGCCGGCACGCTTGTATAGGCGCCGTTGCCGATCACCAGCGCCACCCGCTTGCCGTCGGCCCGAGCCGGCGCTGACGCGAGGCCCGCCAGCACGGCGGTGACGGCCAGTCCCGAAACAAACGCGCGGCGGTTCATGTTGGACCCGATCGGAGGCGACGGGTCCATGGTATCGCAGGGCGCGCGGGCCAGCCACGGAAATGGCTGCGCGATCAGGCCGCCTGCTTCGGCGTCCAGACGCCGGCCGGTACCGGCTCGGCCGGCAGCAGATTGGCGCCGGCGGCGCCCGCGATCGACCGCGTGATCTCGTGGATCTCCTGCACCGACCGCTGCATCGAGAAGCGTGGATAGAGCTCGCGCATCGTGGTGGCGGTCGCGGCCTGCGCCGCGGCGGGATCTGCCAGCACCGCCTCGACGGCGGCGGCGACGCTTGCCGTGTCCTGGCCGAAGGTGAAGCGGGCGAGATGCGGCATCTCGGTGGCCGAGAAGCGGTTGGCATCGAACACCGGCACGGTGCCGGCACCGAGCGCGAAGAACACCCGGTCATGCACCGACAGGTCGATATTCGGATTGAGCGAGACCGCGGCGAGATAGTTGCCGAGGCCTTCGCGCATCGCATCGAAGGTCATCGCGCCGAGCACGCGGGCCGGACGTCCGGCGACGTCGAGATCACTCCAGCCGCCGCCGATGAAGTCGACCGGATAGTCGGCGAGCACGGCGCCCACCTCGCGGGTGCGCACCCCTCTCGTGTAATTGTCGAGCCGGGTCAGGATCACGTTGAACAGGTCGCCGCCCGGCTTCAGATAGACGAGGTGCTGCTCGGCCACGTCGACGATGATTTTGGGAAACCCGCCACAGGTCTTGCCGCGCGCCTCGGCGATCGCATCGAACAGCAGGCCGAACAGTTTTGGCGGCATCGTCTTGCGCCAGCCGTGTTCGAGCGCCAGCGGATTCCAGCCCGACTTGGCGAAGATCAGCCGGCCGTTGCGCTGCTCGGGCGGCAGGCCGCCGAAGAAGCCGGGATCGGGGATGCCCATATGGGTCGCGAAAACAGCGCCATTGGCGCCCAGATGATCGCGGTTGAAGGCGGCGTGGTCCGGAAACACGTAGCCGTGCGCGGTATAGCGGCTCTCGAGCCCGTGCCGCTTGGCAAAATAGCAGGGGTGGTCGCAGAACCAGGTGAAGACGGGGATCTGGGCGACGTCCCAGAACAGCTTGCCGTCCTTGGTGTGGATGTCGAGCCCGATGCCGGAGAAGCCGAGCGCCATCGTCTCCGTCCGCCGCGGCAGCAGGGCGTTGAGCCGGGCCGAGAAATCCGGCGCCAGCAGGTCGTTGTTGCTGGAATAGAGAACGCAGATCACGGACATGAGGCCCCCGCGTATGATGTTGTTGCTGCGCGCGGACTTAATCGATCGCCTCGCATGCTCCTCGTTGAACGGCCGAGCCGGCCGTTCCGGGCTCGGAATTATCCTGGCGCCGCGATTTATTTCGCCGGAATGGCCATGCCGCAGCGTTGAAGCTCCGTCGGGGCGCCGTTGCGATCCGACGGACAGGGGCGGGGATCACATGCAGCTTGATGGCTTCGACGTCGTCGTGGTGGGCGCGGGCGTCTTCGGCGCCGTGATCGCCGAGCAGGTCGCGAACAGGCTCGGCCGCTCCGTCTGCGTGCTCGACCGCCGTCCGCATATCGGCGGCAATGCCTATTCGGAGGTCGATCCGGACAGCGGCATCGAGGTGCACCGCTACGGCACCCATATCTTCCACACCAATTCGGAGGCCGTCTGGCGCTATCTGCAGCGCTTCACCGGGTTCACCGACTATCGCCACCGCGTCTTCACGGTGGCGAGCGGCCGGGTCTATTCGATGCCGATCAACCTTGCCACCGTGTGTGCCGCGTTCGGCCGGATCATGTCGCCCGGCGAGGCGCGCGCCGCGATCGCGGCGGAGGCCGCAGCGCACGGCGCCTCCGGCATCGGCAATCTCGAGGACAAGGCGATCGCCTCGGTCGGCCGCACGCTCTACGACCTCCTGATCCGCGGCTATACGCAGAAGCAATGGCAGACCGATCCGCGCGAGCTCTCGGCCGACATCATCGGCCGGCTGCCGGTCCGCTTCACATTCGATGACCGCTACTTTGCCGACCGTTACGAGGGCATGCCGGTGGACGGCTACACCGCGATCTTCCGCCGGATGCTCGATCATCCCAAGGTCGCGGTCCGGCTCGGTGTCGACTATTTCGACGTCGCCGACCGCATCAAGGCGCGGCAGCTCGTGGTCTATACCGGACCGATCGACCGCTTCTTCGGCTATGCCTGCGGCCATCTCGGTTGGCGCACCGTCGACTTCGCGCGCGAGGTGCACGACGTCGCCGATTTCCAGGGCGCCGCCGTCATCAACTATGCCGACGCCGAGGTGCCGTTCACCCGCATCCACGAGTTCAGGCATCTGCATCCGGAGCGCGCGCACGCGCAAGCGCGGACGACGATCTACCGGGAATATTCTCGCTTCGCCGGCCGCAACGACGAGCCCTATTACCCGATCAACACTGCCGCCGACCGCGCCATGCTCGCCGCCTACCACGGCATGACGGCATCGCATCCGAACGTCATCTTCGGCGGCCGGCTCGGCTCCTACAAATATCTCGACATGCACCAGGCGATCGGCGCCGCGCTGAAGACGTTCGAGCACGAGGTCGAGCCGCGCCTCGGCAGCGGAGGCATGCAACCCGGCGACGTGGCCGCGCGTCGCCACGCCTTGTCGCCCTTGCCGGCGTAATCTAAGCCCTCCGGGTGCGGGCCGCGAACGTCATAACAATCGCCCGCAGTCCCCGGTGAGGAAACAATGAGAAAAACCGTTATCGCCGCGGCTGTCGCCGCAACGAGTCTTGCTTTCAACATCGCCCACGCCGCGCCGCTGCCCGAGATAAAGCCCGACCAGGCCGGGTTCTCGAAAGCGGGGCTGGCGCGGCTCGACGATTTCTTCGCGCGCGAGATCGCGGCCAAGCGGGTGCCCGGTGCCGTGGTGGCGATCGCGCGCGACGGCAAGCTCGTGCACTACAAGGCCTATGGTCAGCTTGATCCGGTCAAGGGCACGCCGATGCCGATCGATGCGGTGTTCGCGCTGGCATCGATGACCAAGCCGATGGCGGCGGTCGCCGGCCTGACGCTGATGGAGCAGGGCCGGCTGCCGCTGCAGGCGAAGGTCGCCGAGTACTATCCGGCATTTGCCGACATGAAGGTCGGTGTGCCCAGGAGGACGGCTCGCTGAAGATGGAGCCGCAGGCCCGGCCGATCCTCATCCATGATCTCTATCGCCATACCTCGGGCCTGATGTATGGCGGCGGCCCCGACAGTTCGAGCGCGCTGGCGCGGCTCTATCCCGAAGGTACGGCGCCGGCGGTCGAGGGCGACACGGCGGCCTTTATCGATCGCATCACCAAGCTGCCTCTGGTGCATCAGCCCGGCACCGAGTTCGAATACGGCTTCTCGATCGACGTGCTCGGCGCCGTGGTCGAGAAGGTCTCGGGCGAGCGGCTCGGCGATTATCTCAAGGCCAAGGTGTGGACACCGCTCGGCATGAAGGATGCGACGTTCCACCTGACCGACGCCCAGCGCGCGCGGCTGGCGCGGCCGTTCGCCAACGACCCGCTCACCGGCAAGCCGCAATCGATCAGGGTGCTCGACGCACCGATCAAGTTCGACTGCGGCGGCGCCTGCTCGTTCGCCACCGTCGGCGACTATGTCCGCTTCGGACAGATGCTGCTCAACGGCGGCGAGCTCGACGGCCAGCGCATCCTCAGCCCCAGGACGGTGCATCACATGACGTCGAACCATCTCGGACCCGAGATCAAGAACAACGTCGCCGCGGTCGAGCCGCATCGCGGCGGCTTCGGCTTCGGGCTGTCGGTCGCGGTGCGGACCAGCGAGGGCCTGTCGTCGGTGCCGGGCAATCCCGGCGAGTTCACCTGGAACGGTGCCAACGGCACGCAGTTCTTCTGCGATCCGAAGGAGCGCCTCGTCGTGGTGGTGGGAACCGCAGCGCCCGGCGAGCTGCGCAAATATTATCGCGAGAACGTGCAGGACATCGTCTACGGCGCGATGGTGAAGTGAACCGTGACCGCAGTGTGAGATCTCTTTCAGCAAGGCATCGAGGCCCATCGCTCGGACTGAGCGATGGGCCTCGATTGGCGGTTCCGATTGAATCCCAGGCGGTTTTTTGGTTTGACGTGTTTTCTTCACGCGAACCGGGCACCTCTGCGCTCGAAACCGCCGTAGGAAGGCTCTCTCGCTTTGCCGGGACGCCGGTGTCATTCCGCCGTTTGATCGGAACGGGCGATCTCAAGCGAAAAGCCCAGCCGCGAGGGCCGGGCTGATCGGTAATATATTTCAAGTCGTGCAATGTGTGGAATAGATCGGCGATGGCTCTCCCTGTCTGTCGAAAAAGGAACACGGAACCGACTATTTGGGCACACCGCTCGTACCCAACTGCGCGGTGGAGGAATCGCGACAGCGACCGCGCAGCTCAGGAGCATCGCGGGCACAAACAAGCGGTACGCCAGGCCATCCCCGAAGGTCCATCCGCGCCCGAATGAGCAATTTGGTACAGACACCGATCAATCGACGTGTCTTGGTCTCACGAACTGTCCCAAACCTCTAGGTCAGGATGAAGATCATGGAAATCTCCAAGGAAACAAAAGCTGCCATGCGGCCCGCGCTATGGGGCGCTGCAGGCGGAGCAATTGCTCTGGCGATCGTGGGGGTCAGCTGGGGTGGCTGGGTGACGGGCGGGTCGGCCGAGACCCTCGCGAGCAACCGTGCTGCGACGGCCGTCGTCGCAGCTCTCACACCCATCTGCGTTGACAGGTTCCGACAAGCCGCCGATGCCTCGACGAACCTGGCCGAAATGAAGAAGGCGACTTATTCATTCGACCAGAGCAGGTTTGTCGAAAAAGGCGGTTGGGCCACGATGCCGGGAAGCACTGAGCCAAACTCGGCGGTTGCGAAGGCCTGTGCCGAATCGCTCGGCAGCGGCAAGGCCGCGGAGCGCCGCGGCTAATCAGGCAACCCGCGACAGGGTGAAATCCGCGCAAAGACGCGCAACTTCTCGACATGCCCGCATCTCGCGCAGTGACTCTTGCAAAGGTGGTCAAGCGCGTCGTTTTGACGCCAATTTCCCGCTGCGCGCGCCTTTCAACGGATGAACATCCTGCAGAATCTTGGTAGCATGACAGCATGCTGACGCCCAGCGAACGAGAGTGCCGTTTTGGTTAAGCCCGCGAAGGACTTGTTTGATCCCAAAACCTTCCTGGCCAAGGTTGGGGCCGGAAAATCGATTTCTAGCTTTGGCAAAGGCCAGAACGTGTTCGCGCAGGGAGATGTCGCGGACGCGGTATTCTACATTCAAGAAGGAAAGGTCAAACTCACAGTCG
The DNA here is from genome assembly GCF_011516625.5 of Bradyrhizobium sp. 2S1. NCBI lineage: Bacteria > Pseudomonadati > Pseudomonadota > Alphaproteobacteria > Hyphomicrobiales > Nitrobacteraceae > Bradyrhizobium > Bradyrhizobium sp. 2S1. The sequence goes on along the minus strand of NZ_CP147717.1, from coordinate 1,272,270 downwards.
TTTCTGACCAAGGTAAGGAAGCCGTGGTCGGGATCCTGGAGCCGGGACAATTCTTTGGTGAGGGCTGCCTCAACGGTCATCCATTGCGGATTGCCACGACCACGGCAATGGAGGACTGCGTCATCACGCGAATATCGAAGACGGCGATGATTTCAACGCTCGAAGCCAAGCCGATGTTCTCTCAGTTGTTCATGACCTATCTGCTCGCGCGCAATAGCCGAATGGAAGAAGACCTGATCGACCAACTTTTCAATTCCAGCGAGAAGCGCTTGGCGCGCCTGCTGCTCCTGCTGGCAAATTTCGGCAAGGAAACCAGCGCGCAGCCCATTGACGTCGAGATCAGCCAGGAAACGCTGGCCGAAATGATCGGTGCGACCCGTTCAAGGGTTAGCTTCTTCATGAACAAGTTCCGCAAGCTCGGCTTCATCAGCTACAACGGAAAGATCGAAGTTCACAGCTCGCTTCTGAACGCTGTTCTGCGCGACAAGCCCGAGATAGACCGGAAAGACTGACCGCCGCGCGGCCTTGAACGGCGCCTGCAGCACGCAGTTCTTCCGCGCTGGAGGCGCAGGCGCCCGTGCATGTCCAGGCGACCGAGTGAGGAACAGCAAAAAGGCCCATCGCTCAGGCCGAGCGATGGGCCTTCAATCTTGCGTAGACTACCACTGCCGGTAGACGCCGGTCAGCGTGCCGTTGTTGTTCCCTTCAGGACCAACGTCGCCCTGGGTCGAACTCGGCGCCGGATGGTTGCCGTTCATCGCGCCGTACCGGCCCGGTTGCGCCGGTTGGTACATCACATACGGTTGAACGGTCTCGTAGCGCGGACCGCCGTAGTATCTCGCATCGGGGCTCCCATACGGATAATAGCCCTGCGCGAACGCACCTGCTGTCGTTGCAATCAGGGACGCCACGGCCAGGGTCAGTATCTTGGTCTTCCGTTGCATTCAGACTCTCCTTGCTGGTGTCCCGACCAACGACCGGCATGGAGCAGCGTTCCTGATCTGCCATGCACCCCATGAAGGTGAAGCTGCACGAGGGGGGATCAGATTTTGGTGAGGGGGCTTGGACCCTGAAGGACCGGTACGCACGTCTCTGCGCAGCAGTATGCATCCCGCGCTGGTCCGCTATGCCCTCCTGGCTATAACGGTCCACGGCCGGGCCGCGCCGCCGTGCTTCGAAAAAGCGGGGCGTTCCGCAAAAGGAAGCCCGCCACTGCGGCGGGCAAGGTCTCAGGGAGGAAAACGCTCTGACAAGGGAGCGTGTGGACAGTTTCCTCGATTCGAGGGCGGCTGCGAAGATCGTATAACTACTGTCATCAGGGCCGGCATTATGCCAATGCTCTTGCCGGTCGCAGCCGGCCGGCAAGGCGAAATAACACGGCACAAGTACAGAGGAAGTTCATGAGCACGTCAGGAGTTTTTGCCCGCGTCGTCGCGGCGATCGGTGCGGGGGCCGTGGCGTGGCGGCGGATGCAGGGCGCCGAGCCGGCGCCCGCCTGGGGCAGCGCGCCGCAGATTCCGGCGGCGAAGTCGCAGGGCGCGATCCCGACGCTGAAGATGCCGACGGCACGCGGCTGGGACAAGGGCCAGCTTCCGACCGCTGCGACCGGGCTCAAGGTTAACGCCTTTGCAGCCGGGCTCGATCATCCGCGCTGGATCAATGTGCTGCCCAATGGCGACGTGCTGATCGCCGAGGCGACGCAGATCGCCGGCACCCCGCGCAGCGTGTTCCACTATGCGATGCAAGCGGCGATGCGCCGCGCCGCCGCGCTCGGCGTCAGCGCCAACCGCATCACGCTGCTGCGTGACCGTGACGGCGACGGTGTTGCCGAAAGCCGTGGCGCCTTCATGGAAGGACTGCGCCAGCCGTTCGGCATGGCCCTGATCGGCGACACCTTCTATGTCGGCAACACCGACGGCGTGGTCGCCTTTCCCTACACCGCGGGCGCGGACCGCATCACGGCAGAGGGACGCAAGCTCGTCACCTTCAAGCCCGACGGGCATTGGACGCGCAGCCTGCTGCCGAGCGCCGACGGCAAGAAGCTCTATGCCGGCGTCGGCTCGCTCAGCAACATCGCCGAGAACGGCATGGAGGTCGAGCAAGGCCGTGCCGCGATCTACGAGCTCGATCTCGTCGCCGGCACCAGCCGCATCTTCGCCGGCGGCCTGCGCAATCCGGTCGGGATCGCGTGGGAGCCGACGACGAATGTGCTGTGGACCGTCGTCAACGAGCGCGACGGCATCGGCGACGAGACGCCGCCGGACTATCTGACCTCGGTGCGCGACGGCGGCTTTTACGGCTGGCCCTATTGCTACTGGGGTCAGACGGTGGACGATCGCGTGCCGCAGGATCCGGCGATGGTCGCCAAGGGGATCCAGCCGGACTACGCGCTCGGCGGCCACACCGCTTCGCTTGGCCTGTGCTGGATGCCCGCGGGCACGCTGCCGGGCTTCCCCGATGGCATGGTGATCGGCCTGCACGGCTCGTGGAATCGCTCGACGCTGTCTGGCTACAAGGTGGTGTTCGTGCCGTTCAGCAACGGCCGTCCCTCGGGGCCCGCGCGCGATATCCTGTCGGGCTTCCTCGCGCCCGACGAGAAGGTGTCGTACGGCCGCCCGGTCGGCGTCGCACTCGGTCCGGACCGTTCGCTGCTGGTCGCCGACGACGTCGGCAACGTGATCTGGCGCGTCACGGCGGAACGATAGGACCGTCGCCTGCCTCCTTTCGCACGGGTCCGCGGCCAATTTCGGCTGCGGCCTTGCTTGTCCTGCTCAGGTCCGGTTCGCGAACGCAGTGGGATTGATGCCATAGCGTGCCCGGAACGCGCGGCGAAAGGTGGCGTCGTCGTCAAAACCCCAGCGCGCGGCGATCAGGCCGACATGCGGCCGGCCGGCGCAAGCGCGCAATTCGGACGCACATTGCGCAAGGCGCTGGTTGCGGACGAACTGCATGACGCTCAGCCCATGCTGCGCGAACAGCTTGTGAAGATAGCGCAACGAAACGCCATGGCGGCGGGCTAGCTCACCTGGGGCCAGATCGGGATCTGCCAGTCGCGCGCGGATATCGCCGCAAATCCGCTTGAACAGCGCGGCGCTGATCTGGCTGCGGGTCGGAGATTCCGTCGAGCGCCGGTCGAGGCTTGCGGCGGCGAGTTGCGTCAGCGGCAGTGCGACGCGTTCGAACTCGTCGGCATCCATCGCCGGCGCGAGCCGTACCATGGTCTCGAGCATCCCTGCAAGAATACGCGCGGCTGCGGTGTCCGGCAGCCTGCCCAGCGGCTGGGTCTCGAGTTCGGCGATCTCAGGCGCCCAAGCCTTTCGATCCACCAGCAAAAGCGCATGTTCGAAGCTTGATGACATGTCCAGGGTGTACGGCCGGCTGTTATCGAACAGCACGATGTCGGAGGGGCCGAGTTCGCTGACAAGCCACCTTGCTCGAGGCGAGTGTTGCCCCGGACGACCTTCATGATCCCGAATTCGTGCCCACAGGCGCGCGCCGGCCGCCGCACCGCCTGGCTGCTGCCTGCCACGCGGCAAGTCTGCACCGTTGAAGCCGCATCGATGCGCAGGCGAGCGCGAAACCCCTGGCCCGAAACCGGCCGCGCCAACTCGACCTGACGGAATTGTTCGTAGATCTGCTCGCGCCAGATCGCCAGACCTCGGGGCCCGGCCACGCTCACGCATTGCACCGATTTTGTCATCACGCTCGCCCCGCTTGATCACCGCAGATCGCAGCGAACGTGGCATCAACCCGTCGGTGTGACAAATGAAATTGTGCACGCAACGCCCGCAAGCGGTACGCTGCATGCCTTGGCGCTTTTCCGTGCCGATTCTAGCCTGCGCTGTCTTCATCCTGAGCCAGCGAACCAACGCATGTCCCGTTCTCTTTTCCGATCTGCCGCTCCTTGCGCCGCCCGCCGAACCTTTGTTGCCGCTTCTCTGTTCGTCGTGCCCTGCACGATCGCGCGTGCCGAACCGGATACGGCCGGTTGCAGCGACACCAATTTCTCTCGCATGCCGGGCTTTTATATCAATGATTGCGAGCGCACGGATTTCGACCGGTTCGTGTTCGCAGAGGGCTCGGACCATGAAACTGCCGTGGAGGGGCGTAAGGCCCGGATTGCCTATGCGTTGTCCGACGGACACAAGGCGCCTTCGGCGCTGGCAGTGATTCGCAACTACCAGGCCATCATGCAGCAGAGCGGCTGGGAAATTGTCGAGAACCGCCACGATGCCGGCCTGACCGCGCGGCGCGTCCAGGGCGGAAAGGAGCAATGGGCCGAACTCGACACCAACGGCGGCGCCAACTACCAGATCATCTACGTCGACAAGGGGGAGTTGTCCCAGCAGGTGACCACCGCCGACGCCATGGCCAGCGCGCTCGACGCCGACGGCCACGTCGCGCTGCAGATCAATTTCGACACCGCCAAGTCGACGATCCGGCCAGAGTCGCAAGCCATCGTTGCGCAGATCGCAGCGCTCTTGAAAAGCCATCCCGATCTGAAGTTGCGCGTCGAGGGCCACACCGACAACACCGGTGACGCCAGATCGAACCAGGCCCTGTCGGTTGCGCGGGCCAAGTCGGTGGTCGCGGCGCTGGTGCTATCCGGAGCCGCGCCGGCGCGTTTGACTGCAGCAGGTTTCGGCCAGGACAAGCCCGTCGCCGACAACACCAGCGAAGACGGCCGCGCCCGCAACCGCCGTGTCGAATTGGTAAAGCTGTAATTGCGAACGACTGCGGCCCGGTCGGGCGTCGCGCTCGGCCTCGACGGTTGGCCACGATGTCGGCAACGTGATTGGGTGTGTGACGAGGCGTAAGTGGCGTCAGTGCGGCCTCACACGGTCCTGATCTTGCCGCCATCCATGCGCAGCACCGTGCCGGTCATCCAGCGCGCCGGCGGCGACACGGCGAACGCGATGAGGTCGGCGATCTCCTCTGCCGTGCCGAACCGCTTGATGCCGGCCTGCCTGAGGAAGCCTGCCTTCGCGGTCTCAACGTCGACCTGCCTGGCCGCCGCGGCTTTCTCCAGCATCGCAAGGCGGCGTCCGGTCATGATGGCGCCGGGCGATACGCAATTCACCTGCACGCCGTCGTCGATGCCGCGTTCGGCGAACGCTTTTGCCAATGCCTCGATCGCCGCATTGATCGTGCCCACCGCTGCCGCGCCGGCGCGCGGCAGCACGGCGGCATTGCCTGACGTGAAGACCACGGCGCCTTGCGACGCTTTCAACGCATCCCAGGCGCGGATCGTCAGCCGCCTGGCACCGTGGAATTTGAGCGCGAGCCCCGAATCCCATTGCTGGTCGGTCATCTCCAGCAAATCGATACCGGGCACGGAGCCCGCGATATTGACCAGCGCGTCGATGCGGCCGAAGCGATTCAGCGTGGCCTTGACGACTTCGTCGGCGGCATCAGGCGCGGCGAGATCGAGATCGAGCGCCAGCGGCGTGGCGCCGCCGGCCTCGATCTCCTGACCGGCCTCGCGCAGCTTCTCGCCGCTGCGTGCGACGAGGACGATGGCGGAAAAATCCCTGATGAGGCGGAGCGCGGTGGCGCGTCCGATGCCGGAGCTTGCGCCGGTCACGATGGCGACAGATGTGGTCATCTACATTTCCTTGCTAATGGATTGTGATCGGCGCGCGCGACGTCAGCGGCTTAGGAACTCGCGGATGGCTTGCGCGATCTCGGCGGCATGCGTTTCCAGCGCGAAATGGCCGGTGTCGAAGAAGCGCACCACCGCGCGCGGATTGTCGCGCTTGAAGGCTTCGGCGCCCGGCGGCAGGAAGAATGGATCGTTCTTGCCCCACACCGCGAGGAACGGCGGCTGATGGGTGCGGAAGTAATTCTGGAAGGCCGGGTAGAGCGCGACATTGCTCTTGTAGTCGCCGAACAAATCGAGCTGCACGTCGTGAGCGCCGGGCCGCGCCATGTAGTAATTGTCGAGGTTCTGTCCGTCAGGCGACACCGCCTCCGGGTCCGATGTGCCGTGGGTGTACTGCCAGCGCGTGGTGTCCGGCGTCAGGAACGCGCGCAGCGCATCGCGGTTCGCCGGCGAGGGATCCTGCCAATAGGCCTTGATCGGCGTCCAGCCGTCGCTCAGGCCCTCCTCATAGGCGTTGCCGTTCTGCGAGATGATGGCGGTGATCCGGTCCGGATGCTTGAGAGCGAGGCGGAAACCGGTCGGCGCGCCATAGTCGAACACATAGACCGCGTAGCGGTCGAAGCCGATCACCTCGGTGAAGCGGTCGATCACGCCGGCGATATTGTCGAAGGTGTAGGCGAACTTGTCGCGCGCCGGCATGTCCGACTGGCCGAAGCCGGGCAGATCAGGCGCCACGATGTGGAATTTATCCGCAAGCTGCGGGATCAGGTCGCGGAACATGTGGCCCGCGCTCGGGAAGCCGTGCAGCAGCAGCAGCTTTGGCGCGCCGGGCGATCCGGCCTCGCGATAGAACACCTTGAAGCCGTCGACATCGGCCGTGCGATATTTGATCTCGGACATCTGTCACTCCTTGTGGTCGTGATGTGGGGTGGGGTCAGGATTTGATCTGCGTCACAAGCCCGCTGATCGCCTCGGGCCTGAGGTAAAGCAGCAGCGCGCAGCACACGGTGGCGAAGCCGAGCAGCGGAATGAAAGGCGCGATGGCGGCGCCGGCCGCGAACACCAGCAGCGCCAGCAGCGTGCGGCGCTGCGTCCATGTCCGCAGCTGCTGGGAAATCATGGTCTGGTCCGCCTGCGCCAGCACCGCGCGCTCGAAGGCAAGATAGGCGAGGTCAATCACGAGGAAGATCACCGCATAGACCACCACTGGCGCCGCGGCCATTTTCGACTGCGCGACCCAAGCGGTAGCGAAGGGCAGAAGCGAGACCGCGAACAGATGGACGAAGTTCAGCCAGATCAGCCGCGGCGTCGGCTGCCGCACCAGATGCAGCAGATGGTGATGATTGACCCAGATCACGGCGATGAACATGTAGCTCGCCGCGTAGCTGATAGCGGTCGGCCACAGCGGCAGCAGGTCGGCGAACCGCGAGCCCTCCGGCGCCTTCAGTTCCAGCACCATGATCGTGATGATGACGGCGATGACGGCATCGGAAAACGCGCCGAGCCGATCGGCTGATAGAGGCTTCTCCTGCATGGCAGTGCTCCTGTCCAATCGTGCAAAGAGGTCAGTGCTCTGTAACGCTGCGGATGGCTTCCTGGATGATGTCGGCGACCAGTTTTGGCGCGGTGACGATCGGCGTGTGATCGACGGGATGTGAACGCACCACAGCCTTCATCCGAACCGCCGTGCTGCGCTGTGTCTCCGGCGCGATCATCCGGTCGTCCTCGGCGACCAGGAACCAACTCGGGATGTCCTTCCACCGCGGACGGCCGACCGGAACGGTGATGCAGGCCGGCGAGATCGGCCGCTGCACCGCCGCCAGCACCGCGAGCTCCTCGGCGCGCGCGCCCTGCGCGAAGGCCGACGCGAAGGCGGACTCCGGCAGCCAGATCAGGCCCTTGGCGTCGGGTGCAAGTTTTGGCGCGAACGGATGCGGCGGTGCGCGATAAAACACATCGGCGACGGTCTCGCCCTCGTCCGGCGCCAGCGCCGCGACATAGACCAGCGCCTTGACGCGCGGCGAACGGGTCTCGGCAATGACAGCGCCGGCATAGGCGTGGCCGGCCAACACGATCGGTCCCTCGACGCGGTCGAGCGTGCGGTTCAGTGCGGCGACGTCGTCTGCAAGCGAAGTCAGCGGCAGCGGCGTCGCCACCGCAGTGATGCCTTCGGCATCCAGCGCCGTGATCACCCGCGCCCAGCTTGAACCGTCGGCCCACGCGCCATGGGCGAGCACCACGCTGACATCCTTGCTCGACATTGTTCGCTCCTGATGCAATAACCGTCTAAATGCTATTTGACGGGTTACGTCGCTTATGGTTCAATGCTAGTAACTTGTCAATGGGCATTAATCAGGTTATTTGCGGCGAGGTCGAAAAGCCGCCAGGAGGGCGTCACCGTGCAATCCCATCCGCCCGCGATGTTCATCGCCGATAGCCTGGGGCTCGATTTCATCAATTCGATCGCGACCCCCGTCGATACGCCGGTGGACTGGATCGCTGATGGCGACGGCCTGTTGCGCTGGCTGGCGCAGGCGAAACTGGTGCCGTCAGATGTGCTCGATGAGCTCGGCGCACGCGCGACCGCGGGTGAGCTCGACGACGTCGCCGGTCAGGCCCGCGATCTGCGCGAATGGTTCCGCGGCTTCGTCCGCAAGCATATGGGCCGGCCGCTGACGCCGCGGGCGCTCAAGGAGTTGGAGCCGCTGAACCGGCTGCTCGAAAGCGATCAGGCGTTCAGCCGCATCGTGCCGCATCACTACGACGAGCACGACGGTTTCGCGCTGGAGCGGACGCGGCGCTGGCGCTCGGCGGAGTCGTTGCTGCTGCCGATCGGCGAGGCGATGGCCAGGGTCGTCTGCGAGGAGAGCTTTACCGACATCAAGGCCTGCGAGGGCCCGGCCTGCACGCTGATGTTCGCCGATCACACGCGGGCGCGTGCGCGCCGCTGGTGCAGCATGGCGATCTGCGGCAATCGCGCCAAGCAGGCCGCGCATCGCAACCGGATCAAGGACAGGGGCTGAGAACCAGAGCATGATCCGGAAAAGTGTGCAGCGGTTTTCCGAAGAGATCATGCTCAAAACAAAAAACAGGAGACCAACCAAATGGCACTTCCCCTGATCGTGTTCGACGTCAACGAGACCCTGCTCGACCTCGAGACCATGGAGCCGGTGTTCGCGCGCATCTTCAATGACAAGAGCGCGATGCGGCTGTGGTTTGCGAATTTCATCATGTATTCGGCCTCGCTCACGGTGGCGGGCTGCTACGTGCCCTTCACCGACATCGGCGCCGCGGTCATGAAGATGCTGGCGGATACGCGCGGCATCAGGATCGACGAGTCCGACAAGAAGGAACTGACGGAGAAATTCTCCACCATGCCGCCGCACGCCGAAGTGCCGGCGGCGCTGCGCAAGCTGCGCGCCGCAGGCTTCCGCCTGTTCACACTGACCGACAATCTCTTGGAGGTGCAGACCCGTCAGCTGACGCATGGCGGCATCGTCGACCTGTTCGAGCGGCGCTTTTCGGCCAATGGCGTCAAGCATCACAAGCCGTCGCGGCAGGCCTATGGTTATGTCGAGAGGGAGCTTGGGGCAAAGCCTTCGGGAGTTCTGCCTGATCGCATGCCACACCTGGGACACGCTCGGCGCGGTGGCCGCCGGTTGGGAGGCTGCGCTGATCAGGCGCCCCGGCAATGATGTGCTCGGCGTCGGCCCGCAGCCGCAGGTCGTGGGTGACGATCTCAACGATGTCGCCGACCAGCTGATCCGCCGTTACGGCGCGAAAGGGTAACGGCCCCTGACGGATCGAGCGCTGGAGGGACGGTCAAAATCCCCTCCAGGCCGATCACTCGGAAGCGCATAAAACCGGAATGAAATCCATAGCGCTTTTCAACCATGCCCCTTGAGCCTTCCTCAACTTCCGCGGCCGATGCTTGCAGCGCCAAAGGGATCGACAAGGAGCTCAGAGCATGCCGGCCAAGGCACGAACAACCGGACGAGCGTCCGCGACCAACGCCACCGCTAAATCGCGCGAGGATATCCTTAACGCGCGGGCCATCAGCACGCTGGGCGCCGGCGTCGTCAACGCGATGAGCGCGGTCGGCGCCGCCGTCATCAAGAAGCACAGGCCGGCGCTCGGCAAGAGCCGGATTGGTTCTGGCACATGTTCGCGAAATGCGAGGCCAAGGCCGCCCGCATCGCCGAGCAGGCCGCGCGCGATCCGGAGGCCTGCGGCGATGCCACCTTCATCGAGGTCTACGCCGCGCAATTGCCGAAGCTGATGGCCGCGGCGCTGGAGAGCCACGAGAAGGCGCTCAAGGGGAAGTAACGGAGCGTCGAGAAGAGGCTGACAACGGAGATCGTCCCGTTGTCGTTCCCACCTGCGTTGCCGCGCAGGGCAGCCATGCACGCTGAAACCATGTCTCACCGCCGTTCGTATCCGAACGGTGGCGGAGGTCCGCGGCCGCGGGCTTCCGGATTTTTTCAATCCGGGGCGTTGGATGGTGAAGCACCTTGTTTCCGATGAAGAGAAGTGTGACGCGTGTAACGGGACGGGCTTTCCGGACGTGAAGCAACCGAGCGAGCCGGGACGGAAGATCTATCCGGAGCCGTGCAAGAAGTGCGGCGGCAAGGGGCGGATCAGGAAGGCCGCGTGGGGCAAATAGCCGGCGCCGAAGGCAATCAGTCTTGCAAGGCGGGTTAGGCGAAGCCGTAACCTGCCATCGCTCTCGTCGGGCTCGTCCGGCCAGACCCTTTTGATCCGCGTCGACTACGACGCTGTGCTCGGACAAATGATGTCGCGAGAATGCGGATGTATGACTCACAGCCGTGCAACAAACTCGATGTCGTCCCGGGCAAGCGCAGCGCGACCCGGGACCCATAACCACGAATGGCAGTTACTCGCGCTATGCTGGGGCCACAGCTCGTTTCGACGACTCAATCCTATGGTTATGGGTCCCTGCTTTCGCAGGGACGACGATGCGGTGAGGGATCATGCGCATGTCCATCACCGTCATCCTGAGGTGCGAGCCTTCCAGCGCGCTTGCGCCGCTGGGCGAGCCTCGAAGGATCGACGGCCACCAGCCGGGCCGTGCATCCTTCGAGGCTCGCTCCGCTCGCACCTCAGGATGACGGCTCTGATAGTCTTCGCAGGGACGACGACACGGCGAGAGTTGTGCCCTACGCCACCAGCGCAATCTTCGGCGCGGTCGCCAGCACCGACTGGTTGCGGCCGTTGGCTTTGGCGGCGTAGAGCGCCTTGTCGGTGGCTTCGATCAGGTCGGACCATTGCTGGCCTGCATTCGGGCGCATGCTGGCGACGCCGATGCTCACCGTAGTGATGACCTCGCCCTCGCACCATTGCTGCACCTTGGCGCGGATGGTCTCGGCCAGATTGAAGGCCTCGAACGGGGTGGTGCTGGGCAGCAGCACGGCAAATTCCTCGCCGCCGAAGCGCGCCGGGCAATCGCCGGCGCGGCGCACCGCATCCGAGATGCAGATCGCAATCCCGACCAGCACCTGGTCGCCGGCCTGGTGTCCATAGGTGTCGTTATAGGCCTTGAAATGATCGGCATCGATCATCAACAACGCGACCGGCTGGCCGTGCCGGCTCGCCCGGCGCCACTCGCGCTCGATCTCGGTGTCGAACTTGCGCCGGTTCTTCAGGCCGGTGAGGGCGTCGGTCGTCGCCAGCTCCTCAAGCTTGTCCTCGGCGTCGGCGCGGCGGACGATCTCGCGGGCCAGCACCAACGTCGCGCTGAGCACGAACAGGACCAGAAACGCCATGATCGCGCCGATCCGGATCGCCTCGGTACGCCAGAGGTTGAAAACGGCTTCGAGCGGCTTGCCGACCACGACGTAGAGCGGGCCCGAGCTGCTGCGCCTGACATAGAGCCGCGGCGTGTCGTCGACCGGACCCTTGCCGGAGTAGGCGCCGCCCCCCTTCAGATTCTCGGCCTTCCAGTCCAGTTGCTCCGCAAGGTTCTTGCCGATCACGTCGAGATCGAACGGCGTCCGCATGATGATGGTGCGGTCGTTGCGCAGCACGGTGATGGTATCGCCGGGCGCGAGGTTGAGCCGGCCGAACATATCGTGGAAATAGCTGAAGCGGATCGAGCCGACCACGACGCCGCGAAAGCGGCCGTCCTCGCCGACGATGCGCCGGCTCAGCACGATGGCGTAGGCGCCGCGATGCAGCATCGGCCGGCTGATATACAGCCCGGTGTCGGGGTGGTCGCGCTGGACCGTGAAATATTCCTCGTCGCTGCGGTTCTCCGGCCGCGGGTCGAGGCTCGCCGCGTCGATGGTCAGGTCGCCCTTGCTGTCGAACACCTGGATCGCGCCGAAATGCTTTGCGGTCGCGGCGTGATCGAACAGGATCAGCTGGCGCAGTTCCTTGCTGACATTGCGGATCTCCGGCATCTCAAGATTGCTGGCGACCGCGCGCAGCGACAAGTCATAGAGCTCGATGTTGCGGCTGATGTCGGCCTCGATGCCTGACGCAAAGTTCTCCAGGGTCTGGCGGGCCAGTTGCTCCTCGCCGCGGCGCATGTCGAACATCACGCCGGCGCATACAGCGGAGAAGCCGAGGACGGTCGCAACCGACGCGGCGATCTGCAGCTTGGCCGATAGCCGCCACCGCCGCCTTGCGTCGTTTCCCCGTCGAAATGGCATTTCCCGCTCCAAAGCTTGGTCATGCAACGGGAAATCTTGTTGTCGCCTTAAATGGCGACAGCGGCCGCCGAATGGGTTAACGGGTGGTTGCCGAAACCTGTTTTTTTGTCATCGAGGACGTTGTGAACGACTACGACGCGCTGCGGGATTATCTGAAGAAGCAGCATTTGCCCGAATTCGTGCTGACCTTCGAGGAGATCGAGGCGATCATCGATGCGGCGCTGCCGCGCGCCGCGCACCGGGCGTCGTGGTGGGAAACCCTGCGCAGCCCGCAGGAGAAGATGCCGCAGCGCGAAGCCTGTCTCGACGCCGGCTACATCGCCACGCGCCAGGCCGACGGCAAGAGCGTCAGGTTCAAGAAAATGTCCAATCGTCGTCCCGGCGAACGCCGGGACCCATAACCACAGGGCGTTGTTGTCACGAAGGCAACTGGCCCCAGCGCGTCATGGACGGGCCGCGGCGTATGGGTCCCGGCTCCCGTGCGCAGTTGCGCACGAGGCCGGGACGACAAGATCTAGCTCGCGGCTTCCAGCCGTTCCTCGGTGAGCAGCCGCGTGGCGGCGTCGGCGTCCATCGGCTCGCCGAAGGCAAAGCCCTGGGCGTATTCGCAGCCGAGCTGGTAGAGCTCGACGGCATCGGAATCCGTCTCGGCGCCTTCCGCGACCACCTCCATGCCGAGATCGTGCGCCAGCGCGATGATCGATTTCAGGATCACCGGGCGGGTGCCGCGGCTCGTGGTGCGGACGAAGGACTGGTCGATCTTGATGGTGTCGAACGGGAAGCGCTGCAAATAGGACAGCGAGGAGTGGCCGGTGCCGAAATCGTCGAGCGACAGCCCGGTGCCGAGCTCGCGGATCCGCGCCAGCATCTGGGCGGCGTGCTCCGGGTTCTCCATCACAAGCGATTCCGTTAGCTCCAGCTTCAGCGTGCCGCGCGCCACCGAGGAGCGCGACAGCACGGTGCGGATATCGTGGATCAGGTCGTGGCGCAGCAATTGCCGCGACGACACGTTGACCGACGCGAAGATCGGCTCGCGCGCCCGCATCGCGCGCTGCCACACTGCGAGCTGGCGCGCGGTCTGGTCCATCACGAACATGCCGAGGTCGACGATCAGGCCGGTCTCCTCGGCGACATTGATGAATTCCGACGGCGACATCCGGCCGAGCTTGGGATGGTCCCAGCGCACCAGCGCCTCGAAGCCCGCGATCGCGCGATCCTCGAGCCGCACGATCGGCTGGTACAGGATCGTGAGCTCCTGGCGCTCGATGGCGCGGCGCAGGTCGCTCTCGAGCGTCAGGCGGTCGGTCTTCCGCGCCCGCATCGCCGGCTTGTAGACGTCGATGCGGTCGCCGCCGATCCGCTTGGAGTGATACATCGCAAGCTCAGCGTCCTTGATGATCTCGTCCGAGAGCGGCGCGGCCGGATCGGACAGCGCAAGTCCGATCGAGGCGGTCAGGAAGATCTCGCGGTCGTTGAACGCGATCGGCGCGCGGATGGTCTTGCGGATGGTCTCGGCGAAATTGGTGATCCGCGCCGGGTCCTGCTCCGACAGCAGGATCAGGCCGAACTGGTCGCCGGCCATCCGCGCCAGCGTGTCCTGCGGCTTGAGGATGCGGGTCAGCCGCCGCGCCAGCGTCAGCAGGATGGAATCGCCGACCGCAATCCCGACGGAATCGTTGACCTGCTTGAAGCGGTCGAGGTCGATCACCATCAAGGTCGGCCGCAGGTTCGGCATGGTCTTGGCGAGGTTCGCCACCGCGCCGAGCCGGTCCATGAACAGCCGGCGGTTCGGCAGGCCGGTCAGATTGTCATGCACGGAGTCGTGCAGCATCCGCTCTTCGGAGTTCTTGAACTCGGTGACGTCGGTCAGCGTGCCGACCACGCGCGAGACCTCGCCGTCGGAGCCGACCACCGGCCGCGCCTTCAGCGCGAACCACATGAAGTGACCGTCGGGCGTGCGCAGCCGGAAATCCTGCACCAGGCGGCCGCGGCGCTGGTCGAGCACGCTGTCGAGCGCGGCGCGGAAGCGGTCCTGGTCGAGCGGGTGCAGTACTTCGAGCCATTTCGCGGCCGGGCCTTCCAGCGTGCCGCGCTTCAGGCCCAGCAAGGCTTCGGTCTCCGGGCTGGTGAACACCTTGTCGGCGGAGACGTCCCAGTCCCAGATCAGATCGCCGGAGCCGGTCAGCGCCAACGCGCGGCGCTCGACGTCGGAGACCACGCCGGTGGTGGCGCCGCCGCCGGCGAAGGCGTGCTGCATCACCGTAAATCCGATCAGCATCACGATCAGCACCAGGCCGCCGAGCAGCGCCGGGCCGACGATGTCGTTGGTGACGGAGCCCGCGACCGTCATGCCGGCTGCGACCACCCAGACCACCAGCAGGAACCAGGTCGGGATCAAGAGCACCGCGCGGTCGAAGCCGTGGGTCGAGAGATAGACGATCAGCGCGAAGCCGGCGAAGGCGATCATCACCAGCGACATCCGCGCGATGCCGGAGGCGACCGCGGGATCGAACAGCGCCAGCGCCACCAGCGAGCCGAGGAAGAGCAGCCAGCCGATCGTGATGTGCGAGTAGCGCACATGCCAGCGACTAAGATTCAAATAGGCGAACAGGAACACGAGCAATGTCGCCGCGAGGATCGCCTCGCCCGCCGCGCGCCAGACGCGCTCGGCGTTGTTCGACATGTCGAGCACCTTGCCCCAGAAGCCGAAATCGACGCCGATATAGACGAGCACCGCCCAGGCCAGCGCCGCGGCGGCCGGGAACATGATGCTGCCCTTGACCACAAACAAGATCGTGAGCACGAGCGCGAGCAGGCCCGAGATGCCGATCACGATGCCCTGGTACAGCGTGAACGAGTTGACCTTGTCCTTGTAAGCGTCGGGTTCCCACAGATAGAGCTGCGGCAGCTTGTCGGTGCGAAGTTCCGCGACATAGGTGACGACAGCGCCGGGATCGAGCGTGATGCGGAACACGTCGGCGGTCGGGCTCTCCTGCCGTTCGGGGCGATCGCCGACCGACGGCGTGATGGTGGCGATGCGCGACAGGCCGAGGTCGGGCCACAACAATCCGGACGACACGATGCGATAGTGCGGCGCGACAATCAGACGATCGAGCTGGTCGTCGGTGTTGTTGGCGAGCGCGAACACCACCCAGTTCTGGCCGCCTTCGCGGGCGCGAACCTCGATGCGGCGCACGATGCCGTCGGTTCCAGGTGCAGTGGAGACCTGGATGCGGTCGGTTTCACTGCGTTGATGGTCGAGAACCGCGGTTAGGTCGATCGCCGGCGCGTCGCTGCGCACGCTGACCGCGTCGATCGCGTACGCGTCAGGCGCAGCAGCAAACATCATGAGGCCCAGCGCGAGCAGCGCAAGGCACCTGATCAGACGCAATGTCAGTACTCCGCGATCGACAAACTGACCGGGCCCGGCGACCGGCCCGGCGGTGGCGCGATAAATGACACGAAAGCGAAGGGAATCAAAGGGTTTCCGCCCCCGCTTCCGTCGCGAGAGTTAAACGACCAACACAATTTTGCCAATATGTTCGCTGGTCTCCATGCGCCGGTGCGCGTCGGCGGCCTTTTCCAGCGAGAATGTGCTGTCCATCAGCGGTTTGACGCGGCCTTCGCGCAGCAAGGGCAGCACCTTTGCCTCGATTGCCGCGACCATCGCCGCCTTGTCCGCATTACTACGGGGGCGCAGGGTCGAGCCGGTGTGGTGGAGCCGCTTGACCATCAGCTTGGCAAAATTGGCTGACGCCTTCGGTGTTCCCGACAGGAACGCGATCTGGACGATGCGGCCCTCAACCGCGGCGGCGTCGTAGTTGCGGTCGATATAGTCGCCGCCCACCATGTCGAGGATGACGTTGGCGCCGGCGCCGCCGGTGGCTGTCTTCACGGCTTCGACGAAGTCGTCCGTCTTGTAATTGACCGCGTGATCGGCGCCGAGCTTGAGGCAGGCGTCGGCCTTGTCCTGCGAGCCGACGGTGACGATCACCTTGGCGCCGAACGCCTTGGCGAGCTGGATCGCCATCGTGCCGATGCCCGACGAGCCGCCATGGATCAGCAGCGTCTCGCCGGCCTTGAGCGCGCCGCGCTCGAACACATTGTGCCAGACCGTCATCAGCGTTTCCGGAATGGCGCCGGCTTCCTGAATCGTGAGCTGCGGCGGCACGGTCATCGCCTGCGCATCCTGCGCGATGCAATATTGCGCATAGCCGCCGCCGGCGACCAGCGACATCACCTTGTCGCCGATCTTGTGCGTCGCGCCTTCACCGAGCGCCACCACTTCGCCTGCGATCTCAAGGCCGGGCAGGTCGCTGGCGCCGGGCGGCGGCGGATAGGAGCCGGAGCGCTGCGCGACGTCGGGGCGATTGACGCCGGCGGCCGCGACCTTGACCAGGATCTCGCCGGCCTTCGGCACCGGCAGCGCGCGAGTTTCCGGCACCAGCACTTCGGGGCCACCAGGCTTGCTGATGGCAACGACGGTCATTTGCGCGGGCAGGTTTGGCATGGTTCGTTCCTGGTCAGTGAGGAGGATTGGCTTGTGGCATACCGCCTTTTGCTACGAAGCGAAACGCCCTTAAGCCCCGAACCGCGCCGTCAGATGACTGGCTCTTTCGGGGGTGATTTTCTCGACCAGCGGGCCGAGCCTTGCGATCGGCGTGCCGGCGCCTTGATCCAGCAGCGGGATGAGTGGGCCATTGGGCCAGGGGGGCACGGCATCGTCGTGGCCGAACGCGCGGAGCACGCGCTCCGACAGGCCTGGCACGATGCTCCACGCCAGCGTGGCGCAGAGCGCGACAAGATTGAGTCCGGTGCGGGTGATGACCGCCGCGCGAACGGAATCGGACTTGATGGCGGTCCATGGTGCTGAGTGTTGCAGGTATGCGTTCGCGGTGTCCCAGATCGCGCGCGTCGTTGCCGCTGCGGCACGAAACTCCAGTGCGGTGTGATGGCGGTGGAGCGCTGCGATGCGCTGCTCCAGATCGTGCGCAAGCTCTCGCTCGGCCTCACCGGGCGCGCCACCTTCCGGGATGCGGCCGTCGAAGCTGCGATGGGCAAAGCTGATGATGCGGTTGGCGAGATTGCCGAAGATGTCGGCGAGGTCCTTGTTCACGTCGGCAACGAATCTCGCGACGCCAAAATCGGTGTCGGCGCTTTCGGGCGCGTTGGCGATCAGCCACCAGCGCCAGAGATCGGCGGGCAATTGGTCCAGCGCCGCATCGGTGAAGATGCCGCGCTTTCTGCTGGTCGAGAACTTGCCGCCCTCGTAATTGAGCCAGTGGAATCCCTTGATGACATCGGCGGTCTTCCATGGCTCGGCGGAGCCGATCAATGTCGCCGGAAAGCTCACGGTGTGGAACGGGATGTTGTCCTTGCCGAGAAACTGGATATAGCTGACGTCGTCGGCCTGCCACCACCATTGCCGCCAGTCGCGATCAGGCGCGGCAGCGGCCCATTCCTGCGTCGCCGCGATGTAGCCGATCGGCGCATCGAACCAGACATAGAACACCTTGCCGTCAAAACCCTCGCGCGGGACCGCAATGCCCCAGGCGAGATCGCGCGTGATGCAGCGATCGCGCAGATCGGCGTTGAGCCAGCTCTTGGCGGTCGAGACCACGAAGGGCGGCCATCCGGTGCGGCTGTCGATCCATGCGCCGATTGTCTCGACCAGCTGCGATTGGCGCAGGAACAGATGATTGCTGTCGCGGATCTCAAGCGCGCGGTCGCCTGATAGCGCCGAGCGCGGATCAATGAGTTCTGGCGGGTCAAGCAGCGTGCCGCAATGGTCGCATTGATCGCCGCGTGCCGAAGGATCGCCGCAATGCGGGCAGGTGCCGAGCACGTAGCGATCGGGCAGGAAGCGCCGGTCGGCCGGCGACCACACCTGTCGCGACGTGCGCGCCTCGATCAACCCGGCTGCGTCGAGCCGGCGATAGAAGTGCTGGGTCAGCGCATGGTTTTGCGGCGCGCTGGTGCGGCCGAAATGATCGAAGGACAGACCAAAGCGCCGGTAGATGTAGGCCTGGACGGCGTGCTGCGCATCGCAGAACTCCCGGACATCCTGTCCGGCCTCGATGGCGCCGAGCTCGGCGGGCGTGCCGTGCTCGTCGGTGGCGCAGATGAAGAGCACGTCGCAGCCGGTCTGCCGCCGGAAGCGGGCATGGACGTCGGCGGGCAGCAGCGAGCCGATCAGATTGCCGAGATGCTTGACGCCGTTCACGTAAGGAAGCGCGCTGGTGATGAGAATTTTGGTCATGGGTTAAGGTCTTTCGCGTTTGCTGATGCCGACCCCCAAAGATCAAATCGGAAAAATCAAAAAGCCCTCCCGCATGATCGGAAGGGCTTGGGGTCGGCTCATGCCTGGCGCGTCGACGCGCGCTATCCCGTCCGGTCAGACTCCTTGCGGTCGGGCCGGGGCATTCGCGTCAGATGTTGCGCGCACACGAAAGTCACTGCAAAATTCTCCTCGGTTCGACATCTACCATTTCTGGACGCACGGCGCCAGATCATCATCGCGGGGAGGACACATGCCGATTGAGGATGAGGACCGTCCCAGGAAGAAGATCAGCCACGAGATCGGCCAGGATCTCTACCTGCTGTCGGTCGAGGATTTGACCGAACGCATCGCGCTGCTCACTGCCGAGGTCGATCGGTTGAAAGAGGCGATGACGAAGAAGCGCGCGTCGAAGGATGCCGCTGACGCGTTCTTCAAGTCGTAGCGCTGAGATTTCATTCGAAGCCGCCCTCAATCCGTCATGCTGAGGAGCGCGGAACGCGCGTCTCGAAGCATGCACGGCCCGAGCGGTGGCCGTCGATCCTTCGAGGCTCGCAAGCGCTCGCGCCTCAGGATGACGGAATACGCGTTCGCGCGACCCGTTGGCCCATCCGGGCTACACGCTGGCATGGTGCGGCCACCTGTCCCAAACTAGGTCAATGGCCGACATGGCAAACAAAGCCTGAAGAAATCCGCTCATTTACGGTCGGTTAAGCTTTCTCGATTATGACTGCATTGTCCTCGTTTGGACACCGAGTGGCTCCTGTCCACTCTGTTTGACGCCTCCCTGTTATCAACTTCAAAAGCCGCCGGAAACGGCGGCTCTTTTTTGTGCGTCCGATCCGCCGGAAACCATAAATCGGGTTGCGGCTGGACTCTTCGCCGCGCCCGCGCAATGATTTGTTCATCATAAGCTGGCGCGTCAGATGCCAGCGGGCGTTACGTGGTGTGAGGGCGTTAACCATGGCCGATCGTTCCCAGAGCGAAGCCGGGCTCGTGCTGTTCAGTGAACGGCTGACCAATTCTGCGGCATTTGGCGTGCTGTTCCGGGAAGGCATGGACCTGGTCGAGCAGACCGCCGCCTATCTCGACGGCGACGGGCGTGCCGAAGCCAAGGCGCTCGAACGTTCGGTCAGCCTGACCTATGCCACCGAAAGCATGCGCCTGACCACGCGGCTGATGCAGCTCGCGTCCTGGCTGCTGCTGCATCGCGCGGTCAAGGAAGGCGAGATGACGCTGACCCAGGCCAATCGCGAGAAGACCAAGGTGAAGCTGTCGGCCGCCGATCCCGGCCCCGCCGACATGGTGACGAAACTGCCGGAGCAATTGCAGCAGCTGATCGCCCGCTCGATGGATCTGCAGACGCGGGTGCGCCGGCTCGACACCACGATCCATGCGCCGGCGCCGGATCGTTCGACGATCGGCAACCCGCTGGTGCCGCAGCTCAACCGCCTCAAGGCCGCCTTCGAGCAGTAAATCGACGCGCGGCGCGGTTCGGGCCGCGTCCTCATGAATCAGCTCGGGCGCGCACCTTGCCCCAACCGTGGCTCGGTCCCGGCGAGCAGCCGCTGAATGTTGGCCCGGTGGCGCGCAATCACGTAGATGGCGCCTGCGATCACCAGCAACCGATAGGGCAACGGCTGCTCCAGCGTGCAGACGAGGGCGACCGCAGTCAACGCTGCCAGCATCGAGCTGAGTGAAACGATCCGAGAGACAGCCAGCACGGCGAGGAACACCGTCGCGGCTCCGAAACCAACTGGCCAGGACAGCGCCAGCAATACGCCGAGCCCGGTCGCCGCGGATTTGCCGCCCGTAAAGTTCAACCAGATCGAACGGCCGTGTCCGAGCAATACGGCAAGTCCGGCCAGGCAAACAGCCCAAGGTGTCCAGCTCTCAAGGTCAAGCGCAGCCGGCGGCGTGACGGTCGCGAGCCAGGGATAGAACCAGCGGGCAAACACGATCGCTGCCGCACCCTTCAGCACATCGACCAGCAGAACCACCAGCGCAGGCCATGGCCCCAGGGTGCGCAACACGTTCGTTGCCCCCGTGGATTTCGAGCCATGCTCCCGAATGTCGATGCCCTTGAGCAGCTTCCCCGCCAGATAGCCTGATGGCGTCGCCCCGAACAGATAGGCGATCGCCAGTCCAGCCACGCTCGCACTCCAGAACATCATGGCAGTCACCTCGACGCTTTCATTTCAAGCGAACCTGATCTGGTTGTCTACGTCTTCCGCGATCCATGATTCCGCGCAGACGGATCGCGGCCACCTCCAGTTCTTCCGGCGCAAATCCGCCGAAGCCGAGCATCAGGCCGGGCCGTGCGGCCAGCGCGTACATCGGCGAGATCGGCCGCACGACGATGCCATCGGCGAGGGCAGCCTTCGCCAATTGCACATCATCGGTGCCCTTCGGCAACCACAGCAGCAGGTGCATGCCCTGGTCGCTCGGCTGCAGCGTGACGTCATCAGGCATGTGACGTTCGAGCGCCGCGATCAGTGTCGCACGCCGTGCGGCATAGACGCCGCGGATGCGCCGGATATGCGCTTCGAACAGCCCCTCGCGCATGTAAGCCGCCAGCACGTGCTGGTCGGCGGTCGGCGAATGCCGGTCGAGCAGCGCCCGCGCGCCGGCGAAGGCATCGATCAGCGGCAGGGGCGCCACCACGTAGCCGAGCCGCAGCGAAGGAAACAGCACCTTGCTCAGCGTGCCCAGATAGATCACCCGCGACGGGGCGAGGCCTTGCATCGACGGGAAAGGATGACCCGCATAGCGCAGTTCGCTGTCATAATCGTCCTCGACGATCCAGGCCTCGCGGCGCGCGGCCCATGCCACCAGCGCGTTGCGGCGGGCCATGCTCATCGGCATGCCGATCGGATATTGATGCGACGGCGTCACGAAGGCCGCGCGCGCATTCGGACACGCGGCGATCGCGGCATCGACGTCGATGCCTTGCGCATCGACACCCACGCGCGTGGTGACGAGATCGAGATCGTCGAGCACGGCCGTCATGCCGGGATAGGCGGGATCCTCGGCCCACACGCGATCACCCGACGTCAGCAGCACGCGGCCGGCGAGATAGAGGCCCTGTTGCGTGCCGGCCGTGATCACGACCTGCTCGGGCGCGCAATGCACCGCGCGGGATTTGCGCACGTAGTCGGCGATCGCCTGCCGCAACTCCATCAGCCCGCGCGGATCGCCGTAGCTTGCCGGCGCTGCCGCGCGCGATGCGCGGACGCGGTTGCCGAGGCGCCGCCAATTCTGGTCGGGGGCGACGGCGCCGCCCGGGACTGCGATCGCAAACGGCGCCTCCGGCATCGGCGTGAAGGCAGCCGCAACCTTGGCAAGCCGGATCGCGCGTGGCGGCAAGTGGATCGGCGCGGTCTTGTTCGAACTGCGGTTGACCGGAGGGCGGACGGGCCGTGCCTGTTCGGCAAGCGTCGGCGCGACGCTTGTGCCGGCACCGACATGCGACACCAGATAGCCCTCGGCCTGCAATTGCTCGAAGGCTTCCATGACCGTGCCGCGGGCAACGCCGAGCGAAGCCGACAGCGCGCGGGTCGAGGGCAGAAATTCACCGGCCTTCAATTCGCCGTTGGCGATGGCGGCGCGCAGAGCCTGCGCGATCTGCCGACCAACCTGTCCGGCGGTGCGGTCGACCGCCCGGAGCGGAGGGATGCTGATCGTGGTACGCAGGCGGGGCATAGTGGACCACTCAGTATGATCGAAAGTGGCTCTTATCATAGGCCACTTCGGCGCTATTGTGCGAGCAACAATTGATGAGGTCTCCCAGAGGTCTGCCATGTACCTGCCGCCGCATTTCAAGATGGATGAGCTCGGCCCGATCCACGCCGCGATGCGGGCCTCAAAGCTCGCGACGCTGGTCACCGTAACCGCCGACGGGCTGATCGGAACGCCGCTGCCGCTGATCCTCGATGCAGACGAGGGCGACTACGGCACGCTGTACGGCCATGTCGCGCGGCCCAATCCGCAGTGGAAGCTGCCTGCGGTCGGCGAGGCGATGGCGATCTTCACCGGGCCCGAC
This sequence comes from Bradyrhizobium sp. 2S1, assembly GCF_011516625.5. NCBI lineage: Bacteria > Pseudomonadati > Pseudomonadota > Alphaproteobacteria > Hyphomicrobiales > Nitrobacteraceae > Bradyrhizobium > Bradyrhizobium sp. 2S1. The sequence continues at coordinate 1,249,678 of NZ_CP147717.1, read as the reverse complement.
GCCTATGTGACGCCGTCCTGGTATGTGACCAAGGCCGAGCACGGCAGGGTGGTGCCGACCTGGAATTACCTCGCCGTGCACGCCTACGGCGCGGCCGAATTCTTCGAGGATGCGGACCGCCTGCTCGATGTCGTCACGCGGCTGACCCGGTTGCACGAGAGCACGCGCAAGGAGGCCTGGCAGGTCAGCGATGCGCCTGATGATTTCATCAAGGCGCAGCTGCGCGGTATCGTCGGCTTCCGGATGCCGATCACGCGGATCGACGCCAAGAAGAAGATGAGTCAGAACCGCAAGCTCGAGGATCGCGCCGGTGTCATCGCGGGTCTTGATGCCCGCGACAATCCTGCTGACCGCGAGGTCGCGGCGATGATCCCGGCGAACTGAAACGAAAGCTCGCGATGGAATTGTACCTCGCGTTTGCGATCACGACTGCGACCTTCGCCCTGATCCCGGGGCCGGCCATGCTGTACGCCGCGGCCCGCACCTTGGCGGGCGGCCGGCGCGCCGGGCTGCTGGCCTCGCTCGGCCTGCATCTCGGCGGCTATGTCCATGTCGTCGCCGCGGCGGCCGGCCTCGCGCTGCTGTTTCACGCGGTGCCGCCGCTGTTCGTGGCGATGAAGCTGGCCGGAGCGGCCTATCTGGTCTGGCTCGGCCTGTCGCTGTTCCGCGATCGCGACAATACCAAGCGTCCCGAGCTTGCGCCGCTCTCCGCCGAGCGCGCCTTCGCGCAAAGCATCATCGTCGAGGTTTTGAATCCGAAGACCGCGATCTTCTTCCTGGCATTCCTGCCGCAGTTCGTCGATGCGTCCGCAAGCCTGCCGGTCTGGGCTCAGCTGTTTCTGCTCGGCACCATCGTCAATCTGACGTTCTCGGCGGTCGACATCGTCTGCGTGTTTTTCGCCAGCGCCGTGATGTCGAAGCTGCAGCGCTCGCAGAGGTCGCAGCGGATCATGCAGCGGATCGGCGGCAGCATCCTGGTCGGGCTCGGCGCACGGCTCGCGTTCCAGGACCGCTAGGTCAGCCCTCAAGACAAGGTCGCGGCAAGAGCAATCAAGGCGACAAAGACACCAAGTGGCGCAAGGTGCGAAAGATCGCGGTGGCGTAGAACGGTCATAACTGCAGCAGCGATGATTACCGCCCCAAGCGCCAGGCCAATACTGCGACTGGCGGGAAGCGCAATCAGAACGGCGCTCATGATCTCCAGTCCACCAGTAAAAAGGCTCCACCAGCGCGGGTAGCCCCACCGCGCGAAATCACTTTGCGTCCCGGGCGTGCCGATCGCGTTGAAGAGGCCTGCGCCAAAGAATCCGGCGACGAGGAGCCAGATTGGAAGAGCATGCACCATCTCAGGCCGCACCAATCACCATGGGGATGGCTGCCAGGACCATAAACACCGCCGTGAGGCCGTGCATGCCGAAGGCGCTTTTGGTGGAGCCTTTCGCCGCGAGAATGAGCAGCATGTCGCCCACGGGGATGATTGCTTCAACAAGCAGGATGATGCCGACCCCGCGCGGGGCGCCCCACGCCATGAACGCCAGTACGGCCAATCCCGATGCAATGTCGCGCACCCCCTTGAGGCGAAGCCACCAAACGATGTTGGTGCCGTTTTCAGGAAGCGGCAGGCCGAAACTGCGCGTCGCGGTCGTTGGGTTCACGACATATAGGGTGCCGATCACGATAATCGCGACAGCCACGAGCGATGCCATTCCGAGCGCAAGCCAATGCATCACATTGTCCTATTCTAGCCAAAGAAGGTAACCTAGCGTTGCTAGCTTGATAATCTAGCATTGCTAGATTATCAAGCATCGGCGTGATCACGAATATGTGGGCCTTCCGGATCTGGGAGATTGAGGATTGGGTATTGCCGAGCGGAAAGGGAGGGGTCGGGCTGAGCGCGAGCATCGCATTGTCGCTGCAGCGCGCGTGATCGCAGAGCGCGAAGGATGGGATGCCGTCACAGTCCGCCGCCTGGCCGAAGAGATCGAATATAGCCAGCCAGTCCTCTATTCGCATTTCGAGAACAGGGATGCGATTGTTGCGGCAGTTGCAGTCGAGGGTTTTAAGGAGCTCACAGTCGCGCTTCGGGAAGCGGCAAGCGGATCGACCAGAGGACGAAATGCGCTCAAGGATGTCGCGATCGCCTATCTCGCCTTTGCGCTACGTCATCCTGCACTCTACGAGGCGATGTTCATCCTTCCGACGGATTTGCGGTTCGCCGAAGCTGGAACCAGACCGGAACTAAGGGCCGGTTTCGAAGCCCTTGCGGCAGTTGTGGCGCCGTTTTGCGTCGATGTAGCTGGCGTCACCGAGACGTTTTGGGCAGCCCTTCATGGGCTCGCTGCACTCGAACGTTCAGGCCGAATAAGGCCCAGCGCGCACGGCGAACGCATCGCACTTGTCGTTCGGGCGATCGTAGCTTCCGGAAATAGCTCGCCTGGCAGGTTTGGCGCATCGACCTCCACCGCCCGGAGCTGAGTTTCAGGTTTCTCCTATCGAGGATCTCGACCCGCGCACCTCTCGCATGCACTGCGCTCGCCGGAACATTTTGAGCGCGCGCTGGTGTCGGTCTCGCATGCGTCATGCGATCTGCTCGCAACGGCAAGCCTGATGCGGCGGGTGCGACAAAACAGCCCGACGGGCAACTCAGCAAAACGCGTCAAGCTCCCTTCGCAAAAATATTTCGCTTTATCAGAAATGCAACTCGGTGTATGGTTCGCCCGTCTCACCCGATCGAGGGGCGCTGCGCATCGTCACGGGTGTTGCGGTGAGATGCGGTGGACGCCGAGCGTGGCACTGACGAGAACACGCAAGGCGGACGGTGAAGTCGTGTGGTCCTGACGCCCTAGCGGCCGGTGTCCCCTCGCGAAACGCGAAGCGTTTTGCGAAGGCGGTGACAAGTAAGCCCAGTCTCGCCGGGGAGAGCGCGTATAAGCCGTAACCCATCGCGCAGGGAAAGCCGGGATGTTTCCGGTTACACCTGTGGTCCTACCTCCCGTGCTTTTTGTTGCACGGGACCCATGGGTGCGATCGGCACCCGGCTTTCCCTGCGCCCTCTTCGAGGAGAGGGCGGATAGAAATGCAAAGCTCGGGCAAATTATGTCGCGAGAATGCGGATGTATGATCCACAAGTGGCGCAAAAAACTCAGTGTCGTCCCGGCGAAGGCCGGGACCTATAACCACCGACGGTGATTGTTGCGCGACGCTGGGGCCACAGCTTTCCTCACCAACCCAATCCTGTGGTTATGGGTCCCGGCCTTCGCCGGGACGACGGTGGTGTGTGTAGAGGCGGTCCTGTGACAAACGCGATGCTGCGTCCCCACTCGCATCTGTCATCGCCCGGCTCGACCGGGCGATCCAGTACGCCGCGGCCTCTCGGCTCAAACACGGACGCCTCTGGAATACTGGATCACCCGCATGCGCGGGTGATGACGCCGTGAATGGAATTGGGCCTTGCGCGCAATGACGAACGTTCCGCCGGTCTCCCAACATGCCCATATTGACTCTCTCGCCAATAGTTATAAAACATAACTATTCTGAACAGGAAGCAATAACGCCATGGGAAACGCTGCCGACGCGGGTGACGCCTCGCTGCTCAAGATCGAGACGCGGGGCGCGGTGCTGACCGTCGGGCTCAACCGGCCCGCCAAGCGCAATGCGCTGAACGACGGCATCATCCTGGCGCTGCGGGACTGCTTTTCGGCGATTCCCGATGACGTCGGCGCGGTCGTCATCCATGGCGTCGGCGATCACTTTTCGTCTGGCCTCGATCTCTCCGAACTGACCGAGCGTGACGCCACCGAGGGCCTGGTGCATTCCCAGATGTGGCACCGCGTGTTCGACCGCATCCAGTATTGCCGCGTGCCTGTGATCGCGGCGCTGAAGGGGGCGGTGATCGGCGGCGGGCTGGAGCTCGCCTGCGCGGCGCATATCCGCGTCGCAGAGCCGTCGGCCTATTTCGCGCTGCCCGAGGGCCAGCGCGGCATCTTCGTCGGCGGCGGCGGATCGGTGCGGCTGCCGCGCCTGATCGGCGTGCCGCGAATGGCGGACATGATGCTGACCGGCCGGGTCTATTCCGCGACCGAGGGCGCAGCCTACGGCTTCTCGCAATATCTCACTGAGGCCGACGACGCGCTGCCGAAAGCGCTGGAGCTTGCCGAGCGCGTCGCTGCCAACGCGCCGCTGACCAACTTCGCCGTGTTGCAGGCGCTGCCGATGATCGCCGAGGCCAATCCGCAGACCGGCCTATTAATGGAATCGCTGATGGCGACAGTGGCGCAGAGCGACAAGGAAGCCAAAAAGCGCATCCGCGCCTTCCTGGACCGCAAGACCGCCAAGGTGAAGCCGACATGAGCGTCACGCCGTCCGTATCAGCCGCGAGCGCGCATCCGCTGCGCCCGATCTCGTTCGGCAACCCCGACGTCAGCGTCGAGCGCCGCGACGACGGCACGATCTATCTTCGCCCGAAGATCGGTCTTACCGATTATCCCGCTCGTCTCACCGATCGCCTGCATCACTGGGCGGCCGCCGAGCCGAACCGCGTGTTCATGGCCGAACGCGCCGGCAGTGGTTGGAGGCAGATCACTTACGCGCAATTGCTGGAGACGACCCGGCGCATCGCCTCCGCGCTGATCGCGCGCGGGTTGTCGGCCGAGCGGCCGGTCGTGATCCTGTCCGGCAATTCGATTGATCATGCGCTGATCGCGCTCGGCGCGCTCTATGCCGGCATTCCGTTCTGCCCGGTGTCGCCGGCCTATTCGCTGGTGTCGCGCGACTACGGCAAACTCAGCTTTGTGATCAAGCTTCTGACGCCGGGCCTTGTCTTTGTCGACGACGCCGGCAAATTTGCCGATGCGCTGCGCGTCAATGTCGCGCCGGATGTCGAGATCGCGGCCAGCCGCGGAACGGTGCCCGGCCGCGAGGTGACCCGGCTCGCCGATCTCATGGCGACGCCGGAAGATCCGCACCTCGACGCGACCCATGGGGGAATCGGGCCGGACACGATCGCGAAATTCCTGCTGACGTCGGGTTCGACCGGTAACCCCAAGGCCGTGATCAACACCCAGCGCATGATCTGCGCTAACCAGGTGATGCTGCGCGAGACGCTGGCGTTCCTGAAGGACGAGCCGCCTGTGATCGTCGACTGGCTGCCGTGGAATCACACCTTCGGCGGCAACCACAATGTCGGGCTGACGCTCTTCAATGGCGGCTCGATGTATCTCGACGAGGGCAAGCCGATGCCCGGCGGCATCGAGGAGACCGTGCGAAATCTGCGCGAGATCTCGCCGACGGTCTATTTCAACGTGCCGAAGGGCTATGAATCGCTGCTGCCCTATCTGCGCGACGACGCCGGCCTGCGGGCGAAATTCTTCGCCCGGCTGCATGCGATGTTCTTCTCGGGCGCCGCGCTGTCGCCGTTCATCTGGAACAGCCTCGATGCGCTCGCCGTGCAGGAGAAGGGCTATCGCGTTCCGATGCTGACAGGGCTCGGCGCCACGGAGACCTCGCCGTTCTTCATGTCGGTGCGTCCCGATACCAGCCGTTCCGGCCATGTCGGCCTTCCGGTGTTGGGCAATGACGCGAAGCTGGTGCCGAACAACGGCAAGCTCGAGGTGCGTGCCAAAGGTCCGAACGTGACGCCGGGCTACTGGCGTCAGCCCGAGCTCACCGCCAAGGCATTCGACGAGGAAGGCTTCTACAAGTTCGGCGATGCGCTGAAGCCCGCCAACGCGAGCGATCTCGCTGCCGGTTTTGATTTCGATGGCCGCATCGCCGAGGATTTCAAGCTGGCGAGCGGCACCTGGGTCAGCGTCGGTCCGTTGCGGGCGCGCTTTGTCGGCACCTGTGCGCCGCTGGTGCGCGACGTCGTGATCGCGGGGCTCAACCGCGACGAACTCGCGGCGATCGTGATCCTCGATCTCGACGGCTGCCGCCTGATCAATCCAGAGCTTGTCGCGGGCGACATCGCGGCCGCGGCCAATGATCCGCTGGTGCGGGCTGCCTTCCGCGAACGCTTCGCGCGCGTGCTTGCCGGCGCTACCGGCTCGTCGAACCGGATCGCGCGGGCGATCCTGCTGGATACGCCGCTGTCGATCGATCGCGGCGAGGTCACCGACAAGGGCTCGATCAACCAGCGCGCGGTGCTGGAGCATCGCACTGACACCATCGAAGCGCTCTATGCGCCGGTGCCGCAGGCATCGGTGATCACGTCAGTCTGAAATTTGAAGAGGAGAATGCCATGCAGTTGAAGGGTCAGGCCGCCATCGTCACCGGCGGCGCATCGGGATTGGGCGCGGCGACCGCGCGCCGGCTGGCGGCGCAAGGCGCCAAGGTCGCGGTCTGCGACCTCAACGCCAAGCTTGCCGAGAGCGTCGCCGCCGAGATCGGTGGCATTCCTGTTGTCTGCGACGTGGCCGATGCGGCGGCCGCCGAGGCTGCGGTCGCTGCCGCCGCCAAGGCGCACGGCCCGGCGCGCGTGCTGGTGAACTGCGCCGGCATCGGCGTGGCAAAACGCGTGATCGGCCGCGAGGGACCGATGGCGCTGGCTGACTTCGACAAGGTGATCAAGGTCAATTTGATCGGCTCGTTCAACATGCTGCGGCTTGCGACCGCTGACATGGCGAAGCTCGAGCCGCTCGCGACCGGCGAGCGCGGCGTCGTGATCTCGACGGCCTCGGTCGCGGCCTATGACGGCCAGATCGGGCAGGCGGCGTATTCGGCCTCCAAAGGCGGCATCGTCGCGATGACCTTGCCGATCGCGCGCGAGCTCGCGCAATTCGGCATCCGCGTGCTGACCATCGCGCCCGGCCTGTTCATGACGCCCTTGCTGGCCGGCCTGCCGCAGGAGGCGCAGGATTCGCTTGCCGCCGCGATCCCGTTCCCGCGCCGGCTCGGGCAGGCCGACGAGTTCGCCTCGCTGGCGCTGCACATGATCGACAACCCCTACCTGAACGGCGAAGTGGTGCGGCTCGATGCCGCGCTCCGGATGGCGCCGCGCTGACGCATGATCCGGAAGAGCGGGAAACACTCTTCCGGATCGATCACGCTCAATCGAGGATAAATCATGTTCGTCCATCGGCGCGACGTGCAGATCCAGTGGGGCGATTGCGACCCCGCCAACATCGTCTACTACCCGCGCTATTTCGCGATGTTCGACGACTCGACCTCGATCATGTTCGAGGCCGCCGGCTGCTCGAAGCAGGACCTGATCCACAAATACGGCCTGGTCGGCATTCCCATGCTCGACACGCGGGCGAAATTCCACATCCCGTCGACCCATGGCGACTGGATTACCATCGAGAGCCGGATCGACCGCATCAAGCGCTCGAGCTTCGAGGTGGTGCACCGCGTGTTCAAGGGCGAGGCCTTGGCGATCGAGGCATTCGAGACAAGGGTGCTGGTCGGCCGTCATCCGGACGATCCCGCCAAGCTGAAATCGGCGCCATTTCCGCAGGAGATCATCGACCGCTTCATGAAGGGCTGACTCGCTGTCCCTCATGACCTAAAGAAGGGGCTGAATTGGCCCGCAAAACCGGCTTAAACCCAAAAGACTTACTTGCAGGGAGGAATGCATGAGGAAGGCCACTCTCGCCGCCGCGGCGCTCGCAGCTGTAATCGCGCTGCCGGGCGCGCCCGCACAGGCGCAGACCAATGAAATCACCATCGGCATCACGATCTCGACCACCGGGCCCGCCGCGGCGCTCGGCATCCCCGAGCGCAACGCGCTCGATTTCGTGCCGAAGGAGATCGCCGGCGTGCCGCTGAAGCTGATCGTGCTCGACGACGCCGGCGATCCGACGGCTGCGACCACCAATACAAGGCGCTTCGTCACCGAGTCCAAGGCCGACATCATCATGGGCTCCTGCATCACGCCGACGACGATCGCGGTGTCGACGGTCGCCAACGAGGCCGGCATCCCGCATCTCGGGCTCGCGCCATTCCCGATCAATGAGGCCCGCGCAAAATGGTCGGTGGACCTGCCGCAGTCGATCCCGATCATGGGCAAGGTGCTCTACGAGCACATGAAGGCGCACAACATCAAGACCGTCGGCTATATCGGCTATTCGGACTCCTACGGCGATCTCTGGGTCAACGACTTCAAGGCGCAGGCCGTGCCGATGGGTTTGACCATGATCGATGAGGAGCGCTTCGCGCGCCCGGATACATCGGTCGCGGGCCAGGTGCTGAAGCTCGTCGCCGCCAATCCCGACGCCATCCTGGTCGGCGCGTCCGGCACCGCCGCGGCACTGCCGCAGACCGCGCTGCGCGAGCGCGGCTACAAGGGCCTGATCTACCAGACCCACGGCGCCGCCACGATGGACTTCATCCGCATCGCGGGCGCGTCGGCGGAAGGCGTCATCATGTCGGCCGGCCCGATCATGTCGCCGGAAACGCAAGCGGACAGCGCGCTGACCAAGAAGCCGGGCCTGACGCTGAACGCCGCCTATGAAGCCAAATACGGTGCCAACAGCCGCAGCCAGTTCGCCGGCCATTCCTACGATGCCTTCGAGGTGCTGAAGCGCATCATCCCGACGGCGCTGAAGACCGCCAAGCCCGGCACGCCGGAATTCCGCGAGGCGATCCGCCAGGCGTTCATCTCCGAGAAGGAGATCGTCGCGAGCCAGGGCGTCTACAACTGGACCGAAAAGGACCGCTACGGCCTCGACGACCGCTCGCGCATCCTGCTGACGGTCAAGGACGGCAAATACGTCCCGGCGATGTGAGCCGCTTGCGATCTGCTGAGGTAACAAGCCGGCCTTCGAAAGAAGGCCGGCTTCGCTGTCTAAACCGCGCTCTCGCCTTCGTGCTGGAAGCCGAGATAGCTCGCGGCGACGCCCTTGTTGGCGGCGATCTCCTTGGCCGGGCCTGAGAGCACGAATTCGCCGAGCTCCATCACATAGGCGCGGTCGGCGATCTGCAGTGCGGCCTGGGCATTCTGTTCGACCAGCAGCACCGAGACGCCGGCCGAGCGGAGCTCGCCGACGATGCGGAAGATGTCGGCGACGATGATCGGGGCAAGCCCGAGGCTCGGCTCGTCCAGCATCAAGAGCTTCGGCGCGCCCATCAGCGCGCGGCCCATCGCCAGCATCTGCTGTTCGCCGCCGGACAGCGTGCCGGCGAGCTGCTTGCGCCGCTCCTTGAGCCGCGGAAACAGCGTGTAGACCCGCTCCAGCGAAACGGCTGCGGTTGCCTTCGCGATCCGGAAGGCGCCGAGCTCGAGATTGTCCTCGACGTTCATGGTGCCGAACAACTCGCGATGCTCGGGCACCAGGCTCAGGCCCGTGGCGACGCGGTCCTCGATGTCCAATGGTGCCATGTCGACGCCGGCGAAGGTGGTGCGGCCCTTCAGGGGCAGCACGCCCATGATGGCGTTGAGCAGGGTGGTCTTGCCGGCGCCGTTGGCGCCGATGATGGTGACGATCTCGTTTTCGGCGACGTCGAGTGAGACGCCGCGCACGGCCTCGACCTTGCCGTAGGCGATGTGGACGTCGGTAACCGACAGCAGCGCACTCATGCGGCGGCTCCGAGATAGGCCTTGATGACGTCGGGATTGCGCTTGATCGCGGCCGGCGTGCCTTCGGCGATCTTGGTACCGAAATCCAGCACCACGATGCGGTCGGCGAGATCCATCACGAACCCCATGTCGTGCTCGACCAGCAGCACCGACATGCCGCCGTCGCGCAATTGGCGCAGCAGCGCGGCGAGCCGCTGCTTCTCCATATGGCGCAGGCCGGCGGCCGGTTCGTCGAGCAACAGCAGCATCGGATCGACGCACAGCGCACGCGCAATCTCGACGATGCGCTGCTGGCCGAGCGACAGCGAGCCCGCGAGTTGGTCGATCTGGTCGGACAGGCCGACGCGCGCGATCTGCCGCGCGGCCTCCGCCAGCAGTTTTGCCTCATCCGCGCGGTCGAGCCGCAGCATGCTGGAGATCGCACCGGAATTCCCACGTAGATGCGCGCCGATCGCGACGTTCTCGAGTACGGTCATGTCGGGCACCAGCTTGACGTGCTGGAAGGTTCTGGAAACGCCGAGCTTGACCACTTCCTGGGGCGGTGCGTTCTCCACTTCCTTGCCGAGCACGGAGATCTTGCCGCCGGTTGCGGTCAGGACGCCGGTGATCAGGTTGAAGGTCGTGCTCTTGCCGGCGCCGTTCGGGCCGATCAGCGCGACGATCTCGCGGGCGTTGACGTCGAACGAAACGTCGTTCACCGCGACCACGCCGCCGAACTGCTTGCGCGCCTTGTCGATGTGCAACAGCACCGAAGACGAACCGGGCGCGCGCTCGCGATGCTCCAGCTTCAGCGATGTGTCCGGCGTCTTGCGGGCCGGCTTGAACGGCAGCCGCGACATCAGCCAGGGCCAGACGCCTGATGGCGCGAGCTGCAGCAGCAGCACCAGCATGATGCCGAACACGATGGTCTCGAGCTGGCTCTGCCCGCCGAAGATGTAGGGCAGGTAGCTCTGCAGCACCTCCTTAAGGATCACGACGATGCCGGCGCCGAGCACGGCGCCCCAGACGTAACCGGCGCCGCCGACGACGGCGATGAACAGATACTCGATGCCGGCCTGCGCGCCGAACGGCGTCGGGTTGGCGGCGCGCTGGAAATGCGCATAGAGCCAGCCGGACAGGCCGGCCAGCACCGCTGCATAGATGAACACCAGGAGCTTGGCGCGCGGTGTCTGCACGCCGAACGCTTCGGCTGCGACATGGCCGCGCCGCAAGGCGCGGATCGCGCGCCCGGTGCGGGAGTCCAGGAGGTTCATGGTCAGCAGCGCAGCGATCAGCACCGCGACCCAGATCGCGTAGTAGATCGTATCCGGGCTCAGCATCTTGAACGAGCCGATCGAGAGTGGCGGAATGCCTGAGATCCCGTCATTGCGGCCGAGGAATTCGAGCTTGCTGAACAGATAGAACAGGCCGATGCCCCAGGCGATGGTGCCGAGCGGCAGATAATGGCCCGACAGCCGCACCGTGACGATGCCGAGCAGAACCGCCGCAATGCCGCTGACCACGAGCGAAGCCGGCAGCGCCAGCCAGGGCGAGACGCCATAGGCGGTGGTCAGCACCGCCGTGGTGTAGGCACCGAAACCGCAGAACGCGGCCTGCCCGAACGAGGTGAGGCCGCCGACGCCGGTGAGCAGCACCAGCCCCATCGCGACCAGCGCGGCGAGCCCGATATTGTCGAGCAGCACGATCCAGAACGGCGGAATGCCCGGGAGAAGCGGGATCACCGCCAGCACGAGCGCGAAGATGATGAGAGGGAGCCGCTGCGTCATCGCGCTCAATCCTTCTCTTCTTCGACCGCGGGCGCTGCAAGCGAGCGCAACACGAGCACGGGGAGGATCAGCGTGAACACGATGACTTCCTTGAAATTGCTGGCGTAGAACGATGAGAAGGCCTCGACGATGCCGACCACGATGGCGGCGACCGCGGTCAGGGGATAGCTGACCAGGCCCCCGATGATGGCGGCGATGAAGCCCTTCAGGCCGATCAGGAAGCCGGTGTCGTAATAGAGCGTGGTGATCGGCACGATCAGGATGCCGGAGATGGCGCCGATCACGGAGGCGAGCAGGAATGCGATCTGGCCCGACAGCGTGGTGCGGATGCCGACCAGGCGGGCGCCGAGGCGGTTGACCGCGGTGGCGCGCAGCGCCTTGCCGGTCTTGGTGTAGCCGAAGAACAGCCACAGCGCGACGATGAAGCCGACCGTCAAGGCGTAGACGGCGAGGCTCTGGCCGGTGAAGCGCAGCGGGCCCGCGGTCAGCGCGGCATTCGACAGCGCCGGGGCGCGCAGGCCTTCGGCGCCGAAGAACACCAGGCCCAGGCCCTGCAGCGCAAGGTGGCAGCCGACCGAGGCAATCAGGAGCACCAGCACCGAGGTGTGCGCAATCGGCTGGAAAGCGATGCGGTAGAGGAAGACACCGATCGCCGCCACGATCAGGAGCGCCAGTGCAATGTTGACGGCGACCGGCGTGTTGGGACCAACCAGGGCGTAAACGAGGCCGAGCAGCGCGAAGGGGAAGACGATGTTGAGCGCGACGGAGCGCATCACCAGCCGCGCATGCAGCGCCTTGCGGGCGAAGAACAGGTCGAGGGCGAAGGCGACGAGGCCCATCGCGACGGCTAGCCGCACCGTGCCGGGCACCTGGCCGGTCGCCAGCATGGCGTAGCTCAGCGCGCCGTAGGTCACGAATTCGCCCTGCGGGATCAGGATGACCCGCGTGACCGCGAACACCAGCACCAGGGCCAGCCCGAGCAGTGCGTAGATCGCGCCATTGGTGATGCCGTCCTGCAGCAGGAACAGCATGATCGTTGTGTTCAAGGCCGAGCGCTCCCCTTAGGCGTCGGACCGCCGCAACCGGTTGTGCCGGTCGGGTCGGCCGATATCGGCTGTTGATAGGTGCCGATATTTGATATAGTGCATAACGATTATTAGATATAATCTCAAGGTCCCCGAGCGTCCCGCGGGGTTTTTGTACCGGGATTGCGAGCCTGGAGCGATGACTGTTTCCAAGACCGCCGCCGATGCCGTCCGATCACCGCGTGCCCTGCGCAGGGAACCGGTCGATCCTGCCGGGGACGACAGCATGCTGCAACTGGGCGAACTGTCCGGACTGCTCGGCTATTCGCTGAAGCGTGCGCAGCTCAAGGTCTTCGAGGACTTCCTGCGCTGCGTCGCGCCGCTGCAGCTGACGCCGGCGCAGTTCTCGGTGCTGCTGCTGCTCGACAAGAATCCGGGCCGCAACCAGACCGAGATCGCCAACACGCTCGGCATCCTCAGGCCGAATTTCGTCGCCATGCTCGACGCGCTGGAGAGCCGCGACCTTTGCGCACGGATGCGCTCCACCAACGACCGCCGCTCCCACATCCTGGTCCTGACCGACAGGGGCCGTGCCGTGCTGGCGCGCGCCAAGAAGCTAGTCGCCAACAAGCACGAGGCGCGGCTGATCGAGGTGCTCGGCCCCGCCAACCACGCCGCGTTGCTGGAGATGCTGGCGAAGCTCGCGCAGGAGTTTTGAGGGAGCGTGACGGCCCATCCGCTCGCAATGACGCTGGGTTGATACATATCCGACATGCGGGCGCCGCCAAGCGACGAACCCATCGCGGTCTCTAAAGCTTGTAGCCGATGTTTCGCAGCAGATCCTTCCGCCACGCTATGTCGGCGTCGGTCTCGACACCGAGCGGCGAGGCGCCATCCACCACGCCGAGCACGCCGCGCCCGAGCTCCGTCTGCGCGACGATCACCTGTGTAGGATTGGCCGTCGCGCAATAGATGTGGCAGACCTCCGGCACCGCGCGCACCGCCGCCAGCACGTTAACGGGAAAGAACCCGTCGCCGAGGAAAATCAGGAAGGTGTGACCGGCGCCGATCGCCAATGCGTTGTCGCGTGCCAGGGCGAACGAGGCGTCGTCGTTACCGGAGCAGCGCACCAACCGCTTGCCGGAGGCCTCGCAGAAAGCCACCCCGAAGCGGATGCGCGGTACCGCGCCCACCAGCGCTTCGTGAAGGTCTTCCACGGTCTTGATGAAATGCGACTGGCCGAAGATGAAGTTGGTCTCATCCGGCTTGACGATGGGCACCACGGTGAGTTCCATGGCTTCGCTCCTGCACGGTGAGCTCCCCAATTCATGGTAGGCCGTCGGAGGGCGTTTGCAAGCGGCCACAGGCGGTCAAATGTGCCGGCTGTCTGCTTCCGGCTCACGCCGACCAGACCCAGCATCCGTACTCACGACGGCTCTCAAGGGAAGGCCGGAAATCGCCGGGAGGGTTGCGCGCCCAAGGGCGGGAACTGTGGTATCCTCCGTCAAGCGCGACATGGTGCGCCCGAATGTTGCATGGCCCCTCGCCAAAGTGGCCGCGAAGCGTACCGAGCGTTTGCTAACGGATCTGAAGGGATCGCTTCCGGGGGGGGCTCGAGGAGGATCAACGCCGTGAAGCGGGACTTCGACCTCATCGTCTATGGCGCGACGGGTTACACCGGCCGTCTCATCGCCGAATATCTGGCGACATCCTATCGCGGGGACGATGCTCCGTCCTGGGCAATTGCGGGACGCTCGACCGACAAACTCCAGAAGATCCGTGCCGACATCGGCGCACCGGACGATTTGCCGTTGGTGAAGGCGGATGCGGCCGAGCCGGCCAGCCTGCGTTCGATGTGCGAGCGCGCGGCCGTGGTCGTCACCACGGTCGGGCCTTATCAGCTTCACGGTCCCGAGCTAGTGGCGGCCTGCGCGGCCACCGGCACGGCCTATGTTGATCTTTGCGGCGAACCGGGCTGGATGCGGCGCATGATCGACGTCCATCACGAAGAGGCGAAACGGACCGGCGCGCGCATCGTCTTCTCCTGTGGCTTCGATTCCATCCCGTTCGACCTCGGTGTGCTCACGTTGCAGGAGAAAGCGCGCGAGAAATTCGGACGCCCGGCGCGGCGGGTCAAGGCCCGTCTGCGCAAGGTGAAGGGCGGCATGTCCGGTGGGACCGCGGCGAGCGCTCAGGCGACGCTGGCCGCCGCGGCGCGCGACCCGGCCCTGATCCGGTTGCTGACCGATCCGTTCGCGTTGACGCCGGGCTTCACCGGGCCGTCTCAGCCGTCGGGTCTCGTCCCCGAATATGACACGAGCATGCACGCGTGGCTCGTGCCGTTCCCGATGGCGCCGATCAACACCAAGAACGTGCACCGCACGAACTTCCTGTTGGGACATCCCTACGGCAGGGACTTCGTTTATGACGAGATGATGGTGGCGCCGGGACTTGGGGACATCGCGAGCGTGACGACGGAGGCGTTCGCCACGGTGGTGTCCTTGTTCGGGACCGGCGGTCTCAAACGCGGCGCAGGCCCGACCCGAGAAGCGCGCGAGAGGGGCTTCTACGACATCTTCTTTCTGGGCGAGGTGCCGGATGGCGGACGGGTCGAGGCCGTCGTCACCGGCGACCGCGATCCGGGCTATGGCTCGACCAGCAAGATGATCGCCGAGAGCGCACTCTGCCTCGTGCGCGACGTGCAGGGCGAGGGCGGCATCTGGACGCCAGGCGCGCTGATGGGGCCGGCCTTGCGCGAGCGTCTGAAGGCGCGTGCCGGCCTCACTTTCAGCGCGCGTTGAGGTCGCACGCAGAATTGGGGCGGCGTGCTGGGTTGCTTGCGCCATCGCCAAGGTTTCGGCGGACAAGTCGCGGAGCCCGTCATGCAATGACTGGATGGTTACGCGCCATTCCGGGGCGCGCGTCAGCGCAAACCCCGAATCCACAGGTGGTCGAGTGAGATTCCGGGGTCGATGCTACGCATCCCCCCGGAATGACGATGGATCAATCCACCAGGATCACGCGCACATCGTTGACGTTGGTCAGCGTCGGCCCGGTCAGCAGCAAGTCCCCGGTCTGCGCGAAGAAGCCCGTGGCGTCATTGTTCTCGAGATAGGCCCTCGGATCGAGGCCGGTCGATTTCATCTTCGCGAATGTCGCCTGATCGATCACGGCCCCGGCGGGGTCGGTGGCGCTGCCGGCGCCGCCATCGGCGCCGTCGGTATCGGCGGCGAGCGCCGAGATGTCGGGCACATCCTTGAGCAGATCGGCGAGCGCCAGCGCGTATTCCTGGTTGGGCCCGCCGCGGCCGTTGCCGCGCACGGTCACCGTGAGCTCGCCTCCGGAGATGATTGCGACCCGCCTGCCTTCGCTGCGTGCCTTCAGCGCGAGCCGCGCGTGCTCGGCCGCGACGTCGCGGGCCTCGCCTTCGAGATCGGCGCCAAGCGCGATGGTCTCATAGCCGGCGTCCTGCGCGACCTTCACCGCGGCATCGATCGAGGCCTTCGGCTTCGCCAGCAGTTCGAACGTCGCCCGCGCAAAGGCGGGATCGCCGGGCTTGCAGCTCTCGTTCCTGGGATCGTCAAGCGCGTGGCGGACCGCATCATCGACGGAGAGATTGTATCTGGCGACCAGCGCGCGCGCATCCGCCAGCGTGGTCGGATCCGGTACCGTCGGGCCCGAGGCGATCGCGGAGGGATCGTCATGCGGCACGTCCGAGATCGCCAGCGTGACGATCTCGGCGGCGTGCTGGCCGGCGCGCGCCAGCCGTCCGCCCTTGATCCGCGACAGATGCTTGCGGACGATGTTCATCTCGCCGATCGGCGCGCCGGAGCGCAGCAGCGCGCGGTTGACCTGCTGCTTCTGGGCGAAGCTCACGCCCTCGACCGGCGCGATCCAGTTCGCCGAACCGCCGCCGGTCAGCAGCACCAGCAGGAGATCGTCCGCCGTCGCCTCGGCGGCGAGCCGCAGCGTATCGTCGGCCGCCCGCAGGCCGGCCTCATCCGGCACCGGGTGGCCGGCCTCGATCACCTTGATCCGGCGGGTCGGCACGCCATGGCCATGGCGGGTGGTGGCGATGCCGACCAGCCGCGATGGCGCAAGGCCGAGCGTGTCGAGATAGTGCCGTTCCGCCGCCGCGGCCATGGCGCCGGCGCCCTTGCCGGCGGCGAGGCAGATCACGCGTCCCTTCGGCGCCGGCCGCAGCCGCGATGCCAGCACGACATCGGGATGCGCAGCCGCCACCGCGGCATCAAAGATCGAACGCAGGAAAGGACGACGGTCGGTCATGGCTTTGCTTTCTTGAAAGGGGAGGCGCCACGATGGGACTGCCTTCCCTCTCCCGCTTGTGGCAGGGCTGTCCGGGGAAATTCAACCATAGCAGAGTTCCATCTGGTTGAGGGGCGTTCTGCATTTGCGGCGGCTAGGGTTGATTGGCGGAGGCTTGTCGATGCTGGCGAAGGCTCGCCGGGTGAACAGGAACTGGCTGACGAGTTCGGCGAGCCTGAGCGGCAGCATTTTGATGCAGTTGGTCCGCGCGGCAATGCGCAACAGTAGGTAGGCAATCATCGCAGCAAGCACTTGCAGGCGGATTGCATTGTCGTTGGTGCCGAGGAACTTGCGGATGTCGAGGTGCTGCTTGATCCAGCGGAACAGCAGTTCGATCTGCCACCGGCTCTTGTAGAGGGCGGCGATCTCGACGGCCGTTCGGGTCGTATCGTTGGTGAGAAGCGTGATCACGCCGCCGTTCTCCCGCCTGACCTTGATGCGCCGCAGCGGTATCGGCAAACGCGAGTCGCCCTTACTGGTGAGCTTCACCTCGTCGTCGACGATGATCCTGAAGCCGTCCCCCTTGCTGTTGCGGATGGTGCGATGCCTGACCGCGCGTAGCCGGATGCTCGTCTTCGGCCGGGTCACGAAGAAAGCCTTGCTATCATTGATCTTCTGCCACCAGTCGAAACGGCAATATCCCTTGTCGAACACGTAGGTTGTGCCGGCCTGGATCGGAGTCTGGCGACCGATCTCGATATCGTTGACGTTGGCAGCCGTCACCTCGACGCACTTCGGGATATCGCCCTTGGGATCGTAGACCACGTGCAGCTTCATGCCGCGGATGCGGCCGTTCCACACCGCCCAGGTGCAAACTTTGCCAAGCGGGATCGGACTGGCGTCGATCAGGCGCACCATCTCCTTGCCTTCGCCCCGCAACTGCCGGCTTGCCATCGCCGACAATCGTGCAAAGGTTTGCGCAAAAATGCTGGACGGGCGGCGGGTATTGGCATCCGACAGCGTCGAGCGGGACAACCTGCCGGTGCCCAGATGATAGTGATGCTGAGGATTGGCGTTGAAGCCGGTCACCACGGCGCGCAGGCTGTTGTTCCCGCTCAACTGCGCATAGATCAGCGCTACCAGGTGATCCCAGCTCTTGAACGACTTGTCGTAGGCATCCCCGTCCAGACGATCCACAGCCGTCTGAAACTGCCGCCGATTGATCGGTTCAAGCAGCCTACTAAAAATGCTATCGCGAAATCGCATGCTCGGCCTTCTGTGTCTCGACAACCAGAAAAGACCGATTTGCCTCGGTTTTGCCGAGCATGCACCGCGACACAGTGAATCATTCCCCGGACAGCCCTGCGCTTGTGGGGGAGGGTTAGGGTGGGGGTGTCTCCGCGAGTCATGTGGTGGAGAAAGCCCCCACCCGGATCGCATCTTTGATGCGATCCGACCTCCCCCGCAAGCGGGAGAGGTGAAGGAAGGTGCGTTGCCTCCAATCGAAACAAGCTCCGTTCCGTCTCTAGTTTCCGACGACTTCGCCGCTGATGACGTCGCCGAACAATTGCCAGCGCTCGCCCTTGAACTGCATCAGTTGCAGTTGCTCGATCGGCTGGAAGTCGTCGGGACTTGTACTCAGCGTGACGCCGGGCAGCAGGCCGCCCTGCGCAAACTGCTTCAGGCTTGCCGCCTGCTTCATCACGTTGTCGCGGGTGAGGTCGTCGCCGCAGCGGCGCAGCACCTCGACCATCGTGCTCGCCATGTTGTAGCCCGTCATCGCCGAGGCATCGACGCGGTTGGTGTCGGGCATGTATTTGGCGAGCAGATCGTCGAACGCCTTCATGCCGGCGTCGTCCTTCCATTGCGGATCGCTGGCGTCCTTGGCGTAGGCCGCCGAGATCACGCCCTGCGCATTTTCGAGCCCGGCCGGACGCATCACCGTCGCGGTGGAGGCCGAGACGTTGGACACGATCGTCACCGGCTTCCAGTTCATCTCGCCGAGCTTCTTGATCGCCTGGGCGCCGAATTTCGGCGTGGTGAAGAAGATGATGACATCAGGGTTGGAGGATTTCAGCCGCACCACATGGGAATCGATGGTCGGTTCGGCGACCTCGTAGCTCTCCTTGGCGGCGATCCGCACCGGATCGCTGGCGAAGCCGTCCTCGAGGCCCTTGAGGTAGTCCTTGCCCATGTCGTCGTTCTGGTAGAGCACCGCGACCTTGGCGGCCGGCTTCTCCTTGAGCAGATATTTCGCGTAGATGCGCGACTCGCTCTGGTAGCTGGGCAGCCAGCCCATGGTCCAGGGGAAGCTCTTCGGATCGTTCCACTTGGTGGCGCCGGTGGCGACGAACAGCTGCGGCACCTTCTTGGCGTTGAGATACTTCTGGATCGCGGTGTTGGAGGCGGTGCCGAGCGTGCCGAACAGGAACAGCACCTCGTCGCTCTCGACCAGCTTGCGGGCCTGCTCCACGGCCTTCGGCGGCGAATAGGCGTCGTCATAGGAAACGAAGTTGATCTTGCGCCCGTTGATGCCGCCGTCGTCGTTGACCTTCTTGAACACGGCGGCCATCGCCTTGCCGACCACGCCATAGGCCGACGCCGGGCCGCTATAGGGCACGATGTTGCCGATCTTGATCTCGGTATCGCTCGCGCCGGTGTCGTATTTCTTCTGCGCCCATGCGGCATTGCCGGCCGCGGTGGCGACGGCGAGGCCGAGCAGGGCGGTTGCGACACGGTGTCGGATCGGCATCGGCATTTCCCGAAAGCTCCTTGTTGTTGCCGCCGCGCGAGGGGCGGTTTCTTGCGGGATTTCCTAGCGCATTGCCGGGCAAAGTGTAAGCGGCATCGCCCGCGCCCGCGCCCGCGCCCGGGTCGGCGGGCGGGTGCCCCGGCTAATGAAAAGCCCCCTGCGACGGTATCGCAGGGGGCCATTCTCAGCCGGCAATTTGCGGGAAATCAGCCGCCGACGTCTGCGCTGATGACGTCACCGAACAGTTCCCATTTCCCGCCCTTGAACTTCATCAGCTGCAGCTGGCTGATCGGGGCGAAATCATTCGCGGCGGTGTTGATCTTGATGCCGGGCAGCAGCACCTCGGTGCGGAAGTCCTGCAGGTTCGCCGCCTGCTTCATGATGTTCTCGCGGGTGAGGTTGTCGCCGCACTGCTTGAGCACCTGAACCAGGGTCTGGGCCACGCCGAAGCCGACCACGGTGCCGCCGTCGAGCTTGTCGCCCTCGGGGAAGTCCTTGGCCATGAAGGCGTAGAATTCCTTCATGCCGGGATCATTGTCCCACTGCTTGTCGGAGGCGTCCTTCAGATAGGCGGCGGAGATGATGTCCTGCGCGTTCTCGAAGCCGGCCGGCTTGATCACGCTGCCGACCGAGGCCGACACGTTGTTGAGGAAGTGGGTCGGCTTCCAGCCGATCTCGGCAATCTTCTTGATCGCCTGCGCCGCGAATTTCGGCGTCGCGATGTCGATGAAGACGTCGGCGTTGCTGGACTTCAGCTTGACGATGTTGCTGTCGATCGTGGGCTGGGAAGTCTCGAAGCTCTCTTCGGCGACGATCATGCTGGCGGCCTTCTGGCCAAGGCCGTCCTTGAGACCCTTCAGATAGTCTTTGCCGTAATCGTCATTCTGGAACAGCACCGCGATCTTGGCGTTCGGCATGTTCTTCAGAATGTATTTTGCGTAGATCTGGGTCTCGCTCTGGTAGTTGGGCTGCCAGCCCATGGTCCAGGGGAAGTCCTTCGGGTCATTCCACTTGGTGGCGCCGGTGGCGACGAACAGCTGCGGCACCTTCTTGGAGTTCATGTATTTCTGGATCGCCGAGTTGGACGGCGTGCCGAGCGAGTTGAAGATCAGCAGCACCTCGTCGCTCTCGACCAGCTTGCGGGCCTGCTCCACGGCTTTCGGCGGCGAATAGGCGTCATCGTAGGAGATGAAGTTGATCTTGCGGCCGTTGATGCCGCCGGCGTCGTTAATCTTCTTGAAATAGGCGGCCTCGGTGCGGCCGATGATGCCGTAGGCGGATGCGGGTCCGCTGTAGGGCATGATATTGCCGATCTTGATTTCGGTGTCGCTGGCGCCGGTGTCGTATTTTTTCTGGGCAAACGCGGCGCTGCCGGACGTGGCGACGAGCGCGAGCGCGGCCCCGAGGACCGCAAGTCTAGTGGTAGCGGACATTGATGTCTCTCTCCCTGTTGTCAGACGGATGTGTCGCGGCCCCCTTGTTTCGAGGGCTCTCTTATTTGGCTGTAGTGATTAGCATTTTAGGCGGTCGGTCTCAATGAAAAGCCCCTGCGACAACGCCGCAGGGGCTCTCGTCTTTAGTCGACAATTTCGGGTTAGCCGCCGACGTCGCCGCTCAAAATTTCACCAAATCGCTCCCAGGTCTCGCCCTTGAACCGCATCAGTTGCAGTTGCGAAAGCGGCGCGAAGTCGGTCGCCGAGGTGTTGACCTTGACGCCCGGCAACAGGCCGCCGAGCTCGAGGTCGCGGATGCCGGCGGCCTGCTTCATGATGTTCTCGCGCGTCAGATTGTCGCCGCACGCCCGCAGCACGTGCTCGAGGCCCTGCGCGACGGTGTACGCGTACATCACGGACGCGTCGGCGCGGTTTGCTTCAGGGTAGTACTTATCCAGGAACTGGTTCCAGGCGATCATGCCCTTGTCGGTCTTCCACTGCGGATCGGTCGGATCCTTCAGATATTGCGACGAGATGATGTCCTGGGCGTTCTCGAAGCCCGCCGGCTTGATCACGCTGCCGATCGACGAGGAGACGTTGTTGAGGAAATGCAGCGGCTTCCAGCCGAGCTCGTTGTTCTTCTTGATGGCCTGCGCCGCGAATTTCGGCGTCGTGATGTTGAAGAATACGTCGGCGCCGGTGGCCTTGAGCCTGACGATGTGGGAATCGATGGTTGGCTCGGTCACCTCGTAGCTGTCCTCAGCGACGATCATCGAGGCGGCCTTGGCGCCGAGCCCGTCCTTGAATCCCTTCAGATAGTCCTTGCCGTAATCGTCGTTCTGGTAGAGCACCGCGATCCTGGCGTCCGGCTTGTTCTTCAGGATGTACTTCGCATAGATGATGGACTCGCTCTGGTAGTTGGGCTGCCAGCCCATGGTCCAGGGGAATTCCTTCGGGTCGTTCCACTTGGTGGCCCCGGTGGCGACGAACAGTTGCGGCACCTTCTTCTGGTTCATGTATTTCTGGATCGCCGAGTTCGGCGGCGTGCCGAGCGAATTGAAGATGATCAGCACCTCATCGCTCTCGACGAGCTTGCGCGCCTGCTCGACGGTCTTCGGCGGCGTGTAGGCGTCGTCGTAGCTGATGAAGGTGACCTTGCGGCCGTTGATGCCGCCCTCGGCGTTGACCTTGCGGAAATAGGCCTCCTCGGTCTTGCCGATCACGCCATAGGCGGAGGCTGCTCCGCTGTAGGGCATGATGTTGCCGATCTTGATCTCGGTGTCGCTGGCGCCGGTGTCGTATTTCTTCTGCGCGATGGCGGGGCTCGTGGCCGCCGCGAGCAGTGCGAGGGCAGCCGAAATGGCCCCCAATCGCAAGTGGATAGCAGGCATTTTGATCTCCCTTGGATCACGATGAATGTGTCACGATTTTTGGAATGGGAGCACTTCGCGGCCCCTCGCGACATTGAATACCTTTCGCCTGGTGCCAGCAACAGGAAGCCCCCCGCGGCGGTGCCGCGGAGGGCGTCATTTAGTCGAACGCGTTGCGAGGAAAACCTGCGTTGCTGAAGCGCCTCGCGATACACGCGAAGCATTTGCGTTGAGGTCGTGCGTCGTCCTAGTTGCTCAGATTGCTCGAAATGATGTCACCGAACAGCTCCCACCTCTCGCCCTTGAACCGCATCAGGCGCAGCTGCTTGATCGGCGCGAAGTCGGTGGCCGAGGTGTTGATGCTGATGCCCGGCAGCAGCGTGTCGGGGACATAATCCTTCAGGCTCGCGGCCTGCTTCATGATATTGGCGCGGGTGAGATCGTCACCGCACATCTCCAGCACCTTCACCATGGTCTGCGCGGCGGCGTAACCAAAGGAGGTGGCGCCGTCGAGCTTGTTGGCGTCGGGATAATCCTTCTTGAGGAAGGCAAGGAATTTCTCCATGCCGGGATCCTTGTCCCATTGTGGGTCGGCGCCGTCCTTGAGGTAGGACGCCGACAGGATGCCCTGCGAATTCTCGAAGCCCGCCGGCTGCATCACGCCGCCGACCGAAGCCGAAACGTTGGCGACGAACTGCAGCGGCGTCCACGCGATCTCGGCCGCCTTCTTGATGGCCTGCGCCGCGAATTTCGGCGTCGTGACGCTGACGAAGGTGTCGGCGCCGGCGGCCTTCAGCTTGATGATGCGATTGTCGATTGTGGGCTCCGACGTCTCGTAGGCCTCTTCGGCGACGATCATCGTGGCCTTGTCGCCGAAAGCGTCTTTCAGTCCCTTGAGGTAGTCCTTGCCGAAATCGTCATTCTGGTAGAGCACGGCGACCTTGGCGTCGGGCTTGTGCTTCATGATGTATTTTGCGTAGACCCGCGCCTCGTCCTGGTAGGACGGTTGCCAGCCCATGGTCCATGGATAGTTCTTGGGGTCGTTCCACTTGGAGGCGCCGGAGGCGATGAACAGCTGCGGCACCTGCTTCTCGTTCATGTACTTTCGGATCGCGGCGTTGCTTGAGGTGCCGACCGAGCCGAACACCAGCAGCACCGCGTCGTCCTCGACCAGCTTGCGCGCCTGCTCGACGGTCTTGGCCGGCGAGTAGCCGTCGTCATAGGAGATGAACGTGATCTTGCGGCCGCGGATGCCGCCGGACGCGTTGATCATCTTGAAGTAGGCCGCCTCGGTCCTGCCGATCACGCCATAGGCCGAGGCGGGTCCCGAGTACGGCACGGTGTTGCCGATCCTGATCTCGGTGTCGCTGGCGCCGGTGTCGTAGGCCTTCTGCGCCAAGGCGACATTGCAGCTCGTCAGGATCAGAGCGAATGCGGACAATAGCGCCGTCAGGGACGGGCGTACGGCAATCATGGTTTCCCCACCTCGTATTCTTGTGCCGTGTATTCAATACCATCGGCGCCGGGCGTCAACAAAAAGCCCCCGCGACGTTGATCGCGGAGGCTGTTGTTTTATTCCCGCAGTGCAGCGTTACTCGGAGGGAACGTCGCCGGAAATGATCTCGCCGAACAGTTCCCATTTCTGGCCCTTGAAGCGCTGCATCTGCAGCTGGGCGATCGGGGCGAAGTCGGTGGCCGAGGTGTTGATCTTGACGCCGGGCAGCAGGGTGTCCGGCGTAAAATCCTTCAGGCTCGCCGCCTGCTTCATGACGTTGGCGCGGGTCAGATCGTCGCCGCACATTTCGAGCACCTTGGCGAGCGTCTGCGCGGCGCCATAGCCGTAGACGACGCCGTTGTCGGTCTTGTCGACGCCCGGCATGTACTTGTCGAGGAATGCTTCCACTTCTTCATGCCGGGATCGTTGGCCCATTGCGGGTCGGAGCCGTCCTTGGCATAGGCGGCCGAGAGCACGCCCTGGGCGTTCTCGAAGCCGGCGGGCTGCATCACGCTGCCGACCGAGATCGCCACGTTGGTGATGATCTGCAGCGGCTTCCAGCCGAGCTCGGCGGTCTTCTTGATGGTCTGGGCGCCGAATTTCGGCGTGGTGTAGATCAGGAGCACGTCGGGATTGGCGGCCTTGATCTTGACGATATGGCCGTCGATCGACGGCTCGGAGACCTCATAGCTCTCCTCCATGATGATGCTGGAGGCCGCTTTGGCGCCGAAACCGTCCTTGGTGCCCTTGAGGTAGTCTTTGCCGAAATCGTCGTTCTGATAGAGGATCGCGACCTTGGCGTCGGGCTTCTCCCTCAACAGCCATTTGGCATAGATCTGCGCTTCGCTCTGGTAGCTGGGTTGCCAGCCGATGGTCCACGGGAAGTTCTTCGGGTCGTTCCACTTGGTGGCGCCGGTGGCGACGAACAGCTGCGGGATCTTCTTGGAGTTGAGGTACTTCTGGATCGCGGTGTTCGACGGCGTGCCGAGCGGGTTGAACACGACGAGCACCTCGTCGCTCTCGACCAGCTTGCGCACCTGCTCGACCGCCTTCGGCGGCGAATAGGCGTCGTCATAGCTGACGAAGCTGACCTTGCGGCCGTTGATGCCACCCTGATCGTTGATCATCTTGAAGTAGGCTTCTTCGGTCTTGCCGATCACGCCATAGGCGGAGGCCGGTCCCGAATACGGCATGATGTTGCCGACCTTGATCTCGGTATCGCTTGCGCCGGTGTCATATTTCTTTTGGGCGAATGCGGCAGTGGACGTCGCAGCAACAGCGACGATCGCCGCGGAAATCGCGGCGATCCGAACGGTAGAAAGCATAATATCTCCTGGTTTGCTTCGATAGGCTGTTAGTTTTTCTTGAGCTTTGCGGCCAGCTGGTGGGCAACGATCGCAACCTGCCTGGCGCCGTGCGGCACGAGGAAGATGACGAGGAACAGCAGCACGCCGAACACAGCGCCGGAGAGGCCCTTGGAAATCCCCTCCGCGATGTTGGGCACGAAGATGATGAAGGCGCTTCCGACGATCGAGCCGGGCAGCCAGCCGACGCCGCCGACCACCATACCGAGGAACAGCGAGATCGCGAGCTGGATGGTGTAGCCGTCGGGTGCCACGAACTGCACCGCGATGGCGCCGAGACCGCCGGCAACGCCGGTGATGCCGGCCGAGACGCCGAACGCCAGCGTCTTGTAAAGCGCGACGTCGACGCCCATCGCGGAAGCCGCGATCTCGTTGTCACGGATCGCCATGAAGGCGCGGCCCGAGCGCGAGCGCAACAGGTTCACCGAAGCGATATAGATCGCGATCGTGACCACCAGCGTGAAGTAATACAGCCACATGTCCTGCCCCATCGGCAGGCCGAACGGCGCATCCGGCTTGGTGACCACGAGACCCTGCACGCCGCCAGTCCAGTGCTCGAAATAGCCCAGCTTCAGAAGCTGCGGCATCGCGGTGGCGAGCGCAAAGGTGGCGAGCGCCAGATAGACACCGGAAAGCCGCAGCGCCGGCTGGCCGAACAGGAAGCCGAAGCCGAAGCAGACGATGCCGGCGATCGGCAGCGTGAGGGCATAGTTCATGCCCACATGCTCCATCAGGATCGCCGAGGTATAGGCGCCGACGGCGTAGAACGCGCTCTGACCGAGCGAGAACTGGCCGGAGCCGCCGGTCAGGATGTTGAGCGCCATCACCGCAAGGCCGTAGATCAGAAGCATCGTCATCTGGAAGATGATGAAGTTCTTCACGAACACCGGGATCAGGATCAGCGCGGCGAGCACGACGAGCGACGTGCCATAGCCCAGCGTCATGGCGCGCTTGGGAACGGCCTCGACGGCCTGGCCTTCGGTGACGACTTCGACTTCTTCAGCGGCGCTCATGATCAAACTCGCTTCACGATGGCGCGACCGAACAGGCCTGCCGGTTTGACGACCAGGACGACAATGATCAGCGCAAGCGCGATCGGAAGTTTCAGCTCATTGCCGACGCCGGGGATGTAGGTGCCGACGAGGTTCTCGAAGATGCCGACCAGGAAGCCGCCCATCACGGCACCGAACGGGCTGGTCAGGCCGCCGAGCACGGCGGCGGCAAATCCGTAGATCAGCACGCCCAGCATCATGTTCGGCTCGAGGAACACCACCGGCGCGATCATCATGCCGGCGATTGAGCCGATCGCCGCGGCCATGCCCCAGCCCAGCGCGATCATCCACGAGGTGTTGATGCCGACCAGCCGCGCCGATTCCGGCACCGATGCGGCGGCACGCATCGCAAGACCCACCCGGGTGAAGCGGAAGAAGAAGAACAGCAGGAGCAGCATCAAGAGCGTAATGCCGATCATGCCGGCCTGGTGGGTCGAGATCAGCTGGCTGCCGAGGAACGGGGAAGAGCCGAACGGCGTCGGATACTGCTTGATGGTGAAGTCCCAGATAAGGCCGGCGACGCTGTTGATGATCGCATACAGCGCGATAAAACCGGCGACGTTGGTCAGGATCGGCGCCTTCGCCAGCGGCTTGAACAAGAGCCGCTCGATCGCAATGCCGGCGGCGAAGGAAAACGCGACGGTGAGCACGAAAGCGCCCCAATATGGCACGCCCCATTGCATCAGCTGCCAGGACACGAAGGTCGAGAACATCGCCATTTCGCCCTGGGCGAAATTCAGATGGTCGATGGCCTGGTAGATCATGACCACCGCGAGCGCCATGCAGGCATAGATCGCGCCGGTGGCGATGCCGGCCAGGACCTGGTTGGCAAAAAGCTCCATTGTGCCAGCTCCTCAGTAGCCGAGATAGGATTTGCGGACGTCTTCGTTGTTCGCGATGTCCTTGGCATTGCCCGACATCACGATCCGTCCAGTTTCGATCACATAGGCCTGGTCGGCGAGCTCGAGCGCGAGCTGCGCGTTCTGCTCGACCACCAGGATGGTCACCTTTTCCTCGCGATTGATCTTGCCGAGGATGCGGAACAGGTCGCGCACGATCAGCGGGGCGAGGCCGAATGACGGCTCGTCGAGCAGCATCAGCCGCGGCCGCAGCATCAGCGCGCGCGCCACCGCGAGCATCTGCTGCTCGCCGCCTGACAGCGTGCCGGCCTGCTGGGTGTAGCGCTGCTTCAGCACCGGGAAATGTTCGTACATCCGCTCGATGTCGGAGCCGATCGCCTGCTTGTCCGAGCGGCTGATGGCGCCGAGCTGCAGGTTTTCCTCCACCGTCATGTTGGTGAAGGTGCCGCGGCCCTGCGGCACATGGGCAATGCCGAGGCGGACCACGTTTTCAGTAGAACGGGTGCCGATCGGCTTGCCCTCGAACTCGATCGCGCCGGTCGATCGCACCATGTTGCAGATCGCGCGCAGCGTGGTGGTCTTGCCGGCGCCGTTGGCGCCGAGCAGCGTGGTCAACGAACCCTCGTTGAGCGAGAAACTGAGGCCGTGCAGGGCCTGGACCTGACCGTAATAGGCGCGCAGGTCCTTGACGTTGAGCATCGCTGTCATTGGTCCTTGCTCCCCAGATAGGCCTTGATGACATCAGGGTCGGCCTGGACCTGGGCCGGCGTGCCTTCGGCAAGCTTGCGGCCGAAATTGAGCGCGACGACGTGGTCGGCGATCGACATCACGAGACCCATGTGATGCTCGACCAGCAACACCGTAATTTTACGGTCGTCGCGGATTTTGCGGATCAGGTCGCCGAGCACGTAGACTTCCTCGTGATTGAGGCCGCCGGCCGGCTCGTCGAGCAGCAGGATCTTCGGATCCGCGGCCAAAGCGCGCGCCAGCTCGACCCGCTTCTGGGTGCCGAAGGGAAGCCCCGAGACCACGGTGTGGGCGACGTCCTCGAGATCGAGATAGCCGAGGATGTCGTGCACCTTCTTGTTCATGTCGTGCTCGCCGCGGCGGACCCAGGCGAGGCGCAGCGAGTCGCTGACGATGTCGCTCGAGGTGCGCGCATGCGCGCCGACGCGCACATTGTCGAGCACGGACAGGTTGGGGAACAGCGCGACGTTCTGGAAGGTGCGGCCGATGCCGATCTCGGCGATCCGGTGCGGCGGGCGCGACAAGATGCTCTTGCCTTCCATCAGGATGTCGCCGGACGACGGCTGGTAGAGCCGCGACAGGCAGTTGAACAGCGTCGTCTTGCCGGCGCCGTTCGGCCCGATCAGGCCGAGGATCTGTCCATGACGCATGTCGAACGACACGCCGTTCAACGCGATGATGCCGCCGAACACGACGCTGACGTCGCGAACCGCGAGCAGAGGATCATTCCCCTGCGCGAGCTGTGCCTGCGTCATCTCGTCTCGCCCGCCGTCTTCGAGCGGTGCGAGCGGCCCTGCGATGTGCTTCGCCGGACGTGATGGAGGCTATCTGATCCCCTCGGCCAAACGTGCAACTTTCCCTCCTACTCTGGTCTTTTTGCTTGTTTCTTTTTTGGATTGCGGCGCCATTCCACCGAGCGCCTGCTCGATGTTCCTTACCATCGCGACAAGGCG
The DNA here is from genome assembly GCF_011516625.5 of Bradyrhizobium sp. 2S1. Lineage (NCBI taxonomy): Bacteria > Pseudomonadati > Pseudomonadota > Alphaproteobacteria > Hyphomicrobiales > Nitrobacteraceae > Bradyrhizobium > Bradyrhizobium sp. 2S1. The sequence goes on along the minus strand of NZ_CP147717.1, from coordinate 1,221,084 downwards.
AGGTCCAATGTCGTTGAGCAATCGATCTTCCGTGAAGCGGAATGCCGGCGCGCCGCAATTGAAAGCATAGGGGCCGGTTCCGTCGTTCAATTTCAATGCAACGCCGGCCGCGGCGACATCATCCTGCCAGTCGCCGGTGGACAAGGTGAAACCGTGCTTCGCCACCGTCTCGCCGGAGCGCTCGATGCCGTCGCGGATCTTGGCCCAGCGGCTGCCATAGTGATCTCGCAGCTCGCGTAATAAAGCCGCACGCTCCTCGGGTGGCAATGCCCAAATATAGGCACGTCCCATCGCCGTGGTTGCGATCGGCACCCGCGAGCCGACGTCGAGTTGCACGCCGAGCGCCAGGCCGTTCCGGCTCTGGCCGAAATAGATCATGCTGTGACGGTCGCGGCCGCCGACGGCGACTGCGCCGCCGGTCGCGCGCATTACTTCTTCCCGATAAGGTTCGGACAAATGCCGAACGCCGAGATTGGCGAGCGCGGCGTAGCCGAGTGCCATCGCCGACGGCGCGAGCTGGTACTTCTCGAACTTCGGTACAGGTGTAAGGTATCCCAGCTTGGTCAGCGTGTAGGTCAGCCGGGAAATCGTCGGCTTCGGTAACTTGGTGCGGGCCGCAATCTCCTGATTGCCGAGCAGCCCGTCATTGGGTTGAAATGCACGCAGGACGTCCAGTCCGCGGGAAAGCGCGACGACGAAATTGCGATCGGTCGCTGTTTTCTTCCCGGCGCGCTTCATTCCCTGACCTTGTCATGCTCGTTGACAAGGCTCGTGCTTCAAAATAACCCTCCGTGTCAAGATGTGGAATTAAATTTCGCAGTGCGAAATTGGTCTAATCGTAGCGGCTCAACGCAAGTCGTGCAGCTACTCAACACAAGAAGCATCCAGGGAGAGTCCCGGTGAGTGAAGTCGTCAAGCTCGAACGTCATGACAACATTGCAGTCGTCACGGTTAACAGTCCGCCTGTGAACGCGCTGAGCGCGGCCGTGCGCGGCGGCATCTTCGATGGCATCAAGGCCGCGATCGACGATCCGCAGGTCCAGGGCATCGTGCTGACCTGCGCCGGCCGCACCTTCATCGCCGGCGCCGACATCACCGAATTCGGCAAGCCGCCGAAGCCGCCCGGGCTCGCCGAAGTGCTGAGCCTGATGGAAAGCTCGCCGAAGCCGATCGTTGCCGCGATCCATGGCACGGCGCTCGGCGGCGGTCTCGAGGTCGCGCTGGCCTGCCACTATCGCGTCGCCACCAAGGACGCCAAGCTCGGCCTGCCCGAGGTGAAGCTCGGCCTGCTGCCGGGCGCCGGCGGCACCCAGCGGCTGCCGCGCGCGGTCGGTCCCGAGCTCGCGGTCAAGATGATCGTCGGCGGCGATCCGATCAGCGCCGAGGTGGCGCTCAAGAACGGCCTGATCGAGGAGATCGTGGAAGGCCCGGCGTCCGGCGGTGAGGCATTTGCGCGCAAGCTGGTCGCCGAGAAGCGTCCGCTGCGCAAGCTGCGTGATGACGACAGCAAGCTCGCCGCGGCCAGGGCCGATCGTTCGATCTTCACCAATGCGGTCGCCGCGCTGACCAAGAAGGCGCGCGGCCTCGAGGCGCCGTTCGCTGCCGCCGACGCCGTCGGTGCCGCAATCGACCTGCCGTTCGATGAAGGCCTGAAGAAGGAGCGCGAGGGCTTCCTGAAGCTGATGGACGGCGACCAGTCCAAGGCGCAGCGTTATGCCTTCTTCGCCGAGCGTGAAGCCGCCAAGATTTCCGGTGTCCCCGAGGGCACCAAGGGCCGCAACGTGGCGCGCGTCGCCATCCTCGGCGCTGGCACCATGGGCGGCGGCATCGCGATGTCGTTCGCCAATGCCGGCATCCCGGTCACCCTGGTCGAGACCGGCGAGGAGCAGCTGAAGCGCGGCCTGGCCATCATGCAGAAGAACTATGAGGCGACCGCCGCGCGCGGTGGCATCCCGGCGGACGCGCCCGCCAAGCGCATGGCCCTGATCAACGGCGTCGTCGGTATCGAGAACGTCGGGGATGCTGACCTGGTTATCGAGGCGGTGTTCGAGACCATGGCGGTCAAGAAGGAAGTGTTCGGCAAGCTCGATCAGTACGCCAAGCCGGGCGCGGTGCTGGCCTCCAACACCTCCTATCTCAACATCGACGAGATCGCGCAGTCGACCAAGCGTCCGCAGGACGTGCTCGGCATGCACTTCTTCTCGCCGGCCAACGTCATGAAGCTGTGCGAGATCGTGCGCGCCGACAAGACCGCGCCGGACGCGCTGGTCACCGCCGTCTCGATCGCCCGCAAGATCGCCAAGGTGCCGGCCGTGGTCGGCGTCTGCGACGGCTTCGTCGGCAACCGCATGCTGGCGCAGCGCGGCAAGCAGTCCGAGAAGCTGCTGTTCGAAGGCGCGCTGCCGCAGCAGGTCGACGCCGTGGTAACGAAGTTCGGCATGCCGATGGGCCCGTTCGCGATGGGCGATCTCGCCGGTCTCGATATCGGCTGGCGCTCGCGCAAGGACCGCGGCATCAAGTCGGAGATCGCGGACGCGCTCTGCGAAGCCGGCCGTTTCGGCCAGAAGACCGGCAAGGGCTACTACAAGTACGAGCCGGGTTCGCGCGCGGCGCTGCCCGATCCGGAGGTCGAGAAGCTGATCGACGAGACGCTGTTGCGCCTCGGCCGCAAGAAGCGCGTCGTCAGCGACGACGAGATCCTCGAGCGCATGATGTACCCGATGATCAACGAAGGCGCGAAGATCCTTGCCGAAGGCATCGCGGCGCGGCCGTCCGACATCGACGTGGTCTGGCTCTATGGCTATGGCTGGCCGATCTATCGCGGCGGCCCGATGTTCTGGGCCGACACCGTCGGCCTGAAGCACATCGCCGATCGGCTGGCCTTCTACGCCAAGGAGACCAACGATCCATCGCTCGAGCCGGCGCCGCTGCTCAAGAAGCTCGCCGATGAGGGCAAGACCTTCGCCTCGCTCGCCGCGGCATCGAAGGCGGCGTGATCGTCTTCGACGACGCGAAGGCGGTGACAGGGTTCCCTCCCCCCTTGCGGGGGAGGGTTAGGGAGAGGGGGGGCGGCATCGGGACTGCCCGAGGGGTACCCCTTCCCCCAACCCCTCCCCGCAAGGGGGAGGGGAGCCCGTGCGCCGGTGCTCACCTTACGAAAGCGAAGACGTTCATGACCTATCCCGGCGAACAATATTATCCCAACGGCGTGCAGTGGAGCGACGAGATCGCGCGCGGCACGCTGCCGGACCTGCTCTCGAATGCGGCCGCGGAGTTCGGCGCGCGTCCGGTGCTGGAATTCCGGGAACGCCAGATCAGCTACGGCGAACTGGAAACCCTGGTCGAGACCGCCGCCGCCGCCTTCATGCGGGCCGGCTACGGCAAGGGCACGTCGGTCGCATTGTTTCTCGGCAACTCGCCGGATCATCCGATCAATTTCTTCGGCGCGCTGAAGGCCGGCGCCCGTGTCGTGCATCTGTCGCCGCTCGACGGCGAGATCGCGCTGTCGCACAAGCTGTCCGATTCAGGCGCGCGCGTGCTGGTCACCAGCAACCTCTCGGCGCTGCTGCCGACCGCGCTGAAATTCCTCGCCAAGGGTCTGCTCGACCGTCTGATCGTTTGCGAGGATGACAATTGGGGCAAGGTCGGTACGCCGCAGACTGCGTTGCCGGACAATGCCGCCATCGTGACGCACCGGCAATTCATCGACGGCGCGACCAAACCGGCGCAATGGCCTGCGGTCAACGTCGAGGACGTTGCGCTGCTGCAATATACCGGCGGCACCACGGGCCTGCCCAAGGGCGCCATGCTCAGCCACGGCAATCTCACCGCGGCGGTGTCAATCTACGACGTCTGGGGCAAGCCTGGGCGGCTCGAACGCAATGCGATCGAGCGCCTGATCTGCGTGCTGCCGCTGTTTCATATCTATGCGCTGACTGTCGTGCTGCTGTCGACGATCCGGCGCGGCCATCTGATCTCGCTGCACCAGCGCTTCGACGTCGAAGCCGTGATGCGCGACATCGAGGTCAAGCGCGCGACGGTGTTTCCCGGCGTGCCGACGATGTGGATCGCGATCGCCTCGCTTCCCGATCTCGACAAGCGCGATCTCTCCTCGCTGGTGGTCGCCGGCTCCGGCGGCGCGCCGCTGCCGGTCGAAGTCGCAAAAGTCTTCGAGCGCCGCGTCGGCATGAAGCTGAAGAGCGGCTGGGGCATGACCGAGACCTGCTCGCCCGGCACCGGCCATCCCAAGGAAGGGCCGGAGAAGCCGGGCTCGATCGGGCTGATGCTGCCCGGCATCGAGATGGACGTGGTGTCGCTGGAGGATTCCACCAGGGTGATGCCGGTCGGCGAGGTCGGCGAAATCCGCATCCGCGGCCCGAACGTCACCAAGGGCTACTGGAACCGGCCCGCGGAAACCGCCGAGGCCTTTGTCGGCGACCGCTTCCTCACCGGCGACATCGGCTACATGGACGCCGACGGCTATTTCTATCTGGTCGACCGCAAGAAGGACATGATCATCTCCGGCGGCTTCAACGTCTATCCGCAGATGATCGAGCAGGCGATCTACACCCATCCCGCCGTGCAGGAAGTGATCGTGATCGGCATCGTTGACGACTACCGCGGCGAGGCGGCAAAAGCCTTCATCAAGCTGCGCGATGGGCAGCCAGCGTTCTCCGTCGACGAGCTGCGCGCGTTCCTCACCGGCAAATTGGGCAAGCATGAACTGCCGGCTGCGGTCGAGTTTGTCGCCGAGCTGCCGCGTACCCCGGTTGGCAAGTTGTCGCGTCACGAATTGCGCCAGCAACAGCCGAAGACATCGCAACCTCAACAACAGACTGCATCAGGACCCCGCTCATGACGGACGCAGTCATCGCGCCTGTTCGAGGTGTTGTAGTTATTTCGTCGTCCCGGCCAAGCGAAGCGCGAGCCGGGACCCATATGCCGCGGCCCTCGCAAGAGGCACAAGCGGCGGCCAGCTTTGCCAGTTGCGATGGCCGGTGGTTATGGGTCCCTGCTTTCGCAGGGACGACAGCGAGAGAGTTAGAAGGGTAATTCAACTTTCAAAGGAGGATCCGATGGATCTCGCTTTCACCAAGGAAGAGATAGCGTTTCGCGAGGAGGTACGGGAGTTCTTCAAGAACAACGTGCCGCCGGAGACAAGGCGCAAACTGCAGGAAGGCCGCCATCTGTCGAAGGACGAGATGGTCACCTGGTGGCGCATCCTCAACAAGAAGGGCTGGGGCGTCACCCATTGGCCGAAGGAATATGGCGGCACCGGCTGGACCACCGTGCAGCACTACATCTTCAACGAGGAGCTGCAGTCCTATCCGGCGCCGCAGCCGCTCGCCTTCGGCGTCAGCATGGTCGGCCCGGTGATCTACACCTTCGGCAACGAGAAGCAAAAGAAGGAATACCTGCCGCGCATTGCCAGTGTCGATGACTGGTGGTGCCAGGGCTTTTCGGAGCCGGGCTCGGGTTCGGACCTCGCGTCGCTGAAGACCAAGGCCGAGCGCAAGGGCGACAAGTGGATCATCAACGGCCAGAAGACCTGGACCACGCTGGCCCAGCATGCCGACATGATCTTCTGCCTTTGCCGCACCGACAACAATGCGAAGAAGCAGATGGGCATCTCCTTCATCGTGTTCAGCATGAAGTCGAAGGGCGTCACCGTGCGCCCGATCCAGACCATCGACGGCGGCGTTGAGGTCAACGAAGTGTTCTTTGACGACGTCGAGGTGCCTTACGAGAACCTGATCGGCGAGGAGAACAAGGGCTGGGATTACGCAAAATTCCTGCTCGGCAATGAGCGCACCGGCATCGCCCGGGTCGGCGTATCGAAGGAGCGGCTGCGCCGCATCCGCGCGCTGGCCTCCAAGGTCGAGGCCGGCGGCCGCCCGGTGATCGAGGATCCGGCGTTCCGCGAAAAGCTCACCGCGTGCGAGATCGAGCTGAAGGCGCTCGAGCTCACCCAGCTCCGCGTCGTCGCCGATGAGGGCAAGCACGGCAAGGGCAAGCCCAATCCGGCGTCTTCGGTGCTCAAGATCAAGGGCTCGGAAATCCAGCAGACCACCACCGAGCTCCTGATGGAGATCATCGGTCCGTTCGCCGCGCCCTATGATGAGCACGGCGATGCCGGCTCGAACGAGAGCATGGATTGGACCGCGCAGATCGCGCCGAGCTACTTCAACAACCGCAAGGTTTCGATCTACGGCGGCTCCAACGAGATCCAGCGCAACATCATCAGCAAGGCGGTGCTGGGGCTGTAGTTTCCTCTCCCTCTCCCCGCGCTTGCGGGGAGAGGGTTGGGGTGAGGGGCTTCTCTCCGAGCGATGACTGTCGAGAGACCTGTACCCCTCACCCGAAATTCAAGCTGTGCTTGAATTTCGACCTCTCCCCGCAAGCGGGGCGAGGTGAAGAGGGCTCCGGTTTCGGTAACGGCTATTAGTTTAAGGGAACGAACATGGATTTTGATCTGTCCGAGGAGCAGCGGCTTCTCAAGGAAAGCGTCGACGGGCTCCTCAGCGATGCCTACGACTTCGATGCGCGCAAGAAGTACATGAAGGAGAAGGGCGGCTGGAGCAAAGCCCTCTGGGGCAAGCTCGCCGAGCAGGGCCTGCTCGGTCTGCCGTTCGCGGAGACCGACGGTGGCTTCGGCGCCGGCGCGGTCGAGACCATGATCGTGATGGAGGCGCTCGGCAAGGCGCTGGTGGTCGAGCCCTATCTCGCCACCGTCGTGGTCGGCGGCGGCTTCCTGCGCCATGGCGGCTCGGCCGAGCAGAAGGCCAAGTTCATCCCCGGCATCATCGACGGCAGCAAGACCTTCGGCTTCGCGCAGCTCGAGAAGAACTCGCGCTACGACCTCTTTGACGTCGTGGCGACGGCAAAGAAGAAGGGCGCCGGCTGGGTGATCGACGGCGAGAAGTTCGTCGTGCTCAACGGCGAGAACGCCGACACGCTGATCGTGACCGCCCGCACCAAGGGCGGCCGGCGCGACAAGACCGGCATCGGCGTGTTTCTGGTTCCGGCGGACGCCAACGGAGTCACCCGGAAGGGTTATCCCACCCAGGACGGCCTGCACGCGGCCGACATCACCTTCACCAATGTCGAGGTCGGTGCGGACGCTGTGATCGGCGATCCCGAGAACGGCCTGCCCCTGATCGAGCGCGTGGCGGACGAAACCCGCATTGCGCTGTGCGCGGAAGCCGTCGGTGCGATGGACGAGTCGCTGAAGGAGACCGTCGAGTACATCAAGACCCGCAAGCAGTTCGGCGTTGCGATCGGCTCGTTCCAGAGCCTGCAGCACCGCGCCGCCGACATGTTCGTGGCGCTGGAGCAGGCCCGCAGCATGTCGATGTTCGCGACCATGGCGGCGGACTTCGACGATGCCAAGGAGCGTTCGTCCGCGGTCGCGGCCGCCAAGGTGCAGGTCGGCAAATCCTTGAAGTTCGTCGGCCAGCAGTCGATCCAGCTCCATGGCGGCATCGGCATGACCATGGAGGCCAAGATCGGTCACTACTTCAAGCGGCTGACCATGATCGAGAACACGCTCGGTGACACCGACTACCACCTCCGTCGCGTCAGCGAGGGTGGCGGGCTGCTGGGTTGATCGCACGGCATCTACATCAAGATCGTCATGCCCGGCCTTGTGCCGGGCATCCACGTCTTGGCTGCAAACATAAGACGTGGATGGCCGGGACAAGCCCGGCCATGACGGAGCAAGAACAAACAGGGAGGCAACAACAATGAAAAACACCCCGTTCGATCTCAGCGGCCAGGTCGCGGTCGTCACCGGCTCGAGCCGCGGCATCGGCCGCTCTTCGGCGGAGCTGCTGGCAAAGCTCGGCGCCAAGGTCGTGATCTCCTCGCGCAAGGCGGATGCCTGCGAGGAAGTTGCCGACGGCATCAAGAAGGCGGGCGGCGATGCGCTCGTCATCCCCTGCAACATTTCACGCCGCAACGAGGTCGAGGCGCTGGTCTCGGGCACGATCAAGCACTACGGCAAGATCGACATCCTGGTCTGCAACGCCGCGGTGAACCCCTATTACGGCCCGCTGCTCGACATCACCGACGAGGCCTTCGACAAGATCATGGGCTCCAACGTCAAGAGCAACATCTGGCTGTCCGCGCTGGCGATCCCGCAGATGGCCGAACGCGGCAAGGGCTCGGTCGTGATCATCTCCTCGATCGGCGGCCTGCGCGGCTCGACCGTGATCGGCGCCTACGGCATCTCCAAGGCAGCGGATTTTGCGCTGTGCCGCAGCCTCGCCGGCGAATGGGGCCCGAAGGGCGTGCGGGTCAATTGCGTGGCGCCGGGCCTGGTGAAGACCGATTTCGCCCGCGCGCTGTGGGAGGACCCGGACAATCTGAAGCGCCGCACCGCATCGACGCCGCTCCGCCGCATCGGCGAGCCCGACGAGATCGCGGGCGCGGTGGCCTATCTTGCCTCCGACGCGTCGACCTTCATGACCGGCCAGACCATTGTGGTCGATGGCGGCGTGACGACGGCGGCGACGTAGCAGCAGACTGGCTTCACCTCTCCCGCTTGCGGGGGAGGTCGCATCGCATCGGAGATGCGATGCGGGTGGGGGCTCTCTCCACGGAATGAATCGTGGAGAGAGCCCCCACCCCGACCCTCCCCCGCAAGCGCAGGGCTGTCCGGGGAAATTCAACCATAGCAGAGTTCCATCTGGTTGAGGGCGTTCTGCATTTGCGGCGGCTAGGGTTGATTGGCGGAGGCTTGTCGATGCTGGCGAAGGCTCGCCGGGTGAACAGGAACTGGCTGACGAGTTCGGCGAGCCTGAGCGGCAGCATTTTGATGCAGTTGGTCCGCGCGGCAATGCGCAACAGTAGGTAGGCAATCATCGCAGCAAGCACTTGCAGGCGGATTGCATTGTCGTTGGTGCCGAGGAACTTGCGGATGTCGAGGTGCTGCTTGATCCAGCGGAACAGCAGTTCGATCTGCCACCGGCTCTTGTAGAGGGCGGCGATCTCGACGGCCGTTCGGGTCGTATCGTTGGTGAGAAGCGTGATCACGCCGCCGTTCTCCCGCCTGACCTTGATGCGCCGCAGCGGTATCGGCAAACGCGAGTCGCCCTTACTGGTGAGCTTCACCTCGTCGTCGACGATGATCCTGAAGCCGTCCCCCTTGCTGTTGCGGATGGTGCGATGCCTGACCGCGCGTAGCCGGATGCTCGTCTTCGGCCGGGTCACGAAGAAAGCCTTGCTATCATTGATCTTCTGCCACCAGTCGAAACGGCAATATCCCTTGTCGAACACGTAGGTTGTGCCGGCCTGGATCGGAGTCTGGCGACCGATCTCGATATCGTTGACGTTGGCAGCCGTCACCTCGACGCACTTCGGGATATCGCCCTTGGGATCGTAGACCACGTGCAGCTTCATGCCGCGGATGCGGCCGTTCCACACCGCCCAGGTGCAAACTTTGCCAAGCGGGATCGGACTGGCGTCGATCAGGCGCACCATCTCCTTGCCTTCGCCCCGCAACTGCCGGCTTGCCATCGCCGACAATCGTGCAAAGGTTTGCGCAAAAATGCTGGACGGGCGGCGGGTATTGGCATCCGACAGCGTCGAGCGGGACAACCTGCCGGTGCCCAGATGATAGTGATGCTGAGGATTGGCGTTGAAGCCGGTCACCACGGCGCGCAGGCTGTTGTTCCCGCTCAACTGCGCATAGATCAGCGCTACCAGGTGATCCCAGCTCTTGAACGACTTGTCGTAGGCATCCCCGTCCAGACGATCCACAGCCGTCTGAAACTGCCGCCGATTGATCGGTTCAAGCAGCCTACTAAAAATGCTATCGCGAAATCGCATGCTCGGCCTTCTGTGTCTCGACAACCAGAAAAGACCGATTTGCCTCGGTTTTGCCGAGCATGCACCGCGACACAGTGAATCATTCCCCGGACAGCCCTGCCGCAAGCGGGAGAGGGAGCGCAGCCCACCTGGGGCTTCTACCTTGCCCTCAAACCTGCTCCAGCGCCCGCACAAAATCCTCGATCAGATCGTCGGGATGCTCCAGGCCCGCCGAGAAGCGAATAAATCCTTCGCTGATGCCGAGCTCGGCGCGGGCTTCCGGCGCCAGGCGCTGATGCGTCGTGGTCGCGGGATGCGTGACGAGGCTCTTGGCGTCGCCGAGATTGTTGGAGATGCGCGAGATCTTCAGCGCATTGAGGCAGCGGAAAGCACCGGCCTTGCCGTCCTTCACCTCGAAGCCGACCAGCGTCGAACCGGCGCCCATCTGCTTCTTCACCGTCTCGGCCTGCGGATGATCGGCGCGGCCGGGATAAACCAGTCGCGTGACCTTCGGATGCTTGGCCAGCGCGTCGGCGATCTTCGCCGCGTTTTCGGTCTGGGCGCGGACCCGGACGGGAAGCGTCTCGAGACCCTTCAGCAGCACCCAGGCGTTGAACGGCGACAGCGACGGACCGGTCTGGCGCATGAAATTATGGATATGCTCGGCGATGAAGGCTTCCGACGACAGGATGATGCCGCCGAGGCAGCGGCCCTGGCCGTCGATATGCTTGGTCGCGGAATAGACCACGACGTCGGCGCCGAGCGACAGTGGGCTCTGCCAGATCGGCGTGGCAAACACATTGTCGACGATCAGCCGGGCGCCGCCGCTATGCGCGATCTCAGCGATTGCCGCGATATCGAGCACGTCGAGCGTCGGATTGGTCGGGCTCTCCAGGAAGAAGGTTTTCGTATTCGGCCGCAACGCGCGCTGCCACTGGTCGAGATCGAGGCCGTCAACCAGCGTCGTCTCGATGCCGTAGCGCGGCAGCAGGTCCTGCACGACATAGAGGCACGAGCCGAACAGCGCCTTCGACGCCACCACGTGGTCGCCGGCCTTCAGCGGCGCGAGGATCGCGGTGGTTACCGCGGCCATGCCGGTCGCGGTCGAGCGCGCGGCTTCGGCGCCCTCGAGCTCGATCATGCGGCGCTCGAACATCGCAATGGTCGGATTAGAATAGCGCGAATAGATGAAGCCGGGGTCCTGGCCCTTGAAGCGCGCCTCGCATTGCTCGGCGCTGTCGTAGACATAGCCCTGGGTGAGAAACAGCCCTTCCGACGTCTCCCCGAATTGCGAGCGCAGCGTGCCGCCATGGACGAGGCGGGTTTCGGGACGAAAGCGGGCGGTAGCGTTGGATTCAGACATGTGACCTCCGAGGTGGCCATTCCAAAGAAAATGGCCACAAAAAAACCGGCCTGGAGAAACCTCCACAAGCCGGGATCACACTGTCCCCGGCCTGTTTAGCGACTTATTTAACGTGGCTGCAAGCCGGCCGGCTCAAATCACCACGGGATAAGTGCAGCTGATATTCCCTCGCGCCCTTTCCGTCAAGACGGTCATCGGATAACCCGTAAAAGCCCATATTTTGGGGCTTGATGGCCGCTCAGAGGTTGATTTTGGGCCATCCCGAGGGACCGCGCCGTGTCGTTCACGCTGGAAGAAGAATCGAACGGAATTCTGCCCGACCGCATGATCGCGGAGATGGCGGAGGCCGGCCTCATTCTGCCCGCCTACGACTTTGTCGAGAGCCAGATCCAGCCGGCGAGCCTCGATCTCCGCCTCGGCGACATCGCCTTTCGGGTGCGGGCAAGCTTCCTGCCGGGGCCCGACGCCACCGTCGCCGAGCGGATCGACCAGCTGAAGCTGCACGAGATCGATCTCTCCGACGGGGCGGTGCTGGAGACCAATTGCGTCTACATCGTCCCGCTGCTGGAAAGCCTGGCGTTGCCGCCGGAGATCGTGGCCGCGGCCAACCCGAAGAGCTCGACTGGACGGCTCGACGTCTTCACCCGCGTGATCGCCGACGGCACCCGCCGCTTCGACATGATCGGCGCCGGCTATCACGGCCCGCTCTATGCCGAGATCAGCCCGAAGACGTTTCCCGTGCTGCTGCGCGAGGGCTCCCGCCTCAGCCAGGTCCGTTTCCGGATCGGCGAGGCGACCTTGACGGCCGACGAGCTCGACGCGCTGCACGCCGCTGAGCGGCTGGTCGACGCCGACAATGCCGATCTCACCCACGGCGTCGCGCTGTCGGTCGATCTCTCCGGCGAGAGCTCGGGTGGCTTTGTCGGCTATCGCGCCAAGCGCCACACCGGCGTCGTCGATGTCGATCGCCGCGGCGGCTATGCGGTCGACGACTTCTGGGAGCCGATCAAGGCGCGCTCCGACGGCAGCCTCATTCTCGATCCCGGCGAGTTCTACATCCTGGCTTCGAAAGAGGCCGTGCAGGTGCCGCCGGACTACGCCGCGGAGATGGTGCCGTTCGATCCGCTGGTCGGCGAATTCCGCGTCCACTATGCCGGCTTCTTCGATCCCGGTTTCGGCTATGCCGGCGCCGGCGGCAAGGGGGCGCGCGCCGTGCTCGAAGTGCGCTCACGCGAGGTGCCGTTCATTCTCGAGCATGGCCAGATCGTCGGCCGTCTCGTCTATGAACGCATGCTCGAGCGCCCCGATGCGCTCTACGGCCAGCGCATCGGCTCAAATTATCAGGCGCAGGGCCTGAAGCTCTCAAAGCATTTTCGCGTGTAATTCCGTAGCCCGGATGAAGCGCAGCGAAATCCGGGGCCGCTGTATCCGCGGATAGATCAACCCGGATTGCGCTTCGCTGCATCCGGGCTACGATTGCGCGCGCGAGGCTTGATCTCGCCAACAAGAACAGCGGGAGCGAACATGACCGGAGAGCGGGATGCGCGCGAAGCGCAGTGGCGAAAGTGGCGCAGCGTCGCTGATCTCTATCATGCCTTCTTCACCGGGCTGATCCTCACCGTGGTGACGCGGCGCGGCACGGCTGATGCTGCCGAATTCGTCTTCCGCGTGTTTCGCCGCCAGCAGCAGGAGCGCTTCCTGCCCGGCTTGAAGAAGCTCGGCCTCGATGGCCTGCCGCCCGCGGTCGCGGCCGCGCAATATCACTATCTCTCGAACTGGATCGGCGGCGTGCACGTCGAATACATGTACGAAAGCGATCGCAAGGCCTGGATTCGCTATCCGCCGCCGCGCTGGATCTGGAAGGGAACCGCGATCTGCGGCGTGCCCGGCGAGGTCTCGCGCGCGATGCTGCGCGGCTGGCACGCCAACAATGGCGCAGCCCTCGGCGATCTCCGGCTCGGCTTCGTCTGCACCAAGCAGAGCGTCGACGGCCAGGACGGGCTCGAAGGTTACTATTGCGAGTACGATCATCCGCTCGAGCTCGACCAGCGCCTCATCTTCGCGCGCCATCTCGAGGCGCCGTTGTTTGATCCGAACACTGCACCGGCGCTGCCGGTCGATAGTTGGCCAAAGCCGCGGCTGGAAAAGGCCTATCGCAACTACGCGATGGAATATGTGAAGACGGCCGCGCCCGTCATGGTGCAGGTGTTCGGCCCGGAGGATGCCAGCTATCTGCTGCACCTGACCGGCAGACTGATTGGCATGCAGTATTATGACGAGGTCGCGCAGGCGCTCGGCGCGGGCAGGGGCGGCGCCAGCGAGTTCGTCAGCTTCCTGCGTATTCTGTTCGAGTCGCAGGACGATCTGGCCGAGATCAGCGAGTCCGAGGGGCAGTTCGAAATCCACCAGCAGGGTTGGAAGCTGATGGCCGACGTGGCCGATTATCACCCGGCCTGCGCCAGCGTCCTGACAGGTCTGTTCGAGGGGCTGGCCGCCGGCTGCGGGCGGCATATTCCGGTGCATCTGAAGCCGAATGGCGCCGCCGGCGCGCCGCTGATCTGGTCTGTCGGCTAGCGTCAGGGTTCACCTGCAATCACGCAGGCCCCCCTTGCGTCCTGCGCACGTGGAATCCGCGTTCGCCATGGTAGGGAAACACCATGGCGCGGCTCCCAGATCGCGCGTGGGAGTGGAAATGTCCGACCTCGGCCTCGCCGAAATACCGGTCGACGAACATGAGCGGCCGCTGCCGCCGCCGGTGACCAGGCCGGCGCGTAACGCGCTGCTTGATGGGCCGATCCTGAAGACGTTGTTGTGGCTCGCCTGGCCGAACGTGATCGCGCTCTCCGCCGGCACCTGCGTCGTGATCGCTGAAACCTCCTATATCGGCCGGCTCGGCGTCGAGTCGCTTGCGGCGATGGCGCTGCTGTTTCCCTGCGTGATCCTGACCATGACGATGTCCGGCGGCGCGATGGGCGGCGGCGTCGCATCCGCGATCGCACGCGCGCTCGGCGCCGGCGAGGTCGAGCGCGCTTCCACGCTGGCCATGCATGCGCTGCTGATCGGCCTGGCCTTTGGCCTGACCTTCATGCTCGGCATGCTGATCTTCGGTCCGCGCCTGCTCGAACTGCTCGGCGGCCGCGGCAATGTGCTGGCGCAGGCGATCGCCTATTCGCAGATATTCTTCGGCGGCGCGATCCTGCCCTGGCTGATGAACACGATGGCCGGCATCCTGCGCGGCACCGGCAACATGAAGCTGCCGTCGACCATGATCCTGTCGTCGGCGGTGTGGCAGATCATTCTGGGCGGCACGCTCGGGCTCGGCCTCGGTCCGGTACCGCAATTCGGCATGCGCGGCGTCGCCGCGGGCTCGCTGATCGCCTATTCGATCAGCATCAGCGTGATGGGCTGGTATCTGTTTTCGGGCCGCGCCCGCGTGAGGCCGAAGCTCAAGGGGTTGCGCGTGCAATGGGCGATGTTCATCGACATCCTCAGGGTCGGCGCCGTCTCCTGCTTCTCGCCGCTGCAGTCGGTTTTGACGATCTCGATCTTCACTCACATGCTGGCGCAGTTCGGCACCGCGGTGCTCGCCGGCTACGGCATCGGCGCGCGGCTCGAATTCATGCTGACCTCGGTCGCGTTCGCGGTCGGCATCGCCTCGGTGCCGATGATCGGCATGGCCGTCGGCGCCGAGCGCGTCGCGCGTGCGCGGCGCATTGCCTGGACCGCGGGCGCGCTGTCGTTCCTGTCGGTCGGCGCGGTCGGCAGCTTCATCGCCGTCTTCCCCGACCTCTGGGTCAATCTCTTCACCAGCGATCCGCATGTGCGGGCGACCAGCCACCAATATCTCTCGACCGCGGCGCCGATGTACGCCTTCATCGGCCTCGCGATGTCGATGTATTTCTCCTCGCAGGGTGCCGCGAAGGTGCTCGGCCCGGTGCTGGCGCAGACCGCGCGGCTGATCTTCATCGGCACTGGCGGCTGGTGGCTGTCGACGCATGAGGCGAGTGCGCAAAACTTCTTCACACTCGCCGCCGCCTCGATGGGCGTGCTCGGCGTGCTCTCGTGCCTCAGCGTGATCCTGACGCGCTGGGGCAAGTCCACGCCGGTCGTCGAGGCGCAGCCGGCGCTGTCGTAGGAGCATTAGATCCGTCATCCTGAGGTGCGAGCGAAGCGAGCCTCGAAGGATCGACGGCCCCGATGTTTCGGCGTGCGCTCGCGGAGACAGCTGGGCCGTCGACCCTTCGAGACGAGGTCCATCTGCGCGTCCATATAGGGCGCGACCTCGTGCGGCAGTACGTCCGCGATCCACACCATCCGGCAGCGCCCGTCGCCCTCGGCAAACACCTGCGCCGAGGCGGAGTGCTGCTTCAGCCGTTCGCTCGTGATCGCATAGACCAGCCGCTGCCGTTTGTCGTCGCAATCGACCAGCGTTTCGTGCGCCACGGTGCCGTTGGCGAAGGTGACGGTGCGGACGTCGCCATTGAGTTGCGTGTCGGTCACGAAGCCCGGCGCGAGCCGCGTATGCAGCGCGCCGAAATCGCGCAGCGCGTCCCAGACGTGGTCGGCTGGCGCGTCGATCGGGATGTCCTTGTAGATGGAAGCCATGGTGTTGATCCTTTCAAGAGGGGACGTCATTGCGAGGAGTGAAGCGACGAAGCAATCTATGCTTCCTCACATGCGGCGCAGTGGATTGCTTCGCTCCGCTCGCAATGACGGCGGAGCTTGTGGCGCGCGCTTACGTGGACACCGCCTCGACATTGTTGCCGTCGGGGTCGAGCAGGAATGCCGCGTAATAGGTCGGGCTGTAATCCTTGCGATGGCCTGCCGCGCCATTGTCCTTGCCGCCGGCCTTCAGGCCTTCGGTGTGGAATGTCTTGATCGCGTCATGGCTCGGCGCACGGAATGCGATGTGCGCGCCGCCTTGGGCCGTGCCCTTGTGCAGATGCAGCCAGAGCGCGGGTTCGCCTTTTGGCCCGAAGCCCGCGCCGCTGTCGTCGCGCGAGCAGAGCACAAAGCCGAGCGGCGCCAGTACGGCGGTGTAGAAGTGAACACTGGCGTCGAGGTCGGCAACGCGCAATCCGATATGGTCGTACATGATAGAGTCTCCAGTCGTTGAGCGCGCCATGAGACGCGCGGACCGGATGAACCCTAGCTATTGCAGTGCAAGGCGTTCTTGGAAAATCTTGCGGTCGCCGCGGGAGGCCTGGCGGAATTTCAGCGGCGAGGCGCCGGCGGCGCGGTGGAAGCTGCGCACGAAATTGGAGAGATCGCCGAACCCGACATCATAGGCGATGTCGGTGATCGGGCTGTCGTCGTCCGCCAGCCGTCGTGCCGCATGGCGCAGCCGCGAGCGCACCAGATATTGATGCGGGGTGACGCCGAGCACGGCAGAAAACAGCCGCAGGAAATGGAACGTGCTGAGCCTGGCCTGCTCGGCGGCATCGTCGAGATCGATCTGATGGTGCGAATTGGCGTCGATCCACAGCACGGCCTCGACAGCGCGGCGGCGATCGCGCAAGCCGGCGGTGAGGGGCTTTGCCTTGCGGTCGGACACCAGCTCGACAAGCCGGCTGGCGAGGAGGTGACCGATCTCGTCGAGACCGACGTCGCTGTTGCCACCTGCCGCCGTTTGGGCGAGCTCTCCGATCACCATCAATTCGGGCAGCGGCGGCACCGAGCCGATCTGCCAGACCGCTGCGCGGTCGCCGATCGTCTCGACCAGCTCCGGGTCCAGGAAGAACGACAGGCATTCGTCGCCGACCACATGGTCGTGCGTGCAGGTGTATTCGTCGCCGGGATGGCCGACCAGGATCGAGCCCGCCACCAGCTCATGGAAGCGGTCGCGGCAATGGCAGCCGAAGCTGCCGCTGCGCACATAGGACACCGAATGGCAGGCGAACTGCTCGACGAACGGCTTGTCGCCCGGCTCCGCCGTGCAGCGAAACTCGTTCACCGTGATGCGATCGCGCTGCAACAGCGTGGTCCGGGTCATACCCCAGATTTAGGCTTGCGGACGCGGCCGTGCAACGGGCAGCAGGGTCTTGCTGGTGGTCGGTTGGGCGCCTTCGATCGAGAGCAGCCGCCGCTTGGAGATGCTGCCGCCGCTCGGCGAGATCCGGTCGGGATAGTTGCCTGCCTCGAGCACGCGGTGGCAGGGCACAATGATCATGAAGGGATTGCGGCCGAGCGACTGCGCCACCGAATAGACCGCGCCGGATGCGCGCAGGCCGCCCGCCACCTCGTCATAGGTCCGGGTCTCGCCGCGAGGAATGCTGCGGACCGTCTCGTAGACGCGCTCGTTGAAGGCCGGGATGCCGGCCATGTCGAGCGTAACGCCTGCGAGATCGCCATCGCCGCCGCGCAAGGTCGCTGCGATGCCCTCGATCGCGACCGCGATCTCTTCGGGAGGCCGCATCTCGCGTGCATCGGGATAGTGCTGGAACAGCCGCTTGCGGGTTTCGATTTCGCGGAGCTCGGGAAGCTGGACGCCGACCACGCCCAGCTCGCCCCATGCGATGCCGCACCGGCCGATTGCCGTGTCGAAAATGCTGTATCCACGCCCCGCCACGACGCCACCAACCCCCACCGACGCGATCTTAGCATCGCCGCCGTCCGGCGCAGCTGGAATCTTGACGTTTAGTTAAGCATGTCGCGGCCGGCTCTGTGTGACCCCGCCAAATCCCAGTCACCCATCTTAAAGGCTTTGCCCGCTATCTGGTCGCCAACATGCTGCTCCACGATACGATCGGCGGAACGATGACGAGCACGAGCGCCGATACCGCGCCCGACAGCAAAGGCATGGTCGGGAGAGCGACCGGGCGGTTTCACCCGCTGATCGCATTGCTGTTGCTGGCGCTGGTCGTGCGCCTTGCGGCCGCCGTCTGGCCCAACGTGATGTATCCCGACGAGATCTTTCAGTATCTCGAGCCGGCGTGGCGGATGCTCGGCCATGACGGCATTTTGACGTGGGAATGGCGTGAAGGCATTCGCGGCTGGTTGCTGCCGACATTGCTGGCCGGCCCGGTCGCGCTGGGTGACGCGATTGCGCCTGATGGCCCGGGCGCCTTTCTGGTGCCGCGTCTGGTCGCTGCATCTGCGTCGCTATCGATCGTGGTGAGCGCCTGGTTCTTTGGCGCACGGATCTCGCGAACCCATGCCGTCGTCGCGGGTTTCGCTGCCGCGATCTGGTTTGAATTGATCCTGCTTGCGCCACACACATTGGGCGAGCCGTTGGCGACGGCGCTGATCGTACCGGCGGCGCTGCTGGTGACCGATCGCCCGTCGCAGCTTCGTCTCGCGATCGGCGGCGCGTTGCTCGCCTTCGCCTTTGTCTGCCGCTTCCAGTATGCGCCGGCCATCGCCGTGCTTGCGCTCGGCGCCTGCTGGACACACTGGCGCAACCTGATTCCGCTGGTCGCCGGCGGGCTTGCCGCGCTGTTGCTCGCCGGCGCGATCGATCTTGCGCATGGTGCCGTGCCGTTCGCCTGGCTGATCGGCAATATCAAGGAAAACCTGCTGCACGATCGCGCGACCGAGTTCGGCGTGACGCCGCCTTCGGCCTATCTCATCAACTTCCTGATCGTGTGGTCGGTGGCGATCGTGTTGCCACTCGCCGCAATCTGGCGCGGCGCGCGGCACGCGCCGCTGCTGCTGGCCGTCGCGGTCGCAAACCTCGTCTTCCATAGCCTGATCGCACACAAGGAATACCGCTTCGTGTTCCTGTCGGTGGTGCTGTTCGTCATCGTCGCGGCGCTTGGGTCGGCCGATTGGGTGCAATGGCTGCGCACAAAAGGCGGATGGCGCCGCGGGGCGTTGCCGATCGTCATGGGCGGTTGGGCCTTGCTCTCGGTGGCGCTCGCCGGCGCCAGCGAAGGAATGCGCGACTATTGGACGCGCGGCGTCGGCGCCGCGCAGCTCGCCGCCGAACTCCGCAGCGATCCGCAGATGTGCGGTCTCGCGCTTTACAACGTTCGTTTCCAGCTGTTGCCGGGACGGGAACGATTGGTCGGCCCGGTGCCGCTCTATGCGCTTGCGCCCGCCGATCCGCTTGCCGAGTTGATCCTGCCGCCGCTGTTGCAGGCGACCAAGCCGGCCTTCAACCGCATCCTTGCGCGGCCCGAGGCCGCCGGCGATCTGCCGGTGGATTTTTCACGGCAAAGCTGTGCCCGAGTCGGCACCGCCGATGCCTGCATCTACGCACGCAGCGGCGCCTGCAATGCTGCTGCCGCCGCGTCCTTTGTCATCGATGACGTGCTCGTGAGGATGGGCCACTAGCGGCGGCGGGCTTGAATGCACGCTTGATCCTCCGCCTCCGCCCGGGCTATGGTCCGGCAGGTCGCGCCCGACAGGGGCGACCTCAAGCAATTGAGATCGCGGGCGTAGTTCAATGGTAGAACGGCAGCTTCCCAAGCTGCATACGAGGGTTCGATTCCCTTCGCCCGCTCCAATGTATTTCGCGGTGATAGCAGGAGACCTGATGTGAAGTTGCTTGGAGCGCTGCTGCTTGCGCTAAGCGCGCTTTGCATGACAAAGTCGGCGTCTGCACAAATGTATGACCCACGCTATCCGGTCTGCATGCATGCTTACGGTTCGTTGATCGGCGACCGAATGGACTGCATCTTCGCGTCGCTGGATCAGTGCCAGGCGGCCGCCATGGGGCTTCCGGCGACCTGTCTGATCAACCCTTATTACGCGCCAAGATCGGTGCGCCCTTACAGGTGAACGGTAACTTTTTCCGCGCGTATTCGCGAGCACCATTTGAGATCAATGCATGGAATGGTGGCACTACGCGCTCTTTGCGATCGTTCTGATCGGGTGCGCATTTGTGGTTCGCGGCCGTCGCGGCAAGAATTCGAAAGAGGACCAGGAACTGAACCGGCGGATTGACGAGCGCGTCGATCGCCTCGATCTCACTCGCCGCAATCGCGACAGGGATTCCTGACCGAGATTCGCAGAGCCAATCCGCAGGCAGGCTTCCCGCGATGATCCCGGGATAATACGGCGATCTGTTCACGCAACGTGCGCGTCTAACGAACTGTACTCAACCTGTTCTTCTCACAGCGCGCACTTATGTTTCCGTAGTTCTCCGCGTTTGAGAACGAAGTTCCGCCGGAACGATCTCGCCGGTTCCCGCATTGGCCATATAGAACCGGCCATCCTCCGGCGAGAACGGTCGGTTCAAGCCCGCGGCGGATCGTCCCCCTCTCAACCACCCCTGGAAGACGGCCGCCGCGGGTCCTGATCCCGCGGCAAGCTCAGCGCCAGCCCAAGGCGGGTGCGATCTGAGTCAAGATCGTCTCGATCACATGCGCGTTGTAGGCGACGCCGAGTTGATTGGGCTCGGTCAGAAGCAGGGTGTCGGCCTCGGCGATCGCCTCGTCCGTCTTGAGCTGCTCGAGCAGTCTGTCCGGCTCGGCAGCATAGCCGCGGCCGAAGATCGCGCGCGTCCGCTCGTCGATAAAGCCGATCTGGTCTTCCTCCTGCCCGTTCCCGAAATAGGCGCGATCGCGATCGTCGACCAGCGCGAAGATGCTGCGGCTCACCGAGACGCGCGGCTCGCGGGTGTGGCCGGCCTCCTTCCAGGCGGCGCGATAGGCCCGGATCTGGGCGGCCTGCTGGATGTGGAAGGCTTCGCCGGTCTCGTCGCTCTTCAGCGTCGAGCTCTGCAGGTTCATTCCGAGTTTCGCGGCCCAGACCGCGGTGGCGTTCGAGCCGGCGCCCCACCAGATGCGCTCGCGCAGGCCCTCCGAGAGCGGTTCGAGCCGCAGCAGGCCGGGAGGATTGGGAAACATCGGCCGCGGATTCGGCTGCGCAAATCCCTGTCCGCGCAGCATGTCGAGGAAGATCTCGGCGTGACGCCGGCCCATGTCGGCGTCGGTCTGGCCTTCGCCCGGCTGATAGCCGAAATAGCGCCAGCCATCGATCACCTGCTCGGGCGAGCCGCGGCTGATGCCGAGTTGCAGGCGTCCGCCGGCGATGAGATCGGCCGCGCCGGCGTCCTCGATCATGTAGAGCGGATTTTCGTAGCGCATATCGATCACGGCGGTGCCGATTTCGATCCGGCTGGTCTTCGCGCCGACCGCCGCCAGAAGCGGGAAGGGCGAGGCCAGCTGGCGGGCGAAGTGATGGACGCGAAAATACGCGCCGTCCGCGCCCAGCTCTTCGGCGGCGACCGCGAGGTCGATGGATTGCAACAGCACATCGGCGGCTGAGCGGGCCTGCGATTGCGGCGAGGGCGTCCAGTGCCCGAACGAGAGGAATCCGATTTTTTTCATATCGGCAATGTAGGCATGCCCGGCATAAATTGCGATCGGTGGCGTGATACGACGGTGATCGAAAGTATTTACCAACCGGGGAAAATTTCTGCAGCCGGGGCTTCGGGTTTGGATGATTGCCCATCGCGCGCGCGGCGCATGCATCCAGGTCCTGCCGCCTGCGCCGTTGTGCAGCTTGCGATGATGCGGCGCGCCGCCTAGCTTTCGGCGGCCGTTGTCCCGCCACCACGCTCCCGCAGGTCCCGATGTCGCAGCCGCTTCTGTTTCAGCCGATCACGCTTCGCGGCGTGACCTCCCGAAACCGCATCCTGATTTCGCCGATGTGCCAGTATTCGGCGACCGACGGTATCGCCAATGACTGGCACCTTGTGCATCTCGGTAAATTCGCCCAAGGCGGTGCCGGGCTGGTGATGGTCGAGGCCGCGGCGGTTACGGCCGAGGGCCGCATCACCCATGGCGATGTCGGCATCTGGAACGACGAGCAGATCGCGCCGCTCGAGCGGATCGCAGCCTTCCTGAAGGATAACGGCGCCGTGCCCTCGATCCAGCTCGCGCATGCCGGCCGCAAGGCAAGCATGCAGCGTCCGTGGTACGGCAATGCCGCACTCGACGCGGCCGACCGCGCCCGCGGCGATCTGCCATGGCGGACGGTGGCGCCGAGCGCGATCCCGATGGAAGACGGTTGGCTGATGCCGCACGCGCTCGACGTCGCCGAGCTCGCAGCGCTGCGCGAGCAATGGCGGCGCGCCACCTTGCGCGCGGTGGAGGCCGGCTTCGAATTCGTCGAGGTGCATTGCGCGCATGGCTATCTGCTGCACGAATTCCTCTCGCCACTGTCGAACCGCCGCAGCGACGCCTATGGCGGCGATCGTGCCGGGCGGATGCGCTATCCGCTCGAGATCATCGAGACCGTGCGCGCCGCCTGGCCCGCGGAGCGGCCGCTGTCGGTACGGATCTCCTCGGTCGACGGCATCGACGGCGGTCTCGCGCTCGAGGACCAGATCGCATTCGCCCGGCAAGCCAGGGCGCGCGGCGCCGATCTGATCGATTGCTCGTCGGGCGGTCTGCTCGGCTCGGCGACGGCGGCGCGGATTCCGCGCGGCTACGGCTTTCAGGTGCCCTATGCCGCCGAAATCCGCCGCGCCGCCGATGTTGCCACCATCGCAGTCGGCCTCATCCTGCATCCGCAGCAGGCCGAGGATGTTCTGGCGGGCGGCCATGCCGATCTGGTTGCGATCGGCCGCGAAGCGCTGTTCGATCCGAACTGGCCGCTGCATGCCGAGCTTGCGCTTGGCGGCAGAAGCGGCGAGATTTTCGCGTCCTGGCCGAAGCAATATGGCTGGTGGCTGGAGCGGCGCGAGCCGGGCCTGCGCAGGCTCGAAGGCCCGTCGCTGCCGTTCCGCAAGATCTGACATGAAGCCCTGAGAGGTCGTCATCATGACATCAATCGCAAAGCGTCCCTATCGTGGCGTCTTCCCCGTGGCGCCGACCATCTTTGATGCCAACGGCAATCTCGACCTCGACGGCCAGCGGCGTTGCATCGACTTCATGATCGACGCCGGCTCCCACGGCATCTGCATCCTCGCCAATTTCTCCGAACAGTTCGTGCTGACCGATGCCGAGCGCGAAACCGTGATGCATTCGGTGCTCAAGCATGTTGCGGGGCGGATTCCCGTCATCGTCACGACGACGCATTTCTCCTCGGCGGTCTGTGCGGCGCGCAGCCGCGAGGCGGAAGCCGCCGGTGCCGCCATGGTCATGGTGATGCCGCCCTATCACGGCGCGACCTTCCGCGTGCCGGAGCCGGGCATCTATGAGTTCTATCGGGTGGTATCGGATGCCATCAAGATCCCGATCATGATCCAGGACGCGCCGGTCGCAGGCACGCCGCTCTCGGTGGATTTTCTGACGCGAATGGCGAAGGAGCTTGCCAATATCAGGTACTTCAAGATCGAGGTGCCGATGGCGGCGAACAAACTGCGCGGCCTGATCGAGAAGGGCGGCGCCGAGATCGAGGGGCCGTGGGACGGCGAGGAGGCGATCACCCTGATGGCCGATCTCGACGCCGGCGCCACCGGCGCGATGACCGGCGGCGGCTATCCCGACGGCATCCGCCAGATCATGGATCCGTTCTTTGCAGGCCAGCGCGACGAAGCGGTGCGGGCCTATGCGCGCTGGCTGCCGCTGATCAACTACGAGAACCGCCAATGCGGGTTGCAGGCCTGCAAGGTCCTGATGCGCGAAGGCGGCGTCATCAAGTCCGACATGGTGCGCCATCCACTACAGCCGCTGCACCCGGCTACGCGAGCGGGGCTGATCGAGATCGCGCGCGCGCTCGATCCGGTCGTGCTGCGTTGGGGACGGTAACAGCGCTTATGCGTCCCACGCCACCGGCAGATCCAGCAGGCCGCGGAACGCCCAGCCGCCGATCCGCGGCGGCTTGTCCTCGATCAGGCGCAGGTTTTTCAACCGGTTGAAGATCGCGGGCAGCGCGACGTCGGCGACCATGGCGCGCGAGGCCCAGGCGCCGGCGCAGAAATGCGGGCCGGCGCCGAACGCGATGCTCTTGCTGGCGTCGCGCCGCACGTCGAACGCGTCGGGCTTGTCGAAATGCTTCTCGTCGCGGTTCGCCGAGCCGAACATCAGGAACACGCGCTCATTGGTCTCGAACGCGATGTCCCGGATCGTCCAGGGCTTTGCGATCCGCCGCGGCGACATGCCGATCGGAGAGATTCAGCGCGCATATTCCTCGAACACCTGCAACCACGGGATCGCGCCGCTCGTCGCCAGCGCAAGCTGGTCCGGATGCGTCAGCAGCGCCCACACCGTGCCGGCGATCGCGTCGCGCGGCTCGTTCTGGCCGCCCGAGATCGCGAGCTTGATATTGGCGCGCACGCTTTCCATCGGCATGTCGGTTTGCAGCATCACGCCGAGCAGGCTGAGGTCGGGCGTCTTGCGCAGCACCGGCACCATGTCGTCGATCGCGGCGTCGATGCCCGAGGTCGCCGCATGGCAGCGTGCCTCGATCGCGGGGTCGCCGACATAATTGGCGATGCCGTCGATCATGCCCTGCGACCACGCGTTCATGTCTTGGAAGCGCATGTTGGTGAGGCCGGTGATCGACTTCAGGCATTCGGCCGAGAACGGCAGCGCGAAAGCCTGCACGAAATCGACCAGCCCGTCCGGCTTCAATTCGTCGAGGATGCGCGTGGCATGTCCCTCGAATTGCGTGGTCCAGTGTGATCTGACGGTCTTCGGCGAGATCGCCGGGAAGATCGCCTTGCGCTCGTTCATGTGCGCATCGCCGTCCTTGCGCATCATGTTGTGGCCCATCAGTTTGTTCATCAGCCCCTCGGGCTGGTGCGACGAGAACACGTCGATCTGCTTCTCGGAGACGAAGATGTCGTCGCGGTTGCAGAGGAGCGTGCTGCCGAGCTGCGGCACGAAGGCGATCGGCGCTTCCTTGCGCATCCGCGCGAGCGTCGGATAGGGGTCCTGCCAGAAGGCTGGCACATCGATGTCGAAATGGGGTGCGGTGCTCACGACTTGATCTCAGGTTGGCCTCAGGTTTCGGACCGAGCATAGGCCGGAAAGCACCACCGGTCTGTCCCCACCGTTGGGGACAGGCGGAAGCCACCGCTCAAGGCCCCCTCAGTTCAGGCTGCGGGTCGAGGCCATCAGGCGCAGCGCGATCGCGAACAGCTCGTTCTGCGAGGAGATGCCGAGCTTGTCATAGGCGCGCTTGCGATAGGTGAGGGCGGAATGCAGACCGATGCCGAGCTCGGCCGCGATTGCTTCCGAGCTGAGGCCCGACAGGATGCGCAGGCAGACCTCCCGCTCGCGCCCGGTCAGCCGGGCGAGCGGTGCTGCCGTCGCAAACAGGGTCTGCAGCCGCGCGATCGGATCGGCATCCGGCGCCATGTCGGGCTGGAAGTGCCGCGCCACCGCTGCCGTCAACGCGGGCGCGACCGCGGCCAGCCGCGCGATCTGTTCGCGGCTGAAACGGCCTTGCGCTGTGATCTGGTAGAAGTTGACATAGAAGCAGGTGTCGCCAGTCCAGATCGCCGAGGCGAACTTGTCGACGATGTCGGAATCGTCGAAGAAGATCTTGCGGTAGCCGTCGCTGTACATCCGGCGGGCAAAGGTCGGCAGCACGATTGGCGTGGCCTGCGCCTGCCCCTCGAACACGGCATCGCGGTTCGGGTCGGCTTGATGGAAATGTTCGGAATAGGCGATCCCAAGCTCACGCCCGGTCGGGATGTTGCCGACGTCGAGCAGGCACGCGGCGGACCGCGGGCCTGGGAACGAGAACACCATGCAGTGGCCGACGCCGGCGACGCGACGCGGCGAACCGATGCGGCGCAGCGAACCGATCAGGGCCTGCGGAAAGCTGTCGCGGCCGATCGCCAGCCGCGCCGGCGTGATGTCGCTGACGACAGAAGTCTTGAAGGCGAAATCTGCCTTCATGGCGTCCTCCCTGTGTTTCGGGAAGATTAGCAGCGACATCACCGGCTTGGAAGCGGACCATAGCGTTTTCGAGCGAAGTGGGGCCCGGTTTGCGTGAAGAAAACGCGTCGTACAAGAAGCTCGGGTCAGGCGCCCGGCACCTGATCGAGGAAGCCCGTGATGCTCCTGATCCGGCCGTCCTTCAGCATGGCGAAATCGGTGCCCTTGATCGGGCTGTCGACGCCGTCGGGTCCGAGCCCCCAGGAGAAGCGGACATGGTCGCCGAAGCCGTTCGGTTCGCCGATCAGCTTGAAGGTGAAGTCCGGAAATTTCTGCTGCACGCCGGCGATCAATGCATCGACGCCCTCACGGCCATCGCCGCTCATCAGCGGATCGACATAGCGCGCATCGGCGGTCCAGTTCTGGCTCAGCATCTCGCGGCGACGGCTCGGCGTCCGCTCGTTCCAGAGCTCGATATATTGCGGGCGATGGTGGCGTGGTCGGTCATGGTGCTCTCCTTCGATGGGCCGGACTGTCGGCTGTCCGGACTATCGAAGGTTCGCAGGCATCGATCGATTACCTCGGAGGTCATCGCGCGTGCTACGGCGCGATCGTCAGCACCGCCTTCATGTTGGGATGGTAGCGGCAGTAATAGTCGACCGTGCCGGCCTTGGTCAGAACCGACTTGACCGTTTTCTTCGGCGCAATCGTCACGTCGAAGTCGCCGTTCTTCGCGGTGGCGGTGTGCGCCAATACGTCCTTGTTGACCCATTCGATGGTGTCGCCGACCTTGGCCGATACCTCGGCCGGCGAGATCACCAAATTCTCCATCACGATCTGGATGGTGGCCGCATGCGCCGGGACAGCCGTCGCGCCGAACACGAGCAAGGCGAGCGTTGCGAGATTGCGTCCTGGCAACATCATGCGTCTCCTTATTTCAGGCTGGCCGCGACATGTTCGGCATGCTGCTGGTGGCCCTGGAAGATCTTCAGGCCGGTCTGCAGCAGGCCCTTCAGCTCGGGATTGGTGGCCGAAGGGATCAGCTGCGTCTCCAGCGCCGTGTTGACGGTCTTGTGGTAGGTGACCTCGTTGTCGATATAGGCCTTGTCATAGGCGGCGCCTGTCAGCTTGCCGAGCTCGGCGAGCTTGTCGGCCGCCTGTTTCGACAGCGCCTTGCTGGTGTCGTTGTCCTCGGGCGTCACCTTCAGCTTCTTGACGAGGTCGAGCGCCTGCTTGTTCACCGCCTCATGGTCGCGCGCCATGTCCTGGGCGAACGCCTTGACTTCCTTGTTGGAAGCCTTCGACTCGGCCTGCTTGGCGGCATCGATGTCGATCACGCCGGCGGTATAGGCGATGTGCGCGATCTGCGGATCGGTCGGCTTTGCGCCCTGCGCCAACGCTGCTCCGCTGAGAACGCTGAGCGCGGCGACCGCGATGCTCAATCGAACGAACATGGTTTGACACTCCTGTTGAGCCGGGCGTAGCGCACGGCACGTTGTTGGTTGCACAGGAGTTGGATGGTGCGGACGCGCCGAGGTTCCCGAAAATCTATGCGGTGGCGCCGAGCCGTTTCAGGACCGCCTCGGTCAATCGCTCGCAGCGTCTGCCCGCAAAGGGAAAGGCCTCCATTACGACGGGGCCGATCTTCCGCTCGACATTGTCGCGAAGCATGGTCCGGGCACGGTGCAGGCGGGTCTTCACGGTTTCCGGCTTCAGGGCGAGGATTTCAGCGGTCTCCTCGACATTCATGCCCTCGATCACCCGGGTGATGAAGACGAGGCGGAACGCCTCGGGCAGCTCATCGATCGCGCGCTCGACAACATGCTGGATTTCGCGTTGGGCCATGGATTTTTCCGGATCGTCCGCTGATGACAAGGGGAACTGGATGATCTGAGCCTCAAGGGCGCCTCTCGGTAGCTCGGACCATTCCACGCTTGTGTGCCTGCTACGCAGGCGGCCGAGCGCCTCGTTGATCGCGATCCGCGACAGCCAGGTCGAAAGGCTCGAGTTGCCGCGGAACTGGTCCAGATGGGTGAAGGCGCGCACATAGGCCTCCTGAACCACATCCTCGGCCTCGTTGTCGTTGCGCAGGATGCCGCGCGCCAGCCGGAACAGCCGGCGATTATTCGCCTGCATGATGGCGCGAACCGCGGCCTCGTCGCGGGCGAGCGCGCGTTGCACGAGCTCGGCTTCGACTGAGCGGATCGGCGGTGGTTGCTTTACCTGGGCCTGGCGCATGGCTGGATTGCCTCACTGTTCACTGATCATCGACATTAGATGCCACGGGGCCGGCCAGGTTCCCGAGAAAATCGTGATTGGCCAAAACAGCTCACAATCAGCGGTCACGGCTTGATATATGCCTCCGGATCGCCGCGCGCATGCGCCTCCATCGCATCGAGGAAGCAGCGCACCTTGGCAGGGACAAATTGCCGCGCGGGCAACAGCGCGTGCACGTTCAGCGGCTCGCAGGCGTGATCCGGTAACAGCCGCCGCAACTCGCCGGCGGCGACCGCGGCGCGGGTGTAGCTCGCGGTCACCCGCAGCACGCCATGGCCGGCAAGCGCAGCCTGCAGGCGGACATGGGCATTCGAGCTGGTGAGACGGGCGCGATCCACCGCAAGATGCTCGACCGCACCACCGGGAGCGGTGATCGCCCATGGCGGATCGCTCGGGCCGGTCAACAGCGGCAGCTTTCTCAGCTCAATCAGCGTGCGCGGCTCGCCCAACTTCTCCAGCAGCGCCGGCGCGGCGAACAGGCCGCGCTCGAGGGTGAAGACGCGGCGGATCACGATGCCGGCCGACGGCAGCGGCGCCTCCAGCATCGCGAACACGATGTCGTAGTTTTCGGCGATCGGGTTGACGATGTCGTGCTCGACATCGATCCGGATCGCGAGCTCGGGATAGCGGCCCATCACAGCGCAGGCGACCGGCCCGGCGTGATGCGCGCCGAATTCGTAGGGCGCCTTGATGCGCAGGGTGCCTGCGACCGCGCTGCTCATCGCGAGCGCCTCGCTGTGGGTGTCGTGCAGCGCGGTGAACAGCGGGCGCACCTTGCGATAGATGGTCTCGCCGGAATCGGTCAGCCGCAGGTGCCGCGTGGTCCGCTCGATCAGCCGCAGCCCGAGATTGGCTTCGAGACGCTGCACCGCAGCACTGAGGCTCGATTTGGGATGTCCGAGCACGCGCGCGGCCGCGGTGAAGCCGCCATGCTCGACAACCTCGCAAAACAGCTCCCAATCGCGCCACTCCATGGCCGATTGTCCATCCAGCGGTACAGTGTGTCCAGCCAAATCGGATTATCCCGGCGATCGCAATCACCTAACCTCGTCGTAACCAAATTTGCATCGGGAGGGCGAGATGGCCGACGACAACGGAATTTTCCTGCGCAACGCCTGGTATGTGGCGGCGCTGAATCACGAGCTGATCGACGGCAAGAAGCTGGCGCGCACCATCCTGGAGCGGCCGATCGTGCTCTATCGCGGCTCCAGCGGAAAGGTGGTCGCGCTCGATGACCGTTGCTGCCATCGCGCCGCGCCGCTCTCGATGGGACGCGTCGAGGGCGACGACATCAGGTGCATGTATCACGGCATGAAGTTCGCGGCCGACGGCAAGTGCATCCAGATTCCCGGCCAGGACGCGATCCCCGCCAAGCTCGGCGTGCGCAGCTATCCCGTGGTCGAGCGCTACAACATGATCTTCATCTGGACCGGCGATCCCGAGAAGGCCGATCCGAAGCTGATCCTGGATTATCCGCCGCTCGAAGATCCCAAATGGCGCGGCCTGCCCGGCTACATGCACTACAAGGCCAATTGGCTCCTGATCGTCGATAATCTCAGCGACTTCGCCCACCTCGCCTTCGTCCACACCAACACGCTCGGCGGCTCCGAGGAATACGCCTACAAGACCAAGCCGGTCGCGATCGAGAAGCTGGACGACGGCTTCCGCGTCGAGCGTTGGCACATGGGCGCCGATGCGCCGCCCTACCACAAGAAGGTGATTTCCAACCGGGCCGACAAGGTCGATCGTCGCAATATCGGCCGCATGATCGTTCCGGGCATCTTCACGCTCGATACCACGTTTGCGCCGGCCGGGCAGGGCGTGGAGAAAGGCGTTCAGGTTCCGGGCACGCGGCAATACCGCAACGCCCAGTTCATGACGCCGGAGACCCGCTCGTCGACGCACTTCTTCTGGAATTACCTGCACGATTTCGACATCGGCAACCCGAACATCGCGCTCTCGTTGCGGCATTCCCTCGAGGAGGCCTTCAACGAGGACAAGGACTTCATCGAGGCGCAGCAGAAGGTGCTCGACGTCGATCCGGACTATCAGCTGCTTGCGATCGGCGCCGATGCGCCGCTGACCTATTTCCGCTGGCTGTTCGCGCGCAAGCTCGAGGCGGAGAGGGGCACAGCACGCGTCGCATAGTCGCTGAAGCGATGGCCATCACCGCCTGGTCACAAGCTGCGCCGGGATCGCGAGATCGTGACGTGCTGGCGTGGCTGCGCTCCAGCGGGTTTGGCGTAAGGTGCTCAACGTGAATTCGTCGGTTTTTGATTAGGGTCAAGGCTTCGACCCGCGCCGGCCAGACCATTTCGGTGGCGATCAATCGGTGAATGAGCTTGCCCGACAAGGCGGACCCATCGGAAAGAGGCGCGAGCGCCAGCTGGGTGCAGGACGCCTGGCTGTGGCCGTTTGAAGCCACGCGTTTGGCGCTGGACATCTACTCGCAGTGGTACCCCAATCTCGCGCCGGAGCCGGCGGATGCGCCAGGCGAAGCGGCACTGCCCTGGACGACGGCCCACTCGGTCGCGCTTCAGCTGCCGTCGATGCGCCTGCTCGACTTTTCAAGCGCGGTCGAAGGCCCGCCGCTGCTGGTCTGCGCGCCCTATGCGCTGCACCGCGCGCAGATCGCGGATATTGCCCCCGGCCACAGCCTGATGGAGGCGTTACAGCAGGCGGGTCTAGCGCGTCTCTATCTCACGGATTGGCGCTCGGCGGCACCGGAGATGCGATATTTCTCGATCGACACCTATCTGTCTGATCTCAATGTGGCCGTCGACACGATCGGGCCGCCGGTCGACCTTGCAGGTCTCTGTCAAGGCGGCTGGCTGTCGTTGCTTTATGCGGCGCGTTTCCCCGGCAAGGTGCGGCGGCTCGTGCTTGCAGGCAGCCCGGTCGACGTCTCGGTGTCGTCGGAGCTTTCCAGGATGGTCGCCTCGCTGCCGCAGCAAGGCTTCGAGGCGATGGTGCGTCAGGGAGATGGGATCGTCAGTGGCAAGTACATGCTGCAGCTCTGGAGCATTCCGTTCAGCCTGCTTGACGTGGAGGCGGCGCTGCAGCGACGTCTCGACGGCAAGTCGGAGGACGCACAGGCGCTGCTCGATCGTTTCACGCGCTGGAACAGCGAGACGCTTGATCTGCCGGGCACCTACTACCTGGAAGTGACTGACTGGATCTTTCGTCAGAACCGGATCGCGGCGGGAGACTTCGTCGCGCTTGGCACCAAGATCGATCTTGCCGCGGTGAAGCTGCCGACCTTCCTGCTCGCCGCGGAGAACGACATCGTTGTTCCGCCCGACCAGGCATTTGCGACAATGCGGCTGTTGGGCACGCCGCCCGCGTGGCTGCGAAGCGAGACTGAGCCGTGTGGTCATCTCGGCCTGTTCATGGGCTGCAGGGCTCTGGCCGGTCCATGGCGCCGGATTGCCCGCTGGCTGCAGTCCGATCTCGGCGAGGCCGCGGGCGAGCGAGCACGGATCAGCGCGTGAGTGCAAAAAACGAAAATGCCCCGAATTGCAATTTTGCAATCCGGGGCATCCGATATCCGTCGCGACGACGTGCGTCGCGGTTGATTGTCGCGCTTACTTCGCCGCGACAACCATGATCTCGACATTGTACTGCGGCGCCGCGAGCTTGGCCTCGACGGTGGCGCGGGCCGGGGTGTTACCCTCCGAGACCCAGCCGTCCCACACCGCGTTCATCTCCGGGAACGTCTTCATGTCGGTGATGTAGATGGTCGCGCTGAGGAGTTTTGACTTGTCGGTGCCGGCCTTGGCCAAATGGCCATCGATGATCGACAGGATGTCCTTGGTCTGGTCGGTGACGCTGCCGCCCGCGGCCTTGCCGGCGACGACGCCGGCGAGATAGACGGTGT
Source organism: Bradyrhizobium sp. 2S1 (assembly GCF_011516625.5). Classification (NCBI taxonomy): domain Bacteria; kingdom Pseudomonadati; phylum Pseudomonadota; class Alphaproteobacteria; order Hyphomicrobiales; family Nitrobacteraceae; genus Bradyrhizobium; species Bradyrhizobium sp. 2S1. The sequence continues at coordinate 1,189,040 of NZ_CP147717.1, read as the reverse complement.
TGCCGTGCACGACGGCCTGGCTCATGCGCGGGCCGGTTTCGAAACGTTGAATGCTCATTTGGGTCTCCACTTGAATGGCGGCACTGTCTACCGCGCCGCGGGGTTCGCCGCCACTGCGCATTTTGCAAACGTACATCTCACGGAAAGCGCGTAAAGAACGCCCAAATCGTATCGGCGCCGTCGATATCGCCGTTTTGCGGTCCGAGCAGCGCGGCCGCCAGTTTCGTAAAATGCGCGTCCGGGAAGTGGCCGGGCATGCGGTGGCCTCCGCCATTCACCCGGTAGAGCACGACGTCACGTCCCTGCGGACAGGCTGAGTCGATCCGTGTGACAGTTTGATTGGTCGGAAGGGTTGCGATCGGGCAGATCGGTGGTTGCGGCGTCCTTGTTCTCGCAGCCATTGGTCCGCCGCCAGAATTGCAGGGGGCGTTCGGTCGACCAGAATCCGTCGACCGCAAAATAGCTGGTGCCGCGTCCACCCTGATAGGGGATCAGCGGGTCGACGGTGCCGTTCATCAGGAGCACCGGCACTGGACGCACAGGCCGGCAGGCGCCGGCGGATTCGTCGGTCAGGTTCATGACCACGCTGGCCGCCGCCGCGAACAGGTCGGCGCGTTCGCAGGCCAAGGTCATGGCCATCGCGCCGCCATTGGAGATGCCGGTGACATAGATGCGCTTCGGATCGGCGGTCCCGTCGCCGACGAGCTTCGCGATCAATTGCGCAATGAAGGCGACGTCGTCGGTGCCTTCCGGCGGCGGATCGGCGGCGCGCCGCGCGTTCGGCCGGGAGTCGGCCCAGGCGTGGTTCAACCCATCGGGATACGCCACCGCGAAGCCGTCGCGCCTGGCGATCAATGGCCACGACGTCCGTGTGATCATGTCGGCGCTGCTCTGGGTCTTGCCGTGCAGCACGATGACGAGCGGCGCGGGCCTGGTTGCAGGTGGCTGCAGCGTGAATGTTCGCGTCGCGCGCCGGCACGATGCTCAAGGCGATCGCGCCGGCCAAAACCAGCATACCGATTGGATGCCGTCGCATCGCTGAGGTTTCCTGTCCTCGCGATGGCGATATCAGCATGACGACACAGCCGGTTCAACCGGTCCGGCCGAACACGGCTTTCACGATCCGGTCGGCGGCTTCAGCGCATCGGCCCAGCGTGCGAACAGCGCCACTTGTTCAGCCGGCCAGGCCCCGTCGCAGGGCATGGTGCCGGCTTCCAGACGGGCCAGGATCTGCCGGCGGTGCTTGATCACGTCCTCCTCCTTCCAGAGGTCGAAGGCGAACAGCATCGAGTTGCGATCCATCGGCCGGAACAGCGGCCGGATGTGTGCTTCGAACTGCACCGCCTCGCCCGGACTGGGCAGCGCTACGCTGGTCTCGGTTGCGGCTTGCGCGTCGCCTTCAATTGCGGACAGCCGCGCCGCGGGCGTTGCGTTGCAGACCCACCACCATCGCGGCACCGGCATGTTCGGCGGCGGTTTCGCACCGGCCCCCGAATTCTCCACCGCGATCCGTGAGCCCCATTCGATATAGGCGACGAACGCGGCGCGGAATTCCGGATCGGACGGCAGCCCGGCATCGTCGGCGCTCTGCACCATATAGGTGGCCCACAGCGCGCGTTGCTCCGGCCGGATCTCCTTGCCGATATGCTGCGACACCATCCGCCGATAACCGCCATAACGTTCGGTGTAGAAGCGCGGGCCGCCGAACACCTCGCTCAGCCACGCCGCCACCCGTTCGGGATGGTCCGGCGACATTTCGGCGAACAGCGGGCCGAGCAGCGGATCTTCCGGCACATAGCGGCCGTAGAAGATGCGGGTCATGTCGAGCAGCGCCGGATAGCCGCCGGCCCATTCGAACAGCGTCGGCTCGCGCAAGGGATCGGGGACCGGATCGCGAAATGCGACGTTCCAGTGCATGCCGCTGCAGAACGGCTTGTTCAGCGAAGAGCCGCAGCGGCACAGACTGACATGTTCCTGCGACGCGCCCGCGTTCCGTGCGACCGGCGTGCCATCCTCATCGACCAGATCGACATGGCCGGTGACGCGATAGGGGCCGTCCTTCGACACTTCTATCTGCGGCGGCCGGCTGACGTCGGACAGGTTGGCGTCGCGCGCGGGGCCAATGCCGATCCCGAGCGCGCCCGATGGGCACCTGCGTACGGCGTTGAGGAGATCGTCGAAGCGCGCGCCGCTCGGCGCGATGAACGGCTCCTCACCGAGATGAAACACGGAGCTGAGCCGGTCGGTGCACAAGCCGGAATGTGCGCAGGTCCCGCGATTGTCGAACACATACGCCTGCTGCCCCGCATAGACGTCAAGCTTGTCCGGCACCCGCCGCGCATCCCTGGAGTCGGTGAAGCCGCACGCAACGTGGCTGTCGTCGCAGAACGGCTTTGTCTGCGATTGTCCGCAGCGGCAGAGCCGCACCGGCGCCTCGGCTGCGATCGGCACACCGAGATGATCGACGATCGGAATGCCGGGCTCGGGTTCGTAGGGCCCGTTGCGTCTGACGATGATGCGCTTGTGCGCCGCTTGCTTGTCGTTTGCGTCTCGGGCGGAATTGTCTTCTGTCATGCCTTGCAATGATCCCTGAACTCGCCCAACCCGCGCAAAGCGTGCTTAGATGGATCGATGGCGGCTCTCAACGAACCAGATGGAAAGTGCCGCGGGAGAACGGGATGATCCGCAAGACCAAGCGCAAATATGGTTGCCCGGTCGAGTTCTCGATCGATCAGCTCAGCGGCAAATGGAAGACCGTGATCCTGAGCCGGCTGAAGGTTCGGCCGATGCGCTATGGCGAACTGCGCCACGACATCCCGCAACTCAGCGACAAGGTTTTGACCGAGCGCCTGCGCGATCTCTGCAATTCAGGCTTCGTCAGGCAGGAGCGCGGCGGCGGCTCCTCGCGCTACTGCCTGACCAAGCGCGGCGAGATGCTGAAGCCGATGCTGCAGGCGCTCTACGATTGGGGCGAGGCCAATGCCGACACGTTCGGCGTCCGCTTCCTCAGCGCGGAGGCGGATTGGAGGCGAGCGGGTGATAATTGAAATTAGGTTGGATCGGTCGGGCCGCGGCCTCGATGCACCTCTCCCGCTTGCGCCGTCGCAGCGGCTCGTTGCCAAAATATCGAAAACAACCCCATGCAAAGTAGCCGGCGGCGGCAGGCGTTCGACCAGGCAACTTGACACGTCGGGCAACTCAGCGATATTCTTCTAATATTCCGAAATCGTGCAGGCGCCCACCGCAAGCGGGAGAGGGCCTCCAGCCCTTTCGCGGTTGCTATTCGACCTCTAGCTCACCGCCTTCGCCGCCGCGCGTCCGGCATTGCGGCCCGAAAACAGGCAGCCGCCGAGGAACGTGCCTTCCAGCGAGCGATAGCCGTGCACGCCGCCGCCGCCGAAGCCGGCGGCTTCGCCGGCCGCGTAGAGACCGCGGATGATCTGGTGATCATTGCCGAACACGCGCGAATCCAGATCGGTCTCGAAGCCGCCGAGGGTCTTGCGGGTGAGGCTGTTGAGCTTCACCGCGATCAGCGGGCCGTGCTCGGGATCGAGGATCCGATGCGGCTTCGCGGTGCGGATCAGCCTGTCGCCGATATAGCGGCGCGCATTGTGCAGGTTCATCACCTGCGCATCCTTGACGTAGGGATTGGTGATCTCGCGGTCGCGCGCCTCGATCTGCGTCTTGATGGCATCGAGCTGCAACAGGTCGTTGCCGGCGAGCTTGTTCATGGCACCGACGAGATCGCCGAGATTGTCGCGCACGATGAAGTCGGCGCCGTGCTGCTTGAAGGCTTCGACCGGCGCCGGCGCGCCCTTGTTGGTGGCGCGCTTGATCGTCATGCGCCAGCTCTTGCCCGTGAGGTCGGGGTTCTGCTCGGAGCCCGACAGCGCGAATTCCTTCTTGATGATGCTCTGGGTCAGGATGAACCACGAATAATCGTAGCCCGTGCCCATGATGTAGTGCAGCTGCCCGAGCGTGTCGGAGCCCGGGAACAGCGGCGCCGGCAGCCGTTTGCCTGACGCGTCGAACCACATCGATGACGGTCCTGGCAGAATCCGGATGCCATGACGCGGCCAGATCGGGTTCCAGTTCTGGATGCCCTCGACATAGTGCCACATCCGGTCGCGGTTGATCAGACGGCCGCCGGCCGCCTCGGTGATCCCGATCATGCGGCCGTCGACATGTTCGGGCACGCCGGAGATCATGAATTTCGGCGGTTCGCCGAGCCGCTTCGGCCAGTTCTGCCGCACCAGATCATGATTGCCGCCGATGCCGCCGGAGGCGACGATCACCGCCTGGGCGCGAAGTGCGAAATCGCCGACGACATTGCGCGAGGAACTCTTGCCGCGCTCGACGCCTGTCGGTTCCAGGATCGCGCCGCGCACGCCGTCGACCGCGCCGTTGCTGACATCGAGCGCGTCGACCCGATGGCGGAATTTGAACACCAGCCGTCCGCTTTTCGCGGCCTCGCGTGCGCGACGCTCGAACGGCTCGACGATGCCGGGACCGGTGCCCCAGGTGACGTGAAAGCGCGGCACCGAATTGCCATGGCCCATCGCGTCGTAGCCGCCGCGTTCGGCCCAGCCGACCACCGGGAAGATGCGATGGCCCATCGCGCGCAGCCAGTCGCGTTTCTCGCCCGCCGCGAACGCCACATAAGCCTCAGCCCATTTGCGCGGCCAGTGATCCTCCTCACGATCGAAACCGGCGGTGCCCATCCAGTCCTGCAGTGCGAGGTCTGCGGAATCCTTGATGCCGAGCCGGCGCTGCTCCGGCGAATCGACCAGAAACAATCCGCCGAACGACCAGAAGGCCTGGCCGCCGATGCTCTGTTCCCCTTCCTGGTCGAGCACGATGACGCGCTTGCCTGCGTCGGCGATCTCGGTTGCGGCGACCAAGCCTGCCAGCCCGGCGCCAATCACGATCACATCCGCATCGTCAGCCATGTTTGATTCCCCCCGTCCCGCTGCGATTGAAGACCGCGTGATTGCGCGCGGTCAACGCCGAATGGACCTTGCCTGTGGCGGCCGGGCACCAAGTAGTTGCGGCAGGCTGTTCCAGTTTGGGACCTTTTCCACGCTCCACTGCAGCGCGCGCGCAACACCCAATTTGAATTTGTTTTGTCCGGCTTCGCTCGTCTGGACAAAAATCCGCAGCCGCAACACGCTCACGACATCTTGCATCACAAGACCAACAGATTCGGTTTCGACTGGGGCTGGCCATGAAGTTGATGACGGGGTTGCTCGCTGCGGTTCTCCTGCTGGCGGGAATGGGGGCGTCACAGGCAGTGGTCAGAATCGCCGACGATCGCGGCGGCAAGATCGGGATTTATGTCGACAAATATCAGGACCTGCGCACGTCGGGCGAGACCGTCATCATCGACGGGTTGTGCGCCTCGGCCTGCACCATCGTGCTCGGCAAGGTTCCTCATGACCGGATCTGTGTGACGTCACACGCCAGTCTCGGCTTCCATGCGGCCTGGGATTACGGTGACGACGGCCGCCCGGTCCCCAATCCCGAAGCCACCCATATGCTGTACCTGATGTACCCGCCGGCCGTCCGCAGATGGATCACGGACCGCGGCGGCCTGACCCGCCGGATGATCTTCCTGCGCGGCAAGCAGCTGCAGGCGCTGTACAAGCCGTGCTACCTCAACGCCCAGGCCTCGGCGTCGAAGCCCGAGCACTGAGCTCCGGCTGATCTCTGCATTTAATCCTCGTCTGCCATCGCCGGCGTGATCCGGCCGCTGCCGGGAGTAGCCTCGCTATCATTTGACGGCCTGCGGCCGCCGTTGCGCTTGCTGCCTGCCGGAACCCGGCTTATCTCAACCGTATGGTTCAGCCGATCTCCACCCGATCCGAGCTCGTGACGGCTCCGCAGGGCCGGGTGGCATCTGCGATCCTGTGGGGCGCCGCCGGCATCGGCGGGGTGGTCCTGCTTGCCGCCGCGGCGCTCTGGTTCCACTACGGGACCGCGGTGTTTTTCGAAACGATCACGGCCGGCATCTCCGCCTGCTTCTGACAAGGATGTCCCGCCCATGCCTCGGACCACTCGCCCGCTGGTGATCTTCGCCGCCTTCGCCGGCAGCCTCGCGGTCGGCCTGTTCCTTATGCTGTGGGCGGTCGGGGGCCTCCGCACTGTCGCCGCCCCGGCCGCGATCGGCGGCCCGTTCCAGCTCACCGACCAAGCCGGCCAGACCGTCACCGACAAGAACCTCCAGGGCAAGCCGACGCTGATCTTCTTCGGCTTCACCCATTGCCCGGACGTCTGCCCGACCTCGCTGTTCGAGATTTCCGAGGTCCTGAAGGCGATGGGCAAGGACGCCGATCGCGTGAATGCCTATTTCGTCTCGGTCGATCCGGAACGCGACACCGCCACCGCGATGAAGGATTATCTTTCGAGCTTCGATCCGCACCTCAAGGGCCTGACCGGCGACCCCGCCGCGATCGCCAAGGTGCTGTCGAGCTATCGTGTCTACGCCAAGAAGGTGCCGCTGAAGGATGGCGACTACACGATGGATCACACCGCGCTGATCTATCTGATGGATCGCGACGGCCGTTTCGTTTCGCCGTTCAATCTGAAACGGACGCCGGAAGAGGCCGCGGCCGATCTCAAACGGTATCTCTGATTGCCATTTCCGCTTCAGAATTAACCCAATCGGCGCTCGCATCACGCGCCGGATGGTCTATAAGCCGTTCAATTCCCTAAAATTGCCGGTTATGCCAGATTTGTCCGCCCAGCCCTTTGCCGTCCGCTCGCGCCAGCTTTGCCTGGCCGCGGGGGTGATGGCGGCTGGCTTGCTGGCGCTGGCAGGCCCGGCGATCGCGCAGACACCCCCCACCCAGGCACAGCAGGCGCCCGCGGCCAAGACGGCTCCCGCTCCAACTCCGGCTCCTTCTGCCAGACCGGCCCCTGCACCGACGGCGCCTGCGCCGCCCCCGGCCGCTGCCGTGCCACCGACTCCAACCCTGCCGCCCAAGGCCGCTGCCGAGGCTGCGCCGCAGGCGGTGCCGGGCTTCTGGGACCCGCGGCGCCGCCCGGATAGGCCGGACCTCTCGCGCCTCACCGTGATCCGCTTCCTGACCGAGACCGACTATCCGCCGTTCAACTTCACCGGGCCGGACGGCAATCCGGCCGGTTTCAACGTCGACCTGGCGCGTTCGCTCTGCGACGAGATCAAGGTCACCTGCACCATCCAGATGCGCCGCTTCGAGACCCTGATCGATGCGCTGGCCACCAACCGGGGCGATGCCATCATCGCGTCGATGGCGGTGACGCCGCAGCTGCGCGCCAAGGTCGATTTCACCGATCCCTATTACCGCGCGCCGGCACGCTTCGTGTCGCGCCGCGACAACGTGATGCCGGAAATCCGCCCGGAATTTCTCGAGGGCAAGAAGGTCGGCGTGATCGCCGGCACCTCGCACGAGGCCTACCTCAAGGCGATGTTCACCGACGCCGAGATCCATTCCTATCCGGATAACGATGCGCTGCGCGCGGCGCTGCGCCGCGGCGAGGTCGATTTCATCTTTGGCGATGCGATCTCGCTCGCGTTCTGGATCAACGGCACCGATTCCGGCGAATGCTGCGCGTTCTCCGGCGGCCCCTTCGTCGAAAGCCGCTTTTTCGGTGAGGGCGTCGGCATCGCCGTCCGCAAGGGCAACGATCTGCTCCGGCAGTCGCTGAATTGGGCGCTGTTCCGGATTTGGGAAAAAGGCCGCTTCACCGATCTGTGGCTGCGCTATTTCTCGATCAGCCCGTTTTGACACTGTGGTCTTCACCTCGCCCCGCTTGCGGGGAGAGGTCGGAATTCAAGCGCAGCTTGAATTCCGGGTGAGGGGGAGCCTCCGCGAATCCGTCTCTTGCCATTTGATGCGGATAGAGCCCCTCACCCCAACCCTCTCCCCGCAAGAGCGCAGGGCTGTCCGGGGAATGATTCACTGTGTCGCGGTGCATGCTCGGCAAAACCGAGGCAAATCGGTCTTTTCTGGTTGTCGAGACACAGAAGGCCGAGCATGCGATTTCGCGATAGCATTTTTAGTAGGCTGCTTGAACCGATCAATCGGCGGCAGTTTCAGACGGCTGTGGATCGTCTGGACGGGGATGCCTACGACAAGTCGTTCAAGAGCTGGGATCACCTGGTAGCGCTGATCTATGCGCAGTTGAGCGGGAACAACAGCCTGCGCGCCGTGGTGACCGGCTTCAACGCCAATCCTCAGCATCACTATCATCTGGGCACCGGCAGGTTGTCCCGCTCGACGCTGTCGGATGCCAATACCCGCCGCCCGTCCAGCATTTTTGCGCAAACCTTTGCACGATTGTCGGCGATGGCAAGCCGGCAGTTGCGGGGCGAAGGCAAGGAGATGGTGCGCCTGATCGACGCCAGTCCGATCCCGCTTGGCAAAGTTTGCACCTGGGCGGTGTGGAACGGCCGCATCCGCGGCATGAAGCTGCACGTGGTCTACGATCCCAAGGGCGATATCCCGAAGTGCGTCGAGGTGACGGCTGCCAACGTCAACGATATCGAGATCGGTCGCCAGACTCCGATCCAGGCCGGCACAACCTACGTGTTCGACAAGGGATATTGCCGTTTCGACTGGTGGCAGAAGATCAATGATAGCAAGGCTTTCTTCGTGACCCGGCCGAAGACGAGCATCCGGCTACGCGCGGTCAGGCATCGCACCATCCGCAACAGCAAGGGGGACGGCTTCAGGATCATCGTCGACGACGAGGTGAAGCTCACCAGTAAGGGCGACTCGCGTTTGCCGATACCGCTGCGGCGCATCAAGGTCAGGCGGGAGAACGGCGGCGTGATCACGCTTCTCACCAACGATACGACCCGAACGGCCGTCGAGATCGCCGCCCTCTACAAGAGCCGGTGGCAGATCGAACTGCTGTTCCGCTGGATCAAGCAGCACCTCGACATCCGCAAGTTCCTCGGCACCAACGACAATGCAATCCGCCTGCAAGTGCTTGCTGCGATGATTGCCTACCTACTGTTGCGCATTGCCGCGCGGACCAACTGCATCAAAATGCTGCCGCTCAGGCTCGCCGAACTCGTCAGCCAGTTCCTGTTCACCCGGCGAGCCTTCGCCAGCATCGACAAGCCTCCGCCAATCAACCCTAGGAGCCCGTCCAGATATGTTTTCGTGACGGGCATTTGTTGTAGAGTAGCAGGCTCAGGCTGCGTTTGCGAGGTTGAACAGCTTGAGGAGGTTATGGACGGTGCAGATCATTGTCCACTCGGCGTGCACTTTCTCGATGCCCCGCAACAGGAACTGGCGGAAGCCTCTTGCCTGTTTGATCTGCCCGAACACCGGCTCCACCACTTGCTTTCGCAATCGGTAGGGTGTTTCGAAGCCGCCATCGTCGATCTTCTTTCGCATGGCCTGTGTCAGCGGGCCGCCGACTTTTCCGTTCGCTACTGTCGGGTGCTTGGCGCGTCCGGGCGCGACATAGCCATCGATGCTGCGTGTGTCGAGCGCTTCGAGATTGGCTTCGCTGCAGTAGCCGGAATCCGCTGAGGCCTGCCGCGGCTTGCGGCCAAGATTGCTCTCGATGGCCTCGATCAGGGGCACCAACTGGCCCTGATCGCTGCCGTGCTGGGTCAGTTCTTGCGCGACAATGATCTGGGCATGTGCATCGACGGCCGCCTGGGCATTATAGGCCTGAACGAAGCCATCCTTCGACTTCATGATGCGGCTTTCCGGATCGGTGAAGTTGCGTTGCGCCTTGGGATTGGGTTCCTCCGATGGCAGCGCCGCCGGTTTGCCCGGCTTCTTGCGGCCTTCGGCCTGGCGCTGCTGTTCCTTTTCGGCCTCGATGCGGCGCTCTTCCTCCGCCGCCAGTTTGGCGTCCGCTTCCAGCGCCGCCATCGCTTGCTGGATCTTCGCCAGCCGTTTCTGCTTGTCGACGGTCCAGTCCGGCAGTTCGTCGCTGTTGCCGAAAGTCTCATCCTCCGAGGCATCCGCCGCCTCGGCGGCCGCCAGCATGCGAGCGACCTCGGCCTTCAATTCCGCCTCGCGCTTCTTCATGCGCTCATAACTCATCGCCTTGTGTTTCGACGCGTTCGCCTTGATCTTCGTACCATCCAGCGCGACATGACCGAGCTTGACCAGCCCGGCCGTCTCGCACAACTTCAGAACCTGCACGAATAGCGCGCCGAGCGCCTTCAAATGTCGCTTGCGAAAGTCGCTGATCGTCCGAAAATCCGGCGCATCCAGCGCCACGATCATCACAAAATCGTTCCGCTCCCGGCAGGCCTTGGCAATCCGACGCGACGAATACAGCCCACTCGCATAGCTATGCAGCAGCAGCGCCACCATCATCCGCGGATCAAACGGCGGCTGCCCAAGCCCGCTCACATAGCTGCCCATGATCTCCCTGAGATCGAGGCTCTCCCGCACCAGATCAACCATAAACCGCGAGACATGGCCTTTCGGCACGAAGTCCTGCACATTCGGCGGCAGAAGCAGCGTCTGATCGATGTTCCAAGGCCGAAAATACTTGCTCATCGCCCAATGTTGAATCAGACCCGACCAGATTTGAACAGCGACTATCCAGACAAGCTCCTAGGGAGCGCCAAGCTGCGACATTCCGCGATGTTCTGCGACATTCTACGATGCCGCCCCCGTCAGGTAGCGCTATGTCGCGCGCTAACTGATTGCTCACCGCGGAAACGCCCGCGAGCTGATTTGAACTTTCGGAACAAAGTTCCCTTCAGGCATGTTATCGAAGCCCGCGGACAACACTTGAGGTGCGCTGGGGGGGCGCTCGCGACTAGGCAGTTGAGCGAGGTGTCGCCCGATGTGATGCAGGCGGCGGGGTAGAACCGTTTACGGCTTGATCCGGCACTTGAACCCCTCGCGCAGCCGCTCGATCGCAGGATAATGCATGGCGCTTGAACGGGTGGATGACGACAGCTCTGGGTTTGCGAGGCCGAAACTCGGCCTCGCATTTGCTGCTCGCTATGCTGAGACGTCGGTCGTGCTCCTGGTGCTGGGCGTGGCCTTGGTCATCGGGCTTGCGACCGCCGCGGATTACGGGCTGTCCACCGACGAATTCAACACCGACGAGTACGGCCCCAAGGCGCTTGCCTGGTACACGAGCGCCTTTGCGGACCGGTCTCAGTTCGAGGCGGTCGAAGAGTATCTGTGGATGTATGGACCGTGGTTTCAGATGCTTGTTGCGGCCGTGCAGTCGCTTGAGCTCGCGAACCCGATCACGGTCCGGCACGCAATGACCTTCCTGTTGGGCCTCGCCGGGCTCGCCGCCGTCGTGCCGATGGCACGGCTCACGGTCGGATACTGGGCTGGATTGACGGCACTCACCCTGTGCCTGCTGACCGGCTACCTGTACGGCAACCTGTTCTTCGCCCCGATCGACGTGCCGTTCCTGTTCGCCATGAGCTGGTCGACGCTCGCGATCGTCCTGATGGTGCGGCAGGAGGTGCCGAGCTGGCCTCTGACTCTTGCGACAGGCCTTGCCACTGGCCTCGCCATCGCGACGCGCACCGGCGGGGTGATTACGCACGCCTACCTCGTCGGCGGCATGAGCCTGTGCGCGCTCGAGGCGCTGCTGCGCCATGGCCGCGCGGGCTATGGCCAATTGCGCCAGATCGCGTTGCATACGTTGCTTGTCATCCTCATCGCCTGGCTGACGGCGATTGCGCTCTGGCCCTGGTTGCAGATTGGAAATCCGCTCACGCAATTCCTCGAGGCCTATCGGCACTTTGGTACGCTCGACACCTCGTTCGAATTCCAGAACTGGAGCCGGCTCACATTCACCGATAACGTGCCCGCCTGGTACATCCCCGGACAGCTCCTGGCGCGCCTGCCGGAGGGCTTTTTGGCGTTGCTGTTGATCGGCATGGCGGTCTGGATCGGTGCAGCAGCGTGGTGGAGCCGCGCCGCCCTCGGCGCCCTGCGTCGGTCCGGCGTCGCGGGCCTGCGACCAGTCGCGGCCGAGCTCGCAGGATCGCGCGCGGTGCTCGTCGTCGGTGTGGCGGCGTTCGGGCCTATCGTGGTGCTCATCCTGCAGGGCTCGACGCTCTATGACGGTGTCCGCCATGTATTGTTCGTGATCCCAATGCTCGCCGTCGTGGCCGCGCGCGGGCTTGCGAGCCTCTTGCCCTTCTTCCGACGCCTCCCGATTGTGCCCGCGGCCCTCGGGGTCGCGCACACGGCCGCCATCGTGGCGACGCTCATCATCCTGCATCCGCTCGAGTATATCGCGATGAACAGTCTGGCAGGCGGCGTTGCCGGCGCTTACGGCCGCTTCGACCTCGATTATTGGAGCATGGCGGCTCCCGAGGCGCTGCGCCGCCTCGAGGATCGAATTGACGCCGAAGGCCGGTTCGCGGGCGATCCGCCGCGCGTGCTGATCTGCCTGGCCTGGCGCGAGCAACTGGCAGGCGTGATGTTCCGTCGCAACTGGATTGCCGAAACGCATCCGGAAGAGGCCGACTACCTGATCACCACCGAGCGCTGGCCCTGTGCCGACGGCACGACGGCCGTATTGGTTGATGAGGTCACGCGATTCGGTCGCCCGTTCGCCAAGATCTACGCGAATCGTCGCGGGCTCGGTGAGTGACGCCAAGTCAGCCGCGACTTGAAGTCAGGCGCGACTCGGCAATGGCATCTACTTCTTCGCCCGCGATTCAATCGGGGGCGCGCCAGCCTTTCGGCCCAACGTGACCGGGCGACGTTTTCGCGGGGGGACTGCCTCACGCCGGCTCTCCTTGGCGCGATCGATCGCCACGGCGCGCGCTAGCCGCGTGATCATGTCGAGCTGGAGCCGCAGCTTCAGATGCAAGTTGAGCATGATGAGCAGGCTGATCACGACCCAGATATAGACGATGAGGTCGGAGCCGCGCCCGATTCCCACGAGGGCCGCAAGTGCTGTGGCGTGCTCTTGCATCCAGACGAAGTAGAGGCCGGCGAGCGCCGCGCTGCTCGCGAGCAGGCCGATGATGGGCACCGTTCGATGCGCCGACCAGGCGTAGACCAGAACCAACGTCAGAAGGGCCGTCAGCAACAGCTGCGCGATCATCGGTAGAGCCTCCGCTCAAACAGATCGATTAGGATGGTCAGCGCATCGGTGATGCGTTGACCCTTGCCCAGTGAATAGGCGCTGTACTCGATATTCACCGGCACTTCGACAAAGCGCAGGCGGCTGAGCGCGATCTGGTGCAGGATCTCGGACGCGTGCGCCATTCGGTTCTGTCGCAAGGAGATCGCGCGGGCGCCGCGCGAGGTCATCGCCCGTAGGCCATTGTGGGTATCGGTGACCGGCAGTCCGGTGCTTGCGCGCGTGAACCAGAGCGCGGCGCTGAGCAGGATGCGGCGCGCCATCGGCAGATTTGCGGTCGCGCCGGTGAGAAAGCGGCTGCCGAGCGCGAAATCGATGCCGGGCTGCTCGATCGCCGCGAGCAGCGCCGCGATGGCCGCGGGGGAATGCTGGCCGTCGGCGTCGAACGTGACAAGCGCATCCGCACGCTGCTCGAGGGCGTAGTCGATGCCGGTCTGCAGCGCGGCGCCCTGTCCGAGGTTGATCGGATGCCGGACGACGACCGCGCCTGCGAGCAACGCGACGTCGCCGGTGCGGTCGACGGAGCCGTCATCGACCACGACGACGGCGTATCCGGCGCGGCAAATGCCGGACACGACGCTGCCGACCGCCGGCGCTTCATCGTACGCCGCGACAACGACCCAGGGATTGCGAATCCGGCCGGTCATGTCTGATCCATCCGCAACAAGAACAACCCGTGGGAGGCTCGTATCATGGCGACGCCTTGCTCAAGACCACGCGCATCGCGTCGAACAAGTTCACCGGAATGGCGAACCGGTTGCCGGTCGGGCCGGCCGCGATCTTGCGGCCGAGCATGCGACCGACCTGGAAGGCGATCAGCGAGAGCGGCACGAATTTCCAGGGGTGATCGGAACTCTCGACGCGAAGGCCGACCGAATGGGCCAGAGACGCGATGCTGTCGCGGTTGAAGAACCACAGGTGCTGCGGAGGCGTCATCAGGCGCCAGTGCGCGCCGGTCGACCGCGCCGCCAAGGAACCGAAGTCTCCGGTCGTCAGCACGATGATTCCGTCTGACCGGAGATGGTTCGCGAACAGCGCGAGGGCTTCCTGCGGGTCGGGCAGATGCTCGATGACGTCGAGGAGGACGATGACATCCAGGGTGCCAAGCGACTTGAGAGTCGCTTCGCTCAGCAGGCCGCAGACGACGTTCAAGCCGAGATCGCCAGCGTGGGCGGCAGCCGCCTCCACCGGCTCGATGCCGCTCACCTCAAATCCGGCGCGGCGGGCTTCATCGAGAAAGAAGCCGTAGGCGCAACCGATCTCGAGCAGGCGGCCCTCTGGCTTGCGGCGCTGGATGAATTCGACCGAGCGGGCGAACTCGTGCCGTAACACGGGCTCGGCGCCGTGATAGTCGGCGTAGCCGTCGGACTGACGGCCGGAAAAGTAGCCATCGTCGTAATAGGCGAGGGGATCGAAGCTCGATGCCTCGGTGCGTCCCAGTCCGCAGTCACGACATTGAAAGATGTCGCAACCGTTCTTGGTGTAAAGCAACCGATGCGGCGTCGCCCGGCTGCACGCGGGACACTCAAGCGTCGGCGCAGCTCGGTCGTTTCGCATCAGCACATGCGTCCCTCCAATGGCGCTTCTTCAGTGCGAAAAAACGCCTTCAACGCCGAACTGTTCCGCTCGGCGAACCGCCACGGGGTCGCAGGCTGCCTGGCTGGCCGCTGCGAAATAGATCGAGGATGGTCCACACTCTCGCTGGTGCAGCGCGGTGAAACGGCGGTCGTCCGAGGGGACGACGCCGAAGCTACCGGGCGCTAGCGTCGTCACGCTGGCGCAACGTCAGCTGAGGCTGATCTTGAGCTGCTTGGGCGCGTTGTCGCCCAGGATGCTGGCGGGCTGCTCGTCCGTGAGCTCCAGCGTCTTCATGACGTATTCGATAGGAGGGCACGGAGTGCTGCCGGCTTCCACCCGCACTTAATGCTTCTAAAATTATACAGCAATCTCAATTACATAAGAGTTTTCGGCTTTGTTCTGGCTTCCCGCGCCAAGTCCGCGCTGTTCCACGATATTGTACGATGCGACTCCGTTCGGGAGCCATCCTGCTCGACAACTGATTGATCGCGCCGGTCTGCATCAGCAGAGTTTGCCGCCCTGTGCTCGTTCGCTATCCCGGCGACGGAGCTTCAAGCACCCGCGTCGCCCGCCTTGGCGGGGCAATCCGACCACGAATCAAGCGGCGAGCGCCCCTCATTTCCGCTATGATCAAGCCATGACGATCGGGATTACCGGACCCGGCCGGAAGGCACCACGGCAAAGTGGCGTGGTCAGGCTGATCGTTGCGGCCGTCGTCATCACGATTGGCCTGATCCTGCTCTCGCTCGCGAGCAATTTCCTGGTCGATTGGCTGTGGTTTTCCTCGATTGGCTACTTGCAGGTTTTCTTGACGGCGATCGGCGCCAAGGCAACCGTGTTTTTTGCCGTCTTGACGGCGACCACCGTCGTCCTCTGGTTGAACGGAGTGTTGGCGGCGCGGTTTGCCATGCAGCAGCCGCTACAGATCGCAGTCGACCCGTGGAAGGTGGCGGGTATTACGCCGCCGCCCGATCCGTCCGCAATACTGTGCGATCGATTAACCCGGCCTCGCTTTATCGTTCTCGGCGCGGGTTTGCTCGGCGTGCTGGTTGCCGCAGGCGAAGCCGGCAATTGGGGCATGTTCCTGCAATTTCTCTACCAGGTGCCCTATGGCGAGGAGGATCCGCTCTACAACGGGGACATCGGCTTCTATCTCTTTTCGCTACCCGCCTATATCGCGATCAAGAACTGGATGCTGCTCGCAATCGTCCTGAGCGCGGTGTTTGCCGGAGCGATCTACTGGGCGCGCGGCGACATCGAGTACGACGTCCACAACCGATCAATCTCGCCGACGGTGATCGCGCATGGTTCGGCGCTGGTTGGCCTTCTGTTCGCGGTGAAGGCCTGGTCCTATGGGCTCGACCGCTATCTGCTGCTCTACGGCGACAATGGTGTCGTGGTCGGGGCGAGCTACACCGATGTCCATCTGGGGCTGCCGGCTCTGTGGCTGATGATCGGGCTTTCGATCATCGCGGCGTTCATCGCATGGGCCAATTTGTGGGCGTGCACCTACCGGCTTCTTGCCGCCGGGTTCATCCTCGTCGGCGCCGGCTCTGTCGTGCTGTCGAGCCTCGTCCCTTCGCTGTTCCGGCACTTCGTCGTCAAACCGACGGAGTTGGAGCTGGAGAAGCCCTACATCGAACGCAACATCGCGCTCACGAGGCAGGCCTACAATCTCGACCGGATCGCAGCCAAGCCGTTTGCCGCCGAACAGAGGCTGACCTTCAAGACCCTGGAAGCGAACAAGGCGACCATCGACAATATCCGGCTCTGGGACTGGCTGCCGCTGTCGAATACCTACGCGCAGCTGCAGGAGATCCGTACCTACTACAAATTCCACGATCTTGACGTCGATCGCTATTGGCTCGACGGCTCGTACCAGAGCGTGATGCTTTCGGCTCGCGAACTGCGGGCCTCCCTGCTGCCGGCGAACGCCCAGACCTGGGTCAACCGCCACGTGCTGTTTACGCACGGCAACGGCGCGGTGATGAGCCCAGTCACCCGCAAGAGCACAGAAGGACTGCCGTTCTTCTATTTGCGCGATATTCCGCCCGTTGCCGACGGCGGTCCCAAGATCGACGAACCGCGCATCTATTTCGGCGAAGAGAGCGACGACTACGTCATCGTCAAGGCCAGCATCCCGGAGTTCGATTACCCGAAGGGGAAAGACAACGCCTACGCGGCCTATGACGGCATTGGCGGTATGCCGATTGGAGCATTGGGATGGAGAACGCTGTTCGCCTACTACTTCAACGACGCGAACCTGGTCCTTTCAAGCTACATCACGGCCGACAGCCGGATCATGATCCGGCGCAATATTACAGAACGGGTGCGCACGATCGCTCCATTTCTCAGGCTCGATCATGATCCCTATCTGGTCATCAGCAACGGGCGGATGTTCTGGATGCAGGATGCCTACACCACGAGCTCCTATTTCCCCTCCGCGCAGCCCGTGCCGGAGCTCGATCTCAACTACATCAGGAATTCGGTGAAAATTGTTGTCGATGCCTATAACGGGACGGTCGATTTTTATCTGATCGACCCACGCGACCCCATTGCAGCGACCTACCAGCGTATCTTTCCGAGCCTGTTCAAGCCGTTCACGACCATGCCGGCGGATTTGCAGACGCACATTCGCTATCCGGAGGATCTGTTCCTGATTCAGGCGCGGCTGTATCAGACCTACCACATGGAGCAGGCCGAAATTTTCTACAACCGCGAGGACTTCTGGCAGTTTCCGCGACAGCCGGGCGGCGACGGCACCTCGGTGATGACCCCCTATTACATCATCATGCGGCTGCCCGGCGAGCCGCAGGCCGAGTTTTTCCTGATGCTTCCCATGGTGCCGAGCCGCCGCGACAACATGATCGCGTGGCTCGCCGCGCGCTGCGACGCGCCCGACTACGGCAAGCTGATCGTCTATGAATTCCCCAAGGAAAAGCTCGTCTACGGGCCGTTCCAGATCGAGGCGCGGATCAATCAGACTACCGAGATCTCGCAACAGCTCACGCTATGGAACCAGATGGGCTCGCGGGTGATCCGCGGCGCGAATTTGCTTGTGATCCCGATCGACAACTCGATCCTTTATGTATCGCCACTCTATTTGCGAGCGGAGCACGGACATCTGCCGGAGCTGAAGCGCGTGATCGCAGCCTACGGTGAGCATGTCGTGATGAAGGAGACGCTCGCTGATGCCCTGGCCGCGTTGTTCGCAGAGCCCGGTGCGGTGCCGGAGGATTCAAACGCAACGGAAACGGTGTCCCGTGCGGGCGGGGCGGCGAGCCCGGCGCAGCAGGCGCTCGATCGTTACAACCAGGCGGTAGAGCGATTGAAGGCCGGAGACTGGAAAGGGTTCGGCACGCAGTTCGATGCCCTGCGCGAGCCCCTGGAGGAAATGAACCGACGCTCCGCCGGCCACTAATGGCCCTGGGAAATTGTGAGCGCGGACGCGCGCCTCAACCGGGTATTGTTAAAAATTACATTGCAATTTCAATCACATAAGAGTTCGCAGTTTTGTTCTGGGTGGCGCGCCAGCAAACTCAGGCACTTAGTTGGCCATCAGCCGCGTTCGTTGAATAATGGTTGAATAAGACGCTGGTGAACAGCGGCGAACGCTTGGGGAATTTGCTGCCGACATTCGCAGACTAGCCCCGGCGCGATGCCTCACTGTGACTGGCGCATTCGCGAAAAATTTCGTCGTCGCCCTTGGTGTCCGGAAATACTCAAACCGCCGCTAGCGTGCGCTGCCGTACGCGAGCGCCCTCGGATGCTCGCATTGACGTTGCTCGTCGCACAATCGACCCTTGTCCTGTCGAGCTTTATGCGAACAGGAGGGCCACGTGAGATACTATCGACGAGAGAAAACTGGCGGACAACAGTCACACGTCAGTCTATCCGCTCCGAAAGCCGCAGAATTGAGCACGGTGGCCATTCGCCCAGCGGCTCACCTGCACGATTGACGATGCATGCGAAGTTACCGGCTTGGGACGCACGAAGCTTTACGAGTTGATAGGAGCTGGGCGTATCGTCACGACAACGATCGGACGTCGGCGACTAGTAGTGGTGCGCTCACAGAGCCGGCCCCGGAATTCTGCACAGGGCGATAAGTGGAGTTTCTGGCTGACAGCGGGCACGCTGTGCCTGCGAATCAGGAGCGACAATGAGCAGAAGAACACGCCGGAACCACACACCGGCCTTCAAGGCGAAGGTGGCGCTCGCCGCCGTGAAGGGCGATCGAACGCTGGCTCAGCTTGCCGAGCAGTTCGACGTCCACCCCAATCAGATCACGGCGTGGAAGGCTCAGCTTGAAAGCAAGGCCGCCGATGCGTTCGGTCCCGGCGGCGGCTCCGGAGCGGAGCAAGCAGCCATCGACGTGAAGTCGCTGCACGCCAAGATCGGCGAACTGACGCTGGAGAACGATTCCTAAGAAACGGCAGCATCTACTTTCGGCTCCAAGGGATGGAGAACAAAGCCGAATGCCTTGGCACGCCGATGCAAATTGTTGACCACTCGCGTCCGGTAACGCGTCTCGTAGGACGAGGCCCCGGGATCGACATAGTCCATTCCGTATCGCACAGCATTGTAGAACAGAACTGCGATCTTCCGGGCCGTGGCGGTCACGGCCTTGGCCTTGCCGATGCGCGCTGAGAGCCGTCTATAAAAGGCGCCGAGCGCAGTGTCTGTACGACCCACGGTCACGGCAGCAAGGCGCAGAAGTGCCGCCGCTCGGCCGCCGGATCGGCGCGTTCGGGACGAGAGCATTTTGCCGCCGGAGACCTTGTTGCTCGGCGCCAGTCCCAGCCAGGAGGTAAAATGCTTTGCACTTGGCCACGAGGAGAGGTCGTCGCCGCATTCAGCGATCAGCTTCAGCGAGAGGTAAGGACCGAGGCCGTCGATCGCGGTGAGGTCCTTTCCGAGCAACGCGAACAGCGCCTCGCGGACATCGAAAGCTGGAGCGTTCGCCTGATCGGTTCGATTCCGACGCCGCGAGACCCGCGGCGCTGATCCGTGGCCATGCCCCCGATGGAAGCTCAGTTCCTTCAACACGGCTTCAATTCGGGCGTCGCAGGCAGATGCCTTCTCGTGGTAGGCGTCGTAAAGCGCAAGTGCCTGCTCGAGCGCAAACAGATGCTCGGCGCGGTAGCTTCCGGTGAGCGCCTTCGCGATCGTCTCGGCGCTGGAGCGGCAACTATAATGGCGCAAGCACGCCAGCGCCTCAGGATCGCGCTCGCCGGCAAGGATCGCCCGTATGATACGCAGGCCGGTCACGCCGGTGATGTCGGTGACGACGTGGTGCAGCTGAAGATTCATCTCCGTCAAGGCCTTCTGCATATGCTGGATGTGTGAGGCCGCGTACTCCAGCAGACGCTCGCGCTGACGCACGTAGGCTCGCAGCTCGGCAATCTGCCCTTTGGGCCGAAAGCTGGCCCGCAGCAACCCGAATGAATGGAGCCGCTGCAGCCATTGCGCATCGCTGACATCGGTCTTGCGCCCCGGCACGTGCTTGGCATCGCGCGCGTTGACAAGAAACACGTTAAATCCCCGGGCATCGAGAAGCTCGAAGATCGGAATCCAGTAGACGCTGGTCGATTCCATGACGACAGTCTCGACGCCGCATTCAGTAAACCAGTCGACTAGCCGATGCAGATCAGCCGTGAAGGTACCGAAGCTGCGGACTGGCTCCGGTGCGCGATCTGCCCTCACGGCAGCCATGTGCATAGTCGCTCCGACGTCGATGGCAGCCGCGTCCGGGTGCACCATCTGCATCTTACCTCCGTTCCTCGACTTCGATCTTTTGGGGTTCATCTCTAATCCTCCTGCTGACGGCGGCGGAAGGGCTGGGCTGCGCTATACGTCAGATTCCTAAACGGGATCGCCGGATGGCGTCACCACTCTCAAGTGCGCGACAACCCATGGACCAGGTTTTTTAACGGGGTCACGTGCCACCAAAATCGTATCGGCCGCTCCCTCCCGGTCGGCAATCTAGCCCGTCTTATTCGTCAGAGTGCGCCTGAGAGGCTGGCGAGCGTGGTGTAAAGCGCTGATGCGGCGTAGGATTCGGTTGCAAAGCCAACCCCATCACCTCAACCGCGAACGCCAGGCCCGCCATGACCGATGATACGATTCTGCCCTTCTCGTTTCCAGCCGTTCACGCCAAGAAAGTCACAGCTGCCTTCGATGGCGGTCGGCTGACCTCGAACGGGGGCGTGATGCTTCTGGCGCTGGCCGAGCGGCGTCTCGGCTTGGCCGACAATTTGGCCCGGGTGTTCCCGGATCGGCGCGATCCGACGCGGGTCGTGCACAGCCTTGTCGATATGTTCCGCGCGCGCATGTTCGCGATCTGCTGCGGCTACGAGGACGCCGACGACCTCGATCATCTGCGGTCCGATCCCGCATTCAAGCTGGCCTGCGGACGGCTGCCGGACACGGGTCGCGATCTGTGTTCCCAACCGACGCTGTCGCGGCTGGAGAATGCTCCGCGCCTGCGCGACGTGATCCGACTGACCTACACTTTGGTCGACGCATGGATGGATAGCTACCCGCGCGAGCCGGCATCCGTCACGCTTGACATCGATGATACCTGCGATGTCGTCCACGGCCATCAGCAGCTCTCGCTGTTCAACGCTCATTATGACGAACGCTGCTTCCTGCCGATCCACGTCTACGACACGGAGAAGAGCCGGCCCGTGGCGGTCGTGTTGCGGCCCGGCAAGACGCCGGGCGGCGTCGAGGTGCGTGCCCATCTGCGCCGCCTGATACGGCATATCCGGACGCGGTGGCACAACACGCGAATTACGTTCCGTGGCGACGGGCACTATGCCCGGCCGGAGGCCATGGCGTGGTGCGAGACCAACGGCATCGACTACATCTTCGGTCTGTCCGGCACCAAGCCGCTCGCCAGAAAACTCGACGAGGCCGCCGACGACATCCGCACGCGACGCGCCATCGAGAACCTGCCGGTTCTGCGTGGCTATACCGAGACGCGCCACAAGGCCAAGTCCTGGGATCGCGAACGGCGTACCGTCGCCCGTATTGAGGCGACGATGCTCGGCCTCGACATCCGTTTCGTCGTCACCAGCCTCGATGTCGGCTCGGCCGAGTGGATCTACGACAGCCTGTATTGCGCGCGCGGCCAAGCCGAGAATCTGATCAAGCTGCATAAGACACAGCTCGCCTCCGATCGCACCAGCTGCCGTTCGGCGCTCGCCAATCAAGTCCGCCTCGTTCTCCACACCGCCGCTTATTGGCTGATGCTGACCGTGCGCGACGCGATTCCCAAAGCCCGGGAATTGGCCACAGCCGAGTTCGCGACGCTGCGTCTTCGTCTCTTGAAACTCGCTGCCCGTGTGCTCGAGACCACGAGCCGCATTCGCCTTGCGTTTGCCGCGGCATGTCCCGAAGCCGACCTGATCCGCGGCTTGCCAGGCGCGCTGCTGCCGCTCGGTCCTTGACCGGCGGGGCGTCCGCCCCCCGTTCGCCCAACCTACACCTCAAGCGCGTTGCAAAGTACGGGTCGGTCAGGCGGTGAAAAGCCGAAGGCAATCCCGCGCGCCTCGTCAGAGCAGATGTGCGGCCACATCAAGCGGACTAAAAAACGCACTCTCACGAATAGGACGGGTTAGAAAAACCGTGTGGCTATCCCGGTAGAGAGTATTCCTCCGCTAAGGGCCGCCTTGTTTGATGGGCGCGAGCGCTGCAGGTCCTAGGGGTAATCCTAGGAGAAGCGCTATGACGATTTCGAGGGCGGAGGTGATCACAACGGTCGAGCGGCGGCGCCGGTGGTCGCAGGATGAGAAGGAACGGCTCGTCGCAGCGTCGCTCGAGCCCGGCGCCAATGTTTCCGAGGTGGCTCGCGTGGCCGGGCTTCATGTGAGCCAGCTGTTCAGGTGGCGTAAGGAGCTTTGCAGGCACGGCGAAGCGAGCATAGCGCCGTTTGTTCCGGTCGAGATTGGGCCGTCTGCGCTACCGCGGGAGGTGGCCGAAGCGGCGTTGACGCCAACGGCGCGTCGACGCAAGAGCCAGGGCATCATCGAGATTGATCTTGGTAGCGGGCACCGCATCCGGGTCGATGGCGACGTTGATGGAGATGCGCTACGTCGCGTTCTCGATGCTTTGGTCCGCCGATGATCCCGGTTCCGACGGGCGCGCGAGTGTGGCTCGCGACAGGCTACACGGACATGCGCCGAGGCTTTCCGTCGTTGGCGCTCCAAGTGCAGGAGGTGCTGCACAAAGACCCGCTCAGCGGTCATTTGTTTGTCTTCCGCGGTCGCCGCAGCGATCTTGTGAAGCTGATCTGGCACGGTGTGCTGCAGAGCATGAAGGAGGTGAATAACCGAATTTAATGCGTACAGCTTTATGAGAGATGGAGGATGGCCCTCCTGCATCGGCGTTTCAGGCGCAGATGCAAAACCACGACACTGTGGCTTCGCTTAAAAGGCGCGGTCATGAGCAAGTGTTGCAAAAGTCCCGGGTGTACGGGGCAGGTAAGTATCCAGAAGGCGAGCGAAAGCGAATCTTCCGATGACGCGTCGAAAATTACTAAGGCGTCGCCAAAATCAGGGGCGCGTGCCATCCCTGAGATCAATCCGTGAGGCGCCTGGATTACTGCGCGGATGGCGACCGGCGTTTAGGGGACGCGATCTGGATACAGGCTCTTGTAGAGAACTGCAGGAACCAGTCGTTGTGATGCCAAGGGAGAAGTTCAAGCGGCGCACACCGCGAGACGAGAGTACCGAAGCACAACACTGGGGCGGATCGGCTCGTAGTAGTGATGAAGGTGCTGTAATGGGACTGGAGCGAAGGGGCCGAAACAAGTGGGTTGCTCCCATATGCAACTGTGATGAGCAGGAGGACATGTGAGTGTAACCGGACGTAAGCAGTACGATATCGACAAGCAGACAGTGATGAAGGCCTACCGATTGGTCAAAGCCAATGCGGGCTCGGCCGGCGTGGATAAGGTGTCGCTCGAAGCTTTTGAGAAGGACTTGAAGGGCAACCTTTACAAGGTCTGGAATCGAATGTCTTCTGGCAGCTACTTTCCACCTGCCGTTCGGGCTGTCTCCATTCCCAAGAAGAACGGCGGGCAACGCATTCTAGGTGTGCCGACAGTAGCAGATCGCGTGGCGCAAACGGTCGTCAAGCTGCAGATTGAACAAGCACTCGAGGAAATCTTCCTTCCCGATTCCTACGGCTACCGGCCCGGAAAATCCGCGCTGGACGCCGTCGGCGTCACCCGGCAACGGTGCTGGAGGATGGACTGGGTGCTGGAGTTCGACATCAAAGGCCTGTTCGACAATATCAGCCACAAGTTGCTTATGAAGGCCGTCAGGAAGCATGTGCAAGACGAATGGGCTCTGCTCTACATCGAACGCTGGCTAACAGCGCCGATGCAAGACAGAGACGGAGCGATCACCGCTCGCGACCGGGGCACACCCCAAGGCGGCGTGATCAGTCCCGTCCTTGCCAATTTGTTCTTGCATTATGCGTTCGATACATGGATGGCGCGGAACTTCCCGCAGTCGCCGTGGTGTCGATACGCGGACGACGGGCTCGTTCATTGCCGAACCAAGGCTGAAGCGGAAGCCATCAAGGCGGCGCTGCAAGCAAGGTTTAAGGAATGCGAACTCGAAATGCATCCCGACAAGACCAAGATCGTCTACTGCAAAGACAGCAATCGCCCGGGTAGCCATGCCAGTCAGTCATTTGACTTTCTGGGATTTACCTTTCGACCGCGCAGGGCAAGAAACCATCAGAAGAAAGAAAACTTCTGTACGTTCTCGCCAGCGGTCAGCAGGGCGGCGATGACGTCTATGCGTATGACGATCCGGCAGCTCCGCCTCAGGCTTCGCTCGCAGACGGAAGTCGACGCAATTGCCTTGGAACTGAACCCCGTCCTTCGTGGATGGAGGCAGTACTACGGCAGATATGGGCGGTCAGAAATGCACAACCTGTATCGATATGTCGACGAATCTCTTAACCGCTGGGCGCGACGCAAATACAAAGGGCTGAAGAATGGAAAAGTCAGAGCCTCCACCTGGCTCAGATTGATCCGCTGCCGCAGGCCGAAGCTGTTCGCTCATTGGGCGATGTTGAGTTCTGCCTCGTTACTTGTTGAGAGCCGTATGACGTGAGAGCGTCACGTACGGTTCGGAGAGCGGCTCCGGGTGCAACCCCCGGGGCCGACTCACCATGGCCAGGGCGCCTGCTTGTTCACCAAAAGACTCGAGAGAGGCAGGTTCATCTGGCCATCGGTTGGCGGTGAAACGGTAACGATCTCGCCGGCGCAGTTGAGTTATCTGT
The DNA here is from genome assembly GCF_011516625.5 of Bradyrhizobium sp. 2S1. NCBI lineage: Bacteria > Pseudomonadati > Pseudomonadota > Alphaproteobacteria > Hyphomicrobiales > Nitrobacteraceae > Bradyrhizobium > Bradyrhizobium sp. 2S1. Next base: position 1,164,074 of record NZ_CP147717.1, on the reverse strand, counting down.
TGTCCGGAATCGATTGGCGCACCCCGCAAGAAACCCAGCGTCCGACGCGGGTCGGATAACCGTTTTGGGTTTGAATCTGCTGCTCGATCTGATTCAATGGCTTCATGAGCTCGAAGCCAGACGATCTTCCTGCGGATCTTGCGAGCGCCTACATGGCGCTGCTGGCCGAGCGCAAGGCGTTGCAAGTTGAGCGCGATATCGCAGTCGCGGATGCCGCCAGCGCGCGGGCGGAGCTGTCGGACAACGAAGCGTTGATCGCACATCTCGAACTGCGGATCGAGAAGCTCAAACGCGAACTGTACGGGCCGCGGTCCGAGCGCACGGCGCGGCTGATCGAGCAATTGGAATTGGAGCTCGAAGAACTCATCACCATGGCGAGTGAGGATGAGCTCGCCGCGCGTGCCGCGGCTGCAAAGGTACAGAACGTTCGGGCCTTCACGCGCAAGCGGCCGGTGCGCAAGCCTTGGCCGGACGACATCGAACGCGAGCGGGTCGTCATTGAGGCGCCAACGAGCTGCGCCTGCTGCGGCGGATCGCGCCTGGCGAAGCTGGGCGAGGATGTGACCGAGACGTTGGAGGAGATCCCGCGCCGGTTCAAGCTGATCGAGACGGTGCGGGAAAAGTTCACCTGCCGCGATTGTGAGAAGATCAGCCAGCCGCCCGCGCCGTTCCATGCCACACCGCGTGGCTTCATCGGTCCGCAACTGCTGGCGACAATCCTGTTCGACAAGTTCGGCATGCATATCCCGCTCAACCGTCAGAGCGTGCGCTTTAAGGCCGAGAGGATCGATCTGCCGCTGTCGACGCTGGCCGACCAGGTCGGCCACGGAACCTTCGCCGTTATGCCGCTGTTCCAGCTGATCGAGCACCATGTGCTCGCGGCCGAGCGCCTACATGGCGACGACACCACCATCCGCATCCTGGCGAAGGGCAAGTGCACGACTGGGCGGATCTGGACGTATGTGCGGGATGACCAGCCGTTCGCCGGGCCTGCGCCGCCGGCGGCGGTCTATTACGCCTCGAGCGACCGACGGGGCGAACATCCCCAGAAGCATCTGGCCGCCTTCGCCGGTATCTTGCAGGCGGATTGCTATAGCGGCTTCGAGCCGTTGTTCGATCCGAAAAGAAAAGCGATGCCGATCACGCCCGCATTTTGCCTGGCCCATGCGCGGCGGGGATTCTTCGAGCTGGCCGACATCGAGAAAACGGCCAGGGAAGGCCGCAAGGGCAAACCGGTCTCCCCGATCGCGCTGGAGGCGGTCAGGCGTCTTGACGCTCTGTTCGAGATCGAGCGCGCCATCAACGGCCGCAATGCCGACGAGCGGCGTGCCGTACGCCAGGAGAGGAGCAAGCCGCTTCTCGATGACTTGCACGACTGGCTGCTCCGCGAGCGAGAAGCCCTGTCGCGCTCCTCCGAGGTCCTGAAGCCCATGAACTACATGCTCAGGCGCTGGGACGACTTCTCCCGCTTCCTCGATGATGGCAGGATCTGCCTCAGCAATAATGCCGCTGAAAGAGCGTTGCGCGGCATCGCGTTGGGCAGGCGCAACTGGACCTTCGCCGGCAGCCTGCGCGGCGCCGACCGCGCTGCCATCATGCTGACGATGATCACGACCTGCCGCCTGAACAACGTCGATCCCAAAGCCTGGCTCGCCGACGTCCTCGCCCGGATCGCCGATCTTCCCACTTCGCGTCTGCGCGAACTGCTGCCCTGGGAATGGAAGCTCCTGCGGCAAGCCAACAACCCCACCGATCAGCAGGCCGCCTGACCTTCACCCAACGCTATCTTACAGATCGCCACGCCCACGCGCATGCGTCAATCAGGCGGCCTTCGTCGTATGCGTACGGTAGAGACCGGGATGCGGATCTCCGACCGAGCCCGACCGGCGATCGCTCTCGCAACGTCTCGAGCGCGAAATCGACGATGTCCTGCATCGCCAGATAGCGGAAAACGATGCGCATCAGCCATCGACCGAGACGATCTCATCATTCGGCCCGGTCACGATCTCCTCGACCTCTGTCGGAATCCAATCGTTGAGCGCGTGGTCCGCCTGCTCTTGCTCGATCCGGTCGAGCATCTTTTTGCGCGCCTTCATCAGCGCGCGCTCTTTTGCTTCCTGGAACGCCTTCCGCGCGTTGAGGCCGGCCAGGTCGCCCGTGATGACGAAACGGGCCTCCTCACTGGTCGAGATCCCATTGCGCGCGGCGTCGAGCTTGCGCTCATAATCAGCCCCGTCGAACACCTTGCCCATTAGCCGCGGACCTGCAGCTCGAATGCGATGATCTGCCCCCGGATTCGCCTGGTCGCGTCGTCGACGCCCATGATGTTGACCTCGGCGCCGGCGATCGCGGCCGACGCCGGCGCGCATTTCCTCCTGGTGACGATCGAGCGCGGCCTCGAATTCGGCCGGCGGCATCGCGGCCAGGCGCGGCGCCTTCGATGACAGTTTGCGGTCGATCGCGTTTATCTGCGCCACGCTCGGGGACCGCATCAGGGATCAGCGTTTTGAACGGTAGAGCTGCTAAGCCCGTTCCCTGGCATCAAATCGCGATCCGTCAGCGGCAGCATGGTCGACAAGGCAACCTTGCCGGCCGGCACCGGCGCCGAGGGATCATTCAACAGGATGACGTGCCGGTCGCCCTGGCGGATCTCCCCGACGATCTCCGCCGGCTGATAGCCCTTGACCTTCGCCAGGACAGCCGCCTCTTTCGCGACGGCCCGCGCGCAGCTTCTTTTCCTCGGCCGAGATCTGCTTGTCGAGCTCGGCGACCTCGGCCTCGAGCGCGTCGACCTTGGTCTCGAGCTCGCCGATCTGCGCGGTCTCGGCCTCGGTCGGATTGGCGTTGCCCTGCAGCGCGTTGAGCTGCTCGAGCGCGGTTTTGCCGTCCTTTGCCTTGTTGGCGCGGGCCTGGCGCAGCTGCTTGATGGTTTCGAGCTGGGTCGTCTCGCCGAGATCCGCAGCATTCCTGACGTCGACAATCTGCTCGAGTTCGGAGAGCTGCGATCGTGGCTCAACGCGACCGAGATGCAGCTGCTGCGCGACATTGTCAAAATCGAGAACATGCTGCCGTCACGGCGCCGATGGGCACTTACTTGATAATTTGCATCTCCCGCGCAGCCGCGGAATCAATCGGGCATGCCCTGGCGCCGAAACCCGCATATTTCCTCCGCTACTGGTCCGGCCCCGTCGATCGAAACGCCGGCTTCAAGACGGTGCTGGTCTTCTGCGTCGGCAGCAAGAACGGTTCCTCGCCGTTATGGATATTGCAACGGAAGCCCGGTCATGGACCGCGAGAATCCGTCGAGCATTTTGATCTCCTCCGGGTCTATGTTGCCATCCGCCTCCATCACTTTTGCGCATGCCGATAGCGTGGCGACCATGTGACCTGAATTGCCTCGTGCGAGATGTTCGACTGCGCGATCTATCGATTCTGTGGTCGGCCGAAGCCGGCGAATGTAGAGACGCAAACGATCCTCATCCTTTCCGTTCAACTCAAACTGCGAACGAGCACAGCACGTCCCCATAAAATCAAGTATAACTCCGACCTCATCTGGAATGAGTTCTCCGTCAGCCAAACCAACGGCGGTTAAGAGCAACCCGCCGCTTTCGCGGCACATGGCCCTCAATCGAGTCCACTTCATCTTAAATTCGTTGGCCGCTTCAATCTCCGCGTCAGATGGCGGCCAGATCACGCCAAACGTTTCGCTAAGGAATTTGCTGGTTGGCTCGATCACAACTCCATCAAAATCCGCGACAGCATCGATGCGATCAACTCGGAAGTAGCGCGTTGCTTTGCGAAGATGACACCTTGCGACCAGGACTGGCACTCCAAAATCCGTGTGACGGATACTCCAAACGCGAATCGCGCGAACGCTAAGGTTTCCGCCTACATCTCGATAGTGCAGTACGAAGGATTGCCCTTCTGCATGCTCGATTGTGCCGGGCACCTTCTGAGGCGTGACGTGAACTTCGTCACTATGGTCCGCGTAAGGAACCACTAGCCCGTCCTATTCGTGAGAGTGCGTTTTTTAGTCCGATTGATGTGGCCGCACATCTGCTCTGACGAGGCGCGCGGGATTGCCTTCGGCTTTTCACCGCCTGACCGACCCGTACTTTGCAACGCGCTTGAGGTGTAGGTTGGGCGAACGGGGGGCGGACGCCCCGCCGGTCAAGGACCGAGCGGCAGCAGCGCGCCTGGCAAGCCGCGGATCAGGTCGGCTTCGGGACAGGCCGCGGCAAACGCAAGGCGAATGCGGCTCGTGGTCTCGACGACACGGGCAGCGAGTTTCAAGAGACGAAGACGCAGCGTCGCGAACTCGGCTGTGGCCAATTCCCGGGCTTTGGGAATCGCGTCGCGCACGGTCAGCATCAGCCAATAAGCGGCGGTGTGGAGAACGAGGCGGACTTGATTGGCGAGCGCCGAACGGCAGCTGGTGCGATCGGAGGCGAGCTGTGTCTTATGCAGCTTGATCAGATTCTCGGCTTGGCCGCGCGCGCAATACAGGCTGTCGTAGATCCACTCGGCCGAGCCGACATCGAGGCTGGTGACGACGAAACGGATGTCGAGGCCGAGCATCGTCGCCTCAATACGGGCGACGGTACGCCGTTCGCGATCCCAGGACTTGGCCTTGTGGCGCGTCTCGGTATAGCCACGCAGAACCGGCAGGTTCTCGATGGCGCGTCGCGTGCGGATGTCGTCGGCGGCCTCGTCGAGTTTTCTGGCGAGCGGCTTGGTGCCGGACAGACCGAAGATGTAGTCGATGCCGTTGGTCTCGCACCACGCCATTGCCTCCGGCCGAGCATAGTGCGCCCGTCGCCACGGAACGTAATTCGCGTGTTGTGCCACCGCGTCCGGATATGCCGTATCAGGCGGCGCAGATGGGCACGCACCTCGACGCCGCCCGGCGTCTTGCCGGGCCGCAACACGACCGCCACGGGCCGGCTCTTCTCCGTGTCGTAGACGTGGATCGGCAGGAAGCAGCGTTCGTCATAATGAGCGTTGAACAGCGAGAGCTGCTGATGGCCGTGGACGACATCGCAGGTATCATCGATGTCAAGCGTGACGGATGCCGGCTCGCGCGGGTAGCTATCCATCCATGCGTCGACCAAAGTGTAGGTCAGTCGGATCACGTCGCGCAGGCGCGGAGCATTCTCCAGCCGCGACAGCGTCGGTTGGGAACACAGATCGCGACCCGTGTCCGGCAGCCGTCCGCAGGCCAGCTTGAATGCGGGATCGGACCGCAGATGATCGAGGTCGTCGGCGTCCTCGTAGCCGCAGCAGATCGCGAACATGCGCGCGCGGAACATATCGACAAGGCTGTGCACGACCCGCGTCGGATCGCGCCGATCCGGGAACACCCGGGCCAAATTGTCGGCCAAGCCGAGACGCCGCTCGGCCATCGCCAGAAGCATCACGCCCCCGTTCGAGGTCAGCCGACCGCCATCGAAGGCAGCTGTGACTTTCTTGGCGTGAACGGCTGGAAACGAGAAGGGCAGAATCGTATCATCGGTCATGGCGGGCCTGGCGTTCGCGGTTGAGGTGATGGGGTTGGCTTTGCAACCGAATCCTACGCCGCATCAGCGCTTTACACCACGCTCGCCAGCCTCTCAGGCGCACTCTGACGAATAAGACGGGCTAGCGCCGGTCCGTTTCTATCCCACAGGGGGAGCGCATCGCCGCGCATAGTTTTTTAGAAGGAGCGCTCACCAAGGCGGGATTGCTGAGCGCAAAGCGATGATCGACCGTGAGCACGAGCTGTCGATCACCAGGCAGGCGGAGGCTTTGAACATCAGCCGCGGCAGCGTGTACTACCTGCCGCGGCCGGTGCCGGACGCCGACCTTGCGATCATGCAGCGCCTCGACCGGCTGCATCTGGAGTTCCCTTTTGCCGGCTCTCGCATGTTGCGAGGGCTGCTGGCTGCCGATGGGTGCAAGATCGGCCGTCGGCATGTGAAGACGTTGATGCGGCGGATGGGGATAGAAGCGCTCTATCGCCGTCCACGCACGACAAAGCCCGAGCCGGGCCACAAGATCTACCCGTACCTGCTGCGCGGGATGGAGATCACGCGGCCGAACCAGGTGTGGGCGATGGACATCACCTACATCCCGATGGCGCGAGGCTTCGTCTATCTGGCGGTTGTGCTCGACTGGTTCAGCCGCCGCGTGCTGTCGTGGCGCGTATCGATCACCATGGAGGCGGCGTTCTGTGTCGCGACGCTTCAGGATGCCCTGGCTCGTCACGGCAAGCCGGACGTCTTCAATACGGATCAGGGCTCGCAGTTCACCGGACAGGCTTTTACCGGCGTGCTCGCCGACAACGGCATTGCGATCAGCATGGACGGCAAGGGAGCCTGGCGGGACAACGTGTTTGTCGAACGGCTATGGCGCAGCGTCAAATACGAGGAGGTGTATCTGCGGGCCTATGACAGCGTCAGCGAGGCCCTCGCGTCGATCGGCCGATACCTCGACTTCTACAACGGTCGGCGCCCGCATTCGAGCCTTGACGGCGTCACCCCCGATCAAGCCTACTTAACCCGCTGCCACTCCGCTTGGCAGCCTAACCATGGCAGAGGCTCCACTTATCGACGCGGAAAATCTGTTCAGACAACCGGAGCCAGCTCAGTGACGCGCTGATTGGTTTGCGCGTTGATCCAGCCACAAAAGATGCGACGGCAAGCAAACACTAATGCATGCAGGGAGTCGCGTTCTACCACCGCTAGCTCAAGTTCGCGATCAAACGGCGCGGTCGAAATGTCCTCCCGCACTGACGGATCACGCCTCGGATTGATCTCGCGGATTGCGGACTACCTGCAAGCCTCAACGGGACAACGCGATAAGCGACTTGAAAAACGACTATCACTGGTAGGGGCACCGGGTGCTTGCGAAAGATCAACTGCGTCGGATTACCTCATGGAGGCCAGCGGTCAAATTGCGCGACCTCGCTTGAGCGCAGCAGAACCGCTGTTCCTTTCGAAAGAATCCGCAATGTCCGGAACCAGACACAATAGCCCGCGTTTAGCTTACTTGATCTTGCGAGCCGATCTCAACGGCCTCTGTTCGGACCCGGGGAACTGATCAGAAAACTCAAAAACTGAATCTCCTTTGGAGGCTATCATGGATGGCACTCGAAACGAACGCGCATGCGCGCGTGCACAGCACCTCTTGGCACAAATCGCACCCTTGCTCGATGACGCTGAAGTCCAGCGCTTGCGTGAACTATCTATGGATTACATTCGCGAAGCCGAAAGAATTGAAGAAGGCGTCACAACTGTGGAGTCCAGCGAACAAATCACGACGCGCTTAGATGCGGTAGCCCGCGACTTTTTTGCTCGTGCTCTTCGCGAAATGAATCAACAAAAGGGTCGTCGTCCACCGCGAAGTAAGGTCGCTGTCAACGGACATCGCAAAGGCCGGGCGCGCGCCTGGCTAGTTGACGAGGCTTCATAACGAGGCGCGGGCCCGATGTTGGACTGTTTTGACTAGCCGACATTTGACTCGCTATTTGCTTTTCCGAGGTGCAGCATAAATCGAAGCTGGCTCCATCGAAGGAGTGAGCCATGTCGGATTTTATCTTCAAAAGCACTCTTGGCCATCGAGACCATGCGCGGAAGGTCGCCACGCTCCGCGAGTTACTGGCCGAAGAAGATGCCAATCAAGCTGAGTTCCACACCAAGAGGCTAAGACCGAACGTGGCGCAGTGAGGTCGTCGCAGCCCAGTTGAGCTGAAAAAGCTTTGCTTGCCGTCGGAAACCATCATCGTCAGGAGTTAAACATGGCCCTCCTAAGACGCGAGTTGTACCGTCAAGTTAGAGGCCCTGAGGTCACCCACGCGGATCGGTGCGCGCTGGTCTTCGATACGGACACCAAAAGCTTGTATGTCGAGCGCGAGGTGGCGGATTTCGACGCACGCGTCAGCGGTACGATTGACATGCAAACCGCCGCAATGGATATCGCGGACTATCTCAAGCAAGGTGGCCAAACAGCCGGGCACCGCGAATTGTGGCGGCTGCTGAGGACACTCTTCAAAGACACTGATGATACCGAAGAGATGATCGGTTACGTGCGCGCGCTCCGATAACCTCTCTGCTCGCTAGTCCAATCTGGCCACACGCAAAAGCCGCCAAGGTTTCCCTCAGCGGCTTGTGCCGTTGCGTTGCGTTTGCGTGGAGGTTTGCTGCGCCGAGCGGTGCTCGAACGTAGCCCAAGCCTGCCACCCACAGGACGCACAACCTTCATTGAATGAGCAGTGGATGCGTCATCGCATGAGGCAGTCGATGCTTGCCTGTATGTCGGGGCCGACGTATCCCGGATTTGGCTTCCCTTGTCACAACCTCCACGGACACCGCAGCCGACGACAACGAATACACAATCCGCTTCATCTCCCGATGGGGTATGATGTGGCACCGGCGACGGTGCTGATCAAGTGAGTGCCGCTGTCCTATAGATGAAATCCTTCACTAGTCGGGAGTTCCGTATCTAACATCTCTGGCTGACATCAGACTTACGACAGTCCTCTGAGGGAACGGGAAGAATGGGCCGACACCCAAGTTACGGGGCAACCAGGTAATCGGTTGCGCGAGCCAATGGCGGAACTAACTCAAATTGAATTGGGTTTTCGTTATTGGTGTCAGTTCGGAAGTCCGGTTATGTGTAACAAGTGCGCGGAGTTGGATGAGAAGATCGCGCACTACCGTTCGCTCAGGATGCGGATCACGGATCAACTGACCCTAGACGGCCTCGCGCTTTTGATTGAGCAGTACGAAGCCGAGAAGCGCAAGCTACATCCCGAACCGAAAGAGTAAGGCCGAGTGACGAACGCGAAGAGGTTTCATCTGCGGCGCTTTCTCGACCGCTCGACCAACAGCTGCCAGCTGGCAAGCGGTACAACGGTGCGCTTACGGTCCGCGCTCGCACGCCTCAAGGCCGCCGGTTCAATTCGGCGGTTTTTCTTTGGGTTTTGAAGGAAGCGGCGAGGGGCTGATCCGGCTTTTTAGATTGATGCCTTTCGGGCCGGCGCGCTTCCACTGGCCGCGCAAATCTAGCGGCCCACCGCCGTTCGAACTTTCTTTGAATATCCCGAGGAACGTAGCTCATAATCCACCTTCCGGTTCAGCCCTCGATGGAGCCTCAACGCGCAAGGTGCTCTAAAGGATCCTCATTTGCGTGACGCGGTCCTTTTTCTTTTCAGGCGAACAGGTCGTTTCCGGCCGGGAGAATCTTCACGTACGTCCCGCTCTCGAGATCTCCAGCCAGCCTTGCGCGATGGTGTGCTTGAGGGCGGCGCCATATTCAGCAGGTGTGCCCTTGTCCAGGTACGGGAAGGGCCGGTGCGATGTCCGGCGCGAAGAGTTTAGTCGCCGCTAACGACGCGACGGTTGGCGTTGAGGCGCAATTTTATCGTTTTACAATTCGCGCTTGATCTCGGGCTTGTCGTACAAGACCGCGTTCAGCAATGAGCTGTTGACCTCGATTCTTCCGTTGTAGCTGATGAAGCCGAGCTTGCGGAATCTGTTCATGAAGAAGCTGACGCGGGATCGCGTCGTTCCAATCATTTCGGCCAATGTCTCCTGGCTGATATTCGGACTGATCGGTTGAGGGTTGCCCTCCTTGCCGAAATTCGCCAGCAGGAGCAGCAGGCGCACCAATCGTTTTTCACTGGAGTTGAAGAGCTGATCGATCAGGTCCTCTTCAATCCGGCTGTTGCGGGTCAGCAGATAGGCTATGAACACCTCCGAAAACTTGGGTTCATCGTGCAATGCCGCGACCATGGCGGTCTTCGTTATCGCGGTCACCAGGCATTCCTCCATCGCTGTCGTCGTCGCGATACGCAGCGAATGGCCGTTCATGCAGCCTTCGCCAAAGAACTGGCCGGCCTCCAGAATGCCGACCGCGGCTTCCTTGCCTTGCTCTGATATGACAACAACCTTGACCCGGCCTTTCTGGATATAAAAAACCGTATCTGCCACGTCGCCCTGCGCAAAGACGATCTCATCCTTGCGAAACGCGAGGATGGTCTTCCCTTCGCCTAACTTGGCGAGAAACTCCTTAGGATCAAATATTGCGTGGTTGGTATTTTCTGGCATGTCCCGTTTCGTCCCGCGCGGTGGGACACCTAGTACCTACTGTTCTTAAAGCGTGAGTCGTGATTCAAGGTCGGGATGATACCCGAAGCAAGAGAAGTCCACCTTTCGAGGAAAGATCGCAAGGTGCTTGAGGCGTGTTGCCGCTCCCCGGTGACGTTGCAGCGCGATTTGAAGCGGGCGCGGATAGTTCTGTTGGCGGCGGATGGACGCAGCACTCGGTCGATCGCCAAGGAAGTTGGGGTCCAGCCGCGGATTGTCAGCCTTTGGCGGCATCGCTATGCCGACCAAGGCCTTGAAGGGCTGCAAGACAAGCCGCGACCGGGCAAGCAGCCAATCTATACGAAGGCCACCGACAAGCGGATTCTGAAGCTGCTGGACAAGCCGCCGCCGGACGGGTTCGCACGCTGGACCGGGCCCCTGCTGGCCGGGGCGCTGGGCGATGTTGACGTCCAATATGTCTGGCGGTTCCTGCGCAGCCACAAGATTGACCTCGCGGCTCGTAAGTCCTGGTGTGAGAGCAACGACCCGAACTTTACGGCCAAAGCCGCCGATGTTGTCGGCCTCTATGTCGCCCCGCCCGCGAAGGCCATTGTGCTGTGCGTGGACGAGAAGCCCTCGATCCAGGCTTTGGAGCGAGCGCAGGGTTATCTGAAGTTGCCCAATGGCCGCGCCTTGACCGGCCAGAGCCACGATTACAAGCGGCATGGCACCACAACATTGTTTGCGGCGCTCGAAGTCGCCACCGGAAAGATCATCGCGGCGCATTCAAAACGCCGACGCCGCGTCGAGTTTCTCGACTTCATGAACAGCGTCACCGCGGCTTTTCCGAACCGGAAGCTTCACGTCATCCTCGACAACCTCAACACCCACAAGAAGAACGAGCATTGGCTCAAGGCCCACCCCAACGTGCAATTTCATTTCACGCCGACAAGTGCGTCTTGGCTCAATCAGGTCGAGGTATGGTTTTCGATCTTGCAGGGGCAGTCGCTCAGCGGCACCTCCTTCACAAGCCTCACGCAGCTTCAGGAGCACATCGATGCCTACGTCAACGCATACAACGACAGAGCCGAGCCCTTCGTCTGGACCAAGAAAAAGGTCCGTCAACGCCGTTTCAAAGGCCGCCGTATCACTCAGCTCTGATTCTGGGTACTAGCTTACCATTCAGCCGCCGACGTTCGAAGTAAAAGTGCCGTACCATGGCAGCTTTTCGCAGCCAGGATGGGAGTACCCGGCTGCCGATAAGCTAATCGAGCGGTCAGCAGACCAAGCCCGAGCCGGACCCAACAGGTCGCAGACACCGCCTAGAGTGGCGGCTAGATCGCAACTGCAAAGCTTCCAGTCGTCTTGCATTCCGGGCACTCGAAGGTACGGACTTCATGACCGGGTTGAGCAGGCTCGATGCAAGCCAACCGCATAGGCTTGCCACACCTGGAGCACGGAAGAATTCCGATCTCCGCGCGGCTGTATAGTGGATTTGGCTGGATAGATGACATCATGCATCCCCCGTATTTGGCGGGAGCATTGCTGATCTCTCTGTCGCCGATAACTGCCTATTGCGGACGGCGATGGAGCTAGTCTTGCCCGACGCAACAATTCGGGCTGGTCAATATTGACCACTATTGAAAATTTCGTTCAGCAAGACGGCCCCAATGTAGGGACACTGAAGCCGTCTAAGCAGGACGCCGTGGGCAGGAAGGCGATCCAAGCAGCGTTAAGACTCCCGAACAACACTTGTTCCGGGTCATTATATTGTGGGTACCGAACCGCGGACTTCCGGTTCACCTCGAAGAGCCGACATTCCAGTGGTCATACCTACCTATGGGCCACAACTCGGACTCATGAAGTGCGGCAAACGACATCCATGAACTGCAGTGACTCAATCACCTCGTCGGCGCGGCTCACTCGACCAGCGCCCATCTCGCTCCGTTAATAAACGCCACGCCGCACGGCGCGACGCGTATGGCGGTACACGCGACGGTCGACACGACGCGCAGTCACGCGAGCACGCCGGTACGTGTAGGCCTGCGCTTGATCAACGCTTAACTCCAAGCCGCGCGGTGTCACCTGCGGCGAGACCGGAACCGTCGCCAACACCACTGCTGCAAACAGCAGTCCGACAATTGAGAAAGCTCTCATTGCATCTACTCTATGTTGTCACACACCAAGTCGACTCACTCATCTGCAAAAGCCCGACGGACCGCGTCGGGCTGATTGCTAATATGCGTCGTGACCGGCAATCGGCCATTAAGTGCAGGATAGATCGGCGCCGTCTGTATAAAATTGATCATCGCCAGAAAAAGTTTATTGGTTGCTGCGCTCGCCCAAAGGACTCCTTCATATTGGTCAGAATGTCGCACAGACAATCCGGTCAAAACCAATGGCTCCGATGGTGGCGAAAAGAGAGGGCGCCCCCTAGCAACGGACGCGTCATCGATCCGGCCACTCAAACAAAAAGCCGCCCCGGTGGGGGGCGGCTTCGGATCGCAGGCGAGAGTTAGTACTTAAACTCCGGCATGGCCTTCAATTCATCCTTAGTGGCGTTAAGCACTGCGTGATCAGGGTACCAACTCTTACTGGCGCTAGTGGTGGTGGTTGTCGTGGTCGTAGTTGCGGCACCGGTCGTGGTTCGCGTGGTGCTGTCTGGAGCGGAAGTCGCTGCAGGAGCATTCGCTGGGGCGGACGTTGTCGACGCAGTTGTCGAGGTCACCGGTTGGTCAACCCACTTCAGCTTATCGAAGGTGACTGCCACGTAGTGTTCGCCCAAGCCGAGAACGCCACCCACACCCAGAATGACATTGGCCACCTTGCCTGACCTATCCAAGATCACCTCGTTGATATCACCGATCTTCTCGTTTGCTTCATTGTACACATTCACGCCGGCGAGCTTAGACGCGCGCCATTCACCCACCTTGTGCGTGGTGGCAGTGGTAGTCGAATCCACCTGGTTCGTGGCTTGCGCCGACGCCGCGCCGGTCATCGACGCAGTAGCAAGGAATGCGATTGCAAGGCATTTCGAAATCATGATGTTCCTCCATTGGTTAGGGGAACAACAGGGCGCGGAAAGTTTGGTTCCAGTGATGGAACGGAAGTTATCCGTGCTGGTGAGGTCTCTGAACTGACGTTGTTCCGTGACACAATCGCGCTCGACCCAAGGCGGCGCGATTGCGGACACGGGACGATCCCGCCAACAGCAATACCGTTCAGTTAGGGACGGCAGCCCGCGCCGCATGACTCGGCAAAACGGCAGCGGAGCCGGCGAACGCAACCTAGAAAATTTGAAGTCTTCGGCTTTCAAGAAACTGATGGGGACCGCCTAGCAGTTCCCAAGCCCGCCTAAGACGAAGGCGCGCTCCGAACGCATGAGAGAGCCACGATGCTTGCGTGGAGCCCCTGCCGCTGAAGGGCTAGTTTTGAGCTTTGCCCAGCTTGCGTCGGTAGTAACCGTGTTTTTGCACGGTCAACTTGATCTCGTCGCTTACTGGCTTTCTTCTTCCGCCATCGGCCCGGGTTTTCGTGGATCGGGATCGGTTTCCCCCTCGGGACCACGAGCAGATAGAGCTGGCGCCGGTTGTTTGGACAGCGCCCCGCGGGATTTAAGTGGATTCCTGCCGGGTTATGCTGAACGCGGGGCCTTACGATTTTGTCGTTGCGTCGGGAGGGCGTAGCCCGACCAGAGCGACGACAAAATCGTCGGCGACGGTCATGCGGCCATCACCATAGCTTGCGTGCCGAAGTAAGCCTCGTCGGGCGTGCGCCCGTCAAGGCTCGAGTGAGGGCGTCCCTGATTGTAGAAGGCCAGATACTTGGCAATTGACGCTCGCGCCTCGGACACGCTGTCGTAGGCGCGGAGATAAACTTCTTCGTATTTGACCGTGCGCCAGAGCCGCTCGACAAACACGTTGTCGCGCCAGGCGCCCTTGCCGTCCATGCTGATGGCGATCTTCGCGTCCAGCAGCACATCGGTGAACTCGAGGCTGGTGAACTGGCTGCCCTGGTCCGTGTTGAAAATCTCGGGCCTGCCGTGCTTCGCCAACGCCTCCTGGACCGCTTCGACGCAGAAGGCCGCCTCCATTGTGATCGAGACGCGATGGGCCAGGACCCGTCGGCTGAACACATCGACGACCGCCGCGAGATAGACGAAGCCACGCCGCATCGGAATGTAGGTGATGTCCATTGCCCACGCCTGGTCGGGCCGCTCGATCTTCAATCCGCGCAACAGGTACGGGTAGATCTTGTGACCCGGTGCCGGCTTACTCGTGTTCGGGCGACGATAGACCGCCTCGATCCCCATGCGCTTCATCAGCGTCGCGATGTGGCGGCGACCGGCGTATACGCCCTCCCGCCGCAGCAACGATCGCTGCATACGCGCTCCCGCGAAGGGATAATCGAGATGCAGCTCATCGAGCCGACGCATCAAGGCAAGGTCCTCGGCCGAAACTGGCCGAGGTTCATAGTAGACCGTGCTGCGAGCCAGCTTCAGGACCTTCGCCTGGCGCACGATAGAAAGATCATGACCGCGGTCGATCATCGCTTTGCGCTCAGCAGGCCCGCCTTGGTGAGCGCGCCGGACAAAAAATCGTTTTCCAACGCCAGCTCGCCGATCTTGGCATGTAACGCCTTCAAATCGACCGGCGTCTCGGCCGACGCCTTGTCATGCCCAAACACGCCGGCGGCGCCTTCCAGGAGCTGGTTTTTCCAGATCGTGATCTGGTTCGGATGAACATCAAACAGTTGCGCCAGCTCCGCCAGCGTCTTGTCGCCTTTGACCGCAGCCAAAGCAACCTTCGCCTTGAATGCCGGAGAATGCATCCGGCGGCTCTTCTTCGTCATCTTCGCTCCTGATTCGCGGCAAGAATCCTCGCCGCTGTCAGGCAGAAAATCCACTCAAGCTACTGTCCGAATTTGCGGAGCCAGCTCTGATAGTCGCGTTTATAATTTAGATACACATCAAACATGCCGTCACTTCCAGCGCCCAGCTGAACTTTTACAGCCTCTTGGACTGGAATGGAGTTACTGAAGTGCAACAGATCTATGAGGATTGAGCACACGAATTGCTGGGGTGAGCTCATCGCCGCATAGCTAGTCGGTTCGGCGCGACCTTGGTACCACCGAGGTATTGGGCCGCGACCTTGAGCTGCTGCCGGTTTGATGGACACCCGCTTAAGCTAATCCCACCTTGCGCTCGAACTCAACCGGGCTGAGATAGCCGATGGTCGAGTGCCTGCGGGTCGTGTTGTAAAATCGTTCGATGTAGTCGAACACATCGGCGCGTGCCTCATCTCTGGTTTGATAAATCTTGTTGGCCGTACGCTCGGTCTTGAGCGAGGAGAAGAAGCTCTCCATCGCCGCGTTGTCCCAGACGTTGCCGGAGCGGCTCATGCTGCAAACGATGCCGTGGTCGGCCATCAGGCGCTGGAACTGCTCGCTGGTGTACTGGCTGCCCTGGTCGGAGTGATGCAACAGCGCATCCGGCTTGCCGCGCCGCCAGACGGCCATCAACAATGCGTCCGTCACGAGCTGTGCCGTCATGGAGGCACTCATCGACCAGCCCACCACGCGGCGTGAGAACAGGTCGATCACCGCTGCGACATAGAGCCAGCCTTCGGCCGTCCAGAGATAGGTGAAGTCGGCGATCCACTTCTGGTTCGGCCGCTCGGCGGCGAACTGCCGGTCAAGGAGGTTCGCCGGTACGGTCTCGAGCTGTCGATCGCCGCTGTCCTTCGGTAAGCGCCGACGTCGCGGCCGCGCCCGCAAGCCTTGCAGGCGCATCAGCCGCTCAATCCGGTGCAGGCCGCAATCCGCCCCGTCGGCGAGCAGGTCACGCCACACCCGGCGTGCGCCATAGGTGCGGTCGCTGGCGGCGAAGCTGGCCTTGACCTTGCCGCCGAGCTCCTCGTCGCTGCGGGATCTGGCGCTGGGAGAGCGGTTCAGCCAGGCATGGAAGCCCGACCGCGACACTCCCAGCGCATCGCATAGCCATGCCACCGGCCAGATCGTCCGGTGCTTCGCGACGAAGGCGAACTTCATGTCGCTTCCTTCGCGAAGTAGGCTGCGGCCTTTTTTAGGATATCCCGCTCGGCCTTCAGCTTGGCGACCTCACGGCGCAGCCGCTCGATCTCCTGCTGCTCCGGCTTCATCTGCCCGTGGCCGGGAAAGGCTTGCGCCGGGTCGGAGCCCAACTCCTTCACCCATTTGCGGAGAACATTCTCATGAACATCCAGGTCACGGCCAGCTTGCGCCACCGACACCCCACGTTCCCGCACCAGCTTGACCGCCTCGACCTTGAACTCGCGGCTGAACTTCCGTCTTTTCATCGCCACCTCCGGCTTCATGAAACACCTAATCTCGGTGTCCATCAAACCGGCAGCAGCTCACTCCGAAACGAAACGGGTCACAAGGCGCCATCCCTGCGGTCGGACCGCGTGTCCGCTTTACCTCTCGAAAGCGGACATCCGGATTTATGATGGGGTGGACGCCCCGCCCGACGGCATCGATGTGCCAAAGTGGAGGTGTTGAGCACCACTTAAGGGAGGCGTCCGTGTCAGAGGTTATCATAATCGGTCTGGATATCGCCAAGCATGTTTTCCACGCTCATGGAGCAGACGGGAAAGGGCGAGCTATATTCAGCAAACGGATCAGCCGAGGAAAGCTGCTGGATTTCTTCGCAGCCCACCCGAGTTGCACGGTAGCTCTGGAGGCATGTGGCGGAGCCCATCACTGGGCCCGTCAACTCGCCCAGCTTGGCCATGAAGTTCGGCTGATCCCTCCCGCCTACGTAAAGCCGTTTGGTGCGCCCCGACGGCGCGCATTACCAGTGGAGGAAGGATCCACCCAGAGAATTGTCGATTGATCTGGTAGCTGACGAGCGGTTTGGACGAGCAATCGGACGGATCGAAGCCTCGTGACAAAGGTCGCTTTTGGCGGCCGAGCAATCCAGCGGGCCGTAACGTGAGTGAAGCCTGAGCACGCCTCGAAAGTTACGATGTGAATGCCGACCCGATCGTATGGCGGGGAAGGCCGCGCTGACAGGGAAGCAATCGACGCATGCACCTGTCCGGTTCACCGGGGTAATGGGCACGGCACGCCGGAAAGGTAGTGCGGGTAATCGGGGGAGACCCGTCTTGGTCGAAGGTCGCGCCTTCAGCATCGAGTAGTCGATGGACCGGACGGGAGTCGGACAGGGTCGTAGTACTGATGAAACCGGGTAATTCCGGCGGAGGAAAGGACCCTGACTTCAGGTGCGCTTTTGAAGATGGCGAGGGAATGGGTCGATTGGCGATGAGCCTACAAACGCCCGATAAGATCAGGAGCCTTCAGAGAAAGCTTTATTGCAAGGCGAAGGCGGAGCCTGCCTTCCGTTTCTATGTGCTGTACGACAAGATCTGCCGCGAGGACATTCTGAGCCATGCCTACAAGCTGGCCCGCGCCAACGCGGGTGCGCCAGGAGTGGACGGAACAACTTTCGAGCAAATCGACGCGTCGGGACTCGAAGCATGGTTGGCCGGCCTGCGCGATGAACTCGTCACGAAGACTTACCGGCCCGATCCGGTGCGGCGGGTGATGATCCCGAAGCCCGGCGGCGGCGAACGTCCACTCGGTATCCCAACAATCCGGGACCGGGTCGTCCAAGCTGCCGCAAAGATCGTGCTGGAACCGATCTTCGAGGCGGATTTTGAGGACGGTGCTTATGGATATCGCCCGCGTCGTAACGCGGTCGATGCAGTCAAGGAAGTGCACCGGCTTGTGTGCCGGGGCTACACGGACGTTGTTGACGCCGATCTGTCGAAATACTTCGACACGATCCCGCATTCGGACCTCCTCAAATCGGTGGCCCGACGCATCGTTGACCGGAATGTGCTGCGGCTGATTAAGTTATGGCTGCGAGTACCGGTCGAGGAGCGGGATAGCGACGGGAAACGGTGCATGAGCGGCGGTAAGAGCAACAAGCGTGGCACGCCACAGGGCGGTGTCATCAGTCCGCTGCTCTCCGTCATCTACATGAACCGGTTCCTGAAGCATTGGCGTCTCAGCGGTCGGCGTGAAGCATTCCATGCCCAGGTTATCTCCTATGCCGACGACTTCGTCATTCTCAGCCGCGGCCACGCGGAGGAGGCATTGACGTGGACGAAAGCGGTGATGACCAAGCTTGGGTTGACGCTCAACGAGACTAAAACCTCGGTGAAGAATGCCCGATTGGAAAGCTTTGACTTCCTTGGGTACACGCTCGGACCCCGCCGCTTCCGCAATGGGGGACGGTGGTATCTTGGCGCGGCTCCGTCCAAGAAAAGCGTGCTGCGGATCAAGAGGAAGGTCAGCGTACTGCTGACGCCGGGCAACAAGGGCGCTTGGCCCGAAGTACAAGCACGACTGAACCGCCTTCTGCGCGGCTGGTCCGCTTACTTCAGCTATGGCTCTCTTGCTACGGCTCATCAGGCCGTTGATCGACACGTCTTCGACCGCGTGCTCGCCTTTCTGCGCAGACGACATAAGACGCCAGGACGTGGCGTCAGACGGTTCTCTGATCGGATCCATGGGAACCCTGGCGTACTTGTGCTGAACCGCGTGCGCAAAGTGTCGCCGACGTGCGCCTTGTGACAAAACCTGTCGGAAAGCCGGATGCGGGAAAACTGCACGTCCGGTTTGATGAGCGGGGAGAGGAAACGGAACGCGCACCAAGCGCATCACCGCGCCTCTCCTCGACTCTACTGAAGCGGCAAAAGAATGACGCGATCGATGCCGAGGCGATCTGCGAAGCAGCGCAGCGGCCGAGCATGCGGTTTGTGGCCGTGAAGAGCGAACAGCAACAGGCGGCGGGTCTGGTGTTTCGGACCCGTGACCTGTTAGTGCGGCAGCGAACGCAGCTCATCAACGCGATCCGGGGACACCTCACTGAATATGGTTGGGTCGCACCTAAGGGGCCGTCGCACGTGGCGATGAGAGCTGGCTCCGCAAATTCGGACAGTAGCTTGAGTGGATTTTCTGCCTGACAGCGGCGAGGATTCTTGCCGCGAATCAGGAGCGAAGATGACGAAGAAGAGCCGCCGGATGCATTCTCCGGCATTCAAGGCGAAGGTTGCTTTGGCTGCGGTCAAAGGCGACAAGACGCTGGCGGAGCTGGCGCAACTGTTTGATGTTCATCCGAACCAGATCACGATCTGGAAAAACCAGCTCCTGGAAGGCGCCGCCGGCGTGTTTGGGCATGACAAGGCGTCGGCCGAGACGCCGGTCGATTTGAAGGCGTTACATGCCAAGATCGGCGAGCTGGCGTTGGAAAACGATTTTTTGTCCGGCGCGCTCACCAAGGCGGGCCTGCTGAGCGCAAAGCGATGATCGACCGCGGTCATGATCTTTCTATCGTGCGCCAGGCGAAGGTCCTGAAGCTGGCTCGCAGCACGGTCTACTATGAACCTCGGCCAGTTTCGGCCGAGGACCTTGCCTTGATGCGTCGGCTCGATGAGCTGCATCTCGATTATCCCTTCGCGGGAGCGCGTATGCAGCGATCGTTGCTGCGGCGGGAGGGCGTATACGCCGGTCGCCGCCACATCGCGACGCTGATGAAGCGCATGGGGATCGAGGCGGTCTATCGTCGCCCGAACACGAGTAAGCCGGCACCGGGTCACAAGATCTACCCGTACCTGTTGCGCGGATTGAAGATCGAGCGGCCCGACCAGGCGTGGGCAATGGACATCACCTACATTCCGATGCGGCGTGGCTTCGTCTATCTCGCGGCGGTCGTCGATGTGTTCAGCCGACGGGTCCTGGCCCATCGCGTCTCGATCACAATGGAGGCGGCCTTCTGCGTCGAAGCGGTCCAGGAGGCGTTGGCGAAGCACGGCAGGCCCGAGATTTTCAACACGGACCAGGGCAGCCAGTTCACCAGCCTCGAGTTCACCGATGTGCTGCTGGACGCGAAGATCGCCATCAGCATGGACGGCAAGGGCGCCTGGCGCGACAACGTGTTTGTCGAGCGGCTCTGGCGCACGGTCAAATACGAAGAAGTTTATCTCCGCGCCTACGACAGCGTGTCCGAGGCGCGAGCGTCAATTGCCAAGTATCTGGCCTTCTACAATCAGGGACGCCCTCACTCGAGCCTTGACGGGCGCACGCCCGACGAGGCTTACTTCGGCACGCAAGCTATGGTGATGGCCGCATGACCGTCGCCGACGATTTTGTCGTCGCTCTGGTCGGGCTACGCCCTCCCGACGCAACGACAAAATCGTAAGGCCCCGCGTTCAGCATAACCCGGCAGGAATCCACTTAAATCCCGCGGGGCGCTGTCCAAACAACCGGCGCCAGCTCTATGCTTACCGACCTGATCGAGGAAGAAGAGATGGCCAGTTCGCCTTCCCAAAGCGGCCCACGCCATGTTCCGATTGATGTTGGACCTGCTGACCGATCTCAATGGCAAGGTCGCGGACCTCGACCAGGAAATCGCGCGACGTGCTCGCGAGGACGAAGTATCGCGCCGGCTAATGACCGTTCCCGGCATTGGCCCAATCTCCGCCACCGCGATCGCCGCTCTAGCACCGCCGGCCGAGACCTTTGCCAAAGGGCGTGACTTCGCCGCTTGGTTGGGTCTCACGCCTCTTCAAAGATCGACAGGCGGCAAGCAGAAGCTCGGTGCGACATCCAAGATGGGCGAACGCACGCTCAGGCGCCTCCTCATCATCGGCAGCAGCGCGGTCGTGCAACAGGCGAGCAAACGCGGTGCGCCAAGGGGTTCATGGCTCGAATAGATGCTGGCTCGTAAACCGCGGATGCTGGTAACCGTCGCGCTCGCTAACAAGATGGCGCGGATCGTCTGGGCGCTACTCGTCAAGTGCGAAAACTACAGAGCTCCGGTTGCCGCCAAGGCGTGATCTTGGCGGGCCAGAGGTCGTCAGAGGTGTAGTCGGTCGAAGGAGGGTATGGCGCAACAGTCGGCGAGACGGGGCCGGAAGAACCAGATGTACTCATCGTGCCTGGAGCGTATCCCTCCATTGAGGGCCGCCTTGTTTGACGGACGCGAGCGCTGCAGGTCCTAGGGGTAATCCTAGGAGAAGAGCGCTATGACGATTTCGCGGGCAGAGGTGATCACATCGGTCGAGCGGCGGCGTCGGTGGTCACAGGATGAGAAGGAACGGCTAGTTGCAGCATCGTTCGAGCCCGGAGCCACTGTTTCCGAGGTGGCTCGCATGGCCGGCCTTCATGTGAGCCAGCTGTTCAGGTGGCGCAAAGAGCTTTGCAAGCACGGTGAAACGAGTGTAGCGCCGTTGGTGCCGGTCGAGATTGGGCCGTCTGTGCCGCCGCGGGATGTGGCCGAAGCGCCATTGACGACGGCGCCGGCGCGTCGACGGAGGAGCCAGGGCATCATCGAGATTGATCTCGGTAGCGGACACCGCATCCGGGTCGACGGTGACGTTGATGGAGACGCGCTGCGGCGAGTTCTCGATGCCCTGGTGCGCCGATGATCCCGGTTCCGACAGGCGCGCGAGTGTGGCTCGCGACAGGCTACACGGATATGCGCAGAGGCCTTCCGTCGTTGGCACTCCAAGTGCAGGAGGTGTTGCGCAAAGACCCGCTCAGCGGTCATCTGTTCGTCTTCCGCGGTCGCCGCAGCGATCTTGTGAAGATGATCTGGCACGGTGTGCTGCAGAGCATGAAGGAGGTGAATAACCGAATTTAATGCGTACAGCTTTATTAGAGATGGAGGATGGCCCTCCTGCATCGGCGTTTCAGGCGCAGATGCAAAACCACGACACTGTGGCTTCGCTTAAAAGGCGCGGTCATGAGCAAGTGTTGCAAAAGTCCCGGGTGTACGGGGCAGGTAAGTATCCAGAAGGCGAGCGAAAGCGAATCTTCCGATGACGCGTCGAAAATTACTAAGGCGTCGCCAAAATCAGGGGCGCGTGCCATCCCTGAGATCAATCCGTGAGGCGCCTGGATTACTGCGCGGATGGCGACCGGCGTTTAGGGGACGCGATCTGGATACAGGCTCTTGTAGAGAACTGCAGGAACCAGTCGTTGTGATGCCAAGGGAGAAGTTCAAGCGGCGCACACCGCGAGACGAGAGTACCGAAGCACAACACTGGGGCGGATCGGCTCGTAGTAGTGATGAAGGTGCTGTAATGGGACTGGAGCGAAGGGGCCGAAACAAGTGGGTTGCTCCCATATGCAACTGTGATGAGCAGGAGGACATGTGAGTGTAACCGGACGTAAGCAGTACGATATCGACAAGCAGACAGTGATGAAGGCCTACCGATTGGTCAAAGCCAATGCGGGCTCGGCCGGCGTGGATAAGGTGTCGCTCGAAGCTTTTGAGAAGGACTTGAAGGGCAACCTTTACAAGGTCTGGAATCGAATGTCTTCTGGCAGCTACTTTCCACCTGCCGTTCGGGCTGTCTCCATTCCCAAGAAGAACGGCGGGCAACGCATTCTAGGTGTGCCGACAGTAGCAGATCGCGTGGCGCAAACGGTCGTCAAGCTGCAGATTGAACAAGCACTCGAGGAAATCTTCCTTCCCGATTCCTACGGCTACCGGCCCGGAAAATCCGCGCTGGACGCCGTCGGCGTCACCCGGCAACGGTGCTGGAGGATGGACTGGGTGCTGGAGTTCGACATCAAAGGCCTGTTCGACAATATCAGCCACAAGTTGCTTATGAAGGCCGTCAGGAAGCATGTGCAAGACGAATGGGCTCTGCTCTACATCGAACGCTGGCTAACAGCGCCGATGCAAGACAGAGACGGAGCGATCACCGCTCGCGACCGGGGCACACCCCAAGGCGGCGTGATCAGTCCCGTCCTTGCCAATTTGTTCTTGCATTATGCGTTCGATACATGGATGGCGCGGAACTTCCCGCAGTCGCCGTGGTGTCGATACGCGGACGACGGGCTCGTTCATTGCCGAACCAAGGCTGAAGCGGAAGCCATCAAGGCGGCGCTGCAAGCAAGGTTTAAGGAATGCGAACTCGAAATGCATCCCGACAAGACCAAGATCGTCTACTGCAAAGACAGCAATCGCCCGGGTAGCCATGCCAGTCAGTCATTTGACTTTCTGGGATTTACCTTTCGACCGCGCAGGGCAAGAAACCATCAGAAGAAAGAAAACTTCTGTACGTTCTCGCCAGCGGTCAGCAGGGCGGCGATGACGTCTATGCGTATGACGATCCGGCAGCTCCGCCTCAGGCTTCGCTCGCAGACGGAAGTCGACGCAATTGCCTTGGAACTGAACCCCGTCCTTCGTGGATGGAGGCAGTACTACGGCAGATATGGGCGGTCAGAAATGCACAACCTGTATCGATATGTCGACGAATCTCTTAACCGCTGGGCGCGACGCAAATACAAAGGGCTGAAGAATGGAAAAGTCAGAGCCTCCACCTGGCTCAGATTGATCCGCTGCCGCAGGCCGAAGCTGTTCGCTCATTGGGCGATGTTGAGTTCTGCCTCGTTACTTGTTGAGAGCCGTATGACGTGAGAGCGTCACGTACGGTTCGGAGAGCGGCTCCGGGTGCAACCCCCGGGGCCGACTCACCATGGCCAGGGAGCATGCTTGTTTACCAAAAGACTCGAGAGAGGAAGGTTCATCTGGCCATCGGTTGCCGGTGAATCGGTAACGATCTCTCCGGCGCAATTGAGCTATCTGTTGTCCGGGATCGATTGGCGCAACCCTCAAGAAACCCAGCGTCCGACGCGGGTCGGTTAGTCGTTTTGCAGGTTTGAATCTGCTGCTTGATCTGATTCAATGGCTTCGTGATATCAAAGCCGGACGATCTTCCATCGGACCTTGTCAGTGTGTCATTCGGCCTGCAATATTGGCTCTGTCGCAGTTTTGGTGCAGCTGCGTTTATTCTGCGCCGATTAGTCTGGCTTGAAGCAGATCGATTTTGCCACGGCCGTACATTTGGCGTCTGACGAGCTTGAGGCGCGTAATCTGACCCTCAGTCTGTCCGTTCGACCAAGGCGAGGTGATCGCCGCCCGAACCGCCGCTTCATCGTTCGTTACGCCGCGGGCGAACGATGCGACAAGACTGGCGCGAGCGCGCTCGATCCATTGTGACAACTCGCCGGCGGCTCGGCGCCGAATCATCAAGTGGAATTCGGCGATGATTTCGCGTGCCTCGACCAGGGGTGGCACGCCAGCTTCTACCGCCGCGACCGTCACCGTCTCTGCCTTCGATAGCGTATCCCGTCCGACGGTCATGAGGCGAGCGATCGTTCTGGCCGATGGAATCCGATGAAGAGTTTCGACATCAGTCTTTTCGGCCCGCCGTCTACGAGTCGTCCATTCGCCGACAACACGAAGGGAGCCTCGGAAACCGCGCGCCCGTAAGTGGCGCCAAAGTTCAGCGCCGTTTCGGCAACCGGCTGCCCATTGATCGTCGAGCCATGGCAGGTGCTGATCGAGAGAACTCTCCCGGGTCCGGAAGAAATCATGGCGTTCGCCGCGGATAACCTGTCGCACCAGCCCCCTGCTGTGGCCCGTCTGGCGCACGATCTGCTTGATCGGCATCCCACCTTTCGACAGGCTCAAGATGGTCGCGTTGGCCTCCTCGCGCCGGAGATAGCCCTCATATTGGAGACGCTCCGCAGCTGTTAGCAGCTCGGGATCGATCGTCGTTGCTCCGATTGCGCTGCGGATCTGGCGCATCGATTTTCGGACGGCATCGAGGAAGGCCCGACTGGCGTTCTCCATCAGATGCCAACGATCTGCGACCTGTACCGCGTGCGGCAGGGCTTTTGCCGCGGCTTCGCCATATGCTCCACCGCGGTCACGGGCGACGATCGCGATCGTGGGATGAGCAGCGAGCCAGGCCTGGGCGGTCGCGGGCTCACGGTCCGGCAGCAGGGTGACCACCCGGCGCCTTTCCAGGTTGCAGATGATGCTGGCGTATCGGTGATTGCGCCGCCATGCCCAATCATCAATGCCGATAACCCTGAGCGGGTCAGCTGGTGGACGGCTACGGCGTCGAACCACGCGAAGGAGCGTATCCTTGCTCACCGGCAGCATCAGCCGTTTTGCGAAGCCTGCCGCCGGTCGTCCGCCAAGCGCCAGACCGAGGTGATGGACTATGGAGTCCAGCCTCGCTGTGCGCCGGGCTGATGGAGCCAGCACCCCTTCGGCGAAGCGCTCAGTAAAGATTTGGCGCCCGCACAGAACGGCGTCGCAGCGGAAGCGGCGGGCGACCACCAGGAGCTGTACGATCCGCCCCGAAAGCGGGAGGTCAGTTACGCGTCGCCGATACCGGCTATGGACACGTCGGGAAACTGTTCCGCACAAGGGACACAGACCGACGCTTCCGGACGCCCGGATCTCAATAATGGCCTTATCACCTTCGTAGTACGCACTCTCTACAACAAACCCACGCGGCACCAGACTGGAGCGGTGGAGTGCTTGCTGCATGGCGTTGATTCTCCTCCAATCAAAGCGCCACGCATCCCCCAAACTGCATCAAAAGTGAGTCAGAGCCAAATTTGAACGCCGATTGACAGGCACTCTTCAGAAAAGTACGCCCAAGGGCAGGAACGAGTGGCTTTTGAGCGATAGACGAAATGCTCCCGGCCCCCTCGGCCGGGAGTTAGAATGGCGACCTCGGCGCGCCGCCCGCGTCAGGGGCGTTCTTCAAATAGCTCTTATGTAGCGCATCGAGATTTTAGATTGATTGACCGCAGGAAGGTGTCCAATCCGCTCTGGCTGCAGTCTTTCTTCTCGCTGGCCTGTTGAGGCGTTTCGGGCCGTACTGGCGGTGAGCTGTTTTCGGCACCCGCTTTTCGCTTCGTCAATTTGTATTTGGTGTCTGCGGGATCATGCCAGTGTCGAGAAATGATCTTTAACGGCTCCTTCTTCCGCTGTTCGGTCGGACGGGGCGTGACAGCGATTTGGACGGGCGGCGTGGGCGCGGCTGTCGTTACCGCGGGTGCATCCATTAAAACCGGGAGAGCCTCGTCGTCCGCCTGCTCGGGCCTCGCGACGATGACCCCAAATGTGTCGGCCTCGGCCTTCAATGGAAGTCGGTCGCCCTTGGTCGACGTCTCCGCCACGGGGTAGGAGGCCGTCGTGAGCGCTGCGGGCGCGGGATTCCTACCCAACGCTGCAACCGCACCCATTCCGGCCAGGCCAAATATTCCAACCGCCAAAATCCGGATCCACATTGAATGGCTCCTGAACCAACGCAGCGAACCGTAGACTTCCGAAAAACCGCACGCTTCCGCCGAAATTTGCCCAGAATAAGGCGGCTAAGTTATTGGCCGATATCATAGAATGAGGATGCCAGGGACAGTCGGTTAAATTCCCAATCCCAATGCTGTCCCAGTGCCCTTGAGAGTCGGTCGCCACATGTTTGTGGGTATCGATTTAGAAAAATCATTGTTTATCAAATAGATACGAATTTCATAAGCGGCTGATGCCGTTAATCGGAACGCAGCGACCGGCCCCATTTTGCTGCCGGCCTACTGCAGAGCGTAGGTAGGTTTTGGGCTTCAGGGGCGCGGGCGCCATCAACTACTTGGGGCGGCAGCCCTTCGCCAGGGCTGTAGCGCCTTTCTTCAAGCCTCGACCCACCGGCGCTTGATTGTATTGACGAGCGCCGGGGAATTTCTAATTGCTTCTCGCGATGTTTCCCAATCGCTTCCCAATTCTGAAATCTGGGAAACAAGAATGATCAGAACTAACGATAACTTGCTGTCTTTGCTTGGTGAGCGCGGAGGGGACTCGAACCTTCGACCCCATAATTAAAAGAAATGGGCGATGACATTTGGACAATGAACGGAGCTTGTTTGCTCGTTTATGGGAGTGGATGAGCAGAAGCCACATCCTGATATCGCGAAGTTCTTTTCGAGTAAGTCCCACTACTTCACCAAGCTCGGAGATGCTCTCAACAGAGTTCGGCCGCAAGAGTTCTCGGACATCATGATTGAGCAGACGTGGTTTGAGCCGCCGCGCCGCTACGTCGAGATTTCAGAAGCCATCGAAAAGCTACTCGCTCAGGTCTGGTACAATCGACATCAGGTCTGGAACGAGAAATTGAGGAGCGGCGAAGCAACGCTGATCGATAGCGACGCCGAGCGCGGGAAAGACCCGTTCGGCCTCCGCATCCATCGCCGAATATGGGAGGGAGCCGAGAGAATGCGCGCAGGGTCGAGCAGAAATATGGATTGGAGCAGCTCGGCCCTTGGGACGATTTCGAATGGGGCATGATCAAACGGCAAGCTGTCGGCGCTACGATGGGTGCTCAGCGATGACTGGGACATGCTTGACACTTGAGCCGAACCATCACCTGCGAGGCAGGCAACTTTCGAATACGAATGGGCTAAGCACGACGACGATGCGATGCACAACCTCATCCCAAATCGTCGCAAGTGGGTCGATCACCTCAAGAGCGGACTCCGGAAGGAGTTTTCGAACAGCCGCGCGGGTGAGCGGCGGATAGACCGGCTTGAACGGGACTTGGGCTTGTGCTGTCATTCGGCCTGCAATATTGACCCCCTAAGCCGGGGGATCGGCGTCCAAAATTGACCCCCTACAGATTGATCTGTTGCGCTGCCTGCTTTGGAACGAAGCAGGTGGTGGGGGATGCTGATCGTGGAGACAATTGCCCGGATCCGGCGCGAGCACTTCATCAAGGGCAAGACGATCAAGGAGATCGCCCGTGACCTGAAGGTGTCGCGGAACACGGTCCGGAAGGTGCTGAGGTCGGGAGAGACCTCCTTCGAGTACGAGCGGCAGGTGCAGCCGCGGCCAAAGCTGGGACGATGGGCAGTAGAGCTTGACGGATTGCTGGCGGCGAACGCGGCCAAATCGGCTCGTGAACAGCTGACGTTGATCCGGATCTTCGAAGAGCTGCGCGGCCGCGGCTACGACGGCGGTTACGATGCCGTGCGGCGTTACGCCAGGCGGTGGAGCAAAGAACGCGGGCAATCGACCGCGGCGGCTTATGTCCCGCTGAGCTTTGCCCCAGGCGAAGCCTACCAGTTCGACTGGAGCCACGAGGTGGTCTTGCTGAGCGGGACCACGGTGATGGTGAAGGCCGCCCATGTCCGGCTCTGTCACAGCCGCATGCTGTTCGTGCGGGCCTATCCGCGGGAGACGCAGGAGATGGTGTTCGACGCCCACGACCGGGCGTTCGCTCTGTTCAAAGGCACCTGCACCCGCGGCATCTACGACAACATGAAGACCGCCGTAGAGACGATCTTCGTCGGTAAAGGGCGTCTCTACAATCGCCGCTTCCTGCAGATGTGCAGCCACTATCTGGTCGATCCGGTCGCCTGCACGCCGGCGTCGGGCTGGGAGAAGGGGCAGGTCGAGAACCAGGTCGGGCTGGTCCGGGAGCGCTTCTTCACGCCGCGGCTGCGGTTCAAAAACCTCGACGAGTTAAACGCCTGGCTGCTCGACAAATGCATCGCCTACGCCAAGGCTCATCGCCACCCGGAGCTGGTCGATCAGACGATCTGGGAAGTGTTCGAAGCCGAGCGTCCCAAGCTCGTTCCCTATGCCGGCCGCTTCGACGGCTTCCATGCGGTGACGGCATCGGTCTCGAAGACCTGCCTGGTGCGCTTCGACAACAACAAGTACTCGGTCGCAGCCAGCGCAGTCGGACGGCCGGTCGAAGTCCAGGCTTATGCCGACCGCATCGTGATCCGTCAGGATGGACGCATCGTTGCCGAGCACCCGCGATCCTTTGGCCGCGGCGAGACGACCTATGATCCCTGGCACTATGTGCCGGTGCTGGCTCGCAAACCCGGTGCCTTGCGCAACGGCGCTCCCTTCAAAGACTGGGTGCTGCCGGCCGCGATCGAGCGGATCCGGCGCAAGCTTGCCAGCACCGACGATGGCAATCGGCAGATGGTCGACATCCTCACCGCGGTGCTGACTGACGGTCTGTCCGCGGTGGAAGCGGCCTGTGCCGAAGCGCTCGGTCATGGCGTCCATTCCGCCGATGTCGTGCTCAACATCCTGGCCCGTCAACGTGAACCCGCCCCACCGGCCAACATCATGACGCCGGCCGCACTGACGCTCCGTCATGCACCGATCGCCGATTGTGCCCGCTACGACAACCTCCGGAGGACCATCTGATGGAACGAACCCAAATCTTCGACCTCATGGGCGAGCTCAAGCTCTACGGCATGAAGGCTGCCTTCGACGAGATCATGGCAACTGCCGTCAAGCGCCAGCACGAACCTCAGCGCATTGTCGGCGACCTGCTTAACGCCGAGATCAACGAGAAGCAGGCCCGCTCGATCAAATACCAGCTGACCATTGCCAAGCTGCCGCTTGCCAAGGACATCGCCGACTTCCAGTTCGACGGCACGCCGATCAATCAGACTCTCGTCAATGATCTCGCCAGCGGCGGCTTCATCGCCCAGCAACGCAATGTCGTGCTGGTTGGCGGCACCGGCACAGGCAAGACCCACCTGGCCATTGCCATCGCCAGAAGCTGCATCCGATCCGGTGCCCGCGGCCGCTTCTTCAACGTAGTCGACCTCGTCAATCGCCTCGAGACCGAGACCCGCAACGGACGGCAAGGACGGCTCGCCGAGCATCTGACCCGGATGGACTTCATCGTGCTGGATGAACTCGGCTATTTGCCCTTCGCCCAGTCCGGTGGCCAGCTCCTCTTCCACCTCGTCAGCCGGCTCTATGAGCGCGCCTCCGTCATCGTGACGACCAATCTCGCCTTCGGCGAATGGCCGAGCGTGTTCGGCGACGCCAAAATGACCACAGCGCTGCTCGACCGATTGACCCATCACTGCGACATTGTCGAGACCGGCAACGATAGCTGGCGGTTCAAGAGCCGAGACGACGATCACGCCACCCGCGCTCGTCTCGCCTCCGCTATCCCGGCCAGCTCCGACGAGACGAGCGCTACCAGCAAAGCCCGCCGCACGAAGGGGTCAAAATTGGACGCCGATGAGGGGTCAAATTTGCAGGCCGATTGACAGGCTTGTGCACCTGACGACTCGGTGAGGAAGTCATGATGATGAGGCAATCGATGCGGACGGCGACAAGCGGCTGTCATATTTTTCGACTGGCGATGGAAAGACAACCAGAACGCAGGTCGCAGGAACTGGAAAATACGAAGGCATGGTCATGGCGGGCACGGTCGAGCCGCTGGGGTCTTTTCCGGTCATCAAGGACGGAATGTTCCAGAGCTGCAATCATCAAACTGGCACGTACAAGCTGAAGTAACACCAGCAGCGAGAATGGCCGTCGCTCAGCAAATTTGAGCGGCGGCTTCTTCCTTCCCGCCTTGTCAGCGCGACGCGCATTCACCGGTCAGAGCCGTCGTGCCGGGCGAGGTTTTTTGCTGATGCATGGCCTCGCCCGCCCGGAAGTCGACGCACCGCCAACGCTGGCAGTCAGCGCCAATCCTCCTCGCGCTCACGTCGCACCGCTTCGCTCTCTGGGTTATTCACCTTGACCCACGACTTTGACAGTCCACTGCAATATGGCGCATCCGTCCGTTTCGACACAATGCCCTCTAGGCCCATGTTGCAGACGTGCCTGAACACGGTCGGCCCGTCGCCGGTCAGATGCTCCACGAACCGGATGGCGCTCCCCTTGGCCCTCCCAAGCAGGTTCTTGAGCCGCTTCTTGCGCTTGATGAGCGGCAGGTCGCGCAGGTCCTCGCCGTTATGCTCAATCAGGTCGAACGCGAACAGCACCGCCTCATGTCCCCGACGCTTGCTCCGCAGCGCATGAAAGTCCGGCGTCCCGTCGTCGCGGGCGATCACTGCCTCGCCGTCAATCAGGAATGACGATGCCAGGATTTTGCTGGCGGCATCGACGATGGCCGGGAAGCGGTCGGCCCAGTCATAGCCGCCCTTGGTGAAGCAGCGGACGCGCAGGCCATCCCGGCGCACCATCAGCCGGTAGCCATCGTGCTTGATCTCATGAACCCAGAGCGGGCCGGGCGAAATTCGACGGCAGACACGGTTCGAAGAAGCCGGAGGGACGCCGCCGCTTGACCATGGTCGGAGGAGTTGCGGGGTGGATCAACCAGCTAACGGCGCGCGCAAGATGGCTGGCGACCGTCGCGGTGGAGGTAGTTAGGCAATCCTCACTGCGATAGGTTCGCATACGTTGGACCCTGTGGCCTTCCCGTCAAGCGAGGCATTCATCCCCACGCAGCGGAAAGTACTCTTGTCAAACATGCCTCCGGGTGGATTGCTGCGGAGGGTGCCCGTCAATTCAAAACTGGATCCGGTGTGGGTCTTGGAGAACGTGATCGTGCTGTTAACGCCCGACCAGCATGCGGTGTAGTCGTAGCTGCCCTCTTTTGGAAGCTCAGCCGCGAATGCAGAGAACGGAGACGCAACGATGGGTAAGGCTAATACAAACCTATGCATGATATTCTCCTCCTGAAAATCGCTTCAAAATGTCTGCCCCATGCGCCATTTTCTTCCGAAGTCGAGCGGCGGCTTTGATCTGGATCATTCCGTTCCGCATCCGGGATCACCGCTGCGTCGGCCACGAGTATCCCGGCGTCGTTCCGGGCATTTCGTTTGCGCGCGGTGCCGCGACCAGCCGCATGCCAAGCAGCGCGAGCGGCGAGATGTCGGTTCGATGCTCGATGGGCAAGCCTTGCGCCTGCACTGACCACGCAAACCAGCTTTCATCGGGCTCGACGCTCAACAGGTCAGCCATCGTCTCGGCTTCGGCTTTCTGGCGCGCTTCGTGCGTCGAGGCGGCCTTGTCATCCGCTTCGCTGGCGGTCGCGCGCGGCGATCGCCTGCTCAATGCCGTGGGTGGAAAGGTTCACCTCCTCAGCGCAGTTACCGCGCACGAGGCGTCCTATTCCTTCTCGCATATCGACGTGAGTGTGGCGCGGCAGCACAATCTTGCCGCCTTGCCTTAGCGCGGCCCAGACCTACTCGTCGTCGGCAAAGGCGGGACCGGCCAAGATCGCCAGCAAACACACCAAACGAAGGAGGCGCGCAGCTACCCGACTGTTGAAGACTGTAAGCATGGGTAGGGATGCTCGGGTTCAACAAGAAGGGCCTAAGAGAAATCATGATTGCGCGAGTTGGAAGTCGCAAGATCACTTCTGCTCCCGCATTGTTGCTGCGGCGCGCACGCCTGATGGCGTCTCGCCGAAGTACCGGCGGAACATGCGATTGAAGTGAGAAACATCACCAAAGCCGACCCCAAACGCAATATCGATGATCGCCAAGCGCCGATGGTGCGGGTCAGTCAACATCGCGAAGGCACGCTCAAGCCGGCGTCCTGAAAGGTGCTCGGTGAACGACTTTCCGGTCCCCTCGTCGAGCAGTTTTTGCACGTATCTCCGCGACATGCCGAGCACCCCGGCGACACTGTCCAGATCGAAATTGGGATCGTTGAAGCGTCGCGCGACCACCGCCAGGATCGCCTGCAGCCTGGCTGCTTTCACGCCGCGGTCCGTAACAATGTTTGCAGCTTCGTCGGTCGGCCCGAGCGTCGCGGCCACGAGATCAAGGAGATGTACGCCGATGGTGGAGGCCAGTTCTGATGACGGAGGTTCCTTGAGGGTTGCGAGCGATCGCAGGTAGCAGCCCAGGAGTCTAAGCGCCGGTCCGGGACGCACCGGCCGACCTGATAGATCTTCCGGCTGCGCAACCAGAGACTTAAGGGCGGCAGCCTGCACGGTCACGTATCTGACTCTGGCACCACGCGGCCCAAATACTCGCAGCGGCCTTCCCCGGTCAATCAAACAAGCGGATCCGGCATCATAGACATGTTCCTGGCCAGCATTTGCAAATTTGACCGGTCCGGTCTCGACGATGTTCAGTCCGAATTGGTCACGGCTATCCTTGAGGTGGTGTTTGTGACGGATGAACTCCACCGGCGTGGCGACAACGCCACAAACGCCGACCGCGCCAAGCGGCAAGTAGGTGACGTCGATACGCGGGCGGCCGCCGCTGTGATCTATCACGTCCAATGCGAGGTTCAGCCGCGCAAACTCCTCACGGAACGTGGAGAACCTCGCGCGCTCCGGCAGCATCTCGGTCGACCATCGCAAAAGGTGAGATGATGTTGGCATCTCGACCTCCCACTTCGGGGCCCCCGCAAGAAATCATATCGGACGCGTTTCGCTGCATGTGTGAAATGGATTACAAAGGAGAGGTAGCCTGCGCGACATGATCGAGCGCGACGCGTTGCTCGCTGCACGCGATGAGTTGGCGCGCACCGCGCGCAGATTGTGGCGGCCAACGAGACCGCAGCTTCCTTCACTTGCGAGAACAACCAGCCTTTAGCCGCAATCGTCGCAAATGGCGGTGTCGGCTTGTTGCGCGCATAAATCGATCAGCGGCTGGAAGCAGCATAGTCGGCATTTGGCCCAAAGCGGACACGGCCCTAGTCAGGGCTCATGTCCGCTATTTGACCCGAAACGGGCATTGGTGGCGCACCGGAAACTTCCTGCCGTTCATTCCTCCGGCACCCCCGCCATGCGCATGCCCTCATACACACGCTCGCGGCCGGCGAGATAAGCCATATAGTCGCTCGACGCGCGGGCTCGGTAGCCCAGCGATTGCAGCGGACGGCCCCCAAACCCAAGAGCTACTTTGCGCCAACGTTGTCCTCCAAGGTGTCAAATCCGCCAAGTTCAAGGATCTTTTCGAAGTCGCGAAGTGTGACGACTTGCCGCTTCAAATCAAGGATGCCTTGTTTTCGAAACGCCTGGAGGACCCGATTGACATGCACAACGCTTAACCCAAGCGCATCCGCCAGCTTTGATTGGGTAATCGGAAAGTCAAACTGATCGTTGGCGACCAACCCTACCGCTGCAAGTCGCTGGCGCAATTCCGCTATCAAATAGGCCATGCGTCCCGCTGCCGATCGCGTGCCAAGGTTCACGATCCACTTCCGGAACAGTGCAGCGTCCAAAAGCGTCTCACGCCAGAGTGCTCGCGTTAACATCGGGCGCGTATGAATAGTTCGCTCAAGCGACCCGTGATTGATAAAACCAATCCTCGCTTCCGAGAGCGTCGTCAAATCATGATCCATCCGCTTTATTGGCAGGCCCTGAAGGTCTGGCATGTCACCTGCGACGTGGAACGACAGGATTTGGCGCTTGCCAGTTTCGGAGACTTTGGACCGATACGCGAAGCCGCTCATAATCACGCAGCATTGTGTGCTAAGATCCCCCTCGCGAACGATAGGTGAATCTTCCGGCAGGGTTTTCGTTGGCGCCACGATGGACAACAAAGCCGCGACGTCTTCGTCCGGCAACTCGGAGTGCAGCCGCAACTTGCGTACCATCATCTCGAGGGGCATCTGAGGCTCCTTGTCAACCTTTCGGGACGGGGAGCCGTGGGGCCCCAATCATAGGACTAGGAACGAGCGTTGGTGACAATAATTATCCCCCGAGCTTCAGCGCAATAGTTCCAATCACGATCGTCTGAAATGCCGCGGTATTTTTTTCACATCCAGCATCGGAAGCGGAATCCCGACGAAATCGGTATGGACCTTCCCGACATTGACGCCGCTTGGAAGGAAGCCACCGTCACTGCCGGAAAATACCTCCAGGACCTAGATGGTACGCTTAAGCCCAGCCATGAATGGCGGATGGAAATAACTGACGAGGCGGGAAATCTGAATTGGGTTCTCCGCCTGTTGGCCGAACGGCACCGCCAAGGAATCAAAGCATAGGCCTATGCGCACCGTCTGGGTTGTCGCGGTGCCTATGCACGGTACCAATCACATGCGGTCCATTCGCGTGGTTGCCGCTAGGGGCGCATCACGCGCGCCCGACATTCAAGTCTAAACTCGGCCCCAGCTTGTGGTCCCCTCGCTGGGGCCGTTTCTTTGAGCAAAACGGAATCGGATTGCCGTCTTGAAGGTCGCGATGTTGGCGGAGGCATCGTTTCAGGCGGCGCAGGCGATGCTCACGGAACGGCGGTAAGGCCGCGACTCTCATCGTTCCGGCTCCATCGGTGAGGGCGAACTAAAGGGAGGATCGGATGAAGATCGAATCCTGGCATCGACGGCATGCCGTCCAGCTGGCGGCGCAACTGCCGGACAAGGCTGAGGACAGCCTCATAATCCTCCGGCTGGCAACGGAGCTTGTGACGGACTTCCTCGCCGTTGATGAGCAGGGTAGGAAGTCGGCCCCGTGGTCGCTCTGATTGGGTGCAACGACGACTGCGCCTGATCGCGGTCCCGGCCGCTGTCTCAAGAAAATACGCCGCCGGTGTCAAAAATACACGCCCGGCGGCGTTTCCTTCCTGAACTGGGACGCTGAAATCCCCAGCACGGTCTCAATTGCAGCGCCTATGCCAGATCGGCTCAAGCTGGCGGCGCCTGACGGCAATTGGTTAAGACGAAGCCGGACTTGCTACATTGCCACTCGCTGCCGAGCGCATTGCTCGAGACAGAATGGGGAGCGGCCATTGCTAGCAAGATGACGACACAGGACAGTGAGACCGCGGTTGCCGCGAAACGTGCCTTGCGCATCCACACTGAATTCATCATGGCCGTCGCTCCCTTCTGGTGCTGAACGACAGGCTGCGCGCGGTTTGTTTCTCGCTCGCTTCGAGACAACCGAAATGGTGTTTCGTTCACGCGGAGGCGTTTGGAGACGCCATTCGGCACATCATCGAAAAGTACGCCGCCGGGCCCGAAATGGTTTGTCCCAGCGGCGTTCATTCCTAAAACCTGGGCCCTGAAAATTCCCCCGGCGCCTTAACCGGCGTCGGGCTTTTTGTCATTCGAGGCGGTATTTTCGGCCGTTCGTGTTTGGGTCGGTATTGTCGCTAGACGAGAACATCAAGACTGATCCGAAATAGTTGGCTTCGTCTCGATAGAGCCAAAAGCGCCCAGCTCCTTTGTCGATGATTTCTTGCTGAGGAGTGTTCGCCGGTCCGAGCAAGCGGTCGTCTTCATAGAGATTGGCATTCTTAAGCGGGCTATCGAAGTGTTTGAAGGGCACCAAATACGCGTGCCCCTGATAATGACGCATCATGCCGCGGATACGGTGGTGCTCGATCGGGGTCGGAGGAATGAGGTAAAGGAGAGCACTCGACGCCAATGCAAAAAACGTCGATCCGATCACGACCCGATTGCTTGCAGATATCTTACGCCCCAACTTTTTCGGGCTCTTTATTGCGGGGCTTGCCTTCTGGGCCAAGTCCCTTGACCCCATAAAGCCGGTAGGAGTCGGTCAAGCCTTGTTCGCGTCCGTCCCGATACCCGGCTTGGTAAGCCCAGCGCGCGGAAAGACCGGCCAGCGCAACCAGCACGAGGAAGACAAAAGCGGTCAGCATGGGGGCGGGCCGACGATGCTAAAGGTTGAATCTGCGATCCAATATAACCGGTTGGGGGAAAGTATCCATCCCTAGAAACGCCGCAGGAGGACGATTAGTGTAAGCTTGAACACTTATCGGGCCTCCGCCAAAGCTACACGATGCATCGCCGGATGCGTCCTGTTCTTCACCTTAATCCAGTGTGTGCACCGGCCGCCTCGATAGGGCCGATCCGATCGCTTGGACACCAGCCCCTAAAAACCGAACTCGCAGGTCTTGCGGAAAAGTTCCGGGCCGATCTCCCCTTACTCATAGTCCGACAGGAAGATGCCCTCTGCCGGCGCGCAAGGAGCCGCTGCAGGGTTCGTCTTGCGCATCGACAGCGGCAGATCCCGGAGGTCGTCACCGTCCAACACCAGGATGTCGAAGGCGATCATCTCCACGGCCGCATTGTGCTTGCCGGAATGCAAGGCGTTGAAGTCTGAATAGCCGTCACACCACGGACGATGGCCTCTTCGTCGATCACGAACTGCTTCTGGCGGCCGAAGCCGGTGGCGATCGATGCGATCGCGATCCCGGCGTAACCCCACCATGGCATTTCTGAAGTCTCAAGCGAGCCGCAGCGTGAGCTGACGCCGACCGCCGGTATGTCGATCCACGAAGGCCTCGAGCGCAGCCGGGATCTCGATCTGCTGCAGGTCGCATCGGCGCTGGATCTCGTGTGCGATGTCCTCGGAGACGTCCTCGCTCCAGCGCTCGGCGGTGTTGAAGCCGATCACCCGGATCGGGCTCGCATACTCGCCGGCCAGCATGCCCCGGATCACGGTCTCGAGGTCGGTCGTCTTGAGGTTGGCCTCGCGCCAGGCTTTGCCGATCGGGCCGAAGTCGTCGGCGACCAGGTAGACGATCTGATCCGTCGAGGGAACGATCGAGGGTGTCCAAGCGGACCGACGCATGACGCAACTCCACGCAACTAACCCCCTTCGCTGGGGTCGCTGGTTAGCTGTTCCGGAGCGAATTCGGAACTTTCAGTCGTCAATCTCGCTTAATGACCAGGAGATCGTAGATCGAGCCTGTAAGATTTTTGAGCGGTATCCGATATCCGTCTTCGCCTTCGTGGTGGACAGTGTCTTGAGCCACGCGCTGGAAAGCACCTAGCCCGTCTTATTCGTCAGAGTGCGCCTGAGAGGCTGGCGAGCGTGGTGTAAAGCGCTGATGCGGCGTAGGATTCGGTTGCAAAGCCAACCCCATCACCTCAACCGCGAACGCCAGGCCCGCCA
This sequence comes from Bradyrhizobium sp. 2S1, assembly GCF_011516625.5. Classification (NCBI taxonomy): domain Bacteria; kingdom Pseudomonadati; phylum Pseudomonadota; class Alphaproteobacteria; order Hyphomicrobiales; family Nitrobacteraceae; genus Bradyrhizobium; species Bradyrhizobium sp. 2S1. The sequence goes on along the minus strand of NZ_CP147717.1, from coordinate 1,126,513 downwards.
TGACCGATGATACGATTCTGCCCTTCTCGTTTCCAGCCGTTCACGCCAAGAAAGTCACAGCTGCCTTCGATGGCGGTCGGCTGACCTCGAACGGGGGCGTGATGCTTCTGGCGATGGCCGAGCGGCGTCTCGGCTTGGCCGACAATTTGGCCCGGGTGTTCCCGGATCGGCGCGATCCGACGCGGGTCGTGCACAGCCTTGTCGATATGTTCCGCGCGCGCATGTTCGCGATCTGCTGCGGCTACGAGGACGCCGACGACCTCGATCATCTGCGGTCCGATCCCGCATTCAAGCTGGCCTGCGGACGGCTGCCGGACACGGGTCGCGATCTGTGTTCCCAACCGACGCTGTCGCGGCTGGAGAATGCTCCGCGCCTGCGCGACGTGATCCGACTGACCTACACTTTGGTCGACGCATGGATGGATAGCTACCCGCGCGAGCCGGCATCCGTCACGCTCGACATCGATGATACCTGCGATGTCGTCCACGGCCATCAGCAGCTCTCGCTGTTCAACGCTCATTATGACGAACGCTGCTTCCTGCCGATCCACGTCTACGACACGGAGAAGAGCCGGCCCGTGGCGGTCGTGTTGCGGCCCGGCAAGACGCCGGGCGGCGTCGAGGTGCGTGCCCATCTGCGCCGCCTGATACGGCATATCCGGACGCGGTGGCACAACACGCGAATTACGTTCCGTGGCGACGGGCACTATGCCCGGCCGGAGGCAATGGCGTGGTGCGAGACCAACGGCATCGACTACATCTTCGGTCTGTCCGGCACCAAGCCGCTCGCCAGAAAACTCGACGAGGCCGCCGACGACATCCGCACGCGACGCGCCATCGAGAACCTGCCGGTTCTGCGTGGCTATACCGAGACGCGCCACAAGGCCAAGTCCTGGGATCGCGAACGGCGTACCGTCGCCCGTATTGAGGCGACGATGCTCGGCCTCGACATCCGTTTCGTCGTCACCAGCCTCGATGTCGGCTCGGCCGAGTGGATCTACGACAGCCTGTATTGCGCGCGCGGCCAAGCCGAGAATCTGATCAAGCTGCATAAGACACAGCTCGCCTCCGATCGCACCAGCTGCCGTTCGGCGCTCGCCAATCAAGTCCGCCTCGTTCTCCACACCGCCGCTTATTGGCTGATGCTGACCGTGCGCGACGCGATTCCCAAAGCCCGGGAATTGGCCACAGCCGAGTTCGCGACGCTGCGTCTTCGTCTCTTGAAACTCGCTGCCCGTGTCGTCGAGACCACGAGCCGCATTCGCCTTGCGTTTGCCGCGGCATGTCCCGAAGCCGACCTGATCCGCGGCTTGCCAGGCGCGCTGCTGCCTCTCGGTCCTTGACCGGCGGGGCGTCCGCCCCCCGTTCGCCCAACCTACACCTCAAGCGCGTTGCAAAGTACGGGTCGGTCAGGCGGTGAAAAGCCGAAGGCAATCCCGCGCGCCTCGTCAGAGCAGATGTGCGGCCACATCAATCGGACTAAAAAAAGCACTCTCACGAATAGGACGGGCTAGGGTCGCGCTGCCATCCTCCGGATATCGAGCAGGAGTACACCGAAGTATTCGAAGAGCGCGAGATCGCTGCATATCACGAGGCGGGGCATGCAGTGATTGCTCGCGCACTAGACATAGAGGTCGCGTGTGTTGCCATCATTCCTTTTATGGGTCGCATTGGGCACGTGTGGCACGAGAAGGCCAGCCCCAAGACTGAAATCTTGATCACGATGGCAGGGCCATTCGCGGAAGCTCGCTTCACCGGCCGGCTGCTTTGTGCTGGCGATGACGAAGCCAACATCACCAGCGCAATGACGCAATTGCCGGAGCCGCGCGAGCACTATGAGGCGAAAGCAAAGACGCTCGTGGCGGAAAGCTGGCGCGCTATCGAAATTGTCGCGGAAGAACTATTGATCGGAGCTGACAGGCTCTACGGCCCGATGCTTGATTTGGCTATTTGCTGCGCTGCCCCCGGCGTCCCCTAGCGATCGATGATCCCGGCGAGGATGGCTTTGGCGCGCACGGAGACGGCCATGTAGTGCTGTGCCGCTTTGATAGACTTGAGCCTTCCCGGGTCATTCTGTGCGATGTTGGGATCAGATAGGAGGCGCTGGAGCCGCGCCTGCGCCACGCCTGCACACGGCGGAGGCATGGCAGGATGGCCGGCCGCGCGACAGTGTCGATCCGCTCAAACTTGCTCGCCACTGCGGCTTTCCTCCAAGTCGCAGTCCAGCGCAGCTCGCGCTACGCATGGAAGAGGGTCCCGTGATCTTGCGGACTGGGCCGCCACGGATTTGCAATCCTGCCATTATTGGGAGGTGGCTGCTAGGGGTGAATGCGTAGAGTAACCGCCTGTCTTGAATATCGGAGGACTGATGGCAGCAGGATGGATGGTTACGATCGGCGTCCCCCAAGACGACGGCAAGCTTCGATATGTAACCTATGCGGTCGCAATCGCCGATGCGGCAGAAGCAGTAAAGGCTTCATTGGCGGCCAGCGCGGGCGAAGCAGCGATCTCGAATTCCGAACTCCGCGAAGCCGACTTGAAGGGCCTTGGCATAAGAGCCGGCGAGCTTGTGACCATATACGATGATCGGATTGATCCGCTGATCTCGCGGACGTGGCGTCCTGATACCGGCTAGGATCGAGCCGCCCCAATCCTCAAGGCACGGCTGACCAGAGCCTTTTCGGGCCGCGTGCGATTGTTTGGCACGCTAGTTGCTGGGCTTGGTTGCTTGGCCCCGATGTCGCGGGACACTAACGTCAAAGTCAGAACTAGCGCGGGCGGTCCGCTCCAACCCGCCCGCGTATCGTGTTGCCAGCGACCCAGCATAGGTTTCTCTCGGCTCAGAGATCGCATGGTCTAAGGTACACATCCGGGGAGAAAGTGCATGACCAAACACCGGAGGCTTTTCAAGCTAACAAAGCCCCTTACTGACCGCCTGTTGGAAGAGGCGGCGCGCTTAAGGAGCCGCGCTGACCAAATGCCGGCATGCGCAAAGCGCGACGCGATATTGCGCAAAGCGCGCGAGTATCAAGTGACCGCTCACCTGGCAGATTGGATTAGATCGTCCGGTGATCTTCCCCCAAATAAGTAGACAGGGTTAAGCTGCTTTTAGCTCCATGTCGATCGGCGCGATATAGCCGATGGCGGAATGGAGACGGGTTCGATTGTAGAAGCCCTCGATGTAGGCGAAGATATCGCGCTGGGCCTCAGCTCTGGTCTTGTATTGACGATGGTGAACGAGCTCGGTCTTCAGGGTATGGAAGAAGCTCTCCATTGGGGCACTGTCGTAGCAGTTGGCTTTGCGGCTCATTGATCCGACGATCCCGGCCGCCGACAAGGCGGCGCGATAGTCGTGCGAGGCGTATTGCACGCCGCGATCGGAGTGATGGATCAATCCAGCCTTCGGCTTCTGCTGCTGGATGTATCGTCAATGCCGACGAGGCGAGGTCGACCTGCATGTGATCGCGCATCGCCCAGCCGACGATCTTGCGGCTGAAGAGGTCGATGATGGCCGCCAGATACAGCCAACCCTCAGCAGTCGGAATGTAGGTGATATCGGCGAGCCAGATCCGGTTCGACGCTGCGGCGGTAAAGTTGCGATCGACGAGGTTCGGCGCGATCGGCAAGCCATGACGGCTGTCGGTGGTCCGAACCCGGCGCGGCGGAGCCATGATGGCGCGGACACCGTGCCGATGCATCAGGCGTTCGATCCGGCCACGGCTGGCGCCACGTCCCCGCATCCGCAGTACGGCGTGGACCCGTGGGCTGCCATAGCGCCCGCCGCTATCCTGGTGGACCTGTCGGATATCAGCCAGAAGCGCGGCATTGGTGGCCGTACGTGTGCTCTCCGGACGCTCGCGCCAGGCATAATAGCCGGCCGGCGAGACCTCGAGCACGGCGCACATCAGCCGCACCGGGTAGGTATCGCGATGGTCCTCGATGAAGCGGAAACTCATGGCCGTGTTCCGGCAAAGATCGCGATCGACTTTTTTAAAAATGTCCCGCTCCATGCGCAGCCGCTCGTTTTCCTCACGCAAACGGGCGATCTCGGCAGCCTGGTCCGCCGGAGCTTCTCAACCCAGCGCCGCAGCACCGAGTCGCGCAAACCGAGTTCCTTGCCAACGGCCGTGATCGACCGGCCACTCGACACCACAAGCTCAGCTGCCTGCCGCTTGTACTCCTCGGTAAACGACCGACGTTGACGTCCTCCATTCGACACCTCCTGGCTCAATAAGCCTACTACTACCTACTGTTCTTAAAGCGTGAGTCGTGATTCAAGGTCGGGATGATACCCGAAGCAAGAGAAGTCCACCTTTCGAGGAAAGATCGCAAGGTGCTTGAGGCGTGTTGCCGCTCCCCGGTGACGTTGCAGCGCGATTTGAAGCGGGCGCGGATAGTTCTGTTGGCGGCGGATGGACGCAGCACTCGGTCGATCGCCAAGGAAGTTGGGGTCCAGCCGCGGATTGTCAGCCTTTGGCGGCATCGCTATGCCGACCAAGGCCTTGAAGGGCTGCAAGACAAGCCGCGACCGGGCAAGCAGCCAATCTATACGAAGGCCACCGACAAGCGGATTCTGAAGCTGCTGGACAAGCCGCCGCCGGACGGGTTCGCACGCTGGACCGGGCCCCTGCTGGCCGGGGCGCTGGGCGATGTTGACGTCCAATATGTCTGGCGGTTCCTGCGCAGCCACAAGATTGACCTCGCGGCTCGTAAGTCCTGGTGTGAGAGCAACGACCCGAACTTTACGGCCAAAGCCGCCGATGTTGTCGGCCTCTATGTCGCCCCGCCCGCGAAGGCCATTGTGCTGTGCGTGGACGAGAAGCCCTCGATCCAGGCTTTGGAGCGAGCGCAGGGTTATCTGAAGTTGCCCAATGGCCGCGCCTTGACCGGCCAGAGCCACGATTACAAGCGGCATGGCACCACAACATTGTTTGCGGCGCTCGAAGTCGCCACCGGAAAGATCATCGCGGCGCATTCAAAACGCCGACGCCGCGTCGAGTTTCTCGACTTCATGAACAGCGTCACCGCGGCTTTTCCGAACCGGAAGCTTCACGTCATCCTCGACAACCTCAACACCCACAAGAAGAACGAGCATTGGCTCAAGGCCCACCCCAACGTGCAATTTCATTTCACGCCGACAAGTGCGTCTTGGCTCAATCAGGTCGAGGTATGGTTTTCGATCTTGCAGGGGCAGTCGCTCAGCGGCACCTCCTTCACAAGCCTCACGCAGCTTCAGGAGCACATCGATGCCTACGTCAACGCATACAACGACAGAGCCGAGCCCTTCGTCTGGACCAAGAAAAAGGTCCGTCAACGCCGTTTCAAAGGCCGCCGTATCACTCAGCTCTGATTCTGGGTACTACAGGTGTCCACTCGTTCGGAGGAGGTTCAATCAGGATGCGAACCCTTTCCACATCCCCTATCCCGGAGCCGTCACTGCCGACTTCCGTCGTGCTTCACGCGAACGAGCCTTTGCGACTTGGCGCGAGATCTCCACGACAAGCGCTATCGCAGAATCTCGAACCTTTGAGAATCGCCTCCTTCAGCTCGGCGGTCGATTAAGTTGACGATGCCTCGCCGACATCTGGGCTGAAGTCCTCGGGGTGGACCGTGGGTGGACCGGGTGGGGATGAACGACAGCTTCTTCGACCTCGGAGGACATTCCACCACCCAGCTCATCTATCGGCTGCCTGAGGCGCTGCATGTGGACGTGCCGCTACGCACGCTGTTCGAGAGGCCGACCGTTGCCCGGGTGAGTCACGTGATCGAGACGAAGAAGCGGACCGGCTCGATCGACACGATGCCGCAGGCCGATTTTCGCGCCGAGGCAGTACTCGAGTCTTCCATCAGACGCGCCTTGTCCGTCTCATCCCGGCCGTCGACGTCGCCGCGTGCCATCTTGCTCACTGGCGCCAGCGGATTTCTCGGGGCCTTTCTACTCCGCGAACTCCTTGGCCAGACCGACGCGAAAATCTATTGCTTGGTGCGCGCCGGTGATGGTAGAAGGCCCTCGTCCGGCTGAGCGGCAATCTCACATCCCTCCACATTGCGGAGGGACAGTTCGCAGTGCGGGTGGTGCCTCTGGCCGGGGATACGGCGCGGCCGCTACTGGGCCTCTCCAGTGCCGACTTCGAAATGCTGACGGATACGGTCGATAGCATCTGTCACTGCGGTTCGACGGTAAATTCTATCTGGCCGTATGAGGGGCTCAAGGCCGCCAATGTCCTCGGCATGCAGGAACTCCTCCGGCTTGCCAGCCGCGGGTGCGTGAAGCGGGTGCATCTCGTGTCCACCCTGCACGTATTCTCGTCGCGCGAAGCGGTGGCGGGGCGAGAACTCCGCGAGGAAGATTCCCCGGATGACCCCGAGGGATTGTCACTGGGTTACACACAGAGCAAGTAGGTCGCTGAGCAGTTGGCGATCGAGGCGCGCCGCAGAGGCATTTCGGTTGACATCTTTCGGCCAGGCGCATCTGGGGGACAGCCACAGCGGTGCCTGCCAGAGGCATGATTTCCTGTGGTTACTGCTCAAAGCTTGCATCGAAACGGGGTTCGCGCCGCAGTTCGACGGCCCGGTGAACGTTATTCCCGTCGACTATGCGAGCAAAGCCATCGTCACCTGTCGCTTGGCAGCGTTTGTCCGGACAGACATTCCACTTGCCAACGGCGCGTCTGTCGCTGGATCGAGATCCTCGAGGTGCTCGGTAGCTACGGGTATCAGTTTCAGTTGTCCCTTTCGCAACGTGGTGTGACGCCATTGTCCGTCATGCCGAGGCTGAGCCGACGAGCGCGGCCTTTTTTGGATCGCGCCGTTGCTCGGAGTACCCCCAAGGTGCGGATCTTCCGGTCACCATCAGCTGCCAGAATACGTTGACCGGCCTCTTTGGCAGTGATATCTCGTGTCCGTCAATCGATCGAGGTTTGCTCTCAACCTGCGTATCGCATTTCATCGACAATGAATTTCTTCCTCGGGTCAGATCCTTCCATTGAGCCGCCAATACGACAGTTTCTCCTGGCTCGGCATTCGGGCTTGACCGGATTTCCGAAAATGACGTTTTGCTGTTATCGACGTATCTGACCGGTTGCCGGGATTCGCACTTGAACGGCGGGCACCTCCAGACGCCTGCGGCCGGAAGTGCGGCGTGATCGTGGCGGGCCGGTCCCGCTCGCGTCAGGTGAAGTAATGATCTGCACCTCGAGATCGACCGAAGTCGCGGTGTGGTGGATGAGGCTGGGCTCTCCTTCGGCCGCAGCTGTTAAGCAATGGCGTGCTTGTCTGGACCCTTCTGAGCAGGCACAGGCGGACAAGTTCTATGTCCAGGACGATCGATCGACATACGTCGCAGCACATTGGCTGGTTCGTAGCGCGCTTGCATCGGTAGGCAACTTGCCGCCCGCGAACTGGCGTTTCATCGTCGAAGAGCATGGCAAGCCCCAGATCGATCGGGCCCTCGGCCGGTCCGAACTTCGGTTCAATCTGTCGCATACCAGGGGCTTCGTTGCCTGTGCGGTCAGCGTGGGCGTCGACGTCGGGATCGACGTTGAGACGCTCACGCCGAGCCGGGCGAGCCTCGATATCGCCGAACGCTATTTCAGCCCGTCGGAGGTCGCCATTTTGCGCGGCGCACCGCCAGACGAGCAAGCCGAATGCTTCTTCCGTCTCTGGACCCTGAAGGAGGCTTTCATCAAGGCGACCGGCGAGGGATTGAGTCGCCCACTCGACAGTTTTTCCTTCTCGCTGAATCCGGCTTCCATCTCGTTTAGCCAGGGCGAGGCCGATGATGCGACTCAATGGCAGTTCATCGAGCAGCGGCCGAGTCCGCAGCATGTGCTGGCCCTCGCGGTCCGAAAGCCAGCATCTTGTCCGGTGACCCTATCTGTTTGTCAAGTACGCTCACCCGAATGAGCGTAAGCCCGCATGTCCGCCTCCGCCGATGAGGTGGCTCGCCCTACGCTGCGCGTCCGAGGGTTGCTCGGGCGGTCCGAGCCAATCCTCATCACAGGATGAGAGCCCAGCCAACGAGGCCGGCCATTGCCGGGTCCTTGAACAAGAGCGCGTAGCAACCGAGGAAGATGAAAGCGCTGATCAAATGCAGCATCTGATTAATTCTGCTCCGGTGATAGTAACGGTAGTCATCCCACCGCAGGTTTCGCAGCATGTCTTGTCCGTCGTCAGATAATTTGAGACTAATCAGGCTTTTCGAGAAGGGAGGCTCTGGCTCATCTGTTGTTGGAGTTTAAGCGACCTGCAGTTGGTGCTGCAAGCGGCGGTTTGCGATGGTCTCACGCTTGATGCGCTGTCGTTCGGTTAGGATGGTCTCGGCTCTGCCGAAGTAGACGTCAGCCGGGGTCAGGTTTTTGATGCTCTCATGATAGCGGACGTGGTTGTAATGCTCGACGAAGGCGCCGATCCGCCGTTCGAGGTGGTGAGGTAGATAATAGTTCTCGAGCAGAATGCGGTTCTTCAGGGTCTGATGCCAGCGCTCGATCTTTCCCTGGGTTTGGGGATGATACGGAGCGCCGCGCACGTGCTGCATGCCCTTGTGTTCGAGCCACCTGGCCAGATCGTCCGCGACGTAACTCGAACCATTGTCGCTGAGAAGCCTCGGCCGGTGCGCGACGGTGATGTGGTCAAGGCCGGAGGCCGCGAGTGCCTGGTCGAGTGTGGCCGTGACGTCGGAGGCACACATCGTGGGACCAAGCCTCCAGGCGACGATGTAACGCGAGAAGTCATCGAGCACGGTCGACAGGTAGTACCAGCCCCAGCCGGTGATCTTGAGGTAGGTAAAGTCGGTCTGCCAGAGCTGGTTGATGGCGGTGGTCTTGTCCTTGAACTCGTTCGCCGCCTTGATCACCACATAGGCGGGGCTGGTGATGAGGTCATGCGCCTTCAGCAGCCGATAGACCGATGCCTCGGAGACAAAATACTTCCGTTCGTCGGTGAACCGCACGGCCAGCTCGCGCGGCGACAGCTCGGGCAGCTCCAGCGCCAGGTCGATGATCTGGCCCCGCACATCGTCGGGGATGCGATTCCATATCCGGTCAGGTCGAGACCGGTGGTCAGCCAGCGCCTCGACGCCGCCATCACGATAGCGATCATACCATCTATAAAACGTGGCGCGTGGGACCCCGAGCTTGTCCAGCGTGCGCTTGGCCGGCAGGTGCGACTGCTCGACCAACTGGATGATCTCGGCCTTCTCGGACGCAGGATATCTCATGCCTCGTCCTCCCCATCCCCGTTCATGCTTTTTTTGAGTAGGCGGTTCTCAAGGGTGAGGTCGGCCACGACTTCCTTCAATGCGGCCGTCTCACGACGGAGATCCGTCACCTCGCCGGAGGTCGCCGCACGCGCCGTATCGCCCGCCAGGCGGCGCTTACCGGCTTCGAGGAACTCCTTCGACCAGCCGTAATACATTGAGGCGGCAATGCCCTCACGCCGGCAGAGCTCGGAGATGTTCTCCTCGCCCCGCAGTCCTTCCAGCACGATGCGGATCTTCTCTTCCGCCGAATACTGCCGGCGGGTCTGGCGCCGAATGTCCCTTAGTACCTGTTCTGCCGGCGCTTTGCCCGGTCCGGATTTCTGCTTCATCTTCGCTCCTGGTGGCTACGATGAACCAGAAATCCTCCCTCCGCAAAATCCTTCAATTTGTCTCACACGCCCTGACGGCAAACAATCGGCTCCGGCTTCGATGCCGTGGTCGATCGGGTCAAGGTCGCGACCTTCATGGGCACGGACCGCCCGCATGTGCTTCGACAGGCAATTCATTGCTGCCGTAATTTCGGCACCGTCTCGATCGTCGGTGTGTATGGAGGCCTTCTCGATAAGATCCCGATGGGATCCGCGATCAACCGCGGCCTGACGTTCCGCATGGCCCAGACACCCGTGCAGCACTATCTTCCCAACCTACTCGAACGGATTGAGAAAGGCGAAATCGACCCGTCGTTCGTAATTACGCATCGCGCCACGCTTGAGGAGGGGCCGGAACTTTATAAGACCTTCCGCGCCAAGAGAGACGGCTGCATCAAGGTTGTCATGAAGCCGTAGAGCGATGGCTCGCGTTCTGATCGGCACGTCGGGCTGGCATTATGATTCATGGCGAGGACCTTTTTTCCCGAAGGGGCTCCCGCTCAAGTCGCAGCTTCAATTCTATGCGAGTCAGTTTCAGACGGCAGAACTAAATGGGGTGTTCTACAGGACGCCGACGCCGGAAGCCGTCAAGACCTGGCGCGAGCAGACGGGGAGAGATTTCGTCTTCGCGTTGAAGGCATCGAAGTTCATCACCCACTGGAAGCGCTTGTCAGAGAATTCCGTCAATAGTCTTGAATTGCTGGAACACCGACTGTCTCTTTTGGGAAACAAGGTTGGTCCGGTCCTATTCCAGCTTCCACCGAACTTCAAAGCCGACGCGGACCGGCTGAGAACTTTTTTCAAGTTATTGCCGGATAAGCGGCGGTACAGTTTTGAATTTCGTGATCCAAGTTGGTACGCGCCCAAGATCCTGAAATTGCTGGCGGACCAAAATATCTCGCTTTGCCTGTCAGACCATCACGACGCGCCGGCGCCGTGGAAGCGTACCGCCGACTTTGTCTACGTTCGCGGACACGGGCCAGGAGGTCGCTACAAAGGACATTACCCAGAGAGTACGTTAAAGGAATGGGCCAAACGAATCCGCTCCTGGAAAAAATGCGGCATCGACGTCTACGTCTATTTTGATAACGATCAAAAAAGCGCGGCGCCAGCTGATGCTCTGAAACTTCGACAAATCTTCGCGGGCTTCTGATGAGTCGTCGCGGCGCCAGCCGAACGGCCGTCCTTCCGTGGCTGCCTGCAGTGAATTACGCGATGAGAGCGTTGAGCCCGCTTGTGGTGCTGCCCGAGATGACTATGTCGAAACCTGAACGGTCGAGCTCAAAGATCAGCGCGGGCATCTTGGCCTATCGCGAACGTGCGGATGGCCTGGAAGTGCTCCTTGTCCATCCCGGAGGCCCATACTGGCGGAACAAGGACGTAGGCGCCTGGTCGATCCCGAAGGCGAGATCAACGTCGACGAAGATCCAGAGCGCGCAGCCCGGCGGGAGTTCGCGGAAGAACTCGGACGGCATGCCTCGGTCGGCACGTTGGGGCCGCTGGGCGAGATCCGCCAGCGAGGGGGGAAGCGAGTGATCGCATTTTTGGGAAAAAGTGACTTCGACCCCACGAACCTGATCAGCAATTCGTTTGAGATCGAATGGCCGCCCAGGAGCGGACGCCGCCAGGCATTTCCAGAGGTAGACCGCGCCGAATGGTTTGCTATCAACGCCGCAAAGGAGAAAATTCTGCCCGCGCAAGCCACTTTTCTGGAGCGCATGTTTGCCAACAAGCAGAGTTCCACTCGTGACCTCGAAACCGGCTGAACCGCACCGGTGGTGCGTCAGAGCGGCGGTAGCAGCAAGCGGGGTGCCGCAGGTAGATCGATCTGGATGACGTCACCAGCCGAGACATCGCCGCTTTCGATCACTATTCCCATGACTCCGGCTCTGAAGAGCGGCCCAGGGTCGTCACTCACAAGCCGTCCCTTCAAGCCGGAGCGAAAGCGATCTATCAGCACGCAAGGAGTTCTCAAGCCGGTGAGACGAATGCGGGCCGATGCTCCGATCTGCAGTTCGGAGTTCAAAGCCAGGCTTTCGAGATCGAGACCGGCGGTGGTGATGTTCTCGCCGAGCCCGCCGGGTCGGATGTCGTAGCCGGCGGCGCGCAGGGCGACGAGCGTTTCGTTCGGCATGAGATGCACCTGACGCAGGTTGGGTGATCGCGGATTTCGCCGCGCCAAATATCGATGCTTTACGAACGGGCCGTAGTGCGCGTCCCCCTCGACGCCATGGCTGGCGACGAGCGTCACTGATGGCCGCGGCACCTTGCTGAACCGATGCTTGCGGTCGATCGAAACGGCGACGACTTCGCCGCGAGGCGCCCCGCCGTCCGGCGTCATGCGGCGTGCGCCGCGAAATGGCGCTTCCGCTTCAGGTGCCGCATGAATTCGCCGAGCGGCATTGCGTTCAGGACGCGGTCTGCAGGGACGCCGCCTTTGCGGGCCATCTTCACGCCCCAATGCATGTGGTCGAGCTCCGGAATGGAATGGGCGTCGGGGTTGATGCTCAACATGCAACCGAGATCGAGCGCGGCCTGATGCCAGCGCCAATCCAGGTCTAGTACCCAGAATCAGAGCTGAGTGATACGGCGGCCTTTGAAACGGCGTTGACGGACCTTTTTCTTGGTCCAGACGAAGGGCTCGGCTCTGTCGTTGTATGCGTTGACGTAGGCATCGATGTGCTCCTGAAGCTGCGTGAGGCTTGTGAAGGAGGTGCCGCTGAGCGACTGCCCCTGCAAGATCGAAAACCATACCTCGACCTGATTGAGCCAAGACGCACTTGTCGGCGTGAAATGAAATTGCACGTTGGGGTGGGCCTTGAGCCAATGCTCGTTCTTCTTGTGGGTGTTGAGGTTGTCGAGGATGACGTGAAGCTTCCGGTTCGGAAAAGCCGCGGTGACGCTGTTCATGAAGTCGAGAAACTCGACGCGGCGTCGGCGTTTTGAATGCGCCGCGATGATCTTTCCGGTGGCGACTTCGAGCGCCGCAAACAATGTTGTGGTGCCATGCCGCTTGTAATCGTGGCTCTGGCCGGTCAAGGCGCGGCCATTGGGCAACTTCAGATAACCCTGCGCTCGCTCCAAAGCCTGGATCGAGGGCTTCTCGTCCACGCACAGCACAATGGCCTTCGCGGGCGGGGCGACATAGAGGCCGACAACATCGGCGGCTTTGGCCGTAAAGTTCGGGTCGTTGCTCTCACACCAGGACTTACGAGCCGCGAGGTCAATCTTGTGGCTGCGCAGGAACCGCCAGACATATTGGACGTCAACATCGCCCAGCGCCCCGGCCAGCAGGGGCCCGGTCCAGCGTGCGAACCCGTCCGGCGGCGGCTTGTCCAGCAGCTTCAGAATCCGCTTGTCGGTGGCCTTCGTATAGATTGGCTGCTTGCCCGGTCGCGGCTTGTCTTGCAGCCCTTCAAGGCCTTGGTCGGCATAGCGATGCCGCCAAAGGCTGACAATCCGCGGCTGGACCCCAACTTCCTTGGCGATCGACCGAGTGCTGCGTCCATCCGCCGCCAACAGAACTATCCGCGCCCGCTTCAAATCGCGCTGCAACGTCACCGGGGAGCGGCAACACGCCTCAAGCACCTTGCGATCTTTCCTCGAAAGGTGGACTTCTCTTGCTTCGGGTATCATCCCGACCTTGAATCACGACTCACGCTTTAAGAACAGTAGGTACTAGCCCGTCTTATTCGTCAGAGTGCGCCTGAGAGGCTGGCGAGCGTGGTGTAAAGCGCTGATGCGGCGTAGGATTCGGTTGCAAAGCCAACCCCATCACCTCAACCGCGAACGCCAGGCCCGCCATGACCGATGATACGATTCTGCCCTTCTCGTTTCCAGCCGTTCACGCCAAGAAAGTCACAGCTGCCTTCGATGGCGGTCGGCTGACCTCGAACGGGGGCGTGATGCTTCTGGCGATGGCCGAGCGGCGTCTCGGCTTGGCCGACAATTTGGCCCGGGTGTTCCCGGATCGGCGCGATCCGACGCGGGTCGTGCACAGCCTTGTCGATATGTTCCGCGCGCGCATGTTCGCGATCTGCTGCGGCTACGAGGACGCCGACGACCTCGATCATCTGCGGTCCGATCCCGCATTCAAGCTGGCCTGCGGACGGCTGCCGGACACGGGTCGCGATCTGTGTTCCCAACCGACGCTGTCGCGGCTGGAGAATGCTCCGCGCCTGCGCGACGTGATCCGACTGACCTACACTTTGGTCGACGCATGGATGGATAGCTACCCGCGCGAGCCGGCATCCGTCACGCTCGACATCGATGATACCTGCGATGTCGTCCACGGCCATCAGCAGCTCTCGCTGTTCAACGCTCATTATGACGAACGCTGCTTCCTGCCGATCCACGTCTACGACACGGAGAAGAGCCGGCCCGTGGCGGTCGTGTTGCGGCCCGGCAAGACGCCGGGCGGCGTCGAGGTGCGTGCCCATCTGCGCCGCCTAATACGGCATATCCGGACGCGGTGGCACAACACGCGAATTACGTTCCGTGGCGACGGGCACTATGCCCGGCCGGAGGCAATGGCGTGGTGCGAGACCAACGGCATCGACTACATCTTCGGTCTGTCCGGCACCAAGCCGCTCGCCAGAAAACTCGACGAGGCCGCCGACGACATCCGCACGCGACGCGCCATCGAGAACCTGCCGGTTCTGCGTGGCTATACCGAGACGCGCCACAAGGCCAAGTCCTGGGATCGCGAACGGCGTACCGTCGCCCGTATTGAGGCGACGATGCTCGGCCTCGACATCCGTTTCGTCGTCACCAGCCTCGATGTCGGCTCGGCCGAGTGGATCTACGACAGCCTGTATTGCGCGCGCGGCCAAGCCGAGAATCTGATCAAGCTGCATAAGACACAGCTCGCCTCCGATCGCACCAGCTGCCGTTCGGCGCTCGCCAATCAAGTCCGCCTCGTTCTCCACACCGCCGCTTATTGGCTGATGCTGACCGTGCGCGACGCGATTCCCAAAGCCCGGGAATTGGCCACAGCCGAGTTCGCGACGCTGCGTCTTCGTCTCTTGAAACTCGCTGCCCGTGTCGTCGAGACCACGAGCCGCATTCGCCTTGCGTTTGCCGCGGCATGTCCCGAAGCCGACCTGATCCGCGGCTTGCCAGGCGCGCTGCTGCCTCTCGGTCCTTGACCGGCGGGGCGTCCGCCCCCCGTTCGCCCAACCTACACCTCAAGCGCGTTGCAAAGTACGGGTCGGTCAGGCGGTGAAAAGCCGAAGGCAATCCCGCGCGCCTCGTCAGAGCAGATGTGCGGCCACATCAATCGGACTAAAAAAAGCACTCTCACGAATAGGACGGGCTAGACGCCACGGATGCGCGTTAATCTCGACGGCAACATCGTGCCGGGCGCAGGCCCGAAGCATCGTCTCGACGTCGATTTCGTAGCCAGGGCGGCGCTGCAGTTGGCGGCCCGTCATGTGGCCGATGATGGTAGTGTAAGGGTTCGCAACCGCCCGCAGGAGGCGCTCTGTCTGCGCCTTTCGGTCGAGCTTGAAGCGGCCGTGGATGCTGGCGACGACGAAGTCGAACCGTTCCAAGACGTCCTCCGGATAGTCGAGCGAGCCGTCGGCGAGAATGTCGGACTCGATCCCCTTCAATATTCGGAAGTCCCGGCCGTAGCGCTTGTTGAGCCGGTCGGCCTCTTTGTGCTGAAGGTCGATCTCCTCGACGGATAGACCGCCTGCGTAGTGCGCCGATTTGGAGTGGTCGGCGACCCCGAAATACTGAACCCCTCGGTCCAGCGTCGCCTTCGCCATCGTCTCAAGCGTCTCGGTGCCGTCCGAGGCGTCGGTGTGGCAATGGAGGATGCCCTTCAGGTCGGCGTCGGCGATGATTTCCGGCAGCTCGTTCTTCAACGCCCGTTCGATCTCGCCTCGGCCCTCCCGGAGTTCCGGTTCGATATAGGGCAGACCGAGCGCGCGGTAGATATCCTTCTCCTCGGCGGCGACCGCGCCGAGGCCTTTGTGCAGCCCTTCCGAATCTAGCCGCAAACCCTTGGCGGCCGCAATAGCTCGCAGGCCTTCCAGATGCGCGGCGGATCCGGTCGCAAAGAGCAGCGCGGCACCGAAGCGCTTGCGCTCGACGATTCGGACCTTGAGGCCTTCTGTGGTCGCGTCCTCGTCGCTTTCTTCGGAGACAGACCTTTCGGCTACGATCGACATATCCCCGACGAGCTCGCAGCCTCGGCGAAAGTCACCGGCGATGGTGATGCGCTTGAGTTTCGGATGCGCGGCCTTCAGAGATGCGGCTCCGTTCTGCAGCAATGCCGCTGCGCGATGGATATGCAGCCTGCCGGCGCCGCTTCTCGCGATCGCGAGGTTCTGCAGGATCTTCGTTTGCAACGCCGCCCCGAGGCCTTTGGCCTTCCTGATGCGATCGTCCTTGGCTGCGGCTTCGAGTTCGGCGATCGAGGAGATGCCGAGGTCGTTGTGGAGGCGTAGCGCCTTCTCCGGCTTCAGTCCCGGTACGGAAAGTAGTTCAAGCACGCCGTCCGGCACCTCCTTGCGGAGTTTTTCCAGGCTCGGATGGGTGCCCGTTCGATGCAGCTTGGCGACGATGTCGGCGATGGCCTCCCCGATCCCCGGGACATCTGTCAGCCTGTCCTCGGCGACGATCCTATCCAGCGGCTCGACGAGCGCGGTGACGCTGTCCGCGGCCCGCGCATAGGCCTTCGCGCGGTAGGGATTGCCACCGCGCAACGCGGTGCGCCGCGCGTACTCCCTGAGAAGCTTTGCGACCTGCTGCGCGCCCGTCTTGGCCACCGGCATGCTTCCTCTACTTCTCCAGCCGGCGGATGGTCTTAATGGCATGCTTTGGGCCCCGCCAGCCCAGGAACCTGAGTGCCTTGTTCTCGAGCGCATTGGTCGCGCGGAAGAACTCCTCGAGCTCTTCGCGCGCACGCGATGGCAAATCGCGAACGTCCTTGAGGTCGGTCTCCAGCGGTGACCGATCTGGGACCGCGAACACGCGGTCGTTCCGCTCGGTCTTGCCTCCGGATTTCTGTTCGACTTCGAGGACGCCGACGGGCCGGCAGATGAGTACAACCCCCGGATAAGTCTTGGCCTCGTGAACGATCAGCACGTCGAGCGGGTCGCCGTCCGGCGCCTTTGTGGAAGGAATGAAGCCCCAGTCGTACGGATAGCTCAGGCCCGCCATCAGCGGCTTTGCGAGCATGAAGACCCCGAGCTTCGTATCGAGATCGAGCTTGCACGTGCTTCCGCGCTGCGTCTCCACGACGGCATGGATGTACTCGCCATCGGCCCAGGTCGGCAAATTCAGAAGATCGGCCATGTCATGCCCCCTGTGCCGCGCCGATCGTATCGGCCATCCGAGCGCCTCTCGCCCCGAGCGGCTTCGGCGATCCGGTCGTCGTGTCCCGCGCGGTCTGATGCTCCATCTCGGCGTCGATCTCCGCTCCCAAGAGCACGACGATGGCCGAGATCCAAAGCCAGGTCATGAAGCCAATCACGGCGCCGAGCGAACCGTAGGTCTCGTTGAACTTCCCAAAGTTCGCGGCGTAGAACGAGAACAGGCCGGAGACGGCCAGCCACAGCAGGGCGGCGATGGCGCTGCCCCAGGTAACCCATCGCCACCGCGCGGTCTCGCGGTCGGGTCCGTAACGGTAGATCACGGCGAGCGCGAAGGCGAGCAGGAGGTACATCGCCGGCCACCGGCCGATGCGCAGCAGCAAGTCGCCGGCGTCGGAAAGCCCGACGTATTGCAGCGCGACCGGCACGACGACGATCGAGCCGAGGGCGGCTAGGATGAACGCGACGCCGCCGATCGTGAAGCCGAGCGAGATGGCATTGAGTTTGAAGAATCCACGACTATCTTCCTCGCCGTGTACGATATTGAGCGTGTCGAAAAGGGATTTCATCGCGGCATTGGCGCTCCAGAGCGATGTCGCAAGTCCGATGAGGAACGTCACGCCCAAGGTCTGCGACCCTTTCGAAGTTACCCGGGTGAGCTGCTCCCGCGCGATGTCGATGGCGCCGCTGGGCAGAAACCCTGCGGCCTGATCGAGATGCTTCGCGATTGTCGCGGGGTCGGAGAAAAGGCCGTACAGAGCGACGAGGGCCGCGATCGCCGGAAAGATGGCGAGGATGCTGTAATAGGTCATGCCGGCCGCGAGTGCGAGCACCCGGTGCTTCGAAATGTTGTCGTAAACCCGCAGCAGAATGTCCTTCCAACCGCGCAGCGGAATCTCCGACGGCGTCGTCGCCCCGCGGCCTCGATCGGCGACGCTGTCCGCTGCCGCGGACACACGGTCGTCCGGCTCGGCTCCTTCGAACGGAACGGCCTGACTGTGCTTGGATGGCGGGAATAGATAGTCGATTGCGACGGCAACGGCCAGCAGCGCTGCCAAGGAAAAAATAGGCCATCCGGCATCCGACGACCGGACGGGCGGCTTCGGTGTTCTGGATCTATCGATCATCGATCTGAAAGGATGATTCCGGTTTCCAAAACAAGCCGCGGCAGGGTAGATCGTTCCTTCGGTGTCCTCGCAGGAACGAACCCGATTGTCGATGCCGACCGCAAAGGCGGTGCCGGCATTCATGCGCAGGGGGCGGCCGATGTCGATCGCCGATTTCAAGAATGAGGTTTCCGCCTTTCTGCCGGAGAAGTTCTTTGGCGGGCGATTGGAAGGGTAGGCCGTCTTCGAGCGCTCCTCGTTGCGCATCTGGATGTGGACGAAGTACCCGTCGACTTGGTTTCGTAAGCCACCCGATCGGGACGGCACTTCTCGTCGGCGTCACTAGAGCAGGCTCTACGAAATCGGGGAAGATCGCTTTGACGTCGAGCTCGGACTTCCGACGCGCGAACGTCACGCAACAACTCCACGCAACATACCTTGGGCTTACCGCTTCGGCATGGGACGTCTATCCTCAGCTGAAGGCCGAAAAAGGAGCTGTCTCAATGCATCATGGACAAAGTAAAGCAGATGGCCGCACGCAACGTTCTGGACATCATCGCGCTGCCTAGCCGGTCCGATTCTTGGCGCGTTCCGCCGGGTCGTTCTCCCAACCGAATACCGAGCGTCCACCCAGCTCGGGCGATATTGCGCGCTCGCCTGCGATGAATGAACTTAGCGACGGTCCTTCGACAAATCCTTCGAGCCGCCGCGCCTGGGTGTCCAGGTGCTTCAGCGCCTGCATCTCCTCGTCGCGCCCGAGCTTCGCCTTATGGACCGCCGACTTCATCACGCGGATGGTTTCGTCGTACACCTTGATCGGGACAGGGAAGGGATGACGGTCCTTGCCGCCATGCGCCAGCGAGAAGCGAGCCGGATCCTGGAAGCGATAGGGTGCGCCGTGCACGACTTCGGCGACCATGGCGAGCGACTGAACCGTGCGCGCGCCGACCCCCGGCGTCAGAAGCAGTTCGGAGAAGTCCGCGGGACCTCGTTCCGCGGCAGCCGCGAGCGTACCGTGTAGACGCCGGACGAAGACGTCGCCAGGGCGGACGTCGTGGTGCGCTGGCATGACGAGGTGAGGAAGCGTCGCCTGCAGTGGCTCTTCGCCCGACAAGGACCGAAGTTCGGAAACAATGCCGTCCGGACCGCAGTCTGCAAGTAGTTGCAATTGGGCCGAGCGCGACATCGCGGCGCGCTTGTCAGTGAGATTGACGATCTCGCCCTGAAAGGGGCCGTCGATCGCGCTGTGCGGCTGCTCGACGAAGCTCGTCAGGTCCTCGGAATGCCAATGATAGCGGCGAGCGCACTTGCTGCCGCCGTTCATGCCCTGCTGCACGACCGTCCATTTGCCGTCGTCGGTCACGATGAACCCATGTAGGTACAGGTCAAAGCCGTCCTGGACTGCAGCGCTGTCCACCTTTGCCACTAGCCGGCTGGCGCGGGTCAGGCGATCGCCGTCGAAACCGGTCCTTTCGCTGAGGCGCCGCAATTCATCCGGCGTTTTCCGTGAATGATGACCGCGGCCGCCGCAGACGTGGATGCCGAGCTCGCCGGACAGGGGGCCCAGCCCGCGCTTGAGCGCGCCGATCACGCTCGTCGTGATGCCGGAAGAGTGCCAGTCCATGCCCATAATGGCCCCGAAGGACTGGAACCAAAACGGGTGGGACAGGCGACGCAAGAACTCGTCGCGGCCGTAATGGAGCACTATCGCCTGCGCGATAACCGCGCCCAGCGAGGACATGCGCGTCGCCAACCACGGCGGCACGCGGCCACCATGAAGCGGAAGGATTGCCGTGCCGGAGCGGTTTCGAATCGAAACCCTAATTGTTGCCAGTATAGCAGGCCAAGCCCGCTCCATCCGTCGGCTAAACGGTTCCCTATCGCACGACTTGGGAACCGAGCCACCCGGCTGGGCTTCTAACCCGGATGGATGCGAAAGCCAGAAAGAGGAGAGAACCACCGTCCGCTTCGCGTGACGGCTTCGTCCAGGTCAGAGGAGCACGGGAGCACAATCTCAAGAATGTCTCGCTCGACATTCCCCGCAACGAACTCGTGGTTTTCACCGGGGTCTCCGGATTTGGCAAGTCGTCGCTGGCGTTCGGAACGTTGTACGCGGAGGCGCAGCGGCGTTATCTCGAATCCGTATCGCCCTACGCGCGCCGGCTATTCCATCAGATGCAGGTTCCCGATGTCGACGTCGTCGAAGGACTGCCGCCGGCCGTCGCGCTGCAGCAGCAACGGGGATCGCCCACGACCAGGTCCTCGGTGGGAAGTGTCACCACGTTGTCGAATCTGCTGCGGATGCTCTACTCGCGCGCCGGCGACTATCCGCGCGGCCAGCCGTTGCTTTATGCGGAATCCTTCTCGCCCAACACGCCGGAAGGCGCCTGCCCCAATTGTCACGGCATCGGGCGGGTCTATCGGGTCGACGAACTTAGCCTGGTGCCCGACGATACGTTGACCATCCGGGACCGGGCGGTCGCGGCCTGGCCGACGGCCTGGCAGGGTCAGAACCTGAGGGACATCCTGGTGACGCTGGGATACGACGTGGACAAGCCGTGGCGGGAGCTGCCGAAGAAGGATCGCGACTGGATCCTCTTCACGGAGGAGCAGCCGACCGTGCCGGTCTATGCCGGATACACTCCCGCCGAAACGCGCCGGGCCCTGAAGAGAAAGGAAGAGCCGAGCTACATGGGCACCTTCACGGGAGCCCGGAAGTACGTTCTCCAAACTTATGCCACCACGCCGAGCGCGATGATGAAGCGGCGCGTGGCGCAGTTCCTGTCGAGCGCCGACTGCCCGGTCTGCAAGGGCAAACGGCTCAAGCCGGAAGCGCTCACCGTCAAATTCGCAGGCTTGGACATCGCCGAGACGTCGCGCCTGCCGCTGAAGAAGCTGGACGCGCTCGTCAAGCCGTACATCGACCGAGCCGAGCAGGACGAGGCTCATCCCGAGAAGGCGCTCGTCGTGCAAAGGATCGCCGAGGATCTCGCGGGACGTCTCGAGGTCCTGCTGGATCTCGGCCTGGGGTACCTCACGCTCGAGCGAAGCACTCCGACGTTGTCTCCGGGCGAACTACAGCGGCTTCGGCTCGCGACGCAGGTCCGATCCAACCTGTTCGGCGTCGTCTACGTTTTGGACGAGCCATCTGCCGGCCTGCACCCGGCGGACACTGAGGCGTTGATGCGAGCGCTGAATCGTCTGAAGGCCACGGGCAACTCGCTGTTCGTCGTCGAACACGAACTCGACGTGGTGCGCAGGGCAGACTGGATCGTCGATGTCGGACCCGCCGCGGGAGCGCAGGGCGGCGAGATACTCTACAGCGGTCGGCTCGCCGGTCTGGCCGAAGTGGAGGCATCGCAGACTCGACGCTTCCTGTTCGGCGACATCGCGGAGCCGACGCGAAAGGTTCGGGAGCCGACCGGCTGGCTGAAGCTGCGGGGCGTGACGCGGAACAACCTCGACGGCCTGGATACCGATCTTCCTCTCGGCGTCCTTACCTGCGTGACCGGCGTCTCGGGATCGGGGAAGTCCTCTCTCGTGAGCCAGTTTCTCGTCGAGGCGGTCGCGGAGCGGCTGGGTCATCGTCGGGAGGCGGATCCGGACGAAGGCGAACTGGAGGAGACGGTGCGGACAATGGGCGGCGAGATCGCCGCAGGCCTGGATCGGGTCAAGCGGCTCGTCGTCGTCGACCAGAAACCGATCGGACGGACGCCGCGGTCCAATCTGGCAACCTACACCGGGCTGCTCGATCACGTACGCAAGCTGTTCGCCGCGACGAAGCAGGCGCGCGCAAGGCGATACGACGCTGGGCGGTTCTCGTTCAACGTCGCCAAGGGCCGCTGCGAGACCTGCGAGGGCGAGGGCTACGTTTGCGTTGAGCTTCTTTTTCTTCCCAGCGTCTATACGCCATGCCCGACCTGCAAGGGAGCGCGCTACAATGCGAAGACGCTCGAGATCAAGATCCGCGACAAGTCGATCGCGGACGTGCTGGCGATGACTGTCGATGCGGCCTTCGAGTTCTTTGAAGGCGATGACGCGCTTTCCCGGTCGCTGGGCGTGCTGCGTGAGGTCGGGCTGGGCTACATCCGGCTCGGGCAGTCGGCGACCGAGCTCTCCGGAGGCGAGGCGCAGCGCGTCAAGCTCGCCACCGAGCTGCAGCGAGCGCAGCGCGGCGGGACGCTCTACGTTCTTGACGAACCGACGACCGGTCTCCACCCGTCCGACGTCCGGAAGCTGGACAGGCAGCTTCAAGGGCTTGTCGACGCCGGCAACACCATCGTCCTGGTCGAGCACGACATGTCGGTCGCTGCGAACAGCGATTGGATCGTCGATGTGGGCCCTGCAGCAGGCGATGAAGGTGGCCGCATCGTGGCGTCGGGGCCGCCGAAGCAGGTCGCACTATCCGGAAGTCCGACAGCGACGTATCTGGCGAAGGCACTCTAACTGCAAGTCGAACTCCGTGCCAGCGACAACGTGGCGTGGCCTTGGGAGCGGATCGTAGGCGACATCAGGCGATGATGGCGACGCGAAAAGTCATTGCAGGTTGTTCGCGTCCCGTTTGCGGGCACCTCCCTGGTGACCGAAACGATTGATCTGGAACACGCTCGCGTGCCACCATGGAACCCGCCGCCGTCGCAGGCTTTAGCTCATTGGGCACCACGACCGAGGCCATCCTGTCATTCGGCCTGCAATATTGACCCCCTAAGCCGGGGGATCGGCGTCCAAAATTGACCCCCTACAGATTGATCTGTTGCGCTGCCTGCTTTGGAACGAAGCAGGTGGTGGGGGATGCTGATCGTGGAGACAATTGCCCGGATCCGGCGCGAGCACTTCATCAAGGGCAAGACGATCAAGGAGATCGCCCGTGACCTGAAGGTGTCGCGGAACACGGTCCGGAAGGTGCTGAGGTCGGGAGAGACCTCCTTCGAGTACGAGCGGCAGGTGCAGCCGCGGCCAAAGCTGGGACGATGGGCAGTAGAGCTTGACGGATTGCTGGCGGCGAACGCGGCCAAATCGGCTCGTGAACAGCTGACGTTGATCCGGATCTTCGAAGAGCTGCGCGGCCGCGGCTACGACGGCGGTTACGATGCCGTGCGGCGTTACGCCAGGCGGTGGAGCAAAGAACGCGGGCAATCGACCGCGGCGGCTTATGTCCCGCTGAGCTTTGCCCCAGGCGAAGCCTACCAGTTCGACTGGAGCCACGAGGTGGTCTTGCTGAGCGGGACCACGGTGATGGTGAAGGCCGCCCATGTCCGGCTCTGTCACAGCCGCATGCTGTTCGTGCGGGCCTATCCGCGGGAGACGCAGGAGATGGTGTTCGACGCCCACGACCGGGCGTTCGCTCTGTTCAAAGGCACCTGCACCCGCGGCATCTACGACAACATGAAGACCGCCGTAGAGACGATCTTCGTCGGTAAAGGGCGTCTCTACAATCGCCGCTTCCTGCAGATGTGCAGCCACTATCTGGTCGATCCGGTCGCCTGCACGCCGGCGTCGGGCTGGGAGAAGGGGCAGGTCGAGAACCAGGTCGGGCTGGTCCGGGAGCGCTTCTTCACGCCGCGGCTGCGGTTCAAAAACCTCGACGAGTTAAACGCCTGGCTGCTCGACAAATGCATCGCCTACGCCAAGGCTCATCGCCACCCGGAGCTGGTCGATCAGACGATCTGGGAAGTGTTCGAAGCCGAGCGTCCCAAGCTCGTTCCCTATGCCGGCCGCTTCGACGGCTTCCATGCGGTGACGGCATCGGTCTCGAAGACCTGCCTGGTGCGCTTCGACAACAACAAGTACTCGGTCGCAGCCAGCGCAGTCGGACGGCCGGTCGAAGTCCAGGCTTATGCCGACCGCATCGTGATCCGTCAGGATGGACGCATCGTTGCCGAGCACCCGCGATCCTTTGGCCGCGGCGAGACGACCTATGATCCCTGGCACTATGTGCCGGTGCTGGCTCGCAAACCCGGTGCCTTGCGCAACGGCGCTCCCTTCAAAGACTGGGTGCTGCCGGCCGCGATCGAGCGGATCCGGCGCAAGCTTGCCAGCACCGACGATGGCAATCGGCAGATGGTCGACATCCTCACCGCGGTGCTGACTGACGGTCTGTCCGCGGTGGAAGCGGCCTGTGCCGAAGCGCTCGGTCATGGCGTCCATTCCGCCGATGTCGTGCTCAACATCCTGGCCCGTCAACGTGAACCCGCCCCACCGGCCAACATCATGACGCCGGCCGCACTGACGCTCCGTCATGCACCGATCGCCGATTGTGCCCGCTACGACAACCTCCGGAGGACCATCTGATGGAACGAACCCAAATCTTCGACCTCATGGGCGAGCTCAAGCTCTACGGCATGAAGGCTGCCTTCGACGAGATCATGGCAACTGCCGTCAAGCGCCAGCACGAACCTCAGCGCATTGTCGGCGACCTGCTTAACGCCGAGATCAACGAGAAGCAGGCCCGCTCGATCAAATACCAGCTGACCATTGCCAAGCTGCCGCTTGCCAAGGACATCGCCGACTTCCAGTTCGACGGCACGCCGATCAATCAGACTCTCGTCAATGATCTCGCCAGCGGCGGCTTCATCGCCCAGCAACGCAATGTCGTGCTGGTTGGCGGCACCGGCACAGGCAAGACCCACCTGGCCATTGCCATCGCCAGAAGCTGCATCCGATCCGGTGCCCGCGGCCGCTTCTTCAACGTAGTCGACCTCGTCAATCGCCTCGAGACCGAGACCCGCAACGGACGGCAAGGACGGCTCGCCGAGCATCTGACCCGGATGGACTTCATCGTGCTGGATGAACTCGGCTATTTGCCCTTCGCCCAGTCCGGTGGCCAGCTCCTCTTCCACCTCGTCAGCCGGCTCTATGAGCGCGCCTCCGTCATCGTGACGACCAATCTCGCCTTCGGCGAATGGCCGAGCGTGTTCGGCGACGCCAAAATGACCACAGCGCTGCTCGACCGATTGACCCATCACTGCGACATTGTCGAGACCGGCAACGATAGCTGGCGGTTCAAGAGCCGAGACGACGATCACGCCACCCGCGCTCGTCTCGCCTCCGCTATCCCGGCCAGCTCCGACGAGACGAGCGCTACCAGCAAAGCCCGCCGCACGAAGGGGTCAAAATTGGACGCCGATGAGGGGTCAAATTTGCAGGCCGATTGACAGCCATCCGATGTTTCAAGGATTCATATTCGATGTGGAGGGAACGCTCGTCGACAGCGTGCCGCAGAACCTCCGCAGCCTACAGGACGCGCTCGATAGGTCGGGATATCGCGTCCCGATTCAGACGCTTCAGCTCTATTCGGGGCTCGACGGCGACCAGACGCTGCAGCTAGCGGTTCCCGAAGCATCTCCGGATGAGCGCCGAGCGATCTTGAAGGACCAGGGCTCGATCTATGAACGTAACTATCTGCCGAGCGTGAAGCCGTTCGAAAGCGTCCGCGATGTATTCAGGATCCTGACCGAGCAGGGCAGCCGCGTCGCGCTTGCTACCGACTGCAAAGGTATCGCTTTCAAGCGCTACATGGCGCTCGTGAACGCCGACGACTTCATCGCCGCGACCGCTTGCGGCGACGACGTGGAGTACGGAAAGCCCGACCCGCGCCTGGTCGGGATGGCCTTGCGTAAGCTCGGCATTCAGGGCCCGCAGGCAGTCATGGTCGGAGATACGCCGTACGACGCCGGAGCCGGGCTTGAGGCCGGTACGAAAGTCGCCGCCGTTCTGACCGGGGGATTCGCCGAGAAGGTGCTCAACCAAGCCGGCTGCTTCGCCGTGGCGCGCGATCTGAAAGCGCTCCTGCCGAGCCTGCTTTTCGGAGACAGCGGCCCGAAATTGCGCCAATCGGATTGGCTGCGCAGCGCCTAGAAATCCCGGTCTTCGCCGTTGATACGTCCCAGGACGCGCGCGAATTCCCTCGCGTAGGTTTTGCCGGCCGCCCACGCGGGCGACCGGCGTCCGTGCCCGCACTCATCATGCGGCGCGCTGGTTCACGCTCTTGATGGCCATGTCATTGAGCTTCTTGTCCGTCGCCTTTTCCTCGTCCAGATTTTCCTGGAGGACGAATGCGCAGTCGTCGCGGCCAAGCTTCTTGGCCCATGCGATCAGCGAGCCGTAGCGTGTGATCTCGTAGTGCTCGACGGCCTGGGCGGCCGCGATAAGGGCCGCATCGAGGACCGTCTTGTCGTCCACGTCGCCCGCCACGTCGCTCGCTTCCTCGAGGATGCCGTCGATGGCGGGGCAGTTCACGCCCTTGGCTTCGACGCCGTGCATCTTGAACACCTTTTCCAGCCGGGTGATCTGGTTCTTGGTCTCCGCGAGATGGGTCTCGAAGCCGTTCTTCAAGGATTGGTCGCTCGCCTTCTCGATCATGTCCGGCAGGTTCTTCGCGATCTGCTGTTCGGCGTAGTAGATGTCCCGCAGGGTGTGCACGAAGAGGTCGTTCAGCGTCTTGATGTCTTTGGTGAAAAAACCCATGGATGTCTCCCATCATTGAATGGCCGCACGGCAAACCACGGGGAATGGGAAGTGTTCCTAATCGGGCGCTCCGTGTCCGCGGCGAGCGGCTCTCTTGGTCATTCTCGGTCGGTTCCGCTTTTGCCAAATTCCGGAAGAAGCGAACCAGTGCTTGCCCCGGTCGTTGTTGGGGGCGTCGCGAAGTCGCGCTCCCGCTATAGGAACCGTCGCGGCTCTGAACGGGTTGTCGGCGGTCGCATGCCGAAAGGAGCCGTCATGGAAAGTACCCTCATCGTCGAATTCGACAGCTGCCGGGCCGCGGAGCTCGCGGTCGAGCACGTGGTGCAGGAATGCGGCGTGCCGAGAAGCGATGTGTTCGTGCAGCCGACCGGGGCCGACAATACCGCCGGCAAACGTCCGGCCGGCGCCGATGTGAAGTCCTCGCCGGAGCCCGGGGAGGGCGGCAAGCTCGAAGGTACGATCGAGGTGTCGGTCGACTTCCATGATGAAGACACGAAGCAGGTGACCGAGGCGCTCAAATCCGCCGGCGCCAAGACCGTGCGGATGAGGTGAGACGCGGCCCATGCCCGACTATCCCAAGCCGCCATATCCCAATCAGCGCCAGCCGATGCCGGGCTCGACCGCGAAGATGGATCCGCGTCCGGACCACGGCGAGACCAGCTACAAGGGTTCTGGGCGTCTTCAAGGCAAGCGCGCCATCGTCACCGGTGGCGATAGCGGCATCGGTCGGGCGGTCGCCATCGCTTTCGCTCGCGAGGGCGCGGACATCCTGATCGCCTATCTCGATGAGACGGAAGACGCCAGGGAAGTCGCCGACCTCATTGAGAAGGAGGGACGCAACGCCGTCCTGGTGGACGGCGACCTTCGCTCGGCCGACCATTGCCGTGCGGTCGTCGACCGCGCCGTCAGGGAGCTCGGCGGCGTAGACATCCTCGTCAACAACGCCGCGCACCAGGCGACCTTCGCCGACATCGGCGACATCAGCGATGAGGAATGGCGCATGACGTTCGAGGTGAACATCCACGCGATGTTCTTTCTCGCAAAGGCGGCCGTTCCGCATATGAAGCCCGGCGGCGCCATCATCAATACGGCTTCGGTGAACTCCGACATGCCGAACCCACTCCTCCTGGCCTACGCGACGACGAAAGGGGCCATCCAGAACTTCACCGGCGGACTGGCGCAGATGCTGGCGGAGAGGGGCATCCGCGTAAACGCGGTCGCTCCCGGCCCGATCTGGACGCCGCTCATTCCTTCGACGATGCCTGAGGAAGCCGTGAAGAACTTCGGCAAGCAGGTGCCGCTCAAACGGGCCGGCCAGCCGGCGGAGCTCGCCACAGCGTACGTGATGCTGGCCGATCCTTTATCGAGCTATACCTCGGGCACCACTGTCGCGGTGACCGGAGGCAAGCCCTTCATCTAGGAATGGCGGGGATCAGGCATCCAGTGACGCCGGACGAGCGCTACTTCGTCGTGAAGGAAAGCTTTGGCGCCTCAGCGATCCCGGTATCGAAGCGGGGGCGTCTTCTCCGAACCCTCATGGAAGCGCGCCATGCTGTGAAGGACGCCAAGAGCGCCGGGACCGCAATGCAGAGCTGGAAGGTCACCGACGGGTCGACGAAGCGAAGCGCGCCCTCGGCGAGCGTGGCCCCGTTTGGTGGGACGACGGCGCGCCCGACTTCAACCGCCACGCCGTGAAGAACACGCCATACGCCGGTTGGTACTCGAAGCAGCGATCGGATTGATCCGCGGCGCGCTAAGCCCCCGGGATTCGTCTGCGTAGCGGCGCCATTGTCGGAAATAGAGAGCCCCGCATCGTCATAGGAGCATTTCGACGATCATCGGCGCGCCGCACGGCAACGATGGGTGTTCGAGAACGCGGCCAAAAGCCAGAGGGCGCGCTGCGACGGAGGCGCACAGCGAAATTCAGATATTCGCCACAAATGTTGCCCACATCCCAGCCAAGCCAAGGACAAGGGCCGCTGCATGATCCGACATTCACTCGATGTACTGCGTCAACGCTATGTCGTTGAAAAAAGACCCCTTGAGGCGAACGTCGAGCAGGTCTTGCGCGCCGACAGCCGCGCTGGAGCGCGCGCTATCCTGGCCTTGATCGACAAGCGGCGTTTCGAGAACCGATCGGAGGGACAACGCCTTCGCAAAATGCTTCGCTTCGAGACGTCCCTCTGGGAGAGCGGTCACCATGCCGTCGCTGGGGTAGACGAGGCCGGAATGAGCCCGCTCGCCGGGCCGGTCTCGGCTGCCGCCGTGATCTTGAAGCCCGGCACGCGGATAATCGGTATCGACGATTCGAAGAAGCTCGACGCTGCGGCCCGTGAGCAACTTGCGAAGGAGATCAAGGAGAAGGCTGCAAGTTGGAACGTGGCATTCGTCGAAGTCGAGGAGATTGATTCGATCAACATCTATTGGGCAGGTTTGCAGGCGATGCAGCGGGCGGTCCAAGGGCTGGGTTCGACGCCGCAGCATTTGCTGATCGACGCGAAGCGGTTGAAGGAGATAGCCATCCCCCAGCAGGCGATCATCAGAGGCGACGCCAAATCTGCCAGCATCGCAGCCGCTTCCATCCTTGCGAAAGTCGAGCGCGATGCGGTGATGCGGATACTCGACGCGCGTCATCCCGGCTATGGCTTCGCCGAGCACAAGGGCTACCCTGTGCAGGCGCACTACGAGGCGCTTGCCAGGCTTGGCGCATGCGCAGTCCATCGACGGTCGTTCGGGCCCGTACGTCAGGCTCTCGGCTTGCCGCCCCTTCCGCCGTGGCCCTCGGCTCCCGAGCGCGCTGCCGGCTGAATCGTGGTCCGGACGGGTCGTCCAGCAGCCTGGTTTCGCGACCGTTTCCTTTCCCGGACGATGTCCTCCGCCTTCTTATCGGTCCGAAGTCCGAGATAGACGGGTTGGCGCAATTCCCCCTTGCTGGTCCATTCCGCGAACTTCACTTCGGCTACCAGCGACGGCCTGATCCAAGTCGTGGCCGCCTCGTCCTTCACCTTGTCCCGAAAGGGCGATTTCGCCGCTATCAGCCTCACCATTTTCGCATGTAGTTCTCTGAGCGTCTCATGGCTGAAGCCGGTACCGACATGACCGATGTAACGCCAGGCGCCAGCTTCCCTCACGGCTAGAACCAGCGCACCGAAGTGCGGTCTTGTCCGCTTCGGCGCGGTAAAGCCCGCGATCACGACCTCCTGCCGCTGCGCGGTCTTGATCTTCAGCCAATCGGATGTTCGGCCTCCCGACGCATAGGGGCTGTCGGAACGCTTCGCCATGATGCCTTCGAGGCCTTTGCGCTCGGCCTCAGCGAAGAACTTCTTGCCGGTTGCTTTGCGATGTCGACTGAAGGCAATCAGCCTGTGCCGTGGCAGGATAGCCTGGAGGCGCTTCTTGCGTTCGAGCAGAGGCAAGTTTCGCAGATCCTCTCCGTTCGCGAACATGAGATCGAAGGCGCAGTACAGGAGCTTCGCCTCATGACGCAATGCGTTCTGGAGCAGCTGGAAGTGCGACACGCCGTCCTTTCCGATGGCGACGAGCTCCCCATCGATCACGGCGTCGCCCTTGACGCCTTCGAGGGCCTCGGCGACCTCGGTGTAGGAGCGGCTGATGATCTTTCCGTTGCGGCTGTAGAGCGCGACGCTCCCGCGCCGGATCTCCGCGACCATCCGGAAGCCGTCGTACTTATCCTCGAAGACCCAGTCCGGATCGTCGAAGGCGCCATCCGTGAGGGTGGCGAGCATCGGCTGCAAGCGCTTGGGCAGTGTGGACTTGCGGCTCATCTCCGGGCAGAGCGCGGATCGAAGAGCGGAGCGGCGGGTGGGCCCGCGCGCTTCGGTCGCGAGGACGAAGCGGACGGCTTTGGATCGTGGCAAAGCCCGATCCAAGACGCGAGAATGTTCAATACGCGCGTCCGGACGGACACGAATCCTTTCCAGAGCTTCGCGAACCAAGGGATCATCAAGAGTTTCGGCTTCACGACGACGAAAAGCCGCTCCACGACCAGAAGGCTGAAAGCGTAGCAGGCGACGATCATCGCCGTCCCCGTTATCCAATGCCCCTTGCCGGCCACCGCCACGGCAACGAGCTTCAGTGGCTCAACGGTCGCGGTCGGGAGCGCCAGGAGAAACAGCGATGGGTAGGGACCCAGTCCTTCGATCGTGCGTCGTAAGCTCATCTGCTGAACGCTCCTTCTCCAGGGGATGTTCCGAAGCTGGAACATCCTCCATCTGCAGCCGTTTAAGCGTGAGGCGTCCGAAGGGTACTGCGTATGCACGTGAACAAGGAAGACCGCAGCGAGAATACCCTGGAGTCCTTGCGCTTGGAGGCCGAGGTCAAGGCTTGGCGGAAAAGGCGGGCGCTGCAACCACTTTCCACGAGTGGCAACGTAGCCGTTGTCCGGATCCGCCGGCGCGGGCGGTCGGCGTCATGGTCCGGTCCGTCGGTGGACCGTCCGCTCGTCGCCGCGCAGCGTTAGCGTCCGACCCGAGCGCCGCAGATGACAGCATCGGTAAAAGCAGGTGCGAAAAGACCGAACTCGCACAAGCCGCGCGTCGTTGTCCCTCCCGCGGGCGAGCAGAAGCCGCTTCCGCTGGGACCGAGCGCCCGCATGAACGCCAGGGTCGTGTTCGCGCTCATTCTGGTAGTCTTGGCATTGTGGACGGCCTGGAGCTTCCTGCCGCCGCTGATTTGGGCCACCATCCTGGCCGTCGCGCTGTGGCCCCTGTATCTGACGTTCGCTGGGCGATTTATGTCGGGTCCATCCGCGGCGGCGGCGTTCGTCTTTACGGTTCTCGTCGCACTGATCCTGATCACCCCGATTTCGCTCGCCATCTATACTATTGCCCAGCAGAGCGACCTCCTGATCGATTGGATGAAGAGAGCCCGCGAAGGCGGAATCGAGGTACCGGACTGGGTCGCGCGCCTGCCCTTCGCCGCCGAAAGCACGCAGCAGTGGTGGCGCGCCAACCTATCGGACCCGAAGGCTGCGACGGCCTGGCTGAAGTCGCTCAACGCCGACAACGTGTCCGATCTTTTCACGACGTTCGGCGGTCAGCTGATCCACCGCCTCTTTATGCTGTTCTTTTCGCTGCTGGCCTTGTTCGCCCTGCTGAGCCATGGCCGAGCGGTTGCCAGCCGTGTCCTCGAGACTTGCGACCGTCTTTCGGTGAAGCGGGAGAAGGCCTCGTCGAGAAGATGGTGGACGCGACGCGTGCGACCGTGAACGGAACGGTGCTGGTGGCCGTCGGCGAGGGGCTGGCGATCGGCGCCGCCTATTTCGTGGCCGGGGTGCCGAGCGCGCTGACGTTCCTGATATTTACGATTGCGTTCGCGATGATCCCGTTCGGCGCGTGGCTGGCGTTTACGGTGGCGGCGATCGTGACGATATCGGGAGGCGGCAGCGGCATCGCGGCCGCGGGCGTGTTTCTCTGGGGCTCGATCATCATGCTTGCGGGCGATCATTTCGTCTGGCCGACCTTGGTCAGCGGTTCTTCGAGGCTTCCGTTTCTGCTCGCCTTCGTCGGAATCTTCGGCGGTCTGGCCGGCTTCGGCCTGATCGGTTTGTTCGTCGGACCGGTCATCATGGCGGCGCTTTTGGCAATGTGGCGGGAGTGGATATTCCGCCCTACGCCGCAAGCCTGAGGACGTGAGAGGGATGGCCAGTAAGCCGAAGACATACGTGGCCTCGCCCGGGTTCTACGACCAGGCGATCGCCGCGCCATCGATGAAAGCGGCCTTGGAAGCGTGGGGAGCCGACAGCAATCTCTTCCATCAGGGCGTCGCCAAGGAGACCTACGATCCGGAGATCGTCGCGGCGACCATGGCTCAATCCGGCGTCATTCTGAAGCGCCCTGTCGGCTCCAACGCGGCGTTCGGTGACTTCCGCCCTTCCTACCGATCTGGGTCGTCGCGAGAGCGGAAGCTGCGCGCTTCGATCGGTCAAATGTCCGTGGCGGGGTCGCCGCCGGTGACTTTCGAGACCGGGAACAAGAGCGTTCACGGTGATGTTGTGCTCGCCGAGTTCGATCGCGGCCGACTTCATCAGACCAAGAATGCCCCATCTCGCGGCGTCTTCAGAGGAGCAGGCGCTCGGACCATCTGATGCCCAGCATCGAAATCGTCTGGACAGGGCAGCCGGCCGTGCGCTGAGCTTCTTATAGTATCCGCCTATGCGAAAACAGAACGCCATATTGATACCAGCAAAAATACCAGCAAAATGGACAGCTGAAGTGAATTTTTACGTGTGTTTTCAGCTGCGTCCTGAAAATTTTTCGAAAATCCGGAATCGAACCAGGAGCTTAAGTGATTGTTATTATTACAAATTTTCACGTGGTGCCCCTGGCCGGAATCGAACCAGCACTCCTTGCGGAACTCGATTTTGAGTCGAGCGCGTCTACCAGTTCCGCCACAGGGGCATTCGCCAGCTCCCGGCCAGGAAAACGGCCGGGGGTCGCGAAGCGCCGCGGACTATAGCGGCCGGCCCGTCACGGTCAACCCGCGCGGATGTGATTGTCCCGCGCCTCGACAGCGGTATTTTCGCGCGATACGACCTCGGTTGAACCATGGAGCAGGGGGCTTGGCCCTTCCGAATGATGCTCGCAGGAGGAATGCCGTGACGCTCGCCACCGCCCACCCGTCGCATGCTTCCGCCACCGGCAATCCGGCGCTGAGCTCGGCCCTGGCGATTGCCGTGATTGCGGCGGCGACGCTGGCCGGCGCATGGTTCTTCCAGCTGGTGCTGGAGATCATGCCCTGTCCGCTCTGCCTCGAGCAGCGCTATGCCTATTACCTCGCGCTCCCGCTCGGCGCCGTGGTCGCGTTGGCCGCCGCCCGCGGTGCGCCGCGGTGGCTGCTGCTTGCAGGGCTCGTGATCCTCGGGCTCACCGCGCTCGCCAATGCCGGGCTCGGCGCCTATCACGCCGGCGTCGAATGGGGTTTTTGGCCGGGGCCGACCGATTGCACCGGACCGCTGGTGGATTTCGGCAAGGCCGGCTCGCTGCTGGATCAGCTCGACAAGGTCAAGGTGATCCGCTGCGATGAGGTGCAGTGGCGCTTCCTCGGCATCTCGCTTGCCGGCTACAACGTGCTGATCTCGCTGCTGATGGCCGCGATCGCCGGCTGGGGCGTAGCGAAGGCGGCCAAGGTCTGACGTGAAGGCCTGACAGAACAGGCCTGACTCAACCGACCTATTTCTTCTTTCCCGGTGCGAAGCTCGGTTGTCCGCCGCCCTTCAGGCTGGGAGCCGCGGCGATCACCTTGACCTTCTCCTTCTTGGGCTTCTTGGCTTCCCGGTTGCTGCGTCGCTCGCCTTTGGACATGACGGTCTCCATTGTGCTTCTCGAGAGGATCGGATCGATCCGCCAAAGCTTGGCCGTGGCGGCAGGCTCTGACGTCGATGTGGATTTGCCTGCGCGAAGCAATGGCGGCTTCGCGAAAACGCGTTAGGTGTGGAGGAGAGCCGCTGCGATCACACCAAAGCAGGCAACAGCGCAACGACGATGGATGCCACGACCCATTCGGCCAGCCGAAATTGCCGCAAGAGATGCTTCCTGTTCATTGCGGCGACGGGGCGCGCGGCCCTCAGTCACCGGCCGATGCCGTGGGACACGCGATGATCGTCGAGCGTAGGCCGATGTCCCCCAAATAGCGAGCGCGAAAGTGTCCGGCAGTGCTGCGGCAACGACGCACAGCATGCAAAGGGCAAGCGGGGCGTCGTTCCGGTCTCGGCAATAGAGCCAGGAAAGCCCAAAAAGCCCAGAAAGCTGTGGCTATTGCGGCCGAAGCGGCGCATGCTGGCCGCGGGGCCGCACCGCCGCAAAACGTTTCGCAAAGGCTGGCCCATGACCATCCGCTCACAACGTGAAGTCGTCACCTTCCGGCATCCATTCCGGATCAGAGGCATCGATCGTGAATTGCCCGCAGGCGCCTATGAGGTCATTACCGACGAAGAGGCGATCGAGGGGCTCTCGTTCGCGGCGTTCCGCCGTGTCGCCACGATGATCATCGTCCCGGCACAGGGCTCGCGCGGACTGGCTACGGAGATGGTGTCGATCGGCTCGGTCGATCTCGCGAACGCCCAGCGTATCGACGCAAGCGCATCCCATGACTGACGAGCCGCTCGACCTCGATCGCCACCGCGGCATGGCGGCGCAGAAGGCCACAGATATTCGTCGCGCGCTGGCGGAAATCGAGACCCACGCGAGGGATCTGCGGGAACGGCAGGCCGCGCTGGAAACCGGCCTGCTGGCAGCACCCGCGACGTCGTGGCCGGAGGTCGCCGCCAAGGCGCGCTACGTCCTGAATCTGTACGCAGCGAGCCTGCCTCCGGAGGACACAAGGCATCGCGATCTGGTGACGGCAATTCTCGAGGATTTTGTCCGGCTCACCGAGCCGCGATGAGCCAGGACCACTGCGCGGCTTTGAAGGAACCGGTCACATGACGCTTAGGCAGGGTCGCTTCATCAGCTACGAGTACGACAGGATGGTCGTGCTGTTTTCGATGCATGACGACCAGAAGGAGATCCATTGCGCGATCTCGACCTCTGCCATGGATGAATTGGAAGGTGGGGCGCTCGGGCGCGCGGGCCACCGCGAGACCCAGTTCATGCGCCTGCGCGAGCGCATCGAAGCCTGCGCCGACGGCAAGTACCAGGCGAAGGAGTTCGAGGGCGCGCCGCCCGGGATCGTCCTGCGCAGCATCGATTTCCGGAAGCAAAGATAGCGGCTTCCCGTGCGAAGGCCCTGACGCATGTCAGGTGTTTCAAGGTGGAGGCTATCCCGCCGTCACCGTCCCCGACTTTGCGCAACAGACGAGCCTATGCTGATCATCGTGCGCCGCGTCCCCGTTGAGCTGTTGCTGTTGGCCAATGAGACGCTGATGCGTCTCAAGAGCCGGCGCAACCTCATCGCCACGTTGATGAGCGAGCAGCGCCCGAGATACGCGATCGCCGAGATACATGGCGCGAGCTGCCGGCTGACCGCGTTGTGGCGCGCAGTCGCCAGGGAGCGGCTCGAGGAATGGAACGAAGCACAGCCCGATTCGGTCTATGCCCGGATCACCGGGCCCTTGTGGCGCGCTGCAGCGGTCGCGAAACTGCATACCGACCGGGACGAAGAGCTGTGGTTCGATCCCGTGGAACTGACAGCGTTGGCGCGATCGTTCCGCGATCAGCCGAACCAGTCGACGGCCGAGGCATGATCGGGATTGGCGCTGCAGGTGGGTAGAGCCAACGGGTCCGAGCAAAGCGCGGCCGATGACAGGCTCCGCGAAACCCGCCATCTCGCTATCGGCGGAACGAGAGCGATGGGTTTCGCTGGCTCTACCCATCCTTGTATTAGCGCGCTGGATTAGACTGGCCTCGTTCCGTGAGGAATGGCCCAGCTCGGGTGGCCGCCCGGGCTGGGCCGCTGATCGATCGGATCGATACCCATCGAAGCCTTGAAGGCTGTTATTCGTAGCAAGATCGCGATCGGCACTTCATCGGGACCCGCATGGTTGAACGAACTTTAGGTTCGCATCACAAGGGAGGGTCGAGGAAGATGGCCAAGCGTATCACAATCTGTGCCGGAATCGATATTGGCAAACGGAAGCTCGACGTGGCGCTCGATGACGGCTCGGAGCAGCTGCAGGTGGAGAACACGGCGGAAGGTTACAAGACGCTGTTGGAGTGGCTTGGGCGCCATAAGGTCAGGCGAATTGGGATCGAGGCGAGCGGTGGCTATGAGCAGCCGGTCGTCGTCGAGCTGCGGCGCAAGCGGTTTGTCGTCGTGGTGTTCCAGCCGGCGCAGGTGCGTGCCTATGCCAAATACCGCGGGCAGCGTGCCAAGAACGATCGGATCGATGCCGCGCTGGTCGCCGCATGCACCGCTGCGGTCAAGAAGATCCAACGGCACCCGATGCAAGATTGCCGCCCTTGGCCGGGCATCTGACGCTGATCGATCAGATCGGAGAAGATATCGCGCGGTTCAAGAACCGGCTCGAGAGCTGCCGCGACGCGCGTATCCAAAAGCTCTGGAAGGACGACATCGCCCGTCTGGCCAAGCGCGAACGCGTCGAGTTCAAGGCTCTGGTGGCAGCGATCCGCAAGCAGCACGATCTCGCCGCTCGGCTCGACCTGATCTACAGCGTCGGTGGGGCCGGGCTGCCGACTGCGGTCTCCGTCCTGGTCCGGATGCCCGAGATCGGCCAGGTCAGCCGCGAGCAGGCCGCAGCACTTGCGGGCCTTGCGCCTTATGACGACGACAGCGGCGAACACATCGGCGCTCGTCACATCATCGGTGGACGCAAGCGCCTGCGAGAGGCGCTCTATGCTGCAGCGCTGGCGGCGTCGTTCCGCTGGAATCCGCAGCTCATGGCCCTGTACAAACGATTGATCGCCGCCGGCAAAGGCCACAAGCGTGCCCTGATCGCCTGCGCCAGGAAGTTGCTCATCTTCATCAACACCGTGGTGGCCCGAGCGACCCCTTGGCAAGCTCACTTGCCAGTCGTCGCCCCGGCGACCTGAAGCGTTTCTTTGTTCGATCGGGGCACCGTTTCTTCGTCCCGACCTGCCGTCACAAGGACGCCGCGCACAGCGGCCGTCAAGGATGGCCGTCGCTCAAATGCTGCCACATTCCACCCTCGACAGGCCACGCCTTGATGGCCGCGAGCACGGCGTCAGTCTCAACGGCGATCGGGCAATTCAATCGCACACAACCGAAAGAGCTAATGGTTGCTACGCTTCCACGGTTAAAGCCCGTCTGCCTCTCAATCCGTCATGCTGAGGAGGCTGCGAAGCAGCCGTCTCGAAGCATGCACGGGCACCGGCGGGGCCGTTCATCCTTCGAGACGCGCTACGCGCTCCTCCAGCGACAACGGCAAAGCCGTTGCGCGGGGATGACGGGATCGACACGTGCGCCAAGCCTAGTCGTCGACGTCGTCCTGCGGCCGTCCGAACAGATGGATGATGCCCGGCGTCGAGATGGTGACGAACAGGAAGCGCGACAGATGGTGCGCGCCGACGAAGATCGGGTCGATGTGCAGCGTCAGCGCCAGCGCCAGCATCGCGTCCATCGCGCCGGGCGCGAACGCGACCACGACGTCGGAGAGCCGGACATGGGTGGTGAAGCCGATCACCGCGACGAACACGGCGGAGATGAGAATCGCGATCGCGAACGAGCCGAGTCCGGCATTGACGTGGCTCAGCAGGGTCGAGGTCTTCATCCGCGCGAAGCGGGTGCCGATCAGCGCGCCGATGCCGACCAGCGCGACGTTGCGGATCCAGGGCGGCAGGCCGCCATCGACCAGCCCGGAGCCATGCAGCAGGCTGGAGGCGAGCATCGCGCCGAACATCCAGCTCGCCGGAAACTTGACCCAGCGCAGCAGCAGCGAGACGCCGATCGATCCGGCGACCAGCGCGGCAAGTCCGAGCGGTGAGGCGACCGAGGTCGGCAATGCCGGCGGCGCGCCGTGCGTCACCCCGGTCAGCGCCAGCACCAGCGGCAGCGCCGCGGTCAGGATGATCACGCGGATGGTCTGCACCACGGCAATCGCCGCGACGTCGGCGCCCTTTTCCGCGGCCAGGATCGTGATCTGCGACAGCGCGCCGGGGCTGCCGGCGAGGAAGGCCGAGGTCTGGTCCCAGCCGTGGACGCGCTGCAGATACAGGCTTGAGCCGAAGGTCGAGCAGAACGTGGCCAGCGCCAGCAGGCCGATGGTGAGCGGATAGGAGCTCATATGCTGCAGCAATTGCTGCGACATCAGCGAGCCCAGGGAGATGCCGAGCAGCAGCAGCACCGACTGCGTCAGCACCGGCGGCACCGCGAGCGGCCGCCCCATCAGCGCGGCGATCGCAACCGCAGCCATTGCCCCCGAGATCAGGCCGCCCGGCAATTCTGCCCACAAAAACAGCAAGCCGCCGCCAGCGCCGATGACGAGTGTCTCGAGCCCGTTCAGAACTTTGCTGCGGTCGGGAATGGCCGTTGCCATCGAAGCGCGGATCAGGGTCACGCCGCCTTATGGCAAATTCGCAACCACGGGACAAATGCATCTCGCGATTGCAGCATTGCGCCGGAAAACGCTGGCGACTTGCCTGGCGCACAGATTTTCACCCTCCCCCGCGGGGGAGGGTGAAGGGCATCAAAGATGCCTCAGCGTTACTTCGTCGCCGCGGGCGCAGCGGCAGCACCGCCCGCCTTCTTGCACTCGGAGCGGAATTTCTTGCGCTCCTTGCCATGCAGGCCCTTGGCGTCGGCCTGCTTCGAGCATTCCAGCGACTCGGCGGTGCGCGGCTTGGCTTCCTTCGGCGCCTTGGTGTCCGCCTTCGGAGCGGCGTCCTTGGCGGCAGGCGCAGCAGTTTGCGCGAAGGCGCCGCCCATCAGCAGCAGGGAGGCAAGGGCGGTTGCGGTCGCGAACGTGGAAATCTTCGTCATGAAGGCACCTCGTGAGGAAAGGAGGCCGAAACGTTGCGCGGCGATGCTGAACCGTGGATGAACGTGCGGCGGTCCCGCCGCCACAATATTTTGACGGGGAGGCGCGTCCGCGCGTTGTCGCAAGTCCGGGTTGCGCTAGGATAATGGTCTTATGCCAATGCCCCCCAAAGGGAGACCAGGGATGACCATTCAAACCAGATTGTTGTGTGTGATTGCGGTGTCGGGCTTTGCAGCCTTTGCGGCGAGCGCACCGGCGCAGGCCCTGACCGCGCAGGAATGCAGCGCCAAGTACCAGGCGGCCAAGACAGCCGGCACCCTCGCCGGCCAGAAGTGGAATGATTTCCGCAAGGCTCAATGCGGCGCCGACGCGACCCCGGCCGCGGCGCCCGCCGCTCCGCCGCCTGCTGCAGCTGCGCCCCCTCCGGCCGCGCCGAAGGAGGCCAAGAAGGAAGCCGCTCCGGCCGCAGCCCCGGCGCTGCCGGCAGGGCCCGCCGTGTTTCCGAACGCCATCGATCCCAAATATGCCAAGGAGTCCGAAGGCAAGGGACGCATGCATACCTGCGTCGACCAGTACAACGCCAACAAGACCACGGGCGGCAATGGCGGCCTGAAGTGGATCCAGAAGGGCGGCGGCTATTACAGCGAATGCAACAAGCGCCTGAAGGGCGCCTGAGCCCTTCCGATACGCGTTTTCGACGAGAGCGGCCGGCGCAAGCCGGCCGCTTTTCGATTGGCTCCGGATTCTTGTTCTGACGCGTTTTCTTCACGCGAACCGGCATCCACTTCGCTCGAAAACGCTCTATTGGCTGTCCGTGAGCAGCTTGTCCGCGGACTGCGCCAGCAGTTGCGCGCGCTTGCGCGGGCCGCGCTCGAGAAACAGCAGGCTCTGGCCGAAGATGAAGCAGTAGAACAGGAAGGCCTGCGCATCGGCCTCCTCGGCTGACAGCCCGGTGGCGCGATAGAGCTGGCCGACATTCTTCAGCCGCGCGGCGTCGACGCTCGCGGCGGCAGTGGCCGCCGCCTCGTCGGTGCGCGCCCATTGCCGGATCGCGAGCTCGACCGCCATCGCCTCGGTGTTCATGCGCTCCGAATAGAGCGTGATGATCGCCTTCAGCCGCTCGCGCGCGCTCGCGCCGTCGAGTGCGGTCTGCTTTTCGATCGCGGCGATGCGGCCGTCGCGCCAGCGCGTCAGCATGGCCTCGAGCAGCGCGGCGCGATCCCGAAAGCGGCGGTAGAAGCCGCCCTTGGTGACGCCGAGATTCTTGGCCAGCACCTCGACCCGCACGCCGTCGACGCCGCTATGGGCGAGCTCGGCAAAGCCGGCCGCGACCCAGACATCGCCCTTGCTTTCAGTCATGTGATCTCCGCGCACCCTCATGTGCGATGGGAGCGTCATCGCGCACTAATCTCTTGTTTGAGCATGATCTCCGCGCAAACGCGTTGCGTTTGTCGCGAGGGAAAACCGCTTCGCACTTTTCCGGATCATGCTTTGATACGGTACCGTATTGCTAGCCCGCTTTGTCCCTGATACGCTACCGTATCACAAATCGAGGAGGCGTACGATGGAGGGCGAGGCGACCTACCGCGGCACGGTCTATCCGTGGCACTGTGACCACATCGGCCACATGAACGTGATGTGGTATGTCGGCAAGTTCGACGAGGCGAACTGGAACATGTTCGCGCGGATCGGGCTGACGCCGACCTATCTCCGCGAATCCGGCTGCGGCATGGCCGCCGTGCAACAGACCATCCTCCTACAAGCGCGAGCTGCTCGCCGGCGATATCATCGAGGTCAAGAGCCGGCTGGTCGAATTCCGCGACAAGTCGATCCGCTTCCTGCATGAGATGCGCAACGCGGAGACCGGCGAGGTCGCCGCGACCTGTGAGATCGCGGCCGTGCATATCGACCGCGCGGCGCGCAAGTCGGTGCCGTTCGCGCCGGCGATCCGCTACGCCGCGATGCCGCACCTCGTGCCGTCAGAACCTGTGATCGCGTGACCGCCATGCCGCGTTTCGAACCGAAGAATCCCGACTATCGCGCGGTCGCGACCGCGACATTCGCGCGCCAGCGCGCGATGCAGACGCTCGGCATCTCGATCGCGCGCATCGAGCCCGGCGAGGTCGATCTCGCAATGCCCTATGCGCCGGAGTTCTGCCAGCAGAACGGCTTTGTGCATGCCGGCATCATCACCGCGGGGCTCGACAATGCCTGCGGGATCGCCGCCTTCACGCTGATGCCCAACGGCTCCGACATCCTCACCGTGGAGTTCAAGACCAATCTCTTGGCACCGGCCCGCGGCGAGCGGTTCGTGTTCCGCGGCGTCGTGGTCAAGCCCGGCCGCACGCTGACCGTCTGCGACGGCCGCGCCTATGCAGTACAGGACGGCGTCGAAACGCTGATCGCGACCATGAGCGGCACGCTGATGGCGTTGCAGCGGCGGGGGCAATAGATTGTGACGAGGAATCTATCCCCGTCATGCTGAGGAGCCGCGAAGCGGCGTCTCGAAGCATGCACGGCCCGGTCAGTGGCCGTGCATCCTTCGAGGCTCGCTTTGCTCGCACCTCAGGATGACGGGTTTGTGAGCGGCGCGCCCAGCATTTGCGCACGCGCTTGAGCCCGCCGCATTGACAACCCACCAGCGCGACGACCTGATACGCGGATGCTTCACGTGAGCGTCTCGTCATGATCGCCAGCCTCAGCCTGATCCTGCTCTGTCAGCTGGTCGGCGAGGTCGGCGTGCGGGCGCTTGGCGTGCCGGTGCCGGGGCCGGTGGTCGGGCTGGTGCTCCTGCTGTTGCTGCTCTTGGCGCGCGACCGCTTTCCGGCGCTGGCGCGCGGGCCGCTCGGCGATGACGGTGTCGAGAGCGCGAGCCGCGCCATGCTGGCCAATCTTTCGCTGCTGTTCATTCCGGCCGGCGTTGGCCTGGTGCAGAAGCTCGATCTGCTCGCCGAGCACGGCATCGCGATCCTGGTGATCCTCGCGGTTTCGGTCATCGTGACGCTGCTGGCGACGGTCGCGACCTTCGTTGCGGCGAGCAGTCTGCTTCCGCGCGAGGAGGACAGGCCGTGAGCGATAATCCGTTCTCGCTCTGGGTCTATCTCTCGCAGTCGCCGCTGCTCTGGCTGACAGTGACGCTGCTGACCTATGCCGCAACCGATGCGGTGTCGCTGAAGACAAGGCGGCATCCGCTCGCCAATCCCGTGCTGCATTCGCTGTGGATCATCGGCGCATTCCTGCTCGTGACGAAAACCTCCTACACCACCTATTTTGCCGGCGCGCAGTTCGTGCACTTCCTGCTCGGACCTGCGACGGTTGCGCTGGCCGTGCCGCTCTATGAGAACCGCAGGCGGGTCGCGGCTGCGATCCTGCCGATGCTGGTTGCGCTCGCGGTCGGCTCGCTCACCGCGATCGTCTCGGTGGTGCTGCTGGCGCAGGCGTTCGGGCTGCCGCGCGACATCATCCTGTCGCTGGCGCCGAAATCGGTGACCGCCGGCGTCGCGATGGGAATCAGCGAATCCCTGCATGCCGATCCGTCGCTGACGGCGGTGTCGGTGATCCTCACCGGCATCATGGGGGCGATCATCGTCACGCCGCTGATGAACTTCACCGGGATTACCGACTTCCGCGGCCGCGGCTTTGCCGCCGGCATCGCCGCCCATGGCATCGGCACCGCACGCGCCTTCCAGGTCGACGAGGTTGCCGGCGTGTTTGCCGGGATCGCGATGAGCCTGAACGCGCTGGTCACCTCGCTGCTGGTGCCGCTCGCAGTGACCTATCTGGTGCGCTGACTCCGGCTGCAGGGCAGTTTTGTGCTGTTGGTGTGGCGTTCTGCAGCAAATCCTTCTAGGGTCGCGGCCTCAAACGTGAGTCTGTTCCCCTTGGTGTTTTCCGCAACTCAAAGCGTGCTTGGGCTGGCATCGGGCATGCTGGTCGGCTTTTCGCTGGGCCTGGTCGGCGGCGGCGGGTCGATCCTTGCCGTGCCGCTGATGGTCTATCTGGTCGGCGTGCCCGAGCCGCATGTCGCAATCGGCACCTCGGCGATCGCGGTCGCGGCCAATGCCGCGATCAACCTCTCCAACCACGCCCGCGGCGGCACCGTGATCTGGTCCTGCGCGCTGGTGTTCGCGCTGTCAGGCATTTGCGGGGCCTTCGGCGGCTCGATTCTCGGCAAGATGCTGGAGGGGCAGAAGCTGCTCGCGCTGTTCTCGCTGGTGATGCTGGCGATTGCGGGCCTGATGCTGAAGACCCGCGCGCGGGTCGGGGTGACCGACGTCAAGATGTCGATGTCCAACATGCCCGCGATCATCGGCCTCGGGCTTGCGACCGGAACCATGTCCGGCTTCTTCGGCATCGGCGGCGGCTTCCTGATCGTGCCGGCCTTGATGCTGGCGACCGGCATGCCGATCATGAACGCGGTCAGTTCCTCGCTGGTCGCCGTCACCGCCTTCGGCATGACCACGGCGTTGAGCTATGCGTGGTCCGGGCTGGTGTCGTGGGGGCTGGCGGGGCTATTCGTCGCCGGCGGCGTCGCAGGCGGCCTGATGGGCACACGCAGCGCCCGGCACCTGTCGGAACGGCGCGGCGCGCTCAATATTGTGTTTGCGACTGTGATTATCGTGGTGGCGATCTATATGCTGCTGCGTAACATCAATGTGTCCTGAACGTAGAAGGGCGAAGTGCCCTTGCGAAAGCTAGCCATGAACCATCTGACGAAATCGCTTCTGACCAACGCCGGCGCGACCCGCCGCGGCGCGCTCGGCCTGCTCGGTGCCGGCATCGCGCTGCTGGCCGCAGGCGGCGCGCGCGCCGAGGACGATAACGTTCTGACCGAGGCGCAGGTGCTGCGCGATCCGGATATTCCGGTGATCGGCAATCCCAAGGGCGACATCACCATCGTCGAATGGTTCGATTACAACTGCCCGTATTGCCGCAAGCTCGCGCCGGAACTGCGCCAGGTGGTGCAGGACGACGGCAAGGTCCGCCTCGTGCTGAAGGATTGGCCGATCCTCGGGCCGGTCTCCAAGGTCGCGTCGCGGATGGCGCTGGCGGCAAAATACCAGGACAAGTTCGAGGCCGCGCATGAGGCGATGATCTCGGTCAATTCGCGCATCACCGAGCCGCGCATCGCCGAATTGCTCTCGGGCGCCGGCCTCGACATGGACCGGCTCAAGAAGGATCTCGACGCCAACGCCAAGGCGATCGACGCGATCCTGGCGCGCAACAACGAGCAGGCGCTGGCGTTCGGCTTCAACGGCACGCCCTCGTTCATCGTCGGCAAATATCGTGTGCCGGGTGTGCTCAGCATGGATCAGTTCGAGCAGGTGATCGCCGACGCCCGCAAGGCCAATATGGGCCGCAACAACGAGAAGAACTTGTAACGCCTCATCCGGTAAGACGTTCGCTAGAAACAATCACGGCCTCTCCGGCGCCGGAGAGGCCATTTGCTTTTGTCTCAGCTTGAAACCGACCGTTACTTCTCGGCGACCTTGGTCCACTGCTCGCGGGCGCGCTCCTTCAACAGGTTCCAGTCATGCGCCGCGACGTCCCAATTGACGATGGTGCGCGTGTCCCGCGCGACATCACCATTGGCCACGCTCGACGTCCGCATCGAATCGTAGACATAGACGCC
Source organism: Bradyrhizobium sp. 2S1 (assembly GCF_011516625.5). Taxonomy (NCBI): domain Bacteria; kingdom Pseudomonadati; phylum Pseudomonadota; class Alphaproteobacteria; order Hyphomicrobiales; family Nitrobacteraceae; genus Bradyrhizobium; species Bradyrhizobium sp. 2S1. Next base: position 1,081,948 of record NZ_CP147717.1, on the reverse strand, counting down.
GCAAACCAGCAGCAGCGCACCCAAAATCATGCCGAAAAACGTCCGCATCGCTTAATCCCTCCGGTGTCGGCGGGATAACGCCGTGAGGCTCGGTGTGGTTCCGGATGCCGGCGCGGCAGATCATCAACCTCATCTCCGTTGCGGTACGCCACAAAGGCCGTTCTGCGTGGAAAATGGCGCCTGAATCAGCTATGATAGGCCATGACGGCAACAGGCTTACCGAGCGATCTGTTGGAGCAATTTCGCCGCAAATATTTGTGGTGGAGTCCGGTGGACGGACGGCCATTTTCCGAAGAACGCGTCATCGCCCAGACGATGAATCTCGGAACATACGACGACATTCTTTTGCTTGAGGAGGCAGTCGGCCAGGCCCGTCTCGTCGAGATCATGCGCCACGCCGAGCCGGGCTGGATCAATGATCGTTCGTGGGAATTCTGGCGGGGCCGGCTGACATTTGCCACCCGCTCGGCAATTCCGGACAGGGCTCCCCGCAGGGGATTCCATGCCGCAGTTTGAGCCGCGACTTGATATCCTTCCGGCCGCGCAACGCGAGATATGGCCGGACCTCACTTCGGCGCAACGAATGAAGTTCGTTCTGTATGGGGGGACGGCCGTTGCACTCCAGCTTGGTCATCGTGAATCGCTCGACTTCGATTTCTTCTGCACCGAGCACCTCGACAAAGGACGACTTCGCGCCGAATTCGCGTTCGTCGCCGGCGCTGCGATCCTGCAGGATGCGCCGGACACGTTGGTCGTGCTGGCCGAGACGCCTTCAGGCCCGGTCAAGGTTTCGTTCTTTGGCGGCCTAAAGCTCGGCCGAATCAACGACCCGCTTCAGACCTCCGATGGCGTGCTGCTCGTTGCGTCGCTCGACGATCTGATGGCGACCAAGCTCAAGGCGACGCTGGACCGCGCCGAGGCCAAGGATTACCGGGATATTGCTGCAATGTTGTCCGCGGGCGCTTCGTTGCCGACAGCCTTGAGCGGGTTCAAGAAGATGTTTCACGGCGAGCCCGCGCAGGTGTTGCGGGCAATCGGATTCTTTGGCGATGGAGATCTGAACTCATTGACCGTTGCCGACCGCAATATCCTTTCGAACGCGCGAGATCGCGTAGGCGAGTTGCCCGAACTCCATCTGAAGACCGGGCTCTGTTAACCGGCGTGTGGCTCCCCATCAGCCCCGCGCGAACACCCGCATCACATAATCGATGAACACGCGAACCCGCGGCGAGAGCTGGCGGTTGCGCGGATAGAGCAGGGATACCGGCACCGAGGGCGGCGGGCATTGCTGCAGCACCGGCACCAGCGTGCCGTTGGCGAGATCGGTCTCGGCGTGGAAGCGCGGCACCTGCACGAGGCCGAGGCCGAGCCTGGCGCTAGCGAGATAACTTTCGGGGCCGGTCACCGACATCGGCGCGGCCAGCGGAAATTGCTTGAGCGCGCCGTCGATCAGAAACTCCATCGGCCGCACGCGTCCCGTCGTCAGCGAGCGGATGCCGATCATGCGATGGCCGTCGAGTGCGAACGGATCGGTCGGCATGCCGAAGCGCGCGAAGTAATCCGGCGTGGCGCAGGTCAGCCGCTCCAGCATCGTCACCTGCCGCGCGATCATGTCGCTGTCGGGCAATTGGCCGAAGCGCAGCACGCAGTCGACGCCCTCGCGGATCAGATCGACCCAGCGGTCGCTCTCGCTCATGTTGATTTCGATATCGGGATATTCGGCGAGGAAGCCCGGCAGGTTCGGCAGCAGGAAGTGCCGCGCCAGCGTGCCCTGCACTTCGAGCCGCAGCAGCCCCTTCGGCCGCGCGCCGCCGAACGCGCCCTCGGCATCCTCGAGGTCCGAGATCAGCGACAGGCAGCGGCGGTAATGCGCCTCGCCATCGAGCGTCGGGCGCACCGTGCGCGTGGTGCGTTCGAGCAGGCGGACGCCGAGCCGCGCCTCCAGCCCCTTCACCGCGTCCGTCACCGTCGAGCGCGGTAGCCCGAGATCGTCGGCGGCCAGCGAAAAGCTGCGCCGCTCCACCACCCGGGTGAACACGCGCATGGCGTCGAAGCGGTCCATGTTATTGTCCGAAGTTTACGAATAGTGATGCCGAAAGATGCATGATTATCCGCTGAGTGCCAATACGTAGCGTCCTCCCATCGAACGCGGCCCGGCCGCACAACCTAATGGGAGACTGAAAATGACCAACCAAACCAACAAGGTAGCTCTGGTGACGGGTGCCTCGCGCGGGATCGGCGCTGCGGTTGCCGAACGCCTCGCCAGGGACGGCTTCACCGTCGTCATCAACTACTCCGGCGATGCCAAGCCCGCCCAGGCGGTGGCCGACAGGATCGAAGCCGCCGGCGGCCGGGCGCTGACGGCGAAGGCCGATGTCAGCGATGCCAATGCGGTGCGCGGCATGTTCGACGCGGCAGAGGCGGCGTTCGGCGGCGTCGACGTGCTGGTCAACAATGCCGGCATCATGAAGCTCGGCAAGATCGCCGACAGCGACGATGCTGCGTTCGACCAGCAGGTCGCGGTGAACCTGAAGGGCAGCTTCAACACCATGCGCGAGGCGGCGCGCCGAGTGCGCGACGGCGGGCGCATCGTCAACTTCTCGACCAGCGTCGTCGGCACCAGGCTCGAGCCTACGGCATCTATGTCGCGACCAAGGCGGCGATCGAGTCACTGACCGCGATCCTGTCGAAGGAATTGCGCGGCCGCGGCATCACTGTGAATGCGGTCGCGCCTGGCCCGACCGCGACCGATCTGTTCCTGCACGGCAAGTCGGACGAGTTGATCGACCGCTTCGCCAAGATGGTGCCGTTGGAGCGGCTCGGCACGCCCGACGACATCGCCAACGCCGTGTCGTTCCTCGTCGGTCCCGACGGCTCCTGGATCAACGGCCAGACGCTGCGCGCCAATGGCGGCCTGGTCTGACGCTCTCACACCTTCACCTAACTCGCACTCAATCGACTTCGCAGGGATAAGTGTCATGAAACAGGTCATCGTCATCACCGGCGCATCGAGCGGCTTCGGCCGCCTCACCGCCAACGCGCTCGCCAAGGCCGGCCACATTGTCTACGCCTCGATGCGCCACACCACCGGCCGCAACGCCGCTGCGGTCGCCGATATCGAGGAGTTCGCCAGGGACAATAATGTCGATCTGCGCGCGCTCGAGCTCGATGTCGGCTCGCAGGCCTCGGTCGATGCGGCGATCGCCCAGATCGTCGCCGAGGAGGGCCGGCTCGACGTCATCGTCCACAACGCCGGCCACATGGTGTTCGGCCCGGCGGAGGCGTTCACGCCCGAGCAGCTCGCCGAGCTCTACGACGTCAACGTGCTCTCGACCCAGCGCGTCAACCGCGCGGCGCTGCCGCAGTTGCGCAAGCAGGGCAGGGGAGTTGTGGTCTGGGTGTCGAGCAGCAGCTCGGCCGGCGGCACGCCGCCCTATCTGGCGCCGTACTTCGCGGCCAAGGCCGGTATGGATGCGATGGCCGTGATCTATGCCCGTGAGCTGTCGCGCTGGGGTATCGAGACCTCGATCATCGTGCCCGGCGCCTTCACCGGCGGCACCAACCACTTCGCGCATTCCGGCCGTCCCGCCGATCAGGCGCGTGTGGCCGAATACGAAGCGGGTCCCTATGCCGGCTTCGGCGAGGAGATCATGAAGGCGTTTTCGGCGATCGTGCCCGAGGATGCCGACGCGTCGTCCGTCGCGGACGCGATCGTCGAGGTCGTCGACACACCGTTCGGCAAGCGGCCGTTCCGCGTCCACATCGATCCGACCCAGGACGGTGCCGAGGTCGCCTTCGGTGTGATCGACCGCGTCCGCAACGAGATGCTGCACCGGGTCGGCTTCTCCGACCTGCTCAAGCCGCGAGATAACCAGTGACGTTGTCCGCGCTGAATCCAGGATAGCGCCCGCGCGGCTCCGTCCATCACCGTCATCCTGAGGAGCGCGCTCTTGCGCGCGTCTCGAAGGATGCACGGCCCCGATGGAGCCGCGCAGCCGCAGCCGGGCCGTGCACCCTTCGAGACGCGCTTCGCGCTCCTCAGGGTGACGGGGAAAGAGTCCCTCAAGCGCCGTCGGTGCGCTCGCCGTTCAGCCACCGGAAGACCTCCGCATTGATCTCGCGCGGATAGGTGTGGCTGAGATCGTCGATCTCGCGATAGACGACCTTGGCGCCGGCGGCCGACAGCAAGCCCTGGGTCTGCCGCGCGGTCTGCACCGGGAACATCCAGTCAAGCCGGCCATGGGTGATGAAGATCGGCAAGCCGCGCAACCTGTCAGCATCGGCCATCTCAGCCATCAGCGGATGGAAGGTCGCCGCAACCGGCGCAAGATGCGTGAAGCGCGACGCGCCGTCGAGCCCGCTGACATAGCTGAAGGTGCCGCCGTCGCTCATCCCGGTCAAAAGCATGCGCGTCTCGTCGATACGCCAGCGTTCGCGCACCTGGTCGATGATGCGGTTGAGGTTCGGCGTGTCGGTGTCGTCGCCCATCAGCGCCCAGGTCTGGCCGGTCGCGGTCGGCGCCACCAGGATGGCGCCGCGGCTGCGCGCGTCGCGCAGCCAGCTCCACAGGAAGCCGCGGCCGTTGCCGCTGCCGCCATGCAGCGCCATCACCAGCGGCCAGGCGCGATCGGGCGTGTAATATTCCGGCACATACATCGAGAAGCCGCCGCGGCTGCCCGGCTCGTTGCGTTCATGGAAAATGCCGGTGTTCTCGTTTGGCGTGGCCGCGAGCCTGGCCTGCAGCCCGGCATCCTCGCGCAAGTCGGGCGCGAGGAAGAAGTGGCTTACCGGCGGCAACTCGGTCAAGGGATAGAGCGCCTCCTGCGCCCGCGGCAGATAGCGCAGCGCGCGGAACACGCTGACCAGATCGCCTTCGCCGTTCTGCACCGCGCGCAGGCCCGCATAGCCGGCGAGCGCCGCATCGATCGCAGCTTCAAGCGCGGTCTTGATGTGGTCGAATTTCTCCGGCCATCCGGCGAGAAGCGGCCGCACCGCCTGCAAGGTCTCATCGGGCTCGCCCGCGATCTGCATCACGCGATCGAAGTCCGGCGGGTTGAGATTGCGCGCGACAAAGGACAGCGATTCCAGCGTCTGCAACAGCGGCGGCAGCACGGCCACGATGTTATCAACCACGGCCTCGCTCATCGCCGATGTCCTTCTTGGTTGCTAGATCAGATTCCGTCGCCGCGCGGGAGCTGCGCCCCCTCTCCCGCCTGCGCAGGGCTGTCCGGGGAATGATTCACTGTGTCGCGGTGCATGCTCGGCAAAACCGAGGCAAATCGGTCTTTTCTGGTTGTCGAGACACAGAAGGCCGAGCATGCGATTTCGCGATAGCATTTTTAGTAGGCTGCTTGAACCGATCAATCGGCGGCAGTTTCAGACGGCTGTGGATCGTCTGGACGGGGATGCCTACGACAAGTCGTTCAAGAGCTGGGATCACCTGGTAGCGCTGATCTATGCGCAGTTGAGCGGGAACAACAGCCTGCGCGCCGTGGTGACCGGCTTCAACGCCAATCCTCAGCATCACTATCATCTGGGCACCGGCAGGTTGTCCCGCTCGACGCGGTCGGATGCCAATACCCGCCGCCCGTCCAGCATTTTTGCGCAAACCTTTGCACGATTGTCGGCGATGGCAAGCCGGCAGTTGCGGGGCGAAGGCAAGGAGATGGTGCGCCTGATCGACGCCAGTCCGATCCCGCTTGGCAAAGTTTGCACCTGGGCGGTGTGGAACGGCCGCATCCGCGGCATGAAGCTGCACGTGGTCTACGATCCCAAGGGCGATATCCCGAAGTGCGTCGAGGTGACGGCTGCCAACGTCAACGATATCGAGATCGGTCGCCAGACTCCGATCCAGGCCGGCACAACCTACGTGTTCGACAAGGGATATTGCCGTTTCGACTGGTGGCAGAAGATCAATGATAGCAAGGCTTTCTTCGTGACCCGGCCGAAGACGAGCATCCGGCTACGCGCGGTCAGGCATCGCACCATCCGCAACAGCAAGGGGGGCGGCTTCAGGATCATCGTCGACGACGAGGTGAAGCTCACCAGTAAGGGCGACTCGCGTTTGCCGATACCGCTGCGGCGCATCAAGGTCAGGCGGGAGAACGGCGGCGTGATCACGCTTCTCACCAACGATACGACCCGAACGGCCGTCGAGATCGCCGCCCTCTACAAGAGCCGGTGGCAGATCGAACTGCTGTTCCGCTGGATCAAGCAGCACCTCGACATCCGCAAGTTCCTCGGACCAACGACAATGCAATCCGCCTGCAAGTGCTTGCTGCGATGATTGCCTACCTACTGTTGCGCATTGCCGCGCGGACCAACTGCATCAAAATGCTGCCGCTCAGGCTCGCCGAACTCGTCAGCCAGTTCCTGTTCACCCGGCGAGCCTTCGCCAGCATCGACAAGCCTCCGCCAATCAACCCTAGCCGCCGCAAATGCAGAACGCCCCTCAACCAGATGGAACTCTGCTATGGTTGAATTTCCCCGGACAGCCCTGCGCCTGCGGGGGAGGGTTGGGGTGGGGGTATCGCCGCGGGCGAGAGCCTTTGAGTGGATAGAGCCCCCACCCACATCGCATCTTCGATGCGATGTGACCTCCCCCGCAAGCGGGAGAGGTGGATCGAGCCCGCGGTGATAATGATGCAGGCCTCATTGCTCTAGTGCAGCCGTGGCGCCTTCAACAGCTTCATGCGGTCGATCGAGGTCAGCGTCACGTCGAAGGTGACGCCTTCGTGGTAGACGGTCAGCGGCACGTCGACGCCGGCCGTGCCGAGCGACCAGAGCTTGCGATAGAACGCGGTCTGGCTCGTCACGTTCTCGCCGTCGACCGCGATGATGACATCGCCGGTCTTCAGCTCGGCGCGCGCCGCCGGACCCTTGCTGGCGATGCCGACCACCACCAGGCGGTTGTCGATCTCGGTCGTGTACATGCCGAGCCACGGCCGTGCCGGCTTGTTGACGCGGCCGAACTTGCGCAAATCGTCGAGCACCGGATTGAGCAGGTCGATCGGCACGATCATGTTGACATGCTCGGCGCGGCCCGAGCGCTCGCGTTCGAGCTGCAGCGAGCCGATGCCGATCAGCTCGCCGGAGTTGTTGATCAGTCCGGTGCCGCCCCAGTTCGGATGCGACGGGTAGGTGAAGAGCGCCTCGTCAAGCAGGTACTCCCAATAGCCCGCGAATTCCTGCTTCGCCGCGATCTGGCTCGCGACCGAGCGGGTGCGGCCGCCGGCGCCGCCGACCACGACACTGTCGCCGACCCGCGTTGCCGCGGACCGGCCGATCGGCAGCGGAGCAAGATCGAGCCGGCCGAGCGCCTGCACCAGACCGAAGCCGGATTCGAAATCGAAACCGAGCGCGTGGCCCTCAACGACCCGGCCGTCGCCGAGATGCAGCCACACCGTTGCGGCCTCGGTGATCAGGTAACCGATCGTCAGCACCAGCCCGTCGTCGATCAGCACGCCGTTGCCGGCGCGCTCGGTGCCGAGCGTCTCGGCGCTGAAGGCGTCAGGCGGAATGATCGAATGCAGGCCGACCACACTCATCAGCGCGCGATCGAGATCGAAGCGGTAATCTTCGGGGCGAGGCTGAAAGGCCGGTGGCACTTTCCATTCGGTGGTGGAGGGCATGGAGGTCTCCGCAGGGTCGCAAATGCGTCGTCGATAACGCCGTGCGAGGCGAAAAGATCACGGTCCGGACTGTCGTCCGCTTCCGTGATTTATAACAGTCAATTGGCGGATGATCGAGACGCCAGATGGGCACGCGGCTGCCCGCGCGTTCAGCATCGGCTCAGCCGCGCCACTCCCGGAAATCGCGTTGCACCTTGGCCTCGGCGATTTCGGCGGCGGCATCGAGCCAGTTGCGCTGTTTCCGCTGCCGCCGCTTGAGGTCTTCCTGCAACCGGATGACCCGGGATGTGCAGGCTGCATGGATCGATGCAAGATCATAGGCCATCGCCTTGATCAGCTTGCGTTGCAGCTTCCGTCCGGCATCCTCGCCGAGCTCGATCTTGCGGGAATCGGCGGCGATGCGGCGCAGGATGAAGCCGTGACGAGGATGCAGGAACGGATCCGGCGCCCGGTACCGTCCGGTTGCCAGCGCCATGAAGTGAGGCGCGCTGCGGGCGCGGCTGCCATGCGCCCAACTCCATGCCGACGGCACCAGCGCCTTCGCCTCGCGAACGATCTGGCCGCCGCGCCAATAGGCAATCGCCGCATAGCGCGGCCGTCCGAGGCCGCCGCCGCCCTTGCGCAGGATACGGCACAGCCGGATGCTGTTGCGCGCGACATCGCGCGGCAGGCTCGCGCGCAGCGCTGCAGCGATCTTCGGCGGCGGCGCTGCGGTCGGATAATCTGCGACGTCTTTCCAGAATTTCTTCACCTTCGCCTCATCCGGTTCGGCGTAGGGCCTGAGCCAGGTCTGGCCTTCGAACAACAGCGCTGGTTGCGGATCGTCGAGCCCTTCGCGGTAGCCGTCGAGCAGCGCGGCAGCCGCCTCACTTGCGCTGATCGCCGGGCGCGGCGCGAGCCGGATGCTGGTCGCAAGCCGCACCAGGTCGAGCACATAGGGCATCACGGCGGCCTCGTCGAAATCGTTGACGCCCCACACCAGCCGTCCGTCGGCATCGCGCCAGGTGCCGAAATTCTCCAGATGCAGATCGCCGACCGAGAGCACCGCGGGCCCATCCATCAGCTCCGGGCACCAGTCGCCGATCTTGCGCGCCCAGCGGAAATAGGTCGCACGCAGGAAGATGAACGCGCTCTTGCGCATCCGGTCGTGCTTGTAGGCGATGTCGGATCTGACGACATCGCACTGTCCGGCGAGCCAGGCCTCGAACGCCTTGTTGTCGCTGCGAAACGACATGGGACTACCTGCCACGGTTAGCGGCGCCTGCCGATCCTCATTCTACCTCAGAATGTATTTCTGCGATATATCTCTGGTGTCGAGAACCGGCGTCTACTCCGTTTTCGCCGATGCGCGCGCCGGCATGATGCGGAAGGCGCGGTTCTCCTTGATCCAGGCGGCGCGCTCGTCGCGCAGCATGGTGCGGCGGACCTTGCCGGAATCGTCGCGCGGCGCAGTGCCGACGCGCTCGAAACTCTCCGGATGCTTGTAGCGGCTGAGCCGGTCCTTGAGGAAATCGGCCATGCCGTCGGCGATCTGCTGCGCGTCGGCGCTGTCGGCGAGTTCGAGGATCGCATGCACGCGCTGGCCGAATTCCGGATCGGGCAGGCCGACCACGACGCAGGAGCGCACCTCGGGATGTTCGCTGACCGCGGCCTCGACCTCGGCCGGATAGATGTTGGCGCCGCCGCGCAGCACCATGTCCGCGAGCCGGTCGCCGAGATAAAGATAGCCCTCTTCGTCGAGCCGGCCGATATCGCCGAGCGATTCCCAGCCGTCCGGCCGCCGCTTCGGCGCCGCACCGAGATAGTGATAGGTCGAGCCGGCGCCGTCATTGGGCAGGAAGTAGATTTCGCCGGTCTCGCCGGGCGCGACGTCATTGCCGTCCTCGCCGATGATGCGGAGCTTCGCGGTCTCGCCGATCTTGCCGACCGAACCCTTGTGCGCCATCCACTCGACGCCGGAGATCACGCAGGCGCCCTGCCGCTCGGTGCCGCCATAGAGCTCCCAGACCCGCTCCGGGCCGAGCCACTCGATCCACTTCTCCTTCAGCCAGGGCGGCATCGGCGCTGCCATGTGAAACACGATCTGCAGGCTGGAGACGTCGTAGCGCTTGCGTACCTCCTCGGGCAGCGCCCAGATCCGGTGCATCATGGTCGGCACGAAGTTGACCCATTGCACGCGCTCGCGCTCGATCAGCCGCAGCGTCTCCTCGGCGTCGAACTTCACCATGCCGGTCAGCCGCCCGCCGCCGAACAGCGCGGAATGCGACAGGATGAACGGCGCGTTGTGATAGAGCGGCCCCGGATTGAGCAGCGACGCCTCAAACGGAATCCCGAGCAGCGGTGGCGTCGTGGTGTCGATCACGGCGGGGTTGTGATCGAGGATCACCTTCGGCCGTCCGGTCGAGCCGCCGCTCGTCATCGCTTTCCAGTAGCGCGCAACCGGCGCATCGAGTGGTTCCCCGGAAAATCCCTCCGGCACGAAATTCACCGGCAGCGAATTCGGCGCATTCCAGTCGGCCTCGCCGCCGACCACCAATGACGGTTTCAGGATCTCGAGCACCGCGGCCGCCTCGCCGCGCGGCAGCCGCCATGACAGCGAGGTCGGCGTCGCGCCGCATTTCCACACCGCAAAAGAGGTCTCGAAGAATGCGTTGCTGTTGGGCAGCCCGATCGCGACGAAGTCGCCGGGCTTGACGCCCTTGGCGGCGAACGCCCGCGCCCGCGCATTGGCGCGGCGCTCGAGCTCGCGCCAGGTCAGCGCTTCAGCGCCGTGACTGACGGCGATCGCATCTGCAGGTTTGCGTTCGGCATACCAGCGCGGCACGTCGGCTAAGGGGATCAGCATGGGTGTGTCCGTCAGAAAGGGGGGCGGCTTGAAGCGCTCTTGTTGCAGGGATGTGGCCAAAGCCACGGCCGCCACTTGACCAACTATGCGGTCGTCGTGTCAAGCCGACGGTCGCCGATACGGCCGGTATCATGCTGAGGGAATTGCAGAATCCCGGTTGCCTAAAAGCCACGTCAAGATTCCGGTAAAGTTCAAGCGATCGCGCTAAGCCGGACTTTACGGGGGGACGGCATGGTGGCCCGTGCGGTTGCGTGCCGGGCGCGTCGATCGACGCGCGCGGTCCCCAATGTCTTCGAGGACGACGACGATGGCGAGCAATGGAGCACGGATCAAGGTCAGTCGCGAGCCGCGGCGCCAGCTCAACAATCGTGCGGCCTGGATCACGGTCGATGACGGCGCGACCGAAAGCGCCTGCGCCGTGGTCGACATCTCGCCCGGCGGCGCCAAGATCACGACCGAGGTCGAGTTCGAGGTGAAGGACCGCCTCGCGCTGACATTGCTCGCCGATCACGCCAAGCGCTATCCATGCGAGGTGGTGTGGCGACGCGGCAAGACCTACGGGCTCAAATTCGTAACGGCGGAGCCTGAGCTGGCCGAACCGGCTGCGGAGCCGGCCGGCGTTATCTAGTACCTACTGTTCTTAAAGCGTGAGTCGTGATTCAAGGTCGGGATGATACCCGAAGCAAGAGAAGTCCACCTTTCGAGGAAAGATCGCAAGGTGCTTGAGGCGTGTTGCCGCTCCCCGGTGACGTTGCAGCGCGATTTGAAGCGGGCGCGGATAGTTCTGTTGGCGGCGGATGGACGCAGCACTCGGTCGATCGCCAAGGAAGTTGGGGTCCAGCCGCGGATTGTCAGCCTTTGGCGGCATCGCTATGCCGACCAAGGCCTTGAAGGGCTGCAAGACAAGCCGCGACCGGGCAAGCAGCCAATCTATACGAAGGCCACCGACAAGCGGATTCTGAAGCTGCTGGACAAGCCGCCGCCGGACGGGTTCGCACGCTGGACCGGGCCCCTGCTGGCCGGGGCGCTGGGCGATGTTGACGTCCAATATGTCTGGCGGTTCCTGCGCAGCCACAAGATTGACCTCGCGGCTCGTAAGTCCTGGTGTGAGAGCAACGACCCGAACTTTACGGCCAAAGCCGCCGATGTTGTCGGCCTCTATGTCGCCCCGCCCGCGAAGGCCATTGTGCTGTGCGTGGACGAGAAGCCCTCGATCCAGGCTTTGGAGCGAGCGCAGGGTTATCTGAAGTTGCCCAATGGCCGCGCCTTGACCGGCCAGAGCCACGATTACAAGCGGCATGGCACCACAACATTGTTTGCGGCGCTCGAAGTCGCCACCGGAAAGATCATCGCGGCGCATTCAAAACGCCGACGCCGCGTCGAGTTTCTCGACTTCATGAACAGCGTCACCGCGGCTTTTCCGAACCGGAAGCTTCACGTCATCCTCGACAACCTCAACACCCACAAGAAGAACGAGCATTGGCTCAAGGCCCACCCCAACGTGCAATTTCATTTCACGCCGACAAGTGCGTCTTGGCTCAATCAGGTCGAGGTATGGTTTTCGATCTTGCAGGGGCAGTCGCTCAGCGGCACCTCCTTCACAAGCCTCACGCAGCTTCAGGAGCACATCGATGCCTACGTCAACGCATACAACGACAGAGCCGAGCCCTTCGTCTGGACCAAGAAAAAGGTCCGTCAACGCCGTTTCAAAGGCCGCCGTATCACTCAGCTCTGATTCTGGGTACTAGCATTCATCGATCAGTATTCGACCGGCTCAGCGAAGCAAATCGCCGATCGTATCGCCGCGACCTCGGCGGCTCGCGCAAGCGCGCCTCAGCGTCCCGTTGATGCGTTGCCGGTCGTGCCCATCGAGCCTCCCGGAACGGCCGGTGCCGCACTGCCGGCGCTGCTGCCGGACGACGGTGCAACGCGCTGGCCGGTCTGGGTCGGAAGCGCGCTCCCACCGACACCGCCCGACGGCGCGGCCCGGTCGCCGGGCCTGGGCGGCAGCGGGCTGCCGCCCGCGCTCTGCGCGAGAAGCTGGGCCGGCGCGAGCACGAGGCCGGCGGCGATGATGATGGCGAATTTGTTCCTGAGCATGCGCTACTCCGAGATCAGGCGGTGAGGCTGCACTGTATATAGAGGTGTGACGGAGACGAGACATCCGCCAAGCCGTCAAGCAGGCTCTCAAGATTGCGTGTCAATAACGTCGGCCATGCTGGTTGCGTTCCCGGCAGCCGCGTCAACTGCGAAGAAACTATCCGTGTCGAGCGCACTCGGCGCGCTGCAATTCACGATCAACCCCGATAGCGCAGCGCGTCGACCAGCAGCGCGAAGGCCGGTGAGGATTGCCGGCGGCTCGGATAATAGAGGTGATAGCCGGGGAATGGCGCGCACCAGTCGTCGAGCACCTGGACCAGTTGCCCCTTGGCCAATTGCGCCTGCACCTGATCCTCGGCGATATAGGCAAGCCCCAGCCCGGCCAGCGCCGCCTTGATCCGCAGTGCGGTGCTGTTGAAGACCAATTGTCCGTCGACGCGGACCTTGATCGGGCGTCCGCGTTTCTCGAATTCCCAGGCATAGATGCCGCCATGGGTCGGCAGGCGAATGTTGATGCAGGCGTGCTGGGTCAGGTCCTGCGGCCGCTTCGGTCGCTCCCGCCGCTTGAAGTAAGTGGGCGCACCGACCACGACCATGCGGAAGTCCGGCGCGATCCGCACCGCGATCATGTCCTTGGCCAGCTGTTCGCCGAGGCGGACGCCGGCGTCAAAACGCTCGGCTACGATGTTGGCGAGCCCGTTGTCGACGGTCAGCTCGACCTTGATGTCGGGATAGCGCGGCAGAAACTTTTCCAGCGCCGGCCACAGGATGGTCTCGGCCGCGTGCTCGCCGGCGTTGATGCGGATGGTGCCGGCCGGTTTCTCGCGCAGTGCGTTGAGCGCGGCGAGTTCGGCCTCGATCTCCTCGAAGCGCGAACCGACGCCCTGCAGCAGCCGCTCGCCGGCCTCGGTCGGCGCGACGTTGCGCGTGGTGCGGGTCAGAAGCCGCACGCCGAGCCGTTCCTCCAGCGCGCGCATGGTGTGGCTGAGCGCCGATTGCGATACGCCGAGCCTTGCCGCGGCGCGGGTGAAGCTGCGGTCGCGCGCGACCGCGAGGAAGGCGATCAGGTCGTTGACGTCATGCCGCGGCATTGATGAATCCGGCTCATAAGTCCATCCCGATTTTTACGTCTAATGGCGCGCGCGTGCACGCCCTAAATGCCGCAGCGGCAGGTTCCAGTCCTTGATGCGGAGAGACGACATGCAGAAACGTAAACTCGGTAACTGCAATCTGGAGGTATCGGCGATCGGGCTCGGCTGCATGGGCCTCAGCTTCGCCTATGGTCCAGCGGTCGACCACGCAGCCGGCATCGCGCTGCTCCGTGGCGCCGTCGAGCGCGGCGTCACCTTGTTCGATACCGCGGAGGTCTACGGCCCCTTCGTCAACGAGGAACTGGTCGGCGAGGCGCTGGCGCCGTTCCGCAACGATGTCGTGATCGCGACCAAGTTCGGATTCGATATCGGCTCCATGGCGGAGCGGCACCGTTCGCTGAACAGCCGGCCCGCGCACATCAGGGCCGTCGCGGACGCCTCGCTGAAACGGCTGAAGACCGATGTCATCGATCTGTTCTATCAGCATCGGGTCGATCCCGCGGTACCGATCGAGGATGTCGCCGGCACCGTCAAGGACCTGATCGCCGCCGGCAAGGTCCGGCATTTCGGCCTCTCGGAGGCCGGCGCACAGACCATCCGCCGCGCCCATGCGGTGCAGAAGGTCACGGCGCTGCAGAGCGAATATTCGCTGTGGGAGCGCGGGCCGGAAGCGGAGATCCTGCCGGTGCTGGAGGAGCTCGGCATCGGCTTCGTGCCCTACAGCCCGCTCGGCCGAGGTTTTCTCACCGGCGCGATCAGCGCGTCCACCACGTTCGCAAGCGACGACTTCCGCAACCTCGTGCCGCGCTTTTCGCCGGAAGCCCGCCGCGCCAACCAGGCGCTGGTCGATCAGCTCGGCCGGATCGCCGCCGGCAAGGGCGCCACGCCGGCCCAGATCGCGCTGGCCTGGCTGCTCGCGCAAAAGCCGTGGATCGTGCCGATCCCGGGCACCACCAAGCTTAATCGCCTCGGCGAGAACATCGGCGCCGCGCGGATCGAGCTGACGCCCGCCGATCTCGCCGAGATCGGCACGGCGCTGGCCGCGATCGAGGTGCAGGGCGCGCGATATCCGGAGCATCTGCAACAGATGGTTGGACGCTAAGGGGGAGTTCGTCTGTCAGTCCGAGGCCACGCTTCGCATGTCGCGGAGTGAAAGTGAGGTGAGCACTGTCTCAGGCTCCCTCTCCCCTTGCGGGAGAGGGTGGGGAGAGGGGGGCCCCGGGCGAGATGATCGATGAGTGCATCGCTCTCGCAACTTGTTCCGCTTGTCGCCGCGACGATACGGAGAGAACTCGTCGTGTGGCACCCCTCTCCCTAACCCTCTCCCGCAAGGGGAGAGGAAACCCTGCCGCCCGTGCGTCCCTCACGCGCGCGTGCCACTGAGTTGCCCGACGGCGCAAGACCCTTCAGCGAAAATATTTCGCTTTATCAGAAATGAAACTCGGTCTATGGTTCGCCGGTCTCACCCGATCGAGGGGCGCTTCGCGATCGTCACGAACGCGGTGTGGGATGCGGTGGACGCTGATCATGCGAGCGACGAACGCATGTGAAGCGGACGGTGAAGTCGTGTGGTCCTGACGCCCTAGTGGCCGGTGTCCCCTTGTAAGACGCAATTGCGTCTTGTGAAGGCGGTGACAAACAAGCCCAGTCTCGCCGGGGAGAGCACGAAGTAAGCCGTAACCCATCGCGCAGGGAAAGCCGGAGTGTTTCCGGTTACACCTGTGGTCCTACCCCCGAGCTTTCTACCCTTTGCTCGGGGCCCATGGGTGCGATCGGCACCCGGCTTTCCCTGCGCCCTCTGTTCAAGAGAGGGCGGAACGAGATCCAAAACTCGGGCGAAGCGCGCCGCGAGGATGCGAGTGCATGACTCACAAGTCGCGCAACATTCTCGGTGTCGTCCTGGCGAAAGCCAGGACCCATTACCCCAAATCTCAATTGTTGCGCGACGCTGGGGCCGCGATCCCGTTCATCACCGAAGGCGGTGGTTATGGGTCCCCTGAGTTCACAAACGAAGTGCAACACTTCCTTGAGGAGGTGTTGCGATGGGGCGGAGTTACGAGCAGCTATCCCTGGACGAGCGATGCGAGATTGCCCGGCTTTCGGCCAATGGCAGCTCGGTCCGGCAAATCGCGGCAGCTCTGGATCGCTCGCCATCAACGATCTCTCGGGAGCTGACCCGCAATCGAGGCGTCCAGGTCGGCTACAAACCCAGCTATGCCCAGCAACAGATGCGAGCACGGCGCTGGACGGGCGTACGCCTCGAACGGGAGCCCGGCCTGCGCCGTGCGGTGTTGGAACGCCTGGGTCGGGGCTGGTCGCCCGAGCAGGTCGCCGGCCGGCTGGCCCGCGAACACGGCCGCAAGGTGATCTCCCACGAGACCATCTACCGCTTCATCTACGCCCAGATCCGACGCACCTCGGACTTCAGCTGGCGGCGTTATCTGCCACGCGGCAAGAGCAAGCGCGGTTACCGCGGCAAGAAGGGCGGCAGCCCCGCAAGCTTCATCGAAGGCCGTGTTTCCTTGGATCAACGGCCTATCGAGGCCGCCGATCGCAGCACTCCCGGTCATTGGGAAGCCGACCTGATGATGTTCTCCAAATACGGTCAGGCCGTCCTGACTGTGCATGAGCGCACCTCGCGCCTGCTGCTCGGCATCCGCCTCGCCAGCAAGGTTGCGCGCGGGGTCGCCCGTCATCTCGTTCGCTTGTTCGCATCCCTGCCACAGGACCTGTGCCAGACCGTCACCTTCGACAATGGCACCGAGTTCGCCTGCCACACGGCGCTGCACCGCCTCGCGATCGAGACCTTCTTCTGCGATCCGCACGCGCCCTGGCAGAAGGGCGGCATCGAGAATGCGATCGGTCGAATGCGGCGCTTCATCCCGCGCAAAACCGACCTCGCAACCCTCCCGACCCGCCGCTTCCATCAGTCCTTCAACGCCTACAACAACACCCCGCGCAAATCTCTTGACTTCCAAACTCCCGCCGAGGCCTTCTCCCAAGTGTTGCACTTCGAGTGTGAATCCACCTCCTGGCTTTCGCCAGGACGACGGATGGATCAGCGATGCGCGCAGGATTTTTTACGATCTCCACGCCATCTTCAGCTCCGGCCGCCCCGAGGTCGGGTTGACGTCCTCGCCGGCATGCACAAAGCCGTTGTGTTCATAGAAGCGGATGGCGCGGGCGTTGTCCTTGTTGACCAGCAGCGTGATGCCTTCAGGCGCAAGGCGCTTGGCTGCGTCGAGCAGCGCCCTCGCCAGCGGCGAGCCCCAGTGCGCGGGATCGACCACCAGCTGGTCGAGATAGCCGGTTTTGTCGATGGTAACGAAGCCGGCCAGCGCGCCGCTCGCTTCCGCGACGACGATCGCGGCATCGCGCACCAATTCGTTGCGCCAGCGCTCGCGCCACCATGCCACGCGTGCGTCGAAGTCGATCGACGGATAGGCCTGCTGCCAGGTCTGCCGCCACAGCTCGATGGCGGCGTCTTCATCCGCGGCGCGATAGGAGCGGAGATGGAAAGAAGGGCTCATCGAAACACGAACGTCATGCCCGGGCTTGACCCGGGCATCCAGCTACTTCGAACGACTCTTTTCCGATGGGTTGCCGGGTCAAGCCCGGCAATGACGACTGATTGGCCAGGCGCCAGCAAACTACCTCTCCGTCAGCTTCAGCTCGATGCGGCGGTTGCGCTTGTGGGCGTCTTCGGTCTGCGCGGCGTCGAGCGGCTGGAATTCGGCGAAGCCGGCGGCGACCAGGCGCTGCGCGGGCACGCCGAGCGAGACCAGATATTGCACCACCGAGATCGCGCGTGCCGACGACAGCTCCCAGTTCGACTTGAACAGCGGGCTGTTGATCGGCCGCACGTCCGTATGGCCGTCGACCCGCAGCACCCAGGCGATCTCGGCAGGGATCTGCTTGTCCAGATCGATCAGCGCATTGGCCACGGTGTCGAGCTCGGTCTTGCCCTCCGGCAGCAGCAGCGCCTGGCCGGTGTCGAAGAACACTTCCGACTGGAACACGAAGCGGTCGCCGACGATGCGGATGTCCGGGCGGTTGCCGAGGATCGCGCGCAGCCGGCCGAAGAACTCCGAGCGGTATTTCGACAGTTCCTGCACCCGCTGCGCCAGCGCGACGTTGAGGCGCGAGCCGAGATCGGCGATCCGGCTCTGCGATTCCTTGTCGCGCTTCTCGGAGGCGTCGAGCGCTTCCTCGAGCGCGGCGAGCTGGCGGCGCAGCGCGCTGATCTGCTGGTTCAGCACCTCGATCTGCGCCAGCGCGCGCGACGACACGCTCTTCTCGGACTCCAGCGCCTTGTTGAGCTCGTTGGCGCGGCCCTGCGCGTCGGTGCCGGAACTGGCGAGCCCCTCATAGAGCCCCTTCATGCGGTCGCGCTCGCCTTCGGCGGAGGCGAGCCCGGCGCGGAGCTGCGACACCTGGTCGTCCAGCGTCAGCTTGGAGAGCTTCTCCAGCGACAACAGCTCGTTGAGCTGGGCGATCTTGGCGGTGAGCTGCTCCAGCGCCTTGTCCTTGCCGGTGACCTCCTGCGACAGGAAGAACTGCACCACGAGGAACACCGACAGCAGGAACACGATCGACAGCACCAGCGTCGACAGCGCGTCGACAAAGCCGGGCCAGTAGTTGAAGCCGGATTCGCTGCGGCGCGAGCGGGCGAGGGCCATTCGGTTTCCCTTTATCTAGAGCGTTTTCAAGCGAAGTGGATACCGGTTCGCGTGAAGAAAACGCGTCAAAACAAGAATCCAGAGCCCCGTTCCGACTTCATCGGAACGGAACAGGCTCTGACGCGGTCAGTCCTGCGGTGCATGACAGACGGCCTCGATGTTGTGGCCGTCGGGATCGAGCACGAAGGCGCCGTAGTAGTTTGCATGATAGTGCGGTCGAATGCCGGGCCGTCCATTGTCCCTGCCACCGGCCCTGATCGCGTCCTCGTAGAAGCGATCGACAGTGGCGCGATCGCTTGCGGTGAAGGCGATGTGGGCGCCGGTCTGCGGCGTGTCGCGCCGGCCGATCCAGAAGAACGCCTTCGGACCAACGCCATAACCCGCGAACTCCGTTCCTTCGGCGTACAGGCGGCTGATGCCGAGCGAACGCAAGGCTGCGTCATAGAACGCCTTGGATCGCTCGATATCGCTGATGCCGATGGTCACGTGGTCCAGCACACAGGCCTCCGCGCCTCAACTCTTCTCGGGCTGGCGGGCGAGGCGCTCGAGCAGCCGCTTGATCTCGCGGTTCTGCTCGCCCTGGCCGTCGGCCCATTCGCGGATCATCTGCTGCTCGGTGCGCATATGCGCAACCAGCCCCTGGATCGCCTCGGCGAGATTGGCCATCGCGGCCGTGGTGTTGCGGCCGCCGCCGCCGCCACCTTCCTCCAGCGCAGTGCGGAGACGGTCGATCGCGCCCTGCATGTCGCCGGTGACGCCGGTCTCGTCGCCGGAAATGCCGCGCACCGTGGTGGCGAGCCAATCCTCGAGGTCGGTGTAGAAGCGGTTCTGGGCCTGGCTCGATTGCAAATCGAGGAAGCCGAGGATCAGGGAGCCCGCGAGGCCGAACAGCGACGACGAGAACGAGATGCCCATGCCGCCGAGCGGGGCGGCCAGCCCCTCCTTCAGCGTATCGAACAATGCGCCGGAATCGCCGCCGACCTTGAGCCCGTCGATCACCTTGCCGACCGAGCCCACCGTCTCGATCAGGCCCCAGAAGGTGCCGAGCAGGCCGAGGAACACCAAAAGGCCGGTCATGTAGCGCGAGATATCGCGGGCTTCATCGAGCCGGGTCGCGATCGAATCCAGCAGATGCCGCATGGTCTGCTGCGAGATCGACATCCGGCCCGAGCGCTCGCCGCCGAGGATGGCGGCCATGGGGGCAAGGAGCTTCGGGCGGCGGTCGATCGCAAGCCCGGGATCGGCGATGCGGAAATTATTGACCCAGGCGACCTCGGGATAGAGCCGGATCACCTGGCGGAACGCCAGGATGATGCCGATCAAGAGCACCGCGCCGATCAGGGCGTTCAGCCCGGGATTGGCGAAGAAGGCGGTGACGATCTGCTTGTACAGCACGACCCCGACCAGGCCGCAGAGCACCAGGAACACCAGCATCCGCACCAGGAAGATCCGGGGCGAGGACAGTTTGCTCAGTTCGATC
Source organism: Bradyrhizobium sp. 2S1 (assembly GCF_011516625.5). NCBI lineage: Bacteria > Pseudomonadati > Pseudomonadota > Alphaproteobacteria > Hyphomicrobiales > Nitrobacteraceae > Bradyrhizobium > Bradyrhizobium sp. 2S1. The sequence goes on along the minus strand of NZ_CP147717.1, from coordinate 1,062,122 downwards.
TCCATATCGGAGCGGGAAGGGGGCATTGCCGGATCATCCGTTCGCGAAGGCCGCATCTGCCAGCAATATGGCACAGCGGCGGAGTGAGGAAAGCCGAATCCAAAGCGGGCGCGCAGAACCTTGGGTTGAAACCGGGCGGGTTGCTGCCGCTTCGCCCAGCTTTCAGCCCAGTCCGCGCATCACCATTGGCGCCCGAGCCGGTCCGGTCAGCAGATCGCGTGCGGGCTGCACGCACCATCGGGTGAGGCAAGTGCCGTGACCGGTGATTCGTTCGCTGCGCCTCATGATGTTGCGATGTGCGGCATTCCTGCGCAGGCAATTGACCTATTCCCGCTCACGCAGTCGTTAATGCATTCCCACAGCCTGCGATGGAACCCGCTCACAATCCGGTGACTCGCTAAAAGGTGCCGCGAAATCAGTGCGATAGGTTTGTGTGACATTGAGCCGCCTGACAAACGCTTTGCATCGCAGCAAGCGGGTTTTACTTTCAGCAACAGAAGCGGTGTCGGTGTGACGCCGCCGTTTGTTTATTCCAACCCACAGGGGCGATCATCTCAATGTCTGGACTTCGCGCGCAATCGGCATGCATTGCTCTGATGCTGGCCGTGACGGCGCCACTGCTTGCTGGCTGCGACGAGCCGAGTACTGCAACCGCCGCCGTACAAGCAACACCCGAGCCGGACGTCAGCGTCGTCACTGTGAAGCCGCAGGTGCGCGCGATGGTGCGCGAGCTGCCGGGCCGCATCGCGCCGACCCGCGTTTCCGAGGTGCGCCCGCGCGTCTCGGGCATCGTCGTGAACCGCATGTTCCATCAGGGCAGCGAGGTGAAGGTCGGCGATCCCTTGTACCAGATCGATCCGCGCCCGTTCGAAGTCGAGTTGCAGTCGACCGAGGCGGCGCTGGCGCGCGCCAAGGCCGTGCAGGAGCAGGCTACGCTGCAGGCCCGCCGCATCGCCACCCTAACCAGCCAGCGCGCGGCGCCGGAAGCTGAGAACGAAAAGGCGATCGCAACCCTGAAGGGGGCCGAAGCCGACGTGCAGGGCCGCGAGGCAGATGTCGCGCGTGCCAAGCTCAATCTGGATTATGCAACGATCCGCGCGCCGATCGACGGCACCATCGGTGCCGCGCTGGTCAGCGAGGGCGCGCTCGTGGTGCAGAACGACGCCGCGAGCCTTGCGACCATCCAGCAGCTCGATCCGATCTATGCCGACTTCCAGCAGTCGGTCACCGAGATGAATCAGCTGCGCCGCGCCTTCGAGAGCGGTGACCTCGACCGCATTGCGTCGGACGCGATGAAGGTCCGCCTCGTGCTCGACGACGGCTCGATCTATCCGATACCGGGCAAGCTGCTGTTCTCCGACGCCAAGGTCGACGCCCATACCGGGCAGGTGACCCTGCGCGGCGAGTTCCCGAATCCCGATCGCATCCTGCTGCCGGGCATGTATGTCCGCGTGCTGATCGAGCAGGGCATCGACTCGGACGCGATCGCCGTGCCGCAGCAGGCGATCCAGCGCAACGGTGGCGGCGGCAGCGAGGTGTTCGTCGTCAAGGACGACAACCTCGTCGCGGTGCAGCCGGTGCGTACCGGCTCGCTGCAGGGTGGCCACTGGTTCGTGACCGAAGGCCTCAAGGCCGGCGACATGGTCGTGGTCGAGGGGTTCCAGAAATTCGCCGCCGGCGACAAGGTGCGGCCGCAGGCCTGGCGTGATGTCGACGCTGCTGCAATGACGGATTCGCAGCAGACCGCGCACGCGGTGCGGTGATCCGACATGCCCGGCTTCTTCATCGACAGGCCGATCTTCGCCTGGGTCGTCGCGCTGTTCATCTGTCTGGTCGGCGCGATCTCGATTCCGCTGCTCGCGGTCGCGCAATATCCGATCATCGCGCCGCCCTCGATCTCGATCTCGACGAGCTATCCCGGCGCGTCGCCTGAAAACCTCTACAACAGCGTGACGCGGCTGATCGAGGAGGAACTCAACGGCGCCGCCAACATCCTGAACTTCGAATCGACCTCCGACTCGCTCGGCCAGGTCGATATCATCGCCAACTTCAAGCCGGGGACCGACACCAGCCAGGCCTCGGTCGAGGTGCAGAACCGCCTCAAGCGCGTCGAGGCGCGGCTGCCGCGTGCCGTGATCCAGCAGGGTATCCTGGTCGAGGAAGCATCCTCCGCCGTGCTGCAGATCATCACGCTGAACTCGACCGACGGCTCGCTGGACGAAGTGGGCCTCGGCGACTTCATGATCCGCAACGTGCTGGGCGAGGTGCGCCGCATTCCCGGCGTCGGCCGCGCCACGCTGTATTCGACCGAGCGCAGCCTGCGCATCTGGATCGATCCGGCCAAGCTGGTCGGCTACGGCCTGTCCGCGGACGACGTCAACAAGGCGATCACGGCGCAGAACGCCCAGGTCGCCTCCGGCAGCATCGGCGCCGAGCCGAGCACCGACACGCAGAAGATCTCCGCCCAGGTGCTGGTAAAGGGGCAGCTCTCCTCGCCCGATGAGTTCGGTGCGATCATCCTGCGCGCCAACCCGGACGGCTCGACGGTCCGCCTGCGCGACGTCGCGCGGATCGAGATCGGCGGCCTCAGCTATCAGTTCAACACCCGCCTCAACGGCAAGCCGACCGCGGGTCTCTCGGTGCTGCTGTCGCCGAAAGGCAATGCGCTGGCGACCGCGAGCGCGGTCGAGGCCAAGATGAAGGAGCTGTCGCGCTTCTTCCCGGCCAATATCGGTTACGAGATCCCCTACAACATCACCCCCGTCGTCAAGGCCTCGATCGAGAAGGTTTTGATGACGCTGGTCGAGGCGGTGGTGCTGGTCTTCATCGTGATGTTCCTGTTCCTGCAGAACATCCGCTACACCATCATTCCGACCATCGTGGTTCCGGTGGCGCTGCTCGGGACTTGCGCCACGCTGATGGTCGTGGGCTTCTCGATCAACATGCTGACCATGTTCGGCATGGTGCTGGCGGTCGGCATCCTGGTCGACGACGCCATCGTCGTGGTCGAGAACGTCGAGCGCATCATGGCCGAGGAGGGCCTGCCGCCGAAGGAGGCGACCAAGAAGGCGATGTCGCAGATCACCAGCGCCATCATCGGCATCACGCTGGTGCTGATGGCGGTGTTCGTGCCGATGGCGTTCTTCCCCGGCTCGGTCGGCATCATCTATCGCCAGTTCTCGGTCACCATGGTGGCGGCGATCGCGTTCTCGGCGCTGCTTGCGCTGTCGCTGACGCCGGCGTTGTGCGCGACCTTGCTCAAGCCGGTCGAGAAGGGCCACGGCCATGCCCGCAGGGGTGTGTTCGGCTGGTTCAACCGTGTGCTCGACTCCAGCCGCGCCGGCTATGTCAGCACGGTGCAGGCCGGACTGAAGCGCACCGGCCGCCTGATGGCGATCTACCTCGTGCTGTTCGCAGGCGTCGCCTATGGCTTCGTGCGGCTGCCCGGCGGCTTCCTGCCGGTCGACGACCAGGGCTTCATTACCACCGACGTACAGACGCCGTCGGAATCGTCCTATGCGCGCACCGAGGCTGCGGTCGAGCAGGTTGAAAAATACCTGAAGACCCGCGCCGGGATCGAGAACGTCACCTTCCTCACCGGCTTCAGCTTCCTCGGCCAGGGCATGAACACCGCACAGGCCTTCATCACGCTGAAGGACTGGTCGGAGCGCGGCCCGAAGGATTCCGCGGCCGCGATCGTTGCCGACATCAACCGCGACCTGTCGTCGTCGATCCGCGACGCCAGGATTTCGGCGCTGCAGCCGCCGCCGATCGACAATCTCGGCAACTCCTCGGGCTTCTCGTTCCGCCTGCAGGACCGCGGCCAGAAGGGCTATGCGGCGCTGATCGCCGCGTCCGACCGCCTGATCGCGGAGGCCAACGCCAGCCCGATCCTGCAGAAGGTCTATGTCGAAGGCCTGCCGCCGGCGCCGCAGGTCAATCTGATGATCGACCGCGAGAAGGCGGGCGCGTTCGGGCTCACCTTCGAAGACATCAACAACACGATCTCGACCAATCTCGGCTCGAACTACATCAACGACTTCCCGAACCGCGGGCGCATGCAGCGCGTCATCGTGCAGGCCGACAAGACCAGCCGCATGAACGCGGACGACATTCTGAATTACAACGTCAAGAACAGCCGCGGTCAGCTGGTGCCGTTCTCGGCCTTCGCCACTATCGAATGGTCGAAGGGGCCCACTCAAATCGCGGGCTTCAACTACTATCCGGCGGTGCGCGTCTCCGGCGAGGCGCGGCCCGGCTTCACCTCGGGTGATGCGATCGCCGAGATGGAGCGGCTTGCCGACAAGCTGCCGCGCGGCTTCGGCTATGAGTGGACCGGCCAGTCGCTGCAGGAAAAACTGTCGGGCTCGCAGGCGCCGTTCCTGCTCGCGTTGTCGGTGCTGGTGGTGTTCCTGCTGCTCGCCGCGCTGTATGAGAGCTGGACCATTCCGCTCGCGGTGCTGCTCACGATTCCGCTCGGCATTCTCGGCGCGGTGGTGGCCGCAACGATGCGCGGCCTGTCCAACGACGTCTATTTCACCGTCGGCCTGATCACCATCATCGGTCTCGCCGCCAAGGACGCGATCCTGATCATCGAGTTCGCCAAGGATCTGCGCGCGCAGGGCAAGCCGCTGGTCGAGGCGACCATCGAGGCGTGCAGCCTCAGATTCCGCCCGATCCTGATGACCGGCCTCGCCTTCGTCTGCGGCGTGCTGCCGATGGCGATCGCGACCGGCGCCGGCGGCGCCAGCCAGCAGGCGCTCGGCACGTCGGTGATGGGCGGCATGATCGCGGTCGTGATCCTGGCGCTGTTGCTGGTGCCGGTGTTCTTCGTCAGCGTGCAGCGCGTGCTGGCGGGAGACCGCGAGAAGGTCGCCGACAAAGCCGAGGCGTATCGGCCGCCTGCGCCGGCAAGGGGCGGCCACTAATGTCCGAGATCGGCGCCGATCTCATCAGGGCTTGGCGCCGCCTCCGGCTTGCTTTCACAGGCCGACCAATCCAGATTGCATCTCTGGATTGAACGGGGAGCTTGCAGGCAACCCGTGGATTGAGGGCATGTGATGCGGCCGACCGATATTGCGATCTCGAATTATCGCTCCATTCGGCGGCTCCTCATGCCCATCGAACCGCTGTCGGTATTCGTCGGCGAGAATGGTGTCGGCAAATCCAATCTCTACAAGTCCCTGTCGCTGCTGCGCGACGCGGCGACGGGCCGGATCACGCGCACGATCGCCGATGAAGGCGGATTGAACTCCGTCTGCTGGTCCGGCGTCCGCAGGCGGGGCGAGGATGGACGACTGCGATTGGCGGCCAGATTCGACGACATCAGATACGCCATCGAGCTCGGATTTCCCGGCCCGCTCGAGGCGGCATTTTCCGGCGAGCCGATGATCAAGTCCGAGCGCATCGAGGTGGCCCACGGCAAGCGCAAAGTCCTGCTGATGGAGCGGACGAATTCACATGTCAGCGTGCGCGGCGAGAGCGGAGCCTGGAGCGAGCACAAGGATGCGGTGCTGCCGTCGGAAACCGCGCTCGCCGGATTCCTCGACGGCAAGACGTGCCCCGAAGTCGACCTGATCAGAAACGCAATGCAGAGCTGGCGATTCTATCACGATTTTCGCACCGATCCGGCGTCGCCGATCCGAAAGCCTTGTCTCGCGATCACGACGCCCGCGCTCGGTGCCGATGGCAGCGATCTGGCTGCCGCCCTGGCAACCCTCTACGCGGTCAGGGAAGACGCCGCCGACCTGCAGGATGCGATCGAGGATGCGTTCCCGGGCGCCGAGCTTCGGGCATGGGAAGAGAACGGGCGGTGCGAATTCGAGCTGCAACTGGCGGACATGCCGCGTCCGTTCAAGGCGCACGAACTATCCGATGGGACGCTGAAATATATCTGCCTGCTCGCCGTGTTCATGGGCTATCGGCTGCCGCCGTTCATCGCACTGAACGAACCCGAGGCCAGCCTGCATCCATCGCTGCTGGCACCGCTGGCCCGGCTGATCGCCAAGGCGTCGCGCCGCGCCGGCATCTGGATCGTCACCCATTCGGAACAGTTGATGGAGGCGTTGCAGAGCGAGAGTTCGGTCCCGCTTCGCCGGGTGATCAAGGCGAAGGGCGCCACGGCCATCGAGGGCCTGACCCTCGGCGGTGAATTTCGTGACGGGGAAGACGACGGCGATGACGATGACGATTAGATCGCGCCGTCGCGCTACTGCCCGAGCGGCTTCAAAATCTTGATCAGCTCGCCGTGCACGAACTCGTTGCCGCACACGACGTGGCCGGTCTGCAGCGGGTCGTCATTGCCCTGGATACCGGAGACGGTGCCGCCGGCTTCCCTGACCATGATCTGGCCCGCCGCGATGTCCCAGGGCTGCAGATTGCGCTCCCAAAAGCCGTCGAGCCTGCCTGCGGCGACGAAGGCGAGGTCGAGCGAGGCGGCGCCGAAGCGGCGGAAGCCCGCGACCTTGGTCTGCAGCCCGGCCATTTCCTGCAGCGCCAGCTGGTGATTGCCGCGGCCGATATGCGGCAGGCCGCAGGCGACCACGCATTCGTTGAGCTGGCGGCGGCCGGCGACGCGCAGCCGCTGGTCGTTGAGGAACGCGCCCTTGCCGCGCTCGGCGATGTAGAGCTCGTCATTGGCGGGATTGTAGATCACGCCGGCGATGATCGTGTCCTCGCGCTTCAGCCCGATCGAGATCGCGAATTGCGGGATGCCGTGCAGGAAGTTGGTGGTTCCGTCCAGCGGATCGACGATCCAGGTGTGGCTCTTGTCCGAACCTTCGCGATTGCCGCCTTCCTCGCCGAGGAACCCGTAACCGGGCCGGGCCTTTTCGAGGTCGGTGTAGAGCATCTCCTCGGCGCGCTTGTCGGCGAGCGAGACGAAGTTCGCCGGCCCCTTCAGCGACACCTGGAGATGTTCGATCTCGCCGAGGTCGCGCTTGAGGCTGCGGCCGGCGCGGCGCGCAGCCTTGACCATGACATTGATGAGGGCGGAGTAGAGCATGATGGCGGCTTCTTCGGTGCGATTGAGCTGACGGCGGGTTCAAAGTGGTCCCGTCATCCTGAGGAGCGCGGAACGCGCGTCTCGAAGGATCAACGGCCACCAGCCGGGCCGCGCATCCTTCGAGGCTCGCTCCGCTCGCACCTCAGGATGACGGGGAACGGCTTGCGGCGTCGGAGATTGCTGGACTGGGTGCCCTCTGGAGGCCGCCCCGTCAAGGCGTCATTTGACGTTGTTTCCGATCCATTTCCGGGCAGCTGCCTCGCCCTTGGCGCGGTCTTCCGGGCTCATATCGGCGAGGATGTCGTCGAGATCGGGGTCGCCCTTGCCGGCGGTCTTGGCGACGGTGTGCCATTTCAGCGCCTCGACCTTGTCCACCGGGGCGCCGGCGCCGGTCGCCAGTACATGGGCGAGGCGGTTTTGCGCGATCGCGCTGTTCTGCCGGGCCGCCTTGCGCAGCATAGCCACCGCCGCCGGCACGTTCCGCGGCGTGCCGGAGCCGTTATAGAGCGCGATGGCATATTCGACCTCGGCATCGACGTTGTCGGCCAGCGAGGCGGCCTGCAGCAGCCGCGCCGCCTTTTCGAGGTCCTTCGGCACCCCGGTGCCTTCCTTGTAGAAGGTCGCGAGCGCGTATTGCGCCTCCGGACTGCCGGCGTCGGCGGCCATCCGCAACAGCTCGGCGGAGCGCTTGAGGTCCTGTGGCAGGGTCTGGCCGTCGAGATAGAGCAGCGCGAGATTATAGGCCGCCTTGGGTTCGCCGAGCTTGGCCGACGATGCCAAAAGCTTGACCGCGGAATCCTTGTCCACCGTGCCGCCGCGGCCCGCGATCCGCATCATCGCGAGCGCGAACATCGCCTCACGGTCGCCGGCATCGGAGGCGCGCTTGTACCATTCGTCGGCCTTGACGTAGTCGCGCTTGACGCCGAGCCCGTTGGCATAGAGCTCGCCCAGCATCGTCATCGCCTTGGCATCGTTGTTGTTCTGCGCGCGCGCCGTCGCGAGGTCGAACGCGGTCTTGTACATGCCGCGCTGATAGGCGCCGTAGACGAGGTCGACATTGGGATCGTCCGGCGTCGGGGTCGGCGAGGGCGTCGGGCTGGGCGTCGCCGAGGCAGCCGGCTTCGGCACGGGCTTCTTCGCAACCGGCGCATGCACCTTCGGCTTCTCTTTCGGCGCCTCTTTCTTCGCAGGCGGCGGCGTCTGGGCCGGCGGCGTGATCGAGAGCTGCGCCATCGCGCCGCTCGCCAGCATCGTGCAGCCGAGCGCAACACCTATCGGACGCAGCCATTTCATTCCGGCGTCATCCCTCGGCCCTGGCCGCGCCGAATGTGCTGGCATGGGCCTGCGCAATCGCCTCGCCGACCTCGACGAGCGCCGCCTTGGCGCCACGCGGATCGGACCAGATAACATCTCCGACCAGCACGAAATCTGCGCCGGCGGACGCGAACGCCTCGGCCTCCTCGCGCGAGGTCGCAAAGCCGACACAGGGCGGCTCGAACAATTCGTCCCACCATCCCAGCCGCTCGGCGATCGCCTCGGTCGAGGGCCGCTGTCCCCGGGGATCGGGCTCGCCGAACAGCACATAGTCGGCGCCAGCCTCGCCCGCGGCCATGGAATCGTGGCGCGTCGCGAGCCCGCCGACGCCGACGATGCGGTCGGGCTTCAGCGACGGCATCGCCTCTTCCATCGCGGCGACGCCGGTCAGATGCGCGCCGTCGGCGCCGGCGCGGGCAACGATATCGGGATGGCCGTCGATCAATAGCGCTGCGCCCGCGTTCTGGACCGTCGGCGCCAGCGCCTTGACGTAAGAGATCATACTGCGCGGGTCGCTCTCGCGCAGCCGCACCAGAACGGCCGCGACGTCGGCGGCGGCGAGCAGCTCGGCAAGCTCGGCCGCAAGCGGCGCGGGCTCGTCGAGCGGCTGTGTTGCCAGATAGAGGCGCGGCGCCGGCCGCGGCGGAACGGGCTTGGTGGCCAACTATGCCGCCTGCTTTTCGAGGCCGGCTTCCCAATTGCCGGTGCTTGCCAGCCCGTTCATCCGGGCGCGATGCGAGAAGGCGTGCTGGCCCGCAGGGACGTTGTCGGGCTTGCCGGACCACGCCTTCTGCGGCGCTGCCTGCAGCGCGCGGCCATAGGAGAAGGTCAGCCGCCAGGGCAAATGGCCGATCTTGTTCATGGCGTCGAGATGCGCGGTCGCTTCCTCGTCGCTCTGCCCGCCGGAGAGGAAGGCGATGCCGGGCACTGCGGCCGGGACGCAACTCTTGAGCAGGCGGATGGTCTTCTCGGCGACTTCCTGCACCGACGCCTGCTTCGGGCACTTCTTGCCCGAGATCGCCATGTTCGGTTTCAGGATCATGCCTTCGAGCGCCACGCGCTGCACCCGCAATTCCTGGAAGGTGCGGTTCAGCACGCGCTGCGTCACCTCGTAGCAGCGGTCGATGTCGTGATCGCCGTCCATCAGCACTTCCGGCTCGACGATCGGCACGATCTGCGCGGCCTGGCACAGCGCGGCGTAGCGCGCCAGCGCATGCGCATTGACGCGGATCGCGGTCATGGTCGGGATGCCGCGGCTGCCGGCGCCCGAGCCGATATCGATCACCGCGCGCCATTTCGCAAAGCGCGCACCGCGCTCGTAATATTTCTTCAGCCGCTCGGCGAGCTTGTCGAGGCCGACGGTGACGAGTTCGCCCGGGCAGTTCGGCAGGGCTTGGGTGCCTTCGTCGACCTTGATGCCTGGAATGCTGCCGGCCTGCTCGATCAGCTTGACCAGCGGCGTGCCGTCCTTGGCATTCTGCCAGATCGTCTCGTCGTAGAGGATCACGCCCGAGATGTACTTGCTCATCGCCTCCTGCGAGCGGAACAGCATCTCGCGATAGTCGCGGCGATTGTCCTCGGTCGAATCGACCTTGATGGCATCGAACCGCTTCTTGATGGTGCCGGAGGATTCGTCCGCGGCAAGGATGCCCTTGCCCGGGGTGACCATGGCGAGGGCAATCTTGTTGAGGTCAGCGAGGTTCATGGAAACGTTCTCCAGAGCGCATTGCCTTTGCAAACCAAAATAGGCGGTTCTCGGGCAAATGCCTAGAAAACGTTCGTCGCGGCCGCTGTTTGTCGCAGCCGGCGATCAAGCCCCGGGACACCGTTTCCAACTGCGTCGGAGCCGGTGTCCCGCCTTAATGTTTCGGGCAATATGGTGTCAGGCAATCTCTTCGGGCAACTTCTTTAGGCGACCTTGGGGTCGAGCTGGCCCGCAGCGTAGCGCTTGGCCATCTCAGCCGTGGTCAACACCTTCTTGATCTTGCTGGCCTGGCCCGCGGTGTTGAATTCCTGCAGGCGCTGCTTGCACAGCTTGGTCATCGCCTCCATCGCGGGCTTCAGGTACTTGCGCGGATCGAACTCTTCCGGATTGTCCTTCAGCACCTTGCGGATCTGGCCGGTCATCGCCATGCGGTTGTCGGTGTCGATGTTGATCTTGCGCACGCCGTTCTTGATGCCGCGCTGGATCTCGGCGACCGGCACGCCCCAGGTCGGCTTCATCTTGCCGCCATTGGCGTTGATGATCTCCTGCAGCTCCTGCGGCACCGACGAGGAGCCGTGCATCACGAGATGCGTGTTCGGCAGCTTGCGATGGATCTCCTCGATCACGTTCATGGCGAGGATGTCGCCGTCGGGCTTGCGGGTGAACTTGTAAGCGCCGTGCGAGGTGCCCATCGCGATCGCCAGCGCGTCGACCTTGGTCTCCTGGACGAACTTCACGGCCTCGTCCGGGTTGGTCAGCAGCTGGTCATGCGACAGCTTGCCCTCGGCGCCATGGCCATCTTCCTTGTCGCCCATGCCGGTCTCGAGCGAGCCGAGCACGCCGAGCTCGCCCTCGACCGAAATGCCGCCGAGATGGGCCATACCGGTCACAGTCCGGGTGACGCCGACATTGTAGTCCCAATCGCCCGGGGTCTTGCCGTCGGCCTTCAGCGAGCCGTCCATCATCACCGAGGTGAAGCCGGCCTGGATCGCGGTCATGCAGGTGGCGGGCTCGTTGCCATGGTCGAGATGCACGCAGACCGGGATCTGCGGGTAGATCTCGGTGACGGCGTCCATCATGTGCTTGAGCATGACGTCGTTGGCGTAGGATCGCGCGCCGCGCGAGGCCTGGATGATGACGGGCGCGTCGACCTCGGAGGCCGCCGCCATGATCGACAGCGCCTGCTCCATGTTGTTGATATTGAAGGCAGGTACGCCGTAATCGTGCTCGGCCGCGTGATCGAGCAGTTGCCGCAACGTTATGCGAGCCATTCCATTTCTCCCTGTAAAGCGCGTTCGCGGGTTTGAAGCGCGATGAGCTTAGGTTGAATCGTCATCGCGCTTTAACTCTCTGTTTGAGCATGATCTTTTCGGAAAACCGCTTCACACTTTTCCGGATCATGCTCTAAATCAGCCGTGTTTCAGAACTTCGACGCCCGGCAGCGGCTTGCCTTCCATCCATTCAAGAAACGCGCCGCCCGCGGTCGAGACGTAGGAAAAATCGCCCGCCACGCCGGCCTGGTTCAGCGCCGCGACGGTATCGCCGCCGCCGGCGACCGAGACCAGTTTCTTGCTCTTGGTGCGCTCGGCGGCATGCCTGGCCGACACCACGGTGCCGCGGTCGAACGGCGTCAGCTCGAAGGCGCCGAGCGGCCCGTTCCAGACCAGCGTCGCCGCGTCGTCGATCGCGGAATGGATCCGCGCGATCGACTGCGGACCGACGTCGAGGATCATGCCGTCGGCCGGGATCGCATCGAGGCCATAGGCATGCGACGGCGCATTGGCGGCAAACTGGTTGGCGACGACGGCGTCGACGGGGAGGATGATCGCGCAGTTCGCGGCGTTGGCCTTCTCCATGATCCGCAGCGCGGTCGCGGCGAGGTCCTTTTCGGCGAGCGACTTGCCGACGTTGATGCCTTGCGCGTGCAGGAAGGTGTTGGCCATGCCGCCGCCGATCACCAGCGCATCGACCTTGCTCACGAGATTTTCCAGAAGGTCGATCTTGGTCGAGACCTTGGCGCCGCCGATGATCGCGATCACAGGCTTGGTCGGTGCTTCCAGCGCCTTGCCGAGCGCATCGAGCTCGGCCTGCATGGTGCGGCCGGCATAGGCCGGCAGCTTGTGGCCGAGGCCTTCGGTCGAGGCGTGGGCGCGATGCGCGGCGGAGAAGGCGTCGTTGACCCAGATGTCGCCGAGCTTGGCCAGTTCAGCGACGAAGCCGGCGTCGTTCTTCTCTTCTTCCTTATGGAAGCGGGTGTTTTCCAGACAGAGGATGTCGCCGTCCTTGAGGGCGGCGACTGCCTTGGCCGCGGGATCGCCGATGCAGTCCTCGGCGAAGGCGACCGGGCGCTTGATCACCTTCGACAGCGCGTCAGCAACCGGCTTCAGCGACTCCTTGGGGTCGCGTCCCTTGGGCCGGCCGAAATGTGCGAGCAGGATCACCCTGCCGCCCTTGTCGGAAATCTCGATGATGGTCGGGGCGACGCGCTCGAGCCTTGTGGCGTCGGTGACGCGGCCGCCTTCCATGGGGACGTTGAGGTCGACGCGCAGCAGCACGCGCTTGCCCTTCACGTCGACGTCGTCGAGGGTGCGGAATGATTTTGTCATGGACGTTTCCTGTGCGGGCGTTTCCTGTGCGACGGCCGGACATGGCCGTCCGAAGGACGGCGTCGCTTTCGCTTGCCTATGTCGCAGCCATTCACGTCGCGAATGCGGGGCAAAGACGCGGATGCCCGGCGCGGGGCCGGGCATCACGAACAGTCGAACTTAAATCAGCTTGCCGATGGCGACGGCCGTGTCGGCCATGCGGTTCGAGAAGCCCCACTCATTGTCGTACCACGCCATCACCCGCACCAGCGTGCCGTTCTGCACCTTCGTCTGGTCCATGTGGAAGGTGGCCGAGTGCGGATCGTGGTTGAAGTCGATCGAGACGTTCGGCGCGGTGGTAAAGCCCAGAATGCCCTTGAGCTGCTGCTCGGCGGCGCGCTTCATCGCCTCGTTGATTTCCTTGGCGTCGGTGGCGCGCTTGGCGACGATCTTCAGATCGATCACCGAGACGTTCGGGGTCGGCACGCGGATCGAGACGCCGTCGAGCTTGCCCTTCAGTTCCGGCAGCACCAGGCCGATCGCCTTCGCGGCACCGGTCGAGGTCGGGATCATCGACATCGCCGCAGCGCGGCCGCGATAGAGATCCTTGTGCAGGGTGTCGAGCGTCGGCTGGTCGCCGGTATAGGCGTGGATCGTGGTCATGAAGCCGGTCTCGATGCCGACCGTCTCGTTCAACACCTTGGCAACCGGCGCGAGGCAGTTGGTGGTGCAGGAGCCGTTGGAGACGACGAGCTGATCCTTGGTCAGCGTGTCGTGGTTGACGCCGTAGACGATGGTGGCGTCAGCGCCGTCGGCGGGCGCCGAGACCAGCACGCGCTTGGCGCCGGCGGTGAGGTGCGCCGAGGCCTTGTCCTTGGCGGTGAAGATGCCGGTGCATTCCAGCGCGATGTCGACGCCGAGGGCCTTCCACGGCAGCTTGGAGGGATCGCGCTCGGCCGAGACCTTGATCTTGTTGTCGCCGAGGCTGATCGAGTCGCCGTCGACGGTCACGGTGCCGGGAAAGCGGCCGTGCACAGAATCGAAGCGCAGCAGATGCGCGTTGGTCTCGACCGGACCGAGGTCGTTGATGCCGACCACTTCGATGTCCTTGCGGCCGGACTCGGCGATGGCGCGCAACACATTGCGGCCGATACGCCCAAACCCGTTGATCGCGACGCGGATTGCCATGCTGTTGTCTCCTCTAAAAGCTGCTGCCAGCCCCGCGGGAGGGCTCCCACGAAGCTTTTACGGCGGAACGCCCGGTTCAGCCGGACGCGAGCGGAAAAGATGGAGCTTTGGTAATCCTTTTTTGCGGCAAGCTCAACCTTTGACCGGCGGGTGTCAGGCCAGCGTCAGACGCGCTTCAGGGCAGCGTTAACGACGGCCTCCGCGGTAATGCCGAAATGCGGGAAAAGGTCCTTCGCCGGGGCGCTTGCGCCGAAACCGTGCATGCCGATGAATTCGCCATCGTGCCCGATCACGGCATCCCAGCCCCAGCGCACCGCGGCCTCGATCGCGATCTTGACCGGGGCGTTGCCGATAATGGCATTTTGCCGCTCGGCGGGCTGTGCCAGCAGCAACTCCAGCGACGGCACCGAGACCACCCGCGTAGCGATGCCGCGTCCGGCGAGCTGCTTCTGCGCCTCGACCGCGATCTGGACCTCGGAACCGGACGCGAACAATGACACTTTTGCGTCACCCTGCGCCGCGACCAGTTCGTAGGCGCCGTGGCTGCACGGGCTGTCGTTCGGCACCGTGGTGCGGAGCTGCGGCAGGTTCTGGCGGGTCAGCGCCAGCACCGTCGGACCGTCGATGCGGTTGAGCGCCAGTTCCCAGCACTCGGCGGTCTCGACCGCGTCGCAGGGACGGAATACGCGCATGTTGGGCATCGCGCGCAGCGCGGAGAGGTGCTCGACCGGCTGGTGCGTCGGACCGTCCTCGCCGAGGCCGATCGAGTCATGGGTCATGACATAGACCACGCCGGTGCCCATCAGCGCCGACAGCCGCATCGCGCCCCGCGCATAGTCGGTGAACACCAGGAAGGTGGCGCCGTTCGGCGCGAAGCCGCCATGCAGGAAGATGCCGTTGAGGCACGCCGCCATGCCGTGCTCGCGGATGCCGTAATGGATGAAGCGGCCCTTCGGCGTCTTGGCGGCAAACCCCACCGCCGACTTCGCCTTGTTGTTGTTGGAGCCGGTGAGGTCGGCGGAGCCCGCGACGAACTCCATCGGCATCGCAGCCGCGATCACCTCGATCGCAGCTTCCGACGATTTGCGGGTCGCGACGTTGAGCGGATTTTCCAGGAGCCCCTTCTTGAAGGCGCGCAGGCCCTTGGCGAGCGAGGCTGGCCGCTCGTGACGCAGCCGGCGCTCGAACTCGGCGCGCTTGCGGTTGCCGAGCTGTGCGAACTGCTCGTCCCAGGCCTTGTGCTCGGCGGCGCCGCGAGCACCCGCCTCGCGCCAGGCCTTCAGCACGTCATCGGGCACCGAGAACGGCTCGAGCGAGATGCCGAGCTTCTCCTTGGCGCCCTTGAGCTCCTCGGCGCCGAGCGCTTCGCCGTGTACCTTCGCGGTGCCGGCCTTGGTCGGTGCGCCGAAGCCGATCGTGGTCTTGCAGGCGATCAGCGAGGGCTTGCTGGATTTCTGCGCGCGGGTGATCGCGGCCGCAATCGCCTTCGGATCGTGACCGTCGATCAGTTCTGCGGCCCAGCCGGCGGACTTGAAGCGCTTCACCTGGTCGACGGAATCGGAGAGCGAGGTCGGGCCGTCGATCGAGATGCCGTTGTCGTCGTAAAGCACGATCATCTTGTTGAGGCGCCAGTGGCCGGCGAGCGCGATCGCTTCCTGCGAGATGCCTTCCATCAGGTCGCCGTCGGAGGCGAGCACATAGGTGTGGTGGCTGACGATCTTCTTGCCGAACTCGGCGGCGAGCATCTTCTCGGCGAGCGCCATGCCGACCGCAGTCGCAATGCCCTGGCCGAGCGGGCCGGTGGTGGTCTCGATGCCCTTGGTGTGGAAATTCTCCGGATGTCCCGGCGTCAGCGATCCGAGCTGGCGGAAATGCTTGATCTGGTCGAGCGTCATCTCCTTGTTGCCGGTGAGGTACAGCAACGAATAGAGCAGCATCGAGCCGTGGCCCGCCGACAGCACGAAGCGGTCGCGGTCGGGCCAGGCCGGATCGGCGGCGTCGAATTTCAGGAACTGGGTGAACAGCACGGTCGCGATATCGGCGGCGCCCATCGGCAGGCCGGGATGACCGGATTTCGCCTTCTCGACGGCGTCCATGGCAAGGCCACGGATCGCATTGGCCATACGGGTGTGATCGACCTGCGACATGATGAAAAGTCCGCCTGAAATGAGGAGCTGATTGCTGGACGCATCGGGGCGGGCAGCCGCGATACGCGCGTGGATGGCCTTACGGGTTGGAGGGTGGATTAGCACCTCAATTCCGCAAGTCCAAGGCGATGAAACGCCCCAAAACGGGGAAAAGTTGCCCGAAATGGCCCAATTTCATTCAACGGTGCATAGTTCTGCGCCGCCGTTGCGCTCGGCTCGCTTGCCACGTAAATTTCGTCCCGTAAGCGCTTGCCGAACCGCCAGTTTTGCCGTGCGGCAGGCTTATCTCCAGCAGGCTACCCAGCCAACCCAAGAAGGGTCCACGCCGCGTGTCATGAGTGATCGTCTCGCCAACGGGTCTGGCAATACCGAGGCACCGCTTGCCGATATCGATGCTGCGACAAAGCGGCTGATGGCTGCGCTCGATGCGCTGGAAAGCTCGGTGGAGCGGCGCCGCGAGGCCGACCGCGACGAAAACGAATTGGCGAGCCGGATCCAGGCGCTCGGCGCAGATCGCTCCAGACTTGCCGACGAACTCGACGGATCGCTGGTCAAGACGCGCAAGCTCGAGCGCGTCAATCGCGACATCGCGGAAAAGCTTGACGCGGCGATCGGCACCATTCGCGCCGTGCTCGAGGGCGGAGACAAGAGATGAGCCACATCAACGTCACCATCAATGGCCGGCAATACCGGATGGCCTGCGAGGAGGGCCAGGAGGTGCGGCTGCTGAAGCTCGCGGAAAACCTCGAGCAGCGCGTCGAATCGCTGCGCGGCAAGTTCGGCGAGATCGGCGATGCGCGGCTCACGGTGATGGCGGCGCTGACTGCCTGCGACGAGTTGGCCGATGCCAGCGCACGCCTCCGCAGCCTTGAGGAAGAGGTCGAGCAGTTGCGCAATGCACGCGTCGCCGCCACCGACCGCGCCCGCGCGACCCAGACCGCGGTCTCCAATGCGCTTAACGCCGCCGCCGAGCGGATCGAGCGCACCACCCAGGTGCTCAACCGCACCATCGGCGGCGGCATCGCGATCGGGTGATGTGATCCCCTGCGAGATTTCGTCAAGCCCGGCCATGACGGCGGAGAGAGCCCGAGCCTTGATCGCGGTTTCTTGCCGCTAGCGGAACCGGCACTTCGTCGCTACATTGACCCTGCGAAGCTGCGTCGTGCGTCAGGAGCCATATATCCCCGGGGCCTTATCGATCCTTTAGGGAACTGTCCCTGGCCGGGTCCGTGGACCCGGACATATGGTGCCCACCTACTTTCGTAGGGAACTCCGGGATCGAGCGCTCCAACGGCCTCTGCGGCTTCGCACTGTATTTTGCTGTTGCCTTGTCGTCGCGCGGCGGCGGTTCGATTGTGGTGCAGCGCTGTCCCCTGCGAAGCGGGGCGTCCAGTGCGCCGCGGCCTGGCCATACGGTGCTGAAGCATGATCCGGAAAAGTGTGAAGCGGTTTTCCGAAAAGATCATGCTCAAACAAGAACGCTAAAGCGCTCATCGCGCTTCAGCATCACTGGAATGATGGATCGTCCGTTGTCGCGGACGACGACAGCGGAAGATGGATCATGCACGCAGCTCCATCGAAGGCCGAGCTTCGGGCGCTTGCCCTCGCCAAGCGTGATGCGCTGAGCGACGAGCAGCGCGCGACGGCGGCCGAAGCGCTCGCCAAGCGCGGCGCGCCGTTCGAGATCACACAGGGCATGATCGTCTCCGGCTATGCGCCGATCCGCAGCGAGTTCGACCCGGCGCCGTTGATGAAGAAGCTGGCCGAGAAGGGCGCGCGGCTCGCGCTGCCCTGCATCAATGCGCGCGGCCAGTCGCTGACCTTCCGCAGCTGGTCGCCGCAGGACCGGCTGATGCTCGGGCCGCTCGGCATTCCCGAGCCGTCGCCGGCGTCACCCGAGGTGCATCCCGACGTGATGCTGGTGCCGCTCGCGGCGTTCGACCGGCTCGGCCACCGCATCGGCTATGGCGCCGGCTATTACGACTATACCTTTGCGCATCTGCGAAAGGCCAAGCATGTGATCGGGGTCGGGATTGCCTTCGCTGCACAGGAAAGCAAGGCTATTCCGGCGTTGTCGCACGACGTCCCGCTGGATTATGTGCTAACCGAGCGCAAGACGTTCGATTTCCGGAGCCCCTAGCATTGCGTATTCTGTTCGTTGGTGACGTCGTCGGCAGGACCGGCCGCACCGCCATCGCCGACCACCTTCCCGGCATGATCAGGGACTGGTCACTCGATCTCGTCATCGTCAATGGCGAGAATTCCGCCGGCGGTTTCGGCATCACCGAGGCGATCTATCAGGAGCTGCTCGACGCCGGCGCCGATGCGATCACGCTCGGCAACCACGCCTGGAATCAGAAGGAGGCGCTGGTCTTCATCGAGCGCGCGCCGCGGCTGATCCGCCCCTTGAATTTCCCGCGCCATTCGCCCGGCCGCGGCTCGACCCTGATCGACACCAAGAACGGCAAGCGCGCGCTGGTCATCAACGCGATCGGCCGCGTGTTCATGGAGCCGTCGTCCAACGATCCGTTCGCCGCGATCGACCGCGAGCTCGAGGCCTGCCCGTTGCGCGAAGGCGCCGACGCCATCGTGCTGGACTTCCATGCCGAGGCGACCAGCGAGAAGCAGGGCATCGGCTTCTTCTGCGACGGCCGCGTCAGCCTCGTGGTCGGCACCCATACCCATGTGCCGACCTCCGATCACCAGGTGCTGCCGGGCGGCACCGCCTATATGAGCGATGCCGGCATGACCGGCGATTATGATTCGGTGATCGGCATGCAGAAGGAGGAGCCGCTGCAGCGTTTCCTCACCGGCATTCCCTCCGGCCGTTTCGAGCCGGCCGCGGGCACAGCCACGCTGAGCGGCATCGCGGTCGAGACCGACGACACGACCGGGCTTGCGGTGAAGGTCGCCCCGGTCCGCGCCGGCGGACGGCTCGAGCCCGCGGTGCCGGGGTTTTGGACGTTGTAGCCCGGATAAAGCGCAGCGAAATCCGGGGGCTCACGGGTTGAGGGGCTGATCCCGGATTGCGCTGCGCTGCATCCGGGCTACGGATTTACGACTGCCGGAAGCCCATCCGGAACGCGCCCCAGTGGCGGCCGTGCACGACGATCGGCGACGACACATCCTTCATCAGCACGAAATTGCCGCCGCCCATGTCGCGGCGGTAGGTCTGCAGCAGGAACGGCTTTGTATTGGCTGCGACCTTGCTCACCGCGCGGTCGTTGAACAGGCGGCGGTTGCGGCAATTGGCGTTGTTCCAGACCGGGTCGGGCCCCTGCGGCAGCCGGTAGTTCGGATTGTGGGTCGGCAGATAGCCGCCGCGCGCCCAGGCGACGCAGAACACGATGCGCGGATCGGTCTTCTGGATCGGGTCCTGGATCGCCGGCAGCACGCGGTCGGTGAAGCTGACATAGTTGGTGAGATATTGCTTCGGATTGGAACCCGCGATCTCGCGGTAGTTCTCGTCCATCAACTGCGCAAGCGTGATCTCGCCGCGCGCGACGGCATTCTCGAACAGCTCGGAAATCTGCTTCGCGGTGTCGATCACGACGCGGATCAGCGGCGCGTCACTGGTCTCCACGCCGCTGTCGGCGATGGTCACGATCAGGCTCTCGGACAGCTCGAGCAGCTTCGCGACGCGGCCGTCGGCGTGCTTGAGGTCGCGCGACGAGAGATCGACGCCCTTGGCGAGCTCGTTCAGCTCCGCGATCACGGTGTCGCAATGACCGAGATTGGAGGTCGCGGCGCGCGCGACGTTGTCGATCTCGGCACCAACAGATGAAAAGCCTTCCTGCACGCGCATGATGATGCCGGATATCTGCTGGGCGCCTTCGCCGGCGCTCTTGGCGCGCAGCGAGGCGTCGCTGCTCTCGCCGATCAGGCTGCCGATCTGGCCGTCGAGATCGCGCACGGTGTCGGAGATCTGATGCGTCGCCTGGCGGGTCGCCTCCGCGAGGCTCTTCACCTCACTCGCGACCACGGCAAAGCCGCGGCCGGCGGTGCCGGCGCGCGCGGCCTCGATCGTGGCGTTGAGCGCCAGCAGATTGGTCTGCTTGGCGATCGCCTCGATCGAACCGGAAACCTTGGCGACCTGGCTCAGCGCGGAGCCGACCGCGGCAAGCCGCGCCTCGATCCGCGCGACCGCGGCGACGAGCTCGGAGATGTGGCTGACCGCAGTGTCCACCGCATGGCGCGACTCCGCGATCTGGCCGACCGCGGCGGACGCGGTCGATTGCACCGCCTGCGATGCGTTGGCGATGTCGTGATTGGCCGAGACCATCGTCTCGGCCGTCGCCTGCAAATGATGGAACCGCTCCGACTGGTTGGTGACGCGGTTGGCGACCTCCTGGACGTTGCCGGCGATGTCGGCGAGTTCCACTCCGAGGCCGCCGATGCGGTCGGCAAGCTGGTCAACGAGCCGTTCGGCCAGCGTCCGGTTCGATGAGGTGTCCAGAACTGCAAGCTGCACGGCCGACATATCAGCGCTTCCTCCATCACAGCGGTCGGTTGAGCCGCCGCAGCATTCCCCATTTCAATCTAAAGCGTGATTCGCGCCGCCAGTCTTGCCTGAGCGCGCACTACGTCGCCCGGATGCAGCGCAGCGAAATCCGGGTTTCCCGCCCGTGGGCACGCTCGTCCCGGATTACGCTTCGCTCCATCCGGGCTACAAAAATTCCAGTCAAAGCTTGTAGGCGGTGCGGAAGCCGCCCCAATGCCGGCCGCGGACGCGAATCGGCACGTCGATCTCGCGCATCATCACGGTTGTGCCGTTGCCCATGTCGCGCGCATAGCTCTGCACCAGATAGGCGCGCTGGTTCTGTGCGGCGGCGAGGCCCGCGGGATCGTTGAAGATGCGGCGATTGCGGCAATTGGCGGTGTTGTAGGCGACATCGCCCGGCCGCTGCGGATGCGAGTAGATCTTGTTGTGGACCGGCAGATAGCCGTTCCGGTCGACCGTCGCGCAGAACGCCAGCCGCTTGTCCTTGGCGAGGAACGCCTCGAGCAGAGCGGGCAGCGCGCGATCCGCCCAATCCAGCATCCTGGTGCGGTATTGCACCGGATTGGTGCCGGTTATTTCGGCATAGTCGGTGTCGAACATGTCGTCGATCGTGATCGCGCCGCTCGCGAGGCCGCTCTCGAAAACCTTGGTCAGCGCGCTGCCTGCTTCCATCGCGCGGGTGATCAGCTCGGCGTTCTCCTCGTGGATCGCCCACATCCGGTCTTCGATCTGCTCGCGCAGCGCGGCGGTCTCGCCCTCGAAGCGGGCCTGTGCACCGGCCTTGGTGCGGTCGCCGATTCTGATCCGGCACGCGCCGATATCCTGCAAGGTCGCACTCAGGGTCTCGTGGGCCGCGAGCTTCTCGGCATCCGGCCCGCCGATCAGGATGCCGTCCATCGCGATCTCGTAGACCGGCGCGGTGACGACGCCGCGCGCGGTCGTGATCTCGATCTTGAGGCTGCAGGGCAGGCGCTCGTTCTTGCGCGGGTCGCCGCGCTCGTCCTGGCGCAGCAGCACCGCGCAGCGCGCCTTCAGCTTCTGGGCGAAGGCTGTCACGGCCTTCCCGGCCTTCGCGACATTGTCGCCATGCGCGGCGGCTTCGCGCGTGGCAGAGTCGATCTCGCCGGCGCTGGTGCCGACCGAGACGATGAAGCTGGAGGCGGAGGCGGCGTTCTGGCCCATCTCGCCGGTGATCGCATTCTGCTCGGCGACCGCGCCGTTGACGTTCTCGAACACCGGGCGGATCGCTTCGATCGCCTGCGAGATGCGGTGCACCGCGTCGGCCGATCCGGTGGCGTCCTTCTGCAACGCCTCGATCTTCCGCGTGATCTCTTCGGTGGCGCTCTGGGTCTGCACCGCCAGCGCCTTGACCTCGGTGGCAACCACCGCAAAGCCCTTGCCGGCGGCGCCGGCGCGCGCCGCCTCGATGGTCGAGTTGAGCGCCAGCAGCGTGGTCTGCCGCGCGATCTGCGCGATCAGATTGACGACGTTGCCGATCGCAGCCGAGGATTCGCGCAAGCGATCGACATTGGCGGTGGCCTCGCGCGCCGCGGCCGCGGCATCGTCGGCGAGCTGGCTCGCGCTGCGCACCTGCTGGCCGATGCCTTCAGCGGAATGGGTGAATCGGCCGGCGGCTTCCGAGAACGTCGTCGCGGTGCTCTGCGCATCGCTGCTGCGGCCGCTCAGCGCGTCGGTGCGGGCGCGGATGGTCGCAAGCTTGGCCGCCGTCGCTTCGGCGCCGTCGGCGACCGAGCCTGCGGCCCGCTCGAGCTGGCGGATCATCGCGCCGAGCTCGAGTTCCAGCAGCTCCAGGATCTCCTTCGCCGAATCCTTGGCCGAATCAGTCTCGGTCGAGGAGGGGCTGTCGGGCGCAGCTGCCGTGGCCGGAACCTTCGGCGCGACGCCGGGCGCAGCCGGCTCCGGCACTTGCTTTCGAAACAAACCGAACGCCATGTGGGCTCTGTGGGGCTGTTGGAAGTTGCCTTGGAAAGTTGCGGCGGGACGGGGCGATCCTCGCATCCGGGCGTGAAGTCATGGTTAACAAGTGCCTCATATTCCGGGATGCGGTAGTATTCCGGGACCGGACGGCCCCCGCCGATCTTTGATTTTGACCGCCAGGGGCCTATAAGGCCGCGTTTTCCACCCGTTCAGACCCTACGCTTTCGAAGAGACGTCGCATGGCCGGCCATTCCCAATTCAAGAACATCATGCACCGCAAGGGCCGGCAGGATGCCCAGAGGTCGAAGCTTTTCGGCAAATTGGCCCGCGAAATCACCGTGGCGGCCAAGCTCGGCACCCCGGACCCTGCGATGAACCCGCGCCTGCGCGCCGCCGTGGTTGCGGCCCGCGCCGAGAACATGCCCAAGGACAACATCGATCGTGCGATCAAGAAGGCCGCGGGCAATGAGGGCGAGAACTATGACGAGATCCGCTACGAGGGCTATGGCCCCGGCGGCGTCGCCGTCATCGTCGAGGCGCTGACCGACAACCGCAACCGTGCCGCCTCCGACATCCGCTCCTTCTTCACCAAGTCGGGCGGCAATCTCGGCGAAACTGGCTCGGTCGCCTTCATGTTCGACCGCACCGGTATCATCGAATACGACGCCAAGGTCGCCTCCGACGACGCCATGCTGGACGCCGCGATCGAGGCCGGCGCCGACGATGTGGTTTCCAGCGAGGCCAGTCACGAGGTCTACGCCTCGCAGGACACCTTCCGTGAAGTGGCAAAGGCGCTGGAAGCGAAGTTCGGCGAGCCGCGCAAGGCCGCGCTGACCTGGAAGCCGCAAAACACCGTCTCGGTCGACGACGAGACCGGCGAAAAGCTGTTGAAGCTGATGGACCTGCTCAACGAGCACGACGACGTGCAGAACGTGTTCGCCAATTTCGAGGTGTCCGACGCGCTGATCGCGAAGATGGGCGGCTGATCTACTTGTTGCGCTGTCATCGCCCGACTTGATCGGGCGATCCAGTATCCCAGAGACCCGAGTTTGATCCGAGAAGCCGCGGCGTACTGGATCCCCGCCTTCGCGGGATGACGAGCGAGGCTCGCTGCTACGACCGCGGCAGGGGATGACCCGTCCGTTTGTGTTTCGTTCTCCCGGCGCAGGCGGTATCACTACCCCATGACATCGCAGCCGATTCGCTCTCCCGTCCGCATCATCGGTATCGATCCGGGTCTCCGCCGCACCGGTTGGGGAGTGATCGAGACCGAAGGCAATCGTCTCGTCTATATCGCCTGCGGCTCGGTCGAGCCGCCGGATGATGTGCCGCTGGCGAACCGGCTGCTCGCAATCCATGAGGGGCTGGCCGCCGTGCTCGGCGACTACAGGCCGGCGGAGGCGGCGGTCGAGCAGACCTTCGTCAACAAGGACGGTGTCGCCACGCTGAAGCTCGGGCAGGCCCGCGGGGTCGCCATGCTGGCGCCCGCAATGTTTGGTATCTCGGTCGCCGAATACGCACCGAACCAGGTCAAGAAGACCGTGGTCGGCGCCGGACACGCCGAGAAGAACCAGATCCAGGTGATGCTGAAGATCCTGTTGCCGAAAGCCGAGCCGCGGTCCGCCGACGCCGCCGACGCGCTCGCGGTCGCGATCACCCACGCCCATCACCGCCAGAGCACCGCGCTGCGGCTCAGGGTGGCGAGCCTATGAGGGACTCTTCTGACGTATCGCGAAGTGAGGAGAGCACACTGGTTGGGCTCCCTCCCCCCTTGCGGGGGAGGGTTGGGGAGAGGGGTAAGCCCCGGGCGACGGTGCGCGATGTGCGACGACGAGGCATCAACGAAGCGCGCGAGACAAGTGAGTGCGGTGCGAGCGTTGTTATGCGTCAGCCAACTGAGCAAGCGGCACCCCTCTCCCTAACCCTCCCCCGCAAGGGGGGAGGGAACCCTTCCGCTGGTGCCTCCCTCACCGAAGTCGAAACGATCGTGCGAGCCACGAGCGCCGAACTTGGGGGGGCGCGATGATCGGCAAGCTCAAGGGCCTGATCGACTCCTACGGCGAGGACTATGTGATCCTCGACGTCGGCGGCGTAGGCTATCAGGTGCATTGCGCGAGCCGCACATTGCAGGCGCTGCCGTCGCCGGGGAGCGCGGCCGTGCTCTCGATCGAGACCTATGTCCGCGAGGATCAAATAAAACTGTTCGGCTTCCGCTCGGATCTTGAGCGCGAATGGTTTCGCCTGTTGCAGACCGTGCAGGGCGTCGGCGCCAAGGTCGCGCTCGCGGTGCTCGGCACGCTGCCGCCGACCGATCTGGCCAACGCGATCGCGCTGCGCGACAAGGCGGCGGTTGCGCGCACGCCGGGGGTCGGGCCGAAGGTCGCCGAGCGCATCGTCAGCGAACTGAAGGACAAGGCGCCGGGCTTCGCCGATGTCGATCCCGCAGTGGTGCAGCTGTCAGGCGCGATCGACAACAACCGCGCGCCGCGTCCGGTGACGGACGCGATCTCCGCGCTGGTCAATCTCGGCTACGGCCAGCCGCAGGCCGCCGCCGCCATCGCCGCCGCCTCCCGCAGCGCCGGTGAGCAGGCCGAGACCGCGCAGCTGATCCGGCTGGGCCTGAAGGAATTGTCGAAGTGAGTGGTGGATACTCGCGCGAGCCGTTCCTAACCTCGCCCCGCTTGCGGGGAGAGGTCGGATCGCGCAGCGATCCGGGTGAGGGGGTACAGGTCTCTCCATGCGCATCGCCGGGCCGAGAGAGCCCCTCACCCCGACCCTCTCCCCGCAAGAGCGGGGCGAGGGGGAACTACCAGCCTCGTGTTAGTCTCGCATCATGAACACGCCGTCGCGCATGGTCTCGCCCGAACGCCGCTCCGATGATGTCGGCGACACTGCGATGCGTCCGCAGTCGCTGACGGAATTCGTCGGCCAGGCCCAGGCGCGCAAGAATCTCTCGATCTTCATCGAGGCCGCGAAGAAGCGCGGCGAGGCGCTCGATCACGTGCTGTTCGTCGGTCCCCCCGGCCTCGGCAAGACCACGCTGGCGCAGATCGTCGCGCGCGAGCTCGGCGTCGGCTTTCGTGCCACCTCGGGTCCGGTGATCGCGAAGGCCGGCGATCTCGCGGCGCTGCTCACCAATCTGGAAGAGCGCGACGTGCTGTTCATCGACGAGATCCATCGCCTGAGTCCGGCGGTGGAAGAAGTGCTCTATCCCGCCATGGAGGATTTTCAGCTCGACCTGATCATCGGTGAGGGCCCGGCGGCGCGCTCGGTGAAGATCGAGCTGTCGAAATTCACTTTGGTCGGCGCGACGACGCGCGCGGGCCTGCTCACCAATCCCTTGCGCGACCGCTTCGGGATTCCGATCCGGCTGAATTTCTACACCGAGGACGAGCTGGAGAAGATCGTCACCCGCGGCGCCCGCGTGCTCAACATCGGCATGAGCCCCGACGGCGCCAACGAGATCGCGCGCCGCGCCCGCGGCACGCCGCGCATCGCCGGCCGCCTGCTGCGCCGCGTGCGCGACTTTGCCTCCGCGGCGGACGCCGACGCCATCGACCGCGGCATCGCCGACCGCGCGCTGAGCGCGCTCGAGGTCGACAGTGCCGGGCTCGATGCGATGGACCGGCGCTATCTCACCACCATCGCCCTGAACTATTGCGGCGGGCCGGTTGGCGTCGAGACCATGGCGGCGGCACTGTCGGAGCCGCGCGATGCGATCGAGGACATCATCGAGCCCTATCTGATCCAGTGCGGTTATCTGCAGCGTACGCCGCGCGGAAGGCTGCTGACCTCGCATGCCTTCCGTCATCTCGGCCTCGCCGAGCCGAACCGCGATCCCTCGCAGTTCGGCCTGTTCGGCAACAATGGCGACGAGGACTGAGCTGCTCCCGAAGTCGTGAAAAGACGTGTTGATGCAGTGCATCGCGCTGCCGGGTAACCTTGCCCGCTAACCCTTGCAAGGTCTCTGCAGGCCGTCTGCACAAACGCGGCCCAATTCCGCTCCAATCAAAGGGCTTATGATTGGTCGGAGCGTTTCCAGGAAGCGTCAGGCATCACCGATCAAACGTCCATGATTTCACGTCGTCATTTGCTTCGCGGGTTCGGCGGATTGACCGCCGTCACCGCCTCGACCGCGGCCTACGGCCTGAGCGAGCCGGTCGTCCGGCTCACCCTCACGCGTTACGATCTGTCGCCGCGGCAATGGCCGGCGGACTTTCCGCTCAAGATTGCCGTGCTCGCCGACATCCACGCCTGCGATCCCTGGATGTCGCTCAATCGTATCGAGACAATCGTCGAGCACACCAATGCGTTGAACGCCGACATCATCGTTTTGCTTGGCGACTATGTCGCGGGGCTGCGTCACGTCACGCGCTTCATTCCGGCCTCCGAATGGGCTGCGGTGCTAAAGGGCCTGAAGGCGCCGCTCGGCGTGCATGCCGTGCTCGGCAATCACGACTATTGGGAAGACAAGGCGGTACAGCGTCTGGGGCAGGGCACACCGGTCGCGCGCCGTGCGCTGGAGCGGGCCGGCATCCCGGTCTATGAGAACGACGTGGTGCGGCTCGTCAAGGACGGCCGTGCGTTCTGGCTCGCCGGCCTTGGCGACCAGCTCGCCTATCTGCCGGCGCGGCGCTATCGCGAGGTCCGGCGCATCGGCGTCGACGATCTCAACGCGACGCTTGCAAAGGTCACCGACGACGCGCCGGTGATCCTGCTCGCGCATGAGCCCGACGTTGCGCTTCGCGTGCCCTCGCGCGTCGCGTTGCAACTGTCGGGCCACACCCATGGCGGCCAGATCCGGCTGCTCGGCTGGTCGCCGGCGGTGCCGGTCAAGCATGGCATGCGGCTCGCCTATGGCCATCTGAAGCTGAAATGCGACGTCGTCGTCTCCGGCGGCCTCGGCTGCAGCATCATGCCGTTCCGCCTCGGCGTGCCGCCCGAGATCGTGCAGGTGACGCTCGGCGCCAAGGGGCCGGTGGTGTCCTGACGAGCCCGGCCGTGCACTCACAAAGGCGCGGACGTCGGCGTTTGGAGATCAGGGTGCATGGGAAGTTCCTTGAAACGCGGCATCCTTTAGCGAGGTACGCACGTTCGTCACCCAAACGGGTGTTGTGCACCCACGCCGACCTCGGCGCGTGACAACAGCAGCCCGCTCCTGTAAAAACATTAAGCCCGATGCCGCGGGAAGGAGGTGCCCTGTGAAACGCAGGATGACAGCCGTCCTGCTGGCGGACGTCGTTGGCTACAGTCGGCTCATGTCGACCGACGAGGACGCCACACACGTGATGCTGGCCGAATGTTTCGGCGGCCTGATCGAACCCAAAGTTTCCGAGCATGGTGGTCGCCTTATTCGATCCAGCGGCGATGGATTGCTTGTCGAATTTGGCAGCGCTCTGGATGCCGTACGTTGCGGTATCGAAATTCAGCAGGAATTGAGCAAGCGCAATGCCGGTGCCGCCCCCGAGCGCCGCTTCCAAATGCGCATCGGCGTAAATGCCGGCGACGTCATTTTCGACGAGCGCGATATCTACGGAAACAGCGTCAATATTGCAGCACGGCTGGAAACTCTCGCCGAGCCGGGCGAGCTATTTGTTACCAATACCGTTCGGGATCAGCTCCTGGGTCATCCGAATCTCGCATTTGAGGACAGGGGCCGTCACCGGGTCAAGAACATTGACCCTCCGATTCAGGTCTTTCGGGTCACCCAGGCCCAGGAGCAAGACAAATCTCTCCTGGGGCGAATGCGTCTCGCCGCGCGCCGAGTTATCGCGCTTCCTCCGATGCGTCGTCCGGTGGTCGCTGCATTTGCTGTCTTACTAGCCATCGCGACGATTGTGGGCACAGTGCCGCTTTGGCATGGCCAAAAAGCGCAGTCTGCTCAAGCTTCCATCATGGTCATGCCGTTTCGCAGCATGAGCAATGATCCGCAGGAGGGCTATTTCGCCGACGCGGTCACCGATGATCTAACCACGCACCTTTCCCGCTTGGCTGATACCGTGGTGATTGCGCGTGCAACGGCTTTCACTTACAAAGGGAAAGATATCGACCCTCGACAAATCGGACAGGACTGCGACGTTCGATATCTCTTGGAAGGCAGCATCCGGAAAGTCGGTACCAAGGTGCAAGCTAACGCGCACCTGGTAGATGCGCGTTCCGCCACGGCTATTTGGGCGGATCAATTTGATACGGATGTTACAGACCTTTTCGAATTGCAGGAAGTTGTAACTGGTCGAATCGCATCGTCACTCGGACTTCAACTGGTCAAGGCCGAGAGCCGTCGACGTAATCGATCGGGAGATTCCAATGCGATTGATATGAGGTTACGCGCCATGGCTATTCTCATTGAATCGATTACTCCGCAGCACAATCTTATCGCACGCAAGTATCTTCAGGATTCTCTGCAGCTCAGCCCGCAATCGGCCATCGCCTGGAGCCAACTGGCAGATGTCTTGATGCGTGACTATTTGAATCGCTGGAACGAAGCTGCTGGAACGGATTCCAACGCACGAATTGAGCTGCTGAGCCAGGCCGAGCACGCGCTGCAACAGGCATTCAGTCTCGACCCGACCATTGCTCTGAGCCACATGGATGATGGCTTTATTCGCCGTGCGAAGGGGGATCATCAAGGAGCCCTGGACGCTTTCGAACGGGCGCTTGCCCTCGATCCCAATCTTGCCCTCGCATATGCTCAAAAGGCCAATCAACTTGTCCTGACGGGGCGTCCCAAGGAAGCGCCTCCGCTGGTGTTGAAGGCGATCAGACTCAGTCCTCGCGATCCTGCCAGGAGTGTATTTTCCTGGGTCCTGGGGCGCGCGTACTTCGCGATGGGAAACTACGACGATGCAATTGTCTGGCTTCGTAGAGCGGTTGAGGAGAGACGCACGGTTTGGTTCAGTCGCGCGCATTTGGTGAGCGCCTTTGCGCTGGCCGGAAAGCAAACCGAAGCGGTCGACGAGCTGAATGATTTCAACAGCGCGCTGCCGGGTTACACACTGGCGCGTATCCGCGACATCTATTCCCAGGAAATTCCAAATCAGCATCTGGCGTTTCAGAGTACCTTGAATGAACTCTTCAAGGGATTGCAGCAGGCGGGAATGAAATAATCGCAGTCGATCGACAAGGTCGGCTCATCGGTACTCATTTCGCTCGCGGCGCAACGAGCGCCGTCCAGCGCAGCACCCGAGGGATGATTGCGGGTAGGGTGCCGGGCGGACATCTCTGCATGTGGTCGCTGGTGCGGTGCTCCGCCATATCAAGCCTGCACGCTCAGCTAAGCCCGAATTTGAGGATTTGACCAGCCGATATCAGGAGACATCCAATGCTTCAGATATCATGTCGGAAACTTTGCACTGTGGTGTCAGTTGGCGCCTTGTCGGCAGTGTTCGCTTCGGCGCAACCAATCTCGTCGCCGGTGCATGCGAAGACTCTCATTGCGCTGATGCATTCCGATCTGCGCATCCTCGACCCGGGCTTCACCGGGGCGTATATCACGCGCGATCACGGCTACATGATCTTTGACACTTTGCTCGCCACCGACTCCAGCTTCAAGATCCAGCCTCAGATGGCGGATTGGAAGGTCTCCGACGACAAGCTCACCTACACCTTCACCCTCCGCGACGGACTTAAATGGCATGACGGCAGCCCGGTCACCGCGGAAGACTGCGTTGCGTCGCTCAAGCGCTGGAGCAAGAACGAGACCATGGGCCAGACGCTCATGGACTTCACAGCCAGCATTGAGGCCACTGACGACAGAACCATCACGCTGAAACTGAAAGAGCCTTACGGGTTGGTGCTGGAATCGATTGGAAAACCTTCATCGATTGTTCCGTTTATGATGCCCAAGCGTCTGGCCGAAACGCCGCCGGGCCAGCAAATCAAGGAGCAGATCGGCTCCGGTCCCTTCAAGTTCGTTCAGTCTGAATTCCAGCCTGGCGTAAAGGCCGTCTATGAGAAAAACACGGACTACGTGCCGCGCAAGGAGCCGCCGAACTGGACGTCGGGCGGCAAGGTCGTGAAGGTCGATCGGGTCGAATGGATCAGGATGCCAGATGCACAGACCGCCGTGAACGCGCTGCAATCCGGCGACATCGACTTCGTGGAGAATATTCCCTTCGATCTCGTGACGAAGTTGGCGGCCAACAAGGACTTGAAGCTTGAGACCCTGGACAAGCATGGCTTCCAGATCGTCGGACGCATGAATTTTCTTTACCCGCCGTTCGATAACGTGCTGGTGCGCCGCGCGGCGTTGCTGGCGCTGAACCAGAAGGACGTGCTGGACGCATTGGTTGGCAATTCAGAATACTACCGGGTATGTGGCGCGGTTTTCGGTTGTGACACGCCGCTGGCCACCGACGCCGGCTCGGATTCGCTGGTGAAAGGCAATGGCATCGCACACGCGACGAAGCTCCTTGCCGAGTCCGGCTACGACGGCACGCCTGTTGTGATCATGGCGCCCGGTGACGTCCTGGTTTTCAAGGCACAGCCGATCGTCGCGGCGCAACTGCTGCGTAGGGCTGGGTTCAACGTGGACCTCCAGGCGACCGATTGGCAAACAGTGGTCTCCCGTCGCGCTAGCCAGAAGCCGCCCAAAGAGGGCGGTTGGAACTTGTTTTTCACCAACTTCATCATTGCCGATGTGGTGGACCCCGTCGTCAACATATTGGTCAACGGTCGAGGCAGGAACGGTGGTTGGTTTGGTTGGCCGGAATCGGCCCGGCTCGAAGCGCTGAAAGACCAGTTCGCGCGTGCATCCACGCCGGCCGAGCGGAAGAAGATCGCCGCAGATATCCAGGCGGTCGTCTATGACCAGGTGATCTATGTCCCCCTCGGGCAATGGCGCGGGGTCGGCGCGTGGCGAAAATCGCTCTCAGGCGTGCTTGACGGCCCTGCCACGCCGATCTTCTGGAACGTCGACAAGTCGGAGTGAAGCACGGATATTATGGTTCCGTGTTCGTTTCACGATGAGGCAATCGAAGTTGGTTGCGGCCGTCGTTACGTGGGCCGTTGATCAAGGGCTACATTGCATTCTATTTGGTAGAGACGGATCGGATCGTGATCGTTCGCGTTCTCGACGGTCGCGGAGATATTGAGCGAGAGTTTTCCAGATGACCTTACCCCATATCGACGGCGCGATCCGCGATGGCCGCCACCATATGCAGGTCCGCGTCTATTACGAGGACACCGACTTTTCCGGGATCGTCTACCACGCCAATTATTTGCGCTTCATGGAGCGCGGGCGCACTAATCATCTCCGGTTG
This sequence comes from Bradyrhizobium sp. 2S1, assembly GCF_011516625.5. Lineage (NCBI taxonomy): Bacteria > Pseudomonadati > Pseudomonadota > Alphaproteobacteria > Hyphomicrobiales > Nitrobacteraceae > Bradyrhizobium > Bradyrhizobium sp. 2S1. Next base: position 1,030,481 of record NZ_CP147717.1, on the reverse strand, counting down.
ATGGGCGCCGAGCAGAACGCGCTGTTCGAGGAGGCCGAGGCGGAGACCGGCGGCTTTGCCTTTGTCGTGCGCTCGATGACGCTCGACTTCCTCAAGCCCGCGCGGATGGACGACATGCTCGACATCGTGACCTGGCCGATCGCGGTGAAGGGCGCCTCGATCATGCTCGCGCAGGAGGTCAGGCGCGGCGATGACGTGCTTGTGAAGGCACAGGTGCGTGTTGCCTTCGTCAGTCAGGGCAGGGCACAGCCTATACCGAAGAGCATCCGCACACTGATGAAGGCCGATATGGCCTAACTATTGACCGATCGGAAATGCCCCATCGACTCTGCGCGGCGGGGCGATAGATTTGCGCGACAAACAACCGCGAGGGATCGCCGATGTCACGTCCGCCGCTGCCGCCTTTCACCCGCGAGACCGCCGCGCAGAAGGCGCGCATGGCGGAGGATGCCTGGAATTCGCGCGACCCCGTTCGGGTTGCCGGCGCCTATACAGAGGACAGCCGCTGGCGTAACCGCTCCGAGGTGTTCGGGGGGCGCGAGGCGATCGTGGCATTCCTGACCCGCAAATGGGAGAAGGAGCTGGAGTATCGCCTGATCAAGGATCTCTGGGCGTTCGACAACAACCGCATCGCGGTGCGCTTCCAATACGAATGGCACGATGCGGGCGGCAACTGGTTTCGCTCCTACGGCAACGAGCAGTGGGAGTTCGACGAGCACGGCCTGATGCGCCGCCGCGAGGCCTCGATCAACGACATCGCGATTGCGGAGAAAGACCGCCGCTTCCACTGGCCGGCGCCCGGCCCGCGTCCGGCCGATGTGCCGGGGTTGGCGCAGGAGCCGTTTTGATCGGCTCTTCGTAGCCCGGATGAAGCGAAGCGAAATCCGGGGAAGGGCTCGCCCGGTTGCAAGACCGTCCCGGATTTCGCTTGCGCTGCATCCGGGCTTCTGTAACGGGCCTTTGTAAGTCAATCCCTTTTTGCGTGATCCACTCGCCGGGCACTTGCTTCTGTACGGGATCGGCGCGAAGGCCGTCGCCTGATGGGGTGCATTGAGGAGCCGGCCGGCCAATCTACGGAAGCGTGGTTGTGAGCCACTTCCCGGATGGCGGCCTGACCGGATCCATCGTCCCGGCGCAGGGACCTTCGCTCAGGGAGAGCCTGGTGTCGTGGCCCGCCCAGAACCGATTGCTGCTCCTTGCTTAGGTTGCCGAGGCCTTGGCCATCGGGTTGAACGGTTTGGCGTCGGCGAGCATGCGATGCAGAACGACGGCGAGCTTGCGTGCGAGCGCCACCTTGGCCTTGCGCAGGCCTGCGCGCCGGGCGATCCGCATCGCCCAGCCTTTCAGCGCCGAGCAGTTCCTGACCGGCTTGGTCAGCATGACGTGAGCCGCTTGATAGAGCGCCTCGCGCACGGAGGCATCGCCGATCTTGCTGATGCGGCCGGTATAGTGTCATTCGGCCTGCAATATTGACCCCCTAAGCCGGGGGATCGGCGTCCAAAATTGACCCCCTACAGATTGATCTGTTGCGCTGCCTGCTTTGGAACGAAGCAGGTGGTGGGGGATGCTGATCGTGGAGACAATTGCCCGGATCCGGCGCGAGCACTTCATCAAGGGCAAGACGATCAAGGAGATCGCCCGTGACCTGAAGGTGTCGCGGAACACGGTCCGGAAGGTGCTGAGGTCGGGAGAGACCTCCTTCGAGTACGAGCGGCAGGTGCAGCCGCGGCCAAAGCTGGGACGATGGGCAGTAGAGCTTGACGGATTGCTGGCGGCGAACGCGGCCAAATCGGCTCGTGAACAGCTGACGTTGATCCGGATCTTCGAAGAGCTGCGCGGCCGCGGCTACGACGGCGGTTACGATGCCGTGCGGCGTTACGCCAGGCGGTGGAGCAAAGAACGCGGGCAATCGACCGCGGCGGCTTATGTCCCGCTGAGCTTTGCCCCAGGCGAAGCCTACCAGTTCGACTGGAGCCACGAGGTGGTCTTGCTGAGCGGGACCACGGTGATGGTGAAGGCCGCCCATGTCCGGCTCTGTCACAGCCGCATGCTGTTCGTGCGGGCCTATCCGCGGGAGACGCAGGAGATGGTGTTCGACGCCCACGACCGGGCGTTCGCTCTGTTCAAAGGCACCTGCACCCGCGGCATCTACGACAACATGAAGACCGCCGTAGAGACGATCTTCGTCGGTAAAGGGCGTCTCTACAATCGCCGCTTCCTGCAGATGTGCAGCCACTATCTGGTCGATCCGGTCGCCTGCACGCCGGCGTCGGGCTGGGAGAAGGGGCAGGTCGAGAACCAGGTCGGGCTGGTCCGGGAGCGCTTCTTCACGCCGCGGCTGCGGTTCAAAAACCTCGACGAGTTAAACGCCTGGCTGCTCGACAAATGCATCGCCTACGCCAAGGCTCATCGCCACCCGGAGCTGGTCGATCAGACGATCTGGGAAGTGTTCGAAGCCGAGCGTCCCAAGCTCGTTCCCTATGCCGGCCGCTTCGACGGCTTCCATGCGGTGACGGCATCGGTCTCGAAGACCTGCCTGGTGCGCTTCGACAACAACAAGTACTCGGTCGCAGCCAGCGCAGTCGGACGGCCGGTCGAAGTCCAGGCTTATGCCGACCGCATCGTGATCCGTCAGGATGGACGCATCGTTGCCGAGCACCCGCGATCCTTTGGCCGCGGCGAGACGACCTATGATCCCTGGCACTATGTGCCGGTGCTGGCTCGCAAACCCGGTGCCTTGCGCAACGGCGCTCCCTTCAAAGACTGGGTGCTGCCGGCCGCGATCGAGCGGATCCGGCGCAAGCTTGCCAGCACCGACGATGGCAATCGGCAGATGGTCGACATCCTCACCGCGGTGCTGACTGACGGTCTGTCCGCGGTGGAAGCGGCCTGTGCCGAAGCGCTCGGTCATGGCGTCCATTCCGCCGATGTCGTGCTCAACATCCTGGCCCGTCAACGTGAACCCGCCCCACCGGCCAACATCATGACGCCGGCCGCACTGACGCTCCGTCATGCACCGATCGCCGATTGTGCCCGCTACGACAACCTCCGGAGGACCATCTGATGGAACGAACCCAAATCTTCGACCTCATGGGCGAGCTCAAGCTCTACGGCATGAAGGCTGCCTTCGACGAGATCATGGCAACTGCCGTCAAGCGCCAGCACGAACCTCAGCGCATTGTCGGCGACCTGCTTAACGCCGAGATCAACGAGAAGCAGGCCCGCTCGATCAAATACCAGCTGACCATTGCCAAGCTGCCGCTTGCCAAGGACATCGCCGACTTCCAGTTCGACGGCACGCCGATCAATCAGACTCTCGTCAATGATCTCGCCAGCGGCGGCTTCATCGCCCAGCAACGCAATGTCGTGCTGGTTGGCGGCACCGGCACAGGCAAGACCCACCTGGCCATTGCCATCGCCAGAAGCTGCATCCGATCCGGTGCCCGCGGCCGCTTCTTCAACGTAGTCGACCTCGTCAATCGCCTCGAGACCGAGACCCGCAACGGACGGCAAGGACGGCTCGCCGAGCATCTGACCCGGATGGACTTCATCGTGCTGGATGAACTCGGCTATTTGCCCTTCGCCCAGTCCGGTGGCCAGCTCCTCTTCCACCTCGTCAGCCGGCTCTATGAGCGCGCCTCCGTCATCGTGACGACCAATCTCGCCTTCGGCGAATGGCCGAGCGTGTTCGGCGACGCCAAAATGACCACAGCGCTGCTCGACCGATTGACCCATCACTGCGACATTGTCGAGACCGGCAACGATAGCTGGCGGTTCAAGAGCCGAGACGACGATCACGCCACCCGCGCTCGTCTCGCCTCCGCTATCCCGGCCAGCTCCGACGAGACGAGCGCTACCAGCAAAGCCCGCCGCACGAAGGGGTCAAAATTGGACGCCGATGAGGGGTCAAATTTGCAGGCCGATTGACAGTATAGTCGGTTTCGCCCGATTGGTACTTCTTCGGGGTGAGGCCAAAATGCGCTCCCGTCGCCTTCGAGGACCGGAAGCGCTTCGGGTCGTCGACCGCCGAGGCGTAGGTAAGCGCCACGATCGGGCCGACGGACGGTGTCGTCATCAGGAGGCGGGCTTGAGGGTGCGACCTGGCGAGCTTTTGGGTGTGCTTATCCAGGCCATTGAACTCGCGCCGCAGCACGGCGTGGGCTTCGAGCAGCGCCTGTGCCACGATCTCAAGTCCGGGATGGCCCGCTACGAGCTCCCGGATGCGTTCGGCGAACGTGCGCTCGGTGGTCGTGCCGACCTTCAGACCGAAGCCGCGGAGCACGCCGCGCAGGCTGTTCTCGATGTCGCGCAGCTTGGACTGCAGCAGCTTGCGTGCCGTCAGAACCGCCCGCGTCTCTTGCGCTTCGATCGACTTGCAGTGCACCGGCCGGAACCAGCCCAGCCGCATCAGTTGCGCGATCCCGCGGGCATCGTTGCGGTCCGACTTCACCGGCATCGCCTTGAAGGCATCGCGGACGTGCCGTGTCTCCAACAGTTCGACTGCCAGGCCCGCATCCCGCATCGCTGCGTAGAGCCATTGCGACAGCGGACCAGCCTCCAGCCCGATCCGTTCCAGCACCAACCCCAGCGACCGCAACCAGGTGATCAAGGCCTCCGGCTCACTCGCAACCCTCGCCTCGCGCAAAATCTTACCTGTCCCATCGACAAGGCAGACGCTCGAGCATTCCAAAGACACGTCGATTCCTGCATAGTGGTACATGGTCGTCCCTTAATGATGCTTGGAGCGGGCTTGCCCGACTCCGTTTATTGACACCATCAGTTTGAGGGACGACCGCCTTCCAACCAACAGGCCGCTCGCGAGCGCGCTTCCAAATCGCGCCGTAGCGAGCGGGCGGCCGGCCCGTTACCCCATCTACTTACTTCACCTCGCCCCGCTTGCGGGGAGAGGTCGGATCGCATCGCAAGATGCGAGCCGGGTGAGGGGGTACAGGTCTAACCTCGTTCACAACATGTGGAAGCAGCCCCTCACCCCAACCCTCTCCCCGTGAAGAACGGGGAGAGGGCGCGCAGTGTGCCCTACGCTGCCGCCTTGTGCCGCGCGATCTCGGCCTTGTAGAGCTCGAACTCCTCCGCGACCGCCTTTGCGACTGATGGCCGGGTCCGCAGCCGCTCGTAATAGGCCTTCAGCGCCGGCCATTTTGCCAGTTCGATCGGCGGCGTCGCCATCGTCCAGTTGATGACCGTGACGAGATAGGCGTCAGCGACGCTGAAATGATCGAGCAAATAGTCGCGGCCCTTCAGATGGTTCTCGACATAATCGAGCCGCGAGACGTATTTCTCCAGAGCGTAGCTCTTGGCGTCCGGCGGCGCCTTCTTGTCGAGCAGCGGCAGGAACAGGCCCTTGTGCAGCTCGGTGCCGATGAAGCACAGCCATTGATGCAGCCGTGACCGCTCGGCATTCGATGCGGTGCCGAGGCCGGCGCGCGGGAACTGGTCGGCGACATATTGCAGGATCGCGGCGTTCTCGGTCAGCACCACGCCTTCATCGGTGCGCAGCGTCGGCACCAGGCCGAGCGGATTGACCTTGTTGAAGTCGGAGCCGTCGTTGCGCACCTGCTTGGTCTTCGGATCGACCTCGAGATAGTTGGCCGGCTGGCCGGCCTCATAGAGCGCGACGCGGGTCGCCATCGAGCAGGCAAGCGGCGAGAAATAAAGGTCCATTGGTGCCTCCTTGGGGCGTCTGGCGCGGGTGTCCCGGCCGTTGTTGATTTTTGTACTGTCTTGGATAATAATTGCTGCGTCAAGGAATTTAATGCGAAATGGTACAAAAAAGTAAGAAGCCGCCATCTGCTGCCAAAATCGAGGCGCCGGTCGCACCGAAGCGCCGCGGACGGCCGCGCGCCTATGAGCCGGATGTCGCGCTCGGCAAGGCGCTCGATCTGTTCCGGCGCGACGGCTTTGCCGCGACCTCGCTCGACGATCTCAGTGCTGCGACCGGCATGAACCGGCCGAGCCTCTATGGCGCGTTCGGCGACAAGCGCGAGCTCTACATCAAGAGCTACCAGCGCTATCGCGACGACGCGCGCGCCGCGATGGTCGACATCTTCCGCGCCGAGGCACCGCTGCGCGAGCGGCTCGAGCGCATCTACCGCATCGCGCTCGACATCTATCTCTCCGGCGAGTCCGGCCCGCGCGGCTGCTTCACGGTGATGACCGCGGCGTCTGAGGCGGTGTCGGATCCGGGCATCCGCAGCATGGTGGTGGAGGGCCTGACCGAGCTCGACAAGGCGTTCGGCATCTGCTTCCGCCATGCCAAGGAGCGCGGCGAGCTGGCTGACGGCGCCGATCCGGCCGCGCTGGCGCACCTCGCTTCCGCCACCATCCACACGATTGCGATTCGTGCCCGCGCCCGGGTGCCGCGCAAGGAGCTCGAGGCGATCGTGAAGGGCGCCGTCGACGTGATGTGCGGGCCGAAATAGCGGCTCGCGAAATTTCCTCCGCAGCAAATGTCGGGCGCTGGTTTTCCCGCCCGTCCTCCGTAAGGTGCCCTCACTCACGGAAGCGGAATCTCATGGGAAAAGTCAGGACTTCAACATTCACGGTCTCGATCGACGGATTTGGCGCGGCGCTGCGCCAAAGCCTCGAACATCCATTCGGCGAGGGCGGGCTGGCGCTGCCCGCCGCCTGGCTGTTCGAGACGCGGGCCTTTCGCGCGATGACCGGCCAGGATGGCGGGACGACCGGGCTCGACGACGAGATCGCGCGCAAGTCGATGGAGAATATCGGCGCCTGGATCCTCGGCCGCAACATGTTCGGCCCGATCCGCGGGCCATGGCCGGATCATTCCTGGAAGGGCTGGTGGGGCGACAATCCGCCGTACCACACGCCGGTGTTCGTGCTGACCCATCATGCGCGGCCCGACATCGAGATGGAAGGCGACACCACGTTCCATTTCGTGACCGACGGCATGCTTGCCGCATTGGAGCGGGCGCGCGCGGTTGCGGGGGACAAGGACATCCGCGTCGGTGGTGGTGTCTCGGTGGTGCGGCAATTCCTGCAGGCGCGTCTGCTCGACGAATTGCAGCTGGTGCTGCCGCCGGTCGTGCTCGGCGCCGGCGAGAGCCTGTTCGCGGGCCTCGATCTGCCCGCTCTCGGCTATGCCGTCGTCTCGCATGTCGCGAGCCCGTACGCCACGCACGTCACCTTCGCGCGCAAGTCCTGAACCGCTCACGCCTGCGTCAGCCGCACGAATCCGCCGTTGACGTGGGCGCCGTTTGGTCGTACTTAACCCAAAGGTTATTTAACCAATGAGCTAAGTAGATGCTGCCCGACCCCCTCAGTTCGACATTCGCGGCGCTGGCCGATCCGACCCGGCGCGCGATCCTGGCGCGGCTCGCGCTCGGCGAGACCTCGGTGATGGAGCTGGCAAAGCCGTTCGACATGAGCCTGCCGGCGATCTCCAAGCATCTGAAGGTGCTCGAGCATGCCGGCTTGATCGCGCGCGGGCGCGAGGCGCAGTGGCGGCCGTGCCGCATCGCGCCCGACTCGTTCAGGAAGGTCGATTTCTGGCTCGGGAATTTCCGCCGCTTCTGGGACGAGAGCTTCAACCGCCTCGACGGCCTGCTCGAGGAGATGAAGGCGGAGGAGGCCGCGAAGGCCGCTCCGCGCGCCATCCGTGAAGTCAGAGTAAAAAAGGAGAAGCAACGTGGACGCACGCGTGGATAAGACGCTGAGGATCACCACCCCGTCGGATCTCGAGTTCGCCATGACGCGCCAATTCGACGCGCCGCGGCACCTGGTGTTCGATGCGATGACCAGGCCGGAATATCTGGTTCGCTGGCTCGGCTGCGAGGAGATGGCGATGCCGGTCTGCGAGGTCGATTTGCGGGTCGGCGGCCGCTATCGCTACGTGTTCCGTTCGTCCGATGGTATCGAGCACGTCCTCACCGGCACATTCCGCGAGGTCGTGCGCCCGGATCGCATCGCCTTCGGAGAGACCTTCTCGATGCCAGGCTTCACCAGCGACGAGTACCTAGTCACCTCGACCTTCGTCGAGGCAGCCGGCACGACCACGCTGACCACCACCATTCGCCATCCCACCAAGGAGGCGCGCGACGGCCACCTCAATTCCGGCATCGAGAAGGGCGTCGAGCCTGCCTACGATCGGCTCGCCGAGATCGTCGCCGGGATGGGGTGAGAAGCAGCCTGGGCAGCGGCGAAGGCTGCCCTATCAACCTCGTCGTCCCAGCGAAAGCAGGGACCCATAACCACAGGATTGAGTTGTTGAAGCACGCTGCGGCCACAGCGTAGCGCGCGCAACTGCCATTCGTGGTTATGGGTCCCGGGTCGCGCTCCGCTTGCCCGGAACGACACTGAGTTAGTATCCTCGCCCGCGATCGACCAGGTTCTCCAGCGTGCCGCCGGCCTCGAAGCGCGCGATCTGCTGCGCGACGTATTTCGAGATCTCGTCGGCGTCGGTGTCGGCGGCGTTGTGCGGCGTCAGCACCACCTTGGGATGGCTCCAGAACGGGCTCCCCTCGGGCAGCGGCTCGGTCTCGTAGACGTCGAGCGAGGCTGCGCCCAGCGTGCCGTCGTCGAGCGCGCGCAAAATGTCCGCCTCGTTCTGCAAACCGCCGCGGCCGGCATTGATGATCACGGGTGCGGCGAGCGGGCTGTTGCGATTGAGCTTCGCGAACACGTCGCGGTTCAGCACATGCCGCGTATCCGGCGTCAGCGGCAGCAGGCAGACCAGGATGTTGGTCTCGCGCAGGAACGCAGCCAGCCCCTCAGTGCCGTGGTGGCAGGCGATGCCGTCGATCCGCTTCTCGCTGCGGCTCCAGCCGACGACCCGGAAACCGAGCGCGCGCAGCGCATGCGCCGCGGCGGCGCCGAGCGTGCCGAGCCCCATGATGCCGACGGTGATCGCGCCCGCCGCCCATTGATATTTCGGCGCCCAGCGCTTGGCCCGCTGCGACTCCCGCAAGTAAAGCTCCTGGCGGTGATGCATCAGCACATGCAGCACGACATATTCGGTCATGCGGTCGGTGAGGTCGCCGACCGAAACCCGCACCAGTGGCACGTCGGGCAGCGAGCGATCGGCCATCAGCGCGTCGACGCCGGCGCCGAGATTGAAGATGACGCGCAGGTTCTTGAATGCGGCGAGCTCGCCCGGCTTTGGCTTCCACACCGCGGCATAGTGCACCTCGGCCGGATCGAGCGCGCCGTCCGGCAGCAGCACCACGCGGCGGTCCGGGCAGACGGCGTCGAACCGCGCCTTCCAGCGCGCCGACGACCAGTTTTCCGAGCCACCATTGATCAGCAGCGCGAGTTCGCCATTACCCATCCAGATACCTCCAACGTCAGTGTGATGTACATCACAGAGCGGGTCCGGCCCGCCCCCCAGTCTCCTGCCACCAACAGGGGAGAACTTCCATGCGCAAACTGATCCTGATCCCGGCTTTCATCCTGGCCTCGCTCACCACTGCCCATGCCGGTCAGAGCCGCGGCCTCGTGCTCGCCGCCGCGGATGCGCCCGCCCAGGCGCAACCGGCCGCTGCTGCATCTCAGGCCGACTCCCAGCCGGCCACCTCGCAGGCCCAGCCGGCCGAGGCCTCAAGGCCGCAGGCCTCGCGTCCGGTGAACAGGAGCCACGCCAACCGCCGCGAGAGCGATGAGGCCAAGGCGCGCCGGACCGCCGCCCGCTACGGCGTCACCTGGTAACCGCAGCATCATCGTCGCGGTAGTGACCTGACGCGCCATCGCCGTGCCTCGGCTTTGGTCTGTCGCGGCTCGCCATGCAGCTTCGGCGAAATCCATCGCCGATATCCGGAACCTAAATTTCTTTCACTCCCCCTGTCGGCAGCGGGCATAATCGTTCGTTCTTGCAATGAACGGAGATGCCTTTTCGATGCTGTACGCCATCCTCTGCTATCACGACGAAGACATGGTCGGTTCCTGGAGCAAGGAGCACGACGCCTCGGTCATGCAGAAACTGTCCGTCGTGCAGGACAAGCTCGCCAAGCAGGGCCGGCTCGGCCCGGTGGCCCGGCTGCTGCCGACCACCGCCGCGACCACGTTGCGCAAGGAAAACCCGCCGGTCGTGCTGGACGGCCCGTTCGCCGAAACCAAGGAACAGCTGCTCGGCTTCTATTTGGTCGAGGGCAAGAACCTCGACGAGGTGCTCGACATCGCGCGCGACCTCGGCGAGGCCAATCCCGGCGGCACCTATGAGATCCGCCCGGTCGGCTACTTCAATCAGGGGGGTACGAAGGCGTGAGCATGAACGACACCGCCTGGATCGATGCCGCGCTGACGTCGGCGCGTCCCCAGGCGGTCGGCGCACTGCTGCGCTACTTCCGCAATCTCGATACCGCCGAGGAGGCCTTCCAGAACGCCTGCCTGCGGGCGCTGAAGAGCTGGCCGCAGAACGGCCCGCCGCGCGATCCCGCGGCGTGGCTGATCATGGTCGGCCGCAACGTCGCGATCGACGATATCAGGCGCAGCAAGAAGCAGGAGCCGCTGCCCGACGACGACCAGGCGATCTCCGACCTCGACGATGCCGAGGACGAGATCGCCGAGCGGCTCGACGGCTCGCATTACCGCGACGACATCCTGCGGCTGCTGTTCATCTGCTGCCACAAGGACCTGCCGGCGACGCAGCAGATCGCGCTGGCGCTGCGCATCGTCTCCGGCCTGTCGGTGAAGCAGATCGCGCGCGCCTTCCTGGTCTCGGAAGCCGCGATGGAGCAGCGCATCACGCGGGCCAAGACGCGCGTCGCCGATGCCAATGTGCCGTTCGAGACGCCGGGTGCGGTCGAGCGCAGCGAGCGGCTGGTCTCGGTCGCGGCGATGATCTATTTGATCTTCAACGAGGGCTATTCGGCGAGCGGCGACACCGCCGAAATCCGCTCGCCGTTGTGCGAGGAGGCGATCCGGCTGGCCCGCCTGCTGCTGCGGCTGTTCCAGAGCGAGCCCGAGATCATGGGGCTGACGGCGCTGTTGCTGCTGCAGCATGCCCGCGCCGCCGCGCGCTTCGATGCGGACGGCCAGGTCATCCTGCTCGACGACCAGGACCGCAGCCTGTGGAACCAGAAGCTGATCGCCGAGGGCCTCGCCTTGATCGACAAGGCGATGCGCCACCGCCGCAGCGGGCCCTATCAGGTGCAGGCGGCGATCGCAGCGCTGCACGCCCGCGCCGAAAAGCCCGAGGATACCGACTGGACCCAGATCGATCTGCTCTACGGCGCGCTCGAGGTGATGCAGCCGTCGCCGGTGATCACGCTCAATCGCGCGGTTGCGGTCTCCAAGGTGAAGGGGCCTGAGGCCGCGCTCGAGATGATCGAGCCGTTGGCGCCGCGGCTTGCCAACTACTTCCATTATTTCGGCGTGCGCGGCGCCTTCCTGATGCAACTCGGCCGCAACGAGGAGGCCCGCATCGCCTTCGACCGCGCCATCGCGCTCGCCAACACCACCGCCGAAGCCGCCCACATCCGCATGCACATCGACCGCCTGATGCGCGACAGCAAGCCGCGCAATGTGAAGGCGAAGTAGTCTCATCCACATCGCCGCACGCACGCTGCACCTCTCCCGCTTGCGGGGGAGGTCGTATCGCATCGTAGATGCGATACGGGTGGGGCTCTCACCTCAATAGGACTCGTGGTGAGACCCCCACCCCAGCCCTCCCCCGCAAGCGCAGGGCTGTCCGGGGAAATTCAACCATAGCAGAGTTCCATCTGGTTGAGGGGCGTTCTGCATTTGCGGCGGCTAGGGTTGATTGGCGGAGGCTTGTCGATGCTGGCGAAGGCTCGCCGGGTGAACAGGAACTGGCTGACGAGTTCGGCGAGCCTGAGCGGCAGCATTTTGATGCAGTTGGTCCGCGCGGCAATGCGCAACAGTAGGTAGGCAATCATCGCAGCAAGCACTTGCAGGCGGATTGCATTGTCGTTGGTGCCGAGGAACTTGCGGATGTCGAGGTGCTGCTTGATCCAGCGGAACAGCAGTTCGATCTGCCACCGGCTCTTGTAGAGGGCGGCGATCTCGACGGCCGTTCGGGTCGTATCGTTGGTGAGAAGCGTGATCACGCCGCCGTTCTCCCGCCTGACCTTGATGCGCCGCAGCGGTATCGGCAAACGCGAGTCGCCCTTACTGGTGAGCTTCACCTCGTCGTCGACGATGATCCTGAAGCCGCCCCCCTTGCTGTTGCGGATGGTGCGATGCCTGACCGCGCGTAGCCGGATGCTCGTCTTCGGCCGGGTCACGAAGAAAGCCTTGCTATCATTGATCTTCTGCCACCAGTCGAAACGGCAATATCCCTTGTCGAACACGTAGGTTGTGCCGGCCTGGATCGGAGTCTGGCGACCGATCTCGATATCGTTGACGTTGGCAGCCGTCACCTCGACGCACTTCGGGATATCGCCCTTGGGATCGTAGACCACGTGCAGCTTCATGCCGCGGATGCGGCCGTTCCACACCGCCCAGGTGCAAACTTTGCCAAGCGGGATCGGACTGGCGTCGATCAGGCGCACCATCTCCTTGCCTTCGCCCCGCAACTGCCGGCTTGCCATCGCCGACAATCGTGCAAAGGTTTGCGCAAAAATGCTGGACGGGCGGCGGGTATTGGCATCCGACCGCGTCGAGCGGGACAACCTGCCGGTGCCCAGATGATAGTGATGCTGAGGATTGGCGTTGAAGCCGGTCACCACGGCGCGCAGGCTGTTGTTCCCGCTCAACTGCGCATAGATCAGCGCTACCAGGTGATCCCAGCTCTTGAACGACTTGTCGTAGGCATCCCCGTCCAGACGATCCACAGCCGTCTGAAACTGCCGCCGATTGATCGGTTCAAGCAGCCTACTAAAAATGCTATCGCGAAATCGCATGCTCGGCCTTCTGTGTCTCGACAACCAGAAAAGACCGATTTGCCTCGGTTTTGCCGAGCATGCACCGCGACACAGTGAATCATTCCCCGGACAGCCCTGCCGCAAGCGGGAGAGGGAGCCGCGGTCCCGCCGCGGTCGCGGTATGACCGCATCTCATCGCGCTCTCCCAGAAAAATCTTCACCGCCCCTGTCGGCCGCACATCACCCCGTTCGTCATGAAGGCAGAGCATCACCACACATTGGGGAGCAAGCCATGCCGACGATCGTCGACGCCGAAATCTCAAAGCCCGCCCGCATCACCGGCCGCGTCATGAGCGGCGTGGTCGTCCTGTTCCTGCTGTTCGACGGCGCGATCAAGCTGGTGCCGCTGTCGGTCGTTACCGAGACCATGGACAGGATGGGTTACGGCGCGAGCGATACGCTGGCGCGCAGCCTCGGCATCATCACCATCGTCTGCACGCTGCTGTACTCGGTGCCGCCGACCTCGATCCTCGGCGCCATCCTGCTCACCGGCTATCTCGGCGGCGCCATCGCATCGCATGTGCGGATCGATAGTCCGCTGTTCACCCACACGCTGTTCGGGCTCTATCTCGGCCTGATGGTGTGGGGCGGGCTCTATCTGCGTGACGGCAATCTGCGCGCGCTGCTTCCGTTTCGCCGCTAGCTAGCCCACAGCCAATTGACTTACCGACCATCAGTCGGTAAGTGCCGACGCGTAGTCGGTAAATTCATCCACCTGGAGACCGTCATGTTCGAGACCATTGCCATCATCGCCGTCATCCTTGCGCTCGCGATTGCCGTTATCCTGATCCTCGCAGCGACCAAGCCGGGCACGCTCCGGGTGACGCGTGCGATCAGCATCGACGCGCCGGCGGAGCGGGTGTTTCCGCTGATCAACGATTTCCATCAGTGGACGGTGTGGTCGCCCTACGAGAACCGGGATCCGGACATGAAGCGCATCTATAGCGGCGCCGAGCGCGGGCACGGTGCGGTGTATGCCTGGGATGGCAACAAGAATGTCGGCGCCGGCCGCATGGAGATCCTGCAGTCCTCCGCGCCGTCGAAGATCGTCATCAAGCTCGATTTCATCAAGCCGTTCGAGGGCCACAACACCGCGGAATTCACAATGCTGCCGCAGGGAGATGCGACCAGCGTCACATGGACCATGTATGGTCCGGCCGTCTTCATGTCGAAGGTGATGCAGGTATTCATGAACCTGGATCGCATGATCGGCAGGGATTTCGAGATCGGTCTCGCCAATCTGAAGAAGCTGACGGAAAAATAGAGAGCGTTTTCGAACGAAGTGGTTACCGGTTTGCGTGAAGAAAACGCGTCAAAACGAGAATCTATCACAGGGAGCATGTCATGCAGGTCAACCCCTATCTTTCCTACGACGGCAACTGCGACGCCGCGCTGAAATTCTACCAGACGGTTCTCGGCGCGCAGATCGAGGAGACCTTCCCTTACGGCGAGGGCAATGCGGAGATGCAGACGCCGCCCGGCTGGAAGGACAAGATCATGCACGCCCGCCTCACGATCGACGGCGAGATCATCATGGCCTCCGACGCCCCGCCCGGCCACTTCCAGAAGCCGCAGGGCTTCCACGTCGCGCTGCAGGTCGAGGATCCCACTGATGCTGAACGCCGCTTCAAGGCGCTGTCCGAAGGCGGCACCGTCACCCTGCCGTTCGGCAAGACCTTCTTCTCCAACGGTTTTGGCATGTGCGTCGATCAGTTCGGCATCCCCTGGATGGTGAACTGCCCGCAGCAGATGTAGGCCGGGAAGTCTTCATCCCGGCGTGCTTTCTATCACCGTCATCCTGAGGTGGCCGCTCCTTCAGCGGCCCTCGAAGGATCGACGGCCCGGCTGGTGGCCGTTCATCCTTCGAGGCTCGCAAGGGCTCGCACCTCAGGATGACGGGTTTGGGATCGCGGAGTGGGCATGACGCAGACGTGCCTTTGCCCATTCTGCAAGCTACAGATTCTCACCTGCACCGCGGATAGATGGCCGCCAGCTCGCGGCCGCGCAGCAGCAGCAGGTGTGAGGTCAGGCCGCCGCGGCGCACGATCCAGCTGCGCACCGGCGCCGGATAGGCTTCCAGCACAGCGACGGAGGCTTCCGGCTCCGCATAGGTCCGGCCGCGCTGGTCGATCGAGCGCGCGGCATGAAAGCCGAGCACCGCGCGGCGCGTCACGCAGATGCGGTCGCCCGGCACCATCGAGAGCACCAGCGTGCACGCCGACAGGCACGGCCCGTCGATCACCACGCGCTCGCCCGACTCGCGCACCTTGTCGAACAGGTCGATGAACGGGCCGACCTGCCCGCCGGGGCTGGCAAGGATGCGAACGTCGGCCTGTGCGCAGGAAACCGTTGCACAGAGAGCTGCCGCTGCGACAAGTGCCTTCATGAACGCAATCCCTGCCGCCGATGCGATCAAGGGTTCGCCGCATCGGATATCGCAAGGCTCGCGCCGGAATGGGGCATCGTCAAGACCGATGCCCGTTCCGCGACGGCAGTCGATTCAGGCTGCCCGGTTCTTGAGCGCGCCCACGATCGCAGTGAGCACCGCGCCGGCAACGCCGCCGCCGGCGACCTGTCCGATGATGCTGCCGATGTCAGGCGCAGCGCCTGAATTGGCGAGCAGTGGGATCAGCATGCCTAGCAGCTGTCCGCCGGCGCCGCCGCCGATGGCGCCGGCGATGGTGTTGCCGAGCGTGCCGAGGTCGATGTTCTTGGCCGCTCCCGCCGCGACATTGCCGCCGACGGCTCCGCTGATGATTTGAATGATCAGATTGATGAGAACACCCGACATGACGTGATTCTCCCCGGTATCTGGTTTCAGCATGGCCGAGGCGCCGGCCGGCGCCCGCCGACGCACAAGTTAGGCCTTTCGCGCGCAGTGGTCATGCTGCGCACGCGAAGATTGTGACCCGCATCGGCGGTATGCACCGGCTTTTTGAAGGAACTGTGCCGCTATCCCCCGGCTTCAGTCCGCGCCGGAAACGCCGGCCTCGGCAAAGGTCGCCATGCCGCCGTGACAGGCGAGCGCGGCGCGCAGCAGCAGGATCGCGACCCCCGCGCCGGATGCTTCGCCGAGCCGCATCTCGAGATCGAGGAGGGGAGCGAGCGCGAGCTCGCGCAGCAATTCGCGGTGGCCGAGTTCGGCCGACACATGCCCGGCGCGGCAATGTACGAGGCTGTTGGGTGCAAGCCGCGCTAGCGGCAGCACCGCCGATGTCGCGACGAAACCGTCGAGCAGCACCGGGATCGATCTTGCACGCGCCGCCAGCACGGCGCCTGCGATCGCTGCGAGCTCGCGCCCGCCGAGCGCGACTGCGACGGCCAAGGGATCGTCGAGCAGGTTGCGATGCAGTTTCAGCGCGGTGTCGATCACCGTGCGCTTGCGCAGCAGGCCGGCATCGTCGACGCCGGTGCCGCGGCCGGCCCAGCGCGCGCCGCGCCCGCCCATCAATGCCGCGCACAGCGTCGCGGCCACGGTGGTATTGGCGATGCCCATTTCGCCGACCACGAGCAGGTCGCATTGCTCGGGCACCGCGCGCCAGCCGGTGTCGAGCGCGACCAGGAAATCGGCGCCATCCATCGCCGTGGACGTCGTGAAATCGCGCGTCGGGCGCGCCAGCTCGAGCGGCTCGACGCGCAGCGTGGCGCCGGCAAGTTTTGCGATCTGGTTGATCGCCGCGCCTCCCGCGGCGAAATTCGCTACCATCTGCGCAGTGACTTCAGAGGGAAAGGCCGAAACGCCGCGCTCGGCGATGCCGTGATTGCCGGCGAACACGGCAATGGTGACCTGGTCGAGCCGGGGGATCTCGCGCCGCTGCCAGCGCGCCAGCCAGATCGCGACCTCTTCCAGCCGGCCGAGGCTTCCCGGCGGCTTGGTCAGATTCTGCTGGCGCAGGGTAGCCGCCGCAGCGCTCGCCTCGTCGCCTGCGGGCAGGTCGCGACAAAAGCTGCGGATGTCGTCTAGAGTACTGAACTGCATGCGATTCCCTCGTCGAGCGGGCGCAAGCTAAAGCATGATCCGGAACGCTGTGAAGCGGTTTTCCAGGAAGACTATGCTCAAACTGGACGCTGAAACGGGATGACGATCCGGCCTGATCTCATCGCGGTTTAGAGCAATTTGAAGGCCAGGACTTTGAATACCAACACCATGCGTGAGTGGCTCGACGATCTCAGGACCGCGACCGCCTTTCTGACCCGCCTGCCGATGTCGCATCCGGACGGCGCGCGGCCGGAGAGCTTTGCGCGGGCGCAGCGGCTGTTCCCGCTGGTCGGCGCCGGCATCGGGGCGGCGATCGGCCTGTTCTGCCTGCTGCTGCGGGCGATCGGCGTGCCGGATCTTGCCGCCGCGGCACTGGCGCTCGGCGGCGGTGCGCTCTTGACCGGCGCGCTGCATGAGGACGGGCTTGCCGACGTGGCCGACGGGTTCGGCGGCGGCCGCGATCCGGCGGCCAAGCTCGAGATCATGCGCGACAGCCGGCTCGGCACCTATGGCGCGCTGGCGCTGGTGGTAAGCTTTGCCGCCAAGCTTGCGGCGCTCGCTGCCATTCCGAACGGTCTTGTGGTGCAGACCCTGATCGCAGCGCATGCGCTCGGCCGCGGCGTGCTGCCATGGATCGCGATCAGCCTACCTTACGCGCGCAAGGACGGGCTCGCGGCCAATGCCGGCCGGCCCGATGGCACGGTTGCGGCGGTCGCGGCCGGCATCGCGCTTCTGATCGCACTCCTTGCCTTGCCCTTCAGCAGCGCGCTGCTGGCGGCGATTGCGGCCGGCGCGAGCGCGCTGATCATGGCGCTTTTGGCCAAGCGGCAGATTGGCGGCCAGACCGGCGATGTGCTCGGCGGCGCCGAGCAGGTTGCGGAGACCGCGATCCTGGTGCTGCTCGCGGCACGGTTGGCTTAGAGCGTTTTCGAGCGAAGTGGAGACCGGTTCGCGTGAAGAAAACGCGTCAAAATAGAATGAGCGAAAGATGGACGGCGAAACGCATCTCTGGCTGATTCGCCACGCGCCGGTCGACGGACCGCGCGGCGTGATCCACGCGCCCGATGCGCCGGCGGATCTCGGCGATGCCGCGGCCTTCGCCGCGTTGCAGGCGCGGCTGCCGGCAGCAGCCTTCGCCGTTTGCAGCCCGGCGCGGCGCACCCGCGAGACCGCCGCGCGGCTCGGCCTCACGGCGGCCGAGGACGACGCCTTCCGCGAGCAGGACTTTGGCGACTGGACCGGCCGGCGTCACAGCGAGATCGAGAGAGAGCTCGGCGCGGCAGGCTATCGCGCGTTCTGGCAATCGCCGGGGACTAACCGGCCGCCCGGCGGCGAAAGTTTTGCGGATCAGATTGCGCGGGCACAAGCAGGGCTCGCGCGTCTGCCGGCCGGCGACGTCGTGCTGGTCGTGCATTCCGGCACCATCCGTGCGGTGCTTGCAATCGCGCTCGATCTCGCGCCGGAGCTCGCGCTGCGGTTCGTGGTCGATCCCCTATCGCTGACGCGGATCGATCGGCTGGCCGGCGCCTGGCGCGTGGTTGCGGTGAACGGGCGGTAGACTTTTCCGCTGATTTTCAACCCGTCATCCTCGCGCAAAGGCTTCGCCTTGTCGCTGGAGGTGCGAGCCTTGCGGCGCAATTGCGCCGCTGGGCGAGCCTCGAAGGATGAATCGGCCACCAGTCGGGCCGTCCATCCTTCGAGACGCGCGTAAGGACGCGTTCCTCAGGATGACGGTGAGAAAGCGGAGGAGCTACCCATTCCTCCGCTGGCCGCGCAGCGTCGGCAGGCCGATGCCGGCGGCATCGAAGCCGCCGTCGACGGCGAGGATCTGTCCGGTGATGTAGCTGGCGCGCTCCGAGCACAGGAAGAGCGAGCATGGCGGCGGCGCGATCGTCAACATCACCTCGATCTCGGCGGTGCAGCTGCGCTCGGCCTACGGCACCAGCAAGGCGGGGCTTGCGCACCTCACCAAGCAGCTCGCGGTCGAGCTCGCCACCGGGCCTGAAAATAAATTGCGGCGCGATGTCGCTTTCGCGCCGCCCCGTTCGTCATCTCCCTGAGGCCCGGGTTCTGGAGCGCGCTCCGGAGGCCCGGGCGAATTATGTGGAGATGACATGGCTGCAGCTGGCAACAGGGCGGAGATCATCCGCGGGCTCTTCGCCGCCTATCTCGCCAATGACCGCGCGGCGGTCGAAGCGGCATTTGCGGAGGATTTCCGCTTCTCGACACCCTACGGCGAGAACATCGACAAGCCGCGCTATTTCGCCGAGTGCTGGCGCGACTCCAGCTGGATCGGCCGCCACGAGATCGAGCGCATCATGGTCGACGGAGGAGAGGCCTTCGTCACCTATCGCTGCGTCGGCCGCGACGGCAAGAGCTTTCGCAACACCGAGTTTGTCGTGTTCGACGGCGACAAGGTGTCGCGCATCGACGTCTATTTCGGTCCGTCGCATCAGGACGGTGAACTCGTCAGGCAGGAGCGCTGAAGGCCGTGGCGCGCGATGCAATGACCTCCGAAATAGTTTCGTTCGACCTGTCGGCGTGGCAAGAGCGGCGTCGTCCTTCTGGCGAGCACCGGCAACGGCCGGTCCACCACAACGGAGCAGGACGATGAAGTTCATGGTGATCGTGAAGGCGAACAAGGATACCGAGGCCGGCGTGATGCCGAGCACCGAGTTGCTCGCCGCGATGGGCAAGTTCAACGAGGAGATGGTCAAGGCCGGCGTGATGCAGGCCGGCGAGGGCCTGCATCCGACCAACAAGGGCGCCCGCGTCAAATATGCCGGCGGGCAGAGCACCGTGAGCCACGGACCGTTCAGCCCGACCAGCGATCTCGTCTGCGGCTTCTGGTTGATCGAGACCAAATCGCTCGATGAAGCGATCGGCTGGATGAAGCGCGCGCCGTTCGACGGCGGCTCCGAGATCGAGATCCGCCAGGTGTTTGCTGCGGAGGATTTCGGCGAGGCGCTGACGCCCGAGCTGCGCGAACAGGAAGAGCGGCTGCGCGCGCAGGCCGCTAAGAAGTGACGTCTTCGTCATTGCGGGGCTTGCGCCCGACGGCGCATGCCCGAGATGACGAAGGCGAGTAATTCAACAAGCAAGGAAGATCGACCAATGCGTTTCATGATGCTGATGATCCCGCAGGGCTACGAGTCCGCGCCGGCCAAGCTCGAGCTCGACCCGGAACGGGTCGCCGCGATGATGCGATACAATCAGGCGCTGAAGGATGCCGGCGTGCTGATCACGCTGGAAGGCCTGCATCCGCCGGCGACCGGCGCGCGGGTCAGGTTCGACAGCGGCTTGCCCGTCGTGACCGACGGTCCGTTCACCGAGGCCAAGGAAGTGATCGGCGGCTTCTGGATGATCGACGTCGCTTCGCGTGCTGAAGCGATCGCGTGGGCCAAGAAGTGCCCAGCTTCCGCCAACGAGATGATCGAGATCCGCCAGGTGCAGGAGATGGGCGATTTCTCCGAGGAGGTGCAACAGGCCGCCGCCACCTTCGAGCACCCGCAGGGCGGCTGGGGCAAGGCGCTGCGCTAACCAACACAGCGGTGCCGCTTCAGAGCGTCATCGCGCCACGCACGACGATCAACCAACCACCACAACGGAGACGCAAGATGAGCACCAACACCTTCCTCGCCGTCTATCTCGGCGGCGGCAAAGACGGTTCGCGGATGGCAGCCTGGAACGCGATGCCGGAGGCCGAACGGCGCGCCAAGGAGCAGCAGGGCATGGCCGCCTGGGGCGCCTGGGTCGAGAAGCACCACGACGTGATCGTCGAGATGGGCGGACCGCTCGGCAAGACCAAGAAGGTCGCCGCTGACGGCACCGCCGACATCGCCAATCTGATGACCGGCTTCACCGTGGTGCGCGCGGCGTCGCATGAGGCGGCCGCAAAGCTGTTCGAGAACCACCCGCATTTTGCGATCTTCCCGGGCGAGGCCGTCGAGATCATGCCGGTGCTGCCGATCCCGGGCCGCTGAGGCGGGACCACCTCCCCTTGAAAAGGGGAGGTCGCTTTGCTCGCGAGAGCGGGTGGGGATCTGCTCTCCCCGCATACAGCGTCGGCTGCGGCTGACCCCCATCCCGACCTTCCCCCTTTCAGGGGGAAGGGGAAGATGGAGCCATTGGCTTGAGCCGGGCTGCTCTGGTCGAGCGAGAGCAGCGAGCCCCCGCGCCACCTATCCGTTAATCTTGATTAACCCCGCGTCCCGCCGCCCAGCGTTTTCCAGCGGAAAAACGCGTTGAAGCAAGAATCTAGGCCACCTGTCCTGGGTCGACCAGGACCGGTGGCCTATGAGCTTGTCTGGATAGTCGCTGTTCAAATCTGGTCGGGTCTGATTCAACATTGGGCGATGAGCAAGTATTTTCGGCCTTGGAACATCGATCAGACGCTGCTTCTGCCGCCGAATGTGCAGGACTTCGTGCCGAAAGGCCATGTCTCGCGGTTTATGGTTGATCTGGTGCGGGAGAGCCTCGATCTCAGGGAGATCATGGGCAGCTATGTGAGCGGGCTTGGGCAGCCGCCGTTTGATCCGCGGATGATGGTGGCGCTGCTGCTGCATAGCTATGCGAGTGGGCTGTATTCGTCGCGTCGGATTGCCAAGGCCTGCCGGGAGCGGAACGATTTTGTGATGATCGTGGCGCTGGATGCGCCGGATTTTCGGACGATCAGCGACTTTCGCAAGCGACATTTGAAGGCGCTCGGCGCGCTATTCGTGCAGGTTCTGAAGTTGTGCGAGACGGCCGGGCTGGTCAAGCTCGGTCATGTCGCGCTGGATGGTACGAAGATCAAGGCGAACGCGTCGAAACACAAGGCGATGAGTTATGAGCGCATGAAGAAGCGCGAGGCGGAATTGAAGGCCGAGGTCGCTCGCATGCTGGCGGCCGCCGAGGCGGCGGATGCCTCGGAGGATGATACTTTCGGCAACAGCGACGAACTGCCGGACTGGACCGTCGACAAGCAGAAACGGCTGGCGAAGATCCAGCAAGCGATGGCGGCGCTGGAAGCGGACGCCAAACTGGCGGCGGAGGAAGAGCGCCGCATCGAGGCCGAAAAGGAACAGCAGCGCCAGGCCGAAGGCCGCAAGAAGCCGGGCAAACCGGCGGCGCTGCCATCGGAGGAACCCAATCCCAAGGCGCAACGCAACTTCACCGATCCGGAAAGCCGCATCATGAAGTCGAAGGATGGCTTCGTTCAGGCCTATAATGCCCAGGCGGCCGTCGATGCACATGCCCAGATCATTGTCGCGCAAGAACTGACCCAGCACGGCAGCGATCAGGGCCAGTTGGTGCCCCTGATCGAGGCCATCGAGAGCAATCTTGGCCGCAAGCCGCGGCAGGCCTCAGCGGATTCCGGCTACTGCAGCGAAGCCAATCTCGAAGCGCTCGACACACGCAGCATCGATGGCTATGTCGCGCCCGGACGCGCCAAGCACCCGACAGTAGCGAACGGAAAAGTCGGCGGCCCGCTGACACAGGCCATGCGAAAGAAGATCGACGATGGCGGCTTCGAAACACCCTACCGATTGCGAAAGCAAGTGGTGGAGCCGGTGTTCGGGCAGATCAAACAGGCAAGAGGCTTCCGCCAGTTCCTGTTGCGGGGCATCGAGAAAGTGCGCGCCGAGTGGACAATGATCTGCACCGTCCATAACCTCCTCAAGCTGTTCAACCTCGCAAACGCAGCCTGAGCCTGCTACTCTACAACAAATGCCCGTCACGAAAACATATCTGGACGGGCTCCTAGTGACCTTTACCGCCGGCTCATGTAAAAGCCGTTCACATGAGCTGGCGCAAGGACCAAGGCCGCGCCGAGCGCGGCTATCATCACGGCAATCTCAAAGAGGCGTTGCTGCAGGCAGCCCTCGACCTGATCACGAAGAAAGGGCCGGCCGGCTTCACCTTCGCCGACGCTGCGCGGATGGCCGGCGTCAGCCCCGCCGCGCCGTACCGGCATTTCCGCGACCGCGACGAACTGATCGCCAGCATCGCGCAGCGCGGCTTTGAGCAATTCGAATCGCTCCTGACGCAAGCCTGGGACGACGGTCGTCCCGACACCGTCTCGGCGTTCGAGCGCGTCGGCAAGGCCTATCTCGCCTTTGCCCGCGAGGAGCCCGCGTTCTACTCCGCGATGTTCGAATCCGGCCTGCCGGTCGATTCCAATCCGACCCTGATGGCCGCGAGCGAACGCGCGTTTGCGATCATCCGCGCCGCCGCCGAACGGCTCGCGGCGCTGGCGCCACCCGGCACGCCGCGTCCGCCGGCGATGATGATGGCGCTGCACATCTGGTCGATGTCGCATGGTGTGGCTTCGCTGTTCGGCCGCGGCGATGCCGCGCGGCGCAAGCTGCCGATGTCGCCGGAGGATCTGCTCGAAGCCGAAGTGCTGATCTATCTGCGCGGCCTCGGCTTCCTCACCGATCGCAGGCCGGGTGCCGAGGCGCCCGCCGACGACAAGTCGGCCGGTGACAAGCCTGGTCCCTGGGGCAAGCCGAAATAAAGTTTCAAAAATAATCCCAGGGGTGCGTCATCCGCGCTGCTTGACTTTCCCAAGGGGTCGGCTATCTATGTAAATGTTATTTACATTCACAACAGCGTGATGCCGTCATGGAGAAGGAAATGGCCTACACCGCTGATGTCAATCGCTGGCGCGGCCCCGTCGAAGAACCCTACCGCCCCTACTTCTACGCGACGCCGTGGCATCCCCTGAAGATCGCCGGGATCATCCTTGGTTTCATGATCTGGTGGCCGATCGGTCTCGCCCTTCTCTTTTTCACACTCGGGAGCAGAAAGATGGCCTGTTGGAGTCACAACGACATGGATCGCTGGCAGAACAAGATGGAGCGCATGCAGGACAGGATGGAGCGAATGAAGAGCCGCATGGAGCGCCGCGGCTTCCCGTTCGGCGGCTTCGGCCCGCCCTCGAGCGGCAACCGCGCCTTCGACGAGTACCGCACGGACACGCTGCGCCGTCTCGAGGAGGAGCAGGTCGAGTTCAAGAACTTCCTCGATCGCCTGCGCCACGCCAAGGACAAGGAAGAGTTCGACGCCTTCATGGCGCAGCACAAGACCCGTCCGACCCCGCCGAACGACCAGCCGCCGCAGAGCTGATCACGGAAGGCAAGCGCTGAGCCTTCAGGCGATGTGCCCCCATAACACCTGATGGCCCTGAGCCGCCCGTTTGCGATGAGCAAGCGGGCGGTTTGCATTTTGGGGCGGTCGCGCCCACTCTATCGTCGGCGGCCCGGACGATGAGGCGAAGATCATGGCGACGCACGTGACGGCGAGTTCTGACGATCTCTGGCGTTCGATCCGGCGCGAAGCGGAAGCTGCCGTCGTCGCCGATCCCTTCCTTGAGGCGTCGGCCGCCTTCATCCTCGATCAGGGCGAGCTCGGCGGCGCGCTCGCGTTCCTGATCGGCCGGCGCATCGGCCGCGCCGAGGCCGATCGTGCGCAGTTTGCGCGTGCGGCCCGCGAGGCGTATGCGGACGAGCCCGCGCTGGTCGATGCCGCGGCTGTTGATCTCACAGCGATCGTGCGCCGCGATCCGGCGATCTCAGGCTTCCTGCCACCGCTCCTCAACTTTAAGGGCTACGCCGCGCTGCAGGCCTGGCGCGTCGCGAACTGGCTGTGGCGCCAGGACCGCCCCGACCTCGCGCTGCTGATGCAGAGTGCGGCTGCGGACCAGTTGCAGATCAGCATTCACCCGTCGGCCCGGGTCGGAACCGCGGTGTTCCTCGATCACGGCACCGGCATCATCATCGGTGCGCTGGCCTCCGTCGGCGACGAGGTGACGATCCTGCAGAACGTCACCATCGCGCGCCATCAGGACGACCCGCGCCACGCTCCGACCATCGGCCGCGGTGTGCTGCTCAGTGCCGGCGCAACGGTGATCGGGCATCTCACGATCGGCGATTTCGCCAAGATCGGCGCCGGCGCACTGGTGACCTCGGATGTGCCCGCCGGCTGCACCGCCGTCGGCGTGCCGGCGCGGCTGACGAACTGCGCGGAGGCGGAGACGTCGGCGAGGTGAGCGCGCTGCTCTCGTGAGGTGAGCACCCTGGTAGGGCTCCCTCTCCCGCTTGCGGGGGAGGGTGGGGTGGGGGCTCCCTCCGCGAGTCGTGCTGTGGAGAGAGCCCCCACCCGGATCGCATCTACGATGCGATCCGGCCTCCCCCGCAAGCGGGAGAGGCGAACGGAGTTCGCGGATAGCTGGTGCGCCTGCCCCTCACACATTCGATCCATGGATCGCGTCGATCACCGCATCCGTCACTTCCTTCGTCGTCGCCGTGCCGCCGACGTCGGGCGTCAGCACGCCGGCGGCGCAGACCTTCTCCACTGCGGCCATCAATCGCACGGCGGCATCCTTTTCGCCGAGATGCTCCAGCATCTGCGCGCCGGTCCAGAAGGTCGCCACCGGGTTGGCGATGCCCTTGCCGGTGATATCGAAGGCCGAGCCGTGGATAGGCTCGAACATCGAGGGGAAGCGGCGCTGCGGATCGATGTTGCCGGTCGGCGCGACGCCGAGGCTGCCGGCCAGTGCGCCTGCGAGATCCGAGAGGATATCGGCGTGCAGATTGGTTGCCACAACCGTGTCGAGGCTCTTCGGATGCAGCGTCATCCGCACCGTCATGGCGTCGACCAGCATCTTGTCCCAGGTGACGTCGGGGAACTCCCGCGCCACCTCGGCCGCGATCTCGTCCCACATCACCATGCCGTGGCGCTGCGCGTTCGACTTGGTCACCACGGTGAGGAATTTGCGCGGCCGCGACTGCGCGAGCTGGAATGCATAGCGCATGATCCGCGTCACGCCGACGCGGGTGAATACCGCGACTTCGGTGCCGACCTCCTCCGGCAGGCCCTTGTGCGCGCGGCCGCCCATCCCTGCATATTCGCCTTCGGAATTCTCGCGCACGATCACCCAGTCGAGATCGCCGACGCCGACATTGCGCAGCGGCGAGGCGACGCCGGGCAGGATTTTTGTCGGCCGCACGTTGGCGTATTGATCAAAACCCTGGCAGATCGGTAAGCGAAGGCCCCACAGCGTGATGTGGCCGGGCACGTCGGGCGCGCCGACCGCGCCGAAATAGATCGCGTCGAACTTCTTGAGCTCCGCGAGGCCATCGGCCGGCATCATCACGCCGTGCTTCTTGTAATAGTCCGAGCCCCAATCGAAGGTCTTGACGTTGAAGCTGATGTCGCCGCTGCGCTTCGCCAGCGCCTCGAGCACGCGGACACCCGCGGAGATCACTTCGGGGCCGATGCCGTCGGCGGGGATGGCGGCGATGGAATGGGTGCGCATGGGTTGTCTCCGGATCTGTTGTTAGCGAGTTTGCACGGGATTGGGTTGCGGTTCGGCGGGCACAGGTGCTGCTTGCGCGCGCGACAGCAGCAGGGTGAGCACGGCTGACAGCACCAGCAGGGCGGCGACGAAGTACAGGCCGCCCTCGAAGCTGCCAGTGCGTTCCTTGATCCAGCCGATCATCGCCGGCCCGACGAAGCCGCCGAGATTGCCGATCGAGTTGATGGTGGCGATCCCGGCCGCGGCGGCCGAGCCCGACAGGAACATGGTCGGCATGCTCCACAGCGGCGGCTTCGACGAGGAGATGCCGATATTGACCAAGGTCAGCGCCGCGATCACGGCGGCAAGGCCGGTCCACAGGCCGGCCAGCGCAAGTCCCGCTGATGCCATCAGGCAGGCCAGCACCACATGCCAGGTGCGTTCGCCGGTGCGGTCCGAGTGCCGCGCCCACAGCACCATCGCGATCACGGCGATGGTTGCAGGCACCGCGTTGAGGAAGCCGACCTGGAGTGACGACAGGCCGAACGCCTTGATGATCTGCGGCGCCCACACACCAAGCGTGTAGAGCCCGGCCGAGGTGCCGAAATAGACCAGCGACAGCGCCAGCACGCGCGGGTCGGCAAGGCCGCGCCAGATGCTGTGGCTCGCGGTCGCGGCCTTGCCGTCGTTCTCCGCCTTCATGGTCTTGACCAGCCAGGCGCGCTCGTCGTCGGCAAGCCATCTGGCCTGCTCCGGCCGGTCGGTGAGGAAGCCCAGCACGACGAAGCCGAGCAGCACGGCGGGCACCGCTTCCAGCACGAACAGCCATTGCCAGCCCTTGAAGCCGAACAGGCCGTCCATCTCCAGCAGCGCGCCTGACACCGGCGAGCCGAGCACGGTCGACAGCGGGGCTGCGGCCATGAACAGCGCGGTGACGGCGGCGCGCTGCCGCGCCGGGAACCAGTAGGACAGATAGAGGATGATGCCGGGAAAGAAGCCGGCTTCGGCGGCGCCGAGCAGGAAGCGCAGCACGTAGAAGCTGGTCGCGCCCTGCACCAGCGCCATCGCCGCCGAGACCAGGCCCCAGGTGATCATCACCCGCGCGATCCAGATCCGCGCGCCGATCTTGTGCAGGATGATGTTGGAGGGCACCTCGAACAGGAAATAGCCCCAGAAGAAGATACCGGCGCCGAAGCCGTAGACGGTCGGCGACAGGCCGATGTCCTTGTTCATGGTCAGCGACGCGAAGCCGATATTGACCCGGTCGATGAAGGCCACGAAGTACAGCAGCATGATGAACGGCACGATGCGCAGTGAGATCTTGCGCAACACGCGAGTGCCAAGCTCGCTTTCCATGGGCTTCCCCGGGGTTCGTCTTGTTTGTTGGGACGGCGCATTTCGCCGCGCCACCGGGAAGCCTAGAGGCTCGCGCCCTTCCGCTTCAATCCGCGCCGGTTTATACAAAAAAATGATATAATCGGGTCTCCGTCTTCTCACCGGGTCGTCATGGCCGGGCTCGTCCCGGCCATCCACGTCTTTCTTCGTGCCGCCAAGACGTGGATGCCCGGCACAAGGCCGGGCATGACGGAATCGATGTCTAAAGGAGCCAGCATCTTGGAACTGCACCAGCTTCGCTGCTTCGTCGCGGCTGCCGAGGAACTGCATTTCGGCCGCGCCGCGCAGCGCTTGCAAATGATGCCGTCGGCGCTCGGCCGCCACATCAAGCTGCTGGAAGAAGATCTCGGAGTGCGGCTGTTTGCGCGCACCACGCGTGCGGTGTCGTTGACCGAGGACGGCTCTGTGCTGCTGCGCGAGGGCCGCGCGCTGCTCGGTCGCGCCGAGGCGATCGAGGACGGCTTTCGCCACCGTCTGCGCAAGCCGCAGGCGCGGCGGTTCCGGATCGCGCGATCGACAGCGCCGCGGCCGGCCTGCTGCCGCCGCTGCTGCGCGACCTCCGCGCGATCCATCCCGAAGTCGCTGTGCAACTGCTCGAGGAAAAGACCATCCGGCTATTGCCGAAACTGCTGTCGGGCGCGCTCGATCTCGCTTTCGTGCGCCCGCCGGAGCGGCCCGATCGGCGCATCGAGTTCACTCCGCTGCTGCAGGAAACCGCCGTGGTGGCGCTGTCGCATAAGCATGCGCTGGCGCGGCGCAAGCAGATCGTGCTGCCCGATATCGCCGATCAGCCTTTGATCGTGCCGGAGCGCCGCTCGCGGCCGCACAGCCACGATCTCACGACAAAACTGTTCGACGAGGCCGGACTGACGCCGCGCATCCAGGAGATCGCCGACGAGAAGCAGACCATCGTCAACATGGTCGCGGCGCGGCTCGGCGTTGCCATCGTGCCGCGCTGGACCGCGCGGATGGCGATCCCCGGCGTGCGTTTCGTTCCCCTCAGACTCAAGCGCGGCAGTGCCGCCGGCCGCCTGCCGCTCGCCGCCGCCTGGCTGAAAGGCTCCCGCGACCCGGTCCGCGACCAGGTGATGGCGGTGCTGGAGGTGAGGTTGAAGAGTTACGCGAGGGAGGCGTGAACAGCTTTCGTCATTCCGGGGCGTGCGAAGCACGAGCCCGGAATCCATCGGGCCGCATATTCCATGGAGGAATGGATTCCGGGCTCGCGCCAAGTGGCGCGCCCCGGAATGACAAGGGGATAGGGCGCGCGTTTAGCGCTGACCCGCCTGGCCTTCTTAGATTTCGGTCTGCGCAGCAGGAAACAGCGTCGCGGCACCGACCACGCCGACGATGGCCCCGATTGTCGAGAGCACGAATGGAGCCGCGAATGCCGACGCCATATCCGTTGTCTTGAGCATCGCCCCCAGCGCGGCAATGCTGACGGCAAAGCCGGCCTGACGGACGATCATTGTCATGGCGGAGGCCATGCCGGCCTGCGCCGGCGGAGCGAGGGCCAAGGCGACGTTTCCCAATTGCGGGTTCGCCAGTGCTGCTCCGATGCCGATCGTCAGCATGCCGGCCGACGTCGCGATGCCGCGGATCGCGGCGTCGGCAGACAGCGCGGCAACCACAAGCAGCGCGTCTCCCGAAGCGACAACACCAAGGGCCGCCATGAAGAAGCGCCGCCAGCCCCATCGGGTGACAAACCTCCCACCCAGCAGCGGGACCAGCAGCATTGGCAACGTTGCCGCAAGCAACGCCACGCCCGCCACTTCCATGCTGACATGCAGACCGGCACTCAAGAACAGTGGCAGATAGACCAGTGTTGCCCAGTAACCGAACTGGAGGGCAGTCAACGACGCGCCGACCCCGATCATCGGTGCTGTCGCGAACACGCGCGGGTCGAGCACCGGATTGAGGCTGCGCCACTGCTGCCGGACGAACCCGAAGGCGGTCGCCAGGCTTGCGATCAGGCCGGTCGCTCTCACGATCGGCGGGGCCTCATGTCTCAACAGCGCGTCGATTGCGAGACCCAACGACAGCGTCAGGAGCACGATGCCAGCAGGATCGAGCGGGCGCCCGCCCGGTTCATTCGTCTCGGCAATGACCCTTGGCACGACGGCCGCCAGCGTCAGGCAAAACGGGATGTTGGCAAGGAAGATCCAGCGCCAGCCACACCAGGCAGCCAGCAGGCCTCCCAAGGTTGGGCCAAGCGCCATGGCAACGCCCGAGATCACTCCAATAGTGCCGAAGACCCTTGCCCGTTGGCTCTGGTCGGGAAATGCCCCGGCGACCAACGCGATCGCGCCCGTGATCAGGAAGGCCGCGCCGATACCTTGCAGGGCCCGTGCAGCGAGCAGCAGCGGACCGCTCGTCGCCGCCCCGCAGGCGATCGAACCCAGCAGAAACACGATGTTGCCGGCCAGCATTGCACGCCGGCGACCGAAGCGATCCGCGAGTGCGCCCGATGCCAATAGCGCGCCGGTGAGGGCCAGGCTGTAGGCGTCGATGACCCAGGCGGCTCCGGCAACCGCAAACCCGAGATCCCCAGCAATGCCCGGCAGCGCAACCACGACAGCGGTCACATCGAACGGGATCAGGAATACGCCAAGGCCAAGAACTGACGTGATCAGGCTCGGTCGCTGTGGGGCGACCAGAGACGAGCGATCGTGCATGCCGCGCTTCCTCCAAAACCCTGCCCGCGGTTTGCACCCGCGCAAGGTCTGCGTACGCCCGGCCCTGCTGACAGCATGGTGTCAGCAGGGCCGGCTGCCCGAACCTGTTTGCGATCAGGGCGCACAAAGAGGAGCCAAGCCCTTGTTGGTCTCGCTGGCGAATGGATTAAGGTCGTCGTCGATGGATATTTGGACCAGATGCCTTCTTGGCGTGACCGCCTTCGCCGTGCTCGGCTATTTCGCTCTGATCTACGGCGGCTGTGCGCTGGATCAACGATGTCACCTGCGCTCCTGTTACGCGCACAGGGTCTGCGGTGTGGTCTACGACACCGATGCTGCAACGAAGGCGCAGTGAAGCCGGATCGGCGTCAGGCCGCCTGCCGCTCGCTGCGGTCTGAAAGCCGGGGCCCATGGATGGGATCGGCACCCGGCTTTCCCTGCGCCCTCTGCGAGAGAGAGGGCGAAACGAAGAGTAGAACTCGGGCAAAACATGTCGCGAGAATGCGAAGGTACGTCCCACCCACAACTGTCATCGCCCGGCT
The DNA here is from genome assembly GCF_011516625.5 of Bradyrhizobium sp. 2S1. Taxonomy (NCBI): domain Bacteria; kingdom Pseudomonadati; phylum Pseudomonadota; class Alphaproteobacteria; order Hyphomicrobiales; family Nitrobacteraceae; genus Bradyrhizobium; species Bradyrhizobium sp. 2S1. Next base: position 999,756 of record NZ_CP147717.1, on the reverse strand, counting down.
TGACCGGGCGATCCAGTACGCCGCGGCCTCTCGATTCAATCACCGACGCCTCTGGAATACTGGATCACCCGCATGCGCGGGTGATGACACCGCGTGTTTGACATCTTGAATCGAGCAATATCCCCATTTCCGTCTCCGTCTGCGCCGCCGCGACGAACGGAGGGCCCGCGCCGCGATGACCCTTCGCCTAGGAGCTTGTCTGGATAGTCGCTGTTCAAATCTGGTCGGGTCTGATTCAACATTGGGCGATGAGCAAGTATTTTCGGCCTTGGAACATCGATCAGACGCTGCTTCTGCCGCCGAATGTGCAGGACTTCGTGCCGAAAGGCCATGTCTCGCGGTTTATGGTTGATCTGGTGCGGGAGAGCCTCGATCTCAGGGAGATCATGGGCAGCTATGTGAGCGGGCTTGGGCAGCCGCCGTTTGATCCGCGGATGATGGTGGCGCTGCTGCTGCATAGCTATGCGAGTGGGCTGTATTCGTCGCGTCGGATTGCCAAGGCCTGCCGGGAGCGGAACGATTTTGTGATGATCGTGGCGCTGGATGCGCCGGATTTTCGGACGATCAGCGACTTTCGCAAGCGACATTTGAAGGCGCTCGGCGCGCTATTCGTGCAGGTTCTGAAGTTGTGCGAGACGGCCGGGCTGGTCAAGCTCGGTCATGTCGCGCTGGATGGTACGAAGATCAAGGCGAACGCGTCGAAACACAAGGCGATGAGTTATGAGCGCATGAAGAAGCGCGAGGCGGAATTGAAGGCCGAGGTCGCTCGCATGCTGGCGGCCGCCGAGGCGGCGGATGCCTCGGAGGATGAGACTTTCGGCAACAGCGACGAACTGCCGGACTGGACCGTCGACAAGCAGAAACGGCTGGCGAAGATCCAGCAAGCGATGGCGGCGCTGGAAGCGGACGCCAAACTGGCGGCGGAGGAAGAGCGCCGCATCGAGGCCGAAAAGGAACAGCAGCGCCAGGCCGAAGGCCGCAAGAAGCCGGGCAAACCGGCGGCGCTGCCATCGGAGGAACCCAATCCCAAGGCGCAACGCAACTTCACCGATCCGGAAAGCCGCATCATGAAGTCGAAGGATGGCTTCGTTCAGGCCTATAATGCCCAGGCGGCCGTCGATGCACATGCCCAGATCATTGTCGCGCAAGAACTGACCCAGCACGGCAGCGATCAGGGCCAGTTGGTGCCCCTGATCGAGGCCATCGAGAGCAATCTTGGCCGCAAGCCGCGGCAGGCCTCAGCGGATTCCGGCTACTGCAGCGAAGCCAATCTCGAAGCGCTCGACACACGCAGCATCGATGGCTATGTCGCGCCCGGACGCGCCAAGCACCCGACAGTAGCGAACGGAAAAGTCGGCGGCCCGCTGACACAGGCCATGCGAAAGAAGATCGACGATGGCGGCTTCGAAACACCCTACCGATTGCGAAAGCAAGTGGTGGAGCCGGTGTTCGGGCAGATCAAACAGGCAAGAGGCTTCCGCCAGTTCCTGTTGCGGGGCATCGAGAAAGTGCGCGCCGAGTGGACAATGATCTGCACCGTCCATAACCTCCTCAAGCTGTTCAACCTCGCAAACGCAGCCTGAGCCTGCTACTCTACAACAAATGCCCGTCACGAAAACATATCTGGACGGGCTCCTAGAGCATTTTCCGACCGGAATGAATCGGGTGGGGATTCCCAAAACGGCGCGAGTCAGATTCAAGCTGCATGCTGGCGAGGGAGGCCAGCATGTATGGCCAGGGCGCTTTCGGTTGATCTTCGTCAAAGGGTGATAGCCGCGATTGACGGTGGCATGTCCTGTCGACAGGCTGCTGAGCGCTTTGGTGTCAGCGCGGCCAGTGCGATCCGCTGGCGCGGTCGCCTCAAGGAAGTTGGCGACATCGTTCCTAAACGCCAGGGCGGTGACCGCAAATCGCAGCGCATCGAAGCGCATTCGCAATTGATTCTGGAGGCAGTGACAGCGAAGCCGGATATCACGCTCGCCGAGTTGCGAGAACTGTTGAAACGTCGTGGAATATCGACTGGCATCGCGTCGCTCTGGCGTTTTTTCCAGCGCAGAAAGATCACACTTAAAAAAAGACAGCGCACGCCGCCGAGCAACGGCGCGGCGATATAAATGCCGCGCGTGAGGAGTGGCTCGAAGGGCAAATCGATCTTGACCCTGAGCGTCTCGTCTTCATCGACGAAACCAGCGCCAACACCAAAATGGCGCGGCTTTACGGCCGCTCGCCACGCGGCGAGCGATGTCGTGCAGCTATCCCACACGGACATTGGAAGACGACGACATTCACCGCTGGATTGCGCTCCGACGGTCTGATCGCGCCGCTTGTTCTGGACGGTCCAATGGATGGCGACGCTTTCCTGGCCTACGTCGAGCAATTGCTCGCCCCATCGCTGCGGCCGGGCGATACCGTTATCATGGACAACTTGCCCGCTCACAAGGTCCATGGCGTTCGAGAGGCCATCCGGGCGGTCGGAGCAAGCCTGCTCTATCTTCCGCCCTACAGTCCAGACTTCAACCCGATCGAAATGGCCTTCTCTAAACTGAAAGCCCTGTTGCGGGCCGCCGCAGCGCGCACCATGCCCGATCTCTGGCAAGCAATCGCCAACGCTCTCAAGCGCTTCTCACCCGAGGAATGCCAAAATTATCTCGTCGCGGCTGGTTACGACGCAACGTGATCGGAAAATGCTCTAGCTCACATACACCAGCCGATAGACATACGACTTCGCCCCCTTGCGGCTCACCCAGTCGCCTTCCGGCGGGTGGTCGACCTGGTCGGCCGGCAGCACGTTCCAGGGACGGCCGGTGCAGGACTGGCTTTCCGGGTCCCAGGTGACCCAGCCCCAATCCGGCCGGTGCTCGATCCAGAGATCCTGATCCTGGCGCTGGTAGCCGACGGTTCCATCGGGGCGGGTCTTGCGGACGAAGACGTAGACGAGGTCGTCACTTTGCCGGCGCAGCTCAAATCTCTCCCGGTTTTGCGCATCCGCCATGAGTTCCTCGTTTGTAGACTCGCGTTATGTTATAATATAACAGTCTCTCCATGGCGCATGCACATACCCACGATCACGACCACCCCCATCCGCACGCCCACAGTCACGGCCCGGCGGGGCATCCGGCCCAGACGGCGCACTGGTCGATCCTGCGCATGACCGTGCCGGCGCGGCTGGCCGCGGCGCTCGCGGTCTCGGCCTGCCTGTGGGGCGTCGTCTGGCTGGCGATGAGGTGAGCATGGGCGCGCTTGTCACATTCCGCGACGTTACCCTTGGCTATGACCGCCACCCGGCGGTGCATCACCTCAACGGCGCCGTCGAGGCGGGCGCGCTGCTTGCCGTGATCGGCCCGAACGGCGCCGGCAAGTCGACGCTGCTGCGCGGCATCGCCGGCGTGCTCAAGCCGCTGTCGGGCGTGATCGATCTCGACGGGCTCGACCATCGCGACATCGCCTATCTGCCGCAGTCCGCCGACATCGACCGCACCTTCCCGATCTCGGTGTTCGACTTCGTCGGCACCGGGCTGTGGCGCTCGACCGGCTTCTTCGGCGGCATCGGCAAGGGCGCGCGCGACAAGATCCTGGCGGCGCTCGCCGCCGTCGGCCTCAACGGTTTTGAGAACCGCCCGATCGGCACGCTGTCGGGGGGCCAGATGCAGCGCATGCTGTTCGCGCGCGTGCTGCTGCAGGATGCCCGGTTGATCGTGCTCGACGAGCCGTTCAACGCCATCGATGCCAAGACGTCAGCCGATTTGCTGGCGCTGGTGAAGCGCTGGAACGGCGAGGGGCGCACGGTGCTGGCGGCGCTGCACGACCTCGACATGGTGCGCAACAATTTCCCGGAGACGCTGCTCCTGGCGCGCGGCCCGGTGGAATGGGGCCCGACCGCAGAGGCGCTGACGGCGGACAATCTGATGGTCGCGATGCGGATGTGCGAGGCGTTCGACGACTCTGCCGGCGCCTGCGCCGCCGATCCGCGCTCGCGGGCTGCCTGACGCCGATGCTGTCTGACGCACTGATCACACCCTTCACCGAATTCGAGTTCATGCGCCGCGCGCTCGCGGCGGTGATCGCGCTGTCGCTCGGCGGCGCGCCGATCGGCGTGTTCCTGATGCTGCGGCGGATGAGCCTGGTCGGCGACGCCATGGCGCATGCGATCCTGCCGGGGGCGGCAATCGGCTTCCTGTTGTCCGGGCTCAACCTGTTCGCGATGACGACCGGCGGCCTGATCGCGGGCTTCACCGTGGCGCTGCTCGCGGGCCTCGTCGCCCGCACCACCGAACTGAAGGAGGACGCTTCGCTCGCGACCTTCTATCTGGTCTCGCTCGCGCTCGGCGTCACCATCGTCTCCATCAAGGGCACCAATATCGACCTCTTGCACGTGCTGTTCGGCAACATCCTCGCGATGGACGACCAGACGCTGCTGGTGATCGCGTTCAATGCCACGCTCACGCTGCTGGTGCTCGCGGTGATCTATCGCCCGCTGGTGATCGAATGCGTCGATCCAGTGTTCCTGCGCACTGTGAGCCGGGCCGGCGCGCCGGCGCATCTCGCCTTCCTCGCGCTGGTCGTGGTCAACCTCGTCAACGGCTTCCATGCGCTCGGCACGCTGCTCGGCGTCGGGCTGATGATCCTGCCGGCGGGCATCGCGCGGTTCTGGTCGCGCGACATCACCACGATGATCTGCATCGCGGTCGCGAGCGCGATTGTGTCCGGCTATGCCGGGCTGGTGCTGTCGTACCAGACCCGCATTCCCTCCGGCCCGGCGATCATCCTGGTCGCCGCCGGGCTCTATCTGGTGTCGCTGCTGTTCGGCAATGTCAGTGGTTTGGTGCGGCAGCTGTTCCCCGGCCGCCATCTCGAGGCGTGAGTGCGATGCGGAGTTTGCTTGGGTTGATCTGTCTGGCGCTGATGGTAGCGAGCGGTCCGGCGCACGCCGCGGAAAGCATCAACGTGGTGGCGAGCTTCTCGATCCTTGCCGATATGGTGCGGAATGTCGGCGGCGATCGGGTCGATGTCACGGCGCTGGTCGGGCCCGACGGCGACGCCCATGTCTATGCGCCGACGCCGTCGGACGCCAAGACAGTCGCTTCTGCGCGGCTGCTTGTCGTCAATGGGTTCGGCTTCGAGGGCTGGATGCCGCGGCTGTTGCAGGCCTCCGGCAGCAAGGCGCCGATCGTGGTGGCGACGACGGGGATCACGCCGCGCCAGCGTGGCGGCCATGAGGATCCGCATGCCTGGCAATCGGTCGTCAATGCAAAAATCTATGTCGGCAACATCCGCGAGGCGCTGGTCGCCGCGTCCCCCAGCGATGCCGCGACCTTCAAGGCCAACGCCGAGGCCTATCTGGCGAAGCTCGACGCGCTGGACCGCGAGGTGCGGGAAGCGGTGGCGAAAATACCGCAAGGCCGGCGCAAGGTGATCTCGACCCACGGCGCTTTCGGCTATTTCGCCGATACCTATGGCGTCGCCTTCATCGCCCCGCTCGGGGTCTCCACCGATTCCGAGCCCAGCGCACGCGATATCGCGGCCATCATTTCCCAGATCAGAGCTGAAAAAATTCCAGCAGTTTTTCTCGAAAACATCAGCGATCCGCGCCTGATCGAGCGGATCGCGGCCGAGACCGGGACCAGGGTCGGCGGCACCCTGTATTCGGACAGTTTGACCGGCGAAAAGGGCCAAGTCCCCACTTACATTGATATGGTCAGGCACAATATAAAGGCCCTGACCAGCGCGCTCGCCGACTAGGGGCAGGGGCCTCCCTGCCGGGGATTGAGCGCGGACCCAAGTTCCCGGAGTTGTTATGGCTGAAGCTTCGCAAAAAATTCCTGTGACCGTGCTGACGGGCTATCTCGGCGCCGGCAAGACCACCTTGCTCAACCGCATCCTGTCGGAAAACCACGGCAAGAAATACGCCGTCATCGTCAACGAATTCGGCGAGATCGGCATCGACAACGACCTCATCATCGGCGCCGATGAGGAAGTGTTCGAGATGAACAACGGCTGCGTCTGCTGCACGGTGCGCGGCGACCTCGTACGCATCATGGACGGCTTGATGAAGCGCAAGGGCAAGTTCGACGCCATCATCGTCGAGACCACCGGCCTTGCCGATCCGGCGCCGGTCGCCCAGACCTTCTTCGTCGACGAGGACGTGCAGAAGAACGCCCGGCTCGATGCTGTCGTGACCGTCGCCGATGCCAAATGGCTGAGCGACCGTCTGAAGGACGCGCCGGAAGCCAAGAACCAGATCGCGTTCGCCGACGTCATCGTGCTGAACAAGACTGACCTCGTCTCCAAGCCCGAGCTTGCCGAGGTCGAGGCCCGCATCCGCGGCATCAATCCGTATGCCAAGCTGCATCGCACTGAGCGCTGCCAGGTCGGAATCGCCGACGTGCTGGAGCGCGGCGCGTTCGACCTCGACCGCATCCTGGAGATCGAGCCCGATTTCCTCGAGGCCGGCGACGACCACGATCATCATCATCACGACCATGATCACCACCATCATCATGATCACGGCCATGGCCATGGGCTGAAGCACTATCACGACGAGGACATGCAATCGCTGTCGCTGCGCTCGGAGAAGCCGCTCGACGCGACCAAGTTCATGCCCTGGCTGCAGCAGCTCGTCGCCACCGAGGGCCAGAAGATCCTGCGCTCGAAGGGCATCCTCGCCTTCACCGGCGATGACGACCGCTACGTGTTCCAGGGCGTTCACATGATGCTGGAGGGCGACCACCAGCGGAAATGGAAGGACGGCGAGAAGCGCGAGAGCCGCGTCGTGTTCATCGGTCGCGAACTGCCGGAGCAGGCGATCCGCGACGGCTTCGAGCAGTGCATCACCACGTGATGAAAGAGTTCGATCCGGGCGAGGCCCCTTCTTCCATCGTTTCGATCACCGACCGCGTCAAGCCGCTTGCGCTCGGCGCGTCGGTCGGCTCGGTGCATTTCCTCGGCGACCGCGCGTTCTTCGTCGGCGCCGAGGAGAGCGTCGCGATCGCGACCGCCGACGGCGAGTTCACGCGGACGGAGACGCATTTCGGTGCCATCCTGTGCGCGGCCTCCGACGGCAAGCGGATTGTCACCGGCGGTGACGACGGCAAGCTGATCGCGATCGACGCCAAGGGCGAGACCTCGACCATCGCGACCGACGCCAAGCGGCGCTGGATCGACAATGTCGCGCTGCATGGCGACGGCACCGTGGCGTGGTCGGCGGGCAAGACCGCGTTCGTCCAGGGCGCCAAGGGCGAGGCCAAAACCTTCGAGGTGCCGTCGACCGTCGGCGGGCTGGCGTTTGCGCCGAAGGGCCTGCGGCTTGCGATCGCGCATTACAACGGCGTGACACTGTGGTTTCCCAACATGGCGGCCAATCCGGAATTCCTGGAATGGGCCGGCTCGCATCTCGCCGTCATGTTCAGCCCGGACAACAAATTCCTCGTCACCGCGATGCACGAGCCGGCGATGCATGGCTGGCGGCTCGCCGACAACAGGCACATGCGGATGAGCGGCTATCCCGGCCGGGTGCGCTCGATGTCATGGAGCGCCGGCGGCAAGGGGCTCGCGACCTCGGGCGCCGACACCGTGATCGTCTGGCCGTTCACCAGCAAGGACGGGCCGATGGGCAAGGAGCCGGCGATGCTGGCGCCGATGCCGGCGCGGGTCGCGGTGGTCGCCTGCCATCCGAAGAACGACGTCATGGCGGTCGGCTATGCCGACGGCACCGTGCTGATGGTCCGGCTCGAAGACGGCGCCGAGATCCTGGTGCGGCGGAACGCCGGCACTGCGGTGTCTGCGCTCGGATGGAATGCCAAGGGCACGCTGCTCGCCTTCGGCACGGAAGATGGTGACGCGGGCATCCTGGAAATGTAAGAGATCGCGGCATCCGAAGCGCTAGGCCGGGGTAGCGTCATGCGGTTTCTCACGACATTCCAGCTCGCCGACTTCATCGACACGCTGGTCAGCCTGACGACCGCCTTCGTGCTCGGCACGCTGATCGGCGCCGAGCGGCAGTACCGGCAGCGTACTGCGGGGCTGCGCACCAACGTGCTGGTCGCGGTCGGCGCGGCCGCCTTCGTCGATCTCGCGATGCATCTGGCCGGTGCCGACGGCGCGGTGCGGGTGATCGCCTATGTGGTGTCGGGGATCGGCTTCCTCGGCGCCGGCGTCATCATGAAGCAGGGCATGGACGTGCGCGGCCTCAACACCGCGGCGACGCTGTGGGCCTCGGCCGCGGTCGGCTCCTGCGCCGGCGCGGATCTGGTGGCGCAGGCGGCGGCGCTGACCGTGTTCGTGATCGCCGGCAACACGCTGCTGCGGCCGCTGGTCAACGCCATCAACCGCATCCCGCTGAACGAGAAGGCCTCGGAGGCGACCTACTACTTCAAACTCGCGGTCACTCCCGAGGCGCTGCCCGACATGCGCGATCGCGTGGTCGAAAAGCTCGAGGCGAACTATCCGGTCGCCGACGTCAATGTGGTCGAGGCCGGCGACGACTTCCTGGAAATCGTGGCGACGCTGGTCTCCACCGCGGTCGACCCCAATGAGCTGAACGCCGTGGTGGTCGACCTGCAGCATCAGCCCGGCGTGCGGCACGCGACCTGGGAGATCAGCACCACGGATTGACGCTGGGTTCCGCAGCCGGACACTTCGGAACCATGCTGTGGCGGAATCGTTGACCTCGCTGACAATGCAGGTGAACGAGATGGCTGCGGATCGGACCAGGCTGCGGAACGACATGCTGATCGCCTCCACGCTGGTGGTGGCGGGCGTCGCGATCGCGGTGCTGTCGCTGCACGCTATCAACGCGGCCCCGCCGCAGGAGATGGCGCAGGCGACCCAGCCGCTGCAGACCACGCCGTCGCCCGAGCCGCAGCAGACCGCGCCGCCGGCCGAATCGAAGCCGGGCGGCGAGCGGCCGACCACGCCGGCGCCGCAGCCGGCCCGTCCCGACGCCGACGCGCAGAAGGCCGGCGCCAGGCCGGCATTGCCGCCGGCACCCGCCGAGAAGACTGCGCCGCCGATCGAGAAGAAATAGGCGCTGCCGGTCAGCGCATTGTGACGCGCATTTGACGAACGCTGCCGCTTATACGGTCTCGCCGCCGGCGCCCGCCATAATCTGCCGTCTCGCCAACGACAGATCGGGGCCTTTCATGAAGATCGAGGACGTCCGCCGCACCGCCTATTCGATGCCGCTCACCAACCCGTCGTTCCCGCCGGGGCCGTACCGGTTCTTCGACCGCGAATATTTCATCATCACCTACAAGACCGACCCGGAAGCGCTCGCGGCCGTGGTGCCGGAGCCGCTCGAGGTCGCCGAGCCGGTGGTGAAATATGAATTCATCCGCATGCCCGACTCGACCGGCTTCGGCGACTACACCGAGACCGGGCAGGTGATCCCGGTCCGCTTCAAGGGCGAACTCGGGGCCTATACCCACGCGATGTATCTCGACGACGAGGCCCCGATCGCGGGCGGCCGCGAGCTGTGGGGATTTCCGAAGAAGCTGGCGCGGCCCAAGATCGAGATCGAAAGCGATGTCCTCGTCGGCTCGCTGCATTACGGCTCGGTGCTCTGCGCCTCCGCCACCATGGGCTACAAGCACCGCAAGGTCGACCACGACACCGTGCTGAATGCGATGAAGGCGCCGAACTTCATCCTGAAGATCATCCCGCATGTCGACGGCACCCCGCGGATCTGCGAGCTGGTGCGCTTTCATCTCGACGATGTCGTGCTGAAGGAAGCCTGGACCGGTCCCGCCGCGCTCGGCCTGTTTCCGCACGCGCTGTGCGACGTCGCCCGCCTGCCGGTGCGCGAGGTGGTCTCGGCGCTGCATTACAAGGCGGACCTGACGCTCGGCCTCGGCTCGGTGGCATTCGACTACATGGCGAAGTGAGCGGCGGCTGACAGCAAAATGCCCGGCGCGAGGCCGGGCATTCGTTCTCAAGGCGTGGTGGTCGATCACCGCACCAGGATATTCCGGAACTGCCAGGGATCGCTCGTGTCGATATCTTCCGGAAACAGTCCCGGACGATCCGTCAGCGGGGTCCAGTCGGTGTAGAATCCCTTCACCGGGCCGAGATACGGCAGCTGGATTTCCAGCAGACGATCGAAATCCATCTCGTCAGCTTCGACGATGCCTTGGTTCGGGTTTTCCAGCGCCCACACCATGCCGCCGAGCACGGCCGAGGTCACCTGCAGGCCGGTGGCGTTCTGATAGGGCGCGAGTTTGCGGGTCTCTTCGATCGAGAGCTGCGAGCCGTACCAGTAGGCATTGTTGTCATGGCCGAACAGCAGCACGCCGAGTTCGTCGATGCCGTCGACGATTTCGTTCTCATCGAGGATGTGGTGCTTTTCCTGCATCTTCGCTGCGCGGCCGAACATTTCATGCAGCGACAGCACGGCATCGTCAGCCGGGTGATAGGCATAGTGGCAGGTCGGCCGGTAGATCGCCTTGCCCGATGCGTCACGCACCGTGAAGTAATCGGCGATCGAGATCGACTCGTTGTGCGTGACGAGGAAGCCATACTGCGCGCCGCGGGTCGGGCACCAGGTCCGCACGCGTGTGTTGGCGCCGGGCTGCATCAGATAAATCGCTGCGCCGCAGCCGGCTTCGTGGGTACGCGCATTCTCGGGCATCCATTTTTCATGGGTGCCCCAACCGAGTTCGGACGGCTGCACGCCTTCCGACAGGAAACCTTCCACCGACCAGGTGTTGACGAAGACATCAGGCTCTTTCGGCAACTTGGCGCGCTGGGTGTCGCGTTCGGCGATGTGGATGCCCTTGATACCAGCCTGCCGCATCAGGTCCGCCCATTCGGCTTTGGTCTTCGGCTTGGGGGCATTGAGCTTCAGATCAGCGGCGACATTGAGCAGCGCCTGCTTGACGAAAAAGGAGACCATGCCGGGGTTGGCGCCACAGCAGGAGACGGCTGTCGTCGAGCCCGCGGGGCGCGCCTTCTTGGCGGCCAGCGTCACTTCGCGAAGCGCGTAGTTGGAGCGCGCTTCCGGGCCCTTCGACGAATCGAAATAGAAGCCGAGCCAGGGCTCGTTGACGGTGTCGATATAAAGAGCGCCAAGTTCGTTGCAGAGCTCCATGATGTCGGTGGAGCCGGTGTCGACCGAGAGATTGACGCAAAAACCCTGGCCGCCGCCTTCGGTGAGCAGCGGGGTCAGCAGTTCGCGATAATTGTCCCTGGTCACGGCCTTCTGGATGAACCGTACATTGTGCTGCTCGCAATGTGCCTTGCGGCCCTCGTCCTTCGGATCGATCACGGTGACGCGCGACTTGTCGTAGTCGAGGTGCCGCTCGATCAGCGGCAACGTGCCTTTGCCGATGGAGCCGAAGCCGACCATCACGATGGGGCCGGTGATCTTCGCGTAGATCTGCGAGGAGGGACTCATCATTTTCTCCAGGAGAGTGCCTAGCGGCGGGTAGAGTGGATCAGGGGTTGCGACGCTTCGCGGTGACTTCGATCTCGACCTTCATCTCGGGCTTGTAGAGCCCCGCGACGATCAGCAGTGTCGCCGCCGGGCGAATGTCGCCGAGAACCTCGCCGCAGACCGCGAAATGGGCGTCCGCGTCATTGACGTCGGTGAGGTAGTAGGTCGCGCGGACGATGTCGGCCATCGCGAAGCCGCCCTCCCTGAGGGCAGCTTCGATGGTCTTGAAGCAGTTCCGTGACTGGCTCGTGACATCTTCGGGCATGGTCATGGTGCTGTAGTCGTAGCCGGTGGTTCCGGCGACGAAGGCGAAGTCGCCGTCGATCACGGCACGGCTGTAGCCGGCGGTCTTCTCGAACGGAGAGCCGGTGGAAATCAGGCGGCGGGACATGTCGGACCTCAGCTGAAAATGGCTTTGCGGGGGGGGTACGGGCATTTTTGCCGCCCGCGCAACCCCCGGATTCTGACCTGGTATTCTGACTTGAGATTCTGACTTGGGTTTTGGCCCTGCGGCCGGCGCTAGTGCGACTGCTGCGTGGTGTCCGGCGGGGACGGCGGCGTGCCGGTCCAGCGCCGGATCAGGATGTCCCTGACGATCATGACCGAGATCAGGATCAGCATGACAGTGGTGACCAGGCCGCGCCAACGCGGGCGCGCGCCATCGGTTGCGGGAATGTGCTCCGACATGGCGGCCCGCCTTACGCCGCGTGCGGCACGGCGAGCGGTGCCTTCCGGGTCCGGGATGCCTTCACTTTAGGCACAGCGCCGGTCGGCGTGATCATGCCCCAGGCGCCATCCAGCGCTCCCTCGACAAGCTCGAGACCGAGCAGCCGGTCGCGCTCGAAAGCACCAGGCAGCGACAGCTCGCCGGTCTTGCCGGCAGAGAAGCCGAAACGGGCGTAGTAGGGCGCGTCGCCGAGCAGGATCACCGCGCCATGGCCACGCGTCTTGGCCACGGCCAGCGCACGCTGCATGAGCGCGGCGCCGACGCCGAGGCCGCGGCAGTCATCGTCGACTGCCAGCGGCCCCAGCATCAGCGCGCTGCGGCCCCCCGCGCTGACGTGCCACAACCGCACGGTTCCAACCAACCGGCCGTCCTGGCGCACGGCCGCAAGGCTCAGGCCTTCGGCGGGCGCGCGTCCGTCGCGCAGGCGCTGGCAAATGCGGGCATGGCGATTTTCGCCAAAGCAGGCATCCAGCAGCGCCTCACGCGCGACGACGTCCGAGGCTCGCTCCGCACGGATCGCGAACGGAGCGGCTTGTCGGATGAGGGCAACGGGGGTGTTCCGTTTTGCAGTCATGGCACGTCGGTCCCCGCTTGCAACGGCGTGTCGTACGCCGCGGCAAGCGTCGTTCAGAAAATCAAAAATGATCGGGAAGGAGCCGGCGGGGCCGGCTCCCGGTTTATCAGGCCTCGAACAGGAGGCGGGTCAGATGTGGTAGGTCTTCAGCGGCGGAATGCCGTTGAACGCCACCGACGAGTAGGTCGACGTATAGGCGCCGGTGCCTTCGATCAGCAGCTTGTCGCCGATCTCGAGCGTCACCGGGAGCGGATACGGCAGCTTCTCGTACAGCACGTCGGCGCTGTCGCAGGTCGGGCCCGCGAGCACGCACGGCGTCATGTCCGCCCCGTCATGCGGGGTGCGGATGGCGTAGCGGATCGACTCGTCCATCGTCTCGGCGAGACCGCCGAACTTGCCGATGTCGAGATAGACCCAGCGCACCTCGTCCTCGTCGCTCTTCTTCGAGATCAGAACGACTTCGGTCTCGATGATGCCCGCGTTGCCGACCATGCCACGGCCCGGCTCGATGATCGTCTCCGGGATCTGGTTGCCGAAATGCTTGCGCAGCGCGCGGAAGATCGACCGGCCATACTGCAGGACCGGCGGAACGTCCTTGAGATACTTGGTCGGGAAACCACCGCCCATGTTGACCATGGTGAGGTTGATCCCGCGCTCGGCGCAGTCACGGAACACGGTCGAGGCCATCGCGAGCGCGCGGTCCCACGCCTTCACCTTGCGCTGCTGCGAGCCGACATGGAACGAGATGCCGCACGGCTCCAGCCCCAGGCGCTTGGCGAGGTCGAGCACGTCGACCGCCATCTCCGGGTCGCAGCCGAACTTGCGCGACAGCGGCCACTCGGCGCCGGCGCAATCATAGAGGATGCGGCAGAACACCTTGGCGCCGGGAGCGGCGCGGGAGATCTTCTCGACCTCGGCGGCGCAGTCGACCGCGAACAAGCGAATGCCGAGCGCGAAGGCACGCGCGATGTCGCGCTCCTTCTTGATCGTGTTGCCATAGGAGATGCGGTCCGGCGTCGCGCCGGCGGCCAGCGCCATTTCGATCTCCGCGACGGTCGCGGTGTCGAAGCAGGAGCCGAGCGAGGCGAGCAGCGACAGCACTTCGGGCGCCGGGTTGGCCTTCACCGCGTAGAACACGCGGCTGTCCGGCAGCACCTTCGCGAAGGTCTGGTAATTGTCGCGCACGACGTCGAGGTCGACGACGAGGCACGGCTCGGTGTCGAGACCTTCGCTGCGGCGGTGACGCAGGAATTCCTGGATACGTTCGGTCATGGCACTCTCCAACGGCCCCAGCGACGGGATCCGCATCAACGTGACGTCGGATAGGAGTGCTCTGGCCACATTGCGCGATGGAGGCGCAACGAAGCCAAAAGACTCAAACCAGACTGTGCTGCCGTGGATTGGTTGGGAGAGTTTCCCGCCCGCTCACCTGGCAATGAAGGACAAGCCTTTTCAGTAGCCCGCGCCGGCTTTGGACTGCCGGTAGAGACCAAAAAAGCCCGATCCGTCGTTGCTTTAAGTCGCGTCCCCCGTTGAGAGCGGGGTGCGCCGGTTCGCCTCCGGCTGCCAGTCACGGTTGCAAAGAGTGGTGAGACCTTCAACGGCATCCCTGGAGAGGGAGGCTGGCCGCCTCGTGTCCTGATGGACGTAAGCGACCCTCGGTTCTTCCACCCCTTGGCGGCTGTCCGGCCTCTTGTCCGGATACCTACCGACTGACACACGACCACAGGCACGTGCGAAATTGGGCAAGGCAGGAAATAAATCTTTTGAATTCGGGGTGCAAGATTTTTTTTGCGGTAGCGACAAATTTCCCTAACGCGTGCTTGCGATCTCGCGCGCAGCACACGGTCGGGGCGGTGAAGATGAACGGCTGTTAAGAATGACTAACGAAGCGTGTGGCGTTTTAGCCCTGTGCCGCAGCGCTTTCTTGAATCGCAGCGGTCAGGCGCGACGCGTGAACGGCTCGACGCGCTGCGCCGCGCGGATGAAGGCGATCATGATCAGGACGCCGATGCCGAACAGCACGGCCTGCAGGATGCGCGCGCCGACATCACTGAGCCCAAGCAGGATCGCGAGCGCCCAGCCGCCGGCGAACGCCGCGCCGAACACTTCCGCGCCGATCAGGATCGCCGCCGAGATCACGGTGATGACGCTCGGCCAGGCGATGGTGCGGTTGCCTGAGGTGGAGGGCTGCATGGTCATGGAATAGGTCCTGTTCAGGGGGCGCAATCTCTCCGAAAAGTGCCCATCTTTCAAGCGCAAAAGGCCCAAAAATGCCGTATCGCGTGATATAGATTGGGCCGCATTTTCAAGGCGAAAGACGGGACATTCGATGTCAGAAACCAGCGCAGAAGCCGAGGTCCAGAATTTGGCCAACCCCCTCCTGAAGGCATGGCAGACGCCGCTCGAGACGCCGCCCTTCGCCGAGATCAAGCCGGAGCATTTCCTCCCCGCCTTCGAGCAGGCCTTCGCCGACCATTCGGCTGAAGTGGCTGCGATCACCCATGATCCGGCGTTGCCCGACTTCGACAACACCATCACGGCGCTGGAGCGCTCCGGCAAGCTGCTGTCGAAGGTCTCGGCGGTGTTCTACGATCTGGTCTCGGCCCATTCGAGCCCGGCGATCCTCGAGATCGACAAGGAGGTGTCGCCCCGGATGGCGCGGCACTGGAATCCAATCATGATGAACGCTGTGCTGTTTGGCCGCATCGCCATGCTGCACGAGAAGCGCGCCTCGCTCGGCCTGACCGGCGAGCAGATGCGGCTGCTGGAGCGCACCTATACCCGCTTCCACCGCTCCGGCGCCGGGCTCGACGACGCGGCCAAGGCCCGCATGGCCGAGATCAACGAGCGGCTCGCCCATCTCGGGACCTCGTTCAGCCATCATCTGCTCGGCGACGAGCAGGAGTGGTCCATGGAGCTCGGCGAGGACGACCGCGCCGGCCTCTCCGACACATTCGTGGCGGCCGCCAAGGCCGCGGCGGAACAGCGCGGCATGCCCGGCAAGGCGATCGTGACGCTGTCGCGCTCCTCGGTCGAGCCCTTCCTGCAGAGCTCCGGCAGGCGCGACCTGCGCGAGAAGGTCTACAAGGCCTTCACAGCCCGCGGCGACAATGGCAACGCCAACGACAACAATGCGACCATCGTCGAGATCCTCGCGCTGCGCGAGGAGACCGCGAAGATCCTGGGCTTCCCGACCTACGCAGCCTATCGCCTCGAGGATTCCATGGCCAAGACGCCGGAGGCGGTGCGTGGCCTGCTGGAGCGGGTCTGGAAGCCGGCGCGGGCGCGGGCGCTCGCCGACCGCGACGCGTTGCAGGCGCTGATCACTGAAGAGGGCGGCAATTTCACCCTGGCGTCCTGGGACTGGCGCTACTACGCCGAGAAGCTGCGCCAGCGCCGCGCCAATTTCGACGATTCCGCGATCAAGCCCTATCTGGTGCTCGACCACATGATCGAGGCCGCCTTCGACTGCGCCACCCGCCTGTTCGGCGTCACCTTCGAGGAGCGCAAGGACGTGCCGGTCTGGCACCCGGACGTCCGGGTCTGGGAGGTCAAGGGCCGCGACGGCAAGCACAAGGCGCTGTTCTACGGCGACTACTTCGCGCGGCCCTCGAAGCGCTCCGGCGCCTGGATGACCTCGCTGCGCGACCAGCAGAAGCTCGACGGCGCCGTCGCGCCGCTCGTCATCAATGTCTGCAACTTCGCCAAGGGCGCCGACGGCGCGCCGTCGCTGCTGTCGCCCGATGACGCGCGGACCCTGTTCCACGAGTTCGGCCATGGCCTGCACGGCATGCTCTCCGACGTGACCTATCCGTCGCTGTCGGGGACATCGGTGTTCACCGACTTCGTCGAACTGCCCTCGCAGCTCTACGAGCACTGGCAGGAGCGGCCCGAGGTGCTGCAGCGTTTCGCCCGCCACTACCAGACCGGGGAGGCGCTGCCGGACGACCTGCTCAAGCGCTTCCTCGCCGCGCGCAAGTTCAACCAGGGTTTTGCCACCGTGGAGTTCGTCTCCTCGGCGCTGGTCGACCTCGAATTCCACACCCAGCCGGCGGCGGCGAGCCGCGATATCAGGGCCTTCGAGCAGAAGGAGCTGGAGAAAATCGGCATGCCCGCCGAGATCTCGCTGCGGCACCGGCCGACCCAGTTCGGCCACATCTTCTCCGGCGACCATTATGCCTCCGGCTATTACAGCTACATGTGGTCGGAGGTGATGGACGCCGACGCTTTCGGCGCCTTCGAGGAGGCCGGCGACATCTTCGATCCCGCGACCGCCAAGCGGCTGCATGACGACATCTATTCGTCGGGCGGCTCGCGCGATCCGGAGGAGGCCTATGTCGCCTTCCGCGGCCGCGAGCCCGAGCCGGACGCGCTGCTGCGCCGTCGCGGCCTGCTTGAAACGCCCGAGGCGGCCTGAAGGTGCGGCCCGCCTTCAGCCGCCTGATCGCCTGGCTGGTGCTTGCGGTATCTGTCGTGCTCGGCGCGGCGGCCGCAGAGGCCCATCCGCATGTCTGGATCACCGCCCGGAGCGAGCTGATCTACGCGCCCGACGGCACCATCACCGGGGTCCGCCACGCCTGGACTTTCGACGATATGTTCTCGACCTACGCGCTGCAGGGCATCGAGACCAAGGTGAAAGGCGCCTACAGCCGTGAGGAGCTGGTGCCGCTGGCGCAGACCAACGTCGAATCGCTGAAGGAATACGCCTACTTCACCTTCGCCAAGGGCGACGGCAAGAAGCAGAAGTTCACCGAGCCGGTCGACTACTATCTCGAATACAAGGATTCGGCGCTGACGCTGCACTTCACTCTGCCGGTGAAGACGCCGTTCAAGGCCAGGCAGCTCTCGCTCGAAGTGTTCGACCCGACCTACTTCATCGACTTCCAGTTCGCCGAGAAGGAGCCGGTCAAGCTGGTCGGCGCCGCGGCGGACTGCAAGCTGCAGTTCGAGCGGCCGAATGACGGCACCGCCGCCGCGGCGAAGCTCGGCGAGCAGAACTTCCTCGACGGCAACGTTGCGGGCGGTGATGCGTCCGTCCGCGGTCTCGGCGATGAAGCCGTCGCTGTCGCCACTGCGCAGCCGTGTCACCGCGACGCCGCAGCGGATCGGCGGCGCGACGAAGGCGGCGTAAGCCTCGATGAAGTCGACGATCGCGCTCGTCGGCGAGAAGCCGTCGGGATCGCTATGCGGAAACGCAAACTCCGGCAGCCGCACCGACCAGTTCGGAAACTGGAACATCAATCCGTCCCAGCGTTCGCTGCGCCAGCGCTCGGCGATGCGCCGACGCTCCAGCACCAGATGCGCGATGCCGCGCTGCTTCAGCCGGTGGCTCATGGTGAGCCCGGCCTGGCCGCCGCCGAGAACCAGCGTATCGATCGTCTCGTCAGGCACTGCGCGTCCCCTTGCGGCGGGCGGCGGGCTCCGCCGCGGCGCGGATGATCCAGCGCCGGAACGCGGCGAAATCGCGCTGCTCGGCATGGAAGCCGCGATAGACCAGATACCAGCGCATCCCCTTCGGCACGCTGAGCGCGAACGGCGCCACCAGCCGGCCGGCGGCGAGATCGTCATCGATATAGGGCCGGATCCCCATCGCGATGCCGAGCCCGTCGACCGCGGCCTGCAGCGCCTGGCCGTAGAACTGGAATTCCGGCCCGCGCGCATTCACCCGCGGCACGCCGGCGGCCTTCAGCCAGGACGGCCAGTCGTCGGGCGAATGCGCGACGCGGATCAGGCTCGGCCCCTTGAGGTCGGCGGGGCGCTTCAAGCTGTTGGCGAGCCGCGCGGTGCACACCGGCATCAGGTCGGCGGCGAACAGCGGCTCGGCGACGAGGCCCGGCCACTGGCCGTCGCCGAGCTGGATGCCGCAGCTCCAGTCGTCGCCGAACGGCGCCGCCATGCCGCCGGTGGTGATCCGCACCTCGATGTCGGGCTCTTCTTTGCGGAATTCGGCGAGGTGCGGGATCATCCACTTCATCGCGAATGTCGGGCCGACCCCGACGGTCAGCACGCGCGCGCTCGCCGATGCCGTGACCTGCGCGGTGAGGCTCGCCAGCGCGTCGAAGATCGGCGTCAGCCCGCCTTGATAGGCGCGGCCGGCCGGTGTGGTGACCAGGCGGTTCGCCTTGCGCTCGAACAGCGCGGCGCCGAGTCGTTCTTCCAGGAGATGCACCATCCGGCTGATCGCAGCCGCCGAGACGTTGAGCTCGTGGCCTGCGGCCGCGAAGCTGCCGGTCCGCGCCGCGGCTTCGAACGCCTTGATGCCGTTGAGAAAGAGCAGCCGCCGCATGAACCCTCAGGAAAACTGATGCAAGGGCAAGATAACTCAGTTTGCGGGAGTTGGCCAAGCGCGGCAGAAAGATTGGCGGAGATACAGCATGAGCCCCCTCCTGATCGCAGCACTCGGTGCCCTCATGGTTGCGACGGCGTTTCTGTCGGGACTGTTCGGCATGGCCGGCGGGCTGATCCTGATCGGCGTGCTGCTGGCGATCCTGCCGCTGCCGTCGGCGATGGTGCTGCATGCGATCACCCAGATGGCTTCCAACGGCTGGCGCGCCTTGCTGTGGCGGCGGCACATCCGCTGGCGGCCGGTCGCGGTCTACCTGATCGGCTGCGCGCTGGCGCTTGGGCTGTGGTCGATCACCCGCTACGTGCCGGACAAGCCGGTCGCGCTGCTCCTGCTCGGCGTCACGCCGTTCCTGGCGCGGCTGGTGCCGAAGGGCATCAAGCCGAATCCGGACAGCCTCTGGCAGGGCACCTTCTACGGCTCGGTCTGCATGGGGTTGATGCTGATGACCGGCGTCTCGGGTCCTTTGATGGACACCTTCTTCCTCGGCGGCAATTTCGGCCGGCGCGAGACGGTGGCGACCAAAGCGACCTGCCAGGTCGCGAGCCATTTCACCAAGCTGATCTACTTCGGCGGCATCATCGACCAGGCGGCGTCGCTCGATCCCGTGCTGGCGCTGGTTGCGGTCGCGGCATCGATGCTCGGCACCTCGCTGGCGCGGCGGATCCTGGAGGCGATGAGCGATCAGCAGTTTCGCACCTGGGCCAACCGCCTGATCACGACGGTGGCGAGCTACTACATCCTTTACGGCGGGTGGCTGATGTTCGCGGGCAATAGCGCCGTCGCGCAGTAGCAACGGGAGACGTCCGATGACCGAGACCACCGATGCCCTGGTGCTCGACCTCGTCGAGTGGGTCGCGCGCGAGCCGCGGCGCTATGCCGAGGTGCTCGAGGTCTGGCGCACCTCGTGTCCGCGGCTGACGATCTGGGAAGACGCCGTCGACCGCGGCTATGTCGCGCGCCGTCCCTCGGTCGAGGGCATGCGGGTGATGGTGACCGAAAGCGGCGAGACGTTTCTGCGCGCGCATGGACGGATGCATTGAGCGGATGCATTAAGAGGTGCGCGGCCTATCCGCGAACTCGCTTCACCTCTCCCGCTTGCGGGGGAGGTCGCATCGCATCGAAGATGCGATGCGGGTGGGGGCTCTCTCCACGAAGCGACTCGCGGTGATACCCCCACCCCGACCCTCCCCCGCAAGCGCAGGGCTGTCCGGGGAATGATTCACTGTGTCGCGGTGCATGCTCGGCAAAACCGAGGCAAATCGGTCTTTTCTGGTTGTCGAGACACAGAAGGCCGAGCATGCGATTTCGCGATAGCATTTTTAGTAGGCTGCTTGAACCGATCAATCGGCGGCAGTTTCAGACGGCTGTGGATCGTCTGGACGGGGATGCCTACGACAAGTCGTTCAAGAGCTGGGATCACCTGGTAGCGCTGATCTATGCGCAGTTGAGCGGGAACAACAGCCTGCGCGCCGTGGTGACCGGCTTCAACGCCAATCCTCAGCATCACTATCATCTGGGCACCGGCAGGTTGTCCCGCTCGACGCGGTCGGATGCCAATACCCGCCGCCCGTCCAGCATTTTTGCGCAAACCTTTGCACGATTGTCGGCGATGGCAAGCCGGCAGTTGCGGGGCGAAGGCAAGGAGATGGTGCGCCTGATCGACGCCAGTCCGATCCCGCTTGGCAAAGTTTGCACCTGGGCGGTGTGGAACGGCCGCATCCGCGGCATGAAGCTGCACGTGGTCTACGATCCCAAGGGCGATATCCCGAAGTGCGTCGAGGTGACGGCTGCCAACGTCAACGATATCGAGATCGGTCGCCAGACTCCGATCCAGGCCGGCACAACCTACGTGTTCGACAAGGGATATTGCCGTTTCGACTGGTGGCAGAAGATCAATGATAGCAAGGCTTTCTTCGTGACCCGGCCGAAGACGAGCATCCGGCTACGCGCGGTCAGGCATCGCACCATCCGCAACAGCAAGGGGGACGGCTTCAGGATCATCGTCGACGACGAGGTGAAGCTCACCAGTAAGGGCGACTCGCGTTTGCCGATACCGCTGCGGCGCATCAAGGTCAGGCGGGAGAACGGCGGCGTGATCACGCTTCTCACCAACGATACGACCCGAACGGCCGTCGAGATCGCCGCCCTCTACAAGAGCCGGTGGCAGATCGAACTGCTGTTCCGCTGGATCAAGCAGCACCTCGACATCCGCAAGTTCCTCGGCACCAACGACAATGCAATCCGCCTGCAAGTGCTTGCTGCGATGATTGCCTACCTACTGTTGCGCATTGCCGCGCGGACCAACTGCATCAAAATGCTGCCGCTCAGGCTCGCCGAACTCGTCAGCCAGTTCCTGTTCACCCGGCGAGCCTTCGCCAGCATCGACAAGCCTCCGCCAATCAACCCTAGCCGCCGCAAATGCAGAACGCCCCTCAACCAGATGGAACTCTGCTATGGTTGAATTTCCCCGGACAGCCCTGCCGCAAGCGGGAGAGGGAGGGTAATCCCGTTGCGGCACTAGCGCGCCGGCTCGGCGAGCCTCGGCCGGATGATCTCGACCATGCGGTCGGCCGACGTGCCCGGCGGGAAGAAGCCGAGATAATTGCCGGCGCGGTCCATCAGATAGATGTAGGCGGTGTGGTCGACGGTGTAGTCGCCGTCCTTCAACGGCACCCTGGCGTAGTAGACCTTGTAGGCGTCGGCCATCTGGCGGATCGCCTCACTGCTGCCGGTGAGGCCGATCAGCCGCGGATGAAACAGCGGCACATATTCTGCCAGATGCGCGGCGGTGTCCCGCTCGGGATCGACCGTGATGAAGATCGGCTGCACCTGATCGCCGTCAGGGCCGAGCTTGTCGAGCACGAGCGCGATCGCCTGCAGATCGGTCGGACAGACGTCGGGGCAATAAGTGAAGCCGAAATAGATCAGCATCAGCTTGCCGCGGAATTCCTTGTCGGTGCGCGCATGCCCGGCCTGATCGGTCAGCGCGAACGGGCCGCCGACCGGCTCCCGATTCCACATCAGGATGTCCATGATCTCGGCAGCCGAGCGCGTCGATTGCCCCAGTGCATCGCCGGCGAGTGCTGATGCCAGCGTCAGCCACAGGCCGGCGCCGGCGCACGCGATGACGCGCAGGATGTTTCGGCTCATATGCCGAAGGAGAGGCGGCTGCCGGTGGTGGTGACCAGCACCCTGTCGCCCATTTGCGCGGTCGCCTCCTGCACGAAGTTGAGCCCGGAGCAATGCATCGGGATCAATACGTCGGGGTCGAGCTTCTTGATCTCGGCGACCACCTCGGTGAGGTAGTCCTTCGGCGCCGGTCCGAGATGGAAGCCGCCGATCGCGTGCACCTTCTGGATGCCCGAGACCTCCTGCGCCTGCTTCACCGAATTGACGATGCCGACATGGCCGCAGGACGAGATCACGACCAGGCCAAAATCCTTCACATTGAAGCAGGTGGCGTGCTCGTAGATGTGCTCGTCGGGCACGATCTTGCCTTCCATCTCGGCCGGCAGATAGTGGCTGGCGTTGCAGCCGAGCCCGTCCTTCATGCTGAACTCGACCCAGGTCTGCGGCAGGATGCGTTCGATGCTGCGGCGGGTGATCTTGCCGGTCGTGAAGGCGTGGCCGGCGATCACGGTCGGGGTCTCGCACAGCACCGTGGTGACGCGCTGCGCGGCGAGCTGGCGGCGGTCCAGCGTGCCGAAATCGGCGAACTGGCCCTTGGTCGGCGTCGCGTTGACGCGGTGGCAGAAATTGTCCTCGCCGCCGGCATAGAGCTTCACATCGGCCGGCAGTCTGTCGCGGAATTTGTCGAGGAAGCCGTTGAGGCCGCCGAAATGGTCGTAGTGACCGTGGCTCACGATCAGTGCGTCGAGCTTGGCGGGATCGACGCCGACCAGCTCCATGTTGTTGAGCAGAACCTCGGGCGTGTAGCCATAGTCCAGCATCAGCGTGCGCTGGCTGCCCGCGGCCTCCGATTCCAGCCACAGCGACAGGCCCCATTCATTGTGCAGCGATTTGCGGAAGTCGGCGCCGCGTGCCGCCGGCGCGATCGAGACGCCGTGCGCCTGTTTGGGACGCAGGAACAAGTCGAAGCTGGAATCGACGAGGACGCGGATCGACAGCTTGTCGACGGTCGGCACCTGGATCGGCGCCGCGCTCGCGATCTCGACGCAGGAGAATGCGCCCGCGGCTGCGGCGCCGGCGATCGCCGCCGAACCCTTCAGGAAGTCACGTCGTGCCAAATCCCGTGTCATTGCAATGCCCCGTGTTCTGAAAATTCATCAGCGCGAACCGAGGCGGAGCCTAGGAGCAATCGGGGCGCGGCTCAATCGGGCACTTGCGTTGTCTGCAGATCACATTCGCGCGCGGTGCAATGCGCGCGCCATTGACTTGGGTGCGGCTTTGCGGGCAAATCCATGCAATCGCATCTTTCTCATCAGATGCACGATATCAGCAATCTCTGGAAACGCAGGATCGCCCCATGATCGACCTCCATTACTGGTCCACGCCGAACGGTCACAAGATAACGATGTTCCTCGAAGAGACCGGATTGGAGTACAGGATTTTCCCGGTCAACATCGGCAAGGGCGATCAGTTCAAACCGGACTTCCTGCAAGTCGCGCCGAACAACCGCATCCCCGCGATCCTTGATCACGCACCGAAGGGCGGCGGCAAACCGATCTCCCTGTTCGAGTCCGGCGCGATCCTGCTCTATCTCGCCGAGAAGACCGGAAAATTTCTGCCTGCGGATCTCTACGGCCGCTATGACGCGATCCAGTGGACGTTCTGGCAGATGGGCGGGCTGGGGCCGATGGCCGGGCAGAACCATCACTTCCGCAACTATGCGGTCGAGAAGCTGCCTTACGCGATCGACCGCTATGTCAACGAGACCAACCGGCTCTACGGCGTGCTCAACAAGCGGCTTGCAGACCGCGAATTCATCGCCGGCGACTACTCGATCGCCGACATGGCGAGCTATCCCTGGGTGGTGCCCTACAAGAATCAGGGCCAGGAGATCGAGAACTTCCCGCATCTGAAGCGCTGGCTGGAGACGATCGGCAAGCGTCCCGCGACCGAGCGCGCCTATGCCAAGGCGAAGGAGGTCAACCCGAATTTCGGCCAGCCCGCGATCCGCACCGAGGAAGAGCGCAAGCTGCTGTTCGGGCAGACCGCGGCGGTGGTGCGGTAGGACACACTCTATCCCTCGTCATGGCCGGGCTTGTCCCGGCCATCCACGTCTTGGGGCATGCGCGGGAGGACATGGATGCCCGGGCCATAGGCGAGCGGAAGCGACGCCGTCCTTCGGACGGCTGTGCCCGGGCATGACGAGTTGATAAAGCGCGCCTCACGCCCCGACATACTTCGCCGGCCGCCGCTCCTTCCACGCCGCCAGTCCCTCGGCAAGATCACGACCCGGCACCAGCGTCGCGAATTGCTCGCTCTCGATCAGCAGGCCCTCGGCAATCGGCATGTTGAGCCCGCGCGTCACCGCGGTGATGGTGCTGGCAACGGCACCGGGTGAATGCCTGATGATGCGGCCGGCGAGCTCGCGCGCTGCGATCAGCAATTGATCGTGCGGCACGATCTGGTTCACGAGTCCGATCTCGCGTGCGTGCTCCGGCGAGAACGGATCGCCCGCCAGCAGCAACTCCAGTCCGCGCTTGCGTCCCGCCAGCCGCGGCAGCCGCTGCGTGCCGCCGAAGGTCGGGGGCATGCCGAGCTTGATCTCGGGTTTTGCAAATAGCGCGCGATCGCTGGCGATGGCGAGATGCACGGCTTCCGTGATCTCGCAGCCGCCGCCGAAGGCGAGCCCGTTGACCGCGGCGATCACAGGCTTCCTGAACGCCTCCAGCCGCGCGGTCATCGTCTGTCCGCGGCGGACGAAGTCGCGTACCGCGACGGCCGCCCCCTGTTTGACGCTACCGGAGAATTCGTGGATGTCGGCGCCCGCCGAGAAGGCGCGCTCGCCGGCGCCGGTCAGGATCACGGCGCGCACCGCGGCATCGCCCTCGATGCGGTCGAGCGCCGCCATCCGCTGATCGATCAGCGCGTAGTTCAGCGCGTTGAGCTGCGCGGGACGGTTCAGGGTGATCAGTGCGATCCAGTCTTGGGGCTCGAGCAGGATGGGTTCGGGCATAGGCAGTCTCCGGCATTGCTGTCGCGGCGCCGAATGTAGGGTCAACCGCGATTTGTGTATATTCACTGGTTAGTATACATACGGGCCATGCCCAGACCCTCCGAGCTCACCCGCGCGCGCATCGTCCAGGCGGCAAGCGCGCTGTTCTACAATGAAGGCATCCGCCGCGTCAGCGTCGACGAGGTCGCCGCCAAGGCCGGCCTCACCAAGCGCACGCTGTATTATCACTTCAAGAGCAAGGACGACCTGGTCGCCGCCTATCTCGCCGCGCGCGACCAGCCCAACCTCGCGCTGTTCCGGACATGGTTCGCCGAGGCCGAAGGCGGCCTGCCGGCGAAAGTAGAGGCGATCTTCAAGAAGCTCGCGCGCTCGGCGCGGCATCCGAAGTGGAAGGGCTGCGGCTTCCTGCGCACCTCGGCCGAGCTCGCCAACCTGCCCGGGCATCCCGCGATCAGGATCGGCGCCGCGCACAAGAAGAAGTTCGAGGACTGGCTGCGCGCGACCTTCGCGGAACAGGGGATTGCCGATCCGCCAAAACTGGCGCGGCAGATCCTGTTGCTGCTGGATGGATCGTTCGCGGTGGTGCTGCTGCATCGCGACGCCAGCTACATGGAGACCGCCGGCGAGGCCGCGCGCACGCTGATCGAGACGGCGTTGGCGAAGCCGGGGCGTAAACGAGGCTAGGCGTGTACCATAAAGGCCCGTCCGGTGCGCTCTGAAAAGGCGACATAGAATCCGGTCTGAGTGAACGTCGGCATTGGGCCAAACTCGGAAGTGGCACCGGTATTCAACCGCCTCGTCGATCGACGGGGCAAGAGGGGACAGGATCACGCGCTTCAGCCCAGCATCCGCCGCGGAGCCCGCTGCTTCGAGAAAAGCGGAATCCCCTATGGTCATCGACCCGCGCGAGATTGATGAACATCTCAGCGTTCGTAGCTTGCTGCTGTTTCATGATGGGATACTTGAGGCTTGCCGTTCCTTCGCTTCGTAGTATTCGGCCGAGAACTGAATTGACCATCGCGAGAAGAACGAACGCAATTTCTGAGTGGGCTTTTCGACCCCGAGATGTTCGGTGACATGCGCCTCGCGCAGCCACCTTACCGCCGATGCAAGGCCGGCGGTGCGCTCGAGCCTCTCAACCGCCGCGACGCCGGCGGTCTCTGCCTGCCGATAGCGAAAACCGGCCTTCTTGATCACATACAGGGACCTGATGGTTTCATAGCTCTTGAATGCGAGCTGAACGAACGAGTGTTTTTTTACCTGTGGCCAGGCTGCCGGGTACACCGGCAGCACCAAAAGCTTGCTCTTGGCGATGACCGTTGCCAGAGGATGCAAGAGCTGCATCCAAGCTGGCCAGGACGTGACCTTGGCAAGCAATACCGCGTGCATCGCCGTTGCAGCCCCGAAAGAGATGGGGAGCCAAAGTACCGCGCCCAGGATCACGAGCAACGCGGTGTTCGGCGTGAGATGCCGGCATTTTCGGAACACCCATGCCATGCCGCTTTCAAATGCAATGTACACAGCATGTTCGAACGCCCGATAGCTAATCTTCCGCCGGAGCCACGACCAGTTCCGGCGGATCGATGTATTCCACTGTCGACGTTTCGACTCGGAAAGGGGAAGGAAGCGCAACGCGCCGTTCATGACAGTAAAGATGACATTGCCAAGAACCCTGGCCGCGAAGAGCGGAAGCCAGACAATCTGCATTGCTAACGGGAAGGCGTAGTCGAGCAGTCGCATCAAGATCGAAAGAATGAAACGCAGGATTTTGTTTGCGGCGAGCGCGACAAAAACAAGTGGGATGATTATCACATCGTCGAGGGCACCGCGGAAGCGGCTTTCTTCGGTCCATGCCGGGTCATGGTAATGGATCATGGTGCAACGGTTCCGGCTGGAGACGGGGGAGCGTGCCGGCTCAAAGTAGCACATTGTAAGGGTCAGGGCGTGGCCCCAGGTACCGGTCGTTGAGCGACAGCCCGATGTCCGCAACGGGGTTTGCAGAACATCCGCTTTGCGCCACTAACGTTCGGCCGCGAACAATCTGACGCTTTCTGTGAGACCCTTCAGGGCATGACTACCTTCGTCATGAAACCTGATGTTTGATCCTGCGACAAGATCACGGACTGTATTCGACACCAGAACCTGCCCGGGCTTTGCCATCGTCGCGACCCGCGATGCAATGTGGACCGCGATGCCGCTCAGATCATCATCGGCCATTTCGACCTCGCCGGTATGAAGGCCGGCCCTTACCTGCAGCCCAAGAGCTTCAAGGCCTTCATTGATCGCCAGAGCGCACCGGATTGACCGAGCGGGCCCGTCAAAAGTTGCCAGGAAGCCGTCTCCCATTGTCCTCACCTCATGCCCTCTATATCGCGAAATCTCCCGCCGCACGAGCGCGTTGTGCCGATCAAGCACATCGTGCCATGCACGATCACCGATCGTCTCGGCACGCTTGGTTGAGTTAACAATGTCAGTGAACAGAACGGTGGCGAGCACGCGATCAGATTCGATTGCGGACCGTGAGCCTGTCAGGAACTCTTCAACCGCATCCAATACCCGTTCTGTTTCGCCAGTCCACAACGCGTGATCACTGCCGGGCAGTTCGAGATATTTCGCGTTTGGGATTTGCCGGGCCATGAACCGCCCGGCTTCAACGTTGACGCGAACGTCCCCTTGTCGATGAATAATGAACGTCGGCACCCGTATCGACGGAAGGATTGGACGAATATCGATTTCGCTGTTCATTCGCATAAGCGCGACAACTGCGGAAGGACTTGCACCCAGACGTTCAAAACGGGCCCATGACAGCTTGAACGTCTCATCTGATGCCATACTGGGGGCGAACAAACGGAGGCTCTCGCCGGTCCCCCAATTTTTTTCCATGCGATCCAGGGCGGCATCTATCATGTCCGGGGGCACAACCCACGAACTGAACTGGCCATAGGCGCCGTACAGGACCAACGCTCGGGTACGCTCTGGGTAGGTGGCCGCGAACAAGACTGACATCGCACCACCTTCAGAGATGCCGAACAGGGCAGCTTGTTGCGAGCCCACGGCATCCATGACCGCGCGAACATCGTCCATGCGCTCTTCCAAGGTTGGCACACCAACCGCTCTGTCGGAAAGCCCGGTGCCGCGCTTGTCGAACATGATCAGGCGTGCGAAGGCCGCCAAGCGGGTCCAAACCCGCGCACGATAGGGCTCCTCCCAAGCGACATCGAGGTTTGAGATGAAACCAGGAACGAACACGAGGTCGAAGGGCCCTTCGCCGACGACCTGATAGGCGATACGAACATCACCGCTCTTTGCGTATTGGGTTTTCGGAACCATTGCACATCACTTCACGTAGAGTGGCGTGATCGGCTTCGTCGACTTCCCGGTGAGCAGGTTCGATCTGAATCTTACCAGTTTGCCGCGGTTCGCGGAAGCCAAAACCGCGTAGCCAGCCTTAGCATGCGCTAATCGGCTGCTTTCTCGACCAGGTATCACACAAGCCAATAGCGCCGCTGGTACGTCCCACGCGCAGCAATGTGAGGGACCACATCAATTCATGCCTTCCGCCGGTCGTGCAACTGAGATAGGCTGCTCATGAGCTGCCGAGCGGGACGTGCCGAAGTCCCTTTTCTCTTAGCCGCAGCGCTCATGCCGTCGGCAGGCGTGCATCGAAATTAAGCCAGCGTCTGTGTGTGCGGCCTCCCGTGCGGCTCCGCAGAGATTCCGCATGCCAGCAGTTTGGGGAGGCCGCAATGAAACTTCCACGCCGTCATTCCTGCATCTGGCAGCGGCCGCTGCCACGCTTCCGGCATTATCCCAATTCGCTAGCGCGCAGAGCTACCCGACCCGACCGGTGCACTTACTCGAAGGCTTTGGCGCCCGCGCAGCACCTGACATCGTCGCGCGATTGATCGGTCACTCGCTGTCGGAGCGACTTGGACAGTCATTTGTCATCGAGCCCGTAACGTCCGCTTCACCCCCGATACCGGACTTTCGATAGCCAGCGCGGCACTTGCGAAAGGGGCCCACTTTTAGACCTATGTAACACCTTGCCGCGACAGTCTGGATTCCCGCGATAGTTGGGATAAGGTTACGCTGCCTGCGCAGAAAAAATGTAAACGACATCCGGGAGGAAGTGATGCTCGACACCACGCTTAGCGCGCGCGTCCAGGTTTTCCTCGACAAGTTTGAAGCCGCGCTTGCGGCGGGCGATCTCGATGCCGCCGTCGAAATGTTCGCTCCGGAATGCTACTGGCGCGACCTTGTTGCCTTCACCTGGAACATCAAGACACTGGAAGGCCGCGATCAGATCCGCGATATGCTCGCGCATTGCCTCGCGTATGTGAAGCCGCACAACTGGAAAACCGTCGAGGGCGAAGCGCCAACCGAGGCTGGCGGCGTGACCGAGGCTTGGATCTCGTTCGAGACCGAGGTCGCGCGCGGATATGGACTCATCCGCCTGCAGAATGGCCAGATCTGGACGCTCTTGACGACCGTAGCCGAACTCAAGGGCCACGAGGAAAAGGCTGGCTTCAGCCGACCGCTCGGCGCCAGGCACGGCGTCAATCCCGGCGCCAAGACCTGGAAGGAGCTGCGTGACGAAGAAGTCGACAAGCTCGGCTTCAAGACCCAGCCCTACGGACTTATCATCGGCGGCGGGCAGGGCGGCATTGCGCTCGGGGCGCGGCTGCGCCAGCTCGGAGTGCCGACGATCATCGTCGAAAAGAACGCACGCGCGGGTGATTCCTGGCGCAACCGCTACAAGTCGCTCTGCCTCCACGACCCCGTCTGGTACGATCACTTGCCCTACATCGATTTCCCCAAGAACTGGCCAGTGTTCTCGCCAAAGGACAAGATCGGCGATTGGCTGGAGATGTACGCCAAGGCTATGGAGTTGAACTACTGGACGAACACCACAGCCAAACACGCCAGTTGGGACGAGACCAGGAAGGAATGGACCGTCGTCGTCGAACGTGATGGCGGGGAAATTGCGCTACGGCCCAAGCAACTTGTGTTCGCGACCGGCATGTCGGCCAAGCCGAACATGCCAAAAATCAAAGGTATGGAAACCTTCAAGGGCGAGCAACACCATTCCTCACGTCATCCCGGTTCCGACAGTTACAAAGGCAAGAAGGTGGTGGTGATCGGCTCGAACAATTCCGCCCACGACATCTGTGCTGCGCTGTACGAGGCCGGCGTCGACGTAACGATGGTGCAGCGCTCGACGACCCACATTGTGCGCTCGGATTCGCTGATGGAGAGCCTCGGCGATCTTTATTCCGAACGTGCCGTCCGCAGTGGAATGACGACGGCAAAGGCCGATCTGATCTTCGCCTCACTGCCCTACCGGATCTTGCATCAATTTCAGAAGCCGGTCTACGACAAGATCCGCCAGGATGACGCCGCTTTCTATGCCGGGCTGGAGAAGGCCGGCTTCAAGCTCGACTTCGGTGACGACGATTCCGGGCTGTTCATGAAATATCTGCGCCGGGGCTCGGGCTATTATATCGACGTCGGTGCTTCGCAGCTTATTATTGACGGCAAAATCAAACTGTTCACTGGCCAGGTCGAGGAGATCACGCCCAACGGCGTCAAGCTCGACAACGGCAAGGAATTGCCGGCGGACGTAATCGTCTATGCCACCGGCTACAGCTCGATGAATGGCTTTGTCGCCGATCTCGTGAGTCGGGAAATGGCCGACAAAGTCGGCAAGGTCTGGGGTCTCGGCTCGAATACGACAAAGGACCCCGGTCCATGGGAAGGTGAACAGCGCAACATGTGGAAGCCGACGCAGCAGGAGGGGCTATGGTTCCATGGCGGCAATCTGCATCAGTCGCGACATTACTCGCAATTCCTCTCCCTCCAGTTGAAGGCTCGCTACGAGAGAATTCCGACGCCGGTCTATGGCCTGCAAACTGTCCATCACAAGGCCTGAAGTTGCTAAGTGCACGCCAAGTGCACAGCGGGGCTCGCGATTGCGAGCCCCGTGTTATTTCCGGATCTCTGCACTCGCCAATACAATGTCCAATTTGTCCCGCTAAGCCGAGGGGTGCCCCGTGAGGCAGGGTATCCCGTACGGCGCGGGTCTCCTAGAATACTAGCCCGTCTTATTCGTCAGAGTGCGCCTGAGAGGCTGGCGAGCGTGGTGTAAAGTGTCATTCGGCCTGCAATATTGACCCCCTAAGCCGGGGGATCGGCGTCCAAAATTGACCCCCTACAGATTGATCTGTTGCGCTGCCTGCTTTGGAACGAAGCAGGTGGTGGGGGATGCTGATCGTGGAGACAATTGCCCGGATCCGGCGCGAGCACTTCATCAAGGGCAAGACGATCAAGGAGATCGCCCGTGACCTGAAGGTGTCGCGGAACACGGTCCGGAAGGTGCTGAGGTCGGGAGAGACCTCCTTCGAGTACGAGCGGCAGGTGCAGCCGCGGCCAAAGCTGGGACGATGGGCAGTAGAGCTTGACGGATTGCTGGCGGCGAACGCGGCCAAATCGGCTCGTGAACAGCTGACGTTGATCCGGATCTTCGAAGAGCTGCGCGGCCGCGGCTACGACGGCGGTTACGATGCCGTGCGGCGTTACGCCAGGCGGTGGAGCAAAGAACGCGGGCAATCGACCGCGGCGGCTTATGTCCCGCTGAGCTTTGCCCCAGGCGAAGCCTACCAGTTCGACTGGAGCCACGAGGTGGTCTTGCTGAGCGGGACCACGGTGATGGTGAAGGCCGCCCATGTCCGGCTCTGTCACAGCCGCATGCTGTTCGTGCGGGCCTATCCGCGGGAGACGCAGGAGATGGTGTTCGACGCCCACGACCGGGCGTTCGCTCTGTTCAAAGGCACCTGCACCCGCGGCATCTACGACAACATGAAGACCGCCGTAGAGACGATCTTCGTCGGTAAAGGGCGTCTCTACAATCGCCGCTTCCTGCAGATGTGCAGCCACTATCTGGTCGATCCGGTCGCCTGCACGCCGGCGTCGGGCTGGGAGAAGGGGCAGGTCGAGAACCAGGTCGGGCTGGTCCGGGAGCGCTTCTTCACGCCGCGGCTGCGGTTCAAAAACCTCGACGAGTTAAACGCCTGGCTGCTCGACAAATGCATCGCCTACGCCAAGGCTCATCGCCACCCGGAGCTGGTCGATCAGACGATCTGGGAAGTGTTCGAAGCCGAGCGTCCCAAGCTCGTTCCCTATGCCGGCCGCTTCGACGGCTTCCATGCGGTGACGGCATCGGTCTCGAAGACCTGCCTGGTGCGCTTCGACAACAACAAGTACTCGGTCGCAGCCAGCGCAGTCGGACGGCCGGTCGAAGTCCAGGCTTATGCCGACCGCATCGTGATCCGTCAGGATGGACGCATCGTTGCCGAGCACCCGCGATCCTTTGGCCGCGGCGAGACGACCTATGATCCCTGGCACTATGTGCCGGTGCTGGCTCGCAAACCCGGTGCCTTGCGCAACGGCGCTCCCTTCAAAGACTGGGTGCTGCCGGCCGCGATCGAGCGGATCCGGCGCAAGCTTGCCAGCACCGACGATGGCAATCGGCAGATGGTCGACATCCTCACCGCGGTGCTGACTGACGGTCTGTCCGCGGTGGAAGCGGCCTGTGCCGAAGCGCTCGGTCATGGCGTCCATTCCGCCGATGTCGTGCTCAACATCCTGGCCCGTCAACGTGAACCCGCCCCACCGGCCAACATCATGACGCCGGCCGCACTGACGCTCCGTCATGCACCGATCGCCGATTGTGCCCGCTACGACAACCTCCGGAGGACCATCTGATGGAACGAACCCAAATCTTCGACCTCATGGGCGAGCTCAAGCTCTACGGCATGAAGGCTGCCTTCGACGAGATCATGGCAACTGCCGTCAAGCGCCAGCACGAACCTCAGCGCATTGTCGGCGACCTGCTTAACGCCGAGATCAACGAGAAGCAGGCCCGCTCGATCAAATACCAGCTGACCATTGCCAAGCTGCCGCTTGCCAAGGACATCGCCGACTTCCAGTTCGACGGCACGCCGATCAATCAGACTCTCGTCAATGATCTCGCCAGCGGCGGCTTCATCGCCCAGCAACGCAATGTCGTGCTGGTTGGCGGCACCGGCACAGGCAAGACCCACCTGGCCATTGCCATCGCCAGAAGCTGCATCCGATCCGGTGCCCGCGGCCGCTTCTTCAACGTAGTCGACCTCGTCAATCGCCTCGAGACCGAGACCCGCAACGGACGGCAAGGACGGCTCGCCGAGCATCTGACCCGGATGGACTTCATCGTGCTGGATGAACTCGGCTATTTGCCCTTCGCCCAGTCCGGTGGCCAGCTCCTCTTCCACCTCGTCAGCCGGCTCTATGAGCGCGCCTCCGTCATCGTGACGACCAATCTCGCCTTCGGCGAATGGCCGAGCGTGTTCGGCGACGCCAAAATGACCACAGCGCTGCTCGACCGATTGACCCATCACTGCGACATTGTCGAGACCGGCAACGATAGCTGGCGGTTCAAGAGCCGAGACGACGATCACGCCACCCGCGCTCGTCTCGCCTCCGCTATCCCGGCCAGCTCCGACGAGACGAGCGCTACCAGCAAAGCCCGCCGCACGAAGGGGTCAAAATTGGACGCCGATGAGGGGCGCATTGCCTCATCGAAAATGTTACCGAACAATTCCGCTGATGACTGGGGCGGCGTTACCGAATCAGGTCGGTGGCGCCAATGGCGAGCGGGATCAGCATGGGCGCAAGGCGCGAGGTGTTGGCCGTGGTGGCGAGGCGCTACCGTGCGGCTGGACGAGTTGAGAAGGGACGGATCCTTGACGAGTTGACAGCAACGACGGGTTGGCACCGCAAGCACGCGGTGCGAGCACTGTCGGTTGCCGGAAGGGACAGGCCCAGACCACCACTGGACGAAGGGGCAACGAGCCCAACCGAACCAGCGACAAGTCGGCGACGCAAATACGCCAGCGTGCGCGACGCGCTGATCGCGCTGTGGGAAGCCTCCGATCGCGTCTGCGGTAAGCGCCTCGTATCGATGATCCCAGTGCTGTTGCCCGCACTCGAGCGGCATGGCCGGCTGAAGCCAACGAGCGCAGAGCGTGCGCTGCTGACAACTCTGAGCGCGGCGACGATCGATCGGATGTTGATCGACGTTAAAATTGCGGCTGCTGGGGGGCGCCGGCGGCGAGTCGGATTCTACTCGGCGATTCGACGCGAGGTGCCGATCCGCACTTTCAATGACTGGGCAAACCCGCCGCCAGGCTTTTGCGAGATCGACATGGTCGCGCACGGTGGGACCAGCGTCGCCGGCTCGTTTATCCAGACTTTGACCATGGTGGACATCGCAACAGGATGGACGGAATGCCTGCCCCTGGTGACACGCGATGGCAGCCTCGTCGTGGAAGCGATGACGCGAGCACAGGGCCTGTTCCCGTGGGTGATCTGTGGCGCCGACTTCGATAACGACAGCGCGTTCATGAACGACGTCGTCGTTCCATGGTGCCGAGCACAGAAGATCGAGGTAACGCGGTCACGTGCCTACAAAAAGAACGATCAGGCTTTCGTGGAGCAGAAGAACGGTGCGGTGGTCCGGCGGCTCGTCGGATACGGGCGCTTCGACGGGGTCGAGACGGCCCGCGTGATGGCACGTCTCTACGCGGCGGCGCGCCTGCTGGTGAACTTCTTCCAGCCGTCATTCAAGCTCAAAGAGAAGCGCCGCGAGGGTGCCAAGATCATCAAACGCTATCATCCGCCTGCCACACCATACGAACGTGCACTGGGGCACCCGAAACTCCCATCAGCGGTCAAGCGCCGTCTGCGCCAGACGTATCGGACTCTCGATCCCATACAATTGCTTGCCACGATCCGCACGGCGCAGGAAGAGCTCGGCGAACGGATCGGCAAGCGCGGTCTTGCGAAGGTTCCCACCGTATCGCCGGCTGATCCGCTCTCGTTTGCCCGATCGCTCGGCACGGCGGCAAACACCGCCGAAGTGCGGGCCACGCACCGCCGGCCGAAACGGCGATACAAAAAGCGTATTCGCATGCCCTCGAAGCTCGATCCCCATCTCGCGATCATCGAGAACTGGCTCGCCGTCGAGCCACAGCTCACTGCACTGGCCATCGTGGGCAGGCTCGCCACGATCGATCCTTCGATGTTCAGCGACAAGCAGCATTCGATCGTTCAGCGCCTGCTTCGGTCCCTCCGGCGGAAGGTGGCGGAGACAGCCATCGTATCCATGCCCGTGGATGAAATACGGCCCGAGGCTGTGGACGGCGCTGCGTGTGATGAGCACTCCGCCCCGCCCACAGCCTCTCCACCGAGCTGGCCGCGGCTCGAGACCGGTCTGGGGCAGTTCGTAGACCTTCATCCCGGGTAACATTACTTCCTGAGGCAATACGAGGGGTCAAATTTGCAGGCCGATTGACACAAAGGTACGCATACGACGGAGGCCGCCTGATTGACGCATGCGCGCGGGCACGGCGAGGTCTATGATGGCATTGGGTGAAGGGTGAAGGTCAGGCGGCCTGCTGATTGGCTGGCTTGTCGGCCTGGCGCAGGAGCTTCCATTCCCAGGGCAAGAGCTCGTGCAGACGCGATGCGGGATGATCGGCGATACGGGCCAGGACGTCGGCGAGCCAGGCCTTGGGATCGACGTCGTTGAGGCGACAGGTCGTGATCATCGTCAGCATGATGGCGGCACGGTCGGCGCCGCGCTGGCTGCCGGCGAAGGTCCAGTTGCGCCTTCCCAAGGCGATGCCCCTCAATGCGCGCTCAGCGCAATTGTTGGTCAAGCAGATCCTGCCGTCGTCGAGGAAGCGGGCGAAGCCGTCCCAGCGCCTGAGCATGTAGTTAATCGGCTTCAGGACCTCGGAGGAACGCGAGAGGGTTTCGCGCTCGCGGAGCAGCCAGGCATGCATGTCCTCGAGAAGTGACTTACTCTGTTCCTGGCGAGCGGCACGCCGCTCGCCGGCACCGCGGCCGTTGATGGCGCGCTCGATCTCGAACAACGTATCGAGGCGTCTGACAGCCTCCAGCGCGATCGGGGAGACCGGTTTGCCTTTCTTGCCTTCCCGAGCATTTTTCTCGATATCAGCCAGCTCGAAGAAGCCCCGCCGCGCATGGGCCACGCAAAACGCCGGCGTAATCGGCAGCGCCTTCTTCTGCGGGTCGAACAGCGGCTCGAAGCCGCTGTAGCAATCCGCCTGCAAGATGCCGGCGAAGGCGGCCAGATGTCTCTGTGGATGCTCGCCTCGTCGGTCGCTCGAGGCGTAATAGACCGCTGCCGGCGGCGCAGGCCCGGCGAACGGCCGGTCATCCCGCACATAAGTCCAGATCCGCCCGGTCGTGCACTTGCCCTTCGCCAGAATACGGATGGTGGTGTCGTCGCCATGAAGGCGCTCGGCAGCGAGCACGTGGCGTTCGATCAAGTGGAAGAGCGGCATGACGGCGAAGGTCCCGTGGCCGACCTGGTCGGCCAGCGTCGACAACGGCAGGTCGATCCCCTCGGCCTTAAAGCGCGCACTCTGGCGGTTGAGCGGGATATGCATGCCGAACTTGTCGAACAGGATCGTCGCCAGCAATTGTGGGCCGATGAAGCCGCGCGGCGTGGCATGGAACGGCGCGGGCGGCTGGCTGATCTTCTCGCAATCGCGGCAGGTGAACTTCTCGCGTACCGTCTCGATCAGCTTGAAGCGGCGCGGGATCTCCTCCAGCGTCTTGGTCACATCCTCACCGATCTTCGCCAGCCGCGATCCACCGCAGCAGGCGCAGGTCGTTGGAGTCTCAATGACGACGCGCTCGCGTTCGATATCGTCAGGCCATGGCTTGCGCACCGGCCGCTTGCGCATGAAGGGGCGGACGTTCTGCGTCTTCGCCGCTGCGGCCTGTGCGGCAAGCTCATCCTCGCTCGCCGTGGTGACGAGTTCTTCGAGCTCCAACTCCAACTGCTCGAGCAGCCGTGCCGAGCGCTCGGATCGCTGCCCGTGCAGTTCGCGTTTCAGCTTCTCGATGCGCAACTCGAGATGAGCGATCAGCGCCTCGGTATCCGACAGTTTCGCCTGCGCATTCGCGGCTTGCGCCTGCCAGTTGGCGGCCTTCGCCTCGGCTTTCTGTCGCGCCTCACGCTCGGCCTGCAGCGCCGCCAGGGCACTGACAAGGTCCGATGGAAGATCATCCGGCTTCGATATCATGGAGCCATTGAATCAGATCGAGCAGCAGATTCAAACCGTAAAACGACTATCCGACCCGCGTCGGACGCTGGGTTTCTTGAGGGTTGCGCCAATCGATCCCGGACAACAGATAGCTCAACTGCGCCGGAGAGATCGTTACCGATTCACCAGCAACCGATGGCCAGATGAACCTGCCTCTCTCGAGTCTTTTGGTGAACAAGCAGGCGCCCTGGCCATCGTGCCAAATGACCTTCAATAGATCACCGCGTTTGCCCCGGAAGCAGAAAAGACCGCCGCCCATGGCGTCGCGCTTGAGCACTTCCTGCACGCGCAGAGCCAGGCTCGGAAAGCCGCACCGCATGTCGGTATGGCCCGTCGCCAGCCACACCCGCACGCCCGTCGGGATCGGGATCATCGGCGCGCCAGGCCCCGAGCAATTCGAACGACCGCCTCGATATCCGCACCGGGGCCGAAGACCACGCGCAGCCCCTGAGGGCTCACGATTTCGATCTGACCTGTCTCGACAGCTTCCGTCGTTGGCGGCGTACTTGCCGCAACTATCGCAGGGACGAATGTCGGGCCGATCGAATCCTCTTCGGCCGGATCATGACAGGTCCAAGCCTTGCGCCAGCTCAGCAGAAGCTGACGTGATATCCCATACCGGCGAGCCGTCGCCGACACCAGTCGTGGCCCCGAGAAGCTCT
The DNA here is from genome assembly GCF_011516625.5 of Bradyrhizobium sp. 2S1. Lineage (NCBI taxonomy): Bacteria > Pseudomonadati > Pseudomonadota > Alphaproteobacteria > Hyphomicrobiales > Nitrobacteraceae > Bradyrhizobium > Bradyrhizobium sp. 2S1. The sequence goes on along the minus strand of NZ_CP147717.1, from coordinate 961,701 downwards.
CCTCTACGATTCTGAGCTTCTCCGCACGCGTCCAGCGTCGCCGCCGACCGGTCTCCACCAAATCCATGCGGCTCAGCACCGCACTGTCCTTATGTCCGTCCATAAGGACAGTCAGCTACAGATCGGAAAAACTCGCAAGACGGCCGCCCTCGGACGGATACGATCAAAGATGGCTTGCGCGCTCCCTAAAGGCTCACCTCGGGCCAGTTCGATTAGGACCGCCATCCAAGAGCATTCGGCCCGCTCAAAAGCTTGAAGTCAGTACAAAACGCCGATACAAACGATGACATCGGGCGCAAAAATAACTCTGTCTTTTCAATAAGAAAGGGGCGCCGAGGCAGTACCCACCCAACTGTACCATTGCAGTTGAGTTACCCGCATCTCCAGCAGCTTTGCTGATAAGCCTGACGGATTTGCGCGGCTTGTTCCCGTTGACAAAATCTGATTGCCTGAAGGCTATGGGCATCGGTCGCAAACTGGAAGGTGATTTTCCACCAGGTGTGAGCGACGTCGCCGCACTCATTCGCGCCTTCGATTGGTCCGCCACAAGCTTGGGGTCGATCATGGAGTGGCCTGCGCACCTCAAGAGCGCAGTCAGCCTCATGCTGCCGGCCAAAGCACAGATCGTGCTGTTCTGGGGGCCGGAGTTTGTGGCGCTATACAATGACGCCTATGCACCGACGATAGGCCAGAAGCATCCGAGGGCTCTTGGACGACCTGCTCGCGAGAATTGGACCGAGCTGTGGGAAGACTTGGAACCCTTGCTCCGACGCGTCCTCGACAATGGCGAAACAGTCTTCGCCAAGGATCGCCCCTTCTACATCGAGCGCCATGGCTACCCGGAGACAGTTTACTTCGACATCTCCTATTCTCCTGTTCAAAACGAAGCCGGTGAAATTGGCGGTGTTCTTTGCATCGTTAGCGAGACGACCGAGCGTGTAGTTGCGCAAGAGCGCCAACGGTTGCTCGCGCGCGAGGCGAACCACCGCGTGAAGAACATGTTCGCCGTCTTCCACGGCATCATCAATCTGAGTGCTCGGTCAGCCCGTACGCCGCAGGAAATGGCTCAATCGCTACGGGGCCGTCTGAACGCTCTCATGCAGGCCAAGGTGATCTTCCCCCGAAAAAATGGACAAGGTTAAGCTGCTTTTAGCTCCATCTCGATCGGACTGACATAGCCGATGGCGGAGTGACGACGAGTTCGATTGTAGAAGCCTTCAATGTAAGCAAAGATATCACGTGTGGCCTCTGCGCGTGTTGCATAGTGAGTGTGGTAGACGAGCTCGATTTTGAGCGTGTGAAAGAAGCTCTCCATTGGAGCATTGTCATAGCAGTCGGCCTTGCGGCTCATCGATGCCCTCAAGCCGGCAGATTGCACGACCTTGCGGTATTCCGCCGATGCGTATTGGACGCCGCGATCGGAATGATGGATCAGACCGGCGCCAGGCCGCTGCGCTGAGACGGCCATCCGCAAGGCTGCCAGCGGCAGCTCGGCACGCAAATGATCCGCCATCGCCCAGCCGACGATCCTGCGGCTGTACAAATCCATGACGGTGGCCAGATAGAGCCAACCCTGATCGGTCTCGATGTAGGTGATATCGGCGAGCCAGATCCGGTTCGGCGCAGTGGCGGTGAAGTTGCGCTCGAGCAGGTTCGCCGCGATCGGGAGGTCGTGACGGCTATCGGTCGTCCGCACCCGGCGAGGCCGTGCCATGATGGCCGTGATACCGTGATGGCGCATCAGCCGCTCGATGCGGCCACGGCTCGCCCCGCGGCCCTGGGCCTTCAATTCGACATGGATACGCGGGCTGCCGTAGCGTCCGTTTGTCTCGCGATGGACGCGCTTGATGTCGTCGACAAGCTCACGGTTGGCGACCGATCGCTGGCTCTCCGGCCGGGAGCGCCAAGCATAATAGCCGGCCGGCGAGACACCGAGCACGTCGCACAGGATCGTCACAGGATCGTCACAGGATAGTCGGCGCGGCGATCTTCGATGAAGCGGAATCTCATTTCGGCCCCCCAGCAAAGATCGCGATCGACTTTTTTAAAATGTCGCGCTCCATGCGCAGCCGCTCGTTCTCTCGCTGCAGACGAGCGATCTCCGCCGCGTGGTCCGCCGACGGCAGCGTCGCTTGCGTTGTGGGGCGCCGCGCCGCAGCCGTCGGCTCTCGCCCAGTTCCACGTAGTTCCACCCAGCGCCGCAAAACTGAATCGCGCAGGCCAAGTTCCTTGGCCACCGATCCGATCGAGCGGCCACTCGAAGCGACCAGATCGACCGCTTGCCGCTTATAGTCGTCCGTAAACGACCTACGCTGACGTCCTTCCATCCAACACCTCTCCTGGCTCTTCGAGCCTACTACAGGTGTCCATCAATTCGGAGGAGGTTCAAAGGATCTCATCCGTCCTGGGATCATGGGTACGGAGGCGCATAGCGAGCGAACAACGGTGGGTGACGTCGTGCGAACGGTGTTGCGGCCTTACGAAGATGACGCGTCTCGCGAACGCATCATGGTGAGAGGACCTAATGTGCCCGTGGGTGCGATGGCCGTGACAAGTCTCGCTCTCGCCCTGCATGAAACAACGACGAATGCGGCCAAATACGGTGCGCTATCGGAGCCGACTGGTTCGGTCAGCATCACATGGGAGACGCATGGCGGGGATCTCCATCTTGAATGGGAGGAGACAGGCGGGCCCATGATTGTCGCCCCACCGTCAGCTAAAGGCTTTGGTAGCGTGCTTGCAGAGCGCAGCATTGCTGATCAGCTCGGCGGCAAGGTTGAGCATGATTGGCTGCCTAGCGGGCTCAGGTTGAGGGTTTCGGTCCCTTTGGATCGTCTTGCAGTCTGAGGCCCTGCCTCAAAGTGGTAGCCCGCAAACGACGGGACTAGTTGAACGCAAACCAGGCCTTGGCAACGAAGGCCGCGCCGCACCAGTTCGACACCAGGCCGCCCGGGTTGGTGGCGAGATCGACGCGGCCGCCCGGCCGCGCGTTTGGATCGCCCGTGAAGACGAAGCAATTTTCCTTCGACAGATTGGTGTCGTAGTAGCGCAGGTCGAGGTTGAAGGCCTTATGGGTGAAGGTCACACCCGCCTGCCAATTGAGATAGGCAGGTAGCGGGAAGCCGCCGAGTTGCGAACTCTGGTTGCCGAACCAGGAGTAGCCGGCAGCGGTCGTGAATGATACTGCCAGGTCGTTCGGCAGCAAGCGGCCCGGCACGTCGAAGCCAGCCCCGGCCGCCACATATTGACTCCAGGCGCCGGTGTTCGAAACGTTCGGCGAGTAAGCGTAGCCGGCGGCGATGCGGACCTGTTCGCCGATCTTTCGATCGCCGCGGATAACCGCCTCCCAATAATTGATGCCGTTGGTCTCGCCGGGAAGCCGTTCACCGGGGTAGGCGAAATAGGTCACGCCAAGATCAAGATCTATCGTAGCGATCGTCGGGCGGATACCGCCGGCGAAAGTGAGTTCAGCCGCCGGCTGGGTCGGCAGCTTGACGGTGGCGACCGTGGTGCCGGCGTAGAGCGAGCCAAATCTTGCTTCGAAGGCGGCGCCGACCGCAGGCCCATGATCGGACAGCGTGGTCCCTCGATAGATATAGTCGGACGCAGCCCCGGCGCGGGCGCTGAATTCGAACTCGTTCGGAGACGTTGCCTGGTTGGCGCCGGCTGCCGACCAGCCGCGATTGCCAAGGCCGATCGCGCCGCCCGGACTGGGGTTTTCTGTCTGCGCAAGACCCGCGGCCATTGGTGAAAGCCACAACCAGATCAACGCAGCGATCGAGGCACCACTTGCACGCCGAACAGATGCAATGCCCCGCTGCCGCACTGTCGATCATCCTCCAAGAGCCACCGCGACACCTACCAGCGCACTGCCAACCGCCACCATCGCAAGACCCGCCGCCCAAGGCCGCAGCCCGCTACGAACTCCGAACACGTAACCACAGCCGAAAAGCATGACGATGGCAATGGCGTAGGAGATGCGCAGCGCCAATCTGGCGTCACTAACGAACAGGAACGGGATCACCACAGGGAAGGTCGAAAGGAAGCTAAGCAGGCAAAGCCCCAGCGCTCCGGTCCAGTCGCGCTTCGTCAGTCCTCGACAACCCGACGGTTCGGGCGATTGCAGCAGTTTCTGCCGCATCAAATCGATCTGGTCCGGAGGCAACAGCGCCACCAATTCGGGCGACAGCGCGTTGGCGATGACGCGCCGCGCTGTTTCGGGATTCGGTGCCTGCCGTATCGCGCGGAGCGTCAAGAGCTTGTCTCCCCGATCGTTGATGCGAGCCAGCAGATAAAGGCCACCGTCGACAATACCCCACGCCAGATTGCAGCCGAGCGCACCGATCAGCAGTGTTTGAACATTGACGCCGGCTCCCGTCGCGACACCGAGCGAGCAGATGAAGGTGAGCGCCATGATCAGGCCGAACAGGGTTTCCGAGATCCGCTCCATCGGATCAAGGATGCTACCGGCAGGCGTATCTGAAATCTGCGACATCCCAGCCCCGAAATTCGCTCGATAGGCGACTATGCGAGCGAATGCGTCGGTCTGATGTGTTGATCTATCTCAAACATTCTGACACCGGATCAAAATGTTGATCAGAAAATCTTGCCTCTCTCGCCACTCACCAGGAGGCCGGAAAGGCCTTCAAGCCGCGGCGGAATTCGCGCAACCGCGAATTCGAGCGCAATCGTGGTGGTGGTCGGGCCGGTTCGCACGTCGCAATCCCCGCCGCCCCCTCAGCTGAACTTGAACATCCCCGCGCTCAGCTGTCCGGGGGCTTCGCCGATCAGCCACACCGCGTTGCCTGCGGCGTCGGTGATGATGGTGGTGTTGATGCCGGCCGCGTAGAACTCGGCGGCCTGGACGTCCGCGAACGAATGCAGCGACGTGCCTGCGAAATTGACGAAGTCGTTGACGCCGCCGGCGTTGAAGTCCTCGACGACCATCACTTCGGTATCGGACGCCTTGTCGTTGAGGTTGAAGATATCGCTGCCGCCGCCACCCCAGGCGTAGTCGACGCCTCCGCCGCCTGTGATGTTGTCTGCGCCCGAGCCCATCAGGAAGACGTCGACGCTGGTGCCGCCGGTGACGGTGTCCCCGCCGTTCGAGCCATAGACATAGTTCTGCCCGGAGCCGCCATAGATCAAATTGCCGTCGGTCTCGCCCGACGAGATGAAGATGTTCAGGCCCGAGCCGCCATACATGGTGTCGACGCCTGCGCCGCCATAGAAATAGTTGGTGCCGGCGCCGCCGAACAGATAGTCGGCGCCGTCGCCGCCATACATCACGTTGACGTCGCTGGCCGACGTGCCTCCCGCGCCGACCAGCGTGTCGTTGCCGCTGCCGCCGAACAAATAGTTGAAGCCGGTGCCGCCGTAGATCGCGTCATCGCCGTCTTCGCCGAGCAACACGTCGTTGCCGTTGCCGCCGCTCAAGACGTCAGCGTCGGCGCCTGCGTAAACGTAGTCGTTGCCGTCGCCGCCATCGACGGTATCGAAGCCGGCACCCGCAACGATGATGTCATTGCCCGCGCCGCTCGAGATCAGGTCGTTCAACGTAGTCCCGTACAGAGAATCCGCGCCGGCTGTGCCGTTCATGGTGTCGTCGGCATAGCCGCGCACGCTGTATCCGAGGTCCTTCAGCACCCCGAGATCCAGCGGCGAGATGGCGTATTGGTAGTCGTCGAAGAAGACGATGCCATTCATCAGATCCAGCGTGAGCGGATCCGCGACTGTCGATGGCGAGGCGGTGAAGTCGGATTGCTGGTTGCCGAAGTGATAGTAATTCTGCGTGGTGCTGTCCGTCGTCAGCGGCACCGGGCCGCCATACGCGGCCTCCGCGTGCGAACCGGTGAAATAGGCCAACGATCCGGACTTCTGGATAAAGGTATCAAAGGTCGATTCATAGGCGCCGGGGAGCTGGCCGCTCTGGCTGTACCAGCCCGTCATACCGAGCCCGTGCATCACCTCGTGCAGGAATACGTCGATGGGGTTGAGCTTATTATACGGGACCGAGCTGCCCCAACTCAGGCCGTAGTCCAGATCCAGATATTGCAGATAAGCGGTATCGACGTTGATGGTGATATCGCTCGTCGTGCCGCTGACGTGTTGTCCCGTCGTCAGCTCGTACTGGCTCGAAGGTTCATAGACGGCCAGGCCATTGCTTGTTCCGACGTAGTAAGACGACGTCGGCCCGCCATCTGCCCGCCCCACGGCGGTGGTCGTGATATTGAGATCGACAACCAGATTCCCGATGCCGCCGACGTACTGTTGCCAGACGCTTAACGCCTGTTGCAGGTCGTAAACCAGGGCCGAATCCGTTGCCGCTCCAGCGCCACCGGCGTCGTTGAGCTGAACAGTATAAGTCCACGCCATCTCATAGTCCCTTTAATCTAATCGCCCGTCTAATCTAATCGCCCGTCGAAAGATGCACTTGAATAGTCTGGCCTTACTGGCGCTTGGTACCATTTTTGATTGATTGTAGGCGAAAAAATTCTCTTAACGCGCGAGACTTTCGGGGTGCCTAGAACGGACAATCCCCCTTGAACAAGGGTGACTTTAGCTCACGATCGAGAAATTCGAGGCCGGGACGATGCTGATCGTGGCGCCGTTCATCTAGACGACAGTGCAGCCATTGAATGCACCACGGAATTGCACCACGTCGCCGGGCGAATCCCGGTCCTGGATCACCCGGACGCCCGGCGCATCGTTGAAGGCGTGATGTGAGGCCACCCGCAATGCTTAGCAACGAACAGCAACATTTGCTCACAGCCCGGCGCAGAGCAAGCTGGTGCAGATGCCTCGTAGATGCCTCGTCCTGGCCGAAGCGCTCAGCTGAACTGAAACATGCCCGCGCTCAGCTGTCCCGGCGCGACACCGGTGAGCCAGACCGCATTGCCCGCGGCATCGGTGATGATGGTGGTGTTGGTGCCGGCCACGTAGAACGAGGCAGCCTGGACGTCCGCAAAGGAATGCAGCGATGTGCCGGCGAAATTGATGAGGTCGTTGACGCCGCCGGCATTGAAGTCCTGGATCACCATCACTTCGGAGGTCGAGTCGTTGATGGTGAAGGTATCGCTGCCGAGGCCGCCCCAGGCGTAGTCGACGCCGCCGCCGCCCGTGATGCTGTCTGCGCCCGAGCCCATCAGGAAAACGTCGACATTGGTGCCGCCCGTGACGGTGTCGCCGCCGTTCGAGCCATAGACATAGTTCTGGCCCGAGCCGCCATGAATCACATTGCCGTCGGTCTCGCCCGACGAAATGAAGATGTTGAGGCCGGAGCCGCCATACATCGTGTCGACGCCGGCGCCGCCATAGAAGTAGTTGGTGCCGGCGCCGCCGTAGAGCAGATCGGCGCCATCGTCGCCGTACATCACGTTGACGTCGCTGGGACCGGCGCCTCCCGAACCGACCACAATATCGTTGCCGCTGCCGCCATAGAGGTAGTTGAAGCCGGTGCCGCCGTAGAGAACGTCGTTACCGGCTTCGCCCAGCAGCACGTCGAGGCCTGCATCGCCGTACAAAATGTCGTTTCCGGCACCGGCATAGAAATAATCGTTGCCGTCGCCGCCATAGCCGATGTCGTCACCGCCCTGGCCAACAAGAATATCATTGCCGGTGTAACCATACAGCGTGTCCGAGCCGGCATGGCCGTAGACCGAGTCATTCGAAATGCTGCCGACCGCGGTCGGTTGCGCGGCTGTCGCGAAAAACGTCGTCGTGTTGCGATCGTCGTAGATCGATTCCTGCAACGTATCGGCAAAGCCGGGCTGGCGCTGGTCCCAGATGATCTGTTCGCGTCCGTCGCCGTACATGCCGATCGCGGCAGCGCCGATCGCGGACGTGTTGGTCGACGTGGTCGTCACCGTGCTGGCATCTGCAAGCGTTCCGGTGCTCGCAATGTGGTAGCGGCTGACCGCGGTCAGGCCAAGGAACGCATCATTGTCGCTATAGGTCACGGTCACGCCGCCGTCGGTCGCCGCGGCTGCGTCGATCGAGGTGATGAAATAGCCGGTGCCGACGCCGTCGATCTGGAGGGCCGGTGCGACCGCCGTTCCCGTCGCGTCAAAAATCTGGACGTCGATCACCGGATTGAGGGCGATGATGATCGAATTGGTGTAGTCGCGAACCAGCGCGAAGCCGCCGCCGGAGAGCGCGACAACCTTGTCGTAGCCGACCGAAGCGCTGGGCCCGGGCGCAGTCGACAGCGTGATCTCCGTCCCGACGGGGACGCCTGCCGAGGTGTAGATCTGCGCTTCGACATTGGCGCCGCTGATCCAGCTGACCAGGATGTTGCCATTGGTGAGCGTCGTCGCCGACGGGTTGGTCTGACTCCCTGCGGTCGTCGTGTTGACGGTGAATTGGGTACCGACCTTGTTTCCGGCGGCATCGAACAGCTGCGCGCTGATGCCCGAGCTGGCGCCGTCGCCGCCGACGCCGCCCGGTCCAGAGGAAAGAGCGTCTTGCCAGACGGCAAGGAATCCGCCGCCTGCCACGGCCGTGATCGTTGCGTTGGTTTCGTTGCCCGCGGTGGTATTGAGTTTGATTTCCGCTCCTACGGTACCGTCGGGCGCGACAATCCTCGCGAACACATCGGTCCGCAGCGTGCCCGCGTTGTAGGATCCGAACGTGTAGGAAACGGCGACCGATCCATTGGAAAGCGTGGTCACGTCGGGCGTCGAAACGACCGAGCCGATCAGGGTCGGGCTGACAGCACTGCTGGCGATCGTGATCGGGGTCCCGCTGGTATTGCCGAGCGGATCGACCCGCTGCAGCACGACGGATTGGTACATGAGGTCCGGGAAGTTGGCATAGCCACCTTGCAGGTAGACCATCGCCATCTGGTCGTTGCCGATGGCGGCCAGCGCGGTTGAACCCAGGCCATTGGTGCCGTTGTCGACGCCGTTGGCTGGAGGGTTGGGCTGCACGCTCGCGATAAGCACCGGGGGCCGCCAAACGTTACCCATGACTCATTCCTCCAGCTAGGCACGGTCGATGCGATCAAAAATGGGGTCGCAATTTCTTGCCGTGCAGTGAGACCCGCCGGCCTTCAAATTCACCAGCGGCATGATTTCGAACATGCTTGAACACTGTTTGCAACGGGACGCGCAATATCCAGGGTAGTTTTGGTCCCGATGAGCGACCATGGGTCGCACCAACTTTCGAATGACGATTGCTCTCGGCGACGACGAAACTGCCGATGGTGGAGGTGAGGCATCCTCGTGCGGTGCAGCAACTGTTCCGGCCGTGTCATCTCGCCCGCTTGCGATTCAATGTGTGTTCACCCACTATCGGTGAAACGACGCCTTAAACGACGCCTTTATGACACCTTTGGGGGGACGCGCATGGGGACCGCCGGTGCAAGGAGTTTTTCGTTTGCGTTGATGCTCGGGCTTGCAGCGCTGCTGCTGCCGGACCGAGGCGAGGCTTACACGCCCGACCAGCAGCAGGCCTGTACGCCTGACGCGTTTCGGCTTTGCGGGCCGGAGATTCCCGATGTCGATCGCATCACCGCCTGCATGATCAGGAACAAGGCGCAGCTTTCGCCGGCCTGCCGCGCATTCTTCCGCGCCGGTCCCGAGCCGCGTGAGGCGCGCGAGCGCGTGGAGCGGCGGCCGGCCGCTGCCAAGCGCAAGGCCACGAAATCGCGCAAGGCGAAGAAGCCGGTCAACTAAGGCGGTTCCCATCCCGCGCGCTAGATTACGTGGCGGCCATTTCAAGGCTGCGATGCGCGACAGACTGACGCCTTGTGACGCTGTCACGCAGCATCATCTGTGGGGCTGTGTTCATTGCAAACTCCGTTTCCGCGATGGGCGAAACGGGTGGAGTGGGACGTGTGAGCGAATACTACAAGCAAGAGATCGATCGGCACTTCGCCTGGTTCGAGGCCAAGCTTCCGCGTGGCCCCTCGCGCTTCGTCGCGTGGCTGCGCAAGCCGTCGTCGCGCTATGTGCGGATTCCGTTGGCGTTCCTTTTGATCATCGGCGGCATCTTCAGCTTCCTGCCGGTGCTCGGACTCTGGATGCTGCCGCTCGGACTCCTTTTGTTCGCACAGGATGTGCCGTTCCTGCAGAAACCCACAGCGCAATTGCTCGGCTGGATCGAGCGCAAATGGACCGAGCGCGAGCGGGCCAAAGCTGCCGAAAAACGTTAGCGATGAGTCAAATCAAGCGCTTAGCGCTTCCATTTGCAGTTGTGTCATAGATGAAGTGTGACTCAAAAAGCAGAACGCACCGGTAATCTTGGCCACTTTGCGGATTGCAAGAAGTTTCTTCTTTCGCGAATCAGCGTGCTGATTCATTTTCGCCTCCTGGGGTCAATCTGGAGGCCAAGGTATGAACGTGATTGTTTTCGCTTCGCGTAAGGGGGGCTCGGGGAAAAGTACCCTGGCTGCTCACCTCGCCGCGCAAGTGCACAAGGCAACGAAGCCATGTCTGCTGATCGACGCCGATCCGCAGGGCTCGCTGACTCTCTGGCACAAGCTGCGCGGCACCAACGAGCCCGCGATCAAGACGGCGGTGAATTCGGTCGCCGGGATCATCGCTCAGGCCAAGCGTGACGGCATCGAGTGGGTGTTCATCGATACGCCGCCGAATCTCTCGGCCGTGGTCGACGACTCCATCAAGAACGCCACGATGGTGATCATTCCGGCGCGGCCCGGCGTGTTCGACGTCAACGCGGTGCAGGAAACGATCCAGACCTGCCGCTCGATGCGCAAGCCCTACGCCGTCGTGATCAACGGCGCGCCCGCGCAGCGTGACAACGCCGAAAGCCGGATCGTCGCGATCGCGCGCGAGGCGCTGGCGAAATTCCGCGCTCCGGTGTGGAGCGGCCAGATCACCAACCGCGCCGACCTTCTGATGGCGCTCGGCCAGGGTGAAGGCGCCCGCGAATATTATGCGGAAGGCCGCGCCGCCGCCGAGGTCACTCGGCTGTGGGCCGCGATCGAACGCTCGATCAAGGCGATCCGCGGCACGGCGTCGGCCTCCGGCGCGATGCACAAGCAGGCGGCGTAACAACGCCGCTTCCGTTCGAACTGGAAGAACGCGCGGCTCTCGCGCGTTTTTTGCGCGATCATGCTTGAACAGTGAGATGTCATTCCGGGGCGATGCGTGAGCATCGAACCCGGAATCTCGAGATTCCCCGATGCGCAATTGCGCATCTGAGGTTCATGGTTCGCATGCCCCGGAATGACAGGGCGCTACGCCACCATCAGCAGATAGAATACGATCACAGGCGCCAGGGTCAGGATCACCGACCAGATGCCGACAGCCCATAAAATATCCTCGGTCGTAAAGCCCGGCTCGGCAGCCGGCCTCACGGCAAAACCATTCCTCGAATTCACGACGCCCCCGCGTTGGTCTTAAGCGCAATGCAGAGGCTGATACGCGAGCGGCTTTAAAATCCCGGTCGGAAATTCGCGGGCATTTTCGCGCTTGTGCTACTTCGGATTAACCACGGCTCGCCCGGCAGGCCCCGTCGGGCCGGAGGCGTTGCGCCTCAGTGCATCGCTCCGTCCCGGTCGCGGATCGCGCCGAGATGCTCGTTGATCCGGAACACGATCAGGATGAATTCGGCGGCGATGCGCGAGAACACGATGCCGACGAACATGCTGGCGATCGACGCGAGCAGCTGGATGAAGCCGACGAACGGGCTGATCGCCATCGCGGTGAGGCTCCACAGGATGCCGGAGATCCCGAACAGCACGATGACCGCGATCACGAGCCAGTAGAACGTCTTGATGATCGTGGGCGTGATGAAGCGGTCCCACTGAAACAGATCCTGGAAATCGAACATCATGGCTCTCCCGGCCGCCGAAATATGATTCGCATCGCATCCTACTGCGTCATCCCCGGCGTTAGCACTTCATCCCCGCCGCCTGCGAGGAGGCGCCCATCAGGACGAGGCCTTTGGCCGGGCCAATGGTTCGGGACGGCGCCACAGCGCCGGCCGCACCATCGGGATCGAAACCGCAGAAGCCCAGTCTGTCCCGCCAAAGGCGAGCCCCGGACCGGGCGCCGGCAGTCCAGGGGCGAGCTATGCGAGTGGGCCGGTTGTGATTGCCGCAAATAACGGCCACAATCGGGCTTCCTTCCGGCTTATCCTTACCCCATGACCACGCTCACCTTCGAATGCTTCAAGCCCGGCCATTTCGGCACGTTCGGCCCCCGCCATGTGTCGCGCGAGGAAATCCTTAGCTTCGCCGCCGAATTCGACCCGCAGCCGATGCATCTCGATGAGGAGGCGGCGAAGAAATCCATGCTCCGTGGCCTGTCGGGCTCAGGCTGGCATCTCGGCTCGCTGATGATGCGGATGCTGTTCGACGGCTTCATCGGCCGCACCGCCTCGCTCGGCTCGCCCGGGGTCAACGAGATGCGTTGGGTGGCGCCGTTGCGTCCGGGCGACGATTTGACGCTGGACGTCGACGTGGTCGAGGCGCGCGTCTCGAAGAGCCGGCCCGAGACCGGCATCGTCACCTTCAAAGGCACGATCCGCAACGCGCGCGGCGAGATGCTGTGCGAGATGGAGTCGCCGATCATCATCAGCCGCCGTGACGCTGCGAGCGCATAGGAGAGGTCATGCGCTTTTTTGAAGACATCGAGATCGGCGCGCGCCGCGAGTTCGGCTCCTTCACCTTCACGCCTGAGGACATCAAGCGCTTTGCCGCGCAGTTCGATCCGCAGCGCTTCCATCTCGACGAGGAGGCGGGGCGCAACTCGCTGTTCGGCGGGCTTGCTGCGTCGGGCTGGCATGTCGCCAGCGTCTGCATGAAGCTGCTGGTCGCCGACGGCAAGCAGCTTGCTGCGGAAGCTGCCGCGCGCGGCGAGACGGTCGCGGTCTGGGGACCCTCGCCGGGCTTCCGCGAGCTGCGCTGGATCCGCCCGGTGCTGGCAGGCGACACCATAAGCTTCACCAACCAGATCGAGACCAAGCGCACCTCGGAGAAACGGCCCGAATGGGGCATCCTCCAGGCGCGCAACACCGGCATCAATCAGCGCAATGAGATGGTGTTCTCGTTCCTGGCGACCGCCTTCGTGCCGCGGCGCAATCCCGGTTCCTGATGTTACCCGCACGCCTCTGATGTTACCCGCACGCCTCTGATGTTGCACGGACGCCATGGTTAGCAGATTACTTCTGCTGGCCGACGCAGTTGTGCATTGCGTGGAACTCATTTTTTGCTAACGCATTCTGAACCTTTGTCCCTGCCTTATGGTTTGAGGGCACGAACTCCTGACGAAGACTTTGGGGATGACAATGGCAGATCGCAGCGCGCTGAAACTCGTCGGCATTATCTTCGCGACGGTCACGCTTGTGGTGATGCTGGCGACCGGAATGGTCGTGAAGGGCTTTGCCGACGGCAATTATTCCTTCGAAACCACCGCGAGCATCGATCGCTGATTCAGCGTCCATAGCCCTCGGCGCTCAGGGAGCGCCGGCCGAGTTTATTTTTTCAATGTGATCTATCGGTAGGCTGCGTCACACTTCCCCGGATCAAGCTCGGCTTCTCGTCGAGCGCATTCCAGTCACGCGAAGCGCTTTTAGCGATTCCAGATCAGCACCATCAAGACGGTCGCGGCCGCCAACAGTCCGATAAACCGGATCATGATCGTGCCAATGCCTTGCCGCGGCTGGCGCAGCGGAATCGGATCGGCGTTATCCGGCCGGACGCTCTGCATGAATTGTCTCCAAATGGGCGCCCCACCAGGCGCGGTCCGGACGTCTGCTCCGGATTGGACGCGGGCTCGGCATCTAAAGTTCAAATCAAGTTCTGCAAGAATTGACGTCGCGGAATTTACACCGCGCTGAATAACGAATCGTTCTGCGTTGATATCAGGGCATGAAATACGAAGCCGCCGCCTCCGGTTCGGGGGCGGCGGCTTTCAGTCTTGACGACTGATCCGGATCAGCTGTTGCGCAGGCCGTCGGCGGCGCGCTTCCACTGCGAGACGTTGTCGGCGATCATGCGCGTCGACTTCATCGCGGCCTGGCTGAGCTGGGCATAGCCGGAGATCTCGCGCTGGACGCGCTGGCCCTCGGCATGCAGCAAATCGCGCAGGCTCTCGAGCTCGCCGATCAGCTTCTCGATCTCGGCGAGCGAGGTGCCGGCGACGCGCTGGATCAGCGAGTTGACGTTGTTGACGGTGGCATCGGTGTTCGGATCGGTCGGCGCGGTCTCCGGGCTCGCCACCGGGCGGCGCAGATAGGCGATGTCGTTGCGGACGAAGTCGCGGATGCCGGCTTCGACCTCCGAGACCGCGGCGAGGTTGGTGTCGACCTCGGAAGTCTCCGTTTCGGCTTCCTCGGTACGGTTGGTGGCGTTCATCGGCTTTCCCCTGGTTCGCAATAGCGAAGCGCGGCTTGTCCCCCGCACGACGAATTGATGAAGTTACGGACCTATCAGTGCCGCCGAATTTGACCGCATCTGGGCCAAGTTGGGGCAATGCCTGATCATTAGCGCGACAGGGCTAACAGATCGTTCACCACGTTCGCTTGTAGCCGGCGCTGATGCTCCTGTTGGTCGTGCCCTGGGAGGTCTCGCCGACAGAGCCGGAGACGGTGACGCCGTCGAACAGCTTCTGCTCGGCGCCGATCCGGCGCAGCCATTTGTCGTCGGAGGTCGACTGCGTCTGGCCTGCGGTGATGCTGGTGCCGGAGTCGTTCACCGAGAGGGTTGCCGACTGATCGGTGTCGTAGCTGCGCGACGGGTGGCTGGCGATGCCGGGCACCGGGACCGCGCCCTGCTGGATGACGTTGTAGCCGTTTTGCAGGGTCAGCGAATACTGCTCCGAGAGCGGCACCGACTTGCTCAGGGAGGTGCCGATCTTGCTCTGGTCCGCGCCCGGATCGACCCGTGCCTCGACCGAGGTCTTGTCCCAGATCGAGGCCACGCCGCCCGCCGAGATCGACGCCCAGGCCGAGCCGCCGGATTGCGGCAGGCTGGCGCCATTGGCGAGCCGTTCCGATAATTGCTCGGATGTCGTCATCGTGCCCTGTTTGGCGACCGTCATGTCGGCGCCGATGCGGGTGTCGAGGAACGGCGAGACCGACTGCTTGACCGACACCGCCGACGAGCCGTTGCCGTTGCGGTTGGTGGACCAGGCCGGATCGTTGGCGGCGACGCTGCCGCGCTTGGCCGCGTTCTTCGGCGCCAGGGTGGGCAGGCTGGTGGAGTCGGTGTCGAGCTGGCTCCAGTCGAGCTTGCTCTCGTCGATGTCCTTCAGGATGTCGGCGCCATTGGCATCGGCCGCCGGCGGCGCCTCGTCGGCCGCAGCGCCATCTTGAACGTTATCCTGGGCCGGGGGAGTGATCTGCAAGGGCGGGCTCTGCGCGGCGGCCGCAAGCGCCATCGCCATGCTGAAGCCGGCCGCCGCTACCGGCAGCCGCGCCCAGCCAAATCGTGATGTAGAGGTCATTCCCAGCCCGCAATTCCAGAGCCGCAGTATGCGGTTTTCGTGGTGCGAAATTGTGGCAACGGGCCGCTGGAGGCAAGTGAGAGCGGCGTGATCGCAAGTGACTGCCAATGTGACCGTCAATGTGATCGTCATGTCCGGGACGAGCGCGAGCGCGCCCACAGGGCGTCCCCGTGCGGCCGGTTCGGGGCTGGCAAAACCGGCCGCGTCCCGCCCGGAGAGCCGAACGCGAAGGCGCGCTTCGCGCTTTTGGCCCGGACATGACGAAGGCGTGAAATCGGGGCGGGGTTAGACC
Organism: Bradyrhizobium sp. 2S1; assembly: GCF_011516625.5. Classification (NCBI taxonomy): domain Bacteria; kingdom Pseudomonadati; phylum Pseudomonadota; class Alphaproteobacteria; order Hyphomicrobiales; family Nitrobacteraceae; genus Bradyrhizobium; species Bradyrhizobium sp. 2S1. Next base: position 945,996 of record NZ_CP147717.1, on the reverse strand, counting down.
GCGATCCGGGGCAAATGGATCGGATAGCCGACGGTCTGCTCGACCAGGTCAAAACTGTCGACCAGCACGCGGAAGCTCGTGAGCTTGCCGGCCTTGAACTGCGCAAAATGCGCGATCCGGAGCGAGATCGGCTTGTTGGAGTCCAGGGCCGTCAGCGAATAGCGCAGCATCGAAGCCGCCGTATCCGCTCCCAGCATGATCGATTCCCGGTCGAAGCGGTGAACCCTGAGGTTCTCACCGATCTGCTTGATTACCTCGAGCACCGCGGCCTTGCCGCGGCGCGAGCCGAAGAAGGAAAACAGATCGATCGGTCCATAGATGGCCCATTCGACCTCGTCATCGAGCAGCGGCTCGACGTCTGCAAGCTGGCGTTCGTTGATCGCGCGATGCAACGCGCGCGAAAAACGCCAGAGGCTGTGCTCTGTCATTTTGGTCTGGTCCTGGAAACTGGAGTTTCAAAGCAAACGAATGGCAGGAGGTCAGCGCCGACGCCCGCCAGGTTGCTGCACATCGCTATTGCTGCCTGAAATAGTCCGGAAGGGCGAAAACGCAAATGACATTTTTGCAATGCACAATTGCGCGGAATTTTACCGGAATGTGACCGCCGCCTGCTGGCGCATCAGGCGGGCCAGTGAGGGACGCACCGGCGGCAGGGTTCCCTCCCCCTTGCGGGGAGGGTTAGGGAGAGGGGTGGCCACTCGGCAATCTCTCTCAAATTGCATCTCAACGATGCGAGGCTGGAATTGCAACATCGACGCTGACGTCGACCGTCTCGCCCGGGACTCACCCCTCTCCCCAACCCTCCCCCGCAAGGGGGGAGGGAGCCTGACGTGCGTGCTCACCTTACGTAACGAGTGAGATTCGCTTTCGCAATTCAGCGGTCGCGCTGCCGCACCGGCTGCCGCTCGATCACGATCTCGGCGTCGCGGATCGCGACCACCGCGAACAGCAGCGCGCCGCCGACGCCGCCGATCGCGGCGCCGAGCGGCATGAAGGTGAAGAACACCAGCGTTCCGCTGTCGAGACCCGAGGTTCTGGCCAGTCCGATCCAGCTGAGCCCGGCGCCGATGCCGAGAGCGGCGCCGCCAAGGGCGCCCAGTGCAAGACCAAGCACAGCGAGCAATGCGATTTTCATGGTGATTTCAGCCCCGACCGCAACAAGCCCAGTGATAGGTCTTTGCCGGGCCTTCGAGGTTCAACGCCGGCGTGCAAAATTGCGTGCCTGACGGCGCCGGGATCTTCTCTGGCTTTCGGGACTACTCCGCGTTCTGGCCGAGCAGCGCCGCGGCGAGATCGCGCTCCAGCACCTGCTGGATCAGGTCGTAGGTGTCGATGATCTCGCGGATCTCGATGATCTTGCCGTCGCGCAGCGTGTAGAACACGGCGACGTCGAACTGCACCACGCGCCGGTTGTGGCGCTTGCGGAAGAACACGCGCAGCTGCGCCGCCACCCGGTCGCCCTGGGCCACTACGATCGGCGCCTCGTAGCGCATCTCGGAATAGCGCTCGTGGATCGTGGTCCACATCTGGCGCAGCGCGGCCTTGCCGCGGTGCTGGCCCATATGGGGCAGGATGTCGATCGGCGCATTGGCGAGAAAGGCGACGTCGTCGCTGCAGTGCTCGAGCGCGCCCTCGATGCCGCCGGCATAATAGACGTCGAGGAAGTTCAGGATGCGTTGCCGGTTCAAATCCTCGCCCATGATCGACTCCGCCGGTTCCATCCGACTCGCCCTCGGCTCACATTGTGAACCGAAGCGTTCCACAATCAACCACATGTTTGACGCGCGAAACGCGATTAGGTTCGGCAACTTGCGCGTGCATTGTGCCGCGGCGGCCGTTATGGCGCGCATCTCATCCGACGGCGTGGCCTTAATCCGACGGCGCGGCCTTGCCGGTCACGAGGTCGATGATGAACCGCTTCTTCTTCTCATAGCCTTCCGGCACGAAGGCCTCGCCGGGCAGCAGGTCGTGGTACAGCTCCTTCGGCTTCGGAAAGCCTTCGCCGCAGGCGGTGCGGATGGTCTCGTCGTCGGCATAGTCGACGTCGACCGCCACGGTGTTCTGGCGCGGGCCGGCGGCGAGGTTGGAGAGGCCGAAATATTTCGGTCCTTCGTTGCACATCACGACGTTGGCGCCATAGGCGCTGACTGCATCCTCGGCCCTCATCAAAAAGTCGGGCGCAATCTCGATGCGCTTGCCGGACTTTTGGGAAAACGCCATCCGCGCCACGGCGCTTTCGAGGATGCCCTGGCCCATGTGACCGACCGCGCAGATCAGCGCATCCTGCCGCTCGTCCTTAGGCGTCACGATGCAGTCATGGCCCTGCGCGCCGGGCAGAAAGCGGATGAAGCGGGCCGCCTTGCCGCTCTGCTCGAACAAGGCGACGCCGCCGAAATCGGTCGCGTGTGGCTCGCACTCGCTTTCATAGTTGACGACAAGCAGCGCATGATCAGCGAGGAAGCGTCCGGCATAGCGCTCCTCGGTCAGCTTGACGTCGCAGGCGCGGCCTTCGCCGTGCGGATAGGATGTTGCCCGCGTGCAGGCCGATCCCTTGATGTTGGCGGCCGCGCAGAATGTCGAAAGCAGGGCGCGGTCTTTGTCCTGTGCGCGGGCGGTGCTCGCGATGACGAGGATCGCCGCGCAAAGTGCCGGCGCGAGGAGGGCAGTCTTCGATTTGCACATGTTTCTGAAACGCGATGTCCGCAATGCGGCGGCATTTAGAGCATGATCTGGAGGAATCCGCAGCGGTTTTTCTGTAGAGACGGGGGGCGGGAACCTGCGGGGCCGCTTCGCCGTTGATGCGGCAGCATTGCATTGGAGCCACATCATGAAATCGATCGTTCTCGCGTCCGTCATTGCCGTCACTGCGCTTGCCGCCACGTCGCCCGCCGACGCCAAGGGCTGCATCAAGGGCGCGATCGTCGGTGGCGTCGCCGGCCACTATGCCGGCCATCACGGCGTACTCGGCGCCGCCGCCGGATGCCTCTACGGCCGCCATCACGCCAAGGAGCAGGCACGCCAGCAACAGCAGCGGCAGGCGCAGCCCTCGCAGCAGGAAAAGCTGTAGAGCACGATCAGTCGTGAAGTCGCGTTTCCGGAACGTGAAGTTACGTTCCGGAACGTGAAGTTACGTTCCGGAACGCAAAGTTACGTTCCGGGAACGCCGCCCGCACCGGCGGCGTTGTCTCGTCGCGTAACGGAGACGATGATGACGAAACCAAAGACTGGAAACATCCAGCCCGTTCCCGCCGACAACCAGAGCCACAAGGGCCCCGGCAGCGCCCCCACCGTTCCCCTCGACACCACCAAGGGCCATCGCGACGACGAGAAGCACAACATCCGCGAGCAGGCCGCGCACGGCAATCTGATCCAGAACACCAGCAACAGGCGGTCGGGGTAGAGCACAGCCGCGCCACACCCTCGGTGTCGTCCTGGCGAAAGCCAGGACCCATAACCACCGTCATATGTTGTGAGCCGGGCCGCGGCCCCGGCGTCGCGCAACAACTCTCATCGTGGCAATGGGTCCTGGCTTTCGCCAGGACGACGATGAGATTCCGATTCACATGTCAAACAGCCTGTACGGTGTCATCACCCGCGTATGCGGGTGATCCAGTATTCCAGAGACGCCGGTGCTTGAGCCGAATGGCCGCGGCGTACTGGATCGCCCGGTCAAGCCGGGCGATGACAGATGTGGTGGGGACGCGCCTTCGCATTCTCGCGACACGAATTGCCCGAGCTTTGCTCTTCGTCTCACCCTCTCTTGCAGAGGGCGCAGGGAAAGCCGGGTGCCGATCGCACCCATGGGCCCCGAGCAATGGGTAGAAAGCTCGGGGGTAGGACCACAGGTGTACCCCGGCGAGACTTGGCTTGTTTGTCACCGCCTTCACAAGACGCAATTGCGTCTTGCAAGGGGACACCGGCCACTAGTACCCAGAATCAGAGCTGAGTGATACGGCGGCCTTTGAAACGGCGTTGACGGACCTTTTTCTTGGTCCAGACGAAGGGCTCGGCTCTGTCGTTGTATGCGTTGACGTAGGCATCGATGTGCTCCTGAAGCTGCGTGAGGCTTGTGAAGGAGGTGCCGCTGAGCGACTGCCCCTGCAAGATCGAAAACCATACCTCGACCTGATTGAGCCAAGACGCACTTGTCGGCGTGAAATGAAATTGCACGTTGGGGTGGGCCTTGAGCCAATGCTCGTTCTTCTTGTGGGTGTTGAGGTTGTCGAGGATGACGTGAAGCTTCCGGTTCGGAAAAGCCGCGGTGACGCTGTTCATGAAGTCGAGAAACTCGACGCGGCGTCGGCGTTTTGAATGCGCCGCGATGATCTTTCCGGTGGCGACTTCGAGCGCCGCAAACAATGTTGTGGTGCCATGCCGCTTGTAATCGTGGCTCTGGCCGGTCAAGGCGCGGCCATTGGGCAACTTCAGATAACCCTGCGCTCGCTCCAAAGCCTGGATCGAGGGCTTCTCGTCCACGCACAGCACAATGGCCTTCGCGGGCGGGGCGACATAGAGGCCGACAACATCGGCGGCTTTGGCCGTAAAGTTCGGGTCGTTGCTCTCACACCAGGACTTACGAGCCGCGAGGTCAATCTTGTGGCTGCGCAGGAACCGCCAGACATATTGGACGTCAACATCGCCCAGCGCCCCGGCCAGCAGGGGCCCGGTCCAGCGTGCGAACCCGTCCGGCGGCGGCTTGTCCAGCAGCTTCAGAATCCGCTTGTCGGTGGCCTTCGTATAGATTGGCTGCTTGCCCGGTCGCGGCTTGTCTTGCAGCCCTTCAAGGCCTTGGTCGGCATAGCGATGCCGCCAAAGGCTGACAATCCGCGGCTGGACCCCAACTTCCTTGGCGATCGACCGAGTGCTGCGTCCATCCGCCGCCAACAGAACTATCCGCGCCCGCTTCAAATCGCGCTGCAACGTCACCGGGGAGCGGCAACACGCCTCAAGCACCTTGCGATCTTTCCTCGAAAGGTGGACTTCTCTTGCTTCGGGTATCATCCCGACCTTGAATCACGACTCACGCTTTAAGAACAGTAGGTACTAGGGCGTCAGGACCACACGACTTCACCGTCCGCTTCGCGTGCTCTCGTCAGCACCACGCTCGGCGTCCACCGCATCCCACGCCGCGTTCGTGACGACCGCGAAGCGCCCCTCGATCGGGTGAGATGGGAGCATTGAACATCTGAGTTGGGTCAGGTGTCAAGTGAAATTCTGAAAAGCCGAACAATTTGCCGAAGCTTGACGGCGCGTAGGAGGATGGTAGAGCGCGGCGAAACCCGTCAAGCCGCACGGTTCGCGCATGCCTTCTGACGCCGCTTTCAAATTGGCGTTCACGGTGCTAGAGCATTTTCCGATCACGTTGCGTCGTAACCAGCCGCGACGAGATAATTTTGGCATTCCTCGGGTGAGAAGCGCTTGAGAGCGTTGGCGATTGCTTGCCAGAGATCGGGCATGGTGCGCGCTGCGGCGGCCCGCAACAGGGCTTTCAGTTTAGAGAAGGCCATTTCGATCGGGTTGAAGTCTGGACTGTAGGGCGGAAGATAGAGCAGGCTTGCTCCGACCGCCCGGATGGCCTCTCGAACGCCATGGACCTTGTGAGCGGGCAAGTTGTCCATGATAACGGTATCGCCCGGCCGCAGCGATGGGGCGAGCAATTGCTCGACGTAGGCCAGGAAAGCGTCGCCATCCATTGGACCGTCCAGAACAAGCGGCGCGATCAGACCGTCGGAGCGCAATCCAGCGGTGAATGTCGTCGTCTTCCAATGTCCGTGTGGGATAGCTGCACGACATCGCTCGCCGCGTGGCGAGCGGCCGTAAAGCCGCGCCATTTTGGTGTTGGCGCTGGTTTCGTCGATGAAGACGAGACGCTCAGGGTCAAGATCGATTTGCCCTTCGAACCACTCCTCACGCGCGGCATTTATATCGCCGCGCCGTTGCTCGGCGGCGTGCGCTGTCTTTTTTTAAGTGTGATCTTTCTGCGCTGGAAAAAACGCCAGAGCGACGCGATGCCAGTCGATATTCCACGACGTTTCAACAGTTCTCGCAACTCGGCGAGCGTGATATCCGGCTTCGCTGTCACTGCCTCCAGAATCAATTGCGAATGCGCTTCGATGCGCTGCGATTTGCGGTCACCGCCCTGGCGTTTAGGAACGATGTCGCCAACTTCCTTGAGGCGACCGCGCCAGCGGATCGCACTGGCCGCGCTGACACCAAAGCGCTCAGCAGCCTGTCGACAGGACATGCCACCGTCAATCGCGGCTATCACCCTTTGACGAAGATCAACCGAAAGCGCCCTGGCCATACATGCTGGCCTCCCTCGCCAGCATGCAGCTTGAATCTGACTCGCGCCGTTTTGGGAATCCCCACCCGATTCATTCCGGTCGGAAAATGCTCTAGCTGAGCGCCGCGGCGATTGGCCGTGTTCGCAGACCAATGGAGGGCATCATGCGCAAGGATCGCGATCTCGAAAACCTCCCCAGCTTTCAGCATCACGCGTAGGCGGCGGAAGTCCTTCCCCTCGGAAAGCTCCTCAGTTCTGACATAGGCAAGAAGTTCGGTCTCTCCCGTTTTACCGCCGTCTAAGATGTGCCGATCCCATGCCAGAAAAAGCGCGGACGCCATCCAACTGGGAGCGCCGGTGTTAATTGTCGCGGTTGCTGTGGGTAGATAGCCAGCAAGCTCAAAAAAATGCCGGTAGTTATTCCGTGACTTTGTTCTGACGTCGCTTTGACCAATCATGCTCGCCGCGATGAAGCCATCCAGCCTTGCCTGACTAAGCGCAGCAGTCTGCCAAGCACCGTTTCGCCACAGAACACGCTTCACAAATTCGCTTGCCCAAAGAGCCGGCCGTGACGGTCCTTTGAGCGGAGGTGTACCCACTCTATTGAGGTGAAATGTGAAAAGCGCTAAGCGATCAAAGTCGCTGCTATGCGGACGCCGGAGAGCTTGGAAAACAAGCTCATCGACCGACATTCGCCCCTTAAGATTGTGTAGAAAAAAATTAACTGGAATTAGGTCGAGCGACGAATCGTTGATGCCCGAACTCTTCCGCCAAACGTCCCGTGGGACTGTCGTCAGCGTCGAGCTGTATCCTGAGCGGATCGCGTCGTGTAGGTTCTTGAAGCCCTTTCCGCCCCATGCGAAGTTCTTGGTGAAGCTACCCGGCCTATGTTTTGGTACGTGCGCCATCTATCCCTGATTGTAGCGAATCGCGTCCAGATCAACGAAGTATCTGAGACCGTCCAAAAATCGTAAAGCCACCTCACTTACTTGAGTAGCGCTTCAATTGGCGGCAATGAAAATTGGGTAACCGAAGCGCCATAGACTCGACGCCTACCGCTTCTTCCACCCACCCCGCTTCCCCGGGGCACCTCCGCTGCTCCGCGGCGCCGGCCCGAACTCCGGCCCCGACTGGCGCGAATCCGTCGGTTGGATGATCCGGCTCGTCGTGCCGAACGGCTTCGCTGGCAGCGCGCCGCTCGGGCGGAAGGGTAGCGATTCCGGGCCGTGCATCTCGTCGAGGTCGGGCTTGTGCACGCGTGAGCCGGACTTGCCGCCGCGGCTTGCCTTGATCGAGGTCTGCGCGGTCTTGTTCTTCAGCGCGGCCACCGGCAGGTTGGCGGCATCGCCGTATTTCCGGGTGCCGGCATAGGCGCCGGCCTGCTTCTGCACGTTGCGCTGCTTGGCGGTGGGGTCGTCGACCACGGCCATTTCGGTGGCGCGCAGCCGCTTGACCTCGTCGCGCAGGCGGGCGGCTTCCTCGAAGTTCAGATCGGCCGCGGCCTCGCGCATCCGTGTTTCGAGGTCGCTGAGCACGGCCTCGAAATTGTGCCCGATCGAGATCACGTCGTCGGCCATGCCGCCGTCGCCGATCTCGACCAGCACGTGGTCGCGCTCGTAGACCGAGTTGAGGATGTCGCCGATCGACTTCTTGACGCTCTCCGGCGTGATGCCGTGGGCCTCGTTGTACTCGACCTGCTTCTCGCGGCGGCGGTTGGTCTCGGCGATGGCGCGCTCCATCGAGCCGGTCATCTGGTCGGCATAGAGGATCACCTTGCCGTCGACATTGCGCGCGGCGCGGCCGATGGTCTGGATCAGCGAGGTCTCGCTGCGCAAAAAACCTTCCTTGTCGGCATCCAGGATCGCGACCAGCGCGCATTCGGGAATGTCGAGGCCCTCGCGCAGCAGGTTGATGCCGACCAGCGCGTCGAACGCGCCGAGGCGCAGATCCCGGATGATCTCGATGCGCTCAATGGTGTCGATATCGCTGTGCATGTAGCGCACGCGGATGCCCTGCTCATGCAGATATTCGGTGAGGTCCTCCGCCATGCGTTTTGTGAGAACCGTGATCAGCGAGCGATAGCCGGCCTGCGCGGTGGCGCGGACCTCGCCGACGAGGTCGTCGACCTGGGTGCGCGCAGGGCGAATATTGACGGGAGGATCAATCAGGCCGGTCGGGCGGATCACCTGCTCGACGAACACGCCGCCGCTTTCGTTCAGCTCCCAGCCGCTCGGCGTCGCCGACACCGCGACCGACTGCGGCCGCATCATGTCCCATTCCTCGAAGCGGAGCGGGCGGTTGTCCATGCAGGAGGGCAGGCGGAAGCCGTATTCGGCCAGCGTCGCCTTGCGGCGGAAGTCGCCGCGGAACATGCCGCCGATCTGCGGCACGGTGACGTGGCTTTCGTCGGCGAACACCAGCGCGTTGTCGGGCACATATTCGAACAGCGTCGGCGGCGGCTCGCCGGGAAGGCGCCCGGTGAGGTAGCGCGAATAATTCTCGATGCCGGCGCAGCTTCCAGTCGCCTCCATCATCTCGAGATCGAAGGTGGTGCGCTGCTCGAGCCGCTGCGCCTCCAAGAGGCGGCCCTGGTCGTTGAGCTGGTCGAGCCGCATCTTCAACTCGCTCTTGATCGACTTGATCGCCTGCACCAGCGTCGGGCGCGGCGTCACATAGTGCGAGTTGGCGTAGATCTTGATGAATTCGAGCTCGTCCTGCTTGTGGCCGGTGAGCGGATCGAACTCCTCGATATTCTCCACGGTGTCGCCGAACAGGTTCACGCGCCAGGCGCGGTCCTCATAGTGCGCCGGGAAGATGTCGATGACGTCGCCGCGGACGCGGAAGGTGCCGCGGGTGAACTCGGCCTGGGTGCGCTTGTATTGCAGCGCCACGAGATCGGCGATCAACTGCCGCTGGTCGATGCGCTCGCCCTTCTTCAGCGCGAACGTCATCGCGGTGTAGGTCTCGACCGAGCCGATACCGTAGATGCAGGAGACAGAAGCGACGATGATGACGTCGTCGCGCTCGAGCAGCGCACGCGTCGCCGAGTGGCGCATGCGGTCGATCTGCTCGTTGATCGAGGAATCCTTCTCGATGTAGGTGTCGGTACGCGGAACGTAGGCTTCCGGCTGGTAGTAATCGTAATAGCTGACGAAATACTCGACGGCGTTGTCGGGGAAGAAGCTCTTGAACTCGCCATAGAGCTGGGCGGCCAGCGTCTTGTTGGGCGCAAGGATGATGGCGGGGCGCTGCGTCGCCTCGATCACCTTGGCCATGGTGTAGGTCTTGCCCGAGCCGGTGACGCCGAGCAGCACCTGGGTGCGGTCGTTACGCTCAATGCCTTCGACCAGCTCCGCAATCGCGGTCGGCTGGTCGCCCCTCGGCTCGTAGGAGGACTTGATCTCGAAGCGCACGCCGCCTTCGGATTTCTCCGGGCGCGGCGGGCGGTGCGGGGTCCATACCCGCGTCAAGCCGTCGTCCTTGCGGAATTCCGGACGGCCGTCGCGGATCAAATTCTCCAGCGCGTCGGCGGTGGCCTTGACGCCGAGCGCCTCCATCTTGCTGCGCGGCGGCCGCGCCAGCGCCTCGTCGTCATCCTCGGCGGTCGGCAGGCCGAGCTGCCGCGCCAGCTCCGGATCGAGGGTCGGGATGGTGGCCGAGGTGCCGTAATTGGCCTGCGGGGCCTCGCCGAGGCCTGTCGTATCGCGCCTCGCCACGTCTTCGCCGGTCTCGCGCGTCGAGGCCCGCGCGCGATGCGCGGCGGCCTCGCCGCCGGCGCGGCGGTCCCGGGAATTGTCCGGCGGCGGCTGCAGGCCGGTGCCCGAGCCCATGCCGGCATCGCCGCGATTGATCGCGGGATTGAGCAGCTCAGCCAGCGCCGGCCCGATCGGTTGGACGTCGGGCCGGTGCGCCTTGGATTTGGGGGATTTGCCGGGCTTTTTCGGAGTGTTCGGTGTCTTCGCCATACGCCGAATATGGGGCGAGTCCGGCAGCGAGAAAAGGGCAAAGGGCGCGCGGATTGGCGTGTTGGCGAGGCTGCTGACAGCAGGGTGTCAGCAGGGCCTCAGTCCGTGATGCCGCCGCATCGGAACTCGGCTGCCTCTCCCGCTTGCGGGGGAGGTGCACAGCGTGCGTGGCGAGAGTTGGTGGGCCTCAGGCCCGCGGCCGGTCGACGATGTCGAGATGGATTCCGCCGCAGCCGTCGCAGCGCATGGTCCAGTAGTCGGCGGCGCGGCCGGGAATGACCCGCAGCAGCGACAGCGGCGCGGCGCATTCCGGGCAGCTGGTTCTGACCTGCGCCGGCCAGACCGGATCCGGCTCGCATTGCGGGACGACGGCGACCACCACGTTACCGGTCACGCCGATACCTCGGCCACCGGCAGTGTCATGCCAGACCGCTGTGGGAACCGGTCGATAGTTTTCTTCGCGTCGGCGATCGCCGCATCCGGATCGGACCACGCAAAGCCGATGTCGAGCATCGGAAACAGAATGCCATCGATGACGACCGGCCTTTGATCGATCCGTTGAATCCTGGCGTGCCATTGCCCCTTCCCCACCTCAAACGACTTGATCTCAAAACCGCTGTAAATCATTGCGCGACCTCGGGATGCCCTGCTCAAGGGAAACACGGGCGCGCGGGGGTAAATGTGAAGCAGATCACAAGCCGCCGGGTTTATTTGTGCGGAGCAATGGAACCCGGATTCCAGCTTTCGTTTTTGACGTTTTCTTCGCGCGAGCCGATACCCAATTCGCTCGAAAATGCGCTAGGTGGTGTGGACTCTAAGGATTCCCTTTTAGGAGCAAATCAGATTCAAGGCTGCTTTTGGGGAGGCCGCCTTGGGTGTGATGGACCGTTTGGTATTGAGCGACGCGGCGTGGGAGCGGATAGCGCCGCTGATCATAGGGCGCCCCGATCAGAAGGGCTCCACCGGGCGCGACAACCGGATGTTCGTGGAAGGTGTGCTGTGGATCGTGCGTACGGGGTCTCCCTGGCGCGATCTTCCGGAGGTGTTTGGGGACTGGAACAGCGTGTTCCGGCGCTTCAGTCGATGGAGCATCAAGGGTGTTTGGTGGCGGATCTTCGAGGCGATGTCCGATGATCCGGACTTCGAATATCTGATCGTCGATTCCACCATCGTTCGGGCGCATCAGCACGCCGCCGGCGCCAAAAAGGGGGGTCTGAAGATCAAGCGGAAGATCAAGCGATCGGCCGCTCGCGCGGCGGCCTGAGCACCAAGATACATATGGCCGTTCGAGGCTTGGGATGTCCGGTGCGGTTCACGCTCACCGCAGGTCAGAAGGGCGATGCACCGCAAGCCGCCGCATTGATCGAAGGCTTATCCGCCGAGGTCGTCATGGCCGATACGGCCTATGACGCCGATCACTTGCGCCAAGCCATCGCCGCCAAAGGCGCGCTCGCCGTGATCCCCAACAACCCGTCACGCGCGCTCAAATATCCACTCGACAAGCATTTCTATGCCCAGCGTCATCTCGTCGAATGCTGCTTCTCAAAGCTCAAGCAGTTCCGCCGCGTCGCAACCCGCTTCGAAAAAACGGCCCGGAACTACCGGGCCGTCGTCACTCTCGCAGCCATCGTTCTATGGATGCGCTAGTGTCCACACCACCTAGAGCGCGATGACTTTTCTTCGAATCGTCATCCCGCTCTAGCTCTTTGATTTGAGCATGATCTTACCGGAAAACCGCCCCACACTTTTCCGGATCATGCTCTAGCCGCGAGCAGCGATGTGGTCGGCGAGATCGGCGGCATCGTCGCCGACGCCGGACAGGAACGAGGATTTCATCCGCGACAGCCATTGCAGGCCGAGGAAGTAGAGGCCGGGCACGTCGGAGACGCCGTGGCGGTGTCGGGGTGCTCCGTTGGCATCCAGCACCGGTATATCGATCCAGCCGAGATCGAGGCCGTAGCCGGTGGCCCAGATCACGGCGGTGATGCCCTCGCTGCGCAGGTCGAGTTCGCGCAGCGGCGTCGTGAGGCAGGCCGGGTCGGGCAGGCGGGCGCGGGCGGCCGGATCGTGCGGACAATCGAGCCCGCGCGCGGCGATGAAGTCGTCGACCATGGCGAGGAACGTCGCGTAATAGGCGTCGCCATTGCCGATGTTCTCGGCAAGGTCGGGCGCGATCGTGATGACGCCGCCGCGATAGGCGCTGACGCGGCCAAGCAGCGTGATGCCCTCGGCCGCGAAGCGGCGGAAGTCGACGGTGTGGCCGCCATGGGCGCCCGAGATCACCGGCAGCAGGCGCGACGGGCCGCGTTCCTCGACCGGCCGCTGGTCGATGCCCATCTCGGCGAGCCACCAGATCAGGTCGCGGCCGCGATAGCGGCGCGGCAGCCGGCTGTGCTGTCCGACCGAGAGCAGGACGCGGCGGCCGGCGCGCGCGAGCTCTTCGGCGATCTGCGCGCCGGAGGCGCCGGCCCCGATCACCAGCACGGCGCCGTCAGGCAATTGCGCGGGATTTTTGTAACCGCTGGCGTGAACCTGGAAGATATCGGCGTCGCGCAGGATGTCCGGCTGCAACGGCCGCTGATAGGGGCCGGTGGCGACGACGGCCGGCAACTTCGCCATGATGTTCGCCAACAAGATCACGGTGGAGTGCCCATGACGCCGATCGTCTCCCGCGTGACCCGCGGCCTCGCCGTCTCCGCTGCCGTGCTGGCGGCATTGGCGCTCCTCGATGGTGCGGTTCATGCGCTGCTGGCGCAAAATCCGTTCGGTGCGCCGCGTGCGGCGGAGCCGCAGGGCGGGCTGATCGGCTGGCTGCTGGCCAAGCAGTCGGAGTTTTATCGCGAGATATCGCAGACCATCCGCGCCGCGAAATCCGACGGTTCGGCGGTCTGGACGCTGCTTGCGATCTCGTTTGCCTACGGGATCTTCCATGCCGCCGGCCCCGGTCATGGCAAGGCGGTGATCTCCTCCTACATGGTCGCCAATCGCGAGACTGCGCGACGGGGCATCGTGCTGTCGTTCGCCTCGGCGCTGATGCAGTCGCTGGTCGCCGTTCTCATCGTTGGCGTCTGCGCCTGGTTGCTCAATGCGACGGCGAAGACCATGTGCGGGGCGGAGAAGGGGATCGAGATCGCAAGCTACGCGCTGATCGCGGCGTTCGGCGCCCGGCTGGTCTGGGTCAAGGGCGGCGGCTTCTTCCGCGCGCTGCAGGTGCCGCGCCCGGCGCTGGCGATGGCCGGCGCGCATCAGCACGATCACCATGACCACGACCATGGCCATGATCACCATCATCGTCACGCCCAAGACCATGCTCATGACGATCACGGCCATCATCACCACGATCACCATCACGGTCACGATCATGATCATGACGCGCAGCATGTCCATGACGAGCATTGCGGCCATTCGCACGGGCCGACGCCGGCCGAGCTCGCCGGTCCCGGCGGCTGGCGGCGCGGCCTCGGCGCGATCCTCACGGTCGGGATCCGGCCCTGCTCGGGTGCGATCCTGGTGCTGGTGTTCGCGCTGGCGCAGGGCCTGTTCTGGGCCGGCATTGCCGCGACCTTCGTGATGGGGCTCGGCACCGCCATCACCGTGGCCGCGATCGCGCTGGTCGCGGTGTCGGCGCGCGGCCTGGCGGAGCGGCTGAGCGCGGCGCGCGACGGCGGCGGCATGGTCATCATGCGCGGCCTGGAATTCGCCGCCGCAGCTCTGGTGCTGCTGTTCGGGCTCGGGCTCTTGTTCGGCTACGTCGCAGCCGAGCGGGCGACGTGCCTTTAGGGCTCTAACTCCAAGTGATCCGTCATCCTGAGGAGCCTGCGCAGCAGGCATCTCGAAGGATCGACGGCCACCGGCCGGGCCGTGCATCCTTCGAGACGCGCGCAAGAGCGCGCTCCTCAGGATGACGGGAAGGAGACGGAATTCAGGCTCAGCTCGTCAGGTATCCCCGGATCGCGGGCAGGAAGAAGATCGCGATGTTGATCGCGAAGCCGATGCTCCAGAGGATCGAGCGCAGAGTCGGGCGGTTGCCGATATAGGTGAAGACGTAGGCGATCCGCACGATCAGGAATAGCACCGCGAGCTCGTCGATCAGCCGCAGCGGGCCGACGCGGAATTCGGCGAGCAGCACGGCGAATGCGAAGAACGGGAAGGCCTCGATGCCGTTCTGGTGGGCGCCGAGCGCCCGCGCGCGGATCGGGTCGTCGTAGAAGTCGGGATCGCGCGGCTTCGAATTGTCGAACCCGCGGATGCCGGCCCATTTCACCGATACGATCGTCAGGAGCGAAAGCATCAGCGTCCCGAAGACGCACCATTCGGCGATCGTCATGGTTCCTCCCCATATTCCGGACGGGAGCGTAGCCAACCGGCACTCGGCTTGACAAGGTTGGAGCAACGCGCGAAGCCCAACTACCCCAAGCGCAAGGCGATCATGAGCACGGTCATCCCCTTCGAGAGCGCGAAGCCTGCCGCGGCGCCGAAGTCGGAACGCGTCGGCGTGCTGCTGGTCAATCTCGGCACGCCGGATACCGCGGATGCCACGGGGGTACGGGTTTATCTCAAGGAATTCTTGTCCGATCCGCGGGTGATCGAGGATCAGGGCCTGCTCTGGAAGCTGATCCTCAACGGCATCATCCTGCGCGTCCGCCCGGCCCGCAAGGCGCGCGACTATCTGAAGATCTGGAACACCGAGAAGAACGAGTCGCCGCTGAAGACCATCACGCGCTCGCAGGCCGACAAGCTCGCGGAGGCGATCGCCGATCACGACCATGTCGTGGTCGACTGGGCGATGCGCTACGGCAATCCCTCGATCAAGCAGCGCATCGAGGCGCTGGCGGCGCAAGGTTGCGGCCGGCTGCTGCTGGTGCCGCTCTATCCGCAATATTCCGCGGCGACGTCGGCGACCGTCTGCGACGAAGCGTTTCGCGTGCTGGCCGCCATGCGCGCGCAACCGATCCTGCGGGTGACGCCGCCCTATTACGACGACCCCGACTACATCGAGGCGCTCGCGGTCTCGATCAATGAGCATCTGGCGACGCTGTCGTTCCAGCCCGAGATCATCCTCGCCTCGTTCCACGGCATGCCGAAGGACTATGTCGACAAGGGCGATCCCTATCAGGCCCAGTGCATTGCCACGACCAATGCGCTGCGCAAGCGGCTCGGGCTCGATGCCAACAGGCTGATCCTCACCTTCCAGTCGCGCTTCGGCAATGCCGAGTGGCTGCAGCCCTATACCGACAAGACCGTCGAGAAGCTGGCCAAGGACGGCGTGCGGCGCATGGCCGTGGTCACGCCCGGCTTCTCCGCCGATTGCCTGGAGACGTTGGAGGAGATCGCGCAGGAGAACGCGGAAATCTTCCGGCACAATGGCGGGGAGCAGTTCGCCGCTATCCCCTGCCTCAACGACAGCGACGGCGGCATGGACGTGATCCGCCAGCTGGTGCTGCGCGAGCTGCAAGGGTGGATTTAACAAGGCTGGAATCTAGCAAGGCTGGATCTAGGAACGCCTGGGCCTGATTGTTAACGAACCGTGACACCGGACACGGCCATTCGCTCGCATCTGGTCATCCGACAACAGCTTCATATGTGCTAGGAGCTTGTCTGGATAGTCGCTGTTCAAATCTGGTCGGGTCTGATTCAACATTGGGCGATGAGCAAGTATTTTCGGCCTTGGAACATCGATCAGACGCTGCTTCTGCCGCCGAATGTGCAGGACTTCGTGCCGAAAGGCCATGTCTCGCGGTTTATGGTTGATCTGGTGCGGGAGAGCCTCGATCTCAGGGAGATCATGGGCAGCTATGTGAGCGGGCTTGGGCAGCCGCCGTTTGATCCGCGGATGATGGTGGCGCTGCTGCTGCATAGCTATGCGAGTGGGCTGTATTCGTCGCGTCGGATTGCCAAGGCCTGCCGGGAGCGGAACGATTTTGTGATGATCGTGGCGCTGGATGCGCCGGATTTTCGGACGATCAGCGACTTTCGCAAGCGACATTTGAAGGCGCTCGGCGCGCTATTCGTGCAGGTTCTGAAGTTGTGCGAGACGGCCGGGCTGGTCAAGCTCGGTCATGTCGCGCTGGATGGTACGAAGATCAAGGCGAACGCGTCGAAACACAAGGCGATGAGTTATGAGCGCATGAAGAAGCGCGAGGCGGAATTGAAGGCCGAGGTCGCTCGCATGCTGGCGGCCGCCGAGGCGGCGGATGCCTCGGAGGATGAGACTTTCGGCAACAGCGACGAACTGCCGGACTGGACCGTCGACAAGCAGAAACGGCTGGCGAAGATCCAGCAAGCGATGGCGGCGCTGGAAGCGGACGCCAAACTGGCGGCGGAGGAAGAGCGCCGCATCGAGGCCGAAAAGGAACAGCAGCGCCAGGCCGAAGGCCGCAAGAAGCCGGGCAAACCGGCGGCGCTGCCATCGGAGGAACCCAATCCCAAGGCGCAACGCAACTTCACCGATCCGGAAAGCCGCATCATGAAGTCGAAGGATGGCTTCGTTCAGGCCTATAATGCCCAGGCGGCCGTCGATGCACATGCCCAGATCATTGTCGCGCAAGAACTGACCCAGCACGGCAGCGATCAGGGCCAGTTGGTGCCCCTGATCGAGGCCATCGAGAGCAATCTTGGCCGCAAGCCGCGGCAGGCCTCAGCGGATTCCGGCTACTGCAGCGAAGCCAATCTCGAAGCGCTCGACACACGCAGCATCGATGGCTATGTCGCGCCCGGTCGCGCCAAG
This sequence comes from Bradyrhizobium sp. 2S1, assembly GCF_011516625.5. Taxonomy (NCBI): domain Bacteria; kingdom Pseudomonadati; phylum Pseudomonadota; class Alphaproteobacteria; order Hyphomicrobiales; family Nitrobacteraceae; genus Bradyrhizobium; species Bradyrhizobium sp. 2S1. Next base: position 929,021 of record NZ_CP147717.1, on the reverse strand, counting down.
CACCCGACAGTAGCGAACGGAAAAGTCGGCGGCCCGCTGACACAGGCCATGCGAAAGAAGATCGACGATGGCGGCTTCGAAACACCCTACCGATTGCGAAAGCAAGTGGTGGAGCCGGTGTTCGGGCAGATCAAACAGGCAAGAGGCTTCCGCCAGTTCCTGTTGCGGGGCATCGAGAAAGTGCGCGCCGAGTGGACAATGATCTGCACCGTCCATAACCTCCTCAAGCTGTTCAACCTCGCAAACGCAGCCTGAGCCTGCTACTCTACAACAAATGCCCGTCACGAAAACATATCTGGACGGGCTCCTAGGGAGAACAACCGCCGGCTGAACCGGCGGAGCGGTCCTGCCGACCAATGCACGGACCGTGCCTGGCGATGGTCTCGCGGGCCCTGGAGGACTTTATGACTGGCTTCGATATTTTCGCGATCGCGCTTGTTCTTCTCGTCATCGTCACGCTGTTCGCCGGGATCAAGACCGTTCCGCAGGGCTATGACTGGACCATCGAACGGTTCGGCAAATACACCCGCACGCTGTCGCCCGGGCTCAATCTGATCGTGCCCTATTTCGATCGCATCGGGCGGAAGATGAACATGATGGAGCAGGTGATCAACATCCCCGAGCAGGAGGTGATCACCAAGGACAACGCCACCGTGACGGTGGACGGCGTCGCATTCTTCCAGGTGTTCGATGCCGCGAAGGCGAGCTACGAGGTCGCCAATCTCAACCAGGCCATCATCGTGCTGACCATGACCAACATCCGCTCAGTGATGGGCTCGATGGATCTCGACCAGGTGCTGTCGCATCGCGACGAGATCAACGAGCGGCTGCTGCGCGTGGTCGACGCCGCGGTCTCGCCGTGGGGCCTGAAGGTCAACCGCATCGAGATCAAGGACATCGTGCCGCCGGCCGACCTCGTCGAGGCGATGGGCCGGCAGATGAAGGCCGAGCGCGTCAAGCGCGCCGACATCCTGCAGGCGGAGGGCCAGCGTCAATCCGAGATATTGCGCGCCGAGGGCGCCAAGCAGGGCCAGATCCTGCAGGCCGAAGGCCGTAAGGAAGCCGCGTTCCGCGACGCCGAGGCGCGCGAGCGTTCCGCCGAGGCCGAGGCGAGGGCAACCCAGATGGTCAGCGATGCCATCGCCAAGGGCGACGTGGCGGCTCTGAACTATTTCATCGCCGACAAGTACATCAAGGCGTTCGGGCAACTGGCCGACTCGCCGAACCAGAAAATCATCATGTTGCCGATCGAGGCGACCAGCATCCTCGGTTCGCTCGCCGGCATCGGCGAGATCGCCAAGGCCACCTTCGGTGAGAGCGCTGCCTCCGCCGCGGCCGCCGCGCGGCGCGGCTCGGTGCCGCCGGCAGGTCCAACGCCGCCGCCGCCGGTGCCGCCGCAGCGGTGAGGGCGTGACGGCATCACGCCCGCATTGATAGAGGTCATGTCATGGCCGAGATGTTTTCGACATTGGGTACCTGGAACTGGCTGATCTTCGGCTTCATCCTGATGGCGCTGGAGCTCGCGGCGCCCGGAGTGTTCCTGTTCTGGCTCGGGCTCGCGGCGCTGCTGGTCGGGCTGCTGTCGTTCGTCTTCGCGCCGTCCTGGCAGATGCAGCTCCTGATGTTTGCGGTATTCGCTGCGCTCGCGGTGCCGGTCTGGCGGCATTTCGCCAGGGGCGCGACCGAGGCCAGCAAGAGCAATCCGTTTCTCAACCGCCGCAATGAAGCCCTGGTCGGCCGCGAATTCACGCTGGAGAAGCCGATCGTCGACGGCTCAGGCACGGTGCGGATCGACGACACGGTCTGGCGTGTCGCCGGCCCCGATGCGCCGGCCGGCAGCCGTGTCAAGGTCGTCCGCGCCGACGGCGCGAGCCTGACGGTGGCCGGGGTCTAGCCCTATTCGAGCGACGCTCTTCTTTTTACCTCGCCCCGCTTGCGGCAGGGCTGTCCGGGGAATGATTCACTGTGTCGCGGTGCATGCTCGGCAAAACCGAGGCAAATCGGTCTTTTCTGGTTGTCGAGACACAGAAGGCCGAGCATGCGATTTCGCGATAGCATTTTTAGTAGGCTGCTTGAACCGATCAATCGGCGGCAGTTTCAGACGGCTGTGGATCGTCTGGACGGGGATGCCTACGACAAGTCGTTCAAGAGCTGGGATTACCTGGTAGCGCTGATCTATGCGCAGTTGAGCGGGAACAACAGCCTGCGCGCCGTGGTGACCGGCTTCAACGCCAATCCTCAGCATCACTATCATCTGGGCACCGGCAGGTTGTCCCGCTCGACGCTGTCGGATGCCAATACCCGCCGCCCGTCCAGCATTTTTGCGCAAACCTTTGCACGATTGTCGGCGATGGCAAGCCGGCAGTTGCGGGGCGAAGGCAAGGAGATGGTGCGCCTGATCGACGCCAGTCCGATCCCGCTTGGCAAAGTTTGCACCTGGGCGGTGTGGAACGGCCGCATCCGCGGCATGAAGCTGCACGTGGTCTACGATCCCAAGGGCGATATCCCGAAGTGCATCGAGGTGACGGCTGCCAACGTCAACGATATCGAGATCGGTCGCCAGACTCCGATCCAGGCCGGCACAACCTACGTGTTCGACAAGGGATATTGCCGTTTCGACTGGTGGCAGAAGATCAATGATAGCAAGGCTTTCTTCGTGACCCGGCCGAAGACGAGCATCCGGCTACGCGCGGTCAGGCATCGCACCATCCGCAACAGCAAGGGGGACGGCTTCAGGATCATCGTCGACGACGAGGTGAAGCTCACCAGTAAGGGCGACTCGCGTTTGCCGATACCGCTGCGGCGCATCAAGGTCAGGCGGGAGAACGGCGGCGTGATCACGCTTCTCACCAACGATACGACCCGAACGGCCGTCGAGATCGCCGCCCTCTACAAGAGCCGGTGGCAGATCGAACTGCTGTTCCGCTGGATCAAGCAGCACCTCGACATCCGCAAGTTCCTCGGCCCAACGACAATGCAATCCGCCTGCAAGTGCTTGCTGCGATGATTGCCTACCTACTGTTGCGCATTGCCGCGCGGACCAACTGCATCAAAATGCTGCCGCTCAGGCTCGCCGAACTCGTCAGCCAGTTCCTGTTCACCCGGCGAGCCTTCGCCAGCATCGACAAGCCTCCGCCAATCAACCCTAGCCGCCGCAAATGCAGAACGCCCCTCAACCAGATGGAACTCTGCTATGGTTGAATTTCCCCGGACAGCCCTGCCGCTTGCGGGGAGAGGTCGGATCGCATCGTCAGATGCGATCCGGGTGAGGGGGTACAGGTCCCAATTCGCGGCTCGCTCGCGGATAGAGCCCCTCACCCCAACCCTCTCCCCGTAAGAACGGGGAGAGGGAGCTATCAAGTCTTGCTCCAGCGCTCGGCGAAGCGATTGAGCGGCGTGAAGGTCTGGAATAGCTCCCTGCCGAGCGCGGTGAGGCCGTAACCATCGTCCGTCAGCTCGACGAACCCCGCCTCGCGCAGCTCGGTCAATCGCGTCTGCAGGATCGTCGGCGAGGCCTCGTCGCAGGCGGCGCGCAGCGCGCGCGAGGTCAGCGCGGTCTCGCGCAGCTCCCAGATGATGCGCAAGGTCCAGCGCCGTCCCAAGAGATCGAGCAGCGCCATGATCGGGCGGCCGCTCCGCGAGCCGCGGGCGCCGGGTCTTGTGGCGGGAGCCTGCTTTGCCATGTCGCGAATCCCTCTTGAATCTCTCTTGCGTTGGCCGCTACAGATATTGTAGCAATGTGCTACAGTAAATGTAGCAATGAGATCAGGTCATGTCACGTATCGCGCCGCTCGATCCGCCCTATGCGGCGGACGTTCAACAGCATTTCGACCGCATCACGCGCGGCAAGCCGCCCCTGGTGCTGTTCCGCATGATGGCGGCCCATCCGCGCGCCTGGGAGAAGTTTCGCGGCGGCAGCCTGCTCGACCGCGGGCCGCTGCCCTTGCGGGAGCGAGAGATCGTGATCGACCGTACCTGCGCGCTCAATCAATGCGAATATGAATGGGGCGTGCATGTCACGGCGTTCAGCGCCGCCGCCGGGCTGTCGGAGCAGCAGGTCGATGCGACCGTGCGCGGTGAGGCCGACGCCGACTGCTGGTCGCCGGCCGAACAGGCGATGATTGCCGCAGTCGATGCGCTGCATGCGCGCGCGACGTTGAGCGACACGGAGTACGCGGCGTTGTCGGCGCATTATGATGACGATCAGGTGCTGGAGATCATCCTGCTGTGCGGCTTCTACCGCACGGTCTCCTATCTCGCCAACGCGCTGGCCCTGCCGCTGGAGGCGACCGCGGCGCGGTTTCCGAAATGATCGCTGTCATTCCGGGGCGATGCGTAGCATCGAACCCGGAATCTCGAGATTCCCCGATGCGCAATTGCGCATCTGAGGTTCACGCTTCGCGTGCCGCGGAATGACGGAGGGAAATTACGCCACACCGGCGCGCAGCAGATCGTGCAGATGGATGATGCCGACCGGCTTCTTCGCATCGGTCACGATCAGCGTCGTGATCTTCGAGGCGTTGAGCAGCTCAAGCGCTTCGCCGGCCAGCGTGTCGCGGCTGATCGTCTTCGGCGTCTTGGTCATGACCTCGTCGACCGACAGCGCCAGCAAATCGGGGCGCATCTGGCGGCGCAGATCGCCGTCGGTGACGATGCCGACGAGATGGCCGTGGCGGTCGACGACGCCGACGCAGCCGAATCCCTTGGAGGTCATCTCGACCACCGCATCCGACATCTTGGTGCCGAGCGGCTTCAGCGGCAGCGCATCGCCGCTATGCATCAGGTCGCGGGCATATTTCAAGAGCGCGCCGAGCTTGCCGCCCGGATGCAGCACGCTGAAATCGGTCGAGGTGAAGCCGCGGCCTTCGAGCAGCGCGATCGCCAGCGCATCGCCGAGCGCCAGCATCATCAGCGAGGACGTCGTCGGCGCCAGATTGTGCGGGCAGGCTTCGCGGGCCTTCGGCAGCGTCAGCTGCACGTCGGCGGCCTTGCTCAGCGTCGAGTCCTTGTCGGCCGTCATCGCGATCAGCGGAATCCCGAAGCGCGCGGCATAGGCGATCAGATTGCGCATCTCCGGCTGCTCGCCGGACCATGACAGCGCCAGGATCACGTCGTCGATCGTGATCATGCCGAGGTCGCCGTGGCTGGCTTCCGCGGCGTGTACGAAGAACGCCGGCGTGCCGGTCGAGGCGAAGGTGGCGGCGATCTTGCGGCCGATATGGCCCGACTTGCCGAGCCCGGTGACGATCAGGCGTCCCTTGGCCTTGCCGATCAGCTCGGCCGCTGCCGCGAACGGCGCGCCGAGGTCAGACTTCAGGGCCGCGGAAAGGGCTGCGACGCCGCTTGCTTCGGCATCGAGGGTGCGGAGCGCCGACTGGATGGCGCCGTCATCGGGGCCGGATGATTTGGTCATCAGCGGTTTCGGTTTGGCCATTTCGCATTCCAGGGGAGGGGTTTTGCACCCGGGCGTCTCCCTTAGCACGTTCGATTCCGCGATGCGACGCGCGGCGGCCGATCCTCAACGGGTCATTAACCATAATTGTTTTAACTCCATTAAGGACGTTTTCCGCCGCCCGGCGGGATGCGTGCGTCAAGTGCATGAATTCGTTGGGGTATTTCCATCGTGTGGCGGCGGCCAGCAAGCGGCCCAAATCGGCGCGGACGCCTCGTTCGCGTGGTTTTGCCATGCCTTGCGCTGACCGCTAGCGGCGGGCTCGCCGAGGCCCAGACCGTGACGCCGGATTTGTTCAGCCCGAGCCGCCAGAGCCAGGTGATCACACCGGATTCGCCGCTGCGCCGGACCACGGCCGAGGCGCTCGATCCGCTCAATGGCTTGAGGCTGCCGGATGCCGATCGTGACCGGCGTTCGTCTTCCTCATCGACGTCGACGTCACAGCGGATCGGGCAGGTCCCGACCTACGGTCTGCCGGCTGCGAACGGCGCCGCGACCTCGGGCTATGACTCGCTCAACCGCAAACGCCTGAAGCCGAAATATTATCCGGGCCAGGCCAAGCCGAAGCCGCCGCCGGGACCCGGCTCGCCGGTGCCTACACCGCCGCCGCTGAGCGCGAGCGGTCAGTTGCGGCTGTCGATCCCGCCGTCGGAAACCGCCAGCAAGCCGCCGCTGCCGCCGGCGATGGCCGGCACCATCGTCGGCCAGCCGCCGCGCAGGCGGCTCAAGATCGACGACGATCCGTTCGGCGCGGTCGGCGACTACGCCGGCTCGTTCATGGTCAAAACTGCGGTCGAGGTGATGGCCGGCTATGACACCAATCCCGGCCGTCTCAATTCGCCGCAGGGCAGGGCGTTCTACATGGTCGCGCCGGAATTCCTCGCGGTGTCGGATTGGGAGCGTCATGCGATCGTCGCCGATTTGCGCGGCTCCTTCACCGGCTACGGCTCCCAGCTGACGCCGAACGCCGACGGCACGCCGCTGTCGGCGCCGCTCGATGTCGGCCGTCCGAATTTCACCGGCCATATCGACGGCCGTCTCGACGTCTCCAGAGACACGCATTTGTTGGGGCAGGCCCGCCTGCTGGTCTCGACCGACAATCCCGGCAGCCCGAACGTGCAGGCTGGCCTCGCCAAGTATCCGATCTACACCACGGTCGGCGGCACCTTCGGCATCGACCAGCATTTCAACCGCCTGCAGGTCTCGCTCGGTGCCACCGTCGACCGTACCGATTACCAATGGTCCAAGCTCACCGACGGCACCTCGTCGTCGAACGACGACCGCAATTTCACGCAATATGGCGGCGTCGGCCGCGTCAGCTATGAGCTCAATCCGGCCGTGAAGGCGTTCGTCGAGGTGGAGGGCGACAGCCGCTTCCACGACCTCTATCTCGACCGCTCCGGCTACGCGCGCAATTCGTCGGGCGGTTATGCCAAGGTCGGTACGTCGTTCGAGTTCACCCGGCTGCTGTTCGGCGAGGTCTCGATTGGCTATGCTAGGCGCGACTATGTCGACCCGCGGCTTAGCCCACTCGAAGGCCTGCTCACCACGGCCTCGCTGACCTGGAATGCGACGCCGCTGACCACGGCCAAATTCTATTCCGACACCCAGCTCGGCGAGACCACGCTGCCCGGCACCTCGGGCGTGCTGTCGCGCACCTACACCGTCGAGGTCGACCACGACTTCCGTCGCTGGCTGACCGGGATCGGCAAGTTCACCTACGGCACGCTCGACTACCAGGGCGACAACCGCAACGACACCATCTACTCGGTGTCCGGCGACCTGATCTACAAGATGACCCGCAGCCTCTGGATCAAGGGCACCCTGCGCCGCGACTGGCTGGATTCGAACCAGCCGGGGCAGAGCTCGGCGTCGACGGTGGTGATGCTGGGCGTGCGGGTGCAGAACTAACGTCTTCTGCCCGGATAGGATGTCGTCGCCGCGTTATTGCCAACTTGTAATCCGTCGGCCTTGAACGAGGCGCGCGCTGGGACCCACCACTCTCTGCAGAGCTGGAGAGTCACATGAAACGCATCGTCATCGTCGCCGCATTGCTGATGAGCGCCGCCGTTCAAGCCCACGCCGATCAACTCACGGTCAGGTGGTACGACACCATCAGACCGCACGGACACAAGCGGCCGAATGCCGTCGGCATGGCCGCCGTGAGCGCCTGCAACCAGCGACTGGGCGAACCGGATCAGGGCTATATTCCCGAGGCCTTCAAGGATTGCATGCGTGGTTTCGGATACCGCTTCATGTCCGACACGCTGAAGCGCAGTGGGCGGCCCGCGACCGTTTACAATCGCGACTCGCGGGACCCGTCGTCGGTTGGCACACCGAGAACGGAATGCGGGTGTGCCACAACGATTGCGATAATCCGGAAATCCCGGGCTCCGGTGCAGTGTGCCGGAACGTCAACGTGATGGGTATGACAATGCGGGAATGCGTGACGGGGAGTTCGCTGTAGCTACATCACCTATCGGTCGTCATGCCCGCGCATGCGGGCATCCAGTACGCCGCGGCCTGTCCGTTCAAGCTCTGACGTCTCTGGAATACTGGATCGCCCGCTTTCGCGGGCGATGACAGTTCAGTGTGTGGCTATAATTCGGGGCAATCGCCGAGCGATTATGCCGGTAAATCCGTCTTCCCCATCAGGAAGCCGTCGATCGACCGCGCGCACTGGCGGCCTTCGCGGATCGCCCAGACCACCAGCGACTGGCCGCGGCGCATGTCGCCGGCGGAGAAGATCTTTGCGCGCGAGGTCTGGTAGTCGTGCAAGGACGCGCGGACATTGCCGCGCTGGTCGAGCTCGACGCCGAGCGTCTTGAGCAGGCCCTCGTGCACCGGATGGACAAAGCCCATCGCCAGCAGCACGAGCTCGGCGTCGAGCGTGAACTCGGTGCCGGGCAGCGGCTTGAACTTGTCGTCGACCTTGACGCAATGCAGCTTGCTGACCTTGCCGTCCTTGCCTTCGAACTTCGTCGTCAGCACGGCGTATTCACGCACCGCGCCTTCGGCCTGGCTCGACGACGTCCGCATCTTCAGCGGCCAGTTCGGCCAGGTCACGCCCTTGTTCTCGTGCTCGGGCGGCGCCGGCATGATCTCGAGCTGGGTCACCGACTTGGCACTCTGACGGAACGAGGTGCCGATGCAGTCCGAACCGGTGTCGCCGCCGCCGATCACGACGACATGCTTGCCGCCGGCGAGGATGTCGGCGGTGCCGTCCAGCGGCTCGCCCGAGACGCGGCGGTTCTGCTGCGGCAGGAAGTCCATCGCGAAGTGGATGCCGGCGAGATCGCGGCCGGGGATCGGCAGGTCGCGCGGGGCTTCCGCGCCGCCGGTCAGCGCCACCGCGTCATACTGCTTGGCGAGCTCCTGCGGATCGATCGCGCCGGGCGTTGAGCCACCGACCGCCTTGCCGTAGTGGAAGGTGACGCCCTCGGCTTCCATCTGCGCCACGCGGCGGTCGATGACGTTCTTCTCCATCTTGAAGTCGGGAATGCCATAGCGCAGCAGGCCGCCGGCCTTGGCGAACTTCTCGTAAAGATGCACCTCGTGGCCGGCGCGCGCGAGCTGCTGCGCGCAGGCCATGCCGGCGGGGCCGGAGCCGATCACGGCGACCTTCTTGCCGGTCTTGCTGGCCGCGATCTCCGGCTTCACCCAGCCATTGTCCCAGGCGCGGTCGACGATCGCGCATTCGATCGTCTTGATGGTGACCGGGTTGTCGTCGATGTTGAGCGTGCAGGACGCCTCGCACGGCGCCGGGCAGATCCGGCCGGTGAACTCGGGGAAATTGTTGGTCGAGTGCAGGTTGCGCGAGGCCTCTTCCCAGTTGCCCTGATAGACGAGGTCGTTGAAATCGGGGATCTGGTTGTTGACCGGGCAGCCCGGCGTGCCCGGCGCGGTCGAGCCGGTGCCGTGGCAATAGGGGATGCCGCAATTCATGCAGCGCGCGGCCTGGTCGCGGGTGTCCTTCTCGCTCAGCGGAATGACGAACTCGTTGAAGTTCTTGAGCCGCTCGGCGACCGGCTCGTACTTGCGGTCATGCCGCTCGATCTCGAGAAAACCTGTGATCTTACCCATTGAAACCCGATGCCCCTGCATCTCAGTTGTTCCGTCATTCCGGCTGCGCCGCGAGGCGCAGACCCGGAGGTTTCGAAGTCGGTTGGCGAGATTCCGGGTTCGCGCTTCGCGCGCCCCGGAATGACGCCTGGTGATACTACGCGCCGATCGCGATTTTCGGCTCGGCGTCGGCGTTCGCCTTCATTTCCTTGAGCGCGCGGCGGTACTCCACCGGCATCACCTTGCGGAATTTCGGCAGCCAGGTCTTCCAGTCGGCGAGGATCTCGGCCGCCTTCTTCGAGCCGGTCAGCTTGGCGTGACGCGTGATCAGGACATGCAGCCGCTCCACATCGGAGTCGAGCAGGTTCTGGAACACGTCGACCCGGCCATGCGCCTCGAGATCGCCGGAGTGGTGGTAGGTGCCGGCGTTGATCAGCTCCTCCGACAGCACCGGCTCGAGCTCGACCATCGACAGGTTGCAGAGCTTGGCGAAGTCGCCGGCCTCATCGAGCACATAGGCGATGCCGCCGGACATGCCGGCCGCGAAGTTGCGCCCGGTCTTGCCGAGCACCACCACGATGCCGCCGGTCATGTATTCGCAGCAGTGATCGCCGGCGCCTTCGACGACCGCGACTGCGCCGGAGTTACGCACGGCAAAACGCTCGCCGGCGATGCCGCGGAAATAGCACTCACCCGCGATCGCGCCGTACATCACGGTGTTGCCGACGATGATCGATTCTTCCGGCACGATACCGGAGATCTTCGGCGGCTTGACGATGATGCGCCCGCCCGAGAGGCCCTTGCCGACATAGTCGTTGCCTTCACCCTCGAGATCGAAGGTGACGCCCTTGGCGAGCCAGGCGCCGAATGCCTGTCCCGCGGTGCCCTTCAGGCTGACATGGATGCTGTCGAGCGGCAGGCCGGCATGGCCGTAGATCTTGGCCACCGCGCCCGACAGCATCGCGCCGGCGGAACGGTCGGTGTTGTTGATCTCTTCCTCGATCCTGACCGGCGCGCCGCGATCGAGCGCGGCCTGCGCCTTGTCGATCAGCCGGCGGTCGAGCACGGCGTCCAGATGGTGGTTCTGGGTTTCCGAGTGATAGATCGTCTGGCCCTTCTCCTCCTTCTGCCGCACGAACAGCTTGGAGAAATCGAGGCCCTTGGCCTTCCAGTGCGAGACCAAAGCGGTCTGGTCGAGCATCTGGACCTGGCCGACCATGTCGTCGAACGTCTTGTAGCCGAGCTGCGCCATGATCTCGCGGACTTCCTCGGCGACGAAGAAGAAGTAGTTGATGACGTGCTCGGGCTGGCCGGTGAAGCGCTTGCGCAGCACCGGATCCTGGGTCGCGACGCCGACCGGGCAGGTGTTGAGGTGACACTTGCGCATCATGATGCAGCCCGCCGCGATCAGGGGCGCGGTGGCGAAGCCGAACTCGTCGGCGCCGAGCAGCGCGCCGATCACGACGTCACGGCCGGTGCGGAAGCCGCCGTCGACCTGGACCGCGATGCGGCTGCGCAGCCGCTGGCGCACCAGCGTCTGATGGGTCTCGGCGAGACCGATCTCCCACGGCGAGCCGGCATGCTTGATCGAGGTCAAGGGCGAGGCACCGGTGCCACCCTCGAAGCCAGCGATGGTCACATGGTCGGCACGCGCCTTGGCGACGCCGGCGGCAACCGTGCCGACGCCGACTTCCGACACCAGCTTGACCGAGACCTGGCCGTCAGGATTGACGTTCTTGAGGTCGTAGATCAGCTGGGCGAGATCTTCGATCGAGTAGATGTCGTGATGCGGCGGCGGCGAGATCAGGCCGACGCCCGGCGTCGAATGCCGTACGCGCGCGATCGTCGCGTCGACCTTGTGGCCGGGCAGCTGGCCGCCTTCGCCGGGCTTGGCACCCTGCGCCATTTTGATCTGCATCATGTCGGAGTTGACGAGATATTCCGTCGTCACGCCGAACCGGCCCGAGGCGACCTGCTTGATCGCAGAGCGCATGCTGTCGCCGTTGGGCAGCGGCTTGAAGCGGTCGGATTCCTCGCCGCCTTCGCCGGTGTTCGACTTGCCGCCGATCCGGTTCATCGCGATCGCCAGCGTGGTGTGCGCCTCGCGCGAGATCGAGCCGAACGACATCGCGCCGGTCGAGAACCGCTTGACGATGTCCTTGGCCGGCTCGACGTCATCGAGCTTGACCGGCTTGCGCTTGTCGTCCTCGGCGCTCTTGATCCGGAACAGGCCGCGCAGCGTCAGCAGTCGCTCGGACTGCTCGTTGAGGATCTTGGCAAACGCCCGGTAGCGCTCCAGCGAGTTGCCGCGCACGGCATGCTGCAGCGTCGAGACCGATTCCGCGGTCCAGGCATGGTCCTCGCCGCGGGTGCGGTAGGCATATTCGCCGCCGACATCGAGCGCACTCTTGTAAATTTGGCCGTCACCGAACGCGTCGTCGTGACGACGCACGGTCTCTTCCGCGATCTCCGCGAGGCCGACGCCCTCGATCCTTGTGTGGGTGCCGGCGAAATACTTGGCGACGAAGTCCGCCTTCAGGCCGACTGCGTCGAAGATCTGCGCGCCGCAATAGGACTGGTAGGTCGAGATGCCCATCTTGGACATCACCTTGAGCAGGCCCTTGCCGATCGACTTGATGTAGCGCTTGACGATCTCGTAGTCGTCGAGCGCTGCGGGCAGCCGGTCCTTCATCGCGAGGATGGTCTCGAACGCGAGATAGGGGTTGATCGCTTCGGCGCCGTAGCCGGCGAGGCAGGCGAAGTGATGCACCTCGCGCGGCTCACCCGACTCCACGACCAGGCCGACCGAGGTGCGCAGGCCGGTGCGGATCAGATGATGATGCACGGCGGCGCAGGCCAAAAGCGACGGGATCGGAATCCGGTCGGTGCCGGTCATGCGGTCCGACAGGATGATTATGTTGATGCCCTCGCGCACCGCGCCCTCGGCGCGTGCGCAGAGCTCGTCGAGCACCTGCTCCATGCCCGCCGCGCCGAAGCCGGCGTGGAAGGTGGTGTCCAGCGTGCGCGACTTGAAGTGGGTCTCGGCGACGTCGGAGATCGAGCGGATCTTCTCGAGGTCGGCGTCGGTCAGGATCGGCTGGCGCACTTCGAGGCGCTTGGTCGAGGCCAGGCCCTGCAGGTCGAACAGGTTCGGCCGCGGCCCGATGATCGAGACGAGGCTCATCACGAGCTCCTCGCGGATCGGGTCGATCGGCGGGTTGGTGACCTGCGCGAAGTTCTGCTTGAAGTAGGTGAACAGCTGCTTCGGCTTGTCCGACAGCGCCGAGATCGGCGTGTCGTTGCCCATCGAGCCGGCGGCTTCCTCGCCGGTGGCCGCCATCGGCGTCATCAGGATCGTGATGTCTTCCTGGCTGTAGCCGAACGCCTGCTGGCGATCGAGCAGCGGCAGGTTGGAGCGCACGCCCTTGGCCGCCGCATCCGGCAGCTCCTCGAGCTGGATCTGGGTGCGATGCAGCCAGTCGCTGTAGGGATGGCTCTTGGCGAGGTCGGCCTTGATCTCGTCGTCCGGAATCAGGCGGCCCTGCTCGAGGTCGACGAGCAGCATCTTGCCGGGCTGCAGCCGCCACTTGGTGACGATCTGGTCCTCCGGAATCTTCAGCACGCCCATTTCGGACGCCATCACGATGCGGTCGTCCTTGGTGACGAGATAGCGCGCCGGGCGCAGGCCGTTGCGGTCGAGCGTGGCGCCGATCTTGCGGCCGTCGGTGAAGGCGATCGCGGCCGGGCCGTCCCACGGCTCCATCAGCGCGGCGTGATATTCGTAGAAGGCGCGGCGCTGCTCATCCATCAACGGATTGCCGGCCCACGCTTCCGGAATCATCATCATGACAGCGTGGGGAAGGGAATAGCCGCCCTGCACCAGGAATTCGAGCGCGTTGTCGAAGCAGGCGGTATCGCTCTGGCCTTCATAGGAGATCGGCCAGAGACGGCTGATGTCCTTGCCGTAAGCTTCCGAATGCACCGAGGCCTGCCGCGCCGCCATCCAGTTGACGTTGCCGCGCAGCGTGTTGATCTCGCCGTTATGGGCGATCATCCGGTACGGATGCGCCAGCGACCAGGTCGGGAAGGTGTTGGTCGAGAAGCGCTGATGCACCAGCGCCAGCGCGCTGTCGAAATCGGCTTCGTGCAGGTCGGGATAGTACTTGCCGAGCTGGTCGGCCAGGAACATGCCCTTGTAGATCACGGTGCGGCACGACAGCGAGCACGGGTAATAGCCCGCCATGCCGCGGTCGCGGCGCTGATAGATCGCCTGCGAGATCGACTTGCGCAGGATATAGAGCCGGCGCTCGAAATCGTCCTCGGTCTTGGCGGCGCCGTTGCGGCCGATGAAGACCTGCATGTGATAGGGCTCGGTCGGCTTCACGGTGACGCCGAGCGAGGAATTGTCGCTGGGCACATCGCGCCAGCCGAGCAGCTTGAAGCCCTCGTTCTTGATCTCGTCGGCGATGATGCTCTTGATCACGTTCCGCCACGCGGCATCGCGCGGCATGAACAGCGCGCCGATGGCGTATTCGCCGGGCTGCGGCAGCTTGAAGCCGAGCTCCGCGGCCTTGCGCGCGAAGAAGGCGTGCGGAATCTGCACGAGAATGCCGGCGCCGTCGCCGGCGCGCGGGTCGGCGCCGACGGCGCCGCGATGCTCGAGGTTGCACAGGATGCTCAGCGCGTCGGAGACGATCTGATGCGACTTCTGGCCCTTGATGTTGGCGATGAAGCCGACGCCGCAGGAATCCTTTTCCAGGCTGAGGTCGTAGAGGCCTTCGGCTTGCGGACGCCAGGTGTGCAGCTCGGGAGTGTGCGGCCCAAAAGACGCATCATATGAGGCGTCATGCGCGGCATCAGCGGCTTTCGAGTCCGCGGTCGCCGACAGCGTACCTGCCACGATGATTTCGCGCTCGAATTCCGACCCGCTCATGTGTCCTCTCCCTTGCGTCAGGGGCCTCACCGTATTTGGCGCACCTTGGACGTTGCGGCACCCACCGGGCCACCGCTCGTCCGCCGCGAGCCGCATTTTCCTAAATTCAGACGTCGGGCGTTTCAACGTCCCCTGCGGAACGGCCCTGCCTGCAGCATTCTCGGAGCCCGGGGCGCCGAGGTTTCGTTGCAATCCCTATGCCGGAATGGCCTCGAATTTGAGACAGTCTTGCTGTCCTAACTTCGACCTTGCCAAATTTTTGTCTATCACACAAGCGCGAGGAAGTCCTCGCCCGCATGCTTGGAACGAACGGCTCGGCCGACCCGCCGCGCCCCTGATTCGAAGCGCAAACACGCCGTGATCTGGCCCAAGGAGCGACCAAGGACCGCCGGATTTCAAACTGAAATTTTACTCCGGGCAAGCCGGCCAGAGAGCGGGAAGCTCCTCAAGGGCGTGGGCAAGACAGGAGTAACGGCGATGAAGTTGTTCACAGGTTCGGTTGCAGCCGCCGCCCTCGCGCTCAGCGCACTCTCGGCCCAGGCCCAGCTGGCGACATCGGCCCGGATCGGCAGCCCGGTATTGATCAAGGTATCTGACATGGGCGGGCCCTATGCCGCCATGCCCGAGGTTCCGCCGCCGCCGCGCTTCGGCCGTGTCCCGAGCCTGCTGCCGCCGGTCGAGGTCTACACCGTGCTCCGCGAGAACGGCTATCTGCCGCTCGGCGCCCCCCGGCAGCGCGGGTTCGTCTACACGATCTCGGTGATCGACCAGGGCGGCGACGACGGCCGGCTGGTGATCGATGCCCGCGACGGGCACATTCTCCGCTTCACGCCGGCCTATCGGCTCGGCGACAATTACGACGAGGAGCTGAGCGCCGCCTATGGTCCGGTCGGCCCGATGCCGCGGCCGATCCAGGCCCGGGTGCCGCGGCCGCCGGCTCCGATTCCGCATGTCGCGAGCCGCGTGCCGGTGCCGAAGCGCAGTCCGCTCGCGGCCAAGGCGCAGGTTCCCGCGGATACTCCGGCTCCGGCGGCCCAAGCGGCTGTCCCGGCCGCGGTCCCGCAGCCCGCGCCCACCCAGGCGGCGGCGCCTGAGCCTGCCCAGCAGGCCGCTGCAGCGCCGAAGCCGGCCGAGGCCCAGGCGGCGCCGCAGGCCGTTCAGCGTGCCGAGGCCCCCACCGTCGGCCAGGCCGCTCCGCCGCCGGCGCCACCCGCGCCCGCGATCCTGCCGACCCAGGACATGCCCAAGGTGCAGGGGTTGGAGTGACGGGCTACGAAGCCAACAAAAAACGCCCCGGTTTCCCGGGGCGTTTTCGCGTGCAGCCAATATCTGCTGACGCGGGACGTGTTGCTTAGGCGGCGACCTTCGCCGAGCCGTCAACGACCTGCGGAGCCTTCTCGCCGCCGCCGATCGGAATGCTGCGGGGCTTCTTGGCCTCGGGAATCTCGCGGACGAGATCGACGTGGAGCAGACCGTTCTCGAGCGAGGCGTTCTTCACCTGCACGAAATCGGCAAGCTGGAAGACGCGCTCGAAGGCGCGGGACGCGATGCCGCGATAGAGCACTTCGGAGGTGTTGCCGGAGTTCTCGTTGGCGGTTTTCTCGCCCTTGATCGTCAGCGTGTTCTCCTTCGCGACGATCGACAGCTCGGCCTGCGAGAAGCCGGAGACCGCAACGCTGATCCGGTAAGCATTCTCGCCGGTGCGCTCGATGTTGTAGGGGGGATAGCCGGGGCTGCCGTCCGAGGTCACCTGATCGAGCAGGCTGAAGAGGCGGTCGAAGCCGACGGTGGAACGATAGAACGGAGTGAGGTCGTAGCTACGCATAGGGTTAGTCCTCCAGTGAGCGACTGTTTCAGTTACCCGCCCGCCATCGGGCCGGGCTTAGATGTGTGCAGCCTGATGTTCCGGTTCCGAAACACTGGTAGCGGCCTGCACTGAGGTGATATGGGAGGGGTTACGTCGCGTTCAAGGGACGGAAACAGCGTCGCTTTTGACGCCCGTGCCCTTGATCTCCACTCCGTCCCACCTACCGGTTCCCCGCATGACGCTCGTCTCGATTCCCGCCAATCCGGTTCCGGACGACGTGGTCAGTGGCACCATCAAGACCCCCGACGGGGCCGAGCTGCGCTTTGCGCGCTGGGCGCCGCCGCCCGGCCGCAAGGGCACGGTCTGCGTGTTCGGCGGGCGCGGCGAGATGATCGAAAAATATTTCGAGACCGTGCGCGATTTGCGCGACCGCGGCTTTGCGGTGGCGACGATCGACTGGCGCGGGCAGGGCCACTCGTCGCGGCGGCTGCGCGATCCGCGCAAGGGCTATGTGCGCGACTTCGCCGACTACGAGGTCGACGTCGAGACCTTCGTGCAGCAGGTGGTGCTGCCGGATTGCCCGCCGCCCTATTTCGCGCTGGCGCATTCGATGGGTGGCGCGGTGATGCTGCGGCTTGCGCATGCCGGCAAGCGCTGGTTCGACCGCATGGTGCTGTCGGCGCCGATGATCGACCTGCCGCGGCGGCGCGTGTCGTTCTTTCCGAGCGCGCTGCTCCGGATCATGCGCCTGGCCGGTCAGGGCGGCCGCTACGTTCCGGGCGGCGGCGGCGAACTGGTTGGCCTCGCGCCGTTCATCGGCAATCCCGTGACCAGCGATCTGGTGCGCCACGCCCGCAACGCGGCTATCCTGGAGGAAGACCCGACGCTCGGCATCGCGGCGCCGACCATCGCCTGGGCCGACACCGCGTTCAAGGCGATGCGCACCTTCCGCGGCATGTCGTATCCGTCCGAAATCCGCCAGCCGATCCTGATGCTGGCGGCGAGCAATGACGAGGTGGTGTCGACGGCGGCGATCGAGGAGTTCGCCTATCATTTGCGCGCCGGCTCGCATCTCGTGATCGCCGGCTCCAAGCACGAGATCCTGCAGGAGCAGGATCGCTATCGCGGGCAATTCTGGGCGGCGTTCGACGCCTTCGTGCCGGGCACGCCGCTTTTCAAGTGATCCGCCTGTTTGCGGAAGGCCTGTGGCTCAGGCGTTGAGCAACGTGACGATGCGGTCCGGAAAGCGCCGTTCGACGAACAGCGTCCTGACCTCGGCGACGCTGAGATAGCGGTCGTTGCCGTCGCCCTTGCCCATGATGTCGAGCAGCACCGGCCACTCGCCGAGCATCAACAGCGGATAGTAGCCGTGCAGGATCGCGTAGGACGGCGGATGCTCGTCCTTGGCGCGCTGGAAGTTCGCGGCCATGAAGGTCTTGATGTCGGACGCCGACAGCCCGCGTTCGGTGCCACCGTCAGGATTCGGATAGTCCTTGCCGAAGGTGGCGAGCCTGGCGATCTCGTCCTCATGCACCACCGCATGCTGGTCGAGAATGCGTGAGCCGGCGCCGTGCTTGTCGAGCGGGCCGTTGCGCAGCTCGTCGAGGATCGCGCCCTGGGTCAGGCTGCGCAACTGGCTGAACGGGCCGATGCCGTTGGCCATCTGCGCGACCATGAAGATCTTCGCCTTTGCGTCGGCACCCGCCAGGCCCGTCTTGCCGGTGGCGCGTCCGATCGTCCCGGTCAGTTCGGGCAGCGGCACGATATGACCGCCGACATAGTTGCCGGCGACGAGTGCGCGCAGGAACGGGCAAGGATTATTGGGGGAAACCTGCGGGGCAGCGGCCTCGCTTGCAGGCATATCGGACATCAAACCACATCCTGAAAAGCTTCAGCCTAAAAAGCATCCATTACCAGCGGATGAACTCGCTCAGGATTCAGCGGCGAATTTCGGCGTAGATGCAACCAGAACGAGTTTGCCGAAGGGCAGGCCGGCTTTCAAG
Organism: Bradyrhizobium sp. 2S1; assembly: GCF_011516625.5. Lineage (NCBI taxonomy): Bacteria > Pseudomonadati > Pseudomonadota > Alphaproteobacteria > Hyphomicrobiales > Nitrobacteraceae > Bradyrhizobium > Bradyrhizobium sp. 2S1. The sequence continues at coordinate 910,764 of NZ_CP147717.1, read as the reverse complement.
AGGCCATCGCGGTAATGCGCGATGTCGGCCGGGTTCTTCCAGTGGAAATTCCGCAAATGACGTTCGACCGTCAGATCGGGATGACTGGCGAGCAGCGCCTCTGCCGCCTGCGCGGCCTCGTCGGCGCGGCCAAGCTGGGCGAGCGCCGCGGTGCGCACCGCAAGGCACTGCAGATGGTTCGGGTTGAGATACAGCCCCTCGCGCGACCACGACAGCGACGCGTCATATTGTCCAAGCAGATAATGGCTGAACGCGTTCAGCCCGGCCCATTGGTAGCGCGGGTCGCTGTTGCCACGCTGGACCGCCGTCGAGAACAGGTCGACCGCCTTGCGGTGGTCGCCGATCACCATGTGGCAGATTCCGAGCACGCCGCGCGCGCCCATGTCGTAGGGGTTGAGCTCGATCGCCCGCTTGATGGCATCCATCGCGGCTTCGTAGTGGCCCTGCATCGCGTGCAGATAGGCCAGCAGCGAAAACGCGAACGAGGAGCGCGGGTCGAGCCGGACGCTGCTCTCGGCCAGGCTGACCGACGAGGCCCACAATTCGCGCGTGCTCGGGATCCAGCCGAACTGGATGCTCTGGATCTGGATCAGCGCCAGATAGGCGCGCGCGATCGACAGCGCGGGGTCGAGCTCGATCGCCTCCTTGAACAGCGCGATCGCGGTGTCGCAGTCGTCCTTGGTCTGGTGATAGTAGTGCGACAGGCCCTTCAGGAAGCGGTCCCACGCCGTCAGTTCGGCATTCGGCGAGCGCGCCGGTGCCGAGGCCTCGGCACGGTAGATCTCCTGGGCCACCGCGGCGGAGAGGTTGGCGGTGATCTCGTCCTGCATCGCGAACAGGTCGCCCATGTCGCGATCATAGCGGCCGGTCCACAGCTGCTCGCCCTTCTCGGGAGCGATCAGTTCGGCGGAGACGCGGATCTTGTTGCCGGCGCGGCGTACCGAACCCTGGATCAGATAGGTCGCGTCGATCTCGCGCGCGATCAGGCGGGTCGAGACGCTTTTGCCCTTGTAGGCGAAGGTCGAGTTGCGGCTCAGCACGCGGTAGAAGGATTGCAGCGACAGCGCGTGGATCAGATCCTCGGTCAGGCCGTCGGAGAAATATTCGTCGGCGCCGCCGCTGAGATCGTCGAACGGCAGCACGCCGACGATTGCGGTCCGGTATTGCCCCGGCAGATGCGGACCGTCGTCCGGGGTCTTCTCCTGCAGATCGGATCCGGCCGGCGCCCAGGTCCAGACATGGATCGGTTCGGCGATGTTCTTGAAGCGGTGCGGGCCGGCGTCCGCCAGGATGACGGCAAGCCGCCGCCCCGCTTCGGTGCGGGCCTTGTCCGATACCGCGATGCCGCCGGGCGCTGCGACCGTCTCGAGACGGACGGCAATGTTGACGTCGTCGCCGAACACCTCGTCCTCGTCGGCCATGACGTCGCCCATGTGGACGCCCATCCGGAAATGCATGGCGCGGTCGGCCGGCAGATGCTCGTTGCGCTCGGCCATCATGGTCTGCATGGCGACGGCGGCTTCGATGGCGCCGATGATGCTCGGGAATTCCAAGAGGAAGCCGTCGCCGGTGTTTTTGACGATTCGGCCGCCATGGTTGAGGATGATCGGGTAGATCGCGCTGCGGTGCGCCTTGAACGAGGCATGCGTCCCCGCCTCGTCGGCGCCCATCATGCGGGAATAGCCGGTAATGTCGGCGCAAAGAATGGCAGCGAGCCGTCTTTCCATATTTCCTGTGCCCTGGAATGGCCACTCAGCCGAGGTGACCGAATCCGATACTTACAAGACAGGCCGGGTTCGGCGGAAGCTCGGTTTGCAGGCACCTATAATGCATAGTAGCAGGAATTGGCATGCGACCAACGGATCGTACAGTCCGTTTGTCTACTGAATTCGTGTGTCGCCGGGATGGCGCCGGTCGGCTGACCATCCTTATCCGGCCGTTACTTACATAGGTTAATTGCGCTGACATGCTGGGAATTCACGAACTTTGGCTTTTCGTCCTGCCTGCTGCTCAACATCACGCCGGGCCGGATACCGCTTATATCGTTGGGCGCACGATTCAGTTGGGATGGCGCGGCGGTGCCGCTGCGGCAATCGGTATCAGCTGCGGCTGCCTGGTCCATGTGCTGGGCGCGGCGATCGGGCTGTCGGCGCTGCTGATGGCGTCGTCGACCGCGTTCCTGGCCGTCAAGCTGATCGGCGCGGCCTATCTGGTGCTGACCGGCCTGCAGATGCTGCTGTCGCGCGCCAAGCCGATCGCGGAGATCACCGGGCAGGGCGGTGAGACCTCGATCTCGCTTGTGTTCTGGCAGGGGGCGCTCACCAACATCCTCAATCCCAAGGTGGCGCTGTTCTTCCTGGCCTTCCTGCCGCAGTTTGTGGCGGCGGACGCGCCGCGCAAGACGCTGGCCTTCCTGGTGCTCGGGCTGATCTTCATCACCGGCGGCACGCTGTGGTGCTTCGGCCTCGCCGCCTTTGCGGCGAGGGCCGCCGGCCGTATCAGGCAATCCGCCGGCGTGATCGCCTGGATCAACCGCTCGCTCGGCGCGCTCTTCATCTATCTCGGCGTCCGCGTCGCCATGCTGGAGGCGCGCTAAGCGCGATGAGATTGGGGTGAATCGTCCTCGCGCTTCAGCCCTTTAGTTTGGGCATGATCTTTTCGGACCGCTTCGCACTTTTCCGGATCATGCCCTAGCCGTGGATCTTGAGCAGCGCGCTGCCGGCGAGATAGATGCCGAGCAGGATCATCGCGATCAGGAACCAGCGGCGGAAGACGTCCGGCTGCATCCGTGTGCGGACGGCCTGGCCGATGAACATGCCGGTGAATGATGCGACCATCGCGACCGCGCCCGGCAGTGCGGTGGCCGCCGTCAGCAGGCCCGAGGCCGTGAGGTTGAAGGCGAGCGCGATCGTTGCGGTGGTGAAGAAGACGCCGAGCGCCTGCACCAGCTCGTCCTTCTCCATGCCGATCGCCTGCATGAACGGCATCGAGGGGATGACCTGAACTCCGGTTGCGGCCGAGATCAGCCCGGTGATGACGCCGACGATGCCGCCGATCCATTTCTCGTTGCGGCGCGCAACCTTGAAGTTGAACCGGCTCAGGCCAACGATCGCGTAGATCACCAGCAGCACGCCCAGCACGACGGTGCCGTAGGCCGCGTAAGGCCCGGTCAACAGCCCGGCATTGATCCAGATCCCGACCACGGTGCCGAGCATCAGCGGCCACAGCCGCTTGATGATGTCGCGCAGATAGGGGCCGACGAAGGTCTGCCAGATATTGGTGACGATCGCCGGCACGATCACGATCGCGATCGCCTGGCCCGGCGGCATCGTGGTTGCGAGCAGCCCCATCGCGACCGTCGGCAGACCGAGGCCGAGCGTACCCTTGACGAAGCCGGCGAGCAGGAAGGCGAAGGCGATGAAGATCAGGAGATGGTCGACCATAGCGGCACATTGACCGATCGATCCGATCGGCACAATCTGGAGGTTACGGAGTTAGCCTTCGGACGAGGCGAAGGTATGGGGCGGGAAAAATCATGCGGTTCGACCTGATCGACTTGCAATTGTTCATCGCGGTTTCCGATGCGCGCAGCATCACCCAGGGCGCGGCGCGCGCGAACATGGCGCTAGCCTCGGCAAGCGAGCGAATCAAGGGCCTCGAGGAGGCGCTCGGCGTCGCGCTGCTCAAGCGCGGCCGCCGCGGCGTCGAACTGACGGCGGCGGGCGAGAGCCTGCTCGGCCACGCCCGCATCGTGATCCACAATGTCGAGGCGTTGCAGAGCGATCTTGCCGCCTATGCCAGCGGCGTCCGCGCCAACGTGCTGCTGCTCGCCAACACCTCGGGCCTGTCGGAGCACCTGCCGCGGGCGCTGGCCGCCTTCCTGCACGAATATCCCGACATCAGCGTCGATGTCGAGGAGCGCGAGAGCACCGATATCGCGACCGCGATCGCCAGCGGCGCCGCCGATCTCGGCTTCGCCGCGGAACACGCGCTGCCCGACAGCGTCGAGCGTTTCCTGTTCAGCGAGGATCGCCTGATGCTGGTGGCGTCGCGGCGCAGCGATCTCGGCGGCCGTCGCCAGATCGATTTCCAGGAAGTGGTTGGCCGCGATTTCGTCGGGCTTACCGCGACGTCGGCGCTGCAGGTCCATATTTCCCGCCACGCGGCCAAGCTCGGCGCGCGGCTGCGCTTTCGCGCCCGGCTGCGCGGCTTCGACGCCATCTGCCAGATGGTCGCTGCCGACGTCGGCATCGCCGTGATCCCGGAAACCGCGGCGCGGCGCTGCGCAGCGTCGATGCCGATCACAACGATCCGGATCCGCGACGCCTGGGCCAACCGCCGGCTGACGATCTGCGCCCGCAGCTTCAAGGCGCTGCCGCGGGCGGCCAAGCAGCTCGTGGAATATTTACGGGCCGAAGCCCAGCGCTGACGGCACGCTCATTTCGTCGTCACGACGCCGGCATCCTGGATCACCTTGGCCCATTTCCTGATGTCGGCGGCGACGAAGTCGCGGAAATGGTCCGGCGTGTCGCCGACCAGCGTCAGGCCTTGCTCGGCGAGCTTTTGCTTCACCGTCGGATCGGCCATCGCCGCGGTGGCGACGCTGTTCAGTTTCGCGACGATCGCCGGCGGCGTTCCGGCGGGCACGGCCATGCCGTACCAGTTCTCGATGACGAGGTCGGGCATGCCGGCTTCCGCCGTGGTCGGCACGTCGGGCGCGGTCGGGGCGCGCTCGCGCCCGCCGAGCGCGATTGGGCGCAGCGCGCCCGCCTTGATCTGCGGCAGGATGACCGGCAGGTCGAGGAAAGTCATCTGCACCTGCTGACCGAGCAGATCGTTCACCGCGGGCGCCGCGCCGCGATAGGGCAGGCACGATGTCGATCTTCGCCGTCAGCTTGAACAATTCGCAGGCCAGATGCGGCAGGCTGCCGGGGCCGGAGGAGGCGAAGTTGAGCCTGCCCGGCTGCGCCTTGGCGAGCGCGACCAGTTCGCTCATGTTGTTCGCCGGTACATTGGTGGCGACCACCAGCATCTCCGGCACGGTCGCGACCAGCGTCACCGGCGCGAGATCCTTCAGCGTGTCGTAGGCGACCTTTTCCATGCTCGGGCTGATGGCGAGCGCACCGGCGCTCGCGATCGCGACCGTGTAGCCATCGGGCGCAGCCTTCGCGACCGCGTCGGTGCCGAGCACGCCGCCCTGGCCGGCGCGATTGTCGACGATGATCGGCTGCCTCACCAGCTCCGACATCTTCTGCCCGATCACGCGCGCGATGATGTCGTTCGGCCCGCCGGGCGGGAACGGCACGATCAGCCGGATAGGTTTGGCCGGAAAATCCTGGGCCGAGGCTGCGCCGGGCGCGAGAAGCAGAAGGGTCGCCAGCAACCTGCCGCAAATCGTCATGTGCGCCCATCCATCCCTGACTTTTCTCGTTGCCGTCAGGATGGGCGCAGATCAATCGCGCGGCAACTCAAGAAATCAGGCCAAGAGATCACGCCAAAAGATCAGGCCAGGAAATCAGGCGTTGAGCAGCTTCATCGCCGCTTCGTGCACGCGCGGATCGCCGGCTGCGATGATGCGGCCGCCGCTTTGCGCCGGCTTGCCGTCCCAGGTGGTGACGATGCCGCCGGCCCCGGTGACGATCGGGATCAGGCCGGCAATGTCGTAGGGCTTCAGCTCGGTCTCGACCACGAGGTCGAGATGGCCGGCCGCGAGCATGCAATAGGAGTAGCAGTCGCCACCGTAGCGCGACAGGCGCGCGGCATTCTCGACGCGGCCGAAGCGGGCGCGATCATCCGGATTCATCAGCAGCGGGCTCGTGGTGAAGACGGTCGCCTCCTTCAGCGAGGTGCAGCGCCGCACCGAGAGCCGCCGCTGGCCCGACGGCCCGGAGTAATGCGCCGAGCCGCTGTCGCCGGAGAAGCGCTCGCCGATATAGGGCTGGTGCATCATCCCGAATACCGGCGTACCTTTGTGCAGCAGCGCGATCAGCGTGCCCCAGATCGGAAAGCCGGCGATGAAGGATTTGGTGCCGTCGATCGGATCGAGCACCCAGACATAGTCGGCGTCCTCGCGCTCATTGCCGAATTCCTCGCCGACGATGCCGTGCTGGGGGAAGTTCGCCTTGATCAGCCGCCGCATCACGGCTTCCGCGGCCCGGTCCGCCTCGGTGACCGGATCGAAATCGTTCGAGCTCTTGTTGTCGACCGAGAGCGAGGTCCGGAAGAACGGAAGGATGGTTTCGCCGGATGCGGTCGCGAGGCGGCCGATGAAGGCGGTGAAGTCGATGACCGTCACGGCATGTCCCTGAAATGCGCAAACGACGCGGTAGAAATCGGTTGCGATCTGCCTAGCTCAATCCGGCGCGGCGCGCACGATTAACGGAGTGTTATCCCGGCCTGATGACGGGGTTCCCCACTTTCGTTTGGCTTCGGATTCGAAAGTCTCCTGGGCTTGGCGGCGGATCACGAAGTTGCGAGTCCTGGTATACAAGCTATGCGCAGGGCGCTGAGCGCCCCAGATTTTTGCCATAAGTCATTGAATCTAAATGACAAAAATCATAGCATGCGGCCTGTTGCAGTTTCGCCAGATTTACCAACATTGCAGAGGAAATGTTTCGAAAGTTCTTGCGTTTTGTGCAGCGCGGCCGCATATTGTTGCGGTGCGGTAGCGCCTCGCGCTATCGCTGCCCTCCTTGGGCGTTTCCTCCCTAGACTTGGGCCGCTTGTTCATTCAAGCGGCCCTTTTTTCTTAGGCCGACTTTTCCACGCGTGAACCTGGAATCCAGTTCGGCGCTCGGCTCGCGTCGCGAAATGGATTCTGTGTTCATGACTTCGTCGCGCACCGCAGTGCCCGTCCGAGACTTGTCTACTCCGCCGCCGCCTGGAACGGGCCGAGATCCCCGAACGGAATTTTCGCGAGCGCATCCGCCAAGGTCGCGAAGTCGGCCGCGACCTGGGCGAAGCGTGGCCCGCGCTCGCGGTGGCGCTCATCCATATAGACGGCGCGGTTGAGCTCGATCTGCACGGTGTGCAGGCCGCTCGCCGGGTTGCCGTAATGCTCGGTGATGAAGCCGCCGGCATAGGGCTTGTTGCGGCCGATCGAATAGCCGAGCGAGCTCATCATCTCCTCGACCAGGTCAGGCAATAGCGGCGCGCAGCTCGTGCCGTAGCGGTCGCCGATCACGACGTCGGGCCGGCGCGGCTCGTCGCGCGACACCCCGACCGACGGCATCGAATGGCAGTCGACTACGATCACGGCGCCGAACGCCTGGTGCGCCTTGTTGATCAGCCGGCGCAGCGCGCGGTGATAGGGCTTGTAGAGCACCTCGATCCGCCGCAGCGCCTCGTCGACGTCGAGCCGCTCGCGGTAGATTTCCTGGCCGTCGCCGACCACCCGCGGGATGGTGCCGAGGCCGCCGGCCACCCGCATCGAGCGCGTGTTGGCAAAGCTCGGCAGCCGTCCGGTGAACATGCGCGGGTCGAGCTCATAGGGCTCGCGGTTCACGTCGACATAGGAGCGCGGGAAGTTGACCCGGACGATCGGAAAGCCGCGGTCGCTCACGCCCGCGATCAACTCGTCCATGAAGGAATCTTCGGAGCGGCGCAGCGACGTCAGATCGATGCGCGAGGCTTCGAGGAATTCGGCGGGGTAGACCGAACCCGAATGCGGGGAATTGAAGATGATCGGCGCGCGCCAGGCCTGCGGCTCAACGATCTCGAACGGGGGCGACAACTCGCCAGCAAATTCGCTCATTCCCTTGGCGCCGTCCCTTGCGTCCGCCTCGCCCCGCAAGAATTGATTCTGCCGGAAAAGCGGAGATTTATGGGCGGGCATTGTCGGTAATCGCGATCATTCTGCCAAGTGAAAAGAATGTGGTTTCCGCTGGAACGGGTCTTAAAAGCAGGAAATGCCAACCAAGGTTGATTCGCTGCGGGGTTCGGTCCACAAATAGGTGGTGCTCGCCGCCTCAGGCCGGCCGCAAATTTCACCCGAAATTTACCGTCTGTCGTGCCTACTGCTCGGACAGATTCTCCAAGCCGGATTCGACGATTCCAGTCATGCCGAAAATTCTCCTCGCCGAAGACGACACCGATATGCGCCGCTTCCTGGTCAAGGCGCTCGAAAACGCGGGTTTCAAGGTCTCGCCGCACGACAACGGCATGTCGGCCTACCAGCGGCTGCGCGAGGAGCCGTTCGAAATGCTGCTCACCGACATCGTGATGCCCGAGATGGACGGCATCGAGCTGGCGCGCCGCGCCTCGGAACTCGATCCCGACATCAAGATCATGTTCATCACCGGCTTCGCCGCGGTGGCCCTCAATTCCGATTCGGAGGCGCCGAAAAACGCCAAGGTGCTGGCCAAGCCCGTGCACCTCAGGGAATTGGTCAGCGAAGTGAACAAGTTGCTGGCGGCCTGATTCGCCAAAAAAGCTTCACTTTGCGTCCTTGCCTGCCCCGCCGCGGTCCGTTATAGGGTCCCGATCCAAACAGCGCTTTGGGTGCGTAGCTCAGCGGGAGAGCACTACCTTGACATGGTAGGGGTCACAGGTTCGATCCCTGTCGCACCCACCACGCTTCGCCCTGACGGGCTTCGCGTGGCGCAGCCACGCGGGGACCTTCAGGTCCGAAGCGTGTCCGGCGTAGCTTGAACGAACGTGAAAGCGAAGACGGACTGGCGCCGCGAGCTACGGCTCGGCAAGCCACGCTTCGGCAATGGCGACGATCTTCCGATTCAACCTGTCAAACAGCTAGCTCGGTGTCATCACCCGCGCATGCGGGTGATCCAGTATTCCAGAGACGGTTGTGCTTGAATCGAGAAGCCGCGGCGTACTGGATCGCCCGGTCGAGCCGGGCGATGACAGTGTGGGTGGGGACACAACTTCGCATTCTCGCGACATGATCCGCCCGAGCTTTGCTTCTCGTTCCGCCCTCTCTCTTCACAGAGGGCGCAGGGAAAGCCGGGTGCCGATCGCACCCATGGGCCCCGAGCAAAGGGTAGAAAGCTCGGGGGTAGGACCACAGGTGTAACCGGAGCAATCCGGCTTTCCCTGCGCGATGGGTTACGGCTTACTTCGCGCTCTCCCCGGCGAGACTGGGCTTGTTTGTCACCGCCTTCGTAAGAACGCTACGCGTTCTACAAGGGGACACCGGCCACTAGGTGGTGTGGACACTAGCGCATCCATAGAACGATGGCTGCGAGAGTGACGACGGCCCGGTAGTTCCGGGCCGTTTTTTCGAAGCGGGTTGCGACGCGGCGGAACTGCTTGAGCTTTGAGAAGCAGCATTCGACGAGATGACGCTGGGCATAGAAATGCTTGTCGAGTGGATATTTGAGCGCGCGTGACGGGTTGTTGGGGATCACGGCGAGCGCGCCTTTGGCGGCGATGGCTTGGCGCAAGTGATCGGCGTCATAGGCCGTATCGGCCATGACGACCTCGGCGGATAAGCCTTCGATCAATGCGGCGGCTTGCGGTGCATCGCCCTTCTGACCTGCGGTGAGCGTGAACCGCACCGGACATCCCAAGCCTCGAACGGCCATATGTATCTTGGTGCTCAGGCCGCCGCGCGAGCGGCCGATCGCTTGATCTTCCGCTTGATCTTCAGACCCCCCTTTTTGGCGCCGGCGGCGTGCTGATGCGCCCGAACGATGGTGGAATCGACGATCAGATATTCGAAGTCCGGATCATCGGACATCGCCTCGAAGATCCGCCACCAAACACCCTTGATGCTCCATCGACTGAAGCGCCGGAACACGCTGTTCCAGTCCCCAAACACCTCCGGAAGATCGCGCCAGGGAGACCCCGTACGCACGATCCACAGCACACCTTCCACGAACATCCGGTTGTCGCGCCCGGTGGAGCCCTTCTGATCGGGGCGCCCTATGATCAGCGGCGCTATCCGCTCCCACGCCGCGTCGCTCAATACCAAACGGTCCATCACACCCAAGGCGGCCTCCCCAAAAGCAGCCTTGAATCTGATTTGCTCCTAAAAGGGAATCCTTAGAGTCCACACCACCTAGGGCCTGTTTGGATTCCGGATTCTCATCCTGGCTTGGTTGTGATTCAAGCTTGGGATGGACCGATTCGTTTTGACTGATGCCCAATGGGCGAAGATGGAGCCGCTTTGTCTTGGCAAGCCGGGTGATCCCGGCCGGAGCGGCAATAACAACCGGCTGTTTGTCGAAGCCGTGCTGTGGATTGCGCGCACGGGCAGTCCGTGGCGCGATCTGCCGCGCGCCTTCGGCAACTGGATAACCGTGTACACGCGCTTCCGCGACTGGGCCAAGGCGGGCGTCTGGAAGCGCATGTTTGATGCGGTCTCGGACGAGCCGGACATGGAGTACGTCATGGTTGATGCCACCATCGTCAAAGTCCACCGCCACGGACAGGGCGCAAAAGGGGGACGCAAAACCAGGCGATCGGCCGCTCGAAAGGCGGAATGACCACCAAAATCCTGGCACTGACCGACGCGCTCGGCAATCTCCTGCGTTTCGTGCTGCTGCCAGGACAGCGCTTCGACACGGTCGGCGTCCCGCCGTTGATCGAAGGGCTGACCTTCGATGCGATGATCGCCGACAAGGCGTTCGACAGCAACGCCATCATTGCCGACCTCGACGCACGCGGCGCCAAGGTCGTCATCTCCCAGCACCCGCGGCGCGCAAAACCTCTCGCCATCGACGCGGAAATCTACAAATGGCGACATCTGATCGAAAATTTCTTCTGCAAGCTCAAGGAATTCAAGCGGATCGCCATGCGAGCCGACAAAACAGATATCAGCTTCGAAGCCATGATCAATCTCACCGCCGCTGTGATAAATTCAAGATGAATCCAAACAGGCCCTAGGGCGTCAGGACCACACGACTTCACCGTCCGCTTCACGTGCTCTCGTCAGTCACACGCTCGGCGTCCACCGCATCTCACACCGCGTTCGTGACGATCGCGAAGCGCCCCTCGATCGGGTGAGACGGGCGAACCATACATCAAATTATCGTTCCGATAAACCGAAATATTTTTGCTGTTGGGGCTTGCGTCGTCGGGCAACTCAGTGATCCGCATCTCGACGGTTGCTGCGGCTGCGGTAATAAAGGGACGGGAACCAGAGGTCGCTCAGGGCCTCTCGCGCGATCATGGAAGGTCGGAGGAGAAATCGCAGTGCTCGATCACATCCTGAAATTCATGACGCTCGGGACCATCATCGTGGGCATCACGGCGATCTACACTGCGCTCCACACCAACAACCGGCGGCTCGGCGCCGATATCTTCCTCAGATATTCCGACCGCATTTCCGACCTGCGACGCCGCCTGCCAACAGCGGCGTTCCATGACGAGGGCGCTGCCGGCAGCATTGAGATGACGCCGGACGAGCGCCGGATCGTGCATGAAGTAATCTTCTCGATCTTCGAGCTCTTTGAACTCAAGGTCCATGGCTTCATTCCGCCGGGGATCTGGAAGATCAGGGAGCCCGATATCGAAAGGGTGCTCTCCCTGCCTGTCTTCCAGCAGGAATTGGCGGTCGTGAAACTGAGGTTCGTGAAACATCCGCGCTTTGCGGCGTGGCTCGACCAGATCGGGCAAAGCAAGGCATAGCCGGGGGCGACGCCCGAACAGAGGTCGTGTCCTCCATCGATGATGAGGGCTGGTGCCGGTGATCTGGCGCCGCTGGCGCAACGCGCGGGTTCGCCGCGCAATGTGACGAGCCATTATGACCTTCGTCATCTCGACGTTCATGTGAGGATGCCGCAACCTGCGACAACATGTGCGGCTCGCGCAGCCCGCGTGTTCTGTTCGCATGGATCGCATTCACGTCGCGCGCGGTGGATTGCCACATGATTAGGCACACGTCTTCAGTCGCGGTCGACGGGAATCCGGTGCGCTGGATTCTCGATATGTCATGTACCGTGCTTACGTCTGTTCTCGGCCGCTACGTGCGTTTCGTCTCAGCGCGAAGATCGCGAAAATTTTCTGAACACGCCGCGACGATGCGTTGCCCGATCGCATCGCACGAAAGCAATTTTGGATTTCTTCACGATGCACGTTGCCGCTCCTCTGGTTCTCGCGCAGATTGTTCTCTAGGTCACTCGAGCGATCTCGGCGATGGGTTCTCGAGCCGGATCCGGCAACCACGCGACAATACAATCGCGACAATGATGAATGCCATGTGTGAGCACGAGTGCCGCAGGAACCTGCATCGGCCCTATCAGGAGCGGCCATCGTAAGCAGGATGACATGCCCGCATCCAGAAAATCCCGCTTCTCCGTCGGCCTGAAAATTCGCCGGTCCGTCCGAGGCCGGCGACGCAACCTTGGGAATGCACCTCCGTTGAGCCGACGTTCGTCGGTTGCGACAACGGGGGACGAAATGACATGCAAGAAGACGACAACAGGCCGGTGAGCGCAGCCAAGCTGCTGGAACAGGTTCCCCTGCCACGCGAGCCCCGGGACATCAGGGACATCACGCCGGCGCCGCCGCGGCTCTTCTCGACCAGACCCTATCCGGCGCCGGAACAGTTTGAGGTCTGGAAGACGCGCATGGCCTCGCTGCTCGACGTGGCGCCACCGGACGGCCACGACCCTGCACGCGGGTTCGAGGTCGAATACCTCACCTGCAACATGGCTGACATCGTGTTCTCATCCGGGCAGTTTGCCGGTCAGACCTTTGCGCGTATGTCCGAGTCGTCGCAGCGTCCCCCGGTCGATATCTGGTGGTTGTTCCGCGTGCGCTCGGGAGAAGCCTGGTTCGAGACCGGCGAGCGGCAAATCCTTGCCGGGCCTGGCGCCATGTTCATGATCTCGCTTGACGACGACTTCCGCGGCCGCATCACGGATTATGACGGCCTGGTGATTGGCTTGCGGCGCGGCGCCTTCGCGGGCGTCGCCGAGCAACTCGACAGCGTCTGCAACACCATTCTCTCGGGCAATCTGATCGAGCTGCTTGCGGATTATCTGGACCGGCTCGAGATGCGTTTGATTCAGATGTCACCGGACGAGCTGAGGCAGGCCGGACGGGCGACCGCGAACATGATCGCCGCGTGCATCGAGCTGTCGGCTGACGGGGTGGAGCAAGGGCAGGGCGCCATCGAGTCCATCCTGTTCGAGCGCGCGCGCCGTTATATAGAGGCGCATCTCGGCGACTTCGACCTCACACCGGATCGCATTGCGCAGCAATTGCGGATCTCGCGTTCTGCACTCTACCGTGCATTCGAGAGCGTCGGTGGTGTCGCCGGCTATATCATGCGCAAGCGGCTGCGCGCGGCGCATGCAGAGCTCGTCGCGACCACCGACCGGCAGGTGCAGGAGGTCGCCTATCGGCACGGCTTCAAGCTGGCGTCGGATTTCACCCGCGCCTTCCGTCGCGAATTCGGTGTCAGCCCGCGCGAAGCACGCGAACGCGCGCGCCGCTGATCAACTGCCGGTTGAAGAGGCGCAAAATACCACACGGTGCATCGGGCAAATCATTCAACTTGTGAGACGATCTGCGCGCTATTTGGACGGCCTGCTGAGTGACGTTGTCAAATATGTGTCTATCATTTTTGTTTATGACGACTCGGGGCACATTGATGGGGCAGTCGAGCGAGCGCGGGGTGGCAAGAGTGCGCTCGCTAAACTCGACACATCGTTGGCCAGGACCGAAAGGCGAGCGCGCAACGCGCTGTCTTTACTTCTCCACATGCGTTCTTGATGGGCACGCATGTGGGCACAGTCCGCGGCGTAGCACCCCCGACGTCTGGACAAGATGTCATAAAGGGGACACGCCATGGTTGTCACACGGACCTCTGTTGCACGCGTGAGATCGCAAGGATTCGTCCGGAGCTGGGTCGCATCCGGCGATGCGGACAGCCGTTCGCTGCGGCGCCGGCTGATGACGGTGCTGCGCCAGGCGCATCGGAGACTCGGCGTCAAGCGTGACCGGCTCGGGCTCGGGACGCTGGGCGTCTCGGGAGCCGTAACACCACGGTTGTTCAGCGGCGGGTTCGAGGGTTGGGCGTCGTTCGTGCTGGTTGCGGCGAGTTTTGCTGCCATCCCTCAGACCGCGAACGCGCAGGCCTATCAGGCAGGCGGAGGTTCCGCGACAGGCGGCAATGCCGTGGCGGTCGGACCTGGCTCGACGGCCAGCGGGCTGCGCGGCATCGCGCTTGGAAGCGGAGCAGCGGCGTCGGGACTCGATTCCATCGCCCAAGGCACGAGCACGAGCGCAGGTGCTCAGAATGCCGTCGCGATCGGCTTCCAGGCGATCGCGTCCCAGTTGAACTCCGTCTACCTTGGCTCGCGCACTGTTGCGGGAACAGGTGCCACCGCTGCAAGTGCCATCGGCATTGGCACGGACGTGACAGCATCCCAGGCCGACGCCATTGCGATTGGACGTTCATCCGTTTCGTCGGCACAGTACTCGGTGGCGCTCGGCCTGAACGCGAAGGCCACGGGCACCGGCGGCGCGATGGCGCTGGGCCAGGGCACGGTCTCGAGCGGCGTCAATTTCGGTCGCGCTCGGCGTTTCCGCCAATGCCACGGGAGCAGGCACGAGCGCCTTGGGCACATTCGCCAGTGCCACCGGCGGCAATGCCACCGCGGTCGGCGTCAGCTCCACGGCCAGCGCCAATTCATGGGCCGGAGGCTGGTCGTCCGTCGCCTCGGCAGACAGCGCTGTTGCTCTTGGCAAACAATCGGTCGCGTCGGGGATCAACTCATTCGCCGGGGGTAGCTCCGCCACCGCGGCCGGAGATTTCGCCGTGGCTGTGGGCAACCAGGCGCAGGCGCAAGCTGCCGGGGGCGCGGTCGCGATTGGATCGGGCGCCATCGTTGGCAACACGGCGACCGGTGGTATTGCGCTCGGCAACAATGCGAGCTCCACCAACGTCTCGGCGGCCGCCATCGGTGTCGGGGCTACCGCATCCGGAGGGAATGCCACAGCCGTCGGCACCCTGGCGCAGGCCACTGGCACGTATGCGAACGCATATGGCTCCGGCGGGACCACGCTTGCGACGCGGGTGACCGCCTCGGGCGTCGGGTCACTGGCGATCGGCGGCAATGCCACCGCCGGCGCGAATGCATCGGGGAACAACGCCATCGCCATCGGCGGACAGTCTGCCGCCAGCGCTGCAAGCGCGATCGCGGTCGGCACCAGCGCCGTCGCCAATTCCGCCAACGCCGTTGCGGTGGGCACCAATACGCTTGCGACCAACGGCCAGGCGGTCGCCGTCGGCGCCGGCAACGTCGCCAGCGGCAATGGCGCGGTCGCGATCGGCGATCCCAACACCGCGACCGGCAATGGCGCCATTGCGAGCGGCCTGAACAACACCGGGACCGGCGACGGCGCGGTCGCGATGGGCAACACCAACATGGTGGGCGGCGGCGGCCAGGCCGTCGGCACCGCGGGCACGCCGGCGCAGGGCGCGGTTGGCATCGGCTATCAGAACACAGTGACCGGCCAGGGCGCGGTGGCGATCGGCGACCGCAACGTGGCCAATGGTGCGAGCGCGGTTGCCCTGGGCAGCCAGGCCAACGCGTCGGCCGCCAACGCAATCGCCCTCGGTGCGGGCGCAATCGCGACCAACGCGGGCGCCGTCGCGCTCGGCAACGGCAGTGCCACCGCCACGGCGGTCGGTACGGCGAACGCGGTGATCAATGGCACCACCTATGCCTTCCAGGGCACGACGCCGACCTCGACCGTCAGCATCGGCGCACCCGGCGCCGAGCGCACCATCACGAATGTCGCCGCGGGGCGGATCAGCGGGACCTCGACCGATGCGGTCAACGGCTCGCAGCTGTTTGCCACCAACCAGGCGGTCGACGCCATCGGCACCACCGTCAACAACATCAATAACGGCGGAGGCATCAAGTATTTCCACGCTAATTCGACGTTGGCCGATTCGTCTGCCGCAGGTACGAACTCGGTTGCGATCGGCCCGGTGTCGACCGCGACCGGCAGCAGTTCGGTGTCGATCGGCAATGGCGCGACCGCGGCGAATGCCAATGATATCGCGCTGGGCTCGGGCAGCCAGACCACCACGGCGGTCGGCACGCCGAATACGGTGATCAACGGCACCACCTACACCTTCCAGGGCACGACGCCGACCTCGACCGTCAGCGTCGGCGCACCCGGCGCCGAGCGCACCATCACCAATGTCGCCGCGGGGCGGATCAGCGGATCCTCGACCGATGCGGTCAACGGCTCGCAGCTCTTTGCGACCAACCAGGCGGTCGACGGCCTCGCCACCACCGTCAACAACATCAACACCGGCGGCGGCATCAAGTATTTCCATGCCAACTCGACGCTGGCCGATTCCTCCGCCGCGGGTACGAACTCGGTTGCGATCGGACCGGTGTCGACCGCGACGGGCGCCGGCTCGGTATCGATCGGCAACGGCGCGACCGCCGCGAATGCCAACGATATCGCGCTGGGCTCGGGTAGCCAGACCAGCACGGCGGTCAGCACGGCGAGCACGGTGATCAATGGCACCACCTACAACTTCCAGGGCATAACACCGACCTCGACCGTCAGCGTCGGCACGGTCGGCAATGAGCGCACCATCACCAATGTCGCGGCGGGGCGGATCAGCGGGTCCTCGACCGATGCGATCAACGGCTCGCAGCTCTTTGCGACCAACCAGGCGGTCGACGCCATCGGCACCACCGTCAACAACATCAACAATGGCGGCGGCATCAAGTATTTCCACGCCAATTCGACGCTGGCCGATTCGTCTGCCGCGGGAACAAACTCGGTTGCGATCGGACCGGTGTCGACTGCGACCGGCAGCGGCTCGGTGTCGATCGGGAACGGCGCGACCGCCGCGAACGCCAACGACATCGCGCTCGGCTCGGGCAGCCAGACCAGCACGGCGGTTCAAACCGCCAACATGGTCATCGGCGGCACCACCTACAGCTTCGCCGGCACGACGCCGCTCTCGACCGTCAGCGTCGGCACGGTCGGCAACGAGCGCACCATCACCAACGTCGCAGCGGGCCGGGTCAGCAACGGCTCGACCGACGCGATCAACGGTTCGCAGCTGTTTGCCGCGACGTCGGCGATCGACAGCCTCTCGACCGTCGTCAGCAACGGCCTGACGCATTATTATGGTGTCAATGACGGCGGCACCCAGCAGGCCAACTACACCAACAACGGTGCGACCGGGACCAATTCGATGGCGGCGGGCGTTGCCGCGTCGGCAACGGCCACGAATTCGACGGCGGTGGGCTTCAACACCCAGGCCACGGTGGCCGATGGCGTTGCGATCGGCTCGGGTTCGATATCCAACCGCGCGGTCGCGCCGGCGTCCGGCATCATCGGCGGCACCATCATCCCCTTCAACACCACCGATCTCGCGTTGCTCGGCGCGGTGTCGGTCGGCAACGCGACGAGCTACCGGCAGATCACCAACGTGGCCGACGGCACCCAGTCGAGCGATGCCGTCACCGTGCGGCAGCTGACCGGGGCGCTGACCTCGTTCGCGACCACGACGACGAAATACTTCCACGCAAATTCGACGCTGGCGGATTCGCTGGCGGTCGGCAACAACTCGGTCGCGGTGGGGCCGCAGACCGTGGTCAATGGCGACAACGGCATCGGCATGGGCTTTGGTGCAACCGTGGCGCAGACCGCGCCCGGCGGCATTGCGATCGGCCAGAATTCGGTGTCCAACTTTGCCGATTCGATCGCGTTCGGAACCAATGCGCAGGCCAGCGGCATCCAGTCGGTGTCGATCGGCGCAGGATCCCAGACGACCAATCCGACCAGTGTCGCGCTCGGTCCGAATGCCAAGGCGACGGCGCAGGCCGGCGATGTCGCGCTCGGCGCCAATTCGACCACCTCGACCGTGGTGGCGACCGCTAACACCACGATCGGTGGCACCACGTACGCCTTCGCCGGCGCGACGCCGACCTCGACCGTCAGTATCGGCAGCGCCGGTTCGGAGCGTACCCTCACCAACCTGGCCGCGGGGCAGATCAGCGCGACCTCAACGGATGCGATCAACGGCTCGCAGCTGTGGGCCACCAACACCTCGCTCGACGCGCTCTATACCACCGTCAACAACATCTCGACCGGCAGTGGCGGCATCAAGTATTTCCACGCCAATTCGACCGCGGCGGATTCCTCCGCCACCGGTGCGGAGAGCGTCGCGATCGGACCGCAATCGGTCGCCAGCGGCGCCAACGCGATCTCGATGGGCAACGGCTCCGCCGCGTCGGCCGACAATTCGGTCGCGATCGGCGCCGGCGCCAAGGCGACCCAGGCCAACTCGCTGGCGCTCGGTGCGAACTCGACCACCACGGCCAATCTGAGCGATGCGGCCTATACGCCTGTCGTCGGCAAGACCGTGGCGGGCGTCGCGACCGGCGAAGTCTCGGTCGGCTCGTCCGGCGCCGAACGCCGCGTCACCAATGTCGCCGCGGGCTCGGCTGCGACCGATGCGGTCAATGTGAGCCAGCTCCAGGCGGTTGCGAGCGGCTCGATCCGCTACGACACCGATGCCTCCGGCAACACCACCAACAAGGTGACGCTGAACAGCGGCGGTAGCGGGCCGGTGACGATCAGCAACGTGGCGGCGGGCGTCGCCGGCACCGATGCGGTCAACGTCAACCAGCTCAACAGTGCGTTCCAGCAGCTCAACGGCCAGATCGGCGAGGTGCGGCAGGACGCCTGGCGCGCGGCGGCGATCGGCATGGCCGCCGCGTCGCTACGCTATGACGACCGGCCCGGCAAGATCAGTGCATCGGCCGGCGGCGGCGTCTGGCGCAGCCAGGGCGCGCTCGCCTTCGGCATCGGCTACACCAGCGAGAACGGCCGGCTGCGCAGCAACGCCGCGGCGACCACCGCCGGCAGCGACTGGGGCGTCAGTGCCGGCGTGAGCCTGACACTCAATTGACCCTGACGTCGACGAGGCGGCTGGCGTGTCTGGCTTTTGCAATCTGGCTCTGCGCGGCGGCGAGTGCGGCAGCGCAGGGTGCGCCGCCGTCCGCCTACGCCGTGAAGCCGTCGGACGTCGTGGTGCCCGAAGGCGAGACGCTCGGCGAGTTCAGGCGGATGATCCAGCCGTTCAAGAACTGGACCCTGATCTGCGACGAGAGCCTGAAATCGAAGCGCCGGGTCTGCAACGTCACGCAGTCGATCGTCAACGCGCAGGGCGCCGTCGCCTTCAACTGGTCGCTGATTGCGACCGCCGACGGCAAGCCGCTGATGGCGATGCGCATCCCCGCAGCCGCCGGCGTCGGTGCGCAGATCGAGCTCGCCATGGGTGAAACGCCGGACCGCATCGTCGCGCAGACCGATCGCTGCGATGCCAGTTTCTGCTTCGCCACGATTGCGATCGGCAATGTGCTCCGCCGGCACATCCGCGCGGCAACGCCGTGCCTTGTGTCCTATCAGCTTCCGCAAGCAGGGCCGATCGTGCTGACGGCGCCGCTGGACGGACTGTCCGGCGTGCTGGCGAAATTGAAATGATCGACAAGAGGACGAAGACGCCGATGCGACTGAAGACCCCCATCCTGATTTTCGCGGCGGTCGTCGTGGCGGCGCTCAGCGCGGCCGGCGTCGTGGGATATGCCCAGCAGATGCAGCCTGCCCAGGCGCAGCCGCTGCCGCTGCAGCAGGGCGCGCCCGCGCCGGCCAAGAAGCCCGCCGTCGCCGCGAAGCCGCAGCCGCACAAGTCGCGTCCGCAGGAAGCGCAGCCGCAATCGCCTGCGGTATCGGCTCCGCCGCAGCAGGCGGCGCAGCAGCCGACGGTGTTCGACGATCATGCGCGGCAGGGCAACATCGTGACCTGCGCCAATCTGTTCGCGACGCTCGGCCGCGGTCTCGCGATGAACTCGAACTACACCGCGCAGTCGCAATGGGACGCCAAGGCCGGCAATTCCCATTCGGTGCAGTCGCTGGTCGCGCTCGCGCCCGGCCAGGCCGCGCAGGCCAACGCGCAAGGAAACGCGCAAGGCAGCGCGGCGCAGCAGGCCGCCGGAATCGTGTTTGCCGCACCGGTTGGATCGTCCTGCGAAGGCAATCTGGTGCGGGTGACGCCACGCACGGAAAGCTGCCCAACGGTTGCCGCCGAGCTCGCCAAGCTCAATGGGCAGAATGGCACGCTGGGCGAGCTCTTGACCATCGCGCGGCCGAACGGCGCGCAAGTGGTGCTGATTCCGTTCGGCAATGCCTGCGTCGCGGTGACGGCGCTGCGGGTCGCCGCCGGGGGATGACGCGCGGTTGATCGGCGCTGAGTCACACCCGCCCGGCCGCGCCGCTTCGGTCGGCGCGACGATCGCGTTAGCCGCAATAGGCCGCATCACGGTTCCGTGCGCCGCGACAGTCCAGCGAGAAGGGGCTGGATTTTTTCTCCGGGATAGTCAATTCTGATTCAGAACTCACCCATCCGTGCCAAACGCGGAGGAGATATCCCATGGAGGAAGCGCGCACCGAGCGGTATGTCCGCCAGGTCGGCGGTGAACTTGTGTCCTCCGTCATCGCGCGGTCGAAGCCGATCCGGGTCGAGCTGCTCAGCCGGACCTCGCGGCCCCGCATGAACTGGCATTTTCGCCAGCCTGAACTGACGCTGTTCTGGTTCCGCAACGGCTGCTCGCAATTGCGCGCCACGATCAATGGCCGGCCGGTCGAATCCGAGTTCTCCGAAGCGGCCAATCTCGCGCTGTTTCCCGCCGGCACCGAGATCGAGGGCGAATGGTCGGTCGGGCCGGCGTTCGATTATGTGGTCGTGTTCCTGGATCCAAAGTTCGTGCAGAGCCGCCTCAATGGCGTGATTGAACGGCCGGCGCTTGCGTTCGGCCATGACCAGCTCTGCCGCGGCCTCGCCGAGCTCAGTCAGGAGGCCACCGCGCCCGACAATCTGTTCGATCTGTTCGCCGAGGGCTGGGCCAGTCAGGCGCTGGCCCATATCGCGCGGCTGTCGCGCAGCGCCGAGCCGGCGAAGCCCTTGAGCCGCGGCGGATTGCCGGCGCTCAAGCTGCGCAGGATCGAGGAGTTCGTCAGGGCAAATCTTGGCGAGACCATCTCGCTGTCGGCGCTGTCAGATGTGGCCGGCCTGAGCAAGCGGCATTTCCTGCGCGCCTTCCAGGAGAGCACCGGCACCAGCCCGCATCGTTATGTGCTCGATCTGCGCATCGACCAGGCCAAGCGCCGCCTCGGCGAAACCGATGACAGCGTGACCAGCATCGCGCTGGCGTCGGGCTTCAGCCACGCCCAGCATTTCTCGTCGGCGTTCGGGCAGGCCACCGGCATGAGCCCGTCGCTGTTCCGCCAGCAGTGCCGGGCCTGAGTTTCGGCGCTTTTTTGCAAGTCGCGGCGGTTTCCCGGAAGCGCGGGCCCATGCTCCATCGTACGCCGGCATGGCGTAAATCGGAGAAGGAAGCAGCGCATGTCAGGGCCATTGGCGGGAGTTCGCGTACTTGATCTGACGGGTGTCGTCTCGGGCCCGTTCGCGACGATGTTCCTGGCCGATCAGGGCGCCGATGTCCTCAAGGTCGAACCGATCGGCGGCGACATCACCCGCCGCAGCCGGGCCAATGTCGACAAGACCGGCGAATTCTCGGCGCTGTTCATCTCGTCGAACCGCGGCAAGCGCTCGCTCTCGATCGACATGAAAACCGATGCCGGCCGTGACGTGCTGGGCAAGTTGGTGCTCGAGGCCGACGTGCTGGTGCAGAATTTCCGGCCCGGCACGATGGAACGTCTCGGGCTCGGTCCGGACGAGGTGCGCAGCAAGAATCCGCGGCTGATCTATGTCTCGATCAGCGGCGTCGGCGAAGACGGGCCTTACGCCAAGAAGCGGGTCTACGACCCGATCGTGCAGGGCTTGTCCGGCTTCTGCGATATCCAGGCGCAGCCGGTCACCAACCGTCCGCAGATGATCCGGACCATCGTGGCCGACAAGACGACGGCGGTCTATGCCGCGCAGGCGATCACCGCGGCGCTGTACGCCCGCGAGAAATCCGGCCGCGGCCAGCATATCCAGGTCGCGATGCTCGACGCGATGATCGCCTATCTCTGGCCGGAAGGCATGATGCAATACACGGTGGTCGGCCGCGAGCAGACCACGTCGGATCCGAACGACCGTCCCGATCTCGTGTTCCAGACCTCGGACGGTTACCTCACCTGCGGGACCATCTCCGATTCCGAGTGGCAAGGCTTCTGCAGGGCCACCGGCGATCCGGAACTGGCCAGTGATGCGCGTTTCGCCACGCCGGCCTCGCGCTCGGTCAATGCGACGGCGCGCATCAACAGGATGCAGGACTATATCGGCCAGCACAGCACCGCCGAATGGCTGGCGCGGCTCGATGCGGCCGACGTGCCGTGCGCGCCGATCCTGCGGCGCGGCGAGATCATCGCCAACGAGCAGGTGGTTGCCCGCGGGCTGATCGCCGAGCTGGAGCAGCCCGGGGTCGGCACCGTGCGGCAGCCAAAACCCGCGGCGCGGTTCGATGTCGATGCTGCCGCGATCGGCGGTCCGGCGCCGCGCATCGGCCAGCACAGTCGCGAGGTGCTGCGCGACCTCGGCTACGGCGATGCGGCCATCGAACAGATGATCGCCGAGAGGGCCGTGCGCGCGGTCTGAGCGATCGCGCCACGCAACGTCACCATCCTTGAACTGAACAACCGCCGTCGGTGGGAGATGTCCTATGGCCGAGACAAACAAGACTGCCTTGCTGGTTGGCGCGGGCGATGCGATCGGTGCCGCGGTGGCGCGGCGCTTCGCGGCAGGCGGCTACACCGTCTGCATCGCGCGGCGCGATGCGGCGAAATCGAGCGCGCTGGTGGAGGAGCTGACCGGCGCCGGCGGCCGGGTGCATGCGCTCAGCGTCGATGCCCGGCGCGAGACCGAGGTGCAGGAGCTTTGCGAGCGGATCGAACGCGAGTTCGGGCCGATCGAGGTTTGCCTGTTCAATGCCGGATCGAACGTCAAGAAGGAGCTGCATGAGACCAGCGAAAAGCTGTTCTTCAAGGCCTGGGAGCTCGCCTGCTTCGCCGGCTTCCTGGTCGGGCGCGAGGCGACACGGCACATGCTGCGGCATGGCCGCGGCACCATGCTGTTCACCGGCGCAACCGCCAGCGTGCGCGGCAGCAGCGGCTTTGCGGCATTCGCATCCGCCAAGTTCGGCCTGCGCGCGGTCGCTCAGGCGATGGCGCGCGAGCTCGGGCCGAAGAACATCCATGTCGCCCATCTCCTGATCGATGCCGGCGTCGACAGCCCGGCCATCCACCAGCGGATGAAGGCCGCCACGGGCATCGACGCGTCGGCGATCCCGCCTGACACGCTGACCCGCACGTCCTCGATCGCGGAAGCCTACTGGTTCGTGCACCAGCAAAGCCGCGACGGTTGGAGCCACGAGCTGGATCTGCGTCCCTCCGTCGAGAAATGGTGACGCCATGCCGGAAACGCTGACGCTGTGGGGGGTGGGGACATCGCGGACGATTCGGGCCCATTGGGCGCTGCACGAATTGGGGCTGGATTATCACTGCAAGCCGATCCTGCCGCGCTCGGGCGAGACCAAGACGCCGGAATACACGTTGCTCAATCCGCGTCAGAAAATACCCCTGCTGCAGGATGGCGACTTCACGATCGGCGAGAGTGCCGCCATCGTCGCCTATCTGGCGCGCCACTATTCCAATCCGAACATCTCTCTTGTCCCGGTCGAGGAGCACGACTTCGCGCGATGGCTGGAGTGGTGCTTCTTCATCGTGGCCGAACTGGACTCGACCAGCCTCTACGTGATGCGCCGCCACGGCCTCAAGGGCCTCGCGCATATCTACGGCCACGCTCCCGATGTGGTCGGCAAGGCCGCGGAGTATTTCCGCCAGCAACTGCGGCACGTCGAAGTCGCGTTGTCGGACGGTCGCCAGTATCTGATGGGCGATCAGTTCACCAGCGCGGATATCCTGCTGACCACCTGTCTGGTGTGGGCCATCGATTACGGCGTCGGGGTCTGCGACGTCGCGACGCCGTATCTCGATCGCGTCACAGCAAGGCCGGCCTACAAGGAGAGCGTCGCGGTCAACACCGTGAAGATCTGAGCGGTGACACGTGTCAGGGCCATCCCTTGCCGCTCAAAGGCAAACGTTGCCGTCGGCTAAGCGAGCCAACGCTTGCGCCTCTTGTAGTGCTTCACATCGCGATATGATTTTCGCTTGTCGCCGGCGATGCCAAGATAGAACTCCTTGACGTCCTCGTTGGCGGCGAGGGCGCGCGCTTCGCCATCCATCACCACGCGGCCGTTCTCGAGGATGTAGCCGTGGCTCGCATATCTGAGCGCCATATTGGTGTTCTGCTCGGCCAGAAGAAACGATACACCTTCCTTGACGTTGAGGTCCTTCACGATGTCAAAGATCTCCTCGACGATTTGGGGCGCGAGGCCCATCGAAGGTTCGTCGAGCAGGATCATCTTCGGGCGCGACATCAGCGCGCGCCCGATCACACACATCTGTTGCTCCCCGCCGGACGTATAGCCGGCGGTGGAACCGCGCCGTTCCTTGAGACGGGGGAAATAGGCATAGACCCGTTCCAGATCCTGCGCGATCGCGAACTTGCCATCCCTGCGCGTGAAGGCGCCGGTCAGGAGATTCTCTTCGACCGTAAGATGAGGGAAGGCGCGCCGCCCCTCCATCACCTGAATGCAGCCGCGTCGCACCACGTCGTTTGGCGACAAGGACTTCACCTCGACGCCGTTGAACAGGATCGAGCCCTTGGTGACCTCGCCGCGCTCTGCGTGCAGCAGATTGGAGATCGCCTTCAGCGTCGTCGTCTTGCCGGCGCCGTTGGCGCCGAGAAGCGCGACAATGCCGCCTCGCGGGACCTCCAGCGAGACGCCCTTCAACACGAGGATGACGTGATCGTAGACAACCTCGATATTGTTGACCGATAGAATCAGAGCTGCCGCTTCCGACGCAGCGGTGACGACCTTGGCGATTGACACGCGCAGACCTCCAAACTGTAGCAGGGGCCGGGATCCGGGAGCAGGCAAACCTGCCTCCCGGATCACTTGCACGGGCTCAGGTTTCCTTCGCGCAGTCGCGCGGCGTGATCTTCTTCTCCGCGGCATACTTCGCGGACACATCGGCCACGAGCGGTTCGATGAGCGATTCGTCGGCCGTGTACCAGTCGGAGATCACTTTCCAACCCTTGCCGTCCCATTGCTGGACGCGCCCGTAGCGCGCGCCCTCGTGGTCGGAGCAGGAAATGCTGACCGGCTTCAACATCCCCTCAAAGCCGAGTTCCTTGATCCGATCAGCGGTGAGGATGAGGTTCTCAAGCCCCCAACGGACCTGCTCGCCCGTCAGCGGTTTCTTGCCGAACTTTTCCTGCGCCTTGCGGATCGCCTCCACGCCGAGCATGGCGTTCGTCATGCCGCGGTTGTAGAGAACTTCGCCGATCTTGCCAGGTTCTGTCGAACCCTTGCCCTTGGCGTAGACGTACTTCTCTATGTCCGCGTGTGCCGGGAATTTTCCCGCGCCATGCTGCAGCATCAACGATTTGTAACCCGTGGCCTGATCGCCCGCGGGCGTCACATCCGGCTCTGCGCCCGACCACCAAACACCGATCATCTTGTCGCGCGGATAGGCAACGGCCGCTGCTTCCTTGATTGCCGTGCTGTTCATGACGCCCCAGCCCCAGACCAGCACATAGTCCGGCCGATTCTGGCGGATCGCCAGCCATTGCGACTTCTGCTCGACGCCGGGATGCGTGACGGGGATCGGCGTGAACTCAAAGCCGTATTTCTGCGCCAACACCTGCAGCATCGGAATCGGCTCCTTGCCATAGGGGCTGTCGTGATACAGCAGCGAAATCTTCTTGCCTTTCAGCTTGTTGAACCCGCCGAGCTCCTTGGCGGCGTGCTGGATCGCGATATCGGCCGCGGACCAATAAGTGCCGAGCAACGGAAAATTATACGCGAACACCGCGCCGTTCTTGGAATCGGCACGGCCGTACCCCATCGTGATGATCGGGATCTTGTCGGTCACGGTCTTTTCAGTGAGCGCGAAGGTGATGCCGGTCGACAGCGGATTGATGAAGGCCGCGCCGGTTGGTCCCTTGCTCTTGAGACGCTCATAGCACTCGACGCCTTTGTCGGTCGCGTAGGCGGTCTCGCACTCCTCGACCAGAAGCTTGACGCCGTTGATGCCGCCGTCGCGCTCGTTGATCAGGTTGTAGTAGTCGGCAACGCCGTTTGCGTAGGGCGCGCCGTTCACGGCGTACGGTCCAGTCCGGTAGGACAGAATTGGAATGAACTGCTCGTTTTGCGCTGCGGCCGGTGCGCTGAACGCCGCGCCGGCCAAGGCGGTCGCCAGTATCAATACACTGCGTGCAATACTTGCCATATTGATATCCTCCTCCTTAAAGCCCCTCTTTTCCGTCTGCGATGCTTCTTTCCTCTCGGTTGTCAGCGGCCGCCATCCACGTTGCGATCGAGGCGCGATCGCTCCTTCAATATGGAAACGGCCAAAGTCGGAGCTTCTCCTTGCCGATCGATATCAGCCGGGCGAAGCCATGGGGTTCCTTGATCAGCAGATAACAGATCAGGGATCCGAAGATGATGAACTGGAGGTGAGTGATCGTTTGCGTCGACAGTGGCAGGCCGAGTTCGGTTGGAATCACATTCAGCATGATCGGCACGATGAGGATGAAAGCCGCCCCGATGAACGAGCCCATGATCGATCCGAGCCCGCCGATGATGACCATGAACAAAAGCTCCAGCGAGCGGTCGATCGAGAACGCAAGCGGCTCCCATGAACCGAGGTAGACGAACGCCCAGAGCGCACCCGCCACCCCGATGATGAATGAAGAGACCGCGAAGGCTGTGAGCTTGGCATAGAGCGGCCGGATGCCGATCAGTTCGGCGGCGATATCCATGTCGCGGATCGCCATCCACTGCCTGCCGAGATTGCCGCGAACGAGATTCTTCGCCAACACCGCCATCACGGTCACGAAGAGCAGACACAGCAAGTAGCGCTCGACCGGCGTGCGAACGACCATGCCGAAGAAATCCAGCGCCGGTGCATTGACCGATCCCGACGGAGCGTAGTTGGTGAACCACGGAATTCGCAGGAACGCCCAATCGAAGAAGAACTGCGCGGCGAGCGTTGCGACCGCCAGGTAGAGACCCTTGATCCGCAGACTGGGAATGCCGAACAGGATTCCGGCACCCGCCGCCGTGAACCCGCCAAGCAGAATGGATGCCAGCACGGGCAACGGCGGCATCGAGATCGCGAAGCCAAGCCAGGCAAGCGGGATATGAACGCCGGTCGCCAGCTTGTAGGCGGAATAGGCGCCGATGGCCATGAACGCGCCGCTGCCGAGCGAAATCTGGCCGCAATAGCCGACAAGTATGTTCGTGCCGATGGCGGCGAGCGCCAGGATAAGGAAGGGCAGCAAGATCGCCCACAACAGATAGTCGGTGCGGAACGGCCAGATACGGAAGGTGGCCAACAGCGGCACGCCAACGAAAGCGATCGCGAGCAAGACGGCGAGCGCAATACGGTCCTGACGGATCGGAAAGATCGCCATGTCCTCCGCGTAGCTCGTCTTGAACTGGCCGGCCTCGCGATAAAGCACGACGAACTCCTTGTCTCAGATACGTTCGATGATCCGCTCGCCGAACAGCCCCTGCGGCCGCACGAGCAGCACCGCCAACGCCAACACAAACGCAAACCAATATTCGATACCGCCACCGATGGATGGCCCTAGATACGCCTCGGCAAGCTTCTCGCCCGCCCCCACGATGAGCCCGCCGACGATGGCTCCCGGAATCGAGGTGAGGCCTCCGATGATCAGAACCGGAAGCGCCTTCAGGGCGAGAAAAGTGATGGAGAACTGCACGCCGAGCTTGGTCCCCCACACGGTCGCCGCGACCAGCGCAACGAGGCCGGCGGCAAGCCAGACGACGAACCAGATCCAACTGATCGGGATACCGACTGAATGCGCGGCCAAATGGTCGTCGGCCACGGCCCTGAGTGCGCGACCGGTCTTGGTGCGCTGAAAGAAAATTGCGAGGCCGGCGACCAGGACGCCTGCGATCAACGCGCCCCAGACGTCCAGCTTGTTGACCAGAATCCCACCCGGGAACAAGCCTTCAAACAAGAACCAGGCGTCGGTCGGGAACAGCCGCAACGGGTAGACATCCGATCCGAAGATCATCTCCGCGGCGCCCTCGATGACGAATGTCACGCCGATCGTCGACATGAACAGCGTCAGGCCGTCCTGGTTGACCAGAGGTCCGATCACGAACCGCTCGATGAGCCAGGCCGTTGCCGCCATGATCACGGCGGCAAACCCGACAGCGAGGACGACCGCGACCCAAAGCGGAAAGCCGTTGGCGACCAGGAGGTCGAGGGAGCGAACCAACGCCAATCCCGCGAGCAATACCATTGCTCCCTGAGCATAATTGAATACGCCGGATGCCTTGAAGATCAGCACGAAGCCGAGCGCGACCAGCGAATAGAGCACGCCGGACATCAATCCGCCGATAAGGACCTCGAGAAACTGACCCAGTGCGATCATGGACGCACCTCAATGCGCGACGCCAAGATATGCGTCGATGACGGCTTGACTTCTCTTGACTTCATCAGGCGTGCCGTCGGCGATCTTTACGCCGTGATCAAGCACCGCTACGCGATCCGACAGATCCATGACCACGGCCATGTCGTGCTCGATCAAGGCGATGGTCGTGCCGTAATGGTTGTTCACATCAGTGATGAACCGCGACATGTCCTCCTTCTCCTCGAGGTTCATGCCTGCCATCGGCTCGTCGAGGAGAAGAAGGTCGGGCTCCATCGCGAGAGCGCGACCGAGTTCGACACGCTTCTGCAAGCCGTATGGCAAACGCCCAACCGGTACCTTGCGGATTGTCTCGATCTCCAGAAAGTCGATGATCTCCTCGACCTTGCGCCGATGCTCGACCTCCTCCGCGAGGGCAGGGCCATAACGCAGCACCTGCCACAACAGCCCCCGGCGCACCTTCAGGCTGCGGCCTGCCATGATGTTGTCGAGCGCGCTCATGCCCTTGAACAGGGCGACATTCTGAAAGGTGCGCGCGATGCCGCCGCGTGCTGCCTCGAAAGGCTGCATTCTGGCCCGTGTGCGCCCCTTGAAGGTGATGGCGCCATGGTTGGGATGATAGAAGCCGTTGACGACGTTCAGCATCGAGGTTTTGCCGGCGCCGTTGGGGCCGATGATGGCTCGAATTTCACCCTTTCTGACGTTGAACGAAACGTCCCGCAGCGCCTTGACGCCGCCGAAGGCCAGTGCCACGCCCTCGACCTGGAGCAGGATTTCGTTGGTGTCCGGCGCTCTCATGCTGCTCGTCCCAGCGATTCTGTCGGACCGATGACTTGCATGTCGCGCACCTTGACCCGTGCCGCGATCGTACCTTTGCGACCATCCTCCAACGTGACCTCGGTGGAAATGTCGGCCTCCTGCGAGCCGTTGTAGAGCGCCGTGACCAGCGGCGCATAGCGCTCGGCAATGAACCGGCGGCGCACCTTCTGCGTGCGGGTCAATTCACCGTCATCCGCGTCGAGCTCTTTGTGCAGGATGAGGAAGCGGCGAACCTGCGCGCCCGCCAGCACCGTTTCCTTTGCAAGCGAGCGGTTCACCTCGGCAACGTGATTCGCGACCATGTCGTAGACCAGCGGATGCCCGGCCAGTTCCTGATACGACCCGTAGGCGACGTTGTTGCGTTCCGCCCAATTCGCGACGGCGACCGGGTCGATGTTGAGCATCGCGCAAACAAAATCTCGGGAGTCACCGAAAGTGACCGCTTCCTTGATATTTGGATAGAACTTCAGTCTGTTCTCGAGATACTTCGGGGCAAACATCGTGCCGTCCGCCAGCCGACCGACGTCCTTCGCACGATCGATGATCTTCAGATGCCCGGTCTTCTCGTCGAAAAAGCCTGCATCACCAGTCCTGACGTATCCGTCGGACGACATAGCTTCCGCGGTCTTTGCCTGATCCTTGAAATATCCGAGGAACATGCCGGGCGAGCGAAACTGCACTTCGCCCGATTCCGCTATGCGAATGTCAACATTGGGCGCCGGCGGACCAACCGTATCCGAGTAGATCTCGCCATCGGGCTGGCACGTTACATAGAGGAACGCTTCGGTCTGGCCGTAGAGCTGCTTCAGGTTCAGACCGATCGAGCGGTAGAACGCGAACAGTTCCGGACCGATAGCTTCACCTCCAGTGTATGCAATGCGCACCAGAGAGAGGCCAAGAACGTTCTTGAGAGGCTCGTAGACCAGCCAACGTCCGAGCGCATAGAGCAATCGGCCTGACAGCGGCACCGGACGTCCCGTCAAGACTGGCTCGCCATACCGCCGCGCGACGTCCAGAAAGTAGCTGAACAATCGCCGCTTGATCGGCGCCGCGTCCTCCATCCGGACCATCAGCCGCGTCAGCATGGCCTCAAAACCGCGTGGTGGGGCTAAGTAGAAGGTTGGTCCGATCTCACGCCGATCCTGCTCAATCGTGTCGCCGCTCTCGGGACACGCCATGCAGAATCCAGCCACGAGGCCTTGCACGTAGCTGACGTAATGATCGCCGGCCCAGGCCAGCGGCAGATAGGCGAGCACCACGTCCCTGTCGGTCAGTCTGTCGAACCGCGTGGTGTCGGTCGCAGCATCGATGCAGCCTCGCGAGGACAGCATGACTCCCTTCGGCGCGCCGGTCGTTCCCGAAGTGTAGAGGATGACTGCGATGTCCGAACCGTTGCCCGCCTGCACGTATTCATCGATCCGTTCGCCAAGCGCCATGTCAGCCGCAAGCGCTACGCGGCCGTCTTCGATGACATCACCGATTGCGATCAGTCGACCGTCATCATAGCCATCAAGGCCGCGCGGCTCGTCATAGACGATCTTGTCGAGTTGCGGCAATCGATCGGACACCGACAGGATCTTGTCGACCTGCTCCTGGTCTTGCGCCGCGACCAGCTTCGCCTCGGCGTGGGCGAGCACAAAAGCAAGTTCGTCGGCCACTGCATCAGCGTAAACCGGAACGGGAATCGCGCGCAGCACCTGCGCTGCCATCATGGTCCAGTAGAGCTTCGGCCGATTGGAGCCAACGACCGCGATTATCTCACCCTGCCGCAAACCAAGCCGATGCAGACCCGCGGCATAGGCACGGACGATCCCGGCAACTTGAGCCCAGGTCCAGCTCTGCCAGATGCCAAGATCCTTGTGCCGAAACGCCGGACGCGTGCCTAACTGCGCTGCATTCCGCAGCAGCAATTTGGGGAACGTGTCAAACGATCCGCCACCGGCCATGTCGGTCTCGATCCCAAAAACCGGCGCGTTGGTTCGCCCCTGCTTATGGTGACGCCGGCCCGTTTCGGGCAGCAGCCATGCGAGTTCCGCATGCTCCAAGATGACAGCGGATCGGGAGTCCTACAAGTGCCAGATTGACCGATCATCCGCGGGGCAGTCCTCCGGCAGGGCGGACTGGCCGCCATTCCAGAAGCGAATCTTGCAGCCAACCAATCAAGAACGTTTCTGCCACCAGGCTAATCGGCTCAGAAGGGGTAGCCCCAATGCCCGGCGAGTCTTTGACGGGCTGAGCGCGAGAACAGACGCTACGTCGTTCGATCTGCGAGCCTCAGGTCAATAGAATCAAGCCCCGTCGTCGGGCCGCGACGCGATAGGACAGGCTTGCTGCCATCTACCCTACGCTCGTCCAACTCGCTCGATAAGGGTATGCTGCGCATCAGTGAGCCCGCGTCCCGGTCCGTTTTGGACCGCCGACGTCGCATCGCGGCGTCAGGCCGTACCGGCCATGCAGTCCGCGCCAGAGGGCACTCAAGAGCTTGCGCATCGAACGTCCCTCTCGACATCAGGATAGCGTGATCCTGCGGAGGTCGCCGGCGAAATGACAGAGCCATTTCTGGGCAGGCCTGCGCAGTTTTTGAGCAAGCGGCCATCGCGTCGGAGCGACCCGCGCCAAAAAATCTTATGAGATTCAAATACCGGCGCTGTGGCACGTGTCGTGCATCACAGGCATTGAGTTGGCCGCTAGGGTTCCGACCTTGGGAGACAAGGTGCTGGTCCGAGAGCAGCCGCTTGCGGGGGAGACATTCCCGCAGGTGCACGGCGGGATAAAAGCCCGGGAGACCTCGTTAGCCAAGGGATTGGCGGAGCGATGGTCTTTTCGCCAGTCCCTTTTTGTGAAGTTTCGCAAGAGGGATCGGCAATGCACAAATTCAGTTTCTTCCTCCGCTCTGTTGTCGTCGGCTGCGCAGTTGCGCTCGCGGCCGTATCAGGCGCCGACGCCGCGCCGAAGAAAAGCTTCAAGGTCGCCTGGTCGATCTATGTCGGGTGGATGCCGTGGGGCTATGCGGCCGACACCGGCATCGTCAAGAAGTGGGCCGACAAATACGGCATCGCGATCGAGGTCAAGCAGTTCAACGACTACGTCGAATCGATCAACCAGTACACCGCCGGCGGCTATGACGCCGTCACCATCACCAACATGGACGCGCTGTCGATTCCCGCCGCCGGCGGCGTCGATACCACCGCGGTCGTGATGGGCGATTTCTCCAACGGCAACGACGCCGTGATCCTCAAGAACAAGCCGGACCTCGCGGCGATCAAGGGGCAGACCGTCAACCTGGTCGAGTTCTCGGTGTCGCATTATCTGCTGGCGCGCGCGCTCGAGACCAGCAAGCTGAGCGAGAAGGACGTCAAGGTCATCAACACCTCCGATGCCGACATCGCGGCGGCCTACAAGACACCTGATGTCACTGCAGTCGTGACCTGGAATCCGATTGTGACCGAAGTCCTTGGCTCGCCCGACGCCAAGAAGGTGTTCGACTCCTCGCAGATCCCCGGCGAGATCATGGACCTGATGGTGGTGAACACGGCGGTCGCCAAGGACAATCCCGACTTCGCCAAGGCGCTGGTCGGCATCTGGTACGAGACGATCTCCAAAATGACCGCGAACGATCCCGCGGCGAAGGCCGCCAAGGAGGCGATGGCCAAGGCCTCCGGCACCGATCTCGCCGGTTTCGACAGCCAGCTCTCGACCACCAAACTGTTCGACAAGGCACCGATGCCGAAGCTTTTACGCGCAGCAAGACGGTTGGGGCGACCATGGACCGGGTGCGCAAGTTCCTGTTCGAGAAGGATCTGCTCGGCAAGGGTGCGAAATCGGCCGACGCCGTCGGCATCGAGCTCGCCGACAAGTCGGTGCTGGGCGACAAGTCGAACGTCAAGCTGCGCTTCGACCCGACCTACATGGACGAAGCCGCCAAGGGCAAGCTCTGACGCCAGGCTCTGACGTATCGCCCGCCTCAGGCAGGAGCCGACCATGCGACTTGTGAACATACGGCCGGGACGGCAGACGCGATTCTATCTGCTCGCGCTGCCGTTCCTGTTGGTCGCAATCGCCTACTTCGCCGGCTCCAGCGCGCGGCTCGCGCAAAACCCGAACGACAAGCTGCTGCCGGCGCTGCCCAACATGGTGCAGGCCGTCAAGCAGATGGCGTTCGAGGTCGACCCGCGCACCGGCAGCTATCTGATGGCCTCCGACACCGTCGCCAGCCTGGGGCGGTTGGGGTCGGCGCTGGCGATCTCGACGGTGGCGGCGCTGGTGCTCGGCATCGTGATCGGGCTGTTGCCGGGCGCTAACGCCCTGCTCGGGCCGTTCGTGTCGGTGACCTCGATGGTGCCGCCACTGGCATTGCTGCCGATCCTGTTCATCGTGATGGGATTGGGTGAGAACTCGAAGATCGCGCTGATCGTGATCGGGACGCTGCCCTGCATGATCCGCGACCTCGCGATGAAGGTGCAGGAGCTGCCGCGCGAGCAGATCGTCAAGGCGCAGACGCTCGGCGCCTCGACCTGGCAGATCGCGCTGCGCGTCGCGGTGCCGCAAACCCTGCCGCGGCTGATCGACGTGTTGCGGCTGCAGCTCGGGCCGGCGTGGTTATTCCTGATCGCGGCCGAGGCGATCGCCTCGGATTCCGGGCTCGGCTACCGGATCTTCCTGGTGCGCCGCTATCTCGCGATGGATGTCATCATTCCCTACGTCGCCTGGATCACGCTGCTGGCGTTCCTGATCGATGTCGGCCTGCGCGTCATGCAACGCAGGCTGTTTCCCTGGTTTGCCTCGGTGAGGGCGGAATGAGTGCGATCCGTTTCGACGACGTCTGGAAGGAATATGGCGACCACATCGTGTTGGAGCGCATCACGATGGAGGTCGAGCCGCGCGCCTTCATTGCGCTGGTGGGCCCGTCCGGCTGCGGCAAGACCACGCTGCTCCGTATGCTGCTCGGCGAGGAGCAGCCGAGCCGCGGCCAGATCCTGGTCGACGGCAAGCCGCTGCCCGGCGAGCCGGACGCCGATCGCGGCGTGGTGTTTCAGCGCTACTCGGTGTTTCCGCATCTGACCGTGTTGCAGAACGTCATGCTCGGCCGCGAATTGCGCGACGCCAAATTCACCGCCCGGCTGTTCGGCGCCGCGCGCCGCGCCGCCGCCGATGATGCCATGAAACTGCTTGCCGAGGTCGGGCTCGCCGGCCAGGAGAACAAATATCCCTCCGCGCTGTCGGGTGGCATGCAGCAACGCCTCGCGCTGGCGCAGGCGATCATGCGCGAGCCAAGAATCCTGCTGCTCGACGAGCCGTTCGGCGCGCTCGATCCGGGAATCCGCGCCGACATCCATGTTTTGATGAAGCGGCTCTGGAACGAGACCCATCTGACCGTCGTGATGGTGACGCACGACCTCAGTGAAGCGTTCGGGCTCGCAACGCGCGTGATCGCGCTGGAGCGGCAGCGCAACCGCCCTGAGGAGCGCGACCGCTATGGCGCCACCGTGTCGCGCGATCTCGAGATCTTTCCACGCCGCAGCGCCGAGCTGCGGTCATCAGTTCAACCAGCTCCGATCGGGACGACCCGGTCAGGCAAGGAGCATCAGCCGGGACGGCCCGGCGCTCTCGTCTTGAAGGAGCAACCATGATCCTCACAGAGGAACAGAAGGCCGAGGTCGCGGCGCATACCCGACGCTACAACGAGCTGAAGGCGGCGGGGCAGGAGCACGCGCCGCGCGCGCTGCCACAGCCGACCTCGCGCGACGCCGCGCCGATCGCCGCCGACACGGTCATTCACCGGGAAACCATTCCGGCCGGCTGGTACTGGACCACGCGGCTGAACCGCGGCGAGGCGCTGCGCATCGTGAACTCGTCAGGGATCTCCACCGTCA
The DNA here is from genome assembly GCF_011516625.5 of Bradyrhizobium sp. 2S1. Lineage (NCBI taxonomy): Bacteria > Pseudomonadati > Pseudomonadota > Alphaproteobacteria > Hyphomicrobiales > Nitrobacteraceae > Bradyrhizobium > Bradyrhizobium sp. 2S1. The sequence goes on along the minus strand of NZ_CP147717.1, from coordinate 875,589 downwards.
GCCTGCTCGCCTGGAACAGCGCCGATCCGATCGAGCGGCTCAACCATGCCGACACCATCAAGGTGCAGTGGGCGGCGCGGCTGCAGAAGGGGCGGGTGCTGCTGTCGGACATGGGGCGCGCGTTGCTCGGCATCACCGAGGACACCAGCGCCGCGCATGATGCCGTGGTCGGCGGCTCGACCGCGGCGACCAACCAGGCGAAGTACGGCGACGGCAATTTCCGCAACACCCGCGACAATTTCATCCTGGCCGCCGCCAAGCTCGGGCTCGATCGCCGCGACGTGCATCCCTGCGTCAGCTTCTTTGCACCGGTCGCCATCGACGCGGAAGGCAAGTTTGTCTGGTCCGGCGCGCGCCGGCAAAAGGGCGATTTCGTCGATTTGCGTGCGGAGATGGATCTCTTGATCGCGCTGTCGAACTGTCCGCATCCGCTCGATCCGGCGGCAACCTATCCGCAAGCGAGCGTGGAGGTCGTGCGCTACCGCGCCGGTGCGCCCGCGGCCGACGATCTGTGCCGCACCGCGACCGCGGAGGCGATCCGTGCCTTTGAGAACAATGCGCTGTATTTCGGCCAGACCTTGGAAGGAGCCGTGCGATGACCACGCAATCCGCTCGCTCCGCCGGCCGCATCGTTCTCGACGCCGAAATTCCCGCCCGCAAGCCGTGGTCGGCTGTCATCCGCAAGGGACAGACGCTGCGGATTGTGGACACCCATGGCCAGCAGGCGGTCGACACGCTGTTCTATCGTGCCGACGACTATCAGGAGCGCTACAGCGGCCAGGATACGCTGCGTGCACAGGGCTCGGCCTATGTCGGGCTCGGCACCAGGATCATGTCCAATGAAGGCCGCGTGATGCTGCGCGTCACGGCGGATAGCTGCGGCCTGCACGACACGTCGGCGGGCGCCTGCTCCTGCGAGAGCAACACGGTGCGGTTCGGACACCAGACCCGCTACCAGCACGCCTGCCGCGAGAACTTCGTGCTGGAGGCCGCGAAATACGGCATGTCGAAGCGCGACATCGTGCCGAACCTGAACTTCTTCATGAACGTGCCGATCGATCCCGCGGGCAATTTCACCGTGGTCGACGGCGTCTCCAAGCCGGGCGACGCCATCGAGCTGGTGGCCGAGATGGACGTGCTGTGCCTGATCTCGAACTGTCCCCAGATCAACAATCCCTGCAACGGCTTTTTCCCGACGGCGGTGCAAGTCACGATCTTCGATGCCACGATCTTCGAGCCGGAGGCGTGAGGCATGTTCAGCAAGGTTTTGATTGCCAACCGCGGCGAGATCGCCGGGCGGATCGGCAAAACATTGCACCGCATGGGCATTGGCTCGGTCGCGGTCTATTCCGACGCCGACCGCTTCACGCGGCCGGTGCTCGACGCCGGTGAGGCGGTGCGGATCGGCCCGGCGCCGGCGGCCGAGAGCTATCTCAACGTCGACGCGATCATGGCGGCCTGTCTTGCGACCGGCGCAGAGGCGGTGCATCCCGGATACGGCTTCCTGTCGGAGAATCGCCGCTTTGCCGAGCGGCTCGCCGAGCACGGCATCAAGTTCATCGGGCCCCGGCCTGAGCATCTCGACGCCTTCGGCCTCAAGCACAAGGCACGCGAGATCGCCGAGCGCAGCGGCGTGCCGCTGCTGCCGGGCTCCGGCCTGCTCGAGACCATCGATGAGGCGGTGCAGCAGGCTGACGTGATCGGCTTTCCCGTGATGCTGAAGAGCACGGCGGGCGGCGGCGGCATCGGCATGCAGCTCTGCCACGACATGGCGACGCTGCGTGAGAGATTCGAATCGGTGCAACGCACGGCGCGGGCAAGCTTCGGCGACGCGCGGGTCTATCTCGAGCGGTTCGTCGCCCGTGCGCGCCACATCGAGGTGCAGATCTTCGGCAACGGCAAGGGAGACGTTGTGGCGCTGGGCGAACGCGATTGCTCGCTGCAGCGGCGCAACCAGAAAGTCTTTGAGGAGACCCCTGCGCCGGGGCTTTCAGCAGACATCCGGCGGCGGCTGCATGCGGCGGCGGTCTCGCTCGGCAAGGCGGTCGCTTACGAATCCGCCGGCACGGTGGAGTTCATCTACGACGTCGAGCGCGAGGACTTTTACTTCCTCGAGGTGAACACCCGTCTTCAGGTCGAGCACCCCGTCACCGAGCAGGTCTATGGCGTCGATCTGGTCGAATGGATGATCCGGCAGGCGGCCGGCGAGGATGTGCTGGGCCAGGCCGGCGCGCTCACGCCGAAAGGCGCGGCGATCGAGGTGCGGCTCTATGCCGAGAATCCGGGCGCCGGCTTCCGCCCGAGCGCGGGCCGGCTGACGCAGGTCAGCTTCTCGCCGGATGCGCGGATCGACGGCTGGATCGAGACCGGCACGGAAGTGTCGCCGTTCTACGATCCGATGCTGGCCAAGATCATCGTGTCGGCCGAGACCCGCGAGGCCGCGATCGCGAAGCTGACGCAGGCACTCGATGACACGGTCGTGGCCGGCATCGAGACCAATCTCGCCTATCTGCGGGCGATCGCGGCGTCGGACGTGTTCCGCAGCGGGCAGGTCGCGACCAGCGTGCTCGGCGCGTTCGCCTATCGTCCCCGCACCATCGACGTCGTCGCGCCCGGCGCGCAGAGCGGGGTGCAGGAATTGCCCGGCCGGCTGCATCTCTGGCATGTCGGCGTGCCGCCGAGCGGCCCAATGGACGAGCGGTCGTTCCGCCTCGCCAACCGCGTCGTCGGCAACCCGGAGACGACGACCGCGCTGGAGCTGACGGTCAACGGCCCGACTTTGCGCTTCAACACCGATGCGATCGTCGCGCTGTCGGGCGCTCAAATGAAGGCATCGCTCGACGGCGCCGAGGTTGCGTATCACGAGCCGGTCACGGTGCGCGCCGGCCAGACGCTCGTCATCGGCAGCATTCGGGGGGCGGGCCAGCGCAGCTATCTTGCCGTGCGTGGCGGCATCGACGTGCCGGAGATTCTCGGATCGCGCGCGGTGTTTGCGCTCGGTGCTTTCGGCGGCCATGCGACGGGGTCGCTGAAGGCCGGCGACGTGCTGCATATCGGTGCCGAGACGCCGAGCCTTGCAGCCCCGCGACGCGCAGAGGAAAGCGAGCGGCCGGAGCTCGCGTCAGCATGGCAGATCGGCGTGCTCTATGGCCCGCACGGTGCGCCGGACTTCTTCCTCGACGAGGACATCGAGACGCTGTTTGCGGCGAGCTACGAGGTGCATTTCAACAGCGCGCGCACCGGCGTCCGGCTGATCGGTCCGAAGCCGCGCTGGGCCCGCGCCGATGGCGGCGAGGCCGGGCTGCATCCGTCGAACATTCATGACAATGCCTATGCGGTCGGCTCGATCGACTTCACCGGCGACATGCCGATCATTCTCGGCCCCGACGGACCGAGCCTCGGCGGCTTCGTCTGTCCGGCGGTCGTTGCGCGCGACGAGCTCTGGAAGATTGGCCAGCTCAGGCCCGGCGACACCGTCCGCTTCGTGCCGGTGAAACGCGACGATCCGGTTGCCGGACCCACGGTGCTGCGGGCGCCCGAGCTTGGCTCGGCGGTGGTCAGACGCAATGACGATGGCCCGATCCCGGTGGTCTATCGCCGCGCCGGTGACGACAATCTGCTGGTCGAATATGGCCCGATGGAGCTCGACATCGCGCTGCGGCTGCGCGTGCACGTGCTGGCGCAGGCGCTGGAGGCGGAAAAACTCGGTGGCCTGATCGATCTGACGCCGGGCATCCGCTCGCTGCAGATCCATTATGACGGCACGGCGCTGTCGCGGCAAAAGCTGCTCGACATGCTCAGGCGGATCGAGCGCGAGTTGCCGCCGGTCGACGCCATGCGGGTGCCGAGCCGCACCGTGCATCTGCCGCTGTCGTGGCGCGATCCGCAGGCCGAGCTTGCGATGCGCAAGTATCAGGAGCTGGTGCGTGCGGATGCGCCGTGGTGTCCCTCGAATGTCGAGTTCATCCGCCGCATCAACGGGCTCGGCAGCGAGGACGACGTCCGCCGCATCGTGTTCGATGCGGATTATTTCGTGCTCGGCCTCGGTGACGTCTATCTCGGCGCGCCGGTGGCGACGCCGCTCGACCCGCGGCATCGGCTGGTGACCACCAAGTACAATCCGGCGCGGACCTGGACGCCGGAGAACGCGGTCGGGATCGGCGGCGCCTATATGTGCATCTACGGCATGGAAGGGCCGGGCGGCTACCAGCTGTTCGGCCGCACCGTCCAGGTCTGGAACAGCTGGCGCACGACGCGGGTGTTCGAGCCCGGCCATCCCTGGCTGCTGCGGTTCTTCGACAAGATCCGCTTCTTCCCGGTCGATGCCGACGAGCTGCTCGACGCCCGCGCCGCGTTTCCGCACGGCCAATACGACATCAGGATCGAAGAAGGCGAGTTCTCCTACGCCGACTATGCGAAATCCCTGGCCGCGGCGCGCCCATCGATCGCGGCGTTCAAGGCAACCCAGCAGGCCGCATTCGACGCCGAGCGCCAGCGCTGGCGCGAGATGAAGCTCGACGAGGCGCCGGCGGACTCGATCGATGCAGGTGTCGCCGCGACGGGTATTCCCGACGGTCAGATCGGCGCCTTCTCTGAAGTGCCCGGCAACATCTGGAAGATCCTGGTCGAGGAGGACGCCGAGGTTGCCGCCGGCGACGTGCTTGCCATCATCGAGTCGATGAAGATGGAGATTAGCGTGCTCTCGCCCGCAGCGGGCCGGATTGCATCGGTGCCGGTGAAGCCCGGGCAGACGCTGCGCGCCGGAGATGTGGTCGCGTTGATCTGGCCGGGTTAGGTGGGTACGCCTGCTGTGCTATTCCTCGGGACCGGCCGGCGGGGGCGAGCGGAGGCGGCGGCTCGACGTCTTTCTCAAGCCGCCGCCAGCCCTTATAATCATACTCGCCATCCCATCGATGGACTGGCCACCAACAGGCGGTGCAGCGAAAGACCCCTCTGGCGGCAGCGCGAACCTGCACGGCCTCGTAAACAAACTTGCAAGCCTCGCAGGTAAACGCCACAGTGCTTGAAGCTTCGGCTTTTAGCGGCGCCAACTCCGGACTATCGGGGAAAGTGGTTGAAGAGGCGTCACTCGCAATAGGTGGGGGCGGGCGCTGAGAGACATCCGGTTCGACTGCGGCATCTGTATGAGTCGCCATTGACGCATTGTGCTTTAACAGCCGATCGATCTTCATCCTTACGCGGCGTGCCGCCAGCAATCCTAAAACCGCCTGGACCTTGCCCGCGAAGTTGCGATCGCCGATGAAGAACGAGTAATGCCAAGTGCCCGGAGTCCCGGCTTCGGTGATCAGGTAATGGATTGATCGATGAGTTCCGCTCTGTTGAGCACGTCCTTGTCCGCCCACGACCTAGCTCATATGGCCGCTCGTACTGGCGTCAATCATCCGTTCCACCTGAAGTTTTTCCCGATCCATGACCGCGCCCATCATAAGTTCACCCTTGCGCGGGCCCGGTTGGAGCCAACTGCCGTCGGTTCAAGGCAGAAATGGAACGGCCGCGAAGCAATCGGCTAGATGATTTGCCTCCCCAACGTCTTGTGATCCTGGGTCATTTGATTGCGAGATCTTGTCAGGCTGGATGCCTCGAACGGATCGGCTTGTTTGACATAGGTCAAAATGCGGTGCTCGAAGCCCTCGACGTTTGGCGATAACACAGTTCGGTGCCGGATGAAGATCGCCAAACGCCTTGCAAGCACCTTGCCATCGATACCAAGCTCTGCCGGGGGCATAGCGCGTCTCGCATGTGCCCGAATGCGGGATGCACAAATTGAGCTGGCTCCGATCGTGTCAGCCGCAGGCCTGACGATCGACGATGTTGAAGACCGCAAGCGCCGCATCGACGCGCGAGCACAGATAAGACTGCTTGAGCTAGCTGCCAGGGAATTGCAGGACGACTGCTTTGGTTTCCATTTGGCTCAAGGCTTCGAACTGGGGGAGATCGGGCTTTTGTACTACGTCATGGCTTCATCGGAGCACCTCGGTGACGCCCTGCAAATTGGGGGACGTTACTGCGCGATCAACAACGAGGGGGTGCGGCTACGGTCGTCTCTGGAGCGCGGATTCGCCATTAGATTCGAATATGTCAACATCGACAGGTCGTCAGATCGCCACCATGCGGAATTCTGGCTGATTACGCTTCTTCGTATCTGCCGCGCGCTGACTGACGGCAGGCTGGCCCCAAAGCAAATCAAACTGAAGCACTACAGACGAGAAACACCCTTGGATGTCCGATCTCTCGTCGGATGCGACATCGAATTCGCAGCCGACAGGGATGAGATGCTGTTTCCTTCCCAGATCGCCGCGTTACCCTCCGTGGGAGCCGATTTGCATCTCAACAAGATACTGCTTCAATATGCCGACGAAGCGCTGAGCAACCGGGCATCTAGACGGACCAGCGTGCGGTCTCGGGTCGAAGACCAGATCGCCCAGCTGCCACCGCACGGCGAAGCCAACGCTGAGGAAGTCGCGCGCCGTCTTGGCATGAGCCGGAGTACTCTCGCTCGGGCCCTGTCGTCTGAGAGTGTGGGCTTTTCGAATGTCCTAGGAGCCCGTCCAGATATGTTTTCGTGACGGGCATTTGTTGTAGAGTAGCAGGCTCAGGCTGCGTTTGCGAGGTTGAACAGCTTGAGGAGGTTATGGACGGTGCAGATCATTGTCCACTCGGCGCGCACTTTCTCGATGCCCCGCAACAGGAACTGGCGGAAGCCTCTTGCCTGTTTGATCTGCCCGAACACCGGCTCCACCACTTGCTTTCGCAATCGGTAGGGTGTTTCGAAGCCGCCATCGTCGATCTTCTTTCGCATGGCCTGTGTCAGCGGGCCGCCGACTTTTCCGTTCGCTACTGTCGGGTGCTTGGCGCGTCCGGGCGCGACATAGCCATCGATGCTGCGTGTGTCGAGCGCTTCGAGATTGGCTTCGCTGCAGTAGCCGGAATCCGCTGAGGCCTGCCGCGGCTTGCGGCCAAGATTGCTCTCGATGGCCTCGATCAGGGGCACCAACTGGCCCTGATCGCTGCCGTGCTGGGTCAGTTCTTGCGCGACAATGATCTGGGCATGTGCATCGACGGCCGCCTGGGCATTATAGGCCTGAACGAAGCCATCCTTCGACTTCATGATGCGGCTTTCCGGATCGGTGAAGTTGCGTTGCGCCTTGGGATTGGGTTCCTCCGATGGCAGCGCCGCCGGTTTGCCCGGCTTCTTGCGGCCTTCGGCCTGGCGCTGCTGTTCCTTTTCGGCCTCGATGCGGCGCTCTTCCTCCGCCGCCAGTTTGGCGTCCGCTTCCAGCGCCGCCATCGCTTGCTGGATCTTCGCCAGCCGTTTCTGCTTGTCGACGGTCCAGTCCGGCAGTTCGTCGCTGTTGCCGAAAGTCTCATCCTCCGAGGCATCCGCCGCCTCGGCGGCCGCCAGCATGCGAGCGACCTCGGCCTTCAATTCCGCCTCGCGCTTCTTCATGCGCTCATAACTCATCGCCTTGTGTTTCGACGCGTTCGCCTTGATCTTCGTACCATCCAGCGCGACATGACCGAGCTTGACCAGCCCGGCCGTCTCGCACAACTTCAGAACCTGCACGAATAGCGCGCCGAGCGCCTTCAAATGTCGCTTGCGAAAGTCGCTGATCGTCCGAAAATCCGGCGCATCCAGCGCCACGATCATCACAAAATCGTTCCGCTCCCGGCAGGCCTTGGCAATCCGACGCGACGAATACAGCCCACTCGCATAGCTATGCAGCAGCAGCGCCACCATCATCCGCGGATCAAACGGCGGCTGCCCAAGCCCGCTCACATAGCTGCCCATGATCTCCCTGAGATCGAGGCTCTCCCGCACCAGATCAACCATAAACCGCGAGACATGGCCTTTCGGCACGAAGTCCTGCACATTCGGCGGCAGAAGCAGCGTCTGATCGATGTTCCAAGGCCGAAAATACTTGCTCATCGCCCAATGTTGAATCAGACCCGACCAGATTTGAACAGCGACTATCCAGACAAGCTCCTAGTCTGACTGAGTCACAAAACCGCCGGCCAGAATCAGCGATGGATGAAGCACGGACCATCAGTCGAGAGGCCGACATGAGCGGGCGTGGCACCAAGACGAGCGAGAAGCGATTTGCGACGTATTTGGAAGGGCTTGCCAGTGTCATCGGTCATGCTGATCGGAAGGCGCCGCTGCGCGACTATTGCGTCGGCCTGATGGCCTGTGGCGGTCGCAAGAGCGTGGAGTCGATGGCGGCGGTGACAGCTCCGGAACGGACGGCCGCCCAGCATCAATCGCTGCTGCATTTCGTCGGCAGCGGCGCCTGGTCGGATGAGAAGGTGCTGGGCAAGGTACGTGAGATGGTCCTGCCGGCGATTGAACGCCAGGGCCCCATCGAAGCCTGGATCATCGACGATACCGGATTTCCCAAGCAGGGCCGACATTCAGTTGGAGTTGCACGGCAATATTGCGGGCAGCTCGGCAAGCAGGATAATTGTCAGGTGGCGGTGTCACTGTCGATTGCCAACCACCACGCCAGCCTGCCTGTCGCTTATCGCCTTTATCTTCCGAAGGAATGGACTGAGGACTGCGATCGGCGGCGCAAGGTGGGCATTCCTGCCGAAGTTGGCTTCCGGACCAAGCCGGAGATCGCGCTGGAGCAGTTGCGGTGGGCCTGCGCGAGCGGCCTTCCACGCGGTGTCGTACTGATGGACGCGGGCTATGGCAATAACAGCGACCTGCGCACGGAGATCACGGCGCTGGGATTGACCTATGTGGCGGGTCTTCTGTCGAGCACAACGGTATGGGCGCCCGGTACCGGTCCCTTGCCGCCGAAGCCATGGTCGGGCCGCGGCCGTCCACCGAAACTGATGCGCCGCAACCGTCAGCATCAGCCGGCCGCCGTCAAGGCGCTCGCGATCGGCCTGCCGGACAAAGCTTGGCGCACCATCACGTGGCGGCAAGGAACGAACGAAAAGCTGACCTCGCGCTTTGCCCGCGTGCGGGTCCGTGCCGCGCATCGTGATTATTGGCAAACCACCCGGCGATTGGAGGAATGGTTGCTGATCGAATGGCCAAAAGGCGAGGACCAGCCTACCAAATACTGGCTCTCGACATTGCCGGAGGATGTGGCATTCCGGACTCTCGTTGAGACGGCTAAATTGCGCTGGCGCATCGAACGCGACTATCAGGAACTCAAGCAGGAGGTCGGGCTCGGCCACTTCGAGGGACGCGGCTGGCGCGGCTTTCATCATCACGCAACAATGTGCATCGCAGCCTACGGATTCCTGATCTCCGAGCGGGAGACGATTCCCCCCTCAGGCACTCGGCACGCCCGGCCGATCCTGCTCGATCGCATTCCCGCAGATTACAGACCCCGCGGATTTGCCGCTGCGGACCCAACGTCACATTCCAAATTCGATCGCGACGATGCGACGGCGCCTCGAACATGGGCTCGTCCGAACGCTGTCGAGATGTCCTTGTTGTGCGATCAAGTTCGACCACTAGACAGATCATCGTTTGTGACGCAGTAGGACTAGGACGTGATGAGATTAGGTTGGATAGCAACCACGAAGACGCTGCGCTCCCTCTCCCCGTTCTTAACGGGGAGAGGGTTGGGGTGAGGGGCCGTCTCCGCGTATTCGGCGATAGCTGCGCTTGCGGAGGCTCCCCCTCACCCGGAACGCATCTAACGATGCGTTCAGAGCTGGCTCCGCAAATTCGGACAGTAGCTTGAGTGGATTTTCTGCCTGACAGCGGCGAGGATTCTTGCCGCGAATCAGGAGCGAAGATGACGAAGAAGAGCCGCCGGATGCATTCTCCGGCATTCAAGGCGAAGGTTGCTTTGGCTGCGGTCAAAGGCGACAAGACGCTGGCGGAGCTGGCGCAACTGTTTGATGTTCATCCGAACCAGATCACGATCTGGAAAAACCAGCTCCTGGAAGGCGCCGCCGGCGTGTTTGGGCATGACAAGGCGTCGGCCGAGACGCCGGTCGATTTGAAGGCGTTACATGCCAAGATCGGCGAGCTGGCGTTGGAAAACGATTTTTTGTCCGGCGCGCTCACCAAGGCGGGCCTGCTGAGCGCAAAGCGATGATCGACCGCGGTCATGATCTTTCTATCGTGCGCCAGGCGAAGGTCCTGAAGCTGGCTCGCAGCACGGTCTACTATGAACCTCGGCCAGTTTCGGCCGAGGACCTTGCCTTGATGCGTCGGCTCGATGAGCTGCATCTCGATTATCCCTTCGCGGGAGCGCGTATGCAGCGATCGTTGCTGCGGCGGGAGGGCGTATACGCCGGTCGCCGCCACATCGCGACGCTGATGAAGCGCATGGGGATCGAGGCGGTCTATCGTCGCCCGAACACGAGTAAGCCGGCACCGGGTCACAAGATCTACCCGTACCTGTTGCGCGGATTGAAGATCGAGCGGCCCGACCAGGCGTGGGCAATGGACATCACCTACATTCCGATGCGGCGTGGCTTCGTCTATCTCGCGGCGGTCGTCGATGTGTTCAGCCGACGGGTCCTGGCCCATCGCGTCTCGATCACAATGGAGGCGGCCTTCTGCGTCGAAGCGGTCCAGGAGGCGTTGGCGAAGCACGGCAGGCCCGAGATTTTCAACACGGACCAGGGCAGCCAGTTCACCAGCCTCGAGTTCACCGATGTGCTGCTGGACGCGAAGATCGCCATCAGCATGGACGGCAAGGGCGCCTGGCGCGACAACGTGTTTGTCGAGCGGCTCTGGCGCACGGTCAAATACGAAGAAGTTTATCTCCGCGCCTACGACAGCGTGTCCGAGGCGCGAGCGTCAATTGCCAAGTATCTGGCCTTCTACAATCAGGGACGCCCTCACTCGAGCCTTGACGGGCGCACGCCCGACGAGGCTTACTTCGGCACGCAAGCTATGGTGATGGCCGCATGACCGTCGCCGACGATTTTGTCGTCGCTCTGGTCGGGCTACGCCCTCCCGACGCAACGACAAAATCGTAAGGCCCCGCGTTCAGCATAACCCGGCAGGAATCCACTTAAATCCCGCGGGGCGCTGTCCAAACAACCGGCGCCAGCTCTTTCCGACCTCTCCCCGCACGCGGGGCGAGGTGGAGTCCGTTGCTCGATTTGAAGTAAACTCATCTTGCCCTAGCACTTCGCCGTTGATTGGACGCTGTCGGCACCCCGGTGTAGACATGTCGCATGACGGCGCAAGCCAACTTCGAAGCGATTGCCGGGGAGGTCATTGCCTCCCTGAACAATCATTCCCAGATCCCGACATTCTCCTCGCGGCCTGGCGGCATCACGCTTGGCCGGCGGCATTCCCCTCGAAGACATCACCGTTCGGTTTGGCTGACCGCGCGTCGCGCCAGGCGGGGATGGTCATGTGATTATCTAAGCTTAGCACGTCAGCGCCACGACCGCCGGGGTGCGCCATCATTGCCATTGCATCTTGAGACCCGGCCGGCTTACCGCTACCAGTGCAATTCGGAAGCGATGCCAGGCGCATCGGAAAAGGAACGTTTCTCATGGCAAACACGACGGCAGAGCTTGAAGGGCTCCTGATGCAGCGGTCGCTGACAGATCCGCAGCTTTTGGCGGCGGCGGAAGCGGCGTCGGATTTCCGGATCCTGCCGGATGCGACCGTGATCAAGATCGGCGGCCAGAGCGTCATCGACCGCGGCCGCGCCGCCGTCTATCCGCTGGTCGACGAGATCGTCGCGGCCCGCAAGGCCCACAAGCTCCTGATCGGGACCGGCGCGGGCACCCGCGCCCGGCATCTCTATTCGATCGCGGCCGGGCTTCGCCTGCCGGCCGGCGTGCTGTCGCAACTCGGCGCCTCGGTCGCCGATCAGAACGCCGTGATGCTGGGGCAGCTGCTTGCCAAGCACGGCATCTCCGCGGTCAGCGGCGCCGGGCTATCGGCCGTGCCGCTCTATCTAGCCGAGGTGAATGCGGTGATCTTCAGCGGCATGCCGCCTTATGGCTTGTGGATGCGCCCCGCACCCGAAGGCATGATCCCGCCGTACCGCACCGACGCCGGATGCTTCCTGGTCGCCGAGCAGTTCGGCTGCAAGGCGATGATCTATGTGAAGGACGAGAACGGCCTCTTTACCGCGAACCCCAAGACCTCGAAGGGCGCCACCTTCATTCCGAAAATCTCGGTCGCGGAGATGAAGGCGAAGGGATTGCAGGATTCGATCCTCGAATTCCCGGTGCTCGATCTGCTCGCCGCCGCACGCCATGTCCGCGAGGTGCAGGTCGTCAATGGCCTTGTCCCCGGCAATCTCACCCGCGCGCTCGCGGGCGAGCATGTCGGCACCATCATCACCGCGAGCCGAGAGAGACACGACCATGGATGATACCACCAAGCACGTCGCCTCGCCGCTCGCGCGCCAGACCCTGCTCGACAGCGATCTTACCCGTCCCGTTGCCGGCGGACGCCCTATACCCCTGCTGCCCTGGGTGCAGGTGGTGAAGATCGGCGGCCGCTCGATCATGGATCGCGGCCATGAAGCGATCCTGCCGATCGTCGACGAGCTGCGCTCGCTGTTGCCGGAGCACCGCCTCTTGATCCTGACCGGCGCCGGCATCCGCGCCCGCCACCTCTACAGCGTCGGCCTCGACCTCGGTCTGCCGGTCGGCTCGCTCGCGCCGCTCGCGGCGAGCGAGGCCGGCCAGAACGGTCATATCCTGGCCTGCCTGCTCGCGCCGGAAGGCGTCTCCTATATCGAGCACCCGACCATCGCGAGCCAGCTTGCGATCCACCTCTCCGCGGCCCGCGCGGTGGTGGGCAGCGGCTTTCCGCCCTATCACCATCACGAATTTCCGGACTCGCGCATCCCGCTGCATCGGGCCGACACCGGTGCATTCCTGCTCGCCGATGCGCTCGGCGCGGCCGGCCTCACCATCGTCGAGGACGTCGACGGCGTGTACACCGACGATCCCAACGGTCCCGACGGCAAGAAGGCGCAGCTGCTGCGCGAGACCAGCGTCGCCGATCTTGCCAAGCTGAAGGGCACGCTGCCGTTCGATCCCGCGCTGCTCGAGGTGATGAAGAACGCCCGCCATATCGAGCGCGTGCAGGTCGTGAACGGCCTCGTTCCCGGCCAGCTCACCGCGGCGCTGCGCGGCCAGCATGTCGGGTCGATCATCCGCACCGGCGCGCGTCCGGCCTGACGCCCGTTCATCAAGGAATCTGTCGCGCGCCGTGCTTGTTCGGCGCGCGAAGGGGGCAATTACTTGATCGTCGCGCGCACGGTGATGACCGAGGTGCCTGAAGTCTTCGGTCCTTGACCCGTTGCCTTGATGGCAAAGGTGTCGCTGCCCTTGTACTTGGCCTTCGCCCTGTATTCGAAGGTCAATGCGTTGATCTTCTTCAACTTGCCGTAGGTCGGCTTTTGCGAGATCGCGGAGTCCGTCACCGTGCCGCGGATCCCGATCGGGATCAGGCAGCTTTGGCCTGACGCGACGTCGATATCGCCGGTCGAGTTCTCGCCCCAATCCGCCAATGTGACCGACATCGAGCATTCGGATACGGCTTGCGCCGCAAACGCCGGCATGACACTTGATGCTGCAATGCTGAGCGCCAGGGCGGCGATCCCCGGCAACCGCGTCGTCACGATGCTCATTCCCATGCTAGGCCCACTGCTGAAGGTTTCTTCGGTGCAAGAATCCTGCAACGTCGGAGCGAGGGTGGCAAGGCCTTCGGCCATTCTGTGTTGCTCGGGAGCCGACGTGCTGAACCGTCGCTCCGACATCTTGTTGCCGTGGTGAGGCGCCCTCATGGTCATCGCGACTTGATCGGGGGGACGGCTCACGTGGCGAGAAAAGGGATTCCAATGGCTGATGGCAAGGACGGTCAGGCAAACGCCCAACAGACCGGGTTTGCCGGGGTGACGCGCAAGACCCTTGAGCGTCTCGCTTTGCCCGGCGATGATCGCGAGCTCGTCGTTGCCGAGGTGACCTATCCGCCCGGCGGGGTCGCGCCGCTGCACCGGCATCCGGTTGGGGGAATTATCTTCATCGTCGAAGGCGTCGCCGAGTCCGCCTATGGCAGTGAGGCTCCGCGCCGGTATCGGGCAGGCGAGACCTTGCAGGATCGCCCCGACCTTCCGCACACGCTGTTTCGCAACTGCGACCCGGAACGCCCGCTGCGCTTTCTGACGATCTACGCGCTCGAACCCGGGCGCGCCTACACGATGGAGCCGTGAGGCTCAGGCGTTTCCCACGGGCTGTTCAGATCATCACGAGCTTGATCTGGCCGCCTTCGATGGTTCCCGCCGCAAGGGCGTCGCGAGCCATCTTTTCGATGGTCGGCCAATTCGTGAGCAGATACTTGTGCGCCTGCATCTTCGTTGGGAATGTGGTTTGCAGGATGCAGTCCTGCCGCGCGTTTCCGTTCGCGATCTGAAAAGACACCGCCTGGGGTCCCTCATTGATCTCTTGTTCGGTCGGCTTGGGAAATTTGCGCATACTACTCCTCCGCGAAAATCTTCGCGCTCGTCGCCAATGGAGTTCGGTCGTATCCCGGGCCGGGCGATCCGGTCGGGTGGCGGGCGAGGCTTAGTCGTCAGCCGTCCCGGCCGCGATCTTTTTGGCCTTTGCCGGGCGCCGCTGCGGCACCTGGTCGGGGCTCGGCGTGTTGCGCACAGCCTCGGTCAGCATCTCGCGCAATTCAGCCTTGGTCTTGGGTGGTTCTCGCTTGCTCGGCTTTTGCCAGTTGGTCATTGACCCCATATGGGGATGCCCGAGGCAAAATGCTACCGTCTGCTCAAGGTTTCTGGCTTACGGTGGCGACCGGAGGCGGAACGGCCAGAAGAAAACAAACCGATTCCACCAGGAGTTCATGGGCACGGTCGACGATATCGTCCAGCGATGGCGTCATCGCGAACATGGCCTGGGCTTCAGCCAGCAACTGGTCACGCGTTGGCATGCTGGGCAGATGCAGGTCGGCACGATGCTGCAACAGGAAAAGCGCGTCCCGCACCGACATTCCGGTCTCATGGACCGACGATTTGATCGCCATCGCGATGTACTCGGGATTGAAACGTCCCGCGAGCTGCTCGGCCGTTCGCTTGATCACGCGTGATCCCAGGCGCTGCTCGTTGCGGAGAACCAGTGCGGGCGGCGCCTTCAGATCCCAGACAACACCGAGCCAGGACAAGGCCACCAGGACATAATAGGTCACGTCAATCTCCCACCAGCGGAAGCCTTGCCGTGCACTGCTTTGGTAGGCGTGATGATTGTTGTGCCAACCCTCACCCATCGTAATCAGGGCCAGCAGCCAATTGTTGCGGGAGTCGTCGCCCGTCACATACCGCTTGCGTCCGTGAACATGTGCGAGGGAGTTGATGCAGAACGTGGCGTGATACACCAGCACGGTGCTCCAGAGGAAACCGACCACGAGCCCCGGCCATCCGCCAATGAGGAAGCACAGGCCCGCGACCACGACCGCTGGCAAAACCTCGAATCTGTGCAACCACATCAGCTCTGGATACGCGGCAAAATCCGAGATTTTCGTCAGATCGGTTGCGTCGTGCTGTCGATAGAAAATCCAGCCGAGATGACTGTACACGAGGCCCGTGTGCAGAGGGGAATGCACATCCTGCTCGGTGTCGGAATGGAGATGGTGATGCCGATGTTTCGCAGCCCACCAAAGCACGCTTTTTTGGGCGCTGCTTTGGGCAAGGAAGGCAAGGATGAATTGAAAGGCCCGGCTTGTTGAGTAAGCGCGATGCGAGAAGTACCGATGATAGCCCGCCGTGATCGCAAACATGCGCAGCCAATAGAGAACAACGCAGATTGTAATCGCTTGCCATGAGATGCCCGACCAGATCGCCGCCAGACACCCTGCGTGGACCAGCAGGAACGGGAGGACCTGCGGGTACATGATGTCGTCGTGTTGCGACACTGGATCGATATTGGTGGACACGCTCGCGACCTCGATTGCTTCAATGTGCGGGCCGTCTCGCCAGCGGACGGCTCAAGTCCTGGTCTTGGCGGGCATTGCGCGCGGTGCGATAAAGAGAAGCCCGCGGCTGGGTGACCAGTCGCGGGGTCGCGAAACCAGAGGCTCTGCCAGTACATCCGTGGTCAAAGCAGCATGGCGCCGATTGCGGCAGCTTACGCGGCGCGCAGATTGTCCGCAGCAGATTTGCCAGTCCGGCGGTCTGCAACGACTTCAAAAGAAACCTTCTGCCCCTCGTTGAGGGTGCTCATGCCGGCGCGTTCAACGGCGCTGATATGAACGAAAACATCCTGGCCTCCCTGGTCCGGCTGAATGAAGCCGAAACCCTTTTGGCTGTTAAACCACTTCACAGTTCCCGTATTCATGGGAGTTCGTCCTTCAATAGATGCGCGTTTGCGCGTTTTCTTCACGCGAACCGGTAGCCACTTCGCTCGAAAACGCTCTAGTTCGAAGTTTTGGGGGGAGGGTCGTCAGTCAGGCGCGCTATCAGCGGCGAGGCCAAGTCGTTCGGCCGAAACTCCATCCGAGGTAAATGGCTACTATCCGATCATTCCGCAAGTGGTTTCTGCCGTCCTGACCTCAATCGCTACGTCGCCCTTGCTCCTGGGGCAACAGCTGAAATCCACGTCTCCCTGCGGCAAGTCGTCTGCTTGACCGCACAGCGGGGGCATCGGGCGGGTGCGCTACTCCTTCTTCGCCGTCAGCCCGTCGACCATCGCGCGTGTCAGGGTGCCGATCTCGCTGCGCAGCGCGCCGATAGGCACCGCAATCAGCTTGTGCTCCAGCCCGAGCGCGACCATGCCGTGCACCGCGGAGAACAGGCTGCGCGCGGTGACGCCGAGCTGCGCCGGCGAGCGCTGCGGGAACAGTGCGGCGAGCGGCTTGTAGATGTGGCGGAATAATTCCATCTGCTCCGTGATGGCCCATTCCGGCACCGGCTTGCCGGGTTGCATGCGGTGCTCGAACAGCGCCCGCCACAATTCGAGATTGTCGGCGGCGAAGTCGCAATAGGCGACCGCGATGCGCACCAGCATCTCGCGCGGCGCCGCCGCCCCGCCGATCTCGGCCAGCGACAGCGAGGCGTCGAGCCGGGCCAGCGTGCGCGAGCCGACGCGCAGGATCAGCTCGTCGACATCCTCGACCAGATTGTAGACGCCGCCGTTGGCGACACCGATTTCCTGGGCCAGTTCGCGCGTTTTCAGGCCGCCGAGACCCTTTGTCGCAATCGCCCGTTCCGCCGCCTCGATCAGCGCTTCCCGCAGTTTCGCACGTCGTTCCAATGCTTTGGACATGTTTTACCCGCCGTTAACCATACACTTGAGCGATGCTCAAATAATTCTTGAGCAACGCTCGGTATGTGGTACAAAAGATTCATGAGCGATGCTCATAACAGGGGGTGACCAAATGTTCAAAACTGTTTTGACACTTTTCCGCGGCAGCGTGGCGGTCGCCGAAGAGGAACTGCAAGACCGGACCGCGCTGGTCATCCTCGACCAGCAGATGCGCGATGCGGCCGCCGCCGTCGACCGCTCGAAGCGGACCTTGGCACTGGCGATCGCCGGCGACCAGCAGGAGGGCCGGCGGCTCGACGCCACCAACGCCCGGATCGCCGATCTCGAGGTGCGCGCCTCAGCGGCGCTCGAGGGCGGCCGGGAAGACCTCGCCCGCGAAGCCGCGCAGGCGATCGCCAACCTCGAAGCCGAACGCGATGCCGCGATGACCGCGCGCACCCTGTTCGCCACCGAGATCACACGGCTGAAGCGCCACGTCGGCAACGCCGAGGCGCGGATCGCCGAGCTCGATCGCGGCCGGCGCCTCGCCCGCGCCTCGGAGGCGGTGCGCTCGCTGCGCCGGAGCGGCATCGAGGCGGCGCGCCCCTACGAATCGACGCTGCCGGAAGCGGAGGCCACGCTGAAGCGGCTACGCGAGCGGCAGATCGAGATCCAGGCGGCCGACGACGCGCTGTTCGAAATCGATACCGCCTCGGGACCGCTTGTCGTCGCCGAGAGGCTCGCCGAGCAGGGCTTTGGCCCGCGCATGAAATCGACCGCCGACGACGTGCTGGCGCGGCTGAGAGCCAAGCGCCCGCCGCAAATCTGAAACCTCAAGCCTGAAATCTCAAGCCTGAAACCACGCCAACTTCAAACCGGATATCATCAAGGAGACGACCATGAACCAGACCATCCAACCCCACAGCGGCGCCTGGGTCACCTTCACCTACGCGTCCTTCGCAGGCTCCGCCTTCCTCGTCGGCATCGGCGTGTTCTTCCTGCCGATCGATCTCTGGATGAAGGGCTATCTGACGATGGGCATCGTGATGCTGATCCAGACCTGCATGACGATGACCAAGACGGTGCGCGACAATTACGAGAGCGGCAAGTTCGTCAACCGTATCGAGGACGCCAAGGCCGAGCGCCTGCTGATGGAAGTCTCGAAGGCAGCATGAGAGGCGGCCTGAGCCGGAGCCAAGACGAAGCGGCGGGTGTTTCGCTCCCGCCGCTTTCGTCGTTGGGGGCAACTTGTTCCGTTTCCGGAACGCCTTGTTTACCCTGCGGCCAACAGCGGCAGGTTGCGCTCATGGCTCTTTAACAGGCCTGAGTGCAGAGATCGCGACCGAGGGACAGAGAAATGGCGTCCACGGATGATCCGACCCCGGCCTCGCGCGGCGGCAGGGGCTTTGCGAAGGCGCGCGCGGCCTTTGACGGCCTGCGCAGCCATGCCGGCTTTTGGTTGAAGGCGCTGTCGCAGCCGACCATCGATCTCACCCTGCGCACCCAGGCCGGCCAGCGCACCCGCATCGTCGAATCGCCCGGCGTGTCGCTGCCGAAGGCCGAGCTCGACGCACTGGTCCCGCAGCTGCGCATCGTTGCCGCCAAGACGCTGACCGAGGAGAGCCTGACCTACGGCATCTTTTCCGGCGAGCCGGAGCGGCTGTCGCGCGCCGTCGTCACCCTGATCTCCGAGGAGGACAGCGGGCGGCCGATCGCCTTCAACGCGCTGTCGGTGATGGACGTGCCGCTCGACGGCGAACCCGCTGAAGTCACCCATCTCGGCCTCGTCATGGTCGATCCCGATGTGCGCGGGCAGGGGCTGTCCTGGGTGCTTTACGGCCTGACCGCGCTGGTGCTGTTCGCCCGCGACGGGCTGCGGCCGAAATGGATTTCCAACGTCACCCAGGTACCGGCGGTGGTCGGCATGGTCAGCGACACCTTCTCGGACGTGTTCCCGTCGCCGCAGCCGGGCGCGCGGCAGAGCTTTGCGCATCTGCAGCTGGCGCGCGGCATCATGGCACGGCATCGCGCGGTATTCGGCGTCGGCGAGGAGGCCGGCTTCGACGAGGCGCGCTCGGTCATCACCAATGCCTATACCGGCGGCTCGGACGCGCTGAAGAAGACCTTCGAGATCGCAGCGAAACATCGCGACGCCATCTACAACGAATTTTGCGCGCGCGAGCTGGATTACGGCCGCGGCGACGATGTGCTGCAGCTCGGCCGCGTCGATCTTGCCGGCGCGCGCCGTTACCTGATGCGCGAGGTGCCGTCGGGCTCGCTGCCGGCGCTGCTCGCGGCGTCGGCGATGCTGGCGCTGCAGCGGCTGGTGTTGCCGGTGGTCTACTGGCTGGACGACAGCCGCGCCTCCGGCACGCTGCGGCCGCGCAGGCAGGAGAGCGGGGGGGCGCGATGAATTTCGACTATTACTCCTTCACCGGCCGCAACATCGGCTTCATCGACGAGCACGAGCAGCAGCAGCTGCGCCAGGCGCGGGTGTTCGTCTGCGGCGTCGGCGGCATGGGCGGCGCGGCTTTCATGGCGCTGGCGCGCGCCGGTGTCGGCAAGTTCGTGATCGCCGACATCGACCGCTTCGAGGTCTCCAACCTCAACCGCCAGGTGTTCGCCTTCGCCGACGAGGTCGGCCGCGAGAAGGCGGAGGTCGCCGCCGAAGCCGCCAAACGCATCAACCCGACCATCGAGATCGAGGTGCTCGGCGAGAACTGGACCGATGAGCTCGCCGCGATCGCCGCGCGTTGCCCGGTCATCGTCAACGGCATGGACGACATCGCCGCCGGCGTGCATCTGTACCGGACCGCGAAAGCCGCTGATGCAACCGTGATCGACGCCTATATGTCGCCGCTGCCGTCGGTGATCGTGGTGCGGCCGCACGATCCGAGGCCCGAGGAACGCCTCGGCTTTCCGACGACGGGCAAGGACTGGACCGATATCACCGAGGACGACCGCCGCGCCGCGATGCGTGCCGAGATCGAGCACGTGATGCTGCACTCCTCGTCGCGCAACTATGTCGACCTCGCGATTGCCGGCGAAGTCGCAGCCGGCCGCCGCAGCCGGATGTCGTTCGCGCCGATGGTGATCTCGACCGGCATGCTGATGGCCTATGAGGCGGTGGCGCTGATCCTGGGCCGCACTTCCGGCACCGATTGCCGCGGCTGGTTCCTCAATCCGCACCGGCCTGCGATCGAGCGGCCGCGCAATGCGCTGGTTGCCGCCCTGATGCGCCCGCTGGTGCGCCGGGCGATCGAGCAATTGACGGGCAGCACATGACCTCGGGGGCGATTGCCGATTCCATCGTCAATCTCTGCGGCGCCATCGGCCTTGCGGTGGCGATGATGACGTTCTACCGGCGCGATCCCAGGAGCCCGCTGACCCGTCGCCTGCTGCTCGCGCTCGGCGTGATCGCGATCCTGTTCCTCGACCGCGGCCTGGCGTGGTGGAGCGGAAGCCGGCTGCTCGACCGCCTCTCGGTGATCCCGGCCGCACTGATCCCGCTCGGGGCCCTGATCGTCACCGAAGGCATCCTGCGGCGGCACGCGCCGCGCGCGGTCAAGATCGCAGCGCTCGCGGGCGGCATCCTGCTCGGCCTCGGCGGCCTGTTCGGGCTGCAGCGCTTCGCGATGCCCTACGCGATCACGCTGGCGCTGTTTCAGCTGCTTGCTTTCGCCACCTGCGCGCTGCTGCTGGCGACGCGCGATCGCGCATCGTTGATGGCCTCGGAAAACCGCAGCATCGGCCGCATGGCGGTCGGCGCGCTGGTCGTGATCCCGTTCATCCTGACCGACTTCCGCACGCTGTTCCCGGACATTCCAGTCCGGCTCGGCGCGCTGGGCGCGCTGCTGACCGTGACCGTGATGCTGATCGCCGGCGGCGGCGCCGAGACCCGCCGCCATGGGCTAGCGATGATGGCGCTGCGGCTGATCTCTTCCGGCCTGCTGGGGCTCGCCGCCGCCTTCATGGCGCACGACGTCGACGCCGCGCAGATCGTCCGGTTCGTCGCGGTCGCGATTGCCGGCGTGCTGACCATCGGGCTGATGACGGACGCGCTGCGTGCGCTGTTCGAATCGCAGGAGCCCGGCGTGCTCAACTCGGTGGCGGCGTCGCCGGCGCAGACGAGGGAGCAGTTGATCGCCGAGCTCGCGCGACATCCGATCTTCGAAAGCGCGCGGCATTTTCGCGAGAACGAGCTCGGGCTTTACGATCCGCCGCTGCTCCGCGATTTCCTTTCGGCGCGGCGCGTGCTGCGCCGGTCCGATGCGCCGTGGGGGCTGGCGGCGGTTGATCCTGCGGCCGAGCGCATGGTCTCGCTGATGACGGCCAACAGCGCCTCCCATGTCATCGTGCTCGCGCACGATCCGCTCGATCTGATCGTGCTCGCCGTGCCGTGCCGGTGACCGCGGCCGATCCCGCCACCGAGACCGCGCTGGCGCTGGTGCGGCGGCTGTTGGCGTTGACCCCGGAGGCCAAATGACGCTCGAGATCAGGGAGGGTGACCGCAGGGCAGCATTCGACGCGGCGCTCAATGCCTATGGACCCGACAGCCTCTACGTGCCGCCGCTGTGGAGCGATTTCGAGCGGATGTTCGATCCCGCGAAGAATCCGTTCGTCACCGAAGGCCACGGCCGCTACGCGCTGTTCTCCGCGCATCGCGACGGACGGCCGGTCGGCCGCATCGCCGCCTCGATTCATGACGCCTCCAACCGCAAGCACGGCACTCGCCGCGGCGCATTCGGCTTCTTCGATTGCATCGACGAGCCCGAGGTGGCCGACGCGCTGCTGCGTGCCGCCGAGCAATGGCTGGCCGCGCGCGGCATGAGCCGCATCGCCGGCAATTTCAATCTCACGGCGATGCAGCAGATCGGGGTGATGACCGACGGGTTCGACCATGCGCCGTTCACCGACATGATGTGGTCGCCGCCGCACATCGCGCGCCACCTCGAACGCGCCGGCTATGCCGCGACCTTCCCGATGACGACGTTCGAGATCGCGCTCGACGGCGGCAAGCCGGAGCAATTGCTCGGCGACAAGCAGCGTGCGGTGCTGGCCGACAAGGACTTCGTCTGGCAGCCGATCAAGCGTTCCGCCTTCAAGGCGCGGCTAGAGGATGCCCGCCTCATCCTCAATGACGGCTTTGCCGACAACCCGATGTTCGTGCCGCCGACCGCGGCCGAATATCTGTTCCAGGCCGGCGACATGATGTGGATCATCGACAAGCGGATTTCGATCGTGGTCTATCACCGCGGCCGGCCCGCCGGGGCGATCATCGCGATCCCCGACCTCAATCCGTTGATCAAGGCGATCGGCGGCCGGATCGGGCTATCAGCGCTGTTCAGGTTCGTGCAGCACCGCATGATGAACACGCGCGCCGTGCTGATCTATCAGTCGGTCTGCCGCGACCTGCACAATCGCGGCCTCAACGGCGCGATGCTCTATCGCACGGCGCTGGCGTTGCAGGACGCCGGCTACCGCACGCTCGGCGGCACCTGGATCGCTGATATCAACGGTCCGTCGCTGCGTCAGGTCGAAAAGGTCGGCGCCCAGCCGCTGCACCGGCTGCATCTGTTCTCCAAGCGGCTGGCGGCGGCATGAGCGAGCTGACGCCGGATCTGTTGCGCGAGCTGGTCGCGGAGGCGCGGCTGGCGCCGAGCGTCCACAATATCCAGCCGACGCGCTGGCGGCTGCTTGCCGACGGGCGGCTGGCGCTGGTCGACGACGTCAGCGTACGCGCGCCGGTCGCCGACCCCGCGGGGCACGACGTGCTGGTCTCGCACGGCGCGGCGCTGGAGGGCATGAGCCTCGCCCTCAACGGACGCAGTCTCGCCATAACAGGCATGACGACGATCGAGCAGCCGCTGTCGCCGCAATATACCGCGCTCTGCAGCTTTGCGGTCCGGCAGGGCGTTGCGCCCGATCCGCTGGCCGGTCATGTGGCGCGCCGCACGTCGTGGCGCGGCAAGTTCGCGGCGTCGCCTAATGATGCGGCGGCGCTGGCACAGCTTGCCGCCGCGCGCGACGACGCGATCTGCATTGGGGATCGCCAGGCGATCGCTGATATCGCCGGCTGGGCCGACCAGGCCGAGTTCTCCTTTGTCCGGGAAGACGATTACCGCCAGGAGCTGCTCGCGTGGATGCGGCTGTCGCCGAGCCATCCGCATTATCTGCTGGACGGTCTCAACCGCGACGCGCTCGCCATGAATGCGGTCGAGGCCAGCGCGGCCCGCTTCGTGCTCGGCAGCCTGTTCAGGCCACTCGATCGTCTCGGCATCGCCGCATCGCTGCTCGCCGACAGCGCCAAGACCGCGTCGGTATCGGCGATCATCCTGTTCTGCCGCCCGGTCGGTGAGGATCCACTCACGACGGGTCGGCATTTCTACCGGATCTGGCTGGAGATCGATCGCGCCGGGTTCGCGGCGTGCCCGATCTCGGCGCTATCAGACCATCCTGACTTCAACGATCGGCTGCGAAAACTCGGCAAGGTTGGCGGCGATCTGCGCCTCGTCAATGTGTTCCGCGTCGGCCGGCCGTCAAAGCCGCTGAAACCCCGGCATTTCCGCCTGCCGGTCGACCGTCTCATCGTCTAGCATTGCCGACAAATTAGATGCGATACCCGCTGTCAAAGCTTCATCGGGTCGTGCTATGACGCCGCCCTCAAACCAATGACCGGTGGCTATGATGTCGAAGCAATCGCTGCGCGAGGAGGCCGAGCGCCTGATCCGCGAAACCATGGAAAAGCGGAACCTCGTCATCAAGCAGGGCACGACCCGGATCGAGGCCGTTTGCGGCAAATGCGGTGCGCCGAACCGGGTACAGGCGGAAAAGGGCCAGTCCCGCGTCAAGTTCGCCTGCAAGGAGTGCGGCCACAAGCAGGAGACGCTGTGAGTGCGGCCGTAGTCCGTAGGGTGGGTTAGCGAAGCGCAACCACCGCCGCTCTCGCATCCACCACCAGCGTCTGCTGGACAAAGATCGTGGGTTACGCTCGGCCAACCCACTCTCCGGCCTATCACCGTCATCCTGAGGAGCGCGCTCTTGCGCGCGTCTCGAAGGATCGACGGCCACCGGCCGGGCGGTGCATCCTTCGAGGCTCGCCCAGCGGCGCAATTGCGCCGCAAGGCTCGCACCTCCAGCGACAAAGGCGAAGCCTTTGCGCGGGGATGACGGGACAAATAGAATCGTAGCAACCATTAAGTCGCGGACGCCTGTTCGCGCCAAGGCGTTCCGCGCTGGATGACAGTGTTGGCATAGATCAGCAGCTTTCGCGCGCAAGCGATGAGAGCTGCGTTGTGGGCCTTTCCGGCTGCGGTTAGGCGTGTGTAGAGCACAATGAGGGCCTTGTTCCAGCGGAATGCCGCCGGAAGCGCCGCAGCAAACAGCGAACGTCGCAGCCGAGCCCGACCGCCGGCGATGCGCCGTTGGCCTTTATGTTGCCCACTGTCGTTGTCGAAGGGCGCGAGCCCCGCGAGGGCCGCAGCCTCCTCGCGGCTGACACGGCCGAGTTCGGGCATGCGGATCAAGAGCGCGAGTGCGGTGCGTTCGCCGATCCCGGGAATGCTGAGCACGAGGTCAAGGCGGGCAGCGAGATCGCGGTGAGCGCGTAGTTGCCTGGCAAGGTAACGGATCTGGGCGAGCCGCCGTGCCTTCAGCCGGGCAATGTCACCCAGCACCAGGCGTCTCAGCGCGGGCTGATCGATATGCTCCAGCCGGGTCTTGCAGCGCTTGATGTCGTCCTCGATCTGCTCGAGGAAGGTCAGATGTTCGGCCAGCTCCGCCAGGCGCGGATCGGGCGCATCTCTGACCTGCTCGATCGCTGCCGCGCAGGCGGCGATCAACACCGCATCCAGCACATCGTTCTTGGCGCGTCGCAGATGCACCCGGCCGAACGCCTTGACCTGGATCGGCTGCAGCACCAGCACCGTGAAGCCTGCCGCACGCAGGTGTTCGACCGCGCCGCGCTCATAGCCCCCGGTCGCTTCGATACCGATTCGGCTCACGTCAGCCTCGGCCAGTTTGGTCGTCAGAATACGCCATCCCGCCAGTGAGTTGGCGACCTGCCAATGTTCGGTCCGGCCGTGAACCGCAACATCGAGCTTGCTCTTGGACGTATCGATTCCAGCCGTCCTTGTGCTAGTCTGTGTCATCCTCGTCGACCCCGCCTTGTGAAGCGAACCTAACCGTTCCGGCAACCATCCGGGTCCGATGAAGGTGCTGGCGCGATCCTGCTACGGGGCAGCCACGAACTGCTCAGGATGGGTGCGATCCGATCGCCAGCGGCCTGTCGCGGTCGCTAACCGCGACAGGCCATTCCTCTCGGAATATGCCGACGATAACCGATCGCGTTATTACAAGGATGGGTTAGCTAACCCACCCGAAGTTACTTGAACACTTCGCACACCGTGGTGTGATCCGGCGCGACCGCGGGCCGCGGTCCGCAGCGACACGTTGCGCCACCAGGCGTCGAGCGCGTGGCGGTCGCAGGCAAGCTTTACGCTCATGCCGCCGGCGACCGTGACCCAGTCGGCAAAGCTCGAGCGCGACACCGCGATCACGACGGGGATATCGGCGTCGAGCGCACGCTCGATCAGATAGCCAAGGCCCTTGCCGTCGCGTTCCCGCTTGCCGAAGCGATTGATGATGACGAGATCGGCGCCGGCCGCCAGCGCGTCGGCGACCCGGAGGCCGGCATCCTGCAGCCGCGAAAGATCGAGCTTGCAGCCGCTGGCACCCGGGCTCGGCGGCTGCGCCAGCAGCAGCGTCTCGCCGCTATGGACCAGCACGGCCGACAGGCTGGAATCCGCACATTGGCCGGTCTGCACCATGCCGACCACGCCGGAGCCGTGCGCCTTCAGATGACAGGCGAAGTCGCGCAGGATGGCATCGGGATCGTCGTGCCCGTCATAGACCAGGGCAGCAAGATCGCATTGGGCGTCGAACATGATGGGCTCTGTTCGTTGTGGACGGGGAGGCGACCGCGGCGTCAGGGCGTCGCGGCCGCGTGTTGAGCGATCAGGCGGCCGGCGGGCCGTTGATGATCTGCAACTGGGTGAATTCGGCGAGGCCTTCCTCGGCGAATTCGGTGCCGATGCCCGACTGCTTGGCGCCGCCGAACGGAATGTTCGGAGCCATGTCGAGGTGCTTGTTGATCCACACCGTGCCGGCCTCGATCTGGGTCGCGATCTCATGCGCGCGCTTGATGTCCGACGACCACACCGACGCGCCGAGGCCGTAGGTGGTGGCGTTGGCGCGCCGGATCACGTCATCCTTGTCGGAATATTTGATCACCGGCAGCACCGGACCGAACTGCTCCTCGTCGACCAGCTTGGAGCCTTCCTTGATGTCGCGCACGATGGTCGGCTCGATGAAATAGCCGGGACGGTCCATCGCGGCGCCGCCGGCGATCACATTGCCGTTCTTGCGGGCATCGTCGAGGAACGCCTTCACCTTCTCGTACTGCATCTTGTTCTGCAGCGGCCCGAGTTTCGTTCCTTGCTTGGAGCCGTCGTCGACCACGGTGTTCTTGGCGATCGCGACCAGCTCGTTGCAGATTTCGTCATAGACCGACTCGTGCACATAGAGCCGCTTGATGGCGAGGCAGACCTGGCCGGAGTTTTGGAACGCGCCTTCGAAGATGCCGGGCGCGACCTTCTTCGGATCGACGTCGTCGAGCACGATGCCGGCATCGTTGCCGCCGAGCTCGAGCGTGATCCGCTTCAGGGTCTGCGATGCGCTCGCCATCACCTTCTGGCCGGTCGCCGTCGAGCCGGTGAAGGAGATCTTGCGGATGTCCGGGTGCTTGGTCATGTGATCGCCGAGATCGTTGGCGTCGGCGATGAAGTTGAGCACGCCCTTCGGCAGGATATCCTTGATCAGCTCGGCAAAGCGCAGTGAGGCCAGCGGCGTGGTGGGCGCGGGCTTCACCACCAGCGTGTTGCCGGCGAGCAGCGCCGACGGCAGCTTGAACGCAAGGATCAGGAGCGGATAGTTCCAGGGAATGATCGCGCCGACCACGCCGAGCGGGCGGCGGTAGGCCTCGACCTTGCGGTCGCCGGAATTCTCGACCACGCGCATCGGCAGATCGAGCGAGCCCAGATAGCGGAAGAAGCCGGCCATGCCCATGACCTCGCCGGTGGCATCCGCGAGCGGCTTACCCTGCTCGCTGGTCAGGATGTGGGCGAGCTCGTTGGTGTTGGCCTCGATCGCCTCGGCCATCTTGATGATGAGCTTGCGGCGCTCTTCCATCGGGGTCGCGGCCCAGGCGGGGTAGGCGGCTTTCGCGGCGGCGACTGCCTTGTCGAGCTGGTCCTTGGAGGCGCGCGGGCACTGCGCCACCACCTCTTCGGTCGCCGGATTGAGCACCGGCATGGTCTGGTCGCCGGGTACCATCTTGCCGTCGATGAGAAGCTTGTAATCACTCATAGGCTTTGCTCTCCCTGGTCAAACGGGCCCTTATAGGCCTCGCTATATCCGTGTATATATCACGGTCGCAGGAAGGAAGCCACGGCCATCCACGGCCCGCCCCTCACTGCCGAACCGAGTCAATTCTCTGGAAAATGACGAAGAAAAAATCAGCCTGATCTTTGTGGTGATTTATTCGCGGTTGCCGGCCCAGCGTCAACGGGGCAGCCGCGAGCTTCAATCTATTCTAACGCCGCGCGCGACTGCGCCGGATGGGTCGCAGGATACATTGGGGCTGGACGCTGGCCGTCCCAGCGATATATTGAATGGAATATAACGATGATCCGGAGTGCCGGTATGCAGATCGAAACCCAGGAGCTCACCACCTGCGAGGTCGCGCCCGACGGCTGCGCCATTTCGCTTGGCTTCGTGGACGGCAAGGGCGACCCCGCAACCATCCGCCTGTCGATCAACCAGGTCGGCGCGCTGGTCATGACGCTGCCCGGGCTGATCAGCAAGGCGCTGCAGACCCGCTTCGGCGACCAGACCCTGCGTTACGCCTATCCGCTGGATTCATGGGTGATCGAACAGTCGACCGATGCGGCCCAGGGCATGGTGACGCTCAAGACATCGGACGGCTTCAGCGTCTGCTTCTCGATCCCGCGCGCCCAGCAGAGCGAGCTCGGCGAGGCGCTGGTGGCGCAGCCGGTAACGCCGGTTCGCGTGCGGGCGAATTAGAGAGATCGTAGGATGGGTGGAGCGAAGCGATACCCATCGCGTGAGCGGCCACATGATGGGTATCGCTGCGCTCCACCCATCCTACAAGTTCACTTCCCCTTCACGAACGCGGCGAACGCGTCGCCGAAATCCGGATGCCAGCGCGACAGCGGCGGGCGATTCTCGACGATGTCGCCGGCGGCCCAGAGGATGCGGCGTTCGTCGAGCGCGCGTGGCACGTCGTTATCCGGACAGAGGATATAGAAGTCGCCGGCGTCGAGGCGCTCGATCATGAAGTCGACGGTCTGCTCTGCCGTCCAGGCGCCGGCCGGCTTCTCGGTGCGGCCGCGCGCGGTCAGCCCGGTGAAGACGAAACCCGGGATCAGCAGATGCGCTGATATCCTGCAGCCGTCGGTGTTGCGCAGCTCGTGCTGCAGCGCCTCGGTGAACGCCTTCACGCCGGCCTTGGAGACGTTGTAGGCGGGATCGCCCGGGGGCGTGGTGATGCCCTGCTTGGAGCCGGTGTTGATGATCAGCCCCGGCCGGCCGCGCTTGATCATGTTGGGTGTAAACGCTTGCGTGCCGTTGATCACGCCCCACAGATTGACGCCAAGGATGCGCTGCCAATTGTCCGCGGGCCCGAACATCGCGCTGCCGGGCTGGATGCCGGCATTGTTCATCAGGATGTCGGTGCCGCCGAACCTCTCTGCGACACTGGCCTCGAGCTCCGCGACCGCCTCCGCGCGGCTGACGTCGACAGCAGCCGTCATGATATCGTCAGCGCCATCAGGCGCCGCAGATGACAGTTTTGTCGCAGCAGCCTTCAATCGGTCATCGCCGAGATCGGCGATGCAGACCTTCATGCCGGCCGCGGCGAACCGCAACGCGGCGGCAAGCCCGATGCCGGACGCGCCGCCGGTGATCACGGCAACATGATTGGCTGATATCACGGGGTGGGGCATCGGCGGTCTCCGGACACATTTGTGGCTGACGTTCAAATCTTATCATAGCGCGCGAACCATATGCGCTGGCGCATGGGAGGTTTTCATGCGTGCCGCGCTCGACAACGCCGGCTGCGCTTTACGGTTTCGCGCCTGCGCTGTAGAATCGCCGATATAACGCTTCCAAAAGACCTCAGCCGACATTTTACAGGGAGTGCAAACATGGCTGTTTCGCAGGCTATTTCGATGTCGCGCCATCCTTATGCCGATGGCTCCTACAAGAAGATGCTGATCGACGGCAAATGGGTCGACGCCGCCTCCGGCAAGAAGTTTGAAACACACAATCCCGCGACCGGCGAGTTGCTCGCGACCGTTGCCGAAGGCGATGCCGAGGATATCAACCGCGCAGTCGCGGCGGCGCGCCGTGCCTTCGAGGGACCGTGGAGCAAGGTGAAGCCGTTCGAACGGCAGAACCTGCTGCTCAAGCTCGCCGAGCTGGTCGAAGCCAATTTCGAGGAATTGTCCCAGCTCGACACGCTCGACATGGGCGCGCCGATCAGCCGCACCCGCGGCAACAAGCTGCGCGCGCTCGGCATGCTGCGCTACTACGCGGGCCAGGCCACCGCGATCCACGGCGAGACCATCGAGAACTCGCTGCCCGGCGAGATCTTCTCCTACACGCTGAAGGAGCCGATCGGCGTGGTCGGCGCCATCATCCCGTGGAACGGGCCGCTGACCGCCTCGATCTGGAAGATCGGCCCTGCGATCGCGACCGGCTGCACCGTGGTGCTGAAGCCGGCGGAGGAATCGCCGCTGACTTCGCTGCGCATCGGCGAGCTCTGCATGCAGGCCGGCATTCCGCCCGGCGTCGTCAACGTCGTGCCGGGCTATGGCGAGACCGCGGGCGCCGCGCTCGCCTCGCATCCCGATGTCGACAAGGTCGCCTTCACCGGCTCGCACATCACGGGCCAGTCGATCATCCGCGCCTCGGCGGGCAACCTCAAGCGCGTCTCGCTTGAGCTCGGCGGCAAGTCGCCGGACATCGTGTTCGCCGACGCCGATCTCGACGCGGCGGTGCCGGGTGCGGCGATGGCGGTATTCGCCAATTCCGGCCAGATCTGCAGCGCCGGCACGCGGCTGTTCGTCGAGCAGAAGGTCTATGACGAGTTCGTCGGCCGCGTTGCCGAGTTCGGCAAGAAGCTGCAGGTCGGCAACGGCCTCGATCCCAACACCCAGATCGGCCCGCTGGTGTCGAAGGATCAGCTCGACCGCGTCTCGGGCTATCTCGACATCGGCCAGAAGGAAGGCGCCAAGGCGCTCGCCGGTGGCGGCCGCCTCACCGAGGGCGCGCTGTCGAAGGGCTATTTCGTGCAGCCGACGGTGTTCGCTAATGTGCAGGACAACATGCGCATCGCGCAGGAGGAGATCTTCGGCCCGGTGATCTCGGCGATCTCGTTCAAGGATCCGGACGAGCTGATCAAGCGCGCCAACGCCACCACCTTCGGCCTCGGCTCCGGTGTCTGGACCACCAATGTCAGCAAGGCGCACCAGGTCGCGAAGGCGCTGCGCGCCGGCTCGGTCTGGGTCAATTGCTACCAGGCGATGGATCCGGCGGTGCCGTTCGGCGGCTACAAGATGAGCGGCTACGGCCGCGAGTCCGGCAAGCAGCACGTCGAGGAATATCTCAACGTCAAGGCGGTCTGGATCAAGACGGGTTAGCGCTCGCTTTTTTCTTACCTCTCCCCGCAAGCGCAGGGCTGTCCGGGGAATGATTCACTGTGTCGCGGTGCATGCTCGGCAAAACCGAGGCAAATCGGTCTTTTCTGGTTGTCGAGACACAGAAGGCCGAGCATGCGATTTCGCGATAGCATTTTTAGTAGGCTGCTTGAACCGATCAATCGGCGGCAGTTTCAGACGGCTGTGGATCGTCTGGACGGGGATGCCTACGACAAGTCGTTCAAGAGCTGGGATCACCTGGTAGCGCTGATCTATGCGCAGTTGAGCGGGAACAACAGCCTGCGCGCCGTGGTGACCGGCTTCAACGCCAATCCTCAGCATCACTATCATCTGGGCACCGGCAGGTTGTCCCGCTCGACGCTGTCGGATGCCAATACCCGCCGCCCGTCCAGCATTTTTGCGCAAACCTTTGCACGATTGTCGGCGATGGCAAGCCGGCAGTTGCGGGGCGAAGGCAAGGAGATGGTGCGCCTGATCGACGCCAGTCCGATCCCGCTTGGCAAAGTTTGCACCTGGGCGGTGTGGAACGGCCGCATCCGCGGCATGAAGCTGCACGTGGTCTACGATCCCAAGGGCGATATCCCGAAGTGCGTCGAGGTGACGGCTGCCAACGTCAACGATATCGAGATCGGTCGCCAGACTCCGATCCAGGCCGGCACAACCTACGTGTTCGACAAGGGATATTGCCGTTTCGACTGGTGGCAGAAGATCAATGATAGCAAGGCTTTCTTCGTGACCCGGCCGAAGACGAGCATCCGGCTACGCGCGGTCAGGCATCGCACCATCCGCAACAGCAAGGGGGACGGCTTCAGGATCATCGTCGACGACGAGGTGAAGCTCACCAGTAAGGGCGACTCGCGTTTGCCTATACCGCTGCGGCGCATCAAGGTCAGGCGGGAGAACGGCGGCGTGATCACGCTTCTCACCAACGATACGACCCGAACGGCCGTCGAGATCGCCGCCCTCTACAAGAGCCGGTGGCAGATCGAACTGCTGTTCCGCTGGATCAAGCAGCACCTCGACATCCGCAAGTTCCTCGGCCCAACGACAATGCAATCCGCCTGCAAGTGCTTGCTGCGATGATTGCCTACCTACTGTTGCGCATTGCCGCGCGGACCAACTGCATCAAAATGCTGCCGCTCAGGCTCGCCGAACTCGTCAGCCAGTTCCTGTTCACCCGGCGAGCCTTCGCCAGCATCGACAAGCCTCCGCCAATCAACCCTAGGAGCCCGTCCAGATATGTTTTCGTGACGGGCATTTGTTGTAGAGTAGCAGGCTCAGGCTGCGTTTGCGAGGTTGAACAGCTTGAGGAGGTTATGGACGGTGCAGATCATTGTCCACTCGGCGCGCACTTTCTCGATGCCCCGCAACAGGAACTGGCGGAAGCCTCTTGCCTGTTTGATCTGCCCGAACACCGGCTCCACCACTTGCTTTCGCAATCGGTAGGGTGTTTCGAAGCCGCCATCGTCGATCTTCTTTCGCATGGCCTGTGTCAGCGGGCCGCCGACTTTTCCGTTCGCTACTGTCGGGTGCTTGGCGCGTCCGGGCGCGACATAGCCATCGATGCTGCGTGTGTCGAGCGCTTCGAGATTGGCTTCGCTGCAGTAGCCGGAATCCGCTGAGGCCTGCCGCGGCTTGCGGCCAAGATTGCTCTCGATGGCCTCGATCAGGGGCACCAACTGGCCCTGATCGCTGCCGTGCTGGGTCAGTTCTTGCGCGACAATGATCTGGGCATGTGCATCGACGGCCGCCTGGGCATTATAGGCCTGAACGAAGCCATCCTTCGACTTCATGATGCGGCTTTCCGGATCGGTGAAGTTGCGTTGCGCCTTGGGATTGGGTTCCTCCGATGGCAGCGCCGCCGGTTTGCCCGGCTTCTTGCGGCCTTCGGCCTGGCGCTGCTGTTCCTTTTCGGCCTCGATGCGGCGCTCTTCCTCCGCCGCCAGTTTGGCGTCCGCTTCCAGCGCCGCCATCGCTTGCTGGATCTTCGCCAGCCGTTTCTGCTTGTCGACGGTCCAGTCCGGCAGTTCGTCGCTGTTGCCGAAAGTCTCATCCTCCGAGGCATCCGCCGCCTCGGCGGCCGCCAGCATGCGAGCGACCTCGGCCTTCAATTCCGCCTCGCGCTTCTTCATGCGCTCATAACTCATCGCCTTGTGTTTCGACGCGTTCGCCTTGATCTTCGTACCATCCAGCGCGACATGACCGAGCTTGACCAGCCCGGCCGTCTCGCACAACTTCAGAACCTGCACGAATAGCGCGCCGAGCGCCTTCAAATGTCGCTTGCGAAAGTCGCTGATCGTCCGAAAATCCGGCGCATCCAGCGCCACGATCATCACAAAATCGTTCCGCTCCCGGCAGGCCTTGGCAATCCGACGCGACGAATACAGCCCACTCGCATAGCTATGCAGCAGCAGCGCCACCATCATCCGCGGATCAAACGGCGGCTGCCCAAGCCCGCTCACATAGCTGCCCATGATCTCCCTGAGATCGAGGCTCTCCCGCACCAGATCAACCATAAACCGCGAGACATGGCCTTTCGGCACGAAGTCCTGCACATTCGGCGGCAGAAGCAGCGTCTGATCGATGTTCCAAGGCCGAAAATACTTGCTCATCGCCCAATGTTGAATCAGACCCGACCAGATTTGAACAGCGACTATCCAGACAAGCTCCTAGCCGCCGCAAATGCAGAACGCCCCTCAACCAGATGGAACTCTGCTATGGTTGAATTTCCCCGGACAGCCCTGCCGCCTGCGGGGAGAGGTCGGATTGCATCGCCAGATGCAATCCGGGTGAGGGGGGACAGGTCTCGCCAATAGCTCATGCGCGGAGAGAAGCCCCTCACCCCAACGCCTGCATGATTTCGGAATAGTAGAAGAATATCCCTGATTTGCCCGACGTGTCAAGTTGCCTTGTCGAACGCCGGCCGCCGCCGGCTACTTTGCATGGGGTTGTTTTCGATATTTTCGCAGCGCGCCCCTGCGCCGGCCGCCGGTTCTTGCATCTACCGACCCGCGGCCTTCTTCGGCTTGCCGATGTCGCTGCGCAGGGCCTCGAGATCCTTGCGCACGGCGGTCGCCGCATCGCGCTCGATCTTGCGGTAGCGCGCCACCAGGGAGAGGCCGAACGGGGTCAGCACCGCGCCGCCGCCATTCTTACCGCCGGTCTGCCGCTCCACCGCCGCCTGCCGGCAGATGCGGTTGATCTCGTCGACCAGGTCCCAGGCGCGCTTGTAGCTCATGTCCATGGCGCGGCCGGCAGCCGAGATCGAGCCGCACTCCTTGATCCGTTCGAGGAGCAGAATCTTGCCCGGCCCGATCCGGTCTTCGGCATCGAGATCGATGCGGACGCTTAACGAGGGGAGCAATGTGGCGCTCTGTTTCGACATGGCAAGCCTGCTAGTCTGTTCGATAGATTGCCACTACCTGCTTTTGCGAACAAGATGAACCCGTGAGATAACGGTCTATTACAAAGAATAATCGGGGTAGGCATGAGTTCTTCGTCGCTGTTTTCGCCGCTCAAGGTTGGGCCCTATGAGCTGAAGCACCGTGTCGTGATGGCGCCTTTGACGCGGATGCGGGCGGCGCGGCCGAGTCTCGCGCCGCGGCCGCTGAACGCGGAATATTATGCGCAGCGCGCCACGCCGGGCGGCCTGCTCATCGCGGAAGCCTCACCCGTGGTCGCCACCGGCTTCGGCAATCCCGGCGTCCCCGGCATCTACAGCGAGGCCCAGATCGCGGGCTGGCGCGAGGTGGTGGATGCGGTGCACGCCAAGGGCGGCTTGATCTTCCTGCAGCTCTGGCACGTCGGCCGCGTCTCGCATTCCTCGTTCCAGCCCGACGGTGCGCTGCCGGTGGCGCCGTCGGCGGTGGCGATCCCGCCCGAGTTCAGGGCGATGACGGCTGACGGCAAGGTGGTCGACTACGAGACGCCGCGCGCGCTCGAGACCGGCGAGGTCGCCCTGATGGTCGAGGCCTACCGCGAGGGCGCGAAGAACGCGCTCGCCGCCGGCTTCGACGGCGTCGAGATCCACGGCGCCAATGGCTATCTGATCGAGCAGTTCCTGCAATCGCGCAGCAATCTGCGCACCGACCAATATGGCGGATCGATCGAGAACCGCGTCCGCTTCCTGATGGAGGTGACGCAGGCGGTGACCGAGGTGTGGGGCGCCAACCGCGTCGGCGTGCGGCTGTCGCCCTACGGCATCGCCAATGGCAGCGGCGAGGCCGACCCGATGCCGCTCTACAGCCACGCCATCAAGGCGCTCGACAAGCTCGGGCTCGCCTATCTGCATTTCATCGAGCCGCGCGCCTCGGGCACCGGCCGCGCCGACGTCAACTGGCAGAACGTGCCGTCGGCGATGGTGCTGTACCGCCCGATGTGGAGCGGTGTGCTGATATCAGCCGGCAACTTTGTCGGTGACAGCGCGGAGCGCGCGCTCGCTGAAGGTCATGCCGACGCGATCGCCTTCGGCCGCTACTTCATCTCCAACCCCGACCTGCCGCGCCGCCTGCAGCGCGGCTATCCGCTGACCCCGTATCATCGCCCGACCTTCTACGCCGGCGAGGAGAAGGGCTACACGGATTATCCCGTCCACGATGAGATGGCGCAGGCATAGACGCGCGGTTGTTCGCGTAGCCGGATGAAGCGCAGCGACATCCGGGGCCCGAGCATGAGGCCGTTCCCGGATGTCGCTTCGCCGCATCCGGGCTACAATGGCTTGATGGGAGACCCCGATGTTTCCGGAAGACGACGAGTTCGCATCGAGCAAAAAGCCAAAACCCGTCGCACTCGCAAAGCCCGCGGCAGGGCAATGTCTGTGCGGCAAGGTGCGGTTCGAGATCGACGTGCCGGCGCGCTGGGCCTGGCACGATCACACCGCCGCCAGCCGCCGCGCCCATGGCGCGGCCTACGCGACCTATGTCGGCAGCTGGAAGAAGCGCTTCCGCATCACCCAGGGCGAGAGCGGGCTCTCGCGCTACGAGGATGCCGCCAGCAAGACGGCGCGCAGCTTCTGCGCCAATTGCGGCACGCCGATTTCCTACGAACGCGCGGCGTTCGCCGCACATGGTCAACATCCCGCGCGCGCTGTTCTCGGGCCGCACCGGCCGGCAGCCGCTCTATCACATCGCGATCGAGGAGCTGCAGGAATGGGCCTATGCCGGCGAGCCGCTGGTGCCGCTGAAGGGCTATCCCGGCGTGGTCTGGCAGCGCTCGAAAAAGAAGAAGCGCAGCGATCGCGAGGGGATGTTCTAGAGAGCGTTTTGCCTCAGGCGCGCGCCTGCGGAATGCAGCCATGACCGGCCGCTCGATTGCTCCCACAGCGCAAGTTTGGTCATCTGCTCTGGTCCCGTCGGCCAACGCGCCGGCAGGCCTGGAGGGAACATGAAGAATCGCATCACCGGCCGCTCGGCATTTCTGGCGCTGCTGAAGGATGAAGGCGTCACCCATCTGTTCGGCAATCCCGGCACCACCGAACTGCCGATCATGCACGCGCTGAAGGACCATCCCGACCTCACCTATGTGATGGCGATGCAGGAGAGCCTGGTGGTCGCGATGGCCGACGGCTTCAGCCGCGCTTCCGGCAAGCTGGTGGCCTGCAACGTCCATGTCGCGCCGGGCCTCGGCAATGCGATGGGCTCGCTCTACAATGCAAGCTTCACCGGCACGCCGCTGATCCTCACCGCCGGCCAGCAGGAGCAGGGCCATGGCCTGACCGAGCCGGTGCTGTTTGGCCCGCTGGTACAGATGGCGACGCCGCTGGTGAAATGGGCGGTCGAGGTGACGCGGCTCGAAGACCTGCCGCGCATCGTGCGCCGCGCCGCCAAGATCGCGACCACGCCGCCGACCGGGCCGGTGTTCATCTCGCTGCCCGGCGACATCCTCAATGCCGAGGCCGGCATCGAGCTCGGCCGCTCCACCCGCATCGATACCCGCGTCAGGCCGTCGGAGGATTCGCTCAAAGCGCTCGCCGCGCGAATCCTGAAAGCGGAGCGTCCGGTGATCGTCGTCGGCGACGAGATCGTGAAGAGCGACGCGCTGCGCGAGGCCGCCGATCTGGCCGAGACGCTGGGCTGTCCGGCCTGGCAATCGCCGACGCCCTATGGATCGCATTTCCTCTCCGAAAGTCCGAGCTTCATGGGCGCGATCGCGCGGCTGCAGAAGGTCGCCCGCGACGTGCTGGCGCCGCATGATCTGTTGATCGCGCTCGGCGGCGATCCGTTGCGGATGTCGGTTTACAGCGAGGTCGATCCGCTGCCGGACGGGCTCTCGATCGTGCAGGTCGGGCTGGTCGACAGCGATCTCGCCAGGAACTATGGCGCCGAGATCGCGGTCAAGGCCGACGTCAAGGAAACGCTGCACGCGCTGGTGCCGGCGCTGAAGGAGATGGGCGGCGGCGCGCTGGAGACGCGCTCTAAGCATGGGCTCGCGGCGCTCGCACCTAAGAACTGGGCGGCGAAGCGCAAGGTGCTGGTCGAGCAGATCTCGAAGGCGAGCCAGAAATCACCGATCGATCCGGATTGGCTTGCGCTGCAGGTCGTGGAGGCGATGCCCGACAATGCGATCCTGGTCGACGAGGGCCTGACCTCGTCGCGCCAGATCATCGGCTTGCGGCCGCATCGCGACCGCTACAGCTATCACGCGCTCGCCTCCGGCGGCATCGGCTGGGGCCTGCCGGCCGCGGTCGGCGTCAGCCTCGCCAATCCGCAGCGTCCAGTGGTGTGCTATTCCGGCGACGGCTCGTCGATGTATTCGATCCAGTCGCTGTGGACCGCGGCCAACCACAAGCTGCCGCTGACCTTCGTCATCGTCAACAATGGCGGCTACCGCATCATCAAGCAGCGCCTGCTCGCCTTCCATGGCGACGACAATTACGTCGGCATGGACTTCATCGATCCGCCGGTCGACTTCACCGGCGTCGCGCGCTCGCTCGGGCTCGAGGCGATCAAGGTCACCGACCCGCAGGACCTGAAGGGCGTGATGAAGTCCGCGTTCAGCAGGCCGGGCGCGAAGCTGATCGAGGTGATGGTGAGCAATTCGGTGAACTGAACGAGTTACCGCGCGCTTGCTCTCTCACCGTCATCCTGAGGCGCTCGCGCAGCGAGCCTCGAAGGATGCACGGCCCGGCTGGTGGCCGTCGATCCTTCGAGGCTCGCTGCGCTCGCACCTCAGGATGACGGGACGAGCAGAATCGTAGGGTCGGTTAGCGAAGCGTAACCCACGGCCGGTCTCACCTGCACCACAAGCGTTTGTCGGACGAAGATGGTGGGTTACGCTTCGCTAACCCACCCTACGCAGCTACTCCGCGGCAGCGCTCCGCTTCACCCGATATCGGGTCGCCGGATGCGTCGCGTCGAGCCTTGCACGCCCCGCACCGAACAGCTTCTCGCGCAGCGTGCCCTTCGCATACTCCCGCTTGTAGCGGCCGCGTTTGGTCAGCTCCGGCACCAGCATGTCGGCGATATCCTCGAAATCGCCGGGCGAGATCGCGAACGCGACGTTGAGGCCGTCGACGTCGGTGTCCTCGAACCATTGCTCGATCTTGTCGGCGACCTGCTCGGGCGAGCCGACCACCACCGGACCGGCGCCGCCGATGCCGACATGCTCGGCGACCTCGCGCACGGTCCAGACCCGATCGGGATCGGCGCGGGTGACATTGTCCATCGCGGAGCGGCCGGCGTCGTTCTGCACATGGCGCACCTCCTGGTCGAGCGAATAGGTCGAGAAGTCGACGCCGGTCCAGCCCGACATCAGCGCCAGCGCGCCCTCATGGCTGATATGGCTGCGGTACTCGGCATACTTCGCCTTGGCTTCGGCCTCGGTCGGCGCCACCACGACGCACATCATCGAGAACATCAGGATCTCGGCCGGGTTGCGGCCTTTTTCGGCGGCGAGCTCGCGGATCGCGGAGACCCGCGGGCCAATCACTTTCGCTGAAGGCCCCGACATAAACACGCATTCGGCGTGCTCGGCAGCGAACTGCCGGCCGCGCGGCGAGGTGCCGGCCTGATAGAGCACCGGCGTGCGCTGCGGCGACGGCTCCGACAGGTGGATCGCGTTGAGCCGGTAGTTGCTGCCCTCGTGCTCGACGCGATGCACCTTGCTCGGATCGGTGAAGATGCCGCGTGCGACGTCGCGGATCGCGGCGTCATCCTCCCAGCTACCTTCCCAGAGCTTGTAGACCAGCTCCATATATTCGTCGGCGAGCTCGTAGCGGTCGTCATGCGCGGTCTGCTTGTCCTTGCCGGCGCCGCGCGCGGCGGAATCGAGATAGCCGGTCACCACGTTCCAGCCGACCCGGCCATTGGTCAGATGGTCGAGCGTCGACATCCGCCGCGCGAACGGGTAGGGCGGCTCGAAGGAGAGGTTGCTGGTGACGCCGAAGCCGAGATTTTCGGTTCACCGCGGCCATCGCCGGGATCAGCATCAGCGGCTCGTTGGCCGGGGTCTGCGCCGCGTTGCGCAGCGCCGCATCCGGATTGCCCGCATACACGTCATAGACGCCGAGCACGTCGGCGAGGAACAGGCCGTCGAACCGGCCGCGTTCCAGCGTCTTCGCCAGATCGATCCAGTAGGACAGCTTGTTGTAGTCCTTGGTGCGGTCGCGCGGATGGGTCCACAACCCCGGCGACTGATGCGCCACGCAATTCATGGCAAAGGCGTTGAGCCGGATTTGCTTTGTCATTGTCGAAACCTTGAGCGCGTCGCTTCGATTGCTGCCCGGTCGGATGCCGGGTGTCCCTGAATCAACTTGTTGCGACTTCCCACGTTTTGGCAAGGCCCATTCGCATTTCACGCCCTTCCGGTCGCGATCCGATCCCGATAGGTTGCGCCTCTCCAGAGCATGATCCGGATGTGCAACACAGCTGTCCGGCGGGATCATGCCAAGACGGGACCGGACGAAGGAACAATCATGGCGACACGGGCCGACGCAATCGCAACGGTGCGAGAGCATTTTCAATCGGGACAGTTCTTGCAGGAGCTGGACCGCAGGGTCGGCTACCAGACCGAGAGCCTGCATGCCGACAAGGCCGACGCGTTGCGCGCCTATCTCGTCGAGAATCTGCAGCCGGCCTTCGCCGAGCTCGATTTCACGACCCGCCTGATCGAATCGCCGACCGGCCGCGGACCCTATCTGATCGCCGACTACCAGGAAGATGCGGCGCGGCCGACCGTGCTGACCTATGGTCACGGCGACGTCGTCGACGGCATGGTCGGCGAATGGCGCGACGGGCTCAA
The DNA here is from genome assembly GCF_011516625.5 of Bradyrhizobium sp. 2S1. Taxonomy (NCBI): domain Bacteria; kingdom Pseudomonadati; phylum Pseudomonadota; class Alphaproteobacteria; order Hyphomicrobiales; family Nitrobacteraceae; genus Bradyrhizobium; species Bradyrhizobium sp. 2S1. The sequence goes on along the minus strand of NZ_CP147717.1, from coordinate 835,339 downwards.
TCCCTGGCAGATCACGGTCAAGGGTGACCGGGTCTACGGCCGCGGCACCGCCGACAACAAGGGCCAGCATTCGATCAACATGGCCGCGCTGTGGGCGGTGAAGCAGGCGCGCGGCGGCAAGCTCGGCTTCAACGCCAAATTCATCATCGAGACCGGCGAGGAGATCGGCTCGTCCGATCTGCGCGAGGTCTGCGAGGCGCATCGCGAGGAGCTGAAGGCCGATCTGTTCATTGCCTCCGACGGGCCGCGGCTGTCGGCGGAGCGGCCGACCATCTTCCTCGGCTGCCGCGGCGGCAACCGCATCCATCTCGATGTCAATCTGCGCGAGGGCGGCAATCATTCCGGCAATTGGGGCGGCGTGCTGGCCAATCCCGCCACGATCCTGGTGAACGCGATCGCGAGCCTTGTCGACGGCAAGGGCCGCATGAAGCTCGAGATCCTCAAGCCGCCGCCGATCTCCAACCGCGTCCGCGCCGCGCTCGCCGACGTCAAGGTCGAGCCGACGGCGGACGAACCTCAGCTGGCGGAGGATTGGGGCGAGGAGGGCCTGACCGCGGCCGAGCGGCTCTATGCCTGGAACACGCTGGAAGTGCTGGCGATGTCGTCGGGCAATATCGACAAGCCGGCCAATGCCATTCCCGGCAAGGCGAACGCGGTGCTGCAGCTCCGCTTCGTGGTCGGCACAAGATATCTCGAAGTGATCGATGGGGTGCGCGACTATCTGCACAACAACGGTTTCCCGATGGTCGAAGTCTCGGGCGCGCAGCGCTTTGGCGCCTCGCGTACCGACATGGACAGTCCGTGGATCGACTGGGCGGCGAACTCGATCCGCACCACCACCGGCAAGGCGCCGGCGGTGCTGCCGAACTTCGGCGGCTCGCTGCCGAACGACGTGTTCTCCGAAGGTCTCGGCCTGCCGACGATCTGGGTGCCGCATTCCTATCCGGGCTGCTCGCAGCACGCCCCTGACGAGCACATCCTGCTGCCGGTGACCGAGGAGGCGCTGACCATCATGGCCGGCCTGTTCTGGGATCTCGGCGAGACGGCGCGTAAGTGACGCATGCAGTTGCGCACAGCAAAGACTGGTTAGGCTCCCTCGCCCCGCTCTTGCGGGGAGAGGGTGGGGTGAGGGGCTTCCCTCCGCGAGCACGCCGATTGTTGAGACCTGTACCCCCTCACCCGGATTGCATCTGGCGATGCAATCCGACCTCTCCCCGCTTGCGGCAGGGCTGTCCGGGGAAATTCAACCATAGCAGAGTTCCATCTGGTTGAGGGGCGTTCTGCATTTGCGGCGGCTAGGGTTGATTGGCGGAGGCTTGTCGATGCTGGCGAAGGCTCGCCGGGTGAACAGGAACTGGCTGACGAGTTCGGCGAGCCTGAGCGGCAGCATTTTGATGCAGTTGGTCCGCGCGGCAATGCGCAACAGTAGGTAGGCAATCATCGCAGCAAGCACTTGCAGGCGGATTGCATTGTCGTTGGTGCCGAGGAACTTGCGGATGTCGAGGTGCTGCTTGATCCAGCGGAACAGCAGTTCGATCTGCCACCGGCTCTTGTAGAGGGCGGCGATCTCGACGGCCGTTCGGGTCGTATCGTTGGTGAGAAGCGTGATCACGCCGCCGTTCTCCCGCCTGACCTTGATGCGCCGCAGCGGTATAGGCAAACGCGAGTCGCCCTTACTGGTGAGCTTCACCTCGTCGTCGACGATGATCCTGAAGCCGTCCCCCTTGCTGTTGCGGATGGTGCGATGCCTGACCGCGCGTAGCCGGATGCTCGTCTTCGGCCGGGTCACGAAGAAAGCCTTGCTATCATTGATCTTCTGCCACCAGTCGAAACGGCAATATCCCTTGTCGAACACGTAGGTTGTGCCGGCCTGGATCGGAGTCTGGCGACCGATCTCGATATCGTTGACGTTGGCAGCCGTCACCTCGACGCACTTCGGGATATCGCCCTTGGGATCGTAGACCACGTGCAGCTTCATGCCGCGGATGCGGCCGTTCCACACCGCCCAGGTGCAAACTTTGCCAAGCGGGATCGGACTGGCGTCGATCAGGCGCACCATCTCCTTGCCTTCGCCCCGCAACTGCCGGCTTGCCATCGCCGACAATCGTGCAAAGGTTTGCGCAAAAATGCTGGACGGGCGGCGGGTATTGGCATCCGACAGCGTCGAGCGGGACAACCTGCCGGTGCCCAGATGATAGTGATGCTGAGGATTGGCGTTGAAGCCGGTCACCACGGCGCGCAGGCTGTTGTTCCCGCTCAACTGCGCATAGATCAGCGCTACCAGGTGATCCCAGCTCTTGAACGACTTGTCGTAGGCATCCCCGTCCAGACGATCCACAGCCGTCTGAAACTGCCGCCGATTGATCGGTTCAAGCAGCCTACTAAAAATGCTATCGCGAAATCGCATGCTCGGCCTTCTGTGTCTCGACAACCAGAAAAGACCGATTTGCCTCGGTTTTGCCGAGCATGCACCGCGACACAGTGAATCATTCCCCGGACAGCCCTGCGCTTGCGGGGAGAGGTGAAGAGAGGCCGCAACCCCGGCTATGACGTGTTGAGAGAGCAATGCCCGCACCGGGCAAAGGAAATGTAATGACGTTATCGACGCCGGCCGACGCTCGGCACGCAACTGCGGTCGACAAGAAAAACATCACCCGCCTGATCGTCGCGACCTCGGTCGGCAATGCGCTCGAATGGTACGACATCTCGGTCTACGCCTATTTCGCGGTCTACCTCTCCAAGGCGTTCTTCCCGGCCAATGACCCGACCACCTCGCTGCTGCTGACCTTCGGCAGCTTCGGCCTGTCGTTCCTGATCCGCCCGATCGGCGGCATCGTGCTCGGCGCTTATGCCGACCGTCACGGCCGCAAGGCCTCCCTGATGCTGTCGATCGTGCTGATGACGTTTGGCACGCTGGTGCTGGCGCTGATGCCGACCTATCAGACGATCGGCATCCTGGCGCCTGTTGCGGTGATGCTGGCGCGGCTGGTGCAGGGCTTTTCCGCCGGCGGCGAGTTCGGCTCCTCGACCGCATTCCTGGTCGAGCACATGCCGGAGCGGCGCGGTTTTGTGGCGAGCTGGCAATTCGCCAGCCAGGGCGTCAGCGGCCTGCTCGGCGCAGGTTTCGGTGCGCTCTTGACGTCACTGATGAGCCCGGACGATCTGCAGTCCTGGGGCTGGCGCCTGCCGTTCCTGTTCGGCGTGCTGATCGGCCCGGTCGGCATCTACATCCGCAACCATGTCGACGACGCAACGCCGCCGCCGGCAGCCGGGAAGCAGGAATCGCCGGTTACGGAGCTGTTCGCGCGGCAGATGCTCCCGACCATCCTCGCGATCGGTGCGCTCGCGGTGTCGACCGCGGTCAATTATCTGATCGTCTACATGCCGACCTATGTGGTGAAGACGCTCAACCTCGCGCCGTCAGTCGGCTTCATCGCCGCGTTCGCCGCGCAGACGGCGGTGGCGCTGCTGGCGCCGATCGCAGGCTTTGTCTCCGACAAGATCGGGCGCACGACGCATATGATCCTGTTTGCGCTGCTGCTCCTGGTGTCGATCTTCCCGGCCTTCCTGATGCTCACGGGAAAGCCGACGCCTGCGATCATCCTGCTCGGCGTGCTCTGGCTCGGTGTCCTCAAGTCGCTGTATTACGGGCCGCTTGCCGCGCTGATGTCGGAACTGTTTCCGCCGGCGACACGCGCGACTGGGCTCGGCCTCAGCTATAATATCGGCGTCACTTTGTTCGGCGGCATGGGGCCGGCGATCATGACCTGGTTGGGCGGCTTCGCGCCGATCGGCGAGCTCGCACCGGGCTATTACCTCACCGGCGTCTGCTTGCTCAGCCTGTGGGCGCTCTTCACCATCCGAAGGTTGCGGTTGGCTTGATTTCGTGATGCGAAATTCGAAAATCTTTATTGCTGCACAGCAGCGTAGATAGTCGAAATCAAAGTTTCATCTGACGAAAGTATACGATGTCCGGCGAGCGTCATCCGTTTTAGGATGACGCTTCGCCGGACGCGTTCCATTGGTCGTGTCCGGTTCAGAATTCGGATTGAGGGCAAGGAAGGCCAAGGCATGAACGCCTCCACGACTGCGACCGCACTGACCAGCCGCAAGAGGCCACCGCCGGAGCCGGGCCAACCCGACAAGTTCAACGCGATCCAGAAGGTCTGCGCGATCCTGCGCGTGCTGGCGCAGCGCTCGCCGCTGCGGCTCACCGACATCGCCGACACCACCTCGCTGAACAAGGCGACCACGCTGCGCATCCTCAATTCGCTGATCGAGGAAGGTTTTGTCTCCAGGGTCGCCGGCGCCAAGACCTATGAGCTCGGCCAGGAGGCGCGGGTGATGGCGGTCGGCGCGCGGCGTTCGGTCGACATCGCTGAGCTGGCGCAGCCGAGCCTGTTGCGGCTGTCGGAGCGCTCAGCCGATACGGCATTGTTGTCGGTGCGCTCCGGTGTCGAGGCGCTTTATCTGGCGCGCTCGGTTGGCAGCCATCCGCTGCAGCCGAATTATCTGCAGATCGGCAGCCGCCGTCCGCTCGGCGTCGGTGCCGGCGCGCTCGCGCTGCTGGTCTGGCTGCCGGACGCCGAGATCGAGGCCGTGATCGAGGTGATCGTGCCGCGGCTCGCGAAATCGCCGCGCATCACGCCAAAATTCCTGCGCGAGCGGATCGCCGTGGCGCGCAAGGCCGGCCACACCGTGCTGATCGACGCCGCATTCCCCGGCATGGGCGGCGTCGGCGTTCCCGTCCGCGACGATGCCGGCGAGGTGGTCGCCGCGCTCTCGATCGGTGCCGCGAGCGACCGCATCCGCCGCCGCGAGGGCGAGCTCGCTGACATGCTGAAGAAGGAAGCCCAGGTGCTGGCCCGCGCGATGGCCCAGGCGCCGAAGAACGGGCGTGTGGTGAAAGCGGGTTAGCCGGGGCTTCACCTCGCCCCGCTTGCGGGGAGAGGCATAGGCCGCCTTAGGCGGCCGTTCGTAAAAAGAGACGCCGAAGCGAAGCTTCGGCTATGACGCATCGTCAGATGCGTTCCGGGTGAGGGGGTACAGGTCCGACGGCGTGCACGACTCGCGGAGGCAGCCCCTCACCCCAACCCTCTCCCCGTAAGAACGGGGCGAGGGAGCACAGCGTCGACGCGGCTGCAGCTCGACTTTCCGCAGAGCCCCTTCATCCAACGCCACGCGAGCGCCGGGCTGGCGCGGTGAGCACCAAGCAAACCCGCGCAAGATCAACGTCGCGCTTTGTCAGGAACGCAAGCGGTTCAGTCGAGGCGGTGCAGCCGGCCGCCGGTCGTCGGCAGGTGGACCACGACGGTGCCGGCAAACGGATTTTCCAGCAGGATCGACACCCGCTGCGGGTCCTGCGCAACCAATCTGCCCGCAATCGGCGGCGAATTGGCGTCGTTGATCTGGTAGCTCACGCGTGCGCCGCCAACGGCCGCAGAGACCGGTGCTTCTCGTCCTTGCCGATGTCATGGCGTATGCCATGTCCAATCGCGCGCATTTCCGCCTCCCAGGCGCGCAGGCCCGGATGCTGGTCCAGCAACGCTGTCGTCCGTCCCTTACCCCAGCGGATGAACGCGACATTGTGGAAGACCTGAAGATCGGCTGCACTCGGCTGCTCGCCCGCCAGAAAGGCATTGCCGTTCTCCAGCTGCAGCTCCAGCAGCCTCAAGTGCCGATGCAGCGCTTCGGTCAAGCCGGGTATTGCCGCGCGGAACGCCTCGGGATCGAACGGGCGGCCCCGCAGCGCCGAGCGGTCGGCGATGAAGGCCTCGTTGACATCCCAATCCCCGGAAAACAGCAGGCCCACGACGGTCGGAAACAGCTTCTCATCCGCCCACAGACGATAGGTCTCCGCGGTGGCTCGGCCGCATGCAAAGATCGACGGAGCGGGAAAGCGGCGCTCGATCTCGTCCAGAATGAGCTCGCTGTCACAATAGACGTCGCTGCCGATCTGAAGCACCGGGATGCGGCGGTATCCTCCGGTGAGAGCGACCAGCTCCGGCTTGGGCATGATCGACGGCTGGTTGCAGGCCCACCAGGTGAGGCCCTTGAGGCCGAGCGCGCCGCGGATTTTTTCCGAGTACGGCGAGATGTCGTATTGGTGAAGAATCAGGGCGTTTTGATCTGCCGTCATGACTTGCTCTCTTTCGGCCTGGTTGCGGCCTGGGTGAAGGGCGCAGTCTCGAAGCGCGCGCCCGTCTCGCGGAGCGCGATCCTGATCTTCAATGCGAGCGGCGAAAGCGGATGCTGATCCGGGATCATTTTGTGGGGCCGTGCGGGGCACAGCCATTCTACGCCGCTCACACAGCAGTGAACAAGGCGTGCGGGGAGGGCGCGGAGGTCCGCGCCATGGACTCGCAAGCCGCGTTTGGTCAAGCGAATAATCCAGGGAACCCAAGGGCATCGGTGCCTTGCGGGATCGCGCGCTTGCCGTCATCATGGCGCCGCCCCGCTGCAGGAACGCCGCCCGACAGATGACGCTATCGCCTGACGCCACCGACGACGCTGTGACGAGGGCGTTTGCCGGCCTTGCCGCATTGCTCGACCAGGCACCTTCGCTGGTCTCGCGCGGCCGGCTGCTCGATTGCGACTGCCTGATCGGGGAGATGGCGCGGCCGTTTCATGCCGCGATCCGCAGCGGCCGCATCGTCGAGCTCACGCCGTCGCCGGTCCTGATGCGCTCGTGGCGCTTCTCCTATCGCGCGACGCCGCAGGCCTGGGCCGCCTTTTGGCAGGCCGAGCCGAAACCCGGCTGGCACGATCTGCTGGCGCTGACCAAGCGTGGCGAGGCGGTGCTGGAAGGCGATTTGCATCCCTTCATGGCGCATCTGCAATATTTCAAGGACCTGCTGGCGCTGCCGCGGCAGCATTTTGCGGCGGTCCTCTCATGAGCGGCCGCCTCATGAACGGTCATATCGAGCCGATGATCGGCCGCTACGTTCACGTCGAGATCGGCGGCGAACTGCACCGGATCTATTTCGAGGAGAACGGCAAGGGCATCCCGCTGGTCTGCCTGCACACGGCGGGCGCCGACGCGCGGCAGTGGCGGCATCTGCTCGATGACGCGCAATTTGCCGAAAATTTCCGCATCATTGCCTTCGATATGCCCTGGCATGGCAAGTCGAATCCGCCGATGGACTGGACCGGCGATGAATACCAACTCACCACTGCGCGCTACACCGAGACCATCCGCGCCTTCTGCCGTGCGCTGCGGCTGGAGAAGCCTGTCGTGATGGGCTGCTCGATCGGCGGCCGCATCGTGCTCAACCTCGCGATCGAACATGCCGCCGAATTCCGCGCGCTGATCGGGCTCGAGGCCGCCGATTTCCAGGCGCCGTGGTATGATACGAACTGGCTGAACCGCCCGGACGTTCACGGCGGCGAAGTCTGCGCCGCGCTGGTGTCGGGGCTCATTGCCCCGCAGAGCCCAGAGCCTGCGCGGATGGAAACGCTGTGGGCCTACAAGCAGGGCGGCCCCGGCGTGTTCAAGGGCGACCTGTATTTCTACCGCGTCGATGGCGACCTGCGCGGTCGGGTCGCGTCAATCGATACTAAAGTATGCAAGCTGTACCTGCTCACGGGCGAGTATGATTTCTCCTGCACGCCTGAGGACACGAGGCGGACGGCAGCGGCAATAGGGGGCGCCAGCGTTACGATCATGGAGAAGCTCGGTCATTTTCCGATGAGCGAGAATCCCGAACAGTTTCGCCGCTATATCGCACCCGTCCTCGCCGACATTCTAACGCAGTAAATCGATCGTTTCCACGAAGGAGTAGACGTATGACACGCAACTATCTCATCGGCTTCGCGCTCGCCGCCGCGCTCGGCGCGAGCCAGGCGCAGGCAGAGGATCTGACCGGAACGCTGAAGAACATCAAGGACACCGGCGCGATCACGCTCGGCTACCGCGATTCCTCGATCCCGTTCTCCTATCTCGACGACAACCAGAAGCCAATCGGCTACGCCATGGACATCTGCTACAAGATCGTCTATGCCGTGAAGAAGGAGCTGAAGCTCGACAAGCTCGAGGTCAAGCTCAACCCGGTGACCTCGGCGACGCGCATTCCGCTGATGGCCAACGGCACCGTCGACCTCGAGTGCGGCTCGACCACCAACAATGCCGAGCGCCAGAAGCAGGTCGCCTTCACCAACTCGCACTTCCTGACCGCGAGCCGCTACGTCACCAAGAAGGCGAGCAAGATTAATTCGATCGACGACCTCAAGGGCAAGACGGTGGTCTCGACCGCCGGCACCACCAATATCAAGCAGCTCACCGAGGCCAACCTCGCGCGCGGGCTGAGCGTCAACATCATCCCGGCCAAGGATCATGCCGAGGCCTTCCTGATGGTCGAGACCGATCGTGCCGTGGCCTTCGTGATGGACGACATCCTGCTCGCGAGCCTGGTCGCCGGCTCGAAGTCGCCGGACGACTACGTCATCTCCAAGGACGCGTTCTCCAAGCCCGAGCCCTACGGCATCATGCTGCGCAAGGATGACGCACCGTTCAAGAAGGTCGTCGATGCCGCCACCGCCGCGCTCTACACCAGCGCCGAGGGTGAGAAGATCTACGCCAAGTGGTTCAACCAGAAGATCCCGCCGAAGGGCCTGAACCTCAACGTGCCGCTCGGGCCGGAGCTGAAGAAGCAGTTCACCAAGCCGTCGGACTCGCCCGATCCGGATGCGTATCTGGTCAACTGATCGTACTGCTGCGTTTGACCCGTCGCCTCTCGGCGGCGGGTCCTGAGAGTTAAGTATGTCCGGCCATTTTTGGAGGAGAATGGTCGGGCATTTGCATAGTCGCCAAGCGCGACGTAGACGCCGCGTGTGATGTCGGCGTAATGCGTGATTGGCGCGGGAGCGCGGGGGACCTGTGAACTACAATTGGAACTGGCACATCTTTCTCGAGCCGAACCCGATGGGGACCGGCACCTATCTCGACATGTTGCTGGCGGGACTGGTGGTCACCATCAAGGTGTCGGTGCTCGCCTGGATCATCGCGCTGGTGTTCGGCTCCGTGGTCGGCGTGCTGCGCACGCTGCCGTCGAAGACGGCGTCGTGGATCGGCTTCTGCTGGGTCGAGTTCTTCCGCAACATGCCGCTCTTGGTGCAGCTGTTCCTGTGGTTCTTCGTGCTGCCCGAACTTTTGCCGAGGGCTGCCGGGCTCTGGATGAAGCAGCTGCCGAATGCGCCGTTCTGGACCGCCGCGATCGGTGTCGGCTTCTTCATGTCGGCGCGCGTTGCCGTGCAATTGCAGGCCGGCATCGGCTCGCTGCCGCGCGGCCAGAAGCAGGCCGCAACGGCGCTCGGCTTAACCACGCTGCAGACCTATCGTTATGTGCTGCTGCCGATGGCGTTCCGCATCATCCTGCCGCCGTTGACATCCGAATTCCTCAACACCATCAAGAACAGCGCGGTCGCCATCACCATCGGCCTGATCGAGCTGACCGGCCAGGCCCGTTCGATGCAGGAATTCTCCTTCCAGGTGTTCGAGGCCTTCACGGCGGCCACCGTGCTTTATCTTCTCCTCAATTTCGTCGTGGTGACCGCGATGCGCTTCCTCGAGCGCTACGTCGCGATCCCCGGCTACATCACGGGCAAATGACCATGCTCGGCAGTTTCGATTTCGACGTCATCCGCCGCTCGCTGCCCTATCTGTTCTTCGAGGGCATGCGCTTCACGCTGACCCTGACGGCGCTCGCCGCGTTCGGCGGCCTCGTGTTCGGCACGCTGATCGCCCTGATGCGGTTGTCGAGCTACAAGGTGCTCGGGCGCATCGCCGGCTTCTATGTCGACTTCATCCGCTCGCTGCCGCTGGTGCTGGTGATCTTCTGGTTCTACTTCCTGGTCCCCTATATCGGGCAGTGGGTGACCGGTGCGTCGCGGCCGATCACGGTCGGCGCATTCGCCTCCTCGCTGATCACCTTCATCATCTTCGAGGCGGCCTATTTCTCCGAGATCATGCGCGCCGGCATCCAGTCGATCTCGCGCGGCCAGCCGGCCGCCGCCAACGCGCTCGGCCTGACCTACAGCCAGACCATGCGCTACGTCGTGCTGCCGCAGGCATTCCGCAACATGCTGCCTGTGCTGCTGACGCAGACCATCGTGCTGTTCCAGGACACCTCGCTGGTCTACGTGCTGTCGATCCCGGATTTCCTCGGCGCCGCCAGCAAGGTCGCGCAGCGCGACGGCCGTCTGGTCGAAATGTACCTGTTCGCCGCGCTGGTCTACTTCGTCGTTTCCTGTGTCGCGTCGTTCTTCGTCCGGCGCCTGCAGGCGCGTATTGCCATTGTTCGCTGAACAAACAAGTTGAGCCATCATGATCGAGATCAATCACGTCAACAAATGGTACGGGCCGAGCTTCCAGGCGCTGAAGGACTGCACCACCAGTGTCGCCAAGGGCGAGGTGGTGGTGGTCTGCGGCCCGTCCGGTTCGGGCAAGTCGACCCTGATCAAATGCGTCAACGCGCTGGAGCCGATCCAGGGCGGCGACATCATCCTCGACGGCATCAAGGTAAACGACCCCAAGACCGATTTGCCGAAGCTGCGCTCGCGCGTCGGCATGGTGTTCCAGCACTTCGAGCTGTTTCCGCACTTGCGGATCATCGACAATCTCTGCCTCGCCCAGGAGAAGGTGCTGGGACGCAAGCATGACGACGCCGTGGTCACCGCCATGAAGCTGCTCGATCGCGTCGGGCTGAAGGACCACGCCAAGAAATTCCCCGCAGAATTGTCCGGCGGCCAGCAGCAGCGCGTCGCGATCGCTCGCGCGCTCGCGATGAACCCGATCGCCATGCTGTTCGACGAGCCGACCTCGGCGCTCGACCCCGAGATGATCAGCGAAGTGCTCGACGTGATGGTCGACCTCGCCAGCGAGGGCATGACCATGATGGTCGTGACCCACGAAATGGGCTTTGCCAACAAGGTCGCCGACCGCGTGATCTTCATGGACCGCGGCGAGATCGTCGAGGACGCCAAGAAGGTCGACTTCTTCGGCAAGCCCCGCAGCGACCGCGCGCAGAAGTTCTTGTCGAAGATCTTGCAGCACTGATCTCTCAGCCGTCATTCCGGCGCGATGCGAAGCATCGAACCTCAGGTGCGCAATTGCGCACCGGGGAATCTCGAGATTCCGGGTCTGGTCCTTCGGACCATCCCGGAATGACGGCGGCCGGGGTTTATCCCCGTTAACAATTTGCGTATACGAAGGCCTGAAACTAGTCCTTCGTCCGCAGGAGAACTCGCGTGGAAAAGATCGCTTACGTCAACGGTTCGTTCGTGCCGCATTCCGAGGCCAAGGTCTCGGTGTTCGACCGCGGATTCCTGTTTGCCGACGGCATCTACGAGGTGGCCGCGGTGCTCGAGGGCAAGCTGATCGACAACGCCTCGCATCTGGCGCGGCTCAAGCGTTCGGTCGGCGAGATCCAGCTCGCGCTGCCGGAGACGCTGGAGCGGATCGAGGCGATCCAGAAGGAGCTCGTTGCGCGCAATAACCTCGTCAACGGCATGGTCTATCTCGAGGTCACCCGCGGCGCAGACAAGGGGCGCGACTTCCCGTTCCCGAAGGCCGACGTCAAGCCGACGCTGGTGATGTTCACCTCGGAAAAGGACATCATCAACGCGCCCTCGGCCAAGACCGGCATCAACGTCATCACGGTGCCCGACATCCGCTGGGAGCGGCGCGACATCAAGAGCGTGGCGCTGCTGGCGCAGGTGCTGGCCAAGCAGGCGGCGGCCGCGGCCGGCGCCGGCGAGGCCTGGATGATCGAGGACGGCAAGGTCACCGAGGGCGGCTCGTCCTCGTCCTTCATCGTCACCCAGGACGACGTCATCGTGACCCGGCAGAACGGCAACGAGATCCTGCCCGGCTGCACCCGCAAGGCGGTGGTCAAGCTCGCCGAGGAGCGCCAGCTTCGCATCGAGGAACGCGCCTTCACGGTCGAGGAAGCGCTCGCCGCGAAGGAAGCCTTCATCACCAGCGCCTCGGTGTTCGTGCAGGGCGTGGTCGCGATCGACGGCAAGAAGGTCGGCACTGGCAAGGTCGGCCCGATCACCGACCGCCTGCGCGAGATCTATGTCGAGTTCGCCAAGGCGACTGCGGTTTAAGGCGTCATTGCCGGGCTTGACCCGGCAAGCCATCGCGCTTCGATAGATGGCTTGCTGCTAGCGCAAAGGCCAAACCCGTCACCCTGAGGTGGCCGCTTCTTTAGCGGCCCTCGAAGGGTCGACGGCCACCAGCGGGGCCGTGCATCCTTCGAGGCTCGCAAGAGCTCGCACCTCAGGATGACGGAGAAGGGTTGCGGCCGCCCCTTACGCCGCGACCTTCACCTTCACCGGATGCACCGCGCGGAAGCCGATGGCGATCCGGTTCCAGGCGTTGATAGCGCCGATCAGCGTGGTCAGGTTGACGAGCTCGCTGTCCGAGAACTGCGCGCGCACCGCCTCATAATCGGCGTCGGGCGCGTGCGTTTCCGATACCAGCGTCAGCCCTTCGGTCCAGGCCAGCGCCGCGCGCTCGCGCTCGGAGTAGAGCGGGGACTCGCGCCAGGCGTTGAGCAGATAGAGCCGCTGCTCGGTCTCGCCATGCTTGCGGGCGTCCTCGGTGTGCATGTTGATGCAGTAGGCACAGCCGTTGATCTGCGAGGCCCGGGTCTTGACCAGTTCGATCAGCGATTGCTCGAGACCGCTGGCAGTGATCTGGGTTTCCACCGCGACCAGCGCTTTGATCGTCTCGGGTGCGGCCTGGTAGAAATTCATGCGGGGCTTCATGGTCGTTCTCCTTGGTCGGGGTTGGGGATGAAATTTAGTGTGCGCCGCCGCCGCCGAGCTGGCCGGGCTTCTTCAGGACCAACGTCGCTGCCAGCGCTATGATCAGCGCCACGCCGAGCAGATAGAACGTGTCGCTGAAGGCGAGGATGTAGGCCTGCTTCTGCACGACGTTGCCGATCGCGGCGATGGCACGGTGGGCGGCGGTGGCCTGATCGGCGACGCCGTGATTCATGAAATACTGCGTCATCTGCTCGATCCGGGTGCGGGTGGCCTGCTCCAGCAGCGAGACGGACTGCATCAGCACATTGGAGTGATACTGCTCGCGCTTGGTCAAGAGCGTCTGCAGCACCGCAATGCCGACGGCGCCGCCGAGGTTCCGCATCATGTTGAACAAGGCGGAGGCGGAACCGGCGTTCTCCATCTCGATGCCCGCGGTCGCGACTGCCGACAGCGGAGCCATCACCAGGGCCTGGCCGATGGCGCGGACCACGTTGGGCCAGAACAGCTGATCGGTGGCGTAATCTTTGGTCATGAAGATGTTCATGAAGTTGGAGCCGGCGAACACCGCAAAACCGATGCCGATGATGATGCGGGGATCGAAGCGCTGCATCAGCCGCGGCACCAGCGGGATCAGCAGCAGCTGCGGCAGGCCGGTCCAGGCCAGCACCATGCCGATCTGCTCGGCGTTGTAGCCCTGGATGCGCGCCAGATACTGCGGCAGGATGAACACCGAGCCGTACAGCGCGATGCCGAGCAGGAAGTTGGCCAGCATGCCGAAGCCGAAATTGCGGCGGGCGAGCAGGCGCAGGTTGAGCAGCGGCTTCTCGACGGTGAATTCGACGATCAGGAAGGCTGTCAGCGAGACGGCGGCGATCACCGACAGGCGGACGATGAAGGGCGAGCCGAACCAGTCGTCCTTGTTGCCTTCTTCCAGCACGGTCTGCAGCGCGGCAAGCCCGATCGCCATGGTGATGATGCCGAGCCAGTCGCCCTGGCGGATCAGCGACAGCTTCATCGGGCTCGGATCGAGCGAGACGTACAGCATCGCGATCATCACGGCGCCGGGCACCAGGTTGACATAGAAGATGTACTGCCAGCCCCAGTTCTCGGTGAGATAGCCGCCGATGGTCGGGCCGATCGCGGGCGCGAACGTCGCCGACAGAGCGAACAGCGCAAGCCCGATCGGCTGCTTCGCCTTGGGCAGCAACGTGATGATCAGCGTGAACGCCATCGGGATCAGCACGCCGCCTGTAAAACCCTGGATGGCGCGCAGCGCGATCATCTGCGGCAGATCCTGCGCCAGCGCGCACGCCGCCGAGAACACCAGGAACAGGGCTGCGTTGGTGAGCAGATAGATGCGCACCGAGAACACCTGCGCGAGCCAGCCGGAGAGCGGGATCACCACGATCTCGGCGATCAGGTAAGAGGTCGAGATCCAGCCGCCATCGTCAATCCCGGCGCCGATCGCGCCCTGCACGTCGGCGAGCGAGGCGTTGACGATCTGGATGTTGAGCACCGCCATGAACGCCCCGAGCGTGGCGCCGATCACCGCGATCCAGGTTTTCGTGGGGATCGCAGGCGTCGCCGGCGTGGCGGGCGGGGTGAGGGTAGCAGCGTCGGCTGCATTGACGGTGGGCTGGAGCGCGGTCATCGGAGTGTTTCCTGCTTGCCCGCGCAAGATGCATTAGGCGGCCGGTTTCGATAATCCGGGAAAGACTGGAAGGATTGTCCTCTTGTAATTGATAATCGCGCTGTGGTTTGCGCTCGTGACTGCGGCAGCGGCCACTGCAACACGGGCTCAGCTCGCGCAGGCGATTGGTTTGTGAGGTGAGCACGCCTCTCAGGCTCCCTCCCCCGCAAGCGCAGGGCTGTCCGGGGAATGATTCACTGTGTCGCGGTGCATGCTCGGCAAAACCGAGGCAAATCGGTCTTTTCTGGTTGTCGAGACACAGAAGGCCGAGCATGCGATTTCGCGATAGCATTTTTAGTAGGCTGCTTGAACCGATCAATCGGCGGCAGTTTCAGACGGCTGTGGATCGTCTGGACGGGGATGCCTACGACAAGTCGTTCAAGAGCTGGGATCACCTGGTAGCGCTGATCTATGCGCAGTTGAGCGGGAACAACAGCCTGCGCGCCGTGGTGACCGGCTTCAACGCCAATCCTCAGCATCACTATCATCTGGGCACCGGCAGGTTGTCCCGCTCGACGCTGTCGGATGCCAATACCCGCCGCCCGTCCAGCATTTTTGCGCAAACCTTTGCACGATTGTCGGCGATGGCAAGCCGGCAGTTGCGGGGCGAAGGCAAGGAGATGGTGCGCCTGATCGACGCCAGTCCGATCCCGCTTGGCAAAGTTTGCACCTGGGCGGTGTGGAACGGCCGCATCCGCGGCATGAAGCTGCACGTGGTCTACGATCCCAAGGGCGATATCCCGAAGTGCGTCGAGGTGACGGCTGCCAACGTCAACGATATCGAGATCGGTCGCCAGACTCCGATCCAGGCCGGCACAACCTACGTGTTCGACAAGGGATATTGCCGTTTCGACTGGTGGCAGAAGATCAATGATAGCAAGGCTTTCTTCGTGACCCGGCCGAAGACGAGCATCCGGCTACGCGCGGTCAGGCATCGCACCATCCGCAACAGCAAGGGGGACGGCTTCAGGATCATCGTCGACGACGAGGTGAAGCTCACCAGTAAGGGCGACTCGCGTTTGCCTATACCGCTGCGGCGCATCAAGGTCAGGCGGGAGAACGGCGGCGTGATCACGCTTCTCACCAACGATACGACCCGAACGGCCGTCGAGATCGCCGCCCTCTACAAGAGCCGGTGGCAGATCGAACTGCTGTTCCGCTGGATCAAGCAGCACCTCGACATCCGCAAGTTCCTCGGCACCAACGACAATGCAATCCGCCTGCAAGTGCTTGCTGCGATGATTGCCTACCTACTGTTGCGCATTGCCGCGCGGACCAACTGCATCAAAATGCTGCCGCTCAGGCTCGCCGAACTCGTCAGCCAGTTCCTGTTCACCCGGCGAGCCTTCGCCAGCATCGACAAGCCTCCGCCAATCAACCCTAGCCGCCGCAAATGCAGAACGCCCCTCAACCAGATGGAACTCTGCTATGGTTGAATTTCCCCGGACAGCCCTGCCACAAGCGGGAGAGGGTGGGGAGAGGGGTGCCCCGGGCATTGGTGCCGGAGACTACGCGAGCCGCTTCAATCCTGCTGACGCGTTACTAGCGGCAGTCGCGATCCGTCTGACGTCAGAGCAAGCGGCACCCCTCTCCCCAACCCTCCCCCGCAGGGGGGGAGGGAGCCCTGTCGCCGGTGATCGCGGCACGAAGAACACGACGTAGGGGGCATAGCAAAAACGCGATCGACCACCGATGCGGTGATCGATCGCGTCAATTGAATCGAAGAGTGTTTAAGCGCTACCCGCCACTCGGCCGCGTCACTGATGCCAGCCGCCGCTTCTCTTCACGATCGGCCAGCACGGTCGCCTTGGTATTGACGGTCGGGATCGCCGACATGCCCGGACGCAGCAGGCCGGTGAGGCTGCGGTCGTCGAGCACGATCTTGACCGGCACGCGCTGCACGATCTTGGTGAAATTGCCGGTGGCGTTGTCGGGCGGCAGCAGCGCGAATTCGAGACCGCTGGCCGGCGACAGGCTGTCGACATGGCCCTTCAGCGTGGTGCCGCGGAAACTGTCGACGGTGAGTTCGACCGGCTGGCCGTTGCGCACATGGGTCAGCTGCGTCTCCTTGAAATTGGCGACCACATAGACCGCATCGAGCGGCACCACCGCCATCAGCTGGGTGCCGGCCTGCACATATTGCCCGACGCGGAGCGTCCGGGCGCCGACCGTGCCGTCGACCGGCGCGGTGATTTTTGTGTAGGACAAATTGAGCTCGGCCTGCTGCTCGACCGCGCGGGCCCGGTCGGCCTGCGCAACAGCCTGGGCACGCTGCGTGGTCAGCACGTCGACCTTGCGCTGCGCCGCCGACAGCGCCGACTTGGCGTGCTGCAGCTGCGCGGTGTTGGCGCGCAGAGCCGCGTCAGTCTGCTGCGCACGCTGAATGGTGCCGGAGCCGGACTTCATCAGCCCGTCGTAGCGGGTCTGTTCTTCCTGCGCGAATTTCAGATTGGCCTCGGCGGCTTCGACATCGGCAGTGCTCTGATCGATGATTGGCTGTTGCAGGTCGAGCTGGGCATCGAGGTTGCGCACCGAGGCTCCAGCGGCGTCGACATCGGCCTTGGCCTGGCCGAGCGCCGTGCGGTAGTCACGATCATCGATCTGGGCCAGCAACTGGCCGGCCTTCACCGGCTGGTTGTCGGTGACCAGCACGCGGGCGATGTAGCCCGACACTTTCGGCGCGATGATCGTGGAGTCCGCCTTCACATAGGCGTCGTCGGTCGATTCGAGGTAGCGGCCGGTGGTGAGGTAGTCGTAGCCGAAGTCGGCGGCGGCGATGATGCCCAGTCCCGCGGCGAGGCCGAGCGCCACCCGCTTGATCGCCTTGCGGGACGGGCGAAGACCAATTTTAGCTGATTCTTCAGGGGTATAGGTCGTGGTCGACATGGCGTCCTCCTGGTCGAAATCTGCGTCCTTCCAGAAAGGGCGCCTGCCAGGCCCCCTAGATGCAATATCCTCCCGGCTGTGATAATCCCGATAAAACTGGAAGCATTATCAAGCCAGCGCTGATAATCCGGACCTGCCGAATGGATCGCCTGACCAGCCTGACCGCCTTCGTCCGGGTCGTGGATTCCGGCGGCTTCTCGGCGGCCGGCCGCAAGCTCAACATGTCCACCACCATGGTGAGCAACCACGTGCAGTCGCTGGAGGACCGGCTCGGCGCGCGGCTGCTCAACCGCACCACGCGCAAGGTCAGCCTCACCGAAATCGGCCAGGCCTATTACGACCGCTGCGTCCAGATCCTCGCCGATATCGAGCAGGCCGATGAAGTCGCCAGTGCGCAGCAATCGGTGCCGCGCGGCACGCTGCGCATCTACACCAACACCCATGTCGTGCAGTTCCTCTCGCCCGCGGTCGTCGAGTTCCTGGCGACGTATCCCGACGTCAAGGTCGATCTCGCGATTGGCGAGCGCAATGTCGACCTGATCGACGAGAATTTCGATCTCGCGGTGAGGATGATCCCGCCGCCCGATTCCAGCCTGATCGTGCGCAACATCGCAACCTGGCGGCACGTGCTGTGCTGCTCGCACAGCTACATCGCGCAGCACGGCAAGCCCGAGCAGCTCGCCGACCTCACTGATCGCAACTGTATCCGTCACATCAGCTATCCCTTCGACGAATGGCGCTTCGTCGACCGCAAGGGCGCGCCGGCATCGGTCCGGGCCTCGGGCAATCTGATCTCCAACAGCGGCGAGACGCTGAAGCTCGCCGCAATGGCGGGCGTCGGCGTTTACTTGGCGGCCGGCTTCCTGGTGCGCGACGAGCTGGAGTCAGGCGAATTGGTCCGGCTGTTGCCGGAGTACCGGCCGGTCGAGCTGACGATGAACGCGGTCTATCCGCACCGCCATCATCTCTCGGCCAAGGTCCGCACCTTCATCGACCTCCTGGTGCATCACGCCACCGAGCAGCAGAAGCTGATCAATCCGTATTCGTGAGGAGCGGTGTGTTCGAGCTTGCTAACGCTACGCTCCCAAATCTATCTCCGTCATCCTGAGGTGCGAGCTCTTGCGAGCCTCGAAGGATCGACGGCCACCAGCCGGGCCGTTCATCCTTCGAGGCTCGCTCCGCTCGCACCTCAGGATGACGGGTCTGGCAGCACAGCGTTTCCTTCCGCGTCATGACCGCCCGGCATCCCTTGCATGGCCACTGCGTGTATGAAGGACGCAGCAGCTGCGCCGGGGCCGTTGATGATGTTGCGATACCTGACCACCATTCTGTTCGCGATCGCAGCAAATGTGCTGCTGCAGGCGCCGGCGCTCGCCGGCTATCCCGACCATATCGTGAAAATCGTGGTGCCGTTCGCGCCGGGGGGCGGCACCGATGCCGTCGCGCGCACGCTGGCGCAGGAGATGCAGAAGGATCTCGGCGTCACAATCATCATCGAGAACAAGCCGGGGGCGGGCACCATCATCGGCACCCAGAGCGTCGCGACCAGTCCGGCCGACGGCTACACGCTGCTGATGGCGACCTTCGCCAACGCCGTCAATCCGAGCCTTTACCGCAAGCTGCCCTATGACGCGCACAAGGACTTTGCGCCCGTGGCGCTGGTGGCGCGCTCGTTCAACGTCGTGGTGGTCAATCCGGCTTCGCCGATCAAGTCGATCGCAGACCTGATCGCGGCCGCGAAGGCCGATCCGGAAAAGCTCTCCTACGGGACCTATGGCACCGGCACCTCGGCGCATCTGGCCGGCGAGTTGTTCAAGCACATGGCGTCCGTCAATCTCACCACCGTTCCCTACAAGGGCGCGGCGCCCGCGATCACGGACCTGATGGGCGGCCAGATCCAGGTGATGTTCACCACGGTCGCAAGCTGCGCCTCGCTGGTCGAGGCTGGGCAGCTGCGCGCGATCGGAGTCACTTCGGCCGAGCGTTCGGCCTCGTTCCCGCAACTGCCGACGGTCTCGGAAGCCGGCGTATCCGGCTACGCCGCGGAATCCTGGTACGGCCTTTACGCGCCAGCAAACACGCCGTCAGAGGTCATCGACCGCCTCAACAAGTCCGCGGCCAAGGCCGTGCAGGCGGAGGCCTTCAAGAGGCTCAGCGTCAATGAGGGCCTCGTGATGGTGGCCCAGCCGCCGGCCGAGCTCGACCGCTACTTTGCCGGCGAGGAGGCGCGCTGGCGCAAGGTGATCCAGGACGCCGGCATCAAGGCCGAATAGGCGGCATGCACAGCACAGCGATCACACCTTTTAGCATCGCCATGAGCAACTGTGATTCTAGACGCAACGAACAGCTCCTGGGGTCGTTGATGACGGGACGCCGGCACCCGCAATGTCTGGAAGTCCTACGTCAATCCGGACATCTCGCATGCCGGTGAGGCGTCGGTCGCCAAGATCACCTCGCTGGTGGTGAAGGTCGGCGCGCTCGCCTTCATCCTGTTCCTGCCGACGCAATATGCGCTCGACCTGCAACTGCTCGGCGGCCTCTGGATCGTGCAGACGCTGCCGGCGCTGGTGTTCGGCCTGTTCACCGTCTGGTTCCGAGCCGAAGGCCTGCTGCTCGGCTGGGCGGTCGGCATCGGCTGGGGCACGTACACGTCATGGAGCAACGGACTGAAGCCGCTCGCCAGCATCTCGCTCGGCGGTTCCAGCTACACCTTTTATGTCGGGCTCGGCGCGCTCTTGCTCAACATCGTGGTCGCTGTGGCGGCGACGGTCGTGGTCGGCCTGATATCACCCGCCAAGCGCAGCGCGGCGGCCTGAGCCGTCGCCGGCATCTGGTGGGATGGCGACAAGTCGCGCGGTCAGCCGCGTGACTTCCGCCTTGGTCTTGTCGATCGCGGCGTCCTTCACCGGCCCATAGCCGCGGATCTCCATCGGCGCTTTTGCAATCGCGACGAAATCGGGCAGGCGGGTCTTGTCGAGATTGCCGATGATCGTATCGATCAGCGTCTCGTACCAGCCGATCAGCTCGCGCTCGGCGCGGCGCTCGGCGGTGTAGCCGAACACGTCGAACGCCGTGCCGCGCAATCCTTTCAGGCTCGCAAGCAATCGCAACGGCGTCTGGATCCATTGGCCGAATGCGCGCTTGCGCGGCCGTCCTCGCGCATCGTGCCCGGAGGCGAGGAATGGCGGCGCCAGATGGTACTGTACGCGATAGTCGCCATCGAATTCGCGCTTGAGCTCGTCGAGGAAGCCCGTCTGCATATGTAGCCGCGCCACCTCATACTCGTCCTTGTACGCCATCAGCTTGAACAGCGAGCGCGCCACGGCGTCGGTGAGGGGGAGTTCAGCCTCGCCGCGAGCTCGGTCCGCCTCTCCCGCTTGCGGGGGAGGCCGTAACGCATCGACAGATGCGTTACGGGTGGGGGCTCTCTCCGCGGTACGACTCGTGGAGACACCCCCACCCCAACCCTCCCCCGCAAGCGGGAGAGGGGGCGCACCTTGTTCGCGGTCGCCACCGAGCGCCGCCTCGGCGCGACGGACACGATCGACCGTCGCGCGATAGCGCGCGGCGTAGGCCTCGTCCTGGTAATCGCGCAGGAAATCGGCGCGCCGGGCGATCATTTGCTCCAGCGTCTCGGGCGCGTTGGCGTCGGCATTCTCGGCCTTCGGCAAGAAATCCGGGTCGGCAAAGGCTAGCCGGCCCCAGGCCAGCGCCTGCCTGTTGCGCTCGACGGTGACGCCGTTGAGCTCGATCGCGCGGGTCAGCGCGTCGAGCGAGACCGGCACCAGGCCTTGCTGCCAGGCGAAGCCGAGCATCATGATGTTGGCGTAGACGCTGTCGCCGAGCAGCCGCTCGGCCAGCGCATTGGCGTCGATCGCGGTGAGGTTGCCTGATCCGATCACCCGCTCGATGGCGCGCAGCCGCACCGGCGAGGCGAGGTCGGCGTCGCGGAAGCGCACCACATCGCCGGTCGGCATCTCCGCCAAATTCACCGCGGCGCGCATGCCCCTGCGATAGGTCCCGGAGGCCTTGGCCGACGAGCTGACCACGAGGTCGCAGCCGATCAGCGCGTCGGCCGCGCCCTGGTCGATCCGCACCTGGTGCAGCGCCCCGGGCGCCGCGGCAAGCCGCAGATAGCTCAGCACCGGGCCGAACTTCTGCGCAAAGCCGGTGAAGTCGAGCACCGAGACGCCGCGGCCCTCGAGATGCGCGGCCATGGCGATCAGCGCGCCGACCGTGATCACGCCGGTGCCGCCGACGCCGGTCACCAGCAGATCGTAGGGCTTGTCGAGCGGCGCAAGCTCCGGCGCGGGCAGCGCGGCGGCACGTGCGAGCGGATCGATCGCGCTTGCGCCCTTCGCCCGCCGCTTGCCGCCCTCGATGGTGACAAAGCTCGGGCAGAAGCCGTTGAGACAGGAAAAGTCCTTGTTGCAGGTCGAGAGGTTGATCTTGCGCTTGCGGCCGAACGGCGTCTCCTTGGGTTCGACGCTGAGGCAGTTGGATTCCACCGAGCAGTCGCCGCAGCCCTCGCAGACGAGGTCGTTGATATAGGCGAAACGCGCGGGATCCGTGATCGTGCCGCGCTTGCGCCGCCGGCGCTTTTCGGTGGCGCAGGTCTGCTGATAGATCAGTACGGTGACGCCTGATATCTCGCGCAGCTCGCGCTGCACGGCGTCCATCTCCTCGCGCGGATGGATGGTGACGCCGCCGGGCAAATCCGCCGGAGCGAACTGCGCGGGATCATCCGACACCAGCGCGATCCGCGCGACGCCCTCGGCGCGGACGCTGTGCGCGATCGCCTGCACGCTGACCGGGCCGTCGACCGGCTGGCCGCCGGTCATCGCCACCGCGTCGTTGAACAGGATCTTGTAGGTGATGTTGGCCTTGGCCGCGATCGCCTGCCGGATCGCCATCGAGCCCGAGTGATAGTAGGTGCCTTCGCCGAGATTCTGGAACACATGGCTGTTGCCGGTGAATCTCGACGATGCCGCCCAGTTGACGCCTTCTCCGCCCATCTGGATCAGCGACGAGGTCTCGCGGTCCATCCAGCTCGCCATGAAGTGGCAGCCGATGCCGGCCAGCGCCTTCGATCCTTCAGGCACCTTCGTCGACGTATTGTGCGGGCAGCCCGAGCAAAAGTACGGCGTCCGCGTCGCGCCCGGCACTGCGATCGTGCGATCCCGTTCCGGCGCGAGCGCGGCGACGCGGCGCGCGAGTTGCAGCTCGGGGAACATCGGATCGAGCCGCCGCGCCAGCACGTCGGCCAGCATCAGCGGCGACAACTCGCCGATCCAGGAGATCAGCCGCGCCCCTCGCTCGTCATGCTTGCCGACCATCCGCTCCGGCTTGGAGCCGGGATAGTCGTAGAAATACTCCTTGAACTGGCTCTCGATGATGCCGCGCTTCTCCTCGACCACCAGGATCTCGCGCTTGCCCTTCACGAACTCCATCGCATCGTGCAGCGCCAACGGCCACACCATGCCGACCTTGTAGATGTCGATGCCGAAGCGGCGGCAGGCGGCTTCATCGAGGCCGACCAGCCGCAGCGCTTCCATCAGATCGAGATGCGCCTTGCCCGTGGTGACGATGCCGTAGGTCGCGTTCCTGATGTCGTAGATGCGGCGGTCGATCGGATTAGCTTTTGCGAAAGCGTAGACCGCATGCTTCTTGGCCTCCAGCCGCTCCTCGATCTGCGGCCCCGGCAGATCGGGCCAGCGATAATGCAAGCCGCCGGGCGGCGGCACGAACTCCGGCAGCGCGAAGACGCGCGGCGGCGCAAGCTCGACCGAGGCGCCGGATTCCACGATCTCCGAGATCGCCTTGAAGCCGACCCACATCCCGGAGAAGCGGCTTAGCGCATAGCCATACTCGCCGAAGGCAAGATATTCGCCGACATCGGCCGGATGCAGCGTCGGCATGAACCAGCTCATGAAGGCGACATCCGACTGGTGCGGCATCGAGGACGACACGCAGCCATGGTCGTCGCCGGCCACGACCAGCACGCCGCCATGCGGCGAGGAGCCATAGGCATTGCCGTGCTTCAGCGCATCGCCGGAGCGATCGACGCCGGGGCCCTTGCCGTACCACAGCCCGAACACGCCATCGACCTCGCGGTCTTTTTGCGTCTCGACCTGCTGCGAGCCGAGCACGGCCGTTGCCGCGAGGTCCTCGTTGACCGCGGGCAGGAATTCGATGCGGCTCTGCTTCAGCCGCTCGCCGATCTTCCACAGTTCGAGATCGACGCCGCCGAGCGGCGAGCCGCGATAGCCGGAGATGAAGCCCGCGGTGTTGAGGCCTGCGGCGCGGTCGCGCCTGATCTGGTCGAGCGCGATGCGGACGATCGCCTGCGTGCCGGTGAGGAAGACGCGGCCGCGTTCGCGGCTGTAGCGCTCGGAGAGCTGGTAGGCGTCGAGCAGCGGCATCTGGCCCATGACTGAGCCTCCTGGAATCGCAATGTCTGATCCGACAACGCTATGCCCGGATGCCTGGTAGGTCTTACCCATCTATTCTCTGCGAGGACCAATTGTGGTAGATTATTCCGAAATTGAAGGAGTATCGGTATTTTCTACCGAAACGAGAGTTGCCCAATGGTTGAAGAGCAAGACGAAAAAATCCTCGCCGAGCTGCAGAGGGATGGCCGCGCCACCAACCAGCAGCTTGCGGAGACCGTCGGCATGTCGACCTCGGCGTGCTGGCGCCGGGTCCGCGCGCTTGAGGAGTCCGGCGTCATCTCCGGCTATTCCGCGCTGGTCGCGCGCCAGCAGGCGGGCTTTGCGACCTCGGCGATCCTGCACGTCTCGCTGGAGCGGCACGACGTCAAATTCGTCGACGAGTTCGTCGCGCGGGTGATGAAGCGCCGCGAGGTGCTGGAATGCTTCGCGACAACAGGTGACGCCGACTATCATCTGCGCGTCGTCGTGCGCGACATGGACGCCTACAATAGATTCTTGGACGAGTTCATGTTCCGCATCCCCGGCATCCGCCACGTCCGCACCAACGTGATCCTGAAGGAGATCAAGACCGGCGTGGCGCTGCCGTTTTGATGGAAGTGCTGCCTGACGGCAACCGAGCCGCGGGCTCAACTCTTCGTCCCGTCACCCTGAGGAGGCCGCGTAGCGGCCGTCTCGAAGGGCGAACGGCCACCAGCCGGGCCGTGCATCCTTTGAGGCTCGCTCGCGCTCGCACCTCAGGATGACCGGTCGAGGTGGTCCGTAGGATGGCTAGAGCGACTTGTCCGCCGTGGCTCGAAGAGCGAAGGCGGAAGCGAAACCCATCATCGGACCGCGGATGGGTTGACCGGTGCCGCGTCGCTCGATCCATCCCGCGCCTCGGCTGATGCGCGCTGCGCTAGGATCATGAACACCATGACATGGCTGACCAGCAGCAGCGGCACGTAGAGCGCCGGATAGATGCCGGCGCCGAACAGGCCGGGATCGCCGATCTTCACGCCCATATAGTAGGCGTTGAGAAGATCCAGCGTGCCCCAGACGTTGAAGATCCAGACCATCGGAATGGCAATCGACCAGCGCCAGGACAGTGCCGCCATGGCAATGAGCGCGAGGGCGGCAGCGATGAGATCACCCCAGCCGACCTGGCCGGCGAAATCCGCGTTCAACTGCGGAGACACGAACCCGGCCACCATGAAGTTCATGCCTAAAAACCTGAACGCATGGAAAGCCGCGAGAATCTCAACGCGTCATAACGCGGCATCGCGCGGAGCGCGGGCCAGACATAAGTGACGGCGACCACGGCACTGGTCAGGAAGGCGCCGGCGACGCTGAGGACGAATGGCAGGTTGAAGCTGGGGGGCACGGTCGGTTTCCTCGGTGATTGTCGATCCGGTTCGGTTGGCTTGCGTTCAAGACCTTGACGTTCAAGGCTTGGCCAACAGCAGGCGGAGCGGCAGCAGCGGGCCGACCGCGATATAGTCGTGGTCCATCAGGTCCTGCTTGGCGAGCGGCAGGCCCTCCATGATCGCGTGCGCCTCGGCGGTATCCTTGGCATCGAGCAAAAGGACGACGCCGCGCCCGTCGGATTTCGAGTACCATTCGCGGACCTTGCCATTGAGATAGAGCTGCACGGTCTGACGGATTTCATCCGGCATCACGGCCATCACCTGTTCGCGGGTGACGCCCGGCTTGACGGTGAGGATGACCATCACGCCGGTGGTGATGGTGGAGGTGGCTTGTGCCTGGGCAAGGGAAGGAGCGGTCATGGAAGTGGCGCCTGTCAAAGTGAGGGTGAGGGCGAGGAGGGTGTGAGGGAATGCTTTCATCGGTCGCATGTCTCCGCTCACGACGGATGTCGTGATGTGGAATGGAGCAGCGCGCGTCGCGGTGCGGCTGCTTGTGGCTCCGATGTACGACCGCTTTCCGTGGGCGACTATTCGCGATAATGTTGACGGGCCATGAAGCAGAACTTCACAGTCCGGCACGGTGCCCTTGACGGGGGCGAGGCGTTCCTGGCCGTCGCGCAGCACCGCAGTTTCCGTCGCGCCGCCGCCGAGCTCGGGGTGACGCCGTCGGCGATCAGTCAGGCGGTGCGCACGCTCGAGGCCCGCGTGGGCGCCGTGCTCTTCATCCGCACCACCCGCAGCGTCGGCCTGACCGAAGCCGGCGAACGATTCCTGGCGCGCGCACGGCCTGCCTTCGAGGAGCTGGTCGCCGCAAGCGGGGCGGCGCGTGAACTTGGGCAGAAGCCGGCCGGGCTGTTGCGCCTCACCGTGCCGCGCTCAGTGGTGCCGATCCTGCTGGAGCCGCTGATCGCCTCATTCTGCAAGGCCTATCCCGAAATCGAGGTCGAGCTCGCCGCCAGCGAGGAACTGGTCGACATCGCCGCCGAGGGTTTTGATGCCGGCATCAGGATGGGCCAGTTCATCAACCCCGACATGGTCGCGGTGCGCCTGACCAAGCCGTTCCCTTTTGCCATCGTCGGCAGTCCGGACTATCTGGCGCGTCGTGGCCGGCCCAGGCGTCCGGACGATTTGCGCGAGCACACCTGCCTGCGGCTGCGGCGATCGAACGGCGGGCTGGCGCCGTGGTCGCTCAACGACCAGGGACGTTCGATCGAGCTTGCCGTATCGGGATCCTTCATCGGCCATGACTTCCCGACGCTGGTCGGCGCAGCCATCGAAGGTGTGGGACTGGCGCAAGTGCCGGCACCGCTGGTCACCGGCGCCGTGACGGAGAAGAAACTCGTCCGCGTGCTGGAGTCATTCGCGCCGCTGACGCCGGGCGTGTTTCTCTACTATCCCGGCCACCGCCAGATCATGCCGAAGCTGCGGGCCTTCATCGATCACGTGAAGAGCCGGCCAAGGGCTACGCGCTAGCCTAAATGTGGGATGGGTGGAGCGAAGCCATCATCGTGCCGCGGATTCGAAATTGATGGGTTTCGCTTCCGCCTTCGCTCTTCGAGCTACGGCGGACAAGTCGCTCGACCCATCCTACGCCGCTGGAATGGCGAGAAGCTTAGGCGCGCTTCTGAGGATGCCAGTCGGGCACCGTCTTGATCATGTGCCAGACCAGCAGGTCGAGAGCGCGGGTCATGCCCTCTCGCGACCTGGTGTTGGTGAACGCCGACCAGCAGAAATCGCCGCTGGTTCGCACCGAGATCGTCGTCGTTCCGTCCAGCAGGCCGCTGTGCCACCAATTGTTGTTCGCTGTGATGAACAGGCCCTTGGCATA
This sequence comes from Bradyrhizobium sp. 2S1, assembly GCF_011516625.5. NCBI lineage: Bacteria > Pseudomonadati > Pseudomonadota > Alphaproteobacteria > Hyphomicrobiales > Nitrobacteraceae > Bradyrhizobium > Bradyrhizobium sp. 2S1. The sequence continues at coordinate 808,312 of NZ_CP147717.1, read as the reverse complement.
GCGCGGGTTGATCGCGCTGGGGGTGCTCATGACGCGCAGGCTGTCGTCGGTCAACAGCTGCTCGGTGTCCTTGAAGCCGTCGATATGGACGAACAGCGTCGTCAAATCGCCCGGCGTCGCAATCCAGCCGCCGTGAGAATCCATCCGGGCGACGTTCATCCGGTACGGATCGCCGCCGGTCTGGCTGTAATATCTGACCTCGTTGCTTGCCCGCTCACCCAGCGTATTGCCGGCAATCTGCATGTCGGCGATGCCGCATCGCTTCAGCACGGCGTCCTTGATGTATTGCTCGTAGCTCTGGCCACTCAGCTTCTCGATCACGCGCCCGAGGACGCAATAGCCGAAGTTCGAATAGGCATAGGACTCTCCTGGAGGATTGGTGAGCGGCATATGTTCCAGCGTCCAGCTGATCAGCTCGCGATGTTTCATGTCCTGGTTCATGAACATCGGATCGCGAAACTGGTTTCCCCAGGTCCCGGTGGCGTGGGTCAAGAGATGCTCGATCGTGATCTGATCGACAAGCGAGCGAGATGAGCCTGACGGCATCAAGCTTTGCAGCGTGGGTATCGTCGGGTAGTCCTTGCCGAGAATGGAGTCTGCGCCGAACACAAAATCGCCGAGCCGCAATTTGCCGGCTTCGACCAGGGTGAATATCCCGGTCGAGGTCACCGGTTTCGAGATGCTCGCGATCCGGAAGCGATGTTGCGGGGTCAATGCTTCGCCGCTCTCCCGGTCCGCAACGCCGAACGCCTCCACATAAGCGGGCTTTCCCTTGATTGCGACGGCGATGGAAAGTCCGGGTACGTCGTACTCCTTCATGAAGTCGGCGGCCAGGCCAGCCATCTGCTGGCGCTGCTCCGATGTCGGAAGTTCGGCGGGCTGCTCGGCAAGCGCCGGCGACGGCCCGCAGGCGATCCCTGCGGCGGTGAGCAGCGAGCCCTGAAGCAACGTTCGGCGTGAAAGCGGCATGGTTGCTTGTCCATGTTGGAGCGAGCGGACCGAACGGTATTGCGGTTCTCTTGCTTCTGTCACGTTACGAAAGTGGTTGTGTGATTACGTCACGATGGCCCGACGGGAAACTCAGCAAAACCTGTCAATCCTCTCGCATGAAAGCATTTCGGTTTATCGGAGTGAAAACTCAGTGTATGGTTCTCCCGTCTCACCCGATCGAGGGGCGCGTCACGAGCGTTGCGGTGAGATGCGGTGGACGCCGAGTGCGCGGTCGACGAATGCGTGTGAAGCGGACGGTGAAGTCGTGTGGTCCTGACGCCCTAGTGGCAGGTGTCCCCTTGTAAGACGCAATTGCGTCTTGCGAAGGCGCTGACAAACAAGCCCAGTCTCGCCGCGGAGAGCGCGAAATAAGCCGTAAAACCATCGCGCAGGGAAAGCCGGGCTGTTCCCGGTTACACCTGTGGTCCTACCCCTGTGCTTTTTTGTTGCACAGGGCCCATGGGTGCGATCGGCACCCGGCTTTCCCTGCGCCCTCTGCTTGAGGAGAGGGCGGAATGAAGAGCAAAGCTCGGACAAATCATGTCGCGAGAGTGCGGATGTGTGACTCAAAGGCCGTGCAACAATTTCGATGTCGTCCCGGGCAAGCGCAGCGCGACCCGGGACCCATAACCACCGATGGTCATCGTTGCGCGATGCTGGGGCCGCAGCTCACTTCCACAATTGGATTCAGTGGTTATGGGTCCCTGCTTTCGCAGGGACGACATCGAGAATGAGGCACGCGCTGGTAAAGCCACCCGCCCTCACACCGTCTCCTTCACGAACCGATTCCGCAATGTCCCGATCCCGGTGATGTCGATCTCGACCACGTCGCCATCCCTGAGGTCCGGCGAGGCGCCGTCGGTGCCCATCCAGATCACGTCACCGGGCGACAGCGTGAAATATTTCGTCAGCTCGACCAGGAAGGGGACGATGCCGAAGATCATGTCGTTGGTGTGGAAGCGGCCGGTCTCCTTGCCGTTGACGCGGATCGCGGTCTCCATGCGGTCGAGATCGACGTCGGTCTCGATCCACGGGCCCATCGGCTTGAAGGTGTCGGCGTTCTTCGACCGCCACAGCCCGCGATCGGCCTTCTGCCAGCTGCGCTCGGAGACGTCGTTGCCGATGGTGTAGCCGAACACGCAGTCCATCGCGTTGGCTTCGGTCAGATGCTTGGCTTTCTTGCCGATCACCACGACGAGCTCGCCCTCATAATGGATCTTCTCGGTCGCGCTTGCGGGGATCACGACATCATCGTCATGGGCGATCAGCGCGTTCTGCGCGCGGTAGCCGATCTCGGGGCGGTCGGGCACGTTCGGCACCGTGCCAGCCTTGTCGGCGGCTTCCTTGAGGTGCTTCAAATAGTTCAGCCCGACGCAGTAGAATGTGCGCGGGATCAGCGGCAGCTCGATCTTGACGTCCTTGAGCGGGTGGGTCTTCGACGTCCTGCTCCATTCACCGAACGGATCGCCGTTGACGGTGATGACGGTGTCGCCTTCGACGAGGCCCCAGGAGGTGGTGCCTGCGGCGGTGAATTTCAGCCAGCGCATGATCAGGTCCCTTCTATTCTGCGGCGGCCTGCGCGCGCATCTTCCAGGCGCCGGCGGCGGGGCGCTTCAGCCCGAGATTCTCGCGCAGCGTCGTGCCGGCGTAATCCTTGTGGAACAGGCCGCGTTTCTGCAACTCGGGCACCACGTGGTCGACGAAGTCGGCATAGGAGCCCGGCACATAGCTCGCCGCGACCACGAAACCGTCGCAGCCGCGGCCGACGAACATTTCTTCCAACCGGTCGGCGATCTCCTTCGGACCGCCGACGATGGCGTCCTGCACCTGGGCGCGGCCGGAGAAGGTGATGAAATCGCGGGTCGAGGGATTGGTCTTGCCGGAGGCGCGCAGCACGCCGTCGCGCATGCCGATCATGCCTTGCATGCCCTGCAATTCTTCGGTCGTCAGCGGCTCGTCGATCGGCTTGGCGCCGAAATCGAAATTGAGGGCTTCGGCGAGCAGCGACAGCGCGTCGATCTCGAGCGGCAGCTTCTGGATCACGGCCATGCGATCCTCGGCTTCGGCCTTGGTGGCGCCGGCGATCGGCGTGATCAAATTGCAGAGGAACATCTGGTCCGGATCGCGCCCCGCCTTGACGGCCTCGGCGCGGACCGCGTCGTAGCCTTGCTTGGCATTGGCGAGGTTGCGCGAGGCGGTGAAGATCACCTCACCCCAGCGCCCGGCAAAGCGCTGGCCGCGGCCGGAGGCGCCGGCCTGGATGACGACGGGGTGGCCCTGCGGCGAGCGCGGCACCGTGAACGGGCCGCGCGAGGCGAAGAACTCGCCCTTGTGGTCGAGCCGCTTCACCTTGGTCGGATCGGCAAACCGGCCGCTTGTCTTGTCGATCACCAGCGCGCCGTCTTCCCAGGAATCCCAGTGGCCGAGCACCACCTCCATGAATTCGTCGGCGCGATCGTAGCGGTGATCGTGCTCGAGATGCTGCGCCTTGCCCATGTTGAGCGCTTCGCCGTCATTGACCGAAGTCACCACGTTCCAGGCAGCGCGGCCGTTCGTCATTAGGTCGAGCGTGGCGAAGCGGCGGGCGACGTCGAACGGCTCGAAATAGGTGGTGGAGGCGGTCGAGGCGAGGCCGAGCTTGGTCGTGACCATGCCCATCGTGGTCAGCACCACGATCGGGTCCATCTTCACGCAGCGGATGCCGTATTCGACGGTGTGGGCGTGATCGTTGTTGTAGCGGTCGGGCATCGCCAGGCGGTCGTCGAAGAACGCCATGTGGAATTTGCCGCGCTCCAGGATGCGCGCGATCTCCTGGTAGTAGTCCGCCGACATCGAATCGTCGCGCGATTCCGGGTGACGCCAGGAACCCGGCAGATTGGTGCAGTTCTGCGCCTGCAGGAAGCCAACCAGCGCCATTTGCCGTGTCATGTCGTTCTCCTGTGGCCCGACGTGTCAGCGCAGGTCGAGTTCTTCGGTGAGTTTGTAATCGGCGGCGAGCGCCTTCAGCTTCTCCCAGGTCGCGTCCTCGATCTCGATGCCACTCTTGCGCCGCTCGACTTCGCGCAGATGCTCGATCTCGCCCGGGTAGAACACGCCGCGGCTTCCCTCCGACGGCGGGGTCGATTTCAGATAGCGGGCGAAGTCGGCGACCTCGCGTCTGAAGTCCTTGAGCGGGCGGAACGCGGCGACGTTGAACACCGCCATGAAGCAGCCGTCATTGTGCCGGCCGGTCGGCTCGACGCCGAATCCGAGGCCAGTGAGCAGGCCGCACAGCACCTCGACCATCGCGGCGAGGCCCGAACCCTTGTAACCCTCGGTGCCGCCGAGCGGCAGCAGCGCGCCGCCCTTGCGGTAGTCCGCAGGGTCAGTGGTGTCGCGCCCGTCGGCATCGATGATCCAGCCCTTGGGGATGGTCTCGCCGCGCGCCACCGCGAGCTGGATCTTGCCGGCGGCGACCGCCGAGGTTGCCATATCCAGATAGAACGGCGCCTCGAGATCGGACGGCACCGCGATCGACAGCGGGTTGGTGCCGAGCCGGGCCTCGCGGCCGCCGAACGGGGCGACATGCTTCGGCGAGCGGCCGGAATCGGCGGCGGCAATCCCGATCATGCCCTCGCGCATCGCCATCAGCGGATAATGCGCGAGCCGTCCGACATGGCTCTGCCGGAACACGGTGCAGGCCGCGACATTGGCGGTTCTCGCCTTGTTGATGGTCATCTCCATCGCCTTGGCGTTGACGTGGAAGCCGAACCCCCCAATGACCGTCGATCACGGTCGTGGTCGGCGTCTCCTGCACGACGGTCCATTTGGCGCCGGGGACGATGTGGCCGACCTTGATGCGGTCGATATAGGTCGGGATCGCGATCACGCCGTGGGAATCGTGGCCGGCGAGGTTGGCGTTGACGCAGCCGGAGGCGACCGCGCTGGCCTCCTCCTCCGATGCGCCGGCGCCCCGGAGCAGCGCCGCGCCGATGCGCGTGAGACGGTCGGCCTGGACGATCGGCATGGGGCTTTCCTCGCGGTCTGCCCGCGTGATGCGCGGGTCTTGCTTGCTGTTGTCGCCGTCATGCTGTCAAAGCGCGGCTTACCGAGCAAGGCCAGAAAATCCGGTCCGCCATACCGGGAGCAGGGTGCTCGCAGGCGTGATTTCACCGAATGGAACGGGCGCGGTCGCGATGCGGAATTTGACGGCTCCGACGGCCCGGGCCGGGCGGCGATCAGCGCCTCGCTGCCCTCCGCCTCAGCCTGGTACACAGGGGTCCGTATTATCCCTGAAAACGGCTTGGCGCGTTCGTCAGCCGTTTACTTTGTCGCGCAACTTGCCGGATACGCTAACCACCACTTAGGCCTCTCGCGGGCAATGTTCCCCGCCAGATTGGAGGGGTTGGCCCCGGGGCCTTCAGGGAACGTGCAGTCGAGCATCGGGCGTACATTCGCGGCGTTGAGCGCCACCAACGAAGCGATCCTGTACGCGAAATCACCAGAACAATTGTACGGACAGGTCTGCGAAGCCGCGTTCACGAGCGGGGGCTTCCTGGCTGCGACCGTGTTTTTGCTGGAGCCGGATACCGGTCTGCTGACCTTCGCGGCCGGCTACGGCGACGATGTCGCGCGTCTGCGCGGCATCACGATTTCCACGCTCGCCAACGCCCCGGAAGGGGAAGGCGTTGCCGGGCGGGCGTTTCGCGATCAGGCGGCCAGCGTCAGCAACGACTATGTCAACGATGCCCGCTCAGTGGCCTGGCGCAGCGGCGCCGCGGCGGCCGGCGTCGGGGCGGCGGCGGCGATGCCGCTGGTCTGCAACGGACGCAGCGTCGGCGTCTTCATGGTGACGCGGCGGGAGGTCAATTCGCTCAGCGAGGAGATCGTCTCGCTGCTTGAGCGCATGGCCGCAAACGTGTCCTACGCACTGGATAATTTCGACCATGAGGCCTCGCGCAAGAGCGGCGAGCGGGCGATGCGCCGGTTGAACCGCATGTTCGGCGCAATCAGCGCGACCAACGAGGCCATCCTTCGCGCCAAGACCGAGCACGATCTCTATCAGCGGGTCTGCGATGCCGCGGTGTTCAGCGGAAAATCCTTCGCTACGGTGGTGCTGCTGGCCGAACCCGACACGCACTGGCTCGAGCCCGTCGCCGGCACCGGCGAGGCGCTCGAGCTGATCACGCAGACACGCTTCTCGGCCGATCCCGACAATGTCTACGGCAAAGGCATCTGCGGTGAGGCGTTCCGGACCCAGCGGCCGTGCGTCGAGCACGACATTCCGATCTCGGCGAGCGCGCCGCCAACCCGCGGCAGCGGCCTGATGGCCTGCGTCGCGCTGCCGCTCACCCGGTTCGGCAAGAGCGTCGGCGTCCTGATCTTCTTCACCGGCAATTCCTGGGCGCGCGACCCCGAGATCATCACGCTGCTGGCCGGGATCGCCGAGAACGTCTCGGTCGCGCTCGACAATTTCGGCCGCGCCACCGAGAAGGCCAGGGCCGATGCCGAGCGCGAGCGGCTGTCGCGGATGTTCGCGGCGCTGAGCGCGACCAACGAGGCGATCATGCGTGCGCGGTCGCGACTCGAGATGTTCGAGCTGGTCTGCGCGGCGGCGGCGCATGGCGGCGGGTTCAATTCCACCAGCATCCTGATCGCCAAGCCCGGCGACGATTACCTGGAGATGATGGCGGTCGCCGGACCGACCGCGGAGAATGCGCGCCGCCTCAACGTCTCGCGCAGCGAGGCGCGGCCCGAAGGGCGCGGCGTCTGCGGCAGGGCCTACCGTTCCCGGCGCGCCTGCATCAACAATGATTTCCTGGGCGACGTCGCCAATAACCCGTTCCGCGACGTCATCGACCGCGAGGATGCACGATCCGGCGCGGCATTTCCGTTGATCGTCGACGACGAGCCGGTCGGCGTGATGCTGTTCATCTCCGCCAAGCGCAACACCTTCTCGTCTGAATTCGGCGAGCTTTGCAGCGGCTCGCCGACAACGTCTCCTATGCGCTTGGCAGTTTCGAGCGCGCCGACGAGAAGGCGCGAACCGAGGAGCAGAAGGAGCGGCTGCGGCGGATGTTCGCAGCGCTGAGCGCGACCAACGAGGCGATCATGCGGGCGAAATCCCGCAGCGAGCTGTTCGATCTGGTCTGCGATGCTGCGGCGGTCGGCGGACAATTCATTTCGGCCACCATCAGGCTGGTGCGCCCGGGCGAAGCCTTCCTGGACAATGTGGCAGCCTCCGGCCCCGACCGGGTGCGGGCGCGCGAGGTTCTGCTGTCGGCCGACGCGACCCGTCCGGAGGGACAGACGCTGACCGGCGTTGCGATCCGCACCCGAAGGCCGTGCATCAGCAACGATTATCTCAGCGACTTCGGACCTGAGTCACACGTCTACCCTGTCGTCCGCGACAGCGGCAGCAAGTCCGGCGCGGCGCTGCCGCTGCTCAAGAACGGCGAGGCGATCGGCGCGTTGGTGTTCCTGTCCAGCGAATTCGGAACGTTCAGCCCCGAGATGATGGCGCTGTTGCAGCGGCTTGCCGAAAACGTGTCGTTTGCGCTGGCCAATTTCGACCGCGCCGATGAGAAGGCGCGGGCCGACGAGCAGAAGGAGCGGCTGTCGCGGATGTTCGCGGCGCTGAGCGCGACCAATGAGGCGATCATGCGGGCGAAGTCCCGCGCCGAGCTCTATCAATTGGTCTGCGAGGCGGCGGCGACTGGCGGCAAGTTCACCTCGACCACCATCGTGCTGGCGCAGCCCGGAAGCGACTATCTCCGGATGGTTGCGATCGCGGGCCCGGCGGCGGAGGGCGCGCGCCAGGTGACGCTCTCGACCAGCGAGGCGCATCCCGAGGGGCGCGGCGCCTGCGGCCGGGCGTTCCGCTCCGGCAAGGCCTGCATCATCAACGACTACTTTGCGGATAGCGAGACCGCCGCTTTCCATGAGCGGGCTCGCCTCGACGGAACGCAGTCCGGCGCCTCGTTCCCGCTGATCGTCAGCGGGCGGGTGGTCGGCGTCATGATCTTCGTCGCGATCGAGAAGGACACGTTCACGCCGGAGTTCGCCGAACTGCTGCAGCGCCTCGCCGACAATCTGGCGTTCGCGCTCGAAAGCTTCGACCGCGCCGACGAGAAGCACAAGGCCGACGAGCGCATCGAATATCTCGCCTCGCACGACAGCCTGACCAATCTGCCGAACCGCGAGACGTTCAACGAGATGCTGCGTCACGCGATCTCCGCGGCGGACCGCCATCGCCGGCAGATCGCGGTGCTGTTCATCGATCTCGACCGCTTCAAGATCATCAACGACTCGCTCGGCCACGACGCCGGCGACATGCTGCTGGTCGCCATCGCCGAGCGGCTGCGCGGATCCCTGCGCGCGAGCGACGTGGTGGCGCGGCTCGGCGGTGACGAGTTCGTGGTCATCCTCGAGGAGACCACCGAACGTCACGACGTCGAGCGTATTGCCGGCGATCTCCTGGTCTCCCTCAGCCAGCCGCTGCAGCTCAGCGGGCATGAGTGCCACACCACGGCCTCGATCGGGATCGCGATGTATCCGGCCGACGGCTCCGACGTGCAGACGCTGACCAAGAATGCCGACATGGCGATGTATCTCGCCAAGGAGGATGGCAAGAACGGCTTCCGCTTCTTCTCCAACGAGGTCAGGGCGCAGTCGATCGAGCGCCTGACGATGGAGAGCGCGCTGCGCCGCGCGCTCGAGCGCGACCAATTCTCGCTCGAGTATCAGCCCAAGATCGACATGGCGAGCGGGCAGATCAGCGGCGTCGAGGCGCTGCTGCGCTGGACCCATCCCGAGCTCGGCAAGGTCTCGCCGGGGCAATTCATTCCGCTCGCCGAGGAAGTCGGGCTGATCGTGCCGATCGGCCGTTGGGTGCTGAAGGAAGCCTGCGCGCAGAACATGGCGTGGCAGCACCGCGGTCTCAAGGCGGTGACCATGGCGGTCAACCTCTCGCCGCGGCAGTTCGGCGACCCGCATCTGCTCGACGACATCGACCAGGCATTGGCGGCGAGCGGCATGCCGCCGTCGCTGCTGCAGCTCGAGGTCACCGAGAGCATGGTGATGCGCAACGTGACGCGCGCGGTCCGCGTGCTCGACGCGATCCAGAATCGCGGCATCCGGCTGGCGATCGACGATTTCGGCACCGGCTATTCGTCGATCTCGCTGATGAAGCAGTTCCCGATCGACACCATCAAGATCGATCGTTCCTTCGTGCGCGATCTGCCGAATGACTCCGAGGACGTCGCGATCGCGCAGGCGATCATCAGCATGGGCAAGGCGCTCGGCATGACCATCGTCGCCGAGGGCGTCGAGACCTCCGAGCAGCAGGAGTTTCTGCGCGCGCATGCCTGCGACGAGATGCAGGGCTTTCTGTTCAGCCGGCCGCTGCCGCCGCGCGATCTCGCCGAGCTGTTGAAGACGTCGCCCGCGCTGGTCTCGCCGCCATTGCAGCCGGCGCTGGATGAGGCGGCGATCAGCGAGGCCGAGCCGAATCTAGGGCGGAAACGCGCTGTCGTCTGACGGCTGCACCGGCAGGTCGCGGACGTCGGAATCGGTCGAAGCGATCATGCGCGAGAAATCATACGGCCAGGACGGCGTCGCCTGGCCGGCCAGCGTCTGGCGCAGTGCCACTGAGGCCTCCGCAAAGCGCGCACCGTCGGGCAGGCGGAATCGGCGGCTCCACGCGGCCGGCAGCGGTTCGACTGCATCGCGCATCTCGAACGCCGGTCCCCACCACCAGGCCGGCGCCGGTGGCCGTTCCGGTTCGGCAATGGCGCGCCAGCGCGCGAACTCGTCGACAATGCGGGCGAATTGCAGCTTGGCAGCGGGATGCATCGAAAGCCCTTCCTCGGGCCGCGATGATAGCATCGCCGCCACCCCGCGCAACGCGGCTACTTCTGTTCCGCTTCGGTCGAGGTGGCCGGGCCGTCGCCCATGATCAGCAGCACGGCGTCCTCGTCCTTGGCGCCGTCCCAATGCACCTGCTTGCCGAAATGGGTGACGAAGCTTCCGGCCGGCATCGCCACGGTGCCGTGATCGGGATCGAATTTCGGGCCCGAGCCGACCCACCAGGTGCCCTTGAGCACGACGATGTAGCGATCGTTGGGATGGAAATGCGGACGGCTGAAATGATTGCCCTTGGTCCATTTGGTGTAGACCATGTAGAAGCCGGGCTTCGACGGATCGCCGACCACGACGGCATTCTGCGCGCCGCGCGCATCGGCCGGGCTCCAGGGAATCTGGTCCGGCAGCTTGTAGGTGACGGCGGCCGGATTGAGCTCGGCCGCGGAGCTGACGCTCAGCATCCCGGCAAGCGCCGGCAAGATCACAAGGCCCAGCGGCATCATCAGGTATCGCCAGGCCCGGTTCGACGCCGTCATTGCATTCTCCCAGATCAGTTTCTCGTCAGCCGGGCAACTGCCGCGCCCGTATGTCGCACGATGCTAGTCGCTCTCGCTTGCGCGGACAAGACGCGTCCGCGCATGTCTGCTCTCAAGATTGCGACATCGGTCCGTGACACAACGCAGCTGCAACATGAAAAACGGATTTACGCCGCTGCAGACGATGATAGGTTGCGCGCCGACAAAAACGGGAGGATGACCTTGAAAAAGCATCTGTCGATACTTGCCGCGGGACTTGTGATCGGTGCGGCCGCGCTGCAATTTTCCACCACCGCATCGGGCGATGACGGCTGGGTCACGCTGCTCGACAGCTCCAGGAAGGGCGACTGGGACGAGGTCGGCAAGGCCAATTGGGAAATGAAGGACGGCGCGCTGGTCGCCGACAAGCTCGACGGCAAGGATCTCTCCTATCTCGTCAGCAAGACCCAATTCAAGGACTTCCAGATCCGGGCCGAGTTCTGGACCGACGAGGACGCCAACAGCGGCGTCTTCATCCGCTGCGAAGGCAACAAGGTGATCGATTCCAAGGTCTGCTACGAGGTCAACATCTTCGACAAGCGGCCGGATCCGACCTACGGTACCGGCGCGATCGTCGACGTCGGCAAGGTCGATCCGATGCCGAAGGCGGCGGGCAAGTGGAACGTCTACGAGATCACGGCGCAGGGCCCGCATTTCGTGGTGACGCTGAACGGCCAGAAAACTGTCGACGCCCAGAACTCCAAGCACGCCAACGGCTATGTCGCGCTCCAATATGGTTCGGGCGTGGTCAAGTTCCGCAAGGTGCAGATCAAGGCGCTCTGACGGCGCAAGTCGAGAAAAGCCCGGTCGCCGTGCGGCCGGGCTTTTACTTGCGTGCCTTGCGCTATCGCGCGGAGGCGTTCCCCTCGTCGCCTTGCGTGCGCAAATGATGGCCGAGCACGAGCCCGGTCAGGCACAGCAACAGCCCGAGCGCCGGCGGCGCAAACAGGGCTTCTTCCTGGAAGATGCCGTTCACCAGCACGACCATCGTGCCGAACGCGGCCAGCCCCTGGATCAGAATTCCGGAGGACGCGTAAAGGCGCCAGGCCTTCAGCGCCATCGCGAAGAAGAAGCCGAGCGGCACCACTGCGCCGATGCCCATCTGGTAGAGCAAGACGCCAACGGCGCTCTCCACCGCGCCGTCCATCGTGCCGGCCGCCTGCGCGGCGTTCCAGTCGATCGAGAAGTAACCCTCGGAGAGATTGCCGCCGACGCCAAGCCCGCGGCCGATAGGGTTCTGCAGAAAGCCATCCCACCCGCCCATGAAGCCGATCACGTGGAAATCGCCGATCTCGAGTCCGATACGGATGGCTGCGATGGCGTACAGCACGAGCCCAACGAGCGCGACGGCAAGGGTGATCGCCGCGCCGAGCAGCCAGGTTGCCGTCCAGGCCAGGCCTACGAAGATGACCAGGATGAGTGCGCCCTTTACGCTGCAGCAAATCAGCAGCGGGATCGCGGCCAGCGCCAGCCAGCGATATCCGACCGCGAACAGGAACAGGATGGAGAAGGCCACACCGTAGCCGAAGCTGATCGGGCTCATATTCGGCCCGAAGATGCGCAGCAACGATGAGAGTCCGAGATCCTCGAACAGCGGGCTGTTGAGAAAGCTGAAGCGGAAGCGGTCGATCAGATCCACCGGGACGTTGCCGGTTGCGCGCATCTCGGCTTCCCAGGATCCGGAGCGGCTCGCCTTCAACTCGTCGAAGTGCCAGAACGTGTAGCCGTTGGTGATGGAGAGCCAGAAATCGCGGAACAGCAGTTCGACATATCCGCAGACGATCAGCAGCGTGGCGACGGTCACCAGGAAGGGCGTGATGCGGATCTCGAACGTTGCGGCTGTCAGCAGGGACAGCTGAAACAGAAACAGCGGCAGCGCGATGTTGCGCAGATAGACCAGTGCGGCATGCGAGTCCTGCACGGCGCCGAGCAGGAAATACGCCGTCACGACCGCGAGGGTAGCTAACCCCCACTTCATGATCCGGTCGATCTCCGGCGAATGCTTGCGCTCGCGCAGCGCATAGAGCGCCAGCGTGACCAGCCACATCATCGCGCAAACGAGGAAATTGTAGCCCTTGACGAAATCCATCTCCTGCTCGGTCGTCATGTAGGACGACAGAATCGAGACGAACAGATTCTGGAAGAAGATGATGAAGATGGCGATCGACGGCGCATAGGCCGGCGCCGCAAGCACGATGGCGCAGCCGATCAGGCCTTCGACGACGATTGCGAGCCCGGCGTTGGCCGCCTGCAGGATCGGCGCGAACGCGATCGATGCCACGGCGATGCCGAGTGCAGGAACGAGGTCGCCGGCCAACAGCGGCCGCGGGGCTATCTCTGCGCGCACGAGCTCTGACCCAGGTAATGTGTGGCGTGCCACACTCGCCTGGCCGATCTAGCCGCGCATTGTGTAAGAATCGGTTAACCAACCGGCCTAAAGCGTTTTCGAGCGAAAGCCTGTCCCGAACTTGATCCGGGATGGATACCGGTTCGCGTGAAGAAAACGCGTCAAAACAGGAAGCTAGAGCCCCGTTCCGATTCAATCGGAACGGAGATGGCCCTAGCGTGTTCCGAGCAACGCCTTCAGCGTCTCGGGGTCGGCCTTGCCGGTGACGGCGTCGGCCAGGCCAAAGCCCTGCATCATTTCCCAATGGGTCCAACCCCAGCAATGTTGCCGGGCGTAGTCCGTCACGCCGGCGAGCCAGCGCAGACGGCTGTCGCGCGGGGCGCCGGCCTTGAGCACACCGAATTCGTTGATGATGATCGGACGCGAATATTGCTGCTGCCAGGCGGCCGCCGGCGCGAGCCATTTGTCGATGCCGCGGTCGGGAATGGCCCTGTCCAGCATGGCGAGCGCCCTGCGCTTGTCGAGCGCGGCAAGTCGCTCCCGCAACTCTCGAACCTTCGGATCGTCGGCCCGGATCGGATAGGGCAATCCGGTGATGTCGTGCAACGGCTCGGCTGGATCCCAATGGGCCTGATGGGTGAACACCATCGGATCGTAGAAGTGGATGGCGTAGACGACGTTCGGATCGTCGAGCGGCGTGAAGCCCGGCAGGGAATCCGCGCGCTGCCAGTTGACCGGCCCCGTGATCAGCGTCGTCTGCGGGAGCAGCCGGCGAATGAAGCCGGCGAGCTCCCGGACTTCGCCCTGCCATTGCGCGGCGTCGACGTCAGGCTCGTTCAAAAGCTCCGCAAAGACACGATCGGAGGGATAGCGCTGCATCACCCGCGCAAGTTCGCCCCAGGCGCTCTTCATTTCGCTCATCGCACCGGGCGGATCGTCCTTTTGCAGGGCATTGAAACGCTCGCCCGAATGCAGGTCGACCGACACCGCATAGCCGAGCGCGAGCAGGGTATTCAGCACGGCGTCGACGGTGTGCAGGCGCCGGTCGATATCCGCCTTCGCCGCGAAGCGCGGCATGACGAAGTCGGCGGGCACCGGCAGCCGGATATGGGTCATGCCGGCCTTGCGCAGTTGCAGCAGCAGGCGGCGCGGCGGCGCTGACCGCGGATCGGCGATCCAGCCATCGGCGTTGACGCCGCGTGACAGGGCTTTGAGCCGATCCGCCGGGACGCCCGCGATCAGGTCAGGGCAAGCTTGTGCCGCGCCACACAGCAGGATGGAAGCTGCGGCGATGATGGCTGATATCGACGGTCGTGTCATTGACGATCAACTCGCGATCGCTGGTGCAGGGGCGGAGCACAACGCGACGCGGCCGGCGCGTCGCTCAGGCATACTGCTTGTCGTGCTGCCGACTTGCGACGGTGGACTGCAATTCGTTGAGAACGACGCCGGCGAGCTTGCGTTCGGCTCCGCCGAGCGCGGCGATGATGTCTTCCATCGACGCGTTGATGTCGCGATCCACCGGCAGCGCGGCGATCAACCCGTCGGCGACCTCGAACAGCCGCCGTTCGTCGGCACCCCACGTCATGGACGGCCCGTCCAGAATCACGAGGTCATGGCCGCCGGCGGAGCGCGCCTGCGCAATCGCCTTCCGGATCGCCTCGCAGGCCTTGGCGGGATTGTCCTTGATCGCCGGCAGGATCGCGATGCCGTTTGCGGTGTTGACGGCGCGGGACGCCTTGCTGCCGATGGTGAGCCAGTCGAGGCGGCTCGGCTTGCTCTGGCCGGGATGCGCGACGCAGTCGGTCAGGGCGTGGGCGGTGGTGTCGGCATCGATCAGCAGGACACGGGCGCCGTCGCGCGCGGCGACGAGGGCGATGTTCAACGCGACGACGCTGCGATCCGGGTCGTCGCCCGTGCCGATCACGGCCAGCACGGGGACGGCTTTGGGGGCAATTCCCGCAGCCAGTGCTGCATGGATCTGGCGCATCGTGTTCGAGAACGGGCCGAGTGCCGAACTGGTGCGCAGCGTCGGCCAGCCGAAATGCGTGACGTCGGCAGGATGGTCGCCGGTCAGGATTCCGCCAAGCGTGCGCATGACGTCGGTCTCTTGCAGCTCGGCGATCAGCGGCTTCTCGATCACGGGCTTGTCGATCGCGACGGCCGCCGGCTGTGCCGCGGACGGTGCCTGCACAGGCGGCTTCACCTTGGCGATCACGGGCTGCCGTTCCGGTGCGGCGTCCTGCTTCGGCTGGAGCTTGGCGCGGACCGGATCGGCGCCGGGCGCCAGCTGGCTGGCGGCAACGATCCAGGCCGCGGCGGCGAGCCCGCCGAACATGAAGCCGATCATCGCGAGCAGGCTCATCGCCGGCGGGAAGGTCCGCTGCTGCGGGATCGTGGCATCGCCGATCACGCGCGCGCTGGAGGTGTTGAGGCTCTCCTGCTCCTCGGTCTCGCGCGAGCGCTTGAGGAAGGACTGGTACACATCGCGGCTGGCATCGACCTCACGTTCCAGGTCGCGCAGCCGCACCGACGCCTGGCTCATCTGCACGCTCTGATGCTTCTGGACATCCAGCGCCTTGTTGAGCGAGGCCTCGTAGTCGCGTGCCCGGGTCAAATCGTTCTTCGCCGACAGCGCGACGCGGTCGATCTCTTCCTTGATGGTCCGTCGCAGATCCTCGACCTGCTGTTCGATCTGACGCAGCGCCGGATGCCGTGGCCCGAGCTCGCCCTGCAGCTCGGCCTGCCGCTTCTTCACATCGGCATATTGCGAGCGCAGATTGGCGATGGTCGGCGACTGCAGGGCTTCGGGAATCGCGCCCGGATCCATCGAGCCGCGGCGGCTGGCTTCGATCTGGTCGTACTTGGCCTGGGCATCGAGCGTCAGCGCGCGTGCCCCGGCCAGCCGCTGGTTGCCGACCGAGAGCTGCTGGTCGGTGAGCAGATTATCCTGCGAGCCGAAGAAATTGTTCTGTGCCTTATAGGTTGCGAGTGCCTCTTCCGCGTTGCGCAGGCGCTGCTGCAGCTCCTTCAGGCGGCCGGACAGGTCGCGAGTGGCGCGCCGCGCGGCGTCGGCCTGCGACTTCTTGGACTCGGTGAGATAGGCCTTGGCGATCGCGTTCGAGAGCATCGCCGCCTTGACCGGGTCATGTGACCACACGTCGATGTCGACGATGAAGGTACGATCGGTCTTCTTGACGTTGATATGGCGGTTCAGCGTATCGAGCGTGTTCATCTCGATCTGCTGTTGCTGTTCCGCGGTCTGCCGGGGCTCGATGCCGAACAGGCTGAGCAGCGCTGCGAGCAGGCCCTTGCTCGCGGCGCCGCCACCGAACTCGGAATCCTTGACCAGGTTGGTGTCGCGGATCACCTGCAGCAGCACATTGTTTGACGTGATCAGGCGCGACTGGCTCTCGACCACCATCGAGAGGCCGGAAACGTCCTGGGCGCGCGGGGTCAGTTCGCGCTCGACGAGCTGCAACTCGCGCGGGTCGACATAGAGCTGGGCGCCGGCGGTATATTTCGGTGTCAGGCTTTTGCCGATCGGGCCCGCGATGCAGGCGCAGAGCAGGGCGACTGAGACGATCGCGACCTTGCGCGCCCACAACAACCGGATCAGTTCGAGCACGTTGAAGCCGGCCGGGATTGCGGCCCGGCGCGGCTCCGGACTGGCCCGGTTGATCGGCTGGTCATAGCTAAGCATCGACCCCAGCTTCCATCTGAATGGCCGCACGCATCGGCTGAGGAGCACTCTTTCGGGCCACGCAACGCGCACGAGACGGCGCGGAAAAAACGCAACACGAAAAATTAACCATACTCATTCGCCGACTATTCACCAGAAAGGCAAACAAAGGGTTTAAGCGCGGCCGCATCGAAATGCCTCCGCCATCGTCAAGACAGGGACATTGCGCCGCGCCGCGGCTTCCAGCGCGTAGGTCATGAGATCTGGCGAGCAGCCGTAAAGGCTCGGCACGTCGGCGACGTCGTGGCTGTAGAAAATTAACCAGCCGTTCATGTTTGCCGCCTCGGCGAACGCCATGTCGATCCGCTCGCGCGGCATCTGGCGGTCGATCAGCGGCATGGCGCGGAGGAATTGCAGATCGACCTCGCCGCTGTTCACGCCCGGCACGATGCTGCGGCAGGTGCGAAATTCGGACTTCAGCTGGTGCTTCCGAGCATAGGAGCCGTAGCCGAACGGGTAGGCGAAGGTCTCGACCGGCATGGTCGGATCGAGCGAATGGAAATAGGTGCGGTTGCGCGCGATCTCCGCGGCCAGCGAGGTCTCGTCGAGATCGCAGGCGCGGCGGTGCGAGAAGGTGTGACAACCGATCTCGTGGCCGCGGCGATGTAGCGAGACGACATCGTCGGCGCTGCCGCTGCTCCAGTCCGGCGCGTCGAGCCCGACCAATCCGCCCGACACGTAGAATGTGCCGCGGGCGCCGTAGGATTCCAGGATGTCGGCGCCGAACGTCGCCGCGCTCTTCGGCAGATCATCAAAGGTGAAGGTCACCATCGGCGTCGCATTGTTCAGGCGGAAACGCTCGACCTGCACATGCATCGCCAGCCGATGGCTGACCTTGACCCTGGCTTCTGACCACAGTGCGTTCATGATCCGAGCTTCCGCAAGATCACGTGATAGTCGCCGTGCCGGACGTCGATCTTGCCCGGCAGCAATGCATTCATCGCCCTCGCCGCCGCGTCGATCACGGCCGCGAGAACAGGCTTGCGCCGGCGCATCTCGGGATAGCGCGGGCTCTCGTATTTCTTGCGGTAGATGGCTTGCAGCCCGCGGTCGGCGACGAACGCTTCGAGATTGGTCAGCGTCACCATCGGATGGAAATGGGTCGGGAACGGCGCCTCGCCCGGTAGCCCGGCATTCTTCTCGCCGCGGATGGTGCGATAGAACCAGACGTGAAACCAGTGCGGGGAATACTTCGTGACGATGCCTGACAGCGACTTCGGGTTCGGTGCGCCGATCAGCAACAGCCCGTTCGGCTTCAGCGCCTCGCAGAAGCCGCTCAGCGCGGCCTCCACATCGGGAATGTGCTCGATGACGTTGTAGCAGATGATCAGGTCGAATCGCTCAGGCGGGAAGCGATAGGTCTGGATGTCGCCCAAGACGGCTTCCTGCGCATAGGTGTTGTTGCGGATCTGATCGGCGTCGATGTCGACGACGGTCACATGCGCGCGGCGCAGCACGCCGAGCGGCAGATAGCTGGTCGAGCCGCCGCCGGCTTCGTAGATCGACAGCGGCCCGGCCGGCAACCGGGCTTCAAGGATGCTGTGAACCGTGAGCAGGCTCTGCTTGGCCTCGCCGGGCGGCAGGGCGAGCAGCGATTCCGGATGGATCTCAGCGGGAACCGGCGCCGCGATTTCGGCGCGCGAGGCAGGACGTGTAGCAAGCGCAAGGGATTTGTTCATCGGCTCACCCGACATTGCTGTTTGCGAATTTGGTACGGAACTTGGCGAGGCCCTGCTTCAGCCGGCTGCGCAGGCGCGCGATGTCGAACAGCCAGCAGAGCGCGGCGTAGACGGCGAACCCCGCGCCGATCAGCACGATGCTGGCGGGCAGATCGGCGAGGTGCAGAGCGCGGTCCAGCGCGCCGACGGTGAGCGCCATCGCGAGTGCGGCGATGACGATCAAAGCGAGGCGGCCAAGCGGGATTGGAGTCCGGAAAGCGGAGCGGCTCAGGATCAGGGCGCAGGCAAAGCCGGTGATGTCGGCGCCGAGCCGCGCCCAGGCCGCGCCGACCGTGCCGTCAAGGCTGACCAGCGCGTAGGACAGGATCACATTCGCCGCGATGATCGAGGCGGTGTTGATCAGATAGAAGGAATTGCGTCCTGACAGCAGGAAGCTCGCATGCAGATATTGCTGCGTCAGCACCTGGAACAGTACGGCGATCGCGATGATCGGCATGATCTCGCCCGCGATCGCGCGAAAATCGACGCCGAGGATGATGTTGGCGACATGCGGAGCGATCAGCGCAAAGCCGAGGCAGGCCGGCAGCGTGACGCCGGCGAGCAGTTCGAGGCAGTCGGCGAGGTGGCTCCTGACCGCGGCGTCCCCTTGCCGTGCCTGGATTTGCACGGCCATAGGGAAGAACGCTGCGGCCATGCTCATCGCGGGCATCATCAGGGTCTGGCGCACCAGATCGAGCGCCGCGACATATTTGCCGGCATCGGCGGCGCCGATCAGGTTCGCGATCATGAAGCGGTCGGTCACGCTCGAGATCGCAAGCAGTGTGAGCGAGACGGTCAACGGCAGGCCGGTGCGGGCCAGCGATCGCAGGTCGGTGCGGTCGAAACTCACGATGGTGCCGCGCCATGCGCGGCGCGACTGCACGATCACGGCGACAAGATAGGCCGCGGCGGCCGCGAGCAGCAGCAGGATGCCGGTCGGGCTGACCAGCGCGACGACGGCGCCGAAGCCGAGCAGGGCGCCGGCGCGGACCAGCGTCGCCTTCATCACCGAGAGTGCCTGCAGCCGGGCGCGCAGCAGGTCCTGCGTCAGCTCGAACAGGCCGATCGCG
Source organism: Bradyrhizobium sp. 2S1 (assembly GCF_011516625.5). NCBI lineage: Bacteria > Pseudomonadati > Pseudomonadota > Alphaproteobacteria > Hyphomicrobiales > Nitrobacteraceae > Bradyrhizobium > Bradyrhizobium sp. 2S1. The sequence continues at coordinate 789,029 of NZ_CP147717.1, read as the reverse complement.
ATTGCGAGAACGACCGCGGCCAGCGCAGCGGTCCCATCGAGGCCGACGAGACGGGCGAGCAGATAGGCGATCGGCGCGGTGAGGCAGCAAATCAGATAGCCCGACGCCACCGGGCCGCGGACATCGGTGCCGTCGTCACGGCCGTGGCCGCTCAGGATCAGGTTGCGAAACCAGCCGACCAGGAAGACGGAGATGACGGAGGCGAAGCCGACACCCAGCAGGTAGACGCCATAATCATGCGGCGCGAACAGCCGCGTGAAGATGTACACGCTGAGCAGGCCGAGCAGCGCTGAGAGCACGTTTGCGGTCAAATTGATGCTGGCCTGTCCGATCAGCATGATGCGGCGAGCTCCGCAGGCCGTGTGGCCGCCATTGAGCCCAGGATGGCGTCGCTCTCGGCCACCACCTCGCGAATCGTCGCGACCGGCGTGCCCGAGAACGACGCGATCGAGAACGCGACGTCGTCCCTGTTGGCACGGAGCAGCAGCCGGGTCAGTTCGTCCTTGCTCAGCGTCGGATCATCCCAGTAGCTGACACATTGCGTCTTCGGCACAATGGAGTGACGCAAGGCAGACGCCTCATCGTTCTCGACGAAGAAGCCGTACAGCAGATATTCGGAAAACTCGCGGGTCCGGCACAGCGCCTCGATCCAGCTCATGCCGGTGACGGCCTCGATCCGCTCGGCGAGCGCGCGGGTGGTCTGCTTGTCCCAGAAGATGATGTGCCCGATGAAGTCAGGCGCCGGGAACGGCGGCGTCGGCAGGCCGATCAGCTGGTGGCTGGTCGCGAGCCAGCGCGAATGGCGCGGCTGGTCGGCGGTGACGGCGTCAGCCATTTTCAGGAGCGGGATCGTGTTCGGATACTGGAAGCGCGCGAGATCGAAATCGCGGAACAACACGATGTCGGAATCCAGGATGCAGAACCGCTCGTAGGGCAGCGCGATCGTCGCCGCGATCTTGAGGATCTGTTGCACGTGCCAGCCGTTTACTGGCTTGGCGCGCAGCGACCACCAGAACTGGCGGCGCTTGCGCTGGATCACGCGCGGTAGCGGCCGCAGCCAGTCGGGCAGGAAGGAGGAGGCGGGGATGATGATGCGGCGCTCGCTGGCGAGCGGCGCGAACAGCGGCAGGTCGCAATCCGGCACAAGCAGATAATGCCTGGAGAAGGACGTGACGTGGCGATCGACGCTCTCGCAGAGCAGCGTGCAGATTTCCAGATCGCGCCCGTAGGTCGGGGTCAGCAACGCGACAGGGTTCATCTTGTAACTCTCTCCGGCGTCACCGTTTCAAGGCGGAACATCGTGGCCGCCAGACTTGTCCTGAACCCCAGTTCAGCAAGATCGGTGCCGGAGGATTTTGATGACCCCATCGACGGCGCTGATGGTTAAGCAATGGTAAATGGCGGCGCGCAGCATCGGTTAACGGATCGGAAGGAAACGTCCGGCTGCGCGATTTTGACGCTGGATCGCGACGTTGCCCGGATATTGCAGTGTTGCTGGCTCGAAGGCCGACATGGTCGGCGCAGGCAGGTGCGCATGCAGATTTGGTGGCATTTCCAGCGGACGAGCGGCGCGGTCAGACCGCAGGCGGCGCCATCAGTCCATTTCGAGACAGCCGCGCTGTCGGCGCTGTGCGCTTTTGGGACGCGCGCTGCGCGCGAGTTTGTCGGAGCACGTCATGCCAACTGATCGCGGACTCACGCGGCGCGGCGTCTTCGCCGTCGCGGCGCTTGCCCTGAGCGGACTGTCGACTGCGCGCGCCGCTCCGTCAGGCCGGTCGTGGCTTGGGTCGAATTCAGCACGCTTCGCCGGTGCGTTCGTCAACTGGGGCGAGACCGGCCGCGAGCACGTGCTGCAGGCCTGGGAGACATGGCTCGGTCGGCCGCGCTCGTCGGTGCTCGGCGTCGACTTCTATGGTCAGGCCAGCTGGGAGGATTTTCACAAACTGGATTGGGTGCCCGGGCTCTGGAAGAAGCTCAATCCGGCGCGCAATGTGGTCTGGTCGGTGCCGCTCACCATCACCGGCACGCCGCTCGCCGATGTCGCCGGCGGCGCGCACGACGCCGAGTTCGAGGCGGCCGCGCTCGCGATCGCGGCAGCACATCCGAAGGCGATCATTCGCCTCGGCTGGGAGATGAACATCTCCAACATGGGCTGGTTCGCCGGGGGGCATGAGGACGACTACGTCAAGGCGTTCCGCCGTGTGGTGGGAATCTTCCGTCGGCATTCAAGCAGCTTCAAGTTCGACTGGTGCCCGGGCTGGGGGCCGCAGGACATGCCGGCCGCTACAGCCTATCCCGGCGATGACGTCGTCGATTTCATCGGCCTCGACGTCTACGACTTCAAATCGGAGAGTAGCGCGGCCGAGCGCTGGACCAATTCCTATCTTAAGGCTCCGTTCGGCCTGGAATGGCAACGCGCGTTCGCGGCAAAGCACGGCAAGCTGATGAGCTATCCGGAATGGGGCGTCGGCCATTCCGGCGACAACGCCAGTTTCGTGCAGCAGATGCACGACTGGTTCGCCGCCAATCAGGCCGCCATCGCCTATGCGGCCTATTTCGATGTCGATGGCTTGTGGCCGACGCGGATCGACAACGGCCAGTTCCCGGAATCCGCCAGCCTGTTCCGAAGATTGTTTGCGGGCTGACCGGCTGCGTCCGTTCACACAAAAGCCCGATCCGTCCCGTGGTCCGATCGCGCTTTGTTGTTTCTCTCTTGCGGCGTCAGGCGGCCTTGGTGTTGGTCAGCAGCGTCAGGCCCATTTTCAGCTTGTCCTGCAGCGTGCGCTGGGCGAGGCAGGTGAACAGGCAGAGCTTGTCACAGGCGATGGTTTCCTTGCGGCGGGCCTGCGCTTCCTCGCTGTACCAGATCTCGCGTGCCGTCTGGGTGCGAACGTTGCCGATCGGCTTGAAGAACCAGCACACTTCGAGGCGGCCGTCGGAGCGGATGAAGTAGTTCCGCATGCCGACGCGGCAGGGCATCACTTCCTTCGGCGCCTTCTCGCGGCGGAAATGGTTCGGCCAGGCCCGCAGCACGGCCTCGCCGTTGAGGATCGGCGCGCCCGCGCGCTTCAACCGCAATAGCTCGTCACGGACCTTGATGAGATCGTCGATCTCGCTCTCGCCGATCCACAACTCGTCCTCGACCTCTTGCGTGCCCTGCTCGACCGGCTGGAAGCTCAGCGCGGTGGCGCCGATCTGCTGGATCCAGTCGACCATCTCGGGCAGGCGACGGAAGTTGAGCTTGTGCACGACCGGCTTGATGATGATCGGAAAGTCCAGGCCTTCGGTGCGGCGCTGTTCGGCGACGTTGCGGATGCCCTGCACGATGTCGTTCAGCGAATTTTCAACGCCGCGCGAGTAATTGTGGATCGTCGGGTCCGTCGAGTCGATCGAGATATTGATGTTGAACGGGCGCGCCTCGACGGTCTGCGCGACGATCTTCTTGTTGAGATAGGCGCCGCCGTTGGTGGTGACGCCCCAATGGATGTCGTTGTCGCGGCAGAACCGCAAGAGATCGAGAAAGCCCTTCTTGATGTAGGGCTCGCCGCCGGCGAACTCGACGTGATAGGCGCCGATGAATTCCTTCAGGCTCGCGAGCGCCCGTTGCCATTCGCCGATCGACATCTCGTCGCGGTAGTTCGGGCGGCGCCAATAGTCGCAATAGCGGCACTTGTAATTGCAGCGTTCGACCACCTCCGCGAAAATCGCGGCCGGGCGCGTGACGTCGCGTCCGGTACGCAGATAGAGCTCTTCCGAGAGGGCGTTGCGGACATGCTTGGTGCCGAGCGAGACGAGGTCGAGGGCTTTCAAGGTGAACCTCAGATGGTTGTTATCGGTGCCGCGGTCGGATCGAGGGACGATTTATAGGTTCATCAGCAAATTGGATGCCAGCCGGAGACTTGAAGCGCGCCTCGCCAGCGCGTGGCGGCCCTTAACCATAAGGACTCGCTAACGGCGTAGCCGCGATCGCGAGCCATGGCTCTCGCGCGGCCGTCTCCTCGCGTAAATTGCTTCATTAGACTTCAAATTAACCTTGTGACGAAGTCGCGGTAACGCGCCTCGCTTGTGGAGCGGATTTTGCCATGAGGTCGCCGTAACGTTCGATCCGCGACCGTATTGCCGCCAGTGTCGGTCACTTTGGGACGGCGATGTCCCATTCCGATCCGTGCCGGGATGATGCGCGCTTTGCGGATCGCGATTGCCAGGAGGGCATCGAGATGTCGACAGAGCTTGCAGCCGTGGAACGCGCCTGGGTCACTGCCTCGCCCGCGCTAGATTGCTCCGTCGAAACCGTCATCTGCATTCCGAGCTTCCGCCGGCCGAAGCACCTGCGGCTGACGCTGGCATCCGTCGCGGCGCAGCGCACCGAACGCGGCTTCGCGGTGGTCGTGGTCGAGAACGATGCCGCGCGATGCGAAAGCGCGCCGGTTGCGGCCGAGTTCCTCAACTCCGGGCGTCTGAGCGGCATCTGCATCGTCGAACCCCGGCAGGGCAATTGCCAGGCGATCAACGCGGCGTTCGAGACTGCGCTCGAGGTATTCCCGAACGCCAGGAATTTCCTGATGATCGACGACGACGAGGTCGCCGCGCCGGATTGGCTGGAGCGGATGGTGCAGGCGGCCGAGACCACCGGCGCCGACATCATCGGCGGGCCGGTGTGGCCTGACTTCGACGACAAGCACAAGGGCGGGCTCAAGCGCCATCCGGCATTCGCGCCGGCCTATCTTGCGAGCGGCCCGGTCCCGGTGATCTATGGCTGCGGCAATTGCCTGATCCGGCGCGCGGTGTTCGAGCGGCTCGGCAGTCCTGCCTTCGACCTGCGCTTCAACTTCCTCGGCGGCGGCGACCACGATTTCTTCGCGCGGGCGCGCCGCGCGGGCTTCCGCTTCTTCTGGGTGACGGAGGCCGCGATCAGCGAGACCGTGCCCTCGACCCGGACCAACCTCGGCTGGATCGTGCGGCGCGGCCTGCGGATCGGTGCGATCAACTATCACATCGAGCGAAAGGCGGCGCAGACGGTGTGGTCGCGTGCGGCCGTGAAGGCCAAGATGTTCGGCCTCGTGCCGTTCTCGCTGTATCGCTTCGCGCGCATCGTGCTGCGCGAGCATCAGGCCGTGATCGCGATGCATCCGATGGTGGTCGCCGTCGGCAGCGCGCTTGCGGTGCTCGGGATCGAGCCGCAGCCCTACGCGGCCTCCAAGATCGCGTCGTGAGCGATTTGTCCGTCACTGCCGAAAGCCGGGCGCTGATCGCCGACATCGCGCGGCGGCCGGTGATGGATATCGTCCGCTGCGCTTTCTTCATCGGCATTCTCCTGCTGGTCTGGATCTGGCTGCGTCCGTTCGCCGATCTCTCTGGCTTCTATGTCGGCGAGGTGACTTCGGGCAAGGAAGCGTTTCTCTACGGCCTGTTCGGCGTGCTGATGGTCGCGATGCTGGCGCTGACCCTGCGCGACAATCTGCCGGCGTTGAAGTCGCTGCTGACGCCGGCCTTCCTGCTGTTCGCGGGCTGGATCTGCGTCACCGTCGTGCTGTCGTTCGATCCGGCCACCTCGCTGCGCCGGCTGGCGCTCTCGGTGTTCGTCATCGTGGTGACGGCGACGTTGCTGCTGCTGCCGAAGTCGCAGAGCGAATTGATGCGCTGGTTTGGCATCGCCGCGCTGGTGCTGCTCGTCACCTGCTATCTCGGCGTCTTCCTGGCGCCGCATCTGTCGATCCACCAGGCCACCGACCCGCAGGAGCCGGCGCTCGCCGGCAATTGGCGCGGCGCGTTCGGCCACAAGAACGTCGCCGCCGCGATGATGGCGATGCTGATCTTCCTCGGCATCTACCTGATGCGGGCCGGCGGCTGGCTGTCGGGCATCGCCGTCGCGGTGCTGGCCGCGATCTTCCTGTTCTTCACCGCCGGCAAGAGCGCGATCGTGCTGTGCGTCGCGGTGCTGCTGCTGACCTCGCTGCTGCCGGTGATCCGCTCGCTGTGGGGGCGGGCGCTGCTGCTGTTGACGCCGCTCGTGCTGCTCAATCTGTTCAGCGTCGGCACTGTCATGAGCGATACGCTGGCTGCGATCGCCGACCGGATGCCGCTCGACACCTCCTTCACCGGCCGTGCCGACATCTGGGCGTTCGCGCTCGATTCGCTGCACCAGCGGCTATGGACCGGCTATGGTTTCGGGTCGTTCTGGGGCAGCAACGCGATCCAGAACCTGCAGGAAGGCAAGGAGTGGGCGGGCTACGCCTCACACAGCCACAATGGCTATCTCGACACCGCGCTCGGAACCGGCCTGCCGGGGCTCGTGCTGCTGATCGCGGCCGTTGTCATCAAGCCGCTGCGCGACTTCCAGGCCGCGGATTCCGGCGGCAATGATGCGCCGCTGACGATGCTGTTCCTGCGCATCTGGCTGCTCCGCCTCTATCTGTCGTCGATGGAGAGCTTCTTCCTCGATCGCGCCGATACGATCTGGGTCACGTTCCTGATCGCGGTGTTCGGGCTGCATTATCTCGCCCGGTTCCGGATGCGAACCTAGAGCTGTGCGCGAATGGCGTTGGCGACGTCCGTCCACCAGCCCTCGAAATCGAACGGCACGTGCGCGGTCGGCCGCTTCAGCGACGCGACGATCTGGTCGGCATAGGCCGCGCTGTCGGCGTCGCGCGGTACCAAAAGGATCGCGCCGCGGTCGATCAGCTCCTTGAAGCGCGGATGGTGATCGAACTCGTCCGGCAGTGCCGGGCCGGTGACGATCAGCGGCCGGCCCGACTGCACGCAGGCCAGAATGCTCGACCGCCGCGCGCTCAGGCCCTCGGCCAGGAAGTAGCAGAACACGTCGATCTCGTTGAGCAGGCCGAACACCTCGAGATCGGAAGCGACGTAGCCGGAGACGATGACGTCGCTCTTCAGGCCCAGTTCGGCAACGCGGACGTGGAATTTCTGCTCGATATTTTCGACGCCGCGGATGAAGGAGCCGACATAGACGATCAGCGGACGTAAGCCCCGCTGCTTCAGGATCGCGCCGATCTCGAGCAACCCGTTGGGCTGCTTACCGGGATAGATCGAGCCGAAATGCCCGATGACGAGCTGGCCGTCGCCGCGTGCCGCGACCAGCCGCTGCAGCAACATCGAATCCGCGGTGTCCGCCGGCGCTGCGATGTTCGGCGGCAGCGGCGCCAGCACGCATTTCCGCACCATGCCGCGCATGATCGGATCGTCGGCGAGCTCGCGGCGCACCAGCGGCGAGAACATCACGATGGTATTGGCGAGCCACAATGCCGGGATATAGGTCAGCCGCCTGATGCCGTTGAGGCCGGCCCATTCGTGCTGGATCAGGACGACCTTGCGGCGGCGCAGCCGGGCGAACAGCAGCGCGAGCAGCGGCCGCAGGATCACCCGCTTCCAGGCCACGATCGGGAAGTTGCAGACCACGCTGTCGGCGCTGCCGACCGCGCGCCAGGTCTCGGCGATCCTGCCGTCGGTCTGGGTCAGGGTTAACGCCGTGCTAGCGCCGGGCTCGATCTTCTCGATCGTCTGCTGCAGCAGGCGGGTGAATTGCCCGACGCCGCAGTGCATCTGCGGTCCGGCGCCGAGAAACAGCGCGCGATATCGGGGTTTTTCGGCCATTCAGTGCTGTCGGCCTTGGCGGCCGGCTCCGGAAAAATCGCGGTTAGCCATATCGGCGAGACATTAGCTTCGGGTAACCGCGCGGACATACGCGACGGCATCCTTCTTGCCAATTCCCGCTCAAGAGCTGCCGGCGCGTCCCGGAACGGGACATCGGATGAAGCGAAACGGTGCAGCAGCCAGGAGTGCGACCATGACGACGGGCAAGATCTTCACGAACTGGGATGACAACCATTCCAAGCTCTGGAGCCATCAGCCGATCCGGCTCGAGCACACCATGCACAAGCAGCCGGCGTTCTCGCTGGACGACCTGGCGAAATTGATCGAGCGCTATCCGCGCGAGCATTACAGCCTGGTCAAGACCGGCGCCAGGGGATCGAGCCGCGTCTGGCGCGAGGGCGAGATCGGCAGGCTGCGCGGCCAGCAGGTGATCGAGGCGATCTCGCGCGGCGGCCTGTGGCTGAACCTGCACAACGTTACCGCGGTCGATCATCGCTACCGCGACATGATCGAGCGGATGTTCGGCGAGATCGCCGCCAAGGTCCCGGGTTTCGACGCGCCGACGCATCAGGCCGGCATCCTGATTTCGTCGCCCGACGCGCAGGTCTATTACCACGCCGATCTGCCGGGGCAGGGCCTGGTGCAGATCGCCGGCCGCAAGCGGGTTTATATCTATCCCAACACGCAGCCGTTCATCCGGCCCGAGCATCTGGAGAACATCGCGTTGTTCGATGTCGAGGTCGATATCCCCTATGAGCCCTGGTACGACTGGCACGCACAGGTGATCGATCTCGAACCCGGCCAGATGCTGAACTGGCCGCTCAATGCGCCGCACCGCGTCGAGAATCTCGACACCGTCAACATCTCGATGACGATCTCCTATGTGAACGACGACATCCGCCGTGCCCAAATCCTGCACCTCGCCAACGGCATGCTGCGTCACCGCTTCGGCTACGCGCCGCGCAGCCGCAGCATCCGCGGTCCCACTTTCTTCGCCAAGCAGGTGATGCAGAAGCTGCTGCGCGACGGTAAATGGGTGAAGCGCGAACGCGCGGTGCGGCGCACGATCGATTTCCGTCTCGACGAGAGCGATCTCGGCAAGATCGTCGACCTGCCCAAGGCGGCGTTGGAAGCGGCGTAAGCGAGCTGCGCCGGAGGCAGGTGCTGGAATGACGGTATTGACGACAGCGGTTGAGAAATCCGGGGCGCGGGTCTCCTCCTATGCGGTCGGCTATCGCGTCGAGCTGGTTGACGATTGGGCGCAGGCCGCCGCCCGTTGGGGGGCATTCGATCCGCTCACCGCGTTCCAGCATCCGCAATGGTACACGTCGTGGTACAGGGCCTTTGCCACGACCGACGGCGTCGAGCCGCTGATCGCCATCGTCAGCGATGCTGCGACCGGCGAGCGCGCCGCGCTGCTGCCGCTGATCCGTCACCGCCACGCCAGCCTCCGCATCATCGAATTCGCCGATCTCAACCTCACCGATTTCAACGCGCCGTTGCTCGGCCCGGCCGCCCCTCGCGACGACGTCGCCGCCAGGCAGTTCTGGCGCGACCTGAAGGCGGCGCTCCGCAAGGTGCAGGGCGGTGCCGACCTCATTCGTTTTCGCAAGATGCCGGTCAGGCTCGCGGCGCGATCCAATCCGCTGGCGCTGCTCGATGGCATCGGGCCGTCGCTCGTCAACGGCAATCTGCTGACCATTGGCAACGACCACAACGCCTGGCGCTACGAGCTGGACCGCAAGGTCCGCAAGGAACTGGAACGGAGCTGGCGCGTGTTCACCCGCGAGCCGTCCGCCGCCTTCAAATTCGCTGCCGACACCGACCAGGCATTGCAGCTTCTTTCGGTCACGGAGGCGCAGCAGGGCGATCGGCTGCTGGGCCTTGGGCTCAACTACGTGCTCGACAATGCGGACTCCACCGCCCTCTATCGCGACCTCGTGCGCGAGGGCACCGGCCGCGGCTATGCGCTGATGACTGCGCTCACGACGCGCGACGAGGTGGTGGCGACGCTGCTCGGCATCCGCACCGGCTCGCGCTACATCATGATCCGCATCAGCAATGCGGGCGAGAAGTGGTCGATGTGCTCGCCGGGCCGGCTGATCATCGATCGCACCATCGAGGCGCTGCACAAGGACGGCGTGCGCGAGTTCGAGTTCTCGGTCGGCAATTACAGCTACAAGCGGCGTTTCGGACCGCAGCGTACGTCGCTGGTCGATCTTGGTGCCGCCTTGAGCTGGCGCGGACAACCCAAGGCGCTGCGTGACCGTGCCGTGCTGGCGGTGCGTCACTATCCAAAACTCTCAGCACGGCTGAAAGAGGCGCTCGGCAAGTCGACGCCGTCGCGCGAGGAGGACTGAGCCACTGGTGCGGCGCGCCAGCGCTAGAGCATTTTCCGACCGGAATGAATCGGGTGGGGATTCCCAAAACGGCGCGAGTCAGATTCAAGCTGCATGCTGGCGAGGGAGGCCAGCATGTATGGCCAGGGCGCTTTCGGTTGATCTTCGTCAAAGGGTGATAGCCGCGATTGACGGTGGCATGTCCTGTCGACAGGCTGCTGAGCGCTTTGGTGTCAGCGCGGCCAGTGCGATCCGCTGGCGCGGTCGCCTCAAGGAAGTTGGCGACATCGTTCCTAAACGCCAGGGCGGTGACCGCAAATCGCAGCGCATCGAAGCGCATTCGCAATTGATTCTGGAGGCAGTGACAGCGAAGCCGGATATCACGCTCGCCGAGTTGCGAGAACTGTTGAAACGTCGTGGAATATCGACTGGCATCGCGTCGCTCTGGCGTTTTTTCCAGCGCAGAAAGATCACACTTAAAAAAAGACAGCGCACGCCGCCGAGCAACGGCGCGGCGATATAAATGCCGCGCGTGAGGAGTGGTTCGAAGGGCAAATCGATCTTGACCCTGAGCGTCTCGTCTTCATCGACGAAACCAGCGCCAACACCAAAATGGCGCGGCTTTACGGCCGCTCGCCACGCGGCGAGCGATGTCGTGCAGCTATCCCACACGGACATTGGAAGACGACGACATTCACCGCTGGATTGCGCTCCGACGGTCTGATCGCGCCGCTTGTTCTGGACGGTCCAATGGATGGCGACGCTTTCCTGGCCTACGTCGAGCAATTGCTCGCCCCATCGCTGCAGCCGGGCGATACCGTTATCATGGACAACTTGCCCGCTCACAAGGTCCATGGCGTTCGAGAGGCCATCCGGGCGGTCGGAGCAAGCCTGCTCTATCTTCCGCCCTACAGTCCAGACTTCAACCCGATCGAAATGGCCTTCTCTAAACTGAAAGCCCTGTTGCGGGCCGCCGCAGCGCGCACCATGCCCGATCTCTGGCAAGCAATCGCCAACGCTCTCAAGCGCTTCTCACCCGAGGAATGCCAAAATTATCTCGTCGCGGCTGGTTACGACGCAACGTGATCGGAAAATGCTCTAGGAGCTTGTCTGGATAGTCGCTGTTCAAATCTGGTCGGGTCTGATTCAACATTGGGCGATGAGCAAGTATTTTCGGCCTTGGAACATCGATCAGACGCTGCTTCTGCCGCCGAATGTGCAGGACTTCGTGCCGAAAGGCCATGTCTCGCGGTTTATGGTTGATCTGGTGCGGGAGAGCCTCGATCTCAGGGAGATCATGGGCAGCTATGTGAGCGGGCTTGGGCAGCCGCCGTTTGATCCGCGGATGATGGTGGCGCTGCTGCTGCATAGCTATGCGAGTGGGCTGTATTCGTCGCGTCGGATTGCCAAGGCCTGCCGGGAGCGGAACGATTTTGTGATGATCGTGGCGCTGGATGCGCCGGATTTTCGGACGATCAGCGACTTTCGCAAGCGACATTTGAAGGCGCTCGGCGCGCTATTCGTGCAGGTTCTGAAGTTGTGCGAGACGGCCGGGCTGGTCAAGCTCGGTCATGTCGCGCTGGATGGTACGAAGATCAAGGCGAACGCGTCGAAACACAAGGCGATGAGTTATGAGCGCATGAAGAAGCGCGAGGCGGAATTGAAGGCCGAGGTCGCTCGCATGCTGGCGGCCGCCGAGGCGGCGGATGCCTCGGAGGATGAGACTTTCGGCAACAGCGACGAACTGCCGGACTGGACCGTCGACAAGCAGAAACGGCTGGCGAAGATCCAGCAAGCGATGGCGGCGCTGGAAGCGGACGCCAAACTGGCGGCGGAGGAAGAGCGCCGCATCGAGGCCGAAAAGGAACAGCAGCGCCAGGCCGAAGGCCGCAAGAAGCCGGGCAAACCGGCGGCGCTGCCATCGGAGGAACCCAATCCCAAGGCGCAACGCAACTTCACCGATCCGGAAAGCCGCATCATGAAGTCGAAGGATGGCTTCGTTCAGGCCTATAATGCCCAGGCGGCCGTCGATGCACATGCCCAGATCATTGTCGCGCAAGAACTGACCCAGCACGGCAGCGATCAGGGCCAGTTGGTGCCCCTGATCGAGGCCATCGAGAGCAATCTTGGCCGCAAGCCGCGGCAGGCCTCAGCGGATTCCGGCTACTGCAGCGAAGCCAATCTCGAAGCGCTCGACACACGCAGCATCGATGGCTATGTCGCGCCCGGACGCGCCAAGCACCCGACAGTAGCGAACGGAAAAGTCGGCGGCCCGCTGACACAGGCCATGCGAAAGAAGATCGACGATGGCGGCTTCGAAACACCCTACCGATTGCGAAAGCAAGTGGTGGAGCCGGTGTTCGGGCAGATCAAACAGGCAAGAGGCTTCCGCCAGTTCCTGTTGCGGGGCATCGAGAAAGTGCGCGCCGAGTGGACAATGATCTGCACCGTCCATAACCTCCTCAAGCTGTTCAACCTCGCAAACGCAGCCTGAGCCTGCTACTCTACAACAAATGCCCGTCACGAAAACATATCTGGACGGGCTCCTAGACCCCTCTGACCACGCCCGGCTGGCCCGGCGCGCATTCCAGCGCAGCACGGTCCCAGTTCGCGTTGATGGCCGCCGCCTCATAGCTCGATTGCAGGAATTCGAGCAGCGCCTTGTCCGGATCTGCAGCCGTCCGCACGGCATCATAGGGCAGGATGAATTCGCCGAGTGCCTCGCTGAAGCATGCAGCGTCGGGCCGCACCGGCGTGCTGCGATAGCCCGCGGGTTCCGGATAGGCGTAGGAATAGAATGCGGGATAATCGATTGCGCCGCCGCCCGGCCAGAAGCCGGCGCTGCTGACCTCGTGCGAATAGGCTTCGTGCGCCACCTCGTCGGGTAAATGCGGCACGCCGCCGGGATGCCGCGGTGCCGTCTTGCCGGAAAAGCGCGTCACCGCGAGATCAAAGCTGCCCCAGAAGAAGTGCACCGGGCTCGCCTTGCCGAGAAAGCCGGTCCGGAATTGCTTGAACACGCGGTCGCAGTTCACAAGGATCTGGTGAAAGCGGCGCACGGCATCCGCGTCGTACGAGGCATGCTGCGTATCCTGGGAAAAGCGGATCGGGTCGGCGACTTCGTTCGGTATCTCGTCAATGACGACGTCGATTCCCAGGTCCTTCAGATTGGTCGTGGTCGCCGCGTAGAAGCTCGCGACCGATTGACCGGCCAGCGCGAATTGCCGCTCGGTACCGTCGCTGGTCGAGATGCGGAGCATGTGATTGATAAAATCGAAGTCGATCTGGAACGTGCGGTCGCCGTCGGGGATCGGCGAGGTCGTCAGCCCGCGCGCCGTGACATAGAGCGTGACGTGCCAGGAGTGATTGAGCCAGGGCGATTTCGCCAGCCGGATCTTGCCGGCGATCTGGGTGAAGAGCTGGACCGTAGCGCAGCTGTCGCGCCACGCCGCGGTCGGCAGTTCCGGCCAGCGGGTCTTCTGTGTGTTGGTCATGGCAAACCCCAGGGCTGCGCCGACAAGAAGCCTTGCGGCATATCACGAAAATAGTCCCGATGACCTCGGGAATCATCGCTTCCAAAAGCAGCAGATTGGGCGGCAATCTTCAGCGACTGCCGCCCTATCGCATAGCCCTCCAGCCAGGCGTGAAACCCAACCGTGAGGCTTGGCCGTGGAGCTTAGCCGTGCAGTTTCCTGGCAGCCTCCGCGATCGCGCGGCCCTGGTAGCGTGCGCCGGCGAGCTCATTCTCGCTCGGCTGGCGGCTGCCGTCGCCGCCGGTGATGGTGGTGGCGCCGTAGGGCGCGCCGCCGGTGACCTCGTCGAGCTTCATCTGACCCGCGAAACCGTAGTTTAATCCGATCACCGTCATGCCGAAATGCAGGAGGTTGGTGATGATCGAGAACAGCGTGGTCTCCTGGCCGCCATGCTGGGTCGCGCTTGAGGTGAAGGCGCCACCGACCTTGCCGTTCAGCGCGCCCTTGAGCCACAGCCCGCCGGCCTGGTCGAGGAAGTTGGCCATCTGCGAGGCCATGCGGCCGAAGCGGGTGCCGGTGCCCACGATGATCGCATCGTAGTTGGTGAGATCGTTGATCTCTGCGACCGGCGCGGCCTGGTCGAGCTTGTAGTACGAGGCTTTCGCGACTTCGGCCGGCACGAGCTCGGGCACGCGCTTGATGTCGACGGTGGCGCCGGCTTCGCGCGCGCCTTCCGCGACGGCATTCGCCATCGCTTCGATGTGACCGTAGGCGGAGTAATAGAGGACGAGAACCTTGGCCATGATGGCCTCCTTTTAGGTTGAGGATCGGGGAGTTGGTTTGGGGGAGGGGCATGCGCGGACACCCGTCCGCGCATGGGTGAGTGGTGATCAGGCGGCGTCGACCAGCACCAGCTCGGCATCTTCGAGCGCGGTGATCTTCAGCTTGGCTTCGTCGCGGATCGCGGCACCGTCGCGTGCATTGACGCGGACGCCGTTGACCTCGATGCTGCCGGCCGCCGGCACCAGGTAGAGGTGACGGGCCTTGTCGGCGGAATATTCCGCGCTCTCGCCGGCCTTCAGCGTGGTGGCGAGCACCCGCGCATTGGCGCGGATGGGGAGCGCGTCGTTGTCGCCGTCAATACCGGAGGCGATGGTGACGAGCTTGCCCGAGCGGTCCGCCTTCGGGAACGGCTTTGAGCCCCAGGTCGGATGGCCGCCCTTCGTCGTCGGCTCGATCCAGATCTGGCAGATCTTGGTCTTCGACGGTTCCAGATTGTACTCGGAGTGGCGGATGCCGCTGCCGGCGCTCATCACCTGAACGTCACCGGCTTCGGTGCGTCCCTTGTTGCCGAGCGAGTCCTGGTGCGTGATCGCGCCTTCGCGGACATAGGTGATGATCTCCATGTTGGCATGCGGATGCGCCGGGAAGCCGGAGTTGGGTGCGATCTCGTCATCGTTCCACACCCGGAGCGCGCCGTGGCTCACATTGTCGGGATCGTAGTAGCTCGCAAACGAGAAGTGATGCTTCGCCTTCAGCCAACCGTGGTCGGCACCGCCAAGCTCAGCAAATGGTCTCAGTTCGATCATGGTTATTCCTCTTTGATTTTCGATGTTGCGGAGCGGCCGGGTGGGCTTCACCCGGCGTCTCCAGAAAATTCTGCGATCAGGCGCCGAAGCCGCCGTCGACGTTGAGCACGGTGCCGGTCACGAACGAGGCGTCCGGGCTCGCAAGGAACACGACGCCGGCCGCGACTTCCTCCGGCCGCCCGAAGCGTTGCAGCGCATGCTGCAAGCGTTGCGTCTCGGCAAACTCGCCGCCGTCCTTCGGGTTCATGTCGGTGTCGATCGAGCCGGGCTGCACCACATTCACGGTGATGCCGCGCGGTCCGAGGTCGCGCGCCGCGCCCTTGGTGTAGCCAACGACGGCCGCCTTGGTGGCGACGTAGTCGGCAAGGCCCGGGAACGAGGCGCGGTCGGCCAGCATGGAGCCGACGGTGACGATGCGGCCGCCTTCACCCATCAGCTTCGATGCGGCGCGGATCGCGGTGATGACGCCGTCGATGTTGATCGCTTCCTGGCGGGCGAGCGTGGTGGTATCGGCCTTGGGATCGTCGACCGCACCGCCGGATGCGACGCCGGCATTGTTGACGAGGATGTCGAGCCGGCCAAAATCCTTGGCGACCGTCTTCACCAGCTGGTCGACATCGGATGACGAGGCCTGGTCGGCCTTGTAGGCGCGGGCGTTGATGCCCTTGGCTTTCAGTTCAGTGACGACGGCCTCGGCCTTCTCGGGAGAGGCGACGTAGCTGATCGCGACGTTAGCGCCTTCCGCGGCGAGCGCGCGGGCGCTGGCTGCGCCGATGCCGCGCGAACCGCCGGTGACGAGGGCAACCTTGCCCGAGAGCTTCTTGGTCATTGGATTTCTCCATCGATTGAAGTGCGGTTGAACTTGATGGCACTTGGATATGCCTCCAGCTGTGGTATAGAAATAGAAACTATTGAAACTCATTGTTTCTATTATTGAGCAGGACAGCGGCCCATGGCGAAACTTCCGGACTTCGAGGCGCTCGCGATTTTCGCAAAAGTCGTGGAGTTACGGTCGTTTGCGGCGGCCGCGACCGAGCTCTCGTTGTCCAAGGCGACGGTGTCCAAGGCGGTCAGCCGGCTGGAGGAGCGGCTCGGCGCGCGGCTGTTCAACCGCACCTCGCGGCGGCTGGCGCTGACCGATGCCGGCCAGAAATTGTCGGAGCGCGCCGCGCGGCTGTTGGCCGATGGCGAGGCCGCCGAGAACGAGGCGCTGGCGCAATCGACCACGCCGCGCGGCCTGGTGCGTCTCGCGGTGCCGATGAGCTTTGGCATCAAGACGGTGGCGCCGCTGCTGCCCGAGTTCATGGAGGCCTATCCGGAGGTCGCGATCGACCTGCATCTGAGTGACGCGACGGTCGATCTGATCGGCGAGGGCTTTGACGCCGGCCTGCGCATCGCGCGGCTGCCGGATTCGTCCCTGATCGCGCGGCGGCTGTGCGGCATGCCGCGCTACACGGTGGCCGCACCGTCCTATCTGAAGCGCCACGGCCAGCCGACCCATCCAATGCATCTCGCCGAGCACAAATGCTTCGGCTACGCCTATCTCTCGACCCAGGGCGTCTGGCACTACACCAACGCGTCGGGCGAGCAGGCGAGCGTGCGGCCCGCCGGCCAGCTCAGGGTCAACAATGGCGAGGCCGTGATGCCGGCGCTGCTGGCCGGGCTCGGCATCGCCGATTTGCCCGACTTCATCGTCGGCGATGCGATCGCAAGCGGCGAGGTCGAGGTGATCCTGAAGGGCTGGAAGCAGCCGGAAGGCGCCGTGCATCTCGTCACCCCGCCCGGCGGCCCGCGGCCCGCCCGTGTCGAGGTGCTGGCGGATTTCCTCGCCCGGCATTTCGCCAAAGGGCGCGCGCAGCGCAAATAGAGAGCCGCGCCCAGCGGAAATAGAGGGCCGCGCTCAGCGGAAATAGAGCGGCACGCTCAGCGGAAATAGAACTCCGCAGGCGGACCGGCCGAAGGCCGTGTGACCCGTCACATTCGTGTCATCCCTTTTAAATTGTATAACTTGTGTGAACTAACCCACGATCGCGGGCGGCTGCGATCGTCTATTTCTGCGTCCTGAGCCGGTGTTGCCACAAAGCGCATTTTCGGAGGAACCAGATGATTGACCTGACCAAGCATGATTTCACGTCATTGTCGGTGAAGGACCTGCTCGATGCCCGCGAGGCCTATCACGTGCATCTCGCCCATCTGCAGTCGGTCTACGCCACTGCGATCGGCCGCTATCTGATCCGCGACAACGATCGCAACGCGACGGAAAGAAAGGCCCACTCCAAACCGCAGGCGCTCGGACCGCGCACGCTGTTCAATTCGTCGGTCAAGGACTGGTCGTGGCCCTGCATCCTGGTCTTTGTCCGCGACTGGATGAAGCGCTCGGAGCTGAAGAACCATCCGGAGAAGCAGGATCAGCTGGTGCCGCCGTTCCTGTATCTGCCGGATGGCCGTGTCGTGCCCACCTGCGTGGTCAAGGTCGATCCGAACGAGGAAAGCCCCGGCACCGTCGACCCGCCGGTGTTCAAGAGCGATCTGGTCGGCGGCGGCTTTCCGGTTCAAACCACGATCCAGGGCAAGATCCATCGCGGTTCGATCGGCTGTCTGGTCACCAATGGCGAGACGGTGTTTGCGTTGTCCAACCGTCACGTGGTCGGCGCGGCCGGACGCGAGATCTTTGCCGGCTTCAAGAACACGGATCGGCGTCTCGGAGTCAGCGATACGCTGCAACTCGGCAAGCGCGCCTTCAGCGAGGTCTATCCCGGCTGGCCCGGCTCGCGCGTGGTGGCCAATCTCGATGCCGGACTGATCCGCGTCGATGACGTCAAGGGCTGGACCGCGCAGGTTTACGGCGTCGGCCAGGTCGGCGACGTTGTCGATCTCAATGTCGGCACTTTCCGTCTCGACATCATCGACCAGCCGCTGATTGCCTTCGGTGCGACCAGCGGCTTGATGAAGGGCAAGATCCTTGGCCTGTTCTATCGCTACAAGACCGTCGGCGGCCTGGAGTATGTCAGCGATTTCGTGATCGGTCGCGCGACGGCGACACGCCGCTCAACAACTATCCCGGCGACTCCGGCACGGTCTGGTTTCTCGACGATCCGGACGCCAAGAAGAACGCCGGCGGCGCGCGCATCCTCAGCCCTGTGGCGCTGGAATGGGGCGGCCAGGAATTGTTCGGATCGGGCGGCAAGGTCCCGATGCAGGTCGCGCTCGGCATCTGCATGGCAACACTGTGCCGCGAGCTCGACGTCGAGCTGATCGGCGATTGGAACGCCCGTCATACCGAGTATTGGGGCGAATGGGGACACGTCAAGATCGGCGCCTACGCGACCGGCCTGATCGATGCGAAGCTTTCCAAGCTCGCCACCATGATGGAAGCCAACTCCGACAATATCGGCCTCGACGACAAGCTGCTGCAGGACCTCAAGCCGCATCAGAAAGGCACGTTCTCGCCGCTGGCCGACGTCGCCGACCTGGTCTGGCGCTTCACCCGGCACACCGACGAGAGCAACCATTTCGCCGACATGGACAAGCCGGGCAGCGACGGCAAGACGTTGCTCGATCTTTGCGCCGAGTCCACGCGCAACGTCGATCCGAAGGTCTGGAACGACTATTACCAGGGGATCGGCGAGGACCGGCGCGGTGCCTTGCCGTTCCGGGTCTGGCAGATCTTCGACGAGATGGTCGAGTACGCCGCCGCCAACAAGAAGCTGGAGTTCGTCTGCGCCGCCGGAATTGTCGCGCATTACATCGGCGATGCCTGCCAGCCGCTGCATATCTCGCAATTCCACCACGGCCTCGATCCGAGCGACAAGTCGCACGCCAAGGTGCACAGCGTGTACGAGACCACGATGATCGGCCGCCACGGCAAGGATTTCATCAAGATGATCCCTGATGCCAGGACCAGCGACGTCGCGGAGATTGCGCCGGACGGAACGCCGACCGGGCGCGACGCCGCGGTCGCCGTGGTTGCGCTGATGCAGCGAACCGTGAAGCGGTTGCCGCCGATGACCATCGTCAACCTGTTCAACTCGCATATGGGCAGCGGCCAGGTCGAAACGCTGTGGTCGAAGCTGAAGGATGCGACGGCGGCCTGCATGCAGGACGGCGCGAAAACCCTGGCCCGGGTCTGGGAGGCCGCCTGGCGCGCCGGCGCCGGCGAGGACCGCGGGTAGGGCGGCAAGTTCGACCGGGACAGCTTGAGCAAGCTCTACAACGACCCGAGCTTCCTGCCGGCATATCCGCTCCAGCAGCTCACGCTGGATGCCGACGACCACATCGTTCCGATCGGAGGCAGCGGCGGTGCACGGCGCCGCAGCGCGACGACGGCACGACGCGCACGCCCGCAAGCTGCGAAGAAGGCGGCGAAGAAAGGGGCCAAGAAGGCAGCCAGGAATACGGCCAGGAAACCGCTCAAGAAGGCGGTGGCGCGCAAGCGTCCGGCTGCAGCTGCTCCGGTCCGCCGCGCCGCTGTCAGCAAGAAGACCGCAACCAAGCGCGGCGCCGCCAGGAAGCGATCCGTCGCAAAGACGCGGAAGGCGTCGCGCAAGCACTAGGACCTAATCTGGCAGGCATGATCCTCCTCGTCGGTCAGGCCGCATCGGATGCGGCAAGCGGGACGCTTGAGATCGGCGTCCCGCTCCTGCACGATGCGACCAGCCGCGGCTTTGACCGCGGCATCGCGATCGGCTGCGATCGCCAAAAAAGACGACCGGGGAGAAACTCTCGATGAACCGCCGCGAACTCCTGCGCGCCGCTGCAGCTTTGCCGCTCGCGCACACTGCGCTCGCCAATTCCGCCTTCGCGCAAGCCGCCTATCCCAGCCGCAACATCACGATGATCGTGCCGTTTCCGGCCGGCGGCCAGGCCGATCTCGCGGCGCGTCCGGTGGCGCTGGCGCTCGAGCGGATCCTCGGCAAGCCTGTCATCGTCGACAATCGCGCCGGCGGAGCGGGCGGATCGATCGGCAATGCGCAGGCCGCGCGCGCCGAGGCGGACGGCTATACGCTGTTGATGACCTTGTCCTCGCTTGCGGTGCTGCCGGAGGCCGACCGGCTGTTCGATCGTCCGGTTGCCTACGAAGTGTCACAGTTCGCGCCGGTCGCGCGCGTGCTCGCCGACCCGACGCTGCTGGCGGTGCCGGCATCGGCGCCGTGGAAGACACTGCAGGAGTTCGTCGACGACGCGAAGAAGCGCCCGGGACAGATCCCCTATGGCTCGTCCGGCCCCTACGGCACGCTGCATGTCGCGATGGAGATGTTCGCGGCGAGCGCAGGAATCAAATTGCTGCATGTGCCGTTCCGTGGCGCAGGTCCCGCGCTCACCGCGCTGCTCTCGGGCACCGTGCAGGCGTTGGCGTCGGCGCCGGGCACGCTCAAGCAGCAGGTCGAAGACGGCAAGATGCGCGTGCTAGCCAATTGGGGCGCCGGGCGGATCGCGAGTTTCCCCGATCTGCCGACCTTCAAGGAGCTCGGCTACAAGGACGTCGAGTTCTACATCTGGGCGGGATTGTTCGCGCAGGCCGCGCTGCCGACGCCGATCATGACGCGGCTGCGCGCGGCGATGGCCGACGCGGTCAAGGCGCCGGAGGTGATCAAGACCTTCGAGACCGCGGGCAGTCCCGTCGCCTATCTGGACGCGCCGGAGTTTTCAAAATTTGTTGCAGACGACAGCGCGCGGTTGATTGCGGCGGTGAAGAAGATCGGCAAGGTCGAGTAGGGAACCTGGCTCCCTTGCCTTCACATTTAGTTGTCTGCGAGAACGATCCTTGGCCGCATTCATTTGCCAATTTCAGGCAAATCGCCGCGCGGAACCCGCGCGTGCGCGGATCAAATCAAACAAGGGCATTTGGCATGCAGACGGAGCGGATTGTCCTGAGCATAGCGATTGCGATCGGCGGCCTCGGCGCTGCGGGGCCTGCGTCGTCGCAGGAGTATCGTGGCACCTGGGAACAGCAGATGGCGTGCACGCCGGACGTGATGCGCCTGTGCAGCGATCAGATTCCCGACACCAACCGGATCGTCGCATGCCTGCGGCAGAACACGGCGCTGCTTGGCAGTTCCTGCCGCGCGGTGTTCGAGTCCAATGCGCAGCAGGCGCAGACCCAGGGGCGCGCACCGCAGCCGCAGATGCAACAGCGGCAACGCGCGCCGCAGCAGATGCAGCCGGCCCCGCTCGCGCCGCCGCGGCCGTCGCCCGACTACGATGAGGATTAGCGGCTAGCCTGATGAAGTCAGGTCGAATCGACCTTGCGGCAGACTGGCTTCACCTCTCCCGCTTGCGGGGGAGGTCGCATCGCATCGGAGATGCGATGCGGGTGGGGGCTCTCTCCACAATGTGACTCGTGGAGAGAGCCCCACCCCAGCCCTCCCCCGCAAGCGGGAGAGGGAGTCGCAGCCCCGTCGGGGCTTCTATTTAACCTCATCGCGCTTTAGGCAGTGACTTCTGTCTGGGACCGGACTTCGCAGACGTCGACCCATTCGGCCGCGGTCAGCTCCGCCATCCGGTCGGGCGTGATGCGCACCGCGCTGTGGGTCGAGCCTGCGGCCGGCACCACGACGTCGAATGCCTTCAACGACACATCGCAATAGACCGGCAGCGGCGTCTTCAGCCCGAACGGGCAGACGCCGCCGACCTCGTGGCCGGTGATCTCGGCGACCTCGTCGAGGCCGAGCATCTTCGGCTTGCCGCCGAACGCCGCCTTCACCTTCTTGTTGTCCATCCGCGCCGTGCCGCTGGCGACGATCAGCACCACGCGGTCGCCGACGCGCAGGCTCAGCGTCTTGGCGATCCGCGCCGGCTCGACGCCATAGGCCTCCGCCGCCAGCACGACGGTCGCGGAGCTCACAGTGGATTCGATCACGGGAATTTCGGGCGCCTTCTCGGCAAAGAAGGCGCGGACAGAGGCGAGACTCATACGGTTCAGGACCTTGCAGACACCAGGGCAGGGAGTTCGGAGAGACCGTGGATCCGGTGATCGGGCACGACGCCGAGCTCGTCCATCTGGGTACGCAGCGCCTTGAACATCGTCAATGGGGCGACCGTCTCGCTCTCGACGCAGGCGAGCGCCATCGCTTCCGGCGTCACCCGTTCGATCCAGGCAACGGTGAGGCCGAACGATTTGGCGCCGCAGGCGTCCCACGGATTGGAGGAAATGAACAGCACTTCCGCGGGTGGCACGTTCAGCACCTCCTCGATCAGCGTGTAGGCCTCGGGCGCCGGCTTGAACACCTTGTGGGCATCGACGCTGATGGTCGCATCGAGCAGGCGGTCGATCCCCGAATTGCGCACCAGCGCATTCAGCATGTCAGGGCTGCCGTTGGAGAGGATCGCGAGCTTCTTGTCCTTCATCGCCTCGAGGGCTGCGACCGCATCCGGATACAGCGCGAGATGCTGATACTTGTCGATGATGCGGGCAAAGGTCGCTTCGTCATACTGCAGGCCGAGGCAGCGCAGCGTGTAGGCGAGCGAGTCGCGGGTGACGGCAGCGAAATCCTGGTAGCGCCGCATCAGCGAGCGCAGCCAGGAATATTCGAGCTGCTTGAGGCGCCAGATCTGCGTGATGATGTCGCCATAACCGGGGAACGCATCCTCGGTGACATCGGCCACCGACTGGACGTCGTAGAGCGTGCCGTAGGCGTCGAACACGATTGCCTTGATGGTCATTGGGTTTTCTCTTGTCCGCCAATGGTCGCATACAGGAATTTCCTGAGAGCGTCGATGGACTGATCGAGGACCTGCGCGTTGAATTCGAGGTGATGACCGAGCAGCCGCCCCGGCGTGCGATATTGCGGCACGTCAAAATCGTGATGGGCGCCGGGATAGACGATCAGCTCGATCGGATAGCCGAGGCCCTGCTGCCGCGAGATGCCGTCATCGTCGTGGCCTTCCGCCAGGTTCCGGCACTCTTGCGCCGGCGTCCAGTCGTCGAGTTCGCCGACCATGATCAGGGTCGGCACGGTCATGTTGCCCTTGATGCCGAGGCAGCGCGGATAGAAGGCGACGGCGGCGCGGAATTTTTCCGTCGCGTTGACCTCGATCGCGCCGCGCTCGACCGACAACAATGCGAGCCAGCCACCTTGCGAAAAGCCGATCACCGCAATGCGTGTCGGATCGACCAGGGATTGCCGGCTCAGGAAGCTCAGCGCGCGATAGGCGTCGTGAACCGTTGCGGCCGGGACACCGCCGGTGCAGGTGTCGCTGATGCCGCGCGGGCCGAACCGGTCCACGGTGAGCGTGACATAGCCCCAGGCCGCGAGCCGTTTGCCCCAGCGCTCGTCGAGTTCCCGCCACTGCCCGCTGCAGCCGTGCAGCAACACCACGGCGGGCAGGAGACCCGGTCGCTCCGGCCGCCGCAACAGGCCCTGCAGCGGCTGCGCGCTCGCAAGCGGGCTTTCGAACTCGACCAGCACGGAAGGCGCTTCGGCTGTCGCCGCAGGCTTGCCGCCCGCGCTTCCGATCAGGAGCACGGCGAGGACGGTGGCAAGTCCGGCGCAGTTCGTCATCGGCCGCCCCGCAAGCGTGCGGCCGATGATACTCCCTTAAATCCCCAAAATCTTGCGCGCGTTGGATTTCAGGACTTTGGGGCGGATCTCCTCGCGGATGTCGAGTTTTGCAAAATCGGCGAGCCAGCGGTCCGGCGTGATGACAGGCCAGTCCGAGCCGAACAGCATCTTGTCCTGCAGGATCGAGTTGATGTAGCGCACCAGGATCGGCGGGAAATATTTCGGCGACCAGCCGGAGAGGTCGATATAGACGTTCGGCTTGTGGGTCGCGACCGACAGCGCCTCTTCCTGCCAGGGGAAGGAAGGATGCGCGAGGATGATCTTGAGGTCGGGGAAGTCGGCCGCGACGTCGTCCATGTACATCGGGTTGGAGTATTTCAGCCGCATTCCCATGCCGCCTGGCATGCCCGAGCCGACGCCGGTCTGGCCGGTGTGGAACAGCGCGATCGCGCCGCCCTCATTGATCGCTTCATAGAGCGGATAGGCCATGCGGTCGTTGGCGTAGAAGCCCTGCATGGTCGGATGGAATTTGAAGCCGCGGACGCCGTACTCCTCGATCAGCTTGCGCGCCTCGCGGACGCCGAGCTTGCCCTTGTGCGGGTCGATCGAGACGAACGGGATCAAGACGTCGAGATGATCGGAGGCAATCTCCAGCATCTCTTCATTTTTATAGCGGCGGAAGCCGGTCTCGCGCTCGGCATCGACCGGGAAGATCACCGCGGCGATGTTCTTGGCGCGGTAGTAGGCCGCGGTCTCCGGCACGGTCGGCGGATGCTTGTGCGGCGATTTGAAGTAATCGGCCATCTGCGCCTGGAAGTCGTCATAGCCGTCGTCGCCATGCATGCCGCACGGCTCCTCGGCATGGGTGTGGATGTCGATCGCTGTGACCTTTTCGATGTCGGGCAGTTTGAGCTTGGGCATTGCGGTTTCCCCGGCGGCCGGTTTGTTGGTGATGGAAAATAATTATAGGATATAACGATTTTCGCAAGCGCGCTGGTGTTTGGGAAGGCCGGACGTGCGAGGCTGGGTCGCAGCCGCAAACTCCCGGTCCGGTCCGGTCCGGTCCGGTCCGGTCGGTGGCGTGCGGTGGGCTTCAGCCGGGTGCGAACGCACGATTCGCTCTCGCGCCGCTGCAGACATGATGTGACGGCGGACGGGATCGTGGTACAGGATAATCGTGCTTGCCGCCGTTTCCGAAGCGATCTCAATGGTATGGCTGGGAGCCAAGGGCCCGTTCCATGCCGGGCACGGGCCGAAAATCGGCCCGTCTCGGTTGACATTTAACGGTCCGATGGCTTAGAAGGCGGCCGTCCCGGGCGGTTGGCCGCTTGTCGGGATAAATCCCATTTTGCCACCTTTCGGCATTGATCAGGCACGGCCTCCAACACGGGCCTTTCGAAGTAACAGGATTGTCCCATGAAGGTCCGTAACTCGCTGAAGTCGCTGCGCGGCCGCCACCGCAGCAACCGTCTGGTCCGCCGCAAGGGCCGCGTCTACGTGATCAACAAGGTCCAGCGCCGCTTCAAGGCGCGCCAGGGTTGATTTCGGCGCGGATCGGCCCGCTGCGCTGATCCAACACATCTCTTTCACAGGTCTTTGACGCCGTGCTGCTTTGCAGTGCGGCGTTGTGCGTCTAGACTTCGGCCATGGGATTAAACTTCGGATTTAAGTTCCTTGACCCCACCAATCGCCGGCTGGCGGTCCTGATCGCCGCCCTTCTGGCCGGACCCGTTGTGACTTTGCCTGGCGCGGCCGTCGCGCAGGACGATCCCCGGGTGGTCCCGCCGCCGCGGGCCCAGAAGAAACTGCCGGAAGCGCCGACCAAGCTGCCGAAGGTGCCGGCCGACCGTACCCGCGGGCTGGATTTCCTGTTCGGCGCGCTGAAGGCCGCGCCCGATGAGGACAGTGCCCGCCATGTCGAGGCGCGGATCTGGGCGCTGTGGCTGCAAACCCCGAGCGATACCGCGGCGCTGCTGATGGTGCGCGCCAAGGCCGCGATCGACGCCCAGAACATCGATGTCGCGCTGCAGTTGCTGGACGCGGTGATCAAGCTCCGGCCCGACTATGTCGAGGCCTGGAACCGGCGTGCGACGATCTACTATCTGAAGAACGACTACGTCCGTTCGCTCGCAGACCTGCAGCAGGTGCTGACCCGTGAGCCCCGCCATTTCGGCGCGCTGGCGGGCGTCGGCATGATCATGCAGGACATGGGCGACGAAAAGCGCGCCCTGAACGCCTTCCGCAAGGCGCTGGCTGTCGATCCCTACCTCGAGAAAGTGCCGCAGATCGTCAAGCTGCTGACCGAGAAGGTCGAAGGCCGCGACATCTGATTGCGTGCGATTGATCGCGATCGCGGTCGGATGGCCGCGAATGGGCACGTGACTCGCGAGCTGGGACTTGCCCGCGATACGGTCCCGCGCAGGAGGCTAGTGCAGGAATTTGCCGCGGGACGCGCAGTCCTCGGCCACGGCAGCATAGAATTGCTGAAGCTCCGCTTCCAGGTGCTCATTCACGAGCAACAGCGCCTTCAGCGCACCGCGCAGGTCGCCATTGCAGCTCGCCACGATCTGATCGATGGCCGCATCGCTAGGAGCCCGTCCAGATATGTTTTCGTGACGGGCATTTGTTGTAGAGTAGCAGGCTCAGGCTGCGTTTGCGAGGTTGAACAGCTTGAGGAGGTTATGGACGGTGCAGATCATTGTCCACTCGGCGCGCACTTTCTCGATGCCCCGCAACAGGAACTGGCGGAAGCCTCTTGCCTGTTTGATCTGCCCGAACACCGGCTCCACCACTTGCTTTCGCAATCGGTAGGGTGTTTCGAAGCCGCCATCGTCGATCTTCTTTCGCATGGCCTGTGTCAGCGGGCCGCCGACTTTTCCGTTCGCTACTGTCGGGTGCTTGGCGCGTCCGGGCGCGACATAGCCATCGATGCTGCGTGTGTCGAGCGCTTCGAGATTGGCTTCGCTGCAGTAGCCGGAATCCGCTGAGGCCTGCCGCGGCTTGCGGCCAAGATTGCTCTCGATGGCCTCGATCAGGGGCACCAACTGGCCCTGATCGCTGCCGTGCTGGGTCAGTTCTTGCGCGACAATGATCTGGGCATGTGCATCGACGGCCGCCTGGGCATTATAGGCCTGAACGAAGCCATCCTTCGACTTCATGATGCGGCTTTCCGGATCGGTGAAGTTGCGTTGCGCCTTGGGATTGGGTTCCTCCGATGGCAGCGCCGCCGGTTTGCCCGGCTTCTTGCGGCCTTCGGCCTGGCGCTGCTGTTCCTTTTCGGCCTCGATGCGGCGCTCTTCCTCCGCCGCCAGTTTGGCGTCCGCTTCCAGCGCCGCCATCGCTTGCTGGATCTTCGCCAGCCGTTTCTGCTTGTCGACGGTCCAGTCCGGCAGTTCGTCGCTGTTGCCGAAAGTCTCATCCTCCGAGGCATCCGCCGCCTCGGCGGCCGCCAGCATGCGAGCGACCTCGGCCTTCAATTCCGCCTCGCGCTTCTTCATGCGCTCATAACTCATCGCCTTGTGTTTCGACGCGTTCGCCTTGATCTTCGTACCATCCAGCGCGACATGACCGAGCTTGACCAGCCCGGCCGTCTCGCACAACTTCAGAACCTGCACGAATAGCGCGCCGAGCGCCTTCAAATGTCGCTTGCGAAAGTCGCTGATCGTCCGAAAATCCGGCGCATCCAGCGCCACGATCATCACAAAATCGTTCCGCTCCCGGCAGGCCTTGGCAATCCGACGCGACGAATACAGCCCACTCGCATAGCTATGCAGCAGCAGCGCCACCATCATCCGCGGATCAAACGGCGGCTGCCCAAGCCCGCTCACATAGCTGCCCATGATCTCCCTGAGATCGAGGCTCTCCCGCACCAGATCAACCATAAACCGCGAGACATGGCCTTTCGGCACGAAGTCCTGCACATTCGGCGGCAGAAGCAGCGTCTGATCGATGTTCCAAGGCCGAAAATACTTGCTCATCGCCCAATGTTGAATCAGACCCGACCAGATTTGAACAGCGACTATCCAGACAAGCTCCTAGCCCGTCTTATTCGTCAGAGTGCGCCTGAGAGGCTGGCGAGCGTGGTGTAAAGCGCTGATGCGGCGTAGGATTCGGTTGCAAAGCCAACCCCATCACCTCAACCGCGAACGCCAGGCCCGCCATGACCGATGATACGATTCTGCCCTTCTCGTTTCCAGCCGTTCACGCCAAGAAAGTCACAGCTGCCTTCGATGGCGGTCGGCTGACCTCGAACGGGGGCGTGATGCTTCTGGCGATGGCCGAGCGGCGTCTCGGCTTGGCCGACAATTTGGCCCGGGTGTTCCCGGATCGGCGCGATCCGACGCGGGTCGTGCACAGCCTTGTCGATATGTTCCGCGCGCGCATGTTCGCGATCTGCTGCGGCTACGAGGACGCCGACGACCTCGATCATCTGCGGTCCGATCCCGCATTCAAGCTGGCCTGCGGACGGCTGCCGGACACGGGTCGCGATCTGTGTTCCCAACCGACGCTGTCGCGGCTGGAGAATGCTCCGCGCCTGCGCGACGTGATCCGACTGACCTACACTTTGGTCGACGCATGGATGGATAGCTACCCGCGCGAGCCGGCATCCGTCACGCTCGACATCGATGATACCTGCGATGTCGTCCACGGCCATCAGCAGCTCTCGCTGTTCAACGCTCATTATGACGAACGCTGCTTCCTGCCGATCCACGTCTACGACACGGAGAGCGCCTCCAGCATCTGCCGGCAGCGCTCCGCGGCACCGTCGAGCGCCCACCACTGCCGGGCGACGACCATGACCTTGCGGAAGCTTCGCAGCGTGCCGGAGAATTTCTGCGGGTCGGCTCCCACGATGGCGCCGCAATGGTTCAACCAGTTCAGCCCGGCGTAGATCGCAATCCCGTAATCCTCGATCGCCGTGCCCGTGAAATCGACGACGGTGTTGTCATGCGCGCGCTGGCGCAGGAAGGCGTCGATCATCTCCGCCTGGCGGGACGGGTCGGCCAGCAGCGAGGTGTCCTGCCGTGGCACCATCGGAACATAGCGCATCGCTTCCAGCCGGGTGTGCTCCCAGATCGCTCTGGTATCGCCGAGCAGGTCGCCGGACCTGCGCTTGCAGGCCGGATAGACCAGCACGCCGTTGTCGGCCAGATCGAGATAGCGCGGCACGACCTTGTCGAGTGCGGCGAGAAACGCTAATGGATCGGTAAGGCCGCGCAAGTCGCCGGCGGCGTCCTCCGCGGGTGCAGGCTTGTTGACGCGTGTCCAGCCGAAATTGGCCATCCCCGGGCGCCCCGATCTCAACCTGTCCGTCAGGTTAAATGGAAAATGCGCCAAATCAACTGCGGCATTTGCCGCAACGCGCCCGCTGCTGCCGGTTGACGCGGGAAACCGCCGCGCCTAGCTCATGGTTAATCGGTGCGCAACGCGGTTGCCGCCGCCGCTTTCGGAACGTATCGCCCATGACTGCATCCGACCGCCGATCGCATTGGCAGACCGTCTATCTGACCAAGGGCGAGCAGCAGGTGAGCTGGTCGCAGGCCGATCCGCAGCCGTCGCTGCGCCTGATCGAATCCGTCGCGCCCGGGCGCGACGCATCGATCATCGATGTCGGCGGCGGTGCCTCGCGGCTTGTCGATGCGCTGCTGACGAGCGGCTTTCACGATGTCACGGTGCTTGATCTCTCAGAAGCTGCGCTGGCGAGCGCGCGGCAGCGGCTCGGCACGGCGGGCGAAGCGGTACGTTGGGTCGCCGATGATGCGACGGTCTGGCAGCCCCAGCGGGCCTTCGACATCTGGCACGATCGTGCGGCGTTTCATTTCCTCGTCGAGGAAAACGATCGCGCGGCCTATCTCGACCGGCTGCATCGCGGCGTCCGGGCAGGCGGCCACGCCGTGATCGGCACCTTCGCGCCTGATGGTCCGGAGAAGTGCAGCGGCCTGCCGGTGCAGCGCTATGATCCGGCAACGCTCAGCCGGACCATCGGTCCGGCCTTCGAGCTGATCGCCGAGGAGCGGCATCGGCACGTCACGCCCTGGGGAGCTGCGCAGTCGTTCCAGTTCAGTGTGCTGCGGCGGAAGTGACCGGCCGAAGAGGCGCGACTTGCCAAATCTGTGCAATATGTCGGTGAAGGTAGAGGCAGCCGAATTCGATGTCGCTGCCGGCCAGAAGGAGAGCGGAGATGACGGATGCGCCGCGCCCGATCGGCGAGATCGCGAGCTATCACGCCCATGTTTATTACGACCCCGCGACCAGCCGGATCGAGGCGGAACGGCTGCGCAACTGGATCGGTGAGCGCTTCCTGGTCACGCTCGGGCGCTGGCACGACGTCAAGGTCGGTCCGCACGATCAGGCGATGTATCAGGTGGCGTTTGCGGCCGAGCTGTTTCCGACCCTGGTGCCGTGGCTGATGTTGAACCATGGCAGCCTGAGCATCCTGGTCCATCCCAACACGACCAATCCGCGCCGCGATCATCGCGACGATCCGCTCTGGATCGGCACGCCGCTTGCCGTCCACGCCGACAAGCTGCCGGAAGAGTCCGAAATGGAGCAGGCGCCGGCGCCGAACACGTCGCCGACATTGCGGCCCTGAGCACCCGGTTGCCGGGATGCGTAAAGTTTGACGCAATTGTATTAAACAGCAAGGTCGATCGCGCGATGGTCGAGATGATCACCAAGACCGCGAAGATCATGCAGAAGCAGGTGGTCGCGGAATTCGTCGAGAGCCTCGCGATCCTGGACGAACTGCGCCAGATCGGGGTCGACTACGCCCAGGGCTACGCCATCGGGAAGCCGGTCCCGGTCTTCACCCTCTGGGAAGAAAAGATCGCCTGAGGCGCCGAAATTGTCCCGAATCGGGACTTTTTGGGCCATTTCGGCCCGCCGAGCGCTGATTCTCAGCCACTTTCCATCCGAAAAACGTTTAAAAAACCTCTCGTTGCCCGCTCTGTCTCGATTATGCCTTACTCTAATTCCCTGATATGATGAGTGATCGGTGAATCCCACGTGGGCCGGGCAACAGGCCCCAGAGCACCGTACTTGGGGATGATGGGTCAACGTACGACGAAAGCTGCCGGGCGTAGGTCGAGCCGCGGCATATCCCTGATGGGCAGCACGGCGTTTGCCGTGAGCGCGCTTGCGCTGTCGGCTGGCCTTGCCGCCTGGGCAGTCGGCATCGATCCCACCGCGTGGCTGCACGGACCGGCGCTCGCCAACAGCAGCGCCGCGCTGAGCTTCGAAGACCGGTTCGGCTCGCGCTCCACGCTCAATTCGGCCTCGCTTTATTATCCACTGCGCCGCGGGTTCCGTTCGAGCCGCGGCGATTTCAACACCGAGTTCGATCAGATCGAGGATGCGCTGGCCGGCCAGTTGCGTGACACGCAGACCGAACAACCCAGCCAGCCGGCGACGGCGTCCGTCGCCGCTACGATGTCTACGACGACGTCCACGGTGCCGATGCCGCGGTCACGGCCGGCCGAAGCCAATCTGCTGGCGCGGAACGATCAGCCGCCGCAGGCGCCGGTGCCGCAGGGCGACAACCGCACGTTCCTGCAGAAGATCGCCGACATGATGCCGGGCAAGCTGCAGCTTGCCTCGATCGATCCGAACGACGGATTGTTGTCCGGTCCGAGCCCCGATCTCGGCGCGCTCGGCTACGACAGCACCACGGCGGTCTACGACATCACCGGCCGCATCGTGTACATGCCCGACGGCACCAAATTCGAGGCGCATTCGGGCCTCGGCAATCTGCTCGACGATCCGGCACATGTGAATGCCCGTAACGCGGGCGCGACGCCGCCCGGCATCTACGAGATGAAGCCGCGCGAGAAGCTGTTCCACGGTGTGCCTGCGCTGCGCATGACCCCGGTCGATGGCAGCGACCCGTTCGGACGGGTCGGCCTGCTGGTCCACAGTTACATGCTCGGGCCGAACGGCGATTCCAACGGCTGCATCTCCGTGAAGCACTACGACAGGTTCCTGCAGGCCTACCGCAACGGTACGGTCAAGCGCATCGCCGTCATCGTCAGCATCAAGGACGTTAAGTCGGCATCGACGCGCGCGCCGTCGAACTCGTAGGCCGAGTATGGCGTCGCCAGCGTCGCTGGCGACTGATTTTTGCCTTATCATGCTTGGTCGGCGACGGCGGTTAGCCGATCTCTTTCCTGACCGTCGCGGCAGCGTCGCACATCGCCTTCAATTTTCCGAACGCGACGTGGCGCGGCATGTATTTCATGCCGCAGTCCGGTGCCACCACCAGCCGCTCCGCCGGCACATGCTTCAGGCCGTTGCGAATCCGATCGGCGACGACGGCGGCGGATTCGATCTCGGGATTGCCGAGGTCGAGTACGCCGAGCATGATCTTCTTCGATGAGAGATCCCTGAGCACGCCGAGATCGAGCTTCGGTTGGGCCGCCTCGATCGAAATCTGATCGGCGATGGTGTCGTCGAGCTCGGCAAGGAAGGAATAGCCGGCCGGCTTGGTCGAGCCCGGCACCACCGCGGCATAGCCGAAGCAGAGATGCACCACGGTCGGGATCGTGATGCCCTCGAGCGCACGATTGATCGCCTTCACCGCATAGCGCTTGGCGAGATCCGGATTGTTGCGCACCCAGGGCTCGTCGAGCTGGATGACGTCGGCGCCGGCATTCTCGAGGTCGCGTGCCTCGGCATTGACGGCCGCGGCGAAGGCCATCGCGAGCTCCTCGTCGTCCTTGTAGAACTCGTTCCTGGCCTGCTGACTCATCGTGAACGGGCCGGGCAGGGTGATCTTTGCGGCACGGTCGGTGTTGTTGCGCAGGAACTGCATGTCGTGCAGCTCGACCGGTCCCCTGCGCTTCACAGGGCCGACCACGCGCGGCACCGGCGTCTGCGTGTTGCCGGTGCGTGCCGTGATCATCGCGGGGTTGTCGGCATCGATGCCGTCAAGGGCGGTGGCAAACCGGTTGGAGTAGCTCTCGCGACGGATCTCGCCATCGGTCACGATGTCGATGCCGGCGCGCTCCATGTCCCTGATCGCCACGATGGTCGCGTCGTCCTGTGCTTCCTCGAGCTGCTCGGCCGGCAGCCGCCACATTGCGTGCATGCGGGTGCGCGGCACCGACTTCGACAGCATGGCGCGATCGACCAGCCATTCCGGCTGCGGGTAGCTGCCGACGACGGTGGTGGGCAGCAGATGCCTGGGCAGGTTCATGATGTCCTCCTTCTTCTTGTTGCGTGGCCGGCTCAAGCCGCCCGCGTTGCAGTTGCCGCAACTTCGTTCTTCACCGGGTTGCGCAGCACGCCGATGCCGGAAACCTCGACCTCGACGACGTCGCCATCCTTCATCCACAGCGGCGGCGTGCGATAGGCGCCGACGCCGCCGGTGGTGCCGGTGACGATGACGTCGCCGGGCACGAGCTCGGTGAAGGTCGAGCAATAGGCGATCAGCGTCGCGACGTCGAACACCAAGTCGGAGATCGGCGCCGCCTGCACCTCGACGCCGTTGAGACGGGTTGCGATGTGCTGCTTGCTGATGTCGGAAAGTTCGTCGGTCGTCACCATCCACGGCCCGAAGCCACCTGTGCCGACGAAATTCTTGCCGGGCGCGAATTGCGAGGTGTGGCGCTGCCAGTCGCGGATGCTGCCGTCATTGTAGCAGGCATAGCCGGCGACATGGCCGAGCGCGGCCTCGCGCTTGATGCGCCGGCCGGCCTTGCCGATGATAACCGCCATCTCGCCCTCATAGTCGAAGCGCTCGGACTCCAGCGGCCGGATCATCGGCTGTCCGGCGCCGACCTGGCTGTTGGCGAAGCGGGTGGAGATCATCGGATGTGGCGGCGTCGGATGGCCGCTCTCGGCGAGATGCGTCGCATAGTTGACGCCGATGCAGAAAATCTTGTCGGGATCGGGCACCGTCGGCAGCAGCTCGATGTCCTTCAGCGCGTGATCGGCGCGCTCGCTTTGCAGCTTCCTCAGTTCATCGAGCGAGCCGCTCGTCAGCAGCGCCTTCAGCGTCGGGCACGCCGTCAGCCGCTTGCCGGCGTCGATCACCCCTGCATCGGTGACGATGCCGTAGCTTGCGGTACCCGCCGCCTTGAAACTTGCGATCTTCATGGTCTCTCACTCTCTTCGATGGAGGAAACATAGTCCTGGATAGGAAGTACGATGTCGCCGTTGCGGATAGGGACGCATTGCGGCGGAAAGTCCTGACGGAAGCGGGCGCCACTGGTCTCGGCGCGATCGAGGAAGCGGTCGAGATGCGCCATCGCGCCGGTCGGCAAATCGTGCAGCACCAGCAGCGTCCAAGGCTGCGCGCGGCATTGTTCGAGTGCACGCTCAGTCCAGCCGTCGGGATCGTCCCAGTCGCGCGGGATCGCGTTCCAGAGCACGCAGCTGTAGTTGTTGTGGACGAGATAATCGACCACGGAGGGTTTTAGCAGCCGATCGTCGAGATTGCCGCCGCCGCCAAACGGCCGGAACCAGCGGTTCGGGTGAGAGAGCTCGCCGATCGCGGCCTGGGTGCGGCCGATCTCGCGCTGGGCCGTGTCCGCGCCGGGCTGCTGGCCGAGCGGAACGCTGTGCGTATAGGTGTGATTGCCGATCCAGTGGCCTTCGTCGCGCGCGCGGGCGGCGAGGAAGCGGCGCGCGGGGTCGCCGAGTTTCTCGCCGATCACGAAGAATGTGGTCTTGATGTCGCGCTCGCCCAGGATATCGAGCACGCGTGGCGTCACGTCGGGCTCCGGTCCATTGTCGAACGTCAAGGTCAGGTCGAACACGTCGCGATCCCCTTACGTCGCCGGCTGCATCGCGCCGGAGCCGACTTCGTCGGCGGCGCTCTGGCCGGCGCGCGTGCCGGTCTGCCAGATCGCGGCCTTGCGCTCGACCCAGCGGATCGCGGTGTTGAAGGCGATCGCCATGAACAGCACCAGCAGCACGCCGGCGAACACGTGCGGGCTGTCGAGAATGGTGCGGTAGCGCGAGATCAAATAGCCGATCCCGGCCGAGGAGATCAGCATCTCCGAAACCACCACGCCGACGATGACGAGCGCGCCGCCGACCCGCAGGCCCGACAGCACGGTCGGTATCGCCGCGGGGATGATGACGCGGACCAGGCGCTGGCCCAGCGTCGCGCCCATGCTGCGGGCAGCGAGCAGCAGTTGCGGGTCGATGGTCTGAATTCCGGCCGCGGTCGCCAGCATGGTCGGCAGGAAGCCGTAGATCGAAGCGAAGGCGATCTTGGACTCCGAGCCGATGCCGAGCCACACCGTGAACACCGGATAGAGGATCACGAGCGGGACCGCATAGAGGCTCGAGACCATCGGCATGATCAGAAGCCGCGGCCGCGGCAGGCTGCCGACGATGGCGCCGAGCAGGATGCCGCCGCCGCAGGCGAACGCCATCGAGACCGCGACCTCGTAGAGCGTCACCGCAAGTGCATGGCCATATTCGGCGGCTTCGTTCCAGCCGGCGAGCAGCGTGGAGGACAGCGACGGCAGGAACAGTTCGGGGATCAACCCGGTGCGCGGCAACAGCTCCCACAGCGCAATCAGCGCTATGACGATCAGATGGCGAAGTGTTCTCGCGCTCATTGCTGTCTCACGCCGATTTGCGGATGTGGCGCCAGATGCGGTCGCGCAGCGCGCCGAAGGCGTCGCCGCTCAGCATCTCGTAGGTTCGCGGCCGCGGCAAATTGACCTGCAGCTGATCGACGATGCGGCCGGGCCGCGGCGACATCACGATCACCTCATCGGCGAGATAGACCGCCTCGGTCAGGCTGTGAGTCACGAACACGACGGTCTTGCCGGTCGCGGCCCAGATCCGCAGCAGCTCGTCGCCCATCGTCATGCGGGTCTGCTCGTCGAGCGCGGCGAACGGCTCGTCCATCAACAGCACCGGAGGGTCCTGCACCAGGCCGCGCGCGATCGAGACGCGCTGCTTCATGCCGCCGGAAAGCTCGTGCGGGTGACGCTTGCCGAAGCCTTCGAGGCCGACCAGCTTGAGCGCGTCCTGCGCCTTGGCCCGGCGCTCCGCCTTGGCGACGCCGCGCAGCGCCAGCGGAAACTCGACATTGTCTTCGGCGCTCAGCCACGGAAACAGGCTCGCTTCCTGGAACACGACGCCGACACGGTTCGGGTCGGGCTGCGGGATCGGCGCGCCGTTGATGGTGATGGTGCCTGAGGTCTGCGCGCGCAGCCCGGCCATCATCATCAAGAGCGTGGACTTGCCGCAGCCGCTCGGGCCGACCAGCACGACGAAGCGCCCCGGCTTGATGTCGAGCGAGACGTCCTCCAGCGCGACGACGTCCTGCGACCTGGTCCGGAACACCTGGCCGACATTCCTCACCTCGATCGCGCCGGCGCGCGGCGGCGGCTTCAATGGTGTCACGTTCGCCAATGGCTGCATCGTGTTTCCACCCATCTGATCAGTTCATTGAAGGTCATGGCGATCGCGGCGACCATCACGACGCCGGCGAGCAGCTGCTTCATCTGGAAATTCTCGCCCCAGGTCGCGATCTGGTGGCCGATGCCGTCGCGCGAGGCGTACATCTCGGCGAGGATCACGCCGGTGAGGTTGAAGATCGTCGAAATCCGCAGCGCTTCCAGCAGCACCGGCAGCATGCTCGGCAGATAGACGCGGAATGCGGTCTGGATGCGCGTCGCGCCATAGGAGCGGGCCACCGTCAAATGCTCGACCTTGACCGATTCCACCGCCGTCGTGGTCGACATGATCACGATGAAGATCGTCGAGAAGAATCCGAACCCGACCTTCTGCGCAAAGCCGACGCCGAACACCAGGATGAACATCGGCAGGAAGATCGATTTCGGAATGCTGAAGGCGAAGAACAGCAGCGGCTTCGCCACATCGGCAAAATAGCGGTTCTCCGCGATCAGGAAACCGATCAACGCACCCATCGGCACCGCGAGCGCAAAGGCGGTCAACACTTCGGTCGCGGTCACCAGGAGATCGGTCCGCACGCTCGACCGCTGCAGGAGGTCGCCGAGCGTCATCAGCGTGTCCGATGCCGACGGCAGCAGGCGCGGATTGACGATGCCGGTCCGCGACAGGATCTCCCACAGCGCGAAGATCGCGATCACGATCGCAACCCGCGCCAGCTTGATGGTGAGGGTGCCCTGCATGTTATGGCTTGGTCGGCACCGGCTTGAACTTGGTCGAGATCACATCCTCGACTGGAACGATGTCCTTCAGTCCGCCGAGCTTGGCGAGATCGAGTGACAGCTGCACCGCCGCCGGCACATTGGCCGCGCCCATGTTGCCGTCGGTCTCGAGCTTCATGATGGTGTTGTCGTATTCCATCGCGGCGATCTCGGCCGGCATCTCGTAGAGGTCGGCGATCAGCTTCACGGTGACGTCGCGGTTGGCGCGCATGAATTGTGAGCGTCATGCGGAGACCACGCGCTGAGGGTTGATCTGGTCGGCTAGGAAGATCTCGCGGAATGGTTTGTCGCGAGGTCACAATGTCAAAGGATAGTCGTAAGGATAGCGATAAGGATAGGCATATGCCTATCCTCGAACACGGCGCCGACACGCTGCAGCGTGTCGAGATCATCACCGGGACGGGCCGACGTCGGCGCTGGTCGACCGATGCGAAGGCGGCGATTGTTGCGGAGAGTTTTGCGCCGGGTGCAAGCGTGTCCGCAGTGGCGCGGCGACACGACATCAGTCCAAGCCTGTTGTTTCTCTGGCGTCGCCAGGCTACGCGGGCGCAGGTCGCGGAGCGCGGGGACAGAGGCATGCCACCTGGCTTTGTGCCGGTCGCGATCACCGGCTGTGGGCGCCCGAGTGAGGAGCAGGCGGCGATCGAGATCGAGGTCGGCGCGATTCGCATCCGTGTCAGGGGGACAGTCGACCGGGAGGCACTGTGCGAGGTGCTGGCGGCGGTCGGGACGGTTGGTCGATGATCGGGCTTCGAGCTGGGTTGTCGATCTGGATTGCGACGCAGCCGGTCGATTTCCGCCGCGGCATGGACTCGCTGGCGATGCTGGTGAGCGAGGCCTTTGGAGCCGATCCGTTCGACGGCGGACTTTATGTCTTCCGCTCCAAGCGCCGAGATCGCGTGAAGATCCTGACTTGGGATGGAAGCGGCCTTGTCCTTTACTACAAAAGAATCGAGGGGCAGTTCACCTGGCCGCCGATCAAGGAAGGCGTCATGTCGCTATCTCATGCTCAGCTCTCGGTGCTGCTCGATGGCTCGGACTGGAAGCGTGTGCCGATGCGAGTTGTGGATCAGCCGATGCGAGCTGGTTGATCATTATCAAGAGTCGTTCGTCACTCATGCGGAGTTGTTGTAGAATCGCTCTGCATGAGTGATTTGCCTTCCGATCCAGCATTGCTCCGACAAGCCGTGATGACGCTATCGTCACGGCTTGCGGCGTTGTCGGAGGAATGCAGCACGCTGGCGACCGAGCGTGATGCAGCGATCGCCCAACGCGACGCTGCGATCCAGGAGAACGACAAGCTCCTGATGATCCTGTCCCAGTACAAGCGCACGATCTTCGGTCCGCGCTCCGAGACACTGGATATCGGACAGCTGTCTCTCTTCACCATCAGGGCACAGGCGGTTCGTGCCGCCGCCAACGACGACGTGACCGGAGGCAGGCTGCCTGACGGAGCGGAGGGCCGTGGAAAGCGACCGGCGCGACGCAACCGGGGGAAGCTTCCGGAGCATTTGCCGCGCATCGATGTCGTGATCGATATCGAGAGCCACATCTGCCCTTGCTGCGGCGAGCAGCTGCACAAGATCGGGGAGACCGTCAAGGAAGCCTTCGACGTCATTCCGATGCAGTACCGGGTCAAGCGCATCATGCGTCCACGGTACGGCTGCCGGGGATGCCGCCAGGGTGTTCTGCAGGCACCCGCGCCGGCCCAGGCGATCGACGGTGGAATGGTGACGGAAGCCTTGCTGGCCCACGTCGCGGTGATGAAATACGGCTACCAGCTGCCGCTGTATCGCCAGGAACAGATGTTTGCCGCCCAAGGCATCACGCTCGACCGGCAAACGCTGGCCTCGTGGATGGGCCGCGTCGCCTGGTGGCTGAAGCCGCTTCACGCGCTGTTGCGCCGCGCAGTGATGTCCTACCCGCGGCTGTTTGCCGACGAGACGCCGCTGCCAGTTCTCGATCCCGGCCGTGGCAGAACCAAAGTCTGCCAGTTCTGGGCGATCGCCACCGACGACCGCCCGTGGGGCGGCCCGGCGCCGCCGGCAGTAGTCTACGTGTTCGCCGAGGATCGCAAGGCAATCCGCGCCAGGCAGCTGTTTGGAGACTACGACGGCATCCTGCAGGTCGACGGCTACGCCGGGTACAAGGGGCTGATTAAAAACGGCGGCCGTCTGGTACAACTGGCGTTCTGCTTCGCGCATGCGCGGCGGAAGTTCTGGGACGTCCACATCGCGACGAAATCGCCGATTGCCGCGGAAGCGCTGCAGCGGATCGCGATGTTCTACGCCATTGAGGATCGCATTCGCGGTTTGCCGGCGACGCAGCGAGCTGCGGTGCGACAATCCGACACCAGACCGCTGATCGAGGACTTCAAGCCCTGGCTCGAGGCGCGACTGCTGGAAGTCTCGAAGAAATCCGGCCTTGGCAAGGCGATCCGCTACACCCTCAACCATTGGGATGGCCTGACGCGATTCATCGATGATGGGCGCATCGAGATCGACAGCAATACGGTCGAACGCAGCATCAAGCCGATCGGGCTGGGAAAGAAAAACTATCTGTTCGCAGGCAGTGAGGGCGGCGCCGAAACCTGGGCCACTCTCGCATCACTCATCAACTCCGCAAAGCTTCACGACATCGACCCACGGCACTATTTTACTGATGTTCTCGAGCGCATCGTCTCCGGACGTACCAAGATCAATCAGCTGAACACGCTGCTGCCGTGGAATTGGAAAGCCGAGCGCGATGGTTCGGAGCCAAAGCTCGCCGCTTGATCAGTTCGACGGCACGGCGTCGGGAACTTCCTGCGCATCGCTGGCGTCGTCGTAGATCTCTTCGCGGATCACGCGCAGCGTTACCTCGTGCAGATACACTTGCAGCGCACCCTCCAGCTCGGTGAACTCGGGCAGCAGGACTCGATCAACGAAGCCCCGTGACGCACGGACCATCACCGTGTTACGTCGCTGTCGGCGATAACGAAACGGCCGCAGCCCATATCGGCGGCAAAGCGCCAGAAACAGGTGCCGAGACCACTGGTCGGGAAGTGAGAATTGCTGTTCGATCGGTGGATCGTGGCGAGCAAGTTCCTCGACCCGGGCCCGCACCCGCTGCAGCGCGGCTTCCGCTGCAAGGCGCTCACCAGCAGTTCCGGCCCCCACGAACAACGCCTCGATCTTCCGAAGCTTCTCGCGCAGCTGCGACTCGCTGGTCATTCTGATCCCCGTTGCCCGCTCCGAACCGGGATCAACCCATCACCGCGCGCCGGCGGCGTCAATCATCCCGACCGCGCTATCCAGAGCATTCCGCGCAAGTCAAGCCCAGGCACCCGTGATCCTCTCGTGACGCTCACCATGAATTGCACGGCGCCATAGAGCGCACGGCCTTCTGGACCACCTCCGGCTTGGCCTCGGCGAACTTGTCGAGCACGATCCAGCCCGCGGTGAGGTTCGGCGGTGCCGCGGTCGCATAGTCGAGGATGGTCTTGGCTTCGCCCGACTTGGCGACCTGGAAGCTCAGCGGCGAATAGACGACGGCGGCATCGACATTGCCGGCGAGCAGGTTCGGCACCAGGCCGCCGCCGCCGACCGGCACGCGGGTGAAATCGATCTTCCTGTCCTGGATCGTCCAGAGCGCGAGCAGGTCGGAGCCGGAGCCTGCTGCGGTGATCCCGACCTTCTTGCCGTTGAGATCCTTGACCTCGAGCGTCGACTTGGCCGGCACCATCAGTTGCCAGCCGAAATTGCCCATCGCGGCATTGGCGACGATCCGCGACATCACGCCCTTCTTGCGGCCGGCTGATACCAGCGACGGCGGATCGAGGATGATGTCAGCTGCGCCAGCAGCCATGCCCTCGAAGGTCTCGGCGCCGCTGCGGTAGACGGTCAGCTCGGCCTTGATGCCTTCCTTCTCGAACAGTTTTTGCCGGACCGCGGTCTCGGCGATGGTCGTCGGCCAATAGGTCTTGGTGGGCAGGCCGACGCGGATCGTTTCGGCAGCATAGGCGGGGCCAGCCAGCAGAGTGGTGGCGATCAGGGTTGCCAGCGCGCGGCGGCGCGTGATGCTCATGGTTCTGTTTCTCCCGGATTATCGATTGTTGTTATTTTCGGCGCGTCGCGCTCCGCAGAATCAGGTGGTGCCGTTGACCTCCGCAATGCGCGGAGCAGCGAGCTCGACGAATTCCCTGGTGATGCCAAAATGCTTTGACAATGCGCTAACGGCCGCATCCGCATCGCGTGCCAAGACAGCCTCCACAATCGCGGCGTGCTCGGCTTCGACGTCGCGCGTCCTGCCGACCTCGCGGCGGATCGAAAGCCGCCGATAGCGCTCGCTCTGCTCATGCAGCACATCGCGGAAGCCGAGCAGCCATTGCGAGCCGCAGGCATTGACCAGCGCGCGATGGAAGATGCGGTGGCGAGCCACCCATTCTTCGTAGTGCACGGTCGGATCGTCAGGATAGCGATGGGGAACGGCCTTCAGCGCCTCCCAAGCGGCCGAGACCGAGTGCAGCCAGGCCTGGTCGCCGCGCTCGATCGAGCGCCGCAACGCCAGTCCCTCGATGTCGATCCGGGTCTGCGTGACGTCGGCGAGATCGGCGAGCGAGACCGGGCAGACGCGAAAGCCGCGCTGGTCGGAGGCCTGCACCAGGCCGTCGGCCACCAATCGCGACAACGCCTCGCGGACAGCGGCGAGGCTGACCGAGAACTGCTTGGCGAGGCCGGCGATGTGCAGCTTCTGGCCGGGAAGCAGCCGGGTCGACAGGATGTCGGCCCGCAGCCGCTCCTGAACCGCCGATGTCAGGCTTCGCGGCCCGTCGCCGGCCAAGCCCTCGCGAAAACTCAACCCGATGTTCATGGCCGGCAGACTGGCCGACGGCCTTTTTGCCGTCAATCGAAAATCGATTTTCCGTACTGGATCGGTCAATTCATGAGTATTCTGTATACTGAAAGAATGAATTTCAGTGGAAATACCGTCGAAACTTGCTGAAGGATCGGCATTAATGTATACAAGAAGAATTCATCGTAGGGAGGATCCCGTGCAAAGTCCCTTTCCAATGAACGCGTGGTACGCGGCCGGCTGGGATGCCGAGATCAAGCACGCGCTGTTGCCGCGGACGATCTGCGGCAAGCATGTCGTGATGTACCGGAAGGGCGACGGCGAGGTCGTGGCGCTTGAGGATGCCTGCTGGCATCGCCTGGTGCCGCTCTCCAAGGGCCGGCTCGACGGCGACGCCGTGGTCTGCGGCTATCACGGCCTGAAATACAATGCGCAGGGCCGCTGCACCTTCATGCCCTCGCAGGAGACCATCAATCCGTCGGCTTGCGTGCGCGCCTATCCCGTCGTCGAGCGCCACCGCTTCATCTGGCTCTGGATGGGCGATCCCGCGCTGGCCGATCCCGCGCTGGTGCCCGACATGCACTGGAACCACGATCCGGCCTGGGCCGGCGACGGCAAGACCATTCACGTCAAATGCGACTATCGCCTGGTCGTCGACAATCTCATGGATCTGACGCACGAGACCTTCGTGCACGGCTCGAGCATCGGCAATGATGCGGTCGCGGAGGCGCCGTTCGACGTCACCCATGGCGACAAGACCGTCACCGTGACGCGCTGGATGAAGGGCATCGAGCCACCGCCGTTCTGGGCCAAGCAGTTGCAGAAGCAGGGCCCGGTCGATCGCTGGCAGATCATCCGCTTCGAGGCGCCATGCACCGTCAATATCGACGTCGGCGTCGCGCCGGCCGGATCGGGCGCGCCGGAGGGCGATCGCTCGCAGGGCGTCAACGGCTATGTGCTCAACACCATCACGCCGGAGACCGAGAAGACCTGTCATTATTTCTGGGCCTTCGTCCGCAATCACCGCATCACCGAGCAGCGCCTGACCTCGGAGATCCGCGACGGCGTCGCCGGCATCTTCCACGAGGACGAGATCATCCTGGAGGCGCAGCAGCGCGCGATGGACGAGAATCCGGACCGCGTGTTCTACAATCTCAACATCGATGCCGGCGCGATGTGGGCGCGGCGCGTCATCGACCGCATGGTGGCGAAGGAAAATCCGCCGCAGCAGCTGCAGGCGGCGGAATAGGCCAAGCCATGGCGGAACGCGAAGCCGATCGCTCAGTGTCACAGACCGTGCGGGCGCAGCTTGCGCTGCGCGACCTGGTTCTCTCCGGCCGGCTGCGACCGGGCGAGCGCATCTCGGAACTGCAGGCGGTCGAGATCACCGGGGTGTCGCGCACGCCGGTGCGGATGGCGCTGGTCCGGCTGGAAGAGGAAGGCCTGCTGGAAGCGATCCCGTCCGGCGGCTTCATGGTCAAGGCATTCTCCGAGCGCGACATTCTCGATTCGATCGAGCTGCGCGGCACGCTCGAGGGGCTGGCTGCACGCTTTGCCGCCGAGCGCGGCGTCTCGTCGCGCGATCTCGAGCCGCTGAAGCAATGCCTCAGCGAGATCGACGGCCTGGTGCGGCAGGATCCGATCTCGATGGAAGCCTTTTCGTCCTATGTCGCGCTCAACGCGCGCTTCCACGCGCTGCTCACCGAGCTGTCGCGCAGTCCGC
Organism: Bradyrhizobium sp. 2S1; assembly: GCF_011516625.5. Taxonomy (NCBI): domain Bacteria; kingdom Pseudomonadati; phylum Pseudomonadota; class Alphaproteobacteria; order Hyphomicrobiales; family Nitrobacteraceae; genus Bradyrhizobium; species Bradyrhizobium sp. 2S1. The sequence goes on along the minus strand of NZ_CP147717.1, from coordinate 745,806 downwards.
CGCTGATCCGGCAGATCGACCGCGCCTCGGCGCTGCCGTTCGCCTCGCCGAGCGGCTTCGTGATGGCGCAATCGGCGTTGCCCGAGGCGCGCCAGATCCTGCTGATTGCGCAGGACCATCATCGCGTGGTGGTCGACGCCATCGAGAACCGCGAGGGCGCGCGCGCCGAGGCGATCATGCGCGAGCATGCCCGGCTTGCGGCACGCAATCTGCGGCTGGCGCTGCGCAACCGCACCCATCTCGATCTGCTGCCGGCGCTGGCGCTGATCAATTCGGCGGCCGGCTGAGCGGAGCGTACCATGCGATTCATCGAAACCTGGACCTCCGCCACGCTGCTCGCGACGCACGACCTCACGCCCGGCATCCGCGAATTCCTGCTGCGCCCCGACGGCTTTGCTGCCGCGCCTTACCCCGTCGGCAGCCATATCAATGTCGGCGTCACCATCGAAGGCCAGCCGCAAACACGGTCCTATTCGCTGGTCGGCGAAGTCGATCCGCAAGGCTATCGGATCGCGGTGCGGCGAGCGCCGGATTCCCGCGGCGGCTCGCATTATATGTGGTCGCTCGCGCCGGGGGCGCGGCTCATCATCACGCTGCCGGCCTCGCTGGTTCAGCTCGACTGGACGCGGCGGCAGTTCTGCCTGATCGCGGGTGGCATCGGCATCACGCCGATCGTCGGCGCGGCACAGGCGCTGGCCCGCCGCGACGCCGGCGTGACGCTGCACTATGCCGTACGCACGCGCAGCGATGCGGCGTACCTCGACCTGCTCGAACAGCTGCTCGGCGACCGCCTTGTCGTTCATGCCGGCGACGAGGGCAGCCGGCTCGACCTCGACAGTGTGTTCGCGGCGTTGCCGCCGGAGACGATGGCGTTGTTCTGCGGCCCGATGCGGATGCTGGATGCGGCGCGGCGCGCCTGGGAGGCGTCGGGCCACCCGATGTCCGACCTGCGCTACGAGACCTTCGGATCGAGCGGGTTGCTGCCGACCGAGACGTTCCGCGTGCGGCTCAGGGGCCAAGGGACCGAGTTCGTGGTCCCGCGCGACCGCTCGCTGCTGGATGTGCTCAACGAGGCCGGCCACGAGGTGATGAGCGACTGCCGGCGCGGCGAATGCGGCGTCTGCGCGCTCGACGTCGTCGATGTCGACGGCGAAATCGACCATCGCGACGTCTTCTTCAGCGACCACCAGAAGCAAGAGAGCCGCAAGATCTGCGCGTGCGTCTCGCGTGCCCGCGGCACCATCACGGTCGACACCCTGCATCGGGCCGACGCGCTCTAACAGGCTCGACCGGTCACGGCATTCGATCAGGGCTACGCCGCGTGCACCGAGTGCTGCGGATCGTGATCGAGCAGGGCCGTGATCTCGCTGGCCGACATCGGTCGGCCGATCAGATAGCCCTGAACTTCGTCGCAACTGGTCTGGCGCAGATATTCGAGCTGATCCGCGGTCTCGACGCCTTCGGCCACCACGCCGATCTGCAGGTCCTGCGCGAGGCCGATCACCGATTTGACGATCGCGGCGCAATCCGGCTGGGTGAGCATGTCCCGGATGAAGGATTGATCGATCTTGATGCGGCTGAACGGCAGCTTGCGCAGATAGGTCAGTGACGAGAATCCGGTGCCGAAATCGTCGAGCGCGACCGTCAGCCCGAGCTCGAGCAGCCCGTTCAGGATCGCGGGCGCCGATCCATATTTCGAGATCAGCATCGACTCGGTGATCTCGATTTCGAGCCTGTTCGGCGTGACGTTCGCCTTGGCAAGCGCCTCGACGATGGTCTGCAGGATGCCGACGTTCTGGAACTGGACCGCGGAGAAGTTGACCGCGATCCTGATGTCATCAGGCCAGCGCGCCAGCATCGCGCAGGCGCGGCGGATCACCCATTCGCCGAGCTGGTGGATCAGCCCGCTCTCCTCGGCAATCGGAATGAAGACGCTCGGCGGGATCAGGCCACGCGTCGGATGCTGCCAGCGCAACAGCGCCTCGAAGCCGGTGACGCGGCCTTTGCGGATGTCGAGGAACGGTTGGTAGACGAGGAACAGCTGGTCGGCCTCGATGGCCTGTTCCAGATCCCGCTGCAGGGCGCGTCGGTCGCGCGCGGACTGGTCGTCGCTGGCCTCGAAGAAGCAGATGGTGCCGGGGCCGGATTTCTTCCCCCGGTAGAGCGCGATGTCGACGTGCTTGAGCAGATCGTGCGACGTGCTGCCGTCCCGCGGCGCGAGCACGATGCCGATGCTGAGCATTCCGTTGATCTCGAACCCGTCGATCGTAAACGGATCGGCAAAGGCCGCGACGAACCGCTCGGCGATCGCGAGCGCATCCTCGGGCCTGGTCAGGTTGGACATGATCAGCGCGAATTCATCGCCGCCGATCCGCGCGACATGCTCGGCAGCGCGCGTGCAGCGCTGCAACCGGGCCGCAACCTGCACCAGGAATTCGTCGCCCGCGGGATGGCCGAACCTGTCGTTGACCTCCTTGAAGCGATCAAGGTCGAGCAGCAGCACGGCGAATTCCTCGCCTGAGCGCGCCAGCCGGTTCAGCGCGCCGTTGAGCGCCTCATTGAAGGCGACGCGGTTCGGCAGATGGGTCAGCGGATCCTGCCGTACGGTCCGTTCGGCCTCGTGCTGGGCGATGATCCGCCGCCTGAACTCGAACGCGTTGACGAACACGCCGCGCAGCAGCACGGAGCCGTAGACCAGAACGAGGACGGCCAACAGGAGATAGACGAAGTCGCCGTCCCTGCCGAGGCACATCGCGGTGCCGACGAAGATCGGCGCGGTGAATGCAATCGCGGCGATCGGGATGGTCGAGAAGGCGAAGGCGCCGCCGGCCAGCATTCCGGCGCACAGGCAGGTGATCACCAGTTGCGCGCCGCTTGATGCATTGGCGAAGAAGGCGACCGGAACGATGCCCCAGGCCGCTCCGAGCGCCAGCGCATTGCGCACCAGCCGGTACATGGTTCGGCGCGACACGAATTGCGGCTTGGCGATGCGGCGCGCTGCGCGCGCTTGCAGCCCGAAGAACAGCGCTGCGCTGCTCACGGCGGCGGCCCAGATCAGCGCGAAGGCCCAATCCGGCGATTGCCACAATGCAACGGCGAGCACCAGCGCGTTGCATGCGTTGGCCAGCATGATGCCGAAGGAATAGCCGAGGACGAGCGAAACCTGCTCGGCGCGGATGTGACCGGCAAGCGCTTCATCCGTCGGTGGTGCACCGAAGGCCGCGAGGTCGCCTGCGAACAAGTTGGCGATATATGATCTGAGATAGGTACGCATCTCGCTACATTGGCTGCGCGGTTTGGCTATGGCGCAGTGGCGAAGAATTCTCTGCAAACCTTTGACAAACTATGAACTATTGGAACGGACCGAGCCACCGCGGGCTCACGTTTTGGTTCCACCCGCGCGCATTGCTAACAAATCGATACAAATGCGTGACGCGACCTCACGGACCGGCAAAGCCTGCCGGGCGCCACGCTGCTTGATCCCCCGCCGGTTCTTCGCAATGACTTGAGCAATGTCTTTGGTTCCCGTGACCGGCAAACCAGAAGGTGCGCATGAGCCTCCCGACCACGAACCACGATCCCGGGTTCCGTATCACGCGGGCCAGCCATGTCGTCCTCACCGTCCGTGATCTCGCGGCGAGCCGTCAGTTCTACGAAAAGGTGATCGGGCTGATCCTGACCGCGGAGGAGGGCGATGCGCTCTACTTCCGCGGCGTGGACGAGGCCTGTCATCACAGCCTTGTGTTGCGCAAGGGCGAAGGCGCGGCCTGTGCACGGCTCGGCCTGCGGGTCTTCCAGGACGATGACCTCGACCGGCTCAAGGCCTTCTTCGAAGCCCATGGCTGCCGGACCGCCTGGGTCGATGTGCCGCATCAGGGCCGCACCCTGCAGGCCAACGATCCGGCCGGAACGCCGCTGGAGTTCTGCGCGACCATGCCGGTGCTGCCGCGCATGATTACCAAGTTCACCCGCCATGCCGGCGGCTCGGCGCTGCGGCTCGATCACACGCAGGTGCTGACGCCGGAGGTGCGCAAGGCTTGCGAGTTTTACACCGCGGCAGGCTTTCGGCTCAGCGAATATATCGCGCCGGCGGGGACGTTCGATCTGCGCGGCGTGTTCCTGCAGCGCAAGGGCAATCCGCACGACATCGTGTTCTTCAATGGGGCGGGACCGCGGCTGCACCATCTCGCGTATCTCGCGCCCGAGGTTCATCATTTGCTCAACGCCTGCGATATCGCCGGCGAGCTCGGCTATGGCGCGGCCGTCGAACGCGGCCCGGGGCGGCACGGACCGGGACACGCGATGTATGTCTACATGCGCGATCCCGACGGGCATCGCGTCGAGCTGTTCAACACGCACTACCAGATCATGGACATCGAGAACGAACCGATCGGCTGGGACCCCTCCGACCACAAAATTTCGTTTCCATGGGGACTGCCGGCGCGGCAGGCCTGGTTCGAGGAGGCGACACCGTTCGCCGATGTCGCGATCTGCGAGCCAGAGGTGAAACCGAAGCCGCTGACGCTCGAGAGTTACCTCGCGAAGTAGCATGGCATCATCGATCGCTACTCCCATCTATGACGTGGCCATCGTCGGGCTCGGGCCGGTCGGTGCGATCTTCGCCAATCTGCTGGCGAAAGCCGGCTTGAGGATCGCCGTCGTCGAGCGTGTCGTCGACATCTACGACAAGCCGCGCGCGATCACGCTCGATCATGAGGCACTGCGCGTGCTGCAGGCGATCGGGCTCGGCGATTTCATGGAGCAGGCGATCGCCCCGCACAACGGTTCGCATTATCTCGGCGTCGACGGTGAGATCATCAAGATCTTCGACCCGATGCCGCCGCCGTTTCCGCTCGGCTGGATTCCGAACGTCACCTTCGTGCAGCCGGATGTCGAGCAGGCGCTGCGCGACAAGCTCGCCGAATATCCGCATGCCGACGTTCTCCTTGCGGCCGCCGGCGTGGCGCTGCAGCAGGATGAGAACGCGGTGACGCTGACGGCGCGGCGCGAGTCCGGCGAGGAGTTCTTGATCCGCGCGCGCTATCTGGTCGGCTGTGATGGCGCCAACAGTTTTGTGCGCAAACGACTCGGCATCGGCCTGGAAGACCTCGCCTTCGATGAATGGTGGATGGTGGTGGACACGCTGACCAGCGAGCCCGCCAAACGGCCGTCCCGGAGTTTCCAGTATTGCTGGCCGTCGCGACCCGGCACCTTTGTGCCGGGGCCGCGCAATCTGCGGCGCTGGGAGATCAAGCTGTTGCCGGGCGAGGATCCCGATTTGGCCGGCGTGCCCGACAACGTCGTGAAGCTGCTGAAAGGCTTCACCGACATCTCCGACCTCACGATCTGGCGCTCGGCGGTCTATCGTTTCCACGCGCTGCTCGGCGGGCGCTGGCGCGACCGCCGCGTGCTGCTGATGGGGGACGCCGTGCACCAGACGCCGCCGTTCCTCGGGCAGGGGCTGTGCGCAGGCATCCGCGATGCCGTGAACCTTGCCTGGAAGCTGAGGCTGGTTCTCCGTGGCGATGCCGACGATGCGCTGCTCGACAGCTACGAGATCGAGCGCAAGCCGCATGTCCGCGCCGTCGTCGCCAGCGCCAAGGAGTTCGGCAAGATCATCGGCGAACTCGATCCTGAGGCTGCCACTGAGCGCGACGTGCGGCTGCGCGCCGACCTCAAGGCCGGCAAGGCCGAAACCATCAGGCAGAAATTCATCCCCGATCTCGTGTCCGGTCTGATCGCGCGCGATGCCGATCTTGCCGGGCGGCTGTTCGTGCAGCCGCATGTGCGTGCGCCGGACGGGCGGACTTGCCGGCTCGACGATCTGCTGAAGCCGGAATTTGCGATCGTAGCGATGGCAGCCGAGCCGATGGCGTGGCTGTCGGAGACGTCCTGTGCCGCCTGGCGGCATCTCGCCGGCGAGCGCGTCGTCATCACCGCATCAGGCGAAAGCACCGACGCCAACGGTATCCTGACCGTGGTCGAGCGCGACGGCCTGTTCGCCGACTGGATGCGGCAACATGGCGCCGCGGCGGTGATCGTCCGGCCCGACCGCTACGTCTTCGGTGCCGCCGGCGGTGCCGGCGAGCTCAATATGCTTGTCGAGCAACTGCTCCAGAACCTCAGCGCAGGGCGCTAGGCTTTTCAAGGCGGCGCTTTCTCTGTACCACCGGAAGAAACACAGTCTGCGGAAAAAAGACTTGCCGGGGGAAACCAGTGAACAACAAGAATGATGCGGCGGAGTATGACTACGTCATCGTCGGCGCCGGCTCGGCCGGTTGTGTGCTTGCCAGCCGCCTGAGCGCCGACGGCAGGCACTCGGTGCTGCTGCTCGAGGCCGGGCCAAAGGACACCAACATCTGGATCCATGTCCCGCTCGGCTACGGCAAGCTGTTCAAGGAAAAATCCGTCAACTGGATGTACCAGACCGAGCCCGAGCCGGGTCTCAACGGGCGGCAGGTGTTCCAGCCGCGCGGCAAGGTGCTCGGCGGCTCCAGCTCGATCAACGGCCTGCTCTATGTCCGCGGCCAGCACGAGGACTACGACCGCTGGCGCCAGCGCGGCAATGCCGGTTGGGGCTATGACGACGTCCTGCCCTATTTCAGGAAGGCAGAGGATCAACAGCGCGGCGGCGACAAGTACCACGGCACTGATGGACCGCTGCCGGTATCGGACTGGAGGCATCATGATCCGTTGTCGGAAGCCTTCGTTCATGCCGCGGCCGAGGTCGGCATTCCGACCAATCCGGATTTCAACGGCGCGACCCAGGAGGGCGCGGGCTTCTTCCAGACCACGACGCGGCGCGGCCGGCGCGCCAGCACGGCGCGGTCCTATCTGCGGCCTGCACTGACGCGCGGCAATCTGCATGTCGAGACCTCGGCGCTGGCGCAGCGCATCCTGTTCGACGGCAAGCGCGCGAGCGCCGTCGAGTACAAGCAGGACGGTCTCTTGCGAAGAGCCAAGGCGCGCAAGGAGATCCTGGTGTCGAGCGGCGCGTACAACTCGCCGCAATTGCTGCAGCTCTCCGGTGTCGGCCCCGCCGATCTCTTGAAACAGCACGGCATCGACATCGTGCTCGATGCGCCCGGTGTCGGCAACGACCTGCAGGACCACATGCAGGTGCGCATCGTCACGCGCTGCGCGCAGACCGTCACGCTGAACGATGTTATCAACCATCCGGTGCGCCGCGTCATGGCCGGGCTGCGTTACGCGGCGCTGCGCAAGGGGCCGCTGACGATTGCCGCCGGCACGTCGGGCGCGTTCTTCAAGACCAGCCCGCGGCTGGCGTCGCCCGACATCCAGATCCACTTCCTGCCGTTCTCGACCGACAAGATGGGCGAGAAGCTGCATCCGTTCTCGGGCTTCACCGCCTCGGTCTGCCAGCTGCGCCCGGAAAGCCGCGGCTCGCTGAAGATCAGGAGCGCGGACCCGAGCGTGCCGCCGGAAATCCGCATCAACTATCTGGCGACCGAGACCGATCGCCGCGCCTTCATCGACGGCATCCGCATCCTGCGCAAGATTTTGGCCGCGCCGGCGCTGAAGTCATACTCGGTCGGAGAGGTCGATCCCGGCGCCAAGGTGGTCAGCGACGACGACCTGCTGGATTTCTGCCGCCGCACCGGCAGCACGGTCTATCACCCGACCTCGACCTGCCGGATGGGCAACGATCCGCTCGCGGTCGTCGACCAGCGGCTCAAGGTGCGCGGCGTCGATGGCCTGCGCGTGGTCGACGCGTCTGTCATGCCGGACCTGATGTCGGGCAATACCAATGCGCCGACGATCATGATCGCGGAAAAGGCGTCGGATATGATTTTGGAGGATGCGAGGTAGGAGTCCTCAGTTCCGTCATCCTGAGGAGCGCGCTCTTGCGCGCGTCTCGAAGGATGCACGGCCCCGATGTTTCGCGGTGCGGCACTCTTCACTCGTGGCCAGACTCGGGCCGTCGACCCTTCGAGACGACCGCTGCGCGGTCTCCTCAGGGTGACGGTGACAAAGTGGGCTACGAAGCTGCGACGCTCAGCCCTTATGCGCGCGTACCCGCGCGACCATCTGTTCGACATGGGCGATCGGCGTTTCCGGCAGGATGCCGTGGCCGAGATTGAAGATCAGCCGCCCCTTGCCGAAATTCTCCAGCACATCGTCCACCGCGCGGTCGAGCGCGGCGCCGCCGGTAATCAGCGCCAGCGGATCGAGATTGCCCTGCACGGCGACGCGGCTCTGCACGCGTTCGCGGATCATCGACGGCTCGGTTGCCCAATCGATCGAGACGGCATCGACGGCGGTTTGGTCGATATAGGCCGGCAGCATGCCGCCGGCGCCGCGCGGAAAGCCGATGATCCGGGCACCGGGGACCCGCTTGCGGACCCCGGCAACGATGCGCCGGGTCGGCTCGACCGACCAGCGGGCGAACTCGCGTGGCGGCAGCACGCCGGCCCAGGTGTCGAAGATCTGCAGGCAATCGGCGCCGGCTTTCAGCTGGCCGACGAGATAGTGGATCGAGTTCTCGACCAGGACGTCGATGATCTTGGCGAATGCGTCCGGATGGCGGTAGGCGAGCATCCGCGCGGGCGCCTGGTCCGGCGTGCCCTGTCCGGCCACCATGTAGGTCGCGACCGTCCATGGCGCGCCGCAGAAGCCGATCAGCGCAATGTCAGGCGCAAGCTCGCGGCGGACGCGGCGTAGCGCTTCGAAGACCGGCTCGAGCTTGCCGAAATCGGCCTGCGTTGCCAGCGCGGCGATCTCTCCGGGGGTTGCCAGCGGATCGAGCCGCGGCCCTTCGCCGGCCTCGAAGCGCACCGAACGCCCGAGCGCATAGGGGATCACCAGGATGTCGGAGAAGATGATCGCGGCGTCGAAATTGAACCTGCGGATCGGCTGCAGGGTAATCTCGGCCGCGAATTCGGGCGTGAAGCACAGATCCAGGAAGCCGCCGGCCTTGGCGCGCAACTCGCGGTATTCCGGCAGATAGCGGCCGGCCTGCCGCATCATCCAGAGCGGCGGCACGGGCCGCCGGTGGCCCGACAGGACGTCGATGAGCGGCTTCTTCGCGGGATCCTGCGGCACGGGGAAAGTTCCTGATCAGGTCAAATTTGCGCTCTTGATACACGCTGCGGCGTAATGGGCCAAGGCGGTTCTGGAACCCCGGTTTGCGTGGGCGCGTTGTTCCGGGGAATGGAGGAACGACATGGCCGAGAAATTCGATCCTGCCGCACATGACAAGCATGCCGAGAAGCCGCACGAGGCGCAGGCTGCCGACCGCAAGGCCCGCAGCCGGCTCAAGGAGGGATTGGAGGATACGTTCCCGGCCTCCGATCCGGTCAGCGCGACGCAGCCGGCACCGTCGAAGCACGACGGCAATCGGGACAATTAGCTGGTATATCCCAGCGGTTGCTAACCACGATGCGAGTTGGGTTCAACCATGCGGCGAATGGGTCGCGGCGCGGCGGTGGCTCAGCGCGGACGCGCCCTTGATCTGGAGCGCGATCGTCGGGATGGACTAGATGGGGCCGCCTTCGGGGCGCTGCATCCGGTCATATTCGAAGGTCACGCCGAGCCGGCGCTCCAGACGCCAGACCAGAATGCAGTGCCGTCGGATCGGCTCGCTCTCGATCTCGAGATCGAGCGCAAACGGGAGTGCATCGTCGCTTTCCACCGCGAGCCCAGCGCCGCCGGTCGAGAGATTGAGCACAACGCATCCGACGCTGGTGTTGCGGAAGAAGATGGTTCCGCGCTTCATCAGGACTGTCCGCTGGCTGTCCGTCTTGTATCTTCTTATTGTTGTACTCACGGCAGTCTACTACCCCCGATGATGCAGTCGCGATCGTTCCCCTACAGCGCGATGAGATTTGGTTGAATCGTCACCGCGCTTTCGTCCCTTGCTTGAGCAATATCTCTTCGGAAAACCGCCTGGTACTTTTCTTGGCACTTTTCCGGACCATGCTTTAGTTCACCAGCACCGCGCCGTCGCAGCGGACGCCGAGCACCCAGACGTCGACCTGGCCGAGCCCGATGCCGAGCGTCGCGAGCAGGGATGCCAGCACCTGATCGATTGGACTCGTCACGCCATTCAGGATGCTCATGACCAGCGCGCCCAATCCCGGGATCGGAAGCCCGAGCGGGCCGACGGTGATCGTGAGCGAGAGGTTGCCGAGCAGCGTGCTCGTCAGCGATGTAAGGAAGTTGGTCGTCGTCACCGTCTTCTTGGTTCCCGACTGGATGTCACTGTAGCTGAAATTGACGTTGGTCGGCGTGGTGTTGCCCATGCCGGCATGGGCGAGGCTGGTGACGGTGACGAGACCGAGATTGACCAGCGTCACCGGTGGTGGGTTTGGCTTGGTCGTGAAGTTGGTCATATCGGCCATCGTGACATTGCCGATCCATGCATCCACGATCCCGGGTGTCACGCCGACCGTCACCTGCGACGTGTTGATGTTCGGATGGCCGCAGGACACCGCGTTGAGCGTCGCGGTGCCCGAGGCGATCTCGACATAGACCGGGAGGTTGATCGCGGAAACGGCGCCGGAGCCGAGAACATTGACCGTCGCCAGGATCCTGGTCTGCGCGGTGTGCACGCTCACGCCCTGGGTGCCCATCGCGATCCAGCTCGAGCCGACCGGGCGCTCGCCGATCGTTGCGATCACGGAAACGTTGGCGATGCCGGGCAGGCCGAGATTGACCGAGGTAGCGATCTGATGGTTCCCGTTCGCGATCTGCGCCACGGTGCTAACGAGGTCGAATACCGAAATACTGGCGCCAACCTTGGGTTTCTGCCCGACCGTCAGGTTGGCAAAGGGGCCGAGGTCGACCAGTGTTCCGGGCGTAATCTTGGTTGAGGAGCCGGTGACGGCCTGGGAGATCGTCGACAGCGCGGTCGTCGCGGCGCCCGCGCCGTTGGTGATCTGCTGCGTGGTCAGCGCGGCCGCCATGATGTCGCCGACCTTGATGTTGCTGCTCAGCAGGTCGCTATAGGTGACGCCGGTCAGGTTGACCCGCGTCGCCAGCGCCGACAGGAAATCCAGCGCGTCGATCTTCGCGCTGATCAGCGAATTGTAGTCCATCACCGAGAGCGACAGCGTGGTGCCGAGCATCGAACCGAGCATCGCATTGAGCACGCCGCCGTTGACCGAGAGCAGCCGCGAGCCGATCGCGAACGACGCCATTTCGGTCGACGTCGCGGTGGCGGTGGTCCTGATCGTGAAGCTGCTCGCGCCGGTGATGTAGCGTGCGAAATAGAGCGGGGTCTGGGTATTCAGCGTGACACGCGCGGCGTTGGGAATGCCGACCGCCGGGGTCACGAAACGGGCCTGTGGCGCGACGGCGCTGTTTGCGGTGTAGGTCCCCGTCTCAACCTTGACCACCGCGCTGGCCGGATAGTTGTTCTGTGTCACCGTCGCGGTGGCGGCGTTGACCGGATTGTTCAGGTTGGCGGCGGCGACGATTGCGGCGAGATCGGCGGTGCTCTGGGTCTTGCGGCGGTCGGCGAAGATCGTGCCGAGATCGATTGCAAGCCCGGCGCACCCGATCACGAGCGTCATCAGGCCGGCGCTGATCATCGTGAAGTTTCCGCGTTCATCGGCACCGAAGCGACGCATCAGCATCAGCATGGCCGTCATCCTAGTACCCAGAATCAGAGCTGAGTGATACGGCGGCCTTTGAAACGGCGTTGACGGACCTTTTTCTTGGTCCAGACGAAGGGCTCGGCTCTGTCGTTGTATGCGTTGACGTAGGCATCGATGTGCTCCTGAAGCTGCGTGAGGCTTGTGAAGGAGGTGCCGCTGAGCGACTGCCCCTGCAAGATCGAAAACCATACCTCGACCTGATTGAGCCAAGACGCACTTGTCGGCGTGAAATGAAATTGCACGTTGGGGTGGGCCTTGAGCCAATGCTCGTTCTTCTTGTGGGTGTTGAGGTTGTCGAGGATGACGTGAAGCTTCCGGTTCGGAAAAGCCGCGGTGACGCTGTTCATGAAGTCGAGAAACTCGACGCGGCGTCGGCGTTTTGAATGCGCCGCGATGATCTTTCCGGTGGCGACTTCGAGCGCCGCAAACAATGTTGTGGTGCCATGCCGCTTGTAATCGTGGCTCTGGCCGGTCAAGGCGCGGCCATTGGGCAACTTCAGATAACCCTGCGCTCGCTCCAAAGCCTGGATCGAGGGCTTCTCGTCCACGCACAGCACAATGGCCTTCGCGGGCGGGGCGACATAGAGGCCGACAACATCGGCGGCTTTGGCCGTAAAGTTCGGGTCGTTGCTCTCACACCAGGACTTACGAGCCGCGAGGTCAATCTTGTGGCTGCGCAGGAACCGCCAGACATATTGGACGTCAACATCGCCCAGCGCCCCGGCCAGCAGGGGCCCGGTCCAGCGTGCGAACCCGTCCGGCGGCGGCTTGTCCAGCAGCTTCAGAATCCGCTTGTCGGTGGCCTTCGTATAGATTGGCTGCTTGCCCGGTCGCGGCTTGTCTTGCAGCCCTTCAAGGCCTTGGTCGGCATAGCGATGCCGCCAAAGGCTGACAATCCGCGGCTGGACCCCAACTTCCTTGGCGATCGACCGAGTGCTGCGTCCATCCGCCGCCAACAGAACTATCCGCGCCCGCTTCAAATCGCGCTGCAACGTCACCGGGGAGCGGCAACACGCCTCAAGCACCTTGCGATCTTTCCTCGAAAGGTGGACTTCTCTTGCTTCGGGTATCATCCCGACCTTGAATCACGACTCACGCTTTAAGAACAGTAGGTACTAGAATCCTCCGTACTGAATCGCCGCGGAGCGGACGATGGTGCTCGCGGGCTTGGGTACGAAAGGCAGGCTGTAGATGAAGTTGCCGGCCGCGTTGTAGTTGACCGTCACGACGTAGACGTTCGCGTTCGCCGCCGACGGCGCGGCATTGACCGTGAGATTTGCGGGAACGAGCAACGGATAGGTGGATGCGTTGGCGGTGACGTAGCTCGTCGCGAGGCTGTTGCGCTCGGTGTCGGTCATTCCTGCGATAGACGACCGCGCCGCTTCGGCGGCGAGTTGCTGAACGCCATGCACCATCGCGAGATACGAGCCGAAAACGATGATGCCAAAAATGAAGGCGAGAAAAAGTGGCAGCATGAGCGCGAATTCGACTGCGGACGCGCCGCTTCGACAGCGAAAAAACCTGGGCATGGAACACCTCGAGACGCAAACTACCGCGTCACGTTGCGAGGCTTTGATTAAGGAAAACTATGAAAACGCTTCCGCGAATCAGTGACGTCAATTCAGATGAATGGCAGCACCAGGATTGATCGGGCGCGCGATGCCTTATGGGGTGATCACAATATTTGATGCCGTCTCCGCAGAAATCCGGGGTTCGATGGCGCTGCGGTGCTGCGTGCGTGTGCAGATGCAGTCGTCTGATACCGTAGCCCTACGTGGAAATGCACGTAACAATACATATGGCCCGCAATAGAAGCGTCGTCGCGGCAAATTGTAGCTAAACGAAAGTGCAACCAAATGTTAGTATAGGTGATTGGCATACTGGGGAGATTGGAATTGCGTCACGGGCTGAGATTGGAGCGCTCTCGATGCACAGACCACGTCAGCATTTGAATATTCCTACTGAGATCGTCCGCACCGTCGTTGCGATCGCTGAGACGGGAAGCCTGTCGAAGGCCGGGGAACGTCTCGGCCTCAGCCAGCCGGCGATCAGTTCGCAGGTCAAGCGACTGCAAAGCCTGATCGGCGGCGCACTCTTCGTCAGAACGGCAAACGGCACCACCACCACCGAACTCGGCAAGGTCGCCGTGCAGCAGGCGAGGCGTATTCTCGAAGCGAACGATCAATTGCTTCGGTTGGGCGGCAGTCATGAGGGACCGCAGCCGCTGCGGCTCGGAATCAGCACGATGCTCGCCGAGGAATTCCTCAAGCTTCATCCGGCCGAGGCGCTCGGCGACGTCCTGCTTCACGCGGACATGTCGCCAGCCGTGATCAGAGGATTGATCGACGGCTACATCGATATCGCCTTCGTCTACAGCAATCCTTCGCTGGAGAACGAGGACGAGGTGACGATCGCCGCCGAGGCCGACGAACGGTCGGTTTGGGTGCGATCCCGCGATTTTGTGCTCAGGCCGGGCGCGCCAATCCCGATCCTGGCGTGGCCGGGTGACGACTGGATGATCCGGACGCTCACCAAACACAACATCTCCTACAAGATCGTGTTCAGGAGCCCGAACCACCAGCTGCGACTGGAAGCCGCGCGGGCCGGATATGGCCTGACCGCGTGCCCCGAGCGGATGATCCCGCCCTTCCTGGTTTCGGCGAAGGACTATTATCTGCCGGAGCTTCCGGTGCAGAAGCGCCTGCTGTGTTCCGCCCGGGCCTCGAAGGAAGTCGCGCGACGGCGATGGTGCAGCGGTTGTCGAGCCTGTTCTTCGCCGGCGCGAAGCCGGTCCGGCAGGTGAGCAACATGTAATCCGCCGCCGCCGCATTGCGGCGGCATCGGTCAATAATGCGGCGGGCGCTCGTTGGCGGGCCCTGGCGCCTGCCGTTCGGTCTCCTGAAGCCGGTCGCGCAACTCGGCGACCTGACGCATCAGCGCGTCGATCTGCTTCCACTGCGCCGTGATGGTCTGGTTCAGCGTCTCGATGGCTTCGTCCTGGTAGGTCAGGCGGACCTCCAGCGCATCGACCCGTTCGCTCAGCCTTGCAGCATCATTCATCGACGGCACCCGCGTGTTCGCGCTCGCGCAGGCCGTGGCCGAGCGCGACGCGCTCGTCGAACACGAAACAGTCGCCGCGCCAGCGGCTGTCCTGCTGTGGAGTTTCCTCGAGATATTTCAGAATGCCGCCCTTGAGGTGATAGACCTCGGCAAACCCCCGCGCGAGCAGATAGGCGCTGGCCTTCTCGCAGCGGATGCCGCCGGTGCAGAACATCGCAATCCTGCGGTGCTTCCCGGGATCGAGATGACAGGCGGCAAATTCCTTGAACTGACCGAAGCTCGCGATCCTGGGATCCACCGCGCCTTCGAAGCTGCCCATCGCGACCTCGAACGCGTTGCGGGTGTCGAGCACCAGCATGTCGGGCGAGGCGATCAGCGCATTCCAGTCGGCGGCGTCGACATAGGTGCCGACCTGGCGCGTCGGATCGATCGTGGTGTCGCCGAGCGTCACGATCTCCTTCTTCAGCCGGACCTTGAGCCGCTGGAACGGCATCTGCGCGGCTTCGGAGTATTTCAGCTCGAGATTGTCGAGGCGGCCGCCGAACAGCGGCCCGTGCCCGAGCTCCGCGACGAAGGCATCGATGCCGTCGCCGGTGCCGGCAATTGTGCCGTTGATACCCTCATGGGCGAGCAGCACGCTGCCCTTGAGATCGAGCCCCGCGCAGAGCCCGCGCAGCGGCTCGCGCAGTGCGCGGAAATCGGGCAGCGCGGCGAACTGGTAGAAGGCGGCGACCTTGAACGGCATGGCCGGGGTTTATCAGGCCGGCCAGGTCCGCGAAACCCCGCAAAGCCATGCGTTATCGGGATAATTCCTCTGGCATGCCAGGCATTGCCCTGCCGGGGATGAATGTGCCATGTACTTGGCATCCATCCGCCGCAGCAGCAGCATCAAAACATCACGATCAAGCGAGCTCTCCGCCATGAGGAATTTCCATTTCGCCGGCCGTTCCACGGTCCACGCCCAGAACGCGATGGTCGCGACCTCGCATCCGGAGGCGGCGCTCGTGGCGATCGAGGTGATGCGCGAGGGCGGTACGGCTGCCGATGCGGCGGTCGCGGCCTGCGCGCTGCTCGGCGTCATCGAGCCGCAATCAACCGGCATCGGCGGCGACTGCTTTGCGCTGATCCAGCCGAAGGGCGAGGGCAAGATCACGGCCTATAATGGCAGCGGCCGGGCGCCGATGGCGGCCACCGCCGACTGGTACCTCGAACGCAATATCCATTCGGTGCCGCTGACCTCGGCGCATGCCGTCAGCATTCCCGGCGCAATCGACGCCTGGGACGTCATCCTCAGGGATCACGGCAAGTTCGGCTTCGACCGGCTGCTGCAGCCGGCGATCAAGGCCGCCGAAGAGGGCTATGTGGTCGCGCCGCGCATCGCCTTCGACTGGAAGAACGGTTTTGAGAAGCTGAAGAACGGCACCAATACCGAGCGCTATCTGCTGCCGCATGGCAAGCCTGCGGTCGCCGGCGACGTGATCCGGCAGCCCGAGCTCGGCAAGACGCTGCGCGCGATTGCGCAAAAGGGCCGCGATGCCTTCTATAGCGGCGAGATTGCCGCCGACATGGTCGACACGCTGCGCGGCATCGGCGGCCTGCATACGCTGGAGGACTTTGCCGCGCATTCGACCGAGGCGACCTCGCCGATCGGCACGATGTACAAGGGCCACGACGTCTGGCAGTGCCCGCCGAACGGACCGGGCATCACCATGCTGGTCATGCTCAACATCCTGTCGCGCTTCGACCTGACGAAGTTCAAGCCGCTCAGCATCGAGCGCTTCCACCTCGAGGCCGAAGCCGCCCGCATCGCCTACATGATGCGCGAGCAGTACATCGGCGATCCCCAGCACGCGCATGTCGACGTCGCCGGCATCCTCTCCAGGGAGTTCGCCGACGAGCACATCAAGAACATCCGGATGGATGGCTTGCTCGATCTGCCCAACGTTGCGCCGCCGATGAATCCGTCGACCGTCTACATCACGGTGGTCGACAAGGACCGCAACGTCTGCTCGTTCATCAACTCGATCGCGCATTCGTTCGGCTCGGCGATCGTCTCCAACAAGACCGGCGTCCTGCTGCAGAACCGCGCCGGCGGCTTCCGCATCCAGCCCGGTCATCCGAATTGCATCGCGCCGGGCAAGCGTCCGCTGCACACCATCATTCCGGCGCTGGCCACCAAGAACGGCCGTGCCGTGATGCCGTTCGGCGTGATGGGCGGTCAGTACCAGCCGGTCGGCCAGACCCATGTGCTGACCAACATGCTCGACTATGGCTGTGACGTGCAGGAGGCGATCGACATGCCGCGCGGCCTGCATTACGAGGGCGTCTACCAGCTCGAGGATAGCGTGCCGGCGGAGATCGTCGAAGGCCTGAAGAAGATCGGCCACAAGACCACCAGCGTGGTCGCGCCGCTCGGCGGTGGCCAGGGGATCTGGATCGATTGGGACCAGGGCACGCTGACCGGCGGCTCCGATCCACGCAAGGACGGCTGCGCGCTCGGCTACTGATTGTCGCGGCCGGCGAAGCCGGACCGGCGGAACAAGGTGTTGTCGCGGGGTTGGTGCTGGAAGCCCTTCCCCGCGAGGCCCGTCATCCGTTCCCTCGATTCAGATGATACTGACCAGGCCGATTTGCGCGGCGGCATCTCGCCGTGGTTTGTCGCCGCAACGCCACCGCCGCGTCCCGCGCTATCGGAAAATCTCACCTGCGATGCGCTTATCGTCGGCGCCGGCATCACCGGCTCGCTGGTCGCCGAGCGCCTGACCCGTCAGGGGCTCGACGTCGTCATCGTCGACCGTGAGCACCCCGGCCGCGGCAGCACTGCGGCAAGCACCTCGATGCTGTTGTGGGAGATCGACCGTCCGCTTGTCGAACTGACGGCGATGTACGGCTTCGAGCGGGCTGCGCGTGCCTATCGGGCAAGCCTCGATGCCGTGACCGGCCTGATCTCGCTGGTTCGTGACCACAAGCTGCCGGGAGAGATCAGAAACAAGCGCTCGCTCGCTCTATCTGGCGGCCGGCAGCTCCGTAGCCGAATTGCTCGATGAGCATCGGCTCCGCCGCCGCGCCGGCCTGCCCGGCGACTTCCTCGATCATGGACAACTGCTCGAGACCTACGGAATGGCGCGCGCCGGCGCGATCGTCTCGCCTGGCGCGGCGGATGCCGATCCGCTCCAGCTTGCCCGCGGTCTGCTCCACCTCGCGGTCACGCGCGGTGCGCGGCAGTTCGATGCGGAGGCCGTGGTATTCGATCCGGCAGGTGCCGCAGTCACGGTGGGATTCGAGGATGGCCACGAAATTGCCGCGAGGGCCGTCGTGCTGGCGACCGGCTACGTGATGCCGGATATCGTTCGGTCGAAGGTCCAGGCCGTGTCCTCGAGCTGGGCGATTGCGACCACGCCGCAGCCGCAGAACATCTGGAAGGATGGCGCGCTGATCTGGGAGAACGCGAAGGATTATCTCTACGCACGCACGACGCCGGCGGGGCGCATCATCATCGGTGGCGAGGACAGTGAGGAGATCATCGCGCCCGATGCGCGCGACCGCCTGATCCCGGAGAAGTCGCGGCGGCTCGCGCAACGTCTCGCCGCGCTCTGGCCGTTCGCGGCAACGGAGATCGAATACCGCTGGGCCGGGACGTTCGACACCACCAGCGACGGCCTGCCGCTGATCGGCCCGGTCCCCGGCGCGAAGGGTGTCTATGCCGCGTATGGCTATGGCGGCAACGGCATTACCTTCAGTTATCTGGCCGCGCAATTGATCGGTGATCTCGTCGCGGGCGGCACCTCGCCATTGCTCGACGATTTCGCGCTGGACCGCGATGGCGGCATAGCCGGTCACTGAAAAATGGCTAGGGAATTGCTCTGCGCTGGGCTAGAGACGGCCGTTCTTCACGAGAGGTGCAAGATGCGATCTTCCCGACGCACGATCATCAAGACTGCGTTCGCCGGACTTGCGGCGGCGGTCTCCACGTCCGTTGTCAGCGGGACGGCAACGGCCCAAACTGCAGGAAAGCCCATGACCACAGCCTCAGGCCTCCAGATCATCGACAGCAAGGTCGGCTCCGGCGCCTCGCCGAAGCCCGGCCAGACCTGCGTCATGCACTACACCGGCTGGCTCTACGACAACGGCCAGAAGGGCAAGAAATTCGACTCCTCGGTCGATCGCAACGAGCCGTTCGAGTTTCCGATCGGCCAGGGTCATGTGATCAAGGGCTGGGACGAGGGCGTCGCCAGCATGAAGGTCGGCGGCAAGCGCACGCTGATCATCCCGCCTGATCTCGGCTATGGCGCGCGCGGCGCCGGCGGCGTGATCCCGCCGAATGCGACGCTGATGTTCGATGTCGAGCTGCTTGGCGTGAAATAATCGGGCGTGACGTAACGGCCCACAACAAGAGAGGGCGCAGCGATGAAGATCTCGATCCTCGACGATTATTTCGACACGCTGCGCACCCTCGATTGTTTCCGCAAGCTCGACGGCTACGACGTCACGATCTGGAACGATCACGTCCAGGACGTCGATGCGCTCGCCGAACGGCTGCGCGACACCGACGTGCTGGTCCTGATCCGGGAACGCACCCAGATCCGCACGCCGCTGCTCGAGCGGCTGCCGAAGCTGAAGCTGATCAGCCAGCGCAGCGTCTATCCGCATATCGATATCGACACCTGCACGCGGCTCGGCATCATCGTGTCGTCGGGCCAGCATGCCGACACCCCGTCCTACGCCACCGCCGAGTTCACCTGGGGCCTGATCCTCGCCGCGATGCGCGCGATCCCGCAGCAGATGGCGGCGCTGAAGGCCGGCAAGTGGCAGATCGGCGTCGGCCACACGCTGCGCGGCAAGACGCTCGGCATCTACGGCTACGGCCGCATCGGCGCCGTGGTCGCGGGCTACGGCAAGGCATTCGGCATGAACGTGCTGGTCTGGGCCCGCGAGCCGGCGATGGCCAAGGCGCGCGCCGACGGTTACGAGACATCAGCCAGCAAGGCTGATTTCTTTGCCCGCTGCGACGTGCTGTCGCTGCATATGCGGCTGGTCGACGCGACGCGCGGCATCGTCAAGGCGGAGGACCTCGCGCGGATGAAAGAGACCGCGTTGATCGTCAACACCAGCCGCGCGCCGCTGATCGCGTCCGGCGCGCTGGTCGATGCGTTGCGCGCCGGCCGGCCCGGCATGGCCGCGATCGACGTCTACGAGAAGGAGCCGCTGCGCGACACCGCCGATCCGCTGCTCAACATGGACAACGTGGTCTGCACGCCGCATCTCGGCTACGTCTCGCGCGACGAATACCAGATCCAGTTCACCGATATCTTCGATCAGATATTGGCCTACGCCGCCGGTACGCCGACCGACGTGGTCAATCCGGACGTGCTGGCACATCCGCGCTCGCGCGGCTGAAGCTTCGCAAGGACAACGTGCGGCCGCGCCGGAACGTTCCGATTTTCCGCTCGCCTGCGCTCGCGCTTTTCGGTAGCGTTCCCTGCACGAACTTGACCAACGAAAGCAAGAACGATGAGCGGCTCCCACGATCACACCCATCCCCAAGATCACACCCATGACCACGATCATCACCATCACGACGACGAGCGCTGGAAGCACGACGGCGTCCGCGTCATTCCCGGCAATCAGCTCGATCCGAATGTGCCGTCGACCGCCGGCATGGACCGCAAGGCTGCGATCAATTTCGCCCGCGTCGGCGCCCAGAAACTGTGGGCAGGCACCGTCAGCATCAAGCCGGACGCCAAGACCGGCGCGCATCATCACGGCCATCTCGAAAGCATCATCTACGTCGTGAAGGGCAAGGCGCGGATGCGCTGGGGCGAGAAGCTGCAGTTCACCGCCGAAGCCGGTCCCGGCGATTTCATCTTCGTGCCGCCCTATGTGCCGCATCAGGAGATCAACGCCAGCCGCGACGAGGTGCTGGAATGCGTGCTGGTGCGCTCCGACGGCGAGGCGGTCGCGATCAATCTCGACATCGAGCCGATCGAGAAGGCGGAGACCGTGCTGTGGGTCGACCCGGTGCACCGGCATCCCGACGAGAAGAAATAACGTCGCGGCGCGTCCGTGACGCAAGACAATAACAACAAGAGCAGGGAGGCCAGCATGACGCTCGTTCGCTACGAGAGCGCGGATCACGTCGCGACCATCACGATGGCGCGCAGCGAGAAGCACAACGCGCTCAACGACGCGTTGTGTACGGAGTTGCGCGATGCCTGGCTGCGCTTTCGGGACAGCGGCGATCGTGTCGCGGTGCTGGCTTCGTCCGAGGAGAAGTATTTCTCCGTCGGCGCCGATGTCGGTGATCTCCCCGCCAACATGTGGCACGCCGTGCCTGGCCTTGGTGTCGAACTCGACAAGCCCGTGATCGCGGCGACGTCGGGCTGGGTCGTGGGTGGCGCCTTCGTTCTGGTCCAGATGGCCGACCTGTGCGTGGCGTCGGAGACGACACGTTTCATCTATCCCGAGGGAAAGATCGGTACCACCGCGGGCGGCGTGTCATCGGTGATGGCACGGATGCCGCACAAGATTGCGATGGAATTTCTGCTGGTCGGCGAGGAAATGTCGGCGGAGCGCGCCTTCCAGATCGGCTTCGTCAACAAGGTCGCGCCGAAAGGGCAGCACGTCGTGATGGCGCAGGAGATGGCCGCGAAAATTGCCGGCAATGCGCCGCTGGTGGTCCGCGCGCTGAAGAAGCTGGCGCGCGAGGCCATGCCGAAGGGCCCCCTCGAAACCGTTGCCGATGCGCGGCGGCTGCTCGATGAAGTCAAAGACAGCGAAGATCTCAAGGAAGGCGTCAAGGCCTTCGCAGAGAAGCGCAAGCCGAGGTTCACGGGGAAGTGACGCTGCCATTCCGGGGCGACGCGGAAGCGTCGAACCCGGAATCTCGCGCCACAATATCGAGATTCCCCGATGCGCAATTGCGCATCTGAGGTTCTCGCTTCGCGAGCCCCGGAATGACGAGGGGTGAGAGTTACGCAAACACCCGGTGATCGATCGCCCCGTTCGGCACCACATAGCCGTAGCGCCTATTCGACGGCTCTGGGCCTGCCTTCTCATACTGCGCCTTCATCATCGCGAAGCGATCGCCTTTCAGCTCGAGCATCGCGCGCTTCGGCTGGACGTTGTAGAGCCGCGCATTGTTGTCGCCGAAGATCGCCGCCTTCACCGGTCCGTCGGCGGGCCCAAGCGGCGCGTAGCCGAACTTCTTCTGCATCACTTCGGGGATTTCCAGCCGCCGCAGGCCCTCGATCTGCCACTGTGGCGCGCCGGTCCACAGTGCGTCGGTGCCCCAGCAGACATGATCGACGCCGAGCCCCTTGATCAGCGTGCCCATCAGCGCGGCGCAGACATTGGGCTCCGCGACGAGGGTGGTTGCGAACAATTGCCCGACATCGCCGTAGACATTGCTGACGCCATACTGCGCCGGGATGTCGGCGAGATCGCTGGTCCAGGCGATCCGTCCGGTGCGCTCGAATTCGGCGAGTGCGACCCTCGGATCGCCGCCGACATGGCGATAGGCCGAGTGATAGATCACGAAGTTGAGCTGCGGCCAGTCCTTGGCGGCCTGGCCGACATCGGCAACGTCGGCAAAGCCGCGCAGGTTCGGATATTGCTTCTCGATCCCGGGCGGGAACAGTCCCTTGTGGACGCAGACATTCTTGATGCCTGCCTTCACCATCTTCTCATAGCCCTTGTAGGCGACCTTCTCGTCGTCCAGCCGCCAGGGATAGCGGCTGATCTCCTTGTGGGTGTTGTCGCCGATCGTGTAGCCCTTGCAGGATTCAGGCTTCAGCGCCAATGCAGCGTCGAGCTTGTCGAGCCAGCCGGGCTGTCCGGGCGTGAAGATGGCGTGGCAGAACACCCGGCGCGAGCCGGCCTCGTCGTTGATCTTCTTGCGCGCGTCGGCCATCTGCTCGTTGGTCAGGAACCAGTCCTGCTCGATATCCGACGGCGCCGAGGAGATCAGCGAGATCTTGGTGTCGGAATCGAGAAACATCTCCTTCTTGTAGTTGTTGAACTTGAGATCCTCGATGGTCTGCTCGTGATCGCTGAGCTGCTTGTTCCAGCCGGCCTTGCCGACCGCCTTGCGCATTTCCACGAAGCCCATGATGCGGGTGTCGTCGCGCAGGAAATGCGTGTGCATGTCCATGATGAACTGGTCCTTCAGGGCGTTGGCGCGCTCTTGCGCCATCGCCGGTGTCGCGGCCTCGGCCGGGGTCACGTCGAACAGCTCCCCGTAGACCTGGTTCATCGCGACAAAGGAGGCGGCCATGCCGGCCGCGGTCTGGAAGAAACGGCGGCGGTCGAGGCCCTGCTTGCCGCCGAGATCGTCGGCCATCGCGAGCAGCCGCGCCTCGACCTCGCGCTGCCGTTCGTTCTGCGGATCGGGATAGAACTCGTCGCTGGAGACGATCTGGGTCGGGATCGGCGTCTGGTACTGGCACAGTTCGGAGGGCATCAAGGCGGCAAGTTCTTCGTCGGTCAGATTGCTGCTCATTCTTCGCTCCCGCTTCTCGCCGGATATTTCCGGTCGGACCGCGGCGGAGACTAGGACCAAGTCCATCCGTCGTCCGCGCCGATTGCCGGAAACAGCGTTCACAAAATCGTGCATCGCATTTGCCGTCGTTGCGGGGAGCGTACGCGACGAAGCGATCCATACTCCCGCAGCAAGCGGCGCTATGAATTGCTTCCGCCTTCGCCAAGGCTTCGGCGGACACGTCGCTTGCGCTCGCAATGACGGTTGTGGATGCTAGCATCGTGCAACCCGGGGGCCGAACGAAGCCCCGTCGTAAGAGGGGAACCATGACGAATTCCGACCATTCGCGGCGCAGCGTCATCAAGGGCATCGGCGTTGCAACGGCAGCCGGTGTGCTCGGCGAAGCGCCGGCGGCGCGGGCCGCAAGCGCAGTTCCGGCCGAAGGCGAAATCTGGAGCAGCGAATACTGGGCGAAGAAGGGCGACATTCCGCTCTGGATGTTCCGCAAGCGGATCGGTGCGCCGAAGCAAGGCGAGCCGCCGCGGCCCGTGGTGTTCTTCGTCCACGGCTCGTCGGTGACGTCTAGGGTGTTCGACCTCACGGTGCCGGGCAAAGGCGAGTATTCGCTGCTCAATGTCTTTGCGCGCTACGGCTTCGATTGCTGGACCATGGACCACGAGAATTACGGCAAGTCGGGCCGCACCTCAGGCAATGCGGATATCGCGAGTGGCGTCGAGGATCTGAAAGCCGCGGTCGAGGTGATCGCCCGCGAGACCGGCGAGAGGCGATATCACTTCATCGGCGAATCCTCCGGTGCGCTGCGGGCCGGCGCCTTCGCGATGGCGGCGCCCGAGCGGATCGACCGGCTGGTGTTCGCCGCCTTCACCTACAAGGGCGAGGGCTCGCCGACGCTGGCAAAGCGCGCCGAGCAGCTCGCCTATTACCGCAGCCACAACATGCGCAAGCGCGACCGCGACATGATCCGCTCGATCGCGACCCGCGACAGGCCCGGCACGTCGGATCCCGCGGTGATGGAGGTGCTGGCCGATGTCGAGATGCAGTTCGGCGACCAGATCCCGACCGGCACCTATCTCGACATGACCGCCAATCTGCCGGTGGTGCATCCGGAGAAGGTGCCGGCGCCGGTGCTGCTGGTCCGCGGCGAATATGACGGGATCGCGGCGGTCCCCGACCTCGAGGAGTTCTTCAACAGACTGCCCAATGGCGACCGGCAGTTCATCATCCTGCCCGGCACGGCACATTCGGTGGCGCTGGCCACCAATCGCGAGCTGTTCTGGCATGTGACACGGGCATTTCTGACCATGCCGACGCCGATCGTGACCTGAGGCACCCTGCGGCAGGACGCCGCAACAAGAATCTGCGCGGCGATGTCGGGAGCCGGCCATGCGGTTCGTCCTCGGGGCACAACCCCGAGAAAAGGAGCCGTTCATGGCCAAGCCGACAATGATCTTCGTCAACCTGCCGGTCAGCAACCTCGCCCGCGCGACCGCCTTCTATGAGGCGATCGGGGCGACGAAAAATCCGCAATTCTCGGATGACACCGCCTCCGGCAT
The DNA here is from genome assembly GCF_011516625.5 of Bradyrhizobium sp. 2S1. NCBI lineage: Bacteria > Pseudomonadati > Pseudomonadota > Alphaproteobacteria > Hyphomicrobiales > Nitrobacteraceae > Bradyrhizobium > Bradyrhizobium sp. 2S1. The sequence goes on along the minus strand of NZ_CP147717.1, from coordinate 721,078 downwards.
GGTGATCTCCGACACCATCCACGTCATGTTGCTGACCCACGACAAGTTCCGGCAGTTCACGCCGAAGACAATCGCCGATGCCCGGACCACGAGCGAGGTGCTGATCTGCCTGTCCGCCGAGAGCCGCGACGCAGTCGACGGCTATGTCGCCAAAGCCAAGGGCGCCGGCGGTACTGCCGATCCGTCGCCGCAGCAGGATTACGGCTTCATGTACGGTCGCAGCTTCGAGGATCCCGACGGTCACATCTGGGAAGTGATGTGGATGGACGTCGAGGCCGCGATGAAGGCGCAGTCCGCCGCGGTCACCGCCTGAGCGCGCGCCGACAAGGAGCTCATCGATGTCAAAAGTGTCACCCTGCCTGTGGTTCGACGGCGAGGCCGAGGAGGCCGCGAACTTCTACGTCTCGCTGTTGCCGGACTCCCGCATTGACAAGATTCAGAACAACATCATCGACGGTCCGGCCGGAAAGGCCGGCACCGTGCTGGTGGTCGAGTTCACGCTGGCCGGTCAGCGCTTCATGGCGCTGAACGGCGGGATGCGGATGGAATACACCCATGCGATCTCGTTCTCGATCGACTGTGTCGATCAGGCCGAGGTCGATCGGCTCTGGGCCGCGTTGCTCGCTGGTGGCGGCAAGGAAGACCAGTGCGGCTGGCTGCGCGACCGCTTCGGCGTGTCCTGGCAGATCGTGCCGCGCCAGCTTCACAGCTATATCGGCGGCGCCGATGCGGCCGGCGCCGCGCGCGCGATGCAGGCGATGCTCGGGATGATCAAGCTCGACGTCGAAGGCCTGCGCCGCGCCTATGAAGGCAAGGCGGCGGCTTAACCTTCTCCCTCGCCCTGCTCTTGCGGGGAGAGGGTTGGGGTGAGGGGCCCATCCGCGATAACGGTGACAAGTGCGTTCGCGGAGGTTCCCCCTCACCCGAAATTCGAGCGACGCTCGAATTTCGACCTCTCCCCGCAAGCGGGGCGAGGTGGGCGCGCACCCTAATAATTGATCCTCAGTCCCACGCCGCCGTGAACCGTGTTGCCGACCGGCTGCGGCCCGGCGGTGCCGTTGACGAACAGGTCGGCGATCCAGCCCTTGGTGATGCGGAAGCCGACGCGGCCGCCATATTCGAACCAGCCCTGGTTGCCCATCGTTGGCACGATGGTGCCGTCGCCGGTGACGGTGGCGACGATGCCCGAATGGGTGGCGAAGGATTGCACCCAGCCGCCATTGATGTTGGTTTCGATGTTCGATCCGAACAGATGCGTCCACTGGCCGCCGATCTTCACCAGGCTGGTGCGATCGGTGCCGTCGGCGATCGTTGCATCGAACGGATTGAAGGCGACAGCGGGATCGCTGTAGCCCTTGACCCGCTGCCACAACTGCCAAACCTCGACCGAAGCCGCGAGCTCATCACGCGCCGACAGCCGGTTGATCCAGCCTGCGCGGCCGTAGACGCCGTAATTCTCGCTCGAGGTCTGGCTGGTGATGGACACCGGGCCGAGGCTCGTCGCGTAGTTGCGGGTGTAGCGTACCTTCTCGGACGGCGAGAGGATGGTGCCGACGTCGAAGAACGGCCGCGACGAGCCCCAGTCGACGAAGTCGTAGCGCAACGCGAAGGCGCCGATCGGCGCGCTGGTGACGTTGTAGCCGCCCTCGCCATATTGCGTGTAGGCGATGCCGGCGAGCAGCGACAGGTTCGGCGTGATGGTCTTGCGGCCGTGGATGCCCGCCGAGAACGAGCCGGCCGAGCCGAAGGCGCTGATGCAGTCATTGCAATTGACCTGCTCGTTGACGCCGAGCAGCACCGTGCCGAGCACGCGGTTGGTGATCATCTGGTTGAAGCGCTGGTCGGCGAGGCCGTTGATCGAACCGCCGCTCGACGGCGCGCCGGTGATCGGCGTCGGGGTTGGTGTCGGCGTTGGGGTAGGAGTTGGAGTGGGCGTAGGCGACGGCGTCGGCGTTGGTGTCGGAGTAGGCGTCGGTGTGGGGGTCGAATTGCAGTTCGGCGACGCCGCCAGCGTGCTTTCGGGAATTGAAGTACAGTTCGGCGTTGGAGTCTGCGCCTGGGCCGGCGCAGCCAGCGCCTGCAGCATTGCAAGCGACAGCGCCGTCGTCAGAGCGACCGACAGAACCAACTGATGCATGCGCCGTATCATGCTCAGCGTCCGCACAGCATGCCGGTGGGGTCGTCGTCGACCGGCGGCGTCACCGGCGTCGCATCGGCGAACTGGGTGACGGTGCAGAGCCCGGCCGCCTGGCTGCAGGTCGCGGCAAAGGTCCAGGGCGGATTGTTGGTCTTCTGGATCGTGGTGTGGCCGCCGCTCGAGGTGATGATCGCAGTGTCGCCCGGCTGGGTCAGATCGATGCACTGCCGGTTCGACGTGCACACCGTCGATGCGCCCTCCTGCAACACCACCGTGGTCTTGCCGCGTTGTGACAGGATATCGAGCACAGTGCCGCGAACGCCGATGGTCGCAAGCGGTGTCGTGATCCTGTAGGCGGCCTTGTCGGAGTGGCCGGTGACGAAGCGGAACGCGCCCGATGTCAGGCGGATTGCGACATCGCGGTAATGATGCTCGTCGTCGAACACGGTGCGGTCGAGCTTGAGCGAGGCATTCGGACCGAGCGAAAGGTTGGTGCTGTCAGCCATCACCAGCCGCGCGGCGCTTTCGAGACCGGTGCGCACCGTCTCATCGCGCAGCAGTGCGTCGCCGACATTGATCGGCGTGGTCGCGGCCGCAACACGAAGGACCTCGTTCTTCACCATGGCAGCTTCGCCGACGCGCGTCTGCGCGCGAGCGGGATGCGCCGTCAGTGCGGCGACAAGACCGAGCGCAAGAATGGAAAGAAAGCTGTGAGGCAAATTCATTGCAATACCGATCGACCAACCCTGTCATCGTATCGGATCGCCCCTGCAGCTGATATTGTATAATTGTCACAAGCTCTGCTGAGTTGAAGCGGTGCTGATGAATTCGAGGACGTTCAAGGAGCGGGTATGAGAGTGAGTTCTGATCACATTCGTCACATACGTCACACGCACCGGCGTAGCTCACACTTCGCTCACACTCGTTCCCCTCGCACCGTGCTCACGTTTTGAACATCGCATCCGAATCTCCCTCTGTTCTGCGTGGTCCCGTCGCGCGCACGGCGATTGTTGCGGCCATCATCTTCATCGTCGCCCATGTCGTGCTGCTGCTCGGGATCACGGCGCCGGACAAGCTCTATTTCGATGAGGTGCACTACGTGCCGGCGGCGCGGCAGATGCTGCTGCAGGTAGTCGAGGGTCCGATCCTCAACCCGATGCATCCGCCGCTTGCCAAGGAGATCATCGCCCTCTCGATCAAGGCATTTGGCGACGTGCCGCTCGGATGGCGCTATCCCGCGGCGCTGTTCGGCGCGCTGGCGCTGGTCGCCATCTATCTCGGCGGGCTCGGGCTGTTCGCGTCGCAGGAACGCGCCATCGCGGCGGTGCTGCTCGCCTTCTTCAACCAGATGCTGTTCGTGCAGTCGCGGATCGCGATGCTGGATATTTTTGTGCTCGCCTTCTGTCTGTTTGCGATCGCGGCCTTCATCCACGGCTTCGGGCAACAGCGGCCGCAACTCGCCTTCGCGCTGACGGGGTTAGCAGCGGGGTTGGCGTGCGCCTGCAAATGGAGCGGGCTGTTCGTGCTCGCGACCTGCATCGCGATCGTCGCGGTGATCCGCCTGATGCAGAGCTGGCGCACGCGCTTTGCCGATGCCGATGCGGAGGACTGGTACCGGCCCGATTTGTGGCCGGATTTCCGTCTCCCTCACTTCATCGTCTGTTTCGTGCTGATTCCGTTGATCGTCTATCTCGCGACCTTCGTGCCGCTCTACGGCCTCTCGTTCTCCGGCCTCATCGAGGCGCAGCGCCGCATCTTTGCCGACAACACCACGACGGCGATTGCAGGCCACACCTATATGAGCTCGTGGCCGTCCTGGCCGTTCCTGGTGCGTCCGGTCTGGTATCTGTTCGAGAAGGTCGGCGACGACGCCTTCGCGGCGATCGTGTTCCTCGGCAACCCGCTGGTGCTGTGGCCGGCCTTGATCGCGCTGATCGTGGCGCTGCGCGACTGGATCGTCAGGCGCCGCCGCGATGCGTTTCTGGTGCTTGCGTTCTACCTCGGCCCGTATCTCGCCTGGGCGCTGCTGCCGCGCACGCTTGGCTTCATCTATTACTATCTGCCGGCAGCGTGCACCGCGAGCTTCGTGCTGGTCTACGCGTTGACGCGCAAGGGGGCGCCGCGCTGGCTGTTGTGGGCTTTCGTGGCGGCCGGATGCGCCGGCTTCATCGCGATGCTGCCGGTCACGGTCGCCGCCATCGGGACGTCGATGGCGACCTTCAACCGGCTGATGCTGTTTCAGAGCTGGATCTGAAACGCTCGGGGATAAAATGATCCGCCTGCCAGGTTTGGCAGGCGGATCGAGGCTGCGGGAGGTTATTTCGACGCAGTCTTGGTATCCATATTGACGACCTGCACGCGGCGATTGGTCGGGTCCATCGGCGCGTTCGGATCCTTCGGCCGGGTCTTGCCGTAGCCGACGGTCACGAGGTCCGAGCCGTTGAGGCCGTAACGCTCGACCAGATACTTCTTGATGGTGTCGGCGCGGCGCTCCGACAAATCCTGGTTGTAGGCTTCGCCGCCGATCGCGTCGGTGTGGCCGGCGACGACGAAGGTCGAGCCCTTCATGCTTGCATCCGACAGCGCCTTGCCGAGCTCCTGCACCGCCTGGGTCGAGCCCTTGGCAATCTCCGGCGAGTTGTAGTCGAAGTGAATTTCCAGATCGATCTTCGGTTTGGTGGCGGCGATGTCGGCGATCTCCTGGCGCTCGCCGAGCGAAAGCGAACGGGTCTGCCGGTTGCGAACGGTGTTGAGGAAGCTCGCCTCCTTGGCCGAAGCGGCCGGGTCGACCTGCGTATCGGCCGAGAGGCCGCGGGTGGCCGACTTCGGCTTCAGCGCATTGAGGATCTGGGCGGCCGGAACGGTGTCGCTGCCGGCCAGTGCCACGCCCGCCGTCATCGACAGCGCAGCGCCGATTGCCAAAAGAGACAAGGAAAGAGAGCGGGTCATGGGTTTCGTCCTTAAATATGCGGCCAGCCAAATTTGGCTTGCTGTCGTTTTGATGCCGAGAACCTAGGACCGGTTCAAAGCCCGGTATGTGACATAAGTCACAGTTGGATGTGCAGGACCTGGCTTGTGCCAGCCAGGGCAGCGGAGAGGGTGAGCACCATGGCCCAAATCAATCGCGTCCTCCGCTCGATCAATGACGAGGATGCCGCGCGCTGCGTCGATATCTTCCTTCGCCCTGAAGGGACCACCGGCTTCGAAGAATACCGGCGGGACGTCGAAGACATCAGCGGCTGGTTTCCGGTTGGCGGTCATGCGTCCCGGGTGTTTCAAGAGGAGAGCGCCGCACTCGAGGCAGCGATGCGGGACGTTCCCTGGTTGCGGCGGGTCGTCGGATCGGCGTAGCCGGTCCTGCTCGCCCGCAAACACCGAAGCCTGCATGATTGTGCGCGAGCAGATTTCCGTCGCCCGGCTCTCCACAGCGGCGCGAATCTCACTACATTGCTGGCGCAATGCCCCGCGCCGAAGAACCCCTTTCGCTGAACAATGCCGCCGCCCGCCATATCTGGCTGCGCGCGCAGCGGCTCGATACCCAAGCGCCGTTCGGGCAGGGGGCTTCAGCCGTGGCGGCCGCCGTCGACCATCTCGGCTATGTGCAGATCGACACCATCAACGTGATCGAGCGCTGCCATCACCACATCCTGTTCACCCGGATTCCGGACTACCGCCGCGCCGACCTCAAGCAGGCGCAGAGCACCGACAAGAGCGTGTTCGAATACTGGACGCACGCGCTGTCCTACATTCCGTCCAAGGACATCGGCATCTTCCTGCCGGCGATGAAGGCGCACAAGCGCGAGGGCCATAAATGGTTCTCGTCGGTAACGGCGGCCGATACGCGCAAGGTGCTGCGGCTGCTGCGGGCCGGTCCGCTGACCATCCGCGACATCGAGGACGACGTGCTGACCGAGAAGGAGCATCTCTGGCAGAGCCGCAAGCCCTCCAAGCGCGCACTGCAGCTCGCCTTCTATGGCGGCGTGGTCACGATCAGCGAGCGCGCCGGCATGCTGAAGACCTATGAGCTGATGAGCAGGCACTTCGGCTGGGACAAGCCGCCGAAGCCGGCCCCGGTCTCGGCCAGAACAGCCTATCTGCTCGACCGCGCGCTGCGCTCGCAGGGCATCGTCAGCCTGGATTCGATCTGCCATCTGGACGCGCCGAGCAAGAAGGCGGTGCGCAGCCTGATCGAGGCGAGGGTGCGCCGCAAGGAATTGGTCCGGATCGCGCTCGACGGCGCCGGCAAGCAGGAGCATTGGGCGCGCCCCGAGGTGCTGGAGCAGACCGGCGAGGGGGATCCCGCCCTGGTCCACATCCTGTCGCCGTTCGATCCCCTGATCATCCAGCGCAAGCGCACCGAGCTGTTCTTCGGCTATGGCCACCGCTTCGAGGCCTATGTGCCGAAGCAGAAGCGTCTGTTCGGCTATTTCGCGCTGCCCGTGCTGGTCGGCGACGACATCGTCGCCGCCCTCGACCTCAAGACCGACCGCCAGAACAAGAAACTCCTGATGCAGAAATGGAGCTGGGTCGGCAACGGCAAGAAACAGGCGTCGCGCAAGGAGCTGAAGCGCCGCATCGAGGAGGAGCTCGACCGCTTCGAGCGGTTTCAGCTGGCCGAATAAGTCCAGCTCGATCCGTCGTCACCCGCCGCCGGCCGCCGCGTCGGTTCCCGTTTGACGCTGTGTGCTATGAGTTTTTGCCATTGCTCAATGCGGAGCGAGCCAATAATCCTCGGGCCAGCAACACCCTGGGGGAAACTGATGAGCCAGACCGCAACCATTGCGCCAAGCACCGGCGCCCGCAGCGAGATCGAGACGTCGACGATCCGCGCGATTTCCTGGCGGCTGATCCCGTTCCTGATCCTGGCCTACTTCTTCTCCTATCTCGACCGCGTCAATCTCGGCTTCGCCGCGCTCACCATGAACGCGGAGCTGAAATTCTCGCCGGTGGTGTTCTCGTTCGGGGCGGGCATCTTCTTCATCGGCTATTTCATCTTCGAGGTGCCGAGCAACCTCGCGCTGGAGAGGTTCGGTGCCAGCAAGTGGATCGCCCGCATCATGGTGAGCTGGGGCATCCTCTCGGCCCTGATGGCGGCGGTCTATGACGAGCACAGCTTCTACGCGCTGCGCTTCTTCCTCGGCGTTGCCGAGGCCGGCTTCTTCCCCGGCATCATCCTCTATCTCACCTACTGGTATCCGGCCGAATATCGCGCCCGCTTCCTCGCCGCCTTCGCGCTCGCCGTTCCGATCTCCACCGTGATCGGCGCGCCGATCTCCGGCTTGCTGCTCGGGCTGGACGGCGTCATGGGTATGCAGGGCTGGCAGTGGCTGTTCATCATCGAGGGCGTCCCCTCGATGCTGCTCGGCATCGTCACCTGGTTCTATCTCACCGACCGGCCGGAGAAGGCCGATTGGCTCTCGGCCGAACAGAAGGCCTGGCTGAAGGCGAAGCTGGACGCCGAGGTCGCGGCCAAGCAGGCGGCGAAGCATTTCAGGCTCGGCGAGGCGCTGTCTTCGCCGAGGGTGCTGGCGCTCAGCGCGATCTATTTCGGCTTCGTCGCCGCGCTCTACGGCATGCAGTTCTGGCTACCGCAGATCGTCAAGGCGTTCGGTCTGACCAATGCGCAGACCGGCTTCGTCACCGCGATCCCCTATGCATTCGGCGCCGCCGCGATGATCCTGTGGGCGCGCCATTCGGATGCGACGCGGGAGCGCGTGTTCCATGTCGGGGCGCCGCTGTTGCTGACGGCGCTGGCGCTCGGCGTCTCCAGCTACATCACCGATCCGACCATGACCATGGTGGTGCTGACCGTCGCCGCGATCGGCGTGTTCTGCACCTTCGCGGTGTTCTGGACGCTACCGACCGCCTGGCTCTCCGGCACCGCCGCCGCCGGCGCGATCGCGCTGATCAACTCGATCGGCAACCTCGCCGGTTTCGGCGGGCCCTATCTGATCGGCTGGGTCAAGGAGGCCACCGGAAGCACGTCGACCGGCCTGCTGGTGCTGTCGCTGTTGCCGCTCGCGGCGGGCCTCTTGGTTTTCCTCGGCAGCCACGAAACCAAGACCGAATTCGCCGACGCGAAGTAGCGATGACGCCAGCGTAGCCGAGCCTTCGCCGCAAACATAGCTGTCATCGCCCGGCTTGACCGGGCGATCCAGTACGGCCGCGGCCTCTCGTTTCAATTACGACTGTCTCTGGAATACTGGGATCGCCCGCTTTCGCGGGCGATGACAGTTTTTGGGCGCAGCGATCGCCGTAGCCCGGATGGAGCGAAGCGCAATCCAGGGACCCTCTCTCCATGGGCGAGGTCCCGGATTACGCTGCGCTTCATCCGGGCTTCTGTAACGGGCCTTTGTAAGTCAATCCCTTTTTGCGTGATCCACTCGCCGGGCACTTGCTTCTGTACGGGATCGGCGCGAAGGCCGTCGCCTGATGGGGTGCATTGAGGAGCCGGCCGGCCAATCTACGGAAGCGTGGTTGTGAGCCACTTCCCGGATGGCGGCCTGACCGGATCCATCGTCCCGGCGCAGGGACCTCGCTCAGGGAGAGCCTGGTGTCGTGGCCCGCCCAGAACCGATTGCTGCTCCTTGCTTAGGTTGCCGAGGCCTTGGCCATCGGGTTGAACGGTTTGGCGTCGGCGAGCATGCGATGCAGAACGACGGCGAGCTTGCGTGCGAGCGCCACCTTGGCCTTGCGCAGGCCTGCGCGCCGGGCGATCCGCATCGCCCAGCCTTTCAGCGCCGAGCAGTTCCTGACCGGCTTGGTCAGCATGACGTGAGCCGCTTGATAGAGCGCCTCGCGCACGGAGGCATCGCCGATCTTGCTGATGCGGCCGGTATAGTCGGTTTCGCCCGATTGGTACTTCTTCGGGGTGAGGCCAAAATGCGCTCCCGTCGCCTTCGAGGACCGGAAGCGCTTCGGGTCGTCGACCGCCGAGGCGTAGGTAAGCGCCACGATCGGGCCGACGGACGGTGTCGTCATCAGGAGGCGGGCTTGAGGGTGCGACCTGGCGAGCTTTTGGGTGTGCTTATCCAGGCCATTGAACTCGCGCCGCAGCACGGCGTGGGCTTCGAGCAGCGCCTGTGCCACGATCTCAAGTCCGGGATGGCCCGCTACGAGCTCCCGGATGCGTTCGGCGAACGTGCGCTCGGTGGTCGTGCCGACCTTCAGACCGAAGCCGCGGAGCACGCCGCGCAGGCTGTTCTCGATGTCGCGCAGCTTGGACTGCAGCAGCTTGCGTGCCGTCAGAACCGCCCGCGTCTCTTGCGCTTCGATCGACTTGCAGTGCACCGGCCGGAACCAGCCCAGCCGCATCAGTTGCGCGATCCCGCGGGCATCGTTGCGGTCCGACTTCACCGGCATCGCCTTGAAGGCATCGCGGACGTGCCGCGTCTCCAACAGTTCGACTGCCAGGCCCGCATCCCGCATCGCTGCGTAGAGCCATTGCGACAGCGGACCAGCCCCCAGCCCGATCCGTTCCAGCACCAACCCCAGCGACCGCAACCAGGTGATCAAGGCCTCCGGCTCACTCGCAACCCTCGCCTCGCGCAAAATCTTACCTGTCCCATCGACAAGGCAGACGCTCGAGCATTCCAAAGACACGTCGATTCCTGCATAGTGGTACATGGTCGTCCCTTAATGATGCTTGGAGCGGGCTTGCCCGACTCCGTTTATTGACACCATCAGTTTGAGGGACGACCGCCTTCCAACCAACAGGCCGCTCGCGAGCGCGCTTCCAAATCGCGCCGTAGCGAGCGGCCGGCCGGCCCGTTACCCCATCTACGCATTTTCCGAGTTCCACGCTCCAATGGCGCGTTACCTCACGAATTGGTTATCACTGACGAATATTGACATTTATCAGTGATAAATCGATACTCTTCATCAGTCGTCAGCCCGATGGAGATTCCCGATGTTCGCCCGTTCCATTTTCTCGAGCTATTACAGGCTCTTGACGGGAGCCACGTTGGCTTTTGCGGTGTTCGCGCTGACCGGCTGCAACGAAAAGGCGGCCGAAAAGGCCGATCCGGGACGCCCCGTTCTGGTGGCGACCGTCCATTACGAAGCCGAAACCCCTGAGCGCAGTTTTGTCGGCACCGTGAAGCCCCGTATCGAAGCCGATATGGGCTTTCGGGTTGCCGGCAAGGTGGCCAAGCGGCTGGTCGAGGTCGGACAGACAGTCGACGTCGATCAGCCCTTGGCCACCCTCGACGAGGTCGATCTGAAGCTGCAGGCCGAGCAGGCGGAGGCCGAGTTCCGCGCCGCCACCGGCGTGCTGGCGCAGGCCGCGGCCGCCGAGCAGCGGTCCAAGGACCTCAAGGCCAAGGGCTGGACCACCGATGCGCAGCTCGATTCCGCCAAGGCTGCCGGCGACGAGGCCCGCGCCCGGCTGAACCGCGCCGAGCGTTCGGTCGAGCTGACCAAGAATTCTCTCTCCTATGCAACGCTGGTGGCCGACACCCGGGGTGTCGTCACAGCGACCATGATCGAGCCCGGCCAGGTGGTTGCCGCGGGCCAGGCATCGATCCGTGTCGCCCGACTTGGCGAGAAGGAAGCTGTCGTCGCGATCCCAGAGACGCTTCTTGCTCGTGCCAGGTCGGGCGTTGCCACGGTGACGCTGTGGTCGGATGCGAAGAAGACCTATGCCGCCAAGCTGCGCGAGGTCGCGCCGCAGGCCGATCCCGCCACCCGCACCTATCTCGCAAAATTCTCGCTGCCGGACGCCGACGAGGCCGTCTCGCTCGGCATGACCGCAACGTTGACCCTGGCCGACAAGGCGAGCGAGCGCGTAGCGAAGCTGCCGCTGTCGGCGCTGTACAGCCAGGGCGGCGATCCCTCGCTCTACATCGTCGACGACAAGGGCGAGGTCGCGCTGAAGCCGGTCAAGGTGAAGGCCTATGAGAGCAACAACGTCGTCATCTCTGACGGCGTCGACGAGGGCGCCAAGGTCGTCGCCCTCGGTGTGCAGAAACTCGATCCGACCCAGAAGGTGCGGGTCGTGTCGTCGCTGTCGTTCTAACCCTCGCAATATCAGCGCAAACGGTTCCGGGACTTGGTCTAGAACTTGGAGAGTTCGATGAAGCGCTTCAACCTTTCGGCCTGGGCGGTCAGCCATCCGACGCTGGTCCTGTTCCTGATGCTCGTGCTCGGCGTCGCCGGCTTCTTCTCCTACGAGAAGCTCGGCCGCGCCGAGGACCCGTTCTTCACCGTCAAGGTGGTGAACGTCTCGGTGATGTGGCCGGGCGCGACCTCGCAGGAAATGCAGATGCAGGTCGCCGATCCGATCGAGAAGAAGCTGCAGGAGCTGCCGTTCTTCGAGAAGGTGCAGACCTATTCCAAGCCGGGCTTCACGGCGATGCAGGTCACCTTCCGCGACTCGACCCCGCCGAAGGACGTGCCCTATCTGTTCTATCTCTTGCGCAAGAAGCTGGTCGACGTGCAGGGCCAGCTGCCGTCGGGCATCCTCGGCCCCGTGGTCAACGACGAATTCTCCGACGTCGATTCGATCCTCTACATGATGACCGGCGACGGCGCCGATTACGCGCAGCTCAAGAAGGTCGCCGAAGGCTTCCGCCAGCGCCTGCTGAAGGTGCCCGGCGTAACCAAGGTCGACCTCTACGGCACCCAGGACGAGCGCATCTATGTCGAGTTCTCGCATGCCAAGCTTGCGACGCTCGGCATCACGCCGCAGGCGCTGTTCGACTCGCTCGCCAAGCAGAACAACGTCACGCCGGCCGGCACCGTCGAGACCTCGTCGCAGCGCGTGCCGCTGCGCGTCACCGGCGCGCTTGACGGCGTCAAGGCGGTTGCCGAGACGCCGGTCGAGAGCAACGGCCGCGTGTTCCGGCTCGGCGATATCGCGACCGTCAGCCACGGCTATGTCGATCCGCCGAGCTTCACCGTTCGCCAGGAAGGCAAGCCCGCGCTCGGCATCGGCGTCGTCACCGCCAAGGGCGCCAACATCCTCGATCTCGGCAAGGAGGTCGAGAAGGCCACCGCCGACTTCATGAAGGCGGTGCCGCAGGGCGTCGAGGTCGAGCAGATTGCGGACCAGCCCAAGGTGGTCGAGCACGCCGTCGGCGAGTTCGTGCACTCCTTCGTCGAGGCGCTCGCGATCGTGCTGTTCGTCTCGTTCGTCGCGCTCGGCTGGCGCACCGGCATTGTGGTGGCGCTGTCGGTGCCGCTGGTGCTCGGCATCGTCTTCATCGTGATGAATGCGATGTCGCTCGATTTGCACCGCATCACGCTCGGCGCGCTGATCATCGCGCTCGGCCTCTTGGTCGATGACGCCATCATCGCGGTCGAGATGATGGTGGTGAAAATGGAGCAGGGCTGGGACCGCTTCAAGGCCGCGTCCTTTGCCTGGGAATCTACCGCGTTTCCGATGCTCACGGGGACGCTGGTCACAGCCGCTGGCTTCCTCCCCATCGGCTTTGCCAATTCGGCGGTCGGCGAATATGCCGGCGGCATCTTCTGGATCGTGGCGATCTCGCTGGTCGCCTCCTGGTTCGTCGCGGTGATCTTCACGCCCTATATCGGCGTCAAGCTGCTGCCCAACATTAAGGTGCACCAGAACCACGATCCGCACGCGATCTACGAGACGCGGATGTATCGCGGCCTGCGCAGCGTGGTGCAATGGTGCGTCGATCATCGCGTCAAGGTGGTGGTCGCGACCGTCGGTGTCTTCGTCGCCTCGATCGTCGCGTTCGGCCACGTTCAGCAGCAGTTCTTCCCGCTGTCGGAACGGCCCGAGCTGTTCCTGCAGCTCCGCCTGCCCGAGGGCACCGCCTTCGGCACCACCGAGAAGGCAGTCAAGAAGGCCGAGAGCCTGCTCAAGGACGACAAGGACATCGAGACCTACACCGCCTATGTCGGCCAGGGCTCGCCGCGCTTCTGGCTCGGCCTCAACCCGCAGCTGCCGAACGAGGCGTTTGCCGAGATCGTGATCCTCGCCAAGAACGTCGACGCGCGCGAGCGCATCAAGGCGAAGCTCGAGCAGGCCGCCGCCGATGGTGCGCTGAACGAGGCGCGGGTCCGGGTCGACCGCTTCAACTTCGGTCCGCCGGTCGGCTTCCCGGTTCAGTTCCGCGTGATCGGGCCCGACGCCAACAAGGTGCGCGACATCGCCTACCAGGTGCGCGACGTGATGCGCCAGAACCCCAACGTCAAGGACGTCCAGCTCGACTGGAACGAGCAGTCGCCCTACCTGAAGCTCGCCGTCGACCAGGATCGGGCGCGGGCGCTCGGCTTGACCCCGCAAGAGGTCTCGCAGGCGCTGGCGATGCTGATCTCGGGCGCGCCGGTCACCACGATCCGCGACGGCATCGAGAAGGTCGGCGTGGTCGCCCGCGCGGTGCCGTCGGAGCGGCTCGATCTCGGCCGGGTCGGCGATCTCACCATCACGTCACGCAATGGTGTGGCGGTTCCGCTGCAGCAGATTGCGAAGATCGAATATGCGCATGAGGAGCCGATCCTGTGGCGGCGCAACCGCGACATGGCGATCACCGTGCGCTCCGACGTCGTCGACGGCGTGCAGGCGCCCGATGTGACCAACCAGATCTCGCCGAAGCTGAAGGACATCCAGGCCCATCTCGAGCCGGCCTACCGGATCGAGCCCGGCGGCGCGTTCGAGGAATCGGCCAAGGGCAATGCGTCGATCTTCATCCTCTTCCCCGTGATGGTGATGGTGATGCTGACGCTCCTGATGATCCAGCTGCAGAGCTTCTCGCGCCTGTTCCTGGTGTTTCTGACCGCGCCGCTCGGCATCGTCGGCGCCTCGCTCGGGTTGAACGTCGCCAACCAGCCGTTCGGCTTCGTGGCGCTGCTCGGCCTGATCGCGCTCGCCGGCATGATCATGCGCAACGCGGTGATCCTGGTCGATCAGATCGAGAGCGACGTGTCCTCCGGCCTGACCCGGCGCGAGGCGATCGTCGAGGCCACCGTCCGGCGTGCCCGGCCGGTGGTGCTGACCGCGCTCGCCGCGATCCTCGCCATGATCCCGCTGTCGCGCTCGGCGTTCTGGGGCCCGATGGCGATCACCATCATGGGCGGTTTGTTTGTTGCGACTTTCCTGACCTTGCTGTATCTGCCGGGCCTTTACGCCCTCTGGTTCCGCAAGACCCTCGAGGAGAGCGGCCCCGAGCAAACCGATACTGCGCCGCAGCATGCAGGAAAGGGACAACTCGCATTTCCGCTTGCTGAGGCTGCCGAATAATTGAAGATTGAGCAGGCCAACATGACGCTGATCCAGGAACATAGCGAAACCGACACCCGCGAACGGATTCTCGTGGTGGCGGAGCGTTTGTTCCGGCAGATCGGCTACCAGAAGACCACGGTGGCTGACATCGCCAAAGAGCTGCGGATGAGCCCCGCCAACGTGTATCGCTTCTTCGATTCGAAGAAGTCGATCCACGAAGGCGTGGCGCGCGGCCTGATGGGCGAGGTCGAAATCGAGGCGCAGCGCATCGCGCGCTCGGAAGGGCCGGCCGCGCCGCGCTTGCGCCAGATGATGACGACCATCAATCGCATGAACACCGAACGTTATGTCGGTGATTCCAAGCTGCATGAGATGGTCGAGGTCGCGATGCAGGAGGACTGGGACGTCTGTGTCGCCCATATGGAGTGTATCGCCGCTATTATCGGCGAGGTGATCGCGCAAGGAGCCGCGTCGGGCGAGTTCGAGGCCCCGGACCTGCAACTCGCCTCGCTGTGCGCCTGCACCGCGATGATGCGCTTCTTCCACCCCCAGATGATCGCCCAGTGTGCGACCAAGCCGGGCCCGACCATCGACCAGATGATCGATTTCGTGATCGCCGGCCTGTCGCCGCGCATCCGCGCCAATTGAGCGCCAGCACTGACGTTTTCGTCAGTTGACTTCCTTGTCATTCCGGGGCGATGCGTAAGCATCGAACCCGGAATCTCGAGATTCCGGATCTGGTGCTCACGCACCATCCCGGAACGACGAGGCCCCACCGTGACCGCAAAAGACCTGCACTTCTACGAGCCGAAGAACGGCCACGGGCTGAAGCACGACCCGTTCAACGCCATCGTGGCGCCGCGGCCGATCGGCTGAATCTCCTCGCGCGACAAGGGCGGCAACGTCAACCTCGCGCCCTACAGCTTCTTCAACGCCTTCTGCTACGTGCCGCCGATCATCGGCTTCTCCTCCACCAACTGGAAGGACAGCGTCGCCAACATCCAGGACACCGGCGAGTTCGTCTGGAATCTGGCGACCATGGATCTGGCCAAGCACATGAACGCGACTGCGGCGCATGTCGCCCGCGACGTCGACGAGTTCAAGCTCGCAGGCCTCACGCCGGTCGCCGGCAAGCTCGTCAACGTGCCGCGCGTCGCCGAAAGCCCGGTGTCGTTCGAATGCAAGGTCAGCCAGATCGTCCAGCTCCAGGGCGCCGACGGCAAGAAGGCCGAGGCCTGGCTGACGCTCGGCGAGGTCGTCGCCGTCCACATCGACAAGGCCTTCATCAAGGACGGCGTCTATCAGACCGGTCTCGCGCACCCGATCGTCCGTGCCGGCCGCCGCGGCGACTATTTCGAGATCAAGCCGGAAAACATGTTCGAGATGATCCGGCCGGATTAGCTCTCTCTTCCCCCTCGCCCCGCTCTTGCGGGGAGAGGGCAGGGGTGAGGGGCTGCTTCCGCGAGTTGTGATGGTCGTTAGACCTGTACCCCCTCACCCGAAATTCAAGCTGCGCTTGAATTTCGACCTCTCCCCGCAAGCGGGGCGAGGTAAGGGACGCCGCTCTATGGCGCATTTGCACGCTCCGCGACGACGGCCCGCACCACAACACTGTGAAATTTCAGCGTGCAGTGATGAAAATCCGTCACTCGCAACCTCCAAGCGAGCAGTCTAACCTCCCCCGCGCCAGGCCGGATCAACGGCCGGCCAACAGAGTGGGAGGATGTGATGACACATCAAGAACGGCGCGATCCGAACGTGTCACGTCGAACGCTTGTCCGGGGATTGGCGGTTGGGGCGGCCGCCGTCGCAACCGGCGTCAGTAGTGCGCTGGCCCAGAACGCCCCCGCGCCGGTCGGGCCGCCGACCACGATCACAACCCGCCGCGCGACTTCAGTCCGCGCGGTGCGCCGACCACCTATTTCTGGGACCCCGACATCATCGCGGTCGATCCGTCGTTCGACGACCTTGCCCAGCCCAACACCTCGATCAAGCGGCTCCATACCGGTCTGTTGTGGGCGGAAGGCCCGGCCTGGAGCGCGCAGGGCCGCTATCTCCTGTGGAGCGACATCCCCAACAACCGGCAGATGCGCTGGTCGGAGGATGACGGCCATGTCAGCGTCTTCCGCACGCCGTCGAACTACTCGAACGGCAATTCGTTCGACTTCCAGGGCCGCCAGCTGTCCTGCGAACATCTCACCCGCCGCGTGACGCGTTACGAGAATGACGGCACCGCGACGGTGCTCGCCGATGCCTATCAAGGCAAGCGGCTGAACTCGCCGAACGACGTCGTCGCGCATCCCGACGGCAGTTACTGGTTCACCGATCCGCCCTATGGCGGCCAGCTCTATGAGGGCGAACCCGACGCTGCCGGCGGACCGGGCAATGCGGCCGGCAAGCTCAACCCGCGGACCGGCCAGCCGGCCGGCTTCGTGCCGGCCAAGCGCGAACTGCCGACCAATTGCTATCGCATCGATCCCTCCGGGCGTATCGATCTCGTGGTCAGCGAGGATCAGGTGCCGGATCCGAACGGCCTCTGCTTCTCGCCCGATTACAAGAAGCTCTATGTGGTCTCGACCGGCAAGGGACCGGGCGACACCGGCCCCGGCGGCAACGGTGACGTCTTCGTGTTCGATGTCGGTGCCGACAACAAGCTCGCCAACGGCAAGCGGTTCAGCGATTTCACGATCGACGGCGTGAAGTGCGGACCGGACGGCATCCGCTGCGACGTCAACGGCAATGTCTGGTGCTCGAGCAATGCCGGCCGCGCGGTCGGCTACAGCGGCGTGACGGTATGGTCGCCGGAAGGTAAGCTGCTTGGCCGCATCCGGCTGCCCGAGGTCTGCGGCAACATCACCTTCGGCGGCCCCAAGCGCAATCGCCTGTTCATGGCCGCAAGCCAGTCGCTCTACGCGGTCTACACCGCGACCCAGGGCGCCGGGCCTGCCTAAAGTATCCGCGTAGGAAACTGCGCT
This sequence comes from Bradyrhizobium sp. 2S1, assembly GCF_011516625.5. Lineage (NCBI taxonomy): Bacteria > Pseudomonadati > Pseudomonadota > Alphaproteobacteria > Hyphomicrobiales > Nitrobacteraceae > Bradyrhizobium > Bradyrhizobium sp. 2S1. Next base: position 703,773 of record NZ_CP147717.1, on the reverse strand, counting down.
CCCTCTCCCGCTTGCGGGGGAGGGCTGGGGTGGGGGCTCTTTCCACGAGTCGCATTGTGGAGAGAGCCCCCACCCGCATCGCATCTTCGATGCGATGCGACCTCCCCCGCAAGCGGGAGAGGTGCAGGGAGTCTGCCGCGAGACCGATCGAACTTGGTTTCACCCGCCGGCGCCATCTCCCGCTACCTGATTGTCGTACCTCAGCTTTCGGAACTGAACGCGTGGCGTGCCGTTAACAGAACGGCGCCTTGGCCGCGTCAATTTCGCTTTATCTGCAAGGCGAAGTGTTCACCGGTGACCGGCACTTTCGGGTAACATGGAGCATGATCCGAAAAAGTGGAGACCGGTTTTTCGAGAAGATCATGCTCCCAACATAAATCCTATCCGCGCCGTCGATCCATGAGGACCCCACCATGAGCTTCCGCCGCGACTTCATCACCAAGCCGATCTTCTCCTGGGCGTGTGGCGTGCTGCCGACGATGTCGGACACCGAGCGCGAGGCGCTGGAAGCCGGCGACGTCTGGTGGGACGCCGATCTCTTCACCGGCAATCCCGATTGGTCGAAATTGCTGGCGTTCGCGCCGGCCAAACTGACCGACGAGGAGAACGCCTTCCTGCACGGTCCGGTCGACGAGCTCTGCAAGATGCTCGACGAGTGGAAGATCAACTGGGAATGGCGCGATCTGCCGCCCGAGGTCTGGGCCTTCATCAAGGCCAAGAAATTCTTCGGCATGATCATCCCGAAGGAATTCGGCGGGCTCGGCTTCTCGCCCTATGCGCATTCCGAAGTGGTGCGAAAGATTTCGTCGCGCTCGCTGACCGCGGCCGTCACCGTGATGGTGCCGAACTCGCTCGGGCCGGGCGAACTCCTGATGCGCTTCGGCACCAGGGAGCAGCAGGACAAATGGCTGCCGCGTCTGGCCGCCGGCCAGGACATTCCCTGCTTCGGCCTGACCAGCCCCGAGGCCGGCTCGGATGCCGCCTCGATGATCGACACCGGCATCATCTGCAAGGGCAATTTCGAGGGCCGCGAGGTGCTGGGCTTGAGGCTGAACTGGCACAAGCGCTACATCACGCTCGGCCCGGTCTCAACGCTGCTCGGCCTCGCCTTCAAGGCCTATGATCCCGATCACCTGGTCGGCAGCGAGGAGGAGCTCGGCATCACCGTCGCGCTGATCCCGACCCATCTGCCCGGCGTCTCGATCGGCCAGCGCCATCTGCCGGCGATGCAGGTGTTCCAGAACGGCCCGAACTGGGGCCGCGATGTCTTCATCCCGCTCGACTACATCATCGGCGGTCAAGAGCGGCTCGGCCAAGGCTGGAAGATGCTGATGACGGCGCTCGCCGCCGGCCGCGGCATCTCGCTGCCGTCGCTGTCGGCCGCCGGCGCCGCCTACGCCGCGCGCACCACCGGCGCCTATGCCCGGATCCGCGAGCAGTTCGGCATCTCGATCTCGAAATTCGAGGGCATCGAGGAGCCGCTGGCGCGCATCGCCGGCACCGCCTATCTGCTCGACGCCGCGCGGCGGCTGACCTGCGCCGCATTGAACGAGGGGCATCATCCCGCCGTCATCTCCGGCATCATGAAGCTGCACGCCACCGAGCGGATGCGGATCGCGATCGACGACGCCATGGACATCCATGGCGGCAAGGCCGTGATCGACGGGCCGCAAAACTATCTCGGCGGGCTCTACCGTTCGGTGCCGGTCGGCATCACGGTCGAGGGCGCCAATATCCTGACCCGCAATCTGATCGTGTTCGGGCAGGGCGCGATCCGCGCGCATCCCTATTTGTTGCAGGAGATGAACGCGCTCGGCGAGGCCGATCGCGACAAGGGCCTCACTGCGTTCGACACTGCGTTCTGGAAGCATGTCGGCCACAGCTTTGCGACCATGTTCCGCGCCTGGGGCCGCAGCTGGAGCTTCGGCCTGTTCGCACCGGCGCCTGACGCCGGCGAGGCCACCGAATTCTATCGGCAGCTGTCGCGCTATTCGTCGGCGTTCGCGCTGTGCGCCGACATGGCGCTGCTGACGCTCGGCGGCGCGCTGAAGCGCAAGGAGATGCTCTCCGCCCGCTTCGGCGATATCCTCTCCGAGCTCTATTTGCTGTCGGCCGCGCTGAAGCGGTGGCAGGACGAGGGCCGTCAGAAGGAGGATCTTCCGGCGCTGCAATGGTGCATGGCGTCGGGCTTCAAGACCATCGAGAACCGCTTTGCGGAAATCCTTGCCAATCTGCCGAACCGCTTTGTCGGCTGGATGCTGAAATTCCTGATCCAGCCGTTCGGCGCCCGCGTCACCGGTCCGTCTGATAGTGTCGTGCATCTCTGTGCCCAGCTCGTGCTGTCGCCGTCGGCGGCGCGCGACCGCCTGACGCCGGACCTCGCCTTTGTCGAGGATGACGGCGGCATCGCGCGGCTGGAGAAGGCCTTCCGCCTCGTCACCGAGGCCGACGATGCCGCCAAGCAGCTGCGCGCGGCGCGGCTGCATGACTGGAAGGAGGGCGTCAAGAAGGGCGTCATCACCGAGGCCGACGGCGAGAAGCTTGCCGCCGCCCACGAGGCCGTCGCAAAAGTCATCGAGGTCGATGATTTTGCGCCGGAGGCGCTGTCCCCGATTTACAAGAAAACCGCCGACGTGCATCAGTTCTTCCAGGAGCTGGGTGAGCAGAGGGCGGCGAGCTGATGGCGCGACAAGTCTTTATCGTCGACGGCAGCCGGACGCCGTTCCTGAAGGCGCGCTCCGGTCCCGGCCCGTTCACCCCGGTCGATCTCGCCGTGCAGTGCGGCCGGCCGCTGCTGGCGCGACAGCCGTTTGCGCCCACCGCCTTTGATCAGGTGATCCTCGGCTGCGTCAACGTGATCGCCGACGAGATGAACCCGGCGCGGGTCGCAGCACTCCGGCTTGGCATGGGCGAGAAGATGGTCGCCTTCACAGTGCAGATCAATTGCGGCTCCGGCATGCAGTCGATCGACACCGGCTACCGCTATATCCGAGAGGGCATCTCCGATCTGATCCTCGCCGGCGGCGCCGAGGCGTTGAGCCACGCACCGCTGGTCTGGCCCAATTCCGGCGTGCGCTGGTTTGCCGGCTTTGCCGGCGCCAAGGGTCTAGGTGCCAAGATCGCCGCCGCGCTGAAGGTCAAGCCGAGCTACTTCAAGCCGATCATCGGCCTCGAGCGCGGGCTGACCGACCCGATCACCGAGCTCAACATGGGGCAGACCGCCGAGAAGGTCGGGCACCTCTTCGGCATCACCCGCGCCCAGTCCGACGCCTACGCCGCCGAGAGCCACCAGCGGCTGGCCAACGCGCAAAAGGAAGGCTTCCTCAAGGGCGAGGTCGAGACCGCATTCGCCCGTGACGGCAAGTTCTACGACCATGACGACGGTGTCCGCCCGGACTCGACTGCGGAGACGCTGGCGAAGCTGAAGCCGGTGTTCGAGCGCCCCTGGGGCCAGGTCACCGCCGGCAATTCCTCGCAGATCACCGACGGCGCCTCCTGGGTGATCCTGGCGTCCGAGGCGGCGGTGGCGAAGTTTGGGCTGACGCCAAAGGCCGTCATCCTCGACAGCCAGTGGTCGGCACTCGATCCCTCGATCATGGGGCTCGGTCCGGTGCTGTCAGCGAGCGCGCTGCTCAAGCGCAACGAGCTGACGTTGCAGGACGTCGAGACCTGGGAGTTGAACGAGGCGTTTGCGACGCAGGTGCTCGGCTGCCTGGCGGCGTGGAACGACGACAAATTCTGCCGCGAGATTTTGGGACTTGACGGCGCGGCCGGCGAGATCGACCGCGCCAAGCTGAACGTCGATGGCGGCGCGATCAGCCTCGGCCATCCCGTAGGCTGCAGCGGCAACCGCATCGTGCTGCATCTGGTCAATGCGATGAAGCGGCTCGGCACCAGGCGCGGCGTCGCCACCGAATGCATCGGTGGCGGGCAGGGCGGCGCGATGTTGATAGAGACGGTGTGATCATGGATTCACGGATCATGGACGTTCTCGCCGACCGCGTGCTCGAACTCGGGCCGACCCCGGCCGCCGACAGCCCGTACAAGAATTTCAAGCTGACGCGCGACGAGGACGGCATCGCCTGGCTGCTGTTCGATCGCGCCGGCGCCAGCGCCAACACATTGTCCGCCGATCTGCTCGAGGAGCTCGACGCCATCGTCGCGGCGCTGGAAAACCAGCGGCCGGCCGGCCTCGTGGTGCGCTCCGCGAAAAAGAGCGGCTTCATCGCCGGCGCCGACGTCAATGAGTTTCGCGGCGCCAGCGACCCGCGCGCGGTCGAGACCGAGATCGGCCGGGCGCATGCCGTGATCGACCGGCTGGAGGCGCTGCGCGTGCCGTCGGTCGCCGTCATCCACGGCTTCTGCCTCGGCGGCGGCCTCGAGGTCGCGCTGGCCTGCCAGATGCGGATCGCGATCGATGATGCGCGGTTCGGCTTCCCCGAGGTGATGCTCGGGCTGCATCCCGGCCTCGGCGGCACGGTGCGCTTCACCGAGCTGGTCAATCCGATGCAGGCGATGACCTTGATGTTGACCGGCAAGACGATCGACGCGCGCCGCGCCAAGTCGCTCGGTCTGGTCGATGCCGTCACCCAGGAGCGCCATGTCCGCAACGCGGTGAAGGACGCGGTGTTCGGCCGGCTGAAGCGCGCCAAGCCGGGCGCGCTCAATACCATCCTCAATTTCGGTCCGGTCAGGGGCTTCCTGGCCTCGCGAATGCGCAGCGAGGCCGAGAAGGCCGCGCCGCGCAAGCACTATCCGGCGCCCTCAGCGCTGATCGATCTCTGGGAGAAGCACGCCGGCAACCGTGCGGCGATGCTGAATGCGGAGAAGGCCTCGTTCGCCAATCTGATGGTGACGCCGACCGCGCAGAACCTGATCCGCGTCGTCTTCCTGCGCGAGCAGATGAAGAAGGCGGCGGGCGGCGGCAACAAGGTGCAGCACGTCCATGTCATCGGCGCCGGCGCGATGGGCGGCGATATCGCGGCCTGGTGCGCCAACCAGGACATGCGCGTCACGCTCGCCGACATGAAGGCCGAACCGATTGCGGGCGCGATGAAGCGGGCGTCGGAGCTCTTCGGCAAGATCATGCGCAGGAAGATCGACCAGCGCGACGCTCTGGACCGGCTGATCCCCGACATGGACGGCGAGGGCGTCCGCAACGCCGATGTGATCATCGAGGCGGTGCCGGAAAAGCTCGAGCTGAAGCAGAAGGTCTATGCCTCGCTCGAACCGAAGATGAAGCAGGGCGCGATCCTCGCCACCAACACGTCGAGCATTCCGCTGCAGGATCTGCGCACCACGCTGGCACGGCCGGAGCGGCTGCTCGGCCTGCACTTCTTCAACCCGGTGTCGCGGCTGCAACTCGTCGAGGTCGTCAGCCATGATGGCACCGATGCGGCCATGCTCAAGGAGGCGCTGGCCTTTGTCGGCGCCGTCGACCGCCTGCCGCTGCCGGTGAAGAGCTCGCCGGGCTTTCTCGTCAACCGCGCGCTGACACCCTACATGCTGGAAGCGATGATGATGCTGGACGAAAAGACCGACCAGCGCCTGATCGATGCGGCGGCCGTCGAGTTCGGCATGCCGATGGGCCCGATCGAGCTCGCCGACCAGGTCGGCCTCGATATCTGCCTCGATGTCGGCGACATGCTGCGCTCGAAGTTCGGCGATACGCTGCCGCCGACGCCGGCGTGGCTGCGCGAGAAGGTCGCCAAGGGCGAGCTCGGGCGCAAGACCGGCAAGGGTTTCTACACCTGGAAGGACGGCAAGGCCGAGAAGGCGCCGCTGCCGGAGACCGGTCCGAAGGTGACGGACGAGATGATCGATCGCCTGGTGCTGCCGATCTCGAACGTCTGCGTCGCCGCCTTGCGCGAGGGCATTGTCGACAATGCCGACATGGTCGACGGCGCGATGATCTTCGGCACCGGCTATGCGCCGTTCCGCGGCGGCCCGCTCAATTATGCGCGCAGTCGCGGCGTCGACAATGTGGTGTCGACGATGCAGGCGCTGATGCGTAAGTTTGGCGGACGGTTTGCACCGGATACCGGCTGGGAGGCCTTCAAGTGACCGAGACCCAAGCGCCCGAAACTCACGTCCACGCGCCGCCGATCAACGGCAACGAGCCGCAGGGCGATCTCTGCATCCGCACGCTGGCGATGCCGGCCGACACCAATGCCAATGGCGATATCTTCGGCGGCTGGCTGCTCAGCCAGATGGACGTCGGCGGCGGCGTGTTCGCCTCCAAGCTGGCGAAGTCGCGCACCGTGACGGTTGCGATCGAGGCGATGAATTTCCGCAAGGCGGTCTATGTCGGTGATCTCGTCTCGGTGCACGCCAACCTCGTGCGCGTCGGCCGCACCTCGATCACGGTGCATCTCGAAGCCTGGGTGCTGCGCCGCCGCGAGCAGCAGTCGATCCTCGTGACCGACGGCAATTTCACCTACGTCTCGATCGACGAGCAGGGCCATCCGCAACCGATCCAGCGCGACGGCGCGACGATCGAGACCTGAACTCTTCGCGCGCCTGTGTCGCTGATTCGGCGCGAGAGCAAACGCGACGAAACTGAGTCCAGAGCCTGGTTTGATTGCAAAAGCGCCGCTTCGGCTCGCAAAAACAACGTAGGAACAAACAGCCAGTGACTCCGTTGTCGGCCCGGAGTCAAACCGAGGCCGACAATGTCCGACAGTTACGTGATCGAAGTGAGTTCTCAGACAGCGGGTATCGTGGTGCGAGATAGGCGTGGTTATCAGTTCTTTGCTGCGTCGCAACTTTTCCAGCGTCTGGAAGGCCAGATCTTCCGCAACGCCCGCGAGGCTGAGCGCGCGGCGCGCCGGCTCCTCACCGGGTCAGCCCGTGCTGATGGCGTCGTAACTGACCTTGGCGCGTCATTTGCGTGTGCCGCAATTGCCTGTATGGATGCATCCGGGCTCACGGAAGCATCTCTCGGATGTCACAGGCACATGGCAGAGCGTCGCAGACGCAAGACAAGGCGCTGTTGTTCGATATCGACGGCACGCTCGCCGATACCGATCCGCTCCATCTGGCAGCGTTCAACCGCGTACTCGGTCCTCACGGGCATGTGTTCGATCACGCGCGCTTCGGCAAGGAGCTGCAGGGCTTCTCCAACGCCTCGATCGGCGATCGCTTCCTCGCACATGAGCCGCCGGATCGCAGCGCAATCATCCTTGGCGAGAAGGAGCGGACATTCCGCGAACTGGTCAGCGGCCAGATCGTGCCGGTGCCGGGATTGATGACGCTGCTCGACCGGGCTGATCACGCCGGCGTGCCGATGGTGGCGGTGACCAATGCGCCGCGCCCGAATGCCGAGCTGCTGCTCTCGGGACTGGGCATTGCGCATCGCTTCAAGGCTGTCGTGATCGGTGACGAATTGGCACACGGCAAGCCGCACCCATTGCCCTATCTCGAGGGACTGCGCCTCGCAGGCGCGTCGGCATCGGCCTCGCTGGCGTTCGAGGATTCGCGATCCGGCGTGCAGTCCGCGACGGCCGCAGGCATCGCGACGATCGGGATGCGAACCGGGCTCAGTCATGCCGATCTGCTCGCGGCCGGCGCGGTCGCGAGCGCGGCGGCGTTCGACGATCCCGAGTTGATCCGCCGGGTTGCATCGGCCATGTCTTGGCAGGAAGCGGCTTGGTGGCAAGCAGCCTGGTAGGAATCGCCGCCACTCACCGCCTCGACATTGCTGCAACGCAGTTCTTAACCCCACTGATGCTTCTCGTTGACCTCGGTGCCGAACGGTCGCAACATGGGAGACTCGCCGTTTCAAGGGGGCCGCCGTGGCCGGACTCTCCCATCGCCAGACTGAAATCCTCAACATCGCGCGCGCATTCGGCCGGGTCATGGTCGAGGATCTTGCCAGGCGATTCGAGGTGTCGGCGCAGACCATCCGCAAGGATCTCAACGACCTCTGCGACCAGCGCTCGCTGACCCGCATCCATGGCGGCGCGATCATCGCCTCCGGCGTCGAGAACCTTGCCTATGAGGCGCGCCGCTTCGTCGCCGCCGAGGAGAAGAAGGCGATCGGCGCCGCCGCGGCCGCGCGGATTCCGAACGGCTGCTCGCTGTTCATCAACATCGGCACCACCACGGAGGAGGTCGCGAGCGCGCTGACCTCGCATGAGGACCTGCTGGTCATCACCAACAACCTCAACGTCGCGATGCTGCTGTACCGCCATCCGCGCATCGAGGTGGTCGTCGCCGGCGGCACGGTGCGCCGCGCCGACGGCGCGGTGGTCGGCTCCACCGCGACGCAGCTGATCGGCCAGTTCAAGGTCGATTACGCCATCATCGGCGCATCCGCGATCGACGAGGAGGGCGCGCTGCTCGACTTCGATTATCGCGAGGTGCAGGTCGCGCAGGCGATCATCGCCAACGCGCGCAACGTCATGCTGGTCTCGGATTCGACCAAGCTTCGCCGCAGCGCGCCGGTGCGCATCGCGCATATGAGCCAGATCCAGACCTTCGTGACCGACTCGCCGCTCCCCGCGGGCCTCGCCAACATCTGCCACAGCCGCGGCATCGAAGTCGTCGTCGCGATGGACAAGCCGCAGAGCGATCTCGACGACAATGCCGAGCCCGCACCGGCGACGCTGCGCAGCGCGTGATCCCGTATCCTCTCGCTGTCATCGCCCGGCTCGACCGCGATCCGATGAAGCCGCGTGCACAACCCTTTCACCGTCATCCCCGCGCAACGGCTTCGCCGTTGTCGCTGGAGGAGCGCGCTCTTGCGCGCGTCGCGAAGGATCGACGGCCACTGCTCGGGCCGTGCACCCTTCGAGGCTCGCTCCGCTCGCACTTCAGGATGACGGGTCGAACAGGTAAGCCGCTGCGCCGGGGTGACGGCGGAGAGATATGGGACCGGGTGCCCCTGCCGCGATCACGCCGCCCAAAAAATCCACAGCCAAAGTTCCCTGTTTTCACTTTGCTTTCGTTTTTGGTTGTGATCTACTCCAATCCGAAAGTAAAACCGTCAAAGCGAAAACGGTTGCCGGGGGAAGCGTTCTTTGGACCAGATTTACGACCTCGCCATCATTGGAGGCGGCGTTAATGGCTGCGGCATCGCGCGCGATGCGGCGGGCCGGGGTAACTCTGTTTTCCTCTGTGAAATGAATGACTTGGCCAGCGGGACGTCGTCATGGTCGACCAAGCTCGTGCATGGCGGTCTGCGCTATCTCGAATATTACGAGTTTCGTTTGGTGCGCGAGGCGCTGATCGAGCGCGAGATCCTCTGGCAGATCGCGCCCCATATCATTCGTCCGCTGCGTTTCGTTTTGCCGCACCACGCCGGCCTGCGCCCGGCCTGGCTACTGCGGCTCGGCCTATTCCTTTACGACCACATTGGCGGCCGTCACTTGCTGCCGGCGACGCGCTCGGTCGATCTGACGCGCGACGTGGTCGGCAAGCCGCTGATCCCGGGCCGCTACACCAAGGGCTTTGAATATTCCGACTGCTTCGTCGACGACGCGCGGCTGGTTGCGCTGACCGCGCGCGATGCCGCCGATCGCGGCGCCGAGATCCGCACCCGCACCCGCGCGGTCGAGATCAGGCAGGTCGACGGCGTCTGGCATCTCACGGTCGAGGACGGCGTCAGCGGTGCGCGCAACACCATCAAGGCACGCGTGCTGGTCAATGCCGGCGGTCCCTGGGTCGAGCAGGTGCTGGCGTCGGGCGCCGGTGTCAACGCGCGCGCCAAGGTGCGGCTGGTGCAGGGATCGCACATCGTGGTGCCGAAGCTCTACGACCACGACCGTGCCTACATCTTCCAGAACGCCGACGGCCGCATCATCTTCGTCATTCCCTATCAGGACGATTTCTCGCTGATCGGCACCACCGATCGCGACTATGACGGCGATCCGGCCAAGGTGAAGGCGTCGCAGGAGGAGATCGAATATCTCTGCGCCTCCGCCAGCGCCTATCTTGCCAAGCCGGTGAAGCCCGAAGACGTGGTCTGGAATTACTCCGGCGTGCGTCCGCTGTATGACGACGGCGCCAGCGAGGCCAAGGCGGCGACCCGCGATTACGTGTTCGAGCTCGATACGCCCGGCGGTGCGCCGCTACTGTCGATCTATGGCGGCAAGATCACGACCTATCGCCGTCTCTCCGAGGAGGCGCTGGAGCGGCTGTCGCCTTACCTCCGCGGCACAAAGGCGCAGGAGGGTTGGACCGGCAAGGCGCCGCTGCCCGGCGGCGACATGGATGTCTCCGCGGTCGTGGCGTTATCAGCCGAATTGGTTCGCAACTACCCGTTCCTTGCGCAACAGCACGCCAATCGTCTCGCGCATGCCTACGGCACGCGTGCCAGCAAAGTCTTGGGCAATGCAGCATCGGCCGAAGATCTCGGCCGCTCGTTCGGCGCCACCTTGACGGAGAGCGAAGTCAGGTACCTGATGGCAAACGAATGGGCTCGGACTGCGGACGATGTCGTCTGGCGACGATCCAAGCTGGGCTTGCGGATGACGGCGGGTGAAATCGCCGCGCTCGACGAGTGGATGCTCGCCAACCGCGTGTCCGGTGAACGTCCCCTCCGCGAAGCGGGAGGACGGGCATGAGCGTCACACTGCAGAATGTCACGCGGACCGTGGATGGCATCGCGACCATCCGCGACGTGTCGCTGACGCTGGAGCGTGGCACGCTCAGCGTGCTGCTCGGGCCGACGTTGTCGGGCAAGACCTCGATCATGCGGCTGCTCGCCGGCCTCGACAAGCCGACCACCGGCCGCGTGCTGGTCGACGGCAAGGACGTCACCGGGGCGGACGTGCGCCAGCGTTCGGTCGCGATGGTCTATCAGCAGTTCATCAACTATCCCTCGCTCACGGTTTACGAGAACATCGCCTCGCCGTTGCGGGTGCAGGGCAAGCCGCGCGCCGAGATCGAGAAGCGGGTGGCGGAAGCCGCCGGCCTGCTGCGGCTCGAGCCGTTCCTAAAGCGCACGCCGCTGCAGCTCTCCGGCGGCCAGCAGCAGCGCACCGCGATTGCCCGCGCGCTGGTCAAGGGCGCCGATCTCGTGCTGCTCGACGAGCCCTTGGCCAATCTCGATTACAAGCTGCGCGAGGAGCTGCGCGCCGAGCTGCCGCGCATCTTCGAGGCCTCCGGCGCGATCTTCGTCTACGCCACCACCGAGCCGTCGGAAGCGCTGCTGCTCGGCGGCGGCACCGTGTGCATGTGGGAAGGAGAGGTGCTGCAAATCGGCGCGACGCCGAAGGTCTACCGCCATCCCGACACGCTGCGCGTCGCCCAGGTGTTCTCCGATCCGCCGCTCAACATCATCGGCATCGAGAAGAAGGGCGCCCAGGTGATCTATGCCGGCGGCGAGCAGGCGCCCGCGGCCGGCCTTTACGCCACGCTGCCCGACGGCATCTACAAGATCGGCTTCCGCGCGCACCAGCTCGAGGTTGGTAGCTCCGCAGCCGGCCGCCACAAATTCTCCGCCACCGTGACGGTGACCGAGATCACCGGCTCGGAGAGTTTTGTGCACGTCCATGTCCACGATTCGAACTGGGTCGCGGTGCTGCACGGCGTGCACGAATATGAACCCGGGCAGGTGCTTGAAGCCGCGCTCGATCCCGAAAACATCTTCGTGTTTGACGCCGCCGACCGCCTGGTCGCGTCGCCCGCGACCGCGTTTGCAAGCGAATTGTATGGCGATTCGCTTGCGGCACGCGCGTCGGCCAGCAAGAGCAATTGAGGGAGATGCCCGATGGCCCGCATTGACCTCGTCGATCTCGCGCAGTCCTACAGCGGCAATGACGCGCCGCCGGAATCCTTTGCGCTGAAGCCGGTGACGATGACCTGGCGGCAGGGCGGCGCCTATGCGCTGCTCGGGCCGTCCGGCTGCGGCAAGACCACGCTGCTCAACCTGATCTCCGGCATCGTGATCCCGTCGCGCGGCAAGATTCTGTTCGACGGCCAGGACATCACGCCGCTGTCGACGCAGAAGCGCAACATCGCGCAGGTGTTCCAGTTCCCGGTGATCTACGACACCATGACGGTCGGCGAGAACCTGGCCTTCCCGCTGAAGAACCGCGGCGTCGCCAAGGCCGAGGTCGATGCGCGGGTCCGGCAGATCGCCGACCTGCTCGACCTCACGCCGTATCTGAATCGCAAGGCGACCCGGCTCACCGCCGACGCCAAGCAGAAGATCTCGCTCGGCCGCGGCCTGGTGCGCTCCGACGTCGCCGCGGTGCTGTTCGACGAACCGCTGACCGTGATCGATCCGGAGCTGAAGTGGCAATTGCGCTCGAAGCTGAAGGCGCTGCATCGCGAGCTCGACCTCACGATGATCTATGTCACCCACGACCAGACCGAGGCGCTGACCTTCGCCGACACCGTCGTCGTGATGCATGACGGCCGCGTGGTGCAGAGCGGCACGCCGGCCGAATTGTTCGACAAGCCGGCGCATACCTTCGTCGGCTATTTCATCGGCTCACCCGGCATGAATATCGTGCCCGCCGAGGTCAGTGGCCACGAGGCGCGGGTCGACGGCCATGTCATCGGCCTGAATCGAAACTATGGTGTGCTGCCGGCGGGCAAGAAAATCGAGATCGGCGTGCGGCCCGAATTCGTCGACGTCGCCGCGCCGGCACCCGGCCTGCTGTCGGCCACGATCGAGCGGATCGACGATCTCGGCCGCATCCAGTTCGCCCGCGTTCGCGTCGGCAACACCAAATTCGCCGCGCGCGTGCCGCCGGGCTTCTCGGTCTCCGGCGATACCGCCGGGCTGATCTTCAATCCCGCGCATGTCCACGTCTATGCCGACAGCCATTTGGTGGAAGGGGTCGCCTGATGGACAAGACGATCAACCAAAAAGCCTGGTTCCTGGTGCTGCCGGTGTTCCTGGTGGTGGCGTTCTCGGCGGTGCTGCCGCTGATGACCGTCGTGAACTATTCGATGCAGGACACCTTCGGCAACAACCAGTTCTTCTGGAACGGCGTCGGCTGGTTCAAGGAGCTGCTCGATCCCTCGACCGATCTCGGCGGCCGCTTCCTGGCCTCGCTCGGTCGCAATTTGTTGTTCTCGGCGATCATCCTCGCGATCGAGGTGCCGCTCGGCATCATCGTCGCGCTGTCGATGCCGCGCGAGGGCTGGAGCGTCGCGGCCTGTCTCGTCATCCTCGCTCTGCCGCTGCTGATTCCGTGGAACGTGGTCGGCACCATCTGGCAGATCTTCGGCCGCCCCGATATCGGCCTGCTCGGCTATACGCTGAACCATCTCGGTATCAACTACAATTACGTCTCCAATGACCTCGACGCCTGGGTCACGGTGATCGTGATGGACGTCTGGCACTGGACCAGCCTCGTCGCGCTGCTGTGCTACGCCGGCCTGAAGTCGATCCCCGACGCCTATTACCAGGCGGCGCAGATCGACGGCGCCTCGCGCTGGGCGGTGTTCAAGGCGATCCAGCTGCCGAAGATGAACCGCGTGCTGCTGATCGCGGTGCTGCTGCGCTTCATGGACAGTTTCATGATCTACACGGAGCCGTTCGTGGTCACCGGCGGCGGCCCGGGCAATTCCACCACCTTCGTCTCGATCGAACTCGTCAAGATCGCGCTCGGCCAGTTCGACCTCGGCAAGGCCGCGGCGCTGTCGCTGGCCTACAATCTCATCATCCTGATCGTGTGCTGGGTGTTCTACACCGTGATGACCAATGCCGGCGCCGAGCGTCCGGTCAAGGGAGGAGCGGCATGATGCATTCGATCCCCGGCCGCCGCCTCATCATGGCGCTGTTCCTGATCTTCCTGCTGTTGCCGATCTACTGGCTCGTCAACATGAGCTTCAAGACCAACGCCGAGATCGTCTCGACGATGACGCTGTGGCCGCATACGCCGACGCTGCAGCACTACAAGCGCATCTTCACCGACGAGAGCTGGTATTCGGGCTATATCAATTCGCTCGAATATGTCGTGCTCAACACCATCATCTCGATCGCGGTGGCATTGCCGGCGGCCTATGCGTTCTCGCGCTACCGCTTCCTCGGCGACAAGCATTTGTTCTTCTGGCTGCTGTCGAACCGCATGGCGCCGGCGGCGGTCTACGCGCTGCCGTTCTTCAACCTGTATTCGGCGATAGGCCTGTTCGATACGCCGTGGGCGGTTGCGCTCGCGCACTGCATCTTCAACGTGCCGCTGGCGGTGTGGATCCTCGAAGGCTTCGTCTCCGGCGTGCCGCGCGAGATCGACGAGACCGCCTTCCTCGACGGCTATTCGTTCCCGCGCTTCTTCATCAAGATCCTGGTGCCGCTGATCGCGAGCGGCATCGGCGTCGCCGCCTTCTTCTGCTTCATGTTCTCCTGGGTCGAGCTCCTGCTGGCGCGCACGCTGACCTCGGTGCAGACCAAGCCGATCGCGGCGATCATGACGCGCACGGTCTCCGCCGCCGGCATGGACTGGGGGCTGCTTGCCGCCGCCGGCGTGCTCACCATCATTCCGGGCGCGCTGGTGATCTGGTTCGTCCGCAACTACATCGCGCGCGGCTTCGCGCTCGGCCGGGTCTAGGATGATGATGAAGCAATCAGGCAGCATCTCAACGCCGGACTTCACCTCTCCCATGGGGAGAGGTCGGATTTGGCGCGGAGCGGCAAATCCGGGTGAGGGGTTTCGCTCGATCGATAGACCGTACCCCCTCACCCCAACCCTCTCCCCATGGGAGAGCGGGCGCAGCGCATCGTGTGGAGGGATTTGAGTCATGGAATCCATCGCATGGATGGCCTGGACGCTGCCGACCGCGATCTTCTTCGCGCTGTTGGCCTCGACGCTCGGCGCCATGACCTGGCTCGCGGCGGTCTATCCGGAGGCCGAGCGGGTCGGCGTGCTGCGCATCCCGACCACGCGCGGCGATCGTTTGTTCATTTCGCTGGTGCTGGCGGCGGTGATCCACCTTTTGTGGATCGGCCTCGTCGGCACCGATACGATCTTCACGCTGCCGATCGGGGAGGGCGTGGAGATTTCGAGCCTGTGGCTCGCAACGCTGATTTCGCTTCTTTCAGCCGTCGCGATTTTTCGCACCGTCTGACGAAAGCGAAGAAGAGCAGATCCGGGGTCTACCCGGGCCTGAGGTTTTGGTTTGTCGCTGCAACCGGAGGAAACTATATGCCACATTTGAGAACGACAAAGGATAGTCTTTTGACTATGACCAGCGCCGCCGCGCTGATCGCAGCTTCGCTCGCGGTCGCCGCGCCGGCGCGTGCGGCCGATGAAGCCGTGATCCAGAAGTGGATCGCGGAATTCCAGCCCTCGACGCTGTCGAAGGCAGACCAGAAGAAGGAGCTCGAGTGGTTCGCCAAGGCCGCCGAACCCTTCAAGGGCATGGAGATCAACGTCGTGTCGGAAACGATCACGACGCACGAATATGAATCGCAGACGCTGGCCAAGGCGTTCTCCGAACTCACCGGCATCAAGCTCAAGCACGACATCATCCAGGAAGGTGACGTGGTCGAGAAGCTGCAGACCCAGATGCAGTCCGGCAAGAATGTCTATGACGGCTGGATCAACGACTCCGACCTGATCGGCACGCACTTCCGCTACGGCCAGACCATCGTGCTCTCGGACTACATGAAGGGTGAGGGCAAGGACGTCACCGACCCGATGCTCGACGTCGACGACTTCATCGGCAAGTCGTTCACGACCTCGCCGGACGGCAAGCTCTATCAGCTTCCCGACCAGCAGTTCGCGAACCTCTATTGGTTCCGCTACGACTGGTTCACCAACCCCGACTACAAGGCCAAGTTCAAGGCCAAGTATGGCTACGAGCTCGGCGTGCCCGTGAACTGGTCGGCCTATGAAGACATCGCCGAGTTCTTCACCAACGACATCAAGGAGATCAACGGCGTCAAGGTCTATGGCCACATGGACTATGGCAAGAAGGATCCCTCGCTCGGCTGGCGGTTCACCGACGCCTGGCTGTCGATGGCCGGCAACGGCGACAAGGGTATCCCGAACGGCCTGCCGGTCGACGAGTGGGGCATCCGGATGGAAGGCTGCCGTCCGGTCGGCTCCTCGGTCGATCGTGGTGGCGACACCAACGGTCCGGCCGCGGTCTACTCGATCACCAAGTATCTCGACTGGCTGAAGAAGTATGCCCCGCCGCAAGCCCAGGGCATGACGTTCTCGGAAGCCGGCCCGGTGCCTGCGCAGGGCAACATCGCCCAGCAGATCTTCTGGTACACCGCCTTCACCGCCGACATGGTGAAGCCGGGCATCGCCGTGATGAACGCGGACGGTACGCCGAAGTGGCGTATGGCTCCGTCGCCGCACGGCTCGTACTGGAAGGAAGGCATGAAGCTCGGCTATCAGGACGCCGGTTCCGCCACGCTCTTGAAGTCGACTCCGCCGGATCGCCGCAAGGCAGCCTGGCTCTATCTGCAGTTCATCGTCTCCAAGTCGGTGTCGCTGAAGAAGAGCCATGTCGGTCTCACCTTCATCCGTGAATCCGACATCTGGGACAAGTCGTTCACCGAGCGTGCGCCGAAGCTCGGCGGCCTGATCGAGTTCTACCGCTCGCCCGCGCGCGTGCAGTGGACCCCGACCGGCAACAACGTGCCCGACTATCCGAAGCTCGCGCAGCTGTGGTGGCAGAACATCGGCGATGCGTCGTCCGGTACCAAGACGCCGCAGCAGGCGATGGACGCGCTCGCCGCGGCCCAGGATTCGGTGATGGAACGTCTTGAGAAGTCCGGTGTGCAGGGTGCCTGCGGACCGAAGCTGAACAAGAAGGAATCCGCCGAGTTCTGGTTCAAGAAGGCCGAGAAGGACGGCACCATCGCTCCGCAGCGCAAGCTCGCGAACGAGAAGCCGAAGGGCGAAACCGTCGACTACGACGCGCTGATCAAGTCGTGGCCGGCCACCCCGCCCAAGCGCGCCGAAGCCAAGTAAGGCAGGCGTACCAGCCCACGCCATCCGAACACGACGAAAGGCCGGGAGCGATCCCGGCCTTTTTTTGTTTTCTCCGTTGTCATCGCCCGGCTTGACCGGGCGATCCAGTACGCCGCGGCGTTTCGATCAATCGCTGGCGTCTCTGGAATACTGGATGCCCCGCCCTCGCGGGGCATGACAGTCTTTGGTCCACTCTACTCCGCCGCCTCGGTCGCCTTCAGCGTCGGGTAATCCGTGTAGCCCTTGGCGCCGCCGCCATAGAAGGTCGCCTTGTCCCACTCGTTGAGCGGGGCGCCGGCCTTGAGCCGCTCGACCAGATCGGGGTTGGAGATGAACGGCTTGCCGAACGCGATGAGGTCGGCGGCGCCGGCTTCCAGCACCTTCTCGGCCAGCGGGAAGTCGTAGCCGTTGTTGGCGACATAGGCCTGCTTGAAGCGCTTGCGCAGCGAAGCGTAGTCGAACGGCGCGATGTCCCGCGGGCCGCCGGTCGCGCCTTCGATGACGTGAATATAGGTCAGCTTCAGCGCGTTGAGCTGATCGACAATGTAGTCGAACAGCAGCTGCGGATTGGAGTCGGAGACGTCATTGGCCGGCGTCACCGGCGAGATGCGGATGCCGGTGCGATCGGCGCCGGCCTCGGCGGCGACCACCTTGGAAACCTCAAGCATCAGCTTTGCGCGGTTCTCGATAGAGCCGCCGTAAGCGTCGGTGCGCTTGTTGGTGCTGTCCCTCGCGAACTGGTCGAGAAGATAACCATTGGCGCCGTGGATCTCGACGCCGTCGAAGCCGGCAGCCAGCGCATTCGCGGTGCCGCGCTTGAAGTCCTCGATGATCCCGGGGATTTCCGACAGCTCGAGCGCGCGCGGCTCGGAGACGTCGGCAAAGGTGCCATTGACGAAGGTCTTGGTCTTGGCCTTGAGCGCGCTCGGCGCCACCGGCGCACCGCCGTTCGGCTGCAACGCTACATGCGAGATGCGGCCAACATGCCAGATCTGGATGAAGATGCGGCCGCCGCGCTCATGCACGCGGTCGGTGACCTTGCGCCAGGCCGCGACCTGCTCCTTCGAATAGATGCCGGGCGTGTCCTGATAGCCCTGGCCCTGCTGCGAGACCTGGCTCGCCTCGGATATCAGCAGGCCGGCGGAGGCGCGCTGGCCGTAATAGTCCACCGCGAGCGGGCTCGGCACCATGCCGGGCGGCACCGCGCGGTTGCGCGTCAGTGGCGCCATCACCAGGCGGTTCGGCAGCGTCAGCGCGCCGAGCTTGAAGGATTCAAGGAGTTTGGTCGGTTGGCTCATGGATAGGTCCCAGGGAGTGACGAATAGGGAAGACTTGTGCATTGCGGCGACAAGCGCAATGGCCGAGGCATTCGCGCACCGCAGGTTAGCTGCGCACGATCCCGCCCATGTGGCCGGCATCGAGGAACAGGGTGTGCGCGTTCACATAGGAGGATTCATTCGAAATCAGGAACAGCGCAGTATAGGCGACCTCCCAGCCGGTGCCCTGGCGGCCGAAAGGCACTGTCACGGCGCGGTCGGTCCGCCTTCGGCTGGCGTCGCGGCCCATCGGCGTATCCATGAAACCGGGCGCGATCACATTGCAGCGAATGCCCTTGTCCTCGCCGGCCCGCGCGATCGCCCGTCCCAGCGCGATCTGCGCCGCCTTGGAGGATTCATAGGCCGGGTTGCGGCCGCCGGCGCGCTGGCTTGCCATCGAGGAGATCAGGATGATCGCGCCGCCCGGCGCCATCACCTCCAGCGCCTTCTGCGCGAACAGCATGTGGCTGCGCACATTGACGGCATAGTCGCGGTCCCAGGCTTCTGCCGTCATTTTGGGCAGCGACACGCCGGAGGAAATGCCGACATTCAGCGCCAGCCCGTCGAGCCCGCCGAGCCTGTCGGCGCAGCGTTCGACCGAAAGCCTTGCCGCCTTCGCGTGTGATCTGCGCGACGGTGTCGTCGGCGGCTTCCTTGTTGACGTCCAGGCAGGCGACCGAGGCGCCCTCGCGCGCGAACAGCACGCTCATCGCGCGGCCGTTGCCGATCGGCGGCTCAGCGTCCACGGTGGTGCGCTGTCCCGCGCCGACCACGATGATGCGCCGGCCGTTGAGGCGGCCGTGGTTCTTTGCCAGTCCCAGCGCTTCCGCATGCAGTGAGGCGGAAGGATCGATGGCTTTCGGCGCGTGGGTTGTGGTCGACATGGCGTGCTCCCTGACGTCTTGTTGTTGTCAGGGAGCAGTAGCACGGCCGTGCGTGCGAGGCTAAAATCCCGCGGTGGGGAATATGTTTGTGCCACGTCATTCCGGGGCGATGCGAAGCATCGAACCCGGAATCCAGAAGTTGTGTGGCTCGAGATTCCCCGGTGCGCAATTGCGCACCTGAGGTTCTCGCTTCGCGAGCCCCGGAATGACGCGCGAAGCGCGTCAGCTCACGCCGAGGAAATCGCGCTTGCCGATCTCGACGCCGTTGTGGCGCAGGATGCCGTGCGCGGTGACGGCGTGGAAATAGAAGTTTGGGAACGAAAACGCGTTGAGGAACTGCTGGCCCTTCAGGGTCATGGTGCGGCCGGGGCCGACCGGGAAGGTGACGTCCTTGGCATCGCCGCCGTCGAACTGCTCCGGCTTGAACGACTTCACATAGTCGATCGTGTTGGCGAGCCGCTGCTTCAATTCGGCGAAGGTGGTCTCGGTGTCGGGCGTCGACTGCACCTCGCTATGCGTCAGCCGCGCGCAGCCCCTTGCGGCGTGATCGCAGACCAGCTGTACCTGCTTGGTCAGCGGCAGCATATCCGGATAGAGCCGCGATCCGAGCAGCACCTCGGGCGCGATCTTCTTCGCCTCGCAATGCGCTTCGGCCTTGCTGAGCAGGCCGGTGAGGCTGTTGAGGATCTGAAGATAGGCGGGGACGACGGCGTCATAAAAGGACATGCGTTGCTCTTCTTGGTTCTGATGAAATCCAAATCTGCCGAACGGCGATGCTGCAAATGGGGCTGCGAAGGGAAGAATACAACCGCGGAAGGCTGTAACACTTGGTCAAATATTTCCCGAGGGGCCCTCGTAATCCGTCATCCTGAGGAGCCGCGAAGCGGCGTCTCGAAGGATGCACGGCCCCACTGGTGGCCGTCGACCCTTCGAGACGCGCTGCGCGCTCCTCAGGGTGACGGTTCAAGCGCACTGCTCGCTACGCAGAAAGCTCAAGGACGTCCTACCGCATCCCCGGCATCGCGGCTTCCGCCGGCTGCGCCCGCGGTCCGCGTATCCGGGCCAAGAGCTCCGTGGTCGGCCAGGAATCCGCGGGCAGGCCATACTTCATCTGCATCGCCTTGACCGCGCTGCGGCTCGCCTGTCCGAGCACGCCGTCGACCTTGCCGACGTCGTAGCCGGCGCGCGCCAGCAGCGACTGCAGCTCCTTGATCTCGTTGAACGGCAGCTGCGCGACCGGCGCGTGCGGGCGCTGCATCGGCGGCGCGCCCGCGATGCGGCCGGCGAGATAGCCGGCGGTGGTCGAATAGATCAGCGAGTTGTTCCACTCGGTGTAGGCGGCGAAATTCGCGTAGGCGAGGAATGCCGGGCCCATCCGGCCCATCGGCAGCAACAGCGAGGCCGGCATCTCGTCATTGGCAAGCGGCTTGCCGTCGGTGGTGGTGACGCCGAGCGCAGCCCATTTCGAGCGCGGCAGCTTGATGGTGAGGTCGGCCTGGTCCCAAGGGAAGTTCGTTGCCTGCGGCACGCGCACCTCCTGCAGCCACGGCTCGCCGCGCCGCCACTTCAATCCGTTGGCGATGTAGTTCGCGGTCGAGCCGATCACGTCGGGGCCGCTGGCAAGCAGATTGCGATGGCCGTCGCCGTCATAGTCGACGGCGTAGTTGAAATAGTGCGTCGGCAAGAATTGCGTCTGGCCGAGCTCGCCGGCCCACGAGCCGATCATCTCGTCGGGCGTCAGGTCGCCGCGCTCGATGATCTTCAGCGCCGCGATGGTCTCGCCCTGGAACATCTCCGAGCGGCGGCAATCATAGGCCAGCGACACCAGCGATTTCAGCGTCGGCAGATTGCCCATCTGGACGCCGAAGTCGCTCTCCAGTCCCCAGAACGCGGCGATCACCGCCGGCGGCACGCCATACTCCTTCTCGGCGCGCGCGAACGCGGCCGCATATGTCTTGATGTATTGCTGGCCCTGCTGCATCCGATAGTTCGCGGCCATGCGGCCGGCGAACTGGGTGAAGATCTGCCCGAACACGCGCTGGCCGCGGTCGCGGTTGACGATGCCCTGGTCGTAGATCAGGTACGGCGCGGCCTCCGCGATCGTGCGTTGCGAGACGCCGGCGGCCACCGCCTTCTGCTTCAGCTCAGTGAGGAAGCGATCGAAGCTCTGCCCGGCATGGCAGGACGCAGCCCGCGGCGAGGCGGCGACCACCGGGCGCGGCCTGACGGGCGCGGGACCCGCAGGGTTGGGCAGCGGCTGCTGCGCCGAGGCGGCCGTCGAGAGCGCCAGCGCCGCCGCTGCTACAGCGATCATGATCGGGGCGCGGAGGGAAGATGCTGGCATCGATGTCACCGGCTGGATCGGGGATAGGGCCCGCCCTGCATACACCAGGGCGACACCGGGCAACAACGGGGGTGCCGCCGTTAGACCAATTGGCCTTCGGCAGTGTGAATAGCCGCCGCTATGATCGGCGGGTGATTCGCGGGCAGGGGTGTCGGCGGATCGATCACGCCCGGAGGGAGCCATGTGGAGTTTTCTCGAGCGTCTTTTGGATTCGTCGACGTTTTCGCCGCACGGCATCTGCCTGCTGTGGGAGCCGGAGCTGATCTGGCTCCACGTGATTTCCGACGCACTGATTGCCGCTTCGTATTTCTCGGTCCCGTTTGCGCTGGCGATCCTCGTCTCCAAGCGGCGCGATTTCCAGTTCGGCTGGATGGCCTGGCCGTTCGCCGCCTGCCTGAGCGGCGGCAGCCGGATGTCCGCGGCGCACAGGAAATCGTGCTCGTCGTCGAGGACGACAGACTGGTGCGCTCCTATGTGCTGACCCAGATCGAGAGCCTCGGCTACACCACGCTGTCGGCCAACAACGGCTCTGAAGCGCTCGTCGTGCTCGACGGCGGCGCGCCGGTCGATTTGCTGTTCACCGACGTCATCATGCCCGGCGCGATGAACGGGCGCGAACTCGCCACCGAGGCGCAGAAGCGGCGGCCCGGCCTGCGCGTGCTGTTCACGTCGGGCTATACCGAGAATGTCATAGACCAGGACGGCAAGCTCGAGCAGGGCATCCTGTTCCTCGGAAAACCCTACAGCCGGGCCCAGCTCGCCCGCATGCTGCGGTGGCGCTGCGCGAGGGGCGAGCGGCAGCTCGCGCGGCGGGAGCCGGCGGAGTAGACGCGATCCCGTAGACGTAGTTCCGTTGCCCGAATGAGCCAACGGGTCGCGCGAACGCGCACCCGATGACAGGCTCCGCGATATCCGGGGCGGGGGTCCCGCATGTCGCTTCGCTCATGCGGGCTACAATCTGCCGCAGATGACCGATCGCTAATCCGCGCCGCGTCGCTGCGACGCACTGGTTCCCCTTGCGGCACGCGCAGCAAAATCCCTACCTCTGCGGCGTCAGTTGTGGCAGCATTCCGCTCGCCGTGAGGGAACCACGATGAACTATTTCCGCACCGCGCTCCTGCTTGCCGGCCTCACCGCCCTGTTCATGGGCGTCGGCTATTTGATCGGCGGCGGCACCGGCGCCGTGATCGCGCTGATCGTCGCGGCTGCGACAAACCTGTTCGCCTACTGGAATTCCGATCGCATGGTGCTGTCAATGTACGGCGCCCATCAGGTCGATGCGCGTTCCGCGCCCGAGCTTTACAATCTCGTCGCCGAACTCGCGCAGCGCGCAAGCCTGCCGATGCCGCGCGTGTTCCTGATGGACGAAGCGCAGCCCAATGCATTTGCGACCGGCCGCAATCCGGAGAACGCCGCGGTCGCGGTCACCACGGGTCTGATGCAGCAGCTCAGCCGCGAGGAGCTCGCCGGCGTGATCGCCCACGAGCTTGCGCATATCAAGCATCACGACACGCTGACCATGACGATCACGGCGACGATCGCCGGCGCAATCTCGATGCTGGCGCAGTTCGGCATGTTCTTCGGCGGCAACCGCAACAACAACGGCCCCGGCATCATCGGCTCGATCGCGATGATGATCCTGGCGCCGCTCGGCGCTGCGCTGGTGCAGATGGCGATCAGCCGCACCCGCGAATATGCCGCCGACAATTATGGCGCGCGGATCGTCGGGCAGCCGATGTGGCTGGCGTCCGCGCTTGCGAAGATCGAGAACGCCGCGCATCAGATGCCGAACATGGAGGCCGAGCGCAATCCGGCCACCGCGCATATGTTCATCATCAACCCGCTGTCGGGCCACGGCGTCGACAATCTGTTCGCCACCCACCCCTCGACCGCGAACCGCATCGCGGCGCTGCAGCAACTCGCCGCCGAGCTCGGTACCCAGACCGCGCCGCTTTCCACCGGCGAAAGCTATCCGCCGCGCAGCCCGTGGGGCGGATCACAGGGCCAGCGCGGCCCGTGGGGCTGAAGGTTCTGGGCTGAATATCCTGGCGCTGAAGATTCTGGGCTGAAGATGGCAGGCGAGGTCACGCCTTTGCCGTCAGCACCACATCGTCCATGAACAGCGCGTCGATGCCGGACTTGCGGAACGTGACGATTGCGTCGGTCGGGGCGCAGACGATCGGCTCGCTGTCATTGAAGGACGTGTTGACGACAAGGGGCACGCCGGTCTTGGCAAAGAAGCAGGAGATCAGCTCGTGAAAGCGCGGATTTGATCTGCGGCTGACGATCTGGACCCGGGCGCTGCCGTCGCGGTGCAAAACCGCCGGGATGAGATCGCGCCGATCAGGCTTGACGGGACATGCAAACAGCATGAAGGCGTGACTCGCCGTCGGCGCGCCGACCTCGAACCATTCCTCGGCGTGCTCGGCCAGTACGCTCGGCGCAAAGGGGCGGAAATCTTCCCGGTGCTTGACTTTCTGATTGAGGATATCGCGCATGTCGGGCCGCCGCGGGTCGGCGAGCAGGGAACGGTTGCCCAGCGCGCGCGGCCCGAACTCCATGCGGCGCTGGAACCAGGCGACGATTTTGCCGCCGGCGATCATGTCGGCGGCATCGCGCGCCGGCGATGTGCTGCGCCGTGCCTTGAGCCCGGCCGACTTGACCGCCGCCAGAATCTCGCGCCGCTTGAATGCGGGCCCGAGATACGGCGTGTCGTTGCCGCGCTCGGGGGAACGCTTGTGCTTTGCGCAATGCACGGCGAAGGCGGCGCCGATCGCCGTGCCCGCGTCGTGCGGCGCGGAAGGGATGAACACGTTGGTGAATTCGCCGGATCGCCGGACCAGTTCATTGGTCACGCAATTGAGCGCGACGCCTCCGGCAAGACACAGATTGTCCGATGGCACCCTGCGCTTGAGGCGGCGGACGGCCGCGACGACCGCGGCATCCGTCGCCGCCTGCAACGCGGCCGCCATGTCGGCATGCCGCGGCAGGATTTCGCCGTCCTCGTAGCGCCCCGGGCCGAACACGGCTTCCATTCTGGCGTGACGCTCCGGGCTGTTGCCGAGATACTCCGGCGACACCCCGTAGTTCACCTCATCGGCACGCATGATCGACTGGAATTGCTGACGGAAAACCTCGGGATCGCCGTAAGCCGCGAGGCCCATGACTTTCGACGCGTCGTAATGCGAGAAGCCGAGATAGCCGCTGAACACCTCCCACAGGAAACCGATCGAATGCGGATATTCGAATGTCTCGACGGTCTGGATGCGGGTGCCGGCGGCCTTCGCCAGCGAGGTGCCCGCGGTCTCGCCGATTCCATCGATGGTGAGGATGGCCGCGTGATCGAAGCCCGACGGGAAGTAGGCGGATGCGGCGTGCGCCATATGGTGAGGCACGAAATGCAGCCGCTGCCGCAGTGAGCGTCCGAGCAGGTCGTCGATGGCGCCGGGCACCTGACCAAGCCGGAGCCGAAAGGTCTCCTCCAGCCGCGGATCCCACCACTCGGCGCGATATCGCTTGCGGCGCTGCCTCGGATCGAACGAGTATGCGACGTGATCGATATCGCGCGCGGTGAGCCCGGCATGGTTCAGGCAAAAGCGGATTGCGCGTTCGGGGAGTTGATGCGGGTTGTCGAACTCGGCTGGCTTGCCGTGCTTGATGCGGTTGAACCGCTCCTCCTCGGCGGCCACCACGAGCCGGCCGTCAACCAGCAGCGCGGCGGCGGACTCGTGATACACCGAGTTGATCCCAAGGATATTCACCTGCGTCCCCCCATACGCCTGACCGTCACGGCAGACTAGAGCGTTCTCGAGCGAAGTGGATACCGGTTCGCGTGAAGAAAACGCGTCAAACAAAAATCTAGAGCCCCGTTCCGATTTTATCGGAACGGAAATGGCTCTAGTCAAGCTGTCCGGAACAGTAAGGCAGCATCGAGGCTGCGCACTGAAGACCAAAAGCCGCAGTTCGCGCCGCTTGAAAACGCGCTATGTGCTCGCTGCGTCGAGCCGCTCGACCTGGCCCTTGGTCAGCTCGAGTTTGGTTGCAGCGACCAGCGTCGCGACCTGCTCGGGCCTGGTTGCGCTGGCAATCGGCGCGGTGATCGAGGGCTTTGCCATCAGCCAGGCCAGCGCGACCGCGGCCGGCTCGGCGCGGGTTTCCGCGGCGACCTCATCGAGGCCGGCCAGGATGCGCATGCCGCGCGGGTTCATGTATTTTGGAATGCTGCGCGAGCCGCGCGGGCTCTTGGCGAAGTCGCTCTCCGAGCGGTACTTGCCGGTCAAAAATCCCGCGGCGAGCGAGAAGAACGTGATCACGCCGACGTCGTTCTCTTCGCACACCCGTTGCAGCGCGCCTTCGTAGCTCGAGCGCTCCATCAGGCTGTATTCAGGCTGCATGCTCTCGTAGCGCGGAAGCCCGTTCGCCTTGGAGATATCGAGGGCGTTCTTGAGCCGCTCCGCCGAGAAATTCGAGGCGCCGATCGCCCGGACCTTGCCCGCCTTGATCAGTTTGTCGTAGGCCGCCAGCGTCTCTTCCTGCGGGGTCGTCTCGTCGTCCTTGTGGGACTGGTAGAGATCGATGAAATCGGTCTGCAGCCGCCGCAGCGAGTCCTCGACGGCGCGCGCGATATAGTCCGGCTTCAGCCCGACATTGTCGTTGCCCATGTCCATACCGACCTTGGTGGCGAGGATGACGCGGTTGCGGTTGCCGCGCGCCTTCATCCATTTGCCGATGATCGTCTCGGATTCGCCGCCGCTATGGCCCGGCGCCCAGCGCGAATAGACATCCGCCGTATCCAGGAACGTCAGCCCGTGCTCCAGCACGGTGTCGAGCAGGCGGAACGACGACGTCTCGTCGACGGTCCAGCCGAACACATTGCAGCCGAAGCACAGGGAGGGGACAGTGAGGCCGGAGCGGCCGAGCGCGCGATGCTTCATGAGTTTTCTTTCGCTTGTTCTTGAGGGCAGGCACCGGACACTGAGGCAGATCGCTTTTGTTTGCAAGGCGCTGAGCGACGCCAAGACCGCTCTGGTTGCATCACAAACGCCGTGCTCGCTCGTGCGTCAGGTCAGGCAGGCTGCCCCTCGGCGCCGCGTCGATCACGGCGCGACTTTCGCAACGCGCAGGAACGCGATTTCATTTGTCGGGCGCTTGATGTAGATTGCCCGGCGAGCTGCCACCGGTCGCGCCGAATTCCGGAGAATGAGCGGCAGCGCACATGGCCATCGGCAGGCCACCACTTCTCATTTCAGTACGAAATCCGCTGCTGCCCGGGTCACGCCCGGGTGAAATGCTTTTTTCATTTCAGCCAAATGGAGCGATTGCCATGCATTTCTGCTTCTCAGGTGAATACACCCCGCGTGCTCTCAACAACATCATGGAGAACCCGGCGACCAATCGCTATGAGGCCGCCAGGAAGTTGATCGAAGCGGCCGGCGGCAAACTGATTTCGATGTACAGCACGTCGGTCGATGGCCCCGGCGTGATGGTGATCTTCGACGTGCCGGATCCGACCGTCGCGCCTGCCATCAGCGGCGTGGTCGTGGCAGCCGGCACCATGCAGAATGTGAAGCTCGTCCGGCTGTTTACCCAGGACGAGATCAAGGTGGTGCGGCAGCACGCGAGCAAGTTGAAGGCTGCCTACACCCCGCCCGGCGGCTAGCGGGCCGGAGGATCAAGCACCGCTGATGTCTGACGTCCGGTGTCACTCTCGCGCGGCGGCGCTACCCGGCGCTCCGCGCGAAGGCGAGGGCCGTTGCGCGCGTCGCTGATCCGGGGCGCGTCAACGGACGGGCAACACGCTCAGGCGGATGTCGCGGGCACGTGCATGCCGGTTCGCAAGCCCCGGCCGGTTGTGCCGTCGCCTGACGTCCGCCGCCTCGTTCAGCATTTTCTTCAGCACCAGCGCCGCAGCCGCCCTCAAGCAGGCGGCGCGTCCAGGTAGACGTAGAGCGCCGCGATCTTGCCGTCCCGCACGATGATGAAATCCACGCCGGTGTACGCAGGCTTCTCGCCTTGCGGCCCGGAGCCCCATGCCAGGCGTCCCGAATTGTGCAGGACCTGCGGCGCGCCATGAGGCGTGTAAGCAACGTGCGTATGCGTCGCCCGGAGATCGCCGGCGAACTTGTCGAGTGCATCGTGGCCTACCAGAATGCCTGATGGCGCGTAGAGCACACAATCCTCAGTGTAGAGCTGTTGAATTGCGGCCCTTCGGCGCACCGGATCGCCTTCGCCGAAAACCTCCGGAAGGTTGCGGGTGAGCAGCGTTTCGATGCCGCTCACATCTGCGCCCACCGAGGGCGGTGCGCCTGTCTTGCTGGCATGCTGGTTCATTGGGGACCTCCTTGCCTGTCCCTACATCATGTGGTCGCAGCCGCCGTTGCGGAACGGCAATGGCGGAAAGTCATCGTTTCCCGTTTTGATGCATCGGCATGGCGGACGCGGGTGCTCTAGCTAGCGCGCCTCGTGCCGATCGCACCCATGCGCGTCCCCACCACATCTGTCATCGCCCGGCTTGACCGGGCGATCCAGTACGCCGCGGCCTCTCGGCTCAACAACGGGTGTCTCTGGAATACTGGATCACCCGCATGCGCGGGTGATGACAGCGGTGGCGATGGCGAAAACAATCCATTGTTGTGCAGGCGGCGAAATGGATTGCTTCGCGTCGCTTGCAATGACGGCTACTATGACGATAGGCAACAAATGGAGAAACAACTCCAATGACCAACCAAGGCCGCCGTTCGCGCCGTACCTTCATCAGCGCCGCCACCGCAGGACTTCCCGCAGCGTTCTTCCTGCGGCCCGCCTCTGCGTCCGACAAGATGACCAAACCCCAAGCCGAATATCAGGACACGCCGAACGGCATCTACTCCTGCGGCGCGTGCACGCTGTTCGTCGAACCCGACGGCTGCAAGGTGGTTGAGGGCGCCATCAGCAAGGACGGCTGGTGCAAGGCCTTTGCGGCAGTGGATTGAGCTCACAGCTCCCGCGCATTCGAGAATGCGAACGACGACACCCGCCGCGTGGTCTCGTCGAGGATCAGGGTGCGCGTGATCGGCGGCTCGGCGCGCTGGCTGCAGTTCTCGCGCTCGCAGAGCCGGCAGTTGACGCCGATCGGGGTGCCTTCGACCTTCTCCAGATCCATGCCGGTCGCATAGACGAGTTTTGCCGCATGACGGATTTCGCAGCCGAGCCCGATCGCAAAGCGCGGCTGCGGCTGCGGATAGGGCGCCACCGGCCGGCGCACCGTCTGCGCGATCGAGAAGTAGCGCGTGCCGTCGGGCAGCTCGATCACCTGGCTGAGCAGGCGGTCCGGCATGTCGAAGGTCGAATGCACGTTCCAGAGCGGGCAGGTGCCGCCGAATTTGGAGAACGGGAAGGTGCCGGAGGAAAACCGCTTCGACACGTTGCCGGCATTGTCGACGCGCAGCAGGAAGAACGGCACGCCGCGCGCATTTGGCCGCTGCAAGGTGGTGAGGCGGTGGCAGACCTGCTCGAAACCGGCGTTGAAGCGCTGCGCCAGCACGTGGACGTCGTAGCTCAAGGCTTCGGCTGCGGAATGAAACGCCTGATAGGGCATCATCGCGGCCGCCGCGAAGTAATTGGCGAGCGTGATGCGGTAAAGCCTGCGCGCGGTGTCGTCGAGCGGACCGGCGCGGCCGACGATCGCGTCGATCGCTGTGCCGCACTCGACAAAGCCGATCTGCAGCGCGAGCTGGAAGCTGCGGCCGGCACTGTCGACCAGTTCGGAGATCAGGAGCTGCCGGCGATGCCGGTCGAAGCGGCGCAGCGTCTCGCGCATCACGTCGACCGGCATCACGCGGGTGACGGTCGAATGCTTTTCGCGCAAGCGTGCGCTGAGCGCAGTGAACAGGCCTTCGGTGGGTACGTTGAGCTCGTCGCGCAGAGTTTCCGCGGCGGTCTCGAGCTCCGGAAAATAGTTGCGGTTGGCCTCGATCAGGTCGCGCACCCGCTCGATCGGGTTGGCGTCGAACTGCGAGCCCTCGCGATCGGCCATCTGCGCCGCCACCAGCGTCTCGCCGCGGCGCGCCTCGGTATAGGCGGCGTAGAGCCGCTGCAGCGCGTGCGTCACGCCGGGGCAGAGCTCGGCGAGGTCGCGCAGTTCCTGCTTCGGCAGGTCGATCTGGCGGAACAAGGGATCGGAGAAGATCTCGTTGAGCTCCGCGAAGAAGCGGTCCTCGTCGGCGGTGGCGAGATCGCGCAGATCGAGATCATAGGTCTCGGCCAGCCGCAGCAGGATCTGCGCCGTCACCGGGCGCTGGTTGCGCTCGATCAGGTTGATGTAGGAGGGCGAAATGCCGAGCCCCTCGGCGATCTGGGTCTGCGACAGCCCCAATTGCTGGCGGATCCGCCGGAACCGCGGGCCGACAAACAGTTTCTTTCCGGATTCAGACGGCATGGGGTGCTCCGTGGCGGCCGCCTTTTGCCTCTCCCCGCCTGCGGGGAGAGGCCGACGCGCACCGGGCGATGCGAAGCATCGCGCGGAGTGCGGCGGGTGAGGGGGCCCTCCACGAGTCCTGTTGTGGAGAGAGGCCCCTCACCCCAACCCTCTCCCCGTAAGAACGGGGAGAGGGAGAAGAAGAAGCAAGCATGACAGCCTTCTTGACCCATTATGTGACAAAATTTACAATTCGACATTTATTACAAGTTCAGATGTTACATGACATCACCAATAAAAAACAAGGCATCTATACGAGCTTCCTGTTTTCGCGTTTAGCTCTTGGCAGGCGGTTCGCAACACGCTGTCAAGAATGTCGATTGGAGGGAGAGCAGGCAGCACGCCGGCCTGCCCATGATCGACCTCTCTGACGGCAGGGTGCGGCGATCAAGGTTTCGGCGGCTCGGCAAAGGCAGGCCGATTTTTTAGAGGAGACTGACGATGAGCAAGGGCAGCAATTTCTGGGTGATCGGCGGCGAGTTCGGCTCGATGAACTTCCACAAGCTCGTCGAAGGCTCGGCCCAGGTGCAGGGTCCGTTCAAGACCCGCAAGGAAGCCGAGGATGCGTGGCGCGTGGTCTCGGAAGAGAACCGCCACAAGGCCGGCGTGCGCTTCTCCATCGTCGAGGAGCCGTCGCGGGTTTCGGCCTGACGGCTTCCTTTATCAACGAGCTAAGAAACGTCCAAGGACGGCAGCCCCATCCGGTTCATCCGGGTGGGGCTGTCCGCTTTCGGAACACTGCCGGGGTCTTTGATCTGGGGATAAGTGGCCGCCTAAGTGCTTGGGAACCAACGTGCTTTGCGGACGGCATGGTTGCTGATAGGTTAATGGATAAGGCAACCCGTCACTACGAGGCCGCAAGGCATGTCCGATCCGCACAACACCGGCAGCGAGGCGCGCGAGATGCGGCCGACGCTGCGAGAGGCGCTGCGGCGGGCGCGGATCGAGGCGGCCGATCGCACCGGCGTCGTCGTCGAGTTACGCGACGCCGAGGTGGCGCGGCTCGAGATCCTCAACGATGCGCTCGATCCCTTGTTCGCGCAGGTGCCGGAGAAGGTCGATCTGTTCGACCGCGGCATCAGCCAGGGCGAGACGCCGCGGCTGTGGATCGACGTCGTCGCCCATGTGCTGATGGGGCGCGACAAGCGCATCTACCGCTTCGTGCAGGACACCCGCTTCGGCCGCATCGTGCTCGCCGAATCGCACGACGTGCCCGCGATCGTCGACGCCGTCACCGATTATGTGGCGCGCCGCATGATCGAGCGCGAGCATGCGATGGTGGCAACGCCGCTTCCGGCTGCCGAGCCCGCACCGCCGCCCGTGCCGGTGGTGGCGCCGAAGCGCCGCGGGGGGTTCGGCATGTTCGTGTTCGGCTTCATCATGGGCGCGCTCGCGCTGTTCGGCTACGCGCTGTTTGCGAGCTGGCAGAATTTCTGAAGCATGATCCGGAAAAGTGCGAAGCGGTTTTCCCTCGCGACAAACGCGGAACGCGTTTGCGCGGAGATCATGCTCAAATAAGGGAAGGGCGGGGGCATCGTGGTTGTGACACCCGCCTCGGCATTTTTGGGCGTGCTGGCGGCGGCCGCAGTGGTCGGCAGCGCCGTGCTGTTCGGCAAATGGCAGAGGCTGCGGCGCGCCGAATATATCCGCACCTTCAAATGGCCGGCGGGCCTGCTGGCGCGGCTCGAGAAGCGTCACCCGGGTTTCATGCGCAAGGACAGCGCGCTGGTTTCGCGCGGCCTGCGGCAGTTTTTCCTCGCCTATCTGATGAGCGGCAAGCGCTACGTCTCGATGCCGTCGCAGGCCGCCGACGATCTCTGGCACGAATTCATTCTCTACACCCGCGAATACGATGCGTTCTGCCGCCGCGCCTTCGGCGGCTTCCTGCATCACACGCCGGCCGTCGTGCTGGTGAAAGAGCGGCGCCGGAGCAATGAGGGGCTGCGGCGGGTCTGGTGGTACTGCTGCAAATACGAGAACATCGATCCGGTCAGGCCGACGCGGCTGCCGCTGTTGTTCGCGCTCGACGCCAAGCTGAACATCGCCAACGGCTTCGTCTATCACACCGATTGCGAGGCGCTGCGCCGCAGCGGCATTGCCGGCGATAGCCCCTATTGCGGCGGCGATTTCTCCGACTCTTCGATCGATGGATCGTCTGCCGGCTTCGGCGATGCCGGCAGCGATGGAGGTGGCGGCGGGGATGGTGGCGACGCTGGCGGCGGCGATGGTGGAGGTGGTGGCGACAGCGGAGGCGGCTGCGGCGGTGGTTGTGGTGGCGGCGGAGGTGGGGATTAACGTCAGGACAATCGCGTTTGCTTCAACTCGTGAATGCCATCGTGCTTGCCGAAGCCGCGCACGGTCTGCTCGCAGCGCCAGGCGTTGCCGTCGCGCTCGATCGAGAACAGGTTGTAGGCCGCCGCCGGATAATGCTTGCGCGCCAGCGCCGATGCCGACGGCACGCCGATCGCGGGAATCTTGCGCTCGGGGCCGTCGAACCACATCGTCGAGTGGATGTGGTCGTGGCCATGCAGCACCAGCTCGACGCCGTGCCGCTTGAGCAGCGCCAGCAGCTGATGCGAATCGGTCAGCCGCTTGGCGCGCCCGTCGGAGTGCAGCGGATGATGCACCAGCAGCACGCGGAAGGCGTCCTCCCGCGACAGCTGCGCGAGGATCGTCTCCAACGCGCCAAGCTGGGCATGGCCGAGCCAGCCAGTTGCCATCAGCGGCGGCGTCGGCACCGCCGAGGAGACGCCGATCAGCGCCACCGGCCCGCGGCGGCGCACGAACGGAAAATGCGTCGCTGCACCATCGGCGTCGCCGCGCAGATAGTCGCCGAAGTGACCAACGAAGCGATGCCGCGTCGCGCGCACATAGGCATCATGATTGCCGGGGACCACGGTCACACCGGAAGGATCGCCGACGCCCTCCAGCCATTGCCGCGCCGGATTGAACTCGGCATCCAGCGCCAGATTGACGAGATCGCCGGTCACGGCGACATGGTCCGGCTGCTGCGCCTGCATGTCGGACACCAGCGCATCGAGCACGTCGCGGCGGTGATATTTGTGACGGTTGCGCGTCCAGTTCAAATAGCCGAAGGCGCGCTTGCCGGCGAGATCGCGCAGCCGCGCCGCCGGCAGCGGCGGCAGATGCGGATCCGACAAATGCGCGAGGCGGAATGCCGCCATCATGCGATTCCCCTAGGATTGTCCGTGAAAAGTGGGCCGGCAACCGGTCATGTCGTGCTATCCCGAACGTCCTGCCCTGTATTGGCAAGAGCTGCGCGGGCGCGCAAGGATCAAAGCACGGATCAAACACCATGATGTCGAGGGTTTAGTGACGATCCTTGAGGATTTACGCAAGCGCTATGAGCCGCAGATCAGGTGGGTGTTTCATTTCTACTGGCGGTTGGCCCGCAGCATGACGCTCGGCGTCCGCGCCGTCGTGCTCGACGCCGACAACAAGGTGTTCCTGGTCAAGCACAGCTATGTCCATGGCTGGTATCTGCCGGGCGGCGGGGTCGAGGTCGGCGAGAGCTTTCTCGAGGCGCTGCGGCGCGAGCTGGAGGAGGAGGGCCGGATCGAGCTCGCCGGCGAGCCGGTGCTGCACGGCATCTTCCACAACAGCCACGTCTCGCCGCGCGATCATGTCGCGGTCTATGTCGTCAGAAACTACCGGCAGGACCGGCTGCCGGAACCGAATCGCGAGATCGTCGCCTGCGGCTTCTTCGACCCGGCTGATCTGCCCGAGGAGGCCACCCCCGGGACGCGGCTGCGCATCGCGGAGGTGCTCGACGGCAAGCCGGCGACGGCCACATGGCGGTGATGGACCGCGCCCGCGCCAGATGCTATCCCGCGCTCCACAATGACTGAACTGTCCCTGACCATCCTGCCCGAGACCCCGAAAGACGCCCAGGCGATCGAGCGCCTGCACGAGCGCACCTTCGGGCCCGGCCGCTTCGTGCTCAGCGCCTACCGGCTGCGCGAGCATGTCGATCATCTGCTCGACGTCTCCTTCACGGCGCGGATCGGCACGCTGCTGGTCGGCTCGGTGCGCCAGCTGCCGATCTGTATCGGCGATACGCCGGCCCTGATGCTCGGGCCGTTGACTGTCGAGCCGCCATTCCGCAGCCGCGGCGTCGGCCGCGCGCTGCTCGAGCGTGCGATCAACGACGCCCGCGCCAAGGGCCACCGGCTCATCGTGCTGGTCGGCGACGAACCGTACTATGCGCGCGTCGGCTTCAAGCCGGTCCCGAAGGGGCGGATGACGATGCCCGGACCGGTCGACTACAGTCGCGTGCTTGTCATGGAACTGGTCGATGGCGCGTTCGAGGGCGTGTCGGGGCCGATCCAGCCGGATTGGAGCAAGGCGATCTGACATTCCCGCGAGCATCGCCGGAACGGTTGCGCACCTTCGGAAACTGAAGCACAGTTGAGCCAAGCGCCGGGACAAGACCGGCGCATGTCAGATCAACAGGGAGAGTGTGCGCCATGATCAAGGTCAGTGTGATGTATCCGAACAATCCAGGCGCACGCTTTGATCACGATTATTATCGCGACAAGCACATGCCGCTGGTGAAGGCGCGGCTGGGCGACGCCTGCAAATATTACACCGTCGACAAAGGCCTCGCCGGCGGCGCACCGGGGACGCCCGCAACCTATGTCGGGATGTGCCACATCTTCTGCGACTCGGTTGAGGCCTTCGCGGCCGGCATGGGGAAGCACGCTCAGGAGATCATGGGCGACATTCCGAACTACACCGATCTGCAACCAGTGATCCAGATCAGCGAAGTCGTCGTCGGCCACTGACGACGTGGGTTCTCGAGGCATGATCCCTCTGCCGCGAGCGGCAGAGGGATACGCTTGTCTCAGAACTTCAAATTGGCGAACGCCCGCACGCCGATGCCCGGCATCAGCACCTCGTCCTTGGTGTAGGAGACCGAGTTGCGGATGTTCTGGTTGAGCAGATTGTTGCCGACCAGGCCAAGCGTCATCTCGCGCGCCCCGATCCATGATTGATTGAGCTTGGTGTTGTAGGTGATCTCCGCGTTCAAGAGATTGTAGCCCGCGGTCGGGGTCTCGCCGATCACAGCGATGTCGTTCTGCGCGAAGGCGTGCACCAGATTGATGCGGGTGAACCAGTTGCTGTCGCGCCAGTACACGCCGCCGCCGAGCCGCACCGGCGGAATCCGCGGCACGTTGGTGCCGTCGGTGAAGGTGGCGCGCACCACATCGAACTGGTCCTCGATACCCCAGATGCCGCCGTTGAGCGGGCCGATGTCGAGCTGGCTCTGGAACTCGGCGCCGCGGAAGGTGGCGTCGCGCTGCGCGTATCTCGCCTGGTTCAGCTCAAGCTGGTCCGGATTGGCTATATCCACGCAAGCCGCACTGTCGCACGTGTTGCCAGTCAATTGGCGGTAGATAAAGCCGTTGAACTTCGTGTAGTAGCCGGTGAGTTCGAATCGCAACGGCCCCGTTGCCCGCCTTAATCCCACCTCGATCGATTTTGCCGTCTCGATGCCGAGATTGGGATTGCCGATGTCGAAGGTGGCGGTCGCATCATGGGCGCCGCGCGAAAACAGCTCTGCCGGTTTCGGCGCGCGTTCGACGTATTGACCGGTAATGCTCGCAACCAGATCCCACGGCAGGTTCTGGATCAGGCCAATGCTCGCACTTTTCGGCGTGAAGTGCAGATTGCGCGGCGTGGCGGGACCAATACTGGCAGGGTCGATGTTGACGTCGAACACGTCAGGTATGAATGCCGGCGTTGTCCCGGAGAGGTTGATGTGTTCGATGCGTCCGGCGATCTGCGCCTTGGTGGTCTCGCTGAATTTCAGCTCGTTGAAGACGTAACCGGCGACCCTGTTGTTGTTGTTAGGGTCCCACAATCCGTTGAGCGGGCTGCCTGGATCGTCCGGACTCGGAGCCGTTAATTCCTGATGGCCGGCCTGCAGGCCGAACGCCGTCGTCACGGCCGCGAAGCGCGCGTTGAACGGCATCATTTGCACTTCGAGCCGGGCTTCTTGCTCCTTGTTGGTAAAAGTCTGCCGCACGCCGTCGCTTGAGAGATCAACCGGATCGGCAAGACCGATTTCGTTGTGGCGATAGTCGGTCGCGCCGACCCAGAACCGCACGGCGTCGATCGCCGCAGCATCGGGCCGGTACTCGCCCTTGACGGCGATCTTGGTCTGGTGCGCGTCGATCCGGGTCTGGTGATCGGCACCGTCGATGCCGGGGATATGGTAGAGCGAGTCGTTCTGGGTGATCGATGCGCCGATATAGCCGCCCTGGAAGAAATACGAGCCACCGACAGAGGCGCCGTCCGACTGCGTCGCGGAGTTCGGCTGGCGGCTGCCCACCGGCCGCGTCTGGTCGAACAGATACGGATAGCTCGGGATGCTGTAGTCGCTGGTGGTGCGGCCATAGACGTCGGCGTGCACGGCGACATTGTTGCCGCCAGCGTCCAGCAGCATGCCGCCCTCGACGCCGCGATTGACCGAACTGACCGATGTGCGGGTCTCGACGTTGAGGCAGCCCGGCGAACCGGCATCGGCCAGCGGCGCCTTCACCGGCAAACCGTAGGTCTGGAACGGCGCTGCCGCGCAGGTCGGCATCGCGTCGGGAATTCGATTGTTGCTGGCGCTGACGACGCCACCGATCGAGGTCGAGCCGTAGCGCAGCGCGGCAGGTCCCCGCACCACCTCGATCTGGTTGGTCGAAAGCGGATCGATCGGCACGAAATGATCCTCGCCGAGATCCGACACGCCGCCGCCGCCGAGACCGTTCTCGACGATGCCGACGCGGTTGACGTCGAGGCCGCGGATGATCGGCCGGCTCGATGCGCCGGGCGCGAAGCTCGAACCGGTGATGCCGGGCTTCGAGAACAAGAGATCGCCAAGCGTGGCGCCGCCGGAGCGCCGCAGCTCCTCGTTCGGTATCACGGTGACGGTCGCGAACTGGTCGGTGACGACGGGCAGCACGCCTTGCTGCGGTGCCGGCGCTGGCGCCGCGGGCGCCGGCTGCACTGCTGTGGCGCGTTCGCGGTTCCGGCTCGGCGCAGCCCGGACAACGTGTATCGGGGTGCGTGCTGGCGCTGTGCGGTGCCGCTGGATCGGGCTTGGTGCCGTCACGGTGATGTCAGGGAGTTGCGTCGGCGTGTCATCTGCGAGCGCGCCGCTATTCATTGCGCCCAGCAACAGCCAGCTCGCGCCCCCGATGTGGAGTGCTCGTTTCTTCTGAAGTGTCATTGTCCCGATCCAGCCCCGTCGAAAATGACGGATCGATTCCGATTTGCCCCGCTGGCGCAGCCGCAAATGTGACGCGGCTGTCCGCTCAGGGCGTGCGGCAATCAGTCGATGTCAGGACAGGGGAGGTGCGCGGGAGTGAAACGCGGCAGGCGCCGACTTCAGATGGACGAATTCGGCATTGGTGGTGCGGAACAGAAGCTCGACGGCTTCCGGCAGCAACAGCACCGGCGGGGCCGTGAACAGCATGCTGCTCGCGAGCGAGATGACGGCGCAGATCGCGCAATTATCGGCCGGATGCCGGTCGTTGTCGTGCCTGGCGGGCGGCTCGGTCCCGGTCACCTGGACCGCGAGGTCCGGGGTTGCGGAGGTCCCGATATAGGCGAGATCGACCAGCGACAGGCCGGTCCGGGACGCGGGCGCGGCTTGCGCGGCCGCTATCGGATGGAAGTGCCCGAACGACAGCACGAACTGGACGGCGAGCGCGAACAGCGCCAGCCGCGAGCCAGTCTTGATGTGTCTCCGGAACCACTTCATGCGATAACGCCCACCCCATCGGGAGCGCGCCATCACCCCAGCGGCCCGATGTTACATTATAACATCGGACGGCAATCGCGGTGTCAACCACAGTTGGGGCGAACTGTGTCGATCCGTTGCCGGTGTGTGTTTGAAGCAACGGAGCGCCGAGCCACCAGGCTCAGCGTCCCTCGCGCAGCCAGGTTGCCGCGAATGCGCCGAGCAGCAGCAGCAGGCCGACCAGGCCGGCGAACATCGGCAGCACGCCGACGCCCTTCACGACACTGGCGTCGCGCATCTTGACGCCGAGCCAGCCGTCGCCGCGGAAGATCGAGGAGGCGCGGATCGGCACGATGCGCGGCATGTCGAGGCTCGAGCCGTCGACGATGCGCCGCGCGTCGCCGCCGGTCGCCTGCGCCAGCGGCTTCAGCGTGTCGGTGGTCGAGGTGACCTCCGAGAATTCCTTCGGATTGGTCGGGCCGACATTGATCAGCGCCTTCAGCGTGCCGTCGGTGGCCTGCCACAGGCCGAGCTCGCTCGCGGGCAGCGTGGCGCGCCACTCGCCGGGATCGCCGGCGGCGAGCGTCAGTTCGCGCGTGGTGCCGCTCGGCGACGTCACGGTAACAGGCGCGACGGTATCGGCCATGGTCTGCCGCACCACGATCAGGTCCTTGCCCTGCACCTGCATGCGCAGCGCCTCTTCGTCGAGGTCGGGCTGCTTCATCAGCCAGTGCGACACCCGCCGCAACAAATCGAGATGCGGGCCGCCGCCCTCATAGCCGCGCGCCCAGAGCCAGATGTGGTCGGAGAGCAAGAGCGCGACGCGGCCTTCGCCGAAGCGCGACAGCAGCAGCAGCGGCTTGCCGTCGGCGCCGGTCATGACCGGCGGGTTGATCGCGTTGCGGGTGTCGACGGTGCGGAAGAACCGGCTCCAATGCGGCGGCTCGGCATTCGAGCCTTCCAGCCCGCGCGTCACCGGATGGCGTTTCCCGGCATCGCTTAAGTGCGCATAGAACGGCTTCTCGGTGACGCCGACCGGCTCGGCCGGCAGCACCGAATCCAGCGGCGTGCGCCAGATGCTGGTGGTCGAGGCGTAGTCGGGACCGGCGGAGACCAGCACCGCGCCGCCGGAGCGGACATAGCGCGCGATGTTGTCGAAATAGGCGATCGGCAGCACGCCCTGGCGGGCGTAGCGGTCGAAGATGATCAGCTGGAATTCGTTGATCTTCTGCTGGAACAGCTCGCGGGTCGGAAACGCGATCAGCGACAGCTCGTTGATCGGCGTGCCATCCTGCTTCTCCGGTGGACGCAGGATGGTGAAGTGCACGAGATCGACGCTGGGATCTGACTTCAACAGGTTGCGCCAGGTGCGCTCGCCGGCATGCGGCTCGCCGGACACCAGCAGCACGCGCAGCTTGTCGCGCACGCCGTCGATCGCGACCACGGCGCGGTTGTTGACCGGGGTCAGCTCGTTCTCGAGCGGCGAGGCCTCGATCTCGACGATATTGGGCCCGGCATGC
The DNA here is from genome assembly GCF_011516625.5 of Bradyrhizobium sp. 2S1. Classification (NCBI taxonomy): domain Bacteria; kingdom Pseudomonadati; phylum Pseudomonadota; class Alphaproteobacteria; order Hyphomicrobiales; family Nitrobacteraceae; genus Bradyrhizobium; species Bradyrhizobium sp. 2S1. Next base: position 664,615 of record NZ_CP147717.1, on the reverse strand, counting down.
TTGATGTCGATGTCGACGCTGGAGGTCTGGCCGCTGCTCAGCGTGCGCTCGTTGATCACCTCGCCGTCGCGGCGGATCGTGACCTTGGCGCGCTCGCCGGTGACGCCCTGGTCGTCGAGCCGGTAGGTGATGGTCTGGGTCTGGCCGACGATGCCGAAGCGCGGCGCGGCTGTGATCGCGATGCGGCGGTCGCGCTCGTCCTTGCGACCGGTGATCAACGCATGCAGCGGTGCCTGGAAGCCGAGCGCCTGGGCGTTGGCGGGAATATCGTGTACGCGGCCGTCGGTGATCATGAACGCGCCGGCGACGCGCTCGACCGGAACGTCCGACAGTGCCGATGTCAGCGCGCCGAACAGCTTTGTGCCGTCGGTTTCGCCGTCGGCCTGGCCGGCCTCGACGACGCGGACCTCGAGGCCCTTGACCTGCTTCAGGCTGTCGACCAGCGCCTGCCGCGCCTTGTCGGTCTCCTGGTTGCGCGTGCCAAAGTTCTGGCTTGGGCTCTTGTCGACCACGACGGCGGCGACCGAGGACAACGGCTCGCGGTCCTCGCGGGTGAAGGAGGGGTTGGCCAGCGCCAGCAGGATCAGCGCCAGCGCGGCGACGCGCACCGCGGCGCCGCGCGCGCGCGACAGCAACGCCGCGATGACGACGATCGCGCCGAGCCCGATCCACAGCACGAGCGAAGGAACCAGCGGTGTGAACGCGATACCGTAGTTCATAGCGCGGACCTATCCGTGTCGTCATGCCCGGCCATGACGGCGTTGGTGCGGAGGGCGTTCATGTCCATGATGTGGATCATTGTCCCAGCCGCTCGATCAAAGCAGGCGCGTGCACCTGGTCGGCCTTGTAGTTGCCGGTCAGGGTGTACATCACGATGTTGACGCCGGCGCGGAACGCGAATTCGCGTTGCCGCGGTTCGCCGGGTGTCAGTGGCAGCATCGGTTGGCCGTCGGGGCGGATCGCCCAGGCGCCGGCAAGGTCGTTCGACGTGATGATGATCGGCGAGACGCCGTCGCCGCCGCGCGCCGGGCGCTGTGCGGTCTCCTCGTCGTCCTCGCGCGGCAACGTCTCGACCCAGGTCTGGCCGGAGTTGAAGCGGCCGGGGAAGTCGCGCAGCAGATAGAACGTCTTGGTCAGCACGTGCTCGCGCGGCACCGGCTCGAGCTCGGGCACGTCGAGGGTCGACAGCAATTCGCGCAGCGTCTGCATGCCCGGCGTCTGCGAGGCGCCATTGTCGCCCGGCGGCGCCTCGACGGCGTCGCGGGTGTCGAAAATCACGGTGCCGCCCTGCTTCATGTAGGCGTCGATCTTGTTGATGGCGTCCTGCGGCGGCTTCGGCGCGCCCGGCACGATCGGCCAGTAGATCAGCGGGAAGAACGCCAGCTCGTCGCGCGCAGGGTCGATGCCGACGGGATCGCCGGCTTCGAGCGCAGTGCGCTGCCCGAGGAACAGCGTCAGACCGGACATCCCGGCCTTGACGATGGAATCGACGTCGGCATTGCCGGTGACGACATAGGCCAGCCGCGTCTGCGACACCGACTTGATGGCGAAATCGTCGTTGCTTTCGGCGCGTGTCGATGACGGCGCGAACGTCAGGAGGATGAAGGCGAAGGCGAGCACGGCCGGCGCAGCGCGCCGCCGGATCAGCGCGGCGAGGCCGCCACCGAGCATCGCGACCACGATCGCATCGAGCAGGAACAGCGCCAGCGCCGTCGACAGCATGATGCCGCGCAGGTCACGCGGTTCGGTGTTGGTGAAGCTCGCATGCTTGGCGCGCAGGCCGGAAGTGTCGAGCGGCGCGATGCGGTCGGCGGAGGCAAGCGTGTTGACCGCGATCGGGCTCTCGGCGGTGCCGTAGAAACCGGGCGGATGATCCGCGGTGCCGCGGTCGCGATAGTCCGCCGACATCGGCTTGGCGGTCGCAGGCGGCGGGCCGAAGGCGCCGAAGCCGTCGAGCGTGCGCAGCGGCGCGACCGTCTCGGCGTTGGGATCGCTGGCAACGCCGGGGCCGGGCTTCGAGGTGTAGCCGGACATGTCGATCAGCCGGCGCAGCATCTCGACGAAGGTGCCGGACATCGGCAGGTCCGACCAGCGCATGTCGGCGCCGACATGGAACAGGCTGACCACGCCCTTGCCGCGATGCTCGCCGGTGACGAGCGGGGTGCCGTCTTCAAGAGATGCCCAGCTCTTGGTCGCGAGCACGGCGTCGGGCTCGGCCAGCACCTGGCGGCTGACGGTGATGTCCTTTGGCACGGTGAGGCTTGCGAACGGACCGTCGGCGGCGAACGAGGCCATGTGCTGCGGCTTCTCCCAGGTCAGGCTGCCGCCGAGCGTGCGGCCGCCGCGGCGCAGCTTGACCGGAACGAGGTCGTCGTCGGCCTGCGCGAGGCGCGGGCCGGCGAAGCGCACCAGCACGCCACCCTGCTCGATCCAGGCGTTGAGCCGATCGCGGATCTCCGGCGACAGCGTGCCGACATCGGCCATCACGATCATCGGCAGCCGCTGGTCGAGAAATTGCCCGATCACCTGCTGCGGCGCGCCGCGATCGCCGAGCCGGACATCGGCGAACGGCGACAGCGCGCGGGACAGATAGAAGGTCGATGCCAAGAGCGGCTGCGCGGTGTCGTTGCTCGCACCCGAGACCACACCGATGGCGCGGCGGCGCCAGCGCCGGTCGAGCAGTTGCACGGCGCCGGCCGAATGCTCGCCGGAGATTTCGAGCCGCGAGATGTCGTTGCGCAGTTCGACCGGAAGATCGAAGGCGGCTTCGGTCTCGCGCTCCTGCGGGCCGAACGTGTAGCGGGCCTCGCCGATCGGCGAGCCCTTGGCATCGACCGCGCGCACCGTGCCGGCCGCGAGGCCGCTTTCGGTGCGCAACACTTTCACGGTCATCTTGGCGGCGGCGTTCTCGGCCGCGACCAGCGCCTGCGCGGACTGCGCGCCGCCCGAATAGATCGTCAGATTGCGGCTCTCGATCACCTTGCCGAGACCTTCGGTGAACTCGCTGCCGCGGCCGGTGTCGACGCCGTCGGACAGCCAGGCGATGTCGCAGTCGCCGGTCGATTTGAGGAAACGTCCAAGCGAGGTCAGGGTTTCAACGCGATCGATCGAGTAGGGTTTTGGCGCGAGCTGGCGCAACGCGACGCGCGCGGTGCCGGCCGGCATCAGCGTGATGTCACGCGTGGGCTCGGACAGCGGCACCAGCGCGACGCCGCGGCGGTCGCTGTCGGCATCGGCGATCAATTCGTCCGCGGCCTTGACCCGCGCATCCCAGCTCGAGGCCGCGCTCCAGCCGTCGTCGAGCAGGATCACCAGCGGGAATTTGCCCGCGGCGACGCCGGTCTGCGGATTCCAGATCGGGCCGGCGGCGGCAAGGATGACGAGCGCGGCGGCAGCGAGCCGCAGCAGCGTCAGCCACCACGGCGTGCGCGCCGGCGTCTCTTCCTTGGGCGCAATGTCGAACAACAACCGCGTCGGCGGGAATTCGATGCGCCGCGGCCGCGGCGGCATCACGCGCAACAGCCACCACAGCACCGGCAGGCTGACCAGCCCCAGCAGCAGCAGCGGTTCGGCAAAGGAGAGCGGGAGGCCTGCGATCATGCGCTGCGTCCCGCCTTGACTGTTGAGCGGCCGCCGCCCTTGCTCACCATCATGCCGGCATGCAGGAACAGCAGCAGCTCGGCCGCGGAGCGGCTGGTGGTGTGGGTCGAGAACAGCCAGTCGAGCCGGTTGGTCTCGGCGCGGATCTGGTCGCGATGCAACGCGACGCGGGCGACGTAATCGGTGGCCCAGTTTTCGGCGCGGCCGGCGGTGATGACGCTGCCGGCCTCCGGCTCGACGAACTCGACGCGGCCGGAATAGGGGAAAGTCTCCTCGGCCGGATCGACGACCTGGATCATGGTGCCGTGCGCGCCCGACGAGGCGAGCCCGGCCAGCATGGTCGTGATCTCGGCCATTGGCGACCAGAAGTCCGACAGCACCACGATCTCGGCGAGCGACGACGGCACGAAGGAGGTCGGCAGGCTGGCGCGCGTCGCCTCGTCATGCAGCATCGCCTGCGCCATCTTGTCGATCACGGCGCGGCTGCCGGTCGGGTTCATCAGGCCGGGAACGCCGACGCGCTCGCCGCCGGCAACCAGCAGCTCGGCCAGCGCAAAGGCAACAATCAGTCCGCGCTCGAGCTTAGAGTCGCGCGCCTCGCGTGAGGCAAAGGCCATCGACGGCGAGCGATCGGGCCATATCCACACGGTGTGCGCGGCCTCCCACTCCTGCTCGCGGACATAGAGATGGTCGTCGCGTCCCGAGCGGCGCCAGTCGACGCGCTGCGACGGTTCGCCCGACACGAAGCGGCGATATTGCCAGAAGCTCTCGCCGGTGCCGGCGCGACGGCGACCATGCATGCCATGGATGACGTTGGCAGCGATTCGGCGAGCCTCAAGCACCAGGCGCGGCAGCGATGCGGCGAGCGTTCGGCTTTCGCCATCTGCACGTCGAACCGCAAGGAGCTCCTCGTTCTGGTGCCTGTTGTCAGCCGCCATCAACCGATCCGGGTTTTCAGTTGCTTGATCACGTCGGGAATGGTGCGGCCCTCGGCGCGTGCCGAGAAGGTCAGCGCCATGCGGTGCTTGAGCACGGGCTCGGCGAGATCGAGCACGTCGTCGATCGACGGCGCCAGCCTTCCGTCGAGCAGCGCGCGGGCGCGGACCGCGAGCATCAGCGACTGGCTGGCGCGGGGACCCGGTCCCCAGGCGATCAGCTTGCCGGCCTCGCCACCCTCGGGGCCGGGACGCGCGGCGCGCACCAGCGTCAGGATCGCCTCGACCACGGAATCGCCGACCGGCAGCCGCCGCACCAGCCGTTGCGCGGTGATCAGCGTCTCTGCGTCCATCGACGCCTTGGCAAGCGTCTCTTCGGCACCGGTGGTTTCGAACAGGATGCGCCGCTCGGCGTCGCGATCGGGATAGTCGACGTCGATTTCCATCAGGAAGCGGTCGAGCTGCGCCTCGGGCAGCGGGTAGGTGCCTTCCTGCTCGAGCGGGTTCTGCGTCGCGAGCACGTGGAACGGCTTCGGCAGGTCATGCCGCGCGCCGGCAATGGTGATGTGCTGCTCCTGCATGGCTTGCAGCAGCGCCGACTGGGTGCGCGGGCTGGCGCGGTTGATCTCGTCGGCCATCAAGAGCTGCGCGAACACCGGACCCGAGATGAAGCGGAACGAGCGCTTGCCGGCCGAGCTCTCGTCGAGCACTTCGGCGCCGAGAATGTCCGACGGCATCAGATCGGGTGTGAACTGGATGCGCTTGGCGTCGAGCCCGAGCGTGACGCCGAGCGTTTCGACCAGCTTGGTCTTGGCGAGGCCGGGCACGCCGATCAACAGCGCGTGGCCGCCGGACAGGATCGTCACCAAAGTGTTTTCGATCACCTGGTCCTGGCCGAAAATGACAGTGGAGACCGCTTCCTTGGCGGCCTTGATCTGGCCCACGACCTGCTCGGCCGAGCGGACGATCACATCCTCCATTTTCTCGACGCTGTCTGCACCAGCCATTCGGTCCGCTCCTTCTCGACGATCCCGGTGATTCCCGCGTCGTCATCTGTCGTCAGCTCTTGGCCCTCATGCTAAACCTGCGCGAAAGCCATGTATTCGTTGAATTAAACTATCCCCACCTTATCGGTATTTCAGGGTATGAACGGCATCACGATGTGGCGAGAAAGACACCCCGACCACATCTCAGGATACGTGCACCAAATGTGCCAGATTGAGGGTCGGAAGCTTTAAGGTAAACAATGGCGAAGCAAGGGCAGAGCGAATCCGGCAGTGAAACTACGGGCCTAGGGAGCAAGGGCCTCGAAGGGCTGACCACCGCCGCCAATCGAGCTGCGACATCAGGGCCGGCCGGACGCAAGGGCCTGCCGCCGGTTCACCTCTGGAATCCGCCATTCTGCGGCGATCTCGACATGCGAATCGCCCCCGACGGCACCTGGTTCTACATGGGAACGCCGATCGGCCGTCCGGCGCTGGTGCGGCTGTTCTCCACCATCCTGAAGCGCGAGGACGGCAAGCACTTTCTCGTGACACCGGTGGAGAAGGTCGGCATCCGCGTCGATGACGCGCCGTTCCTTGCCGTGGAAATGCAGACCGACGAAGACGTGCGCGGCCGCTTGCTCAGGTTCCGCACCAATGTCGACGATTGGGTCGATTGCGAGAAGGGCCACGGTCTCAGATTCGAGGCCGCCGAGGACGGCGGATTGACGCCCTATCTGCATGTCCGCGCCGACCTGTGGGCCAAGGTCACCCGCGCGCTCTACTACGATCTGGTTGACATGGGCGAGGCGCGGATGGTCGATGGTCAGGAGATGTTCGGCATCGAGTCCGGCGGCGAGTTCTTCGCGATGGCCGACGCCAGCCAGGTGAGGGACGCACTTTGAACGAGCCGCTGCTGAAGGTGAGGCCGGCGACGATCAGTTCGACGGAATTCTTCGCGCGGGCCCGCACGCGGCTCGATTTCGAAGTGCCGCCAGGGCTGGTCGATCCGCACATCATTCCGCGCACCGGAGACTCCGGCAACGATCGCATGCTGGAGATCGTGGCGCAGGAGCAGCCGGTGCGGCCGGCCGCGGTGCTGATCCCGGTGGTCGATCATCCCGAGCCGACCGTGCTCTTGACGCAGCGTTCGCCCAATCTGTCGAGCCACGCCGGTCAGATCTCGTTCCCCGGCGGCAAGATCGACGCCACCGATGCCTCGCCGCTCGATGCCGCGTTGCGCGAGGCCTGCGAAGAAGTCGGGCTGAAGCGGGAATTCATCGACCCGGTCGGCTATCTCGACCTCTATGGCACCGCATTCGGCTTCCGTATCCTGCCGACGGTCGCCAAGGTGAAGCCGGGATTCACACTTGAGATCAATGAAGCCGAGGTCGTCGATGCGTTCGAAGTGCCGCTCGCTTTCCTGATGAATCCCGAGAATCATCAGATCCACGTCAAGGAATTCCGCGGCATCGACCGGCACTATTATGCGATGCCGTTCGCCGAGCGCTACATCTGGGGCGCGACCGCGGGCATCCTGCGTGTGCTGTATGAGCGGATCTATCTGTCATGATCCGCACGGTGTTGACCGAGTTCGGAATCTTTCTTGTTCCTTTCGCGGTCTATGCCATCTTCCTCATCGCGACGCGGTCCGGCGTGACGCTGCCGGCGTCATGGCCGCTCGACATGCTGGCGAAGCTGACGCTGGTGGCGCTGGTGCTGGTCATCGTGAGTTTCGTGCTGCTCGCCGAACTGACCGGCGCGCCGCCGAACTCGACCTACGTTCCCGCCCATATCGAGGACGGCAGGCTGGTGCCGGGAGTTGAGAGATGAGCGAGGTGCGCCTGTTGTCCGACGCGCCATGGCTCACTGAGGGGCCAGCGGCACGGGTGCTCGGCCTGCTCAATGCCGACGGCGAGCAAGCGCGGGTGATCGGCGGCGCGGTGCGCAACGCGTTGATGAAAATTCCGCTCGCCGACATCGACATCGCCACGACGGCGTTGCCCGACGAGGTGGTGCGCCGCGCCAGGCGGGCGAGCATCAAGAGCGTGCCGACCGGCATCGAACACGGCACCGTAACCCTGGTCGTCGACAGCCAGCCCTTCGAGGTGACGACGCTGCGCGAGGACACCGAGACCTATGGCCGCAAGGCCAAGGTCGCGTTCGGGCGCGACTGGGTGCGCGACGCCGAGCGGCGCGACTTCACCATCAACGGCCTGTCGGTCGATGCCGACGGCATCGTGCATGATCACGTCGGCGGCCTCGCCGATATCGCGGCGCGGCGGGTGCGCTTCATCGGCGATCCGGCGCAGCGGATTGCCGAGGATTATTTGCGCATCCTGCGCTTCTTCCGTTTCCACGCCGCCTACGCCGCAGGCGAGGTCGATCGCGCCGGCCATCTCGCTTGCATCTCCGGACGCGCTGGACTTGCCGGCCTGTCGGCCGAACGGATCCGCATGGAGATGCTCAAACTCGTGGTCGCGAACGGCGCCGCGGGCGCGGTGGTCGCGATGGGGGAGGGCGGACTGCTGCTGCCGTTGTTCGGCGGCGTCGCCTATACCGGACCGTTCGCGGCGATGATCGAGATCGAGAGGCTGATGGAGCTTAAGGCGAGCGCGACGCGCCGGCTCGCCGCGTTGACGGTTGCCGTGACCGAGGATGCGCGGCGCATCGCGAGCCGGCTGCGGCTCTCCAATGCCGAGGCCAAGGCGCTCGACTCGATGGGCCATCGCTGGTGGCGCTTGCCCGGCATGGACGAGGCTCGTGCCAAGCGCAGGCTCTACCGGCTCGATGAGGAGCCCTATCGCGACCGGCTGCTGCTGGCCTGGGCGCGAACCGGCGCGAACCGTGATGTCGATCAGTGGCGCGCACTCGCCACGCTGCCGCAACGCTGGCGCGCGCCTCACTTTCCCTTGAGGGCGTCGGATTTCATCGCGCGCGGGATTGCCGAGGGACCGGCGTTGGGGCATGTACTGACCCTGGCCGAGGATGCTTGGCTTGCCGCGGATTTTCCGCTCGATCCGCAGGTGTTGTCTGGCATCGCCGACCAGACCGTTTCCCGTTTCACCCGCGACCATCGGCTGTGAATTTTCTCTCCGGCTTCTCCGACATCTCGCTCCTTCAAATTTGTCTCGTCGCCGGCGTTGCCCTGTTTGCGTCCGTGATCGGCGGCCTTGCCGGCTATGGCACCGGCGCCTTGATGCCGCTGGTGCTGGTGCCGATGGTCGGCGCCGAGCCGGTCGTGCCGATCATCGCGATCTCGTCGATCTTCACCAATTCCAGCCGCTTCATCGCCTTTGTCAGGTTTGCCGACCGCCGCAAGGCAATCATCGTGATTGCGGCGGCGCTGCTCTCCACCGCGCTCGGCGCCTACGGCTACACGCGGCTGACCAGCGCCGGCGCTTCGCTGGTGATCGGGAGCATGCTGATCCTGAGCGTGCCGCTCAGGCGGCTGTTGCGCAAGCACAGCGTCAGGATCGGTGAACGCGGGCTTGCGGCAGGCGCTGTCGGCTATGGCGTGCTGGTCGGCGGCACCGCGGGCTCCGGCGTCATCCTGCTCTCGCTGTTGATGGCGGCGGGGCTTGAAGGCGCTGCGGTGGTCGCAACCGATGCGGTGATTTCGCTCACGAGTGCCGCGGTCAAGATTTCGGTGTTTGGTCTCGCCGGCGTCATCACTGCGCAGGTGCTGGCCCTTGCGCTGCTGATCGGCCTGGTCGCCATTCCCGGCGCGTTCCTGGCCAAGGCCTTTGTTGAGCGGATGCCGGTGCACATCCACACCGCGATCCTCGATGCCGCGGTGATCGTCGGCGGCGCGGTCATGATCGTCACCGCGATGCGCGCCTTCTGACGCGAAGCGGAGGCGATGCTGCCGGCGGCTCGCCGGGCAGCATCGCCTGAGAAAACTTATGCAGCCTCTTCTTACGCAGCCTTGCGCTTCTTGCGGCTGCCGTGCTCCTTGTCGTCGTCCTCTTCTTCTTCCTCGTCATCCTCTTCTTCGTCGTCGTCTTCCTCGTCATCTTCCGGATCGATTTCGGTCGATTCGAGCGCGACGAGCGGCAAGGTTTCGCGAAACAAATCGCCGTCCGTGCCCATCCACAGGCACTCGACCTTGTCCTCGTCGACTTCAACGACCGTGATCGGATGGCCGCCGGATTTCAGCATGACGACATCGCCTGGCTTCAGTTCCATGATTTTCCCTCCGCGCTTGATGACGCGGACGGCAGGCTAGCGACCTGTGATGACAGTCAAATCACGGCCGACGCTCGGTGCTGTGGATTTGCTGTGAAAACAGCCGTTGCGGCTATTAGCGCGCTGCAGGAACCAGTTCGGTCAGCGAACGGATGATGCGGTCGGGCTTGATTGTCGATCCCGGCGGCAGTCCGACACCATGCACGTCCATCCAGATCGCATAGATGCCAAGCCGCTGTGGCGCCACGACTTCCCACTCGAGATTGTCGCCGATCATCCAGGTATCAGGTGCGCTGACGCCGAGCGCTTCCATCGCGTGCAGATAGGCGCGCTCCTCCGGCTTGCCGAAGCCGTGCTCGCCCTCGATCTGGATGTGATCGAAGCGATGGCCCAGCGCGAAGCGCTCGACCTTGGCGCGCTGCATGTCGGCGGCGCCGTTGGTGACCAGCGCGAGCTTGATGCCGAGCGCCTTGAACGCATCGATCGCCTCATGCGCGCCGGGGAAGACGAACATCTCCTCTTCGCGATAGGCGGTGAAACGATCTGCGATGCGGTCCGCGAGATCGTCCGGCAGCGCGCGGTGGCCGGCCGCCGCGAGCGCCGCGAAGCCGCCCTTCACGGTCAGCCGCCGCGCCTCGCCGAGCTTGATCCGCCAGATCGGCTCGGCGGTCGACCAGAATTGCCGTGCATAGGCCAAGAGCGCGGTCGCGACCATGTCCGAGGGCAGGGGAGCCAGCTCATCGGCGAATTCGGCGGTGATCGTGTTCCAGGCGATCTCGGGGCGGCCATAGGCCGACAGGATGGTGTCATCCATGTCGATCAGCATTGCACGCGGCAGTTTGGTCACGGCCATTTCACCTCCGGCGGCAGTGACGACAGGATCGAATCCACATTGCCGCCGGTCTTCAGGCCGAAGATGGTGCCGCGATCGTAGAGCAGGTTGAACTCGACATAGCGTCCGCGGCGGATCAGCTGCTCGTCGCGATCCTCCGCGCTCCAGGCGGCTGCGAAATTGCGCCGCACCAGGTCGGGATAGATTTTCAGGAAGCTGCGCCCGACGTCCTGGGTGAAGGCGAGGTCGGCATCCCAGTCGCCGCTGTCGTGCCAGTCGTAGAAGATGCCGCCGATGCCGCGGGCTTCCTTGCGGTGTGGCAGATAGAAATAGTCGTCGCACCATTTCTTGTACTTGTCGTAGTCGGCGACGCCGTTCGGCCCGCTGCACGCCTCTTTCATCGCGGTATGGAAGGCGACCGTATCGGGGTCCTCCTGGGTGCGCCGCCGGTTCAGCACCGGCGTCAAATCGGCGCCGCCGCCGAACCAGGCCTTGGTGGTGACGACGAAGCGGGTGTTCATATGCACGGCGGGCACGTTCGGATTGCGCAAATGTGCGATCAGCGAAATGCCCGAAGCCCAAAACCTGGGATCATCGGCGGCACCGGGAATCTGCGCGCGGAATTCGGGGGCGAACTCGCCATGCACGGTCGAGCAGTGCACGCCGACCTTCTCGAACAGCCGGCCCTTCATGATCGACATCACGCCTCCGCCGCCGGGCTTGCCGGTGTGGTCGGTGCGGTCCCAGGGGGTGCGCACGAACCGGCCGGCGTCGCCGGGATAGAGCGCTGCGGGGGCATCGTCCTCGAGCGTCTCGAAGGACGCGCAGATGTCGTTGCGCAGCGCCTCGAACCAGCCGCGCGCACGCGCCTTGCGGTCCTCGATGATGGCGGGGTCTGTGGGCAGCATGATTAGCCTTGCGGTCCGAAATAGGTGCAGCTCTCGTTGCAGCTGTCGCGATGGACAGCGACGCGCGTCAGCTTGCCGGTATGTTGCAGCCGCTCCCAAATGAAGCGCGAGAGATTTTCCAGCGTCGGTACGCCGATGGCCTCGATCTTGTTCAGGAACTTGTGGTCGAGCGTTTTCTGCACCTCGGCCATGGCGCGCTCCAGCAGGCCGAGATCGATCACCATCCCGGTTTTCGGATCGGGCGTGCCGCGCACCGTGACTTCGGCGCGGAAGGAGTGACCGTGAATCTCCTCGCTGTTCACGCCAAACGTCGTTCCGGAAAGCGCATGCGCAGCCTCGAACCGAAACGCTTTCGTCAATTCCCACATCTCGTTCAACAATCCAGTTCTGCCAGAGTAGTTATCTGATACCGAGCGTCTTGTGCGTCTGCACGCTGAGCCGCCATTGCGGGTGCTTCAGGCAGTAGTCGATCGCCCGCTCGGTATTCGCGATCACGTCGGGGCCGTCCATCGGCTGCAGCGAGAAGCGCTCGAAGGCGAGCCCGGCGAAATCCTCCGGTGCGTTTTCCACCTGCGGATAGACCAGCTTGAGCTCATGCCCCCTGCGCACCACGAGCTCGGTCGCGGCCTTCGGGCTGACGCAGATCCAGTCGAGCCCGTCGGGCGGGGCGATGGTGCCGTTGGTCTCGATCGCGATCGCAAAGCCGTGCCCGTGTAGGGCCTCGATTAGGGCGGTGTCGACCTGCAGCAGCGGCTCGCCGCCGGTCAAGACCACGTAGCGGTCGGCCGCGCCCCCGGTCCATTGCGCGGCGATGGTGCCGGCGAGCTCGGCCGCGTCGGCATAGCGGCCGCCAAGCGTGCCGTCGGTGCCAACGAAATCGGTGTCGCAGAACCGGCAGACGGCGCCGGCGCGGTCCTGTTCGCGGCCGCTCCAGAGGTTGCAGCCGGCGAAGCGGCAGAACACGGAGGCGCGGCCTGCATGGGCGCCTTCGCCCTGCAGGGTGAGAAATATCTCCTTGACCGCGTAGCTCACCAAAAATCCCTTAAGTTACCGAACCGGCAGTGACAAAACCGGTCTGCCGCAGCGCCTCGCCGACGGCCATGGCCGCCGTGACCGCCACATTGAGCGAGCGCAGGGGCGGCTTGATCGGAATCACCAGCCGCGCGTCCGCGGCGGCCACCACCGCGTCGGTTACCCCCGCCGTCTCGCGCCCGAACAGCAGGACATCGGAGGCCGTGTACTCGAAATCAAGATAGGATTTCGCTGCCCTGGTCGTGAACACGACCAGCCGGCAGGCGGCCTCAGCCCGCCATTCCTCGAATTTCGACCATGAGTCGTGACGCTTCAACCGCACATGGTCGAGATAGTCCATACCCGCCCGGCGGAAATTCCGGTCCGAGGCGTCGAATCCCGCCGGTTCGATGATATGGGCTGCCACGTCCAGGCAGGCGCAGAGGCGCAGTATAGTCCCCGTATTCTGGGGAATGTCGGGCTGGAACAGCGCGATCTGCATGGTGCTGACGACCTGTGAAAACCGGATGAAATTGTCTCAATAAAACATCGCGCGGCGCGGATTTCGTGCATTGCACGTTTGCGAGCCGATAGCGGGCTTGCGCTCGTCCGGCAAGGGTGCCAATAGAACGATTCTGGACTGCTGTTCCGCCATTTGGGGTGGGGAATAGCGGTTTTCTGCCGCCGCGGGGGCCGCGGGCGCCGGCAGCCTTTCTCGGGACGCGTTCCGCGTCTTTGGGGCGGTTCCACCGGCTGCAGAAAAGAAAGGGCTAGGAATCGTGACGACAGCGTCTTCGGCGGACCATCCGACACGCCGTGATTTTCTTTTTGTTGCAACCGGAGCTGCCGCCGTGGTCGGCGCAGCCGCCACCGTGTGGCCGATGGTTGCCCAGATGAACCCGGATGCCGCGACGATCGCGGCCGGCGCGCCGATCCAGGTCGACCTGGCGCCGATCGCCGAGGGCCAGGACATCAAGGTGTTCTGGCGCGGCAAGCCGATCTACATCAGCCACCGGACCAAGAAGCAGATTCAGGAGGCCCAGAGCGTGCCGCTCTCGAGCCTGCCCGATCCGCAGCCCGACTCGGCCCGCGTCAAGGCCGGCCACGACCAGTGGCTGGTCGTGATCGGCATCTGCACCCATCTCGGCTGTATCCCGATCGCCCATGAGGGCAATTACGACGGCTTCTTCTGCCCCTGCCACGGCTCGCAGTACGACTCCTCCGGTCGTATCCGCCAGGGGCCGGCGCCCGCCAACCTGGCGGTGCCGCCCTACGCCTTCCTTTCCGACACCAAAATCCAGATCGGCTAAGTCCCGGACCCTCCGGGACTTCGGCTTCCCCTTGGACCCATCGCGTCGTTTTTCTTCTTCAGGATCGCATCAATGAGCGGACCATCTGATTTTCAACCGAGCAACCCCGCCTTGAAGTGGATCGAACGGCGCCTTCCGATCTTCGGCCTGGTCCACTCTTCGTTCGTGGCCTACCCGACGCCGCGCAACCTGAACTACTGGTGGACCTTCGGCGCCATCCTTTCGCTGATGCTGGGTCTACAGATCCTGACCGGTGTGATCCTGGCGATGCACTACACGCCGCACGCCGACCTCGCCTTCAAGTCGGTTGAACTGATCGTCCGCGACGTCAACTACGGCTGGCTGCTGCGCAACATGCATGCCTGCGGCGCGTCGATGTTCTTCTTCGCGGTCTACATCCACATGTTCCGCGGTCTCTATTACGGGTCGTACAAGGAGCCGCGCGAGGTGCTGTGGATCCTCGGCGTCATCATCTACCTCTTGATGATGGCGACCGGCTTCATGGGCTACGTGCTGCCGTGGGGCCAGATGAGCTTCTGGGGCGCGACCGTCATCACCAATTTGTTCTCGGCCGTGCCCTATTTCGGCGAGAGCATCGTGACCCTGCTGTGGGGCGGCTATTCGGTCGGCAACCCGACGCTGAACCGCTTCTTCTCGCTGCACTATCTGCTGCCGTTCGTGATCGCCGGCGTGGTCGTGCTGCACGTCTGGGCGTTGCACGTCGCGGGCCAGAACAACCCGGCCGGCGTCGAGGCCAAGACCGAGAAGGACACCGTCCCGTTCACGCCCTATGCGACGATCAAGGACGCGTTCGGCGTGTCCTGCTTCCTGATCTTCTTCGCCTGGTTCATTTTCTACATGCCGAACTATCTCGGCGACGCCGACAACTACATTCCGGCGAACCCCGGCGTGACCCCGGCGCACATCGTGCCTGAATGGTACTACCTGCCGTTCTACGCGATCCTGCGCTCGATCCCGAACAAGCTCGCCGGCGTGGTGGCAATGTTCGGTGCGATCGTCATCCTGGCGTTCCTGCCCTGGCTCGACAACGCGCGGACCCGTTCGTCGAAGTATCGTCCGCTGGCCAAGCAGTTCTTCTGGATCTTCGTGGTGGTCTGCATCCTGCTCGGCTATCTCGGTTCGCAGCCGCCGGAAGGCATCTATGTGATCGCCGGCCGCATCCTGACGGTTTGCTACTTCGCCTACTTCCTGATCGTGCTGCCGCTGCTCTCGCGCATCGAGACGCCGCGTCCGGTGCCGAACTCGATCGCCGACGACGTGCTGGCAAAGAGCAAGGGCAGGGTCGTGACCGCAGCCTCCGTGATGCTTGCGCTGGTGTTGGCTGGCGGCCTGTTCGCCGGCAGCACCCAGAACGCCAGGGCCGAGGAGGGTGGCAATGCGCCGCCGGCACAGAGCTGGTCGTTCTCCGGCCCTTTCGGCAAGTATGACCGCGGCTCGCTGCAGCGTGGCCTCAAGGTCTACAAGGAAGTCTGCTCGGCCTGCCACGGCCTGTCCTATGTCGCGTTCCGCAACCTCGCCGATGCCGGCGGCCCCGGCTATTCGGTGGCGCAGGCGGCGGCGTTCGCGTCGGAGTACAAGATCAAGGACGGCCCGAACGATCAGGGCGAGATGTTCGAACGTCCGGGCCGCCCGGCGGATTACTTCCCGTCGCCGTTCCCGAACGAGCAGGCCGCTCGCGTGGCCAATGGCGGCGCGGCGCCGCCCGATCTCTCGCTGATCACCAAGGCGCGGTCCTACAAGCGCGGCTTCCCGCAGTTCGTGATCGACTTCTTCAGCCAGTACCAGGAGCAGGGCCCCGACTACGTCGATGCCATCCTGCAGGGCTTCGAGGACAAGGCCCCGGCCGGCGTCACGATCCCGGAAGGCTCGTACTACAACAAGTATTTCCCGGGCCACTCGATCAAGATGCCGAAGCCGCTGTCCGACGGTCAGGTGACCTTCGATGACGGTTCGCCGGCGACGGTGAAGCAGTATGCGCACGACGTCACCACGTTCCTGATGTGGGCCGCCGAGCCGCACATGGAGGAGCGCAAGCGGATCGGCATGCAGGTGTTCTTCTTCCTGATCGTGTTCGCGATCCTGATGTACTTCACCAAGCGCAAGGTCTGGGCCGACGCCCACTGATCGCGGCTACGGCAGCGAGTTTGAAGAAGCCCCTTCGGGGGCTTTTTTGTTGTGCGGGACGCACGCGGCGCCAATTCGCGGAGATGACGAGTGCGCGAGCCCGCCGCAGGGCGATTGCGTCCGTCACCGAGTGCGGACAAGATGCCGGTCAATCAGCCGGCAAACATTGCGGAGGAACTCATGGGTACCAGCGTCAGCTTCAAGCGTCCGGACGGCAAGGAAGCGTCGGGCTATCTCGCCAATGCCGCGCGCGGCAACGCGCCGGGCGTCGTCGTGATCCAGGAATGGTGGGGCCTTCAGGACCAGATCAAGGGCATGTGCGACCGCTTCGCGCTGGCCGGCTTCGATGCGCTGGCGCCCGATCTCTACAAGGGCAAGGTGGTGCCGTATCACGACACCGACGCGGCCGGCAAAGAGATGAACTCGCTCGACTTCATGGATGCCACCACGCAGACCGTGCGCGGCGCCGCGCAATACCTTGCCAAGAGCGGCACCAAGGTCGGCCTGACCGGCTTCTGCCTCGGCGGCGCGGTGACCATCATCGGCGCCACCAAGATCCCGGAGCTGACGGCCGGTGTGGTGTTCTACGGCATTCCGCCGGAGCAGGCGGCCAAGCCGGCGGACGTCAAGATTCCGCTGCAGGGGCACTTTGCGACCAAGGACGACTGGTGCACGCCGGCGCTGGTCGATGGTTTTGAGAAAGCGATGAAGGCCGCCGGCAAATCGCTGGAGCTGTTCCGCTATGACGCCGAGCACGGTTTCGGCAACGAGCAGCGCCTGTCGGTGCACGACCGGCAGTGTGCAGAACTGGCCTGGGGCCGGGCGACGGAGTTTTTCAGGAAGCATCTGGGGTAGCGCGTTTGCGAAAACCACCGGCGTCGTCCCGGCCTAGTGCGCAATTGCGCACGGGGGCCGGGACCCATACGCCGCGGCAGTCGTGATTAGAGGAAGCTAGAGCATTTTCCGACCGGAATGAATCGGGTGGGGATTCCCAAAACGGCGCGAGTCAGATTCAAGCTGCATGCTGGCGAGGGAGGCCAGCATGTATGGCCAGGGCGCTTTCGGTTGATCTTCGTCAAAGGGTGATAGCCGCGATTGACGGTGGCATGTCCTGTCGACAGGCTGCTGAGCGCTTTGGTGTCAGCGCGGCCAGTGCGATCCGCTGGCGCGGTCGCCTCAAGGAAGTTGGCGACATCGTTCCTAAACGCCAGGGCGGTGACCGCAAATCGCAGCGCATCGAAGCGCATTCGCAATTGATTCTGGAGGCAGTGACAGCGAAGCCGGATATCACGCTCGCCGAGTTGCGAGAACTGTTGAAACGTCGTGGAATATCGACTGGCATCGCGTCGCTCTGGCGTTTTTTCCAGCGCAGAAAGATCACACTTAAAAAAAGACAGCGCACGCCGCCGAGCAACGGCGCGGCGATATAAATGCCGCGCGTGAGGAGTGGTTCGAAGGGCAAATCGATCTTGACCCTGAGCGTCTCGTCTTCATCGACGAAACCAGCGCCAACACCAAAATGGCGCGGCTTTACGGCCGCTCGCCACGCGGCGAGCGATGTCGTGCAGCTATCCCACACGGACATTGGAAGACGACGACATTCACCGCTGGATTGCGCTCCGACGGTCTGATCGCGCCGCTTGTTCTGGACGGTCCAATGGATGGCGACGCTTTCCTGGCCTACGTCGAGCAATTGCTCGCCCCATCGCTGCGGCCGGGCGATACCGTTATCATGGACAACTTGCCCGCTCACAAGGTCCATGGCGTTCGAGAGGCCATCCGGGCGGTCGGAGCAAGCCTGCTCTATCTTCCGCCCTACAGTCCAGACTTCAACCCGATCGAAATGGCCTTCTCTAAACTGAAAGCCCTGTTGCGGGCCGCCGCAGCGCGCACCATGCCCGATCTCTGGCAAGCAATCGCCAACGCTCTCAAGCGCTTCTCACCCGAGGAATGCCAAAATTATCTCGTCGCGGCTGGTTACGACGCAACGTGATCGGAAAATGCTCTAGGCGACGGCTTTGCCAAACAACTACGCCCTGTGGTTATGGGTCCCGGCCTTCGCCGGGACGACGGCGAGCCTTAACTCTCCGCCTTCACTCCGTCCCACCACGGGCAGGTCCCCGACATCAGCTTGAAATTGCCTTCCAGCACCTGCACCGGTGCGCGCTTGCCCTCGGCGGCGGCGCGCATGCGCATCTCGCGCGCAACGGCGCGGTTCTTGGCTGACAGCCAGACGCGCTCGTGGCCCCACAAGCTCGGACCATCAACCATCTCGAACGGCGTCCAGTTTGCTGGGTCGATCTCGCGGCCGCCCCAGCCGCACTCGACCATGAAGGCCGACGGCGACTTGGCGTAGAACGACGTCATCAAATCGTTGGTGTGACGGCCGAGCGTGACGTTGACGCGGTCTTCCTTCATCGCGACGTCGTAGGCCTGGCCGACATCGTCGAGCGAGAACAGCTCGACCATCAGATGGTGCATGCCGTTCGTCCCGGTCTCGATCAGCGCGAGCGAGTGGTGGCGAGCATTGACGTGGAAGAAATACGCGCGGAACGGTTTTTCGATGTAGTCGCTCAGGGCGAAGCCGAGCACGTCGACATAGAAGCTCATGACCGGCGCGATGTTCTCGACGGTCAGCACCGCGTGGCCGAGGCCGAGCGCGCCGGTGCGGAAGCCGGAGATCGAGCGCCCCGGCTTGAACGGCGTGTCGTCGATCTCCGGGCCGTGGAACGCTTCGAGCCGGTTGCCGGCCGGGTCCTGGAACGAGATCAGGCCGCGTACCCGCCTGGCATCGGCGAGCGCCTGCGGCTCGGCGGTCACGGCAACGCCGGCATGCTCCAGCCGCGCCGCCAGCGCGTCGAGCGTTGCGGCGTCCGCCACCTCCCAGCCGAAGAACCTGGTGCCTTCGCCCTGCGCGCGGTCGATCACAATGCGTTGCTTGCGGTCGTCCATCCGGAACGCGAGCAGCGAATTGCCGCGCTCGATTGCCTGCAGCCCGACCAGGCCGGTGCCGAATTGCCGCCAGTCGTCGAGCGCGTCGGAGCCGAAGCCGGCATATCCGAGACCCAAAATCGCCATCTGCGCCTCCGCCATCTGTCTGTTTTTTGGGCGGCCGATCGGCCGCCATTCCACAAATCCTACGCGGATTCCCCGCCGTGCGAACTGGAAAAAGGCCGTCCCGCCTTGGGGCAGGGGCAGGAGCAAGGGGACCGGCCATCCCTTGACACGGCCCGCGCCGGGTGGTGTGTAACGGCCATGCGCACCGTTGCCAGCCCATCCCGTCGTTGGTGGCCCACCTTCTCATAGGTGGCCGGTGCGATTTCATTTCCAAAAGTCGTCGAAGGTCGCCATCGCAGTGCGACGGCCCTTCGTTTGTCCTGTGTGGCGCTCTCTTCCCAAGTCTCGTAAGAGGATCACATGAACAGGACAGTCTTCTCCCTGCCGGCCAAGAGCGAATACCTGACCAATGGCGGCCTTGCCGTCGCACGCGTGGTCGAGCAGTTCACCGGCGGCGCCAACCGCCTCGACGATCTGATCGCGCTGTTGGACCGCCGCCGCGGCGTGGTGCTGTCCTCGGGCACGACCGTGCCGGGCCGCTACGAGAGGTTTGACCTCGGCTTCGCCGACCCGCCGCTGGTGCTGGAAACGTCGGGCACCGATTTCTCATTGCAGGCGCTGAACCCGCGCGGCGAGGTCTTGATCGCCTTCCTCGGCGACGTCCTGCGCGAGCCCTGCGTCGTGATCTCCGAGCGGAGCACAACGCGACTCGCCGGCCATATCATCCGTGGGGACGCGCCGGTCGAGGAAGACCAGCGCACCCGCCGCGCCAGCGTGATGTCGCTGGTGCGCGACATGGTGGCGGCGTTGTCATCCAATGCCGATCCGCTGCTCGGTCTGTTCGGCGCCTTCGCCTACGACCTCGTGTTCCAGATCGAGGATATCGTGCAGAAGCGCGCCCGCGAGGCCGACCAGCGCGACATCGTGCTCTACGTGCCGGATCGCCTGCTGGCCTACGACCGCGCCACCGGCCGCGGCGTGGCGCTGAACTACGAATTCTCCTGGAAGGGCAAATCCACCGCCGGCCAGTCGCACGAGACCGCGCCGAGCCTTTACGCCAAGGCCGGGCGGCAGGGCTTTGCCGATCACGCCCTGGGCGAATACCAGGCCACGGTCGAAGTCGCGCGTGCTGCGTTCGCCCGCGGTGACCTGTTCGAGGCGGTGCCCGGGCAACTGTTCGCCGAGCCCTGCGAGCGTTCGCCGGCGGAAGTGTTCCAGCGGCTCTGCCGCATCAACCCGTCGCCCTATGGCGCGCTGATGAATCTCGGCGACGGCGAATTCCTGGTCTCCGCCTCGCCGGAGATGTTCGTGCGCTCCGACGGCCGCCGGGTCGAGACCTGCCCGATCTCGGGTACAATCGCGCGCGGCTCGGACTCGATCGGCGATGCCGAGCAGATCCGCAAGCTCCTGAACTCGGAGAAGGACGAGTTCGAGCTCAACATGTGCACCGACGTCGACCGCAACGACAAGGCGCGCGTCTGCGTGCCCGGCACCATCAAGGTGCTGGCGCGGCGTCAGATCGAGACCTACTCAAAGCTGTTCCACACCGTCGATCACGTCGAGGGCATGCTGCGGCCTGGCTTTGACTCGCTCGACGCCTTCCTGACCCACGCCTGGGCCGTCACGGTGACCGGCGCGCCGAAATTGTGGGCGATGCAGTTCGTCGAGGACCACGAGCGCTCGCCGCGGCGCTGGTATGCCGGCGCGATCGGCTGCGTCAATTTCGACGGCAGCATCAACACCGGGCTCACCATCCGCACCATCCGCATGAAGGATGGTCTCGCCGAGGTGCGGGTCGGTGCGACCTGCCTGTTCGACTCGGACCCGGCCGCCGAGGACCGCGAGTGCCAGGTCAAGGCGGCGGCGCTGTTCCAGGCGCTGCGCGGCGATCCGCCGAAGCCGCTGTCCGACTTCGCGCCTGATGCCACAGGCTCCGGCAAGAACGTGCTTCTGATCGATCACGACGACAGCTTCGTGCACATGCTGGCCGATTATTTCCGCCAGGTCGGCGCCAACGTCACCGTGGTCAGGCATATCCATGCCCAGGACATGCTGAAGCAGCGGGGCTGGGACCTGCTGGTGCTGTCGCCCGGGCCGGGTCGCCCTGAGGATTTCGGCATCGCGAAAACCATCCGCACTGCGCTCGAGAAGAAGCTGCCGATCTTCGGCGTCTGCCTCGGCGTGCAGGCGATCGGCGAATACTTCGGCGGCCAGCTCGGCCAGCTCGGCCAGCCCGCGCATGGCCGTCCCTCGCGCGTCCAGGTGCGCGGCGGGCGGTTGATGCATAATCTGCCCAATGAGATCGTGATCGGCCGCTATCACTCGCTCTATGTCGAGCGCGACAGCGTGCCCGAGGTGCTGGCGGTGACCGCGACCACCGAGGACGGCGTCGCGATGGTGATCGAGCACAAGACCCTGCCGGTCGGTGGCGTGCAATTCCATCCGGAGTCGCTGATGTCGCTCGGCAATGAGGTGGGCCTGCGCATCGTCGAGAATGTATTCCGGCTTAATCCGCCGGCCAAATGAGGATTGCGAGACCAATGACCTTCGACCACGACATCAAGGCGACCGTTCGCAACATCCCGGACTACCCGAAGAAGGGCATCCTGTTTCACGACATCACGACGCTGCTCGCGGATGCCCGTGCCTTCCGCCGGGCGGTCGATGAACTGGTGCATCCCTGGGCGGGGGCGAAGGTCGACAAGGTCGCAGGCATCGAGGCCCGCGGCTTCATCCTCGGCGGCGCGGTGGCGCACCAGCTCTCGGCCGGCTTCGTGCCGATCCGCAAGAAGGGCAAGCTGCCGCACACCACGGTGCGGATCGCCTATTCGCTGGAATACGGCATCGACGAGATGGAGATGCATGCCGACGCCGTGCTGCCCGGCGAGCGCGTGATCCTGGTCGACGATCTGATCGCGACCGGCGGCACCGCGGAGGGCGCGGTGAAGCTGCTGCGCCAGATCGGCGCCAATGTGGTCGCCGCCTGCTTCATCATCGACCTGCCCGATCTCGGCGGCGCCGCAAAACTGCGCGCGATGGACGTCCCGGTGCGCACGCTGATGGCGTTCGAGGGGCATTAAGAGTCACCTCGCCCCGCTCTTCGCGGGGAGAGGTCGGCGCGAAGCGCCGGGTGAGGGGAGTCTCCGTGCACTCCAATCCCGATTGAATTTGCGGAGAAAGCCCCTCACCCCAACCCTCTCCCCGTAAGAACGGGGAGAGGGGGGCAGCTACATCCGCTGCAGCAGCATGCTCAGTTCGAGATCGCGGAAGGTGGTGTAGTTCTTCCGGATCCATTGATGCAGCTCGGTCGATGAGTCCCTCTCCTGGCGCAGATAGCCGGTGAAAGAGAAATTCAGCCGGTCGATATAGGTCTTCAGGAACACCGGCAGCGCACGGAAGCGCAGCACCCGGCTGGCGGTCATCACAGGCGGCAGCTCGCCACGCACCACGAACTCATTGTCGATGACGACGAGCCCGTTCGGCGGGATCTGGCCCTGGAGCATCTGGTAGCCGCGCACCGAGGCGCGGTCGGTATCCGCCACGTAGAGGATGACGGGCGCGACGCGGCGGCGCAGCGCCTCCTTCATCAGCCCGATCTGGTCGGCCATTTTGAAGAATTCGTCGAAGGCGTGGTAGCCGAGGTCGATCACCTTGGCGATGCCGTCATTGACGATGACGCGGTCCATCAGCTGCATCTTGCCGTAGGTGTCGATCACGTCGGCGGTTTCCATGATCCGCGGCAGATAATCGAGCAGTGACGGCTCCTTCAGATTGATGTCGAAGCAGACCACGTCGCCGTTCTTGAGCAGCAGGAATTCGCCGAGCAGCCGTGCGATCAGCGTCTTGCCGACCTGCGGGCGGGGCGAGCAGATGATGTAAACGGGCGTGGACGACATCGCCCGCTATATCAGGCCAAATTTTCGCCTAATCCAGCCCCATCGCCGCCCCGGGCGCGACTTTTTTCGCTGCCCCGGGCGCGATCTTTCGCTGCCCCTGGCGCGATCTTTCGCTGCCCCTGGCGCGACCTTTCGCTGCCTTGGACGCGACTATTTTTCGCCCTTGCCCGACTTGGCGCCGACCAGGTCGGTCAGCTTGATCCGGTCGAACTCGCTCCAGACATTGGCCAGCCAATGCCGGACATAGCCGCGCAGCACGAAGGAGTAGTTCGCGGCGTCGTCGTTGATGCCCTTGTTGGCGACGAATTTCAGGAACGGAACCGAGGAGACCTCGACCTGCTCATAGGCCATCTCGTTGAGCTTCGGGATGGTGAGGTCGACGGCATCCTTGATGCGGTGGAAGTAGGAATTGTAGGTCGCCTGGTCCCACTGGAAGAACTGGGTGTCGTTGATGAAGTTTTTCACCAGGAAATATTTCGCGCCGCTCATGAAGTTGGCGGTCTCGGCGATCTCGTCCAGCGAGGCGATCGAGGGTCCCAGGATATGGAACACGGCGAAGGTGATCTGGCCGGACCGCGCCGCGTCGAGGAAGCCGATGTCGCGCAGCGAGGCCAGCGCGGGCGACAACAGGCCGGCGCGGGCGACAACAGGCCGGCGCGGACGTCGATCACGGTGACCGAGGAACCGGCGTTGAGCGTATCGAAAATCTTCATCTGGTCCGCGGTCGTCGTCATGTCGACGATCTCGGTGATGTCGGGGTGGAAGCGCTTCAGCGTGCCGCGCGGCGACTCGGTGTCGAACGCCCGGGTCTGCACATTGTTGGCACTGAAATAGTCCAGGAGCGTCCGCGAGACGGTGGTCTTGCCGACCCCGCCCTTGTCGGCGCCCACCACGATCACAACCGGCTTTGCCATGGAAATCCCTTGAAGCGCGCTCCCGACCGCGATGGCGATCGGCAAGTCCCCACACTGCTTTGGGCGCGAACATGGCAGAAACGAGGGAGAATTCAATTCCTTAAGGTGCCCGCTATCGGTTTGGTGGGGATTTCCTTAATGGACTGAGTAAGCTAGTACCTACTGTTCTTAAAGCGTGAGTCGTGATTCAAGGTCGGGATGATACCCGAAGCAAGAGAAGTCCACCTTTCGAGGAAAGATCGCAAGGTGCTTGAGGCGTGTTGCCGCTCCCCGGTGACGTTGCAGCGCGATTTGAAGCGGGCGCGGATAGTTCTGTTGGCGGCGGATGGACGCAGCACTCGGTCGATCGCCAAGGAAGTTGGGGTCCAGCCGCGGATTGTCAGCCTTTGGCGGCATCGCTATGCCGACCAAGGCCTTGAAGGGCTGCAAGACAAGCCGCGACCGGGCAAGCAGCCAATCTATACGAAGGCCACCGACAAGCGGATTCTGAAGCTGCTGGACAAGCCGCCGCCGGACGGGTTCGCACGCTGGACCGGGCCCCTGCTGGCCGGGGCGCTGGGCGATGTTGACGTCCAATATGTCTGGCGGTTCCTGCGCAGCCACAAGATTGACCTCGCGGCTCGTAAGTCCTGGTGTGAGAGCAACGACCCGAACTTTACGGCCAAAGCCGCCGATGTTGTCGGCCTCTATGTCGCCCCGCCCGCGAAGGCCATTGTGCTGTGCGTGGACGAGAAGCCCTCGATCCAGGCTTTGGAGCGAGCGCAGGGTTATCTGAAGTTGCCCAATGGCCGCGCCTTGACCGGCCAGAGCCACGATTACAAGCGGCATGGCACCACAACATTGTTTGCGGCGCTCGAAGTCGCCACCGGAAAGATCATCGCGGCGCATTCAAAACGCCGACGCCGCGTCGAGTTTCTCGACTTCATGAACAGCGTCACCGCGGCTTTTCCGAACCGGAAGCTTCACGTCATCCTCGACAACCTCAACACCCACAAGAAGAACGAGCATTGGCTCAAGGCCCACCCCAACGTGCAATTTCATTTCACGCCGACAAGTGCGTCTTGGCTCAATCAGGTCGAGGTATGGTTTTCGATCTTGCAGGGGCAGTCGCTCAGCGGCACCTCCTTCACAAGCCTCACGCAGCTTCAGGAGCACATCGATGCCTACGTCAACGCATACAACGACAGAGCCGAGCCCTTCGTCTGGACCAAGAAAAAGGTCCGTCAACGCCGTTTCAAAGGCCGCCGTATCACTCAGCTCTGATTCTGGGTACTAGGGGCATGATCCGGAAAAGTGCGAAGCGGTTTTCCGAAGAGATCATGCCCAAATCAAAGAGCTGGCGGGATCAGCGGTGCCGGCCCCAAGGTCCCTGAAGAGGTCCCTGGAGCGGGCCCAATGGTCCCTGCGCGGGGCTGGCGCCCGGCAGGGCCGGCGGGTTGTTCGCCGGTGCCGGCGGCGTATCGCCCCACGGGCCGTGGGTGACCGGCGGCGGGTCGCCAGCCGCGGACGGCTCATCCTGCGTCTCCGTCTGTTCCGATGTCTCGTCCGGCAGCGCCGGCGGCCCGGGGTCGTGGCCGCCGGCATATTTCACCAGCGCATCGACCCGGGACTTCACCGACGGGTGGGTGGCGAACAGGTCGGCAAAACCCTCGCGCGGATTGTCGACGCAGAGTTCCATCACCGCCGAGGTGGCGTCGGGCAGCTCGCCGCGGTTCTCGATCTTGCGCAGCGCGGTGATCATCGCATCGGGATTCTTGGTCAGCTCGACCGAGCCGGCATCGGCCAAGAATTCGCGCGAGCGCGACAGCGCGAGCTTGACCACCTGCGACAGCAGCCAGGCCAGCACGATCAGCGCGACCGCGATGATGATCACGACGATCGCGCCGCCGCCCGAGCCCTTGCTGTCACGGTCAGAGGACGAAGATCGAGAGGATGACGAGGACGACCAGCCGCCTCCGCCGCCGCTCGAGTTCCACGACAGGTTCGTGAACAGGCGGAAGAACAGCTCGCCGAAGAAGCCGACCGCGCCGGCGATGATCACGGCGACCACCATCAGCTGCACGTCGCCGTTCTTGATATGGGTGAGCTCGTGGCCGAGCACTGCCTCGATCTCCTGGTCATCAAGCGCGTTCAGCAGACCCGTGGTGACGGTGATGGCGTATTGGCGCGGGTTCAATCCGGTCGCAAACGCATTCAGCGCCGGGCTGTCCATCACCTTCAGCTTCGGCATCGGGATGCCGCGCGAGATGCAGAGATTTTCCAGGAGATTATAGAGCCGCGGCTGTTGCTGCCGTGTCACGCTTTCGCCGCCGGTGACGGCGTCGATCATCCTCTGGTGGAAGAAATAGGCGATCACGATCCAGGCCACTGCAGCGATCGTCGCCCATGGGAAGGCGGAGACGAGATCGCGCGAGGCGTGGGTCAGGTAATAGTCGACCGAGCGGCCGCTATCGATCATCACTTCCGCAACCAGCGCGCCGGCATAGACCAGCACGTAGATCAGCAGGAAGAGCCCGCCAAGCAACAGCATCGAACGAAACTTGTTCGATGCGATATGCGTGTAGAGACCGTAGGCGGCCATGATGCGCTTCCGCTAACCACTGTCATTCCGGGGCGCGCGACACGCGCGAACCCGGAATCTCGAGATGAGTGTCCGTAACGAGATTCCGGGTTCGATGCTTCGCATCGCCCCGGAATGACAGGGAAAGCGGAGCGCGACCACGGCGGGAGCTGTCAGAACTTCACGCTCGGTGCCGCCTCGACCTCCGTGCGGCTCGCGCCGAGGTCGAAGAAATCCTTGCGGGTGAAGCCGAACATGCCGGCGAACAAGGCGGCCGGCATCTGCTGGATGCCGGCGTTGTATTCCTGGACCGCGTTGTTGAAGAAGCGGCGGCTGGCGGCGATCTTGTTCTCGAGATCGGAAAGCTCGGAGGCGAGCTGCTGGAAATTGGCGTTGGCCTTGAGGTCCGGATAGGCCTCCGACAGCGCGATCAGCGGGCCGAGCGCGCCGGAAAGCTGGTTCTCGGCCGCCGACACCTGGGACGGTCCCTGCGCCGACATCGCCGAATTGCGCGCCTTGATGACGTCATCGAGCGTGCCGCGCTCATGGGAGGCGTAGCCCTTCACGGTCTCGACCAGGTTCGGGATCAGGTCGTGGCGCTGCTTGAGCTGCACGTCGATGTCGGCAAAGGCCTGGCCGACCCGCTGGCTGAGCGCAACGAGGCGGTTGTAGGCGCCGAACGCAAACAGCACGAGAAGAACGATGACGCCGATAACGATCCAGCTGGTCGACATGACGAGGCGGCTCCTGATGGGACGAAACGGCGGCAGCGTAGCCCAAGATCGGGGCGCAGGGCAGCCCGCCGCGGAAAGGTGGGCAAGCGTTGGTCGGTGGCGGACGCGAATTGGTTCAACATCGTCGATGCCGTCGTCCCGGCGAAGGCCGGGACCCATACGCCGCGGCCCGCGGAAGCGGCACGTGGGGCGTCGGCTTCGCTTCACAACCGGGATCGGTGGTTATGGGTCCCGGCCTTCGCCGGGACGACGCAAGGATCTAGATTGCATCACCCCAGCGCCATCGCCGGGCGCTGGCGTAATCGGCCTTGGCGCGGCGGGGCACCTTCGTGACAACGACCCCATCGGGCGTGCAGAGCTTGGCCGCAATCTCGACCTTGCCGACGTCAGGCTGCGCCAGCACGCGGGACGGGCGCGCCGCGACCTTCGCGCGGCTCAGCGCGACATAGGCGAAACGCTCGTCCTCGAACGGCAGTTCGGCGCCTTTGACCTGCTTGTGCGCACGCGAGCGCTGCAGGCGCTGCGAGAAGTGGCACCAGTCCGGCGCCACCAGCGGGCAGCCGCCGTCATGCGGGCAGGGGGCTGCGACATGGGCACCGGCGGCGATCAAGCGTGCGCGGAGCGCGATGATCCGCGCGTAGCCCGCAGGTGTGCCGGGTTCGACGACCAGCAGCGTATCCCTGGTCTTGTCCCACATCGCATCGGTGAGCGCGGCGCGCTCGGCATCGCCGATCTCGTTGATCACGTAGCTTGCGATCACGAGGTCGGCTGTATCGGCATGCGTGACGTAGGTGCGCGCCTGTCCGAGCTCGTATCTGACGCCGCGCAGCCGGCTGCTCTTGCGGGTGAGGTCCAGTGCCAGTGTACGTAGGGCCTCATTGGCATCCAGCAGGGCGAAATCCTGGAGCGACGGGAATGTCTCAGCCGCGGCCCAGCTAGCCGTACCCGGCCCGGCGCCGACATCGAGCAGGCTTGTGGGCGCGAAGTCCGGTCGGATCTCGGTCAGCGCGTTGAGGCTCGCGACAACGGCCGCATAGGTCGCCGGCATCCGCGCCAGCGCGTAGGCCAGCGCATCGCTCTCGGACTTGATTGTGCCGCCCGAGCCGCCGCCGGCGCGATAGGTCTCGGAAATCGCGGCGGCGCGGCCGGCCGCCTCGTTGCGCGACAGGCCTTCGAGTTTGGCGTTGAGTGCCGTTCTGAGCTCGGCGGGGAGGTCGGGCGAGGTCATCGTCTGCCGTCATCCTGAGGTGCGAGCGTTTGCGAGCCTCGAAGGATGACGATCGCATATTGTGGCCTATCCTTCGAGACGCCGCGCGAACGCGCGGCTCCTCAAGATGACGCCAAGATACCCTACGCCACGTTCTGGTCGAGGATATCAACCGCGCCCTGCAGGTCGACCGAGACCAGCTGCGAGACGCCGCGCTCGGCCATGGTGACGCCGAACAGCCGGTTCATCCGCGCCATCGTGATCGGGTTGTGCGTGATGATGATGAAGCGCGTCTCGGTCGAAGCGGTCATCTCGTTCAGCAGGGTGCAGAACCGTTCGACGTTGTGGTCGTCGAGCGGCGCGTCGACTTCGTCCAGCACGCAGATCGGCGACGGGTTGGTGAGGAATACCGCGAAGATCAGCGCGAGCGCCGTCAGCGCCTGCTCGCCGCCCGACAGCAGCGACAGCGTCTGCGGCTTCTTGCCGGGCGGCTTGGCGATGATCTCGAGACCGGCTTCGAGCGGATCGTCGCTCTCGATCAGATGCAGCGCCGCCTCGCCGCCGCCGAACAGCTCGGTGAACAGCCGCTTGAAGTGAGCGTTCACGGTCTCGAACGAGGTCAGCAGGCGCTCGCGCGCTTCGCGGTTGAGGCTCTGGATGCCCTGCCGCAGCCGCTTGATCGCCTCGACCAGGTCGTCGCGCTCGGTGGTCAGCGCGGTGTGCTGCGTCTCGACTTCCTTTAATTCTTCCTCGGCGCGCAAATTGACGGCGCCGAGCCGCTCGCGGTCGCGGCGCAGCTTTTCGAGCTCCTCCTCGACCTGCGCGACCGGCGGCAGCTCCGCGCCGGGCTCGATCTCGGCCATGCCGACGACCGCGCTCGGCTCGACCTCGAGCATGTCATGGATCTCGCGCTCGATGTCGGCGAGGCGGCGGCGGGTGCCTTCCATGCGCTCTTCGGCGCGCGCGGTGGCTTCACGGGATGACGACAGCGCTTCGAGCGAGGCCTTGGCGAGGCGATCGGTTTCCGCCATCGCGGCCTCCGCGGTCGCCAGCGCATCGGCGGCGATCTGGCGATCACCCTCGCCGTGCTCGATCTCCGTGATCAGCGCGCTGCGCTTCTCGGCGAACACTTCCGGCGCGTTGGCGAGTTCCTCGCGCTCGATCGACACCTCGGCGATGCGCGCCTCGATGGTCTCGACCTGCGAGGAGGCGCTGGTCTTGCGGTTCTGCCATTCGTTGCGCTCGGCAAGGATCGCCTGCACGCGGCGGTCGGCGAGCTCGGCCTCGCGGGCGAGCGCCTGCGCCTCGGCGCGAACTTGCGCAGCGGCACGGCGATGATTGTCGATCTCGGAACGAACGGCGGCGAGCTGGGCCTCGGTCTCGACGCCCGGCGGCAGTTCGGCGAGCGCCGCAGCGGCGCTCTCATGCGAGGCTTCGGCCTCGGCGCGGTCGGCGGCGACGCGGCTGTGCGCCTCGGTCAGTGCCGATTTGCGCGCGGCATGGCGGTTGATCTCGCGCTCGGTCGCGGCGTGACGCTCGCGCGCGGCATCGGTCTCGCGGCGGGCGGCACGCACGGCCTCGCGCGAGGCGCCTTCGGCGGCGGATGCCGAGCGCAGTTCTTCTTCGGCGGTCTCCAGCGCCTGGCGCTTGGCGGCGGCATCGATGCGGGCCTGTTCCAGCTCGTGCTCGATATCGACCAAGCGGGCGCGTTCGGCGAGACGGCGCGCCGCGCCGGTCGGGGCATGCGCGTCGGCGACGAAGCCGTCCCAGCGCCAGACGTCGCCTTCGAGCGACACCAGCCGCTGGCCGGTCTTGAGCTGCGACACCAGTGCGGCGCCGCGGTCCTTCGCCACCACGCCGATCTGGGCGAGACGGCGCGCCAGTTCCGGCGGCGCCTGCACGTGATCGGCCAGCCGCTCGACGCCGTCGGGCAGGGCAGGGTCGCCGGCGGCTTCACCGACATTGGTCCAGCGCATCGGCGCGGACGAATCCACGGGCGCGTCGAGGTCGTCGCCAAGCACGGCGCCGATCGCCTTCTCATAGCCCTTGGCGACGGTGATGCCGTCGATGATCGGCGGCCACAGATTCTTGGTCTCGCTGGTGACGAGCTTGGAGATGGTACGGGCTTCGGTCTCAAGCCGCTGCACGCGCTTCTCGGCTTCGGCAAGCGGATTGCGGGAGGCTTCCAGCGTTTGCCGCGCGGCAGCGTGATGCGCCTCGCTGGATTGCACCGCGGCCTCGGATTCGGCGAGCGCCTGCTGCGCCATCTCCATGGCGGCGGCGAGCGCGTCGATGTCGCCGAGATTGCCGGTCTCCTGCGCGAGCTTGGTTTCCTCGGCCTGGACGTTGGCGATTTCGTGATCGAGCCGCGCCAAGCGGTCGCGATGCGTGCGGACGCCGGCCTCGAGCTGGTTGCGCTTGGCGGTGAGGTCGGCGAGCTGCGTGGTCAGCTCGGAGAACTGGCGCTCGGTCGCAGCCAGGATCTCCTCGGCCTCGGAGACGCGCTCGTCGACGCCAGAGCGCTTCTCGACCCGCGACTTGATCTCTTCCTTCAGCTCGGCGTCTTCGGTGTCGAGCCGCTGCAATGCGACGTCGGCATCCGAGGTCTGCTGCTGCTCGCGCGCGATGTCCTGGGCGAACTGGGTGAGACGCCGATCGAGCTCGCCGACGCGCTCCTTGGCGCGCTGCTCCTCGCGGTCGAGCATCTCGCGCGCATTGGTCAGGCGCTGCAGGCCGGCGGCGGCGCGAGCCTCGGCATCGCGCAGCGCCGGCAATTCGGCGGCGCGGATCGCCTGGATGCGGGCGGATTCGGCCTGCTCGCGGGTGCGCTCGGCCATCTCGCGCACGGACAGATCATGGTTATGCGCGGCGTCGTTGACGTCGGCATTGGCCTCGATCCAGCGCAGATGGAACAGCATGGCCTCGGACTTGCGCACCTTGGCCGCGACCTCGCGGTAGCGGATCGCCTGGCGCGCCTGCTTCTTCAGGCCTTCCATCTGGCCGCTGAGCTGGCCGATCACGTCCTCGACGCGGGTGAGGTTGGTTTCGGCCGCCTTGAGCCGCAGTTCCGCCTCGTGACGGCGGGCATGCAGGCCGGCGACGCCGGCGGCGTCTTCCAGCACGCGGCGGCGCTGCTCGGGCTTGGCCTGGATGATCTCGCCGATCTTGCCCTGGTGGACCAGCGCCGGCGAACGCGCGCCGGTGGCGGCGTCGGCGAACAGGATCTGCACGTCGCGGGCACGCACGTCGCGGCCGTTGATGCGGTAGACCGAGCCGGCCTCGCGCTCGATGCGGCGGGAGATTTCGAGCAGCTGGCTGTCGTTCACCGCGGCCGGCGCCGAGCGATCGGAATTGTCGATCGTCATCACGACTTCGGCGTGATTGCGCGCCGGACGGTTGCCGGAACCGGCGAAGATCACCGCATCCATGTCGGCCGCGCGCAGCGACTTGTGCGAGGTCTCGCCCATCGCCCAGCGCAGCGCTTCGACGAGATTGGATTTGCCGCAGCCGTTCGGTCCGACGACGCCGGTCAGGCCCGGCTCGATCATGAAATCGGTGGGTTCAACGAACGACTTGAAACCGTGCAGGCGGAGGCGCGTGAGCTTCATGTACACAAATCTCGTTTGGCCGGGCGCGAATCTCCCTGCCATGACAGTACCATGGAAGGCAATGTCGTGTTTGGGGCGAATAGCTGCGTGCAGCTCTCATGAGTGGCGACAATGGCGATGCCCGCGCGTCAGGGCAACCGCTTGACCTAGCTTTTCCCAAGGGATTTGCAGGGTTTTATGACCTCTGCATGTCCTGGAAGATTCGCATCACGCGAATCAGGTTTTCAACAAGCAAATATTGCGACGGCTGCGCGCCGTGATCGCAAATCATCCACAATTATCGTGCCCGGCGCGTGATGCGGGCACGAACGACGTCAGGTTTGTCGACTCGCGATCAGCTCTTCAGCAGCGGATCGATGCGCTTGCTGAACTCCTCGAACGAGGTCTCGCCCTTCACCATCTCGCCATTGACGAAGAAGGTCGGCGTCGAGTTCACCTTCAGCACTTCGTTGGCGTATTTCTGGTCGGCGGCGATCTTGTCGAGCAGCTTCTGATCCTTCAGGCAGTCCTCGACCTGCTGCTGGCTGAGGCCGGCCTGCTTGCCGATCCGCGTCAGCGTCTCGGTGGTGTTCTTGACCACCCAGTCGTTCTGTTGGCGGAACAGCAGGTCGATCACGGCGAAGAACTTCGGCGCGTCATCCTTGGCGATGCAGCGCGCCAGCATCGAGCCGGCGGCGGCCTTGATGTCGAGCGGGAATTCGCGGAACACGTAGCGGACCTTGCCGGAGTCGATGTAGGTCGACTTGATCTTCGGGAACACGGTCTCGTTGAAATTGGCGCAATGCGGGCAGGTCATCGAGGCGTATTCGACGATCGTGACCTTGGCGTCCTGCGGGCCCAGCCCCATGTCCGGCAGCGACTGCGGCTTGGCGACCTCGGCAGCGGACTGCGCGAACGCCTCCGTGATCAGGCGCAGCGGCGACAGGCCGGCGAGGGCGGCGAGCCCGGTCAGCGAGAGAGCGGTGGTGAAAGCGCGGCGCGTGATGATCAAGGTCAGCTCCCGGATTGGCGCATTCACGCCAGCATGAAGGGGTCCCGAAAAGAAGCCTTCGCTAGCTTGAAACGACCATTGTGGCAATGCCGGGGTCTCGCGGCCGACCCCGCGAAAAGCGTCAATTTCGCTTGATCGTGGCACCCAGCCGGGCCAGCGCCGCGCGCAGATCATCGTCCTCGACGGCGGCGAGGTTTGCCGCCTCTCGGGCCACGGTTTTGGGGTCGGGCGGGCGCGGCCGCGCCGGGCGGCTGCGACGCGAGAGGGGCGCCTGCCGGATGGTCAGGCGGCCGACCGCATGCCAGCCGAAGAAGCGGTTCACCCGTTCCAGGATGACATCGGAGGAATGCTGGATCTCCAGCGCCATCGGTCCTTCGACCCGCAGCACCAGCGTCGCCGGCTCCTGCGGCTGCCCCTCCACCGGCCGCGGCCACTGCATCTTCAGCGGCTCGCAATAGGCCGCGATCCGCTCGCCCGCGATTTCGGTCCAGCGCGTCACCAATTCGCGCGCGGCAAAGCCCTGCTTGGCATAGGCTTCGGTGAAGACGTCGCTGAGCAGGATCGACAGGGGTTTTGCACTGATCGGACCGGGTTTTGCCATGGGAGGGGTTATAGCACGGGTGCCCGGCCGCTATCAGGCCGCCGCGCGCGGCCGGATGGTCTTGAGATCGCGGTCAATCTCTCGGCGCCGTTGCATCAGGTCATAATCCATCTGCAATCCGAGAAAGAACCCCTCCGAAACGCCAAAATAGCGCGCGAGCCGCAGATCGGTATCAGCCGTGATGTCGCGCTTGCCGAGCACGATCTCGTTGATGCGACGGGGAGCCACATGAACGGCCCGCGCCAGGCCGTTCTGACTGAGGCCCATCGGCGTCAGGAACTCCTCAAGCAGGACTTCGCCGGGGTGGGGGTTGCGGAGCAGTCCGCCTTTAGTCGTGGTAGTCGACGATTTCGACATGTGCCGGTCCTCCCTCATCCCAAACGAAACATATCCGCCACTGATCATTGATACGGATCGAGTGCTGGCCCAACCGATCAGCCTTGAGCGCCTCCAGGCGATTGCCCGGGGAACGCGCAGGTCGTTCAGTATCCTGGCCTGATTCAGCAGACGAAGTTTTCTGAGTGCAACGTTCTGGATATCGGACGGCAATCTCTTGCTGCGCCGCCCGGACCAGATCAATGCTGTCTCAGGATCGGCAAAGCCCTAAATCATAGCATCCTATAACGCGATGCGTCATAGGATGCAATTACGACCCGATCCTTGCAGGGGAACACGTGTCCGTATCGCGAGCAGCCAAGCAGAAGATTGCGTCTCCCGACAGCGCCGACCGCCCGGCACGGCTGCTGGCCTGGTATGACCGGCATTGCCGCAAGCTGCCGTGGCGCACGGCGGCAGGGGAGCAGGCTGATCCATACCGTGTGTGGCTGTCGGAGATCATGCTGCAGCAGACCACGGTGCGGGCGGTCGGACCTTATTTCGAAAAGTTCCTGTCGCGCTGGCCTGATGTGACGGCGCTCGGCCGCGCCTCGCTCGACGACGTCCTGAGGATGTGGGCCGGGCTCGGCTATTATTCGCGCGCGCGCAACCTGCATGCCTGCGCGGTCGCGGTGCTCAATGACCATGGTGGGGTGTTTCCGGACACCGAGGACGGCCTGCGCGCGCTGCCCGGCGTCGGGCCCTACACCGCCGCGGCGATCGCCGCGATCGCGTTCGACCGCCGCACCATGCCGGTGGACGGCAACATCGAGCGCGTGGTCACGCGGCTCTACGCCATCGAGGCGGCGCTGCCGCAGGCCAAGCCGCTGATCCAGCAAATGGCCGCGACGCTGCTTGGCCCGTCCCGCGCGGGTGACAGCGCGCAGGCCCTGATGGACCTCGGTGCCACGATCTGCACGCCGAAGAAGCCGGCCTGTGCGCTGTGTCCCCTGAACGACGATTGCGCGGCCCGCGTCCGCGGCGACCAGGAAACCTTCCCGCGCAAGGCGCCGAAGAAGAGTGGCACCTTGCGCCGCGGCGCCGCCTTCGTGGTGACGCGCGGCGGCGAACTCCTGGTGCGCTCGCGCCCCGAAAAGGGCCTGCTCGGCGGCATGACCGAAGTGCCGGGATCGCAATGGCTTGCCGGGCAGGAGGATGCGGCCGCGCTCGCGCAGGCGCCGGAACTCAAGGGCGTCACGCGCTGGCACCGCAAGGCCGGAATCGTCAACCACGTGTTCACGCACTTTCCGCTCGAGCTCGTGGTCTACACCGCCAGCGTTCCGCCGCGCGCCCGCGCGCCGGAGGGCATGCGCTGGGTGCCGGTCGCGACCCTGGATGGCGAGGCGTTCCCCAATGTGATGCGCAAGGTCATCGCGCACGGGCTGGATCTCTAGAAGGTGACGGCCTGCTGACACCACGCTGGCAGCAGCGCTTCGTTATCACCTCCGTCAAACCGGAGGCCGCCATGATCGCAACCGCGCTCGACCGCATCCCGATGCCGCCAGTCGCAAAGCTGCTGGGATGGCGCGTGGTTGATGCACGCCCGCAGGAGGGCTGGATCAGGATCGTGTTCGACGGCAAGCAGGAGTTCTGCAATCCGGCCGGCTTCATCCAGGGCGGTATGCTCTCGGCGATGCTCGACGACACGATGGGACCTGCGGTGTTCGTGATGACCGAGGGCAGGCTGTTCACCACCACCATCACGATGAATGTGAATTTCCTGGCGCCCGCAAAGCCCGGGCCGATCACCGGCGAGGCCACCGTGACGCAGCTCGGCAAAACCATCGCCTTCGTCGAGGGCCGGCTGACTGCCGCCGACGGCACGCTGCTCGCTACGGCGACGAGCAGCATCCGCCTGGTGGAGGCGGCGCGGGCGCTGCGGTAGCGCCGCGCGCACCACTGTTGGAGCCGTCACCCTGAGGTGCGAGCAGAGCGAGCCTCGAAGGGTCGACGGCCACTGGCGTTCCGCGCTCTCCAGCGACAACGGCAAAGCCGTTGCGCGGGCATGACGGGGATAGGCCTCGCGTTCAGCCCGTCCGCTGCACGATCGGCGGCTTGGCGTTCAGCCCTTCGACCTGGAAGCCGGCGACGCGCTTGTAGTTGGCGGCGATGTCTTCCAGCTCCTGCTGCGACAGCACGTCGGTGACGACCTTGAAGCCATCGGGCGCGCGCTCCTCGACCAGCTGCATCACCTGCTCCGGCCCGTTGCGGCGGTTCAGCATTACGAGATCCGTTGTCGCCGGCCGCCGCTCGGCCTCATAGGCACTGAGCGCAGCCTGCGTCGCGCCATGCGCCAAAATCTCGCGCGTCAGCACGCGCGCATCCAAAATCGCCTGCGACGCGCCATTGGAGCCGATCGGGTACATCGGATGCGCGGCGTCGCCCATCAGCGTGACGCGGCCGAAGGTCCATTGCGCGATCGGATCGCGGTCGACCAGCGGATATTCATAGGCGTGCGGGCAGTTGCGGATCAGGCCCGGCGCGTCGAGCCAGTCGAAATTCCAGCTCTCGAACCACGGCAGGAACTCATCGAGCTTGGCGGTGCGGTTATAATCCTCGCGGCGCCACTGATAGGTCGGCGGCATGTGCCGCTCGGCGACCCAGTTGATGTCGAACTTGCCGTCGGCGCCGGCCTGCTTCGAGATCGGGTAGCAGACGAATTTCAGGATCTCGTGGCCGGCCATGATCATGGTGCGGCCGGTCAGGAAAGCGTCGCCGCGGGTGATGCCGCGCCACAGGATGCGGCCGTTCCAGATCGGCGGTCCTTCCTGCGGATAGAGCTTTTCGCGCACCGCCGAATGGATGCCGTCGGCGGCGATCAGCACCGCGCCGTCGAAGCTGCCGGCGGGCTTGCCGGTGGCGCGGTCGATGAAATCGGCGCGCACGCCATCCGCGGTCTCGGTCCAGCCGGTGAGGTGATGGCTGGTCAGGATGTTTTCACGTCCCAGCCGTTCGGTCGCGGCGTCGAGCAGCAACTGTTGCAGCCGGCCGCGATGGATCGAGAATTGCGGCCATTTGTAGCCGGCCTCGAGCCCGCGCGGCTCGCTCCAGATCGGCTTGCCGTGCTTGGAGAAATAGGCGAGCTCGCGGGTCCGCACCGCCGATGCGTCGAGCACGTCGTGCAGGCCGAGCTCGATCAATTCGCGCACCGCATGCGGCAGCACGTTGATGCCGACGCCGAGCGGCCGCAGTTCGGGCACGCTCTCGAACACGCGACAGGGAACGCCGATCTGGTGCAGGCTGAGCGCCAAGGTCAGCCCGCCAATTCCGCCACCTGCAATGAGGACAGTCATGAAAATCCCCTCTCGATCGGCATGGTCATCGCACGGCGGCCCCGCTGCGGGCAAGCTCCGCGGTACCGCGGGGTGGACGGCAGGGGGAGGTGCCGCTAACGTCCGCCGCATCTGATAAAAAGGGCCGGGTTCAGAGCGAACCGACAAGGCCCGGAGAGGACATCGACATGCTCAAGCTCTATTTCGCGCCCGGCACCTGCGCGCTCGCCTCCCACATCGCCCTGGCCGAGGCCGGCGCGCCCTACACGACCGAGAAGCTCGACTTCAAGATCAACCAGCAGAACAGCCCGGAGTATCTCAAGATCAATCCGAAGGGCCGGGTGCCGACGCTCGTCACAGAGCGCGGCGTGTTGACCGAGACGCCGGCGATGCTCGCCTACATCGCGCAGACTTATCCGCAGGCGAAGCTCGCGCCGCTCGACGACGCCTTCGAGTTCGCGAAGCTCCAGTCCTTCAATTCCTATCTCTGCTCGACGGTGCATATCTGCCACGCCCACAAGATGCGCGGTGCGCGCTGGGCGACGCAGGAGACTTCGTTCGCCGACATGAAGGCGATGATCCCGAAGACCATGGGCGCCTGCTTCAATTTGATCGAGCGCGACATGCTGAAGGGCCCGTGGGTGATGGGCGAGAACTACAGTGTCGGCGACGCCTATCTCTACACGCTGACCCTCTGGCTCGATGGCGACGGCGTCGACATCGCGACCCTGCCCAAGGTGAAGGCGCATCGCGCCGCAATGGAGAGCCGCCCGGCGGTGCAGAAGGTGCTCGCCGAGCAGAAGGCATAGGGCCAAAAATTCGGTGTCGTCCCGGCTTCCGCCGGGACGACGCGGGGAATCAGCGGGCGCTTACCCCGCCCTCCCTTTCTCCAACTCCCGTCCCGTCTCCAGCATCAGCCTCCGCAGCCACAGCGAGCCCGGGTCCATTTGGGCCCGCGTCGGATAGAACATGTGCTGCTCGTCGATCCCGGGATCGAGCGGCGGCGTCACCGTCACCAGCGACAATTGTTTCGACAGCGCGGCGATCAGCCGGCGCGGCACGAAGGCGACGAGGTCGGTGCGCGCGGTGACGTGCAGCGCCTCGATATAGCCCGGCACCACCAGTGCGATCCGCCGCTCGATGCCCTTGGCGCGCAGCCAGGTGTCGATCAGATCCTCATTCTGGCCGCGGATGATCACGGCGACATGCCGCGCGGCGAGAAACGTCTCGCGCTTATTCAATTTGGTGCCGGCGGGATGGCCGCGCCGCACCGCGAGCGCATCGCTGTCGGTGTAGAGCCGCTGGCGGTGAAAGCCTTTGAAGGCGTCGCCGATCGAGATCACGAGATCGATGGTGCGGGCGAACTCCGGCGTGAAGATCGCAGGTCCCCGCCACGGCACCACATCGATCGTGACGTTCGGCGCCAGCCGGGTCACCTTCTCCATCAGCGGCGGCATCAAGAGCTCGACCGCGAGGTCGGGCATCATCAGGCGGAAATGCCGTTCGCTGCGCGCCGCGTCGAAATCGTCGGAGACGAACAGCGTGCGCACCTGGTCGAGCGCCTGTGCCAGCGGCGAACGCAGCGCCTGCGCCCGCGGCGTGAGCTCCATCCGCGCGCCGTTGCGCACCAGGAGCGGATCGCCGATCAGGTCGCGCAGCCGCTGCAGCGCGTGGCTGGTCGCCGGCTGCGACAAATTGAGCCGCATCGCTGCACGGCTGACATTGGCTTCGCGCAGCAGCGCGTCGAGCGCGACCAGGAGATTGAGGTCCAGCGAATTCAAATTCATCAGGTGAATATACATCATAGCAGCTATCGATTGGAAGAATGCGCGCCGGTGCCGCAGGATGGGAAGCAAGCGTTTTCGAGCGAAGTGGGTACCGGTTCGCGTGAAGAAAACGCGTCAAATCAGAGCAACCCATCGCAAGGAGACGCGCCATAGCGCAGCCGACAACAAGAAACTGGTGCAGGAGATGTTCGTGATCGCGGGCAGTCCAGATCCGGCGGTGCGCGAGAATTCGCTGTTCATGGCGACGCTCGCCGACGACGCGATCTGGACCGTGACCGGGCAATATTCCTGGTCGCGCACCTTCACCGGCAAGCCATCGATCATGAATGACCTGCACGGCCATGTCCGCTCGAAACTGGTCGAGCGCGGCCGCACCGTCGCGCATCGCATCATCGCCGACGGCGACATCGTCGTGGTCGAGGCCAAGGGCAACAACCTCACCAAGCAAGGGCAGCGCTACGACAATGACTATTGCCTGGTGTTCCGCTTCGACGACGGCCGCATCAAGGAGATCCGGGAGTATTGCGACTCGGTTCTGACCGAGAAGGCGCTCGGCGCGTTTCCGACATAGAGCGTTTTCGAGCGAAGTGGACGCCGGTTCGCGTGAAGAAAACGCGTCAAAACAAAAAGCTG
This sequence comes from Bradyrhizobium sp. 2S1, assembly GCF_011516625.5. Taxonomy (NCBI): domain Bacteria; kingdom Pseudomonadati; phylum Pseudomonadota; class Alphaproteobacteria; order Hyphomicrobiales; family Nitrobacteraceae; genus Bradyrhizobium; species Bradyrhizobium sp. 2S1. The sequence continues at coordinate 625,068 of NZ_CP147717.1, read as the reverse complement.
GAGCTTCGGTTCTGATTCAATCAGAACCGAAGCTACAGCCGCGGGCGGCATAAACGAGAACGGCGCCCGCGAGGGCGCCGTTGATTGTCGATGGGCGGCCGGCTCACGCCACCTTGGTCGTCATGTGCTTGAACATGTTGCGGCGGGCCTCGTCGTCCATCTCGGCCTTGAAGGTGAATTTGTCCTTCAGCGCGATCGCCCGGGCGGCGGCGGGACGCGCCGAGATCTCGTCGACCAGGCGCTTCACATGCGGGTACCGCGCATAGGCGTCGTCGCCGAGCTTGAACGGCACCATCCGCGCCCAGCCCCACAGCGCCATGTCGACGATCGAGTAGCTGTCGCCGGCCATGTAGCGGCGGCCTGCGAGATGCGCGTCGAGGATCTTGTAGTGGCGATCGGTCTCGTACTGGTAGCGGTTATGGGCGTAGTCGTGGTTCTGGTCCTTCGGCGCAAAATGCTTGAAGTGCACGGCCTGTCCCGAATACGGCCCGACACCGGTTGCGATGAACATCAGCCAGGACAGCAATTCGGCGCGGTTGGTCGGCAGGAATTTGCCGGTCTTCTCGGCGAGGTAGAGCAGGATGGCATTGGAATCGAACACCGTCGTGCCGTTGTCGTCGATCGCCGGCACCTTGGCGTTCGGGTTGATCTTCAGATAGTCCGGCGTGAACTGGTCGCCCTTGCGGGTGTCGACCGCGATCGGCTCGAACGGCAGTCCGGACTCCTCGAGAAAGAGCGCGACCTTGGTCGGGTTTGGCGAGCCGTTGAAATAGAATTTGAGCATGAAAGGGGTCTCCTTTGGGGTGTGACCGGCACGCAGCCTGCGAGGGCCGCGGACGGCCCCTCATGCGCAAATTTCACCGCGCTTCGCAACCGACGAGTTTGTGAGGTAGCTGCGCGCGGCGCGCCGGTCAGCCGAACCAGCAGAAGCCGACGATGCCCGCTGCGACCAGGGCTGCGCCCGCGATCTCCAGCACGACGGCGGAGCGCATCGCGGCGTGCAGGTGAGAGAGCTGGGTCGCGCGCTCGGAGCCGCGAGCATGGCCGTGGACGATGATCTCCTGGTTGAACTCGCCATGCGCCTCGAGCCCGAGCGTCAGTCCGACCGAGACCAGCAGGATGCCGAAAATGATCAGGCCGAAAAATCCGAGCAGGCCGATCAGCAGCATCGGAAACATCCCGAGCAGGAAGACCGGCAGCAGCGGCACCAGCAGCAATGTCTCGGATTGTCTTCGCATCGGACGACCAATCGAAACGGCAAGTGACTGACACAAATGTAGGCCCGCCACTGCGGCGTCACAAGGTGGCCGCGTTCAAGACGACGTCATCTTTCTCCACTCGTCATTCCGGGGCGCCGCAACGCGGCGAGCCCGGAATCCATCAGGCCGCCGCTGATGCGGCCCGATGGATTCCGGGCTCTCGCTTCGCGAGCCCCGGAATGACGAAGGAGATAGGAACCGTAGGATGGGTGGAGCGACGCGATACCCATCATTCGTGCCGCGGATCCGAGGTGATGGGTTTCGCTTCCGCCTTCGCTCTTCGAGCTACGGCGGACAAGTCACTCTACGCATCCTACGACGCCGCAATCGCGGAAGGATCGCGCGCTCAGCCCGCCACCATCCCGGAGCGGATCTCGGCGCGCAGCTCGTCGATCAGCCGCAGCCCAGTCTTGGTCTCGATGTGCCAGAAGGTCCAGCCGTTGCAGGCGCCGGAGCCCTGCGCCACCGCGCCGATGCGGTGGATCGAGCCGACCTTGTCGCCGAGCATGATGGCGCCGTCGGCGCGCACCAGGGCGCCGTGGCGCTTCTTGGCATCGACGAGCCTGGCACCGGGCACGATCATGCCGCGCTCGATCAGTTCGGAGAACGCGACGCGGGGCGCCTCGCGCGCGGTCATGAACGGCGCCAGCGTTGCTTCCGGCAGCGGTTCGATCGCGGCGATGCGCGCTTCGGCCGCGGCCGCATAGGTCTTGTCGCGCTCGAAGCCGATATAGCTGCGGCCGAGCCGCTTGGCGACGGCGCCGGTGGTGCCGGTGCCGTTGAACGGATCGATCACGAGATCGCCAGGCTTCGACGACGACAGCAGCACGCGGGCGAGCAGCTGCTCGGGCTTCTGCGTCGGGTGAACCTTCTTGCCGTCATCGCCCTTGAGGCGCTCCTCGCCGGTGCACAGCGGGATCAGCCAGTCGGAGCGCGCCTGCACGTCCTCGTTGGACGCCTTCAGCGCTTCATAGTTGAAGGTGTAGCCCTTGGCCTTCTCGTCGCGCGCGGCCCAGATCATGGTCTCGTGCGCATTGGTGAAGCGGCGGCCGCGGAAGTTCGGCATCGGATTCGACTTGCGCCACACGATGTCGTTCAGCAGCCAGAAGCCGAGGTCCTGCATGATGGCGCCGACGCGGAAGATGTTGTGATAGGAGCCGATCACCCACAGCGTGGCCGACGGCTTCATCACGCGGCGGCAGGCCAGGAGCCAGGCGCGGGTGAAATCGTCATAGGCGGCGAACGACGAGAACTTGTCCCAGTCGTCGTTGACGGCATCGACATGCGACTCATCGGGGCGCTTGAGATCGCCCTTGAGCTGCAGATTGTAGGGAGGATCTGCGAACACCAGATCGACCGAGCCGGACGGAAGCTTCGACAATTCGGCGACGCAATCGCCAATGACGATTCGACTCGACGGGGCATTCTCAAATTTAGTGCGGGGCGCCCTTGCAGACGCCCCGCGACGCGACACTACCATGACTCAAGAACTCTGACTCAGGCGACGCTGTCGGCGACGCGGGACTAAACAACCGACTGGCGCCACATTGACCCGGCAAAGTAAAAATCGACTTAATTGGAAATCTTCATGCAAAAGATTGCAGCATCTTTCGAACGCTGTGGCGCAATGCCATCAGCGTTGTGCTGCAACATCAGCGCGTTCTGCGAAAATTTGCGGATCATCAAACCGGCACGATTCGACCGGTAAATTGCCCGCTGCCTGCGGCCGTTCGCACTGCAAACGATGCGCGTCTTGGACTAGGCAATTTTTGCCGGGCAGGATATTGATTAACAGAATGGAAATTTTAGGTTGGAGTGTCCCGCATTGGGGCGCCGACTGGATAAAGGGAAACCGCCATGCGCTACGATGATTTCCGCCGCAGCGATGACATCGAAGACCGTCGCGACGACAGCGGAGGAGGCGGCGGAGGTGGCGGCTTCGGGATTCCAATGGGCGGCGGCGGGCTCGGCATCGGCACTGTCATCGTGCTCGGGCTGCTCGGCTACGCCTTCGGCATCGATCCGCGCATCCTGATCGGCGGCGCCGAGATTCTCACCGGCGGCGGCCAGGCGCCGACCTATCAGACCGACCGGCAGTCGTCCGGCGCGCAGACCAAGCGCGGCGCGCCGACCGACGAGATGGGCAGCATGATCGCCGGCATCCTCGGTGAAATCGACGATCGCTGGAGCGAGATCTTCCAGGCCTCGGGTCAGACCTACACCGGTCCGAAGATCGTGCTGTTCCGCAACGCCACCAATGGCGGCCGCTGCGGCATGGCGCAGTCGGCGATGGGGCCGTTCTACTGCCCGCCGGACAAGACCATCTTCCTCGACACCGGCTTCTTCCGCGAGGTCGAGACCCGCTTCCGCGGCTGCTCGGGCAACGCCTGCAAGTTCACCGCGGCCTATATCATCGCGCATGAGGCCGGCCACCACATCCAGAACCTGCTCGGCATTATCCCGCGCGTGAACCGGCTGCAGCAGCAGGCCGGCAGCAAGGCCGAGGCCAACGCGTTGCAGGTCAAGGTCGAGTTGCAGGCCGATTGTCTCGCCGGCGTCTGGGTCAATCGCGAGGAGAAGAAGCGGCCGGGCTTCCTTGAAGCCGGCGACATCGACGCCGCGCTGACCACCGCGAATGCGATCGGCGACGACACGCTGCAACGGCAGGCGACGGGCAGGGTGGTGCCTGACTCCTTCACCCACGGCTCCGCCGCGCAGCGCAAGCAATGGTTCATGACCGGCTACCAGCAGGGCACCGTGCAGGCGTGTAACACGTTTGGTGGGGGGTAGCCTTGATGCTCTCGTGCCCCGGATGCTGCGCAGCATCAAATGCTGCGCTGCTGTTCCGGGGCCTGCCGCAAAGCAAGATGGGTCCCGGCTCTGCGGAGCAGCGCTGACGCGCTGCACCGCGTCCGGGACACGAAGGTGATCGACATGTCCTCTATCGACGAATCCAAATCATTCATCCCGCTCAACATCGCGGTGCTGACGATTTCCGACAGCCGCACGCTGGCGGATGACAAGTCGGGCACCACGCTGGCCGATCGTCTGACCGCGGCCGGCCACAAGCTTGCGGCACGCGAGATCGTCACCGACGATGTCGAGGCAATCAGAGCCGTGATCCGGCGCTGGATCGCGGATCCGGGCGTCGATGCCGTCATCACCACCGGCGGCACCGGCTTCACCGGCCGCGACGTGACGCCGGAGGCGGTCGAGCCGCTGTTCGAGAAGCGGATGGACGGCTTCTCGATCGCCTTCCACATGCTGAGCCACGCCAAGATCGGCGCCTCGACGATCCAGAGCCGCGCCACCGCCGGCGTGGCAGGCGCGACCTTCATCTTCTGCCTGCCCGGATCGCCGGGCGCCTGCCGTGACGGCTGGGACGGCATTCTGGCCGCGCAGCTCGACTACCGCACGCGGCCCTGCAATTTCGTCGAGATCATGCCGCGGCTGGACGAACATCTGCGCCGTCCGAAGGCGAAGGGGGCGAGCGCGTAGCGAATCTCCTCGTCATTCCGGGGCGCGCGAAGCGCGAACCCGGAATCTCGCGCCGCATCTTCGAGATTCCGGGTTCATCGCTGACGCGATGCCCCGGAATGACGGGTCACAAATCCAGCTCCCAGGTCTCGCCGACCAGGTCGACGCCAAAGCTGTGGTGCTTCTCTTCCTTGACACGGCGGAAGCCGGCGCGGGCGTAGATGCCGCGCGCGGCGAGCAGGATGCTCTGGGTCCACAGCGTCATCTTCTTGTAGCCCATCTCGCGTGCGGAGCGGGCGCATTGCTCGACCAGCGCGCGGCCGACGCCGAGCCCGCGCGCCTTCTCCTCCACCAGCAGCAGCCGCAGCTTGGCGAGGCCGTCGCCGCCCTTGACCAGGAAGATCGAGCCGACCGGCTCGCCGTCGACCTCCGCGATCCAGCAATGCTCGCAGGTCGGATCGAACGATCGCAGAAACTGCGCGCAGATCTCGGCCACCAACGCCTCGTAGCTGATGTCCCAGCCATATTCCTCTGCGTAGGCGCGCCCCTGTCGCGAGATCACCCAGCCGATGTCGCCGACGCGATGGCTGCGCAGCAGGAAGCCGGCCGGCTTTTCGGCCGGCGGCTCCAGCGATTGCTCGATCGTGCCCATCGCGCGCACCACCGCGGCGCGGCGGTCGCCGTCCATCTGCTTCAACAGCGCCCCGACTTCGCTGCGCGAGCGGCGGTCGAGATCCGCGGCAGCAGTGCGGCCCTTGGCGGTCAGCGCCACCTCATTGACGCGCTTGTCGGCCTTCGACGGCTTGCGCGTCACGATCTGGCGGCGCTGCAGCGCCTGTAGCGTGCGGCTGACGAAGCCGGCATCGAGGTCGAGCTCGCGCACCAGATCGGTCGCGGTGCAGTTCTCGCGATGCGCAAGCTCGTAGATGATCCGCGCTTCCTGCAGCGTGAACGGGGAGTGCAGCAGCTTCGGCTCGATGATGCCGAGCTTGCGGGTGTAGAACCGGCTGAAGCCGCGGATCGCGGCGACCTGGCTCTCGAGGGTCGTGTCATGGGAATTTGATTTCATCAAACATATTATTTGATGGAATCAAATAAATGGCAAGGCCGATTTGCACGGCCGGTTTCAGGGCATCTCGAAGCTCACCGCGGGTCGGAAACCCTACGCCACCATGATCCGGCTGCGCAGCATGGTGCGGGAGGAGCGGCCGAGCCGGCGCAGCAACCGTGCCTCGGAGCGCCGGGCGTCGGGCCGGTAGCCGCCGATCCGCTCGTAATGGTCGCGCGCGATCAGAAGGCCCTGTTCGGCCGAAGGGCCGGCGATCATCCGGGCGACGAATTTGATGCCGTCGCGCAGGCCGGGGTCGGTGTAGGGCGCGCGGGCGTAGCGGAAGATGCCGGCGCGGTCCTTGCCGCTTGCCGCCACCATCTGGATGAATTGGGTGGTTTCCTCGATCCAGCCGGCGTCGAGCACCGCGCCCGGATGCAGGAACATCAGCCACGGCGAGCGCGCCTGCTTTGCACCGGCGGCAAGTGCCGCGGCGCGCGTGCCTTCAAACCGCAGGAAACCGCAGCCCGCAATGTCGGCAACCCGCTCCATCACATCGCTGTTGGTCCGGTCGACCAGCAGCACCTCGCGGATGACGCCGGCGGCTGCGCCGGGCACCAGCGCCGCCAATGTCGCGACCGCGGTGCGCTCGACGCCGTCGGTTGGAATGATCACGCTCAGCATGATTTGAGGCTTCGGTGGCCCAAGCGGTTGAAAAACTCCGGCCGTGTTATCACCTTGTCATATTCAAAGCAGCCTTTTCGCCTGCAGAATTTTGCGCCATCAGTTTGTGGATTTTCTCAAGTGATGTTCTTGATTTGTTCTCAGGTTGTGTTAGCTTCAGAGCATGAGCCGAGCATCCTCTCATGCCCTCAAGCACCCGCCGGTAACGGCGCCCTCCGATAACCCGGCGGGTGCACCCACCCCTTTTCCCGAGCTTGCGGTCGCGATCGAGCGCGAGCGGCGGCGCGGCCGCGGCGCACAGTCCAATGCGAGCGGTCGCTACGAGGCCGAGGCGCGGACAGCCTTCGACGACGGCTGGCAGAGCCTCGACGACCTGCCGCCGTTCCAGACCAGCGTGGCGCTCGACACCTCGCGCAAGGTGATCACCCGCAACGACTCGCCCGACATCGGCTTCGACCGCTCGATCAATCCCTATCGCGGCTGCGAGCATGGTTGTGTCTATTGCTTCGCGCGGCCGACCCACGCCTATCTCGGCCTCTCGCCGGGGCTGGACTTCGAATCCAAGCTGTTCGCCAAGCCGGACGCGCCCGCGCTGCTCGAGAAGGAGCTCGCGGCGCCCGACTACGAGGCGCGGATGATCGCGATCGGCACCAACACCGATCCGTACCAGCCGATCGAGCGCGAGCGGAAAATCATGCGCGGCATTCTCGAGGTGCTGGAACGCGCCGGCCATCCGGTCGGCATCGTGACCAAGTCGGCGCTGGTGACCCGCGACATCGATATTCTGGCGCGGATGGCCAAGCGCAATCTCGCCAAGGTCGCGCTGTCGGTGACGACGCTCGACCCGAAACTCGCCCGCACCATGGAGCCCCGGGCATCGACGCCGCCGAAGCGGCTCGAGGCGATCAAGCGGCTCGCTGACGCCGGCATTCCGACCACGGTGATGGTCGCGCCCGTGATCCCGGCGCTGAACGATTCCGAGATCGAGCGCATCCTCGATGCCGCCGTGCATGCCGGTGCTAGGGAGGCGAGCTACGTGCTGCTGCGGCTGCCGCTCGAGGTCCGCGATCTGTTCCGCGAATGGCTGATGGCGAACTATCCCGACCGCTACCGCCACGTCTTCACGTTGATCCGCGACATGCGCGGCGGTCGCGATTACGACTCGCAATGGGGCACGCGGATGAAGGGCACCGGCCCGATGGCCTGGATGATCGGCCGCCGCTTTGAGATCGCCTGCGAAAAGCTCGGCCTCAACAAGCGGCGCACCAAGCTGACCACCGATCATTTTGCCAAGCCGAAGCGTAGCGGCGAGCAGTTGAGCTTGTTCTAGATGAGGTCCGTAGATGGGGTAACGGGCCGGCCGGCCGCTCGCTACGGCGCGATTTGGAAGCGCGCTCGCGAGCGGCCTGTTGGTTGGAAGGCGGTCGTCCCTCAAACTGATGGTGTCAATAAACGGAGTCGGGCAAGCCCGCTCCAAGCATCATTAAGGGACGACCATGTACCACTATGCAGGAATCGACGTGTCTTTGGAATGCTCGAGCGTCTGCCTTGTCGATGGGACAGGTAAGATTTTGCGCGAGGCGAGGGTTGCGAGTGAGCCGGAGGCCTTGATCACCTGGTTGCGGTCGCTGGGGTTGGTGCTGGAACGGATCGGGCTGGAGGCTGGTCCGCTGTCGCAATGGCTCTACGCAGCGATGCGGGATGCGGGCCTGGCAGTCGAACTGTTGGAGACGCGGCACGTCCGCGATGCCTTCAAGGCGATGCCGGTGAAGTCGGACCGCAACGATGCCCGCGGGATCGCGCAACTGATGCGGCTGGGCTGGTTCCGGCCGGTGCACTGCAAGTCGATCGAAGCGCAAGAGACGCGGGCGGTTCTGACGGCACGCAAGCTGCTGCAGTCCAAGCTGCGCGACATCGAGAACAGCCTGCGCGGCGTGCTCCGCGGCTTCGGTCTGAAGGTCGGCACGACCACCGAGCGCACGTTCGCCGAACGCATCCGGGAGCTCGTAGCGGGCCATCCCGGACTTGAGATCGTGGCACAGGCGCTGCTCGAAGCCCACGCCGTGCTGCGGCGCGAGTTCAATGGCCTGGATAAGCACACCCAAAAGCTCGCCAGGTCGCACCCTCAAGCCCGCCTCCTGATGACGACACCGTCCGTCGGCCCGATCGTGGCGCTTACCTACGCCTCGGCGGTCGACGACCCGAAGCGCTTCCGGTCCTCGAAGGCGACGGGAGCGCATTTTGGCCTCACCCCGAAGAAGTACCAATCGGGCGAAACCGACTATACCGGCCGCATCAGCAAGATCGGCGATGCCTCCGTGCGCGAGGCGCTCTATCAAGCGGCTCACGTCATGCTGACCAAGCCGGTCAGGAACTGCTCGGCGCTGAAAGGCTGGGCGATGCGGATCGCCCGGCGCGCAGGCCTGCGCAAGGCCAAGGTGGCGCTCGCACGCAAGCTCGCCGTCGTTCTGCATCGCATGCTCGCCGACGCCAAACCGTTCAACCCGATGGCCAAGGCCTCGGCAACCTAAGCAAGGAGCAGCAATCGGTTCTGGGCGGGCCACGACACCAGGCTCTCCCTGAGCGAGGTCCCTGCGCCGGGACGATGGATCCGGTCAGGCCGCCATCCGGGAAGTGGCTCACAACCACGCTTCCGTAGATTGGCCGGCCGGCTCCTCAATGCACCCCATCAGGCGACGGCCTTCGCGCCGATCCCGTACAGAAGCAAGTGCCCGGCGAGTGGATCACGCAAAAAGGGATTGACTTACAAAGGCCCGTTACAGAAGCCCGGATGAAGCGCAGCGCAATCCGGGACGCTTCGTCCGCGGCCAAACTTTACCAGATTGCGCTACGCTCCATCCGGGCTACGAAGAAGTAACCAAGGGCGTCATTGCGAGCGAAGCGAAGCAATCCATCTTTCTGCATATGCGGAGCGATGGATTGCTTCGTCGCTTCGCTCCTCGCAATGACGGGAAAGGTAAACATGAGTAACGCGCCCGCCGCCCCGACCCCACGCTTCACCGTCCTCACGCTTGGCGTCAGCGACATGCGCGCCAGCATCGCCTTCTATGAATCGCTCGGCTTCACCAGGAAGATGCGCGTGACCGGCGAGGAGGTCGCCTTCTTCGACACCGGCGGCACTGTGCTCGGGCTGTTCCCGTGGCATCTGCTCGCCGCCGATGCCGGGCTGCCCGATCAGCCGCGGCCTTCAGCGTTCCGCGGCGTTGCGATCGCCTGGAACTGCAACGACGATGCCGAGGTCGATTGTGTGATGGCGTTCGCGCTGTCGAAGGGCGGCAAATTGCTGAACCCCGCGCAGCCCACCAGCTATGGCGGCTACTGCGGCTATTTCGCCGATCCCGACGGCCATGCCTGGGAAGTGGTGCGCGCGCCGGGGTTTGAGGTGCTCGATAACAGGCGCGTGTCGATTCCCGACTAAAGCCGGTCGGATTGAATTGCGGGGAAGGGCGCCAGGTTCCCGGTTGCGCCGCGGGGCTGGCTTGATCACCATCCCCGCATGATTCGGGACAAATCCAAGAGCACGTCGAAGAAGGCGCCGGCCAAGTCAGCCAAGCCGGAGAAGCGCATCGTGACGCGGCCGAGCTTCCGGCGCGAGCGGACGCTGATCAAGCGCGGTGTCTGGCCGGTCGCCGGCTGCGACGAGGCCGGGCGCGGTCCGCTGGCAGGTCCCGTCGTCGCCGCCGCCGTGGTGTTGGACCCCGATCGCGTTCCAAAAGGCCTCGACGATTCGAAGCGGCTGACCGCCGAGCGGCGCGAGGAACTGTTCGAGGAGATTTGCGCCACCGCCGCGTTCTCAGTCGCGGTGGCGTCGCCGGCGCGAATCGACCGCGACAACATCCTGCGCGCCTCGCTGTGGGCGCTGGCGCGCGCGGTGCATGCGCTGCCGGAAATGCCAAAACACGTCTTCGTCGACGGTCGCGACAAGCTCGCCACGCCCTGCGAGTGCGACGCCGTGATCGGCGGCGACGGCATCGTGGCCTCGATCGCGGCGGCCTCGATCATCGCCAAGGTGACGCGCGACCGCCTGATGTGTGCGCTGGCGCTGGACTGCCCCGGCTACGGGTTCGAGCAGCACAAGGGCTATGGCGTGCCCGAGCACCTCGAGGCGCTGGACCGGCTCGGGCCCACCACCCATCACCGCAGCTTCTTCGCCCCCGTCGTCGCCGCGCGGCTGAAGCATTTTCCGGTCCCGGCCGAGCCCGACCTGTTCACAGTGGACGCGACAAGCGAAGCCGCGTCAGCTGCTGCTTAGCGCGCGACTGCGCCAACCCACCCAACGCTGTCATCGCCCGGCTCGACCGGGCGATCCAGTATTCCAGAGGCAGCTGTGCTTGAGCCCAACCGCCGCGGCGTACTGGATGCCCCGCCTTCGCGGGGCATGACACCTGAGTTTGACTTTGCAGCGCTGGCCCACCAACGCCGGTTGCCTCCACCGCCGCCGCCCGTTATCAAAACCACCGGGATCAGATGGCGCCGCTGACGGGTGGCTGGGGCATTTCAGGCGTTTCATGCGGTTTACCTCCCTGGTTGTCGAACTGATTCGCGCCCGGCCGCGCCTCGTGGTCTGGGTGGTGGTGCTGGTGCAGGCCGCGATCTGGCTGTTGCTGCCGCTGATCTTCTACGGCAGCCCGCCCGGCAATCTCGCCGCCATCCTCGCCTTCGGCCGCGAATATCAGGTCGGCACCGACATGGGGCCGCCGCTGGCGTTCTGGCTCGCCGACATCGCCTTCCGTGCCGCCGGCAATCATGTGTTCGGCGTCTATCTCCTGGCGCAGGCCTGCGAGATCGCCACCTTCATCGCGTTCTACCAGCTGGCGCGTGCCATCGTCGGTGGCCCGCAGGGCGTGCTGGCGGTGCTGCTGTCGATGACGGTCGTGGTGTTCTCCTCGCCGAGCGTCGAGTTCGGCCCGCTGATCCTGGCGCGTCCGCTCTGGGCGCTGCTGCTGCTGCACTCCTGGCAGCTGATCGGCCAGAACCGGCGTGCCGCCTGGTTCGCCTGGTCGATCGATTGCGGCCTGTTGCTGCTGACGACGCCGGCGGCCCTCGGCATGATCCTGCTCGTGATCGGCTTCGCCCTTGCAACCGAGCGCGGGCGGCGCACGCTCAAGGCGGTCGATCCGCTCTATGCGGTGCTGGTCATCATCGTGCTGGCGCTGCCTTATCTGATCTGGCTGATCCGCGCCGACGTGCTGGCGCTGCCGGCCTTGCCCGCGCTCGCCGATGTCAAGGCGCGCGCGCTGCACTGGGGCGTCGTGCTCGGCGGGCTGATCGTGGCGACCGCCGCAATCGCACTGCTGGCGATCCTCAATTCGCGCTGGTTCGCCCGCGAGGCCGAGGACGCGCCGATCATCTATCGTCCGTCGGTCAGTCCGCTGGCGGAGCAGTTCGTCTATTTCTTCGCGTTCGCGCCGGCGATTGCGGGCAGCTTCGTCTCCGGCCTGTTCGATCTCGATCGCGCCTTCGGCGGCGCCGGCGTCGCGCTGCTGATGTCGGGGCTCGCCGTCGTCGTTGCGACCGGTGATCTGATTCCGCTCCGGCGGCAACGGCTGTTGCGCTCGGTCTGGGCGTTCGCGGTCGCCGCGCCGGCGGCCGTGGCGCTGGCGGCGGCGCTGTTCCTGCCCTGGACCAGCACCACCGAGGTGCCGACCTCGCTGCCGGCAGCCGCGATGGGCCGCTTCTTCGACGACAGCTATGAGCGCCGCACCAACCAGCGCCTGCGCGCGGTGGCCGGCGACCCTGAAATCGCCAGCCTGGTTGCGATGAACGGCCGCCGTCCGCATCTACTGCTTGACGCCGCGCCGCAGCGGACGCCGTGGCTGTCGATCCCGAAGTTCAACGAGACCGGCGGCGTCGTGGTCTGGCGCGCGCAGGACACCGCCGGCACGCCGCCGCCCGAACTCGCGCAGCGCTTTCCCGGCCTGGTGCCGGAAGTGCCGCGCTCGTTCGACCGGCTGGTCAATGGGCGGCAGCCGGTGCTGCGGATCGGCTGGGCGATCGTGCGGCCGAAGTAGTGTGAGATCTGTAAGGTGGGTAGAGCGAAGCGAAGCCCACCATTCTCTCCGCGGCGGGAGAAGCGATGGGTTTGGCTTCGCTCTACCCATCCTACGAAGCTACGAAGCTGCGAAGCCGCTACGCCGTCGCTGGCTGCAACACCTTCGCGATCGCGCGCAAATCCTGCCAGGACAGCCTTTTGTAGGACGGCGAGCGCAGCAGATAGGCCGGATGGAACGTAGCGACGGCGCGGATCGTGCGGGTGCCGGTGTCGTAGTCGATCCATTTGCCGCGCGTGCGCATGATGCCCTCGCGCGTGCCGAGCAGCGCCTGGGTCGAGGGATTGCCGAGCGTCACCAGCACGTCCGGATTCACCAGCTCGATATGGCGCTGGATGAAGGGCAGGCACACCTGGGTCTCCTGCGGCGTCGGCGTGCGGTTGCCCGGCGGCCGCCACGGAATGACGTTGGCGATATAGGCCTTGCTGCGATCGAGCCCGATCGCCGCGATCATGCGGTCGAGCAGTTTTCCCGAGCGGCCGACGAACGGCAGGCCCTCGATGTCCTCGTCGCGGCCCGGTGCCTCGCCGACGAACATCACCCGTGCCTCCGGATTGCCGTCGGCAAACACCAGCCGGGTCGCGGTGTGTTTCAGCGCGCAGCCGTCGAATGTCTCCATCAGCGCGCGCAAGGCTTCCAGCGTCGGCGCGGTGCGCGCGGCCTCGCGCGCCGATGCAATCGCGGCGTCCGGCGCGACGGTGATTTCGCTGCGCGGAACTGAAGGCATCGCCAGCGGCGGGGGACGTAGCGGATTGAGCGCAGCAAGCGGCCGCGGCGCGGCGGGCGCGGGAACTGGCTCGGGCTCCTCCAGCCGGTTGATCGGCGCGTCGCCAAGCGCGCAATCGACCCCGGCCTCGAGGTAAAAGGCAAGCAATTGCTGCAGTGTAGGGGCGGGCTCGGGCGTCAGGGCCATGATGGCTGCAATCTAGAGCATGATCGGGAAAAGTGGAGGCCGGTTTTTGGAAAAGATTATTCTCTGCGGTATCGGGGCCGTGCAAACCCATGGAAGTGCGATTCCATGGTTGTTCTTCGGTCAAAAATCGGAAACAACGACTTTTGAAAAGCTTAGAAGCGTTCTCAATGGGCTGAGACCAGGATCATGAGTGCTGAAGACCTTCCTCCGCGCGAGTCTATGGAATTCGATGTCGTCATCGTCGGCGCCGGCCCCTCGGGCCTGTCGGCCGCGATCCGGCTGAAGCAGCTCAATCCGGAGCTCTCGATCGTCGTGGTGGAGAAGGGCTCCGAGGTCGGCGCGCACATCCTGTCCGGTGCGGTGATCGATCCGGTGTCGCTCGACAAGCTCGTGCCGGACTGGCGCGATGACGCCGACTGTCCGCTGAAGACGCAGGTCAAGGAAGACCGCTTCTACTGGACGACGTCGCAGGGCTGGTTCCGCCTGCCGAATTTCATCATGCCGCCGTTGATGTACAATCATCACTGCTACATCGGCTCGCTCGGCAATGTCTGCCGCTGGCTGGCGCCGAAGGCGGAAGCGCTCGGCGTCGAGATCTATCCGGGCTTTGCCGCCACTGAGGTGCTCTATGACGACAAGGGCGCGGTGCGGGGCATCGCGACCGGCGACATGGGCATCGCCAGGGACGGCAGCCACAAGGATTCCTACACCCGCGGCATGGAGCTGCTCGGCAAGTACACGCTGTTCGCCGAAGGCGCGCGTGGCTCGTTGTCGAAGCAGCTGATCGCGAAGTTCAAGCTCGACGCCAACAGTGAGCCGCCGAAATTCGGCATCGGGCTGAAGGAGGTCTGGCAGATCGATCCGGCGAAGCACCGCAAGGGACGCGTTCAGCATACGCTGGGATGGCCGCTGAACGACAAGACCGGCGGCGGCTCGTTCCTCTATCACTACGACGACAACCGCGTCGCGGTCGGCTTCGTCGTGCATCTGAACTACACCGACCCGTATCTGTCGCCGTTCGACGAATTCCAGCGCTTCAAGACTCATCCTGATGTCCGCGAGCTGTTCGAGGGCGGCAAGCGGCTGGCCTATGGTGCACGCGCCATCACCGAGGGCGGCTATCAGTCGGTGCCGCGGCTGTCTTTCCCGGGCGGCGCGCTGATCGGCTGCGCGGCAGGCTTCGTCAACGTCCCGCGCATCAAGGGCGTCCACAATGCGATGGGCTCCGGCATGCTTGCCGCCGAGCACGTCGCGGCCGCGCTCGGCGCCGGACGCGCCAATGACGAACTCGTCGACTACGAGAATGCCTGGCGTTCGTCTGCGATCGGCAAGGACCTGTTCAAGGTCCGCAACGCCAAGCCGCTGTTGTCGAAGTTCGGCAATATGCTCGGAATGGTGCTGTCCGGCTTTGACATGTGGTGCAATACGCTCGGCTTCTCGCTGTTCGGCACCCAATCGCACGCCAAGCCGGACCGCAAGACGCTCGATCCGTCCAAGCAGCACCAGCCGATCGCCTATCCGAAGCCGGACGGCAAGATCTCGTTCGACAAGCTGTCCTCGGTGTTCCGGTCCAACACCAACCATGAGGAGGACCAGCCGGTCCATCTCAGGGTCGCCGACATGAACCTGCAAAAGACGTCGGAGCACGATGTGTTCGCCGGTCCCTCCAACCGCTATTGCCCGGCCGGCGTCTATGAATGGGTCGAGGAGGGCGCCACACCGCGCTACCAGATCAACGCCCAGAACTGCGTCCACTGCAAAACCTGCGACGTGAAGGACCCCAACGGCAACATCACCTGGGTTCCTCCGGAGGGCGGCGGCGGTCCGAACTACGAAGCCATGTAACTACGAGGCGACGCAGGGGGAGACGGCCGGCCACATTTGCGTGAGGTCGCCTCAACCTGCGCCTAGCCTGTCCTGTGGTGGGGGCGGCCGGATTGCATCGTCAGCTCCGGCGAGAGCCGCGAAACGGGGGCCTGCGGCGTCCGGACCCGCGGCTTTTTGCGTCTGCACGCGAATGTGCCCGGCCCGGTCACGATACCGCCATAGTGGGAGGCTTTTGCGGTGGTGCTGGCTGGATCGGCGGGCGTAAAGGCCTAATCTGCCAATTGATTCGTCATGGGCTATCCTTGCGGTAGAGCGCCAAAAGCGGCATTGTCCGCTCGCCGTGATGCCGCCGCTTGGGTTCGCATTTTGAGACTGATCGCAAGATCTTGTCGCGAGGATCTTGGCCGTAAATCCTTCGTGGCCTTAAACCCCTGGAGCAAGGCGACCGTGATGCTGTCCACCCGTTTCAACCGCCTGACGATTGCCCTTCTTGCTGCGGCGGCGCTTGCCGTTCCTGCGCAGCTGTCGGCGCAAACGCCGGACCATCCGACCGACAATACCGCGCAATTCCCGAGCAAGACCGACCTGAAATCGCTGACCACCGCCGGCAGCTATCTGGCGGCTCGCCACGCCAGCGTCGAACGCGATGCGACCTCGGCCGCGGCGTTCTACCGCTCGGCGCTGCGCACCGATCCGAAGAACTCCGAGCTGCTCGACCGCGCCTTCATCTCCTCGCTCGCCGACGGCGACATCGAGGAGGCGGTCAAGCTCGCCGACCGCATCCTGACCCAGGACAAGGCCAACCGCGTCGCCCGCCTCGTGGTCGGCGTGCGCGACCTCAAGCAGAAGAAATACGCCGCCGCGCAGTCCAACATTAACCAGTCGGTCCGCGGCCCGATAACCGACCTGGTCGCAACGCTGCTGTCGGCCTGGGCCGCCCAAGGCGCCGGCGACAGCAAGGGTGCGGTCGCCTCGATCGACAAGCTGACCGGCCCCGAATGGTATCCGATCTTCAAGGACCTGCATGCCGGTATGATCTACGAGCTCGCCGGCAAGGACAAGGATGCCGGCGCCCGCTTCGAGCGCGTCTACAAGCTCGACGATTCGATGCTGCGCACGGTCGACGAATATGCGCGCTGGACCTCGCGCAACAAGGATGCGGCCGCTGCGACTGCGATGTACGAGGCCTTCGACAAGAAGCTGCCGCGCCATCCGCTGGTGCTGGAAGGCATCAAGGAGACCAAGGCCGGCAAGAAGCTGCCGCCGCTGGTCGATTCACCGCAGGCCGGCGCCGCCGAAGCGCTGTACGGCATCGGCGCCACGCTGACCCGCCGCGGCGGCGAGGACCTCGCGCTGGTCTATCTGCAGCTCGCGCTCTATCTGCAGCCGAACCATCCGCTGGCGCTGCTGTCGCTTGCCGATCTCTATGAATCGGTGAAGAAGCCGCAGATGGCGATCAAGGTCTATGAGCGGATGCCGGCGTCGTCGCCGCTGAAGCGCAACGCCCAGATCCAGCTCGCGACCAATCTCGACGCCGCCGACCGCAGCGACGAGGCGATCAAGATCCTGAAGGAAGTCACCACCGAGCAGCCGAAGGACATCGAGGCGATCCTGGCGCTCGGCAATATCGAGCGCGGCCGCAAGAAGTTCGGCGACTGCGCCACCACCTATTCGCAGGCGATCGACGCGCTGCCCGCCGGCGGCGACAAGAACGCCTGGGTCACCTATTACTACCGCGGCATCTGCGAGGAGCGTTCCAAGCAGTGGAACAAGGCCGAGGCCGACATGCGCAAGGCGCTCGAGCTGCAGCCCGAGCAGCCGCATGTGCTGAACTATCTCGGCTATTCCTGGATCGACCAGGGCATCAACCTCGACGAAGGCATGAAGATGATCAAGCGTGCCGTCGATCAGCGCCCTGACGACGGCTATATCGTCGATTCTCTCGGCTGGGCCTATTACCGGATCGGCAATTTCGAGGAGGCGGTGAAGAACCTCGAGCGCGCGATCGATCTGAAGCCGGAAGATCCGACCATCAACGACCATCTCGGCGACGCCTATTGGCGCGTCGGCCGCACGCTGGAAGCCAAGTTCCAGTGGGCGCATGCGCGCGACCTCAAGCCCGAGCCGGACGAGCTGCCGAAGATCCAGGCCAAGATCGACAACGGCCTGCCGGACGATGCCAACTCCTCCGCCGCCTCCGCCGACAAGAAGAAGGACGACGACGGCAAGGGCGGCTAGGCCGGTATAACCGCCAGCGTGCATTGCCAATTGAGACGTCATGCCCGGGCTTGTCCCGGGCATTTTCGCCTCTTCACTCCGTCATTCCGGGGCGCCCGAAGGGCGAGCCCGGAATCTCGAGATTCCGGGTTCGATGCTGCGCATCGCCCCGGAATGACGGTAAGAGTGTCTCAGGCGTGTCCCAGACCCGGAATTTCCGCGCCAACAAAGGGATAGGATCGTGGTGCGATTTACGCTAATCGCATCACGATCTTTGTTTCTTTAGGGGTTTATCGCCGTGCCGGCGTTGATTGAAGAAGGGCGTGCCAAGGTCAACCTGACGCTGAAGGTTGTCGGGCGGCGCGTCGATGGGTTTCACGACCTGGAGAGCGTCGTCGCGTTCGCCGATTGCGCCGATCGTCTCACGCTCGAGCCGGGCTCCGGGCTGTCGCTGGAGATGTCAGGACCGCTCGCCGATGCCTGCGGCGATACGTCAGACAATCTGGTGCTCAAGGCGGCGCGCCTGCTCGGCGAGCAGGTCGTCGACCTCAAGGTCGGCCACTTCACACTGGAGAAGGTGCTGCCGGTGGCGGCCGGCATCGGCGGCGGCTCGGCGGATGCCGCGGCCGCGCTGCGGCTCCTGGCGCGGCTCAACGAGCTCTCGCTCGACGATAGCAGGATCATGGCGGTCGCGCTGCAGACCGGCGCCGACGTGCCGGTCTGCGTCGCCTCGCGCGCCTGCGACATGACCGGCGTCGGCGAAGGGCTGCTGCCGCTCGACCTGCCGAAAATGCCCTGCGTGCTGGTCAATCCGCGCGTGCCGGTTGCGACCAGGGACGTCTTCAACGCGCTCGGCCTGCGCAGCGGCGAGCTCCTGATCGGCGCCACCGACGTCATGATGCAGGCGCCGTCCTGGCCGGAGGGCCACGCGGTCGACGACTGGATCGCGGCGCTCAAGCGCGGCACCAACGATCTCGAAGCCCCCGCCACGCGGATCGAGCCCGTCATCAGCGAGGTGCTGTCCGCCTTGCGCGCGGCGAAGGCCGTTCGTCTCGCCCGCATGTCGGGCTCCGGCGCGACCTGCTTTGCGATCTTCGAAACCGACGCCGACGCCGAGGCCGCCGGCGAAAAGCTCCGCGCCGATCACCCCCGCTGGTGGGTGCACGCGGGCGCGCTGAGCTAGCGCGCGCCGTCTCTCCATCGTCATTCCGGGGCGCGCCTCTTGGCGCGAGCCCGGAATCCATTTTGCCACCCGTGATGTTGCCTGATGGATTCCGGGCTCTCGCTTCGCGAGCCCCGGAATGACGGCTGGGGTGCGACAAAACAACCCGACGGGCAACTCAGTAAAACCTGTCAATCCTCGCGCGCGAAAATATTTCTCTTTATCAGAAATTAAACTCCATGTATGAATTGCCCGTCTCACCCGATCGAGGGTGCGCTTCGCGATCGTCACGAACGCGGTGTGAGATGCGGTGGACGCTGACGTCACGACTGACGAGTGTGACGGATGCGGACGGCGAAGTCGCGTGGTCCTGACGCCCTAGCGGCCGGTGTCCCCTCCTAAAGAAGCTAGCGCTTCTCAGGGAAGGCGGTAACAAACAAGCCCAGTCTCACCGGGGAGAGCGCGAAGTAAGCCGTAACCCGTCGCGCAGGGAAAGCCGGGATGTTTCCGGTTACACCTGTGGTCCTACCTCCCGTGCTTTTTGTTGCACGGGACCCATGGGTGCAATCGGCACCCGGCTTTCCCTGCGCCCTCTGATCGAGAGAGGGGGGAACGAAAGAGCAAAGCTCGGGCAAATCATGTCGCGAGAATATGAAGCTGCGTCCCCATCCGCCCCTGTCATCGCCCGGCTCGACCGGGCGATCCAGTACGCCGCGGCCTCTCGGCTCAAGCACTGGCGTCTCTGGAATACTGGATCACCCGCATGCGCGGGTGATGACGCCGAACAAGCTGTTTGGCAGGATGAATCGAGAGCCATCTTCATCGTCGTCCTGGCGAAAGCCAGGACCCATTGCCCCAAATGAGAATTGCTGCGCGATGCCGGGGCAACGATCCCGTTCATCATCAAATTCGGTTGGTATGGGTCCCCTGAGTTCACAAACGAAGTGCAACACTTCCTTGAGGAGGTGTTGCGATGGGGCGGAGTTACGAGCAGCTATCCCTGGACGAGCGATGCGAGATTGCCCGGCTTTCGGCCAATGGCAGCTCGGTCCGGCAAATCGCGGCAGCTCTGGATCGCTCGCCATCAACGATCTCTCGGGAGCTGACCCGCAATCGAGGCGTCCAGGTCGGCTACAAACCCAGCTATGCCCAGCAACAGATGCGAGCACGGCGCTGGACGGGCGTACGCCTCGAACGGGAGCCCGGCCTGCGCCGTGCGGTGTTGGAACGCCTGGGTCGGGGCTGGTCGCCCGAGCAGGTCGCCGGCCGGCTGGCCCGCGAACACGGCCGCAAGGTGATCTCCCACGAGACCATCTACCGCTTCATCTACGCCCAGATCCGACGCACCTCGGACTTCAGCTGGCGGCGTTATCTGCCACGCGGCAAGAGCAAGCGCGGTTACCGCGGCAAGAAGGGCGGCAGCCCCGCAAGCTTCATCGAAGGCCGTGTTTCCTTGGATCAACGGCCTATCGAGGCCGCCGATCGCAGCACTCCCGGTCATTGGGAAGCCGACCTGATGATGTTCTCCAAATACGGTCAGGCCGTCCTGACTGTGCATGAGCGCACCTCGCGCCTGCTGCTCGGCATCCGCCTCGCCAGCAAGGTTGCGCGCGGGGTCGCCCGTCATCTCGTTCGCTTGTTCGCATCCCTGCCACAGGACCTGTGCCAGACCGTCACCTTCGACAATGGCACCGAGTTCGCCTGCCACACGGCGCTGCACCGCCTCGCGATCGAGACCTTCTTCTGCGATCCGCACGCGCCCTGGCAGAAGGGCGGCATCGATAATGCGATCGGTCGAATGCGGCGCTTCATCCCGCGCAAAACCGACCTCGCAACCCTCCCGACCCGCCGCTTCCATCAGTCCTTCAACGCCTACAACAACACCCCGCGCAAATCTCTTGACTTCCAAACTCCCGCCGAGGCCTTCTCCCAAGTGTTGCACTTCGAGTGTGAATCCACCTCCTGGCTTTCGCCAGGACGACGCCGTTGGTGTGGTCATGATGGAGCCCGCCACCTCAACGCCGGGCAGCGTTGCGCCGCTGATTGCTTGGCAAGCCAAACCCACTTTGCCATAACAGGATGAACAACAACGTTGCGCGTGCGGGGCCGTTCGGAGTCCGCCTGCAGCCCAAGAGCCGGGAGGATGCCATGGCCAATATCCGAGTTCTCGCCACCGATCTGGAGTTTCCCGAAGGTCCGGTCGTCATGCCGGACGGTTCGGTCGTGCTGGTCGAAATCCGCGGCCAGCGGCTGACGCGAGTCTATCCCGACGGGCGCAAGGAGATCGTCGCCAAGGTGCCGGGCGGCCCGAACGGTGCCGCGCTCGGTCCCGACGGCAAGATGTACATCTGCAACAATGGCGGCTTCTCCTGGATCCCGACCAAGAACATGATCATGCCGGGTCCGCAGCCCGAGGATTATCTCGGCGGCTCGATCCAGCGCGTCGATCTGCAATCCGGCAAGGTCGAGACCGTGGTGACGAAATGCGGCGAGCATGAGCTGCGCGGCCCGAACGATCTGGTGTTCGACAGGCAGGGCGGCCTGTGGTTCTCCGATCTCGGCAAGCGCCGCGCCCGCGACATGGATGTCGGCGCGTTCTACTATCTGAAGCCCGGCATGAACGAGATCGTCGAGGCCGTGCACGGCATCCTGCCGGCCAACGGCATCGGCCTGTCGCCGGACGAGAAGACCGTCTACATCGCGGAGACGCCGACTGCGCGGCTGTGGGCCTATGAGGTGTCCGAGCCCGGCACCGTCAAGCCGCGCGACATCATCTATCGCGGCGAGCGCGGCAAGCCGATCGCGGGCCTCGGCGGCTATCAGATGTTCGACTCGCTCGCGGTGGAAGCATCAGGCAATGTCTGTGTCGCGACGCTGGTCTCGGGCTGCATCTCGGTGATCGCGCCCGATGGCACCGTGGTCGAGCAGGTGCCGACCGGCGATCGCGTCACCACCAACATCGCCTTCGGCGGCCCCGATCTGAAGACCGCGTACATCACGCTGTCGGGCAAGGGCGAGCTGATCGCGATGGACTGGCCGCGGCCGGGATTGCCGCTGAATTTTCTGTCATGATTGCGCAAAAGCGCAATCGTCATCCCGGGGCATCGCGCAGCGATGAACCACAGATGCGCAATTGCGCATCGGGGATCTCGAGATTCCGGGTTCGATGCTGCGCATCGCCCCGGAATGACAAAGGATGGAGTTGCTAATATGCCCTGGCTTGAACCTGTCACCCTTCGCGGCACGCATGCGCGGCTTGAACCGCTGTCGCACGCTCACGTCGATGGACTGACGGAAGCCGTGAAAGACGGCGGTCTCTCGAACCTCTGGTACACCGCGATTCCGCAGCCGGAGAACATGACGAAGGAGATCGACCGCCGGCTCGGCCTGCAGACCGCGGGCACCATGCTGCCGTTCACGGTGTTCGAGGCCGACGGCAAGATTTCCGGCATGACGACCTACATGAATGTCGACACGCCGAACCGCCGCGTCGAGATCGGCTCGACCTGGTACGCCAAGCGTGTGCAGCGCAGCGCGGTCAACACGCAGTGCAAGCTGCTGCTGCTGCAACATGCCTTCGAGAAGCTCGATTGCATCGCGGTCGAGTTCCGCACGCACTTCTTCAATCACCAGAGCCGGCGCGGCATCGAGCGTCTCGGCGCCAAGCAGGACGGCATCCTGCGCAGCCATCAGATCGCGCCCAACGGCACGTTGCGCGATACCGTGGTTTACAGCATCATCGCCAGCGAATGGCCGACGGTGAAGGCCCATCTCAACTATCAACTCAACGAAAAACCGCGCTGAGACCGCAGTCGGCGCCAGAAGCGAGACGATGGAAACGTTCGATTATGTGATCATCGGCGCAGGCTCCGCCGGGAGCGTGCTGACCAACCGGTTGAGTGAAGATGCGGGCACGAGGGTCTGCGTGCTCGAGGCGGGACCGAGCGACTGGCATCCCTACATCCATCTGCCGGCCGGCTTCATCAAGACCTTCCACATGAAGAGCGTGAACTGGGCCTACCAGCAGGAGGTGGGTCCTTGCACCGGCGGCCGCAGCATCTATGCGCCGCGCGGCAAGACGCTCGGCGGCTCGTCCTCGATCAACGGCCACATCTACAACCGCGGCCAGCGCCAGGACTTCGACACCTGGGCGCAGCTCGGCAATCGCGGCTGGGGCTATCCCGACGTGCTGCCGTATTTCCGGCGCATGGAGCGAAGGATCGGCGAGGGCGACGATACCTATCGCGGCCGCGACGGCAACCTCACGGTCACCACCATGGACTGGCAGGACCCGCTCTGCGAGGCCTTCATGGCCGGCGCGGTCAGCCTCGGGATTCCGCGCAACCCTGACTACAACGGCCAGATCCAGGAGGGCGTGTCGTACTGTCAGCGCACCATCCTGAACGGCCGCAGGGTCAGCGCCGCCACCGCATTCCTGCATCCGGCGCGGAAGCGGCCGAATGTCGACGTGCGCACCCATGCGCACGTCACCGGGATCATCTTCGAGGGCAAGCGCGCGGTCGGCGTGCACTACAACCGCGGCGGCAAATACGGCGATCCGCTCGAGATCCGCGCCACCAAGGAGGTCATCCTCTCCGGCGGCGCCTACAACTCGCCGCAGCTGTTGCAGCTCTCCGGGGTCGGTTCGCCCGAGCTGTTGCAGGCGCACGGCATCGAGGTGCGGCACGCACTGCCGGGTGTCGGCGAAGGCCTGCAGGATCACTACGCGCCGCGCTCGGTGGCACGGGTCAAGAATATCCGGACCATCAACGAAATGCGCCGCGGTTTCAGCCTGTGGGGCGAAGCAATCAAATGGGCGACGACGCGGCGCGGGCTGCTGTCGCTGTCGCCGACCATGGTCTACTGCTTCTGGCATTCCGGCGAGACCACCGAGAGCTCCGATTTGCAGCTCACCTTCACGCCGGCGAGCTACAAGGAAGGCGTGCAGGGCCAGCTCGAGGACGAGCCCGGCATGACCGTGGCGTCATGGCAGCAGCGGCCGGAGAGCCGCGGCTATGTCCGGATCCGCTCGGCCGATCCGTTCGCACCGCCGATCATCCAGACCAACTATCTCGCCGAGGAGATCGACCGCCGCGTCGTCGTCGCCGGCATGAAGCTGGCGCGCCGGCTGCTCGCCTCCGAGCCGCTCGCGTCGTACTACGCCTATGAGGATTTTCCGGGTCCCAAGGTCACGAGCGACGACGAACTGCTCGCGGCCGCGACCCAGCGCGGCACCACCACCTTCCATCCCGGCTGCACCTGCCGGATGGGACCGGCGGACGCGCCATGGGCCGTGGTCGACGACCAACTCCGGGTCCACGGCATGGAGGGCCTGCGCGTGATCGACGCCTCGATCATGCCGCGCATGATCTCCGCCAACCTCAACGCCTCGACCTTGATGATCGCCGACAAGGCCTCCGACATGATCCGCGGCAAGACCCCCGAGGTGGCCGCGAAACTGCCGAAGTATGCGTGAGGAAGGAGAGGTGCGATGATCTTTCTTGATCAGCGCGCTCTTTCTCACATCGTCACCCTGAGGAGCCGCGAAGCGGCGTCTCGAAGGGTCGACGGCCCCGCTGGTGGCCGTGCATCCTTCGAGGCCCGCTTCGCGGGCACCTCAGGATGACGGAACAAGCAGGAAGGAGCTCAGCCGTAGACGAACGCCTTGTCCTCGAGATCGATCGCCGGGAATTCGTCCTTCTCGGCCCAGTAGTCCTGGTTGTGCTGCCATTCCGGCTTGTCGCCGCGCTTCGGCAACAGGTGCATGCCGCGCATCATGTAGCCGGGGTTGAAGTTCTCCGGATCGATCCACGGCAAGAGCGGCATGTTGTGGTCTTCGGGGCGCAGCGCCGGCGTCACCTTGTTGGCCCCGGTCGCCTTCATGTGCTGCAGCAGGCGGCAGACGAAGTCGGCGACCAGGTCGACGCGCAAGGTCCAGCTCGCGCGGAAATAGCCGAACACCCAGACCAGGTTCGGCACGCCGGTGAACATCATGCCGCGATAGGTCACGGTGTCCTTGAACTCGAGCGGCTTGCCGTCGATCTCGAAGTCGATGCCGCCATTGGCGGAGAGGTGGAAGCCGGTCGCGGTGATGATGATGTCGGCCTCGAGCTCCTTGCCGGACTTGAGCAGGATGCCGTTCTCGGTGAAGCGGTCGATCTCGTCGGTGACGACGGAGGCCTTGCCGCCCTTGATGGCTTGGAACAGGTCGCCGTCCGGAATGAAGGCGATGCGCTGCCGCCACGGCCGGTAGCGCGGCGTGAAGTGGGTGGCGATGTCGTAGTCCTTGCCGAGATAGGCTTCCACAGCCGACAGCAGGTCCTTCTTGGCAGCCTCGGGCTCCGCAAAGGTCTTGCGGGTAAAGGTGTCCTGGTCGAGCAGGATCTTGCGGCGAGTGATCTCGTGGACCCAGCTCTCGTCGACCTGCAGCTTGCGCAGTTCCTCGGCGATCTCGATCGCGTTGCGGCCGGTGCGGAAATAGGTCGGCGAACGCTGCAGCATGGTGACATGGCCCGCATCCTTGGCCATCGCCGGGATCAACGTCGCGGCGGTGGCGCCGGAGCCGATCACGACCACGCGCTTGCCCTTGTAGTCGAGGTCATCGGGCCAGGTCTGGGGATGGATGATCGGACCCTTGAACTTCGCCATGTCGGTCCATTCGGGGGTGTAGCCCTCGGTGTGGCTGTAATAGCCCTGGCACATCCAGAAGAAGTTGGTGGTGAAGCGCAGCCTTTCGCCGGTGTCGATACGCGTCGCATCGACGGTCCAGAGATTGGTCTCGTTCGACCACTTCGCCGCGGTGATGGTGTGGCGGTAGCGGATGTGGCGGGCGAGGTCGTTCTCCTCGATCACCTCGCCCATGTATTTCAGGATTTCGGCCGCGCTGGCGATCGGCGCGCTGGTCCACGGCTTGAAGCGATAGCCGAAAGTGTGCAGGTCGCTGTCGGAGCGGATGCCGGGATAGCGGTGGGTGGACCAGGTGCCGCCAAAGGTCTTCTGCGTCTCCAGCACCACGAAGCTGGTGCCCTTGCATTGCGTGGTGAGGTGATAGGCGGCGCCGACGCCAGAGATGCCGGCGCCTGCGATCAGGACGTCGAAATGCTCGGTCGTGACAGGCTCGGCAGCGCGGATTTGGGTCTGGACGTTCATCTTCCCTGGTCTTCTTTTTGTTTGAGCTGTGGAAGCAAAACGCCGGAGCGAATGCCCCGGCGCCTGCCGATATCGGAACTAGACTTCGCGGCGGCTGAGGAACGCCAGCCGCTCGAACAAATGCACGTCCTGTTCGTTCTTGAGCAGCGCGCCGTGCAGCGGCGGGATCAGCTTGCGCGGGTCGCGCTCCCTGAGCATCTCCGGTGTGATGTCCTCGTTCAGCAGCAGCTTGAGCCAGTCGAGCAGCTCGGAGGTCGAGGGCTTCTTCTTCAGGCCCGGCACCTCGCGGACCTCGAAGAAGATCCGCAGCGCCTCTTCCACCAGCCGCTTCTTGATGTTGGGGAAGTGCACGTCGACGATCCTGCCCATCGTGTCGGCGTCGGGGAACTTGATGTAGTGGAAGAAGCAGCGGCGCAGGAAGGCGTCCGGCAGTTCCTTCTCGTTGTTCGACGTGATCATCACGATCGGGCGCAGCTTCGCCTTGATGGTCTCGCCGGTCTCGTAGACGTGGAATTCCATCCGGTCGAGCTCGAGCAAGAGGTCGTTGGGGAATTCGATGTCGGCCTTGTCGATCTCGTCGATCAGGAGCACCGGGCGCTTCCCGTGGGTGAAGGCCTCCCACAATTTGCCGCGCTTGATGTAGTTCTTGATGTCGGACACGCGGGCGTCGCCGAGTTGGCTGTCGCGCAGGCGCGAGACTGCATCATATTCGTAGAGGCCCTGCTGCGCCTTGGTGGTCGACTTGATGTGCCAGGTCAAAAGCGGCGCGTCGATCGCCTTGGCGACTTCCTCGGCCAGCACGGTCTTGCCGGTGCCGGGCTCGCCCTTCACCAGCAGCGGGCGCTCGAGCACGATGGCGGCATTGACGGCGACCTTGAGGTCATCGGTGGCGACGTAGTCCTTGGTACCCGTGAATTTCATCGATCTCTTTGCCTTGCTTGGTTCGTCGGCCGCATGGGCCGCCACTTGGGCCTCAACATGAAACGACCGCTCTCGCAGCGGCCGTTGGGAATGCAAATTTTCTGGTCACGCGCGTCTGATCAGCGACACGATCACCAGCACGACCACCGCGCCGATGGTCGCGTTGACGATGTCGCGGATCGCGCTGCCGCCGAGGCTGATGCCGAGTTGCGGCAACAGCCAGCTCGCCACCAGCGCGCCGGTGATGCCGACAACGATGTTGCCGATCAGCCCGAAGCCCGCGCCGCGCACGATCAGCCCAGCGAGCCAGCCGGCAATCGCACCGATCACCAGTGCCGCAATGATGCCCATTCAAACGTCCTGCCCAATGTCTTGTCAGGCGCAATTGTAATTGAAAAAGCCGGACGGTCTAGGGCGGATTCCGCAGCGCAGCGGTACCCTGAACGGCACCGGGCGCATGGAATGTCGAGCATCATGTTTCCGCCCTGCGGAATGACTGCGGCACAGATGCGCGGCGGCGACGTCGTTGGGGTGCCCCCGGCAAGATATGGCTGCAGGCGGCCAGATCAAAGCGGATCGCCGGTCCCGGCATGGCTGTGCCCCTTGACGTCACCGGTCCAGCGGGCGATCTAGGTAAGTATGTTCCTGCAGTTCTTCACATCGCTGCGCGACGCCCAGGTCCCCGTGACGCTACGGGAATATCTGACCTTGATGGAAGCGCTCGACGCCGATCTCGCCGAACAGACGGTCGAGAACTTCTACTATTTGTCGCGCGCCGCCCTGGTGAAGGACGAGCGCAATCTCGACAAGTTCGACCGCGTGTTCGGCACCGTGTTCAAGGGGCTCGAGAGCCTGCTCGACGCCATGGGCAAGGCGGAGATCCCCGAGGAGTGGCTGAAGAAGCTCGCGGAGAAATATCTCACCGAGGAAGAGAAGAAGCAGATCGAGGCCATGGGCTGGGACAAGCTCATGGAGACCTTGAAGAAGCGGCTCGAGGAACAGAAGGGCCGCCACCAGGGCGGCAGCAAGTGGATCGGCACCGCCGGCACCTCGCCGTTCGGTGCCCATGGCTACAATCCCGAAGGCGTCCGCATCGGGCAGGAGAAGAACCGCAACAACCGCGCCGTGAAGGTGTGGGACAAGCGCGAGTTCAAGGATCTCGACGGCAATGTCGAGCTCGGCATCCGCAACATCAAGGTCGCGCTGCGGCGCTTACGCAAGTTCGCCCGCACCGGCGCGCCCGACGAGCTCGACCTCGACACCACGATCAAGGAGACCGCCAACCACGGCTACCTCGACGTGCACATGCGGCCCGAGCGGCGCAACGCGGTCAAGGTGCTGGTGTTCTTCGATATCGGCGGCTCGATGGATTCGCATATCGAGCAGGTCGAGGAACTGTTCTCGGCCGCCAAGAGCGAATTCAAGCACATGGAATATTTCTACTTCCACAACTGCCTCTATGAAGGCGTCTGGAAGCAGAACAAGCGGCGCTTCACCGATCGCACGCCGACCTGGGACGTGCTGCATAAGTATCCGCACGACTACAAGGTGGTGTTCGTCGGCGACGCCTCGATGTCGCCGTACGAGATTATGGTTCCCGGCGGCTCGGTCGAGCATGTCAACGAGGAGGCCGGTTCGGTCTGGCTCGACCGCATCACCCGCACCTATCCACACGCGGTGTGGCTCAATCCGGTGGCGCAGAAGCACTGGGACTATTCGGAATCGACCACCATCATCCGCCGCCTGTTCTCCGAGCGCATGTATCCGATCACGATCGAGGGTCTGGAGCATGCGATGCGGGAGCTGGTGCGGTAAACGCGCAATGCGTCGCGCGCCTGTGGGCGCGCCAATAACGTCAGGGAGAGCGCCATGCCCCAGAACATCCACCGCGGCATCAAGGTGATGATCGACGAGGCCAATGCCGAGATCGAGACCATCAGCGCGGCCGATGCGATCACGCTGATCGGCAAGAACGACGTCGTGATTGTCGACATCCGCGATCCCCGCGAGATCGAACGCGACGGCAAGATCCCCGGCGCGTTCTCCTGCACCCGCGGCATGCTGGAGTTCTGGATCGATCCGAACAGCCCCTACGCCAAACCGATCTTCCAGGAAGACAAGAAGTTCATCTTCCACTGCGCCGGCGGCCTGCGCTCGGCGCTCGCCGCCAAGACCGCGAAAGACATGGGTCTGAATCCGGTCGCGCATATGGGCGGCGGCTTCGCCGCCTGGCGCGAAGCCGGCGGGCCGATCGAGGCGTGGGAGCCGAAGAAGAAGGGCTAGTGGATGTCACACGCGGGCTTGACCCGCGTGTCCATCGTTTCAAAAGGAAGATGGATTGCCGGATCAAGTCCGGCAATGACGATGGAGAGAAATGCAAGATGACGACCACCGACGATCCGCTCGTTTCGACCGAATGGCTGGCTGCGCATCTCGGCGATGCCAACGTCAAGGTGCTTGACGCGACCTTCAAGCTGCCCGGCGTGCTGCCGCTGCCGAAGGACGATTATCTCGCCGCACATCTGCCGGGCGCGGTGTTCTTCGACGTCGACGCGGTGTCCGACCATTCAAATCCGCTGCCGCACATGTTTCCGAGCGCCGAGCAGTTCGGCCGCGACATCGGCGCGCTCGGTGTCAGTAATGCCGACACCGTCGTGATCTATGACGCCGGCGGCTGGGTCGCCGCGCCGCGCGCCTGGTGGATGTTCCTGTCCTATGGCCATCGCAACGTGCGCATTCTCAACGGCGGTCTGAAGAAATGGCGCGCCGAGGGCAGGGCGGTCGAGAGCGGTGAGGTGAAGCCGAAGCCTGCGACCTTCACGGCCAGCTATGATCCGAAGCGCGTGCGCAGCATCGAGCAGATGATCGCCAATGTCGAAAGCCGTGCCGAGCAGGTGATCGATGCGCGCGCCGCCGATCGGTTCGAGGGCCGCGCGCCGGAGCCGCGGCCGGGCATTCGCGCCGGCCACATCCCGGGCGCGCGCAACGTGCCCTACAACCATCTGTTCGATGCCGCGACCGGCGAGATGAAGCCGCTCGACGAGCTGCGCAAGTCGTTCATCGGTGCCGGCTTGAAGCTCGACGCGCCGATCGTAACGAGCTGCGGCTCGGGCGTCTCGGCCGGCGTGCTGACGCTCGCGCTCTACCGGATCGGCGTCACCGACACCGCGCTCTATGACGGCTCGTGGTCGGAATGGGGACAGGCCAGCGGCCCGCCGATCGCGACCGGACCTGCCTGATTGCCAATCCCTAACGCCGGGTGAGCGGCACCGGCTGGCCGAACGGATCGAGCTGCTGAACGACCTGCCGGGCGGGAGGCGTGCGGACAATCCGGCGTCGCTGCTTCCGGTGCTCCGGCTTGCTGGCCGCGCTGCGCTCCGGCTTCTTCGCCTCAATGGCCTTCGGCGCCGCCGGCTGTGCGACGACGACCTCCGGTCCACCCAGCGTTGCGATCTTGGTCGCGGCCGCGATCGCCTCGGGTGAGGGCGGCGGTGCCGGCTCGGGCTGAGCCATCGCCGGGGTCGGTGTCGCAGGCGCGGGCTCGCTGGTTGCAGCGGGCGGATCGGCCACTGCGGCGACCTTGGTCTCGGTGCTGGCCGGCGCCGCTTCGGTGGGTGCCGGCTGGGATGTCGGCGAAGGATCCGCGGCAGGGGCTTGCGAGGCCGTCTCGGCGGATTGCGCTGGCGCTGACGTCTCCACCGCCGCCGCTTCCGGCTTGGGCGGGGCGGGCGGGGAAGGATCGTCCGCTTTCACGGCGGCGAGCTTCTCCGGCTCGGCCGGAGGCGCGGTCTCGGCGGGAGTGGCAGGTTCGGACGCGGCCGGGGTCGCGGGGGGCGCAATATCGGCCGTCACCTTCTCGGCGGCGGGCGGCTCGACGCGCACCATGGCGAGCACCGGTGATGGTTCCGGCTGCTGCGCGAACTGCGGCTCGGGCGGCGCCCGGCGGGCCGGAATGCTGGCGAATTCCTCATGTGCGGCGCGCAGCAGCGCGGCCGCACCTAACCCGAACACCAGAAGCGACGTCGCCAGCACGATCGCAGCGAACAGGAAACGAAGGCCGGGGAGCATGGGCGCGGGTTCCCCCTTCTGCGGGAGGGTCTTTGATGTCGAGGGAACGCGGTGACCACACGAGAAAGCCGGCGTCGCGAGCGCGAATCAGGCCGATTCGAGGATATCGCAACGCCCGGAGACTGTTTGTTACAAAATACGGGTGATTGATGACTTTGGGCACGTGGACAAACATTCCCGACCGACCCATGAGACATCTTTGCCGCAACGATAACGCGACATCACAAAAGGCCCGAAACAGCCCGGGTTTCGCGGATTTGTCTTGAATGCGCCGCTATCTTCCTGCATTGGGCCGTTAACGGTCCGGTGTGGCTTGGGGACTATACAAGAGCAATGATGATCAACCGCATTCTGACGATTTGCGCTGCCGCGGCTCTCGGCGTGGCAGGAACTTCGCTTGCGCATGCGCAGCAGGGTTATCCGGCGCCCCAGGGCCCGGCCTATTCGGCCGCGCCGCAACCCTACTCGCAGGGCAGCATGCCGGACTTCGATGGGCTCGACGATGAAGACGCGCCGCGCAATTCGGCTGGGCTGCCGCCGCCCGGCCCGGTGATCTCGCCGGACGACCCGCGCTATGGCCGCCCGATGAACGCTCCGCCGGTTTATTCCGACCGTGGCGCACCGACTGGCCCGGTGATGTCGCCCGATGATCCGCGCTATGGCCGGCCGATGGGACCGCCCCCGGTGATCTATGGCGATCGCTCGCCAATCGCGCCGCCGCAGGGCTATCGCGACAACGGCGTTCCGGCCGCCGGCGTTGCCTATGGCGACGACCGCAACGGCATGCGTCCGCCCGAGGCGGTTGGTGCCGCCGGTGTCACCGGAACGGTGCCGCAGCAGCAGGCGCCGGTCGATGCCAATGGCAAGCCGCTGCGGATCGCGTCGCTGCCGGCGGACGAGCAGCCGGAAGACGGGCCGGCGCAACTGGCGCCGAACCTGCGTCGGCAGGAAGTGGCGTTCGCGACCAAGGAGCCGGCTGGCACCATCGTCGTCGATACGCCGAACACCTACCTCTATTACATCCTCGGCAATGGCCGGGCGATCCGTTATGGCGTCCGCGTCGGCCGCGACGGTTTCACCTGGACCGGCGTGCAGAAGATCACCCGCAAGGCCGAATGGCCGGATTGGCATCCGCCGACGGAGATGATCGAGCGTCAGCCCTATCTGCCGCGCTTCATGGCCGGTGGACCCGGCAATCCGCTCGGCGCTCGCGCGATGTATCTCGGCTCGACGGTGTATCGCATCCACGGCACCAACCAACCGTCGACCATTGGCAAGTTCGTCTCGTCGGGCTGCATCGGCATGCTGAACGAGGACGTCTCGGACCTGTTCGAGCGCACCAAGGTCGGCACCCGCGTGGTTGTGCTGCCTGGCGGTGCCGCCCCGGGAACAGCGACGGCCTCCGCCGCGCCGATGCCCGCCAACCCGATGGCGCCGACCCAGGCCCAGGCCGCGCCGCTGCCCGGCACGCAGCCGACTTCGGTGCAGCCGCTGCCCGCGCCGGTGACGGTGCGCTAGGCCCATCTGCAATTCATCATGAAAAAGGCGCGCGAACAGCGCGCCTTTTTTGTTGCTGATAAACGCCTGGTCTCAGCCCAGTCGCCGCGGCGGCTCGGC
Organism: Bradyrhizobium sp. 2S1; assembly: GCF_011516625.5. Lineage (NCBI taxonomy): Bacteria > Pseudomonadati > Pseudomonadota > Alphaproteobacteria > Hyphomicrobiales > Nitrobacteraceae > Bradyrhizobium > Bradyrhizobium sp. 2S1. The sequence continues at coordinate 592,655 of NZ_CP147717.1, read as the reverse complement.
GCCCGTGGTGAAGGCGTCGATGCATTCGACCATCTGCTGATAGTGCATCTGCAGGCTCTCGCGCGTCGCGTAGCCGAGATGCGGCGTGATCACGACGTTGTCGAGCTTGCGCAGCGGGTGATCTGACGGCAGCGGCTCGACCGAGAACACGTCGATGCCGGCGCCGGCGATCTTCTTCTCACGGAGAGCGACAAGGAGTGCGTCTTCGTCGACGATCGGCCCGCGCGCGGTGTTGACGAGATAGGCTGACGGCTTCATGCGCGCGAGATCGGCGGCGCCGACCAGTCCGCGTGAGCGCGGGCTCAGCACCACATGGATGGTGATGATGTCGGCGGTCGCGAACAGCTCGTCCTTGCTCGCGTAGCCGACGCCGGCCTCCTTGCACTTCTCCGGCGTGAGGTTGGGGCTCCAGGCGATGACGTTCATGCCGAACGCCATGGCCATGCCGGCGACCTTGCTGCCGAGCTTGCCGAGGCCGATGACACCGAGCGTCTTGCCCTCGATCTCGGTGCCGGCAAAGGTCTGCCAAGGCTCGCCGGCGTGCATGCGCGCATTCTCGCGGCCGATGCCGCGCGTCAATTCCAGGATCAGGCCCATGGTCAGGGGCGCGGTGGGATCGCGGCTATATTGCGTGCCGCACAGCACCACCTTGCGGTCCTTGGCGGCCTCCATGTCGATTGCGGCGTTGCGCATGCCCGAGGTGATCAGGAGCTTGAGCTTGGGCAGCGCATCGAGCAGGCTGCGCGGGAACGCCGTGCGTTCGCGCATCGCGCAGACGATCTCGAAATCCTTCAGCTTCGCTGCGGCATCCGCCTCGCTCGTGAACGGCTTGTCGAACACGGTGACGTCGACCCGGTCCTTGATCGCCGGCCAGTCGGCCACCGAAAGCGCGATGTCAAAATAGTCGTCGAGGATTGCACAGCGCAGCCGCGTCATCGGGGAGATCCATTCAGGGTGAGGGCGACGGCAAGGACATCAACCGCCGGGGATCCCTGATGGTCGCGCGCAATCGGCAGGCGCGCAAGCGGGTGCGGTTTCAAAAAGCGGCGATTGTCACACCGGCCGAGACGGCCTCTCGGCCTTGGTGGAGCGGATGTCGGCCAGCATCGTCCGGACCACCGGCGACAATGCCATCTGCTTGGCGCGGCAGGCCGGACCCGGACCACGCATATAGTGCAGTTCCGGCCGGTAGGGGTTGAAGGCCTTGGCGACGAAGGCGCGCAAAAAGGCGCGGAATTCGGCGAATGGCGTCGCGTCGCCCTTGATCGCCGGACGCGAAAGAGGTGCTGAAATGATGGTAGCCATGACGCGGCCTCTGCTGTCTTGCTCGCGGTTCTGCCGCGAAAAACGCCATTTTTCGGCGTTGAGAACGAGTTTTCGCCTGATTTATTAAAAGATGGTTTCAATTGTCATGATCGGGCGCACACATGGTGGCGAACCCGTAGTCACCCGTGGTGAACAGACGAAACGTGGTGAACGGACGGAAAACAGAGGACCCGCGGTTGCGCTTTCGGGGGCCGGCCGCTACATCGGCGGCAGCAAAATTTCCACAAATCGGATCAATTCCAGGGACAGCGGATGGCTCGCCAGTTCATCTATTGCATGCAGGGTCTGACCAAGGCTTATCCGACCCGAAAAGTGCTCGATAACGTCCATCTGAGCTTCTACCCGGACGCCAAGATCGGCGTGCTCGGCGTCAACGGCTCGGGCAAGTCGACGCTGCTCAAGATCATGGCCGGCCTCGACAAGGAATATAACGGCGAGGCCTGGGTCGCCGAGGGCGCCCGCGTCGGCTATCTTGAGCAGGAGCCGCACCTCGATCCCGCGCTCAACGTCCGTGAAAACGTCATGCTCGGCGTTGCCAAGCAGAAGGCGATCCTCGACCGCTACAACGAGCTCGCCGTCAACTATTCGGACGAGACCGCCGACGAGATGACCAAACTGCAGGACGAGATCGAGGCGCAGGGCCTGTGGGATCTCGACAGCAAGGTCGATCAGGCGATGGACGCGCTGCGCTGCCCGCCCGACGATGCCGACGTCACCAAGCTTTCGGGCGGTGAGCGCCGCCGCGTCGCGCTGTGCCGCCTGCTGCTCGACCAGCCGGAATTGCTGCTGCTCGACGAACCGACCAACCATCTCGACGCCGAGTCGGTGTCGTGGCTGGAAGGCCATCTACGGAATTATCCGGGCGCGATCCTGATCGTGACCCACGACCGCTACTTCCTCGACAACGTCACCGGCTGGATCCTCGAGCTCGACCGCGGCCGCGGCATCCCCTACGAGGGCAACTATTCGTCCTGGCTGCAGCAGAAGCAGAAGCGGCTGGAGCAGGAAGGCCGCGAAGACGCCGCCCACCAGAAGACGTTGGCCCGCGAGCAGGAGTGGATCGCGTCCTCGCCAAAGGCGCGTCAGGCCAAGTCCAAGGCGCGCTACCAGCGCTACGAAGAGCTGCTGAAACAGGCCAGTGAAAAGCAGACCCAGACCGCGCAGATCACGATCCCGGTCGCCGAACGGCTGGGCCAGAACGTCGTCGACTTCGAAGGCCTCAGCAAGGGGTTTGGCGACCGCATGCTGATCGACGACCTTACCTTCAAGCTGCCGCCCGGCGGCATCGTCGGTGTGATCGGTGCCAACGGCGCCGGCAAGACCACGCTGTTCGGGATGATCACCAAGCAGGAAGAGCCGGACAAGGGCTCCATCACGGTCGGCGAAAGCGTTCATCTCGGCTATGTCGACCAGTCGCGCGACGCGCTCGACGGCAAGAAGACGGTGTGGGAGGAGATTTCAGGCAACAACGAGCTGATCCTGCTCGGCAAGAAGGAAGTCAACTCGCGCGGCTATTGCTCGTCGTTCAACTTCAAGGGCGCCGACCAGCAGAAGAAGGTCGGCGCGCTGTCCGGCGGTGAGCGCAACCGCGTGCATCTTGCCAAGATGCTGAAGTCGGGCGCCAACGTGCTGCTGCTCGACGAACCGACCAACGACCTCGACGTCGACACGCTGCGCGCGCTGGAAGAGGCGCTGGAGGATTTTGCCGGCTGCGCCGTCATCATCAGCCATGATCGCTGGTTCCTCGACCGCATCGCGACCCACATCCTGGCCTTCGAAGGCGACAGCCATGTCGAATGGTTCGAAGGCAATTTCCAGGATTACGAAAAGGACAAGATGCGCCGGCTCGGCCAGGACAGCATCATTCCGCATCGCGTGAAATACAAGAAGCTGACGCGCTGATCGGTTCGAGCGGTCGAGCGCGGCCATCGCGCCGCGTTCGACCGCTCTTCGTTTGCAGGATCGTGACGGCATCGCGGCGCAATCTGCGGCCAGTTGTCGCTTTTCAACGGCGCGGGATTGCGTAGATAAAGCGTTCCGCAAATCGAATCCCGCGAGCACTCCAACATGTCCGCTATTTCAGACGCGCGCGCGCCCGCGAAGGGCCGGTCGCTGCGTCCCGTTCCCATGCTGATCTTCGGATCGCGCTGGCTGCAATTGCCGCTCTATGTCGGCCTCATCATCGCCCAGGGCGTCTATGTCGTGCTGTTCCTGAAGGAACTCTGGCACCTGTTCGCCCATGCCTTCGACTTCAGCGAGCAGCAGATCATGCTGGCCGTGCTCGGCCTGATCGACGTCGTCATGATCTCGAACCTTCTGGTGATGGTGATCGTCGGCGGCTACGAGACCTTCGTGTCGCGGCTCAACCTGCAGGGACATCCCGACGAGCCGGAATGGCTCAGTCATGTCAACGCCAGCGTGCTGAAGATCAAGCTGGCGATGGCGATCATCGGCATCTCCTCGATCCATCTGCTGCGCACCTTCATCGAGGCCGGCGCGCTGTCGTCGGGCAAGGGCAACTACACCGAAACCGGCGTGATGTGGCAGACCATCATCCACTGCGTCTTCATCCTGTCGGCCATCGGCATCGCCATCGTTGACAAGCTGTCGAACGACTCGATCGAAGGTGCCAAGCAGCAGGTCACGCTCTAGAGCATTTTCCGATCACGTTGCGTCGTAACCAGCCGCGACGAGATAATTTTGGCATTCCTCGGGTGAGAAGCGCTTGAGAGCGTTGGCGATTGCTTGCCAGAGATCGGGCATGGTGCGCGCTGCGGCGGCCCGCAACAGGGCTTTCAGTTTAGAGAAGGCCATTTCGATCGGGTTGAAGTCTGGACTGTAGGGCGGAAGATAGAGCAGGCTTGCTCCGACCGCCCGGATGGCCTCTCGAACGCCATGGACCTTGTGAGCGGGCAAGTTGTCCATGATAACGGTATCGCCCGGCCGCAGCGATGGGGCGAGCAATTGCTCGACGTAGGCCAGGAAAGCGTCGCCATCCATTGGACCGTCCAGAACAAGCGGCGCGATCAGACCGTCGGAGCGCAATCCAGCGGTGAATGTCGTCGTCTTCCAATGTCCGTGTGGGATAGCTGCACGACATCGCTCGCCGCGTGGCGAGCGGCCGTAAAGCCGCGCCATTTTGGTGTTGGCGCTGGTTTCGTCGATGAAGACGAGACGCTCAGGGTCAAGATCGATTTGCCCTTCGAACCACTCCTCACGCGCGGCATTTATATCGCCGCGCCGTTGCTCGGCGGCGTGCGCTGTCTTTTTTTAAGTGTGATCTTTCTGCGCTGGAAAAAACGCCAGAGCGACGCGATGCCAGTCGATATTCCACGACGTTTCAACAGTTCTCGCAACTCGGCGAGCGTGATATCCGGCTTCGCTGTCACTGCCTCCAGAATCAATTGCGAATGCGCTTCGATGCGCTGCGATTTGCGGTCACCGCCCTGGCGTTTAGGAACGATGTCGCCAACTTCCTTGAGGCGACCGCGCCAGCGGATCGCACTGGCCGCGCTGACACCAAAGCGCTCAGCAGCCTGTCGACAGGACATGCCACCGTCAATCGCGGCTATCACCCTTTGACGAAGATCAACCGAAAGCGCCCTGGCCATACATGCTGGCCTCCCTCGCCAGCATGCAGCTTGAATCTGACTCGCGCCGTTTTGGGAATCCCCACCCGATTCATTCCGGTCGGAAAATGCTCTAGCTAACGGCGGCGCGGCGTCACCGCGCCGCGCGTGAGCCGAACAATGCCGGCGCGGATCTGCCGAGCCATTCGGGGATCTGCGCCGCGCCGCGCGGAAATCCGCGGGCCATGGCGAGGATGAACGCGATCTGCCAGACGCCGAACAGCACCAGCCAACCCAGCAAGGTCGGCAGCCTGACGATCGCGCCGTAGATGATTCCTGCCGCGATGGCCGCGATCCAGGTCACCACGACGCTGTCGATCCGCCTGAACGCCGGGTTGGTCAGCAGCACGCCGAGAATGGTGATGGCTCCGCCGACGGCGCCACCGATGCCGCCGATCAGATAACCCATGTCGGGATTGTTGCCGAGCGTCTCGGTGATCTGCGCCGAATTCGCGGCATTGCCGTCGATCGGGACGGTCCTCGCATATTGGCCGAGCGCCTGAAGCGTGACGGCGCTGGCATCGTAAGCCGCGATCCATGCCGTCGTCGTGATTGCGACCACCAGCGCCAGCTGAAACCGGTCCCTGGCGCCAAACATGACGTTGCACGTTGCAACCGCCATGCCGAAGACCACGCCGGGCAGGATCGTGATCCCGCCGGCGTCGGAAACCACGAACGAATATTGCATGACGTTGAGCGCATAGGTTGCGATCAGGCTGCACATGACGGCGGATGCAAGCGCCAGCACGACGAAGGGCAGACTGGGCCGGCCGCGCGACTGCGCGCTTTCGGCCGCCAGCATCCGGTCCACCGCGGCCCGCGTCTCGGCGGCGGCGCTCCCCTGCGGTTCGAGGATCGTGACCGCCTTGAGATAGGTTGGAACCTGGTCGAGCGGGGTCGGCGCCATCATCACCGGCAGCACGCGGTTGCTGGGATTCGGCCATTTGGTCCGGGCAAAGGCGAGTTCGCTCAGCGTGTAGCGCCCCTTGGTCACCGATTCCGGACTGATCAGGAACACCATAAAATCGCTGCTTTCGATGGCTTTCTCGACGCGCGCATCGAAACTGTCGCCCGGCGGAAGATCGTCGTGCGAAAAGAAAACGTCATGATCGCAATTGCGCAGCGACTGGGCGATGCTGTCAGCCTGCGATTCCAATTCGGAGGGAAACGACAGAAATATGCGCATGGCAAAACTTACCACCCAGAATTGAATTCTAACAATTGCCGAGTTCACATTGCAATGCCTGTTTCCGCGGGATGAGATCGATCATGAAATGGCCAGCAACCATTGCCGCATTCGCGCTGCTGCTGTGTGCGCCGCTGCAGCGGCCCGCACACGCGGCCGACGCTGCTTTCACGCAGTTCATCGCCTCACTGTGGCCGGAAGCCAGGGAGGCCGGCGTGTCGCGCGAAACCTTTGATCGCGAGACGCGCGCGCTGGAGCCCGACTACAAGCTGCCCGATCTGATCCTGCCCGGACGTCCGAAGACCGGCGCGCCGGCGCAGGCCGAGTTCGTCCAGGTGCCGGCCGACTACATCAAGGAGGCCTCGATCGCGCGGCTCGCGGCGGAGGGGCAGAGGCTGTTGCAGAAGTATCGTCCGTCGCTCGATGCGATCGAGAAGCGGTTCGGCGTTCCCTCCACCATCGTGCTGGCGATCTGGGGCCGCGAGACCGACTACGGCCGCTATTCGCTGCCCTACGACACGCTGCGCGTGGTGGCGACGCAGGCCTATGTCGGCCGCCGCAAGGATCAGTACCGCACCGAGTTCATCCTCGCGCTGAAGATCCTCGGCGAGGGCGCGGCGACGCGCAAGGAGCTGCGCTCGTCCTGGGCGGGTGCGACCGGCTACACCCAGTTCCTGCCGTCGGAGTATTACAAGCACGGCGTCGATCTCGACGGCGACGGCCGGGTCGACATCTGGCACTCAGTGCCGGATGCGCTCGCCTCGGCCGCGCAGCAGCTCGTCAACAAGGGTTGGCAACCGGGCGTGCGCTGGGCCTATGAGGTGACCCCGCCTGCCAGTGCCGATTGCACGATGGGCGTGCCTGAGGTGACCAAGCCCATCAGCCAGTGGCTGCGGGCAGGCTTCGTGCCGGTGCGCGGACAGAAGCTCAACGCTACCGAGCAGGCGCAATCGGCCTCGCTGCTGCAGCCCGAGGGTATCTACGGTCCGGCCTTCCTGACCACGCCGAACTACTTCGTGATTAAGGAGTACAATTTCTCCGATCTCTACGTGCTGTTCGTCGGTCATCTCGCCGACCGCATGACGAGCCCGCAGCCCTTCGCGACGCCATGGGCGGCCTCGAAGCAGCTGCGCTCGGCCGATGTCGAGGCGATGCAGCAGCAGCTGACGCGGATCGGCCTCTACAAGGACAAGCTCGACGGCAAAGCCGGGATGCAGACCCGCGCGGCGCTCGGCGCCTATCAGAAGCAGGCCGGGCTGAAGGTCGATTGCTGGCCGAGCGAGGCGGTGCTGCGCGCGATGAACGGAGCGCGCTGAGGCTCTAGCTTTTTGTTTTGACGCGTTTTCTTCGCGCGAACCGGTGTCCATCCCGCATCAAGTGCGGGACAGGCTTCGCTCGAAAACGCTCCAGAAAACAAAAACCCGGCCGTGAGGCCGGGTTTCCGAGGATGATGCAGATAGCCCGTCGATCGATCAGTCGCAAACCTGGATGCGACGGAAGCGCCAGCCGTAGCCGTCCCAGAACCGCTCGCGAACCCAGCGGCACGGAGCTTCTTCGACGTAAGTCGGCGCCGGCGCAACATAGACCGGGGCCGGACGGGCGCCTGCAATCGCGCCGCCCAGCAGGGCGCCGCCGATCAGGCCGCCGGCAACGCCGGCCGCGACGGCGCCGCCGTCACCAGCCTTGGCAGCCGGAGCAACCGCCAGCGAACCGGCAATCGTGGTAACGGCAACAAGGGCAGCTAAAGTCTTCTTCATGTCTTTGGCTCTCCTGGAAAGGTGGTGGCGTCTTGATTCGACGCCGGGCTTGGGTGACTCAGCACGCTGATCTCGAACTGCTGTCTTGCTAAACAGCGCAGAACAGTCAACCGAAAGTAAACGTCCGCAGGCTCATCGCGCAGAAAAGCGGTTTTTTCTGGCCTTCAACAGCAGGCGTCCCGGAGAACAGTCGGTTTTCCGGGACATCTGGTTCGATTTAATCGAGATGAACGGCGATCAGTCGCAAACGCGGACCCTGCGCACGCGCCAGCTGTAGCCGTCCCAGAATCGCTGGCGCTGCCAGACACAATCGGGACCGTAGCCGGGCTCGGCGACATAGGCCGGACCGGGCGCGTAACCGGGCGCGTAGTAGCCGGGCGCATATCCCGGACCGTAGTAGCCGTTCTGCGATGCGATCGCGCCGCCGACGATGGCGCCACCGATCAATCCCGCGGCGACGCCGGCGGCGACACCGCGTTGTGCCTGGGCCGGGGCGGGCATCGCCACAGCCGAAATCGCCAGGGTGGCGGCGGCGCCGAGCGCCAGCAATGTCTTCTTCATGGCATGACCTTTCTCACGGGAGCCGAGGACAGCGTATGCAAGCAATCTGTCGAGCTCAAGGGTTCCACATTCCGCTTGAATGATCAATGAACGAGGCCGCCGCAATCGCGACCGAATCCCTGCAGTCATTTGAGTTTCTTGCAGCGCACAAACCGAGCCAGGCGCTGGAGCGGGAATTGAGCCACAAACCGCCCCGATTCCGCTGCGGACCCCAGTTTCGATTTAGACTCGTTCCAATATGAATCCCGCATCAGTTTGGAATTGCTACAAGAACTGCTTTTTCCTTTTGCATCCCGCCGGGGGCGACAATATCCATATTGTCAAGCATCACCGATGGACCCGCCTTCTCCGATGATTGTCTGTTCCTGTAACGTCCTCAGCGACCACGATGTCCGCAATGCCGTGAGCGCCGGCGGGCCCGTGACACGAAATGCCAAGCAGGTCTATGGCTGCCTCGGCTGCAGTGCCGAATGCGGCCGCTGCGCGCGCACCATCAAGGCGATCATCGACGAGGCGCTCGGTCCCTGCGCCAAGGCCTGCTGCGCCGGCTGCCCCCACGCCGGCCATCCGCATGCTGCCAACGAGGACGACGCCGAGCCGGCCGAATTGGCGCTCGCGGCCTGCTAAAGCTGCCTTTTTTCGACGCGTTTTCTTCGCGCGAGCCGGCTTCCGCTTCGCGCGAATGCGCACGGCAATTCCACCCGAATCCGGTTATCCACGCGCCGCTTCTGCGCAGGGTTGCTCTTGCCGGCGATCTGATTTAGAAACATTCTAAATTCATACCGGCCAGCGTTGGCCGCGACAGGTGGAGTGGATCATGCAAGGCGACCCGAAGGTCATTGATTATCTGAACAAGGGGCTGCGCAGCGAACTGACCGCCATCAATCAGTACTGGCTGCACTACCGGATGCTCAACAATTGGGGCCTCCTGGAGATGGCCAAGGTCTGGCGCAAGGAGTCCATCGAGGAGATGGAGCACGCCGACAAGTTCGTCGATCGCATCCTGTTCCTCGACGGCTTCCCGAACCTGCAGGTGCTCGATCCCCTGAAGATCGGCCAGGACGTCAAGGAGATCATCGAGTGCGATCTGGCCGCCGAGATCGGCGCCCGTACGCTCTATCAGGAGGCGGCGACCTACTGCCACGGCGTCAAGGATTACGTCAGCCGCGACCTGTTCGAGAAGCTGATGAAGGACGAGGAAGACCACATCGACTTCCTCGAGACCCAGCTCGACCTGATCAAGCGCATCGGTCTTGAGCTCTACACCCAGAAGCACGTCGGTCATCTGAAGGGCGAGGAGTCCTGATCGCCTCCGTCGCTCGGAGAGCGGCTCCTAAACTGCGAGAGGCCGTCCTTGCGGGCGGCGTCTTTTGCTTTCGCGCTTCCGATTGCAGCGGCGCCGGTCAGTAGCACCTGATGATGTTGATGGTACGGTCGCCACCGCGCCCGGGCACCGTGACGCTCTCCGTCGGGCAGCTCGACACATAGGGGCGATCCGACGGCACCACGGCGGGCGGATATCGATGCGCCCAATCCCAGGGCACGTCCTGGGTGTAGGTGTAGCGAACGTCGTTCGAGACCGGAGGGGGGACCTCGGCGGCGAAGGGCACGCCGGCGGCGCCATCATAATATCCGCCCGCATCCGGCAGGACGATGCCGGGCACGCGCAGGTGATGGCGGAAGGCCGGATGGTGCGAGCTAAACGTGCCGCGCGGCGCCGTCCCGGATCTCGCATAGGTCTCGGTTGAGGAAGCAAGCAGCAGCGCTGCAACGCCAAAGGACGCAATCAGCGCCCCATAAGTTCGATACGCCATTGTTCGATAAGCCATGGCACGCACCAATCGGTTACGGAGCATTGTGCGGACGCTAGGACGGGCCGCATTGCGCCGGCAAACTCATCCTTAATTATTGGTTAAAAAGTAAGGTTAACAGGAGGTAAATGTTTCAAATTGGCGCGATCTGATCGCGCCGTCGCGCGGCGCAGCCGGCGGGGGCTGTCAGACCGCATCGGCAGGAACGAAGCAGCTGATGATGATGCCGCCGCGGTGATGCACGTACCACACCACGGCTTCGCCGACCGGATTGCCGCGATCGCGGATCACGGCGCGTCCCGGCACCATCATCCATTCGCCCTCGATCGGCACCCAATAGGCGCCGCCCCGAACGTCGTAACTAGTGCGATGGCCGTCGGAGATGTCGCAGCACGGCACGCCATTCGGTGCGATCACGCTCTTGAACCAGGCGCGGATATCCGGCGGCACGTTCTCGTATTGACCGTTGTCGAAAGCCAGCGCAGCGCCCGCCATCATGGCGAGCCACCCAAGCACCGCGATATGCGTGAGCCTTCGCATTGCCTTCCTCCGGCGAAAACTTCTGCGTCACCCGCGCGGGTCGTGCGCGAATCCGATGCTTGCGCGATTAGGCACGAACCGCACGCGAGATGCATGCTCAAAGAATGAGCGAAGCAACGCGGCACGGCTTGATGCGGTGCGAGGTCGCTGCGCTCAGGATGCTGTCTTCGCGCGCGCCTTCTTCGCGGGCTTCACCGCGATATTGTCCCGGGCCATGCTGAGCGCGCTGCGCAGCGTGACCTGATCGGCTTTCGCCAGACGGACGTTGGTGCTGCCGCTTTTGCCCCAGCCGCCCGGCACCGGCCGGAAGATCTCCGGCTCGGCCTCGACCACCATCGCTTGTTGCTCCGGCGTCAGCTTCACCATGCCCCAATCCTGGTCGGGATAGCCGAGCGTTGCGAAGATGCGTTTGCCGACACGGAAATCGGCGTGGCCGTGATGCGCGCCTTCGACCACCTCGGGCAGGCTCAGCGCAACGCGACGGAAGCCATTTGCCGACATCGCCTGACCTCGATCGCTACGTCGCGTGTTGCGGCGCGGTCTGCAGCAATTCCTGCAATTGCCTGGAATAGAATTTGGCGTCGCCGGTCGTGAGGTGGCCGCGCGTCTCGGTGCTCGCCGGGATCAGATAGATCTTGCCGTTCCCGATCCGCTTCACCGCGGCCTCGGTGACGCCGGTCTCCGGTGGATTGCGTTCATCGTCGGCAGCGTTGATCGCGAGCAGGGTGGCATCGATCTTCTCCATCCCGGTGGACGGATCATAATCGTGCGAGGCCTCCCACTGGTAGATGTAGTCGTTGGCGTCAGCCGTGACCGGCAGGGCCAACTGGTCATCGACCATCTTGTCGGCCTGCGGTGCCGATGGCGCCAGCGTCTGATAGCCGAGCGTGCCGCCGGCGCTCGCGAAGCGATAGGCCGCGATGGCGTATTTCATCATCCGCGGCTGGCTGGTGTAGTTGCCGCCATTGTAGTCGGGATCGCTGCGGATTGTTTCCAGCATGGTCCGCCGCAGGATCCAGTTGCGCGCGGCCATCGCTGATGGCTGCGAGGCCATCGGTACCAGAATGTCCATCATCTGCGGATAGCGCACGCCCCAGATCCAGGTGTGCATGCCGCCCATCGAGTTGCCGATCACGAGCCGCAGATGCTTGATGCCGAGCCCCTCGGTGACGAGCCGGTACTGCGCATCGACCATGTCGTTGTAGTCGTATTTCGGAAAGCTGGTCCGCATCGCATCCGACGGCTTCGAGGATTTGCCGTGCCCGATGCCGTCCGGAATGATGATGTAGTATTTCGACGCATCGAGCGGCTGGCCCGGGCCGAACAGCTGGCCGGCAAAGGTCGGCGTCAGCATGCTGGCGGCCGAGCCGCCGGAACCGTGCAGCACCAGCACCGGCTGTCCGGTCGGTGCGCCGAGCGTGGTGTAGTGCAGCCGCAGTTCCGGCATCACTTCGCCGCTGTGAAACCTGAAGTCCTTCGCGATCCACTCGCCATCCTGCGGGGCGGGATAATCTGCAGCCATGGCCATTGCCGACATCGAGACGAAAGCGGCCACAAGCGCCGCGCACCAACGGAACATCATGCTTCTTCCCACGCGCGGCACGTTTGTCCAGCCGCTTGGCCGCAAGCCTAGCATGACGGAAAGCGATGTCCGAGAGCTGCGCGGCGCGGAACTGGCGAAGATGTGTCCGGCTAACTCGCCTTCAGCACGTTCAGCGCATACCATCCCCAATACACACGATGGCGCTGGATCAAGCCATTCTCGATTTCCATGATCTCGACGAGATCCATCTGATCGCCGTCGGGCGATTGCCGCGGATATTCCCAGGTGAGGATCCGGCCGTCGCTGAAGAAGCCCTGCTTGAAGCGGCGGCGCTGCGGCGGGTTGGTGCGGAACACGCGGGTGATGAACTCGCGCAGCGCGTCACGGCCGCGGACGGTCCCATCCCTGGTCTGCATCAGGTGCTGAACCAAGGGGCTCTCGATCGAGGCGTCGGATGCGTAAAGCGCCAGTGCCGCCTCGAGGTCCTTGTTGCCGAGGGCTTCATCCCAGAGCCTGTAGATGCGTTCCGCGTCGGTGCTGTTGGCCGTCATGATTGTTCCCTTGCGCTTCGTTGAACGGCACCGATCTGACCGGATCAGGCGGCCGCGACGTTTCAGGAAAATCTGAAATGAGTTTCGCGGCCTTGCGAATGCTTGTAGGACCTTCCGGTCCGATACGGAGGACGATGCGGTGGGATCATCCCAATCGGTGCAGACGGGATTTTCGCAGATCGCCGAGGCGTTGGGCGATCCGGTGCGCGAGGCCATGGTCAGCGCGCTGGCCGACGGCAAGGCGCTGCCGGCCGGCGAGCTTGCCGCGGTTGCCGGCATTTCGCCGCAAGGCGCCAGCGCGCATCTGCAGAAGCTGGTGGACGCGCGCGTACTCTCGGTATGGGCGCAGGGCAGGTTCAGATATTACCGGATCAGGGACGACGATGTCGCGGCGCTGATCGAGAACCTCGTCGATCTCGCCGCAAAGAGCACGGGGCGCCGGCGTGCGATGCCGGCCGAGCAGCTCAGGCAATCTCGCACCTGCTACCATCACCTTGCGGGCCAGCTCGGGGTGCTGTTGTCCAATGCGCTGATCCGCCGTCGGCTTGTCGTCATCGACGGCCGCGATGGTCGCGTGACCGAGCAGGGGCTGGCCTGGTGTCGGGCCGAAGAGATCGATTTCGATCCTGCGCGGCAGCCGCATCTGCGGCTTTGCAACGACTGGACCGAGCGCGTACCCCATCTCGCCGGTCCCTTCGCCAATGCCGTGCTGGCGCGGCTGGTCGAGATGCGCGGCGTTGCGCCGCATCGGATTCCGCGGGCGTTGCGGATCACCGACCGGGGACGGGCGTTCTTCGATCGGCTTGGCGTGCAGGTTCCGTTCTGAGCCGCGGAAGCAAATTAGCGCCCGTCTTCAACCTCGGTCTCCGGGCGGTCGTTGCCGGCGGCGGTTTCGGTCAGCCATTTGCCGTCCGACGTCTCATACTGAATCGCCTCGGTGCGCCCGGGAACACGTTGCTCATTGGCGGCGCGCCGGGCCGCGGCAAGCGCCGCGGCATGGGTTGGAAACGGTTCCGAGAACACCCCGTTGACGGTATAGGCCCAGCCGCCATCGTGCTGGACGACCTTGTAGATCACGTGGCTCATCCGGAACCTCGCTGCGCCGTGGGACGATGAGGCTGCCAGAATAGCCCACGATGTCGTATTTTGCAGCAGCCGATCGTCTTTGAGAGAGCCGCCCCGCTGCTGCGGGCGAGGGAGACCGACATGTGCCGCAATATCAAGACGCTGTTCAACTTCGAGCCGCCCGCCACCGAGGACGAAATCCGCGCCTCCGCGCTGCAATTCGTGCGCAAGCTGTCCGGCTTTAACAGGCCGTCGCAGTCCAATGAGGCTGCCTTCAATCTTGCGGTGACCGAGGTCTCGGACGCCGCGCGCAAGCTCCTGATCTCGTTGCAGACCGCGGCGCCCACCCGCGATCGCGAGGTGGAGGCGGAGAAGGCGAGGGAGCGTTCGCGCCTGCGGTTCGGCTGAGGCCATCGCCAGTCCGTGATGCAGGTCACGGTACGGCGTCCACCCCCGGGGCATGATTTGCCGTTCATCCCGGCCCCGGAGCAACACGATGAAGCCTGCCGTCCTGCTCGCCCTCTGCTCGATCGCGTTCGCCGTCCTGTGGACGAGCGGCATGCTGTGGTCGAGCGGGACGATCGACCTTGCCAACGTCATCATCCTGTCGGTCTGCGGGGCGTTCGCCGGCGTTGCCTGGTACTACGCGATGCGCTGGGTTTTCCAGCTCATGCACCTCGTCCGGCCCCCCGATCCCCCGGCCAATCCGGACCCGGAGCGATAAACAGGGCGTCACACAGGGCGTCACCCTTGCAAACCGGCTGCAACGGGCGTTGTTTGTTGCGACCTGAGGGGGCACCATGCGCATCATCATCGCGCTCGTCGTCGCGCTGACGTGGTCAGCTGCTTTTGCCGGCACGTCCGAAGGCTACGGCATGGGCGGCTGGATCGCGAAATTCCAGCCCGAGATCGATCGCGCCAACGCCTCCGGCGAGCTGTTCCGCATCAAGGGGCATTGCCAGTCGAACTGCACGCTGTTCCTGGGGCTGCGCAACGTCTGCGTCGAGCGCAGCGCGACGCTGTTGTTTCATGCCGGCCATGACCGTCAGCGCAACATCAATGCGATGTCGACCCAGCGGATGCTGGACGCCTACAAGCCTGCGCTGCGGCAATACATCCTCGCGCACCACTACATGGACACGCTGGAATTCCACGCGATCCCGGGCGCGATGATCATCGACCGCTTCGGTTACAAGGAGTGCCCGCGCGGATAGAGCTTTTTGTCTTGACGCGTTTCCTTCACGCGAACCGGCGTCCACTTCGCTCGAAAACGCTCTTGAGACAGGAACGGTTACTTCTTGTCCTTCTTGCGGTGCTTCTTCTTTTTCTTGTGGTCGTCGTTTTCGTCGTCATCTTCCGCGAAGTCGATCGCATCGACGTCAAGCGCGATCGCCTCCGCGGCGGCGCGCTCGGCGGCATCGCGCTCGGCGAGCTCAGCGGCTTCGTGCTCCTTGGTGCGCTTGTAGTCTTCCCAGGCGTCGAAGATCATGTGCAGCCACGGCATCACCTGCTCGATCGACGGCAATTGTCCGGGCGGGCCGGCTTCCCACGCGGGCCGGCCGGACCCTGCGACCCCTGCGGACCGGCTTCGCCACGCGGACCCTGCACGCCCGCCTTGCCCTGCGCTCCCGGCTTGCCCTGCGGGCCTGGCTTTCCGACCGCTCCGGCCTTGCCCTGCGGACCGGGCTTGCCGCGCACACCTTCCGGCCCCGGCCGGCCCGGATGTCCTTGCGGACCGGGCCGTCCCGGCTCGCCCTGACGACCCTGCGGCCCCTGCGCTCCTCGTGACCCCTGGCGGGAAGTTGTTTCGTCAGCCACTGATATGCTCCGTCGCGATGTGAAGCCGCTTGTAACAGAGGTTGGACGACGGCTTCAATTCTGCCCGTCCGCACGGATGCAAGCGATCAACAGTCATAATTCCATGTGCATATGACAACGGAGGGCGGGTTGCGGTTTCCGAACGACAGGCACGGCGAGGCCGCGGGCGAAGGACCGCAACCGCTCGACATTGTCGTAACGCGACGCGATGTGCTTGACGAAGCGAGCTTTCGCAGCACGGGCGTGCTCGATCTCTATGAGGAGCTGTTTCCCGCAAGTGAGCGCGACAGCGCTGACGACATGGTGCGCTGGCTGCTGTCGGATGATGTCGGCGAGCGGCGGGATTTCAGCGTCGGCGGCCGCAAGATGTCCTATCGGCTCGACTCGCGCTGCTTCATCCTCCGCGCCGCCGAGCGTGCGATCGGGCTCGGCTTCTTCACTTATGATCATGCAAGCGATTTGATCTATTGCAACCATGTCGGCATCGGGACGGCGTGGCGCGGCGGCGGCCTGGCGCACGCGTTCTATCGCCAGATGGTCGGCATGCTCGATGCGCTGTTTCCGCGCAACATCGGCGTGGTGCTCGAAGTCGAGCCGTTCGATCGTGACCGCCTGCAAACGATCATCGCCGATCTCGAACGAGTGGGCAGGCGGCAACTCGAGGCGGATGAACAGGCCGAGCTCCGCAGATTGCTACGCGTCAGCTGGTATGACAGGCTCGGCTATTCCGTGTTCTGCGACGCGCGCACGATGCGGCCGCTTGCATGCTGCTCGCCGTGCCTCTATCCGTCCCTGCCGTCATCGGATTGGGCAGCAGGAGAGGAGAGCTACTGGCTGATGTGGCAGGCACGGACCGGCGCGCCCTCTGCGGAGATGCGCGCAGGTCTGCTGTGGCACCAGGCCACGACCGCGATCTATGTCGAGATCCTCGCAAAATCCCTGGTCGCGGCGGACCCGATCGGCCGCCGCTTCTATTGGGACTATGCGACCGCACTGGTCGCCCGGACGCTGCAACTGACAGCGACGACCGACGTGCATCTCGCACGCTGTCTCGGTGACGATGACCGCCAGCTGTTGTCGCGCTGGCGGCGCCTTGTGATCGACCTGATCTAAAGTCCACTCAGGCTGCGGCGTGCTCGCTCAACGGCACGTCGATGCCTTCGGCGGAATATTCGCGGATCTTGTTCCGCAAGGTCCGGACCGATAGCCCGAGCACGCGGGCGGCGCGGGTGCGGTTGCCGTCGCAGCGCGCGAGCGTCTGCAGCACGAGTTCCCGCTCGACTTCATCGACGGTCGCGCCGATCAGAAGTGGAACGATTTCATTTGGAGCCAGCGACGGCAGCATAACTTCCGGCGACGGCACGGTGGACGCGTAGGACATGTACTCCTCCCGATCAACGCCCGCTTCGTCGGTGAAGCGAAGACATCGAGAAACAACTACCCCGTATATCCACGGTGTGCCGGTTTGGTTAACAAGTCCTTAATATCCACCTAACTCCCTGCTCTGTAAGCAAAATACCTAGAAATCGCCACGATTGCGGTTCCATCCGTCACAATGTCCGGTAACCGCCATCGACCATCACGATCGATCCCGAGACGTAGGCCGACAGGTCCGAGGCGAGGAAGATCGCTGGGCCGACGATGTCCTCCGGCTTGCCGGCGCGGCCGAGCGGGGTGTGGTCCACGAAGACCTTGACCAGGTCGGGATTGGTGGCGCGCACCTTCTCGTTGAGCGGCGTCTCGATGAAGCCGGGGCCGATCGCATTGACGCGCACGCCATCCTTGCCGAGCTCGGCGGCCAGCGCCTTGGTGAAGCCGAGCACGCCATGCTTGGAGGCGGTATAGGCCGGCGAGCTCGGCGTGCGCAGATGCACGAAGGACTGGATCGAACCGATATTGACGATGCGTCCCTTGTTCTTGCGCAGCGGCGCGAGGAAGGAATGCGTCACGTTGAAGACGCCGGTGAGATTGATCGAGATGATGTCTTCCCAATCCTTGATCACGGCCTCCTCAGTGCCGAGCATGCCGTTGCGGCGCGCGATGCCGGCGTTGTTGACCAGGATCGAGACGGCTCCGACCTTGTCGGCCACCTGCTTCGCCATCGCGATGCAGGCGTCGCGATCGGTCACGTCGAGCACAAAGCTCTCCGCCTTGCCGCCGGCGCTGCGGATTTCCCTGGCCGCTTCCGCCGCCGCATCGCCGTTCATGTCGAGCAGCACGACACGCGCACCCTCGCGGCCGTAGCCCAGCGCGATGGCGCGTCCGATGCCCGAGCCTGCACCGGTGATGACGGCGATGTGATTGTCGAGAAGGGCCATGGCGTTTCCTCGTTCTGATTTTTGAGCGTTGTCGACAACACTATTCAAAACTGCGCCAAGCGAAACGCCAAGCCGCGTTTGCGCGTTGCTGTTATCCGGATTCGGATGACAGGACGGACGGCGGAGATGGACCCGCATATCAGACACTGGAAAGTTGCGATCGAGCGCTTCTGCGCGGCGCCGGACCCCGACTATCGCGAGATGGCCAGGATGATCGCCGAGATCGCCGCGACCGACCTCGACGAGACGCTGCGGCATGCGGCCGCACAGGTGCTGCCGATCCTGCGCCAGGCGGCGCTGAAATCGGCCGACCGCCGCACCAGGTCGATGGCGCTGCGCCGTCTCGGCATCGTCAGCGATGCGCTGCACACGCTGTCCGCGCCGCGGTTCGGCCGGCGTGGCCTGACACCGAAGGTGCTGACTCAGGAAGAGCGGTACCGGCAATTGCTCGGCCTGCCGTTTGGCCGCCCCCTTGCAGCGAACGAAATCCATCAGGCTTTCAAGCGCGCCGCCAAGACGGTGCATCCCGACGGTGGCGGCAACGGTCCGGCATTCCTCGAACTCGCCGCCGCCCGCGACGCCTTGATCAAGCATCACTAGAGAAGGCTCTGGGCGTCAGGCGCTCACGGCGGAATGGATGGCGCGGCAATGCCGCACGATATTGTCGTGGGCAACGACGAACTGCTTCAGCGGCGTCTCGATATCGTAGAAATAGATGTTGGCGATGAAACCATAGAGTCCGGCATCGATCGCGGTCGGCGTGTCGCCGTGCACATAGCCTTGCTGCGGGATCAGCGCCGCGATCGCGGCAAGATCTGCAAGGCCGCGCGCCATCGCCGCATCGGGATCGAAGCGGCCGATGCCCTGGTAGTAGTAGCGCTGGGCATTGTATTCTTTCGCCTTGAGCAGGCCCTCGTCCGTCAGTGCCGGGTGCTCTCGCTTCAACGCATCGCGGAACAAGTGCCAGTAGCGCTCGTCCTTGCAGCGCGAATACGACATCACCCAATAGAGGTCGTCGAGCATTCGTGTGATCAGCAAGTTCTGCGTTCGCTGTTGCGGCGTCAGCGAGGCATCAATCGAAAGGCGATATTTCCGGGTGAGCCAGGCGAGGATGGTCTCGCTGTCGCCGACCGTGTCAGTGCCGTCGACGATATAGGGCAGCTGGCCGCGCGGCGCCTTCGAGGCGTCGAAGATGTGCTCGTGGCGGAACGGCACGCCGGCGAGCCTTAGGAAGGCAAACACCTTCAAGCCGTAGCCGTTGTTGTCGGCGACGCCGAACAGCGGCGGGTAGGAATAGAGTGTGAGCATGTCGCACCGTCCCAAAGGTTGAACAGGGGGCTCTACGACAGGATAACGCAGTGTGGGCAAATCGCCAGCGTGCCTACCATCTCACGTTCGAACGGGAATGGTGGGCACGGCGCGAGCGCGCCTTTGCCCACCCGCAGTTCGAATAGGGCTCAGAACGCGCAGGTGCCGTTGTTCAGGAGGCCGGTCTTGTAGACGAACGCGGCATCGAAGGTCGGCAATTCCTCGCTGACGACCGAGAAGTTCGCCGGCCACGGCGTGGTCGGGATGCTCTGGTCCCAGATCTGGCAGAAGCCGGTGTCCTGCCAGCGGATCAGGTGATAGGGGTTGGCGCTGGCCGGGCTTGCCGCGGCAAGCACGGTGGCGGCAATGGCGGCACAGGCAATCGCAAGACGACGCATGGGGAAATCTCCGGTGTGAAAAAATGCACGCTCCGCAAGGCAATTGTGGAGCTCTGGGGCCGATCGCCCCGGACATGCAGTGAGTGTTACAACCCCGGGAACAGGTTCAACGCCGATTGCGCGGAAATATCCGGCCGGCGCTGTGCCAAATTGCGCCGGATGATGCGCTTGCTACAGTCGGCGCGTTGCGATTCGCACCGTCGTCGCGACGCGTGCAAATCGATTTGAGCAAATCGGCTGAGTAACTCCTGGGGAGACCGTACATGAAACTTTCATCCACCCTTCGCGCCGCGCTGGTCGCGCTGATGGCGTTCATCGGCCTTGCCTTCTCTTCGGCGGCCCGTGCCGACAGCGGCTTCGTGACGCTGACGATCTACAAGGCGGGATGGATCATCGGCGGCTCCGGCGGCAGTGGTGTCCTGACCTTCCGCGGCCGCTCCTATGCGCTCTCGACCGGCGGTCTCGACTACGGTCTGGTGTTCGGCGGCTCCAAGACGGTGCTGCGCGGCCGCGTCAGCAACATCAACCGTCCGTCCGACGTTGTCGGCGTCTACGGCGCAGCGGGCGCGGGGCTTGCGGTCGGCCGCGGCGCCCGCGCGATCGTGCTGACCAATCAGAAAGGCGCGGTGCTCGAATTGACCGGCCACCAGGTCGGTCTGATGGCCAATGCCGATCTGAGCGGCCTTGCGATCACGATGCGGTAGAGCATTGAGTGCGCGTGCGATGCTGTCCCGGCACCGGCCGGGACGGAGGGCGTTCACCTGAACAGATGCAGCGCCGCGTATTGCAGCAGCATGATGGTCTTGGCATCGACGATGCGGCCGTCGCCGATCATGGCGAGCGCGTCGTCGATCGAGAGTTCGAGCACCTCGATGTCCTCGCCCTCGTCGGCGAGTCCGCCGCCTTCGCCAATGCGCATCGCAGCGTCGTATTCGGCGACGAAGAAATGCAGCTTCTCGGTCACTGCGCCCGGCGTCATGAAGGCTTCGAACACCTTCCGCACGTGGTCGAGCCGGTAGCCGATCTCTTCCTCCGCCTCGGCGCGAATGCGTGCCTCCGGCGCGGCGTCGTCGAGCATGCCGGCGGCGGCCTCGATCAGGAGATCGTCATAGCCGTTGGCGAAAGCGGGATAGCGGAACTGCCGCACCAGCACGACGCTGCGGGTCTTCAGATTGTAGGGCAATAGCACCGCGCCGTTGCCGCGGTCATAGCTTTCGCGGACCTGGGTCTGCCACTCGCCATTGCGGCGGCGGTAGTCGAACGTAGTGCTGGTGAGCAGATAACGGGCCTTGGAGAGGACGCGGACGTCCTTGACGCGAACGCGGTCGGCGATGCTCATGCGTGACCCTTCAACTCCCTTACGGCGTCGCTTCGCGGCCGTCGAGCCATTTCGCCAGCATGACCGAGGTCGACTCCTCGTAGCCGAGCGTCTGGTAGAATGCGCTGGCCTTGGCGTTCTCCCGCCGCACCAGCAATTGCAGCTTCGGCACGCCGGCCTGGCGTAGCCAGTCCTCGACCGCCTGCATCATGGTGCGGCCAAGCCCCTTGCCCTGGCGGCGAGGGTCGACCGCGACGTAATAGACCCAGCCGCGATGGCCGTCATGGCCGACCATCGCGGTTGCGACGATCGCGCCGGCGTCGCGGCCGACCAGCACGGCCGAACTCGGTCCGCGGCGCGCCAGCGCGATGTCGGCTGAGGGATCGTTCCACGGCCGCGTCAGGCCGCACGCCTGCCACAGTGCGACGACGTCGGCGACGTCGGCATCGGCAATCGGAGCAATGGCGAGGGAGGGCATCGTCGCCTGCGCGGTCACAGCACCTTGCCCGGATTCATGATGCCGAGCGGATCGAGCATCGCCTTGACCTGCCGCATCAGCTCGATCGCGACCTTGTCCTTGACGTCGGGCAGTTCGTCGCGCTTGAGCACGCCGATGCCGTGCTCGGCCGAGATCGAGCCGCCCATCCGCAGCACGATCTCGAACACCACGGCGTTGACGTCGTGCCAGCGCTCCAGGAAGTCGGCCGCATTGGCGCCGACCGGCTGGCTGACATTGTAGTGGATGTTGCCGTCGCCGAGATGGCCGAACGGCACCGGCCGCGCGCCCGGGATCAGCTTCACGACCGCCGCATTGGCCTCCTCGATGAAGGCGGGCACGGCCGCCACCGGCACCGAGATGTCGTGCTTGATCGAGCCGCCCTCCGGCTTCTGCGCCGCCGACATCTCGTCGCGCAGTTTCCAGAACGCCTGGCGCTGGCTCAAATTGGCCGCGATGACGGCGTCATCGACGATGCCGTCCTCCATGCCCTGGGCGAGGATCGCCTCCAGCGTGTCGCGCGCGTCGTCGCGCGACGACGACAATTCCATCAGCACGTACCAGGGGTGCTTGCTCTCGAGCGGATCGCGGATATCGATGCCGTGGCGGATCGAGAAATCGACCGCGACGTCGGCGAGCAGTTCGAAGCTCGTCAGGCTGCCTGCCGCCTCGTTGCGCGAGATCGACAGCAATTTGAGCGCCGCCGCCGGCGACTTCAGGCCGACATAGGCGGTCTCGATCGCGCGCGGCCGCGGAAACAGTTTTAACGTCGCCGCGGTGATGATGCCGAGCGTGCCCTCGGCGCCGATGAACAGGTTGCGCAAATCGTAGCCGGTGTTGTCTTTCTTCAGCTTCGACAGCGCGTTCAGCACGCGGCCGTCGGCCAGCACGACTTCGAGCCCGAGCGCCATTTCGCGGGCCACGCCATAGGCGAGCGCCGTGGTGCCGCCGGCATTGGTTGAGAGGTTGCCGCCGATGGTGCAGCTGCCTTCGGCGCCGAGCGACAGCGGGAACAGCCGATCGACTTCGCTGGCCTTCTGCTGCGCGATTTGCAGCACCACGCCGGCCTCGCAGGTCATGGTGTTGGATTCGACGTCGATGTCGCGGATCTTGTCGAGGCGCCGCAGCGACACCACCACCTCGCCATTATGCGGTGTCTGGCCGCCGACCAGGCCGGTGTTGCCGCCCTGCGGCACCAGCGCGATCTTGTGTTCGGTCGCAAGCTTGCAGATCGCAGCGACCTCGGCGGTCGAGCCGGGGCGCAGCACCAGCGGTGAGCGGCCCTGGAACAGGTCGCGCTCCTCGGTGACGTAAGGCTTGATGTCGGCGGCGTCGGTCACCGCATATTTCTCACCGACGATGGCGCGGAATTTTGCAAGCAATTCGGGCGGAAGCGGCGGCACCGCTGATTGGACGATGTTCATTTTTTCTTGGTCTTTCACGTGTGTCGGGATTTACCGCCCAACCGCTGCACGGCGCAGCCGGTCATTGATGGCTTCGCCCAGCCCGTCCTCGGGAATGGGCATCACCGCGATTGCGTCCGCGTTTCTCTTGTCGAGGGTGCGGAGGTAACCGAACAGATTGGCGGCGGCCTCGGCGAGATCGCCGCGCTCGGACAGGTTCATCTCCACCGAGGCGCATTCGCGCCGCGCTACCTTGGCCGGCCCGAACGCCAGCAGGGCTTCGCCGACATGGACGTCGCTGGCATTGAGCCGGACCGGCGTCCGCGGCGCGTAGTGCGAGGCGAGCATGCCGGGGGCGATCGGCTGGGCGTCGGTCTCGGCGTCCGGCGGCGGCGACTGCAACGGGTGGCCGAGCACGCGCTCGATCTCGGCGCGGGTCAGCCCGCCCGGCCGCAGCAGCACCGGATCGGAGAAGCAGCCAACGATGGTGGATTCGACGCCGACCTCGACCGGCCCGCCGTCGACGATCAGGTCGATGCGGCCTGCGAGATCGCCGTTCACATGGTCCGCGGTGGTTGGCGAGACATGGCCGGAGAGATTGGCCGACGGCGCTACCACGGCACCGCCGAACGCCTTGATGATGTCGCGCGCCACCTTGTGGGCCGGGATGCGAATCGCGACCGTATCGAGCCCGGCGGTCGCGAGTTCCGCGACCGGGCATGAGAGGGCCTTCGGCAGCACCAGGGTCAGCGGACCGGGCCAGAACGCTTCCGCGAGCCGCAGGGCCTGGCCGTCGAACAGGGCGATCCGGCGGGCAGCGCCGAGATCGGCGACATGGGCAATCAGCGGATTGAAGGCCGGCCGGCCCTTGGCCTCATACAGCCGGGCGATCGCGGCGGCGTTGCCGGCATCGGCGCCAAGGCCATAAACCGTCTCGGTGGGAAAGGCCACCAGACCGCCCTCGGCCAAAACCCCGGCAGCGGTTGCCGTGGCGGCTGCGCCGGCCGGCAGAACGTGTGTTTTCAGGCCTGTTTCCACTGTGACTAGATTCCTCAATTCGGTGCCTTGTCGTCCCTTGCGGTCCCTGAAGCCCGACGCTATAAGCCGGCCTCTTAGTCGGAGTGTGGCTCAGCCCGGTAGAGCACTGCGTTCGGGACGCAGGGGTCGCAGGTTCGAATCCTGCCACTCCGACCATTCTTCCAAGCACTTATAGTTTCTGTGTTTTTCGCGCGCAACGAAATGCGCAATGATTTGAGGCACGGCAGCCTTGTCCGTCGAGTTTCGGACCCACTCGAGGTCGGCCAATCGTGAGACAGAGCCGCTAGGATCTTGCGCTGCTCGGAACCAGACGCGGGGCAATTGGGTAGCGCAAGGGAAACGGGCCCTGTCGCGACGTTGCGCGGGACATCGCCAAGCACCACATGTCCTCCCTTTGCACCTTGGACATCAAAGCACGAATAGCTCGCGGCGAGTAGTCCTCAGCTAGCGCCTGCCCCCGAACGCTTCCGCCGCCTCTACCTGAAAATCCGGGTGGTGGTGGCCGTAGTTGGCCTCTAATTGCTCAACCGTCATTCCGAGCCAGCCGGCAGCCTCCCACATGTCAACGCCCGCCTGCATCAGCCACGTCGCCGCTGTGTGACGCAATGAGTGCCGAACGACATCATCGCCCAGCCCCGCATCCTCCAGAATACCTTCCCAAGCCGACCTGATCTTTCCGGCAAGCGGCTGGCCGTCGTGCATGCGGCTCACGACGAACCGGATTTGCTCACCGTCTCTCATGACCCCTGAGGCGCGGAGTTCTGCAGACCGAGCTTGGTCGATCCTGTGCCAACGAACCAAGTGGGGACGCAGGCGGTTCGCGATCTTTGCTGGCGGTCGCCGCTTCTTGGTTGATCGCTCCAGTGCTCCATTACCCTGGTAGACCATCGCGTCCAGGTTCATCCACGGATGGGTCGTTGATGGCAGCCACTGGGTGCGCCGGATGGTCTCTTCTCGACGAGCGCTGTAGAGGCCAATCAAGCAGAAGCGCACCGCGGGATAGCGACGACGAATGATCCACCGTTCTCGGCGCACGAGCGCGCCATCGTCTCTGCGCTTCCACCTCTCCTGCTCGGTATCCCAAACGTAGCCGATTGCCGCTCCGAGCAGGCGTGCGGCTTCGTTACGGGTCAACCAGCGGCGTCGTCCTTCAGCTTTAGGGGGAAGAGTGATCTTTGGAACGACGCTGAGCGTGTGTTCGGCGTGGTAGGCGTTCACCGCAGCGCGTAGATCTTCGAGCCGGCGCCGCGCGGTTTGATCGGAGACGGTCGCGTTGCGTGGCGAGATGCCGGCTCTCCTATTGTTGTCGTTCGCAGTGCCGGTAGACCAATCGACAAAGTCGCGACAAAGCTGCGCTTTGAGCTCACTGACGGTTCTATCGCCAAAAAAGTTATTGAGATCGAGCAGGCGAATGAGAAGCAGGTCATGTTGCGCCCACGGGCGTTCGTCCCCCTCGTCCTTGGGCCGCTTTGAAATTTCGTAGGCTGTGAGAACGTCGGCTATTGCGAGGACGTTCGGATCAGTGGCCCCGATAGTGCTGGTATGCCGCTCGCTAATGTGGGTCTCGAGCGCCTTCGCAGCTCCGTTAACGTCGTCGCGGCTGCAGCCTGTGCGGATTTGCCGGCCACGATCGAGGATGATCCAGGTGGCGTCGTCCTCTCTAAACCAGAGTCGTGGCGGCTTGGCTTTGCGGCCCGGCATGACGGCTTCACTAATTTGCGGATTGCGCGAGGTGTCGTGAGATCTTTGCCTGCCACTTTGGCGACTTCAAGAGCCCCTGAGGCCGCAGCCCTGCGCAACGATGATAATGTCAGCGGACCGTGCGGAAAAAACACGGCGCCGGCCTCGATAAGGGTCATTACTTCATCGTCGCCCCATTGGGTCGGATCGGGGCGAGCTTTTGCGCGGGCGAGCTTATCGATCTTGCGCTTCGGCATGTCTTGAACGCGGTGCTCGTTAGTTCGCACTGCCTTTGGATCAGGCGCTAGGGCTTACGTGTATACGAAATCTGCTCTTCGAGGGGCCCGCCGCAGCGTGGGTGGTGCAATCGGCGGCCTACGACTACGAAACGGACGATTTGCTTGGAGTCCCTGAAGCGCCAAGTTGCGCCCGGTGCTCCAGGAAACCGGATCAAGCCCAGATGGCAGTCCTAGGAGCCCGTCCAGATATGTTTTCGTGACGGGCATTTGTTGTAGAGTAGCAGGCTCAGGCTGCGTTTGCGAGGTTGAACAGCTTGAGGAGGTTATGGACGGTGCAGATCATTGTCCACTCGGCGCGCACTTTCTCGATGCCCCGCAACAGGAACTGGCGGAAGCCTCTTGCCTGTTTGATCTGCCCGAACACCGGCTCCACCACTTGCTTTCGCAATCGGTAGGGTGTTTCGAAGCCGCCATCGTCGATCTTCTTTCGCATGGCCTGTGTCAGCGGGCCGCCGACTTTTCCGTTCGCTACTGTCGGGTGCTTGGCGCGTCCGGGCGCGACATAGCCATCGATGCTGCGTGTGTCGAGCGCTTCGAGATTGGCTTCGCTGCAGTAGCCGGAATCCGCTGAGGCCTGCCGCGGCTTGCGGCCAAGATTGCTCTCGATGGCCTCGATCAGGGGCACCAACTGGCCCTGATCGCTGCCGTGCTGGGTCAGTTCTTGCGCGACAATGATCTGGGCATGTGCATCGACGGCCGCCTGGGCATTATAGGCCTGAACGAAGCCATCCTTCGACTTCATGATGCGGCTTTCCGGATCGGTGAAGTTGCGTTGCGCCTTGGGATTGGGTTCCTCCGATGGCAGCGCCGCCGGTTTGCCCGGCTTCTTGCGGCCTTCGGCCTGGCGCTGCTGTTCCTTTTCGGCCTCGATGCGGCGCTCTTCCTCCGCCGCCAGTTTGGCGTCCGCTTCCAGCGCCGCCATCGCTTGCTGGATCTTCGCCAGCCGTTTCTGCTTGTCGACGGTCCAGTCCGGCAGTTCGTCGCTGTTGCCGAAAGTCTCATCCTCCGAGGCATCCGCCGCCTCGGCGGCCGCCAGCATGCGAGCGACCTCGGCCTTCAATTCCGCCTCGCGCTTCTTCATGCGCTCATAACTCATCGCCTTGTGTTTCGACGCGTTCGCCTTGATCTTCGTACCATCCAGCGCGACATGACCGAGCTTGACCAGCCCGGCCGTCTCGCACAACTTCAGAACCTGCACGAATAGCGCGCCGAGCGCCTTCAAATGTCGCTTGCGAAAGTCGCTGATCGTCCGAAAATCCGGCGCATCCAGCGCCACGATCATCACAAAATCGTTCCGCTCCCGGCAGGCCTTGGCAATCCGACGCGACGAATACAGCCCACTCGCATAGCTATGCAGCAGCAGCGCCACCATCATCCGCGGATCAAACGGCGGCTGCCCAAGCCCGCTCACATAGCTGCCCATGATCTCCCTGAGATCGAGGCTCTCCCGCACCAGATCAACCATAAACCGCGAGACATGGCCTTTCGGCACGAAGTCCTGCACATTCGGCGGCAGAAGCAGCGTCTGATCGATGTTCCAAGGCCGAAAATACTTGCTCATCGCCCAATGTTGAATCAGACCCGACCAGATTTGAACAGCGACTATCCAGACAAGCTCCTAGGGTCGGAAATCATGGTACTCCTCCGATTACTTGAACTCGTCGTGCGGACCGCAGGTTCCTGTGGATACAGTGTACAACCCAGCAAGCGTTCCGGTCGCGTCCCGGTTTCGATGAAGCCTCGCGCCTGATGGCGAAATTGCCACCGCCAAACTATGAAATTACTAATGACGCAGGTATGAACCCGCTATCCACAGGCTGGGCGTGCTGTGGACAACTTCGCCGGGCGCGCGACCCGGAAAATCGACAATTGGCTTTCCGGACAAAAGCATGCTCGGGAGGACGCAAATCCAGTACCGGGCGAAACCTGGCTTTAGGTACCTCGTAGTTACCAGGTGCCCAACACCCTTCGGATCCCCTCGATGTTAACCGTGATCATCGCGCTGACGGCCGCAGGGCTGGCGCTGGCCCTGGCAACGCAAATCGGCGTCACGCTGATCCAGCGCGCCTTTCCGCCTCAGGGTCGCATGATCGAGGTGGCCGGCGCGCGGCTGCATATCGTCGAGCTCGGCCCGCGCGACGCCGCGGGGCCGCCGGTGGTGATATTGCATGGCGCAAGCTCCAACCTCCGCGCGATGCGGCCGCTCGGCGATCGCATCGCCAAAACTCGCCGGGTGATCCTGATCGACCGGCCGGGCCATGGCTGGAGCACCCGCGAGCGCGTTGCGGATTCGACGCCTGTCATCCAGGGCCGGATGATCATGGAGGCGCTGACCAGGCTCGGCATCGACAGGGCGATCGTTGTGGCGCATTCCTGGGCCGGCGCGCTCGGCCTGCGCATTGCGCTCGATCATCCGGACCGCGTCGCGGGCCTCGTGCTGCTCGCCCCCGTCGCCTATCCGTGGCGCGGCGGCGCCGGCCGCTACAATGACGTGATTTCGACGCCGCTGATCGGGCCGTTGCTGGCGCACACGATCACGCTGCCGCTCGGTTATCTCGTCGCCAATTCAGGCTCGCGCGGCGTGTTCGCGCCGCAAGAGATGCCGGACGATTTCGTCAGCGACAGCGCGACATTGCTGCTGCTGCGCCCGCGCGAGTTCATCGCCAATGCACGCGACCTGGTCACGCTGAAGGCCGCCGTCGTCGAGCAGGCGCCGCGCTACGCGGAGATCAAGGCACAGGTCACAATCATTGCGGGCGACATCGACAAGACGGTCTCGACCCGCATCCATTCGCGGCCGCTTGCAGCCACGGCGCCGAACGCCAAGCTCATCGTGATGCCGGGCGTTGGTCATATGGTGCAGTACGCTGTGCCCGATCTTGTGGCGTCCGAGGTCGAGGCGGTGGCGGGCAAGTTGGTCCAACCGGCAGCAGCAAAGGACAAGACCGCCCCCGCGAATCTGTGATCGGCTAAGGCTTGCGCGGGTCCATCGCGCCGAACATCATGCGGCGGCGCGGTTCTTCAGATCTCACCCAAAGGATAAGCCCCATGCGGATCGACAACGTCGCCGACCTCATCGCTGAAACCCTTGCCCAGGCTGGCGTGAAGCGCATCTACGGTGTCGTCGGCGACAGCCTCAACGGCCTCACCGAGGCGTTGCGCAAGCGCGGCACGATCGACTGGCTGCATGTGCGCCACGAGGAGGTGGCCGCCTTCGCCGCCGCCGCCGAATCCCAGATCACGGCAGGCCTTGCGGTGTGCGCGGGCTCCTGCGGCCCGGGCAATCTCCATCTCATCAACGGCCTGTTCGACGCGCATCGGAGCCGCACCCCGGTGCTGGCGCTGGCGGCGCAGATCCCGTCGGCCGAGATCGGCGGCGGCTATTTCGAGGAGGCCCATCCGCAGGACCTGTTCTGCGAATGCAGCCACTATTGCGAATTGGTATCGGATCCGACGCAACTGCCCTACATGCTGGAGAACGCGATCCGCGCCGCGGTCGGCAAGCGCGGCGTCGCCGTCTTGGTGCTGCCGGGCGACGTCGCGATGCGGCCGGCGCCGAAGCGCGACATCTCGCCGAATGCCGGCCTGCTGCCGCCGGCACCGGTGGTGCGTCCGGCCGAACCCGAATTGAACGCGCTGGCCGCGCTGCTCAATGGCGCCAAGCGCGTCACGCTGTTCTGCGGCCGTGGCTGCGCCGGCGCGCATGACGGCCTGCTCAAGCTCGCCGAGACGCTGAAGAGCCCGATCGTGCACGCGCTCGGCGGCAAGGAATATGTCGAGTACGACAATCCGTATGACGTCGGCATGACCGGTTTCATCGGCTTCTCCTCCGGCTACGCCGCGATGCATGGCTGCGACGTGCTGCTGATGCTCGGCACCGACTTTCCCTACAAGCAGTTCTTCCCGACCGGCATCAGCATCGCCCAGGTCGATCTCCGTCCCGAAAATCTCGGCCGCCGCTGCAAGCTCGATCTCGGCATCGTCGGCGACGTCGGCGAGACCATCGCCGCGCTGTTGCCGAAGCTCACGGTCAAGACCGACCGCAAATTTCTCGACGCCAGCCTTGCGCATTACAAGGACGCCCGCGCCGGGCTCGACGATCTGGCCCGCGGCAAGCCCGGCTCGAGGCCGATCCATCCGCAATATCTGGCGCGCCTGCTCAGCGAGCAGGCCACCGAGGATGCGGTGTTCACCGCCGACGTCGGCACGCCGACGATCTGGGCCGCTCGCTATCTGAAGATGAACGGCCGCCGCCGGCTGATCGGCTCCTGGGTCCATGGCTCGATGGCCAATGCGATGGCGCAGGCGATCGGCGTGCAAGCGGCACAGCCCGGCCGGCAGGTGGTGTCGATGTCCGGCGACGGTGGCTTTGCCATGCTGATGGGCGATTTGATCACGCTGACGCAAGCGAAGCTGCCGGTGAAGGTCGTGATCTTCAACAACAGCGTGCTCGGCTTCGTCGCGCTGGAGATGAAGGCCGCCGGCTTCATCGAGACCGGGGTCGACCTGAAGAATCCCGATTTCGCGGCGATGGCCCGCGCGATGGGCATTCACGGCGTCAGGGTGGAGGATCCCGGCGAGCTCGAGGGCGCGATCCGCAACGTGCTCGCGCATGACGGCCCGGCGGTGCTCGACGTCGTGACCGCGACGCAGGAATTGTCGATGCCGCCGACCATTACGCTGGAGCAGGTGAAGGGCTTCAGCCTGTGGGTGCTGCGCGCCGTGATGAGCGGCCGCGGCGACGAGGTCGTCGATCTCGCCAAGACCAATTTGCTGCCGCGCTAGCTAGAGCATGATCCGGAAAAGTGCGAAGCGGTTTTCCGAAGAGATCATGCTTAAACAAGAATCTAAAGCGCGATGACGATTCTACCTGATCTCATCGCGCTTTAGGGTTGACCGTCGCCCCGTTCTTGCGTCGGCTCAACCTAAATTCGGCGCAGGCACGCCGCGCTGAAAGGCTAAGAGGTCGAGTGAGGGCGGCTCGCTGCCGGTCAGGATTGAGCAGCACGCATGCGCCTGGCCGCGGTGGTGGGTCTGATGATTGAAGAGATGCAGCAGGATATCCTGCAGCGGCTGGCGATAGGGTTTGCCCGACGTTGTCTGATAGGCGATGGGCTCCAAGAGATCGGCGCCGGTATAGCTTTCGACCAACTCATTCAAGCGCGCATCCTCCGCCATCCGGGCGCGAAGAAGATCGCGGCGATCGTCGTGCAAAATCGCGTCGAGGCGATCCGGATGCTCGCCGGTGCCGGTCAATCGCTTCAACCATATCCGATCCGTCAGCAGCAAATGATTGAGCGTCCCGTGCAGGCTGCCAAAGAACACGCCGGTTGAACGGCGATAGGCTTCCTCGGGCAGTTCAAGCGCGGCGCCGTAGAGCCGCAGGTTGGCCCAATGATTAGAGGCCGCGAGCTGCCGGAAGTTTTCGGTTCCCATCTTGCTGTCCTGTTCGAAACGATAGCGGATGATAGCTTGCCCACCCCCCCAATTGGTGAAAATATCTCACCAATTAGGAGGACTCGATGGGACGGTCGGTTCCACCATCGGCGCGTGCACTCACAGCGCTCTCGCTGTTCGCCACGCTCGGCACCCTGACCGAGACGGCCGAACAACTGGGCGTTACCCGGTCGGCGCTGTCGCACCGGATTGCCGAATTGGAAAAGCGCCTCGGCGTGGCATTGGTGAGAAAAGTCGGCCGGCGAATTTCGCTGACCGAGGACGGCGAACGGTTGCTCGCCAGCATGGGCGACGCGCTCGACCGGTTGGAGGCGGCGGTTGAACCATTTCAACGTTATCGCGGGCAGATCCGTGTAAGCACGATCGCAACCTTTGCTTCTCACTGGTTGATCCCGCGCATTTCGCAATTTCAGGCGCGGCATCCCCTGATCGAGGTCGCTATCTCTACAACGACGAGAGCTGTCGACCTCAAAACGGAAGAGATGGATTGCGCCATCCGCCACGGCCGCGGGGCGTGGAAAGGGCTTTCCTCGACGCTACTGTTCCGGGAAACCCTGATGCCCGTTGCCAGACCTGATGTCGTGGCCCGTGCCGCGACGAGCGCCAAACGGGCAAATTCTGCAAAGACAAATTTTGCAAAGATCTGGCACGGCACACCACTGATTCGGGCCCGATCGCGATTCGCTGATTGGTCGAACTGGCAGCAGCACGATCGTACGCTGGCCCAACGGCGGATCAAATGGTTGACGGTGGAAACCCGTGCGCAGGCGCTCGATGCCGCAATGGCCGGCGCCGGCGTTGCGTTGATGGATATGGCCTATATTACGACGCCCGTGGACGAAGGCAGGCTCGAGAAGCTCGCGGAACGTCCCCTGCAACTCCAGACCGGCTACTATTTTGTCAACGTGCCCAACGCCCGAACCGTGCACCTGCTGAATCATCTGCGCGACTGGGCCGTGGAGGCGGCACGTCCGTTTCGGACGGCTTAACGTGCCAAGCAAGCTGCGCGTGATCTGGCGGAGTCTGATGCAGGGTCGAGGACTCTGGGGAGCTCGACGTCGTCACCGCGACGCAGGAACGGTCGATGCCGCCGATTATCACGCTGAAGCAGGTCAAGGGCTTCAGCCTGTGGGTGTTGCGGGCCGTGATGAGCGGCCGCGGCGACGAGGTGGTCGATCTCGCCAAGACCAATTGCCGCGCTGATCGCGATGGTGACTCCGCCCTGACGCTTGCGCCAGGGCGGGTTTGAGGCGGAGTTCAGACCGTTACGGTCGATTACTTCGGCTTGCCGTCCTTGTCGAACGACGACACGTAGGCCCAGAGGTTGTTGGCCTCGGTCTCGTTCTTGACGCCGGCGAACGCCATCTTGGTGCCGGGGATCTTGGCCTTCGGATCCTTGATGTATTCGAGGAAGGTGTCCTTGTTCCAGGTGATGCCGGAATTCTTGTTGGCGTCGGAATAATTGTAGTCCGGCGCGGAGCCGGAATGGCGGCCGTCGAGGCCATTGAGCTCGGGGCCGACCTTGTTCTTGGCGCCTTCGCCGATCGCGTGGCAGGCGAGGCATTTGTTGAACGAGGTCTTGCCGGCGGCGGCATCCTGCGCCAGCGCGGAGGATGCGGAGGCCAGCGATGTGACGACCGCCAGCGCGCTCAAGGTCTTTAGGTTCATGGGGTTCTCTTCGTTTCGTCCCGGGGGGTAGTGTTTGGTTTGTGGCATGTCCGGCTTGGACAGGACAAGCCACGAAACTTTGACAGGTTTCACGGCCGCCCGCTTGTCCCAGAGAGAACTCGCCATTGCGGGGCGGGGCAATCCGACCTTCGGCCGGTTGACTGAAACAGGTGCAGAATTGATTGATTTGTCGTAACAAAATCGGCAAAGGGCAAAAGCCCTCCGAGGGAACAGCGATGTCCATCATGATGCCGGCGGCCGACCAGGCCGTCCTCGCCCGTCGCACTGAGATCGTGGCCGCCTTGCGCGCAATCGTCCCTGGCGAGGGCGTGATCGACAGCGCCGCCGAGATGCTGGCCTATGAATCCGACGGCCTGACCGCCTATCGGCAGCCACCGATGGTCGTTGTGCTGCCCGATACGTCAGAACAGGTCGCAAAGGTCCTCAAATATTGCCACGGGCAGGGCATCAAGGTGGTGCCGCGCGGCTCCGGCACCTCGCTGTCCGGCGGCGCACTGCCGCTGGCCGACGGCGTGCTGCTGGGCTTAGGCAAGTTCAAGCGGATTCGCGAGATTGACTTCGACAACCGCGTTGTTGTCACCGAGCCCGGCGTCACCAACCTCGCGATCAGCCAGGCGGTCGCCCATGCCGGCTTCTATTACGCGCCCGATCCGTCGTCACAGATCGCCTGCTCGATCGGCGGCAATGTCGCGGAAAATTCCGGCGGCGTGCACTGCCTGAAATACGGCATGACCACCAACAACGTGCTGGGCTGCGAGATCGTGCTGATGTCGGGCGAGATCCTGCGCATCGGCGGCAAGTCGGCCGAGAATGCCGGCTACGATCTGATGGGGATCATCACCGGCTCCGAGGGGCTGCTCGGCGTCATCACCGAGATCACGGTGCGGATCCTGCAGAAGCCGGAGACCGCGCGCGCGCTGATGGTCGGCTTCGCCGAGGTGGAAGCCGCCGGCGAATGCGTGGCTGCCATCATCGGCGCCGGCATCATCCCGGGCGGCATGGAGATGATGGACAAGCCCGCGATCCATGCCGCGGAAGCCTTCGTCCATGCCGGCTATCCGCTCGACGTCGAGGCGCTGCTGATCATCGAGCTCGACGGTCCCCAGATCGAGGTCGACGAGCTGATCACGCGGGTCGAGACCATCGCAAAGGGCTGCGGCTCGGTGACGCTGCAGATTTCCAACTCGGAGGCCGAACGCAATCTGTTCTGGGCCGGCCGCAAGGCGGCATTCCCCGCGGTCGGACGCATCTCGCCGGACTATCTCTGCATGGACGGCACGATCCCGCGCGGCGCCTTGCCCAAGGCCTTGGCGCGGATCCGCGAGCTCTCGGAGAAATACGGCCTCGGCGTCGCCAATGTGTTCCACGCCGGCGACGGCAATCTGCACCCCTTGATCCTCTACGACGCCAACAAGCCGGGCGAGATCGAGAAGGCGGAGGCGTTCGGCGCCGACATCCTGCGCTGCTGCGTCGAGCTCGGCGGCGTATTGACCGGCGAGCATGGCGTCGGCATCGAGAAGCGCGACCTGATGCCGGAGATGTTCACCGAGATCGACCTCAACCAGCAGCAGCGGCTGAAATGCGCGTTCGATGCGGAGGGCCTGCTCAACCCCGGCAAGGTGTTTCCCACCCTGCACCGTTGCGCCGAACTCGGCCGCGTCCATGTCCACGCCGGCAAGCTGGCGTTTCCGGATATCCCGCGGTTCTAGGAGCTTGTCTGGATAGTCGCTGTTCAAATCTGGTCGGGTCTGATTCAACATTGGGCGATGAGCAAGTATTTTCGGCCTTGGAACATCGATCAGACGCTGCTTCTGCCGCCGAATGTGCAGGACTTCGTGCCGAAAGGCCATGTCTCGCGGTTTATGGTTGATCTGGTGCGGGAGAGCCTCGATCTCAGGGAGATCATGGGCAGCTATGTGAGCGGGCTTGGGCAGCCGCCGTTTGATCCGCGGATGATGGTGGCGCTGCTGCTGCATAGCTATGCGAGTGGGCTGTATTCGTCGCGTCGGATTGCCAAGGCCTGCCGGGAGCGGAACGATTTTGTGATGATCGTGGCGCTGGATGCGCCGGATTTTCGGACGATCAGCGACTTTCGCAAGCGACATTTGAAGGCGCTCGGCGCGCTATTCGTGCAGGTTCTGAAGTTGTGCGAGACGGCCGGGCTGGTCAAGCTCGGTCATGTCGCGCTGGATGGTACGAAGATCAAGGCGAACGCGTCGAAACACAAGGCGATGAGTTATGAGCGCATGAAGAAGCGCGAGGCGGAATTGAAGGCCGAGGTCGCTCGCATGCTGGCGGCCGCCGAGGCGGCGGATGCCTCGGAGGATGAGACTTTCGGCAACAGCGACGAACTGCCGGACTGGACCGTCGACAAGCAGAAACGGCTGGCGAAGATCCAGCAAGCGATGGCGGCGCTGGAAGCGGACGCCAAACTGGCGGCGGAGGAAGAGCGCCGCATCGAGGCCGAAAAGGAACAGCAGCGCCAGGCCGAAGGCCGCAAGAAGCCGGGCAAACCGGCGGCGCTGCCATCGGAGGAACCCAATCCCAAGGCGCAACGCAACTTCACCGATCCGGAAAGCCGCATCATGAAGTCGAAGGATGGCTTCGTTCAGGCCTATAATGCCCAGGCGGCCGTCGATGCACATGCCCAGATCATTGTCGCGCAAGAACTGACCCAGCACGGCAGCGATCAGGGCCAGTTGGTGCCCCTGATCGAGGCCATCGAGAGCAATCTTGGCCGCAAGCCGCGGCAGGCCTCAGCGGATTCCGGCTACTGCAGCGAAGCCAATCTCGAAGCGCTCGACACACGCAGCATCGATGGCTATGTCGCGCCCGGACGCGCCAAGCACCCGACAGTAGCGAACGGAAAAGTCGGCGGCCCGCTGACACAGGCCATGCGAAAGAAGATCGACGATGGCGGCTTCGAAACACCCTACCGATTGCGAAAGCAAGTGGTGGAGCCGGTGTTCGGGCAGATCAAACAGGCAAGAGGCTTCCGCCAGTTCCTGTTGCGGGGCATCGAGAAAGTGCGCGCCGAGTGGACAATGATCTGCACCGTCCATAACCTCCTCAAGCTGTTCAACCTCGCAAACGCAGCCTGAGCCTGCTACTCTACAACAAATGCCCGTCACGAAAACATATCTGGACGGGCTCCTAGCCCGTCCTATTCGTGAGAGTGCTTTTTTTAGTCCGATTGATGTGGCCGCACATCTGCTCTGACGAGGCGCGCGGGATTGCCTTCGGCTTTTCACCGCCTGACGACCCGTACTTTGCAACGCGCTTGAGGGATGGGTTGGGCGAACGGGGGGCGGACGCCCCGCCGGTCAAGGACCGAGCGGCAGCAGCGCGCCTGGCAAGCCGCGGATCAGGTCGGCTTCGGGACATGCCGCGGCAAACGCAAGGCGAATGCGGCTCGTGGTCTCGACGACACGGGCAGCGAGTTTCAAGAGACGAAGACGCAGCGTCGCGAACTCGGCTGTGGCCAATTCCCGGGCTTTGGGAATCGCGTCGCGCACGGTCAGCATCAGCCAATAAGCGGCGGTGTGGAGAACGAGGCGGACTTGATTGGCGAGCGCCGAACGGCAGCTGGTGCGATCGGAGGCGAGCTGTGTCTTATGCAGCTTGATCAGATTCTCGGCTTGGCCGCGCGCGCAATACAGGCTGTCGTAGATCCACTCGGCCGAGCCGACATCGAGGCTGGTGACGACGAAACGGATGTCGAGGCCGAGCATCGTCGCCTCAATACGGGCGACGGTACGCCGTTCGCGATCCCAGGACTTGGCCTTGTGGCGCGTCTCGGTATAGCCACGCAGAACCGGCAGGTTCTCGATGGCGCGTCGCGTGCGGATGTCGTCGGCGGCCTCGTCGAGTTTTCTGGCGAGCGGCTTGGTGCCGGACAGACCGAAGATGTAGTCGATGCCGTTGGTCTCGCACCACGCCATTGCCTCCGGCCGGGCATAGTGCCCGTCGCCACGGAACGTAATTCGCGTGTTGTGCCACCGCGTCCGGATATGCCGTATCAGGCGGCGCAGATGGGCACGCACCTCGACGCCGCCCGGCGTCTTGCCGGGCCGCAACACGACCGCCACGGGCCGGCTCTTCTCCGTGTCGTAGACGTGGATCGGCAGGAAGCAGCGTTCGTCATAATGAGCGTTGAACAGCGAGAGCTGCTGATGGCCGTGGACGACATCGCAGGTATCATCGATGTCGAGCGTGACGGATGCCGGCTCGCGCGGGTAGCTATCCATCCATGCGTCGACCAAAGTGTAGGTCAGTCGGATCACGTCGCGCAGGCGCGGAGCATTCTCCAGCCGCGACAGCGTCGGTTGGGAACACAGATCGCGACCCGTGTCCGGCAGCCGTCCGCAGGCCAGCTTGAATGCGGGATCGGACCGCAGATGATCGAGGTCGTCGGCGTCCTCGTAGCCGCAGCAGATCGCGAACATGCGCGCGCGGAACATATCGACAAGGCTGTGCACGACCCGCGTCGGATCGCGCCGATCCGGGAACACCCGGGCCAAATTGTCGGCCAAGCCGAGACGCCGCTCGGCCATCGCCAGAAGCATCACGCCCCCGTTCGAGGTCAGCCGACCGCCATCGAAGGCAGCTGTGACTTTCTTGGCGTGAACGGCTGGAAACGAGAAGGGCAGAATCGTATCATCGGTCATGGCGGGCCTGGCGTTCGCGGTTGAGGTGATGGGGTTGGCTTTGCAACCGAATCCTACGCCGCATCAGCGCTTTACACCACGCTCGCCAGCCTCTCAGGCGCACTCTGACGAATAAGACGGGCTAGTAGCGTCTCAGCAGGCCCAGCGCCGCGCTGGTATCGCCATATTCGGCGCAGGCCCCTTCCGGGTCCTTGATTAACTCCGCCCGGACTCGCTTGAACGTTTTGCCGGCCACTTCGGTCACCTCGGGGCGGAATTTACGCGGATCGTAGTCATTGCCGTCGTTGGCCTTGATGGCTGCGTCAAAGGCGCTGATCATTGCCATCGCTGCGTTGGGGCTGCCGAGCAGTCTGGCGCCGAGTTGAACGCCGCCGGCGCCATCGGCCTCATAGCCGGTGTATCGTTGTTCGAGCACCGCGGCTGCGGTGACGAGCTGGTCGAGGAACGTCGCCTCGGCATCGGTGAGCATTTGGGCGCGCGCCTGTCCTGGTGCGATCATCGCAAGCAGTGCGATGGCTGGCAGTTTGATCTTCATGGTGGTTCTGCCTGCGGCCGTTGAGCCGTGATCACGGGGTTGCCGAGTTACGATGACGCAAGTGTGTTCCTTCGGGCATCAGGAGAGGCGTCAGCCGCGAGCGCCGGTCTATACAATTCGACGGATCGCGCTCACCAGCCGATAACCTTAACCGATGCTTGCCGCGATGGTCGTCAGGGCCCATCGCGCGTCGCTGCAATTTGCAGCGGGCACCGTTTACACGGCCTTAGACTGTTCCTCGGTATTTTCCCAAGATGCATGTCTTCGGCAACACATCGATGCCCAGCCTGGCCGATCAGCTGGCGCTTTCGCGCAATCGGCCCGCAGGGTTCGACTACATGCGAATTGCGCTGGCGGTGTCGATCATCGGCCTGCACAGCCTGAACGTGACGCTCGGGCTCGGCCACGCTCTGGAAATCCAGAGCACGCTTCGCATCGGCGTCGCGATGATCCTTGCGCTGTTCTTTGCCCTGAGCGGCTTTCTGGTGACGGCGAGCCTGTTGAGGTGCAAGAGCCTGATTTCCTTCCTCGGCCTGCGCGTGCTGCGGATCGGACCGGCGCTCGCGGTCGAGACCACGCTGTCGGCCGTCATCATCGGTTCGCTCTTCACTGAGCTGCCGCTGGCGCAATATCTCGCCGACCCGAAATTCCACGCCTATTTCCTCAATATCGTCGGCGACATCCACTACGAGCTGCCGGGCGTATTCCTGCACAATCCGCTGCCTGAGTTGGTGAATGCCCAGCTCTGGACGGTGCCGTATGAATTGTGGTGCTACGTCATCCTGGCGCTGCTCGCGGTGACCACGATTTGCTTCAACAGGGTAGCGTATCTTGTGTTCATGGTGATCACCCAGATCGGGCTCGCCGGCTACGACCTCTACCGCTGGGACGAGGTGCCGATCCAGCTTCGCCCGCATCTTCTGGTGTTCTGCTTCCTCGCCGGCGTCGGCTTCTATCTCTGGCGCGACAAGGTGCCGTTCAACGGGACCGTCTTCCTGTTCGCGCTGGTGCTGTGCGCCGCCGCGATGGCCACCGGGCGCGGCGACGCGCTGGCGGCGGTGCCGGCCGCCTATGTCGCGTGCTATCTCGGCCTGATGAACCCGCCGCGGAGCTGGATCGTCTCGTCGGGCGATTACTCCTACGGGCTTTATCTCTATGGCTTCGTCATCCAGCAGTGCATTGCGACCTTCGGACCGCCGGTTCAGCACTGGTATCTCAACATCCTGATCAGCCTGCCGCTCGCCTTCGGCGTCGCCGTTGCGTCCTGGCACCTGGTCGAGAAACACGCACTCCGGCTCCGCGGCCAGGTCGAGAAGCTCGAGGCGGCAGCGCTGGCGCGGAGCTCGATCATAGGCTTCTGGCGCCGCTCGCCCGAGCGGGTCGAGTTGCACGCAAGGCTCGGCAACAGCAGCGCATCGATCTGATCCGCGTCCGCGGGAAGGAATGGAGCTTCGGTTCTGATTGAATCAGAACCGAAGCTCTGGCTTCTTGTTTTGACGCGTTTTCTTCACGCGAACCGGTGTCCACTTCGCTCGAAAACGCTTAGTATCCTCCCCGCGGCGGCGTCCCGTTACAGGAGGGCGTATTGCGTCCGCTCGCGCTTGGCGAGCAGCGGCAGCGCTTGTTCCGCGATGTAGGTCTTGAAGTAGGCGCTCTCCTGATGCGCCTTGAACGCCGCTTCGTCCTGGAACAATTCGTAGAACAGGAATTGCGCCGGATTGTCCTTGCCGCGGCCGATCAGGAACAGCTTGGTGCCGGCGTCCTTCTGAGCTTCGGGCAGGAAGCCGTCGAGAATTGCCGCGACCTTGTCGGCCTGTCCCTCCTTTGCTTCCCATTGCGCCACCACCAGAAGGCCTGATGTGTTGATTGCATCGCTGATGGTCCTCGTGCTCATCGCATAGTGCTTCATTTGCATTCCTCCGTTGTTTTGCTCCGATCGAGCTTGCGATCCGACCCAGGGCGAGACGCCGGCGATCGCCATGATCGCGAACGAGCCGATGGCCGATCGCCGGGTAAGCATCATCGTCGTGGTCGTGACTTCCGAACGTTTCATGATCGCCTCCAGATGGTTCGCACCAACCGTCTTGCCGGGCCGAACCGCGACGCGAGAGATAGTGGATCGTCCGGCGAACCCAGTTCGGTGATGGTCGAATTGTCTATGTCGTGAAAATGCTTCGATCATGGCCGAAGTGTCGTGGCGGAAACCGCACCACGGCGAATGTCCCGACATCGGGGCTTGCCGTGCCGACCAGCACGCCGGAACAGGCGGAAATATCGTGTTCCTGCCTTTCGCAGGGCGGCGGATTTTTGAGCTGGGCGGGACCGTCCGGGCAAGGCAGCCAATGGCCGTTACCACTGCGGAAGCCCCCGCCACCGGGCCGTTCCGTCGAGATCACCGAGGCCGGGCTTGTCGCATTCAGAGATTTGTTCGGCGCGCATTTGATTTCGGAGCCGAATTTCGATACCGCCTAGCGTGTGGAAACGCTCAAAGTCAGGGATGCCCAGGACGTCGAAGAGGTGGTGCGCGCGGCTGTCGCCGGCGAGCAGCCGCTCGAGGTCATTGGCCATGGAACGAAGCGCGCCATCGGTCATCCGATGGCGACCAATGCGGTGCTTGACGTCTCGGTGCTCAACGCGGTCACCTCCTATGAGCCGAACGAACTGATCATCACCGTGCAGGCCGGCGCGCCGCTCGCCGACGTGCAATCCCTGATCGACGCCAAGAACCAGCAATTCGCCTTCGAGCCGATGGACACATCGGTGCTGCTCGGCACTGCGGGAGCGGGCACGATCGGCGGCATGATCGGCGCTGGGCTGGCCGGTCCGCGCCGCATCAAGGCCGGCGGCGCCCGCGACCATCTGCTCGGGGCGCACGCGGTGTCCGGGTTCGGCGACAGTTTCAAGACCGGCGGACGGGTGGTCAAGAACGTCACCGGCTACGACCTCTGCAAGCTGCTCACCGGTTCCTGGGGCACGCTCGCGGTCATGACCGAGGTGACGCTCAAGGTCATGCCGAAGCCGGAAGCCGAGCGGACGCTGGTGCTGCGCTCCCTCGACGACGTCACCGCCAACCGGGCGATGACCGCGGCACTGGGCTCGCCGTTCGACGTTTCAGGCGCCGCGCATCTGCCGGGCTCAGCGTTGCGGTCCGGGACCGGTGCGCTCGGCAGCCTTGGCGCCTCCGGCCAGGCCGTCACGCTGGTGCGGCTCGAGGGCATTTCGGCCTCAGTGGCACACCGGGCGGCCTCGCTGACCCAGACACTATCTTCTTATGGAGCGGTCGACTTCCTCGCGGACGACGCCTCGGCTGCGATCTGGAGCGCGCTGCGCGACGTGGTGCCGTTTGCGGCGAACGGCGCGCTCGGGGCCTGGCCGGTGTGGCGTATCGTTTGCCCGCCGGTCGCTGGCGGCGCGCTGGGCCAGGCGCTGTCGCGCGCAACCGGCGGCGACGTGATCTACGACTGGGGCGGCGGGCTGATCTGGGCTGCACTGCCGCAGAGCGCAGACGCGCACGCCGCGCTGGTCCGCGGCCAGGTCGAGGCGATCGGCGGGCACGCCACCCTGATCCGCGCCGGCGAGGAGGTGCGCCGTGCGGTCGATGTGTTCCAGCCGCAGGCGGCCGGCCTTGCCGCGCTCGGCGAACGGGTCCGGGCGAGTTTCGATCCGAGGTCGATCCTCAACCGCGGCCGGATGAGGCGAGGCGGGGCTGCATGAAGACCGAGTTTTCCCTGGCGCAGCTTGCCGATCCCGACATCAAGGAAGCCGACAAGATCCTGCGCGCCTGCGTGCATTGCGGCTTCTGCACCGCAACCTGTCCGACCTATGTGCTGCTCGGCGACGAGCTCGATAGCCCGCGCGGCCGCATCTACCTGATCAAGGAGATGCTGGAGAAGAACAAGCCGCCGACAGCAGACGTGGTCAAGCATATCGACCGCTGCCTGTCGTGCCTCGCCTGCATGACCACCTGTCCGTCGGGCGTGAACTACATGCACCTCGTCGACCAGGCCCGGGTCAGGATCGAGCGGGACTACCAGCGGCCGCTGGCCGAGCGGCTGCTGCGTTCGGTGCTCGCCTACGTGCTGCCGCGGCCGGGCCTGTTCCGGATCAGCATGATCCTCGCCGGGCTCGCCCGTCCGTTCGCGGCGCTGCTGCCGACGCCTTCGGTCGGCGCGTCGAACCCCGGCCTCTTACGGCGGATCAAGGCGATGCTGGCGCT
Organism: Bradyrhizobium sp. 2S1; assembly: GCF_011516625.5. Lineage (NCBI taxonomy): Bacteria > Pseudomonadati > Pseudomonadota > Alphaproteobacteria > Hyphomicrobiales > Nitrobacteraceae > Bradyrhizobium > Bradyrhizobium sp. 2S1. The sequence goes on along the minus strand of NZ_CP147717.1, from coordinate 550,046 downwards.
CGCGCCACGCGGCCTGCCGCAGCCGGGTCCATCAGCCGGAACCGTGTTTGCGCCGACCGGCCGGCGCCGCGGCCGGGTCGCGCTGCTGCAGGGCTGCGCCCAGCAGGTGCTGGCGCCGCGTATCAACCAGGCCGCGATCAACGTCCTGACCCGGCACGGCGTCGAGGTGGTGCTGGTCAAGGACGAGCAATGCTGCGGCGCGCTGACCCATCACATGGGGCAGGATCACGACGCGCTGGCGCGCGCGAAAGCCAACATCGCGGTGTGGCAAAGGGAAGCGGACCAGAACGGACTCGACGCCATCCTGGTGACGACCTCGGGCTGTGGGACAGTTGTCAAAGACTACGGCTACCTGCTGCGCGAGGACAAAACATTCGCTGAGCCTGCCGCGCGAATCTCGGCGCTGGCAAAGGATATCACCGAGTATCTCGCTGGCCTCGAGCTCGCGCCTTCAACGCAGAAAGGCGACGTCACCGTCGCCTATCATTCGGCTTGTTCGTTGCAGCATGGACAGAAAATAACTCAGCTACCGAAAGAATTGCTTTCCAAGAATGGATTCGTGGTGAAAGATGTGCCTGAGAGCCATTTGTGTTGCGGTTCGGCGGGGACCTACAACATTCTCCAGCCCGACATTGCGAGCAGATTGCGCGATCGCAAGGTCGCCAATATTGCGCTTGTCAAACCGGACATGATCGCTGCGGGCAATATTGGGTGCATGGTTCAGATTGCCGGCGGTACGTCAGTTCCTGTGGTGCACACGATTGAGCTTCTCGATTGGGCGACAGGAGGTCCCCGGCCAGGATTGAATTGATCGACTGCCACTCGAGCATGATCCGGACCCCAGCCTTGCCCTGATGCAACGTGAAGGACCGGCGCTTCCTTGCCACAGACGCGAAGCGATAGCGCGGCCATCATGCCCGACAAGCGAAGTGGAGGGGCCTCTCTCCGAGGCGCAGCCAACGACCGGCAAGCGATCACTTCAATACGCCCGGTGGACTCAAATCAGCGGCAACAGGAGACCACGATGGCGAAGTCGAAGAAGGCGAAGAAAAGCAAGAAGGCCAAAAAGGCCAAGAAGGCCGTAGCGGCGAAGAAGTCGGCCAAGAAGGCCGCGAAGAAATCCGCCAAGAAGGCGGCGAAGAAATCAGCGAAGAAGTCAGCCAAGAAGACTGCAAAGAAAGCGGCCAAGAAGGCTGCTCCGAAGAAAGCGGCCCCCAAGAAAGCCGCCCCCAAGGCTGCGAAGAAAGCCGCCAAGAAGAGCGCTCCGAAGAAGGCCGCCGCGCCGAAGCCGGCTGCGCCGGTCGCAGCGCCCCCGGCCCCCGAGCCCGCGCCGCAGCCGGCCCCGAGCTGGGCGACGCCAAGCCATGAACCCGCGCCGGGCTGGAGCGCCGGCAGCTCTGATAGTGGCGAGCACCACTAGCCGCAGCTTTCCCGGAGAGGTTCACCTGACCGAAGCCGCAGCGGACGCCGCTGCGGCTTTTTCCGTTCCACGATTCCGTTCCACGACGGCGGCCCGTGTTTTTGCGGGTACGGCGATTCGCTTTGGCGCTTTCGCTGCAGGCCGGCTGTTGCTCATCCACTTCCGGTGCCCGGCTCAACCGCTACGGGAGCGACTGTTTTGTGGTGCAAATGCAACACCCGCAAGTCAACGTGCGGCGAAATGGCTGGAACGCCTAAAAAGTCGGCACATGCATGTCTTTTTTGCTTCACGGTGCCGTGCACGACCTGCAGATTGAACCCACGCGATTTAGTTGCAGTCCGTTATCGCGCGCCCTGGGGGGCCACGGAGCTGGGCTGTCTGGACAAGTAGATGGGGATAGTCATGAAGAAACTGGCCTTGTTAGCAACGGCGCTAGCAATGATTTCGAGCTCGGCAATGGCAGCTGACATGGCGGTGAAGGCCGTCAAGGCGCCGCCGCCGGCTCCCTTCGATCCCTGGGACATCGCTTTCGGCGCCGGCATCATGAACGACTACATCTTCCGCGGCGTCACCCAGTCGAACCACAATCCGTCGGTCACCGCGTATTTCGAGCCGCGCTACAACGTCAACAAGGACCTGCAGCTCTACATCGGTACCTCGACCGAAAGCATCTCCTTCGCCAACCGCGCCGCGGCCGAAGTCGACGTCTACGGCGGTATCCGCCCGACCTTCGGCGCCTTCGCCTTCGACATCGGTGTCTGGGGTTACCTGTATCCGGGTGGAACCTGCTATTTCGGCGGCCCCTTCGACACCGCCGGCAACCCGCTCAGCGCGCAGTGCGCCGCCAACTTCCTGCCGAACGGCAACGTCATGAAGAAGGACGTCTCGTTCTTCGAAGTCTACGGCAAGGCGACCTGGACCATCAACGACAACTGGGCGTTCACCATCAACGAATACTACTCGCCGAACTTCCTCAACACCGGCGCCTGGGGCAACTACTCCTCGATCATCGGCAAGTACACCGCGCCCAGCACCACGTTCGGGTCGAGCGGCGTCGGCATGTATGTCTCGGGCGAGTTCGGCCGCCAGTGGCTCGGCACCTCGGACAGCTTCTACGGCGTTCCGGCGTTCCCGAACGGCATCAAGTATGCCGATTACAACACCTGGAACATCGGCATCGGCTTCACCTACAAGGTGTTCACGCTCGATCTGCGCTACTCCGACACCGACCTGTCGAAGGGTAATTGCAGCGCCTTCACCAGCGACTTTACCGCGGGCGGCACCACCAACGTGACCCCGATCAACCCGCTCGGCACCGGCTCCAATTGGTGCGGCGCGGCAGGCATCGCCAAGCTCTCGGTCGACCTGACGGCGGCGTCCAGCCTGAAGTAATCTTTCCTTTCGGAGATCGCGGGGGCGGCAGAGTAATCTGCCGCCCCCTTTGTTTTTGTGGGCAAGGCTCATGGCATCGGACCGGACCGCGGTGAAGGCATTGATGCGGGTGGGGCGGCGCGACCTGCTTGCGGGCGCGGTGGCGGGCCTCGGCGGCGCGATCGCGATCGGCACGATGGAGTGGTTCTCCGTTGCGGCCGGATATCCGCTGGGCGTGATCCCGTTCGCAACCTCGATCGTGCTGGTGGTGGGATCGCCGGAGGCCGAGCCGGCCCAGCCGCGCGCCCTGATCGGTGGACACCTGGTGTCCGCACTGGCCGGCTTTGCGGTGCTGTGCCTGACCGGGCCGCATGCCTGGGCGGCCGCCGCCGCGGTCGGGGTTGCAATCCTGGTGATGGTCGTGACCGACACCTTCCACCCGCCGGCGGGAATCAGTCCGCTCCTGATCGTCTCCGGCAATTTGCCGTGGTCGTTCCTGCTCGCACCGGTGCTCGCCGGCGTCCTGATGCTGGCGGCCTTCGCCTATGGCTGGCACCGCTGGGTCAGCCGCAGGCCGTGGCCGCGGCTGAGCCAGTAGTCCCCGCTACGACGCGGCGACCTTGACCGTGTCACGCAAGCTGAAGCGGTCGCCATCGCGGACCAGCGTGACGTTGCGCTCATGGAAGGCGCCGAGCGTCGAGCGGTGGCCGATCGAAACCACGGTGGTGTTGGGCAGCTTCTCGGCGATCAGCCTGTACAGCGCGGCTTCCGACGGCTCGTCGAGCGAGGCCGTCGCCTCGTCGAGGAACAGGAATTGCGGCGCATGCAACAGCGCCCGCGCGATGCCGAGGCGCTGCTGCTCGCCGAGCGACAGCATCCGGTTCCAGTGCGCCTCTTCCTCGAGCCGCGCCGCGAGCTGAGGCAGTCCGACCGCGGTGAGGACGTCGCGAACCCGGCCCGCCTCGAATTGCGTGGCCTCGCCCGGATAGACGACGGCGTCATGCAGCGACCCGATCGGCAGATAGGGACGCTGCGGCAGCATCATCAGGCTGGCATTGGCCGGGATCTCGACCGCGCCGTTGCCGAATGGCCAGATGCCGGCCACGGCACGGAACAGCGTCGACTTGCCGGCGCCGGAGGGGCCGGTCACCAGTGTCCGCTCGCCGGGACGGAAGCTGAAATGCTCGGCCGCGACCAGCGGCGTACCGTTCGGCAGCTTGACCAAGAGCTGCGGCAGCGCGATCTCGCCGCCGGCCGCGGGCTTTTCGTGAATCGCGGCAGGATCGTCGGCCAGCTTTTCTGCGGCCGCGATCGCGTTCTCGAAGCCGTCGAGACGGGCGACGGTCGCGCGCCACTCCGCCAAGGTGCGGTAGGCCGAGACAAAGAACGAGAGCGAGTCCTGCACCTTGCCGAAGGCCTCGGCGATCTGGATCAGGGAACCGAGCTGCACCGTCTTGCTGACGAAATAGGCCGGGCCCGCCAGCGCGAAGGGAAACACCACCGACGCCTGCGCATAGCTTTGTGTGAAGGCGGTGATCCGCTTGGTGCGGCTCATGATGCCATACCAGTTGGCGACGACGCGGCCGAACCGATCCAGCAGCCGTCCGCGCTCGGCGCCTTCGCCCTTGAGCAGCGCGATCTGCTCGGAGTTTTCGCGCACCCGCACCAGGTTGAAGCGGAAGTCCGCTTCCAGCCGCTGCTGGTTGAAATCGAGACCGACGAGCGGCGAACCGATCCATTGCGTCAGCATGGTGCCGAAGATGGCGTAGGCCAAGGCGGCCCAGACCAGGTAGCCGGGAATCGAGAGATCGATGCCGAACAGGGTCAGGGGCAGCAGTTCCGAGAGCCCCCAGAGGATGATCACGAAGGAGGCAAGCGAAACCACCGCGTTCAACAGGCCAAGGCCCAGCGCCAGCGTCTGGGCGACGAACAGCTTGACGTCGTCGGTGATGCGCTGGTCGGGGTTGTCGGCCGCATCGTTGGCGAGCTGCATGCGGTAGTGGTTGGCGTCATGCACCCAGTCGCGCAGATATTTACTGGTCATCCATTTGCGCCAGCGGATCTGCAGCCACTGATTCAGGTAGAGCTGGTAGACGCCGAGGGCCACCGAGACGGCTGCGATCGCGCAGAACACCAGCATTTCGCGCTTGAACGTGTCCCAGTCCTTGTTCTGCAGCGCGGTGTAGAAGCGGTTGCGCCACTGGTTGATCAGCACGTCCATGAGGACTGACGACAGCTCGATCGCGACGACCGCGCCAAGCAGTATGCGGCCGGCCCATTTGTCCTCGGATTTGAAAAAGGGCGATGCGATGCGCCACACCGTCGCGAGTGTCGAGCGAATGTTGTTCACAGATTATCGTCTCCGGGGAAGGGGGCCGCAAAGGCCTGAAGAATCGGGACAATCGGAGTGGACATCGACTAAAGTCGTAAGCCTGGCATGCAAGCGTTGGCTTGTCCCGGCGAGCGAGTCAACCCTAGCATGGCAGTCAACGGCGAGGGGCGGGGGACCTTCGATATTCGCGAGGATGTGAGCGATCCTTACCGATCGTTCATTCGCGAGCCGGGGCTTCAAGTTTTGTAGACGGACTCCCGCAATCGCACCAGCGCCCGGCCTGCAGGCAGGCCGGCGCGCTGCATAAGAACATGGGGAGGACCCGAGATGAATACCTGGAATCAAATCTACAATCCGCTGGGTAATGCGGCGCTGTCGACGATCGCGGCCGCCATTCCCGTCGTCACGCTGCTGATCCTGATCGCCAGCGGAAAGGTGAAGGCGCATATCGCTGCCATCATTGCGGTCATCCTGACCAATCTGATTGCGATCTTCATCTTCACGATGCCGGCCAACATGTCGATCCGCGCCTCGGTGCTCGGCATCGTCTCCGGCTTCTTCCCGATCGGCTGGATCGTTCTCAACGTCATCTTCCTGTACCAGCTCACGGTTGCAACCGGCCAGTTCGAGCTGTTGAAGCGCGCGGTCGGCGGCGTCACCGAGGACCGCCGCCTGCAATTGCTGCTGATCGCGTTTTCGTTCGGCGCCTTCTTCGAGGGGGCATCGGGATTCGGCACCCCGGTCGCGATCACCGGTTCGGTGCTGATCGGGCTCGGCTTCTCACCGCTCGCGGCCTCCGGCCTGTCGCTGATCGCCAACACCGCCCCGGTTGCCTATGGCGCACTCGGCACGCCGATCCAGGGTCTCGCCTCGGTCACCGGGCTCGATCCCTACATCCTCGGCGCGATGGTCGGCCGGCAGCTGCCGCTGTTCTCGCTGATCGTGCCGTTCTGGGTGGTGTGGGCATTCGCGGGCTGGCGCGGCATGAAGGAGGTCTGGCCAGCGATCCTGGTCACCGGCGTCTCCTTCGCGGTCCCGCAATTCGTGATCTCGAACTACATCAACCCCTGGATCGTCGACATCGGCGCCTCGCTGATTTCGATGGGCGCGCTGATCCTGTTCCTCAAGATCTGGCAGCCGAAGCAGCTCTGGCTGTCGCCGGTGCTGCGCGGGCGCGATGAATCGGCGGCGACGATGACCGCACCGAAGCCGATGGACAAGACGCCGCTCACCAACCGCGAGCTCTGGACCGCATTGCTGCCGTGGATCATCGTCTGCATCGTGATGCTGATCTGGGGCAACGGCGCCTTCAAGACCTGGGCGAACTCGATCTTCACGGTGAACTATCCGATCCCCGAGCTCGACAAGATGATCAACAAGATGCCGCCGGTGGCGGCCAAGCCGACCCCGGAAGGCGCCGTGTTCGGCTTCACCTATCTGTCGTTCACCGGCACCGGCATGCTGATCGCCGCGATCATTTCCGGGTTCCTGGCGGGCTTTTCGCCACTGCGGATGATCGCCGATTATGGCCGCACCATCAAACTGTGCGCGATATCGCTGATCACGATCTCGGCGATGCTGGCGATCGGCACGCTGACCAGGCTGTCGGGGGTCGACGCCACGCTCGGTCTCGCCTTCGCGGCGACCGGCGTGCTCTATCCCTTCTTCGGCACCTTGCTCGGCTGGTTGGGCGTGGCGCTGACCGGATCGGATACCGCCTCGAACATCCTGTTCGGCAATCTGCAGAAGATCACCTCCGAGCAGCTCGGCCTGTCGCCGATCCTGATGGCGGCGGCGAACTCCTCGGGCGGCGTGATGGGCAAGATGATCGACGCGCAATCGATCGTCGTCGCCTCGACCGCGACCAACTGGTACGGCCACGAGGGCTCGATCCTACGCTACGTATTCCTGCATTCGATCGTGCTGGCGTGCCTGGTCGGCCTGTTCGTGACCCTGCAGGCCTATGTCTATCCGTTCACGGCGATGGTTTTGAAATAACGAGGCGAGGCGTCGCCCAAACGACGATCCCCGCGGGTGAGGAGCCCGCGGGGATTTTGCGTTTCAAGCGCTTTTTCTGGCGCCGCCATTCTGGCCAATCGCAGCCTCGTCCCATACAAGGGCGGCGTTGCGCGGGGTATTTCGAGGACTGGCATGATGTCGATGAAACGGATTCTGAACGGCGGCATCGCCGCGTTGGCGATGGTTGCCCCGGCCGTCGTCGCGGTTCCGGCCGAGGCTCAGGAGGAATTTCCGTTCGGCTTCGTGATGACGCTCGATGCCGCGCGCATGCCGGGCTCCAAGCGAATCCCCTCGATCGAGGTCGGCGACAATGGCGAGGTGATCCTCGAGCTGTGGTGCGACGGCGGCAAGGGCCAGTTCTCGGTAGCCGGCAACACCATCGTCTTCGTTCCCGGCGCGATGGAGAACCGCAGCTGCGCGCCGGAGCGCGCGCAGGCCGACAAGGATCTGCTCGCCGCGCTCGGCGATATGACGTCCTGGCGCCGGCAGGGTGATCAGGTCACGTTCATCGGCAGCAAGTCGCTGCGTTTCGTGATCAACAGTAACTGATGGCGGCGTAACGCGCTGGCGCGTCGAGCGCATCCGCTCAGGGCGTCGCGATCAATCCGCTGGCGGTGGCGACGATCCAGCGGTTGCCCCAGCGTACGATCGAGTCGACTCGACCAAGCCCAGGGACGACGTCGCCGCGCGCGGCCATCTTGACGCCCTCCGGCCCCTCGAGCACGGCGGTGCCGTCGCGAACCTCCACCACTGACCAGCCGGGAATGGTGCTTGGCCGCGTCTCGGGTGCTGCCGGAAGCGGCTGCTTCGGCCCGAGCGCCATGGCCTGCGCGTTCAACGTCGTGGGCGCGGCACCAACCACCTGCGGGCGTGGATTGGCTACGGATTTGGGAATGCTGCCGGTGACGGCGCGGTCCGCGTTGGACGCGGTCCGCCGCGGGCTCTCGATTCTCCCCTCGATCTTGGGGCTCGGCCGCGTCTCCGCGACGTGGGGGACAGGCGCTTCCTTCTGAGCCACCGAGACCGGGGCGGGCGCCGCAAAGTCGTGCCAGTTGGCGCCGCCGGTCCAGCCCAGCACGAAGCTTGCGGCAAGGGCCGTGGCTGCCAGCAGCGCGGTGCCGATGCGATCGGCGAATGGCTCCCGCAGCAGCAGGGCGGCGTCGTGGTTCTCGTTGGAGACGTCCCAGAGGTCCGCCGTCTGCGCCGGCGAATGACCCTCCGTCACATCTGTTGGCCAGATGCTCGCAGCACTGATCGGCTCGCGGTCTTGCATGGCGTGACCTGTGTTCGGTGACGCAAAGGATGATCCCCGAAACTAAATCGAGCCTTAATTTTCGGTGACCGAACTGCGGCAGCACGAAGTCTTTTGGTCGCAGTCCCCGTAAAAGTGCGGGGCTCAGGACGCAGCGGTCGTTTCCGGACGTCGTCTCCGCAAACCGGGTCGTCGCGGCGTGCGTGCGCGGCTATAGCGATCGCATGCTCGATTTCGCCGCACAGTATGCCGCCTTTCAGCGCCGCGACCCGGCCTGGGACGGCATCGTGTTCGTCGCGGTCAAGACCACCGGCGTGTATTGCCGCCCGGTCTGCCGGGCGCGCACGCCGCTGGCGCGCAATGTGAAATTCTATGGCAGCGCCGCGTCGGCGGAGCGCGCCGGCTTCCGGCCCTGCCTGCGCTGCCGTCCCGAGGCGGCGCCGTTCTGTCCGGCGTGGAGGGGCACTCGGACGACGGTCGAGCGCGCGCTGGCGCTGATCGAAGAGGGCGCACTCGATCGCGGAGATGTCGCGGCGCTGGCCGACCGGCTCGGCATCGGCACGCGGCATCTGTCGCGGCTGTTTGCCGAGCATCTCGATGCCTCGCCGCTGCAAATCGCGTTGTCGCTGCGCGTGCAGCGCGCCAAGCGCCTGATCGATGGCAGCGATCTTCCGCTCTCTCTGGTGGCGCAGCGCGCCGGCTTCTCCAGTGCAAGGCGCATGAACGCTGCGTTCGCAAGGCTCTACGGCCGCTCGCCCGCCTCGCTGCGACCGAAGCGGCCGCCAGAGCATGATCCGGAAAAGTGTGAAGCGGTTTTCCCTCGCGACAAACGCGGGACGCGTTTGCGCGGAGATCATGCTCAAACAAGAAGCTATCACGATGCAATGAACCTCGATGGAGATCAGCAATGGCCAAGAGCTACGGCACCGTCAGTGCGGAACGCAAAGCGCAGATGAGCGGCCTCGAATTCGTCCAGGGGCTCGCCTCCGGCGCGCTGCCGCTCAACACCATCGCGCAGACCCTGGGTTATGACGTCACTGAGGCCGAGCGCGGCCGCGTCGTGGTCACGCTGCTGCCGACGGACGCGCATCTCAATCCGGCCGGCACCGTGCATGGCGGGCTCACCGCCACGCTACTCGACAGTTGCATGGGGCTTGCGGTGCAGTCGACGCTCGAGGCCGGCACCAGCCAGACCACGCTCGAATTCAAGATCTCGCTGGTGCGGCCAATCACGCCGGACACCGGCCCGATCCGGGCGGAAGGCCAGGTGCTCAATTGCGGTCGCCGCATCGGCACCGCCGAGGGCAGAGTCACCGACGCCAAGGGACGGCTGCTCGCCCACGGCACGACGACGTGCCTGATCTTTCCGTCGTAGCGCAAACGCCGTTGGCACGGAGAGACTGCGCCGGCCTGCATCTGTAGATGCGATACCGGCGCAGCAACATTGGAACGTGTCCAGCGAGGCACCGACTTAGAGACCTTCAATTTCACTGAACCGATCGATTAGCTTACCCGAACGCTATGGGAACAGCGTTCGGGTAGTCAGGATGCGATCGTCGACGAAGCCACGCCGCACAGCCGTGCTCAGCGCGGTCCCTCCGGATATCCCGGCATGTTGTTCCATCCGGCAGGCAACTCGCCGCCGGGCCGCGTCGCTGCGCCATCCTGTTCGGGCAGGCGGATGAGGCCGAGCTGAAACATGGCGGTCAGCGCATCCTCCTGCCCGAGCTCTTCGGCGATCCGTCCCTCGCGCACGCGGAGCACGGTCGTGCCGGCGAACGTCATCTTGCGGCCCGAGGCTGCGGGCAGCGAGCCGAGGCGGAAGTCGCTAAACGCTGGTCCGGTGTGGGTGCCGCCACCTTCCCAGCGGCCGACGACGAGGTCGCCTTCCGCGATGAGATCGCCGACGCCCCAGAAATTGAGATCCGGAAAGGCTTCGCGAAACTCGGTGATGAACTTCTCGACCGCGGCGCGGCCGCGCTTCGGTTCGTGCATCGGGTAGTGCACGACAATGTCTGACGTGGCGAGCTCGTTGATGATGCGCGGATTCCAGGGATTGCCCCAGAACTCCTTGAACCACCGGCCTACGACGTTCTTGTTTTCCTCTGACATCGGATCGTCTCCATTTGCGGTTTACCGGTATCGCGACCGGCGCTGTCTCGATGCGCGCAGTAAGCATTTGGAGGCGCGTGTCGTGCCACCCGATTCCGGATCGGGCGTGCGCTCGGCCTTCAGGCGAGATTCCGCTGTGTCGGCATGGTGCTTGGCGCAGTTTTTTGCGCGTCGTCGCTCAATCGGGAAACGGGTGGTGCGCGCAACGCGGGCACGAAATCATCGTCCCAAATACACAGGAGAACATCATGCGCAATTTCGATGCGATCGCCGCGCTGCGCGGCGACGGACTTCGTCCCGAGCTGCGGGCGCTCTTTGATCGCGCTGCGATCGAGCTTCGCGCTGAACTGTTCGTCAGAAGCGACGGGATGCTTCAGTCCGGTCCGGACGCCACTCCCAAAGCGGCGCGCGACAATGTCGTGCCGCTGAAGAGCAGGGCGGCTTGAATCACCAGAGCATGATCCGGAAAAGTGTGTAGCGGTTTTCCGAAGAGATCATGCTCAAATCAAAGAGCTGGACCGGGATGACTTCTCGAAGAAAAGTCATCCCGGTCTAGGTGGTGTGGACTCTAAGGATTCCCTTTTAGGAGCAAATCAGATTCAAGGCTGCTTTTGGGGAGGCCGCCTTGGGTGTGATGGACCGTTTGGTATTGAGCGACGCGGCGTGGGAGCGGATAGCGCCGCTGATCATAGGGCGCCCCGATCAGAAGGGCTCCACCGGGCGCGACAACCGGATGTTCGTGGAAGGTGTGCTGTGGATCGTGCGTACGGGGTCTCCCTGGCGCGATCTTCCGGAGGTGTTTGGGGACTGGAACAGCGTGTTCCGGCGCTTCAGTCGATGGAGCATCAAGGGTGTTTGGTGGCGGATCTTCGAGGCGATGTCCGATGATCCGGACTTCGAATATCTGATCGTCGATTCCACCATCGTTCGGGCGCATCAGCACGCCGCCGGCGCCAAAAAGGGGGGTCTGAAGATCAAGCGGAAGATCAAGCGATCGGCCGCTCGCGCGGCGGCCTGAGCACCAAGATACATATGGCCGTTCGAGGCTTGGGATGTCCGGTGCGGTTCAAGCTCACCGCAGGTCAGAAGGGCGATGCACCGCAAGCCGCCGCATTGATCGAAGGCTTATCCGCCGAGGTCGTCATGGCCGATACGGCCTATGACGCCGATCACTTGCGCCAAGCCATCGCCGCCAAAGGCGCGCTCGCCGTGATCCCCAACAACCCGTCACGCGCGCTCAAATATCCACTCGACAAGCATTTCTATGCCCAGCGTCATCTCGTCGAATGCTGCTTCTCAAAGCTCAAGCAGTTCCGCCGCGTCGCAACCCGCTTCGAAAAAACGGCCCGGAACTACCGGGCCGTCGTCACTCTCGCAGCCATCGTTCTATGGATGCGCTAGTGTCCACACCACCTAGCGCGCCGGCGTTAGCGCCACACCGACTTATCGGCGTCCCAGCGCTGGCCCTTGAATTCCTTGATCAGAGCGTCGATCGCGCCGTTGTCGTCCTTCGGCTCGCTGCCTTCCTCGTCGCTGCCGCTGGAATCGTCCGAAAGATTGAGCTTGGCGCCGGCGCTGTCGTCGGACGTCGAGACGGTCGGCGTCGAGACCCACAGCATCAGCTTGTCCGAGCTCCCGGGCTTGTCGGGCGAGACGAGGGCGGTGACCTCGTAGTTCTGGATCAGGCCGAGCGCCGGATAGACCGCGCTCGGCCGCTTCAGCACCAGCTTCAGCTTGCCGGTATTCGCGTTCCAGGTGGCGGAGGCAGGCTTCGCGGCAAGCGTCTTCGCCAGAACGCCGGCGACGGCGGAGGCGAGCTTGTCCTTGTTGATCTTGTCACCGTCGCGCCAGTCGGCGGCGGCAAAGCGGATCGTGCGGTCCATCTCGAACGCGCCGCTGGTCCAGCCGGCTGCGGTCACGCCGGGCGTGCTTTTAGCCTTAGCGAGCAGCGCGCCGGCGCGCTCGGGATCGACGGTGAGGTTGATGGTCTGCTCGCCGGCGCGGATCTCGTCACAGGTCACCGCAAGGCTGGAGGTGCCGATCTCGACGGCTTCGCCCTTCAGGCTCTTGAGGAAGTCGGCCGCCGCATCCAGCTTCACGCGCACGCCGATCGATTCCGGCGAGACATCGGTGAAATCCTTCGGCTGCGGCGTGATGTCGTCCTGGCTGGCCTGGCTGTCCTGGAATTCCTTCTCGCTGAGATCGGAATTGTCCGTCGAGGCCACCTCGGTCACGGCTTGGCCGATCGTGATCTGGCCGCGGAACTCGAAATCGTCGCCGGTCTGCTTGCGGGTCAGCTTGACGGTGACCGGCTGCTTGACGGCGATGCTCTGGCTGGTGCCGGCGAGGGTCTGGCCGCTGACGGCGAGGTTGGCGATGAAGCGGTCCTTGCGGTCGGAGCCCTTCTCGACGGGATAGCAGACGTCGAGCACGGCCGCGGTCACGGTCTTGCCCTGGCGGGTTTCCTTCAGGATGACGTCGGCATTGCCGTCCATCAGGCCGATGATCGAGTTGAAGTAGCGCGTCTCGGGGCCGCCGCCGGGCGCCGCCTTGGGCTGCAGCTTCATCTGGGCGAGAGCGGGCGCCGAGACGACGGCAAGACCGAGCAGCAGGAGCGGGAGCGCGCGCATACGATAAGTCCTCGAAGGGCAGAATCGGTTCCGTCGTAACTAGCAAACCTGTGTGTCATTGGCCAAAAAGAAGGCCGCCTAACGGCGGCCTGAGAGCGTTTTCATGCGAAGCGGGTACCGGTGCGCGTCATACGCGTGCACGGGGCTCCTCACTGCTTTCCAGCCTGCCGCGCAGCGCGGTCACGACGCGGCTCACGGTTTCGATGTCCTTTGTCGAGAGACCGTCGGCGAGGCCGTTTACCCAGGGCAGTTGCAGGCGCATGGCCGCGTCGAAGGCCTGCTGTCCCTTGCCGGTCAGCACCACGAGCTGGGCGCGGCGGTGATGCGGGTTGGTCTCGAAGGTGACGAGCCCGTCCCGCTGGAGGTCGTTGACGATCCGCTGCACGTTCTGTCTGGCAGCGCCGAGGTCGCGCGCCAGCCACGCCACCGGTTGCGGGCGTTCGGCGGCGATGATGGCGCCGAGGATCTGCCAGCGCGCGCTGGTCAGCCCGAGCCCGGCCACCAGCCGGTCGCCGGCGGTGAACAGCAGGCTGTTGAGCCTGAACAGGTCGAGAATCAGGTTGCTCAGGGCCTCGCCGGCCGGGGTGCGCTTGGTCTGCGGCATTTGTCACCATAAGAGTATATTGACATCATGATGTCAATATTGTATCCATCCGTAACGGAATGACATCATAGCACCAGATCACGGAGCCAGCCATGCCGCAGATGCGCCCCCTCGACCCCGCATTCCCGATCGACCGCCAGCTCGCGGTCGATGCCACCGCCGTCGTGCTCGTCAACCTGTTCACGCTCGATGCTGCCGACGAGGACACCTTCCTCAAGGCCTGGCAGGACGACGCCGCCATCATGAAGCGGCAGCCCGGCTTCATCTCGACCCAGCTGCACCGCGCGCTCGGCGACAGCCCGGCCTACCTGAATTACGCGGTCTGGGAATCGACCGCGGCTTTTCGGGCCGCCTTCGCCAATCCCGAGTTCAGGGCCAAGCTGTCCGCCTATCCGGACTCGGCCGTGGCGTCGCCGCATCTGTTCCAGAAGGTGGCGGTGCCGGGCGTCTGCGTCGCGTAGGCGCACGGTGAGGTTGGCTCGATGCTGGGTTCCCTCTCCCGCTTGCGGGGGAGGGTGGGGTGGGGGTCTTACCGCGAGTCATATTGCGGTGAGAGCCCCCATCCGGATCGCATCTTGCGATGCGATCCGACCTCCCCCGCAAGCGGGAGAGGTGAGGGAGGCTGCTGCCTCAGACAAAAAGAAGGCCGCCCGGAGGCGGCCTTCGATTGCGATGTGGATTTGCGGGAGAGGCTCAGAAACCGCCCATGCCGCCCATTCCACCGCCGCCCGGCATCGCCGGCGCAGCGTCCTTGGGCAGTTCGGCGACCATGGCTTCGGTGGTCACCAGCAGGCCGGCCACCGAGGAGGCGTCCTGCAGCGCGGTGCGCACCACCTTGGCGGGGTCGATGATGCCCTTGTCGACCATGTCGACATAGTCCTCGGTCTGGGCGTCGAAGCCGAAGGTCTCCGACTTGTTCTCGAGGATCTTACCGACCACGATCGAGCCCTCGACGCCGGCGTTCTCCGAGATCTGGCGGACCGGAGCTTCCAGCGCCTTGAGCACGATGTTGATGCCGGCCTGGACGTCGGCATTGGCGTTGGTGAGACGGCCGACCGCCTTCTTGGCGCGCAGCAGCGCGACGCCGCCGCCGGGCACGATGCCTTCCTGCACCGCGGCGCGGGTCGCGTTCAGCGCGTCCTCGACACGGTCCTTCTTCTCCTTGACCTCGATCTCGGTCGCACCGCCGACCTTGATCACCGCAACGCCGCCGGCGAGCTTGGCAAGGCGCTCCTGCAGCTTCTCTCGGTCGTAGTCCGAGGTGGTCTCCTCGATCTGCGCCTTGATCTGGCCGACGCGGGCGTCGATGTCCTTCTTCTTGCCGGCGCCCTTGACGATCGTGGTGTTCTCCTTGTCGATCACGATCTTGCCGGCGCGGCCGAGCATGTTCACCGTGACGTTTTCGAGCTTCATGCCGAGGTCATCGGAGATCAACTGACCGCCGGTCAGGATCGCGATGTCCTCCAGCATCGCCTTGCGGCGATCGCCGAAGCCCGGCGCCTTGACGGCGGCGACCTTGAGCCCGCCGCGCAGGCGGTTGACCACCAGCGTCGCCAGCGCCTCGCCCTCGACGTCCTCGGCGAGGATCAGGAGCGGACGGCCCGACTGCACCACGGCTTCCAGCACCGGCAGCATCGACTGCAGGCCGGTCAGCTTCTTCTCGTGCAGCAGGATGTAGGCATCCTCGAGCTCGGCGGTCATCTTCTCGGCGTTGGTGATGAAGTAGGGCGAGAGATAGCCGCGATCGAACTTCATGCCCTCGACGATGTCGACCTCGGTATCGAGCGACTTGTTCTCCTCGACGGTGATCACGCCCTCATTGCCGACCTTCTGCATCGCCTGCGCGATCATCTTGCCGATCGCGGCGTCGCCATTGGCCGAGATGGTGCCGACCTGGGCGACTTCTGAGGAGGAGGCGACCGGCTTGGCACGCTTCTCGATGTCCTTGATCACGGCGGCGACCGCGGTGTCGATGCCGCGCTTCAGATCCATCGGGTTCATGCCGGCGGCGACCGACTTGGCGCCCTCGCGGACGATGGCCTGCGCCAGCACGGTTGCGGTGGTGGTGCCGTCACCGGCGGTGTCGTTGGTCTTGGAAGCGACCTCGCGCAGCATCTGCGCGCCCATGTTCTCGAACTTGTCGTCGAGCTCGATATCCTTGGCGACGGTGACGCCGTCCTTGGTGATGCGGGGCGCGCCGAAGCTTTTCTCGATGACGACGTTGCGGCCCTTCGGGCCGAGCGTCACCTTCACGGCGTTGGCGAGCACGTCGACGCCGCGCAGCATGCGCTCGCGGGCGTCTCCGGCGAATTTTACGTCCTTGGCAGCCATTGTTTTCAACTCCTGGAAAGCCGTCATCCCTTGCATAACGGCTTTGCCGTTATTGCTCGAGGAGCGGGCCTTGGCCTGCGTCTCGAAGGATGAGTTTGTGGATGTTCACCCTTCGAGACGGCAGCTCCGCTGCCTCCTCAGGGTGACGGAAAAAGAGGTGGGCTTAAGCCAGCACGCCCATGATGTCGGACTCCTTCATGATCAGGAGCTCCTGGTTGTCGAGCTTGACCTCGGTGCCCGACCATTTGCCGAACAGCACGCGGTCGCCGACCTTGAGGTCGATCGGGATCAGCTTGCCGGCCTCGTCGCGGCCACCCGGGCCGACGGCGACGATCTCGCCCTGGGACGGCTTTTCCTTGGCCGAGTCCGGAATGATGATGCCACCCTTGGACTTCTCCTCGGCATCGATACGCTTGACCACGACGCGGTCATGCAGTGGGCGGAAGGTGGATTTAGCCATGACGTTCCCTCTTGGAGGCTCGGTTTCAGGTCCGGTTCATCGAGACCGGCGTTGAATGCCGGCCCGGTCGGCGCCAGGCAGGACGCCCGGCGCATTTAGCAATCGTGGTGCGAGAGTGCTAATTGCGGGCCGGGAAATATGGCTTTGCGGGTTTTCTGTCAAGCAAAGTGGTTAAGGCCTTGGTGAGGCCAATATAGGATGGTGGACCGGAAACCAAATCGTAGCGATGACGTAATTTTGTCAGACGTCGTTGCTCCGCCTTAAGTTTTACGCTTGGCTGCAGGACGGGTGCGGCCAGGACATAGTCGGGGGATGCATATGATCAGGTCACTCAACGCGCGATTGGTCGCACGATTCGCGGCTGTCTCGGCGCTGACGGCACTCTTGGGGGCGTGCAGCAGCTTCAGCCTGCCGTCCTTGTCGTCGAACCCCGAGCCGGCGCCCTCCGAACCCGGGGGGGCCCCGGAGATGCCTGCGTCGATCCGCCCCGATGAGATCGTCGGCCGCTGGGGTCTCGCCTCGTTCCAGAATCCCGCCGACCGCGCCCGCACCGAGGCCGCGGCGCGCGGCCAGTGCAAGCAGCCTTACGTGATCGGCGCCGGCCAGAACGGCGGCGTCATCATGCATCTGGCCGACCAGGCCACCCCGCAAGAACTGCGGCTGAAGGGTTCCCCCGGCGGCAAGAACTATATCGGCCCGCCAGGACCTGTGCCCGGCGAACAGGACCGCGAGATCATCTCGTTCGACGGCCGGGTCTTGATCACCCGCTTCGTCGACAAGGACGCCGCCACCCGCTACGGCAACATGGTCTACGTCCGCTGCGCGCCACGGGCGTAACGGCGGGGCATCCGTTTTATCTCCGGCTAGCGCCACATCGGCAGTCCGCCTCTCCCCTTGTGGGAGAGGCCGGATTGCATCGCCAGATGCAATCCGGGTGAGGGGTCTCTCTCCGCGAATCCAACTCTGTCATTTGAACTCGTGGAGACAGACCCCTCATCCGGCGCCATAGCCGATGCGAAGCATCGGCGTTCTACGAGACGGCGGCCGGAAGGCCACCTATGCCACCTTCTCCCACAAGGGGAGAAGGGAAGAAGGGTCGCCGCCAGCCCGAATAAAAAACGCCGGCCCGAAGGCCGGCGTTTTTTATTCGGATCCGACAAATCTCAGTTGAACATCGCGTCGATGTCGTCCTGCGAGGCGTGGCCGGCGTCGCCGTCGAGCTTCGGGCCGTTGAGCAGGCGGGCGTCGCCCTCGCGAGTGTCGACAACAGGCGGGACGTGCGTCTTGATGGCGTCGACTCCGCCCCAAATGTTCATCATCTCGTTGATGTGCTGCTCGATGAACTTCATCGTCTGCATCACCTTGTTGATGCGCTGGCCGGTGAGGTCCTGGAAGTTGCAGGCCTCGAAGATCGAGACCACGCGTTCCTGGATATCCTCGCTGAGCCGCCTCTGCTGGTCGGGGGTGACGTTGTTGGCGAGCGCCGACGCGGCCTGGTCGATCGCCTCGACAGCCTCGAGGATCTGCTGGGTGGCCTGTTCGGTGCCGCCGACCACGGCGCCGAGCTCGCCATTGACCTTGGCCATCTCCTCGCCGTTGAAGCTCTTGCCGTGCAGCACGGCGATCTCGCGCTTGGTGCGGCTGATCGCGTCGTGGATCAGGTCGAGCTCGACCTTGAGCTTCTCGCACTGTTCGACCTGGGCGCGATAGGTCTCGAGCATCTTATGCGTCTCGGCGACCTCGCGGGCCACGATGGAATCGACGCTGTCGGCGGTGCGCTGCGCCGGTGCTGCGGCCATCTGGGCGCGGATCGAGCGAAGCTCGGCCATGATCTCGCGATGCATCGGACCAAGATCGGCGCCGCCGATGGCCTCCGGCTCCGCCATCACCACTTCGCCCATCGCCTGCTCGACACGAAAACGCTTGCGCTTCACTGACATGATTTGATTCCCGCCCCTTCACTGAGGTCCGTTCTAGCGAGAGGTGATTTAACGTCAGGTTCACGCGGAACAATTTGCGCGCACGGCGCGCGGCGGCCAGCGCTACCGGCGATTAACCATGTTGCCGCGGCGTTCACGCAAAATAAACGCTACCCGGCAAAACCGCGCGCTATTGCCGGGATGGTGAATCGAAACCGCCGATCCGTTTACCAAGCCGATGCGGTTTTCATTGCTTATTGACCACGTGCAACGGCGCTCGTCGCGCCCTCGCGCATCACCTCACGACGAAACCAGTACAGAGTACGTCGATGTTCAGGAAAACCACGCTTGCGCTGCTTGCCGGCGCCTCTTCTCTTATTGCCGTCCCTCATCACGCCATGGCGATCGACGCGGTGTCGCCCGCCGAGCCCACCGTGATCTACGCCAACCAGGGCGCGCCGCAGCCGCCGATGCGCACCGCCTATGTGCAGCCGCAGCGCTCCAGCATGGGCGGCGGCTTCATCGAATTCCTGTTCGGCGATGCTCCGTCGTCGCAGGGATATTCGCCGCAGATGTATCAGCAGCAGCCGGGCTATTACGGCAACCGCCTGCCGCCGATGGATCCGCAGCAGCAGATGATCCGCCAGCAGGAAGAGGCCGCGGGCGATCCGGCGCAGCGTCCGTTCGATCCGCGATATGAAAAACAGCTGGTCGACTATCACGGCAAGGAAGGCGTCGGCACCATCGTGGTCGATACGCCGAACAAGTTCCTCTATCTGGTGCAGGGCGATGGCCGTGCGATGCGCTACGGCATCGGCGTCGGCCGGCCCGGCTTCACCTGGGCCGGCGTCAAGACGATCTCGGCCAAGAAGGAGTGGCCGGCCTGGACGCCGCCGCCGGAAATGCTGGCGCGCCGCCCCGATCTACCACGGCACATGGAGGGCGGGCCGGAGAATCCGCTCGGCGCACGCGCGATGTATCTCGGCTCCTCGCTGTACCGCATTCACGGCTCCAACGAGCCCTGGACCATCGGCACCAACGTGTCGTCGGGCTGCATCCGGATGCGCAACGAGGACGTCATCGACCTCTACGGCCGCGTCAATGTCGGCGCCAAGGTCGTCGTGATGTGAGATTGTCTGCGTAGCCCGGATGCAGCACAGCGTAATCCGGGACAGTTGTGCAAGCTGAGAGATTTCCCCGGATTTCGCTTCGCTGCATCCGGGCTACGGATTGATCAAAATAAAACGGCCGCTCGATGAGAGCGGCCGTTTGCGTTTAGACGACGCGCACGCGCTTACGCGTAGTTGCTGTCATCGCTTCCGCCGTCGAATCCGCCGTCATCATCGTCATCATTGTCGAAGCCGTCGGAATCGTGGTCGGTGTTGTAGTTGTCGTCGTTGCTGTTGTTGCTGTTGTTCGAGGCCTGGTCGAACAGGCCTGAGCGCGAGCTGGAATTGTCGTTGCCGCGGCCGGATGAACCGACGTCGTTGATCCCGGCGTCACGTGCGAGGTCGCTCGACGACTGGTCGCCGCCCCAGGGACGCGAACCGCTGCCCAGGCCGCCGGCATCGGCCAGCGACTGATGGCTGCCGCCACCCATCATGCCGCGGATGCTGGAGAGCAGCAGCCCGCCGCCGACCACACCGGCCGCGGCTGCAGCCGCCGTGCCGAGGAACGAGCCGCCGCCGCTACCGGGAGTGCCGCCGCCGAAGGCCGGGGGCTGCGGGCCGCCGTAAGGCTGGCCGTATTGGCCCTGGCCGTATTGCTGCGGCGGCTGGCCGTAGTTCTGGCCGTAGCCGCCCGCCTGCTGCGTCGCCTGGCCCGAGTTCCAGACCGGGCGGCTGCCGCCGATATCGGGGGCGCGGACCGGGGGCACCGAGCCGTGCGGCTGGCCCTGTCCGAAGATCGCGTCGCGCATCGAATCGAGGAAGCCGCCGCCTTGCTGCTGTGCACCCTGCTGCTGGCCGACCGCGGCCTCGAGCTCCTGGATGCGATCATGGGCGCGCTTCAACGCCTCGTCCTGCACCAATGCGGTCTGCACCAGCGCGTAGACCGCATTCGGCGCGCTGCGCAGGCCCTGCACGATCGCGGACATGGCCTCGCCGTCGCGCGGGGCATTCTCCAGCTTGGCGAGCCGGTCGAAGAGATCGTCGATCAGTTGGCGTTCTTGCGGTGTCATGGCGTTCTCCATCGCGTCGATCGAATCGCCGCGCCCGAGATGTAGGACGGGCTTTGTGGCGCAAGGAGTGGGGGGCCCAATTAAATTTATGTATGCGACAATACGACCGGCGGCTTTTCGTGAACCTAAAGCGGTTTCGAGCGAAGTGGGTACCAATTCGTGCGAAGGAAACGCGTCAAAACAAGGGTCAGGCCAGTGTAACTTTATTCAGGGCGAGCAGGGCCGGGAAATCGTCGCCTGCCAGATAGGCATGTTCGGTCTCGCGCTGCGTCGTCAGGGGGTCGAGGCTTTTCAGCGTGTCATCGACGAAACCGGGATGGCACATCACGAGGCCGCCGTCGGGCATGCCGTCCAGAAAGCCGCGCATCAGCGCCGCGAAATCATGCTCGCGCATGAAGTCATAGGCGCCGGCGAAGGCCGGATTGAACGTCAGGCCGGCGCGGGTCGCTTTCGCCCGGAATTGCGTGCTGAGCACGTTCAGCACCAGAGCCTTCGGCCCGACCAGCCGTGCCAGGGGACCGTCGCGTCCGCACTGCCGCACCCAGGCCTGCGGCGCGCGCTCCTTCACCGCGCGCAGGAAGCCGTCGCGCGCCTGCGGGAACAGCTGCGCATGCTGATGGCCGTCGACGAAATCGGGGGCGCGGCCGAACAAATCGTGGAAGGCATCGAGCTGCGCCAGCACCTCGGCATGCACGAGCTCGGCGTCGAGCCGCCGCATCAGCCCGGCGCGCAACAGTTTTGCGAACGGCAGGAACATGTCGCCGTCGAGCGGGCGGAAATGCATCGTCAGCGGCCGGAACGGCGCGGTCAGCGTCACATGCAGCCCGATCGCGCAGCGCGGGCTGTTCGCGACCGAAGCCTGCAGCGCCGCCGCAGCCTCGCGGCCGATCGCCGGCGTCACCGTCATCACCGAGGTCGCGTTGAGGCGGCCGCGCTCGATCAGGTCCCGGATGGCGCGGTTGACGCCGTCACTCAGGCCGTAATCGTCAGCACACAGCCAGATCCGGCGTGGCGCAGCGGCATCGCTCATTCGGCGGCGGTCCGCTCGGCGGCGCTTTGCGCCGCCCCGCCGTCGGCGTGCTTTTCGGTGTGCTCGGCGACGAAGTAGATCGGCCGCGCCTTCAATTCGGAGAGGATCTTGCCGATATATTCGCCGACGATGCCGATCATGATCAGCTGCACGCCGCCGATCGTCATCACGCCGATCATCAGCGAGGGATAGCCGGGGACCTGCTTGCCGGTGGTCAACACTTCCCAGAGGATCGAGAGACCGAACAGGAAGGCCGCGCCCGCGAGCAGCGCGCCGAGCAGGCTGGCGAAGCGCAGCGGCGCCACCGAGAACGAGGTCAGGCCTTCGATCGACAGGCCGATCAGCCGGCCGGCATTGAAGGTGGTGACGCCATGCGCGCGCGGCGCCGGCTCGTAGTCGACGCGGATCTGCCTGAAGCCGATCCAGCTGGCGAGCCCCTTGAAGAAGCGGTTGCGCTCCGGCAATTGCCGCAGCGCTGCGGCCGCGCGCGGCGACAGCAGGCGGAAGTCGCCGGCATCCTCCGGGATCTTCTGCCGCGCGCCCCAGTTGATCAGCGCGTAGAAGCCGCGCCCGGCCAGCCGCCGGAACGCCGATTCATTGTCGCGATGCGCCTTCGCCGTGTAGACCACGTCGTAGCCGTCATCGATCCAGTGCGCGACCAGCTGCTCCACCAGCGTGGGCGGATGCTGGCCGTCACCGTCCATGAACAGCACCGCGCCGCGGCGGGCGTGGTCGAGGCCGGCCATCAGCGCCGCCTCCTTGCCGAAATTGCGCGACAGCGACACCACCTGCAGGTCCAGCCCATCGGCGGGCAGGCCGCGGGCGATGGCGAGCGTGCTGTCGGCGCTGCCGTCGTCGACATAGACCACTTCGCAAGGAAGCCCGTAGCGGGCGCGCAGCGACTTGGCGAGATCGATCAGCCGCTGGTGCAGCGCCGCAAGCCCGGCGGCCTCGTTGTAGACGGGCACGACGATGGACAGACCCTGCGCGGCGGCGGTCTTGGCGGTTGTGGTCAGGCTGGAAACGTCAGAGCCCAGCATCATCGGTCAGGTTCCAGAACTAAGCGCGTTTTCGAGCGAAGCGGACATCCGGCTCGCGTGAGGAAAACACGTCAAACAAGAGAGCTTGAACAGAATATGGTACCGCGGGGCAGCTGTCGCCAAGATGAACGGCCTTGCCGGCTCATTGTCGCAGGAACGCCTCGAGCCTGGCGAACAGCGGGTTCTCGCGGTCGAACACATAGTCCAGCGACACCACCGACACGGTTTCCGCGCCGTGGTCGCGAAGGAAGCTGCCGAGCGCGTAGAGCTTGCCCGGTGGGCAGTGCAGCGTAAGCATGCCCGACGAGGTCGGCCCCCCGAACGGGGCGACCACGCCGAAACGGTGATGCGCCTCGGAGAGCAGCGCATCGTTGCAGCCGGCAAAGCGGGTGCGGACCTCGCGATACTTGCTGGCACGGGCGCGCGCGGCGATGTGGTCGAGGATGACGCGCGCGGTCTCGCGGGCGCCGGTCGACCAGTCGGCATCCCGCGACGCCACCAGATTGGCCTGGCTGCGCAGCATGACGCCGTCGTCGAGCACCTTGAGCCCGTTGGCGGCGAGCGTCGCTCCGGTCGTGGTGATGTCGACGATCAATTCCGCGGTGCCGGCCGCGGGCGCGCCTTCGGTAGCGCCGGCGCTCTCGACGATACGGTAGTCGCCGACGCCGTGCTTGGCGAAAAAGCCGCGCGTCAGATTGATGTATTTGGTCGCCACCCGCATGCGGTGATTGTGCTGCTCGCGGAAACCGGAGGCGACGTCGTCGAGGTCGGCCATGGTGCGGACGTCGATCCAGGCCTGCGGCACGGCGACCACGACATTGGCATAACCGAAGCCGAGGCCCTCGATCATCAGCACGCGCTTGTCGGCATCCGGAATGCTCTCGCGCACCAGATCCTCGCCGGTGACACCCAGATGCACGGAACCGCGCGCCAGATTGGCCGCGATCTCGCTCGCCGAGAGATAGGCGATCTCGACATTGTCGACGCCTGAGATGGTGCCGCGATAGTCGCGCGCGCCGCCGGCCTTCGACAGCGTCAGCCCGGCGCGGGCGAAGAAGCCTTCCGCGTTTTCCTGCAGGCGTCCCTTGGACGGGACGGCGACGACGAACGGCGTGCTCATGGGGCGCCTCCGCGGCCGGCGGCCTTGCCATGCCGGGTCATCGCCTCGATCCAGACCGAGAAGCCGACCGCCGGGATCGGGCTCGCCGAGCCGAGCTGCGTCATCAGCCCATCGTAGCGGCCGCCCGCGACCAGCGGCTCGGCGCCGTTGCCCTTGGCGTGCAGCTCGAACTCAAAGCCGGTGTAGTAGTCGAGGCCGCGGCCGAACGCGGTCGAGAACCGCGTCTTCCTGGTGTCGATGCCGCGCGCCGCCATGAAGCCGACCCGGCTCTCGAACTGGTCGATCGCGGCGGCAAGGTTGAGCTTCGCGTTGTCGGCCAGCGCGCGCAGTTGCGCGACTGCGTCGTCGGGGTCGCCCGATATCGCAAGGAAGCGCTTGATGATGGCGACCGCGTCGCGCGGCAGCGCGCCGGCCTTCAGCGTCGATTGCTCGAGGAAGCGATCGGCGATCTCGGCCACTGTGCGCCCGCCGACATTGGTGGTGCCGGCGATCGACATCAGATCGGTGACCAGCGCCAGCGCCGCCTTGCGGTCGGAGCCGGCCAGTGCGGCGAGCACACCCTCATATTCGTTGCGGCCCGGCGCGGTCGCGAGGGTCAGCTGCTCGATGTCGTCGGTCAGCGAAACCTTGCGGTTGAAATCCTTGATCAGCCGGCGCCGCCAGACCGGGTAGAGCTCGAGCGCATCAATCAACGCATTGAACAGCGCGACGTCGCCGGTGCGGATTTCGACATCGCTCAAGCCAAACGCCGTGGTCGCCTCCAGTGCCAGCGCCAGCATCTCGGCATCGGCTGCGGCGCGGTCCTGCCGCCCGAACGATTCGATGCCGGCCTGCAGGAACTGGCTGGGCTGGCCGCCGCGATAGCGGAACACCGGCCCGAGATAGCTGAAGCCGGCCGGCTGGCCGGCCCTGTTGGAGGCGAGGTAGTCGCGCGCCACCGGGATCGTGAGGTCCGGGCGCAGGCAGAGCTCCTCGCCGCTCGGGTCGGTCGTCAGATACAGGCTCTTGCGGATGTCCTCGCCGGAGAGGTCGAGGAACGGCTCGGCCGGCTGCAGGATCGCGGGCTCGGACCTGACATAGCCGGCCTGCCCAAACGAGGCCAGCAACGCATCCGCCCAGTCGGCGGATCCGGCGGCGGATCGTGGTGCGGCAGCTTCGGTCATCTCGACGTCCAATTCGCCCCGAAATCGCGGTTCCAGAGCGGGTTCCATGGGTGGTGTTGGCGGAGCCCTTAGCATGGTCGGCCCGGGCTTTCGACAGGGATCGGCCAAGTGGCTTAATGATTGGGTTCGTTAACGATTTTGCGACGGCTTGGCTAGGGAAAGATGTTTTCCTTCATCCTGGCTACGCGCTGCGGCACGGGCGGTCCACCTCTCCCGCTTGCGGGGGAGGTCGGATTGCATCGGAGATGCAATCCGGGTGGGGGCTCTCTCCACTCAAAGAATCTCGTTGCGGCGAGACCCCCACCCCAACCCTCCCCCGCAAGCGGGATAGGGGGCGCAGTCCCTTCTTGGCTACGAGTTCGCCCCCCAATCCCCCAGCGCCGCCTGCACCAGGGCCAGTGCGGCGACGGCAGCGGTGTCGGCGCGCAGGATGCGCGGACCGAGCGCGAGGCGGAGGATGTTGGGCTGGCGCAGCAGCAGGGCGCGCTCCTCCTCGGCAAAGCCGCCTTCCGGGCCGATCAGGACATCGATCCCGGCCTTCGTGGCCGTTGCCGCCTGCAGCGCCTGCACCGGGTTCGCGACCTCGGCGGCCTCGTCGCAGAACACCAGCAGGCGCGCCTGGTCGCGCCCCGTGAGGAAACGTTCCAGCGGGAGCGGATCGGCGACCTCGGCGAGCGAGATGATCCCGCACTGCTCGGCGGCCTCGACCACATTGGCGCGCATCCGCTCGCTATTGACTCGCGACACCTGGGTGAAGCGGGTCAGCACCGGCACCAGCCGCGCGGCGCCCATCTCGACCGCCTTCTGCACCATGTAGTCGAGCCGCGCATGCTTCAGCGGCGCGAACACGTAAGCGACGTCGGGCAGGCGGTCCTGCGCGCGGGTCTGCGCCGCGATCGAGAGCGTGTCGGGGCGCTTGCGGCCACCAATCTCGGCGCGCCATTCGCCGTCGTGGCCGTTGAACACCAGCACGCTGTCGCCGGCGCCAAGCCGCAGCACATTGCCGAGATAGTTGCTCTGGTCGCGTTCGAGCGCGACGGTCGCGCCGGCGCCAAGCGGCGCATCGACAAACAGGCGGGGGCTGCGAAAATCGAGTTCAGGCATGTCCTATTCCGGACCGCGCTTTAGCCCAAAAGGCAAGGCGGCCTTATTGCTTCGTGGCAAATTTACCAAGCTGAGCAATACCGTAGTCCCGCGGACTCGTCAGGAACTCGCCGGCCAGCGTAGTAAGGACCTGTCGATGTATTGCTTCTGTTACCAAGTCATTGGTTAAGTTCTTAAGTCCAAAGTTCCTAAGCCCAAGGGGTCGCTTGCACGCGGCCCCTTTTGCTTTTCAGTCACCTCTGCGCGGCGTGGGGTCGCAAATCCAGACTGTGGCATGACCAAATCGGGATCAGGTATATTTGATGGTCCGGTTTTACCGCCGTTCGTAGCCTAAAGGCTTATAAACGAGGAACAATTTAATGTGGCCGGCGTGGCCCTACGCCGCGCTGTCGCCCAAATCGACGGGTTGTTAAGGCGCCACAGGAATCGTAAAACGCCCCCAAATTCGTTGCTTCGTTTTTGTTGCGCTGGGGTTGCCTGGACCTTTTGCCGGAGAGACACCCTCGATGATCCGCCGCCTGATCGTGCTGACCGTTGCCGCGACCGCCCTGTCTGTGGGGCAGGCCGCTGCCCAGAGCGCCTTTCCGGCTCCGCTGCCCAATCAGGCCGGCAAGGCTGGCACCGCGTCCGATCCGGCGTTTCCGCCGGTCAATGGTATGCGTCCAAGCCAGGCCGGAACCGCCTCGGATTCCGCATTCCCGCCGGTTAATGGCGCGCCGGCAGCCAGGGTCGGCGCGGCGCCGTCGGCGTTCCCGAGCAATGGTGCGGCGCCCATAGCCGGTGGCGGGTTGTCCTCGCCGCCGCCTCCGCCGAGCGAGGCGGGTGGCGCCAGCGAGGCCTGCATGAAGAATTTCGTGCCGCTGCGTGAGGAAGCTGAGAAGCGCGGCAAGGCGATCAAGGCCGCGAGCGATCGCCACGCCAGCCCGCAGGAGGCCTGCAAGCTGATCGGCAATTACAGCCAGGCCGAGGTCAAGATGATCAAATATGTCGATACCAACGCGGCCAAGTGCGGAATTCCGCCGCAGATCGCCAACCAGCTCAAGGACGGCCACAAGAACACGGAAGCGCTGCTGAAGAAGGTCTGCAATGTCGCAGAGCAGGCGGCGGCGCAGCCGCGCGGCCCCGCTGGGCCGTCGCTGAGCGACGTGCTGGGTTCGTCCGCTTCGCTGCCCGAAGCGACCCCGACCAAGAAGGGCGGCAGCACCTTCGACACGCTGAACGGCAACGTCCTCACCCGATAAGGGACCGCCCGATGATCGACTGCTCATGAGCGACGTCTCCGCCCGCGTTGCTGACTCCACAGGCAACTGGGTGGACACCCATGCGCCGGTCTGGTCGCGACCCTATCTGCGGCTTGCGCGCTACGACCGGCCGATCGGCTCCTGGCTGCTATTGATGCCGTGCTGGTGGTCGGCTGCGCTCGCCGCTGGCGGCGCGCATGATGTCCGCTCGCTGCCGCTCGTCGTGCTGCTGTTCTTCATCGGCGCCTTCGTGATGCGCGGCGCGGGCTGCACCTGGAACGACATCACCGATCGCGATCTCGACGCCAAGGTCGAGCGCACGCGGTCGCGGCCGATCCCGGCCGGGCAGGTGACGGTGACGCAGGCGGTCGTCTTCATGGTGCTGCAGGCGCTGATCGGGCTTGCGGTGCTGCTGCAGTTCAACCGCTTTGCGGTAATGACCGGCATCGCTTCGCTTCTGATCGTCGCGATCTACCCGTTCATGAAGCGGATCACCTGGTGGCCGCAGGTCGTGCTCGGCCTCGCCTTCTCCTACGGCGCGCTGATGGGATTTGCGGTGACGCTCGAACGCATCGATGCAACGGCGATTGCGCTCTATGCCGGATCGATCGCCTGGGTGATCGCCTACGACACCATCTACGCCCACCAGGACGCCGAGGATGACGCGCTGATCGGCGTCAAATCCACCGCGCGCCTGTTCGGCGCACGCACCCACCGCGCGCTGGTGATCTTCTATGGTCTCGCCGTGCTGCTGATCGGCGCGGCGTTCGCGCTCGCGGGCGCACGCTGGCCGGCCTGGATCGGCCTTGCCGCATTTGCGCTGCATCTCGCCTGGCAGGTCCGCCGGCTCGACACCAGCGATCCCGCGCTCTGCCTGCGCATCTTCAAGTCCAACCGCGACGCCGGCTTCATCCTGTTCGCAAGCCTCGTCGTCGATGCGGTGATGCGGGCGGCATAACGGCCCTGCGAACTGCCCCGGAATGACCGTGAGGTGAGCACGCCTCTCAGGCTCCCTCTCCCCTTGCCCATCCCATCGCGCAGGGAAAGCCGGATTGCTCCGGTTACACCTGTGGTCCTACCCCCGAGCTTTCCACCTTTTGCTCGGGGCCCATGGGTGCGATCGGCACCCGGCTTTCCCTGCGCCCTCTGCGAGAGAGAGGGCGGAATGAAAAGCAAAGCTCCGACGGTTCATGTCGCGAGAATGCGGGTGTTTGGCTCAGGTCGCGCAACACACGAAGTGTCGTCCTGGCGAAAGAGGTGAGAGGCGTGGAGCGCGGTGAAATGACCTCAATTCCGCGCGATGATCTCGCGCTCGTCGCGATGCACGCTGGCCTCGTTGAGCTGAACGCCGGCGCGGCGGCGGACCAGGAATTTCGGGCGGCGGGCGCGGATCGCGTTGCGGCGACGGCGGCGCGCCGCCGGCTGGCGCGGCGCCGGCTCGGTCAGTTGCGGGAGACGGAAGATGTCGCTCCACATCTGCCAGGCGGACGTGATCTCCTCGGCATCCGAACTGGTGCCGAGCGGAATGGAGAGCGCGGGATCGCGGTGAACCAGCACCAGCATCTGCGCGTCGTCGATGCCGCGCAATGCGACGCCGAGGAAATCGCTGACGCGAACATTGACCGCCATCCGCATGCCGAGAACGGCACGGCGCAGCACGACATGTTCGCGATGAAGCTCGACCTGCCGCGTGCCGCCATCCGCGCGCGCATCCTGCGCGTGGAAAGAGAGCGGAAGGGAAAGAGGGTCGAGCCGCAACGCGCAGCTCGACCCGGCGGAATTGATTCCGCTTGTTGGTGTTTGACGCCTCAAAGCCTTATCTCCCCGCCGGGATTATGTTCCCGGTCGATGTGTGAGAGCCTAGCCGAGCGATGGCCGTTTCGGCTTAAAAAGCCTGGTTAACCCATCCTCACCTGGCGCCATGATTGACAAGAGGTTGGCCCGCATGATTGACGAAGCGTTGCGCCGATCACTCAAATCTTTGTTGCCCGCCGGTGCAAAGTGCTTGAAATCCCTGTGAATCCTGCACATCTGGTGGGTCTGTCGACCTCGTTCCGGGCCTCCCCTCAATCCGCAGGAATTCGTTCGTGAACCCTTCACCATCTGCATCGTCGTCGCGACACGGCGATTCCTCCGATCTGTTCGACCAATCCGGCCTCAGCGACCTCGCGCAGCGTCTCGTCGAGGCCGCGAGGCGCGCCGGCGCAGATGCGGCCGATGCGATCGCGGTCCGCGGCGTCTCGCAAGGCGTCGAGGTGCGCGACGGCCGCGTCGAGGAAACCGAGCGCTCCGAAGGTGACGACGTGGGGTTGCGGGTGTTCGTCGGTCAGCGCCAGGCGGTGGTGTCGACCAACGATATCAGCGGCGACGGGATCGCAAAGCTTGCGGAGCGTGCGGTGGCTATGGCGCGCGTGGCGCCCGACGACAAATATGTCGGTCTGGCCGATCCTGCGCTCCACGCCCATGATTTCCCGGATCTCGATCTGCTCGATCGCAAGGTCCCGACCACGGCCGAGCTCGAGCAGCGCGCCATCGAGGCGGAGGCCGCGGCGCTCGCGGTCAAGGGCGTCAGCAAGTCCGGTGGTGCGTCGGCCTCGACCGGGATCGGCGGCATGGTGCTGGTCACATCGACCGGCTTTCACGGCTCCTATCTGCGGTCCAGCCATGGTATCTCGACGACCGCGATTTCCGGTGAGGGAACCGGCATGGAGCGCGACTATGATTTCACCAGCGCGCCGCATGGGTCCGATCTCGATTCACCCGCTTCCGTCGGCCGCAAGGCCGGCGAGCGCGCGGTGGCACGGTCGAACCCGCGCAAGGTCGAGACCTGCAAGGTGCCCGTCGTGTTCGATCCGCGGGTTGCCGGCTCGATCGTCGGCCATCTGGTCGGCTCCATCAACGGCGCCTCGATCGCGCGCAAGACCAGCTTCCTGAAGGACAAGCTCGGCGAGCAGCTGTTCTCCAAAAATATCCGTATCATCGATGATCCCCTGCGCGTACGCGGCCTGCGCTCGCAGACCTTCGATGCCGAAGGCGTCAAGGTGAAGCGAACGGCGCTGATCGACGAGGGCGTGCTGACCACCTGGGTGCTGGACTCGGCGACCGCGCGCGAGCTCGGCCTGGTCACGACGGGGCATGCGCATCGCGGCGTGTCGTCCTCGCCGTCGCCCGGCACGTATAATCTGCATCTCGAGCCCGGTGCGGTGACGCCGAAGGAGCTGATCTCCGACATCAAGCAGGGCTTCTACGTCACCGACCTGATCGGTTCCGGCGTCAACGGCGTGACCGGCGATTACAGCCGCGGCGTGTCCGGCTTCTGGATCGAGAACGGCGAGATCACCTATCCGGTCAGCGAAGTGACCATCGCCGGGCATCTGCTGCCGATGTTCAAGTCGCTGGTCGCCGCCAACGATCTGGAATTCCGCTACGGCGTCAATTCGCCGACGCTGCGCATCGAGGGCCTGACGCTTGGCGGACGCTGATACGGACGACTGGACCAAGGCGCGCGATGCTGTCTTGCTGACCCGGCCGGTGCAGGAAGCCGGTCGGCTCGCGCTGTCGCTGTTCCGCACCGAATTGAAGAACTGGACCAAGGGCGCGTCCTCGCCGGTCTCCGAGGCCGACATCGCGGTCAACGACCTGCTGGAGCAGCAGCTGCGTTCGGCGACGCCCACCTATGGCTGGCTGTCGGAGGAAAGCGCCGACAACACGGCCCGGCTCGGCAAGCGCTTCACCTGGATCGTCGATCCGATCGACGGCACCCGCGCCTATCTCGCCGGCCGCGAGGACTGGTGCGTCAGTGTGGCGCTGGTTGAAAATGCAGCTCCGGTGCTCGCGGCGGTGTATGCGCCGGTGAGCGAGGAATTCTTCTTTGCCGCCCGCGGGCAGGGCGCGACCCTGAACGACAGCGCCGTGCATGCAACCGCAGGCACCGAATTCGATTTTTCCCGCATGGCCGGACCGAAGCCGCTGGTGCAGCGGCTCAGCCCGACGTCGGACGAGATCACGCTGTTTCCGCGGATCGGATCGCTGGCGCTGCGGTTGTGCCGTGTAGCACAAGGTCGACTTGACGCCGCCTTTGCGGGCGGGCAAAGCCGCGACTGGGATCTTGCCGCCGCGAATTTGATCGTGCAGGAAGCGGATGGTAAGATGACCGCGCTCTCGGGGGAAGCGATTGAGTACAATCGCCGGGAGGTGACGCATGGGGTGCTGGTGGCAGCAGGACGCGAACGTCACGCACGCATTGTCGAGCATTTTCGCAACCGTCCATTGCCGTGAGACCCCGCCGATCCGCGCCGTTCCTCCGATTGCGACGACCAGACGTTACGACAGACTTGTGACGACCACGACTTTGCCGGGCATCTCGTTAGGAAAAACCATCATGTCAGACAATGCCCAGCCGCAGCTGCTCCACCTCGTCATCGGCGGCGAGTTGATCGATCTCGAGCACAACACCTTCAAGAACCTGGACGAAGTCGAGATCGTCGGCGTCTATCCGAACTATGCGACCGCCCATGCGGCCTGGAAGGCGAAGGCGCAGCAGACCGTGGACAACGCCCAGATGCGCTATTTCGTCGTTCACCTCCACCGGTTGCTCGATCCTGAGCAGGACACAAAGCACTCCCATTGAAACGACTACTTCGCGATCTGCTGCGCAGCGGCTTCGTGCAGCGCGTGCTGGGTGTGCTTGCGGCCGAGTATCTGCGGCTGGTCTGGCACACCAACCGCTTCAGCTACCAGCCGCCTGACGTGTATGGGATCGTCGAGCCCTTGATGCCGGCGATCTTCGTGTTCTGGCACGGCCAGCACTTCATGACGCCGTTCATCAAGACCAAGGAGAGCTACCGCGCCAAGGTGCTGATCTCCCGCCACCGCGACGGCGAGTTCAACGCGCTGGCGGTGGAGCGGCTCGGGATCGGCACGATCAGAGGTTCCGGCGACCATTCCGGCGCGTTCCATCGCAAGGGCGGCGTCGGCGCTTTCCTGGAGATGGTTCGGACGCTGGAAGACGGCTGCAACATGGCGACCACGGCCGACGTGCCGAAGCGGGCGCGGGTGGCGGGTCTCGGCGCCATCATGCTGGCGCGGGAGAGCGGCCGGCCGATCATCCCCTTTGCGATGGTCACCAGCCGATTCATCCGGTTGAAAAACTGGGATTCGACCACCATCAATTTGCCATTCGGGCGCGGCGCAGTGGTAGGTATTGAGCCGGTCTATGTGCCGCCCGATGCCGATGCCGCGACGATGGAGAAGCTTCGGCAGCACGTGGAGAACCTTCTCAACGAAGCGACCCGACGCGCCTATGCAGCCGTCGGGCGGCCGGAGGCAACGCTTGGCTAGCTCGCTACCGATGACGTTGCGTGTGTACCGCAAGCTGTCGTCCGCGATGGTGCCGCTCGCGCCTGCCCTGATCAAGCGGCGGCTCAAGCTCGGCAAGGAAGATCCCGAGCGCGTCGGCGAGCGGCGCGGCATGAGCGCCGATGTCAGGCCGCAGGGGCCGCTGGTGTGGATCCACGGCGCCAGCGTCGGCGAGGTGCTGGCGGCGGCAGGGCTGATCGAGCGGTTGCGCGCGCTCAATTTGCGCATCCTGCTGACCTCGGGCACGGTGACCTCGGCCGCGATCGTGGCCAAGCGCTTTCCGCCCGACGTGATCCACCAATATGTGCCGTACGACTCACCGCGCTATGTGACGCGCTTCCTCGATCACTGGCATCCGTCGCTGGCGCTGTTCATCGAGTCCGATCTGTGGCCGAACCTGATCCTGTCGTGCGCGGCGCGGCGGCTGCCGATGGTGCTGATCAATGGACGGATGTCGCAGCGCTCGTTCCCGCGCTGGCGCCGGGTCTCCAACACCATCGGGGCGTTGCTTGGACGGTTCGACATCTGCCTTGCGCAGTCGAACACTGACGCTGAGCGCTTTGCCGCGCTCGGCAGCCCGAATGTCGTCGTTACCGGCAACCTCAAGCTCGACGTCGCGGCGCCGCCGGCCGATCCCGCCAAGCTGGAGCGGCTGATGTCGGTGACGCGTGGCCGTCCGATCGTGGTTGCCGCATCGACCCATCCGGGCGAGGAAGAAATCCTGATCGAGGCGCACAAATCGCTCGCCGGCTTCTTCCCCGGGCTGCTCACGGTGATCGTGCCGCGGCATGCCGCGCGCGGCGAGGCGGTGGCGCGGCTGGTGACGGAGGCGGGCCTGCGCCCCGGCCTGCGATCGCACGAAGACTTGCCGGTTGCGACCACCGATATCTATGTCGCCGACACGATGGGCGAGCTCGGCCTGTTCTACCGGCTGGCGCCGATCGTGTTCATGGGCGGCTCGCTGGTCGCCCATGGCGGCCAGAATCCGATCGAGGCGATCAAGCTTGGCGCTGCGATCGTGCACGGCCCGCATGTCTTCAATTTCACCGACGTCTATGACGCACTCGATCGTGCCGGCGGCGCGCGGCGCGCCGACGATCGCGAGGCGCTGGTCAAGCAGCTTGGCCAGTTCCTCGCCGATCCCGCGGCGCGCGACACCTCGCTGGGTGCCTCCGAACGCGTCGTCGAACAACTCGGTGGTGCGCTGGAGCGCACGGTGACCGCTCTCGAGCCCTATTTGTTGCAGTTGCGGCTCGAGATGGGAGCCGCCAATGCGTGAGCCGGCCTTTTGGCACCGGCCGTCGTCCTGGATATCGCAACTGTTGAGACCGCTTGCCGCGCTGTACGGCGCGGTGGCCGCGCGGCGCATGCAGCGCGCCGGCATCGACGCCGGCATCCCCGTGCTTTGCGTCGGCAATTACCACGTCGGCGGCGCCGGCAAGACGCCGACCGTGCTGGCGCTGGCAAAACTGCTGCGCGAGCTCGACGAACGGCCGGTCGTGCTCAGCCGCGGTTATGGCGGCAGGCTTGCCGGCCCGGTCAAGGTCGATTCCGACAGCCACACCGCGGCAGATGTCGGCGACGAGCCGCTGATGATGGCGGCGAGCCTGCCGGTCGTGGTGTCGCGCGACCGCGCCGCGGGTCTGGCGCTGGCGCGGGCGCAGAACGCCAGCGTGATCCTGATGGATGACGGCTTCCAGAACCCGTCGGTCGCGAAGGATTGCTGCCTGATCGTGGTCGACGGCACGCGCGGCATCGGCAACGGCCGCGTCATTCCGGCCGGACCGTTGCGCGCGCCGCTGCCGCCGCAGCTGGAGCGGACCGACGCGCTGATCGTGGTCGGCGAGGGGCGTGCGGCGCAGGACATCGCGGCCGAGATCGCCTCCCGCGGCAAGCCGGTGCTGCCGGCGCATCTGACGCCGGACGCGGCTTCGCTGGCGGCGCTGCGCGGCACGCGTGCGCTCGCCTTTGCCGGCATCGGCGATCCCGCGCGCTTCTTCAATTCGCTGCGGTCGAGCGGCGTCGATGTCGTGCGCAGCAGGGCTTTCGCCGATCACCACGCCTTCACGAAGGACGAGATCGATCAGCTCGTCGCTGACGCCCGAGATAATGGCCTGACGCTGGTGACGACGGAGAAGGATTTCGCGCGCCTGCGCGGCACCGATGCGGCGAAGACGATCGTGCCGTTCGCGGTGACGTTGCAATTCGCCGACGTTGGCGCGCTGCGGCGCCTGGTGGCCGATCAGCTGTTCAAGGCGCGGGACAGGAGGCTGCGCAAGTGAACCTGGCCTCGAGCTTAGGCCTGCGGCTTGAGCACGCCGGGATGGTGGCGCTGCAGCACGGCGGTCGGGGTGGCGTAGGCCTCCTGCAGGTCGACGCTCCAGTACTTCAACTCGTCGAGCGGAATCCGGACATCGGTGATCGCACAACGCACGAAGGTGCCGGGCGAGATCACGCGGAAATCGCCGTCAAGATATTGCACCTGCGCTTCGCCATGGCCCGAGGGACCGAACTTGTTCAGCACGATTGAGCTCTCCGCCTTGCCTCTGACGAGGCAGCCTTAAATGTTCATGAAGCCGTCTATCACAGATAGGCGGGCATGTCCGCCCGTTAAACCACCGACTTGTGATGATTTGGCGGCGGAAGCGCATGGTAGCGTTGCACGCGTGGTTCGCCGCGTTTGCAGCGCCATGACGAGCCGGCCGGATCGGATGCGCCTCAAGTCAGTTTTCATGTGTCTCGCGATGCTTGCCGTGCCGGCCGCGGCCGCAGCGCCGCTTCCGGCCCCGCATCGGGTCGAGATTCCCGAAGGCAATGTCACGCTGCATGCGCAGCTCTACCGGCCCGATGGCGACGGGCCGTTCCCGACGGTGATCGCGCTGCACGGCTGCGGCGGTCTCGCCGGCCACTCTGAGCAGGTCGCACTGCGCTATCGCGACTGGGCCGAACAGCTCCTGACCTCCGGCCATGCGGTGCTGCTGCCGGACAGCTACGGCTCGCGCGAGCTTGGTCCGCAGTGCCGCATCAGGGAGCATCAGGTCCAGACCCGCCGTGCGCGGGTCGCCGACATCAATGCGGCGCGGCAGTGGCTGGTGCAGCAGAAATGGGTGGCGAAGAGCCGCATCAGCCTGATCGGCTGGGGCAATGGCGCGGCCGCCTTGCTGTGGGCGGTGCGGCCGCAGCTAGGAGCCCGTCCAGATATGTTTTCGTGACGGGCATTTGTTGTAGAGTAGCAGGCTCAGGCTGCGTTTGCGAGGTTGAACAGCTTGAGGAGGTTATGGACGGTGCAGATCATTGTCCACTCGGCGCGCACTTTCTCGATGCCCCGCAACAGGAACTGGCGGAAGCCTCTTGCCTGTTTGATCTGCCCGAACACCGGCTCCACCACTTGCTTTCGCAATCGGTAGGGTGTTTCGAAGCCGCCATCGTCGATCTTCTTTCGCATGGCCTGTGTCAGCGGGCCGCCGACTTTTCCGTTCGCTACTGTCGGGTGCTTGGCGCGTCCGGGCGCGACATAGCCATCGATGCTGCGTGTGTCGAGCGCTTCGAGATTGGCTTCGCTGCAGTAGCCGGAATCCGCTGAGGCCTGCCGCGGCTTGCGGCCAAGATTGCTCTCGATGGCCTCGATCAGGGGCACCAACTGGCCCTGATCGCTGCCGTGCTGGGTCAGTTCTTGCGCGACAATGATCTGGGCATGTGCATCGACGGCCGCCTGGGCATTATAGGCCTGAACGAAGCCATCCTTCGACTTCATGATGCGGCTTTCCGGATCGGTGAAGTTGCGTTGCGCCTTGGGATTGGGTTCCTCCGATGGCAGCGCCGCCGGTTTGCCCGGCTTCTTGCGGCCTTCGGCCTGGCGCTGCTGTTCCTTTTCGGCCTCGATGCGGCGCTCTTCCTCCGCCGCCAGTTTGGCGTCCGCTTCCAGCGCCGCCATCGCTTGCTGGATCTTCGCCAGCCGTTTCTGCTTGTCGACGGTCCAGTCCGGCAGTTCGTCGCTGTTGCCGAAAGTCTCATCCTCCGAGGCATCCGCCGCCTCGGCGGCCGCCAGCATGCGAGCGACCTCGGCCTTCAATTCCGCCTCGCGCTTCTTCATGCGCTCATAACTCATCGCCTTGTGTTTCGACGCGTTCGCCTTGATCTTCGTACCATCCAGCGCGACATGACCGAGCTTGACCAGCCCGGCCGTCTCGCACAACTTCAGAACCTGCACGAATAGCGCGCCGAGCGCCTTCAAATGTCGCTTGCGAAAGTCGCTGATCGTCCGAAAATCCGGCGCATCCAGCGCCACGATCATCACAAAATCGTTCCGCTCCCGGCAGGCCTTGGCAATCCGACGCGACGAATACAGCCCACTCGCATAGCTATGCAGCAGCAGCGCCACCATCATCCGCGGATCAAACGGCGGCTGCCCAAGCCCGCTCACATAGCTGCCCATGATCTCCCTGAGATCGAGGCTCTCCCGCACCAGATCAACCATAAACCGCGAGACATGGCCTTTCGGCACGAAGTCCTGCACATTCGGCGGCAGAAGCAGCGTCTGATCGATGTTCCAAGGCCGAAAATACTTGCTCATCGCCCAATGTTGAATCAGACCCGACCAGATTTGAACAGCGACTATCCAGACAAGCTCCTAGGGCAAGGTGGTCGCGCCAGTGGCCTACGTCGTCTGGAGCTGCTTGCGCTCAGCCGGCGAAAACCGGTGATCATCCCGGCATCTGGCTCATAAATTTGGTGGCGCCGCGTACACCATTTGATGGTAGCTGCCATTTGAGTGACGTCGCGCAGTCCGTCGAGAGACCGAGCTCGGGATTCAGGAAAAATTCGGCCGCGGCCGGGCCGCTGCAGAGAGCGCCTCCTGAAGAAAGAGCCCCGACCCAGGTCGAGGCTCTCGATTGACCGCGCTAGTGCGTAGAGATCATTATTTGCCAAGCACCGGGCTGAGCTTGTAATTGAACCGCGCTGTGATCAGATCGACGTCCTGGTGGACGCGATCCACGCCGGCACCTGGGAAGGCTACATTGGTGCCCTGCATGAACAAATGGTCATACTCGACGCCGGCGGACCAGCTCGGCGTAAGACTGACTTCGACACCGGCGCCCAGCGCGCCACCCCAACGCACATTGCTGCTTTTGGCAATCTCCGTACCAGTCGCCACTGAGTCGATGTGGTAGGTGTTGCTGGTCACGGCGGCACCGCCCTTGGCGTAAAGCAGCACGGCATTGAATGCGTAGCCAATCTGGCCAGCAAGCAACCCGAACGCATCCGTCTTGGTGCGGAGGGTGTCGGCCGGGAAGGCGGTGCTGACATTGGAGCCGCTGAAGTCGGCCCAATTGCCCTGGCCCTCGATGCCGTAAACCATATTGAAGATCTGCCAACGATAGCCAATCTGGCCGCCGATCGAACCACCTGTCGAATTATGGCAGCCCTCGGGAGTGACGCCATTGAAATTCCAGCAATTATGGCCAGCCCCCCAGCCGCCATTGATACCGATATAGTAGCCGGTCCAGTCAGTGATCGGGGCCGCGATTGGCATCGGCGGCGCCTTTATATTGACGGGCTGCACGGCGAAGTCTGCGCCAAGCGCCGGTGCCGCTGCACTGAGCGCGACAATGCTTGCAGTCAGAATCAGAAAACTCTTCATTTCGAGTGTCGTTCCTTTCGGTGCCCCCCGGCGCTGTGCGTCTTAACAACATCGACGCCGATTGCTGTAACTGCAGGACAACAATCCTTCGGGAGAAATGCGCGGAACCGCACGTAGCGTCAGATTGTGGAGCGTGCAAGGACGTCACGCGCACCCGTCAGCGAAATGCGCCGAATCTGGCTTGGGCTCACACGCAAAATACGCCAATGGAAATTCGGATCAGTCAACGTTGGAAGACGTGAGGCGTTATGGTGCAGCGTGCTCCTTGAGACTGCGGTTTCGCGTCGCGGTGCGCCGTGATATGGGGTGTAAGCTCCCCGTCAAGAACCAGCGCGAGAGCCGAGCTGCGTAAGTCCTGCCGGTGCGTGATGAGCTGCTTGGCGAGTGCTCTCAGGCGGGCCGCGCTTTATCAAGCCGTCGAGGAACACCCGATCGCAAGGCACGTGCGATCACAACGCGCGCGGCGTTGCGGCGCCTTCAGCGCGGCGAAAGATATGAGTGGAGGAAGGTCAGATCGGTCACCATCGGCGTCGACGTTCATTCTTGGCTGAATGACGGGGCAAACCTGGCGAACCGGATCTCTCTTGCCAGTGGATGTGCGAGGAAGCCTATTGCGTGGTCGCATGCGCAAGCTCGGCGCGCAAATTGCGTATCGCCTCGTTTGCAAGATGGAGTGCATTGCGTTCGCCGTTCCTTACCGAGCTCGCCAGTAAATCGCGCAATCGGCGATGAAGGACGGACTTCAGATTGTGCGCTAGGATCGGATCACTCTCGACAAAGCGCCACGCTTTATCAAACGCCACACTCACGAGAGCCTCTGGCGCCTGGACCTGCTGGGATAAGTCGTGATCCATCTCAAACTCCACTGCAACGCCCTTCAAAGAACAAATCAGTTTGTCCCAAACGAAACCGAGAGCATGTGGCCAGCGCTCAAATCGGTTGCGATCTTGCTCGCGCATCGAGCTACGCTCGGCGCCATAATGAACATTATATAGATGCTTGTTGAAGTTCGGATGACCGAGCGTCGTAATGTCGATCAATTGGAGTTAATCTCGGAGCGAGTGAAGCGAACAACGCAGTACAAGCGTCTCTAGCGGTACCGCTTGAGGTCCGCTAACGGTGCAAGGCGTTGTTTCAGGCGATCAAACTTCGCTCGTGCCAGTCGCAGCTACAACACGACCATGGCGGTCGGGGTCGTCCACCATTTGCAGATCTCAAGCGAACAGCGTGGTCGTTTTCTGAGATGTCGGCTTCCGATCAAGCCCGGCATATTCCGGACAAGTGTTGTTGGTGTTGTGACATGTGTCGGGGCATTCTCTTGCTCGCATTATGGATCTAAGCCCCGTACAAGCCGAACACGTTAGAAGAGGATGAAAAACGCCAGCGCCGATCGGGCCGGAATTGATCCAGAGTGCGCCGGATCGTGTCCACGGGCGTGGTGTGGCGCGTTGAGGCGCTCGATCGGGTTGGTCGAGTGCAGCTTGGTTCGATGCTGGGGCGGGTACGTCATGTAGGCGAGCACATCGGTCTCGGCCTCGTCGAGGAAGCCAGCAAGCTCGGGCAGCTTGGGGCGGAGCTGGTCGGCGACCTTCCGCCCACTGCGCTTGGGCGGTCTCGGCATCGTCCTGGGCAAAGGCGGTGGCGATGAAGGCGGAGACGACGCGCCGTCCGCTCTTGCCGGCATGCGACCAACGCGTTGCGCATGAAGTGCACGCGGCAGCGCTGCCAAGTGGCGTTGAGCACCTTGCTGATGGCGGCCTTGATGCCCTCGTGCGCGTCGGACACAACCAGCTTGACGCCGCGCAGGCCGCAGCGGGCGAGCTTGCGCAAGAACTCCGTCCAGAATGTCTCGGCTTCGGAAGGGCCAATGTCCATGCCGAGAACCTCGCGGTGGCCGTCACTGTTGACGCCGACCGCGACAATCACCGCGACCGACACATGCGGCCATTCTGGCGCACCTTCACGTAGGTGGCGTCGATCCACAGATACGGCCAGTCGCCCTCGATCGGGCGGACGAGGAACGCCTTCACTTTGTCGTCGATCTCGCCGCACAGCCGGCTCACCTGGCTCTTGGAGATGCCGCTCATTCCCATCGCCTGCACCAGATCGTCCACCGAGCGGGTCCAGACGCCCTGCACATAAGCTTCCTGCACCACGGCGGTGAGCGCCTTCTCGGTATCCGTCCGAGGGCGGCCGTCTTGCGAGTTTTTCCGATCTGTAGCTGACTGTCCTTATGGACGGACATAAGGACAGTGCGGTGCTGAGCCGCATGGATTTGGTGGAGACCGGTCGGCGGCGACGCTGGACGCGTGCGGAGAAGCTCAGAATCGTAGAGGAGAGCTTCTCGGGGCCACGACTGGTGTCGGCGACGGCTCGCCGGTATGGGATATCACGTCAGCTTCTGCTGAGCTGGCGCAAGGCTTGGACCTGTCATGATCCGGCCGAAGAGGATTCGATCGGCCCGACATTCGTCCCTGCGATAGTTGCGGCAAGTACGCCGCCAACGACGGAAGCTGTCGAGACAGGTCAGATCGAAATCGTGAGCCCTCAGGGGCTGCGCGTGGTCTTCGGCCCCGGTGCGGATATCGAGGCGGTCGTTCGAATTGCTCGGGGCCTGGCGCGCCGATGATCCCGATCCCGACGGGCGTGCGGGTGTGGCTGGCGACGGGCCATACCGACATGCGGTGCGGCTTTCCGAGCCTGGCTCTGCGCGTGCAGGAAGTGCTCAAGCGCGACGCCATGGGCGGCGGTCTTTTCTGCTTCCGGGGCAAACGCGGTGATCTATTGAAGGTCATTTGGCACGGTGTGCTGCAGAGCATGAAGGAGGTGAATAACCGAATTTAATGCGTACAGCTTTATGAGAGATGGAGGATGGCCCTCCTGCATCGGCGTTTCAGGCGCAGATGCAAAACCACGACACTGTGGCTTCGCTTAAAAGGCGCGGTCATGAGCAAGTGTTGCAAAAGTCCCGGGTGTACGGGGCAGGTAAGTATCCAGAAGGCGAGCGAAAGCGAATCTTCCGATGACGCGTCGAAAATTACTAAGGCGTCGCCAAAATCAGGGGCGCGTGCCATCCCTGAGATCAATCCGTGAGGCGCCTGGATTACTGCGCGGATGGCGACCGGCGTTTAGGGGACGCGATCTGGATACAGGCTCTTGTAGAGAACTGCAGGAACCAGTCGTTGTGATGCCAAGGGAGAAGTTCAAGCGGCGCACACCGCGAGACGAGAGTACCGAAGCACAACACTGGGGCGGATCGGCTCGTAGTAGTGATGAAGGTGCTGTAATGGGACTGGAGCGAAGGGGCCGAAACAAGTGGGTTGCTCCCATATGCAACTGTGATGAGCAGGAGGACATGTGAGTGTAACCGGACGTAAGCAGTACGATATCGACAAGCAGACAGTGATGAAGGCCTACCGATTGGTCAAAGCCAATGCGGGCTCGGCCGGCGTGGATAAGGTGTCGCTCGAAGCTTTTGAGAAGGACTTGAAGGGCAACCTTTACAAGGTCTGGAATCGAATGTCTTCTGGCAGCTACTTTCCACCTGCCGTTCGGGCTGTCTCCATTCCCAAGAAGAACGGCGGGCAACGCATTCTAGGTGTGCCGACAGTAGCAGATCGCGTGGCGCAAACGGTCGTCAAGCTGCAGATTGAACAAGCACTCGAGGAAATCTTCCTTCCCGATTCCTACGGCTACCGGCCCGGAAAATCCGCGCTGGACGCCGTCGGCGTCACCCGGCAACGGTGCTGGAGGATGGACTGGGTGCTGGAGTTCGACATCAAAGGCCTGTTCGACAATATCAGCCACAAGTTGCTTATGAAGGCCGTCAGGAAGCATGTGCAAGACGAATGGGCTCTGCTCTACATCGAACGCTGGCTAACAGCGCCGATGCAAGACAGAGACGGAGCGATCACCGCTCGCGACCGGGGCACACCCCAAGGCGGCGTGATCAGTCCCGTCCTTGCCAATTTGTTCTTGCATTATGCGTTCGATACATGGATGGCGCGGAACTTCCCGCAGTCGCCGTGGTGTCGATACGCGGACGACGGGCTCGTTCATTGCCGAACCAAGGCTGAAGCGGAAGCCATCAAGGCGGCGCTGCAAGCAAGGTTTAAGGAATGCGAACTCGAAATGCATCCCGACAAGACCAAGATCGTCTACTGCAAAGACAGCAATCGCCCGGGTAGCCATGCCAGTCAGTCATTTGACTTTCTGGGATTTACCTTTCGACCGCGCAGGGCAAGAAACCATCAGAAGAAAGAAAACTTCTGTACGTTCTCGCCAGCGGTCAGCAGGGCGGCGATGACGTCTATGCGTATGACGATCCGGCAGCTCCGCCTCAGGCTTCGCTCGCAGACGGAAGTCGACGCAATTGCCTTGGAACTGAACCCCGTCCTTCGTGGATGGAGGCAGTACTACGGCAGATATGGGCGGTCAGAAATGCACAACCTGTATCGATATGTCGACGAATCTCTTAACCGCTGGGCGCGACGCAAATACAAAGGGCTGAAGAATGGAAAAGTCAGAGCCTCCACCTGGCTCAGATTGATCCGCTGCCGCAGGCCGAAGCTGTTCGCTCATTGGGCGATGTTGAGTTCTGCCTCGTTACTTGTTGAGAGCCGTATGACGTGAGAGCGTCACGTACGGTTCGGAGAGCGGCTCCGGGTGCAACCCCCGGGGCCGACTCACCATGGCCAGGGCGCCTGCTTGTTCACCAAAAGACTCGAGAGAGGCAGGTTCATCTGGCCATCGGTTGCTGGTGAATCGGTAACGATCTCTCCGGCGCAGTTGAGCTATCTGTTGTCCGGGATCGATTGGCGCAACCCTCAAGAAACCCAGCGTCCGACGCGGGTCGGATAGTCGTTTTACGGTTTGAATCTGCTGCTCGATCTGATTCAATGGCTCCATGATATCGAAGCCGGATGATCTTCCATCGGACCTTGTCAGTGCCCTGGCGGCGCTGCAGGCCGAGCGTGAGGCGCGACAGAAAGCCGAGGCGAAGGCCGCCAACTGGCAGGCGCAAGCCGCGAATGCGCAGGCGAAACTGTCGGATACCGAGGCGCTGATCGCTCATCTCGAGTTGCGCATCGAGAAGCTGAAACGCGAACTGCACGGGCAGCGATCCGAGCGCTCGGCACGGCTGCTCGAGCAGTTGGAGTTGGAGCTCGAAGAACTCGTCACCACGGCGAGCGAGGATGAGCTTGCCGCACAGGCCGCAGCGGCGAAGACGCAGAACGTCCGCCCCTTCATGCGCAAGCGGCCGGTGCGCAAGCCATGGCCTGACGATATCGAACGCGAGCGCGTCGTCATTGAGACTCCAACGACCTGCGCCTGCTGCGGTGGATCGCGGCTGGCGAAGATCGGTGAGGATGTGACCAAGACGCTGGAGGAGATTCCGCGCCGCTTCAAGCTGATCGAGACGGTACGCGAGAAGTTCACCTGCCGCGATTGCGAGAAGATCAGCCAGCCGCCCGCGCCGTTCCATGCCACGCCGCGCGGCTTCATCGGCCCACAATTGCTGGCGACGATCCTGTTCGACAAGTTCGGCATGCATATCCCGCTCAACCGCCAGAGTGCGCGCTTTAAGGCCGAGGGGATCGACCTGCCGTTGTCGACGCTGGCCGACCAGGTCGGCCACGGGACCTTCGCCGTCATGCCGCTCTTCCACTTGATCGAACGCCACGTGCTCGCTGCCGAGCGCCTTCATGGCGACGACACCACCATCCGTATTCTGGCGAAGGGCAAGTGCACGACCGGGCGGATCTGGACTTATGTGCGGGATGACCGGCCGTTCGCCGGGCCTGCGCCGCCGGCAGCGGTCTATTACGCCTCGAGCGACCGACGAGGCGAGCATCCACAGAGACATCTGGCCGCCTTCGCCGGCATCTTGCAGGCGGATTGCTACAGCGGCTTCGAGCCGCTGTTCGACCCGCAGAAGAAGGCGCTGCCGATTACGCCGGCGTTTTGCGTGGCCCATGCGCGGCGGGGCTTCTTCGAGCTGGCTGATATCGAGAAAAATGCTCGGGAAGGCAAGAAAGGCAAACCGGTCTCCCCGATCGCGCTGGAGGCTGTCAGACGCCTCGATACGTTGTTCGAGATCGAGCGCGCCATCAACGGCCGCGGTGCCGGCGAGCGGCGTGCCGCTCGCCAGGAACAGAGTAAGTCACTTCTCGAGGACATGCATGCCTGGCTGCTCCGCGAGCGCGAAACCCTCTCGCGTTCCTCCGAGGTCCTGAAGCCGATTAACTACATGCTCAGGCGCTGGGACGGCTTCGCCCGCTTCCTCGACGACGGCAGGATCTGCTTGACCAACAATTGCGCTGAGCGCGCATTGAGAGGCATCGCCTTGGGAAGGCGCAACTGGACCTTCGCCGGCAGCCAGCGCGGCGCCGACCGTGCCGCCATCATGCTGACGATGATCACGACCTGT
Source organism: Bradyrhizobium sp. 2S1 (assembly GCF_011516625.5). NCBI lineage: Bacteria > Pseudomonadati > Pseudomonadota > Alphaproteobacteria > Hyphomicrobiales > Nitrobacteraceae > Bradyrhizobium > Bradyrhizobium sp. 2S1. The sequence goes on along the minus strand of NZ_CP147717.1, from coordinate 505,290 downwards.
CGCCTCAACGACGTCGATCCCAAGGCCTGGCTCGCCGACGTCCTGGCCCGTATCGCCGATCATCCCGCATCGCGTCTGCACGAGCTCTTGCCCTGGGAATGGAAGCTCCTGCGCCAGGCCGACAAGCCAGCCAATCAGCAGGCCGCCTGACCTTCACCCTTCACCCAATGCCATCATAGACCTCGCCGTGCCCGCGCGCATGCGTCAATCAGGCGGCCTCCGTCGTATGCGTACCCTTCTCGGCCATGCGGCGCGGCTCCAGGAAGCCCGGCAAGTAGGAGCCCTTGCGCAGTTTGGGGATGCGAAGTTCGACCGTGCCGGCGCGGGTCTCCCAGCTCCGGTCGCGGTAGCCGTTGCGCTGGGCCAGACGCTCGGGACTCTTCTCGCCGTAGGCCGCTCCGGTCTGGCCTTCGACTTCCAGCTCCATCAGCCGCTGGGCGGCAAAGCCGATCATCTCGCGCAACAGATCGGCATCAGGGGTCTTCTCCACGAGCGTGCGCAGGTCCATCATATCGTCGGTCATCGGTGGTTCCTCGGTTGCGTTGGCGTGTCGCAACCCGATCCTACCGGCGAATCGCCGGTGACCACCGCAAAGCCGCCCGCCCGCTACGGCGCTATTTGAGGCGCGCGTACCGGGCGGCTTTGCTCTACCGAGCTACACCATCACTGGGGACACGACCGTGCGCCGCCGTCCCCAGAAGGGTTCGAGTGAAGTTCGTTGTCAGCACATAAGGGGATATTGCCGCAACAACGGCCTAACCACTATACACGAAACGAAGGTTAGGCCGAGTTGCCAGTCATTGTGAGTGTCTCGCACCCGGGCGGCCTGTGCTTTCTCGTTATCCGGCTTCCGCACGGCGGTAGCAGAGCCATGAGGTCCCGAAGCAAGAGCAAAAGTTGAACTAAGGAGCGAAATCAAACTGGGTTGTTGCAGTGCAAATGCGTGTTGTACGACGTACCCGATCCGACCGCGATAGCTAATGAATCAGTCGCAGACGGCGTAATGGAGGCGGCGCCCGCATGCCAGGTTAGCTCGTTGGATGCTGCGCTTCGCTATGATACTCTGTTCGTACCATCGCAGCCGGCGTTGTTCGGCCAGGAAAAGCGCTCTCCACATCAATCCGTCAACGAAATCTCACTCCGCGGCACGCGAGAAAATGAGTTTCGCGATCTTCATCTGGTTGGCCGGAGTTCGTAGGTTGGCCGGCAAGGCATCGACGGCTTGATCGAACAGGCGTCCCAAAACGAGAAGGTCTTCCGGGTAATAAGCGCCGCGGTCCCCGGACATGTGCGTGGTGCGAGCGCCGCCGTCATGATTGCTTGTTCTTGTCTCGCCGAGCTGGCCGAGCTCCAGCTCTGCCGTGATCATTTCATTTGTGAGTGCGTTGAGCAGTCGGATCGCGTCAAGCGCGTCACCATCCTCGCCTACGAGAGTGGCGAGGATGGTCAGTTGCAGGTCGATCCGATCCTTAAGATTCTGTACGCGGGAATTGGAGGGGGCAAGTTCCACGATGTGCTCCTGGTGGTGAAGTGAATGTAAAGTACCTGATGGTGTGTGTTGCGTTTCGCGGTCCGCGAGAGCCGGCAGGTGCGGCGCGACAAGGAATGTCTCCGTCCCAGCTGCGTGTTCATTGAGGCGATCGTCGCGCTCGCTCGACGCCGTACAATGGCAGGGCCTGCGGGCCATGACTGCGACTTACGACTTAAGCCGAGCAGCCCGCGGATGTGCTGTGAGACGCCGCCCGGCATAGCCGCCGAGAGCCAATTGGGCTCATCGGGGATTGCAGAGCGATCTTCCGCCACAATCGTCTGGGCTGCCACGCTCAGATCGTTAAATGCTCGGCACAGTGAGCGTGCGGCTAGGCGGGGAAAAGGAGCCCGCGAACAGATGGGAACTCGGCAGCTCGCCCAGCTGCGCCAATTGCTTAGATGATGGTGTGATGCTTGCCGGAAACTCAAAGAGCGCTCGCCCCCGTCGAAAGTTGATCGACAACCGCGGATAAAGCCGGATGAGCATCGTGCAGGTTTGTAGAGCGTAGATCTGGCCCGCGCCGACCGAGCAGGGCTCAGCAAGCGAGCGCAGTGAGGATTTATGGTCACACGACGTTGCAGAGTGGACGGCAAGTTGGCGAAGTTGATCTGTCCATGTCGTCGCAGATCGGGTCCTCGTCCGGGCCGTCGGACACGTATCTTGCAATCGGGGCAGGTACAGACCTGCCAGCACGGCCTCGCTTGCAGCCGCCAGATTGACGGCGCTGCCGACCTGGTCAGGGCGAAAAGTCCAAGCTCCGGCGAGGAGGACGGTTCGCCTGGCCGAATTCTAAACGACGTACGCATTTACCGAGGCCACTGGAAGTGCGCGAACGCCGATCGTCTGAAACGCCTTTGGGGTGATGGCCAGGGTATCAGCGAGGACGCGGTTGATGACTACGCGCCGCACGCGGCGATCAGGGGACAGACTAAAAATGGTCCGCACGTGCGTCGATTTGGACGAATCGAAAGTATCTTTGTGGATCCAGGTCGGGGTGGCTTGAACTGACCTGCGACTGTGCTGAAGGCAAAAGGGATCCATGGCCACACGACATTCGTGAAAGGTGCTTTCCGGAAATCGCGATCGACTTATGGGGTATTTGGCTAAATCCGGTAAAATCGAAAGTTTTGATGGGATCCATCCAGTTCGCGGATAGCCCGGGCGAGGAGTCATTGACCTTTCTGAATGACGCTGGATTCTCGCGCGGTCCACGAGCCGATGAGACGGGCCGCGGGGCTGACCCGGTGCTGCTCCAGGTGCTCGAGCATGCTCTATTGGTCCGAGGACCCCATGTTGGGCAAGGCAGCGAGCGTGATGGCAGGCGGATATCGGCATTGTCGGCAGGGCGGCCGATCATGGCACATAGCGTTGCGGCGCTGAACGCAGGTAGCAAAATCGGATCGAACGTTTCAGCCAAAGCCAGGCATGATCTCGGATTGGATTGTGGTTGCTGTGTACAGCGAAACCTCCAACGGAAGGTTCCCGAATGCAAGCTGGCATAGTAGATATTAGTTGGCGCCCGCCTCCTCGATCTGGTTAAGGAGGAGCTGTCGGATGGAAGCTGGCGTTCCGACAACGCACAGTTCGCTTCAAGCGCTGCATCGAAGGTCAGCGGCAAGTTAGGCGGTGTCGGCATTCAATTCGTAAAGGAATCTAAAGCTCCTTAGCCATCGTTGATAAGCGGCTTCCGCGGCCGCGCGGGCATCTTTGTCAGACTGTGCAACTACGACCATGCGCAGCAAGCCGAGAAATGGCATCCGATCGTCCGCGGCGGTCTTATGCGCCAGATGAGAGCGGAACGCATCTGTCATGTTTCGGACAGCAGAGGAGTGGCCTGCGCACGCCAGATTGGCGCCGTTTGCAGCAGCCCACGCCGCCGGCTCCGGGCGATTGCTCGCGATCCAGGTCGGCTGATGTGGGCGCTGATGAGGCCTCTGTTCACAGTGACTCTTTTGAATTTGCCCTCTCTGGCTGCGCGAGGCGCCTGACACCAAGCGGCCGGGAGATGGTCGCTTCGCTACTTTGAAAGCAGTTCGCGAAGCTCCGCGACATCGAGCATGTGCTTGACCAGAAGCATCTTTAGCATCGCGTTCTCCTGCTCCAAGTCCTTCAATCGCTTGGCCGCAGGAACGTCCATGCCGCCAAACCTGGCGTTCCAATTATGGATGGCCGCTTCTGCGGTCCCGTGTTTGCGAGCCAGGTCAGTTGCCTTCGCCCCAGCCTGATGCTCCCTCAAGATCGCGACGATCTGCTCTTCCGTGAATCGTGGCCGCTTCATTTGACAGCCCCTGTTAGGGGGGAGCTTGCATTCCAGCTGGAGGAAGCGCGGAATGATTGGTCATCTGCCGAGCGCGGGTTGGAGGGGGCCGCAGACGATCCGACTGGGGCCAAATGGGCTTCATCGATCTGCCCTAGAGGCCCGTTAGGCGAACCCTTGTCGTCGATAGCTGAACGATGCGTCAGGATCCCGTCGCCGATGTTGAAGGTATTCCGGATCTTGCCAAAGCACTCGATTGGCGCGTCAACATGCTCGGCTTGATGAGTGCGTGCCACATGGTGAAGTCTTGGTCTGTATGTGTGCCTTGCGATTTGAGCGCAGCGCTGGGTGAGTTGTGCGTTGCGGCGCTCGGCAGCGAGAAGGGGTTTCCATTGACGTCGAAGCCGCAATTCGCGCAGAAAACTGTCTGGCGGAAGGGCATAACGAAAAACTTGCGCAGCTCGAATTAGCGCGAGAGGACGTAAACGACGCAGCGTCTGGCGCAACGTGGGGCGCAGGGCAGGGGCACTTGTCAGCACGGGAGCTCCATAGGCTGGACTGTTGCCGAAAATCGATTTTCGCGGCTACGGCGGTTGAAAGGATAACGGCCAGCACCTCCCGACAGCGCCAATCAAATGCTGCAGGGTGAATGGAGGGCTCATTTGGCCAACAAGCCCATCGATCAGGGCGGCCAACCATTAAGCGACCAGGCCGTTGCTTAAAAGACTCGCAAACAATGAGGGTTGGCACGGTACTACTTGTCTATCATCGGACGTAGCTCGTCATCGAGCCTGTCGACATCGGGGAGCTCTGCGAGCGCTGCAGCAAACGCAAGAAGTGCTCCGAGAGCCGCCAGTACAAGGGCGGACGCAACTATTGCAGCTGCCAGGTCTTGAGAACGTCTCATCATCTGTGTCATTCGCTGTTTAGGGAAACGATGCGTTCGCGCCGGTCAGTTCTGCTCGACGGCTTCAACACGCCCGTCGCGTAGCGATAGACCAGAAGGGCGGGAGCCGCGTTGTTGCTATCGAACCGGAGCGGCGCGATCAGGTTATCGATCGCCCCTGAACGAAGTGCCACGACAACTCGCGAGGCGTTGAAGGAACCGGCCCGCCCCACCGCCTGTCCGCTTCGGCGTAGACTTCGGAGCCTGGGATCGACGAGAAGGAACAAAAGTGGCCGACGACTGACTGGACTCGGTCCATTGTGAGCCTATTGGCAACTGCGACCGCTTGCTTCGGATCGCTGGCGTCGTCTGCGACGCTCAACATCACTTTGGTATCTGGTATTGGGCCCGAGGCGTTCAATGCCTCGACGGCGGCCGCCGTACCATCGCGCATTTGCGCGCCAAAACGCAGCGCTGTTCCCGCTCATTGGGCCAGCCACGGCAATATAGACGTCGGAGGCGTGCGCAGTCGAGGCGAGGGCGCAGAAGACGAGCGCTGCACTTGCAGCCGAAGCGAAGCGCCCATTTAGCATTGTAGAACTCCCAATCTCAAATGAAGTGAACGGCCAACGCCGCGGTCAGCCAGCTGCAGCTCGATGCGGTTGCTTCCGGCAAGCGAATCCATGCGCGGCAGTTCGCCAGACCTCAATCTCGCTAGAGCCTACAATTTGACGTTACGTGCGGTTCAAGCTCCATTCGGGGTTCATGCCGCCAGTTGCAGCAAGTGGCCGTGCGTTAGGCGGGCGGATCGCCAAAGACGCGCTACGCAGACAGGCCCAGTGAGGCCGCAGAACGGCAGGCACGAATCAGAACCGGCAGATCAACCGGCGCTTCAACGCGCTTTGATGTTGACCGGGCCGTCCGACAATCCGCCCGTCGGCGCCGCAATCAGTACGGCTGGTCTTCCAATCCAGCAAGGGCGAGATCGAGATACTGCATGAGGTGGGGATCCCAACCGGCCAGAGTGTGAGGTGCGCTTAACCGTGCAAGCACCTTCAGGATCGTCGAAACGCGCGAATCGGCGCCGGCTATTTCGCCGATCAGCGAGCGTGCTGCGATCGCGACGGCCTTTGCCCGCTCGCCGCAGGGATGCTCAGCCATATCCATGCATTCGCGCAGCTCATCGCGAATCCGCCGCCACCGCTCCTCGCGATCTGCAGCCAGCTTGCAAGTGCATCGGGAGGGCTGACTACGCGTCTCGACCCGCGACATGGCATCCAAGGTGGCGGGTAGCTCATCAACACTTACCTGGATTTCACTGTCCGTCGTCATGTTGCGTAAGCGATCTCGCAACAGGGTTGCACGAGCGACTTGAAGCTCTATCCGCTCCAAATGCTTGCGCATGAGGTCCGTAAGTGAAGTCGTACGCTCCATAGCCTTACCGATCTCGAAAAGGGAGAAACCAAGCTCACGCAGCGCTCGAATCTGATGAACCCGTTGAACGCTTTCGCGGTCGTACATCCTGTGGCCGCCGTCGGTGCGTTCGGAGGCAGCTAAGAGCCCCGTGTGTTCATAGTGATGCAGCGTGCGTACCGTCACTCCGGTCGCCTCTGCAAGTTCGCCAATGCGCCATCGACGCCTTCGTGGTGTAGCTTTGCTCATGTTGTTCAATTTCAAAGCCTACAACCTGACGTCACGTATGATTCAAGCTATTTCAAAGCTCTAGCTGGATCGTCTTCCATTCCAGCGCAAGAGATGGTGACTATCCTTAGAATGGCGGGCGATCAACCCTGAGGGGAAATGATGACCAGTAAGTTCATCAGGTATGCCAGTCGAGCCTCGCTCACCGCTGTCCGCTCCAAAATGAGTTTTGCGATCGCCGTTCGATTATCGGGAGTTCGCATCGATGGCGGCAACGCGGTGATTGCACTATCAAAAAGACTTCCCAAGCCGGAAAGTTCTTCCGGATCAAATACACCGCTGTATTGCTCCAACGATCAGCTCCTGTTTGTCATCGCGCTAGGGTCGCGCACGTCGTCGAGACGTTTGGCCGCGGTAGGGCCAAAAGAAGTCGGACCGGCGGCGCGGAGCGACGAAGATGCGATGCGCTTGAAGGTGATGCGATACGGCAACACGGCTGCGCGATGCTGCGTCGAAATTGCGGGGATGTACCCCATCTGCACAATCGATCAGCACAGCGCTCACTGTGGGTGATGATGTGACGCCGACTAATCCGAATCGAGCTCGCGCCTGGGAGCTACTGATTCTGAGAGTGGACGGCGCGTGGTCCGAAGCTGATTCCAAGTTCTGCATCGAGCCTGGTGAGCCAAAGAGAGAGGCCGGGTGCAGCGTAAGACCCCAGCTGGAGCGGCGGCGGGCGCGTCGTGCTTCGTCCTTGAGGGTTAAGTTGCAAACAACGCAATCGACCGCGTGCGTCGCAGTTCGCGCGCCGGTCGGATAATAGAATGCGAGCGGCACAGCGGCTGATAGCCATCGGCCGAAACTGACCGAAGTTTATCTGCCAATAACCGGTGTCATTGGAACAAGCGTGAATTGGCCGCGTCGAGACATGCGTCCGGATAGAGATTACGCACTGCGGACGTCCTTACGACAACGGCGAACCAGACTCCGCGAAGTCTGCGCCAGTGTCCGCTTGGTCCGAAGCGTTGATGATGAAGCGTTCTTCACGTGTAGATGCCATGCGGGCCGCCTCCTGCAACAGTATTTCTCGCATCCAGACGCTTTCCGGATCGCTGTTGTGAAGGACAGGCCATTGGACCGCCTCGGTAAATGTGGGGAATGGCTGCGGGAGTTCGGCAATCCGAAGGGGTACCATTCTTTGGAAATGCTTAACGAGCCTTGATGGCATGGTCCCTATGCGAGTCGTGCCTGCCAGCAGGGGCGGAATCATGCTGAAGCTCTGCACGAGAATGTCGATGCGTCGGTTGAGGCCAAGGTCGAGTAAAAAGCATTCCTCGATGGGGGCCTTGCGCGCACCTCCGAGTTTCACCGCAACGTGCCCCATGGACATATATCGATCAAATGTTAGCCGTCGGAGCAACTGGCTGTTCGTGCCGCAGCCTACGCAAACGAGTCTCTCCTCAAACAGGCTCATCTTAGGATGCGCGCACGACATGAATAATTCCGGCAAGATGATGAAATCGGCCTCGCCGCGCCGGAGAATCTCATCGTGATCATCAGCAAGCGCCGCCAGTTCGAAGCTGACGGCGGGAGCTTCTCGCGCAACGCGCTCTACGACGTTTCGGAAGAATACGACTGTTATGAAATCCGAAAGGCCGATCCTGAAGCGGCGCTTTGATTGAGCTGGATCGAACACGTTCCGAGCGATAATGGAGAGCTGAATGTGCGTCAGCGCCTCGCGAACGGGAGCTGCCAGCGCTTCGGCGCGTGAGGTCGGGACAAGCTCGCGGCCTCTCATTGTAAACAGATCATCGTGAAAATAGGAGCGCAGCCGGGCAACGGCCGCGCTCATGGCCGGCTGACTAAGGTTGATCCTGCGTGCTGCTGCAGTGAGGTTGCGCTCAGTCATCAGAGCGTCAAGCGCGACGAGAAGATTTAGATCCAAGCCCTTGAAGCGCATATCGTCTTATCCTGCGCGAGTGTCGTTGCGGTACATTAGAGTAGCGAAAGCGGCTCTGAAGCGCTCTCATCGGATCGCCTGAAACGAATCCGTTCCCATCCTGCGATCGCGAAAGAAGCTCGCGGAAGCCATCGTAAGAAGGGCGCGGAGGGCGGTCGGCGAACGACCGGCGACTGGAGTGTATCGGGAGCCGCGGAGCTGATCGATTTCGACACTCCGGCAACCCCGCAACACGACCTGGTCAATTTACGGCTGGCGCTGGCCCTGGTGCTATGGCCAGAGCCGTAAGTTCGCCGATGCCCCTGTCGATGGCCGCGCAACGCGTCCCAGCAGCGAGCCTACAACCTGACGCGGCGTGGGGTTCAAGACATTGATTGGACGAATCAAACATTATTGAGAAGTTGCCGCGATAGTGGGGGCTGTGCTTTCACGCAAGCTCACCGAATCACATTTTGCGGCATCAACGGTCAGCGCCTGCCAGGCGTTTGCGACTGACCGACGGCTTGAGTGGCCTCTTAAGGAGGGCGCCACCCGAGACGGCGAAATGAGAAAGCGGCCGAGTACGACCAAAGGGCCGAACACGGTATTTGCAGCGTGCGGAGAGCGGCTTGTGGCCAAACTAGCAGCGCCTGCGAGCTGGGCTCTTCTGATTCGCAGATGTCATGTGGGATCCCTCCTCCAACAGTATCCGCCGCATCCAAATGCTTGCCGGGTCCGTGTTGTGAAAGGCTGGCCACTGAACGGCCTCGGTGAACTGGGGCAGCGGCAACGGTGGCTCGACGATCCGCAGAGGCGTCCGCTTTTCGAAGTGTCTGGCGAGCCGTAAGGGCATTGTCCCTATGCGGCTCGTGTCGAACAGTATAGGCGGAATGAGGCTGAAGCCCTGCACAACGACCTCAATGCGTCTCTTAAGGCCGTGCTCAAGCAAAAACCATTCCTCGAGGTTGGGCCTTAGCGCCCGCCCGAACTTGGCCGCAACATGTCCCATCGAATTGTATTTATCAAACGTAAGCTGCCCTGACAGCTGCCTGTTCGAGCGGCATCCCACGCATACGAGAGTCTCTTCAAATAACGTCGCCTTCGGATGCGCGCTCGACATGAACAATTCCGGCAGAATGAGAAAATCGACCTCGCCGCGGCGGAGTAGCTCATCGGGCTCATCGGAATATGGTAGCAATTCGAAGCGTACTGCCGGAGCTTCCTGTGCGATACGATCCACAATCCGCCGAAAAAAGACGATTGTCATGAAGTCGGAGAGAATGATCCTGAACCGTCGGTTCGACTGACTTGGGTCAAACGCGTCCCTTGAGATGATCGAGAGTTGAATATGCAGCAGGGCCTCGCGGACAGGGCTCGCAAGCGCTTCCGCGCCGGGTGTTGGGACGAGCTCGCGACCTCTCATCGTGAACAATTCATCACGAAAATAGATGCGCAGCCGCGCGATCGCAGCACTCATCGCGGGCTGGCTCAGATTGATTTTCCGTGCCGCCGCAGTGAGGTTGCGCTCGGTCATCAGAGCATCGAGCGCAACCAGAAGGTTTAGATCAAGTCCCTTGAATCGCATGTTGTGAGTCTATCCATCGTGTGGATGAGTTCTATCGAAACAACGGAATGTTGGATAGCAAACATCAGTTTGGAAACTGATTAGGCGTACCACGATGGCTGCTTGCCATTACGCGAGTTCCGAAACGGACTGCTGGGGTGTGCGAGCACCTGCCGAACCCGTTTAGGGGCGGGTGTCGGCGCGCTATCCGAGCAACGTCTGTTCTTCTCGGTGCGACGAGCGGCCTGACACGGCGCTCGCTCGTGCTGCCGATAAACGTTCGTATGTGTCTTCCATTCCTTTCCATATTTGCGGTTTACCCGCGTACACTAGAGATGGCTTACGCCTCACCCTAGTGTCGGAACCGAGAGGCAGGCGCACATTGCGGATGCCAAACGTCACCCGCGACCGGCCAAATAGTTGCTTGTCCATCACATTCAGAGCGTGTCGAAGATGCATATGACCCAAGTTGATCTGGGGCCGATCGGGATCGCTTTCGGTGAGATCTCGTTCATCGATGGGGCGCCATCAGACCGCACAGCATCGATAGCAATCCTGGACCGGACCGAACCTCTTGATAATGCGGGTAGGTGCCGGACAATCCAAGCGCCACGTCGGCATGTCTGGCAGATCTCGGACATGACATTGACTGGGATGACCAGCGCCGACTGCACGATCGCCTCTTCTCTGGCCAAGGCGCCACTCCAAGGGGGCCGTTCTGCCGCGCCGCTGGCGAACTGAGCCGGGCGCCGGCGCCCCACGTCAGTGCATTCGAGTATTGATCAGCGATTCAGCCGATAGCGAGTTGTTCACGTGACCACCTCCGCTCTTAACGTCACTGGTGCAGGGAAGCCCGTCATGAATATTCCCGGATCTCGGTCGGCGGAAAGTCGTTCCGCGCGGCCTCAAGTGCAGTGGAGCCTGCATTGGGAAAGCGAGCTGCGGCTGGGCGACCATACCGAGCTCGCTGAGTTTTTCCGCGAAAGCTACGGGCCGACCGGTGCGTTCAATGCGCAGCCATTTGAGGGGAGCCGAAGTTGGGCCGGTGCAAGGCCGGAGGTCCGCGTAATTGGTTACGACGCGCACGGCGTAGCTGCTCACATCGGCGCCCTACGCCGCTTCATCAAGATTGACGGGCGCGATCTACTCGTGGCCGAACTGGGACTATATGCGGTGCGTCCGGATCTCGAGGGGCTTGGAATCAGCCACTCAATGCGCGTGATGTATCCTGCGCTGCAGGAGCTCGGGGTCCCGTTCGGCTTTGGTACGGTTCGGCCCGCGCTTGAGAAGCACCTTACCAGACTGATTGGAAGGCAGGGGCTGGCAACCCTCATGTCCGGCATTCGCGTCCGGTCCACCCACGCAGATGTGTATCCCAATTTGCCGCCGGTCCGGATCGAGGACGTTCTCGTGGTGGTGTTCCCGGCCGGACGCCCGATCAGCGAGTGGCCGGCCGGGACGATCATCGACCGGAACGGGCCTGAGTTGTGAAAGAGCTCGTCCCCCTGTCTGCGGTGCGTCGCGACTACGCCGACGTCAGCGCAAGTCGCTGTGTCTATTTGACCTTTGATGATGGGCCAAATCCATTTTGCACGCCCGACGTGCTCGATGTGCTGACGCAACATCGGGTGCCGGCGACGTTCTTCGTTATCGGCACGTACGTGACCGATCACCCTGAACTCATTCGACGAATGATTGCGCAAGGACACGAGGTTGCAAACCACACGATGACGCATCCGGATCTCTCCAGATGTGAACCAGCGGTGGTTCACGATGAAGTGCTAACGGCGAGCAAGGCGATCCGTTCGGCCTGCCCGCAGGCTTCGCCCAGGCACATGCGAGCACCCTACGGCTTATGGACCCAAGCGGTGCTCGCTACGACAGCGAGCGCTGGCCTCACAGCTCTGCACTGGTCGGTCGATCCGAGAGATTGGTCGCGCCCAGGCGTCGATAGGATTGTGAATTCAGTGCTGGCGGCCGTTCGTCCAGGCGCAATTGTACTTCTGCACGACGGGTATCCTCCTGGTGAGGAAAGACTCTGCAGCGATGCCACTCTGCGTGATCAGACGGTGATGGCGCTGTCACATCTGATACCGGTACTGCAACAGCGCGGGTTTGCAATCCGTCCGCTTCCTCAACTTCACTAAACAAAACTGGCCCCAAAATGGACCTGCTCGCTACAACCAGCGCTGTCGCCGTTTCGTCTTATGCGCTGCTCTCAACTGTCTACAAGAGCGCGCAAGCGCTCTATGCTCAGCCGGCGAATACCTCGTCGCTGCAGACCGATATGGGCCAATCCGAGGTAGCTCTGCCCAGCGTGGACGTCATCGTGCCTTGCTTCAACGAGGACCCGAATACGCTCTCCAAATGTCTCGAGTCGATTGCAGGTCAAGACTACGGTGGAAGACTGCAGGTCTATGTGGTCGACGACGGATCTGCAAATCGCGATGTCGTGGGGCCTGTACACGACCTCTATGCGAACGATCCGAGATTCAGCATCATCCTGCTGGCCAAGAACGTTGGAAAGCGCAAGGCGCAGATCGCCGTTATACGTAGCTCGTCCGGGAACCTGGTGCTCAACGTCGACTCGGATACGATACTAGCCGCTGACGTGGTCAAGAAGCTTGCATTGAAGATGCAGGAGCCGGAAGTCGGCGCCGCCATGGGCCAGTTGATAGCGAGCAACCGCAGCCAAACCTGGCTGACCAAGCTAATCGATATGGAATACTGGCTAGCGTGCAACGAAGAGCGCGCGGCACAGGCTCGCTTCGGTGCAGTCATGTGCTGCTGCGGCCCCTGCGCGATGTATCGTCGCTCCGCCCTCGCTTTGCTGCTTGATCAATACGAAACGCAACTCTTTCGCGGAAAGCCGAGCGATTTTGGCGAGGATCGCCACCTAACTATCCTCATGCTCAAAGCGGGGTTTCGAACCGAGTATGTCCCGGATGCCATCGCGGCAACAGTCGTACCCGACAGCCTTGGGCCGTATCTGCGTCAGCAACTGCGTTGGGCACGGAGTACCTTTCGGGACACGTTTCTTGCATTGCGCCTGCTGCCCGAACTCGATGGCTATCTCACGCTAGACGTTGTCGGACAAAATCTCGGCCCTTTACTCCTCGCCTTGTCATCACTGGCTGCGCTCGCACAGCTCGCAGTCGGCGGTTCGGTGCCCTGGTGGACGGGATTGACAATTGCTGCAATGACAATAACCCGGTGCAGTGTCGCGGCGTTTCGTGCCCGCGAATTGCGCTTTATCGGCTTCTCGCTCCATACGCCCATCAATATATTTATCCTACTTCCGTTGAAGGCTTATGCGCTTTGTACATTGAGCAACAGCGATTGGCTGTCGCGTAAGCTCGTCAATGTGCCGAGCGCAGGGGAGAAGAAGGCCGCTATCCCGGCTACTAACACTGGATCGAGCGCTGCAGCTACTGCAGAAATTGTTGAAGCAATTCGCAAGCGGAGGTCGCGCGGTTCCTCGGGCGTGCCGGCGACTGACAATGTGTGCGGTGGCGATTGATCGAGCCAATAACAACAGGTTAATCGACCCATGAGACTGGACAAGAACGATCATCTGCTCGAGCGTGGTCTTGCTGTTGGTGATCAGTGGCAGCTCGACAGTAACCCGTTGGAACAGGAGCGTTACGCGCAAATGTTTCGGATGTCGCGTTCCAATGGGGAAGTTACGCGTGCCCTTGAAGTCGCAGGTGCAGCCTTCGCATTCACGGAAATGCTGGGACCCCACTGCCAGCGAATTACCGTGCAGGATGTCATGCCACAGGATTGAGCGCGCACGGCAAAGAACGGAGAGGCGGTCATGGTGAGCATGCTTGCGCCAAATGGCGCGCTGGTCTTCGCGCGTGATGCTTGTCGACGCTGGGGGCATGCTGCTGAGACGGCGATCGCTCTCTTGAATGAGAGTTTATCCGAATCGAGCGTCAGCATTGCCAGACTGGTTCGGTCGACCAAGATTGCCTGCTCGTTCTGTTCCGGAAGTCGAATAACTCGTCGAAACAATCAAATTGCGGTCGTTGGGCCGGGGGGCGTATGCGCATCTGCGGCATCAAGTTGACACATGACGGGGCAATTGCTGTCGTCGAGGATGGGCGGCTTGTCTTTTGCACCGAGCAAGAGAAGCGCGGCAATAATCCTCGCTATCAATCCATCGATAATCTCGATGCAGTTGTACTTGCATTGGCGGAGCACGGCCTGGATCCGCGTGATATTGATCAGTTCGTCATCGACGGCGGGGATGGCGAGCGCGAGTCGCAATTCCTGGTCCTCAGTGGGGCCGTGCCGATCGCGCTGAAAGGGGCGCCATATGTCGAGCGCCGTGCTGAGGGCCTTCTTGATTGCGTCGACGGTTTTGGCTTGATCCTTGGCGGCAAGGTGTTTCCCTACAAGAGTTACCCGCACGTCACCGGCCACGTTGCCTCAGCATATAGCACCAGCCCCTTTGCCGTCTCGGGTAGGCCCGCGTTCTGTCTGGTATGGGACGGCTGGATCTCTCCACGTCTTTACTATGTTGAACCACAGGGGGGGCGGCTCGTTGGATGCCTGTTTCCGATGATTGGCCACGCCTATGCTGTCGCCGGCCTTCACTTCGGGCCTTACAGTCGGCCGAATCGCACCAATTCGGACTTGGGCATCGCCGGCAAATTGATGGCCTACGTCGCGCTTGGTTCTGCCGATGAAAGCATTGTGGCAGTGTTTCAGGAGCTCTACGACAGGCGCTTCGCGGCGGACACGCAGCAGGCTCGTCGCTATCGCGCAGACATCAACAATGCCGAAGCGTCACTCGCAACTATGCACGACTTTTTCGAGGCGAGCAGACTGCGCCTGATGGCCAAGCGAGCGGAGGACGTCCTTGCGTCGTTTCATGTGTTCCTGGAACGTCTCCTTATCCGGGAAATCGCAATGGTGTTGCTGCGGCATTCGTCGCTTCCGGGAGCGCGGAATCTATGTATAGCCGGCGGCTGCGGTCTTAACATCAAGTGGAATAGTGCGCTTCGCGCGACGGGACTGTTCGATGACGTCTGGGTGCCGCCATTTCCGAATGACAGCGGCTCGGCAATCGGTGCTGCTTGCAGTGCGCTGGCGGCGCAAGATGGGTTCGTGCCACTGGAATGGTCAGTCTACAGTGGTCCTGCCCTGCAAGCCAGCGAGGTTCCGCCAGAATGGCAGGCCGCGCCGTGCAGTCTGCGCGATCTTGCGGCCATTCTCGCCGACAACGAGCCGGTGATCTTCCTTTCCGGGCGCGCGGAGCTTGGGCCGCGGGCGTTGGGCGGCAGAAGCATTCTTGCGGCCGCGACCTCGCCGGCAATGAAGGATCGTCTCAACGACATCAAGCGCCGCGAATACTTCCGACCGGTGGCGCCGATTTGCCTAGAGGATCGGGCGCCAGAGATATTCAACCCAGGTACGCCGGATCCGTACATGCTGTTCGATCACCAGACTAGGACGGAGTGGCGCGACAAGGTCGCCGCCGTCGTCCATTTGGACGGCTCTGCGCGACTGCAGACAATCTCCCGCAACTCTTCACACAAGATTGCCGAGCTCCTCGTCGAATTTGAGAAACTCACCGGCATTCCGCTGCTCTGCAATACGAGCGCCAATGTTCACGGCCGTGGCGTCTTCCCGGATGTTGCCGCGGCTTGCCAATGGGGACGCGTTGAACATGTGTGGTGTGACGGCCTGCTCTGGACCAAGACGGCCGTAGGGACGCCATCTTCGGCTCAACCACTTCTGCCAACCTAAGGTGAACATGTCCACCGTAGCCATCGACATTGCCGGCGTAAAAAAGTCCTTTGGCGGCAAGATCATCGTCAATGAACTGTCGTTCTCGGTTGCACGCGGAGAGTGCTTTGGCCTGCTCGGGCCTAATGGAGCTGGCAAGAGCACCATTGCGCGTATGCTTCTCGGCATGATTGCGCCGGATGAAGGCAAGGTTACCGTCCTTGATGAGCCCGTGCCTGCACGCGCTCGAGTGGCACGTGTGCGCATCGGCGTGGTGCCGCAGTTCGACAACCTTGAACTCGGGTTTACCGTACGAGAAAACCTCGTGGTATTTGGCAGATACTTCGGCATGAGCGCTCGAAAGATCGAGGCGCTCCTGCCGTCGTTGCTTGAGTTTGCGCGACTCGAAAGCAAGGTGGATGTGCGCGTCGCCGAGCTTTCAGGTGGCATGAAGCGGCGGCTGACGCTGGCGCGTGCATTGATCAATGACCCGCATCTGCTGGTAATGGACGAGCCGACGACGGGTCTGGATCCGCACGCCCGCCACCTGATCTGGGAACGTCTGCGAGTTTTGTTGGCCCGTGGCAAGACGATCCTACTGACCACTCACTTCATGGAAGAGGCCGAACGTCTATGCGATCGGCTGTGTGTGCTGGAGGATGGACGCAAGATCGCCGAAGGCAAACCGCAAGCGTTGATCGACGAACAGGTCGGATGCAACGTGATTGAGATCTATGGCGGTCATCCGCAAGAGCTGCGTGAGATACTCAAGCCCTATGTACGTCACCTCGAAGTGAGCGGAGAGACGCTGTTTTGCTATGCGCAATATCCCGAGCAGGTGCGCATCCAGCTGCGCGGGCGAGCGGGTCTGCGCATTCTGCAGCGTCCGGCAAATCTCGAGGACGTGTTCATGCGCCTGACCGGACGCGAGATGGAGAAATGAGTGATGAGTGAAGGTTATGCGGGGGTCCTGCCCGCTAACGCCTACAACTGGGTCGCGGTATGGCGTCGAAATTGCCTGGCATGGAGGAAAGTTGCGCTTGCGTCGGTTCTCGGCAACCTCGCAGATCCTATAACCCATCTTTTTGGCCTTGGCTTCGGCCTCGGTCTCATCGTCGGGCCCGTTGAGGGAACTTCCTACATCGCATTTTTGGCTGCGGGCATGGTTGCGACCAGCGCCATGACTGCCGCAACGTTTGAAACCATGTATGCAACCTTTGCTCGCATGGATGCCAATCGTACCTGGGAAGCAATCCTGTCCACACAGCTCACGCTTGGCGATATCGTTTTAGGCGAATTGGTTTGGGCGGCCAGCAAATCCGTTCTTGCCGGGACGGCAATCGGGCTTGTCGCTGCCACGCTTGGCTATGCGTCTTGGCTTTCCATTTTCTATGCGATGCCGACCGTCGCGCTTACTGGGCTTGTCTTCGCCAGCCTGGCAATGGTCGTCATATCTCTTGCGCCAAGTTACGACTACTTCGTGTTTTACCAGACGCTTGTCCTTACCCCTATGGTGTTTCTGTGTGGCGCGGTGTTTCCGATGAGCCAACTGCCTAGCTCATTTCAGCACTTCGCCGACTTGTTGCCGCTAGCGCATTCGGTCGACCTCATTCGCCCCGCGATGCTAGAGCGCGAGGCTGGCGGCGCTTTGTTTCATGTAGGTGCGCTTTGCATATACGCGGTGTTGCCCTTCTTCGTATCGACCGCACTGTTGCGGCGCCGGCTGCTGCGTTGACGGAAAGAACTAAGATAACCGGGAGAATCCAGCTGATGCAGTCGCACCATGCTCTCTGTGGTGAGTCGGACAAGGCCCGACCTGCCATGGCAGCAGTTGCAATGCCTGTAAGAGGACGCGATCAAGCCAGGTCGACACCAGCCTGTTCGGTTGATCGATGCGGGGCTCCGGCACTTCAACGGGCTGAGCGCCGTGTCCGGGCGGCGTTGGGAGAGCCTTGGGTTGTGCTACGGCCCCGCGCGGCCGACGGAGCGCGATAATACGAAGCAGCTGGAACGGCCATTGGTCGTCCCGTCATGATCAAATGGAGAACGAGATGTTGTGTCTGGGAATATGTGGCGGTCTGGACAGAATTCATGAAAGCTCGCCCGAGCTGCCGAATACATTCTTGCACGATGGCGCTGCGGTTCTTGTACAGGATGGCCGCGTGATCGCTGCCGTCGAAGAGGAGCGCCTCAATCGAGTTAAGCACTCCAACAAGTTCCCAAGCAACGCGATGCGATACTGTCTTTCGGCTGCGGGAGTCGAGCTTCACCAGATCGATCGCATCGCGTTCTACGCGACTGAGGCGTACTGCAACACTATGCTCGAGCGCCTAGCTGTTTCTCAGCCGCTTCCGCTGGACGCCAAACTGTTGCTGCGACAGCTATTGGCACGGGAGTTCGGTACCGAGGTCGATGCGTCGCGGATTTCATTCGTAAATCACCATGAAGCGCATGCGGTGAGCGCGTTTGCCATGTCTGGATTCGAGCAAAGCCTCATTTTTTCGGTTGACGGCGGTGGCGATTTTCTCTCGGGCCTATTGGCGGTAGGGTCGGGCACCGGAATGACGCAACTTGCACGCTTCCCAGAAAGCAACTCTCTGGGATTGTTCTATCTCGAAACGATCCGTTACCTCGGCTACGGGTTGTTCGACGAGTACAAGGTGATGGGGCTTGCTCCCTACGGGGACCCCGCTCCTTATCGCGAGCTGTTCGCACAGCTCTACGAGTTGTTGGACAATGGAGACTATCGCGTCCACCACGACCGCATCGGTCCGGCGCTGCTCCGAAACATCCAGGTCCGACGAAAGGGAATGCCGTTTACCCAGCAGCATCGGGATGTCAGCGCATCGCTGCAGGAAGCTCTGGAGCGGATCGTGTTTCATGTCCTGCTACACTATCGCGAAACGACAGGCATCACGCGTTTGTGCCTAGCTGGAGGGGTAGCTCATAACTGCACCGTCAACGGTAAGCTACTCTATTCCGGCCTTTTCGACGACATCTTCGTCCAACCCGCGGCCCACGACGCCGGATGCGCGCTTGGCGCCGCATTGATGATGTCGAGCGAGCTGGGCAGGCCAACCCCGCGCGAGCGGCTGTCAGACGTATATTGGGGGCCCGGCCTCGGAAACGAGCAAGCCGTGGAACAGGAGCTCAATGCATGGTCCGGTCATCTCGACATTCAACGATGTGACGACATAGCAGCAAGTGCGGCCGACTGGATGGCAAATGGCGCCGTGATCGGCTGGGTTCAGGGCCGCTCTGAGTTCGGGCCGCGTGCGCTCGGCAACCGGAGCATTCTTGCGGACCCGCGGCCAGCCGAAAACAAGGACCGGATCAATGCAATGGTCAAAAAACGCGAGGGCTATCGTCCGTTTGCGCCATCGGTGCTGGAGGAGAATGCGAACGAGTTCTTCGAGCTCCCTGACGGCAAGCAGGACTTTCCCTTCATGAATTTCGTGGTCCGGGTGCGCGAAGCCCAGCGTAAGGTGCTCGGCGCAATCACGCACGTCGATGGTACCGCTCGGCTGCAAACAGTATCGCGCAAGACAAACCCCGCCTATTGGGATGTTATCAATGCGTTTAAAAAGCGCACTGGCATCCCAGTGCTTCTGAATACGTCATTCAACAACAATGCCGAGCCGATCGTGGATTCGGTTGCAGACGCGATCACGACATTTTTGACGACCGACCTAGACGGACTTGTTGCGGGGCCGTTCCTCGTCAAGAAGCGAGCGGCAAGGCTGCAGGATTGGGGTGCGCTAAGCGTTTCATTGCCGCCTTATGCGTCCCTTCATCGCGTTCGCTCCTACACTGCGGCAGATCGCCAGGAAACGGTCTGCGAGATCCGTACGGGACCTTCGGGCCGCGACAGCATACGCATTTCACATGAGTTATTCGAGCTGCTGATGCGAATCGAGGGCGAGGCGCCGCTTGGCTGGCTTCTAGACACGACCATGGCCGATCACGACAAGCGTGAAGATATCGTGAAGGAACTGCGGCTCGCGTGGGAGCAGCGCTGTGTTCGGCTGCGTCCGCCGCGCGCGGCCTGCGACTGCAATAAAAGGAAAAGTGAAGCTCAGGCTGAGCTCACGAATGACCCTGGCAATGCATGCGGGGCGGGACCGGGATAGGCCGAAACGGTATCGGACCGAAATCGGGTACGTCGGCGCAGCGTCTCTGAATGGAAGTGCAATCGGAAAGCATTCAGAGAACATCTTCCATCAGAGGCACGCCGCCATGAAATTCTACCGACGCAGCTCGCCGGCATCACGAGTGCCGCCGATGACAACGGATGCGATCACACGAGATGCATCTATAATGACGTCTTATGTCCACCCAGGAGCCCGCGAGGCAATGCGTATGGTTAGCGGTTTAAAGAGCGATCGGTTCGTTGTTTCCAGGCGAAGGACCGGGTTCGGCGACTGCCTGTGGTCGCTGGCGGCAGCTTGGCGCTTTGCACAGCGGACCGATCGGACGCTGGCAATCGATTGGCGCGGATCCTGTTATCTCGATCAGCCATTCACCAATGCCTTCCCAGTCTTTTTCGAACCAGTTCACGATATTGCTGGGGTACCGATCATCTGCGACGACGAGATCAACCACCGCTCATTCCCGGGGCCATTCTTCCCGGGATGGTGGAACAGGCCATCCATCGACTGCGTCTATCGGCCGGATCAGCAAATTTTCCGCGAGCGCGACGAGCTCGATCGACTGTTCCAAAATGAGGAAGATAGTGACGCTAACACGGTTGTGTGTGACGCCTGTCTGATGTGGCGCTGCGATCAGGAGGCCGAACGAGAGATCTTTCGCAACATTAAACCGCGATCTGAAATTCTGGCACGGATTGAGGCCATTTACCGCAAGCAGTTTGAGCCGTACAGCATCATCGGCGTTCATGTTCGACACGGCAACGGCGAGGATATTCTGGGGCATGCTCCCTATTGGGCCGATCCGGAGCGCGCCCTGCGGCAGGTCTGTCGTGCCATCGAAAGGGCCAGGGGGTTGCCGTACGCCAAGCCTGCGAGGGTGTTCCTGTGTACGGACAGTGCGCTCGTTCTTGAGAAGGTTTCGGCCTTATTTCCTGATGTTTTCACGATTCCAAAACGTTTCCAGGCGCTTCAGGCCGGGCCTCTGCACAGCGCCGCGCTCGGAGCCGAGGGCGGCTTTTCAGCCCTTATCGAGATGTATCTCCTTGCGCGCTGCGACACTGTGATTCGCTTTCCCCCAACGAGCGCCTTCACGCGCTATGCGCGTCTCTTTGTGCCACGTGTGATAGAGTTCGACCTGAACGATCCGGGCCGATTGATCTTAACCGATGAAACCTCGCAAGAGCTCGTGGGTTTGTGAAAATCATAGCCCGTCTCATAGACCAGATGGCCGCTTTTTGCATCCGGCAGTACTGGCACTATTTCTCCAGACGGCAATTCATAGCCCAACCTGAGGATCCGACGCGACTTTTCATTGAAGAGGAGAAGAAAAGCGCTGGCTCGCCACCATCCGGTGAAGCGCGACCTGGATGAGAGAGCGCTTGTAGTGCTGCCACCGTGCCTACAGGTGGAACACGTCGGTGTCTTCGTCTCGCACCCGTAGAGTGGAAGCTGTCGCTGCTGCCCGATTGCAGGTCAAGCTGTCTGTCGAGCGGCGCGTTCGCCGCGGCGGTCGTCCTCTCGCTCGAGCGCGCTGGCGCACTCAGAGTCGATTATGTGGAACGTCTCGCTAGGCGTTCAGTCCCCGGCTCGCGGTCGCGACGTCAATTGACGCGCTGCTGCTGGACAGGATGGTGATCAAATCAGCGCTAGAGCGGGATGGGTCTAGCTTGAGAGCTATCGCTGAAAGTTGGTGACGGCGGGAATCGGGAAGGCGGCATATCGTGGGGGTGCTTGACGCCTCCACTTCTCCACCGAAGGAGCGATATGCCGTGGCCAAAGATAACATCATCAAGTTGATTCAGCCAGGAAACGTCGACGATCAACTCACCGAAATCTTGCGCAATGGGGCGCGTGCTCTGTTGGCCCAGGCGGTCGAGGCCGAGGTCGCGGACTTTCTCGGCAAGCATGCCGATTTGAAGACTGCGGACGGCCACCAGCGCGTCGTGCGCCACGGTCACCTGCCGGAACGCGAGGTTATGACCGGTATCGGTCCGGTCGGCGTCCGCCAGCCGCGTGTACGCGATCGCGAGGCGGAGGCTACCGATCCCGACCGCATCCGGTTCTCTCCGTCGATCCTGCCGCCCTACATGCGCCGCTCGAAATCGATCGAGACGCTGCTGCCGATCCTTTACCTGAAGGGTATCTCCACCGGCGACTTCTCCGAGGCTCTGGCGGCGCTGCTCGGCAAGGATGCTGCCGGGTTGTCGGCATCCGCCATCGGCCGTCTGAAGGACGGTTGGCTTGACGAACACACCGCGTGGCAGAGGCGCGATCTGTCGGCGAAGCGCTACGTCTACATCTGGGCCGATGGCATCCATCTCCAAGCACGCCTCGAAGACGAAAAGCAGTGCATCCTGGTGCTGATCGGCGCGACGCCGGAAGGCCGCAAGGAACTGGTCGGCTTCACCGATGGCGCCCGCGAGAGCGCGCAGGACTGGCGCGATCTGCTGCTCGACCTGAAGCGGCGCGGGCTCGGCGTGCCACCGCGGCTCACCATCGCCGACGGCGCGCTCGGGTTCTGGAAGGCCGCCGGCGAGGTCTGGCCGAAAACGCGCGAGCAGCGCTGCTGGGTACACAAGACCGCCAACGTGATCGCCAAGTTGCCGAAGAGCCAGCAGCCTAAAGCCAAACGCGCGTTGCAGGAGATCTGGATGGCCGAAACCAAGGCCGCCGCCGAGCTGGCGTTCGACGCCTTCATCGAGAGCTACACGCCCAAATACGAGAAGGCGGCCGACTGCCTGAGCAAGGATCGGGACACGCTACTGGCGTTCTACGACTTCCCGGCCGAACACTGGAAACACCTGCGGACCACCAATCCCATTGAAAGCACCTTCGCTACCGTGCGCCACCGCACGATCCGATCGAAGGGCTGCCTGTCCAACAGAACGGCGCTCGCGATGGTCTTCAAACTGCTTGAGGCCGCGCAGAAAAGCTGGCGTCGTCTCGATGGCCACAACCAGTTGCCAAAACTCGTTCTCGGTGTGACATTCAACGATGGGATCGAGGTCATCGCCAAACCGACTGACCGTCAGCCCATAACCGCCGCCGCCTGACCGGCCGCGCCGTCACCAAAATTTGGCGATAGCTCCTAGCTTGAATCGATTTGGGATTCCCAAATCGGAAGGCTTCTGATTCAACATGCTGGCTGGGAAGGAGGCCAGCATGGATGGGACGAGCCTATTCGGACGACCTTCGTGAGCGGGTAGTGAGAGCTGTCATCAAAGGTGGCCTGTCGCGGCATCAGGCAGCGGCTCAATTTGGGGTGGGCATCAGCCGGCGATCAACTGGGTACAGCGCTTCCACGAGACCGGTAGCGTCAAGCCAGACCAGATCGGGGGCTATCGGCCAAAGAAGATTGCGGGGCCGCACCGCGAATGGCTGATGCAACGGTGCCGAAACGATTTTACCGTGCGCGGGCTGGTGGCCGAACTCGCTGAGCGTGGCCTGAAGGTCGATTACCGCACGATGTGGGAGTTCGTCCACGCCGAGAAGCTCAATTACAAAAAAAAGACGATGATTGCCGCCGAGCAGGATCGTCCCGATGTCACCCGTCGGCGGGCGCAGTGGACCAAGTATCGGGATCGGATCGATCCCACTCGGCTGGTGTTCATCGATGAGACCTGGACCAAGACCAATATGGCGCCGCTGCGGGACTGGGCGCCGCGCGGTCAACGTATCAAAGCCAAGGTACCGCACGGCCGCTGGCAGACCATGACCTTCATGGCCGCCTTGCGCCACGATCGCATTACCGCTCCGTGGTTCCTCGAGGGGCCGATCAACGGCGAAGCCTTCCTTGTCTATATCGAGAAGGTTCTGGTCCCGACCCTGCGGCACGGCGACATCGTCATCATGGACAATCTCGGCTCGCACAAGGCCCACGCCGTGCGCCGCGCCATCCGTGCCGCCGGCGCCCGGCTCTTCTACCTGCCGAAATACTCGCCTGATCTCAATCCGATCGAGCAGTTCTTCGCCAAGTTCAAACACTGGTTGCGCAAAGCCGCACAGCGAACCACCGAGGCCGTCTACGATGCTATCGCTCCGATCCTCGGCACCGTCTCACCGGCCGAATGCGCCAACTACTTCGCAAACGCCGGATATGACCAAAACTAAACTCATCACGCTCTAGTACCCAGAATCAGAGCTGAGTGATACGGCGGCCTTTGAAACGGCGTTGACGGACCTTTTTCTTGGTCCAGACGAAGGGCTCGGCTCTGTCGTTGTATGCGTTGACGTAGGCATCGATGTGCTCCTGAAGCTGCGTGAGGCTTGTGAAGGAGGTGCCGCTGAGCGACTGCCCCTGCAAGATCGAAAACCATACCTCGACCTGATTGAGCCAAGACGCACTTGTCGGCGTGAAATGAAATTGCACGTTGGGGTGGGCCTTGAGCCAATGCTCGTTCTTCTTGTGGGTGTTGAGGTTGTCGAGGATGACGTGAAGCTTCCGGTTCGGAAAAGCCGCGGTGACGCTGTTCATGAAGTCGAGAAACTCGACGCGGCGTCGGCGTTTTGAATGCGCCGCGATGATCTTTCCGGTGGCGACTTCGAGCGCCGCAAACAATGTTGTGGTGCCATGCCGCTTGTAATCGTGGCTCTGGCCGGTCAAGGCGCGGCCATTGGGCAACTTCAGATAACCCTGCGCTCGCTCCAAAGCCTGGATCGAGGGCTTCTCGTCCACGCACAGCACAATGGCCTTCGCGGGCGGGGCGACATAGAGGCCGACAACATCGGCGGCTTTGGCCGTAAAGTTCGGGTCGCTGCTCTCACACCAGGACTTACGAGCCGCGAGGTCAATCTTGTGGCTGCGCAGGAACCGCCAGACATATTGGACGTCAACATCGCCCAGCGCCCCGGCCAGCAGGGGCCCGGTCCAGCGTGCGAACCCGTCCGGCGGCGGCTTGTCCAGCAGCTTCAGAATCCGCTTGTCGGTGGCCTTCGTATAGATTGGCTGCTTGCCCGGTCGCGGCTTGTCTTGCAGCCCTTCAAGGCCTTGGTCGGCATAGCGATGCCGCCAAAGGCTGACAATCCGCGGCTGGACCCCAACTTCCTTGGCGATCGACCGAGTGCTGCGTCCATCCGCCGCCAACAGAACTATCCGCGCCCGCTTCAAATCGCGCTGCAACGTCACCGGGGAGCGGCAACACGCCTCAAGCACCTTGCGATCTTTCCTCGAAAGGTGGACTTCTCTTGCTTCGGGTATCATCCCGACCTTGAATCACGACTCACGCTTTAAGAACAGTAGGTACTAGTGACGGGCGAACCTGACGTATGAAGCTGGTTACGTCATGTTCTGTACAAGTTGATGCGGCTGTACATTGCGAAAGCGATCCTGACCGATAGTTGCTCGGACGAGAGACGCTGTCCATCCACTCGCTGGTCAGGCTGCGAGCCAGCAAGGCGGGGCGTGCTTTACGCCCTGATCGCGTAGCACGGGCGAGTGCGCGCGGCATTTTTGTAGGTGATAAGCCGTTGCTGTCGCGAAGCATACGCGCCTTGTCGCTAAGCCTCCAACTGTTACGCGAGCGCGACATTAGGACGCAAAAGCGGGGCGCGTTTGCGTGCATAGCGATGGCCCAAATCCTGCTACGTGTCCGCCGACGGCGCTACAGGATGGGAGGCTGGCGTGGGTCTCGATGTGCCAAATGACGATATGGTCGGAGGTCTGTTGTCTGCAACACAGTCGGGTTGTCCCGTGCATGCCTGCCACGCCGGCGTCCACCCGGGAGAAAAGAAGGCGATGTTGCTGACCGGCGCCTCACGCGGAATCGGTCACGCGACTGCCAAGCTGTTTTCGCAGGCGGGCTGGCGGATCATTTCTTGCGCGCGCCAACCGTTCGATCGCGAGCGGTGCCCGTGGGAGTCAGGGAACGAGGATCATGTCCAAGTCGATCTTGGCAATCATCGAATGCTGCCGCGCGTGATCACCGAGGTCAAGAAACGGTTGGCGGGCGCACCGTTGCACGCGCTGGTGAACAATGCCGGCGTCTCGCCGAAATCGTCCAATGGTGGCCGGCTAACGTCGTTGACGACCTCACCCGAAACCTGGATGAGGGTGTTCCATCTCAATCTGGTGGCTCCGATAATGCTGGCGCAAGGATTGTTTGAGGAGCTGAGGGCTGCGTCAGGATCGATCGTCAACGTGACGTCCATCGCGGGCTCGCGGGTGCACCCATTTGCCGGCAGTGCGTATGCGACGTCGAAAGCTGCGCTTGCAAGTCTGACACGAGAAATGGCCCACGATTATGCGCCGCATGGCATTCGCGTGAATGCGATCGCACCCGGCGAAATACAGACGAGTATGTTGTCGCTCGACACGGAAGCGCGTCTCGTGCCAAGCATCCCGCTGCGCAGAGTGGGAACACCCGATGAAGTGGCCAAGGTCATCTTCTTCCTATGTTCGGATGCTGCAAGTTATGTCACCGGCGCCGAGGTGCCGATCAATGGTGGGCAACATCTTTGAAACGGCGAGGCCCAGCAAGGTAGCTGATTTGAACCGAAGTAGTGGAACTTGCGTCTCACGCCGACGTTACGCACCCATTCCGCAAAAGCTGAGATCGAGGCCCTGTGAGTTACCCTCGTGCCATGAAAAGGTGTTACCCTCCTATGTCATCTCGTCAACACTTGGCGCTAGATCGAGCATGACATGCAAAGAAACGCTCGCAAACCCGAACAAGGTGCCAGGGGAGGACGATCAGAACAACGGAGACCTCGTTATGCTGCATATCGCATCCACACGCGAAAGACCTAACTCACAGTCAGAGACGGAGCGCGAGGTTTCGGTCGAACCGCTGTGCGAGAGCGCTCTGACCGGCATCTTCGAAATATCAAGGGTGCTCACTGCACCTTGCCGGCTCGAAGTGACATTGGCCAAAGTGGTCGATCTTCTGCAATCGTTTGTGCAGATGCGACACGGCATCGTTTCACTCTTCGACGATGAAGGGATGCCGGACATCGCCGTGGGAGCCGGCTGGAGCGAGGGTAGTGACGAGCGCTACCGGATGCACTTGCCGCGGAAGGCGATCGATCGGATCGTCGCGACGGACACACCCCTGATCGCCGAGAATGTGGCAGTCGAGCCGGCCTTCAGCGCTGCGGACCTGCAGGTGCTCGGCGCCACAGACAATATGCCGGTGTCATTCATCGGGGTTCCAATTCGTATTGATCCGAAAGTCGTGGGTACGCTGACGGTTGATCGTATTCGGAACGACGGGTCGAGCCAACAACTTGACTACGACGCGCGGCTGCTCGGCATGATCGCCAACCTGGTCGGGCAGACAGTTAAGCTGCATCGCCTGTTCGCCTGTGACCGCGAACGACTGATGGTGGAGAAAGACCGGCTGCAAAAGCAACTGTCAGAGCTTAGACAGCCCGCAAGGGAGCGCAAGAAGGTACCGATCCACGGGATCATCGGCGACAGCCCGGCGCTGCGCGGGCTGCTCGAGAAGATCGCGGTCGTCGCTAAATCGAACAGCACCGTTTTGCTTCGCGGTGAATCCGGTACTGGGAAGGAACTCGTAGCCAAGGCCATTCACGAGTTGTCGTTGCGTGCCAAGCGGCCCTTCATCAAGCTGAATTGCGCGGCGCTCCCTGAGACAGTTCTGGAGTCCGAATTGTTCGGTCACGAGAAGGGTGCCTTTACCGGCGCGTTCAGCGCGCGCAAAGGGCGCTTCGAGCTTGCCGACAAGGGCACGCTGTTTCTTGACGAGATCGGTGAAATTTCGGCCCCGTTCCAGGCGAAGTTGCTGCGAGTTCTGCAAGAGCAGGAGTTCGAGCGCGTCGGCAGTAACCAGACCATCAAGGTGGATGTTCGTGTCATAGCTGCGACCAATAGGAATCTTGAAGAGGCTGTGGCGAGGAGCGAGTTCCGCGCAGACCTATATTATCGCATCAGCGTAGTTCCCTTGATGCTGCCAGCGCTGCGCGAAAGGCGAAGTGATATTCCGTTGCTTGCCAGCGAGTTTCTGAAAAATTTCAACAGCGAGAACTGCCGTACGCTGAGCTTTGAGGCGAGTGCGATCGATGTGCTGATGAACTGCGGATTTCCAGGAAATGTCCGCGAACTCGAAAATTGCATCGAGCGAACAGCCACCCTGGCCGCCGGGCCCTCGATCGTGAGAAATGACTTTGCATGTTGCCATGGCCAGTGCCTTTCCGCGATGCTCTGGAAAAGTACATCGGATGAGATGACAGTCCAGCCTGCACCAACCATGCCAATGCCGGCGAGTCCTGTCACACCCGTGACTGAGGCGGACGCGCCGCTGCCGTCTGTTGGCAGCGAGTTGGCCTCACTGGGGCCTCCCGGCACAGTCCTCGTAAGCGGCGCGAAGATTGCCGATCGCGAACGGGTCATTGCCGCCATGGAAAAATCCGGTTGGGTTCAAGCAAAGGCAGCGCGCTTGCTCGGACTTACTCCGCGCCAGATCGGCTACGCGTTGAGGAAATACGGAATCGAGATCAAGCGATTTTGAGAAGGACACAGGAGCCGGAGTTGCGATCATCACATTGAGGCAAATAGCCGTGGCAGGTTAATCGTCGATGGTTTCGGGGGGGGGGGGCTGGTCTACCCCTCCTCTGAGGACGGTCCTATCCACGGCAGGTTTTCATGATGGATAGAGACCCGGACAGGACTCGAGAGCTGTGAGCATGAGGTCGCTCGACCGGGAGAGAGGTCGGCTTGCGTTCGACGTGCAGAACACCACCGAGCGTCGATGCGTTCGGTCGTCGTGGCGAGCGGCTTGGTTGATCCATAGTTCAACCGAGATATCAAGCCAACGCCGGCTCGGACGGATTGTATCCGCATCTTGATCGTCTGGAGCAAAACCCACCTCGTTGAGGAGGAACTCTCCCGGGCCGGCTCAATTGCCGATCACGTCGCTCGAACAGCACTGTCGCAGTCGCGACGAGTGTCGACATTGCTTCGTCGGGAGCGTCGGGCGATATCGCCTGGCTCGCCTAAGCCTTTGTATTGTTGAGCTGATTCCGAAATCATGCGCGCTGGTACAACACTTGCTGTTCTTCTTCGCAGCTGTGGCAATTTATGGAGCTGAACTGTGCACAATGTCGTCTGCATTAAACAAGTTCCCGATTCTGCACAGATCCGCGTGCACCCGGTCACCAATACGATCATGCGCCAGGGCGTGCCGACGATCATCAACCCATATGACCTTTTCGCGCTCGAGGCCGCACTGGAGCTACGCGATCGGTTCGGCGGCAAAATAACCGTGCTTACAATGGGGCCGCCGTCGGCTGAAGACTCGCTGCGAAAAGCGCTGACCTTTGGCGCCGATCGCGCGGTACTGCTAACCGATCGTTGCTTTGCGGGCTCCGATACCCTGGCCACAACGTACGCACTGGCAACAGCCATTCGAAAGATCGACAAGGAATATGGCCGGCCAGATCTTATCTTTACCGGCAAGCAAACCATCGACGGCGATACCGCGCAGGTCGGGCCCGGCATCGCAAAGCGGCTAGGCGTGCTTCAGCTAACCTACGTCGCCAAGGTCAGGTCGCTTGATCTCACCGCACGCACAATTGAAGCAGAGCGGCGCTCCGAAGGTGGGGTCCAGGTTCTGCACACCAGGCTGCCCTGCCTGATCACCATGCTGGAGGCGACCAACCAGATTCGTCGTGGCGCCATGGCGGATGCCTTGCGCGCTGCGCGCGCCCCGATCGTGAAATGGAGCGCCCAGGATGCCGGCGTCGAGGACGTCTCAATATGCGGTCTTAGGGGCTCGCCGACTGTCGTCAAGCGGGTGTTCGCTCCGTCCGCCCGCGCTGAGAAGGCGGCACTGGTTGAAGCGGCCGAACAACCAGCGCAAGCGCTGATCGACGCCATCTTCAAGCATCAACCGAAGCTAGAAACCGAACTCGCGGCGTTAGCCCGCAATGCTTGATCTCAACTGCGTTACTGCTTTCGAGTGACGCGTCGAGTCTGCCGGGTGCATCGTCGCCGCCATAATCAAATGGACATGTTTCCATCGATGCGATCATCAATAGGACCGAGCTCGTCATGCCGCAGTCTGTTGCCGTGAAGGTGCCGGCCCAGGGGAGTTTCACATGCATGGTCAACGCCATCATAGACCGCCTTCCCAACGAAATCGTTGATCAGTTGCGTCACCTTAATAGCTAGAGATCAAATGACGTCTTCTCGCGCATCTGAATTTGCACTGGATCAGCCTCCTCAGATCTCGGTCCATGAGTATTTGACACAGAAAGCGCGAGCGCTGTTCGGCCCCCATCCGTTCGCTGCGGCGATGTCAAAGGACCAGATTGTCAGCCTGATTCCTGAATACCTGGCGATGTCACAGGCGTTCCCATATCTGCAGGCAGGGTCCCAAAAGGACCTTGTATTCGCTGCGATGCATAGCAATCGCGACCTTCCGAGGCATGTTGAACTGACCAGCGTGGTCGCAAATTTCTGCTGTTGGGATGAGACGGGTGGTCATAGCCGAGTTCTCCGGGCCGCCAACGCGGCGTTACCCGATATTCTGGCCACCGAACAGTTCCACTCGAACCTATTTAGAAAAGATGCATCGCGACGACTCGGCGGGGCAGTAAAACCCAACTATAGCCCCACAACAAAGCGATATCTGCATTCTCTGTATGCCGGGCTGTCATCGAAAGACCCCGTGGTGCGTTGCGCCTACATGGTCGCATTCGAACTGCATGCTGCGGAGATGATCCAGTCGCTATCGGCCACTGTGGTCAAGACCTTTGATGTGGAGGCAGACGATCTTGAGTACTTTCGGGTCCATGTCGTCGTCGAGGATCCAGCGGAAAAATATCACGGGGAGATGACAAGCCGCCTCATTGGCGAAATTGTCCCGGCTGACAGCAGTAGCCGTTTTTTCGATGAGTTTGATCGAGCCTATCGGCACAGCTTGGAGTGGTGCCGGGATCTGCTCGCAGGGTTTTCCCTCGAAGGCGATGGTGCCGAGATCCGCCACCATGGCCGCTGTCATTGTGGTTCTGTGAAATTCTACGTTCGAGCGCCGCGAGTGCTTTCCGCAGTGCGATGCAATTGCTCAATTTGCCAAATGTTGAAATTGTTACATTTGCTCGTGCCTGGCGACAAATTGGGCATTGAGTGCGGCGAAGAATTTCTCACTTCGTACCAGTTTAATAAGAACGTCGCTCGGCACACGTTTTGCCGGATCTGCGGCGTAAAGCCATTCTACAGGCCTCGATCCAGTCCTTCAGGATTCAGCGTAAATATTGGATGCTTGGATAAACGAACGATCGAAAGCGTATGAAAAGAGGATTTTGATGGCGAGCGTTGGGAGCAGGCCATCCACTCGATGCAGGGGGATAGCGAAGGATCCCTTAAGTCCGAACTTGGAGTAAACGCGAATGGCACGCGCAGTAAATGATAAATCCCGCCTGCTTGCAGAAGAGGCTCTCACAAAATACCGCATAGAGCTGTTGGTTAAGGGGACGGTCTTGATCGCCCCCCAGACCTTGTTCACCGATGATGACTTGGCAAGGGTCGATCAGCTGCAGACCGAGATTCCCGAAGAGGAGGAGGTGCGGGAAGGGGATGCCGGCGATTCACACAGTGTCTTTGTGAAACGCGTCAGGGTAGATCTGCCCGGCCGCCCTCCTAGCAATGCGCATGGTACAGCTCCAGCTCAAATCATCGAGTTACTCGAAAGGAAACACCGTCGCCTCTCGTTGAAAAAGATCTTAGGAGGATGGTCTGATTATGTGATTCGCCGCTGCCAAATGCATCGTATGCCGACCGGATCCTTTGTTGGCATCCATTTGGATGCTGAGAGCGACCCTGATTTCGAGTACGCCGTGATTGTTCAACTCACTAGAGAATTTGAGGGGGGTGAGTTTGTGGTATATCCTAGTGCGTACGAACAACACGTGTTTCGACCACCATTTGGAAGCGTACTTGTTACTACATGCAGGAACCGGCATGAGGTGAAGCCTGTGCACGCTGGGGAGCGTCGTTCACTAGTTTATTTCTGTTCAAAACGCAGCGGCGCGAACCGCCGGATCATCGAGAGCTCTACTAGTTAGCCGATGACAAGAGGTAGCTGGAGGGATCTGTGGATGCATTAAGTAACGGTCAGCTTGCCGGATGAGATCGGCAGAGCATCTCTTCGGGCAGATGTCCGTGAGCTCGTCATTGCTGTGCGCTACAGTGGAAGTGGCCAGATGGAGCCGGAAACCATGACGTTGGCGCCGTTCGCGAGTCGGTACGCGTGGACTGAAAATCTTCCAATCGCCGATCGGCCTAAATCAGGCGTATCCGTCCGAGGGCGGCCGTCTTGCGAGTTTTTCCGATCTGTAGCTGACTGTCCTTATGGACGGACATAAGGACAGTGCGGTGCTGAGCCGCATGGATTTGGTGGAGACCGGTCGGCGGCGACGCTGGACGCGTGCGGAGAAGCTCAGAATCGTAGAGGAGAGCTTCTCGGGGCCACGACTGGTGTCGGCGACGGCTCGCCGGTATGGGATATCACGTCAGCTTCTGCTGAGCTGGCGCAAGGCTTGGACCTGTCATGATCCGGCCGAAGAGGATTCGATCGGCCCGACATTCGTCCCTGCGATAGTTGCGGCAAGTACGCCGCCAACGACGGAAGCTGTCGAGACAGGTCAGATCGAAATCGTGAGCCCTCAGGGGCTGCGCGTGGTCTTCGGCCCCGGTGCGGATATCGAGGCGGTCGTTCGAATTGCTCGGGGCCTGGCGCGCCGATGATCCCGATCCCGACGGGCGTGCGGGTGTGGCTGGCGACGGGCCATACCGACATGCGGTGCGGCTTTCCGAGCCTGGCTCTGCGCGTGCAGGAAGTGCTCAAGCGCGACGCCATGGGCGGCGGTCTTTTCTGCTTCCGGGGCAAACGCGGTGATCTATTGAAGGTCATTTGGCACGGTGTGCTGCAGAGCATGAAGGAGGTGAATAACCGAATTTAATGCGTACAGCTTGTCAATCGGCCTGCAAATTTGACCCCTCATCGGCGTCCAATTTTGACCCCTCGTATTGCCTCAGGAAGTAATGTTACCCGGGATGAAGGTCTACGAACTGCCCCAGACCGGTCTCGAGCCGCGGCCAGCTCGGTGGAGAGGCTGTGGGCGGGGCGGAGTGCTCATCACACGCAGCGCCGTCCACAGCCTCGGGCCGTATTTCATCCACGGGCATGGATACGATGGCTGTCTCCGCCACCTTCCGCCGGAGGGACCGAAGCAGGCGCTGAACGATCGAATGCTGCTTGTCGCTGAACATCGAAGGATCGATCGTGGCGAGCCTGCCCACGATGGCCAGTGCAGTGAGCTGTGGCTCGACGGCGAGCCAGTTCTCGATGATCGCGAGATGGGGATCGAGCTTCGAGGGCATGCGAATACGCTTTTTGTATCGCCGTTTCGGCCGGCGGTGCGTGGCCCGCACTTCGGCGGTGTTTGCCGCCGTGCCGAGCGATCGGGCAAACGAGAGCGGATCAGCCGGCGATACGGTGGGAACCTTCGCAAGACCGCGCTTGCCGATCCGTTCGCCGAGCTCTTCCTGCGCCGTGCGGATCGTGGCAAGCAATTGTATGGGATCGAGAGTCCGATACGTCTGGCGCAGACGGCGCTTGACCGCTGATGGGAGTTTCGGGTGCCCCAGTGCACGTTCGTATGGTGTGGCAGGCGGATGATAGCGTTTGATGATCTTGGCACCCTCGCGGCGCTTCTCTTTGAGCTTGAATGACGGCTGGAAGAAGTTCACCAGCAGGCGCGCCGCCGCGTAGAGACGTGCCATCACGCGGGCCGTCTCGACCCCGTCGAAGCGCCCGTATCCGACGAGCCGCCGGACCACCGCACCGTTCTTCTGCTCCACGAAAGCCTGATCGTTCTTTTTGTAGGCACGTGACCGCGTTACCTCGATCTTCTGTGCTCGGCACCATGGAACGACGACGTCGTTCATGAACGCGCTGTCGTTATCGAAGTCGGCGCCACAGATCACCCACGGGAACAGGCCCTGTGCTCGCGTCATCGCTTCCACGACGAGGCTGCCATCGCGTGTCACCAGGGGCAGGCATTCCGTCCATCCTGTTGCGATGTCCACCATGGTCAAAGTCTGGATAAACGAGCCGGCGACGCTGGTCCCACCGTGCGCGACCATGTCGATCTCGCAAAAGCCTGGCGGCGGGTTTGCCCAGTCATTGAAAGTGCGGATCGGCACCTCGCGTCGAATCGCCGAGTAGAATCCGACTCGCCGCCGGCGCCCCCCAGCAGCCGCAATTTTAACGTCGATCAACATCCGATCGATCGTCGCCGCGCTCAGAGTTGTCAGCAGCGCACGCTCTGCGCTCGTTGGCTTCAGCCGGCCATGCCGCTCGAGTGCGGGCAACAGCACTGGGATCATCGATACGAGGCGCTTACCGCAGACGCGATCGGAGGCTTCCCACAGCGCGATCAGCGCGTCGCGCACGCTGGCGTATTTGCGTCGCCGACTTGTCGCTGGTTCGGTTGGGCTCGTTGCCCCTTCGTCCAGTGGTGGTCTGGGCCTGTCCCTTCCGGCAACCGACAGTGCTCGCACCGCGTGCTTGCGGTGCCAACCCGTCGTTGCTGTCAACTCGTCAAGGATCCGTCCCTTCTCAACTCGTCCAGCCGCACGGTAGCGCCTCGCCACCACGGCCAACACCTCGCGCCTTGCGCCCATGCTGATCCCGCTCGCCATTGGCGCCACCGACCTGATTCGGTAACGCCGCCCCAGTCATCAGCGGAATTGTTCGGTAACATTTTCGATGAGGCAATGCGCCCCTTCGTGCGGCGGGCTTTGCTGGTAGCGCTCGTCTCGTCGGAGCTGGCCGGGATAGCGGAGGCGAGACGAGCGCGGGTGGCGTGATCGTCGTCTCGGCTCTTGAACCGCCAGCTATCGTTGCCGGTCTCGACAATGTCGCAGTGATGGGTCAATCGGTCGAGCAGCGCTGTGGTCATTTTGGCGTCGCCGAACACGCTCGGCCATTCGCCGAAGGCGAGATTGGTCGTCACGATGACGGAGGCGCGCTCATAGAGCCGGCTGACGAGGTGGAAGAGGAGCTGGCCACCGGACTGGGCGAAGGGCAAATAGCCGAGTTCATCCAGCACGATGAAGTCCATCCGGGTCAGATGCTCGGCGAGCCGTCCTTGCCGTCCGTTGCGGGTCTCGGTCTCGAGGCGATTGACGAGGTCGACTACGTTGAAGAAGCGGCCGCGGGCACCGGATCGGATGCAGCTTCTGGCGATGGCAATGGCCAGGTGGGTCTTGCCTGTGCCGGTGCCGCCAACCAGCACGACATTGCGTTGCTGGGCGATGAAGCCGCCGCTGGCGAGATCATTGACGAGAGTCTGATTGATCGGCGTGCCGTCGAACTGGAAGTCGGCGATGTCCTTGGCAAGCGGCAGCTTGGCAATGGTCAGCTGGTATTTGATCGAGCGGGCCTGCTTCTCGTTGATCTCGGCGTTAAGCGTACGCATACGACGGAGGCCGCCTGATTGACGCATGCGCGCGGGCACGGCGAGGTCTATGATGGCATTGGGTGAAGGGTGAAGGTCAGGCGGCCTGCTGATTGGCTGGCTTGTCGGCCTGGCGCAGGAGCTTCCATTCCCAGGGCAAGAGCTCGTGCAGACGCGATGCGGGATGATCGGCGATACGGGCCAGGACGTCGGCGAGCCAGGCCTTGGGATCGACGTCGTTGAGGCGACAGGTCGTGATCATCGTCAGCATGATGGCGGCACGGTCGGCGCCGCGCTGGCTGCCGGCGAAGGTCCAGTTGCGCCTTCCCAAGGCGATGCCCCTCAATGCGCGCTCAGCGCAATTGTTGGTCAAGCAGATCCTGCCGTCGTCGAGGAAGCGGGCGAAGCCGTCCCAGCGCCTGAGCATGTAGTTAATCGGCTTCAGGACCTCGGAGGAACGCGAGAGGGTTTCGCGCTCGCGGAGCAGCCAGGCATGCATGTCCTCGAGAAGTGACTTACTCTGTTCCTGGCGAGCGGCACGCCGCTCGCCGGCACCGCGGCCGTTGATGGCGCGCTCGATCTCGAACAACGTATCGAGGCGTCTGACAGCCTCCAGCGCGATCGGGGAGACCGGTTTGCCTTTCTTGCCTTCCCGAGCATTTTTCTCGATATCAGCCAGCTCGAAGAAGCCCCGCCGCGCATGGGCCACGCAAAACGCCGGCGTAATCGGCAGCGCCTTCTTCTGCGGGTCGAACAGCGGCTCGAAGCCGCTGTAGCAATCCGCCTGCAAGATGCCGGCGAAGGCGGCCAGATGTCTCTGTGGATGCTCGCCTCGTCGGTCGCTCGAGGCGTAATAGACCGCTGCCGGCGGCGCAGGCCCGGCGAACGGCCGGTCATCCCGCACATAAGTCCAGATCCGCCCGGTCGTGCACTTGCCCTTCGCCAGAATACGGATGGTGGTGTCGTCGCCATGAAGGCGCTCGGCAGCGAGCACGTGGCGTTCGATCAAGTGGAAGAGCGGCATGACGGCGAAGGTCCCGTGGCCGACCTGGTCGGCCAGCGTCGACAACGGCAGGTCGATCCCCTCGGCCTTAAAGCGCGCACTCTGGCGGTTGAGCGGGATATGCATGCCGAACTTGTCGAACAGGATCGTCGCCAGCAATTGTGGGCCGATGAAGCCGCGCGGCGTGGCATGGAACGGCGCGGGCGGCTGGCTGATCTTCTCGCAATCGCGGCAGGTGAACTTCTCGCGTACCGTCTCGATCAGCTTGAAGCGGCGCGGGATCTCCTCCAGCGTCTTGGTCACATCCTCACCGATCTTCGCCAGCCGCGATCCACCGCAGCAGGCGCAGGTCGTTGGAGTCTCAATGACGACGCGCTCGCGTTCGATATCGTCAGGCCATGGCTTGCGCACCGGCCGCTTGCGCATGAAGGGGCGGACGTTCTGCGTCTTCGCCGCTGCGGCCTGTGCGGCAAGCTCATCCTCGCTCGCCGTGGTGACGAGTTCTTCGAGCTCCAACTCCAACTGCTCGAGCAGCCGTGCCGAGCGCTCGGATCGCTGCCCGTGCAGTTCGCGTTTCAGCTTCTCGATGCGCAACTCGAGATGAGCGATCAGCGCCTCGGTATCCGACAGTTTCGCCTGCGCATTCGCGGCTTGCGCCTGCCAGTTGGCGGCCTTCGCCTCGGCTTTCTGTCGCGCCTCACGCTCGGCCTGCAGCGCCGCCAGGGCACTGACAAGGTCCGATGGAAGATCATCCGGCTTCGATATCATGGAGCCATTGAATCAGATCGAGCAGCAGATTCAAACCGTAAAACGACTATCCGACCCGCGTCGGACGCTGGGTTTCTTGAGGGTTGCGCCAATCGATCCCGGACAACAGATAGCTCAACTGCGCCGGAGAGATCGTTACCGATTCACCAGCAACCGATGGCCAGATGAACCTGCCTCTCTCGAGTCTTTTGGTGAACAAGCAGGCGCCCTGGCCATCGTGCCAAATGACCTTCAATAGATCACCGCGTTTGCCCCGGAAGCAGAAAAGACCGCCGCCCATGGCGTCGCGCTTGAGCACTTCCTGCACGCGCAGAGCCAGGCTCGGAAAGCCGCACCGCATGTCGGTATGGCCCGTCGCCAGCCACACCCGCACGCCCGTCGGGATCGGGATCATCGGCGCGCCAGGCCCCGAGCAATTCGAACGACCGCCTCGATATCCGCACCGGGGCCGAAGACCACGCGCAGCCCCTGAGGGCTCACGATTTCGATCTGACCTGTCTCGACAGCTTCCGTCGTTGGCGGCGTACTTGCCGCAACTATCGCAGGGACGAATGTCGGGCCGATCGAATCCTCTTCGGCCGGATCATGACAGGTCCAAGCCTTGCGCCAGCTCAGCAGAAGCTGACGTGATATCCCATACCGGCGAGCCGTCGCCGACACCAGTCGTGGCCCCGAGAAGCTCTCCTCTACGATTCTGAGCTTCTCCGCACGCGTCCAGCGTCGCCGCCGACCGGTCTCCACCAAATCCATGCGGCTCAGCACCGCACTGTCCTTATGTCCGTCCATAAGGACAGTCAGCTACAGATCGG
This sequence comes from Bradyrhizobium sp. 2S1, assembly GCF_011516625.5. Lineage (NCBI taxonomy): Bacteria > Pseudomonadati > Pseudomonadota > Alphaproteobacteria > Hyphomicrobiales > Nitrobacteraceae > Bradyrhizobium > Bradyrhizobium sp. 2S1. Next base: position 467,588 of record NZ_CP147717.1, on the reverse strand, counting down.
AAAAACTCGCAAGACGGCCGCCCTCGGACGGATACCGTTAAGCAGGTCGCCGACAATGCGCTGAGGTTCGTGCTGGCGCTTGACGGCAGTTGCCATGATCTCGTCGAAGGCAGCCTTCATGCCGTAGAGCTTGAGCTCGCCCATGAGGTCGAAGATTTGGGTTCGTTCCATCAGATGGTCCTCCGGAGGTTGTCGTAGCGGGCACAATCGGCGATCGGTGCATGACGGAGCGTCAGTGCGGCCGGCGTCATGATGTTGGCCGGTGGGGCGGGTTCACGTTGACGGGCCAGGATGTTGAGCACGACATCGGCGGAATGGACGCCATGACCGAGCGCTTCGGCACAGGCCGCTTCCACCGCGGACAGACCGTCAGTCAGCACCGCGGTGAGGATGTCGACCATCTGCCGATTGCCATCGTCGGTGCTGGCAAGCTTGCGCCGGATCCGCTCGATCGCGGCCGGCAGCACCCAGTCTTTGAAGGGAGCGCCGTTGCGCAAGGCACCGGGTTTGCGAGCCAGCACCGGCACATAGTGCCAGGGATCATAGGTCGTCTCGCCGCGGCCAAAGGATCGCGGGTGCTCGGCAACGATGCGTCCATCCTGACGGATCACGATGCGGTCGGCATAAGCCTGGACTTCGACCGGCCGTCCGACTGCGCTGGCTGCGACCGAGTACTTGTTGTTGTCGAAGCGCACCAGGCAGGTCTTCGAGACCGATGCCGTCACCGCATGGAAGCCGTCGAAGCGGCCGGCATAGGGAACGAGCTTGGGACGCTCGGCTTCGAACACTTCCCAGATCGTCTGATCGACCAGCTCCGGGTGGCGATGAGCCTTGGCGTAGGCGATGCATTTGTCGAGCAGCCAGGCGTTTAACTCGTCGAGGTTTTTGAACCGCAGCCGCGGCGTGAAGAAGCGCTCCCGGACCAGCCCGACCTGGTTCTCGACCTGCCCCTTCTCCCAGCCCGACGCCGGCGTGCAGGCGACCGGATCGACCAGATAGTGGCTGCACATCTGCAGGAAGCGGCGATTGTAGAGACGCCCTTTACCGACGAAGATCGTCTCTACGGCGGTCTTCATGTTGTCGTAGATGCCGCGGGTGCAGGTGCCTTTGAACAGAGCGAACGCCCGGTCGTGGGCGTCGAACACCATCTCCTGCGTCTCCCGCGGATAGGCCCGCACGAACAGCATGCGGCTGTGACAGAGCCGGACATGGGCGGCCTTCACCATCACCGTGGTCCCGCTCAGCAAGACCACCTCGTGGCTCCAGTCGAACTGGTAGGCTTCGCCTGGGGCAAAGCTCAGCGGGACATAAGCCGCCGCGGTCGATTGCCCGCGTTCTTTGCTCCACCGCCTGGCGTAACGCCGCACGGCATCGTAACCGCCGTCGTAGCCGCGGCCGCGCAGCTCTTCGAAGATCCGGATCAACGTCAGCTGTTCACGAGCCGATTTGGCCGCGTTCGCCGCCAGCAATCCGTCAAGCTCTACTGCCCATCGTCCCAGCTTTGGCCGCGGCTGCACCTGCCGCTCGTACTCGAAGGAGGTCTCTCCCGACCTCAGCACCTTCCGGACCGTGTTCCGCGACACCTTCAGGTCACGGGCGATCTCCTTGATCGTCTTGCCCTTGATGAAGTGCTCGCGCCGGATCCGGGCAATTGTCTCCACGATCAGCATCCCCCACCACCTGCTTCGTTCCAAAGCAGGCAGCGCAACAGATCAATCTGTAGGGGGTCAATTTTGGACGCCGATCCCCCGGCTTAGGGGGTCAATATTGCAGGCCGAATGACACTATTACGCCTCGAGCGACCGACGAGGCGAGCATCCACAGAGACATCTGGCCGCCTTCGCCGGCATCTTGCAGGCGGATTGCTACAGCGGCTTCGAGCCGCTGTTCGACCCGCAGAAGAAGGCGCTGCCGATTACGCCGGCGTTTTGCGTGGCCCATGCGCGGCGGGGCTTCTTCGAGCTGGCTGATATCGAGAAAAATGCTCGGGAAGGCAAGAAAGGCAAACCGGTCTCCCCGATCGCGCTGGAGGCTGTCAGACGCCTCGATACGTTGTTCGAGATCGAGCGCGCCATCAACGGCCGCGGTGCCGGCGAGCGGCGTGCCGCTCGCCAGGAACAGAGTAAGTCACTTCTCGAGGACATGCATGCCTGGCTGCTCCGCGAGCGCGAAACCCTCTCGCGTTCCTCCGAGGTCCTGAAGCCGATTAACTACATGCTCAGGCGCTGGGACGGCTTCGCCCGCTTCCTCGACGACGGCAGGATCTGCTTGACCAACAATTGCGCTGAGCGCGCATTGAGAGGCATCGCCTTGGGAAGGCGCAACTGGACCTTCGCCGGCAGCCAGCGCGGCGCCGACCGTGCCGCCATCATGCTGACGATGATCACGACCTGTCGCCTCAACGACGTCGATCCCAAGGCCTGGCTCGCCGACGTCCTGGCCCGTATCGCCGATCATCCCGCATCGCGTCTGCACGAGCTCTTGCCCTGGGAATGGAAGCTCCTGCGCCAGGCCGACAAGCCAGCCAATCAGCAGGCCGCCTGACCTTCACCCTTCACCCAATGCCATCATAGACCTCGCCGTGCCCGCGCGCATGCGTCAATCAGGCGGCCTCCGTCGTATGCGTACAATCAGGCTCAAGGCAATCGTGGTTCGGAACGAGCTCCATGGAACGGCCCTCGCTCACAGCGGCCCGTGCGGTAGGCTGGATAGCCGATAGCGCCGATGACATTCTCCGCTTGGATCCGCGAATCTGGTCTTCACAACCAATCTCCCACCAGAAGCCGCGCGTCTTAAAGCGCTGTATCACCTCGTGGGGCGTCCTGGAGAAGACCTAGCAGGCTGTTGAAGAACTCAGCCGCGTTCGCAAACGAAGGCTGAATCGTCGCCATTGTGTATGTAGAAGTGACCGACGAGCCTGCCCGCAGTGCCGATCATAGCTCATCCGCGACCGCAGGCGGGGTCATTCTCATCGTGCCCTTCCCATGAGAACTCCGCGCAGGCCGAACCGTCTCGCGCGCCGTAGCGGACATCGAGGAAGCCCTTCAGCGCACCGAAGGCAATTTCACCGTCGGACTTGCCCGTGAAGGTGAGATGCGCCTGTTCGACGAGGTCGAGGAAGGTATTCCTCCGCTAAGGGCCGCCTTGTTTGATGGGCGCGAGCGCTGCAGGTCCTAGGGGTAATCCTAGGAGAAGCGCTATGACGATTTCGAGGGCGGAGGTGATCACAACGGTCGAGCGGCGGCGCCGGTGGTCGCAGGATGAGAAGGAACGGCTCGTCGCAGCGTCGCTCGAGCCCGGCGCCAATGTTTCCGAGGTGGCTCGCGTGGCCGGGCTTCATGTGAGCCAGCTGTTCAGGTGGCGTAAGGAGCTTTGCAGGCACGGCGAAGCGAGCATAGCGCCGTTTGTTCCGGTCGAGATTGGGCCGTCTGCGCTACCGCGGGAGGTGGCCGAAGCGGCGTTGACGCCAACGGCGCGTCGACGCAAGAGCCAGGGCATCATCGATGATTGATCTTGGTAGCGGGCACCGCATCCGGGTCGATGGCGACGTTGATGGAGATGCGCTACGTCGCGTTCTCGATGCTTTGGTCCGCCGATGATCCCGGTTCCGACGGGCGCGCGAGTGTGGCTCGCGACAGGCTACACGGACATGCGCCGAGGCTTTCCGTCGTTGGCGCTCCAAGTGCAGGAGGTGCTGCACAAAGACCCGCTCAGCGGTCATTTGTTTGTCTTCCGCGGTCGCCGCAGCGATCTTGTGAAGCTGATCTGGCACGGTGTGCTGCAGAGCATGAAGGAGGTGAATAACCGAATTTAATGCGTACAGCTTTATGAGAGATGGAGGATGGCCCTCCTGCATCGGCGTTTCAGGCGCAGATGCAAAACCACGACACTGTGGCTTCGCTTAAAAGGCGCGGTCATGAGCAAGTGTTGCAAAAGTCCCGGGTGTACGGGGCAGGTAAGTATCCAGAAGGCGAGCGAAAGCGAATCTTCCGATGACGCGTCGAAAATTACTAAGGCGTCGCCAAAATCAGGGGCGCGTGCCATCCCTGAGATCAATCCGTGAGGCGCCTGGATTACTGCGCGGATGGCGACCGGCGTTTAGGGGACGCGATCTGGATACAGGCTCTTGTAGAGAACTGCAGGAACCAGTCGTTGTGATGCCAAGGGAGAAGTTCAAGCGGCGCACACCGCGAGACGAGAGTACCGAAGCACAACACTGGGGCGGATCGGCTCGTAGTAGTGATGAAGGTGCTGTAATGGGACTGGAGCGAAGGGGCCGAAACAAGTGGGTTGCTCCCATATGCAACTGTGATGAGCAGGAGGACATGTGAGTGTAACCGGACGTAAGCAGTACGATATCGACAAGCAGACAGTGATGAAGGCCTACCGATTGGTCAAAGCCAATGCGGGCTCGGCCGGCGTGGATAAGGTGTCGCTCGAAGCTTTTGAGAAGGACTTGAAGGGCAACCTTTACAAGGTCTGGAATCGAATGTCTTCTGGCAGCTACTTTCCACCTGCCGTTCGGGCTGTCTCCATTCCCAAGAAGAACGGCGGGCAACGCATTCTAGGTGTGCCGACAGTAGCAGATCGCGTGGCGCAAACGGTCGTCAAGCTGCAGATTGAACAAGCACTCGAGGAAATCTTCCTTCCCGATTCCTACGGCTACCGGCCCGGAAAATCCGCGCTGGACGCCGTCGGCGTCACCCGGCAACGGTGCTGGAGGATGGACTGGGTGCTGGAGTTCGACATCAAAGGCCTGTTCGACAATATCAGCCACAAGTTGCTTATGAAGGCCGTCAGGAAGCATGTGCAAGACGAATGGGCTCTGCTCTACATCGAACGCTGGCTAACAGCGCCGATGCAAGACAGAGACGGAGCGATCACCGCTCGCGACCGGGGCACACCCCAAGGCGGCGTGATCAGTCCCGTCCTTGCCAATTTGTTCTTGCATTATGCGTTCGATACATGGATGGCGCGGAACTTCCCGCAGTCGCCGTGGTGTCGATACGCGGACGACGGGCTCGTTCATTGCCGAACCAAGGCTGAAGCGGAAGCCATCAAGGCGGCGCTGCAAGCAAGGTTTAAGGAATGCGAACTCGAAATGCATCCCGACAAGACCAAGATCGTCTACTGCAAAGACAGCAATCGCCCGGGTAGCCATGCCAGTCAGTCATTTGACTTTCTGGGATTTACCTTTCGACCGCGCAGGGCAAGAAACCATCAGAAGAAAGAAAACTTCTGTACGTTCTCGCCAGCGGTCAGCAGGGCGGCGATGACGTCTATGCGTATGACGATCCGGCAGCTCCGCCTCAGGCTTCGCTCGCAGACGGAAGTCGACGCAATTGCCTTGGAACTGAACCCCGTCCTTCGTGGATGGAGGCAGTACTACGGCAGATATGGGCGGTCAGAAATGCACAACCTGTATCGATATGTCGACGAATCTCTTAACCGCTGGGCGCGACGCAAATACAAAGGGCTGAAGAATGGAAAAGTCAGAGCCTCCACCTGGCTCAGATTGATCCGCTGCCGCAGGCCGAAGCTGTTCGCTCATTGGGCGATGTTGAGTTCTGCCTCGTTACTTGTTGAGAGCCGTATGACGTGAGAGCGTCACGTACGGTTCGGAGAGCGGCTCCGGGTGCAACCCCCGGGGCCGACTCACCACGGCCAAGGAGCATGCCTTTTTACCAAAAGACTCGAGCGAGGAAGGTTCATCTGGCCATCGGTTGGCGGTGAAACGGTAACGATCTCGCCGGCGCAGTTGAGTTATCTGTTGTCCGGAATCGATTGGCGCACCCCGCAAGAAACCCAGCGTCCGACGCGGGTCGGATAACCGTTTTGGGTTTGAATCTGCTGCTCGATCTGATTCAATGGCTTCATGAGCTCGAAGCCAGACGATCTTCCTGCGGATCTTGCGAGCGCCTACATGGCGCTGCTGGCCGAGCGCAAGGCGTTGCAAGTTGAGCGCGATATCGCAGTCGCGGATGCCGCCAGCGCGCGGGCGGAGCTGTCGGACAACGAAGCGTTGATCGCACATCTCGAACTGCGGATCGAGAAGCTCAAACGCGAACTGTACGGGCCGCGGTCCGAGCGCACGGCGCGGCTGATCGAGCAATTGGAATTGGAGCTCGAAGAACTCATCACCATGGCGAGTGAGGATGAGCTCGCCGCGCGTGCCGCGGCTGCAAAGGTACAGAACGTTCGGGCCTTCACGCGCAAGCGGCCGGTGCGCAAGCCTTGGCCGGACGACATCGAACGCGAGCGGGTCGTCATTGAGGCGCCAACGAGCTGCGCCTGCTGCGGCGGATCGCGCCTGGCGAAGCTGGGCGAGGATGTGACCGAGACGTTGGAGGAGATCCCGCGCCGGTTCAAGCTGATCGAGACGGTGCGGGAAAAGTTCACCTGCCGCGATTGTGAGAAGATCAGCCAGCCGCCCGCGCCGTTCCATGCCACACCGCGTGGCTTCATCGGTCCGCAACTGCTGGCGACAATCCTGTTCGACAAGTTCGGCATGCATATCCCGCTCAACCGTCAGAGCGTGCGCTTTAAGGCCGAGAGGATCGATCTGCCGCTGTCGACGCTGGCCGACCAGGTCGGCCACGGAACCTTCGCCGTTATGCCGCTGTTCCAGCTGATCGAGCACCATGTGCTCGCGGCCGAGCGCCTACATGGCGACGACACCACCATCCGCATCCTGGCGAAGGGCAAGTGCACGACTGGGCGGATCTGGACGTATGTGCGGGATGACCAGCCGTTCGCCGGGCCTGCGCCGCCGGCGGCGGTCTATTACGCCTCGAGCGACCGACGGGGCGAACATCCCCAGAAGCATCTGGCCGCCTTCGCCGGTATCTTGCAGGCGGATTGCTATAGCGGCTTCGAGCCGTTGTTCGATCCGAAAAGAAAAGCGATGCCGATCACGCCCGCATTTTGCCTGGCCCATGCGCGGCGGGGATTCTTCGAGCTGGCCGACATCGAGAAAACGGCCAGGGAAGGCCGCAAGGGCAAACCGGTCTCCCCGATCGCGCTGGAGGCGGTCAGGCGTCTTGACGCTCTGTTCGAGATCGAGCGCGCCATCAACGGCCGCAATGCCGACGAGCGGCGTGCCGTACGCCAGGAGAGGAGCAAGCCGCTTCTCGATGACTTGCACGACTGGCTGCTCCGCGAGCGAGAAGCCCTGTCGCGCTCCTCCGAGGTCCTGAAGCCCATGAACTACATGCTCAGGCGCTGGGACGACTTCTCCCGCTTCCTCGATGATGGCAGGATCTGCCTCAGCAATAATGCCGCTGAAAGAGCGTTGCGCGGCATCGCGTTGGGCAGGCGCAACTGGACCTTCGCCGGCAGCCTGCGCGGCGCCGACCGCGCTGCCATCATGCTGACGATGATCACGACCTGCCGCCTGAACAACGTCGATCCCAAAGCCTGGCTCGCCGACGTCCTCGCCCGGATCGCCGATCTTCCCACTTCGCGTCTGCGCGAACTGCTGCCCTGGGAATGGAAGCTCCTGCGGCAAGCCAACAACCCCACCGATCAGCAGAGCTGGCGCCGGTTGTTTGGACAGCGCCCCGCGGGATTTAAGTGGATTCCTGCCGGGTTATGCTGAACGCGGGGCCTTTCGATTTTGTCGTTGCGTCGGGAGGGCGTAGCCCGACCAGAGCGACGACAAAATCGTCGGCGACGGTCATGCGGCCATCACCATAGCTTGCGTGCCGAAGTAAGCCTCGTCGGGCGTGCGCCCGTCAAGGCTCGAGTGAGGGCGTCCCTGATTGTAGAAGGCCAGATACTTGGCAATTGACGCTCGCGCCTCGGACACGCTGTCGTAGGCGCGGAGATAAACTTCTTCGTATTTGACCGTGCGCCAGAGCCGCTCGACAAACACGTTGTCGCGCCAGGCGCCCTTGCCGTCCATGCTGATGGCGATCTTCGCGTCCAGCAGCACATCGGTGAACTCGAGGCTGGTGAACTGGCTGCCCTGGTCCGTGTTGAAAATCTCGGGCCTGCCGTGCTTCGCCAACGCCTCCTGGACCGCTTCGACGCAGAAGGCCGCCTCCATTGTGATCGAGACGCGATGGGCCAGGACCCGTCGGCTGAACACATCGACGACCGCCGCGAGATAGACGAAGCCACGCCGCATCGGAATGTAGGTGATGTCCATTGCCCACGCCTGGTCGGGCCGCTCGATCTTCAATCCGCGCAACAGGTACGGGTAGATCTTGTGACCCGGTGCCGGCTTACTCGTGTTCGGGCGACGATAGACCGCCTCGATCCCCATGCGCTTCATCAGCGTCGCGATGTGGCGGCGACCGGCGTATACGCCCTCCCGCCGCAGCAACGATCGCTGCATACGCGCTCCCGCGAAGGGATAATCGAGATGCAGCTCATCGAGCCGACGCATCAAGGCAAGGTCCTCGGCCGAAACTGGCCGAGGTTCATAGTAGACCGTGCTGCGAGCCAGCTTCAGGACCTTCGCCTGGCGCACGATAGAAAGATCATGACCGCGGTCGATCATCGCTTTGCGCTCAGCAGGCCCGCCTTGGTGAGCGCGCCGGACAAAAAATCGTTTTCCAACGCCAGCTCGCCGATCTTGGCATGTAACGCCTTCAAATCGACCGGCGTCTCGGCCGACGCCTTGTCATGCCCAAACACGCCGGCGGCGCCTTCCAGGAGCTGGTTTTTCCAGATCGTGATCTGGTTCGGATGAACATCAAACAGTTGCGCCAGCTCCGCCAGCGTCTTGTCGCCTTTGACCGCAGCCAAAGCAACCTTCGCCTTGAATGCCGGAGAATGCATCCGGCGGCTCTTCTTCGTCATCTTCGCTCCTGATTCGCGGCAAGAATCCTCGCCGCTGTCAGGCAGAAAATCCACTCAAGCTACTGTCCGAATTTGCGGAGCCAGCTCTCAGCAGGCCGCCTGACCTTCACCCAACGCTATCTTACAGATCGCCACGCCCACGCGCATGCGTCAATCAGGCGGCCTTCGTCGTATGCGTACCGAGGAAGTCGCCGTCCCAGTTGTCCATTTCGACGATGCGCCAACGGCCAGCAAAGGCCTTGGCGAAGCCGGGCACCTTGGCCATCAGCCGGCCTCCGCGATCAGCTTTGGCAGCCGCACCAGATTGTAGGCGGCGGCAGCGAAGGTAAAGGCCCATCCGACGCGTTCATGGCCACGGAAGCGGGTCTTCTCTTGCCCGGCGACCGTCTTGATCCAGCCGAATGCCTCCTCGATCCGCTTGCGGATGCGCTGGCTGGCGGCATAGCCGCCGTGCCGGGTCGTTCGCCCGTCGATCGCAGAGCTGCAGCCGCTGGTGTTCTGCGCAACATGCGGCGTCACGTTCATCGAGCGCAGCTCGTTGACGAAGTCTTCTGCGTCGTAGGCTTTGTCGGCGCCAAGCGTGATCGCTGTCGGCCGGTCGGCACGCGGTTCGATCAGGTGCAGCGCGGCCACCCGTTCGGCATGCCCGTCGGCCCGCGTCAGGCAGGCGTCGACCAGCAGGCCGTGGCGGTTCTCCATCAGCCCATGCCCGATGAAGCACAGCTTCGTTTCCTTGTCCTTTCCCTTGCGGTAAAGCCTGGCATCCCGATCGGTGGTCGAAGCATGGGTGTCGTTCGAGCGCTTCTGGCCATGGAAGTCCGCTTCGGCATTGCACCCGCCGCCTTGCGCCGGCGGCGCGCCAGAGCCTCTTCACGCTCTTCATCGAGGCCCAGGCCTCGATCAGCGTACCATCGACCGAGAAGTGATCGCTCGACAGCAGCTTCTTCACCTTGGGCTGCGCCAGCACCGCCGCGAGGAACTCGGCCGCGATGTCGCCTTCCAGCAACCGGTCGCGGTTTTTCGAGAACACCAAATGGTCCCAGGCTCCGTCGTCGACGCCAATTCCGACGAACCAGCGGAACAGCAGGTCGTATTCCAGCCGTTCGATCAAAAGCCGCTCCGAGCGGATCGAATAAACGCTTGCAACAGCATCGCCCGCAGCAGCTTCTCCGGCGGGATCGACGGCCGCCCAATCGGCGAATAGAGCGCGGCAAACTCGCGCTCCAGCGTCGACAGCGCCTCGTTCACGATCGTCCGGATCGCTCGCAGCGGATGGTCACGCCGCACCCGCGCCTCCAGATCGACGTAGCTGAACAGCTCGCCCGTTCGATTGTCGCCGCCGCGCACGCACCATCTCCGAATCTCGTCAGAGCCAATGAATCACGGTCGCTGGTCGGCGGCGAGCACCTTTTTCAACAGCCTGCTAGTCTGACTGAGTCACAAAACCGCCGGCCAGAATCAGCGATGGATGAAGCACGGACCATCAGTCGAGAGGCCGACATGAGCGGGCGTGGCACCAAGACGAGCGAGAAGCGATTTGCGACGTATTTGGAAGGGCTTGCCAGTGTCATCGGTCATGCTGATCGGAAGGCGCCGCTGCGCGACTATTGCGTCGGCCTGATGGCCTGTGGCGGTCGCAAGAGCGTGGAGTCGATGGCGGCGGTGACAGCTCCGGAACGGACGGCCGCCCAGCATCAATCGCTGCTGCATTTCGTCGGCAGCGGCGCCTGGTCGGATGAGAAGGTGCTGGGCAAGGTACGTGAGATGGTCCTGCCGGCGATTGAACGCCAGGGCCCCATCGAAGCCTGGATCATCGACGATACCGGATTTCCCAAGCAGGGCCGACATTCAGTTGGAGTTGCACGGCAATATTGCGGGCAGCTCGGCAAGCAGGATAATTGTCAGGTGGCGGTGTCACTGTCGATTGCCAACCACCACGCCAGCCTGCCTGTCGCTTATCGCCTTTATCTTCCGAAGGAATGGACTGAGGACTGCGATCGGCGGCGCAAGGTGGGCATTCCTGCCGAAGTTGGCTTCCGGACCAAGCCGGAGATCGCGCTGGAGCAGTTGCGGTGGGCCTGCGCGAGCGGCCTTCCACGCGGTGTCGTACTGATGGACGCGGGCTATGGCAATAACAGCGACCTGCGCACGGAGATCACGGCGCTGGGATTGACCTATGTGGCGGGTCTTCTGTCGAGCACAACGGTATGGGCGCCCGGTACGGTCCCTTGCCGCCGAAGCCATGGTCGGGCCGCGGCCGTCCACCGAAACTGATGCGCCGCAACCGTCAGCATCAGCCGGCCGCCGTCAAGGCGCTCGCGATCGGCCTGCCGGCCAAAGCTTGGCGCACCATCACGTGGCGGCAAGGAACGAACGAAAAGCTGACCTCGCGCTTTGCCCGCGTGCGGGTCCGTGCCGCGCATCGTGATTATTGGCAAACCACCCGGCGATTGGAGGAATGGTTGCTGATCGAATGGCCAAAAGGCGAGGACCAGCCTACCAAATACTGGCTCTCGACATTGCCGGAGGATGTGGCATTCCGGACTCTCGTTGAGACGGCTAAATTGCGCTGGCGCATCGAACGCGACTATCAGGAACTCAAGCAGGAGGTCGGGCTCGGCCACTTCGAGGGACGCGGCTGGCGCGGCTTTCATCATCACGCAACAATGTGCATCGCAGCCTACGGATTCCTGATCTCCGAGCGGGAGACGATTCCCCCCTCAGGCACTCGGCACGCCCGGCCGATCCTGCTCGATCGCATTCCCGCAGATTACAGACCCCGCGGATTTGCCGCTGCGGACCCAACGTCACATTCCAAATTCGATCGCGACGATGCGACGGCGCCTCGAACATGGGCTCGTCCGAACGCTGTCGAGATGTCCTTGTTGTGCGATCAAGTTCGACCACTAGACAGATCATCGTTTGTGACGCAGTAGGACTAGAGGCCTTGACCGCGAGGGCCGGCCGTCAAGCAGTCGACGCGAGTGATCCTTCCAGCGAAGCCATCACCGAACGCGTACAGAACGTCCGCGACATTTCATCAGGGGCTGGTGCGGCGGGAATGTGTCCATTACGGCCGCGAGCGAGCGGTAAGCGCAAGCTAAGGCCGTCAGCCAGCGTGGCTCATTGGCATAAGCGCAGCTCACCTTGCCGCCCGCACACGGATCTTCACTTCGAGGTCACAGACCAGTTGTTGAAATTGAAGTTCTTTCCCCCCGGGGACGAGGTAATCTCGACGCCGTATTGGACGCTACCGACGTTTATGTCGCCAAAGTACCCCTTCGACTTGATCCACTGCAGGATACTCTTGATGTCCACTGTCCCGCTGTTGGTCTTCGAAGTGCGCAGCAATGAGATGACCTTGTGACCATGGGGGCCTTCACCTTCAAACACGTTCCAAGTCGCTCCGCCTACATTGACATTGCTGTAGACCGGAATCGCCGCACCGGAAGGGGCATAATGATATGAAATGGGCTTAACGTTGCCGCTCCCGTCCGAGTTTCCGGTGTAGTTTGTCCAGAGCATTACCTCATGCTGGTTTGAGCTGTCCCAGATATCGTAGGCGACATCCCAGGCGCCGCCAGTAGGAACCTCCTGATTGAAGCTCGAGCTCAGAGTGTTGATTGAACTGAGCGGTTTCCCGATACTAAAAGCCTCGTGCGGATAGCTCTTGATGCCCGGCGTATTAGGCTGGTTCGACCATACGCTCCACCGGTTGACGCCACTCACCGAAATCGTCTGAGGCCCAGGGCGCGGACCCCATACGTCGTTGTTCCAAGAGTAGCCTTCGCGTGAAAAGCTTCCGTATGGAGCGCTCGAACTCCAAATCGGAGCCTGCGCCGTTACAAGCGCGGCAGATGATAATGACCCGGCTTCATTCGCGGCCTGCCTAAATAGATCATGATCCTCCTGTGTCCGGACGTACCCCGGTGGGGACCCTTGCGCGCCGCCACCGTTTATCCGATTGGAATCCATAAAGCTCTCCTTTCGATTATGATAACAAAGTCTCCTGCAGATTCGCCCAGCGGGTAGCCTAGTTCAGCATAGGCGGCATTGGCATCTAGAGACCGGGTTCGAATGCTAGGAAGGTTGGCTTTCGAGAAGCTGACGAGCTCGAGGAGAAAGGTGGAGCCGCGCCCGGGTTTGCCGTCTTTCGGATGACAACAGCCTGCTGAGACAGTGGCAACGATCCACTGGATGACTAGCCTAGTTCGAACATACTTAGAGCGAACGTCCAACAAAGAGTGTGGCGCTCTCGTTCGACTTACCGAAGTTCGCAAATTTATGGGTAATGCCGTGACTCCTTCTAAAGGTCGGATTCGTCTGGCTCGTTCATGGGGGGACTCTTATATCTCATAGCCAGACGGTCTAACCAGCGCTGGCGCGCAGTCAGTTGTTCGTCCGTGGTGGGCGACGGCTTTCGTCCACTGAGCTGCTGCCGGTTTGATGGACACCGAGATTAGGTGTTTCATGAAGCCGGAGGTGGCGATGAAAAGACGGAAGTTCAGCCGCGAGTTCAAGGTCGAGGCGGTCAAGCTGGTGCGGGAACGTGGGGTGTCGGTGGCGCAAGCTGGCCGTGACCTGGATGTTCATGAGAATGTTCTCCGCAAATGGGTGAAGGAGTTGGGCTCCGACCCGGCGCAAGCCTTTCCCGGCCACGGGCAGATGAAGCCGGAGCAGCAGGAGATCGAGCGGCTGCGCCGTGAGGTCGCCAAGCTGAAGGCCGAGCGGGATATCCTAAAAAAGGCCGCAGCCTACTTCGCGAAGGAAGCGACATGAAGTTCGCCTTCGTCGCGAAGCACCGGACGATCTGGCCGGTGGCATGGCTATGCGATGCGCTGGGAGTGTCGCGGTCGGGCTTCCATGCCTGGCTGAACCGCTCTCCCAGCGCCAGATCCCGCAGCGACGAGGAGCTCGGCGGCAAGGTCAAGGCCAGCTTCGCCGCCAGCGACCGCACCTATGGCGCACGCCGGGTGTGGCGTGACCTGCTCGCCGACGGGGCGGATTGCGGCCTGCACCGGATTGAGCGGCTGATGCGCCTGCAAGGCTTGCGGGCGCGGCCGCGACGTCGGCGCTTACCGAAGGACAGCGGCGATCGACAGCTCGAGACCGTACCGGCGAACCTCCTTGACCGGCAGTTCGCCGCCGAGCGGCCGAACCAGAAGTGGATCGCCGACTTCACCTATCTCTGGACGGCCGAAGGCTGGCTCTATGTCGCAGCGGTGATCGACCTGTTCTCACGCCGCGTGGTGGGCTGGTCGATGAGTGCCTCCATGACGGCACAGCTCGTGACGGACGCATTGTTGATGGCCGTCTGGCGGCGCGGCAAGCCGGATGCGCTGTTGCATCACTCCGACCAGGGCAGCCAGTACACCAGCGAGCAGTTCCAGCGCCTGATGGCCGACCACGGCATCGTTTGCAGCATGAGCCGCTCCGGCAACGTCTGGGACAACGCGGCGATGGAGAGCTTCTTCTCCTCGCTCAAGACCGAGCGTACGGCCAACAAGATTTATCAAACCAGAGATGAGGCACGCGCCGATGTGTTCGACTACATCGAACGATTTTACAACACGACCCGCAGGCACTCGACCATCGGCTATCTCAGCCCGGTTGAGTTCGAGCGCAAGGTGGGATTAGCTTAAGCGGGTGTCCATCAAACCGGCAGCAGCTCACACGCATGCCTCTACCCTCAATGCGAACTGACCGAAAGTAAGCGGCAAGGTGAGGCCGTAAGGCGGCCGCGTTCCATGGCATAAGCGCATCGATTTCGCTGCTCGGCCAGCCGTTGGCGAGCGCACGGTCGAACGGATCTGAGCCGGCATCGCGCACAAGCGCAACAAGGCCATGGATACCCTTGCGGAAGTCGACTGGATGGCTGGCGAGGAACACCTTCACACCAGAGGGGATCATGCCGAACGGGCCGCGCGGATCACCCGCTGCAAGTGCGCTTCGTCGATATCCACGCCGGCACGCACGACTACCTCGCCCTTGGCAATCTCGATCACTGCGCCTTCCACAGACGCCACCACAACCTCGCAACTCGAGTGCCGTGAGCGATAATGCCGCTCGGCCCGAGCATCAAGGCGCCAGGCGAACAGCTGCGGCGGGTGAATGCCAATCCGATGGGCGATCGCCGATACGCTCGCGCCGGGCTCCAGCGCTTCTGTCACAACTTGTGCCTCGAACTCGTCCGACCAGCGTCGGCGAAGCTGACGCGGCGCTCCCTCAAGACTGTCGGCGACCGCTTCGATCATATGGAAGGTTCTAGTTCCAGAATTAGGCGCAGACATAGAAGCCTTATCGGCTCACAAACTCAGCAGCCGATAGCCGATCGCTCACACCCTCCGCCAGATGGGGTCTCTTAGGCGCTTACGCGAGACGCTTGATGCGAACCATTCATGGATAAAGATGACCGAGGTTTAGCTCATGCGCGGTGACATCGTCATGGCGCGTACGCGTCACTCAAACAATCGCTCAACCTCGGCACGATGAGCGACCCGCATCACATGGAGCAACGTTTGCGTCATGCCGGGCCGTGTCCAATTGACCATCGCGATGTCGGAAATGCGACACCGCGCAACGCTGATTTGCGGAGTAGCCTGCTTGCTGCTCGCTTTTACGCCGGATCTGCTCAGGTAAACCCGTAAGTGGCACGTCGATTGCCGAGGCGAGGACTGGTGTAGCCAGAGCACTCGCAGCGGGTCTGGTGCTCGGGAGCTCCCATGAATTTCGTGCCTTGACTTGGTCAAAGCGGTGGCATCACGATTCCTTGGGAATGCACAGTCGTAAACATCACAAGCTGAAAGTTGTCGCAGAACTGAGGTACGGATTTAAGCTTCAGTGAAGGAAGGCAGGATGATTAAGAGGTTTCGTTACCTTGGCGGTCAAAGGAGGGGGCAACGTGGACCGTAGCTCTTATCTGCCGATGACCTCCGGCGAAAATAGCTGACTTGCCGATTGAGCCGATGCGACGGGGCGCCATTCTTATCCACGCATTGTTTGCCGTCAGGGCGTGTGAGACAAATTGAAGGATTTTGCGGAGGGAGGATTTCTGGTTCATCGTAGCCACCAGGAGCGAAGATGAAGCAGAAATCCGGACCGGGCAAAGCGCCGGCAGAACAGGTACTAAGGGACATTCGGCGCCAGACCCGCCGGCAGTATTCGGCGGAAGAGAAGATCCGCATCGTGCTGGAAGGACTGCGGGGCGAGGAGAACATCTCCGAGCTCTGCCGGCGTGAGGGCATTGCCGCCTCAATGTATTACGGCTGGTCGAAGGAGTTCCTCGAAGCCGGTAAGCGCCGCCTGGCGGGCGATACGGCGCGTGCGGCGACTTCCGGCGAGGTGACGGATCTCCGTCGTGAGACGGCCGCATTGAAGGAAGTCGTGGCCGACCTCACCCTTGAGAACCGCCTGCTCAAAAAAAGCATGAACGGGGATGGGGAGGACGAGGTATGAGATATCCTGCGTCCGAGAAGGCCGAGATCATCCAGTTGGTCGAGCAGTCGCACCTGCCGGCCAAGCGCACGCTGGACAAGCTCGGGATCCCACGCGCCACGTTTTATAGATGGTATGATCGCTATCGTGATGGCGGCGTCGAGGCGCTGGCTGACCACCGGTCTCGACCTGACCGGATATGGAATCGCATCCCCGACGATGTGCGGGGCCAGATCATCGACCTGGCGCTGGAGCTGCCCGAGCTGTCGCCGCGCGAGCTGGCCGTGCGGTTCACCGACGAACGGAAGTATTTTGTCTCCGAGGCATCGGTCTATCGGCTGCTGAAGGCGCATGACCTCATCACCAGCCCCGCCTATGTGGTGATCAAGGCGGCGAACGAGTTCAAGGACAAGACCACCGCCATCAACCAGCTCTGGCAGACCGACTTTACCTACCTCAAGATCACCGGCTGGGGCTGGTACTACCTGTCGACCGTGCTCGATGACTTCTCGCGTTACATCGTCGCCTGGAGGCTTGGTCCCACGATGTGTGCCTCCGACGTCACGGCCACACTCGACCAGGCACTCGCGGCCTCCGGCCTTGACCACATCACCGTCGCGCACCGGCCGAGGCTTCTCAGCGACAATGGTTCGAGTTACGTCGCGGACGATCTGGCCAGGTGGCTCGAACACAAGGGCATGCAGCACGTGCGCGGCGCTCCGTATCATCCCCAAACCCAGGGAAAGATCGAGCGCTGGCATCAGACCCTGAAGAACCGCATTCTGCTCGAGAACTATTATCTACCTCACCACCTCGAACGGCAGATCGGCGCCTTCGTCGAGCATTACAACCACGTCCGCTATCATGAGAGCATCAAAAACCTGACCCCGGCTGACGTCTACTTCGGCAGAGCCGAGACCATCCTAACCGAACGACAGCGCATCAAGCGTGAGACCATCGCAAACCGCCGCTTGCAGCACCAACTGCAGGCCGCTTAAACTCCAACAACAGATGAGCCAGAGCCTCCCTTCTCGAAAAGCCTGATTAGTCTCAAATTATCTGACGACGGACACCACGCATGTGATGCCAGAACATTGCAGTGTTCGCGAGAACAGCATCATATCGGAACATAATGCGGCACTTTTGGCGCCGGAGGTGAGTCCGATGACTGACTACAGGGAATGCAGTGGGCTTGGTGCTTTGCTGTGGCGTTCCATCGGCTTCCTGACAGGATCGGTATGGCCGGCGCGCTGGAGCGATTGGCACAAGTGGAAAGTCAATGCCGAGAAAATTGCATGTTGATTGCTCGCTGAATGGAAAGTCTGACAGCGAGCACAATATGGTAAATAACGCCGGGATGCTACGCGCCATGGCAAGGGACGTACAAGTATTCGCTGTGCGTTCTGAGCTCGAGGCGACAACGGCCAAGCCCCTCGGGCATTGCCGTTTCGCCTCGGATCGTCGAGCACTGGGTATATCGCGTCCGCATCGAAAGGCGCGAGCATCACAATCGCGAGTGCCATGATCGTTCGAGATAAGAAGCGAGCCGCCGTGATCAGCGTGGTGCTCCCGTTCGTGTTGGAGCATTGGGTAAGGCAGCCCCTCCGTGTCACGATTATCCTTGTCGGTTTTCTCGGCGCAACGGTGGCCGACCTGTTCATGCCCGTGTACTCCGGGCACCTAGAGCATTTTCCGATCACGTTGCGTCGTAACCAGCCGCGACGAGATAATTTTGGCATTCCTCGGGTGAGAAGCGCTTGAGAGCGTTGGCGATTGCTTGCCAGAGATCGGGCATGGTGCGCGCTGCGGCGGCCCGCAACAGGGCTTTCAGTTTAGAGAAGGCCATTTCGATCGGGTTGAAGTCTGGACTGTAGGGCGGAAGATAGAGCAGGCTTGCTCCGACCGCCCGGATGGCCTCTCGAACGCCATGGACCTTGTGAGCGGGCAAGTTGTCCATGATAACGGTATTGCCCGGCCGCAGCGATGGGGCGAGCAATTGCTCGACGTAGGCCAGGAAAGCGTCGCCATCCATTGGACCGTCCAGAACAAGCGGCGCGATCAGACCGTCGGAGCGCAATCCAGCGGTGAATGTCGTCGTCTTCCAATGTCCGTGTGGGATAGCTGCACGACATCGCTCGCCGCGTGGCGAGCGGCCGTAAAGCCGCGCCATTTTGGTGTTGGCGCTGGTTTCGTCGATGAAGACGAGACGCTCAGGGTCAAGATCGATTTGCCCTTCGAACCACTCCTCACGCGCGGCATTTATATCGCCGCGCCGTTGCTCGGCGGCGTGCGCTGTCTTTTTTTAAGTGTGATCTTTCTGCGCTGGAAAAAACGCCAGAGCGACGCGATGCCAGTCGATATTCCACGACGTTTCAACAGTTCTCGCAACTCGGCGAGCGTGATATCCGGCTTCGCTGTCACTGCCTCCAGAATCAATTGCGAATGCGCTTCGATGCGCTGCGATTTGCGGTCACCGCCCTGGCGTTTAGGAACGATGTCGCCAACTTCCTTGAGGCGACCGCGCCAGCGGATCGCACTGGCCGCGCTGACACCAAAGCGCTCAGCAGCCTGTCGACAGGACATGCCACCGTCAATCGCGGCTATCACCCTTTGACGAAGATCAACCGAAAGCGCCCTGGCCATACATGCTGGCCTCCCTCGCCAGCATGCAGCTTGAATCTGACTCGCGCCGTTTTGGGAATCCCCACCCGATTCATTCCGGTCGGAAAATGCTCTAGTCGATACGCTGACATTGGGCCCCTCCGACCCTGCGGCGCAACGCGCGGCGACGGTTTCGTTCGGCTGCATCGTCTTGCTCGGCCTGCTATCGGTTATACTGCGACTTGCAGGCTTGCAGGCGATCGTGCCGTTCACGCTTAAGACGATGTCAGATTTTGCGCGCGAGGGCTTCATGCGGACGCAGCGACTCTCGACTGACTGGCACGCCAACTCGTTCGCGGGTTCCACTGTGCGCAAGATCACGCGGGGCATGTGGGCGCTTGATCTGCTCAACAATACGGTGCTGGCCGCATTGTTGCCGTCGCTGGTGGTGCTCGTCGGCTCGATGATCCTGCTGGGGGTGCATTGGTCCGTGCTCGGCGGGGTTGTCGGCTTGGGGGCGTTATTCTATGTGGCTGTCACCATTGGCTTCACGATGATATGCATCGCGCCAGCCGCACGTCTCTCCAATGCGTGGGACACCAAGGTCGGCGGCACGCTGGCCGACGCCTTGGCCTGCAACGCGGTGGTGAAGTCGTTCGGCGCCGAGACGCGCGAGGACATCCGGCTCGACGGCGTCATCAGCCGCTGGCGCCGCCGGGTGCGGCGGACCTGGCTCCGCTACAACCACACCTCGATACGGCGCAGCTCCTGGTGCTGCTGTGCTTCCGCGCCTCGGTGATCGGCGGTGCCATCCTGCTGTGGGCGCATGGCGCCGCCACGCCGGGCGACGTCACCTATGTCTTGACCAGCTACTACATCATTCACGCCTACTTGCGGGATGTCGGCATGCACATCAACGACTTGCAGCGTTCGGTGAACGACATGGAGGAACTGGTGCAGATCCATGGCGAGCCGCTCGGCATTGTCGATGCCGATGATGCGAGGCCGATCGGCATCCAGGGCGGTCGCATCGTGCTCGACGACGTTACCTTCCACTCTGTCGGTCGACATAGATGCGAGCGAGCGTGTCGGCCTGGTCGGACGCTCCGGCTCCGGCAAGACGCCCTTCGTCAGTAAGCGGCAAAGAAACCCCGTCTGGCGGAGTGGTAAGCGATCGGCTATCGGCTGCTGAGTTTGTGAGCCGATGTGAGCTTCTATGTTTGCGCCTAGTTCTGGAACTAGAACCTTCCATATGATCGAAGCGGTCGCCGACCGTCTTGAGGGAGCGCCGCGGCAGCTTCGCCGACGCTGGTCGGACGAGTTCAAGGCGCAAATTGTGACAGAGGCGCTGGAGCCTGGCGCGAGCGTCTCGGCGATCGCCCGCCGGATCGGCATTCACCCGTCGCAGCTGTTCGCTTGGCGCCGTGATGCTCGGGCCGAGCGGCATTATCGCTCGCGGCACTCGAGTTGCGAGGGCGTGGTGGCGTCTGTGGCAGGCACAGTGATTGAGATTGCCATTGGCGAGGTCGTCGTGCGTGCCGGCGTGGACGTCGACGAGGCGCACTTGCAGCGAGTGATCCGGGCGGTGCGTTCGGCATGATTCCCTCGGGCGTGAAGGTGTTCCTCGCCAGCCATCCAGTCGACTTCCGCAAGGGTATCGATGGCCTGGTTGCGCTTGTGCGCGATGCGGGCTCAGATCCGTTCGACGGTGCGCTTTATGTCTTCCGGGCCAAAAGAGCCGACAGAATAAAGATCGTATGGTGGGATGGCTCCGGCGTGTGCCTCTATTTAAAACGTCTCGAAAAGGCGAAGTTCTGCTGGCCGCGGATCGGGCATCATCGGGTGCAGATGAATCCTGCGCAGTTGATGGCACTGGTGGATGGAATGGACTGGAAGCGGGTCCGGACCGTGGCGGTCAAGCCGCCGGAGATTGTTGGGTAAAAGCGCTGCGGCGAAGTGAATCAGTGAGCTGAAAAGGCAAGAGAACCGGGGCAAAATGTGCTCTGGTCGGGCCAATGACGCCGCCCGATCTCAACCTCCCGAATGACGTAGAGACGCTGAGAGCCATGGTGCTTGCCCTGGCCGAGAGGGCGGCCCGCGCCGATGCTCTGGAGAGCGAAGTCGCCGATCTCAGGGTGCGCAACGCCGATGCCGATGCGCGTATCGAGCGGCTGACGCAGATCCTGAAGGCCTTCGACCGCGCCCGGTTCGGCCGACGATCGGAAAAGCTCGGCTCTGCGAACGGCGACGATGAACAGCAGGCCTTTGTCTTCGAGGAAATTGAGACCGGCATCGCTGCAATCAAGGCCCAGGTCAGCAAGGGCCGTGAGCAAGCGGATGGCAAGCGTGCACCGCGTCGGCGCAAGGGCTTTGCGCCCCATCTGGAACGGATCGAAACCGTCATTGAGCCGGAAGACCTTGCTGAGCATGCCGGCAAGCAGAAGGTGGTGATCGGCGAGGACGTGTCGGAGCGTCTGGATGTGGTGCCAGCGAAGTTCCGTGTGATCGTCACGCGCCGTCCCAAGTATGCCTTCAAGAACGCGGACGGCGTAATCCAGGCGCCGGCTCCGGCCCATATCATTGAAGGAGGCATTCCGACGGAAGCGCTTCTGGCCAGATCGCGGTCGCCAAATACGCCGATGGCATGCCGCTCTACCGGCAGGAGGCGATCTACGCGCGCGATCATGTCGAGCTCGACCGCCAGCTGATGGCGCAATGGATGGGCAAGCTCGGCTTCGAGCTCGAGATCATGGCCGACTACATCTTCAGCGAGGTCAAGAAGGCCGAACGGGTCTTTGCCGACGAAACCACCCTGCCGACGCTCGCTCCCGGCTCCGGATCGACGAAAACGGCCTACTTATGGGCCTATGCCAGAGATGACCGCACCTTTGGCCGCAGCGGTCCCCCGATGGTGGCTTATCGCTTCGAAGACAGCCGCTCCGGCGAATGCGCGGTCCGCCATCTCAATGGTTATCGGGGCATCCTGCAAGTGGATGGCTATGCCGCCTATAACAAGTTGGCGCGCGCCGATCGCGGCAATGATGGCATCACATTGGCTGGCTGCTGGTCACACAGCAGACGCAAGTTCTACGAGCTGCATGTTGCAGGAAGCTCGAAAGTGGCAACGACGACGGTCGAGCGGATGGCAAAGCTCTGGCAGGTCGAGAAGACCGTGCGCGGTCAAAGTCCCCACGCACGCGTTGCCGCGCGTCAGCAAGCCTCCGCGGCGGTCGTCGCAGATCTCTTTGATCTCTGGCAGCAGACCTTGCGGCGGATCTCCGGCAAATCAAAACTGGCCGAGGCAATCCGCTATGCCGTCTCGCGCCGTGCCATCTTCGAGCGCTTCCTGACCGACGGCCGCATTGAGCTCGACTCCAACATCGTCGAACGCGCCATCAGGCCACAAACAATTACGAGAAAGAATAGCCTCTTCGCTGGCAGCGACGGCGGCGGACGAACCTGGGCGACCATCGCGACACTGCTGCAGACAGCGAAGATGAACAACGTCGATCCGTTCGCCTGGCTCACCCTCACGCTTCAGCGCATCGCCAACGGCTGGCCGAGCAGCCAGATCGAGGCGCTTATGCCATGGAACCACGCCGCGTGAACGGCCTCAGCTTGCCGCTTACCTTCGTCAAGCTGGTCCAGCGGCTCTACGACGTCTCCGGCGGCAAAATCCTGATCGATGGTCAGGACATCGCCAAGGCGACGCAGCAATCGCTGCGCAGCCAGATCGCGATCGTGCAGCAGGAGCCGATCCTGTTTCACCGCACGCTGGCGGAGAACATCGCCTATGGCCGGCCGGGCGCCGGCTTGGAGGCGATCGAGCAGGCGGCGCGGCTTGCCAATGCGCACGGCTTCATCATGCGGCTGCCGAAGGGGTACGGCACGCTGGTGGGCGAGCGCGGCGTCGAGCTGTCGGGCGGCGAGCGGCAGCGCGTGGCACTGGCGCGCGCCTTCCTGGCGGATGCGCCGATCCTGATTCTGGACGAGGCGACCTCCAGCCTCGATTCGGAGTCTGAGGCGATGATCCAGCCGGCGATGGAGCGGCTGATGAAGGGCCGCACCTCGATCGTGATCGCGCACCGGCTGTCGACCGTGCGCAGCATGGATCGCATCCTGGTGTTCGATCGCGGCGAGCTCGTCGAGCAGGGCACGCATGAGATGCTTACCGCGCGCCCGGGCGGCATCTACCGTGGCCTGTTCGAACGTCAGGCGCCCGAGTTCGTTCGGAGGCCCGCGCGCGCCAAGTCCCAATCCAAAGTTACGCAATCTGAAGAGGTCGGTCTAACGGGAGGGCGGGCCGGCTGATGGTTCGACATGCAGGCTGCCCTGTGAACGACAGTGAATGAAGTCAGACTGGCCGATCATTGGCTCACTGAGCTTGCGTTTCGAAGACGCGAGCATGGGTACTCGCGTAGGGACGTTTGGATGAAGCGATCGGCTTTGCCGATGTTGTTGATCTTTATGCGCAGCCTTGGATTCAGCGACGACGTCGCCGAGGAAGCCGATGGCGCTCTCTCCTTCTCGCCGGGTCGGATCTGAGAGAAGAAGGCCGGGCGCGATGCTTCGTTGATCAGGACGCGGACGAACTTGTGATCCGCGCTGCGGCTTCCAGCTTCCAGCGATCGCCGGTGATATGGTGGCCAGGCCCGGCGATTCTATTGCGTTTGTTGATATCGGGATCGCCCGGGTGCTCGCGAAGCAGGTCCAAATTAGGATGAATGGCTGGTTTAGGAGATGCCGTTGTAATCTCGATCAAACATCGTCAATAAGTGGTGCTGCAGATTGTGGACCGTGGGCCTATCGCGTGCAATCACGATGCATTCCACCGTGCCTGCCTCTTGATCGGCAGCGAGCGGGATCACGCCTTGTTTGCTTGTGCCGTCGAACAGAACTCCGTCCTTGAGAAACGATCACACGCCGCCTGGAGAGAACTTGATCGCACGTTTCTCACGGATAGAATGACGTAGCACTTCAAATACTCGGCGCCGAGCAACCGGACCGCAATGCTGTGTAACACCGAGCCTCCGCCCCAGCGGCCGTTCGTCTCATTGAACAGCAACCGCCCGCCACTCGCGAGAATGGCGTCGATATTGATCATCCCGCGGTACCCCAGAGTGCGCGCAAGATCCACAAATCGATAAGAGTGTGCTTGGGCGGCCAAACATTGCTCAGCTCAGGTCGCTTGGAAGCTCCAGCCCTGTCCAGATGAGAGCCCGCTCAGACGGATCTTTGCTTCGGCGTAGACGTATATTCCCGCTGTTGACGAAAACGATTGAACCATCCTCCGCGATCTCGTACTCGAGAAAGAACAGAGACTGAGCTGGGTGGTAAGATTCCACGACCAGAGTCTTACATGACGCTGTTGTGATCTCGGACCAGAGTGCGTCGGGATCAAACGACGCCAAGAAATCCGCTGCGTATCTCTTGCCCCAGGTAGTGGACTGCTCTCCTCGCCGGTCAAGATGACATTTCCAACCCCACCGGCTCCATTGTCCAACTTAACAATTACGCTGCCGGTCTCAGAGCTCAGGGAGGTGACCGCTCTGAATAGTTCGTCTGGGTTCGTCGTGACGCGTCCGTTAGGCAACAGAAGGCCAACACTCGTCGCCAATTGTCGGAAGTGACTCTTGCGATTCAATAGATCAGGACCGCGCTGCAGAGCGAAGTCATCTCCCGGTTGCGCGACACAGAGCACATCCGCCAAGCGTGCAACACCTTCACTGAAGTAGCAGGGATAGATTCTCCAAGACGATTTCTGACGAATATGGAGTTGCTGATTCGCTTTACGAGCGCTTCGGACAGCAGAGTGCAATCATCAAGGACCGGTGCTTTGCGAGCGCCTCCAGGCACAAGCTGCGACAGGCTCGAGGCGTCGATATTGAGCGTCGCGCCGATGAAGGATAGCAGATCGGCTGGGATAGCTACCGGGGAAACTATGAGGTCTCCCTCCTGAGCAAACCACGCTGAACGGCAAGCCGAGTTGGCGGCGAGCGAAAGTTGAGCTGCTGTCAGATCAGCGCCCGACATTTGAGCCGTACCGGCATTCATGATTAGGATCCGAGGCACCAACGTTCTTCCGGCCGGAGATGGTCAGTTCTTCTTGCGGTCATGGACTTAAAAACCATCTAATCTGCCTCGCGGCGTCTAATGTCACCGGTGCGATCAAACAACTGGATAGAGCCACGCACGTCGCTTGTTGATCGGCTCATTAATTTGCAGACGAGGTGCATCTCTGTGTGGTTCGGTCAGCGCATGCGCGTGTCCCGATGCAGTTCAGTGGGAGGTCGGAAACGTCTAACCCTCGATGACATGCTTCGCGTGGCCTTTGCGGGTATGATCATACGGACTCAGCAGGACAACGCTATTCTCGATGGTTGTCATGGAGTGGGAACAATGGATATTGCCTGAGAGATCTCAGGCACGCGATCACCTGCTCGGTTCTGCTCGACAGCGCTCGCGTGCATCTGGCGGTGGTGATAGGCGCACCACGATGACGGTTTCCTGCCCGGTCTTTGGTATACGGGCTCGCCGCACATAAAGGCCGCTCTAGGAGCTTGTCTGGATAGTCGCTGTTCAAATCTGGTCGGGTCTGATTCAACATTGGGCGATGAGCAAGTATTTTCGGCCTTGGAACATCGATCAGACGCTGCTTCTGCCGCCGAATGTGCAGGACTTCGTGCCGAAAGGCCATGTCTCGCGGTTTATGGTTGATCTGGTGCGGGAGAGCCTCGATCTCAGGGAGATCATGGGCAGCTATGTGAGCGGGCTTGGGCAGCCGCCGTTTGATCCGCGGATGATGGTGGCGCTGCTGCTGCATAGCTATGCGAGTGGGCTGTATTCGTCGCGTCGGATTGCCAAGGCCTGCCGGGAGCGGAACGATTTTGTGATGATCGTGGCGCTGGATGCGCCGGATTTTCGGACGATCAGCGACTTTCGCAAGCGACATTTGAAGGCGCTCGGCGCGCTATTCGTGCAGGTTCTGAAGTTGTGCGAGACGGCCGGGCTGGTCAAGCTCGGTCATGTCGCGCTGGATGGTACGAAGATCAAGGCGAACGCGTCGAAACACAAGGCGATGAGTTATGAGCGCATGAAGAAGCGCGAGGCGGAATTGAAGGCCGAGGTCGCTCGCATGCTGGCGGCCGCCGAGGCGGCGGATGCCTCGGAGGATGAGACTTTCGGCAACAGCGACGAACTGCCGGACTGGACCGTCGACAAGCAGAAACGGCTGGCGAAGATCCAGCAAGCGATGGCGGCGCTGGAAGCGGACGCCAAACTGGCGGCGGAGGAAGAGCGCCGCATCGAGGCCGAAAAGGAACAGCAGCGCCAGGCCGAAGGCCGCAAGAAGCCGGGCAAACCGGCGGCGCTGCCATCGGAGGAACCCAATCCCAAGGCGCAACGCAACTTCACCGATCCGGAAAGCCGCATCATGAAGTCGAAGGATGGCTTCGTTCAGGCCTATAATGCCCAGGCGGCCGTCGATGCACATGCCCAGATCATTGTCGCGCAAGAACTGACCCAGCACGGCAGCGATCAGGGCCAGTTGGTGCCCCTGATCGAGGCCATCGAGAGCAATCTTGGCCGCAAGCCGCGGCAGGCCTCAGCGGATTCCGGCTACTGCAGCGAAGCCAATCTCGAAGCGCTCGACACACGCAGCATCGATGGCTATGTCGCGCCCGGACGCGCCAAGCACCCGACAGTAGCGAACGGAAAAGTCGGCGGCCCGCTGACACAGGCCATGCGAAAGAAGATCGACGATGGCGGCTTCGAAACACCCTACCGATTGCGAAAGCAAGTGGTGGAGCCGGTGTTCGGGCAGATCAAACAGGCAAGAGGCTTCCGCCAGTTCCTGTTGCGGGGCATCGAGAAAGTGCGCGCCGAGTGGACAATGATCTGCACCGTCCATAACCTCCTCAAGCTGTTCAACCTCGCAAACGCAGCCTGAGCCTGCTACTCTACAACAAATGCCCGTCACGAAAACATATCTGGACGGGCTCCTAGGCCGTGTCATGTTCCGCTTGGACGCACTGGGGGGGATCGCGCGCGAGAAGGTCCAATCGCTCCGCACGGGCGACACCATCAACGACGTCGACGAAATCGAGGTCTACCTTGCCTATCAGGCCAAGCTGCGCGAGCGGCTGGGGCTGCAGCATATCGCCCCGGACATGAACTACTTCTACGACTCTTACCTCACCGAGGAAGACATTGACAGGGCTGAGACGTCTGTGCGGAGCAAGGAGGCGACGGGGTTCGCCGACTATTTGGCGACGGACTGGAAACCTTGGGACGATGTGGTGCTCCGCATTGAACCCGAACACCATGCCACGATGGAGAAACAGCTCGCCCATGCCTTGGAGGAGGAGTTCCAAGGCCGACTGAAGCAAAAGCTCGTTGAAGCCGGACTGATCGGCGCTGATGTCGTTGCGGATGCCGAGCGGGAGTTCGGACACCAGGTCAGCAAGGACATCGCTCGCGAGATCAAGGGGGCTCTGAGGGACACGGTGTTCAACAAACGCGGCCTCAGTCTGTGAAGCGGCGTCTGCTGCTTGACCACGCGGTCCTTTCCAGATCGAAGGATCAAGCAACTGCCTGAGCGAGGTATTGGTTCAACCGCAGCGCGCGGAAACTGAAAACTGCGACGGTTGATCAGCCATTATGCTGTGAAGCGTTAGTAGTGCTTTGCTTCCGATGGCGAATGGAAGGAGGGCACAGCTGACTGTGCTGCTCACTCTCGAAGCCAGCAGGCCCGGCGGTGCGAGTTACCGTCTCGGCTTTGGGTGCACTATGCCCCTGGCTTGGATTGTGGCCGTGCTCTCGCGACTGTTCTGACGAGAAGGGCACCTCGGGAAACCAGGGTGCTCTTTGTCGTTTAGGGGATTAGCTGGGCTTCGGTAACGATCGCGAGTTGCCGCCCGTGTTCGATGATTAGGTAGTCGCCCGTTAAGAAGCTTCCAGGCGACTGATCTGGAATCGTAATTTGGCTGGAATGACGTTCTGAGATTGCAAGGTTTTGGTGTTTTGTGCATCGGAAGCTTGCAATTTCGTTTTCGAGATTCCCTCGACGGGCGAAGCATGATTCCCTGTCCGCATCGGAGGGCACGATGCGGCCGAAGAAGCACAAAACGACGGGAGCGAACGATTTTTTCCGGGCGCGGCTCGACCAGATCATCAATCTGAAGCACGAGCTGGTCCGGCTCACCGGCAAGATCGATTGGGACTGGATCGACGGCGAGATCGCGCCGCTCTACAGCGAGAACGGCCGGCCGGGGATTGAGACCCGCTTCGTGATCGGGCTGTTGTTGCTCAAGCACATTTACGGGCTGTCCGATGAGGGGGTATGCGAACGCTGGGTCCACGACCCGTATTTCCAGTACTTCACTGGCGAAGAGTTCTTCCAGCACGCATTCCCGCACGAGCGCTCGGACCTGAGCCATTGGCGCAAGCGGCTCGGCGACAGACTGGAACTGCTATTGGCCGAGAGCCTGCGGGTGGCGCACGACGTCGGCGCGTTACGCGGCAAGGACCTTGAGCGGGTCACGGTCGACACCACGGTGCAGCCGAAGGCCATCACCTTTCCGACCGATGCCAAGCTGCTGCATGCGGCGATCCAGGGGCTCAACCGCCTAGCGAGGAAGCACGGAGTGCGGCTGCGGCAATCCTATTCTCGGATCGCCAAGGCCACCGCGATGATGGCGGGACGCTACGCCCATGCCAAACAGTTCAAGCGGCACCAGCGGCAGTTGCGCATCCTGCGCAGCCGCCTGGGCCGGATCATCCGCGACATCCGCCGCAAGATCGAAGGCCAGGATGCGCTCGAAGAGGCGTTCGCACTCCCGTTGAGCCGGGCCACGCAGATCCGCTCGCAGCAGCAGCGCCAGCGCGGCTGGAAGCTGTATTCCTTCCATGCCCCCGAGGTGGAGTGCATCGGCAAGGGCAAGGCCAGCGCGCCTTACGAGTTCGGCGTGAAGGCTTCCATCGTCACCAACAACCGGCCTGCTCCCGGCGGCCAGTTCGTGCTGCACGCCAAGGCGCTGCCCGATAACCCTTACGACGGTCACACCCTGCGGGACGTCATCGACCGAACCGAGACACTCACCGGCTGCGCGATCCAGTGCGCCTTTGTCGACAAGGGATACCGCGGCCATGACGCACAGAACCCGCGCCGCGTCTTCATCTCCGGCCAGAAGCGCGGCGTCTTCGGCACTATCAAGCGCCAGCTGCGGCGCCGCTCCGCTATCGAGCCCGTGATCGGCCATTTGAAGGCTGACGGACACCGCGGCCGCTGCTACCTCAAAGGCCGCGCCGGCGATGCCGCCAACGTCATCCTCTCCGCCGTCGGTTACAACTTCCGCCGCATCCTCGCCTGGCTAAGGGCTCTTTGGTACCTCTTCCTGGCTGCCTTCTTCTCAGTCACCAGCCACCGCACACCACTCAAATCGGCTTCTTAACCGACGACTAGGTAGTTAGCCCCTGGGCGTAACAACCGGGAGCGCGGATTTCGAATCCAATAGCATAGTCGTTGGGCCTATTTATCATCTCAAGGGGGACGTTGATCCCCAATGCTGGCATGAGTGTTGGCTGCTCTTTAAAAATTGGCATCGCTTTATTCGGGAGAAAGGCCAACCGGTACGGAACGACCCGAAAGCCGTTAATTCCAGAATGCCGGCGGGTTAACGTAGCCGTTAAGGGAACGTTGAGCGCGCGCGGCGTCCGCGAAGTGCTCGGCGCCGTCCATCGTCGGCGCGTGCGCGTGGGAACTGAAGCCGAAACCTTTCGGCCAAAACGAAACCGCGCCGGCCGGATCAGTGAAGCGGATAACGTGGGGCATTTGCGTTCCTTTCGCGTTGCGCACAATCGCGCGTGTTCAGAAATCGAGCGGCGACGAGCGAAAACGCCCAATTGCAACCCTTCTCCACTGTAGCAGGTGTTCTGACGCGTGATCGTTTATGATGGCGCAATCAACAGAGTTGTCGAACGAAACGTTCTGCCCATAAAAAACGTGCCAAGGTGCTCGTTGCGGAAAATTCGTGTGTTGTTATCACCCTGTTCAAGAGTGCTATGACAGCCTCTTGCGAAACCAAGCCGAAGTCGGCCAAGGCGCAAGAAGCAAGCTGTGATGAAATTATGTCCGCACGAGCCGCAATCGCCTTTGGCAGCACAAGCGCGAAAGTCTCCTTTGCGTAACCGCGTGGAAATACGTCAGAGCCCAAGCGCTCACGCAAGTAAGAACGGAGGAGCTCCTTGCCCGAGCGAAGTGCAAACGGAAGCTTCGCTCCAAAATTGATCAATCTCGGATCGCCGAATGGGCGGACGGGCCAAAGTCCTCGCGTCGCGAGTGGGCGAGCATGACAAAGACTTGCGAGCAGAGTTGTGGATAGAGTGGCGCTGATGGGGGCGCTAAAAAGGAAGGATGAACGAGCGGCGTCAAGCCCGCGTTTCGTCAATAGGTCTTCCGCAAGCCCAAGCGCGATATCCAGGTGGGGTGAAGACGGAGATCTGGGTTCATCCTCGTCGTTGGTGAAGCGAGCGCAAAGCTCGTCTCCTCCTATGCCGGTCCAGATTATTTCGCAGCCATCACCGCGGAACCGATCCCAGAGTGACCCGAACGCCTCAAGGTAATACTCTGAAATGAGTGGCAGACGTCCTTTCAGGTCAAGATCTAGATCAATCGCCGGCATGTGGGCGTGCATGTCAACTTTGTGATCGCGGCAATCCAGTGCGCTCAAAATGCTCGCTCGGCGGTCAATCTGCTTGGGGCTACTCCCGTCGCCCAATAGTATCCCGCCACATGCTAGCGATGCTACGCTCTCGCCAACAGCAATTGCGACGGAAGCGGAGTCCATTCCTCCGCTCAGCTCCACAGCGCTTGCGCAGAAGGCCGTCGGCCGCGAACGAACAACCGCCCGAAGAGTATCAGAAAACTCAAGGACATGATTGCTCTCCTCTCGTCCAGAGAGCTCAGGGGTTGATGAAGTTGTCGCGCCGTACACAAATGACGTTTCCGATCTGTCGACGTACAAGGTGGAGCAAGCAGTCAGCAGGTTAACGCCAACGCAGGCCTGTCGCGCAGAGTAGAACGTTCTCATAGATAGATGATGGGCTATGATTTCTGCATCAATCGTTCCCGAGTTATCCAGAAGATCGACGAAATCCCAGGAGAGCGTAACCGTACGAGTGCGCTCCTCCACGTGGAAGTAAATTGGGAGGCTACCTATATGGCCTGCTCGTACACGCAACCGAGGACCCCGGCGAGCGGCCTCGATCACGATAAAATCGAGCGGCCAGTACATGCATTTCTGGTAGTGCTGACGAAACTGATCCGTAGACGCATGGGCTATTACGACCGAATGAACGCCAGCCCCGTCCGCCGCTACTTGACGCTCACGTATGACGAAGAACCATTGCTCAGTGTTCTTCACTAACGAACTCTCAAGACTCTTATGTTGGAACGGCCGGATGCAGCTTTCACCAAACTGTATCGAACTGCCTTTGGCAACAGGGTCGTAGTTTTCCAAGTCGGCTATTTTCAGAGTGGCCTTGAGCATTTGTTCCTTAAACGTTACCGCCTCTCGTGGGAGAGACGGTAACGGAGTTAAGAATGATCTTAAAGGTAGCCGAAGTTACTGCTGTCGTTAGGGAAGGGGCCCTTCTCTCCCTGAATAGTGGGAGGTGGCAGCACCGGTAAGGGGAGGTCAGTTGTATCGGGCCGCGATGGCCGCTTAGACGTGTCTGCAGTTGCGCTCTTCATGTCTGTTCCTATTGATAGATCGAGCTTCTTGATAGCGTGATCGAGCTTCTCGTCGTGTGGCGCGGCAGCGTGTCGAGCCACACTATAACGTCTCTCATGTGAGAAGCCGGGCGACAACCTACCAAGATTTGGCGGGTTGGATGACGGTGCTGGACAAAACTGGGTTGGAGTCTAGTAACGGTAAACGGCAGCAAATTCCGCAGAGCCGCATCTTTACGTGAGATCGTATGGAATCCAGATCGCAAGGCCATGTCGGCTCTCTCAGTGTAAGCAAAGCCCCATTCCCTGGATCCACCGCAGATCAGGTCAACGACAGCGCATTGTCGCCGGTTTCCGAAATTCTGCATGCGTACTGGCGATCCGATCGGCGCTTGCTTCTCATCGTTGCCACAGTGGTGCTGATCTCCAGCGCGAGCAGCGTCGCAGCCCCCTATGTATTTTCGAGTCTCATTGATCGTCTCCCGCGGGAGGAAGGCATGTCGGCGCTTGCCTGGGGATTCGCCGGCTATGCGGTCCTGCTCGGCATAGCCTCCGCATTGCAGCGCATGCTGCAGTATCTTTCCTTCATGACAGCCGAGAACCTGGGCTTCATCGCTGCAACTCGCTTTTTCGATCGCATCCTGAGAAAAACCTCGGCCTTTTTTCTAGAGCACAATCCCGTGGAGATACAGAGTGCGGCCGCGCGCGGGTGCAGCGGGTTGACGACGTTGGTCCAGCTTGGAGCTATGATATTCATCCCGGCTGCAGCGCAGCTTCTGCTTACGCTCGCTACTCTCGGTGTGCTCGTCAATATCCAAATCGCTGCAATCGTCGTCGCTTATGGGGCGGTCGCGATTACATTGGGGTGGAGTTCCACGCGTCGGGCGCGCGTGTTTCTGGACCGGGCCATCGAAGCCGGACAGGAGAATGCGCGTTTCGTCGGCAACGTCATGAACTCCATGGACACGTTGCGCCATTTCGGCAGTCATTCCTGGATGAGCCAGCGCTTTACGATGAAGGCGCGGGAGGTGCGCGATAACTGGCGAGCCTACGTGTTTCAACGATTGGCCTACATAGCCGTGCTCGGCTTAGCCATCGCGCTACAATTTGCCGTCACACTTCTCCTTCTAATGCCTGAATACCGGGCCGGCGCGGTCACGATCGGCGATATTGTGCTATTCAACACGCTTCTACTCCAACTCAATATGCCCTTCGAGATGGTCGCGCGCGCGATCTCTGACGCGGCGCGGTCGCGAGCCGACCTCATTCCTCTCGCCAGACTGTGGGTCGCACCAGAAGAGCGGCGAACATCTCATGCTCATGATTTCACGCCCTCCGCTGGCCAGCTATCCTTCGAGGGCATTCGTTATGCCTACGACAACGGTCGTGGCGTTACGAATGTCTCGTTTATGGCTAGGCGCGGCGCCATTACCTTCCTTGTCGGCGAATCCGGATCGGGGAAGTCGACAATATTCAAGCTCGTCCTGAAATCGATTGAGCCAGACTGCGGCCGTATTCTGGTCGATGGAACCGATATAGCGACCATCGATCACACGGATTGGTATGCCGCAGTTGCTGTTGTGCCGCAGGACGTGATGTTGCTCAATGAGTCGGTAGCCGACAACATTCTGCTAGGACGGCGCCGCGACGAGGTGCGCCTTCGCGGTGCGTCGGAAAAAGCCGCAATTCTCCCCATTATCGAGGCTCTGCCGGAAGGATTTGAAACAACCGTTGGAGAACGCGGTTTGAATCTTTCAGGCGGGGAGCGCCAGCGTATTGCTATTGCCCGCGCGCTCTATGGCGAACCGGCGATCCTTCTTCTCGACGAGGCCAGCTCCGCGCTTGACGAACGAACCGAGCGGGACATTTTGGACCATATTCGCAGCCTGGCGGAAGATGTGACCGTGCTGGCAATCACTCATCGCAAAGGCGTCATTTCTACAACCGACGTCGTGGTCGAGCTGACCGACTGCGGTTTGTCCTTGACATAGGCGAAGGGGATGATCAGCCCGGCGCGTTGATTGTCTGCACTGCAGGCGCATTGCTGGACGAGATGCCTTCGCAATTGCAAGAAGTGGCCCACGCAATTAAGACGTGTCAATCGTGCATACGATGACGTAATTGCGGTCAGCGCCTGCGGCTCAAAAAGTCAGCTATCTTCAAGCCTTCCCGCAAGCTCGCGAATCGGAGGGGACTATGAAGCAACCGCCAGCCTGTTGAGCTCGTCGGATAGCAGGAGAAGGTATTTTTCGAAGCGTTCGGCTCTTTGGTTGGGGACGAGCGCTGTCACCACTTCCTGGAGGGCCTGTCCGACGACGGGTACGATTGACAGCACCGATCGCGCTACGGCGGTCGTGACATCGGCGCCGCTCGTTCCCAAGTCTGGTTTTTCTGAAACGCCCGGGTGTTCTGTCATGACGACGATACAACCCGAACGGGCGAGCGAACGCAATTCCCCGAAAGGGGATGGATTTTTAGGTGCAGGCTGTCCGCGGGTGTAGGAACCCGGACCGAAACAGGCTGGCGATCGATCGGCGTCGATTGCTGCCGAAAGCGCGGTGAGCCTTGGCGGGCTCGCTAGGCGCTACTGGAGCGCCTTGGCGGGCGCGCCGTTCTGGCTTTATGCCGGGGGCGCTGCGCCATGTCCAGAGGGGAAACCCTTAAAAGCGTTGCGACCTGTCTTTCGGCAGGTTCCTACCCCCGGCTGCCAGTCTGACACTGGGCGCCGTTGTAGGAAGCCAAACCGAAAGACTAACCACATGCAAACCCTCATAGAACAGCCAGCGGACTCCGCTGGTGCGATTTTATCCGGCCTCGCTATCCAAGCGGGAGCGGGAAACGACTCTCCAGCGCCTCCGCAGACTCAGGAAAGAGGCATCGGCCGAAATCGAGCGGAGCGGGACGATTGCGATCGCGAGGACTGCTTCGAAGACGACGAGCCCGACCTTGGAAGCCTCGATTGCCACCACAGCCCGTTTGCATTGGCACAACCCGATGCTGACACCTCGGTTCATCAGATGCACCGGGTCGCATGGCAATCATCGACCACGCCAGAGCGATCAAGATCCGCGAAGAGGCGAGGGTCGCGCTGCTCGAGCGTGACAGCAACATCGTTCGGCCCCAGCCGGCGAAGGCGGGGGTAACGAAATGCGCCTGATCGGCTTGCTGGTGATGCGATATCGGCTCAGGCTGGCGCGGAACGCGATCCTGCTGAGCCGCAAGCTGGCGACGATCGGCAGCGGCATACTGTTCTGACCGTCCCAAAAAAATACGCCGCCGGTCTCAAAAATACATGCCCGGCGACGTTTTCTTCCCGAACTGGGACGCTGAAATCCCCAGCCTTAAACGTACTGCACCGTGTGTGCCACAGGCTCATGACCGGCGGGCCGAAGGCCCTTGAGCGTCTGTGCTCGGCGCCGGCATGCTGTTCTAGCCACCTTTAGAATACGTCTTGACGGCGGTTCCTTATCGGAGCCGCCGTCTCAGCCGGTTAACCCCCGCCGTCTTGGCCGCCTTTAATATCTTTGCTGGTCAGGATCGTGGCTCGAAGCAATGCCACCGGTATTGGGCCAAAGTTGATATCCCTGCTTTGCAAATGCATCAGGTCAAAGCCAATAAGGCCCGGTGCAGTCACGTCCCTAATTTCCTTTGCAAACGCCCATGAGCCGACTTTTGGAGCGGGGAGATTGCTACCACTCTGCTCTTTGGTAATTGCCGATTGAGCACCGGCCTTAAAAACATATCCCTTCACTGAAGACTCCACATTGCCCTGCCTTGCGAGGTGGATATCCTAGATTCATTTTGCGGATGCGGCACCGCAATTCATGCGGCGGGGAAGATGGGACGTAGGAGGATCGGAATTGATGTCACATATCTCGCCATTCAAGTCATACAAGACCGCTTCAAGACTTGGCTTCCACAGGCGTATGTTCAAGCTGTTCGCGACAACTGTGCCTCACGAGCGCGAACCACAGCCCCTTGTAAAGCGTTTGCTGCTCGGCTCTTGGGACGGAGGCAGCAACGACGCTCGGAAGACCCTGGAGGGCCTTGAGAAGCGGAAGACGCCCCTCAGCGATCACCTTCACGATGTGCTGCCCGCCTGGTGCGCGATTTCATTTTCTTGAATGGTGAGTTCACTAGGTTGTTTGAAGAGTTCGAACTGCTGGCGGCACTGGCATATTTGACCCTGTCGAATTCGCTGGAGGATTTGCAGAACACCTTGAGCAAAACTGGCGGACGCGATTTCGCCTGGAGCCCAATCGGGCGTGCCGGCTGGGACGGACAAACCAGGCGGCAGATACTCAAAGGATGGAACACGCCCGAGGCAAATGCCGCAATCCTGAAAGCGGGATTCGCGAACAAATCTGCCGAATATTACAAGTTGGCGATCGACAGCCTGAGTCGTCTCGCAGAACACGTGGGTTGGCGATGGCCGGGGAATCGCGGCTTCGCTATTGGCCGGCCTCAATCGGACCTATCAGGTTCACCCTTGGTTTTCTTTCGAGCGAAATAGTCGATCATCGCGTTGAAGTTAAACCCGATGCCGGCGATGTTCGGCTTTAGCTCGAAGAAGCCGGCAACCGTTGCCAGCCCGCCTTTGGGCGTGCTGTCTGCCTTCGCCGCAGCGGATGCCGTGCTGCTGGCAAGAGTTTCCGTCACCCGGAGCAGCAGGTTCAAGCGGCGATCATTGAAGATTGGCTCGGCCGGAGCAAGAGCTTGAAGATGCGTTTTCGCCTCGGTCAGGCGATCGGCTTTGGCCGACCAAATCGCGATCGCAGCATAAGCGAACACGAAATCCTCGAACTCATGTCCCGGCAGGTTCTCTCGCTTTACGGATCGATCTCGGTGGCGGCAGCATCGATTTGCTTGCTATAGAGCAAACATCCTGCGACGTGGACCTTATCGAGGTCAGACCCGCCAAGCGCAATTGCCTGACGATAAGCCATTTCTGCCTGATTCCACTCGTCAGCATATCGGTAGCTATCGCCTAACTCGCGTTGAATGGCGGCCCTGCCGCTTTGTGGCCAGCGATCCTCAAGCAGCAGCGCGTGAAATTGCAATGCCGACTCCTTCAGCATCGACTTGTCCCGTTTCATGCTGCCGAGAAGTTGAAGGAGCCCGCCATAAAGGTGCTTCTCGTACCCATCCAGCCGCTCATCCGCTTCGGTCTGCCGCACAAAGCCAATGATTTCGCCCAACTGTTGCTCGGCGGTTTGCGTGTCAGCAATCATGAAGTATTGAACGGCTTTGGCTCCCCGATACTGCAGCTGGTTTTTGCGGTCGTCATCCAGTTCGAGGATGCGGTCTAATATTTCCATTCGAGCTGCAAATGGCAGATCATCAAATTCAAGATTTGCCGTTCGCCAGCAACCATCAAGATGCGCCGATGGTGCTGTCCCACATGGTCGCACGACGGTGGGAGAAGAACGCAAAGCTGAAGCGGCGCCTGTCGGCCGGTTACCGGCAAGAGCTGACGCTTCAGAACGGCATCGTTGTGCCGGCGATGACGCTCCCGTTTGACGGTGACCGGGTCGGCGAGCTGTTCAAGTTCACCACCCAGGGGCTGCTCTTCCATCATTTCGGGATTGTGCTCGATCGGCAGGAGCACGGGGTCTGGGCGAGCTGCTAAACCGGCCCGGGGAGGAGATCCACCGGAAGCTCCTGGCGCAGAATGCCCTCGTCCGGGCAAAGGGCGACATCGGCGGCGGTACCTTCGTCTACAAGGGGCGCAAGGCATGGATTTCCCGGAGATGTCGGTCTGGGCGTTTCAGCTGTTCGGGGGCCTTCGCGTCAGTGGCGACGCCCACGAGCCCGAAGCCATGACGCGGGTGGTCGGCGGGGTGACCGCCTCGCAACGGGTTCTCCGGCTGCTCGATGATGGTCAAGGCTCCGATGCTCCAACAGCGGCTTAGCTGCCATAAGAGAGACGAGCGAGAGCAGCAAAATGCCGATACGGAAGAAGTGGAAGCCGAAATGGAGCGAGCCATGCCCATGCGCCTCCGGAAAGAAGTGCAAGGATTGCTGCTTCAAAGCTGATGTCCGCTTCGAGTGATCTAGCGGACTTAGGGGAGGGTATTTCTGCTTGGGTGTTGTCTGCACGTCACGCGCGCGCATCAGCGGTTGCCGACATAGCGGTTGATGACGCGGAATAGTGCGCGGATGACTTTTTGGTTTGTGATCGAATCCATGTTGCACATCTTGAGATGATCATAACCGATCTATGGGGTCTGTCAGGCGAGGCAATCCTCAAATTCTAGTGGCATTGCCAATGCCCGCGCCCCATGACCACCAAATCGCGGGAGGTAATTTGGGCGCAGGATCATGGGCGCGAAGATGCGCGCCGAGACTGCCCGTAAGGCTGCCAAAGGAGGCAGCGCAGAAGGGGGACCGCGCGGAGGAGGAGTGGTCGATCCGCATATAAGGTACGGCGGGCCCCCGCGTCGCCGACGCGCGATGAAAAGCAGGGCCTGGTGCGGAAGTGATCGGCTTTGAGGGCGAGCGCCATAAACCTTAGTATAGTTTCCGTGGCCCCTTTGGATGCCGGACCTTTACCTACGTTCGATTGAGCCGCTGATCGCGATCATCTTAGCTAGGGTGTGCGGTAGCGCCCCGCTATCGCCGCCCTCCTTGGGCGTTTCCTCCCTAGACTTGGGCTGCTTGTGGCAACGCAGGCGGCCTATCTTTTTGATGCCGTCAAGGTTCGCATCAATTCCGCGCCTAGCGAACGACTCTGGATGTAGTCGATTGACCTCTGCGAGCATCTCGACTGACTATGCGTTTCGTCTTGAAGCGTGCACCCAGATGGCGCGAACGGCCAACTAAGTAAACGTCTCTGTGCGTACCTTCCCCTGAAGCGTCGCCTTCCACCGTCAACGTCATCAGGCCTTACAACCCCGCCCTTCGCGCGGCGAGCCGTGCCAGGCCGGACCAGTTGGCGTCGCCGTCGCCTTGCGCGACGCCCTCGATGAAATGATCCCGCACCAGGCTCGCGACCGGCATCGGGACCGCCAGCGCGTCGGCTGCGGCGAGCGCCAGCCGCATGTCCTTCGACCCGAGCGACATCTTGAAGCCATCAGCGGGTTGTTTCTCGTCGGCGATGATTGGTCCGTAAGTCCGATAGACCGGCGCTGAAAACAGCGTGCTAGTCAGAATATTGAGATAACGATGCGGGGCGATACCGGATTTACGCACCAGCGCGAATGCCTCGCCCAGCGACTCGAGCACCGACGCGATCAGGAAATTGCCGGAGAGTTTTACCAGAT
Organism: Bradyrhizobium sp. 2S1; assembly: GCF_011516625.5. Classification (NCBI taxonomy): domain Bacteria; kingdom Pseudomonadati; phylum Pseudomonadota; class Alphaproteobacteria; order Hyphomicrobiales; family Nitrobacteraceae; genus Bradyrhizobium; species Bradyrhizobium sp. 2S1. Next base: position 428,756 of record NZ_CP147717.1, on the reverse strand, counting down.
TACCTCGGAGGGGCGGTTGCTGATGACAAAAGTCTCCTGACCCATCGCATCAAACAGCTGATGGCAACGCTTGAGCATCGCGTCAGCGCCGGTCGCGATGATGAAAAGCTTGGCTGCCGCCGCGGGCCGCCCGAACACAGGCGCAGCGACGTAACCCTGGCCGGCTTTGCCATGCGCCTCCGTCAGGTGATCGGACAGCCCCACGCTGATCGTGCTCATGGAAATGTGGATGGCATCGCGGCGAAGCGCGGAAAGCGCGCCGCGGTCTCCGAACTCGACGCCCTCAACGGTCGCGTCGTCGGCGAGCATCGTGATGAGAATTTCGCCTTGGCAGGCATCGGCAACGCGCTCGGCGATTTTCGCGCCCTCGCGCGCCAGGGCTTCAATCGCCGTACGAACGGAGCTTATCCGTGATCATCACGCGCGGCGGCGTGCCGGCAGATTTCAAGAGCTTCTTCATGAGCCGCTGCGCAGCGCGCGAGTCTCTTCGGCGCTGGATCAAGACGTCGAGAACGAAGCCATTCTGACCGACAGCGCGCCAGAGCCAATGTTGTGCGCCCGCGATCGAGATAACGACTTCGTCCAGATGCCATTTGTCACCGCGAGCGGGTGCGCGCTGGCGGATCCGATCGGAGAACGGCTTGCCGAATTTCCGCCCCACTGGCGCACGGTGGCATAGGTCACGCCAATGCCACGCGCCGCCAGGATTTCCTCGACCATGCGCAAGCTTAAGGGAAACCGGAAATACAACAAAACGGCACAGCTGATCACTTCCGGTGGGAAGTGATGGCGGAGATAAAGAGGGTCCCGGGCGGTCGGCATGCCGGTTGTCTACCCCATCGGTCGCTCCAATTCGTTAACTTGACGGTGCCGGTTGGGGGGGAGCCTACAAGCGTTGGCAGGCGACGAACTCAACGAGTTAAGGTATTCTGGAGGAAACTCGGTCGCGCATCTCCGCGCAAAGCCGGGACACCGACCAGATCAAGGAGATCACGGATGGCCCACAAGAAACTGGTCAATCAGAGCGGGCTGTTGCTTGCAGTGTTGCTCATCACGCGTGTTGGCTCGGAGCCCAACCAGTCCGTGACGACGCGCGGCAGCAGCTGGGATAACGTGCTGAACACACATGACACGCTGCCCTCAGCGGAGCGGGCGGCCTGAACGTGGTGGGCTCGAATACGTAACCGCGGTCCACGGCGCTACGACCACCGACTCTCTACGGCCTAAACGCCGCCGGCAGTTTGATGGAAGCTCCCGTCGGCGACCAACGCCTCCCGGAAATCCGACGCTTTGTCGTGCTTGGACATCGTCCCCTCTCTGTGATCACTTCCAGACAGTGCGTCGCCGCCAGTTAAGCCTGTGGTCAGGCATAGGCACAAGCGAATCCCATTAAAGAGATCGTCAACCACGACTATCGCAAGGCCCAGAGAAGCCGGGAACGGACCGGCGCTTCCCCACATGATGCTCCGGTCCCTATCCAATTCTGAACCGATGATGTGACGCCGACCATGTTGCCCAGGCGATCATAATGAATGACTACATGTTCGAACCAATCGCGGACGAGAGCAATAAGGTTGGACTGCTGGCTCATGGCTTCACGGGCGGGGTCACCCGGTCGGAGCCGCCGTTGCGCTCGAAAACCTCAAACTCATCGAGGAGCGGGGTCTGATTGCGAACGTTGGCCGCATCGGGCCCTACATGCAGGGGCTGCGCACGCTCGTTGACCATCCACTCGTTGGGGAGGTCCGCGGCGTTGGCCTTATTGCGGCAATCGAGCTGGTGCTGGACAAGAAACGGAAAGTCGCCGCTACTACTCCGGGCGACGTTGGCAGCATCGCGAGCCGGTTGCTGCACGAGCGAGGGATCATCGTGCGGAATGTAGACGATGCATTGTCGATTTGCCCACCTCTGATCGTCAACAAGGATCAAATCGACGAGCTCGTCAACGGGATCACGGGCATGCTCCACGATCAAAGGCGACTGTAGTTAATTGTCGCGAGCCTCACTAGCGTTCACTCAACCCCGTTAGTGCGCCTCAAGTCCGATTGCCTGGACAGTTCCACCAATGATCGATACACGGCGCATAACGCGCATGCATTTGCCCGATCGAACCGGTGCTTCCGCAAATCTGCGGCGCAGTCGAAGTCGCGTAACAATTATAGGGCGAGATCGACGGCGCGAGATGCAGACGCCCGGAAGGCATGACCCTCATCGCGGCGAATCACGATGGCCTGCTTTTCGCAGCAGGAGGCGTTGACGATCGCTGGGCCTCGCTCTCGATCAAGGCAAACGGGATGGATTTATCTCGGTTGGCACAATGGCGACGACAGCATCTACGCCACAAGGTCGACCAGGGCTTGGACCACGCCTCAGCCGCCGACCTCGAAGCGGCTGATCCGGAAGACGCAGTCCCTGCTTTCAAGCGACCGCCCTAAAAGGAAGCTTGAGCCGAAGCTTCTCGCGAGAACGAGTACCGGGCCAAGTCGGCCGGGGGAAAGGTACGATACCATTCTTCAAGGACTTGCGAGAGTTCCCCGAGATCATGCCGCTTGCTCGCGGCCCAGGTAAAGAGGGTGACTTTTCTAGATTGGCCTCGGTCCCGGCAGCCATGTGGTATTGCACTTTCAGCGAAGCCTCTTGGCCGGCTCGGGCAGCTCATGCCAGCCGCCGGACAGAGCGCCAGCGGCAACTTGTAGGCGGTGGTCTCGAAGTGCCCGAATGAATGTTCTTGATGAACTCGTCACCCCGTCGAATGAACCATAGCCATCGCGTTTGCCACAATCAGGCGCAATGCCTTTCAAGCTCGAAGCCGTCTCGCTGCAGCTCCCCGATACTGCTATGCGTTTTCATTTGCTCTTCCTCTCTTTGAGGTGGGCGCCGTTCGCTTTGATACCCGGATCATTCTCCAACCGCTTACCGCATGAGTTCGCGCGCCTGCGGCTCAATTGCAGGCGGCTCTCAAGCGGAGAACGAATTGTATACAGAGTCGGCCGTGCCATTCCTTCCTCCACTTGGTTCGAGGTCTAAACCGCGATCTAACTCAGAACTTTGCCTGAAGAGGGCCGCGGTAACCCTGGCGGCCCTTTCTGGCTGCGGGTGGTGCTCGAAATGAGGAAGTGGCGATGTTCGAGCTCTCACAAATGTTGTCAGCTTTGACCTGACATCAACAAGCGACGCGATGCCCAACAGAGGACTGTAGTGCTTGCAGAAATCGCGCCTTTCAGTCCGGCACGTCGCTTGCTTTGTTCACACCACCATCACACCGTGACGAGAGGACGATGTGGAGAATGCTGTCTCGAGTTCACGAGGTGTTAATTTCGATGGTCGTGGCGCTGCGTCATTGCTGCGCTTTCTCGAATCGAGAGAGCGCTCGGCTACGATATCTATCTTACGATCGTGCGCGACTGCCGGCTGCTGCTTCCGGTCGCCGCACCGTTCTCCACCGCAGCGCTCTTCGCAGCCCACGTGCTCGCGAGCTTTCTGCTGCTCGTGCCGTTATTCGCCAGCGTGGTCTTCGCGGAAGCACTGTTGGCGCTCTATGGCACTGCGATGGCGGCGGTGCACGTCATCCGCGCGGACAACGATCCACGGCCGGGAGCTGCAGATCACCACTAAAGCGCTGGTCGCCATCTCGGCGGCAGCCTCTTTCTTATCGGCGGCGGCCCCATGGCTCGGCCAAACATTTGTCATGAGGCTGCTCGCGTCGTTCATCGTGAAGCTGTTGCGTGCCGTGTGCAAGAAGCTGTTGCAAATCCTCTCATCGGTCGGCATAGCGGAGAACGTTTGGCTCGATATTGTGGTGGCGAGGGGCGATCTTACCGAGCATCGCGTCTTCGTAGCCCAGTGCAGGCTGCAGAATTCTCCCAGAGAGCTGTCGAAAGAGCTCGGCATCGCATTCCGTGGCAGCCGCTTGCCGTACGGAGCACTGGTCGTCGGTGCCGGGGTGGTACGCGCCAAAAGGCTGATCAACAACCGTCAGCAGTTCGCAAGTCTGCTCGATGGCTGCGATCTCCGGGTTGCGCTGGTGCAATATTATCTCAGCGTGGTGCGCTCCACCCACTCGCGGCCGACCATTGTCGAGCTGGATGTCGAACATCCTCATCAACAAGCGATAGACGCCTGCGATCGCGGGAGCGAGGCGGCATTTCGCCGTTCCGCGCAGGCGGGTCGAGCGCCGCTCGCTCTCAGCCCTATGGTAAGGTCCCTGGTCGATGGCGCGGCGCTCCCTTTCGACCGCTGCGGCAGGGCGGCAAGCCCATAAGACTGAAAAGGCTGACAAGGCGAATTGCGAATACTGCGCGACTGCACCCTTCAGGGATTCTTGTGCTCCTGCTGCGGCTGCAGTGTGTCCACCAAGGGCGGGGCCCGCAAAAGTGCGGTGGCGCGGCAGATCAATCGCGCGTGCTAGACAGCGAAAGAGGGAGTGAGGGATGCGTGCTTGCGAAATCGCCGTCGTCGGCCTCGGCCTGATAGGGAGTTCTGCGTTCCATGCGCTGGTGCGTCGTGGGGCCGACGTGCTCGGATTCGACCCTCTTGTCTTGGGCGAGGCTCGCGGCTCGTCGCATGGCTCATGCCGAGTGTACCGACGCTTCAATTTCGAGAGCGCGGCTTACACGGAGCTTAGCGATGCTGCCCTCAAGGGATGGCGGATGTTGGAGGCCGCCAGCGGACGAACAATCCTCATGCCGACCCACGTACTCGAAGCAGGACCTCCCGGATCGAAGATGGTGGCCGACTCCCGCGCCGCCGCGCTCAAGGACGCCGTCCCCGGTCCGGTCACGGGAGCGGAAGCAAACGCCGCATTTCCCGCGTTCCGGCTTCCGGATAATTGGGATGTGGTCGTCCAGGAAAGCGGCGGGATCCTGTTGGCCGAAGCGGCGATCCGCGCGTTTCGCGAAGGCGCCGAACACCGCATCATTCTGGCTCCGGCCCGAATACGGCCGGTGGCCGCCGGCATCCGTATTTCAATGCCCCGAGAGGTAATCTTGGCCGAGAGGGCCATCATTGCTGCAGGACCGTGGATTGCCGGGCTAATCCCGGGACTCGCACGACACTTAAAGATCACCCGACAAACGGTCGGTTGGTTCAAGCCGGCCAAACCCGAATTGGTGCGTTACGGCGAGTTTCCGGCGTTTATTGTCGAAGGGGAGAAAGGAGTGGTCTACGGCTTTCCCGATTTCGAGGGACGAGGCGTGAAGGCTGCACAGCACGACCAAGGGCCAGTCGTGGGGGCAGACGCCTGGCACCCGCCGCCAACCGACGCAGAACTGGAGACTGTCGGATTGACACTCGCCGAATTGGTTCCCGGAGCGGCGGGGCCAATCGTCGAGCGCGACATCTGCCTCTACACGAACACGCTCCGAGCAGACCTGCAACCGGACGAGGGCAACGAATTCATCATCGATCGACTTCCGGCCGACCCCCGCATCGTCGTTGCGTCGCCTTGCTCCGGTCACGGTGCGAAGTTCGCCAGCGCGATCGGTACGATGCTCGCGGATCTGGCACTCGATGCGAAGCTGATAGCGCCGAACGCGTTTCGGCTCGACCGGTTCAGCGGCGTCGCGCCGCCAAGCTCCTGAGACGTCAATTGGCGTCCAATTCTGGTATTGCAGACAATGGCGTAATTGCGGTCGTGGGCTCGGGCACCAATGGAGCTCCCCCAAACAACCGATTCGCATCAACTGCCATGAAGCACTATGTTGGGTCGGAAGCCGCAGTGTGCGTGGTCGGCGAGACGGGGCAAGTGGGTCTTTGAAGACCGCCCGTAATCGGTCTGTGCCGGGAATTGCCCCAGCTGATCAAGTAGCTCGCAGTGTTTGTGGGTCGCGAGGGCTTCGCCCTGATCTAACGGCTGACGCTTGGCCGGCGTCGGGTTCCAGTTATTCGCCGATCGCGAACCGCGAACATACTGGGCGGAGCGGAAGGAGTTTCCGAAAGTGGCGATCAATCACACCAAATACCCTAATCAACATCATTGGTCTTTTCGAGGCTTTTCGGCCTTGTGCACGCGCTACCCCGCCCTGCAGTCCATTGCGGGTCTCACCTGCTTTCGAGAAGCTGACGAGGCCGCGGTCCCGTAGCTGAGCGGCATTCGCACCGCCCAGCCTGTTCGTTCGCTAACCCGTCCTATTCGTGAGAGTGCTTTTTTTAGTCCGATTGATGTGGCCGCACATCTGCTCTGACGAGGCGCGCGGGATTGCCTTCGGCTTTTCACCGCCTGACGACCCGTACTTTGCAACGCGCTTGAGGGATGGGTTGGGCGAACGGGGGGCGGACGCCCCGCCGGTCAAGGACCGAGCGGCAGCAGCGCGCCTGGCAAGCCGCGGATCAGGTCGGCTTCGGGACATGCCGCGGCAAACGCAAGGCGAATGCGGCTCGTGGTCTCGACGACACGGGCAGCGAGTTTCAAGAGACGAAGACGCAGCGTCGCGAACTCGGCTGTGGCCAATTCCCGGGCTTTGGGAATCGCGTCGCGCACGGTCAGCATCAGCCAATAAGCGGCGGTGTGGAGAACGAGGCGGACTTGATTGGCGAGCGCCGAACGGCAGCTGGTGCGATCGGAGGCGAGCTGTGTCTTATGCAGCTTGATCAGATTCTCGGCTTGGCCGCGCGCGCAATACAGGCTGTCGTAGATCCACTCGGCCGAGCCGACATCGAGGCTGGTGACGACGAAACGGATGTCGAGGCCGAGCATCGTCGCCTCAATACGGGCGACGGTACGCCGTTCGCGATCCCAGGACTTGGCCTTGTGGCGCGTCTCGGTATAGCCACGCAGAACCGGCAGGTTCTCGATGGCGCGTCGCGTGCGGATGTCGTCGGCGGCCTCGTCGAGTTTTCTGGCGAGCGGCTTGGTGCCGGACAGACCGAAGATGTAGTCGATGCCGTTGGTCTCGCACCACGCCATTGCCTCCGGCCGGGCATAGTGCCCGTCGCCACGGAACGTAATTCGCGTGTTGTGCCACCGCGTCCGGATATGCCGTATCAGGCGGCGCAGATGGGCACGCACCTCGACGCCGCCCGGCGTCTTGCCGGGCCGCAACACGACCGCCACGGGCCGGCTCTTCTCCGTGTCGTAGACGTGGATCGGCAGGAAGCAGCGTTCGTCATAATGAGCGTTGAACAGCGAGAGCTGCTGATGGCCGTGGACGACATCGCAGGTATCATCGATGTCGAGCGTGACGGATGCCGGCTCGCGCGGGTAGCTATCCATCCATGCGTCGACCAAAGTGTAGGTCAGTCGGATCACGTCGCGCAGGCGCGGAGCATTCTCCAGCCGCGACAGCGTCGGTTGGGAACACAGATCGCGACCCGTGTCCGGCAGCCGTCCGCAGGCCAGCTTGAATGCGGGATCGGACCGCAGATGATCGAGGTCGTCGGCGTCCTCGTAGCCGCAGCAGATCGCGAACATGCGCGCGCGGAACATATCGACAAGGCTGTGCACGACCCGCGTCGGATCGCGCCGATCCGGGAACACCCGGGCCAAATTGTCGGCCAAGCCGAGACGCCGCTCGGCCATCGCCAGAAGCATCACGCCCCCGTTCGAGGTCAGCCGACCGCCATCGAAGGCAGCTGTGACTTTCTTGGCGTGAACGGCTGGAAACGAGAAGGGCAGAATCGTATCATCGGTCATGGCGGGCCTGGCGTTCGCGGTTGAGGTGATGGGGTTGGCTTTGCAACCGAATCCTACGCCGCATCAGCGCTTTACACCACGCTCGCCAGCCTCTCAGGCGCACTCTGACGAATAAGACGGGCTAAACGTGGTCGGCCTGCCGCTATCGCAGACCGTGCCTTCGCCCCATCGTTCTCTTGTATGCCGAATCAGGCCCACGCCCGCATGACGCTGTAATTGGTAAGCGGAGTCGATCAGCTTCTCTTTATAGCTCGCACGGAGACCGCCCTCCGTGGTATTATCGGGAACTCCGGCTCTGCCAGCTTCAACATCGAGCGGGACATCCCCCAACTCGTTGGCTTCCGCGAGAAAATGCCAGCAACGCAAGAAGGCCGCACTTTGCCGGCGCGGCCTTCTCGAAAACCTTCTGATCCAGCTATTCAGCGGCGTCGGACATGGCGCCCATCGTCGTTGCGGATGCGACCACGCAAGCTCACCGCCTTGGGGTCCTTAGTGAAGATTAGGCGCGCGGACCATTCCAGCCGAAGGATACGCTTGTCAAGCGGGCACCTGGTGAGCACACGCTCAACGTGCGTCGCTCAGGCGAGACGCTGAGCCGTTTCGGCCTCGTCACCGCCCCAGCCGGCGTCCGCGATCGATGTGTCGATCAGCTCGCCGCGCAACAGCGCGAGCGGCGATTTGTAGTACAGCGCGACGTTGTGGAGGGGATCCGTCAGGACTTTGAAGACCCATACCAGCCCGGTCTGGCCGTCACGGGTGACGAAGAGCTGGATCATCCGAAAGAGGCCGCCGCCAATGCCTATAACGAGCCATACCGTGCCGACTTGCCGGATGAAGTCAAGCCGCCCGACAGGCGGATCGAACATGCCAAACAGCGGGAAGACGTAGAGTGCGAACGGCGCCAGGCCCCAGATTATCAAGAGCACAATCTTGCGCGTCTGGTTGTAGCCGACCTTGACCGTCTCCTTGTACTCGTTGCTGACTTTGTTCACGTTATCGTAGCCGCTCGGCTCGAAGAAGAAATGTCCGGTCTGCCGCGTCAGCATCGCAAGCCAGCCAACGAGGCCGGCCATTGCCGGGTCCTTGAACAAGAGCGCATAGCAACCGAGGAAGATGAAAGCGCTGATCAAATGCAGCATCTGATTAATTCTGCTCCGGTGATAGTAACGGTAGTCATCCCACCGCAGGTTTCGCAGCATGTCTGACAAAGGGCTCATGATCAATCCTCGGTCATTTGACGATGTTGAAGCCATAAGCCGAGTCCGTGACAGATGCGTGAATGCATTATGATGTCGCATTGCAGCTTAATGAGGTGGTAAAGCCGAGCGCCAGGCGCACGCGAAAAGTCGGATGTTCGCTTTTCGGCTTGATATTGGTGACCAGGGCAGCCCAGTCGACCACGATCTCCTTTAACCGAATCAGACCCCTTGCAGACGGGGCGGGGCCATACGTTTTTTGAGCAGACGGTTTTCCAGGGTCAGATCGGCTACGGCCTCCTTCAGGGCGGCGGCCTCCCGGCGGAGATCCTTCACCTCGCCGGAGGTCGCAGCTCGCGCCGTATCGCCCGCCAGGAGGCGCTTGCTGGCCTCGAGGAACTCCTTGGACCAGCCGTAATACATCGAGGCGGCAATGCCCTCGCGCCGGCAGAGCTCGGAGATATTCTCCTCGCCCCGCAGTCCTTCCAGCACGGATACGGATCTTCTCTTCCGTCGAATACTGCCGGCGCGTCTGGCGCCGAATGTCCTTTAGCACTTGTTCTGCCGGCGCTTTGCCCAGTCCGGATTTCTGCTCCATCTGCGCTCCTGTTGGCTACGATGAACCAGAAATCCTCCCTCCGCAAAATCCTTCAATTTGTCTCACATGCGCTGACGGCGAACAGTATGGTCGAGATTCTCGAAGACCGGCTGGTCCGTGCTGTCCTCATGCCACACGACTGGAAGCCAATCGCTGGGCGTGATCTGCTCCGGGCAGGCCAGCAAACCGGCGATAAAGCCGTCAGGATCTTCGAGCAGCATCGTTTCCTCGCCGAGGGCGAGCAATTCCTCGTCAAGCTGCTTGGGTCGGCGCGACAGACCGGACATGGGCACTCCAATTCCATGGAAGCACGGCCTTGCCAAAGCCCATTGCCTTCCAACGCCTCGCATGAGACTCGACAGATCGAAATTCCGCCCAGACCAACAAGGGTCGCCTTCTCATGCTTAGCGCAAAAGGCGGCTTTCTGCTGCGCAACGTACGGTCGTTGCTCATAGCGCGATTGTCAGCTTTGAGACCAACGTCCCCAAGTTAACGCTGACACAAAGTAGAAAGCGACTGGAGAACCTCCAATTTTCAAGCGGCACGCTGCTTGCTTCGTTCGGGGCACCGCGCGGTTCCCCACTCTTCGAGACCGAATGCACATATTCCGTCTGCTTCCGCCTACCTCGCAAGACGCGGCGAGCCCGGCCCGCCGACGCAGTCCAGGACAACTCCCATGAAAAAGTCGCTCCTCCTCGCCGCGTCGCTCTCCATGACCTGTTTGATGTCCGCGGCACTGCCCCAGAAGCTGCCGGCTGCGATGCAGGCGGACGATCCTTTCCTTTGGCTCGAGGAGATCGAAGGGCCGCGCGCATTGGCTTGGGCTCGCGCCGAGAACGACAAGACGCTCGGCGCGCTCCAATCGGATCCCCGCTATCAGCGCTTCTATCAAGAGGGGCTCACCATCCTCCAGGCCAAGGATCGGATTCCGTACGTTTCCTTCGGACGGCGCGGTCTCGACAATTTCTGGCAGGACGAGAATCACGTGCGCGGCGTCTGGCGACGTACCACGTTTGAGAGCTATCGCGCCCAGGACCCGCGATGGGACACCATCCTCGACTTGGAGACGCGCTGGCTGCCGCGGAGAAGAAGAACTGGGTCTTTGAAGGGGGTAGCTGCCTGCCGCCCGAAGAGCGCCTGTGCCTGCTCAAATTTTCCGAGGACGGCAAGGACGCCGTGTTCGTGCGCGAGTTCGACGCGGACGCCCAAGCCTTCGTCACGACCGGCTTCGACCTTCCGGAGGGAAAGCAGGGCGTCAGCTGGATCGACGGCGACACGATCCTGATTGCACGCGATTGGGGCGAAGGGACCACGACGCAGGCCGGCTACCCTTTCGTCGTGAAGGAGCTCAAGCGCGCTCAGCCGCTCGTTGAAGCGCGCGAGGTCTTTCGCGGCGAACCGACCGATGACGGGACGGTGCCATTCGCGCTGCGCGACAGTGCAGGCACGGTCCATGCGACCGGCGCGGTGCGCACTATCAGCACGTTCGAGTATGAGTATGTGCTCTTCGGGCCCAAGGGGCCGATCAAGCTCAACCTGCCAAAGAAGGCGACCATCGGTGGCATCGCCAGTGGCCGCCTGCTCGTGACGCTCGACGAGGAGTGGACGCCGTCCGGCGGCACCCGGTTCGCAGCCGGCTCGATCATCTCGTATGACCTGGCCGAATGGAAGCAGGATCCGCTGCGTGCCAGACCGTCGCTCGTCTTCCAGCCCGGGCCTCGGCAGGCGCTCAGCGGGTTCAGCGCCACCAGGAATTTGTTGATCCTGACGACCCGCGACAAGGTTCAGAGCAAGGCGTTCGTCTACAAGTATGATCAGGGCGCCTAGCGGGCCACGCCGATCCCGCTTCCGGAGAATGCGAGTGTCGGTCTACCTGCCGCATCGAATGAAAGGACGAGGTGATGTTCACCGTCTCCAGCTTTCTCAGGCCGACGTCGCTCTGGTACTTCGACGCCGCGACCGAACGCCTCGACATACTGAAGTCGATACCTCCTAGTACCTACTTTTCTTAAAGCGTGAGTCGTGATTCAAGGTCGGGATGATACCCGAAGCAAGAGAAGTCCACCTTTCGAGGAAAGATCGCAAGGTGCTTGAGGCGTGTTGCCGCTCCCCGGTGACGTTGCAGCGCGATTTGAAGCGGGCGCGGATAGTTCTGTTGGCGGCGGATGGACGCAGCACTCGGTCGATCGCCAAGGAAGTTGGGGTCCAGCCGCGGATTGTCAGCCTTTGGCGGCATCGCTATGCCGACCAAGGCCTTGAAGGGCTGCAAGACAAGCCGCGACCGGGCAAGCAGCCAATCTATACGAAGGCCACCGACAAGCGGATTCTGAAGCTGCTGGACAAGCCGCCGCCGGACGGGTTCGCACGCTGGACCGGGCCCCTGCTGGCCGGGGCGCTGGGCGATGTTGACGTCCAATATGTCTGGCGGTTCCTGCGCAGCCACAAGATTGACCTCGCGGCTCGTAAGTCCTGGTGTGAGAGCAACGACCCGAACTTTACGGCCAAAGCCGCCGATGTTGTCGGCCTCTATGTCGCCCCGCCCGCGAAGGCCATTGTGCTGTGCGTGGACGAGAAGCCCTCGATCCAGGCTTTGGAGCGAGCGCAGGGTTATCTGAAGTTGCCCAATGGCCGCGCCTTGACCGGCCAGAGCCACGATTACAAGCGGCATGGCACCACAACATTGTTTGCGGCGCTCGAAGTCGCCACCGGAAAGATCATCGCGGCGCATTCAAAACGCCGACGCCGCGTCGAGTTTCTCGACTTCATGAACAGCGTCACCGCGGCTTTTCCGAACCGGAAGCTTCACGTCATCCTCGACAACCTCAACACCCACAAGAAGAACGAGCATTGGCTCAAGGCCCACCCCAACGTGCAATTTCATTTCACGCCGACAAGTGCGTCTTGGCTCAATCAGGTCGAGGTATGGTTTTCGATCTTGCAGGGGCAGTCGCTCAGCGGCACCTCCTTCACAAGCCTCACGCAGCTTCAGGAGCACATCGATGCCTACGTCAACGCATACAACGACAGAGCCGAGCCCTTCGTCTGGACCAAGAAAAAGGTCCGTCAACGCCGTTTCAAAGGCCGCCGTATCACTCAGCTCTGATTCTGGGTACTAGGCCAGCCCTATTTTTACTATGAGAACCTCGACGGGGGACATAGTGCCGCCGCCAATCTCATTGAAGATGCACGCCGGGTGGCCCTCGAATATACCTATGCATTCCGGCGGCTTGTCGATGAGTGATGTCGAGAAAACAAAATCTCACTTCACATGATCGACCTTGGCGGCGCCGTCATCGGCAGCGGCGTCAGCAAGCCCGTGTTTACTATATTCAGACCGTGGTATCGCCCCGGATTAGAGCGGCAGGGCAGCGCTGTCGGTCATCATCACGGCAGGGACGTGGACGTTCTCGACCTGCCGCTATCTCGCGCGGGTCGTTCGATACACCAGACTATACGATCTGGGTAGCGGCCATCTGAACCAGCCTGAGCGCTTGAGATTGGCCACTGTCAGTTACCTCGGCAGATCGGCCGCAAGCCGTTCCGACGACGACATTGTTTGAGTCTGTTGAAGACCCGTTCGACCCGGTTGCGAGCGCGATAGAGATAAGGGCTGAAGCAGATCGGATCGTTACGATTAGTTTTCGGCGGGATGTTGGCCCACGCGCCCTTCTTCGTGGCAAGCTCTCCAATTCAGTCGGCGTCATAGCCACGATCGGCAAGCAGCATCGACCCCGATTTCAGACGAGACAGCAATTTCCCGGCAAGTCGAACGTCATGGGCCCCGCCGGGGCTCAATGCCAGCCGTACCGGCAGGCCATTGCTATCGACCAACGCATGAATTTTGCTCGTCAAGCCGCCGCGTGATCTTCCCATCAATTGGCCGATTCTTTGTGATGCAGGCGCCGTGCTGATACGGCCCCAGACACCAGCCCGCCGCCAGCGGACGAAGCGGGTTGTATCAAGTGGTGTACGGCCCAAACGCCTCGGGCAGATCGCGCCAAGGTGCTCCAGATCGCAAGCCCCCAAAATACCATTGAGGACGCGGCGGTCGTTCACTCGAGGAACGCCACGCGGCTTGTTCGGCAGCATCGGCCTTATGGCAGTCCATTCATAGTCGGCGAGTTCATAGCGCATGATTCGAGCCCCAAGTTTTAGGAGTTTGAGTCACAGGGGTCTCGCCAGGCGCAACATTTCTGGCGCGGCCCCGGCTCGGCACTTTCGGTCAGAAGCGAACATCAGCTTGCCGACGCCCCCGCTGAAACCGTTGAAAATGACCCAAACGACATTCGGTTGCTTGCCAGGCGTTTACGGATTGCCCTCAAAGTGCAGACTTCCGTTCAGAGACAACGAAGGACGACCCGCCGATGACCCATCGAATTCTTGTGCACGGGGTGCCTGACACGCCATTCATTTGGAGTGCCTTGATCGAGCAGCTTGGTGCGCACGCGCTGGCACCCAGTCCGCCCGGCTTTTGCGCCCCGCCGCCCGCGGGATTCGGCAGCACCAAGGACGAATACGCAAAATGGTTGGTTGATCTGCTGCAGGATCAATACGCCACCTACGGCCCGCTTGATATCTTCGGACATGATTGGGGTGCATTGTTGACGTTAAGGGCTGCTTCACTGCGCCCGGACTTGATCAACTCATGGGCGATATCGGGAGCGGCGATCGACCCGGATTATGGTGGCCACTTTGTTGCTCATATCTGGAATACACCGCTCCTAGGCGAAATTGCGATAGCCGCTTCACCAAGAAAGATGATAGAAATCATTTTACGTCAGAGCGCGCTTCCACCTGATATTGCGAGGCACGAAGCGGCTGCATGGAGCGCAAACATGCGCAGATCCATCCTCGCACTTTATAGGTCAGCCAACGCGCTCCGATTTGAGGGAGACTGGGTTAACCGGCTCGAAGCCCTACCCAAGCGGGGGCTGTTGATTTGGGGAGCGAAGGACCCTTATGTGCCGGTGTCGGTGGCCCGACGCTTTGCGACGAGGCATGGCGCGAATCTTCTTATAGAACGCAATGCGGGTCACTGGGCCATCGTCGAGCGCGCCAAGGAAATCTCGGGCGTACTCCTAGAGCATTTTCCGACCGGAATGAATCGGGTGGGGATTCCCAAAACGGCGCGAGTCAGATTCAAGCTGCATGCTGGCGAGGGAGGCCAGCATGTATGGCCAGGGCGCTTTCGGTTGATCTTCGTCAAAGGGTGATAGCCGCGATTGACGGTGGCATGTCCTGTCGACAGGCTGCTGAGCGCTTTGGTGTCAGCGCGGCCAGTGCGATCCGCTGGCGCGGTCGCCTCAAGGAAGTTGGCGACATCGTTCCTAAACGCCAGGGCGGTGACCGCAAATCGCAGCGCATCGAAGCGCATTCGCAATTGATTCTGGAGGCAGTGACAGCGAAGCCGGATATCACGCTCGCCGAGTTGCGAGAACTGTTGAAACGTCGTGGAATATCGACTGGCATCGCGTCGCTCTGGCGTTTTTTCCAGCGCAGAAAGATCACACTTAAAAAAAGACAGCGCACGCCGCCGAGCAACGGCGCGGCGATATAAATGCCGCGCGTGAGGAGTGGTTCGAAGGGCAAATCGATCTTGACCCTGAGCGTCTCGTCTTCATCGACGAAACCAGCGCCAACACCAAAATGGCGCGGCTTTACGGCCGCTCGCCACGCGGCGAGCGATGTCGTGCAGCTATCCCACACGGACATTGGAAGACGACGACATTCACCGCTGGATTGCGCTCCGACGGTCTGATCGCGCCGCTTGTTCTGGACGGTCCAATGGATGGCGACGCTTTCCTGGCCTACGTCGAGCAATTGCTCGCCCCATCGCTGCGGCCGGGCGATACCGTTATCATGGACAACTTGCCCGCTCACAAGGTCCATGGCGTTCGAGAGGCCATCCGGGCGGTCGGAGCAAGCCTGCTCTATCTTCCGCCCTACAGTCCAGACTTCAACCCGATCGAAATGGCCTTCTCTAAACTGAAAGCCCTGTTGCGGGCCGCCGCAGCGCGCACCATGCCCGATCTCTGGCAAGCAATCGCCAACGCTCTCAAGCGCTTCTCACCCGAGGAATGCCAAAATTATCTCGTCGCGGCTGGTTACGGCGCAACGTGATCGGAAAATGCTCTAGCTCACTGGCAGAAATAGCTCGGTTCGTGTCCGCCAGGAATCGACGTTTGCCCCTGTAGGACCAACGAGGGCCTTGATAACCTCTTCTGGTTCCGGACCATCACGACCTGGCTGCGCTGCCGCACGAACCTGGTCACCATAGGGTCAAAGCAGACGTAACCTTCGTCGCATGACGCCGCCGGTTTTATGGGGTACACGGCCTTCTGTAATGGGCCCGACGATGTAGCCTCCCGAGTGAACGTCACGCCGCCGAGCTCATGCTTCTGTCCGTGGTCAACGCCTGGCCGCCACATCATGCTGTCAGAGGGAGCGGTGAGCCTATCTAGATACGCGTGGTTCGTCAGGCGACGACCACTGGCCGTGTAACGGCTTCACCGGATCCACCGTCCCGGCGACGGGACTTCGGGCACAGGGCTTCAGTTCAGCCCGGTTGCGTTCTTGATCTCCTCCACGTCTTCTATGTTGCGGATCGGATCCGCTCCTGCTCATCGATAAGTTGTGCCGTCGACCCAGATGCGATGCAGGATCACTGCGAGCTTGCGTGCCAGGGCAACTTTTGCGCGCTTCGAGCCTCGCCGCTTGGCGACGTCCATCCCCAGCGCTTGAGTTTTGAGAACCGCGTGATGCGCGATAGCAGAACGTTGGCGGCTTCATACAACACCCTGTGCACCATCTCATCGCCAGCCAGCGTGAGCCCGCCTGTGACGTCTTCTTCTCCCGATTGGTACTTCTTTGGCGTGAGCCCGAACAGCAGCGCCTGCTGCCTTCGATTTTACGATGCGATGAGGGTCATCAATCGCTGATTTGTAGGTAACAGCCACTAGGGGGACCAACGCCCGGCACTGTCATAAGCCGGCGACAGACTGCATCGTCACGCACAATTGCCAGCACAGCCTTGTGCAGCCTTCCGTATTCTGCCTTCAAAGCCGATCGTGCCGAAAGCATCGCGCTGGCAATACGCTCCAATGTCGACTGACCTGCAATCAACCCTCGGATCCGCGCTTCGAAATTCTTCCGCGTCACCGGACCACCCTTCAGCCCAAAGCCACGCAAAATCCCGCGGATACTCAACTCCACGTCGATCAGCCGCCCGAGAAGCTGTTTGCGCGCGATCAGGAGGGCCCGGATCTCCTGCGCATCGACTGACTTTGCGTGTACCGGCCGAAACCATCCCGTCCGGTTCAACTGGGCGATTCCGCGCGCATCCTTACGATCAGTCTTCACCGTCATCGCAGACAATGCCGCCTTTACGTGCCGCGTTCCCAACAGAACCGTTTCAAATCCTGCGTCTTTCAGTCTCGCATGCAACCACTGCGACAGGGGCCCGGCCTCTAGCCCGATCCGCTTCACCGCAAAGCCAAGCGCCTCAAAAAAGTTAACTAAGACGTCGGGTTCTCTCGCGACCTTTGCCTCCTTCAGGATTTTAACCTGGGGCATCCACAACGCACACGCTCGACAGTTCCAATGACACGTCGATTCCGGCATAGTTCTCCACGGCTGTCCTCCGTCTCCAGATGCTTGGGGCCGACTCAAGTCGTGACCCCGTTTGATCATCTATCGGGGACAGCCACCATCATGACCCCTTGCTCTGAGCAGGGCCCATTACCGCATCTAGCATTACTTTGGCAGATTGTTGGATTTAGGCTTTTTATTAGGATTCCCGAATCGATTTTTCAATGATTCATGGGTGGTCGGCTCTTGGAGGGCTGACCATGGCAGAATGGGAAGACGAACTCGAACGCTGGCTGAAGCCTTTCCTGGATCGGTTGGGTCATAAGACCCGACAACGGATGTGTCCGCTGTTCGTTGCGGGATTAATCGGTCCCGGCGATCGCAAAAGCGTTCAGCCGATGGCGGAACGCGTTGCATCGGGCAACTACGATCAGCTGCACCATTTCATCGCCGATGGTGTCTGGGACGCGACACCGCTGGAATCGGAACTGCTCAACCAGGCGGATCGACTTGTCGGCGGCAAGGATGCCGTGCTGGTTATTGACGACACGGCAATGCCGAAGAAGGGCGACCGCTCGGTTGGTGTCGCGGCCCAAAATGCGTCGGCTCTTGGCAAAACGGCAAATTGCCAGACGCTGGTGTCGCTGACACTTGCGCGCGGCGAAGTGCCGGTGATGGTCGCGTTGCGTCTCTTTCTGCCTGAGAGTTGGACAAGCAACGTGCTTCGATTGAAGCGCGCGCGCGTACCGGTCGAATATCGAACGCCACGATCCAAGCCGGAAATTGCTTTGGCTGAGATTGACCGCGCGATCGGAGCCAACGTGCGCTTTGGATGTGTGTTGGCGGATGCAGGATACGGGCTCAGCGCGCCGTTTCGACAGGGACTAACGGCACGCGGATTGGCCTGGACGGTCGGCATCCCTCGACATCTCAAGGTTTATCCGGTTGATGTGCAGCTCATCTGGCCGGTTACCAAAGTTCGAGGTCGACTTCGAAAGCACCACGTGCCAGATATTTTATCGATCGCGACCGAAGACATGCTGGCCAGCGCCAAGTGGAAATCCGTGAGTTGGCGCAGCGGGCCGAAGGGTCGGCTGAAAGCCCGATTTGCTGCTGTCCGTGTGCGCATCGCCGACGGGCCTCCGCAGCGAATATGGGATAAGGATCAGCAGCATCTCCCGGGCGACGAGGCGTGGCTCATTGGCGAGCAGCGCGCCTCGGGGAGAAGAAATACTATCTTGCTAACCTGTTCGGGGCGGCAGATCTGCGCATACTGGCCGCCACCATCAAGGCGCGATGGATTTGCGAGCAGGCCCATCAGCAGCAGAAAGAAGAGCTTGGCCTCGATCACTTCGAAGGGCGTTCGTGGCAAGGTCTTCATCGTCACGCCCTAATGACTATGATTGCCTACGCCTTCTAGCAGCACCGTCGCCTCGCACACGCGGGGCGGAAAAAAAGAATCAACGGGCCTCCGCCTCAACCAACCATGCCCGCCGTACCGTCACGCTATCGTTGATCTCATCCTTCGGCCAGCGTCTCAGCGGTGTCCCTACTGCAGAAAACAAATCCATGAAAAACCTTGGCGCAAACAGATTCTGCCAAAGTAGTGCTAAGTTGCCCTTACCTTGGCTGGGACGGCGCATCAGCACCTCGTCAATTCCCTTCAGCCGTTCAGGCGACAAGACTGAGCTGCTGCCGGTTTGATGGACACCGAGATTAGGTGTTTCATGAAGCCGGAGGTGGCGATGAAAAGACGGAAGTTCAGCCGCGAGTTCAAGGTCGAGGCGGTCAAGCTGGTGCGGGAACGTGGGGTGTCGGTGGCGCAAGCTGGCCGTGACCTGGATGTTCATGAGAATGTTCTCCGCAAATGGGTGAAGGAGTTGGGCTCCGACCCGGCGCAAGCCTTTCCCGGCCACGGGCAGATGAAGCCGGAGCAGCAGGAGATCGAGCGGCTGCGCCGTGAGGTCGCCAAGCTGAAGGCCGAGCGGGATATCCTAAAAAAGGCCGCAGCCTACTTCGCGAAGGAAGCGACATGAAGTTCGCCTTCGTCGCGAAGCACCGGACGATCTGGCCGGTGGCATGGCTATGCGATGCGCTGGGAGTGTCGCGGTCGGGCTTCCATGCCTGGCTGAACCGCTCTCCCAGCGCCAGATCCCGCAGCGACGAGGAGCTCGGCGGCAAGGTCAAGGCCAGCTTCGCCGCCAGCGACCGCACCTATGGCGCACGCCGGGTGTGGCGTGACCTGCTCGCCGACGGGGCGGATTGCGGCCTGCACCGGATTGAGCGGCTGATGCGCCTGCAAGGCTTGCGGGCGCGGCCGCGACGTCGGCGCTTACCGAAGGACAGCGGCGATCGACAGCTCGAGACCGTACCGGCGAACCTCCTTGACCGGCAGTTCGCCGCCGAGCGGCCGAACCAGAAGTGGATCGCCGACTTCACCTATCTCTGGACGGCCGAAGGCTGGCTCTATGTCGCAGCGGTGATCGACCTGTTCTCACGCCGCGTGGTGGGCTGGTCGATGAGTGCCTCCATGACGGCACAGCTCGTGACGGACGCATTGTTGATGGCCGTCTGGCGGCGCGGCAAGCCGGATGCGCTGTTGCATCACTCCGACCAGGGCAGCCAGTACACCAGCGAGCAGTTCCAGCGCCTGATGGCCGACCACGGCATCGTTTGCAGCATGAGCCGCTCCGGCAACGTCTGGGACAACGCGGCGATGGAGAGCTTCTTCTCCTCGCTCAAGACCGAGCGTACGGCCAACAAGATTTATCAAACCAGAGATGAGGCACGCGCCGATGTGTTCGACTACATCGAACGATTTTACAACACGACCCGCAGGCACTCGACCATCGGCTATCTCAGCCCGGTTGAGTTCGAGCGCAAGGTGGGATTAGCTTAAGCGGGTGTCCATCAAACCGGCAGCAGCTCAGACAGAGCTGGCTCCGCAAATTCGGACAGTAGCTTGAGTGGATTTTCTGCCTGACAGCGGCGAGGATTCTTGCCGCGAATCAGGAGCGAAGATGACGAAGAAGAGCCGCCGGATGCATTCTCCGGCATTCAAGGCGAAGGTTGCTTTGGCTGCGGTCAAAGGCGAGAAGACGCTGGCGGAGCTGGCGCAACTGTTTGATGTTCATCCGAACCAGATCACGATCTGGAAAAACCAGCTCCTGGAAGGCGCCGCCGGCGTGTTTGGGCATGACAAGGCGTCGGCCGAGACGCCGGTCGATTTGAAGGCGTTACATGCCAAGATCGGCGAGCTGGCGTTGGAAAACGATTTTTTGTCCGGCGCGCTCACCAAGGCGGGCCTGCTGAGCGCAAAGCGATGATCGACCGCGGTCATGATCTTTCTATCGTGCGCCAGGCGAAGGTCCTGAAGCTGGCTCGCAGCACGGTCTACTATGAACCTCGGCCAGTTTCGGCCGAGGACCTTGCCTTGATGCGTCGGCTCGATGAGCTGCATCTCGATTATCCCTTCGCGGGAGCGCGTATGCAGCGATCGTTGCTGCGGCGGGAGGGCGTATACGCCGGTCGCCGCCACATCGCGACGCTGATGAAGCGCATGGGGATCGAGGCGGTCTATCGTCGCCCGAACACGAGTAAGCCGGCACCGGGTCACAAGATCTACCCGTACCTGTTGCGCGGATTGAAGATCGAGCGGCCCGACCAGGCGTGGGCAATGGACATCACCTACATTCCGATGCGGCGTGGCTTCGTCTATCTCGCGGCGGTCGTCGATGTGTTCAGCCGACGGGTCCTGGCCCATCGCGTCTCGATCACAATGGAGGCGGCCTTCTGCGTCGAAGCGGTCCAGGAGGCGTTGGCGAAGCACGGCAGGCCCGAGATTTTCAACACGGACCAGGGCAGCCAGTTCACCAGCCTCGAGTTCACCGATGTGCTGCTGGACGCGAAGATCGCCATCAGCATGGACGGCAAGGGCGCCTGGCGCGACAACGTGTTTGTCGAGCGGCTCTGGCGCACGGTCAAATACGAAGAAGTTTATCTCCGCGCCTACGACAGCGTGTCCGAGGCGCGAGCGTCAATTGCCAAGTATCTGGCCTTCTACAATCAGGGACGCCCTCACTCGAGCCTTGACGGGCGCACGCCCGACGAGGCTTACTTCGGCACGCAAGCTATGGTGATGGCCGCATGACCGTCGCCGACGATTTTGTCGTCGCTCTGGTCGGGCTACGCCCTCCCGACGCAACGACAAAATCGAAAGGCCCCGCGTTCAGCATAACCCGGCAGGAATCCACTTAAATCCCGCGGGGCGCTGTCCAAACAACCGGCGCCAGCTCTGTACACATTCACGCCGGCAAGCTTAGACGCACGCCATTCACCCACCTTGTGCGTGGTGGCAGTGGTAGTCGAATCGACCTGGTTCGTGGATTGCGCCGACGCCGCGCCGGTCATCGACGCAGTAGCCAGGAATGCGATTGCAATGCATTTCGAAATCATGATGTTCCTCCATTGCTTAGGGGAACAACAGGGCGCGGAAAGTTTGGTTCCAGAGACGGAACAAGAAACAATATCCGTGCTGCCGAGGTCTCTGAGACCTGATGCTGTTCCGTGATGGCAGAATTCCGTCCCTATGTTTTCAGACTTTCGAGAGGCACCCCACGAACTCGAGCGAAGATTTGCTTGTGGTTGCCGTTCAGCCCGTTGGGCCGTTTCCAACGCGATGACCGCTTTCACGAGGACCAGACGTGAGCCAACTTCACCGCCAGCCACTTCGCTAATGCAGCGTTCACGGCTACCGGACATTCATGTGCCATCCAGTGGCCAGACCGGATCATGACCTCGGTCAAGTCGTCGCAGTATTGACGCATCGGCTCTGGGAACCGGGAGCCTCCAGTCGTCAAGGGGATGTCCCGGGTTCTGTTGAATTTCTGAAGAGGTTGGCGTTGCCCACCTTGAGCCGGTAGGCTCTGGGTGCTGATGCCACAATGGAGAGCAACGCCATGAAGAGAGATACCACACCGGCTGGGTGTCTGAACGATCAGCCCAGTCTCGATAATCGGGCAGGAGCCTTGCCGGCCCGAACTTGATGCGTTCATGCGACGACTGGAGACACCAGCTTGACCGGCGCGGCCTCGACCTCCTGTCAATCGCCGTGGCCGCTGCGATAGCGGTAGGAGGCGATTCCCGATTGCCAGTTCGGGACCAGGTCATGCGCAGATCGACGTTGGGCAGAATCACCGGTCCCAGCCCGGCATGGTGCGGCCAGTGGATCGGCGGGTAGCCAGTAAGGAGTACTAGAAGTAGTGCCGGCGCCGGCAAGAGCGTAGGCAGCTGGCTGTAATTGCCTTACAGGGAGGCGGCGACATCGAGCGGCGGATTAACAGCTTGGGTGATGCTGCCGCAGCCCTGGATCCGCCTGTTCGGCGTGTCGACGACCAGATCCAGCTTGAAGATTATGTCTCCTGGGCGGCTTTCGCCAATCTGATAGCAGGCGTGAAACAATCCGACGTGGTCTTTGGTTGTCGTATCTGGCATAGAGCTATCCTTTCCTGTTTAAGAGGATTGAGCGGGTGATCCGCCGTGGTCATCCGGCCAACTCCCGCACGTAGTTGTCAGATTCTTCCGCCGAGATCGCCTTCACCGGAATGCGCGTGCCATTGCTACCGGACACGACGATTTGCGGCACATAATGGCCGGGGAAGCTGCCCTTGACCGCGTAGGGCGTGGACCCATCACCGTGCGGTCCCGTCCAGCCCATCACGTCGATCTTCGGGCCGCCGACCCAATGCGGATCGCGCACTAGGGTAATTCCTGTCGTGAAGTTCGGCGCATCACCCTCAACTTCGACCAGAAATAGCCCGAATCCATCGGATCCGTGATGAAGGTGACTTTTGTCGTTTTAGACGGCTCCGTCTGATAGAAACCCATGATTGTCCTCGTGAGCTGACGATGCTTGGGCGACGCTGCGCAGCATCCCCGCACGCCTGATGACCCGTGCGGCGCTGGGTGGTGTCCGCCAGCGGCGCAGAGAATTTGCGCGGTGAGTGCTTCAATGGCCATAGAAAGGTGCGCCTCGCCGGTGCGAGCCCCGCGGCTCAGCGTCGAGTTGCGGACATTGTGGCATCGGCCTGACACGAATGAATACGACGAGACCGGCGTCAACTTTCTGCGCGACCAGTCTAAGACAACCCGGTTATATGCGAACTCATCGGGTCGAGCACTTTCAACTGCAGCACACGGCGCTCGCATCATGCCGTTCCAGGACCTACCGCCCCGCCGTGTGCTGCCTTCGAGTAATCCCAATGATTGAGCTAGCCTGAGAATGTTGGCAGTCGCACGCGGTTGTCAGCTTTGCGTCCATTGTCGTCGACTCAATGCTTACCATCCCTGTAGGATCAGCATTTTCGGTCCGGCACGCCAGTTGCTCTGTTCGCGGCGCCATTACCCACCAGCGTACGGATTGGGCGCAACGGCAAAGGAAGTGATCGTATGGCAACAGGTACTGTGAAGTGGTTTAATGATCAAAAGGGGTACGGATTTTTCGCTCCAGATGACGGCGGAAACGACATTTTTGTCCACATTAGCGCCGTAGAACGCGCTGGACTCTCTGGTTTGACAGAAGGCAAAAGATTTCTTACGAAGTCAAGTCGCCCCCAAGCGTGGCAAAAGCAGCGCAGAAAACCTGCGGGTCTGATCACGTCCGCGGGTGTTAGATCTCCGGCAACAATTGCTAAGACGAACAGGCTGCGTTCTTTTCAGAGAGGACGCAGCGAATTAGGAGTGCGGCACGTCTTTGGACTGACCGTGTTCGCCGTCTTTTGCGTCTATATCCGCGTCGGGCTTTCGATCGTAAGTGCAGTAGGCCACGGCAGCACGGCTTGCAGGTTCGTTGTCCGCGCTTTCGGCAGGAGCTTGAGCAATTCGGGTTTGATAAAGCCGAGCGGCCGAGCGCAGCCGTGTGTACGAAAAACCAAGGGAGAGCGCGCGGTTTCGTCGCGCCCTGAGTAGAAAATGACTGTTGCAAACGTCTAGGTTGTATGCAGCCGTAGGCTTGGGCATCAGAAACCCGAGATAGCATCAGTGGCCATCAATGGGCCAGCGTATAACAGCCCCGTTCGGTGGGACGGTGCGCCCATGTCGAAGGGGGGCACCCCAAAAGCACATTGGCCGTTCAGGATTTCTGAACCCCCGGCAGCCAGTCCGCTACCGGCATCAGAGCTAAAAGCAAAATCCATGAACCATCAGCGAATCTCGCGCCGCGCCGTGGCGATCGCTCGCGTCTGCAGTCTCGAAGTGTTGCACGACAACGAAACATCTCAGCAGAGAGCCGACCGGTTGCTGGTGCCGCACAAGCGGCGTAACGGCATCGTCAACTTAATCGACCGCCGAGCTGAAGGAGGCGCTTCTCAAAGATTCGAGATTCGGCCATTGTGCTTGTCGTCTCGCACCAAGTCGCAAAGGCTCGCTCGCGCGAAGCCACGGCAGTGACGGCTCCCCATGCGAGCCAACAGATAAGCCCGCTAGCCTCTCCGGATTTGTTAGCGATCTGTGGACGCTCACATTGCTGTCGGCCGCCAACGACGATCTTGGCGGGGTTTCCTCGGCAAGGCGGTTGATACCTTGGTCCGGCGAGTGTCGCCCACGTGTGGATTCAGGATCACTCGCCGAGGAGCTTCGACAATACAACGCCGCTCGCTTGAAATGATTCGAGCGGCGTTGGCTCCTAGCCCCGCGAAGGTGATGCAAAATCCCGACAAGGATGGGTCAGCACAAAGCGTGCCAAGGTTCATGTCTCAAACTGGAACTTTGTAGAACTGCGGGAGTCGATTCCTGGCTCTCGACCCCTTCACCACGCTCAATCGATGGAAAGCCCAACCAACTGAGCTGACGCCATTTAGTGTTCTTCGCGCTGGGACCCTTTGACTCTCGCGGAGCAGGGATTTCCTGTCTCTGGGGCTTCGGGTTCTGTCGCGTCCTTCCAGCAGTTGATGTCGCAATATGGTGCAGGCCCGGAACGTGTTGGAAGTTCAAACCAACACGCCGGGGAGGGCGGCTGCGCTTCGGTGACAACATCAACCGCCTGTCGACCCGTGTGGACTGGTTTTCGATCCGGCGCGTCTTTTTTCTTTGGCTGGGCCGACCTGACTCTTCTGGCAGGGGATTTGTGCCGGGCTTTGAAGATTATCTAGAAAGCGCCGGTCCGTAGCGGGTGTTGGTTCCAACCAACAGCGGGGATGAAGAGGCCGGTTTCATCGAGATCGTGCCAGCAGGAGCAGCACGATCGGAAGGAGTAGTCATCGATGAAACACAATCGTCATCAACAATAAAAAGGGTGTCGGCAAGACGACGCTTGCTGTGCATCTGGCTTGGTTCATGGCGGAAGCTGGCCGCCGGGTTCTGATGATCGATGTTGACGCGCAGGGCAGCGCGACCGACACGCTCAAGCAGCATACAGGGTCGATCTCGGCGGCCGATCTCTTCAAGCCGGCGACCCGAGTCGCTGGTGAAAACAACGGTATCACGCTGGCGCCGGCCTACAGCTCCTTTACGGATATCGATCGCGGCAACGCTGCTGCCGTCATGACCCTGCAGCAATCTCGCCGATGCCGCCGAGCGGTTCGATATCTGAATGATCGATACCTCGCCATCGCTTGGGCTTCGCAGCGTCGCTTGCCTGGTCGCCGCCTCGCATGTGCTGGCGCCAATTTACCTGGAAGACTAAAGGCCTGATGCAGTCCGTGATCGGTGTCCAGACGGTGCGGTCGCCAGGACACGAGATTCCTCGGCTTGCTGCATTCGAATTTCAATACCAAGTCGCCTCGTCAACGGACGCACTTAGAGCAGCTCTTGCGCGAAGCGGGAAAGTACGTATTCCCAGGCCAGATTGTTGCATGAGACCGTTATGCTGAAGCCGTTGCGGAACGCGTGCCGGTGTGGAGATTGAAGCGTCGCTCGGCGCAAGAAACTCGCGTAGTTTCACAACCGAGGTCGGCAGCATCGTCGCTGGCAATAAGGGTTCGCTATCAGAACCGGACCGGAGAGCTTGTTGTCGATCAAACGCAAGCAGTCGCAGCACTCAACGCAGCAAGGGTGGAGACGGAAAAAGAGCTTGGGATCTCGGTCATAATGGAAAAATGGATCGTCTCCCAATCCGTCATCAATCCAGCCTTCGACTCCAACGAGAGAGAGAAGATTGGCTAGCAGCTAGGCGACATCTCGCTCTCGATACTCGATCTCGCCGATTGAAGCCGCTACGTTCCAGCTCTCGTAAATAAGGGAAGCGGCCAAGGCGCGGCAGTTGGTCCCCGCGGTCACAGCAAACAGGCCAGCCCTATCACTACAAGGCGCTGCTCCTTGGGAGCCCACCAAAACGGTAGTTGAGGCGACCGCGGCAGATTTGCAGAGTACGACCCGTCTATCGATCACGGGGGCGATGCCGGAGCCAAGCTTTATGGAAAGCGTTCAGTACTTCGTCACGCGCCATGAAGGCCAGTGGAGGGTTGCGCTCAATTGTGAGTACTCCGGCGCTTACGCCACTGAGGAAGAGGCGATCCGCGCCGCGGTCGACGCATCCCACAAGGAGGGAAAGGCAGGACGCGACGCTCAGGTTCTAGTTCAGGGCCATGACCACAGGTTCAGAAACGAGTGGACATATGGCGAAGACCTATACCCACCGTCCGGCTAATCGGGCTGGAGGCCCAGATACGCACCCACGCTCGATGCCGATCGAAAGCGCGATGGGTCATCGATCGTATGGCGGAACGTCAAGGCGGTCACTACGGATTTCATTTCTCCGCAGGACTCATCGAAGCGCGTTTGCGTGAGTTTCCAATTCAGCGAATCTCGGAACGTCAGCTCAGGAGCACGGTAAGCGCTGTTTTCAGGCCACAGCTTTGAGGTCGTGACGGCAATAGGCCCACGGCAGCAGGTGATCGATCTCGTTATTCGGATGACCGTTGACGATCCTGGTGAGCGCGTCGGTCAAGTAGGCAAGCGGATCGACATCGTTCAGCTTACAGGTTTCGACCAGGGAGGCGATGATAGCCCAGTGCTCGGCACCACCGTCGGAGCCTGCGAACAGCGCATTTTTCCGGTTGAGCGTGATCGGACGGATCGAGCGCTCTACGGCGTTGTTGTCGAGCTCGATACGGCCATCATCGATAAAGCGCGTCAGGCCCTCCCAGCGTGAGAGCGCATAGCGGATGGCGTCGGCCAGCTTGCCCTTTTGGCTGATCAACGCGAGCTTTGCGCGGAGCCACTGCTCGAAGGCTTCCGCGAGCGGTCGGCTTTTCTGTTGCCGAACGAGACAGCGCTCCTCGGCGCTACGGCCACGGATGTCCTTCTCGATGGCATAGAACTCGGCGATATGCTTGAGCGCCTCGCCCGCAATGGGCGCGGGACCGGGGGCGGCGAGTTCGTAGAAGTTACGCCGCATGTGGGACCAGCAGAATGCAAGCTGAACGTCGCCACGCTCGGCCAGCTTGCCATAGCCAGCATAGCCATCGACCTGCAGGATCCCCTTGAAGCCTGCCAGATGGGCGATTGGTCGGTCGGCTTTGCGATCGGGAGCATAGACATAGGCGACGCCCGGCGGATCGGCGCCGCCCCATGGCTGGTCGTCCGCTGCATAGGCCCAGAGCTGACCGGTCTTGGTGCGCCCTCGGCCGGGATCGAGCACCGGCATCGTCGTCTCGTCGGCGAACAGCTTTGGCCGTCGCCTGAGCTTGCCGAGGAGGCGCTCATGCAACGGACGCAGGTGGAAGGCTGCTTGTCCCACCCAGTCCGCCAGCGTCGAACGATCGAGCTCAATGCCCTGGCGGGCGTAAATCTGAGCCTGCCGATAGAGCGGCAGGTGATCGGCATATTTGGACACCAGAACCTGGGCGATGGTTGCTTCGGTCGGCAGTCCGCCCTCGATCAACCGGGCCGGGGCCGGCGCCTGCATGACACCGTCCTCGCAAGCGCGGCAGGCGTATTTGGGACGCCGGGTAACGAGGATTCGGAACTGCGCCGGGACCAGGTCCAGCCGCTCGCTTCTATCCTCGCCGATCCGATGTAACTCGCCCTGGCAGCAGGGACAGGTCTTGTCCTCGATGTCGACGACGACTTCGATCCGCGGCAGGTGCGCCGGCAAGGCGCCACGGTTGACGCGGCGCCTACCGGCTTGCACCTCACGGCCTTCAGGTGCGCTGACGTCCTGCGCCGTCTCGCCGTACGCTGCCACCTGCTCGACGTCTTCTAGGCCCAGCAGCATCTGATCTTCAGGCAGCGTCTCTGCCCGCCGGCCAAACCGATGCCGCTGCAATTCCTTGATGATCTGACGCAGCCGTTCGCTCTCGCACCGCTCCGCAAGCAGCATGGCTTTCAGCGTCTCGGGATCGTCAGGCAGGGCGTCGCTCACACCCAATTCAGAGCATATTCGCCGCCAACTGGCGACGCGTCCGACGCTCCTGATTCACTTCGCCGCAGCACCGCCAACAACTATCCCGCTTGTGTTGGTGCATGTTTCGCGGGATCGTGAGCAGCTTTTCAGCGGCTCAGCCCGCTTCGGCCGACAACTCAACCGGCTTAGGAACTGCCTCGTCAGTGAACGAGGAAGGCCGATGCCCACCCAGAGATTGTCGATGCGCCGGATCAAAGAGGTTCTCCGCTTAAAACATGTTCAAGGCTTGCCGGAGCGAGCCATCGCGCGCACCCTGGGCATCAGCAACGGAGCCGTGCACAGCTATCTGCGCCGAGCCGGGGCTGCCGGACTGAACTGGCCGTTGCCGGTCGGAATGACCGACGAAGACCTGGAGCTGCTGCTTTTCCCTGCGCCGAGGCCTGCGTCACAGAGCCCACAGCGGCCCGTTCCCGACTGGGGCTATGTCGACAAGGAGCTGCGCCGGCGCAACGTGACCCGCCGGCTGCTGTGGGACGAGTATCGCGCCAGCCATCCCGATGGATTCGGCTACACATGGTTCTGCACGACCTACGAGGCCTGGAAGGGGCGAGCCCGGCCTTCGATGCGGCAGACCCATCTGGGCGGCGAGAAGGTTTTCGTGGATTTCGCCGGCGACACCATCGACGTCATCGCCCCCTCAAGTGGGGAAGTGCAGTCGATGAAGCTGTTCGTCGCAGCGATGGGCGCCTCCAACTATACCTACGCCGAGGCCTGCCCAAGCGAGGGGCTCGCCGACTGGATCCGGGTCCACATCAACCTTTTCGCCTTCCTCGGCGGCGCGCCGACATTCGTGGTCTGCGACAATCTCAAGGCCGCCGTCACCAATCCCGACCGCCACGATCCTGGCCTCAACCGAACCTATGCTGTCATTCGGCCTGCAATATTGACCCCCTAAGCCGGGGGATCGGCGTCCAAAATTGACCCCCTACAGATTGATCTGTTGCGCTGCCTGCTTTGGAACGAAGCAGGTGGTGGGGGATGCTGATCGTGGAGACAATTGCCCGGATCCGGCGCGAGCACTTCATCAAGGGCAAGACGATCAAGGAGATCGCCCGTGACCTGAAGGTGTCGCGGAACACGGTCCGGAAGGTGCTGAGGTCGGGAGAGACCTCCTTCGAGTACGAGCGGCAGGTGCAGCCGCGGCCAA
This sequence comes from Bradyrhizobium sp. 2S1, assembly GCF_011516625.5. Classification (NCBI taxonomy): domain Bacteria; kingdom Pseudomonadati; phylum Pseudomonadota; class Alphaproteobacteria; order Hyphomicrobiales; family Nitrobacteraceae; genus Bradyrhizobium; species Bradyrhizobium sp. 2S1. Next base: position 399,197 of record NZ_CP147717.1, on the reverse strand, counting down.
AGCTGGGACGATGGGCAGTAGAGCTTGACGGATTGCTGGCGGCGAACGCGGCCAAATCGGCTCGTGAACAGCTGACGTTGATCCGGATCTTCGAAGAGCTGCGCGGCCGCGGCTACGACGGCGGTTACGATGCCGTGCGGCGTTACGCCAGGCGGTGGAGCAAAGAACGCGGGCAATCGACCGCGGCGGCTTATGTCCCGCTGAGCTTTGCCCCAGGCGAAGCCTACCAGTTCGACTGGAGCCACGAGGTGGTCTTGCTGAGCGGGACCACGGTGATGGTGAAGGCCGCCCATGTCCGGCTCTGTCACAGCCGCATGCTGTTCGTGCGGGCCTATCCGCGGGAGACGCAGGAGATGGTGTTCGACGCCCACGACCGGGCGTTCGCTCTGTTCAAAGGCACCTGCACCCGCGGCATCTACGACAACATGAAGACCGCCGTAGAGACGATCTTCGTCGGTAAAGGGCGTCTCTACAATCGCCGCTTCCTGCAGATGTGCAGCCACTATCTGGTCGATCCGGTCGCCTGCACGCCGGCGTCGGGCTGGGAGAAGGGGCAGGTCGAGAACCAGGTCGGGCTGGTCCGGGAGCGCTTCTTCACGCCGCGGCTGCGGTTCAAAAACCTCGACGAGTTAAACGCCTGGCTGCTCGACAAATGCATCGCCTACGCCAAGGCTCATCGCCACCCGGAGCTGGTCGATCAGACGATCTGGGAAGTGTTCGAAGCCGAGCGTCCCAAGCTCGTTCCCTATGCCGGCCGCTTCGACGGCTTCCATGCGGTGACGGCATCGGTCTCGAAGACCTGCCTGGTGCGCTTCGACAACAACAAGTACTCGGTCGCAGCCAGCGCAGTCGGACGGCCGGTCGAAGTCCAGGCTTATGCCGACCGCATCGTGATCCGTCAGGATGGACGCATCGTTGCCGAGCACCCGCGATCCTTTGGCCGCGGCGAGACGACCTATGATCCCTGGCACTATGTGCCGGTGCTGGCTCGCAAACCCGGTGCCTTGCGCAACGGCGCTCCCTTCAAAGACTGGGTGCTGCCGGCCGCGATCGAGCGGATCCGGCGCAAGCTTGCCAGCACCGACGATGGCAATCGGCAGATGGTCGACATCCTCACCGCGGTGCTGACTGACGGTCTGTCCGCGGTGGAAGCGGCCTGTGCCGAAGCGCTCGGTCATGGCGTCCATTCCGCCGATGTCGTGCTCAACATCCTGGCCCGTCAACGTGAACCCGCCCCACCGGCCAACATCATGACGCCGGCCGCACTGACGCTCCGTCATGCACCGATCGCCGATTGTGCCCGCTACGACAACCTCCGGAGGACCATCTGATGGAACGAACCCAAATCTTCGACCTCATGGGCGAGCTCAAGCTCTACGGCATGAAGGCTGCCTTCGACGAGATCATGGCAACTGCCGTCAAGCGCCAGCACGAACCTCAGCGCATTGTCGGCGACCTGCTTAACGCCGAGATCAACGAGAAGCAGGCCCGCTCGATCAAATACCAGCTGACCATTGCCAAGCTGCCGCTTGCCAAGGACATCGCCGACTTCCAGTTCGACGGCACGCCGATCAATCAGACTCTCGTCAATGATCTCGCCAGCGGCGGCTTCATCGCCCAGCAACGCAATGTCGTGCTGGTTGGCGGCACCGGCACAGGCAAGACCCACCTGGCCATTGCCATCGCCAGAAGCTGCATCCGATCCGGTGCCCGCGGCCGCTTCTTCAACGTAGTCGACCTCGTCAATCGCCTCGAGACCGAGACCCGCAACGGACGGCAAGGACGGCTCGCCGAGCATCTGACCCGGATGGACTTCATCGTGCTGGATGAACTCGGCTATTTGCCCTTCGCCCAGTCCGGTGGCCAGCTCCTCTTCCACCTCGTCAGCCGGCTCTATGAGCGCGCCTCCGTCATCGTGACGACCAATCTCGCCTTCGGCGAATGGCCGAGCGTGTTCGGCGACGCCAAAATGACCACAGCGCTGCTCGACCGATTGACCCATCACTGCGACATTGTCGAGACCGGCAACGATAGCTGGCGGTTCAAGAGCCGAGACGACGATCACGCCACCCGCGCTCGTCTCGCCTCCGCTATCCCGGCCAGCTCCGACGAGACGAGCGCTACCAGCAAAGCCCGCCGCACGAAGGGGTCAAAATTGGACGCCGATGAGGGGCGCATTGCCTCATCGAAAATGTTACCGAACAATTCCGCTGATGACTGGGGCGGCGTTACCGAATCAGGTCGGTGGCGCCAATGGCGAGCGGGATCAGCATGGGCGCAAGGCGCGAGGTGTTGGCCGCGGTGGCGAGGCGCTACCGTGCGGCTGGACGAGTTGAGAAGGGACGGATCCTTGACGAGTTGACAGCAACGACGGGTTGGCACCGCAAGCACGCGGTGCGAGCACTGTCGGTTGCCGGAAGGGACAGGCCCAGACCACCACTGGACGAAGGGGCAACGAGCCCAACCGAACCAGCGACAAGTCGGCGACGCAAATACGCCAGCGTGCGCGACGCGCTGATCGCGCTGTGGGAAGCCTCCGATCGCGTCTGCGGTAAGCGCCTCGTATCGATGATCCCAGTGCTGTTGCCCGCACTCGAGCGGCATGGCCGGCTGAAGCCAACGAGCGCAGAGCGTGCGCTGCTGACAACTCTGAGCGCGGCGACGATCGATCGGATGTTGATCGACGTTAAAATTGCGGCTGCTGGGGGGCGCCGGCGGCGAGTCGGATTCTACTCGGCGATTCGACGCGAGGTGCCGATCCGCACTTTCAATGACTGGGCAAACCCGCCGCCAGGCTTTTGCGAGATCGACATGGTCGCGCACGGTGGGACCAGCGTCGCCGGCTCGTTTATCCAGACTTTGACCATGGTGGACATCGCAACAGGATGGACGGAATGCCTGCCCCTGGTGACACGCGATGGCAGCCTCGTCGTGGAAGCGATGACGCGAGCACAGGGCCTGTTCCCGTGGGTGATCTGTGGCGCCGACTTCGATAACGACAGCGCGTTCATGAACGACGTCGTCGTTCCATGGTGCCGAGCACAGAAGATCGAGGTAACGCGGTCACGTGCCTACAAAAAGAACGATCAGGCTTTCGTGGAGCAGAAGAACGGTGCGGTGGTCCGGCGGCTCGTCGGATACGGGCGCTTCGACGGGGTCGAGACGGCCCGCGTGATGGCACGTCTCTACGCGGCGGCGCGCCTGCTGGTGAACTTCTTCCAGCCGTCATTCAAGCTCAAAGAGAAGCGCCGCGAGGGTGCCAAGATCATCAAACGCTATCATCCGCCTGCCACACCATACGAACGTGCACTGGGGCACCCGAAACTCCCATCAGCGGTCAAGCGCCGTCTGCGCCAGACGTATCGGACTCTCGATCCCATACAATTGCTTGCCACGATCCGCACGGCGCAGGAAGAGCTCGGCGAACGGATCGGCAAGCGCGGTCTTGCGAAGGTTCCCACCGTATCGCCGGCTGATCCGCTCTCGTTTGCCCGATCGCTCGGCACGGCGGCAAACACCGCCGAAGTGCGGGCCACGCACCGCCGGCCGAAACGGCGATATAAAAAGCGTATTCGCATGCCCTCGAAGCTCGATCCCCATCTCGCGATCATCGAGAACTGGCTCGCCGTCGAGCCACAGCTCACTGCACTGGCCATCGTGGGCAGGCTCGCCACGATCGATCCTTCGATGTTCAGCGACAAGCAGCATTCGATCGTTCAGCGCCTGCTTCGGTCCCTCCGGCGGAAGGTGGCGGAGATAGCCATCGTATCCATGCCCGTGGATGAAATACGGCCCGAGGCTGTGGACGGCGCTGCGTGTGATGAGCACTCCGCCCCGCCCACAGCCTCTCCACCGAGCTGGCCGCGGCTCGAGACCGAGACCTTCATCCCGGGTAACATTACTTCCTGAGGCAATACGAGGGGTCAAATTTGCAGGCCGATTGACACCTATGCCGAGATGGCGAGCCATTACGGCACGGCCATTCTCGCAGCCCGGCCGCGGCGCCCAAAAGATAAGGCAAAGGTCGAAGTTGCGGTGCAAGTCGCCCAGAGATGGATTTTGGCGCGGCTGCGCAACCAACGCTTCTTTTCGTTGGCGGAGCTGAACGCAGCCATCAAAATACTCGTCGTCGAACTCAATGCCCGGCAGATGCGCGACTTTGGCGCCAGCCGCGCCGAACTGTTCTCCGAACTCGACAAGCCCAAGCTCACAAAGCTGCCGGATCAGGCTTACGCTTTCGCGCGCTGGAAGCGATGCCGGGTCGGCCCCGACTATCATATCGAGATCGATGGACACTGGTATTCCACGCCATATCGGCTCATCCGTGAGCTTGTCGATGCCCGCATCGACGACAGGACGGTCGAAATCTTCCACAACGGCCGCAGGATCGCCAGCCACGCCCGCGCGCCCAACCGGCGGGGCCACACCACCACCGCCGACCACATGCCCAGCGCCCATCGGCGCTACGGCCAATGGACGCCCGCCGGAGTGATCGCCGCCGGCGAGCGGATCGGTCCGTCGACCGCCGCCTTCTTCCAGGCCGTGATCGCGGCCCGGCCGCATCCCGAGCAAGGCTTTCGCACCTGCCTCGGCATTCTGTCGCTGGCCAAAAGCTACAGCGCCGAGCGCGTCGACGCGGCCTGCCGGCGCGGCATTCTGATCAAGGCGCGATCCGTCGCCTCGATCCGCTCCATCCTCCAGAACGGCCTGGATCGCACCTTTCTCGACGAGCCCTCCGAACCCCAACCCCTGCGCCACGGCAACATCCGCGGCCGGGATTATTTCCACTGAAGCCAAGGAGACCTGTATGCTCACCCATCCCACCCACGAACGCCTGATCGAGCTCGGCTTGAGCGGCATGGCCAAGGCCTTCGAGGAGCAGCGACGATCACCTGATCTCGAAGCCTTGCCGTTCGAAGATCGCATCGGCCTGCTGGTCGACCGGGAAGCCGCGGAACGCGACACCAGGCGGCTCACTACGCGCCTCAAGCTGGCCGCGCTCCGCCAGAATGCTTGCTTGGAGGACGTCGATTTGCGCACGCCGCGGGGTATCGACCGGGCCGTCTTCGCCAAGCTGGTCAGCGGCGACTGGATCGATCGCCACGAGAATTTGCTCATAACCGGAGCGACCGGATTGGGCAAAAGTTGGTTAGCCTGTGCCCTCGGCCACAAGGCCTGCCGCGACAATCGCTCGGTTCTCTATCATCGCGTCCCAAGATTGTTCGAAGCGTTGGCACTCGCGCGGGGGGATGGACGTTATGCCCGCTTGCTCAAAACCCTTGGCCGCGCCCAGCTTCTGATTTTGGACGATTGGGGATTGTCAGTGCTCACCGCTGCCGAACGGCGCGATCTACTGGAAGTCCTTGAGGACCGCCATGGCCGCGCCTCCACCATCGTAACCAGCCAACTCCCTGTGGACACATGGCACGAAGTTATCGGAGACCCAACCTACGCCGACGCTGTCCTCGATCGCCTCGTCCATAACGCTCACCGCCTCCAGCTTGCCGGCGAAAGCATGCGAAAACGCAACGCCAGAACCATCACCCTTGACGAGCAGCCAGAACGCTGACTCTATCACCGCCTCGGCCGGAGCGGGCTGCTCACGATCGTCTGAATTCGCCGCTCATGATCGCGCGAAATCGCTGCTCACCATCACTGAAATATGCATGTTGGCGCCGGCGTCGCCCGTGCTTCATGCACAAGCCGCCAGTCGAGCCCCTCCAGCAGCGCCGACAATTGCGCCGCCGACAGACGCATCACACCGTCCTCGATCTTCGGCCAGAACTCAGCTGATGCCGCCAAGGGGCTCGAATTCTACAAGGAGCTCTACAAGTGCGGCACCGCGCCGGGCATGACCAACGCCTACATGCAGGAAGGGCTTGATGCCTTCAAGTCCGGCCAGGTGGCGATGCAGATGAACTGGTTCGCCTTCTTCCCCGGCCTCTACAAGGATCCGAATGTCGGCGGCGACAAGATAGGCTTCTTCGTCAATCCGGCCGGTCCGAAGGGACACTTCACAGACCTATGACGAGCTGAAGCAGATCGCCGAGTTCTTCCAGGGCCGCGAGATCGACGGCAAGAAGGTCTATGGCGCCTACATCTTCACCGAGCGCGGCTCGGAAGGCATCACGATGGGCGCGAATTGCGCGCCCGTCCACGCAGTACCGCGATGCAGCAAAAATAGCTTGTTTGCTAGCCGTCCGTGATCATCGGTCTGGCACGCTTGGACGTTTTCGCACCGGCTCGGTCGAGGGAGCTGCCGGAAGCCGCACTATTCCCGATGTTTAGCAAAACGCTTTACTGAACGTTCAATGGAATGACATTCCATCCTCCAGCCTCTTGGCGAACAGACACAAACCCGTTCCGTCCCAGAACACCAGCTTGACCCGATCCGCCCGCTTGGCCCTGAACACATAGACAGCTCCCGAGAATGGGTCAGCCCCCATGCTCTCGCACACCAGGGTAGCAAGCCCCTCCATTCCCTTGCGGAAGTCTACCGGTTTAGTCGCCACCATCACCCGGACCGCACCCGACGGACCGATCACTGGCTCGCCTTCAGCGCCTGGACGATCGACGCAATCATTGTTGGGTCGGCACCACGACCGGCCCGGATCGTGATGCCGTCAACTTCGATCTCGATGATCCCGGAATCCGTCTTGGCCTTGCAGCGCACCGCTTTGCGCTCACGGCCAAGAGCGGGCGCCGGCACTACGGCATCCACCACCGCCGGCACAAACTGTACTTCTTCCACTTCGGAATGACCGCCCGCAGCTTCTCGCAACTGACGGCGCCAGCCAAACAACTGCTGCGGCGACAATCCATGCCGTCGCGCTACCGAACAGACCGAGTCGCCGCTCGCAGCGATCTCCGCAACAATCCGCGCCTTGTCCTCGTCGCTCCACTTCCGCCGACGGCCGGCTCCAGTGAAGACCTCAAGCCGCCTCACCGGCTCCGTGATAGCACTATGCACTGTGTCCATTCTAAGCCTAACGGTTCAAACAAACCGCAGACTCGCAGATCGCCCCGTCAACCGGTAGGTGGCCGCTGAACAGCGCTTACGGAGCACGAGCACTGTTCGCGCGACAAGGTTTTTTCGTGTGTCTCCAGCCGACCGGAGATCCACGATTGGGTCACGAATTAGGCTTCTCGCCCGCCGTTGTCAAAACGAACTCTGCCGGCCGGCCGCGCGCAGCATCTCGTTCTGGGCGGTGGCGTAAAGCGTCCGCCACGATTCCCTCAGCTCGGGGGTGAAAGAAGGGCCGAATTTGCAATCAAAGCTCCACATCAACGCCTCGCCCATTGCGACGAAGTGCGATGGCTGAACGCCAAGTCTGGCGTGCTTGTGACCTGAAAGCGTGATCAGCGATTGGAACATCGGTCTTTCGTCGAGCGAGGCGACCAGCGCGGTGATCATATCCAGCACCTTCATCCGCTGCTGCTCGATATCGCCGCCGAATATATCTCTTGCATCAAGAGCTAGTTCAACGAACCTGTTGTAACACAGGTCAGCGAGGTCGCGACGGATCGGCCACATCGCGTCAAACGATAACCTGATAAGGTCGACCTGCTCGGGCGTCATTGGTCAGACGAGCAGGCTCGTAAAGAATGGTTTTGTGATCTCAGCGACTGACGGCTCCTTTCGTGAGAAGTGACGACGGAGATAAATTGGTGTTTGCAGTTCCAGCAGCGCCAAAGATCCTGAACTTCGTTTGCATTGACGCGTTCATGCCACTCGCGGGTGACTAACCCAGAACCACAGCGAAGGCATTCTTTGTGATGTGGCATTGAGATTGGTGTCATGTAGAACCTCGTTTCGTATGCACAAGCGACGCATACGGTAGAAAGGCGATAATTTGTAAGCCATCACTTGCGCTTCCTTGAGCAGCTGTGCTGGATCAGATCTCCGTTTCAAGGCTCGTGCCGATAAGCGAGCATACTGTGACCGACAGCATGCTGGAAACCGGTCAAAGAGGGAGCGCCGGAGCGGGTCACATTGTCTTGAGGTATTCAAGCAACGCCTTTTTGTCTTGGTCGCTTAAACTGGTCCCGTACTCGTGTCCGCATCGGCTATTGCCAGAATTGATATTACTACAATCCGTGGCGGACAGAGTTTCGCTCAGCGGCTCCTGGGTGGCAGCAAGACCAACGTTTTCATTGTCGTATTTCCGTCCAACGCTAAACTGCGATTTGCGCTCCCCTGATGGCTTGAGCAATTCCGCCAGGGTAGGGACCGAGCCGTTATGAAGATAAGGTGCGGCGGCCCAAATACCCTGCAGAACACGAGCCTCGTAGGCGCCCCACGGAGGGAGCCGACTCCGAATCGTTTCGGCTTGAGGAGGACAGGGGCATGTCCGTCCCGCCAGAACGCCAAGCGCTACTAGCTGAGGTCTGGACCATTCTCTCAGCGGCCCGCGATCTCGGAGATATCGTTACGCACTTGGTTGCGCGCCGCATTGTGGACGCTTACTTGAATGACCGTCAGCCCCGCATCACGTCGGATATCGAAGTGATTATGATGTACTTCCGTTGAGCACATCAAGTTATTGAAGATTTACGGGGCCGGCCACTGCGCCGGCTTTCGTTTTGGTCGATCTCTTCGCTTTCGTTTCTGGTCCGATCACTTGTGCCTTCTCTGTCGGTCCGGACGTACAGCCGCCATGCTGTGCAAGCCGTATTAACGACAGATACGGCCGCGTCTGCGATGAGAATGCTATAGCTTCGAGAAGCTGGGTTGATGCTCATGTGCGCCTCTCCTCATCGGCAGACGAATAGCAGCCTCGAAGGCCGGTATAAATGTGGTCTGTCCATTGCACCAGCCTCCAGCGATCGTGAGCGCTGGCCTAGGAAGTGACTTTCCGTTTTCGAGGCCGTCTGGGCGGCGGCCTAGTCTGTTCGAGCTTCGCGATCGCGGCAAGCACGACAGCTGTTGCGACCGTCCCTTGGGACCACTGTGTGAGTGCCTCAATGGCGTTCTTCAACGCCTCTTCACGGGTCATAGCATGATCTCCACGCCGCGCCGCTAGGCCGATGCTACGGAAAGACGCGCGAGCGGCTGGAGGAGCCGCTAGCGCTAGTTAAGGCTGCGCGGACTTGGCCATCTCATGGGGATTGTGCAAAAGTATGAGAAGCCAAGTCCAAACGTCTCTCAGCAACTCGCGTGCCTGACGGTCACGCTGCAGAGACGCAAAACGGCTTGCTTTCACACCTCGTGCAGACTGACTACCTGCACTGTGGTGGCAGCTCCAGACGTACGTCATGAACCGGACGCGACTGAACGAGATCAGACGTGCGGCGCTTTTGGTGGCGTCTGGGGCGCAGGATGATTGGATCAACCTCGTCATCGTGTATAGCTATCAGCTCGCCGGGCTCCACGCCGAGCCTTTGCAACTGCTCCTTTTCGATCGGGCAGTTTAGCATTGCGGCCTTTGCGCCGCAGTCTTTCAGGGTCAGCTTCACGGCTTCCGCCAGATCGGTGACTGCAACCGCGTAAGTTACATGCCTGAAGTCTTCTTCGTCGTCGCGGTCTTTCTTGAAGATGGCGACAGTCACTATCCAACCATCCTCCTTGCTGCACCTCGGGAGCAGCCCTCGCCATGTGAGATCGGCTCGCACCTGATCCTGCAAACTCGGAGCCATGGGGCGTGCATGCCGTCAACCGAGCGCGGCTGCTGGGGGGCGACCGGATCAAGTTAGAGCGACAGGTACGGGCTCTATTCGCGCCGAGCAGGATGACATCCAATGCGACGGCTCACGCCATTCAAGGAGCAATCCGTTGCGTGGTTTGAGCCTTGCAGGCCGGCAAAAGCCGAGGCGCGTACCACAGCCGCCGAGGTGCTGGCCTCGGCGGCCTAGAGCTATCAATAGACTGGACGACCGCCTTGACGGCGTTTTCCTTCAGTTTGTCAAAAGGCCAGACTGAGGCTGCTCATATCGCCAAAGCAAGGCCCGGTAAATGTTCATAGCCTAGGAGACGCTCAATCCTGGTAGGTGCGTCGCAGTTCGCTTTTGGCGATAGTGCCTCATCTCGCAGACTCATTGCGCGATACCGGAACTCGTAAGGGAGCAGAATCATGTCCCGACTTCAGGATGGCACTGGCTATGTCGCCTTATCCTTGACCGCCGAAAACCAGGAATTCAAACGTCTGGAGAGCTTCGGTGGGCTCGTTAATTTCAATGCCGAAACTATCGGCCTCGGTGGCGCCTTCATTCGCCAATAACGCAGACTGGATGTGGCTTTAGGAGTCACGCAGCCACGTTCGGCTTTGTGGGCTATGGGGGCGGAACGGAAGACTTCACCGCGCGGCCGAACCATATAGGCGCCGCTCTCTTTGTCGGGATTGCCTGCGAACCTAGAATCACCAGGTTCGCAGGCATCGCAGCAACCCATTTTTTCAATGACCTGATTATTTGGTGATGAGCGAAACCTCCGAGGGCTGGACACGCGAGCAGGACGAGATTTTCTGGCATTTGGTAAGAAAGCAAACTCCAGAGGAAGTCATCGCGGCGGCGCTGAACAAGACTTGTCAGGATCTCAGACGGCGCGGCTATGTGCTGGGATTGCCAGCGAAATGGTTCAAATCTTCAAAGAGAACGACCGATCAGCCGTTGCCGGAGGGCGGGAAGGGGAGGCGCCCCTGTTTAACGGAGAGATTTCCAAGGGCCGACCGCCCTGTTGAACCGATCCAGTTTTCGCGTGCCAATGATGCGATGACCGTTGGGTCTCGCGTAACAGTAGTGTACTCGGCTGGTCCAAAGCTGAAAGGGCGGAGCGGCCTCATCGTCGCTCTTGGTGTGACCAGGACAAGGGTGCGCGTCCTCTTGGACGGCAACATGAGACCGATCACACTCCACGTGTGCCTATTGGAAGTGGAGAAGGCGCAAGACTTATAGTCGCGCCGCGCAGCAAAATGATGTCCGTCCGCGCAGCGAGCAAGTACAAAACAGCCCAACGCCGCCCGCTTGAAATGCATGCGGGCGCCGCTGGCTCTAGCCCGTCCTATTCGTGAGAGTGCGTTTTTTTAGTCCGATTGATGTGGCCGCACATCTGCTCTGACGAGGCGCGCGGGATTGCCTTCGGCTTTTCACCGCCTGACGACCGGTACTTTGCAACGCGCTTGAGGTGTAGGTTGGGCGAACGGGGGGCGGACGCCCCGCCGGTCAAGGACCGAGCGGCAGCAGCGCGCCTGGCAAGCCGCGGATCAGGTCGGCTTCGGGACAGGCCGCGGCAAACGCAAGGCGAATGCGGCTCGTGGTCTCGACGACACGGGCAGCGAGTTTCAAGAGACGAAGACGCAGCGTCGCGAACTCGGCTGTGGCCAATTCCCGGGCTTTGGGAATCGCGTCGCGCACGGTCAGCATCAGCCAATAAGCGGCGGTGTGGAGAACGAGGCGGACTTGATTGGCGAGCGCCGAACGGCAGCTGGTGCGATCGGAGGCGAGCTGTGTCTTATGCAGCTTGATCAGATTCTCGGCTTGGCCGCGCGCGCAATACAGGCTGTCGTAGATCCACTCGGCCGAGCCGACATCGAGGCTGGTGACGACGAAGCGGATGTCGAGGCCGAGCATTGTCGCCTCAATACGGGCGACGGTACGCCGTTCGCGATCCCAGGACTTGGCCTTGTGGCGCGTCTCGGTATAGCCACGCAGAACCGGCAGGTTCTCGATGGCGCGTCGCGTGCGGATGTCGTCGGCGGCCTCGTCGAGTTTTCTGGCGAGCGGCTTGGTGCCGGACAGACCGAAGATGTAGTCGATGCCGTTGGTCTCGCACCACGCCATTGCCTCCGGCCGGGCATAGTGCCCGTCGCCACGGAACGTAATTCGCGTGTTGTGCCACCGCGTCCGGATATGCCGTATCAGGCGGCGCAGATGGGCACGCACCTCGACGCCGCCCGGCGTCTTGCCGGGCCGCAGCACGACCGCCACGGGCCGGCTCTTCTCCGTGTCGTAGACGTGGATCGGCAGGAAGCAGCGTTCGTCATAATGAGCGTTGAACAGCGAGAGCTGCTGATGGCCGTGGACGACATCGCAGGTATCATCGATGTCGAGCGTGACGGATGCCGGCTCGCGCGGGTAGCTATCCATCCATGCGTCGACCAAAGTGTAGGTCAGTCGGATCACGTCGCGCAGGCGCGGAGCATTCTCCAGCCGCGACAGCGTCGGTTGGGAACACAGATCGCGACCCGTGTCCGGCAGCCGTCCGCAGGCCAGCTTGAATGCGGGATCGGACCGCAGATGATCGAGGTCGTCGGCGTCCTCGTAGCCGCAGCAGATCGCGAACATGCGCGCGCGGAACATATCGACAAGGCTGTGCACGACCCGCGTCGGATCGCGCCGATCCGGGAACACCCGGGCCAAATTGTCGGCCAAGCCGAGACGCCGCTCGGCCATCGCCAGAAGCATCACGCCCCCGTTCGAGGTCAGCCGACCGCCATCGAAGGCAGCTGTGACTTTCTTGGCGTGAACGGCTGGAAACGAGAAGGGCAGAATCGTATCGTCGGTCATGGCGGGCCTGGCGTTCGCGGTTGAGGTGATGGGGTTGGCTTTGCAACCGAATCCTACGCCGCATTAGCGCTTTACACCACGCTCGCCAGCCTCTCAGGCGCCCTCTGACGAATAAGACGGGCTAGTTCAACGAACCTGTTGTAACACAGGTCAGCGAGGTCGCGACGGATCGGCCACATCGCGTCAAACGATAACCTGATAAGGTCGACCTGCTCGGGCGTCATTGGTCAGACGAGCAGGCTCGTAAAGAATGGTTTTGTGATCTCAGCGACTGACGGCTCCTTTCGTGAGAAGTGACGACGGAGATAAATTGGTGTTTGCAGTTCCAGCAGCGCCAAAGATCCTGAACTTCGTTTGCATTGACGCGTTCATGCCACTCGCGGGTGACTAACCCAGAACCACAGCGAAGGCATTCTTTGTGATGTGGCATTGAGATTGGTGTCATGTAGAACCTCGTTTCGTATGCACAAGCGACGCATACGGTAGAAAGGCGATAATTTGTAAGCCATCACTTGCGCTTCCTTGAGCAGCTGTGCTGGATCAGATCTCCGTTTCAAGGCTCGTGCCGATAAGCGAGCATACTGTGACCGACAGCATGCTGGAAACCGGTCAAAGAGGGAGCGCCGGAGCGGGTCACAGTGTCTTGAGGTATTCAAGCAACGCCTTTTTGTCTTGGTCGCTTAAACTGGTCCCGTACTCGTGTCCGCATCGGCTATTGCCAGAATTGATATTACTACAATCCGTGACGGACAGAGTTTCGCTCAGCGGCTCCTGGGTGGCAGCAAGACCAACGTTTTCAATGTCGTATTTCCGTCCAACGCTAAACTGCGATTTGCGCTCCCCTGATGGCTTGAGCAATTCCGCCAGGGTAGGGACCGAGCCGTTATGAAGATAAGGTGCGGCGGCCCAAATACCCTGCAGAACACGAGCCTCGTAGGCGCCCCACGGAGCAGGGCTATCGCATATGGCTGAGAACCTGCATGAGGAAGGCCTCGTCCCAGCCTGCGCGTCTGATCTTGAGGTTGATGGACTTGCGATCGGGGTGGGCTCGCAGGATGTTGAGGGCAAGGCGTCGGAGAATGGCGAGATTCTCCGGTGCGTGGTCCTTGCGGGAGCGGTTGCGATCCTCGGCAAAATGGACGTCGAGCACCCAATGCAGCCGGTTCTCAACGGCCCAGTGACTGCGGGTGACGTCAAGCAGCCGCTTGGCAGAGATATATCTGGACAGCAGATAGTAACGTACGACCGGCGGATCGGCGCGCTGGTCACGCAGCGCCGGCGCGAGGTGACGCGGCCCACGGCCGCCACGCCGGGGAAGCGTTCAGCCAGGGTCGTGTTGCGCATGACGGTCGCACGTCGCGCCTCGCTGCGATCATGGGCCGGGCGGTCGGTCTGCTGGACGGTGCTGCGCTGCCCCGATCGCGCAAACTGCTGCGTCACCGCCTTGAACAAGAGGCCACGGTTCGCCTTGATCGTCAGAACATAATGTCCGCCCCGATCAAGCACCGCTGCAGCAAATCCGCGGTGGCAATGCAGGGCATCGGCGGTCACAGTGCAGTCTTCAAGGGAGAGAAGATCCAGCACCTCCAAGGCGCCCGCCGTCTCGTTGCGCCCCGGCGCTTTTTGTTGCGCCAGAGCCATGCGTGCTTCGACTGCGAAGACGTTGACCAGATGCAGTGGCGTTGCCCGTCCGCCGCGTTCATAGGCACGCCGCAGAGCTTTGCCATCGACCGCAATCACGCCGGTAAGCTTGAGCCCATTGGCCTTGGCAAACGCCGCCATGAAGCGGCGGAAGGCGAACTCAAAGGCCTGCGGCTTGAGCAGACGGAACACCCGACTGAACGTATCGTGGCTGGGGATGCCGTGCTCCAGCTTCAGGAAGAGGCGCAACAAGCCTTCCTTGGACTGTCCAAACTCCTCCATCTCCGCGCAGCTGCCGGCTCCGCACAGAACCGCCGCCAGCGCGATGAACAGAACTTCCAGCAGTTCGTGGCTCGCATTGCCTGCGCGCGGGTCCGGCAAGCGCCCAAACGCCCTTCTGAACTTCCGCATCCGACTCCCTCCAGAATCCGGGAGTCGTCTTCAGAATCCTTCTTGCCTTCCAACGCAATAGCTAGCCAAAACCCATATGCGATTCCCCTGCCCCACGGAGGGAGCCGACTCCGAGATGCTCTTTCTGCTCCTGCCGCTTGGCCTTTTTGATTGCTTCGGAGGTGCTGGCAGTATCGAAAGCCGTTAGCAAATCCTGCAGCGTTGGTGGTAGTCGCACCAGCCCCAGAGACTCCGGTGTGTCCGACGATCCCGGGTCTGGCGCCGCTGCCACCCGTGCGTTAGTGGAAGGCGCGGCGCCGGCCCAACAGGTGTTCTGCGATCGAACCAATGACCGAGGTCGCAAGAATGTTAAGGACCTCATCGTTCTCCTTGAGTGGGACGGTCGCGAAGGGATGTACGCTCCCTTCAGCACGCCCGTCTTCGCTTTCCAGGCGAGGACGTCGTATTCTCGTGTGTCGGTACCAACGTTCTGGACCGTAGTCCTCCATGTTTTGATGAATGGAATGCGTTGCTCTCCGTCTTCAATCCCGTGGCATTCGCGACATCCCCCTTCAGCGGAATCCCTTTCAAAAATAGCCTTGCCTCGTGGGGCTAAAGCAGCGTCAATCTTCCAGGGCCATTTCGGAGGGCCGATTCGCTTCACCAAGTTTTCAAGCTCGCTCAGGCCGTCGAAATTGGCGGAGTTATTGTCGAGGAAATTGATGATCGCGCCCTGACGCTTCGGCTCGAACGTAGCGAATACCCCCAGAACCTCGCCAACTGTCGACGAAGATCCGCAACATCGGCCGCATCCGGCGTTGCGGACCGCAGAACAGCTGCAGCAAACGGAGCGAACGAGCTGTCGCTGGCGATCACGTCGCCGACTGCCTTGTCCAGATCGCCAAGCAGTGCGTAGAAGTCTACAAACCCCGGACCGCCATCCACCCGATACACCTTGCCGTCAACTTCGATCTGGCGCGAGTGACATGCCGAGCAGGTCATTCCGACGACCTGGAAGTCTTGAGGGCCAGAAGCGTGAAAGCCGACGGGAAGGTTGGCCGTGTTTGCAGGATTCCGTAGATACCCGTACCGTGACAAGCCATCCGCGAGGAACGGCTGTCCGTTCGTTTGCTTCAGGGCCTGCATCCAAGATAACGAAATCAAACGCGAACCCTGATCGCGCGAATAGGAAATCCGCTCTCGCTGCCGCGGTCCAATCCATACCTTGGTCAACTTAGATAGGGTTGGCGTCGGTACCCTGAGCGCTCGATCTTGTCGTGACGAAACGTTAAGGCAATTAGAATGAGAGTACGGAGCATCGTGTGGCCTACCGCTTCCATTGTCAAAATCGCCCGAAGAGACGTTCGCCGAAACTCCACGCCGTTTCCGGCAAACTTGGGCTCGCCTTTCGGCTTGCAGGTCGCCTGATCATTGGTCATTAGAGGGCGCTGTCCAACTAAGTTCAACCTACCAAGTCTTGGGAGAAGGCACCGGCTAGCGGTGTATCGGTAGCCTTACTAATCGCAGAACCTGCCGTAGCGAATCAGACCGACGCCGATTTGTCTCCAGAGACTGACGATCGCTTTGGAGGCCTAGCTAGGTATTGGCGTGCGCTACCGGGCAACATGCGTCTCACCGCATCGGGGTATCAAAGTCTCGGACCGTGAAATCGTTGGCCAAGCTCTCGTCTGAAAAGCACAAAGAGTCTTTGGGCAGACCTCTTGTTGCTGATTCCGCAACGAGCGCGGTACGGTACGATCGATCATCGCACCGGATCTTTGTGTGTAGGGCGTCGACAATTCATCAGCATCAGCCTCATCGCCCAGGGGCCAGTCCTCTTGCGCCGCCATTCCCCAGATCGTACGTGCGGGGACATAGGGACATAGGGGCGGGCGGCGCAAGCGCATCTGCACCTTCGATCGCAACGAATTTTCGTCGCAGGTCGTGTTACGTCGCCCAAGGCCGGCATCCCCTGACCGATCGGGTTGGATCAACGTAACCGGCATGAGGCCCCTACCTCGCCATCGTGAGGCTCGGCTGCGATACAGCCTGGCATGAGCTGATCGGTGGAGGTGCAACGATGGCAAATACCATGCTTCATGCCAGGCAGGAAGGTGATTCCTATCGTCGCGGTCGAGGTGATCACCGGACAGCGGCGGCGATGGACGGGCGAAGAGAAGGCCCGGATCGTAGCGGAGAGCTTCGAGGAGGGGGCGAACATCTCCGAGGTGGCGCGGTGCAATGGCGTTGCCCGCGGGCTGCTCACGGTGTGGCGACACCAAGCTCTCCGGGGTAATCGAGATCGAGATGAAATCCAGCTTCGTGCACCGCGCCCTGAAGGCGATCACGTCGTGTACCTGGAGCCGGCTGTTCAGGTCGCCTTCGTCAAGTTCATTGAGCGTATCGTGGAGGGCCGCAAATGACCGAGCGGCTGGCACGCTGATTGCGGAGGCGCAGCGGCTCACTGCGCTGAAGCGCGAGCAAATCGAGTTGGTCGTCGCCGAGACGGCCCGCAGCAGTGAAGCCATCGACCTCGCTGCTATCGACCACATGCACGACAACCCAGTGACGGACGACGACTGCGAAGTGATCGCGTTTGTTCGCCATCGTCTTGCGCAACGTCTTCCGCTGCGGATGCCGAACCTGGGAGCCGTGATCCTGCCCTTCGTCCCGGATCAGCGTGGGGTCACCTCGATCCAGTACTCGATCCTCTGCGCCGGGATCGCGCTCGCCACTCTCCTCGCTCGGCGGCACGCTGGGCGCGGCGTTTCAAAGCATCTCGGCATACCTCGGGGGGGAGATGGAGAGCAAAGAGATTATTCGACAGACGGCGACCGAGTTCATTGAGGCGGTTCGTGCCGGCCTCGTTCAATACATCGAAGAGCACATAGGAGCGTCAATTGATGGCCGGTTCTTTGGTGAATACGAGGCGATGATATCCGGTGCTCCCGTCCGTGTCGTTTCGGCTTGAGGAGGACAGGGGTATGTCCGTCACGCCAGAACGCCAAGCGCTACACCTAGAGCATTTTCCGACCGGAATGAATCGGGTGGGGATTCCCAAAACGGCGCGAGTCAGATTCAAGCTGCATGCTGGCGAGGGAGGCCAGCATGTATGGCCAGGGCGCTTTCGGTTGATCTTCGTCAAAGGGTGATAGCCGCGATTGACGGTGGCATGTCCTGTCGACAGGCTGCTGAGCGCTTTGGTGTCAGCGCGGCCAGTGCGATCCGCTGGCGCGGTCGCCTCAAGGAAGTTGGCGACATCGTTCCTAAACGCCAGGGCGGTGACCGCAAATCGCAGCGCATCGAAGCGCATTCGCAATTGATTCTGGAGGCAGTGACAGCGAAGCCGGATATCACGCTCGCCGAGTTGCGAGAACTGTTGAAAGTCGTGGAATATCGACTGGCATCGCGTCGCTCTGGCGTTTTTTCCAGCGCAGAAAGATCACACTTAAAAAAAGACAGCGCACGCCGCCGAGCAACGGCGCGGCGATATAAATGCCGCGCGTGAGGAGTGGTTCGAAGGGCAAATCGATCTTGACCCTGAGCGTCTCGTCTTCATCGACGAAACCAGCGCCAACACCAAAATGGCGCGGCTTTACGGCCGCTCGCCACGCGGCGAGCGATGTCGTGCAGCTATCCCACACGGACATTGGAAGACGACGACATTCACCGCTGGATTGCGCTCCGACGGTCTGATCGCGCCGCTTGTTCTGGACGGTCCAATGGATGGCGACGCTTTCCTGGCCTACGTCGAGCAATTGCTCGCCCGCATCGCTGCGGCCGGGCGATACCGTTATCATGGACAACTTGCCCGCTCACAAGGTCCATGGCGTTCGAGAGGCCATCCGGGCGGTCGGAGCAAGCCTGCTCTATCTTCCGCCCTACAGTCCAGACTTCAACCCGATCGAAATGGCCTTCTCTAAACTGAAAGCCCTGTTGCGGGCCGCCGCAGCGCGCACCATGCCCGATCTCTGGCAAGCAATCGCCAACGCTCTCAAGCGCTTCTCACCCGAGGAATGCCAAAATTATCTCGTCGCGGCTGGTTACGACGCAACGTGATCGGAAAATGCTCTAGCTAGCTGAGGTCTGGACCGTTCTCTCAGCGGCCCGCGATCTCGGAGATATCGTTACGCACTTGGTTGCGCGCCGCATTGTGGACGCTTACTTGAATGACCGTCAGCCCCGCATCACGTCGGATATCGAAGTGATTATGATGTACTTCCGTTGAGCACATCAAGTTATTGAAGATTTACGGGGCCGGCCACTGCGCCGGCTTTCGTTTTGGTCGATCTCTTCGCTTTCGTTTCTGGTCCGATCACTTGTGCCTTCTCTGTCGGTCCGGACGTACAGCCGCCATGCTGTGCAAGCCGTATTAACGACAGATACGGCCGCGTCTGCGATGAGAATGCTATAGCTTCGAGAAGCTGGGTTGATGCTCATGTGCGCCTCTCCTCATCGGCAGACGAATAGCAGCCTCGAAGGCCGGTATAAATGTGGTCTGTCCATTGCACCAGCCTCCAGCGATCGTGAGCGCTGGCCTAGGAAGTGACTTTCCGTTTTCGAGGCCGTCTGGGCGGCGGCCTAGTCTGTTCGAGCTTCGCGATCGCGGCAAGCACGACAGCTGTTGCGACCGTCCCTTGGGACCACTGTGTGAGTGCCTCAATGGCGTTCTTCAACGCCTCTTCACGGGTCATAGCATGATCTCCACGCCGCGCCGCTAGGCCGATGCTACGGAAAGACGCGCGAGCGGCTGGAGGAGCCGCTAGCGCTAGTTAAGGCTGCGCGGACTTGGCCATCTCATGGGGATTGTGCAAAAGTATGAGAAGCCAAGTCCAAACGTCTCTCAGCAACTCGCGTGCCAGACAGTCACGATCCAAGAGAGGCGAAAAGCTGCGCAGCCTCTCCACGCGTCATGATCGACACGAAGCGCGGCGCTAGGGCGATCAATGAAAAGCGTGCGGACGGCGGAAGGAGCCGCCCGCACGAGTTGCTGGTGGAGACTTGGCCGTCTCACGAGGGTCATCAATAAGCAACCAAGCCAACAGGGCTCAGCAATTCGCGTGCCAGACGGTCACGCTGCAGAGACGCAAAACGGCTTGCTTTCACACCTCGTGCAGACTGACTACCTGCACTGTGGTGGCAGCTTCCGGACGTACATGTCATGAACCGGACGCGACTGAACGAGATCAGACGTGCGCTTTAGTGGCGTCTGGGGCGCGGGATGATTGGATCAACCTCGTCATCGTGTATAGCTATCAGCTCGCCGGGCTCCACGCCGAGCCTTTGCAACTGCTCCTTTTCGATCGGGCAGTTTAGCATTGCGGCCTTTGCGCCGCAGTCTTTCAGGGTCAGCTTCACGGCTTCCGCCAGATCGGTGACTGCAACCGCGTAAGTTACATGCCTGAAGTCTTCGTCGTCGTCGCTGTCTTTCTTGAAGATGGCGACAGTCACTATCCAACCATCCTCCTTGCTGCACCTCGGGAGCAGCCCTCGCCATGTGAGATCGGCTCGGACCGATGATCCTGCAAATTCGGAGCCATCGGGCATGCATGCCGTCAACCGAGCGCGGCTGCACGCAAACAAGAAACATACCTAGACTAGCCTCAACGGCTCGCGGGAGGCAGGTAACGAGGCATCATGCGCATTGCGCACTCATTAAGCTGTGCGTGAAACGCGTCGGCGGTGTCGCTGTTTCCGAAAAATATTCGACGGCGGTCACGGCCAAGAGCTTCGATACAAAATTCGCGCGCTTTGTGGATGGCTCCACGTTCCGCGTCAGTTAGTGCGCTTTGGGCATTCACAGACGAATCGGTCAGGAGGAGGAGCCGCGGCGGCGATCAACGGTCGTTTCATATCGGAGGCTCAACAAAGGCGCAGGCGAGATTGGTCCGGAATACTAATCGAGCCATCCCTCGTTGTCGAATTCGGCCGGTCTTGATTAATCCGTATCATCCCGGGAACCTCTTCCACACGAGCCGGGAGTTGCGCTAGGCTCATAGCCTCAAGAGGAGGCGACTGGGAGTGCCGAGCGAGAAGCGGGTCAGTGTTGAAGAGCGGCCGGCAATCCTCCCGCGCCTTCGTCCCATACAGGCGTGACGCAGGGCGCGTTTCCAGCGTCTCCTAGCTGATCCTGACATCGCTCAGAATGATCCGGGGCGGTTCAAGTCCATCAAGGCGGCGCAGCACTACACGGCCGTCGCGATGCGCGCGGACGCCATCCTGCGCAGGCTGATCGAGAGTTAAAGCGTGTCCGCCCGTTGTCGGCCTCGGCACGATGTGAGAGCTTATATTGGGGATGAAACCGGGTGCTTCGCGATCACATCATCATCAGCGAGATGCGAGCATAATCAATGGCCGTGACAAACGAACAGATAAAGTCTGTTGCCGTGCTCGGGACCAAAGGTATTGAGTTGCAGCTATCGCTGGCGGACAAGACAGTGCAGGAAGTTTTCTATCAAATCTGGCCATTCGCTTATTGCTACGGAGTTTTCGAGGCGCTCACCGGTCATCATCGCATGCATACAGTCGAGACATACTTGCTCATCACGGTCGGCTTCGAGGAGTTGTTGAGCGAAAAGGATGGTCGGAAGCAACTTGAAAAGGCTACTCAACTTCAGACGAATACGCTTTTCGTGGAAGGTAGAGCGCACGGCTTTGACGACTTCTCACAATGGGTGACGTCAAAAGACTACCGACCTCTATCGCGGATGAACTTCTTTGCTTTCGGCAAACCCGCGATGAAATAGGTTTTGACTTTAGCGTTGGGGATGAATTTGGCGGCACGCATGCGGACTTCATCCATCGATCTGTATTTCGGCTCCGCTAGAAGCGCGTCTAGATACTCATCCGCATAGATTTCGTTCTCGATTTTGAACGAGCCAACCGACATCGGTCAATGCCTCGCGGAGGAGCTGCGAGACGGTCGTAGATGACCATAGACCAACCTGCGAGACGGTAGGCCGTTTCGAACTCTCCTTTGTCAGCGGCTCGAAGCGTTGCCCGCCCCACAAGAAATCCGGCACTGAGGCTAGAGCGCACGGCCTCCATGCTGTGCATTAAGCATACGCGCCTACCGCGAGAGGACTGCGAGCGCGAATTGAAGTTCACCGCTAGCTGCACTGGGCCAGCCGCTCCGCAACAGATGCTTGTAGCCTTGATTAGCCATCCATCGGGCGCGGGCGAGATGCGTCTCATTGGCCCGGCGGGCGCGCTCCGGCTCGTGTGTGGGATCGATGCGCGACACTCCGCGACCTCGTGCCAGTCAGCGCCCTCTGCATCCGCGTCGAGCAGGCGCATATAGGTGACGGCGTGCTCCCGGTCGTAAGGGGGCAGGCTCTGATCGGTCGGGGCCGTAGCGAGTGGCTTTTGCATTTCCGTATTTCTCCCAAGGCCGGCGTAAGGTTGCGTGAGAACTTGGCGCGAATTGCGGCGCTGAGCGTGTCGCGCTCCCGTAGCCCGGAGGCGACGGGCTCAGGCCCGGGCAGCCGGCGAGTTTTCCGGTTCTTGGTCCACCGTCAAGACAGTTGCGACCGCCGTCACTACTGCCTCGGCAGCGCCGACGATCATACGGCTCGCGATGATGTGATAGATGTCGTTAAGCCAGACCGGCGCCGATTCCGCGATCGCGTCGCTATCAAAGCACTCTTGCGTCCAACGCGCTTGACCAAAACGCCTACGAATGGCGACAGGATCGCGATGATCACCGCCGACCCGGCAAGCACCGTCGGAACCAATATTTGCGGTTCCGGGTTCTGCGCAAGATCTTTCATCATAAACGGCAGGACTTGCGATACAGAACCACTCCAAAAATCGTCATCCATGGGGCAGATGTCAAAATCCATCCCTGCAGCGACCCCGCCTGTCTTGTGATACATTTCCCCCTCTCGTGAAATACTTGTTGTGGGCCGAAGTGAGTACGGAGTTTGCGTTCGGTCCACGGACGTGGCCCTGCCACCGCGGAATCGACGTCCGATCCCTTCCCAGCTGACTTCGCCTGCTTCCGATCAGACGGGCGTAGCCAGAAACGCGTAGCCTTCACGAAGAAGGCCCATCGAATGGTCCCGGTCATGCTCCGGTTTGCGCTCTTCCCGGCAAATGGCGTATGCGATGTCGTATACGCGACTGACCCTTTGCTCGCGCCGACGGCAATAGGTCACGAGCGAAGTCTCCAAGTCATCGTTGCGATCCAGTTCCTGGGCAAGAACCAGTGCATCCTCGATTGCCATACCGCCGCCGGATGTCATTTGCGGCGTCAACGAATGGGCCGCGTCGCCCAATAGCACGACACGGCCACGGTGCCAGGGGGCTGGCATCATCAAGACATCAAATGGGCGGTAGCTTATGTGCTTGTCTTCGCCGATCACCTTGGCAGCCGCGACCAGTTCGGGCGCCGTAAAGGGGGCGAGCAGTTTACGGAGATAGTCGCACACCTGATCTTGCGGAATACGAAGCTTTTCGTCCGTGCGTTCCAAGAAGAACAGATAGCACAGTTCCTTCGATAGCGGCAGCGCGCCAACTACCCGGCCCGTCGGAAGGCGATATAGGACGAAGCCATTCATCGCCTCGGTGCGAAAAACCGTATAACGCCATACGCCTTGACCGGCGTAGTGCGGCTTGAACTCTTCGCCGAAGATGCTCTGGCGGATGTTGGAATAGGCACCATCCGCAGCGATCAGCAGGTCGGCGCGGTCCGTCTCGCCGTTCGATAGCTGAACCGTCACCCCTCCATCGTCCTGATCAATTCGGGTGACCGTTGTGTTGAAATCAATCTTCGCGCCGCCCTTCGTCGCAAAGTCTTCCAGGATCTGTCCCAGACGTGGCCGCATGATTCCCAGTGCGCCAGGACGATCGGCGTCCCAAATTCTTGGGGTGGACTGTTCGCTCAGAATCGTTCCTGCGCCATCGCGCACCGACACGATGTCCCAACCAAGGCCACCTTCAAGACACGCATCCACCAATCCCAGTTCGGCGAGTGCCCGCAAGGCGTTCCCCAGCAGCGTAATACCGGTGCCGATCCGGTCACGCTTGTCTCCCATTTCAATGACTCTGGTGGATACGCCGATCTGTTGAAGCGCATGGGCCACCGTCAAGCCGCCAATTCCGCCACCCACGATGAAAACCGTCTTCACCGCGCCCATGTTTCCTCCTCTCCTTGTTGGCATTTTATTATCTTGGCGATCACACTTCGCGGGCGTCAACAACTCGGGTGCCAAAGAGGAGAGGAGCAAGCGACTCGCTTCTTCACAACGCGCCAGCTAACTGCTCGTGGAGCTTCCGGACATGCATGTTTCCAATCCGACGCTGTTGAATGAAAAATCAGACGTTGGCTAATGATGCCGAGGCCGTGAGGTGATTGGATCAATGTCATCGTCGTGAACCACGGCCAGTTCGCCAGCTTCCAAGCCGAGACTTTGCAACATTCCAGCTTCGAGCGGACGGTTAAGCACTGCGCCCTTTGCGACGCTATCTCTCATGGCCAGCTTTGCGGCTTTGCTCGGGTTTGCGACTGCGACCGCGTAAGTTATGTGCCTGTACCCGTCGTCGTCGTCATCGCCGTCTTCCTTGATGGCGACCGTCACTAACCAACCGTCCATCTTGCCGCTCCGTGAGGCATTGGCCTACGAGCTAACGAGCCTCTGCCAGAGCCATCGAACATCCGTGACACGGGGCTAGCCGCGAGGTCGGGGCCGCGTGCGCCAGTCCGTTGATCAGGTCTCTTGCTTTCGAGGCGTATCCGGTGACGACCTAGTCCTACTGCGTCACAAACGATGATCTGTCTAGCCCGTCTTATTCGTCAGAGTGCGCCTGAGAGGCTGGCGAGCGTGGTGTAAAGCGCTGATGCGGCGTAGGATTCGGTTGCAAAGCCAACCCCATCACCTCAACCGCGAACGCCAGGCCCGCCATGACCGATGATACGATTCTGCCCTTCTCGTTTCCAGCCGTTCACGCCAAGAAAGTCACAGCTGCCTTCGATGGCGGTCGGCTGACCTCGAACGGGGGCGTGATGCTTCTGGCGATGGCCGAGCGGCGTCTCGGCTTGGCCGACAATTTGGCCCGGGTGTTCCCGGATCGGCGCGATCCGACGCGGGTCGTGCACAGCCTTGTCGATATGTTCCGCGCGCGCATGTTCGCGATCTGCTGCGGCTACGAGGACGCCGACGACCTCGATCATCTGCGGTCCGATCCCGCATTCAAGCTGGCCTGCGGACGGCTGCCGGACACGGGTCGCGATCTGTGTTCCCAACCGACGCTGTCGCGGCTGGAGAATGCTCCGCGCCTGCGCGACGTGATCCGACTGACCTACACTTTGGTCGACGCATGGATGGATAGCTACCCGCGCGAGCCGGCATCCGTCACGCTCGACATCGATGATACCTGCGATGTCGTCCACGGCCATCAGCAGCTCTCGCTGTTCAACGCTCATTATGACGAACGCTGCTTCCTGCCGATCCACGTCTACGACACGGAGAAGAGCCGGCCCGTGGCGGTCGTGCTGCGGCCCGGCAAGACGCCGGGCGGCGTCGAGGTGCGTGCCCATCTGCGCCGCCTGATACGGCATATCCGGACGCGGTGGCACAACACGCGAATCACGTTCCGTGGCGACGGGCACTATGCCCGGCCGGAGGCCATGGCGTGGTGCGAGACCAACGGCATCGACTACATCTTCGGTCTGTCCGGCACCAAGCCGCTCGCCAGAAAACTCGACGAGGCCGCCGACGACATCCGCACGCGACGCGCCATCGAGAACCTGCCGGTTCTGCGTGGCTATACCGAGACGCGCCACAAGGCCAAGTCCTGGGATCGCGAACGGCGTACCGTCGCCCGTATTGAGGCGACGATGCTCGGCCTCGACATCCGTTTCGTCGTCACCAGCCTCGATGTCGGCTCGGCCGAGTGGATCTACGACAGCCTGTATTGCGCGCGCGGCCAAGCCGAGAATCTGATCAAGCTGCATAAGACACAGCTCGCCTCCGATCGCACCAGCTGCCGTTCGGCGCTCGCCAATCAAGTCCGCCTCGTTCTCCACACCGCCGCTTATTGGCTGATGCTGACCGTGCGCGACGCGATTCCCAAAGCCCGGGAATTGGCCACAGCCGAGTTCGCGACGCTGCGTCTTCGTCTCTTGAAACTCGCTGCCCGTGTGGTCGAGACCACGAGCCGCATTCGCCTTGCGTTTGCCGCGGCCTGTCCCGAAGCCGACCTGATCCGCGGCTTGCCAGGCGCGCTGCTGCCGCTCGGTCCTTGACCGGCGGGGCGTCCGCCCCCCGTTCGCCCAACCTACACCTCAAGCGCGTTGCAAAGTACCGGTCGTCAGGCGGTGAAAAGCCGAAGGCAATCCCGCGCGCCTCGTCAGAGCAGATGTGCGGCCACATCAATCGGACTAAAAAAACGCACTCTCACGAATAGGACGGGCTAGTGGTCGAACTTGATCGCACAACAAGGACATCTCGACAGCGTTCGGACGAGCCCATGTTCGAGGCGCCGTCGCATCGTCGCGATCGAATTTGGAATGTGACGTTGGGTCCGCAGCGGCAAATCCGCGGGGTCTGTAATCTGCGGGAATGCGATCGAGCAGGATCGGCCGGGCGTGCCGAGTGCCTGAGGGGGGAATCGTCTCCCGCTCGGAGATCAGGAATCCGTAGGCTGCGATGCACATTGTTGCGTGATGATGAAAGCCGCGCCAGCCGCGTCCCTCGAAGTGGCCGAGCCCGACCTCCTGCTTGAGTTCCTGATAGTCGCGTTCGATGCGCCAGCGCAATTTAGCCGTCTCAACGAGAGTCCGGAATGCCACATCCTCCGGCAATGTCGAGAGCCAGTATTTGGTAGGCTGGTCCTCGCCTTTTGGCCATTCGATCAGCAACCATTCCTCCAATCGCCGGGTGGTTTGCCAATAATCACGATGCGCGGCACGGACCCGCACGCGGGCAAAGCGCGAGGTCAGCTTTTCGTTCGTTCCTTGCCGCCACGTGATGGTGCGCCAAGCTTTGGCCGGCAGGCCGATCGCGAGCGCCTTGACGGCGGCCGGCTGATGCTGACGGTTGCGGCGCATCAGTTTCGGTGGACGGCCGCGGCCCGACCATGGCTTCGGCGGCAAGGGACCGGTACCGGGCGCCCATACCGTTGTGCTCGACAGAAGACCCGCCACATAGGTCAATCCCAGCGCCGTGATCTCCGTGCGCAGGTCGCTGTTATTGCCATAGCCCGCGTCCATCAGTACGACACCGCGTGGAAGGCCGCTCGCGCAGGCCCACCGCAACTGCTCCAGCGCGATCTCCGGCTTGGTCCGGAAGCCAACTTCGGCAGGAATGCCCACCTTGCGCCGCCGATCGCAGTCCTCAGTCCATTCCTTCGGAAGATAAAGGCGATAAGCGACAGGCAGGCTGGCGTGGTGGTTGGCAATCGACAGTGACACCGCCACCTGACAATTATCCTGCTTGCCGAGCTGCCCGCAATATTGCCGTGCAACTCCAACTGAATGTCGGCCCTGCTTGGGAAATCCGGTATCGTCGATGATCCAGGCTTCGATGGGGCCCTGGCGTTCAATCGCCGGCAGGACCATCTCACGTACCTTGCCCAGCACCTTCTCATCCGACCAGGCGCCGCTGCCGACGAAATGCAGCAGCGATTGATGCTGGGCGGCCGTCCGTTCCGGAGCTGTCACCGCCGCCATCGACTCCACGCTCTTGCGACCGCCACAGGCCATCAGGCCGACGCAATAGTCGCGCAGCGGCGCCTTCCGATCAGCATGACCGATGACACTGGCAAGCCCTTCCAAATACGTCGCAAATCGCTTCTCGCTCGTCTTGGTGCCACGCCCGCTCATGTCGGCCTCTCGACTGATGGTCCGTGCTTCATCCATCGCTGATTCTGGCCGGCGGTTTTGTGACTCAGTCAGACTAGCCCGTCTTATTCGTCAGAGTGCGCCTGAGAGGCTGGCGAGCGTGGTGTAAAGCGCTGATGCGGCGTAGGATTCGGTTGCAAAGCCAACCCCATCACCTCAACCGCGAACGCCAGGCCCGCCATGACCGATGATACGATTCTGCCCTTCTCGTTTCCAGCCGTTCACGCCAAGAAAGTCACAGCTGCCTTCGATGGCGGTCGGCTGACCTCGAACGGGGGCGTGATGCTTCTGGCGATGGCCGAGCGGCGTCTCGGCTTGGCCGACAATTTGGCCCGGGTGTTCCCGGATCGGCGCGATCCGACGCGGGTCGTGCACAGCCTTGTCGATATGTTCCGCGCGCGCATGTTCGCGATCTGCTGCGGCTACGAGGACGCCGACGACCTCGATCATCTGCGGTCCGATCCCGCATTCAAGCTGGCCTGCGGACGGCTGCCGGACACGGGTCGCGATCTGTGTTCCCAACCGACGCTGTCGCGGCTGGAGAATGCTCCGCGCCTGCGCGACGTGATCCGACTGACCTACACTTTGGTCGACGCATGGATGGATAGCTACCCGCGCGAGCCGGCATCCGTCACGCTCGACATCGATGATACCTGCGATGTCGTCCACGGCCATCAGCAGCTCTCGCTGTTCAACGCTCATTATGACGAACGCTGCTTCCTGCCGATCCACGTCTACTACCCAGAATCAGAGCTGAGTGATACGGCGGCCTTTGAAACGGCGTTGACGGACCTTTTTCTTGGTCCAGACGAAGGGCTCGGCTCTGTCGTTGTATGCGTTGACGTAGGCATCGATGTGCTCCTGAAGCTGCGTGAGGCTTGTGAAGGAGGTGCCGCTGAGCGACTGCCCCTGCAAGATCGAAAACCATACCTCGACCTGATTGAGCCAAGACGCACTTGTCGGCGTGAAATGAAATTGCACGTTGGGGTGGGCCTTGAGCCAATGCTCGTTCTTCTTGTGGGTGTTGAGGTTGTCGAGGATGACGTGAAGCTTCCGGTTCGGAAAAGCCGCGGTGACGCTGTTCATGAAGTCGAGAAACTCGACGCGGCGTCGGCGTTTTGAATGCGCCGCGATGATCTTTCCGGTGGCGACTTCGAGCGCCGCAAACAATGTTGTGGTGCCATGCCGCTTGTAATCGTGGCTCTGGCCGGTCAAGGCGCGGCCATTGGGCAACTTCAGATAACCCTGCGCTCGCTCCAAAGCCTGGATCGAGGGCTTCTCGTCCACGCACAGCACAATGGCCTTCGCGGGCGGGGCGACATAGAGGCCGACAACATCGGCGGCTTTGGCCGTAAAGTTCGGGTCGTTGCTCTCACACCAGGACTTACGAGCCGCGAGGTCAATCTTGTGGCTGCGCAGGAACCGCCAGACATATTGGACGTCAACATCGCCCAGCGCCCCGGCCAGCAGGGGCCCGGTCCAGCGTGCGAACCCGTCCGGCGGCGGCTTGTCCAGCAGCTTCAGAATCCGCTTGTCGGTGGCCTTCGTATAGATTGGCTGCTTGCCCGGTCGCGGCTTGTCTTGCAGCCCTTCAAGGCCTTGGTCGGCATAGCGATGCCGCCAAAGGCTGACAATCCGCGGCTGGACCCCAACTTCCTTGGCGATCGACCGAGTGCTGCGTCCATCCGCCGCCAACAGAACTATCCGCGCCCGCTTCAAATCGCGCTGCAACGTCACCGGGGAGCGGCAACACGCCTCAAGCACCTTGCGATCTTTCCTCGAAAGGTGGACTTCTCTTGCTTCGGGTATCATCCCGACCTTGAATCACGACTCACGCTTTAAGAACAGTAGGTACTACGACACGGAGAAGAGCCGGCCCGTGGCGGTCGTGTTGCGGCCCGGCAAGACGCCGGGCGGCGTCGAGGTGCGTGCCCATCTGCGCCGCCTGATACGGCATATCCGGACGCGGTGGCACAACACGCGAATTACGTTCCGTGGCGACGGGCACTATGCCCGGCCGGAGGCAATGGCGTGGTGCGAGACCAACGGCATCGACTACATCTTCGGTCTGTCCGGCACCAAGCCGCTCGCCAGAAAACTCGACGAGGCCGCCGACGACATCCGCACGCGACGCGCCATCGAGAACCTGCCGGTTCTGCGTGGCTATACCGAGACGCGCCACAAGGCCAAGTCCTGGGATCGCGAACGGCGTACCGTCGCCCGTATTGAGGCGACGATGCTCGGCCTCGACATCCGTTTCGTCGTCACCAGCCTCGATGTCGGCTCGGCCGAGTGGATCTACGACAGCCTGTATTGCGCGCGCGGCCAAGCCGAGAATCTGATCAAGCTGCATAAGACACAGCTCGCCTCCGATCGCACCAGCTGCCGTTCGGCGCTCGCCAATCAAGTCCGCCTCGTTCTCCACACCGCCGCTTAATGGCTGATGCTGACCGTGCGCGACGCGATTCCCAAAGCCCGGGAATTGGCCACAGCCGAGTTCGCGACGCTGCGTCTTCGTCTCTTGAAACTCGCTGCCCGTGTCGTCGAGACCACGAGCCGCATTCGCCTTGCGTTTGCCGCGGCATGTCCCGAAGCCGACCTGATCCGCGGCTTGCCAGGCGCGCTGCTGCCTCTCGGTCCTTGACCGGCGGGGCGTCCGCCCCCCGTTCGCCCAACCTACACCTCAAGCGCGTTGCAAAGTACGGGTCGGTCAGGCGGTGAAAAGCCGAAGGCAATCCCGCGCGCCTCGTCAGAGCAGATGTGCGGCCACATCAATCGGACTAAAAAAAGCACTCTCACGAATAGGACGGGCTAGCAGGCTGTTGAAGAACTCAGCCGCGTTCGCAAACGAAGGCTGAATCGTCGCCATTGTGCATGTAGAAGTGACCGACGAGCCTGCCCGCGGTGCCGATCATAGCCCACCGGCGACCGCAGGCGGGGTCATTCTCGTCGTGCCCTTCTCATGAGAACTCAGAGCTGGCTCCGCAAATTCGGACAGTAGCTTGAGTGGATTTTCTGCCTGACAGCGGCGAGGATTCTTGCCGCGAATCAGGAGCGAAGATGACGAAGAAGAGCCGCCGGATGCATTCTCCGGCATTCAAGGCGAAGGTTGCTTTGGCTGCGGTCAAAGGCGACAAGACGCTGGCGGAGCTGGCGCAACTGTTTGATGTTCATCCGAACCAGATCACGATCTGGAAAAACCAGCTCCTGGAAGGCGCCGCCGGCGTGTTTGGGCATGACAAGGCGTCGGCCGAGACGCCGGTCGATTTGAAGGCGTTACATGCCAAGATCGGCGAGCTGGCGTTGGAAAACGATTTTTTGTCCGGCGCGCTCACCAAGGCGGGCCTGCTGAGCGCAAAGCGATGATCGACCGCGGTCATGATCTTTCTATCGTGCGCCAGGCGAAGGTCCTGAAGCTGGCTCGCAGCACGGTCTACTATGAACCTCGGCCAGTTTCGGCCGAGGACCTTGCCTTGATGCGTCGGCTCGATGAGCTGCATCTCGATTATCCCTTCGCGGGAGCGCGTATGCAGCGATCGTTGCTGCGGCGGGAGGGCGTATACGCCGGTCGCCGCCACATCGCGACGCTGATGAAGCGCATGGGGATCGAGGCGGTCTATCGTCGCCCGAACACGAGTAAGCCGGCACCGGGTCACAAGATCTACCCGTACCTGTTGCGCGGATTGAAGATCGAGCGGCCCGACCAGGCGTGGGCAATGGACATCACCTACATTCCGATGCGGCGTGGCTTCGTCTATCTCGCGGCGGTCGTCGATGTGTTCAGCCGACGGGTCCTGGCCCATCGCGTCTCGATCACAATGGAGGCGGCCTTCTGCGTCGAAGCGGTCCAGGAGGCGTTGGCGAAGCACGGCAGGCCCGAGATTTTCAACACGGACCAGGGCAGCCAGTTCACCAGCCTCGAGTTCACCGATGTGCTGCTGGACGCGAAGATCGCCATCAGCATGGACGGCAAGGGCGCCTGGCGCGACAACGTGTTTGTCGAGCGGCTCTGGCGCACGGTCAAATACGAAGAAGTTTATCTCCGCGCCTACGACAGCGTGTCCGAGGCGCGAGCGTCAATTGCCAAGTATCTGGCCTTCTACAATCAGGGACGCCCTCACTCGAGCCTTGACGGGCGCACGCCCGACGAGGCTTACTTCGGCACGCAAGCTATGGTGATGGCCGCATGACCGTCGCCGACGATTTTGTCGTCGCTCTGGTCGGGCTACGCCCTCCCGACGCAACGACAAAATCGTAAGGCCCCGCGTTCAGCATAACCCGGCAGGAATCCACTTAAATCCCGCGGGGCGCTGTCCAAACAACCGGCGCCAGCTCTCTCTGCGCGGGCCGAACCGTCTCGCGCGCCGTAGCGGACACCGCGCCCGATTGCCGGTAGACCGCGAACTATCGCTCCTTGCCGAGTCATCGTGTTCCCTGATCAAACTTAATGGAGCTGGCGGGGCCAGATCAGCCAATCATGCGTGTCGTCCCATAGGGAACAAATCCCGCCTTTCACCATGCCGAGATCATCCAGTTGCTGTAGACTGAGTTCAGAATTCGCCAAGGCCACCCCGCCGAGACCGGCATCCAATGAGAATCGGGCGGCGCCGACATCCAGTGAAGCCTTGATGGCTTCGGTGGCGTTAGCCACCGCGACCGCATACGTTACGTGCCGAAGTTGGCCGCTTTCTATGTAGCCAATTGAAACCATCCAACCTGCTGCCATGTGTGCGATCCGATATGGAGCTGCCCCAGCTTACTCTGCGCCACTAAGCGCAAAGCGCACCTACCAATAGTGGGAGGTTGGAAGGGCCGGCTCCCTTAGGCTCGCAACCTCAAGAGGAGTGGCAGATTTGACGAGCGAGAAGCGGATCAGCGTTGAACGGCCGGCGATCCTGACGCGTCTCCGTCGGGTGCAGGCGTGGCGCAGGTACGGCTCCAGCGGATGCTAGACTAGCCGATCCCACATCGCCAGAATGATCCCGCGCGACACAAGTCCATCAAAGCCGCGCAGCACTACTTAGCCGTCTCGACGCGCGCCAAAATCTTCTGATGGGGCTGACAGAACGCTAGGCATATGGCTCCGTGGGCCGGACCCGCTTGCGTAGCGATCTCACGTCACGCTCGCGCCGAGAACGGCTCAGTCGCGGTCAGAGTAGTGATGCACGTTGCCACCGCAATGCTGTCCGCTCGGGCTTAGAGGCCCCCAGAGGTACTGGGCCCGTTCTTTTGAAGCGTCCACATAGGACACTGCCGCTGACTGACATACGCGAAGCGCTCTCCTGATCCGACATGTAATGGTGAGTATTATGTTCTGGACCGATTTTGATGGCGTCGAGTTGTCTTATAGGCTTAGCGGGGATATCGCTCGTCGCGCTCATCGTCAGCGTAAGTTGGGGTGAGTGAGCTGCTGCCGGTTTGATGGACACCGAGATTAGCCCGTCCTATTCGTGAGAGTGCGTTTTTTTAGTCCGATTGATGTGGCCGCACATCTGCTCTGACGAGGCGCGCGGGATTGCCTTCGGCTTTTCACCGCCTGACGACCCGTACTTTGCAACGCGCTTGAGGGATGGGTTGGGCGAACGGGGGGCGGACGCCCCGCCGGTCAAGGACCGAGCGGCAGCAGCGCGCCTGGCAAGCCGCGGATCAGGTCGGCTTCGGGACATGCCGCGGCAAACGCAAGGCGAATGCGGCTCGTGGTCTCGACGACACGGGCAGCGAGTTTCAAGAGACGAAGACGCAGCGTCGCGAACTCGGCTGTGGCCAATTCCCGGGCTTTGGGAATCGCGTCGCGCACGGTCAGCATCAGCCAATAAGCGGCGGTGTGGAGAACGAGGCGGACTTGATTGGCGAGCGCCGAACGGCAGCTGGTGCGATCGGAGGCGAGCTGTGTCTTATGCAGCTTGATCAGATTCTCGGCTTGGCCGCGCGCGCAATACAGGCTGTCGTAGATCCACTCGGCCGAGCCGACATCGAGGCTGGTGACGACGAAACGGATGTCGAGGCCGAGCATCGTCGCCTCAATACGGGCGACGGTACGCCGTTCGCGATCCCAGGACTTGGCCTTGTGGCGCGTCTCGGTATAGCCACGCAGAACCGGCAGGTTCTCGATGGCGCGTCGCGTGCGGATGTCGTCGGCGGCCTCGTCGACTTTTCTGGCGAGCGGCTTGGTGCCGGACAGACCGAAGATGTAGTCGATGCCGTTGGTCTCGCACCACGTCATGGCCTCCGGCCGAGCATAGTGCCCGTCGCCACGGAACGTAATTCGCGTGTTGTGCCACCGCGTCCGGATATGCCGTATCAGGCGGCGCAGATGGGCACGCACCTCGACGCCGCCCGGCGTCTTGCCGGGCCGCAGCACGACCGCCACGGGCCGGCTCTTCTCCGTGTCGTAGACGTGGATCGGCAGGAAGCAGCGTTCGTCATAATGAGCGTTGAACAGCGAGAGCTGCTGATGGCCGTGGACGACATCGCAGGTATCATCGATGTCGAGCGTGACGGATGCCGGCTCGCGCGGGTAGCTATCCATCCATGCGTCGACCAAAGTGTAGGTCAGTCGGATCACGTCGCGCAGGCGCGGAGCATTCTCCAGCCGCGACAGCGTCGGTTGGGAACACAGATCGCGACCCGTGTCCGGCAGCCGTCCGCAGGCCAGCTTGAATGCGGGATCGGACCGCAGATGATCGAGGTCGTCGGCGTCCTCGTAGCCGCAGCAGATCGCGAACATGCGCGCGCGGAACATATCGACAAGGCTGTGCACGACCCGCGTCGGATCGCGCCGATCCGGGAACACCCGGGCCAAATTGTCGGCCAAGCCGAGACGCCGCTCGGCCATCGCCAGAAGCATCACGCCCCCGTTCGAGGTCAGCCGACCGCCATCGAAGGCAGCTGTGACTTTCTTGGCGTGAACGGCTGGAAACGAGAAGGGCAGAATCGTATCATCGGTCATGGCGGGCCTGGTGTTCGCGGCTGAAGGTGATGGGGTTGGCTTTGCAACCGAATCCTACGCCGCATCAGCGCTTTACACCACGCTCGCCAGCCTCTCAGGCGCACTCTGACGAATAAGACGGGTTAGGTGTTTCATGAAGCCGGAGGTGGCGATGAAAAGACGGAAGTTCAGCCGCGAGTTCAAGGTCGAGGCGGTCAAGCTGGTGCGGGAACGTGGGGTGTCGGTGGCGCAAGCTGGCCGTGACCTGGATGTTCATGAGAATGTTCTCCGCAAATGGGTGAAGGAGTTGGGCTCCGACCCGGCGCAAGCCTTTCCCGGCCACGGGCAGATGAAGCCGGAGCAGCAGGAGATCGAGCGGCTGCGCCGTGAGGTCGCCAAGCTGAAGGCCGAGCGGGATATCCTAAAAAAGGCCGCAGCCTACTTCGCGAAGGAAGCGACATGAAGTTCGCCTTCGTCGCGAAGCACCGGACGATCTGGCCGGTGGCATGGCTATGCGATGCGCTGGGAGTGTCGCGGTCGGGCTTCCATGCCTGGCTGAACCGCTCTCCCAGCGCCAGATCCCGCAGCGACGAGGAGCTCGGCGGCAAGGTCAAGGCCAGCTTCGCCGCCAGCGACCGCACCTATGGCGCACGCCGGGTGTGGCGTGACCTGCTCGCCGACGGGGCGGATTGCGGCCTGCACCGGATTGAGTGGCTGATGCGCCTGCAAGGCTTGCGGGCGCGGCCGCGACGTCGGCGCTTACCGAAGGACAGCGGCGATCGACAGCTCGAGACCGTACCGGCGAACCTCCTTGACCGGCAGTTCGCCGCCGAGCGGCCGAACCAGAAGTGGATCGCCGACTTCACCTATCTCTGGACGGCCGAAGGCTGGCTCTATGTCGCAGCGGTGATCGACCTGTTCTCACGCCGCGTGGTGGGCTGGTCGATGAGTGCCTCCATGACGGCACAGCTCGTGACGGACGCATTGTTGATGGCCGTCTGGCGGCGCGGCAAGCCGGATGCGCTGTTGCATCACTCCGACCAGGGCAGCCAGTACACCAGCGAGCAGTTCCAGCGCCTGATGGCCGACCACGGCATCGTTTGCAGCATGAGCCGCTCCGGCAACGTCTGGGACAACGCGGCGATGGAGAGCTTCTTCTCCTCGCTCAAGACCGAGCGTACGGCCAACAAGATTTATCAAACCAGAGATGAGGCACGCGCCGATGTGTTCGACTACATCGAACGATTTTACAACACGACCCGCAGGCACTCGACCATCGGCTATCTCAGCCCGGTTGAGTTCGAGCGCAAGGTGGGATTAGCTTAAGCGGGTGTCCATCAAACCGGCAGCAGCTCAGCAGCTCACTCCTCCGTCTTTGTTCGGAGCTCGAGGCTGGCCGAGCTCAGGCAGAGAAACGGATAGAGGAGTTGTTGAAGGTCGCGGACGAGCTTGAAGCGAAACGCATCGTTAGCGCAGGCCAGATCGAAGGGCTCCTGAGGCATTGCGCGGAGCAGCAGGAGAGCGGAGCTGAGTCAGAGAGCCGGATACAAGAGCTGTTGAAGTTCAACGAAGAACTCGAAGCAAAGCGCTCGGCTAGCGAGGATCGGATCGAAGCACTTCTTCATCTCTGCTCGGAACTTGAGGTTGGTCGAGCTCAGTCAGAGCATCGGATTCAGGAGCTTTTAGGACTTGCCGAGGAGCTTGAGGGTAAGCGTGCGGCAGCTGAAGAGAGAATTCGCCGTTTGCTGGAGAAAGAAGCTCCAGATACTAAAGCCCCATGACTTAGCCAGCGATGTGCCGAGATTAGTTTGTCGCCAAATGGGGCATCCTCCGGAGAGCCTGGATGCTTTGTGACGTTTGACCATAGTGTCGTTTCGAGGTGCGACAAAAATACTATCCACGCGAATTTGCACTGCTGGCCGCATTCGCTACCGGCGATGTTCGGGATCTAATCGTGCAACGCTGCTGCTGGCGGTTCCGCGAAGCCTCTCGCCTGGCTGGAACGAAGAGCCTCAGCTAATTAACATTGCTCCGACGAATCCATGAACGCACGACGTCACAGTATTACCCGGACACACCAGAGAACACCATCACCGTTATCAGCCGCCTTCTTCGCGGCTGGTGCGGTTACTTCGACCAAGCCCTTTCATGAAGACGTATGACTTCATCGGGTGGTACGTCGATCGCCGTCTGCGGCACTGGATAATGCGACTACCAGGAGGAGGTGGTAGGGGCTTCGAAGAGTATCCGCAGGATTACCGGCACGATACGCTCCAACTCTTCCGCATCCAGACCGTCGTACTGACCGATCGAGCGCGAAGGTCTGACGGACAAGTAAAAGCCGGGTGCGCGAAATCTGCATGCCCGGTTTGACGAGCGACGTTTGAAGCGGAACTGTGGTGCGAACTGCGACACCGGCGAAGGCCGCGGAAATAGTAAAGACTCGCGACTTATGGTCACCGTGGTAGCGTCCAGTCTGCCGACCTCGAGAATCCGGTCATCGAGGAAGCGACCTGCCAATATTGAGCGCGTAGCGGATGTCATCAGCGAGCATCGAGCCGCTGGAGATCATCCACGGATGTTTTTCGAACCACGGCTTTAACGACCCGACCAGAGGCCAGCGGGCGTTCCATGCGCGCGGCGCCGGTGCCTGGTCAAATTGACCCGAGGCTGGCGTCCGGCGGATCGCAAAGCTCTACGCCATCGAAGCTCCACCAATTCACCAATGCATGAGCGTCCACGATTCTTGTGATGAGCGATTTCGCTCAGCCGATCATAACTGTCATAGGTATCGGATAAGCGTCTGTTGAAGCCGTCCAGGGACTATTCTGCGAATGCGCGACTGCGACCGAGGGCATATCGGCAGAGCACGATCGCAGACTTGACCGCTATAGCCGCGGTCGTTGGACGATCGTCCAAAAGTCGCGCTTCTTCGTTTGACCACGCTCAGATCGGGCACCGGCGCCACGATTTCACACGAACAGGCGATCCGCGGCTGCGAAATCGCAGCACATGAGGTTGGCAACGGGCTGCCGATGGGAAGCAGGGCGGCATCACCAATTGCCAAGTGTCGCGCGATCAAGCCCGATCCCTTGGCGGCCATAGATTTCGGCCTAAGGGTGAACGGGCGTCAGCAGGAGTTTCTACGATCAATGGGGTTGCCGAGCCGTTGTCCTCTCCCAAATTTGGTAGGTTGAACTTAGTGGACCGCGCCCTTTAATGGCCGATAGTCA
Source organism: Bradyrhizobium sp. 2S1 (assembly GCF_011516625.5). Lineage (NCBI taxonomy): Bacteria > Pseudomonadati > Pseudomonadota > Alphaproteobacteria > Hyphomicrobiales > Nitrobacteraceae > Bradyrhizobium > Bradyrhizobium sp. 2S1. Next base: position 361,663 of record NZ_CP147717.1, on the reverse strand, counting down.
AGGACCCGCGGGCCCAAAGGCAGGTCAGAGGATCGAGCCAAGCTTGCCGCAACCGAGGGATTTCAGCGAACGTTTCTTCGGGCGATTTTAACAATGAAGTCAGTAGGCCATACGATGCTCCGTGCTCTCGTTCTAATCGCCTTAACGGTTTTCGTCACAACACGGTCGATCGCTCAGGGCACCAACGCCAATCCCTTCTACGTTGACCAAGGTCTGGATTGGACCGCGGCAGCGAGAGCAGATTTCTATTCGCGCGATCAAGGCTCGCGTTTGATCGCGTTGTCTAGGATGCAGGCCCTGAAGCAAAGGAACGGACAGCCGTTCCTGGCGGATGGTTTGTCACGGTTATCTACCGAATCCTGCAACTCCGGCCAACCTTCCCATAGGCTTTCACGCTCTGGCCCTCAAGACTGTCAGGTCGTGGGAATGACTTGTTCAGCATGTCACACGCTCCAGATCGAAGTTAACGGCAAGGTGTATCGGGTGGATGGCGGTCCGGGGTTCGTCGACTTCTACGCACTGCTTCGCGACCTAGACAAGGCGGTGGGCGAAGTGATTGCCAGCGACAGCTCATTCGCTCCGTTTGCTGCAGCTGTTCTGCGGTCCGCAGTGCCGGATGCGATAGATGTTGCGGATCTTCGTCTACAGGTAGGTGGGGGGTACTTGCGGTTTCACACGCTCATGCATGGTGCGCGCGCTGCCAGAGAACGGCTGGGGGGTTGCCGTTTGGATGCTGTAGGGATGATTTTCAACCGCGTATCCGGTCTGGACATCGGTCCGCCACCCGACTTCATGATTCCGGAAAACATAAAAACCGCCGACGCTCCCGTGAGATATCCATTCCTTTGGAATGCGCCGCGGCAAGACAAGACGCAGTGGCCGGGTTTCGCAAAAAACGGAAGTGGCATTGTAGGGCTGGCTCGGAACGTGGGCCAGGTTCTGGGGGGCTAAGTTTGAGCCGAAACGTCAGGGAGGGGTCATCAATTTCCTCATCAATAATTCCGCTAACTTCGACGGTCTGAGCGAACTCGAAAACTTAGTAACGCGAATCGGCCCTCCGAAATGGCCTTGGAAGTGTGACGCTGCCTTGGTTGCCCAAGGCGACGTGATTTTCGAAAGAGATCCCGCCGAAGGGGGATGTAGCGCATGCCATGCGATCCAAGAGGGCGAGCAGCGCTTTCCGTTCGTCAAGACGTGGAGACTGCGATCCAAAACGCGGGTACATGGGAATACGATGTCCTCGCCTGGAAAGCGAAGACTGGCGTGCTGAAAGGAGCGTACATTCCGCTGGCGACGGCTCCCCTTGAGGAGAGCGATCAGGTTCTTAACATTCTTGCGACCTCGGTTATTGGCTCGATCGCAGAACACGTGTTGACCGGCGGCACCGCTTCCACCACAGCGCGGGTGGCGGTGGCGCCACTTGCCGTCGAGCCCGCGTGGATCATTGAGAGCATGCTAACGAAAGATGGCGGCTTCGACGCCATGAAGCGCTTGCTGTCGTCGGAGAGGCGACCAACGGCGGTGGTTGCTTCAACGACGTCGTGGCAATCGGCGCGATGTTGGCGATCGCACGACAGGGGCTGACCGTCGGGCGCGATGTTGCCGTCGTCGGTTTCGATGATACCGCCGAGGCCATCATGTCTCTCCCGCTCTGACCACTGTGTCGGTCGATGCCGGTAGTCTCGGAGAGCGCGCCGCGCAGATGCTGCTGAGGCAGATCAACGAGGGCGAGCGTCGTCTCGAGAGTTGCGGGGGCGAAGCGCGGTTGGTCGTTCGGGAGAGTTGTGGAGCGGAATTCAAACGGAGAATCGCATCTTGAGTGGCCTGCGTTGGGGATTGATCGGTGCAAGTACAATCGCGCGCGAGTGGATGATCGAGGCCATCCGCGGAGCGGCTGGCGCGGTGCGGGCTGTGATGAGCAGCGATCCGGAGCGGGCGCAGCGATTTGCCAGCGAGAACGGGATCGCGATAGCAACAACCAGCCTCGACGCGTTGCTCGGAAGCGGTATCGATGCGGTCTACATCTCGACAACAAATGAGCATCATTGTTCGCAAACGCTGGCCGCGGCCGCGGCCGGCAAGCATGTGCTGTGCGAGAAGCCGCTCGCGCTGAACTTGCCGGACGCGAAGCGAATGGTCGCGACCTGCAAGGCGGCAGGGGTGCAGATGGGGACAAACCATCATTTGCGCAACGCGGCCACCCATCGTGCAATTCATGCCGCGATCAAGGCGGGCCACATCGGCAAGCCTCTATTCGCCCGCGTTTTTCATGCGGTCTATCTTCCGCCGCACCTGCAGGGCTGGCGGATTGAGAGGCCGGAAGCGGGCGGCGGCGTCGTGCTCGATATCACCGTTCATGATGCCGACACCTTGCGTTTCGTGCTCGACGAAAATCCTGTCGCCGTGACCGCGATGACGTCGCGGGGTGGTATGGGCCAGGCAGGTCTCGAAGACGGTGTCATGGGGGTAGTCCGCTTCGAAAACGGGCTGATTGCCCAGTTCCACGATGCCTTCACGACAAGATACGCGGTGACCGGCTTCGAGGTCCATGGCGAAGAGGGATCGCTGATCGGGACCGACTGCATGACCCAGGTGCCCAAGGGCGAGGTCTTGCTGCGGACCAGGGACGGCGAAAGGCAGCTCTCGATTGCGCACGAGAATCTCTATCTACGGGCGGTGCGCCTGTTCGGCGACGCGGTTGCCGCCCGTGGCGCGCCGTCGGCTACGGGCGAAGACGGGATCAAGTCGCTGAGCGCCGCCCTGTCGACGCGCGAGGCTGCCCGAACGGGACGCGAGGCTCCCATCGATCTGACGACCCGAGGTGCATATGGTACGAACGAAGGTCTTGCGCATGCGCGCTGATGCTGACGTCCGGCTCGGACAACCGCACACTTTTGCGTTCAACCTCGACAAGGCGGTGCTGTTCGACCCAACGACCACGCGCCGTATCTGATCGAGTGGTGCGAGACCTGCATGAAGATCACGGAGTCAACCGATGTCCTCGTCATCGGGTCTGGAATGGGCGGTGCGAACTTTGCCGCGGGTCTGGCGCCTACGGGCGCAAAGATCGTGATCCTCGAGCGCGGCCAGCGTCTGCGCGATAGCGAGGCTGCGCGGGACGCAAGGGCGATCTTTCAGCGCGGGGTGTTCCGGCCGCAGGAGTCCTGGGTCGATGGGGCGGGGAAGGCCTTCAATCCCGGCAACTACTACTGCGTCGGCGGCAATACCAAGCTCTACGGGGCGGTCCTGATCCGCTACCGCGCTCAAGACTTCGCGCCCATCGCGCACCGCGATGGAACGACGCCGGGCTGGCCGTTCAGCTATGGCGAACTGGAGCCATGGTATACCCGGGCGGAACAGCTCTACAACGTGCGCGGCGCGCTCGGAGACGATTCCTCGGAGCCTTTTCACTCCGCGCCCTATCCGTTCGGCCCCGTGCCGGATGAGCCGGCGATTGCGGCGGTACGGCAGCGGCTCAAGAAGATCGGGCTCAAGCCGTTTATACTGCCGCTTGGCATCGACATCGAGACATGGCTCAAACGTGCCAAGACTCCGTGGGATGCATTCCCCGACGCCGGGCACGGCAAGATGGATGCCGAATCCTGCGGGCTTGCCTGTGCTCTCGCCCATGACAATGTCGCGCTGCGCGAAGGTGCGCAGGTCAAGCGGCTGGTCGTCGAGCCGGACGGCAAACGCATTGCCGGCGTTGAGGTCATTCAGGCCGGTGAGCGGACCATGATCGGCGCCGGCATCGTGGTGCTCGCGGCGGGCGCCGTCAATTCGGCCGCACTGCTTCTGCGCTCGTCACAGGCCGGCATCGCGAACCGCTCCGATGCAGTCGGCCGTTATTTCATGAACCACAATTCCTCGGCTGTGCTGGCGATCGATCCGCGCGTCGTCAACAACTCGATCTACCAGAAGACGATCGGCACCAACGATTTCTATCTCGATGATGGGCACGGCGGACCGCCGCTGGGCAACATCCAGTTGCTAGGACGTGTCACCGCGCCGATTCTGAAGGCCAACATGCCGCTCGCGCCGGAATTGGCGCTTGGGCTGATGAGCCGGCATGCGGTCGACTGGTACGTGATGAGCGAGGATCTGCCGCGCGCCGAGAGCCGTGTGACGGTCGATGGTGCGAATATCCGGCTCGACTGGCTGCGCTCGAACTGGACGACCCATTTGGCGCTGGTGGCGACGTTGAAGGAACGGCTGCGTGCCGCAGGTTATCCGATCGTACTGTCAAAGGCGTTCGACCGGCGCACGCCCTCGCATCAGTGCGGGACAGTGCGCATCGGCCTCGATCCAGCGACATCACCGCTCGATCCGTTCTGCCGCTCCTTTGATCACCCCAATCTGTTCGTTGTCGATGCGTCGTTCCTGCCGACCTCGGCGGCGGTGAACCCGTCGCTGACGATCGCCGCCCAGGCGTTGCGCGTCGCGGATCATGTCGCGAGGACCGATCTTCGAACTCATGGGGACATGAGATGACGGTTTACGACTACATCGTCGTCGGCGCCGGCTCGGCCGGCTGCGTGCTCGCCAACCGCCTGAGCGTCGATGCGTCGACCAGGGTGCTGCTGCTCGAGGCCGGCGGCAGCGACAACAACCCGCTGTTCAGCATGCCGGCGGGGTTTGCCAAGATGACCAAGGGCATCCCCTCCTGGGGATACTCGACGGTGCCCCAGCGTCATCTCGGCGCGCGGGTGCTCCGCTATACCCAGGCGAAGGTGCTAGGTGGCGGCTCCAGTATCAACGCGCAGGTTTACACCCGCGGAAATGCCCGCGATTATGATGGTTGGGCGGCGGATGGTGCGACAGGCTGGAGCTACGCGGATGTCTTGCCGTATTTCAAGCGCACCGAAGACAACCAGCGCTTCGTCGACGCCTACCATGCGCGCCGTGGTCCCTTGGGCGTCTCGGTGCCTGTCAATCCGTTGCCGATCAGCGAAGCGTTTCTGCTAGCCGGGCAGGAATATGGAATGCCCTACAATCCCGATTTTAACGGTGCGCGGCAGGAGGGCGTCGGCCACTATCAAGTAACGGTGCGAGATGCCCGGCGGTGCTCGACCGCCACCGCCTATCTGCAGCCGATCCGCGGCCGACCGAATCTCACCGTCCTTACCGACGCCTACAGCACGCGGATCGTGGTCGAGAATGGGCGTGCTGTGGGAATCGCGTCGGTACGCGGAGGGCAGCGGGAGATCGTTCGCGCCGAGCGGGAGGTCATCCTTGCGTCCGGCGCCATCGGATCGCCTCGCCTTCTGCTGCTATCGGGGATCGGTCCGGCCGACCATCTGAAATCAGTCGGTGTCAAGCCGATCCACGATTTGCCCGGCGTGGGCGAGAATCTTCAGGACCACCTCGACGTCTATGCGATCGCGGAGTGCAAGGGCGACGTTACCTACGACAGCTATGTGAAACTGCATCGTATGATCTGGGCGGGACTGGAATATCTGCTGTTCAAGCGCGGACCGGTCGCGTCCACCCTATTTGAGACAGGGGGCTTCTGGTATGTCGAGCCGGCGGCGAGGGCGCAGGAATGGCCGGACGTGCAATTCCATCTCGGGCTCGGCTCAGGAATCGAGGCGGGCGTAGAAAAGCTAAAACATGCAGGCGTCACGCTGAATTCGGCATTCTTGCGGCCGGGCTCGCGTGGTACCGTGCGGCTCGCAAGCGGCGATCCTTCCGCGATGCCTCTGATTGACCCAAACTATTGGTCTGATGCGCGTGATCGCCCGGCAGCGATCGAGGGGCTGAAGATGGCCCGTGAGATTCTCCGGCAACCCGCGCTCGAGCCATTCGTCATGGTCGAGCGGATGCCCGGTGTTGCGGCTACAAGCGAAGCCGCTCTCGTCGACTATGCTGTCAGGACCTGCAAGACCGATCATCACCCTATAGGCACCTGCCGGATGGGCACTGACCAGCTGGCGGTGGTCGATCCGTCGCTGAGACTTCGTGGAGTCGATGGTCTGCGGATTTGCGACGCTTCCGTGATGCCGCGCATCACGTCATCCAACACGAACGCGCCCACCATCATGATAGCGGAGAAGGCGGCAGACCTGATTCTCGGGAAGACGACGTTCGCCGCACCGCACTTGGCAAACATGGAACGTCGCACGTCGAACGAACGGCTCAACCCGAAAAATCGATGAAGTGGGCTGTGTTGTAGCCGCAGTATTAGTTGGCGCGTTGCGCAGCCAGACTCACGTCTCGCTTTCGTCGAGAAGGGTTTTTTGGAGCATTTGCTCGTCCGCTCGGCCTCGATCTCGAAGTACTGCAGGCGAGGTCCGAAGGCATCCGTGTGCCGCCCAGGATGAGGATAACAAAACATACCAGACCGACCGGATGCAGAATTGATTATAGTTCCTTGATAGCGAACTTGAGGCGTCGTCTGCTTCATCCCGACATGATGCAATTCTGAGCAGTCGGGATGCTAGAGCATTTTCCGATCACGTTGCGTCGTAACCAGCCGCGACGAGATAATTTTGGCATTCCTCGGGTGAGAAGCGCTTGAGAGCGTTGGCGATTGCTTGCCAGAGATCGGGCATGGTGCGCGCTGCGGCGGCCCGCAACAGGGCTTTCAGTTTAGAGAAGGCCATTTCGATCGGGTTGAAGTCTGGACTGTAGGGCGGAAGATAGAGCAGGCTTGCTCCGACCGCCCGGATGGCCTCTCGAACGCCATGGACCTTGTGAGCGGGCAAGTTGTCCATGATAACGGTATCGCCCGGCCGCAGCGATGGGGCGAGCAATTGCTCGACGTAGGCCAGGAAAGCGTCGCCATCCATTGGACCGTCCAGAACAAGCGGCGCGATCAGACCGTCGGAGCGCAATCCAGCGGTGAATGTCGTCGTCTTCCAATGTCCGTGTGGGATAGCTGCACGACATCGCTCGCCGCGTGGCGAGCGGCCGTAAAGCCGCGCCATTTTGGTGTTGGCGCTGGTTTCGTCGATGAAGACGAGACGCTCAGGGTCAAGATCGATTTGCCCTTCGAACCACTCCTCACGCGCGGCATTTATATCGCCGCGCCGTTGCTCGGCGGCGTGCGCTGTCTTTTTTTAAGTGTGATCTTTCTGCGCTGGAAAAAACGCCAGAGCGACGCGATGCCAGTCGATATTCCACGACGTTTCAACAGTTCTCGCAACTCGGCGAGCGTGATATCCGGCTTCGCTGTCACTGCCTCCAGAATCAATTGCGAATGCGCTTCGATGCGCTGCGATTTGCGGTCACCGCCCTGGCGTTTAGGAACGATGTCGCCAACTTCCTTGAGGCGACCGCGCCAGCGGATCGCACTGGCCGCGCTGACACCAAAGCGCTCAGCAGCCTGTCGACAGGACATGCCACCGTCAATCGCGGCTATCACCCTTTGACGAAGATCAACCGAAAGCGCCCTGGCCATACATGCTGGCCTCCCTCGCCAGCATGCAGCTTGAATCTGACTCGCGCCGTTTTGGGAATCCCCACCCGATTCATTCCGGTCGGAAAATGCTCTAGGAGGTAGAACATGCCAAATATGCGTAATCCACCACCCAGCCCGGCATCATCGATAGATATTGGAGGCAGCTTCTCAGCTTGCGTAATACTTTGAACCGCGGTTATCGAATGCAGGGCGGGTGCCTTCGAGGACGTCGACTAGATACTTGTGGATTTGCGGGGATTCGATCGAACAGTGGTGTGCTTCGACGAAAGCCCGGTCCAACTCATCGGCGAAACGCGTCAGCCGATCCCGGCCAAGCCCCGCAGGCTCGAACGTTACGATTATGAGTATCGTCGGAATGCACGGTCAATCTCTTTGTTCTCCTCGACGTGCATCGTCCCTGGCGCAAGGACAAGGTCACCGGGCGGCGAGATGACGGCGCTCGAGATTGGCCGGAATCCGGCCTCTACCCGAAAGGCAACGCGCGGACATGGGCCGAGCTCGGCCCGTCCCGGATCCGGCCGCTCCTGGTCGTGAGCGCGATGGTCTATGGTAAGCGTAGCTCTGCGGCCCTTTTGATTGGCTCTTGACGCCCTATTTTGATCGCAGCTTTTGCCGGCGTGGCTTCCAAATTCCGGACAATGCGTTGACGGCGGCCTCAAGCGCCTTCCGGTCGACGACGTTGGGATCGAACCGCTCCGGGCCCCAGAGGCGCATTTGTTCGTGCTCCGGATGGGTGGGGTCACCGATGGCATCGGGGTATTCGGATAGCCTGGCGCACCGCCTACGTCTTCCGGAGGACAACCACCGGCGGCCTCGAGCAAGAGGGGAAGTCCCTCTGTCGTCGTGTTGTCGAACCATTTTTCGAGTTTGATCACATGGTCCCAGCTGTCGCCGAAGTCATAGAGATAATGGATCGTTTTGGCGCCGGTCTCTCGAACGATTTCGCAGAGCCGCGCTTTGCGAGCATCGATGCGCTGGGGGCCAAAATCACCATCGGGGTCAGGGATGCCCCAGCGTCCTTCGCCAGCGTGGAACTCGAAGAGATGGCTATCCGTCCAGCCAAACGCCGCCTGAAGCGTCAGATGCAGCCGATCGAGACGCAGGGTCAGCGGTACGACGAGGCGGCGCATCACCTCCGGTTTCACGTCCTTGAGGGTCACCTTGATCGTATTCCTCCGCTAAGGGCCGCCTTGTTTGATGGGCGCGAGCGCTGCAGGTCCTAGGGGTAATCCTGGGAGAAGCGCTATGACGATTTCGAGGGCGGAGGTGATCACAACGGTCGAGCGGCGGCGCCGGTGGTCGCAGGATGAGAAGGAACGGCTCGTCGCAGCGTCGCTCGAGCCCGGCGCCAATGTTTCCGAGGTGGCTCGCGTGGCCGGGCTTCATGTGAGCCAGCTGTTCAGGTGGCGTAAGGAGCTTTGCAGGCACGGCGAAGCGAGCATAGCGCCGTTTGTTCCGGTCGAGATTGGGCCGTCTGCGCTACCGCGGGAGGTGGCCGAAGCGGCGTTGACGCCAACGGCGCGTCGACGCAAGAGCCAGGGCATCATCGAGATTGATCTTGGTAGCGGGCACCGCATCCGGGTCGATGGCGACGTTGATGGAGATGCGCTACGTCGCGTTCTCGATGCTTTGGTCCGCCGATGATCCCGGTTCCGACGGGCGCGCGAGTGTGGCTCGCGACAGGCTACACGGACATGCGCCGAGGCTTTCCGTCGTTGGCGCTCCAAGTGCAGGAGGTGCTGCACAAAGACCCGCTCAGCGGTCATTTGTTTGTCTTCCGCGGTCGCCGCAGCGATCTTGTGAAGCTGATCTGGCACGGTGTGCTGCAGAGCATGAAGGAGGTGAATAACCGAATTTAATGCGTACAGCTTTATTAGAGATGGAGGATGGCCCTCCTGCATCGGCGTTTCAGGCGCAGATGCAAAACCACGACACTGTGGCTTCGCTTAAAAGGCGCGGTCATGAGCAAGTGTTGCAAAAGTCCCGGGTGTACGGGGCAGGTAAGTATCCAGAAGGCGAGCGAAAGCGAATCTTCCGATGACGCGTCGAAAATTACTAAGGCGTCGCCAAAATCAGGGGCGCGTGCCATCCCTGAGATCAATCCGTGAGGCGCCTGGATTACTGCGCGGATGGCGACCGGCGTTTAGGGGACGCGATCTGGATACAGGCTCTTGTAGAGAACTGCAGGAACCAGTCGTTGTGATGCCAAGGGAGAAGTTCAAGCGGCGCACACCGCGAGACGAGAGTACCGAAGCACAACACTGGGGCGGATCGGCTCGTAGTAGTGATGAAGGTGCTGTAATGGGACTGGAGCGAAGGGGCCGAAACAAGTGGGTTGCTCCCATATGCAACTGTGATGAGCAGGAGGACATGTGAGTGTAACCGGACGTAAGCAGTACGATATCGACAAGCAGACAGTGATGAAGGCCTACCGATTGGTCAAAGCCAATGCGGGCTCGGCCGGCGTGGATAAGGTGTCGCTCGAAGCTTTTGAGAAGGACTTGAAGGGCAACCTTTACAAGGTCTGGAATCGAATGTCTTCTGGCAGCTACTTTCCACCTGCCGTTCGGGCTGTCTCCATTCCCAAGAAGAACGGCGGGCAACGCATTCTAGGTGTGCCGACAGTAGCAGATCGCGTGGCGCAAACGGTCGTCAAGCTGCAGATTGAACAAGCACTCGAGGAAATCTTCCTTCCCGATTCCTACGGCTACCGGCCCGGAAAATCCGCGCTGGACGCCGTCGGCGTCACCCGGCAACGGTGCTGGAGGATGGACTGGGTGCTGGAGTTCGACATCAAAGGCCTGTTCGACAATATCAGCCACAAGTTGCTTATGAAGGCCGTCAGGAAGCATGTGCAAGACGAATGGGCTCTGCTCTACATCGAACGCTGGCTAACAGCGCCGATGCAAGACAGAGACGGAGCGATCACCGCTCGCGACCGGGGCACACCCCAAGGCGGCGTGATCAGTCCCGTCCTTGCCAATTTGTTCTTGCATTATGCGTTCGATACATGGATGGCGCGGAACTTCCCGCAGTCGCCGTGGTGTCGATACGCGGACGACGGGCTCGTTCATTGCCGAACCAAGGCTGAAGCGGAAGCCATCAAGGCGGCGCTGCAAGCAAGGTTTAAGGAATGCGAACTCGAAATGCATCCCGACAAGACCAAGATCGTCTACTGCAAAGACAGCAATCGCCCGGGTAGCCATGCCAGTCAGTCATTTGACTTTCTGGGATTTACCTTTCGACCGCGCAGGGCAAGAAACCATCAGAAGAAAGAAAACTTCTGTACGTTCTCGCCAGCGGTCAGCAGGGCGGCGATGACGTCTATGCGTATGACGATCCGGCAGCTCCGCCTCAGGCTTCGCTCGCAGACGGAAGTCGACGCAATTGCCTTGGAACTGAACCCCGTCCTTCGTGGATGGAGGCAGTACTACGGCAGATATGGGCGGTCAGAAATGCACAACCTGTATCGATATGTCGACGAATCTCTTAACCGCTGGGCGCGACGCAAATACAAAGGGCTGAAGAATGGAAAAGTCAGAGCCTCCACCTGGCTCAGATTGATCCGCTGCCGCAGGCCGAAGCTGTTCGCTCATTGGGCGATGTTGAGTTCTGCCTCGTTACTTGTTGAGAGCCGTATGACGTGAGAGCGTCACGTACGGTTCGGAGAGCGGCTCCGGGTGCAACCCCCGGGGCCGACTCACCACGGCCAAGGAGCATGCCTTTTTACCAAAAGACTCGAGCGAGGAAGGTTCATCTGGCCATCGGTTGGCGGTGAAACGGTAACGATCTCGCCGGCGCAGTTGAGTTATCTGTTGTCCGGAATCGATTGGCGCACCCCGCAAGAAACCCAGCGTCCGACGCGGGTCGGATAACCGTTTTGGGTTTGAATCTGCTGCTCGATCTGATTCAATGGCTTCATGAGCTCGAAGCCAGACGATCTTCCTGCGGATCTTGCGAGCGCCTACATGGCGCTGCTGGCCGAGCGCAAGGCGTTGCAAGTTGAGCGCGATATCGCAGTCGCGGATGCCGCCAGCGCGCGGGCGGAGCTGTCGGACAACGAAGCGTTGATCGCACATCTCGAACTGCGGATCGAGAAGCTCAAACGCGAACTGTACGGGCCGCGGTCCGAGCGCACGGCGCGGCTGATCGAGCAATTGGAATTGGAGCTCGAAGAACTCATCACCATGGCGAGTGAGGATGAGCTCGCCGCGCGTGCCGCGGCTGCAAAGGTACAGAACGTTCGGGCCTTCACGCGCAAGCGGCCGGTGCGCAAGCCTTGGCCGGACGACATCGAACGCGAGCGGGTCGTCATTGAGGCGCCAACGAGCTGCGCCTGCTGCGGCGGATCGCGCCTGGCGAAGCTGGGCGAGGATGTGACCGAGACGTTGGAGGAGATCCCGCGCCGGTTCAAGCTGATCGAGACGGTGCGGGAAAAGTTCACCTGCCGCGATTGTGAGAAGATCAGCCAGCCGCCCGCGCCGTTCCATGCCACACCGCGTGGCTTCATCGGTCCGCAACTGCTGGCGACAATCCTGTTCGACAAGTTCGGCATGCATATCCCGCTCAACCGTCAGAGCGTGCGCTTTAAGGCCGAGAGGATCGATCTGCCGCTGTCGACGCTGGCCGACCAGGTCGGCCACGGAACCTTCGCCGTTATGCCGCTGTTCCAGCTGATCGAGCACCATGTGCTCGCGGCCGAGCGCCTACATGGCGACGACACCACCATCCGCATCCTGGCGAAGGGCAAGTGCACGACTGGGCGGATCTGGACGTATGTGCGGGATGACCAGCCGTTCGCCGGGCCTGCGCCGCCGGCGGCGGTCTATTACGCCTCGAGCGACCGACGGGGCGAACATCCCCAGAAGCATCTGGCCGCCTTCGCCGGTATCTTGCAGGCGGATTGCTATAGCGGCTTCGAGCCGTTGTTCGATCCGAAAAGAAAAGCGATGCCGATCACGCCCGCATTTTGCCTGGCCCATGCGCGGCGGGGATTCTTCGAGCTGGCCGACATCGAGAAAACGGCCAGGGAAGGCCGCAAGGGCAAACCGGTCTCCCCGATCGCGCTGGAGGCGGTCAGGCGTCTTGACGCTCTGTTCGAGATCGAGCGCGCCATCAACGGCCGCAATGCCGACGAGCGGCGTGCCGTACGCCAGGAGAGGAGCAAGCCGCTTCTCGATGACTTGCACGACTGGCTGCTCCGCGAGCGAGAAGCCCTGTCGCGCTCCTCCGAGGTCCTGAAGCCCATGAACTACATGCTCAGGCGCTGGGACGACTTCTCCCGCTTCCTCGATGATGGCAGGATCTGCCTCAGCAATAATGCCGCTGAAAGAGCGTTGCGCGGCATCGCGTTGGGCAGGCGCAACTGGACCTTCGCCGGCAGCCTGCGCGGCGCCGACCGCGCTGCCATCATGCTGACGATGATCACGACCTGCCGCCTGAACAACGTCGATCCCAAAGCCTGGCTCGCCGACGTCCTCGCCCGGATCGCCGATCTTCCCACTTCGCGTCTGCGCGAACTGCTGCCCTGGGAATGGAAGCTCCTGCGGCAAGCCAACAACCCCACCGATCAGCAGGCCGCCTGACCTTCACCCAACGCTATCTTACAGATCGCCACGCCCACGCGCATGCGTCAATCAGGCGGCCTTCGTCGTATGCGTACCCTTGATCCGGACCGCGGTCGTGTTCAGGCTCATGCCGCCAGCCTCGGATCGTGTGCATGCATCTTGTAGGTCGACGCCCAGGGAAGCAGTTCGTCCAGTCGCGCCGCAGGCCAGCCATTGACGAGCTTCGCGAGGACGTCGGAGAGCCAGTGCTCGGCGCTAACGCCATTGAGTTTGCACGTCTCAATCAGCGAAGCCAGCAATGCCCGGTTCTCGGCGCCCTCGTCGCAGCCGGCAAAAAGGGAGTTCTTGGCGTTGAGCTTGATCGGCCGCATCGCACGTTCGACCGCATTCGTGTCCATCTCGATGCGCCCGTCATCAAGGTAGAGCGTCAGGCCGTCCCAATGGCGCAGCGCATAACGCAAAGCCTTCGCCGTGTCGCACTTCTGCGCAAGGTGATCAAGCTTTGCCTCAAACCACTGCTTCAAGGCTGCAGCCAGAGGCCGGGCATGCCCTTGTCGGCCCGCGCGGCGCTCGGCATCAGATCGGCCACGTAGTGCTTTCTCAACCGCGTAGAGCTGGGCAATGCGCTTGAGGGCCTCCCGGGCAACCGGAGCCGGCGCCAGTGAAGCCTCGCGCTCGATCTTCACAAATTGACGCCGTAGATGCGACCAGCAGAAGGCAAGCGTACCGGACAGGGCGTCCGCACGCGTCTCTCGGGTCATGGTCTTGTAGGCCTCATAACCATCGCAATGGATGATGCCCCGGTATCCTTCAAGCAGCCTCAAGCCATGAACGGCCCCACGGCCTGGTGCATAGGCGTAAACCACGCCAGGTGGGTCAGATCCGGCCCAAGGCCTGTCATCGCGCGAGAGCGCCCAGAAGTAGCCGGTTTTGGTCCTGCCGCGCCCCGGATCCAATACCGGCGCCGGGGTCTCATCGACACAAAGCTTCGAAGAGGCGAGCAAAATCTCGCGCAAACCATGCCAAAAGGGTTCCAGCTCCTGGGCGGCGTAGCCGACCCAGAAGGCGAGCGTGGAACGGTCGATGGCGATGCCGTGCGTCGCCAACATCTGCCTGGCGATAAAGCGGCAAATGCCAATGATACTTGGCATCGATCACATGCGCGACCAGCCGCTCCGTGGGCAGTCCCCCTTGATCAATCGTTCGGGCGCAGCATGTTGGAGGACGACGCCATGACAAGCGCGGCAGGCCAGTTTGGGCCGGCGAGTGACAATTACGCGATACTGCGCCGGTACGACGTCGAGCCTCTGGCTCTCATCGCTCCCAATTTCAAAAAGGACGGCTGCGCAGCACGGGCAGCAGGTTGCAGCGGGCATCAGGGTCTCGACGATGCGTGGCAAATGCTCCGGCAGCTTGCCACGATTGGCCCCGCGCTTGGAAGTTCTCTTCTCGCAGGTTCTTGGATTGGCGTGATTCTCGGTTGCTTCGAGAGCCGCGACGGCCTCTTCGATGTCCTCCAAACCAAGCTGAAGCTGAGCAGCGTCCAGCTTTTCCGACGATCGACCGAACTTCGCATCTTTTGCAAGCTTGAGCAGCCGCTCGAGCCTGGCGCAGCGATCCAGTAGAGCCGCGGCAAAGACACGCAACTCGGCTGGATCGCTCGGCAGCACATCAGGTAAATCACTCATTGGCCCGAGTCTGCCATGCTTCGCGCCACGATGCAGCGAAGACTTTATGTCCTACGCAAAGCGCTTTCGGCTGAGAGATTCGAGGCGCGTGCATGCGCGTCCAATCCATGCCGGCCAGAAGCGCGGCATTCACCCGCATGACGCCGGCCACGATGGGAGGACATTTGAAGCCGCCGCCATCGAGCCGTTTCCAGTACATCACAAGGCCGCTGCCATCTCAGACGACAATCTTCACCCGATCGGCGCGCATCGCACGGAAGACTACCACCACCCCCTTCATCGCGTCTCGGGTTGAAGCTTCCACGGGGTAAGATGAGGGCCGCCGGCTAAGTTGGGCACCTAATCCCGGACGATCTAATCCAATCTGCCATGTGGGCAGTCACTTGATGCTCCCGCGCTTTGCGCAATATCGCGTCGCGCTTTGGGCATGCCGGCATCTGGTCAGCGCAGTTCCTTAAGCGCGCCGCCTCTTCCAACAGACGGTCAGTAAGGGGCTTTGCTTGCTTGAAAAGCATTCGGTGTTTGATCATGCGCTTTATCTCTGCCGAGAGAAACCTATGATGGGTCGCTGGCAATACCATCGCGGCCGCCCGCGCCAGTTCTGACTTTGACGATTTGGTGTCCCGCGACATCGGGGCCAAGCAACCAAGCCCAGCAACGAGCGTGCCAAACGACCGCACGCGGCCCGAAAGGCTCTGGTCAGCGGTGCCTTGAGAATTGGGGCGGCTCGATCCTAGCCGGTATCAGGACTCCACGTCCGTGAGATCAGCGGATCATTCCGATCATCATATATGGTCACAAGCTCGCCAGCTCTTACGCCGAGGCCCTTCAAGTCAGCTTCGCGTAGTTCGGAATTCGAGATCGCTGCTTCGCCCGCGCTGGCCGCCAACGAAGCCTTTACGGCTTCTGTCGCATCGGCCATTGCGACCGCATAGGTTACATATCGAAGCTTGCCGTCGGCTTTGGGAACGCCGATTGAAACCATCCATCCTGCTGCCATCTCACTCGTCCGATATTCAAGACAGGCGGTTACTCTACGCATCCACGCCTAGTAGCCACCTCCCAATAATGGGAGGATTGCAAATCCGTGGCGGCCAAGTCCGTAGGATCACGGGACCCTCTTCCATGCGTAGCGCGAGCTGCGCTAGGCTACGACTTGGAGGAAAGCCGCCGTGGCGAGCAAGTTTGAGCGGATCGACACTGTCGCGCGGTCGGCCATCCTGCCACGCCTCCGCCGTGTGCAGGCGTGGCGCAGAGCGCGGTTCCAGCGCCTCCTATCTGATCCCAACATCGCACAGAATGACCCGGGAAGGCTCAAGTCTATCAAAGCGGCACAGCACTACATGGCCGTCTCCGTGCGCGCCAAAGCCATCCTCGCCGGGATCATCGATCGCTAGGGGACGCCGGGGGCAGCGCAGCAAATAGCCAAATCAAGCATCGGGCCGTAGAGCCTGCCAGCTCCGATCAATAGTTCTTCCGCGACAATTTCGATAGCGCGCCAGCTTTCCGCCACGAGCGTCTTTGCTTTCGCCTCATAGTGCTCGCGCGGCTCCGGCAATTGCGTCATTGCGCTGGTGATGTTGGCTTCGTCATCGCCAGCACAAAGCAGCCGGCCGGTGAAGCGAGCTTCCGCGAATGGCCCTGCCATCGTGATCAAGATTTCAGTCTTGGGACTGGCCTTCTCGTGCCACACGTGCCCAATGCGACCCATAAAAGGAATGATGGCAACACACGCGACCTCTATGTCTAGTGCGCGAGCAATCACTGCATGCCCCGCCTCGTGATATGCAGCGATCTCGCGCTCTTCGAATACTTCGGTGTACTCCTGCTCGATATCCGGAGGATGGCAGCGCGACCCTAGGGGCCTGACATTGCTAGGGCGTAACTTTAACGCGCGCATCCCCGTTATGGAAGAAAGCTTCCGTTTTGGAGGCCGCCTAGGTGTCGGCCTACGCGCTTCGAGCTTCGCGATCGCGGCAAGCACGACGGCCGTTGCGACCTTCCCTTGAGACCATTGTGTGAGCGCCTCAATGGCGATCTTTAACGCCCCTTCACGGGTCATGGCATGATCTCCACAGCGTGCACTAGGCCGATGCTACCGAAAGAAGCGCGAGCGGCTGGAGGAGCCGCTCGCGCTAGCGCAAGGCTGCGCGGACTTCGCCATCTCATGGGGGTTGCGCGAAAGTATGAGAAGCCGAGTCCAAACGTCCCTCAGCAACTCGCATGCCAGACCGTCGCGACGCAAAAGAGGCGAAAAGCTGCGCAGCCTTTCCACAGGTCACGATCCACACGAAGCGCGGCGCTAAGGCCAGCACCGTGAAAAGCGTGCGGACGGCGGAAGGAGCCGCCCGCACGAGTTGCTGGTGGAGACTTGGCCGTCTCACGAGGTTCATCAGTAAGCAACCAAGCCATAAGGGGGTAGCAACCGGCGTGCCAAATAGTCGAAATGCAACTCTGCTTGAAGGAGAGGCAGAACGCAGCGCTTCCAGCTTTGGCCCGAGCAATTACTCGCAATTCAAATGGCGGCTTCCGGACACATGTCATCAATCGGACGCGGGTGAGCGAGATCAGACGTGCAGCGCTTTTAGTGACGTTGGGGTCGCGAGATGATTGGATCGATCTAGTCATCGAGTATAGCGATCAGCTCGCCGGGCTCCACGCCGGGCCTTTGCAACTGCTTCTCTTCGATCGGGCAGTTTAGCATTGCGGCCTTTGCCCCCGCAGTCTTTCAGGGGCAGCTTCACGGCTGACCGCAAGGTTACATGCCTGTTCGTCGTCGCTGTCTTCCTTGAGGATGGCGACCGTCACTATCCAACCATCCATCTTGCTGCACCTTGGAAAGAGTCCTGGCTATGTGAGGCCGGCTCGCTCCGATAATCTTGCAAATCCGGAGCCACCGGACTTATCAACGCCGCGCAGCACCGCACTGTCGTCTATGCATGCCAAAGTCATTCTGTTGGGGCTGATAGGCGCTAGGCATATGCCGCGCGGAAAGGCGAAGGTCTTCTCAGCCCTATGGGCGAGACGCTAGGTCTTTACGCTCTCTTAACCTCTCATGCTGCGGATGTCAGGCAGAAAGGAGGTGACTGCCATGACACTCGACGAATTTGTCGCTGCCGATATCGCTCATCTTCGAAAGCCAATTGCGATCGGCGATAGCTGCCCGCCAATAGCGGACAAGAACAGGCACAGCGCGCTAATCGCAGAACTCGAAGCATCGCTCAAGACGACCGATCAGCCGCAGAGCGCGGCCTGGTCAGGCTAGATGCGGTAAGGGGCCCTGCTCCGAGCAAAGGGGGCATGATGGTGGCTGTCCCCTGATCAAACGGGGTCACGACTTGAGTCGGCCCAAGCATCCGGAGACGGAGGGTTGCCGTGGAGAACTAGGCCGGAATCGACGTGTCATTGGAACTGTCGAGCGTGTGCGTTGTGGATGCCCAGGGTAAAATCCTGAAGGAAGCAAAGGTCGCGAGCGAACCCGACGCCTTACTCAACGGCGCGATGGTTTCCAGTGTCATGTAACGGGCACGCTGGACGGCCCATTCATCGTTCTGCTCGAGCAGGATCGCGCCGATGAGGCGGACGATGGCATCCTCGTTGGGGAAGATGCCAACCACCTCGGTGCGCCGCTTGATCTCGCCGTTGAGGCGCTCGATTGGGTTGGTGGAGTGCAGCTTGGTGCGATGTTGCGGCGGGAATTCATGTAGGCCAGCACATCGGTCTCCGCTTCGTCGAGGAAGTCGGCAAGCTTGGGCAGCTTGGGGCGGAGTTGATCAGCGACCTTACGCCACTGCGCCGTTGCGGCTTCGGCATCGTCCTGGGCGAAGGCGGTGGCGATGAAGGCGGAGACGACGCGCCGCCCGCTCTTGCCGGCGTGCGCCAGCGCGTTGCGCATGAAGTGGACGCGGCACCGTTGCCAGCCGGCGTTGAGCACCTTGGCGACGGTGGCCTTGATGCCCTCGTGGGCGTCGGAGACGACGAGCTTGACGCCGCGCAGGCCGCGGCGGGCAAGTTTGCGCAGGAACGCCGTCCAGAACGTCTCGGCCTCGGAGGGACCGATATCCATGCCGAGAACCTCGCGGTGGCCGTCACTGTTGACGCCGACCGCGACAATCACCGCGACCGAGACGATGCGGCCATTCTGGCGCACCTTCACATAGGTGGCGTCGATCCACAGATACGGCCAGTCGCCCTCGATCGGGTGGGCGAGGAACGCCTTCACTTTGTCGTCGATCTCGCCGCACAGCCGGCTCACTTGGCTCTTGGAGATGCCGCTCATCCCCATTGCCTGCACTAGGAGCTTGTCTGGATAGTCGCTGTTCAAATCTGGTCGGGTCTGATTCAACATTGGGCGATGAGCAAGTATTTTCGGCCTTGGAACATCGATCAGACGCTGCTTCTGCCGCCGAATGTGCAGGACTTCGTGCCGAAAGGCCATGTCTCGCGGTTTATGGTTGATCTGGTGCGGGAGAGCCTCGATCTCAGGGAGATCATGGGCAGCTATGTGAGCGGGCTTGGGCAGCCGCCGTTTGATCCGCGGATGATGGTGGCGCTGCTGCTGCATAGCTATGCGAGTGGGCTGTATTCGTCGCGTCGGATTGCCAAGGCCTGCCGGGAGCGGAACGATTTTGTGATGATCGTGGCGCTGGATGCGCCGGATTTTCGGACGATCAGCGACTTTCGCAAGCGACATTTGAAGGCGCTCGGCGCGCTATTCGTGCAGGTTCTGAAGTTGTGCGAGACGGCCGGGCTGGTCAAGCTCGGTCATGTCGCGCTGGATGGTACGAAGATCAAGGCGAACGCGTCGAAACACAAGGCGATGAGTTATGAGCGCATGAAGAAGCGCGAGGCGGAATTGAAGGCCGAGGTCGCTCGCATGCTGGCGGCCGCCGAGGCGGCGGATGCCTCGGAGGATGAGACTTTCGGCAACAGCGACGAACTGCCGGACTGGACCGTCGACAAGCAGAAACGGCTGGCGAAGATCCAGCAAGCGATGGCGGCGCTGGAAGCGGACGCCAAACTGGCGGCGGAGGAAGAGCGCCGCATCGAGGCCGAAAAGGAACAGCAGCGCCAGGCCGAAGGCCGCAAGAAGCCGGGCAAACCGGCGGCGCTGCCATCGGAGGAACCCAATCCCAAGGCGCAACGCAACTTCACCGATCCGGAAAGCCGCATCATGAAGTCGAAGGATGGCTTCGTTCAGGCCTATAATGCCCAGGCGGCCGTCGATGCACATGCCCAGATCATTGTCGCGCAAGAACTGACCCAGCACGGCAGCGATCAGGGCCAGTTGGTGCCCCTGATCGAGGCCATCGAGAGCAATCTTGGCCGCAAGCCGCGGCAGGCCTCAGCGGATTCCGGCTACTGCAGCGAAGCCAATCTCGAAGCGCTCGACACACGCAGCATCGATGGCTATGTCGCGCCCGGACGCGCCAAGCACCCGACAGTAGCGAACGGAAAAGTCGGCGGCCCGCTGACACAGGCCATGCGAAAGAAGATCGACGATGGCGGCTTCGAAACACCCTACCGATTGCGAAAGCAAGTGGTGGAGCCGGTGTTCGGGCAGATCAAACAGGCAAGAGGCTTCCGCCAGTTCCTGTTGCGGGGCATCGAGAAAGTGCGCGCCGAGTGGACAATGATCTGCACCGTCCATAACCTCCTCAAGCTGTTCAACCTCGCAAACGCAGCCTGAGCCTGCTACTCTACAACAAATGCCCGTCACGAAAACATATCTGGACGGGCTCCTAGCCCGTCCTATTCGTGAGAGTGCTTTTTTTAGTCCGATTGATGTGGCCGCACATCTGCTCTGACGAGGCGCGCGGGATTGCCTTCGGCTTTTCACCGCCTGACCGACCCGTACTTTGCAACGCGCTTGAGGTGTAGGTTGGGCGAACGGGGGGCGGACGCCCCGCCGGTCAAGGACCGAGCGGCAGCAGCGCGCCTGGCAAGCCGCGGATCAGGTCGGCTTCGGGACATGCCGCGGCAAACGCAAGGCGAATGCGGCTCGTGGTCTCGACGACACGGGCAGCGAGTTTCAAGAGACGAAGACGCAGCGTCGCGAACTCGGCTGTGGCCAATTCCCGGGCTTTGGGAATCGCGTCGCGCACGGTCAGCATCAGCCAATAAGCGGCGGTGTGGAGAACGAGGCGGACTTGATTGGCGAGCGCCGAACGGCAGCTGGTGCGATCGGAGGCGAGCTGTGTCTTATGCAGCTTGATCAGATTCTCGGCTTGGCCGCGCGCGCAATACAGGCTGTCGTAGATCCACTCGGCCGAGCCGACATCGAGGCTGGTGACGACGAAACGGATGTCGAGGCCGAGCATCGTCGCCTCAATACGGGCGACGGTACGCCGTTCGCGATCCCAGGACTTGGCCTTGTGGCGCGTCTCGGTATAGCCACGCAGAACCGGCAGGTTCTCGATGGCGCGTCGCGTGCGGATGTCGTCGGCGGCCTCGTCGAGTTTTCTGGCGAGCGGCTTGGTGCCGGACAGACCGAAGATGTAGTCGATGCCGTTGGTCTCGCACCACGCCATTGCCTCCGGCCGGGCATAGTGCCCGTCGCCACGGAACGTAATTCGCGTGTTGTGCCACCGCGTCCGGATATGCCGTATCAGGCGGCGCAGATGGGCACGCACCTCGACGCCGCCCGGCGTCTTGCCGGGCCGCAACACGACCGCCACGGGCCGGCTCTTCTCCGTGTCGTAGACGTGGATCGGCAGGAAGCAGCGTTCGTCATAATGAGCGTTGAACAGCGAGAGCTGCTGATGGCCGTGGACGACATCGCAGGTATCATCGATGTCAAGCGTGACGGATGCCGGCTCGCGCGGGTAGCTATCCATCCATGCGTCGACCAAAGTGTAGGTCAGTCGGATCACGTCGCGCAGGCGCGGAGCATTCTCCAGCCGCGACAGCGTCGGTTGGGAACACAGATCGCGACCCGTGTCCGGCAGCCGTCCGCAGGCCAGCTTGAATGCGGGATCGGACCGCAGATGATCGAGGTCGTCGGCGTCCTCGTAGCCGCAGCAGATCGCGAACATGCGCGCGCGGAACATATCGACAAGGCTGTGCACGACCCGCGTCGGATCGCGCCGATCCGGGAACACCCGGGCCAAATTGTCGGCCAAGCCGAGACGCCGCTCGGCCATCGCCAGAAGCATCACGCCCCCGTTCGAGGTCAGCCGACCGCCATCGAAGGCAGCTGTGACTTTCTTGGCGTGAACGGCTGGAAACGAGAAGGGCAGAATCGTATCATCGGTCATGGCGGGCCTGGCGTTCGCGGTTGAGGTGATGGGGTTGGCTTTGCAACCGAATCCTACGCCGCATCAGCGCTTTACACCACGCTCGCCAGCCTCTCAGGCGCACTCTGACGAATAAGACGGGCTAGGTCGTCTACCGAACGGGTCGAGACGCCCTGCACGTAGGCCTCCTGCACCACGGCGGTGAGCGCCTTCTCGGCCATCCGGCGCGGCTCTAGGAAGCCTGGGAAGTAGGAGCCCTTGCGCAGCTTGGGGATGCGCAATTCGACCGCGCCGGCGCGGGTCTCCCAGATCCGGTCGCGGTAGCCATTGCGCTGCGCCAGACGCTCGGGGTTCTTCTCGCCGTAGGCCGCCCGGTGTGGCCCTCGACTTCCAGCTCCATCAGCCGCTGGGCGGCAAAGCCGATCATCTCGCGCAACAGATCGGCATCGGGGGTCTTCTCCACGAGCGTGCGCAGGTTCATCATATCGTCGGTCATCGGTGATTCCTCGGTTGCGTTGGCGTGTCGCAACCCGATCCTACCGGAGAACTGCCGATGACCACCGCAAAGCCGCCCGCCCGCTACGGCGCTATTTGAGGCGCGCGTGCGGGCGGCTTTGCTCTACCGAGCTACACCATCACTGGGGACACGACCGGATTCTCATAGAGCAGTTTCTCGGTGGCTCGCGCATCATCCACATGTACGGGAAAATACGAGACGATGTAGCCAACGCTATTCAGGTTGACTGAGAAGCAGAAGGCACGGTCTTAGAAGCTGCGTTCGGCCGTGGCACCGGCGAATATCATATGAGAATGAAGCACCTTCTTGATGTGGTACATGCTGCGTCAGCGGGGTTGCGTGTGATCGACCCTCACGACAAGCACAAGTCGGCGCGTACCAGCAAGGTCTGTGCCAGCACCAATGTCCGTCCCTCAACTGCTGTGACATCGGCCAATGAAACGCCTTCGAATGCCACGACATCATCTGATGAAACGTTCGCCCAGAATGGCCAGGAACGGAAGCTTGCCTTCGTCAGCGCATCCGTCGACCGCCGGACGACCAGTCCGGATCGCCTCGTGAGGCCAGCTTCGCCGTTTGTGGTGCAGGCCGGCACAGTCATTCCGGCCGCTCTCATCACGGGCATTCGATCCGATCTGCCGGGGCAGATCACGGCGCAGGTGACGGAAGCTGTCTATGACAGTCCAACGCGGCGAGCGCGCCTTATCCCGCAGGGGGCAAGGCTGATCGGCACCTACGACAGCCAGGTGGCATTTGGCCAGTCGCGCGTACTGTTGGTTTGGACGCGGCTGATTATGCCGAACGGGCGTTCGATCGTCCTGGAACGGCAGCCTGGCGCAGATGCATCTGGATACGCCGGCCTCGAGGACGAGGTCGACAATCACTGGAAATAGCTCTTGGGCGCAGCAGCGGTTTCGACACTGCTCGCTGTTGGCACGGAGGTCAATTCGGGCGCGGACGCAGGCAACACCAACAGCGACCTCATTGCTGCGCTCCGGCGTGGAGCGGAGGATTCCGCAAATCAGACAGGACAGCAGCTGGTTCGCCGCAATCTCAACATCCAGCCAACGTTGACGATCCGCCAGGGATTCCCGGTGAGGGTGATCGTCAACCGCGACCTGGTGCTCGAACCATATATAGGATAACGCGATGGCAAAGCTCAAGCTTGGAGCGATCGAAGACGACAAACCGATCAAAGTGGCGCACGAACTGCCGGCAAGCGTCCACCGGGACCTCGCTGCCTACGCTGAAATCCTGGCCCAGGAAACGGGACAACCCGTTCAGGATCCAGCCAAGCTGATCGCACCTATGCTGGCGAGGTTCATGGCGGCGGACAGGAGCTTTCGCAAAGCTCGGCGCGCGCGTCAGCGTGCGAATGGAGGCGAGGGGTAGCGCTCTAACAGCAAGTTCAATGCGGCCAACTTGGGTTGTCGTTGTCCGCTCGCGAATATGCCCAAGAGTCGAGCCGGCCGCGGCCGGTGCCGTCGCGCAATTCGCGTAGAAGAGGCTCGCATACGATTCCTGCGTTCGTGCTAATCAGGCTCGCCGCGGCGGCTCACACCGTGGCGCTCGATTTTTGGCGCCTTCAGGCTAAACTAGCTTGGAAAACAAAAGATCCTCAAAGGCTTTCCGTCTCGTAGTTCTGCATCGTCACGCTATCGCCGTGGGTGCTGATGACGGACTATCGCTGGACATGGCTGAAGAGGAATATTGGCGCGTTCCAACTCAATGATCGATCGCGGCTCAGCATCGACTTCAGATCGCGCTTATCAACTGTCGACTTCGGCGGAGTAGAACAACACATCCGCGATCATGATCATTCTGCGTCGTGATGCAAGCCGGTTGATCCGCATGCTGGCCAGCATGTACATGGTGAGGATCCAACCGGTCGCTGTGTTGAGAAGAAGGCCGTTCACGGAGTAGATATTACCGAGTGGCCTGGGCTGACGGACGGCCGGGAGAGTCGCCGCGGACTCGTCGTGCAGGATTGCCTTCCCTTAAGCCCACTTGCCGGGGATGAGCTGGATCACTCTGGTGGCCTTTATTGCTCTGGCCGAGATACGCCCGGTACGTCAACTTAATGCCTTCCTCCAGTGAGGTCTGGGCACGCCAGCCGAGCCTGGCCAAACGGCTGACGTCGAGCAGCTTGCGCGGGGTGCCGTCCGGGCGCGACGTGTCGAAGCTGATCTCACCGCGATAGCCGACGGCCGCCGCCACCAAGAGTGCGAACTCGGCGATGGTGATGTCTGCGCCGGTGCCGATATTGACCAGGTCCGGCGAGGAATAGGTCTTCATCAGGTGGATGCAGGCGTCGGCGAGATCGTCGACATAGAGGAATTCGCGGCGCGGCGTCCCGGTGCCCCACACCACGACTTTGGTTGCGCCTGAGACCTTGGCCTCGTGGAAGCGGCGGATCAGCGCGGCGACGACGTGGCTGTATTCGGGATGATAATTGTCGCCAGGACCGTAGAGGTTGGTCGGCATCACGTTGATGAAATCGGCTCCGTACTGGCTGCGATAGGCCTCGGCCATCTTGATGCCGGCGATCTTGGCGATGGCATAGGGCTCGTTGGTCGGCTCCAGCGGGCCGGTCAGCATCGAATCCTCGCGCAGCGGCTGCGGCGCCAGGCGCGGATAGATGCAGGACGAGCCGAAGAACATCAGCTTCTCACATCCATTGGCATGGGCGGCCTGGAGCACATTGGTCGAGATCGCGAGATTGTCGTAGAGGAATTCGGCCCGCAGCGTGTTGTTGGCGACGATGCCGCCGACCTTGGCGGCAGCGAGGAACACGGCCTGCGGCCGCTTCGCGGCAAACCAGGCGTTCACCGCGGCCTGGTCGCGCAAATCGACCCCGCTGCGCGACAATGTCAAGAGATCGGCCTGTTCGCGCGCCAGCCGGCGCATCAGCGCCGAGCCGACCATGCCGCGATGGCCTGCGACGAAAACCGTCTTGCCCTTCAGTTCAAACGTGCTTGCCATTGCCCGCGTCCTGCCTGGCCTCAGCGAGATCGCTGGCGACCATTTCCTTCACCAGCTGCGCGAACGGCGTCTTCGGCGCCCAGCCGAGCTTGGCGCGCGCCTTGCTGGCATCGCCGATCAGGAGATCGACCTCGGTCGGGCGGAAATAGGTCGGATCGATCTGCACCAGGGTCTTGCCGGACGCCTTGTCGACGCCGATCTCCTCAACGCCCTTGCCGCGCCATTCGATGCCGCGGCCGACCTCCGCAAACGCCAGCTCGACGAACTCGCGGACCGAGCGCGTCTCGCCGGTCGCGAGCACGAAATCATCAGGCTCGTCGGCTTGCAGGATTTTGTGCATGCCTTCGACATAGTCGCGGGCATGGCCCCAGTCGCGCTTGGCATCGAGATTGCCGAGATAGAGCTTGCTCTCCAGGCCGACCTCGATGCGGGCGACGGCGCGCGTGATCTTGCGCGTCACAAAGGTCTCGCCGCGGATCGGGCTCTCATGGTTGAACAGGATGCCGTTGCTGGCGAACATGCCATAGGCCTCACGATAGTTCACCGTGATCCAGTAGCCGTAGAGCTTGGCGACGCCGTAGGGCGAGCGCGGATAGAACGGCGTCGTCTCCTTCTGCGGCACCTCCTGCACGAGCCCGTAGAGCTCCGAGGTCGAGGCCTGATAGAACCGCGTCTCCTTTTCCATGCCGAGGATGCGGATCGCTTCCAGCAGGCGCAGCACGCCGATGGCGTCCGCGTTCGCTGTATATTCCGGGCTCTCGAAGCTGACCTGGACGTGGCTCTGGGCGGCGAGGTTGTAGATCTCGGTCGGCCGGATCTGCTGCATCAGCCGGATCAGATTGGTCGAATCCGTCATGTCGCCGTAGTGCATCAGGAACGGCACGTTGCCGGCATGCGGGTCCTGGTAGAGATGGTCGACCCGCGCGGTGTTGAACGAGGACGAGCGGCGCTTGATCCCGTGCACAGTGTAGCCGAGGCCAAGCAGATATTCGGCAAGATACGCGCCGTCCTGCCCGGTGACGCCGGTGATCAGCGCCACGCGCCGCTTTGAATTCTGAGCCGCCATGGTCTCTATTGGTTGCGCCGTAAAGAGCCCCCCTTAAGAACGCCAGTTGCGAAGCGGCTGCGAGAGATCTAGATGCTCAAGCGCGCTACACCCGCAACTAGAGGAAAGCGATCGTCAGCTCCGATCATACACATCATATATCCATGCACACTATATACATTGATTTATACCGATCCGGCAGTTGCTCTATCCCAATATTACAATCATTCGGACCTGGCTTATCGTGGCCGGATAAAGCGACGTGCTGAGGTTAGCCAGTTGCAAGTTAGGAGATCGGCATTGCATTGATAGAATCGCAGCATGCAGGCCGACACCCAGCCACAGCCTGTGCATAGATATCGCAGCCCACAATGCGTACCGCTCACTCAACCTCCAACAGAACACTCAGCCTAGGGCGCAGCAAGCTCATCGACCATATCGATGACATCGCTTCTGCTGGTGCAGGAAATACGGGGAGCTTGCAAACACTTGTATAGTTCTTCGAACGTTTCGATATCGAAAGTTTACCTTCGTACAATCGAGCTATCGATATTGATCGTTTAGTCTGATCTCGACAAGCGGAGCATGCATCTGTCCGAGTATCGCATGTTCGCCTGAACGAGCGCGACAAACATTTCCAGTAACAAATGGCAACACACGCTAGAGCAGCCCCGCAACCACGTCGACAGCAGGCCATTCGGAAGCCGCGGCTTCGCGAACTTGGGCTGCATTGATCAGCATGTGTGGAATTGTCGGCATCCTGGGGCGTGGTCCGGTCGTTGGACAGTTGGTCGCTTCGCTCGAGCGGTTGGAGTATCGTGGCTACGACTCCGCAGGCGTTGCGACGCTCGAAGGTCTCCGTATCGAGCGGCGGCGCGCTGAAGGCAAATTGAGAAATCTTGCCGAGCGGCTACACCGGCATCCGCTATCGGGTCATATCGGCATTGGTCACACCCGATGGGCGACTCATGGAAGGCCTACCGAAAGAAATGCCCATCCGCATGCGACGGAAAATGTCGCGGTCGTTCATAATGGGATCATCGAGAATTTCCGCGAGCTGAGAGCCGAACTGGGACAGAATGGAGCTCATTTCAGCTCAGAGACCGACACCGAGGTGGTGGCGCATCTCGTTGAATCCTATCTCATGAATGGCTACTCGCCACAGCATGCGGTGCAGGCGTCGCTGCCGCGGCTGCACGGAGCCTTCGCGCTGGTATTCCTGTTCAAAGGCCACGACGATCTTTTGATCGGTGCGCGCAAGGGATCACCCCTTGCGATTGGGCATGGCAATGGCGAAATGTATCTAGGATCGGACGCGATCGCGCTCGCACCCTTGACCGATTCCATTACTTATCTTGAAGATGGCGACTGGGCCGTGCTTACCCGCTCGATTTGTATGATCTACGACGCGGACGGCACTATCGTCCACCGGGAAACATCAAAGTCAGGCGCGTCGTCACTCCTGGTAGATAAAGCGAATTACCGCCACTTCATGGCTAAGGAAATCCACGAGCAGCCGATGGTGGCCGGGCAGACATTGGCTCATTATGTCGATATCGGCGCCGAGCGCGTAGCCCTGCCGCTCAAACTACCGTTCAACTTCAATTCGATTCAGCGAATCTCGATTACGGCCTGCGGCACGGCAAGCTATGCCGGTCACATCGCCAAATACTGGTTCGAGCGGTTAGCACGCCTGCCGGTCGAAATCGATGTGGCATCCGAGTTCCGTTACAGGGAGGCGCCTTTGCGCAAGGGCGATCTCGCGATCGTCATCTCGCAGTCGGGGGAGACTGCCGACACACTGGCTGCGCTGCGTTACGCCAAGAGCCAGGGTCTGCACACGATATCTGTAGTCAACGTCCAGACCTCGACGATTGCGCGTGAGAGCGAATCCGTGCTGCCGACGCTGGCGGGACCGGAAATCGGCGTCGCCTCCACCAAGGCGTTCATCTGTCAGCTAGTGGTAATGGCGGCGCTTGCCCTGGCAGCAGGCAAAGAGCGCGGTAAACTGCACGAGATCGATGAATCGAAGCTTGTCCGCGAGCTTATCGAAGTGCCGCGGCTGATTGCTGCGGCGCTGTTGATCGAGCCGCAGATCGAGAAACTCGCGCGTCATGTCGCCAAGTCGAGCGATGTGCTCTATCTCGGCCGCGGCACATCGGCCCCCCTGGCACTGGAGGGTGCGCTCAAGCTGAAGGAAATCTCGTATATCCATTCAGAAGGCTACGCCGCTGGCGAACTCAAGCACGGACCGATTGCATTGATTGATGAGACGGTGCCCGTGGTGGTGATCGCGCCATACGACGCGGTCTTCGGGAAAACTGTCTCGAACATGCAAGAAGTCGCGGCTCGCGGCGGCAACATCATCTTGATCACTGATGCGAAGGGCGCTTCGGAAGCGACGGTGGACACGCTCATGACCATTGTGATGCCGGACATGGGTGGAAGCTTTACGCCCATGGTTTATGCCATCCCGGTTCAGCTTTTAGCCTATCATACTGCCGTCGTTATGGGGACGGATGTGGATCAGCCGCGCAATTTAGCAAAATCGGTCACCGTCGAATAGCCGGCTCCGGCAATGTCGAGGTGCTTCTCCGTTGTCTAGCCATCAGGCTGCGGTGGCTGCCCCATCTGGTGGATTCAAAATCCGGAAAGGCTGTAGTCTCGCGCCTATCCATGGTTGGTCATGGTTGGTGGATACTTGGTTGTCGCGAATTCTGGTAACTGTTAGCAGGCCGCGCGCTCCCCCGGACTTATCGAGACTGCGATCTGGGCATACGTCTAGCATGGCGCGCGGCATCAGAAGGAGAGCGTTCGACGGCTGATTCAATAGGAGAACTATCGATCGAACCCGCTCCTGATAGGCTGACATTGCGAGCCATGCTCGTAGCCTCACCAATCCCGGCAACGCCAATGCGACGTGCATTGGTGCCGCTTTAGGAAAGCTTGCCGAAAGGATGGGAGGGCATTCACGGTCTCGCGTCAGGTTTTGGTAAGGCAGTCAGCCTATCAACTCCGCCGAGTTTAACAAGCCTGAACCAAATGCGGAAGTGTATGCCCGCTGGGAGCACCAATCGCCATGTATAATCGGATCAATGGCTTGTCCACTTCCAATCCTCACGCTTTGTCGAAGCTGACGAGCAAGGGGATGCAAACAGCTTCGCGGATGCGTTCGCCAATATGCGCTTGGCTGCGCCAGGCCCCAGTGGCAGCTCATCGTCGGCAACAAGACCGTATTCGCTCGTTCAAAACCCTCCTGTGGTGGAGATCAATAGGTCGTCGTTCAGAAAGGCAGCTCAGACCTATCACGGCGAAAAGATCAAGTACATCGCCGACAACCCGCAAGAGTACTCAGATTTCGTGTCCGCAAGAGCAGGGCGAACTGCGGAAATTGCTGAGGACTATGGAACAACTCGAGATTCCGATAATGCGCGATACTTCAGCTACCAATTAGGAAACAAGAGTGTCGGGCTTCTAAGAATGGAAGGCGGCGACAGCATGACAGAGTTCGACGTCAAGCGATGGCGGGAGCTGTTTCCTGGGCGAACGGGGACTACCTCGAGTGTAGATCTTCAGGTCGTTCATCCGCTTGTCGAGAACGCTGGCGATATTCTGCTCGAGCATCAACTTCGAATGGACGGCTAAAGGCCGTTGCTCAATTTGCGTCCGGCTAATCCAGAAGCAAGAGCCCGTGGGGAGAAGTTGGGGTTTGTCGAGGTTGACGCCGACAATATGGTTCTCGACCCAGAGATGTCAGAAAATTGGATAAGAACAGTGATGGTGAATGGCAGCGAAAAGGCGCTGCCGCGCGATATCTTTCCGAAATTGGCAACTGTGAGAACGGTGATACCGAGATCGACAGAAGGCTCCGCGACATACGATTGCGAGGATGATTTTATGTGACTAGAGTATAGTTGCGTGGAACGTATCTCGACGTGCTCTTCGCGCCGTCTTTGCTGCGCTAACCCGTCTTATTCGTCAGAGTGCGCCTGAGAGGCTGGCGAGCGTGGTGTAAAGCGCTGATGCGGCGTAGGATTCGGTTGCAAAGCCAACCCCATCACCTTCAGCCGCGAACACCAGGCCCGCCATGACCGATGATACGATTCTGCCCTTCTCGTTTCCAGCCGTTCACGCCAAGAAAGTCACAGCTGCCTTCGATGGCGGTCGGCTGACCTCGAACGGGGGCGTGATGCTTCTGGCGATGGCCGAGCGGCGTCTCGGCTTGGCCGACAATTTGGCCCGGGTGTTCCCGGATCGGCGCGATCCGACGCGGGTCGTGCACAGCCTTGTCGATATGTTCCGCGCGCGCATGTTCGCGATCTGCTGCGGCTACGAGGACGCCGACGACCTCGATCATCTGCGGTCCGATCCCGCATTCAAGCTGGCCTGCGGACGGCTGCCGGACACGGGTCGCGATCTGTGTTCCCAACCGACGCTGTCGCGGCTGGAGAATGCTCCGCGCCTGCGCGACGTGATCCGACTGACCTACACTTTGGTCGACGCATGGATGGATAGCTACCCGCGCGAGCCGGCATCCGTCACGCTCGACATCGATGATACCTGCGATGTCGTCCACGGCCATCACAGCTCTCGCTGTTCAACGCTCATTATGACGAAGGCTGCTTCCTGCCGATCCACGTCTACGACACGGAGAAGAGCCGGCCCGTGGCGGTCGTGTTGCGGCCCGGCAAGACGCCGGGCGGCGTCGAGGTGCGTGCCCATCTGCGCCGCCTGATACGGCATATCCGGACGCGGTGGCACAACACGCGAATTACGTTCCGTGGCGACGGGCACTATGCCCGGCCGGAGGCAATGGCGTGGTGCGAGACCAACGGCATCGACTACATCTTCGGTCTGTCCGGCACCAAGCCGCTCGCCAGAAAACTCGACGAGGCCGCCGACGACATCCGCACGCGACGCGCCATCGAGAACCTGCCGGTTCTGCGTGGCTATACCGAGACGCGCCACAAGGCCAAGTCCTGGGATCGCGAACGGCGTACCGTCGCCCGTATTGAGGCGACGATGCTCGGCCTCGACATCCGTTTCGTCGTCACCAGCCTCGATGTCGGCTCGGCCGAGTGGATCTACGACAGCCTGTATTGCGCGCGCGGCCAAGCCGAGAATCTGATCAAGCTGCATAAGACACAGCTCGCCTCCGATCGCACCAGCTGCCGTTCGGCGCTCGCCAATCAAGTCCGCCTCGTTCTCCACACCGCCGCTTATTGGCTGATGCTGACCGTGCGCGACGCGATTCCCAAAGCCCGGGAATTGGCCACAGCCGAGTTCGCGACGCTGCGTCTTCGTCTCTTGAAACTCGCTGCCCGTGTCGTCGAGACCACGAGCCGCATTCGCCTTGCGTTTGCCGCGGCATGTCCCGAAGCCGACCTGATCCGCGGCTTGCCAGGCGCGCTGCTGCCGCTCGGTCCTTGACCGGCGGGGCGTCCGCCCCCCGTTCGCCCAACCCATCCCTCAAGCGCGTTGCAAAGTACGGGTCGTCAGGCGGTGAAAAGCCGAAGGCAATCCCGCGCGCCTCGTCAGAGCAGATGTGCGGCCACATCAATCGGACTAAAAAAAGCACTCTCACGAATAAGACGGGCTAGGAGCTTGTCTGGATAGTCGCTGTTCAAATCTGGTCGGGTCTGATTCAACATTGGGCGATGAGCAAGTATTTTCGGCCTTGGAACATCGATCAGACGCTGCTTCTGCCGCCGAATGTGCAGGACTTCGTGCCGAAAGGCCATGTCTCGCGGTTTATGGTTGATCTGGTGCGGGAGAGCCTCGATCTCAGGGAGATCATGGGCAGCTATGTGAGCGGGCTTGGGCAGCCGCCGTTTGATCCGCGGATGATGGTGGCGCTGCTGCTGCATAGCTATGCGAGTGGGCTGTATTCGTCGCGTCGGATTGCCAAGGCCTGCCGGGAGCGGAACGATTTTGTGATGATCGTGGCGCTGGATGCGCCGGATTTTCGGACGATCAGCGACTTTCGCAAGCGACATTTGAAGGCGCTCGGCGCGCTATTCGTGCAGGTTCTGAAGTTGTGCGAGACGGCCGGGCTGGTCAAGCTCGGTCATGTCGCGCTGGATGGTACGAAGATCAAGGCGAACGCGTCGAAACACAAGGCGATGAGTTATGAGCGCATGAAGAAGCGCGAGGCGGAATTGAAGGCCGAGGTCGCTCGCATGCTGGCGGCCGCCGAGGCGGCGGATGCCTCGGAGGATGAGACTTTCGGCAACAGCGACGAACTGCCGGACTGGACCGTCGACAAGCAGAAACGGCTGGCGAAGATCCAGCAAGCGATGGCGGCGCTGGAAGCGGACGCCAAACTGGCGGCGGAGGAAGAGCGCCGCATCGAGGCCGAAAAGGAACAGCAGCGCCAGGCCGAAGGCCGCAAGAAGCCGGGCAAACCGGCGGCGCTGCCATCGGAGGAACCCAATCCCAAGGCGCAACGCAACTTCACCGATCCGGAAAGCCGCATCATGAAGTCGAAGGATGGCTTCGTTCAGGCCTATAATGCCCAGGCGGCCGTCGATGCACATGCCCAGATCATTGTCGCGCAAGAACTGACCCAGCACGGCAGCGATCAGGGCCAGTTGGTGCCCCTGATCGAGGCCATCGAGAGCAATCTTGGCCGCAAGCCGCGGCAGGCCTCAGCGGATTCCGGCTACTGCAGCGAAGCCAATCTCGAAGCGCTCGACACACGCAGCATCGATGGCTATGTCGCGCCCGGACGCGCCAAGCACCCGACAGTAGCGAACGGAAAAGTCGGCGGCCCGCTGACACAGGCCATGCGAAAGAAGATCGACGATGGCGGCTTCGAAACACCCTACCGATTGCGAAAGCAAGTGGTGGAGCCGGTGTTCGGGCAGATCAAACAGGCAAGAGGCTTCCGCCAGTTCCTGTTGCGGGGCATCGAGAAAGTGCGCGCCGAGTGGACAATGATCTGCACCGTCCATAACCTCCTCAAGCTGTTCAACCTCGCAAACGCAGCCTGAGCCTGCTACTCTACAACAAATGCCCGTCACGAAAACATATCTGGACGGGCTCCTAGCCCGTCCTATTCGTGAGAGTGCTTTTTTTAGTCCGATTGATGTGGCCGCACATCTGCTCTGACGAGGCGCGCGGGATTGCCTTCGGCTTTTCACCGCCTGACCGACCCGTACTTTGCAACGCGCTTGAGGTGTAGGTTGGGCGAACGGGGGGCGGACGCCCCGCCGGTCAAGGACCGAGCGGCAGCAGCGCGCCTGGCAAGCCGCGGATCAGGTCGGCTTCGGGACATGCCGCGGCAAACGCAAGGCGAATGCGGCTCGTGGTCTCGACGACACGGGCAGCGAGTTTCAAGAGACGAAGACGCAGCGTCGCGAACTCGGCTGTGGCCAATTCCCGGGCTTTGGGAATCGCGTCGCGCACGGTCAGCATCAGCCAATAAGCGGCGGTGTGGAGAACGAGGCGGACTTGATTGGCGAGCGCCGAACGGCAGCTGGTGCGATCGGAGGCGAGCTGTGTCTTATGCAGCTTGATCAGATTCTCGGCTTGGCCGCGCGCGCAATACAGGCTGTCGTAGATCCACTCGGCCGAGCCGACATCGAGGCTGGTGACGACGAAACGGATGTCGAGGCCGAGCATCGTCGCCTCAATACGGGCGACGGTACGCCGTTCGCGATCCCAGGACTTGGCCTTGTGGCGCGTCTCGGTATAGCCACGCAGAACCGGCAGGTTCTCGATGGCGCGTCGCGTGCGGATGTCGTCGGCGGCCTCGTCGAGTTTTCTGGCGAGCGGCTTGGTGCCGGACAGACCGAAGATGTAGTCGATGCCGTTGGTCTCGCACCACGCCATTGCCTCCGGCCGGGCATAGTGCCCGTCGCCACGGAACGTGATTCGCGTGTTGTGCCACCGCGTCCGGATATGCCGTACCAGGCGGCGCAGATGGGCACGCACCTCGACGCCGCCCGGCGTCTTGCCGGGCCGCAACACGACCGCCACGGGCCGGCTCTTCTCCGTGTCGTAGACGTGGATCGGCAGGAAGCAGCGTTCGTCATAATGAGCGTTGAACAGCGAGAGCTGCTGATGGCCGTGGACGACATCGCAGGTATCATCGATGTCGAGCGTGACGGATGCCGGCTCGCGCGGGTAGCTATCCATCCATGCGTCGACCAAAGTGTAGGTCAGTCGGATCACGTCGCGCAGGCGCGGAGCATTCTCCAGCCGCGACAGCGTCGGTTGGGAACACAGATCGCGACCCGTGTCCGGCAGCCGTCCGCAGGCCAGCTTGAATGCGGGATCGGACCGCAGATGATCGAGGTCGTCGGCGTCCTCGTAGCCGCAGCAGATCGCGAACATGCGCGCGCGGAACATATCGACAAGGCTGTGCACGACCCGCGTCGGATCGCGCCGATCCGGGAACACCCGGGCCAAATTGTCGGCCAAGCCGAGACGCCGCTCGGCCATAGCCAGAAGCATCACGCCCCCGTTCGAGGTCAGCCGACCGCCATCGAAGGCAGCTGTGACTTTCTTGGCGTGAACGGCTGGAAACGAGAAGGGCAGAATCGTATCATCGGTCATGGCGGGCCTGGCGTTCGCGGTTGAGGTGATGGGGTTGGCTTTGCAACCGAATCCTACGCCGCATCAGCGCTTTACACCACGCTCGCCAGCCTCTCAGGCGCACTCTGACGAATAAGACGGGCTAGCTGCCCGTTCTACGTCTTAGATCAGCGCCTCCGCGCGTAGCGCCGTCTCGATCTCGCCGAGCACGCGCGCCAGCCGCTCGGCCCACGCCGTCTCGCCGGCCTGATCGGAGATTAGGTCCTGGCGGATCTCGATGCCGGAATTCATCAGGCCGCGTTTCTCGCCGTGCGCCGGGATCGTGTAATCGGTCTCGTCGCTGACCGCATAGGGCTCATTGTCGCCGACCACGAGATCGCCCTCGTTGCGCAGCTGCTTCAAGAGCCGCGGCGGCAGCACCGTGTCGCGGTGGTAGAGCGTGCCGATGTGCCAGGGACGGGCGATGCCGGAATAAACCGGTGTGAAGCTGTGCAGCGACACCAGCACTGTCGCCATGCCCTGTTGCGCACGTGCGTCGATGATCTCGTCGATGCGCCGGTGATAGGGATCGAAGATCTGCGCGCGGCGCATCTCGGCGGCCTCGCGCGACAGGCCCTCATTGCCGGGAACGGTGGTGGCCTCGCTGATCAGCGGGATCGCGCTTGCGGCATGCGGCGGACGGTTGCAGTCGATCACGAGCCGCGAATAGCGCTGCGCGATCAGATGCGCATCGAGCCGGTCGGAGAGCTGGGTCGCGACGCCGGCGATGCCGACATCCCAGGCGATGTGCCGCACGAGCTCGCTTTCGGGCAGGCCGAGGTCGCCGAGCGGAGAGGGAATCAGCCTGCCGTAATGGTCGCAGGTGAACAGGAACGGCGAGCGGCCGGAGGCATTATGTTCAAGAACCGGTGAAACGTCGGTGCTTGCGAGCAGGAACGATGGATCACTGCCGTAATTCAAGGGCCTTTTCCTCAACTTTGCCTATTCAAGGGGCATGCTGGTCTGGAATCGAGCAGCATTCTCTATAGATTAAGCGGTCCGAAATCACGATGATTGTTTGAAGATGCCGCTGCTGACCATTCATCACAAGACCGTTTATCGCTACGCGCGCCCGGTGGCGTTCGGCGAACACCGCATCATGCTGCGTCCCCGCGACGGCCACGATCTGCGCGTGCTCGACAGTGCGCTTGTGATCGATCCGCAGCCGATGTCGCTGCGCTGGATCCACGATGTGTTCGGTAACAGTACGGCGATCGCCGCCTTCGACGAGCGCGCCGACACGCTGACATTCGTCTCGACCGCGACGGTGGAGCATAATCCGGCCGACACATTCGCGCTGACGCCTGACGATGCCGCCTACTTCTATCCGTTTCTCTACGACGATGAGGAATTCCCTGATCTGCAGCAGTTCGTCACGCCGCAATATGGCGACCCGAACGGCGAGCTGTCGGCCTGGGCGCGGCGCTTCCTGGATGTCGAGGCTCCGACGCCGACTTTCAATATCATGAGCGGCATGACCCATGGTATCCGCGAGAGCTTTAGCTATCGCAAGCGCCACGAACATGGCACCCAGCATCCGCTCGACACGCTGCAGACGAAGTCCGGCACCTGCCGCGACTATGCGCTGTTGATGATCGAGGCGCTGCGCCGGCTCGGCTTCGCCGCGCGCTTCGTCTCCGGCTATCTCGCGATGCCCACAGACAGCGCGCATGGCTATGTCGGCGGCGGCTCGACCCATGCCTGGGTGCAGGTCTATCTGCCGAGCGCGGGCTGGATCGAGTTCGATCCGACCAACGGCATCGTCGGCACGCGCGACCTGATCCGCGTCGCGGTGGCGCGCGATCCGCGCCAGGCGGTCCCGCTGCACGGGGTCTATCTTGGTCCGCCTGACGCTTTCCAGCGCATGGACGTCGACATCAAGGTCGTGTCGGTCGGTGAGGACGCGGCAGAACGGGAGACAGTCTGACGATGCAGATCAGGGTCGGCTTCGAGATCACCTACACGGCTCCGCAGCCGACGCCGATGGTGATGATGCTGTCGATCCATCCGTCGCGTTACGCGGACATCGTCGGTACAGAGCAGATCGTGACCGAGCCAGACGTGCCGTTCGGCCTCTATCGCGACGGCTTTGGCAATGTCTGTGGGCGTCTGGTCGCGCCCGCCGGTGGCGTCACCTTCCGCGGCAGCGCACTGGTGCGCGATTCCGGGCTGGCTGACGTCGTCAATCCGGCGGCGCAGCAGGTCCCGATCGAGCAATTGCCTGATGATATGCTGCTCTATCTGATGCCGAGCCGCTATTGCGAGACCGACAAGCTGACCGATATCGCCTGGTCGCTGTTCGGCAATACACAGCCCGGCTGGGCCCGGGTGCAGGCGATCACCGATTTCGTGCATCGCCACGTCACGTTCGGCTACGAGCACGCCCATCACATGAAGTCGGCGCACGACGTCTATGAAAGCCGCGCCGGCGTCTGCCGCGACTTCGCGCATCTGGCGCTCACCTTCTGCCGCTGCATGGGAATTCCGGCGCGTTACTGCACCGGCTATCTCGGCGACATCGGCGTGCCGCCGGATCCCGCGCCGATGGATTTCTCCGGCTGGTTCGAGGTCTATCTGTCCGGCCAGTGGTACACCTTCGATGCCCGCCACAACACGCCGCGGATCGGCCGCATCCTGATGGCGACCGGCCGCGACGCCGCCGACGTAGCCCTCACCACGAGCTTTGGCCGCATGACGCTGGCGAAGTTCGTCGTCATGACCGATGAGGTGGCGGCGGCTTGATGTAGAGCCGTCACCCTGAGGAGCGCGAAGCGCGTCTCGAAGGGTCGACGGCCACCAGCCGGGCCGTGCATCCTTCGAGACGCGCGTTCCGCGCTCCTCAGGATGACGGGAGATCGCCAGCGAGCAATCCATTTCGTGGCACGATGGATTGCTTCGCTTCGCTCGCAATGACATAGAACTCACATGATCTCCGATCTTCTCTTCGTCTATGGCACGCTGATGCGCGGCTTCGACCATCCGATGGCGAAGCTGCTCGCGGGCAATGCCGAATTCCTCGGGCCGGCGCAGTGCTGCGGCCGGCTCTATCTGGTGAAGCATTATCCGGGCCTCGTGGCATCGGACGATCCCGCCGACATCGTACACGGTGAATTGTTCCGCTTGCGCGAGCGCGAGGCCATGCTGCGCGAGTTCGACATGTACGAAGCCTGCGGCGAAGGGTTTCCGCCGCCGACCGAATATGTCCGCGAGATGCTGAAGGTCACGCGCGCCGACGGCAGCGCGAGCGAGGCGTGGACCTATTTCTACAACTGGCCGGTCACGGAGTTGCCGCGGATCGCGTCAGGAAAGTTTCTCGAGCATTGACGCTCGTGTCCCGGGCGCCCTGCGGCGCGAAGTGCCGCTGTGCAGAACCGGGGCCCATTTGTGTCACGATCATGGGCCCCGGCTCAGCAGCGCATCACTGCGTGCCGCGCTGCGTCCGGGGCAAGGGCTTACACTTCCCGCACCACGCGGATGTCGACCTCGCGCTCGACGAAGGTCCATTCCTCGGTCGCGCGCAGCACGCCGACCAGTTCGTCGAACAGGCTGACATGTTCGGGCGCGAATTCGAACCAGGTCAGGAAGTCGAAGGGCATGCCGAGGTCGCGGGCGTGAAACAGCTGGCGGGCGATCGCCGGCAGGAATTTCATGGTGTCTGCGATGTGGTGCGACTTGTCCTCGAATATCTTGCGGCGCTCCTCCTGCGTGAGCTCCCACCAGGCAGCCGATTTCCTGATCGGGATCAGCGCCGCATGCGTCGCCTCGCTGCGGCCGAGTGCGGCCTGCACGGCGATGAGTTTCTCGCGCTCCTCCTTCTCGGTGTAGCGCAGATGGCTTGCGACGCCGGCGAGCCGCCAGGAGGTCTGCGCCGGCAACAGCGGCAGCGCGATCGCGTCACTCGAGATCACCGAGAGCGCCTCGACCTTCGGCAAGGTCTCGCCCTTCACCCGCGTGATGGAAGTGACCTTCCAGCCGCCGCTCTGTCCGCCTCTGAACGTCGTGAACATGGCGCTATCCAATCCCGGAAGCGGGGAAGGTTCAAGTTGGCCGAAACGGCTCTCCACCGTGGATTTGGGGGTAGCCCGCTCGACCGGGCCCGACAGACCAGCCTGTGAATAGCCCGGAAAAGCCCCACATTGTTCGTCATGCCGGGCCGTCCCGCTATATGGCTAACCGGTTGTCCGCGATTCGTCGCCCGAGCCCAGAATCAAACTGATGCGTTTCACGCCCGAATTCCTCGATGAGTTGCGCGCCCGGCTTCCGGTCTCGGAAGTCGTGGGCAGGCGCGTCAAGCTCAAAAAGGCCGGGCGGGAGTGGAAGGGGCTGTCGCCGTTCCAGCAGGAGAAGACGCCGTCGTTCTTCGTCAACGACCAGAAGCAGGCGTGGTTCGACTTTTCGTCCGGGCTGAACGGCAACATCTTCGACTTCCTGATGAAGACCGAGGGCGTGACGTTCCCCGAGGCGGTGGAACGCCTTGCCGCGATGGCCGGTGTGCCGCTGCCGGCTGTGACGCCCGATGCGGCGCGGCACGAGCAGCATCGCCGCACCCTGCACGACGTGATGGAACTCGCGACAAAATTCTTCGCCGACACGCTGGCCTCGCGCAACGGCGCCAAGGCGCGCGGCTACCTCGCCGACCGCAGCATCTCGCCGGCAACCCAGCTCCAGTTCCGGATGGGCTATGCGCCGCCGGACCGCTTCGCGCTGAAGGAGCATCTCGGCGGGCAGGGCATCTCCACCGAGGACATGGTGGAGGCCGGGCTTTTGGTGTCCGGCGAGGACAAGCCGGTGCCGTTTGATCGCTTCCGCGACCGCGTCATGTTCCCGATCACGGATGCCCGCGGCCGCGTCATCGCGTTCGGCGGCCGCGCGCTGGAGAAGGACGTTCCGGCCAAATACCTGAACTCGCCGGAAACCACGCTGTTTCACAAGGGCGACAATCTCTACAATCTGTTCACCGCGCGGCAGGCCGCGCATGACGGCGCACAGCTGATCGTCGTCGAGGGCTATGTCGACGTCATCGCGATGGTCACGTCGGGCTTTCCCGGCGCCGTCGCGCCGCTCGGCACAGCGTTGACCGAGAACCAGCTCGGCCTGCTCTGGAAGATGGTCGACGAGCCGATCCTCTGCTTCGACGGCGACCGCGCCGGGCAGAAGGCGGCCTATCGTGCGGCCGACATTGCCCTCCCGCAGCTCAAGCCGGGAAAAAGCCTGCGCTTCGCGCTGCTGCCGGAAGGCCAGGACCCCGACGATCTCGCCCGCTCCGGCGGACGTGGCGCGGTCGAGGACGTGATATCAGCCGCGCGGCCGCTCGCCGAGATGATCTGGTCGCGCGAGATCGAGGGTGGCAATTTCGACACGCCGGAGCGCCGCGCGGCGCTCGAGGCGCGGATCGGCGAATTGACCAACGGCATCCGCGACGAGGTGGTGCGCCGCTATTATCGCCAGGACCTGCAGGAGCGGCTGCAACGCAATTTTGCCCCGGAGGGCGGCCGCGGCGGTTATGGCCGCGGCGGCTACGGCAGGGGCAATTTCGGCGGCGGCCGGGGCGGCGAATCATCCCGCCAATTTGTCCCCCGCGGGCAGGCCCAAGGGGGCCAAGGCGGCCGGTTTGGTGCCAAGGGCGGCGCCACCCCCGGGATTTCACGGGGGCCCTATCAGGCGGCGAGCCCCCAGCTCGCCAACAGCCCGATCATGCGCGGTCAGCGCAGCGCGATCTCCCGCCGCGAGGCGCTGATCCTGCAATCCCTGATCAACCACCCCTGGCTGCTGCACGACCATCTCGAGGAGGTGGCAGCCCTCGAGCTCGCCCATCCCGAGGCCCACAAGCTGCGGGCGGCCATCATCGCGGCCTTTGCCCACGACCATCACCACTCCCCTGATGTCGAGGAGCAGGCCGAGAAGATGCGGGCCGACCTCGAAGCGGGCGGATTATTACAGATTCTTCAAAGGGTTGATCGATCAATCACAACCCAGGCGGTGTGGGGCGCGCAGATCGGCGCGGCGCGCGAGGATGTTTTATCGACCTGGCGTCAACTCGTTGCCTTGCATCAGAAAACCCACGCCCTACTTAGGGAGAGAAAAGATGCG
Organism: Bradyrhizobium sp. 2S1; assembly: GCF_011516625.5. Lineage (NCBI taxonomy): Bacteria > Pseudomonadati > Pseudomonadota > Alphaproteobacteria > Hyphomicrobiales > Nitrobacteraceae > Bradyrhizobium > Bradyrhizobium sp. 2S1. The sequence continues at coordinate 320,542 of NZ_CP147717.1, read as the reverse complement.
GAAGTGGCCTTGGCTGAGGACTCCAGCGAGGCCAATCTGGCATGGTTGCAGGATATCCAGGCCCGGATGGCAGAAGCCGATGGGACCGAAGCCCTGATTGAGGGGTTCGGGGAATTATCGGGCCGGTTCCAGCGTAATGTCTGATAACAAAAATGCTGCGGACGGCGCCGGCCGAACCCGCAAAAAGACTCGCCAAATCCATGGTTTGGCTGCAAAAACAGGGTTAAGCGAAACTTAATAGCCTCGCGGCTATTGCAGATGGAAACCATCGAGACGGATGACAGGGGTGGCGATTTGTTGCGCCGCCCTTTGTGCGTCGAGAGTAATTCTAGATAGCGTGCAAACATGCGTGCGTGGCACCATTTTGCACGACCGCGTTTCGGGAGCTTAGTGAATGGCCACCAAGGCAAAGACGCTGCAGGTTAAGGACAAGGAAAAAGACGACAAGGCAGCGGACGCTCCTGAGAAGGATTCCGCTGACGCGCCGTCGCCGTTGCTCGACCTGTCGGATGCCGCGGTGAAGAAGATGATCAAGCAGGCCAAGAAGCGCGGCTTCGTGACCTTCGATCAGCTCAACGAAGTGCTTCCCTCCGATACGACGTCGCCCGAACAGATCGAAGACATCATGTCGATGCTCTCCGACATGGGCATCAACGTCACCGAGGCTGACGATTCCGAAGGCGAGGACGAGAAGGACGACGGTGACGACGAGACCGACAACGAGCTTGTCGAGGTCACGCAGAAGGCCGTCACCGAGGTCAAGAAGTCGGAGCCCGGCGAGCGCACCGACGATCCCGTGCGGATGTATCTGCGCGAGATGGGCACGGTGGAATTGCTCTCCCGCGAGGGCGAAATCGCAATTGCAAAACGCATCGAGGCCGGCCGCGAGGCGATGATCGCGGGCCTCTGCGAAAGCCCGCTGACCTTCCAGGCCATCATCATCTGGCGCGACGAGCTCAACGAAGGAAAGATCTTCCTCCGCGACATCATCGATCTCGAAGCCACCTATGCCGGGCCGGAGTCCAAGGGCGGCATCAATCCGAACCTGATCGGCAACAGCGCCGGCGAGGGCGCTACCGCCGAGGCCAATGGCAACGGCGCTGACGCGGCCGCGCCCGCCCTGGTGGCGCCGCCCGCTGCGCCGCCGTCGCCGACCCCGTTCCGCGCCGCGCCTGCTGGTGGCGAAGCCGCCACCGAGGAGAAGGATCCCGGCGAGGCCGCGGCCGAAGCCGACATGGACGACGACGAGTTCGAGAACCAGATGTCGCTCGCCGCCATCGAGGCCGAGCTGAAGCCGAAGGTGGTCGAAACCTTCGACAAGATCGCGTCCGAATACAAGAAGCTGCGCCGCCTGCAGGAGCAGGACATCGCCAACCAGCTGCAGAGCGAGTCGCTGTCGCCCTCGCAGGAGCGCAAGTACAAGAAGCTGAAGGACGAGATCATCGTCGAGGTGAAGTCGCTGCGCCTCAACCAGGCCCGCATCGATTCGCTGGTCGAGCAGCTCTACGACATCAACAAGAAGCTGGTCTCGTTCGAGGGCCGCCTGCTGCGCCTCGGCGACAGCCACGGCGTCGCGCGCGAAGACTTCCTGCGCAACTACCAGGGCTCGGAGCTCGATCCGCGCTGGCTCAACCGTGTCTCGAAGCTTTCTGCCAAGGGCTGGAAGAACTTCGTCCATCACGAGAAGGACCGCATCAAGGACCTGCGCCACGAAATCCAGTCGCTGGCGGCGCTCACCGGGCTTGAGATCGGCGAATTCCGCAAGATCGTGCACGGCGTGCAGAAGGGCGAGCGCGAAGCCCGTCAGGCCAAGAAGGAGATGGTGGAAGCCAACCTCCGTCTCGTGATCTCGATCGCCAAGAAGTACACCAACCGCGGCCTGCAGTTCCTCGACCTGATCCAGGAAGGCAATATCGGCCTGATGAAGGCGGTCGATAAGTTCGAATATCGCCGCGGCTACAAGTTCTCGACCTACGCCACCTGGTGGATCCGGCAGGCGATCACCCGCTCGATCGCCGACCAGGCCCGCACCATCCGCATCCCCGTGCACATGATCGAGACGATCAACAAGATCGTCCGCACCTCGCGCCAGATGCTGAACGAGATCGGCCGCGAGCCGACCCCGGAAGAGCTCGCCGAGAAGCTCGGCATGCCGCTGGAGAAGGTCCGCAAGGTCCTCAAGATCGCCAAGGAGCCGCTGTCGCTCGAAACCCCGGTTGGTGACGAGGAGGATTCGCATCTCGGCGATTTCATCGAGGACAAGAACGCGATCCTGCCGATCGACGCCGCGATCCAGTCGAACCTGCGCGAGACCACCACGCGCGTGCTGGCCTCGCTCACGCCGCGCGAGGAGCGCGTGTTGCGTATGCGCTTCGGCATAGGCATGAACACCGACCACACCCTGGAAGAAGTCGGCCAGCAGTTCTCGGTGACCAGAGAGCGCATCCGCCAGATCGAAGCCAAGGCGCTGCGCAAGCTGAAGCACCCGTCAAGGAGCCGCAAGCTGCGGAGCTTCCTGGATAACTGATGCTGTCATTGCCGGGCTTGACCCGGCAATCCATCGAGACAAGAACGGCGGGCAAGGGCCCGCCGTTTTTGTTTTGGCGAGGGCGTATCGACATCTCGCGCCAGCACCCGCGGCCACCCCTCTCCCCAACCCTCCCCCGCAAGGGCAGGGCTATCGCATATGGCTGAGGGCTGCCATGAGGAAGGCATTGTCCCAGCCGGCGCGCTTAATTTTGCGCCGCAGGGAGGCTGGATCCGGGTGAGTTCGCAGGATGTTGAGGGCGAGCCTGCGCAGAATGGCAAGGTTCTCGGGCGCATGGTCGCAGCGTGAGCGGTTGCTATCCTCGGCAAAATGGACGTCGAGCACCCAATGGAGTTGGTTCTCGATGCCCCAATGGCTGCGAGTGACGTGGAGCAGCCGCTTGGGAGCGATGTATTTGGACAGGAGATAGTGACGCACGACAGGCGCATCGGCGCGCTGCTTCCGCAGGCGTCTGCGCGAGGTGATGCGCCCTATCGCGGCGGCCCCTGGGAAGCCATAGAGGTCCGCCAAACTGGTATTGCGCATGACTGTGGCACGTCGCACTTCGCGTCGATCGTGGGTGGAAGGGTCGATCTGCTCGGCTGTGCTGCGCTTGCCCGATCGCGCAAATTGTTGGGTCACCGCGGTGAACAAGCGCCCGCGGTTGGCCTTGATCGCCAGAACATAGTCGCCGCCGCGCTCGCGCACCGTAGCCGCAAAGGCGCGGGTACAATGCAGCGCATCGGCGGTAACGATGCAGCCTTCCAGCGACAGAAGGTCCAGTACCTCCAGAGCGCCCGCCGTCTCGTTGCGACCAGATGCCTTTTGCTGAGCCAAGGCCATGCGGGCATCCACCGCAAAGACGTTGACCATGTGCAGCGGGGTGGCCTTGCCGCCGCGTTCGTAGGCCCCGCGCAGGGCCTTGCCGTCAACCGCCACGACCCCAGTCAGCTTGATGCGGTTGGCCTTGGCAAAGGCCGCCATGAAGCGACGAAATGCGCACTCAAAGGCCTGCGGTTTGAGCAGGCGGAACACCCGACTGAATGTATCGTGGCTTGGGATGCCATGCTCCAGGCGAAGAAAGAGCCGCAACAGCTCCTCCTTCGACTGCCCGAAGTCCGCCATGTCCGAGCACGACTCCGCCCCGCACAGCATCGCCGCCAGTGCGATGAACAGCACTTCCAACAGATCGTGCCTGGCATTGTCCGCGCGCGGGTCCGGCAACCGCCGAAAGGCCGTCTTGAACTTCTTCATCCGACCCCCTCCTTAATCCGGGAGTCGTCTTCAGAATCGGTGTTGCCTTACAATGCAATAGCCAGCGAAACCCCATATGCGATTCCCCTGCCCTTGCGGGGGAGGGAGCCTGGAGAGCGTGCTCACCTCACGTCGCGCGTGGCTTTTTGTACTTCGCGTCACGACGCGTGCGGCACGCTGCTGCGTGCTGCACGGTGGTCGCAAATGTGAGTGAGGCACCGGCGGAAGGGCTCCCTCCCCCCTTGCGGGGGAGGGTGGGGAGAGGGGTGCCGCTTGTTCCGATGCGGATAGAGCGCGCAGTTCAGCAAATGCGTCCGTCTGGTGCGCCGTGCCCGCGCCGCTACTTCTTCTTCACACCGACGCGCTCGATGGTCTTGATCTCGAGTGGCGGGCGGCCGCCCTTTTCGGCGATCTCACGGTCCTGGTCGCGCAGGAAGGCGCGGACCGGCTCGTCGCCGTCGAGCCCGCCCAGCAGCTCCGATGGCACGCGGCGGTTGGAGCGCTGCGAGCCGTCCTCATAGAAGACGTTGAAGAAGGCGAATTCGCCTTTGGGATTGGTTCCGGGTTTTTTCGGCATGCGCGGCTTGTCCCCGATACCGGCAGCGCTGTCAAAGCAAATCACGCAGATTTCCGCGCCGATCTGCCCTGCGCTGGCGGAACGGTGACAGCCCTGTGACGTGCGGATCGCGCCTCAGCCCTCGAACAGCACGAACGCCGCCCACACGCTGGAATCCCTGGCACCGGCGATCTTGCCGTCGCGCGCGTCGCGCCGGGTCTGGCGCAGCGCGTCCGAATAGGTCAGTCCATCAGCGAGGTGCTCATAGAAGCGCACGGTGAAGTTCGCGGTGCCGTCGTCGGCGACCGGCCACAGCGTCAGCAATGCGCGCCGCGCACCGGCGATGCCAAGCGCGGTCGGCAGCCCACGAAGCCCGCTGACAAAGCTCTCGTCGCCGCGACCGGTCTCGCAGGCCGACAGCACCAGCAGATCGAGCCCGGACAGATCCCAGTCCATCAATTCGAAGGCATAGAGATAGCCGTCGCCGTCGTCGCGCAGCGGAAATCGGCTGTCGCCGGCGCCCGACAGCACGATGCCGCTCTGCCACAGCGTATCGAGGCCACTTGCCGTGCTGTCGTGATAGAAGCCGTGCGTCGCCAGATGCGCGATGCGTACCTTGCCGATCGCCTCGCGCAGCGTGCTTTCGCTGACGCCGCGCCCGCTCAGCATATCGACCGGCGCGCCGCGCGCGCGGGCGAGTTTTGCGATCGCCTCGATCTCGGTCTTGGTGCCGGGCAGGGGCATCGGCCCCGGCTGGCCGTATTCGATGCCGCCGGCGAGCAGCATCGCGCCCGTCCTGTCGAGCTTCTCGCGGGCATGGATTGCGATCAGCGCATCGGGACTGGTCAGCATCCGGATCGTGAAGCGGTCCTCCAGCAGGCCGCCGTCGGCATCAGGCAGCAGCGAGAACGGCACGGCAAACAGGAAGCCATCAGGCACGACATAGAGCGTGGTCTTGTCGTTCGGCAGCGGCTCCAGCGGCGCGAACAGCCGCTCGCGCAGGTTCTGGAAGCGGCCCCTCGCATCGAGTGGCCTGGCATCGAGATCAGCCACGGTAGCCCGTGTCGTGCGCAGCCGCGCGATCTCGGTCCGCACCCCGGTATCGACCATCCGGCCGGGATCGCCGAGATCGACCACGCGCGGCGCGCGCTGCGCGGTCTCGACGATAGCGTACAGCACCGTCGCCGCCAGCGGCTCCTTCGACTGGCGATCCGCCTTCCATTGCCGCGTGATGAAATAGTTGATGACGGCTTCATCGCCGGCGAGCAACTGCGCGGGGCGGAGCGGATCGGGCGGCGGCCTCATACCGATCGCATCGAGCCGCTGGTTCAACGCCTTCTCGGCCGCGTCCTGCCGCTGCCACACCGATCGCGCCCAGTCGTCGATATTGCCCGACGAGAACAGCTCCTGCTTCTCGCCATTGAGCCGCAGTGCCGTGCGCACCAGCGCCGCGGTCTCCTCGTCCTTGCCTGCCACCTCCGTCTCGAGCCGGCGCAGCGCCGTGGCGTCGCCGCCGCCGAGCGACTTCCAGCGCAGCACGGCGCTCGCAAACGCCGGCTGCGCCACCGATGACCCGGCGCCGGTGGCGAAGCGGCCGAACGCGAACAGCAGGTGATCGGCATGGGCGCGGATCGCCTCGGCGACGGCGCGGTCGCCTGATGTGCCGACCTCGCGCTTCATCCAGTCGAACATCTCGCGATCGAGCGCGGTGAAGGCCTGCAGCGCGCGCTTCGGATCAACAGCGATCAGCGCGGTCGCGATGCCGAGCTTGATCTCGAAGCTGACCGGATGCTGCGCGGTGAAGGCCCGCGTCGAGATCGCAAGCGCGGTCTCGCGCAGCCGCATGCCTTTGTCGGGCTCGCCGCGCTGCTCGCGTTTGCCGGCGGCCAGCCCAGCTGCCTTGATGCGCAGGAAATCCGCGAAATTCTCCTCGTTGGCAACGATCGCCTCCAGCTGCTCCAGATCGGCCGGCGCCATCGCGGCATCGCCCGCCGCGAGCATGTCGGTGTAGAACAGCCACGCGTCGGCCTGTCCCGCAAAACCCGGATCCTTCGGCGCCAGCACGGTCGCGATCGCGCGGTGCCGGCGGAAACAGCGGCGGGCGTCGTCGAAGCGGCCGAGGTTGAGGAAGTCCTGCCCGGCGTTGTTGACCGTCACCAGCGTGTTGAGGTGGTTCTCGCCATAATGCTTGGCGCGCTTCTCGATCGCGAACAGATCGAGCTCCAGCGCCTTCGCCGGCGCGCCGATCTCGCGCAGCATGTCGGCATAATTGTTGGCGAGCTTCCAGGTGGTGCGGTGGTCGGGCCCCAGCGCCTTCTCCGAAAGCTCGAAATTGTGCCGGCCCAAATTCGTCGCCGACGCGGCCGAGCCGTTGGCCGACAGCGCGACCGCGAGCTTGTCATTGGCGATCAGCGATTCCTCGGAGCCTTCGCCCCAATAGGCGTTGTAGGCCGCGATCGCCTTCATGTAGAGCGGCACCGCTTCGGCGATCCTGGCGTGGTCGGATAAGAGGATGGCATATGACAGCAGCACGTCGGCGTTGCCGGGCGGCGATTGCGCTGCCGCCTTGCCCTGCAGCGCCCGCGCGAACAGTTTCTCGGCGAGATCGTCGCGCTTCACCGCGCGCAGCGTGGCGGTCGCCTGGTAATATTGCCCCATGACGAACTGGGCGTCGTCGAGCCTGTCCGCGGCGTCGAGCGCCGCTGTGAGCTGCGCATAGCCGGCGTCGATCTTGCCGCTGCGCGTCAGCGCGATGGCGTTGTTCATTTGCGCGGTGATCGCCTGCGCGCTGCCTGCACCTTGCGCCGGCGCGCGTTTGGCGCGGGAGTCCTGCGCTGCGGCGGTGTCGATTGCTCCGGCGAAGGTCGCGCCGAGCGCGAGGACGATGCCGACGGATGCGGCAGCCCGGCGCGCACGCACAAATCCTCCGGCTGATGTCATCGGCAAACATCCTCGTCGTGAAGTCCGTCATCGGATGGCGTCGCCCGAATGACAGCGTCGTTGCAGCCAGCCGGCCTGGCTCTAGCGGCGCAGCTTAAAGACACGGCGATCGGTCACGCGTCAGCGCGGGACCGGCTCGCCGCATTGATCCTCGTTGGTCGCGGACGGTGCCTTCGGCGTTCATCCGCCGTGTCTTGAACGGCTTCCCGGTTAGTTGGGCGCGCGGCGTCGCTTGCATGCCAGCGGCGCTGCCTGCCATCGGACGATGTTACCGCCTGCAGATGAACGGCCTGCCGGCAACCGCCTTTCGCATCGGGCTCGAAACGCGCGCGGGCCGAAAGCCCCGATCTTTCTGACCATCGTCACTTGCGCGGCTACGTCCGATTCGCGTATGAGGCGCATCCTTCCTTTACTACAACTTCTCATTTTTGAGAGCCGATCGCCGATGTCCAACGCCACCCTCGACGCCAACAAGGCGCTCGTGCTCGCGCATTATGACGCCGTGACCAACCGGCACAATCCCGAGGCGATCCGCGCGCAGCTGGCGCCCGACTTCTTCGACCATGCGGCGGGTAAGCGGATGAGCGCCGAGGAGGTGATCGCGCATTCGGCCGCACTGCACGAGACCTTCGCCGACCTGTCGGCGGTGGCCGAATGTCTGGTGGCCGACCGCGACATCGTCGCCGGCCGCTTCGTCTGGCGCGGCCGGCACCGCAGCCCATGGCGCGGCATTGCCCCAACCGGCCGCCACGTCGAATTCCGCGGCATGACGTTCTGGCGCATCCGGGACGGCAGGATCTCCGAGCGCTGGGCAGAGATCGATTTCGCCGGGCTGGAGCAGCAGCTCAGGGATTGAGGGAAATCTGCACAACTCCGCCGTGTTACCGCCGGCGAACATGGTATCTCAGATCATTCTACCTAGTGTGCTAGGAGCATCTGATGACAGCTCGAAATGTTGCCTTCGACAAGGCCATGTTCGAAATCTATCGACGCGCCAAACACGAGGCGAACTACAACGCCACTATCTTTCTCAAGATGCTATCGGATAGTGATGGCCTAACAACTGCTAAGACGCTCATAAACGCAGCCAATGTATCGGATGGCTACACTGCGCTCTATCTGCGTGGGCGACTAGACCTCACCGTGGAAGCCGTCGTTACAGAAAGTGAGCAATGGAGTGCGTTGTTTACTGATGATGAAATCAGGAGGGCAAAGAAGCGGCTCCTCGCTTATCGCTACAAGCCAAAGAATTGGAGTGCACCAGCATAGAAGACACGTCCAAGCATCCGATCAAGACGATCAACACTTTGACTGCCCCGTTTCCTCCATGCCATGATCGGCCATTCGAAGCAGGAGGAAGTTTGCATGCTCAGGTGTCGTTTGGCGGTTGTGTTCGGCGCCTTGCTGCTTGCCACCCCCTCCTATGCCGCCCGCTGCGGCGGCAGTTTTCCCAGCTTCGTCCAGTCGATCTCGCAGGAGGCGGCTAGCGCCGGCATTTCGCAGGACGTGATCTCGTCGGCGCTCGGCGGGGTGCAGCAGGATGGCGGGGTGCTCGCGTTCGACCGGCGGCAGCGCTACACGTTCAACAAGACCTTTGAGCAGTATGTCGCAACCCGCGTCGGCGCCGGGCGCATCAATGGCGGCCGCGCGATGCTGCAGCGTCACGCCGCGCTGTTGTCGAAGATCGAGCAGCAATATGGCGTGCCGCGCCAGATCCTGGTCGCGATCTGGGGGCTGGAGACCGATTTCGGCAAGGGCGACATGGGCAAGCTGCCGGTGTTCCGCCTGCTTGCCACCATGGCGCATGATTGCCGCCGCACCGACCTGTTCCAGGGCGAGCTGTTGGCCGCGCTCAAGATCGTGCAGCGCGGCGATCTCCGCCTCAACGACATGATCGGCGCCTATGCCGGCGAGATCGGCCAGACGCAATTCCTGCCGTCGTCCTACATCAAGTACGGCGTCGATTTCGATGGCGACGGCCATGTCGATCTGCGCCACTCGGTCGCCGACGTGCTGGCCTCGACCGCGAACCTCCTGCACACCAACGGCTTCAAGATGGGCGCGCCCTATGGCGAGGGCACCGCCAATTTCGAGGCGATGCGCGAGTGGAACAGGGCGGTGATTTACCGCAAGACCATCGGGTATTTTGCCGATCAGCTCGTGGGGCGGTGAGGAATATCCCGCCGTCGTCATTCCGGGGCGCGCGAAGCGCGAACCCGGAATCTCGAGATTCCGGGTTCAGCCCTGCGGGCTGCCCCGGAATGACGGAATGAGTGGCCCTCTATGGAAACCATCGGCAGCCAAAAAATCTGGTCGTTCTTCGACCGCAGGGGATGCCAGGTTGCGAAGAACGCGGCGGTGCGGGAGGGGCCGGGCCACCGCGTCGGCTCCTATCTCGAACTCGCGACAAAAATCGCCGAGCTGCAATTCCTCAACCGCGATCATGTGCTGCTGTTTCGCGGCCAGGGCGCCGACTTTAGGAACATCAAGCGCAACTCGTCGCTGAAGCCGACGCTGTTTCGCAGCGGCCGTGGCAATCCGGATCAGGCGACGCTGGTGGCGCGGTTCGCGACGCTGGCCCGTGCCGAGCAGATCCTGATCGCGGAGTATGCGAAGGCAAAACTGCTCGGGCTGGAGCGGCTGAAGCGGCATCGCATCCTGCGCTGGTCGATCCTGCAGCATTACGAGGTCTGCACCACGCCGCTGCTCGACGTCACCCATTCGATCCGTATCGCGGCGTCGTTTGCCTCGCTGGCGGAGACCGGCACCGCGTTCCTCTATGTGCTCGGCGTGCCGAACCTCAGCGGCGCGATCACCGCCAGCGCCGAGGCCGGCCTGCAGATCGTGCGCCTCTCCAGCGTCTGCCCGCCATCGGCGGTGCGGCCGCACATCCAGGAGGGCTATTTGCTCGGCGAGTATCCGGAGATGTCAGGCACCGCGCAGAAGGAAAACTATTTTCCCTATGAGATGGATTTCGGCCGTCGGCTGGTCGCAAAATTCGCGTTCGCACCGGCATCGTTCTGGAAGAATGACAATTTTCCGCAGGTGACGAAGAGCGCGCTCTATCCGTCGGAGAAGAGCGATCCGCTGTTCCGGCTGGCGCTTGGGGTGAAGGAGCAGTTGGGCGGGTGAGGCGGCGGAACGAAATGCAAAGCTCGGGCAGATCGTGTCGCGAGAAGATGAAACTGGGTCCTCAATCACGCGTGTCATCGCCCGGCTTGACCGGGCGATCCAGTACGCCGCGGCCCCTCGGCTCAAGCACAGACGCCTCTAGAATACTGGATCACCCGCTTTCGCGGGTGATGACACCCGATTACCCGGCTACGCCCCGCATTCAACTCGCTCTCGCCGCATCCCTCGCCATCCGCCGCGCCGCGGTCTTCTCCATCTGCCGCTGCATCACCTTCCAGTAGGTGCCGGGGAGGAAGCGTTGCAGAAGGTCCATCAGGCGAGCGTCCTTGCCGATCAGGATGCGCGGCTGGTTTTTCTCGATGCCGGTGATGATGCATTGCGCGGCGTCGGCCGGCGTGGTCCTCGCCAGCGAATCGAAGCGCTCGATCGATTGCGCGCGGCGGGCATTGTCGGTGATGCCGCTTCCGGTGCGCGAGTTGCGCGCGATGTTGGTGGCGACGCCGCCGGGATGCACCACGGACAGCCTGACCGGACTGTTCGCCACCGCAAGCTCGTGGCGCAGGCTTTCCGAGAAGCCGCGCACCGCGAACTTGGCCGCGCAATAGGCGCTCTGGCCGGGCGGGGCGAGGATGCCGAAGATCGAGGAGATGTTGACGATATGCGCCTCGCGCTGCCGCGACAGCTGCGGCAGGAAGGCACGGGTGCCGTGCACCACGCCCCAGAAATTGATGTTGAACAGCCACTCCATCTGCGCCTGCCCGATCTCGCCGAACGCGCCGAGCAGCGCGACGCCGGCATTGTTGACGAGGATGTTGAGGCCGGGATGCACGGTGCCGGCGGCCTGCGCGAACGCCGTGATCTGCTCCGGCTCGCTGACATCGAGACGGTGCACGCTGACCTTGCGCGGGCCTGCTTTCGCGATCTCGGCAGCCACCGACTGCAGGCCGGCCTCGTCGCGGTCGGCGAGCGCCAGATCACAGCCGCGCTGCGCAAGTTCGAGCGCAAGCGCGCGGCCTATGCCGCTGGCGGCTCCGGTCACGGCGGCGGCGGATCCAGCGATCGCGGTCATGTCGGGTCAGCTCCATCTCAACAGGGGGCGCGGTGGCCGTGCGGGAACACGGCGGCTGTCCCCACTTTTCTCAAATTGGAACCGAACCATCCAGTGATTTTAGGCATTGAACCCGTGCTCGCTCTGAAAAACTGCAATCAAAAGGGAGGCCCAGCCATGGGATATTCTATGGGACAGTCGAGGCCCCACCGTGCGAAGGCCCTGGTCGTCGAGGACGACCCGATGCAGCGCGAGATGATCGAATTGCTGCTGGAGGAGAGCGAGTTCGACGTCATCGCCTGCGCGAGCGCGGAAGCCGCCGAACTGGTGTTGCAGGGCAACGGCGACAATGTCGTGCTGATGATGACGGATGTCGAGCTGGCCGGAAACATGACCGGCGTCGAGCTCGCTTATGCCGCGAAGAAATACAACCCCGATCTCGATGTCGTCGTCACCTCGGGCCGGCCGCTGCGGCAGCGCCTGCCCGATGGCGCGCTGTTCTGGGCAAAACCCTGGGCGCCGCTGGATGTGATCCGCCTTGCCGAGATGACGGCGTCGGCGCTGTCCGGCCGTGGGCCGCGCGGGTCTTTATAGCGCCGGTCGTCATAACGGAGTTGTCAGCGCAAGCGAGGCGCGGCCGGCCGGCCGCCGCTTCCGCCGCCCCGGACGCCGTGATATTGGCGGCTGATGTCCCGCCCGTGGTCGATCATCGGACTGGTCTGGTTCATGCTCGCGACCGCAATGGCTGGCGCGGCCGCGATCGCGGTGCCCGCGGCGGCGGCGGAGGCGATTGTCAATTTCCCCTCGCTGGACGGCGCGACCGACCTGATCGGCCATCTCACCCGTCCCGAGGGCGACGCGCCGGCGGCGGTTCTGATGCACGGCTGCTCCGGCCTCAACGACAAGAAGGGCCGCATCTTCGGTCTCTACCGCGCCTGGGCGCGCGCGCTCGCGGTGCAAGGCTATGTCACGCTGATCGTCGACAGCGCGTCGCCGCGCGGTCTCGGCCAGACCTGCTCGCGCGGACCGGACGCCCGCCGGATGTGGCGCGACCGGCCGAAGGACGCCTACGGCGCGCTCGGATATCTGCAGGGGCAGCCGTTCGTGAAGCCTGACCGCATCGCGCTGATGGGCTGGTCGCAGGGCGGCGGGGTGGCGCTGCTCTCGATCAACGACAAGAGCATCGGCCGGCCCGCCACGCTGGCGCAGGATTTTCGGGTCGCGGTGTCGTTCTATCCCGGCGTGTGCGCCGACATCTACCAGTCAAGGCCGTACACCAATGTCGAGCCGGACAGCTGGACCACAAGGGTGCCGCTGCTGGTGCTGATCGGCGAGGCCGACGTCTGGACGCCGTTCAAGCCGTGCGACGCCTTCATCGCGGCGGCCAAGGCGCGCGGCAATCCGGTCGAGCTGAAGAGCTATCCCGGCGCGGTGCACGCCTTCGACGCGCCGAACCTGCCGCGCACCGAGCTGCCGCAATATCAGATGCACGACGGCTCAATTCCCGTGATCGGGACCGATCCCGAAGCGCGCAAGGATGCCTTTCCCCGCGTGCTGGACTATCTGAAGCAACATCTGGAATGACGTGCCCCCGTGAGGATTTGAAATGACCTGGTCCTTCCTGCTGACCACCCTGATCGTGGTCGCTTCGCCCGGCACCGGCGTGCTCTATACGCTGGCGGTGGCGCTGACCCGGGGCTCGCGGGCGAGCGTGGCGGCGGCGTTCGGCTGCACGCTCGGGATCGTGCCGCAGATGATCGCGGCGATGCTGGGGCTCGCCGCCATCCTGCACACCAGCGCGTTGGCGTTCGCGGCGCTGAAATGGGGCGGCGTGGTCTATCTGCTCTACATGGCCTGGCAGGCGCTGCGCGAGCGCGGTGCGCTCGCTGTCGATACCGAGATCAAGCCGCGATCGAGCGGACGGGTGATCGTGACCGCGATCCTGATCAACATCCTCAATCCGAAACTGTCGATCTTCTTCCTGGCCTTCCTGCCGCAGTTCATCGCCGTCGACGAGCCGCATCCGCTGGCGCGGATGGTCGAGCTCAGCGGTGTGTTCATGGCGATGACCTTTGCCGTGTTCGCGGTCTACGGGCTGTTCGCGGCGTCGGTGCGCGACCGCGTCATCACCCGGCCGAAGGCGATGGCCTGGCTGCGGCGCAGCTTTGCCGCGGGCTTTGCCCTGCTCGGCGCCAAGCTTGCCTTCGCGGAGCGCTGACCGCGCCTAGCCTGCGCTGATGCAGGCAATAAAAAAGCAGGCCTTGCGCCTGCGGTGTTGCCCCATCCGTCCGGGGCCGACTCATTTGGATGGTGTATTTGAAGTTGATACTGTTGCGACCGGTGGTCCTGATCTGGATGTCCCGATCTGGGTGCCCGGGCAGGGCAGAGCCGCTACCCGGGCAAGAAACGGGTTACTTCTTCTTGGCGGCCTTCTTCTTCTTGGGGGCCTTTTTCGCCTTCGCCTTCTTCGCTTTCTTAGCCATAGTATCCTCTCAAGGTTTCATGGATTGAAACGCGACTCCGAGGCATGCTTGGCGGAGGGCCAGCCTCGCAACATCCTCAGTAGCAAACTCAGCAGATTCGGAGGCGGCTGCCGCGTGCTGTCACGGCGCTGTCATTGTGTTATCCACAGTTGTTAGCTGTTTTCGCCAGCTTTTTGCCGCGCTACGTGCGCCGCGCGGCGCATCCGGCATGCTTAACGATGCGCAAACGGCCGATGCGCACATCTTCATCAATTCAAAACCACAGCTTGGATTGGAGCATTGCGGGTGACAGTCCGTTAAGCGGCGCGGCCGCATCCTGTCCCGCAAGACAACGGGGATTGTCATTGGGGAAGCGCCCTAGGGGCGGCGGTCATTTCAGGAGAGGCGAGACCGATAGGGGTCTCGAACAGGGGCGATGTTGAGCGTTCCGACGCTTTGGACGGTATTCGTTATCAATTTTCTCGCGCTCGGCCTGATCTGGGCTTATGTCGCGCGCAGCTATCCTGCCTTCGGTGCAGCGCAATTCTGGACCGCGTCGGCGTTCGCCGCGGCGGCCGGTGCCGCCTGTGCCATGCTCCGCGTGGTGCTGACGGACTCGCTGCTGCCGCTGCTGGCGGCGGGGACGCTGATGGTGTTCGCCGCCGGCCTTGCCGCGATGGGCATCGAGCGGTTCTACGGCAAGCCGGTGGGCTGGCGCAGCACCATGCTGACCACCGCGCTCACCTTCGCCGGCCTTACCGTCTTCATCTTTGCCTATGACAGCATGCCGATGCGCATCCTGGTCTACACCATCGCGCAGGTCACGCCGTTCGCGTTGACGCTGAAGCTGCTGCTGTCGCCCGAGAACGGCCGCGTCAGTCCCGGCGCGCGGCTTGCCGGCATCGTCGCTTCGCTGCTGATCGGCATCTATGCGCTGCGCCTGGTCGGCGCCCTGCTGCAGCCCGGCGAATTCTCCTTCGTCCGCTTCAGTGCCGGCCAGTCGCTGGTGATCCTGCTGATGGTGTTCCTGTCGATGGCGCTCAATTTCGGCTTTCTGCTGATGGCGATCGACCGGCTGCGCAACGAGGTCGCCGACCTCGCGCTGCTCGACGACCTGACCGGCGTCGGCAACCGCCGCCATCTGCTACAGCGGCTGACCGAGGAATGCGCGCGCTCCGACCGCAACGGCGAGGCGTTCGCGTTGCTGGTGATCGACCTCG
Organism: Bradyrhizobium sp. 2S1; assembly: GCF_011516625.5. NCBI lineage: Bacteria > Pseudomonadati > Pseudomonadota > Alphaproteobacteria > Hyphomicrobiales > Nitrobacteraceae > Bradyrhizobium > Bradyrhizobium sp. 2S1. Next base: position 305,403 of record NZ_CP147717.1, on the reverse strand, counting down.
ACGGCTTCAAGGGCATCAACGACACCCATGGCCACGCCGCCGGCGACGCCTGCCTGCAGCACTTCACGCTGATGGCGCAGACCAGGCTCCGCCCCGGTGACATGCTGGCCCGCACCGGCGGCGACGAGTTCTGCATCGTGCTGCCGTCCTCGACGCTGCGCGAGGGCGCGATGATTGCCCGCCGCGTGCTGGAGGTCTGCCGCGCCGATGCCGAGCAGTGCACCGGCCAGGACATTCCGATCGCGGTGTCGATCGGCGTTGCGCAATGGAGCCGCGAGATCGGCATGCATCCCGACCGCCTGATCGCCGCCGCCGACCACGCGCTGTACGACGCCAAGAAAGGCGGCAAGAACGGCTATGCGACCTACGAGCCCAAGCTGCCGCCCGAGATCGCCGATCTCGTGGAAGCGACCCTGCGCAAGCGCGCCTGAGCATGCTATCGAGGGACGACACTGGATCCTTCCGTGATGATGTCTCGCCTGCTCGCCGTACTTGCTGCGCTCGTGCTGTCCTCCGCGGCATCAGCTCAAATGTCCGATCTCGCGACCATCGCGCGATCGCAAGGCACGCCTGAGATTCCCGGGTTGAAAATGGTCTGGCTGTCGCCCTGGGGTGACGTCGCCAAGTCCCATCCCTGGCGCAACATCATCGTGCACCAGACCGAGGGCCCGCAGGGCTCGGCGCGGTTTGGCGCAGCAGAGCAGCACAACAACCCGACCCGGCGCGGCGTCATGGTCTGGGTCGAAACCGACGGCACGGTCTATTGGTCGGTCGCGGACAATTTGGTCCCGACCCACACCGACGGCGCCGACCGCAATGACAACAAGTATGTCGACAACAGCAAGACCTATCGGCAGGTGAACAAGGACACCTCGATCGGCGTCGAGTTCGCCGGCAACTATCCCGACGTCACGAAGGGCGCGACCGATGCACAGATCGCGGCGTGGCGGGTGCTGGTGCGGGTGCTGCGCGCGCGTTACGGCATCCCGCTCGACCACGTCTATGCGCACAACTGGATCGACTTCAAGGACGCCCGCTACTGCGAGGGCTGCGCGCTCGCGACCATGGCGCGGCAATGGGGCGAGTAGGGGCGCGTACGCGTCATGTGTGGACGAGGACACCCGGGCTAGCAAACAGCTGTCATCGCCCGGCTTCGACCGGGCGATCCAGTATTCCAGAGACAGCAGTTATTGCGCGTCCTCTCTCGACCCCGCGCCGTACGGGGTCCCCCGCTTTCGCAGCAGGACGACAGCTTCGTAGGATGGGTGGAGCGAAGCGATACCAGAGCTGGCGCCGGTTGTTTGGACAGCGCCCCGCGGGATTTAAGTGGATTCCTGCCGGGTTATGCTGAACGCGGGGCCTTACGATTTTGTCGTTGCGTCGGGAGGGCGTAGCCCGACCAGAGCGACGACAAAATCGTCGGCGACGGTCATGCGGCCATCACCATAGCTTGCGTGCCGAAGTAAGCCTCGTCGGGCGTGCGCCCGTCAAGGCTCGAGTGAGGGCGTCCCTGATTGTAGAAGGCCAGATACTTGGCAATTGACGCTCGCGCCTCGGACACGCTGTCGTAGGCGCGGAGATAAACTTCTTCGTATTTGACCGTGCGCCAGAGCCGCTCGACAAACACGTTGTCGCGCCAGGCGCCCTTGCCGTCCATGCTGATGGCGATCTTCGCGTCCAGCAGCACATCGGTGAACTCGAGGCTGGTGAACTGGCTGCCCTGGTCCGTGTTGAAAATCTCGGGCCTGCCGTGCTTCGCCAACGCCTCCTGGACCGCTTCGACGCAGAAGGCCGCCTCCATTGTGATCGAGACGCGATGGGCCAGGACCCGTCGGCTGAACACATCGACGACCGCCGCGAGATAGACGAAGCCACGCCGCATCGGAATGTAGGTGATGTCCATTGCCCACGCCTGGTCGGGCCGCTCGATCTTCAATCCGCGCAACAGGTACGGGTAGATCTTGTGACCCGGTGCCGGCTTACTCGTGTTCGGGCGACGATAGACCGCCTCGATCCCCATGCGCTTCATCAGCGTCGCGATGTGGCGGCGACCGGCGTATACGCCCTCCCGCCGCAGCAACGATCGCTGCATACGCGCTCCCGCGAAGGGATAATCGAGATGCAGCTCATCGAGCCGACGCATCAAGGCAAGGTCCTCGGCCGAAACTGGCCGAGGTTCATAGTAGACCGTGCTGCGAGCCAGCTTCAGGACCTTCGCCTGGCGCACGATAGAAAGATCATGACCGCGGTCGATCATCGCTTTGCGCTCAGCAGGCCCGCCTTGGTGAGCGCGCCGGACAAAAAATCGTTTTCCAACGCCAGCTCGCCGATCTTGGCATGTAACGCCTTCAAATCGACCGGCGTCTCGGCCGACGCCTTGTCATGCCCAAACACGCCGGCGGCGCCTTCCAGGAGCTGGTTTTTCCAGATCGTGATCTGGTTCGGATGAACATCAAACAGTTGCGCCAGCTCCGCCAGCGTCTTGTCGCCTTTGACCGCAGCCAAAGCAACCTTCGCCTTGAATGCCGGAGAATGCATCCGGCGGCTCTTCTTCGTCATCTTCGCTCCTGATTCGCAGCAAGAATCCTCGCCGCTGTCAGGCAGAAAATCCACTCAAGCTACTGTCCGAATTTGCGGAGCCAGCTCTACCCATCAACTTCGTGCCGCGCTGTGGGATGATGGGTATCGCTGTGCTCCACCCATCCTACCGACTGCCCGGATTTCGCTCAACCTTACGGAACAAGCGCTCGCGTTAACGACGCTTGGCGATTTCCAGCCTGAGCGAAATCGCTTCGAAGCTTGTTAAAATTTGCTGGGTACCTCTGCCAGCAAGGGATCAGGGGAAGAGAAGATATGGGCAAGCGGGCCAAACGTGGGAAGACTGAGGCGCTCGCGCTCGCGCTACCGGTGGCGGGAAGAGTTGCAATTGGCGCCGTGGCGGCTGTCGCATTGGGGTACGGTTTGCTGTGGCGTCCGGCGAGCGTCCAACCGATACGGAAGCAAGCCGCGCACCAGGTCCCGGCGCCATCGGCTCCGGTGCCATCGGCTCCTATTCACGTAGCGGCGCCGGTTCAGGCTCCTGCGCCAGCTCCGGTTCCAATCCCGGTCCCCGCGCCCCGGATCGAAACGCCAAAAGCCGCTGACGCTCCTGGAAAATTTGTTCGGCAGGTGGTTGATTACGCCAGTCACCAGGCGCCCGGCACCGTCGTCATCGATACCGGAAACACGTTCCTCTACCTCGTTCTGAACGACGGACAGGCGATGCGCTACGGCATCGGTGTCGGTCGCGAAGGCTTCACATGGTCCGGTGAACAGACCGTAGCCCGCAAGACAGAATGGCCGGATTGGCGTCCGCCGGGAGAGATGATTTCGCGCCAGCCTTATCTGCCGCGGTTCATGGCAGGGGGGCCCGGCAATCCGCTCGGCGCCCGGGCGATGTATCTGGGCGATACCGAATACAGAATTCACGGCACCAACAAGCCCGATACGATCGGGAAGCGGGTTTCGTCCGGCTGTATCCGGCTGACCAATGAGGACGTCGTGGACCTTTATGAACGAGTGAAAGTCGGAGCGAAAGTCATCGTGCTTCCGGCCCCCGCGGCCAATCGGCCGTCCCAGGGCGCGCCGCCCGACGCCGCCGTCCGATCACCGGATCTGGTACCGCCGTCGAACCGGCCCTCGGCAACCAGCGCGCAGATGCAATCATCTCGACCGAAGATGGCCGAGGCCCAGTAGCTTGATTCCTCTGTCCCGGGTCTACAACTGAGAGCAAACAGACATGCAAGTCGTCGGGTTTAATTCAGCTTCTGGCCCAGGCCGTGTGAAAACTCCGTCTCTGCTATTATTCTCCAATGAATCGGTGGGGACGGGCGATGGCGGGATTCGTGGAGGGGGTTGATCGCGGGCAGAGCACGTTGTTTCCCGCACTGCTCGACGACTACGTGGCCGAGGACAATCCGGTGCGTGCGGTTGATGTGTTCGTCGAGGGGCTCGATCTGGATAAGCTCGGCTTCGTTGGCGTCCAGCCACTCGACATGGGGCGACCCGGCTACCATCCCGGCATGATGCTCAAGCTCTACATCTACGGCTACCTCAATCGCGTGCCGTCGAGCCGACGCCTGGAGCGGGAATGCCAGCGCAATATCGAGATGATCTGGCTGACCGGGCAGTTGGCGCCGGACTTCAAGACTATCGCGGATTTCCGCAAGGACAATGGCAAGGCCATTCGTGAGGTCTGCCGCGAGTTCGTCGCGCTGTGCCGCAAGCTTGATCTGCTTGTTGGAGCGAGCGTCGCCATCGATGGATCGAAGTTCAAGGCTGTCAATGCGCGAGACAAGAACTTCACCGAGGCGAAGATGAAGCGGCGCCTCGAGCGGATCGACGAGAGCATCGCCCGCTATCTCTCGCAGCTCGAGACCGCCGATCGGCATGGCGATACAGTGCCAGAGGCGAAAGTTGCGAGGTTGAAGGGCAAGATCGAGAAGCTCAAGGAGGAGACCGGTCGGCTCAATGCGATCAATGCGGAGATGATGAAGAAAGAGGACAAGCAAATCTCGCTGACCGATCCTGACGCGCGCTCGATGGCGACCAGTGGCAAGGACACCGGGATTGTTGGCTATAACGTGCAGATTGCAGTTGATACGCAACATCATCTCATCGTGGCTCACGAGGTGACCAACGTGGGCACCGATCGCCACCAACTCGCCAAAATGGCCGGGCAGGCACGCGACGAGATGGCTGTCGAAACCCTCGAAGTCGTGGCAGACCGCGGCTATTACGATGGAGAGGCGATCAGGGCCTGCGAGGAAGCCGACATAACGGTGACGTTGCCGAAGCCGATGACTTCGGGCGCCAAAGCTGCTGGCCGCTTCGGCAAACAGGACTTCGTCTATGTCGCCGCCGAAGATGTTTATCGCTGTCCCGCCGGCGAGCAACTAACTTATCACTATACGAACGTAGAGGATGGAAAGACACTGCGTCGCTATTGGACAAGCACCTGCAAAACCTGCGCGCTAAAAGCTCAGTGCACGACAGGCCCCGAGCGCCGCATCTCACGCTGGGAGCACGAGGCCGTTCTGGAGAAAGTTCAGGATCGGCTCGACCACAGCGCCAATGCAATGGGTGTCCGCCGCCGGACAGTGGAGCATCCGTTCGGCACGTTGAAGTGTTGGATGGGAGCAACGCACTTTCTCACGAAAAAGCTGCCAAAGGTGGCCGCCGAGATGGCGCTCAACGTGCTCGCCTACAACATGAAACGCGTGATGATGATCCTGGGCGTAGGCGGATTGCTGGAGGCGATGCGGGCGTGAGGCCGACCTCCGCGCGACCAAGTCCGCGCCTACATGAAGTTCCTGGTTGCCACTGGGCTCGCTTCCACCGAATTAGAAGCTCGGCGGCCGCGAAATGCACCAGTGCGCCGCAAGTTACACGATTTTCACACGGCCTGGGCCCTTAGCCGACATGGCCAAGAGCGCCTCTTTTGTCCGCTCCTGAGGCTAATGCGAACATTCGTCGGCAGGCGGCGGTCATCTGGCTGCCCAGCTCCAACTCCCACCTTAAAGGTGACAAATTTTCAGACATTGAGAAGAGCGGACGAAAGTTGTTGCATGACGTCGGAGTGCACTAATGAGCCCTTCTGGAGCTTTGATCGCGATCCTGCCGTGTAATGACCTTGATGCGTCGGAGCGGTTCTACAATCGGCTGGGCTTTGCGCGCCCGGACAGCGAAAGGCCTGCTCCGGGAGAGCCCGACACCTATCGCATGCTGTCGAACGGGAAGGGCGGATATTTACATCTGACGGACGCGGTCGAGGGATGGTTAACGCCGGGCAGAAACCCTTTTGGGCTTTATCTATACCTCGAGAGTGTTGATGCTGCGGCGCGCGAATTTCAGCAATCACCCGAAGACAAGCCGTGGGGGATGTACGAATTTGCGATCTCTGACCCAGATGAAACATTGGTCCGTGTCGGTTGGCCAAGCCGTCTCCGCGCCGGAGCGCAATAATTCGTCCGCACTGGCCCTTGGCTGACATGACTAAGTGCGGTTCGTTTGTCCGCTACCGAGGCTGATGCGGATATTTGTCGGCAGGCGGATTTCTGGCTACACGCCCTGGATCGAGGTGCGTGCCGAAGCACCATGGCAAAAACCAGCTTCGCAGGACGGGTGGAGCGAAGCGATACCCGTCAACCTTGTCCTGCGCGGTGGGATGATGGGTATCGCGGCGCTCCGCCTATCCTACAGACTGCGCGCGCGTTACGGCATCGCGCTGGAGCACGTCTACGCGCACAACTGGATCGACTTCAAGGATGCCCGCTACTGCGAAGGCTGCGCGCTCGCGGCCATGGCGCGGCGGTGCGGTGAGTAGGATAGCGCTCGTTCAGATCGGCTGCGCCATCCAGCGGAAGAACCGGCTGATGGCGCCGGGCGGCCGCGCCACCTCCGGCTCATCGGGCTGTTCGGCCGCGAGGAAGCGGTCAGAGATGTAGTCCAGAAACCGCAAGTCGTTCGGCTCGGTAACCGTAAAGCTCTCGCCGCCGGTGAACACGGTGTAGTCGTAGAAGAACGGACCGACGAACGGCATCGCCGCCGGCGCGGCGGAGTCCTTCGAGAACACGAAGTCGGAGGGCTCGAGCCCGCCCTCGGTCATCGCCCGCTCCAGTGCGGGCAGCTTGCTCGTGAACTCGGCGGAGAAGCCGCCGACGGTCGATTGCAGTGTGATCGGCATCACAACCTCGCATCCGCGCCCGCCCCCGTGGCGATCGCTTCCCGATTGGTCGATCGAGGGGGAGCGGAGGTTCGTGGGCGTCGGCGAAGCGCGTGCTGAAAATCACGCCCAAACAAAAAAGCCGGCGTTGCCGCCGGCTTTCGCGTCTCTTGGCTCGACTCCGCGCGTTAGTGCGCGGCTCCGAGAGCAGCTTTCCGACGGGCAATCGTGCCCTTGACGGCGGGCTACACCTTCTCCAACGCGCGGGACAACTGGATCGACTTCAAGGACGCCCGCTACTGCGAGGGCTGCGCTCGCGGCGATGGCGCGGCAGTGGGGCGAGTGGGGCGCGTACTCCATTAAAATCCGGGAGGCCCGCTTTCGGAGACGAAGCAGAAACCCGATCCGACCTCAGGCCTATCGCCTTCTGACCCATCTCGGACACTGGACCTATCGGACATTGGCCCACTTTTCTGCTAAGCTGGCCCTTGATTTTCCGGTCCGAGGTGCGTCTTGAGCAACGAGCGCGTGGAACGGCGACTGGCAGCGGTGCTGGCGGCGGATGTTGCGGGATATAGTCGGCTGATGGGGGCCGACGAAGAAGAGACGCTGGCCCGGCTAAAGGCTGTAAGGAAGACCACCGTTGACCCCACCATAGCCTCCCATCGAGGCCACATGGTCAAGACGACCGGTGACGGCATGCTGATCGAGTTCGCCAGCGCCGTCGATGCGGTGCGCGGTGCAGTTGAAATCCAGCGCAGTGTGGCCGAGCAGAATGCCGGCGTGCCGCCCGATCAAAGGATCGAATTCCGGATCGGTATTCATGTCGGTGACGTCATTTTTGATGACAACGACATCTTCGGCGATGGTGTCAACATTGCCGCCCGCCTTGAGAGCATCGCCGAACCGGGCGGGATCTGCATGTCCGATGATGCTTATCGGCAGGTGCGGGGCAAAGTTGAAATTGCCTATGATGATATAGGACAGCAGTCCCTCAAAAACATTGCCGAGCCTATGCGGGCGTGGCGGGTTCGGCCGTCTGGTCAAACCCCTTCCGAAGTAAGATCAGGTTCGGCTGTGAGCCAGCCTCCGGTGCTCTCGCTTCCCGACAAACCATCCATCGCCGTGCTGCCGTTCCAGAACATGAGCGGCGATCCCGAGCAGGAATATTTCGCTGATGGGCTCACAGAAGATATTATAACAGAACTGGCCCATACCAGCACGATGTCGGTAATCGCTCGCAACTCGACATTTGTCTACAAGGGCAAGGCTGTCGACGTGAAGCAGGTTGGACGCGACCTCGGTACCCGTTACGTGCTTGAGGGCAGCGTCCGGCGCATAGACCGGCGTGTTCGTGTCACTGCGCAGCTAGTCGAGACCGCAATGGGGCGCCACCTATGGGCCCAGAAATACGACCGCGATCTCGCTGACATCTTTGAAATACAGGACGAAATCACGCGCAGCGTCGTGGGCTCGACCCAATGTCAAGTTGTCTTTAGCGAAGGGGTTCTGGCTGAACGAAGCGAGAGACCGGATTTTCGCACTTGGGATCTCGCCAAGCGCGGGTGGAAGGAAATTTACGGGCTGACGTCGGAAAGCATCGCAACAGCGCGCGAGATCGCGGTCGAAGTCACGCGCATCGATCCATCATTTGCGAAGGGTCATCAGCTTCTTGCTGCTGCGACATATCATTTGGCGTTGATGGGCTTTTCCAGCAACCCACGGGAAATGCTTGAGGCAGCTTTGCAGTCAGCCCAGAAAGCGATCCGGCTCGATGATGCCGATGAATATTCGTATTGGATGCTGGGCGGTATTCTGGGTCAGGGTCTTGGGTACCATGACAAGGCCATCGCGGCCTATCGACGAGCCCTTGAGCTCAATCCAAATTTCTTGATTGCTTTTGGCAGTCTCGGCACGGTGCTTGCCCTCGCTGGACGGGCAGAAGAGAGTATCCAAAATTCGGAGACATGCCTCAGGTTGAACCCGCGCGAACCGGGCAACTTTTTCCGCTTCTCTGGGCTTGCGCTGGCATATTTTGTTGCCCAGGACTACGTCAAAGCTCGCGAGTGGTCCGAAAAAGCCGTGCAGCGTAAGCGAGACTGGTGGCAAGGCCATGCCCTTCTTGCCGTTAGCTTTGCGCTGCTAGGAGCTTGTCTGGATAGTCGCTGTTCAAATCTGGTCGGGTCTGATTCAACATTGGGCGATGAGCAAGTATTTTCGGCCTTGGAACATCGATCAGACGCTGCTTCTGCCGCCGAATGTGCAGGACTTCGTGCCGAAAGGCCATGTCTCGCGGTTTATGGTTGATCTGGTGCGGGAGAGCCTCGATCTCAGGGAGATCATGGGCAGCTATGTGAGCGGGCTTGGGCAGCCGCCGTTTGATCCGCGGATGATGGTGGCGCTGCTGCATAGCTATGCGAGTGGGCTGTATTCGTCGCGTCGGATTGCCAAGGCCTGCCGGGAGCGGAACGATTTTGTGATGATCGTGGCGCTGGATGCGCCGGATTTTCGGACGATCAGCGACTTTCGCAAGCGACATTTGAAGGCGCTCGGCGCGCTATTCGTGCAGGTTCTGAAGTTGTGCGAGACGGCCGGGCTGGTCAAGCTCGGTCATGTCGCGCTGGATGGTACGAAGATCAAGGCGAACGCGTCGAAACACAAGGCGATGAGTTATGAGCGCATGAAGAAGCGCGAGGCGGAATTGAAGGCCGAGGTCGCTCGCATGCTGGCGGCCGCCGAGGCGGCGGATGCCTCGGAGGATGAGACTTTCGGCAACAGCGACGAACTGCCGGACTGGACCGTCGACAAGCAGAAACGGCTGGCGAAGATCCAGCAAGCGATGGCGGCGCTGGAAGCGGACGCCAAACTGGCGGCGGAGGAAGAGCGCCGCATCGAGGCCGAAAAGGAACAGCAGCGCCAGGCCGAAGGCCGCAAGAAGCCGGGCAAACCGGCGGCGCTGCCATCGGAGGAACCCAATCCCAAGGCGCAACGCAACTTCACCGATCCGGAAAGCCGCATCATGAAGTCGAAGGATGGCTTCGTTCAGGCCTATAATGCCCAGGCGGCCGTCGATGCACATGCCCAGATCATTGTCGCGCAAGAACTGACCCAGCACGGCAGCGATCAGGGCCAGTTGGTGCCCCTGATCGAGGCCATCGAGAGCAATCTTGGCCGCAAGCCGCGGCAGGCCTCAGCGGATTCCGGCTACTGCAGCGAAGCCAATCTCGAAGCGCTCGACACACGCAGCATCGATGGCTATGTCGCGCCCGGACGCGCCAAGCACCCGACAGTAGCGAACGGAAAAGTCGGCGGCCCGCTGACACAGGCCATGCGAAAGAAGATCGACGATGGCGGCTTCGAAACACCCTACCGATTGCGAAAGCAAGTGGTGGAGCCGGTGTTCGGGCAGATCAAACAGGCAAGAGGCTTCCGCCAGTTCCTGTTGCGGGGCATCGAGAAAGTGCGCGCCGAGTGGACAATGATCTGCACCGTCCATAACCTCCTCAAGCTGTTCAACCTCGCAAACGCAGCCTGAGCCTGCTACTCTACAACAAATGCCCGTCACGAAAACATATCTGGACGGGCTCCTAGGCGAGCAAGATGCGGCGCGCGCGGCGATCGGTGATTGGCTTCTCGCGATCCCGAGCGCAACCGTGAGCAATTTGCCACCAATACCATTCAGAAATGCAACGGACGCGGAACGTTTCCGAGACGCCCTTCGCAAGGCGGGTCTCCCGGAATGACGCAATAATCACCTCCAGCTAGAGTTGTGAAAGTCCACTCCTGGGCCCTTAGCGGACATGGCCGAGAGTGCCTCTTTTGTCCGCTCCTGAGGCTAATGCGGACATTCGTCGGCAGGCGGATCTTTGGGCATACGTTCTAGATCGAGGTGCGTGCCGAAGGATCATGCCAAAAACCAGCCCCGTAGCAACCATTAAGTCGCGGACGCCTGTTCGCGCCAAGGCGTTCCGCGCTGGATGACAGTGTTGGCATAGATCAGCAGCTTTCGCGCGCAAGCGATGAGAGCTGCGTTGTGGGCCTTTCCGGCTGCGGTTAGGCGTGTGTAGAGCACAATGAGGGCCTTGTTCCAGCGGAATGCCGCCGGAAGCGCCGCAGCAAACAGCGAACGTCGCAGCCGAGCCCGACCGCCGGCGATGCGCCGTTGGCCTTTATGTTGCCCACTGTCGTTGTCGAAGGGCGCGAGCCCCGCGAGGGCCGCAGCCTCCTCGCGGCTGACACGGCCGAGTTCGGGCATGCGGATCAAGAGCGCGAGTGCGGTGCGTTCGCCGATCCCGGGAATGCTGAGCACGAGGTCAAGGCGGGCAGCGAGATCGCGGTGAGCGCGTAGTTGCCTGGCAAGGTAACGGATCTGGGCGAGCCGCCGTGCCTTCAGCGGGGCTGATCTTCCCCCGAAAAAATGGACAAGGTTAAGCTGCTTTTAGCTCCATCTCGATCGGACTGACATAGCCGATGGCGGAGTGACGACGAGTTCGATTGTAGAAGCCTTCAATGTAAGCAAAGATATCACGTGTGGCCTCTGCGCGTGTTGCATAGTGAGTGTGGTAGACGAGCTCGATTTTGAGCGTGTGAAAGAAGCTCTCCATTGGAGCATTGTCATAGCAGTCGGCCTTGCGGCTCATCGATGCCCTCAAGCCGGCAGATTGCACGACCTTGCGGTATTCCGCCGATGCGTATTGGACGCCGCGATCGGAATGATGGATCAGACCGGCGCCAGGCCGCTGCGCTGAGACGGCCATCCGCAAGGCTGCCAGCGGCAGCTCGGCACGCAAATGATCCGCCATCGCCCAGCCGACGATCCTGCGGCTGTACAAATCCATGACGGTGGCCAGATAGAGCCAACCCTGATCGGTCTCGATGTAGGTGATATCGGCGAGCCAGATCCGGTTCGGCGCAGTGGCGGTGAAGTTGCGCTCGAGCAGGTTCGCCGCGATCGGGAGGTCGTGACGGCTATCGGTCGTCCGCACCCGGCGAGGCCGTGCCATGATGGCCCTGATACCGTGATGGCGCATCAGCCGCTCGATGCGGCCACGGCTCGCCCCGCGGCCCTGGGCCTTCAATTCGACATGGATACGCGGGCTGCCGTAGCGTCCGTTTGTCTCGCGATGGACGCGCTTGATGTCGTCGACAAGCTCACGGTTGGCGACCGATCGCTGGCTCTCCGGCCGGGAGCGCCAAGCATAATAGCCGGCCGGCGAGACACCGAGCACGTCGCACAGGATCGTCACAGGATCGTCACAGGATAGTCGGCGCGGCGATCTTCGATGAAGCGGAATCTCATTTCGGCCCCCCAGCAAAGATCGCGATCGACTTTTTTAAAATGTCGCGCTCCATGCGCAGCCGCTCGTTCTCTCGCTGCAGACGAGCGATCTCCGCCGCGTGGTCCGCCGACGGCAGCGTCGCTTGCGTTGTGGGGCGCCGCGCCGCAGCCGTCGGCTCTCGCCCAGTTCCACGTAGTTCCACCCAGCGCCGCAAAACTGAATCGCGCAGGCCAAGTTCCTTGGCCACCGATCCGATCGAGCGGCCACTCGAAGCGACCAGATCGACCGCTTGCCGCTTATAGTCGTCCGTAAACGACCTACGCTGACGTCCTTCCATCCAACACCTCTCCTGGCTCTTCGAGCCTACTACAGGTGTCCATCAATTCGGAGGAGGTTCAGGGCAATGTCACCCAGCACCAGGCGTCTCAGCGCGGGCTGATCGATATGCTCCAGCCGGGTCTTCAAGATTGATTGTGACGTTGACGACCGCTTGTGTCACTTTTCCGACCTGACAGGCCAGGCTGACCATGTCCGTTCGTGAGGGCGAAGCGGACTTCCCGGTTGCTCTCCAGGACTTCTGGGTTTGACCTAGGCTGTGAAGGGGATCACGATATGAGGGCAACACACTTCACGGTGGCCTCTGTGCTCGCAGGTCTGGGAAGTTGCTTCGTGGCCGTAATGCCCGTCGCCGCACAGCAGAGCGCTCCGCAGCCCTTGCGAGGTGATCAAGCGATGTCGCCTATTAAGCTGCTGCCGGTTTGATGGACACCGAGATTAGGTGTTTCATGAAGCCGGAGGTGGCGATGAAAAGACGGAAGTTCAGCCGCGAGTTCAAGGTCGAGGCGGTCAAGCTGGTGCGGGAACGTGGGGTGTCGGTGGCGCAAGCTGGCCGTGACCTGGATGTTCATGAGAATGTTCTCCGCAAATGGGTGAAGGAGTTGGGCTCCGACCCGGCGCAAGCCTTTCCCGGCCACGGGCAGATGAAGCCGGAGCAGCAGGAGATCGAGCGGCTGCGCCGTGAGGTCGCCAAGCTGAAGGCCGAGCGGGATATCCTAAAAAAGGCCGCAGCCTACTTCGCGAAGGAAGCGACATGAAGTTCGCCTTCGTCGCGAAGCACCGGACGATCTGGCCGGTGGCATGGCTATGCGATGCGCTGGGAGTGTCGCGGTCGGGCTTCCATGCCTGGCTGAACCGCTCTCCCAGCGCCAGATCCCGCAGCGACGAGGAGCTCGGCGGCAAGGTCAAGGCCAGCTTCGCCGCCAGCGACCGCACCTATGGCGCACGCCGGGTGTGGCGTGACCTGCTCGCCGACGGGGCGGATTGCGGCCTGCACCGGATTGAGCGGCTGATGCGCCTGCAAGGCTTGCGGGCGCGGCCGCGACGTCGGCGCTTACCGAAGGACAGCGGCGATCGACAGCTCGAGACCGTACCGGCGAACCTCCTTGACCGGCAGTTCGCCGCCGAGCGGCCGAACCAGAAGTGGATCGCCGACTTCACCTATCTCTGGACGGCCGAAGGCTGGCTCTATGTCGCAGCGGTGATCGACCTGTTCTCACGCCGCGTGGTGGGCTGGTCGATGAGTGCCTCCATGACGGCACAGCTCGTGACGGACGCATTGTTGATGGCCGTCTGGCGGCGCGGCAAGCCGGATGCGCTGTTGCATCACTCCGACCAGGGCAGCCAGTACACCAGCGAGCAGTTCCAGCGCCTGATGGCCGACCACGGCATCGTTTGCAGCATGAGCCGCTCCGGCAACGTCTGGGACAACGCGGCGATGGAGAGCTTCTTCTCCTCGCTCAAGACCGAGCGTACGGCCAACAAGATTTATCAAACCAGAGATGAGGCACGCGCCGATGTGTTCGACTACATCGAACGATTTTACAACACGACCCGCAGGCACTCGACCATCGGCTATCTCAGCCCGGTTGAGTTCGAGCGCAAGGTGGGATTAGCTTAAGCGGGTGTCCATCAAACCGGCAGCAGCTCATATTGGGGGCTCCCTGCCTAAGCCCAATTATGCGACCTACGTCATGCTCTGCCCGGACCCGCCCTAATGACGATCCGCAAGAAAATCTTTCTTCTCGCCGGGATTCTGCTTGCGCTGTTTGGCGTCGTGGTCGGCGTACTCGCCGTTATTCAAAAGCTGGACAGCGATCAAATAGGCAACATTGTCGAATACGAGTTGCCGCTGACGCGGCTGGTCGCAGAGATCGATGTCGATACCGACAGGTACGAACTCGGCATTTTGCGTGCGCTGCGCCTTGATCCCTTGAATCCTCCAGAACTCGCAGCGGCAATTTCCACCAAGCAGGCGATGACGGAGGAATTGCGCACCGACGTCGACAAGGCCACTGCGTTGCTCGCTAAGGCCATTCAAGACCCGAGCTACCAGACCACTGAACGCATCGAGCTGGCGCGCATAGAGGGATCGTTCAAATACCTCAGCCGCAGCCTCGAGGAATTTCTAGCCACCGGTGAGCTAACAATGGCGGCCCTAGCCGATGGCCGACGCGAGGATGCCCGGACGGCCTCACTTGGCTTCAGCAAGTTTGCACAAGCTTTCGGACCGGACCTGTCCGAGATTCGCCGTAGCCTTGCCAGTCTTACAGATCGGGCAACCCGCACTGTTCTCGCAAGACAACGGCTTAATACCTACTTGAGCTTTGGCCTGTTCTTGGCCGCCTGTGGAATCGGCCTCGGCATAAGCGCAGTGGGATCGGCCCGTGTGGTTGGAGGTTTGCGCCAGCTTGTGGTCCGCACCCGCGCAATCGAGTCCGGTACGGATTCGGAGCCGTTGTCGATTCTCACGCGCGACGAGGTTGGTGAACTCGCTCTATCGTTTAATCGCATGGTCGAGGAGCTTCGCTCGCGGGAGCGCATCAAGGATACGTTCGGCAAGTTTGTCGACCCACGCATCGTCACTCGTTTGATCGGCAGCGGAGCCGAACAGGCCGAGCGCCGCACGCTCACTATCTTCTTTTCCGATATCAAGGACTTCAGCGGCATCAGCGAGCAACTAACCGCCAGCGCCGTCGTCAACCTGCTGAACAGCTATTTCGGAACGGTCGCCGACGTTATTCATGCGCATCACGGCTTCATCGACAAATATATCGGCGACGCTGTCATGGCGTTCTGGGTCTCGCCTTTCTCTGCTGGCGACGATCATGCCAGCGATGCCTGCCTCGCGGCGCTTGCACAACAGGATGCGATCACCCTGCTTCGCGCCCAGTTGCCTGAGATCACCGGGATGCGACGCAATCCACCCAAACTTGCTATCCGTATGGGAATCGCCACCGGCGAAGCCGTGGTCGGGACCATTGGCTCGGATGCGGCGCGATCCTATACCGTGATCGGCGATACGGTGAACCTCGCCTCGCGTCTCGAGAGCATCAACAAACTCTATGGCACCTCGCTCATCCTCAGCGAGGAGACCTATCGAATGGCCCAACAAGTCGTTGAGGCACGCGAACTTGACCTCATCACTGTCGCCGGCAAGACCGAGCCGGTCCGTATCTTCGAAGCAATGGGTCGCGTTGGCGAGCTCGAGCCGGAGCGGATTCAGCTTCGCGAGATGTTCTCGGACGGTCTCGCCAGCTATCGCCGGCAGGATTGGGACGAGGCGCAGGGGTGCTTCGAAAGGTGCCTCCTCCATGATGCGGAGGATGGACCTTCGCGGCTATTTGTCGACCGCGTCTGCCAATTGCGCAGCATTCCGCCGCCAGCCGGTTGGGACGGGGTCTGGCATTTTTCCGAAAAATGACACCCTCGGTTAGATCAAAGGATCAAAGGGTTGTTGCGGTGGATGAGTCCGTTATTGGCCCTTTTCGGAAGTGCCGCGCTGGCTGTCGAAAGTCCGATGTCGGGGGTGGAGCGGACGTCACGATTGCGCGTTCTGACTTCCGAGTTTGACCCGAAGGCGACATGACGAAGTGCGCCTCGTTTGTCCGATCCCGAGGCTGATGCGGACATTCGTCGGCAGGCGGATCTATGGGTATACGTCCTGGATCGAGGTGCGTGCCGAGCACCACTTTGCAAACAACAAAAAAGCCGGCGTTGCCGCCGGCTTTCGTGTCTGTTGGCTCGCCCACCGCGCGCTTAGTGCGCGGCCTCGAGCGCTGCTTCCTGCCGGGCAATCGTGCCCTTGACGGCCGACTGCACCTTTTCGAACGCGCGGACCTCGATCTGCCGCACGCGCTCGCGCGACACGCCGAACTCGGCGGCGAGGTCTTCCAGCGTCATCGGCTCATCCGCCAGACGCCGCGCCTCGAAGATGCGGCGTTCGCGCGGGTTGAGCACACCGATCGCACCGTTCAGGGCCTGGCGGCGATGATCGAACTCCTCGCTCTCGGCCATCACGGCCTCGGCGTTGGGCGAGTTGTCGACCAGCCAGTCCTGCCATTCGCCGGCTTCGCCGTCGTCGCGGATCGGGGCGTTGAGCGACGCGTCACCGCCGAGGCGGCGGTTCATGTCGACCACGTCCTGATCGGTCACGCCGAGGCGCTTGGCAATCAGCTTCACCTGGTCGGGGTGGAGATCACCCTCTTCCAGAGCGGAGATCTTGCTCTTCGCCTTGCGCAGGTTGAAGAACAGCTTCTTCTGGTTCGCGGTGGTGCCCATCTTCACGAGCGACCAGGAACGCAGAATGTACTCTTGTATTGACGCCTTGATCCACCACATGGCGTAGGTGGCGAGACGGAAGCCCTTCTCGGGCTCGAATCGCTTCACCGCCTGCATCAGGCCGACATTGCCTTCCGAGACCACCTCGGAGATCGGCAAGCCGTAGCCGCGATAGCCCATGGCGATCTTGGCCACGAGCCTGAGATGGCTGGTGACGAGCTTATGCGCCGCGTCGCGATCGTCATGCTCGCGCCAACGCTTGGCGAGCATGTACTCCTGCTGGGGCTCCAGCATGGGGAACTTGCGGATCTCGGCGAGGTATCTGGAAAGACCGGACTCTCCATTGAGAACCGGTAAGGTAGCTGTACGGGCCATTACTTGCGCCCTCCAGTGGTTCAGGCCCCCGATAGCGGCGGGCCAGGCAGGTGGCCGCTGGGTTAAAGCCGGCCATGCTGCGATGTTCCGCGTTGGATATTCAACGCAGGTGCAACATACACCAAACTGTCCGTGATAGGGAAGGATTGCTGACGTCACGTCCCCGTGTGGCTGGTATAACCTATTGTCATAACGAGGCTTTTCATCGGGGGGTGCGTCATACCGCCGCTTCCAGCGCCCTTTGCAGGAGAAGCAAATCCTCCGGCAAAGGCTGTTCCCAGCGCAAAAGTTCCCCGGTCCGGGGGTGCTCCAAAGCCAGCAGATAGGCGTGCAGGGCCTGCCGGTCGAGGGCGGTGAGTGCGTCCTTACCTTCCGCGCTGAGCTGCCCGGCCTTGGTCTTGAAGTGGGCGCCGTAAACGCTGTCGCCCATCAGCGGATGGCCGAGATGGGCGAGGTGCACCCGGATCTGATGGGTCCGGCCGGTCTCGAGCTGGCAGGCCAGGAGCGAGGCGACCGGCTTGCCGTCGCGGCCGGCAAAGCTCCGCTGCACCTCGAAATGCGTGATCGCCTCGCGGCCGCTCTGACGGACGGCCATCTTCTCGCGGGCGTACGGATGGCGGTCGATCGGCGCGTCGATGGTGCCGTGGGGCCGGTTCGGCACGCCCCAGGCGAACGCCATGTAGCCGCGCTCCATCGGGCCGGTGCGGCCATGGTCGGCGAACTGCGCGGTCAGCGACTGATGGGCGTGGTCGTTCTTGGCCACCACCATCAGGCCCGTGGTGTCCTTGTCGAGCCGGTGCACGATGCCCGGCCGCTTGACCCCGCCGATACCGGACAGGCTGCTGCCGCAATGCGCGATCAGCGCGTTGACCAGCGTTCCCGTGGCGTGGCCGGCCGCGGGGTGCACGACCAGGCCGCGGGGCTTGTCGATGACGATGATGTCGTCGTCCTCGAACACGATATCGAGCGCGATGTCCTCGCCCTGGGGCTCGGCAGGCGCGGCCTCCGGCACGTCGATTATGATCGTATCGCCCTTGGCGACATGATAAGCGGGGTCGCGGACGATGGCGTCCTTGACGGTCACGGAACCGGCGAGGATCAGCGCCTTGAGCCGGGACCGCGACAGCTCCGGGGTGCGCTGCGCGAGCACGCGGTCAAGCCGGGCCGAGCCCTCGTCGCCCGCGACGATGACCTCCAGCTTCCGACCGCCATTCGAAGAGACGTGTTGCAAAGATATAGAGCCTTGTGATGACCGACACCGCTGTGACCGAACCGACCCCCGACCAGGCCGCGCTGATCGCGCGGGTGCGGCGCATGATGCTGATCGCGGGGCTGACCTCGGCACTGGCCGTGGCCGTCGTGTTGATCGCCATCGGCTACCGCCTTTATCGCAGCGAGGGAAGCCCTGTTTCGGTGTCCGACGTCACTGCTGCGCTGCCGAAGGGCGCCCGCATCGTCTCGACCGGCGTCGCCGGCGAGCGGTTGATGCTGACGCTTGATATAGGCGGTGCAACAGAGATTCGCACATTTGATGCAAAGACGCTGAAACCTGTCGGCAGGCTGACCTTCGTCAACGAACCCTGATCGACGCAACCGCGAAGCGGCGCAGCTAAATCAACCAAAAGCTGCAGCGTATTTTTTGCGCATGCGTTCGTGCATCGAGAAGGTGTGCCGCCATCTTTTCGGCTGAGTTGCACGCTCAGCTTGCGCCATGTCGGAGTCTAACCCCAGCGCTTCCGTCGAACAGACCAGTGAGTCCGATGCGTCGGGCTCGTGCGCCGACCCGACGCGCCGCGCGCTGATGACCGCGCTCGCGGGTTGCGCCTGCCTCGCCGCGATCGAGCCTGCATCCGCCGACGACGAAGATCAGCCTGGCGCCAGTGAGCGACCGCAAAAGGCCGACCTCCTGGTGCGCGCCGAAGGCGACAAGGCCGGCGAGGTCATCAAGTCGGATGATCTGACGCTCGGTGGACCGCCCATTCGCGCCTGGCCGAAGGATCCGAAATCCTCCGTCGTCCGCAAAGGTTCGCGGCTGAATGAGGTCGTGCTGGTCAAGCTCGATCCGAACGAACTGGACGATGCGACGCGTGCCCGCGCGCCTGACGGCATCGTCTGCTACTCCATCATCTGCTCGCATGCCGGATGTCCGATCACCGCCTGGGTGAAGGAAGAGCAGGGCGACAAGAACGTCCTGAAATGCCTCTGTCACAACTCCGAATACGATCCGCGGCAGAATGCGCAAGTCGTGTTCGGGCCGGCGCCACGTCGCCTCGCGGCATTGCCGCTGACGGTGGCCGACGGCGCGATCACGGTCGCAGCGCCATTCGTTGGGAAGGTGGGTGCTCAGCAAGGAGGATGAGGCCACACCGGGATTTCTGCATGACCTAAGCTGAAAAAACAAAACAGAGCAGGGAGGTAGCATCTCATGACAAGCAAGCAGTGGTTACTGTCGGGTTGCGTCGCATTCACGTGTCTCGTCTCGACCTGCGCCGTCGCAGGGCCGATCGAAAACTACAGTCCGGTGACGTCAGCGCGTCTCGAAAATCCCGAACCCGGCAACTGGATGCTCTATCGCCGGACCTATGACGGACAGGGTTATAGTCCGCTCAATCAGATCAACACTTCCAACGTCAAGGATCTCAAGCCGGTCTGGACTTTCTCCACCGGCGTCATCGAGGGCCATGAGGCGCCGCCGATCGTCAACAATGGCGTGATGTTCGCCGCGACCCCGATGGGACAGGTGATCGCACTCAACGCCAAGACCGGCGAGGAATATTGGCGCTACAAGCGCCAGCTTCCCGACGATCTGTTCCAGTTGCACCCGACCAGCCGTGGCGTCGGCCTGTGGCAGGACAAGGTCTACTTTGCCACGACCGACGACCACGTCGTCGCGCTCGATGCCAAGACCGGCAAGGTGGTCTGGGACACCAAGGTCCAGGATTACAAGAAGGGGCAATATTTGACGCTGATGCCGCTGGTGGTCGACGGCAAGGTGATCGTGGGCGGCTCCGGCGGCGAGTTCGGCGTGCGCGGCTATGTCGTCGCCTACGATGCCGACAGCGGCAAGGAGCTCTGGCGCACCTTCACCATCCCCGGCGAAGGCGAGCCCGGCCATGAGACCTGGACCGGCGACGACTGGAAGTCGGGCGGTGGATCGGCCTGGATGACCGGCGTCTACGACAGGGACAACAAGACGATCCTGTGGGGCGTCGGCAACGCCGCACCGTGGCCGGGCTCGGCTCACGCCGGCGACAACCTCTACACCAGCTCCGTGATCGGCCTCGATCCCGAGACCGGCAAGATCAAGAAGCACTTCCAGTATCACCAGAACGATTCCTGGGACTGGGACGAGGTCGATGCGCCGATGCTGGTCGACCTGCAGCGTGACGGACGTTCGTTCAAGAGCCTGATCCACCCGGGCCGCGACGCGATCTTCTGGGTGCTCGAGAACAAGCCCGACAAGATCAACTACGTGTCCGGCTGGCCGTTCGTGAAGACCAATGTCTGGAAAGGCATCGAGGCCGAGACCGGCCGGCCGATCGTCGATCCCGACCACAAGCCGGTGATCGGCAAGCGGGTCGAGTTCTGCCCGTCGCTGTGGGGCGGCAAGGATTGGCCGTCGGCGGCGTACAGCCAGAACACCAAGCTCGTCTATGTTCCCGCCAACGAGAATTTCTGCGGCGGCTTCACCGGCGAGAAGCAACCGCTGGTTCCTGGCCAGCTCTGGCTCGGCACCAAGCCGGAGGACATCGGACTGACGCCGGCACCGAACGCCGATCATTTCGGCGAGTTGCAGGCGTGGGATCCGGCCACCGGCAAGAAGGTCTGGCAGCACGACTTCAAGACCTCACAGCTGTTCGGCTCGGTGACGGCGACCGCCGGCGACCTCGTTCTGGCCGGCGGCACCAACGACCGGATGTTCCGCATCTTCAATGCCAAGACCGGCGAGCTGTTGTGGGAGCAGAAGACCAACTCCGGCATCATGGCGATGCCGATGTCCTATGAGGTCGATGGAACGCAATACATCGCGGTCCAGTCGGGCTGGGGCGTCGACGCGCAGCGCATCCAGGACGCGCTTGCCGGCAAGGTCGCGGGCTTCGAGAACAACGTGCCGCAAGGTGGCGTGATCTGGGTGTTCGCGCTCAACAAGAAGTAAGGCGCGCGACCAGAGCTTCGGTTCTGATCAGAACCGAAGCTCTGGCTTTCTGTTTTGACGCGTTTTCTTCACGCGAACCGGTGTCCACTTCGCTCGAAAACGCTTTAGCAGACAGGGGGCGATGCGATCGGGAAGCGGCGGCTGGGGAGACCGCCGCTTCCCGGTCCGCTTCCCGCTGCTTGTTCCCGCTATTTGCCCTTGGTGTCGACCTTCTGCTTCTCGTCCTCATTCATTTTCTTGATCATCGGGTCACGGCTGGCCTCGCCGGTGGCTTGGCCGGTGGTCGCCGGCGGGGCGTTGCTCGGAACCGAGGTCTGGTCGGGCAGCACCTTGGCCGGCCGCGTCGCTGTGCTTGGCGGCGCAGCGGTCTGCGCGAGCGCTGTCTGCGTCGCAAAAAGAAAAGCGCCCGCGGCCACGGTTGCCGCGAGCGCTTGAAACTTCACGGGTGGGGTTTTCATCGGTCTGCTCCTCTAAAGCGCGATCTTCATCGCGCTTTAGCTGTTTGTTGGGGCATGATCTTTTCGGAAAACCGCTTCGCACTTTTCCGGATCATGCCTCAGATCGATGAGAACTTCCCGTCTTGCCTAACGTTCCTCAGGTCTCCAGCTGCTTGCCGATCGGAAGGGCGCGGATGCGCTTTCCGGTTGCGGCGAAGATCGCGTTGATCAATGCCGGTGCAAATGGCGGCACGCCGGGCTCGCCGACGCCGCTCGGCGGGGTGTCCGGACCGGGCGGCACGATGTGGACGTTGGTGATCGCAGGCGACTCGTCCATCCGGATCACCGGGAAGTCGTCGAAATTGCTCTGCTGCACCTTGCCGTCCTTGAAGGTGATCTCGCCGTATTTGGCGAGGCTCAGCCCCATGATCGCGGCGCCTTCGATCTGCGAGTGGATCCGCTCCGGATTGACGTAGGTGCCGCAATCGATCGCGGTGTCGACCCGCGGCACCGTGAACTTGCCCTTGTCGTCGATCGCCACCTCGACGATGGTCGCGATGTAGCTGACGAAGGAGCGGTGCACCGCGATGCCGAGACCGTGGCCTTTGGGCACGCTGCGTCCCCACTCGCCCTTTTCCGCGACCAGTTCGACCACCTTGCGGAGCCGCGCGGTGTCGATCGGGTAGCTGTCATAGGGCTCGCCGTAGTTCCAGAGGTCCTTCACCGAATCGAGTTTGACGATCCGGGGGCTCCCGATCAGCTCCAGCAGCATGTCCTTCGGGTCGCGCCCCGTCGCCTGCGCGATCTCCGCCACCATGGATTGCACCGCGAAGGCGCGCGGGATGTTGGAGACCGAGCGGAACCAGCCGATACGCGTGAACGCGGCGGCTTCCGGGTTCTCGCACTGGATGTTGGCGATCTCGAACGGCATGTCGACCAGCCCCATCCCGAGTTCGAACGCCGCCTCGTGATTGGCGCCGGCGGCGAAGGTCGAGGCGATGGTCGGCGCCACGCTGCGGTGCCGCCACGCAGTCACCTTGCCGCTCTTGTCGAGGCCAGCCTCGATACGTTCGACCGAGACCGTGTGCAGGAAACCGTTGTGGACGTCGTCCTCACGGGTCCATTGCACCTTGACCGGCGCGCCGAGTTCCTTCGACAGCAGTGCCGCCTCGAGCGCGAAGTCGCATTTCGACTTGCGGCCGAAGCCGCCGCCGAGCAGCGTCACGTTAACGGTGACATTGTCCTCGGGGATGCCGAGCGTCTTGGCGACGTCCTCGCGGGTGCCGCCGGGGCTCTGCACCGGCGCCCAGATCTGGGCCTTGTCGCCCTTGACGTCGGCAACCGCGACCGGCGGCTCCATGCTGACATGGGCGAGATGCGGCAGATAATATTCGCCGGTTATCACCTTGTCGGCGCTCTTCAGGGCAGCATCGACGTCGCCCTCCTTGCGCACCACGGGGCCGGGTTTTCGCGCGGCTTCCTCGAGCGAGGCACGATAGGTGACGGAGTCGTACTTGGCATTGGCGCCGTCGTCCCAGACGATTTTCAGCTGGTCGCGGCCCTTGATCGCGGCGCCGGTGTTGCGCGCGATCACAGCCACGCCGCCGAGCGGCTGGAACTTGGACGGCCACGGCCAGCCCTTGACCTCCATCACCTTCTCGACGCCGGGGATCTTCATCGCCGCGCTGTCGTCGAACGATTTGAGCTTGCCGCCGGTGACCGGCGGACGGGCGATCACCGCGTATTTCAGGCCGGGCAGCCGGATATCGGCGCCGTAATGCGCCTTGCCGGTGGTGATGTCGTGCAGGTCGACGATCGAGACCTGGCCCTTGCCGAGATAGCGGAAGTCCTTCGGATCCTTCAGCTTGAGGCCCTCGATGCTCGGCACCGACTGCTTGGCGGCGTCGGCCGCGAGCTCGCCGAAGCCGACCTTGCGCCCGCTCGCGCTGTGGACGACTTCGTGGTTCTGCGCCTTCACCTCGGTCACCGGCACGCCCCATTTCTTGGCGGCGGCGGCTTCCAGCATCGAGCGTGCCGAGGCGCCGATCTGGCGCATCGGGATGAGATAGTGCCGCGTGCTGCGCGACCCGTCGGTGTCCTGATTGCCGAACTTGACCTCGTCGCCATGCGCCTGCTGGACATGGACGCGCGACCAGTCGGCCTCCATCTCCTCGGCGACGATCAGGGGCAGGCTGGTGCGGACGCCGGTGCCCATCTCGGAGCGGTGTGCCACGATGGTGACGATGCCGTCGGGGGCGATCGCGACGAACACGCGCGGGTCGACCACGACGCCATGCGGCATCTTGCCGGCGCCGGTCTCATAGGCGGCGAACGCCTGGCGCGTCATCACGGGCGCGGCGAGCACGAAAGAGCCGGCGATGCCGAGACCCTTGAGGATGCTGCGGCGCGAAACGTTCTCGACCTTCACGTGCTTCTCGAAGCCGCGAAGCTTACCCGGATTGGTGCGAATGTTCATGTCACACCCCCGTCGATGCGAGGTGCACGGCATTCTCGATCCGCTGATAGCAGCCGCAGCGGCAGATATTGCCCGCCATGGCTTCGCGGATCTGGTCGTGGTTGGGCTTCGGGTTCTGGTCCAGCAGCGCTGCGGCCTGCATGATCTGGCCGGCCTGGCAGAAGCCGCACTGCGGAACATTGACCTGGCGCCATGCCTTCTGCACCGGATGATCGCCGGTCGGGTGCAGGCCCTCGATGGTGGTGACCTCGCGGCCGACGACGTCGGAGACCGAGGTGATGCAGGCGCGCACCGCCTCCTTGTCGACGATCACGGTGCAGGCGCCGCACAGCGCCTGGCCGCAGCCGTACTTGCTACCGGTGAGGCCGGCTTCGTCACGGAGATACCAGAGTAGCGAAAGGTCGGGGTCGCCATCCCAATTCTGTTCCTGGCCGTTGATTTTTAGCTTGATCATGGTCTGTCCTCGCTCTGCTTAAGCTATTGACCGATGCGGGCAGGGCGGAACGTCTTCCATGGCCTGCGGCCGCGATGATGTTTGTTTGCCAAGATGTTGGTGAGCCAAATTGCCGTACGCCAAGGATTTGCGCTTTGTTCCAAGCACTCCTCTTGCTTCTCGAGCGCCTTGCCGGGCGCGCAGCGTGGTGAATGGCTGCGATGTTAGCAGAGCCGGGCGCCGCGTGACTTCACAGGCAAGTGTTTTGCATTTCCATTTGGCGAAAGCAGGGCCGTGCACGATGGAGACGTGACATCCGGAGGTGGCCGTCATGCGATCGGCGCGGCCGCATCGCTGGGTCTGTGCAGGCGAGCCGCGCCGGGGTCCCTCATGGCAGGGCGGTTTGGGGCTGCTTCCGCGGGAAATAGCGGCCCGGCGCGTAAAGTATGGCCGACAAAATCCCCACCGCAATGCACAAGCCATCTTGCGGCAGGCCGATTTCAAGGCTATTGCCTTCCCCCTCAACGCTCCCTTCGTCTAGCGGTTAGGACGCGGCCCTCTCAAGGCTGAAACAGGGGTTCGATTCCCCTAGGGAGCGCCAGCAGCATCAGAAGACCCGATAATCCAAGAACATCGCACAAATACTGGCTTTGTCTGCTTCCGACTGGTAGCAAACGCTGGTAGTTTTCGATGAACGCAATGCCCTATCTGATCAAGAACTCCGCGCACGTTTGGTGCGTTCAGCGCAAGGTTCCCGAGAGGCTCCAAGCCGCCGTTGCGCGCATCCTTGGCGGGAAGAAGCCGACCCAAGCGTACCTCAAGAAATCTCTGGGAACGAAGGATCGTCGCGAGGCGACACGGCGAGCCCCTCACGCGCTTGCCGACATAGACCGCACACTCAGAGAAGCCGAGGCTCTTGTAACGCAGCCCACGTCGAAGGCTGCACTCCGCGCTAGCCTCACTGATACTGAAATCAAGAGAATGGCGGAGTACGTCTATGCGAAGGCTCTCGCATGGGACGAGCGTACTCGATATGGCCGTGACGAACTCAAGCGTATGGAAGCGGATCACATCCGGCTTGAGGGGCGTCCGCTGACTGGGCCTTGGGCATTTCCCTATGAGACCCTTCCTGCTCACGGTCTATCGCCTGCTCAGCTTGCTGAGAACCGCAAACAGCTCGCCGCCATCGCTGACTTACCGTAAGCGCTCCTTTCTACGCACCTATGCAGTTGAGCGCGGGGATGGGATGAGGTGTCCACCATGAGCGAGGTGGACACGATCGATGATCACTCCAGAAGAACCTTTGAGACTTGAGACGGTCGGCGTGTTGCGCAATGGCCGGCGTCGCTATGATCCGGCCAGCAAACAGCGGCTGGTCGAGGCCTGTCTGCAGTCTGGCGTGTCGCTGGCGGGGCTTGCGCTGCAACACGGCGTGAACGCGAACCTGCTGCGCAAGTGGGTGGCCAAGCGACAACTTCAGAACGGGGATGGCCAGCCGGAGGCGCGGGCGCCGATTGCGCCAGCCTTTATTCCGGTTCGCGCGCCGTCGCCGTCGCCAACTCGATCTGCTGGCGCGATTGCGGTTTGCGCGACGGAGCGATCCTGTGCAGGGCGGCTGACGGCATCGATGCCCAACGGCGTGACGCTTTCGCTGGAAGGCGGCGACGCGCAGTTGCTGTCGGCGGTGATTGAAGCGCTGGGGCGTTGCGATGTTCCGACTGGCGTCTGATCTTCGGGTCTACCTTCACCGCGAACCGATTGACTTCCGGGCGGGCATCAACAGCCTGGCGATCGTGGTCGAGCAGTCGATGGGGCTGGATCCGTTCCAGCGCGCGGTGTTCGCGTTCTGCAATCGTCGCCGCGACCGGATCAAGCTGCTGATTTATGATCGGTCAGGATTTTGGATGCTGCTGAAGCGGCTGGAGGCCGACAGATTCCACTGGCCCCGAAGTCAGGAGGCGGTGCTGACGCTGACGACGGAGGAGCTGCACTGGCTGCTTGACGGCATCAACATCGCGGCGGTGCGTCGTCATCCGGTGCGGCAATATCAGAGCGTGGGCTGAGCGTGTTCGATGCGGGCGGCGTCATCGGGCTTCGGCATGGCCGTTCTCAGATGACGCGGCCGAAGACATGACGAAGACATGGGAGCCCGGTTGACGCGGCGGCATGACTTCGATTCAAGACTCCGATGAGTCGCAAGCCCACGACGCACGAACTGGAAGCCTTGATCGCGGCGCACGCGGCCGAGATCGCGGCGCTGAAGGCCGAAAACGAGAAACTCGCACAACGCGTGCTGCATCTAGAGGAGCAGTTGCGCCTGGAGCGCCTGCACCGGTATGCGCCGAAGAGCGAAAAGCTCAAGGAGCGCATCTTCAACGAAGCCGAGCAGGCCGCCGCTGAAAGCCGGGACGACGACGATGTCGAGGCGGTCGCCGTGCCGGACACGGGATTGCCGGAGGCTCCAAAGCCGGCGCCGAAGGCACGCGGCCGCAAGCCGCTGCCTGACGATCTGCCGCGCCAACGCGTCGAACACGATCTGGGTGAGGATCAAAAGGACTGTCCGTGCTGCCATAATCGGATGCATCGGATGGGCGAGACCGTCACCGAGCAGTTGCACGTCGAGGTCAAGGCGTCGGTGCTGCAACATGTGCGGTTCAAATATGCCTGCCGTCACTGCGAGCGCACCGCGCTGAACACCCCGATTGTGACCGCGCCGATGCCGGCGCAGCCGCTGCCGGGTAGCGTCGCCACGCCATCGACGCTGGCGCTGGTGCTCGCCAACAAATACGTCGACGGCACGCCGCTGTACCGTGTGGCGGACGCGCTGGGGCGCGCCGACGTCAGCATCAGCCGCGGGACGCTGGGCAACTGGGTGATCCGGGCGAGCGAGTTGCATCTGCATCGGGTCTATGACGCGCTACAGCAAAAGCTCATGTCGCAGCCCCTGGTCCACGGCGACGAAACCTGGGTCCAGGTTCTTAAAGAGGACGGCCGTGATGCGCAGGCCAAATCCTTCATGTGGGCCTATCGCAGCGGCCAGGACTGCGCGCAGCCGGTCGTGCTGTTCGATTACCAGCCCGGTCGCGGCCAGCAACATCCTCAGGCCTTCCTGGCCGGCTATCGCGGCTTGTTGATGAGCGACGGCTATGACGCCTGGCGCACGCTGACAGGCGCGACCCATCTCGGCTGTATGGCGCATGCGCGCAGGAAATTTACCGATGCGCTCAAGGCCAGGACAAAGCCTGGCGGTCCGCCATTGCAGGCGCTCAAGTTCTTCGAGGCGTTGTACGAGGTCGAGAGGGTGGCGCGCCAGACGCCGCCCGACGGCGAAACGCGCGCCGCATACACCTTGCGGCTGCGCCAGCAGCATAGCCTGCCGGTATTGGCCGCCTTCCGGACCTGGCTCGACGACCAGGCGCCGAAGGTGCTACCCGAAAGCTTGACCGGCAAGGCGATCGCCTATGCACGCAACCAATGGGATTATCTGACCCGTTACACCAGTGACGGTCTCGCCCCGATCGATAACAATGTTCTGGAGCGCGACATCAGGCCGTTTTGCACCGGACGAAAAAGTTGGCTGTTCAGCGACACCGTTGCCGGCGCCAAGGCAAGCGCCGTGATCTACAGTTTGGTGCTGACATGCCGGGCATGCGGCGTCGATCCCTATGCATGGCTACGTCACGCGCTCACCGAATTGCCCCAACGCGCGCCAGACGCCGATATCGAAGATCTGTTGCCGTTCAATTGCACCGCTCAAAAAAACCTGCCAGCTGACAACGACAGCGGCTGACCGTCAAACGCTCAGGATCAATCAAGCCGTTCCGATGATCCCGCTGGGCCCCGGCGCCACGCGACGCCGCGGCCAGCCGCGCGCGCAGCCTGTGCAGTAAAATGCGCGCTTACGACTTACCGATACGTTCGGTACGCGCCACGTGGAGCGTCACGTTGCTGTAGTCGCGAACACCTTTTGGGGTTGGAATGATGTCCGCACGGTCCTCCATTAAGTCATACATCAGGTCGACGCCGGCTGTTGCGTCCAGCACGACTGGCCCGGGCAGCTCCAACGGCACGGTTAAGGCTGAAGAGTTGAGAGAGTGCTGGACGCCCTGCAGAGTCATGAAGGCGTACTGATCCAATAGGGCCTCCGCGGACGCCAGCGTCTTGTCAAAACGTTGAGCTAACCTCTGACGCTCGTTCTCGTCGTCCTTGCCGTTGATCTTGTCGTATCGAAGATTGCGCATGTCGGCGCGTAGCGCAGTGAGGTCGGCATTAGCCGGGCTGGACCCAGCCTCCCATGCGAGTGCCGTGCCTAAACCGAAGCCATCATTGGCCGCGGCATGGGACAGCATGCTCTCGCGCAGCGTCTCTAAAGCTTCAACCTCAATTGGGTGAGACAGGCGCATTTCTTGCGTAATGTGCCCAATTGTGCGGCTTAGCTCGTCGAGCTTTAGCTGGCTGTGTTCCACGACGTTGGCCAACGCTTCGTCAACGATTGTGAGGAGACGTCTTCCACCTTGCCAATGCGTCAGGTTATGCCACCGGTCTGCACTAAAACCCGAGAGCGTCTTCTTAGCGCTCGTGTAAGCCGCGTGCGTGATAACAACTACGTCGCTTGCCCGTAATTGCTCGGGATGAGCTGCTGCCGGTTTGATGGACACCCGCTTAAGCTAATCCCACCTTGCGCTCGAACTCAACCGGGCTGAGATAGCCGATGGTCGAGTGCCTGCGGGTCGTGTTGTAAAATCGTTCGATGTAGTCGAACACATCGGCGCGTGCCTCATCTCTGGTTTGATAAATCTTGTTGGCCGTACGCTCGGTCTTGAGCGAGGAGAAGAAGCTCTCCATCGCCGCGTTGTCCCAGACGTTGCCGGAGCGGCTCATGCTGCAAACGATGCCGTGGTCGGCCATCAGGCGCTGGAACTGCTCGCTGGTGTACTGGCTGCCCTGGTCGGAGTGATGCAACAGCGCATCCGGCTTGCCGCGCCGCCAGACGGCCATCAACAATGCGTCCGTCACGAGCTGTGCCGTCATGGAGGCACTCATCGACCAGCCCACCACGCGGCGTGAGAACAGGTCGATCACCGCTGCGACATAGAGCCAGCCTTCGGCCGTCCAGAGATAGGTGAAGTCGGCGATCCACTTCTGGTTCGGCCGCTCGGCGGCGAACTGCCGGTCAAGGAGGTTCGCCGGTACGGTCTCGAGCTGTCGATCGCCGCTGTCCTTCGGTAAGCGCCGACGTCGCGGCCGCGCCCGCAAGCCTTGCAGGCGCATCAGCCGCTCAATCCGGTGCAGGCCGCAATCCGCCCCGTCGGCGAGCAGGTCACGCCACACCCGGCGTGCGCCATAGGTGCGGTCGCTGGCGGCGAAGCTGGCCTTGACCTTGCCGCCGAGCTCCTCGTCGCTGCGGGATCTGGCGCTGGGAGAGCGGTTCAGCCAGGCATGGAAGCCCGACCGCGACACTCCCAGCGCATCGCATAGCCATGCCACCGGCCAGATCGTCCGGTGCTTCGCGACGAAGGCGAACTTCATGTCGCTTCCTTCGCGAAGTAGGCTGCGGCCTTTTTTAGGATATCCCGCTCGGCCTTCAGCTTGGCGACCTCACGGCGCAGCCGCTCGATCTCCTGCTGCTCCGGCTTCATCTGCCCGTGGCCGGGAAAGGCTTGCGCCGGGTCGGAGCCCAACTCCTTCACCCATTTGCGGAGAACATTCTCATGAACATCCAGGTCACGGCCAGCTTGCGCCACCGACACCCCACGTTCCCGCACCAGCTTGACCGCCTCGACCTTGAACTCGCGGCTGAACTTCCGTCTTTTCATCGCCACCTCCGGCTTCATGAAACACCTAATCTCGGTGTCCATCAAACCGGCAGCAGCTCAGTCCGGCCGCGCGTTGCAAGAAGACTTGGTCGAGCTGGCGATGAGCGGTCTTGCATCAATGTATCCGGCCTCTGATCGGAGCGTGTGGTGCTCCGGGCCATCATGGATATCAGCGCGCGTACGTTCTCGTTAGCGTGCGCCGCTTTGGCGGCAAATACATGGGCGATCGCGTGCTCGTTTATTTCGGCTATCCGCAGGCGCAACAGGATGACGCCGAGCGAGCCTTGCGCCATCTTTAAACGCTCGGGCTTGGCCGTGGCATGTCCGCGAGTGGCCCAATGTATGGACCGGCGTTGGCGGACGTATAGCGCGGTATATCGTTAGTGGCTGGGCTTTGATTTGGTTGTGAGTTCCACGCTCGCTCTTGATGCGATTCACGATGGGGAGTGGTAGGTTTTTGGCAAGCTCAAGTTTTTCGACGATTCGTTTCATGTCGTTGTCATCCGGGACGCGCAGGAGATGTATGTCCTTGCTCTGGTCACCCAAAAAGGCGGAAGCGGCAAGAGCACGCTGGCGGTCGGAATCGCAGTCGAAGCGATGGGGAACGGGGAGCGCGTCGCAATTGTCGAGGCGGATCCACAGGGCACGATTTCAAAATGGAAAGAGCGGCGCGGCCATCCCTATCCGCGGGTCGTTCGGATCGCGGATCCCGCCGAAATAGAAGGCGCGCTCGTCCCCCTTAAAGCTGAGGGGATCTGGCTTACGGTCATCGATACCGCCGCCACGAACAATGGACTGGCTATGCGCGCCATCGCGAGGGCGGATTTTTGCCTGATCCCGGTGCGTCCGAGTCCGGCGGACATCGAAGCTGCGATACCGACGCTGATTGCTATTCGTAGGCTCAACCGCCGATTTGCTTTCGTCCTCAATCAGACGCCACCGCGGGGCTGCCGCTTGAGTGAAGCTGCAACGTCGCTCAATTCGCTCGGGGTGCTTGCGCTTCCCTATGTCGGACAGCGCAATGACCACCAGGACGCGCTTGGGGCAGGATTAGGCGTGACCGAGTTTGCACAAGAGGGAAGAGCCTCGGAGGAAGTTCGTGAGCTGTGGCGCTGGGTCTTGAAAAAGCTTGTCGAGGGTCGTTAGATCATGAGCCACACGCAAAAAAGGCGGCGTGCTAGCCATACGCGCTGTGCGCGACGCTCGCTGGTGGAGCTTACGGCGGCGGCGAGCCGAGCGGTTGACGATGGCCTGTTTGTGTTGTCCAGCGGGATTGCTGCTTCCAATCCGCGATCGGAGCACACAGGCGACAAGACGTCTGATCAAACAATCCTTGGAAGGCAAGCGACGGCCCCGAGTCCCGTTGCGGTGCTTGAATCTCGGAATGCGGCGGCGTCTCGAAAGGACGGACTCCTAGATTCCGACACTACCACCGAGATGATGGTGAAGATTGCCAAGGACTATCAAAATAGCGCTTTTGAAAACATCAAAACCAGCCTGAACGCTGCGTTGGACCATGCAAAGGACCTCGTAGAAACACGGGTCGGAGGCGAAGCGGCGTCGAATGACATCGGCGGTTTCAGTCTTGAAAGCAATTTTTTGACCGTTCTCAAAGAAGCCGCAACGGAGTTCCGCGCGGATGCGGTCGAATTGATTGTACAGAAGGAACCAACCGACAGCGCAGGGCAGCCACAACCGCGATACATGCGGCGGCTCACTGACGAGGCGGTCAGATTGCTGGACGATCTTCGGAGCGGCAAGCTGGAGAATCAGGCGAACTTCATCCTGAGCGAATGCTTCAGAGAAGCCGCCAGCGCGTTCTCTATGATCAATCAGCAGCTCAAGCGCGACGGCTATGCCGCGAGCATTGATCCATCAATCTTCAACTGGCTTGCCAATATCACCGAACCGGAGACGCGCGACACCGGGACCATGCGGCTTGAGATCGTACCCAACCACCGAGGTCGTCCGAGCACGTACGCGCGCCAGGTCGCTCAATTCATCTGGCACCTTGTCGAGGGGCAAGGCTGCCGACGACAGGCCGCATATCGGGGAGCGCTCACGAAGTTCAGCATAAGCGCGAGTTTCGCCGAGAAGGCCTATGCCTTTTGGGAGCCGATCTTCAAACGGGCGGGACCGCACGTGAAGATGCTGACCCGCATTTCAGATCCAGAAATGTAACGCTAAGCAGCGCGGGCATTTGGCGTCGGATTTGACTGAGGCCGAGACCCGGACAGAGGTGGAAGAGTTCGTTCACCTCGAGACTCTGGAACTGCACAGCAAGTTTGGCGGCTTAGTGTCGTAGCGTCGAACAGATTATTTGAAACCCGTCTCATGACCACGAAAACTTATTGCAACAAAGCCTATCGTGCGCAGCGTCAACGTCTTCACGAGGCGGTCCGACGTGTCGAAATCCGCGTGAATTTAAGGTCGGCCGATGCGCTTAGTTCCCGTTGTTTCTTGGCCGCGTTCATTTACTATCGGCGGATAGCGAGGTCGGCTTCTGTCGCATACGCCGCGCTTCCAGACCTTGAGGCGACCACAAGATCGTTCCGATGTCTGCCTGTGGCCGAGCGTTACTAAGAGCCACTGGTGCGCTTGCCTAGTACCTACTGTTCTTAAAGCGTGAGTCGTGATTCAAGGTCGGGATGATACCCGAAGCAAGAGAAGTCCACCTTTCGAGGAAAGATCGCAAGGTGCTTGAGGCGTGTTGCCGCTCCCCGGTGACGTTGCAGCGCGATTTGAAGCGGGCGCGGATAGTTCTGTTGGCGGCGGATGGACGCAGCACTCGGTCGATCGCCAAGGAAGTTGGGGTCCAGCCGCGGATTGTCAGCCTTTGGCGGCATCGCTATGCCGACCAAGGCCTTGAAGGGCTGCAAGACAAGCCGCGACCGGGCAAGCAGCCAATCTATACGAAGGCCACCGACAAGCGGATTCTGAAGCTGCTGGACAAGCCGCCGCCGGACGGGTTCGCACGCTGGACCGGGCCCCTGCTGGCCGGGGCGCTGGGCGATGTTGACGTCCAATATGTCTGGCGGTTCCTGCGCAGCCACAAGATTGACCTCGCGGCTCGTAAGTCCTGGTGTGAGAGCAACGACCCGAACTTTACGGCCAAAGCCGCCGATGTTGTCGGCCTCTATGTCGCCCCGCCCGCGAAGGCCATTGTGCTGTGCGTGGACGAGAAGCCCTCGATCCAGGCTTTGGAGCGAGCGCAGGGTTATCTGAAGTTGCCCAATGGCCGCGCCTTGACCGGCCAGAGCCACGATTACAAGCGGCATGGCACCACAACATTGTTTGCGGCGCTCGAAGTCGCCACCGGAAAGATCATCGCGGCGCATTCAAAACGCCGACGCCGCGTCGAGTTTCTCGACTTCATGAACAGCGTCACCGCGGCTTTTCCGAACCGGAAGCTTCACGTCATCCTCGACAACCTCAACACCCACAAGAAGAACGAGCATTGGCTCAAGGCCCACCCCAACGTGCAATTTCATTTCACGCCGACAAGTGCGTCTTGGCTCAATCAGGTCGAGGTATGGTTTTCGATCTTGCAGGGGCAGTCGCTCAGCGGCACCTCCTTCACAAGCCTCACGCAGCTTCAGGAGCACATCGATGCCTACGTCAACGCATACAACGACAGAGCCGAGCCCTTCGTCTGGACCAAGAAAAAGGTCCGTCAACGCCGTTTCAAAGGCCGCCGTATCACTCAGCTCTGATTCTGGGTACTAGCGCCGCCAAAAGTCCTTGAAGCGAGTAGGGGACAATTCGGTATAGCGCACGGTGTGTTGGATATTTTTGTGTCCGAGGTTGGCTTGTAGCGCGCGTGTGTCGTGGCCCTTGTTGGCGAGAGCGTAACCGCAAGCGTGTCGCAGCATGTGCGGATGGGCCTTAAAGCCCAACTTGGCTTCGATCCCAGCCCGTTCGACCATCCGAGCGAAGCCAGCTGTAGTAAACGGAGTGCCGCGCTCGGACGTGAATACGAATGGCGACTTCGGTTCTTGCTCGCGCCGAAGCCTGCGAAGGGCGCGTAGTTCGTCGCCGAGGATCGGGTGCGTGCTCGGCGTCCCCTGCTTTACCCGTCTCACGTGCAGCGAAGCGGAGGTGAATTCGATCTGATCCCAGCGTAGATCGGTCAATTCTGATGCCCGAAAGCCATGCCGGTAGGCCACGAGGATTATGGTTGCGTCACGATGGCCGTGGCGATTGGCCTTGGCAGCCTGCGTTAGGCGCTGCACTTCATCGTCAGTCAAATACTCGCGCGTTCGTAGCTCAGCGTTCTTTCGCCGAATCGGCGCTCGAACTGTTCGTTTTTCGATGGCTGACGACGTGATTCTAGACGCGGATTTTGGCATGTTTTTATGCTCGCTTGTGAGTGAACTGTTCGAAGAACGGCTGTTTTATGAACACTAGAAACGACGAATTCTGAGCGCGAAAGCTACTCGTTGCGGCAATACTTGAAGGTGAATGGAGTAGTTTTTCCTCAGACCAACTGTGAACATGTTGATGAAAAGGTATCGGCTTGGCTTGGCATTCCGCCAATGCGCTCAAAATGCTAAGATGAAGTGCGCGCCGAAAATGAGGGAATTTATGGATACGATTGGCGAACAGAAGCTCTGGTCATTCGCACCGCAATCTAACAAGGCGGCCGCAACCACCTGTGTCGAAGTCAGGGCGGCCGCAGGTCACAAGGTGATTTCATTTATGGATTTGGCGACCAAGATTGCCGAACTCCAATTTTTGAACCGAGAGCACGTGCTTCTCTTTCGAGGTCAGCGCTCTGACTATCGTAGTGAAGCGAAGCTTTCTTCGCTCAAGCCGGGAGTGTTTCGGTCTGGAGTCGACAAAAAGCCAAATACATTTGAAGTCCGAGACCGGTTTGCGAGGCTGGAAACGGCCGAGGCCACTTTGGCGGAGGAGTACACGAACCTTAAGCTGCTCGGCGTTGCGTAAATCAATCGACACCGTATTTTGCGGTGGGCGATTTTGCAGCACTATGAAATCTGTTTAACGCCACTTTTAGATTTTACTCACTCCCTCAGAATTGCCGCTTCGTTCGCCTCGCAAAACGCCAAAAACGAGGCATACGTTTTTGTTATCGGTGTGCCCAACTTGAGCGGGGCAGTAACCGCAAGCGCAGAGGCTGGCGTTCAGATAATTCGACTTTCAAGCGTATGCCCCCCTACGGCGGTACGAGCCCACATTCAGGAGTGCTATCTATTGGGCGAATATCCAGAGATGACCAGTTATAGGCAGCAAAAGCAGTACCACCACCACGAGATCGATTTTGGACGACGATTGGTAGCGAAGTTTGTGCTCGATCCTTCCACTTTTTGGAAAAACGATGAATTCCCTCTGCTGGCGCGTTCAGCGCTCTATCCCGATCCTGTGGACCCGTTCTATCAAACGGCGGAAAGAATCAAGCTGACGCTAGCGGGCACTAAGATCGGCCCGGGTGAGGCGTTGTTCTAGCCCGACCTACCTGTTCGGTGCGGTGTGCCCGGAGCTCGGAACCGGCGCGGGACTGGTTCTGCCCTTCTGCAACAGCGAGGCCATGCAGCTTCATCTCAACGAGATCGCAAGCAAGGTCAGCCCTGGCGCTCACGCCATCGTCATCCTCGATCAGGCCGGGTGGCACGGAGCCAAGGAGCTGAAGATCCCGCACAACATCTCGCTGATGCCGTTGCCGCCGCGTTCGCCCGAGCTCAACAGTCAGGAGAATATCTGGCAGTTCATGCGCCAGAATTGGCTGTCAAACCGCGTTTTCAAATCCTATGACGACATCGTCGATCACTGCTGTTACGCCTGGAACACTCTCATCGATCAGCCGTGGAAGATCATGTCAATTGCGCTCCGCGATTGGGCCTACATCGGTCCATCAATTTGAGGATTGGTATTACTCGCCTGACCTCAATCCGATCGAACAGACCTGCGCCAAGATCAAGCACTGGATGCGCGCCGCCCAAAAACGCACCATCGACGAGATCAGCCGCCACCTCGGCGAACTCATCCAAACCATCCAGCCAGATGAATGCAAAAATTACTTCGCCAACGCCGGATACGCTTCAATAAAAACGTGAAACGCTCTAATGAGTCGCCCGTTAAGAAGCTTCCAGGCGACTGATCTGGAATCGTAATTTGGCTGGAATGACGTTCTGAGATTGCAAGGTTTTGGTGTTTTGTGCATCGGAAGCTTGCAATTTCGTTTTCGAGAATCCCTCGACGGGCGAAGCATGAGTCCCTGTCCGCATCGGAGGGCACGATGCGGCCGAAGAAGCACAAAACGACGGGAGCGAACGATTTTTTCCGGGCGCGGCTCGACCAGATCATCAATCTGAAGCACGAGCTGGTCCGGCTCACCGGCAAGATCGATTGGGACTGGATCGACGGCGAGATCGCGCCGCTCTACAGCGAGAACGGCCGGCCGGGGATTGAGACCCGCTTCGTGATCGGGCTGTTGTTGCTCAAGCACATTTACGGGCTGTCCGATGAGGGGGGATGCGAACGCTGGGTCCACGACCCGTATTTCCAGTACTTCACTGGCGAAGAGTTCTTCCAGCACGCATTCCCGCACGAGCGCTCGGACCTGAGAGCTGGCGCCGGTTGTTTGGACAGCGCCCCGCGGGATTTAAGTGGATTCCTGCCGGGTTATGCTGAACGCGGGGCCTTACGATTTTGTCGTTGCGTCGGGAGGGCGTAGCCCGACCAGAGCGACGACAAAATCGTCGGCGACGGTCATGCGGCCATCACCATAGCTTGCGTGCCGAAGTAAGCCTCGTCGGGCGTGCGCCCGTCAAGGCTCGAGTGAGGGCGTCCCTGATTGTAGAAGGCCAGATACTTGGCAATTGACGCTCGCGCCTCGGACACGCTGTCGTAGGCGCGGAGATAAACTTCTTCGTATTTGACCGTGCGCCAGAGCCGCTCGACAAACACGTTGTCGCGCCAGGCGCCCTTGCCGTCCATGCTGATGGCGATCTTCGCGTCCAGCAGCACATCGGTGAACTCGAGGCTGGTGAACTGGCTGCCCTGGTCCGTGTTGAAAATCTCGGGCCTGCCGTGCTTCGCCAACGCCTCCTGGACCGCTTCGACGCAGAAGGCCGCCTCCATTGTGATCGAGACGCGATGGGCCAGGACCCGTCGGCTGAACACATCGACGACCGCCGCGAGATAGACGAAGCCACGCCGCATCGGAATGTAGGTGATGTCCATTGCCCACGCCTGGTCGGGCCGCTCGATCTTCAATCCGCGCAACAGGTACGGGTAGATCTTGTGACCCGGTGCCGGCTTACTCGTGTTCGGGCGACGATAGACCGCCTCGATCCCCATGCGCTTCATCAGCGTCGCGATGTGGCGGCGACCGGCGTATACGCCCTCCCGCCGCAGCAACGATCGCTGCATACGCGCTCCCGCGAAGGGATAATCGAGATGCAGCTCATCGAGCCGACGCATCAAGGCAAGGTCCTCGGCCGAAACTGGCCGAGGTTCATAGTAGACCGTGCTGCGAGCCAGCTTCAGGACCTTCGCCTGGCGCACGATAGAAAGATCATGACCGCGGTCGATCATCGCTTTGCGCTCAGCAGGCCCGCCTTGGTGAGCGCGCCGGACAAAAAATCGTTTTCCAACGCCAGCTCGCCGATCTTGGCATGTAACGCCTTCAAATCGACCGGCGTCTCGGCCGACGCCTTGTCATGCCCAAACACGCCGGCGGCGCCTTCCAGGAGCTGGTTTTTCCAGATCGTGATCTGGTTCGGATGAACATCAAACAGTTGCGCCAGCTCCGCCAGCGTCTTCTCGCCTTTGACCGCAGCCAAAGCAACCTTCGCCTTGAATGCCGGAGAATGCATCCGGCGGCTCTTCTTCGTCATCTTCGCTCCTGATTCGCGGCAAGAATCCTCGCCGCTGTCAGGCAGAAAATCCACTCAAGCTACTGTCCGAATTTGCGGAGCCAGCTCTGTTGGCGCTGGTTTCGTCGATGAAGACGAGACGCTCAGGGTCAAGATCGATTTGCCCTTCGAACCACTCCTCACGCGCGGCATTTATATCGCCGCGCCGTTGCTCGGCGGCGTGCGCTGTCTTTTTTTAAGTGTGATCTTTCTGCGCTGGAAAAAACGCCAGAGCGACGCGATGCCAGTCGATATTCCACGACGTTTCAACAGTTCTCGCAACTCGGCGAGCGTGATATCCGGCTTCGCTGTCACTGCCTCCAGAATCAATTGCGAATGCGCTTCGATGCGCTGCGATTTGCGGTCACCGCCCTGGCGTTTAGGAACGATGTCGCCAACTTCCTTGAGGCGACCGCGCCAGCGGATCGCACTGGCCGCGCTGACACCAAAGCGCTCAGCAGCCTGTCGACAGGACATGCCACCGTCAATCGCGGCTATCACCCTTTGACGAAGATCAACCGAAAGCGCCCTGGCCATACATGCTGGCCTCCCTCGCCAGCATGCAGCTTGAATCTGACTCGCGCCGTTTTGGGAATCCCCACCCGATTCATTCCGGTCGGAAAATGCTCTAGCTTCGGTTCCAAGGATCTCCGTCAGAGCCTCGACCCAGTCGCCAAGCTTAGGCGTCGGCTGAACGCCCCGCGCGTATTTGAACTCGGTCTTGTGGCCCCGAATGACCTTGCGCACCGTCGCGCGCGATACCAAAAGCGTGCGCACTATCTCCTTGATGGAGCGGTCCTGCTCGAAATAGGCGCGCCGTATCTCGCCGATCTTGTCCACGCCAATCATCCCCATCAGCCCTTCCCGGCCGACTGAGGCCAAAGGGAAGGACGCTGACACACAACGTCAAAGGGGGGTCTTTATTGGACGCGAAAACCGCCCCTCAGGGGGGCATTATTGCAAGCGAATTTACAAACTGGGCTCACCGGGACCCGCTGGAGGGAAGGGAGCCGTCACGCGTTAAGACCCATTGACGAGAAACACGGGAGGGAACCCTGAGTCCCGCAAACCTGTCCACGAAACGACAATGGATAGCCGATCTGGCGAGGCAACATCCCGAGCGGGTGCTGACCGCGCTGCATCACCTGATCGACCGTGAATGGATGCTCGAGGCTTATCGTCTGACGCGCAAGCATGGCGCGCCCGGCGTCGACGGCATGATGGCGACGGACTATGAGGCGAACTTGGAGGTCAATCTTGATGATCTCCTGGCGCGCATCAAATCCGGCCGTTACATCGCGCCGCCGGTGCGACGGCACTACATCCCCAAGGCGGATGGCACGGAACGGCCGCTGGGCATCCCGACACTGGAAGACAAGGTGGCGCAGCGGGCGATTCGCCTGCTGCTGGAGCCGATCTACGAGACGGACTTCTTGCCGTGCTCGTACGGGTTCCGATCGGGACGATCGGCCCATGACGCCCTGCACGCTCTACGTACCGGTTCATGGAATAAGGGCTGCGCTGGGTGGTGGACGTCGATATCTCGAAATACTTCGACACCATCGACCACGCACACTTGCGCCGATTCCTCGACCAGCGAGTCACGGACGGTGTCGTCCGGA
Organism: Bradyrhizobium sp. 2S1; assembly: GCF_011516625.5. NCBI lineage: Bacteria > Pseudomonadati > Pseudomonadota > Alphaproteobacteria > Hyphomicrobiales > Nitrobacteraceae > Bradyrhizobium > Bradyrhizobium sp. 2S1. The sequence continues at coordinate 265,612 of NZ_CP147717.1, read as the reverse complement.
GGATGATTGATAAATGGCTGAAGGCGGGGGTGCTCGAAAAGGGCATCCTGCGCCGCACGACTGGTGGAACGCCCCAAGGCGGCGTGATCTCGCCACTGCTTGCAAACATCTACCTGCATTATGTGCTGGACGAATGGTTCGAGCAGGTGGCGCGACCGCGGCTCAAGGGGCGGTGCCAACTGGTTCGATACGCTGATGATGCGGTGATTGCCTTTGAGGACCACCTGTCCGGCAAGCGATTGCTGAACGTATTGGCCAAGCGGCTTGATCGGTATGGGCTTCAACTCCATCCGACCAAGACTCGCTTCGTAGACTTCCGGTTCAAACGCCCAGGCGGGCGTCATCCTGTGACGGCGGGGACCACGTTCAACTTCCTTGGCTTCACCCACGTGTGGGGTATGTCGAGGCGAGGCAAGAATGTCGTCCGTCAGATAACGGCAAAAGACCGTTACGCACGCGCGCTGGCTTCTGTGATGGAATGGTGTCGGCAAAACCTGCACTGTTCGTTCAGGGAGCAGCACGCCCATCTGTCACGGGTAATCCGGGGGCACTGCGCCTACTACGTCATCTCCGGAAACGGCCGACGCATCAGGTGGTACCACCACCAAGTCACGCGGATATGGAGGAAATGGCTCGCACGGCGTGGCCGCCACAGCAATCTGCCGTGGACGCGCTTCCGGGCCATGCTCGCGCGATACCCACTGCCAACAGCCAAGATCGTCCACCAATATGCCGTCTCGTGAGCGAAGCTTGCGCGTGAAGAACCGGATGCGGGTAATCCGCTCGTCCGGGTCTGTGAGGGGCGGGGATGGCAACACCCCCGCCTACTCGGCAGGCCGCTTCAAGGATCGGAGCCGGCTTCCTTTGGGCTTTGTAGAGCTGGTTATATCCATCGAAGGCATCGGCCTGGGTGTTGCCTGAACACCTTCACGTCGTGTAAATATTGCCCGAAGGTGATGCCGATTTTGCACTGCGCTGGCGGTTGATCAAGTCCACCTTTTCGCGTCGTCTGGCGCGAAACGAGGCTCGTCGACCGGGTACGCGACTGGGCGCCGTCCTCGTTTCATCGTCACGTGGAGAGCTCGGCAACTATCCAGCGGATTGGGCGGACTCCCCTCATTTTTGGTGGGTCGCTTGTCCAGTTCAATTGCCCTACGTTTGTCCAATCACTGGTCCTGTTGATTGGCGAGGCTTCCATGCACGTGACCAACTTGCGGCACCACGTTGTCGGCCTGATCTGTGCTATGGCCGTTGGAATATCGCCGCTCGCTGCCCAGCCTTCGGCATTGCGCAGTTATAATGCGGCGATCGGCGAGAGCTCGGTCTCCGGCATTTCATCCGGCGCCTTCATGGCAATCCAGTTCGGCACAGCCTGGTCTTCGATCATCAAGGGAGTCGGTGTGGTCGCTGGCGGCCCCTATTGGTGCGCGGAGGCGAACTTCTGGGATGTCATCACCGGGTATTGGGGGCCGATCTGGCGGGCTACGCGTCAATGCATGAAAGGGCCTGCGTCGGACCTGAACATCAAGCACTTCACGAATCAAGCTGATGCAAAGGCGTCAGCCGGCGAGATCGATCCACTTAGCAATCTTGCCAGGCAGAAAATCTACCTCTTCCACGGCTACAACGACGCGGTCGTCTATAAAGCCGCGCCCGATGCGGCTGCCGAGTTCTACCGCCACTATTTGGGCGATGGCAAGCGCGGCAATCTCTTCTATCAGACCGTGCTTGGCGCGGGCCATTCTTTCGTGGTGACGAAACAGAACGACGCGGGACTGAACGACTGCAGCGCCAACAAGGAACCGTATATCAACCAATGCGGCTACGATCAGGCCGGAATCATTCTGCAGCACATCTATGGCCGCCTGAACCCACTCAATCGCGGGCAACTCGCGGGCGCACTCAAGAGCTTCGATCAGTCACTCTATACTAGGCCGCATACAACCGACGAGCTGAGCCTGGGCGATAAAGGCTATGCTTTTGTACCTCAGGACTGCGAGCAGGGCGCTCCATGCCGCGTTCACGTGGCGCTGCATGGATGCAAGCAGGATGTCGATCAAATCGGGCCCAAGTTTGTCGACTATGCCGGCTACAATGCGTGGGCGGATACGAACAGTTTTATCATTCTCTATCCTCAAACCAAGCCCCACTCATTTCGGCCGACCAATCCGGATGCCTGCTGGGACTGGTGGAGCTACGTCAATCACACCGATGACTATGTCACCAAGTCCGGACCGCAAATCAAGGCGATCAAGGCCATGCTAGACGCGCTCACCGGGGGGAACGCGACGCCCAACGCGACGCTCGTCAGTGAAAACGATCAATCGGTGTCAGCACCTCAAGGGCTCTCGGCGAACGATGCGTCGGATAGCAGCGTTAATCTTGTCTGGTTTCCGGTATCGGGAGCAACGACTTACAAGGTCCAGCGTGCAGGCGCCGATCGTGCGTTTCAGACGGTTGGCGAGGTAGCAGGCGCGAGCTTCGGTGACTCCGGCCTGACGCCGCAAACAGCCTTCCGCTGGCGCGTATCTGCCATGCTCAATGGAACGGAGGGCCCCGCCTCCGAGGAAGTGATCGCTACTACGCGATCGAGGCCTCCCCCTTGCAACGATCCTGGGTCCTGCCCGGTAGGCCCGATAGGCAGGTAGGCGAAGGAGCAATGGATCTTTGCTCCAGCTTCATTCATCTGCCGAGCGCGAGGATCATGGATGAGGCGAACATCCTCTCGGCTCAGGTGGCCGAGTAGTGCGTCTGATTCAGTCTCCCTCGCGACAGATTCCGGAACTGCCACGTCCTTGTCTGTGCCGAACGAGGTGGCCCCGGAAACAATTCGCTATCCAGCCAGATCATTTGTCAGTGCGCGTGCTCAGCTTGCCGCAACACGCAGCGCCGTCCACAGCCTCGGGCGGTCTGGGGCAGTTCGTAGACCTTCATCCCGGGTAACATTACTTCCTGAGGCAATACGCGGGGTCCTTATTCCATGCCGAAACACACTGAAGGTGATGGGGTTAGCTTCGCAACCGACTCCTACGCCGCATCAGCGCTTTACACCACGCTCGCCAGCCCTCAGGCGCACTCTTGCGAATTCGTAGAGGCGTTCGCCGGCACTTCCCCAGACTGCGCTCGCCGGATGGCTGCGCCGGCTGGTTCCGGTCCTTCGTGCCCAGGGCCCAGGCCGTCGGCGTGAGCCCTCCAGCCTGAGCTATCCGCCCACGGCGACATCAGCCCCTGAGTCGGTTCTGCAGTGCCTGCCGATTGGCAACTACGTTGCTGAGGTTCAGCAGGTCTGGTTCCCGTCCTTGCTCCAATTGCCTAACCAGCGCCCGCGTCCCGTCCACGACGAAGACACCGCAATCATACCCGTTCCGCTGCTGGGCCATGCCGGCTCGCTCCAGGCGGAGGTGCAGCCGACCTGCGAGATGGTCTGCATCCTTGTTGTTGAGTCCCCCGTAGGAATCGTAGTGATAGGCGACCGGCCGGCCCCGGTCGCGGCGATCAACGAACAGCAGCGACCAATGGTTGCCGAGGCTATTAGGATCTTCAGGATTGGCATTAATCACGGGCAGGAACAGGAAGTCGGCTGTATCATTACCATTATCATCACCGACGATGCGCTGGAATTCGGTTAGCACGACGCCATCGTCGTTAGAGCGCAGATAATTTAGGACGATGAGGGGATTCACGAACCGCGTCCGGGCGGCGAGATCCGGATGGTTCCTCCGCAAATCCAGCTCCTGGAGCCGGTAATCCCTGTCGATATGCTCGTCGCCCAGCCATTCCGTGTCCTCGAGCACCAGCCCGTGGCCGTGGGACGAGGCTGTCGGATCTAAAGCCCTGATCTGAGCATCAGCGGAGGTGCTCGGAAACGGCCGTACAGAATTAGCATCGTCGCGTGATTCGGACGGCGTGGCCGCAGTCAGATCAACCAATGGAAAACCACGGTAGGTGTCTGAGCGAGCCCCGGCAGCGGGCGCCGGCGCAAAGTGAGCATCGTCGCGCAACTCGGACGGCGTGGCCGCATCCAGATCAACAAAAGACTCAAGACCGCCGTAGGTGTCTGACGGAGCCCTGCTGGTTGATGGTGAGGCCGGCTCTTGCATCTGCCGCCGCGCCAGCTCCTCGCGCAACCACGCCAAAGCTTCATCATCCGAGAAGGCTGGCGCCGGAGAAAGCCCCTGCGGCGAGCCGGGCTGTCGAACGCCCTGGTGATGACCCGGTACTGGCCCGGCAAACGGCGGCGGAAAGTCAGGCGCCGGGCTCCAAGCATTGTCACGCAACTCGAACGGTGCGGGCGGATTCGGATGAACCGCTGCCTCAAGACCGCCTTCGATGTCTGAAGGAGCCCTGGCAGAGTGCGCTGACGCTGCTTCCAGGGTCGGCCACATACTCCAATCAAAGTCGAGCGGCATCTGCGGCGACCAGGTCGAGGTGGACCTGGCAGGTTCCTGCTGTCCAGCTTGGACTATCTCCTGCGCCTGCTCAGGGGGAACCCCGGACCACGGTGGGCCGTCTTCCACCATCAAACGCAGGTCCTGATCGTAACCTTCCGGGAGGACCAATGGCCGACTGACAGCTCCCTGCGGCGCGCTGTGCTGCGCAGCGGCGCCTCCGACGTACGTCGCGACCGCATGCGGCGCCGTGGCATCTTCGTGCCCGCTCGCCTGCATCATCGGCTGCGCCTGCCATGGCGATGCACCCAGTTGATGGGTGGGGGCCGACGTCAGCAGGCGACCGCCTGAATTGGCGATCTCGCTCAGCTGCCGCTCGCCGGCAAGGCCGTGCAGATTGTCTAGGGGCCTCGGCCTCTTCGCTGGCCTCAACTCAGCTGTGTCATGCTCATCGTTGATGAGGACCTCCTCGCTTGGCAGGAGGTTGCTCCTGGCAAGTGCACCCATCGACTCGTCCGGGAACTGCTGGCGGTCGTAGCCCCAGTTCAAGGGACGAATGGACTCTCCGGGATCCGATGACTGGTCATGGCGCGCGGCTGGCTCGAGAGATGACGACGGGCCGGGTTCGTCCATCAGCCCCAAAAGCAAATCCTGATCGTGGCCTACCGCAGGAAGCAGCTCCTCTGGCCAACTGAAAGCTCGCTGCGACGCGCTGTGCTGCGCAGCGGCGCCGCCGACGGGCATCGGCTCCATCAGTGCCGCGTCTTCGGGATCAGGAACTGGGGAAATATAGCGCTCGAACTCCATCGCTTTAGCGCCGGCCTGCGATTTTCGGAGATGAGCCAGTGCGGCACCGATATTCGGATCCCCACCGGCGTCCTTCCTATAGCGCTTAACATCTTCATCCAACGTGTTGCCGGAAAGCCGAGCAGCAATGCCCTTCTTGTTGTTTTCACGCAGGTAGTGACCGAAACTGCGAAGAGAAACTGCATACACCCTGCCGGTCACTGTCGCTGCTTCGTTTTTGTACTCTTTGATGAGAGCCACGTCCTGGGGGTGAGGATTTAGCTCAGCGCGGCCTGTGATCGGCACGACTCCGCCCGTCGACTGGAAGGTCCGGAGATGGTCAATTGCCGGACGGAGTCCCCTGTTATGACCTTTTTCGATGGCCTCGCGCGCATCATCGATTAGCGACTGGTCGTCGAGCCGAGCAGCAATCGGATCTTTGTTATTTGCGAAGAGCCAGCGGCCGAAGCTGCGAAGAGAATGTACATAGTTCTGGGCGGTGCGCTTGGCGCTGTTGCCCTTGATGAGGGCCTTCTCAAGCCCCGAAATAAGGCGAGCATCCTCGGAATAAAGAGGCTGCTTGCTCCGCCCTTTCAAAACCCCAGCTGACTGAGCCGGCTGCAGCGCCGAGGCGGCCGGCATTGCTCCACCACCTCCATTTGAATTGGCGATCTCGCTCAGCTGCCGCTCGCTGGCAAGGCCGTGCGGATTGTCTAGGTTTCTCGGCCTCTTGGCTGGCCTCAACTCAGCTGTGTCATGCTCATCGTTGACGAGGACCTCCTCGCTTGGCAGGAGGTTGCTCCTGTCAAGTGCACCCATCAGCTCGTGCGCGGCCTGTTGGAGGTCGTGGTGTCCGCTCAGGTCAGGAAAGGACTCTGCGTGATCCGGCGCATGGTCGTCGCGTACGCTTGGCTCGAGAGCCGACAAGGGGCCGGATTGATGATCCCGCGGTCCCTGCGTCTCCTCCAGAAGCTCTTGTTCCGGTGGCAGAAGCGCTGGATCGTCAGCCATGATCGGCGGCTCGTCGGCCTCATCATCCAATAGCTGCCGAAGCTCTTCGGGATCGACGTCTACCATCGGCGACTGGGTAGCCTCACCTGCGCCCTGCTGAGAGCCGCCTGCGCCCGAAGCCCCCTCCCCCGAGGGGCTTGAAGCCTTCGCCTGACGATACTCACGAAGCGCTTTCAGCCCACCGTCCAAGGCCATTTTGCCCCCGTCTTTGCGAAACAATCTGTCCGCGTAGACACGTAGGGCTACGTGATTGAGTGCAGAAAGCGAATCGCCGTAAAGCCCTAACTCTCGGGAGAATTTGCGAAGCGCCCAATCATAACTCTTGACGGTAGTCGAACTCAACTTGTTGCTCTCAAAGGCGTGGCTTATGGCGCCCTTAATGAGCCCTTCGTCACCATCGGCAGGAGGAAGCGGTGGGCGCTCGCCAACAGATGAAGCGCCCGGAGCGTTGGGGGCACGATGTTCTCTAAGCGCCCCCACCGCGGTCCGCATAAGTTTATCACCCTTGAAGATTTCTTTAGCATGGGCGAGCAAGAAAGCGTCATTACTCCCAACAAGCGATAGACCGCGCTCCCCGAGATCATTCGCCAACCTGTTAAGATTGCGCGTATACCCGTTAGCCACCACGTCTTTCAGCTTCCGACTTGCAATAACGCCCTGAGCCACCTCGCTGATAAGCTCCCGGTCGCACCCAGACACATGGGGATAGACGGTGGATGCTTTTTGGCGCTTGCGCACGGGAGCTGCATGGGGGACGCGCCCCGTCGACCGCCAGGTCCGGAGATGGTCTAGTGCCAAAATGAGATCCCTGTTTCCGTTGTATTGGAACAGATCACCGCCATCGGTCAGCGAATTGTTGTCTAGCCGAGCAACAATGCCCGTCTTGTTATTTACACAGAGCCAGCGGCCAAAGCTAAGAAGAGGACCTACAATCCTCTGGACGAAGGATTCGGCGAGCTTGCCCCCGATGAGGGCCTCCCTAAACCCCAAAACAACGAGAGCATCCTTGGAATAAAGAGGCTGTTTCCTTTTTGTGCCCGCTATTGAAACCAGAGTTAACTGAGCCGGCTGCGGGGCCGAGGCGGCAGGGATTGCTCCACCACCTCCAACTGAATTGGCGACCTCGCTCAGCTGCCGCTCAATGGCAACGCCTTGCGGATTGTCTGGGGTCCTCGGCCTGTTCGTTGGTCTCAACTCAGCTGTGTCATGTCCATCTTTGATGAGAACCTTCTCGCTTGGCAGAAGGTTGCTCCCGGCGAGTGCACCTATCGGTTCCTCCGGGGACTGCTGGCCGTCGCTAGACACATTGGGAGGGGTCCCGCGGTCCGGCATCGCGGTATCGGCCTCGCGCGCCTCGTGCAATTGCTGCTCAAAGGCCTCTTGCCCGGCTTGGCCCGCCTGCTGCTCCTGCAACAGGTCGTGCTGCACCTGCGACGAAGCTGTTACGTTGGTTGGGTCATAATTGTGTCGGTCCACGTTAGCCTCGCATCTACAGAATCATCTAATCAGGTTTCTGACTTGGTTAGGCTGTCAAAAAGCTGACGAGCCAGGAGCCTGGGTAACCCGAAAACCTTTCGGGTCATCTGGCCAAACGTTCCTGCCTCCCCGAGATCTCGTTCGATCACCTTTTTCACGTCTTCGGCATGAGCACCGCCATCGACCAGGCGCTGCTTACGAAGCTGTGCATGTTTCGCGGGATCGTGAGCACGGATTTCAGGGGATCGTGAGCAGAGATTTCAGACGATCGTGAGCACGGATTTCGCGGGATCGTGAGCAGCTTTTCAGCGGCTCAGCCCGCTTCGGCCGACAACTCAACCGGCTTAGGAACTGCCTCGTCAGTGAACGAGGAAGGCCGATGCCCACCCAGAGATTGTCGATGCGCCGGATCAAAGAGGTTCTCCGCTTAAAACATGTTCAAGGCTTGCCGGAGCGAGCCATCGCGCGCACCCTGGGCATCAGCAACGGAGCCGTGCACAGCTATCTGCGCCGAGCCGGGGCTGCCGGACTGAACTGGCCGTTGCCGGTCGGAATGACCGACGAAGACCTGGAGCTGCTGCTTTTCCCTGCGCCGAGGCCTGCGTCACAGAGCCCACAGCGGCCCGTTCCCGACTGGGGCTATGTCGACAAGGAGCTGCGCCGGCGCAACGTGACCCGCCGGCTGCTGTGGGACGAGTATCGCGCCAGCCATCCCGATGGATTCGGCTACACATGGTTCTGCACGACCTACGAGGCCTGGAAGGGGCGAGCCCGGCCTTCGATGCGGCAGACCCATCTGGGCGGCGAGAAGGTTTTCGTGGATTTCGCCGGCGACACCATCGACGTCATCGCCCCCTCAAGTGGGGAAGTGCAGTCGATGAAGCTGTTCGTCGCAGCGATGGGCGCCTCCAACTATACCTACGCCGAGGCCTGCCCAAGCGAGGGGCTCGCCGACTGGATCCGGGTCCACATCAACCTTTTCGCCTTCCTCGGCGGCGCGCCGACATTCGTGGTCTGCGACAATCTCAAGGCCGCCGTCACCAATCCCGACCGCCACGATCCTGGCCTCAACCGAACCTATGCCGAGATGGCGAGCCATTACGGCACGGCCATTCTCGCAGCCCGGCCGCGGCGCCCAAAAGATAAGGCAAAGGTCGAAGTTGCGGTGCAAGTCGCCCAGAGATGGATTTTGGCGCGGCTGCGCAACCAACGCTTCTTTTCGTTGGCGGAGCTGAACGCAGCCATCAAAATACTCGTCGTCGAACTCAATGCCCGGCAGATGCGCGACTTTGGCGCCAGCCGCGCCGAACTGTTCTCCGAACTCGACAAGCCCAAGCTCACAAAGCTGCCGGATCAGGCTTACGCTTTCGCGCGCTGGAAGCGATGCCGGGTCGGCCCCGACTATCATATCGAGATCGATGGACACTGGTATTCCACGCCATATCGGCTCATCCGTGAGCTTGTCGATGCCCGCATCGACGACAGGACGGTCGAGATCTTCCACAACGGCCGCAGGATCGCCAGCCACGCCCGCGCGCCCAACCGGCGGGGCCACACCACCACCGCCGACCACATGCCCAGCGCCCATCGGCGCTACGGCCAATGGACGCCCGCCGGAGTGATCGCCGCCGGCGAGCGGATCGGTCCGTCGACCGCCGCCTTCTTCCAGGCCGTGATCGCGGCCCGGCCGCATCCCGAGCAAGGCTTTCGCACCTGCCTCGGCATTCTGTCGCTGGCCAAAAGCTACAGCGCCGAGCGCGTCGACGCGGCCTGCCGGCGCGGCATTCTGATCAAGGCGCGATCCGTCGCCTCGATCCGCTCCATCCTCCAGAACGGCCTGGATCGCACCTTTCTCGACGAGCCCTCCGAACCCCAACCCCTGCGCCACGGCAACATCCGCGGCCGGGATTATTTCCACTGAAGCCAAGGAGACCTGTATGCTCACCCATCCCACCCACGAACGCCTGATCGAGCTCGGCTTGAGCGGCATGGCCAAGGCCTTCGAGGAGCAGCGACGATCACCTGATCTCGAAGCCTTGCCGTTCGAAGATCGCATCGGCCTGCTGGTCGACCGGGAAGCCGCGGAACGCGACACCAGGCGGCTCACTACGCGCCTCAAGCTGGCCGCGCTCCGCCAGAATGCTTGCTTGGAGGACGTCGATTTGCGCACGCCGCGGGGTATCGACCGGGCCGTCTTCGCCAAGCTGGTCAGCGGCGACTGGATCGATCGCCACGAGAATTTGCTCATAACCGGAGCGACCGGATTGGGCAAAAGTTGGTTAGCCTGTGCCCTCGGCCACAAGGCCTGCCGCGACAATCGCTCGGTTCTCTATCATCGCGTCCTGAACCTCCTCCGAATTGATGGACACCTGTAGTAGGCTCGAAGAGCCAGGAGAGGTGTTGGATGGAAGGACGTCAGCGTAGGTCGTTTACGGACGACTATAAGCGGCAAGCGGTCGATCTGGTCGCTTCGAGTGGCCGCTCGATCGGATCGGTGGCCAAGGAACTTGGCCTGCGCGATTCAGTTTTGCGGCGCTGGGTGGAACTACGTGGAACTGGGCGAGAGCCGACGGCTGCGGCGCGGCGCCCCACAACGCAAGCGACGCTGCCGTCGGCGGACCACGCGGCGGAGATCGCTCGTCTGCAGCGAGAGAACGAGCGGCTGCGCATGGAGCGCGACATTTTAAAAAAGTCGATCGCGATCTTTGCTGGGGGGCCGAAATGAGATTCCGCTTCATCGAAGATCGCCGCGCCGACTATCCTGTGACGATCCTGTGACGATCCTGTGCGACGTGCTCGGTGTCTCGCCGGCCGGCTATTATGCTTGGCGCTCCCGGCCGGAGAGCCAGCGATCGGTCGCCAACCGTGAGCTTGTCGACGACATCAAGCGCGTCCATCGCGAGACAAACGGACGCTACGGCAGCCCGCGTATCCATGTCGAATTGAAGGCCCAGGGCCGCGGGGCGAGCCGTGGCCGCATCGAGCGGCTGATGCGCCATCACGGTATCAGGGCCATCATGGCACGGCCTCGCCGGGTGCGGACGACCGATAGCCGTCACGACCTCCCGATCGCGGCGAACCTGCTCGAGCGCAACTTCACCGCCACTGCGCCGAACCGGATCTGGCTCGCCGATATCACCTACATCGAGACCGATCAGGGTTGGCTCTATCTGGCCACCGTCATGGATTTGTACAGCCGCAGGATCGTCGGCTGGGCGATGGCGGATCATTTGCGTGCCGAGCTGCCGCTGGCAGCCTTGCGGATGGCCGTCTCAGCGCAGCGGCCTGGCGCCGGTCTGATCCATCATTCCGATCGCGGCGTCCAATACGCATCGGCGGAATACCGCAAGGTCGTGCAATCTGCCGGCTTGAGGGCATCGATGAGCCGCAAGGCCGACTGCTATGACAATGCTCCAATGGAGAGCTTCTTTCACACGCTCAAAATCGAGCTCGTCTACCACACTCACTATGCAACACGCGCAGAGGCCACACGTGATATCTTTGCTTACATTGAAGGCTTCTACAATCGAACTCGTCGTCACTCCGCCATCGGCTATGTCAGTCCGATCGAGATGGAGCTAAAAGCAGCTTAACCTTGTCCATTTTTTCGGGGGAAGATCATCCCAAGATTGTTCGAAGCGTTGGCACTCGCGCGGGGGGATGGACGTTATGCCCGCTTGCTCAAAACCCTTGGCCGCGCCCAGCTTCTGATTTTGGACGATTGGGGATTGTCAGTGCTCACCGCTGCCGAACGGCGCGATCTACTGGAAGTCCTTGAGGACCGCCATGGCCGCGCCTCCACCATCGTAACCAGCCAACTCCCTGTGGACACATGGCACGAAGTTATCGGAGACCCAACCTACGCCGACGCTGTCCTCGATCGCCTCGTCCATAACGCTCACCGCCTCCAGCTTGCCGGCGAAAGCATGCGAAAACGCAACGCCAGAACCATCACCCTTGACGAGCAGCCAGAACGCTGACTCTACAGGACGATCAACGACCCGGCATGGACGCCTCCGCAGCAGATGGACCTAGACGACGGCACCTACCTGCCGATGACCTTCGTTCAGGGTGCTAAGCCCTCGGTGGCCGCCGCTGCCTTCTTCGCGATCGTCGACCGCGCGCTGCAGGTGCTGGCGAAGGAGGAGGGTTGGATCTTTGTGAGGAAGCCGACCTGCGCGCGCCTAATCATATCCGAATATGCGCACATCGACGTTCCCCTCTATGCGATTCCTGACAAGGAATTCAGGCTGTTGGAAAAGGCCGCGCAATCCAGGACCCTTGACGGCGCGTTCGACGCCAGGGCCGACAGCATCGACCGCTGGGATGCGCTGCCTTCCGATTGCGTGCTGCTGGCACACCGCGAGGAAGACTGGGTGGCTTCAGATCCGCGCCAGATCAACGACTGGTTCGTCGACGCAGTCGATCTGTATGGAGAAAGGCTCCGCCGCATCTGCCGCTACCTGAAGGCATGGCGCGACCACAACCGGCCCCATCTCGATCGCGTTTCGTCGATCCTGTTGATGGTCTGTGCGTGGCGGGTGTTCGACGATTTCGGCCGGCCGAACGTTCCCGAGCGGGACGATGCCGCACTCCTCCTCGTTGCCCGCCGCCTGCCCATCCTGTTGGCCGGCCCGGTCGAGAACCCGACTGATTCCGAAGAGAAGGTCGATGCCCGCCTCGAAGATGCCGACAGGCGCATGGCCATCGTGATGGCCGAAGGACTCGCGAAGGAGCTGGGCGAGATCGACGAGAAATGCTTCGACCCGCAGGAGGCCGTGACGCGTCTGAAGGACCTGTTCGGCGACCGCATTCCCGATCGTCCCGATCTCATCGACGTGACGAAGGCTGCCTACGCTGAAGTCCGGTCGCACGATCGCCGAATCTCGGCTGCACCCGTCGTCGGCAAGTCGACGAGTGCCTGACAGGCGCACGAAATCGATCCGACGCGTTCACGATGCGCTACTGCAGCGCCACTTCGTGCGCGACCATACGAGATCGGGGTTGCACTACCGCGGCGTGCTCGATGAAACGGGACTGAAAGTCCCCGTTGTGGTCTCGGTGACCGATCTTGATTTCGTGGCGCCGCCGAGCATTAGGCTGGTCGATCCTGGCGTCGGATCCGCCGGCCAGGTGCCCCACGTCCTAAGATCCGATGGCACGTTCTGTTATCTCGACGGAAAGGCGATCGTACTCGACAGATACAAGCCCGCTGAGACCATGATCCAGTGCCTCGAATGGGCCGACAAGGTCCTGAGAGATGCCGTCCGGGGACGGCTTGACGAGGACCTGGTCGGTGAGTTCGGCGCATATTGGGCGGATGGCACCGTCTTGATGGATCTTCCTGAAGGGTTCGAAGGCGATGCGAAGATCCAGATACTGAAGTTTGACCGCCATTCTGGGCGCGAAGAAATTCTCGTGTCTGACGGGGCTTCCAGTTTTGTCACTCTGCACAAGCGTAATGGCGGCAAGGACCCGGAAGGCCTGCTTTGTCCTGTGCTGCGCGTTCCGGCGCTATCCTTCGATCCGAAGCAATCCTGGCCGCCCAAGAATCTGGCAGAATTGAACACGTGGATGACGAGCGCGCTGCGCCGACGGCGGTCGGAGCGATCGAGAAAGCGTTCGCCCGCTCCACGGGACATCACCAGTGGATTTGCTTGTCGGCACCGAACGGCCGCTTCTTCGTGTCGGCGGAGATCGCCAAGGCATATAGGACGCCGGAGCTTTTGAAGAACCGGCGCGCTCATATTGGCGAGACGCTCCGATATATGCAGGGTGCGGTGAAGATTTCGGGCTACGTCGGCGTGCCGGTCGACGAGGAGTACGTCTTCTCGAGGAACATGGGCGGAATGACGAATCTGGCCGGAAAGAAAATACTACTCATCGGATGCGGGACGGTCGGCGGTTTCCTGGCGCAACACCTAGCTCTAAGCGGCGCCGGCGCCGGCGGCGGAAAGCTGACCTTAGTCGATAATGACAAGCTGAAGGGCGCCAATCTTGGCCGTCATTTGCTTGGATCGCCGTATCTCGACCGCAACAAGGCCGATGGTTGCGCAGACTTTCTTCGCGAGCAGCTTCCCTATCTCGACATCACCAGCATTCCGCGCTCGATCATGAATGACACCACTGTTCTTCGCAGACAGGATCTGATTATCGATGCGACCGGGGAGGAAGCATTGTCGATCGCCATCAACGAACTTGCCATCACAGCTCGGCCGGCCTTTCCGCCGGTTTTGTTCGGCTGGCTGGAGGGAAACGGCGCGGCTGCCGTGGCCTTCATGACCGGAGACCCTGGCCTAGCCTGCTTCAAGTGTCTCAAGGTTGAACTGGCCGGCGTGCCCAGGTTTAAGCTCATGCGCGGCGACGCAAAGGTGGAGACGGGCCGCAATCTGGCGTGCGGGGATGCGCACTTCATTCCGTTTCCGGTTTCCCGCGCAGCGGTTGCGGCGGGCCTAATTTGCGACATTGCGCTCGACTGGGCGAACGGCGGTGGCGGCCACAAGTGGCGATCGCTGACGCTTGACCACGACCGCGCCATTCAGATCAAGGACAGCAATCCGAAGCGTATCGACAGGTGTCCTGCATGTGGCAACATTGAGTGATGATTTTCCTCGCAGGCGGTCATCTTGTGATTTTGGCGGAACAGGTTGTCGCCGAGATAAAGCGTTTCAACGGACCGGATGAAGCCAGCCTGGAGGCCGGGGGTATTCTGCTGGGATGCTATCGCGGACCGCACGTTGAAATTCTGGAATGCACCACGCCTATGCCTCTGGACACGCGCACCAGATATGGATTTGTCCGCCGCGATCCGGGTCATCAGCGTCGTGCCCTCGCGGTTTGGAAGGCTAGCCCGTCTTATTCGTCAGAGTGCGCCTGAGAGGCTGGCGAGCGTGGTGTAAAGCGCTGATGCGGCGTAGGATTCGGTTGCAAAGCCAACCCCATCACCTTCAGCCGCGAACACCAGGCCCGCCATGACCGATGATACGATTCCGCCCTTCTCGTTTCCAGCCGTTCACGCCAAGAAAGTCACAGCTGCCTTCGATGGCGGTCGGCTGACTGTCAATCGGCCTGCAAATTTGACCCCTCGTATTGCCTCAGGAAGTAATGTTACCCGGGATGAAGGTCTACGAACTGCCCCAGACCGGTCTCGAGCCGCGGCCAGCTCGGTGGAGAGGCTGTGGGCGGGGCGGAGTGCTCATCACACGCAGCGCCGTCCACAGCCTCGGGCCGTATTTCATCCACGGGCATGGATACGATGGCTGTCTCCGCCACCTTCCGCCGGAGGGACCGAAGCAGGCGCTGAACGATCGAATGCTGCTTGTCGCTGAACATCGAAGGATCGATCGTGGCGAGCCTGCCCACGATGGCCAGTGCAGTGAGCTGTGGCTCGACGGCGAGCCAGTTCTCGATGATCGCGAGATGGGGATCGAGCTTCGAGGGCATGCGAATACGCTTTTTGTATCGCCGTTTCGGCCGGCGGTGCGTGGCCCGCACTTCGGCGGTGTTTGCCGCCGTGCCGAGCGATCGGGCAAACGAGAGCGGATCAGCCGGCGATACGGTGGGAACCTTCGCAAGACCGCGCTTGCCGATCCGTTCGCCGAGCTCTTCCTGCGCCGTGCGGATCGTGGCAAGCAATTGTATGGGATCGAGAGTCCGATACGTCTGGCGCAGACGGCGCTTGACCGCTGATGGGAGTTTCGGGTGCCCCAGTGCACGTTCGTATGGTGTGGCAGGCGGATGATAGCGTTTGATGATCTTGGCACCCTCGCGGCGCTTCTCTTTGAGCTTGAATGACGGCTGGAAGAAGTTCACCAGCAGGCGCGCCGCCGCGTAGAGACGTGCCATCACGCGGGCCGTCTCGACCCCGTCGAAGCGCCCGTATCCGACGAGCCGCCGGACCACCGCACCGTTCTTCTGCTCCACGAAAGCCTGATCGTTCTTTTTGTAGGCACGTGACCGCGTTACCTCGATCTTCTGTGCTCGGCACCATGGAACGACGACGTCGTTCATGAACGCGCTGTCGTTATCGAAGTCGGCGCCACAGATCACCCACGGGAACAGGCCCTGTGCTCGCGTCATCGCTTCCACGACGAGGCTGCCATCGCGTGTCACCAGGGGCAGGCATTCCGTCCATCCTGTTGCGATGTCCACCATGGTCAAAGTCTGGATAAACGAGCCGGCGACGCTGGTCCCACCGTGCGCGACCATGTCGATCTCGCAAAAGCCTGGCGGCGGGTTTGCCCAGTCATTGAAAGTGCGGATCGGCACCTCGCGTCGAATCGCCGAGTAGAATCCGACTCGCCGCCGGCGCCCCCCAGCAGCCGCAATTTTAACGTCGATCAACATCCGATCGATCGTCGCCGCGCTCAGAGTTGTCAGCAGCGCACGCTCTGCGCTCGTTGGCTTCAGCCGGCCATGCCGCTCGAGTGCGGGCAACAGCACTGGGATCATCGATACGAGGCGCTTACCGCAGACGCGATCGGAGGCTTCCCACAGCGCGATCAGCGCGTCGCGCACGCTGGCGTATTTGCGTCGCCGACTTGTCGCTGGTTCGGTTGGGCTCGTTGCCCCTTCGTCCAGTGGTGGTCTGGGCCTGTCCCTTCCGGCAACCGACAGTGCTCGCACCGCGTGCTTGCGGTGCCAACCCGTCGTTGCTGTCAACTCGTCAAGGATCCGTCCCTTCTCAACTCGTCCAGCCGCACGGTAGCGCCTCGCCACCACGGCCAACACCTCGCGCCTTGCGCCCATGCTGATCCCGCTCGCCATTGGCGCCACCGACCTGATTCGGTAACGCCGCCCCAGTCATCAGCGGAATTGTTCGGTAACATTTTCGATGAGGCAATGCGCCCCTCATCGGCGTCCAATTTTGACCCCTTCGTGCGGCGGGCTTTGCTGGTAGCGCTCGTCTCGTCGGAGCTGGCCGGGATAGCGGAGGCGAGACGAGCGCGGGTGGCGTGATCGTCGTCTCGGCTCTTGAACCGCCAGCTATCGTTGCCGGTCTCGACAATGTCGCAGTGATGGGTCAATCGGTCGAGCAGCGCTGTGGTCATTTTGGCGTCGCCGAACACGCTCGGCCATTCGCCGAAGGCGAGATTGGTCGTCACGATGACGGAGGCGCGCTCATAGAGCCGGCTGACGAGGTGGAAGAGGAGCTGGCCACCGGACTGGGCGAAGGGCAAATAGCCGAGTTCATCCAGCACGATGAAGTCCATCCGGGTCAGATGCTCGGCGAGCCGTCCTTGCCGTCCGTTGCGGGTCTCGGTCTCGAGGCGATTGACGAGGTCGACTACGTTGAAGAAGCGGCCGCGGGCACCGGATCGGATGCAGCTTCTGGCGATGGCAATGGCCAGGTGGGTCTTGCCTGTGCCGGTGCCGCCAACCAGCACGACATTGCGTTGCTGGGCGATGAAGCCGCCGCTGGCGAGATCATTGACGAGAGTCTGATTGATCGGCGTGCCGTCGAACTGGAAGTCGGCGATGTCCTTGGCAAGCGGCAGCTTGGCAATGGTCAGCTGGTATTTGATCGAGCGGGCCTGCTTCTCGTTGATCTCGGCGTTAAGCAGGTCGCCGACAATGCGCTGAGGTTCGTGCTGGCGCTTGACGGCAGTTGCCATGATCTCGTCGAAGGCAGCCTTCATGCCGTAGAGCTTGAGCTCGCCCATGAGGTCGAAGATTTGGGTTCGTTCCATCAGATGGTCCTCCGGAGGTTGTCGTAGCGGGCACAATCGGCGATCGGTGCATGACGGAGCGTCAGTGCGGCCGGCGTCATGATGTTGGCCGGTGGGGCGGGTTCACGTTGACGGGCCAGGATGTTGAGCACGACATCGGCGGAATGGACGCCATGACCGAGCGCTTCGGCACAGGCCGCTTCCACCGCGGACAGACCGTCAGTCAGCACCGCGGTGAGGATGTCGACCATCTGCCGATTGCCATCGTCGGTGCTGGCAAGCTTGCGCCGGATCCGCTCGATCGCGGCCGGCAGCACCCAGTCTTTGAAGGGAGCGCCGTTGCGCAAGGCACCGGGTTTGCGAGCCAGCACCGGCACATAGTGCCAGGGATCATAGGTCGTCTCGCCGCGGCCAAAGGATCGCGGGTGCTCGGCAACGATGCGTCCATCCTGACGGATCACGATGCGGTCGGCATAAGCCTGGACTTCGACCGGCCGTCCGACTGCGCTGGCTGCGACCGAGTACTTGTTGTTGTCGAAGCGCACCAGGCAGGTCTTCGAGACCGATGCCGTCACCGCATGGAAGCCGTCGAAGCGGCCGGCATAGGGAACGAGCTTGGGACGCTCGGCTTCGAACACTTCCCAGATCGTCTGATCGACCAGCTCCGGGTGGCGATGAGCCTTGGCGTAGGCGATGCATTTGTCGAGCAGCCAGGCGTTTAACTCGTCGAGGTTTTTGAACCGCAGCCGCGGCGTGAAGAAGCGCTCCCGGACCAGCCCGACCTGGTTCTCGACCTGCCCCTTCTCCCAGCCCGACGCCGGCGTGCAGGCGACCGGATCGACCAGATAGTGGCTGCACATCTGCAGGAAGCGGCGATTGTAGAGACGCCCTTTACCGACGAAGATCGTCTCTACGGCGGTCTTCATGTTGTCGTAGATGCCGCGGGTGCAGGTGCCTTTGAACAGAGCGAACGCCCGGTCGTGGGCGTCGAACACCATCTCCTGCGTCTCCCGCGGATAGGCCCGCACGAACAGCATGCGGCTGTGACAGAGCCGGACATGGGCGGCCTTCACCATCACCGTGGTCCCGCTCAGCAAGACCACCTCGTGGCTCCAGTCGAACTGGTAGGCTTCGCCTGGGGCAAAGCTCAGCGGGACATAAGCCGCCGCGGTCGATTGCCCGCGTTCTTTGCTCCACCGCCTGGCGTAACGCCGCACGGCATCGTAACCGCCGTCGTAGCCGCGGCCGCGCAGCTCTTCGAAGATCCGGATCAACGTCAGCTGTTCACGAGCCGATTTGGCCGCGTTCGCCGCCAGCAATCCGTCAAGCTCTACTGCCCATCGTCCCAGCTTTGGCCGCGGCTGCACCTGCCGCTCGTACTCGAAGGAGGTCTCTCCCGACCTCAGCACCTTCCGGACCGTGTTCCGCGACACCTTCAGGTCACGGGCGATCTCCTTGATCGTCTTGCCCTTGATGAAGTGCTCGCGCCGGATCCGGGCAATTGTCTCCACGATCAGCATCCCCCACCACCTGCTTCGTTCCAAAGCAGGCAGCGCAACAGATCAATCTGTAGGGGGTCAATTTTGGACGCCGATCCCCCGGCTTAGGGGGTCAATATTGCAGGCCGAATGACACCTCGGCGAACACGTAGACTACTGCCGGCGGCGCCGGGCCGCCCCACGGGCGGTCGTCGGTGGCGATCGCCCAGAACTGGCAGACTTTGGTTCTGCCACGGCCGGGATCGAGAACTGGCAGCGGCGTCTCGTCGGCAAACAGCCGCGGGTAGGACATCACTGCGCGGCGCAACAGCGCGTGAAGCGGCTTCAGCCACCAGGCGACGCGGCCCATCCACGAGGCCAGCGTTTGCCGGTCGAGCGTGATGCCTTGGGCGGCAAACATCTGTTCCTGGCGATACAGCGGCAGCTGGTAGCCGTATTTCATCACCGCGACGTGGGCCAGCAAGGCTTCCGTCACCATTCCACCGTCGATCGCCTGGGCCGGCGCGGGTGCCTGCAGAACACCCTGGCGGCATCCCCGGCAGCCGTACCGTGGACGCATGATGCGCTTGACCCGGTACTGCATCGGAATGACGTCGAAGGCTTCCTTGACGGTCTCCCCGATCTTGTGCAGCTGCTCGCCGCAGCAAGGGCAGATGTGGCTCTCGATATCGATCACGACATCGATGCGCGGCAAATGCTCCGGAAGCTTCCCCCGGTTGCGTCGCGCCGGTCGCTTTCCACGGCCCTCCGCTCCGTCAGGCAGCCTGCCTCCGGTCACGTCGTCGTTGGCGGCGGCACGAACCGCCTGTGCCCTGATGGTGAAGAGAGACAGCTGTCCGATATCCAGTGTCTCGGAGCGCGGACCGAAGATCGTGCGCTTGTACTGGGACAGGATCATCAGGAGCTTGTCGTTCTCCTGGATCGCAGCGTCGCGTTGGGCGATCGCTGCATCACGCTCGGTCGCCAGCGTGCTGCATTCCTCCGACAACGCCGCAAGCCGTGACGATAGCGTCATCACGGCTTGTCGGAGCAATGCTGGATCGGAAGGCAAATCACTCATGCAGAGCGATTCTACAACAACTCCGCATGAGTGACGAACGACTCTTGATAATGATCAACCAGCTCGTATCGGCTGATCCACAACTCGCATCGGCACACGCTTCCAGTCCGAGCCATCGAGCAGCACCGAGAGCTGAGCATGAGATAGCGACATGACGCCTTCCTTGATCGGCGGCCAGGTGAACTGCCCCTCGATTCTTTTGTAGTAAAGGACAAGGCCGCTTCCATCCCAAGTCAGGATCTTCACGCGATCTCGGCGCTTGGAGCGGAAGACATAAAGTCCGCCGTCGAACGGATCGGCTCCAAAGGCCTCGCTCACCAGCATCGCCAGCGAGTCCATGCCGCGGCGGAAATCGACCGGCTGCGTCGCAATCCAGATCGACAACCCAGCTCGAAGCCCGATCATCGACCAACCGTCCCGACCGCCGCCAGCACCTCGCACAGTGCCTCCCGGTCGACTGTCCCCCTGACACGGATGCGAATCGCGCCGACCTCGATCTCGATCGCCGCCTGCTCCTCACTCGGGCGCCCACAGCCGGTGATCGCGACCGGCACAAAGCCAGGTGGCATGCCTCTGTCCCCGCGCTCCGCGACCTGCGCCCGCGTAGCCTGGCGACGCCAGAGAAACAACAGGCTTGGACTGATGTCGTGTCGCCGCGCCACTGCGGACACGCTTGCACCCGGCGCAAAACTCTCCGCAACAATCGCCGCCTTCGCATCGGTCGACCTGCGCCGACGTCGGCCCGTCCCGGTGATGATCTCGACACGCTGCAGCGTGTCGGCGCCGTGTTCGAGGATAGGCATATGCCTATCCTTATCGCTATCCTTACGACTATCCTTTGACATTGTGACCTCGCGACAAACCATTCCGCGAGATCTTCCTAGCCGACCAGATCAACCCTCAGCGCGTGGTCTCCGCATGACGCTCACGATCATTCTTCTCGGCGTGTCGTCGTTTCATCGAGGACAGTTCGCCACCTCTCGTTTGGTCAGTGGAGCAGCAGTCGGTGCATGCACAGCGAGACAGACTCGCTCATGGCCATCCGCGGAGGGAGGGGCAACCTCGCCGATATGACCGCGACCAAATAAGGCGGCAGCTGGGCGCGCGGTGCGGGCGTAGGGAGCTCGGCTATCCGTACAAGCGCGGCCATCTCATCGCGTTGCGGCCGACGAAGATTTCGGCGAGCGATCCGCCGTCAACGTGGTGGCCGGGTGAACGGTGAAGACCACCAAATACCGCTCGGTCTGTTGCAGTTATGCAAGCTTCTCTCTGCTCCGAAACGATAGTGTTTTGGGTCGGATCGGAGGTGATACATGTTCGACGTGCAGCTAAACCATAAACGTGATCTGCTCGTTGTGAGGCAGGGATCGTCGATACCTCTCGGTTTCACGTCGGGGAGATGGCAAAAAAGAAAGAGGAGGGTCCCCAGCGTCAGCGACGAAATTAAGTCTAAGAGGCAGGGCTACTACATGCGGAAGCGGAGTGAGTTGAAGACAAACTAGGATCAAGTCCGGTTTTCTAAGCGCGGCTCGCATGTGCAATCTCTTGTCTGATTGCGGTTGCTGGCACAAGGGTTCAGCTCGTTACCGACAGCCTGCGAGGCTCGCTCTTGTCTACGAGGTCGACGTTCATAGCCGCCTCACGATGGTAGTCCGAAGATCGGGAGCTGCTATCTATTAGGCGCGTGCTGCAGGCACAGAGGTTGCAGCGCAGTCACCCCGACCTCGTCCTCGCAGGACGTCGTCCCGCCTTTTCGGCGGATCCGCTGAATTGCTAATTGATCATGCGGTCGCCTCCTCGCGGGTCCATCGGAACTCGCTTCCATCTGCCCAGATCCGATGCATCACGATCGCTAATTTTCGTGCGACTGCTACGACCGCTCGGCGAAGGCCGCGTCGCTTGGCCACCCTTACACCCCAAGCTTTCAATGCGGACCAACGCTTGGTGCGGGTTAGAAGTGCAAGCGCGGCCTGATAAAGTATGGTCCTGAGCATCACATCGCCACACCTCGAAATAGCGCCATTCCGATCGGTTTCCCCAGATGCGTATTTGCGTGGCGTAAGGCCAAGATGCGCGCCAACATCGCGGGAGCGTTGAAAGCGATCTGGGTCATCAATGGTTGTTAGAAACGTGATTGCCGTCAGTGCACCTACGCCCGGTATCGTCATGAGCCGCTGACATGTCGGTTCGCGGCGTACTATTTCAAGTACCATCTTGTGCAGGACGCCGTACTGTTCACGCAGCGCGGCTCGAGCCACAAGCATTGGGCGCAGCATCGCCGCGAGTCGTGGATGGCCATCTGTGAGTTCATTAGTCTGCTGCTCAAACGTCGCTTGAGATATACGACCAGACAGCTTTAAGCCGAAGACGCGTAAGACGCCGCGAATTTCGTTCTCGATATCGATCTGCTTGATCAAAAGCGTCTTGCGATTGTTGAGAAGCATTCGTAGCTCCTGGCTCACGTCACCCTTGATATGAACAACGGTGTACCAGCCGACCCGCATTACCTGTGCAATGGCGCGAGCGTCGTTTCGATCGGTCTTAATCGGCATCGTCTTAGTCACGCCACGCAGTCTTCGGGGATCGATGCAGACTGCGTGTAAGCCGGCAGCACGCAGTTCGCTGTACAGCCAACGAGCGAGACCACCAATCTCAATCCCGATCTTGACAATGGGCAATCCGCTTTCGTTGAGCCAGGCAACAATAGCCTCCGGTTCCGAAAGTGCCTTGCCCTCGCGAATGACGACGCCATTCTCGTCCACAACACAGATAGCCGTCTCCTTTAGCGAAACATCCAGACCGACATAGTGCTTCATGTTCCCGCTCCTGCTGCCACCGGCTCGCCGGCTTCCCTTCCAGGCTGAGCCTTTCGAGCAGCAACCGCAATCACCCCATCTACAGCATCACCACAAACCAAATTGTAGAAGCGCCCGCGAGCACCGGATCGGATGCAGCTTCCGATGAGTCTTGCCAGCACCTGTGCCGCCGACCGGCACGACGTTGCGTTGCTGGGCGATAAAGCCGCCGGTGGCAAGATCATCGACCAGCGTCTGGTTAAACGGTGTGCCAGTCGACTGGAAATCCGCGAGGTCCTTAGCCCGTCCTATTCGTGAGAGTGCGTTTTTTTAGTCCGATTGATGTGGCCGCACATCTGCTCTGACGAGGCGCGCGGGATTGCCTTCGGCTTTTCACCGCCTGACGACCGGTACTTTGCAACGCGCTTGAGGTGTAGGTTGGGCGAACGGGGGGCGGACGCCCCGCCGGTCAAGGACCGAGCGGCAGCAGCGCGCCTGGCAAGCCGCGGATCAGGTCGGCTTCGGGACAGGCCGCGGCAAACGCAAGGCGAATGCGGCTCGTGGTCTCGACGACACGGGCAGCGAGTTTCAAGAGACGAAGACGCAGCGTCGCGAACTCGGCTGTGGCCAATTCCCGGGCTTTGGGAATCGCGTCGCGCACGGTCAGCATCAGCCAATAAGCGGCGGTGTGGAGAACGAGGCGGACTTGATTGGCGAGCGCCGAACGGCAGCTGGTGCGATCGGAGGCGAGCTGTGTCTTATGCAGCTTGATCAGATTCTCGGCTTGGCCGCGCGCGCAATACAGGCTGTCGTAGATCCACTCGGCCGAGCCGACATCGAGGCTGGTGACGACGAAACGGATGTCGAGGCCGAGCATCGTCGCCTCAATACGGGCGACGGTACGCCGTTCGCGATCCCAGGACTTGGCCTTGTGGCGCGTCTCGGTATAGCCACGCAGAACCGGCAGGTTCTCGATGGCGCGTCGCGTGCGGATGTCGTCGGCGGCCTCGTCGAGTTTTCTGGCGAGCGGCTTGGTGCCGGACAGACCGAAGATGTAGTCGATGCCGTTGGTCTCGCACCACGCCATTGCCTCCGGCCGGGCATAGTGCCCGTCGCCACGGAACGTAATTCGCGTGTTGTGCCACCGCGTCCGGATATGCCGTATCAGGCGGCGCAGATGGGCACGCACCTCGACGCCGCCCGGCGTCTTGCCGGGCCGCAACACGACCGCCACGGGCCGGCTCTTCTCCGTGTCGTAGACGTGGATCGGCAGGAAGCAGCGTTCGTCATAATGAGCGTTGAACAGCGAGAGCTGCTGATGGCCGTGGACGACATCGCAGGTATCATCGATGTCGAGCGTGACGGATGCCGGCTCGCGCGGGTAGCTATCCATCCATGCGTCGACCAAAGTGTAGGTCAGTCGGATCACGTCGCGCAGGCGCGGAGCATTCTCCAGCCGCGACAGCGTCGGTTGGGAACACAGATCGCGACCCGTGTCCGGCAGCCGTCCGCAGGCCAGCTTGAATGCGGGATCGGACCGCAGATGATCGAGGTCGTCGGCGTCCTCGTAGCCGCAGCAGATCGCGAACATGCGCGCGCGGAACATATCGACAAGGCTGTGCACGACCCGCGTCGGATCGCGCCGATCCGGGAACACCCGGGCCAAATTGTCGGCCAAGCCGAGACGCCGCTCGGCCATCGCCAGAAGCATCACGCCCCCGTTCGAGGTCAGCCGACCGCCATCGAAGGCAGCTGTGACTTTCTTGGCGTGAACGGCTGGAAACGAGAAGGGCAGAATCGTATCATCGGTCATGGCGGGCCTGGCGTTCGCGGTTGAGGTGATGGGGTTGGCTTTGCAACCGAATCCTACGCCGCATCAGCGCTTTACACCACGCTCGCCAGCCTCTCAGGCGCACTCTGACGAATAAGACGGGTTAGCGAGCGGTAGCTTGGCTATGGTGAGCAGGTATTTGATCGACCGGGCCTGCTTCTCGTTGATCTCGGCGGTGAGCAGGCCGCCAACGATGCGCTGGGGTTCATGCTGGCGCTTGACGGCGGTCGCCATGATCTCGTCGAAGGCCGCCTTTCATGCCGTAGAGCTAGAGCGAAGAGGCTACTTATCAAGTTCGGGTCATCATCAGAGAACCGTTTGCCCCGAATAGCCCAACTGCTCCAGACGGTGAAGTCGCAACGTTGAAGTCGAGCGGTCCGCAAGTAATCATGCAATAATCGTAAGCCGAGCGCTGATCATTTCCCATTAGAAACTGATAATGGATCTGCATAAAGTTGAACCGATAGCGTCGGAAGCGGATAGGACTCACCATTGAGTGTATTTGGACGCGCCGAATCTTTGGATGGACTCCTGAATGGTCTCGACTGATACGTTTCAGAGTGACAGGGTCGAAACGATAGAAGCTGATCGCGTCATCTCGTGCTTGGTATTCGACCCAGTCGATGGCAGCCGTTCCGGCCACAAGTTGCGCCGCTTCCCGTATTTGGCCGCCCATCGGATGCAACGAGAATTTAGGAATAGTGGCGCCCACTGTAAGAATGCATAGCTTTGGTCCGCGCGTTTCGAGCAGAGGATCCAATTTTAGCGCGCGCGCTACCGCCGCTATTGAGAGCGCAGCGCCAAGGGAATGGCCTACAATCAGAATTTCATCAACTTCTGCGGCCCGAGCTGCTTTTGATATCAGCTCCGCAAAATCGCTGAGCCGCCTGTCAAGTTCGCGTTTTTGCCCGTGAAGAAATTGAAGGGAGAAAATGGCATCGTCGAGAATGTGGTTTATCCGATGCTTTGGTCCAATCCAGAGCATCGAGATGACGAAGATGGCAAGCGATAGAAGAATTCCAAGCAGTAATTCTTCTACCCAAAATGTTGGGCGTATGAACCTGATCACCAGATATGATAACCCAGCGCTGCAAAATGCGATCAACAGTAAACAGCAATACGGAAAGATGAAGAAGAGGGCATATTTCCAGCTTGCGATAGCATATTTAAGTAATGTTCCCGTTACGATGAAGTCGAATAGGGCTTTCACGGACTGAACGAGACGAGGCACGAGCCCGACTCCCGAATCGCATCGAATCAGATCATCCCAGCGCAGCATTTCGAAGGTGACGTAAGTTTTCCAGTTCGGCCCCCATGCCTCCAAGTTACACGAGGCACTGATTGCAGATGTGTTCGAGATTTCCGACAGCCGTGAAGAAGCGCCCCAAATCTTATCGAAGCTCGACAGCGAGCGGCGTAAGCGATCAACCTGCTCTTTTGGGGTGATTGGATCGTAGCCGCCGATGTGGAAGACGTGCCGTCGTTGAATCATTTAACAACTCGAAATCTGCATTGAAGGTTGCCGCTCATTCTGGAAAAGCGAAACGTATATACACTTTACTCCAGAACCGCTGCGACGTTGATCGGGATCCGTGGTGAGCCTGATATCGACGATGGTTAAATTACCACTCCAGCTGCGAGGTGGCACTCATTGATATTAGCCTTGGTCAAAATAGCGCACAGGACTGGCCCTAGGCCACTTCGGAGGCCATTGTTACGATTTACAAGTCTGATTTAATGCGACTGGAAGTGGACGAGGCGTCCTGAAATGGAAAGCGCGTTACAGCGCGGCACTGGTATGCGCCGTCCTGACGCTTATTTTTGCAAGCAGCTCGCTTTTGAGCGGCGGGCTCAGGCGACGCCCGGAATTTCGGTTGCGATGTTCGGGATGTAGACGGCAACCACTTTAACAGTACGCATACGACGGAGGCCGCCTGATTGACGCATGCGCGCGGGCACGGCGAGGTCTATGATGGCATTGGGTGAAGGGTGAAGGTCAGGCGGCCTGCTGATTGGCTGGCTTGTCGGCCTGGCGCAGGAGCTTCCATTCCCAGGGCAAGAGCTCGTGCAGACGCGATGCGGGATGATCGGCGATACGGGCCAGGACGTCGGCGAGCCAGGCCTTGGGATCGACGTCGTTGAGGCGACAGGTCGTGATCATCGTCAGCATGATGGCGGCACGGTCGGCGCCGCGCTGGCTGCCGGCGAAGGTCCAGTTGCGCCTTCCCAAGGCGATGCCCCTCAATGCGCGCTCAGCGCAATTGTTGGTCAAGCAGATCCTGCCGTCGTCGAGGAAGCGGGCGAAGCCGTCCCAGCGCCTGAGCATGTAGTTAATCGGCTTCAGGACCTCGGAGGAACGCGAGAGGGTTTCGCGCTCGCGGAGCAGCCAGGCATGCATGTCCTCGAGAAGTGACTTACTCTGTTCCTGGCGAGCGGCACGCCGCTCGCCGGCACCGCGGCCGTTGATGGCGCGCTCGATCTCGAACAACGTATCGAGGCGTCTGACAGCCTCCAGCGCGATCGGGGAGACCGGTTTGCCTTTCTTGCCTTCCCGAGCATTTTTCTCGATATCAGCCAGCTCGAAGAAGCCCCGCCGCGCATGGGCCACGCAAAACGCCGGCGTAATCGGCAGCGCCTTCTTCTGCGGGTCGAACAGCGGCTCGAAGCCGCTGTAGCAATCCGCCTGCAAGATGCCGGCGAAGGCGGCCAGATGTCTCTGTGGATGCTCGCCTCGTCGGTCGCTCGAGGCGTAATAGACCGCTGCCGGCGGCGCAGGCCCGGCGAACGGCCGGTCATCCCGCACATAAGTCCAGATCCGCCCGGTCGTGCACTTGCCCTTCGCCAGAATACGGATGGTGGTGTCGTCGCCATGAAGGCGCTCGGCAGCGAGCACGTGGCGTTCGATCAAGTGGAAGAGCGGCATGACGGCGAAGGTCCCGTGGCCGACCTGGTCGGCCAGCGTCGACAACGGCAGGTCGATCCCCTCGGCCTTAAAGCGCGCACTCTGGCGGTTGAGCGGGATATGCATGCCGAACTTGTCGAACAGGATCGTCGCCAGCAATTGTGGGCCGATGAAGCCGCGCGGCGTGGCATGGAACGGCGCGGGCGGCTGGCTGATCTTCTCGCAATCGCGGCAGGTGAACTTCTCGCGTACCGTCTCGATCAGCTTGAAGCGGCGCGGGATCTCCTCCAGCGTCTTGGTCACATCCTCACCGATCTTCGCCAGCCGCGATCCACCGCAGCAGGCGCAGGTATTGGAGTCTCAATGACGACGCGCTCGCGTTCGATATCGTCAGGCCATGGCTTGCGCACCGGCCGCTTGCGCATGAAGGGGCGGACGTTCTGCGTCTTCGCCGCTGCGGCCTGTGCGGCAAGCTCATCCTCGCTCGCCGTGGTGACGAGTTCTTCGAGCTCCAACTCCAACTGCTCGAGCAGCCGTGCCGAGCGCTCGGATCGCTGCCCGTGCAGTTCGCGTTTCAGCTTCTCGATGCGCAACTCGAGATGAGCGATCAGCGCCTCGGTATCCGACAGTTTCGCCTGCGCATTCGCGGCTTGCGCCTGCCAGTTGGCGGCCTTCGCCTCGGCTTTCTGTCGCGCCTCACGCTCGGCCTGCAGCGCCGCCAGGGCACTGACAAGGTCCGATGGAAGATCATCCGGCTTCGATATCATGGAGCCATTGAATCAGATCGAGCAGCAGATTCAAACCGTAAAACGACTATCCGACCCGCGTCGGACGCTGGGTTTCTTGAGGGTTGCGCCAATCGATCCCGGACAACAGATAGCTCAACTGCGCCGGAGAGATCGTTACCGATTCACCAGCAACCGATGGCCAGATGAACCTGCCTCTCTCGAGTCTTTTGGTGAACAAGCAGGCGCCCTGGCCATCGTGCCAAATGACCTTCAATAGATCACCGCGTTTGCCCCGGAAGCAGAAAAGACCGCCGCCCATGGCGTCGCGCTTGAGCACTTCCTGCACGCGCAGAGCCAGGCTCGGAAAGCCGCACCGCATGTCGGTATGGCCCGTCGCCAGCCACACCCGCACGCCCATCGGGATCGGGATCATCGGCGCGCCAGGCCCCGAGCAATTCGAACGACCGCCTCGATATCCGCACCGGGGCCGAAGACCACGCGCAGCCCCTGAGGGCTCACGATTTCGATCTGACCTGTCTCGACAGCTTCCGTCGTTGGCGGCGTACTTGCCGCAACTATCGCAGGGACGAATGTCGGGCCGATCGAATCCTCTTCGGCCGGATCATGACAGGTCCAAGCCTTGCGCCAGCTCAGCAGAAGCTGACGTGATATCCCATACCGGCGAGCCGTCGCCGACACCAGTCGTGGCCCCGAGAAGCTCTCCTCTACGATTCTGAGCTTCTCCGCACGCGTCCAGCGTCGCCGCCGACCGGTCTCCACCAAATCCATGCGGCTCAGCACCGCACTGTCCTTATGTCCGTCCATAAGGACAGTCAGCTACAGATCGGAAAAACTCGCAAGACGGCCGCCCTCGGACGGATACCTTTAACATCGACAAAAGCGCGGCGCTACATACCATGGTGATACGAAAGATAAGGGCAATCGCCCCCCCCTGTTGCGCGCCCACGAAAACACCCGAGTCTTTCGAACTCAGTTTTACCTGCGGCCCGAGCGACCAATTCTTAGCACGACGCCCAAAAGACAGTTGGAAGGTGGGGGTTGATATAGCATTTGATGCTTTGGGTTACGTCTCTGTTGGGCCCGGTGTCCGTGTTGTTTCTCTTTAGCAATTCAGGCCGGGGAGACAGTCATTGACGACGTTTAGACAATTCTCATTGGCTATAGCCATATGCATGCTGGCAACCGTGTGTGCCGCCTTCACAAAGCCGATTCATATCGTAGCGGTCGGCGCAAGCAACACGCAAGGTTGGTACGTTGGAGAGCAAGACGCTTACCCAGCTAAGTTAGAAGCCCTGCCGAGAGCGAAGGGCGTCAACGCGACCGTGAGCTGGCTCCGGTTGTCTGAACAGATTTTCCGCGTCGATAAGTGGAGCCTCTGCCATGGTTAGGCTGCCAAGCGGAGTGGCAGCGGGTTGAAGTAGGCTTGATCGGGGGTGACGCCGTCAAGGCTCGAATGCGGGCGCCGACCGTTGTAGAAGTCGAGGTATCGGCCGATCGACGCGAGGGCCTCGCTGACGCTGTCATAGGCCCGCAGATACACCTCCTCGTATTTGACGCTGCGCCATAGCCGTTCGACAAACACGTTGTCCCGCCAGGCTCCCTTGCCGTCCATGCTGATCGCAATGCCGTTGTCGGCGAGCACGCCGTTAAAAGCCTGTCCGGTGAACTGCGAGCCCTGATCCGTATTGAAGACGTCCGGCTTGCCGTGACGAGCCAGGGCATCCTGAAGCGTCGCGACACAGAACGCCGCCTCCATGGTGATCGATACGCGCCACGACAGCACGCGGCGGCTGAACCAGTCGAGCACAACCGCCAGATAGACGAAGCCTCGCGCCATCGGGATGTAGGTGATGTCCATCGCCCACACCTGGTTCGGCCGCGTGATCTCCATCCCGCGCAGCAGGTACGGGTAGATCTTGTGGCCCGGCTCGGGCTTTGTCGTGCGTGGACGGCGATAGAGCGCTTCTATCCCCATCCGCCGCATCAACGTCTTCACATGCCGACGGCCGATCTTGCACCCATCGGCAGCCAGCAGCCCTCGCAACATGCGAGAGCCGGCAAAAGGGAACTCCAGATGCAGCCGGTCGAGGCGCTGCATGATCGCAAGGTCGGCGTCCGGCACCGGCCGCGGCAGGTAGTACACGCTGCCGCGGCTGATGTTCAAAGCCTCCGCCTGCCTGGTGATCGACAGCTCGTGCTCACGGTCGATCATCGCTTTGCGCTCAGCAATCCCGCCTTGGTGAGCGCTCCTTCTAAAAAACTATGCGCGGCGATGCGCTCCCCCTGTGGGATAGAAACGGACCGGCGCTAGATTGCCGACCGGGAGGGAGCGGCCGATACGATTTTGGTGGCACGTGACCCCGTTAAAAAACCTGGTCCATGGGTTGTCGCGCACTTGAGAGTGGTGACGCCATCCGGCGATCCCGTTTAGGAATCTGACGTATAGCGCAGCCCAGCCCTTCCGCCGCCGTCAGCAGGAGGATTAGAGATGAACCCCAAAAGATCGAAGTCGAGGAACGGAGGTAAGATGCAGATGGTGCACCCGGACGCGGCTGCCATCGACGTCGGAGCGACTATGCACATGGCTGCCGTGAGGGCAGATCGCGCACCGGAGCCAGTCCGCAGCTTCGGTACCTTCACGGCTGATCTGCATCGGCTAGTCGACTGGTTTACTGAATGCGGCGTCGAGACTGTCGTCATGGAATCGACCAGCGTCTACTGGATTCCGATCTTCGAGCTTCTCGATGCCCGGGGATTTAACGTGTTTCTTGTCAACGCGCGCGATGCCAAGCACGTGCCGGGGCGCAAGACCGATGTCAGCGATGCGCAATGGCTGCAGCGGCTCCATTCATTCGGGTTGCTGCGGGCCAGCTTTCGGCCCAAAGGGCAGATTGCCGAGCTGCGAGCCTACGTGCGTCAGCGCGAGCGTCTGCTGGAGTACGCGGCCTCACACATCCAGCATATGCAGAAGGCCTTGACGGAGATGAATCTTCAGCTGCACCACGTCGTCACCGACATCACCGGCGTGACCGGCCTGCGTATCATACGGGCGATCCTTGCCGGCGAGCGCGATCCTGAGGCGCTGGCGTGCTTGCGCCATTATAGTTGCCGCTCCAGCGCCGAGACGATCGCGAAGGCGCTCACCGGAAGCTACCGCGCCGAGCATCTGTTTGCGCTCGAGCAGGCACTTGCGCTTTACGACGCCTACCACGAGAAGGCATCTGCCTGCGACGCCCGAATTGAAGCCGTGTTGAAGGAACTGAGCTTCCATCGGGGGCATGGCCACGGATCAGCGCCGCGGGTCTCGCGGCGTCGGAATCGAACCGATCAGGCGAACGCTCCAGCTTTCGATGTCCGCGAGGCGCTGTTCGCGTTGCTCGGAAAGGACCTCACCGCGATCGACGGCCTCGGTCCTTACCTCTCGCTGAAGCTGATCGCTGAATGCGGCGACGACCTCTCCTCGTGGCCAAGTGCAAAGCATTTTACCTCCTGGCTGGGACTGGCGCCGAGCAACAAGGTCTCCGGCGGCAAAATGCTCTCGTCCCGAACGCGCCGATCCGGCGGCCGAGCGGCGGCACTTCTGCGCCTTGCTGCCGTGACCGTGGGTCGTACAGACACTGCGCTCGGCGCCTTTTATAGACGGCTCTCAGCGCGCATCGGCAAGGCCAAGGCCGTGACCGCCACGGCCCGGAAGATCGCAGTTCTGTTCTACAATGCTGTGCGATACGGAATGGACTATGTCGATCCCGGGGCCTCGTCCTACGAGACGCGTTACCGGACGCGAGTGGTCAACAATTTGCATCGGCGTGCCAAGGCATTCGGCTTTGTTCTCCATCCCTTGGAGCCGAAAGTAGATGCTGCCGTTTCTTAGGAATCGTTCTCCAGCGTCAGTTCGCCGATCTTGGCGTGCAGCGACTTCACGTCGATGGCTGCTTGCTCCGCTCCGGAGCCGCCGCCGGGACCGAACGCATCGGCGGCCTTGCTTTCAAGCTGAGCCTTCCACGCCGTGATCTGATTGGGGTGGACGTCGAACTGCTCGGCAAGCTGAGCCAGCGTTCGATCGCCCTTCACGGCGGCGAGCGCCACCTTCGCCTTGAAGGCCGGTGTGTGGTTCCGGTGTGTGGTTCCGGCGTGTTCTTCTGCTCATTGTCGCTCCTGATTCGCAGGCACAGCGTGCCCGCTGTCAGCCAGAAACTCCACTTATCGCCCTGTGCAGAATTCCGGGGCCGGCTCTACCGTCGTCAATGCCGGCGTTCCCTTCGATACCACGGCTGGTATGCTCAAGCGCATTGATAACGCCGTTCCAACGGGAACCGACATCGTAATCTTGCAGCCTGGAGGCAATGATAGGCGCTTTTTTGTTACGAAGGAGCAGCGGGCGGCCAATGTCGCGGCGATGGAGCGGCGGCTGTGTGATCGCGCCATCAAAAGCATCGTGTATGACGAAGAGATTCCTTCTCAGTATTATGCTTTTGACTTCATTCACCTCACGGCTGACGGTCATGCTTTCATAGCGTCGCAGTTACTCCCCCGAGTGCTGGCGACCGTAGACCGAAGAGCCATGGTGGCTTCGCCGCGGGCGAAATAGAAATAGTTTTGTCATGGCAACCGGTCCGGCGCTCGCAATCCTGTCGATTGCGGACTTTTAGCTGGATCCAGGGAAGCTAACAAAGAGCGTCTTCGTAGATGTCTTTCTCAACGGGTGCTATTTGAGAAAACTCGAGCAAGAGCTCGACCAATGCTCTCATAACCATCCTCTGCTTTGTGCTATTCGCCCCAAAGAGAGCGAACGAACGCGGCGACGCACCAGCCTTGGATACCGCCGGACGTGCTGCCAATTAATCAGTGGAAACGACCGGCAACCCTTGTATGATCGCTCTCTGGACCTATCCAGATCAAATCTCAGACGTTCGCTAAGGATGGCGCCGTTTCGATGGTCGGCAAAGATGGCGCGCGAGCGAAACAAGCGCTCGGCACACGGTGACATTGCCAAATTCGTGTTTGTGATGATGGCGGTCGGTTGGTATCTCGTCCGCTACAAATATGCGCGTCGTGCTCGCCGTGAAAAGGTCGCGACGAGCGCCCGAGGTCTTCGCGAAAACACCCTGCTGCTGATATCGCTTACGGGTCTTGGTATTGTGCCATTCATCTACATTGTAACCGCCATACCTCACTTCGCATCGTACGCCTTCCGGCCAGCTCAAGCGTGGCTGGGCGTTTTCCTGGCGGTTGCGGCGCTGATCATGTTTCGGCTAACCCATCGAGCTCTTGGTCGGAATTGGTCGTTAAGTCTCGACGTGCGGGAAAACCATCGCCTGATCACAGACGGGATTTATCGAGAAAGTCGGCACCCCATGTATTCCGCATTCTGGCTTTGGGCTGTCGCTCAGGCATTGCTTATGCCGAATTTGGTAGCCGGTTTCGCTGGCTTGATCGGATTTGGGACATTGTTTTTCGGCCGGGTTGCCAGAGAAGAACAGATGATGCTGGAAACGTTCGGCGACGAGTATCGCGAGTATATGGCGCGGACCGGACGCATTATACCGAGGCTGTTCTGAGCTGGCTGTACGAGATCGGTCTCGCCCGTCCAATATCCAACGCCACGCAAAGTAATCGCTCCGTGTCGTTTTTGTCACATCCGGCAGAGAAACGACCGCACGAGCGCCAGCTTTGATACAGCGTTAATTGCGCCGTAGCCGTTGGAAGGTTAGGTGTTTGTGCTCGGCTACATGAAGGATGGGCAAGTGCGCTCATTCCTCGTGAAGGGCGATACGGTGGCCCTTAAGGAAGAACTTGTCCGTCAAGGCAGCCTTACTCCGGAATGCCAAATTCCTTCGCAACACGCGCCGCGATCTCGTGCGGATCGTGAGCACCCGACTTGTCGATCTCGATTACCTTGCGAGCCACAATGTCGGAAACAGGGTCATTGCGATCAACAAGGTGTAGCGACTTTAGGCTGAACGTGAAGGCGCGGTTGAGTCTTTCAACCTCTTCGGGACTAATCTTGCCACCCTTCAATAGCCGATTGATCGGCATTGTCGCCCTCCCTAGCCAAGGTTCCTTTTTAGCTGAAAACTGAAGGGCCGCGCATTGAAATCGACGTACTCACGCGCCGAAATAAGTAGCGGTGCCTACGTCATCGCGGCGCTCTCCCGCTGAAAGCGATTCGCAGGGCGGCGAGAGCTTCGCGCTGAGACTTCAGGAACAGGGGAAGGGCGGGAAAAGTTGAGACTCAATGAAAACTCCATGAAGGATATCTCACAGCTATCAATAGACTGGGCGACCGCCTTGACAGCTTTCTCCTTCAGTTTGTCAAAAGGCCAGACTGAGGCTGCTCATATCGCCAAAATAAGGCCCGGTAAATCTTCATAGCCTAGGAGACGCTCAATCCTGGTAGGTGCGTCGCAGTTCGGTTTTGGCGATAGTGCCTCATCTCGCAGACTCATTGCGCGATACCGTCGCTCGTAAGGGAGCAGAATCATGTCCAGACTTCAGGGGACGTATGTGAACGACAACATCGGAGCGAAGCTTGTAATTTCACAGGCTAACGATTCGAACGGCCAGATCGCTGCTGCTTCGATCAGCTATAATGGCCATAACTATCCTGCGACCGGCCACTACCACTTCAAGAACAGCACTGGCCCAACCACGGTAGCGGTTCTAACCGGTCTGGACGATGACACTGGCTATGTCGCCTTATCCTTGACCGCCGAAAACCAGGAATTCAAACGTCTGAAGAGCTTCGGTGGGCTCGCTAATTTCGATGCCGAGACTATCGGCCTCGGCGGCGCCTTCATTCGCCAATAACGCAGACTGGATGTGGCTTTAGGAGTCACGCAGCCACGTTCGGCTTTGTGGGCTATGGGGGCGGAACGGAAGACTTCACCGCGCGGCCGAACCATATAGGCGCCGCTCTCTTTGTCGGGATTGCCTGCGAACCTAGAATCACCAGGTTCGCAGGCATCGTAGCAACCCATTTTTTCAATGACCTGATTATTTGGTGATGAGCGAAACCTTCGAAGGCTGGACACGCGAGCAGGACGAGATCTTCTGGCATTTGGTAAAGAAGCAAACTCCAGAGGAAGTCATCGCGGCGGCGCTGAACAAAACTTGTCAGGATCTCAGACGGCGCGGCTATGTGCTGGGATTGCCAGCGAAATGGTTCAAATCCGCAAGGAGAACGACCGATCAGCCGGTGCTGGAGGGCGGGAAGGGGGGCGACGCTGTCTAGCCCGTCTTATTCGTCAGAGTGCGCCTGAGAGGCTGGCGAGCGTGGTGTAAAGCGCTGATGCGGCGTAGGATTCGGTTGCAAAGCCAACCCCATCACCTTCAGCCGCGAACACCAGGCCCGCCATGACCGATGATACGATTCTGCCCTTCTCGTTTCCAGCCGTTCACGCCAAGAAAGTCACAGCTGCCTTCGATGGCGGTCGGCTGACCTCGAACGGGGGCGTGATGCTTCTGGCGATGGCCGAGCGGCGTCTCGGCTTGGCCGACAATTTGGCCCGGGTGTTCCCGGATCGGCGCGATCCGACGCGGGTCGTGCACAGCCTTGTCGATATGTTCCGCGCGCGCATGTTCGCGATCTGCTGCGGCTACGAGGACGCCGACGACCTCGATCATCTGCGGTCCGATCCCGCATTCAAGCTGGCCTGCGGACGGCTGCCGGACACGGGTCGCGATCTGTGTTCCCAACCGACGCTGTCGCGGCTGGAGAATGCTCCGCGCCTGCGCGACGTGATCCGACTGACCTACACTTTGGTCGACGCATGGATGGATAGCTACCCGCGCGAGCCGGCATCCGTCACGCTCGACATCGATGATACCTGCGATGTCGTCCACGGCCATCAGCAGCTCTCGCTGTTCAACGCTCATTATGACGAACGCTGCTTCCTGCCGATCCACGTCTACGACACGGAGAAGAGCCGGCCCGTGGCGGTCGTGCTGCGGCCCGGCAAGACGCCGGGCGGCGTCGAGGTGCGTGCCCATCTGCGCCGCCTGATACGGCATATCCGGACGCGGTGGCACAACACGCGAATTACGTTCCGTGGCGACGGGCACTATGCTCGGCCGGAGGCCATGACGTGGTGCGAGACCAACGGCATCGACTACATCTTCGGTCTGTCCGGCACCAAGCCGCTCGCCAGAAAAGTCGACGAGGCCGCCGACGACATCCGCACGCGACGCGCCATCGAGAACCTGCCGGTTCTGCGTGGCTATACCGAGACGCGCCACAAGGCCAAGTCCTGGGATCGCGAACGGCGTACCGTCGCCCGTATTGAGGCGACGATGCTCGGCCTCGACATCCGTTTCGTCGTCACCAGCCTCGATGTCGGCTCGGCCGAGTGGATCTACGACAGCCTGTATTGCGCGCGCGGCCAAGCCGAGAATCTGATCAAGCTGCATAAGACACAGCTCGCCTCCGATCGCACCAGCTGCCGTTCGGCGCTCGCCAATCAAGTCCGCCTCGTTCTCCACACCGCCGCTTATTGGCTGATGCTGACCGTGCGCGACGCGATTCCCAAAGCCCGGGAATTGGCCACAGCCGAGTTCGCGACGCTGCGTCTTCGTCTCTTGAAACTCGCTGCCCGTGTCGTCGAGACCACGAGCCGCATTCGCCTTGCGTTTGCCGCGGCATGTCCCGAAGCCGACCTGATCCGCGGCTTGCCAGGCGCGCTGCTGCCGCTCGGTCCTTGACCGGCGGGGCGTCCGCCCCCCGTTCGCCCAACCCATCCCTCAAGCGCGTTGCAAAGTACGGGTCGTCAGGCGGTGAAAAGCCGAAGGCAATCCCGCGCGCCTCGTCAGAGCAGATGTGCGGCCACATCAATCGGACTAAAAAAACGCACTCTCACGAATAGGACGGGCTAGCGGAGAGATTTCCAAGGGCCGACCGCCCTGTTGAACCGATCCAGTTTTCGCGTGCCAATGATGCGATGACCGTTGGGTCTCGCGTAATAGTAGCGTACTCGGCTGGTCCAAAGCTGAAAGGGCGGAGCGGCCTCATCGTCGCTCTTGGTGTGACCAGGACAAGGGTGCGCGTCCTCTTGGACGGCAACATGAGACCGATCACACTCCACGTGTGCCTGTTGGAAGTTGTATAGTCGCGCCGCGCAGCAAAATGATGTCCGTCCGCGCAGCGAGCAAGTACAAAACAGCCCAACGCCGCCCGCTTGAAATGCATGCGGGCGACGTTGGCTCTCCCCAGGGGGGATGACAAAATCCTGACCTGGATGAAGTATGGAGGGGAGCTTACGTCTTCGCTATCCGTATGACTCCGGTATCACCGATGAGTAGTGGAGGCAGTGCGGTGCGGTCTAGGATCGGCTGACGGCAGAACGCGGAGCTGCCCAGCAGGGTGGTTGCGGCGGTGAAGGATGCAAGGCGTGGAGGGGGCTGGCTTGAGGTGACATAAGCAAAGCACGGCTACGGATACCGCCTGGATACTTCGTGAAACCTCAAACGACCATCGCCATGAATGAGCAACTACCAGACTTGGGAGCACTTCAGACAACCGTGGAACTAATCTCACAAGAAGGTTAGGAACAACATATAACGGTCCATGTTGGAGAAGCTTTCAACTATACTCACCGCCATCGAAATTGCGAACGCCAAAAAGCGCGTTAAATATCGACACGCGAACGTTCGACACGAACATGACGACTTTGTCAGGATTGCTTATCAATGGCTGGACGCGCAAATGCCAACCAAGAGGATGTTGCGCCGTACTTACCCTTTAAGGGACATCATCGAGATTTGGGGCGGTAGGCATTGCAGTGTCCGATGTAGAGGTTGCGGCTGAACTACACCCGAGTATCCAATGGCAAATACCCTCACTTCAATATCAGCGCTCGCCTAACGTTTCCCTCCGGTAGTCGCCTTGCCAACATTGCAGAGGCGAGAACGCAAGACTACAAGCTTACGACGTATCACTTCATTCAAACGTACGGTGGGATCGAGGAACCGTAGGGCACGGAGCACCGTCGATGGATCGTCACGCGGTCGCACGGTTTACCCGCCAGAATAATCTGCGCATCGCTATGGTGTTCTTGTTCCCGCCTACACCAACTGCACACAGCCTTACGGCACGACGTGCGTCATTGTTATCCCGACCAGCAACAGCTAAGAGGCCGACCGGAAATTAAAGTTGGGTGATTTCAGCAGGTTGTGCGTTTTCGAGGTGTTCGAAGCCATCGGAGAAGCAGATGACCTGGGCCAAAAATCACCCGCTGTCAGCATGACAGACGAGAACTGCGCTATGCAAGCGATTGTACGGATGCGGAATGGGACTTGCTCGAGCTGTTGATCCAAGGCCGAGCAAGGTCGGGCGACCGCGCACGACCTGCATGCGATCGGTATGGGATGCGATCCAGTACATTGCGACGACGGGATGCCAATGGGCGTGCCGAAGGATTTTCCTCCCTTCACGACGCAGGGCTATCGCATATGGCTGAGGGCTGCCATGAGGAAGGCATTGTCCCAGCCGGCGCGCTTAATTTTGCGCCGCAGGGAGGCTGGATCCGGGTGAGTTCGCAGGATGTTGAGGGCGAGCCTGCGCAGAATGGCAAGGTTCTCGGGCGCATGGTCGCAGCGTGAGCGGTTGCTATCCTCGGCAAAATGGACGTCGAGCACCCAATGGAGTTGGTTCTCGATGCCCCAATGGCTGCGAGTGACGTGGAGCAGCCGCTTGGGAGCGATGTATTTGGACAGGAGATAGTGACGCACGACAGGCGCATCGGCGCGCTGCTTCCGCAGGCGTCTGCGCGAGGTGATGCGCCCTATCGCGGCGGCCCCTGGGAAGCCATAGAGGTCCGCCAAACTGGTATTGCGCATGACTGTGGCACGTCGCACTTCGCGTCGATCGTGGGTGGAAGGGTCGATCTGCTCGGCTGTGCTGCGCTTGCCCGATCGCGCAAATTGTTGGGTCACCGCGGTGAACAAGCGCCCGCGGTTGGCCTTGATCGCCAGAACATAGTCGCCGCCGCGCTCGCGCACCGTAGCCGCAAAGGCGCGGGTACAATGCAGCGCATCGGCGGTAACGAGTCGCCCGTTAAGAAGCTTCCAGGCGACTGATCTGGAATCGTAATTTGGCTGGAATGACGTTCTGAGATTGCAAGGTTTTGGTGTTTTGTGCATCGGAAGCTTGCAATTTCGTTTTCGAGATTCCCTCGACGGGCGAAGCATGATTCCCTGTCCGCATCGGAGGGCACGATGCGGCCGAAGAAGCACAAAACGACGGGAGCGAACGATTTTTTCCGGGCGCGGCTCGACCAGATCATCAATCTGAAGCACGAGCTGGTCCGGCTCACCGGCAAGATCGATTGGGACTGGATCGACGGCGAGATCGCGCCGCTCTACAGCGAGAACGGCCGGCCGGGGATTGAGACCCGCTTCGTGATCGGGCTGTTGTTGCTCAAGCACATTTACGGGCTGTCCGATGAGGGGGTATGCGAACGCTGGGTCCACGACCCGTATTTCCAGTACTTCACTGGCGAAGAGTTCTTCCAGCACGCATTCCCGCACGAGCGCTCGGACCTGAGCCATTGGCGCAAGCGGCTCGGCGACAGACTGGAACTGCTATTGGCCGAGAGCCTGCGGGTGGCGCACGACGTCGGCGCGTTACGCGGCAAGGACCTTGAGCGGGTCACGGTCGACACCACGGTGCAGCCGAAGGCCATCACCTTTCCGACCGATGCCAAGCTGCTGCATGCGGCGATCCAGGGGCTCAACCGCCTAGCGAGGAAGCACGGAGTGCGGCTGCGGCAATCCTATTCTCGGATCGCCAAGGCCACCGCGATGATGGCGGGACGCTACGCCCATGCCAAACAGTTCAAGCGGCACCAGCGGCAGTTGCGCATCCTGCGCAGCCGCCTGGGCCGGATCATCCGCGACATCCGCCGCAAGATCGAAGGCCAGGATGCGCTCGAAGAGGCGTTCGCACTCCCGTTGAGCCGGGCCACGCAGATCCGCTCGCAGCAGCAGCGCCAGCGCGGCTGGAAGCTGTATTCCTTCCATGCCCCCGAGGTGGAGTGCATCGGCAAGGGCAAGGCCAGCGCGCCTTACGAGTTCGGCGTGAAGGCTTCCATCGTCACCAACAACCGGCCTGCTCCCGGCGGCCAGTTCGTGCTGCACGCCAAGGCGCTGCCCGATAACCCTTACGACGGTCACACCCTGCGGGACGTCATCGACCGAACCGAGACACTCACCGGCTGCGCGATCCAGTGCGCCTTTGTCGACAAGGGATACCGCGGCCATGACGCACAGAACCCGCGCCGCGTCTTCATCTCCGGCCAGAAGCGCGGCGTCTTCGGCACTATCAAGCGCCAGCTGCGGCGCCGCTCCGCTATCGAGCCCGTGATCGGCCATTTGAAGGCTGACGGACACCTCGGCCGCTGCTACCTCAAAGGCCGCGCCGGCGATGCCGCCAACGTCATCCTCTCCGCCGTCGGTTACAACTTCCGCCGCATCCTCGCCTGGCTAAGGGCTCTTTGGTACCTCTTCCTGGCTGCCTTCTTCTCAGTCACCAGCCACCGCACACCACTCAAATCGGCTTCTTAACCGACGACTAACGATGCAGCCTTCCAGCGACAGAAGGTCCAGTACCTCCAGAGCGCCCGCCGTCTCGTTGCGACCAGATGCCTTTTGCTGAGCCAAGGCCATGCGGGCATCCACCGCAAAGACGTTGACCATGTGCAGCGGGGTGGCCTTGCCGCCGCGTTCGTAGGCCCCGCGCAGGGCCTTGCCGTCAACCGCCACGACCCCAGTCAGCTTGATGCGGTTGGCCTTGGCAAAGGCCGCCATGAAGCGACGAAATGCGCACTCAAAGGCCTGCGGTTTGAGCAGGCGGAACACCCGACTGAATGTATCGTGGCTTGGGATGCCATGCTCCAGGCGAAGAAAGAGCCGCAACAGCTCCTCCTTCGACTGCCCGAAGTCCGCCATGTCCGAGCACGACTCCGCCCCGCACAGCATCGCCGCCAGTGCGATGAACAGCACTTCCAACAGATCGTGCCTGGCATTGTCCGCGCGCGGGTCCGGCAACCGCCGAAAGGCCGTCTTGAACTTCTTCATCCGACCCCCTCCTTAATCCGGGAGTCGTCTTCAGAATCGGTGTTGCCTTACAATGCAATAGCCAGCGAAACCCCATATGCGATTCCCCTGCTTCACGACGGTGCGGTACTATTTTTTATGGCCTGCGCGACCGCGGGGCATTGGATTTGATCAATGAAGCCCCGGTTGAAATCGCGCGTAGGCTTGCTGGACGGGAGCCGCAACCAACGGTGGCGATCATCGGTCAAGACGACCGAGAGCGGAGGGCCACGCGGCTTTGATGCGGGCTAGAAGATCAAAGGTCGCAAGCGCCACATCGTCACCGATACACAAGGAAACTTGCTGAGCACCATCGTGCACCCGGGCAATGTTCAGGATCGGTTTGCGGGGGGCGATGTAGTGCCAGGGCCAAAGACCTCAGCGTGCCCCCCCCCCCGCAATTGACTCGCCAACGTGCGCATGAGCGAACTACCGAGGCCGTCTACGATGCTATCGCTCCGATCCTCGGCCCCCTCTCACCGGCCGAATGTGCCAATTACTTCGCCGACGCCGGATATGGCCAAAACTAAAGTCATCACGCTCTAGTACCCAGAATCAGAGCTGAGTGATACGGCGGCCTTTGAAACGGCGTTGACGGACCTTTTTCTTGGTCCAGACGAAGGGCTCGGCTCTGTCGTTGTATGCGTTGACGTAGGCATCGATGTGCTCCTGAAGCTGCGTGAGGCTTGTGAAGGAGGTGCCGCTGAGCGACTGCCCCTGCAAGATCGAAAACCATACCTCGACCTGATTGAGCCAAGACGCACTTGTCGGCGTGAAATGAAATTGCACGTTGGGGTGGGCCTTGAGCCAATGCTCGTTCTTCTTGTGGGTGTTGAGGTTGTCGAGGATGACGTGAAGCTTCCGGTTCGGAAAAGCCGCGGTGACGCTGTTCATGAAGTCGAGAAACTCGACGCGGCGTCGGCGTTTTGAATGCGCCGCGATGATCTTTCCGGTGGCGACTTCGAGCGCCGCAAACAATGTTGTGGTGCCATGCCGCTTGTAATCGTGGCTCTGGCCGGTCAAGGCGCGGCCATTGGGCAACTTCAGATAACCCTGCGCTCGCTCCAAAGCCTGGATCGAGGGCTTCTCGTCCACGCACAGCACAATGGCCTTCGCGGGCGGGGCGACATAGAGGCCGACAACATCGGCGGCTTTGGCCGTAAAGTTCGGGTCGTTGCTCTCACACCAGGACTTACGAGCCGCGAGGTCAATCTTGTGGCTGCGCAGGAACCGCCAGACATATTGGACGTCAACATCGCCCAGCGCCCCGGCCAGCAGGGGCCCGGTCCAGCGTGCGAACCCGTCCGGCGGCGGCTTGTCCAGCAGCTTCAGAATCCGCTTGTCGGTGGCCTTCGTATAGATTGGCTGCTTGCCCGGTCGCGGCTTGTCTTGCAGCCCTTCAAGGCCTTGGTCGGCATAGCGATGCCGCCAAAGGCTGACAATCCGCGGCTGGACCCCAACTTCCTTGGCGATCGACCGAGTGCTGCGTCCATCCGCCGCCAACAGAACTATCCGCGCCCGCTTCAAATCGCGCTGCAACGTCACCGGGGAGCGGCAACACGCCTCAAGCACCTTGCGATCTTTCCTCGAAAGGTGGACTTCTCTTGCTTCGGGTATCATCCCGACCTTGAATCACGACTCACGCTTTAAGAACAGTAGGTACTAGGTTGTGACAAACCGAAGTTGCATCCGATGCAAAGACCGCCACGGGATATCGCCCCGAGCGATCAGACCTTGACGCCTTATGACCGGGAGCACGCCGTCACCTACATGCGCATGCTGGAAGCGGACGCAGAGTGCGCAGACTAGCGAGAGGTAGCGGAGATCGTATTGCGCATCAATCCTAAACGCGAGCCGCAGCGCGCCCGCCGAGCGTATGAGACGTATCTCGCCCGGACCAAGTGGATGACTAATCAAGGATACCGGCACATCTTGCGTGACGGCGGCCCGGCCGTCGTGGATAACTAACTTCAGGTATCCATGTTCTTTAGGCCGCAATTGCTTTGTTGAGCGCGCTCGAGGCTTGCCTGAGGCCATCCACATATTCGGCTGTGTCAACGGCCTCGGAGCCGCCCACCGCATGGACGCGGACTTGGCGACCTCAAGATCTGCCAAAAGCTGATCAATGTTCGCTCGCTCTCGCTGCAACTCTTCAATGATCGAACCGTGTTTTGT
The DNA here is from genome assembly GCF_011516625.5 of Bradyrhizobium sp. 2S1. Lineage (NCBI taxonomy): Bacteria > Pseudomonadati > Pseudomonadota > Alphaproteobacteria > Hyphomicrobiales > Nitrobacteraceae > Bradyrhizobium > Bradyrhizobium sp. 2S1. The sequence goes on along the minus strand of NZ_CP147717.1, from coordinate 222,186 downwards.
CATCCCGCTTCCTTACTCATCAGGTTTGACTGTTGTACTCGCAGCCACCGTTAAACTCGACGAGCCGGCGTGTTCGCTCATCGTATCGCCAGCACGCTCGGGGGTGTGGCCGCTTGTGAACGTGCCGCGATAGCCGAAGAAGAACAGATGCATGTCGCCGAAATCGGGGCGGTCACCTTCGTAGTCGTCAAGCTCCACATCATTCCACGCAAGCCCGTCATCCAGATCATTGCGGGGCTCGCCAGGCATGAGGACAGCAGAGCAGGGGGATGGTTGTGGTCGTAGTTGACCGGAGCTGGCGGCTCTGCGTGCACGCTCAGGCTTACTTGCATAGCTTCGATGACGGCAGGGAGCGTCCCATAGTTTGCGACCGAGTAGGAAGGCCATTCCCACCGCGAAAGCGGCGACCGTGAGCAAGCAACCTATAACAACCTCGGGCACTCGGAACTTCATGCTCGCTCGTCTGATTGAGAGGTGCCATTGCGTCCGTACAATCTAAGGGGGCTACACCAAATGGTGGTTCAATTGAATAGCTGGCCTCCCGCCCGATCCCTATTGGGATTTGGTTGCGGGAGGACGGACCTTCTCCCCGCGATGCGTCAACGAGATACTCCGCAGGTTGAGCGCGTGCTAACGTCTAATGGCTTCGCCGTCAGGTTGGCACCTATGCCGACAAGTAGGTGTAGGGCTCGGGTTGCCGTGTCAGGGTGCGGAACGCTGCGCGCCGGCTTGTGCTGGTGTGCCGCGTCTCGGAGTGCACGCTCCGTTAAGTGCTGGAGCTGTGTAGTGCGTGGCGACCTTCCGTACATCGCATACGTCATTTTGATGGGACTAACCTCGCTCGCCATCGCCGCGGTCGTAATATTCATGCAATGAGGTGGCCGTCCTCGTGTTCAGCCGCGGTGTCCGATGCCTCGGGATCTTCAGAGGTTCGGCAGCTCAGGGCCCCACGGAGCTCAACAAGATGGATGGTTGGATAGCGACAGCGGCTTTCTTCAAGGAAGATGGTGACGATGACGAAGAATTCAGGCACATAACTTGCGTGGGGCCGTCGCCGATCCGGCGGAAGTGGTGAGGATGACCATCGCGGAATGCGGCGCAAAGGCCGCAATGCTCAACTGCCCAATCGAAGAGGAGCAGTTGCGAAGACTTGGCGTGAAGCCCGGCGAGCTTCTCATCGTGCACGATGACGAGATCAGTCCGACTATTTCGCACCCTCGTCGTCATTAACGCGGCACGTCTGATGTCGTTCAGTTGCGTCCGGTTCGTGACATTGTAGTCCGGAAAGCACCGCTCGCGCGAGTAGTTAGTCTGCACAAGGTATGAAAGCGCGCCGTTTGCCTCTCTGCGCAATGTGGCCGTTTGGCACACTGATTGCTGAGCCCATGTATGACTTGGTCGCTTATTGATTGAGGGCCAAGTCCTCGCACCGTAACTCGTGCGGGCGGTCGTCAGCAGCCGCCGCACGCTTTTCATGGTGGTGCGCACTATTTCGCCTCTCTTGCATCTTGAATGGCACGCGAGTTGCTGAGAGCCAATTGGGCTTGGCTCCTCATAATTCGCGCGACCTCCATGAGATGGCCAAGTCTGCGCAGGGGGTGGGGCTCTCCTCCGCGCATCTTTTCATGCCATCGGTGGCACGGTGTGGAGATAATGCGATGACGCGTGAAGAGGCTTTGAAGAACGCCATAGCGGCACTCCGGGAATGGTCTAAAGGGAAGATCACAAAGAGCGCAGTGCTTGCGACGATTGTGACGCATCAGGCAACCAGACGGTCACCTAGGCCGTCTCCGCAGTGGAAGCAAGTTCGTAGGTCAGGCTCAAGATCGCCTCTGGAGACTATTGCAATGGACAGGCTCAAGTTCATGCCTGCCTTCGACGCAGCTATTCGCTCTGCCGATCCCGACAAGCTCGCCGCACTGCGGGAGGCCATCGATGAGCGTGGAGGCCGTGACGCGTTCGCGAAGGCGAGCACAGAACTCTTACGCAAACACCCGCTTACGCTCTTTAGGCTACTTACGATCATCTCCGTTGCGGCGCATGAGGAGCATGGACTATGAGCATCAAGCCAGCTTCTCGAAGTTACACTATTCTCATCGCAGACGCAGTGTATCGGTCGTTGAGGTGGTTTGCGCAGCATGGCGCTGACAACATGCTTGCTCGGAAAGCAGCGCGAGCAGCCTGCGGATCTGCGTGTGAAAGCGTGTCCCGTTTTCCCTTACGTCTATCTAGCACGCGGATTGCTGAGCTATGTATAGCTTGGTCGCTTACTGAATCTCCTGAGGGCCAAGCATCATGCGTAACGCAACTCGTGCGGGCGGTCCCTCAGCCACCGCCCGCGCGGTTTTCCATCGTGGCGCTAGCCGCCATGCTCTGTCGAGGTCAGGCTACGACGGGCGAAAAGGCTGGCACCGCTTATCTCTACACTTGAAGTTCGTGACCGTCTGGCACGCGAGTTGCTGAGAGCCTTTTGGCTTGGCTGTTTATTTCACGCAACCCCAGCAGCCAAGCTTGGCGTAGCAAACTTCGCGCGGGCGGCTCCTCCAGACGCCCGCGCCTCTTTTCCTGGGTTCTACCGGCCTTCTGCAACAGGCTCGCTGGGGAGATAGTTCACATGAGCCGTGAAGAGGCTTTGGAAGACGCCATCGCGGCGCTCGGAGATTGGTCCGGGGGAACGACCGAAACGAGCGTAGTTCTCGCGACGATTGCGCAGCTCATGGCGACTGGGCCGCCCCCTAGCCGGCCTCAAAACCAAAAGCTCGTTTCCCCGACTGACACTCACGATGGCTTTGTGGAGTGTGCTGTAATGGACCGGCTCAAATTCATACCGGCCTTCGAGGCCGCTATTCGCTCTTACGCCCCTGAGAAGCCAGCTGCACTCCGAGAGGTCATCCGCCAGCGCGGAGGCCCTGATGAGTTCGCGGTGACGAGCACTGAGCTCTTAGATCATATTCTCGCGGCGCATGAAGAGCATCGCTCATGAATGGCAAGCTGCCGTCCGCTCGTGGTCGCTTGGCTAGGGGCGGCTCGCGAGCAATGAAAGACAGCACTGGGAGCATCACTGCGGATGTTGGACCGACATCGATCGGCCTTATCGGCATCTTAATGACAGCGGTCCAACTGGCCGCGCACTTCAAGACCACGCCTCGGACAATCGCTCGTTGGGCTGAAGAGCCAAATTTTCCCTGCGCGAGCACTTCAGCAGGTGAGGTAATGTGGCTGTTAACGGACGTGCAGGAGTGGAACCGCCAACGCCGACGCACCCGCGCCGCGCTACGCTCCAAAGAGAAGACCATCGAGAAGGTGGTGGAAAAAGCTGGCCGCCGCCAGCGCCTGATTGCAGCGTTTTCCCGGCGATATCCGCCGCAGATCCGGCGATCGGCAGTTCTGCCGCTTGGCGCGCCCCTCTCGCGCAAGATGATCGTTCAGGCCGATGGCTCGCTAGCCCCTGCGCCCACTGAAGAACAAGAATCGAATGAAGCCGATTTTCATCAGTGATAGGATCTTAGTGCTGCCGTGTTTCGCCAAGCTGTCAATGCGACTGCCGGCGGCATTGATCGCGTCGATAACGCGCTTCTCAAGTGCACCCAGCGTGTCTTTCGGCACGTAGTCCCGGGACACCTCAACGCGGAGATCGGCCAGCCTTTTTCAAGCGAGATTGTTCGAGCGACCGCCGGATGCGGATTTGGCTGCCTGATCCGCGGTCACTTTGCATCCGTTATAAAGTTGGACAGTTCATCCTGAATGTGAGGGTGCTTCCGATGGAGACCACGGCCCCGAGCAGCCGGTGCGCGGCAGGAGAGAGGACGCTCATGGCCCTTGTTTCCATCGAAGATCGCGCGGCGGTTCGTATCATCACCTACGCAAACGCCCCGTTCGGCACCATGACCGCTGCCGGGACGGCCGAGATGTTTCATGCAGTCGCGGCTGCAGGAGAAAACACATCGGTGCGGGCCGTCGTCATCACGGGGAGCGTACCCGGCATCTTTCCGCCATTATGACGTCAGGGAACTCTCTGACGCCGCGGATGCGATGAGCCCGGAGCGCCGCGACTGCCGTCGCCGCCCGGTCCTCGACCGCCAGGCTTCCATGCGCTCACGGACCTGATTGCAGCCGTCGAGAAGCCGGTCGTAGCCGCGATAAATGGCTTATGCATGGGTGGAGGCTTTGAGCTATCGCTAGCATGCGACCCGCGCATCGCAGGGATGCCGTTACGGCATCGGTCTGCTGGAAACCCGTATTGGCATCTTTCCGGGTGGCGGCACGCAGCGCTTGCCCAGGATCATTGGAGAGGCCAAGGCGCTCGAGATGATCCTGCGCGGGTTAACCGTGACGGGACCGCGCGCCACGAAATCGGGATTGTGCATGAGGTCGTTGATGACCCGCACGCGCGCGCCCTGGAGGTCGGGGCCGAATTATCGAGCCGAGGCGCTATTTGGTACGGTACGCTCGCGGAATGCCTGCGCGAGCCTCATGTCGAAGCCGAAAATCAACACCGCCTCCACATCTCTCGTCACGAGTCGGGCCATAGGGGGTCGACGGTGCGGGTGCGCATCTTGTTGCGACCCAAGATAGTAGCGGTCGGAAGAGCTGGCTCCGCAAATTCGGACAGTAGCTTGAGTGGATTTTCTGCCTGACAGCGGCGAGGATTCTTGCCGCGAATCAGGAGCGAAGATGACGAAGAAGAGCCGCCGGATGCATTCTCCGGCATTCAAGGCGAAGGTTGCTTTGGCTGCGGTCAAAGGCGACAAGACGCTGGCGGAGCTGGCGCAACTGTTTGATGTTCATCCGAACCAGATCACGATCTGGAAAAACCAGCTCCTGGAAGGCGCCGCCGGCGTGTTTGGGCATGACAAGGCGTCGGCCGAGACGCCGGTCGATTTGAAGGCGTTACATGCCAAGATCGGCGAGCTGGCGTTGGAAAACGATTTTTTGTCCGGCGCGCTCACCAAGGCGGGCCTGCTGAGCGCAAAGCGATGATCGACCGCGGTCATGATCTTTCTATCGTGCGCCAGGCGAAGGTCCTGAAGCTGGCTCGCAGCACGGTCTACTATGAACCTCGGCCAGTTTCGGCCGAGGACCTTGCCTTGATGCGTCGGCTCGATGAGCTGCATCTCGATTATCCCTTCGCGGGAGCGCGTATGCAGCGATCGTTGCTGCGGCGGGAGGGCGTATACGCCGGTCGCCGCCACATCGCGACGCTGATGAAGCGCATGGGGATCGAGGCGGTCTATCGTCGCCCGAACACGAGTAAGCCGGCACCGGGTCACAAGATCTACCCGTACCTGTTGCGCGGATTGAAGATCGAGCGGCCCGACCAGGCGTGGGCAATGGACATCACCTACATTCCGATGCGGCGTGGCTTCGTCTATCTCGCGGCGGTCGTCGATGTGTTCAGCCGACGGGTCCTGGCCCATCGCGTCTCGATCACAATGGAGGCGGCCTTCTGCGTCGAAGCGGTCCAGGAGGCGTTGGCGAAGCACGGCAGGCCCGAGATTTTCAACACGGACCAGGGCAGCCAGTTCACCAGCCTCGAGTTCACCGATGTGCTGCTGGACGCGAAGATCGCCATCAGCATGGACGGCAAGGGCGCCTGGCGCGACAACGTGTTTGTCGAGCGGCTCTGGCGCACGGTCAAATACGAAGAAGTTTATCTCCGCGCCTACGACAGCGTGTCCGAGGCGCGAGCGTCAATTGCCAAGTATCTGGCCTTCTACAATCAGGGACGCCCTCACTCGAGCCTTGACGGGCGCACGCCCGACGAGGCTTACTTCGGCACGCAAGCTATGGTGATGGCCGCATGACCGTCGCCGACGATTTTGTCGTCGCTCTGGTCGGGCTACGCCCTCCCGACGCAACGACAAAATCGTAAGGCCCCGCGTTCAGCATAACCCGGCAGGAATCCACTTAAATCCCGCGGGGCGCTGTCCAAACAACCGGCGCCAGCTCTGCTCTCCTGCTCCAGTTGGCCCGCGGCTGCGAGTGCGATCTCAATCTGATCCGGCACCAGGGCGTCGAGGACTACCCGTTGGACCAAGGCATCAACCGCTAAGGCCCGGACTTCCTGGCACAGTGCACTGCCTTCCTGATCCCGATCCGACCGGCAGCAATAGACCGGATAGTCGGCATTCGGGCCCGTGTAGCGCATGCTCATGCGCCGTCCACAACGACCGCAGACCGCAATTCCTTGTAACAGGGCTGCCCCCTTGCGTGGCACGCCAGCGTGTCCTGCCTCAAAGTGGGCGACGTTATCTGCCAGTCGCCGCTGGTTGGCCATGAACTCCTCCCAGCTGATATAACCCGGGTGAGCAGAGCGGAGGCAAACCGCCCAGTCGGCGATCGCCACCTTGACCGTTCCCGTCAGCGATCCCGGCCGGCATCGGCTCGGATCCTTTTGCCGTCGGCCATAAACGTACGCCCCAGCATAGGCCGGATTTTGAAGGACGCTAAGGACGCGTGCACTATCTGGCGCCCGCCAGACGATCTCATGTGGAGATGGTCCAAGCAGCGGTCGAACCGGCAAGGACAGTCCGTTCCTGTCCAAGTAACGCATCACACGGCGGGCGCTTTGCAATTCCTGGAATTTGGCAAAAACGAGATGAAGACGGGCCTGCACCTCCTCATCAGGATTGAGAATAATTGTGCCGGCGCGATCATAGGCGAGCCCGGCTGGCAGGGGCAGCCGCAGTTCGCCCCGCGCCGCCTTCTGGCGTTCCCCTTGGTGAAGGCGCATCCGAAGCTGATGCAACTCCGCCTCGCTCATGATGCCGGACAAGCCCAACAGCAGGCGGTCGTGGTAGGCGCGCGGATCGTAAAGCCGCTCGCCATCCGCAATGAGCACACCGAACACCGAGCACAGTTCGAGCAACTGATGCCAGTCCCGGTTGTTGCGGGCCAAGCGCGAAGCGTCGAGGCTCACCACAAGACCGGCGTTGCCAAGGCCGATCTCGGCAATGAGCTTCTGGAAGCCATGACGATCCACACCGCCAGCACCGGATTTGCCCAGATCCTCGTCAATGACCTGGACGCGCTCCGGCGGCCAGCCCAGACCGATGGCGCGATCGACGAGGCGGTACTGCAGCTCCGTGCTCTCCTGATGCTGGCGCACCTGGTTCACGGATGACTGCCGTACGTAGACATAGGCCAACTTGGCTCGGTGCGCAGTCGTGAGCCGCTCGTCAGCGACGTTCAAGCTGATCAGCACGACCCAGTCCCCTTCCGGGCGTGCCGGGAACCGCTTGCATCCGCCGGAGCAGCGTGGCGAGGATTTGAGCGATCTGGGTTTGCGTCGCGGTCGACAGATTCGGCCACAGGCGCGGAATGTCGTCCGTCGGACGGCCGGGTGGATTTGCCAACGTCGGCATGGGTCGATACGCAACGCGACCTGGAAGCGGTCGGTGGGTCATCGCGAATCACCTTCTCGTCAAGAAGGCTCAGACTCGCGCTCAAATGTTGCATCAATGGGATCAGCGTACGTGCGCTGATGCGCGGCAGATCGGCGGCGTTCGGACCAGAAGTTATTGTCTCGGCAAGATCGGTCGACGCGATGCGAACCGCCCGCGGCCGGCCGTCCGGCAGCGCGACAACGACATAGGCGGGACCGCGCCCCGACCGCTCCTTCAGCACCTCAACCCGGTGCCCAAAAAGAAAATGATGCGGGTCAGTGATCGTAACGTGAGACACGACCCGCTCGAGAATAGGGGTACTTCGACGTGTTCGGTGACGCGAAAATGACAACCGCCATGCTCGATCGGCTGACCCACCACTGCGACATCATCGAGACTGGCAACGACAGCTGGCGCTTCAAGAACCGCGCATAACCTCCTGCTCGCCACTCGCGGCCCGCCAAGACCGGCTCTCCTCCGCTACGTGGGGCTCCGCGACGCCGGTCTTGGCTCCGTCAGAGGGGTCATTCTTGGACGCGAAAAGGGGGCGCACTTGGATGCGATTTGACAGGCGATGTGTCGGCTCAAGTCCAGGCACATACGATCAGCGCTCCTGGCCTTCATCTTCGAAAGTGAGTACAGATGAACTTCGTCTCAATGAATCGCGTGCGTCAACAAACGGATAGCGTGGACGCGCAAGATGCCTCTCCGGCCGACTCGTCGGCAGAGGCGGCGGCCTTTCAGCGGGCAGGCAGGAAGCAGCGTTCGTCATAATGAGCGTTGAACAGCGAGAGCTGCTGATGGCCGTGGACGACATCGCCGATGCAATAGGCGTCTCAAGATTAATACTGAATTGTAAGGCACCAAAAGTTGGTTGCGTTTCGATTTTGACTCGCGCGTTCAGCGCATCCTGTCAAGATGTTGGCTGGAGATAGTCCTCGCCGCGAAAGCTGGCCGTACGCCTCACCGATGAGAAGCAGTATTTTGTCTCTGAATCTTCGGTCTATCGGCTGTTGACGGCGAAGCGCGCAGGTCATAACAGGGGACTCCGTTCGGCAATTGACCATCTCCGGACCTTCCAGTCGACGGGCGGAGTCGTGCCGATCACAGGCCGCGCTGAGCTAAATCCTCACCCCCAGGACGTGGCTCTCATCAAAGAGTACAAAAACGAAGCAGCGACAGGAACCAGCAAGACGTATGCAGTTTCTCTACGCAGTTTCAGTGACTACCTGCGTGAAAACTACAAGGAGGGCATTGCTGGTCGGCTTTCCGGCAATGCGCTGGATGGAGATGTCGAGAGCTATAGGAAGGTCGCCGGTGCTGATTCGAGGATCGGTGCCGCGCTGGCCCATCTCCGAAAATCGCAGGCCGGCGCTAAAGCGATGGAGCGCGAGCGCCATATTCCCCCCGTTCCTGCTCCCGAAGACGCCGCACTGACGGAGTCGAGGCGGGTCGGCGCCGCCGCTGCGCAGCACAGCGCGTCGCAGGGCGCGGGCAGTTTGCCAGAGGAGCTGCTTCCTGCGGAAGGCTACGATCAGGATTTGGGCCGGATGGACGAACCCGGCCCGTCGTCCTCGGCGCCGCAGCCGGCTCAGTCAACTCGGGTTTTAATGGGGCGGAACAAGCCTCTTTATTCCGAGGACGCTCGCCTTATTTCGGGGCTTGAGAAGGGCCTCATCAAGGGCACCGGCGCCGAGCGCACCGCCAAGGACTATGTATATTCGCTTCGCGGCTTTGGCCGCTCGCTCTTCGCAAATCACAAAAAGGGCATTGTTGCTCGGCTCGACAACGAGTCACTGACCGATGATGCGCGCGAGTTCGCCGGAAACGGTAAGCCCGGTCTCCTCCTTAGGGCAATAGATCGTCTCCGGACCTTCCAGTCGACGGGCGGAGTCGTGCCGATCGCAGGCCGCGCTGAGCTGAATCCTCACCTCCAGGACGTGGCCCTCATCAAAGAATACAAAAACGAAGCAGCGACAGGGACCGGCAAGAGGCATGCAACTGCTCTACGCAGTTTCAGTGACTACCTGCGTGAAAACAACAAGAAGGGCATTGCTGGTCGGCTTTCCGGCAACACGTTGGATGAAGATGTTAAGCGCTATAGGAAGGACGCCGGGGGTAATCCGACTATCGGTGCCGCACTGGCTGATCTCCGAAAATCGCAGGCCGGCGCTAAAGCGATGGAGCTCGAGCGCTATATTTCCCCCGTTCCTGATCCCGAAGACGCGGCACTGATGGAGCCGAGGCGGGGCGGCGCCGCCGCTGCGCAGCACAGCGCGTCGCAGGACGCGAGCAGTTGGCCAAAGGAGCCACGGCGCCGCATGCGGTCGCGACGTACGTCGGAGGCGCCCCTGCGCAGCACAGCGCGCCGCAGGGAGCTGTCAGTCGGCCATTGGTCCTCCCGGAAGGTTACGATCAGGACCTGCGTTTGATGGTGGAAGACGGCCCGCCGTGGTCCGGGGTTCCCCCTGAGCAGGCGCAGGAGATAGTCCAAGCTGGAGAGCAGGAACCTGCCAGGTCCACCTCGACCTGGTCGCCGCAGATGCCGCTCAACTTTGATTGGAGTATGTGGCCGACCCTGGAAGCAGCGCCGGCGCCCGCTGCCAGGGCTCGCTCAGACACCTACGGCGGTCTTGAGTCTTTTGTTGATCTGAATGCGGCCACGCCGTCCGAATTGCGCGACGATGCTAACCCGTCTTATTCGTCAGAGTGCGCCTGAGAGGCTGGCGAGCGTGGTGTAAAGCGCTGATGCGGCGTAGGATTCGGTTGCAAAGCCAACCCCATCACCTCAACCGCGAACGCCAGGCCCGCCATGACCGATGATACGATTCTGCCCTTCTCGTTTCCAGCCGTTCACGCCAAGAAAGTCACAGCTGCCTTCGATGGCGGTCGGCTGACCTCGAACGGGGGCGTGATGCTTCTGGCGATGGCCGAGCGGCGTCTCGGCTTGGCCGACAATTTGGCCCGGGTGTTCCCGGATCGGCGCGATCCGACGCGGGTCGTGCACAGCCTTGTCGATATGTTCCGCGCGCGCATGTTCGCGATCTGCTGCGGCTACGAGGACGCCGACGACCTCGATCATCTGCGGTCCGATCCCGCATTCAAGCTGGCCTGCGGACGGCTGCCGGACACGGGTCGCGATCTGTGTTCCCAACCGACGCTGTCGCGGCTGGAGAATGCTCCGCGCCTGCGCGACGTGATCCGACTGACCTACACTTTGGTCGACGCATGGATGGATAGCTACCCGCGCGAGCCGGCATCCGTCACGCTTGACATCGATGATACCTGCGATGTCGTCCACGGCCATCAGCAGCTCTCGCTGTTCAACGCTCATTATGACGAACGCTGCTTCCTGCCGATCCACGTCTACGACACGGAGAAGAGCCGGCCCGTGGCGGTCGTGTTGCGGCCCGGCAAGACGCCGGGCGGCGTCGAGGTGCGTGCCCATCTGCGCCGCCTGATACGGCATATCCGGACGCGGTGGCACAACACGCGAATTACGTTCCGTGGCGACGGGCACTATGCCCGGCCGGAGGCAATGGCGTGGTGCGAGACCAACGGCATCGACTACATCTTCGGTCTGTCCGGCACCAAGCCGCTCGCCAGAAAACTCGACGAGGCCGCCGACGACATCCGCACGCGACGCGCCATCGAGAACCTGCCGGTTCTGCGTGGCTATACCGAGACGCGCCACAAGGCCAAGTCCTGGGATCGCGAACGGCGTACCGTCGCCCGTATTGAGGCGACGATGCTCGGCCTCGACATCCGTTTCGTCGTCACCAGCCTCGATGTCGGCTCGGCCGAGTGGATCTACGACAGCCTGTATTGCGCGCGCGGCCAAGCCGAGAATCTGATCAAGCTGCATAAGACACAGCTCGCCTCCGATCGCACCAGCTGCCGTTCGGCGCTCGCCAATCAAGTCCGCCTCGTTCTCCACACCGCCGCTTATTGGCTGATGCTGACCGTGCGCGACGCGATTCCCAAAGCCCGGGAATTGGCCACAGCCGAGTTCGCGACGCTGCGTCTTCGTCTCTTGAAACTCGCTGCCCGTGTCGTCGAGACCACGAGCCGCATTCGCCTTGCGTTTGCCGCGGCATGTCCCGAAGCCGACCTGATCCGCGGCTTGCCAGGCGCGCTGCTGCCTCTCGGTCCTTGACCGGCGGGGCGTCCGCCCCCCGTTCGCCCAACCTACACCTCAAGCGCGTTGCAAAGTACGGGTCGGTCAGGCGGTGAAAAGCCGAAGGCAATCCCGCGCGCCTCGTCAGAGCAGATGTGCGGCCACATCAATCGGACTAAAAAACGCACTCTCACGAATAGGACGGGCTAATTCTGTACGGCCGTTTCCGAGCACCTCCGCTAATGCTCAGATCGGGGCTTTAGATCCGACAGCCTCGTCCCACGGCCGCGGGCTGGTGCTCGAGGACACGGAATGGCTGGGCGACGAGCATATCGACAGGGATTACCGGCTCCAGGAGCAGGATTTGCGGAGGAACCATCCGGATCTCGCCGCCCGGACGCGGTTCGTGAATCCCCTCATCGTCCTAAATTATCTGCGCTCTAACGACGATGGCGTCGTGCGAACCGAATTCCAGCGCATCGTCTACGATAATGGTAACGATACAGCCGACTTCCTGTTCCTGCCCGTGATTAATGCCGATCCTCAAGATCCTAATAGCCTCGGCAACCATTGGTCGCTGCTGTTCGTTGATCGCAGAGACCGGGGGCGGCCGGTCGCCTATCACTACGATTCCTACGGGGGACTCAACAACAAGGATGCAGAACATCTCGCAGGTAGGCTGGACCTCCGCCTGGAGCCAGCCCGCATGGCCCAGCAGCGGAACGGCTATGATTGCGGTGTCTTTGTCGTGGACGGGACGCGGGCGCTGGTTAGGCAATTGGAGCAAGGAGGGCAGACAGTCCACCTGGACCAGCTCGTCGTCGATCGGCAGGCACTGCAAAGCCGCCTCAGGGGCTGATGTCGCCGTGGGCGGATAGAGTTGGCTGGAGCGGCTCTCGCCCGACACCAGTCGGACTGTGTGCGCGGGAAACTGGGGTGCACGCCGAAGGCGAACATTATCAGTGGAGGGAGATTCCACCCAGAGAGTTGTCGATTGATCTGGTAGCTGACGAGCGGTTCAGAGGGCAACTGACGGATCGGAGCCTCGTGACAAAGGCCGTCTTTGGACGGTTGAGCGATCCACTGGGCCGTAGGGCGAGTAAAGTTTAAGCAGGCCTCGAAAGAAGCAATGTGGATGCAGACCCACCCCCAATTTGGGGAAGGCCGCGCGGGAAGCAATCGACACATGCACCTGTCCGGTCCACCGGGGTAATGGACACGGCACGTTGGAAGGGTGATGCGCGTAATCGGGGGAGACCCGCCCGGTCGGAGGTCGCGGCTTCGACGCTGCTCCTGGCAGCGGACCGTGCGGGAGTCGGAAAGGATCGTACGACCGTTGAAGCCGGGTAATGCCGGCGGAGGAAAGGACCCTGACCGCCGAACGGGATGTTCGTGCCGCTGAGAAAGACGCGGCGGCCTGTCAATCGGCGTTGGACTGGGGTCCATGCCGAAACACATCCCTCGATTTGTCTCACAGGCGCTGATGGCGAACACTCAAGAACTCTGCATCTGGCCGAGCAGCAATGGCTCAGGACAGTTTATTCGTAACCCGTTCAGACGTCGGCTTTGTTGAGTTCAAGACGCTCAATCCCCCTGCTGCTCGGGCCTCATCTGGCTCAAGCCGAGAAAGGCTGCACCGAATCGAAGCCGAACTCCTTCACACATCGCGCAGATCGTTCCCTCAACATAGTTCAACGCTCGTCAGCTCGACGTAAGCTGAATGTCTTAGATGCTGCAACCGTTCGATGTGGGCTGATAGGTCGCCTTGATTTGCTCAGTCCGACAAAGGAGTAGGGAATGGATTCCTTTGATGCAGGGCAGGCTCAGCGCGGTGATGGCAGCACTGCCGAATCTTCCGAAGGCGAGGACCGGGAAGGTGAGGAGGCCCAGTGGGTTGGAGTCTTGACCCACGCGGTGCTCGCCGCTGACGATCCGGCAAACCTCGGGGTTTCTGCTCCTGAGGGGGGGGGCACGACCAGATGCTGGAGGAGTGGGCTGTCGATGAGGGGCAGAACCCGCTCGAGGATCGGCAAGAGGCTGTAAGGCGAGTGAATGCTTGGAATCAGGGCGAGCTGAATCTTGGAATGCTGCGCCTCACCAGCCTGCCTCCACTTCCGGCCGGGCTCCACTTGCTCGACGCGTCCTTCAACCGGCTGACCAGTCTGCCCGAGACTCTCCCTGACGCACTCTCTTCGCTCAGTGTTAGGGGGAATCAGCTGGCCAGCCTGCCCGCGCTTCCGGCCGAGCTCGCCTCGCTGGACGTTTACCACAATCGGCTCACCAGCCTGCCTGACGCCCTCCCGGCCGCGCTCGAGGACCTCAACGTTGGCCACAACCAATTGACGAGCCTGCCCGAGACCCTCCCGGCCAGGCTCGAAAGCCTTGACGTTAGTGAAAACCAGTTGACGCGTCTGCCAGAGACTCTCCCGGCCAGTCTCGAAAGACTTGACCTTAGCCAAAACCAGCTAACCAGCCTACCCACGGGCTTGCTAACGCAGTTGGGTGCTGCTGCCGAGATGGTTGTGTCTGGCAATCCGCTGCCCGAGGAGGTGCTGACGAACCTGAACACAATCCAAAGTGCCTATGGGTATGCCGGCCCGAGGGTCTTGTTTCTGGCCGACGAAGGAAGTGATTTGTCCGAGACGGACGAAGATCAGTCGGAGGAGGACGCCGCTGCGCAGTTTCTTCCCGAGACAGTAGCGGACTGGCTCAACCGGGATCCGAAGGAGGGTGATCCCGAGGTGGTGGCCAAGTGGCAGAGCTTTGCAGAAGAACCCGGCGCCCAGCAATACGCAAACTTCCTCAACGGGCTGCGGGGTACCGTGAACTCTGGGAACGAAGGATTCCAGCAGGGGGTGGCCAATGATCTGCGGCAGGCGGCGGCCAACCCGCAATTGCGCGCGCAGTACTTCCAGCTTGCTCTTGACGCCAACGAGAGCTGCGCGGATCGCAGAACTTTGACCTGGAACGGCATGCAAACCGCACGCCTGATCGCCAACGTCGAGAGCGGGCTCTATGACAATAACGAGGGGGTAGCGGCCCTCGTTGATCTAGCCCGTCCTATTCGTGAGAGTGCGTTTTTTTAGTCCGATTGATGTGGCCGCACATCTGCTCTGACGAGGCGCGCGGGATTGCCTTCGGCTTTTCACCGCCTGACCGACCGGTACTTTGCAACGCGCTTGAGGTGTAGGTTGGGCGAACGGGGGGCGGACGCCCCGCCGGTCAAGGACCGAGAGGCCGCAGCGCGCCTGGCAAGCCGCGGATCAGGTCGGCTTCGGGACATGCCGCGGCAAACGCAAGGCGAATGCGGCTCGTGGTCTCGACGACACGGGCAGCGAGTTTCAAGAGACGAAGACGCAGCGTCGCGAACTCGGCTGTGGCCAATTCCCGGGCTTTGGGAATCGCGTCGCGCACGGTCAGCATCAGCCAATAAGCGGCGGTGTGGAGAACGAGGCGGACTTGATTGGCGAGCGCCGAACGGCAGCTGGTGCGATCGGAGGCGAGCTGTGTCTTATGCAGCTTGATCAGATTCTCGGCTTGGCCGCGCGCGCAATACAGGCTGTCGTAGATCCACTCGGCCGAGCCGACATCGAGGCTGGTGACGACGAAACGGATGTCGAGGCCGAGCATCGTCGCCTCAATACGGGCGACGGTACGCCGTTCGCGATCCCAGGACTTGGCCTTGTGGCGCGTCTCGGTATAGCCACGCAGAACCGGCAGGTTCTCGATGGCGCGTCGCGTGCGGATGTCGTCGGCGGCCTCGTCGACTTTTCTGGCGAGCGGCTTGGTGCCGGACAGACCGAAGATGTAGTCGATGCCGTTGGTCTCGCACCACGTCATGGCCTCCGGCCGAGCATAGTGCCCGTCGCCACGGAACGTAATTCGCCTGTTGTGCCACCGCGTCCGGATATGCCGTATCAGGCGGCGCAGATGGGCACGCACCTCGACGCCGCCCGGCGTCTTGCCGGGCCGCAACACGACCGCCACGGGCCGGCTCTTCTCCGTGTCGTAGACGTGGATCGGCAGGAAGCAGCGTTCGTCATAATGAGCGTTGAACAGCGAGAGCTGCTGATGGCCGTGGACGACATCGCAGGTATCATCGATGTCGAGCGTGACGGATGCCGGCTCGCGCGGGTAGCTATCCATCCATGCGTCGACCAAAGTGTAGGTCAGTCGGATCACGTCGCGCAGGCGCGGAGCATTCTCCAGCCGCGACAGCGTCGGTTGGGAACACAGATCGCGACCCGTGTCCGGCAGCCGTCCGCAGGCCAGCTTGAATGCGGGATCGGACCGCAGATGATCGAGGTCGTCGGCGTCCTCGTAGCCGCAGCAGATCGCGAACATGCGCGCGCGGAACATATCGACAAGGCTGTGCACGACCCGCGTCGGATCGCGCCGATCCGGGAACACCCGGGCCAAATTGTCGGCCAAGCCGAGACGCCGCTCGGCCATCGCCAGAAGCATCACGCCCCCGTTCGAGGTCAGCCGACCGCCATCGAAGGCAGCTGTGACTTTCTTGGCGTGAACGGCTGGAAACGAGAAGGGCAGAATCGTATCATCGGTCATGGCGGGCCTGGCGTTCGCGGTTGAGGTGATGGGGTTGGCTTTGCAACCGAATCCTACGCCGCATCAGCGCTTTACACCACGCTCGCCAGCCTCTCAGGCGCACTCTGACGAATAGGACGGGCTAGGAGCTTGTCTGGATAGTCGCTGTTCAAATCTGGTCGGGTCTGATTCAACATTGGGCGATGAGCAAGTATTTTCGGCCTTGGAACATAGATCAGACGCTGCTTCTGCCGCCGAATGTGCAGGACTTCGTGCCGAAAGGCCATGTCTCGCGGTTTATGGTTGATCTGGTGCGGGAGAGCCTCGATCTCAGGGAGATCATGGGCAGCTATGTGAGCGGGCTTGGGCAGCCGCCGTTTGATCCGCGGATGATGGTGGCGCTGCTGCTGCATAGCTATGCGAGTGGGCTGTATTCGTCGCGTCGGATTGCCAAGGCCTGCCGGGAGCGGAACGATTTTGTGATGATCGTGGCGCTGGATGCGCCGGATTTTCGGACGATCAGCGACTTTCGCAAGCGACATTTGAAGGCGCTCGGCGCGCTATTCGTGCAGGTTCTGAAGTTGTGCGAGACGGCCGGGCTGGTCAAGCTCGGTCATGTCGCGCTGGATGGTACGAAGATCAAGGCGAACGCGTCGAAACACAAGGCGATGAGTTATGAGCGCATGAAGAAGCGCGAGGCGGAATTGAAGGCCGAGGTCGCTCGCATGCTGGCGGCCGCCGAGGCGGCGGATGCCTCGGAGGATGAGACTTTCGGCAACAGCGACGAACTGCCGGACTGGACCGTCGACAAGCAGAAACGGCTGGCGAAGATCCAGCAAGCGATGGCGGCGCTGGAAGCGGACGCCAAACTGGCGGCGGAGGAAGAGCGCCGCATCGAGGCCGAAAAGGAACAGCAGCGCCAGGCCGAAGGCCGCAAGAAGCCGGGCAAACCGGCGGCGCTGCCATCGGAGGAACCCAATCCCAAGGCGCAACGCAACTTCACCGATCCGGAAAGCCGCATCATGAAGTCGAAGGATGGCTTCGTTCAGGCCTATAATGCCCAGGCGGCCGTCGATGCACATGCCCAGATCATTGTCGCGCAAGAACTGACCCAGCACGGCAGCGATCAGGGCCAGTTGGTGCCCCTGATCGAGGCCATCGAGAGCAATCTTGGCCGCAAGCCGCGGCAGGCCTCAGCGGATTCCGGCTACTGCAGCGAAGCCAATCTCGAAGCGCTCGACACACGCAGCATCGATGGCTATGTCGCGCCCGGACGCGCCAAGCACCCGACAGTAGCGAACGGAAAAGTCGGCGGCCCGCTGACACAGGCCATGCGAAAGAAGATCGACGATGGCGGCTTCGAAACACCCTACCGATTGCGAAAGCAAGTGGTGGAGCCGGTGTTCGGGCAGATCAAACAGGCAAGAGGCTTCCGCCAGTTCCTGTTGCGGGGCATCGAGAAAGTGCGCGCCGAGTGGACAATGATCTGCACCGTCCATAACCTCCTCAAGCTGTTCAACCTCGCAAACGCAGCCTGAGCCTGCTACTCTACAACAAATGCCCGTCACGAAAACATATCTGGACGGGCTCCTAGGGTCTTCATCTTTGAAGCCGATAATGGCCCGGCATTGGCCTTCAATGTGGTCGACTAACAGAACCTTTTTTACGTCATCGGGCTCGTTCAACTTGCTGCTCCTGAATGCCAGGCTATCTCTTCTGATGTCGCGCCGGTTACGCCGAGCGAGGCGTTGCAACGCAAGAGCTTTGCAGGTCGCCGTAGTCGCGCGCTTGGGCGCTGGGACCGCCCAAAAGCGCTGTAAGCGGTCGAGAAGCTGGCTCGCCGCTTTGATTGTCTTTGAAGCGAGGTGAAGTTGATCTTCTCTGACCTCGGCCACTCTGCGGTGATGCGGCTTAGGACAGCTGAACGGTATCGCTGTGGGATGGCAGCCCCTTCACAACCGCCTGCTCGCCGCGGCGGCGCGATCAACACGCAACGCATAGACATCTCGAGCGGTCGGCTGTCGCGGACCAGGATCTCGCCCAAGCATTGCGGCGTGGCTATGCCCATGTGAGACATTCGAAATCCTTCACAGTCCGGACGGCAGCTGAAGACTCGTGCCTTCCTAAGATTGTACAATTTAACGCTACGTCCGGTTCAAGTCCTCTTGGCAGCCTGTATGCACGTGCCTAAGCGCCAAGGTCTGCTCGCAAAACGCCGCGTACAGTGTTGTTGCTGACTCATTCTGTGTCTCGATGTGCGTCACAATGCCACCCCAGTTGACAACAAGGTTCGGGCGGACGAGCCCCGGCCGGAAAGGTTCGTGCCTGCGCGGCAGCTACCCGCTCTAGGGCCTGTTTGGATTCCGGATTCTCATCCTGGCTTGGTTGTGATTCAAGCTTGGGATGGACCGATTCGTTTTGACTGATGCCCAATGGGCGAAGATGGAGCCGCTTTGTCTTGGCAAGCCGGGTGATCCCGGCCGGAGCGGCAATAACAACCGGCTGTTTGTCGAAGCCGTGCTGTGGATTGCGCGCACGGGCAGTCCGTGGCGCGATCTGCCGCGCGCCTTCGGCAACTGGATAACCGTGTACACGCGCTTCCGCGACTGGGCCAAGGCGGGCGTCTGGAAGCGCATGTTTGATGCGGTCTCGGACGAGCCGGACATGGAGTACGTCATGGTTGATGCCACCATCGTCAAAGTCCACCGCCACGGACAGGGCGCAAAAGGGGGACGCAAAACCAGGCGATCGGCCGCTCGAAAGGCGGAATGACCACCAAAATCCTGGCACTGACCGACGCGCTCGGCAATCTCCTGCGTTTCGTGCTGCTGCCAGGACAGCGCTTCGACACGGTCGGCGTCCCGCCGTTGATCGAAGGGCTGACCTTCGATGCGATGATCGCCGACAAGGCGTTCGACAGCAACGCCATCATTGCCGACCTCGACGCACGCGGCGCCAAGGTCGTCATCTCCCAGCACCCGCGGCGCGCAAAACCTCTCGCCATCGACGCGGAAATCTACAAATGGCGACATCTGATCGAAAATTTCTTCTGCAAGCTCAAGGAATTCAAGCGGATCGCCATGCGAGCCGACAAAACAGATATCAGCTTCGAAGCCATGATCAATCTCACCGCCGCTGTGATAAATTCAAGATGAATCCAAACAGGCCCTAGTCGCAGTCAATTTCGCGGCCGGACATCCGGCCGTGCGGTAGTCATGAAAATTCAGTCGGATGGGCACCGAAGCCTCAGTGCCCAATGCGAGATCCGGATGGTGTTCGATCAGGTCGGCCTGACAGGAAGGGATTTATGTGACCCATTGCGCCATTTCGAGGCGTGCGGCGCGAATATCGGAGCGCGTCCCCGATCCGGCGTACGCCGCGGTCGCGGCCGGCGGCTGGTCGAAATTATTGCAGTGTCTGATAGAGGCGATAGAGGAGTCGGGCGCGCGGCTCAATCGAGGAGATGTAGAGTTGCTCGCAATGGGTATGCGCGCCCTTGCCGTCGACGCCGAGGCCGTCGAGGGTCGCGGTATGCGGCGCTGTGAAATTGCCGTCGGAGCCGCCGCCGGTGAAGACATCGAGCAGCTCGAAGCCGAGTTCGGCGGCAAGCTCCCTGGCGTGTTCGTAAAGTGCTGCGCCGGCGTTGCTCTTCTCGTAGGGCGGACGGTTCAGTTCGCCGGTCACCTTCACGGTGACGCCCTCGGTGCGCGCGGTGATTCCGAGGATCTTCGGCACCAGCTCGTCGGCGTCGGCGATGGTCGGCACGCGCAGATCGACTTCCGCATAGGCCTCCTCGGCGATCACGTTCGGCTTGGTGCCGCCGCGGACGACGCCGACATTGACGGTGATGCCGCGCTTGAGATCGTTCATCGCCTCCAGCGCCAGGATCACATGGCCGAGTTCCCGGATCGCGCTGCGGCCGTGCTCGGGGCGCGTGCCGGCATGCGCCGGTGCGCCCTTGATATGCAAGTCGAAGCGCGCGACGCCCTTGCGTCCGGTGACGATCTTGCCGCCGTCGCGCGCGGGCTCGGTCACCAGCACATATTTGGCCTTGCGGCCCTCGGCCTCGATCAGCGCCCGCGAGGTCGGGCTGCCGATCTCCTCGTCCGATGAGTAGAGATGGGTGATGCCGAGCGGCGGGCGCGCATCATCGGCGCAGATCCGCCGGAAGGCATCATACGCAAGATACGCGCCGCCCTTCATGTCGTAGATGCCGGGACCGAACGCGCTGTCGCCGTCGATCCGGAACGGCAGGCGCTCGATGAAGCCCATCGGGTGTACGGTATCGAGATGGCTCAGCACCAGGACGCCCGGTGCCTCCTGGCCCCAGGACGAGCGTGCGATCAGGTGATCCCCTCGGCCGTCGCGTCCCGCGACACGTTCCACAGTTGCCGGCAAGTCGCCATAGCCTGCGGCGACGAGGTCGACGAGCATGTTGACCTGATCCGGCCGCTCCGTTGGAGACTCGATCTCAACCCAACGTCGGATACCCTCGAGGATTGTCGTTGCTCCAAACGGATTGCTGGACATCGCCTGACGCCTGTGAACGCGCCTCTCATCGCTCATACAAGATCAGGATAAGATCCACGGTAATCCTATCATGATCTCGCGCGAAGATCTTAAGATGCGCAATTGTTGTGCGGCACCTGTGCCTTCTGAAGCCTGGTCTTGCCGCGGCAATGATGCTACGCCGCTATCGACAGTAACTGAGCTACCAGGGCTGGTAGGTGTCGGCGCAATTGTAGAGCTCAGGAGCGCGCCCTGGTATGGGCCGTCCTCGCATTGCTGACCTGCCTTCTGTTGCGCAAAATGCCTGACCACGACATCAATCCAGGAACGTTGCCGTGCCGCTCCCTGGCACGGCTTGGCTTCGGCGGGAGCGCAGAATGCACCTGTGGAGCCGGCCGCCCGCCTTCCTCTTTCAAGTGCACGTATTCGATGCGCTGCTCGTGATCTTATTCCGGCAGGATGTGCTTGCCGGTGACCGGAGAAGCCGTGAGTGCCGGCTCGCACGCGCGCGTGCCGTGATAGCGCAGCGCTCTACAACACCCTGAGAGACAATCTTGTCGATCTTTGCTCGTTCCACGATGCATGTTTCGCGGGATCGTGAGCACGGATTTCAGGGGATCGTGAGCAGAGATTTCAGACGATCGTGAGCACGGATTTCGCGGGATCGTGAGCAGCTTTTCAGCGGCTCAGCCCGCTTCGGCCGACAACTCAACCGGCTTAGGAACTGCCTCGTCAGTGAACGAGGAAGGCCGATGCCCACCCAGAGATTGTCGATGCGCCGGATCAAAGAGGTTCTCCGCTTAAAACATGTTCAAGGCTTGCCGGAGCGAGCCATCGCGCGCACCCTGGGCATCAGCAACGGAGCCGTGCACAGCTATCTGCGCCGAGCCGGGGCTGCCGGACTGAACTGGCCGTTGCCGGTCGGAATGACCGACGAAGACCTGGAGCTGCTGCTTTTCCCTGCGCCGAGGCCTGCGTCACAGAGCCCACAGCGGCCCGTTCCCGACTGGGGCTATGTCGACAAGGAGCTGCGCCGGCGCAACGTGACCCGCCGGCTGCTGTGGGACGAGTATCGCGCCAGCCATCCCGATGGATTCGGCTACACATGGTTCTGCACGACCTACGAGGCCTGGAAGGGGCGAGCCCGGCCTTCGATGCGGCAGACCCATCTGGGCGGCGAGAAGGTTTTCGTGGATTTCGCCGGCGACACCATCGACGTCATCGCCCCCTCAAGTGGGGAAGTGCAGTCGATGAAGCTGTTCGTCGCAGCGATGGGCGCCTCCAACTATACCTACGCCGAGGCCTGCCCAAGCGAGGGGCTCGCCGACTGGATCCGGGTCCACATCAACCTTTTCGCCTTCCTCGGCGGCGCGCCGACATTCGTGGTCTGCGACAATCTCAAGGCCGCCGTCACCAATCCCGACCGCCACGATCCTGGCCTCAACCGAACCTATGCCGAGATGGCGAGCCATTACGGCACGGCCATTCTCGCAGCCCGGCCGCGGCGCCCAAAAGATAAGGCAAAGGTCGAAGTTGCGGTGCAAGTCGCCCAGAGATGGATTTTGGCGCGGCTGCGCAACCAACGCTTCTTTTCGTTGGCGGAGCTGAACGCAGCCATCAAAATACTCGTCGTCGAA
This sequence comes from Bradyrhizobium sp. 2S1, assembly GCF_011516625.5. NCBI lineage: Bacteria > Pseudomonadati > Pseudomonadota > Alphaproteobacteria > Hyphomicrobiales > Nitrobacteraceae > Bradyrhizobium > Bradyrhizobium sp. 2S1. Next base: position 199,993 of record NZ_CP147717.1, on the reverse strand, counting down.
CTCAATGCCCGGCAGATGCGCGACTTTGGCGCCAGCCGCGCCGAACTGTTCTCCGAACTCGACAAGCCCAAGCTCACAAAGCTGCCGGATCAGGCTTACGCTTTCGCGCGCTGGAAGCGATGCCGGGTCGGCCCCGACTATCATATCGAGATCGATGGACACTGGTATTCCACGCCATATCGGCTCATCCGTGAGCTTGTCGATGCCCGCATCGACGACAGGACGGTCGAGATCTTCCACAACGGCCGCAGGATCGCCAGCCACGCCCGCGCGCCCAACCGGCGGGGCCACACCACCACCGCCGACCACATGCCCAGCGCCCATCGGCGCTACGGCCAATGGACGCCCGCCGGAGTGATCGCCGCCGGCGAGCGGATCGGTCCGTCGACCGCCGCCTTCTTCCAGGCCGTGATCGCGGCCCGGCCGCATCCCGAGCAAGGCTTTCGCACCTGCCTCGGCATTCTGTCGCTGGCCAAAAGCTACAGCGCCGAGCGCGTCGACGCGGCCTGCCGGCGCGGCATTCTGATCAAGGCGCGATCCGTCGCCTCGATCCGCTCCATCCTCCAGAACGGCCTGGATCGCACCTTTCTCGACGAGCCCTCCGAACCCCAACCCCTGCGCCACGGCAACATCCGCGGCCGGGATTATTTCCACTGAAGCCAAGGAGACCTGTATGCTCACCCATCCCACCCACGAACGCCTGATCGAGCTCGGCTTGAGCGGCATGGCCAAGGCCTTCGAGGAGCAGCGACGATCACCTGATCTCGAAGCCTTGCCGTTCGAAGATCGCATCGGCCTGCTGGTCGACCGGGAAGCCGCGGAACGCGACACCAGGCGGCTCACTACGCGCCTCAAGCTGGCCGCGCTCCGCCAGAATGCTTGCTTGGAGGACGTCGATTTGCGCACGCCGCGGGGTATCGACCGGGCCGTCTTCGCCAAGCTGGTCAGCGGCGACTGGATCGATCGCCACGAGAATTTGCTCATAACCGGAGCGACCGGATTGGGCAAAAGTTGGTTAGCCTGTGCCCTCGGCCACAAGGCCTGCCGCGACAATCGCTCGGTTCTCTATCATCGCGTCCCAAGATTGTTCGAAGCGTTGGCACTCGCGCGGGGGGATGGACGTTATGCCCGCTTGCTCAAAACCCTTGGCCGCGCCCAGCTTCTGATTTTGGACGATTGGGGATTGTCAGTGCTCACCGCTGCCGAACGGCGCGATCTACTGGAAGTCCTTGAGGACCGCCATGGCCGCGCCTCCACCATCGTAACCAGCCAACTCCCTGTGGACACATGGCACGAAGTTATCGGAGACCCAACCTACGCCGACGCTGTCCTCGATCGCCTCGTCCATAACGCTCACCGCCTCCAGCTTGCCGGCGAAAGCATGCGAAAACGCAACGCCAGAACCATCACCCTTGACGAGCAGCCAGAACGCTGACTCTATCACCGCCTCGGCCGGAGCGGGCTGCTCACGATCGTCTGAATTCGCCGCTCATGATCGCGCGAAATCGCTGCTCACCATCACTGAAATATGCATTCCACGAGGTAGCTGCACGTGCTTTGGTGTCTGGGCCGCACGCATTCCTGCGTATGGCCGCGCGCATCGAAGAGGCGGAGGCACCCTCCCGCTCCGGCCGGGAGGGTTTGCCCGAGGCCTCGCTGTTCCCCGGCTGCTCGGTTCAGCACATCGGGCTTTGTGAAGGCAAATGTCCCGAAAATGCGCGGGTTCGCTTTTTGTCTGTTGACAGCTCTTGTTTGCAGCAGCGTTCGGTCGACGGCCGTGTTGGTGATGTCGGGCGTGCCGGCTTCGTCAATTCGCAGCGATTTGGCAAAGACCGAGCAGTGGAGGAGATGTCCGGCGATGCGTGACGGCAACTCACTTCCGAACGAGGGAGCCGGTGCGTCATGGAACGCGTGATCCACAATGCGCAGGTGACAAGGCATCGGCGGCATCGACTTCACCTAGTCGGCCGGCGGCAGCAACCGTGGTTGTCCGGTATTGCACTCTCAATGAACCCAGGCGCTGCATGACGGGCAGCTTTTACCGACGTATGAATCGATCCGAGAAATCCCGTGTGCAGCTTGCTTTCGATCTTGTCGAGAGCAGCTTTGGCGGTAGTTGCCATAGCTTCAATAGAATCCCGAACGAGCCTTTTCGCTACGCCCGCCGTTTCGCGGGTCTGCACGAAATGCCGCCCCTGTACGCCGGCAATCCTGTAGGAGTTGTATGTCCCTACCGACGTCACAAGCTTCTTCTGCATGCGTTACGCCGATCGGCCAAAAGAGAATCTGCGCCCTCAGCAGAATCGCCTGGTCCTCGGAAGGGACATCGCTGCCTTTTTGGCAGATCAAGAAGCTCCACCCTGCCGGCCGCCGCGCCCGGATACTTGCGTAGCGGCAAGCAGACAGCGCCTGACAGCAGTCCTCCTGCGGCAGCCGGAGCAAGCGGCCATCCTTCGTCCACCGCCAGGCGCTCGATCACCAGCGCCGTGGTTCCGCCGAAAGTGGCAATCTCGGCATGGCTCACCGGCAGGCCGAACGCGGCAGTCAGCCTAAGGCAATCGCGACGGTTTGGCCGACGGCCGTGCGTGAGAACGGGCCTGAAGCTGGACCATCTCGATGTATATAATGTGCTTGGCTTTCTCTGTAGACCAATGAGCAATTGCTCGATCTCGTCGAGCTCAATCCTATCCCCGCTAGGCAGAAAGGGGCGGCCATGCTGCTGGATTCCGTCGGCGCGATCGGTGCATGGCTGGAACGTCGCCGACTGGCCGTGCGGACAGGATCATGCCGATTGCGGTACTGGCGGGCGCCGGCCAGGGCAAATTGTTTCTCCTTATGCAGGGCATTGGCGCGCTTAATGTCCCCGTAAGAGAACACGCTTTTTTGCATCGATAAGATGCTCATCGAGTGTTGCGTGCAGCGCGCCCCGCAGCTCCGGGGGGATCGAGCTGTCCGTATCAATCAATTCCCTAAACTTGCGAATGATGTGTTCTATCGTTGCGATGGATCCGAGTGCTTCCGTTTTCTGTGCGGACGTCATCGATCATCTCCTTTGGCCGGCAGCGTTAGCACCACGTAGCGGGCTCTGAAACCTCGGCAACGGTGCGCCGCAACAGGCTCTCGCCGACGACGAAGGCCGGCTCTTGCGCCACCTATTCGATGCCAACTGCGTTGATGCATGGGCAAGCGGCGCAAGCTCGCAAGCCTCGCAGGAGCAGCGCGCATTCGCGCTTGTGAACGTTGGCCTTGGCGGCCACAACTGAACAGGGCTCAACTCAGTTGTCATTAGTTGGAAGCCGCGATCAGGCGCTCCAGTCGGGTGGCTGCGGCGCCGCGATCAAGCGCTTCCTGGCCAAGTGCGACGCCTTCCTGGAGCGTGGAGGCACGGCCGGCCACGATCAATGCCGCCGCCGCGTTCAAAAGGGCGGCATCGCGATATCGACTTGCTGCGCCACCGAGCACGCTTTGCAGCGCCACGGCATTGCCATCCACATCGCCGCTTTCCAGCGCCTCGGTGTGGCGGGGGAGCCCAGCATCTTCTGGCGTCACCTCGAAGGTGCGGACTGCACCCGCCTCGAGCGCGGCAACAAAGGTCGGGCCGGCAAGGGTTATCTTATCGAGCCCGTCCGAGCCGTGCACCACCCACACCGATTCGGCGCCAAGGTTCTTCAACACTAGGGCCAGTGGCTGCACCCATTCACGAGAGAACACTCCGACCATCTGCCGCTTAACCCCCACGGGGTTGGACAGAAGCGTGATTAGATTAAAAATCGTGCGAGTCCCAAGTGCAGTCCGGATCTGGCGAATACGCTGCATGGCCGGATACTGGGCCGACGCAAACAGAAAGCCGATGCCGGCTTCCTGTAGACAACGAGCAACGGCTTCAGGCGTGAGATCGGTCTTCACGCCTAGGTGCGCCAAAATTTTCGCGGCGCTCGAGCTTGATGACGCTGCGCAGTCGGTGTGCTTGGCGACAGGAACGCCGGCCCCGGCGACGATAAAGGAGGCGCACGTCTCCACGTTGACTGAGCAAAACGGGGTATCGCTCGTGCTAGCAATGCCGATGGGTTCGCATGGCGCATCGACCCGTGGCATTCTATTGCGGATCGCGGAGGCCGCGCCGGTGACCTCTTCGACGGTCTCGCCGCGGACCCGCATTCCCAGCAACAAGCCACCGATCTGCGAAGGGCTCGCTTGACCCGACATCATGCTGTCGAAGGCGAACTCACTTTCCTCACATGTCAGAGTGGTGCCGCTGGCAACTTTGCCAATGATCGATCTAAGCGCTTCCATCGAACTTTACACGTTACCTGTCTATCCTCGGGCTCCTCGTTCAATAGGGGACTTTTCGTCGACGAGGCGTGGCGTCAATTGCATTGATATTGTTGTGCGAGCACCCGCTCGCGGCAGACCGTCCTCGATGCTTGCGTATCTGCCGCTTAAATGCGATTCCTTCGTGAGGCTACAACCTGACGCTACGTGAGGGTCAAGCGCTCCAGGCTGAGCTGCCCGATAGAAGTAATCGGCGACCGTGTCTGTCAGTTCTAAGTTATCGACGTCGTTCTCGATCGCCCGTGCCTGTTGTCCTGCCATCGCGTGACGGCCTGCTGGTCACGGTCGGCAATCTCTGAGCCTGAGGCGAAGGCGCAGCCACCTGGTTCGCCATCCCCTCATTTCGGTTCGTTACTCTTCTTGCCAGCGTCGCCAGCGGAAATCATGTAGCGACATTTCAGACTGAGCCTCGATTGCTTGGATCTGAGACAAGCGATGATGGCGACGCGATCCGGAATATGGCTGCTGCACAGGCGGAACACGTCCTCCATGCAGGCTTCTTTCTCCTCTACGGTCGGCGCTTGATCGCGCGCGTCTACTCGCTCTGGGATGAGGGCGGTCATTGCAAAAGCAAGGGTGATGGCAGCCTTCAGGGGCGAAGCCAAACGAAGCCGCTGGTTTTGAATCATGGTGTTTCTTCGCGTCGGTTGGTTTGCGGCATGTTCTTCAGGCCTTCCGACCGAAGACATGCCGGATTGTTAGGTAAGCGCCTGCGAGACCGTTCTTTTCTCTTGCGAAACCATCCGGGCCGGGAGTCGGTATTTTCGCAGCGACTTGTCAGCATCTGTCGTTGCCGGCGCCGAGCGCCGGGCTGCACTCGCAGCTGCACTGACCGAACAATTTGATCACGGTTAAGCTTTCGGTGATCGTGCGGTGGCCGCGGTCACGCCCCGATCTCGTGAGGCATTGGGAGGCTTTTGCATGAGTCTAAAGTGCGGCCGCAGCCTAATGACGAGTCAACCGACGGAGGAGGCCATCGTCGTCCCGACGCAGGATCGAACAGGACTTGTGACCGCGGGCCAGGAAAGGCGGCGAGGAGCGCCCAAGGCAGGGCTGCTCAATCCATTGACAAACGATGCACTCGACTGCGCAGGCAAAGCTGTCATCGCGCGTGCCCCTGTCACGCTCGGCGCGGTCCCGCAACGTGCGTGCCACTTCATTTGACGCAAGAGCGGGGGCAATCGAGTTGGCGTCAGTACCGGGCGTCCGTTCCCCTGCGCATGCCACGATCGAAAGGGGCCGGTCTCGAAGAGCGCAATTGTTTATACCTCTCATTGGACCAGCCACCAATAAGGGCAGACAAGTGTGCTTTGAATCTCGCGGGTTGAGCTTGGGTGTTTGAAACATTCGCAGTTCTTGGGATTTGGCGGGAAACGCCTGGATTGTTCGAAGTAGTCCCCACTTGTCCAGGATCGTGCAATCTGACGCTACGTGCGATTCAAGCCCTGTCGTCTGAATACGTCTTGGGATCTACAGGGTCCGTCAGCAGGACGAGTGTGCTCCGGCGAAACCTCGCGCTGAGTGTTTGTAAACCGCGGCGTCTCTATGGCCACGCTCAGGGCAAGTGTGAGTTTGCGCGCACCGTTGGTGTCTACTCGCTGGTAACCCCGGGCCACAAGCGTCACTGCTAGGTAATTGTACGGAGCGCCACTGTCACATTTGTTTGATCTGCAAATTGCATGTTCATCGCTATGAATCCGAAGAGTAAACTCTACGATCCCGACCTTTGGCGCGGCCGTGCGGAAGCAACGCGAGAGAAAGCGGAAACGCTGGCGTACGGCAAAGCCAGAGATAGGCTTCTCAAGATAGCCAAGGAATACGACAAGCTCGCTCGGCGCGCCCTAGAGTGGCAGACGCACAAGAACGAGCGGGGCACTTGGCCCGGCCAAGAGTCGTAGCGTCTCGCGTGTCGATGGAACCTCCATCGGCAGATCGCCACGAATGCCAACGGTGAGCAACAATCTCGCTCGGTATTCGGGCGGGCGATTCATTGCAGAGGCTGCCGTGCCGAGAATCTCCAGACGGTCCTCTCTCGCACAAATCGTTCCAATCGAATCCCAGTCAGCGTGCCGCCTCAGCGCAGCGAGCCGCTTTAACGACCTACAGGGGATTGTATAGGCGCAGGCGTATTCTTTTCGTCAGCTTCTCGAAAGCTAATCCGCCTACTATCGAGCCGGCGCGCCGATCTTAGTCCTGTTCTTGCGCGAGAACCGTAAAGCACTTGTCGGGCGTAGTACCGAATACCGGATGGGACAATAGCTGCCGTCAGGTCAAGTCAAGCTTGCAGGCATATAAGTCCGATAATCCGCGATATCCAACACTTCTGCACCTGCCTGTCTGACCTCGGAGGTTTTCATATCTAGCCACTCAACAATTGCAAGACCGCGGCCGCGGTACACGAGGGCATCGAAAGGCCCTCCTATACCAGCACCCATCCACTGAGATCTCCTCTGGTTCATCGTTTCGCTCATAAGGACGCTGCGATGATCCAACATATACTGGCCCAAAGCAGCGCATGAAGGAGAAGCCCGGCCAGCGGCAACAGGTTCCATCTCCTCTGCGTCTGCCAAGAGCGGCGGTCAGCAGCGTAATGCTTCATCATGGACTGCTTTGGTGCGCGCCAGTGCGTCATTCCTCGCATGCTCCACTGGTCCAGGGAAAAAGGTTAGCGTCCGGACGCCTCGTGTTATCCATCAGTTCGTCTTCCAAAGCTCGGAGTGTCAGAATTCGGCTTGTTGCGCGTGAGGTATGCGGCCTGTCGATTTGGTCGCGTATCATCGATCAGGGGATACCGTGCAAGTTCGAAACGTGCTTTGGCAATGCATAAAGCAAAAACAAACAACGAGTCCATTGCAAATTGATGTCGGGATAGCGTGTCCTTCCTGTTTCGACACTACAGCAATCAGCATGCCAGTAACCGAGAAGTGCCCGCACCGCTCGACAAGGGTTAGATGCGTGCCTCTAGAGTGCGGCGCTGTGGACCAATCGACGATTGTCGGAGCTGCGACATCGATGTCTGAAAGCCGACACCAGCAATGGGAGGCAAGCGTGAATGTTTGCTGACGTCATACCCGCAACGATGCGCCAGCTGTTGCATTGTATCGACGCGCCTGAAGATCCGCGGATGGTCGCAGTGATGGTCTGTCCAAAGGACTAACTCGTCATGTCTGATCATCCTCGCGAGGAGCCGTAGGATGCTATCAACTCGATCCGAAACACATTGTGCCAAGCATTCACGAGCCAGACGCGCCCGTTCGAATTTTTAGTCCGACAAGCTCTTCATGGTCACATAGATGACGTATTGGCATTGTTTCAGGCTCCGCTAGCGGCGAGAGCTGCGAATGATTCAAGTGCGGCCACGTCACAAGGCCGCATCGGGCCAAAGCCGATATTGCTCTTGCGTCGCGTCAGTCCGTGCGGCGTGACGTCGTTTCGGCGAGCCATAATCGAGTGCACAAACGGATATCGGATGCGACATCAGAACGGGAGGGATGAAGTGATACGCGTCGATTGACGGATTTCATATTGCCGAGATGCATCCTCGAGACCTGAACGGAAAGGCTAATGAACACTCGTTTTGCAAGTGCGGGAGATCGAGCGCGGATCTTACCTTGCTGAAGCGCACTCTGTCCGGCGCCGGCTGATCAGCGCCCGCGGGCATGGGTAAGTAAGATGTGTCGCCAAAAGCGCGCTTCGTGACCGAGTTGTCTGGCGGGGCTGGTTACCCCATCGGGTGTTCGTGAGTGTGGAGGTCAATTCCGCGGGTGAATCGGATCGAGCACTTCGTGCATCGCCGGCCTTCATGCAATCGGGGAGTGCAGTAAAGGCGTTCGTCGGGTGCTTGAAGAGGATGTGAGCTTCCGAGAACTAAGTAATGGGAGAACAAGTGATGATGGACATCTGCGGCTTTCTCAGCAGATGGTTCGCTGGAGAGTGGTGCTCGAACGCTACGCTGCTGACGGAGCTTGCGCCGGCTCATGAGTTGCCAAACAACGTCATCTACGTCGACTTCAAAGCGATCCGTAAAGCAAAGGAGGGTGCGTGCGAGCGCAGATCATAGAGAAGCTGGAAGCCGGCCGCGTACGATCCGGCAAGTTCGCCAGCGTACCAGGATCAGGCCCCGGTGGGCTGTTCTTGGTGCAGGGCCCTTGCGGGAGTGAACTGAAAATCAGTGGCTTCGTCCGTCCGGGCTGGGAGCAGGTCGCCGTTTCGACGCCGCGGCGTTGTCCGAACTGGCAAGAGATGTGCTTTGTCAAAGACTTGTTCTGGGATGAGGAGGAATGCGTCATGCAATTGCATCCGCCGCATTCGCAGTATGTCAATAACAGCCGGTACTGCCTTCACCTCTGGAGACCCACTGATCGGCACATCCCAAGGCCGCCGCCGAGCTTTGTAGGTATTGTTGGGCTAGGACCATCCGAAGCGGCAATGTTATTTGCTAAGATTCGCGCGACGGCATGATGGTTTAGGGGACGAGGCAGAGCGGGTGCAGAAACATAGTTCGGCGTCGCCGGAAGGCCATGCAACCAGCTCACGTCGCAAGTGTTCTTCTGTGTGCGACGGACGGGAGGCCAACCCGGGATCACTGCCGCCAAGCGAGAGGCGGCAGTGGAGAGGATGTCTCACGCGGCTGGCCTCAGGGGGAGCTTCGACGACTTCTTGGCGATAGTTCGCGCCGTCGGAGTGATTATCAGGTCCGCAAGTCGGTCATCGCGCATCTTTCGTAGTCAGCCTGACCACCCGCCTTCGCGGGGCAAGCGCATCATGATCTATTCGCAAACGATATCGCGCGGTGAGCGGCCGCATTAGCTGTTTAGTCCCGGCATTTGCTGGAGCGGATTGAGGGTGAATCGTTCGTTCTCTTTTGTCCAGGCTTTGCAGATGTATTCGTAGGGCGTGAGGCCCTTCAGGGTCTTCAGCTGTCAATCGGCCTGCAAATTTGACCCCTCATCGGCGTCCAATTTTGACCCCTTCGTGCGGCGGGCTTTGCTGGTAGCGCTCGTCTCGTCGGAGCTGGCCGGGATAGCGGAGGCGAGACGAGCGCGGGTGGCGTGATCGTCGTCTCGGCTCTTGAACCGCCAGCTATCGTTGCCGGTCTCGACAATGTCGCAGTGATGGGTCAATCGGTCGAGCAGCGCTGTGGTCATTTTGGCGTCGCCGAACACGCTCGGCCATTCGCCGAAGGCGAGATTGGTCGTCACGATGACGGAGGCGCGCTCATAGAGCCGGCTGACGAGGTGGAAGAGGAGCTGGCCACCGGACTGGGCGAAGGGCAAATAGCCGAGTTCATCCAGCACGATGAAGTCCATCCGGGTCAGATGCTCGGCGAGCCGTCCTTGCCGTCCGTTGCGGGTCTCGGTCTCGAGGCGATTGACGAGGTCGACTACGTTGAAGAAGCGGCCGCGGGCACCGGATCGGATGCAGCTTCTGGCGATGGCAATGGCCAGGTGGGTCTTGCCTGTGCCGGTGCCGCCAACCAGCACGACATTGCGTTGCTGGGCGATGAAGCCGCCGCTGGCGAGATCATTGACGAGAGTCTGATTGATCGGCGTGCCGTCGAACTGGAAGTCGGCGATGTCCTTGGCAAGCGGCAGCTTGGCAATGGTCAGCTGGTATTTGATCGAGCGGGCCTGCTTCTCGTTGATCTCGGCGTTAAGCAGGTCGCCGACAATGCGCTGAGGTTCGTGCTGGCGCTTGACGGCAGTTGCCATGATCTCGTCGAAGGCAGCCTTCATGCCGTAGAGCTTGAGCTCGCCCATGAGGTCGAAGATTTGGGTTCGTTCCATCAGATGGTCCTCCGGAGGTTGTCGTAGCGGGCACAATCGGCGATCGGTGCATGACGGAGCGTCAGTGCGGCCGGCGTCATGATGTTGGCCGGTGGGGCGGGTTCACGTTGACGGGCCAGGATGTTGAGCACGACATCGGCGGAATGGACGCCATGACCGAGCGCTTCGGCACAGGCCGCTTCCACCGCGGACAGACCGTCAGTCAGCACCGCGGTGAGGATGTCGACCATCTGCCGATTGCCATCGTCGGTGCTGGCAAGCTTGCGCCGGATCCGCTCGATCGCGGCCGGCAGCACCCAGTCTTTGAAGGGAGCGCCGTTGCGCAAGGCACCGGGTTTGCGAGCCAGCACCGGCACATAGTGCCAGGGATCATAGGTCGTCTCGCCGCGGCCAAAGGATCGCGGGTGCTCGGCAACGATGCGTCCATCCTGACGGATCACGATGCGGTCGGCATAAGCCTGGACTTCGACCGGCCGTCCGACTGCGCTGGCTGCGACCGAGTACTTGTTGTTGTCGAAGCGCACCAGGCAGGTCTTCGAGACCGATGCCGTCACCGCATGGAAGCCGTCGAAGCGGCCGGCATAGGGAACGAGCTTGGGACGCTCGGCTTCGAACACTTCCCAGATCGTCTGATCGACCAGCTCCGGGTGGCGATGAGCCTTGGCGTAGGCGATGCATTTGTCGAGCAGCCAGGCGTTTAACTCGTCGAGGTTTTTGAACCGCAGCCGCGGCGTGAAGAAGCGCTCCCGGACCAGCCCGACCTGGTTCTCGACCTGCCCCTTCTCCCAGCCCGACGCCGGCGTGCAGGCGACCGGATCGACCAGATAGTGGCTGCACATCTGCAGGAAGCGGCGATTGTAGAGACGCCCTTTACCGACGAAGATCGTCTCTACGGCGGTCTTCATGTTGTCGTAGATGCCGCGGGTGCAGGTGCCTTTGAACAGAGCGAACGCCCGGTCGTGGGCGTCGAACACCATCTCCTGCGTCTCCCGCGGATAGGCCCGCACGAACAGCATGCGGCTGTGACAGAGCCGGACATGGGCGGCCTTCACCATCACCGTGGTCCCGCTCAGCAAGACCACCTCGTGGCTCCAGTCGAACTGGTAGGCTTCGCCTGGGGCAAAGCTCAGCGGGACATAAGCCGCCGCGGTCGATTGCCCGCGTTCTTTGCTCCACCGCCTGGCGTAACGCCGCACGGCATCGTAACCGCCGTCGTAGCCGCGGCCGCGCAGCTCTTCGAAGATCCGGATCAACGTCAGCTGTTCACGAGCCGATTTGGCCGCGTTCGCCGCCAGCAATCCGTCAAGCTCTACTGCCCATCGTCCCAGCTTTGGCCGCGGCTGCACCTGCCGCTCGTACTCGAAGGAGGTCTCTCCCGACCTCAGCACCTTCCGGACCGTGTTCCGCGACACCTTCAGGTCACGGGCGATCTCCTTGATCGTCTTGCCCTTGATGAAGTGCTCGCGCCGGATCCGGGCAATTGTCTCCACGATCAGCATCCCCCACCACCTGCTTCGTTCCAAAGCAGGCAGCGCAACAGATCAATCTGTAGGGGGTCAATTTTGGACGCCGATCCCCCGGCTTAGGGGGTCAATATTGCAGGCCGAATGACAGTGTAGGTCAGTCGGATCACGTCGCGCAGGCGCGGAGCATTCTCCAGCCGCGACAGCGTCGGTTGGGAACACAGATCGCGACCCGTGTCCGGCAGCCGTCCGCAGGCCAGCTTGAATGCGGGATCGGACCGCAGATGATCGGAGGTCGTCGGCGTCCTCGTAGCCGCAGCAGATCGCGAACATGCGCGCGCGGAACATATCGACAAGGCTGTGCACGACCCGCGTCGGATCGCGCCGATCCGGGAACACCCGGGCCAAATTGTCGGCCAAGCCGAGACGCCGCTCGGCCATCGCCAGAAGCATCACGCCCCCGTTCGAGGTCAGCCGACCGCCATCGAAGGCAGCTGTGACTTTCCTGGCGTGAACGGCTGGAAACGAGAAGGGCAGAATCGTATCGTCGGTCATGGCGGGCGTGGTGTTCGCGGCTGAGTGTGATGGGGTTGGCTTTGCAACCGAATCCTACGCCGCATCAGCGCTTTACACCACGCTCGCCAGCCTCTCAGGCGCCCTCTGACGAATAAGACGGGCTAAGCGGCTTAGGTTTGCTAAAGGCTAATTTGGTTTCCTCGGTATTGTGGTTGTGGTGTCTAGTCTAGCTCGGCACCTGGCGATGACGTGGTCGCTGATGGCATGGTGGTTAACTGGGCTGCGTCCCCTGGGGAGCGGCCGACGAGAATGGTGAGAAGACCTTAGCCCCACAGCCGCTGCGCGACTCTCTTGGCATCCTCCAACGTGACCGCATCGACGACTGCTTCATGCTTTTCGAAATAGTCGATCGGCAGCTTGTCAAGCTGATACTGCAACAGCGTTTGCGCCAGCTTTGATGATGTGTTGAGGGCCAGCATCTGCGAGCCCTTCAGGTAGGACTTTGCATTGTCGAGTTCCTGCTGGGTCGGGCCTTGCTCGGCGATGTGGCGGACTTGCTTCTCGATTTCTTCGACAGTCTCACGGGCGCGATCGGCGCTGGTCCCGCTATTGCCGACAAACATGGCCGAACGATCCATCCAGACTAGGTGCTCACGGACGAAATAGGCCAGCCCGCGCTTCTCTCGGACTTCGCGGAACAACCGCGACGTCAGACCGGCATCGCCGAGGATGTGGTTGACAATATAGGCGGCCATGAAATCGGGCTCGCTGCGGCGGACCGCTGGACCGCCGAAACTCACAACTGTCTGTGGCACATCGAACGGAATATTGACGCGCTGCGGTGGTCTTGCCGCGACCACGTCGGGGACCGACGCCAACTCCGCCCTGGCGGGAAGGCCTCCAAAGGTCTTGTCGAGTAGTATACAGAGAACCTCTGGATCGACATTGCCGACCACCGCGATCTTGAGCGTGTCTTTTGCCATCACGTGTCGGACATCGCGCTTGAGATCCGGGACCTCGATCTTCGACACGCTTTCGATCGAGCCTGCAGCCGGGCGAGCATAAGGATGATCGCCAAAGGCGACTTCGAGTAACTTGCGATTGGCGAGCGATGAAGGATCGGTCGATTGATGCCGAAGGCGACAGAGCACGCCGGCACGGATCCGCTCGACGTCGGCCGCGTCGAAACGGGGCGAGGTTAGCGCCATCCGTAAAAGGTCGAAGGCCTCGTCCCTGTGGTCCTCGAGCGTGCGCAGGGCACCGCGGAAGTGATCGTGGGTCGCTCCAAGCTCAGCTTAATGGCTCGACGGTCGAGCCGTTCATGAAAGGTCTTAAAGCCGAGATCGCCGGAGCCTTCATCGAGCAAGCCAGCAACCATGTTGCCGACGCCGGGCTTGCCGCTTGGGTCCTGGGTCGCGCCACCGCCGAAGGCATATTCCATCGCAATCAACGGGACAGTGGGGTCTTGCAAGAACCAGGCTTCGATACCACAAGACGAGACCAGGCGCTTGATCTTGGTCGCGGCAAGCGTCCTGGTGGTGGCAAGCGAATTTAGCGAGGCGAGCATCGCGATTGAGAGCGACGCGCCGCCGAGGAGGACCCCCCGCCGTGTGCAAAAACAGGTCACTATCGCTTCTCCTCGTGGTTTGGCGTTGGCTCTTTGATGAGATAGCCGGTCACCGAGCGTCTTTTGTCGAGCCATTTCCGCGCGGCCTCGCGCACCTGCTGGGCACCGACGGCGCGGATGCCGTCCGACCAGCCTCGAATATCGTCGATGCACAGGCCCGTGCTGAGCCCGCGGCCATACCGGTTCGCGAGCGCTTCCTGATTGTCCTGAGCGTAGATTGCTCGCGCGATCAGCCGCGTCTTGACCCGCTCGATATCCTCGATGCGCGCGGGATTGTGCGCAATGTTGGCGATCACCTCGTCGATGGCGCGCTCAATCTGGCCGAACTTCACGCAGGGGTTTGGTATGGCAGAAATCACGAACCGCGAGGAATCGAGCGCGGTAGGCTGGTAGCTCGCCGTGGCACCGATCGTAAGCTGCTTGTCGATTACCAGCGCGCGATAGAGATATGAGTTGACGCCACCTCCAATCAATTGCTCGAGCACTTCAAGCACTGGACTCTCGCCGGCGGCCGCGGTGCGAGCGGAGGGCACGAGATAATAGCGGTGCAAGGCTGACTGCTCGACGCGGGGATCGGCCAGCGTCACGGTCCGCGGCGCGGCCGGCGTCGGCTCCTGCGGCCGCAGGCGTTCCTCTGGGATCGATGGCTGCGCAGAGATGCCGCCAAATTCGTCTCGACCAGCGGGCGGATCTCATTGGCCTCCGCACTCCGGTTGGAGTGTCTGAGGTGCACTTCATTCTGGCCCGACGCTGTTCCTATTGTTCGGTGTGGGACCTGCGGCGTTTGGCCCGACGCTCGGCCTGCTGGTGCAAGGCTTATTCTTTACCCCTGCCGACCCGCCGCAATATGGCATGAACGTCATCTAATCTGGTGAAGCCTTCAAGCTCACCGAATTCGACCCGCACTTGGCACAATGGATACATCGCGCATCCGGAATTGAAGTTTGTTCTTGAGCGAACGCCAGCTCCGTTGGCAAATGCCAACTGCGAGGACGTCAAGAAGGCGCTTTTGCAATCGCTGCTGTCTCGAATGAGTTGGCGCCTACTCCACCGACAGGCAAACTGCCATTGAGCGGGGGGCCGTCCTCCCGGTGGCCAAACCAGATGAAGCGTTCCGAGCGCCAGATCTGTGATCTCGTTCCACGACAATGGGATTTCGAAAGCGCCCCCTTGGTCTCCTTGTTCAAGCGTCCTAGCCGAGCATCCAGTTTTCGTTGCTGATCAGCTGAATCAGCTTGGAGCATTCGCGGCCGACGTTGGCTGGGGTCATAACGAAGAGGAGGCGGCCCCGCATACCTGAAGCTATCTGGGAACAGCTCCCACGCGCCTCGGTCAGTACGGCAAACAAACTCTCACTTCGCTCTAGTGAGCCGGTCGTCGGCTTCGCGACCAATGTTCGAAAGTTGACGGTACGCAGGTTCAGACAAGGAGAAAAATCAGCAGTCGCAGTTGGCCCGCTGCTTGCTTGTTTACGGCTTGGTCAGCGGCCGCTTGCGGGCATGTCGTTGGCTCATCGAGTCGAGCCGGGGGGGAGTTCAACTATGTCGGAAGCCGAAGCCGCGCGAACAATGGAGGCGGCGAAGTCGTCCTATCGAAGAGCTCAGACCGGATGCGGCAAGTCACCTTTGACTGATTGTAGAATCCGCCTTGAAGCAACCAATCGGCCTGTATCCGTATCTGCGTCGAGCTATCGCGATCGCCATTGCCGGAGAGATGTCAGCGCACCTGGCATGCTGGCGGCGATGTATCCACGGAAGTCATTTGTGCCGACATGAAGAAAAGCCCAACTATCGCGCGGATAAATGCAGCAAACACGCATCCGATCGATGTGTATGTCTCCCCAGTGAATTTGACTGCCAATGGCAGGGCACATCTGGGGCACGCCGCTGGGCCTTATCTTCGGATGGATGTCGTGCAGAGGCACCTGAAGAGGGCGGGGCATCGAGTTCGCTCTGGGCTGACCACCGACGGCTTCGAGAATCATGTTTTGGTCCGGGCGGCTCGCGAGAACACTGATCCATCGGAACTCGCGCATGGCTTCCACGTCAAGATCGTTGAGGATCTCGCCTCGCTAGGCATTGTTTTCGACCATTTCGATGATCCTGCGCATGGCCGAAATCTGCAGCGCTTCTCGAATGTGAGTGGCGCGCTCATGGGGGCATTGTTTGCAGCCGGAAGTCTGCAATTCCGCACAATGCGTTTACCAATTGACGATACGCCCTCAGCTGTCACGCGGCCAGAACAACGTTTTTGCATTGGGGGCTGGTTTGGTGCGACCTGTCCGGTTTGTGCGGCTTCTGCCGGCAGCTTCTTCTGCGAGCAATGTGGATATCATTTCGAGCCCGAAGAGGCGCGGGATCCGATATCAAGGCGAGGGCGGATCGTGCAATGGGCGGATGACATTTCCGCCTTCCTTTCAATTTCGGAAAAAGACCGGCTTCTACGGGCGTGGGACGACACGGCTATAGAGCCAAGTTTTCGGGACATAGCGAAGCGGTATGTCGCGCGCAAAGGACAGCAGATGCGGCTGACCGTGCCGGGGTTGCACGGGTTGGGTTGGAGTTCGCCGCATTTCAAGACCCGGCAAATATTGTTCAGCTACTCCTCGCTACTCTACGCTCATTCTCTCTATTGCGGCCAGAGAGACACAGAAAGCAGCGGCAGGCCTAGTCCTTTTGTTCTCGACTCCGATGCGTTCCTCATTAGTGCTACCGGTGTCGATAACACAATTCCGATGCTCGTGGGTACTACAGGGTGCGCGCTGGGCCAGGACTCGTTTCGGCCGTTCGATCGTATCTTCTTCAACTACTTTTTGCGATTGAACGGATCGAAGTTCTCCACCAGCCGAGGTCACGTGATCTGGGCGGGCGAGATCGCTCGAACTCCAAATGTATCAATCGATGTTCTTAGAGTGTACCTGTCGGAAATTTGTCCGGAGGAGGCCGAGGCCGATTTGATATCAGAGCAGCTGGTCGATCGTTACAACGTACTTTTCGATCAGATGTCTGCAGCTATCGACCGCTGCACAGGCATCGTAAACGCAGCACCGGCTCCAACCTGCTGCTACGTAGATGGCGCGATGATGACCGCGCTCGACAGGCTCTACGAGAAGCAGTGCGCGGCACTTTCGCTGGATCATCTGCTGGTATCACAAGCGTCAAAGCCAGTCATCGAATGGGGCGACTGTGTGAATGCGGCGACGAGCCATGAGACCGCTTACACTTGGCTGATGGGCTTTAGCGTACTGGGGTGGCCGCTGATGCCGAAGATCACCGAAGCGTTATGGCGCTGGCTGGGGCATAGCGGACATCCGCTTGCCGGATGCGCGTCAAGGCCATCATCTGCGCGAAACGGATCAGTACCGAAGATCGATGGGCGCAGGTTAGCGGCTAAAGACATTGATTGGTGCCTGCCCGGAAAGAGCGCAGCATGACACCGGCCAAGCATATCGTTCCTGCTGAGGACTTGCCCAATGCAATCGCGTTGCAGGTCTCAATCCCCTTCATGTTTGGCAGTATCAGCTTGGCCGCTTGCTACGGCTCGAGTTTCTTTCTTGTGGACGCGTTAACCGCCGTTCGACAAAACGACACGACCGCCGGAGCCGTTGTTTCGATCGGTACGATCGCAACAATATTGTGCTCGCTCTTGGCCGGCCGGATTGCCGACGTGCTCGGCGTGATGCGAACGATCACACTCGCTGCAGCGATCATGGCCCTGGCCATGGTATGTTTCGCATCAGCATCGCTTGCGACGCTGATAGCTTACATCGGTGGACTTCTGCTGGGCATTGGATGGTCGGTCTTTTATATACTAGCGCCGCTTCAAATCTTCTGCCACGTGCGAGCTGAGGCTCGTATCAAGTATCTTACGTTGCTTTCCGCATCTCAAATGCTTGGCATCGGGCTTGCGGCGCCCCTCGCACGTGCGCTCGCGGAAGCCGCTGGATCCTACATTGCAGTTTACTGCCTATTTGCAGCTGCCTGTCTTGCGGGCGCGGCGCTCTTGGAGTCCGCAGGCAGGGTCCTGGCGCAAGCTCCACAGATCGAAATGCCGGCTGTGCGGCTGACCTTTGGAAGTCTGGTGCGAACCTTCAAGGCGAACACGCGCTATCCAGTCATCATGATCGGCATCGCAGCCTGCGTTTTCGCCGGTCTGTCCACGTTCCAAACGCTCTACGCGACATCGCGAGCACAGTCTGCGGATACGTTCTTTCTGGTCTTCACGCTGACAGCGGTCTTCTCGCGTTTTGCGGTGGCACCGATCATTGGGCTCTGGCGGCTTGAACGCGTAGCTGCATTTCTGATCCTTTGCACTATTGCGGGGCTATTCGTCCTGTTGATGAACGTAGGTAGTCCAGCAATCTACATTCTCGGGACGATGATGTTTGCGCTCGGATACGGTCTCAGCTATTCGACTTTGAACAGCATGGTCGTTCACATTGCCGCTATTGATGGGTCATCGTTGGCCGTTGCGTCTCAGGTGTTCACTCTCTCCTACTTCATTGGCCTATTTGGATTTCCGTACATCGCTGGGCAAATCATAGGGGTCGGCAGTTTCGATTATCTATTGATGAGCATGATGTTGCTGGTCGGCGCCAATGGCGCTCTTCTTACAATTCAAGTATTCGTGAGCGGCGGGAGGCATTGAGTGGCGCCCCTCAGGGATCATGGGATGATCAAGGACGGCGTTGGCCGCGACGTAGTCGCGATCGGTGCTGGGCCTGCAAATCTAAGTCTGGCGGCGCTCGCGGTTCCGGTTTCGGAAATTTCTGTGCACATCCTGGAAAGATCGGACTCGGTTGAGTGGCATCCCGGACTGCTTCTAGGAGGTGCCCTTATGCAAACCAGCCCGCTAAAGGACCTTGTTACGCCGGCGGATCCAACCAGTGCCTACAGCTTCATCGCCTACTTGCATGATCAAGGACGGCTTTATCAAGCCATCGTCCGTGGACTTGACCACGTCAGCCGTGCTGAATTTGAAGACTATTTGCGATGGGCAGCAAAAAAGCTGGCGAACGTTCGGTTTGGCGAACGTGTCGTCGCACTCGAGCTGCGAGGCAGCTCCTTTGACGTCATAACCACTCACCGCAAATACCAAACCTGTACAGCTGTGGTAGGTGTGGGTCGCGTTCCATCTATTCCTGATTGGAGCAGGAATGCACCGCCAGACGAGGTGTTCCACGGGAGTGCCCTTCTGCTGCGACGGCGCGAGCTGTCGAGCAAGCGTGTTATGGTGGTGGGTGGCGGCCAGAGCGGGGCGGAGGTATTCCTTCATCTCCTGCGTGGTGGTTGCGGCGCGCTCAGAGCCCTGACCTGGGTGACGCGCCGCGCGAATATCTTTGCGCTCGAAAATAGCCCGTTCGTGAACGAATGGTTCTTTCCGCGGTATGGTGGGTGGTTCTTCGAGCAGAGCGAATCGGCGCGCAAAAGAATTCTGGCGCGGCAAGCATTGGCCAGCGACGGGGTGAACTGCGTGACGCTCCGCGCCATCTACGACGCCCTCTACGATCGAGAGCTTCGCCGAGGAACATACCCCGCTCAGGTCGAAATATGCGTCGACACCACAGCCGACGAGTTGCAAGGCGCGTCCCCCTTTCGCGTGGGTTTGCGTCAGCAGACGACAGGCATTTGTTCTGAACATGCCGCCGACATTATCATCTTAGCCACGGGTTATCGGACCGAGATCCCTTCGTTCCTAGATCCGATCGCGGGCCGACTGACGGTCGCGAGTGCCCCCGGTGGCTCTCGGGAAATCGTCGTCAAGAAGGACTTTTCGGCTCGTTTCGATGGTCCCGAGACATGCCGTTTGTATGTGCAGAACGGCGCGCGCCTTCAACATGGTATCGCTGATACCAACCTCAGCTTGGTACCCTGGCGCGCTTCAATAATCCTCAATTCGATCATCGGCCGCGTAGCCTACGAATGCGGCGAGGAAACTGGCGCCGTCAAGTGGAACAGTTGCCAGCAGCCTTGAACCAGCCTTTCCTTAATCGGGGTATACTATGAAAGATGCAGAGCTGATTACGTTAGGCGACATCACCGCTTATAGCCCCGGCGTCGTGCTGCAGGAGGTCAAAGGCATAGGCAATCAACAGACGACTTGTTGTCCCGTCGAACTCATCGAATTCCGGCTTGATCCGTTCGCGGTGTCGACGCCGCATTCCCATCCGTCCAGCGAGATCTGGCGCATTACCGGCGGCAGCGGTCGGGTGGTGACCAATGATGGTGAGTTGGCTGTGAAAGCAGGAGACCTTGTGTTTCTGCGACCTGATCGAACTCATCACCTGGAAAATAGCGGCTGCGAAGCTCTGAGCGCCCTGTCTATCTCCTGGAGGGAAACCCGATGACCGGCGGGATTTATGACCTGGCGGTTATCGGCGCGGGCGTCATGGGTCTTAGTGCCGCCTTCATCGCGGCGCGCAATGATCCGAAGCAAAGGATCGTTATCTTCGAACGAGATATCGTTGGAGCAGGTGCTAGCGGGTTTGCTCCCGGAATCCAAATCAACATTTGTCGGAATGATGGGGAAAGGAGCCTCATTGATCGCGGTTCGAAATTCTGGCGTGGGATCTATCCCCGTGGTGGCTGGCACAATGGCCGAGACTGTGACGTGTTCTGGCTGACCCGCAATCCGGACGAACTCGCGCGACTGGCTGGCATGGGCGGCACTACCCCCTCAACGTCGGTCGAGCTGACCGAGAGGCTTTCCTCGCTGCCAAATTTTCAGATTGCCGACGATATAGCTGTAGCGCTCGATCGGGGCTCGTATAGCCCGGTCGATTTAATTGTCCAGGATTTGGCCGAACGGCTCAGGGCCCTCGGTATTTCGATATTCGAGCAAACGTCCATTGAAAGGATAAGGCAGGGCCCACGTAATCTTCTTCTTCGGACCTCGGACGATAGCGAAATCTCGGCGCGGCGAGCTATCCTGGCAATTGGTCCATGGCTTCCAGAATCACCATTACGCGAGCACCTGGCAGACGAACCGCGGTTGCGGGTTAAAAAGGTCGTCGCCCTTCATCTCGCAGCGCGTCCCTCCTCGAACTGTCCGATGATCGGCCTGTTGGATGACTACGCTTTCCTCATTCCCATGATCGCGGACGGCTATTGGTTGTTCAGCTTTACCTCGCAGGAATGGGATGTCAGGCCCGACAGCGACGCGTTGCATGTCAGTTCAGACGATTTGGCGCGCGCAACAGCAATATTGGCGAAATGGTTCTCCGTGGACGTGCCGGCGATTGCGTCAGTACGGGTGTTCTGCGACTGCTATTCGGACGATGCCGTCCCGTTCGCGCGTCCAGCTCGAACCATCGCCGGGCTTCAGGTCATTGGTGGCGGCGCAGGTAACGGGTTTCGGTTTGGGCCCGCCTGTGCGGAAGAAGCAATACGATCCTTGTATTCTCCGTAGTCGCGATGTCAGCGCCGGGACACGAGGAAGGGCATATGCCTGAATCGATTCATACCGAAGCGAAGCTTTCTATCCAAGAAGCAGACAACGGTTATTTCAATATGTCGAGATCCACCATGATTGTGGATCTCGGCGCGATCCAATCGAACTATCGGAGAGTTCAGGCGCTTGCCCCGCATAGCGCATGCGGCGCGGTTGTCAAAGCGGACGCCTATGGCCTCGGCGCGAAGCATATAGCGCCCTTCCTTGCTCAACTTGGCTGTAGGGACTTTTTCGTAGCCGATGTGGAGGAGGGGATCGCCCTGCGCGATGTGCTACCATCATCTTCGAAGATCTACATCCTCCACGGCGCTATGCCAGGTATGGAGCTGGCAGCCGAGCAGCATGATCTATTGCCAATCCTCAACAGCAGGGAACAATTGGATGCATGGCTTCGGCATTGCCGACAGCGTAATCGGGCACTACCAGCGGGTATCCATGTCGACACCGGACTGGCTCGATTGGGTTTTGCCGTTGATGAATTGCGAGCAATCGCCGAGTACGACAGTGGACTGTCGGAATTACCCGTAGCGCTATTCATGAGTCAGCTCGCCTGTGCAGAATGGCGCAACGGGGACAGTTTTCAACAATTGAGAAGGTTTCGCGAACTCACACAGTTTTTTCCGGAAGCGATCCTCTCATTGTCGAACTCGGCTGCCCTATTTGCCGGATGCGAGTTTCATTTCGACCTCATAAGAGCAGGTGGAGGAATTTTTGGCTTTTTGACGTCTGATGATCCCTGCTTCAAGCCATCGCAAGTCGTCCATCTGCGAACTCAGATCGTTCAATCTCGCAAAGTAGAGCCTGGTGAGACGATCGGATACTGCAGGTCGTACCGAGCGAGCAGGCAGATGCGTGTTGCTACCGCCTCTATCGGTTATGCGGATGGCTTTCCACGTAGTCTTGGCAATCGAGGGAATGTGTTCATATGTGGTATTCGTGTGCCTATCGTCGGCTTTGTTTCGATGGACCTTATTACAATTGATGTAACGGATCTGCCTGAGAGTTGGACGACTCCGGGCGCAATGGTTGACGTGATCTGCCCTGAACAGACTGTGACGGATCTAGCATCTGCGGCCAGGATGCTGAGCGATGAGGTGACCACAGCGATGGGGCGGCGGTGCCGTAGGCTCTATGTCTCGGCGAAATGACATGAGGCGCCGATGAACTCCTCTGCTCCTGAATTCGAGCAATTCAATCGATCGATCTATCTACATGGCGAAGCTGGGCGTCTCATGCGCCCGAATTACTTCACCGCCGAGGTGCGTCAGTTCCACGAACTTGAGCGACGCTTTTATGCCGATCTGCTGCGCGCAGCCCGATATGATTTGGTCATTGAGGTAGGTTGCAGCTGCTATCGCCTCATTGGAGTCAAGAGCGATGCGAGTGATTACCTTGGGATCGATATAAACCCGGCTCGCACGCGAAGGCTAAAAAGCGGGAAAGGAGCAGTTATTCGCTGTGAGGCTGATAAATTCTTTAAAAGAACGCGGCTGATCAGTAAAATCAGGAGCCGATATGATGGAAAGGTACTCTGCATCCTGCCATTCAATTTTCTAGGTACGATGGATGCGCCGATGGAATTTCTAACACGCGTGTGTCAAGCGCCCTTTGATCTCGCTTTGTCGCTCTTTGCAACGAACGAGGCGGCAACGCTGGCGCGCTGCGAATATTATGATCTTTGTGGCATCGGGATTGAAAGTGTGGAGCGGACCGACGATTACGTCCGCCTGAACTGCTCCAACGGCTTCCGAGCATTTGCTTTCGAGCCGTTATTTCTTCAGAACCGCATAGCGGCTTGTGGCTTCCGCTTGAGCGGCGCGCAGTATTCTGACGTCTGCAACTTCCTGCATTTCAGGAAAAGCAATATTGGTTAGCCCGTCTTATTCGTCAGAGGGCGCCTGAGAGGCTGGCGAGCGCGGTGTAAAGCGCTGATGCGGCGTAGGATTCGGTTGCAAAGCCAACCCCATCACACTCAGCCGCGAACACCACGCCCGCCATGACCGATGATACGATTCTGCCCTTCTCGTTTCCAGCCGTTCACGCCAAGAAAGTCACAGCTGCCTTCGATGGCGTCGGCTGACCTCGAACGGGGGCGTGATGCTTCTGGCGATGGCCGAGCGGCGTCTAGGCTTGGCCGACAATTTGGCCCGGGTGTTCGTACGCATACGACGGAGGCCGCCTGATTGACGCATGCGCGCGGGCACGGCGAGGTCTATGATGGCATTGGGTGAAGGGTGAAGGTCAGGCGGCCTGCTGATTGGCTGGCTTGTCGGCCTGGCGCAGGAGCTTCCATTCCCAGGGCAAGAGCTCGTGCAGACGCGATGCGGGATGATCGGCGATACGGGCCAGGACGTCGGCGAGCCAGGCCTTGGGATCGACGTCGTTGAGGCGACAGGTCGTGATCATCGTCAGCATGATGGCGGCACGGTCGGCGCCGCGCTGGCTGCCGGCGAAGGTCCAGTTGCGCCTTCCCAAGGCGATGCCCCTCAATGCGCGCTCAGCGCAATTGTTGGTCAAGCAGATCCTGCCGTCGTCGAGGAAGCGGGCGAAGCCGTCCCAGCGCCTGAGCATGTAGTTAATCGGCTTCAGGACCTCGGAGGAACGCGAGAGGGTTTCGCGCTCGCGGAGCAGCCAGGCATGCATGTCCTCGAGAAGTGACTTACTCTGTTCCTGGCGAGCGGCACGCCGCTCGCCGGCACCGCGGCCGTTGATGGCGCGCTCGATCTCGAACAACGTATCGAGGCGTCTGACAGCCTCCAGCGCGATCGGGGAGACCGGTTTGCCTTTCTTGCCTTCCCGAGCATTTTTCTCGATATCAGCCAGCTCGAAGAAGCCCCGCCGCGCATGGGCCACGCAAAACGCCGGCGTAATCGGCAGCGCCTTCTTCTGCGGGTCGAACAGCGGCTCGAAGCCGCTGTAGCAATCCGCCTGCAAGATGCCGGCGAAGGCGGCCAGATGTCTCTGTGGATGCTCGCCTCGTCGGTCGCTCGAGGCGTAATAGACCGCTGCCGGCGGCGCAGGCCCGGCGAACGGCCGGTCATCCCGCACATAAGTCCAGATCCGCCCGGTCGTGCACTTGCCCTTCGCCAGAATACGGATGGTGGTGTCGTCGCCATGAAGGCGCTCGGCAGCGAGCACGTGGCGTTCGATCAAGTGGAAGAGCGGCATGACGGCGAAGGTCCCGTGGCCGACCTGGTCGGCCAGCGTCGACAACGGCAGGTCGATCCCCTCGGCCTTAAAGCGCGCACTCTGGCGGTTGAGCGGGATATGCATGCCGAACTTGTCGAACAGGATCGTCGCCAGCAATTGTGGGCCGATGAAGCCGCGCGGCGTGGCATGGAACGGCGCGGGCGGCTGGCTGATCTTCTCGCAATCGCGGCAGGTGAACTTCTCGCGTACCGTCTCGATCAGCTTGAAGCGGCGCGGGATCTCCTCCAGCGTCTTGGTCACATCCTCACCGATCTTCGCCAGCCGCGATCCACCGCAGCAGGCGCAGGTCGTTGGAGTCTCAATGACGACGCGCTCGCGTTCGATATCGTCAGGCCATGGCTTGCGCACCGGCCGCTTGCGCATGAAGGGGCGGACGTTCTGCGTCTTCGCCGCTGCGGCCTGTGCGGCAAGCTCATCCTCGCTCGCCGTGGTGACGAGTTCTTCGAGCTCCAACTCCAACTGCTCGAGCAGCCGTGCCGAGCGCTCGGATCGCTGCCCGTGCAGTTCGCGTTTCAGCTTCTCGATGCGCAACTCGAGATGAGCGATCAGCGCCTCGGTATCCGACAGTTTCGCCTGCGCATTCGCGGCTTGCGCCTGCCAGTTGGCGGCCTTCGCCTCGGCTTTCTGTCGCGCCTCACGCTCGGCCTGCAGCGCCGCCAGGGCACTGACAAGGTCCGATGGAAGATCATCCGGCTTCGATATCATGGAGCCATTGAATCAGATCGAGCAGCAGATTCAAACCGTAAAACGACTATCCGACCCGCGTCGGACGCTGGGTTTCTTGAGGGTTGCGCCAATCGATCCCGGACAACAGATAGCTCAACTGCGCCGGAGAGATCGTTACCGATTCACCAGCAACCGATGGCCAGATGAACCTGCCTCTCTCGAGTCTTTTGGTGAACAAGCAGGCGCCCTGGCCATCGTGCCAAATGACCTTCAATAGATCACCGCGTTTGCCCCGGAAGCAGAAAAGACCGCCGCCCATGGCGTCGCGCTTGAGCACTTCCTGCACGCGCAGAGCCAGGCTCGGAAAGCCGCACCGCATGTCGGTATGGCCCGTCGCCAGCCACACCCGCACGCCCGTCGGGATCGGGATCATCGGCGCGCCAGGCCCCGAGCAATTCGAACGACCGCCTCGATATCCGCACCGGGGCCGAAGACCACGCGCAGCCCCTGAGGGCTCACGATTTCGATCTGACCTGTCTCGACAGCTTCCGTCGTTGGCGGCGTACTTGCCGCAACTATCGCAGGGACGAATGTCGGGCCGATCGAATCCTCTTCGGCCGGATCATGACAGGTCCAAGCCTTGCGCCAGCTCAGCAGAAGCTGACGTGATATCCCATACCGGCGAGCCGTCGCCGACACCAGTCGTGGCCCCGAGAAGCTCTCCTCTACGATTCTGAGCTTCTCCGCACGCGTCCAGCGTCGCCGCCGACCGGTCTCCACCAAATCCATGCGGCTCAGCACCGCACTGTCCTTATGTCCGTCCATAAGGACAGTCAGCTACAGATCGGAAAAACTCGCAAGACGGCCGCCCTCGGACGGATACGGGTGTTCCCGGATCGGCGCGATCCGACGCGGGTCGTGCACAGCCTTGTCGATATGTTCCGCGCGCGCATGTTCGCGATCTGCTGCGGCTACGAGGACGCCGACGACCTCGATCATCTGCGGTCCGATCCCGCATTCAAGCTGGCCTGCGGACGGCTGCCGGACACGGGTCGCGATCTGTGTTCCCAACCGACGCTGTCGCGGCTGGAGAATGCTCCGCGCCTGCGCGACGTGATCCGACTGACCTACACTTTGGTCGACGCATGGATGGATAGCTACCCGCGCGAGCCGGCATCCGTCACGCTTGACATCGATGATACCTGCGATGTCGTCCACGGCCATCAGCAGCTCTCGCTGTTCAACGCTCATTATGACGAACGCTGCTTCCTGCCGATCCACGTCTACGACGCGGAGAAGAGCCGGCCCGTGGCGGTCGTGCTGCGGCCCGGCAAGACGCCGGGCGGCGTCGAGGTGCGTGCCCATCTGCGCCGCCTGATACGGCATATCTGGACGCGGTGGCACAACACGCGAATTACGTTCCGTGGCGACGGGCGCTATGCCCGGCCGGAGGCAATGGCGTGGTGCGAGACCAACGGCATCGACTACATCTTCGGTCTGTCCGGCACCAAGCCGCTCGCCAGAAAAGTCGACGAGGCCGCCGACGACATCCGCACGCGACGCGCCATCGAGAACCTGCCGGTTCTGCGTGGCTATACCGAGACGCGCACAAGGCAAAGTCCTGGGATCGCGAACGGCGCACCGTCGCCCGTATTGAGGCGACGATGCTCGGCCTCGACATCCGTCTCGTCGTCACCAGCCTCGATGTCGGCTCGGCCGAGTGGATCTACGACAGCCTGTATTGCGCGCGCGGCCAAGCCGAGAATCTGATCAAGCTGCATAAGACATAGCTCGCCTCCGATCGCACCAGCTGCCGTTCGGCGCTCGCCAATCAAGTCCGCCTCGTTCTCCACACCGCCGCTTATTGGCTGATGCTGACCGTGCGCGACGCGATTCCCAAAGCCCGGGAATTGGCCACAGCCGAGTTCGCGACGCTGCGTCTTCGTCTCTTGAAACTCGCTGCCCGTGTCGTTGAGACCACGAGCCGCATTCGCCTTGCGTTTGCCGCGGCATGTCCCGAAGCCGACCTGATCCGCGGCTTGCCAGGCGCGCTGCTGCCGCTCGGTCCTTGACCGGCGGGGCGTCCGCCCCCCGTTCGCCCAACCTACACCTCAAGCGCGTTGCAAAGTACGGGTCGTCAGGCGGTGAAAAGCCGAAGGCAATCCCGCGCGCCTCGTCAGAGCAGATGTGCGGCCACATCAAGCGGACTAAAAAAAGCACTCTCACGAATAGGACGGGTTAGGACATGCAAACACGCACTGCAGATCACAGCTGATGGAGAAGTGCGATCGCCAGCACTGGCCTGTCCCAGCCAAATCGATCTTTCAATCTCCGCCATCTGCCGGCCCCTGCCGGAGCAGGAGTGATAAGAATAAGGCAGGATATTCCCATCGTGCCTTAGGCTGATGATCCAAGGAGATCGTTTGCTGCATTGCAGCTCATCTTTGTTTGCGGACACCACCGCGTCGCCCTTTTCGAGTGCGGTCTCGAAGACCTCTTTAAGCCTGGGATCCAGCAAAATCTCCTCCGCCGCGCTGAAATCCGTAACGGGATGCCAAGTCATGCCTCCGCGAGGCGGTGGCAGGGTGGCGGATTCGAAAGCGTACGCGCATCGCCCCTCGCCAGATTGGCCTTGCTCAATGAATTTTCGTAAGCGACTCAAAAGCGTCCCCAATTGATCTTGAGTATCTCGGCGCAAGCTGCCGATCCAGTTCGAAGCTCGCAAGGGCTGAGGATCATTGCAAGCCCGACCGAAGGCCCGGCATTGCTGCCAGGGTTCTGCCAGTCATGGCTGCCGAGAGAGGCTGGATCAGAAGTCCATGCCGCCCATGCCCCCGCCCGGGGGCATTGCGGGCCCGGCCGCAGCCTTCTTCGGCAGCTCGGCGACCATCGCTTCCGTGGTAATCAGGAGTGCAGCAACCGAGGCGGCGTTCTGAACTGCGATGCGCACGACCTTGGTCGGGTCGATGATGCCCTTGGAGACAAGATTGCTGTATTCGCCGGTCTGCGCATCGAAGCCGAAAGAATATTGATCCTTCTCGAGCACTTTGCCGACCACGACCGAGCCGTCTTCGCCAGCATTGATCGCGATCAGGCGGGCAGGCCAGGACAGCGCCTTGCGCACGATCTCGACGCCGGTCTTCTGGTCGTCGTTCTTGGTGCTCAGGCCCTTGAGTTGCCCGGACGCTCGGAGCAGGGCGACGCCCCCGCCAGGCAAAATACCTTCCTCGACGGCCGCGCGTGTGGCGTGCATCGCGTCATCAACGCGATCCTTGCGCTCCTTCACTTCGACTTCGGTCGCGCCGCCGACGCGGATTACTGCTACGCCGCCCGCAAGCTTGGCCAGACGCTCCTGCAGCTTCTCACGGTCATAGTCCGAGGTGGTCTCCTCGATCTGCGCTTTGATCTGGGCAATGCGGGCGTCGATGTCGGCCTTCTTGCCGGCGCCGTTGACGATCGTGGTGTTCTCCTTCTCGATCATCACCTTCTTGGCGCGGCCGAGCATCTGCAGCGTGACATTTTCGAGCTTGATGCCGAGGTCTTCCGAGATGGCCTGGCCGCCGGTCAGGATCGCGATGTCCTGCAGCATGGCCTTGCGGCGATCGCCGAAGCCCGGAGCCTTGACGGCCGCGACCTTCAGGCCGCCGCGCAGGCGGTTGACGACGAGGGTGGCGAGGGCTTCGCCTTCGACGTCTTCAGCGACGATGACCAGCGGCTTTCCGGTCTGCACCACCGCCTCGAGCAGCGGCAGCAGCTCGTTCAGCGAGGAGAGCTTCTTCTCGTTAGTCAGGATGTAGGCGTCGTCCATTTCCACGCGCATCTTGTCGGCGTTGGTGACGAAGTAGGGCGAGATGTAGCCGCGATCGAACTGCATGCCCTCGACGACGTCGAGCTCGGTCTCGAGCGACTTGGCTTCCTCGACCGTGATCACGCCCTCGTTGCCGACCTTCTTCATGGCGTCGGCGAGGAACTTGCCGATCTCGGCATCGCCGTTGGCTGAAATGGTGCCGACCTGGGCGATCTCCTCGTTCGAGGTGACCTTCTTCGAGTTTTTCTGGAGGTCCGCAACGACGGCTTCGACCGCGAGGTCGATACCGCGCTTCAGGTCCATCGGGTTCATGCCGGCGGCAACCGACTTGGCGCCTTCGCGAACGATGGCAGCCGCAAGCACGGTCGCGGTCGTGGTGCCATCTCCGGCCGCGTCAGCGGCTTTGGCGGCGACCTCGCGCACCATCTGCGCGCCCATATTCTCGAACTTTTCCTCCAGCTCCACCTCCTTGGCGACCGCGACCCCATCCTTGGTGATGCGCGGAGCGCCGAACGACTTGTCGAGCACCACGTTGCGGCCCTTCGGACCGAGCGTGACCTGAACGGCGTTGGCGAGGATATCGACACCCCGAAGCATGCGATCGCGCGCTTCTACGCCGAATTTGACCTCTTTGGCTGACATAATGATTCCTTCAGTTGTATTTCGACCTTCGGGGCGCCCGGCCGGCACTCTTCGGGGATAAGCAGTGTGAACGATGAACTAGGCGGCCTTCTTTCTTGAGAACACGTCGGTAAGAACGCCCATGACATCGCTTTCCTTCATGATCAATAGCTCTTGGCTGTCGATCTTGACCTCGGTGCCCGACCACTTGCCGAACAGCACGCGGTCGCCGACCTGCACGTCGATCGGGATCAGCTTGCCGGTCTCGTCACGGCCACCCGGGCCAACGGCGATAACTTCGCCTTGCGAGGGCTTTTCCTTGGCTGTGTCGGGAAGGATGATACCGCCAGCGGTCTTCTCATCTGCGTCGATGCGTTTGACCACGACGCGATCGTGAAGCGGACGGAAATTCATGCAGGCCTCCTGAGCATTTGAACGGGTTGGAGATAGGCACATTGCGAACAGCGCCTTTATAGCAAGAGGCAGGCCAAAGATGAGCTGATTGATCCTGCCTGCAGTTCTGCTAAATCGTACACTTGGCCTGCGCGTATGTTCGTCCGGAAGCAAACGCGCTGGCGTACCCAGCCCGTCAAGCTGTCGTGAAAGTGACATTGCATCTCGTCAAAGCACCAGCATCGATCGTCACGCCTTGGCCTAAATCATGCAGGCTTGGGTCGCGGCAAGTCAGGCTGGTCAGAGGAGTCCGATGCATGCAGGCTCACGATTGGCAGGGCACTCGAGTGCCAACCCTCGTGATCCGCGGCTCTGCGCTGTTGGGCTTTGGCATCGAAACCGCTTGGACGGATTTGGAAGGAGCAATCATGCAGTCCGCGTCAAAAGAGAACGGGTCTATCAAGATCGTCGGCCCTGCCGACCGTCCGAAGGTCATTGCCGTTCTGACGACAGCCTTTACGACCTGCCTGCTGCTGAGATGGCTATATCCAGAACGGGAGCGCTACTTTCGCCATTTCGCCGGCTTCCTGGAATACTACGCCGGCGATCCCTACATCGATGGAAGTGGCGCGTATCTCGAAGACGGCCAGAAAGGTGCTATTCGAGGAGTTCGGCAAGTATCACCCCGAGGAGCCACACTGGTATTTCACCATGCTGGGCATCGATCCCATGCATCAAGGATCGGGCCGGGGCGGCCGTCTTTTCCAATACGGCCTTGCAATCCTGGACGAGGCGAAAGGCTTGGCATTCAACGAGGCCACCAGTCTCGGGTCGGCACGTCTGTATGAGCGGCTGGGATGGAAGATCGTGGGTGAGGTTCAGGTCGGCAGTTCGCCGCCCATTTTCCCGATGGTGCGCCGTCAGTCTTGATGGACCGTACGCGCGGGCCGGGCCGGGCAGAAGCTTTGTTCTACCCATGAATCAGGATCCGAATAGATCGCAGGGCCGCCGAGTTCGGCCCCTGCAAGACGCGCTCGTCATGTTGCAATCCCAGTATATCAAAAAAGTGGACGAACTGTTCTCCACGATGCAGGAGGCAAATGAATGCTTTCTGGGATACCCGTTCGCGAGGGGATCGACTATGAACCCTTATGGCGCTTCTTGAAGTTCACAGACAACAACCTTGGAGACCCGTTCGAACCAGGAACCTATCGCGTCAACCCGCATACCCTGGAACGGGAAGTTATCGAATTCTTCGCCGAGCTGTTTCGAGCACCGCGGGAATTTCGGGGCTACATCACCAACGGAGGGACGGAAGGTAACATCCACGGTCTTTATCTCGCCCGTGAGCTCTATCCGGATGCTGTGACGTATTTCTCGTCTGATACCCATTACAGCGTGAGCTCTGCTCGGGGTTGAGCACCGCGTGGTTCGTTCGCAGCCAAATGGAGAGATCAGCTATGACCATCTGGCGCAGGAAGCGGCTCGTGAAAGGCCCGCCGTCGTGGTGGCAAACATAGGCACCACCATGAAGGAAGGCAGGGACGATACGCTCAAGATACGCGCCGTGCTTCGCGATGTCGGTATTGACGCTATCTACGTTCACTCCGACGCGGCACTATGCGGGGCATACGCGGCTCTCTTGAGCCCGAGGCCGCATGTCGATTTCGCGGATGGAGCGGACTCGGTTACGGTCAGCGGACATGAGTTCCTTGGCGCGCCAAGGCCCTGCGGTATCGTTCTCTAGCGTAAAATTCATGCTCAGCGTATCGAGCGTTCTATCGATTACATCGGGAGCTTCGACGCGACCTTGAGTGGCTCGCGTAATGCCTATACACCGATCATCCTTTGGTATGCGATCCGTCGTCTGGGTGTCGAGGGCATCAAACAAATGTTTGTTGAATGCGAACAGCTTGCCGCCTATGCAGCCAGGGAACTCAATGCCCGAGGCGTCAGCGCCTGGCGTAATCCTAATGCGCTTACGGTCGTCTTTCCTGCTGTCGATGAGTGTATCAAGGCTAAATGGCAAATTGCGACTCAGGACGTAAGCCATTTAGTCGTTGCGCCAGGGACGACCAAGAGTCAAATCGACGCGCTTATTGAGGCAGTGAGCAACAGCGGCTGATGATCGTCCTCGAGCTGACACCGCTGTGCTGCTTTGCACGCGGGATTTTGGTGCTCTCGGGCGAATGCGTGTTCTGCGTTGCACGGCTGCAATCTGCGGCGATGCCAAGCGGAGCTGATGGTCGGCCCGCATTGGCCCGATCCGTCGTCGACGCTCGCTCCACCCACGCCGATTCAACTGTGCTGCGGGAGTTCCTCCCTCGTGTATGGTGAAAGATGGCAACGCCTTGGCAATACGCGCCCTGGAGCAGCGTGTTCTCGCGTGTTTTGTGGGCTGAGAGAGCCATAAGCAACTTCAGCCGGCCCCCTATTTGCAAGCGGGGCGATGCAGTCGGCAAAATGCGTTTCAGGCGCGCTCGATCTGACGATCGGTCCGTGCGCGGCGAGACGAACATCTGCTGTGCGATTTGCGGATTTGACGCGCCGGTTGCAACCAGATGCAACACTTGGATCTCTCTGAGCGAGAGATCGTATGGCCACGAAATCTGCTCCTCGGTGACCACGACCATGGTATGCTGGCAGGGTATAATTGAGACGTGATGGCATTGGCCGCTGTCATCGCTCCACAGGAAGCGTCGCGGGGCCCAGTGCCTAAGCATTTCCGCGAGCAGTTTGCACCCCCTTCGCCCAGATGTCGACCCGCTGCACGTGCCAGCAAGTTGAAAGCGGCGCCACTTGAAGAAATCACCAACGCAAACGAGTTAGGAGCCACGCCTTCTGCGAGTAGAGGGGGCGTTCTCAGCCGGTCGCAGAGCTCGGCCAGAATGGGACGAAATCGCTGAGTGATGTCCTTGGGCTCATCGTAAGCGCTCCTTTCTACGCACCTATGCAGTTGAGCGCGGGGATGGGATGAGGTGTCCACCATGAGCGAGGTGGACACGATCGATGATCACTCCAGAAGAACCTTTGAGACTTGAGACGGTCGGCGTGTTGCGCAATGGCCGGCGTCGCTATGATCCGGCCAGCAAACAGCGGCTGGTCGAGGCCTGTCTGCAGTCTGGCGTGTCGCTGGCGGGGCTTGCGCTGCAACACGGCGTGAACGCGAACCTGCTGCGCAAGTGGGTGGCCAAGCGACAACTTCAGAACGGGGATGGCCAGCCGGAGGCGCGGGCGCCGATTGCGCCAGCCTTTATTCCGGTTCGCGCGCCGTCGCCGTCGCCAACTCGATCTGCTGGCGCGATTGCGGTTTGCGCGACGGAGCGATCCTGTGCAGGGCGGCTGACGGCATCGATGCCCAACGGCGTGACGCTTTCGCTGGAAGGCGGCGACGCGCAGTTGCTGTCGGCGGTGATTGAAGCGCTGGGGCGTTGCGATGTTCCGACTGGCGTCTGATCTTCGGGTCTACCTTCACCGCGAACCGATTGACTTCCGGGCGGGCATCAACAGCCTGGCGATCGTGGTCGAGCAGTCGATGGGGCTGGATCCGTTCCAGCGCGCGGTGTTCGCGTTCTGCAATCGTCGCCGCGACCGGATCAAGCTGCTGATTTATGATCGGTCAGGATTTTGGATGCTGCTGAAGCGGCTGGAGGCCGACAGATTCCACTGGCCCCGAAGTCAGGAGGCGGTGCTGACGCTGACGACGGAGGAGCTGCACTGGCTGCTTGACGGCATCAACATCGCGGCGGTGCGTCGTCATCCGGTGCGGCAATATCAGAGCGTGGGCTGAGCGTGTTCGATGCGGGCGGCGTCATCGGGCTTCGGCATGGCCGTTCTCAGATGACGCGGCCGAAGACATGACGAAGACATGGGAGCCCGGTTGACGCGGCGGCATGACTTCGATTCAAGACTCCGATGAGTCGCAAGCCCACGACGCACGAACTGGAAGCCTTGATCGCGGCGCACGCGGCCGAGATCGCGGCGCTGAAGGCCGAAAACGAGAAACTCGCACAACGCGTGCTGCATCTAGCCCGTCTTATTCGTCAGAGTGCGCCTGAGAGGCTGGCGAGCGTGGTGTAAAGCGCTGATGCGGCGTAGGATTCGGTTGCGAAGCCAACCCCATCACCTCAACCGCGAACGCCACGCCCGCCATGACCGACGATACGATTCTGCCCTTCTCGTTTCCAGCCGTTCACGCCAAGAAAGTCACAGCTGCCTTCGATGGCGGTCGGCTGACCTCGAACGGGGGCGTGATGCTTCTGGCGATGGCCGAGCGGCGTCTCGGCTTGGCCGACAATTTGGCCCGGGTGTTCCCGGATCGGCGCGATCCGACGCGGGTCGTGCACAGCCTTGTCGATATGTTCCGCGCGCGCATGTTCGCGATCTGTTGCGGCTACGAGGACGCCGACGACCTCGATCATCTGCGGTCCGATCCCGCATTCAAGCTGGCCTGCGGACGGCTGCCGGACACGGGTCGCGATCTGTGTTCCCAACCGACGCTGTCGCGGCTGGAGAATGCTCCGCGCCTGCGCGACGTGATCCGACTGACCTACACTTTGGTCGACGCATGGATGGATAGCTACCCGCGCGAGCCGGCATCCGTCACGCTCGACATCGATGATACCTGCGATGTCGTCCACGGCCATCAGCAGCTCTCGCTGTTCAACGCTCATTATGACGAACGCTGCTTCCTGCCGATCCACGTCTACGACACGGAGAAGAGCCGGCCCGTGGCGGTCGTGCTGCGGCCCGGCAAGACGCCGGGCGGCGTCGAGGTGCGTGCCCACCTGCGCCGCCTGATACGGCATATCCGGACGCGGTGGCACAACACGCGAATCACGTTCCGTGGCGACGGGCACTATGCCCGGCCGGAGGCAATGGCGTGGTGCGAGACCAACGGCATCGACTACATCTTCGGTCTGTCCGGCACCAAGCCGCTCGCCAGAAAAGTCGACGAGGCCGCCGACGACATCCGCACGCGACGCGCCATCGAGAACCTGCCGGTTCTGCGCGGCTATACCGAGACGCGCCACAAGGCAAAGTCCTGGGATCGCGAACGGCGTACCGTCGCCCGTATTGAGGCGACGATGCTCGGCCTCGACATCCGTTTCGTCGTCACCAGCCTCGATGTCGGTTCGGCCGAGTGGATCTACGACAGCCTGTATTGCGCGCGCGGCCAAGCCGAGAATCTGATCAAGCTGCATAAGACACAGCTCGCCTCCGATCGCACCAGCTGCCGTTCGGCGCTCGCCAATCAAGTCCGCCTCGTTCTCCACACCGCCGCTTATTGGCTGATGCTGACCGTGCGCGACGCGATTCCCAAAGCCCGGGAATTGGCCACAGCCGAGTTCGCGACGCTGCGTCTTCGTCTCTTGAAACTCGCTGCCCGTGTCGTCGAGACCACGAGCCGCATTCGCCTTGCGTTTGCCGCGGCATGTCCCGAAGCCGACCTGATCCGCGGCTTGCCAGGCGCGCTGCTGCCGCTCGGTCCTTGACCGGCGGGGCGTCCGCCCCCCGTTCGCCCAACCTACACCTCAAGCGCGTTGCAAAGTACCGGTCGTCAGGCGGTGAAAAGCCGAAGGCAATCCCGCGCGCCTCGTCAGAGCAGATGTGCGGCCACATCAATCGGACCAAAAAAACGCACTCTCACGAATAGGACGGGCTAGAGGAGCAGTTGCGCCTGGAGCGCCTGCACCGGTATGCGCCGAAGAGCGAAAAGCTCAAGGAGCGCATCTTCAACGAAGCCGAGCAGGCCGCCGCTGAAAGCCGGGACGACGACGATGTCGAGGCGGTCGCCGTGCCGGACACGGGATTGCCGGAGGCTCCAAAGCCGGCGCCGAAGGCACGCGGCCGCAAGCCGCTGCCTGACGATCTGCCGCGCCAACGCGTCGAACACGATCTGGGTGAGGATCAAAAGGACTGTCCGTGCTGCCATAATCGGATGCATCGGATGGGCGAGACCGTCACCGAGCAGTTGCACGTCGAGGTCAAGGCGTCGGTGCTGCAACATGTGCGGTTCAAATATGCCTGCCGTCACTGCGAGCGCACCGCGCTGAACACCCCGATTGTGACCGCGCCGATGCCGGCGCAGCCGCTGCCGGGTAGCGTCGCCACGCCATCGACGCTGGCGCTGGTGCTCGCCAACAAATACGTCGACGGCACGCCGCTGTACCGTGTGGCGGACGCGCTGGGGCGCGCCGACGTCAGCATCAGCCGCGGGACGCTGGGCAACTGGGTGATCCGGGCGAGCGAGTTGCATCTGCATCGGGTCTATGACGCGCTACAGCAAAAGCTCATGTCGCAGCCCCTGGTCCACGGCGACGAAACCTGGGTCCAGGTTCTTAAAGAGGACGGCCGTGATGCGCAGGCCAAATCCTTCATGTGGGCCTATCGCAGCGGCCAGGACTGCGCGCAGCCGGTCGTGCTGTTCGATTACCAGCCCGGTCGCGGCCAGCAACATCCTCAGGCCTTCCTGGCCGGCTATCGCGGCTTGTTGATGAGCGACGGCTATGACGCCTGGCGCACGCTGACAGGCGCGACCCATCTCGGCTGTATGGCGCATGCGCGCAGGAAATTTACCGATGCGCTCAAGGCCAGGACAAAGCCTGGCGGTCCGCCATTGCAGGCGCTCAAGTTCTTCGAGGCGTTGTACGAGGTCGAGAGGGTGGCGCGCCAGACGCCGCCCGACGGCGAAACGCGCGCCGCATACACCTTGCGGCTGCGCCAGCAGCATAGCCTGCCGGTATTGGCCGCCTTCCGGACCTGGCTCGACGACCAGGCGCCGAAGGTGCTACCCGAAAGCTTGACCGGCAAGGCGATCGCCTATGCACGCAACCAATGGGATTATCTGACCCGTTACACCAGTGACGGTCTCGCCCCGATCGATAACAATGTTCTGGAGCGCGACATCAGGCCGTTTTGCACCGGACGAAAAAGTTGGCTGTTCAGCGACACCGTTGCCGGCGCCAAGGCAAGCGCCGTGATCTACAGTTTGGTGCTGACATGCCGGGCATGCGGCGTCGATCCCTATGCATGGCTACGTCACGCGCTCACCGAATTGCCCCAACGCGCGCCAGACGCCGATATCGAAGATCTGTTGCCGTTCAATTGCACCGCTCAAAAAAACCTGCCAGCTGACAACGACAGCGGCTGACCGTCAAACGCTCAGGATCAATCAAGCCGTTCCGATGATCCCGCTGGGCCCCGGCGCCACGCGACGCCGCGGCCAGCCGCGCGCGCAGCCTGTGCAGTAAAATGCGCGCTTACGGCTCATCCGTTGCCTCCGCTGATGTAGTCCACTTCATTGGAAAGCACCGACGTAGCGGCAGTCCGACAACCGCAAGCACATCGTCGAGCCCTCGTACCGATGGAATGAGAAATTCGCGCGCCGTCAGAGTCTCGGGAAACCAAAGGTTCCAGTCTCGCTCACAATCGCGCCACCTGAGCGAGCGCGGATCATCCTGATGCGCAATGGTGAAGGCAGGATTGTCTTTGACGAAATCATCATTGATGTGATCGAGCAGCTTCTCGGAGTAACCGTCACTTGCGAGTGTCTGATGCAGATGAGTCTGCGATAGCGGATCCCAAGCACTCAAAGTAAAAGCGGAACACTGCACCAAGGTCCTATCAATCAGTTGCGCGCGTGGATCGACGGATGCCGCATCCCACGGAACGATCACCGAGCTCTCTAAATGTGCTCTCACCGAGTCCCCCTTAAGATATCATTGCGGAAGGAGCCAGCCGGTCACGCTCGGTCGATGTTACGTTGCGTTTTGGGCGGCTGTCGCGCCGCCTTGTTGCTCAGCGCTCCTAGCGGCTCGTTGTTTTAGCCAGCTTACGACAGTTAATATTCGTTCGCACCGGCTATTGGACTGCCCGGGGCCGTCGAAGGTTAGGTCGGTTGTCCGAGATGGGCTTTCCCACTAGCCCACCAGCTGTTCGACGACGTCCTCGCCAGGCGAATAGAGCGGGCGTTACACGCGCGCATTGGGCGAGACAAGCTGTTCGCCAGCGCAGTCCGTCCTGTGCGGCGCTGCTACTGGCTTCGCAAAATCGGTCAACTGATGTATTGAAGCAAGGTGCGGCGCGCCCGAAGCTTGGTCATCGCAGCATCTTGGTCTCGCGATGTCTAAACCGGCGCTGCGGTGAAAAGGTCTGCGATAGAGCGCATCATGTACGCAATGGGTGTGAAGGGAGATCAGTCGGGCAAGGCACGAAGAGACAACAATGCGCTACTGCTCTGAAACTCTCGGAATTAGCATCGTCAAACGATGCGCCGTCTGTAATGGTCAGTTCGGACTGGTCCGGTACTACTCATGGCGGACCTCTCTTTGTTCAAGGAAGTGCCTCGATCGCCTGCGCGCCCGCCGGCAAGCCGACCGCAGCTGGCTGAGCAAGCTCGTCGCTCGAAAATCAACAAAGCGAGCGGGCGTGCGAGCCGAGCTGGTCTGACGCCCTACCGCTCCCCGCTTGAACGATCTGATCACGTATTGGAAGGGCAGGGCTCAAGCGAGGGGCCGGGTTTGGTCGTGGAAAAACCTGCTCGCCCGTTGATCCCGCCAGAACCATGAAACTTGACAGAACTGATGCCCGCCTTCTTGACTTACTGCAAAGAAACAACCGTCTGAGCAGTGAAATACTCGGCGCGAAGGTCGGGTTGTCGGCCTCTGGCGTTCAGCGCCGACTGAAGCGCCTGCGAGCACTGCGCGTAATCGAAGCGGACGTCTCAATCATTTCTCCGAAAGCAATCGGACCAAACGTGACCCTGCTGGTTCTCGTCTCACTTCACCGGAATCGAGCCGACATCGTTGATCGCTTCAAGCGCACAATCTGCAAAATGACTGAGGTGATGAGCGGATTCTATGTCACCGGTCAGGCCCACTTCGTCCTGCTCGTTACCGCAGATAATCTGGAGGAGTACGAGCAATTTACCCGCCGCCTCTCTCATGAAAATCCGGACATAGAGCGCTTCGAAACCATGGTGGTTATGGATAGGGTCAAGGCAGGCTTTACCTTGCCAATTTCTTCGATCGCATGCTGGTGATCGCCCGATACCGTTCGAACGGAGGCCGGCGCTCGTTCAGTTCATCACAATTATCATCTATGCGGAGTGAACGTCGATCAGTAGCCTTTCCTGGAGC
The DNA here is from genome assembly GCF_011516625.5 of Bradyrhizobium sp. 2S1. Classification (NCBI taxonomy): domain Bacteria; kingdom Pseudomonadati; phylum Pseudomonadota; class Alphaproteobacteria; order Hyphomicrobiales; family Nitrobacteraceae; genus Bradyrhizobium; species Bradyrhizobium sp. 2S1. The sequence goes on along the minus strand of NZ_CP147717.1, from coordinate 160,982 downwards.
GGCCGCAGTCGCCCGTGGCCGCTCCCGGTACCTGGTGCCCGAAGGTGGTATCAAGACTGGTGACAATCAGACCACAATCCGTTCGGCGCGGGTCTTTATCGCCTTGCGAAGCCAGATCGCGATGCAGTGGTCAAAGGGCCACTCGCAAATCGCCTATGCCACCGCGAAGATCGCGTTCCAGATGGCGCCCTCGAGAGCACGCCGCGGCCCGCTTCGCAAGACAAGCCGGCAGTGGCGGCAGCATCATCCCTCGCCACGCTCGAGCGAAAGAGAGCGGCATCCGCGACTGCTCGCGCGCCGGCATATGAATTATATATGTTGATATACGTTGTGCTGGGATGTCTGACGTGTGATTGCGCGTCTAGGACAAAGTGTCAACGGAGTTCCAATGGAAAAACAACCCGTGTCTTCTGTGGACGTACATCAGCATATTCTGTCACTTCTTGGGATGTCCAATCCAGTGATCTTGGATATCGGCTGCAATGACGGAACCGATACGGCACATTTTCTCACCCTGTGCCCACAAGCTCAGCTTTACTGCTTTGAGCCGGACCCCCGAGCGATCGCGCGTTTCAAGAAGAAGCTCGGTCCACATCTCGATAAGGTGAAGCTGCTTGAAATTGCGATCAGCGAACGAAACGGGACGATCGACTTCCATCCAAGCAATGCAGATGGAGATGCAAAGGAATGGGACCTCTCTGGCTCAATACGCCGCCCGAAGAACCATCTTACCGAGTATGATTGGGTTCGCTTCGACCGTCCCTTCTCGGTTGAAACTCGACGGCTCGACGATTGGTGCAGCGAAGCTGGACTGAACACGGTCGATTTCATCTGGATGGACGTTCAAGGAGCCGAGGCCGATGTCATCGCCGGTGGCGTGCAGACGTTAAGCAACACGCGCTTCATCTACACGGAATATAGCGATCGCGAGCTCTACGAGGGGCAGCTGTCCCTGCAAGCCATTCTCGACCTATTACCATCATTCGAAGTGGCGGCTCATTATCCCCGCGAAGTGGAGGGTGACGTATTGCTGAAAAATACGCAATTCTAGCTGCCATATCCGGCAGCCCCGTTCGTCGGTGAAAGAGCTTGCCCCAGATTTATGTAGCACATTGTTGTGTAACAGCGATCGATCGGGCAAGCGGGCTCGTTGCCTCGTGGCTTCGCTCGCTACATGTCCTTTGACGTTCTCGGTTGTTGCCGTTGCACGGGCTTACGGACGGGAGATGCATGAGACTCCCGTGAGAATTGCTGAGTTGCTGATAATCGCTATTTTGATATATCGGCGCTGGGAGTGACGTCGCGGATAGCCGCGCGAGCCGTTTCAGATGCTTGAATCAGCTCCATCAGCCGGCGCTCATACTGTTTAAGCGTCTGAACGGCTGCTGTATGCTCTGGGCCTCTAGGAAGCTGCTGCACGGATTCGAACAACTGCCAAAGCAGCTGCATCATGTCTCGTAGTTCCTTGAGCCGCGCCAGTTTTGTCACCCGGTCAACCTTGCTCTAATTGCTCCAATGCGAAGACGGGCTGAAGCATCGGCGTTCGATCCGGTCAACACCGCAGATAGGAAGACGTGAGATCGGTAAAAAGGGTCGTTGTTCCCCGCCGGATGCAGTTTGTCGCACGATCGTCTCCGTTGGTTAGCTTCTTTCTCGCGGTTTTTTCAGTCCTGCCGTCTCGCTCATGATCCTGGCGGGAACCATTCAGTCTGCTGTACAGAGGCAAATGTTGAGCGAGGGTTTTGCAACGACCGTGCCATCAGCTCGATCCAAATAGCCTACGGATCTGAGAATGCTAGAGCATGATGAGATTAGGTTGAGCTGGAGCGGCGTCGAAAGTTCACCGCTCCCTTGGGAGAGGTCGATTTGCGTAGCAAATCGGGTGAGGGGTTGCGGTCTACCGAGAGAGCCAAGAGCCCTCACCCGGATTGCACCGGACGATGCTTCGCATCGCCGAGCGCAATCCGACCTCTCCCCGACGGGGAGAGGTGAACCGCAACCGCGGCGATCCGATTCAACCAATACTCATCCCGCTCTAGGTTCGTGGTTGTTGCGGATCCGACATCGCCTCGGCGCCCCGGCCTGTCAGTGTCCATACAGCATCAATGGATTCCAAAGCACCGGCTTTGGCTCTGAGCGTTGTGTTGCGACGCGTGCAATACGCGCTGGTCCTTGGCGCCGGAAAGCTCGCTCACAGCTGCTCTAGGAGCTTGTCTGGATAGTCGCTGTTCAAATCTGGTCGGGTCTGATTCAACATTGGGCGATGAGCAAGTATTTTCGGCCTTGGAACATCGATCAGACGCTGCTTCTGCCGCCGAATGTGCAGGACTTCGTGCCGAAAGGCCATGTCTCGCGGTTTATGGTTGATCTGGTGCGGGAGAGCCTCGATCTCAGGGAGATCATGGGCAGCTATGTGAGCGGGCTTGGGCAGCCGCCGTTTGATCCGCGGATGATGGTGGCGCTGCTGCTGCATAGCTATGCGAGTGGGCTGTATTCGTCGCGTCGGATTGCCAAGGCCTGCCGGGAGCGGAACGATTTTGTGATGATCGTGGCGCTGGATGCGCCGGATTTTCGGACGATCAGCGACTTTCGCAAGCGACATTTGAAGGCGCTCGGCGCGCTATTCGTGCAGGTTCTGAAGTTGTGCGAGACGGCCGGGCTGGTCAAGCTCGGTCATGTCGCGCTGGATGGTACGAAGATCAAGGCGAACGCGTCGAAACACAAGGCGATGAGTTATGAGCGCATGAAGAAGCGCGAGGCGGAATTGAAGGCCGAGGTCGCTCGCATGCTGGCGGCCGCCGAGGCGGCGGATGCCTCGGAGGATGAGACTTTCGGCAACAGCGACGAACTGCCGGACTGGACCGTCGACAAGCAGAAACGGCTGGCGAAGATCCAGCAAGCGATGGCGGCGCTGGAAGCGGACGCCAAACTGGCGGCGGAGGAAGAGCGCCGCATCGAGGCCGAAAAGGAACAGCAGCGCCAGGCCGAAGGCCGCAAGAAGCCGGGCAAACCGGCGGCGCTGCCATCGGAGGAACCCAATCCCAAGGCGCAACGCAACTTCACCGATCCGGAAAGCCGCATCATGAAGTCGAAGGATGGCTTCGTTCAGGCCTATAATGCCCAGGCGGCCGTCGATGCTCATGCCCAGATCATTGTCGCGCAAGAACTGACCCAGCACGGCAGCGATCAGGGCCAGTTGGTGCCCCTGATCGAGGCCATCGAGAGCAATCTTGGCCGCAAGCCGCGGCAGGCCTCAGCGGATTCCGGCTACTGCAGCGAAGCCAATCTCGAAGCGCTCGACACACGCAGCATCGATGGCTATGTCGCGCCCGGACGCGCCAAGCACCCGACAGTAGCGAACGGAAAAGTCGGCGGCCCGCTGACACAGGCCATGCGAAAGAAGATCGACGATGGCGGCTTCGAAACACCCTACCGATTGCGAAAGCAAGTGGTGGAGCCGGTGTTCGGGCAGATCAAACAGGCAAGAGGCTTCCGCCAGTTCCTGTTGCGGGGCATCGAGAAAGTGCGCGCCGAGTGGACAATGATCTGCACCGTCCATAACCTCCTCAAGCTGTTCAACCTCGCAAACGCAGCCTGAGCCTGCTACTCTACAACAAATGCCCGTCACGAAAACATATCTGGACGGGCTCCTAGAGCATTTTCCGACCGGAATGAATCGGGTGGGGATTCCCAAAACGGCGCGAGTCAGATTCAAGCTGCATGCTGGCGAGGGAGGCCAGCATGTATGGCCAGGGCGCTTTCGGTTGATCTTCGTCAAAGGGTGATAGCCGCGATTGACGGTGGCATGTCCTGTCGACAGGCTGCTGAGCGCTTTGGTGTCAGCGCGGCCAGTGCGATCCGCTGGCGCGGTCGCCTCAAGGAAGTTGGCGACATCGTTCCTAAACGCCAGGGCGGTGACCGCAAATCGCAGCGCATCGAAGCGCATTCGCAATTGATTCTGGAGGCAGTGACAGCGAAGCCGGATATCACGCTCGCCGAGTTGCGAGAACTGTTGAAACGTCGTGGAATATCGACTGGCATCGCGTCGCTCTGGCGTTTTTTCCAGCGCAGAAAGATCACACTTAAAAAAAGACAGCGCACGCCGCCGAGCAACGGCGCGGCGATATAAATGCCGCGCGTGAGGAGTGGCTCGAAGGGCAAATCGATCTTGACCCTGAGCGTCTCGTCTTCATCGACGAAACCAGCGCCAACACCAAAATGGCGCGGCTTTACGGCCGCTCGCCACGCGGCGAGCGATGTCGTGCAGCTATCCCACACGGACATTGGAAGACGACGACATTCACCGCTGGATTGCGCTCCGACGGTCTGATCGCGCCGCTTGTTCTGGACGGTCCAATGGATGGCGACGCTTTCCTGGCCTACGTCGAGCAATTGCTCGCCCCATCGCTGCGGCCGGGCGATACCGTTATCATGGACAACTTGCCCGCTCACAAGGTCCATGGCGTTCGAGAGGCCATCCGGGCGGTCGGAGCAAGCCTGCTCTATCTTCCGCCCTACAGTCCAGACTTCAACCCGATCGAAATGGCCTTCTCTAAACTGAAAGCCCTGTTGCGGGCCGCCGCAGCGCGCACCATGCCCGATCTCTGGCAAGCAATCGCCAACGCTCTCAAGCGCTTCTCACCCGAGGAATGCCAAAATTATCTCGTCGCGGCTGGTTACGACGCAACGTGATCGGAAAATGCTCTAGGTTAGTACATTGAGAGTCGTGGCGGCCGCCATCAGGGTCGCTGATCAGATGGACCTGCGCTGCCACTTCGGCGAGATAGCGATCCATCGCCGTTCGTGCCGTGGCGGTGCCGGGGTGGGCGGAAGTTCACGCAGCTTCTGTTAGTGACTGGTCCACAGGTATGTCTCGCGGGCATCAGAATCGCGGCCAATCAAAAACCGGCGCTCCAGCGCGGCAAGCAATCCGATCGGGCGCCCCCTCGGATTGTCCATACAGGACACCATGAAACGGTCGCGAAGTGCGAGGCCGAGCAGATCGAAGGCCTCTCCAGAACAAAAGACGGACGCGCGCGTCGGCCCGCTAGCTGACAGGGGCGGGAATGTTGATCCGCCACACCGTCAGCCGACCCGGTTGCCGATCAAGATCGCCAAATTCTTTGATGTGATGCGCCGGTCCGTCGTGTCGGTTACACACGCAAGCTGCGCGTGCGGCGCAGCGGGGAGCGCCAAATCCAAACTATCGAGGCGGCGCCAAGCAGGCTGCTCGCAAGCAACGTAATGCGTAAGCCTGTTGCCGCAGCGACTGCGCCACCGGCCAGCGCACCCAATGACGCCAGTCCCCACACCACGCTGCGGATGCTCGCATTGGCCCGGCCTTGCAAGCGTTGCGCGACCAACGCGTATCGAAGGGGAACCTGCTGCACATTGTAGATCCCCTGGCCGATCCACAGAATGAATTGGGAGAGCGAAACGCATGCCACCGCGGCCCACCGGGGTTCGGTGATCAGGGTGGCCAAACTCATGCCCACGGTGCTCACGGCCAAACCGACCATTAACACCGGGCCGATGCCGATTGCCCGGCCGGCCGAGGGCGAGCTAGCCGCGCCGACCACACCACCAAGCGCGCCGATTCCGAGCACCACGCCGACGATCCGGCTGTCGAATCCGAGATCCTTGGTCAGATGCAACAGAAAGGCTGCAGAATATGCGGTATGGCAAAAGATGAACGTGGCGGTGGCTAAAGTGACCGCCCTCAAGATCGGATTGCCGAACACGCCCGCCAGCCCCTCAGCCACTTGGCAGAGTACCGCGCACGAGGCGGCTGTTGAGCGCCCAGCGGACCGCATCGGCACCAGCAACAGCAACGCGGCGGCAAGCAGAAACGAGACAGAGTCTGCCAGGATCGCGGTCGGTGCGGAGAGCGCGTTGACGAGCCAGCCGGCCAGGAATGGACCTGCCGCCATCGCGATCGCCTGGCTGAGCTCCAATGAACTCTGCGCCCGCACCAGCCGGGAGCGGTCTAACCACTATCGGTATGCACGCCAGATATGCCAGGTCGGCGATCACCGCGACACCCCCAACCAGCAGGCTGGTCGCGTACAGCTGGACCATTCCAAGATGTCCAAGGCCCACGGACAACGGAATCGTCGCCAGTGTTGCCGCCATCACGACGTTGGCGGTCAATAGGATTCGTCGGTGCGGGAGACGGTCCACGATGACTCCGGCGAACAGGCTCAGCATCAGACACGGCGCCCGACTGCAGGCCAGCAGCACCCCCGTCTGCGCCGGTCCCGCGTCCAGGAGGGTGATTGCGGTCAGCGGTAGCGCCAGCATGGTGACGTTGGAGCCCAGCAGCGAAATGGTCTGGCCGACCAGCAGCGCAAGATAGCTGCGCGGCAACCCGCCAATCACGGCGGAACAGTTCCGGCGACTCACGCGTCGCCAGACGGGCTTGCAAGCGGCAAATAGCCGAGGCGGACCAGCTCACTTCCGGCGATCTGCTCGAACTTCGCAATCTGGGCTCGCGTCAGATCCTTGGTGTAACGACCCACCCGGCCTTGGTGCAGCGGCTTTCCCGCAGCCTCGGCCGCCGGGTGGCCGTGCGGTTGTTCGAACAATGCGTGCTCGTATTCGGCGTGACGCAGCACGGCCTCGTCCCAAGGCAAGCCGAGATGGTCCAGGATTCGGGTCAGCGTGGGCCGAGGACTGCCCACAAGATCCTCGTAACGCACCTCCAGATAGCGACCGGGCGGCACGATCTGATGCGGCCGGGATACCACGTCAAACCAGCCGCACGCGGCCTCGGCCACAGTCCGGTACCCCCAATCAGGAACGGTTTTCAGATGCGAGGCAGCAACGTCGCGCCCGTCGCGCACGATATGCACGAAATGCGCGTGCGGCCATAGCCGGGCGAAGTCGTCGATCTGGGCGATCTTGCGCTGCGGTTTTCAATCCCCAGCGCCGAGCGCCGCTGCGCGTCCTGCGCAACTCGCCCATCTCGTTGATTAGCTTGCATCGGTCGGCGAGTGAAACAATGTCGCTGCCCAAATCGAGCATGACCTTGCTGACGAGCTCGAGCAGGTCATTGACGTCCAGACCGAACCGGCGGCATTGCACCACAAAATGCACGCCGTCGTACCAGAACGGATCGATCGCGCTCTTGGTCGTGCCCGTGACCCGCGGATCTCCAGCGGCAAGCAGGTCCGTCGCATGTAGAATGTGCGGGCCGAGATTGGGCGGCTCAAGGAAGTCGATCTCCGGCCCGGCTACCAGATCAAGATGCGAGTCAAGCACCACGCTCAACAAGGTCGTGCCCGACCGGTTCTCGCCGCCGAGCAGCACGGGGGATGTGGAAAATGGATCGGGCTGCGGCATGTGAGTATCCTCTGTTGGAAATCCGTTCTCATTCATGGGCTGGTGCAGTGAACCAGCGCCGAACTGCCTCAGGGCTCGCAACGAAGTGATCACCGGCAAACCGTATGGCGGCTGCAAGTCGATCCCGCTCGCCATTGCTGCTGTCCACCCGCGACTGCGCAGCCGGCAAGGCCTCTGCAGCTGCTTCAATAGCCGCCTGCACGTCGGCGTTCGACACCGCCGCGGACGGCATGAAGCGGCCGCCATATTGCATGAGGAAGCCTCGCGCCCACATCTGCTGGAAGAACGCCTGACCAAGCTCCGCGTCGGCAAAAACGACGTCGAACATGGTCGGCCATGCGAACGACCATGCTGCGACTTGCCGGCTCGCGAAGACCGCATTGAGTCCCTTGATCAGTTGCTCGCCAACCTCGCGCATCCGGGCCAGCGCGGTCCCGTCGCGTACCGCGTCCAACGTACTCAGCGCGGCCGCGAATGGAGTGACCTCGCGCTGATAGGTGTTGCCCATGTAGGTCTTTTCGCCGGAACTGAGGACATCCGCCCGACCCGCGACCGCGGACAATGCCATTCCGTTCGCCAGTCCTTTGCTCAGCGTAATCAGATCAGGCGTGAGGCCGACCGCCATGTGGTAGCCTCCGAAGGCGTAGCGGAATCCGGTCATCACTTCATCGACAATGAGCAAGGCGCCATGCCGATGCACCTGCCTCTGCAGCTCCTTATGGTATTCGGGCGGGAAGAAGTTGACCTCCGGCGTGATGATCACTGCCGCAACGCGCTCGACGCTGGCGAGCTCGTCGAGCAAGTCGAGGTCATAGCGGAAGTCCACGCTGTCCCGGTCGCGGTTAGGCAGCCCCATATCCGGTCGGTCCTGCAACTGCCAGTCGTGCCAGCCGTGATATCCGCTGGTGAGCACACGGTTCACGCCCGTGAACGCGCGGGCAAGGCGAACCGCAGCACTGGTAGCGCATGAGCCGGTGCGGAAGAACACCGCGCGTTCCGCGATCGGGAATATCTCAGCCAGCCGTTCGGCCAGTTCGATCCGGTGCACAGATAGCGGCCCGGGGAGGATGCCGCCGGTCCGGCGCATCTCAGCGGCGGCGTGCGCAACGACCGGCTCGTATCCGGCTCCTAGCGGCGCGGCCCCGCTACAGGACGTGAAATCGACATATTGCTTTTCATTGATATCCCACGCATGCGCGCCGGACGCGCGGGCCATCACGACCGGAAAGCGCCTGTTGAGATCCCATCTTTCCGAGGCGGTGACGCGGAGGGCGCGGCGCAGTGCGGATTTCGGCCCGTCGGTCGCGGCCACGGTACGACTAGGTATGTTGGTCGACAAGACCGGTCTCCGTTTGATGATCCACGCTCGTTAGATCAGCTGCGTGACTATTCTTCGAGCGATCCGCAGCGCGTTCGCCTGGATCGTGAAGGTCGGGTTGACGCCTCCCGCATAGGGGAAGAAGCCCCCATCCGCGACGTAGAGGTTGTCAATGTCGTGTACCCGGCCCCAGCGGTCGACCACCGATTGTGCCGGGTCGATCCCGGCCCGACAGCCGCCATGCAGATGCCCGCTGCCGAACTGATAGCCGGAATCTTGGTAATCGACCTTTTCCACGCCGGCCTCGGCCAGCAAGCTCGACGCGCGTCGTGACAGATAGCCTAATCGGCGTTTGTCCAGCGGATGGGTCGAGTAATCGAGAATGATCTTCTCTAAACCCAGCCGGTCCCGACTGGCGGCCAATCGGACGGCATTGTTGCGCATGGGCTGGTCGGCCGCCAGGAAATGCAGCCGTACGTTTGTCTCTCCGTGGTGGCCCGTGTGCTGAGCTCCACTGGCTTCGTAGATCATTCCGCCCAGTCCCGACGGCACCTCGTCGTCCAGGTAGTGATCGGATATCGCGACGGTGGAAAATGGGCCGCCAGAGGGGGGCGTGGAGAGCTGATCTATCCTGGTGCTGCCCGACACGTAGCCGCTGATCTTAAACGAGATGCCACCGCCGACCATACCAGAGGCATTGCCGATGCCGTTCGGCGCTGCCCGCTGCCTCGAACGGAGCAGCAGGGCCGCGGACTGCACTGCGTTGCCGGCGAGCACCACGCAGCGGGCGCGAACCCGGGCGCGTCGTCTGCTTAGCGTGTCGAGCCATTCTACCGAGTCCGCGCGGCTGACACTGGCCAGATCGATACTTACTGCCCTGCTGCCCGAAGCGACCGTCAGTGCGCCAGGCGGCAGGGTGACATCTGTGAATGGCGAGCGCGCATCGGCTCGCGCGCCGGTTGGGCACAGATGTTCGTTACAGGGACGGTCGCAATGACAGGCTGGCCGGTTGCGATATGGCAGTGAGTTGATTGCCAATGGGGTGGGGAACGGCAGCCGGCCCAGGCGCTTGGCCGCATCGGCAATCAACCGCCCCTGCGTGCTGTACTCATGGGGCGGCAGAATGGGAGGATCGCTCGGCGGCTCGAGCCGGTCCGCGCCGGCCAGACGGGCCACTCCCATCCGCCGTTCGAGTTCCTCATAGAAGGGGCGCAGTTCGGCGTAGTCGATCGGCCAGGCCGGGTCGAGTGCATCTCCAGCGGTATGCGCTCGTGCGTCAAAATCGATGATGCGATAACGGAAGGCTATTCCGGCATACAAAGTCATTCCACCGCCGAGCGCACAGACGGTCCACGGACGACCGAACGGAGTCAACGTACCTGCCGCAGACCGAACCAAGGCGGTATCCATGCGACTTTGGACGCTCGCCAGCGAGGCGTCGGGAGGAAGCGCCTGACCTGCCTCAAGGAGGAGCACTCGCAAACCGCTTTGGGCGATCTCGTAGGCGACCATCGAGCCGCTGGCGCCGCTCCCGATCACGCATACATCAACGGCATCGGCCGTCATTGTCTCACCCTCTGCCAATAGGCCGGCGATACGCAATCCCGACCTATTCAATATTCGGCAACTGCCGTGACAGCTGCCATCGTCAGCGTTGTACGTACGCTAGGTCTCCGCGACCGCCACAGACTACCGGTGTGGCTTCGCCCGTTTGCCAAAGGATCGTCGCGAACACCTCGGCATCGTACAATGTGACGCTACGTTCGATTCGAGCCTCTTCGCTGGTAAACGCATGAATATGATCACGAGGCCCTTCCAGGAGCTACGAGAATATCGAAGAGAACGAGCATGCTTGAAGTCGTGATCCACCAGCAACCTGTACGCGCGGGCGAGCGCACGCGCTTTGCGCGAGCGAACGAAAAGTGGCCAGGATTGGTCAAAGGTAAGCGCTGTTTTCAGGCCACAGCTTTGAGGTCGTGACGGCAATAGGCCCACGGCAGCAGGTGATCGATCTCGTTATTCGGATGACCGTTGACGATCCTGGTGAGCGCGTCGGTCAAGTAGGCAAGCGGATCGACATCGTTCAGCTTACAGGTTTCGACCAGGGAGGCGATGATAGCCCAGTGCTCGGCACCACCGTCGGAGCCTGCGAACAGCGCATTTTTCCGGTTGAGCGTGATCGGACGGATCGAGCGCTCTACGGCGTTGTTGTCGAGCTCGATACGGCCATCATCGATAAAGCGCGTCAGGCCCTCCCAGCGTGAGAGCGCATAGCGGATGGCGTCGGCCAGCTTGCCCTTTTGGCTGATCAACGCGAGCTTTGCGCGGAGCCACTGCTCGAAGGCTTCCGCGAGCGGTCGGCTTTTCTGTTGCCGAACGAGACAGCGCTCCTCGGCGCTACGGCCACGGATGTCCTTCTCGATGGCATAGAACTCGGCGATATGCTTGAGCGCCTCGCCCGCTGCATATTTCAGTGATGGTGAGCAGCGATTTCGCGCGATCATGAGCGGCGAATTCAGACGATCGTGAGCAGCCCGCTCCGGCCGAGGCGGTGATAGAGTCAGCGTTCTGGCTGCTCGTCAAGGGTGATGGTTCTGGCGTTGCGTTTTCGCATGCTTTCGCCGGCAAGCTGGAGGCGGTGAGCGTTATGGACGAGGCGATCGAGGACAGCGTCGGCGTAGGTTGGGTCTCCGATAACTTCGTGCCATGTGTCCACAGGGAGTTGGCTGGTTACGATGGTGGAGGCGCGGCCATGGCGGTCCTCAAGGACTTCCAGTAGATCGCGCCGTTCGGCAGCGGTGAGCACTGACAATCCCCAATCGTCCAAAATCAGAAGCTGGGCGCGGCCAAGGGTTTTGAGCAAGCGGGCATAACGTCCATCCCCCCGCGCGAGTGCCAACGCTTCGAACAATCTTGGGACGCGATGATAGAGAACCGAGCGATTGTCGCGGCAGGCCTTGTGGCCGAGGGCACAGGCTAACCAACTTTTGCCCAATCCGGTCGCTCCGGTTATGAGCAAATTCTCGTGGCGATCGATCCAGTCGCCGCTGACCAGCTTGGCGAAGACGGCCCGGTCGATACCCCGCGGCGTGCGCAAATCGACGTCCTCCAAGCAAGCATTCTGGCGGAGCGCGGCCAGCTTGAGGCGCGTAGTGAGCCGCCTGGTGTCGCGTTCCGCGGCTTCCCGGTCGACCAGCAGGCCGATGCGATCTTCGAACGGCAAGGCTTCGAGATCAGGTGATCGTCGCTGCTCCTCGAAGGCCTTGGCCATGCCGCTCAAGCCGAGCTCGATCAGGCGTTCGTGGGTGGGATGGGTGAGCATACAGGTCTCCTTGGCTTCAGTGGAAATAATCCCGGCCGCGGATGTTGCCGTGGCGCAGGGGTTGGGGTTCGGAGGGCTCGTCGAGAAAGGTGCGATCCAGGCCGTTCTGGAGGATGGAGCGGATCGAGGCGACGGATCGCGCCTTGATCAGAATGCCGCGCCGGCAGGCCGCGTCGACGCGCTCGGCGCTGTAGCTTTTGGCCAGCGACAGAATGCCGAGGCAGGTGCGAAAGCCTTGCTCGGGATGCGGCCGGGCCGCGATCACGGCCTGGAAGAAGGCGGCGGTCGACGGACCGATCCGCTCGCCGGCGGCGATCACTCCGGCGGGCGTCCATTGGCCGTAGCGCCGATGGGCGCTGGGCATGTGGTCGGCGGTGGTGGTGTGGCCCCGCCGGTTGGGCGCGCGGGCGTGGCTGGCGATCCTGCGGCCGTTGTGGAAGATCTCGACCGTCCTGTCGTCGATGCGGGCATCGACAAGCTCACGGATGAGCCGATATGGCGTGGAATACCAGTGTCCATCGATCTCGATATGATAGTCGGGGCCGACCCGGCATCGCTTCCAGCGCGCGAAAGCGTAAGCCTGATCCGGCAGCTTTGTGAGCTTGGGCTTGTCGAGTTCGGAGAACAGTTCGGCGCGGCTGGCGCCAAAGTCGCGCATCTGCCGGGCATTGAGTTCGACGACGAGTATTTTGATGGCTGCGTTCAGCTCCGCCAACGAAAAGAAGCGTTGGTTGCGCAGCCGCGCCAAAATCCATCTCTGGGCGACTTGCACCGCAACTTCGACCTTTGCCTTATCTTTTGGGCGCCGCGGCCGGGCTGCGAGAATGGCCGTGCCGTAATGGCTCGCCATCTCGGCATAGGTTCGGTTGAGGCCAGGATCGTGGCGGTCGGGATTGGTGACGGCGGCCTTGAGATTGTCGCAGACCACGAATGTCGGCGCGCCGCCGAGGAAGGCGAAAAGGTTGATGTGGACCCGGATCCAGTCGGCGAGCCCCTCGCTTGGGCAGGCCTCGGCGTAGGTATAGTTGGAGGCGCCCATCGCTGCGACGAACAGCTTCATCGACTGCACTTCCCCACTTGAGGGGGCGATGACGTCGATGGTGTCGCCGGCGAAATCCACGAAAACCTTCTCGCCGCCCAGATGGGTCTGCCGCATCGAAGGCCGGGCTCGCCCCTTCCAGGCCTCGTAGGTCGTGCAGAACCATGTGTAGCCGAATCCATCGGGATGGCTGGCGCGATACTCGTCCCACAGCAGCCGGCGGGTCACGTTGCGCCGGCGCAGCTCCTTGTCGACATAGCCCCAGTCGGGAACGGGCCGCTGTGGGCTCTGTGACGCAGGCCTCGGCGCAGGGAAAAGCAGCAGCTCCAGGTCTTCGTCGGTCATTCCGACCGGCAACGGCCAGTTCAGTCCGGCAGCCCCGGCTCGGCGCAGATAGCTGTGCACGGCTCCGTTGCTGATGCCCAGGGTGCGCGCGATGGCTCGCTCCGGCAAGCCTTGAACATGTTTTAAGCGGAGAACCTCTTTGATCCGGCGCATCGACAATCTCTGGGTGGGCATCGGCCTTCCTCGTTCACTGACGAGGCAGTTCCTAAGCCGGTTGAGTTGTCGGCCGAAGCGGGCTGAGCCGCTGAAAAGCTGCTCACGATCCCGCGAAATCCGTGCTCACGATCGTCTGAAATCTCTGCTCACGATCCCCTGAAATCCGTGCTCACGATCCCGCGAAACATGCAGCCTCCAGCGCATCACAATCATGAAGTGACGCTTCAATGACGCCAGGCCCCGTTTCAAAGTGCAGCCCGATAAGAGGTATTCTGGCCTTGTCACAAAGCACCAAGATCTCACCGAACAGCTCCTGGTGTGCGACAGAGCGCGCAATCGAGTAACCGAATGGACCACGCGTTAACGGAACCCATTTGTCAAAGGGCTTCTCTTCTATCGTGTCTGCGTTCTCCTTGAACAGCATAAATTCAAACTCGAACCCGGCAGCGCAGCTGTATCCATGGATAGCAGCCCTTCGAAGGACCTTGCGCAGAACGCCACGCGGGCAAATACCCTCATGCGCGCCCGTAAACTCGGCGAGGTAGAGGCGTTGATCCCCGACATAAGACACAGCACGTCCGGTGCTTGACAGTATACGCAGATCGGCGTCTCCGAACGCCGACAGAGGCTTCTGCGTGAAGCCGGCTGGTATCACTCGGTCCGAACAATCCCAGGCGAGCACCGCTTCAGAGAACTTGATGACTCCGTCTCGATCCGAGACATCTTCCTGTAAGATGTGTTTGCCCCGCAGGACGCCATCAAAATCACTCACACCGATCATTGTCGCGTGGGTTGGATTCACCCCAATAGCATCGGTTAACATCAGTTGCGATCCTGCGTCATCAAATCAAACACGTGGTCCATCCGCATCGCTCGCAACTTGCGATAATCATCCTCAAGCTGATTCAATTCGTTATTCACCAGATAAACAATTCCCGGTGTCGATGCTAAGTCGACCGTCGGAACCAGGTTTTGGCCTATCGGAACGAAAGCAATGGCATCAGCGAAGCTCGGGAGCTTGCGAATCGTTTCCAGACCCGAATAGCCGCTAACAACACCGGCCGTGTCGGAAATCAGCGAGACGCACAGTGCATGAGCCTGCCGTTTGTAAGCCCCACGCCGCCTCATATACGCAGCAAAGCCTTGGGGATCTGCGTAGCGCCACGCCGTCAGCGCCATATGGTTATGACCCAACGCCATTGTTCGTGCTTTTGCCGACATGGTTCCTTGAAGCCTCGCTCCGAAGTCCACCAAAACCGGTCCCCGATGGTCGACGATGATCTCGGCATGAGCAGGTCCGTCGACAATCTGAAGCGCCTGCAAAGCGCGCACCAAGTAGTCGGACAGTTCATGAACAATCGGTTCCCTGCCCCCCAACAACCGCTCCACCGAGCAAACCGACGACGCCCCCTCAATAGGAACGGTGTCATAGGTCCAGGCCTCGGTAACGAAGGCTTCGCCGTCGATCGAGACCGCATTTACGGTGTACTGCTGGCCGTTTATCTTCTCCTGTCCAAGCGCAAAATGATTGAACGCTCCTGTACGGTTCGTCTTCCCGACAATTGCGCCTACAGCTCTCCGAATATCGGCGTCAGTCGAGCAAAAGAACACATCCTCGGTACCCGTACTGTTCAGAGGCTTGACCACGATTTCATCGAAATCCGCGCGATGCTTCCAGTTTGTGACCTCTTCAGCATTATTGGACACGACCTGCCTGATCGATCGCACGCCTGCAGCGCCCAGCGCGTCAGACAAACGCGCCTTGTCACGTCGGGCGGCTGACAGCGCCGTCCCATTTGAAGGTAACCCTAGCCGCTCCGACAGCGAGTCGGCGAGCTCAACACCGGTTGAGCACCCCGCGATAACAAACTCCAGCTTCCTGCCGCGGAGGACCTGAGCATGAAATTCAACGATCTCCTCATTAGACATTTGCTCGGGCGGACGAATGACTTCATCACACAGATCTGCATTGAAATGCGGTTGAAAGATCGCAGGAATTTGCGCAGCAGACATCACGTGCACCGTTCCAATTTCATAACACTCAAACTCCTCCGGTAGGTATCGACCGGTCGAGTATGCGTCCACGATTACGCAACTGCGTTCCTTCATGCGGATCTCCGATACTGCAAGTAGATGTTGCCCGAGGCGACAGCCGTAATGAGAACATTTCCAACGAACGTATGTGAGGAAGGCACGATGCGAGAATCGAAGTACTGGAACAGAAAGGTGATGATAGGAGCCGTGGACAGGACCATGTTGACTGTGAAGGGCTCTACGCGGCGAATGCCCGCTTGGATCAAGAGCAAAGGAACGATGATCGTCGACAGCCCAATCGTTGCGATTGCAAGCCAATGCTGCGAGATCTCAAGCACGAGAGAGGAATAGTCAACCAGTCCCAGCAGCAGCAGAATGGTTGCGTTAAACCGATGGGCCAGCACTTGCCGTACAGAAAACCCACGGTCGAAGAGCAACTTGACGAGAATATTTGTGAGGGCCAGCGATAGACCGGCCACGATTGCCAAGACGATGCCAAAGGACGATCGAGTCCCCCACTCCATGCCCGCGTTGCCGCTAGCCGAGATCCAAATCATGTAGCATCCAATCGCCGCGATCGTAACGCTCACGACAACATCGGATGCTGGAGGGACGCCCTGTCGCCTGATCAGTGCATTTAACCACACTGTTGCTGTGGGCCCTAACGCCACCATGAACGCGACGACGATCGCCGGTTCTGCATATTTGAGACCGATGAACAAGCCGATCCAGCTTATCGCGGTCACGACATTGAGCGAGACAAGAACCAGGAGCGAGCGCTTCGTCAGCCGCGCCTCGCCTCCCTCGTGGCGAGCTAGGAGATTGAACATTAGACAAACCGCAGCAAAGGACAGCAGCAGAGCGACGAACACGTCTGCCTGCTGAAAATACGACGCGGCATAAACCTCCCCTGCGGCGCTCACGACGACATAAAGCGCCACAAAGAGAACTCCTAGGAGCTTGTCTGGATAGTCGCTGTTCAAATCTGGTCGGGTCTGATTCAACATTGGGCGATGAGCAAGTATTTTCGGCCTTGGAACATCGATCAGACGCTGCTTCTGCCGCCGAATGTGCAGGACTTCGTGCCGAAAGGCCATGTCTCGCGGTTTATGGTTGACCTGGTGCGGGAGAGCCTCGATCTCAGGGAGATCATGGGCAGCTATGTGAGCGGGCTTGGGCAGCCGCCGTTTGATCCGCGGATGATGGTGGCGCTGCTGCTGCATAGCTATGCGAGTGGGCTGTATTCGTCGCGTCGGATTGCCAAGGCCTGCCGGGAGCGGAACGATTTTGTGATGATCGTGGCGCTGGATGCGCCGGATTTTCGGACGATCAGCGACTTTCGCAAGCGACATTTGAAGGCGCTCGGCGCGCTATTCGTGCAGGTTCTGAAGTTGTGCGAGACGGCCGGGCTGGTCAAGCTCGGTCATGTCGCGCTGGATGGTACGAAGATCAAGGCGAACGCGTCGAAACACAAGGCGATGAGTTATGAGCGCATGAAGAAGCGCGAGGCGGAATTGAAGGCCGAGGTCGCTCGCATGCTGGCGGCCGCCGAGGCGGCGGATGCCTCGGAGGATGAGACTTTCGGCAACAGCGACGAACTGCCGGACTGGACCGTCGACAAGCAGAAACGGCTGGCGAAGATCCAGCAAGCGATGGCGGCGCTGGAAGCGGACGCCAAACTGGCGGCGGAGGAAGAGCGCCGCATCGAGGCCGAAAAGGAACAGCAGCGCCAGGCCGAAGGCCGCAAGAAGCCGGGCAAACCGGCGGCGCTGCCATCGGAGGAACCCAATCCCAAGGCGCAACGCAACTTCACCGATCCGGAAAGCCGCATCATGAAGTCGAAGGATGGCTTCGTTCAGGCCTATAATGCCCAGGCGGCCGTCGATGCACATGCCCAGATCATTGTCGCGCAAGAACTGACCCAGCACGGCAGCGATCAGGGCCAGTTGGTGCCCCTGATCGAGGCCATCGAGAGCAATCTTGGCCGCAAGCCGCGGCAGGCCTCAGCGGATTCCGGCTACTGCAGCGAAGCCAATCTCGAAGCGCTCGACACACGCAGCATCGATGGCTATGTCGCGCCCGGACGCGCCAAGCACCCGACAGTAGCGAACGGAAAAGTCGGCGGCCCGCTGACACAGGCCATGCGAAAGAAGATCGACGATGGCGGCTTCGAAACACCCTACCGATTGCGAAAGCAAGTGGTGGAGCCGGTGTTCGGGCAGATCAAACAGGCAAGAGGCTTCCGCCAGTTCCTGTTGCGGGGCATCGAGAAAGTGCGCGCCGAGTGGACAATGATCTGCACCGTCCATAACCTCCTCAAGCTGTTCAACCTCGCAAACGCAGCCTGAGCCTGCTACTCTACAACAAATGCCCGTCACGAAAACATATCTGGACGGGCTCCTAGAGCGAAGCGACTTGCCGATCGCCCGCTCTTGTTCTGCCCATGGAATGCTGCAGCACGCCCCCAGAACCATGCTCGCGCATCAGTCCCGAGCGCCTCTCCTTTCGACCTTAACGGACCGCGCTTCGATTGAAATGTCACCATCCGCCTCTATTGCTTCTTTGTTTGGCGATAGGCAGCACACGCCGCTCCAAATGCCGCGAACAATTGCTGGCTGAGGAGATCGGTTGCTACGTGCCATTCGGGATGCCATTGCACTCCGATTTGCATTGTCGGCGCGCCAATGACTGAAGCTGCCTCGACCAGGCCGTCAGGCGCCCACGCCTCGCGCTTTAGCGCGGCGGCAAGTGTCTCTATGCCTTGATTGTGCAGGGAGTTAACTTGCGCTGCGACGGCGCGCGCGATCGGAAACAGCGCACCGTCAGAACATATTCTCACGCTGTGTGCGGCATCGTACTGGCGGTCCCTTGGACGATCTGGTTTCTCGGCATGCATCTGGCCACTCTCGGGCCTCCACGCCGCTAGCGATGGCCGGAGTGTGCCGCCGAAATAAACGTTGAGTTCCTGAAGTCCACGGCAGATGCCTAGCATCGGCATTCCGAGCGCAGTGGCGTTCTCAATGGCTACCGCAGAGAGCCTGTCGCGAGGGCGGTCAAGAGTCCCGCCCTCAACATCCTGCTGGTCATCCCCTGTCGACAACAGGATGGTCGGCGTTTCGCCTGCTAGCTCGATGCCTGCAGACAAGTGAAGTTGGCTGATCCTCTGGCTTCATGCGCGATCCTTGCCGAAACCAGGCCGGAATACCGGGTTTCTGCAGGCGGATCTTCGCGCTGATCAGTGTGTAGAAGACCTTGAAGCGCTTGAGCAACGAGATTGCCTGACCGCGACGCCGCGCGGTGGTCCTTTATCATTGCGTCGTAGACTCTGACCTGGAGCATGGGACGGCGTTTCTTGAGCTCCTCCGCTCCTGCCCAAGCTCCATCTCTGGTCGCGAATTCGGTTTTGAACTGACCGTCGACTTCGCGCACGTAACCAGAAGCGGGCAATCGACGAGCGGGTGCGACCATTTTGTTCCTTTAGAGGACAATTCGGATCGATGCCCCTGCTTAACCCGAGTCGCCTTGGCCAGCCAGCAGACTGGTGAGCTCATCTCCTACAAAATCTATCGTGCGATGCGCAGTGTCAGGTTCTGCGCTACGAACCGCCAAGGATTGCGCGCGCTATCAAGGCACCGACCACAACTTCCGCTGACTGCTCAGGCGTTTGCTCCATGGTCCTGAGATGAATTTCGGGTCTTATGGGGGCTTCGTAGGACGCATCGATGCCGGTGAAGCTCTTGATCTTACCGTACTTCACTCTTGAATAGAGACCTTTGGGATCGCGCCGCGTGCATTCTTCGATCGGCGTGTCGACAAAGACTTCGATGAACTCCTCCCCACCTACCAAGCCGCGCACCAGGTCTCGATCCGCCCTGTAAGGCGAGATAAACGAGCAGATCACGATCAAGCCGCTGTCCGCCATCAACTTGGCAACTTCTCCGACACGCCGAATGTTCTCCGCGCGGTCGACATCGGAGAAACCGAGGTCCACATTTAGTCCGTGCCGGACGTTGTCCCCATCCAGCAACATGGCATGCCGCGACATTGCAAACAACTTCTGATCGACGATATTGGCAATCGTCGACTTTCCCGCGCCGGACAGGCCGGTGAACCAGATAATGCAAGGCTTCTGGTTCTTGACCGCTCCTTCCTTCCCACGTCAAGGGGTTGCCAGGCGACGTTTGCAGCCCGTCGCAATGGAGATGCGATCATGCCGGCTGCGACCGTACGATTGGTATAACGGTCGATGAGGATGAATGATCCGGTCTTGCGATTCACTTCGTAAGGATCGAACGCCGCGGGCAGTGCCGTTGAGACATTGCAAAAGCCGATCTCATTGAGACTCAGCGTCCTAGCTGCCTGATGCTCACGCGTATTGACGTCGATCTCGTGCTTGATTGCGGTAATGTAAGCGGCTGTGGTCTGCGTCCCGATGCGCAGAATGTAGTTGCGTCCGACAATAAGCGGGTCCTCATCCATCCAGATCAGATGAGCGGCGAACTTGTCGGCGACCTGCGGCCGCTCGGTCGGTCGTGCCAGGAGATCGCCACGGCGGACATCGATCTCGTCTTCAAGCGCAATCGTGATGGCGTCGCCGGACTCAGCGCAAGCGAGATCGCCGTCCCGAGTCACGATCCGCTTGATTCGCGCGATCCGCCCGGATGTGGCGACAACGATATCGTCTCCCACAGAAATGCTCCCCGAAGCCACGGACCCGGCATAACCGCGGAAATATTCGGCCGGTTCACCCACTGGACAGGAAAGCGGAACGCCTGGCCCGCGCTGTCGGAGCCGATGTCAATGCTCTCAAGGTGACCGAGCAGGCATGGGCCATCATGCCACTGAGTATTACAGGAGCGATCGACGACATTGTCGCCGTACCGGGCGGAGATCGGAATCGGAACGATCGAGGCAAAGCCAAGATCGGCAGCAAACGCCACATAGTCTGCGAAGATCCGGTCAAAGATCTCTTTTTTGTAGCTAACGAGGTCAATCTTGTTCACGGCCAGGACGAGATGCCGAATACCAAGCAGCGAACAGATGAAGGAGTGGCGCTTGGTTTGGACCAGCACGCCCTTGCGTGCATCGATCAGGATGACCGCGAGTTGAGCGTTGTGTTTGCCGTCAGGGCGTGTGAGACAAATTGAAGGATTTTGCGGAGGGAGGATTTCTGGTTCATCGTAGCCACCAGGAGCGAAGATGAAGCAGAAATCCGGACCGGGCAAAGCGCCGGCAGAACAGGTACTAAGGGACATTCGGCGCCAGACCCGCCGGCAGTATTCGGCGGAAGAGAAGATCCGCATCGTGCTGGAAGGACTGCGGGGCGAGGAGAACATCTCCGAGCTCTGCCGGCGTGAGGGCATTGCCGCCTCAATGTATTACGGCTGGTCGAAGGAGTTCCTCGAAGCCGGTAAGCGCCGCCTGGCGGGCGATACGGCGCGTGCGGCGACCTCCGGCGAGGTGACGGATCTCCGTCGTGAGACGGCCGCATTGAAGGAAGTCGTGGCCGACCTCACCCTTGAGAACCGCCTACTCAAAAAAAGCATGAACGGGGATGGGGAGGACGAGGCATGAGATATCCTGCGTCCGAGAAGGCCGAGATCATCCAGTTGGTCGAGCAGTCGCACCTGCCGGCCAAGCGCACGCTGGACAAGCTCGGGATCCCACGCGCCACGTTTTATAGATGGTATGATCGCTATCGTGATGGCGGCGTCGAGGCGCTGGCTGACCACCGGTCTCGACCTGACCGGATATGGAATCGCATCCCCGACGATGTGCGGGGCCAGATCATCGACCTGGCGCTGGAGCTGCCCGAGCTGTCGCCGCGCGAGCTGGCCGTGCGGTTCACCGACGAACGGAAGTATTTTGTCTCCGAGGCATCGGTCTATCGGCTGCTGAAGGCGCATGACCTCATCACCAGCCCCGCCTATGTGGTGATCAAGGCGGCGAACGAGTTCAAGGACAAGACCACCGCCATCAACCAGCTCTGGCAGACCGACTTTACCTACCTCAAGATCACCGGCTGGGGCTGGTACTACCTGTCGACCGTGCTCGATGACTTCTCGCGTTACATCGTCGCCTGGAGGCTTGGTCCCACGATGTGTGCCTCCGACGTCACGGCCACACTCGACCAGGCACTCGCGGCCTCCGGCCTTGACCACATCACCGTCGCGCACCGGCCGAGGCTTCTCAGCGACAATGGTTCGAGTTACGTCGCGGACGATCTGGCCAGGTGGCTCGAACACAAGGGCATGCAGCACGTGCGCGGCGCTCCGTATCATCCCCAAACCCAGGGAAAGATCGAGCGCTGGCATCAGACCCTGAAGAACCGCATTCTGCTCGAGAACTATTATCTACCTCACCACCTCGAACGGCGGATCGGCGCCTTCGTCGAGCATTACAACCACGTCCGCTATCATGAGAGCATCAAAAACCTGACCCCGGCTGACGTCTACTTCGGCAGAGCCGAGACCATCCTAACCGAACGACAGCGCATCAAGCGTGAGACCATCGCAAACCGCCGCTTGCAGCACCAACTGCAGGCCGCTTAAACTCCAACAACAGATGAGCCAGAGCCTCCCTTCTCGAAAGCCTGATTAGTCTCAAATTATCTGACGACGGACAATCTCGCGACCAAGCGCGCGCAGGGTTTGTTCGTTAGGGCAGTCGTCCGGGAGACCTGTATACTTCTCCTTTCCGGCGTCGGCGGCGCAGCGGGCCTTAGCCCGACACAGGCCGCACACCCGCTGCAGATCGCGCATTACGTCACCATGACGAGCGGCAAGCGCATTCTCGGAAAAACCGGCAAGTGCGAGGCGCTTGCTTAAGAGTTCAGGAGAACCCGGACTTTGAGCCATCCTGCGAAAGGCGGACGTGGACAGATTAAGCTCACGCGCGATCGCATCGATGTCGTGAGAGCTCAAGTAAGCTAGGGCCTGTTTGGATTCATCTTGAATTTATCACAGCGGCGGTGAGATTGATCATGGCTTCGAAGCTGATATCTGTTTTGTCGGCTCGCATGGCGATCCGCTTGAATTCCTTGAGCTTGCAGAAGAAATTTTCGATCAGATGTCGCCATTTGTAGATTTCCGCGTCGATGGCGAGAGGTTTTGCGCGCCGCGGGTGCTGGGAGATGACGACCTTGGCGCCGCGTGCGTCGAGGTCGGCAATGATGGCGTTGCTGTCGAACGCCTTGTCGGCGATCATCGCATCGAAGGTCAGCCCTTCGATCAACGGCGGGACGCCGACCGTGTCGAAGCGCTGTCCTGGCAGCAGCACGAAACGCAGGAGATTGCCGAGCGCGTCGGTCAGTGCCAGGATTTTGGTGGTCATTCCGCCTTTCGAGCGGCCGATCGCCTGGTTTTGCGTCCCCCTTTTGCGCCCTGTCCGTGGCGGTGGACTTTGACGATGGTGGCATCAACCATGACGTACTCCATGTCCGGCTCGTCCGAGACCGCATCAAACATGCGCTTCCAGACGCCCGCCTTGGCCCAGTCGCGGAAGCGCGTGTACACGGTTATCCAGTTGCCGAAGGCGCGCGGCAGATCGCGCCACGGACTGCCCGTGCGCGCAATCCACAGCACGGCTTCGACAAACAGCCGGTTGTTATTGCCGCTCCGGCCGGGATCACCCGGCTTGCCAAGACAAAGCGGCTCCATCTTCGCCCATTGGGCATCAGTCAAAACGAATCGGTCCATCCCAAGCTTGAATCACAACCAAGCCAGGATGAGAATCCGGAATCCAAACAGGCCCTAGCCCGTCCTATTCGTGAGAGTGCTTTTTTTAGTCCGATTGATGTGGCCGCACATCTGCTCTGACGAGGCGCGCGGGATTGCCTTCGGCTTTTCACCGCCTGACCGACCCGTACTTTGCAACGCGCTTGAGGTGTAGGTTGGGCGAACGGGGGGCGGACGCCCCGCCGGTCAAGGACCGAGAGGCAGCAGCGCGCCTGGCAAGCCGCGGATCAGGTCGGCTTCGGGACATGCCGCGGCAAACGCAAGGCGAATGCGGCTCGTGGTCTCGACGACACGGGCAGCGAGTTTCAAGAGACGAAGACGCAGCGTCGCGAACTCGGCTGTGGCCAATTCCCGGGCTTTGGGAATCGCGTCGCGCACGGTCAGCATCAGCCAATAAGCGGCGGTGTGGAGAACGAGGCGGACTTGATTGGCGAGCGCCGAACGGCAGCTGGTGCGATCGGAGGCGAGCTGTGTCTTATGCAGCTTGATCAGATTCTCGGCTTGGCCGCGCGCGCAATACAGGCTGTCGTAGATCCACTCGGCCGAGCCGACATCGAGGCTGGTGACGACGAAACGGATGTCGAGGCCGAGCATCGTCGCCTCAATACGGGCGACGGTACGCCGTTCGCGATCCCAGGACTTGGCCTTGTGGCGCGTCTCGGTATAGCCACGCAGAACCGGCAGGTTCTCGATGGCGCGTCGCGTGCGGATGTCGTCGGCGGCCTCGTCGAGTTTTCTGGCGAGCGGCTTGGTGCCGGACAGACCGAAGATGTAGTCGATGCCGTTGGTCTCGCACCACGCCATTGCCTCCGGCCGGGCATAGTGCCCGTCGCCACGGAACGTAATTCGCGTGTTGTGCCACCGCGTCCGGATATGCCGTATCAGGCGGCGCAGATGGGCACGCACCTCGACGCCGCCCGGCGTCTTGCCGGGCCGCAACACGACCGCCACGGGCCGGCTCTTCTCCGTGTCGTAGACGTGGATCGGCAGGAAGCAGCGTTCGTCATAATGAGCGTTGAACAGCGAGAGCTGCTGATGGCCGTGGACGACATCGCAGGTATCATCGATGTCGAGCGTGACGGATGCCGGCTCGCGCGGGTAGCTATCCATCCATGCGTCGACCAAAGTGTAGGTCAGTCGGATCACGTCGCGCAGGCGCGGAGCATTCTCCAGCCGCGACAGCGTCGGTTGGGAACACAGATCGCGACCCGTGTCCGGCAGCCGTCCGCAGGCCAGCTTGAATGCGGGATCGGACCGCAGATGATCGAGGTCGTCGGCGTCCTCGTAGCCGCAGCAGATCGCGAACATGCGCGCGCGGAACATATCGACAAGGCTGTGCACGACCCGCGTCGGATCGCGCCGATCCGGGAACACCCGGGCCAAATTGTCGGCCAAGCCGAGACGCCGCTCGGCCATCGCCAGAAGCATCACGCCCCCGTTCGAGGTCAGCCGACCGCCATCGAAGGCAGCTGTGACTTTCTTGGCGTGAACGGCTGGAAACGAGAAGGGCAGAATCGTATCATCGGTCATGGCGGGCCTGGC
The DNA here is from genome assembly GCF_011516625.5 of Bradyrhizobium sp. 2S1. Taxonomy (NCBI): domain Bacteria; kingdom Pseudomonadati; phylum Pseudomonadota; class Alphaproteobacteria; order Hyphomicrobiales; family Nitrobacteraceae; genus Bradyrhizobium; species Bradyrhizobium sp. 2S1. The sequence goes on along the minus strand of NZ_CP147717.1, from coordinate 136,149 downwards.
GTTCGCGGTTGAGGTGATGGGGTTGGCTTTGCAACCGAATCCTACGCCGCATCAGCGCTTTACACCACGCTCGCCAGCCTCTCAGGCGCACTCTGACGAATAAGACGGGCTAGCTCAGATGACCGAGACAGGCTTGCTCGTAACCGCCTAAGCAGATTTCTGAACCGCCAAGGACGACCGATATGTGCAGATTGGCTCACCGTGTGTCACATCCCTCGAAAGAGCCTTAGCTGATGGCGGCCCATGGGATTTGACATGCATCAAAATGGGGCCGAGCAAATCGCTCCAATCAACCAAGCCGATACATGTTGCTGCAGGGACGCTGTGCTCCTCGCACCGGGCTCACCGCTGGCGATTCTCGACGTGCATCGGCTTTTTTGACCTGCATCAATACTGCGGCGGCGGCTTAGCGATAGAAAAGACGTTCCGGTCAAGGTCAGAGACATGGCAGACAGAAGGACTTGGCGGCCCATCATCTTTTCGTGTCCAAATACCGGCGACCGGGTTCAAGGACTGCTGCCGGATGACGCCTCCGAGCTAGGCGCCGACGACCTGCCCCAATAACCTGCGCTGCTTGTGATGGCGTCCACTTCGTCGACCGGCGGACCGGCGCAATGATTGGGGCCGAGCGCAGCTAGATCGATCGGCATGGCATCAAGCGAAGCCGGGGGCGTCACATTTTCGCTTGGACACGCCCGCCAGGCTCGCAAGGACGCGTTGAGGCCATCCATCTCACGCTCGCCCACTTGGGAGTCTTCTCACCAATGAAGGATGTTCGACATGAAAGACCACGGGAACACTTGTGGCGCCGCTGGCACGACTTCGCAGGCAGCAGTTCAGTCTGATTTCTGCAAGACAGCGGCCGATACTAGCCGGCATTGTCTTGAGCAGGGCGGGATCTTCTCGATCGTAGCCGGGAAGCTGTATCGGAGCGTTAATCCTCGTAATTCAGTTAGCGAGCGGATCATGTCCCATCACGGGTTCAACGAACTATGACTTATAGGACCTGGACGGCAACCGAAGCGATCGAGATCACGCGCCGCTCGGCCAATATTTGGCTCAACCTGTTCCCGCACCGACCAAGCGAACTGATCCATGCTGTTCAGAAGGTTGCCCCAATTGTCTATTCGCGGCGATAAACACCATACAGCATCTACTGACAAGATGACGTGGGAACGGATCGAAGCGGCGCCCTTTGATCGGGATCTGGAGATTGCCGTCATTGAGGGTAATACCATTCACCGGCTGGTGTTTCCTTGCCGCCGGATCTTCGGCGGCTGGATTAAGACCAAGACCGGAGAACACGTCGCTGTGCGACCCACACACTGGCGCATCTGGTCGAAATAGCGGGCCATCCAGCACTTAGATGCCGTGAATGCTACGCTTCCACTCAGTGGCCCTCTCGCAGGCGATGTAGAGCGAATCGAATGAGTGTGCTTGGCGCGAAATATGCCGACCGCATCCGGTATCGCTATGGCACTGAGGGACCGCGGCTGCATGGGTTTAATCTGAACTCGTGCACGTCTCGCGGCCGACCACCATGGGTGAGATGGCATCGGCCATCGCCCATGAAATCAACCAGCCAGTCTTCGCCACTACAAACTACCTGCTCGGGCCGGCATCAGACAAGCCAGACGTCAATCGCGTTGGTAACGCGCTCGAACACGCCGCCCGACAGGCCTCCTCGCGCCGACGATATCGCCAGGCGCTCACGTGAATTCGCGGCCAATGGCGAGCGGCAGGACTTAGTGGAGAATGCGCCAGGATGCGCTGAACCTGATGGGAACGGCAATCGAGACGATGGCTTCCCTACTGGTGCTGAAAATTGACCGTCGGGGCTACCAAGACGGCCTGGCCAGGTTTACTCGTGCTGGTAGCGGCCCCAGCATTAGCCCCGACCGCCTGTTTCAACCCCTTGTCACGAGTTAACCCGTCTTATTCGTCAGAGTGCGCCTGAGAGGCTGGCGAGCGTGGTGTAAAGCGCTGATGCGGCGTAGGATTCGGTTGCGAAGCCAACCCCATCACCTCAACCGCGAACGCCACGCCCGCCATGACCGACGATACGATTCTGCCCTTCTCGTTTCCAGCCGTTCACGCCAAGAAAGTCACAGCTGCCTTCGATGGCGGTCGGCTGACCTCGAACGGGGGCGTGATGCTTCTGGCGATGGCCGAGCGGCGTCTCGGCTTGGCCGACAATTTGGCCCGGGTGTTCCCGGATCGGCGCGATCCGACGCGGGTCGTGCACAGCCTTGTCGATATGTTCCGCGCGCGCATGTTCGCGATCTGTTGCGGCTACGAGGACGCCGACGACCTCGATCATCTGCGGTCCGATCCCGCATTCAAGCTGGCCTGCGGACGGCTGCCGGACACGGGTCGCGATCTGTGTTCCCAACCGACGCTGTCGCGGCTGGAGAATGCTCCGCGCCTGCGCGACGTGATCCGACTGACCTACACTTTGGTCGACGCATGGATGGATAGCTACCCGCGCGAGCCGGCATCCGTCACGCTCGACATCGATGATACCTGCGATGTCGTCCACGGCCATCAGCAGCTCTCGCTGTTCAACGCTCATTATGACGAACGCTGCTTCCTGCCGATCCACGTCTACGACACGGAGAAGAGCCGGCCCGTGGCGGTCGTGCTGCGGCCCGGCAAGACGCCGGGCGGCGTCGAGGTGCGTGCCCACCTGCGCCGCCTGATACGGCATATCCGGACGCGGTGGCACAACACGCGAATTACGTTCCGTGGCGACGGGCACTATGCCCGGCCGGAGGCAATGGCGTGGTGCGAGACCAACGGCATCGACTACATCTTCGGTCTGTCCGGCACCAAGCCGCTCGCCAGAAAAGTCGACGAGGCCGCCGACGACATCCGCACGCGACGCGCCATCGAGAACCTGCCGGTTCTGCGCGGCTATACCGAGACGCGCCACAAGGCAAAGTCCTGGGATCGCGAACGGCGTACCGTCGCCCGTATTGAGGCGACGATGCTCGGCCTCGACATCCGTTTCGTCGTCACCAGCCTCGATGTCGGTTCGGCCGAGTGGATCTACGACAGCCTGTATTGCGCGCGCGGCCAAGCCGAGAATCTGATCAAGCTGCATAAGACACAGCTCGCCTCCGATCGCACCAGCTGCCGTTCGGCGCTCGCCAATCAAGTCCGCCTCGTTCTCCACACCGCCGCTTATTGGCTGATGCTGACCGTGCGCGACGCGATTCCCAAAGCCCGGGAATTGGCCACAGCCGAGTTCGCGACGCTGCGTCTTCGTCTCTTGAAACTCGCTGCCCGTGTCGTCGAGACCACGAGCCGCATTCGCCTTGCGTTTGCCGCGGCATGTCCCGAAGCCGACCTGATCCGCGGCTTGCCAGGCGCGCTGCTGCCGCTCGGTCCTTGACCGGCGGGGCGTCCGCCCCCCGTTCGCCCAACCTACACCTCAAGCGCGTTGCAAAGTACCGGTCGTCAGGCGGTGAAAAGCCGAAGGCAATCCCGCGCGCCTCGTCAGAGCAGATGTGCGGCCACATCAATCGGACCAAAAAAACGCACTCTCACGAATAGGACGGGTTAAGAGCATCGTATGGGGGTTGGACTATCAATCGGATGGGCGATCATCGAATCCCATGGCGGCCACATCCTCGCAGAAACGAATCCGGGCGGGAGTGCGATCTTTCAGTTCACCCCGCCATTTGCGGAGGTTGGTGAAGACGCATGATTATGCGGCGCATTCTTGTGATCGATGATGACGCCGCGATGCGGGATTCGCTCGCGCTTCTGCTTGATGTAAAAGGCTTTTGCGTAGCAGCCTATGAGAGGGCGAACCAGTGCCTCGATGAGGTCGCTAGCGGCCCTGTCGACTGTATTATCTCAGACATCCGCATGCCCGGCATGAGTGGCCTCGAACTGCTGCGCAAACTCAAGGCCGATCGTGTCGGCTATCCTGTCGTCCTGATAACTGGGCATGGCGACGTATCGCTTGCAGTCGAAGCGATGAAGGCGGGTGCGGCCGATTTTATCGGGAAGCCGTTCGAGGATGAGGTGCTATTGCGTTCCGTCCATAGTGCGTTGGACGCGCGGCCGATCAAGCCAATCGGTGACTGCAGCAAAACTGCAGGCGGACGCCCGCCTCGCAGATCTCTCGGCGCGCGAACGTGACGTCCTGCACGGACTATTAGCCGGCAGAATCAACAAGGTGATCGCCCGGGATCTTGGCATCAGCCCCCGGACAGTCGAGGTTTACCGCGCTAACCTCATGGCCAAGACCGATGCCCGCAGCATTGCCGAGTTGATGCGGATCGCCATCGTCTCAGGGCTCTAGGTGGTGTGGACTCTAAGGATTCCCTTTTAGGAGCAAATCAGATTCAAGGCTGCTTTTGGGGAGGCCGCCTTGGGTGTGATGGACCGTTTGGTATTGAGCGACGCGGCGTGGGAGCGGATAGCGCCGCTGATCATAGGGCGCCCCGATCAGAAGGGCTCCACCGGGCGCGACAACCGGATGTTCGTGGAAGGTGTGCTGTGGATCGTGCGTACGGGGTCTCCCTGGCGCGATCTTCCGGAGGTGTTTGGGGACTGGAACAGCGTGTTCCGGCGCTTCAGTCGATGGAGCATCAAGGGTGTTTGGTGGCGGATCTTCGAGGCGATGTCCGATGATCCGGACTTCGAATATCTGATCGTCGATTCCACCATCGTTCGGGCGCATCAGCACGCCGCCGGCGCCAAAAAGGGGGGTCTGAAGATCAAGCGGAAGATCAAGCGATCGGCCGCTCGCGCGGCGGCCTGAGCACCAAGATACATATGGCCGTTCGAGGCTTGGGATGTCCGGTGCGGTTCACGCTCACCGCAGGTCAGAAGGGCGATGCACCGCAAGCCGCCGCATTGATCGAAGGCTTATCCGCCGAGGTCGTCATGGCCGATACGGCCTATGACGCCGATCACTTGCGCCAAGCCATCGCCGCCAAAGGCGCGCTCGCCGTGATCCCCAACAACCCGTCACGCGCGCTCAAATATCCACTCGACAAGCATTTCTATGCCCAGCGTCATCTCGTCGAATGCTGCTTCTCAAAGCTCAAGCAGTTCCGCCGCGTCGCAACCCGCTTCGAAAAAACGGCCCGGAACTACCGGGCCGTCGTCACTCTCGCAGCCATCGTTCTATGGATGCGCTAGTGTCCACACCACCTAGCCCGTCTTATTCGTCAGAGTGCGCCTGAGAGGCTGGCGAGCGTGGTGTAAAGCGCTGATGCGGCGTAGGATTCGGTTGCAAAGCCAACCCCATCACCTCAACCGCGAACGCCAGGCCCGCCATGACCGATGATACGATTCTGCCCTTCTCGTTTCCAGCCGTTCACGCCAAGAAAGTCACAGCTGCCTTCGATGGCGGTCGGCTGACCTCGAACGGGGGCGTGATGCTTCTGGCGATGGCCGAGCGGCGTCTCGGCTTGGCCGACAATTTGGCCCGGGTGTTCCCGGATCGGCGCGATCCGACGCGGGTCGTGCACAGCCTTGTCGATATGTTCCGCGCGCGCATGTTCGCGATCTGCTGCGGCTACGAGGACGCCGACGACCTCGATCATCTGCGGTCCGATCCCGCATTCAAGCTGGCCTGCGGACGGCTGCCGGACACGGGTCGCGATCTGTGTTCCCAACCGACGCTGTCGCGGCTGGAGAATGCTCCGCGCCTGCGCGACGTGATCCGACTGACCTACACTTTGGTCGACGCATGGATGGATAGCTACCCGCGCGAGCCGGCATCCGTCACGCTTGACATCGATGATACCTGCGATGTCGTCCACGGCCATCAGCAGCTCTCGCTGTTCAACGCTCATTATGACGAACGCTGCTTCCTGCCGATCCACGTCTACGACACGGAGAAGAGCCGGCCCGTGGCGGTCGTGCTGCGGCCCGGCAAGACGCCGGGCGGCGTCGAGGTGCGTGCCCATCTGCGCCGCCTGATACGGCATATCCGGACGCGGTGGCACAACACGCGAATTACGTTCCGTGGCGACGGGCGCACTATGCTCGGCCGGAGGCAATGGCGTGGTGCGAGACCAACGGCATCGACTACATCTTCGGTCTGTCCGGCACCAAGCCGCTCGCCAGAAAAGTCGACGAGGCCGCCGACGACATCCGCACGCGACGCGCCATCGAGAACCTGCCGGTTCTGCGTGGCTATACCGAGACGCGCCACAAGGCAAAGTCCAGGGATCGCGAACGGCGTACCGTCGCCCGTATTGAGGCGACGATGCTCGGCCTCGACATCCGTTTCGTCGTCACCAGCCTCGATGTCGGCTCGGCCGAGTGGATCTACGACAGCCTGTATTGCGCGCGCGGCCAAGCCGAGAATCTGATCAAGCTGCATAAGACACAGCTCGCCTCCGATCGCACCAGCTGCCGTTCGGCGCTCGCCAATCAAGTCCGCCTCGTTCTCCACACCGCCGCTTATTGGCTGATGCTGACCGTGCGCGACGCGATTCCCAAAGCCCGGGAATTGGCCACAGCCGAGTTCGCGACGCTGCGTCTTCGTCTCTTGAAACTCGCTGCCCGTGTCGTCGAGACCACGAGCCGCATTCGCCTTGCGTTTGCCGCGGCATGTCCCGAAGCCGACCTGATCCGCGGCTTGCCAGGCGCGCTGCTGCCGCTCGGTCCTTGACCGGCGGGGCGTCCGCCCCCCGTTCGCCCAACCTACACCTCAAGCGCGTTGCAAAGTACCGGTCGTCAGGCGGTGAAAAGCCGAAGGCAATCCCGCGCGCCTCGTCAGAGCAGATGTGCGGCCACATCAATCGGACTAAAAAAAGCACTCTCACGAATAGGACGGGCTAGCCCGTCTTATTCGTCAGAGTGCGCCTGAGAGGCTGGCGAGCGTGGTGTAAAGCGCTGATGCGGCGTAGGATTCGGTTGCAAAGCCAACCCCATCACCTCAACCGCGAACGCCAGGCCCGCCATGACCGATGATACGATTCTGCCCTTCTCGTTTCCAGCCGTTCACGCCAAGAAAGTCACAGCTGCCTTCGATGGCGGTCGGCTGACCTCGAACGGGGGCGTGATGCTTCTGGCGATGGCCGAGCGGCGTCTCGGCTTGGCCGACAATTTGGCCCGGGTGTTCCCGGATCGGCGCGATCCGACGCGGGTCGTGCACAGCCTTGTCGATATGTTCCGCGCGCGCATGTTCGCGATCTGCTGCGGCTACGAGGACGCCGACGACCTCGATCATCTGCGGTCCGATCCCGCATTCAAGCTGGCCTGCGGACGGCTGCCGGACACGGGTCGCGATCTGTGTTCCCAACCGACGCTGTCGCGGCTGGAGAATGCTCCGCGCCTGCGCGACGTGATCCGACTGACCTACACTTTGGTCGACGCATGGATGGATAGCTACCCGCGCGAGCCGGCATCCGTCACGCTCGACATCGATGATACCTGCGATGTCGTCCACGGCCATCAGCAGCTCTCGCTGTTCAACGCTCATTATGACGAACGCTGCTTCCTGCCGATCCACGTCTACGACACGGAGAAGAGCCGGCCCGTGGCGGTCGTGTTGCGGCCCGGCAAGACGCCGGGCGGCGTCGAGGTGCGTGCCCATCTGCGCCGCCTGATACGGCATATCCGGACGCGGTGGCACAACACGCGAATTACGTTCCGTGGCGACGGGCACTATGCCCGGCCGGAGGCAATGGCGTGGTGCGAGACCAACGGCATCGACTACATCTTCGGTCTGTCCGGCACCAAGCCGCTCGCCAGAAAACTCGACGAGGCCGCCGACGACATCCGCACGCGACGCGCCATCGAGAACCTGCCGGTTCTGCGTGGCTATACCGAGACGCGCCACAAGGCCAAGTCCTGGGATCGCGAACGGCGTACCGTCGCCCGTATTGAGGCGACGATGCTCGGCCTCGACATCCGTTTCGTCGTCACCAGCCTCGATGTCGGCTCGGCCGAGTGGATCTACGACAGCCTGTATTGCGCGCGCGGCCAAGCCGAGAATCTGATCAAGCTGCATAAGACACAGCTCGCCTCCGATCGCACCAGCTGCCGTTCGGCGCTCGCCAATCAAGTCCGCCTCGTTCTCCACACCGCCGCTTATTGGCTGATGCTGACCGTGCGCGACGCGATTCCCAAAGCCCGGGAATTGGCCACAGCCGAGTTCGCGACGCTGCGTCTTCGTCTCTTGAAACTCGCTGCCCGTGTCGTCGAGACCACGAGCCGCATTCGCCTTGCGTTTGCCGCGGCATGTCCCGAAGCCGACCTGATCCGCGGCTTGCCAGGCGCGCTGCTGCCGCTCGGTCCTTGACCGGCGGGGCGTCCGCCCCCCGTTCGCCCAACCTACACCTCAAGCGCGTTGCAAAGTACGGGTCGGTCAGGCGGTGAAAAGCCGAAGGCAATCCCGCGCGCCTCGTCAGAGCAGATGTGCGGCCACATCAATCGGACTAAAAAAAGCACTCTCACGAATAGGACGGGCTAGCAGTATCGCAAACGGCGCGAAATGGCTTTTTCAGGCTGCGCGCACCTGATGGTGCACAGTAGTTTCGGAGGCAAGGCTTCGAACCGGGCTCAGAAAGACGCCTTCGGCACGCACTGGCGGACAGGTTGACCGCGCCGAACGAGTCGTGCATCACCTCGGTTGCTTGCTTGTCATCCTGGTATTCAGCACCTGTTTTGCCGCGACTAACAATGTCGATCAGGTGATGGCTAAGAACGGCATCCGCAATCTTTTGCTCGATCACCCTTCCTGGTCTCGGCGGCATAATCGCTGTGCATGAATGATGCAGTTGCGCGGCTGGCATCACCGACGGACCACATGCCATGCTGGCTTTTCTCTAGTTGACACCGGGCCATTGCGCGACAGCTACACGTCCAGTTTAATCGTGCCTAACCAAATCAGCGACTGCGTATGAAGCAGATCAATTAAACGGCCCGGATTGTGCTTCGACAACCAGCATGTCCTTCACGCCAGAGAGCGGCAATGTTCAGGAATATATTGGTCCGTCTTCCTACGGAGCTACCGGTGCGGGCTGCGGTAGATGGTTCGATTTCCTTCGCATTGAGCACGGGCGCGCATCTTGATGTTGTCGCGATCGGGTACGAAAGGACCATTGCTCCGCTCGTTGCGCTCGGCGGGGCGACCGTCACTTCGGTCTCTGAGGTCGAACAGGAGCGTGCATTGGAGCGAGCCAAAGCGGCACTCTGTGTCTTTGATCTGCAGGCAAGAAACACCGGTATCTCCTACGTGAGCCGCGCGCTGAGTGCGGTTCCGGCCGACGCGCCGGATCATCTGCGCGAGCGCGCGAGTCCACGATATGAGCATCGTCACGCAACCTCAGGGCGGCTATGACAGCTACGATAACGTTATTCCCAAGCGAATGCTTTTCCAAGCCGGCGGACCCGCTCTGTACCTGCCATGCATCTTCCACGGCCCGTTTTCGGCCAGGCGAATCGGGATTTGCTGGGACGGCAGCCGTCGCGCGGCCCGCGCGTTGCACGACGCGATGCCGCTGCTGCGCGAAGCTGACGTCCTCACCATTGTCGCGATCGCCGCTCCAAACAGGCTTCCGGCGGAAAGTTCTAAGGAGCATTTGGGGCAGTACCTTGCAAAGTCAGGCCTTGCTGCAAAGGTCGTTTCACTCCCGGCATCCCGGTCAGCGGCAGGGCTATCGCATATGGCTAAGAACCTGCATGAGAAAGGCCTCGTCCCAGCCTGCGCGTCTGATCTTGAGGTTGATGGACTTGCGATCGGGGTGGGCTCGCAGGATGTTGAGGGCAAGGCGTCGGAGAATGGCGAGATTCTCCGGTGCGTGGTCCTTGCGGGAGCGGTTGCGATCCTCGGCAAAATGGACGTCGAGCACCCAATGCAGCCGGTTCTCAACGGCCCAGTGACTGCGGGTGACGTCAAGCAGCCGCTTGGCAGAGATATATCTGGACAGCAGATAGTAACGTACGACCGGCGGATCGGCGCGCTGGTCACGCAGGCGCCGGCGCGAGGTGACGCGGCCCACGGCCGCCACGCCGGGGAAGCGTTCAGCCAGGGTCGTGTTGCGCATGACGGTCGCACGTCGCGCCTCGCTGCGATCATGGGCCGGGCGGTCGGTCTGCTGGACGGTGCTGCGCTGCCCCGATCGCGCAAACTGCTGCGTCACCGCCTTGAACAAGAGGCCACGGTTCGCCTTGATCGTCAGAACATAATGTCCGCCCCGATCAAGCACCGCTGCAGCAAATCGGCGGTGGCAATGCAGGGGCATCGGCGGTCACAGTGCAGTCTTCAAGGGAGAGAAGATCCAGCACCTCCAAGGCGCCCGCCGTCTCGTTGCGCCCCGGCGCTTTTTGTTGCGCCAGAGCCATGCGTGCTTCGACTGCGAAGACGTTGACCAGATGCAGTGGCGTTGCCCGTCCGCCGCGTTCATAGGCACGCCGCAGAGCTTTGCCATCGACCGCAATCACGCCGGTAAGCTTGAGCCCATTGGCCTTGGCAAACGCCGCCATGAAGCGGCGGAAGGCGAACTCAAAGGCCTGCGGCTTGAGCAGACGGAACACCCGACTGAACGTATCGTGGCTGGGGATGCCGTGCTCCAGCTTCAGGAAGAGGCGCAACAAGCCTTCCTTGGACTGTCCAAACTCCTCCATCTCCGCGCAGCTGCCGGCTCCGCACAGAACCGCCGCCAGCGCGATGAACAGAACTTCCAGCAGTTCGTGGCTCGCATTGCCTGCGCGCGGGTCCGGCAAGCGCCCAAACGCCCTTCTGAACTTCCGCATCCGACTCCCTCCAGAATCCGGGAGTCGTCTTCAGAATCCTTCTTGCCTTCCAACGCAATAGCTAGCCAAAACCCATATGCGATTCCCCTGCGGTCAGCGGGGCGCACCCTCCTGTCGCTCGCGGCGCACCAAAGCTTCGACCTGCTGGTGATGGGCGGATCCGGCGCCTTCGTCCACGGCCGATTTCGGCTCTCCGCCTTAGGATCACCTGGCCAATAATCCTTCTCCAGCCACCGGCCGGCCGCCGCTGTGACAACGCGCATATTGGCGGCATCCCCTCATCGGTTACGCCAGGTCCACCTGGACGACGAGCTTGGTATGATCTGATACGCGCGCACGTGTAAGCCCGAGAACTTGGCTCGGGTAACATATTGATCCGGCTCAACGGCTGGCCTTGCCGCTCTCCGGTGATTTTGGTGGCAAGACTGTCCGTGAGCAGTTCCTCCAGCAGCTCGATCGATATCGACCTGCCCATTCTAAGGCATTGCGCTTCCGCCTGGCTCTTCCCGGGAGATTGGCCCAGGCTTGCGATTGTTTCCATCGGCAAGGCCGACCAAGCCGGCAGCCTCTTTCGATCCAAAGGCCGCCTGGCCGGCTTCGAGCGGGTTGGAGCAAGCCAGGGGCAGCGCTGCACTAGGACGGCATTACAGGACCTACGTGTAAATACTTAGTGGCTTCTACTTAGGGAAAACATCCGAATTTGCCGGCCCGTTGGAAGCGGCCAATCTGAGCCCCATCGTCGTTAGCAAGATTGAGTCCGCCATGCAGGCCCAGGCCGCACCTTCTCACGAGATCAGCCGACATCCGACTAGCGTCTTGCGCAGGCAGCCGCATGGTTGTGGTCCGTTTGGTATGATTGCGGCACCGATGCGGTTCACTCGCAACAGCGAAATCTTCGGCGAGGATGAGGCAGCTGAATACCTGTATCAAGTGGTGTCAGGTGCTGTGCGAACCTACAAGATTCTGGAGGACGGACGCCGTCAGATCGGTGCATTTTATCTGCCCGGCGACATCTTCGGCTTCGAGGCCGGAGAAAGCCATATCTCTTCGGCCGAGGCGATCTGTGAGACGCATCTGCTGATGGTGAAGCGCTCCGCCGTCATTGTTCGCGCCAGTCACGAGAGGGAGCTCACGCGACAGCTGTGGGACGGTATGGCGCTGGAGCTCCGCCGCTTTCAGCAACATTCAATGCTCCTGATCGGCAGCGCAGAAGATCGGGTGATGGCCTTTCTGCTCGATATGTCTCGCCGCGCTACCAAGAAGGGTGCGATCGAACTTCCCATGTCACGGCAGGATGTTGCCGATTACCTTGGTTTGACCATCGAGACGGTGTCGCGCACCTTTACCCAACTTGAGCAGAATGGCGTTATTGCCCTACCAACCTCACGCCGAGTCGAGCTGCGTGACGGCAGATTATCCAGCCGCTATGTGCAGAACTTGGGTTAAGTCGCAAGCCGCGGCGAAAATGCGAATTCTGCAAGAACAGCGCGGACAATTGCGGCGCCGTGAAGGACACTGAACCTTAGCTTGAGCGATCTGCTACCTTGTTCCTCCATGGAGCCCACAATGATCATCGATCTGTTGCTTCGAGAGCATCGCAATATTGATCTTCTTCTGACTTTCCTCCAACGCGAATTGGAGGTTTTCGAGCATGGGACCCGTCCGGACTATGAGGTCATTCGCGCGATCCTCAGCTACTTCGAGGTTTACCCGGCGATGTACCATCATCCTCAAGAAGACTTGATTTTCTCAAAGCTCGAGACTCGCGATCCGGATGCGGCTGCGATCGTCGGCAATCTCGCACATGAACACCAGGAAGTCGTCGACCGTCTGCACCACGCCGTTCAAGCTATTGATGGGATCCTCGCGGATCGTGAACTCGTTCGGCAAGACGTCGGCAATATCGTACGCGACTTTATCGTACGCGAGCGGCACCACATGATGTTGGAAGAACGAGATTTCTTTCCCGCCGCCGTTCTGGCTCTATCCCCTCAGGATTGGACCGACATCGCTTCTGCTCTCACCGATCATGGTGATCCCCTATTCAGCGAAGCAGCAAGGGCGACCTCCGATGCGCTAAGAGCGCATATCCTAGAATTGGAGCAAGAAGCTGAAGCCGAACGGAGTTCGGTCGCTCTTTCCTCCGGAATGGCCGGCAGCCCGCTACATGGCCTCACGAGGGACGGCTAATATCCTTCGGGAGAGGAATACTTTCTCCCTTTGCTCATGCAGGCCCAATTGGATCAAAACGAGAACTGGCCTGCATGCCGCCCATTGCTGCGGCATCACCGCTTCATCGCGATCCAGGGACGATATACGCCGTGGGCATGCCCTACCAATTTGGCTTCAGACTCGCCACTGCCATCAGCCACCAATTAAACTGACGCAGCGCAAAAACCTATCCGGCGTATCTGCGATTTGGACCCAGAGAAGAAGAATGCGACCCGACTTGGCAAAATCCTACGGGCAGCACTCCCTGCCACGCTACACCAGCTATCCGACGGCTCCCCATTTCTCGGCGTCAGTTAGCGAATCCGACTATCAAGCGTGGCTCAAGTCGTTAGGCGGCCAGCAGTCCGCCTCGATTTACGTGCACGTGCCATTTTGCCGAAGCATGTGCTGGTACTGCGGCTGCCACACATCTGTCATGAAACGCCAGGAGCCGCTCGCGACCTATGCAACCGCACTGCGAACTGAAGCCTACCTCATTGGAGAAACCATCGGTCGACGACAACCGGTCTCCCATGTCCACTTCGGCGGCGGCACGCCGACGATCATGACACCTGAAACGTTTGCTGATCTGGTCGCCTCGTTGCGCTATTCGTTCGCAATTTTGCCTGATGCCGAGATCGCCGTAGAGATCGATCCACGCATATTGACCGAGCCGATGGCCGAGGCGCTAGGCTATTGCGGGGTCAACAGGGCGAGCCTAGGTGTCCAAAGCCTCGATCCGGTTGTTCAACGGGCCATTGGCCGTCTGCAGAGCTTCGAACAGACCGCAGTATCGGTCGATCGTCTACACCGCGCCGGCATCGGCCGGATTAATTTCGACCTGCTCTATGGGCTGCCCCAGCAGACCGTCGTTTCCTGCCTCGACACTCTCTCCAAATGTCTCGAACTGCATCCGGATCGGTTCTCGGTGTTTGGCTACGCGCACGTTCCTTTCCTTAAGAAGCATCAACGCAAGATCGATGGATCCACTCTGCCCGACAGCGTCGAGCGACACCTGCAATCGGAAACGATCGCGCAAGCTTTGGTCGACGCTGGATATGTACGCATCGGCATCGATCACTTCGCCCTGCCGGACGACAATCTCGCCCTGGCACGGCAGGAAGGCAGGTTGAGGCGCAACTTTCAAGGTTATACGGATGATTCGGCGGACACCCTCCTTGGACTCGGCGCCAGCGCCATTGGCCAGATGCAACAAGGGTTCGTCGCGAACGCTGTGTCGATAAAGGACTACCTTGCTCGCATCGCCGAGGAACGGCTGGCCACGATGAAGGGCTATTTGCTGGCCGACGACGATCGCTTCCGCGCCGAAATCATCGAGCGACTCATGTGCGGCATGGCAGTCGATCTTTGCGAGACATGCCGTCGTTACGGCAAGGATCCGAGCCTGGCCGTCGTCGATCGTTCTCGACTCGCCAACCTGATCGCAGATGGAGTTGCCGTACTGGACGACGGTCGACTTTCCGTGGTCGATGGCGCAGAGTTTCTGGTCCGGAGCGTCGCATCTTCGTTCGACGCGCACCTCCCTGGGTCGAGGGCTACGCACAGTCGGGCGGTTTGAACCGAAGCCAACCCGATCCGGTTCCGATCGGAGATCAACATCACCAAATCGGCTTCTGGTTAGGAGTATCGCACGGCTGATAGCACGCCGATTTGGCATCCGGTCCCGAGCTATCTACAAGCGTCGTCACACCCACTACGTCGAGCCGCACGTAGATTTCAAACACTCGTTGGAACCGAGGATTCCAATCGGGCGACAACGGTTTGACCAACGACCGACCGAATCTGGCCTAACTCAAGCTGCTCATTTCATTGGTGATGATGAGGTCCTTGCGTGCGCGATTTTGGTATGTCTCGGTGATTGAGCGTATTGTTTGCGGGCAGGAGAGCGCACCACGTTTTGCGGCCCGTTGCCTTCCATGCGGCGATCGCTCCACATCATCGCCCACCCATGCTCGACTCAGCGAGTCGTTGAGACAGTCCTCATCAGCAACAACCTTGGTGTAGTTTTCTAATCCTTGGCTATATTGGCCGCATACCAGGGCATAATTGAGTTACGATCATCCTGTGCCTTAACTGGGACTTAGATTTTCGGCGAATGTCCTCGCCGAGATCGAGCCGTCGGCCGTGCTCCCTCTGCCGATGGAAGTGGCCGCGATGCCTAGCAGCGTCGCTCCTCCCAGACTCGACTTCCGCCCGGCCGCTAAACGCGGCCGGGCCTTTTGTATTCACGAAGGCTCTCCCGGGACTATCGAGATCTCCTTAAGCCGATCAGCTCGACGAAAGACCTGACCAAGGATCAATGGCCTATTGGAGCGGATGCAGCGCGCAGTTCGCGGGCCGCAGCGACCATGTTGACAAGTGCCGGGCGAACCTCCTCCCATTTGCGTGTCTTCAAGCCACAGTCCGGATTGACCCAGAGCTGCGACCGCTGCAGCCGCTTCAGAGCCAAGGCCATGAGCTCCTTCATCTCGCCGGTCTCGGGAACGCGTGGGGAATGAATGTCGTACACGCCTGGCCCAATTTGGTTCGGATAGTTGTAGTTCCTGAACGCGTCGAGCAGTTCCATCTTCGAGCGCGAAGTCTCAATCGAGATGACATCTGCGTCCATTGCAGCAATCGCATGGATGATGTCGTTGAATTCTGAGTAACACATGTGGGTATGAATCTGAGTTTGTTCGGCGACGCCCGATGAGCAGATGCGGAAGCAATCTCCAGCCCACTCGAGGTAAACGGTCCACTGCGCACGACGCAATGGCAAGCCTTCGCGTAGTGCAGCCTCATCGATCTGGATCATGGAAGCACCCGCATTCTCGAGATCGCCGACTTCATCTCGAATTGCGAGCGCAATCTGACGGCAGACTTCGCTTCGGGGAATATCCTCGCGAACGAACGACCAGTTCAAGATCGTTACTGGTCCGGTCAACATCGCCTTCATCGGCCTTTTGGTTAGCGACTGCGCATAGCGCACCAGTCCACCGTGATCGGCTTCGGCCGCGAGACATCTCCAAACAGGATCGGCGGCCGGACACAGCGCGAGCCATAGGATTGCACCCAACCGTTTTTGGTAAATGCGAAGCCGGAGAGTTGCTCGCCGAAGTACTGCACCATGTCATTGCGCTCAAACTCGCCATGGACGAGCACGTCCAGACCGATGTCTTCCTGCCAACGTACGGCGCGCGCCGTCTCTTCCTTGAGGAACTTGTCGTATTGCTCGTCGCTCATCGCGCCTCGCGCATGCGCCGCCCGGGTATTACGGACCTCTGAGGTCTGAGGAAACGATCCGATCGTCGTGGTCGGGAACGCTGGCAGCCCGAAGCGCTTGCGTTGGATCTCGGCCCGACTGGCAAATGGGCTGGCGCGCCGGCGCATGGCCTGGTTGATCGCACTCAGCCGGACAACGACATTGGCATCTCGGATCTTCGGCGACGTCCGGCGGACGGCTGCGGCACACTCCGATTCCGCAAGAGCTTTCGCAACATTCTGGTCGCCTGCGAGTGCCCGCGCCAAGGTCGCAAGCTCACGCATCTTCTGAACCGAGAAAGCAAGCCAGCTCTTGACGTCGGAGGCGAGCCCGGTCTCGAGTTCAACATCGACCGGCACATGAAGCAGCGAGCAGGATGGGGCGATCTGTACGCGGTCCTTACCAAGCTTCGCAATCGCGGGGTCCAGTCGCTGGCGGAGCGCCGACAAATTCGATCGCCAAACATTCCGACCGTCTATGACGCCGAGCGACATGACGAGGTCACTTCGGCCGCTCGCAATGATCTGGCTCAATAACTCTGGCGCGCGAACCAGATCGACGTGAAGCCCGGCAACAGGCAGGCGCAGGGCAGCGTCCAGATTGTCGCAGAGGCCACCGAAATAGCTTGCAACCATGATCTTGATGGCCGGCCCTTCCTTTGCGAGCCGGCCATAAGCATGTACCAAGGAGTTTCGCGAACTCTCATCCAGATCAAGGACTAGCCAAGGTTCGTCGAATTGAACCCAATTTGCCCCGCGTTTGGCCAATTCCTTCAAAAGCTCAATATAGACCGGTATCAGGTCATCCAGCAGTGACAGTGGCTGGAACGCACGATCGGCACTCTTGCCAAGCTTCAAGAATGTAACCGGCCCGATCAGGACAGGGCGCGTCTGAAAGCCAAGGGCCTTGGCTTCCTCGTACTCCTCGATTGGTTTGCGAGAGGATAGTCTGAAAGTCTGCCCCGGGTGAAATTCCGGGACCATGTAATGGTAGTTGGTGTCGAACCATTTGGTCATCTCCTGCGCGGGTGCGCCATATCCACGCGACGGGTGACCGCAACTCCCATCCTGACCGTCGCATTGTGACCCGCGTGCCATGGCGAAGTATGTCTTGAGCGAAATGGATCCGGCATTCGTCTCGTAGACTTCTGGGATGGCACCAACCATGACACTGGTGTCGAGCACCTGGTCGTACAGCGAGAAATCGTTCGATGGGATCACGGTGATACCGAGAGACCTCTGGCGAGCCCAATTTGCGGCACGTAGGCCAGCTGCATCCTCGAGCAACTGCTGTTCGGCGATTTTTCCGGCCCAGTAACTTTCGAGCGCAACCTTGAGCTCTCGCCTTGGACCGATGCGTGGCGTTCCGAGTGTGGCAACCGGAAGAGAGAGAAGAGACATAGCGTTAACCCCATATTGGGGGGCAAAGGCCATGGCGGACGCAGGCAGAAGAAGTCGCGCGAGCGACCGCTGCTTGGCGCACCACCGGGACACCCCGCCCGTGGACGAAGATAGTGTCGGGGCAGGTCTCCTGGCTCGCGGCTCAGCGCTGCTGTCCGGCCTTCCCGAAACCGTCAGGCTTCAGTGACTTCGTTGGACAGCGGCTCGCCGCTCACAGTTGCGGGGACAGCGCCGGCATTGACACCGGCTTCCCTCTTAGCTCCGGCCTAATGAGACCGGAGAACCTCGACACCTTCAATTATCGGCAAAAGGGATGTTCCGTCAACCTCGCGAATTCATGTTGCGATCTGCTAATGTGCCTAGCGGCATGCCCACCGTTCATCCTCGATGCAGAAGTCGCTCTGCAATCACGGACATCGGATGACATCCCGAAAGTCCCTCCGCGTGGGCAGCGACAAATCCGAATACGCCGCCTTTGCGCCGAGGACCACTTGGTCGAACAGACGGCTTTCATGCAAGCTGGCCCCGGTTCATCAAGCACGGCGCGCTGCGCTGCCTTCTCCAAGCAATCAACGATCCACCGAATAAGATAGCATACGCGGCGCGAGGTGTTTCTGTGATGCCAGCCATTTCTGGTAGGCGTCACTCGGACACTTTTTGGCGATACTGCCCAGGCAAGCATATCAACCAAACCAAGGAGACCGGCTCGCAATGAAAATGGCTGTTTGGAGTGCCCTCGGTGTCTTTGCTGTTGCCGTCTCGGCGGTCGGCTTGTTCGGATTGATGGTAAGACCGCTCTTGAGTAACGCCGCTCGACAGATTCTCTCGAAACTATTGATCGGCTCAAGCCGAGGCTAGCACGGCTCAGCGCCTCTACCTGCTTGCGGAGGACAGGACTTGCGTCGAAGCCGCATCTTCCGGTCGATTGAAGAGCACGATATGCGCCGGCCGACACGAGCGATCGCGCATGCCAGTGAATGCTATCATCTCGCCCGCCTGCTTAAAGCGTGCACTTCGGCGGCGTCTGTTCTAAACGCCCGGCGCTGATGGGCGGTTTCGTATCGTTGTGGGCCCTTGAGTGCCAAGCACATCTGCCTGGCGCTGCAACTAGCACTTCAGGACTGTCGCATAGTCGCGAAGGAGCGCCAATCGCGTGTGGATAGAGCCACGACGTTCAAAACCGAACGACGGGTTCGATGGTAGACAATCTGCTCTAGCCCGTCTTATTCGTCAGAGGGCGCCTGAGAGGCTGGCGAGCGTGGTGTAAAGCGCTGATGCGGCGTAGGATTCGGTTGCAAAGCCAACCCCATCACCTTCAGCCGCGAACACCACGCCCGCCATGATCGATGATACGATTCTGCCCTTCTCGTTTCCAGCCGTTCACGCCAGGAAAGTCACAGCTGCCTTCGATGGCGGTCGGCTGACCTCGAACGGGGGCGTGATGCTTCTGGCGATGGCCGAGCGGCGTCTCGGCTTGGCCGACAATTTGGCCCGGGTGTTCCCGGATCGGCGCGATCCGACGCGGGTCGTGCACAGCCTTGTCGATATGTTCCGCGCGCGCATGTTCGCGATCTGCTGCGGCTACGAGGACGCCGACGACCTCGATCATCTGCGGTCCGATCCCGCATTCAAGCTGGCCTGCGGACGGCTGCCGGACACGGGTCGCGATCTGTGTTCCCAACCGACGCTGTCGCGGCTGGAGAATGCTCCGCGCCTGCGCGACGTGATCCGACTGACCTACACTTTGGTCGACGCATGGATGGATAGCTACCCGCGCGAGCCGGCATCCGTCACGCTTGACATCGATGATACCTGCGATGTCGTCCACGGCCATCAGCAGCTCTCGCTGTTCAACGCTCATTATGACGAACGCTGCTTCCTGCCGATCCACGTCTACGACACGGAGAAGAGCCGGCCCGTGGCGGTCGTGCTGCGGCCCGGCAAGACGCCGGGCGGCGTCGAGGTGCGGGCCCACCTGCGCCGCCTGATACGGCATATCCGGACGCGGTGGCACAACACGCGAATTACGTTCCGTGGCGACGGGCACTATGCCCGGCCGGAGGCAATGGCGTGGTGCGAGACCAACGGCATCGACTACATCTTCGGTCTGTCCGGCACCAAGCCGCTCGCCAGAAAACTCGACGAGGCCGCCGACGACATCCGCACGCGACGCGCCATCGAGAACCTGCCGGTTCTGCGTGGCTATACCGAGACGCGCCACAAGGCCAAGTCCTGGGATCGCGAACGGCGTACCGTCGCCCGTATTGAGGCGACGATGCTCGGCCTCGACATCCGTTTCGTCGTCACCAGCCTCGATGTCGGCTCGGCCGAGTGGATCTACGACAGCCTGTATTGCGCGCGCGGCCAAGCCGAGAATCTGATCAAGCTGCATAAGACACAGCTCGCCTCCGATCGCACCAGCTGCCGTTCGGCGCTCGCCAATCAAGTCCGCCTCGTTCTCCACACCGCCGCTTATTGGCTGATGCTGACCGTGCGCGACGCGATTCCCAAAGCCCGGGAATTGGCCACAGCCGAGTTCGCGACGCTGCGTCTTCGTCTCTTGAAACTCGCTGCCCGTGTCGTCGAGACCACGAGCCGCATTCGCCTTGCGTTTGCCGCGGCATGTCCCGAAGCCGACCTGATCCGCGGCTTGCCAAGCGCGCTGCTGCCGCTCGGTCCTTGACCGGCGGGGCGTCCGCCCCCCGTTCGCCCAACCTACACCTCAAGCGCGTTGCAAAGTACCGGTCGTCAGGCGGTGAAAAGCCGAAGGCAATCCCGCGCGCCTCGTCAGAGCAGATGTGCGGCCACATCAATCGGACTAAAAAAACGCACTCTCACGAATAGGACGGGCTAGACTGTCGTGAGACACCTCGCCGCAAGTCGATCACCTGCGCCACCGGAGATTAAGCGCGTGATCAAGCGCGTGCCATGAATTCTGCAGGTCGAGGCGGACTGAAGGGACGCATTGCAACGTACGCAGGTCGGAAAGTCGACAAAGGCGACACAATTATAGTGCAAACGGCCGCCTATTAGCTGGCACGAAGAATGCAGGCTCTCGGTAGCCCAGGCTTCTCCTCCTGGGTAGGTCCAGCATTGCAAGTTGAGGCTGTGGCTAGCCACCGAAGTTAGCGGCGCGTGACACAAAGGGGACTACGCCTGCTCGCGCGGGACACCAGCGGGCGCCCCCGTCACGTCGCCGCTAACTTCATGCGATCGCGCATAGCGCGTTGAAGTTACCCGCCTCGGAATTGATGTGTGTGGATGAAAGCCAGACGAGCCGACAACTATGAAGCGTAAAACGGTTGGAAGACATGTGCTTTGGTTCTGGCTCATTCGATCGCTGATCTGCCACGCCGAGCTGGCCACGACGAGCAACAGTGTTCGCGCCAACGACAACGCCCTTGTCGAACGGGTCAGGTCAACATGGCGAGCGCAGGACGGCGAGACCATAGAACAAATTACCTCCAAAGTCTCGAAGGTGGCGCAGTTCGTCACTCAAACGTGGGGGGTCGCTGAAGGAGTTGACCGAACTGAATACGTGTATCTGTCGTGGACAAGGCACCACGAGCGTGCATCAGACGAAGTGTACGTTATCACCTGGAAGGTCGCATCTGACGGAGGCATTGAAGTGGCGTCGACATATGCAAAGCCCATTGAACTGGGCTGGCGCGCCTTTGCGCTCTCGCTGATCGCCGGTGAAATCGCAGATGGCGAAAGGACCGCTAATCTTCACTTTCTGCATGATCCGGCCAACTTCAACTTCGTGACGACGGCGCAAGGAAAGCTCGGCAATCTTCTGCGGCGCGGCCGCTGCAATATCATGGAACCCGTTGTAGTGGATTACGTGCCGAAGCCGAATGAGAATGCGACCGATAAGGGTGACATGTGGCGTGTCCTGCTTTTGGTGAACTGTAACATTCCAGGGCCGCGCTATTTTACCCGCAACGGGGTCATCACCTTCGAGAAGCGGGCGCGACGAGATTGGGAGCCGCAATCCTTCTTTGCCAAGCGCATTGCGGCATTTCCTCCGGGCTCTTGGTTCGATCGCATAGAGCCAGATGAACATGACGCATTGGAGAAGGCGCGAAAGGCCTCGGCAAATGGCCCCACAGATCATGATCCCAGCATAACTCCTTGAGACTGAGCGTCACGGAGCAGCCATGCGGTCTGCACTTAGCGCATTCTGTTACTCACGCGGACGTAGATGGCCTCCTGCCGGTAGAGCGGTTGGCCATCGGCATATTTGGCGACGGCGATCTGGGCTAAAAGCGCTTCCGTCGGAATGCCTCCTTCAATAATATGGACCGGGGCCGGGCCTGGATCACGCCGTCCTCCTTCTTGACGGCGCGTAACGATCACACGGAACTTCACCGGCACCACATCCAGACGCTCTGACACGTCCTCGCCGATCACCACCTTCTGCTTGACGGCATGCTCAGCCAGCTCTTCCGGCTCAATGACCGTTTCGATCCGTTCCAGATGGGGCGCAAAGCCCTGGCGCCGACGCGGTACGCTTGCCATCCGCTTGCTCACGGCCCTCGTTGACCTGGGCCTTGATCGCAGCGATGCCGGTCTCGATTTCCTCGAAGACAAAGGTCTGCTGTTCATCGTCACCGTTCGCAGAGCCGAGCTTTTCCGGTTCGTCGGCCGAACCGGGCGCGGTCGAAGGACCTTCAGGATCTGCGTCAGCCGCTCGATACGCGCATCGGCATCGGCGTTGCGCGCCCTGATCGGCGACTTCGCTCTCCAGAGCATCGGCGCGGGCCGCCTCTCGGCCATCGCAAGCACCATGGCTCTCAGCATCTTTACGTCATTCGGGAGGTTGTGATCGGGCGGCGTCATTGACCCGACCAGAGCACATTTTGCCCCGGTTCTCTTGCCTTTTCAGCCCACTGATTCACTTCGCCGCAGCGCTATACCCAACAGTTTCCGGCGGCTTGACCGCCACGGTCTGGACCCGCTTCCAGTCCATTCAATCCACCAGTGCCATCAACTGCGCAGGATTCATCTGCACCCGATGATGCCCGATCTGCGGCCAACAGAACGTCGCCTTTTCAAGACGTTTTAGAGGCACACGCCGGAGCCATCCCACCATACGATCTTGATTCTATCGGCTCTTTTGGCCCGGAATACATAAAGCGCACCGTCGAACGGATCTGAACCGGCATCCCCGCACAAGCACAACAAGACCGTCGATACCCTTGCGGAAGTCAACTGGATGGCTGGCGAGGAACACCTTCACACGAGAGGGGATCATGCCGAACGGACCGCCCGGATCACCCGCTGCAAGTGCGCCTCGTCAACATCGACGCCGGCGCGCACGACTACCTCGCCCATCGCAATTTCGATGCACCTGTCACAGACGCCACCACACCCTCGCAACCCGAGTGCCGCGAGCGACAATGCCGCTCGGCCCGAGCATCACGGCGCCAGGCGAACAACTGCGACGGGTGAATGACGATCCGGCGGGCGATCGTCGAGACGCTTGCGCCAGGCTCCAGCGCCTCTGTCACAACTTGCTCCTTGAACTCGTCCGACCAGCGTCGGCGAAGCTGACGCGGCGCTCCCTCAAGACGGTCGGCGACCACTTCGATCATATGCAAGGTTCTAGTTCCAGAACTAGGCGCAGACATAGAAGCTCACATCGGCTTCCAAACTCAACATCCGATAGCCGATCGCTCACCCACTCCGCCAAACGGGTCTCTTTGCTTTCAATTACCCATAACTTTGACCACACGGGCTGATCCGCTGATCGGCCAGAATCTTGAATCGAACGAATCGCTTGTGATTCCTTTCTGAGCACCTAATTCGCGCGGAGGTGCTCTATGGGGCTGACGTTAAGGGATCGATCGGCAAAAGGCTGTTTGCGGTCTTTGGAACGGTGAATGTTGGATTGATTGTAAGCGCGCATTTTACTGCACAGGCTGCGCGCGCGGCTGGCCGCGGCGTCGCGTGGCGCCGGGGCCCAGCGGGATCATCGGAACGGCTTGATTGATCCTGAGCGTTTGACGGTCAGCCGCTGTCGTTGTCAGCTGGCAGGTTTTTTTGAGCGGTGCAATTGAACGGCAACAGATCTTCGATATCGGCGTCTGGCGCGCGTTGGGGCAATTCGGTGAGCGCGTGACGTAGCCATGCATAGGGATCGACGCCGCATGCCCGGCATGTCAGCACCAAACTGTAGATCACGGCGCTTGCCTTGGCGCCGGCAACGGTGTCGCTGAACAGCCAACTTTTTCGTCCGGTGCAAAACGGCCTGATGTCGCGCTCCAGAACATTGTTATCGATCGGGGCGAGACCGTCACTGGTGTAACGGGTCAGATAATCCCATTGGTTGCGTGCATAGGCGATCGCCTTGCCGGTCAAGCTTTCGGGTAGCACCTTCGGCGCCTGGTCGTCGAGCCAGGTCCGGAAGGCGGCCAATACCGGCAGGCTATGCTGCTGGCGCAGCCGCAAGGTGTATGCGGCGCGCGTTTCGCCGTCGGGCGGCGTCTGGCGCGCCACCCTCTCGACCTCGTACAACGCCTCGAAGAACTTGAGCGCCTGCAATGGCGGACCGCCAGGCTTTGTCCTGGCCTTGAGCGCATCGGTAAATTTCCTGCGCGCATGCGCCATACAGCCGAGATGGGTCGCGCCTGTCAGCGTGCGCCAGGCGTCATAGCCGTCGCTCATCAACAAGCCGCGATAGCCGGCCAGGAAGGCCTGAGGATGTTGCTGGCCGCGACCGGGCTGGTAATCGAACAGCACGACCGGCTGCGCGCAGTCCTGGCCGCTGCGATAGGCCCACATGAAGGATTTGGCCTGCGCATCACGGCCGTCCTCTTTAAGAACCTGGACCCAGGTTTCGTCGCCGTGGACCAGGGGCTGCGACATGAGCTTTTGCTGTAGCGCGTCATAGACCCGATGCAGATGCAACTCGCTCGCCCGGATCACCCAGTTGCCCAGCGTCCCGCGGCTGATGCTGACGTCGGCGCGCCCCAGCGCGTCCGCCACACGGTACAGCGGCGTGCCGTCGACGTATTTGTTGGCGAGCACCAGCGCCAGCGTCGATGGCGTGGCGACGCTACCCGGCAGCGGCTGCGCCGGCATCGGCGCGGTCACAATCGGGGTGTTCAGCGCGGTGCGCTCGCAGTGACGGCAGGCATATTTGAACCGCACATGTTGCAGCACCGACGCCTTGACCTCGACGTGCAACTGCTCGGTGACGGTCTCGCCCATCCGATGCATCCGATTATGGCAGCACGGACAGTCCTTTTGATCCTCACCCAGATCGTGTTCGACGCGTTGGCGCGGCAGATCGTCAGGCAGCGGCTTGCGGCCGCGTGCCTTCGGCGCCGGCTTTGGAGCCTCCGGCAATCCCGTGTCCGGCACGGCGACCGCCTCGACATCGTCGTCGTCCCGGCTTTCAGCGGCGGCCTGCTCGGCTTCGTTGAAGATGCGCTCCTTGAGCTTTTCGCTCTTCGGCGCATACCGGTGCAGGCGCTCCAGGCGCAACTGCTCCTCTAGATGCAGCACGCGTTGTGCGAGTTTCTCGTTTTCGGCCTTCAGCGCCGCGATCTCGGCCGCGTGCGCCGCGATCAAGGCTTCCAGTTCGTGCGTCGTGGGCTTGCGACTCATCGGAGTCTTGAATCGAAGTCATGCCGCCGCGTCAACCGGGCTCCCATGTCTTCGTCATGTCTTCGGCCGCGTCATCTGAGAACGGCCATGCCGAAGCCCGATGACGCCGCCCGCATCGAACACGCTCAGCCCACGCTCTGATATTGCCGCACCGGATGACGACGCACCGCCGCGATGTTGATGCCGTCAAGCAGCCAGTGCAGCTCCTCCGTCGTCAGCGTCAGCACCGCCTCCTGACTTCGGGGCCAGTGGAATCTGTCGGCCTCCAGCCGCTTCAGCAGCATCCAAAATCCTGACCGATCATAAATCAGCAGCTTGATCCGGTCGCGGCGACGATTGCAGAACGCGAACACCGCGCGCTGGAACGGATCCAGCCCCATCGACTGCTCGACCACGATCGCCAGGCTGTTGATGCCCGCCCGGAAGTCAATCGGTTCGCGGTGAAGGTAGACCCGAAGATCAGACGCCAGTCGGAACATCGCAACGCCCCAGCGCTTCAATCACCGCCGACAGCAACTGCGCGTCGCCGCCTTCCAGCGAAAGCGTCACGCCGTTGGGCATCGATGCCGTCAGCCGCCCTGCACAGGATCGCTCCGTCGCGCAAACCGCAATCGCGCCAGCAGATCGAGTTGGCGACGGCGACGGCGCGCGAACCGGAATAAAGGTGTCAATCGGCCTGCAAATTTGACCCCTCATCGGCGTCCAATTTTGACCCCTTCGTGCGGCGGGCTTTGCTGGTAGCGCTCGTCTCGTCGGAGCTGGCCGGGATAGCGGAGGCGAGACGAGCGCGGGTGGCGTGATCGTCGTCTCGGCTCTTGAACCGCCAGCTATCGTTGCCGGTCTCGACAATGTCGCAGTGATGGGTCAATCGGTCGAGCAGCGCTGTGGTCATTTTGGCGTCGCCGAACACGCTCGGCCATTCGCCGAAGGCGAGATTGGTCGTCACGATGACGGAGGCGCGCTCATAGAGCCGGCTGACGAGGTGGAAGAGGAGCTGGCCACCGGACTGGGCGAAGGGCAAATAGCCGAGTTCATCCAGCACGATGAAGTCCATCCGGGTCAGATGCTCGGCGAGCCGTCCTTGCCGTCCGTTGCGGGTCTCGGTCTCGAGGCGATTGACGAGGTCGACTACGTTGAAGAAGCGGCCGCGGGCACCGGATCGGATGCAGCTTCTGGCGATGGCAATGGCCAGGTGGGTCTTGCCTGTGCCGGTGCCGCCAACCAGCACGACATTGCGTTGCTGGGCGATGAAGCCGCCGCTGGCGAGATCATTGACGAGAGTCTGATTGATCGGCGTGCCGTCGAACTGGAAGTCGGCGATGTCCTTGGCAAGCGGCAGCTTGGCAATGGTCAGCTGGTATTTGATCGAGCGGGCCTGCTTCTCGTTGATCTCGGCGTTAAGCAGGTCGCCGACAATGCGCTGAGGTTCGTGCTGGCGCTTGACGGCAGTTGCCATGATCTCGTCGAAGGCAGCCTTCATGCCGTAGAGCTTGAGCTCGCCCATGAGGTCGAAGATTTGGGTTCGTTCCATCAGATGGTCCTCCGGAGGTTGTCGTAGCGGGCACAATCGGCGATCGGTGCATGACGGAGCGTCAGTGCGGCCGGCGTCATGATGTTGGCCGGTGGGGCGGGTTCACGTTGACGGGCCAGGATGTTGAGCACGACATCGGCGGAATGGACGCCATGACCGAGCGCTTCGGCACAGGCCGCTTCCACCGCGGACAGACCGTCAGTCAGCACCGCGGTGAGGATGTCGACCATCTGCCGATTGCCATCGTCGGTGCTGGCAAGCTTGCGCCGGATCCGCTCGATCGCGGCCGGCAGCACCCAGTCTTTGAAGGGAGCGCCGTTGCGCAAGGCACCGGGTTTGCGAGCCAGCACCGGCACATAGTGCCAGGGATCATAGGTCGTCTCGCCGCGGCCAAAGGATCGCGGGTGCTCGGCAACGATGCGTCCATCCTGACGGATCACGATGCGGTCGGCATAAGCCTGGACTTCGACCGGCCGTCCGACTGCGCTGGCTGCGACCGAGTACTTGTTGTTGTCGAAGCGCACCAGGCAGGTCTTCGAGACCGATGCCGTCACCGCATGGAAGCCGTCGAAGCGGCCGGCATAGGGAACGAGCTTGGGACGCTCGGCTTCGAACACTTCCCAGATCGTCTGATCGACCAGCTCCGGGTGGCGATGAGCCTTGGCGTAGGCGATGCATTTGTCGAGCAGCCAGGCGTTTAACTCGTCGAGGTTTTTGAACCGCAGCCGCGGCGTGAAGAAGCGCTCCCGGACCAGCCCGACCTGGTTCTCGACCTGCCCCTTCTCCCAGCCCGACGCCGGCGTGCAGGCGACCGGATCGACCAGATAGTGGCTGCACATCTGCAGGAAGCGGCGATTGTAGAGACGCCCTTTACCGACGAAGATCGTCTCTACGGCGGTCTTCATGTTGTCGTAGATGCCGCGGGTGCAGGTGCCTTTGAACAGAGCGAACGCCCGGTCGTGGGCGTCGAACACCATCTCCTGCGTCTCCCGCGGATAGGCCCGCACGAACAGCATGCGGCTGTGACAGAGCCGGACATGGGCGGCCTTCACCATCACCGTGGTCCCGCTCAGCAAGACCACCTCGTGGCTCCAGTCGAACTGGTAGGCTTCGCCTGGGGCAAAGCTCAGCGGGACATAAGCCGCCGCGGTCGATTGCCCGCGTTCTTTGCTCCACCGCCTGGCGTAACGCCGCACGGCATCGTAACCGCCGTCGTAGCCGCGGCCGCGCAGCTCTTCGAAGATCCGGATCAACGTCAGCTGTTCACGAGCCGATTTGGCCGCGTTCGCCGCCAGCAATCCGTCAAGCTCTACTGCCCATCGTCCCAGCTTTGGCCGCGGCTGCACCTGCCGCTCGTACTCGAAGGAGGTCTCTCCCGACCTCAGCACCTTCCGGACCGTGTTCCGCGACACCTTCAGGTCACGGGCGATCTCCTTGATCGTCTTGCCCTTGATGAAGTGCTCGCGCCGGATCCGGGCAATTGTCTCCACGATCAGCATCCCCCACCACCTGCTTCGTTCCAAAGCAGGCAGCGCAACAGATCAATCTGTAGGGGGTCAATTTTGGACGCCGATCCCCCGGCTTAGGGGGTCAATATTGCAGGCCGAATGACACCCCGGTGACGTTGCAGCGGGATTTGAAGCGGGCGCGGATAGTTCTGTTGGCGGCGGATGGACGCAGCACTCGGTCGATCGCCAAGGAAGTTGGGGTCCAGCCGCGGATTGTCAGCCTTTGGCGGCATCGCTATGCCGACCAAGGCCTTGAAGGGCTGCAAGACAAGCCGCGACCGGGCAAGCAGCCAATCTATACGAAGGCCACCGACAAGCGGATTCTGAAGCTGCTGGACAAGCCGCCGCCGGACGGGTTCGCACGCTGGACCGGGCCCCTGCTGGCCGGGGCGCTGGGCGATGTTGACGTCCAATATGTCTGGCGGTTCCTGCGCAGCCACAAGATTGACCTCGCGGCTCGTAAGTCCTGGTGTGAGAGCAACGACCCGAACTTTACGGCCAAAGCCGCCGATGTTGTCGGCCTCTATGTCGCCCCGCCCGCGAAGGCCATTGTGCTGTGCGTGGACGAGAAGCCCTCGATCCAGGCTTTGGAGCGAGCGCAGGGTTATCTGAAGTTGCCCAATGGCCGCGCCTTGACCGGCCAGAGCCACGATTACAAGCGGCATGGCACCACAACATTGTTTGCGGCGCTCGAAGTCGCCACCGGAAAGATCATCGCGGCGCATTCAAAACGCCGACGCCGCGTCGAGTTTCTCGACTTCATGAACAGCGTCACCGCGGCTTTTCCGAACCGGAAGCTTCACGTCATCCTCGACAACCTCAACACCCACAAGAAGAACGAGCATTGGCTCAAGGCCCACCCCAACGTGCAATTTCATTTCACGCCGACAAGTGCGTCTTGGCTCAATCAGGTCGAGGTATGGTTTTCGATCTTGCAGGGGCAGTCGCTCAGCGGCACCTCCTTCACAAGCCTCACGCAGCTTCAGGAGCACATCGATGCCTACGTCAACGCATACAACGACAGAGCCGAGCCCTTCGTCTGGACCAAGAAAAAGGTCCGTCAACGCCGTTTCAAAGGCCGCCGTATCACTCAGCTCTGATTCTGGGTACTAGTATGAACCGCGGGCGCATCGGTGTGGCTGCTATGGGTCTTGGAGCCCTTGAGCGCGCTATCCAGGTCGCAGCCTCATATGCAAGCCATCGTCGACTGGGTAAGCTGCGCATGATCGAGAACAGCTATATCGAGCAGTTATTTGAGCAGATGGTACTCCGGCGGGAAGTAGTGAAGGCAATGCTAGCTGCATCCTGCCGACTTGTCTCAGCGCAGAGCGCGCCCAACGTCCACCTTGCGTCGGCAACGAAGGTTCTGTCGGCGGAGTGGTGCGGCGTCGTCGCAGATCAATGCTTACAACTGTTAGGTGGCCGTGGTTACGATGAGGGAACGCCTGTAGCTAAAATTTATCGAGACGCTCGCATTCTCCGCATCTTCGAAGGTCCGACTGAGGCGCTCCTATCACATCTCGGCCGCTGCCTTCTCTAGAGCCACACGTGACGAAATAGCCGATCTTTTTCTGTCTCTTGGTGCGGCGCCGGTCCATGCTGCTGCAATTGAGAAACTCTCTGGGCTCAATGAGACAGACGGTGCCGTGCTAATCTATGCGGGTTGGCTCACCACACTAGGACTGGCACAAGCTGTCATGTCTGCTGGTTGCTTCTCCGCCGCAGATTGCGCCGCAGCCGCGGCTGACCTTGTTGGTTCCGAACTAGCAACTCTCCGTACTCGCGCACCGGCACGGCTATCTTTCGAAGGGCGCGTTCGCGCTAGTCGGACACTGAATACCTTCCTTCAAGACGCAGCTTCTTCTATCCGCTCACCTGTCCTCACGAGCGATTACCTCAAGCTGGAGCAGTATGTCTGATCCCGTAGCTAACAAGGGGAGCGAGGAGGCCCGTCTTATAACTGCTGGCATTGCGAACGCCCCGATTCACGCTCGCTCCTCAGCGAACGCTTGGCGTCCGAAAGCCTGTTCGAAGAAAACGCTGAGCGCCTCAGCTTGCGTCCCGGCGGGGAGAGGACGGCGCCACGGTAGCCTCACTCATGGTGCTTAAGGCTTCTCGTTGAAAACACATTGCGATGCGTGGTGGCAATGATGCGTGGTGGAAATAACGCAGTCGTCTTGAGCCTCCGCGCCCCTATCCCCGATACTGCGCAAGTCAGTCGTACGGTCGCTGCTCTGAAGGTTGGAGGTTGACCACAGTTCCCCTTTCTATTTGAACCCAAAGCAGGCCTGAGAGAACCGCCCGCCAGGGTTTCATGCTGAACTTCGAAAACGTTGCTTCCCCGGCCACCACGGCCTGTGCGTGTCAAGTCGCTGTCCTTTTTGGTCCGCATCGCCAATAGCGACCGCGTACGCCGACGCTGAAATCATCCGTGACAAAGTAGGACAACACGCCGGACCTGCCGTGATGAGTAGCCGGTGTGGCGAACCGCCGCGAACACAGGGATATCGACGGCGTCGCCGTAGATCGACGGACTATAGGAATTATTTCAGCATGTCCGGCAGCAATTACCGCCGACGTGTTCGCCATGCACCCTCCGGACCAGCACCGCTGCACCGCCGGCTCAAGTTCTGCCGAATCGTCTTACCACTTGGGACAAGCGCAACTGCCGTAGCTCCCAAAAAACGAACTCCAGATCGCATTAATACTCCAGGGCGCTTTCCAGACTCCCAACCGAGCGCCTTTGGCTCGCATCGATAACGGCGCTCGAATGAACCAGGCAGCGCGCCGCTCGAACTGGAGGTTATCCAGTGGCCTCCCAACGCGCTGGTCAAATTGTGACTAAGTCGCAGACCCCGCAATGGCGCTATTCGCGATCAATAGTATGCCGCACGGCGGGAAGCCGCCGTTCCCGCTGCAATTTTGGCAGCTGATCTGATCGGCCTGAACAGAGGCTGGATCAGCTGTTGAATATCCAACGAGACGTTTGACGCCCGAGCATCACCGTTACGGCCGAGGCTGGACGGGGTAAGCCAGGTCGCAAGCATATCGCAACGCCCACACCAGACGAAATTGCTTGAACCTCACGTTGCGTCAGGACGTAGGGTGAGAATCACGAACGACAAAGCAAACCTCGCACGATGCACAGGCCAGATGGCAGAGATGTGTGATCAAGCGGTCGAATGTAGCGGTGACCGATTGCACGTGTGTCTGGGCCCATGGACCAAGAGCGAAAGGTTGTCAGATATGAAACAACGCATGATGATGGCCGCATTGCTCGCTATCATCGCATCTCCGGTTTGCGCGGCGACAAGCGGCGCTCCCCGCATTCTCGACGGCAACACGATCGAAATCGAGCAGACCAAAATCCGGCTCTCGGGCATCGAGGCGCCAGAGACTGATCAGATCTGCCTCGACGCTCATGGCCAGAAATGGGCTTGTGGCATAGCTGCTCGCGATGAGCTCATCAAGCATTCGAACGGGCGAACCTGGGATTGCCATACCACAGGGGTAGATGTGTACAGGAGGTCGCTTGGCAACTGCTTCATCGCAGGCGAGGATGTGAACGCGTGGATGGTACGCTCGGGATGGGCGCTATTATCGGCACGCTCCGCAGCAAGCTATGCCATCTATGAGGTTGTTGCGAGCAATGCCTATGCGGGCATCTGGTCCGGGGCGTTCATCGCACCTTGGGATTGGCGCCATCGCAACCAGTCGACGATCATTATTGGCGTAAGCTCGGTGCCCTCAGACGCTCAAGAACTTCTGCTCGGATCCGCTTTGCTGACCGACCCGCCCTCACAGGAGTGTCTGATAAAGGCCGCCGTGGGCCGTAAGGGCGAGCGCATTTACCACTTGCCCGGGCAAAACGGTTACGAACAAATCGATATGACGAAGAACTTAGGTGAACGTTGGCTCTGCAGCGAATCGGAAGCGACCGCCTTGGGATGGCGTAAAGCAGCGCGATAGGGTGCCACCACACATGCAAGCAGATTCTTCGAGCATGAGCCATTCGATCGAACCTTCGCGCCGTTCTCTGTTGCTGTTCACTATGTCGGCTGTCGGCATGCTGCTTGCCGACCATATCGTCGAGGCGAAGGAATCAAAACCGCGGCCGAAGCCGGATAATCTGCTCTCTCCAGATGCTGCGCTGAAGCGGCTAATGGAAGGTAATGATCGCTACGTCCAGGGCGCTTCCCAAGGCCACGATTTCAAACGCGAGCGCCGGGTTTTGGTCGGTGGGCAAAATCCATATGCCGCGGTTCTGGGCTGCGCTGATTCTCGTATTGCGCCAGAACTGGCCTTCGACAGCGGACTTGGTGATCTGTTCGTCTGCCGACTCGCCGGAAATTTCGTCAACGAGGACACGCTCGCCAGCATGGAGTATGCCGTGGCCGTGCTGAACACGCCATTGATTGTGGTACTTGGTCACGATCATTGCGGCGCAGTAGACGCCACGATCAAGGCGCTCAACGACGACAAGCCGCCGCTGGGACATATTCCATCGCTCGTCGCCGCACTTGCACCTGCGGTTAAGGAATCTCGACAGCAAGGCGGCGACACGTTCGCCAATGCGACCCGGCAAAATGTAATCGATAACGTCAATAAACTCAGATTGGCGGGACCGGTTCTAAACCGGGCAGTTGAGCAGAACAGACTGATGGTTGTCGGGGGCCTTTACAGGCTTGATACGGGCAGAGTCGATCTGCTGAGCTAATGGATGGCGGCCGCCATGCGCGGCGGCCTCGTCCTTACTGGCTCAACAGCGACCTCGGACGACATTCGCTCATTCATCCGCCGCAGCAAGTGCCCTGGATATCGTCAACAATTCTAGTACAGCTTCGGATAGCTCAGGTATGCGCGGGCTCTTAATTCTCGTTGTAATCCTTGTACTTATTCTGGCGACACGCGGCCAGCACCAAGAGAGATTCTTGGCCCGGCCGACAACCTGGATGTCTCGTTAGTTCGTCCTGGCTCACAGAGTTGGCTCGAGCGGAAGATCGCGCTGGGATTTGAGCTCGGCCTCCGCACCAGCGAGCCCAGCAGAATTTTCTCGCCGCTGGCGATCCGCCTGGCATCGATACAAATCGTCCGTTGAGAATCTAGCTCACGCAGGACTGAAGATCAAATAGAGCACGACTGCGGCCACGACGGTCACCCAGGCAGCTGATCTGAGGAATAGCGTTACTCGCGTCGGCATCTTGAGGGTTTCTCCTGCATCAGGCAACGAACGAACCGCCGACTTCGGAGCAGCCTCATTGGATCTGTCCAGCTCTGCCATTTATCGGCAGCGGATCGAAAACCTTGGTTCGCGAGAGGCGCTGCCGCGCGGCTCGAGCGCGTCGACCTCGTCGGCAAGGGTCGCCTTCATGTCCCGTTCACACGGCAAGACATTGCCGAGCCCTTCGGCGCTTGTCCCTACAAGAAGATTGATGCGGTGCTTGCAATGCATCCCGCTCTGCCCAGCCTCCCACTCACAACTCATGCGCACTTTGTCGTCCTCTCGAACTGCATGACCTCGTACTCTCTGCCGCCTGAACTGCTCTCAACTCTAAAAACATAGCATGCGTTCTTCCATGCACTTTGCTCCAGCTACCTTCACTCGAATTATCCAAGGATCCTGCGCCCTTTTGAATCGATCATGTCCTCAATCTGCTAAGCATCTGCGTTCGCGCAATGCAGCGGGATCGCACGAAGAGTATCGAACCGAACAAGCTTGTCGGCATCATTTGCTGCACCCAAGTTGCGTCGACGAGAGGCGGCCAGTGCGCATCATGCTCGCTCAGATTGCCCGGACTGTTTGCCGATGCCGATCTCATACCGAGATCTGAGACTGATGTTCCCCGCAGATCTAACTCACTATACCTCCACCAGCGGTGAACTCCCGCCTGCCGCGGAAATGCTCCAGATCGGTGATGTTTGTCGCCCGGCAGGCGGCGTGCTCCAGCTGTCTGTAAATTCGCTTGCAATAATGCCCCCCTGAGGGGCGGTTTTCGCGTCCAATAAAGACCCCCCTTTGACGTTGTGTGTCAGCGTCCTTCCCTTTGGCCTCAGTCGGCCGGGAAGGGCTGATGGGGATGATTGGCGTGGACAAGATCGGCGAGATACGGCGCGCCTATTTCGAGCAGGACCGCTCCATCAAGGAGATAGTGCGCACGCTTTTGGTATCGCGCGCGACGGTGCGCAAGGTCATTCGGGGCCACAAGACCGAGTTCAAATACGCGCGGGGCGTTCAGCCGACGCCTAAGCTTGGCGACTGGGTCGAGGCTCTGACGGAGATCCTTGGAACCGAAGCTAATCTGCCGAAGCGGGAACGCCGCTCGACGCAGCGGCTGTTTGAGGAATTACGTGGGCGCGGATATGACGGCGCGCACGACAGCGTGCATCGCTTCGTCAAGTCCTGGCGCGACGAACGCGCCCGGGTCCCGGCTCATGCCTATGTGCCGATGAGCTTTGCGCCTGGGGAAGCCTACCAGTTTGACTGGAGCCACGAGACGATCACGCTCCAGGGCTTGCCGCTGACGGTCAAGGCGGCGCACATGAAGCTGTCGCACAGCCGCATGCCGTTTGTGCGCGTCTACTTCCGCGAGACTCAGGAGTTGGTGTTCGACGCGCATGACAAGGCGTTCCGGTTCTATGGCGGGGTTTGCCGGCGCGGCATCTACGACAACATGAAGACGGCGGTCGAGGCGATCTTCGTTGGCAAGGCGCGCCGGTATAACCGCCGTTTTTTGCAAATGTGCTCGCACCATCTGATCGACCCGGTGGCCTGCACACCCGCCTCGGGATGGGAGAAAGGTCAGGTCGAGAACCAGGTTGGCAACTTGCGTGACCAGATGTTCCGGCCGAAGCCTCGGGTCAAGAGTCTCGCCGAGCTGAATGCGTGGCTGGAAGATCAGTGCATCGCCTACGCCAAACGAACCAGGCATCCGGAGTTCAAGGATCGGCCGATCTGGGACGTGTTCCAGGAAGAACGCGCGAGCCTGATGGAGCTTCGCGGCCCCTTCGACGGGTTCGTCGAGAAGGCCGTTAGGGCCAGCACCACTTGCCTGATCATGGCCGATCACAATCGCTACAGCGTCGATGCGCGCGCCGCCGGCCGGATGGTTCTGGTGCGCTCCCATGCCGAACGGATTGTCGTCTTGCTGGGCGACGAGGTGGTCGCCGACCATCCGCGCCACTTCCGGCGTGACCAGATCATCTACGATCCCTGGCATTATCTGCCGGTACTAATGAAGAAGCCCGGTGCCTTGCGCAACGGCGCGCCGTTCAAGGATTGGGCTCTGCCACCCGCCCTGACCCAGGTCCGCGCCAAACTGAAGCAACACGCCGACGGGGACAGACAGTTCGTCAAGGTGTTGGGCGCCGTGCTCGATCACGGGCTCGCCGCGGTCGAAAGCGCCTGCGCCGAAGCGCTGGAAGCGGGCCTCGCTAGTGGCGATGTAATTCTGACCGTGCTGGCACGCCGACGGCAGCCCACGCCGCCGCCCAGCATCATTACGCCCGACGCGCTGCGCCTGAAGATCGAACCCGCGGCCGATTGTGGCCGCTACGACAGCATAAGGAAGATCGCCTGATGGAACGCCATGAGATTCTGGAGGCCATGAGCGAACTCAAGCTTTACGGCATGCGCGCCAGCTTCGATGAGATTGCCGGTAAGGGTCTTGCGCGGCGCGATGAGATCTATCCGCTGATCGCCAGCCTGATCCGGGCCGAACGCACCCACCGGCAAGCCCGCTCGATCAGCTATCGTATCGGCGGAGCCAAGTTCCCGGTTCTCAAGGACATCGACAAGTTCGTCTTCGCGGACACGCCTGTCGATGAAGGACTGGTGCGTGAACTCGCCTCCGGCGGGCTTCCTCGACGCCAAGCGCAACGCAATCTTCATCGGCGGCACCGGCACTGGCAAAACCCATCTATGCATCGCCGTGGCCTCGGCGGTCATTCGCGCCCGCGTAGGACGCTTCTTCAATCTGGTCGACCTCGTCAATCAACTGGAGCAGGAGAAGGCCGCCGGTCGTAGTGGCCGGTTGTCCGAGAAGCTGTTGCGCTACGATCTCATCGTCATCGACGAGCTCGGCTATCTGCCGTTCAGCCAGCCTGGCGGCCAGTTGTTGTTCCACCTGATCAGCAAACTCTACGAAAACACCTCGCTGCTGATCACCACCAACCTCGCCTTCGCCGATTGGCCGCAAGTGTTCGGCGACGCGAAAATGACAACCGCCATGCTCGATCGGCTGACCCACCACTGCGACATCATCGAGACTGGCAACGACAGCTGGCGCTTCAAGAACCGCGCATAACCTCCTGCTCGCCACTCGCGGCCCGCCAAGACCGGCTCTCCTCCGCTACGTGGGGCTCCGCGACGCCGGTCTTGGCTCCGTCAGAGGGGTCATTCTTGGACGCGAAAAGGGGTCGCACTTGGATGCGATTTGACAAGCTGTCCTTCGAGAAGCAAGCACAATTGAATTGTGAGCAGTGCGCGCCCATCACTACGGCCAACCAAGGGAGCGCCGAGCTGCTACCCCGATCAGCCTGCAACCAGACAGACGCGCGCCTTCGCATGCGTACCCCCGGCCGGGCGATGCAACCGAGAGCGGCCGAGGAGGCTCATTGAAGACCTACCCTTACGATCCGTTTTTCTGAAGCGCGAAAAGGATCGCGCAAGGGCTATTGACGGACGATGTAGCTATCGACGCACAAATCCGTACGAAACGGACAAACGCAGGTCAGGCGACGTGCTCTAATGACGCTCGGAGGGGCTGTTCGCAACAAGCTATCGACAAAAGCGATGCAACATGCCGACTGGGCCGACACCGTCGAGTTGAATGAAGACAAGTAAGTTGGCGGCAAGCCCGTCGTAGCGCCGCTAGCGGCCTGTAGGGCAGCATGGTGTCCGGTGCGTCAGCAGTCAACGCCAGACCTGACATGCCAGAGACACGGCCAATCGACACGATTGACCCTGACACACTCATCGTTGCACACCGGGGTTAAGGGTACACAGGCTGGGCAATTCGAACGCGCCGATCACGACGCAAACGTGATCTTGCTTTTGTTCGCCGAGGCACATTCGGCGTCATCGGTGAGGGTTCGCGAACAGCGCCAGCAAGCTCCAGAGCATCAGCATGACGTGTTGAGGAGCTCTCGGACAAGGAGTGGCTCTCGATGTGAGCCAGCACGGCTCGGCCTTTCGGTGTAATGCGCCAGCCGAATGGATCACGTTCCACAAGCCCCATCGTGAAGATGCTCAGATCGGGCACGCGGGAGGCAAATCGCCTGGTGTGCTTTGACCGTAAGCGCTGTTCAGCGGCCACCTACCGGTTGACGGGGTGATCTGCGAGTCTGCGGTTTGTTTGAACCGTTAGGCTTAGAATGGACACAGTGCATAGTGCTATCACGGAGCCGGTGAGGCGGCTTGAGGTCTTCACTGGAGCCGGCCGTCGGCGGAAGTGGAGCGACGAGGACAAGGCGCGGATTGTTGCGGAGATCGTTGCGAGCGGCGACTCGGTCTGTTCGGTAGCGCGACGGCATGGATTGTCGCCGCAGCAGTTGTTTGGCTGGCGCCGTCAGTTGCGAGAAGCTGCGGGCGGTCATTCCGAAGTGGAAGAAGTACAGTTTGTGCCGGCGGTGGTGGATGCCGTAGTGCCGGCGCCCGCTCTTGGCCGTGAGCGCAAAGCGGTGCGCTGCAAGGCCAAGACGGATTCCGGGATCATCGAGATCGAAGTTGACGGCATCACGATCCGGGCCGGTCGTGGTGCCGACCCAACAATGATTGCGTCGATCGTCCAGGCGCTGAAGGCGAGCCAGTGATCGGTCCGTCGGGTGCGGTCCGGGTGATGGTGGCGACTAAACCGGTAGACTTCCGCAAGGGAATGGAGGGGCTTGCTACCCTGGTGCGCGAGAGCATGGGGGCTGACCCATTCTCGGGAGCTGTCTATGTGTTCAGGGCCAAGCGGGCGGATCGGGTCAAGCTGGTGTTCTGGGACGGAACGGGTTTGTGTCTGTTCGCCAAGAGGCTGGAGGATGGAATCTTCCGCTGGCCGAAGATCGAGGACGGAGTGATGCGTCTGTCGGCGGCGCAATTGTCGGCGCTGCTGGAGGGGCTCGACTGGCGGCTTGTGCATGAAGCACGGGCGACGCCGGCGCCAACACAAGCGGGATAGTTGTTGGCGGTGCTGCGGCGAAGTGAATCAGGAGCGTCGGACGCGTCGCCAGTTGGCGGCGAATATGCTCTGAATTGGGTGTGAGCGACGCCCTGCCTGACGATCCCGAGACGCTGAAAGCGATGCTGCTTGCGGAGCGGTGCGAGAGCGAACGGCTGCGTCAGATCATCAAGGAATTGCAGCGGCATCGGTTTGGCCGGCGGGCAGAGACGCTGCCTGAAGATCAGATGCTGCTGGGCCTAGAAGACGTCGAGCAGGTGGCAGCGTACGGCGAGACGGCGCAGGACGTCAGCGCACCTGAAGGCCGTGAGGTGCAAGCCGGTAGGCGCCGCGTCAACCGTGGCGCCTTGCCGGCGCACCTGCCGCGGATCGAAGTCGTCGTCGACATCGAGGACAAGACCTGTCCCTGCTGCCAGGGCGAGTTA
Organism: Bradyrhizobium sp. 2S1; assembly: GCF_011516625.5. Lineage (NCBI taxonomy): Bacteria > Pseudomonadati > Pseudomonadota > Alphaproteobacteria > Hyphomicrobiales > Nitrobacteraceae > Bradyrhizobium > Bradyrhizobium sp. 2S1. The sequence goes on along the minus strand of NZ_CP147717.1, from coordinate 97,304 downwards.
CATCGGATCGGCGAGGATAGAAGCGAGCGGCTGGACCTGGTCCCGGCGCAGTTCCGGATCCTCGTTACCCGGCGTCCCAAATACGCCTGCCGCGCTTGCGAGGACGGTGTCATGCAGGCGCCGGCCCCGGTCCGGTTGATCGAGGGCGGACTGCCGACCGAAGCAACCGTCGCCCAGGTTCTGGTGTCCAAATATGCCGATCACCTGCCGCTCTATCGGCAGGCTCAGATTTACGCCCGCCAGGGCATTGAGCTCGATCGTTCGACGCTGGCGGACTGGGTGGGACAAGCAGCCTTCCACCTGCGTCCGTTGCATGAGCGCCTCCTCGGCAAGCTCAGGCGACGGCCAAAGCTGTTCGCCGACGAGACGACGATGCCGGTGCTCGATCCCGGCCGAGGGCGCACCAAGACCGGTCAGCTCTGGGCCTATGCAGCGGACGACCAGCCATGGGGCGGCGCCGATCCGCCGGGCGTCGCCTATGTCTATGCTCCCGATCGCAAAGCCGACCGACCAATCGCCCATCTGGCAGGCTTCAAGGGGATCCTGCAGGTCGATGGCTATGCTGGCTATGGCAAGCTGGCCGAGCGTGGCGACGTTCAGCTTGCATTCTGCTGGTCCCACATGCGGCGTAACTTCTACGAACTCGCCGCCCCCGGTCCCGCGCCCATTGCGGGTGCATGTTTCGCGGGATCGTGAGCACGGATTTCAGGGGATCGTGAGCAGAGATTTCAGACGATCGTGAGCACGGATTTCGCGGGATCGTGAGCAGCTTTTCAGCGGCTCAGCCCGCTTCGGCCGACAACTCAACCGGCTTAGGAACTGCCTCGTCAGTGAACGAGGAAGGCCGATGCCCACCCAGAGATTGTCGATGCGCCGGATCAAAGAGGTTCTCCGCTTAAAACATGTTCAAGGCTTGCCGGAGCGAGCCATCGCGCGCACCCTGGGCATCAGCAACGGAGCCGTGCACAGCTATCTGCGCCGAGCCGGGGCTGCCGGACTGAACTGGCCGTTGCCGGTCGGAATGACCGACGAAGACCTGGAGCTGCTGCTTTTCCCTGCGCCGAGGCCTGCGTCACAGAGCCCACAGCGGCCCGTTCCCGACTGGGGCTATGTCGACAAGGAGCTGCGCCGGCGCAACGTGACCCGCCGGCTGCTGTGGGACGAGTATCGCGCCAGCCATCCCGATGGATTCGGCTACACATGGTTCTGCACGACCTACGAGGCCTGGAAGGGGCGAGCCCGGCCTTCGATGCGGCAGACCCATCTGGGCGGCGAGAAGGTTTTCGTGGATTTCGCCGGCGACACCATCGACGTCATCGCCCCCTCAAGTGGGGAAGTGCAGTCGATGAAGCTGTTCGTCGCAGCGATGGGCGCCTCCAACTATACCTACGCCGAGGCCTGCCCAAGCGAGGGGCTCGCCGACTGGATCCGGGTCCACATCAACCTTTTCGCCTTCCTCGGCGGCGCGCCGACATTCGTGGTCTGCGACAATCTCAAGGCCGCCGTCACCAATCCCGACCGCCACGATCCTGGCCTCAACCGAACCTATGCCGAGATGGCGAGCCATTACGGCACGGCCATTCTCGCAGCCCGGCCGCGGCGCCCAAAAGATAAGGCAAAGGTCGAAGTTGCGGTGCAAGTCGCCCAGAGATGGATTTTGGCGCGGCTGCGCAACCAACGCTTCTTTTCGTTGGCGGAGCTGAACGCAGCCATCAAAATACTCGTCGTCGAACTCAATGCCCGGCAGATGCGCGACTTTGGCGCCAGCCGCGCCGAACTGTTCTCCGAACTCGACAAGCCCAAGCTCACAAAGCTGCCGGATCAGGCTTACGCTTTCGCGCGCTGGAAGCGATGCCGGGTCGGCCCCGACTATCATATCGAGATCGATGGACACTGGTATTCCACGCCATATCGGCTCATCCGTGAGCTTGTCGATGCCCGCATCGACGACAGGACGGTCGAGATCTTCCACAACGGCCGCAGGATCGCCAGCCACGCCCGCGCGCCCAACCGGCGGGGCCACACCACCACCGCCGACCACATGCCCAGCGCCCATCGGCGCTACGGCCAATGGACGCCCGCCGGAGTGATCGCCGCCGGCGAGCGGATCGGTCCGTCGACCGCCGCCTTCTTCCAGGCCGTGATCGCGGCCCGGCCGCATCCCGAGCAAGGCTTTCGCACCTGCCTCGGCATTCTGTCGCTGGCCAAAAGCTACAGCGCCGAGCGCGTCGACGCGGCCTGCCGGCGCGGCATTCTGATCAAGGCGCGATCCGTCGCCTCGATCCGCTCCATCCTCCAGAACGGCCTGGATCGCACCTTTCTCGACGAGCCCTCCGAACCCCAACCCCTGCGCCACGGCAACATCCGCGGCCGGGATTATTTCCACTGAAGCCAAGGAGACCTGTATGCTCACCCATCCCACCCACGAACGCCTGATCGAGCTCGGCTTGAGCGGCATGGCCAAGGCCTTCGAGGAGCAGCGACGATCACCTGATCTCGAAGCCTTGCCGTTCGAAGATCGCATCGGCCTGCTGGTCGACCGGGAAGCCGCGGAACGCGACACCAGGCGGCTCACTACGCGCCTCAAGCTGGCCGCGCTCCGCCAGAATGCTTGCTTGGAGGACGTCGATTTGCGCACGCCGCGGGGTATCGACCGGGCCGTCTTCGCCAAGCTGGTCAGCGGCGACTGGATCGATCGCCACGAGAATTTGCTCATAACCGGAGCGACCGGATTGGGCAAAAGTTGGTTAGCCTGTGCCCTCGGCCACAAGGCCTGCCGCGACAATCGCTCGGTTCTCTATCATCGCGTCCCAAGATTGTTCGAAGCGTTGGCACTCGCGCGGGGGGATGGACGTTATGCCCGCTTGCTCAAAACCCTTGGCCGCGCCCAGCTTCTGATTTTGGACGATTGGGGATTGTCAGTGCTCACCGCTGCCGAACGGCGCGATCTACTGGAAGTCCTTGAGGACCGCCATGGCCGCGCCTCCACCATCGTAACCAGCCAACTCCCTGTGGACACATGGCACGAAGTTATCGGAGACCCAACCTACGCCGACGCTGTCCTCGATCGCCTCGTCCATAACGCTCACCGCCTCCAGCTTGCCGGCGAAAGCATGCGAAAACGCAACGCCAGAACCATCACCCTTGACGAGCAGCCAGAACGCTGACTCTATCACAGAGCTGGCTCCGCAAATTCGGACAGTAGCTTGAGTGGATTTTCTGCCTGACAGCGGCGAGGATTCTTGCCGCGAATCAGGAGCGAAGATGACGAAGAAGAGCCGCCGGATGCATTCTCCGGCATTCAAGGCGAAGGTTGCTTTGGCTGCGGTCAAAGGCGAGAAGACGCTGGCGGAGCTGGCGCAACTGTTTGATGTTCATCCGAACCAGATCACGATCTGGAAAAACCAGCTCCTGGAAGGCGCCGCCGGCGTGTTTGGGCATGACAAGGCGTCGGCCGAGACGCCGGTCGATTTGAAGGCGTTACATGCCAAGATCGGCGAGCTGGCGTTGGAAAACGATTTTTTGTCCGGCGCGCTCACCAAGGCGGGCCTGCTGAGCGCAAAGCGATGATCGACCGCGGTCATGATCTTTCTATCGTGCGCCAGGCGAAGGTCCTGAAGCTGGCTCGCAGCACGGTCTACTATGAACCTCGGCCAGTTTCGGCCGAGGACCTTGCCTTGATGCGTCGGCTCGATGAGCTGCATCTCGATTATCCCTTCGCGGGAGCGCGTATGCAGCGATCGTTGCTGCGGCGGGAGGGCGTATACGCCGGTCGCCGCCACATCGCGACGCTGATGAAGCGCATGGGGATCGAGGCGGTCTATCGTCGCCCGAACACGAGTAAGCCGGCACCGGGTCACAAGATCTACCCGTACCTGTTGCGCGGATTGAAGATCGAGCGGCCCGACCAGGCGTGGGCAATGGACATCACCTACATTCCGATGCGGCGTGGCTTCGTCTATCTCGCGGCGGTCGTCGATGTGTTCAGCCGACGGGTCCTGGCCCATCGCGTCTCGATCACAATGGAGGCGGCCTTCTGCGTCGAAGCGGTCCAGGAGGCGTTGGCGAAGCACGGCAGGCCCGAGATTTTCAACACGGACCAGGGCAGCCAGTTCACCAGCCTCGAGTTCACCGATGTGCTGCTGGACGCGAAGATCGCCATCAGCATGGACGGCAAGGGCGCCTGGCGCGACAACGTGTTTGTCGAGCGGCTCTGGCGCACGGTCAAATACGAAGAAGTTTATCTCCGCGCCTACGACAGCGTGTCCGAGGCGCGAGCGTCAATTGCCAAGTATCTGGCCTTCTACAATCAGGGACGCCCTCACTCGAGCCTTGACGGGCGCACGCCCGACGAGGCTTACTTCGGCACGCAAGCTATGGTGATGGCCGCATGACCGTCGCCGACGATTTTGTCGTCGCTCTGGTCGGGCTACGCCCTCCCGACGCAACGACAAAATCGTAAGGCCCCGCGTTCAGCATAACCCGGCAGGAATCCACTTAAATCCCGCGGGGCGCTGTCCAAACAACCGGCGCCAGCTCTCATCTCAGTTGCGTCCGACGGTGACAATGCGTTCTACGACCGCGACAGGTTCCGCGGTATCTCAAAACAGATGAGTCAATTCATTGGCGGACAGCTGAAATACATGAGTGATTTCTGTGTGCTCGCCGCGCCGAACTTCAATAGCTACAAGCGGTTGGTGCCCGGCTGCTGGGCTCCAACCTGTCCAAGCTGGGGAGTTGACAACCGTTCCTGTGCGGTACGGGTCATTCCGGGAGACCCGTCTGCTCATCGCCTAGTACCTACTGTTCTTAAAGCGTGAGTCGTGATTCAAGGTCGGGATGATACCCGAAGCAAGAGAAGTCCACCTTTCGAGGAAAGATCGCAAGGTGCTTGAGGCGTGTTGCCGCTCCCCGGTGACGTTGCAGCGCGATTTGAAGCGGGCGCGGATAGTTCTGTTGGCGGCGGATGGACGCAGCACTCGGTCGATCGCCAAGGAAGTTGGGGTCCAGCCGCGGATTGTCAGCCTTTGGCGGCATCGCTATGCCGACCAAGGCCTTGAAGGGCTGCAAGACAAGCCGCGACCGGGCAAGCAGCCAATCTATACGAAGGCCACCGACAAGCGGATTCTGAAGCTGCTGGACAAGCCGCCGCCGGACGGGTTCGCACGCTGGACCGGGCCCCTGCTGGCCGGGGCGCTGGGCGATGTTGACGTCCAATATGTCTGGCGGTTCCTGCGCAGCCACAAGATTGACCTCGCGGCTCGTAAGTCCTGGTGTGAGAGCAACGACCCGAACTTTACGGCCAAAGCCGCCGATGTTGTCGGCCTCTATGTCGCCCCGCCCGCGAAGGCCATTGTGCTGTGCGTGGACGAGAAGCCCTCGATCCAGGCTTTGGAGCGAGCGCAGGGTTATCTGAAGTTGCCCAATGGCCGCGCCTTGACCGGCCAGAGCCACGATTACAAGCGGCATGGCACCACAACATTGTTTGCGGCGCTCGAAGTCGCCACCGGAAAGATCATCGCGGCGCATTCAAAACGCCGACGCCGCGTCGAGTTTCTCGACTTCATGAACAGCGTCACCGCGGCTTTTCCGAACCGGAAGCTTCACGTCATCCTCGACAACCTCAACACCCACAAGAAGAACGAGCATTGGCTCAAGGCCCACCCCAACGTGCAATTTCATTTCACGCCGACAAGTGCGTCTTGGCTCAATCAGGTCGAGGTATGGTTTTCGATCTTGCAGGGGCAGTCGCTCAGCGGCACCTCCTTCACAAGCCTCACGCAGCTTCAGGAGCACATCGATGCCTACGTCAACGCATACAACGACAGAGCCGAGCCCTTCGTCTGGACCAAGAAAAAGGTCCGTCAACGCCGTTTCAAAGGCCGCCGTATCACTCAGCTCTGATTCTGGGTACTAGAGTACAGGCTGACAGGCGCGGACATGAACCCATATCTCGCGCTCCGTGCGCGATCGGTTCAGGCATTCTGGGAATCGAAGAAGATGCTGCATTGCCGGCTTCGATCGTCGGTGGTGCAAGCGAGAAGACCTGCCATACTTCCGCTAGACTTCCGCAAAGCTTATCAGAGGCGACATACCGATTTGCACGGTCTCCAGTCGCCAGGGATGTCTTTGGAGACAGGTTTGTTGAAGCCTTTTCTTGCTCGCGCCGTTGGGAATGGGAATCCGTTCAACATCGTGTTACCGACTTTGAACGTCAGCGGTACTTCGAGATCACCTAGCGTAAGCTCCATGCTGCTCCAATGGTTCGTGATGTCGGCTTGACCTCGGATCCTTGGTCAGGATGCACAAGCGCCTTGCAAGCCCGCTGGCCCGAGCGTATCGGCGATCGGCATCACCAACCGCACGTTTCCGGCTGTTCGATCGGCCATTCTGTTCGAGTTCGTCAGCTCCTCGAAAGCGAACCTTCTTACCATTCGAACCTCGGCTCAAGAGGTCGATGCTGCCTATAACCGAACGTCGCGAATCTGGGATGTCCGCTCGGCAAATAGGCTACCGGCGAGAGCTTTATGGTCTTCAGTTGGATAAGCGGTGCTGGCTCGCCAGGAATTCGAACGGAGTACGCCGGCAGAGAGGAGGACAAAAATCTATTCAAGCAGGCCGTGAGCGCCACCAGAACAAACCATGCGGAGATGAAAGCGACGATTGAGCTGACGCGCAAGCGGGTCGGCTGCAAGGGTCGCCGACACAACGTGCGTCATCGACGCAATGGTGTAAGTCGGGTCATCATCTGCTCCAACTGTATCGACAGAGGCTCCGATTTGGAGCTCGAGCGATCCATACGGCAACTTTTCACGGTGACTACTCTTGGAACAACGACGTATGGGGCGCGTGCGCTGGACCTCAGACGAATTCAGCGGGAGCAGTCAACCAGTGGGACTCAGCGGGAACAGCTCCGTTCAGCCAGGCTCGCTCGATTGTCCAGCTTGGAGTATGATGGGCGGTATCGAGGGCGGCTGCTTGCTGATCTTGAGCCGCGTTATGCTGCGCCGGCCGTCGACGCTTACGGGCACGTCGCCATCGATCGTGGCCCGGCGCATGACGCGATGATGATCGCCATAATCGTTGACCGCGTAGTGCAACGTTGCGCGGTTGTCCCATATCGCGACGTCGCCCTCCGTCCAGTTCCAACGCACGGTGTTCTCGGCTGCAGTGATATGATATTGGAATAAATCGAACAGTTTCTGACCGTCATATTTGGGAATGTCGACAAACCGCTGTACCAACGCGCCGAGCAATAGCGTGCGTTCACTGGTCTCGGGGTGGACGCGGACGAGAGGATGCTCGGTCTCAAAGATGGTTCTGGTGAAGACATCGTCAAAATGCTTCTTGTCGACTTCGCGGACACGGGCCATTCCGGCGTAATCGAAGAGGTTGCTGTGAACGGCCCAGAGGCCGTCGGCAAGCCGTTGTAGCGGAGGCGGCAGATCGAGATACGCGGCTGCTGTATTCGACCACAGCGTATCGCCGCCGAACGATGGGATTACAACGGCTCGTAGAACCAGAATCTTCGGATATGCGTCGGCAAAGGTCCCATCTGCGTGCCATATGTCAGCGCGACCTCCGCCGCGGGTGGAGTCGAGCTCAAGGAGCGACGCAGTTCCGTTGGCAGCACCGAGCATCGGGTGCGGTACCAGCTTTCCGAACCGAGCTGCAAAGCGCTCCTGCCCAGCATCATCAAGGTGGCTCTGGTTACGGAAGAAGATCACCTTGTGCTCGAGTAACAGGCCACTGATCGCAGCGATGATCTGGGTCGGCAAATCGCCCGTGAGCCTCAGATCTTTGATTTCGGCACCGATGCGCGCTGCGCGTTTCACAACGTTGCCGCGCGGAATGACATCATCGATCAAAGGTGTTGCACTCATCGTGACATATCTCCCACGTCTGGTCGTCGCTTCCCTCGTCCCAGCCAGTGAATGATCCACAGCAAGCATTGTGCCAGGCGAAGGGACCGCGCCCCGGGCGGCCATGTACGACACGGACACTAACCCGTCTTATTCGTCAGAGGGCGCCTGAGAGGCTGGCGAGCGTGGTGTAAAGCGCTGATGCGGCGTAGGATTCGGTTGCAAAGCCAACCCCATCACCTCAACCGCGAACGCCACGCCCGCCATGACCGACGATACGATTCTGCCCTTCTCGTTTCCAGCCGTTCACGCCAAGAAAGTCACAGCTGCCTTCGATGGCGGTCGGCTGACCTCGAACGGGGGCGTGATGCTTCTGGCGATGGCCGAGCGGCGTCTCGGCTTGGCCGACAATTTGGCCCGGGTGTTCCCGGATCGGCGCGATCCGACGCGGGTCGTGCACAGCCTTGTCGATATGTTCCGCGCGCGCATGTTCGCGATCTGCTGCGGCTACGAGGACGCCGACGACCTCGATCATCTGCGGTCCGATCCCGCATTCAAGCTGGCCTGCGGACGGCTGCCGGACACGGGTCGCGATCTGTGTTCCCAACCGACGCTGTCGCGGCTGGAGAATGCTCCGCGCCTGCGCGACGTGATCCGACTGACCTACACTTTGGTCGACGCATGGATGGATAGCTACCCGCGCGAGCCGGCATCCGTCACGCTCGACATCGATGATACCTGCGATGTCGTCCACGGCCATCAGCAGCTCTCGCTGTTCAACGCTCATTATGACGAACGCTGCTTCCTGCCGATCCACGTCTACGACACGGAGAAGAGCCGGCCCGTGGCGGTCGTGCTGCGGCCCGGCAAGACGCCGGGCGGCGTCGAGGTGCGTGCCCATCTGCGCCGCCTGATACGGCATATCCGGACGCGGTGGCACAACACGCGAATCACGTTCCGTGGCGACGGGCACTATGCCCGGCCGGAGGCCATGGCGTGGTGCGAGACCAACGGCATCGACTACATCTTCGGTCTGTCCGGCACCAAGCCGCTCGCCAGAAAACTCGACGAGGCCGCCGACGACATCCGCACGCGACGCGCCATCGAGAACCTGCCGGTTCTGCGTGGCTATACCGAGACGCGCCACAAGGCCAAGTCCTGGGATCGCGAACGGCGTACCGTCGCCCGTATTGAGGCGACGATGCTCGGCCTCGACATCCGTTTCGTCGTCACCAGCCTCGATGTCGGCTCGGCCGAGTGGATCTACGACAGCCTGTATTGCGCGCGCGGCCAAGCCGAGAATCTGATCAAGCTGCATAAGACACAGCTCGCCTCCGATCGCACCAGCTGCCGTTCGGCGCTCGCCAATCAAGTCCGCCTCGTTCTCCACACCGCCGCTTATTGGCTGATGCTGACCGTGCGCGACGCGATTCCCAAAGCCCGGGAATTGGCCACAGCCGAGTTCGCGACGCTGCGTCTTCGTCTCTTGAAACTCGCTGCCCGTGTGGTCGAGACCACGAGCCGCATTCGCCTTGCGTTTGCCGCGGCCTGTCCCGAAGCCGACCTGATCCGCGGCTTGCCAGGCGCGCTGCTGCCGCTCGGTCCTTGACCGGCGGGGCGTCCGCCCCCCGTTCGCCCAACCTACACCTCAAGCGCGTTGCAAAGTACCGGTCGTCAGGCGGTGAAAAGCCGAAGGCAATCCCGCGCGCCTCGTCAGAGCAGATGTGCGGCCACATCAATCGGACTAAAAAAATGCACTCTCACGAATAGGACGGGCTAAAGGATTGGAATATTTGGCGCGAGCCGGCCAGGGACTGAGCTCAGGCGCAACTATGCCGCTTCTAATCGTGGCTCTGGCCGGGCAATGCGCGGCCGTTGAGCAACTTCGGATGCTCCAAGGCGTGGATCGAGCGCTTCTCGTCCACGCATAGCGCCTTCGCTGGCGGGGCGACGTAAAGGCCGACGACATCGGCAGCTTTGGCCGCAACGTTCGGGTCATTGCTCTCCCACCAGGACTGCGAGCCGCGAGGTCAATCTTGTGGTTGTGCAGGACCGCCAGACATATTGGACATCAACATCGCCCAGCGCCTCGGCCAGCAGAGGGCGGGTGGTCCAGCGCGCAAACCCTTGCGCGGGGCGCCTTATCCAGCAGCTTGAGAATCCGCTTGTCGGTCGTCTTCGTATAGATCGCAGCTTGCCGGGCCGCGGCTTGTCTTGCAGCCCTTCAAGACGTTGCTCGGCATAGCGATGCCGCCAAAGGCTGACAATCCGCGGCTAGACCCCGACTTCCTTGGCGATCGACCGGGGGCCGCGTCCGGCCGCCGCCAACAGAAGTATCCGCGCTCGCTTCAAATCACGCTGCAATGTCACCGGTGAGGGGCAACAGGTTTCAGGCACCTTGCGATCTTTCCTCGAAAAGCGGACTTCTCTTGCTTCGGGTATTATCTCGCTTGAATCACGACTCTCGTTCCACGAAAAGTGGGTGCTAGGGTGAGCAGGGGTTGATCGAGGCGGGTGTAGAGAGCCTTTCGTTCGAGCAGCACAAGAAAGCCTGTTCAATCGAGATCGCGCAGAGTCATCGACGGGGAATACACCTCAGTTGATAAGCGGTCCAATCGACATGTGAAAGCGGCAGTCGTGACGCCGTCACGGCGACTTCAACGCCTCATCGATCCAGTGCCGCGGCATCCTTGTAAGCAGATCAACGTCCCCGGGTGTGCCAAGATACTGTGCTCCAACGGTTTCGCGGCCGATTGGCTCGGCCGGCTTTGCCGGAGCTTGCGCTCGCCACGCCGGGCCGCGGCAGAAGCGGTTGTCAAGAGTCCAAGCCGCGCCGAGCGTCGAAGCTTCTATGGGTGTACCGCGCAAGGCGGAAGCGCGCTGTTTGGAGCTTGGAGGGCCTGCGAGAAGAAGGGAGGCGGGCCGTTGTCCAAGACGCTGCAAATCTGCTACTGGCGGGGCGAAGAGCGGCATGATGAGGGCGCGCTGCGCGGTTTACGGAATGTGGAGCGCGTCATGGTCGAGTAGGTTGCAGCTTGGAACAGCAGCGGCGTTGAAGAGGCTGAACAGGTTTCTGGACAATTGCTGAATCGATGATCCGATAAGGTCATCCATTTCGCAAGTGGATCGACCGGATGGGCTATGGGCGAAAGTTGGTGACAGCATGAAGAGGTAAGGCGGCGTATCGTGGTGGTGTTCGAAGCCTCCAGTTTCCATCGAAGGCGCCGTGACCGACTCTAACGGTTTTCAATTTTCCCAGCCAGGAAGCTTCGCGGACCCGCTTACCGAGGTTTTTCGCAGCGGCGCGCGAGCGCTGCTGATGCAGGCCGTGGAGGCCGAAGTGGCGGCTTTGCTCGGCAGGCACGCCGCAGGTTACCGATGATGGCCGCCAACGGCTGGTGCGCCACGGCCATCTGCCCGAGCGAGAGATCATAACTGGCATCGGCTCGGTAGCGGTGCGCTGCTCGCGGATATCTGTCGTACTCACAGTTACGCAGAAGAGTGACCGTCGACGCGTGGTCGATGAAGGCTCCGCGCGTCCAGCTCAAATTGTCTTCAGGTCTTTCACTCCGTGGTTGACGCTTGCTCTTCAGGAGCGATGCGATGCGCCTCATGCGGCGGCACCGGCCGAAATCAAGTCGAGGTGTCCTGCAAACCTACAACTCAATAGGGTCCGAGTTCAGGACGGTGATGCGTCTGGGCAACTGTTGTCGACTAGTTCAAAAATGTCACGCCAAGTCGGCGCGCATCACGCCAAACTACCTGGCATATCGTATCGACGTCCGCGCTTGGAACGCGCAGCCCAAAAGCTGCGGGCATGAAACGCGCGTCAGGCGTCTGAACGATTGCGGAGGATGCCGTGAGGTGGCGGACCTTGCAGCGCATTGGACTGCCATCAACCAAGATCTGTCCTGCGCAGACAATGCTTTTCCGCTCATTCGACATATTCCGCCCTCCCCAATATAGCACCTGCACTTTTGTGCCGGCGACTTCCGCCTCAAATAAGGCCAGACCATGGTGTCACGCTACTCTCGGCGTCTCTTTTTCAATCCCAGCCAACTTTGCCAACGTCCCATCGTGTGTCCACAATTCTCCACCCGGCGTGCTTCGTGTCGTGGCTAATCAGCGGGAGCTTTGCCCGGAGCCACCGCTCGAAGGCTTCCGCCAGTGGTCGACTTTTCTGTTGCCGAACGAGGCAGCGCTCCTCAGCGCTGCGGCCACGGATCTCCTTCTCGATGGCATAGAACTCGGCGATATGCTTGAGCGCCTCGCTCGCAATGGGCGCGGCGCCAGGAGCGGCAAGTTCGTAGAAGTTACGCCGCATGTGCGACCAGCAGAATGCAAGCTGAACGTCGCCACGCTCAGCGAGCTTGCCATAACCGGCGTAGCCATCGACCTGCAGGATCCCCTTGAAGCCCGCCAGGTGGGCGATCGGTCGGTCGGCCTTGCGATCGGGGGCATAGACATAAACGACGCTCGGCGGATCGGCAGTATCCGTCCGAGGGCGGCCGTCTTGCGAGTTTTTCCGATCTGTAGCTGACTGTCCTTATGGACGGACATAAGGACAGTGCGGTGCTGAGCCGCATGGATTTGGTGGAGACCGGTCGGCGGCGACGCTGGACGCGTGCGGAGAAGCTCAGAATCGTAGAGGAGAGCTTCTCGGGGCCACGACTGGTGTCGGCGACGGCTCGCCGGTATGGGATATCACGTCAGCTTCTGCTGAGCTGGCGCAAGGCTTGGACCTGTCATGATCCGGCCGAAGAGGATTCGATCGGCCCGACATTCGTCCCTGCGATAGTTGCGGCAAGTACGCCGCCAACGACGGAAGCTGTCGAGACAGGTCAGATCGAAATCGTGAGCCCTCAGGGGCTGCGCGTGGTCTTCGGCCCCGGTGCGGATATCGAGGCGGTCGTTCGAATTGCTCGGGGCCTGGCGCGCCGATGATCCCGATCCCGACGGGCGTGCGGGTGTGGCTGGCGACGGGCCATACCGACATGCGGTGCGGCTTTCCGAGCCTGGCTCTGCGCGTGCAGGAAGTGCTCAAGCGCGACGCCATGGGCGGCGGTCTTTTCTGCTTCCGGGGCAAACGCGGTGATCTATTGAAGGTCATTTGGCACGGTGTGCTGCAGAGCATGAAGGAGGTGAATAACCGAATTTAATGCGTACAGCTTTATGAGAGATGGAGGATGGCCCTCCTGCATCGGCGTTTCAGGCGCAGATGCAAAACCACGACACTGTGGCTTCGCTTAAAAGGCGCGGTCATGAGCAAGTGTTGCAAAAGTCCCGGGTGTACGGGGCAGGTAAGTATCCAGAAGGCGAGCGAAAGCGAATCTTCCGATGACGCGTCGAAAATTACTAAGGCGTCGCCAAAATCAGGGGCGCGTGCCATCCCTGAGATCAATCCGTGAGGCGCCTGGATTACTGCGCGGATGGCGACCGGCGTTTAGGGGACGCGATCTGGATACAGGCTCTTGTAGAGAACTGCAGGAACCAGTCGTTGTGATGCCAAGGGAGAAGTTCAAGCGGCGCACACCGCGAGACGAGAGTACCGAAGCACAACACTGGGGCGGATCGGCTCGTAGTAGTGATGAAGGTGCTGTAATGGGACTGGAGCGAAGGGGCCGAAACAAGTGGGTTGCTCCCATATGCAACTGTGATGAGCAGGAGGACATGTGAGTGTAACCGGACGTAAGCAGTACGATATCGACAAGCAGACAGTGATGAAGGCCTACCGATTGGTCAAAGCCAATGCGGGCTCGGCCGGCGTGGATAAGGTGTCGCTCGAAGCTTTTGAGAAGGACTTGAAGGGCAACCTTTACAAGGTCTGGAATCGAATGTCTTCTGGCAGCTACTTTCCACCTGCCGTTCGGGCTGTCTCCATTCCCAAGAAGAACGGCGGGCAACGCATTCTAGGTGTGCCGACAGTAGCAGATCGCGTGGCGCAAACGGTCGTCAAGCTGCAGATTGAACAAGCACTCGAGGAAATCTTCCTTCCCGATTCCTACGGCTACCGGCCCGGAAAATCCGCGCTGGACGCCGTCGGCGTCACCCGGCAACGGTGCTGGAGGATGGACTGGGTGCTGGAGTTCGACATCAAAGGCCTGTTCGACAATATCAGCCACAAGTTGCTTATGAAGGCCGTCAGGAAGCATGTGCAAGACGAATGGGCTCTGCTCTACATCGAACGCTGGCTAACAGCGCCGATGCAAGACAGAGACGGAGCGATCACCGCTCGCGACCGGGGCACACCCCAAGGCGGCGTGATCAGTCCCGTCCTTGCCAATTTGTTCTTGCATTATGCGTTCGATACATGGATGGCGCGGAACTTCCCGCAGTCGCCGTGGTGTCGATACGCGGACGACGGGCTCGTTCATTGCCGAACCAAGGCTGAAGCGGAAGCCATCAAGGCGGCGCTGCAAGCAAGGTTTAAGGAATGCGAACTCGAAATGCATCCCGACAAGACCAAGATCGTCTACTGCAAAGACAGCAATCGCCCGGGTAGCCATGCCAGTCAGTCATTTGACTTTCTGGGATTTACCTTTCGACCGCGCAGGGCAAGAAACCATCAGAAGAAAGAAAACTTCTGTACGTTCTCGCCAGCGGTCAGCAGGGCGGCGATGACGTCTATGCGTATGACGATCCGGCAGCTCCGCCTCAGGCTTCGCTCGCAGACGGAAGTCGACGCAATTGCCTTGGAACTGAACCCCGTCCTTCGTGGATGGAGGCAGTACTACGGCAGATATGGGCGGTCAGAAATGCACAACCTGTATCGATATGTCGACGAATCTCTTAACCGCTGGGCGCGACGCAAATACAAAGGGCTGAAGAATGGAAAAGTCAGAGCCTCCACCTGGCTCAGATTGATCCGCTGCCGCAGGCCGAAGCTGTTCGCTCATTGGGCGATGTTGAGTTCTGCCTCGTTACTTGTTGAGAGCCGTATGACGTGAGAGCGTCACGTACGGTTCGGAGAGCGGCTCCGGGTGCAACCCCCGGGGCCGACTCACCATGGCCAGGGCGCCTGCTTGTTCACCAAAAGACTCGAGAGAGGCAGGTTCATCTGGCCATCGGTTGCTGGTGAATCGGTAACGATCTCTCCGGCGCAGTTGAGCTATCTGTTGTCCGGGATCGATTGGCGCAACCCTCAAGAAACCCAGCGTCCGACGCGGGTCGGATAGTCGTTTTACGGTTTGAATCTGCGGCTTGATCTGATTCAATGGCTCCATGATATCGAAGCCGGATGATCTTCCATCGGACCTTGTCAGTGCCCTGGCGGCGCTGCAGGCCGAGCGTGAGGCGCGACAGAAAGCCGAGGCGAAGGCCGCCAACTGGCAGGCGCAAGCCGCGAATGCGCAGGCGAAACTGTCGGATACCGAGGCGCTGATCGCTCATCTCGAGTTGCGCATCGAGAAGCTGAAACGCGAACTGCACGGGCAGCGATCCGAGCGCTCGGCACGGCTGCTCGAGCAGTTGGAGTTGGAGCTCGAAGAACTCGTCACCACGGCGAGCGAGGATGAGCTTGCCGCACAGGCCGCAGCGGCGAAGACGCAGAACGTCCGCCCCTTCATGCGCAAGCGGCCGGTGCGCAAGCCATGGCCTGACGATATCGAACGCGAGCGCGTCGTCATTGAGACTCCAACGACCTGCGCCTGCTGCGGTGGATCGCGGCTGGCGAAGATCGGTGAGGATGTGACCAAGACGCTGGAGGAGATCCCGCGCCGCTTCAAGCTGATCGAGACGGTACGCGAGAAGTTCACCTGCCGCGATTGCGAGAAGATCAGCCAGCCGCCCGCGCCGTTCCATGCCACGCCGCGCGGCTTCATCGGCCCACAATTGCTGGCGACGATCCTGTTCGACAAGTTCGGCATGCATATCCCGCTCAACCGCCAGAGTGCGCGCTTTAAGGCCGAGGGGATCGACCTGCCGTTGTCGACGCTGGCCGACCAGGTCGGCCACGGGACCTTCGCCGTCATGCCGCTCTTCCACTTGATCGAACGCCACGTGCTCGCTGCCGAGCGCCTTCATGGCGACGACACCACCATCCGTATTCTGGCGAAGGGCAAGTGCACGACCGGGCGGATCTGGACTTATGTGCGGGATGACCGGCCGTTCGCCGGGCCTGCGCCGCCGGCAGCGGTCTATTACGCCTCGAGCGACCGACGAGGCGAGCATCCACAGAGACATCTGGCCGCCTTCGCCGGCATCTTGCAGGCGGATTGCTACAGCGGCTTCGAGCCGCTGTTCGACCCGCAGAAGAAGGCGCTGCCGATTACGCCGGCGTTTTGCGTGGCCCATGCGCGGCGGGGCTTCTTCGAGCTGGCTGATATCGAGAAAAATGCTCGGGAAGGCAAGAAAGGCAAACCGGTCTCCCCGATCGCGCTGGAGGCTGTCAGACGCCTCGATACGTTGTTCGAGATCGAGCGCGCCATCAACGGCCGCGGTGCCGGCGAGCGGCGTGCCGCTCGCCAGGAACAGAGTAAGTCACTTCTCGAGGACATGCATGCCTGGCTGCTCCGCGAGCGCGAAACCCTCTCGCGTTCCTCCGAGGTCCTGAAGCCGATTAACTACATGCTCAGGCGCTGGGACGGCTTCGCCCGCTTCCTCGACGACGGCAGGATCTGCTTGACCAACAATTGCGCTGAGCGCGCATTGAGAGGCATCGCCTTGGGAAGGCGCAACTGGACCTTCGCCGGCAGCCAGCGCGGCGCCGACCGTGCCGCCATCATGCTGACGATGATCACGACCTGTCGCCTCAACGACGTCGATCCCAAGGCCTGGCTCGCCGACGTCCTGGCCCGTATCGCCGATCATCCCGCATCGCGTCTGCACGAGCTCTTGCCCTGGGAATGGAAGCTCCTGCGCCAGGCCGACAAGCCAGCCAATCAGCAGGCCGCCTGACCTTCACCCTTCACCCAATGCCATCATAGACCTCGCCGTGCCCGCGCGCATGCGTCAATCAGGCGGCCTCCGTCGTATGCGTACGATCGGCACCGCCCCATGGCCGGTCGTCCGCCGCATAGGCCCAGAGCTGGCCGGTCTTGGTACGCCCACGGCCAGGATCGAGCACCGGCATCGTTGTCTCGTCGGCGAACAGCTTTGGCCGTTGCCTGAGCTTGCCGAGGAGACGGTCATGCAACGGACGCAGGTGGAAGGCGGCTTGTCCGACCCAGTCCGCCAGCGTCGAACGATCGAGCTCAATGCCCTGGCGGGCGTAAATCTGCGCCTGCCGGTACAGCCGCAGGTGATCGGCATATTTGGAGACCAGCACCTGGGACGGTGGCCTCGGTCGGCAACCCACCCTCAATCAGTCGAGCCGGGGCCGGCGCCTGCATGACGCCGTCCTCGCAAGCCCGGCAGGCGTATTTAGGACGCCGGGTCACGAGGATCCGGAACTGCGCCGGGACCAGGTCCAGCCGCTCGCTTCTATCCTCGCCGATCCGGTGTAACTCGCCCTGGCAAAAGGGACAGGTCTTGTCCTCGATGTCGACGACGACCTCGATCCGCGGCAGGTGCGTCGGCAAGGCGCCACGGTTGCCGCGGCGCGTGCGAGCCCGCACCTCACGGCCTTCAGGTGCGCTGATGTCCAGCGCTGTCTCGCTGTAGGCTGCGACCTGCTCGACGTCTTCCAGGCCCAGCAGCATCTGATCTTCAGGCAGCGTCTCTGCCCGTCGGCCAAACCGATGTCGCTGCAATTCCTTGATGATCTGACGCAGTCGTTCGCTCTCGCACCGCTCGGCAAGCAGCATCGCTTTCAGCGTCTCGAGATCGTCAGGCAGGGCGTCACTCACACCCAATTCAGAGCATATTCGCCGCCATCTGGCGACACATCCAACGCTCTTGATTCACTTCGCCGCAGTGCCGCCAACAACTATCCCGCTCGCGTTGGCGCCGGCGTCTCCCGCGCCTCATGCACAAGCCGCCAGTCGAGTCCTTCCAGCAGCGCCGACAATTGCGCCGCCGACAGACGCATCACGCCGTCCTCGACCTTCGGCCAGCGGAAGATCCCATCCTCGAGCCTCTTGGTGAACAGACACAGACCCGTTCCGTCCCAGAACACCAGCTTGATCCGATCCGCCCGCTTGGCCCGGAACACATAGACAGCTCCCGAGAATGGGTCTGCCCGCATGCTCTCGCGCACCAGGGGCGCAAGCCCTTCCATCCCCTTGCGGAAGTCTACCGGTTTGGTCGCCACCATCACCCGGACCGCACCCGACGGACCAATCACCGGCTCGCCTTCAGTGTCTGGACGATCGACGCAATCATCGTCGGGTCCGCACCACGACCGGCCCGGATCGTGATTCCGTCGACTTCGATCTCGATGATCCCGGCATCGCAACGGCGGGCCCGGGTATCCGCTTTGGCCTTGCAGCGCACCGTTTTGCGCTCCCGGCCAACAGCGGGCGCCGGCACCACAGCATCTACCACCGCCGGCACAAACTCTACTTCTTGCTCTTCGGAATAATCGACCGCAGCATCTCGCAACTGACGTCGCCAACCAAACAACTGCTGCGGCGACAATCCATGCCGTCAGGCTACCGAACAGACCGAGTCGCCGCTCGCCACGATCTCCGCAACGATCCGCGCCTTGTCCTCGTCGCTCCACTTCCGCCGACGGCCGGCTCCGGTGAAGACCTCAAGCCGTCGCACCGGCTCCGTGATAGCACTATGCTCTGTGTCCATTCTAAGCCTAACGGTCCAAACCGAACCGCAGACTCGCAGATCACCCCGTCATCCGGTCGGTGGCCGCTGAACAGCGCTTACGCTCGAAGCACACCTTGCCGACTTCATTAACGCTTACAACTACGCTCGGCGGCTGAAGACCCTGAAGGGCCTCACGCCCTACGAATACATCTGCAAAGCCTGGACAAAAGAGCCCGAACGATTCACCCTCAATCCGCTCCAGCAAATGCCGGGACTAAACACCTAACCCGTCCTATTCGTGAGAGTGCTTTTTTTAGTCCGATTGATGTGGCCGCACATCTGCTCTGACGAGGCGCGCGGGATTGCCTTCGGCTTTTCACCGCCTGACGACCCGTACTTTGCAACGCGCTTGAGGGATGGGTTGGGCGAACGGGGGGCGGACGCCCCGCCGGTCAAGGACCGAGCGGCAGCAGCGCGCCTGGCAAGCCGCGGATCAGGTCGGCTTCGGGACATGCCGCGGCAAACGCAAGGCGAATGCGGCTCGTGGTCTCGACGACACGGGCAGCGAGTTTCAAGAGACGAAGACGCAGCGTCGCGAACTCGGCTGTGGCCAATTCCCGGGCTTTGGGAATCGCGTCGCGCACGGTCAGCATCAGCCAATAAGCGGCGGTGTGGAGAACGAGGCGGACTTGATTGGCGAGCGCCGAACGGCAGCTGGTGCGATCGGAGGCGAGCTGTGTCTTATGCAGCTTGATCAGATTCTCGGCTTGGCCGCGCGCGCAATACAGGCTGTCGTAGATCCACTCGGCCGAGCCGACATCGAGGCTGGTGACGACGAAACGGATGTCGAGGCCGAGCATCGTCGCCTCAATACGGGCGACGGTACGCCGTTCGCGATCCCAGGACTTGGCCTTGTGGCGCGTCTCGGTATAGCCACGCAGAACCGGCAGGTTCTCGATGGCGCGTCGCGTGCGGATGTCGTCGGCGGCCTCGTCGAGTTTTCTGGCGAGCGGCTTGGTGCCGGACAGACCGAAGATGTAGTCGATGCCGTTGGTCTCGCACCACGCCATTGCCTCCGGCCGGGCATAGTGCCCGTCGCCACGGAACGTGATTCGCGTGTTGTGCCACCGCGTCCGGATATGCCGTATCAGGCGGCGCAGATGGGCACGCACCTCGACGCCGCCCGGCGTCTTGCCGGGCCGCAACACGACCGCCACGGGCCGGCTCTTCTCCGTGTCGTAGACGTGGATCGGCAGGAAGCAGCGTTCGTCATAATGAGCGTTGAACAGCGAGAGCTGCTGATGGCCGTGGACGACATCGCAGGTATCATCGATGTCGAGCGTGACGGATGCCGGCTCGCGCGGGTAGCTATCCATCCATGCGTCGACCAAAGTGTAGGTCAGTCGGATCACGTCGCGCAGGCGCGGAGCATTCTCCAGCCGCGACAGCGTCGGTTGGGAACACAGATCGCGACCCGTGTCCGGCAGCCGTCCGCAGGCCAGCTTGAATGCGGGATCGGACCGCAGATGATCGAGGTCGTCGGCGTCCTCGTAGCCGCAGCAGATCGCGAACATGCGCGCGCGGAACATATCGACAAGGCTGTGCACGACCCGCGTCGGATCGCGCCGATCCGGGAACACCCGGGCCAAATTGTCGGCCAAGCCGAGACGCCGCTCGGCCATCGCCAGAAGCATCACGCCCCCGTTCGAGGTCAGCCGACCGCCATCGAAGGCAGCTGTGACTTTCTTGGCGTGAACGGCTGGAAACGAGAAGGGCAGAATCGTATCATCGGTCATGGCGGGCCTGGCGTTCGCGGTTGAGGTGATGGGGTTGGCTTTGCAACCGAATCCTACGCCGCATCAGCGCTTTACACCACGCTCGCCAGCCTCTCAGGCGCACTCTGACGAATAAGACGGGCTAGACAAGGCCCACTCCAAAGAAAGAAGTCTCAGATCATGGCGCCGTACCAAATCACGAGCGCGAAGATCACCAGCAAGACGATGGTGATGATCTGTTCACCGACGGGTATCGGTTGTTTGTCCATGACCCGCGCCGAATCGAAACGGCCTTTAAAGCAAAGCTTGATCGATTGCATCCACGATTACTGAACCAACTCAGCTGTCATTTGAATACGGCGACGACGTCGATGATGACGAAGAGGCCGCCAACTGAGGCGCCCTTACTAATGGGCGGCTTTTGGTACCGGGCCTTCTCCGTTTGACTTGCTCAATCAGAGGCCGGATTAGATGTTTAAAAGCAAGGCCGAGACATGTGATCAGCACCAAGATCGGCCAGTATGCCAAAATCGCAAGAGCGGCCAACCATGCCGGGCTGCGCTGCTCCCGCCAAAAATACACCGACGCTGCGGTGATGTGGGCCGCGACTATTGCGGCCCAGATGGCTAGCGCGACGTTGGCCGCCTCACCGAGTGTCACCGCTTCCCACGCGGCTTCAATCGGCCTTGAAGGCGCGTTTTCGCTTGTCATAGTTTGCGCGGCCTTCCCACATTGCCCGCTGGTAAGCCCCACGGAGTCAGCTCGAAAAGGCTAACGAGGGCTGACGGTACTGCATCAGCAGTGGATCGGTACCCTACCCACTCTGGGGGGCCGTACTTTTTGATGGCGACAGAAATCCCTGTATGGCTTAAGCCCGCAAAGCCACCCTTTGATCTCGTCCGATTCCATCGGGTCTTCAAGCGCGCCCACTGAATGATGAGGCAACGCGGCGGCATTCGGGCATCCGGCGCACTTCGGAAACTGAAGGGCACACCAATTGTTTCCGGGGCATTTCGATAGATGCCTAAAGCAATTGGCCCAAGCGGGCTCGGATATGCGCATACGTCACCGCATTTAACGGCGGGAGCACAACACTCTCAGTCACCGGCGACGGCCGAACCGGAGCCCGGTGATAGAAAACATCATTAACTAGTTTTGGGTGAGAACCTTTGCGGTGGATCAAACCCAGACCACTGAGGGTTAAAATAGGCTGGCACCCACCAATTTCCCCGAGCGGGAAGACCTCCTATGCATGGTTAAACGTCCGTTCACCCGAGCCGGCATGGGGTGGCTCGCAAAATCAACAGAATGAACAATCTTCGGATGATGATCTTTGACCGCAAAAGCCGCGGACCTCGCATAGACCAGTAAAGCGGCAGTCTCTTAGGCTCGCAGCACGTTAGATGCATGCGAGGATAAGAATGCGCAGCAAGTTTCTTCGAATGATCGGCTTAGCGACGGTCACTGCTTCGCCGTTACTTCTGTTGGCGTCCTTGGCTTTGGCCGCCGGCACCGTCCCTGGCTTCAGTCTCACCCCGCAATTCGACCTGACCGGCAAGGCTGCGCCTGGCTGTCGGCTCTTCGTGATCCAGGCCGGCACAGTCGCGACGCCTCAGAACGCCTATTCAGACTCGGGTCTGACGCAACTCCTACCGAACCCGTTGACGTGCGACGCAGCGGCTCGCTTGCCTCAGTGGTTATTGCTGATGGCGCCATAAAACTCAGATTGACGGATCGCGGCTGCTCGCGGTGCTTGGAAACCAGCCCTTCCAGTCCCATCAGGTAGACGTAGCGGAACAGGTCGGGGCCGATCTCGCCCTGCTCGAAGTCGCTGGAAGATCCCGTCGACGCGACGCGCTAACAGCCGCACCAGGTTGATCTTGGGCATCGATAGCGACAGTTTGCGATGATCCTCGCCGCCTTTCGCCAGGATATCGAAGGCGTAGAACTGCATCTCGTCATGTACTGTACGCATACGACGGAGGCCGCCTGATTGACGCATGCGCGCGGGCACGGCGAGGTCTATGATGGCATTGGGTGAAGGGTGAAGGTCAGGCGGCCTGCTGATTGGCTGGCTTGTCGGCCTGGCGCAGGAGCTTCCATTCCCAGGGCAAGAGCTCGTGCAGACGCGATGCGGGATGATCGGCGATACGGGCCAGGACGTCGGCGAGCCAGGCCTTGGGATCGACGTCGTTGAGGCGACAGGTCGTGATCATCGTCAGCATGATGGCGGCACGGTCGGCGCCGCGCTGGCTGCCGGCGAAGGTCCAGTTGCGCCTTCCCAAGGCGATGCCTCTCAATGCGCGCTCAGCGCAATTGTTGGTCAAGCAGATCCTGCCGTCGTCGAGGAAGCGGGCGAAGCCGTCCCAGCGCCTGAGCATGTAGTTAATCGGCTTCAGGACCTCGGAGGAACGCGAGAGGGTTTCGCGCTCGCGGAGCAGCCAGGCATGCATGTCCTCGAGAAGTGACTTACTCTGTTCCTGGCGAGCGGCACGCCGCTCGCCGGCACCGCGGCCGTTGATGGCGCGCTCGATCTCGAACAACGTATCGAGGCGTCTGACAGCCTCCAGCGCGATCGGGGAGACCGGTTTGCCTTTCTTGCCTTCCCGAGCATTTTTCTCGATATCAGCCAGCTCGAAGAAGCCCCGCCGCGCATGGGCCACGCAAAACGCCGGCGTAATCGGCAGCGCCTTCTTCTGCGGGTCGAACAGCGGCTCGAAGCCGCTGTAGCAATCCGCCTGCAAGATGCCGGCGAAGGCGGCCAGATGTCTCTGTGGATGCTCGCCTCGTCGGTCGCTCGAGGCGTAATAGACCGCTGCCGGCGGCGCAGGCCCGGCGAACGGCCGGTCATCCCGCACATAAGTCCAGATCCGCCCGGTCGTGCACTTGCCCTTCGCCAGAATACGGATGGTGGTGTCGTCGCCATGAAGGCGCTCGGCAGCGAGCACGTGGCGTTCGATCAAGTGGAAGAGCGGCATGACGGCGAAGGTCCCGTGGCCGACCTGGTCGGCCAGCGTCGACAACGGCAGGTCGATCCCCTCGGCCTTAAAGCGCGCACTCTGGCGGTTGAGCGGGATATGCATGCCGAACTTGTCGAACAGGATCGTCGCCAGCAATTGTGGGCCGATGAAGCCGCGCGGCGTGGCATGGAACGGCGCGGGCGGCTGGCTGATCTTCTCGCAATCGCGGCAGGTGAACTTCTCGCGTACCGTCTCGATCAGCTTGAAGCGGCGCGGGATCTCCTCCAGCGTCTTGGTCACATCCTCACCGATCTTCGCCAGCCGCGATCCACCGCAGCAGGCGCAGGTCGTTGGAGTCTCAATGACGACGCGCTCGCGTTCGATATCGTCAGGCCATGGCTTGCGCACCGGCCGCTTGCGCATGAAGGGGCGGACGTTCTGCGTCTTCGCCGCTGCGGCCTGTGCGGCAAGCTCATCCTCGCTCGCCGTGGTGACGAGTTCTTCGAGCTCCAACTCCAACTGCTCGAGCAGCCGTGCCGAGCGCTCGGATCGCTGCCCGTGCAGTTCGCGTTTCAGCTTCTCGATGCGCAACTCGAGATGAGCGATCAGCGCCTCGGTATCCGACAGTTTCGCCTGCGCATTCGCGGCTTGCGCCTGCCAGTTGGCGGCCTTCGCCTCGGCTTTCTGTCGCGCCTCACGCTCGGCCTGCAGCGCCGCCAGGGCACTGACAAGGTCCGATGGAAGATCATCCGGCTTCGATATCATGGAGCCATTGAATCAGATCAAGCCGCAGATTCAAACCGTAAAACGACTATCCGACCCGCGTCGGACGCTGGGTTTCTTGAGGGTTGCGCCAATCGATCCCGGACAACAGATAGCTCAACTGCGCCGGAGAGATCGTTACCGATTCACCAGCAACCGATGGCCAGATGAACCTGCCTCTCTCGAGTCTTTTGGTGAACAAGCAGGCGCCCTGGCCATGGTGAGTCGGCCCCGGGGGTTGCACCCGGAGCCGCTCTCCGAACCGTACGTGACGCTCTCACGTCATACGGCTCTCAACAAGTAACGAGGCAGAACTCAACATCGCCCAATGAGCGAACAGCTTCGGCCTGCGGCAGCGGATCAATCTGAGCCAGGTGGAGGCTCTGACTTTTCCATTCTTCAGCCCTTTGTATTTGCGTCGCGCCCAGCGGTTAAGAGATTCGTCGACATATCGATACAGGTTGTGCATTTCTGACCGCCCATATCTGCCGTAGTACTGCCTCCATCCACGAAGGACGGGGTTCAGTTCCAAGGCAATTGCGTCGACTTCCGTCTGCGAGCGAAGCCTGAGGCGGAGCTGCCGGATCGTCATACGCATAGACGTCATCGCCGCCCTGCTGACCGCTGGCGAGAACGTACAGAAGTTTTCTTTCTTCTGATGGTTTCTTGCCCTGCGCGGTCGAAAGGTAAATCCCAGAAAGTCAAATGACTGACTGGCATGGCTACCCGGGCGATTGCTGTCTTTGCAGTAGACGATCTTGGTCTTGTCGGGATGCATTTCGAGTTCGCATTCCTTAAACCTTGCTTGCAGCGCCGCCTTGATGGCTTCCGCTTCAGCCTTGGTTCGGCAATGAACGAGCCCGTCGTCCGCGTATCGACACCACGGCGACTGCGGGAAGTTCCGCGCCATCCATGTATCGAACGCATAATGCAAGAACAAATTGGCAAGGACGGGACTGATCACGCCGCCTTGGGGTGTGCCCCGGTCGCGAGCGGTGATCGCTCCGTCTCTGTCTTGCATCGGCGCTGTTAGCCAGCGTTCGATGTAGAGCAGAGCCCATTCGTCTTGCACATGCTTCCTGACGGCCTTCATAAGCAACTTGTGGCTGATATTGTCGAACAGGCCTTTGATGTCGAACTCCAGCACCCAGTCCATCCTCCAGCACCGTTGCCGGGTGACGCCGACGGCGTCCAGCGCGGATTTTCCGGGCCGGTAGCCGTAGGAATCGGGAAGGAAGATTTCCTCGAGTGCTTGTTCAATCTGCAGCTTGACGACCGTTTGCGCCACGCGATCTGCTACTGTCGGCACACCTAGAATGCGTTGCCCGCCGTTCTTCTTGGGAATGGAGACAGCCCGAACGGCAGGTGGAAAGTAGCTGCCAGAAGACATTCGATTCCAGACCTTGTAAAGGTTGCCCTTCAAGTCCTTCTCAAAAGCTTCGAGCGACACCTTATCCACGCCGGCCGAGCCCGCATTGGCTTTGACCAATCGGTAGGCCTTCATCACTGTCTGCTTGTCGATATCGTACTGCTTACGTCCGGTTACACTCACATGTCC
The DNA here is from genome assembly GCF_011516625.5 of Bradyrhizobium sp. 2S1. Taxonomy (NCBI): domain Bacteria; kingdom Pseudomonadati; phylum Pseudomonadota; class Alphaproteobacteria; order Hyphomicrobiales; family Nitrobacteraceae; genus Bradyrhizobium; species Bradyrhizobium sp. 2S1. The sequence continues at coordinate 71,749 of NZ_CP147717.1, read as the reverse complement.
TCCTGCTCATCACAGTTGCATATGGGAGCAACCCACTTGTTTCGGCCCCTTCGCTCCAGTCCCATTACAGCACCTTCATCACTACTACGAGCCGATCCGCCCCAGTGTTGTGCTTCGGTACTCTCGTCTCGCGGTGTGCGCCGCTTGAACTTCTCCCTTGGCATCACAACGACTGGTTCCTGCAGTTCTCTACAAGAGCCTGTATCCAGATCGCGTCCCCTAAACGCCGGTCGCCATCCGCGCAGTAATCCAGGCGCCTCACGGATTGATCTCAGGGATGGCACGCGCCCCTGATTTTGGCGACGCCTTAGTAATTTTCGACGCGTCATCGGAAGATTCGCTTTCGCTCGCCTTCTGGATACTTACCTGCCCCGTACACCCGGGACTTTTGCAACACTTGCTCATGACCGCGCCTTTTAAGCGAAGCCACAGTGTCGTGGTTTTGCATCTGCGCCTGAAACGCCGATGCAGGAGGGCCATCCTCCATCTCTCATAAAGCTGTACGCATTAAATTCGGTTATTCACCTCCTTCATGCTCTGCAGCACACCGTGCCAAATGACCTTCAATAGATCACCGCGTTTGCCCCGGAAGCAGAAAAGACCGCCGCCCATGGCGTCGCGCTTGAGCACTTCCTGCACGCGCAGAGCCAGGCTCGGAAAGCCGCACCGCATGTCGGTATGGCCCGTCGCCAGCCACACCCGCACGCCCGTCGGGATCGGGATCATCGGCGCGCCAGGCCCCGAGCAATTCGAACGACCGCCTCGATATCCGCACCGGGGCCGAAGACCACGCGCAGCCCCTGAGGGCTCACGATTTCGATCTGACCTGTCTCGACAGCTTCCGTCGTTGGCGGCGTACTTGCCGCAACTATCGCAGGGACGAATGTCGGGCCGATCGAATCCTCTTCGGCCGGATCATGACAGGTCCAAGCCTTGCGCCAGCTCAGCAGAAGCTGACGTGATATCCCATACCGGCGAGCCGTCGCCGACACCAGTCGTGGCCCCGAGAAGCTCTCCTCTACGATTCTGAGCTTCTCCGCACGCGTCCAGCGTCGCCGCCGACCGGTCTCCACCAAATCCATGCGGCTCAGCACCGCACTGTCCTTATGTCCGTCCATAAGGACAGTCAGCTACAGATCGGAAAAACTCGCAAGACGGCCGCCCTCGGACGGATACCATGTACTTGCGGGACTGATATGCCGTCGACGCCGAGCACGGCCTCGCCGTCAATCACGAAGGACGTGTTCCGGTTTCGCAGCGCGGCGTCCCCGATCGCGGCTCCCAAAGCCCTCCCAGCCGATGCTCGGCAAAGCGCCGACGCCACTTGCCGACCGTGTCCGGATCAATGCCCAGGCGGGTCGCCACGACCTTGCTCTGCTCGCCTACGGCACAGGCCAGGATGATCCGAGCCAGCAGCGCCAACGCCTGAGCCGTGCTTCGGCGCGACGCCAGCGACGTCAACTCAGCGCGTTCCACCTCATCGAGCCCCAGCGAGGCAAACCGTCGACCCATGACCAATCCTCCCCCAAATCAGGAGCGTCCGCCATGATCGAGCCGATTTGGAGTCTGCCGAACTTATGATTCAGGACACTAGTCCTACTGCGTCACAAACGATGATCTGTCTAGTGGTCGAACTTGATCGCACAACAAGGACATCTCGACAGCGTTCGGACGAGCCCATGTTCGAGGCGCCGTCGCATCGTCGCGATCGAATTTGGAATGTGACGTTGGGTCCGCAGCGGCAAATCCGCGGGGTCTGTAATCTGCGGGAATGCGATCGAGCAGGATCGGCCGGGCGTGCCGAGTGCCTGAGGGGGGAATCGTCTCCCGCTCGGAGATCAGGAATCCGTAGGCTGCGATGCACATTGTTGCGTGATGATGAAAGCCGCGCCAGCCGCGTCCCTCGAAGTGGCCGAGCCCGACCTCCTGCTTGAGTTCCTGATAGTCGCGTTCGATGCGCCAGCGCAATTTAGCCGTCTCAACGAGAGTCCGGAATGCCACATCCTCCGGCAATGTCGAGAGCCAGTATTTGGTAGGCTGGTCCTCGCCTTTTGGCCATTCGATCAGCAACCATTCCTCCAATCGCCGGGTGGTTTGCCAATAATCACGATGCGCGGCACGGACCCGCACGCGGGCAAAGCGCGAGGTCAGCTTTTCGTTCGTTCCTTGCCGCCACGTGATGGTGCGCCAAGCTTTGGCCGGCAGGCCGATCGCGAGCGCCTTGACGGCGGCCGGCTGATGCTGACGGTTGCGGCGCATCAGTTTCGGTGGACGGCCGCGGCCCGACCATGGCTTCGGCGGCAAGGGACCGGTACCGGGCGCCCATACCGTTGTGCTCGACAGAAGACCCGCCACATAGGTCAATCCCAGCGCCGTGATCTCCGTGCGCAGGTCGCTGTTATTGCCATAGCCCGCGTCCATCAGTACGACACCGCGTGGAAGGCCGCTCGCGCAGGCCCACCGCAACTGCTCCAGCGCGATCTCCGGCTTGGTCCGGAAGCCAACTTCGGCAGGAATGCCCACCTTGCGCCGCCGATCGCAGTCCTCAGTCCATTCCTTCGGAAGATAAAGGCGATAAGCGACAGGCAGGCTGGCGTGGTGGTTGGCAATCGACAGTGACACCGCCACCTGACAATTATCCTGCTTGCCGAGCTGCCCGCAATATTGCCGTGCAACTCCAACTGAATGTCGGCCCTGCTTGGGAAATCCGGTATCGTCGATGATCCAGGCTTCGATGGGGCCCTGGCGTTCAATCGCCGGCAGGACCATCTCACGTACCTTGCCCAGCACCTTCTCATCCGACCAGGCGCCGCTGCCGACGAAATGCAGCAGCGATTGATGCTGGGCGGCCGTCCGTTCCGGAGCTGTCACCGCCGCCATCGACTCCACGCTCTTGCGACCGCCACAGGCCATCAGGCCGACGCAATAGTCGCGCAGCGGCGCCTTCCGATCAGCATGACCGATGACACTGGCAAGCCCTTCCAAATACGTCGCAAATCGCTTCTCGCTCGTCTTGGTGCCACGCCCGCTCATGTCGGCCTCTCGACTGATGGTCCGTGCTTCATCCATCGCTGATTCTGGCCGGCGGTTTTGTGACTCAGTCAGACTAGCTAGTTGACCTGTGGACGTGAGGTAGCGTGGATCCAAACAATCTTGACACACCCAATGTAACAGCTTGGCTGCAGGTGTAGCACCCGGAATTGCGAGAGCAAGCGGGATAGGTCGGGGATGTCCCGATTGGTGTTGAACTACGTCGGGCCGACGTTGCCGGAATGAATGTTACGCGGCCCTCGAGACGTGGGCAACGAGCTTGATCGTCATGCGATCGTGGTGAGCTTGAAGGGCCGCACGCAGAACCGACAATTGCTTATGCGCCTTCAATCGTCGGAAGCCCTTGTTGGCCTCGATCATGCCGGCCGCGCCCCATCGCAACGCCATACCGGCATCCCGCCAGCGTTCGGCGTTGCGCGTGACGCGGCGAATGGTGCCCATCATGTTCTCGGCGATGTTGGTACAAGCGAGCGATCGACGAAGCTCCTTCGGCAGCTTCAACCGGACGACAGTCAGGATTTCGTCGAGGCCTTCGAGGATGCTGGCCGCTACGCCGGGGCATTGCTGGTCGAGTCGACGCGCGAGATTGCGGATCAATTTTTCAGCCTTGTCGGCGTCATCGAGCTCCCAGGCCTGGCGCAGCACCCGATCTTTCGGCAGGCGTTCCATGATGTTGCGCGCCTTGTGGATCTGGCAGCGCTGGATCGCAGCGGCCGAACCGAAGGTGCGGCGGATCGCCTTCGACAACGCTTTCGCGCCGTCGGCGATGAACAGTGTTGGCACCGTCGGGTCGAGCCCGCGCGAGACCAGGTTGTCCAGCAGGGCCTGAACCGTTGCGGCATTCTGGGTCGCCCCTTCCACCAGCGCCAGCGGATGCTTGTTGCCTTCGCCGTCAACCCCGATCGCGGCGACCAGCACGAGATCGTCGCCGAGATGCAGCCCGTCGATTTGGACCACCAGAAGGTCGAGCGCGGACAGATCGGCAGCCATGAAGTCAGCCAGCCGCGCCGCCGACAGCGCTACGAACCTCCGCGAGGCCGCCGACTTCGAAACCCCCGGTCCGGGCGGTGCCGGCACGTGACCTTCGGGCAGCCGGACAGCGCGGCCGAACCGGCGCGTCGATACATTGATCAGCATCAGGTTCATCGCCCAGCGACCGAGCCAGTCCTCCTGCGCCGCCGTTTCCCAGCTCGGGATCGTGACCTCGCCGCCATCCACGCCCCGGACCCGCGGGCGCTCGACCTCGATCTTGCCGCCGTGGAAACCGATCCGTCCCTGCGTTCGGCCCCAACGGTGCGCCCGCCGCGCCGCATCGCGACCGTGGCGCGGCCCGCAGGCCGCCGTCACATCCGCCTCCATCATCGTGCCGAGCGCCTCGATCCCTGCTGCAAGGCAGAACCGATCGAAGCTCGCCCGCACTTCCGCAAACGCTTCGTCCACCGCCCCGGTCGCCGGCCAACCAGCCGGTGTGATATCTCTCGTCATGGCGTTGCTCTCCTTTGTGGAATCAGCACCCCGAGCCTACCGGCTCAAGGTGGGCAACGCCGACCTCTTCAGAAATTCAACAGAACCCGGGACATCCCCGAAATTCGTTCACGATGGGGTCCGGATCGGCGCCGATCGGCCTCCCGCTATCTTCCAAAGTCACGAACCAGATCAATAGGTGGCCTCACGTCGCCCCGGGGGCGCATTCTGGGGCTTATTTACACTTGGGGCGGACACGCCGCGTCAGGAGAGGCTCCGGACATGGGCGACGCTGCTGGCCGCGCGCCCGATAGAGCTGGACCAGCGATTACTTTGTCCGTCGGACATCTCTTCGTCCGTCATCCGGGACGGATCGAGTAATTCCTCCTTGCCGCAAGCCAATCTCACAGGTTGCGTTAGGGAACCTACAAGGTTTGGCAGGCGGCTAACTCAACAAGCTTAGGTAACCTAACGGGCCCGGTCGCGCAGTACGGGGACATCCCATACGAAGGAGATCGCAGATGGCCTACGAGAACCTCGTCAATCAAAGCGGGCTGACGCTTACGATTTTGCTCATTACGCGTGTTGACTCGGAGCCGAACCAGTAACGGACCGATTGTGGCGGCGGCACTACCGGCGGGCGGCAGGCAGACGGTTGAGTACGGTAATACGCAGACTCCTTTCCTCAACGGGATCGTGATTTCCTTGTCTTTCGATGGGCGTTTTCGAGCGCCTCGCAGACCGTGACAACTCGCGGCAGGAGCCGGAATAATCTGCTGAACGACAAGGCCGACCCTGTCGGCGCCGCCGCCTGCTCGACGGGGTGCCCCAGATGGACGGAAAGCTCAAGCTCATGCCTCCGTCCACTCCCGTGCAGCGGTGATCGCGGGCGCCGAATTGTTAAATGGCCTTCCGGCCGCGACGCATCCTGGTTCCTTCATCTGGGTAGTACACAAGGACCGAAGGTGCTCTGGGACAGAGTATCCCTCGGGACCCCAAGAGGCTATGAAACGACCGCACGTCATCATGGGAGGCGGTATATGCATATGAGCACCAATCTTGCGGTACACGAACCGAGCAACGCGCTCCGGCTGGTGACACAGGCGTATATGAGCCTTCTCCTCATCGCCTTTGCCCTTATGCCCGCCCAGTTCATTGCCTATCTGTATTTCCAGCAGGATCCCACGCTAAAATTCGAGAATCACCTGTTTCATGAATTCGCGATTGCCGTCGCCACCCTCGAAGGGCTGTTCGTCACCTATGTGACGTGGCGTTGCTACCGGTCTTCAGGCGAACCTCTGTTGCGTTGGTTGACGCTGGGTTTTCTCGGCTTCGTGCTGGTCTATTCGCCGCACGGCGCCTTCACCGAGATGGCACACCGCAATATTTGGCTGTTTCTGCTCTATGGGCCAGCGTCGCGTCTCGCGATGTCGATTCTGCTCTTCGTTGGGCTGCTCTGCTACAACCAGCCGTCAGACAAGCGTTCGGATCCGCGCGCATGGCTGATCTGGATCGGCTTATTCCTGACGATGGATATAGCCGTCGCCTTGATCGCCTACTCCCCCTATGCGGGACACCCCGCGGTACGCTTGTCCATGGAGGGCGGCGCAATGGTGTTCAGCGCGCTGAACGTCGCGGTCATGTTCATGCGACGGATTCACTCGCCGCTCATGCTCGTTTTCGGCATTTCGGTCGGGTGGTTTGCGCTATCGTCGCTCGCATTCATTCTGGCGGCGCCGTGGAATCATATGTGGTGGCTCGCCCACGCGATCTTTGCGGGCGGGTTCTTCCTGCTCAGCTATGGCGTTGTCCAGGCGCTCCGAACGACGCAATCCTTCTCGACAATCTATAGCCAGGAAGAAATGATGGCCCGCCTGGCCGAGTCGATGGCCGACACTCAAAGGGCACTACAACAAGTTCAAGTGAGCAATCAAATGTTAGAGCGTCTTGCCGCCACCGACCCACTGACCGGCGCCGGAAATCGGCGACACTTCCTCGAGCATATCGGCGCCGAGATCGCGCGGGCCAAACGAACCGGTGCTCCATTATCTCTGCTGTCGCTCGATCTCGACCATTTCAAGGATATCAATGACTCACGTGGTCACAGCGTCGGCGATGAGGTGCTCCGCGCATTTGTGCGAAAGTGTCTGGAGGCAATTCGCCCTTATGACTCTGTCGCGCGCGTGGGCGGTGAAGAATTCATGGTCTTGCTGCCGGGAGCGACGCTCGACACGGCTTGCGCGGTAGCCGAGCGCCTACGATCGACGATTGAAGGCACTGCATTCGACGTCGAAGCCCGACCGTCGGTCTGCGTCACCATCAGTGTTGGGGTGTCGGAGCTCGGGCGCGATGGAGACACGCTTGACGGATTGCTGAACGTCGCAGATCAGCGGCTCTATCGCGCAAAACATGAAGGTCGCAATCGTGTGATTGCCGCGTAGGCTTCGTTCATTCGCGCGCTTAGCCTAAGGCTGCACGAGCAACATGGTCGTGACCGGGAATCGCGGCGGCGAACCACGTAGATCGCATCTTGCTTTACGCGGTCGAGCGAGTCTCTTTATCCATCAACGCCGCGAGCCGGACAATGGCTTCGCGGTCGCAAGGTTCGCGCTGAAGCTGGTTGAGCAGGCGCGCCGCACAAAACCTGGTGTTAAGTGTGCATTTATGCCACTTGTAAGAGCTTGCTGGAATAACCGGCGTCAGCGAAGGTTCGACTGTGATGAGTTTGTCAAATCCACGATCGCGCGTATTGCGCGCCGATTGGTTCGATTGGCGTAGTTCTGCCACAAGGGATTTCATCGCTCTCTTTGGGGGCGTCGTTCTTGCTTCGATCTTGGCGCATGTTTATGAGCTTGGCCCTCGTTTGTTTCAGCTGGGACGGGGCTATGCGGATTCGGCACTCGACGCCATCGTATTCATGATGTTTGTCGCATTCTTTCTGAGCGTTGCGCTGACAATCTTTAGTGTTCGCCGCTATCGAGATCTCGCCCGAGAAACCAAAGCACGAACCATTGCAGAAGCAGAAGCGCGCGATCTGGCGCGACATGATCCATTGACCGGCCTGCCTAACCGTCGCCTGTTTGATGAAAAACTTGATGCGTGCCTTGGCCTCGCCGGCGACACCCACCAGGTGGCCGTTCTGATGCTTGGCCTTAGGGGCTTCAAGAGAATCAAGGACGCGCATGGCCACGCAGCGGGGGACAAGGCGCTTTGCGAATTTGCCAACAGGCTCGCCGACGTCTTGCGCACGGATGGCGTCCTGGCGAGGATTGGAGGCGACGAATTCGGGATTGTCATGCCAGACATTAGCTCCTTTGAGGATCCCACCAATCTGGCGCGCCGTATTGTGGCGTCCGCCGGCGACACTTTCGCGATCGAGACGGGGTCAGCCGAGCTTGGTGTTGGAATTGGCATCGCCATCGCTCCGATTGACGGCGTCAATCTCCACGAATTGGTCAGGCGCGCAGAACGTGCACTTTATCGCGCACAAGGCGATGGCAGGTCGTGTGTTCGCTTTTTCGAACCAGAGATGGACATGCATGTCGAGCGGCGCATCCAGATCGAGCGAGAGCTTCGCAGCGCGATAACGGCCGATATTATCGAGCCGCACTACCAGCCGTTCGTTTCGCTCAAAAGTAATTGCATCATCGGGTTCGAGGCCCTGGCGCGTTGGGAAAACCGGACTTTTGGGCATATTCCGCCCGACGTGTTTATTCCGATTGCAGAAGAAACTGGCCTCATCAACGCGCTTGGCGATCAGCTTTTTCGCCGCGCCTGTTTTGATGCCAATGTGTGGCCGGAGATGTTTACGCTTGCCTTCAATATTTCGCCGATTCAGTTGCGTGACCCCGCGCTTGGACAGCGCATTCTATCGATCCTTGGGCAAACCGGGGTCAGTCCGAGCCGCCTGGAGATTGAAATTACGGAGAGCGCGTTCGTGGAAAAGACCGGGGTTGCGAAGACCGTGATGGATGAACTCCGTCAAGCCGGCGTCCGCATCGCGCTCGATGATTTCGGTACGGGTTATGCTACGCTTAGCCAGCTGCTTTCGTTTCGTCTCGACAAGATCAAGATAGACCGCAGCTTCGTGTCGCATCTCGACGACAGTACCGACAGCCAGGTGATCGTTCGTGCTATCCTTGGCCTTGCAAATGGATTTGGTTTGACGGCCACGGCCGAGGGTGTCGAAGACGCAGGCCAGCTGGCCTATCTGGTGGCCAATGGTTGCGCAGAAGGACAAGGTTATCTGTTCAGTGATGCCGTCCCGGCCGCCGGTATCCCCGCGCTGCTTAGTCGCCCGTTAAGAAGCTTCCAGGCGACTGATCTGGAATCGTAATTTGGCTGGAATGACGTTCTGAGATTGCAAGGTTTTGGTGTTTTGTGCATCGGAAGCTTGCAATTTCGTTTTCGAGATTCCTCGACGGGCGAAGCATGATTCCCTGTCCGCATCGGAGGGCACGATGCGGCCGAAGAAGCACAAAACGACGGGAGCGAACGATCTTTTCCGGGCGCGGCTCGACCAGATCATCAATCTGAAGCACGAGCTGGTCCGGCTCACCGGCAAGATCGATTGGGACTGGATCGACGGCGAGATCGCGCCGCTCTACAGCGAGAACGGCCGGCCGGGGATTGAGACCCGCTTCGTGATCGAGCTGTTGTTGCTCAAGCGCATTTACGGGCTGTCCGATGAGGGGGTATGCGAACGCTGGGTCCACGACCCGTATTTCCAGTACTTCACTGGCGAAGAGTTCTTCCAGCACGCATTCCCGCACGAGCGCTCGGACCTGAGCCATTGGCGCAAGCGGCTCGGCGACAGACTGGTTCGGATGGACATCAAACAGTTGCGCCAGCTCGGCCAACGTCTTCTCCCCCTTCACGGCCGCCAAAGCCACCTTGCCGTGAATGAAGCCGAAGACGCAGCGTCGCGAACTCGGCAGTGGCCAATTCCCGGACTTTGGGAATCGCGTCGCGCACGGTCAGCATCAGCCAATAAGCGGTGCCGGAGAATGCGTCCGGCGACTCCTCTTCGTCATCTTCGCTCCTGATTCGCGGCAAGAATCCTCGCCGCTCTGACGTAGCGAATGCGTGCGCGTTTAGCCATTCTCGTCTCTCCTAATCTCTCCTAAATCTGCAAGTCCTGAAGGACCAGCATAGACCAATGGTGGGATTCGGCTGCCACCAATCCAGGTAGGTGCGGTGCAGTCCTTCTCCGCGATACTCTTTGCTCGCACCCTTGAGAATTGAGCCTCTCGGGGGGCAAGGTGGTCAGTCTCGCTAGCCCGTCCTATTCGTGAGAGTGCTTTTTTAGTCCGCTTGATGTGGCCGCACATCGGCTCTGACGAGGCGCGCGGGATTGCCTTCGGCTTTTCACCGCCCGACGACCGGTACTTCGCAACGCGCTTGAGGTGTAGGTTGGGCGAACGGGGGGCGCACGCCCCGCCGGTCAAGGACCGAGCGGCAGCAGCGCGCCTGGCAAGCCGCGGATCAGGTCGGCTTCGGGACAGGCCGCGGCAAACGCAAGGCAAATGCGGCTCGTGGTCTCGACGACACGGGCAGCGAGTTTCAAGAGTCGGCTTTGGCGAACACGAATCTCACATTCGCGGATGATCAGGACGCCATAGGCGTCCGATTCCGTCCGCCGGAGCTATCTTCCGTCCTTAAAGGAGGTTTTCATGCGCCAAGAGCGGATCTATCTCGACGCGAGATCGGCCGACAATTTACGCAGCCTGCCTAGGGCCTGTTTGGATTCCGGATTCTCATCCTGGCTTGGTTGTGATTCAAGCTTGGGATGGACCGATTCGTTTTGACTGATGCCCAATGGGCGAAGATGGAGCCGCTTTGTCTTGGCAAGCCGGGTGATCCCGGCCGGAGCGGCAATAACAACCGGCTGTTTGTCGAAGCCGTGCTGTGGATTGCGCGCACGGGCAGTCCGTGGCGCGATCTGCCGCGCGCCTTCGGCAACTGGATAACCGTGTACACGCGCTTCCGCGACTGGGCCAAGGCGGGCGTCTGGAAGCGCATGTTTGATGCGGTCTCGGACGAGCCGGACATGGAGTACGTCATGGTTGATGCCACCATCGTCAAAGTCCACCGCCACGGACAGGGCGCAAAAGGGGGACGCAAAACCAGGCGATCGGCCGCTCGAAAGGCGGAATGACCACCAAAATCCTGGCACTGACCGACGCGCTCGGCAATCTCCTGCGTTTCGTGCTGCTGCCAGGACAGCGCTTCGACACGGTCGGCGTCCCGCCGTTGATCGAAGGGCTGACCTTCGATGCGATGATCGCCGACAAGGCGTTCGACAGCAACGCCATCATTGCCGACCTCGACGCACGCGGCGCCAAGGTCGTCATCTCCCAGCACCCGCGGCGCGCAAAACCTCTCGCCATCGACGCGGAAATCTACAAATGGCGACATCTGATCGAAAATTTCTTCTGCAAGCTCAAGGAATTCAAGCGGATCGCCATGCGAGCCGACAAAACAGATATCAGCTTCGAAGCCATGATCAATCTCACCGCCGCTGTGATAAATTCAAGATGAATCCAAACAGGCCCTAGTCTGCGAGTGTCTGAACGACTCGATCTGCGGAAACGAGCCAACTCGCTGACGGAAGCGAGCTGACAACCGTCTGAAGCTCTGAAATGCAGGCGGCTATTGCGGGGGTGCGCTTCTCGCCACGCCGGTACGCCACGAAAATTTTTCGCGCGATGGTCGGCCTGATCTCCTTCAGACAGAGCTTTCCAACGTAGTCGCGGCCCCGAAGGCCTGGAATGATCGAGATCGAGCATCCGGCCTCGATCAAGGCGCGCACCACTTCGAAGCCGTGACAGTGCCCATTAATGACGGGATCGAAGCCAGTGTCCCTACAGGCTTTGACAATGACATTGGAATAGGTGATCGAGGCCGTGTCGAGCGCCCATTTCTCTTCGCTCAGTTCACGCAAGGTGGCATACGGGCGATCCGCGAGCGGGTGGCCTTCGGGAAGTAGGACGTGGAGGCTGTCATCGAGCAGATGAAGCATTTCAACCGTCGCCTCGGGAATTCCTGGCGCGGTCGTCAAATCATCCACGATGGCGACGTCCGTCTGCCAGGCGCGGAGAGCGGCTAGGCCGTCCATTGGCTCAAGTTCGTCGAAGGTCGTCGCAAGGTCTGGAAAGCGATTGGCCATGGCCCGCATCGTCCGAGGAATCAATGACGCTGCCACCGATGGAAAAGCCGAAACGCGCAGCTCTCCCGCAACGGTGCGCTTGAGTTCCGCCAGGTCGGTCTTGGCTTCCTCCAGGATGCCGATCACCCTTCCTGCATGTTCGGTGAGGCGCTCGCCTGCGGGAGTCAGGCGGACGCCTCGCCCGCGGCGCTCGACAAGCTCAACCCCAACTTCGTCCTCGAGCAACGCAATCTGCTGAGAGACAGCGGAGGGCGAGATAAACAAGGCGTCGGCCACCGATGCCATTGTTTTTCGCAGTGACAGCTCGCGAAGTGTGCGCAGGCGGGCAAAGTCCATGCGGTGAACTCGGGTTTTGCTCAGTCCTTAATCATGCAATTTCCCTAACGTATATGTCAATGTTAATTAAGTAGACCTGTATTCATGGTTGCGCCTAGCCTGCTCATTGTGAGAGGGGCGCCCCTTTCCCCTTGATCACGACGGAATTTGGCTATCAGGCTGAAGCTTCCGTGAGGCGACGGTAGCGGACCGAGCTCGAGGAACCACGGCGATCTCGAATTCGCAACTCGTGGAAGAAAATTTTCGCATGGTTCCATGCGGGAACAAACCCATCCGGCAGGAGATAGGGCGCGATTTCGTTGCCGGGTTCGATCGATGACCTAACGAATAGCAGGGGAATTGCGTCATGAAATACGGGAAACTTCTTGCCGCTGGGCTAACCGCGGCTGCAAGCCTTTGGGTGAGCGCTGCTTCGGCCGCCGTGCTGGACACAGTCAAGCAACGCGGCATCCTGAACTGCGGTACGGACAACACCGCGCCGGGCTTCGGCTACCTCAATACGAAGACTGGCAAGATGGAAGGCCTCGACGTGGATTTTTGTCGGGCGATGGCGGCCGCTGTGCTCGGCGACGCCGCGAAGGTCAACTTCGTAGTCGTGACCGACAAGAGTCGGTTCAACGCTCTACAGACCGGCCAGGTCGACGTCGTCTTCGCACACACCACGGTCAAGCCGGTGCGCGAGTCAGCCATCGGTATCGATTTCCTGCCGATCAGTTTCTACGACGGCACCGGCGTCATGGTGAAGGTTGCCTCCGGCGTGAAGTCGGTAGCGGAGCTAGACGGCGCGACGATCTGCACGACCCAGGGCTCCGGTACCGAAAGCACGCTCGCCGGAACCATCAGACAACGTGGCTTCAAAAACACGAAGGTCCTCACTTTTGAGAACCTAGCCCGTCTTATTCGTCAGAGTGCGCCTGAGAGGCTGGCGAGCGTGGTGTAAAGCGCTGATGCGGCGTAGGATTCGGTTGCAAAGCCAACCCCATCACCTTCAGCCGCGAACAGCACGCCCGCCATGACCGATGATACGATTCTGCCCTTCTCGTTTCCAGCCGTTCACGCCAAGAAAGTCACAGCTGCCTTCGATGGCGGTCGGCTGACCTCGAACGGGGGCGTGATGCTTCTGGCGATGGCCGAGCGGCGTCTCGGCTTGGCCGACAATTTGGCCCGGGTGTTCCCGGATCGGCGCGATCCGACGCGGGTCGTGCACAGCCTTGTCGATATGTTCCGCGCGCGCATGTTCGCGATCTGCTGCGGCTACGAGGACGCCGACGACCTCGATCATCTGCGGTCCGATCCCGCATTCAAGCTGGCCTGCGGACGGCTGCCGGACACGGGTCGCGATCTGTGTTCCCAACCGACGCTGTCGCGGCTGGAGAATGCTCCGCGCCTGCGCGACGTGATCCGACTGACCTACACTTTGGTCGACGCATGGATGGATAGCTACCCGCGCGAGCCGGCATCCGTCACGCTCGACATCGATGATACCTGCGATGTCGTCCACGGCCATCAGCAGCTCTCGCTGTTCAACGCTCATTATGACGAACGCTGCTTCCTGCCGATCCACGTCTACGACACGGAGAAGAGCCGGCCCGTGGCGGTCGTGTTGCGGCCCGGCAAGACGCCGGGCGGCGTCGAGGTGCGTGCCCATCTGCGCCGCCTGATACGGCATATCCGGACGCGGTGGCACAACACGCGAATTACGTTCCGTGGCGACGGGCACTATGCCCGGCCGGAGGCAATGGCGTGGTGCGAGACCAACGGCATCGACTACATCTTCGGTCTGTCCGGCACCAAGCCGCTCGCCAGAAAACTCGACGAGGCCGCCGACGACATCCGCACGCGACGCGCCATCGAGAACCTGCCGGTTCTGCGTGGCTATACCGAGACGCGCCACAAGGCCAAGTCCTGGGATCGCGAACGGCGTACCGTCGCCCGTATTGAGGCGACGATGCTCGGCCTCGACATCCGTTTCGTCGTCACCAGCCTCGATGTCGGCTCGGCCGAGTGGATCTACGACAGCCTGTATTGCGCGCGCGGCCAAGCCGAGAATCTGATCAAGCTGCATAAGACACAGCTCGCCTCCGATCGCACCAGCTGCCGTTCGGCGCTCGCCAATCAAGTCCGCCTCGTTCTCCACACCGCCGCTTATTGGCTGATGCTGACCGTGCGCGACGCGATTCCCAAAGCCCGGGAATTGGCCACAGCCGAGTTCGCGACGCTGCGTCTTCGTCTCTTGAAACTCGCTGCCCGTGTCGTCGAGACCACGAGCCGCATTCGCCTTGCGTTTGCCGCGGCATGTCCCGAAGCCGACCTGATCCGCGGCTTGCCAGGCGCGCTGCTGCCTCTCGGTCCTTGACCGGCGGGGCGTCCGCCCCCCGTTCGCCCAACCTACACCTCAAGCGCGTTGCAAAGTACGGGTCGGTCAGGCGGTGAAAAGCCGAAGGCAATCCCGCGCGCCTCGTCAGAGCAGATGTGCGGCCACATCAATCGGACTAAAAAAAGCACTCTCACGAATAGGACGGGCTAGTCACGTGAATCTAAAGTTCGCCACATAATGTCTGTTGGGCTTTGTGGCAGAAGCGTTTGACGGAAGCCAAAATCTGGTCTGCGGACTTGGTCCATTTGAAGGGCTTCGGGTTTTGGTTGTGCAGGTCGATGAAGGTCCGGATGTCGGCCTCGAGCTGCCTGACGGAGGTGTGAACACCTCGCTGGATTTGCTTTCTGGTGAGTTCAGCGAACCAGCGCTACTGATTGATCCACGACGCGGAAGTCGGCGTAAAATGGACATGATAGTGAGGCCGGCGGGTGAGCCACGCTTTGATCTTGGGTGTCTTGTGGGTGGCGTAGTTATCCATAACGATATGGACATCGAGGCCTTCAGGAACTTGAGCATCGATCTCTTTTAAAAACTTCAAGAACTCGACTGCTCGGTGGCGCTTGTAGCATTTGCCGATGACGAACCCTGAGGCGACATCGAGCGCGGCAAACAGCGAGGTCGTACCATGCCGCACATAGCTGTGCGTACGACGTTCCGGCACGCCAGGCATCATCGGCAAGACCGGTTGCTCGCGATCAAGCGCCTGGATCTGGCTTTTCTCATCGATGCTGAGGACAAGGGCTCGGTTCGGTGGGGACAGGTAAAGGCCGACGATATCGCGCACCTTGTCGACGAACAGTGGATCGCTCGACAACTTGAATGTCTGGCTACGGTGCGGCTGCAAGCCGAACGCCGACCACATTCGGCGGATCGTGGTGTGGGAAAAGCCAGTCTCCGCAGCCATCGAGCGGATCGACCAGTGCGTCGCGTCGGCTGGCGTAGTACGCAGCGTTCGCTCGATCACGGCTGCAACCTGATCGTCGTTGATGGTGCGAGGGCGGCCAGGGCGGGCCTCGTCGAGCAGGCTATCACAGCGATCCTTCAAAAACCGGCGGCGCCACTTGCCAACGGTGTGCTCGTGGATGCCGAGTTCGGCAGCCACGGACTTGCTTGGCAACCCGTCCGCACACCGCAGGATCGCGCGGCATCGCTCAGATAGCGACCGGGCAATACGATGACGACGAACTTGTCTCTCCAAGTACGTCCGCTCCTGCGCACTCAGCACCAACGGCTCGATCGGCCGGCCTCTCACACCCGCATTCGCCACAAGCGCTCTCCTCTATCGAGAGAGATTCGAGCTATCATATAATGTGACGAACTTGCGTTCCAGATGACTAGGAAGAGAGCCGCTTAAGTGAGTTTCCGGATGTCAGTCGGGCCCATTTGTCCAAGAAGCGAGCCCACTCGATTGACTGGGGCGCGGAATTCGTCTGTGGCGGCGCATGGCCTCTTTGGCGATGGCTGAGACCCAGCGCTCTCAAGGAATGTGAGACGAAGTCTGACACGCAACAGGGATTCCCGTTGGACAGGCTTGCTCCTTTTGCATTTTAGTATGCCGTCAACAAGAGGCAGGTCACCCGCCTTGTCGAAGTCAGATCAATCGCAGCATTTCGAATCCCGCGATAATTCGGCGCGACGTCGGAAGGATATTGTCTCCGTGCATCAGGTCATGCGGCCTCGCAACGTCATAGCCATGGCGAAGGAAGACGCAAAACGGTTTGAGGGATCACACAAATGGCGGCAACAATTGGAAACTTGACGCTCGATGGGCGATTCGCCGATTGGTCGCTGAATGACATTGTCGAGAGACCGGGAAACACTGTCGCCAATTATCAGGTCTATGGCGCGCTCGTTGACGATGCGACCGGCAAGAACTATGTGGTCGGCATCAACGCGGCTGTCGCGACCGATCCGGTCATCGCCGCTAATACCTCGATCTATCTCAATACGGATCAAAATGCTGCAACCGGATATTTGGTTTTCGGCAGTGCAATAGGGGCTGAATATGAGGTGAAGTTCCTGCTCGACGCGAATACCGTGCTTCAACCCTACCTGTACTCGCGCACATCTGCCGGCACAGAAACCCTGCTCAACAAGGGCGCGCCGCTCAATTTCGGCGTTTCCAGCGATGGCGAAAGCGTCGAAGTCGCGATCCCGCAGGCGCTGCTGACGCCGACCGGCGGTCCCGCACCCACCTCGATCAACTTTGCCGCGTTGATCAATAACGGAGAGGTGGCTCTGCCCGGCGATTTCACCAACCCGCAATACGTCATCACCGATCCATCGACGCTGGTCCCGGTGGATCACACCATCAAGAAGGTCGGCATCGTTTTTTCCGCGACCACCGCCGCGCTGTATTTCGGCGGCTCGGCGGCTGGTCAAACCGCTTATGCCGATCTGTTCATGGCGGCGCAGCATCAGGCGGCGGCTGCCGGGGTCTCCTATGACCTCCTGACCGAGGCCGACCTCACCAATGTTGCCAAGCTCTCGCAATACAGTGCGCTGATCTTCCCGGACATGGAGAATGTCCAGTCGAGCCAGGTCGCCTCGATCGTGAGTGCCTTGAGCCATGTGGTGTACGGCTATCACGTGCCGATCATTACGGCGGGCAATTTCCTGACCAACGATGAGATCGGGGCGCCGCTGCCGGGCAATTCCTACGCCAACATGCAGGCGCTGCTGGACGTGACGCTGGGCGGGTTCGGTACGGCAACCTATTCGGTAACGGCAGATCCCGCGGCGCTTGCCAATCACAATCCGATCATGGCCGGCTACGCGGCCGGCGAACTCATCGGCGGCGCCAGCGGTCAGTTCGCTGGGACGCCGGCGGGCTACTACACCAACACGGGATACCAGACCTTCTCCGGCGTCACGCAGCCGGCCACGACGCTCGCGGATATCAACGTTCAGGGCGGAGCCTCTGTCGCCGGCGTAGTGCAGACGACCACCGGCGGCACCAACACCTTGTTCGCGACCACCGGCCTGCTCGGCGACAGCAACCTGCTGCAGCACGCCATCCAGAATGCGGTGTTCGGCACCACGCCGAGCCTGTCGCTAGATACCTCCCGCATGGCCGGCATCGTCGCCTCGCGCACTGATCTGGACCAGTCGCAATTCCGGTCCGACGTCTCGCCGGAAGGCGGCCAAGCCGGTATCTACGACCTTCTGATCCCGATCCTGCAGCAGTGGAAACAGCAATATAGTTTTGTCGGCACCTACTACGCCAACATCGGCGACAACGCCAATCCGAACAACGAGAACTTCACCAACTGGGCGGTTTCCGCACCCTACTATCGGTCGATCGTCGCGATGGGCAGCGAGATCGGCAATCACTCCTATACCCACCTCATCAATCCACCGGTCTCCACCTGGAACGAGAACACCAACACGCTCTACGTCACGCCGCCAGCCAACGGTTCGGCGCCCAACTGGACCTTCAATTACGAGTTCGGACAATCGAAGACGATCTTGCAGCAGCAGATCGGCGTCGCGATCGCCGGTGCGGCCGTGCCCGGCGCCGCCGAGACCGTGAGTACGTCCCAGCAGATCATGCAGTACTACCAGAGCGTGGCGGGCGGGCTCACCGGCTACGTCACCGGCGGCTGGACCGGGGCAGGGGCCGGCTATCCCAACGCCTTTGGCTATATTGATCCGACCAATACCGGTTCGGTCTATATCGCGCCCAACATCACCTTCGACTTCACTGAAATCCAGTTTCAGAACAAGACACCCGAGCAGGCGCTGGCCGACTGGCAGGCGCTGTTTAATCAGCTATCGGCCAATTCCCAGGCGCCGATCATCGTATGGCCGTGGCACGACTATGGCGCTACCAATTGGGATACCAACGGCGCCGGCGGTGATCCGGGTTATACGACCCAGATGTTCACGGACTTCATCGCCTACGCCTACAATGCGGGCTATGAGTTCGTGACCATGGAGACGCTCGCCGCCCGCATCGCCGCGCAGCAGAAGGCGACGATTTCCGAAACCACCAATGGCAACGTCATCACCGCGACGATTACGCCGGATTCGACGGCGCCGGACCTTGGCGGGATGGCCTTGAACGTCACCAACGCCGCCGGTCAGGTCATTCAGAACGCCGGCAACTGGTACGCCTACGACAGCGACAGCATCTTTCTGCCGTACGGCGGCGGGACTTTCAAAGTCACCCTCGGCGCGACGCAGGACGATGTCACGCATATCGAGGCGCTGCCGATGCGCGCCGACCTCCTGTCTGTGACCGGCGACGGAGCGAACCTGGCCTTCTCGATGACAGGCGACGGCGTGGTCGACATTCACGTCAAGACGCCGGGCGCGAATATCGTCTCGATCCAGGGCGCACCGCTCGCCACGCTCAACGGAGCCGATCTGTCGCTGGTATTCAATGACGGGCTACTGGCGGTCTCTACGAGTTCACCGCAGGGTGTGCAGGTTCAGCATAATGTCACGGTCTCGGACGGTGCGGCCGCTGTCGCGTCGAGCGGCAACGACATCTTCTTTGGTGGCTCGGCCAACGACATCATCAACGGTGGAGGTGGCAACGACGTCCTCAACGGCGGTGGCGCTACAAATACCGCAGTCTATTCCGGCATCGTGAACAATTACAGTTATACGCAGAATGCAGACGGCAGCGTTACCGTGGCCGACCTGCGTGCAGGTGCGCCCGACGGCACGGATACCGATATCAACATCCAGAACTTCCAGTTTGGCGACGGCCTTGTGCTGACTCAGGCCCAGTTGGCGTTTTCCGTTGTCATGGGAACACCGGGCAACGACGTCTTGACCGGCTCCGCCATTGCTAACTCAGGCCAGATCATCCTCGGGCTGGCAGGCAACGACACGCTGACGGCGGGCATCGGCGGCAACACCATCCTGGACGGCGCCGATGGCAATGACACGCTTCGCGACGCAGGTACAGCCGCTGCGGCAAGCCTCGTCGATACCATGAGCGGCGGAGCCGGCGACGACACCTACGTCGTGACAAGGGCGAATGATGTTATTGTCGAGCAAACCAATGCCGGTACGGACACGGTTCGCACCAACCTTAGAAACTATGTGTTGCCCAACAATGCGGAGAACCTCGTCTACACGGCCAGCGCCGGCATCACCGCCACCGGTAACGCGCTGGGCAACACGTTCAGTGGCTTTGACGGCACAAGCATTCTCAACGGCGGCGACGGCACCGATACCGCCTTGTTCACCGGCCAGTTCGCGCAGTACAGGGTCGCCGCAAATCCGGACGGCAGCCTCAGCCTGACCGATACGAGGGCAGGTTCGCCGGACGGCACCACGACCTTCAGCAATTTCGAGTTGTTCCAATTCAACGGCGGGCTCGTCCTGACGGCCGCGCAACTCGGTGGCAGCACGGGGATTCCACCGACGGCGGTCAACGGAACCACCGGCAATGACGCGCTGACGAGCTCGATGACGGGCGCGATCATTTCGGGGCTTGGAGGTGCTGACACCCTGACAGCCGGCGCGGCTAACCAGACGCTGGACGGCGGCGCTGGGGCGGACATTCTGAATGACAACGGCCAGAGCGGGATCAAGCTGCTCGGCGCCGCGGGTAACGATACCTTCATCGTGAGCAACCCTGGCACCATCATCGCAGAGTCCGCCAACAACGGCACGGACACCGTGCAGACGACGCTATCGACCTACCAGTTGCCAGCCAACGTCGAGAGGCTGGTCTATACCGGCAGCGAAAGTTTCACCGCGACGGCAACAGTGGCCGGCGAACAGATCACCAGCGGAGCGGGCGCCGATTCATTGGGCGATGCCGGTCTCGCCAATGTGGTCCTCAGGGGCGGCGGCGGCGCAGACACCTTCACCGTCACCAGTTCTTCGACCACCGTGAACGAGACGGCGGGCAGCACGAACGCGACCGTGATGACCACGCTCGCCAGCTACACATTGCCGGGCAACGTGCAGAATCTGACTCACTTCGGAACCGGTAACTTCACCGGCAATGGCAACGGTCTGGCGAACACCATCACAGGCGGCATCGGCAATGACACGCTCTTCGGCAATGGAGGCAAAGACCACCTGGAGGGCGGAGTGGGGAACGACAGGCTCTCCGGCGGCGACGGCGCCGATACGTTCGTGTTCAATCATGCCGGCTTCGGCAAGGACGTGATCACCGATTTCACGGCCAATATGACCAACGCCAACCACGATTTTCTGGAGCTATCGTCGTCCATGTTCGCCGCCGGTACGACCGAGACCGCGCTTGTCAATGGGGCGGCCCTCAACGCCGCGGGTGGGCCGGTTACTGTGGTGCAACAAGGCAGCAATGTGCTGATCACGCTGGATCCAACAGACACGATTACGCTGAATAATGTGACGTTGTCGATGCTCAAGGCCAGCGCCACCGCTGACATCCATTTCGTTTGATAGCTGACCAGCGGGAGAGAGGAGCAGCCGAGTAATTGCCGGACGCCGATCTATCAGTGCTCCGGCACGTGTCGTTTCTCTATTGCAATAGGTACAGGACATTGCCGAAGAAGCCGGGCGATCAGCCCAAGAACCAAACTTCCGATCTTGCCGGGGCCTTTGCGGGCTTTCGCGGTGCGATTCTGGCTGTTTCAGTGATATCGGGGATCATCAACCTGCTGACGTTGACCGGTTCCCTCTACATGCTTCAGGTCTATGATCGCGTATTGGCGAGCCACAGCGTGCCGACGCTGGTATCTTTGTCTGTCCTGATGTTCGTCCTGTACGCTTTCTATGGCGTCTTCGACCTGCTGCGCAACCAGGCATCGGGCCGCGCTGCGGTTCTGTTCGATCGCCGCGTCGCTGGCTCGGTGCAAGCCATGGCCGTCAACCTGCCCCTCAAAGGTGCGTCAAGATCGACGGCGCAGCAGCCGGTGCGCGATGTTGACACGATCCGTACCTTTCTCGCCAGCGGCGGTCCGGTCGCCTTCCTGGATTTGCCCTGGATGCCGCTCTATCTCGCTGTTGTGTTCTTGCTGCATCCTTTGCTCGGGGTGATGTGCCTTGCGGGGGTGCTGCTCCTCGTCCTACTCACGTTCCTGTCCGAATTGCTGTCGCGCCACGAGGTGCGGGCGAGCGCGCGCGCTGACGCCGCTCGTAAGGCGATAGCCGACGCCAACGCGAGAAATGCGGAGACGCTGCAGGCGATGGGATTCGTCGGCCGCGCCGTCCATCGGTTCGAAAGGGCCAACCAAAGTTATCTGACGCTGCAGGTCAAGGCGAGCGACGTGACCTCGAAGCTGGCTGCCGTCTCCAAGTTCCTGCGCTTGACGCTGCAATCGGCCATCCTGGGGTTGGGTGCGTACCTGACCATTCGCGGCGAAGTCACCGGCGGGGCAATCATCGCTGCCTCGATCACCACTTCCCGGGCAATGGCCCCGGTCGAGCAGGTAATTGCGCACTGGCGCAACTTTCTGGCCGCACGGCATAGTTTTGATCGGCTGTCGAAGATGCTCGACAGGTTTACGGTCGCTGCGCCGTCGTTGGCTCTTCCGCCTCCAGTCGAGCGGCTGACGCTGGCGAATGCAACGGTGTGTGTGCCCGGTACCCAACGTCCTGTTCTGTGCGACGTGGGTTTTGAGCTGCGGTCCGGCCAGGCGCTGGCGATAATCGGTCCCAGCGCGGCAGGCAAATCGTCGCTGGCGCGTGCAATTACCGGCGTGTGGCCGCTGCTGCATGGGTCCGTTCGCCTTGACGGCGCCGAGCTCGATGGCTGGACGTCCGACGAATTGGGCAAGCATATCGGCTATCTACCGCAGGACGTTACGCTGTTCGAAGGGACCATTGCAGAGAACATCTGCCGCCTCGAGGAGGAGCCGGACAGCCGGGCCATCATCGCGGCGGCCAAGGCCGCCGACGTCCACGATATGATCCTCCACCTTCCCGTTGGCTACGAGACCAATGTCGGCCCCGATGGCTCGGCGCTTTCCGCGGGCCAGCGCCAGCGCGTCGCGCTCGCCCGCGCGCTGTTCGGTGACCCCTTCCTGGTCGTTCTCGACGAGCCCAACTCGAACCTCGATGCCGAAGGTGAATGCGCGTTGTCAGCGGCAATCCAGGGCGTTCGGGACCGTGGCGGCATCGTGCTTGTCATTGCGCATCGGCCCAGCGCGCTCAACTCCGTCGATCACGTCGCCATGATCAATGCGGGGCGATTGAGCGCATTCGGCCCGAAAGACGAGGTGCTGAAGAAGGTCTTGGTCCATCCGGTTCGGACCGCTGTCAGTTGATGAGTTGAAACGGAGTGATTTCGGCATGACGGCTTCGGTTGTAGCCCTGAACAAAAACTTGCGGCGCTCGACAGGAGCCCGCCCGGCGGCTTCGCCGGTGGATGTCGCCGAGCTGCGGCGTCCACTTGCTACCGGCCTGGCTCTTTCCGGCCTGGTTGCACTTGCCGTTTTCGGTTGGGGCAGCGTGGCGACCCTGTCGGGAGCCGTAATCGCGCATGGGATCGTTGTGGTCGACGGCAGCAGCAAAAAGATTCAGCATCAGCAGGGCGGGGTGATTGGAGAGATTCTCGTAAGAGACGGCAGTCGCGTCTCCGCCGGTGATCTGCTGGTCAAGCTGGACGGGACGCAGGCGCGCGCCTTGCTGGGCATCGTCACATCGCAATTGACCGAGTTGGTTGGCCGGAAGACGCGCTTGGCCGCCGAGCGTGACGATCGGGACGACCTGGAGTTCCCACCCGGCTTCACAGCATCCGGCCAGGAAGCGGAGCGGGTCGCCAGCGGAGAGCGGCGGTTATTTCATGCGCGACTGGGATCGTTGAACGGACAGAAGGCGCAACTCGGCGAGCGGATCAAGCAGAACGAAGACGAGGTCAAGGGGCTGACGCTGCAGAACTCCGCCAAGGCCCGCGAAGTAGCGTTGATTCGTGAGGAGTTATCGCGAGTCAATGATCTCTATAAGCGAAATCTGCTGCCGGTAACACGCGTGCTAAGCCTGCAGCGCGACGAGACCCGGATTGAGGGCGAGATCGGAACACTGGTGGCGCAAATCGCCAAAATCGGTGGCGAGATCGCGGAAACGCGGCTCAAGATTCTCGCCGTTGACCAGAACCGCTTCTCCGACGCGCAAAAAGAGCTGCGTGAGGTCGAGGGCCGCATCGCAGAGCTGCAGGAAAGAAAAATCGCGGCTGAGGATCAGCTGCGGCGGGTCGAACTCAGGGCTCCGATCGACGGGATCATTCACGAACTCAGCGTCCATACCGTCGGCGGCGTGGTTAACCCGGCCGAACAGTTGATGCTGGTCGTTCCCAGCAGCGATTTATTGTCTGTCGAGGTTCATATCCCAAGTACAGATATCGACCAGCTGAAGATCGGACGGCAAAGCATGTTGCGATTCACCGCTTTCAACCAGCGCACGACGCCGGAGGTGGAGGGAGTGGTGACCCGGTTGTCTCCGGATGCCACCCGGGACAAGGAAACAGGACAGTTCTACTATACCGCTCGTATTACTCCCGACAGCGGCGAACTCGCTCGGCTTACCGATCACAAGCTGCTTCCCGGGATGCCGGTCGACGCCTTCATCGAGACGTCAGCACGAACCGCGCTGTCATATCTGACGAAACCGCTCACAGATCAGTTCGAACGCGCTTTTCGCGAGCGCTGAAGGCTTAGCTGAAGAGTCGCCTCGATCTACAACGTCAGCTCTGCTTCGGTCGTTCTGGACCCGGTTCGTTGCGATCTTGCCTTGTCGAATGCCAATGGCTTGTCCACCGCGTTAGAACCGCCGAGTATGCGCTGGGTCTGATACAAATCAGATTTTTTCGTTGGTTCGCAGAAAGCGTACCAATTACAATTGCGTCGGAGAAGCTGCGTCTTGTCCCTAACACACCCTTCCGGGAGCAAGGGTCTAAGGATTCAACTGCATTTCAGGAAACGAGTTGGTTAGGCGGGATACTATCATTATGGCATTTAGCTCCAGCGGCGTTGACGAATGAATGAACTCATTTCGCCGGATCACCGGTCTTCGGGCAATGGATGGGCCGACCAACTTACAGCCTATCGCCAGCGGACGAGGGGCCGCAGCCGTAGTCTTGAGCGAGACGCGTCTGAGATCTGCGTGTTTGAACGGCCTGTTGCCGTCGACACGAGCAGTGGGGCGGCACTGTGTCCTCAACCACGACCAATGCCATGATGACCGTAAACGGGCAGTATGGAGCAATGGTTGGCGTGGTCGAAAACGAGCCGGCCACCGGATGTCACGTTGTTCGCGTGCCAACTTCCGAAGCTGACTCCGATTCGCTAGTCGCGATGATCTGTATTTTGTTTCGTCGCTGTACCGAAGAGTCGAGCCGCGCCTTTGCGTCAATTCTGTCGTCACGCCTTCGGCTCTTGGAGATACGTCGATGAAGTTCTGCAAACGGGTGCGACCGTCGCGCAACCGCTCGCTGGCCAAAGGCGAGATTGCTTCGCTCTTGCGGAGGGGCAGAGAAGTCTGGCGATTACCCATGGCCCGTGAGGAGAGGGCACATTTGATCAGCCGCCGACAACTTGGGATCCTGCTAGGCATCATATCGTGTGCTCCGTCTCTCTTGGGAGCAGCCCAGCTGAGCGAAAAACGGAAGAAAGGCCAAATCCCTTTCCTCGTCTATTATGGCGCGAGCACAGATCCAGCCATTGGCGCCTTTGCCCTTGCGGCGCTCGACAGCGATTTAAATCTCGCGCCTCTCGACCGATTCCGTCGCGACGCGACTTACTTGGGCTATCTCAGCTTGAGTGAGGTCCACTCTGGACGCCCTTATTTTGTCGAGCTCGCTGCTGAGGGCTTGCTTTTCGGAGCGAACGCAAACTGGCCAGACGCACGGTTCATCGACTTGCGACATGAAAACTGGCGCCGGCGCGTGGTAAAAGACCTCGTTCCCGGAATTCTTCAAAAAGGCTTTGATGGAGTGTTTCTTGATACACTTGACTCGGCCGAATTCCTTGAGAGGCAGGACCCGAGCCGTTATGGAGGAATGGTTGAGGGCGCTGCCGATCTCGTCCGCGCAATTCGGACGGCCTTTCCGGGCATTCTGATCATGATAAACCGGGGCTTTGCGGTACTCCCGCTGATCGCAGGTCATTTTGACATGGTTCTCGGCGAGTCAGTCCGCACTACGTTCGATGCCGGAACGGGTCGTTACAGCTTCGTCTCAGAGTCGGATTACGAGTGGCAGCGCCAGCAGTTGTGGGCGGCTGGCGGCCGCGACCCCAATCTGCAGCTCTTCTCGCTCGACTACTGGGATCCTAATGACAAAGAAAACATTGCGAAGATCTACACTGAGGAGCGTGCAAACGGGTTTATTCCCTATGTTGCCACGCCAGATCTCACCCGGATTGTACCTCCTCCATGAAGCCCTTCTTTCCGCGCCTCAATCACGGTCCAAAGCTTGGCGACTTGCTGCCCGCGGCTCCGTCGATTCCGGTGTTCCTGATTGTTCTCGTGCTCATGGCAGTTTCGCTCAGCGCGCTTTTGGTCCCTCGCGGAAGCGAACTGGCGCTCCTCGAGTTGGAGGCCGGCAATACGCAAGTCGCGCTCAATCTGCTTGAGCAAATGTTCGAGGCTGGCGACCGATCACCGCCGACTGTTGCAGCGTTAGCGAAGGTCCGAGCTCGTTCCGGTGACGTCGCCGGTTCAATCCGATTGCTGATAGGCCAACTGGACGAGCACCCGCGCGACATTGGGCTAATGCGGCTTTTGGCTGGCCAATACCGGCAGTTAGGCCGTACGGATGACTGCGCGGACATCCTGGTACGGGTTAAGGCCCAGCACCCGACTGCCGAGGTGAGACGTGAACTCGTGCGGACGTATTTGCAGATCGTTGAGGTCGAGCTGCGGCGCGGCCGTGGGCACAAAGCGGTTGCTGCCTTGCGTCAGACGCTGCCGTTTCGATTCGCCCAGGGGCGCCCGCCCGAACTTTCCCATGAACCGGAGCTTCTCCATCCGTCGGTCCTCGTCGACGTCGCCCGGGCTTACATCCGTTTAGGTCTCGTACATGAGAACTGGGCGGTCATGGACGCACTGCTGCGCCAGCAGCCCTCTGCAGAAGCAGAAATGGCATGGGCCCTTGCTGCGGCGGGGGCGGGGCGGGCAAGTGAACTCTTTCATTGGCTTCAAGCCCGCAAGGTGGGCTCGATTAAGCCAGAGTTTCTAAAGGAGATTACCTTCCTGGCCTATCATGCGAAAGCGCACAGCGTCGCGGCGGATGCTGCGAGGCGTCTCGTCGCCGCTCGGGGCAATGATAGCGATCGCATGTTGATGGCTGAGGTCTTCACCGCAGCCGGTTTATCTTGGCTCGGAGCTTCTTCCCGGCGCTCTCTCACTGTCTCCCCATAGGAGCCGACCTAACGAACCGGGATATGCTTTAAACGTAGCATGCAGACCGTGGGCTACAAAGGCGACTGGTTTGTCGGGAATAAGGTTTCGGAGAGTTCACTCAAGTCAGCTTGAGACTATTGGAAATATTGTATTTGAGCCCGGTGCATCATCCTTCACGAAGCCCTCGCCGAACATGATGGCGGATGCGTCTTCGCCCTGGCTAGTGTCCCGAGTCACAAGTTCGCAATCGCAGAATCGCAGCAGGTTCGCGTCGCTGTGCCAAGGCTGGAGGCAGCAGCAGTGACGGAGGATCTGATGGCGGTCCAGCAACTTGCCTCCCTGACATTGAGTGATGAAGAGCGCACCGAACTGAAGGCGCTGACGACGCGGCGGAAGACGGCGCAGGCGCTGGCTCTGAGAGCCCGGATCGTGCTGACCTGCGCGGAAGGCGGTCAAAACAAGGAAGTGGCGGCCAAGCTGGGCTTGGGCCGGTCAACGGTAGGCAAGTGGCGGCGGCGCTTTGTGGAGCAGCGCGTGGACGGGCTGCATGACGAGCCCCGCTCCGGGGCGCCACGTACGGTTGACGATGTCCGTATCGAAGCCATGATCGTGAGGACGTTGGAGAGTTGCCCCGAGAACGCCACTCATTGGAGTTCCCGCGGCATGGCGAAGGCCAGCGGCCTGTCGGTATCGACGGTGCAACGCATCTGGCGGGCCTTCGGGCGTATCCCTCCGTTGAGGGCCGCCTTGTTTGGCGGACGCGAGCGCTGCAGGTCCCAGGGGTAATCCTAGGAGAAGCGCTATGACGATTTCGCGGGCAGAGTTGATCACAACGGTCGAGCGGCGGCGTCGGTGGTCGCAGGATGAGAAGGAACGGCTAGTTGCAGCATCGCTCGAGCCCGGAGCCACTGTTTCCGAGGTGGCTCGCATGGCCGGCCTTCATGTGAGCCAGCTGTTCAGGTGGCGCAAAGAGCTTTGCAAGCACAGTGAGACGAGTATAGCGCCGTTAGTGCCGGTCGAGATTGGGCCGTCTGTGCCGCCGCGAGATGTGGCCGAAGCGCCATTGCGCGACGGCGCCGGCGCGTCGACGGAGGAGCCATGGCATCATCGAGATTGATCTTGGTAGCGGACACCGCATCCGGGTCGATGGCGACGTTGATGGAGACGCGCTGCGTCGAGTTCTCGATGCCCTGGTGCGCCGATGATCCCGGTTCCGACCGGCGCGCGTGTGTGGCTCGCGACAGGCTACACGGATATGCGCAGAGGCTTTCCGTCGTTGGCGCTCCAAGTGCAGGAGGTGCTGCGCAAAGACCCGCTCAGCGGTCATCTGTTCGTCTTCCGCGGTCGCCGCAGCGATCTTGTGAAGATGATCTGGGACGATGGCCAGGGAGCATGCCTGTTTACCAAAAGACTCGAGAGAGGGAGGTTCATCTGGCCATCGGTTGCCGGTGAATCGGTAACGATCTCGCCGGCGCAGTTGAGCTATCTGTTGTCCGGGATCGATTGGCGCAACCCTCAAGAAACCCAGCGCCCGACGCGGGTCGGATAGCCGTTTTACGGTTTGAATCTGCTGCTTGATCTGATTCAATGGCTTCATGATATCGAAGCCGGACGATCTTCCATCGGACCTTGCGAGTGCCCTGGCGGCGCTGCAGGCCGAGCGTGAGGCGCGGCTGCGAGCCGAGGCGGTGGCTGCCAGTGCGCGGGCGGAGCTGTCGGACAACGAGGCGCTGATCGCGCATCTCGAGCTGCGGATCGAGAAGCTCAAACGCGAACTGTACGGGCAGCGCTCCGAGCGCACGGCACGGCTGCTCGAGCAATTGGAGTTGGAGCTCGAAGACCTCGTCACCACGGCGAGCGAGGATGAGCTTGCCGCGCAGGCCGCCGCGGCGAAGACGCAGAACGTCCGCCCCTTCATGCGCAAGCGGCCGGTGCGCAAGCCATGGTCGGGATGACATCGAACGCGAGCGCGTCGTCATTGAGGCTCCAACGACCTGTGCCTGCTGCGGTGGATCACGGCTGGCGAAGATCGGAGAGGATGTGACCAAGACGCTGGAGGAGATCCCGCGCCGGTTCAAGTTGATCGAGACGGTACGCGAGAAGTTCACCTGCCGCGATTGCGAGAAGATCAGCCCGCCGCCCGCGCCGTTCCATGCCACGCCGCGTGGCTTCATCGGCCCGCAATTGCTGACGACGATCGTGTTCGATAAGTTCGGCATGCATATCCCGCTCAACCGCCAGGGTGCGCGCTTCAAGTGCGAGGGGATCGACCTGCCGTTGTCGACGCTGGCCGACCAGGTCGGCCACGGGACCTTCGCCGTCATGCCGCTCTTCCACTTGATCGAACGCCATGTACTCGCGGCCGCTCGCCTTCATGGCGACGATACCACCATCCGTATCCTGGCGAAGGGCAAGTGCACGACCGGCCGGATCTGGACTTATGTGCGGGATGACCGGCCTTCGCCGGGCCTGCGCGGCCGGCGGCGGTGTATTACGCCATCTCAAGCGACCGACGAGGCGAGCATCCCCAGAAGCATCTGGCCGCCTTCGCCGGTATCCTGCAAGCCGATTGCTACAACGGCTTCGAGCCGCTGTTCGACCCGCAGAAGAAGGCGCGGCCGATTACGCCGGCGTTTTGCTTTGCCCATGCGCGGCGGGGCTTCTTCGAGCTGGCTGACATCGAGAAAAATGCTCGGGAAGGTAAGAAGGGCAAACCGGTCTCCCCGATCGCGCTGGAGGCAGTCAGACGCCTCGATACGTTGTTCGAGATCGAGCGCGCCATTAACGGCCGCGGCGCCGACGAGCGGCGCGCCGTGCGCCAGGAAAAGAGCAAGCCGCTTCGCGAGGACGTGCACGCCAGGTTGCTGCGTGAGCGCGAAACCCTCTCGCGCTCCTCCGAGGTCCTGAAGCCGATCAACTACATGCTCAGGCGCTGGGACGACTTCGCGCGCTTCCTCGACGATGGCAGGATCTGCTTGACCAACAATTGTGCTGAGCGCGCATTGAGGGGCATCGCCTTGGGAAGGCGCAACTGGACCTTCGCCGGCAGCCAGCGTGGCGCCGACCGTGCCGCCATCATGCTGACGATGATCACGACCTGTCGCCTCAACGAGGTCGGGTAAACCAGTTCATGGACGAGCGCTTCGAGCGCGCCAAGTTGTTTTGGACCCGATCCGCGAACTCCCATACGGGCCCGCGGCATGTCATGGCCGCAGCAAAGGCCGGACACATGTCAGCACCCGATACGCGCGCCGTTCGTTCCAAAAATTCAGCTTGCTTCCACGGGGCGTCCACACATGTCCATGATAACGGTATCGCCCGGCCGCAGCGATGGGGCGAGCAATTGCTCGACGTAGGCCGGGAAAGCGTCGCCATCCATTGGACCGTCCAGAACAAGCGGCGCGATCAGACCGTCGGAGCGCAATCCAGCGGTGAATGTCGTCGTTTTCCAATGTCCGTGTGGGATAGCTGCACGACATCGCTCGCCGCGTGGCTACCGCCCGTAAAGCCGCTCCATTTTGGTGTTGGCGCTGGTTTCGTCGATGAAGACGAGACGCTCAAGGTCAAGATCGATTTGCCCTTCGAACCACTCCTCACGCGCGGCATTTATATCGCCGCGCCGTTGCTCGGCGGCGTGCGCTGTCTTTCTTTAAGTGTGATCTTTCTGCGCTCGAAAAAACGCCAGAGCGACGCGATGCCAGTCGATGTTCCACGACGCTTCAACAGTTCTCGCAACTCGGCGAGCGTGATATCCGGCTTCGCTGTCACCGCCTCCAGAATCAATTGCGAATGCGCTTCGATGCGCTTCGATTTGCGGTCACCGCCCTGGCGTTTAGGAACGATGTCGCCAACTTCCTTGAGGCGACCGCGCCAGCGGATCGCGCTGGCCGCGCTGACACCAAAGCGCTCGGCAGCCTGTCGACAGGACATGCCACCGTCAATCGCTGCTACCACCCTTTGGCGAAGATCAACCGAAAGCGCCCTGGCCATACATGCTGGCCTCCCTCGCCAGCATGTAGCTTGAATCTGACTCGCGCCGTTTTGGGAATCCCCACCCGATTCGTTCCGGTCGGAAAATGCTCTAGTGGCGGCCTGAGTTTCACATGAGAACGACTAACGTCTTCTGATCCGGATCAGAATATGTTTCGTGCAGAACCAGGTCGAGCGCGCTAAACCTGAAGGTCACGGTACGATGTGATCTGAAACAAATAAGGCCACCGCCGATGAGCAGAGCGCGGCTGATCCAGCTCAACACTCCAAATCCTTTGCGGCGAGGGAAAGTCGGTGCGTTTCTTGCGGCGAAATGGATTTTTTTGCTGTTATTCTGTTTGGGTCGGCCGGCCGCTGCCCATGCCGAAGAATATCGCCTTGGTCCGCAAGATAAGATCCGAGTAAGCGTGGTTGAGTGGTTCGCCGCAACGAATGAGCTTAGATCCCCTCTCACGGGAGAGTACACGATCAGTCCCGCTGGAATGATCTCTCTACCCCTATTGGGAGATACTTCCGCCGCAGGTCTGGACCTGCCTGCGCTGGCCAAGGCGATCTCACAAAAACTCCGGGCTAAATTGTCCCTGAGGGAGCTGCCGACCACATCGGTCGAGATAATAGAGTTCGGGCCGTTCTATGTTCTGGGCGAGGTGGAGCGACCGGGAGCGTACCCCTATCGTCCTGGGCTAACCGTCCTTCGGTGTGTCAGCCTGGCAGGGGGGTTCTACCGCATAAACCCTGCGGTTGCGGTTCAAGCCGAAAGGGATGCCGCCACAGCCAGAGCTACCTTGCAAGCGGGGGCGGCCAGGATCGATGAGCTCCGCGCACGGGAAGCAAGGCTAAATGCGGAGCTCAGCGGCGGGAAAACCGTCGAATTTCCTGCTGACATGTTGAAACGCAAATGGAACTCGTCCATCGCCCAGCTGTTGCGTTTGGAAGAAACCATCTTCGAAGCCCGCCGTCGCGCTTTCGAGACCGCATTGGAGTCTGAGAGGAACGCGGCCACGCTGTTGGAAAAGGAGTTGGAAGCTCATCAGGGACAGGGGGCCAGCCTCAAGCGCCAAGCGGACGGTATTCAACGCCAGGTAGACAACCAACGCAACCTTCAGGCCAAGGGACTAGCACTCTCTGGCCGAGAATTCGACCTGGACCGCATCCTGGCTGACGTAGAAGTCAAGCAGCGGGATCTCGAAAGTCGGGCCTTAAGGGCCCGGCAAGATCGCGGCAGAGCTGAAGCGGCGGCGCTTAATGCCGAGAACCGAAGAAGGGAGGAGATCGCCAGCGAACTGCAGCAGGTTCAGGCAAAGCTGGCTGAACTTTGGCAGCAGGTGCGGACAGCTCAGCCAATCACAACTGAAGCCGAGCGTGTCCAAGGCAAGAACCGGGCGTTCACCTTCAACATTGTCCGCAAAAACCTAGAGAGCGGAAGTGAGACTGAGATCACTGCAACTGAATCGACGCCGATCCTGCCCGGAGACATGCTGAGAGTTCAATTCGGTAGCGATCAGCCATACTCTCCAGGACCAGGTAGATCTGCTTTCAAGACGGGCGCGCTGGAAGGCGCTCCTAAGGGAGCCGAATAGCTTTGCAGATCCAGGCTGGTTACGGGATCAATCCATTGGCGCCGTTCTGATTGGATCACGCCAACGTCCAAGGGTACGGCCGCACCCGGCTATTACTTATACTTCTCGATCCCATGAGATCTCAGATGGCAGAACACAAGGGAACAGAACACGGCACCCGGTCGCCGCGGCGCATCTTTGGGGTGCGCCTTTCCGCGCTACTCGAAATCATCGGCTTCCTGGCTGTCACTCTCGTCTTCTCTTTACTCTTCGACGCTGGCAATCGCTTCTTGAACGTCTCGCCACACCCGTTCTGGATTCCTGTTCTCCTTGTATCTGCTTACTACGGAGCAAACGAGGGATTAGCTGCGGCTATCCTTTCGGCAGCGGCCCTGCTTACCGGAAATCTGCCCGAGCAGGGGTCTAGTGAGGACCTCTCTGCTTGGCTATTGCGGGTCACCGCCGAGCCCGTGCTCTGGTTTGTCGCGGCCATCGTGCTTGGACAAGTTGGAGAGAGTCATCGGCGCGAGCGTGACAGACTGCGTCGTAACCTGCAGGAAGTTGGTCAACAGGCTGATGTCATTTCGCATGCTTACGAGCAGCTCGCCCAAGCGAAGAGTAGCCTAGAGAAGAGGGTGGCGAGCCAAGTGCAAACGGTACACACTGTGTATGTTGCGTCGCGCGCGATCGAGCGACAGAGCACACATGAGGTGTTAATCGGGATCGCTGATCTAGTCCGGTCAGTCATGTCGCCGATTAAATTTTCGCTTTTTTTGCTCAATGGGCAGATCCTGGAGGCCGCGGCAACCGAGGGATGGATCCCAAGCAATCTGCTCGTGCACGAATTCGACGGCTCTTCTGCCCTCTTTGAGGCCATTGTCTCACGTCGGCAGTTTCTTTGTGTAATGAATCCCGTTCATGAAGCCGTTCTGGGGGGGCAGGGCGTGTTAGCCGGGCCACTGGTGTGCGAAACCGGTGAAATCCTAGGCATGCTCAAAATCGAAGAAATCGATTTTCTCGATCTCCACCCTTCCTGCGTGCAGAACTTTCGGATCCTGTGTGAGTGGATCGGCACAGCCTTTGCGAATGCTCAACGCGTCGAGCAACTCCAAGATGGCCTGTACGTCAAGGAGCTGCACCCACATCCGCAAAGCTTGGCAAAGCCACGTCCGTGATCCGCTGGCCCACCAGGCACGGCACCCGTTTGTACGCTTGGATCACTGCAGCGATAGTCTTGGCCGCCGAGTTGACGCTGGCTCAGCTAGCAGTTTCGGGGGGCGATGATCGCATTCCGGTGCTGGTGGTAATTCACGTGGTGCTTGCAGGGGTCTCGGGAGCCTCCGCGAGTTGGCTGTATCGGCGCGGAGAACACAGTCCAATTTTCCTGCTTTTTGTCGTCTCGGTGATAGCTCTAGGCCCCATCGGGGCAGCAGGTTCAACGATTGCCGCCTTGCTTC
The DNA here is from genome assembly GCF_011516625.5 of Bradyrhizobium sp. 2S1. NCBI lineage: Bacteria > Pseudomonadati > Pseudomonadota > Alphaproteobacteria > Hyphomicrobiales > Nitrobacteraceae > Bradyrhizobium > Bradyrhizobium sp. 2S1. The sequence continues at coordinate 38,056 of NZ_CP147717.1, read as the reverse complement.
ATTTGGTTTTTGTCCGCCGAGCAATTCCCTTCGAGCGCTGGTATGCGTCACTGTTTCCGGGCGCGGAGCATGATCAAGTCCGAGCTCTCTATGCGACGATTGCACTGCGCGGTGCCGGCCCGGGGGCTCGGTGTACCGCTGCCCCGTTTACAGATATTTTGGCGCTGGGGACGGTAAAACAAAAGGAAACCGTAATTACTCTCATTACAGACAACTTCATCCCCGCGTTTTCCATAGCCCTTCGCAGGGCTTTGAACGATGCTGAGCCAGCAATTCGGGTCCAGGCGGCGTCAGCCGCCGCCCGAATTGAAAATCAATTCCTTGTGCGATCGATGGCTATCGCGGAGTCACGGGCGGCACCGCGCGACGAGCCGGAGCGACTGCTGAATCTGGCGCGTCTCTACGACGAATACGTGCAGACGGGACTCATGGATGAAACACGGGCGAATGCCACGCGCCAACAGGCGTTAGAACTGTACGAAGTTGTGCTCAGCAGGGGCGTTCAGAATCCTTCCATTGTGGAATCCTTGGCTCGACTTCTCATAGAACTTGGCCGAGCCGATGAGGCGGTGATAAGGCTTGAGGCCTGGCTCGCGAAAGCTCGCTCGACGAGGCTACTTGCGCGCTATATCGAGGGTCTCTTCGCCCTCAGGCGCTACGACCAAATACGGAAGGTCTGCATCGGCTTCGTCGACGAGCTCTCGACGGCCGACCTCCCGGACGGCGTGCGCGAGTCAATTAGTTTGTGGTCAGCCCCAGGAGCAATTGCCGAGGAGGCGCGCGCTCTATGACGATTGGTAAATTGAAAGCCGACGTGTGCCTCATCCTAGAGGGCGCTTATCCGTATGTGGCAGGAGGCGTCTCTAGTTGGACGCATGATCTCATGAAGGCTCAGCACCACCTCACGTTCCACATTGTTGCCCTCTCCGCCGATACTTCCCCTAAGACACTCCGATTCAAACTACCGGCGAACGTCACAGGGATTACCGAGATTGTGCTCCAGCAGTCGGAAACTCGCATTCCGGAGGGGCGTGCGATCGGGCGCCTTATTGCAGACTTGGAGCCGCCGCTCGCTCGCCTTCTCAGACAAGGTGGGTTGACGGACTACCGGGCTGTGCTAGCCGCGATTCGGCGGCAGCCGACAATTGCGACCCGAGCAGCTCTCATGAATTCTGAGCCTGCTTTTGAAATGCTCCAGCGTATGTACGAGCAGTCCATCCCCGGCAGCTCATTCCTGAACTACTTCTGGAGCTGGCGAGCACTGGCTGGTGGGCTCTTCTCCGTCGTTCTGGCTGACCTTCCGTGTGCACGCCTCTATCACGCCGTCTCGACGGGTTATGCAGGGTTGGTGATGGCCCGGGCCGTGATCGAAACCGGGCGCCCCGGACTCCTGACAGAGCATGGGATCTACACCAACGAGCGTCGCGTCGAGATCGCGATGGCGGATTGGCTGGCAGATAAGCTGCCAGGATCTCTTGATATCGAGCGAGGACGACGCGATTTGCGAGACGTCTGGATCGATGCCTTTACAGGCTACTCGCATGCCTGTTACGAGGCCGGCAGTCGGATCACGACCCTCTATACCGGCAATCAAATCCTGCAGATCAGGGACGGTGCGCCCGAAGACAAGCTCACAATTATACCTAACGGGATTGATTATGAAAGCCTTTCACGAATTCCACGCGACACCTCGCGTTGGCCCCCCACGGTGGCACTCATCGGCCGCGTAGTCCCAATTAAGGACGTCAAAACATATATTCGTGCAGCCGCCTTGCTACGTGATTTGGTGCCAGGGGTCCGTGTGCTGCTGCTTGGCCCGACGGACGAGGATCCCGGATATTTTCGCGAATGCCAGGAGATGGTCTCCTATCTTGGCCTCTCCGATACTTTCGAATTCACAGGGCCAGTAAAATTGCACGACTACCTGGGACGCGTCGATGTGATCGCCCTTACCAGCATAAGTGAAGCTCAACCTCTCGTCCTGCTCGAGGCGGGGGCGGCCGGTGTGCCTAGTGTAGCCACTGACGTCGGTTCGTGTCGGGATATCATATTTGGTCGTGCTGACGAGGAGCCCCCGCTCGGACCGGGCGGTTTCGTGACCCCTCTTTCGAACCCACTCGCTACGGCAAAAGGACTTGCTGACCTGCTGATCGACCCTGACCTAAGGAAACGCTGCGGCGAAGCGATCCGACGGCGAACGAAGAAGTACTATAATAAGAGGATTGTGGATCAACAATATCGCGCCCTTTATGAGGAGTACCTTGCCATGCCTGATCATGTCGTGAGCGCGGCGGCTGTCTGCTAAATGGCCGGGATTGGTTTCGCACTCCGGCGCCTTTCCCGGCATGACACTTTAACCGCCGGGCTGCTGAGCCATGCCCATGCAGCGGCGGTGTCGGCCGGTCCCTGGCTCTTCACTGTGGTTGCTCTGGGCGGCGTGGAAATGTTCGGCCGGGGCCTACTTCCTCGCGAGGAACTGGCTCGCTTCTCGACCGTGATCATCTACAACTTCGCTTTCTCGTTGGTGCTCGCAGGCCCAATTGTGCTTGTCATCACCCGGCATCTGGCTGACAAAATCTATGCTAAGGACATCGAGGATGCGGCGGGAATGCTGCTGGGAGCACTCGCGTTACTGTACGGCGTGCAGGCCTTAATTGCCATTCCGTTCTATGGCTTTGTCGTGGACATGCCCGCCACAGATCGTGTTCTCGCAATCGTCGGATTTTTTGTGGTTGGGGGAATTTGGCTCGCGTCAGTCTTTCTATCGGCGCTCAAAAGCTTCGAGACAATCAGTGCTGCATTTGGTGTCGGCATGGCGGCGGCTCTCTTCCTCGCTATCCTGCTGACGAAATTTTTTGGAGCCACAGGTACATTGGCCGGTTTCACGGTCGGTCTTGCACTTGTATTTTACATCCTTGTCGCTCGCATTTTTGCCGAGTACCCCTATGATGTCGTCCGCCCTTTCGCTTTCCTGCGTGCATTTCGTTCGCACTGGGAGTTTGCCGTGATCGGCCTTTTGTACAACGCGGCGATCTGGGTCGACAAATGGGTTATGTGGTTGTCGCCCGGACATAAAGTCATCGCGGGTGCGATGGTTGTGCACCCAGCCTACGACGGTGCTATGTTTCTAGCTTACCTGACGATAATACCGGCAATGACTCTCTTTTTGGTATCGCTCGAAACCCGTTTTTTTGAAAAATATCTTCAGTTCTATCGCGATATCGCAAGCCATGCCACCAACGCCGAAATACGGCGCAGCCATGAGGAGATCGTTGGCGCGCTCAGGGAGGGGTTCCGTAATATCGCTGTACTCCAAACGGTCATTTGCTACGTTGCGATTCTCGTCGCGCCAGGGCTCATTGGCATGGCACGCGATGATCTCGAACTGGTTCCGATTTTTCGATTCGGCGTTCTCGGCGCCCTCTTCCAAAGCCTGCTTTTATTCACATTGGTTATTATCTCGTACTTTGACCTTCGCCGAGTCCTGCTCGCGGTGACGGCAGTGTTCTTCTTCCTAAATGCGGCTCTGACCTGGGTGTTTATCCCGTTGGGCGTTGGTTACCAGGGTTACGGCTACTTTCTCGCAACATTACTGTCTTTCGTTTTTGCTTATGCAATGGCGGCGCGACGCATTTCACGGCTGCCATACATCACATTCATTGCAAATAATCCGGCGCTACGTTGATTTGGTGTTCGAGAATGAATCCGTCGCAAAGCACGAGAATGGAGTTCCTGCCATGCGTAAAGACTTTTCCCTAAGTTGATAGGAAACTCGATGGAAGCAGTGACAATCACGCAAGTACTGGGCGATGAGGCGGTGCGCCTTGTCGGTACGAGCAGGCGGTCTGACCAGGCACACCCGGTCCCTCCGTGGCGAATTGTTGGTGTCAGGTCGGCTATTTGCCTGAGGCCGTCCCCGGGCTTGCCGCCCCATCGAAACGACCTGGTCCAGCTTGATCGATCAATCCGGTTGCAGCAGTGGGGCAATTTTGACCGACCGACTTTCGGGCTGAACTAATCGAGCGCGGAATTCTGATCGAAGTCAGTAGAAAAGGACAATATCAGTACAACGCTAAGTGCCGAGACATTGAAATCCGTCTTGGTTTGGAGCACCATCTTAAGGGGAGGTGATGAGCGACGTCGACCGGTGCGGCGCCATTCCAAGCGCGGGACCTTGTCTGCCCATACCAGCGAAATTGCGCTCCGACTGTTTCAAATAAGCGCCATTCCAGGGAGTCCTCTCAATTATTATGGCAACGTATCTCGTTACAGGGGGCTGCGGGTTCATCGGCTCGCATCTCGCGGATGCCCTCATTGCAGCAGGCCATTCCGTTCGCATCTTGGATGACCTCTCTACGGGCAAGCTGGCGAATAAGCCGCAAAAAGCTGATTTCATCCGAGGGGATGTTACCGACGAGAGGAAAGTCGCTAAGGCGATTAGCCAGATTGACGGGTGCTTTCACCTTGCAGCCATTGCATCGGTAGAGCGGAGCAATCTGGATTGGATCGGGACACATCGGACGAATTTGACGGGCGCCATCACCGTGTTCGATGCAGCCCGACGAGCGAAGGCTGCAGGCTCGGTCCCCGTGGTTTTTGCATCCTCCGCCGCGGTGTATGGGGACAACGCGAACATCCCGTTGGCTGAGACGGAAGCCGGAAAGCCGCTATCGGCCTACGGCGCGGATAAGCTGGGCTGCGAACAGCACGCCTTCGTGGCAGGGAAGGTCCATGGCCTGCCCACCTGTGGTCTAAGGTTCTTCAATGCCTACGGCCCGCGCCAAGATCCCGCGTCGCCCTATTCAGGTGTCATTTCAATTTTCTGCAATCGTCTGAAAGCTGGACAGGGGATCACGATTTTCGGTGACGGCCAGCAGACACGCGATTTTATCTTTGTGGGCGACGTTGTGCGCGCACTCTTGGCAGCAATGGAGCGGGCGTCAGCTGAGGGTAATGTCTACAATGTTTGCACAGGCCGGAGGACGTCGGTCTTGGATCTCGTTCACACAATTACTGGCATCCTCGGCACCACTGTGTCGCCAAACTTTAGCCCGGCCCGCGCCGGGGATATCCGAGCCTCGCTTGGCGATCCGTTGCGGGCGTGCCAGGAACTCAAGTTTGAAGCCCAGACGGATTTGAGAACAGGCTTGGCTATAACTCTAACATCTCTTTTAGATGCAGCAGGACCAAGTGATCCCGGCTGCTTCTCGAACGAAGTGCGAGATTCGGGCGATCTTGGTTTTGCTCCAGACTGTGGACAGAGTTAGGCCGCTCTACGCGCTGTTTTGGTTGCGATTGATCGATCCGGTGGCAAAATGCAGGCGGCGAGACACATCGAAGGCGACAGTATGGACGACGTGTTCGGCCATCTTGATCCACGGCTCCAGAGAATTTGGGCCGACGGTAGCAGCGGTCGGATTGCAAGGCGATGGTCTGCGACGGACGACTGGCTGCCACCTCAATGGCTCGATTCTAGTGCGGAAAATAGAAATTGTCTGTCGAATGGCCTGTGTACTGCGGCGCGGTTTTGAGACACTCGGCTCAGCCTATTCAGGCGGCCAACTTTAGATCGGCCGTTGCGGTCTGATCAAGCCGGCATTGATCGGCTCGCACCTGGGCTGGGGTACGATATCCGTGCCGGGCGACGAGCCCGGTTTCGTTGTCGCGATTGGCGAACTCGACGAGTGCGGTTCGCAGCTCTTCGATGGTGTCACAAGCGGGGTGAACCCCGGGTCTGTGCGATGATCAAGGCACCGACTCCCGAGGAAGAGGACCGCCGCCGCCTCTGCCGCGAGCGCAAGGTACTGATCGTCGAGCGGGTCCGGCACGTCAATCGCGTCAAGGGGCTGCTGTTCTCACAGGGGATATCTGGCTACGAGCCGCTGCGCAGCGACCGGCGACGATGGCTGGATACGCTCCAGACCGGCGATGGTCGCCTATTGCGGGTTCACCTGAAGGCGCAGGTTTGCCGTGAACTCGATCGGTTGGAACTGTTGCTCGAGCAGATCAAGGCGGTGGAAGCTGAGCGGGATGTGCTGCTTGCCGCGCAACAAGTCGCAGCGCCGGCGCCGGCGGCGATGTTGCTCGATATCAAGGGCATCGGGCCAGAGTTCGCCGCCATCCTCTGGTCGGAAGGGCTCTTCCGACACTTCGGCAATCGACGCCAAGTCGCTTCTTATGCGGGCCTAACGCCAACACCCTGGCAAAGCGGTTCGGTTGATCGCGAACAGGGCGTGTCTAAAGCAGGCAATCCGCGATTGCGAACAACGCTCGTCCAACTCGCGTGGCTATGGCTGCGCCATCAGCCGCACTCGGCGCTGGCCCTGTGGTTTGAAGATCGGGGCAGGCGCAATGGCGGCCGTCTTAAGAAGACGACAATCGTGGCGCTGGCGCGCAAGTTGCTGGTAGCGCTCTGGAAATATGTGACCGCAAGCGTTGTCATCGACGGAGCCGTGATGAAACGTACCTGGCGATAAACGCTGACCGAATCCTTAAATCTTCCAGGACTTGATCAGTCCTGGCGGATCCAGGTGGACGAACCGCACCCGAACATGGCCTAAAAAGCCCGTCTTCAAGAATGGTCTCGTCTTCCTGAGCCCCGACCGCCGCAAGCGGGATATTGGTGCAGCCGTTTCGCGCGGCGACCGAATGTGAGGTTGATCGTGCTCGGAACCGAGCCGCGTCCAGGCAATCGGGCTCAGCCTCGGATACCGAACAGATACTGGAGATCTGCGGATGTCACCCTAATACGCCCCCCTTGACTTGAACCTCCCCATGTGAGGTTCGGATGAAGCGCTCTGCGACGCCGTTGCCTCTGGCTCTCGCACGAAGGAGGGCGAAGCTTCGATCCCCAGGCATTCGATTTCGTCATGGAAATCGTCGGATATGTAGTTGGAGCCATGATCATGACGCAGCTTCAATCCGCGCGCCCCCCCGGGCGCCATGGCTCCGAAGCCCCGATGCACCCCCTGACGCACCGGCTCCGGGGCCTCGAAGCGATTGGCCGACCGCGATGCATGAATGCCGACGACTTCCGAATTGGAGTGTTCCACGGCAACGAAGACATTGGCCGTGAGATGGTGATCGTCTGCGTCATGTCCGTTCCCCACATTTCATTGACCTTGCCAGTGATGATCGTCCCATCGTGCGGCTTGCTAACTTTCGCCGGGGCCCTTTCGGCTTACTCCTTCTTAACGAGTAGATAACCGGGACGTTGCTGCTAAGGCTGCCCTCCAATATTTGATCTGTCTATTTCCGAACGCTCGATATTTTACTTCGACGCGGGACTTTCCAAGAGGTCTTCCAAATGACTTTCCGTCAAATGACGATTGTCGAGGGCTCCTGGTCAACGCCAACGCTTCAATCAACGATGAGTCCAATGCTGGATGAAACGGAGGTTTCCCGTTTTGTCAAAGTGATCGGTGCAAAAGGTGACTGCTTGCACCTCCGGTCGCAACAACGCGTTCCGCTTCCTCCGGCCGGAAGAGTGCTCATCCTGCGGGAAGGCATGCTCGCAATCGATGCGATGCCCGCAAAGGGAAAGCTCCAGGTACTGGATTTCCTGGTTGCGGGAGACGTTGTATCGGCGTCGAGCGTCCTTCCCGCGCCCGGATATTCGTTGCGAGCAATCACCCGGGCGTCGTTGGTCTCTCTGGATCCTCCTGCAGTCGACCGGTCGATTCCAGCTCAAGATTATTGGGCATTTCTGGTCGCCCGATCCTTGAATCAGCTGGCTCGCGCGAGCATTCATCAGTTGTTGATTGGTCGTCTCGAGACCGAGCAGCGCGTCGCCTCATTCATTCTGAGTTTAGCGCTGCGGAATCTCCGCAAGGGGATGCGCCAAGTGTCCGTCGATCTCCCCATGTCGCGCACTGACATTGCCAACTATCTCGTCATCAACTGCGACACGTTGAGCAGGACGATGATGAGATTATGCGATAGCGGCTTGATCGAAAGACATAGCCGCCATGTGCTTCGAGTTATCGACCTTGAGGCGCTGAGGAGGAGATCCCCCCTCGCGTCGTTGCTGTCAGCAGTATTCGAGAGGAGGGACGGCCAGGAGAGCGGTTCCGCGAGTTGCGTGGAAGAAAGCGCATCCGTGCCTTCGATGCTGAAGATCACGGTCTCAGTTCTCTTGTGGTAACAGGCGCCCGATTGTCGCGTTCCAGCGCAAAGTATCCTTTATGCCTCGCGGCGAATTGTAGATACATCGGAGTAGGAAGATGTGTGGAATCGTCGGTTTCGTGGGGCGAGGACCGGCCGCCGCCGCGATTCTGGATGCATTGAAACGACTTGAATATCGAGGATACGATTCAGCGGGTATCGCCACGATAGAGCGCGGTATCCTGATGCGGCGGCGCGCAGTCGGAAAGCTCAAGAACCTCGAGAAAAGGCTGAGTTCTGAGCCGCTTGCCGGCCGCATAGACATCGGCCACACCCGCTGGGCAACCCATGGCCGTCCAAATGAGGAGAACGCGCATCCGCACGCGGTTGATGGCGTTGCGGTCGTTCATAACGGCATCATCGAAAATCATCGCGAGTTGCGTGACGAGCTTGAGCGGGCAGGGGCGCGCTTTGTCACCGAAACAGACTCCGAGGTGGACGCCCATCTTGTAGACCAGCAGCTGAAGAGGGGTTGCAAGCCGGTAGAGGCGGTACGCGCCGCGCTGCCGTGACTGGAGGGAGCGTTTGCGCTGGCGTTTCTGTTTCAAGGCTACGAAAACCTGATCATTGGGGCGCGCAAGGGATCTCCGCTTGCGGTCGGGTATGGACGGGGCGAATGTACCTCGGATCCGATGCGATTGCTCTTGCGCCGATGACCGACATGATCAGTTACGGCGACCTCGCAGTGGTTCACGCGGCAGGGAATCGACTTTCTCAATATGAAAGGCGAATACCTTCAACGTCCGCCAGCCAGGATCGCCGCCTCGACCATCGCCGCCTGCAAAGGCGAGCATCGGCACTTTATGCTCAAGGAGATTCACGAACAGTCGAGGGTGGTTGGCCAGACGCTCGCACAGTACATTGATATCGCGAGCAGCATGATCAAAATGCCCGCTCTGGCGGAATTGAATTTCCGCGACATCAACAGGGTGTCCATCACAGCCTGTGGCACCGCCTTTCACGCCGGGCTCATTGCCGGTATTGGTTCGAACGTTACGCAGGCCTCCTGGTCGAAATGTAAGCGGCAAGCTGAGGCCGTTCACGCGGCGTGGTTCCATGGCATAAGCGCCTCGATCTGGCTGCTCGGCCAGCCGTTGGCGATGCGCTGAAGCGTGAGGGTGAGCCAGGCGAACGGATCGACGTTGTTCATCTTCGCTGTCTGCAGCAGTGTCGCGATGGTCGCCCAGGTTCGTCCGCCGCCGTCGCTGCCAGCGAAGAGGCTATTCTTTCTCGTAATTGTTTGTGGCCTGATGGCGCGTTCGACGATGTTGGAGTCGAGCTCAATGCGGCCGTCGGTCAGGAAGCGCTCGAAGATGGCACGGCGCGAGACGGCATAGCGGATTGCCTCGGCCAGTTTTGATTTGCCGGAGATCCGCCGCAAGGTCTGCTGCCAGAGATCAAAGAGATCTGCGACGACCGCCGCGGAGGCTTGCTGACGCGCGGCAACGCGTGCGTGGGGACTTTGACCGCGCACGGTCTTCTCGACCTGCCAGAGCTTTGCCATCCGCTCGACCGTCGTCGTTGCCACTTTCGAGCTTCCTGCAACATGCAGCTCGTAGAACTTGCGTCTGCTGTGTGACCAGCAGCCAGCCAATGTGATGCCATCATTGCCGCGATCGGCGCGCGCCAACTTGTTATAGGCGGCATAGCCATCCACTTGCAGGATGCCCCGATAACCATTGAGATGGCGGACCGCGCATTCGCCGGAGCGGCTGTCTTCGAAGCGATAAGCCACCATCGGGGGACCGCTGCGGCCAAAGGTGCGGTCATCTCTGGCATAGGCCCATAAGTAGGCCGTTTTCGTCGATCCGGAGCCGGGAGCGAGCGTCGGCAGGGTGGTTTCGTCGGCAAAGACCCGTTCGGCCTTCTTGACCTCGCTGAAGATGTAGTCGGCCATGATCTCGAGCTCGAAGCCGAGCTTGCCCATCCATTGCGCCATCAGCTGGCGGTCGAGCTCGACATGATCGCGCGCGTAGATCGCCTCCTGCCGGTAGAGCGGCATGCCATCGGCGTATTTGGCGACCGCGATCTGGCCAGAAGCGCTTCCGTCGGAATGCCTCCTTCAATGATATGGGCCGGAGCCGGCGCCTGGATTACGCCGTCCGCGTTCTTGAAGGCATACTTGGGACGGCGCGTGACGATCACACGGAACTTCGCTGGCTCCACATCCAGACGCTCCGACACGTCCTCGCCGATCACCACCTTCTGCTTGCCGGCATGCTCAGCAAGGTCTTCCGGCTCAATGACGGTTTCGATCCGTTCCAGATGGGGCGCAAAGCCCTTGCGCCGACGCGGTGCACGCTTGCCATCCGCTTGCTCACGGCCCTTGCTGACCTGGGCCTTGATTGCAGCGATGCCGGTCTCAATTTCCTCGAAGACAAAGGCCTGCTGTTCATCGTCGCCGTTCGCAGAGCCGAGCTTTTCCGATCGTCGGCCGAACCGGGCGCGGTCGAAGGCCTTCAGGATCTGCGTCAGCCGCTCGATACGCGCATCGGCATCGGCGTTGCGCACCCTGAGATCGGCGACTTCGCTCTCCAGAGCATCGGCGCGGGCCGCCCTCTCGGCCAGGGCAAGCACCATGGCTCTCAGCGTCTCTACGTCATTCGGGAGGTTGAGATCGGGCGGCGTCATTGGCTGTCAATCGGCCTGCAAATTTGACCCCTCATCGGCGTCCAATTTTGACCCCTTCGTGCGGCGGGCTTTGCTGGTAGCGCTCGTCTCGTCGGAGCTGGCCGGGATAGCGGAGGCGAGACGAGCGCGGGTGGCGTGATCGTCGTCTCGGCTCTTGAACCGCCAGCTATCGTTGCCGGTCTCGACAATGTCGCAGTGATGGGTCAATCGGTCGAGCAGCGCTGTGGTCATTTTGGCGTCGCCGAACACGCTCGGCCATTCGCCGAAGGCGAGATTGGTCGTCACGATGACGGAGGCGCGCTCATAGAGCCGGCTGACGAGGTGGAAGAGGAGCTGGCCACCGGACTGGGCGAAGGGCAAATAGCCGAGTTCATCCAGCACGATGAAGTCCATCCGGGTCAGATGCTCGGCGAGCCGTCCTTGCCGTCCGTTGCGGGTCTCGGTCTCGAGGCGATTGACGAGGTCGACTACGTTGAAGAAGCGGCCGCGGGCACCGGATCGGATGCAGCTTCTGGCGATGGCAATGGCCAGGTGGGTCTTGCCTGTGCCGGTGCCGCCAACCAGCACGACATTGCGTTGCTGGGCGATGAAGCCGCCGCTGGCGAGATCATTGACGAGAGTCTGATTGATCGGCGTGCCGTCGAACTGGAAGTCGGCGATGTCCTTGGCAAGCGGCAGCTTGGCAATGGTCAGCTGGTATTTGATCGAGCGGGCCTGCTTCTCGTTGATCTCGGCGTTAAGCAGGTCGCCGACAATGCGCTGAGGTTCGTGCTGGCGCTTGACGGCAGTTGCCATGATCTCGTCGAAGGCAGCCTTCATGCCGTAGAGCTTGAGCTCGCCCATGAGGTCGAAGATTTGGGTTCGTTCCATCAGATGGTCCTCCGGAGGTTGTCGTAGCGGGCACAATCGGCGATCGGTGCATGACGGAGCGTCAGTGCGGCCGGCGTCATGATGTTGGCCGGTGGGGCGGGTTCACGTTGACGGGCCAGGATGTTGAGCACGACATCGGCGGAATGGACGCCATGACCGAGCGCTTCGGCACAGGCCGCTTCCACCGCGGACAGACCGTCAGTCAGCACCGCGGTGAGGATGTCGACCATCTGCCGATTGCCATCGTCGGTGCTGGCAAGCTTGCGCCGGATCCGCTCGATCGCGGCCGGCAGCACCCAGTCTTTGAAGGGAGCGCCGTTGCGCAAGGCACCGGGTTTGCGAGCCAGCACCGGCACATAGTGCCAGGGATCATAGGTCGTCTCGCCGCGGCCAAAGGATCGCGGGTGCTCGGCAACGATGCGTCCATCCTGACGGATCACGATGCGGTCGGCATAAGCCTGGACTTCGACCGGCCGTCCGACTGCGCTGGCTGCGACCGAGTACTTGTTGTTGTCGAAGCGCACCAGGCAGGTCTTCGAGACCGATGCCGTCACCGCATGGAAGCCGTCGAAGCGGCCGGCATAGGGAACGAGCTTGGGACGCTCGGCTTCGAACACTTCCCAGATCGTCTGATCGACCAGCTCCGGGTGGCGATGAGCCTTGGCGTAGGCGATGCATTTGTCGAGCAGCCAGGCGTTTAACTCGTCGAGGTTTTTGAACCGCAGCCGCGGCGTGAAGAAGCGCTCCCGGACCAGCCCGACCTGGTTCTCGACCTGCCCCTTCTCCCAGCCCGACGCCGGCGTGCAGGCGACCGGATCGACCAGATAGTGGCTGCACATCTGCAGGAAGCGGCGATTGTAGAGACGCCCTTTACCGACGAAGATCGTCTCTACGGCGGTCTTCATGTTGTCGTAGATGCCGCGGGTGCAGGTGCCTTTGAACAGAGCGAACGCCCGGTCGTGGGCGTCGAACACCATCTCCTGCGTCTCCCGCGGATAGGCCCGCACGAACAGCATGCGGCTGTGACAGAGCCGGACATGGGCGGCCTTCACCATCACCGTGGTCCCGCTCAGCAAGACCACCTCGTGGCTCCAGTCGAACTGGTAGGCTTCGCCTGGGGCAAAGCTCAGCGGGACATAAGCCGCCGCGGTCGATTGCCCGCGTTCTTTGCTCCACCGCCTGGCGTAACGCCGCACGGCATCGTAACCGCCGTCGTAGCCGCGGCCGCGCAGCTCTTCGAAGATCCGGATCAACGTCAGCTGTTCACGAGCCGATTTGGCCGCGTTCGCCGCCAGCAATCCGTCAAGCTCTACTGCCCATCGTCCCAGCTTTGGCCGCGGCTGCACCTGCCGCTCGTACTCGAAGGAGGTCTCTCCCGACCTCAGCACCTTCCGGACCGTGTTCCGCGACACCTTCAGGTCACGGGCGATCTCCTTGATCGTCTTGCCCTTGATGAAGTGCTCGCGCCGGATCCGGGCAATTGTCTCCACGATCAGCATCCCCCACCACCTGCTTCGTTCCAAAGCAGGCAGCGCAACAGATCAATCTGTAGGGGGTCAATTTTGGACGCCGATCCCCCGGCTTAGGGGGTCAATATTGCAGGCCGAATGACAGCTTGGGCAGGCCTCGGCGTAGGTATAGTTGGAGGCGCCCATCGCTGCGACGAACAGCTTCATCGACTGCACTTCCCCACTTGAGGGGGCGATGACGTCGATGGTGTCGCCGGCGAAATCCACGAAAACCTTCTCGCCGCCCAGATGGGTCTGCCGCATCGAAGGCCGGGCTCGCCCCTTCCAGGCCTCGTAGGTCGTGCAGAACCATGTGTAGCCGAATCCATCGGGATGGCTGGCGCGATACTCGTCCCACAGCAGCCGGCGGGTCACGTTGCGCCGGCGCAGCTCCTTGTCGACATAGCCCCAGTCGGGAACGGGCCGCTGTGGGCTCTGTGACGCAGGCCTCGGCGCAGGGAAAAGCAGCAGCTCCAGGTCTTCGTCGGTCATTCCGACCGGCAACGGCCAGTTCAGTCCGGCAGCCCCGGCTCGGCGCAGATAGCTGTGCACGGCTCCGTTGCTGATGCCCAGGGTGCGCGCGATGGCTCGCTCCGGCAAGCCTTGAACATGTTTTAAGCGGAGAACCTCTTTGATCCGGCGCATCGACAATCTCTGGGTGGGCATCGGCCTTCCTCGTTCACTGACGAGGCAGTTCCTAAGCCGGTTGAGTTGTCGGCCGAAGCGGGCTGAGCCGCTGAAAAGCTGCTCACGATCCCGCGAAATCCGTGCTCACGATCGTCTGAAATCTCTGCTCACGATCCCCTGAAATCCGTGCTCACGATCCCGCGAAACATGCACCTTTGGCCGCAGCGGTCCCCCGATGGTGGCTTATCGCTTCGAAGACAGCCGCTCCGGCGAATGCGCGGTCCGCCATCTCAATGGTTATCGGGGCATCCTGCAAGTGGATGGCTATGCCGCCTATAACAAGTTGGCGCGCGCCGATCGCGGCAATGATGGCATCACATTGGCTGGCTGCTGGTCACACAGCAGACGCAAGTTCTACGAGCTGCATGTTGCAGGAAGCTCGAAAGTGGCAACGACGACGGTCGAGCGGATGGCAAAGCTCTGGCAGGTCGAGAAGACCGTGCGCGGTCAAAGTCCCCACGCACGCGTTGCCGCGCGTCAGCAAGCCTCCGCGGCGGTCGTCGCAGATCTCTTTGATCTCTGGCAGCAGACCTTGCGGCGGATCTCCGGCAAATCAAAACTGGCCGAGGCAATCCGCTATGCCGTCTCGCGCCGTGCCATCTTCGAGCGCTTCCTGACCGACGGCCGCATTGAGCTCGACTCCAACATCGTCGAACGCGCCATCAGGCCACAAACAATTACGAGAAAGAATAGCCTCTTCGCTGGCAGCGACGGCGGCGGACGAACCTGGGCGACCATCGCGACACTGCTGCAGACAGCGAAGATGAACAACGTCGATCCGTTCGCCTGGCTCACCCTCACGCTTCAGCGCATCGCCAACGGCTGGCCGAGCAGCCAGATCGAGGCGCTTATGCCATGGAACCACGCCGCGTGAACGGCCTCAGCTTGCCGCTTACCCAAGAGCTTCTGTTCCGTCGTGAACCGATGCCGGCGGGCAACGCCGATGATGACTTGAAACTTCGAAAACGTCTCGGACATAGGCGTATGCCTAGGACTAGGCCTAGCTCCTCCGGCTAACGCCGGTGTCCGGTCAAAACGGGGGCAGTTCAGGGGCCACCGCCGAAATCCATCACGGTGCGCACCCCGGTGCGCGGCGGAGGCTTCGTCGAGAGGACCTGGCAATCTCGATGGTCGGTCTGGCTCAGAACGCTGCGCGGGGAGCTCCCGCGGCGCGCAGGTACAGGGCAACGCGGCCGGTCTACGGCTAATTTTGACCGGTCGGGCGTGCTGGACGCGCGACAGGAGCTTGGCAAATCGTAGACGCTTGGCGTCCGATCGCCCATGACACTGCGTCTGCGACGAGCCACACACCAACGATGGTGGCGACGACGACTATCGTGACATATGCAAGTTGATGCTGGCGAGGTGGCGCGATCATAGAATGAGCCTAGTCTAGGGTAGGACGCTGTCGAGAGACGTCATGGCAATTGCGGGCCGGTTACTCAAACTCCGTGACATTAATCCATTGTGGGCAACGGCACGATCGAGGCGCAGACGGTAGCCGTCATACATACTTGATCTCCTGGAACCACTCGGGGCCAGCCGGGGCGGCCTTTCCAACCGTCGGAAGGCAAAACTCAAAATTTTGGCACTCGGAAGATAGATATTTGGCGGCAGTCTTACGACCAAGAGGGCCGCTATTTTTTAGGCGATAATCCCATTGATCGAGGCGCCGACGTTAGCGATTATCATAAGACGCTATTAGGTCCTGCTATTCAGCCTAAACCCAAGACGAAAACCTAGCCTCGGCCGCCCTGTATTACTACGAACTTCCGACGCCGATCCGCGGGCGTCTCCGTGGGCAGCGCACGCCACGCCCGGCGCCTTCGCTGGCGTCGTGCGCGGGGCTTCATTGAGCGCGGCAAAAGATTGTAGTAGCAGACGTACACAGCGCGAGTCATGAATCACTCCTATTCTTTCCCGCAGGTTGGCGGCGCTTTGCCTGCAGCTCGCAAACCCTTACGCGACAGGTCTTGTCCGAGAATGCTGACCCGTTTGTTCAGCGCGCGGCGCAACGCATTGCCCTCACATGCCGTCATCCTGCCAGCAGACCGCTCGGACATACAATCCATCATGACCCGTTGAATCTCGACTAGTGTCATACCTTCGATCTGGGCAATGCGCCTCTTAACTGCGGCGCGCAAGTTAGTAGTAGTCTTTTCAGACATCGATAGATTCCTGATGCTCCACGGGAGTCCGTCCCGAAAGGCTAACGGCGGCTGACGTTACTGCATCAACATTGGATCGGGCTCCTACCTACTCTAGGGGGCAGCCGGCCGACCGGATCGCGGTCGGCACCAGGCGCATGCTCCTCCATCCTTCAAGCCAGAGGTCCGAAACGCCGGGCTTCGCTCGGTCGCGAGCCTGATCCGGCGCGACGGCGGAGGAAGAGGTCCATGGCTTTCGTTTAACTAGCTTTGGCCCTGTTGTTTGGCTAGCGTGAATTCCCGAGTCCGCTGCTGTTGTTCAGGTCTTGACGGAGTTCCGAATGCGATGCGCGCCATTTCTTAGGAAGGCAGTCACTTTTTCGCAGCAAGTTGATCGATGGTGTTGATAGCCAAGGGCTTTCTGCCGCAGAACGGCTGGCTATATGGATTTATACGAGCCATTTTGCTGCGTGGTACCATCAGATAAATTCCGAGCTTTGGTCACGAAGCCATACTGGCATTACGTTCCGAGGGACCGATGCCAAGATTGTGGATATTAGGAAGTACAACCGTCCGGGAGGGATTGTCACTTGGCTGAGGGGAGAGCTATTGCGGAGCGTTTTTTTGCTCGCAAACATAAAGAAAAAGAGAAATTGACGCCCATTCAACGCCGGCAAAATTCGGGTCGCGCTTAACCGCCGAGATGCCGTTGCCAATACGCTATAAAGTCCACCGACTTGCCGCGCTTCAAGGCTAGCCTGGCAATCGGGGCTTACCTAACCTCGTTCGAGGCGGCCGGCCCCTCAAGCCGCAGTTTTTGCCGAAAGGCCGCGTCACGCTTACCTCTCGAAATAGATCGAGTCTTCGGATCACAACGGCTTGGTGATCTTCTCCCGATGCTTTCGTGGCCGTGAGCCAAGAAGATCCGGCAGAGTTGGCAACTGGGGGGGGGGCTCGAGACGCGGCTCCGTGGCCGGTTCGTCCTGGCCCTTCGCCTGGTGTCGGCGGCTGATCACAAGGCCAATGAGGCCGACGACTACCAGCACGGCCCCTACGAGAATGAGCCAGTGCGGCAATTGCAGCCATCCTGTCGCGGTCCTGATCGTATCCAATCTACTTCTTCACCTTGAACGATTTGCTTGGGAGGCAGGCGATTAACTGTGCACGAAAATTCGCGAGATGCCATTGGTGTAACTTCTCCTCTGGAAGTTACACCGCCAAATCAGCGTCTCGCAGGAGATCGTCACGACCGAGCCGCATGCGGAAGCTTGCGAGCGGCTTCTAGCTTCACTGCCATTTCTTCGAGCTCTCGAAGGTCAGTTATCTTCATTTCTTTCACGTATGGTCGTAGGCCTTCCAAGGCGGAAGACCTAAAGCCGACAGCCTGATCTCGACAGGTCGGCCGAACAATGCTGATTACTGCTTCTCTGCGGGGACGGCGGCGTCGCTTGGGGGTGGTGCAGCTGGGGATGACGGCGGCGAAGTCTCCGCCACTATTAGTCTTCATATTTGAAGGCCTTTCTTAGAAAAGGCCTCAGGGACTCTTGACAGGAGAGTCTTGTGGTCGGCAACGTGCCGCTTGTGAACAACTTCCGCAGCGAGTCCCCGAAAGCTGGTTGCGGATCACGGAAGCCGGGGTGTCCAGACCCCGGTATTTCCGTAGGTGCGCGAATCTGCACACCATCGGGAATGTTGGATGATTCGCCTGTTCCGAGTCAACCGGCCCCGACACAACCTTGGCTCTTTCCGCCGTCAATTACCCTGAACTTCCAGCGCCGATCCGGGGCGGTGTCGGTGCGGTGAGCCGCGCAGGCGCCACAGCGAGAGCAACGTCCACAAGCTGCGCAATGTCCACGCCTTTGTCCGCCACGCCCAGCGCCTTCGCTGGCGTCGTGCGCGCGGCTTCATGAGCGCGGCAAAAGATTGCAGTGGCAAACGTATACAGCGCGACCGATGTCGGTTCTGTGACTCACTTCAAGGCTTGCCAACGGTCCGGACCGCCGCCCCCGTGTGACCACGACTTCAAGTCACATTACGACACGCCGGTCACGAGCAATCCTGAAGACTCAGAAGACTGTCGGGAAGAAAACGATCGTTCTCGGTCTTGAGGTACTGGCGACCATCGTGTTCTTCGACGATCACCTTGACCGTCTTGCCCTGCTCAGTGACCTCATAAGCGCTTTTGTCGCGTCTGACGTTTGCAATGGCTGTTTCTTCCAAGTTCTTGCCATCCTGAACCACCGACTGCTTGAATACGCAATGCGGCTAGTCATGGCTCACTCCTATTCGTCTCCAGCGGCAGAACGGCATCCAGCAAATCCCCAATCAACCAAGCGAGGATGCCCCAATACTGGGGAGCGGCCTTACGGCGCGACGTAGTGCATTATTATCCCGACCAGCAGGACGGCGCTTAAGACCGCAAGGCCAATACAAATGCGGGCCGAGGTTGAATAAGACCGAAAGTGTGATCGTTCGAACATGCCACGCTCCTCTTGTCCTTGACGCGAGCGGGTACCGCTCCTGTGTTGTGTCCAAACTTCATGCCGCGAGTTCTTTCTTTAGGCGTACAAGCTTGGCGACCCGGCTTCGGGATCGCGGCCTTCTCACTGCGCTTAGCTCTCCCGCGTCGCGACAAGGTCTCGTCCGAGAATGCTGACCCGTTTGTTCAGCGCGTGGCGAGCATTGCCCTCACATGCCTTCATCCTGCCAGCAGACCGCTCGGACATACAATCCATCATGAACCATTGAATCTGGACTAGCGTCATACTTTCGATCTGGGCAATGCGCTTCTTAACTTCGGCGCGCAAGTTGGCAGTCTCATAGACATCGTCAGATCCTGATGCTCCACGGAGTCCAGCCCGAAAGGCTAACGACGTTTGACGGTACAGCATCAACATTGGATCGGGCTCCTACCTACTCTAGGGGGGCAGCCGGCTGACCGGATCGCGGTAGACACCAGGCACATGCCCCTCCATCCTTCAAGTCAGAGGGACAAGCAGGGCTCTATCGCGCGGGGGCGGGATGACAACCGACGCGACGGCTCACGCCATTTAAAAGGGGCTATCCATGTGTGGCGATCCGATCCCGATACTTGGTCCACTGCGCCCGCCGACGGGTGACATCGGGACGATCCTGCTCGGCGGCAATCATCGTCTTTTTTTGTAACTGAGCTTCTCGGCGTGGACGAACTCCCACATCGTGCGGTAATCGACCTTCAGGCCACGCTCAGCGAGTTCGGCCACCAGCCCGCGCACGGTAAAATCGTTTCGGCACCGTTGCATCAGCCATTCGCGGTGCGGCCCCGCAATCTTCTTTGGCCGATAGCCCCCGATCTGGTCTGGCTTGACGCTACCGGTCTCGTGGAAGCGCTGTACCCAGTTGATCGCCGTGCTGATGCCCACCCCAAATTGAGCCGCTGCCTGATGCCGCGACAGGCCACCTTTGATGACAGCTCTCACTACCCGCTCACGAAGGTCGTCCGAATAGGCTCGTCCCATCCATGCTGGCCTCCTTCCCAGCCAGCATGTTGAATCAGAAGCCTTCCGATTTGGGAATCCCAAATCGATTCAAGCTAGACCCATCCCGCTCTAGCCCGTCTTATTCGTCAGAGTGCGCCTGAGAGGCTGGCGAGCGTGGTGTAAAGCGCTGATG
This sequence comes from Bradyrhizobium sp. 2S1, assembly GCF_011516625.5. Lineage (NCBI taxonomy): Bacteria > Pseudomonadati > Pseudomonadota > Alphaproteobacteria > Hyphomicrobiales > Nitrobacteraceae > Bradyrhizobium > Bradyrhizobium sp. 2S1. Next base: position 18,399 of record NZ_CP147717.1, on the reverse strand, counting down.
CGGCGTAGGATTCGGTTGCAAAGCCAACCCCATCACCTCAACCGCGAACGCCAGGACGCCATGACCGATGATACGATTCTGCCCTTCTCGTTTCCAGCCGTTCACGCCAAGAAAGTCACAGCTGCCTTCGATGGCGGTCGGCTGACCTCGAACGGGGGCGTGATGCTTCTGGCGATGGCCGAGCGGCGTCTCGGCTTGGCCGACAATTTGGCCCGGGTGTTCCCGGATCGGCGCGATCCGACGCGGGTCGTGCACAGCCTTGTCGATATGTTCCGCGCGCGCATGTTCGCGATCTGCTGCGGCTACGAGGACGCCGACGACCTCGATCATCTGCGGTCCGATCCCGCATTCAAGCTGGCCTGCGGACGGCTGCCGGACACGGGTCGCGATCTGTGTTCCCAACCGACGCTGTCGCGGCTGGAGAATGCTCCGCGCCTGCGCGACGTGATCCGACTGACCTACACTTTGGTCGACGCATGGATGGATAGCTACCCGCGCGAGCCGGCATCCGTCACGCTTGACATCGATGATACCTGCGATGTCGTCCACGGCCATCAGCAGCTCTCGCTGTTCAACGCTCATTATGACGAACGCTGCTTCCTGCCGATCCACGTCTACGACACGGAGAAGAGCCGGCCCGTGGCGGTCGTGTTGCGGCCCGGCAAGACGCCGGGCGGCGTCGAGGTGCGTGCCCATCTGCGCCGCCTGATACGGCATATCCGGACGCGGTGGCACAACACGCGAATTACGTTCCGTGGCGACGGGCACTATGCCCGGCCGGAGGCAATGGCGTGGTGCGAGACCAACGGCATCGACTACATCTTCGGTCTGTCCGGCACCAAGCCGCTCGCCAGAAAACTCGACGAGGCCGCCGACGACATCCGCACGCGACGCGCCATCGAGAACCTGCCGGTTCTGCGTGGCTATACCGAGACGCGCCACAAGGCCAAGTCCTGGGATCGCGAACGGCGTACCGTCGCCCGTATTGAGGCGACGATGCTCGGCCTCGACATCCGTTTCGTCGTCACCAGCCTCGATGTCGGCTCGGCCGAGTGGATCTACGACAGCCTGTATTGCGCGCGCGGCCAAGCCGAGAATCTGATCAAGCTGCATAAGACACAGCTCGCCTCCGATCGCACCAGCTGCCGTTCGGCGCTCGCCAATCAAGTCCGCCTCGTTCTCCACACCGCCGCTTATTGGCTGATGCTGACCGTGCGCGACGCGATTCCCAAAGCCCGGGAATTGGCCACAGCCGAGTTCGCGACGCTGCGTCTTCGTCTCTTGAAACTCGCTGCCCGTGTCGTCGAGACCACGAGCCGCATTCGCCTTGCGTTTGCCGCGGCATGTCCCGAAGCCGACCTGATCCGCGGCTTGCCAGGCGCGCTGCTGCCTCTCGGTCCTTGACCGGCGGGGCGTCCGCCCCCCGTTCGCCCAACCTACACCTCAAGCGCGTTGCAAAGTACGGGTCGGTCAGGCGGTGAAAAGCCGAAGGCAATCCCGCGCGCCTCGTCAGAGCAGATGTGCGGCCACATCAATCGGACTAAAAAACGCACTCTCACGAATAGGACGGGCTAGTGGTTCCTTACGCGGACCATAGTGACGAAGTTCACGTCACGCCTCAGAAGGTGCCCGGCACAATCGAGCATGCAGAAGGGCAATCCTTCGTACTGCACTATCGAGATGTAGGCGGAAACCTTAGCGTTCGCGCGATTCGCGTTTGGAGTATCCGTCACACGGATTTTGGAGTGCCAGTCCTGGTCGCAAGGTGTCATCTTCGCAAAGCAACGCGCTACTTCCGAGTTGATCGCATCGATGCTGTCGCGGATTTTGATGGAGTTGTGATCGAGCCAACCAGCAAATTCCTTAGCGAAACGTTTGGCGTGATCTGGCCGCCATCTGACGCGGAGATTGAAGCGGCCAACGAATTTAAGATGAAGTGGACTCGATTGAGGGCCATGTGCCGCGAAAGCGGCGGGTTGCTCTTAACCGCCGTTGGTTTGGCTGACGGAGAACTCATTCCAGATGAGGTCGGAGTTATACTTGATTTTATGGGGACGTGCTGTGCTCGTTCGCAGTTTGAGTTGAACGGAAAGGATGAGGATCGTTTGCGTCTCTACATTCGCCGGCTTCGGCCGACCACAGAATCGATAGATCGCGCAGTCGAACATCTCGCACGAGGCAATTCAGGTCACATGGTCGCCACGCTATCGGCATGCGCAAAAGTGATGGAGGCGGATGGCAACATAGACCCGGAGGAGATCAAAATGCTCGACGGATTCTCGCGGTCCATGACCGGGCTTCCGTTGCAATATCCATAACGGCGAGGAACCGTTCTTGCTGCCGACGCAGAAGACCAGCACCGTCTTGAAGCCGGCGTTTCGATCGACGGGGCCGGACCAGTAGCGGAGGAAATATGCGGGTTTCGGCGCCAGGGCATGCCCGATTGATTCCGCGGCTGCGCGGGAGATGCAAATTATCAAGTAAGTGCCCATCGGCGCCGTGACGGCAGCATGTTCTCGATTTTGACAATGTCGCGCAGCAGCTGCATCTCGGTCGCGTTGAGCCACGATCGCAGCTCTCCGAACTCGAGCAGATTGTCGACGTCAGGAATGCTGCGGATCTCGGCGAGACGACCCAGCTCGAAACCATCAAGCAGCTGCGCCAGGCCCGCGCCAACAAGGCAAAGGACGGCAAAACCGCGCTCGAGCAGCTCAACGCGCTGCAGGGCAACGCCAATCCGACCGAGGCCGAGACCGCGCAGATCGGCGAGCTCGAGACCAAGGTCGACGCGCTCGAGGCCGAGGTCGCCGAGCTCGACAAGCAGATCTCGGCCGAGGAAAAGAAGCTGCGCGCGGGCCGTCGCGAAAGAGGCGGCTGTCCTGGCGAAGGTCAAGGGCTATCAGCCGGCGGAGATCGTCGGGGAGATCCGCCAGGGCGACCGGCACGTCATCCTGTTGAATGATCCCTCGGCGCCGGTGCCGGCCGGCAAGGTTGCCTTGTCGACCATGCTGCCGCTGACGGATCGCGATTTGATGCCAGGGAACGGGCTTAGCAGCTCTACCGTTCAAAACGCTGATCCCTGATGCGGTCCCCGAGCGTGGCGCAGATAAACGCGATCGACCGCAAACTGTCATCGAAGGCGCCGCGCCTGGCCGCGATGCCGCCGGCCGAATTCGAGGCCGCGCTCGATCGTCACCAGGAGGAAATGCGCGCCGGCGTCGGCCGCGATCGCCGGCGCCGAGGTCAACATCATGGGCGTCGACGACGCGACCAGGCGAATCCGGGGGCAGATCATCGCATTCGAGCTGCAGGTCCGCGGCTAATGGGCAAGGTGTTCGACGGGGCTGATTATGAGCGCAAGCTCGACGCCGCGCGCAATGGGATCTCGACCAGTGAGGAGGCCCGTTTCGTCATCACGGGCGACCTGGCCGGCCTCAACGCGCGGAAGGCGTTCCAGGAAGCAAAAGAGCGCGCGCTGATGAAGGCGCGCAAAAAGATGCTCGACCGGATCGAGCAAGAGCAGGCGGACCACGCGCTCAACGATTGGATTCCGACAGAGGTCGAGGAGATCGTGACCGGGCCGAATGATGAGATCGTCTCGGTCGATGGCTGATGCGCATCGTTTTCCGCTATCTGGCGATGCAGGACATCGTCGATTTCGCGCTCGAGACGTTGCGAGAGCGATCGCCGGTCGGGCTCGGTCGGAGATCCGCATCCCGGTCTCTACCGTACGCATACGACGAAGGCCGCCTGATTGACGCATGCGCGTGGGCGTGGCGATCTGTAAGATAGCGTTGGGTGAAGGTCAGGCGGCCTGCTGATCGGTGGGGTTGTTGGCTTGCCGCAGGAGCTTCCATTCCCAGGGCAGCAGTTCGCGCAGACGCGAAGTGGGAAGATCGGCGATCCGGGCGAGGACGTCGGCGAGCCAGGCTTTGGGATCGACGTTGTTCAGGCGGCAGGTCGTGATCATCGTCAGCATGATGGCAGCGCGGTCGGCGCCGCGCAGGCTGCCGGCGAAGGTCCAGTTGCGCCTGCCCAACGCGATGCCGCGCAACGCTCTTTCAGCGGCATTATTGCTGAGGCAGATCCTGCCATCATCGAGGAAGCGGGAGAAGTCGTCCCAGCGCCTGAGCATGTAGTTCATGGGCTTCAGGACCTCGGAGGAGCGCGACAGGGCTTCTCGCTCGCGGAGCAGCCAGTCGTGCAAGTCATCGAGAAGCGGCTTGCTCCTCTCCTGGCGTACGGCACGCCGCTCGTCGGCATTGCGGCCGTTGATGGCGCGCTCGATCTCGAACAGAGCGTCAAGACGCCTGACCGCCTCCAGCGCGATCGGGGAGACCGGTTTGCCCTTGCGGCCTTCCCTGGCCGTTTTCTCGATGTCGGCCAGCTCGAAGAATCCCCGCCGCGCATGGGCCAGGCAAAATGCGGGCGTGATCGGCATCGCTTTTCTTTTCGGATCGAACAACGGCTCGAAGCCGCTATAGCAATCCGCCTGCAAGATACCGGCGAAGGCGGCCAGATGCTTCTGGGGATGTTCGCCCCGTCGGTCGCTCGAGGCGTAATAGACCGCCGCCGGCGGCGCAGGCCCGGCGAACGGCTGGTCATCCCGCACATACGTCCAGATCCGCCCAGTCGTGCACTTGCCCTTCGCCAGGATGCGGATGGTGGTGTCGTCGCCATGTAGGCGCTCGGCCGCGAGCACATGGTGCTCGATCAGCTGGAACAGCGGCATAACGGCGAAGGTTCCGTGGCCGACCTGGTCGGCCAGCGTCGACAGCGGCAGATCGATCCTCTCGGCCTTAAAGCGCACGCTCTGACGGTTGAGCGGGATATGCATGCCGAACTTGTCGAACAGGATTGTCGCCAGCAGTTGCGGACCGATGAAGCCACGCGGTGTGGCATGGAACGGCGCGGGCGGCTGGCTGATCTTCTCACAATCGCGGCAGGTGAACTTTTCCCGCACCGTCTCGATCAGCTTGAACCGGCGCGGGATCTCCTCCAACGTCTCGGTCACATCCTCGCCCAGCTTCGCCAGGCGCGATCCGCCGCAGCAGGCGCAGCTCGTTGGCGCCTCAATGACGACCCGCTCGCGTTCGATGTCGTCCGGCCAAGGCTTGCGCACCGGCCGCTTGCGCGTGAAGGCCCGAACGTTCTGTACCTTTGCAGCCGCGGCACGCGCGGCGAGCTCATCCTCACTCGCCATGGTGATGAGTTCTTCGAGCTCCAATTCCAATTGCTCGATCAGCCGCGCCGTGCGCTCGGACCGCGGCCCGTACAGTTCGCGTTTGAGCTTCTCGATCCGCAGTTCGAGATGTGCGATCAACGCTTCGTTGTCCGACAGCTCCGCCCGCGCGCTGGCGGCATCCGCGACTGCGATATCGCGCTCAACTTGCAACGCCTTGCGCTCGGCCAGCAGCGCCATGTAGGCGCTCGCAAGATCCGCAGGAAGATCGTCTGGCTTCGAGCTCATGAAGCCATTGAATCAGATCGAGCAGCAGATTCAAACCCAAAACGGTTATCCGACCCGCGTCGGACGCTGGGTTTCTTGCGGGGTGCGCCAATCGATTCCGGACAACAGATAACTCAACTGCGCCGGCGAGATCGTTACCGTTTCACCGCCAACCGATGGCCAGATGAACCTTCCTCGCTCGAGTCTTTTGGTAAAAAGGCATGCTCCTTGGCCGTCGTGCCAGATCAGCTTCACAAGATCGCTGCGGCGACCGCGGAAGACAAACAAATGACCGCTGAGCGGGTCTTTGTGCAGCACCTCCTGCACTTGGAGCGCCAACGACGGAAAGCCTCGGCGCATGTCCGTGTAGCCTGTCGCGAGCCACACTCGCGCGCCCGTCGGAACCGGGATCATCGGCGGACCAAAGCATCGAGAACGCGACGTAGCGCATCTCCATCAACGTCGCCATCGACCCGGATGCGGTGCCCGCTACCAAGATCAATCTCGATGATGCCCTGGCTCTTGCGTCGACGCGCCGTTGGCGTCAACGCCGCTTCGGCCACCTCCCGCGGTAGCGCAGACGGCCCAATCTCGACCGGAACAAACGGCGCTATGCTCGCTTCGCCGTGCCTGCAAAGCTCCTTACGCCACCTGAACAGCTGGCTCACATGAAGCCCGGCCACGCGAGCCACCTCGGAAACATTGGCGCCGGGCTCGAGCGACGCTGCGACGAGCCGTTCCTTCTCATCCTGCGACCACCGGCGCCGCCGCTCGACCGTTGTGATCACCTCCGCCCTCGAAATCGTCATAGCGCTTCTCCTAGGATTACCCCTAGACCTGCAGCGCTCGCGCCCATCAAACAAGGCGGCCCTTAGCGGAGGAATACTCTCTACCGGGATAGCCACACGGTTTTTCTAACCCGTCCTATTCGTGAGAGTGCGTTTTTTAGTCCGCTTGATGTGGCCGCACATCTGCTCTGACGAGGCGCGCGGGATTGCCTTCGGCTTTTCACCGCCTGACCGACCCGTACTTTGCAACGCGCTTGAGGTGTAGGTTGGGCGAACGGGGGGCGGACGCCCCGCCGGTCAAGGACCGAGCGGCAGCAGCGCGCCTGGCAAGCCGCGGATCAGGTCGGCTTCGGGACATGCCGCGGCAAACGCAAGGCGAATGCGGCTCGTGGTCTCGACCACACGGGCAGCGAGTTTCAAGAGACGAAGACGCAGCGTCGCGAACTCGGCTGTGGCCAATTCCCGGGCTTTGGGAATCGCGTCGCGCACGGTCAGCATCAGCCAATAAGCGGCGGTGTGGAGAACGAGGCGGACTTGATTGGCGAGCGCCGAACGGCAGCTGGTGCGATCGGAGGCGAGCTGTGTCTTATGCAGCTTGATCAGATTCTCGGCTTGGCCGCGCGCGCAATACAGGCTGTCGTAGATCCACTCGGCCGAGCCGACATCGAGGCTGGTGACGACGAAACGGATGTCGAGGCCGAGCATCGTCGCCTCAATACGGGCGACGGTACGCCGTTCGCGATCCCAGGACTTGGCCTTGTGGCGCGTCTCGGTATAGCCACGCAGAACCGGCAGGTTCTCGATGGCGCGTCGCGTGCGGATGTCGTCGGCGGCCTCGTCGAGTTTTCTGGCGAGCGGCTTGGTGCCGGACAGACCGAAGATGTAGTCGATGCCGTTGGTCTCGCACCACGCCATGGCCTCCGGCCGGGCATAGTGCCCGTCGCCACGGAACGTAATTCGCGTGTTGTGCCACCGCGTCCGGATATGCCGGATCAGGCGGCGCAGGTGGGCACGCACCTCGACGCCGCCCGGCGTCTTGCCGGGCCGCAGCACGACCGCCACGGGCCGGCTCTTCTCCGTGTCGTAGACGTGGATCGGCAGGAAGCAGCGTTCGTCATAATGAGCGTTGAACAGCGAGAGCTGCTGATGGCCGTGGACGACATCGCAGGTATCATCGATGTCGAGCGTGACGGATGCCGGCTCGCGCGGGTAGCTATCCATCCATGCGTCGACCAAAGTGTAGGTCAGTCGGATCACGTCGCGCAGGCGCGGAGCATTCTCCAGCCGCGACAGCGTCGGTTGGGAACACAGATCGCGACCCGTGTCCGGCAGCCGTCCGCAGGCCAGCTTGAATGCGGGATCGGACCGCAGATGATCGAGGTCGTCGGCGTCCTCGTAGCCGCAGCAGATCGCGAACATGCGCGCGCGGAACATATCGACAAGGCTGTGCACGACCCGCGTCGGATCGCGCCGATCCGGGAACACCCGGGCCAAATTGTCGGCCAAGCCGAGACGCCGCTCGGCCATCGCCAGAAGCATCACGCCCCCGTTCGAGGTCAGCCGACCGCCATCGAAGGCAGCTGTGACTTTCTTGGCGTGAACGGCTGGAAACGAGAAGGGCAGAATCGTATCGTCGGTCATGGCGGGCGTGGCGTTCGCGGTTGAGGTGATGGGGTTGGCTTCGCAACCGAATCCTACGCCGCATCAGCGCTTTACACCACGCTCGCCAGCCTCTCAGGCGCACTCTGACGAATAAGACGGGCTAAATGGTCATGTCGTCAGCGACGTTTCGGCATTCCGTCGCGGCGACCAGGTCAATATCTCCAACCCGGTCCCTTACGCGCGCAAGATCGAGATCAGCCGGATGAAAATGAAGGTCGAGCCGAAGGTCTACCAAGATACTGCGCTGCTCGTCGCGGCGCGGTTCGGCAATCGCGCCTCTGTGAGATTTACGTTCATGCCGGTCCGGTTCGGAGACATTGCGGCCTATGCCGCATTCGCGCAGCAGATCAAGGTCGGCCGGCGCCGAATGTTCGACAAGGCAGGCCAGGCGTGGCTTGTTCGTCAGCCAGCGCTCGAGATCAGGTCACGCTAGAGCGCTGAGTACTGCTTTGGACGACGCAAAGCGAGCGTGTCAGGCGACGCCGGCACATTGGCAAGAAATGTCGGCTTTGTCAGCTTTTTGTCAGCTTGTCTACATAACAACTCGTTGCGATGAGAACCAATTACAACAATGCCTACGGGCAAAGTGTGGACCAGCAGCGCGATGCGTTGGCCGGCACTTCTGGCGCAGATACAACTGCTTTTACGGCCGCTTTAGCTGCTGAAGGGCCAGCCTCTTTCGCTGTTGACAAGAGGACAGGTGAGTCAGTCAGGCTACACAGAGTAAGTAGCAATATTGGCAACGCCCAAAGCGTTTCTTTGTTTTCTGATGCCAATGAACGCAATAAGGTGGGAAGTATGACCGTGGCGCCGGGGCGCGACAATTTGCGAATTCTCACCATAGAGAATGTCGGCCGGTCGAGGTACAAGGGGGTCGGGACGGCTATGATCGCAGTCGCCGATCACATTAGGGAGTCCGCGGGCCTTTCCACGCTATCCCTTCTCTCTCAAGATGAGGGAGCTTCAGAATTTTTCTACAAGAAGGGATTCCGGTTTACGGACGAGGACAAGAATGCGGAAATGCGGACTCTCATTTCCAATCCACGATACGCTCCAGATGAAATCCTTATGGGCGAGATGGAGCGCTAGCATACCTCAGGGGGCAGGGCTGGCCAGGCCCCCTGAGAGAAACCAGTTCATCTATAGTTAAGGCTTGTGCCGGCCGTCATGGATTGGACGGCCGGCCAAGCGCTGGCGTAGAACAGCCGCAACTAAATCTCTGGTGCAGGTGCCGCATTGGGCATCTGACATGGATCCCGACTTTGGGGCCAGGTACTTAGAGTTTTACGCCTGATTGGCGCACCCCGGGGACATGAACAGGCGATGGACATGAACAGGCGATCGCCGCTCGCGGTGGGCCGACCACGAAAATCAGGCGCTGAGCGCCCCTGATTGCGCATTTCATCGTACGCATACTGTCATTCGGCCTGCAATATTGACCCCCTAAGCCGGGGGATCGGCGTCCAAAATTGACCCCCTACAGATTGATCTGTTGCGCTGCCTGCTTTGGAACGAAGCAGGTGGTGGGGGATGCTGATCGTGGAGACAATTGCCCGGATCCGGCGCGAGCACTTCATCAAGGGCAAGACGATCAAGGAGATCGCCCGTGACCTGAAGGTGTCGCGGAACACGGTCCGGAAGGTGCTGAGGTCGGGAGAGACCTCCTTCGAGTACGAGCGGCAGGTGCAGCCGCGGCCAAAGCTGGGACGATGGGCAGTAGAGCTTGACGGATTGCTGGCGGCGAACGCGGCCAAATCGGCTCGTGAACAGCTGACGTTGATCCGGATCTTCGAAGAGCTGCGCGGCCGCGGCTACGACGGCGGTTACGATGCCGTGCGGCGTTACGCCAGGCGGTGGAGCAAAGAACGCGGGCAATCGACCGCGGCGGCTTATGTCCCGCTGAGCTTTGCCCCAGGCGAAGCCTACCAGTTCGACTGGAGCCACGAGGTGGTCTTGCTGAGCGGGACCACGGTGATGGTGAAGGCCGCCCATGTCCGGCTCTGTCACAGCCGCATGCTGTTCGTGCGGGCCTATCCGCGGGAGACGCAGGAGATGGTGTTCGACGCCCACGACCGGGCGTTCGCTCTGTTCAAAGGCACCTGCACCCGCGGCATCTACGACAACATGAAGACCGCCGTAGAGACGATCTTCGTCGGTAAAGGGCGTCTCTACAATCGCCGCTTCCTGCAGATGTGCAGCCACTATCTGGTCGATCCGGTCGCCTGCACGCCGGCGTCGGGCTGGGAGAAGGGGCAGGTCGAGAACCAGGTCGGGCTGGTCCGGGAGCGCTTCTTCACGCCGCGGCTGCGGTTCAAAAACCTCGACGAGTTAAACGCCTGGCTGCTCGACAAATGCATCGCCTACGCCAAGGCTCATCGCCACCCGGAGCTGGTCGATCAGACGATCTGGGAAGTGTTCGAAGCCGAGCGTCCCAAGCTCGTTCCCTATGCCGGCCGCTTCGACGGCTTCCATGCGGTGACGGCATCGGTCTCGAAGACCTGCCTGGTGCGCTTCGACAACAACAAGTACTCGGTCGCAGCCAGCGCAGTCGGACGGCCGGTCGAAGTCCAGGCTTATGCCGACCGCATCGTGATCCGTCAGGATGGACGCATCGTTGCCGAGCACCCGCGATCCTTTGGCCGCGGCGAGACGACCTATGATCCCTGGCACTATGTGCCGGTGCTGGCTCGCAAACCCGGTGCCTTGCGCAACGGCGCTCCCTTCAAAGACTGGGTGCTGCCGGCCGCGATCGAGCGGATCCGGCGCAAGCTTGCCAGCACCGACGATGGCAATCGGCAGATGGTCGACATCCTCACCGCGGTGCTGACTGACGGTCTGTCCGCGGTGGAAGCGGCCTGTGCCGAAGCGCTCGGTCATGGCGTCCATTCCGCCGATGTCGTGCTCAACATCCTGGCCCGTCAACGTGAACCCGCCCCACCGGCCAACATCATGACGCCGGCCGCACTGACGCTCCGTCATGCACCGATCGCCGATTGTGCCCGCTACGACAACCTCCGGAGGACCATCTGATGGAACGAACCCAAATCTTCGACCTCATGGGCGAGCTCAAGCTCTACGGCATGAAGGCTGCCTTCGACGAGATCATGGCAACTGCCGTCAAGCGCCAGCACGAACCTCAGCGCATTGTCGGCGACCTGCTTAACGCCGAGATCAACGAGAAGCAGGCCCGCTCGATCAAATACCAGCTGACCATTGCCAAGCTGCCGCTTGCCAAGGACATCGCCGACTTCCAGTTCGACGGCACGCCGATCAATCAGACTCTCGTCAATGATCTCGCCAGCGGCGGCTTCATCGCCCAGCAACGCAATGTCGTGCTGGTTGGCGGCACCGGCACAGGCAAGACCCACCTGGCCATTGCCATCGCCAGAAGCTGCATCCGATCCGGTGCCCGCGGCCGCTTCTTCAACGTAGTCGACCTCGTCAATCGCCTCGAGACCGAGACCCGCAACGGACGGCAAGGACGGCTCGCCGAGCATCTGACCCGGATGGACTTCATCGTGCTGGATGAACTCGGCTATTTGCCCTTCGCCCAGTCCGGTGGCCAGCTCCTCTTCCACCTCGTCAGCCGGCTCTATGAGCGCGCCTCCGTCATCGTGACGACCAATCTCGCCTTCGGCGAATGGCCGAGCGTGTTCGGCGACGCCAAAATGACCACAGCGCTGCTCGACCGATTGACCCATCACTGCGACATTGTCGAGACCGGCAACGATAGCTGGCGGTTCAAGAGCCGAGACGACGATCACGCCACCCGCGCTCGTCTCGCCTCCGCTATCCCGGCCAGCTCCGACGAGACGAGCGCTACCAGCAAAGCCCGCCGCACGAAGGGGTCAAAATTGGACGCCGATGAGGGGTCAAATTTGCAGGCCGATTGACACGCATACGACGAAGGCCGCCTGATTGACGCATGCGCGTGGGCGTGGCGATCTGTAAGATAGCGTTGGGTGAAGGTCAGGCGGCCTGCTGATCGGTGGGGTTGTTGGCTTGCCGCAGGAGCTTCCATTCCCAGGGCAGCAGTTCGCGCAGACGCGAAGTGGGAAGATCGGCGATCCGGGCGAGGACGTCGGCGAGCCAGGCTTTGGGATCGACGTTGTTCAGGCGGCAGGTCGTGATCATCGTCAGCATGATGGCAGCGCGGTCGGCGCCGCGCAGGCTGCCGGCGAAGGTCCAGTTGCGCCTGCCCAACGCGATGCCGCGCAACGCTCTTTCAGCGGCATTATTGCTGAGGCAGATCCTGCCATCATCGAGGAAGCGGGAGAAGTCGTCCCAGCGCCTGAGCATGTAGTTCATGGGCTTCAGGACCTCGGAGGAGCGCGACAGGGCTTCTCGCTCGCGGAGCAGCCAGTCGTGCAAGTCATCGAGAAGCGGCTTGCTCCTCTCCTGGCGTACGGCACGCCGCTCGTCGGCATTGCGGCCGTTGATGGCGCGCTCGATCTCGAACAGAGCGTCAAGACGCCTGACCGCCTCCAGCGCGATCGGGGAGACCGGTTTGCCCTTGCGGCCTTCCCTGGCCGTTTTCTCGATGTCGGCCAGCTCGAAGAATCCCCGCCGCGCATGGGCCAGGCAAAATGCGGGCGTGATCGGCATCGCTTTTCTTTTCGGATCGAACAACGGCTCGAAGCCGCTATAGCAATCCGCCTGCAAGATACCGGCGAAGGCGGCCAGATGCTTCTGGGGATGTTCGCCCCGTCGGTCGCTCGAGGCGTAATAGACCGCCGCCGGCGGCGCAGGCCCGGCGAACGGCTGGTCATCCCGCACATACGTCCAGATCCGCCCAGTCGTGCACTTGCCCTTCGCCAGGATGCGGATGGTGGTGTCGTCGCCATGTAGGCGCTCGGCCGCGAGCACATGGTGCTCGATCAGCTGGAACAGCGGCATAACGGCGAAGGTTCCGTGGCCGACCTGGTCGGCCAGCGTCGACAGCGGCAGATCGATCCTCTCGGCCTTAAAGCGCACGCTCTGACGGTTGAGCGGGATATGCATGCCGAACTTGTCGAACAGGATTGTCGCCAGCAGTTGCGGACCGATGAAGCCACGCGGTGTGGCATGGAACGGCGCGGGCGGCTGGCTGATCTTCTCACAATCGCGGCAGGTGAACTTTTCCCGCACCGTCTCGATCAGCTTGAACCGGCGCGGGATCTCCTCCAACGTCTCGGTCACATCCTCGCCCAGCTTCGCCAGGCGCGATCCGCCGCAGCAGGCGCAGCTCGTTGGCGCCTCAATGACGACCCGCTCGCGTTCGATGTCGTCCGGCCAAGGCTTGCGCACCGGCCGCTTGCGCGTGAAGGCCCGAACGTTCTGTACCTTTGCAGCCGCGGCACGCGCGGCGAGCTCATCCTCACTCGCCATGGTGATGAGTTCTTCGAGCTCCAATTCCAATTGCTCGATCAGCCGCGCCGTGCGCTCGGACCGCGGCCCGTACAGTTCGCGTTTGAGCTTCTCGATCCGCAGTTCGAGATGTGCGATCAACGCTTCGTTGTCCGACAGCTCCGCCCGCGCGCTGGCGGCATCCGCGACTGCGATATCGCGCTCAACTTGCAACGCCTTGCGCTCGGCCAGCAGCGCCATGTAGGCGCTCGCAAGATCCGCAGGAAGATCGTCTGGCTTCGAGCTCATGAAGCCATTGAATCAGATCGAGCAGCAGATTCAAACCCAAAACGGTTATCCGACCCGCGTCGGACGCTGGGTTTCTTGCGGGGTGCGCCAATCGATTCCGGACAACAGATAACTCAACTGCGCCGGCGAGATCGTTACCGTTTCACCGCCAACCGATGGCCAGATGAACCTTCCTCGCTCGAGTCTTTTGGTAAAAAGGCATGCTCCTTGGCCGTCGTGCCAGATCAGCTTCACAAGATCGCTGCGGCGACCGCGGAAGACAAACAAATGACCGCTGAGCGGGTCTTTGTGCAGCACCTCCTGCACTTGGAGCGCCAACGACGGAAAGCCTCGGCGCATGTCCGTGTAGCCTGTCGCGAGCCACACTCGCGCGCCCGTCGGAACCGGGATCATCGGCGGACCAAAGCATCGAGAACGCGACGTAGCGCATCTCCATCAACGTCGCCATCGACCCGGATGCGGTGCCCGCTACCAAGATCAATCATCGATGATGCCCTGGCTCTTGCGTCGACGCGCCGTTGGCGTCAACGCCGCTTCGGCCACCTCCCGCGGTAGCGCAGACGGCCCAATCTCGACCGGAACAAACGGCGCTATGCTCGCTTCGCCGTGCCTGCAAAGCTCCTTACGCCACCTGAACAGCTGGCTCACATGAAGCCCGGCCACGCGAGCCACCTCGGAAACATTGGCGCCGGGCTCGAGCGACGCTGCGACGAGCCGTTCCTTCTCATCCTGCGACCACCGGCGCCGCCGCTCGACCGTTGTGATCACCTCCGCCCTCGAAATCGTCATAGCGCTTCTCCTAGGATTACCCCTAGGACCTGCAGCGCTCGCGCCCATCAAACAAGGCGGCCCTTAGCGGAGGAATACATTTCATCTACCCCCGCAACAAGACGCGGATACTGCAACTCTGTTGCTCGGGCGACTTGGTGGGCACGAACCGCGTAGCGGGCGCGTGTGAAACCGTTTCGGAGCCGCAGTTGGATTAGAATTGACTAAGCTACCCAGGATCTCAGCAAGCTACGCCGACACTTCGTTGGTCATGGACGTTCAGCTTTTTATCGGGGCGAGGGCGGGGCCCGAGGACCTTACCCTCATCCCAAAAGGGGCTCTTTGATCCTAACGCTGTTCGCGCGCGCTGGTCGTTGTGACGCTTTTGAACTCCCTTTGCTTCATGTCGAAGTTAAAACGCGCTCGATCAACTCCAGAGGGCGGCCCACGTCTTGGGGCCGACAATTCCGTCAGCCTTCAACGGGGTACCATCGAAATCAACGTGAGATGCCTGGAATACCTTCACCGCAGCCTCAGTGTGCGGGCCAAAATCGCCGTCTACGGCCCCAGGATCAAGCTGAGGGTCCGCATAGTGTTTGAGTATCTCCTGGAGGAGCCTCACACCGCTGCCCTTTGAGCCCTTCTTGACCGTCTCTGGCGTTAGCCTGAACCAAGTCGCCGGCCCCACGATGCCGTCAACTTTTAGGGGAAACGAGAACGCCCAGTCATGCCCTACGGATCGATCAGTTTGATAACTTCTGACCGCCTTTCGGGTCACAGGTCCGAAGATGCCGTCATCTGTTCCGAGAGGAAGATAATATCGCTCAATCAACGCCTTTTGCGCCCTCTTTACCGCATCACCTTTCGAGCCCAGTTTGATGATAGGTTCGGCCATAGCGATCATTCCCTTGGTTGCCTAGTATCATTTGGCATTGTAGCAGCTGGCATTGTAGCAGCGCGAGTGTAGATGCGCGTTCACTAGCGTACCTTACCTGGGAGACTGATCACCTCCTGGATCTGGTGGGGTCTCTGATGAAAATGGCCCGCACACCCGGACCAGCGCATTCGGCCAAGCTTAGAGGCACCAGGAACCCTCATTTCATTGATGATGCCGCGGCTTAGTTTGATAGAGGCAGTATTATGCCTTATTCACCGTCGTCGAGTCGGTCGTTCTTGGCCCGGCTCGGAACTTCCGAACGAGCAGCTCACTCGGCGATTGGAGACAAAGCTGACATCCAAGGCCAGAGGCGCGGAACGTGCCAATATCAATACGGTGGCGCGAAGTTCGGTACGCCCCTGACCATGGGAGAGGCGGAAAAACGTGGCCAACGACATTGCGGCCTCGGTCATAGCAATGCGATTTGTCGTCGGACGAATCGAGCGTGTTTGGTGTGCGCGATTGCTTCCCATCTCCGCCGGATACTGTTGTAAAACTCGACTGATCTCGATTGCCAGCCTTCGCTGTGACTTCTTGCGCGGTTTGTTGGTTGGGTCTGCTTTTGTTGGGGTATTGTATAGGTAGTTGTGCCCGAGGGGATGCCTACGCCGGGCGAATCGCTGTCCGGGGAGGTGGGACACGACAGAGAAGCTTGGCTAGCCTCCTAAGGTTTTGTGCGGTTGCCGTGGGCAGGACTTCGTCTCTGACGCCGCTCAAGCCCCGCAGCCGGAACCGGTCGAGCCTGAGAACGCGTTTCATGTGCGCAAATCGCATCTCAACCTTCTTGCGCTCCCGGCGCGACTGTTCGAAGGCTTCTGTATTGGCCAAAGCGCGGACGCGATCACGCACATCTTCGTCAAGGTCGCGGGTAATTTTGCGCACGGTTGCGGTCGTGCACTTCGGCTTTAGTGAGCACAGGAGCGATCGTTCTTGCTGGCCCTGTAGTAAGCGATATGACCTTGATCGATATTGCCTGTGCTGGCCAGCTCCGCGCCACCTGGGCAGACATAGATGTTGCCCTTGATCAACGGTAAGCGCTTAGCCGCGACCCCGTCGGTGCAAGCTTGACGTCTTGCGGAATCGCCACGGCATGAGGTCTTCGATGCTGCTATGGGGATGGCCGTCGATGATCGTCTCGAGTGTTTCGGCGATGTAGGCGGCCGGGTTGACGTCGTTGAGCTTGCAGGTGGCGACGATCGACGCGAGCAGCGCCCAGTTTTCCGCGCCGACTTCATGACCGGCGAAGAGCGCATTTTTTCTGGTCAGGCAGACTGGCCGGATGGCGTTCTCGACCGGGTTCGTGTCGCATTCCAGAGTCTTCGATACCATCTCGCCGAGCTTGTGCAGCCCTTCACTGCCGCACTTGCCACACGCGCAAGGCATGGGTTCGATGATACGTTCGACCGGCAGGTTATCCGGTAGGGGGCGTCGCGGCGGCCGTGGATTTTGCGCGTGGCGCAATGATCATCGCATGCGCAGCGGCAAGGTCGGCGGGAAGCGCATCGGTGGGCGTCGTCACGAGGGCGAATCAACCATATTCGCGGCAAAAAATCCCGCTGGATTCCTGCCGTGAGTCAAAGAGCCACAGCTTAACCGGAAGCCTGTGGACGCCAGGTCGCCTGCGGCATCCGCCAGTCAATTCCGGACAGGAGATAGGATAGTTGCGCAACGCTGATCGTCACAACGCCGTCCGCCAGCGACGGCCACAAAAAGCGGCCGCGCTCCAGCCGCTTCGTGAACAGACACGCGCTCTGGCCATCATGCCAGATGATCTTGATCAGGTCGCCGCGGCGGCCTCTAAAAACGTAGAGATCGCCAGCGTGAGGGTTCCGTTTCAAACCCTCCTGAACCAGACGCGCAAGGCTAGGGAAGCCTCGGCGCATATCGGTATGGCCGGTCGCGAGCCAAACCCGTACATTGCCCGGTATGGCGATCATCGGCGCTCAAGCACCTCGAGGACCCGCGCCAGCGCCTCCGGATCGACGTGTGCATCCACCCGGATGCGTCGTCGGTTGCCAAGATCGATCTCGATCAATCCAGTACGCGCGGCCGCCACGGAGCGCACTCGACCGTCACCCGCAGGCAAAAGCTTCGGAGTTTCCTCCACTTCTGTAGCGACGATCTGCACCGGCGCAAAGGAAGGTACAACCTGCTCTGATGTCCGCGCTTGTCGACGCCAGGTAAATACCAGGCCGGCCGCTACTCCGTTGCGACGCGCAACCTCTGTCACCTTCGCGCCTGGCGCCAACGTCTCCTCGACAATCCGCGCCTTGTCATCCTGCGACCAGCGCCGCCGCCGCTCCAGCCCGCCCAAAACCTCGACCCGCATCGCCTGATGACCTTAAAGCTAGACTTAAGGTCGCACGCTTCGCGAATTACCACGCGTCACGCAAGACGGCGCCCGTCGGATGCGTACCGCTCGGCGAGCGTCGAACCACTTGAGATCATCGACAGTTGTTTCTCGAACCACGGCTTTAACGCGGCGACGATGGCAGCGAGTGCTCCTTGCGCGCGGCCAGCCGGATGTCCGGCGATGAAGCGCGTACCATGGCTTCGATGGCGTAAAGCTGTGCGATGTGCCGAACCGCGGCCTCGGCGACTTGCTGTTGCGGGCCAATTTGACGAAGCGCCGGCGTGACCAAGCACTCGCCATTGCGCCGGGATCACGTCGAGGCGTTTGGTGACATCCTCGCCGATCTTCGTCATGGCGCCGCAACCGCACGGACAAAGCGTGCTCGCAGGCTCGATGATCCGTTCCACCCGAGGCAAATGGGCAGGCAAGCAGCCGCGATTGCGATGAGAACCTTGATCCGGCACGCTCCGCGATCGGCCCTGGATCACAGCCTCGGCTCTCTCCTGAGCCGCGTCCAGGATGCCCTGCGCGACCTCACGTCTTCGAGCGGTAAATGATACTGATCTGGTCGCAGCTTTTCGGACTTCGCGCCGAACCTCTAGCCCCCCTTTGCACGGAACGATAAGGCTTGTCGGCAAGCTAATCAGTTCTGATCGTACTGCTTCATCCCACACGGGCCTGAGGTTTTCAAAAAGTAGTTCATCGCGTCAAAAGATCAAAACGAGCCCGTCGACACTGCCGGTCGAGAGGTTGAGCTCGTGCTCAGTGCTCAGCAGAAACTCATGTCTTGCCTAGTACCTACTGTTCT